>NZ_CP031969.1 GCF_003443735.1 Streptomyces sp. CC0208 | reverse complement strand
AGCCCCAACGCGCTGCTGGATCTGGCGCTGATGCACGAACGCAGGGGAGACGAAGACGGTGCGCGGGCATTGTGCCAGCAGGCCGGCGAAGCGGGCTTCGCCGACGCCTGGCATGTTCTAGGACGAATGCTCGAAGACGACGATCCCGAAAGGGCCGAGTGGGCCTATCGGCAGGGCGCACGGGCTGGCAATCGCCAGAGCCTGAACTCACTCGCCTGGATCCTGTACAACGCCGGTGACATTCCAAGCGCCGAGAAAGCGTTCTTGCAAGCCAACGATGACGTCGCCCTGCGCGCCTTGACACTGGTACGCAGCCTCCAGGGGGACCAAGAAGGGGTGAAGGCCGCCTACCGGCAGATGGCGGAAGCCGGCAATCCCGAAGCGCTGTGGCACGTGGCGCTGCAACGAAGCCAGGCAGGGGACCGGAAAGGAGCAGAAGCCGTTTACCGACAGGCGGCCGATGCAGGCGACGCCAGCGCCCAGGAATCCCTCGCTCGGTTACGTATGGCAGCAGGAGACCAGGAAGGAGCCGCGGCAGTCTACGAGCAGGCCGTCCAGGCAGGCAGCGCGTCCGCGCTGATGCGTCTGGCCGCCCTGCGACAGAACGCTGGAGATCTGCCACGCGCAGAGGCTGCATACCGGCAGGCCATCGAAGCAGGCTTCGTTGAAGCCCGAGTCGACCTGGCCATACTGCGCATCGCGGCCGGAGACCGAACAGGCGCAGAGGGCCTGCTCAAAGCAGCCGTGGAGGCGGGCGACACACGAGCCTTGCACCGGCTTATCTGGATCCGCGAGGACGCTGGAGAAATTGATGACCGAGAAGCCGCCTACAAGCAACTGATCGACGCCGGCGGCATGCCTTCCTTCGTCCTCAGCTTCAGACCGTCCATCTTCCAGCCCGAACAGCAGTGGCCGCACGGGCTCGACCCAGACGGCACACCCACACCGCCGTGGTAACAGTCCCTCAGGTACCAGAAACCTCTTCCTCACTGAGGTGCCGCCGCAGCTCGCCGAAGCAGGCCGAGATTGGCCAGGGCGGACCGTCGCTGCGAGGTGAGGTCGGACTCGCCCGGCGCCCGCGAAGTGGTCCGCACGCGCGAGAAGCCAATGGACCACCGTCGCCACCAGCCAGATGGCCGCTACGGCAGCACCAGCAGGCCAACGAGGTGGGTCTCATGCTGTTGATGGTTTCGACGGGGCGCCGGGCCGGTCGACTGCGTCGCAGGCATTCTCTGAATCTCGGAGTCTGGTGCGGTTGCTGCACTCCCATACGGGTGAGACCGTCCGTGTTTGGTAGTCGTCGCGTGCATGGGACGGTGCTGGCTCCGTCCGTGTTGGGGGGGCAGGGTGTGGCGGTCGTTTCGGCTCTGGGTGATCTTGCTCGGTGTTTCGGGGGGTGGGGCGGGTGCAGCGCTGGCAGTCTCGACCTGGCTGCCGGCTGGTGGGACGGCGGCTGTGGCCGCTGTTGCCGCGGCCGTGAGTGGTGTCTTCGTCGATGAGGCGAGGACCGCTCTGCGCGGGCATCGACAGCAACGTCAGTGCGCAGCAACCCGTGACAGAGAGCTGGCCGTTCGCACGCAGCGGGTGCGGGACGTGCTGGATCCGATCAGTCTTGGGGTCCATCCTGCGGCGTTGCGCCGTGACATCGACCGGGGGGGCGCCCGGGTGCCCGCTTTCGTCAAGCGCGACCGCTTCGACGACGTGGTAGGGCGGATCAGGCAGGGCGGCTTCGTGCTGATCGTGGGTGATTCGACAGCCGGCAAGTCCCGGCTGGCCTACGAGGCCATGCGGGTGGCTGTTCCCGACTTTGTCCTGCTGCAGGCGCGGCCGTCGGAAGATCTGCAGACGTTGGCGTCCGTTGTGGGCACGGCCCGGCGCTGTGTGGTGTGGTTCGACGAATTCGATCAGTTTCTGCGGGCGGGCGGCATCACGCTGGAGATGGTCAAAGCGATGCTGGCCGGTCCGGAACGGCAGGTAGTGCTCCTGGCGTCGATGCGCAGCAAGGAGTACGGCCGATACAGCGCGCGGCAGCGTGACGTCACCGATGCGGCGACTTGGCGGGCCGGCCGGGAGGTGCTGCTGCATGCCGGTGAGCCGGTGGAACTCGATCGCCTGTGGTCACCGCAAGAGGTCGGACGGGCCAGGGAAACCGACCGCGATCCACGGTTGCGGGCGGCAGCTCAGGCCTCCGACCGCTTCGGGATCGCGGAGGTGCTGGCAGTGGGTCCGGAACTGCTCAGCGACTGGACGCATGCCTGGCAGGCCGGTGAGCATCCGCGCGGTGCCGCTCTGGTCGCCGCGGCCGTCGACTGCCGGCGCATGGGCTTGCACCAGCCCGTGGGCACCTCGCTGCTGGTGCCGATGCACGAGATCTATCTGTCCGCTCGTGGCGGCGCCGTCCTGCGTCCAGAGCCCCTCGAGGAAGCGCTGGCATGGGCCACCGCACCGGTGCAGGGAGCCAGCAGCCTGCTGCTGCCCGACCGCCAGGGCTATCTGGCCTTCGACTACTTGATCGATCTTCCCGGGGCGGCCATACCGGAGAGCAGTTGGCAGATGCTCCTTGCCGCTGTAGCGCCGCAAGACGCCTTCGACGTCGGGTGGGCCGCTGTGGACTTGATGCGGCCATCCGTCGCATTGGAGGCTTTCGAGATCGCCCGCCGCCACGGGGTGCCCGACGCCGAATATGCGCACGCCATCGCCCTGGGCAACGCAGGCCAGCCGCTGCCGGCCGTCAGCCTGCTGCGTCCGCTGCATCAGCAGCGTGCCGCGCAACTCGGTCCGGATCACCCCGATACGCTCTCCGCGCGTCACGACATAGCCCGCTACCTCGCCGAGGCGGGTCGGGTCTCGGAGGCCGTCGCTCTTCTCGACCGTCTCGCCGCCGACCGGCGGCGTGTCCTGGGGCCGCGTCATACGGCGACTTTGGTGACCTTAAGCAGCAAGGCCAGGTTTCTGCGTGAGCGGGGAGACGCTCCGCAGGCATTGCAGTTGTTTCGGGAGCTGCTCCCTGACATGACGGCAGTGCTGGGCCCGGACCATGTGGACGTTCTGCTGGCACGACAGGAGCTGGGCCGGACTCTGGGCCACACCGGCCTGGTATCCGACGCCCTCGCCTGTCTCAGCACGGTGCTCGAAGACCACGAACGGCTTTTGGGCGCGGCGCACCCGCACACGCTCAGCACCCGCTTCGAGCTGGCACTCCTGACAGCCCGGTCAGGTGACCTCCACGGGGCCCTCCGCCAGTTGCAGGCCCTGCTGGCCGAACAGGAACGCATCCTTGGCATGCATTCGCGCACCTTGAGTACTCGTCATCAGCTCGGCAGGCTTCTTGCTCAGACCGGGGAGCCGGAAAAGGCTCTGGAAGCCTTGTCAGGGGTACTGAGTGATCAGGAGCGCTTCCACGGCCCCGCTCATCCCCGCACTCTGGCAACCCGATACGACCGGCTCCTCGTCGCACGCCACACCCAAAACCCACAGGAGACTGCGGCCCAGCTGGCCGCTCTTCGGGAGGACTGCCGCCGGACGCTGGGCGAGACACATCCTCTGACCCGGACGATCACCACAGCACTGGGAGCCTCGTGACCCCAGTACATGGGCGCTTGTGGTCCGTTCCCAGCCAGGACGGATGGCATTCGGCTGCGCCGCCGCCGCGCCGAGAACCGCAAAGGGCAACGGGAATCACTCCGATGCTTCGGTCTCGATGATGGTGTAGAGATGGTTTCCGTGGGCCCAGCGTTTCAGTTCCGGCCGCCCCAGCAGGATGATCCCGTGCCGGGCGGCGAAGTCAGTGGCCGGCTGGGTAAACCCGCTCAGACCGATCATGATGGGGTGATGCGCCTTGTGCTCAGGGCGCGCCGTTCCGTTGAAGGTCTGCACCTCCTTGGAACCCACCGGCCGCACATAGTGCTTGCACTGCAGGACCAGTTTATCTCGGACTCGCGGCAGCCATGTGCTGCTACAAACGACTCGTCCGCCTCACCACGTAGGACACGGTCTAAGGCTCCTGGCGACGCTGCTCATTCAAGGCTGAGGGACCACTCGTCCCAGGACCAGGGCTGTTCTCGTAGGAAGTCTGTCGACTTGCTCAGCGCTTCCTTTTCCGTGTCCGGTGTGAGACCGGTGGGATGCAGATTGGCGGCGCCGCCCGACGCGCGCAAGAGCAACCGGGAGAGTCTGAAGTACTCGGCGAACGGCCGCACCGCCGAGTCCTCCCAGCCGAGGCGAATCATTACGTAGGCCAGCAGTGCACCTACGGGCGGGACCTGGCCGCAGGCGAGGAAATGCCCGACCATGCAGAACAGTTGGGTGTCCCCCTCGGGCGGGTGCAGCAGGCGAAATTCGGTGGACTTCAAAGCCGTGCAGGTGTCGGCGACGCACACAAGGTCGAGGTGCTCACGGGCGTGCCGGGCGTGGTGACGGGCCCCTGAGATGATGTTGTCGTTGATCTTTTCAAGGGCGGTGCCTGGTTGGGCCCAGGAGTGTGAGTGTGCCAGGACACCGTAGAGGAGAGGGCTTACAAGCTCGCGGTAGGGAGTGCCTTGGCGGGGAGCTGTCATGCGGGCGATTTCGGCGGCTGTCTGTGCCGCTTCTTCCAGGTGGGCTGCCGTGAGGGTGAGTTTACATTCGAAAGCGGCGGCAACTCCCGAGGTGATGTAGAGCTTTTTGTCCAGGAGTTTGGCCGGGTATCCAGGACGTAGGACGACGACGTCGACTTGCCGGCTGGCTGTTCCGTCGTGAGAGAGGATTCGGCCCTTGGTGCGGACCTGGTAGCTGGAGGGAAGCCACTGGCGCAGCAGTTGGGCCCAATTCTCCTCGCCTTGGTCTCCTGCTGTTCCAGGGTCTTCAGTGGCACGAGCACGGATGCGTTCATACTCGCTGGCCATCTCCTGGGTGGTCTGGTCGATCCATACGGCCAGTTCGTGTCGTGCCTGCGATGTCACCGTTCCGCCTTCCGTCGGTCCAGTGCCTTGGCTGCGGCGAGCTTCCAGCGTGCTGATGTCTCGCGGCGGGGCGCTGGGCCCACGCGCTCGGCGCCTGTACCACTTAGACGGGCAGTGCCGCGGCTACGCGGGTCTCATTATAGACTTCAGGAAGTCTATAATGGTGCTATGCCTCGACGGATCGAACCGTTCGCTCCGGGTTCGCTCGTGCTGCTGAGAAGGAAGGCTGGCCTGACGCAGGCTCAGTTGGGCGCTGCTGTTGGGGTGTCGGCCCGGCAGATCGCTTCGTACGAGCAGGGCGCCCACGCGCCTTCACCACGTCGGTTGCGGCTGATGGCCCGGGCGCTGAAGACATCTGCGCACGAGCTGGCGGGGGTTCCTGCAGGTGAGGAGTCGCTGGCCGATCTGCGGCGGTTTGCTGGACTGGACCGGGTAGATGTGGTTCCTCTATTGGACGCAGCGCTGCCCGCCGAACTGGGCAGGGTGACGGAGTGGAAGCTGCAGGCACTGGAGACCGGGCGTGCGGTGACGGCCTGGTCGTCGGGGGAGGCGCTGCAGGAGGTTATCCCGGCTCTGGCGAAGATTTACCGCGTGCCGGTGCGGACGGTACGCCGCAGTTGGTTCAGGTCGTTCCCGGAGCAGGGGCACCTGCTCCGGGCGCCGAGGACGCCGGGGACGCCGGGCCGGCAGCAGGGACAGCGGCGCGCCGGCTCTGGCGCATGGGAAGAGCTGACGCAGCGTCAACGTGGCTATCTGGTCGCGTGCTTCCGTGAGGATCAGCAGGCTGAGAGCCGGGCCGGTGAGAGCCGGGCAGCAGGACGCGATCCGGGACAGGCGGCGAAATGGCGTCGGATTCCTTTCACGGTGAGAGCGGATCCGGCGTTCACCGGCTACACCCGCGTTCAGGAGCGGCTGCGGGCGGAGGGCTGGCACGACGCCGGGGCTGGGGCGACGCTGCACGCACTGGCGCGGCGGGGTCTGCTGCGGGTGAGCGAGGACGAGGTGGAGGTGTTTCCGCTCGGGTTCGTGCCACGCGTTGTGGTCGAGATGACCCGTGCGGGGCGGGCCTGCGCCCGGGCAGGGCTGGGTGAACGATCTGCCGGTCGTACGCGCGGAGATCTGTTGTCGGAGTGGTTGTGGACCGCGCTGGTCAAGGTGGCCGAGGCAGGCGGGGCCGGGCTGGCGGAGGACGCTCTGTGGGGGCGGGCCAAGTTCTATCTCGGGACCGGTTACCGGCCCGGCGGGACGCTGAGCCGCGGGTTCATCGACTGTCTGCCCGACGAGGGTGACGGGCGCCAGGAGGGGGTGTACCGGTGGGTGGTGACTGCGGCTGGCAGGGATCACATCCGTCACCATGCCGCGGATTACCGGGAGTTGTATCCGGACATTGCGGCCGACGCGGCCGTGGAGCGTGTCACGGACAATTAAATTCGCACCATTGTGCGAATTCATGGTGCGGAACGACCGATTGTCAGTGCCGCCCTTTATGGTGCGTGCCGTGGATTTAGCGAACTCTCCGGCAGAGGCCGGACTTTCCGATGCGGCCGTGCGTCACATGGTGATGGCGGCGGCCGCGATGGCCGCCAAGGCTCTCACCGACACCGAGCAGTCTGCCGAGGGACGGCTGGGCACGCTGATGGACGCCTACGGGCGCGTCCAGGCGGCCCGGGGCCCAGCAGCGCCGTTGTCCTTCGGCCGGTTCCGCGCGCTGCTGCGGGGGGACCTGGCCCGGCTGCTGCCTGCTGCTGTGCCGGCGGAGGAGATGGACGGCGTCCGGCTGATCGATCCGGACGGTGATTTCGACGAGGACTTCTTCGACCTGGAGATCGAGCAGCGGGTTCTCATGCGCGCGCTGGCCAAGACCACGCACGGCGGGCGGCCGGCCAGCACCCGGACCCTGGAAGCCGAGATGGACCAGGACCGGGTCTTCACGGCCCTGCGTAAACGCATGGACCAGGACGCCTACGTGCACGGGCGTTCCAGCCTGATCCGTATGCCGGCCGGCTCCGATGCGCAGCTGCGGCGGCTGAACCTGCCCAGCAGCGTCGCGGAGTTCTACCGGCCCGTCTGCTTCGACGCGATGTGGGACCGGTGGTGGTTTGCGTGCCCGGTCTGCCACTGGCCGATGAAGGTCACGGTGCACGGCAGCCGGGCCGGAACCAGGACGGGCGGTGTGCGCTGTTTTCACCGTCCGCACGCCACCTGGGGGGCCGCATATTCCTTTAAGCTCCCCGACGCAGGGCGACCCCCCGTGCTGCGTCCACAGTCCCGGCCGGCTGCGCCGTCGGGTGCGCAGGCGGTGCTGTTCCCGGATCTGACCGGACAGGTCCCCGAGCCAGTTCCCGTGGAGGGGCACAAGGCGCTGACCCGGGGGGTGTGGCGCTGGACGACCGTGCCCGGCCTTGTCGAGATCGCCCTCTTCGACGCGCTGCGCGAACGGGGCCTGTCGGTGGCGCTGTGGCCGGAGCTGGACGCCTACGACCTGCTGGTCACCGCCGGACAGGGTGCGAGCCGGGCGGAGTTCCGCCTCGACGTCAAGGACTACACCTCCGCCCTGCTGCTGGCGAAGAAGATCCAGGCGGACGGCGGGGACCGGGGCGGCGCCGAGTGGCTGGTGGTACCCGACTACCGCGAGTCCAGCCTGGAACTGGTGGGCTCCGTGGCGGGCGAGTTCGCGCTGAAGGCCGCGACGGCGAGCGGCATTGGTGAACTGATCTGCAAGAAGGCGGGGGCGGCATGGCAGTGACCCGGAGCAGGCGTCTGTCCAAGACGGCCGGGGCGATCGGGGCCGCGCTGGCCCTGGCAGCCCACTACTTCCCCCGCGAAGGGGAGGCGGGCGACCCTCCTGTCGCGTCGTTCAGGGACGCGGCGTTCCTGCTCAGCGGTCAGCTGGACAAGTGGACGCGGTGGCGGGATCTGCAGCACGACGAGAAGCGGCGCATCGGTGCGGTGGTGGCGCTCGCCCCGCAGGAACTGGCCTCGGTCACCATCTTCGCCGCCCGCGCGCGGGAGTTGCTGGATTACGCGCCCGGTGAGCCAGCCGCCCTGCCCTTCAGGCCCGCGGGTCCCAGCGCGGCACGGGCCGAGGCCGCTATTGCGCTGGTGGGCGGGGACCTGCTGGAGTACGTCGACCGGATGCTTCAGCGGCTGCACCGCGATCATCCCCGCCGCCGCCCGGACGAGCCGGCCGGACCGGGCATCTGGCTGCCGCGCACCCAGTACGCGGCAGGCTCCGGGCTCATTCAGGGGCGCACCGTCATCCCCGTCTTCGCCGACGGCGAAGACGAAGCGGCCGACCGGGCGGGCCTGCCCGAGGTGCGCACGGTGCCCTACCAGGAGGAGGTGGCCCTACCGGCCGGTGAGCTGCTCGAGCTGGCCCGCCTGATCGACGAGCGTTACCCGGCCGCGGACCGGTACGTGCACACGGTCCTTGCGAACCTGTTCGCGCAGTTGCAGACCACGGACGCGGTCCCCGCGCAGGAATTGATCCGGCTGGCCGCGGGGCCGATGGACATCCTCAACGCGCCCACCGGGACCGGCAAGAGTGTCCTGGTGCGGGTGGCCGCCTCCTGGTATGCGGTCAACGGCCTGACCGTCACTCTTGTGCTGCCCACCGTCGAGGCCACGCTGTCCGCGGCCTGGGACATCAGCCGGGACCTTGAGCAGCTGGGCCGCACGGAGACGTGCACGCCGCTGATGTCGCCCTCGCGGTTGCACGAGCGGGCGATGAAGGTCGCCGCCCGCATCGAGGGCAGTCTGCTGGAGCAGCCGGACAAGACCCTGTGGAAACTGGACCAGTTGTCCTACGGCTGCGCGCTCAGCCATCACACCCAGTCCAGTCACCCCTACCCGCCCGGCCAGGAGCCGTGCCGCGGCCTGTCGCCGCTGCCGCCGGCGACCGACCGGGCCGCCTGCCCGTGGACGGCCACCTGCGGCAAGTACGCCCAGCACCGGCAGGCATGCACCGCCTCGGTGGTGGTGACCAACCACCACAACTTCATGACCGGTCACTTTCCCCTCGGTATCCGTCTGGACGGGCGGGCCGTCGCGGACGTGTCGGTGGCGGAGTTCGTGCTGCGCCGCTCGCACACCGTCATGATCGACGAGGTCGACCAGTTCCAGTCGACCGCGCTGGACCTGTGCTCCAGCGAGCTCGTCCTGGACTCCCGGCGCCAGCCGACCGTGCCTTTGCGGGAGCTGGACGAGGACAAGGCCAAACTGTCGCCTGAGGCGGTCAAGGCGCTGTGCCCGACCATCAGCCATGCCCGCTATCTGTCGGAATTCCTGCTGGCCAGCATCTGCGAGGATTTGCTGCACCTGCGTCACTACGAAGGCCACGGGCCCTCCCGTGAGCGGCCCGGCGTCAACAGCACCGGCTGGCACCTGGCCGGCAGCCGGGACCGGCGTCTGATCACACTGCTCTTCCCCGACGAGGGCATCACCAGCGAGCAGGAGATCCCCGCCCGCCTCTTCGACGAGCTCAACGCCCTGCGGCCCGCCTCACCCGCAGGCGGGGGCGGAGCGGACACGGCCAGTGCAGGCGATCCTGCGCTGGCACCGCATCTGGCCGCGGTGCGGCGGCTGCTGGGCGACCTGCTGGCGCCGCGCGGGGAGGACCTGCTGGCCTCTGTCCAGCTCGAGCTGAACGAGGTGCTGCTCGACGTCGTCAAGGATCCCCACGACCGCAGCGAGGCCATCGAACTGCTGATCGTGCGGATGTGGCTGGCCGAGCTCGACGACACCCTCGCGCTGCTGCGCAACAAGACCGGCCAGCTACGCTCGCTGGGCATGCGCTCGGCCCGGACCCTCGCCCAGCGCCTGGAGACCGGGGTGGCCGCCCACATCCTCCCCTACGGCATGCTCGGCAAGGCGATCACCGGCTACCGGGTCACCGGCCTGGACAACCCCCACAAGAACGCCGAGCTGACCGCCCAGAGCATCAGCGGCGACCCCCACACCTACACCGCCCAGCTGGGCAGCATTGTCTCCCTCGCAATGGCCGGCGTGGAACGGCCGGTGCTGGGTCTGTCGGCCACCGCCTACTTCCCCCAGGCCGTGCGCGAGCACGTGCACGCGGACGTGAAGTGGTGGATGACCGATGCCGCGCCCGACAGTATCCGCGCCAAACGCCGCATGATCACCGACTCGGTCACTCAGCGGGCCATCCAGATCTCCGGCATCCCCCAGCAGCACAAACGCGAAGCACTGATCAAACTCGGTGACCGCCTCTACGACACGGTGATCCACGACGAACTCGCCCGCATCGCGCGCACCGACCCCGACCGCGCGCATGCGGCGGTCGTCGTCAACTCCTACGAGCACTGCCGCCACCTCGCCCTCGGCATCCACTCCGCAGGCCAGTACACCGGCGGCCTGTGTGTCGCCGTGCCGGCCGACCGGCACTGGCGGGCCAAGCTGCCGCCCCTGCCGCCCGGCATCACCGAGCTGACCCCGGACGAATTCGAGGACTTCCCCCGCAAGGGGACGATCCTCGTCGTGCCGATGGCGCGGATCGCCCGCGGCCTGAACATCGTCATCGGCACCAAGTCGGCCATCACGCCGGTCTATCTGTGCACCCGGCCGCTGGCCCTGCTGACCGACCCGGCAGAGATGTACGCCAGCGTCAACGCCGCCGGGATCGGCTCTCTGCCCTTCACGCCCACCAGCACACCCGTCGGGGACCTCAGGGAGGCCCGGGCCGCCGCCTGGGCCCGCATGGGCATGATCATGCGGGCCGCGCCCGGGTTCGTCAGTACCGCCCACGTCCTGCAGGAAGAGATCGTGGCCGGCATGGTCGTCGACATGATCCAGCTCGCCGGGCGCGCCCGCCGCGGCGGCACCGACATGACGCTGCACCTCGTCGACTACGCCTTCCACGAGGACTCCTGGCAGTCCGACCTCGCCGGCATCCTGCGCCGCATGCACGGTCGCTGGTCCCCCGAGGTGCGCCGGCAGATGAACGCCATCTACCGCGAGGCCCTGGCCGCATTCCTCGCCTACGCCGGCATCGAACCGGACGACACCTGACCTCCCCGCCCGTCCTCATCCGTCCCAGCTATGAAAGGTCCCTGTCCGCTCATGCCTGTACCCGCCACCCGCCCCTGCCTGGACGTACTCGCCTACCGCTGCACCCCTGCGCTGCTGGACGGGGCCACCGTCCACCTGCGCCAGTTCCCCACCAGCGTCACCTCCCTGTGGACCCTGCTGGACCGTCAGTACAAGGACATCGTCAAACGGGAGGAAGCCCAGGCCCCGCACTCTGTGCTCACCGGCGCCCTGCGCTGCTTAACCGGCGGGTACGTCTTCTTCGACCCCAAGCAGGGCCTGCTGGCCACCCGCCGGCCGCTCGACGACGACACCCTGCGCGACGCGTTCACCCTCCTGCACGGCCTCGTCCTCGGCCAGCACCCCGACGACATCGACCTCAACAGGCCCACCCCGCTGGCCGAACGCGTCGCCGAAACCCTCCAGCAGGAGCGGCTGCTGGCCGACTACCTCATCACCCCGCACGGCCCGCACACTCCGGCCTCCGCCACCCCCGGCCGGCAGCCGGACGCGGCCAACTGGGTCTACAGCACCGTCGCCTGGGACCTGGCCCACCGCCTCGCCCAGCACACCTGGAGGGTGGACGACCAGGACATCGCCCTGAGGCCGGACAGCAGCGGCGGCCTGATCGCCTGGCAGCAGCCCTGGTCCAACAAAGCCGGCACCGCGCACGCGCTGGCCCGGGTGCGGCTGGCCCTGAAGACCCTGCCCAATGTCGCCGACCCGATCCTCGTGGTCTCCTCTCAGGCCACCCGCATCAGCCGCACGATGGCCTACGCGCGCACCGTGCTGGCCGAACAGGCCGAGGCCACCCTGCCGATCGTCGAGGTCGAAATGGCCGGACGCGGCCGCGTCCGCCGCATCCACCGCATGTCCCTGCAGACGCTGGCCCGTCTCGGCATGGACCACTCCGTCCTGCACAACATCCAAAAGCGTGTCGAGGCCGAACACGGCACCGACGCCCGGGACGACAACCAGCCCACCACGGAAGCCGAGACCGAGCCTGCGGGGCTCGGCCCCATCCGCCCCGTCCAGGGCAAGACCTTCTCCTTCCCCGTCGGCCGCGGCGTCGGCATGCACCATCTGCGCGAACTCGACCACCACATCGGGCAGGTCCTCTCCCCCACCCCCCTGACCATTGTCCAGGACTCCCGTGCCCGCGGCTTCAAGCAACTGCCGCAAGCCGAACTGTCCGTGCAGCCGGGCGACATCGTCCGCTCCCTGGACGCCATGGACTACCCGCACCTGCGCCTGGTGTGCCTGTGGTACCGGGACGAGATGCGCCAGCGCATGATCCACGGCCTCGCCAGCGTCTTCGGCCTCGACCCGCAGACCATCGATCCCGCCGAGGGCATTCCCGTCCCCCTGGACGCAGGCCGGGTCAGCGCCGTCTTCCACTGCGTCCCCGACTTCCTCGTCCACGGCCCCACGGCCGGACAGGAGACCGCAATCACGCACATCCCCTCGCTCAAGAAGGAACCGGCCACCCTCGTCGGCGTCTGGGCGGAGACCGAATTCGACGCCGCGGCCGAGGAAGAGGACACCGTACCGCCAGCCGACGGCACAGGCACCGCCTCAGGGCCCGGCCCGGACGAGGACGCCAAGCACCAGGCACGGCGCACCCTGGCGCGGCTCGGGTTCGTCTCCCAGTTCACCGCCGACCGCAAGGAAGCCAAGCGGACGAAGCCGAACGGGAAGAAGACCGACCACCAGGTGGTCTTGTCGCTGCTGGATCTGTGCCGCAGCCTGGGCATCATCGACCGCCGCATCGACCAGGTCATGGTCGACGCGATCGGCCCCCACACAGCCGACCAGGTTGCGCACTGCGGCATCCACGTGCGCCGCCAGAGCCGTCAGGGCAAGGACCGCACCGCCAAGATCTGCGTCACCGCCAGCGTCCTGAAACCCCCCACCGCCCCCGGCGGGGCCTGGACCCTGCACGGCTGGAGCTACACCCACCGCCGCTGGGAGCTCTACCACCAGGCGCAGGCCGCCTTCCACGCGGACGCATACCCCACCGGCAAGATGACCGACTTCGACGACGACAACCGCGGCCTCAAGACGGTGGCCCAGCACATCGACCAAGCCCTGGCCGACCTCGGCGACTACCTCGACGGCGCCCCCTACACCGTCACCGTCGACGGTGTGGCCACCCGCCGCCTGTGGCTGGGCCTGCACAACCGCCGCCAGGGCCAGCAGCCCACACGCAACAGCACCTGGCTGCCCGCCAGCACCCTTGCGGCCCGTGAACGCCCGCTGGCCGTGGTGCGCATCAACAAGGACATGGACGAGGTGCCGCGCCCGATCAGGGTCAGCCACCGCGCTGCCGACGGCACCGTGGCCCGCACCAACAAGGTCACCAACCTGCTGTACCGGGTCGAGCCCGACTTCGACTCCCCCACCTGGCTGCTGGCCACCGTCCCGCCGCAGTTCGACGGCGCTGGAGCCGGCCGCCTCGGCGAAGCCATCACCCGCTGGAGCGCCAGCCACGGCTCCAGTGACCCCGACAACCGGCGCAAGAACGAGGTCCGCCCCAACTGGTACAGCATGACCGCTACCGAGATCTACCCCATCGTCACCGCGGGCCCTGCGGGCACCGGCGAGAACCCGGACACGGCTCCGATCGAGCCCCAGTCGCTTGCGCTGGCCGCGGCCCGTCTGTGCCATCAGACCCTGGCCTGGGCCAATCGCACCCGCTACCCCGTCCCCCTGCACGCCGCCCAGCAGATGGACCTTGACCACCCCCAGTACCGACGCACCGCTCTCACCGACTCCCCGGGCGGCGATGCCCTCGCCGACGCGACCACCCAGGACGCTCCCGACCGCGAGAGGCCCTGACGCCGCCGTGGGACGCCCGTGGCCGCAGTCCTCTGCGGGACCCGAAACCCGGCGCTGGGGTTGTGCTGCCGGCTGGCAGCACAACCCCAGGCACACCCACCCCTGACTGTCCTGTCACGGCGCACCACCGTGTCTGGAAGGGCTACACACATGGAACTGGACTACGACCGGCTGCTCAGTATGTGCAGACAGAACGTTCCCTCGTGAGGGTTACTGGCGGCCACCAACGCACCCTGCTGCTGAGCGTTGCGGT
This sequence comes from Streptomyces sp. CC0208, assembly GCF_003443735.1. Lineage (NCBI taxonomy): Bacteria > Bacillati > Actinomycetota > Actinomycetes > Kitasatosporales > Streptomycetaceae > Streptomyces > Streptomyces sp. CC0208. The sequence goes on along the minus strand of NZ_CP031969.1, from coordinate 9,306,013 downwards.
CGGCGGCCCGGCACGTCGTGTGGGTGTGATGCGTGCCGGGCGCGCGGGAGGGGGCCGGTGTCAGCAGCCCCCAACGGAGGTTTGGCGGCTCACCAGGGAGGAGTGCACATAGTAGTGGCCGGAGACCTCCGGGACCTGGACCTTGAACCACCGGTCGGAGGTGTAGTTGGAGTTAGGCGGTGAGACGAGCTCCCCGGTTGTCCAGCAGTCCATGTGGACGGCCTGGCCGTTGCGAAGGTAGTTCATCTTCTGTGAGCTCGTGTTGGGCTGGGCCCGCCACCAGGCTCCGCCTGAGTTGGACTGGATCACGGACGTGTAGGGGACGTCTGCCGGGGCGGCTGCAGCTGGTGTAACCACTGCAGCCGTGAGGGCAGCTGCAACGGCAGTGACTCCGCAGGCGACGCGAAGGCGCAGTTTGGTGGGAGCAGCGGTCGGTGAGCGCATGGGCTCTCCCTCTTTTCCTGTCCTGATGGGTTGTTGTGCTGGACAGGTTCAGCAAGACAGCCGGGGCAATCTCCGTACAGAGTTGTCCGAGACTTTGGGTTTTCCCCGGACAACCTGCAGGGTGGCGGCCTTGTTGTCCGCGCTGGTGGCAGGCGGCATTTTGGGGCGTGATGTGATCCGTGAGTGGGTTACCGGCAGTGGTTCAGACCCACGCCGCCGCGGTAGGCCGGGGCGATGTAGACCTCGCAGATGTAGCCGGTGCGCCCGTCCTTCCACTTCGCCAGGTACCAGCGGTCGGAGGAGACCGCGTCAGGGTTGCGGTTGATCCCGGTGGAGGTCATATCCGCATTGGTCAGTGTCTCTCCGCGGGTCCAGCAGGTGGCCACGAGTTTGGCGCCGCTCACCATCGACGTGTCGGCGAGCATGCAGTGGCGGATCCGGCAGCGGCTGACGGTCTTGGTAGAGAGATATACGGGGGTGCTGTCTTCGGTCAGGGTCGAAGGCCCGATGGCGACTTTGTTCTGCACGACCACGAGCGCGAAGGCCGGGGCGCTGTGGTGGGGCGCCGGGGAGTGAGGAGACAACAGTGCGGTGAGCCCCCCACCGACTGCGGCCAAGAGCGCAGTTGGGGCCATCCAGCGGAGGTGACGGTGGCGGGCCAGCCGAGCAAGGTGTCTGAACCGGTGAGGGGCCGACGGCTGGGGGATCGCATGCGTGGTCGGCTCCGCCCCCGGTGCGGTGTTCGAGGGTGCGGGGCCGGTAACGGGGACCATGTGCTGAGGCTGCTCATGCTGAAGTGGCGTCAGAGCACCCGCCGCTACCCTTGTTCCTTCCGTCTCCATCCTCCTGAGCTGGTTCCAATAGTGCTGCCAGGCGTTCGTGTCGCCGCCGCATGCCGTCACGAAGGCCAGCGTCGCAGGCAGCGTCGCCAGCCGCTGACCGGACGCCGCTTCCTGTAACGCGCTGATCGAGTAGTTGCACCGGGAGGCCATCTGGGCGTAGGTCAGTCCGCTGGCGCCACGCAGGTCACGCAGGGCGACGGCCAGTTCCCGGCGAGGTGTGCCGTCTCGGTGCAGGTGGTTCTCAGGACGTGCCACAAATCCCCCAGTTGCAGCGACGGAGCATGCCAGAGAGATCGGCACTTTAGCTGAGGGGGCCATAGCGGGAACACCGGTCGCAACACTGCCAATCCGGCCATATGTACAGGCTGTTGGTGGCCTCGTTCTACCGGACTGCCTTGCCGTAAGCGCGGTGCATGTCGGTGGCGCGGCGGGTGCCGGGACCCGGACGGCTCTACGCCCGCAAGGCCACTGTGATGAGCTCATGGATACTCGAGACGTGGCAGAGGTCTCCCACCGGCTTTGCAGCTGAGGACTCGATCGGTACGTACGGGACGAAGGGCATGACGACCAGGCCTTCGAGCGTGCATCCGTCAGGCAGGTCCACCCCGAGCGCGGATGGACGCCAGCGGATCCTCTCGAGGTAGCCGTTCCACTGCTCGCTCGCCGCCACCGCCTTGCGCGCGATCCTCTTGACCGCGTCGTAGGCACCGACGGTGTAGTCGGGCCCGGCTTGGAATGCCTTCGCGCTGATCAGCCACAGGGTCCCTGCGTGGAAGGCGACGGCATCGATGTCCGTAATCACATTGCCGTTCTCGTCCTTGACCTTCTTGCCGATCACCGAGCGCAGCGCGGAGGTCGGCTTCCAGGGTGTTGTGTCGATCGCCTCCTGCACAGCGGCTTCGAACGAGCTGCCCCATTCGTTGGCTGCGGCCCCTTCCTTGGCCCGCTCGAAGCTGTCCATCAGCAATGAGGAAGCGCGCGTGAGATCGACGACGACGTGACGCCCGACCGGCAGCACCACCTGCGCGCGGACCAGCAGTGTGATCACTTCGCGAACCGTCGCGCCCTCGCGCCAGGATGAGCCGAGCAGTTCGGGCAGCGCCGGACCGTCCTTCAAGCGAGCGGTGAACCAGTCGCGCGGGCAGCGCAGATAGCCGTACTGAGACCAGTCTCCCGGAACGGACTTCCAGGTTGCTCCGCGATCCGCGAGATAGGTCCACGCCGCTGAAAGGACCGCGGTGGCTGCCTGAGTCTCCAGGGTCAGGCCGACTCCGCTGGAGAAGGCCGCGGGTGCGAGGTCCTCGATGTTCGTGCCGAGCGGGAAGACCGGTCCGTATGTCTGAAGCAGTCGTGTGAGGTCGTCACGCGATACGAGGTCCTGGCCGCGCAGATCCGCCCAGGTGATGATGTTCGCAGACTCGCGGCGGTCCGTAACCGTTCTGGGGAACGAGCCCAGGTCGTTACCGCGGCCTCCGGTGAATTTCAGTCGGCCGTCGTAGAGACTGATCGCACGCTCAACGGTGTCGTCCGTGTCGACAACCTCCGGGACCAGGTGCGCGCCCTCCAGCCTGAGACTCTGGCCCTTGGCCACGCGCCTACGGGCGCTGTGTACGTTGAACAGCAGCATCCCGACCGAGCACAGCTCGTCCAGGTCGGTCAGGGCCTGGGGGGCAAGCCACCACCGGCTCGTGATCAGCTCGGCTGACTTGGACGGACGACGGCTGGACCCCACCTCACTCAGGGCGAAAGACAACACGGCCTCGGAGATCGAGGCACGGGCGGCAGGCAGCAGATCCGCCGGGTTGATCCGCCTCGTAATCACCAGCCAGCTGAACGCGGAACGTCGATCAGCGATCTGCCGCAACTGAACACGCAGAGCGTCATACAGCTGGGTCAACTGGTTCCATCCGGCCTCGCCCGCCAGGACACTGCTTGTGTCGATGCCGATCCGCTGCGCTTCAGTGGTAGCCCACTCCTGCCACTTCGGCATGAACCGCAGCATGAACCGGCCCCGGTTCGCCTCGACGAACGGCGCCTTGAGAATCCAAGCGGGAAAATCGCGGCGCAGCCGAGGGCGCAGAGTCCCGCCGAGCAGGTCTGCAAACTCTTCCACCACACCCGGGCCGAAGGGATGAGGGTACTGCCCGTCACTCTGAGACCCGTTCACCGACTGCGCCCTCCCCTGTCGCCCGATAGGACAATAAGAGCGTGGCCACCGTCGGCCACGCAAGGAAAGGGCCAGGCACTGCAGCCATGGTCGAGATGATGCCGCCCGTGTGGAACCAGCGGGCCCCGGCCGAGAACACCGTGTCCCAGTAACCCGCAGCAAGCGCGGGAGTTCTGGAAGGCGTTGATGGACAACGCCTCCTCCCTGATCACCGATGCCCGCACTCTGCTGTCCGCAGGGTCCTTCGGGCGGGCACGGTCCCTCACCGTTCTCGCGCAGAAGGAACTCGGCAAGGCCCTGCGGCAGTCTTCGGATGCGTACTGATGCCTGGGCTTGTGCGCCGTTGTGGTGACTCGGCGGGTGAGGTGAAGAGCAGGTGGTGGGTGTCTCGGTGTGAGAGGGACTATCCGGATCCTTGGTGGGGCGCCGGCCCACGGTGAGATCGAAGCTCCACGAGGTGCGTGGTCTGTGCGTATCTTTCGCTGCGTTCTTACAGGCCCAGCTCGGCCAGGGCGGCCTGCCGCTGCGGGCTGAGACTGGAGCGACGACGGCTCAGGTTGCTCAGCCACTGTCCCAGGCGTACGCGGTCGCCGTCGATCTCCTCGATGTGCCGCTGGGGAACGTTGAGATGGCCCTCCCGCTCTCGGAATGACCGTGCGGCGGCCACTCCGCGCCGGAAGGCACGCTCACGTGCCGGAAGCCGGCTGTCCTCGCTGTCAGGAACGGGCGCATCCTGCAGGCCGAGCCCCAGGTCCTTGAGGAGACGGCGCTGCTGGTGGTGCAGTTCGTCGCCCCTGGCAGACTGAGCCATGAGCCACTCCCCCGCCGGTGAAGCCGCCGGGTGCTCTTCCGCTTGCCGACGAGCAGCGTGATAGGCACGTTGCCAGGTGATCGGCCAGGGCGGGTTCCACCACTGATCCAGATCGCCGAGGGCGGCGGCGCGTTCTGCGGTAAGCGTCTCGGCACGAGTGCGTTGGGTGGCGAGCCAGCGACCTAGAGGAAAGTCGTCATGCACGCAGTCGACCGGAGCAGCGAGGTGACCGTGGTCGGCCGCGTAAGCGATGGCGTGGGCGAGGCCTCGGTCGAAGGCCTGCTGTCGGGGGTCCCAGATGATGCCGAGGCGTTCGAGGGCTTGGGTGCGGGCTGTGTCGAGGGTTCCGGTGGTGTGGAGGTGGCGTTGCCAGGTGAGCCAGCGGCCCAGGGGGTAGCCGGTGGTGTCCTCGTAGGTCTGGGGGACGTCGAGGTGGTGGTGGGTGCGGTGGTAGTGGCGTGCGGCTTTGAGGCCGCGGCGCCATTCGGCGCTCTTGGGAGCCAGGACCCGTAGGGAGAGAGCGAGGGCGACTTCTTCGGCCTGAGTGGGGCGATCGAAGCGCAGCCAGGCCTCGGGGTCTTCGGGGAGCACGGTGGGACGATGGGTGCGGGGGTCGGCCAGTCGTGCTTCGAGGCGGTCGTCGTGGGCGCGCAGGGCCTGGATGGTGTGCCACAGCGGGGTGTAGGCGTCGGCGCCGAGGAGGTCGTCGGGGTCTTCACCGGGGGTGAGGTAGACGGGGACGACGAGGGTGGCCTTCTTTCCGGCACCGGGCGGTTGACGCAGGGCGCGGCCGACGGCCTGGACTGTGTCAACGGGACTATTCTTGGGGTCGGCAAAGACGACAGCGTCGATGGCGGGGACGTCGATGCCCTCCCCCAGCACGCGGGCATTGGAGAGCACAGCGGGGGTGTGGGGGGCGGTGTGGGAGGCGAACTCCAACAGCAGGCGGCGGCGGACCTGAGGAGCGTGGTTGCCGCTGATCCAGTCCGCCCACAGATCGGCGGGCCGCAGCTCAGCGGGGAGGGAGGCGGCGGTGTCGGCCAGGGTGGTGGCAAACGCGCGGGCGTCGGCGACGCGGTGGTGGAAGGTGAGGATACGGAGCAGCCGGTGGTCGTGGATGGCGCGCAGGGCGGCGACTTGGCGGCCGGCCAGGCGTAGTCCGTCGACGCCGGCTCCCGGGCCGGTGGCTAGCCAGTCGCGCAGGTCTGCGTCAGTGACGACGGGGACGAGGATCTGGTAGTCGGCGAGCAGGCCGAGGTCGATGGCGTCGGAGAGGGTCAGCCGGTAAGCGGCGGGGCCGAAGATCTTTTCGTCGTCCATGGAGGCGAACGCTTCAGTCTCCCCGTCACGGGCTTCGTCCGGGTCCCAGATGCGAGGGGTGGCGGTCAGGTAGAGGCGGCGGGCGGCGGGGAGCTGGTCGTTGTGGTGGACGGCTGCCCAGGCTTTACCTAGGCGGCCGGCGGTGCGGTGGGCTTCGTCGACGACCACGAGGTCCCAGGGAGGGAGGTGGTGGGCGTGGTGGGCGGCGAGGACGGCGGGCAGGGAGGCGTAGGTGGCGTACGCGGTAACCGGGCCGGGGCGCGGTGGGGTGGCGAGGGCGGTGAGCTCGCCGGGGTCGGTGGTGAGGGGGGTGTCGGCGCCGAGCGGTTCATGGTCGAGGGCCTGGCGGGCGGAGCAGATGGCGATGGTTGTGCCTTTGCGGCCGGCCAGACGCCAGGAACGGATCGTCTGCGATAGCAGGTCCAGGGTCGGCAGCAGCACCAGTACACGGCCACGGGGGGCAATGCGGGCGGTGGTACGGGCGGCGATGAGGGTCTTGCCGGTGCCGCAGGCCGCGATCACGCTTGCGCGGGCGTGATCGCGGAGCGTGGCGGTCGCGGCGGCAACGGCTTCCTTCTGGTGGGGCCGCAGCTCGATTTCGGAAGCCATGAAGGTGTGCTGCTCCGTGGGGGTCGGCTGGACATTGGGGCGGGGCAAGGCGCCCCGCCCTGTCAAGGTGACAGGCTATTCGGCTGCTTCGGTCAGGTGGGCGAGGGTGGATCCGGCGGGGCTTTTACGGACGTGCAGGCGGTGAGTGATGCGGCGGCGCAGTTCGGGGACGTGGCTGATGACGCCGACGGTGCGGTCGTGGGCACGCAGGGAGTCCAGGACGTCGAGGACCTTGTGGAGGGTGTCTTCGTCGAGAGTGCCGAAGCCTTCATCGATGAAGAGGGTGTCCAGGGGGTTGCCGCCGGCTTCGTGGGTGACGACGTCGGCCAGGCCGAGGGCGAGGGACAGGGAGGCGAAGAAGGATTCGCCACCGGAGAGGGTGTCGGTCTTGCGGGGGCGGCCGGTCCAGGAGTCGGTGATCTCCAGGCCGAGGCCGGAGCGGGCGCCGCGGGCGGCTTGGTGGTCAGAGTGGGAGAGGGTGTAGCGGCCTTCGGACATGATGTGCAGGCGGGTGTTGGCGGCGGTGACGACTTCTTCGAGGCGGGCTGCCAGGACGTAGGCCTCCAGCTGCATGCGCACCCGGGCGCTGGGTGAGTTGCCGGTGACGAGTTCGGCCAGGTGGCGGGCGGTGAGGTGGACCTGCTCGAGTGGTTGCAGGCGCTGGATGGCGGTGCCGAGGTCGGTGGTAAGGGCGGTGAGGGCCTGGCTGCGGGTGTGGGCGGCATTGGTGGCGGCTGCGGCCTCGGCGTGCTGGTCATCCGCGGCGGCCCTTGCAGCCGTGGCGGCGTCGAGGTCGGCGGAAGGCTGCGCGGCGGCCTGCTGCAGTGCCGGGTTGTCCAGGACTGCGGTGTGCGCGGCACAGGCCTCGCGCCACTGAGTGATCTCTTCTTCGATGGTGCGCAGGTCTTCGTCGCTGAGCAGTGCCTGTTGGGCGAGTGCCAGGGTGTCGAAGCCCTGGTCTTTGGCGGCCTGGGTGGCCTGGTCGGTGCGGTGGGTGAGGGTCTGGACGGCGGTGGCGAGGCTGCGGGAGGCCTCGGCGGTCTCTTTGAGGCGGTCGGCGGTGCGGGTGAGGTCGTCGGCGTGGGCGGCGACGGTGGGATAGGTGGCGCGGGCTGCGGTGAGTTTGGCCGTCAGTTCGGTGAGCTGCTGGGTGAGGGTGTCGTAGTGGGTGTTGCGGGCGGACAGGCCGGCCGTGGCGGTGCTGTGTTGCTGGGTCTGGGCTGTGTGCTCGCCGTCGAGTGTGTGGAGTTCTTCTTGGATGGTGCCCTGGTCTGCAGCGCGGTCCAGGGCGTCGGTCAACTCTGTGGTGAGCGTGGTGTGCTGGGTCTGGAGGTCGGTCAGGGGGGTGTCGCCGGCTTCACCGGTGGCGGTGGCAGCCTGTTCGCGGAGCTCGTGCAGTACGGCCGCGGCGGCTTCCTGGGTGGCTTTGGCCTGCTCGTGGAGGGCTTCGGCGTCCTGCTCGTCCTGGCGTGTGGGCTGTCCGTCCTGGGGAGCGGCGGGCGCCGGGTGGGTACAGGATCCGCAGACTAGGCAGGGGGTGCCGTCGGTGAGGGTGGCCGCGAGTTCGGCGGCCATGCCTTCGGTGCGCTGACGGCGGATGGTGAGGTAGTCCTGGCCGGTCTGGCCGGTGACCGCTTCTGCATCGGCCAGCTGCTGTTCGGCCTTGGTGACCTTGGCGAGATGGGTGTCGCGGCGCTTGGCGGCTTCGAGGCGGGTTTTGAGGCCGTCCAGGGCGGTCTGGTGGCGGCGGCTTTCTTCTTCGGCCTGGCGGGCGGCTTCTCGCCGGGCTTCGAGGGTTCCGCGCCGGGCGGGCTCGGCTTCGAGCCAGTCCTGGGCTGTGCGTTGCTGGGTGGCGAAGTCCTGCCGTTCGGCGTCGGTGCGCTTCAGCTCGGCGGTCAGCCGGTGGACGGTGTCTTCTTCGGGGATGAGGGCGGTCAGGACGGCAGCTTCGGCACGAAGACGATGCTCGGCGGCTTCCAGCCGGCTGGCGTCAAGGTCCTTGTGTTCGGGCAACAGGTGCTCGCGAGCGGTGCGTTCAACGCTCTGGGCACGGGTGTGGTCGTCTGCGGCGGTGTCCGCGGCGTGCAGCAGCGGTGCTGCCCGTTGGGCGCGGCGGGCTTGGTCGCGGCGCTGGATGAGTGTGTCCTGGTGCGGTGTCTGTTCCTGGAGCAGGTCGAGTTGCTGCCGGGCGCTGATGTAGATGGTTTGCTGCTGGTGGAGTTCGCGGGCCGCGGCTTCGAAGGTCTGCTGTCTGACCAGGTTCTCCTTGGCCGTTGTGGCTGCTTGGAGTGTCCTGGCGTGGTCGGTGTGACTGACGTGGAGGAGATCCTGGGCCCAGGCGCGGGCGGGTTCGGTGAGCGTGTGCGGATCGTCGGGGGTGGGCGCCGTGTACTCGGTTGTCAGGTCGGGTCCGGCGGCCTGGTGGATGCGTTCGGCCAGGCGCAGCACGTCGGCTCGGGCGGCGTCGCGGTTCTTCTCGGTGGTGCGGCTGTGGTCGTTCAGCCAGCGCTCGATGAAGGAGAAGCGGCCGGTGCGGAAGAGTTTGCCGAGGAGTTCTCGTCGGCCGTGGGCGTCGGCGTGGAGGAACTTGGTGAATTCATTCTGCGGCAGCAGGACGACCTGGCAGAACTGATCCCGGCTCATGCCCAGCAGGTCGGTGACCTCGACGGCTGCCTCCTGGTGGGACTTACTGGAAGGTTCCCAGCGTCCCTGGCCGTCGGCGTCGACGGCCCATTCACTGAGCCGGGTTTCTGCTTTCTGGGAGGTCTCGCCTTCTCCGGATCGTTTGGGGCGCATCTGGGCAGGGATCCGGTCGATGCGCAGGCGGCGCCCTGCAAGAGTGACCTCGAGGGTGACTTCGGTTAGGAGGCCGGCGGGAGCGTGGTGGCTGCGCAGCAGCAGGTCGCGGTCGCCCGGTGGTTTGCCGTAGAGAGCGAAACAGATGGCCGCGAAGATGGTGCTCTTGCCCGCTCCGGTGTCGCCGTGCAGGAGGAACAGGCCGTCGGCGGACAGTGCGTCGAAGTCGATGGTGTGGGTGCCGGCGAAGGGTCCGAATGCCTGCAGGCGCAGGGTGTGCAGGCGCATGTCAGACGGTTTCCTTCTGCTGCTCGTTCAGGCGGGAGGCTTCGACGGCCTGCTGCAGCAGGTTCTGTTCGTCGGGGGTGGGGTCGGTGCCGCGCATGCTGTTGATGAAGTCGCCGGCGATGTCGAGGTCGCCGCGGCCGCGGATGCGCTGGCTGTAGGTGGGGGTGTTCGTGGCCTGGGCGGGGATGAGGGCGGGCTTGTGCTTGAGGCTGGCGGTGTGGGGGAAGCGGCGGCGCAGGCGGGCCATGGCCTCGAAGGGCAGGGCCGTGTCGGTGAGGGTGACCTCGAGCCAGGCATCCTTCAGCGGCTCGTGGTCGGGGTTGGTCAGGAGGTCTTCCATGAAGCCACTCACGCGTTCCAGGCGGAGCGGCACGGGGCAGGGCTGGCGGGCGAGGGCGGGCACGGCGTTGGGGGTGAGGTCGACCAGGGTGACCGACTTGGTGTGGCGGGCTTCGGAGAAGGAGTAGGCCAGCGGGGAGCCGCTGTAGTGGATGCGGTCGGTGACGCGCTGGGGGCCGTGGAGGTGGCCTAGAGCCACGTAGTCGATCCCGGCGAAGACGTCGGCGCCCACGTGGGCGACACCGCCCACGGCGATTTCGCGTTCGCTGGTGGACTCCTCGCTCTCATCGCGTTCCTCGGGCTGTCCGGTGCCGGAGGTGACGAAGGCGTGCGCGAGGACCACGGACCGGGTGCCGGCCGGCTGGTTGTTGGTGAGGTCGGCGTGGATGCGGTCCAGGGCTGCGGTCAGTACTGCGCGGTGGGAGACGGCTTCGGCTTCCAGACGGTCGCGGACCATCGACGGCTCAAGGTAGGGAATGCCGTACACGGCGACGGGGCCGTCGGCGTCTTCGAGGAGGACCGGGATGTCGCAGGTATCCGGGTCAGTCCTCAAGTGGATCCCGGCACGGGCGAGGAGGCCGGATCCGACGCCGAGTCGGTGTGCGGAGTCGTGGTTTCCGCTGATCATGATGATCGGCACGTCGAGGTCGGCGAGCTGGTGCAGGGCGCGGTTGAACAGGCGTACGGCGTCCAGGCTGGGGATGGCCCGGTCGTAGATGTCGCCTGCGACGAGGATCGCGTCGACGTCCTCGGTTCGGGCGGTGCCGACCAAGTGGTCGAGGAAGGCACGCTGGGCGGGGATCAGGTCTTCTGTGTGGAACCGGCGGCCCAGGTGCCAGTCCGAAGTGTGCAGAAACCGCATGAGCACAGACGGTAACTACAGGGAGAGTGGTTACGGGCGGTTTTCCTGATAAACGGGCGTCGCAACGAAAACCGTGACGTGCCACGTGAGGTTGCGCATTTTTGTCCCGGCCGGCGAAGTATCGCGCCAGGGAAGCATGTTCGTGTCAGGGTGATGCCATGTAGTGGGCTGAAGCGCTCCGGGATCGGTGGAGGCTCTATGCATTGGCCCCGGCTGCCGGTTGGGGCTGGTGTTGAGCTGGATCGAGCACATGCGGGCCAGACGCCTGTTCGGCAACCTGCTCACCGAACGCACCACCGCGATCGAGGAAGTTCCCGTGAAGGTGATGCGGCTGCGCTGACACGAACGACCACACCGACCGCCTCGACTCGTCCCGCTCCGCGCCCTTCTGAGGTACACCCATGCCGCTGCCGCACGACGACACCCGCACCACCGTCGAGACCTATCTCGCCCGCCACCCTCACGAGCGTCCACAGCTCGGCGGCCTCCTGAAGGCCCTCGACCGGCCAAACGACATCGCCAGCCGCTCCACCCTCACCGGACACGTCACGTGCGGCGCGATTGTCATCGACCCCCTCGGCCGCGTCCTGCACGGGCTGCACCGTGCGAGCGGGAAGGTACTCGCTCCCAGAGGACACGCCGAGCCCGAAGACGAGTCCCTGGCAGACGCGGCTCTGCGGGAGCTGCACGAGAAGACCGGGATCCCACCCCAAGCCGTGGCACCGTGGCCCGGCTACGAGACCGTGCCGTTCCACATCGACATCCACGACATCGACGCCCACCCGGGCAACGGCGAACCCGGCCACCCGCACTTCGACCTCCGCTTTCTCTTCCGTCTGCTCACCGCGGCAGAAGTGCCGGTGGTGCTGCAGGAAGAAGAGGTGGCCGGCGTCGAGTGGCGTCCCATGGACAGGGTGACTTCCCCCTCACTGCGCGAGAAACTGCTCAATCTCCCACCCGCCGCCGAACCGGTGACCGCCAACGCCTCCGCCCTCATCTACAACGACCGCGGCGAGTACCTGCTCCACCTGCGCGACTACTTCCCCGGCCAGATCTGGGAACCGGGCATGTGGTCACTGCTGGGCGGCGGCCGAGAACCCCAGGACGCCACCCTGGAACACACCGTGCGGCGTGAGCTGCACGAGGAAGCCGGCCTCCACCTCACTGACCTGACCCCGTTCGGCACCGAGGAAGCAAAGAGCGACGCCGGCACGACCGTGCCCATCGCCATCTACGCCGGCCGCTGGAACGGCGACCCTCGTGATCTCCACCTGACGGAAGGGGTGATGCTGGCCTGGTTCGCCCCCGACGACCTCCACCGCCTGCGCATCGCACCCACCACCAGCGACCTCGTACGACGTCACGCCGCCAGCCACCCGGTCGGCGCATCCTGCACCGCGCCGCAGGGCGGGGCCGCATCGGAAGAAAAGCTCCGCCCGGCCTCCCCGCACGGCACGGTCCTCAACGTCGTCGGCGTCCACCTCTACCTGGAGCGACCCGATGGAACAGTGCTGCTCGGGCTGCGCCACCCCGACTCCGCGTTCGCGCCCTCCACCTGGCACGCCCTGGCCGGCCACTGCGAGCAGGAGAGCGCCATCACCTGTCTGATCAGGGAGGCACAAGAGGAGGCCGGCCTGCAGATCCAGGCCCAGGACGTCGAACTCGTCCACGTCGTCCACCACATCGACCGGGCCGGGGACCAGCCCCGCATGGGCCTGTTCTTCCGCGCCAGGACCTGGACCGGCGAGCCAGACCTGCGCGAGCCGGACAAGTGCACGCAGTGGAAGTTCTGGGACCCGACCGCGCTTCCCGACAACCTCGTCCCCTACACCCGGGTTGCCATCGAGGGAATCCGCGCCGGCCGCCCCTACTCCGAAACGGGATGGGATGAGCACGCCTCCGACCACGCACACACACCCGAGGACGTGCAATAGCTCTCCGAGCAGGCGGTGGGACGCATCATCACCTGGACGGACACCTCCTAGGCCCGCGAGAACAGCCGGGTATGGGGGCCCACGGAGCAGAGGGCGGGACCTGGTACGTCAGGCTCCAAATGTCCTTTGGCCCTCGGCGCGGCGCCCGGAACCTTGCTCGGCTCGGGCGCCGTGTGGTCACAGCATCGCGGGGGCTGTTCAGACGGCTGTCAGCTGCCGGTATTCGTGTGTGGTGAGCGGGAAGCGGGAGGAGAGCACGTCGGATTGCACCTCGCCGGTGAGGGCGGCGAGGAGGAATTCGGTGCAGGTCATGGGGTAGTGCTCCCAGCGGTCGCCGCGGGCCTCATTCACCATGACGGTCCACTCGTCGGGGTGCTGGCCTGGTTTTGCGAGCCAGTAGAGGCATTCGCCATTGTCGGTGGTGGCCCAGGGGATGACCCGGCTGCCGACGTCCGCGAGTTCGTCGGGCTTCTTCTCGAACTCCCAAAGTCCTTCCAGGGCTTCGGTCTGCTGGTCTTCCCACTCGATCAGGTCGTAGTTGTCGTTGGGACAGCCTGGTTCGAGAAGGTAGAGGTAGTCGTCCCAGTTGCTGCCGCCGTAGGCGCGGATGAGTTCCTTGTAGTCGGTGGGGAGGGCGACGCCGAGCTGCTCCTGGACCGCGTCCCAGTCCGGGCTCCGGGGCTGGGAGGGCGGGGTGATCAGCTGGGTGAGGCGGGCGAGTGCGGCGTTCATGACGCTTTCCTCCGTGGATGTTCCGGAAATGCAGCGTCCCTTGTACCCGTCTCCGGCTGCCCTGAGGTTGAGTTACTCCCGGCCTGCTGAAGCTCCCGGTGCAGGACGTTCGGCGGCCCATCTGTGAAGTCGAGGGCCCGCCGGTGAGGCCGGCTTGTTGCGAAGCGGTGCGAGTGTGCTTGCAAGCCTGCGGCGCACCACGCCGGACACCCTGAGTTGCCGAACGGCCGAACGCTACTGCTCGCCTTGTGTGGCGCGCTGCCAGGCGTCGCGGATGGCTGCGGGGATGCGGCCGCGGTCGGGGACGTCGTAGCCGTTGGCGCGGGCCCACGCGCGGATGGTGTTGGTGTCGACCGACCGGCTCGTAGGGGGCGCTGACGGTGCTGCGTCGTCACGGCGGGAGGGCGTGAAGGTGATGCCCTGGTGGAGAACGTCCGTGGGGAAGAGGGGGATGTGGAGTTCGCCGCTGAGGAAGGCGGTGAGGAGGTCGGTGAGGGTGCCGTCGTAGGTGTACCAGTCGTGGCCGCGGGCTTCGTTGATGGCGATACGCCAGTGGTCGGGATCGGACTCGGGTTCGGTGATCCAGAAGAGGTAGTTGCCGTTGTCGGTGACTCCCGCGACGAGGAGGTGCCGCGGGTCGTAGGGCACGGGGAAGGTGCCTTGGTCGCGGTCTCGCTGGAGTTGTTCCTGGACGCTGGCGGCCAGGGGTCCGGTGAGGCTGCCGGACGGGTGGTAGACGTGCAGGAAGTTGCAGAAGCTGCCCGGCCCATAAGCGGCGGAGAGCTCTTTGTAGTCCCGGGGCAGCGGGCGGCCGAGAGCACGTTCTGCGGCCGTCCAGTCGACCGCGGGTGGGGCCGCGGGTGGGGGGCAGAGCCGGGTGAGGTCGTCGATGGTGCTCACAGGAGTCCTCGTCGGTGTCGCTGTTGCTGCTCGTGGGCGGGGTTGTCCAGTAGCTGGTCCAGGGCGAAGCCCTTGGTGCCGTGGGCTTCGAGCTGAATGTACTTCGGGACCGAGTCCGGCAGGTCGTCGCTGTATTCGAGGTAGACGTTGTAGGTGATGACTTCGCCGTTGTGCTGGACGGCGTTGTAGATGTCCTGTTCGTGGTCGCGCATGTCGGGGCTGTTGGTGGGGTTTTGCGTGATGGTGAAGAGGTTGTCGAGGGTGTCGCCGGATCCGCCGAGCATCCGGGCCAGCATGTGGCCGCGGGCCTGGTTGTAGTCGCCGCCGAGGAAGCCGGGCGGCTCCAGTGAGTTCCTCGCGTGGGTGCCCTCGTCGAGCATGTCCCTGGTGATGACCGCGTTCATCTCGTAGGGGCGTCCGTGCTCGTCGCGGGTGAAGGTGACCCGTCCGCCCCAGGTCGGATCGGCTGTGCAGCCGGCCAGGCCGAGCGGGTCGGCGAGGGTGAAGGGGTTGGGGACGTAGGTGTAGTGGTTGACGGCCGGTGCGAGGCCCAGGGGGTCGGGTGTGGTGTAGCGGCCGAGTTCGGGGTCGTAGTAGCGGTTGAGGTTGTAGTGCAGGCCGGTTTCGGGATCGAAGTACTGGCCGGGGTAGCGCAGCGGCGTGTATGCGGTGGCGTCGCGGTGGGACTGGGTGGAGCCCCAGGCGGTGCTGCGGCTGTGCCAGGCGATGGTGCCGTCGGGGGCGATGAGGTCGGTGGGGGCCCCGGCAAGGTCGGTGACGATGGCGAAGAACCGTCGGTCGCTCTCGCCCTGTTCCTGGGTTTTGGCTTCGCGTTGCGCCAGGGGGTGCAGGCCGGTGTAGTCCCAGATGAGGGTGACACCGTTGGTGTGCTGCTCGGCGAGCTGTCCGCCGTCCCAGCAGTAGGTCGTCACATCCTCGATGCGGCCGTCCGCGCGCAGCCGGTGCTTGGCGGTGCGGCGGCCCAGCGCGTCGTAGAAGTAGCGCCAGGCCACGTCGCCGGGGGCCTGGACCTGGGTGAGGCGGTCTTCGGCATCCCAGGTGAACGTCCAGGTCAGCTGTTTGCCGCTGAGCGTGGTGACGCGTTTTTGGGCGAGGCGGCCCTGGACGTCGTAGGTGTAGTGGGTGCGGCCGGCCTGGGTGACACGGCTACCGGAGTAGGTGCGTTCGCCGGCGGTGTCCTGGCCTGGAGTGCCCGGCGGCAGCGCGGCGTGCATCTGGTCGCCCGCTGTGTTGTAGGCGTACTGCTCGCTCCAGCCCTCGGCGGTGACGGCAGTGATCCGGCTGGCTGCGTCCAGCGTGTAGGTGCGCCGGCCGGTGCGGCTGTCCTCGATGGTGTGCGGGGTGCCGTTCGGGGTGTAGGCGAAGGAGCGCTCGAAGAGGGTGTCGTGCGCACTGGTGAAGGCCTGGTTCACGATGCGGCCGACGGGATCCCACGTCTGGCTGAAGGTGAGCTGGTCGTCGAGGGTGCGGGAGACTTCCCGGCCGAGCACGTCGCGTTCGAAGCGGAAGGTCTGCTCCCCCACCGTGTAGGCCGCGAGGCCGCGCTCGTCGTAGGTGAGGGTGCTGGTGGCGCCGGACGGGGTGCGCCGGTGGGTGCGCCGTCCCAGCACGTCGTAGGCGCGGGCCAGGGCGCGGCCGTTGACACTCTCGGTCACGACACGCCCGGCCAGGTCCCGTTCGAGGTGGATCTGGGCGTGGGGGTTGGTGACCTCCACCAGGCGACCGGCGATGTCGTAGGTGAAGGTGGAGGTGGTGCCATCGTCGTGCTGCATGCGCACGATCCGCCCCAACAGGTCACGCTCGTAGGCCAGGGACTGTCCGGCGGCGTTGGTGCGGCGGGTCAGACGCCCCAGGGCGTCGTGTTCGTAGGTCAGGGTGCGGCCGTCGAAGTCCGTCTCCGCTGTCAGGCGGCCGGCAGCGTCGTACTGGTAGCGCCACTGCTGCCCCTGGGCGTTCACCACGGTGGCCAGGCGCAGTTCGCTGTCGTGGGTGAACTGGTAGGCGGCGCCGTCGGCGGTGCGGGTGGCGGTGCGCCGGTCGAAGTGGGTGACCGCGTGGGTGGTGGTGTGCCCGGCCCGGTCGGTGTGGGCAAGCAGGTTGCCCTCGCCGTCCCAGGTCCACTCCTCGCGGGTGCCGTCGGGCAGTTCCCGCCACAGGGGCCGGCCCTCGATCGTCCAGGTCATGCGCATCGTGCCGCCGAGGGCGTCCGTCACCTCGGTGACCCGGCCGAAGCGGTCACGGACGAGGGTCACGCGGGCCCCGTCGGGGGCGGTGATCTCCACCGGCAGGCCTGCCGCGTCGTTGCGTATCCGGGTGACCTCGCCGGCTGCGTTGCGTACCGCGGTGACGTGACCGCGTTCGTCGACCTCGTAGTCGGTACGGGCTCTGTCGATGTCGATGACGGCGGTGCGGTTGCCGCGCGCGTCGTAGGCGAAGTGCCGCTGGCGGCCTCCGCGTTCGGTGATGGTCACCGGAAGGTCCAGGTCGTTGAAGACCGCGGTGGTGCGGAGCCCGTCGGGCGCGACGAAGCCGACCAGGTTGCCGCGCTCGTCGCGTTCGAAGCGCACGGTGTGGCCCAGCGCGTCGGTCTGCTCCAGGATCCGGTCCCGCGCATCGAACACGTAGGCGGTGGTGTGGCCCAGCGGGTCGGTCTCCGCGACGATCTGCTGCCGCTCGTCCAGCTGGTAGACGGTCGTGGCACCCATCGAGTCGGTATACCGGGTGATCCGGTTGGTGGTGTCGTAGGCGAACGTGGACGAGAGCATCCCGGACGGCCCCACCGTCTGCACCACGCGGCCGGCCGCGTCGTAGATGTAGCGGTAGGTGGAGTCGTTGCGGTCGGTCCACGACGTGATGCGGCCCAGGGTGTCGTAGGTGAAGCGCAGCGGGATTCCGGAGGAGTTGATGACCTCGGTGAGATCGCCGTCTTCGTCGTAGCCGAACTCGATGACGGGCAGGGCTGGTTCGCCGTCGTTCTGGCCGCGGAGGGCGAGGGCGGTGACGCGGCCACGGTCGGCGGAGATGCTGATGTCGTAGCCGCCGCTGTGGGTGATGTCGAGGGGGCGGCCGGTGGCGTCGCGGTGGATGTCGATCTGGTTGCCGTTACGGTCCTCGATGGTGGTCAGCCACAGCTGCCAGCCCTTGCCGCCCGGCTTGGAGAAGTAGCGCGTCCAACCGGTGCGCGGATCAGTGGCCGCGAACTCCAGATTCTGGGCGCCCACCTCGGAGATGCGCCGCAGCGGGATACGCGGACCTTCCAGCGGCATCACCTCTGGCGTCTGCGGGCCGGGCAGCCGGTCGTAGATGAGGACGGTGCCGTCCTCGCGCGCCCACATCGCCTGGTTGCGGATGTCGACCTCGATGCGTTCGTCCAGCGTCGAGGCCCACGAGCGGCCGAACCACACCCCGAAGGTGTAGTCGGACAGGTGCGTGCGCTTGAGGACCAGCGGCAGCACCCCGGGAAGATCCAGGTCCTTTTGTTCCAGCAGCATCTGGCCGCTGGCCACATCGACCGGGTCGGTACGGCAGATGCGCTTGTCCGGCTCCACACCGTGGTGGCGCGCATCATCGCGGGCGCTGTTCAGCGGATCTGGGCCCTTGCCACCCCGCCCGCCGCTGCGGGCGCCGGGCACCCTGGGGGTGTCCGACTCCCCCTTGGTCAGCGTCTTGAGCCGGTCGGAGATGTCGCTGTCGTTTTGGCGATGGGTGCGCGAGGTGGCACGCAACCCACCAGGCACGTCCTCCGTAAGGTGCTTGCCGACCTTCTTCAGCGCCTTCTCCGCACCGTTGAGCGCACCATGCAGCACGGAGTCGAACGCCTGGGTGAACGGATCACGGCCCCTCGTGCGGCCGAAGGCGCCCTTGGCCCGGCCCAGCGAACCGAGCGAGTCGGTGCTCATGGCCTCGCCGTGGCGGGACAGCTTGCCCGCCCCGTTCTCGTACTCCTCATGGTCGATGAAGACCCGGCCACCACCCCCTCCCCCGCCGCCTCCGGAGGGTCCGCCTGCCGAGGCGAGGGTCATGCCGGTGTGGATGCCGCCGTGACCCCCCTCCCCCGCACCGGCGCCGCCGGTGGCAGGCGGGAGCTTGATGAGGTTGTCGGTCAGGTCCAGGACCGTGTCCTCGACCATTTGCTCCAGCCGGCCGGTGATCGGCTCGGTGACCCGGGCGAGGAGTTCGTCGACGATCTGGTCGGCCGCCTCGTCGATGATCCGCTTGATCAGCTGGCGCATCGCGGCCGTCTCCGCCGCCCCGACGATCGCCGACAGGCCGCCGGTCACGACCGCAAGACCCAGGCTGACACCGATCGAGGCCGCCATGGCACCGAGTTCGATCTCGGCCTTGGTCTTCATCCCGAAGATGATGTCCGCTACCACATCACAGGCATCCGAGAACAGCCGGGCGATATCGGGCACCTTCTCCAGATGCCCGGACTTCACCAAGTCCCAGTGCTCCTGCAGCGCATCGACCGCAGCACCCTCACTGGAGGCCAGAATGCGGCTGACCGCCGCATGCGCCTCCGCACCGTGCCCCTCGAACTGGTCCGCGAACTCCCGCATGGCATCCGCCATTTCACGGTAGTCGTCCTCGTCGACGTTCGGCCAGTTGATCCCGATGAAGTCCAGGATCTCGTCCATCCAGCCAGGCAGGACGTAGCCCATCCCCCGTGAACCCCCCTCAAAACCACGGCCACTTCACGCGCACCAACCCGAAGCACGCACCCCCGCCACCCTAACCGGAGGGCCCACCTGCGGATCATCCCCTCCACACGGCACGAAGCCGTCTGGTGCGTAGGGGCCGTCTAGGGTGGTGTGGCTGCTCGCCTGGAAGTACCGCACCAACTCGCCCTGGCGGGACCTTCCCGACGAGCTCGGCTCGTTCAAGACCGCGCACAAGCGGCTGATCAGATGGGCCGTCGACGGCACCTGGGAGATGATCCTCACTGCCGTCCTGGCGGCAGCGGACGCCGACGACGACATCGACTGGACAGTGTCGGTGGACTCCACGGTCGTCCGGGCCCACCAGCACGCCGCCGGAGCCCTCAAAAAGGGGCAGCCCACCCGGCGAGCCCGCCGATCACCCACTCGGACGCTCACGCGGCGGACTGAGCACCAAAGTCCACCTGGCCGCAGACGGCCGGGCATGACCCCTCGCCTTCACCGTCACCGCAGGCCAGGCAGGCGATGCACCCGCCTTCGAAACGGTGAGGTCCCGCATCCGCGTTGCCCCGCACCGGCTCCGGCAGGCCCCGGACCCGACCCCTGGCCGTTCTGGCCGACCGCGCGCACTCCACCCGCGCCATCCGCAGCCACCTGCGACGCCGAGGCATCCGTGCAGTCATCCCGCAGCCCTCCGACCAAGTCGGCCACCGCCTGCGGCGAGGCCGACTCGGCGGCCGACCGCCCGGCTTCGACCGCGAGACATACAAGCAGCGCAACACCGTCGAACGGTGCATCAACCGCCTCAAGCAGTGGCGCGGCCTGGCCACACGAACCGACAAACTCGCCATCGCCTACCAGGCCGCACTCCACCTCACGGGCATCCTCATCTGGACCCGCCACTGACCAAAGAGACAGAACCTAAAGCGCGTTACAGAAGGCCGTGAGTTTGCAGGTCAGGTCCCGTCTACGGCTGTGCTGATCACGCGGACAGGGCGAGGTTGTGCATGTGCGCGACCGCTTGTACGGCGTGATGCAGGCCATCGCCGTGCTGTCGGCAGTCACGAAGGATCTTGTAGTTCTTCAGGCGGCCGATCGCATGCTCGACCCGTGCACGGACCCGGCGATGCTCGGCGTTGTCGGCTTGTTCGCCGGCCAGCAGCGCCCGGCCGGGTCGTTTGCGGTGCGGGACGACCAGGCCAGTGTTGATGTAGGCGCCGTCGCCGAGCACCGTGGCTCCCTGGCACTGCTCCGGCAGGCCGGAGTTGCGCCAGACATGGGCGTCGGCCTTGTTGCCCGGGGCGGGGCGGGCGGTGGCCACGACCAGGCGGGTGTCGGCGTCGATGATGGCCTGCACGTTCGCGGAGAACCGGTAGTTGCGGCTCAAGGCGCCGACCTTGCGGTCGCGCACCGGGACCAGGGTGCCGTCGACGATCCACAACCGGTCCGCGGCATCGGCCGGACGCGAGGTCGGCGCGATCGCGAGGAGGGGGCCAAGCCGCTGGATGACACGGCACACGGTGGCCGGCGAGATGCCGAACAGTGGCGCGAGATGCCGCATGGTGAGGTTCGTCCGGTAGTAGACCGCTACCACCAGCACCCGCTCGGAAAGCGGCAGACACCACGGCCGGCCGATCCGCGGCCCATCGCCACCACGCTCCCGCACCGCCTTCAGCAACCGCTCGAACTGCGTCATCCGCAGCCCCGTGAACGTCTCCACCCACAACGGATCAGCCCTCAACACCCCACGCATACAAGGAAAATGCCCAGATCACGGCCTTCTGCAACGCGCTTTAGTCGGGCTGGGCGAGGGGGACTTCGTCATCGTCGACGGGATGCTCATCCCGACCGACCGCTTCAAGGCGGACGAGCCACACTACTCGCAGAAACACAAGCAGCATGGCATGAACATCCAGGTCATCGCGGCCCGGCGGAACCCCGCTGTGGTTCTCGCGCGCGACACCAGGACGTACCCACGACCTCACCGCGGCCCGCGCCCACGGCATCGTCCAAGCCTGCCTGACCCGCCAGATCCTCGTCCTCGCCGACCGGGCCTACCAGGGTGCCGGCGCCACCGTCCGCACCCCCTACTACCACCACCACGAACAGCCCGAGCACTACCAGCAGTTCAACCGCGACCACGCCCGGCTGCGGGCTCCCGGCGAACGCGCCTTCGCACAGCTGAAGTCCTGGCGACTGTTACGGCGAGCCAGATGTTCAACCCGGCGTATTAGCACCGTCGTACAAGCCATCCACACACTCTTGACCTGCGACTATTGAGGATGAAAGAGGTTCAGTGAGGGCTTCTCGGAGTTCATCACAGTCTGTTCGCTCAGCGATCAATGTCACCAGCCCGTTTATAAGCGCACAGCCCAGAGATCAGGCGAGGGACCTCAGCCCCAATTGACACACCGGGTTTATTTCCGTGGGCCCGCCTGATGCGGGCCCACGGAAAATACCCGGCTACGCCCCCTTCCAGAAGGGACGCTCTTCCAGCTCGCCGAATCGGGCTTGCCCTGAGGCTAGATCCACCAAGATTGGCCAACAATCCAGCAATTGATTCTCGCCGGTGCTCAAGAATTCTGCGGAATTATAAGGGGCGATAAGGATTCCTTCCTTCACTCGCGCCCTATTCCAGTTGATAGCCAACTCGGGCTCAGTAGGCCTCTTACTTTCTTGCAGAAATTCTTCTGCAATCAAGCGAGCCTGCTCTTCTGAGATCATTCGTCTGTCCTCATGAATTTATAGCTGTCCCATCCGGCCGCATGGCTGGCGTTGCCGGATTGCCCATCTAGAAACGTCACCCTTCCACCGGAGTTGATCACATTGAACACGTGGCCTCCATCGGCGTCCAGTCCCCACACGATGCCTCGGGCTCCAGGGCCCGCCTTCTGCATGTCAGCCACGATGTTGGAGAAGCTCCTGGCTCGAAACCTTACTCCGTAGAAATCTTCAATCACCTTCTCGGAACCGCGTTCCAAGTTAGGAATGGCGCTCGACCGTGCCCCGTTGGCCATGAGTTGATCAAGTGAAATGACGCACGCCCGGCAGTTTGTCTTGCCCCCGGCTGGGTTGATGAGAGCTTTGAGGCCTGTTGCGGGGGTGTAGTACGTGCCGCCCAGGCGTGTAGTGCGTGCCGCGCTGTACGCACCGACGCCGACTGCGGCCCCTCCGCCTACTACCGCGCTTCCCCCTGAAGCACCGCCGGTCATCACTTCCGCAATTTCCGCGGCACACACTGGAGCCGTGGCCAGGCATCCTTCACCCATAGCGACAGCTACGGGAGCGGCGACAACAGCCAGTGCCACAGCCGAGACGACGCCCACCACAACCTTCTGCCAGGTCGCCATCTTGGGTCTGTCAGGGAAGTCGTCGGGAGCATTCGGATCGTAGTAGGGATTGGTTCCCATGGCGTAGCAGGACCTGCACTGCGATCCGTCTCTTGCCTCAGGCTTCGGATCGGGGCCCATCTTGAACTCGATGTGCGCCGACTTAATGCCTCCGTCGGTGCGGATGGTGACAGTCATGCTGCCGCTTCCGGTACCGCCGCCTGCCTTCTCGTATTGAAACGTCTGCGTGTAGGTCTTCGTTGAGTGGTAGACCCAGGTCCCGTGTGGGCCCATTGTCATGGAGTCGTAGTATCTGCCGCCCTTGCCGTCGTTGCATCCGCGTTCGCAGTCCGTGATCGGCTTCAGGCCGGTGGGGTCGGACTTGGTGACCGGGGTGTTGTCGGCGTAGGCGTAGCCGTTGAGGGACTCGTGGTCCTCGGGGGCGAGGACGGGATCCAATGAGAGGAAGCGGCCGGTGGCGGGGTCATATTCGCGGGCGCCGAGGTGAGTGAGGCCGGTGTCGGCGTCGGCGGGTTTACCGAGGAATCCCTTGTCGTCGGGCCAGCCCGACGGTGTCGCGCCGCGTGCCTCACCGAAGGGGCTGGTGTACCGGCGGGTGATGGCCTGGGTGGTGGCGTCAACCGTCATCGAGGCGGTGCCGTGGTGGTCGTCGACCATCCAGGACAGGCCAGTCTCGGTGCGAACGATGGTGGCGTCGCCGGCCGGGTAGTAGCGCTGAGCGGTGAACTTCTTGGCAGCCGTGTCGTAGTGGAGCTCCTGGCCGCCCAGGTAGAGCACGGTCTTGACGGGGCCACGGCGGATCAGGAGTTCGCCACTGGCGTCATAGAGGTAGTCGGTGGTCTTGGTGCCTTCGGTGAGGCTACTCAGTTCCCCTTCGATGTCCCAGACGAGGCCCTGCGCGCTGCCGGTGGTGCCGTAGCGCTTGGTGGTGTTGCCCTGCTCGTCGTACTTGTAGTCCTTGGCCGTGCCACCGTTGACCGTGACTGAGGTCAGGGTGTGGGGCTGGCCAGCGCCGTTGGCGTTGACGGCCGGGTAGCCGTACGCGGTGGTGGTGTTAGCGGTGATCTTGTGCTCGGTCTGGGTGTCGCGCAGTCCGCCGACCTTGTAGGTCCAGCTGGTCCAGTACGGGGCCGGGCCGCCGAGGGCCGTTGCCGAGGGGGCGGTGGCGCAGTCGTTGGAGGAAGGGGTCCAGGCATCGGTCAGGCGGCGGTAGCCGTCGTAGGAGAAGCACTGGGTGTCCGTGCCGTTGACCTTGTCAGCGACCGACTTGACGTTGCCGGTGGCGTCGTAAATGTAGTCGACGTCGCTGGTGTAGCCGGTGTTGGTCTGGTCAACAGTGTGCGTGTTGGACAAGCGCCGGGTGCCATCCTCGTAGCGGTTGAGGATCTGGAGTTGCTTGGCGCCGGTGGAGGTGCCCAGGCGGGTCTCCTCGATCTCGCCGTACGGGGAGTAGCCGATGTTCTGGACGTAGTCGGTCATGCCGTCGGTGCCGGTGAGCAGCCCGAGGTCGTTGTAGCTGTTGGTGACGGTTTCGGCGGGCAGGCCGGCCGCCGCGGGCATGGAAGTGGACTGGACGGTGCCGTCGATGTTGTAGGTGGTTGACGTGGTGAACGTCGGAGAGGTGCCAACGGCCGTGAGGGCCTGGGCCAGGGGGTCGGCAGCGGCGATGACGGTCTTGGTGCCCTTGGGACGGCCGAGCATGTCGTAGCCGGTGACGACCTGGGAGTAGATCTTCCCGGTAGTCCCGCCTACGTAGCGGATTGCCGCAGTCGGCTGTCCCTTGGTCAGGGAGTCGTAGGTGAACTTGGTCAACTGGTGGGCGTTGTCCTTCACTCCGTCCCAGGTACCAACCTTGCGGCCGAGTTCGTCGTAGTCGGTTATCAGGGTGTGGGAGACACCGTTCAGGGTGGACGTGGCCGTGAGCGGCTGGTCGGCGTCGTTGTAGGTGGTATCGATCTGTCCCTTGTCAGGGTCGGTGGAGGTGATCTTGCGGCCGCGCAGATCGTAGCCGTAGGTCCAGGCCGCCCCGTCTGGTCCGGTCATCTTCTTGAGCTGACCGCCGGGGGTGTACTCGTAAAGGGTGCGGGTGTAGTCGCTGCCGGTCGGGGCGGGGCCGCCGTACTCGCGGCGTTCGGTGATCCGGCCGCGTGCGTCCTTGACCGTCAGGGTGCCGGTGCCGCCCGCGGTGGCGGTGACGGCGGTGCGGTCGCCCTGGTCGTCGGTCTTGGTGCGCCACTTCTCCTCGTTGTAGACCCGGAAGATCGAGTCGGTGGCACGGCCGGCAGCGTCGTAGACCGTCTCGATGGAGGCGGGCACGGAGCCCTGGAAAGTGTTGGCCAGGGTGCCCGAGGGGGCGTTGTTGTCGTGGACCTGGCTGTTGGTGATGTAGGCCAGGCCGCGGTCGTCGTAGAGGGTTTCGGAGATCACCCGTCCGCCATTGGGTGCGGGGACCTGCTTTTGGCGGGAGCGCAGCAGTCCGTCGAAGATCTCGTAGGAGCTGTTGTAGGTCTTGCCGTCGGCCTTGAGGGCGTCGGTGCGGACCCAAGTCTCTTTGTCGTTGTTGATGCTGTAGGCGTAGACGATGCTGGCGGCGTCCTGGAGAACGCGGGAGCGGTCCGGCTTCCAGACCGAGACCAGGCGGCCGAGCGCGTCGAAGGCCCACTCGGTGATGTTGCCGTTGGCGTCGGTGGTCTTGGTCGCAGTGCCCCAGGCCGGGTCGACTTCGGTGGTGGAGGTGTAGAGCTTGGGGTCGATGGTGGTCTTGGACGTCAGCGGGCCGTAGCCGGTGTCGTCGGGGACGTAGGTGGTCTTGACTGTGCGGTTGAGGGCGTTGGTCGCGGTGAGCGGGCGGCCCAGCTTGTCGTAGGTGGATCCGGAGGCCTGCTGGTAGACGGGCTTCTTGTCAGCGTCGTAGCTTGCGACCCGGTAGGAGGCGGTGATCTCGCCCAGAGTGGGCGCCACTCCGACCGCCTGGTTGTCGTAGGCGGTGGTGATGTCAGAGACGACGTCGTCGGGGACGGCCGGGGCGGTCGTACACGGGACTGCGTAAGTCTCGGAGCGCGAGACCGTGTTCACCAGCCAGGCCGTGGTGTTGCGGGCGTAGCTGGTCTTCACGCACGATTCGTCGCCGGTCTTGGCGGCGTCGCCGCTGTCCTCGACGGTGATCGGCATGCCGTACGTGGGGTCGTACGTGGTCTTCTGGGTGACCGTGCGGGTGCCGGTGGAGGTCTTGGTGCGGGTGGCCGTTTCGCCTGCCTGGATGATCCAGGAGTCGGTGGTGCCCCAGCTGTAGGTGTGGCTGCCGGTGTTGTGTGACCAGGGGGTGTTGATGGTGCCGCTGAGTTCCTCGGTGCCGTTGTAGACGATGGTTTCGCGGACGAAGCCCGCGTATTGGCGGGAGTCGTCGATGGCGGTTCCGGTGGAGTCGGTGACCTTCTCCACCCGGGCGGTGTCGTCGAGTTCCTTCTCGCCGTTCAGGCCGCGCATGTAGAGCGTGGACTTTTTGGAGCGCGGGCCGTCGGAGTCGCCGGAGGTTTCTACGACCTTGCGGTAGCCGCGCCACTGGGACCAGGTGCGGTTGGATGCCTTGGTCAGGCCCTCGTCGTCGGCGTAGGCCCAGCCGGCGCCGTCCTGGTAGTCGTAGTACTTCTCGTTGGTGTCGCCGTGGCCGTAGGGGTCGTCCTGGAAGACGGATGTGACCACGTACTTGTGGAACCAGTCGGTGACCGGGGTCGCCCCGGACTGGGACCACTTGACCGGGAAGCAGCGGCGGGTGTTCTTATCGATGGCCGCCGGCATGCTGGTGCCCCAGATGCAGTCCGGGCCGGAGTAGTTGACGGTGATGGTGGAGCCGGTCTCGGACGTGATCTTGCGCACGCGCCATTTGATGTAGCGCAGGGTGTCGGGGGTGCTGCCCTCGACGTGGTTGGACATCTGGATGCCGCCGAAGACGACCGGCGGCATGGCGGCTGCGGTGGTGTTGGCCTTGCCGGTGTTCTGGATGGACTTCAGCCACAGGCTCGGTGAGGAGGCGTCACCGGTGTCGGGGAAGTTCTGGTCCAGGTGCCAGGTGTCCACGTCCCGCTGGGTGGTGCCGGTGCCGGTCCATACCGAGGTGGTGATGTCGGTGAGGCGTTTGCGGGTGAAGAAGGCGGGGCCGATCTGGGTGGTGCACTTCGTGTTCGACGCGCAGATCATGTCGAAGGGCACGTCGGGCCAGTTGGCCTTGGTGTCCTTGGTGAGGCTGGAGCATCCGCCGGAGACGACGCAGCGCTCGTCGTAGGTGAAGCGGACCTGCTGGGCGGCGGGCTTGGCGTAGATGAGGTCGCTGCGCAGGCCGTAGTCGATGCGGTTGAGGTAGCCGCCGCGGGTGTAGCCGGTGCCGTTGACGCTGGTGTCGGCGTTCTTGGAGTAGTAGTTCGTCTCCTTGCCGTACCAGTAGGCGGAGGCGTTGCCGTGGGGGTCGACGACGTAGTCGAGGTTCCAGCGCCAGGCCTGGTTGCAGAAGGAGTCGGCGAAGCCGGTGGACTTGTAGCAGGGCTCGCCGGAGTCATCGCCGAAGACCGGGACGGTCCATACGGAGTTGGTGACCGGGTCGTCGTCGGCGGTGTCGGCGGTGCCCTTGTCGCTCCAGCCGGGCAGGCGGTGCTTGCCGAAGAAGTACTGGATGCCAGAGGCGTCCGTGACCTTCCAGTACTCGGTGTTGTCGTCGCCGTTGCCGGTGGCGCCGGCCAGATGCTCGACGCGGGTGCCGTCCTCGTTCTTCACCTTCCAGGTGCCGCCGGACGCCTGGGACAGGGCAGCGCTGTCGCAGGCCGTCTTGTCGGTGCAGGCGTTGACGAGCTCGACGGCCTTGCCGTTGAGGACCAGGGTGGCGTTGGCGTACTTCCAGCACTGGTCGCCCTTGCCGGACTGGCCGTCGTCCTTGCACGAGCCGTACTTGCGCTCGATGTAGGACTCAGTGATCGAGAAGCCCTCGCCGATCACCGAGGTCTGGTTGTTCTCCCCGGCCGTCCGGCCGTCCACGGAGGCGGAGTTGTAGGAGATGGACAGGTTCGGGGCCGGGCCAGCCGTCGCCGGAGGGACTCGCAGCGGGTAGTTCCAGGTGAAGTCACCGGTGCTGCCGCCGGCTTCCCAGGTCGCGGTCGGCGACAGCGAGGTGGCGCTGTAGTCGCTTCCACCGCCCGAGCTGTCGGCGGCCGCCGCCATCAGCATCGGAGTACCAGCGTTCAGGGTGTGGGCGGAGAGGGTGCCCGTCAGGGTCTGGGATCCCGCGTCGTTGCCCGCGCCCGCCACGGGCCGCTGGATACGGCAGGACTTCTTCTGCGGGGTGGTCAGCGCACACGTCGGGAGCGTCACCAGGCGCAGTCGGGGGCCAAAGTTGCCGCCATAGACGTCGGAGAAGGAGGAGTAGTCGAGGGAGATACGGAGGTTGTCGGTGTCTCCGACGGATTTCCCGGATGCGGCGCCGACCGGGTCCACGGTGAGCAGGACACCGTTGATGCCCGCCTTCTTCGCGGCTGCCTGGGAGTGGAGACGGAGCGCCACCTTCTCGGCCGGGCCGGTGCCTTTCGCCGCCGTCTTGCTCTTCGGTGCCTTGGCCACCGCGGTGACGGGCTGCTGGGCCAGCTTCACGCCGAGACCGCCGACGGTGACAGCAGCCCCGCCGGTCGCCGGGACGTCGGCACTCGCCTTCCCGGCCTCCGGCCAGGAGGCCTTCTTCAGCCGTTCGCGGGTCTCGCGGGCCGCCGGTGCGGCCTTGTCCTTCGGCGCCTTGGACGTGCCGGGCTTGAGCACGCCGACCTTGTCGATCTTCGCCTCAGGCCGGTCCTCCAGCTTCTTGCGGGCCGGCGAGGGTTGGGCCTGGGCGGCGAAGTCGTAGCCCGGGGGGACCACGACTTGCGGCAGGAGGCAGAGCGAGGCAACGAGTACGCCACGGCCGAGCCAACGACGTGCGACCGCCCCTGGCAGCCGTCTACGGAAAGGCGGTGAAGACATGATGAAGTCCCCGTTCTCGGAATTGGTCAGGAAGCATCCAGGCGACGGCCCCGGCACCCAAGGAGCTCAGTACGGTGGTATACGGGAAGGCCGAGCAGGACGAGACAGGGAAGGCTGTGGGGCCGGCCCTGTTCCGTCCTGCTGCTACTGCTGTTCGGTGTTGAACCGGTTGGCGATGGTGTCGGTGGAGGTGGCTCCGGCCCAGACACGGACGGTGTCGATCGTTCCGGGGAAGTAGCGTGCGGGAGCGCCGTTGATCTTCGCCCGGCCGATCTCGAACGCCCCGCTGCCCTGCCAGGGGGCGGTGTAGGGCACACCCTCCTCGGCTCCCATCTGGGCACTGTCGACGTAGAGCTTGAGACCGCCGAGCTTGGAGGTGTCGTCACCATCGGCTGCCGCCTGGGCGTCGTAGACAACTGTCAGCATGACCGGGACGCCCAGCTGGGCCGTGGTGCGGGCGTCGGACCCGCTCGTGGTCCAGGCAGCCCCGGTGCCGTCCTTGTCGGGGCGGCCGAAGGTCCACCGCCCCTGGGTGCTGCCGGCCGGCTGCTCATACCACACGCCCCAGGCGGACTGACTCGTCCCGGACTGGCCGAACACCTGCACCGCGTACGCCTTGCTGGTGTCGGCGAGCTTGGCCGGGTTGAGTGTCACCCACGCGGTGGCAGTGAAGGAGCCGGTGTCGTCGACGACCGGGCCGGCGGCGCTGGCAAAGGCGCTGGTGCCGTTGAGGGTCAGCGTCTGGGTGGTGGTGACTTCTTCGCCAATGTCCGGATCGCCGTGGCTGATCTGGGTGAGCGCAGCGCCGTTGAGGGTGAGGTTGCGGCTGAAGCCGCTGGTGTCCTTCACCGTGGTGCCGGTCGCGTTCGCGACGTCGGTGGCGTCCCATTTGGCGACGAGTGCGGGGACCGGGTCGCCGGAGGTGCCGTCGGAGAGGTCCTCGTCCTCCAGCCAGGCCTCGTGGGTGACCTCGGTGTCCGCGAGCGCACGAGACCAGACCTTCACCTCGTCGATTGTTCCGGCGAAGTTGTCCTTGCTGGCCCCCGATGCCAGCAGCCGTCCAACCTGCAGGCCGCCCGACGCCTTCCACGGGGCCACCGGAAACGGCACCGGACTGCCCTGCGGGACGCCGTTGACGTAGAGCTGGACGGTGTTCGCCGCCGCGTCATAAACGCCAGCCAAATGGGTCCAGGCGTTCAGGACCGGCGGCCTGGCGCCGATCGAGCGGGTAATCGCGGGGCTGGCGACATCTGTCTGGTGCCGGTTGAAGATCCAGGCGTTGTAGGCGGTCGAGTAATACAGCTGGAACCCAGCGGCGTTCGTGCCCGCCTGGGACAGGACGGTGTAGTTGACGTCCTGCTTCGTCAGCCGTGCCCAGGCGGAGACCGTGAAGGATTTGGTGGTGTCCAGCACCGGGCCGGAGGTGGCGAGGTAGGCGCTCGCGCCGTTCAGCTTCGCCGCCCCGGCACCGCTGCGGGCGAGCGTGTCCCAGGCGGCTCCCGAGGAAGTCAGCGGGTGCTGGGTGGCAGTGGTGGAGTCGGTGAGCGTGTTGTCCAGGTGCCAGATCCCGGACGGCTGTTCGGCGCCCTTCACCAGGAAGCTGTAGTAGCCGGTCAGGGAACTGTTCTGGGCCGCGTCAAAACCCCACACCTGCAGGGTGTTCTCACCGGCCTGGTTCGGCGGGATCGTCTGAATGGTGGACGCGCCCTTGGCAACGGGAATCGGGGACGAGATCGGGCCGCTGTTCAGTTTCCACTTGTAGCTGGTGACGTCCGACTGGATGCCGGCCTTGGTCAGGTCGTCGTCCCCGGGCGTGAAGGTGAACCTGCCGGGCATCCCCACCCCGCCCGCAGCCGCGGTGGTCTCGGCCGGACCGTAGTCCGCGCTGGTCACCACCGGAGACGGCGGCTTCTGCGTGTCGACCCGGAAGTAACACCAGGACGACCACAACGAGTCCAGCACACCGGAGACGCCCCGGTCCGTCATGTAGTACGCCTGTGTCTTGACCCGCATCCGATAATCGCTCTGTTGCGGCAACGCGCTGGTGGACGCGGTGCGGGCGGCGTTGTCGGCCACCCAGGCGCCGTCCGGCGACGCCGCGGACCAGACGCGGCTGGAACCGTCGGCCTTCCACACCTCGAACGCCGCGCGCAGTTGGGACTGGCTTCCGTCCGCCGACTGCACCGTGGCCAGCATCTTCGGCGACGAATCACTCGTGGCGAACGGCAGGTTGGAAGCGTTGCAGGCCCGCCCGGTGTTGCCTTGCTGGACACCGGAGGAGGTCGGCGTAGACGGATAGGACACGTACGTCACCGACAGCTTGGCGTCGTTACGGAACCGCGCCCAGGCGCCCGCATCCGACTCGTCGTGCGCCGTCAGCGAGAACGTGATCTGTGCGGCCTTGTTCGCCGCGTGCGAGGCGAGAGTGGTCGTCAGGTTCTCATTCGACTCACCTTTCACATTGTCGCTGAACCGCACCCAGTTCGCTGGCTGCGACGGGCTGCACAGGGTGCCCCGCCCGTAGGCCACGTTCTGATCACCCATCAGGTCGTCCGCGACGGGCCTCCCCGACCAGGTGGTGCTGGAAGAAATACCCCTGTCCACGTGGCTCAGGTCGTACGTGTGCGGCTCACAGCTGAACGTCCACAGCTGGTAGACCTCCAGCACAGCGTCCAGAACCTTCTTGCCGTGGATCGACGACAACGGGTACTCAAAGTACATGCGCTGCGTATACGGAGTGTTGGCGCAGAGGTAGCCGGCGTAGTTGGAACAGCGACCCACGCCCTTGTCCCCGTCGAACTCCCAGTACTTGGTGCCGTTGGAGGCCAGAGCCGTCCAGTCCCCCAGCGCAATCCCCTTAGTCGGCGGATCGATATAGAGCGGGAAAACCGTGTCCTCGCCGTGCAACAGCGCCGGATCGGGCGTGATCTCCAAAGTGGAACCGGTGATCTTCAGCGGCACCTCGGCCGCCGCATCCCCGCTGCCGGGCCCCTCCGAAGAGGCGGGCTCTCCCCCGGCGGCGGGCAGCGGAACGGTATCCGGCTCCCCCGCGGCGTCCGTCCCGGCCGACGCGGCAGTGCGGACCATTTGCGTCGCCACGCCGGACGCGGCACTGGCCGAGGCGTCGCCGGCCGAGTCCCACATCCGTCCCGCCGGGCTCTCGAAGACCGGACTGCCGTCACCGTCACGCGCCACGAAGCCACCGTCGGCCGTCGGCGCGATGTCCAGGCCGCTGCCCGAGACAGTCATGCTGATCGTCGCGAGCGCCGGGTTCTTCGCCGCCACGGCTGTCTTGACCACAAGCACGGACGTGTAGCCCGAACTCAGCGCAGTCAGCTTCAGATCGACGTCCGGCAAAACGTTGGCGTAGGTGGCGGTACTGCCGTCCAGTCGGGGCTCGGGCAGCGCGGTCGGCCAGCCCAGGCGCAGCGTGTGCCCCTCGTCGGCCAGCTCAACCAGACCATCCGCGCTGCCGCCGCCAGAGAAGGTGAGACTGGCCGTCGTGTTCTTCGACCGCACGCTGCCATCGACCTCACGCACGAGGCTGGTGTCGATCGGGGCCCACGTGCCGTCGTCCTTGCGGGCGCGGACCGGAGCCGCGTTCATCTCCTGCGTGAACGTGCCGTCGGGGTTGGCGAAGACCTGGGATGACTCGGTCGTCGCCGCGTCCACAACGACCCGCTCACCGCTCTGCGCCGCGAGAGCGCTTGCCTGCGACTCTGAAGCCCCGTCAGCTGCCGTAGACGCTGACCCGTCATCGGCAAATGCAGGCGCCGCCACGGCTCCGACCAGCGGAACCGCTCCCCCCAGCAACGCGATCGCCAGTGCACCACTCCGCGCCGCACGACACCAACGACGCCCCCGTTTTTGCGTCAGCACACCCCACCCGTTTCTTTAATTTTTCTTTAGAAGAAGCAGTGAAGATCATGTGACGAGCGGGGTCAATGGTGTCGTGCGTCACATCGTTCTATCTTGAATCTGCCAGCTGGGAGTTGATGACAGCTGACGGAGGGGGCGCAACAATGAGCCCCACATACCCAACTCCAGACGTCGACACTCAGCTCCCTGGACAGTCAACTCACCCGCAACCGCCAGAAACTGACCACCCAAAATATGCAGGAAGCCGCGTACACAGCAGAGCCTCTCGGCGAAGAGACGCCCCCATGGTTCGCGATTTCAACCTGCCCAGCCCCCGCAGCAGGCCCTGGGCAGGCCCTCCAGAACTGCTGACATGCCGCACCGAAACGGGGTGTGCGACCCGTAGCCCGGCGAACGGCATTTGACGCAGATGTCTTGTTCGTGAGCGGTACTGGTGGGGATCAACAGCTACATGCGGCTCGAGCTGATGACAGCGTTGGCAAACATCCTGCCTGCCCCGGCCGCGATCTTGGCCAACTGCGCCTCCTGGCATCTGCCTGCCCCGCACTGCACTCTGATAGCGGAGCCGAAACCGGCGTCCACCATGCTGGACGCGGTCCCAAAGCCACGAAGCCGGCCGAGGACACCTGCCGCGCCGGCACGCGTCCAAACAGCGCACCGTCCTAAGGTCACACGATGTAGCACCGACACCGCCGGGGTTGGCCGAGCGCAAGAAGCCCTCCGCGAAGGAAGTCCCCGCCACACGGCCCCATCCCCCTCAGGTCTGTTGCTCCGACGAGCCCGTTGACGGCAGGCGTTGGTACATCTCGATCAGGAAGTCGGACGGTCCGTCCGAACGCCAGTATCCGCTCCTGGTGTGGTAACCCGGGCCGTAGATCAGGTGCAGGGTTCTTTCGGCGCGGGTCAGGGCAACATAGAACGTGCGCTGTTGCTCGGCGAGTTCCTTTGCGGTGGCCGGACGCCATCTGCCCCGCTCTGGAACGTTGCGCGGAATGATCCCGTTGAGCAGCCCGGGCAGGATCACGGTGTCGAACTCCCGGCCCTTGGCTGAGTGGTAGGTGGTCAGGAGGACCTTCCCGATCACCTCCGTTGTATTACCCCGACGCAGTGACGCTGGTGCCGGGTGCCGACTCGGCCGTGCTGGCAGCCCGGATCGACACCACCGCGCCCGGCGCCTCCGTCAAGGACAGCTTCGCTGACCTTGACCTGACGGAGGCCGGCTTCCAGGTGCTGTTCGAAGCACAGTGGATCCACCGCCCGGCGCGTGCGCCCGCCGCCGCATCGGACCTTGCCTGGGACGTGGCGTGTGATCCGGACACGCTGCGCGCCTGGGCGCTCGCCTGGGACGACGGGGGAGGCAACGCGGGCCTCTTCCGGCCCGAACTGCTAGACGACCCGGCCACCTTCGTGCTCGCCGGACAGTCCCCAGACGGTCGGGTGATTGCGGGAGCGGTGGCGAGCCGC
This sequence comes from Streptomyces sp. CC0208, assembly GCF_003443735.1. Lineage (NCBI taxonomy): Bacteria > Bacillati > Actinomycetota > Actinomycetes > Kitasatosporales > Streptomycetaceae > Streptomyces > Streptomyces sp. CC0208. Next base: position 9,272,600 of record NZ_CP031969.1, on the reverse strand, counting down.
AGCGATCATGTGGTCGGAGTCTCCAATGTCTTCGCTCTGGACGGCGGCCCTGATGCAGCCTGGCCGGTCGTACTTGACTCGGTGCACTGGCTGTTCCCCACCCTGCCGGTGGTCGGCTACGAGCACGCCGATGACCTGGAGGTCGCTGTCCGCCATGGCTTCGAGCCGGTCGGTCCGCTGCGGATCTGGCTGCACGTCTAGGCCGGCTCCAGGGCCGGATGGAACCCTTGTTGCGCTACGCGCCCATGACCGATCGTGCAGTTCAGGCCCGCACGAGGGCCGCCCGAACCGCCGCTCGCGACCACGGTCCCCGTGGAGACGGCGACCGCCCTCCGCACGCCACCACCCACGACCCAGGCTGGTCTCCCCCGTCCAGCCGGGGTCCTCCCCGTACCGGCGCCCCGCACAGAGCGTCAAGGACATTCCGGCGTACGGCACGCACTGCCCTGCAGCAGCTTCTTCAGTCGAGGTGAAGGGTTGTCAGGGCAGTGGTCCAGTCGGTGACGATGGCCTGCTGCGCGGCCGCGAGCGTAATCTGGCCCTTGCAGACCGCGGTGTGCAGCTTTTGTCTCCACCGGGTCCTTCTTGTTGTTCACCCCGGCGCGCGGGCCCCGAGCAGGCGCATGCCGGTTGCGGGCCAACCGCCGAAGGGCGGCGGCATCTCAAGCACAAGCGACCCGCTCGGTGCCCAGGACCGGAAGTCTGCAGCACTCCAGTCCCACTGCCCAGCCAACACGTTGCCTCAAGCAATGGCGCGGCAGGGCCATGCGAACGGACAAGCTCGCCATCGCCTACCAGGCCGCACTCCACCTCGCCGCCATCCTCATCTGGACAGCCGCTTGACCGCCCAACCACCTTGCCCGCGAGGATGGCCACATGGACGATCTTGTGGAGTTTCTCGTCGCACGCATCATGGGCGACAACCACGCCTACGCCTACGTGGCCGACACCCTGGGCGGCGAAGCTCTTCTCGACAGCCACCTCCCCATGCTCGACCTGATCGAGCAACTGGCGAATGACTACAAAGCCATGGACCCCTCGGACTCCCGCTCGGCCGGCCTGGCATACGCGCTGCGAGTCCTTGGCCAGTCATACGCCGAACACCCCGCCTACCAGCAGGAATGTCAGCGGGCCAAGTCGCATGTCGCAAGCTGCTGCCGGAAGTTTCTTGGGTTGGACGCCATCAGAAACGTAGCCGCGCCCCTTCCAGGGTCGGGTTCGGGCCGGGTGGGGAGCCATCGGGGTGGTCGTGAATCCAGGACAGACCGCCCAGATCGAGGCATTGGCGGGTGCGGGTGACGGCTACGTAGGCCAGGCGTGCTTCGGCGTCGTCAATGGGGTCGGGCGGTGCCGGAGGGGCCGGGTGATCACCGGTGGGGTCGTCCTTGGGGCGGGCGAAGTCGTCTGCGATGAGGACGCGGGGCCATTCGCGTCCTTTGGCTTTGTGGGCGGTGGAGACGGTGACCTGGGCGTGCAGTTCGGGGGCGAGGCGGGCGACAGCGGTAAGGATGGCGTCGGTGCCGTGAGTGTCGACGAGGTTGACCAGGGGCTGGAGGTCTCTTCCGGCCGGGTCGTGGGCGGCATAGTCCTGCAGGTCGCCCCAGCAGGGAAACAGGATCAGTTCGGGGTGGTGGGTTCGGCGCCCCTCCTTCAGCTCGCGTGCTGCGAGGGCCAGGGCTTGCAGGCTGTCTCCTCCCCCGGCGAGGGCGACTCGGTGGCCGGCGGCCATGAGGGTCATGACCTGGGCCATGGCGCCGACGTTGGTGCGGCACAGCACGGCGTCGGGCTGGGTGACGGGCCCGAGTTCGGTGGGCACGGCGGGGGTGCCGGTCAGGCGGATCGGGGCGTCGGCCAGACGCAGCCAGCGGTTGGCTTCCAAGGCGAGGTCGGGGCCGAAGCGGAAGGACTGGGACAGGGCGAGCTGGGTGCCATCGAAGCCGGTCATGATGTCTTTGGCTCCGCGCCAGTGGTAGATGGCCTGGGCGGAGTCGCCGACCATGACCAGCTGGGCGTGCTCGCGCTGGGCGAGGAAGATCTGTTCGACAACGGGGTTGGTGTCCTGGGCCTCGTCCAGCAGCAGAAAATCGGCATTGATGCGGGGCTGGGTGAGGGCCCAGATCTTGAGGTAGTGGTCGTGGTCGAAGCGGACGGCGCCATCGTCGGGGTGTTGCAGGTCGGCCCAGGCTTTGCGGGCGAACGGCACGATGTGGGCGGCGAGTTGGGCGTGGAGGTCGGGGTCCTCCAGGCCACGTAGGTGGGGCACGTGGTGGCGGGTGATGGCTTCGTCGGCGGTGTAGCAGAAGCGGGTGACGGTGCGCAGGGTGGCGTTGGAGAGGGCTTTTGGGGTGATCTCGCGGTCGCCGACGCGGAGGGCTTTGGTGATGCCGAGGGCCTGTCCGGTCTGCCAGGCCGGGCGGCGGGGTGCGTTCAGGCGGCGTGTGTAGCGGTGGCCGAGGGCCGCGTAGGCGAGCGCGTGGGCGGTCTTGCACCGGACGGTGCTGGGGAAACGGGCGCGAGCGTCCTGGGCGATGGCCCGGTTGTAGGCAATGTAGCAGCCGCGGCGGTCGGTTGTGCGGGCCAGGAAGGTGAGGGTGGTGGTCTTCCCGGTGCCAGCGCCGGCCTGCAGCGCGATGTGGTCCCCGGCGCGGAAGCCGTCGGCGGCTGCCGTCTGTTCGTCGGTCGGGTTCATGAGGTGGGCCTCTCGGGGAGCTGGGTGAGTACGTGCCCCACGGCGGACAGCAGGTAGGCGGGGGTGGTGCGGGTCAGTAGCTCGCGTACGGCCTGGTCGAGACGGTCGATTTCCTGGTCGGCGTGTTCGGCCAGGGCCCGGCACAGAGCCCGTTCGAGGAAGCGCTCGGGTGTCTGACGGGTGCGCCGGGCGTCGGCGGTGAGAGCGTCATGGGCGGCGGGCGAGAAGGCGACGTTGAGCAGCACGGTGTGGTCGGCATCCGGGTAATGCGTGGTGATCACGTCGATGGGCAGTCGAGCGCCGACCCGGTGGCGCAGTCGGTGGGCGGCCTGGTGCGGGTTCTTGGCTTCGACGAGGGTCATGAGGCGGGTGGTGTCGTGGTTGGCGGCGAGCGGCAGGTGGCGCCCGGCGTGGCGCAGAGCGTTTGCCGAGAGGGGGCGGGTCAGGGTGATCTCCAGGGCGTGGTGCGGCACTGGTCATCCCCCTCAGTGCGGGTGGGGTCGGCGGCGGGCGGGGACAGGTGCCACGCGCGGGGGCGGGTCGAGGAATTCTCGGGCGGGCAAGGCGGCGCCGACGTGTGCCAGGCAGAGTGGGGTGCGCCAGCGCAGCCGTTCGCTGCAAGAAGGGCGGTCGGGATCGCAGACGTCCGTCAGGGCGTCGGACACAGGGTGTTGGCGGTACTGCACGGCGAGGAGCCGTGATGGGCTTGGGCAGCGCGGCTCAGCTCGGCGAACTGCCGCTGGGCGAGATAGCAGCACGGCAGTTGGAGGGCGGGATGGTTGGGTCCGCCGCTCTGGCCATCGGGCGGCCGGGGAGCGGGGGACGCGAGGGCTGCCGTCCTGGTGACGGCAGTCGGGGGTGGGTGCGGGGCGCATAGCGCGGACCGTGCCAGGCGGGACGCAGGTGGAGGCAGCGTGTCGGAGGGATGTCCCACCGTCAGCCCAGCGAGCTCGTACGCTTGAGCGTTACCGCGGATGACTGTTCTAGGCCTGATTCCCTGATCGGGTGATTCGTGATGTGGTGCGCACCGGGACGGAGCAAGGGCTCAGGCAGTGGTCGTGCCGGGCGGGGTGTGGTCGTCGCACAGGGCGCTCAGGAAGTGCTCGATGGGCACGTCGAAGGTGTGGGCGAGGGTGTGCCAGGTGGTGACGCTGCCGGTGGTGCGGCCGTGTTCGAGGTCGATGAGGGTGCGCCGGGCCAGGCCGCTGTGGTCGGCGAGTTCGTCGAAGGTCCAGCCGCGTTCGGCCCGCAGTCGCGCGAGTACGACGCGCAGTGCGGTGAGGTCGGGGTCGGGCGGCAAGATCGTCACCTGACCATCCGACGGTGCAGACCCCTGCCCCGTCAGTGCGGGTTTCTGCACTTTCGTCGGGGGTGGGTGGACGGGAACCCGCGGTGCGGGAATCTGCACTACGGTGCGTCCGTCTCGGGGGCCTGTGCACCCCCGCCATGGCACGGACAGACGGGAGGGCAACCAGCCGATGAGGCTTGCCGGCGCGCATGCCGCGGTGCGGCGCATCTGGACTGTGGAGCTGCGTCCGCAGGCGGGCGGCCCGGCACTGGTCTGCCCCTTGTGTACCGCCGGCGCCTCTCCCCTCCTGGCTTCCTCCGCACGGTCGGCTGCCCTGGCGCATCTGGCCTGCCACGCCCGTGCGGACGCGCTGCCGGTGTATCTGCGCAGCTGCCAGTGCCGGCTGCAGGGCTGTGCGTGGCATCCGCGTCATCGCGGCTGTGCCGGGCCGGTGCTGCTGGCTCTGACCCGTGACCGCAGCGGCCGCACCTGGCGGCTGACCGACGCCTGCGCGGCCTGCGCGGCAGCGACCAGCCACACCGCCGTGGTGCCGGAAACTCTGCTCAGTCCTCGGCGACCGGCCGCATCAGCCCCCGCCCGGCCACAGGGGCACACAGATGAGCCGCAACGGGTACGGGAGATGCTCACCTACCTCGCCTCCGCACTCGGCTGCGTCACGTCTCCCGCCGCCCGGCTGCTGGCCCTGCAGTGCGCACTGCGGGCCAGCACGCACGGCTGCGTGCGGCTGCCAGCCGGCCTGCTGCGCAGCATGCGGCTGCACCGGCGCATCGAGGTGTGGCAGGAACTGGCGCAGGACGGCTGGCTCGAGCTGTCCGACCCCCGGGCCGCCTTTCTGCAGGCACGGCTGCTCGATGACGCCGTGCTGGACCAGGCGCCGGGGCGCAGCGCCCGCCGACGCGCCGCCCACTGGGCCCTCAAGCCCGCCCCGTTCACCGTGGCGGCAGCGGCACACCCCGCGGACCGTCTGACCGCCCTGGTCCTGGCTGCCCACACCACTACAGCCGGCGCCACAGCAGACATGGCCGTCGTGGCCCGCCTGTGCGGGCACTCTCCCCAGCAGACCGAAGTGCTGCTCGACCGGCTGGTGGCCGATGGCATCCTGTCAGCCTGGCACCATCAGCGGGACACCGACGAGGTGTACTGGCAGCCAGCTCACCCTCACCGGGCCCTCTTCGGCCGGGCAGACACCAATGCGCATTGAGCGCCGTCATGCTCGACTTGCTGGCTCTCGGACATGCGGCGGGGAAGGATGCAGAGGTCTTCCGTACTATCTCTGCAAACACAACTGTGCGGTGATGGCTGCTCCTGGGTTGCAGGGCACCAGGCGCAGAGCACATGCGTGTTGGCTTTCGCATACGCCACGAGCAGGGTGCTCGCTGGCCCGTAGCGCCCCGGAAAGGTGTGAGCACCATGTCCGAAACTACCGAGTTGACTTCGCAGTACAGCGCGCAGGTGGCCAGTGACCTCGAGCGTAATCTGAAGGAGCAAGAACACCTCAGCAGTGAAATCGAAGCACTTCAGGCGCGGTTGGCCTCTGTACAGCGCGACCACACTGTCCTGGTGAACCTCCAGCAGGCCCTCGGTGGCCCTGCGCCGGCTGCCGCGCCCGCGGTTGAGGCCGCCGCGTCGGTTCCTGCTGCGCGCAAGAAGACAACAGGTACACCGGGCACGGCCAAGCAGAGCGCCGCGCCCAGGAAGCGAAGTGGCAAGAAGACCGCCGCCAAGGCATCGGCCGCCTCGTCCGCATCGCCCACGCTCGTCGACCTCGTGCGCGAACACCTGACAGGCCAGAGCGAACCGCGCTCCGCTGCCGAGATCACCACCGCGCTAGAACAGCTGCATCCTGAGCGCACCGTCAAGACCACCGTCGTGCGCACCACCCTCGAAGGGCTCGTGGCCAAGAACCAGGCCCAGCGCACCAAGCAGGGCAAGTCTGTCTACTACACCACCCCCGACACAGCCGCATCGGCCGACTCCGGCGAGCAGTCCGTCTGACAGCGTCGCGGATCCGCTTCCTCGTCGGGCCGCCACATACTGTGGGTTCAGCTGAAGCTCCTCACCCGTGCCAGGCCCGCCGCTGCCCCTCCTCGGCTGGAGGGGCAGGGCAGGGCCAGGCCGGTTCCACTGGGGGTGTGAAGCCCGTTTACGGTCTGTCCTCGCGAACAAGCCGTGCGGCGGCTTCAGGAGCAAAGTGTCGCCAGCGCGGCACTGCTCATTACCGCAGGTCCGTGCGGTAGAGCCCAAGGCGGCCGCCGACCCGGAGCCCACTGTCATCCAACTCCACTGCGCTGTCACGGCGTTGGCCTTCCAAGACTTGGGTGCGCTGTCACCAAGGAGAGGAATCCGACGCCGAAAACGTGTACGCGGGCCGTGCGGGGCAGCTGGCTGGCGGCCTTGTCAGCGTGGGCGCCAGGTGCGGATTTCGAGGTGGAGGATCTGGGCGTCCGGGTGGATGCGGCCGGTCTCCACGAGCCATTGGTGGACGGCAGCAGTGACGTCGCCGCCGGCGGCGTCCACGCGGCGGGCGAAGTCGGCGGCGTCGAAGCCGCCGGTCTGGGCGGAGCCGTAGGAGCGTTCCTCGGTGTGGTCGGCGCGTTGGATGACGTCGCGGCGGATGCCGGGTGAGTCGGTGCGGCTGCCGGAGGGGTGCAGGTAGCCGGTTTTGGCGAGGCGGACGGTGAAGGCCAGGCGCAGCCCGTGGCGGGCGGCTTCGGCGATCAGGGGGCGCAGGCGGGTGGAGCCGGAGGCGATGGCCTGGGCGCCGGCGCGGCCGGTGCCGGTGCCAGTGGGGGTGATCAGGAGGGCCTTGGCACGCACTCGGGCGCGGGTGCCGGAGGCGGTGGTGCGCCGGTGGGTGTGGCGGGCGGCGATGGCGGCGAGGTCGGGCAGGTCGGTGATGCCGCCGGCCTCGATGGCGGTGAGGACTTCGCGGAGGGCGGTGACGAAGGCTGCGCCCTTGTTCTTTGTGTAGAACTGCGAGACCAGGGAGGGGTCGCGGTCGATGATGCGGGCGATGTCGCGTTTGGTGTAGCCGGCCTGTTGGAGGCGGTCGGCGAGCTGGGCGGCCTCGTTCAGGTGACCCTGGGGCGCACGGCGTCGGCGAGGGCGGGGCGGCATCAGGCCTCCTGGCCGGTGATGAGGGCGGCACGTCCGGTATCCCGCAGAGTGAGGAGTTCTTCCTCCGTGGTGGGCGCTGTCAGCGGGCCGTCGAGGTGGCCGCGCAGGAGGTAGTCGCCGGGTTGGTGATGGTGGGGCCAGTTGTGGGGCTGGGTGAGGTAGAGGGCATCGGTGCGGAAGGCGATCACGGTGCCGGGCGGGGTGTGCAGGGCGCCGGCGTAGGTGTCGTCGTCGCGGTGGCGCTGGGTGAGCAGGGCGGCGCGTGCTGCGGACCAGATCGCGGCGGCCCATTCGGGGTGGGCGTTGGGGTCACGGGCGAAGCCGGTGGGCTTCTGCCAGGTGATCAGCTCGTCGTTGAAGCCGATGATTTCCGCGTCCGACGGCACATCGCGCTCCAGGGTGCGAGGGGTGGTGCCGGTGACCATGCGGGGCCGCTGGGCGAACGAGCCGATGCCGTACAGCAGGATGGAGCGCACCGCGCGGGAGGCGAGGTGCGCGGCGCGGGCCTGCTCGGGGTTGCCCTGGAAGTGGGCCTGGGCGGAGAGGTTGGTCCAGGTCTCCTTGAGCTTCTTCGCCCAGTCGTCCAGTGGTTTGCCGTCCTCCCACAGGATGCCGTCGAGGATTTCGATCTTCCATGGCTGGATCGGGTTGGTCAGTGCGGTGTGCAGTTCGGGGCCGCCGGCCCATGTGGTGAAGGTGGTGTCACCTTCAGCCGGGTAGTGCCAGGCGCGGTCGCCGGGGGCGGGAGCGGGCAGCAGGCCGACGTGGTTCCAGTTGGCGGGAACCGTCACGCGGACCTGCCAGTGCCCGCACCCGTACAGGGCCCGCATCTGCTCCTTCTGCGACCAGGAAGCGAACGTGGCGGCGGTGATGCGGCGGGGTGTGCCGACCGGGGACTTCCAGGTGTGCTTGGCATAGGCGAAGGTGCGGTCGTACTCCACGAGCCCGGGCAGTTGCTCGGGCACCCGGGGCGGGATGATCAGTTCATTGCGGCCCTGTCCTGCGGTGGCGTGCAGCAGGCCGCGCAGTTCCTCCGACAGCACGGGGAACCCGTCGGCGTGCTGGCCGCGGGTGGGAATGGTGCGGGTCCACAGGTCGCGGCCGGTCTGCGAGGGGGAGCCCATAAGGACCGCGTCGCTCCAGTGTCGGCGCAGCGCCTGCCACAGCAGGACGAAAGCATCGCGGACGGTGTGCGGGGTGTCGCCGTCAAGGTCGAACCACTCCCCCACGGAGCGGATTTCCACATGGCTGTCGCCGTGTTCCCGCTGGTAGCGGCCGACGGGATGGCGGGCGTGGACGAAGTGCCCGGCCATGCGGTCGCGGCCACGGCCGGTGTCGGTGCGCCAGCCCGGGATCGGGGCGCTGAGCCAGGCGGCGACGGCGTCGCGCAGGTAGGGGTAGCGTGCCGATTCTCGGTGCCAGGGGTCGCCGGCGGTGATGTAGATCCGTTCCACGCCTTCAGGGATGGCGTGGAAGACGGCCGTGAGGATGTCTGCGGCAGACCGGCTGGCGAGGTCGAGGTAGTGGGTCTGGTCGCGGTGCACCAGGACGCCGGTGCCGGTGTCCAGGAAGACGGTCGAGCGTGCCTGCTGGATGAAGTTGGGCCGGGTGGAGGCCAGACCGGAGGCATGGGAGAACCAGGCATCACCGCTCGTGCCCGCGGGGATAGAAGGCAGACTTCGCGGCGCCTGGTGGGCTGCAGGCGGTTCGGATACTGCGGCTTCGGCTGGGGCCGGTGGCGGAGCAGAACGGGCAGAAGCAGTGGCCATCGCGGGGGCTGTTGCGTGCTGCGGCGGGGGCGGTGCGGATTCAGCAGTGGCCTGGACCGCGGACGGCTCAAACCGCTGCGGCTGCGGGGCATTGTCCACCGCAAGGCTGTCGGGGGCCAGGGCGGGGACGAGGGTGACGACGTCGGTGACGCCCAGTCCGGCCGCGGGGGCGATCCGCTCTGCCTTGGCCTTCTCGTAGGCGGCCAGCTGGATGATCAGTTTGTCCCGGTCCGCTTCCTGCTTCGCCAGCGCGGCCCGGGTCTTCTTGATCTGGTCCCGCAGGGTGCGCAGATCGGCAAGCGTGGTGCTGTAGCTCTGTGCGTCCATCGGGTGTTCCTTGTCCGGGCGTTCAGCCAACGGTGGTGTGGGTGGTGACGTAGGCGATGGCACCGCCCGAGTGGGAAGGAAGTCGGGTGCCCAGCAGCAGCTCGGCGAGGCGGCGGTCGCTGTCGAGGCCGGAGGTGATCGAGGTGTGCGGGGTGGCCAGGTCGGTGACGTAGCCGGCCAGGCGGGCGTCGGGGAAGGCATGTCGGCCTTCGGGGTTCTTCTCCCACCGATCGAGCCCGGTCAACACCGCTACCACGTAGCCGGACACAGTGACCGGAAGCACTCCCCCGGCTGCGGCGCTTGCCGCGTCGCACCGCCACCAGCCGCGCAACGCCTTCAGGAGGTCACCTGGCGGAAGGGAGGCGGCGAAACCGAGCCAGGAGCGCTCCGGCTCATCGGTGGGCCGGGCCGTGCCGACCCGCAAAACGGCGATTTCCTCGGCGGGCAACAGGCCCAGTGGCGCCTGTCGGCGCGCCTGGAGTGCCTGGACGACTTCGAGCGGGACCATGACGCGCACACCGCGGCGGGACAGGCCCGGCAACAATTCGGCAGAGATGAGCCGCCGGAAGGTGGTGATCGCGCAACCGAGCTCTTCCGCAGCCTGTCCGGTCGTCAGCAGCACCCCCTCACCCTCCAACCCTGATTCGATATCTGATTCGGCATGAACGTTACTCAGCGAGGGAAGCGACGTCAAACCGCCCCGTGGTGCTACCGAACGCGCGTGAGGGCATCCGCTTCGTTCCTATGCTCTGCAGCGGTCGTTACGGCGTGCGGGCCCTGTGGCCGCGCCGTGGTGGCGGCACTTCGGGGAGCCCGGGGCTGGTTTGTCGGCGTCAGCCGGCACGGACACGATGCCTGGCTCGGGCAACGCAAACATCCTCGCTCCGCAGCAGCACTCTCGTGCCCGCCGCCCCTGCGGCAAACACTGCGCGCCGGCGGGGAGACCGGCGGGATGCGGGTGGGAGGCCTGCCCAGCCACTCGCCCGCCAACGGACACCGGGCGGGGGTGCTGTCGTGGCTGACCGCGCGTGGTCGGCCCCACGGCGCGCCGGTCGACTCTCCGCCTGAGTTCTCCCCCGCCCGAGGGGCGCTGCAGCGGGTCGTCGGAGGCAATGGGTCGTTCGCGCGCCTGCGGACGCGCCGGGGTGCGCCCTATCTGATTTTTCACGCGCCCACAAACGGTGTATCAGAAACCTTGCAGGCAGAAGCGATCAAATTTGATCACGCATGGCTGCCTTTCGGTTCTGTCGACGCTAATTCGAGCAGATCCGCGCTTTCCAAGGTTGTTTCGCACACCGATGCGGCTGGATCTTCCGTTAAGGCCTCACTCTATTGGCCCTGCGATCCATGAGCACGCTAAGGTCACGGCAAGGTGGGGGCCCTGGCCCAAAGGATGGCACCAACAGACCAGGACCCTCCGCATTTTGACCAGCCGTCAATTCCCCAAAGGAGAAAGATGACTGACCCCAATGTCGTCCAGGGCACCGTGGTGTCCGGGACACCTCCGGACGCTAGCAATGCCGGCCGGCATTACGCACGCTTGCGTGCCCTGGCTGTCACGGTCGGCTTGGGCCCTGTCGTAGTGCTGGCTTTGTCCTTTGTCCTGCCGTCCGCGGGGCAATGGCCCGCTGCCGCGTGCGTGGCGTTCGCCGCTGTCGCGGCGGGGGCGGCGCGCACCTCCCGGATCGAATTCCTCTGGGCACGACGGGACTGATCCGGCCGCTCCGGGTGGCCGGCCTGCGTAAGCCGCCGCCGGCCGCCCGGAACCCGGTATTTGAGAGTGTCGGCGGGTGCTGGCCGCCCGTGGGGATAAAGGAGAGGGATTCGAAGGTGCCTACTGATCCGTCACAGCCGGAGCGATGTCCGGTTTGTGAGGGCCCGATGGTGCAGAACGTCGGAGCCGGGCGGCGCCGTCGCTATTGCAGCACCGCCTGCCGTCGGCGGGCCCAGCGCAACCGGCAGGCGCGCAAGGCCCCGGTGGTCGACGTGCAGGGACCGGTGGGCGCAGCGGTGGCGGCCGAGGTCCGCAGGCTGGCACAGCAGTTGCTGGACAGCGAGATGCGCCAGGAGGAGCTTGGCACCCTTCTGGAGAGAGCCGAAGCAATCCGCCGGGAGCTGGATATCTATACCGCGGCTGCGGTGCAGGACGCCCGCCACCGGGGTGAGAAATGGGAATCGGTAGCCAAGGCCGCACACGTGGCTCCGGAGACGGCGCGAGCGCGGTGGGGACCCGAGCGGGTGGCCCGGATGATGGATCTCCACGCCAACGAGAAACGGGCCGCCCCCGCTCGGTGGCGTGGCTTGCAGCCTGCCCGGTCCGCCGACGGGCCGGATGAAGCCGTCGATGACTTGGGCTCTGAAGTGGTCTCCCCCGCCAGCCAGCTGGCGTCGGCGCTGGAGCAACTGCGGGCGGCCAGCGGGCTGACGATCCGGGAGGTCGCCGATTCCACGATGCTCTCGCCGTCGTTCATCTCTCGCGTCCTGTCGGGAGACCGGCTGCCTACCTGGGACCTGACGTGCTCGCTGGCGGTCCTCTTCGGTGCTGACCCGGCCGAGCTGCGCGTGCTGTTCGAGGCGGCCCACGGCATGACGGCGCACGGGCGCCAGCCTGTTGCTGCCGCCATCGCGCAGTTGCACGCTGCGTTGCGCGGGCTGTACCTAGCGGCCAAGTCCCCTCCCGCGGAACGGATTGAGCGCCTCAGTGCGAAGACGGTGAGCGCGCTGCAGGCGCGCCGTGTGCTGGCGGGCATCGACGTGCCGGAATGGGAGGTGCTGGCCTCCTTCGTGTGCACGCTCGGGGGCCGTCCACTCGATTTCAAGCCGTTGTGGGAAGCAGTGCACTACACGTTCCTGATGTGCGACGACCCCCGCCTGCCGGAAGGCAGAGCCCACATCGTCGTGCCGGAGGAGGAGCCGTGAGCGGGCCCCGTCCTAGTGACCGCTGCCCGGGGGCGGCAGTGGTCAGCGCAGGGCCGCCCGCCCGCATTCGCTCATCACAGGATCGCGCGCAGCGCACCGCACTGGCGGCCTATACGGCCTTCCGTGAACGTCACTACGAGCCGTACCTGCAGTACGCGGCGCTGCGCATCGGCCGCAACGCCGCGGCGGAGACGGCCGTCCTCGCGGCGTTCACCGAGCTGGCGGTGTCCTGGACCGCGATCCTGGGCGGCGCCGGCCCCGCCGCCGTAGCCTGGCGCATTCTGCACGACCACGTCGACCACGCCCTGGGGCGCGGCCCAACCACCGTCCCGGCCAGCCAGGTTGTCCAGACGCTGCAGCACGATGCGCATTTTCTGCACGAGCAGATGCGGCTGAGCCCCGAGCGCATCGCCGAGGTGCTCGGGGTACGCCCGGGCGACCTTCCCACTCTGCCGTCGCGCTCACCGCAGGAGTGAGTTTCCGGCCGTTGCCCAGCGTGCTGCCGCGATCTATCCCTACACTCCGGCGTTAAGGGAGCACGCCCTGAAGGCGTGTGGGGGCAGGAGGGGAACGCGCGTGAGCTTGCCGTACGGGGTGGATGTCACGATTCCGAGTGTGGCCCGCATGTACGACAGCCTCCTGGGAGGGCAGGACAACTACCCCGCGGACCGCGCGGCCTGCGAAGAGCTGCTCCAACACGTGCCCAGCATGCGGGAACTGGCCCTGAACAACCGGGAGTTCCTGCGCCGTGTGGTGCAGGTCCTCGCGACTGAGTACGGCGTCCGGCAGTTCATCGACCACGGCTCGGGGCTGCCCACACAGGACAACGTCCACGAGATCGCCCAGCGAGTGGACCCTGCCAGCCGCGTGGTCTACATCGACAGCGATCCCATCGTCCGCACGATCGGCGGCGTACTGCTGGCGAGCAATAAGAACACCGCCGTACTCCAGGCGGACATGCGGGAAACCGACAAGATCTTCTCCAGCGAACCGGTGCGCCGACTCATTGACCCCACCCAGCCGGTGGCGGCGCTGTTCGTGTCGGTGCTGCACTGCATCCCGGACCGCGACCGGCCGACGGAGCTCATTGCCCGGGTCGCCGACCGGCTGCCGCCAGGCAGCATGATGGTGGTCTGCCAGCTCGTCAGCGAATCCGCCCAGGTCCGCGACTTCGTCAGCCATTTCATGGACGAACAGACCCAGGGCCACTGGGGCCGGGTGCGGGAGAAGAAGGACGTGGCCGACTTCTGCGCACCTCTGGAGATGATCGAACCGGGCCTGGTGGAGGTCTCCACATGGCGCTCCCGCACGGACGACGTGCCCGCCCAGCTCAGCTGGGAATGGGAGGAGTACGGCGGGGTGGGCTTCGTCAGGCACTGAGCCCCGCACCGAACGCGGGGCCGCCCTGCCGTGCGCGGGGTGTCAGCGCCAGGAAGCCAGTGCCTGTTCTAGCAGCGCCGGTGTCTGCTCGGCCGGGTTGGCCACGCCGCACAGGTTGTTCAGGATGGCCTGGTAGCGCTCGGACTCCGAGGGCTTCTCCCGGTAGACAGCTGTTTCGTACTGCTCGAGGTAGACCAGGTCGGGCAGATATTCCGGGGTGAAGAACCGCAGGTGTACGACCGGGTGCCCGATGGCCCCGGCGGCGCCCACGCTCAGCGGTGCGATCTGGAGATGGAGCTGGTAGGGCAGTTCTTCCAGCAGCGTGAGCAGATGCTTGATCTGCCGGTACATCACCCCTGGTGTGCCAACCGGGCGGCGGAACACCTCGGAGTCCATCACGGCCAGCAGGACCGGCGGTGACTCGGCGCGGCGCAGCATCTCGATGCGCTGCAGCCGCAGGGCCGCGCGTTCGGCGATTTCCCTGGTCGGCTTTGTGGGATGGGCGGCCCGGATCACAGTCTCGGCGTACTCCTCGGTCTGCAGCCAGCCGGGCACCAGTTGAGGTTCGTAGGAGATGATGCGGCGGGCGGCCGGTTCCATGGCCAGCAGCGGGCGCAGGTCCGGGGGTGCCGCATTGGCATAGGGCTGCCACACCTCCGGTTTGGCAGCTTCCTGGACCAGGTCGGCAATCCTGGCGTGCTCGAGCGGATCGCTCACCCGGTAGGTGTCCAGGAGCCGTTCGACCTCAGCAAGTTTGAATGCGGTCCGGCCGTTTTCCATGCGGCTGATCGTCGCTTCGGAGGTATGGATGCACCGGGCAGCCTGTCGGGGCGCGATCCCGGCGTGGTCTCGGCAGCGGCGCAAGTGCCCGGCGAGGGCCTTGCGATGTGCTGCCGGCCCCCACTCCGGGCGGTGCGGGAATCCGAGGATCGACGGCGCCTGACCTTCGGCTGCCATACGGGCACTCCTATGGGACTGTTGAGAGCCCTGAGTATGGCAGCCGGAGCCCGACCCTGTCAGTGAGTGGCCATATCTCTACTGTCGGTCACGAGAGAGTGAAGTCGAACTCGCCGTCCTTGACTCCACCGAGGAAGGCCTCGATCTCCTCGCGCGTATAGACAAGGGCAGGACCGTCGGGGAACCGGGAATTGCGCATCGCCACCTGACCGCCGGAAAGACGGGCTACTTCCACGCAGTTGCCGTTCCCTCCGCTGCGACGGCTCTTACGCCAGCGCGCCCCCTCGATCGCACCTGCACTGACACCGTTTTCCACCCGCTGCATATCTCACCGTGCCCGTCCGAGTCATACCCGACACCGGCCAGCACTTGTCCGTCGCGGCCGACAGCCGGGCCGACTGTCTGTACGAATATCCGGGCTCTGCAATTGCAGAGCCGCGCTTGCAGGAACGAGGAACGGGCCGGAATAGTGACGGGTACGACGGCACGTCGTGCCATCAAGCACGGCACCAGTTCCGGGGGACGGACGATGACGCCACCACACGAGGGCACATTCCAGCCACAGTCCACATCTGCCGCGCGCAACAGCCGAAGACGGCAACTGCTGTTCCTCGGCGAACCGCTGGCCTCCACGCCCAACCTCGCCGTCCGTTCGGGCCTGGGCAGCACGCCCTTCGCCGCCCGTCGTATTCCCGTCGCCTCCCACCACTGCTGCTACATTGCGCGGCAGTTCACCCGGCAGACCGTGCGCCGCTGGAACCTGCACAGCATCTGCGATGACGCAGTCCAGATCGCCTCCGAGCTCGTCGCCAACGCCGTCCGCCACGGCCGGCCCGACGCAGCCACGACCGATGGTGAACAAGCGGGGGTATGGCTGGCTTTTACTCTGCGTCCGCGCACTCTGCTGTGTGTCGTACGCGACCCCAGCCAACTCAGCCCCAGGCTCACCGCCCCTCAGCCATGGGCCGAACACCACCGCGGACTGCCCATCGTGGACGCCCTCAGCAACACCTGGGGCTGGACCACAGCCCCCCAAGCCCAGGGAAAATCCGTGTGGGCGCGCGTGGCGCTGCCAGCGGCATAACGGGCTTTACCCAGGTGAGCCGATGCTCAGGAGTTTCGGCTCACCCATGGCCAACACCTCATGCGGCGGGATGGGGCAGTAGAGCGGCAGGCCCGTAACCGTGGCCTCCGCTCCGCGTTGGCTGTACATGGACGACGATCTCCTCGACGCCGACTGCTCCATGCCGGAGCTGACCGAGCCGCGTCTGGCCTTGTTCACGCTGTCGGAGGCGCACGAACTGCTTGATGTGCTGCACCACTTCAGCGCGATAGAACATAACTGGGCTGCGCAGGCCCGCCATTTCGCCGCAGAGTTGGCAGCGCGCGTGCCGTCACGGGATGGTTGACAGCATCCCTGCTTGTGCGCGCGGCCCAGCTCCTGAGTGCGGACGAGATCGTTCTCGCACCAGCCAGAAAGCCTGCGCACGAGACACCTCGTCCGCCGTCACCGCGGCCGTGGCAGAAGGGTGGACGAACGGTCCCCGGCCCGACGTCACCGAACTGGTTGGACTCGGCGCTACCACTTGACACCCGAAAAGGGCGGCGCGGAGACGGTTGGCGCGTTCTTCTGGGACACGCCACCACCACAGCTCGACGGCCCGGTCCGGGGGCTGGCAGCCGCTGTCGCCCGCAGCCGGCCCGGTGAGTCTCACGCTGCGAACCCGTGACCGGCAGGCCGAGAAGGGCTCTGCGACCTGGCTTCTCAGGGCTCAACGGCCGGTGGCGGCGGGGTACTTGGTTGACCCCACCGGTGCACGCATCGTTTGTACTTGCGGCCGCTGCCGCACGGGCATGCGTCACTGCGCTGGGGTGGCTGGTCGCTGTCGCCGGCGTAGGAGAGACGGTTGAGGCCGTGGATCTCTGCCGTCAGGCCGAGGTCGCCCATGGTCCACTGCACGAGCGAAAGGCTGCTGTACACCACATCGGCGGCCAGAACGAGAGGGTCGGCGGCGGCGTGGGCAACGGTGGGCTGCATGGCGTAGCCGGAGGCGGCGAGTGGCTTCAGGGGGTGGCGTGCGTAGTGCTCGATGGCATGGGTTTTGGGCCGGTCCGAGGCTCGCAGCACGGTGTGGGTTGTGGCGGAACCGAAGCTGGGGTGGACTGCGTCGCACAGCCATCCATACAGGTAGAGCACGTCGACGGTGGTGGTGTTCTTGGCCAGTTTGTTGCTGTAGGTCATCACGTTGGTGCTCTGGAGCACGGGCGTCTGGCCGGCGCTTTGTCCGACGCGTGAGGCGTACTGGAGTTTGGCCAGGCGGTTGTTCAGGTCGGCGCTGAATCGGGTGAGGGAGTCGGTGGTGGGCGGGCCGGCCTTCTTGAACGTGTCCCACGCCTTGTGCAGGAGGGTTGTTTCGTGGGTGAGGGCGGCCGCGCCCTCCAGCAGGGAGCGGGAGCATGCGGCCGCGACGAGCAGCCGCCAGCGGCCCAGGGCTTCCACGGTCTGTTCGGCCAGTTCGGCCGCGCGCCACAGCTGGGTCAGCCGCCAGGCTGCCATTCTCATATGCAGGTCGGACAGGGCGAAGTGGGCTATCCAGTCCCGTGAGTCGAGCGCGGTGGTGTCCTTCATGAACGGGCTTGCTTTACCCGACCACGTGCCGTCGGGATGGGAGACGGTGACGAACGTCCAGGTCTCCTCCGGTGCGGTCGCGTTGAGCAGATTGGCGAGTTCGGCTGTCGCGTCGTGGGCGTTGTGTGCGTGCAGCGGCACGTTGATGTGCACCACCGACTGTGTGCTTTGGGCGTCGTCGTCGGCCAGCGTCATCAGCTGCCGGGCTGCCCCCTGGACACGGTCGGCTCGTTCCCGGCCCAGGGCCCGAACGACTTGTTCCTCGAAGCTCACGCATCTCCCCTGCTGTCGTCCGCTGGGCGTTGTGCGCCCAGACTACTGGTGCGCTGCAGGGGCAGGATGTTGGCCATCGGCCAGAATGCCTTGGCGGTCCGCATGGAGTCCACGCTGGGCATGCTCCAGTCGATCCGCCCTCGCGCCGGCCGGAACGGCCTGGAATATCCGGCCGCCGGTGCCGTGCGCAGACCACCGGCGATGGCGCTCGTGCCTTGCCTTCCAGCTTTAGAACCGCTCCGGCAGGTACCGCTACGGGATGTGGATGCGGACCCGGAACAGGAGCCCATTGAGCACTGCCCCGTGATCGTTCCTACGGTCTGTGTGGTACGACCTTGTACGGGCGGTTCGCCCCGTCAATGCGCTGCAGATTTTGAGAGGTGAGCGGGATCATTGCTCCGGACTATGACTTTGCGAGCTTGTCCCCCTACGACTTTGAAGTGTTCGTCCGTGACTTGCTCTCCGCTCAAGATCGCTTGATCTACTCCACCTACCGGGTGGGTGCAGACGGGGGCATCGATCTGAAAGCGGCCACGGACAAGGGCTGGGTGGTGGCGCAATGCAAGCACACACCCTCTGCGGACAAGGGCTCAGTTCTCCGGGCTGCCAGGAAGGAGGCGGGCAAGGCGGCAGGCATGGGTTTCGCACCTGTCCGATACCTCTTCGTCACGTCTGCTGAACTGACCCCAGGCGCCGAGAGGGAGACGCAGGAGGCCCTGGCCGGGGTTGCCAACACGGTGGAGGTGTACGGGCGGGGATGGCTCAATGCCGTGCTCGCCCGGCACCCCGAGGTCGAGCGGCGTCATTTCAAACTGTGGATCTCCTCGACGCAGGCGGTACGCGCCATGATGCAGGACGGGGTCTTCCTGCGCGGCGAGTCCAGGATGCAGCGCATCGAGCGCAACTACCTCCGCTTCGTGCATCACGACACGTGCGAGGTCGCCGAGTTGACGCTCGACGAGCACGGTTGTGTGCTGCTGAGCGGGGCGCCCGGAGCGGGCAAGACGACGATCGCCGAGTACCTGTTGCTGTTGTGGTGGCACCGCGGCTTTCGGGTGGTCGTTGACCCGCGGACCGTCGATCAGTGGTGGGCGTGGCTCGAGGACGACACTCCCACGGTGTTCTTTTTCGACGACGCTTGGGGGCAGACACACCATCAGGACCACGGTTCACGTCACCATGACACGGACATGTCCGAGTTCGTCGAGTCGATAGTGGAGCGGCAGACCGGCAGCACCACATCCAAGGTTTTGATCATGACGAGTCGGGTGCAGGTGCTGCAGGAAACGGTGCGGCTCAGCGATGCCTCCCGACGCGCGGTCGAACGGCTCGCGCACTGCCACGTCACGGTGGAACGCCTCCCCCACGACGTCCGCGGCCGGATGCTGTTCAACCATGTCAACCTCGCCATGACCGATCCGCAGACACGCCAGGACCTGTCCACCGGGTCTTGGTGGCAACAGGTGGCCGACCACCAAAACTACTCCCCTCGTCTCATCGAGATCGTCGTTCGGCGCAATAGGGCAAGGAGTGCTCGGGAGCTGATCGACGACCTGGAGGAGGCTCTGGAGAACCCTCACGAGATCTGGGGGGCGAGTTTCCGGGCGCTTCCGCCGGTCGATCAACAGTTGCTGCTGACCCTGTCGCTGATGGACTCGCAATTGGTGCAGTGGCAGGAGGTTGTCCAGCGGCTGGGAGGCATCCCCTCGTCAGACTCTCACGTCGATGCCGCCGTCGAGCGGCTCAACGGATCGTGGATCACGAAGGGGTTCCATGCAGGAAGCCAGATTCTGGCCTTGGCCGACCCCAGCCAACGGGACTTCCTCATCCGGTATTTGTCCGTAAGCCCCGGCGCGATGACCGCCATCATCAAGAATGCAGTGACAGTCGATGATCTTCTTCCTGTGTGCAGGCGAGGTGAGGCTACCGAGCTGGAGAGCAACCTGCGGCTGTTCTCCAGCGGCGAAGATCTGTTCCGCAGTGTTCTCGACACGTGTGCCCGGGAACTGCTGGCCCGGCTGCGTGAACTGTGGGACGACTGCCCTTGCGACGCGGCAGATCTCGCCCACGGGAGCGTCCGGGAGCTGACCTCGCTCGTCGAAACCCTGACGCTGATCGTGCGCTTTCACGGTGACCGCCATCAGGCTGCGGAGGCAGCACTACCGGCCGACTGGTTCGCTGGCGCCCTCTCCCGTGTCACGCTGCTCGTGGACGGTCAGAGCATGACATCCATTGAGCCGCTGGCGGAACTGGTCACGGATCTCGCTGCAGCCATCGAGAGCGCCAGCCCCCCGTGGCCGACGAGCCATCCGCTCTTCGGGCCGATCTCTCAGATCCGTACCGTCATTGATCACGCCTGGACCAGGCACGAACCAGGGATCGCCCGTCACCAGAACACCGGCTACGAAGCAGATCTGGCCGAGACACTGGTCCGCTATGCCAACTCCCTGGCCAGCCTTGGTCTGAGACCGACCGTCGACACGTACTCGCCTGCCGGCGTCGACGCATACCTGGCACAGCACCTCGAGGACTACGACCCGGATGAGGTAGTCGAGCAGATCGACTCGATCGAGGACGTCGTCGGATGGAACTTCACCGACACCCGCGAGCGTCTGGCACCGCTACTCGACACCGAGGAGGAACAGACCCCGTCCTTGCCCAGACGGGCCCCGACCCTGCCCCGTCATACACCTGTGGCCGCGCCGCCTGCTGACGCCTCTGCCGCCGTGGCAGCCTTGTTCCGCTCCCTGGGCGCATCATCGAGGCCGGAATGGTCTTAACATCATCACGGACGCAAGCGTGGTGGGGCCTTCACCCGGAATCTTGGACACGGGCTATGCGGCTTGGGCCAGCGTAGTTGATGTTGCGCCCAATGCTGTCTCGTAGACGGTCGGGCTGCGTTGCCCGAGGCGGGAGTGACGGCGTCGGGTGTTGTAGCGGTTGAGCCAGCGAAACGCGTCGAGGCGGGCCTCGCGTTCGCTGGACCAGGTCTTGCGGCCCTGAAGCGTCTCGCGCTTGAACGTCGCGTTGAAGGACTCGGCAAGCGTGTTGTCCGCGCTGGAACCGATCGCGCTCATGGACTGGCGGACGCCGGCCTGGCGGCAGGCGTCGGCGAAGGCCCGGCTGGTGTACTGGGCCCCGTGGTCGGTGTGCATGATCGCCCCGGCGAGGCTGCCGCGGGTCCGTTCGGCGGCAGCCAGGGCGCAGTGACGAGGTCGGTGCGCATGTGGTCCGCGATCGCCCAGGCGGCGTGAGGCGAGGTCGATGACGGTGGCCAAGTACAGGAACTTTCCGCTGTCCAGCGGGAGATAGGTGATATCACCGACGTACTTCGTGTTCGGCTCGCTTGCCGTGAAGTCACGGCCGATGAGGCGGGGCCTTCGCGCGGCCGGGTCCGCAACAGTGGTGCGGTGCCTGCGACGCAGCCTCACACCTGCCAGGCCGATGCTGCGCATCACCCGCGTGATCCGCTTGTGGTTGATCCGCTCGCCGTCGTCGCGGAGTTCGGCGGTGATCCTGGGGACGCCGTAGGTGCCGTCGGACTCGCGGTGCCCGGCCCGTATCCGGGCGGCGAGGCGAGCGTCGGCCGCCTGCCGGGCAGCCCGGTCCGCGGCCGTCCGACGCCAGTAGTAGAAGCTGGAGCGGGCGATGTTGAGGATGGTGCACAGCCGCTTCACGCCGTAGCGGCGGTGGTGGTCGGCGACGAACTAGAAGCGGTTCACCAGCGCGTCTCCCCGGCGAAATACTTCGCCGCCTTGCGCAGGATCTCGCGTTCCTCCTCCAGCTCGCGGACCTTCTTGCGCAGAGCGGCGTTCTCCGCCTCCAACGGTGTCGGCGGCTCGGTCGGCACCTCCGCCCGGCGTCCCCGCGGTCGCCTCGCGCCGACTGCCCGGACCCAGTTCCGCAGGGTCTCGGGGTTGATTCCCAGATCGGCAGCGACCTGCCTGATCGTCGCCTGGGGCCGCGACTGGTACAGCGCGACCGCGTCCGCCTTGAACTGGGGCGGATAGTTCTTCATAACCACGAGATGTCCGTTCTCAGATCCTCAGGATCCAGTGTCTCGTGTGTCCAGGATCAAGGGTCAAGGCCCGTCTACAGCGTTGCTCTGTGCTCTTGGTTACCGGACGGTCAGTCGTGACGGGCAGGGCCGTGCTGGATCAGGGCCACCGTACAAGCTAAAAACAGGCTGGCACTCAGGGAGATCACCGCTCCTACTGCGCCTTGCAGCGCGCCGCCGAGCGTGGTGCAAAGGGTGACCGCAGCCGCCGTGATGGCGGTACGGCCGCGTGGAGCGGAGCGGACGCTGCCAGCGAGGCGGGAACGACGATGACGGGGGCGCCATGTGCGATGGGGGTGGTGTGTGGCGAGTTGAGTTTCAACGGCGTCTAGTGCGTGTTCGAAGCGTCGGTCGAGATCGTCATCGGCGCGGATGTCGTCCCTGAGCCTTACGTAGGATCGGTAGAGCCGGACGACGAGATCATCATTGGTCTTGATCGTCATTAGCGCTTCCCCCTCACGTCGGCGAAGAACGACTCGAGCACGCTGAGATCGTGGTTCGCTTCTGCCAAGTTAGCGAGTTTCTCCCTCTCGCGTTCTCTGTTCTCGAAAACGGCTGCTCCCATGACCGCTGCGACGTTTTCGTTAGCGAGGAGATCGAGAAGCTTCGCCTGGTATGCCCGACGGTCGTCAAGGGGTAGTTGATCCAGCGCATGCAGGCCTTCGCGCAGCACGAGGTACTTGCCCTTGAAGTAGGTGTCGAACGCTTGCACTAGGGAGTAGTCGGCGTCCCGCGGGTCGACGCCGGCGTCGATGCGCTCTTGGACGATGCTGTCCGCCCTCTCGCGCAGGGCACGGTAGCTGCGGAGGCTGTGAGGTTCGGAGAAGGCGAGAATCCAGGCTTCGTCGGCGACTTTGCGGGGGTCGAGGTGCAGGGCTGCACACTTGACGAACAGGTAGAACTGCAGTGGAACAACGAGACTCTTGTACTGCAGTCGCATATGTGTGCGTCGAGGGTCGTCGTCGCGGCGCTGCTCGGCCCGCCGGCGGCTCAAGGCCAGGCCTCCTTCGGTTGTGCACCAGGCTGTTGAGGAGATTCTGCCTGTCAGGCAGAGGGCCTTCGTTGGCCAGACTCGGACCCTACACGTCCTACCTGGTGGCCGTGACCTTTCCGATGTCACACTCCGTGATCACGTGAGTATTCATCACCGGAGTAGCTGCGCCGCACGGTCACCGCCTGCTTTGCCCCCTTGCCTGGGGTGGAAATGGGAGGGATGACAGGGCAGATTTAGCGGAAGTATTTGATGGAGCATCACTCGGCGAGGTAGCAATGGCCAACGAACGTGTATGCGGAACGAGATATTCATATCGCAAGGGGGGCGTGTGTTAGCTGAGTCGTTTGCGGCGTTAGCGACGGCAGGTGGCGTAGCGGTCGTGCAGGCCGCGGGCACCGATGCCTGGAGAAGCGTTCGAGAGCGGGCTGCCCGGATGCTGGGCAGGGGGGACTCCGAGCAACACCAGGCTGAGCTGGTCCGGCTGGATCAGACGGAAGCCGGTGTGACAGGCGAGGGAGACCTCGAACGGCAACGCCTCTACTGGCAGGGTGTATGGCAGACGCGCTGGGAGGTGTTCTTGCAGACTCTGCGTCCGGATGAGCGTGAGCAGGTTGTTGCCGATCTGTGCGAGCTCGTTGCATCTGCCGGTACAGCACCCCAGACGCCCGGGCAGCAGGCCGGTGTGGGCGGTCTGGTGGCGGGAGGCGATGTGTCGGTGACAGCGGAGGGTGGCTCGGTGGCGGGTGGTGTGGTGCGAGTAGACGGCGGGGTTCACCTGACGCCCCCTTTTCCCCACCGGCCGCAGCCGTAATTCCCGTCCCCACCACCGGCTCGGCGCCGCAGGTGATCGCTCAGCTCGGCTCCGTGGCGGCCGGGAGAATGGACATCGCCCAGTTGGTGGTGTCCGCAGCGGCGGCGGGTGAGCGGACAGCGGTGACCGTGGCACCGCCAGTGGCGGAACGGGATCATCGCTACCCACTGCGGGGACGGGATCAGTTGGTGGAGGAGCTCCTTCATCTGTGCGCGGGACGCAGCGATGGCCGTATGCACGTGCTGCATGGAATCAGCGGCAGCGGCAAGACGGCCATCGCCCTGGAGCTCGTGCATCGGCTCTCGAGGACCGGCCCTCGCCGGGTGTGGTGGGTGGACGCCCGCCACGCGGCAACCTTCGTAGCCGGGATGCGGGTGGTGGCGCGGCACACGGGTCTGGACGAGGACGACGTGGGCGAGGCTGCTGCAGATGCTTTATGGGAGAGGCTGAATGCCTCAACTCGGCCTTGGCTGCTGATCGTGGACAACGCGGAAGATCTCACCGTCCTGGATGGCCCTGGCCGGCTGGCCGCGGGCACCGGTTGGCTGCGCCCGCATGCCTGTGCTGACGGGATGGTCGTGGTGGCCACCCGCTACGGGGTGGCGCGGTGGTGGGGCGGGGCCGCAGTCCTGCACCCGGTGGGGCCCCTGCCACCCGACGATGCCGCGCAGGTGTTACTGGATCACGCTGATAGTCACGCCGGGACGGTGCAGGCGGCCAAGGCGCTGGGGAGACGCCTGGGCGGCCTGCCTTTGGCGCTGTCGATGGCCGGCTCCTATCTGGCGGAAGTCAACACAATGCCGGAAGCCCTCAGGGATGCGGGCATGCCCTTGGACTTCGCCACCTACCACCAGGTACTCAACACCCGCGGCAGCAGCCTCAATCCGGCGCGCGTGATCGCTCATGCCTGGCAGATGTCGATCGAGTTGCTGCATCAGATGGGTTTTGCTCACGCCGGACGGCTGCTGACGGTGCTGGCAGCCTTCGGTGAGGCGCCGATTCCATACACTCTGCTGCTGCGGCCGGCGCAAGTGTCGGCCGTCCTGCCCGGCCTTGGCGATCTGGACGGAACAACGCTGTGGCGCACACTGCGCGAACTCGCCGCACTGGGGTTAATGGATCCTCTAGATGTATCCGCAACAAACGGAGGGCTGCCCTGCGTGAGACTGCATCCGCTGATTCGGGACATCGCCCGGGCCGAAACCTCCACCGCTGTCACGCTGATAGAGCAAGCTCTGCGGCTGGACGAGGTACGCCTTCCCCCGGAAGATCCAAAGTCCTGGTCCGCGTGGGCGGCTTTGACACCGCACGCACTCGATCTGCTGCAACACGCCGGAGAAGGTCTGCCTCAACTGTCCGTCTCTCAGCGGACGGTATGCGCCGATGCTGCGGAACTCGCCGCCCGCTACCTCCAGACCCAGGGCTTGTTCGTCCAGGCCCGGCGCGGTTTCGAACGGGTGCTGGACATTCGCTGTGAGGTACTGGGTCCGGACCATGTGGAGACCGTCACTACCCGGCACAACCTCGCCTCCATCCTGCATGACCTGGGCGCACTGCACGACGCCGAACCATTGCGACTGCAGGTGTGGAACTCCCTGGATCGCATCTACGGCGCGGAGCATCACGACACACTCATCGCCCGCCATGAGCTCGGAAGGCTCCTGCACGACCTGGGGCGTCTGGACGGGGCCGAAGACCATCTGCGATGCGTCTACCAGGCGCGGTTGCGCAACGGAGGGCAGCGAGACTCGAGCACGCTCGCGGCGCGACACGAGCTGGCACGCGTCTTGCACGACCGGGGCGATTTGGAGGCAGCCCGGCAGGAATACCATGCGCTGCTCACGATCCGGCTAGAGCAGTTCGGCGAGGACCATCCCAGCACCGCCACCACTCGCCACAACCACGCCTGCGTCTTGCATGACCTGGGCCTGTTGCAACTGGCTCACGACGAATGCCGGCGTGTCCTGGCTTCCAGGACCGGCCTCTACGGGTTTTGTCACCCCAAGACGCTGGCGACGGCTCATCTCCTGGCGACGGTGCTGCAGGCGCTGTCACGCAGCACCGAGGCACTGCAGCTGCTGCAGCAGGTCTGCGACTCCGCCCGGCAGTTGTTGGGCGCTGACCATCCCCAGACCCGTCGCTACACACATGCCCTTGCGGCTTTCACCCGGGGGATTGCCGGCGAGGAGGAATGACTGTGGCCGTGTGTGGCTGGGTCAGGCTCCGGCCTGCTGCTCTCTGACCACGGCGGTGATGGTGCGCACGCTTGCCACAGTGCGACTGGCCCCGGCATCGCGCAGCATCCGAGCCTGGCGCGTCGTGGCGGCGATACCAATGAACGGGATACCCGCCGTCTGGGCGGCCAGCGCATCGGCGATCGACTCCCCCATCAGCAGCACACGGGCGTGCGGAGCCTTCAGGGCCGCTGTCGCCTGCGCCAACCCATGCGGGTTGGGTTTCATCAGCTCTGGATCATCGGGGCGGCCGAAGACAGCGATCCGGCCGGGTGGAATATCGGTCGGCAGCCGCTCAAGGAAGATGTTCACCGCGTCGGTGGCGTGGTCGGTGACCACAGCCAGGCGCCGAGGGCTGTCCGCCAAGGCACGCAGCAGCTGACTCACTCCCGGAAGCGGAGCGACGTGTCGCGCGGCTTCTGTCTCGAATTGCGTCAGCAGTTGGTCTAACTGGTTGATCTGACCAGGTGTGCCATGGCGTACCAGAGCGCGCAACATGCCGACCGGGTCGGTGGGGGTTTGCAACGGTAGGACCAGCTGCAGCGACTGCGCCCCGCTCAGCAGGCGTTCGGAAACGGTCTGCAGATTCCGGCCGAACAACCGGCAGAGCAGTCCGTCGAAGCTGAACAGCACGGCCTCCGACTGGGCGAGGAGGTCGTGGAGGTCGGACTGTTGCATGTGACCGGCCAAGGCTCGTTCGTTGACCTGGACGAAAGCCTGTACGGCGGGGTAGCACGCGTCATACCAAGGCCGGTAAGCGGCGCAGTGTTTGGCGCCCTGCTCTGAGATGCGGTATTCCGCCATTGCGGCACCCTTTCCGGTGGTTCGTCGCTCGAGCAGTTGGGCGGGGATCATGGCCAGTTGCTCGCTGGTTGCATTGAGTTGTTCGGTCGAGAGCCAGCCGCCCAGCGGCCGCAACGCGTGGAAGAGGGCGATGGCACGCCAGGCCTCCAGGGGCAGCATGCAGCGGAAGAAGGTGTCCAAGTTCTGCGGAAGAGCGTCGATGACTTCACGAATCTTGCGCCCCTCGGCCTGGGCGGCCGCCTGTCCCTTGGCCTGTTCCTCGGCGGTGGCACCATAGTTGGCTGCGGCGTCGAACTTCGCCTGGCGCCGCCGCATCCCTCTCAGCCGAGCGATCTCGTGACCCACGATGCGAGCAATCGTCAAAGGCGACCGACGATAGAGACCGGCCAGCGCGACTATCTCGTCGTCCCCCGGATCGGGCTTGTCTAGGTTTTTCGGCTGCAAGTAGAAGGACAACAGGCAGGACAGCGGCTCACGCACCTCGTCCAAGCGCTGTGCCAGAAGCGGAGCCCGGCACAGGTGCTCTTCTACCTCGCCTGCAGTGATCGCGAACAGTTCGGCCAGCTCGCTCAAGAGGTTGAACTTGTGCGCCGGCACGATACCTTCGTTCTCCAGACGTCGATACGTCCGCAAGGACAGGCTCAACGCTCTGCTGACGTCCGCAGCTCGCAGCCCGCGAGCGCGCCGCAGGTCGGCCAAGGTCCACACCTGGGAGCGGCTGGTGTCCGACAGTTGCAGCGGATCGATCCCCAAAGCCTGCGCCAGGTCTCGGATGCGCCGCGGATCGGGTCTGACCAATCCGTTTTCATATGCGAGCACTTGAGACTTTGTAGCGTCGATACGCCGCGCCAAGCCCTCAGCGCTGATGCCTCGCCCGTCCTCAGCTGCGGCCCGTGCCTGTCGCAGCCTTGCCCCGTCGAACATGTCGGCGAGCCCTCGTGCCATTTCGACCTCCCCACACCATGAGGTGCAGTTTAGTGACACTCCCTCACAACGCAGCTCCAAGATTCTTGAGGCGCGCGGTGGCCCGTGAACAGCCGTGTTGGCAATCAAGCGGACGAAGGGCTGTAGAGTTTGGCTTTGGGCCTTCACTATGGGGGCTCAACACCCATGGGCCCAGAAGCCGTATCCCACCAGATTCGGCTCCCAGACCCTTGGACACATAAGGAGAGGGCCCCGCATCTTCCCACCCTGCCTAGGACGAAGAGACGCGAGGCCCTTGGGGCGAGGGTTCCACGCACCTGGCGACCGGTGACTACCGGAAGCCGCTGGACTGGCCTCCAGCTGGTGCTTGGTCACCCTCCTTCGGGGCTGGCAGCCCCGTCGGAGATGACGCCATCTCCTGCGCTCCCTTCCTCGGCTGCATTTTCGAAGGTGCTCAGCCAGGGAGGGGGCGCACGTCACACCCTATCGGTGAGCCAACCCACACCGCGCACCGGGCCCCTGGTTACCCACGGACACATCGAGCCGGTCCACGAAACCGCAGGCAGCGCAATCGCTGTGGCCACGCATCTCACCCAACGCACGCACCCCACAGTTCAGTTACTGTGAGGCATCCCACGAGGTGGGGGTGCACGTGTCGGAGCCGTCCTGGATAACCCCGGTCACCGGACTGAGCCCGAGGGCCTTTGGGAAGTTGGTGACCTTGCTGGGGCGCGAGGGTGCCGACGCGATCTGAACCGCTCCGGGATCGGTGGAGGCCCTATGCGTTGACTCCAGCCGCCGGTTGGGGCTGGTGATGAGCGTAGTAGTTGGTTTCGTGCTCGTGGGGCGGGATGTCTCCAATCGCGGTGTGGAGACGCTGGTTGTTGAACCAGTCGACCCATTCCGCGGTGGCGAGTTCGACGTCGGCGAGGCCGTGCCAGGGCCTGCGGGTCTTGGTCAGTTCCGTTTTGTAGAGGCCAATCTGGGACTCCATGAGCGCGTTGTCCAGGGCGTCGCCGACGGTGCCGATCGAGGCGTCGATGCCGCCTCGAGAAGGTGCACGGTGAACGCGAACGACGTGTATGGGCTGCCCGCATCCGAATGGTGAACCAGTCCCGGTCCGGCAGGAGTTCCGGCGCGATCACGGCGCCACAACGCCATGTCGAGGGCGTCGAGGACGAGCTTGGCCCGCTTGCTGGTGGCGGCGGACCAGCCGACGATCGCCCGGGAGTACACGTCCACGACGAAGGCGACGTAGACGATCCCGGACCAGGTGGCGACATAGGTGAAGTCGGCGACCCACCGCTCACTCGGGCGAGACGCGGTGAAGTCACGCCTGAGCAGGTCAGCGGCCCGCTCGTGGCCGTCGTCGCGGACAGTGGTGCGGATCTTCTTCCCGCGTCGGGCGCCTTGGAGACCGAGGTCGCGCATCAGCCGGGCGACCGTGCAGCGGGCCGCCGGTATGCCTTCGCGGTGCAGCTGCCGCCAGACCTTCCGCACTCCGTAGACGCTGAAATTCTCCGTGTGGACGCGGCTGATCTGCGTTTTCAGCTCGGCGTCACGGACCGACCGGGCGGTGGGGGTTGCGGCTCTTGGCGGCGTTGTAGGTGCTCGTCGCGATCTTCAGTCCGTGGCTGGTCAGGACTCGGCAGATCGGCTCGACTCCGAACACCTCGCGGTGAACGTCGATGAACGCTACGAGCGTTTAGACGTCCGGTCGAGCTCGGCCGCGAAGAAAGCCGAGGTCGCTTTGAGGATCTCGTTCGCCCGACGCAGCTCGTCGTTCTCGGCTCGCAGCCGCTTGATCTCTACAGCCTCCTCGGACGTCGTGCCGGGCCGCTGGCCGGCATCCACCTCGGCCTTGCGGACCCAGGTCCGCACCGTCTCTGCCGCACCGATACCCAGCTTCGCCGCCACTGCCTTCATCGCGGCCCACTCGGTCGGGTAGTTCGGTCGGATTTCCGCAACCATGCGCACCGCACCATCGCGAAGCTCAGCGGGGTAAGGGGACGGACGTGCCATGACTCGATCTTCTCAGGGAATCGAGCCTCCATCAGACCCGGAGCGGTTCACGAGAGCTTCATCGGCTGGACGAAACCCTTCACGGACCCCGGCTTTGCGCGGCCATCGCCGACCCCTTCAAGGCAGTGCATCTGCAGTGCGCCGCGCTTATGTTGGAGGCGGCCGCCTTCCAGCCGGACGATCTCCCGGCGGAGCGCGGAGAGCCCGGCGGTGTCGTCGCAGACGGGCTGTTGCAGAGTCGGCAGGATCCTGTCTCGGCATCGGCGTCGTTTGGCTGATCCGTCACGTGCTTGGCAGACTGCCCTTGCGCATAGTGGCGGGAGGTACGAGGTGGGGCTGGTTGATTCCTTTGGCGCGACGGTGCTGATGGAACGGCACCTGTTCGCGTTGATCGACACCGACCCTGAGATCGAGGATCCGTTCTCCCGGATCCCGGAGAACGCGTCGTTTCTCGTCCACGAAGGCTCTGTCGTGGTTGCATCCGTGCTCGAAGACCAGATGGCCCGGGTGAGAGTGGAGCTATGGGACTCGCCGCCGGACGCGTCCCCCGGGGACGCGTTTCGAAGTATGGGAGAAGCAGCCCTGGTCAGTTTCGATTCTGAACAGGTCCAGCTGGTCAACCTGATGCGTGAGCCCGCCGGGGACGAGTACGAGCTGGCGGATGCAGGGCCGTATCAAGTGCGCGTGTGGGTAGGGCCTCAAGAAGAGGATCCGGAGGAAGAGCTGGAGACGTACCGGCTCTTCGAACGGTTCGTGATCCAGTTGTGGCGTTGAGCGCGCAGGCGGGGCTCCCTAAAGGAACCGCCCCGCCTGCGCGGACTGCTACTTCACTTGTACGTAGAAGGCGTCGCCATCGAGGATGCGAGCGTCGTTGTACCAGGCGGAGAGCTGAGACCCGGCCTTCTGGTTGTCGGTCTTGTCCAGCGCTCGTGCGGAGAAGTTCCCCTGAGCCTTGTAGGCCCCTTCCTTGGTGGTGGCGAAGGGGTACTCGTCACAGTCCTTGCTTTGGCTGGAGTAGTTCGGCCAGTTCGCCTGGCAGACCGCTCGGGCCGTGTCGCGGTTCTGCCTGCGCAGCGTGGTGTCGTAGAAGATCCGGTGCAGGGGCTTCGCCGCGGGGGCGCCGGGGATCTTCTTGCCCGTCTTGGCGGGGACGGTGTTCTCGGGATGGTTCTGCGCGTCGTAGATGTGCTGGGCGGTCTCGTTGACGGCGGCGTTGCTGCGGTCGTACGTCAGTGTGCTGCGAGTGTTGGTGAAGATGCTGCCCTTCTTGTATTTCTCGTAGGAGGCGCTGTCGAACCGGACGCTGATCTTGGGCTCGGGTAGCTGAACGTTCTTCTTGTCCTGGGAGATGAAGAACGTTGCGGGCACGAAATCGAACTTGTGGACCTTGTCCCGGCCGGTTCCTGACGCTGCGTCCTCGTCGAAGGTCAGCAGCTCCATGCTTTCCCTCTTCCAGCCCTTGATGCTGGCGTCTTCCTGCGCCGCCCCGACCTCGCCGCGGAAGCCGCCCGAGATCTGCGTGACGCCCCCGTGCTTCTGGCCCTTGTGCAGGATGGGCCCGGTGCCACTCGACTGGTTCCACCGGTTGATCAGGAACGTCGTCGAGTCCTTGATGGTGCCGGTGGTCTGGATGTCTTCGAAGTACTGGTCGAAGGAGATGCTCCGCTCACCCTGGTAGGCGTAGCCGATGATCGTCTCGACATAGGTGAGCGTGCCCACGGGCGTGCCGGTCCGCTGGTCTATGCCGACGACCTGAACGGTTCCTCGTCGGCACAGAGCGAAGTGGTTCTTGACCCATTCAGGCTTGCCCGCACTGTTGCCGTGCCGGACGCACTCATCATGCGTCACGTCGTGATAGTTGAAGTCACCCCCGCCCGGGGGACGAGGGTTTGAGGCGCGGGCGGCATCCCCAGCGGCGCCCTGCGCTTCAGCCGCAAGGGAACCCGCTTGTTCCAACGGGGTGTAGGTCGCCGTGTAGTTGATGTCAGATGAAGTGGGCTCAGTGGCGCTGACCGCCGTCGCCGGTGAAAGAAGCACAGTGAGTGCGCTTGCGATGGCGGGCAGAGCCAGTCTGGCAGGTCTCACACTTACCCCCTGGAGATCTTGGTCGCGATCAATGTAGCCAAGGGGTGGTGGTCGGCCCGTCCGCGCGCCGCAGGCCGGTCAGAAGGTGATCAGAGCCACATGTGCGTCCAGCCTGTCGCGGCAGTCTCATCCCAGCGAGCCCCGCTCCCCCAGCGGCTGATACGCGGTCTTTACGCTGAACGTCGTTGCGCACACCATCTGTTACCAGGGGATGCGACTGGCACGCGCCAGCCGTCGACCGTGGCGATCCTGAACAGGGGGCACGGATGGGCGTCTTATGGAAGCTGGAGCCGGCGACCGCGGCCAAGCACCGGTTGTACCAGCGGTACCTGGACGCCTGGTGGCCGATCCTGCTGCAGACCTCCCAGAGCACCGGCTACTCCCGGCCCCGGGTCACGCTCCTGGACGCGTTCGCCGGCCCGGGCCGCTACGAGGACGGCGAGCCGGGCTCACCGGTGTTCATCCTGGACCGCCTGCTCGGTCATCACGCGGTCGACCGCATGCACCTCAGTCCCCGGCGGGTGCATTTGATATTCATCGAGAAGGACCGCGCGCGCCACGAGCACCTCGTGGCGGAACTCGTCTCCCGCTTCGGGCCGCTCAAGGATCTGCCGGTACGCGTGGAGGTCCGGCGCGGTGAAGCAGGCCGCGACAGCCTCGCGGTCCTTGACGAGCTCGGCGCCTGGGGCCATCCGATCCTGGGGATCTTCGACAGCTGGGGCAGCGTCAACGTGCCGCTGCACGTGATGTCCCGCATCGCCCGCAACCGCTCCAGTGAAGTCATCACCACCTTCGGCCCCAACTGGTTCAGCCGCCGCGAGGAGCTCAACGCCGACATCCTCGACACGGTCTTCGGCGGCCGCGGCTTTTGGACCGCGGCCGCCGACGAGCTGGGCCCCGACGAGAAGTGGCGCGCGTGGCTGCGCACCTACCGGGACGCGCTGCGCCGGGCCGGGTTCGGCTATCAGCTGCAGTTCGAGCTCGTCCCCCGCACCGGGCAGCCCCTCTACCTCGTCTTCGGCACCGGCAGCACCGCGGGCCTGAAAGCGATGAAGGACGCCATGTGGAAGGTCGACGGCCTCGATGGCGAGAGCTTTCGCGACCCCCGTACCCGAGGTGCCAAAGCGGACGGCCAGCTCGACCTGTTCCAGGCCGCGGGTCTGATCGACGACGAGCTGGCCGAACTGGTCGCCCAGCGCCTGGGTGCCGGGGCCACCACGGTGGAGGCGATCGGCGAGTGGCTGCTGGCGGAGACCGCCCGCTGGATGCCGAAGCACGCCTTGCAGGCGGCCCGGCAGATGCGGCAGGACGGTGTGATCGCCGTCCAGTCGCCGGGCAAGCTCACGACGAAGAGCCGGATCAGCCTGCAGGCACAGGTTCGGGCATAGGCATCTGGTCCCAGGTCCGGCCCTGAAGGTGTCGGCCGGATGCCTTCGGGGTCCGGCCGCCCCACTGTTTGAAGAAGAAGGCCACATCGGCCTGCAGGCAGGCGTCCCGGATCTGTGTGACCCACTCCTGCTCCATCGGGCGGAAGCGGGGGCCGGACTCGCCTCCGGCGATCACCCAGTGAATGCCCGTCAGGTCCAGCCCGTCCAAAGGCCCCAGCAGCGGCTCGCACGACAGGAACCGCACCGCGGCTGGAACCTGCCGCAGGTCGTCGATGCGCGGCAGTTCCTTCGCGCTCTCCACGGACACGCCCATCCACAGGTTGGCCGGCCACTCAAGCCGGTCGGCGACCTGCCGCAGTCGGCGCGCCCGCTTCGTGAGTACCTGATAGGTGTGCTGCGGGGTCTGTGCGATGACGTCGAAGACCTGCTTGACGTAGTCCAGCGGGACGTGGGCGTGGAAGAGGTCCGACATCGAGTTCACGAACACTGTGCGCGGCGCCTTCCAGCCCAGAGGCACCCGCAGCGCGTCGGGGTGGACGGTGAGGCCGAAGCCGGGGCCGGACGTGCGGGGGTCGCCGTCGTTCTGGTACTTCGCCGATCCCATGGCCTTGAGCCGCTTCGCCAGCGTCAGGGCGTAGCAGTTGTCGCATCCGTCCGAGACCCGGTCGCAGCCGGTCGTGGGATTCCACGTCGCCTCGGTCCACTCGATCGAACTGCGGTCACTCACCCGTCGGCTCCTCCTCCCCTGCGGTCACGGCCGCCCGCAGGCCTGGCCGTTCAGCCTGTGGCGTGTCCAACGAGCCCTCAGGCCGCCAGACATGGCATCCAACCATCCGTCGCCGCGGGCCGTCACAGCTTCCCCCTGAATAGAACATGTGTACCCTTTTCTGTGGTGGCTCGCACGATACGAACCAGCCATCCGCCTCCGGCGGCGCTATCCCCTACCGGGCAGCGGTCAGACGGTGTCGTCTGTGAGCATGCCCTGCTGAAGGAGCTGCTCGACGCTCGTCCCGCGCCGTCGGGCCATCTCACGGAACGCGGCCTGTTGCCGCTGCCAGTCCACAGCTCGGCTGACGGCGGATTGCCGGATGTAATCCTGCGTCGAGACACCCAGGACGGCGGCATGCTCGCGGATGGCGGTCAGCTCCTCAGTCGTCCACCGCATACGGTCCTCCCATCTGGTGACATCGGTCAGTCAGCCCTCATCCTGTCCCCGCATCCGCCCGGCGGCAAAGACCCACAAAGCCGCGGCCGCCCTTGAAGACCGGGCCCACGCCGGAATACGCCTCAAGGCCGCGATGGTGCTCGCGGAAAGCCACGACTGGCGGGGGCTCCAAGCACTGGAGATCCTCTCCCACGACCCGCTCGTCCAGCCCGGAGTGCGCGCCTGGGCAGAGCGCCACCTTCGAGACGCGAGGCGCCCGCAAGGCCGGTGATCTGCGACGGCGTGCACACTCCTGCCGGACTCAGATCGGACTGGCTGGCGTCGCGAACGGATGCGCAAGCGCCTCAGCGAGGTCCCCGATCCCATCACCTTCGAGTCCGCCACGGCAGAAGTACACGCTCAAACGGTATCCGATTCGTGAGAGGCGGAGCGCAGGCCTGGCAGTCGCCACCAGCGCCTGCGACGCTCAGGCACCCCTACCTGGGATGTCGATGGAGCCGGCTGCACGCCCGCCTCCACGTACAAGGGGGTGGCCACGATCATCCGGTGCCGCAGCCGCTCGGGGGGAAAGTTGCACAGCACGCGGGCATGCCCGCGTAGATACCCAGGAGTCCGGTAGAAGTGCGAGATCATGGAGAAGGCTGACCTGGCTGCAAACTCTTGATCATGCAGGTTGGCGGAGGCCAATGCTTCGGGGGGCGCCGTATCCCCCTCTGCCTCGCGTTGGACGAGTTCGGCTGCCATGTCATGCAGCCAGTCCGAGCCGGAGCCCATCCTGGTCGGCGGGTGATCGCGGTGGTCTCTCACGTGCTGCATTGATCCGCACAGCAGCAGTTCGATGTTAGGGCAGAACTCGCCGTCGCGGTGCGGGCAGCGATGTTCTTCCAGTGAGGCGTAGACGAACACGCCGCGGTCGTCATATCCGACATCGCTGACTGCCGCGCCGTAGCGGAACGGGCCCCGGAACTCCAGCCAGGCGTCGAGTCCCAAGTGCGCGCAGGCCGCGGGCTCCCACGTGCGCGCCCAGCACTGTTCGCTGAGATGCTCCAGGACGGACTCCAGTCGTTCGGCAGGCGTTGGCTCCGTCGGCGTCCCATCCCCCAAGGCGACGCGAGCGCTCACACCCAGCACGCTGGCCTCGGCGTCAACGGCGCGATCGGTGAGCTTCCTTCGCGACGGCTCGTAGAAGTCATCGAGCTTCGCTATTGACAGATATTGCAGCTCTCGCACGTCCCCGCCTTCTCCTTGCACTGCAATCACCTACGCACAGAGCACCCAGCGGTATGGCGCCGCCGACGCTGAGGATAGACCGCCAAAATCCAGGCATGCATCCAACCCGGTCGCGAGCTAGCCGGTCCTCAGCCCCCTATGGCGATGCCCGCCCCCGAGCTCACAACGGACGCGCAGAGTTGCAGCCTCTCAACTCTTCCTCAATGTGACAGGAGTAGTGCAAATACCGGCATGCTGCAGCAGGTTGAGGAAGCGAAGTTGAGCCGATGCGGGCGCCAAACGGCTTCCCCTGTGCTTCCGGGTCCCGGGCGCGGTGGCCGCCGATAGCGTCGGATCGGCACCGTGCAACGTCATGAAGGGCGGATTCATGCCGGAACCTGTGTCCTTGCGCGCCAAGTACACCGCCATGATGACGGCAGAGTTGGAGCTCATCGCGAAGGAACGTGAGCGAATCGAGCTGGAAGTTGCCGCGTTGCAGGATCAGCTTCGCCTCCTGGAACGTGACCAGGCGTGGCTGTCGAGCAGGCAGGAACAACTGCCCCCGTTTCCGGTCGCGGAGGGTGGCAACGGCGACGCTGCCGTCCTGGCCGGTCCCGTCCAGGACGGCGCTTCGCGCGGCGGCGTTGGCGAGCAGCCCGTCGGCCCGGCCGGGATGGAGCCGACCCTGCGGAATCTGGTCGTCGGCGAGCTACAGCGGCACGGAGTGCCTCGCTCTTCCAATGATGTGGCTGCGGTTCTGCGCCGGGCTCATCCCAAGCGCAGGATCAAGGAGCCTGCCATGCGGCATGTCCTGGAAGCTCTGGTGAAGCAGGGTCGGGTGCAGCGGGCCAAGCGGGGCAGCCGGGTGTTCTACTTCGTTGCCGATGCTGCGCCGCAGGGCCAATCGGGCCGCTGACGGGTTGCTGCCATAGGTGTCACGCTGCGGCATCGCAGGGCAGGGGAGCCAGGAAGGCTGGCAGGAGTTCAAACCCCATGACGTCAAGGGCGGTGCGCTGGTCGGGGGTCATTTGTGCGCTGTCGCGGCAGCGTCGTGCCAGCCAGGTGCCGAGCATAACCTCGTCACCGTCTACGTCTTCGGCATGGTCTGCCGGTACCTGGAGATGACCATGCCGCTGGTGGTACTGGCGTGCCGCGCGCAGACCGCGGTTGAAGGCCCGGGCTCGCAGGCTGGGGGGCCGGGTCAGCAGCATGCTGTGCGGGTGTGCGTCGGGGCAGGCCCGGGCCAGGGCATCCAGCAGGTGTTTTTGCTGCGCATCGAGCAGGTGGTAGTTGGTGATCTGCCGGTCCAACCAGCTGTCCCAGGCAGAGTCGAGGCTGTCGTTGCGGTGGTAGGTGCATCGCCACGTGCTGCCCGTCAGACGGTGGCGGATCTGGACATAGGTGTATTGCCAGCGCAGGCTCCACGGTGGATTCCAGAAGGGGTCCACGGAGTTGAGGGCAGCGATGCGGGCGGGGGCAAGCTGGCCGGTATCCGCGCGGCGGCGCATGGTCTCCAGCCAGGCGGCGACGGCGCGGTCGCCTCCGTGGGCGTGTTTACCCAGGGCGAGTGTGCCGTGGCGAGTGGCGTAGGCGGTGGCCCGGTTCAGGCGATGTTCGAAGCTGTCGGGCGGGTGCGGCCAGGAGATGCCCAGGCTGGTCAGGGCAGCGATGCGGGCTGCCGGCAGGGCGCCCGCGGCGTACAAGGAGCGCTGCTGGCCGATCCACTGGCCCAGGGCCAGGCCGTCATGGGTGACGTGCTCGCTGGGGATGTTCAGATGACCGTGGTGGGTGCGGAAGGCCTGGGCGGCCTGCCAGCCGTCGTTCCAGTAGGCGTTGTGGGGTGGCTGGTGGGTGCGCAGGGCCAGGGTGCGGTTGACTTCGGCGGCGCGGTGGGGGCGGGCCGGGATGGGCTGGGGCCGTTTCTTCATGCGGAGGCCGAACCGCTGGTAGAGCTTGGTGTCATAGACGGCCAGTCCGTTGAAGAATGCCCAGAAATCGGAGAACTCGGAGGATTTCATGGCCTCTTGGACGGGCTGGCCGGGAGCGATGTAGACGGGCAGGAAGATCGAGGCGCGTTTGGCCTGGCCGGGGGGTTTGCGCAGGGACCGGCCGACGGTCTGGGCGATGGTGCTGGGGCTGCGGCGGGGATCGGCGATGAAGATGCCGTCGGTGTCGGGGGCGTCGACGCCCTCGCTCAGCACGCGGACGCTGGACAGGACGGCGCCATCGTGGCTGTCAGCGACGCTGCCGGGGGCGAGGGCGGAGAAGTGGGCGAACTCCTGGAAGTACTGCTGGCGTTGCCAGGCGGGCTGGCGGCAGTACAGGGCGCGCGCCCAGGGATTGCGGATGCCGGTGTGGTCGGCGAGGGCCGCGGCGGTCTCGGGCAGCGAGTTGGCGAAGCCGCGGGCGGCGGCGATGCGGCCGTGGAAGGTCAACACCCGGCGCACGTCGTGTTCGGCCATGGCCGTCAGCAGCGCTGCCTGCATCGTGGCCAGGCGCAGTCCGTCCAGGTGCGGGGTGGGCCGGCAGTCGTGGAGGATGTCGCGCAGCCTGGGGTCGCGGACTTCGGGGATGACGAGTTGGTAGTCGGCGAGGATGCCTCGTTCGATCGCTTGGGCCAGGTCCAGGCGGTAGACGACGGGGCCGTAGACGGTGGGGTCGTCCATCGAGGCGAGCCGTTCGATGCGGGGGCGTGCTTGTGTGCGGGTGGGCGCGCGCCAGTTGCGGGGTGTGGCGGTCATGTACAGGCGGTGCGCGGTCGGGATGATGCGGTCGTCGTGGATGAGTCCCCAACGTTTGTCCCAGTCGCCGCTGGTGCGGTGGGCCTCATCGGCCAGGGCGAACGGCCACCGTGGCAGACCGTGGGCGCGGTGGGCGTCGCCGATGGCGGGCAGCGATGCGTAGGTGGCGAAGACGGCGGTGCGGCCGCCCTTGGCGACACGGCGTGCCAGTGCCTGTGGGTCTGAGGTGAGCAGGAGGTGGCCGCGGAGTCTGCGGTCGTGAATCCCGGGCAGTGAGCACATGCCGATGAGCTGGTCGAAGCTGCCGTCGGCGAGCCAGCGGGCTGCCGTCTGGATCAGCAGTTCCAGGGTGGGGACCAGGACGAGAACGGGGCCGCGTGCGGTGAAGTGCTCGGCGATGCGCTTGCCGATGAGGGTTTTACCGGTGCCGCAGGCAGCGATGATCGTCGCGGCTGCCAGCCTTCTGTGCAGCAAGGCATCCACTCCTGCACCGACGGCTTCTTCTTGGTGAGGGCGCAGTTGAGCACGGTCGGACATGTGACGCGCGGTCTCCCTCCTTCTGCCAGGGAGCGGGAGGAGGCCCCCAGCGCCTGCTGATGAGAGCGAGCGTGGCAGCTTCCCCCCAGGGCCCGGCCGATGTTGACCACAGCTGTTCTGCTTTCTCTGCATTTGCACGTATGAGACTGGCACGAAGGCCGGGTTGAGTCGGATTCCGATTGTTTGCGGTGCCTGCCCTGTCCGGTGCCGACGACGGGAGTTGGATGGAAGTCCGGTCAGCGGACTCCCGGGAGTGCATCATGGCGGAGCAGCGGGACGAACGGCTGGGGCGGCGGCGCCTGCACTTGCGGCTGCGTTTCCTTGCCGGCGAGTCCACCGGCTCGTACGTGACGCGCCTGGCCGCCCGCAACAATCTGCCGGTGGAAGGCGTGCTGCGCAGCATGGGCATCGGCCCGATGCTGCCGGTCGAGCCGCAGTACACCGAGATGTACCTGAGCCGCTATGCGCGCGAGCGCCTGGCCAACCTGGCGGGGTACACGGTGGCCGAGATGCAAAAGCGTCTGGTCGGCCTGCGCGATGAGTTCCTGATGTCCGACGGTGACAAGGACGACTGGGAGTGGCCGTGGGATGCGCGCGCCGGCTACATCGTCCAGGCCTGCTCGCTGTGCGCGGCGCAGCGCGGCACCCGCTCCCCCGCCTGGCTGATCCTGCCCGACCCTTGGCACGTGTGCCTGCGCCATCACCGCTGGACCGACAACTCCCGCAGTACACAGCATCCGTACATCGATCTGAGCAACCTCAAGGACGTCGTCCGCGCGCAGCAGCGCCTCAACCGTCTTGGCAAGCATCTCGGCCCGGCCGCACGGTGGGTGTTCGCGGACGCCTGCTCCATCCTTGTGCGCTCTGGCTACCTCGAGGACCCGGCACGGACGGAGGAATGGGCCGCGTTGGCAAAGCAGTTGGGTGAACAGCGGGTGCGGCCGCTGGCGCAGCTGAGTCGGCTGTCCCTGCTGACGCAGGATCTGGCCTGGCTGGAGGTGCGCCGCTTGTACGGAGAACTCGGGCAAGCCGACTACCGGGAGTGGCTGGAGCGGGCGACCCGGCGGCACGGCTTCACCTTCGCGAGGCCACTCAAGGAGTGGCACAGCCAGCACCAGCCGCTGAGCCGCGGCATCCCGGAATTGTTCAGCGATCAATCGCCTCCCAGCAACGTGGTACGGCGGGCTACGGGGCACGAACTGCCGTCCTGCCTGGCCGCGGTGGAAGAGCTCTCCTGCCTGCCGTGGGTGCGTCTACCCAACACCATGGACCGGTTGTTCCTCTGACCAGCCGCTACCCCTTGCTCTTGGTCCCGTTCCTGCAGGCGCCGTTGGGCCCGGTCGACCTGGCACAGCAGCAGATCGGTGAGCTGGATGATCTCTGCGGATTCCAGGGGAAGCTCCACGGCCTTGCCACTCCGGTGCTGCGTGCGTTAGCGCACGCAGCACCAAGAACGCAAACTCGCTCCACCCGTTCGAGTGAACACCGGTCTCTTGGCTACGCCGTGGCGGCCGCGCCCAGATGCTTGAGTGTCGTGCCGAAGACGCCAGCCGTATGACACGGTGCGAGGGGAGCAGCCGGTGGAAGTGCAGGTACGTCACCGCGACGACATCGGCCGTGAGCACCTCGTGGCGGCCCGCGCTCTGCGGGGGCTTCCGGTGGAGGAGTGGCCGGTGCTGCATGAGCAACGGGCCTACAAGGGGCGGAAGTCGAAGGTGCGGCAGTGGTGGTCGTCGACCACCAAGAAGGACATCAGCTGCAGGTCAGCGGAGCACGCCTGTGCGGCCATGTTTCTCGACCGCGACCCGCGCATCGCCTACCTGGCCGCGCCGTGCCTGCAGCTCGAGTGGCAGGACGGGTCGGATTCGGGTGTGGTGCATCCGGCGTTCATGGCCCGCACGGTCGACAAGCAGCAGCTGCTCTACCTTTACTCCCCCTCCGGTACCGAGCCGGACGCACACGAGGTGACCGCTGCGCGGGAAGCCGCTTCGGAGGCGGGCTGGCAGGTGGACGTCGCCCTGGCCCCGGGTGGCCAGCTGCGCCGCAACGTGTATCTCGTCTCCCAGTTCCGCCACGACGAGTGCGCCAACGACAGGGCGCGCAGCCTGCTGCTTGAGGCGTTCGCCCGGCCGCTGTCCGTGGCCGAGGCCGCCGATGCGGTGGATCTCTTGCCGGAACATGGCCGGGCCTATAGCTGGCACCTGCTGTGGACGGGTGAGCTGACGACCCACTGGGAGCAGCCGCTGACGCCCGACAGCCTGGTCTGGGCGGCCGGAGTGGCCGCATGAAAGCCCCCTGGGCCGTGCCTGCGGATGCCCCGGCGCAGACGGCGCCCACGCTGCAGCCGGGGATGACGGTCCGCTGGAAGTCCGGCCGCTACCTGGTGGGAGCGGTGCAGGGCGCCACCGTGCACCTGGCGGCGATGGACGAGGCCGGGCAGGACGCGCTGGCGCTGGTCTCCCATCTCGTCTCGGCCCCGGACTTCGCGGTGCTGATGGTTCATGGGGTGCCGCAGGAGCCGGTGCCGGTGGCAGATCTGTCGCTGCTGGACCGTCTGTCCCCCCAGCAGCTGAAGGATGTGCGCTGCTGGGAGAGGCACGTCCGGGAGGTGCTGACTGGGCGCCCGGTCCGGGTTCCGGAGGGGTCGTTCACGCCGCGGCGCGGCTACGACGTGGCGGTCACCACCCGCACCGCGCGTTACGCGTTGAAGGCCGCCGAGCTGCAGGCGGCCGGGCTTTCGGGATCCGTCGCCACCGTGCAGCGCAAGTGCCTGGCCTACGAGAAGGAGGGGCTGCTCGGTCTCATCGACCGGCGGTGGCTGCGCACCGGCAGCCCGTTCGGGAACGTGGACGAGCGGGTGCTGAAGGTGATCCGCCAGGAGGACAAGGCTCAGGAGGGCGAATCAGCGGGCACGTGGTCCCGGCTGCGCAAGCGGGTGCGTGCGGCCCTGCGCCGCAGCTATCCGGAGGAGTACCGCGACCTGATGCCGGCCCGCTCCACCTTCTACGACCTGCTGAAGCGGATGGGAATCTCGAAGGCCTCGTCGAACGCCGCGGGCGGCACGCAGGCCGATGCCCCGGAGCCTCCCTACGCGCCGGTGCCGGTGACGCTGCTGGGCGAACGCGTGCAGATCGACTCCACCGGCCTGGATGTCCTCGCACGCGGGGACGACGGACGTCCCGTGTCGGTGGAGCTGACCTACGGCATCGACGTGCTCTCGCGCAGCTTCGGCGCCGGGATGATCGTGCCGAAGTCTCCGGGCCGTAAGAAAGGACCGGGCAGTCGGCGCCGCGGCGGGCGCGGCACCAAGGCGCTGGATGCCACTCTGCTGTTGGCGCAAGCGATGGCGCCGCTGGCCGCGCGCCCCGGTTGGGCGCCCGTAGCGCTGGCGGAGAATTCCGACCTGCCGTATGCCCGGATGCTGGCCAGTGATCCGCGGATGGCCGGCGCCGCTGCCCGCCCGGTAATCCGCCCCAAGACGGTCGTCGTCGACAACGCCAGGATCTTCAAGTCCCGTCACTTCAGGGACGCGTGCAGCATGCTGCAGATCGACGTGGAGCCCGCCCGGGAACGCACCGCCACCGACAAGGCAGTCATCGAGCGTGCCAACGCCACGATCAAGAGCGAGTTCTGCCAGTTCGTCGCCAACTACACCGGCAACCACCCCACCGCCCGGGGCAAGAACGTCGGCAAGGGACGGCTGTGGTCGCTGAACGAACTACAGGATCTGTGGCACGAGTGGGTGGCCACCGAATATCAGCAAAGCCCGCACGAAGGCCTGCGCTCACCGTTCTGGCCCGGCCTGGTACTCACCCCGAACCAGATGTATGCGGCCGCGGTGGCCACGGAGGGCGGCGTGCCGCGCCCGGTCACCCTCGACGAGAGCCGCAAACTGCTGCTCCACGCCAAGCGCATCGTCACCCGCGACGGCATCAAGATCGACAACCGGACCTATGTCAGCCACCGCATTCGCGACTTCAAAAACCGCCGCACCGGCATCAAGGGGCGGGGTCGGCGCTGGTCGGTCTACTACAACCCCTACGAGCCCAGCCGGGTGTGGCTGTATGACCACACAGTCAAAGACGAGCCGTCCCGCAGCCCGTGGGTGCCCTTCGACTTCAAGTACCAGCATCTGATCAACGACGCCTGGACTCAGTATCTGTGGGAGCAGGCCGCCCTCCTGGTCACGGAGCGCACCGGGCGGGAGGACAGCGAGGAGGACATCGCCCGGGCCGTGGACGAGTTGCTGACCCGCGCCCGCAACGGCCCCTCCTCCACACGCCGCAGTACTCCCGCGGCCGCGTTCGTCCCGCAGCCCGCCCCGGCACCCGAACCACCCGTCGGCCCGTATGCCGGGATCGTGCCGGCCACTCCGGGCAGCGTGACGCCGGCGCCGTCCCTGAACATCGCTGCCAAGGACCTCTTCCCCGGCCAGCGCGCCGCATTGCCCACAACTGCACCCGTGCCCGCGTCGACACCGGAGGACGCCACCTCGCCGGCCCGGCTGCGACGACGCCGCCCGGTTCCGGGCGGCCCACACAGCCTGGCAGGGTCGGCCGGGGACATCTTCCGTGCACTCTCCGCTCCCCCTCCCCAGACACCCGAGTCCGAGCCCGAAACCCAGTCGGGATCATCCGGCGACGAGCTTCAGGAGAACTGAATGGACACGGCCCACCCCATCCAAAAGCCGGTCGCCTCCGCATCCCGGTCTGCCCTGTTCACTCCGCTGGATCCCGAACTGCTCACGGTGCGCGCGGGGTTGATGGACTTCGTGCACCGCCGCCTTGAGCCTCCAGACCTGCAGGACTGCGCGCCCCAGGGCACGGAGGTCACCGACACCGACCCGCGGATGATGTACCACGGGGAACTGCTGCCTGTGTCCACCCCGGATGTGACGAGAGGCCTGAAGGACGCCCGGCGCGCCCTGCGCACCAACCGGTTCCGGCCCGCCGGTAAGCGCATGAGCATGATCATCGACGGGTGCGCCGGCAAGACCACCCTGCTGCTGCAGATCGCCCGCGCCTACCAGGGCATCCTGGAGCTGGAACGGCGGCCGGATGACGAATGGACCCCCGTCGTCTATATCAACGTCCCTCCACGTCACGAGCACAATCTCGACTGGTCGCTGCCGTTCGCGGACTTCTTCGACATGGACCACACCATCAACCTCGACAAACGCACCT
The DNA here is from genome assembly GCF_003443735.1 of Streptomyces sp. CC0208. NCBI lineage: Bacteria > Bacillati > Actinomycetota > Actinomycetes > Kitasatosporales > Streptomycetaceae > Streptomyces > Streptomyces sp. CC0208. Next base: position 9,229,077 of record NZ_CP031969.1, on the reverse strand, counting down.
ACCGCAGCACCGACATGACCGAGCCCGTCGTCCACGCCATGCGGGAAAGCCGCACCTCGCTGATCCTCATCGACGGCATCAACCGCATCCACGACAATGACCTGGCCGCAGCCTTCGACTACTTCGACTGCCTCCAGGCCCGCCTGCGGGTTTCCATCATCTACTGCGGCCGCGGCGCCACCGACATCGTCAACGAAGGCCTCCACAACCGCCGCCGCGGCGAACGGCCCCGCACCTCCGAGCAGTTCCGCAGCACCCTGCCCGTGATGTGGATCCGCCCCATCCCCTTCTCCAAAGGGGAGGAAGAAGACTGGCGCAGTGTCCTGCTGCGCTACGACGAAAACCTGCGCCTTTACAACCACGTGCCCGGCGCAGAAGCGCTCCTCGAGTTCGAGGAGGAACTCCACGAGCGCACCGGGGGCTACATGGACACCCTCGACCAACTCCTTTGCCAGACCGCCCAGCAGGCCATCGAGGACGGGACCGAAGCCATCACCAAGGAGCTCCTCGACGACATGCTCGTCGGCCGCACCGACTCCGACGACGACTGGTCCTAGCCCATCCGGCGCCACAAGGATCATGAGGGCGGCAGGACATCCGGCGGCTTTGCGCCCTGCGCGCCGAAGGACGTCGACACAAACCGCTCGTGCTACCAGCCGCGCACCGGGCTGGCCGACCGCGCCCGCGTACCTTCGCCAAGAGGCCGAGCAGTGCCTGGGCAGATCTTGTCGGCGTCGCACCGGAACTTCGCCTGGCGCTGGCAGTCGGAGATTCATCCAGTTCGGCGAAACCAGCCTGCCGTAGCGCTGTCTTGCAGGTCAGGTCGTGTGAGAGATGATGCCTGCGTGGAGGACCAAGGGAACCGGATCGCTGGGGCAGGAGCGCAGATCCCCGAGCGGCTGCGTGCCGTCGGACCGGGCTGGCATCCTCTGCTGGAACGCCTGCACGCGCAGCTCAACGTGGCCGTGCCCGGTTACCGGGTCACTGATGTGTCGGAGAAGCTCGGCGGCTTGCGTATCCATGTCACCGCCGGCGCGCAGTCCGTGCCCGACGCGGCGATGGCGTTGGTGGCGGCGTCTGTGACGGAGGCGGCCGCCACGTGCGAATTCTGCGGGGCAGTTGGCCAGCGGGCACGCAAGGACTTGCCCGGAGGTTGGATCAAGACGGTCTGCGAGCCCTGTCACGCGGACTGGTCCGTCCACAAGATCCTGATCGTGAGTGGTGCCGTACGGCGCCGCTCGCTCTAGCCGCGGGGTGTCCTGCGGGCATCACCCGACGGGATCGTCGAGCCGCAGCTGCACCGGCGTGATCCGGTCGTGCCGGGCTGTCCAGGCCGCGCCGACCCAGCGGCGTTCGGAACGGGCGAGGATGACCGCGATGACGCTGTGGAATCCGAGCTCCGGGTCGTCGAGGAGTTGCCGGTAGGTGGCGATGTCGCGTGCGCTGGGGACTGGCCGACTGGTGGGGTGGGTATGCCATTCGCCGACCCAGACACTGCCGTCGGCCGTGAACGCCCGGTCGGCGAGGGCCTGCGCGTGGGCCAGGTCGCGCAGGAAGTAGGTGGGGGTGCGGACGGCGTCGGGGCCGGGGGCCCCGGCGTGGTGGATGGTGACGGTGTCGTGGGTGTGGTGTCCCAGCAGGATGCCTCCGGTCTCTGTGGTGTGGTCGGCCGTGCGCAGCTCCGTGGTGATGACGGAGGTGGCCTGCGCGGTGAGGTGGACGGTGGTGACGGGCTGCTGGGTCATGGTGTTTCGCAGGTGGGGCAACCGGTTCGGGGCGGGGTGGCGTCGAGCCAGCGCAGTTCGGCAGTGCGGTCGAGGTCGAAGGGTGGGGCCCAGTCGGGTTGGCGGCGCAGGCCGAGCAGGGCGTGTTCGCCCGGCAGGCGTTGGTCGGGGTGTCCGGCGCGTTCGAGGAGTGTTGCGACGGCGGTCTTGGCCGCGAGGTGGGCGATCAGGTGCAGGTCGGTGCCGACGGCGGTCATCGGCCGGTGGGTCGTGCCGGTGCCGTAGCCGGCATCCAGTGTGGGCTCGGGATCGAGGCCACCGGCGTCGGCGAGGTTGTGGCGCTGGCAGGTGAGGCAGCCGTGATGCGGCCAGGGGCGCAGGCGGAGGATCTCGCCGAGGGCGCCGCCTTCCAGGACACAGGCGAGCACGGCCGTGAGACCGGCGCGGCGGGCCAGGTGGCCGGTGACACGGCGCGCGGCCACCCCGTCTGCCGCGCAGACGACAAGGTTGGTGTCCGTGAGGAGGGCCCGGATCCGGTCGGCGTGTTCGATGACGTCAAGGGCGTGGGCGGCGACTTTCGTGTCGGGGCGCAGAGCGGTGAGTTCCTCGGCGAGAGCGGTGACCTTGTGCCGGCCGATGTGCTTGCGTGCGCTGGTGTGCCGGACGAGGTTGTGCCAGGCGAGCCGGTCGGGGTCGATGAGGGTGAGAGAGCCGATGCCGTAGCCGGCGAGGGCGTGTGCGGTGGCCGAGCCGATGCTTCCTGCTCCGACGAGCATGATCCGCTTGCTCTGCAGTTCGTGCACGGGCCAGTGGTCGTCCAGTTGCCGGATACCGGTGATGTCGGGTTCGACGGACACGGCGATGGGTTGCGCACCGCCGGGCGTGACGTGCCAGGCAAGGAGGTCCGGGAGCCCGTGTTCGGGGTAGGCGTCCTTCAGCCCTGGGGCGTGGGTGATGGCTAGGTAGCCCGGCGCTCCGGGTGCCTTGTAGCCGCTGGGCACGGCGGCCCTGAAAGCGTCGAGGGTGAGAGAGGTACCGCGTCGTGCCATCAGGGCCAGCCACATCAAGTGCAGGTCAGGACTGACGCTCAGCCACCAGCCAGTCGAGACGGCCGGGTAGCTGGCCAGCAGACGGTGCTCGGGTGACGGTTCCACCGGAAAGATCGCCTGGCCCTGCTGCGACAGGCCCCGGACAACAGCAAACTGTTCCGGGTCATTGATGCGCAGGGACAACCGCCCCCACGATCCCAGAGAGCGCACCTTTTCCGCGGCCTGCTGTGGGATGAGGATCAGCATGCCGGGCCGTCCTGTCCGGCTGTGGCCTGGTCGCTGGGCTCGGTGTTGTCGGGCGGGGCCGGAGGCTGGGTGAGGAGGCGGTCGAAGCGGTCGTCGTCGACGATGCCGTTGTCGCTCATCCGCTCGATCTTGTTGTGTTTCATGAGGGCGTACTCGACTCGCCAGCCTGCTGCCTTGAGCAGCAGGTCAACGATCGAGTCGCGGCCGGTCCACAGGGCGGCCTCGCGGAGCAGGCACAGGGTGGCATCGCCGTTGACGTGCCAGCGGGTCTGGGTCCACTCATACGGTTTGGGCAGCGGGTCCAGCGGGACGAGCCGGGGCGCCACCATGGGGTAGGCCTGGCTGTACTCCACACGCAGCCTGAGTCCTTCCTCGCCGATCCAGCTGGTGAGGTGCGCGGGCTCAGGCCGGTCGAACGGCCACCGTGGCAGTGTTCCCTCCCAGCTGCCAGCTCCTTCCTCACTCCAGGCGAGGCCGGGGAAGTGGGCGGCGATCTCCTCGCGGTCGCGGTGCAGCCGGCGCGGTTCGCTGGCCCACCAGGAGTAGTTGGGCGCAGTGCCAGCGGGGGTGGGCGCGGTCGTCATCCCTGGGGCGCGTCCTTGATGGGGCGCGGGGTGATGAGCGCGGGCGCGGTGATCAGCGTGGCGGCCTTGGCCGGAGCGGCGGGAGCCGGGAAGTCCTCGCCAAGGATCGCCTGCCACAGCCGCAGGGCGTCGTCGGTGTCGCCCTCGGCCGCCGCCGCACAGGCCCGCTCGGCGACGTCCGCGGCCTCGGCGAACGCCGCGGACAGGCCCGCACGGTCCAGGTCCGGCTGGATCTCCCCGCACAGGCCAGCCGGATCCCACACGCCCTCGTTGACCTGGACCGCGGCGGCGGTGAAGAACGTCTTCAGTCCCTCGGACCGGTTGCCGGACCTGGGCATGCAGTTCAGGGCGAGGACCTCCATGACGAGGGACTTGATGCGCCCCTCGACCGGGGCTGTGTGCCGCCACTGCTTGAGCACCCTCACCAGCGGCCGGAAGTGCGACCAGTCGCGGTGGTGGTCGGCCACCTGCGCGATGAGGTACTTCGGGTCGGCCGGCACCCACCGGGTGGTGAGTTTCTCGGGGATGAGCAGCGAGCCGTCCGCCTGGCGCAGCGCGGCCATGACGTCGACGGTGAAGGCTTCCGGGTCGTCCGGGTCGTCGAGGAAGCACTTGACCGCGTGGTTGCGCAGCAGGGTGTGCCTCACCACGTTGCCGTGGGTGCCGCTGCTCTGGCTCAGCAGCCGGTTGACCTGGCCGCGGATGTGCTTGAGGGCGTCTTCGGCGCTCGGTCCGTCGTTTCCCCACTCGGGGTGCTCGTCGGGATCGTAGATGGCGATGATGTCCACGTCGTGGATGGGCTTGAGCTGCGTGCTGCGGCTCAGCGAGCCCGAGCCGAACGTCTCCAGGACATCCGGTTCACCGCCGAGGGCGGCCTTGAACAGGTCCCGGCGCTCGCGGGCCAGTCTGGTCTTGTCGATGTCCTCGTTGACGGTCTTCTGGAACGCGTCGAATGCGTCGTCGATCCCCATGGTGGCGTGCCTCCTCGGGCGTGTCGTCCAGCCCGGGTGCACGCCGCGGCCACAGGCTCCCGGATCGGGTGCCGCGACCGCAACAAGCATCGATGGCTGCTCGTCCACCACCGTAAGACCCACCACTGACAACGCCCCCGGGCCAAGGCTGGCTGATCATCGCGGGGGGTCTGTCCCGACGCCACGCCTAGAGGCCGAGGAGGGTCTCGGTGATCGGTCCGCCGGTGACACCTGGCTCAAGCACGAGAGCTGGGGTGTAGCGGGGCCTGCCAGGGGTTGCACCGTCCCACTCGTAGACGACGGTGCGCAGCGTGTTGAGGTATCGCCCTACGAGTAGAGCCATCGTGTACGGGCCGTGGAAAGCGAGATGCACCTCCGCACGGCCGCTGCGTGCGGCCAGCGCTTTGATCTGTTGCGCGGCAGCCGCACTGAGGCGTGCGGCCTCGCGCGGGTCGAGCCGGTTCTCGCCGACGACGGAGACTACGGCGGCGGCCGCGAAGCCGTCGCTGGACTCGTGCAGGAGCTGCTCGAATGCGGTCTGATCTGGAGCAGCAGTCAGACTGACAAAGATCGCGACGCGGTCGTGGCTGTCGCAGGTATCCGTTTGTTCGAGATTAACTGGTTGCGTATGAAGTTCGCTGGTCAGTGGGTCGTCACCAGCTTGGGTGGACGTCCACAGAGCGCCATGGGCATCGACCACCTCAACATTGCCGATCCTGGTCTCGGGCAGGGCGGCGCCCAAGGCCAGAGCTACCGACAGGTGAGCTCCGCCGAAGACGCGCACCGTTTGCGCGCCGGTGGCATATACGGCGTCGCTGGTCAGGGGCAGCGTGGTCTGTAGGAGCTGGAGTCCCTCTTGTGACGGCAGACGGCCGTCGTCGGCGGATCTGATGCGGATGTGCAGGTCGTCCTCGCCCGCGTCTATGGCGAAGGGTGCAGGGCGGGTCTGGACTCGGATCGTGAAGGGGCGGTTCTCGCTGCGGATGGCGGACCTACGCTGTTCGACTCGGTGCATCAGCAGGTCCCGCACGATCTCGCTCTCGCCGGACGGCTGGAGCATGTTGCTTTGCTTCTTGTCGGCGAGGATGCGGGAGGGAGCGAGTCTCAGGAGTCGATCCGGTGCGTTGTAGTCGCACTGTGCATCGCTTCCCGCTCTGGCGATCTTGTTCGCGATGCACAGGCTGAAGGCAGGGTCCTCGTCCAGTTGGAGCAGCCGAGGCAGCTCACGTTCTCGAACGATGTCGCTGTAGACGATCTCCGGTGTCACGACGAGCACGGCTGCCGAAAGCCCGGTGGTCAGGGCCTGCTCGAGGCGATCGATCGTCGTGCCTGGGCGCAGGTCGGTACGGTCTCTCCACACGACGAGACCGGCGGCCCTGAGCAAGTTCTCGATCGAGTCGGCCTGCGGGGAGCCGTCCGACTGCCGGTAGGAGATGAACACCGCGCCATCACGCCGAACCGCGCCCTCGGGTAGCGGCCCCAGCGCCTCGAATCTCTGTGGTGGCGGAAGGACCGTTGCTGCCTTGCTGGTGACGTATCCCCATCGTTGGCGCCGGATGATGAGCCCGGAGAAGGGATCCGCCCCGCCGGGAGCGTAAACGAGGAGTGCGACCGGGCCGTCGTGCTCCCGGGCCGTCGCCCGCATCGCAGCAACATCTGTCGAACTCGGTCCGGACGGTGCGGGATGGCTGTGCCACTCGCCGACGTAGCCGGTTGGATCGTCATCCGCTCGCTCTGCAAGGAACTCTGCGAGGAGCGCGTTCGCCTTGACGTCATCGCGCACGTACCGGTGGGTGGACGCTCCTTGTCCGTCAACCACGAGGGCATGGGTGACAGCGACGTTGGCGTCTTCCCGGTAGCCGAGGAGGATGCCACCCGTTTCCCGCGGCAGATGCCGGGCGGTCGCGGACGCAATGACCTCGTATGCCTCCTGGCGCAGCTCGATCCGTGGTGCCGGCCGGGTCACTGGTGGCTCCCTTGTGAGGCGGAGTGGAGGTGCCGCGTCTCCCCAGCAGGATGGAGAGGGCGGTCCACGAGGAGGCCGATGGCGTGGCGGACGGTTACCGCTGCTGCCTCGATCACCGCGTGGGGCGGCGTTGGGGAGATAGGGCTTCCGCAGCCTGCTTCGAACAGGGGCGGTGCCTCGGTGTCGGCTCTGGTCGTCGAAGGCGGCAGTGGTGCGGCATCGTCGAGCGGTGGCAGTACGTCGATGCGATAGGTCCTGCCGTCGTTTTGAAGCGCTGCGGACAGGACCCGTGTGCCCACTGTCCGGGCGCTCACGTGCAGGAGGGCGGTGGTGGCGAAGTCGGCGGTGGCGTTCACGACGAGGTCGTGGTTCCGCAGATGGTCCACCGCGTCGGTGCCCGAGGTAAGCGCGCCATTGATGATGACGATGCCACCGGCCAGCGCCTCGTTCTGCCTGACGAGGTGTCGCTTGACCGCTTCGACTTTCGGCAGTCCGATCGTATCGGGGCCCACGAGGTGGCGGACGAGGTTTCCCGGCATGACGACATCGTCGTCGATGAGAGTGAGGTGACGGACCCCGGAGCGCACCAGCATGTCGGCGATGAACGAGCCCAAAGCGCCGAGGCCGACCACTGCGACCCTGGATTCACGCAGTGCGGGGGCCAGGACGCCTGCGCGAGCGGAGCGGGCGGCCTCGGTGTCTGCGCCCGAACGCAGACGTGTGACGGCCGTGCCGTCCTCCTTCGTGGGCGCTACGTCCAGCACGATCGCGCCCTCGTGGGTACCGCGTCGGTAGACCAGCACGACGACTGCGACGGACTGCTGACGAATTATGCGGTCCAGCTCCGCGTTCGAGTCGAGCCGGGCGGAGATGTCTGCCCAGGTTCGCGGCGGCACGTCCACCTCGCCGAGGTCGGCCACGTACCCAAAGCGGTCCTTGCTGTGCTTGAGGGCCTTCCTGGGGCGGGTGCCGTGCCTGATCCGCATCGTGTTGTTGCCGGCCGGGCTGAAGCGGACAGAGCGGTTGAGGTACTGGCCGAGGTCGTCGTAGAGGTAGAGGCGCCGGTCCGTAGACTGATGGAAGTACCGGTCAAGGTCGAGGTCGGGCCGATCGTCCGTCCAGCCGGTGTCCGCGTGCTCGAACCACGCTGTGACGTGTTCCAGGAACGCCGATGCCTCCATCCACCACAACCCTTCATGATCATCTTCAGCGACCAGGCACAAACCGCCGTCAGGGTCGCGGTGCCAGGACCAGGGCACCGCGTCGTGGTCGACCGGCGCCACCCTCGGCGGCCGAAACGGGAAACGGGGCGGCAGGTCGATCACGACGCGGGTCGTGACCGCCGAGTGCGGGACCGGCCCTTCCCATCCTGCTTCAACCTCGCGGAATCCCGCGCGGATCAGGCCCTCCTCGAAGTGCTGCCGTGCGTGGGCGACGTACTCGTCGAAGCCGACAGAGGTCACCCGAAGGTCCTCTTGCCGGCAGGCACGACGCGGGCGCCGGGCGAGATCGCGGATGCCTTCTTGCTGCCGTCCTCGTTGAAGCCGGGGGGCATCGGGAAGACCGTGTCCCCATCGCCATTCGTTCCCAGCAGTTTCCGGAACGCCAGCGCGGCCTGGCCCGCGTCCTCCTCGGTGAGCGCAGCTTCTGCCGACGCAGCGGCGTCGGTGAACCGCGTACGCGCGGTGTCCAGTTCATCGTCGGTCGCCCGGATGCGGATGGTGTGCCCGGGCAGGGTCGGGTCGGTCACCGCGATGCCGTAGGTCACGAAATCATCGATGATCCTGCTGACCTCCCGGAGTGCGCGGACGTAGTACTCCGCCTGGTCGTTGCCCGAGACTGCTCCTGAGGCGAACGCCTGGTAGACGGCCATCTCGATGAAGAATCCGCCGGGCTTCTTCGTGCCGAGCAGGGCACGACGAGTCTGGCGAAGCAGCTTGACGGTCGGTACGTAGTACTCGTCGTGGTCCGCATTCATCGCGCTCGACAGCTCCGTCAGCCCGTCAGGGTTAGTGCGCACCCACTCGTTCGCGTCGCCCTTTTGCGGGATCTCCCACGTCCCGTCACCGTAAGGACGGGCGGGCACCGCGTCGACATAGAGGTCGTACGCCGGGAAGGAGACCTGCAGACTCCGGTCCTGACGCTTGGTACGCCGGTGCCCGTCGGAGTCGGTGCCGAACTCCGCATGCAGGACCTTGAAGAACCTGTCGAGGATGTCCGTCGACGTGACATCCCTAGGGACATCGGCAAGACGCACGAACACATCGACGTCCTTGATCCTGCGGATCGACACGTTGCGCTTGTAGGAGCCGATCAGGATCGGGCTGACGCCGTACTCGGCGAGCTTGGAGTCAGCCTCGAGGGCGTCACGGACGAGGCGATGCGCCTCTGGTGCATTGGTCTTATCGTCGCCGGGCTCGATGGAGCTCAGCGCGTCCTTGAACTGCTGCTTGAGGTGAGCCATCGGGCCCTCCGATCGTGGTTTGTGTCTGCATTGGCCTGCTGAGCTTGCCTCACACCACTGACAATGCGAGGCCGGTCGCAAGGGGCTGGTGGCCTACTTCTTCCTGCCGCCCTTGGCAGCGCTCTCATTGGTCGTTGTCTTCGGGTGCCGCTTCACGGTGGCCTGCTTCACGAACCGGCCCGTGATGGCGCTGCGGCCCCGCTTACCGTTGGATGCGCTGCTCTTACCTGCCATGAGCTGTCCTTCCGATCTCTCCTGCGGTGGCCTGCGGAACAAAGGCCACACCCTAATCCAGAGTTTCCTTTACCCAGTAGGTACATGGAAATTTGTCGACCTTGATCGGGAGGATAACATGGAAGCAGTAGGTACACGGAAAGGGATTCTGAGGTCGCTGGTGGAGATCGTCTTTGAGGACGCCGAACTCGCCCATGTCTGCAACAGCGGCCCCGCCCGCAGGGACCGTTTAGGCCCCGACGGAGCGATCACCCTGCTCCGGCGTCTTGGCCAGATGTCGGCCGCCCACCACCTGGCTGACCTGCGGCACGTTGCGGCCGCGCGGCTGCGGCCCGCAGCCAACGGGGACTGCTTCACTCTGCTGGTGTCGCTCGGTGATCACGGCGATCTCGTGGTCCGCCCGCGCGACGACCCGCCCGACACCCTCGACGACGGCACCCTGAACGAGCACGCCGTACGCGCTGTGATCGTCGCAGCAATCCACCGCCCCTGACCCCGCCACCAGGCCCGCCCCGCAGCCTCGCCGACCGAGAGGCACTCACGTGACTCCGCCCTCCGCCCCGCACCCGTTCGCACCGGATGAAGTCCTGCCCCCGGGCGACACGCTGAAAGAACAGCTCGACGCCCTCGGCATCCCCCAGGCCGACCTCGCCCGCCGCACCGGGCTGTCGACCAAGCACATCAACCAGATCGTCCAGGGCAGCGCCGTCCTCACCCCCGAGACTGCCCTTCTGCTGGAGCGGGCCGTCGGAATCCCGGCTTCGCTGTGGAACCAGATGGAGGCCGCCTGGCGCACCCACGTCAGCCGCACCCAGAGCCGTGAAGCCCTCAGCCACCGCCTCGACTGGCTCGACCGTTTCTCCCTGCAGGAGCTGGTCAAGCGGGGCATCCTGCCGACCAAAGAGCGCACGGTGGACAATCTCGAGCAGCTGCTGGCGTTCTTCGGTGTCGCAGACCCCGAGGTCGCGGAGAACGTGTGGGGCAGCTACCGGACCGCCTTCCGGCGCTCCACCGTCCTCACACCCGACGACTACGCCACCGCCGTCTGGCTGCGCCAGGCCGAACTCAGAGCACGCGAAATCCCCTGCGCACCCTACGACCGCGCGGCCCTGCTTGAGCTACTCCCCCAGCTACGCGCCCTGACCGTCGAGGAACCCTCCGTCTGGCGCACCGAAATCCCGCGTCTGTGCGCCCAGGCCGGCGTCGCGGTGGTGTTCGTTGCCGCGCCCCCCAACAGCCGCGTCTCCGGCGTCACCCGATGGCTCACCCCGGAAAAGGTCGGAGTCGCCCTCAGCGGCCGGTTCAAGAAGGACGACCACTTCTGGTTCACCGTCTTCCACGAGCTCGGCCATGTCCTCCTGCACGGCAAACGCCTCACCTTCATCGACAACACAAACCGCGACGACGACACGACCCCCGAAGGAGACCGCAGCGAAGACGAAGCAGACGCCTTCGCCCGGGAAACCCTCATCCCGCCCGAGCACACGGCCGCCTACAAGCAACTCGCCCAGCGCCCCATGCCCTTCACCAACATCACAGCCTTCGCCCGCCGAGCCGGCATCGCCCCGGGCATCGTCGTCGGACGCCTCCAGCACGACGGCATCCTGGACTGGAAATACGGCAGCAAGCTCAAGCGCCCCATCGAGATCAGCCTCTCCGGTGATCTCACCGCGGGCTAGCCCTCTGCGCAGGCCAGCAAGGAGCAGCCGGAAGCCCGGCTTGAGGTCAGTGGGCAGAGACCTCGGCCCCCTCCAGTCGAGCTCAGCGAGGAAGCAGGAGTGGGCGCAGTGTCTCAACAGCACCACCCCGGTGGAGGGGCTGCTGTTCTTCCGCAGCCCATTGCATCGCTGTGGCACTGGGCTGGCTGACGACCCGTGATCGCCTCACCCCGGTCCACCACGGCCTGCACCTGGCACAGGGCGCACCGCCGCCGACGGCAGGTTCTTGATGGGTGCCGGGATCTCAGGCGTCGATGGTGAATGCCTTCTCGTACACCTGCTGCGCGTTGACGTCCTCGTACACGGTGGTGGGGCGCAGCCGATTCCATCGGTTGCCCAGCAGCAGGGACAGGCCCATGGGCCCGGCCTGGAAGAGGTGGATCACGGGGTGTGCACGGCAGGCAGGGCGCAGGAGGTCCCGGATGCCGACGGCCAGCGCGTTGGCGACTGCCGCGTCCGGGACGGAGTTGTCCCTTGCTCCGCCGGGCGGGCGCAGGACCAGCAGCCGGGAGACGGGCACCTGCTGTTCGCGCAGGAAGTCCAGCACGTCCTGGGTCGGGTCAGTGGCGACCGCGACGGCCACGGCCAGGTCCGGTCCGAGATCGAGGGCGTGCTCGTCGACAGCCGGCACCAGCGGCGTCTCGTACTCCTCAGTGGATGACCACAGCTGTCCCCTCTGGACCACGGCCAAGTCCGCGCCGGCCACCATGCGAAAGGCGGCCCCGACCACGAACGCGGGTGCCAGACGAAGACTGCCGGTGACGGCGACCGCTGCGGTGTTGGGCGGCATCCGATGCGGTGCGGCCTCGATGTCCGCCTGCAGTTGAGCCCAGGTTGCCGGGGCCAGCGGACGCCGCTTCAGGTAGGCCGAGGCTCCCTCGAAGCGGTCCGTCCAGTCCACCGCGTAGTCGGCGTCCTCGGCCATCGGGTCGGGCTTCAGAGTGGCGATGGACACCACCGCACGTGAGGACCCGGCTTCCAGACGCAAAGACCCGATCGCCTTTCTGACTTCTGCCAGAGACAACGTGCGTTGCCCGTCGGCGACTTGGCGGGCAACCCAGTCGGCGCCGGAGTGCATCGCCTCCTCGTCGAACCGCAGCCCTGCGGCGAACATCAGCATCTGCAGGTGCTCGTGCAGGTGGGTCACGTCCCGCGCGAGGTCGAAACGCAGTACCTTCAGCAGGGCCAGCAGCGCCTCCTCGCTCAGCCCGGCACCGTCGGCCCAGCGCCCGCGCGCCTGTCCCTTCTTGGATTTCGGGCCCTGCTGCGCCGCCTTCGGAACGAGCAGTTGGGTGCGGGAATCCCTCAACGAGATCAGCGGGTCCTCGGCGTCCGGGGACCGGTTGCTCAGCAACGCGAGATCGACCGGCGTGCCGTCCTGGGTGAGCTGCTGCCAGGCCTGCGCCATCTTCCGCAGGATCGACGGGCCACCGCGGTCACTGGGCTTGAGCAGGTAGTCCTCGTTGACCGGGGTGGAACTGTCGGCGGCGTACTTGACCTGCATGTAAGTGTGCGGCGGAACCTGCCGGTACAGGACGACGTCGTCCAAGTTTCCCGCGTCGTCGACCTCGACGCCGACTGCCACGACTGGGTTGGACGCGTGCAATGCCTCATCCCGCACCGCGACGACACACCCCTGCCAGGCGACCAGCCACTGGTAACGGTCACCAGCGATACGGACACCCGTCGAACTCGGGGCAGGCAGGTCAGGCATAGGACACGATCTCCCAGGCGTCGGGGCACCGCACTTGCGGCCGGCCATCGGCATGCTGTGCAGATCATCGCTGCAAGCGGGACCGAGCACAAAGCCCTCACACCTGTAGACGCGGACACGCCCAGCTTCTGGGGCACACCGAGGCCGCTGATTGCTCTCCCTGTCAACTGCTGCATGCTCGCTCCTGGGACGCCAAGCTCGCGTGGAAGCCGCTCGTCGGATGCCAGGACCCCACCGAACGGATCCCGCGATGTGGCCGATCTCGAGCTGCCACGCTCGTCAGGTCATCCGCTCCGGGGTGACCTGGCGCAGTTCGTCAAGGAGTTCGGAAAACGCCGTTCATCTACCACTACTGGCGTCGGATCGATCGGCCAAAACGTTCAGTCGGGCTCGGAACCATGCCCGGTCGCAGGTGCGTGAAGGGCGCAGCGTGCTCGCCTGCCCACCGGAAAAGCAGTACGCCAGGCCACCGGCCACTGCTACGTAACACGTCCATGAGTACTTGATGTACGTCCGAATCAAGTTGCGGTGTACCAGCTCAGAGAGCCCTAAATCAGAGAAGCAGCAGGTCAGCTACACAAGAAAGCTATCTGGCTCTAGTTGAGGCGCCCCAGTTCAGGGGCCTTCAAGAAGCGAACTCAGCATCATCTACTACTGGTCGTGACACAGGACATCGTTCCGGCGGTGGGAGCTTCGGCGGCGGGGGTGTTGCGGTTCAGCGAGGAACGCGACTCGGCCGCCCTCGCGCAGTTCGTGCGGCTGCGGGTCATCGACCCCGAGGGCGCGTACTGGCGGCGCGGTATCGAGGCCGCCACAAGGTGGCTGCGCGAGATGGGCGAGAGCGAGCTGCGGGTGCCGTACACGTACATCACCCCTGAAGACTGGGGAGCGGGCATCGGCGGGCACCCACTGGGAGTGTGGGTCGCAGATCAACGCCGCTACTACCGCGAGGGCACCCTGGACGCCAAGCGCGTGACCGAGCTGGAGCAGTTCGGCATGGTGTGGGCGGTGCACGCGTCCGCGTGGGACGCCGGCCTCGCCGTCGCCCGCGACTACGCAGCCGTCCACGGCCACTGCCTGGCCAGCGCCTCCGTGGTGTGGGACGGCTATCCACTGGGGGTATTTCTCAAGAACGCTCGGGCTGGCGCCAAGAAGGCCCGTGAGAACGCCGTGCGCCGTGCGAACGGGGAGACCGGTCTGTCGTATGCCGGGGAGCTCTCCGAGGCGCGTATGGAGGCGCTCAACGAGATCGACCCGGGGTGGGCGCCGGAGGGGTGGGATGTTGCCTGGCAGCGGTGTTATCGGCTCACCCGCGCCCACGTCCAAGCCGGGGGCGTGCTGCCCGGTGGGCCGGGCGAGGTGATCGTCCAGGGCGGGGACCTCGGGGCGTGGGTGACCGGGCAGCGGGCCGGGTGGGACCGGCTCGTGCCGGCGCAGCAGTACCTGCTGGAGACCATCGGCCTCGAGCCGCCTGCGGAAGGCGAGGTGGTCGGGCCGGTGCGGCGCTCGCAGGATGAGCTGTGGGAGCGGAACATGACCGCCGCGCGACAGTTCCACGCGCGGGAGGGGCATCTGCGCGTTCCGCGCCAGCACCGCGAGGACGTCGACGGGGAGCTGGTGGGGCTGGGGTCGTTCATCTCCAACGCCCGACGGCGGGCCGACAAACTCAGTCCCGAACGACGCGGCTCCCTGACCGACTTGGGGATGCGCTGGTAGAAGCTGCGGCGTCACATTCGGCCGGGATTCCCCCATAACTGCTGTACACGGAAGACGGCGCACAACCCGAGGCTCGGACCATAACGGTCCGGGCCTCGCTCGTGTGCCGACGGCCAGACAGCCCGCCAGCTATCCGACTCGACAGTCACGAATGCGTCCCAGACTGCTGGGTTGCGCGGCTTGGTCTGGCCCACGTCACTGTGCTCCCGCCGCCTTGATCCCTGCTCCTGCGGCATTCGGCTCCCTAGACCCGATGAGGACGGCAGCCACCGGGCGTACGGGCCGGGTCGGCTCCGGGACGGTGCGGGTGATGGCGATGATCGTCTCGTTCACGGCCATGGCGTGCGGGGCCCCCAGCGGGCCGCGCCCCGGGCGGTACCGCCCATCTCCCCGGCCGGGCGCGAGAGAACCTCAGCCGCGGCGTCCAGACCGAGCGGAGTCAGGCCCCACAGCTTGGAGCCGTCCAGTCCGGCGTCCGCACCCGGACCCGCCCTCTTCCCGCCCAACCGTCACGGGCCCGTACCGCACGCCAACTACACACCAGCCCGGGAGCGGGTGTACCTGACCGCAATGCCGGGCGCCGTGCCGGCTAGGTAGCCGCCTCTTGCGCCTCGCTGTCTGCGCCCGTACTGACGCGGCGACCGGACCACCGGTGCCTTCCTGGCGGAACGAGTGTCAGCCAGGGCCAACGTCGCGGGCAGAGCCTTGCGCCACTTCCTCCACTGCGGGTCTTCCAGAAGGGTTACGGGGGTGGCATTGCTGCGGCTGCTGTGAAGGACCGCTGGCATGCCAGATGGCTCAGGGCAGGCGAAGCCATCCCCCCTGTTAGAGCGGGTCAACAGTGAGAAGGCGCTGGTCGAGGTCCAGGTGGATGATGCCGCCGTTCTGTTCACGCAGCTGGCGCCAGGCGGTGTAGCCGGTGAGGATGGCGTGCTCCCAGTCCGCGGCGCGGCAGATGCTGACCTCGAGGTGGGCCGTCATGTGGCTGATGGTGGTGAGGAGTTCGTTGTCGATGTGCTTGATGTCGGCGAAGTAGCGGTGGCGGGCGGCGTAGGAGAAGACGAGGGCGGAGATGCCTTCTTCGATGGCGATGGCGCGGCCGCCGTCTTCGGCTTCGTCGGTGTGGGGGTCGCTTTTGCGTTTGCGGTCGAGGAGGAAGCGGGTGACGGGGGACCAGCCGAGGACGGTGGCGTGGGCGAGGTGGAAGGCGTCGTGGAAGCGGTAGTCGTCTTCGATGTGGGAGGCGCTGGTGAGGGGGTCTCCGGCGGGGCTGCCGTCTTCGCGGGTGAGGACGATGACGGTGCGGCCGTCGTCGCGGGTGGTGGGGGTGAAGGTGAGGGTGGTCTGGCGCGGGAGGCGTTCGTGTTCGGGGAAGTGGTCGTCGAAGTGGGTGTGTTCGGTGTCGGGGGTGGTGCGCCAGCGGTCTTTGGTCTTTTCCAGGCTGGCGGTGGCGATGTCGTCGAGGTCGAGGTCGAAGCGGTGGGCGAGGGCGGCTATGTACCACAGGACGTCGCCGAGTTCTTCGCGTAATTGGTGTTTGCCCTGCTCGTGGGCGGGTCCGTCACGCAGGTGTTTTTTGTAGGCGGTGGTGAGGGAGCCGACTTCGCCGGCGAGGCCGAGGAGGGGGACGAGGACGGGGTCGGTGTCCTCGGTGGGGGGTTGGAGGGTTTTGATGGCGGCTTGTTGGTAGCGCTGGAAGTCCACACTCACTCCTTGTCTGACCTTGGGACAGGCCTGTCGGATTCACCGACGTTGTCGTATCCTAGGACAACGACGTTGGAAATGCAGACGATTGGGGGAGCGCTGAGTACCGTCACACCAGATATCGACGACATCGTCTCGGTCGTCATCGAGTTCCTGGCCGAGCTGCAGGAGAAGTCCGCGGCCGAGGTCAGGGCGGAACTCGAGGACGGTGGAGCGGAGTTGCCGGTCGACTCGCTCCTGATCGTGGAGATCCTCACGCGCGTGGAGGAGCGCTACTCCATCGCCATCCCTGCCGACCGCCAGTCGGCCGAGGCCACCCGGTCCGTGCAGGCCTTCGCCCGCGCGGTGCGGGAGGCCGTCATCGAAAGGCAGCAATCATGACCCCTTCCCCCTCCGATGCCCGTGCTCGCGATCCCGAGCTCACCCAGCTCGGCGAACGGCTGAAGAGGACCCGTGACTACCTCAACATGTCGCAGCAGTTCGTCTCCGACAACACCGGCATCCCCCGTTCGGCGATCAGCGACATCGAGCGCGGCGAACGGCGGGTGGACAGCCTGGAGCTGAAGAAGCTGGCCCGCCTGTACCGGCAGCCGGTCGCCTACTTCCTGGCCGAGGAGGAGAACGCGGACGCCGGCGAGTACGCCCTGGCCGGACTGCCCCGGGCGCTGGCCCAGTTGACCGACGGCGATCAGAAGACGGTGATGGAGTTCGCCGAGTACCTCTCGCTGCGACGCGCGGCGGAGAAGGAACAGGAAGGCTCCGAGAACCAGGGCACGGAGCGGTGAACTGGGGGGTGGCGCATCGTATAGCCGGGATCGCGGCCGCCCAGGCCCATCGCGACCTGGGCATCGACCGTAATTCTTACGTGCCTGTCCACCAGGCGGTGAAGACGGCCGGGTTGGTGGGCATGGCGCAGCCGATGCCGCGCCTGTTCGGCGTCTACTTCTCCCCCGCCGACAACGGGCCGGCCGTGCTGCTCAACGCCAACCTGAACATCGTCACCCAGCGGCACACCGCGGCTCACGAACTCGGGCATCACATCCTGCACCATCGCACGGCGGTCGACGACGACCTCAGTCCGGCGCTGCGATGGGGCAACGGCAGCTGGCCGGACGAGGAGAAGACCGCCGAGGCGTTCGCCGCCTGGTTCCTCATGCCGCGCCCGGCGGTGCTGGCCGGCCTCGACCGGATCTGCCAGGGACAGCCGGCCAGCCCGGAGCACGTGTACCGGCTGGCGAGGGAACTGGGCACCTCGTACGCGGGCACGGTGCGGCACCTGCAGAACCTTCGTCTGCTGAACGCCGACCGGGCCCGCCAGTGGGCGAAGATCTCCCCGGCCGCGCTCCGCAGCTCGCTGGCGGGCGGGGCGGCCCTGCCCGCGGATGCCCAGGTCCACGTCGTCACCGCCGCTTCCCACCTGCAGCGAGTGCACGCCGATGCCGGTGATGTGCTGATCGCCCGCGGCGCCGGGGCCGCGTTCGTCTCGCTGCCCAAGGGACTGGCCCGCTGGACGGACGCGCCACCAACGGCCGAGCCGGCCGCTGCGGCCGTGGTGACCGACGAGCTTTCCGAGCCGGCGGTGCTCGATGTGTCAGCAGCCGGCTGGAAGGAGCCGGTGCAGCTGACGGTGGTGCGTGATGCGCCTCGCGCCGGTGTGCACGACGTCTGGCCGGACTGACGCTCCTGCCGCGCCGGACTCCTTGGTAACCCTTATCAACCGTGCCAGGAGGATTCATGATCAGCTTCGATGTCACCGGCGGTGACGTCACCCGCGCCTGGATCGCCGCCTGCAACGCCCTGGACCGCAAGGACAACCCGTCGCGCACCGGCCTGCACACCGTGGTGCGCATCGCCGACCCCACCGCCGACGACCCCGGCTTCCGCACCGAACTGGACCGGCTGCGCATCGCCAAACGGCACGAGCCCATCGAGACGGTCGCCGGCACCCTCTTCCCTGCCGACCTCGCAGCCCGAGCCACCGACCACGCCAGCCTCGTGGCCCGCTACCGGGCCATGTACCTGCGGATCAAGCGCTATCCCGGCAACGCGCACGGCACCTACTTCGGACGCCTGGTCGCCTACCCGGGCGCGAAGAAGACCGACATCGACCAGATAGGCAACATCATCGGGCGGCTGCGCAAGCAGGCCGGAAGCAAGGGACCGATGACCGCCGCCTACGAAGCCGACCTCGCCCACCCCGCCGACGGCGACGTGCCGGCCGAACTACTCGTGCACGCCGCCGACCGCGACAACCTCTACCGGGGCTTTCCCTGCCTGAGCCACGTGTCCTTCCAACTGGACCGCGATCGCCGGGTGCACGCCGCGGCGCTCTACCGCAGCCAGTACATGTTCGAACGGGCCTACGGCAACTACCTGGGCCTGGGCCGGCTCCTGGCCTACATCTCGGCCCAGGCCGGCCTGGCCGTCGGCACACTGACCGTCGTGGCCGGCCACGCCCACCTGGACGGGCCGCTCACTGCCATCCGGCCGCTGCTGAGCGGCACCCCGACCCTGGCCGCGTAGAGACCCGCGTCAACAGGCTTCGTTGATACCCCACTTGGGCGGAAACCAGGCCGGTACCGGCACCGACGAAGAGCGGTAGGTCTGCTTGATGCGACTGCGGCCGCTGATCCCGGCAACCTCCGGATGGGCGACACGCGCGTACTTGTCGACCTCGCAGAACAGGTTCTGGCAGTCGATCAGCTGCAGCGGCCGACCCCGCAGACCGGGGAAGGACAAACCCAGGCGGGCGAAGTGCTCGTCCTGGGTGTCGGCCATGTACCGGATGACCTCGGCCTCGATGCCGTCGGCCGCCGAGCCGAAGCACTTGCGGATCCCGTCCCTGGCGCCGGGCCCGGCGACCACGAAGTCCATCTCCGAAAACGGCATCGCGGAAGCGTAGTTGAGGTCGATGACGAACTGATACGCCAGGAACGGGCCGATGGCCGGATAGCCCAGCAGCACCTCGTAGGCATCCCGCAGCGTCGGCGCGGCCAGGACCCTCTCCGGCGCACCGGAGGTCATCATCATCTCCAGCAGCCGCAGATGGTTGCGGTGCTTACGTTCCGCTCCCAGCTGCGGCGGCGGCACGATGTAGGCGGCCGAGTACAGCCGCTCCCCCGCCGCAAACGCCCGCGACAGCACCCGGTCAAAGGCCCGGTGGTCGTAGCCGTCCCAGCGCACCTCGCCCAGCGCACCGGTCAGCAGCCGCCACGTGGACTCCTTGTTGAAGACCTTGAACAGCAGAGTGCGGAAGAAGACCTCCTCCCACTCCTGCTCACCGCCGTAGATGACATCGGCGATCAACACCTGGCTCACCCGATCCGCGGCCCGGTAGCAGTTGGTGAACCGGTACCTGGACAGGATCGGATCACTCGTCCACGGCCCCGGCCCGCCGGACAGCCGCGCCTCGTACACCGCCTGACGTGCCGCAGCGAAGCGCCAGTACGTGTCGAAGACGGGAGTCGGGTGCAGTATCCGCCCCGCAATGCGGATCCCGGCCGCAGCAGCAGCTCCCGAGCCCTCCGGCCTCCGGCGTCCTTGCAGCAGCGTCACCATGCACTGAATATATATTTGATATAGGGCAGTTGGCACAGCCAAAGGGGGAAACCGTGGACCTGCTGTGGCAGCAGCCCCGCCGCAACACACTCGTCTCCTGGCCTCACGACATCAACCAACGCCTCGACATACTCGTCCGCGCCGCAGCCGCCGCCGGCGAACAAACCTCCCGCTCCCAGATCCTCGCCGCCCTAGTCGCCACCGCCGAGACCGCACCCGAGGCCATAGCGGAACTCCTCCACGCCTACCGGCGCCTCACCGCCGACGCCCTCACCGCCGACAACGAACGCACCGACCTCCCCACCGTCCGCGCCCCCGGCCCCACCCGCTCATCCACCTGACCGAATGGCACACCTCCAGCATCACGCTTCGATCCGCGCCGGAGATCTCCGTCCTCTGGTCACTCGCGTGGGTTCGACGACTTGGCGCTCCAGATGGGCAGTTGCTTCCCGACTGCCGCTCGAGAGCAACACCTAGCCCAGAGCCACCAAGCACACCTTCGAGTGATGGCCCTCCCCCACGTCCCGGCAGGCGCTAGAGTTCCATCTCGTTGTAAATGGGGGCGTTACACCGACGCGTTGCTGGCTGCCCACCGCACGCGCTCGTGCCGTACTGCAAGGGAGCAGCGTGCGACTCGTCGAACTCAGCGTCAGCAACTTCCGTTCGTTGGGCCACGTCGAGAGCATTCCGATCCACAAGCAGACGATCTTGACCGGGCACAACGACTGTGGGAAGACAGCGACGCTGGATGCGATCGCGGTCCTGCTCGGTGAACGCAGCATCATCGATAGCGACATCTCCGATTTCGCCGAGGCCGAGCCCGTGCGCGCAGCGTTGCCCGCGGACCAGGACGAGGAACAGCGCACGGTCACGGTCGAGGGCAGATTCGCTCTTTCTGCGGCGGAGGAGAAGGCGCTCGACACGGGACCGTTTCTGCGGGTGCGCCGGCGCCATGTGGAGGGTGGGCGCAGCTGTCTGGAGTGGTTGACGGAGGTGCCGCGAAATCCGGCCCTGCGGGACATCGCCCCTCTGAAGGCCGGCGAGTTGAGGGACCTGGCCTCTGAGCTTGGGCTCAAGCTGCCCGAGGGCAAGCCGAACGTGAAGGACAGCTGGGCAGAGCTGCTCAAGGAGCACGCCGCCGGCACCGACGACAAAGTCACCGACTGGGTCGTGGCGCCCGAGGCGGTCGCTTCTGCACTTCCTCAGTTGCTGTATTTCAAGGGGGATGCGGCCGAGTCTCCCGAAGCGGTCGTACGCAGCATCCTGACGGCCAAGCTGCGTGAGTACACGTTGCGGGAGGAGACCCGGAAGAAGATCACGGATCTGGAGGAGGAGTTTGCCGCTCTCCTCAAAGACGACGTCATCCGGTTGCAGAAGCTGGTCGAGGAGCGGTGCGCATTCGATGCCTTCACCGTGGATCCGGGCGTCCAGTTCCGGCCGACCGTCAACAGCCTGTCGTTGACCGCAGCGGCTCCAGGCCAGCGGGCCGTGTCGTTGACAGCAGCAGGCTCTGGCCGGTCACGCCGAGTTTCTCTGGCGCTGTGGGAAGCCAGTCAGGAACTGCTGTCGGAGGATTCCGACGAGGGCCCTGGCGTGATCATCGCCTATGACGAGCCCGACACCCATCTGGACTACGACCACCAGCGCCGCATCATGCAGATAATCAAGGTGTCGGCGTCGGCCGCTCAATCCACCGTGATCGTCGCCACCCATTCACTGAACCTGATCGACGGCGTCGACATCCAAGACATCGTGCACCTCAACAGCCGGGACGGACGTGCCTACGTACAGTCCCTCGGTGCGGAAGACGACGACGAAGACACCCGCCGGTTCATGTCGAACATGGCCCTCTCCCTGGGCTTTCGAAACAGTGTCCTGTTGCACGAACGCTGCTTCGTCGGTGTGGAGGGCCCCACGGAGTACGCAGCCCTGCCCATCCTCTTCAAGCTGGCGTTCGGATACCCCATCCAGTCCGCAGGCATCGCCCTGTGGGACTGCAAGGGCAACGACGGAGCCCTGAGCTTCGCCAAGTTCCTCAAAAAGCACAACCGCACCGTGGTGTTCCTGGTCGACGCCGACACGATGCGCGACAAGCAGAAGCAGTTCAACATCGACCGTCTGAAGAAACAGGGATTCACCGAGGCCGACTGTCTCTTCCTCGGAGATCCCAACGAGCTCGAGGACCTCTTCAGCGACGAACAGTGGGCCGACACCATGAACGCCGTGTGGCCCCGCAAGGACGAACGGCAGTGGGCCGCCCAGGACGTGGGTAATCTGCGCCAGGCAGGGAAGTTCAGCAAGTCGCTGCACGGCCTGCTGCGCCAGTACTCCACCACCTCGCCCAACGGCAAGGAAGACATGGTCGTCGAGCTCACCCGTCGGCTACGCACAGCAGCCGACGTCCCGCGTCCCCTGGTGAAGTCCTTCGAGGATGCGATCAAGGTTGCCCGGGAGGCAGGTCTGGCCTACTGGCCCGAGGGTTGACCACGGCGCAGAGAACGGCGTGCTTGCATCCGGCTCAGGCGCTGCTCACGCGTAGGCTCCTCCCACGCATGCACCCCGACGGACGACACCCAGCGCCGCCCGTGCCGGCTCTGCTCCTCACCGCACCACCGGCACCCCGACGGCGCGGGAGGGCCTGCATGGCGAACGCGCACAGTCATGGCATGCACCTCAGTACTCTCCGCTCGTTGTGCCGGTGACGTACACAAAGACTCCCATGCACCACTGACAATCGGCAGAACCAAGCCCGCGGCAAAGAGCGCACCCTCCACCCCGCACCACCTTCGGTCGGCACCCCAGGTCACAACCTCCGCTGGGAAGAGCCCCTTTCCCTTTCTGCTCTGCGAGACCGCGAGGGACGCTGCGCGTGAGCTGCTTGAGAAGAAGCAACCACCGCGAGGTACCCGGGCAGTACTAGGTTCGATAGCCCGGGGGCTGGGGGCAGCCCTGCATGTTCTCCTCCGCGGTCCAGCGCCGGGCGTGGTGCGCGCCGCTGACAGGCCAGATCGTGGCCGTCTGCTGTTGCCCTGTGCGGGGCTTTCCCCGCGAAGGCGGGGGCTGGGGCGGACGGAGCTTGAGGTGCTCGGCGAAGTCTCTCAAGGAAGGCAGGCCGCGGGCGCCGAGCGGGTCGGCGAACAGTGTGCTGCCGCGCTCGCCGGCGGCGAGGAGATGAGTGAACGCCGCGGCGCGCAGGAGGGGTTGGGCCCAGACGGGTACGGGGTGGGTGGTGCAGCCTTGGCGCACGTTGTGGCAGTCGTGGAGGGCCAGGGTGGTGCCGTCGAGGGCGAGGTCCAGGACGCGGGCGGTGTCCAGCTGGCTCGTGGAAGCGGCGGTGACGACGGCTGCTGCGAGATGAGCGGCCATGTGGGGGTGGGGAGTGCGGGACAGGCGCTGCGCGACCTGGGTGGCGATACGGATGGGAAGCAGCGGTGGGCGGAAGCCACGCTCGGCCGCGGTGGGTGGGGAGCACACGCAGGCGGGGCTGGACTCGTAGGAGGTCAGGGTGGTCAGGGCCGGCAAGTCGATCCACTCCCCGCTGTGCGTGGCCGCTTGCCGTGGCCGCGGCGTGTCCGGTGGGTCCAGGTCGTCCTGGCGCAGAACGGCGTCAGCGTCGGCCATGTCGTAGCCGGTGCGTGCCAGGGCCCGCTCGAGGGCGGCGGAAAGCTTGGGCTGGTGGCAGACCAGGTGGAGGCGCACACCGGTACGGACGCGCAGGGCGAGCAGGTCACCGAGAGCGCGGGCGGACAGGAGGTGGGCGCGCAGCACGGTCAGGTGGGTGACGGGCAATGCCAGAGTCCAGGCCGCTGCGAGGGTCCAGACGGGGACCGGATCGGTGGCGCGGTAGCCGGGGACGGGTGTGGCCTTGCCGAGGGCTTCGAGAACGTTGTGGGCGAGGGCGAGGGTGGAATCGGTGCCAGGAGTGGGATGGACCGTGGCGCAGCCGGCTGCCGGATGATGCATGAACAGGGCGGCGCGGGTGTGTGCGGCGTCGTCGCCAGGGTCGAACACCACCATCGGGGGCGGCGGTTGAGGGCAGGTGAGCATCGGTTAGGCGCTCCGTCGGGTGGTGGCGGAGGTCCCGGGTGTAGGGGCGGGCAGGGAAGAGGGGGCGTGGCGGTCATGCCAGGCGGCTGAAGGCCCAGCGCAGCAGGTCCCGGTCCGCCCGGGGACGGCCGGTGCGGGCGAGTGCGGTACGGGTGTGGGCCGTCAGCTGGGCCCAGGCACGGAAGTTGCCGTGTGCGGCGTGCTGGTCGGCGAAGGTGATGTCGTCGGGGTCGGTGTCGGCCCAGATCGGATGGAACAGGGGGATGGCCTCGAGGACCTCGCCGGGGGTGAGGCGGGTGAAGTGCTGCCAGATGAAGACGCGGGAGGAGAGCATCGGTTCGCGGCGCAGCACGGTGTGGCAGCCCTCGCCGCCGACGAAGATGATCGCGAGCTGGGTGGAGGGTTCGTCCCACAGGTAGCGGAAGTACTCGAATGCCTCCCCGTTGAGCCACTGGGCCTCGTCCACGAGGAAGGTGCGGGGGCGTTCGGCCAGGGCGGTCTTCAGCAGGCGGTCGAACTCGCTGGGGTGGCGCGGTGGTTCACCGGCCAGGTCGAGCGCGGTGAACAGTTCGTAGCGGACCGCGCGGGCGGTGGGACGAGCTCGGAAGGTGATCTTGCGGACGTCCTCATGCTCGAGTTCGCGCAGGCAGATGTTGACGGCGAGGGTCTTGCCGAAGCCGGCGCCGCCGTGGATGCACATCATGGCGCGGGCATCCACGGTGTCGGCGATGTTGTCCCGGGCGGTGAGCAGGGCGCGGGTGGTGACCACAGACGCATCGGACAGGGCGACGTACTGGTAGCTGGCCGTGGTCACGAGGCGTCTCCGTGTTCAGCAGGGTCTGCGGTGTGTCCGGGCAGGTGCCCGGGGGCAGGTTCGGAGGGGTGGGAAGCAGGCCGGCCGGGTGCGGTGCGGGTGGCGAGGGACGGCGGGGTGCGCCAGTCGGCCGGGGGTGCGGCGGGCGGGATGAGGTCCGGCAGGGCCAGATCCGACAGGCTGGTGCCGGCGGCGTGGGCGAGTTCGGCCTCGGCCTGCGCACCGGTCAGCGCGCCCAGCAACTGGGGTGCGGCGGGCTGGTTCACCGCGGCGTAGCGCTCGTACTGGACGGCCTGAAGGTCCTTTTTCAGGCGGCGGGAGCGGGCCGCCCGCGCTCTTCGTACGGCGCTGATCTGTTCGTCGGTGGCCTGGTCGGCCAGGTCCGCCGGCCCCAGGTAGCGGCCGGTGGCCGCGTGGTAGACCTCGATGCGGTGGTCGTGGTGGGGCATGAAGCGGATACGGACCTGGATGCCGGCCTGGCCGGTCATCCACGCACCCACGTAGTCGCGTTTTCGGAAGCGGATGCCGCGGGTGGTCAGCGTGCGGGTGCCGGCATCCTCCAGGGTGAAGGTCCACAGATCCGCGGCCGGCACGTCCCGCAGCGGGGTGGGATCGTCCTGCCACGCCTCAAGCGGGGTCTTGCCCCGTAACGGAGCGGGGTGATGTTCGGTGTTCCACCACCGTGTCCAGGCCAGCAGCCGGGCGGTGAACTCCTCGAAGCTGAGCAGTGCCTCGTCCTTGGGGCGGGAAGGGCGTTTGCCGGGGCGCGGCTGGCGGGCGTAGCCGGGCAGCGCGGCCAGGAACATGCTCTCCACCGCCCGGTTCAGGCCCTCCACGGTGCCCTTGAGGTGGGGGGTGTAGGCGGGCAGGTCCTCCACCGTCACGTCCAGCAGATCGAACGCGGCGGTCACCGTCCGGGACAGGAAGTCCTTGCCCCGGTCCACCCGTACCTTCTCCGGCAGACCCCCGAAGGGGCCATAGGGCTCCTCGTGCAGGACCGCGAAGCGCAGCGCGGAAAGCACCGACTCCCGCGACGGATACACCGGCGTGACCGCGACGCCGGTGATCGCGTTCGTCGCGCAATCGGTGAACCAGGTGATCCACGGCCGGCGGGCCTTACCGTCGACGTCGACCAGCACCGGGACCTGCTTGTGGTCGGTCTCCCATACCTGGTTGCGCCAGCCCCGCGGCCGGGCCAGGAACACATCATGCTTGCGCGCCGCCCGCTCCCCACCGGCGAGCCCCGCCCGCTCCCCCGGCGTCAAGTCCCGGCGGATCGCCCGGTGCAGCGTCGGAATCGACGGAGGCGGCTCCCCCTCGCCCTTGGCCGCGCGAGCGATCAGCTCACGATGGACTGCCGCGACGTTGCCCTTCCACAAGGCCAGCAGGCGGCGCACTTCCGGGGTGACGGAGAAGCGGTCTTTGCTCTGGGCCCGCGCCCCGGGCTCCGCGGCCGCGGACTCATCCCGCTCGGCAGCGGCAAGCCACCGCCACACCGTGCGCTCGGTCACTTCCAACGACTGAGCCATCAGCCGTACATGCCGCGTCGTCAGTTTCTGGTCCTGCCGCAGGGCGAGCAGCCGGCGCACGGCAGGGCCGCGCAGCGCCGACAAGGAGGAAGAAGGCAGACCTCCCCGCGTGTCCGGACCGTCCCCGTGCACGCCGGAGCGGGAAGTGCCCTCTCCCGGCCCGGCCGCCGCGCCGGTCACAGCGGCCCCATGAGCCGTGCGCAGGCCCGCTCCAGCAACCGGCGGTCCACCACCGGACGGCTCACGCCGTAGAGCTCGGCGGTCAGGTGCGAGGTCAGCTTCGCCCACGTCCGGAAATTGCCGTGGCCCACATGCTCGTCCACCCACACGACATCGTCCTCGCTCACGTCCTCCCACAGCGGGTGGAAGGCAGCCATGACGGTTGCCACCTCTCGCGAGCTCAGGCGCGGCACCAACTCCCAGGTCAGCACCCGAGAGGCCAGCGCGGGCACCCGGCGCAGCGCCCGTTCGCTGCCCGCCCCCGCCAGCACGAGTGCCGTGTCCGTGTCCGGGTGGTCCCACAGCCCGCGCAGAAACTCCAGTGCCGGCCCCGGAAGACGCTGTGCCTCGTCCAGTACCAGCACACGGGGCTGTCGGAGCGCGTTCACCAGCATCAGGTCGGCCTCCCCCGCCCCGCGCGGCAGACGCCTGCCCAGCTCGAGGGCGTCCGCGAGTACTCGGCGCAGCTCGGGAACCGTCGGGTGCACACCGACGTGGACGCGACGGACCCGGGCCGGATGCGGCAGCTGGGACAGGGCGTACTGCAGCGCGACGGTCTTGCCCTGGCCGGCGTCGCCGTACAAACACACCACCGCCCCGACCGCGGCCGCGTGCGCGACCGTCCGCAGTACCGACCGAACGGCAGGTGTGTGCACCACCTGGGCATCCGGAACCAGGACCGGGACCTGCGCCAGGTGCTTCTGCTCCCGCAGAAACACCTGCCCACCGACGCCTTTCTCGGCCACCACGTTCAGGCCCAGCTCACTGAGGGCATCCGGCCGGCGCGCCCCGGCCACCTCCGGCTCCCACCCGGTCAGCAAAGCCCGCCCCGCCCGACGGTCCCTGCGGATCACCCGGCACAACGTCGACATCGACGGAACCGGCACCTCACCACCACCAGCCACCAGCCGACGCCTCAGCTCCGAAACATTGCCCCCGCCTCACCCAGCAGTTCCCACACCTCGTCCGACACCGCATACCCCTGCCGGACCGGCGCCTCCACCCGCCCGGAAGCCTTCGCCTGCTCCAGCCAGCGCCAGACCGTACGCTCCGAAACACCCACCGTCTCAGCAACCGCACGCACATGCCGCGTCGACAACTCCCCCGTCCGCTGCCGCTCCAGCAGACGACGCACCACCAACCCCCTGGACAGCACAGCCCCCCGGCCGGCCCTTACCTCTTGGTCCACCCCACGATCACACCGACCGGGCCCACCCCACCGCATAAGAACTCACGAACCTGAGACACCATCAGCCGTCATGCGATAAAGCCCCACGACAGCGATCCCACCCATCAACCTCTCACCTCATGACAGTGCCGATCCCGCCCCAACACCCCACTGACCAGCACCAATACACCAACCACCCGACCACCAACACCGACTCTCACCACCACCGACCCCACACCGAAAGGCCGCACCCGCAAGGGGCATGTGCGGGTGCCGCGCAAGGCGGTGGAGGTCGTGGACGGGGTGCCGCACAAGATCGGCGCTTTTCTGGACAATGCGCGGCGCCGGATCGGCACGATGAGTGCGGAGCGGCGCGGCGAGCTGGCCGAACTCGGTCTGGAGTGGGCTGCCTTGGAGGGTGGGGCGTGATGTGGAGTGCTGAGGACGCGGCCCGAGCGAAGCAGCCCGCTGCCAATGTCCCGGCTGCTCCGAAGGCCTCGGCTCCGGCCGCGCCGCCGAAGGTCTTCCTGGGCAAGCGGTGACGGGCCGTGCCGCTGGGCCGGCCCGCACGGCAGGGACTAACTAATAAGAGTTTACAGAAACCAGCGGGCAAGAAACGTTCCTATTTCATCTATTGCAGATTTAACTGAATTTGGAACCTGTTGCAGGAATTTGGGTGCAGACGTACAGTCAAAACTAGCGCCAGGCTTATGCCCCCGGAATGACTGCCACTGTGGCGGCCACGACTTTCCGAGCGCGAGAAAATATTCCCTCGCGTGAACTCGAAGAGGTGGCATCATGTTCTTCTACGACTACAGCACCAGGTCCGCCGCGACCGGAAAAGTCGACGCTTCCGGCGCCTACATCCATTTGCAGACATTCCCTGTCAATCAATTCGGAAAGTGGACGCAAATCGCATCCCTGGGCTGTGGAGTGCTTTTCTTCTACAACGATGAGGGCACAAACGTCGTATCGGCTTCGGGCAGAGTGGACGGCGCCGGTGGCTTTTTCCACCTCAAGGACTATGCACTCAATCAGTTCGCGAAGTCCTTCCGTGTTGTGCCACTTGGTGCAGGTCGCGTATTCTTCTACAACTACGACACAGGTGCCGCTAAAGTCGGCAGATTCGACACGAGCGGGAACTACACCAACCTGAAGGACTACCCAGCCGGGACATTTGGGAAATGGGACAGTATCGTTCCCTTCGAGACGGGTGAAGTATTTTTCTACAACGGCGACTTTTCCGATGAGACCGGGACGCAGGCTGCGATCGGAAAATTCGATTCCTCCGGCGCCTTTTCCCAGACTGTGAGCTTCCCGGTCAATCAGTTCGGAAAATGGTCGAGCATTACGGCACTCTCGGGTCGTTGGGCCCTCTTCCAGTACAGCGATGGGGTGTCGTTCCCTCAGGCAACTGGACAATTCACTGCCGCAGGTGCGTTCAACCATAAGAAGAATGTCGCGCTAGGTCGACCCTGGAGTGCCATTCCTATCGACGAAGGCAGCCAGCTCTTCCTCTACAGCAGCGCCGGCAGCGATTCCGGGGCCTTCGTGAAAGCTGCGTCCGCACGAATGGATGCGGCTGGTGACATCAAGCTTCGGGATCTTGGCCCCGATTTCAGTCGATGGAGCCACATCGTCGCTTGACAGGTCAGCTTTGTTCGGCAACGGCGGGGCCGCGCCGTCATCCCGTGGGACCACAGGCGTAGGGGGCTCCACCACCGGTACCGGCCGGGCGCAGACAGGCAAGGCGTTCAACCTGCTCCGATGATGAGGTGAACGCCGTGGAGGAACTAACAAAGAGTGCGATGCGACGGTGATGCGTTTACCGACCGGCTCCCGCTGCACCGCAAAACCCTGAGCGACCGCCATCACGATCTCCAGACCGTGCTGGCCCACCCGGCCCACGTCGGCATCCCAGACCACCGGCAGCACCGGACCACCGTCCCACACCGCCACCTCCATCACATCGCCGTCGACCCGCACATCCAGCAGCACCGGGCCCGGCGCGTATGAGGGAATAGGGGACCAGCTCACTGACCACCAGCCGGGTCGCATCCAGAGCCCGCTGCGAAACCGGCAGACCGTACACGGCCTGCACGCGGGCCAGGAAGTCGGCTGCGAGCCGGCGGGCATCGGCCATCGACGTCCCGCCTCCTTCCAGCGCCACCATGGTCGCAAGGCCATGATCCATGGGCTTCACAGAGCAGCCGGGAATGATGGTTTCGACTATGGGTGCAGTCGGTTTTACCCAGGTTCGCAGAGAAGATCGAAAGAGCCGGTGGCCTGCTTGCCGCTGTCTGAGTGGGGTGCCGACACGGTCACGGTGACGGTCCCCTTCTGCTGTTCCCCGGTGTGTGCCACGCCGAGGTTGACGGTGTATACGTCCTGGACGGTCTGCGCAGCGGAGAAGGACAGTGTTCGGGTTTCCGGCTGAGCGCCGCGTTGCTGCTGCAGGCGGTCGTCGGGTGTCCAGGTGATGTCCACGGTGGTGGCCTGGTTCGTGGTGACGGCGAGGGTGAATTTGACGGTTTCGCAGAAGACCACGCCACTGCTGGGGTCGGCTGTGATCTGCATGTCCTCCACGACCGGCTCGGGTGGCGCACTGGTGCTGGTGTTCGTCCCGGGGGAGGTCTTCGTCTCCGTGTCGGTGTCGGTGTGCCTGTCTTGGGGGCCTGGTCGCTCGGCACGGCCTGTCCACCACCACTACCGCCGCCGGCTGCTCCGCTTGAGGGTTGTGCTCCACCGGTGGCGGCGGCAGAGCTACTGGTGCTGGT
Organism: Streptomyces sp. CC0208; assembly: GCF_003443735.1. NCBI lineage: Bacteria > Bacillati > Actinomycetota > Actinomycetes > Kitasatosporales > Streptomycetaceae > Streptomyces > Streptomyces sp. CC0208. The sequence goes on along the minus strand of NZ_CP031969.1, from coordinate 9,198,875 downwards.
CGGCGGGTCCTGGGCGCGCTGGAAGTCCAGGCGGTCCAACAGGTAGCCGACGGCGAGGACGACACAGACGACGGCCAGGACCACCGACCAGATCTGTGCGTGCAGTTGCCCCGCTCGCGACGGCGCTGCCGGGGTGGGGAGCAGGCTGGAAGGGTCGGGTGCCGGCCTGGGACGTTGGGACTGTTGTTGCTGGTCAGGGGTTGTTTCGTCACGAGAAACAAAGCCCGGAGTCTGCCGGGGAGCGAGGTGGCGGCGCAGTGCGCGGTCGGCTTCGTCCAGCAAGAACGTGGTCTGCTCCATGAGCGCGTCCACGGCTGGCGGCCGGACCGCGCCTGGGGGTGGCGTCACCAGCGGCTGGGGCGGTAGGAAGACGCCGGAGCGGGCTACCTGGCTGAGGAGGGCGGCGGCTTCGTCACGCAACCGGACGGCGGGGTGCTCGCCGTCCGGGTCATCTTCAACGCCGCCGTCCGTCTGCAGGGGCTGGGAGTTGCGGAGCACCAGCATGGCGTGCTGGCGTCTGCGGACGTCGTCGATGTCGCGCAGGTACTGGTAGTAGGGCACGTCTTTGGGGTCCCTGGCCTGAACGGCCCGTAGATACAGCTGCCACAGGTGCTCTTCTGCCTTCTCGGTCAGCGGCTGCCCCACCAGCGCCGGCACGAGCGCGACCAATGCCATGTACTGGTCGTACTGCGGTAGCTTCTGCCCGTCCGCGATCCGGCTCAACGTGGTCGGGCTGAAGGCGCCCTTGCCCAGCTCGCGGCTGATGTCGGCGTAGGTGATCCCCTCGGACTTCAGCCGGTCGAAGAACACTGTGCGCAGTGCCTCGACGAACGCCAGCCGCTGCGGATCCAGCCGCTGTGCGTCCAGCGCCTTGCGGGGCCGGCCCCGCCGCCCCTGCGGCTGCTCCGGCCCGCTGTCCGCTCCCCCTGCGGCCATCCCGCTCCCCCACCGCACGCCAGCATCCGCATTCTTTCCTCGCTGACCTGCATTTATTTAGCCTTGTGCAAGATTTTCCGGTCACCAACAGTGGTGCCGCACCGGGCAGTTCACCGATGGCAGCACCTCTGCAGGAGACCAGCATGGCCAACGACGGCTACCTTCCGCGTTCAATCACGCACATTCAGCTAAGCATTCCCGCGTCGGCGAGGCACGGCATGGGTGACCTCGCCCCTGAGCTCGCCGTCGACGTCCTGTCTTTCTTCTCCGAGGCCGCTCTAACTTTCGCCGCGCGCCGGCTGTGGTCGCCTCTCCGCCTGACGCCAGCGACACGGCTCCAAGGGCTAACCGACACGACAGGAGACCAGTGAGGCACTAGTTGCGCGGCTAGGCGCCCTACGCGTAGGAGGCCGTGCCGCCTGGCAGGCGCTGTGTGCTGCGGATCGCCGAAGGGTCCAACCCGAAAACAGGACCCGCGTTGGTGTGCGATCGCCGGGCTTGCGTCGCTAACACTGCCACCCGGCACATTGCCTGCCGAGTCCGCTTCTGCTGCTGTCCGGCGCCGCCCTCTCGAGAGCCGCCCTCGTATCCGCTGTCCTTCTTCTCTGGAGCTTCGACGATGCCCCTGCCCCGCTTCCCTGCTGTCCTCGACACCGCTGCCGCTGGTCTGGCAGCGATGGGCGATGCCCCGGTATGGCTCACGCTCGCCTTCGTACTGCCCGGCCTGTTGTCGGCAGCGGTCCGAGCCCTTGGCGAGACACTCACCGGCATCTCCCGCTTTCGTACGGAAGCGATGCGCCGGCGTCACGAGGACCGGCTCCTCGGCACCGTCACCGATGTGGGAACGGGCCTGGACCATCTCGAACGGGTACAGCGCGAGGCCGCGACGGCCGCAAGCGAGTCGGCCCCGCTCGAACCTGCGAACAGCGATCCGCCGTCCGGCTCACCCCCGTGACACCACGAGACCAGACGGACCGGTGAGGCCGTCGGTGGGGTTCGACGGCCGGCGCGGAGGCCCCGCCGACGCGCAAGCAGCGAGGACGGCGCCCCGATCCCCTGAAGCGCGCCGCCCCGTCCCCGCCCTTCCCTTTTTCTCCTGTTCTTCTCGTCTAGGGGGTGTGGGGGTGTGCAGAGGGGGATGTCGGCCTGGCGACCACGGCCCAACCAGTGTGGTGGCCTGCGGGTTTGTGGGCGGGCATGCGAGTGGGTGCGCTGGCTTGTCGGTCGGATTGTCAAAAAAGATGTGGGCCTGGTCGACGGAGGTGTTGTCGCTTCGTGACCGTGGTCGGGCCCTCGTGGTCGCCCTTGTGGTCGGGGACGGCGGCTGACCTTGCCGGTATGCGCGGCGCGGGCAGGAGGCCGGCGCCGTACCGGAAGGGGAGCGAGGGTTGTGGTGATCGGTGTGGACGTTGGTGGTGGGGATCGGTTGGCGCTGGCGGTGCTGGTGCAGTACCGGATGGCGACCACGGAGCAGATGCACTGGGTGATCGCGCCGGGGGTGTGGATCGAGCAGACGCGGCGGCGGTTGGCCCGGCTACGGCAGGAAGGACTCATCGAGCGGATCACGCTGCCGCAGACCGGGCGCAGGCGGGTGTGGTTTCCCACCGCGTACGGGGGCAAGGTCGCGTGCGAGTGGCCCGAACTGCGTGAGCGGCGGCCCTCCAGGGCGGCGTCCGATCCGACCGCGGTGCGTCTGGCCGTCGGGCACGGGCTCACCGTGACCGAGACAGGGCTGGCCTTCCTGCAAGACGCCCGCCGCCGCGGCGATGTGTGCCGGCCCCTGGACTGGATGACCGAGGTCCACCACTCGATCGGCACCGGGCACGCGGTCATCCCCGACGCCCTCCTATGCTACCGGCACGGCCCTTCCAGCGACGGGTCGATGCTGCGGGCGTTCGTGGAAGTCGACCGGGCCACCATGGGCTCCGAGCGCCTCGCCGCCAAACTCGCCTCGTACGCCCGCCTCCACGCTTGCATCCCCGCGCTTCCGGGGCGCGAGCCCACCGTGCAGGAGCCGCGGGTGGAGGAGTGGCGGCGGCGCTATCCGCTGTTCCCGCGGCTGCTGTTCGTCCTGGACGGGACCGGCCCTGTCGGCATCGAGAACCGGATCAGCGCCCTGCGCGCGGCCACCCGAGAGCTGGCCCTGTACGCCTTCCTGCGCGAGGTCCCCGTCCTCGCGGCCGCGTTGACCGACCTGCTTCAGGACAGCCCTTCAGCGCCCGTGTGGCGCCCCGTCCAGGACCCCGGCAGCAGAGTCCCCTGGAGCCAGCCACGACGGGGGTGAGACGATGCGTCCCGGCACCTATGGAATCGGCCAGTAGGAAGGGAGGGTGACGGTCGCAGGAGCAGGCGTGCCGACGGCAGTGAGCAGCCCGCTTGGAGCCAACCCCGTCACATGGCGGAAGGACACCGCACCGCCGGAGAACACCGCATCACTGAAGGACACATCGCCGCCGGAGAACGTTGCGCGGTCGAAGGACACGACGCCACCAGAGAACTTCGATCGGGCGAAATGCACCAGGCCATCGGAGAACGTCGCATCGCTGAAGGACACGGTGCCATCGGCGAATGCCGCATCACCGAACCACACCTCGCTGCCGGAGAACACCGCGCCGCTGAATGACACCTCCCCGCGAGAGAACACTGAGCCTCCGGTGAACACGACATGGGCGAAGTTCAACGTGCCACCGCAGAACCTCGCACCTTGAAAGCTCACGTCACAGTCAATGGTGATGCCTGTGAAGTCGAGATCACAGCCCTGCCAGGAGCCATGGGTTCCCTTGGGGCGGCGGTAGTGGTCGCCGATGAGGCGCAGGATGGTGTGGCGGACCTTGCGCAGGGCCAGGTAGCGAAAATGTTCCTCCTCGTGGGCGGGATCGGCGCCGGAGTCGGGGGTGAAGGGGAGCTGGAGGTAGGCGCACAGGACGTCGATGCAGGTCTGGCGGAGGTTGTCGTCGGGGGCGTCGTCGGCGAGGCCGGCCAGAGCGTGGACGCCGCCGAGGCGGACGGCGGGTGAGTCGGAGCCGAGTTTGTCGACGGCCTGGGAGAAGCGTTCGGTGTGCAGGCGGGTGGCGTCGCGGTGGGCGCCTGCTTCATCGACGCGCTGGCGGCGGTAGGCGACGACCAGGGCCACGAGCGCACCGGCACCGGCGACGACTCCGAAGGAGAGCTTGACCAGGTCGAAGAGCGTGCTGGCGTCGAGCTTCGCGGTGCGGTCGATCTCCTGGACGTCCAGCAGGTACATCAGGCCGTAGAAGACTCCTGCGGAGACCAGGAGGGCCGCGGCGAAGGTGACGAGCAGGGCGCGGCCGACTTTCCACAGCCGCAACTCCCGCTCATCCGGCGTCGGTTGTGGCCGTCGGTTGACTCTCATGTCGGAGAGGACACAGCCCGCAGATCTGCGGTTGCGGTGCCTCTCAGAGGATGAGCGACCAGCTCGTGGGGCGCTCACCTCCCATCGGCCTCACCGTGGTCGAGCTCGCTACAGAGCCAGCGGGGCGACATGGTGCTCAGTCACACTGCTGCCCATTGCGGGGAACCGACGAAATGCAGCTCACGGGGTGACGGAATGCCCAGGCTGGGTCAGGGGGCCGGGCGGTCGCCGCGCGTCCGTCGGCGCTAGTGCCCCGCTGGGTTCCCAGATTGGGAACGCACGCTGGATGCGGACTGTGTGCCGGTAAGGGGTCGTTCGTGCGCCCTCGGCGGCGCGGGGAACGCCCAGACACGATCGCCGTTACTCTACGTGTACAGTTATTCACTAATTGTTGTGAATGGGAAGGCCCCTCATGAACCTCGCCTGCACGCGCGCCGGTCACCGACTCGCCGCTACTGCCGCCCTCATCGCCGCGGCCGTACTCACCGTCGTCACCGCACATCCCGCAGCCGCACAGGATTCCTTCCGGATCGAGACTTACAACGGGGGATGCCTGGAAATCGCGGACGCCAGTACGCACAACGGCGCCCCGCTCCAGCAGTACCGCTGCCTTGGCACGGACAACCAGCTCTTCACGACGCAAGACACCGGAGACGGAGACGGCTCCGTCAGGATCAAGACCTTCGCCGGCAAGTGCCTGGAAGTCCTGGACAGTGATCCGTCCGTCGACGACACCATCGTGCAGGGGGACTGCGACGACCGCTACTCCATCCAGGAGTTCCAAATCCACGACCTAGGCGACCTCGAAGTCGCCATCGAGGTCAACCACCTGTTCTTGACCGTCGAAGAGGGACACGGCGGATTCCTCGCCCCGGTCGTGCTACACGGCGACGGCTCACCCGGCGACCACCAGGTATTCACGCTCGTCAGCTGACCCCCACGCCCGCCTCTCAGGTCCGGCGCTCACCAGTACTTCTGACCGTGCCGGGCCGGGCCGCCGAACCATCATCCACCCGGCGAACCCGGCCTCCAGCAACCAGACCCTGCCCGCCCTGGCCCCCGAGCCGCAGCCGCCGCGCTCGTCGCCACATCAGGCAATATCCGTGCCAGACGCGCCGCGAGTTTGCTGTTACTCAGCTCCGGGCCCACGTCTGCGCGTGCCCCAGCACGAGGAACAGCGTCGGCGTACGGCGCCTCACCGGCAGTCTCCACGCCTCTACGCGGGATCGTCACCTGGCAGTGGCTGCGTTTCACCAGGTCAGCGCATTCCGTCGGTTGGCCACCACGGAGAACCGACGAAATGCGGCTACCGAGGTGACGGAATAGGCGGGTCCGGGTCAGCGGGCCGTACGGCCACCGTGTGTTCATTGATCTACCGCTGTGAAGGCCGAGCACTTCTCGCTGAAGTCCGGGTGCCGGACCGTGCAGAACCGAGGCGGTGACGGTCCAGGGCGCGCTACCCACCGTTCCGCCACCGATGGGGCTACAACGGCATCAGACGGGGCATCCTGGGCTTACCGGCCTTTCCCGCTCGCACTGCGGACCGGCCGAGGAGGGGGGCAGAGTGAATACCGACGACCCGACGGGCCCCAATCAGTGGGCCGCCACGTCGCTTGAGCATTTCGACCAGCTGGCTCGCGGGGTGCTGAGGGCCGCCCGCGACGCCACCCGAGAACTGCGGCGACGCTCTCCAGACCAGCAACGGCTGACATGGGCTCTCGGTGTCCTGGCGGGGCAGACACACGCGATGCTGGATCTCGACCGGCCAGCCCACCCGCCAGTCGGGGCCGCAGCGCAGAGGAAATTCGTCTGTAGCTCTCTCCAACTCGCCGTACACGCGCTGGCACACCGATGGACAAAGGCCGACCTCGGCCTGGCGGGTCAGGCCGAGGTACCGCATCTTGGCGAGCGCCAGGCGGCCGACGCCTTCGACGTCCTCGGGCGGCTCATGCTCCCGCACGCTTCATCCGAAGGCTGGGCTGCCACCATCTGCACTGACCTGGCCCGCGGCGACGAGAAGTGGGAGGTGGCGGTCAAACTGGGCAAGTACATCCTGCACCCCACCTTCCTGACCCTCGCCGACGACGCGACCCGTGTCGTCGGCAAGGCCGTGCACAACATCAGCGTGGACCGCCTGCAGGAGCTGGCCGACTCGGTGCGAAACTTCGCGGGCGCCGCCGAACCATCCCACCCGGCAACGGAACCGACCACAGCCTTCGAGGGACCAGCGCCTGAACCCAACCCTACGAACCCGCCAATGCCGATCGAAAAGCGCACAAAGCGGCGCATGTTCGAGCCTGCCAGCCGGCCGAAAACGCGCAGGAGGAACCTCGAGCCCCCTCGCCGTCTGAGGTCGGAGGACGGAAACATGGATCGCCCCGGACCTGCTCGCGCGACCCTGGAGGAGGAGCAGTTGCCGGAGCCTCCGCAGACCCCGGGTTCGACGTCCCTTCACCTGCCCGGCCGCGAGTTCGACCCCTGACCGGCACCGTAGGTACCGCGGTTCACCGGGAGATTCCACACGCCCTCGCGGGATGCCCACGCTCCGGGAGCTGCGTTTCAGCAGGCCAGCGAATTCCGTCGGTTGGCCATTGCGTCGCCTGGGTATCTGCAGCTCCCCGATAGCCGTCATTGGCCGGCGGCTCCGTATCCGTGCACGGCTGCGGGGAAGGGGTCGTTGCCCATGTTGATGGCGCGCACGCTGTGTGCGGTGTTGACGTAGAGGGTGCCGTCGACGGGGACCATGCTGACGTGCTGGTTGTTCTTGGGGGGTGCGGGCAGGTCGGGCCCCCAGCCGGATTCGCCCGTGGGGGCGTACAGGACGTCGATTTCGCCATCGGCGGCGGCATACAGGATGTCGCCGGTCACCGCGATGGCGGTGTCGGTGGCGTGCTGGGAGACGGTGTGGCGCCACCCCTGGTGTCCGGTGTCCGCCTCCAGTGCGGACACGACGGCCTTTCCGCTTGTCGTGCAGGCGTAGACGTATGCCTTATCCGCCGTCAGGTGCGCGGGACCGGTGTGCGAGTTCCAGCGGATGCGGCCGGTGGCGAGGTCCAGGGCGTAGACGCGCCCGTCTTGGCTGCTGAGGAAGATCCTGTTGCCCGCGGTCGTGAGCTCGTTGCGCACCGGGGCGGCGGCAGTGGCAGACCAGGTTCTGCGGCCGGTGGCCGCGTTGAAGGCGTGGACGCGGCCGTGCTGGCCGACCGCGATGACCATCCCGTGGGAGACAACGGGGCCTGCGCCCACCCCGTCCTTGTCAACCGGGGCGCTCCAGCGGGGGCGCCCGGTGGTGGCGTTCAGGGCCTGGATGTGGCCGTTGTGGTCGGCTGCGAAGACCAGTCCGTTGGCCGTCACCGGTCCGGTGACGGGGCCCAGGGGGGTGCTCCAGCGGGGTTGGCCGGTGGCGGCGTCGAGGGCGGAGACGTTCCCGTCCTGACTGCTGACGAACACGCTGTCGTCATCGGCGGCGAGGGCCGTGTGAGGGATCAGGTGCGTGGGGCTCGTCCACCGGGTGTGGCCGGTGGCGGCGTTGAGGGCGTAGACGGTGCCGTTGGTGCCGCCGGCGTACACCGTGCGGCGAGTCGCGGTGGGCCCGGCGACCATGGTGGTGCCGACCGGGACGGTCCAGTCCGGCGGGGGCGGCAGGAGGGTGATCAAGGCCCATGCTCCTGCTCCTACCGCCGACACCAGGACGCTCCACAGTGCCGAGACCGCCACCGGCCGCCACCGGATCCTGCTGGACCATGCCGGCGCGGTGGACGCTGCGGTGCCGGGTCCGAAGCCGGGTGTCGCCGGGGCCGCCAGGTCACCCGTTTCCACCTCGGAAACCACCCAGTCCTCGCCGTCCGGACCGGTTGCCGACGCCGTCCAGCCGAAAGCATCCGCCCGATGAGTGGAAAGGCTCTCGTCTTCGGACACCGGCTGCGCCCACCGATCCAGAATGTGATCGACGGTCTGCCGGACCAGACCCTCCTCATCGTGACGGCGTGCCTGCCCGCGCTCGGCCGCGGCAAGTTCCCACTGCAGGCCGATCAGATACTCACGCAGCTGCACCGTTTCACAGCGCGCCTGATCGCGGTCCGCGCGCACGGCATGCAGTTCCTCAGCGCCCTGCGACAGCTCCTGACGAAGGAAGCAGATCTCGTCGTCCTGCTGCTGCACCCGCTCCTGCAGTTCGTCTGCCTCCTGCCGGAGATCCTCCATCCGCCTCATCCGCTCGCGCAGCCGCCGCAGTTCCTCCCGATCGGCCCGGCGAGCCTCCTGCTCCGCTTCGAGCAGGGCCGCAGCACGGGCGCCGGCTGCGTCGAACTCGGCCTGGCGGGCGCGGACCTGCGCGAGCGCGTCGTTAAGGGCGCGGCTGGTGGCCTCGTGTTCCACCCGCAGCACGTCGTAGGCTACCCGGCGCTCGTGCTGCTGCGTGGTCAGCGCCTCCAGCCGGACCTGCAGCCGCAGCTGCTCCAGAGCCATCTCCTCATAGGCGTCGGCTTTCTCCAGCAGGTCGGCGAGGCTGGGGTGCGCTTCCGCGAGCGCGGCCGTGTGCAGGCGCAGCAGCTGGGCCCGGACCTCGTCGGTCACGTGACACACCCGCACCAGCTGCTCGATCTCGGGACGCGGCGGCAGCCGGCTCCCGGACAGCAGCTTCGACATGGACGACGCGCTGATGTGGATCTGCGCGGCAAGGGACTTGGACGTCCGGCCCGTGCCCTCTACGAGGATCCTGAGCTGCTCCACGAGCGCCAGCTTTCGCGGATAGTCCTTCTTCAACGCCTCGGATTTGAGCGGACCCAGGCGTTTGGCCGGCGCAGGCGAATCGCCCTCGCCGGTTTCTCCCTCAGCAACACGAGCCAAGACCAACCCCCCAGTTGACAGTTGCGGAAACACGATGTTGCCCGTGGCGCACCTTTTGCCGGGGAGGTCACTCTCGAGGAGACACGCCGCCAGGCAAGCACCTGGACACAGCACACACGGCGTGGAGACCAAGCCTCTATGTACTCAGGAGCACCATCATGCCGAGCCGCCGGACCGTACGTGGCCCGTTTCCTGTTGATCTGATTGTCTTTCTGGCGATCTTGGTCACTGGATGCATCCTCGTCCTGGTCGCGCACATCTCCCCGCAGACACTCGCCGGCTACACCACCGCCCTGGCCAGCCTCTTCGCCGCCTGGCACCACCGCCCCCAGCCCCCACGCCCAGAACCCGGCCCTCACACGACACCGCGCACAGCCCCTACCAACACCACCCCCTGACCGGCCGTCATCCACGTCCAGGCCGTCCCCAGCGACCACGCCGGGTCGCCAACGCCCCCGTTCAGCGCAGGATCGAGAAACTGACCCGAAAGTCGCCCGCCACAAGACAGGCAGGCCGGTCCCCGAAACCGCCGCGGGTCAGGAGTCGCCGGTCTCGAGGCGGCCGATGTGGCCGAACCCTTCGAGCAGGGGCATGAGTTCCAGCTCGCAGCCGCACAGCACACACGGCCGAGTGCCGGGATGCTCCGCAGTGTCCAAGGCGTGACTGAGGTCCAGGATTGGTGCGCCGGGCTTCATCGCAGTCCGGCGTATGCAGACGGAGCAGGCCGGGCCGCGGCCGTCACGCGGTTTCTGCAGCGCCCATCCCGATGGCCGGCGCTCCCCCGAGGACCTCGAGAATCTCCCGGTCCAGGAACGCCAGGGTGCCGGTGCTGTCGCTGCGCGAGGGGGCCCCGCGCTCCGCCCAGGTCAATGGGGCGTGGGCATGGACGTGGGGTGCATGTGGTCGCCCATAAGTCTGAGCGCTCGTGGCAGGGGGTGGGAGGCTTCAGAGCGCTTGTGCGTGGTGTGACGGCGCCGTGTGGTGCGCGGGCGTGCAATTTCATGCGATCTCGCAATTGCACGTTGCGGGTTGTGTTACCCCGGCGGGCTGACCGGATTGACACTCATCACAATCAGGTTGTTGCGAATGAGCCGTGACCCAACGGCATGCGTGATCGATTTGATTCGCCTGGCGATCGCCTGTGACAGTGCCGACGCGCTGAGCGCACACGCCCTGGTCTCCGGCCCCTCCTCCCCTCTCCGAGCCAAGACCTGACACTTGCCGCCAGTACCTAGGACTAGGGGCAGCAGCCAACCGGAAGGAAGGGTGACCGTCGCCCTCACACAGCCAGCGCCCCCGTGCCCCCAGCATCCCTGACTCTCCGTTGGAAAACCGGATCGTGTCAGCGGTCGTCTTAGGAACCGGACACGGACCGGGCATGCCGGAGCAAACAGTGGAGGGATCGGTGGAGACGGAGCAGCGTGTGGTGAACCGGAGCTGGTTGTTTTCGCGGCTGTTGTGGGTCCTGACCGCCGTCGCGGTCGTCCTTCTGGTCTTCTGCTTGATCAAGGAGAACCTTCCCGGTCATGTCGCACGGTCATGGCCCTGGAGGCTCCGCCTGCTGGACACCGGCAGCGCTTTGACGGCGGTGCTGGGGACGGGAGGGGCCGCGCTCGCCCGCGCTCAGTACGCGCAGACGGTCAGGCCGTCGCTCAGTTCAGTCGGTGGCGTGTACGACCATGCCCCGGCGGGCGGGCTGGTGTGGGCGTTCCAGCTCGTCAACGGATCACAGGACGTGGCGGTGATCAAGAACGTCGCGTACTGGATCGTGTTCAGCCCGGTCGCGATCGCTGCCGGGTCGGCCAACCCCGGACGCTGGCTGTCCCAGGAGGAAACGGTGGCGGCCATCGAGACCCGGCAGCTGGCGAAGGGCGAGCACTTCGACTTCAGGCACTTGGGACGCGGAGCCTTCATCAGTGCGGACCGCCTGACCGGCATCGGCTGGCTCTCAGAGAGGGCGATGCAGGAGGTCCAGGACCTCTTCGTGGAAGTCAGGGTGCTCGACCGTGCAGGAGACACCCATGAACGGGTGATGCCCCTGATGAAGAACGTGGACCGACCGCTTCGGCACCCCAGCCCTCCCTTTCTGATCTGAAGCCGCCCAACGAGCCTTCGGGCTGAGACCGCCGGGCGGCCCTCACGCCCCCGTTACACCGCCTGCGGCCGCCATCGGTGGAAGAAGGTCAGGCCCGGCCCTGCTCCGAGATGAAGCGGGTTGCCTGTGAGCAGGGTGCCGACCTCGATGCCCTGCCCGGGTTGCAGCACGCTGAAGCCCTGCCTCGTGTAGTACGGCCCGAGGTCCCGCTCGGTGTCGAACTCGCCGAACAGCAGCGTGTAGTCCAGCTGCCAGTACACCTGCACGCACCGCGCGAGCAGTGCCGCCCCGATCCCACGTCGGCGGGCGTCCTCGGACACGGCTACCGCTTTGATCTTCGCGTACGCCAGCATCGACAGCAGGACGGCCTGCCGGCTGCCGGGCAGCCGGGCGAGCCCGGAGATGACCGTTCCCGAGGGAACGCCAAGCAGCGCGCCGACGACGTTGCTCTCGCTGTCCCTCGCGACCAGCGGCAGAGACAGTTCGCCCGCCGCCCGCTGAAGTTCCCCACCTGTCGCTGCCCGCACGAGCAGTTCACCCAGGTCAGCGCCATCGAGAGCGTCCAGCAGCCATGTCCCGCACGCTCCTCGGGCGAGCGCCTCAAGGTGACCGGTCTCCAGGTCGTCGGCGGCTGTCTTCAGCAGCGCGGTCACGGTACCGGCCTCCCCCGGCACCGCGGCCCCGATCCACACTCCGTCAGGTCCGGGTACGCCGTCCAACAGCTGCTCGCGTGTCAGCCGGGCCGGCCCGGCTAAGGGGCCAGACTTCGTCCTCTTCTTCTTCGCCATCCCCGGGACCTACCCGCTGTGACGCCTGCGGACGCGGCTACGGGCGCGGCCTTCCGTACGCGGCCCGCAGCGCCGCAGCCGCCTGCTCGTAGGTGTCGGCCTGGGTGTCGATCGTCAACTGCACACCCGGCCCGCTCCCACTCTCGGAGCCGGTGCCGTCCTCTCGTAGCCGGAAGGGACCGAGACCCAGGCGGCCGCGGCGGGAGTCGTCCGCGGCGGCCCGCACCTCCCGCGCGCCCTCCCACTCCTCCCGGTACTCCACATCCGGCAGCCGGCGAAAGCGCACCAGTTCCTCCGCCACGTCCGCCACCCGCTCCGGGTCCGCCACGGGTGCGCGCAGGGCCGTGACCACGGTGTAAAGCAGCACGTCGTACGCGTTCAGGCCGGTCAGGGCGTAGTACCAGCCCTGGCGTTCCTCCCAGTCGAGGCGGATGCCGCCTTGGCCGCTGGTGCGGGAGACGTCCCAGGCGAGGGTCATGTAGGTGGTCAGGCCGCGCTCCATGCCGTGGTGGCTGGCCCGACGGTGCCTGGCGGGATACCCCGATGGGTGAGGGCGTCGTCGACGGCCTGGACGTAGGGCCAGTGCGGCAACCCCTGAGGTGCGCCGCGCGGTCCTGGCGGGTCCAACAGCACGGGTCTACCTCCAGCGGGAGCAGGTTGGCGTGGGGTTATGAGGCGCGGCGGAAGACGGCGGCGGGGCCGATGACTCTGGTCCCGAACTTGTCGCGGATCCGGTCGACGGCGCCTTCCGTGGCGAGGCGGGCTTCTCGGGCGTCGTCGAGGGACAGTTGCCGGGGCGCCTGGTCGGCGTCGAGGAGGTCCTCGGCTTTCAGGACCAGGCCGGTGAGGAGGCCGCGCTGCAGACCGGCGGCGTCCATCAACTGGTAGGCGAGCTGGCGCAGGTCGTCCTCGTGGGCGGAAGGGGCTGTCAATCGGCGGGTCTTGTCCCAGCTGCCGCCGCCGGCGAACGTCAGGGACAGGGTCAGGGCGCGGGCGGCCTGGTCGCGGCCTCGCAGCCGGGTGCCGAGCCGGACCACTAGCTCGAGCAGGGCGGCGCGGACGACGGCGCCGTCCAGGGTGTGCTCATCGAAGCGGTAGCGCACGCTCGCCGTGGCGGGCAGCGCGCGGGGTACGACGGGGCGGGCGATGCCGCGGGCCCGGTCGGCGGCCAGGCGGCCGGCCTTTCCGCCCAGCAGGCGCTGCACCGTGGCGGGCGGCAGTGCCGCGAGCAGGCCCACGCAGTGGACGCCGTAGTCCCGCAGCACCGTGGCCTGCCGTGGGCCAATGCCGTGCAGGGCGTCGACGGGCAGCGGGCCGAGCCAGCCCGCGACCTCCTCGGGGGTGATCGCGAGGACCCCGCCGGGTCGGGGGATCTGGCCGGAGGCGGTGGCGGCGACGGTGATGGTGGGGCCGATGCCGACGCGGACGTCGACGCCCAGGCGGGAGATCGTTCTGATCCGCAGCACCTCCCCCAGCCGTCGGGCGTCGACGCCGTAGTACGGCAGGGCGCCGCGCAGATCCACCAGAGCCGCGGTCGGCGGCAGCGCCTGCACCACCGGCGACAGCCCGGCCAGCTCCTCCAGGACCTGCCGGTAGGTCTCTTCCGGCAGCCGGTCCGGGCAGCGCACGTGCATCACCACGCCCTGCGCGCCGCCTGCCGTTGACTGCGTGCTCATCGTGCTCACCTCCCCCACCACGTTATCGAACATAAAATCGAACACGCGAGGGACGAGGCGTGATCATGAGCATAGAATCAAAAATGTGTTCGATGATCTGCCCCTCGACCTGGACCGACTGCGCACCCTGCGGGTGTGGCACGCCCTATGGCTGCACCGCATCGACGCGAAGATCGCCCGGCTCGAGCGCCGCGAGGCAGAAGAGGAACACGGCCGGAGGAACCGGCCACAGCCGCCGGAGTGGGTCGTCGAGGTCGGCATCGGCATCGGCAAGCCACCCGTCCAGGTCCACGCCGGGACCTGCCACATGATCGGCTCCCGCCGCCGCCCCATCAGCCGCGACGAAGCCCGCCGCCTCCTGGCCGACGGACTGCGCGCCTGCACCCACTGCCAGCCCGGCACCCAGCTCCACATCATCGACTTAGCCAACCGCAGGCCCGATACGCCGCCCGTCGGCCCCGCCCTGGCCCCGTCGAGCACGCCCGGCCGCCGGGCGTGGCTCGAACAGCCGTGCCAAGAGCCTCGTTACTCTGACACCTGAGCGGCTCGTACGCGCCGTCCGGAACAGGAACCACCATGCCCGCTCCCCCACCGATCACCGAACCCGACCCCTCGGCCCTGGTCTGCCCCGGCGACAAGGTCGGCCCCTGCACCGGCTGCCAGCGCAAGACCCACCGATACGGCATTGGCGGCAGCCCGCTCTGCCAGTGGTGCATGGAACCGGTAAAGGCCGGCTGGGGACCGGCCGTACGCTTCGTCAGCACGCGCCCGTGAAAGGACGGCACAGCGCCGGCGAGCCCCGTCCCAGAGGCTTTGGGCCGTGCGGTCTTTGGATCAGGTGCTCACCTCGCTGATGGTGTCCGCGATCAGAACGGGCAGGTGGCTGAGGGCGCGTTCCAGGAGCCGTTCGATCGAGACCGCGTGCGGGTTGTCGTCAACGCTGATCTTGGTCACCCAGCTCGCGGGTTCGTAGCGGGCGAGCATCGACAGGGCGTACAGGACGGCCCACCAGGCCATCAGCGGGTGCAGTTCGCGAGACATCGGAGCGAGGACAGGCAGGAAGTACCGCTGGCCCGCGTAGGGGCGGGTCATGGTCAGCAGGTACTCGAGGCGCTCGGCTGCGGTTGCCGATCCCTGGGGCATCTCCCAGTTGACCACCAGTTCGCCGCCGCCGTGGTCGTAGCGGGTGTAGTCGGGAGGCGCTTCGAATCCGAAACTCAGTGGACGGCGGGTCACGTAGCTCTCGTGTCGGGCGATGGCCGGGTACGCGATGAGGAAGTCAGCCAGGGCCTGGCGGCTGCCGGCATCAATGACCCGGTCGGGGATGTCGCACACGGGGACGCTCAGCAGGGGGTGGTCCTGGTCGTGGATGCTGCTCGCGGCGGCGTAGAGCGGGGTGGGCCGCTCCCGCCCGGTGAGCGGGTAGCTGATGTTCGGGGGCAGCAGGTCCCACATGTCTTCCAGGCGCGCCGCGTCCTTCTCCCATACCGGGGAGTCGAGGACTTCACTGACCCGGACGAAGCTGCCCTGGGTGCCGGGCGGGTCGGTGCGGATCTCGATGTCGGGGAAGGGCTTGTCGAATCCGGAGGCCTTGATCCCGTGGGCGACAAGCCTCCAGTCCTCGCCCTTAAGGGTCACCGCGGCGGCCGCGATGGCGCGGCCGGCCTGGCTCAGACCGTAGAAGACCTGGAGAGGGCGCGTGGCGGGACCCACGACGGCGGCGGCGCGGAACATCTGCTCGGTCTGTTCCAGGGCGGCCGCGTAGGTCTTGCGGCGGGATCCGCTGTTGGCCCTGCCCGGTGGCTTCCAGCGGCTGGCCCGCAGCCGCTCCCACGCCTCATCGGCGCTCACATCGATGTACATGGCCCGGGACGCTACCCGCTGTCGAGTTGACGCCGCTGGGTGATTTTCCCCCTCGCGTACGCGGGGGCGGATCTGATCTCATTGGTGCAACTCGCTCGCCTTTTAGGGCTATTGACATTCTTTCAGGTGCTCTGCTCCGCTTCCGGCGGACTACGAGAGAGGAAGATCCCCATCTGGTGTGAGGGATCAGGGTGGGCGGGTGCTGGTCCGCAACCCTGCCCGCTGGCCACGCTGTACCAATTGCGCGAGCTCACGCTCGTCCTACGGGCCTACACCACGTCAGGCACCCCCAGGGGCCGCGCCATTCCCCCAACTGACCGACGCAGAGCGACTCACACCTACAAGAGAGGTGATGGGCGGCGAAGCGGAGACGCCCCCACCCTGCCTGCCCCGCAGTGAAGATCATCTGAGACGTGGAGTCCGAACAATGAGTCAGAAGCGCCTGAGCGCAATCATTCTGGTGGTCGTACTGGTGTTCGTGGTTGTGACTCTGGTTGCGCTCGGCAACCCGGCGTTGGGGGTCGCCATCAGCGCGGGCGTCGCGGTGGCGACGCTCGTGTGGAAGATGCTGCACGCCAAGTAGCTGTCCTGACGTTCCTGAGAGGCCTTCAGCCGCTGGTCGGGCTGAGGGCCTCTCTGCCGTGCCGAGCAGCCGCCTGTACCGACTTCGTGCGTCCCCTCGAAAGTTTTGTGGGGAAACCCCCGCATCTGGCTCGTGGTGACCGACTCCTTCTGCAGCAGGGCCTACCCCCTCGCAGAAAAGAGTCAGAGGCAATGACAGGACGACCCAGTGAGCGCGGGATGGGCAACGCGTCGCCCCCCGAGGCAGTCGCTCTGCCGGTCACGGAGCTCTCCGAGTCCGAGGACGCCAGCGTGGCGGCGTCCGCCGACGGAGGTCCGGGAGCATCCGGCAGGGCGATCATCCCGGCTCAGCCGGATCCCTCCGAGGGCGAGAAGCCTGAGGACGCCGTCGTACCCACGCATGAGGAGGTGAGCGCTGAGCTGGAGGAAACGCATGTGCCTCTGGGCCGGCGGATCACCAAGGACGGGTTCGACGAGCAAGAGGTCCACGAACTGCGGGCGGAGACGCAGGTCAAGTACTACAAGGCCAGGAGGAAGGGAGTCCCCCTCCGGTACGGCAGGCCCTGGCCGCTCCTGATGAACTGCTACAAGTTCATCAAGGCTGACTTCCTGAGGGACAAGCACAAGAACCGCGAGCGCCCGCAGGACGTCGAGGCTCTGCCCCTCCCCGACCCCGGTCCCTGCGCCATGGAGGAGGTCGACTTCAACGGGGCCATCGATTCCTTCCTCCGGCGCCACCTCCCCGATGCTGAGCGGCAGGTGTGGCTCATGACGCACGGCGAGGGCATGAGGCGCAAGGAGATCGCCGAGCGCCTGGGCATCGACCGGGGCACAGTCTCGGCCCGGCTGGCGCGGGCCGAGGAACGGCTGAAGTCCCTGCCGCCGGACGAGCTCGACCACCTCCGCTGAGGCGGGCCACCCCCCTTGGTCATGGAGCACTTCAGGCCCTGAGCTCCGTGGCCCTGGGAGGGGGCCCGCCCCCACAGGCGCGCAGAGGAACCTCTGCGTCGTGACCGGCACAGTGCCGGTTGGAGGACAAGACAAGGAAGGATGGCTGACGTGGCATCTAATGCTCACGAGGCCCTGATCGAGCTGCTGCGCGAGCCCGCTCGCAAGCGCAGCTCCGAGGGGACGCCGCAGCCTGCTACGAGTGAGTGGGCTTCGTACATGGACCGCATCGCAGCTCGGGCAGAGACCGACACCGACGACGACAGCAGCATCTACCTGCACAACGAGGAGGGAACGGAAGAGGAAGACGAGCCGGCGCCAGCCATGCGTCAAAGGCCCTGGGCATCACATCGGACCGCACGCCTGACGGGCGGTCTGGCAGCCGTCCTGATCCTGGCGATCTCGGTAGTCCTCATGGTTGACAGCGTTTCGTCCGGCATCGTCGTCTCGACCACGTGCGTGACCCTGCTTGTTGGCTTCGCGGCCATCACCGTCATGCGGGCACGCCTGACTGGGCATCGCAGGCGCGGCCGGGACGGGTCCACTCCCCACCGGGCATGGCTGCTGCAGCGGTGACCGGTGGCGTCCTGAAATAACCGCAACACGCAGAGCGCGCGAAGCGGTGGCTTTGTAGGAGCCCCGCCAGATCAGGCCCAAAAAGGGCGCCACGATCTGGCGGGGCTCTTCTTTGCACCTGATCCCTGCAGGCGCAAGCAGCCTCCAGCCCGTTGATCACCCAAGCCGGTGGTCCGTACGCCAGGCGAGCCCGATCCATTCTCCGACCCGACCAGGCTCGCCGCTGACCTGACCGCCGCACTGCTCAGCTTGTTCTTTATGGTCGGCGACTTCGTTGAGGTCAGCAGCGCACGCGGGCGACGTCACCGTCGATACGGACGATGCACTCTTTGAAGAGCGCCATGGGCTGACCTTCGTCTTCGGGAACCAACGTTAGTCCGAGGTCCATGATGGGCTTGATGGCCTGCGCGGTTCGAGAGCCGTCGGGGTCTGGGCCGTGCAGGGTCGCCCAGCTCTCGAACAGCACACGGACCCCTTCCCATCCGGGCCCTGGGATGAAGTGGCAGAGGAACGTTGGCTGATCAGTTGCGTACTGCCGTAGCTCGCCGATCCGGGTGTCGCCCTGTGTGAGCCACCACGTCCCGTTCACTACCGCTCCCTTCAGCTCAGCCGCGGCTTCGAGCTGGTTGCCTGAGCTCCCGAGCTCCGTAGTGTCGAATTGTCCGTCGAACTGGCTCCCTCACGCGGAAGTTCATCAGACGTGGGGGCGGCCTCCGTCCGATTCTGTGCTCCGACCAAGGAATGCACCGAACCAGAACGAAGGCCGTGGGGATGAGCTTGCCGCACCTCGATGTCCCAGGGGGAGCGTTCGCCGAAGCGTCACGCTTCCGGGACCACTTCTTCGACTGCCTGACCGCACGCGGGGACGAACTGTTCGAGCTGGCCGACGCGCTGCTGTGCGTGGACGGTCCGGTGACCTCGCCGGTGGACCTCACGCTGGTGGCCGAGCACCGGCGTGGGCACGGCGCGATGTACGAGGCGTTGAACCGCGGGAACGTGGACGTGCCCCGGCTGCGGCAGGTGCTGGCCGGTCTGCCGATGCCGCGGGCCGCCGACGGGCGCCTCGTCCTGGCGGTCGACGTCAGCAACTGGCTCCGCCTCGACGCGCCGACCAGCGCGGAGCGTCTGTTCTGCCACGTCTACGGCCGGAGCGGACGGTCCTCGGACCAGTTCATCCCCGGCTGGCCGTACTTCTTCGTCGCCGCCCTCGAATCGGGCCGGACGTCCTGGTGCCAGCTGCTGGATGCCGTCCGTCTCGGGCCCGAGGACGACGTCGCCGAGGTCACCGCCACCCAGCTCCGCCGTGTGGTCACGGACTTGATCGAGATGGGCCGCTGGCACGTCGGTGACCGCGACATCCTCATCGTCTTCGACGCCGGCTACGACGCCCCGCGCATGGCTTATCTCCTCGACGGTCTCCCGGTCGAGGTGCTGGGGAGGATGCGCTCCGACCGCGTCATGCGACGGCCGACGCCCTCGCTCAAGGAGTACGCCCTGTCCTATCCCCAGGGCGGGCGGCCGCCGAAGCACGGCAAGGAGTTCCGCTTCGCCAAGCCGGAGACCTGGGGCGATCCGGACGCGGCCACGACGCAGGTCACCGACCGGTACGGCACCGCCCGGGCGATGGCCTGGAACCGCATCCACCCCCGTCTGACCACCCGCTCCGCTTGGATCGACCACACTGGCGAGCTCCCCATCATTGAAGGCACGCTGATCCGCCTCGAGGTCGACCGCCTGCCTGGCGGAGGCGACCCGCTCCCGCTCTGGCTCTGGTCGTCCGCCACCGGCCTGAACAGCGAGGCCGTCGACGTGCGATGGCAGGCGTTCCTGAGGAGGTTCGACATCGAGCACCTCTTCAGGCTGATGAAACAGACCCTCGGGTGGACCCGTCCGAAGCTGCGAACCCCCGAGGCCGGCGAGCGCTGGACCTGGCTGATCATCGCCGCCCACACCCAGATCCGCCTTCTCCGCGAGGCCGCCGTCGACTTACGGCGGCCGTGGGAGAAGCCCGTCGAGCTTGGCCGGCTCACCCCGGCCCGAGTCCGCCGGGGGTTTCGGAACCTCCGCCCGCACCTGCACTGTCCGGCCCGTGCACCCAATCCCTCAACTCCGGTCCCCGGAAGGCCACTTGGTTTGAAGAACCAGCGGTCCGCCACCCGCTACGACGTGGGCAAGACCGTGAAACGGCCCGAGAGCATAATCGAACGAAATCGACTCAAACCATAAAGAACAAGCTCAGTGCCAGTCTCATGGTGCCGTTGTCTCCATCGTCAACTGCTGTCCCGTGAGGGCGGTTTCGCCCCGCTTCTATGGTCGCAGCCCCCACTGACATCGGTAGATCCGTGCCGTCCTGCGGCGCCCCGAGCGGGGCCCCGGATGCCACTGCTTCCCGGGGCCCGTGACGTCTTCGGCCCGGATCAGATCTCTCCAAGCCGTGGCGGTGAGCCAGTCGGCGGCTTCGGTGTCGACGATGGCCAAGGCCGTGGACACGGGCGCGGTAATCAAGAACTTCCTGGCGGACCGCCGCCGCGACCGCCAGCTGCGCACTGAAGATCACCTGCTGTGTGATGGCGACCGGCGCGGTGACCTTCATCGGCCTGTCTCCTTCCCGGTCGGCGCCGTGTCTGTCGCCGCCACCGGCGTCGGCAGCACCGTGTACCTCCTCATCCGCCGCAGGGACACCGGCCTTCCTGGCCAAGGCCCTTTCATCCGAGTCGTCGGGATACCGCCTGGTCGCCGCAGTCATTGCCGCTCCGTCACCGCGGCCGGGCCGTGACGGTCGGCCATCTGATCGGGGCCGGCCGCTGCCGTGACCGGGTGCACGCGGCGCCGGGCAAGCCGACGCCGTACCGGAGGGCAAAACCAACAGACCGCGATGATCGACGTGAACGCAGCCGGCTGACCAAGGCCGAAAGCTGGTGCACCACTCTGCAAAAGATCTTGGATTCGTCGGTACCCGGTCCGGGGTGTTCACTCGATGAACAGGGTGCAGGGGCAAGTGAGGTCGAGGAACAGGGCGGTGGAAAAGGTGCAGGAGATCCTAGCGCCCGAGGGGGTGATCGCCCTCCTGGCAGCGGTGGCCGCCGTCGGGGCACGGGAGTGGAGGCGGGTGCAGTTGGCCCGTGAGAAGCGCCGCGTGCGGGAGCAGGAGCTGTTGGCTGCGATGGTGGCCGATGTTGCCGGTGGTCGCAGGGACGTCCACGTGCACCACGGTGGTGGCGCCAAAGCGTGGTCCTTGACCGGCACCGGACACGGTCAAGAGCGGGAAATCCTCACAGGGGACAGTCGTACGGCACCGGCGAGGCGGCGCCGGTGACCATGCAGAATCACTCGGACATGCTGCTCGGCCTCGACCAAGTCGAGGCCGACAGGCCGATCGTCGGCGCACCGGTGGTCGACGAGACGATGCTCGCCACCTTCTACGAGACGCACGCGGACCAGCTGTTCAGGTTCCTGGCCCGCAAGGCCGGCCCTGACGACGGCGGGGAGCTTCTCAGCCAGGTCTGTGAGGAGTTCTTCGCGTGGTGGCCGGAGCATCCCGAGCACCCCAAACCGGTGGCGACGCTCTACCGCATCGGACGGTGTCGCCTCAACGACTACCTTCGCCGCCACGGACGGGTCGAGACTCTCGAAGCCGAGGACCTCGCAGAGGCCGCGGCCGACGGTTCCCACCACGACGACCTCGCCGATGTCGTGCGGCGTGTCGACCTCGCCGCCGCTCTACAAGACCTGACCGAGCGTGAACGGCAGGCCCTGGGCCTGCGGTACGTGGCCGATCTTCCCGTGAAGGACTGCGCCGAGGTCATGGAAGTCGGCATCGACAACATGAAGAAGATCCTGAAGACGGCGTTGTCCAAGCTACGCCGGTCACCCCGTATGGAGAGCTACCAGATCGTCAGCACGGCGAAGGAGGCGCACCGGTGAACCCCATCTCCCCCCAGGACGGTGAGCGGCACGAGGCCCTCCACCTGAGTACCGCCGAGAAAACGGACGGCTTCGCCGCGGTCATGAAGCGGCTGAAGGGACGCAGCGAGCAGGAGCGTGCCCGGCTGCGGGCACAGGCGGATGCCGCGATCCTCGGCCACGAGGCGTACGCACTGGGCCATGAGAACCTCCGGCGCAACAACTACGTCGCTGCCAAGCGATGGCTGCGCGTGGCTGCCGAACACGGCGTCCCCGGCGCCGAGCAGGCGCTCGAGGAAATCGAATCAGGTCCGGCGGTGGAGGAACCCGCCCACCCGGCCACCGTCGAGGTCACGCCGGATGCGGATCTGTGCGCGACCGGCGCCTCGCATGCTGTCCCGCTTGACGTGGAGAAGTGGGCCTCGCTCCTGCACACCTGGACGCAGGCCGGCCTGGCAATGGACGCTGCCCGGGCCGAAGCGCGGCAGATCCTCGACCAGGCCCGCAGCACGGCCGACGAACTGATCACCACAGCGCGCGAGGAGGCCGACCGCGCACGGGACGAGGCCCGTGATCAGATTGCTGCGGACCACCGCGCCACCGCGCAACTGCTATGCGACGCACAGCAGTTGCAGCATGAGGCCAAGCTGCTCATGCAGAAAGCACGCCGTGCTGCTGAAGCACCTACCGGTGCAAGGAAAGCCTGGCCGGTCCTCATCGATGATTCACCGCAGCATGCTCAGGCGATCCCCTTCAGCTTGAGCGGTCGGCCCGGTGGTGTGCGCGATGAACGACAACAGCAGTCCTCTGCGCTGGCGATGGAGGGCGCAATGCAGCATCTCTTGTGGACCTCCTCCAGCGTGTGCACGGTGCAGTTTGGGGCGTTGGCGTACTTCGACGAAATCCTCAAGGCCCGCGCTCGGGCAAGGGACAGCCTGCCTGAGCGTGCTGGCGTCGAAGGAGGCGAGGCTGGACGGCTGCGCCGGCACTCCGTACTCACGAGGCAAACAGAAGGCCTGCGCCGGTTGTGGTCTGCCATCTTCCACAACGGATCGATGCGTCGTGGGTCCGAGGTACGTCCGCTCGACGACGTCGATCTCGTGTTTTCCTTCGCAACCACCGTGCAGCTATGGCCCGAATGCCGGATCGCTACTGAAGCGGCATCAACAGAGAGCTTCAAGAACACCGCACGCTGGCTCAGCGCTGGAAATGAGGTTGCCTTGGCAACCCCCGATCCCGATCACCAGAGCAACGAGGCGTACCTGAAAATCCTTTGGGTTACCGACGGCTGCGTAGAGCCAAGGGACGACGACACGGCATTGGAGGCCATCAGCGCTGACGAAACAGCACCTGCCGCACCTCGGTAACGCCGTCCGGCCAGCAGCACGACCTCCAGCCCCGCGCCGCACTCGATGCGCCGTGCCGACGGTGCCGGCCTCGGCGCCGACGCCGGGGCGCCTGGACGGCAGGACAAGCTCAGCCGGTCTGCGCGTCCAGCAGGGCGCCCACGTCCGTGGTGTCCCCGGCGGACGGGGTTGTGACGGTGACCGGCTCATTGATCCGGAGGAAGGCGACGGTCATGTCGACGGGATCGCCCACGGTCGGCTCTTCGCCGGCTTTGACGGGCATCTTGTAGGTGGCGCCCCGCATGCGGAACTGCCTGGTGCGCCCGTCGTCGTCGATCCACAGATCCATGATGAGGTTCTTGTCGAGCTCCAGCGCGATGAACTGGTCGAGGCTGCGGGTCTGGCGTTCCCGGCTGGCCTTGTCGGTGGCAGCATCCTGGGCGGCCCGCAATCCGTCGAAGGTGACGGTTCCGCGGTAGTGCGTGGTGCGGGCGCCGAGAATCGTCTCGGCCCCGATCTTCTTCGCGTTCTTGGCGCCGGTCAGCAGCGTGGACTGGACGATCGGGCTGCCCTCGACCTGGTGGGGCAGTACGCCGTAGGACTGGTTGTCCACGGAGATGAGACCCCAGGCCGCCGGCTCGATGCGGAGCCAGCTCTTGCCGTTCAACTTGTCCGGGTCCAGGTTCGCGGATCTCCCCAACTTCCGGATGTCGAGGGCGCCACCGCCGACGTACATCGCCTTGCCAGCGAACCGGATGCTCAGCGGGCCCTTCGCGCGCTGGTCCGCCATGGTCAGTTCCATGGTCATGGACAGCGGCGCCGTGCTCATGGCCGCGTCGACGGTCAACTGGCCCTGATCCGGCACGGATCCGGTGATCCGGTAACGGAGGGACGTGATGTCGGCGGAGTCCTCCGCGGCCTTCGCCACGGCCTCGGAGGGCGTCAGGGCCGGCGCCGACGTCTGCGCGGACTTGCCGGAACTACTCTCGCCACCCGTCCCACAGGCCCCCGCTCCTCCGCCGAGCACCACGCACACGAGGGCTGCACTCGCCACTCTCCGCGACACGGACCGGCGTACGGATATCCCCATGATTTCCCCCGGAAGAAGGTCGGAACAAGAAGCCTGGAACGAGAAATTGACCAGGCAAGGGCGCGAGCGTATCCCGGGGAGGGAGGAGCTGATCCGCCGGATCCCCGCACGTACGGCCGCTCGTACCCACGGGCTCAGGTCAGGGAACGGCCAGAGAGGCCGAAGGCATGGTCGTGACGATGCTGCCCGGGACTCCGGCGGCCTTCAGCACAGCCCGTCGGCGGAGCTCTCGGCACGCCTCCACCAGACTTTCAGCTACAGGCACTCAGCTTGTTCTCTCGATCGATCGTCTGCGGGTTCGGTGTCAGTGCCGCCTGCGAGCATACGGATCATGAAGCGATCGGATGATCTTCTGGTAGGGCTGGACGACATTGACTGGGCAGTCCTGGGGCACGCCTATGGCAGCGCCATGGACGTGCCCGGCCAGCTCCGGGCGGTGTACGGGCCGGATGAGGAGACCCGGGAGAGCGCCTTCCGCAGCCTGTTCGGCAACATCTTCCACCAGGGCACCCGGTACTCGGCCTCTCCGTACGCCGTGCCGTTCCTCGCCCGCATCGCTGTCGCAGGCCCGGCCGACGCCCGGGTCGACGCCCTCATGCTGCTGACCCGTCTGGCCGTTGACTGGCACGACGAATATGACCTCCCGCTTGGTATCGACACCGCCGCGTGGCGCGCCGCAGCCATCAGCCCCGAAGAGACCCTGCGCTGGTATGACGAGCAGATCGTCGCCGAGACCGACGAGGAGCAGCTGAAGGGCTGGCGTGAGGCACGGGCGTACTGCGCGGCCGGGCACCCCGTCGACTCCCGCGAGGGGGCACTGCGCTCCTACGACGCGGTCCGCGCCCAGCTTCCCGCCCTGCTCGCACTGCTCAGCGACCGCGACCTGGAGATCCGCACCAAGACCGCGTACCTCCTGGGCTGGTTCCCCGAGGAGGCCGACTCCACCCTGCCTGCGTTGCTGGCCTGTCTCGACGGTGAGCGGGACCCCGTCTGCGCCGCCACGGTCCTCGTCGCGGTCGGGCTGCTCGCCGACCACGACCCGGACGGCCGACTCCGGCACCACCTCGATCACGAGTACCCCTTGCCGCGCTGGGCCGCCGCCACCGCCCTGACCCGCGTGCTGGTCGCTCACCCGGCCGCCGCACCCAGCCTGCCGCCGGCGCAGCGCATCGCCGCCGAGCTGGCCGCCTTCGGCGCCAGGTCCGCCCCCGAGCCCGCCACCGTCCACCACGACGGTGACCTGCACAGCTACACCGTCCGCAGCCTGCTGCACCTGATGGGCGTCGCCGAGGACCTGGACGGGGTCCTCCTGGAGATCGTCCGCGTCCTGCCCCGTATCAAGGAGACCGCGGTCGTGCCCTGCCCGCTGGCAGCCCGTGCCGGGAACCTGCTGGAAGCCCTGTTCGAACCCGCGGACGCCGTACCGGTGTTCACTGAGCTCTCCCGCGGACGCCGGGAGTTGCTGAGGGTCCTGGCCGAGCTGCTGACCGCCGCGGACTTCCAACCCCTGCCGTTCGGCTCAGACCTCCACGAGCAGTTCACCCGGTACGGCCTCCCCGGCACCCGCCCCGCCCTGCGCGCCTACGTCGGCCTGCCCGCCGAAGGCGAGGGCCCCACCGCTCCCCTCCCCGACCCCTGGGAATCGTTCCGCAACCACTGAGCTTGCCTGCCATGGTGGTCAGCTCCGGGGCTCGACCCGCGTCCTCCCACCCCCAGCGCAGCAGGGCGTTGAGCTGCTCTGATGGAGCTCTCTGCGCATGGCTCCGTCCGCAGTTCCGTGAGCCCTGTTCAGAAGGACCGGTAGATCCCCTCGGGATCATCGTGAGCCCATGCGGCGTACTCCTCGAAGCCCAGGTTGCCGATGCTCAGGTTTGCGTGGACGTCGTGGACCCCCGCGGGGACGGTGCGGAACTCACGGCCGAACTCGGTCAACTGTTCGTAGTCCTCGTCGTCCACGCACTCCTCCCGCGTCAGCGTGGTGACCGCCAGCAGCGCGTGGCTTTCGGCCTGCATGGTTGTTCGGTCGGCGAGGAAGACAACGGCCAGGTTCTGGTCGGCGCAGACCGCATTCAGCGCCTCGTCAACGGTCGCTTCTGCCCAGGCTGGGTTGTCGATGACGTGGACGTGTGCCTCGTACTGCCTGTCCCCCCAGGGCTCCATCAACGCCGCCATCACGTCCTGCCACGCCTGGTCATCGTGGTAATCGGTCCTGACGACCAGGACGTCGAACTCATCACGGCCGGTAATGGCCGGCAACGCTCTCATGGATCCTTCTCCTCGGTGACGACCGGTCAGCCGTGCCCGACTGTCTCACGGGCCGTTGCCGAGGATGCAGGTCCGTAGCAGTCCGAACGAGGCCCGGCCGTAGATACCTCTCTTGCAGGGTTTCACTGGGTCCTGAACAACCAGAACGGCCCGTTCGAGGACGCGTACGTCAAGCTGTGCACCGGATACACCGGCGACTGCAGCAAAGTGCTGGGGCCCGGCTACGGCGAGTACCTGAACCTGACCCCGATCAACTCGATCGTCCTGTACCGGTAATTCCCAGCAGTCCCGCGGTCTCCTCCGCCATCACCCGGCCCGCCTCGAACTCCAGCGTCTCGTCCCCCATGGCCTGGTCGGTGTCGAGGCGCTTGCCGATCCCCGTCTGCGCAGCGGCAGTTGGCGGTTCGAGAACGACGCCCACGGTGCCGAAGCGGATACCGAGGGAGCTCGCCCGAAGGGTGATGGCGCTATTTGAATTTGGTTCTGCCAGCGATCTAGTGAATGCCGAAGTCAGGGCCGTGTCAGGATGCGAGCCCGCAAAAGAGGCAAAGGACACGTCTGCGGTCGGCCCGGCGGAGGACGCGGTGCGCCGGGTGGGCTACGACCGCGTCCGGCAGGCCCGGCTCACACGGGACGTAATCGGCTCGTTATGGAAGAAGGCCGGTCCAGTCGTGACGATCGAGGCGATGCTCCCGGTCTCCGTGCGCCCCAGCCATACGATGGTCCCTCCTCCGGTCGGGAACGTCACGAGGTCGGCTTCGAGAGCCTCGTCGCTCACCCGCTCGAACGACTCGTCCAAAGACTCGGTGGCCCGGGATGCATCCTGCTTGCCCGCATCGACGTCGAGCCAGAACTGGCGGAACGGCTCGGTCAGCGACGGCCAGGCGGTGGCGTCGGCGAAACTCCCCATATTTTCCTCCGAGTCAAAGATCGGCCGCTCACCGGGGACGACTCGCTCGATGCTCTCACCGACACCGAGGGCCGCCTCCCAGCAGGCCACAGGGGCATCGCTGACAAGCAGGCGGACCGCGACCTCCTCGCGACCGTCGAACTGCTCGCCGTTGTACTCGTACGGCGCTTCCGTCCAGGAGACCTGCACCCGGTGAACGCCAGGAGGGATCCGGTCCTTCAGTTCCCGGCCAGCCGGGGTGGGCAACTCCCAGTCGGAATCATCCGGCCAGGGCGAGGCGACGACGAGCCGGCCGCTCGGCACCCGGATCGGGCTCACCTCCGTCACCTCGACGACGTACACGGCTCTCGCCGGATCCTCGGCAGGCGTGCCCACCTGCGCCCCCAGTGTGAACACCGCCCCCAAGTACCGGCTCTCTTCCGGACTTGCCGCCAGACGCTCATCTGCTGTGTATCCCATGGCCGAACGGTATAGAGCCCCACTGACAGAGCCCGAAGTCCGGGATCGCCATTCCGCGAACTCATCCGGCCCGACGTGCTCACCCTCGACGACTTCGCCATGCGCCAGCTGACCGCACCGCAGGCCGACGACCTCTACGAACTCGTCTCCGAGCGGCAAGGCCGATCCCTGATCATCACCAGCAACCGGGCGCCCAGCGACTGGTATCCACGCTTTCCCCAACCCGGTCGTCGCCGAGTCGCTCCTGGACCGGCTGATCAACGCCAGCCACCAGGTCATCATGAACGGCCCCAGCTACCGCCCTGACAAGCGCCCGAAGAACCCCAGCAACAGGAATTGACCCGCGATCAACTACCCGTGCAGCCAGACCCGCAGCGCGCCGGCCGCCTCGAAGCCATGGCGGATAGCGGCATCCAGGTCCGCGCCGTGCGCATAGCCCACTACGGGCAGGGTCGGGAACAGCCGGTGCACTGCGTCCAGCACCACCGGCCAGGCCCGGTCAGCGCCGCCCTCCACCGCGAAGACGTTGGAGACTCCGACCACATGGTCATTGCGGCTCGCCACCGCCCCGGCGGCCACCAGGCCGTCAGCGGAGTGTCCGACGAGCACGGACGTGGCCGGGTCATCGAGCAATTCGGGACGGAAGAGGTCCGCGTTGCCGTCCCCGTCATCCCAGGCAAGGGCCCAGGCCCGCAACATGTCCCGGTCGCTGACCACGTCCCAGGCGGGATCCGGTGAGGTGACCGGCGCGCTCGCCGGACGGTGGATCCACTGCGCGTCGAACAGCACCTTGAAGCCAGCGGCAGCCAGGTCGAGGTCGGCGAAACTGTCCTTGACACAGGCACCGGCACCGGCGGTATCGATCCGGTCCACCAGCGCGGCCGCATCGGCCCCCGGCACCAGCGTCACCGCGTCGGGGTAGTACAGCGGCGGCCGGGCCGAAACGGCCCACGCCTGCACCCCGAACTCGCCCGTCAAGCCGTGCGATCGGCTCATCGCCGCGCACCACTCGGCGTTGTTGCGGGCAGCGGCCGGGATCACGAACTGCTTCATCGCCGTCACGAGCGCGCATCATGGCCTGTTCCGGCCCGGCCCGTCGAACAGTTTCCTTCCGCCACAGGACAGACGCCCACTCACCCCGCCCGGCACCGCAGCCCTGGGGAAATACGTGATCGTCCACACCTCACTGATTTCGCCTCTCACTGAGGCCGTGGCTGCGACCGCACGGCATCTCTCCGAAGGCCGGCGTCGGTGGTGACCTGTACGTTGATGCCGGCGTCACCACCACGGCCGTTGACGGCGATCACGCGCCCACTGCCGCCGTCGAACATCCGGAACCGCAGCTCCTCGACAGGACGCTCGAAATTCGGACGGCTCC
This sequence comes from Streptomyces sp. CC0208, assembly GCF_003443735.1. NCBI lineage: Bacteria > Bacillati > Actinomycetota > Actinomycetes > Kitasatosporales > Streptomycetaceae > Streptomyces > Streptomyces sp. CC0208. Next base: position 9,169,839 of record NZ_CP031969.1, on the reverse strand, counting down.
AGCCTGCCGCGACAGATCTCAAACGATCGGTGCTGACGTTCAGGGGTGTGCTTCGTGGGCCCTACGGCCGGTGAGGCTCCCACCAGGCGCGGCACAGCGCGTGGAACTCCTCCTGGCGTTCGGCAAGGAGGTCCTGGGGCCGCTGCAGGTGGCAGTCCAGGATGTGTACGCCGTCCTGGAAGGGTTCGAACCCGATCCGCTCCCATACGCGGCTCAGTTTGGCGGCGGCTTCGCGATGCTGTCCGTCGGTCATCTCGCGGCCGTCGGCCGATCCGGGCTCGCACGCCACCGCGACACAGTCCTGCGAGAGGCGGCGGATTGCGGCTGTACGCGTCTCAACCTCGACCCGGCTGGCCGCGACTGCGTCCAAGCCATGAAGGACTACAGCGCCGGCTACGTCCAGTGGGAAACGCGCACGCCCGCTATAGCAGCCCCATGCCTCCGCCTCGGCCTGAGGGCACATAGAAGGGAACACGCCCGCACGCCTCGCGAACCGCCGTCGAACGCGACGGTGCCACTACCTCACTGTGCACACCGCAGACTCACGAAGGTTATTTTCCCGGTCGGGGGTGGCGGAGGGCGGTCGGAGGATTTCGTGGGTGTAGGTGGTCCGGTCGGTGGGGGTGTTGAGGGCGATGTCGTCGACGCCGGTCAGGTCGTTGAGGAGACCAGCAAAGCCCTCTACGCAGAGCGCCTCCCGGCTAACTACCGCTTACAGGTCGAAATGGAACGAGAGGTGCTATCGCACTCGAAGCCGGACAGGGTCGCGACGCCTGTTCGCGGGAGTCTGCCGTGGCCCCACGTGGGTGGAAGAGCGGCGGTAGGAATGGGTTCGCAGCGCGAAGATCAGCAGGCCCCCTGCTGCACACCCTATGAACCAGACCAGGCCTCCGGCTAGGTAGCTGCCTGGCCATACGTGAGTGAAGGAGGCGGCGTAGGCGGATTGGGAGGCGGTGTACATCGGTACGTATCGCAGGCCCCATTGGTTGGCGAGGGGGTTCATGCCGGGGTTTTGCAGTGCGGCGTCCATAAGGCTGAGCATGATGATCACGAAGAAGCCCTCGAGCTCGCCGCGGAGTAGGGTGGCCAGCAGGAGCCCGATCCCTCCGTACGCCGTGTTCGCCGCGAAGATAGCCAAAACCAGCGCGCCGAACTGGTCTTGATGCCACGAGAGCTCCAGGAGTCCTGCCGTGTACACGGCGAGGACGGCGGCGACGACAACGAGAGCGAAGACCCTGCCCGCCATCAGGTAGCGGCGCGGGAACCCGGCCAGGACGAGACGGCGGTCGAGGGGACCGGACTTGAACGCCTCCATGAACATCATGAATCCGGTGATCACCGTCACCGCATTCAGGGCACTGTTGACCTGCGTCACACGATTGTTGCTGGCGGCGATGATCCCGCCCGCGGCGTGTTCATGGAAGTGCAGCGTTGCGCCGTACGCACACGCGCGTACTACGAGGATCCACGTGGGGACGAACGTGATGGCCAGCACCAACGCCAGCCGGTTGCGGAGGTGAGCGGCGACGGTGAACCGCAGCGCCGTCAAGCACTTCACAGATCCACGTGTCATGCCGTCGAGACCCCCTGGTGCAGCTTGCCGTCGCGCAATTCGAGGACGGTGTCGAAATGTGCCAAGTCATGGATCAGGTGAGAGACGACGACGATGGACTGGCCGCGTTCCTTAAGGTGCCGGGCGAGCTCCCAGAACCGCTCGTGGGTGTGCCAGTCGAAGCCCTGGTAGGGCTCGTCCAGGACCAGCAGCGGAGGATCGTGCATCAGGGCCAGGACCAGATTGACCTTCTGCTGGGTTCCGCCCGACAGTGTCCCGACTCGCTGCTCGAGCGGCTCGGCGTAGCCGAGTATGGCCAGCAGCTCCCGGGCTCTCTTCACGTCCGCCAGCTCGTGGGCGACCCTGAAGAGTTCTAGGTGCTGGGCCACGCTCAGCAGTGGATTGACCACGGCTTCCTGCGGGCAGTACCCCGCCTCGCCGACCCGGTTGACCTTTCCTCGATCTGGTACCAACTCGCCGATCACGGTGCGGAGCAGAGTGGTCTTGCCTGCCCCGTTCTCGCCCACGATGCCCACCAGGGCGCCCGCCGGCACGACGAGATCGACACCGCGCAGTACCGGTCGGCGCCCGTAGGACTTCCAGACCTCTTCCAGCGTCAACCGGGCCCCGCGTCCCGATGCGCCCGTGGCTGGCTTCCCTTCGGTGCTCCCCACGCTGGATTTACCGTGCGATGCGGTGACAGGATCGTCGGCCGGCGTGCTGGTCACCGCGCGTCCTCTTCGGCGTCCGGACCGGCCTGGTCGGGGATCCGCTGGGCGGCGTACCAGCCCAAGGCACAGATCAGCGCCTTGTGCTGCGTGGGTGGCAGGACAGGCGCCAGTGCAGCCCAGGCACGAGTCATCATGTCGTGGGTGTCTTCCAGGCAGATCTGCGGAGATCCGCTGTGGGTCAGGAGTTCGGCGGCCTGGGCGGCTCCCGCGGGTGTACGCAGGCGCAGGGCGTCGCGCAGCCGGAACCGGTCCGCCTGGTCCAGCCGCGCGACGGCATGGGCGACGGGGTAGGTGACCTTGCCGTTGAGGAGGTCCTCTGCCGGACGCTTGGCCGTCCGGCCCTGACGACGGTCCTGGGCTGTGCTCACCCCGTCCAAGTCTGCGACGTCGTCGCTGATCTGGTAGACGATGCCGACCGTTTCGAAGTAGTCGCCGACGGCCCGGATCTGAGCCTCATCGGCGTCGGCCAGCACCGCCGCGACCTCGGCGATGCAGCGAACCGGCACGCCGGACTTCAGCCGGTGCGTGGTGCGAATGTCCGCGAGCAGCTGACGGTTGTCGCCGGTGGTGACGGCATGATCAAAGGCCGCTTGGTGCGAGGAGAGGTCCAGCGCCTGGCCCGCATGCCCTGCGCGTAAGGCGCGCAGGCACAGCTGGTATACGCGCAGCATGGTGGCCGGATCGTGCTGGGGGATGCGCTGCAGGAGAGGCTCGAAGGCGAAGAAGGCTGCGGTTCCTGCAGTGATGGCAGCCGGGGTCCCGATGACTTCGTGGACGGTGGCGCGGCCGCGCCGCAGCGGGGAGCCGTCCTGAATGTCGTCGATGATCAGCGAGGCGGTGTGCAGCAGCTCGGTCAGGGCGGCCAGGGGCCGGTAGGGTTCCGGGTCGGCGCCGAACAGACACAGGACGGACAGGGCCGTGTATGGCCGCCAGGCCCGGCCAGGTGCGTCAAGGAGCATGCGCACCGGCTGCACGAGCGATTCGTGGAGCCGGTCCTGCGTCGAAGTATCGAGTGGCGGGCCCTGCTCAGTACCGGTCACCGCTGCCAGTGCGCTCCTGGGACTGCTCGGGTAGACGGCGGCGGCCTCGTCGCGGGCGATGGCAAAGGCGCGACGCGTGACGCTGCTGATGTTGTCGATGGTACCGACCGGGAGTGTCTGCAGGAACGCCTGGCCGCGGACAGGAGTCCCGCCCATGGTGCCCGTTACGATCGCCGGGCTCTCCCACCATCCGCTGCCGGCGATGAGGGTGCGGATCTCGTGTCCGTCGGCAGGTCCGGTGACTTCGAGGTCCATGTCGAGTGCTGGGATGCGAAAGCGGACCGCGGTGGGGAACGTGTTGAGCGTGGCTGCGGACGTCCAGTGACGCAGGGGCTGCCAGATCATTTCATGATGGGCGACGCTCCCCTCCGGGGCGACCGCTGTGGCTACGATGACCTGGTCCCGCTGTGAGCCGGTGACGACGTCTGCCACGTACTTTTGCAGAGCACTGATCTCCCAGCCATTGTCCAACTGGACGCCGGCCCATTCCCACGAAAGGTCACCCGCGCTTTTGCGACGTTCGGTACGTCCCATCGCGCCACCCCAGGTGTTTTCGAACCACGCCTGCCCCTGCATAGCGACCTGCTCGCCAGTCGCATAGGTCACTGTTCCCTGCGCATCCAACCGCGGCAAAATGCGTGTGGTCTGCGTGTCTCCTCCGTCGGGAAACCGCCCGCTCATTTGGCCGTGTTCGTGGAACTGCGCCACAGAGGGCTTCTTCGGAATGAGTTCAAGGTCAAGCTGCGGCAGTCCCCCACCGTGGAAGCTCAGGCGGTAGCCCCCGCTCTCGCTGCGAAAAAGCGCCCCCAACTCCCCCAGAGCGATATCCAGCACGGTGTCACTGCTTCGCACCGGCTCCTCGATGAGCCGGTCGGGCAGCGGCACGCCCTCAGCGAGAACCTCCAAGAGAGCAGCCCGCAACTGAGTGTCCTCAACCAGATCACCACTGTGCGCATCCCGCAGTACGCCGAGGCCGGCCGGACTCACCCAGCTTCCCGAGAACACGCCTGGATCCCCGTCGCAGGTGAACGCGCAGAAGTACCCTGGCTCGGCTCCCGGGTCGTGCAGTGCCTCATGCCGGATGATGATGATCATCCAATGGGCTTCCCGGCCGTCAGCACCGCTCAGATGCCCGTTGAGATACCACCATTCGAGGCCTGCAGAAGGATGCGGCGTGCCGAAAGGCGTCGGACGGGTGACCGGCTCCGCGGAGGGAGAGGGCACACGGGTACCTGAGGATGAAAGACCTGCGGAGATCGTCACAGCGTCAAGCTAAGGCGCTCCGAACCAGACTCGCCCAGGCGGACCACCGCGATCACCTGATCGAGTGGCCCGGCGGGCATCGAACCCACCCTCACTGACATGACGGAAGCAGTGACGTTGGCCGTTAGGGCAGGCACCAGGCGGAGGCGGCAGGGATCTCGGTCAAGTCGACTGGGCCGCGGGCGCGACGCGCCAATGGGCACAGTGGATGGCAGGTGGCAGCGGGGACCAGTTCTCGCGCGACTTGGAGCAGGTTGTCCGGCCCTGGCTCATCGACCTCATATGGCCAGCTCCCGTCGAGAGTCCAGAGTCGTGAAGGCGACGAGTAGGTCCTGCAAGATCGTTCGAGGATGACGGATGTGTCGGCCGGTGCGCGGCTGACGGCGATGAGCTTGGCGACGTCGGCCCTGTACCAGGGCCCGTTCCAGCGGCCTGGCTGCGTGCTGTGGCTCATCGGGCGCGTGTGCCGCGCCGTACCATCCCGCTCAACTGCGTTCTTCTGGCGCTCTTCCAGTCGCAGTGCGGTTCACCGGCCAGGCTCGTACGGCGGGATGGTCCAGCGCAGTACCGCTGCGCCCGCGCGGGCTTCGAGTGTGGCGGGGTAGACCTGACCGTAGGCCCGTTCTCCGCGGTGGCGCATGGAGTGATCCCCGGGATCCCAGCCCAGGCCGAGGACTTGGCAGGCGTCGAGGTCGATGGTGCCCGCGAGCAGTGGGTGGCCCCATCCGGCCCGGGTGAGTCGATGGAAGTCGGTGTGGGCGTCGACGGCGACCCTCAGGCCGTTGCCGGGTCCTTCGCGGGTCCAAGCCCGGAGCCGTTCGGCGACAGCTTCGGCCTCGTCCAACGGGAGGTCGAGCCATCCGCGCGGGCCGTGTCCGCTGTGCGGTCGCCACCGAACTGGGCATGGACGGTGTCTGCGTACTTGCCCCAGTAGGTGACGTCCGCCAGGCCGTCGGTGGACTGGCCCAGGCCGGTGAAGCCGTCCAGCGCCCGGGCGTCGCCGAGAACCATGCCGCACCGGTCGACAGGCAGGTCTCCGAGCTGCACGGGCTCGCGGCCATCGGGGTTGGGCCAGGGCAAGCCGAGCTCTACCTCCAGGACGGCGATCGTCGGTGCCCCGTCGAAGGGTGAGGCTGAGGTCCGGGCCCGAACCTGCAAGGGCTGGTCGGCGGCTGCTGCCACGGCGATCGCCTCGCACATCCAAGCGGATGGCTCGGTGTCTTCAGGTCCGTGCAGGTGACCGCCGCCGCCGGCTATTGCGGCCCGGGCCCGCTCGGACAGTGGCCCCCCGACCTGCGGCCAGTAGTCGATCCAGCCCGCCATCCCCAGCACGAGCATCCCGGAGGGCGCGTTGACGGTGCCAAGGTCCACACCGGTCTCAGTCATCTCCTGATTCAACAGGCTCGGAGCCGAAAGGATCAAGGTGTCGTGGCGTCCGACGTCCGTGTGGAGCTGCCATGCTGCGGGGCGCGCCGGTATCCGCCGGAACGTCCGCCGTTCTGGGTGGATGGACCGTGGTGTGGATTCCCCTGTTCCGGCGGGTGGTTCGGCTGTTCGTGCCGGTTGCTACCGGAGTTCGACGGAGTAGGAGCCGCCGGTGAACTGCCAGCCGTCGGTGCCTTCGCCGAGTCCTCGACGATGACGTCGTCGATGAAGTGGTCCTCGAACTCGTCGTCGGTGAGTTCACCGGCGAGCCAGAGCTCCTCGATCGCGTCCCAGTAGCCGCGGCTGCCGTCGATGCGCAGGGGTGCGGCGTCTGCGGTGCCGCGTTCGCGTTCGTCGTCGCCAGTCGTAACGACACCGCTGATCTCGTACTGGCCCCGCTTGATGTGCCGGGGGATGGGGTCGGCGGGCACGATGGCGACGTTCTCGTACGCGGTGTGGATGAGGTCGCGGTAGTTGCGGCGGATGTTGTACTCGGCGTCGGACAGCCAGTTGATGAGGGTTTTGGTCGTCACGTTCAGGCCGGCGTCGGCGAGGGCTTGCTGCCCGCGGTGGGGCGCGGTGAGCTGGGAGAGCTGGGCGTGCCAGTGCTTGGCGTTGTAGGAGGACAGCCGGTGGCGGGGGGTGACCTGGGAGCGCAGCAGGTCGTTGAGGAGGCGCCGAGGGAGGTGCCGCGTCCGGTGGGTCCGGCCATCAGTCGTCACCTCCGAGGATGGTCTCGCCGGCCTGGACGAACTTGCTCTTGACTTCGCCGAAGCCGGTCCCGATCCGGTAGGTGGACGGCGGGGTGTTGGGTGGGGTCCAGAAGATGGCCTGGTCGACGTTGCGCAGCGCGACGAGGGTGTGGCCTTCCTGGACGGCCTTGAAGGCGACGGTCCAGTGCCTCACGGAGGCCTCGGCGACCATGCTCACGCGCCAGTCCGGCCGCCAGAACGGGGATCGCTGGGAGGGGCGCTTGGGCCACAGCAGGCGCAGCGCGATGGACAGCCGGGTCTTGTAGGCCTTGTAGGGGTCGCCGCGGATCTGGACGAGTTCGGTGCGTGCCTTGCGGGTGGCTTCGTAGAACGGCTTGAACAGCGACTCGTTGGCCTTGCCGGTCCAGGAGTCGTGGATGGTCGGCATCGCGTCGAGGTGGTTGTCCCTCACGAGTTTCACCAGTTGCTTGATGTGGGGGGTGGTGACCCACGCTCGGCCGTCCTCGTCGGGCCGGTCGGCGATCCGCCCCAGGGGGTGCGGCATGTCGGTGCGCGTCCAGGCGGGGATGTCGATGAGGTAGATGCCGGCTGCGGCCTTGTCGTACGCGTCGAGCGGGCCGGTGTGCAGGAGCTTGTTCGGGGCGAGCGGGACGGCCGAACAGGCGGAGGGGAAGCTGCCGTTGCGGTCGATCAGGCACAGCACGCCCTCGCCGAACGAGTCGGGTACGTCGAGCTGGTCGCGGCGCACGCGCCTGCCGTTCGCCCGGATGTGGGGAACGCGGGTGGCGGTGACGTCGGGGTGGACCCAGCGGGGCTCGCCGTCCATGTGCTCGCTGATCAGCGGCCACGGGCCGCTGTCGCGCTCCTCTTTGCGGATGACGCGGATCGGGTGCATCTTCGAGCGGCCGACCGAGTCCTTGAGGATCTTCAGGGCGGGGAAGACATGGCCCTCGGGCTCGTCCTCCTCATCCTCCGGCGCCAGACCGTCCTCGCCGTCCTCGTCGTCTGGACGACGTCCAGGCGGTCCGTCTCGGGCCGGAGGAACTGGCGCACCGCCTGAAGGCAGCACGCCCGGACGCCACGCGCGACCTGTCCGCAGATGCCACCGCTCTCTACGACAGCCTCCTCGATCTGAGCTGTCTCCACATCCTGCACTTCTTCACTCAACGCTCGACCTTCATCGCCAATGCTCTGGTGGCCCAGACCCGCATGCTTGACGAGACACTGCGCACGCTAGACGCTCTCGTGGACCGCATTCCGCATCCCGGCAGCGCCGACGAGGAATTCGAGACCCGCTATCTGGCGCACATCGAACGCAAGTATGGCAAGCTCAACATTTTCGGCCTCGACCTGAGCGACCCCAACCGAGCTCGCTGGCCACTGGACACCGCCTATTTGAACCTCGAACTGGCCTCGCAACGTGCCGGAGCCTCGCCATCGGCGAACCGTCGGCGGGTAAAGGAAGCCCTTTCCGACTGCAACCGGGCGATGCTGCGGGGAATGGCGGGATCGGGCAAGACCCCCTGCTGCAGTGGATGGCCGTCTCCTCTGCACAAGACGCCTTCCCGAAGGGCTGGCGGAATTGCGAGGCCGCGTACCGTTCATGCTCCCCCTGCGCGCACTCGCCCAACACACAGGGCTGCCACGTCCCGAGGAATTCCTCGGCGCAGCGGGCAATATACTGCACGCTCTCCAGCCGGAGCACTGGGCTGACCGAGTGCTCGCAAGCGGCCGCGGCATGGTCCTCATCGACGGCGTGGACGAAGTATCCGAGAGCGAACGACCCGTAGTGCGGCGCTGGCTGCATGATCTCGTCGACCTTTACCCCGGGACCTTCTTCCTCGTCACGTCCCGCCCATCGGCCGTGGGCACACACTGGCTGGCGGAGCTCGACTTCGCCGAGTTCAACCTGCTCCCGATGACCCGCCATAACGTCGACCGATTCGTCCATCGGTGGCATGCGGCTGTCCTGACGTCGGTCGATGAACCCGAGGAACGACAGGCTGTGGAGCGCTGCCGGGACGCCTTGAGCACCACGCTTCGGCCGGGAGGAGCGGGCGCTGAGTCGGCCTCGTGCGCCGTTGCGTCCTCCACGCTATGACTTCGAGCGCGCTCCATGGCAAGTGTGAGGTGAGGAAGACCTGGCTGCCGGTTCCCTCCCAGACGATGGTGACCGTGGCCCCTTCCCGGTGGCGCACACCTCCGGCGTGGTGAGCCGACCCGGCGGGAGGCGTACCGGGCGGCGTGCATCTCCCGCGCGGTGTCGCGGCGAAACAGGGAGGAGAACGAGGACCACACAGGAGAGAGCGTGAGCTACACGAGCGTGGGCCGGGGCGCAGTGATGCCGAGAAGCGCGATGCCGACCGCACAGGCCGGTGATCACCGATGACGAGATGGACGCCCCGGCCCGATGGCGGCCGGCCCTCAGGGAAACCGTGCTCCCACACCTGGACGGCGGACCCACCCCCGCTGAGTGAGACGTGCGCGTCCTGCGCGGCGAGCGGACGCGCACCGGCCGACCTGCTGCTGTGCCTGACCTGCGGCCACGTGGGCTGCAGCGACAGCTCTCGTGGCGCTCACGCCACGGCCCACTTCGACTCCAGCGCACACCCGGTGGCACGCACCCTGGCACGCGACCGGGACTGGGCCTGGTGCTACGAGGACGAGGCGTATCTGGGCCCGCTGGAAGATCCCCTGCCGCGTTCCGCCTCGCGGACGCCCGAGTCGGTCTGGGACTACCCGCGGCCGCCCGTCATGCGGGAGGACGACCGTGACGTGCGGGTGGAGTGCGCCGGGCAGGTGGTGGCCGAGACCCGCCGGGCCGTGCGGATACTGGAGACCAGCCATCCCCCCGTGTTCTACATCCCTCCGCAGGACGTCCGTACGGCGCTCCTGTTCCCGGCGGTCTCGGGCCGGACCTGGTGCGAATGGAAGGGACCGGCCCAGTACTGGGACGTCATCGTGGGAGACGACGTACGCGCTCGCGCCGCTTGGAGCTATCCCCGTCCCGAGCCCGGCTACGCACCCCTCGCCGACTTCTTCGCCTTCTATCCCAGCCGCATGGACCGCTGCACGGTCGACGGAGTGCAGGTCATGGCGCAGGAGGGCGACTTCTACGGCGGCTGGATCACCGCGGAGGTGCGCGGACCGTTCAAGGGCGCCCCGGGAACCCAGCTGTGGTGAGGCGGCGACGGTGGGAGCCGTCGAGGGGCTGCGCGCACCGGTCGGGCGGCCCACCCGGTCCTCTCCCCTCCTCAACCGCACCATGTACGGCGTCTTCGTCAGGACATCTCACGAGGGCTGCCGCCGGCGCTTCAGCGCTCGAATACCGCCGTCGCCACCGGCACCGCCAGCAGCAGGCTGAGTCCGACCAGGGCGAGGCGGTCCAGCCACAGGACAGCAGCGAATTCGCGCAGGGTCGCGGCCAGCCAGTAGGCGGGGGAGGTCGGCGCGCCCACGACGTGCACGGGCACGCCGACGCGGCGGGCCAGCAGGGTCGTGCGGTAGACGTGGAAGCCGCTGGTGACCACCGTGGCACGGTGGCCGGGACTGGTGTTGTCCACGAGGGCCGCGCTGAAACGCAGGTTCTGCCCGGTGTTGACGGAGCGGTCCTCCCGCACGATCCGGTCGGCGGACACTGCGCGTCCGCGTAGATAGTCGGCCATCGCGTCCGCCTCGGAGCGGACCTCGTCGGCGCCCTGGCCGCCCGAGAGGACGAACACCACAGGAGGCGTGTCCGGTGCGCTGGTGGCGTCGATGGCAAGGGCGCGCTCCAGCCTGCGGGTCAGCAGCGGGCCGGGCCGGTCGCCATCGAGCCCGGCGCCCAGGACGACGACATGGGTAGTTTCCGGCAAGGGGGTGCTACGACCCCGGACGAACACGTAGCCGGCGAAGACCATGAAGAGCAGAGCGAGGTACCCCGCGACCGCGTTCACCGCGAGAACGAGGACACCCAACGCCTCGCCGCCGACCGCGCGGAAGACCACGTCGAGGCCGACCACCGCCAGCACCGCGCCGCCGGCGGCCCCGGTCGCCAGCAGGCCCGCCTGCGGTCCGTAGCACCGGACCAGAATGACGCCGTCGGCCAGCAGCAACAGGCCCAGCGCGAGCGCCAGCAGCAGGGCGGCCACGGCGAGGACGGTGGCAATCGTCGGGTGGGCTGCCGCACTGCGACCGGCCACGCCGAGTCCGGCAGAGGTCACCGCGAGGCAGAACAGGACAGCGGCGGAGAACCGGTGCGGCGCCAGCAGGGCGCTGACGCCGCCGCCCGCGGCGAACACGACCGCTGCGAAATACTCCGGGTACTCCGGCACGTGCCCTACCGCTCCGCTCTTCCGTCCGCCGGACCGCTGCCCGCGCCCGCCCGCCTCTCGCCGCCCGCGGGTTCCGAACCCAGGACGGACAGCTGCCGGCCATCCTCCCAGACCTGCTGCGGCACGCCCAACGCGGGCGGGCGCGGTGCGTTCGGCACCACCGGCATGTCATGCGGGTGGTGTCGCCCGGCGCCCGCGCAGGACACGAAGACGGACGATGCGCCCTACGACCCGAGCGGGGCGTCGCTTACGGCAACGCCCGCCGACGGATTGCCTCGGCCGGCGAAGCGTTGCCGGGACCGCCTGTAGCAGCAACGACCCAGCGGCCGATGGCGCCACCGCCCGGCGTCCGCCACCCGGGGCACCCGGCCGGAGCTCGTGCACAGGAGCCTGCGGCCAACTCGATGCGACGGCGGCGGGGTAACGCACCAAAGAGTCCGCCAGAAGGTCGCCAGCGGCGAACTGCCCGTAGGAATACTCTCTTTGGCCGCAGGCCGGAATTATGCCGAGGCATGCATGCGCCGCACCGCAGAACGGCCGGTCACATACGCCGTCGGCATCCCGGTTGACCCGGCTGAGACTCAGGCGGTGCAGGCCGCCCGGAACGGGCGGGTGGTCCTCGACACCAGCGCCGCCGCGACGCTCGCTCTGTTGGAGCAGGGCGTATCCGAGCAACTCGTCGGCCACCCGCAGACAATCACGACAACTGACCAGCTTCTGCCGGACGCACTGCAGGCCAAGGAGTGAATCGCGCTTCGGTCCGACATGACCCCGGCGTGGGACGAGCAGAGTGCCAGTGCCGCTGTTCTGATCTCGACTCCGGAAGAGCTGGCCGCGCTGCGGGCCACTGCCGCGCGTCTGGTGGAGATCATGCAGTCCACCCCTCGGGTTTCACGCCCCGAACTGCGCAGCCTGCCGCGGTTGTCCGGAGGGCGCAACATGGCATGGCAGACGGTTGGAGGCGGCGGGTCTGGAGGGCCGCCACCGCAGGCGACGGCACCTGACCACCGTCCCCGACCCTCACGCCGCCTCCCGGCCCGACCTCGTCCTGCGGCAGTTCGATCCCGACCCGGACGGCGTCGACACCCGCTGGTGCGGCGACATCACCTACGTCCCGACCGAGGAGGGCTGGCTTTATCTGGCCACGGTCATCGACATCGCTTGCCGCCGGGTAATCGGCTGGGCGACGGCCGATCACCTGCGGGCCGATCTGGTCGCCGATGCCCTCACGGCGGCCTGCCGACAGCGTCGTCCCACCCGGCCGGTGATCTTTCACTCGGATCGTGGCTGTCAATACACCAGTCAGCAATTCCCCACCCTGGCAACGGAGTTCGGCGTCCATCTGCCCGTCGGACGCACCGGACAGTGCTGGGACAACGCGCTCGCCGAGTCGTTCTTCGCCACCATCAAACGGGAGTTGCTCGACACGAGAACCTGGCCCAGCCTGGCTGCGGCCCGCACCGCGATCTTCGACTTCGTCGAGGGCTGGTACAACTTGCACCGACTGCACAGCAGCCTCGGCTACCGCAGTCCCGTCGAATACGAGACCGCACTCGCATCCTGACCACCGCACCAATGATGTCCGTCAAAGCGGAGCAAGCTCACTTCTTCCGTCACGCGGGGCCCGGGCTGCTCAACTTCGACTCGGCTCGTCATGAATGAGAGCGGCGAGCGTCCGTGCACTGGGCTGAAGGCCGACGGCAGGCCAACGACATGCCGAATGGCGATCGCACAGTGCGGCAGTGCGCGTCGCGGCGCATCGATGCGCTCGGGCCCGCGTGGCTTTGCCTTCTCTTTGCAACCCGTCTCCCGTCCCGTTCGTCTCTCCGCTCGATCCATGCCACCCACCGCCGGTCCCGCCGGTGGGTCGACCGATGAAAGAGAGAGCGATCCATGCGTCGAACCGGCCTCAGTGCCCTGGCCCTCGCGTGCGCAGCCGTCATGGCGGGCGCGATGCCCGCATTCGCCGACGGGACGTCCGCTTCCCCGAGCACAGCCCCCTCCGCGGCGCCGAGCGCGACCACCGCGCCGACCCGAGCCCCGAGCGAGAGCGCCGAGCCGACCCGGGCTCCGAGCGCGGCTCCCTCGGAGGGTCAGGTCCGCGTCGTCCCCAGCGGCGCCCCGGACACCGGTGAGGTCCCGACCTCCTCGGGCTCCTCCCACGGCGCCCTGATCGGCGGGGGCGCCGCCGCGGTTGTCGTCCTGGGCGGTGGCACGGTCCTGCTGCTCCGCCGCCGGCGCGCGAACGAGGCGTGACCACCGACAGGCCCGGCACCGGGGTGCCGGCCGGGCGGACCTGTCTCCTCCCGGCCGCCGTAGCCGTACGTGCCCTTCTCGTCGCTGCCCTGACCCTTGTGGCGGTGGCCTGTGGTGGGCCCGGCGGCTCGGGTGGGGCGGACACGGGTCGGGCGGGCACGGGCGGTAGTTCCGTCAGTGGTTCGCCCGCCGCCAAGTCCGTCACCACGGTGGGACGTTCGGTGCCCCTCTCGCTGCGCGTGCGGGCCATCGGCGTCGACACGCCGCTCATCCGGCTCGGCCTCGCGAAAGACGGCAGCGTGCAGGTGCCGCCGATCGCCGCGCACGACCGGGCGGGCTGGTACGAGCACTCGCCGACCCCAGGGCAGAAGGGACCGTCGGTGATCCTCGGTCATGTCACGGTCGGCTCCTACGGCGACGGCGTCTTCCGGCACCTCGCGGACCTGCGCAAGGGCGACGAGATCGTGGCCCGTCTTCAGGACGGCACATCCACTGTGTTCGCCGTCACCGAGGTGCGCACGGTCGCCAAGGCCGACTTCCCCACCAAGGAGGTCTACGGCGACGTGGACCGGCCGGAGTTGCGGCTCATCACCTGTGGCGGAGCCCGGACCGGCGACGGCTACCTCGACAACGTGATCGTCTTCGCGGTGCTGCGCTCCGCGAGCCCCTGACGGCGTCCGCGCCCCGGGCCGGCGGGAACCCCGTCTGCCGGCCCGGGGTCTTGCTCCGTGAACGCCACCACCCTATGGAGAACGTTGAAACGGTCCCGCGAGAAGGAAGCGTCCGAGCTGTTCGCCGCCCTCTACCCACGTCTCGCCGGCTGGTGCCGCCGGCTCGTCGACGACGACGGGACGGCCCATGAGATCGCCTCGGAGGCGTTCACCCGGCTGTGGGCCCGCTGGACGGCCGTGGACGAACCGCGCGGCTTCCTCTATGTCACCGCGGCCAACCTGGTCCGGGACCACTGGCGCAAACTGGAGCGCGAGCGCAAGGCGTTACGCCGGGCCACCACCGAGTCCGCGATCGGCCCGACCTCCGAACAGGCGGATCCCTCAGTCCGGTTGCTCGTGCAGTCCCTGCCCGAACGGCTTCGGGTGCCGATCCTGCTCCACTACTACGCCGACATGCCGATCCGGGAGGTGTCCATGCTGACCGGACGAAAGGAGGGCACCGTCAAGGCCGACCTCCACGCGGCCCGTGAACTGCTCCGCGCCCACCTGGGGAGAAGCTTTGATCACACACGCTGAAGAGGGCCCGGACCGCGACCCCGACGACCCGCTCACCGTCCTCCTGCGGCCCCCCTCCGACTACCTCGGCGCACCTCCGGGCCGCTACGAGGCGATCCGCCGCGGTGCAGCCCGCCGCAAGGTGCTGCGCGCCGCCGCCGGAGCCGCCCTGACCGTCGGTGTCGCCGCGCTCGTCGTCCTGCCCCTGCGGCCGTCCGCCTCCGGTACCCATCGCTCCCCGACGATCCCCATGGCTCCGCCCTCGGCGACCATCCCCGTGCCCGAGCGGTCCGCGTCACCCACCACCACCCCGCGCCCGCTTCCCACCGCACGGGAACCCAGCGGCAGCCCGTCGGAGACCGCCCGGCCCACCGAGCCCGCCACCCGTGCCGTCCCCTCGTACTCGTCCCCCTCCCGCCCCGCCGCGTCCCGCTCGTCCGCCACGTCGGCCACCCGGGACCCGGCCGAGCCGTCCGCGGCCCCCACCAGGGGGTGACAGAGGCGTCGTCCGGCGACGATCTGCCGCAGGAGCATCATCCGGCCTACCGCGGGCTCACTCACGCGGCTGGCCGCCCGGGAACTGGTGCTGCCGTGAAGCTCCCGGTGGAACGAAGCCATCTCCACCGCCCTGATCGGCACCTGGCGCGACCCCCTGCTGTCACACCGGCAGCTGCCGGCCACCGCACTGGGGGCACTCCGGGCCGAAGCACGCGCTCTGCACCGGCAGTTGGTGCCGATCTGGCGACGGAAAACCCGGCACGGCCGCATCCGGCGGTCCAGGTGCGGCCAGCCGGCACGCACGGCGCTTAGTTCGGTGAGTTCGACGTTGCCGCCCAAATCGACGGAAACGACTAGCGCGTCAAAGGGCAGGACATCGCCGCCGGGTTGCGGAGCGCGTTCGGCAAGCAGCCAGTGGGCGGCGCCGCAAATGTCGACGGTACTGGTCAGGACGTGGCGGTCATGGTGCGCTTGAGGGAGGTGGGCGTAGGGAACGAGGGCGGTCTGCTGCACGGGTTGGCTCTCCTGAGTGGGCGGTCGGTCACGGCCATCGGGCACTGCGGTGCGGCGACGGCGGTGCGCGAGCGGTGGAGAGCGGAGCGGGGCGCCTAGACGGCACGGCCCTTTCTGGTCGTCATGAGGTGATCGTGGTTGACATCCGACCTGGGAACAAGCCACTTCTTCAGACCTTGCACGGCCCCTGCGCTGTAAGGAGATCCGGAGGGGCTGGCGAGCGGCTAGCCACCGTGGAGGCCCCCTCATCGAGGCCTCCGTAGACGTGAGCCTCAAGGCATTGAGGTGCGTCAAGGCCAACAGCTTCGCCGCGGTAGAGGGCGATCAGCGAGTCCTTGCCTCGCCACCACGTGTCGGGCAGGCCCCGCACTTCAGGTACCGGCTCATACCCGCCGAGATCCAGGGACTCGACGGCCTTGCCTCTGATCTTGGTGACGGTCTTGGCCCAGCGTCCGGCATGGGCAGCGAGCGCCAAGGACTCCACCCATCCGTCCGTGTTGGCGTGCAGGGGCGTCCAGCAGTTGGCATCAATCCCGAACTCGCCTCCAGGTCCGATCATGAATCCGTAGGCCATGGACACCCGCCCGCTCCCGGCCGGGAACGACCAGCCCTTCGTCGCCGAGCCCTCGGGATGGTCGGCGCCCAGGATGCGCGGACCGCCCTCGTAGAACGGAGCCGGTGGCAGGGCAAGGCCGCCCCAGCGGTCCTGAAATTCCATGGCGCGGTCGATCTCCGCTGCGGGAATCCCGCGGCCGACCCAGGCGTCGCGGTGGCGCCGGATGCCCTGCATCGGGACACGAATGCCGCCCACTTCGACAAACCTCTGGGCTCTGCAGCTCAAGCCGGAAGGGGCACTGCGCTCCTCGATCGCGTGCTGCAGCCGTGGTATTCCCGCCGCTTACCGCCCTGGTCTGTCCTGGGGCGCTCCTCCCGGTGCTGCTGGACTTCAACGTCGACCCCTACCTCACCTACGCCGGATCCCCGGCGACGCTGGTATGGCGGCGTACCGTGCGCGAGGGCGACACTGACGGGGAGCTGGGCGAGGTCACCGGGCGTCTGTGCACCGTGCCAGGCGCACGACGGCCTGTTCGGTGGTGACCGTCTGGGCGTGCTGCGCATGATCGGACGTTGGGCAAGTCATTGCGGGAGGCTGGGAGGATCATCCGTATGGCCATCGTCGTCTGGATCGCCGAGGGCACCTGGCCGGCGTGTGTGGATGCCGCCCGCGTGCACGCACCGGAGGAGGCCGACATCGCGCTGCTGCACGTGACCGGACAAGAGGTTGCGGGGGTGGGGCACGGCGCGTTCGCCGGCCTCCTGGGCCGCGGCCGCGCCGAACGCGATCCCGGCATCCAGATGGAGCATCTGGCCGCCGATTCCGCTCGGCAGCTGCTGCAGAAGGCGGCCGACCGTCTCGACCGGCCCTGTACCCGTATCGAGCGCACCGGCCGTGTCGAGCGCGAAGTGGTCGCCGCGGCCCAAGGAGCCGGCCTGCTCATCGTGGCCCGCGACGGTGACCGCAGCCATTTGGGCCCGAAGAGCCTGGGCCCGACCAGTCGGTTCGTCGTCGACCATGCCCCCTGCCCTGTGCTGCTGGTGTGGCCCGAGCACGCCCCCGGCCTGTCCGGCATCCCGCCCTCGCCCCCTCCGCCGCCGCATCACAGGTAGGGACCGCAACGAGGGTGGGGCAGAGCAGGCAGCGACACAGACGGACCCGATGCGCGCCGGCAGAGTCCTGGTCCACTGAGCAGGGCTGCTCGGCACGGAGATAGCGTCGACGTGCCGCACCGTCGGTCCGGAGGTCGTGGCAGTCGACCGGGATCCGCTCGTGGGCCGGGTGCCGGGCGGGATTTCCCCCAGGTGGCAACGAGTGCCGCTCGTGAGCGGGCATGGCGCTGAGGACGGGACCGGCCGGCTTCCGGCCGGTCGGATCGCACGTACTCGAGGGCGTGGATCGTGGCTGGGTCGTCGGCCTCGCGGGCAGTGCGGACGGCCTCTTCGGCGAGCGCGATGCGGTGCGTCCCCGGTTCCACGAAGCCGGCGGCGAGCAACAGCCGTGCGGTGACGGCGGCGCTCCTCCTGGCCCGGACCGCGTACGCGGTGCACGACTCCCTCGGGCTCCAGCGCGCCCGGGTCCACAGCATCACCTTGCGCGCTGACGCCCTTCGGCCCGCCGCCCGGGCCACCCGGCAGCTCACCCTCGAGGCAGGCGACGACAAACCCTCGCACTCGAAGCCGTCGCCGACCGCTGACCAACGCATAGACGATGGCCGCGAACAGCGTCTCACCAGGGGGTTGGCTGTTCCGCCGCCCTGCGGCCGCGTTCGTTGCTCTGGGATCAGCGGCTTCGCAATGTCATACAGTCCGTCCGGCCCGATCCAACTCCAAGTACCCCGCCCCATACCGGGTCACCGTCGGCCTCACCACGTAGGACACGGTCTTAAGGCGCCGCACCGGATCGTCGCGTCGGTCGCCGTGCGTCTGGTGAAGGCGGGGCGGTGGCCGGTGACGGTGGTGCCGTAGCCGGGCTCATGGCGGGGCCGCGGCCCGGTGCCGGCCCTGCCGAGTCGGGCGCACGTCGGTCGGTTCAGGTCAGTGCCTCCTCGCGCAGCCGGTCCAGCACCTTCAGCCGGCCCTCCGTCTCGATGCGGGCGGTGGTCACGCGCTCCGGATAGCAGCGCATGAACATCCGGGTGAAGTGGGTGCCGTAGTGGATGTACTCGGTGGGGTCCGCGGTGTCGAGCGGGCGGGCCACCGCGTTGAAGGCCGGTTCGTGGAAATAGGCGAGGGTGTAGCGCTCGCGGTCGGCCAGGCGGACCTTGTGCGGGGTCGACAGGAGGGCGCCGCCGGTCATGAACTGCATGATGTCGCCGGGGAAGACGGTGAGGACGGCCGGGACCGGGGTGACGTAGGTCCACGGCTCCTCGTGTTCGTGACGGCCGGCCATGGACTCGCCGGGCAGCCAGTTTCGGCCGCGTTCCTCGCCGGGAACGGGTGGCCGGACGTAGAGGCCGCCGACGTCGTCCTGCGCTGCGATGACGAGCAAGCCGTAGTCGGTGTGGGCGCCTATGCCGCGTTCGGAGCGCGCGTCGGCGGGCGGGAACCGCAGGACCCGCATGTGGTGCCAGCCGTCCGCGGTGAGCCGGGTGAAGTGGTCGGGGTCGTCCAGGCCGAGGCCGAGAGCCGTGAGCCGGAGCAGGCGGTGCCCCAACTCGCCGACGGCCGTCATGTAGCCCTTCATGGCGCGGGCGTAGCCGGGTGAGGGCCAGGGTGCCGGGCCGTGGCAGGGCCATTGGTCGATGACGCGGGGGTCGTCGGCCGGGATGTCGGGGCACACCGTGAAGATCTCCGAGCCGTCCCGCTCCCCCGCCGTCTCCTCCTCGCCGGAGGCCACGTAGCCGCTGTAGCTGAGGTCCGAGACGTACCCTGCCTTCTCCTTGAGGGGTCTGCGACAGAAGGCCCGGGATGCCTCCAGTGCCCTTTCGGTGGCTTCCTGTTGGGCGGGGGTGGCGTGGACCTGGAAGATGCCGTCGGACTGCCAGGCGGCGACGAGCGCTCGGCCGAGGGCCCGGTCGGCATCCGTGCCGTCGACGGCGGTCGGCAGCCGGAACGTCCGCAAGGGCGCCGGGACATGTGGGTCAGTGGTCATTCTGGAACCTCCGAGAACTCCGCTCAGTGGTTGCGGGACAAACTACTCCGACCCACGAACTGAACGGCCGTTCAGTTCACTTGCTTCCGCCATGTATTGCGCGGCGCCTTCCGTCCCGGGCGTCTCGGGGTCGCCATGATCTGCCGTCACCCCTTTGCCGAACGCGAAGAGGTGAGGCGCATGGCACGGTTCCGGATGGGCGAGGGGATTCTCCGCCGCAAACCGATCGAGGGCGGCGCGGAGACGGAATCCGGCGCGGCCACGGCCTGGAACGGTCGCTCGGGCTGTGGCCGCCGACCGCAATCGGCGTAGGCGGCATCATCGGTGCGGGCACCTTCACTCCGTCCGGGACAGTGGCGGACGGTACGGCGGGACCCGCAGTCCTCGTCTCCTTCCTCGTCGCCGGTGTTGTTTCGGGTACTCGCACAAGCGGTCGGCGTCGGCGGGGTGTCACGGGCTTCTCCAAGATGGGGAAGTGCGAGGTGCCCGCCACCAGGACCGAGCGGCCGTTGCACGCGGTGTTCGCGAAGCGTTCGGCGTCGGCGAGCAGGTCCGGCGAGTCCAGCGTGCCGTTGACGGTGAGCACCGGGACGTCGATCTCGGGCACCCGGGCCCAGGTATCCGTCATCGGCACATGCCAGTTCCGCTCCCCCGGGGTGTGCTTGGCGATGGTGTGCAGGGCCATCTCGCGCAGGCGGTCGAGGATGCGCGGGTCCAGGTCCTCCGCCGAGCGGAAGGGGCCTCTTGCCCGCGTGGGTCTGTGCGACCGCACTGCGACGGAACGGGGAGCCCGATGCCTAACGAGTTGGTGCGTGACAACGGGTGAGGTGTCGTGCCAGGTGGATGGCATGATCCCGCTGTGGCGATCATGGTCAATCGGGCAGTACTGTCACATCGGCTGTTTACGGGGCTCTCTCAATCTCATCTTGCGTGCCTGGTCGAAGAGTTGGCCGAGCCTTGGCAGGCCGGGATCGAGGGTCGTCGCCATGCGACGCGGGGCGGGGCCAGGAAGCGCGCCGCGGGTGCCGGCGCCAGCCATCAGCTGGTGTTCGCGGTGCTGGGGCTGCGGTCATGTGTTCTTCCCTGCCTTCTCCTGCTTGATGCGGTTCCAGGCCTCGGTGAAGACGGGCAGCAGCCCGTCCGCTAGGTAGTAGCCGCCGGTCTTGGACCAGCCCTCTTCGCTGCGCGTGTGCCGGGGCGAGGTCGCTGGACGTCATGTGTCCAGGATGGATGGCAGGGAAGTCAGGTGCTGGGCGATCGGGGCTTTCCATCTCCGGGACGAGACGTCAGGCACCACTTCCTGGCGCGCGGGGCCCTGGCCGGCCAGCAGGCCGACGGCCGTCCGTACGGGTAGGCAGGCACCTCGGGCAGCGGTGCCTCGATCACCTCGCGTGCGGCGGGCGCGGAAGGCGTCCATCACGGTCGGCCAGGACAGGTGCAGATCCCGGGCGGCCTCGATGACTGTGGAGGCGGCGTCGCGTATTCGCCGCCCGGCGGCACCGCGCAGTCGCACGGTGATCCGCGCGCCGGCCGGTAGCTGCGGGACCCGCTCGGTGAAGGACCGGCGCAGCAGCCGGGCTCCCGGCACCACCAGCGACGCCTGTGCCGACGGAACTCCAGTCCGCTCACGCCGTACGGCAGATCGCGGGGCCGGGTGGTCGCGGAGCCCTTCACCCGGGTGGCGAAGACTCCGCAGACCGGGCAGGCCCGGGCCCTCTCATCGGCCGTGACCGAGCGGACTCGGCATCTCCCATCCGCCAGCCGCTCGCCCCGGGCGACGGACGCCCCGCCGAAACCGAGCAACACCGTCGTATCGCTCGAAGCGGGTGTTGCAGGTTCGAAACCTGCCGGGGCACAGAAAAACGCCTGGTCATAGGCCCCGTCCGGCGGACGGGAGGGCCTTCGTGGTCCCAGTACACATCAGTCCGCCGACGGCCGCGGTCCCTCCGGTATATGGAGGAAGCGGCGCCAGTCGGCCCCGGTGAGCCGCTGCCTGCTGAAGGGGTCGGGTGAGGACAGGACACATTCGGAGGTTCTTCCTGGTGGCGGAGTCAGCCGTGGGGGACGGAGAGTGCCATTCCCACCTCCGGTTCGGTGCGCTCGCGAACGTCCGAGAGGGACACTTCAGGGGCGAGTTCTACCAGGGACAGGCCGTCGGCCGTGATGTCGAGGACGGCGAGGTCGGTGATGACGCGGTGGACGCAGGCGCGCCCGGTCAGCGGGAGGGTGCACTCATCGACGATCTTCGGGGAGCCGTCCTTGGCGGTGTGCTCCATGAGGAAGATGACCTTGCGGGCGCCGTGCACCAGGTCCATGGCACCGCCCATGCCTTTGATCGTCTTGCCGGGTACGGTCCAGTTGGCGAGGTCACCGGCCGCGGAGACCTGCATGCCGCCCAGCACGGCGACGTCGATGCGGCCGCCGCGGATCATTCCGAAGGACTGTGCTGAGTCGAAGAACGCGGCGCCGGACAGCACGGTGACGGTCTTTTTGCCCGCGTTGATCAGGTCGGGGTCGACCTCGTCGTCGTAGGGGTAGGGGCCGGTGCCCAGGATGCCGTTCTCCGAGTGTAGAACCACATGGATGCCGGGCGGGAGGTGGCTGGGGATGAGGGTGGGCAGTCCGGTGCCCAGGTTGACGTAGGAGCCGTCGGGCAGTTCGCGTGCGGCGCGGGCCGCCATCTGGTCGCGGGTCCAGGCCATCAGTGCTGCTCCTCACGCGTGCGGACGGTGCGCCTCTCGATGCCTTTGTCGTCGGCGAGGACGGGGCCCACGATCCGGTCGACGTAGATGCCGGGCAGGTGGACGGCGTCGGGGTCGATGGCGCCGGGTTCGACGAGTTCCTCGACCTCGGCGATGGTGGTCCGTCCGGCCATGGCCGCGAGGGGGTTGAAGTTGGCGGCGCTGTGGTGGAAGACGAGGTTGCCGTGGCGGTCGCCGCGGGCGGCCCGTACGAGGGCGAAGTCGGTGGTGATGGCCTCCTCCAGGACGTACGTCCGGCCGCGGAACTTTCGCGTCTCCTTGGGCGGGGAGGCCACCGCGACGCTGCCGTCGGGGCCGTAGCGCCAGGGCAGTCCGCCCTCGGCGACCTGGGTGCCGACCCCGGCCGGGGTTGTAGAAGGCGGGAATGCCGGTGCCGCCGGCGCGAAGCCGTTCGGCGAGGGTGCCCTGCGGGGTGAGTTCCACTTCCAGTTCACCGGCGAGGTACTGGCGGGCGAACTCCTTGTTCTCCCCGACGTAGGAGCCGGTCACCCGGGCGATGCGGCCGGCCGCCAGCAGGATGCCGAGCCCCTGGCCGTCCACGCCGCAGTTGTCGGAGACCACACGCAGGCCGCCGGCGCCCTGCGCGAGCAGGGCGCCGATGAGCACGGTGGGGATACCGCACAGCCCGAAGCCGCCCACCGCCAGCGAGGTCCCTTCCGGTATGTCGACGACCGCGTCGGCGGCCCAGGCCATGACTTTGTCCACGTTGTTCATGCCTTTCTCCGGTGCCGGATGGGGTGTCCGGCACCGGGGTGGTGCCAGAGCTCAGCGCGCGGTGGTCATCGGCTGCTGCGGGCAGGTGGCAGACGGATTGGGGCGACGCCCTCGACGACGGTGTTGCTGATGGCACCGATGCCCTCGACTGTCATGGTGACCGTGTCGCCGGGGGCGAGGGGCGGGGGTTCGAGGAGGCCGTTGCGGCCCCAGAGTTCGGCCAGGCAGCCGCCGTTGCCGCAGGTGCCGGAGCCCAGGACGTCGCCGGGGCGGATCCAGGTGCCGCGGGAGGCGTACGCCGCCATCTCCTCGAACGTCCAGGCCATGTTGGCCAGTCGGTCCTGGCCGACGGTCTCGCCGTTGACCTGGACGGTCAGGGTGAGGTCGAGGAAGCCTTCCGGGTTGCGGTGGGGTTCGAGTTCGTCGGCGGTGACGAGCCAGGGGCCGAGGGTGGTTGCCGTGTCCTTGCCCTTGGCCGGGCCGAGTTTGACCTTCATCTCGCGGCCCTGGAGGTCGCGGGCGGACCAGTCGTTGAGGATCGTGTAGCCGAGGATGTGCTCGCGTGCCTGGTCGGGGGGCAGGTCCCGGCCGGGCTTGCCGATGACGGCGGCAACTTCGAGTTCGAAGTCGAAGCGTGCGCAACCCGGCGGTACCGGCACGTCGTCGTGGGCGCCGATCACCGAGTACGGGTTGGTGAAGTAGAACGCGGGGGCTTCGTACCACTCGTCGGGCACGGTGTCGCCGTATCCCTGGGCGATGCCCGCGACGTGGGCCTCGAAGGTCATGTAGTCGCGTACGGTCGGCGGTCGCAGCGGTGGCAGCAGCCGTACGTCGGCCAGGGGCACCGGCAGGGAGCCGGTCAGGGCGCGTTCACCCGCCCCGCGCAGGGACTGCTCGCCCTCCGCGATCAGGTCCAGCAGTTCGACGGGGTATTCGAACGGGTGGACCTGACCGTCGGCGACGAGTCCCGACTGCCATTTCCCGTCGTGGACGAAGGTCGCGAACTTCACGCCGTGCTCCCTTCCGCCTCGGCCGGCCGCGTGCCGCTGGGTCGGAAGCCGACGAAGACGGCGGCGATCACAGCGGCGGACAGACAGGCGACGGCGGTGAGGATCAGTCCGTTGTTGTAGCCGCGGGCAAGTGCCTCCGTGGTGTACGGAGCGAGCTTGGCGCTGAGGGGGCCGAGGTCGGCGGTGTGCAGCGCGAGCGGGCCGCCCTCGTGCAGGACGGTGGAGGCGATGCCGTGCTCCTTGGGGGTCAGGCCCGCGTCGGCAAGGCTGCCGGTGATTTGACGTGCGGCCATGCCGAGGGCGACGGCGCCGACGATGGCGGGGCCGAGGGTCTGGCCGAGGTCGCGGACCAGGCTGGTGGTGGCGCCCGCCATGCCGGTCAGCTTGGGCGGTACGACGTTCACGGCCGCGGCGGTGAGCGCGGCGACGACCAGACCGAAGCCGACACCGTTGAGCACCAGCGGCCCGAGCAGGGGGATCAGGCCGCTTTCGTGGATCGGCACCGCCCGCAGCCACAGTTGGGCTCCAGCCAGTGAGACGAACCCGGTGACGAGCATGGGGCCGGGGCCCACCCGGTGCAGCAGGCGGACCAGCAGCGGCCAGATGAGCGGGGTGACGCCCTGGATGATCAGGAAGGGCACTGCGGCCTGGAAGGGGCTCTGGTGCTGAATGACGCCGAGGCGGATGCTCAGGTCGTACGCGCCGCCGAGGAAGCCGAACATGCCGATCACCGCCATCCCGGCCGACGCGGCGAAGGCCGGGATGCGGAACAGCTCCAGGCGCAGCATCGGGGCCGCGCTGCGGCTCTCCACCAGCACGAACGCGACGATGAACACGGCGAAGGCGACGAAGGACGCGACGACGGGTGTCGAGCTCCAGCCGTCGGAGGGGCCCTGGATGATGCCGTACAGCAGGGCGAGCATGGCCACGGCAATGGCGATCTGGCCCGGCCAGTCGAGCGAGCGGCCCTCGGGGGCACTGGACTCTGTGGCCAGCAGCCAGGCACCCAACGCGGTGATCACGGCGAGCACGCCGGTCACGCCGAACGCCCACTGGAAGGAAGCGTGTTCGACGATCCCGCCGGACATCAGGGGGGCGAGGAAGGCGCCGAGCGACAGTGCCGTGGTCCAGGAGGCCAGCCCCTTGGCCCGTGCGGCCGGGGTGGTCGTGACCGCGGTGATCATGGACAGGGAGGCGGGGAAGAGCGCGGCGGCTCCGATGCCGGAGATCGCCTGACCGGTGATCAGCTGGGCTGCCGAGTCCGAGGTGGCGGACACCAGGTAGCCGACGGCGGACACCAGTGCCGCGCCCACCACCAGTTTCTTGCGGCCGTACAGGTCGCCCACGACGCCGAAGGTCAGCGCGAGGACGGCGGCGGGCACCAGGAAGGCGTCACTGATCCAGGTCAGTTCTCCGCCGGACGCGTGGAGGGTGCGCTGCATGACGCCGTTGATCGCGGCGGGCAGGACCAGTCCGATCTGGGCCAGGCAGACGGCCAGACAGCCGGCGATGATCGTGCGGGTGTGGCGTGCCGTAGAGGCCGGTGTGGCATCTGGCGACGGGGCGGCGGATGGGTCGTAGGAGGGGGCGGAGACCATGTCTCCTCCTTGCAGGGTTTGGCGGGACGTATGGCCCGAGGGGACGGCGAGGAGTACGCACCGGAAGGGGCGGTGCGCCGGTCGGCGGAGGGTGGGGCGTCGTCAGAGGCGGGGCAGAGCTCGGCCATGCAGCCGAACAGCCCGGGGCCGTCGAGCGGGGGCAGGCTGGGGTCGAGCTCCCGGTAGACGGTGTGCACGTTGACGGCCAGGCGTTCACTCTCGTGCAGGTCCGCGAAGCGGCCGAGGCGGATGTCGCAGGCCGCGTCCATGACCGGCATACCGGCGGTGAACCGGGCGGTGGCCTGCTCATGGACGTATTCCAGGTAGTCGCGGATCTCACGGACCGCCTGTTTGGTGGTGACGGGGCCGTGGCCGGGCACGACGGTGTCCGCGTCGAGGCCCAGCAGCAGGTCGCAGGCGGCGAGCCAGTGGGCGAAGGGGCCGTGCCAGACGATCGGCGCTGCTCCGGCGAAGACGATGTCGCCGGTGTAGACGGTCCGGGCCTGCGGCACGTGCACGATCGTGTCGCTGGCGCTGTGCGCGGGTCCCACGTCGATGAGGCGGACCTCGGTGCCGCCGATGTCCAGGACTGTCTCGCCGTCGAAGATCCGGTTCGGGAGGGCGGGTTCGATGCCGGTGTAGTCGAAGCGGCCGAAGATCCGTCGCGCGAAGTGTCCGGCGGGGCTGTCCATGCCGGTCAGTGCCAGCATCTCGGCCGGACCCACCTGACGCATGTCGGCCACGGACCCGCGGGCCGCGATGATCTCGGCGTGAGCCACGAGCTGGTTGCCGAACCAGTGGTCGCCGTTGCCGTGGGTGTTGACCACGGTGGCGATGGGCGCGGTGGCGGTCAGTGGCGTCAGCGCGTCGAGCATGTTCTTGGTCAGCCGCAGGTCGTAGAGGGTGTCGACGAGCAGTGACTCGCCCCCGCCGGTGATCAGCCCGGCGTTGCTCATGCCCCATCCGACAGTGTCCGCGATCCAGGCGTAACAGCCGTGTCCGAGCTCGACACATCCTGTTCGGGATGCCACGGAAGCCACGTTGCCTCCTGTTTCGCCCCGCATCAAATAGCGAGACCTAGGTACATTATTGGACTGGGGTCCATCAATGGGTGACAATCTAAGAAGGTCGTGTGGAGGCGTCAATACCCGTGCAGCCATGTGCTGTACTGGAGGCCATGAAGATCCCGGAGGCCGGAGTCGAAGTCGTGCCCGCAGCGCCGCCCGCCGGACGGCGGGAACGCAAGCGACAGCAGGCGCGCGACCAGCTCTACGCCGCGGCGCTGCACCTGTTCGTCACCCAGGGGTACGAGGCGACGACCATGGACCAGATCGCCGAAACCGCCGACGTCGCCCGGGCCACCGTCTTCAACCACTTCTCACAGAAGGTCGGGTTCCTTGAAGAATGGGGAGTCCGCCGCCGCGCCCGCGTCAACGAGATCCTCGGCTCCCAGCACGCCGAGGACCTGCCGGTCGGCGACCGGCTGCGCCGTTACCTGAAGGCGATGGCCGACCTCAACGTCGCCTCCCGCGCCGAGACCACCGTCCTGATGGACGCCTCCGCGCGGTACGGCAGCCTTCTGCAGGATCGGTCTCTGGAAAACGAACTCGCCAGGATCGTCGAGCAAGGGCGGCAACGCGGGGAGATCAGGGCCGGCGTCGACCGCGATCAGGCCGGCCAACTGCTGGCCGCCTGCTACTTCTCGACGATCCTGCGCTGGATCCGCGAGGAACCGGCCCCCTTCGACCTGCACGAGCGCATCGCCGGGGCGCTCGACATCATCCTGCTGGGCCTTCTTGCCGACGAAACACATGCCGGGGAACCCTGACAGTTCTCCTCACCGCCGCCTTGAGGCAGAAGGCCGGTGGGCCCGTCGATTAAGCAAGCTTATGACTCCTGCGTGATCGTTCTGCGGAGAGAACATAAATGATCACGCAGGGCCCGGGCATCTTGCATCCAGGGCCAAGCCCCCCGGCCCAACACCTACTGTGACGTCCCATCCGTAGACCGAGCCACCGCACCGCTCAACTTCGAAGACCGTATTCACCGGGCTCCGTCCGCTGACCAGCTTCGTGCAGAACAGGGTGGCGGTAGTCGCCGCACGGCTGGAGCCGGAGCAGGAACAAGTGGCCGAAGGACCGGTTCTCCTGCATCAGCACGACGACGTGCTCGACGTCCTCGATCGTCCCCGTGCGGTGGTGGGCCGGGAGCGCGGCGGCGCGCTGGATGCTGTTCGACAGAGCCGTGAAGGCGGTGGTGGCGCCCGCCAGTTGGAGGGATCTGCGCCGGTTGACGTCGGACATGAGTGAGGGACCTCTCAATCCTGCGCATCGATGGCCCGTCGTCGCTACGAGGGCGGCCGGTGCTGCAGCGGCAACCAACCCTGCTCACCGCCGAGCTCGCAGCGGGGTGGCGACCTGTGCCGGGACATTTGGGGCGCGCTGTTTGGATGTCCCGGCGTCGGGCGATGTCGCCAGCGCTGTGGCCCTCGTCCTGGCCCTGTAGGAGGAGGAGAGGTGTGCGCAACAGCTCCTGCGGCTACCGGTTTCGGCGTCGCGGAGCTCCAGCTCGACATTGACGACGCAGAGCAGAACGACGTCACGCCACCGGCTTGGCCGTCGGCCAGCGATTACGGCTGCGGCGGCCTGGACGTGCTGATGGCACTGCCCTACGGCCTGCCCGACCGTTCATGGCCCTCAGCGATCACCGCTGGCCACTGGAAGCTGGTATCGAGCGGCCGCAGGCCGATGCGGCCTGCTCGATCAGTAAGTCGCACTGCCGAAGAATGCCACGTCCCGCAGGACCCGCCGGACGTTGAACGACAAGCTCAACTTAGTGTGAGAGAGAAATACGCGAGACCGTCGTCCCCCCTGGTGACGCCGGTGCCGCCGACCATCCTGCAGAGTTCCTCGGCGACACGCCAACTGCCGATGCTGCGGTGTGGGCTCACAGGACCGCGCGACCGGAGCAATGCGTCCTCCTCGTCCGGCGGGGGATCACCGCCCACGTAGCGGGCCAGATCATGGTTGACGTCCCAGCTGTACACATAGATCTTCACCGTGGCACCAGGGGACGACCGCTTCAGACTGACCCGCGTGTAGGACACCTCGTTGTCGCCCCCGATGGAGACGGTCGCTTCGAGCAAGGGATTCGTACCGCTCTTCGCCTCCCCGCGCCGCCTGGACAGCTCCAGCAGGTCGCTCAGGGCAGGTTCGGCCAGTCGGGCCATCATCGCAGCGAACGGGAACAGAGTGGCCTCCTCGCACAGCACACCGAAGGACGGGCTGCGGGCTCAGGCCTCGACCGTACCGGCAATGACCTACCGGCCTCACCCGAATGCCATCACTGGCTCTAACAAAGGCGAGTTGATCATGTGACTGTCGGCTTGATCGCTCGTTGGTGCGCGCATGGGGAAGCGTCAGTCGCGGCCGTGGATCGTGTCGGACGAACTGTGGTCGCTGATCGAACCGTTGCTGCCCGAGCCACCGCCGAAGCAGGTGGAGGGCTGGCCGCGGGTGCCCGACCGGCAGGCTCTGTGCGGGATCCTGTTTCGTGCTGCACACCGGCATCCAGTGGGAGTACCTGCCCCAGGAACTCGGTTTCGGCTCGGGCATGACCTGCTGGCGCCGCCTGGCGGCCTGGAACGAGGCCGGTGTCTGGGACCAGCTGCACCGGCTGCTGCTGACCAAGCTGCGCTCGAAGAACCAGCTGGACTGGTCCCGGGCGGTGATCGACTCCTCCCACGTCCGGGCCGCCCGCCGGGGCCCAAAAGCGGGCCCAGCCCGGTCGACCGCGCACGCCCGGGTAGCAAACACCACCTCATCACCGACGGCCAAGGGATCCCGCTCGCCGTGTCGCTGACCGGCGGCAACCGCAACGACGTCACCCAACTCCTGCCCCTGCTGGACAAGATCCCAGCAGTCGCGGGACTCGTGGGCCGGCCACGACGCCGACCCGACATGCTCTTCGCCGACCGCGGCTACGACCACGACAAGTACCACCGCCTCCTGCGTGAGCGGGGCATTCGCCCGGTGATCGCCGAACGCGGCCAGCCACACGGCACCGGCCTGGGCACCTTCCGCTGGGTCGTCGAGCGGACCATCTCGCGGCTGCACGGCTTCCGCCGGCTGCGCATCCGCTGGGAACGACGCGACGACATCCACGAAGCGTTCCTCGGACTCGCCGTCTGCCTGATCACCCACCGCCACGTCCAAAGGCTTTGTTAGGGCCAGTAAGGCGCCGAAGCTCAGTCTCGCTGGCCCCAGTCCAAGCGGTCGGCCAGACCGGCGGCAGTGAAGGCGGCGGCCAACTCGTCGCGGCCCTCGGTGAAGTGGGCCCAACTGTCGTAGTGAACAGGGACCACGCGACGGGCGCCGAGGAGTTGGGCCGCCTCGGCGGCCTGGGCGCTGCTCAGGACGATCAACTGGTTGTCGAAGAGTTCGGGGAAGCGGGGGGCGCCGGCAAAGAGGAGAGCGGTGTCAATGGGGGCGAAGCGCTCGGCAATCTCCTGGACCACGTCGAGGGAGGCATTGTCGCCGCTGACGTAGACGGTCGGCAGGTCCTCTCCGGTCAGGACGAAGCCGACGACCTGTCCGGTAACGGGTTCGACCTTCTCACGCGGCCCGGGGCCGTGTATGGCGGGAACACCGGTCACAGTGATCGTGCCACCCTCGGGGCGGTTCAGCTCGACGGATTCCCAGTCGGCCAGACCCTTCGCCCCGTCCTTGAGGCGCTGCCCGCCGCCGGGGGTGGTGAGGGTGAGCTCGACGTCGGCAAGCAGGGCTCGGCCGGACTTGTCCAGGTTGTCGGGATGCTCATCGTGCGACAGCAGAACCAAGTCTATGGAGCCGAGATCGGCGGGGGCTCCGCTGGAGGGGGCGGTCTTGGTGAGGAACCGGCCGTCGGGACGTGCGTAATCGCCCGGGGTGTCGAAGGTCGGGTCGGTGAGGAAGCGCAGGCCGCCGTACTCGAAGAGGGCGGTCGGGCCGCCGAAGACCCTGACCGGAAACGGATGCGTGGTTGCGGGAAGAGAAGACATGAGGCACCTCACGGATGAGAGTTTTTTAACCGTGAGAAGAACGTAGTCGCTTCTCACGGATACACGCAAGCCCTAACATGAGAAACGTGAAAGAGTCCCTGACCGACCAGCTCGGCCTGCCGCCCGCTCAGGGCGAGGAGGAACACCTCTCCCTCGCCCTCGCCAACAGCGCGATCGCACTGACGGGCGGCCATGCGGTCGATTTTCTGGGCACCCCCGCGCAGGCCAACCACTGGTTGACAGAACGCGGGCTCGCACCGGTCGACGCCGGTATGCGGGAGATGTGCGCGACGCAACTGCGCTCGCTGCGCGAACAGATCAGGTCGCTGTTCGCCGCCCGCTCCGAAGGGCTGGCTGCCCTCCCCGCCGCGGTCAGGGCCGTCAACGACGCGATGACCCGCGTTCCCACCGCCCCCCTGCTGCAGTGGGACGACAAGACCGGCCCCTACCGCTCCACCCCGCACCGCACCACCGCGATCGTCGACCACGCCCTGGCCACCCTCGCCGCTGACGCCGCCGACCTGCTCACGGGCCCCGACGCGGTCCGCCTCACCGCCTGCGGCTCCGCCCCCTGCAACCGCTACCTGCTCCGCCACGGCCGCCGCCACTGGTGCTCCACCCGCTGCGGCGACCGCGCACGCGCCGCCCGCGCCTACGCCCGCCGCACAGCCTCCCCCTGACACTGAACCCAGCGACCACCCGTCCTAAATCGAACAATGCCGAGCCCACTGCCGCTCAAATGGCTGAACGTCTGCTGGCAGCCTTCTCCCGAGCCCATCCGCGCGCGCCGGTTGCGGCGCGGGCCTCCGTAGCCGCGGCAACCGCCGAAGGCCCACGAGCCGACCGGATGCACGAGCAGATCAGCCAGTAGGGCCAGGCATTCCCACGCCGACCCACAGCATCTCCGGTTGAGGCCTCCACGGCATCGGCCCTCGCGGCCGTCCGTGCGGAACAGGCGCGGACTCTGGCTGACCGGACAGAACAACTCCGCCGACACGCGCCTCGCTGTCGAGTTCAGACAGACGATCGCTGCTTCGACTCCCCGTGAGCGGACGGCGCCCCCGGCCGGCGACAGAGCACCGCTTCCGATTCCGGCGCCGCGCGTCACCCGAGGACGGCCGTCCGAATGCGCCCGCGTAACCCCGGTTGAGACTGCTGAACCATGGGCGCCACACGGCACGCGACCTGAGGGAGGCGGAACGAGGTGACGATGCCCTAGGCCGGTGACGACCAGTTGCACCAGTTCCTGGCCGACTCGGCCAACCGGACCGTCGCCCTCACCACCGCCATGGCCCGCTGCGCCAAGGCCCTCGGGCTGCATCACTCCGTGGCCTATCTCGCCGACATCCAGCAATGTCACCTGGCACCGCTCACCGATGTGACCGCGACGCTCCCTATCGACCACTCCCTGGCGGGCTGGACGTACCGCACCCAGTCCCTGCGAGTCGCGTCCGCGGATTCCGGCGCGATGGTGGCCTGGTTCCCCTTGCTGGACGGCGCCGAACGACTGGGAGTCCTAGCCGTCTACTGCCACTCCCCCACCGCCGCCTCCCTGAATCGCGGCAAGGCCCTGGCCACCCTCGTGGCGATGATGGTCACCTCCCGGCGCACCTTCACGGACTCGTACGTCCAGCGCACCCGCACCAAACGCATGCAACTGCCCTCCGAGATGCTGCGTGCCTTCCTGCCGCCCCGGACGATCGGCAATACGCGCGTGGTCTCCACGGCCGTCCTCGAACCCGCCTACGGGATCAGTGGCGACGCCTTCGATCACGCCCTCCCCGAGACGACCCTGACCCGTTGCCGCAGCCCGGCTTCCCGACGTTCGTGAGCACGAAGGGGGGAACGTGGGACGGGTGGGGC
This sequence comes from Streptomyces sp. CC0208, assembly GCF_003443735.1. Lineage (NCBI taxonomy): Bacteria > Bacillati > Actinomycetota > Actinomycetes > Kitasatosporales > Streptomycetaceae > Streptomyces > Streptomyces sp. CC0208. The sequence continues at coordinate 9,137,675 of NZ_CP031969.1, read as the reverse complement.
AGCGAGGTGCACTGCGATGGGCAGCGCGAAGATGCGATGCAAGACAAGGTGTTGGACGCGATCATGAAGAGCGATCCGGTGGGCAGCACGTGGGGGCCGGTCGATGAAGGGCTCAATCGCATCAGAAACTTCGTACGGTGGGGCTGGAACAAGACCACCGCGGCACAGGGCGGCGTCCTCGGCGGCAGCGTGCCGGTTCTCATCGCGTACGGGGAGTACGACAGGCAGGTGAACACGTCGAGCGAAGACCCGGACTTTAACTTCTCGGTCCCCGCGCTCTACAAGGCCATCGCCGGCGACCACAAGCTGATGGTCAAGCTGGACTGCGCCGGGCACTCGGTGGTGTGGGAGATGCAGCACGAGCACGTGCACGACCTCTCGAAGCACTGGCTCAAGCACCTGAAAGTCGACGGCAAGACCCAGGGCATCTTCAACATGAACACCAACCGCGACATCAGCCCTGCCCCGTAGGACAGCCGTCGACCGCGAACCGTGGGGGTCCAAGGTCCCATACCCCAGCCTTACGCTCTCGCTCGAACGGCGGGCCACGGGATCGTCCGCGGTGGCGGCGCCCTGGGTGCGAGCGTGACCGGGTGGATCATCCGGTGGATTCAGCAACGCCGTCCCGGCGCTGATCCGTGGTCCACCCTCAGTCTGGTGGTCCCGCAGTCCAAGACCGTGACCACCAGAACGCCAGTACTCGCGGTGAGAACGCCGACGTAAACGAGTTGCCGAAGAAGTCCCGGGTGAAGAAGGTGACCGAGCCTCAGGCGCTGGCCCTGCAGCCACGCTCCCCTACGGAGGAGCGATCGAGCATTCCGCGATCTCACCGGCGTATGTCCCCCGAGACGATCGGCCGGCGCTTCGGACGACGCGCGGTATCCCGCCGTAGGGAAGACGAACTCTCTCGAGCCGTGACCAGTGGCGGGTCATCTTCAGCGAGACGCGGTCCGGGCGAGGGACCGTGCTTTCGGCCTTGCCATCACGCGGTGAAGGAGACGACGGACAGCGGCACCGCGCCGGAGCCGGTACCGCGCCACGTCTTCAGGTCAGGGCTACGCGTACAACTGGATCAGATCGGCTCGGTCGTTGGCGCTCACCTGGGACTCGGCATACGCACCCGGCCCGCCGAAGATCCACTCCCATCCACTGCTGCCGCCCGCGCTGACCCAGTCCTTGCCGACCATCCAGGCGCCTCCGGTCTGGTTGTTGAAGAAGGAGCTGACCTGGTCCTGCCAGGTGCCGCCGCCGGGCATGGGGTATTTGGCCAGTTCATAGGAGCCGTAGTAGTAGAAGTCCAGGCGGTAGCCGCTGTAGTTGGCGTGTTGCCACACACAGGCGTAACCGGGTCGGCAGTCGCCCATACCGGCGGCCGCGCGGGTGGACGACGGGACAGTCATCTCCACGCCCGGCTCCAGCCGCACCCGGTCCTTCGCCACCCGCTCGGCACCCTCATTGTGGCGGAGCAGGCCCGCGATCTCCCGCTCCATTCTGGCGTCCGCCGCCTGGAGGGACGAGGCGGTCTGTGCCGGCGCGGCCATCGACGGCGAGGCTAGAGCCGTCGTGAACACGGACGCGGCTACCAGTCCGAGTGCGAGCGAGGCGCAGCGCATGCTCACCGTCTTCCGCGAGTGCAGTGGACTCATGTTTTCTCCCTTGGGCGGGCCCGGAACCGTTGTTCCTGACGACACCCTCATGGTTCGTGGCATCCCGCGACCGGCACCAGGTGTTTCGGGCACAGCCAAAAGTCACTGCCCACTCGGCTCCCGGGAGCGTCGCCCGGAGGATCACTGAAGCTCCGCGGCGTCGGTGCTCAGTCCCCGGCCAGTCCTGGGAACCCGCCTGCGGCCCGGGAGGACTACGTCGCGGCCACGGAGAAGGCGATGGCGCTGTCCCCTTCGACCGTTTCATCGACCCGTCGATGACCGAGGCGCACTCGACCCTCATGCTGAACTGGACCGACGCGGCCGTGCAGCAGACTCTGGAGGAACTGCGGCTCAAGTACGGGGCAGTTCATGGGTTTGACGCATCCACGCCCTGCAGTCTCTCCATCGCGCTGCCCGCCATAAAGGCCGAGCCCCTCCCCCACCTCAGGCCGCGGCGCAAGTGTTGTCCGGTCACGCAGGCGATACGACCTGAACTCGCCCCGCATGTCGTCCGCGCGTGTCCCAAAGGGTTGACGGCGGAACACGGCGAACCTACGGTCTACCACCACCGCACGATCGTTCACTTCTTCGAAATTTTCGACGGGAAGCGAGCGCTCCCACACCGCGTAGCACCCACGCGCCTCACGACACTCCATTCCGCTCGGCGATTTCGACCGGAGCCACCTGATCAACGACCGAAAGTTTCGGGAGAGAAGTCCACAAGGAGGAGCAATGTCGTTACGCCGCAACGGATCCGGCGACGCAGGGCCGGAGCACCCCAGTCGTCGCGCCGTTCTCGCCACCATGAGCGCACTGCCGGTGCTCGCCGCCACGACCCCGGCCGCGGGCGCAGCCCGCACACCGTCCGCGGCGGCCGCCGCGGTGATCGTCGACCCGTCCGCGACGCGGCAGACGATCCGCGGATTCGGCGGCATGAACCACCCGCTCTGGATCGGCGATCTGACTGGTGCCCAGAGGGACACGGCCTTCGGCAACGGTGACGGACAGCTCGGACTCTCCATGCTGAGAATCTTCGTCTCCGAGGACCGGACGAACTGGAGCCGCGAGGTCGCGACGGCGAAGCGCGCGGCCGAACTCGGGGCCACCGTCTTCGCGTCGCCCTGGAATCCACCTGCTCAGATGGTCGAGACCTTCGTCCACGGCCAGCAGACCAACGCAAAGCGGCTCCGCTACTCCATGTACGGCGCCTATGCGCAACACCTGAACGACTTCGTCGCGTTCATGCGCAGCAACGGGGTCGACCTGTACGCCATCTCCGTGCAGAACGAACCCGACTACGCTCATGACTGGACCTGGTGGACCCCGAGCGAGATGACCAGGTTCCTGCGCGAGAACGCCGGCTCGATCAGCACCAGGGTGATCGCACCGGAGTCCTTCCAGTACGTGAAGAGCTTCTCGGACCCGATCCTCAACGACTCCGCAGCCCTTGCCAACATGGACATCCTCGGGGCGCACCTGTACGGCACACCGTTCCAGAACTTCCCGTACCCCCTCTTCAAGCAGAAAGGGGCGGGCAAGGAGCTGTGGATGACCGAGGTCTACTACCCCAACAGCAGTGACTCGGCCGATCTCTGGCCTCAGGCTCTCGACGTCGGGGAGCACATCCATCGCGCCCTGGTGGACGCCGAGTTCCAGGCGTACGTGTGGTGGTACATCCGGCGCAGCTACGGCCCCATGCGGGAGGACGGCCGGATCAGCAAGCGCGGTGCGAGCCTGGCGCACTTCTCGAAGTTCGTCCGTCCGGGCCACGTGCGGATCGCGATCACCGCGAATCCCCAGCAGAACGTCTACCTCTCGGCCTACAGGGGAAGCGGCTCTCGTGTGGTCATCGTGGCCGTCAACAAGGGGACTTCACAGGTGGGTCAGCAGTTCGCCCTCCAGAACACCGCCTCGTCCGGGGTGTCGTCCTGGGTGACGGACGCAAGCAGGAACCTCGCGTCCCAGAGCCGGATCACGGTGACGAACGGTTCCTTCACAGGACAACTGCCCGCTCAGAGCCTGACCACCTTCGTCACCGGGTGACGTCCAGGTCCCTCTACGTCGACCTGACGGGCTCGCTCTTCGGACACCACAGCGCCGGCAATGGGCATTTCCTGACCGTCCCCGTGAAGTGCCCGACGAATACCGGTCACTTGACGCAATCTCGTGTGCAATTACACATCACCCTCCCTGAATCCACCGATGATATTCCCAGACATGAGGGACAGTATTTACGTAGGGAAGGGGATCCATCCGCGTGGAGAGGAGCGGGCGAAGTGGGTGCGGGGTGAGGAGCGGACCGCTCTCCTGGTCACCAGCGGCCGGTTTCGCGTGGAATTCCCGGGGCGGAATTTCCTTCTCGAGAAGCAGGGCAACATATCGTCTGGGGGCGCGGAGTCGACCACTCATGGTGCGCGGAAGAGGAATCGGTGTTGTTGACGGTTCGTTGGCCGTCCGTCGCCGGTTGCGCTGTCACGCAGGAATGACTCGCGTTCTCCGCAAGGAGGCAAAGGGTAGGGAACCTGTCACCCAGCAGGCTTGGGCGTCGCACCGCTCGGTCCGGCCGTAGACCTCCGGGTCCTCCTCCAGCAGTTGCAACGCCTTGGCGAACTCCCACTCCGAGGAGATCTTCCCGACCTACCGCTTCAGCCACGGCTCCTTACGCTCGGCGGCCAGTTCCGTGCTCCGGTCGGCCTGCCCCTGGGCCGCGTGATGGCGCCACAACTTCACGGTGGGTACACCCCGCAGTACCTGCGGGGCCGGATGCGCGACCGGCGGTGCCAGTGCGAGAAGGGGAACATCCGAAGGCCGGGAATGCCGGAGTTCACAGCAGGCCGAGGTCACGAGCGCGCAGTGCCGCCTGAGTGCGGTCGCGCAGGGAAAGGCGGCTGAGGATGCGGGAGACGTGGTTCTTGACGGTGCCCTCACTGAGATAGAGCTGTGCGGCGATCTCCCGGTTGGTCCGACCGCGTGCCTCAAGCCGCAGGATGTCGATCTCGCGGGGGCTGAGGGCGGCAGCCAGTTCCGCAGAGCCCGCGATGACCGCCCTAGTACGGGTGGTGATGGAGGAGTCCGGCCTGGTTGAGCGGCGGGGCGACGCGTGCGACAAGCGGGTCACGCTGGTGTGCCTGACCGAGGACGGCGCCGCCTATGTCAGCACGCGGCGCCAGGCGGGCGTCCAGGCGTTCGAGCGGTTGATCGGCGAGCTCACCGGAGACGAGGTCGAGGCGCTGGTGGCGGCCCTTCCGGCGCTGAAGCATCTGCCAGAGCTCGAAAGCCAGAACCGCGAAGCGCCGAAGCAGTGACCGGGCAGCCGGTCAGCGAGGGCGCGGTGAAGGCGTTCCCGGTGGCGCGTTCCGAGGCGCGGCTGCTGGCCCCCGCCCTGATGCTCATCGCTCCGGTCGTGGCGGCGGTCGCCAGCCTCGGGACACCGCTCATCACCAGCATGGCGACCTCGTTCCACGTCTCGCTCGGCAGCGCGCAGTGGACGCTGACCGTCGCGCTGCTCAGCGGTGCCGTCGCCACGCCGGTCCTGGGCCGACTCGGAGCCGGCCCGCACCGGCGGGCCACGATCCTCGCCACGCTGGCGGTCGTCGTCGCCGGGAGCGCGCTCACCGTGCTTCCGCTGCCGTTCGCGTGGCTGCTGGCCGGCAGGGCAGCCCAGGGCGCCGGGATCGGGCTGACGGCGCTGATGATCGGCGTGGCCCGGGACCACCTCCCCGAGGAGCGCAGCGCGGCCGTGATCGCCCTGATCTCGGTGGTCTCGATCATTGGGGCCGGCGTCGGCTACCCGCTGGCCGCACTGCTCGCCGAGCTCGGCGGGGTACGGGCCGCCTACGGCCTCGGCCTGATCGTCACCGCCGCCGCCCTCCTGACCGCGTGGCGCTCCATGCCCGCAGCCCCCGAAGGCCGCTTGGCCCACGTGGACGTGGCAGGCGCGGTCGTCCTGGCCGCTGCGCTGCTCCTGGTGCTGGGGTTCGTCGCTGGCAAGTTCGCCGCGGGTCCGGAAGCGGGTCGCCGGCCCCCTGCTCCTGGCGGGCAGCGCCGTTGTGGTCGGCGGCGGGTTCGCCCTGTTCGCGGCGGCCCGGTCGGACCTGGCCGAACTGTTCGTGGCGATGGGCGTGCTCGGCTTCGGCGTCGGCGGCTTCTCGGCCGCGATGCCCGGCGTCATCCTGGCCGTCACCCTCAATGGCGAGACGTCGAGCGCCATGAGCTTCAACTACGTCGTCCGCAGCATCGAGTACTCCCTGGGAGTGCCATCGGCGGTCTGATCCTCGCCGCGGGCACCGGCCCCGGCCACCTCTTCCCCGGCGACAGGGCCTACACCACCGCGGCGCTGGTCGGCATCGGCGCCATGGCGATCACGACGCTGACTAGCCTCGCTCTCGCCCGCCGACGCCCGTCCGAGACCAACCCGTAAGAGCTCGCGCAAATAGGTGGTGTGGCGAGCCTCTGCAGCAAGGCGGCCACCAGGCTGGTCGCCTTCGTCCGTCATCCGACACCACGACGGGTGCTGCGGGTGAGCCGCACTCGCATGGCCTGCCACAGCTCCGCCGCCCCCCAGTGGTCGTGGGCCGGCTCGAAGGCTGCCCCGGACTGCACGCGTTGTGGTCGACCTTGGCGTTGCCGTAGTCACGGTGATGCGGGCCTGGCCAGGCAATCCCGCCGACCAGATGGTCGAGCTCGGTGTCCGCGAAGAGCCTCGCCAGATAGTCACCCGGCGTCAGCGCGATCCACACCCGCTGCAGCGACGGATCCTCGCCCTCCACCACACGAGCCGGATCAGGACCGGCCTGGGACCGGTAGATGTTCACACCGTCGAAGCCCAGGGTGCGGTGACGCTGCGTCGCCAGGGTGCAGTGCGGACACGGCACCGTCAGCTTCCGCCCCCACACAGGGGCCAGATCCTCGCCCGGACCCTGCCGGGCAGGAACACCCACGTCGGCTCAGCCTCCCGTTACACGCATCCCGGCAGCCCGGCAGCCCGGCAGCCCGGCCGCGAAATGCGGCCAGACAGCACATAATGTGACAACTCCCGGGCCAACGGCAGGCATTGACGCTCCCACAGCCGTCACGCGACGCCGCGGTGCGACCGGCTGGCCGCCAGCCGCGCGCGCAGCACCGTCGGTTGATGGCGAACGAGGACGCCGTAGCGGAGGCGGATGCCGCGTACGAGGCGGAGCGGCACCCGGACAGGGGGGACGAAGTCATCGGGAAGCCAGCGACCGTGGCAGCGCGGCTCGGTTCGGGTACGGGGTGGTGGCTGGTTCACCAGGTGTGGGCGACGTCCACGACGAGGTGTCCGGCCTGCTGGAGTACGCGGAAGGGCAGTCGGGCTCGTAGTCCGAGTCCGAATTGGGACTGGCCTTCGAAGGTGCCGGCGAACTTGGCGTCGCGGAAGGTGCGGTAGCCGGTGAGGTTCACGCCGGGCAGCAGCTTGCCCGCCTGGCCGGGGTAGGTGGGGGTGCCGGAGTCGATGTCGTAGGCGGGTGCACGCACGATCACTTCGAGGATGGCGCCGCCGCTGACGGGGATGCGGTGGCCGGTCGGGTCCTGGATCAGCTGGTCGACGTACCGCACGCTGTAGCCGAGCTGGTCGGCAGGCGCACCGGGGACGTCAATGACGAACCGGTCATAGCAGTCGTGGCGGCCGGTCCTGGCGTTCGTGACGTAGTGGCCGGCCGTGCTGGCCGAGTTCGTCTTTTCGACGCTGCCCCAGCCGGCCGGGCAGGCGGTCGCCGCCTGCGTGGCGGGGGCGGTGCTGGCCATGGCCGGCACCGTGGCCGCTCCCAGCGTGGTGGCCATGAGAGCCGCCGTCACCCAGACTGTACTATTTCTTGCCATCTCGTCCCCCAAGCAGGTTATTGTCCTATTGGGCGAGACAGCTGGATCGGTCGAAAGGTTGCACGCTTTTCTGCCGGAAGTGTGGAGAAGCCGCTGCCGCGCGCCCCGACGCCCCGCTGCCGCACGGCCTGAGCCGCTCTGCTGGTCGACCAGCCCGGCCACCGCTGTGCAGGGGGTGCTCGGTGTTCGCTCATGGCACGGAAGCTACCGACCCGTCGAGGGCAGCAAGACCGGAACGCCGCATCCGGCCACGTTCGGCACCGCGTTTCGGCCTGGATATGGTCAAGAGCTCCCACAGCCGTCACCAGACACTGCGGTGCGACCGGCTGGCCGCCATCGGCGCGCGCAGTACAGTCAGGTGTCCGAGTCTGCTGCGCAGCAGGTAGTCGGCGGTACGGCGACAGGCATCGTCCGCGGCAGCTGCGCGGCACTCTCGACCGCCTCCCCCACGCCCGCGAGCGGCTCAGCTTTGTGCTCGCCGCCGTGCACGCCCTGAGCACCCACGACCAGCGCCATCTGCTGCTGGACGACCTCGACCACAGCCGCGCCACGTAGGCGCGTACGGCCACAGTCCCGACCGCCTGACCTCGATCGCGGAGAGCGCGTTCGCCTTGCTGCCTCGCCCGCGCCACCACTGACAAGGGCACGGCCGGCCTCGTTGCGTGGTGGCAGCGCCCCTTCCCCGACGCCAACACCCTCCTGCTGCCCGGCCAACCGGCCCTGGTCGACACCGGTTTCGTCGGCCACGCCGACGAAACCGCCGCATCGGCCCGCACACACGCCGGAAACGTCGACCTGGTCGTCAACACCCACTGACACTCCGACCACGTCGGCGGCAACGCCCTCCTCCATGCCCAGGGCTCCGCCATCGCCGCCGACACCCCTGAGGCCGACGCGATCACCAGCCGCGGCCCGGCTGTCCTCCAGGTGGAACTGGTGAAACTGGATCGAATGGTTCTCGGTCGCAGACGCGACGCGCGTCGGGGAGTGGATGCCCTGCCCCCTCACCACCCGGGACCTGCTGTCCAGCTTCGATACGATCCAGCCCTCGCTGGATAGCTCCCCCGGGTCGCCCAGCGGTGCGGGTGGCACGGCCACGGTGCGGGCGGGCACGGCACCAACGACGACGACGCCATCGCGCAGAACGCCACCTTCGAGGGCGAACTGCCCTTTTGGCTGTGACGTCGGGGGGCGGGGTTTCGGCCGGTTTATTGGCGGCAGCCGGTTGTCCGGCAAGGCTGTTCTCGATCGGGGTGCCGGAACTCCACGTTGCAGTTCGGGGCGATGCTGACCTACGGCGTCTCACGTCGCCCGCCTGACGTTCACATCGAGCCGTTCGGCACGCCTGCAAGGGCGGTGCTGCGGCCGCGGCTCAGTGCCGGTGCTCCCAGGGCACCATCGGTCATGACATGGGATCTCCGTGGGGCAGATCGACTGTCCTGATCGCCTTCCTTCTTTCACTGCGAGTGTGAACAGCCCATTGAAGTCGACGCATTGCTATGGCATCTTCACCCCGCAGTGGACACGGCGCGCTATACATCCCATCACTGACGTGCTTGGTCTGATCTCACTTCATTGCGCACGCCACCATCCAGACTCTCTCGCTATTCCCATCGGGAGGTTCACCATGCCGATGTCGAGATCAACGCCAGGACGCGCCGAAGCGGGGAGGGCGCGAACGAGGCGATGGCCGGCGTGGATGGCGGCGGTGGCAGCCGTCGCTGCGGTCGTCGCTGCGATGTTCTTGGTAGCACCGGCGTCAGCCCTGCCGGCGTCAGGCGCCGCCGCGCCGCAGGCTGCCCAGAGCAATCCGTACCAGCGCGGCCCTGATCCCACCCTGACCGGTATCGAGGCGTCGCGCGGTCCGTTCGCCACGGCGCAGATGGGTGTGGCGCCGGGCAACGGGTTCAACGGCGGAGTGGTCTACTACCCGACGGACACCAGCCTGGGCACGTGGGGAGCATTGGCGATCGTGCCGGGGTACACGGCGCGGTGCGCCGACGAAGAGGCGTGGATGGGGCCGTGGCTCTCCTCATTCGGGTTCGTGGTGATCTGCATCGAGACCAACAGCCGTACCGACGGGGCCGACGCCCGGGCCGCCGAACTGCTGGCGGGGCTGAAGTGGCTGACCACGCAGAGCCCGGTCAAGGCGGAGATCGACCCGAATCGGCTGTCCGTACTGGGCCACTCCGCGGGCGGAGCCGGAGCGATCATCGCGGCAGAACGCCAGCCGTCGCTGAAGGCGATGATCGGCCTTGCTCCGGGGTTCCCCGGCAATGGCCTGAGCATGGCCACCGACAGGGTGCCGAGTCTGGTCATCGGCGGCCAGAACGACACGGTCGTCACCCCGTCGTATCTCAGCGGTCTGTACGCGACGCTGCCGGGCACCACGCAGAGCGGTTTCGCCCAGATCGCCGGAGCGGACCACGTGTACTACACCCGTCCGAACAACGTGGAGTTGAAGCTACTGATCCCGTGGCTGAAGGTGTTCGTGGACAACGACACCCGCTACACGCAGTTCCTCTGCCCGGGCCTGCCGGACCCCTCCACCGTCTCGGTCTACCAGCCCAAGTGCCCCTACGTTCCCCCGAGCGGCCCGACGCCGCCGCCGACGCCTGCCGGCGGTGAGCCTGTCCACGCGGTGGGTGCGGGCAAGTGCCTGGACGTACCGGACCAGCGCACGACAGCGGGCACGCAGGTGGAGATCCACACCTGCGACGGCGGGGCCAACCAGTTGTGGACGCGTACTTCCTCCGGCCGACTGACGGTGTACAGCGGTAGCTCGACCATGTGCTTGGACGCCGACGCGCAGGGCGCCAGTCCGGGTACGAAGGTGCAGATCTGGCCATGCAACGGCGGGTCGAACCAGCAGTGGAACGTGAATGCGAACGGCACGATCACCGGGGCACAGTCCGGGCTGTGCCTGGACGTGACCGGCGGGGCCACCGCGAACGGCGCCTTGGTCGAACTGTGGACCTGCAACGGCGCGGCCAACCAGCACTGGACACTCGGACAGCCCATAAGCAGCGCCGCTTCACCCAGGCAACCCAATGGCCCGGGCAAGTTCCTGAAGACATCACGACCCACGACCGGCAGGGACCTGCGGCCGCACTTCGACAACCAGCGCGCGCTTTCGCGGGTTCCGCCTGAGTGACTTCTCGGCGGCCAACACCACGACGGTCCCCGACGGGTCGATCGTCGCCGGGCCGGCCTCCTTGGTGGCCGCGGCGACCAGCCCGACGCAGACACGGGCCATCGACCCTGCGGCGGGCCGGGGGCGAGATGTGTGCGTTCGGTGCGGGAAAGAGGCCTGGCCATATCAGGTGCGGCACCACGGCGGGCACGCTGCCGGCCCACCTGGAACTGCAATGTACGGACCAAACAGATGTGGACCCTCGGGTGGACCGCAGGAGACACGAATCCGCCCCATGACCGGCGGCGAGCCTCCGAAGGGACTACACGCACAGAAGGGAGAACCCGATGGGAAACCCGATCGCCAATACACGTGGAAAGCCAGCCAAGATGACCAGACTGCTGGCGGTGTTCGCACTCGCCGCAGGAATTCTGGCGGCCGGTCCGAACCAGGCACACGCTTCCACATCGCAGTTCAGAGGAGTGAACTGGGCCGACCAGAGAGACAACTTCGTCAACGGCGTACTGCACCCGTCCGGGCTCGGGGCGTCGGACACCTACTCATCGGCTTCCGCCGTGGCGGACCAGGTTGTTGGCCAGATGTACGTGGCGACGGGCGCCAACACCGTGCGCATGCCTGTCAACGAGCCCACTGTCGCCGACTACTGGAACACCTACACCGGGGCGATCGACACGGCCCTCACCAAGGGAAACGTGATCCTCGCCTACTGGGCGTACAGCGGCGGCAAGCCGGCGAGCACCGCCGGGTTCAACCAGATGTGGGACAAGGTCGTACAGAAGTACGGCTCCAACCCCAACGCCTACTTCGAGGTCATCAACGAGCCGTACGGTTACAGCACGACCAGCCTGGACGACATGTACAGCGGCTGGTTGGCCAGGTACCCCTCCGTGCCGCGCTCCAGGGTGATCCTCGACGGCGCCGGGCTGGCCCAGGACGTCGCGGCAGTCGGTCGCGACAGCCGCCTGGACGGCACTTTCCTGGCGGTGCACGACTACTCGTTCTTCGCGGGATACGAGGACGAGACCGAGTGGGCGAACCACCTCGCCGGGTACATCGGCGGATACGCCTCCCGCACGATCGCCACCGAGTGGGGCGGCCCGATGGGCCCGGGCAGCAAGAACGGCGTCCACTACAACACCATCGACTACAGCGTTCCCAGTGGCTCGTTCTTCGCCGACTACGTCCGGGGGGTCAGCAGCGAACTGCGCAGCCTCGGCATGGGGAGCGTCTACTGGCCGGGGCTGCGTGACGGCGACTGGTACAGCATGACCAGCAAGAGCGGCACCGGCTCGGGCATCAAGCTGTCCTTGGTGAACGCCTCGGGACTGACCCGGCTGCAGTACGCCTGGGGGATCGGCAACGGCGGCGGCACATACGTGCGGATCACCAACGCCGCCACCGGCCTGTACATCGACGGAGAGGGCCGCACGGCCAGTGGGGCCACCGTCGGCGAAGCCAGCGGCAGCAGCAACCGGTACGAGCAGCAGTGGACCGTCGAGAACGATGGGCCCTACGTGCGCATCAAGAACCGGGCAACCGGCCTGTACCTGGACGGAGCGGGCCGCACCTCGGACGGATCCGCGCTCACCCAGTACGGTGACAGCAACAGCACGAGCCAGCAGTGGTCGGTGGTGACCGTCGCCGACAACGTGCGCATCAAGAACCGCACCACCGGCAAGTACATCGACGGCATGGGCCGCACCGGCAATGGATCTGATCTGGGCCAGTGGAGTGACAGCAACAGCACGAACCAGCAGTGGCGGATCGTAGCCGCCGGTTGACCACCACTCGCATCGCCTGCCGCGTACCAACGGCGAGCGCTTCAACCGGCGCCGGTACGTGGCAGGCGATGAACGCATACCACGCAGGCTTGTCCATGATCAGCTTGGTCCTCGACCGGTGAGCCGCACGGCCGTACGTGGTCGGTGCCCGGTGGGTGATCAGGCAGACGGCGAGTCCGAGGAACGCTTCGTGGATGTCGTCGCGTCGTTCCCAGCGGATGCGCAGCCGGCGGAAGCCGTGCAGCCAGGAGATGGTCCGCTCGACGACCCAGCGGAAGGTGCCCAGGCCGGTGTCGTGTGTGGCTTTGTATCTCAGTGCGGGAGTCGTTTCGAGGTGATGCCGAAGGTCACCTTCTGACCGAGTTTGCGTGCCCTTGGCGAACGGCCGCGATCAGAGTGTTGCCGCCCAGACGCACAGAGCTGTGGGCACCCAGCGTCCGGGTGGCCACAGCTCCGTGTACAGACGGTCAGGCGAGGGTGACCTCGACCGGCAGTTTCTTGATGCCGTTGACGAAGTTGGAGCGGACCCGGGGGACGTCGCCGGCGAGGCGGATGTCGGCGAGGCGCGGGATCAGTTCCTCGAACATGATGCGGATCTCGGTGCGGGCGAGCAGGTTGCCCAGGCACAGGTGGGGGCCGCCCTTGCCGAAGGTGAGGTGGTCGTTGTCCTGGCGGGTGACGTCGAAGTCGTACGGGTTGCCGAACACCTCTTCGTCGCGGTTGCCGGAGGCGTACCACATGACGACCTTGTCGCCCTCCTTCACCCGCTTGCCGCCGAGTTCGACGTCGCGTGTCGCGGTACGGCGGAAATGGTAGACGGGCGTGGCCCAGCGCAGGAACTCCTCGACGGCGACCGGGATGAGAGAGGGGTCTTCCTGGAGCCTGGTCAGCTGCTCGGGATGCTGGATGAGGGCCAGCATGGAGTGCGAGATGGTGTGCCGGGTGGTCTCGTTGCCGGCCACGACCAGCAGCAGGAAGTAGTTGTCGAAGTCCTGCGCGGAGAGCGGGACGCCGTCGCGCGGGCTCTCGTTGACGAGTCTGGAGATCAGGTCGGTGCCGGTGCCGCCCCGCCGCTGCCGGGCCAGCTCCCGTCCGTACTCGAAGACCTCCAGCGAGGCCGGGCTGCGGAAGGGCAGATCCTTGTACTGCTCGCTCTCCTCGCTGTGGAGGAGGACATCGGCGTAGTCGGGGTCCGTGTTGCCCATGATCCGGTTGCCCCAGTCGATGAGCTGCTGGTTGTCCTCCGGGGGGACGTCGAGGAGCCGGGCGAGGACGTTGATGGGGAAGTCGGCGGCGACGTCGGCGACGAAGTCGAACGTGCCCTTGGCGAGGGCCGTGTCCAGCGTCCTGGCGGTCAGGCCGCGCAGGAAGTCGGCGTACTCGTTGATGACGCCCTGGCCGAACTGACGCTGTAGCAGGCTGCGCATCGCGCGGTGGCGTACGCCGTCCAGTTCCAGGATGGAGGCGCGCTTCTTGATCTGGTCGTCGTCGAGTTCTTCGAGGTTGGCGAACTTGGTGGAGGTGAAGGTCTGCGGGTCGCGTCCCACGCGGGTGATGTCCTCGTGCCGGGTGACAGCCCAGAAGCCGTGGTTGGGCTCGGGCTCCGGCTGCCAGTGGACCGGGTCCTGGTGGCGCAGGGTGTGGAACATGCGCCAGGGGGTGACGCCGTCGAGGAACTTGTCGTTGTCGGCGAGGTCGACCTCGTCCAGCGGCATCGGGTCGTCGGGGGCGTGGTGGGTGTCGGTGGTGTTCAGGGTGCTCGTCATGGTGTGCTCCTGGCGGGGTGCTCAGAGGTGGTAGGAGTACTCGGCGAACTCCCAGTCGGTGACGTGTCGTTGGAAGCGTTCGGCCTCGTCGCGCTTGTAGGCGAGGAAGGACGCGGTGAAGTCCTTGCCCAGCAGTTCGATGAGCGCTTCGTCGGCTTCGAGGGCGTCGAGCGCGGCGGTCAGGTTCATCGGCAGGACCTGGGACTTCTCCAGGTCGTAGCCGTAGCCCTCCAGCGGCGCTGGCGGCTCCTCGCCCTCCTGGACGCCGAGCAGGGCGGCGGCGGTGAGCGCGGCGATCGCGAGATACGGGTTGGCGCCGGCGTCTCCGAGCCGTACCTCCAGACGGGCGCCGGAGCCGCGCTCGGGCGGGATGCGGACCATGGCGCTTCGGTTGTCCAGGCCCCAGTTGATCAGCCAGGGCGCGAGGGTGTCGGGCCCGAAGCGCTTGTACGAGTTGACGGTCGGGTTGAGCAGCGCGGCGAGCGCCGGGGCGTGGGTGAGGATGCCGGCGATGGCGTGCCGGGCGTTGCCGGAGAGACCGAAGGCGCCGGCCGGGTCGTCGAAGACGTTGCGGCCGTCGGCGTCGACGCAGGAGAAGTGCAGGTGGAAGCCGGAGCCGCCCGAATCGTTGAAGGGTTTGGCCATGAAGGTGGCCAACTTGCCTTCCTTGCGGGCCAGTTCCTTGACAGCGGCCTTGAAGCGGAACGCCCGGTCGGCGGCGTCCAGGGCGTCGGAGTGGGTCAGGTTGATCTCGTACTGGCCGCCGTCGAACTCGTGGTTGCCGGTGATGACGCCGATACCGAGGTCGCGCAGCTGTCGCAGGGTACGCAGCAGGTGGTTGTCGGGGTCGGCGCGCAGGCCGGCGGTGTAGACGGACCCGGTGACGGTGGGGCTGCGCCGCCAGCCGTTCGGCGCGGTGGCGTCCTCTTCGAGGAGGAAGTACTCCAGCTCCGGGCCGACGACCGGGCTCAGGCCCACGTCCGCACATCGGGCCAGCACCGAGCGCAGCAGATCGCGCGGCGACTCCGCGGCCGGCCCGCCGGTCGCCGGGTCGGTCGTGTCACCGAGACACCACGCAACGCCGGGCTCCCAGGGCACGCGTGCCAGGGTGCTCAGGTCCGGTCGCACGGAGATGTCGGGCAGGCCGGCATCGATGCCGCCCTGGATCGCGACGACGTCGCCGCGCGGGGTGGTGTGGTAAACGGCGCGGCAGAAGGCCAGGCCGTGCTCGCAGGCCGACGGCAGGTGGTCGAGCAGCACGTCGCGGGCGCGGTCGGTGCCGATGAGGTCGGGGTAGGTCACCCGGACCACGTCGATGCCCTCGGCGGCGAGCCGGTCCTGGTGCCGGCGGACGGATGGGGTGTCGTGAGCGCTCACCGATGTCTCCTCGGCGGATTCGGGGCACCTCTCGGGCGTCGAGCCCGGGGGGAGGGTGGCGGAGCGAAGACTGGTCGGGGCGCCGGGCGATGCCGCGGTCGTGAAGCCCCGGTTAATCATTTGAAGCCAAACGGTATGGAGGTGGCCACCTTCCCGCAAGGGGGTGCGCCAAAGAATTTATCCATCCGGATAGGTATTGACCAGAGCGTGGCGGCTTCCTATGTTGTTTGAAGCCAAACGAGTCAGGGGTTCGGCTTCCCGTCCCCCTGTGGCTGGGGGCCCGGCCACAGGCCGGGCCCTTCCATCCCGCCCCTGCCCCTCGCTCCCGCCCGCTCCGGCGCACCCACCTTCCAGGAGGACCGGCCATGAAGGTCGTCGTCGACATGAACAAGTGCAAGGACCACGGACAGTGCGTCTTCGCGGCCCCCGACGTTTTCCAGCTGGACGACAACGGACGGCTGGCCTACGTCAGCGACCCGGACGACACCCTGCGCGACGAGGTCGAGGAGGCCGCGGACGTCTGTCCGCTGCAGGCCATCCGGATCGAGGACTGAGCGGCATGACGACGCAGCGCATCATCGTGGCCGGGGCCTCCATCGGCGGCCTGCGCGCGGCCGAACAACTCCGCGGCGCCGGGTGGACCGGCGCGATCACCGTGATCGGTGACGAGCCCCACATGCCGTACAACCGGCCGCCTCTCTCCAAGGAAGCGCTGGCCGGAAAGGCGTCGTTCGAGTCCCTGGCCTTCGCTCCCAAGGCGAGCGCGGCCGACGTGGAGTGGCGGCTCGGTACGAGCGTCACGAGCGCCCGACTCGCCGAGCGGGTCGTCGTGCTCGACAGCGGCGAGGAGCTGCCTTTCGACGGACTGGTCGTCGCCACGGGTATGCGTCCCCGGCGCCTGCGCTGCGAAGGCCCCGCGGTCGGCCGTCACACCGTACGGACTTTCGGTGACGCTCAGGCCCTGCGTGCGGAGCTGGTCCGGCCGGGCGCCCGGGTCGTCGTCATCGGTGCCGGGTTCATCGGCTGCGAGGTGGCCGCCACCGCGGTCGGTCTCGGCGTCACGGACGTCACCGTGGTCGACCCGCTGCCGCTGCCCATGGTCGGACCACTCGGCGAGCTGCCGGCCCGCGCGCTGCTGGGGCGGCACGAGGAACGCGGTGTGCGCTTCGCTCTCGGTGCGGGTGTCTCGGGGTTCGAGGGCGAGGAGCACGTCACCGGGGTCGTACTGAGTGACGGGACAGTGCTCCCGGCCGATGTGGTCGTGGAGTCGGTCGGCTCCGTCGCCAACACCGAGTGGCTCGACGGCAACGGTCTCGACCTGACCGACGGCGTGCTCACCGACGGGCAGCTGCGGGTCGGCGGACTGCCGTACGTCGTCGCGGTCGGCGACGTCGCCCGCTTCCCCAATGCCCGCTACGACGGCGTACCGCGCCGGGTCGAGCACTGGTCGATCCCCGGCGACACCGCGAAACATGCGGCCAAGGCACTGATGGCTCATCTCACGGGTGCGGAAGCCGGCTTGCCGCCGTTCGCGCCGCTGCCCACCTTCTGGAGCGACCAGCACGACTTCCGGCTGCAGTCCTTCGGTTCCCCCGTACTCGGCCTCGCCGACATCCGCGTCCTGGCCGGCGATCCGGGCGGCGACATGCTCGTCGGCTACCACACCGACGGCGGGCAGCTCGTCGGCGTCGTCGCCCTCGGCGGCCCAGCCGCTGCCACCGGCGCCGCCCGCTACCGCGCCCAGCTGCTCAAGCAGCCCGCCCTCACCGCGTAAGGAACCAACGTCATGGCCAGCGTCCGTGGTTACTTCCATCCCAAGACGGCGACCGGATCATCGTCCCTGATCCCCTCACCCCCCTGGCACTACTCCGGCGACCTGCTCACGATCGAGTACCGCACCGATCCCGCACGTGTACGGGAGTTGCTGCCCGCACCGCTGGAACTCGCCGAGGAGGACCCGGGCGCGGTCGCGCTGATCTGGGCCGACTGGCAGTCCTGCTCCGGTACGAAGGAGGAGCTGCTGGACCCGGTGCGCGCCCAGTACAAGGAGGCCTTCGCCGTCGTCCGCTGCTCGTACCAGGGGCGGACGTACTCGCGCTGCGTGTACATCTGGGTCGACAAGGACTTCGCGATCGCCCGCGGGCTGCACCAGGGCTACCCGAAGAAGCTCGGTTCGATCCACCAGACGCGCCCGCACCTGTACGGTCCGGCCCCGCGCATCGAGGCCGGAGCCCGCTTCGGCGCCACCCTCGCCGCAGCCGACCGACGCCTGGCACAGACGGTGGTGACCCTGCGCGAGCCGTCCGAGACCAACGGCTTCGTCAACGGCCACCCGATGGCCCACCACCGCTGGCTTCCCTCCATCGAGAACGGCAAGGGCCTCGCGCTCGACGAGTTGATCGAGACCGGCGCCGCGTCGTTCGAGGCCGGACAGCCGTGGGTCGGCGATGCGGAACTGGAGCTGTTCGAGGCGCCGACGGAAGAGCTGGCCCGGCTGGAGATCCGAGAGCCGATCGCCGCGTACTACCGGCAGGTGGGCGTCGTCTGGGACGGCGGTCGACTGCTGGAATCCGGCACCTCCGAGGCCGAGTAACCCCCTTACGCATCAGAAGACCTGGAGACCGGACATGACCGAGCACATCACCACGGTGGCCGGGGTCGCCGTCGACACCCGGCACTGGATCGGCGGGGAACGCGTGGCGTCCGTCGAGACGTTCACCGACGTGTCGCCGATCGACGGAAGCACCCTTGGAGAGATCTCCCGGGGCACGGCGACGGAGGCCGCGGCGGCCGTCGCCGCCGCTCGCGCCGCCTTTCCCGCCTGGGCCGCCACGTCGCGCGCCGAGCGCGCCCGCATCCTGCACGCCATCGCCGACGGAGTCGAGAAGCGCATCGAGGACCTCGCCAATGTCGAGACGCTCGACAACGGCGCCCTCCTGCGTTCCCACCGCCGCGGTGTGATGCCGCGCGTGGCGCACAACTTCCGCTTCTTCGCCGACTGGCTGCTGAAGCTGGAGCACGAGGACTTCGCCTCCCGCGGCCACACGAACCACGTGAGCTGGGACCCGGCGGGCCCGTGCGTGCTGATCACGCCGTGGAACGCCCCGCTGATGCTGGCCACCTGGAAGGTCGCCCCGGCGCTGGCCGCCGGGAACACGGTGATCCTCAAGCCCGCCGAGTGGTCCCCGCTCACTGCTTCGCTGCTCGCCGACATCGCGGCCGAGGCAGGGCTGCCGGCCGGTGTCCTCAACGTCGTGCAGGGATACGGCACCGAGGTCGGCAACGCTCTTGTCTCGCACCCGGACGTCCGCCGGATCAGCTTCACCGGTTCCGTGCCCACCGCCCAGCACATCGCCCGGGCGGCCGCCGCCAACCTCACCCCTCTCAGCCTCGAACTCGGCGGAA
This sequence comes from Streptomyces sp. CC0208, assembly GCF_003443735.1. Classification (NCBI taxonomy): domain Bacteria; kingdom Bacillati; phylum Actinomycetota; class Actinomycetes; order Kitasatosporales; family Streptomycetaceae; genus Streptomyces; species Streptomyces sp. CC0208. The sequence goes on along the minus strand of NZ_CP031969.1, from coordinate 9,118,702 downwards.
AGTCACCGCTGTTGGTCTTCGCCGACGCGGACCTCGACCTCGCCGTGGACCTGGCGGTGGAGCAGTACGACAACGCCGGGCAGGTATGCCTGGCCGCGACCCGCATCCTTGTCGAGGAGGCGGTCTCGGACGAGTTCACCCGCCGGTTCGTGGAAAAGGCGAGCCGGCTCAGACAGGGTGACCCGCGTGACGAGGGCACCGACCTCGGCCCCAACATCCACCCGCGCCAGCTGGAGAAGATCGACGGCTTCGTGCGTCGCGCGCTCGACGACGGGGCTCGCGCGGTCATCGGCGGCAAGCGCAAGGACGCTCTGTACTACGAGCCGACCCTCCTCACCGACGTCGCCCAGGACTCGGAGATCGTGCAGGAGGAGGTCTTCGGTCCGGTCCTGACGCTCCAGACCTTCGGCGACGAGGAAGAGGCCGTGCGCTTCGCCAACGACACCCGCTTCGGTCTGGCCGCCACCCTCGTCACCGGCGACCACGAGCGCGCCAAGCGGGTCACCGCGCGGCTCGTCGCGGGCACGGTCTGGGTCAACTGCTTCTTCGTACGCGACCTCCAGGCTCCCTTCGGCGGCTCCCGCCACTCGGGCGTCGGCCGGGAGGGCGGCACATGGAGCTTCGACTTCTACTGCGACGTCAAGAACACCGTCACCGCACCGAACGGATGGCAAGACCATGGGTGAAATCGTCGGGGCGGGCCTGCTCGCCCACGTCCCCACCATCGTGCTGCCGGAGGGGGACCGGCTCGAGCTGAACCAGGGCAAGGAGATCACCCTCGTCACCGGCTTGCGACAGCTCCGCGAGGACGTCTTCGACAGTGACGACTACAACACCGTCGTGGTCCTGGACTCGCACTGGGCCACCACCGTCGAGTTCGTCGTCACCGCCCAGCAGCGCAGGGCCGGACTGTTCACCTCCGAGGAACTGCCGCGCGGCATGTGCCGGATGCCGTACGACTTCCCGGGTGATCCCGAACTGGCCCACAACATCGCCCGGTTCGCCGACAAGCACGGCACCTGGGTCACCGCGATCGACGACGAGTACCTCCCGATCTACTACGCCACCATCAACCTGTGGAAGTTCCTCGGCGAGGGGCTGCCGGACAAGCGATGGGTGACCATCGGCGTCTGCCAGACCGGTGACATGGAGGACCACCTGCGGCTCGGCCGCGCCCTGGCGGACGGTATCGCCGCCACTCCTGGCCGCCGCGTGCTGCTGATCGCCTCCGGAGCGCTGTCGCACACCTTCTGGCCGCTGCGCGAGCTTCGCGACCACGAGTCGAGCGACCCCGGCCACATCTTCACGTCCGAGGCCCGCGATGCCGACTACGAACGCATCGCCTGGTTCAAGGAGGGCCGCCACGACAAGGTCCTCGACACCATGGACGAGTTCTGGAAGTACAAGCCCGAGGCCCGCTTCTACCACTACCTGATGATGGCCGGCGCCCTCGGCGAGCAGGCATGCGTCGCCGAGGCACGTCAGTACGGCGAGTACGAGAACTCCATCGGCACCGGCCAGGTCCACCTCTGGTTCGACCGCCCGGCCGAGGGCTGGACCGGCACCGGCGCGCCCGCGTCCGTCTCCCCCCGCACCCCGCACAGCCGCTCCTAGAAAGGCCCCGCCATGCCCGAATACCGCCGTGCCCTCCTCGACGGAGCCGCTGTCGAGACCGTCCGCGACGGTGACGAACTCGTCGCCGGGGACGGCCGCCGGGTCAAGATCGAGGACGCCCAGCACCTGCCGCCGGTCGTGCCGTCCAAGGTCGTCGCCGTTCACCTCAACCACCGCAGCCGGGTCGACGAGTTCCAGATCCAGCTGACCCCGACGCCGACGTACTTCCACAAGCCGACCTCCGCCCTCAACTCCCACAAGGGCGCCATCGTCCGCCCCGAGGGCTGTAAGTGGCTCAACTACGAGGGAGAGGTGGCGATCGTCATCGGCCGGACCGCGCGCAACATCTCCCCTGCCGAGGCAGGCGAGTACATCGCGGGCTACACCGTGGCCAACGACTACGGCCTGCACGACTTCCGCGACACCGACGCCGGTTCGATGCTGCGGGTGAAGGGCTCCGACACCCTGTGTCCGCTCGGCCCGGGCCTGGTCACCGACTGGGACTTCCACGGCAAGTACCTGCGCACGTACGTCAACGGCGAGCTCGTACAGGACGGTTCGACGGATGAGATGGAGTGGGACATGCACTACCTCGTCGCCGACATCGCGCGCACCATCACTCTCCACCCCGGCGACGTGCTGCTCTCCGGTACCCCGGCCAACTCCCGCCCTGTCCAGCCCGGTGACGTCGTCGAGGTCGAGGTCGAGGGCCTGGGGCGGCTCACCAACCACATCGTCACCGGCCCCACCTCGATCCGTACGGACGTCGGAGCCCAGCCCACCGAATCGGAAGAGGTCCTGTCCACCGCGCTCGGCGGCGACTGGGAGTTCCGCGGTATCCGGCCCCCCAAGCGCTGATGCCCACCGCAGGCGGAACCGCACCCGGCCTGCCACGACGGTGCCCGGCGTGGTGCTTCACCTGTCCGTCCCGTGCGGCCGGGCAGGGGAGAGACCGCCGTGCGTGTACGGGCCGGTAGGGTCGCACCCATGACCGAAGCCACCGGGACCCCTGAGGGCCGCAGGCCGCGCAAGCGGGTGAACTACGGGCAGGGCCGGGAGGCCCTGCTCAACGCGGCCGTGCGGGTGGTGGCCCGGGGTGGTCTGCGCAAGCTCACCTATCGCGCGGTGGCGGAGGAGGCAGGAGTCACCCACGGTCTTGTCGTCCACCACTTCGGCACCCGTGACGCGCTGATCGAGGAGGCGCTCGCCCACACCGTACGCTCCAGCCTGAGCGTCAGCGCGGTCGAGCCGGGGACCGGCAAGGTGTCCGACTTCTCGGCCGGAGTGTCCGAGATGGTCACCGCCGATCCGGACACCCAGCTCTTCCAGTACGAGCTGCTGCTCGAATCCCGGCGAAGGCCGGAGCTGCTGCCGCTGATCCGTGGGCTGTACGACGAGTACTTCGATGCCACCGAGCGCGAGCTGTCCCGGATGCTCCCCGAGGGTGCGAACCGGGCGATGACGCGGCTGGTCTTCGCCGCCCTCGACGGTCTCGTCCTGCACCAGCTCGTTCTGGGCGGCGGACCCGAGGTCACTGACGCGGCCATCGAGGAGCTCCGCTCCCTGCTGCGGTTGCTCGACGCCGACGCAGACGGCGAGAGTGCGGGCGACAGCGGCGCCTGACTCGCCGACCTGCCTGTTGTGAGGCCCCGGACGCTTGGCGCCCGGGGCCTCGTTCGGCTCGGATGCCACCTCGGCCGCGGCCTCATACCGACGATGCGGTGGCCTAAAAACACCACACAAACCCTTGCCATCTGGATAGTTCCAGCCCACTATGAAGCAACTCGTTTGGCTCGAAACGAAACCTCTCCCCCTTCCAGGCAGGTGATCCGCGTGGACAGTCAGACGGTCGAACCAACACAGACCGTGCAGAGCCCCTCCGCTGCAGGCAGGCTCAAACCCAACTCCCTCGGTGTTCTGGGAATCCTCTTCTTCGTTCTCTCCGCGCAGGCGCCGCTGACCGGCATAGCCGGTGCCGTGCCCATCGCCGTCGCCATCGGCAGCGGTGCGGGTGCGCCCGCCGCGTATGCCGCGGTCGGCGCCGTCATCCTGCTGTTCTCCGTCGGCTTCGTCGCCATGGGGCGACATGTCGTGGACGCCGGCGCCTTCTACACCTACATCGGCAAGGGGCTCGGCCGCCCCATCGGCTCCGGGAGCGCAGGAGTCGCGCTCTTCGCCTACTGTGCGGTCCAGGCCGCCATGTACGGCTTGTACGGCTTCATCGTCAGCGGCCTGGTCGAGCAGTACGCAGGGCTGAGCACACCGTGGTGGGTCTGGGTCCTGGTCACCATGGTGATCGTCCAGATCCTCGGTGCCGCCGGGATCGAGATGGGCGCCAAGATCCTCGCCGTCTTCGTCCTGGCCGAGTTCAGCATCCTGTTCGCCTTCGCCCTGGTGACCTTCTTCAAGGGCGGCGGTCCCGAGGGGCTGGGCTTCGCCCACAGCTTCTCGCCCCATGCGGCCCTGCAGGGGGCACCGGGCGTGGCGCTGATGTTCGCTGTGGCGTCGATGTTCGGCTTCGAGGCCACAGCGATCTACGGCGAGGAGGCACGGGAGCCCCGCAGGACCGTCCCCCGGGCCACGTACCTGTCCGTCATGTTCGTCACCGTCTTCTTCGCCTTCACCTCGTGGATGCTGGTCTCCGCCCATGGCGCCTCGAACGCCACCGCGGCCGCCGGGAAGGCACTGGAGAGCGGCGACGCCACGTCCTGGGTCTTCGCGCCGATCACCGCGCAGTTCGGCGGCTGGGCAGGCGACGCGCTGCCCATCCTGCTGGTCACCTCCCTCTTCGCCGGTGCCCTCGCCTTCCACAACTCCGCCAACCGCTACCTGTTCTCGCTCGGCCGCGACGGCCTGCTGCCGCGCGGGCTGACCGCGGTCAACCGACGCCACTCGCCCTGGGCGGCCGGCGGCGTGCAGACCGTGATCTCGCTCGCGTTGGTCATGTCCTTCGCGCTGCTGGGCAAGGACCCGGTGCTGAGCCTCTTCTCCTGGTTCAGTGGGGTCGCGGTGCTGGCGGTCATGCTCCTGTACTTCCTGACCTCTGTCTCGGTGGTCGTGTTCTTCCGCCGGGAACGGCTGGACACTCGCGCCTGGAACACGCTGATCGCCCCCGTCCTGGGTGCGCTCGGCATCGCCGGTGCCATCTGGCTGATCCTGGCCAACTTCACCACCCTCATCGGCGGGGAGCAGGGCACGGCGATGTGGCTGGAGCTCACCGTCCCGGCGGTCCTGGTCCTGGGCGTCATCGCCGCGCGACTGACTCGTGGCAGGGCGATGGCCGACGTCTGAGCCTGGCCCGCGGTGTGTCCGGCCCGGTCCTTGCCCTCCCCCTCGGGCCCGGACCGGCCACACCGACCTCTCCGGGCCGGGGGAGGGCTCGCCCTGAGTCCGGGATACGTGAAGAAGCCGTCAGCCGGCCGCTACGCCAGGTGGCCGACGTGCCGGCCGTACGCTCCGCGCCGCCGAGGTCGAGGCAGTCGCGCGTCATAGCCCTGGTGATCTCCGGATCCGCATCTCCGGAAAGCGCCCCACCTGGAACGCCGGCCGATCTCCGGGCGCGATGACGCATTGACCGACCGAGCGCGGTGGTCGGCCCCCGGCCGCCGAAGCAGACACCAAGCACCGGTACGCCGAGGTGGTGATCCATGCGCAGGGGCGCGAGTTCACCCGTGCATGTCCACAACCCGTTGACCGTACGACCGAACGACAAGCCGGTCGAGACCCCGGTCTCCCCTGCGGGGACCGCCCGCGGCTTATCGTTTGGATTCAAACGTAATGCCATGACCTGGAGGCTACGCATGCTGGACATCACCCACGACGACTGGCTGCGCCGGGCCACGGCGCTGGACGTGTCAGGTGCGCACCACATCGACGGCGCCGACGAACCCGGCGGCGGGCAGTCCTACCCGGCCGTCTCGCCCCGCGACGGGCAGGTGCTGGCGCACGTGGCCGACGCCCAGCCCGCCGAGGTGGACGCCGCTGTGGCCGCCGCGCGCCGGGCCTTCGACTCGGGGCCGTGGCCACGCCTCGCACCTGCCGACCGGGGCCGGGTCCTGTTGCGGATCGCTGATCTGCTGGAGGAACAGCGTCACCGGCTGGCGCTGACGGTCAGCCTGGAGATGGGCAAGCCGATCACGGACGCGTACGACATCGAGCTGCGCGCCGCGATCAACACCTTTCGGTGGTACGGGCAGCTGGCGGACAAGCTCACCGACGAGTCGCCGCACACCGCGCCCGACGCGCTCGCCCTGGTCACCCGCGAACCGGCGGGTGTCGTCGGCGCGGTCGTCCCCTGGAACTTCCCTCTCACACTGGCGAGCTGGAAGGTCGCTCCGGCGCTCGCGGCCGGCTGCACCGTGGTGCTCAAGCCGTCGGAGAACTCGCCGCTGTCCGCGTTGCTGCTCGGTCGGCTGGCGGCCGAGGCCGGGCTGCCGCCGGGCGTACTCAACGTCGTCACCGGCGACGGGCCCACCGCCGGACGGGCGATCGGCCTCCACCCGGACGTCGACGTGCTGGCCTTCACCGGATCCACCGCCGTCGGGCGGCACTTCCTGCGGTACGCGGCCGACTCCAACCTCAAGCGCGTCTGGCTGGAGCTGGGCGGCAAGTCACCCAACATCATCCTCCCGGACGCACCCGACCTGGAGAAGGCCGCCGAAACCGCCGCCTGGGGCATCTTCTTCAACCAGGGCGAGATGTGCACGGCCCCTTCGCGGCTGCTCGTCCACTCCTCTATTGCCGAGCGCGTGACGGACACCATCGTGGCGCGGGCCCGGGAACTACGGATCGGTGACCCGCTCGACCCGGCGACCGAGATGGGGGCGCTGGTCGGTGAGCGCCACCTGCAGCGCGTACTGGAGCGCATCGGCACCGGCCTCAGCGAGGGCGCTCGGCTGCGGGCCGGGGGCAGCCGCACACTCACCGACACCGGCGGCAGTTACCTGCAGCCCACCGTCTTCGACCACGTGGATCCGGGCATGCGGCTGGCCCGTGAGGAGATCTTCGGCCCCGTCCTGTCCGTGCTCACCTTCGACGACCTCGACGAGGCCGTCGCGCTCGCCAACGACACCGAGTACGGCCTGGCCGCCGGGCTGTGGACCTCCGACCTGTCCACCGCCCACCAGGTCTCGCGCGCGCTGAAGGCCGGCACGGTCTGGGTCAACTGCTACGAGGAGGGCGACCTCACCGTGCCCTTCGGCGGCGTGAAGCAGTCCGGCAACGGACGCGACAAGTCCGCCCACGCCATCGAGAAGTACACCGAACTCAAGACCACCTGGATCCAGCTGTGACGACGCCCGCGCGACCGCTGATCGCGATCCCCGCCCGCTTCGCCGCCTCCACCTCCGCCCTGCGCTACGCCGCCGAGGTCAACGCTCGCGCGCTGGTCGAGGCGGTCTGGCGGGCCGGCGGCGAACCGGCCACCATCCACCCCGCCGAGCCCACCGCCGCCGGCGTGGCCGCCCGCCTCGCCCGCTTCGACGGCGTCCTCCTCCCCGGCGGCGGCGATCTCGCCCCGTACCGCTACGGCGCGACCGACACCCACGACAGCGTGTACGACGTCGACGACCTCCAGGACGCCTTCGACCTGGAAGTCGCCCGCCAGTCCCTCGACCTGGGCCTGCCCCTGCTCGCGATCTGCCGCGGCCTCCAGGTCGTCAACACCGCCCTCGGCGGCACCCTCCACCAGGACATGGGCGGTCCGGACCGTGAGCACCGACATGTCGTGCACCCGATGGCGATCCGGCGCGGCTCGCTGCTGGAACAGGCCACCGGCGCCGAGAAGGTGGAGGCGTCCTGCTACCACCACCAGCGGGTCGACCGTACGGGCGCCGGCCTCACGATTACCGCCCGGGCCGCCGACGACACAGTGGAAGGGCTCGAACTGCCCGGAGTTCTCGGCTGGTTCGCCGCGGTCCAGTGGCACCCCGAGGACACCGCCCATGAAGACCCCGCCCAGCAGGGACTGTTCGACGCCCTTGTAGGCGCCGCACGGGACCGCCATTGACAGCACGAGAACTCACCGCCGTCTTCCTCGTCGGACGCCGCACAAGTCCTGCCCCCACGGCTACCTCGCTCCCGGCATAACTCGGCGGCGCATCACCGCCGCCCGAGGGCTGGGACCGCAGGACATCGCCATCGCCCGATGCGATCAGCTGCCGCGGTCCGCCGGCGAGGAGGGGGATCGCTGCCACCGCGTCACCGGTAACGCGGGGGCTCCGAGCGCCGCCCGCCGTCATCGCGGCAGAGGCGTTCTCCCTCTGAGTCCTGCCCCGCTGCGCGGGCTCCCCTTCACGCCTTCGGCTTCGGACGGCGACCACTGCGACGCAGGGCGGGCTCGGCACCGTTCAGCAGGGCGCGCCGACGCTCCTCGCCGTGCTCCTCGACCTGGAGCACAACTCGCCGCAGTCCGTCCGCGACGCTGCGGCACTCGTCGTCGTCCAGCTGCTCGGCCACGAATGCCTCCTCCTCGTTGAACTGCGGAAACACCCGCCGCATCAGTTCCTCACCCTCGTCCGTGAGGCTGAGCAGAACCAGCCTCCCGTCGGTGGGATGACCGCCCCGCCGCATGAGCCCCCGAGCCTCCAGCGTGCGCGCGACCCCAGTGAGTGTGCCCTTGGAGATCCCCGCTTCCTCAGCCACGTGCCGGGTCTCCGACTCGCCCCAGATCCAGACCACCCAGAGCACGACGAACGCCGTCCAGGTGAGATCGGATCCACGGAGCACGGAGTTCTCCAGATGCTGCCGTACCGCCGAGGCCGCCCGGTGGATATTGGCCACCACAGCCATCTGCTCATGGCGGATCGGGATGCCGCCGAGCTTCGCAGCGGCCAGCTTCTCGGCTTCGGTGATGGATCGATGGCCGGGCACGGGCACACCCCTTCGACGTCTCTGCGACGCACTGGATCGACATTACCGTTCGGACCCAAATTGTACGAAGCCCGAGTGAGGGAGCGCTCGGCCATCGGCCGCCGATGTACACGGCATCTGCCTACGCCGCCGCTGCCGAGAAGCCCGGCGCGTCGATCCTCGCCCCTTCGTATGTCTGCAGGGCGGAAGACGGCGCGAAGCCGGGACGGCGGTGGTCCACGCCACCCGCACCGGTGGTTGTGACACACAGGGCGGATCAGATGCGACTGTCCACAGGTGAGTACGTCTGCGCCTGCGTGCTCACATCATGAGGTGCCGGTCTGCAGCCCCGCGATGAGTCCGTCGAGTATCCGCAACTGGCGGGAGGGTGTGGTCAGGCGAGCCGCGAAGATCGCGTTGATCTGGAGTCCCATCAGCGTGGCCATCGCAAGGTCCAAGAACGCATCGAGATCGCAGGATGGGTTGATCTCTCCCGCTTCGGCCGCAGTGCGCAGATACGAGAGCATCTGATCGCGCCAGCGCGATATCGCCTGGTCGTAGACGCCGATCAGTTCCTGATCGGCCACCGCGTAGTTCCAGAAGCCGATGACCACGCGGGCCTCATTGAGGCGCTCGTCGTCCAGGGGCATGATCTCGACGCAGAACTTGCGGAACGCGTTCAGGCCGTCGGCGCCGGCGATGGTGCGGGCGGCCCGCTGCTCGGTGGCCGCATTGGCGCGCTCCAGCGAGGCCCGCAGAATCGCTGCTTTGGTGGGAAAGTATCGTGCGAGCGCACCGTTGGTGAATCCAGCTTCGGCGGCGAGATCCCGCATGTTCAGCGCCGCGAATCCTCGCCGCGCGACAAGGCGCCATACGGCTTCGATGATCTCTTCACGCCGCGCGTCGTGGTCCACGATCTTGGGCATGGTGACACCTTACCAACGGGTAGACGCCTGAATACTGAGGGCCGTGGTCGCACTCGCGGGCCTCACGGCGGATGAGTCCGAGGGGTCGTGTGACCCGCAGACCCAACGCTGTGACCTGGTGAACCTCTTACGCCACGCACTCGCGGCAGGGGCGCACGGAGCGAGGGCGAAGAGCTGTCCTTCCCAGTCGCCGCGAGAGGGGCCCCCATGGCGCCCCCTTCCCAGCGACCCCATAAGGGGTTACATTGGAGCTATTAATCAACAACTGTAGACGATAGGTTCTGGTGCGGCACCAGTCGGTACGCGGCATCGGGGCCCTCTGAACCCGGTAGCGGCCGGCTCGCCCCGGGCACCTGATCATCCCCAGCGCTCAGGTGGGCGCTCAGCCCTCGTCATGACCACCACCACCTCTTAGGACAGAGCATGCCTGATCTTGAGCCAGATGAATTCCGCCGCCAGGGCCACCAGTTGGTCGACTGGGTCGCCCGATACCGCACCTCGCTCCCTTCCCTGCACGTGCGGCCGAAGGTCGTGCCGGGCTCCGTGAAGGCGCAGCTTCCTCGTGAACTGCCCGAGCAGCCGTCCCAGGCGCTGGGCGATGATCTCATCGCCTTGCTCAACGACGTGGTCGTCCCCTCGTCGCTCCACTGGCAGCACCCGGGCTTCTTCGGCTACTTCCCAGCGAACGCGTCCCTGCTGTCGCTCCTCGGTGACATCGCATCGGGCGGGATCGGGGCGCAGGGAATGCTCTGGTCGACATCGCCGGCCGGTACGGAGATCGAGCAGGTCCTGCTCGACGGCCTGGCGGATGCCCTGGGCCTTGGCCGCGAGTTCACCTTCGCCGGAGGCGGAGGCGGTTCGCTGCAGGATTCGGCTTCGTCGGCATCGCTGGCTGCCCTGCTGGCTGCGCTGCAGCGCAGCAACCCGGACTGGCGCGAACACGGCGTGGACGGCACCGAGACGGTGTACGTCACTGCCGAGACCCACTCGTCACTGGCCAAGGCCGTGCGTGTGGCCGGGCTCGGCGCGCGAGCATTGCGGATCGTCCCCTTCACCCAGGGCACGCTGTCCATGTCGGCGGATGCCCTGGCAGACATGCTGGCCAAGGACACGGCCGCCGGAAAGAGGCCGGTCATGGTCTGTCCGACCGTGGGAACAACCGGCACGGGTGCCATCGACCCCGTGAGAGAGGTCGCGCTGGCAGCGCGTACGTACGAGGCGTGGGTGCACGTCGACGCCGCATGGGCAGGAGTCGCGGCGTTGTGTCCCGAGTTCCGCTGGCTCCTGGACGGCGTGAACCTTGTCGACTCGTTCTGCACCGACGCACACAAGTGGTTCTACACCGCCTTCGACGCCTCGTTCATGTGGGTGAGGGATGCCCGAGCGCTGCCCACCGCGCTGTCCATCACACCGGAGTACCTGCGTAACGCTGCGACCGAATCGGGCGAAGTCATCGACTACCGCGACTGGCAGGTCCCGTTGGGCCGTCGTATGCGTGCGTTGAAGATCTGGTCGGTGGTGCACGGGGCCGGACTGGAAGGCCTGCGCGAAAGCATCCGCGGCCACGTCGCCATGGCCAACTCCTTGGCCGGCCGGATCGAGAGCGAGTCGGGCTTCGCCCTGGCCACCCCGCCATCACTGGCACTCGTATGTCTGTACCTCGTCGACCAGGAAGGGCGCCCCGACGACGCCGCTACCAAGGCAGCAATGGAGGCGGTCAACGCCGAAGGGCATTCCTTCCTCACGCACACATCGGTCAACGGTCACTTCGCGATTCGCGTCGCCATCGGCGCGACGACGACGCTGCCCGACCACATCGACACCCTGTGGGACTCGCTGTGCAAAGCCGCTCGCCAGAGCGGTGGATGACTACTGACCTTGCCGGATTGGCTTCGGGTGCCGGTGGTTCTTCGAGCGCAGCTTGTTCAGCAGCAGCCGGTGCAGCTGGTCCCAGACACCGGCCTCGTTCCAGGCCGCCAGGCGGCGCCAGCAGGTCATGCCCGACCCGAAGCCGAGCTCCTGCGGGAGGTACTCCCACTGGATGCCGGTATGCAGGACGAACAGGATGCCGCACAGGGCTTGGCGGTCGGGCACCCGCGGCCGCCCCTCGACCTGCTTCGGCGGTGGCTCGGGCAGCAACGGCTCGATCAGCGACCACAGTTCGCCCGACACGATCCACGGCCGCGACTGACGCTTCCCCATGACCACATCAACGAGCGATCAAGCCGACAGCCACATGACCGCTTTTGTTAGAGCCAGTACACAAGTGGGCAAGGGTGGCCTCTTCCAGCTTCTTTCGGCGTTGCTGGACGAGCGTGCCGCCGGTAGCGACTGCCAGTTCGCGGTACGCCCTCTCCGCTTTGACGAGGTGTACGTAGATCCCGTGCAGGATGTACTCAGCCTCCGCGGCATTTCGGGCCACGAGTCCCAGCCCCAGGTTGATTGTGAGTTCCTCTTCGTCCCCGCCGTTTATGAGATGGGGGATCAGGACGTGCTGCACCGGGCCGCGGCCTCCACCTCTCCTCGTGCGCACCCACCTGGCCGTGCATCACCTGGATGGCGACCGGCCATCCCCGCTTCCCCCGCGAGGGGCTCGCCGCCCGCTTCGCGGACCATTCCGACGGGATCTACCGACAGCTGGCAGTCCGCGACCCCGCCGCCAACCCCGACCTGATCTGAGCGGCTCAGCCACGCCCCGGACGTCTGGACGCGCCAGGCGGCGACCCGCGACCCGCGCCTGCCGCTCCCCCGGCTCCTCGAGGCCTTCGCCCTGCCCGAGTTGGCCTCCCGCGCGTGCCAACCCGGCCCTTCCCCCGGGTGAGATGGCCGTGGTCATGGACGAGGCCGGGGTGCCCGCATGACGACGGGCGCCTGGAGCGACGCGGGTGAGGTGAGTGCAGCCAATCTGCACCTGCAGCAGCACGGTCACCGGATAGGTCGGAGACTGGGTGTCGGCGCCTTCTGCCAACAGGCTAGAAGAGGCGGGCGCGCATGTGCTGCGTGAGGTTCTCGAGGATCTCGCGCAGCCACCGGCTGTGGACGGCTGGCAGCCGGACCAGGGCGTGCTGGAACGTTCCTGGGCCGGCCCGGAACAGGTGAGGGGTACGCGGCGCGGGCGGGTCGTCGCGCAGGAAGCCGTTGGGCATGCCACCCGCCGCAGGGATGGGCAGGTACGGCTCGAGAAAGGCCAGCCACAGCCATACCCCGAACGGCAGCGGCACCAAGTACGCCGGGGTGGCCGGGTTGGTCGGGGTCCAGGTCTCCCCCGTCTGCGGATGGGCCGGCAACGAGGAGGACGTCGGCGTCCGTGGCGGGGGCGGCCGTCCCGGTCCGGCCAGGAGGGCGCGCCCCGCTGGCGGACCTGCGGGCAGCAGGGCGTCGAGGGCGCGTTGGACCACTTCCGCAATCAGCTCGAACGGGGGCGTGCCCTTCCCATCCGCCATCAGTTCCGCCCCGGAGAGCGGTGCGGCGTTGGCGTTGTCGACGGCAAAGCGGCGCACGGCGTTTGGGGCGAGCCACACCGCCTGCCAGAGCGAGCAGTCGTCGATCCTGCTCGCCACGGGCAGCCCGCACGCCTCGCAGGCCATGTTGGGACCGTCGGCCCAAAGGCGTGTCAGCCACAACCACGTCGCGATCAGGGGTTGTCCGGTCGTGTCCGAGGCGGTGTCAAGGCTGTGGACCGCCGAGCTGGAAGCGGTGGAGATCTGGCGCCGGCAGCCGACAACCCGGACTGCAACGTGGAGGGGCTCATGCGGGCAGCTCCCTGAGGTGCCCTTCACCAACGAACGCCACCTCGCCGCCCACCGTGACCAAGCGGATGTTCTGCCCTTGGCCATATGCGCTGATCGCCATCTGGCCGGCGCGGCCAGTGTGGCGCCCCTGGTGCAGGGTGACGGTCTCTCCGTCGCCGATCCGGCTGTGTCGGCGCAGGTAGGCGGCGGCACATCCGGCGCCGGAACCGGTGGCCACATCCTCCAGTTTGCCGTCGTTGTTCCAATGGCGGCCCTCCAGCGCGGCGGCGTCGAGCAGGTAGGCGAACTGTGCGCCGACAGCAGCCAGGGGGGCGTCGAGGTCTCGGGCGATCTGGGCGCGTTCCAGTGCGTTGCCGCGCACAGGGACCATGAGGTACCGAAGTCCTGTGGACAGCACTTCTGGGGGCAGTTCCGGGTCCAGGTCGGCGGCGTCCAAGGAGAACCAGGCGGCCAGCTCGGGGATGTTGGGGCGGCCCAGGAATGCGGCAGGGCCCTGGTCGAGAACGGCGGTGTAGCGGCCCGCCGAGCGGCGTTCGGGTGGCGACGTCGGCTGTTCGGCCTCTCAGCTTCAGGTGCCAGGTCTCGGTCTCGCCGGCGCCGTGCAGAGCGTGCAGAGCGTGCAGGACACAGGCTGCCCCGATGAGGGGGGTGTCCAGGGAAGTCGAGTTCCTCGGCGAGATCGAAGACGCGCGCACTGCAGGTCCGCTTATGGGTGGGGTCGGGGGCGAGGAACACCGATTCGAAATGGCGCATTTCCCGGGTGATGCGCGTCATCTGCTGCCCGCTGAGCGCCACGGAGTCGGGAAACACCGCCAGGCTGTTGCCGCTGTAGGGCTGTGAACTGAAGACATCGATGTGCAGGTAGTACATGCATCGGACACCCCGGTCTGTCACTGCTGGCGGTCACCACGAGGCGTCTGCCCCGCCGCATCGTGCCCGACCGCACCGCCGGGGTCCCTCGGGTGTCCGTCGGGTGCGGGCGGGAGAGCTGCGGTGAGCGAATACAGGATGGGCAGGTAGGTGTCGCTGAACGGGAACCGGTACAGGCCGTCCGGGCCCTGCGGCAGGATGTGACGCCCGTCGGTCTCGGTTTCGGTGTGCTCGCCGAGACGCTCCACGATCAGACCCGCCGAAGCGGCCGCCGTCACGATGTCGCCGACCGAATACGGATACTGAGTGGACTTCCTCGGCTCGGAGAAAGCTTCGGCGTGGGCGTACGTGCCCGTCATCGCGTCGTGCTGCGGTGCGCCGCCACCGTAGGGCCAGTCGGCCACCAAGGGGTCGAACGTGAGCACCGTCTGGAACAGGGGGTGAAGGTCCACGAGTACCAGTCGGCCGCCCGGACGCAGCGCCGTCGCCGCACCGCCCATCCAGGCGCCGAGGTCGCCGATCCACGACAGGACCCCGTAGGTGGCGACGACCAGGTCGAACTGGCCCGCCAGAGCGTCGGGGAGGCACTGGGTGTCCGCTTCCACGAACTCCGCGGCCAGACCGGCCTGTTCCGCCAAGGTCCGTGCCCGTGCGATCGCTTTGGAGGAGAAGTCCACACCGGTGACGCGTGCGCCCAGGCGCGCCCAGTTCAGGGTGTCCATCCCGAAGTGGCACTGCAGGTGGAGGAGATCCCTGCCTGCCACGTCGCCCGCGAGTTCTCGCTCAATCCCGCGAAGCGTCTCCCCTCCGGCGAGGAATGCCTGCACGTCGTACGACCGGTCTCCGGGGTCAGTTCCGTGGATTTCGGCGAGGTGGTCCCAAAGAGCCCGGTTGGCCGCGAGGCCGTCCTGGGCCGCCACACCACCCTCGCGGGCACGTACGCCGTCAGGTTTGTTTTCAGGAGCCATTGCAGGCCTCTCCTTCTACGTTCTGGGCAAAGACGCTTTCTCGTTGGGCAGTTGGCAGCGCAGCCGCTAGAGGAGCGGCTGGCTCTCTTTCGCAGGCCCTGCCGGCGAGATGTCCGAGCTGTGCGGGCTCTGGCGCGGCGACGGCACGATGGCCGCGGGGGACGTCGGCTCTGCCGCGGTCTTGCCCACCGCCTCGGCCCGCCTTCCGGCCATGCGGCACCCCAGGCAGTCCGGGCGACGGCAGTTCCGGTCCAGCCGGCCACCGTATGACCCAAGGTCCACGTGTCCGTGCGCGCTCAATTTCTGTAATCCGATTCTGTGGATTTCGGTGGGGAAGCGACGGTCGAAACAGGGAGTGCCACCGTCGACGATTCGTCAGCTCGCCGGAGTGCGCTGCACTCCGGCGCCTACTACCAGGCACTGTCTTCCCGGACCGTTCTGCGCCGACTTGAACCACCACCTCGGTGGTGTACCAGGTCCGTGGAACTCCGCTTCGCCCACGCCCTGTCGCGTTGCAGGGATGGCGTTCCCCCGGAGACCTTCGCAGGGAGGTGATCCTGTGCCCACACGGTCAGGGCGGTCAGGGGTATGAGGAGCGCCTTGCCGTGGGAGGCGAGTGTGTAGACGCTGCTCGTGCGTGTGCCCGGGTCGGCGGTTCGGGCCACCAGGCCGAGGGCCGTCATCTCCCGGAGGCGTCGGGTGAGCAGGCCGTCGCTGAGGCCGGGGATGCGCTCGTGAATGAGGTGGAGGTCGGCCGGGCCCTTGGCGAGGGCCGTGATGATGAGCCCGGTGCCGCGTGTGCCGAGGAGAGCGAAGGCCCGGGTGAGGGCTTCCAGTGGCTCCGGCAACCGCTCTGGGCCGGGTTGGTGCACCTTCTGGGTGCGCAACGCAGTCATGTCGGTTCCCTTCCTGGTACGGCGCGCGGGCCTGATCGTGGCCCCTCGCGCCGCCCGTCGTGGTGGATCTGTGCGGCAGTCGGTTGGTGCTATGCCGTCGCTTGAGCGGCCGTTTCCCGGTCTGTGCCGTCGGTCTGCGTCTTCGGGACGACCGTGCCGGGCTTGCCGGGACGGCGCAGCAGGAGGGTGACGACGACGGCGGCCAGGAGGGTGGTTGCTGCGCCGCCGATGAGTGCGAGGTGCATGCCGGAGGCGAAGGCGTCGCGGGCCTCGTCGATCAGTGCGGGGTTGCCCGTGGCCTGGCCGATGTGGTTGGCGGCGGCGAGGGAGGAGCGGGCCGCTTCCGCGACCGGGGCGGGGAGGCCGCCGGTGTCGAGGGAGTCACGGTACTGGGCACTCATGAGGCTGCCGAGGACGGCGATGCCCAGGGCGCCGCCGAGTTCGCGTGAGAGGTCGTTCACGGCGGATCCCACGTTCTGCAGACGCGGCGGCAGGGCGTCGGTGATGGCCGCGGTGGCCGGCGTCGTGGCCAGGCCCATACCCGCACCGAGCGGCAGGAGCCCGCCCACCACCAGCCAGTACGAACTGCCGGCGTCGAGCTGGGCCAGCACGACCAGGCCGGTGGTGACCAGGACGAGGCCGACGGTCCAGGGGCCACGCATGCCTCGCCGGGCGACCAGGAGCGGGCTGAGGCGGGCGCTGGGGATCATCGCCGCGGACATCGGCAGCACGCTCACCGCGGCCATCAGGGCGCTGTCACCGCGCACCAGCTGGAGGTACTGCATCGTGACGAAGATGAACCCGAAGAACGCGAAGAACTGCAGGGTGGTCGAGACCGACCCGGCCGCGAAGAGCTTGTTGCGGAACAGCCGCGGATCGAGCAGGGGGTGCGGGTGCCTGAGCTCCCAGGCGACGAAGGCGGCCAGGACGGCGAGCCCGATGGCTATGCCTGCCAGGGTGCGGGTGCTGCCCCAGCCGTGCTCGGGCGCCTCGATAACCGAGTAGACCAGCACCCCCAGTCCCGCCACGGTGAGAGCCGCTCCGGTCACATCGATGCGCTGCTTGCCCGGCTGCGCGGATTCCGGCACGAAGAGGTAGGTGCCGATGAACGCCACCGCGGCCATGACGGCGTTCAGCCAGAACACCGATCGCCACGACCACGCCTCGAGCAGTATTCCGGAGGCGAGCAGTCCCAGCGCGGCGCTGGCGCCCGCGACCCCCGCCCAGATGCTGATCGCACGCGCCTGCTGGGCGCGGGGAAACGTGCTGGTGATCGTGGACAGCGTGGCGGGCATGACGAACGCGGCGGCCACGCCCAGCACCGCACGCAGGGCGATCAGGACGCCCGGCTCGGTCGTGAAGGTCGCGGCGAGCGACACTGCGCCGAACACTGCGACACCGCCGAGCAGTGCCCTGCGACGGCCGAAGCGGTCGCCGAGGGTCGCGGCGAACAGCAGGAACGAAGCGAAGATCAGACTGTAGGCGTCGATGATCCACGACAACTGGGTCTGGTTGGCGTGCGTCTCACGGGCGACGTCGGGCAACGCCACACTCAGCGAAGCCATCGCCGATACAACGGTCGCCAGTGCCAGGCATGTCACAGCCAGAACGGCACCGGGGCGCAATGCGCGCACCGGTCCGCCGGCCTGCTCCGCGATGCTGGAGTTGGGCATGAGGGAACCTCCTTTGGACGAAACGGATGGTCGGGCGGCGCCGTGGGACTCGCCGTACCGGTAGAGGGTCAGCTGGTCACGACGTCTTCGAGGCTGCGGCGCGGACTGAGGCCCGGCGTGCGCTCGGGGTGACCGATACGGAAGGACAGCAGGCCCGTCGAGGCGGGGCGGCCGAGCAGGGCGGCCCAGCGTGCGGAGAAGACATCGGGGGTGCCGGCCGCGGTGTCGCGGTCGATGCGTTCGGTGATCTGGTTCATGTGATGCAGGCCAAAGCCCAGCATGGTTGCGGTCAGGTGCATCCGGGCCAGCAGCCGTCCGCCGTTGACCTGGGCGGTTTTGTCGGTGACGTCGTCGACGGTGATGACGCCGTAGGCAGCGGCGGTCGCGGTGTGCACCTCGCGGGTGGCCTTGACCCAGTAGGCGTCGCCGTCCTTGCGGGACTGCGCAGGCAGGAGTTTCGCGGCGAACAGTGTCAGGCCGCCAAGGCCCTGAGCGTCGAGGGTGAGCCCGTCGCGGTGCTTGTCGATGCTGTCGCGTGAGCTGCGGAACCAGCCGAAGGCCTCCGTCGACTGATCGGTGTCGGCGGTGATCGCCTCGGTGGCCTCGACGTAGAGCCGGCCCAGCTGCTCGCGCGTCGTCCTGTCGGCGATCCACAGCACGTTCGCTCCCTCGATGCGGGAGCTCTGCTCGGTGAAGCCGCTGAGGTCGACGGGGGCGGAAGTGTACGGGCCGCGGTTGGTATGCCGGTGCGGGATCGCGGCGGCGAGGTCACGGTCCTGCCCGGTGCCACCCTTCTGCAGCGCGATCCGGGCGACTCGGTCCGAAGCGATGCCGTCCGGGAAGAGTGTCACGTCGGCGCTGAATCCGGCCGGTCCGGCGGCGATCACCATGTTCTCGACGGCGCAGCCGAGCCCGGCGAAGTGTTCGCGGCCGCTCGCGTCGTTCAGGGGCATGCGCCGGCTAGGGTCGGAGTGGATGTCGATGGTGTCTGCGTCGACGGTGATGCGCCAGGGCTGGGTGTTGTGCGGGTTGCACGCGAGGACGCCGGCGGCGACCACCCGTTCGATGCCGGACATCGAGCTCCAGTCGTGCCAGAGGTCGTACGGATCGCCGGATCCGGCGCTGAAGGCTCCGTTCGTCGCGGCCCGGAGTCCGCCGACGCCCACGCCGAAGGTGGCGAGCGAGCCGATGCCGAGGCCGGTCAGTTTCAGCGCGTCCCTGCGGGTGAAGGCGATCTCCGGCGGTTCGTCTGTGATGGTGTTCGTGGCCATGGCGTGTCTCCTGTCGCGTGGCCCCGGGTTGTGGCAGGAGACTCGCGGCGGACAGGGTGCCGGCGCACCACCCCGCCGCGAGATGTACCCGGGGTGGTGGAGCTGGCAGAATCGGCGTCGGGTTGCGGTACCAGGCCGCAGGTCGGGAGCGTCGTGACGTCGGACATACCCAAGCGGCCACTGCTGGCCGTGAAGCAGGTGATCCCGCCGGCCCGGGCCGGCTCGGTCCCGCGTGAACGCCTGCAGCGCCAGTTGCGCCTGGCCGACACCCGGCTGACCGTGGTGGTGGCGCCGGCCGGCTGGGGCAAGACGAGTCTGCTCAGCGGCTGGGCTGCCGACCCCGAGGAGAAGCGCCGTATCGCGTGGGTCTCGCTCGACGACGGTGACGACGAGCCCGTCCGGTTCTGGAGTTATGTGCTCACCGCTCTGCACAACGCCGGCGACGCGATCAGCGCGGGCCCGTTGCAGGCACTGGACGCGACCGGCGTCTCTCCGGTCGACCTCGCGCTGCCGATGCTGCTCAACGAACTGGCGGCGACCACCGTGCCGCACGTACTGGTCCTCGACGACTACCACCTGCTCGCCGATCAACGGATCCACGAGGCGGTCGAGTACCTCGTGACATATCTGCCCGCCTCGTTGCGGATCGTGATCGCCTCGCGCACCGACCCGCCGCTCCCGATCGCACGGCTGCGGGCCCGCGGCGACCTGACCGAGCTGCGGGCGGCACAGCTGCGGTTCTCGCCGGAGGAGGCGGCGGCCCTGGTGGCGGCGGTGTCGGGGCACGACCTCGACGGGGTGGTGGCCACAGCCGTATGGGAACGCACCGAGGGGTGGGCGGCCGGCCTGCAACTGGCCGCTCTCGCGCTGCGTGCGGACCCGACGAAGGGCCACGCCGACGACCGGCATCTGCTGGACTACTTCACGGCCGAGGTACTGCCGGGCCTCGCGCCGCGCCATCGGGACCTGCTCGTCAGGGCCGCGCCGCTCGAACGCCTTTCCGGTCCGTTGTGCGACGCCGCGCTGCAGGTGACGGGATCGGCCGAGGTGCTGTCCGATCTGGTCAGGGCCGATCTGTTCGTGGCCGCCCTGGACGACGAGCAGCACTGGTATCGGTGTCATCATCTGCTCCGAGAGGTTCTGGGACGTGAGGCCACAGCGGACCCACGGGAGGTGCTGGGGCATGCCGCGGCCTGGTTTGCCGACGAAAACCGCATCGACGACGCGGTGCACCACCTGTTGCGGGCAGGCCGCGACGACGAGGCCGCGGAGCTGATGCTGCGCACCGCGGAGAGCTGGTTCTTCCCCCGGGGCACCGCCGCGACGTATCTGCGGTTCGGCGAGCGCCTGTCCAGCCGGACGGTGGGCCCGGAGCTGGCCTACTCACTGGCCTTCGCGGCGGCGCTGTGCGGCGACCAGGACCGTGTCAACCGCTGGCTGGACGTCTGCGAGGCGGGCAGCACCCCAGACACCGTCCTGCCCGGTTGGCACAGCTTCCGCGGTGCCGTGCTCACCGTTCGCGCGGGCTTCGGCATGTCCGATGCCGAGGCCGCGCAATCCGTGGCCCTGGCCCGGCAAGCTCTCGAACTGGAAACCGCCGGCGGTGCCACCGCGCACCCCCACGTGCCGGCGACACTCGGTGGCGTGCTGGCTCGCGACGGCCGTTTCGACGAGGCCGCGACCCTGCTGTTCGACGTGTGGCAGCAGCGCCGCCGCGGCTCCTGGCCGTTGTGGACCGTGATGGCCGTGGCGGGCATGCTGGCGGTCAGCCTTGTCGAGGCCGGCCGCGGCGAGGACTGCGACCGGGTACTGCGCGAGGCCGGTCCGACAGCCGACGCTGTCGAGGGCGACGGGAGGGAGGCCAGCACTCCCGGGCTCGCCGCGCTGCGTATCGCCGCCGGCCGACGCAGTTACTTGAACGCCGACGTGGAGGCGGCCGCCGTCCGGCTGCGCCGCGCGGTCACCCTAGCCGAGCTCCATCCGCGGCCGACGACTCTGTTCCTCGGCCTGCTGTATCTCGCGGACGCCGAGCTCGCCTGCGGCGACCGGCCCGCCGCCCGCGCCGCACTGGCCCGGGCTCGCGAGGTGGTGGAGGAGGAACCGGTGAGCGCCTTCGCGAAGCGGCGGCTCGAGGAGAGCGAGGCGCGGTTGGGCCGTGTCGGCGCCCGTACCGCCGTACGCTCCGGTGTCCTCGCGGAGGAACTGACCGACCGGGAGTTGTCGATCCTGCGGGCTCTGCAGGGGTCGGCGACCCAGCGGGAAATCGGAGCCGCCATGTTCCTGTCCATCAATACGGTCAAGGCGTACAACAAGAGCTTGTACCGCAAGCTCGGCGTCGCCTCTCGGCAGGACGCCGTCGCAGCGGCACGTGAACTCGGCATGATCTGACCCCACCCCGGGTGCTTCTCCCAGCGGGTGGTGCGCAGCCCTCCTGGGGGCGGGTTCCCTGGACGCATGGCCCCTTCCCATTACGAGCTGACGCTGCGCGGACCGATCTCCCGCACCCTGCTGGACGTGATCCGGACCAGGTTCGACCACGTGTCGACACCGGGCGCGGACGGTACCGTACTGATCGTCGAGAACATCGACCAGGCCTCGGTACGCGCCCTGCTGACCCTGCTCTGGGACACCGGCCACCACGTGCTGGCCTTCGAGGAGACGACCGTCTGAGAGGCCCCCGAACAACGTTTGCACTACCGGTAGTTGAGCTCGGCAAGCTCGGTGGCGAGCTTCTTCGGCAGAGCCGTGTGGCCGACGAGGGGGAGCAGGGTGTTGCGTGCCGCTCGGGTCATCGGGTTGCGCGCGGCGGCCACGCGGGTCATCCGGTGGGTGAAGGCGACCACGCGCTGCGCGACGGGGCGGCGTCGTGCCTCGTAGCCGACAAGGCGCCCAGACGCGATGGCCCGGCCGAGGGCGTAGCCGTCCTGGATGCCGGTGTTCATTCCCTGGCCGCCAGCGGGGCTGTGGACATGGGCGGCGTCGCCGGCCAGCAGCAGGCGGCCGGCGCGGTAGCGGTCGGCGACTCGGTGGTGCACCCGGAACCGTGACGACCATGCCAGGTCGGTGACCTGGGCCTGGCCGGGGGCGCGCTCGTCGGGCAGATGCTGCACGAAGGCGAGATCCGGCGTGGTGGGTGCGTCGTCCACGGTGGCGACCGCCCGGTAGTGACCCCCGGGGAGCGGGGCAACCACGGTGAGGCCCCTGGTGCCGAAGGTGAGCGAGACCTCGCTGGGGCCCGGGGACCAGTCCATCACGACGTCGGCGAGGACGAAGGACTCGGCGTAGGTGTTGCCGGTGAAACCGATGCCCGCCGCTTCGCGCACGGTGCTGTGCATCCCGTCGCCGCCGACGGCGTACGCGGCGCGCAGCGTCTCGCCGGTGGTCATGGTGAGCGTCACGCCCTCCTCGTCCTGGACGACGGAGGCGACCTCGTAGGGGCGGTACACATCGCCGCCGAGCGCCCGCAGCCGGTCCAGCAGCACGCTCTCGGTCTCGTACTGCGGAACACCATCAGCGTGTACGGGTGAGGCGTGGGCAGCTCATCGAACGGCACCGTCAGCAGCCGACGGGCACCGTCACGGACGGCGAACCGGGTGACCTGAACGCCTCGCGCGATCAGCTGCTTCGAGGCTCCCAACTCGTCCAGGAGGGGACCGACCATTGCGGACCCATTGACCCCTGGCGGACGACGCGCTTTCATCTCGTGCATCCTCGTGAGCCTTCTGCGCCGGGCCGGGGGCACGGGGTTCGGGGGGCGGCGGAGGCCCTCCCTGCCGAAGGGGGAGCCACCTGATGAGACCTTCCTTACGCATGTCCATGACCGCTGTCCTGGCGGTCGCTGTCGCCTGTCTCTCCTGGCCGGCCGGGGCGGCCGGGGCGGCCGGGGCGGCCGGGGCGGCCGGGGCGGCCGACGCCGATGGGGTCCCCCGCACCGAACGGATCAGCGTGGCCCCTGACGGCACCGGCGGCAACCACCATTCGGTGCAACCGGTGGTCAGCGCAGACGGACGCGTGGTGGCCTTCCAGTCGTCGGCGAGCAACCTGGTGCCCGGTACGGACGTGCCGAACAGCGTCTTCTACCGGACGGCTCCCGGCGCACCGCTGCAGCGTGTCGTGGTGCCGGGTGAGACGACGTCGACGCCACAGCTGTCCGAGTCGGGGCGCTACCTGACCTTCAACTCGTACTCGACCGCGACCGGGACCTCGTCCGTACACGTCATGGACCTGAAGACCGGCCAGGCCGAACGCCTGGCACCCGCGATGGACGAGGGCTACCACGTGTCCTACGGCGTCGCCCCGATCAGCGCCGGTGGCCGCTACGTCGCCTTCATCGCCCGGCCCACCGCCGACGAGAACGGCGCCTACGCCTGCCGGGTCATGCTCCTGGACCGCCGGACGCAGCAGGTCCGGCGGGTCAGCCGGCCCGCGGACGGCTCGAAGAACTTCCACCAGTGCCAGCAGGTCTCGATGAGCGCCGACGGCCGCAAGGTCGCCTATCTGGAGGGTTACTCCGGGCCGGCCGACGACGATCAGGGCGACATCCTGGTGTACGACCGCGTGACCGGAGGAACCGTACAGGCAGATGCCACCCATGACGGTGCGACGGCCGACATGTCGGCCGTCGATCCGGTGCTGAGCCCCGATGGTTCCAAGGTCGGTTTCAATTCACGGGCCACCAACATGGTTCCGCAGGCCGATCCGAACGGCGGCTGGAACGCCTTCGTCCGTGACCTGCGAACCGGCACGCTCCAGCGGTACGACGGCCACTCCCCCACCGCAAGGCCGTCGTGCGCTGCCGAGAACCCCGGTCAGCGTTTGATGCGTCCGCGGATGGCGAGGGCGCCGAGGGTGAGGAGGATGGGTTCGAGGAGGCGGGAGGCCATCTCATGTAAGTGCCGGCGGTGGTGAGGTTCTGTCCGCTGGAGCGGAAAACGACCGAGTTGACGGCGACGCGGGTGGCCTTCTCCGCGCGAGCCCAGGTCATCCGCTGCGACCATCCAACATGCAATGCCGGGTCAGGGGTGCTGGTGTTGAGGCTGATCGGAGCAGCACGGTCACGGCCGGCCAACGCCGTGCAGATCGACACGGTCGGAGCGCGTCGCCGGCGTACGCGCCCTTCCGCACCCAGGTGGTGTGCGTGATCCGTATCCGTGACGACGACACCGACACCGGCTACGACAACACCCGCCTGAAGCTCAAACGGCCGTAGTCGACCGACGTGGCCGCGACCTTCCCGTTCGACCAACACGAAACGAAGAATCGGGCATCAGGTGTCATACCCTCTGACGGCTGGGTACGGGACGCCCCGCCGTCAGTCCGATGGGCAGACGGGGCCCGCTGATTCGTCGCGAAGGTAGGCCGCGCGTTCGTCGGCGGTGAAGTCGCGGTCGAGATCGCGGCAGACTTGTTCAACGGCTTCGGCGGGATTCAGGGACGTGGTGACGCTCCACAGTTGAACCGTCGGACCACCGACCGCCAGGGTACGGCCGTCGGGGCTGAACGCCATGGACTGCATCTCGTCGGCAGCCCGGGGAGGGCGCGGAACTTGCTCCGATCGGTGTCCCACAGCTTCACAGTCTTAACACCGAGGGCGGCGAGAGTGTGGCTGTGGGGGGCGTATGCCAGCGCGTATTCTCCGCCGGTGTCTCCGCTGAAGGCGCGGCGCAGCTTGCCGGTGGTCGGGTCCGAGAGAATGATGATTCCGTCGTCTCCGGTCGTGGCGAGGGTATGACCGTCGGGGCTGAATACCACGCCGCTCACGTCGCCGGTATGTCCGCTGATTCTTCTGCGGGCCTTGTGACGGGTGACGTCCCAGAGCCACACGGCAGAGTCGGCGCCTCCTGTGGCGAGGGTGTGGCCATCAGGGCTGAAAGCAACCACCGACACCGATTCGCTGTGTTTGTCGAGGCGAGCACGCAGTGCGCCGGAGGCCGGATCCCACAGGCGCACGCTGTGGTCCTCACCGCCGGTCGCCAGGGTGCGGCCGTCGGGGCTGAACGCCACCGCGTACACCTCTTTCATACGCATATTGAGTCTTCTGCGGAACTTTCCGTTGGCCGTGTCCCACAGGCGGACGGTCTGGTCGTCGCTGGCGGTGGCGAGGGTGCGGCCGTTCGGACTGAACGCCACCGCGTTTACCGCACCGGTGTGTCCAGTGAGCTTGTGACGGACCCTTCCGGTCGTCGTGTCCCACAGGCGTGCCGTGTTGTCGTCGCTGGCGGTGGCGAGGGTGCGGCCGTTCGGACTGAACGCCACCGCGGTTACCGCACCGGTGGGGTCCTTGAAGGTGCCGTGGTCGGTTCGCGCCGACGCGTCCCACAGACGTACCGTTCCGTCGCCGCCGGCGGTGGCGAGGGTGCGGCCGTTCGGACTGTACGCCGCGCCCAGGACGCTGCCGGAGTGTCCGGCGAGAGTCTCGCGCGATGCGCCGGTGGCCGCGTCGCGCAGCTGCACGTCACCGTCGCCAGTGACGCAAGTGACGCCGTCCGGGCTGTAGACCAGCCAAAACCCTCCGTAGTCGAAGGTCTTTCGGAGCTTGCCGGTGGCCGGGTTCCTCAACTGAATGGTGCTGTCCTTGGCGATGGTGGCGAGCGTGTGGTTGTCAAGGCTGAACGTCAGCGACACCACCTCGTCCGGGAATCCGGTGACCGTTTTGCGTAGTTCGCCCGTGGCCGGGTCCCACAGGCGCGCTGTCCGGCCTGCGGCGCCGGTGGCGAGAGTGCGGCCGTCGACGCTGAAGGCAACCAGGCGCCTCGCCCCTGGGAGCGTCCTTCGGGTGTCGCCCGTGGCCGGGTCGACCAGCCGCACGCTCTTGGCGTCACCGACCGCCAGTGTGTCGCCTTCCGGACTGAAGGCGACCGAGAGTTCGCTGCCCGTGTATCCGTCGTGTCTGGCGCGGGTCTTGCCCGTCGCCGGGTCCCACAGGCGTATGGTCTTGTCCGCACTGCCGGTCGCCAGAGTGTCACCGGACCGATTGAAGGCCAGCGCTGTCACCGCGCCGGTGTGTCCCCGGAGGATCCGCCCGGGCTTGCCGGATGACGGGTCCCACAGGCGTACCGTCCCGTCCGCGCCGGCGGAGGCCAGTGTGCTGCCGTCGCGGCTGAAGGCCACCGCCTTCACCTCGCTCGTGTGCCCGAACAAGCGACGGTGCCTCGGGAGGGCCGCGGCGGCCCGCAGACTCTCGACGGCCTCCGAGGTGTGATGGGTGCGGTAGGCCTGCACGGCCAGCAGCGAGGCCAGGTCGGGGTTCGTGTAGATGAGGTCGTCGGACTGTGCCGCAAGCTCGCGGGACCGTGCCGCCTGCCGCTCATCGAGGACCGTACGCCACTGCCAGACGGCGCCTCCCACAGCCAGCAACGCCAGCACCAGCAAACCGGCCAGAACCGCGACCACCCGCCTGGTGCGGCGTATCGCCGCTTGCTGTCTCGCCTGGCTGGCCTCCAGATACGCCCCGATCTCCGCCGGGAGCCGCCGCCTGCGCGACCACTCCAGCCCTTCCGCCAGCGCCGTCCTGCCCAACAGGTCCCCGGGGTCCTTCTTCTCGGCCCAGTGGGCCTGTCGCTCTCGCGTGCGGTCGAGCCACTCCTGGAAGCGGCGGTCCTGCTGGACCCATTCCCGCAGTGCGCCCCAGTCGCGGATGAGCGCCTCGTGGATCAGTTCGGCCACCGGCTCGCCGGCGGGCGCGTCAGGGTGTTGCGGCACACGGAGCGTGTGTGTGGTGATGATGCGACACCGGGTCAGGGAGGCGATCACCGCGTCGACCGTTTTCTCCCCGCTGCGTCCGGGGTCCGCTGCGAGGATACGGAGCTCGTCCAGCGGAACCTGGGTCCGTACGGCCGTGATGTTGCGACTGGGGTCGGAGGGATGGACCAGGGAGGTCAATGCCCGCCGGGCGATGAGTTGTTGATCGGGGGTCAGTTCGCGCAGGGCGCTGTCGCACCAGGTAGTCACGCTTCCGCTGACTCCTCCGATGCGCCGGTACGCCTCGTGCGTGAGGTGGCCGTCCTGTCTCCGCAGCCACAGCTGGCTGAGCGTCATTTCCAGGAGGGGCAGCACGGTGACGGGCGCCTGGCGGGTGATGGCCGCTTCCGGAGTGATGTCCAGGACGTCACCGATGATCCGTTCGGACAGCCCCGGCTGGAAGCGGAGTCCCACGTCTCGCGCGGGCAGCACGATGATGTCGTGCAAGTCCTCCTGGCTCAGGGTGCCCGGCACATTGAGGAGTCCGGGCATAGCAGCTTCCAGCAACTTCGGTGCCAGCGCAGCCAGTTGAGGATAGAAGTCGTCCCGCATGATCAGGATGACGGTGGTCTTCGTGTACGCGTCGGCGGCCGTCGTCACCTCGTCGATGACCGACAGCAGCTCCCGCAGGCGGCCGTTGACCGTCTGCACCAGTAGTTCCTCGAACTGGTCGATGACCAGCAGGACGCGCTGATAATCGGGGTCGACAGCCAGCCGTCGGTTGACCGCCGCGACGATTCCCTCGTCGCTCGCCCCCGGCAACCCGGCCCGCTCGATCTCCGCGAGCATGTCCTGCCTCGGCCGGGTGAGGACGGGCAGCCATCGGTCGCTGCCCGGCAGTTCTCCCTCCGCGAGCGCCCGCAGCACACCCGCCTGGATCAGCGATGACTTGCCCGAACCGGACGGCCCCAGCAGCAGGGTCAGCTGGCGTTGCTGGGCGAGGTTCGTCACGACCTGCCGTACCGCCTCCGCCCTGCCCTGGAACCAGTGGGCGTGCTCCGCGGTGAACGGTTCCAGTCCCCGGTACGGACACACATCCTGCTCGGTCAGTTCCGGCAGCATCTCCCGGAGGACCTGGGTCGGCGTGACGTACGCGATGCCCTGCCCCCGTTCGAACCTGTCCGGTGCGGTGATCTCCGTAAGCATGCCGATGACCAGGCCAGTCACCTCGTCCATGACAGGCCCGCCGCTGAAACCGGTGGTGAGGTCGTTCGCGGCGGTCAGTTGAAGGTGCGGGCCCGTGCCGTCCGTGCTCGGCAGCAGGTCGCCGGTCACGGCGTACCCGAAGTGTCCTTCCGGCGGGGCCTGAGCGGGGAACCCGTACGAGCGCACCCCATGGCCCCGGCCCTCCGCCGAGCCCAGCGGCACCGGCCGCGCCCCGGCCGGCATACCGCCCCTCAGCCGGATGAACGCCACGTCCCCGGCCTCAGCGGCCCGCCACAGGTCGCCCAGTACTGCACCCTCCACGCCTCCTGCGGCCTCCAGATGGGGAAAGGACAGCACGGCACCGGCCCCCGGTCCGCCGCCGGCGGCCTCGATGACGTGCGCGCAGGTGACCACGACGCCCTCGGCGACCAAAAACCCCGCCCCGGCCACCGACCCGTCCGGCCGCAGGATCTGGGCGACGGCGCTGAGCAGATCGCATGCGACGCCGCCCCCCGGCGGACCACCTGGAGTCTCGTTCTCCGCGCCGGTCATGAGGAGCCGTCGCTCCTCCAGGACACGGTCACCTTCAGATGGCAACCGGCCTGGCTCTTGGTGATCACGGCCCCCGCCTCCACCGCGAGGTCGACGCCGAACTCGATGGTGATCTCGTCGGGTCGGGCCTTGCGCAGCTGGTCGAGGGTGGCGCGGGCAGCCTCCGTGATCGGCTCCAGCGACCTTTGCAGGGTCACCGGGAGTTCGTGCACCGCGTCGCCAATGCGGCCGGCCTTGACCGGCCCGTCCCACGCGGCCGCCGGCTGCTCGACCAGAACGGAGCCGCCGCTGTCCAGCGGAATCCGGGTCAGAGGAGTCACCATGCCACCAGACTCCTTGCTCCTGGCACATGCCGCATGCCGGGCGGGCCGTACGGAGGCCAGATCTGGCGCCTGGCCAAGGCACCTCTGCCGGTGGTTGAGACTTCGAACACCCCCCCTCAACGGCAGAGGCACCCCGCTCGTTGCAACCCCGGTCCCCACCTCACCCACTATCGCGAGCCGGCCCGCCCCCTGCGAGACCTGGTCGGTCCGGCCACCCGCTTGGAGACCGTCATTCGGCGCCAGGGCAGCAAGCGCTCGATGACCTCACGCTGTGCCGTGCTGAAGAAGGTGCATCCCTCGGGCAAGGAAGCCACCCGCACCGCGCAGGAACACGCCGGCGGACGCAGCCGATGCAATGGCGTACTCCCGCTGCGGACCCTGCCGCTGCGGACCCTGCCGGTCGAACAGCCCGCAGGAGCCGCCGAGCCCACCGGCTACTGGATGACCAATCTGCCCGCCACCACTCCCGTCGCCGATCTGGTGCGCTTCGCCAACATGCGCTGGCGCATCGAGCACGACCACCGCGAACTCAAACACCGTCTGGGACTGAACCACTTCGAGGGCCGCACCTGGCGGGGCCGGCACCCCTCCACGTCACCCTCGTCACCGCCGCCCAGGCCTGCTGCTGGGACGGCACGTGCACCACCTGCCCGACCCCTCACCAGAAAGAGAACCTAACGAAGCACTACTAGGGGCTGTCCGTCGGATCTTGATTGAGAGCTGCCAATAGGCGGAGGACCAGGGGGTTTGAATCATTCTTGCGCCACGCGACGGCGACTCGTGTGCGCGCGGTGCCGGGCTCGATCCCGCGGAAGGCGACGCCCTTGAGGCGGATGCGGCGGATGCTCTCCGGGGCCAGTGATACGCCCAGGCCGGCTTCCACCAAGGCGCAGACGGTCTGCCATTCCACGGCACGCTGGGTCACTTGGGGGGTGAAGCCCGCAGCGGTGCACAGGTTGGTGATCTGGTCGTACAGCGGCGGGCCGACGGCGCGGGGCAGGAGCACGAAGGGGCATTCTGCCAACTGCTCGACTCTGACGGTCCGTTGTGCTGCGAGTGGGTGTGAGGAGGGCAGGACGGCCACGAACGGTTCGGTCAACACGGTCTTGAATCCGAGCTCCGCGTCATGGGCGGGCGGTTCGCGCAACAGGCCGATGTCGATCGTCCTTTCGCGCAGAGCGGCCAGTTGCGGTGTGGTGGTCATCTCCTGGATGTCCAGGTCCACGGCGGGAAACCTTTCCCGGAAGGTGCGCAGCAGGCCGGGGAGGACAGTGAGGGCGAGGGAGGCGGCGAAGCCGATCCGCAGGCGGCCAGCCCTGCCGCTGCCGACTTCTCTGGCTGCGGTCAGGCCCTCTGCCAGGTGGGTAAGGGCATGCCGGGCAGCGGGCAGGAGTTCCCGGCCCGCCGGGGTGAGGCCGATATTCCCGGGTTCGCGGCTGAAGAGCGCGTACCCGACCTTGTCTTCCAGGCGGCGGATCTGCTGGCTCAGCGGCGGCTGGGCGATGCCCAAGCGGGTGGCGGCGCGGCCGAAGTGGAGTTCCTCGGCGAGCACGACGAAGGCGTGCAGCTGCGGGAGGGGAAGTTCAGGGCGCTCCATACGCATAGAGATATCACTCCATGCCCGAAAGTGTATTAGACGTATCAGTGCTGGTCACTTAGCGTTCGGCGCATGACAGAGCGACGTTCCATCCTCAGCGGCTCGACCTTCGAGGAGCAGATCGGCTACGCCCGCGCCGTGGTCGACGGTGACTGGGTTCATGTGTCCGGGACGACCGGGTTCGACTACACCACCATGACGATTTCGGACAACGTGGTGGAGCAGGCCGAGCAGTGCCTGCGCAACATCGAGGCCGCCTTGACCGAAGCGGAGTGCACTTTCGCTGACGTGGTGCGGGTGCGCTATCTGCTGCCCGACCGGGCCGACTTCGAGCCCTGCTGGCCGGTGCTGCGTCGCGCCTTCGGAGAGGTCCGGCCGACCGCCACCATGCTCGTGTGCGGCCTCGCCAATCCCCGCATGAAGATCGAGATCGAGGTGTACGCCCGGCGGATCACCGCGTAACCGCGTAGTCCGGTCTGGGTGAACGGGGGCACCGTGCCCGAGGTCGGGCGGGGGCGATCTGACACATGCCGAATGGGCACGGTTCCAACCACTGCTGCCCGGCGGCGGATCCACCGCTTCCACCGCTTCAGGAGCCGGGAGTGGAGGAGTGGCGCAGGCGCTACCCGCTCTTCCCGCGGCTGCTGTTCGTCCTGGACGGCGCAGTGGGGCCTCGTGCGCGAGCACCCAGTCACCTACGGCGAAACGGGTGACACCCGCGCCGACGGCCACCACCTTGCCCGCGCCCTCCACTCCCAGCGCCGCCGGTGGGCGCAGCCCCACGTCCCAGCTGCCGCCATTGAGCAGTTCGTCCCACGGGCCAACCCCGGCCGCCTCAACCGCGCCCAGGATCTGGCCGGGTCCGGGAGGTGACGGTTCGGGCAACTCCAGCAGGGCGACGTCCTTCTCGGCCCCGGACACTCCGCACGCCTTCACAGCAGGTCGTTGTCAGCAGTCTCGGCCCCAGGATCCCCGCGGGGGTAGCTCGTGGAATAGCTCCGCACGACCTTGGGTGGCCCGGGGCGTACAGCCTCGTGTTCGAGTTTGCGAAACCACCGGTCATGCCGCGGCAGAGGCGGTCCCACAGCTCATCCGCACGCATCGCAACGGAGCGGGCGCGCGGGAGCACAGAGTGAGGCCGGCCCCGTCGCTACGGGGGAAAGCGACGGAGCCAGCCTGCGTCCACCGTGCCACATCCGCGCCCCCCGCGCTCGTCATCGACGCGAACTCGCTTTACACCGCGGAACGCAAGGGTCGGCAGGTGTCAGGCGGAGTGGTCGTCGAGGAGGTGTGCCACAACGTCCGTTGCTGACCGGCAGGAACGGCCGCAGCCGTTCCCACTCGGCATCGGGCTCGCTGTGGCCGTCCTTGGTGCCGGTGAGGTCGGTGATCACGAAGGTGGCCCGGCTGAAAAGGAGGTAGCGCATCCAGCGGCCGGGGCTGCGGGTGAAGCCGGTGACCATCCATGCCACCAGGGCGGCGGTGGCGGGGAGTTGGACAGCGGTCGGTAAGGCTGCGGGCATGACAGGGAACCTCCGGCGCGGGGAGGGGGTGAAGGTGGTGGGGCCGCTTATTCGGGCTTGGGAGGCCGCTGCATGAGGGCGGCGACGGTTTCGTCGAGGGTGGTCTTGCCGGTGAGGACGGCGGTGACCACGGCCGCGATCGGCATGTCGACGTCGTGGGTGCGGGCGAGGTCGAGGATCGCCTCCGCGCTCTTGACGCCTTCGGTGGTCTGCTTCGTCGCTGCGGCGGCCTCGTCGACGCTCAGGCCCGCGCCGAGGTAGGTGCCGAAGGTGCGGTTGCGCGAGAGCGGGGAGGAGCAGGTGGCGACCAGGTCCCCCATGCCGGACAGACCGGCCAGGGTGGTGGGCTGGGCGCCTATCGCGGTGGCCAGCCGGATGCTCTCCGCCAGCCCCCTCGTCATGATCAGCGCCGTGGCGTTGTCGCCGAGGCCCAGGCCGGAGGCGATGCCGACGGCCAAGGCGATGACGTTCTTGAGCGCGCCGCCCATCTCGCAGCCGATCACGTCGGTGGAGGTGTAGGGGCGGAAGTACGGGGTGTGGCAGGCGGCCTGGAAACGGCGAGCGGCGTCTTCGTCGGCGCAGGCGATGGTGGCGGCCGCAGGCTGGCGGGCCATGATCTCCCGCGCCAGATTCGGCCCGGACAGCACCGCGACCCGCTCTGCACCGACGCCGGTCACCTCGCGGATGATCTCGCTGGCCCGCAGATGACTGTGGGTCTCGATGCCCTTCATCAGGGAGACGATCAGCGTCTCGGGGCCGATGTGGGGCGTCCATGCGGTCAGGCACTGGCGCAGGGACTGCGCGGGCACGGACAGGACCATGTACTCGGCCCCCTCCAGTGCAGCCGCCGGATCGGTCGTCGCGGTCAGCGAGGCGGGCAACTCGACGTCCGGGAAGTAGTCCGGGTTGCGGTGGCCGGTGTTGATCGCGTCGGCGATCGTGGCGCGGCGGGCGTGCAGGACGACACTGGTGCCGGCGTCCGCGAGGATCGTCGCCGCGGCGGTGCCCCAGGAGCCGGCGGAGAACACCGCCGCACGGGCGGGGTGCTGGCTCACTGCTGGGTCCTCTCGTCCGGTACGCGCCGGACGTGAGGGTGGCCGGGCGCGGCCATCGTATCGGCCGCGGGGCCTGTCACCGGGCGGCGCAGGGTCAGCAGGACCGCGCGCCGCCCGGGCAGGGTCGGGAGCCGTCGGTTCGCGGTGGCCGGCATGTTCTGCGCCTCCGCCTCACCGAGCTCGCGGGTGAGGGTGTCCGCGTGACGGATCCCCAGCCGGAACAGCCGCTCCCCGCCGGCGGGTTCTTCCTCGGGGCACTCGTCGACGTGCTCCAGGACCAGCCCGGCCGCCCCGGCGTGTGCGTCGAAGTCCGGTTCGGCGTCGCGCCGTACCGCGCGGGTGAGGGCGAGGCGGCCACCGGGGGCAGGAACGCGGCCCGAATTCCCTCACGCCGCCGTCCGGTCGGCGGCGAAGGACAGGGCGTCCACGCACACCACGGCGGCCGCGCAGCCGTCGGCCAGGCCGCTGTCCTCCAGGTGGGCGACGCGGAAGTGCGCGCGGTCGGCGGCAACTGCGAGAACGCGGCTCTCTGCCCAGACTTGAGTGAGACACACCATCGAATCCCGCCTCACTCAAGTCCAGGCACCGCAGGTCAACGCGGCATGATGCCCGGACTCATCCGGGACAGGACAGCCTGGGTCCCGGTGATGTGTAGGCAAGTTCTGGAGAGCTCAGATCTTGCGTGGGTACGGCGGTCGCGAAGCCCTCCTGAACCCTTGATCTTGCCCAGAAGATCGTTCTGTTGGAGGCTGAGGCATGCAGAATCTGCCGACCTTCGTTTTTGTTCATGGGGCCTTCGCGAATTCGTTCTCGTTCGCGCCACTGCAGGCCGAGCTCGCCTTACTCGGGCATCGCTCGGCCGCGGTCGACCTTCCCGGACACGGATTCGAGGCGACCTTCCCCGCGGCCTACCAGGCTCCCCAAAACCTCGACGCACTCGCCGCAGAACCGGGGAGCATCAAGGGAGTCACGCTCGCCGACAACGCCGCCCGCGTGATCGAATGCCTCGAACAGGCCAAGCAGAACGGGCCCACCATCCTCGTCGCCCACAGCAGGGGCGGCATCACGGCCACCGCCGTCGCCAACGCCCGGCCCGAGCTGATCGACCGGATCGTTTACGTCTCCGCCTGGTGCCCCGTCGATCTGGACGTGAGCGACTACTACGCCCAGCCGGAGATGGCGGACCTCGACGCGGGAGCCTTCGCTGCCACGCTCGTCGGAAACCCGGCCGAACTCGGTCTGCTCCGCACCAACTTCCGTACCGCCGAGCCAGCGGCACTCGCCGCATTCAAGCGAGCGTTCGCCGCCGACCTCACCGATGACGAGTTCCGAGCCTTCCTGAACACCTTCCAGCCCGATGAGAACCTCGACGCCGGTACATCCGCCGACCGGGCCCAGGCCACGACCTGGGGCCGGATACCCAAGACCTATGTGCGCCTGGCCGCCGATGCCAGCATTCCGCCCGCCATGCAGGACCGCATGATTCGCGAAGCCGACGAGCTCACACCAGACAACCCCTTCGACGTCCGGACACTCGAGGGGAGCCACCTGCAATGGCTCGTCCACCCGAAGCCCGCCGCCGAGCTGCTCGCAAACCTCGCGGCGCGCTGACGCACCCCCGGAGACGGATGCCTACGGTTGAGTGGGACAAGAGGAGCCCGCTCGTCCCATTCAACAGTAAGCACCGCAGGTCAGAGCCCCACCATGCCCACAGTTGTCTGGGACGGGACACCAGGACCGGACGCTGCGGGCAGGGCGGGGCTGGAGCCGGACGAGACGGTGGGAGCAGTCGCTGATCCGTCAACCGTGCCGCATGAGAACGTGCCAGAACAGTGAGCACTTCGGGTAGCACGGGCTGAGCGCATGGGGACCGTGGCGGCGAAGGAGCCGGTAGTGGCGCTGTTGGGCGACGGTCGGGAGTCGGCGAGGTCGAACTGGGATCTCGCCGCGCCGTTCGACCTCGATCTGCTGGAGGGCGAGTTGGACGATTCCGGCGGTGGCGCGGACTCGGTCGATACGCATGCGGCGGGGGGGGCGGGCCCCGGAGTCGCCGTCACAGAGCGGTGCGGGCGGCGGCCGACACGAGCAGAGACAGAGCGGCGAGGCTGAGGTCGACCGCGCGGCGCAGGTGGACGAACTTGCGGACCGCGAGCGAGGACAGGACCCGGACGCAGGCGGTGCGGGCATTGCTCTGCATGCAGTGAGCCCTCGCCGACGGAGGAAGCCGGCTCACTCATCTAACGAAGCAGAGCGCCGAGTTCCTGGCCGAGTCCGGAGAGGTCTTCCGGGGTCGCCGTGTCCGCCGTGTCCGCCGTGTCCGCCGACAAGGTGATCCCTGTCTGGTCATGTCCCGCTGAGTGTGTAGTCACGCAGCTGTTTCGATTCCGGTTGTAGCGTGATCTGCGGTTCGGGCGGGGGCGGGCATCGTGAGGAGCTCGGCCATGGAGGCTTCAAAGAAGTAGCGGCGGTCGAAGACCTGCCATTATTGCCTGTCTGGCAGATCATGCCGCAGACGCGGCACTTACCACGCCCTCCCCCACTCTCGGCTTTGCTCGAGCGGGCGGTGGCCCCACCGGCGTTGTCGTCGGTTGTCGACTCCCCCACGCTCGAACCGAGCTCGCGCGGGGGCACCCTCATCCGCTCCGCTCACCGGCGTCGATGAGTCACCGCTGGTTTCCTGCGACCTGGTGCGCCGGACAGGCCCTCGCTCTGGTCAAAAAGCCGTGGTCCCCTTGGCCCCACGGTGTGATCATGACCGGATGCTCTTTCGCGCTGCCACCGCAGACCCCGCAGACCTCGACCGCGCAGCCGCCTACCCGGCCGATGGTCCCATCCCCGCCTTGAGCGCGGAAAGGATCCGAGAGGAGCGCGCGAGCAACCAGTTCCGCCCTGAGTGGATCTGGTTCGCTGAGGACGAGAATGGAGAGATCCTGGCTCGCGCCCTGTGGTGGGGCCGTGCCGACAGCGCGCGGCCGATCGCGCTCGATTGCCTCCAGGTACGCTCCAGCGTCGTCGACCCGGTCGCCGTCGCCTCCGGGCTGCTTGCAGCTGGCCATGCCGCCCTCGGGGCTCTTCCTGCTTACAACATCTCGCTGCCCCGCGACTGGCGGAGCAGCCCGGTGTTGGCCGATGCGGTGGCCTGGCGCAGGGAGGCGGCACGCAGGTCCGGACTGAGCAGCGAGATCGAGCGTCTGCGGTACGAGTGGACACCCGCTGCCGAGGTCCCTGTGCCTGCGGGGAAGCTGATCTTCCGCGAGGGTACGGACGAGGAGTTCCTCGACGCGTTTGTCCGGCTGTCGGCTGGGAGCCTGGATCTGCACACACAGAACGAGCTCCGCTCGATGGACGCCGAGCAATTGGCCCGCGAGGACATCGAGTTCTACCGCGACTGTCCTGGTGAGCGCTCCTGGTGGCGCCTTGCCGAACTCCCGGACGGCACGCTGGCGGGCCTGGCCATCCCTTCCGCGACCCCCTACCACCGAAACGTCGGCTATCTGGGTGTCGTCCCAGAGCAGCGCGGTCAGGGCCGTATCGACGAAATACTCGCCGAGATCACCAGGTTCCACGCGAGCGAGGGCGCCGACCGCATTACCGCTACGACGGACACCGTCAACGTTCCGATGGCCGCCGCCTTCGACCGCGCGGGCTATGAGATCACGGAGATCCGCCTCGTCCTGGAATCCCCACCGAAGTAAGCCGACAAGCTCGTCCCCGATGGCCCCGGCCCCAGAGGGTTTCCTCCCTACGTCATGCCCGCTGCCGCTAGGTTCCGTCCGGCGAATCATGTGACCGTCTGACCGGTCGCTCGTCGTTTCGGTCCTGGGTCCAGGTGGTAGGGGTCGACGTCGTCGGGCAGGTCGAGGTCGTCGAGCGTGACGACCTCGATTCCGGCCTCACGGAAGGCGTCCATCGGGTCGGCAGGCCGCTGGCGCGGCGGTGCCTCCAGGAGGCCGCCGAGCCCGATACCAGCCAGTGCTGCTTCGGAGCTGGCCCAGGCATCGAGCGCCTCACGCAACAGGTCCGCGGCAGCTTCCACGCTCAGCTCGCCGACGGCGCGCAGGACGGCCTCTGCTCCGCTGGTGAACGCCTTGCCGTGCGCCTGCTCGATCCACTCCCGGGCGGCCGGACCGGCGGCGGGCGTCTACCGGAGGGTCGTGTGCGACGGAGTCAGGAAGACCGCGCCGGCGAGCCCGGCCAGGGTGGGCCGGTCGGCGACGACCGCGGCGCGTTGTTGTCGTAGGCGCCCAGGTTGTTGCCGAAGTCGCACCGTCGTTGACGGAGCGGTACACCCCGTTGATGAAGGTGCCCACCAGAACCAAGCAGGTCCCCCCTCCTGGGCCGTGGCTGGGCGTCCGCTGAGGCGACGCTGGTTGGTTGGGAGACTGATGAGCCAGACCATGGCCCACCGGCAGCTCCATGTAGGACTCGAACTATCACGCCAACTCACCGCCTTCCAGCGCCCGGTCGGCGGGGGTGCCTTCAGCTACCCACGGCGAAGGGGCGCTCCTGAGGTGTGAGACACCATGACGGGCTGGACGCCGAGAGGTCATGACCGTCCGGCGGTGTGTACCGGGCAGAGGCTCTGATTGACTGTCCGCCAGTCGGGGAGGAAGGGGCGGCACATGGACTTGTTCCGGCGCGGGAATCGGCAGACACGGGCCCGAGCTGCCGCAGCGGCCGCCCGGGCGGCGGAGTGGGGCGGCGGCCCGGAGGGGGAGGCGCTGGGCGACCTCCACAGCTTCCGGGACGAGGTCCTGGCGCTCACCGCCCTCCCCCCGGACGTCGAAATCCTGCTGACGGACCTGGCCGTCGGCTGGGAGGACGTCACGCCGGAGCTCCCCGCCCTGACCGTCCTGCCGATGATGGAACGCCGGGGGCTGGTCGCCCTGCCCCGGGGCGGCGACGGACTGCGGCGGATCACGTTCCCCGGACGGCTGCACGCCCTCATCTCCTCCCACCGCACCCCGGAGGAGATCCGCGCCGGGCACCGCCGGATTCTCGCCCGGGCCGTCACCCTGCCGCCGGAGGGCGGCCACTGGTGGCAGCTGCCGGTCGCCGAGACCTACCTCTGGCACCACCTGCCCTGGCATATCGCCGCCCACGACCGCGCCGCCGCCGTACGACTGGTCCAAAACCCCCGCTGGCAGGCCGCGAAGGTCAGGGTCTGCGGCGTGGCCGCACTCCGCGCGGACCTGGCGATGTTCGACACCCCCGAGATCGACGCGGCCCGCCGGGCCGTGGACCGCGTCGCCCACCGCCTGGAGCGCCGCGCCTGCCCGGACCCGGTTCTCCGGGCCGGGCTGCTGCTCGACGCCCTGGTCGGCGAGGCCGTCCTGCGGGCGGAGGCCGAGCTCTTCCGGCAGGAGCTGCGGGAGGAGGCCCCGGGTCGCGTCGCTACCGACCTGACGTCAGCCCTGGTGGGCGTGCTGCCGTCCCCGTCGTATGTCAAGGACGTCGCCCTGGCGGCGGACGGCAGCTGGCTGGTGACGGCCTCGGGCCACAAGGCCAGCCGGATCCACGACGTCGCCGACCGGAGCGTGCGGCACGTCCTGGGCCCGACCGAGGGGATCCACGAGGTGTGCGCGATCACGCCGGACGGCAGCCGGGTCATCACCGGGGACTACGACGCCGCCCGCTGGTGGGACGCCGCCACCGGCCGGCGCCTGCGGTCGGTCGACGGCTGGACCACCCAACTCGCCCTCGACCCAGGCGGTGCCTGGGTCGCCACCGACACCCGGCCCCGCCCCGCGGTCATCGACAGCACGACCTACGCGATCAAACGGCTCGGGAAGGAATCGGACTACCGCACCCTCGTCACCGCCATGGCCTGCTCCCCGGACGGCCGGACCGTCGCCGTCGGCGAACAGAGCGGGCGGATCCAGCTGTGGGACCCCGCCTCGGGCAAACTGCGGGCCGAACTCCCCACGTCCCCGAGGTCCGTCTACCGCCTGGCCTTCGCCCCCGACGGCAGCTGGCTGGCCGCCGTAACCCTGGACGGGGTCCGGATCCTGGGTCTGCCCGGCGGCCGGGAGCGCCTGCATATCCCGGGCTCGCAACCGTTCGCGGTCGGCGATGGCGGGCGCTGGCTCGCCGTCCCGGGGGACACCGTCCGCTTCCACCGGACCGACACCGGCGAACTGCTCGGCGAGTTCACCCCGGACCACCGCGGCTGGGACCATCGCGTGCGGACCTCGCCCGACGGCCGGTACCTGGCCACCTGGCACCTGGGCAGCGCCTCCATCCTCGTGTGGGACGCCCGACGGCTCGTCCCATGAGACGCACGAACGGCGCAGGAAAACCGCCCGGTGCTGGCCCCCACACCCGCCATCGGGACCCTCCGCAGCCCAATCTCCGCTCCCCGGCACCTGCAGCCGCCCCGACGGCCCGATTTACATCGCTGTCCAAGTACACCGCGGCGACGAGTGGGACATCCTCACCGGCAGCCCCGTCCCGGACGGCCAACTCGAGGACTACACAGGTTGAACTCGTCGTGGCGGGTGGGGCTGACCTCCGTGACCGCGAGGACCGTTCCTCTGCGGGCGCGGTCGGCGTGAACGTGGAGCCGCGGCCCTTGGACATCCGGTTCAACATGTCCCCGCCCCAACGGAGGCTGTCCCCGGCCTCGACCAAGAGGACGTCGACGGCTGCCTGACAGTCCCCGGGCCCGGTGTGTCCGGATAGGCCGCCGCATCCAACGCTCGGGGAGCCATCCAGTGCTGACCTAAGAGAATCTCACCGACCGCTTCCCCTAGCAGGTGGTGGGGCCGCTGTTGAAGTGGGCGATGCGCTTCGTCGACGACTTCGCCGACGATGTCCTGGCGGCCCGCGCAGAGCGCGACGCCATCGATGCCCGGCTGCCCGCCGGCCCTGACCTGCCCACCGCGCTGGCGGAACTGCTAGACGACTTCCGCCGCCGTCGCCACCCCCTGCCAGTGGCACCCAGCGCGCCTGGCCTCCGCCCGCCGAGGTGAGCCCTCCCCCAGCACCAGCTACCTGAGCTTCCGCGGTTCGGGGAGCGCGGACCTCGCCCCAGGCGCGTCAGCCCCGCAGGCGAGCCTTCGCCACCGGAGGATCGGCGGGTCAGCCGACTGTTGACTACAAGAGTGTCACCACGTCGCAGGGGGCGGTGATCCCCGTAGGCACAAACGGGCAGATCACCCTGAAGAACGGATCGTCCACTCAGCCCGTCGATGTGGTCCTCGACGTCTACGGCTACTTCACTCAAGCGTCGTCCGGCGACGGGGTCTTTACTGCCGCCCAGGACCGGCTGCTCGACACCCGCACCTCCACTGCCATCCCGGCCGACAGCAGCATCAGCGTCATGATGGCCGGCAACGACGGCATCCCTGCTTCCTTCGGCGCGGCTGTGCTCAACCTGACCACCACCGGACAGCAGAACTCCGGCTACCTGCGGGTGTGGCCGACGGGACAGCCGATGCCGTCGACCCCCTTGGTGGACAATTTCCAGGCGAACACCTCCACCGCCGACCTGGTGATCGCCCAACCTGGTGACCAGGGCGCAGTGAGCATCTACAACGCCAGCGGCAGCACCATCCAGCTCATCGTCGACCTGCAGGGCTGGTTCTCCATCGACGGCAACGACGACAGCGGCGCCCTGACGACCCTGCCGCCGGTCGATCCCCCGGAGACAAACCTGACCGACGAGCCGACGGATCCCGCGGCCGCCTCCTCCGCGCCTGCCCTTCCCACGGACTCACCGACCGGCAACGCCCCTGCGGGCGTGTACTGCGACAATGCGGGCGGTGTCTACAAACCCACCTCACTGGGCGGCAAGTACATCCACGCCATCGGCCCTTCCCAGTCCAATTACAACGGCACCACCCATAGCGAGACCACCACGTTCAGTGCTGAGGCTTCGGGGACCGTCGGTGTCAGCCTGAGCGGATCAGTGAAGGTCTCGGCAAACGAACTCGTCGCGCGCCAAGAAGCAACGTACGGCATCAGCTTTTCCGTCTCGCTCACCGCGAAGCTGGGGAACTCGGTAACCGCGACCATCCCGTCGCACAAAACCGTCAGTGCCAAGTACGGTGTCTGGCGCCGACACATCACAGGCATCAGCTACATCCTGTACAGCAACTGCACCCACTCTGCTCCTTCGACAATCTCCTCCTACACTCCCTACACCGTCGGCTGGTACACATGGCAAAGCTGACAAAGATGCGCGTGGTAGCGATGATTGTCCTGGCGGTGAGTATGCCGCTCGTAGCGGGCTGCACAGCGCACGGCAGCCAGGCCTCATCGCAAAGCGTCTCGAGCACTTCCCCGACTCAGTCCCACCTGTCCCCGGTCATCGATGTCACAAGAACTCCACCGGACATCTCCGGCTCGACCAAAGCGCTGGTTCGCCTGGCCCAAAGGACGGGGTCGGAGGAGGTGACAGTGGTCGACAGCATCAGGGCAGGGACCATCGCCGTGGCAACCGAATGCGCTGGTGAGGGAAAAACGGTCATAGTCATCGGAAAACTGGCCACCTACACCATCCCCTGCACGGCCACGCCCGCAACGACCTACAACGAGATCGGGCTGGGCAGCAGGAGACAACACGTCCCCATCACGGTCACGGCCAGCGCCGGAATCCACTGGGGCTTGTCAGTTGGATGGCGCGCAGGGCACAAGCCCCCGCTCTGACACACGCTGACCTGGCAATCCGATCCAGGTCGACAGAAGGTCGACGGCTGCGACGGCCACAGGCGTGTCAGCCACAACCACGTCGCGATCAGGGGTTGTCCGGTGGTGTGCACGGGCGCGTCCGGGGCGGTGTCAAGGCTGTGAACCCAAATGGTGCCGCCCAGCCAGAGCGAAGGGTTACCGCGCGCTCCCCGGCACCTCGGGGCCTGGCTGTCAGCGGTAGGGCGGCGCGAGGAGGCCCTGACCGCCGAGCTGGAGGCGGTGGAGATCTGGCGTCGGCAGCCGACAACCCGGCCGCACCTGCAACGTGAGTGAAACGCGCAGGCTAGGGCCATGACGAGACGCCACCCGCAGCTTCCGGGGCTGCAATTCCGTCGCAGAAGACGTCGTGTGCGACGCGTTGCCGTGCACGGACCGGCCGGTACGGGCGCTGGTCGACCTGACGCTCCCGCCCGAATACCGTCGTGGTCAGGGGGCG
Source organism: Streptomyces sp. CC0208 (assembly GCF_003443735.1). NCBI lineage: Bacteria > Bacillati > Actinomycetota > Actinomycetes > Kitasatosporales > Streptomycetaceae > Streptomyces > Streptomyces sp. CC0208. The sequence continues at coordinate 9,076,820 of NZ_CP031969.1, read as the reverse complement.
TTGCGGAAGCCGGTCAGGTCAGCCGAGTCACCGCGTAGTCGAAGGTAGTCCCGGTGACGGTGTACGTAGCCGTCTGACCGTTGTCGCAGTAGGAGACGTAGGAGCTGCCGAACTCCTTGGTCCCACCGACCGCCTCGACATACGGACGGACGTCGGTGCCCTCCAGCCACGACGTGGTGGACAGGTCGATGACCCTGGTCTGGTTAATCGGGTACTCGTCGGTCGGGGCGGACTGTTCCCCGGAGCGGGCGGTGGCAGCCCAGGAAAGAACGAAGCCGGCATTGTTGACGACAGCCACCTTCTGAACGCAAGGCTGGGCCTGCGCGGGCGCCGCCGCTGCGGTGACCGAGGGCAGGACGGCCATTGCCGCCGCGCTCGCCAGGATCGCGGCCGACCGGTGACTTGTCCGGGTCCGGTTCATGATCGAAACTCCCTCCCGGCCGGGGCCCTCCCAGCCGACGACCGCCGAGTTACCCGACGATCCATCAAGAAACCTCTGTTGCTTATGAGTTGAGAGCGCATTTGCGAGTTCTCCCAGACAGAACACCCCCGCTGTCTCCCACACATAGGCAGTCTTGAGGAGCAACCTCAGGCACGCGGAACAGGAGTGCGCTTTTCCGGGGCCACCTTGTCCCAGCGGCGGTCCGCGTCGTCATGCCACGAAGCGGCGTTGGCCCGGTTCCTTGTCCCGGACGACGGAGGGCGGGGTGGATTGGGCCCACTACGCCCAGCAGGTGCGTCGATGGCGAGGGATCTGCCGGCGTGAGGCTGGCGGGCTTGGCGTGTTGCGTGCTGTCGGTCGGATAAGCGGGGTGATCGGGGGTACAACGGGGGCAGGCTCGCGCGGTTGCGGGCCGGAACATGCCCGGTTGGACGGGCTGTTCCCAGGTATGAACGAAGGATCGATGGTATGGCCAGCGGCACCGTGAAGTGGTTCAACTCCGAGAAGGGCTTCGGGTTCATCGAGCAGGACGGAGGGGGCCCGGACGTCTTCGCGCACTACTCCGAGATCGCGGCCAACGGGTACCGCGAGCTGACTGAGGGTGAGCACGTGACCTTCGACATCGGCCAGGGGCAGAAGGGGCCGCAGGCGCAGAACATCGTCCGCGGCTGAGCGGGCCACACAGCGCAGGGTGAGGCGGCTGACGGGTTCGGCAGCCGCCTCACTCATGCCGCCGGAAGGCGTGAGGCGGTCCTTCCCGGCAGGTTCCCCTGCACAGGCTGTCCCTGCCAACGGGGCACCCGCTTTGGGAGGCGTACGCATGTGGCCCTGACCAGAATTCCGGTCAGGGCCACAATCGTGCTTGTGGGGGTGAGGGGCGGTCGCCTACGCGGCGAAAGGCTCTGCGGGGCTTCAGCGGACGATCGTCCCCGCAGGCTACAGGTGAGGTCCCGGGACACTGTCCCCTACACTCCCAAGCTCTGCACGACCGTCTTACAAGGTGCGAGGGGGGGCGCGGACTGCCTGCTCGCTACTCGGTGTGGCGGACCGCCCTCTTCACCTCAAGCTCCACGCCGGCCCGCGCCGCACCCCGCTCTTTCGCGTGCACGGTGACCGCGCCCTGCACGTCTTGTGCCAGGTCACGCCATACCTGCCATGCGTTCTCGTAGGCGGGAGGGTCGCCTTTGGCGCGCAGGGCTTGGGCAGTCGCGTGCGCCTGGTCGGCGGCGCGTTGCTTCTCCACGAGTTCTTCGAAGGTGTGTGCCACGTAAGGACCATAAGCCGTGCACGGGCTGGTTCCTTCCCGCGACGTGCAGGCAGCAGGGAGCTCGCCCGTCTACTCCTCGATTGGGCCGTCGTCGCTCGCGAACTCGAAGTCGCAGCGCATCCCGGGCCGGCTTGGGGGCCGTCCGTAGGAGTGGCGCAGGCGGAACCGGCGGCGAACACCCGCAGCCGGCGCCGGTTGCTCCTGGCCGGCGATCCGTTCCCGGATATGACCGGCACATGGTGCCTGGGCCCACCGCACGTCCGGATCGAGGAGGCGTACCCGGCGAGGAGATCGGCGTCGGTCATGGCCATGAGAACCCCCTCGCCCCCGGGTAGCGGGGCGGTAAAGCTGGTCGCAACGACCTGTCCTGGCACAAGTGCCCTCGCCCTGGAAGGTGTCGACGAAGTCGACCTTTCCTCCGGTCACGGCCCAGGTTCAGGACGGGGCGGTGCTGCTGGGCCCTTGGTGAACCAGGCGATCTGGTCGTAGAAGTGCGCGGCGCCGGGCTTGTCGAAGATCGTCCGCGGCAGGTCTGCCAACTGTGGGGCGGGGGTGAGGCCGGTGGAGGTGAAGGCCTCGAAGAGTGGGTCGCCGACGCGGTCGATGTTGAAGTCGCCGAGCGCGACGAGGTTGTGGTCCCAGCCGAACTCCTGTTCCGCCCAGCCGGCCAGCCACTTCGCGATCGCTTTGAGCTCGGGCACCCAATCGGCGACGGTGTCGCCGTAGTCGACGTGCAGGATGATGAGGGTGAAGGTCTGCCCGGAGGAGAGGAAGCTGACGGCGTAGGGGGTGCCGGCGAACTGCCGCTCCAGGCCGCTGGCGCTCACTCCGGTCTCCTGCTCGATCGGCACCACCAGCTCGCACGCCAGGCCCGACGGCTTGACCCGGCGGGTGTCGAACAAGAACCCCAGACGCTCGTTGTTACCGTCCTTGCCCAGGGTGACGTCGTGAGGATGAACGCCCAGTCCTTGCCGAGGACTTTCAGCAGGTAGCGCAGGGCGCGCAGGTTCGACACCCTCGGGTGTCTTCCACGCCTTCGTCAGATCCCCGAAGGCGCGCAGGTTCCACGTCGCGACCAGAATGGCCGCGCCGTCCCACTTCGCCGGCACCACCCCGTCGACGTGTTCTACCCACTGCGCGAGGCGCGCGGCGACTGCCTGCGGCGGGGTCAGAATGTCGGGATCGGACGCCACGAGTTCCTCCTCAACACGGCAGCAGGGCAGCAGGGCAGCAGGGCATCTTGAGCGTGGATAACCGGGATCGACACGGCAAGCGCCGATTGTGGTGATCGTGACGGGCGCGGCCTGGGACAACGCGAAGCCCCGGCTGGACGGGGGAGACCAGCCGGGGCCGTATGCGGAAGCCGTGCGGAGGGCGGTCGCCTCTCGGCGAAAGGCTCCATGGGGCTTCAGCCGGACGATCGTCCCCATGGGCTATAGGTGAGGCCCGGGGACACTGTCCCCTCCGCAGCCACATACTGATGAACGGTCAGCTCCCTCAAGTTGTTCCGCGCATCGCCCGGCAGCTGCTGTGAGGTAGGGCACCAACCTCGAGCTGTCGCCACTCCCGCGAGGGATAACCAGGGGGATCAGCTCGGGCAAGGCCACCGGCGCGTAAGCCGCAGAGCGGTCTTCGCTGGGCACCACGGTCGACCAGCCGCGTGGCGCCACCTGTCGTGAGGACCTGCTCCTGGGCGACGACCCGCATCGACAGTCCCGGCTCCCCCGCCATGCCCAGGATGAGCAGCACCTCGAACATCAGATGGCTGATACGCAGTCCACCTCCAGAGCTCGCCCCAGGATGTACTCCAGCCGGTTCGCGGCCCCCTTCCGGCGCCCGAAGGCCAGGATCAGCGCGTTGTTCGCGGCGTGGCTCGACGTCGAGATCTCCGCATGCTCGTCCACGGCCCTGACGCCCCTTCCCATTCCTGCTTCCATCCGCCCACCGAACACGGCGCACCGGCTGAGCGGTGGGTCTGCCGACTTGGCTACCGGCCCTGGGCGAGCCGGAACGCGCCGGGCGTCGCACCGGTGTGGCGGGTGAAGAACTTGCCGAAGCTGGTGGGCTCGGGGAAACCGAGGCGGCGCGCGATGATCGCCACCGGATCGTCGGTGTGCGCGAGCAGCCGCCTGGCCTCCAGGGTGACCCGGCCGTCGATGACGTGCTTGACGGGTTGTCCGGTCGCGGCCGTGCAGGCGCGGGTGAGGGTCTTGACGGTGTAGCCGAGGCGGTGGGCGTAGTCGGCGGCGCGGCGGGTGGTGGCGTAGGAACCAATCCACGTATGCGTACGGTCATCCACAACGGGGATGGTGCACCCAGCCCGGCCACCGACCCCGGACACCCGACCCGCCAACCTCGCTCAACCGCAATCGCGAACCGGACATCAACGTGCGTATCGCCCTCTGAGGACTGCGGGGCTCAGGCCCGGGCCATCGAGTCAACTCCGAGCCCACGGCCGAGCGACTTGCGTTGTTCGCCGGCGGGCGTTCCCCCGAATGGGTCGTTCGGGCGGGGCCGGGCCGGGGCACTTGGAGCCCATGTCCAACGACGCAAGCCGTATCCGGCTGGTGCAGACCGTGATCGACAGCACCGACGCCCGCAAACTCGCCGAGTTCTACCGGTCCCTGCTGGGGCTCGAATACGCGGATGGGGACGAGCCGCCTCCGGCCGGTCAGCAGGACGAGCACGGCAGGGACTGGCTCGTCCTGCGCCATCCTGGCGGCGGACCGCGGCTCGCCTTCCAGCAGGTGGAGCGCCTGCGCGAACCGGACTGGCCCGACGGCCCGGTGCCCCAGCAGATGCACCTCGATCTGAGCGTCGCCTCGTTGGCGGAACTGCGGGCCCAGCACGAGCGCGTGCTCACCCTCGGCGGCAGCCTGCTCAGCAACCGGGACCAGCCGGATCCCGATGACGAGGAACGCTTCCGCGTTTACCGGGACCCCGAGGGCCACCCGTTCTGCATCTTCGTCGCCGAGTGAGGCGCGTAACCCGGGAGCACCGTGAAGGGCGGCGGCGAGCGGCCCTTGCGGGCAGAAGCCGCAGGGGCCGCCGCCGGGGCCTCGCCCGGCGGTGCACGGGTATCCGGCGCCCACGACGAGGAGACACCTGCTCGTGATCACGCCTGGCATCCGCGCATATCGTGAGTACCTCCTGCAGCCGATCAGCCGCGACTTCCGCGTCCACCTGGTGCTGGCCGAACCTCCCACATGGGAACTGGCGTACCTGACCGGCCACACCGTGGTGGCCGACCTGGCCGACGTCGACGCCCTCGTGCGGGTCGCCCGTACGGTCGACGCCGCGCAGGTGGCCGCCGCCCTCGGACTGCCGGGAGGGGAACGGCGGTGCGTCGAGCGCTGCCGGGACAAGTACCGCATCCGTGCGGCCCTCGATGCCGCCGGGGTGCCCCAGCCGCGCTCGGTGCTCGTCTCCGGGCGCGAGGAGGCCTCCCGGTGGCCGGGGACATCGGCTACCCGGTCGTCGTCAAGCCTCGGGCGGCCGACTCGCCCGCCGGCCTGATGGAGGCCGTCGAGTTCACGGATGCGAGCGGCGAGTGGGCGCCCGGCCTTCCGACGCACGAACAAGACATCCTGGTCGAGGAGTTCGCCGCAGGACCGGAGGTCAGCGTCGACAGCGTGGTCCACCGCCGCACGGTGACCTCGCTCTGCCTCGCCCGCAAGGAGGTCGGCTTCGAGTCCTGCTTTCGAGGAGACCGGGCACATCGTCGACCCGGACGACCCGCTGTGGTCCGACGGGACACTTGGCGGACGTGATCGTGCGTACGCACGCCGCGCTGGATTTCACCGACGGCGTGACCCGCCCGGACCTCGCGCTCGCCGCCGCCGACGTCGCCTGCGGCCGACTGCCGAGGCTGCGTGCGGCCACCGGAAACGCCTGTCGGGGCTTGCCGGAGCATGTGGTGTGCTGCGGCCCGCTGGCGGCGCCGGGAGAGGTCAAGTCGCCCCCGCCCCGCGGACTGATGGACGGCCGGGTCGCCGCCTCGGGTCGGCCGTCTCAGGCCACGTCAACCCGCAGGGCATGTCCCGCCACGTCCAACGCGGCACGGCAGGTGTCCGCGTCGGCGGCTAAGGCGATCGCACAGGCGCGCCGGACCGCGGTCTCAGGGCGTGCTCGTCGGCGCGGCGGTCCGGGCCTCCTCGGGGGGCTCGGGCCTGAGGCTGTCCAGGCTGCGGACCCTGCGCAGCGGGGACAGGATCAGGAAGAAACTGGTGCTCAGCAGCCCCACGGTTCCCACCACCAGCGCGCCGCGCAGCCCCAGGTGGGTGCCCAGCCAGCCTCCGAGCAGCGAGCCGACCGGTTTCATGCCCAGTGCGACGAAGAGGTAGGCGGCGTTGGTACGTCCCAGCAGCCGCTCCGGAGTCACCGTCTGGCGGATCGTCATGGTGTGCACGTTGCAGGCGGTGATGCCGAAGCCCTGCACGAAGAAGGTGACGGCCAACAGGGGAGCCGCCCACGTGCCGCGGTGCACGACCGGCAGCAGCAGCGGGGCCAGGTCGCCGATCACCGCGGCGATCACCAGCGTGCGGCCCAGACCCACCCGGTGGGCGATACGGTCGGTGAACGCCGCGCCGAGCAGGGCGCCCACGGCACCGACGGACAGCACGAGCCCCAACTTCCCCGGGCTCATGTCCAGTTCCTTCACCGCGAACAGGGTGAGGATCGTCAGGACGATCTGCCAGCACAGGTTGTAACTGGCCGCCTCGCCCAGGGCGGCCCGCAGGTAGGCGCTGGAGAAGGTGAAGCGAAAACCCTCGGTCACCTGGGACCGTAACGGCGCGGGATCGACGTGGACGGCCTTCTCACGCTTGCGTACCGCCGAGACGCCCACCGCAGAGGCGAGATACGAGACCGCGTCGACGAGCAGGGCGAACGGCGCCCCCAAGAGCTGCACCAGCGCCCCGCCCAGTCCCGGGCCGCCGATCTCCGCCACCGACTCGCTCGCCGTGAGACGCGAGTTGGCACCGGTCAGGTGTTCCGGCGGCACGATCGCCGGCAGGTACGAGCGGTAGGCGATGGTGAAGAATACGCGCGCGGTCCCGCCCGCGCAGGCCAGCGCCAGCAGCCAGCCGAACGTCAGCAGGTCCAGCGCCGCCAGCAGGGGGATGGCGCCGATCGACAGCGCCTGCCCCAGGCTGGAGAGGATCAGCACGCCGCGCCGCTGCCACCGGTCGACCAGGACGCCGACGGGCAGACCGAGGACGACGTACGGGGCGAACGTCAACGCGCCCAGCAGCCCCAGCTGCGCGGGGTTGGCGTCGAGGGTGAGAACCGCGGTCAGTGGCATGGCCAGCTGGTACACCTGGGTTCCGACCAGCGAGGCGGTCTCCCCCGCCCAGACGAAGTTGAAGTCCCTGCGCCAGCCTTCGGCCACGATGCTCCCTAAGTTTCGGTCCTGTCGCCGGTACCGGTCGGCACCGGCGCCGCCGCCTCGGACGACCGGTTCCGGGAACGGCGGTGAGACTTCTCAGTGCCCCGGTTCCACGTCGTACAAGCCGAAGCCGTCCAGATAGCCGACAGTGGCGAAATCCTGCAGGAGGACGGAGCGGTCCGGGTGAATCGACCCACCGTGACCGGTTCGCTCTCGTCGTCATGCCGTTGATCCGGTCGCGCATGCCGCTGACCATGATCTTCTGGTAGCGCCAGACGTCCGTGGCCCGGTGCCGGCCTCGGCAGCTGACGGTGTTCACCACGAACATCCGGTGGTACGCGGCGCCCGACTGCTCGGGGGCATCGCAGAACGACACCCCGGTTGCGGGCGCTGCGCACCGGCTTCACGACGATCCGGCCGCCCAGGGAGCGGGGCCACGCTTCCAGGTCCTGCGGTGAGTCGACGCGCTCCTGCCTGGTGGTCGGCACCCCGGCCGCCCTGAGCGTCTCGACGGCCTGCGGGTCGAACTTCGCCAGCCGCTCGACCATGTGCTCGAAGGTCCGTCGTGGACGAAGTTGTCCCGGTAGCCGGTGAGGCCCGCCGGTCCGGAGGAGGGCGGGACCCGCGGTGTGGACTGGACGCGGAGGCAGTCGAGCCCCGCCTCGCGGAACGCCTGGCCCACCTTGTCGACAGCGCCGAAGGGGTCGACGAGGGCGATCGTGGGTGGGTCAGCCATGGTGTCCTTCCTCCACGTCGTAGAAGCCGTACCCGTCGAGGTAGCAGACGGTCTGGAGGTCCTTCTCGACGGTCGCGGCATCGGCGTGCGCCAGGCCGACCGCGAGGGGCTCGGTGCCGTCGTCGACCGTGCGGTGCAGCTGCTGTCCCGGGGTGACCCGCAGCGCCACGCCCTGGTAGCTGTCGAGGCGTTCCACTTCGCCGAGCAGTGGATACGACCTGAGGCGGCCTTCCAGTGGGGAGGCGAGGAACGCCATCGCGGCGTGCCCGTCCCTGCGGTAGGGGGTGTCGACGTCGGCGAGAAAGGCCTCCGGGTCCGTGTACGCCTGCACCGTGCGGTCGACCTGCGACTCACCGGTGACGAGGACGGCGTACCGGGCCACGTCCGCGCCGCACAGTCGGGCGCCGAGCTCCACCAGGCGTGGGCCGTCTGAGGTCATGATGATCTCGAGATGAGCGGGCCCGTGGGCGATGCCGAGGGCGTCGAGCACCGAGAAGGCGTACTCCCGCAGCCGGCTCCAGCGCGGGTCCGAAGGCGGCAGCGAGAGAATGGCGTTGATGCGGTCGCGGACGCCGTTGACGTCGATCTTCTGGTAGCGCCAGGTGTCGGTGACGCGGTGGCGCCCGTCCCGGCTGACGGTGTTGACCACGAACTCCGTGCCGGTCAGGTACTCCTGCGCCACCACCCCCTCGTTGCGCACGCCGAAGTCGTTGACGGCGTGCCGGACCCGCTCGTAGGCGGCGACGGACTCGGCCGGGCTGTCACAGACGCTCACCCCGTCGTTACGGGCGCTGCGGACCGGTTTGACCACGACCCGCCTGCCCAGCCGCGCGTGCCACGCCTGTAGTTGCGCGGCATCCTCGACCGTCAGCTGACGTGCCGTGGGCAGACCGGCCGCCGCCACGGTCCGCGTCTGCACGTCCTTGGTGCGCCGGGCGTGGCTGAGCGCGGTGCCGTTGCCCGGCAGGCCGGTGGCCTCACACAGGGCGTCGGCGAGTTCGACGCCCTGCTCGGTTCCGGCGATCACGGCGGTCGTCCGGTAGTCGGCCAGCCGCGCGGCGGTCGCCTCGACGTCGCCGGCGTGGACGAGGTTGTCGGCGTACAGGCCGAGGTCCAGCTCGCTGCGGTAGTTGGGTGGTATGCCGACGGTGCTCTGCACCCGCACGCAGTCGTGCCCGGCGACGTCGAACGCCTTCACCAGCCGGGCGGCGGACCCGAAGCCGTCGACGACCGCGACGGCGGGACGCCGGGTCACGAGCCGTGCCCGACGACGGTACGCAGCGCGGCTGTCAGCCGCTCCACCAGCTCGTCGGCCTCCTCGTCTCCCAGCACGAGGGGGGGCATCAGCACGAGCGTGTTGTTGGTACTGGTCAGCAGCAGACCGGCGGCCTTGCAGGCGTTGCGCACCTGCGCCATCTCGCTCTCACCCAGACGGCCCGATTCCCGGCGCAGCTCGACGCCGATCATCAGGCCTTCGCCGCGCACGTCGTGGATCAGCGGGATCTCCTCGGCCGCCGCGCGCACCCGCCGGCGGATCTCCGCCCCGGTCGTCCGCACCCGCTCCAGGAGCGTGCCGTCGGCCAGTTCGTCCAGGACGGCCAGTCCGGCGGCCATGGCGGCAGGATGGCCGTCGGCGGTGCAGCCGTGCGGGAAGACATACTCCGGACGGGAGACGGCCTCGTCGAAGACGGCGTCCGAGCAGACCAGGGCGGCCAGCGGGAAGTAGCCAGAGGTGATGCCCTTGCCCAGCACCAGCATGTCGGGCAGGACGCCCTGCGAGGCCATCACCGACATCGCGCCCGTTCGGCCGAATCCCGTGGTGACCTCGTCAGCGATGAGATGGATGCCGTGCCGGTCGCACAGTTCCCGGATCGCGGCGAGGGCCCCTTCGGGTGCGGGCACGACATCGGTGCCCATGATCGGCTCGACGATCACGGCGGTGATGTTCTCCGGCCCGCGGCGCTGCACGGCCCGTTCGAGGGCGTCGAGATCCCAGGGCCGGACATGGTGCACCTCCGGGGTGAGCGGGGCCTGCAGCGCGTGCATCTGCCGTTCGCCGGTGAGCGCGCCCGCCAGGCCCCCGGTGCCGTGATAGCCGTTGGTGAAGGCGAGGACCTTGAGGCGCTGCGTCTCGCCGCGGACCTTGCGCACGAAGCGCGACATGAGCACGGCGGCGCTGGTCATCTGAGAGCCGGTGCTGCCGAAGCGCACATGGTTGAGAGGGTCGGGCAGTTCGGCGACCAGTCGGCGGGCATAGTGCAGGGAGACCTCGGAGGGCTCCTCGTAGCGGATGATCTGGGCCACCGGCAGTCGGCGGAGCTGCTCGGTGACGGCGTCCACGATCCGTTCGCAGCTGTAGCCGAGGGTCGTGTTCCACATCGCCGCCCGGGCGTCCAGATACCAGGTGCCGGTGGCATCCTGCACGCGGCAGCCCTTGCCGTGCACGATGGCGCCGGCGTCGAAGCCGCCGTCCCGGACGATCTGCGGCGTGAGGGAGTTGTGCCAGAGTGCGTCGTGGTCGTTCCTCAGCATGCCAGCGTCTCCAGCCTCTTGCGGTCGAGCTTGCCGTTGTCGTTGAGCGGGAAGCGGTCCACCCGCAGGAACCGGCCGGGGACCATGTAGGCCGGCAGCCGGCCCGCCACCCATCCGGCCAGTTCCGCCACGGGCACCGAGGCGCCCACGTAGAGAGCCCTGAGGTCGGTGCCGTCGAAGAGGACGGCGGCGTCCTCGACACCGGGGTGGCTGCCGAGGGCCGCCTCGACCTCCCCCAGCTCCACACGGTAGCCGTGGACTTGGACCTGGGCGTCCAGCCGGCCGAGGTGGGTCAGCACCCCGTCCTCCTCCACGACCCGGTCGCCGGTGCGGTACCACAGCCGTGCCGGCGGGACGTCGTGCGTGTCGTGGACGCGGGCGCCGGCGCCGGGCTCCCAGTCGAGGAAGCGGCCCGCGTTGTTCTCCGGGTCCAGGTAGCCCGCGAAGCGCTGCACGCCGCGTACGCACAGCTCGCCCATGGCCGCAGGACTGCCCGTCTCGTCCAGGACGACGTGCTCCAGGTGCGGCAGGCGGTGGCCGATCGGGACGGAGGCGTTGCGGGTGCTCGGCCAGTCGGCGGGGTCGGCAGGCAGCCGGTAGGCGGTGCAGGTGACGGTGAGTTCGGTGGGGCCGTACAGGTTCTCGATGACCGCCTGTGGTGCCGCCCGGTGCCAGGCGGCCGCCTGCTTGAGGGTCAGCTGTTCCCCCGCGAACAGACCCCACCGCAGGTCGGGGAGGCACCCGGCCGGCAACCGGCGCATGCGTGCGGCCAGCGAGACCACCGACGGCACGGAGAACCAGTGCGTGAGCCGGTTCGCCCGGGCGAAGGCGGCCGGGTCGGCGAGGTCCTCCCGCTGCGGCACGACCAGGGTGGCGCCGCCGGCCCACGTGACGAACATGTCGAACACGGACGGGTCGAAGGTCAGGTCGAAGGTTTGGCTCAGCCGGTCACCCGGAGCGACTTCGTAGCGTTCCACCTGGTAGGCGATGTAGGGGAGCACGTTGCCGTGCGTGAGGGGCAGGCCCTTGGGGACGCCCGTCGAGCCCGACGTGAAGAGGATGTAGGCGGGGGCCTCGTCGACGGGCGATGACGCGGCCGGGCCTCCCGTCCCGGCCGTGGTCCCGCCGGCCGACGCCGCCGAGGAGAGGTGCCCCGACGGCGTGCCGTCCGCCTTCGCCAGGGCGAGCGGGACCGCGCTGTCGCGCATCAGATCCTGCAACGCGATGTCGGTGAGGACGGTCCGCAGGCCGGCCCGGGCGGCGATGGCGGCGTTGCGCTGCGCGGGGAAGATCGGGTTGAGCGGGACCACGGTCGCCCCGGTGCGCAGGACGGCCAGGTATCCGGCGTACGCCAGCGGTGAGCGGGCGGCCAGCAGCCCGATACGCGCTCCCGGTGGGACCGGGCCGAGGTGGGCCGCGAGGCGTTCGGCGGTCCGGGCCAGCTCCCGGTAGGTGAGGGTCACGCCGGCCGCGCACAGGGCGGGTCGGTCAGCGTGCCGCCGTGCGCTTGCGGAGAACAGGTCGAAGAGCGAGTCAGACATGGCGGACCTCCCGGTCCATGAGGGCCAGCACGCCGTCCGCCGCGTGCAGGCGGTCGTTGCTGTAGTTCAGGGGGGCGGACCGCAGGTCGCGCAGCGTCCGCTCGAGGCCGGTCGGCGAGTCCCGCAGGTAGCCGTGGCGCATGCCCATCAGGTCCGTCAACTCGTCGGCCGCCGCCGGGCACAGCTCCGATGCGGTCAGTTTCACCGCGTTGATCAGGAGTTGCACCGGCGCGCTCGTGGTGTCCTCGGCCGAAGCGAGGACCGACGCGGCGTGCGTGATCAACGCGTGGACGGTGTCCAGGCGTTGGCGGACCCTCGAGAGGCGGGTGAGCAGCAGGGGCGACTCCAGGTCGTAGCGGCGCCGCTCGGCCCGCAGCAGGGTCACGACGCGCTGGAGCGCGCCGTCGGCGGCGCCCTGCCAGCACGCCGCCCAGCCGAGGTGGGCCAGTGGGGCGAAGGTGCGTACCGCGATGTCCCGGAACGCCCCGTGCTCACCGACGACCTGGTCGCGGGGGATCTCGCCGGCCAGGTGCAGGGGCGCGCTGTGGGTGGCGCGCATGCCCATCGGGTTCCAGTCACCCCGTACCGTGACGGTGAGCTGGTCGCGCTCGGCGTAGACCAGCGACAGCCGGGAGGGGGACGTGGCGTCCGGGGCCAGGGCGGTGATGAGGAATCCGTCGGCGTGGCTGCCTCCGGTCACCACGGGGGCGAAGCGGTCCACGCGGACGGTGGAGTCGTCGCCGGCCGCCAGCGTGGACCCGGAGGACAACAGGTGTCCGCCGGTGGCGGCCTCGGTGGTCACCGAGGCCAGATAGAGCTCGCCGCGGACGATACGGGGCAGTAGCCGTTCCCGGAGGGGGCCGCCGTCCCGGACGACGGCGGCCACCTGTTGGCAGTGCATGGTGAAGATCATGCCGACCGACATGCAGGTGCGGGAAAGACGGCTGCTGACGGCCAGCAGTTCGGCCATGCCGCCGCCGGGGCCGCCGTCCTCGGCGGGCACCATGAGCCCGAGGAGACCGGTGCGGCGCATGGCCTTCAGCGCCTCGGCGGGGAAGCGCGCCTCGCGGTCGCAGGCCTCGGCGTGGCGGGCGGCCTCCGCCTCGACCTCGGACACGGCACGTTCGAGGTCGGCGGGGCGCCACGCCGTGCGGGGGAGGTCGGTGACGGTCATCCGGGCACCCCGCTCGTGCGCAGGGTCCGCTCGAAGAGGGCGATGAGTGTGTCCAGGCGACTGAGGTTGTCCGGGGTGAGTTCGCTCGCCTCGACCTCGGTGTCGAGTTCCTCCTCGACCCGCTCGACGATCTCCACGATGCGGAAGGAGCTGAACGTGGGCAGGTCCGTCAGCGCGCAGGTGCTGTACAGGTCGCCGTGGTCGACGCCGAGGACCTCGGCGGTGATGCCGGTGACGACCGCGCGGACGTCGGGTGTCTCCATGATGTCTCCCAGGTGGGGTCAGGCGGCGAGTTTGGCGAAGCCTTCTGCGACGCGGACGAGGGCGTCGGCGACGTGCGGGAGGTCGAGCGGGTCGGGAGCCGCGAGGGCGGCCTCCTGCTCCTCGTCGGTGTCGCCGTAGAGCATGCTGGTGGCGGCTTTGAAGCGCAGCGCGCCGGGATCGTCGCCGAGGTGATGTCCCGCGAGGACGGCCAGGCCGTGCTCGTCCAGCAGATGACGGGCCAGCGCCGCCGATCCGGCCACCCCCCGCTGCGCCAGCGCCTCGCGCCGCGGCTCGAAGTCGGGGTAGACGTAGAACGCACCGGTGGGCGGCCGGCACGTGGCTCCCGCGGCGATCGCCGCGGCGTGCACGGCACGGGCCACGGCTCCGTGCAGTCGTGCGCTCGCCGCCAGCCGCTGCCGGATCTCGGGCGGGTCGCCGAAGGCGTACGCGGCGACCTGCTGCATCGGACCCGACAGCGTGGACCACATGTCGCTGGCCACGGCGACCAACCGGTCGCGCAGGTCGCGCCCCCGGGCGCCGGGGGGCACCCGCAGACCGCCGATGCGCCAGCCGCCGAGCGCCAGGGACTTGGACAGCCCGGTGGTCACCACGGTGCGGCCGGGGGCCACTTCGGCGGGGCTGAGGAAGGGGGCGTCGGGCCGGTGCATGACATCGCGGTAGATCTCGTCCGAGACGACGACCAGGTCCTCCGCCTCGGCGATCCGGCACACCCGCTCGATCAGCCCGGCGGTGGCGAGCGTGCCGGTCGGGTTGTCTGGGAGCGTGAGCACGACGATACGAGGGTCGCCTCCCGTCCGGCGGGCACGCTCGATGGTCTCCGGCAGGGCGTCCGGGTCGGGGATGCCGCCGCATTCGGCGGGGATCGGGACGCCGTACACCCTCTTCCCGGCCATACGCGCCTGTGGTTCGTAGGAGTTCCAGCTGGGACGCGGCAGGAGCACGTCTCCCGGCAGGACCAGGTTCAGTGCCATGAGCAGGGACTTGCTGCCAGGGCCGAGCAGGACGTCCTGCGGGCCGGTGGGCAGGCCGCGGCGCTCGAAGTAGCCGGTGAGCGATGCGAGGGCGTCGGGCGCTCCGGCCACGGGCCCGTAGGCGTTGCGGTGGGCGCCGGCGCGCAGTTGCTCCACCAGGGGGGCGAAGGCGGGCAGCCGGGACTCGCCGAAACCGAGGTGGACGACGGACCGGCCCTGGGCCCGCAGCCGCGCGACCTCTTCGTTGAGGGCGAGATTGGGGGACATCGAGGCGTTCACGACCGCAGCGCCTCCCGGATGTCCTGCGGCGTGTCCGCCGCGATCTCGAGGTCGCTGAGCCAGCTGGCACTGGGGTCGTAGTGCGCCCGGAACGGGCGGCCGACCAGGGCGGGGTTGCGGGCCTGTGCCAGCCGCAGCTGGAAGTACCGGTCTCCGCCGAGGGTCTCGACGCCGTCCACCACGACCTTGCCGGGCGTGGTGGACATCACCGGGCCGCGCACGGTGCGGGCGAGTCCCGGCAGGGTGCGGTAGGCGGTGTGGAAGATCTCCATCGCGCGGGCCAGCGGCACCTTGAAGTAGTCGTAGGGGCCGGTGTCGCGTTCGACGAACATGTAGTACGGGACCGCGCCGAGCGCCAGTTCGGACTTCCACATGGAGGCCCACGTCTCGGCGTCGTCGTTGATGTGCGCGACCATCGGGGCCTGGCAGTAGACCACGGCTCCCGTGGCCCGGATCCGCCGCACGGCCTCGGTCACCCGGGCGGTGCGCAACTCGCGGGGGTGGGTGAAGTGGGCCATGACGGCGACCTGTTTGCCCGTGGCCGCGATCCGCTCGAAGAGCCGCAGCAGCGAGTCGGCGTCCGCGTCGCTCACGAAGCGCTGCGGCCAGTAGGCCAGGGACTTGGTGCCGATGCGGACAGTGTTGACGCTCTCCACGCCGAGCAGCGGCTCCAGGTGCCCGGTGAGGCGTTCGGTGCTCATCACCATCGGGTCGCCCCCGGTCACCAGGACGTCGCTGACCTCGGGGTGGTCGTGCAGGTAGCTGACGAGCCGGTCCGGGCCGGGGGCGGCGAAGCGCAGGGAGGGGTCTCCCACGAACTGCGCCCACCGGAAGCAATAGGTGCAGAAGGAGTGGCAGGACTGCCCCTGGGTGGGGAAGTACAGCACCGTCTCGCGGTACTTGTGCTGCAGGCCGGCCAGCCGTTCGCCCTCGTGCACCGGCACGTTGTACTCGCGCTGCCCGGAGGGGTGGGGGTTGAGTCCGGCGCGGATCCGGGCGACCTCGGCGGCCATCTCGCGCTTGGCCGCCCCCGAGCGCACGAGCGACTCCAGGGAGCGCTCGTCGTCTTCCGGGAGCATGCCACGCTGGGGGAAGACCAGGCGAAAGATCGGGTCCTGCGCCGGGTCCGTCCAGTCGATCAGCTGGTCGAGCACGTACTCGTTGACGCGGAACGGCAGTACGTGTGCCAGCAGGGCGATGCCGTCCCGGATCTTCGGGGAAAGCCCGTAACGCCGGGCGATGTCGTCGATCTGCCGCGGGCCGAAGGCACGGAAGCGGGTACTGCCGACCGGTTGGTCGAGCATCAGTGTCATGCGGGGTCCCTCTGAATTCGGCGGAATAGCTGGGCGACGACAGGCCGGCCCTTGTCGGCGGTCGTGGCGTCGAGCGCCGATTACCCCGCTGGGATTCGTTGATTCGAGTCAGTTTTCCAAGCCATAAATTGTTCGCATGGTGTCGATAAGAGCACCTAATTTCGACCCTGACCAGCTTTCATAATGCCCGCAGTCGAGGAATATAAGAGCCCTCTATGGGTGCGAACGGAGTTCGTTTGAAAGGTGGGTGGCGCGGAATTCGCTTCTCGTCGGTGCCATTGAGTACGGAAAGGAAAGATCATTGATGATCGGTTGCCCGCGTCGCGGACGCACACCATGAGCCGCCCGGATGTCGCCCAGCCGGTGCTCATGCCGATGGGCCGGCCCCGGCCCGGAAGGTGCAGCGTCCTCGTCCACGCCGCCGGCGGCGGTGTCGGGGCCTACACGGGCGTCGGGTTCGCCCTGCGCCGGTCCGGCCCGGTCGTCGCCCTGCGCGGGTACGGGCTGGCGCCGGGAGAGGAGCCGGACCGCAGCGTCGCCGCGATGACGGACCGCTACTGGTCGCTGCTGGCTGAACTCCCCGAGCCACCGGAGCTGTTGTTCGGCTGGTCACTCGGCGGCGTGCTCGCCTGGGAGCTGGCCGCGCGGCTGGCCGAGGAGGGACGGCGGCCACGGGTCGTGATGGTCGACAGCCCCGCCGCCCGCATCGACCGTGATCCGGCGGCTGCCCGGCGGTGGCGCGAGCGGGTCCACGCCTCCCTCGCCGCCGACGACAGCGGCGTTCCCGCCGACCGGGTCGCCGCGACCGCCGACGCGCACCTCGACGCCGTCGTCTCCTACCGGGCCGAGGTGCGCCACGACTGCCCCACACTGCTGATGCCGTGCGCGGACGAGGACAACGACGACCACTTGGCGGCCTGGCGCGAGGTGGCTACGCACCTGACCGTACGGCCGCTGCCCGGCGACCACTTCACCGCCTTCGACGGCGAGCGGCTGCCCCTTCTCCTGGACCACCTCGGGGCCTTCCTCACCACAACGGAGGAGCAGCATGCCTGACGCTCTCCTGAGCCGGGCCCGCGCGGCGTTCGACGCGGCCCCGCCCGTGGGCGACCCCGCCTACGACCAGTACTGCCGTTTCCTCGGTGAGGAACTCGTCGCCCACTGGCCGCAGATCGCCAGGGCCAACGCGGCGGACGTCGCTGCGGCCCAGCGGCTGGGCATGCCGCCCACGCTGGTGGAGCGGCTGCGTCTGACCGACGTCCACCGGGACCGGATGGTCGAGCTCACCGCGATGACCCGGGACGAACTGCGGAAGGTGCGCGAGGCGGAGGTGCCCGTCTCCGGTGCGGCGCGGCACGTCCACCGTGTCCCGCGGCCCCTCGGCGTCGTCCTGATGGTCTACGAGGCACGACCCACCGTCACCGTGGACGGCGCCCTGCTCCCGGTCGCCGTCGGGAACGCGGTACTGCTGCGCGGCGGCAAGGAGACGGCCGCCACCAACGCCGCCGTCGAACGGACCGTGCACGCCGCGCTCACCCGAGCGGGACTGCCCACGGGCCTCGTCACGGTGCTGGACGACCCGCAGCGCCGGCTGCTGCGGGCCCTGTTGAAACGGCCCGACGAGGTGGACGTGCTCATCCCGCGCGGCAGTCCCGCGCTCGTGGAGCACTGCCGTACCAGTGCCATCCCGCTGATCGCCGGCGGCGGCGGCGTCAACCACCTCTATGTTCACCGCAGCGCCGACCTGGACCTCGCCGTGCGTGCCACGCTGGACAGCAAGCTGCCCGAGCCGGCCGGCTGTACCTCCGTGGAGACGCTGCTGCTCGACCGCGCCGTCGCCCGGGACTACCTCACAGCCCTGGCGCGCGGGCTGGCGGGCCGTGAGGGGGAGCTGACCCTGCACACGGCCCCCGAACTGGACGCTGTGGTCCCCTGCACGCTCAAGACAGAACCCCTCGCCGCACACGATCTGGGCCGGGAGTTCCTCGACCCGATCGTCGCCGTCGTACCGGTCGACGACGAGAACGCCGCACTGGACCACGTCCGCCGCCACGGTTCCGGGCACACCGAGGGCGTCATCGCCCGGGACCGGCACGTCATCGACGCCTTCCGCCGCCGCGCCGACGCCGCGATGGTCGTGGTCAACGGCTCGCTGCGGCTGCACGACGGTCCGACCCTCGGTCTGGGCACCGAGATCGCCATCGCCACCGGCCGTCTGCACGTGCGCGGTCCCGTGACGCTCGGCGCACTGGTCACCTACAGCTACGTCACCGACGGCGCCGGCGCGTTGCGCGGCTGACGTCCGGCCTCCCCTCTTCCCCGAAAGGTCTGCCATGCCCCAGGAACTGTCCCTCGACCGGGACGCCGTCGCCACCGTCGTCAAGAAGGTGGTCATCGCCGAGTCACGGCTGTCCCTTCCGCCCGACAGGGTCAGCGACGACGAACCACTCGTCGGGGACCTGCTGAACGTGAACTCGCTCGGGTTCGTCGGCATGCTCGTGCGGATCGAGGACGAGCTGGACGTCACTCTCCCCGACGACCTCTTCGTGGGGCGCAGCTTCCGTACTGTCCGGGACCTCATCGACGTCGTGACGGCCGCGGAGGTACGGCGGTGACGCACGGGGTCCCGACTCGGTGGCGCAGCGTCCTGCCGCATCTGTCCGAGCCCCTGCCGCCGGACCGCACCCCGCCCCGCTCGGGTGACGAGGCCGGAGAGATAAAGATCAACCTCCCGACCGAGCTGATTCGGCACAGCATCTCCGCCCGTGAGTACTGGGACATCCCCGCCCCGGTCGTCGAGCGCTACCGGCAGTACCGCCCGACCCCGTTGTGGCGTGCCCGCGGTTTCGAGGAGGCCGTCGGCGCCCGTGTCCCCGTCTACGTCAAGAACGAGGGCGTCAACATCTCGGGCAGCCACAAGCTCAACACGGCGCTCGCGCAGGCCTACTACTACCGGAAGGCCGGTGTGAAGGAGCTGGTCACGGGCACCGGGGCGGGCCAGTGGGGCACTGCCATGGCTGCGGCGTGCGCCCTGTTCGGACTGCGCTGCCGGGTCTTCATGGTCGAGTCCAGCCTTCGCCGCAAGCCCTACCGCGGGGTCCTGATGCGCATGCTGGGCGCCGAGGTGCATGCCAGCCCCAGCGGCATGACCAAGGTCTCCGCCACCGAGGGCCCGGCCGCCGGCAACAGCCTCTCGCTGGCCATCGGGGAGGCCGTCGAGTACGCCACGGAACACGACCGGGTGGCCTTCTGCATCGGCAGCGGGGAGACGTACAGCATCCTGCACCAGTCCGTGATCGGCCTGGAGGCGGAGGAGCAACTCGCGGAACTGGACGCCGAGATCGGCGCGGTCGTCGGCTGCGTTGGCGCCGGATCCAACTTCGGCGGCATCGCGTTGCCCTTCCACGCCACGGCCAGGGCGGCAGGCAGGGAGGGGCCCCTGCTGGTCGCCGCCGAGTCCAGCAGCACACCGAAGCTGACCCGCGGTGTCTACGCCTACGACAAGACCGACGCCACCGGCAGCGGCCCGATGGAGGCTATGTACACCATCGGCAGCGACTACCGAATCCCGGACGCGCACACCGCGGGCCTGCGCTTCCACGGCGCGGCGAAGCTCATCTCCGCGATGCGGCACAGCGGGGACATCGACGCCATGGCGGTCAGCCAGGCGGACGCCCTGGACGCGGGCCGGCTGCTCGCCCGCCACGAGAGCGTCCTGCCGGCGCCCGAGTCCGGCCACGCCTTGGCGGCCGCCGCCCGCATCGCCACCTCGCCCGGGGCCACCGGCGGAGTCCTGGTGTGCGTCAGCGGCCACGGCTACCTGGACCTCGGGGCCTACGAGCACTTCCTCGACGGCGGAGTCGAGGACCAGTCCCCGCCCGACGAAACGCTTGCCCGTGCGGTGGCCGGGCTGACACGGGTGGAGACGCGCCCGTGACGGCCACCGCCGCCCCGTCCGTGCGGACCGGGATCCTCGACTGCGTGCAGGTCAACCTGGCGGTCATCGCGGACCGCCGCAACGGGCCGGGGCGGCATCTCGCGCTGGGGGCGCGGCTGCGCTTCCTGCCGCGGCCCGGCCCCGACGGTCTGCCCACGGTGGACCCCTCGCCAGAGGAGCACTTGCGCGAGGGAGCCGCTCTGGTGGGCCTGCGGCCGGACGCCTTCGCCCACCGCGTCCCCGCGGACGGGCTGCGCGCCATGGCCGAACGGGCGTCCGGGGTCTACGCCGTGGCCGACTCCTACGACATGCCGTGGCTGCCCTACGCGGGCCGGGCGCGCATGGAGCACAGCTTCCTGGTCGGTGCGCACCGGGACGGAGCCGAGGTCGAGGACGCGTACGACAACGAGACGGCGTGGGGGCCGGCCCGGCCCGGCCGCTGGACGTACCCCTGGGAGCGCCTGCCCGCCGCCTCCTTCGCATGCACCCTGTCGTCGGTGCCCGAATACCGCGCGCCCCGGCCGGAGCTCTTCCTGGACGATCCGGCGGCATACGTCGAGACCTACACCGCCCATCCCGACCGGCTCGCCGCCCTGCGCCGGCTGACCGCGGAGACCTGGCTGCTGACGCGGGCCCGGCACCTGCACGCCGCCTACCGAGAGCACCTCGGCGAGCGGCTGGAGGCGGAGGAACACCTGCGTCGTTGGGACCGGCTCACCGCGACCGTGTTCATCGCCCAGCGGCGCGCCGAACGGGGCAGGCCGGTCCCCGCGACCCTGCTGCCCGAGCTGGCGTCCCTGCTGGCCGCCGATCGCGAGGTGTTCGCCGTGCGGCCCCACCGACCCTGACCCTGCCGATCCTCACCACCACCCAAGCGACGGAGAAGCCGTGAACCAGCCCTTCATCGACCTGCTGACGCCGTTCCTCCCCAACCTCGGGGACCGTCCCCTCACCGAGGACAGCCGCCTGCACGACCTCGGGATGAACTCCATGAAGGCCATCGACCTGCTCTTCGCCATCGAGGATGGGCTCGGGGTCTCCCTTCCGGACGAGGACCTCAACGACACCACCTTCGCCACCGCCGGCAGTCTGTGGGCCGCGGTGCAGCGGGCACAGGCTGCCACCGAGGGAGACGGCAGGGCGGCGGCATGACTGTCTCCGCGATGCGGGAGCCGGCGGCCGCGGCGGCCGGCTCCCGGCTCGGCACGCTGCCCGCCGACGCGAGCGGCGCCGACCTCTGGCGTGCCCTCGGAGCGGAGAACCGGCTGGCCGGGGCCTACCGCGGCAACGACCCACGCCGGGGCGTCGACGCGGCCGCGCTGAGCGCCCTGCTGACGGACGTGGACCGCCGCTTCGGCGTCGGCTCCACACTGGCCGTGACCGTGCCGCTGGCGACGTGCCTGCCGCTGCTGGCCGGGGGGACCGGCCCGGCCGCCCGGACGCTCGCCGACAGCCTTGACGGGCGTACCGTCGTGGCCCTCGCCGCCACCGACGAGGGCTCCGGCTGCGACCTGGCGGCACTGGACACCCGCGTCTCCTTCGACGACGACCACGTCCGGCTCGACGGAACCAAGCGCTGGATCACCAACGCGACGACGTGCGATGCCGCCCTGGTCCTCGCCCGTCACCGGCCCGGACCCCACTTCACCAACTTCACCTGGGTCCTCGTGCCGGCCGACGCGCCCGGCGTGCACGTGGAACCGGCCGAGACGGAGTTGTTCGACGGCTCCGGGACCGGCCACCTCACCTTCGACGACGTCCGGCTGACCCGCGGCCACGTCGTGGGCGGTACCGGCCGGGGCCTGAGCACGTTCGCGGCCCACATCGCCACCGAGCGGCTGGCCGGGGCACTGTGGGCGGTCGCACTGTGCGAGCGGGTGCTGCGCGATACCGCCCGCTACCTGGGGCGGCGCCGCCACGGCGACGGGGTCCTGTGGGAGCGGGAGGGGATACGCCAGCGCTGGGCGGGCGCACTGCTGCGCTCCCGTCAGCACCGCGCCCTGACCGAGAGCCTCACCGAGGCGGTCGCCGCCCGCCGCGACACCTCTGCCGCCGCGCTGCTCAAGGCCAGCGCCGCCGAGACCGTCGAACACGTCCTCGACGTGTGCGCCCACCTCCAGGGCGCGCACGGCTTCCGTACCGGTGGCCCGCAGCACCTGCGGGCGCAGGGCGCCCTGTTCGGGATCGGCGGCGGTACCACCGAGGTCGTTCTGAGCATCGTGGCCGAAACGGCCTCCCAGAGTGGTCCGGAGGATCTGCCGTGAGAGTCGTGGAGATCAGCCCGGGGGTGTGGGTGGCCACCGGTGAGGCGTCCACCGGACGCCTGACCCGCGCCGACCTCGCCGCGACACAAGACCGGCCTGCCTGGCGTGCGCGCCAGATGCTGGCGGGGCGCGCGCTCTTGCGCGAGCTGCTCGCCGAGGTGGCACCCGACGATGCCGGCGAGCCGGTGGTGGCCGGCCGCAACGGCAAACCGCTCCTGCGGGGCCGGTCCCGGCCCGGCATCAGCATTTCCCACGACGGGGGGCACACCGTCGTGGCCGTCGCGCCCGGCCGCCGCCTCGGGGTCGACGTGCAGGTGCCGCCGCAGTACGTCGGCCACTCGATGCTCCGGCGGTGCGCCGCCCCGTACGCGAACCACCTGTACCGCATGCCGGCCGCCCTGCGGCACACCGTCTTCACGGAGATCTGGACGGTCCAGGAGGCCTGTGTGAAGGCACACGGCACCGGCATCGGAGGGCGCCCCTGGAGCATCGACGTGCCCCCGCATCTCGACCACGGCAACTGGCGCGGTCTGCGCTGGCGCAAGGTGCGAGACCTCATCGACGTACCCGTGGCCTGCGCTTGGGAGACGACACCATGACACCTGCCCTGTCCTGCTACTCCACCACGCTGGTGGAGTACCTGGGAGGCGCGGCGGCGGACCGCCTGGCGTCGGCGGTGCACCTGTGGGTGCGCACCGACGAACCGGACGGCACGCTCGCCTTCTCCCACCACGATCGCATCGACGGCGGGACCCTGGTCCACGACCATCGCCCGGACTGGCCGTCGGCCCGTGCCGCGCTCGCCGACCTGCTCGCCGAGCAGGGGCAGGTGATCGTGTCGGGCAACGCCTTCCACCTGCCCTGGTCTCCGCACCACGGGGTGCGGACCGTCCCCCACTGGTTCCTGCTGCGGGCCCACGACGCGAACGGGTGGCTCGTGACCGACCCGTTCCACGCCCTGATGCCCAACGGCGAGCAACTGCCCTACGCCGGAGTACTCGACGACGACGCGCTGCGCCGGGCGCTGGCACCGGTGGGGCGGCTCGACCCGGCCGTCCGCAACCGGGACGTGCACGCCCTGGGGGAACCGGTGGACAGCGGCCCCACGGATGCCTACCGCTGGCTGCGCCGGACCATCACACCCCCGGCCGGCGTCCCGGCGCAGTGGCCCGGCACCTGGCTGCGCGAGCCGCGGGAGGTGTTCGCGTACCTGCGGGACCGCCTCACTACCGACGGGGATCTGCTGGAGCGGCACATCGACGACCTGTGGGCGGCGTCCCGGCACCAGCTCCACCGCCTGGGGCCGAACCCTGACCCGGACCTGGCCGACGCCTGGACGCAGTTGCCCAAAGCCCTGCGATTCGCAGCCGACTCCGCAGGGCGCGGACGCCCCCGCACCGGTGTGGTCGAGCGGGCGCTCGACACCCTCGCCGGACTCACGACCGGCATGGAGGTGAGCCGTGCTCGGGGTTGAGACCTCGACTGCCCAGGCGGCCGCGTCGGCCGAGGCGGGGGTGGACGAAGCCCTCTTCCGCGCGGCGATGACGGGACTGGCCAAATGCGTCGCGGTCACCACCGCCCTCGGACCGAACGGGCCGGTGGGGTGCACCACGACCTCGCTGATGTCGCTGTCCGTGGCGCCGCCGAGCGTGCTGCTGGCCTTCGGCACGCGCGGACGCACCCTGGACCACCTGCTCGGCGCCGGCCACTTCGCCGTCAACGTGCTGTCCCACACGCAGGGGCCGCTGGTCCGGCGCTTCGCCACCGGCACCCCCGCCCAGCGCTTCCGCGACACGCCGCACGCCGTGGTGCGGGGCGTCCCAGTCCTGAACGACGCCGCCGTCGTGATGACCTGCGACGTCGCGGAGACCTTCACCTCCCTCGACCACGTCCTGGTCGTCGGCACCGTACGCCACCTGAGCACTGCCCCCGGTTCCCCGCTGGTGCTCGTCACCGGGGAACCGCACATCGCCACACCCGTACCGCCCGCCCCGGCCGCGGCCGGCAACCTGCGTTGACCTGGAGAGATCATGCCAGCGACTCCCGCACCTGCGGTGACCCACCGGCCCGACGAACGCTTCGACGAGTTCCTCCTGGCAGCCGCGGCCACGCACCCCGACCAACCCGCCGTGGTGGAGTACGCGGACGGCGCGGAACGGGTGACGACCTTCCGCGGGCTGCGCGAGGCCGCCGAGCGGTATGCCGCTGAACTGGACCGCTTCAGCCTGCGGACAGGCGACCGTGTCATGATCGTTTCGGACACGTCCGCCGAGGCCGTCGCCCTCGTGCTGGCGTGTTCGTCGCGCGGCCTGCCCTTCGTCCCGGTCAGCCCGGAGACGCCGGCCGAACGGCGGGAGACGATCGAGCGGCTGGCCGAGCCCGCGCTGTGCCTGACCGCCGACGGGGAACCGCGGGCGGCCGTGGGCCACGGCCGGTTCGGCGGGGGCAGCATCGAGGTACCGCGCCCGCCGGTGCGCCGTGAGCGGCTGAGGCGCGCCGTGACGCCGACCGACACCGCCTACATCATCTTCACGTCGGGCACCACGGGCCGGCCCAAAGGCGTGGTGATGAGCCACCGGTCCGTCGTCGCCTTCTACCGGGGCATGATCGCCGAGGGGTTCGTGTCGACGGGCGACCGGGTGGCGTCGACGTCCCCACTCCAGTTCGACTTCTCGCTCCTGGACATCGGCATGGCGCTGGGCAGCGGAGCGGCGGTGGCCCCCGTCCCGCGGGCTCTGCTGCGCTGGCCGACGAGGTTCCTCAAGGTGCTGCGCGTCACCCGGGCGACCCATGTCAACGGCGTGCCGTCCATCTGGCGGCAGTCGCTGCGCCACATCCCCGACCAGCTGGCCGACCTTCCCGATCTACGCGGAGTGCTCTTCTGCGGAGAGGAGTTCCCGCTGGGCGAACTGCGCCACCTCCAGCGCCTGCGGCCCGGCATCCG
Organism: Streptomyces sp. CC0208; assembly: GCF_003443735.1. Classification (NCBI taxonomy): domain Bacteria; kingdom Bacillati; phylum Actinomycetota; class Actinomycetes; order Kitasatosporales; family Streptomycetaceae; genus Streptomyces; species Streptomyces sp. CC0208. Next base: position 9,051,749 of record NZ_CP031969.1, on the reverse strand, counting down.
TCTGATCAACTGCTACGGGGCGACGGAATCCATGGCGGCCAGTTTCGCCGACGTCCCCGACCCCCTGCCCGACGACGTGACGCACCTGTCGATCGGCAACGGGCACCGGGGCACCGACATCCTCCTGCTGGACGCCGAGGGGGCACCGGTGTGCGAGGAGGGCGTCGTCGGCGAGATGTACCTGCGCAGCCCGGCCCTGATGACCGGCTACTGGGGGGACGCCGAGGCCACGGACGCCGTCCTTGTCACCGACCCGCTGGAGCCCCGCTCCGGGCAGCGCCTGCTGCGGACCGGTGACCTGGCCTTCCGGGACGCCGACGGCGCGCTGCGTTTCTGCGGGCGTCGGGACTCCCAGGTGCAGATCCGCGGCAACCGCGTCGAACCGGCCGAGGTGCAGCGACGGCTGCTCGCCCACCCCCAGGTCCGCGAGGCGGCCGTCGTGGTGTACAAGGGGCCTGAGGGTGACGCTGAGTTGAGCGCGTTCGTCGTGTTGGCCGACGGAGCGGCCCGGTCGGCCGAGAGCGACCTGCTCGCGTTCTGCCTGCGTTCGATGCCCGCGTACATGGCACCCAGCGTGGTGCGTATCGTGGAAAGCCTCCCCGTCAACCAGCATGGCAAGACCGACCACCGGCGGCTTCTCGCCCAGCTCCTCACGGATGCCGCCTGAGCGGCCCGCGGGCTCCGTGGCTCCCGCAGCGGGCCCGGAGCCCGTTCAGTCTGCGCTGACCACGTCGGAGGCGGCCTTCAGCACGGCGTCGAGGGCCGGGTGCCCGGCGTCGCCGCGGCGCCACAGGGCCTGCGTGTACGTGGCGGTGGCGGGTCGCCAGTCCACGACCCTGCGAAGCCGGCCGTCGGCGATGTCCTCGGCCACGGCGACCTCGGGAAGCAGGCCCACGCCGATGCCGCTCTCGGCCATGCGCTTCACCGCGGTGACGGAATCGAGCCTCAGCGTCCGCCCCGGCCGCAGGGTCGACTCGACCTCGTCCAGGAGCCCGCCGCAGTGACGGACGTCGAGGTCGGCGCTGACGAGAATCGACGACACCGCCTCCTCGGGGCCCGGGCGGCCGGGACCTGGTCGTCCTCCGGCGACCAAGGCGAATGGCTCGGGGCAGAGATCGCAGTACTCCAGATCCTCGTCCGACGCTTCGCTTCCTATCATGAATACGCAGTCCATCTCTCCGTTGTGCAGCATGACGAGTGCCTCTTGAGGGGTGGACAGCCGGAGCGACACATCCATGTCCGGATAGCGCACGAGCAGGTATTCGATGAGCGGGAGCAGTCGGTGGTTGATAAGGCTTTCCGACGCACCGACGCAGATTCTCCCCTGCGGCGTGAGTGACGCGTCCGCGATGCGCCGGACGTGACCGCTGAGCCGCAGTATCTCGCGGGCCTGTTCGAGAATGGAGCGACCGGCTCGCGTCGGCCGGACACCCCCCGGTAAGCGCTCCAGCAGGGGCAGACCGAGCGACCGCTCCAGTGCCTTGATGCGATTGGTCACCGTGGGCTGGGTCACCCGGAGCATGCTCGCAGCCCGTGTCACACTCCCCGCGTCCACGGCGCCCAGGAATGCCTCGAGATGCCGCGTATCCAATTCTTCCCCCGTGTGAGTCGAAACCCGTCGAAATGCAAGCCGGTGCTATGTCGGCTTTCTTCCCCGCTGCGTCGCCCTGTCATTCCGGTTACGAATGACATATGAGCGGTCACGGTGTATACGAGCGTAGCGTCACCCTTCCCTCTCATCAACATGTTTGGTATGGGCATTTATGGGGAGCGCCTTTTCCGGGACGGACGATTTCACGTCAGTTCAGTACCCGCGGACGGCCCCCTCCGGCGTCCCGGGCGCACAGCCGGATCGCCTGCCTTTTCCACCCCGGGAACCCGCCACGGCCCTGGCGTATGGCCTTCGAAAGCAACAGCCTGGTTCAGTGTGCCCGCCGCAGTATGGGCAGGACTCGGCGTCGCAGCGCTCATGCCAACGAACCTGGAACCGGCCATGACCATCGCGCCCCTCGCCCGCCACCCCGGCGTCAGCCACGGCACCATCCGAACCGCCGTCGCGGAGCCGGGCACCCCAGCCCTTGAGCTGCAAGGTGGCCGATTTCCTCGGCACCGCCGAGCTGGCGCCGACAGAGCGCGCCGCGCTCGACCAGGGCGTAACCGTACGGCGCCGCCGAGGCTCCGCCCTGCGCATCACCGCCGCGCCCGCGCTCCACCACCGACTCCCCGGCCGCGGCCAGGTGCTCGACGGCGCCGCGGCGGTCCCGGCCAGCGCGAGGCCCCCGCGCGTACGAGAACCGCGTCAACCTGTATGCCCCGTTATCTTCTTCGCGATCCTGCAAAAGGGCCGCTGGCCTCCGGGCCCGGTATGACTGTTGCCCCATATCGAAGGCATGACAACGCCGTTGCTTCAAGTGGTCGTGCCATCGCTGGTTCAGGGTGACGACGACCGGGGGGCGGCGTTGGCTTGCGGGTTCTTCGGGGGCCTTGCTGCCGTAGCCGGTGATGCAGGAGCGGATCTTGCGAGGGCAGTCACGGGGCCGACGGCGGGGCAACAGACTTTGGCCGATCTCGGCGAAGCGACACCCGCGGCCGACGCCGCCCACTCCTGATCGGCCTGACGGTGTACATGGCGGCAGGCGCCGTCTGCTCCCTCGCCCCGGATCCGCAGGTGCTCATCGGCATGCGCCTGATCCAGGGTCTGGCCGGTACCGCGGGCATCGTCATCGCCCGGGCCGTCGTGCGCGACCTGGACGACGGACTCGCCGCCGCCCGCCTGTTGTCCTCGCTGATGCTGGTTTCCGGCGTGGCGCCGATCCTCGCCCCCGTGCTCGGCGCTCAACTGCTGCGCCTGACTTCCTGGCGCGGCGTCTTCGTCACCCTCACCCTGCTGGGCGTGGTCATCCTGTCCGCCACCGCCGCCCTGCTCCCCCACACCCTGCCGACCGCGCATCGACGGCACGGCGGGCTGACCACCACCCTGCGCACCATGCGCGACCTGCTAGGCGACCGCCGCTTCACCGGCTACCTGCTCACCGGCGGTCTCGGCTTCGCCGCCCTGTTCGCCTACATCGCCGGCTCGTCCTTCACCCTGCAACGCGTCTACGGCGCCTCCCCGCAGACCTACAGCGTGCTCTTCGCCGTCAACTCGATCGGCATGGTCGCCACCGGCCAGCTCAGCGGCAAGCTGCTGCTCGGCCGTTTCCCCTCGCACCGCGTCCTGGCGACGGGGCCGGCCGTACTCGGTGCCGCGGGTACCGCCCTGCTCCTACTGGTCACCACCACACACCTGGGTCTGCCCTGGCTCGCCAACCGCGCTGCTCTTCACGGCCTGTCCCGTCGGCATGATGGCCGGTCTCGGTGGCCAGGACACAGCCCCGACCATGGCGACATCGGTCCTCGGCCTCGCGCTGGCCGCGTCGGGCTGCTTCCTCGCCTTGTGCCCCCCCATGGCGGTCCACCGCGGACCCACTGAAGCTGTGAGCCGCATCCACAGCACCCGTATCGCAACGACCTGCCTGGCGAAGTATGGCTCGAGAGCCGGCTGGAAGTGGCGGCATGTCAGTTGCGCAACACAGAGAGGGCGTCTGATACCCGGGCGATGGCAGGTCACGGCGGTGTTCGTGGATGCTTCTGCGCGGTCGGCGGGGTGCGCAGTTCGCCGTGCACCGCCCAGGCCACCGACACCATGGGCACCGCCACGACCGCGCCGACGACGCCCGCCAGGATGGCGCCGGCGATGACGGAGACGGCCACGATGACCGGGTGCAGCTGGACCGCCCAGCTCATCACCAGCGGATGCAGGACGTGGCCCTCGATCTGGCCGATGATGACGATCAGCGCGAGGACCACGATCGCGATGGCCGGCCCACGCGACGCCAGGGCGACCACCGTGGCCACGCCCAACGCGATGGGCGATCCCACCAGCGGGATGAACGCGGCGAAGAACTCCAGCATCGTCAGCGGCAGGGCGAGCGGCACCCGCAGCACGAACAGCGCGACGCCGACCAGCACCGCGTTGCTGGCCGCCACGATGACGATGCCCCGCGTGTACCCGGCGAAAGTCCGCCACGCCGTACGGCCCGCGCGGCTGAACGGGTCCCGCGCCCGCTGCGGCAGCAGTTCCTGGAACCAGCTCCAGAACCGGTCGCCGGAATGGACGAAGAACAGGGAGCAGAACAGCGCGAGCACCCCCGCGGTCAGCACCTCCACGAGCCGTCCCGCACCGCTCACGGCGCTGCTGATCAGCACGGAACGGTGATCGGAGACGAAGGAGTTCACCTTGTCCTGAAGATTCGACGTCACCGCGGGACTCACGTGGAACGGAGCTCCCTGCAGCCACCGTTCGATGCGCCCGACGCCCCCGCTGAACTCCTGCCCCAGCCGGCCCCACTCGCTCGCCACCAGCTCCCCGACCAGCGCCAGCAGCCCGAGGAGCACCAGCAGGCTTCCCACGACACTCACCACCACCGCCAGGGCACGCGGCAGCCACCGAGCCAACAGATCGGCGAGGGGACGCAGTACGGAGGTGACGACCAGGGCGAGAAACAACGCGACAGCGACCAACTGCAGACGTCCCAGCAGCACGAAACCCGCGTACACCGCCGCCCCGAGCACCAGCAGCCGCCACGCGTACGCGGCACCCACCTTCAGCCCGTGGCTGACGGTCACGCCGTCCTCGGCCGGGCGCACCGCCGTCGCCGCCCTGCGCGCAACCGCCACGGTCCCGACTCCGCCCGCCGGCCGGCTGCCGAGCACGACGTACCGCATCCGCCGCGGACCACGACTGGCGCCACGACCGCCGCCGGGGCCAGCGCCCGGACGTCTGCGCGACCGACGCAGTGCGTCGCTCACCTGCACGTCACCGCCTCACGTCGTCGAAACCACGCAGCTACGTGTCCCCAGAGGAGCTGCCTTCTAAAAACGCATCCCCCATCTGCCCCGGACGCCGGCAGCCTGGCGGACCGCGGCTGTCGCGAATACCCGATCGGCGGCAGCTGCCGGCACACGCCAAGATCATGGCACTCGACGGCAAGAACCCCTTCAGGAGCCCGCTCCGCAGCCGGTGGGCAAAGCCCAGTGGTGGTCGTCGGAGGACCAGCCGTGCGGGGGGGGGTTGCGGCGGCCGCAAACTGTTCGCCGCAGGGCTTGCGGGCACGAAGGCGTCATCCGAGGCCGCTGACGGTGTCCGGCCGAGTGGATCACGGGTGTCCCGCACGCGGACGGTCTCCGCGTGCGGGATCGAGTGCTTGCTTCGGGAGGGTCAGCTGGTCGTCAGGGCGGTGTCGTCAACGACGAAGCTGGTCTGGAGGGAGGAGTCCTCCACTCCGTTGAACTTCAGGGTGACGGTGGAGCCGGCGTACGAGGACAGGTCGAAGGACTTCTGGGCGTACCCGGAGGCTTTGTTGAGGTTGGAGTAGGTGGCCAGGGTGGTCGAGCCCGCGGTGACCGTCAGCTTGTCGTACGCGCTGCTGGTCGAGGTCTCCGCGGTGTCGATGTGCAGGTAGAAGGTGAAGGTGGCCTTGCAGCCGCTCGGCACGGTCACCGACTGGGAGAGCGTGTCGGTGTGCGCGGAGCCGTAGCCGTCCAGCCAGGCGTAGTAGGAACCGGAGTGTGCCGCCTCGCTGGTGGAGTTGGTGATGACCCCGCTGGAGCCGGTCCAGGTGGTGTTGCCCGACTCGAAGCCGGCGTTGCCGAGCAGCTGGGTCGAGGTGCAGGTGCCGCTGCCGGATCCGACGGTCCAGGTGAAGGAGGCCGAGCCGGAGGCGCCGGTCGAGTCCTTCGCGGTGACGGTGACCTGGTAGGTGCCCGCGGTGGACGCCGTTCCCGTGATCTTGCCGGTCGAGCTGCTGATGGACAGGCCGGTCGGCAGGCCGGAGGCGCTGTAGGTGAGGGTGGCGCCCGCGCTGTCGCTTGCGCTGATCTGCAGGCTGACCGAACCACCGGTCGTCGTCGACTGGCTGCCCGGGTTGGTGACGGTCACCGTGTTGCCGGAGGTGCTGCCGGAGGCGAAAGCGGCGGTGCCGTTGGGGGTGCCCCAGCCGGTCGGGCCGTCGTAGCCGGTGGTCGCGGTGCAGAAGTACGAGGTGGAGCAGGAGCCGTTGCTGCCGCTGGTCACGTCGTACAGGTTGGAGGTGTGGGAGTAGGGGTACTTCGCCGGGTAGTCGCTGGAGCCCGGGGTGCCGGCGAGGGCGTAGACGCCGGCGACGATCGGTGCGGAGGCACTGGTGCCGCCGTAGACCGCCCAGCCGGAGCCGCCGTAGGTGTCGTACACGGCCACACCGGTCGCCGGGTCGGCGACCGCGGAGACGTCGGCTTCCATCCGCTTGGTGCACCCGGTGTCGGTCTGCCAGGTCGGCTTCGGGTCGTAGGCCGAGCAGCCGGAGCCGGTGCCCTCGGTGGAGCTGGTCTTCCACACGGACTCGGTCCAGCCGCGGGAGTTGGAGGACGTGGACAGGGCGGTGCCGCCGACTGCGGTCACGTACTGGGAGGTCGCCGGGTACTCGGCACCGTAGGCGGAGTCACCGGAGGAGACGGTGATCGCGACACCCGGGTGCTTGAAGTACGAGGTGTCCTCGCTGGTCTGGGAGGAGGCTTCGTCGCCGCCCCAGCTGTTGGAGACGAACTTGGCGCCGAGCGAGACCGCCTCGTTCTCGGCGATGCCGAGGTCGGTGTCGTTGGCGGAGTTGGCCTCGACAAGGGTGATGTTGCAGTTCGGGCAGACGGCGCTGACCATGTCGATGTCGAGGGCCTCCTCGCCGGCCCAGCCGCTGTCGTTGGTCGGCAGCGAGGTGGTCGAACCGGTCTGACTGACCTGCTTGAAGCAGCCGTTGGCCTTGGTGCAGGCGGACAGACCGTAGGTGGAGCGGTAAGTGGCGAGGTCCGACTCGGCGTTGGGGTCGTTGTAGGCGTCGACCACGGCGACCGTCAGGCCGCTGCCGCCGGTGGTGGGCAGGTTGTAGGCGCTGTGCAGGTTGGCCGGGGAGAGGCCGGAGGGGGCCGCGGCGGCGAGTGCCGAGGCGAGGCGCTGCTTGATGTCGGTACGGCGCTGCGCGAAGCAGGACGCGTGGCCCGGCTCGGCGGTGGCGCACAGGTGAGTTGTGGGTACGTTCTGGCCCGCCTTGCCGGTGGAGTGGAAGGCCTGACGCGCGGGGGCGGTCAGCGCCTTGTTGTTCTGCGTGACCTTGGTGGTGTGCGGGTGGGCGGCAGCGGCCTGAGCGCCGGCCGTCGGTGCCGCGACGAGTCCGGCGACGGTAAGGGCGAGGGCCGGGAAGGAGACGGCGAGGAGTCTTCGCAGACTCCTTCTCCGCTTGTTCGGACGGGACTCACGCATGGGGTTCTGCCTCCGTTGACGTGGGGATGCGCACTGGATTGGCAGGCCCGTGACGCGCGTAGCGGCGGCGAAACCGCGCAGCCATGAGCATGACATTCACCTGACCCGACATGCCGATGAACATGACATGACAGGGTGCGAGAGGAACGTAAATCCCGAGGCGGCCGAACCGGCAGGTCCGCTAGGAAGTCTTTGCTCCGCCATAGGACGAGAATGGCCACTTCATTGGAGGTGACTGGGGCGGGCTTGGTGCAGAGCAGAAGACTGAAGACGGCCGGCCCCGGGGGGCGGACTCTGCAGCGTCTCAAGGACCTCTTCAGCGCAGACGCGGGATCCGCAGCACCATCCCGAACAAGCCCGATCAGCTCGCCAACCGCCGCAGGCTCGGCTCCTGCGGCGGCCGACCGCCGAGGTTCGACAGGCCGACTACCGCGATCGTCACGCGGTCAAGTGCGGCATCAATCGCCTCAAGCGGCACCGCGCCGTCGCCACGCGATTCGACACACGCTCACCCTCCGCTACGAAACGACCGTCCTCGTCGCAGCCATCAACGAGTGGCTGTCACCAGCACGTTGTTTCAGGTGTCTCGGCCCTGCCATGTGGTGACGCAGGCTTCGTTCCCCTCCCGGTCGGCAAGCACCCAGAACGCGGGGGCACGGGCCGCGGATACAAGCCGCCCCCCAGCGGCCAGCGCGGTCTCGACCCGTCGGGGTGCCTCGTCGTGCGGAACACTGATGTCGAGATGGATGCGATTGCGCTGCGGACGCGCGCGGTCCATTTGCTGGAACCAGATGGCCGGGCCCTGCCAGAGCGGATCAACGAGCGGATCATCCGCTCCACCGGCACCTGCCTCATCGGTATAGCCCAACACCGCCTCCCAGAACGGCCGAATGCCTGCGATGTTCAGTGCATCGATAGCGATCTCCACAAGCTGGACGGACCGTGGTGCCCCCGTTCCCATTCCGGGCTCCGGCAGAAATCCGGACTTGCCGGCGGTGGCGGAGATCCGACGTGCGAGCTCGACATCCCGGGTGGTGACCGTCGCATGGTCCAACGACTGCAGAGTGAAGACGACCCGATCGGGGCGGACATCGATCCGGAGATGGCGATCCGCATCGTCGCCACACACCGCGACAGCGTCCGCTGCCAAGCTGATCGCTTGAGCCGACGTCCCGACCGGAACCGACGTCTGCAACGAGCCCAGCAAGTAGCGCCACCCGTGATCCTGGACCGCCTCCGAAGCTGCCTGCCGACTCAATATCTGCTCCATGGCTGCATCCTTGCAGCCCCACTCGCAATCCCGCCCGCCAGTACCGCCGATGCACGCCCTGGCAGCCACTGCCACACCTTGCGGCCGAGCGCGTGGCCGCCGACTGGCCCACAGCCCATGCCTGGCTGGGCCATGTGGAGCCGTACGGCAAACGCCGGCGTTCGCCGCCGCGGATCTGCGACGGCGTGTCCCGGCGACCGACACCCTCCACACCCTCGGGGACCGGGGAAGGACCTCCATGACCAGGGACCGGCTACTTCGCCGCTGCAGGTCTCCCGTTTTCGGCGATGGGCGGGGGCAACCGCCCGGCCGCTTCGCCGCCGGCGCAGGACTTCCAGGGTGTCGACGGCCGCGGAGTCGGTGGGGCCCACTTCCTTCGACGCGGAAGCGACCGACACCACTACGGGCTTGGCGGTACACCCTCTTCTCCCAGCGCGGGGGCCACAGGTTTCGGTGTCTCGTGCTTCGGCCCACGGGGCCCGGTCGGTCCGACCGAGTCGGTGATGTTACACCCGGCATGCCGTGCGGCACATCGTATGCGCTGTCCGGGAAGTGGTTTTCGAGAAAGTGACGAAAGCGGAAGTGGCTGCCTGGTAGCACTAAGGACTTGCGCGGCTCTGGACAGCCGCTGGGAAGGGGTCTGTCATGTCGAGGAACACGAAGGCCATGGTGCTGACCGCTGCCGCACTCGTCATCGTCTCAACGCCACTGGTGTGGCTACTGGGCAATGCGGACGTCGGTCAGTTGGTCGGCGCGGCCGTGCAAGCCGGCACAGGGGTGGCGGCACTGGTGTGGGCCCTGTTCCGGTCGCCGTCAGGCGATTCCGGAGACTCACCACGGACCGGAGCCCGGAACGCCGCCGTAGCCACAGGTCGGGCAGAGGCGGAGGACGGAGGCACCGCATCCACCGGCGTTCGCCGGTCGGCCGACCTGGCGGGCGGATCTGCACGGGCCGAGCGGACCGGGGATGCGGTTGCGCGCGGCACCGGCAGCCGTGCCAACACCGGCGTCGATCTGGGCGAGTGAGGCGGACACCGGACAGGTCGAGGTCAGAGACATGGGGCGCCGAACTGGTGGCCGTAAAGGTAAGCGCGAGCGTAAGGCGGCGGGCAGTGGACGGTTGAGCAAGGCGCCCGAGGTTCCGGCAGACGGGCAGTCCAGTGCGGCGGCCGACCGAGGCATCCAGGTGCACCGGACCGGGAATGCCAGCGTGAACGGCGACAACTCCATCGCCGTCTCCGGCGCCCTTACCGTGGTGCAGCCCCCTCCCGAGCCACTTCGGTGGCCGCAAGTGGTGGGGAACCCGCCGACAACGGCATCGGCCTTCCAGGAACGCCCCGAGGTACGAAAGCACATCGATACAGCGCGGGACCGACACGCCACGGTTGTCCTCTCCCAGGTATTGAGCGGCGGTGGCGGGGTGGGTAAATCCCAGCTCGCCGCCAAGCTGTTCTGGGAGGCTCTTGCCGAGGGCACCGAGCTGTTGGTCTGGGTCAACGCGGCCTACCCCGGTCAGGTGGTCGCAGAGTACGCACAGGCTGCCCAACGCGTGCGCGCGGACGGTGCCGACGGGGAAGATGCCGAGGCCGACGCACGAGCGTTTGTGAATTGGCTGGTTCGTGACGAGTGCCGATGGCTTGTCGTGCTGGATGACGTGACCGACCCCGCAATGCTCGCGGCCTGGTGGCCACCGGCTTCGATGAAGGGCCTCGGCCGCGTTCTGGCCACCACTCGCCGCCGAGACGACGTGCTGAGGGGTGGCGGTCGCGAGGTGGTGGAGATCGGCAGCTATACACCAGCCGAGGCGGGCGCCTATCTGAAGAGCCGGCTGGAGCGTGCGGGTGCCGCCCACCTGCGAGACGAATCCGAGACTGAACTGACCGCAGCACTGGGGCTGCTGCCGCTGGCGCTGTCACACGCCGCCGCCTACATGATCAATGAGAACGTGGCGTGCGGACGGTACCTGCGGCTGTTCACCGACCGCCGCCTGCTGTTGGACGACGTGCTCCCCCAGAGCGCGGACTCCGAGGGGTACGGGCGGCAGGTGGCGGCAGCACTGTTGCTGTCTCTGGACGCCGTCCGAGCCGCAGACCCGAGCGGGCTCGCGGTGCCGATGCTGCACCTGCTTGCCCATCTCGACCCCGCCGGCCACCCTGGCGAACTCTGGCAGAGCGCGGCCGTCCTGCGTTACCTGCGCGCCCGACGCGAACCGCGCCGACGCTTGCTGCGGCCCCGGACAAGTCCCGAACAGACCTACGCCGTGCTGCGACTGTTCCACCTCTACGGGCTGATTGACGACGACTCAGACACATCGAACCCCTCCACGGGCAACCGACGCGTAGTCCGGCTGCATGCCCTGACCGCCCGCGCGGCCCGCGAGACGGTGCGTGCTCGCGATCTGTCCGCCATCGTGCGGGCCGCTGCGGAGGGTCTCGCGGAGTTGTGGCCCGAGGTGGACCAGACCGACCCGGACCTCGCTGTCGTACTCCGAGCCAATACCAGCGCACTGGCGGAGTGCGCCGAGGAGACTGTGTGGGCCGAGGAGGAGGCCCGCCTGCTGATGTGGCGCGCCGGCACGAGCCTCCTCGATGCAGGCGCTTACATCACAGCGATCAGCTACTGGGAGGGCCTCGTGGAGCAGGCCGAACGGCGGCTGGGACCCGGACACCGTGAAGCCCTGCTCACCCGCTCCAACTTGGCCTCCTCCTACGCACAGGTCGGCCGCACCAAGGATGCCATCGCCCTTCAGAAGCGCGGCGTCGCGGACTGTGAGCGGGAGCTTGGCACTCGGCACCGCATCACCTTTATCGCACGCGCCAACCTGGGCAACTCCTACCTGCAGGCCGGCCGCATCAGTGAGGCCATCGCCTTGCTGGAGCAGGTGGCCGCGGACCGCCGGCGGTATCTCGGCAGTCGCCACCGCGACTTCGAGAACACCCTGGTGAACCTGGCCCCTGGTTACTTGCGGGTTGGTCGCGCTGACGAGGCCATCCGCCTGCTGGAGCCCATCAACGCCCGACGTGGCCGAGCGGACGATCCGAACACTCTCACCGTGCGGTACATGCTCGCGCAGGCCTACTTGTTCTGCGAGCGCACCGACGAGGCGATCCCCCTGATGGAGCAGGTCGTCGCCGACCGCGAGCGGCAGCTCGGCACCGACCATCCTGAGACCCTGGCCGGACGCACCAGCCTTGGCAGCTGCTACGTGGGAAGTGACCTCAGTCGTGAGGCGATCGCCCTCCTGGAGCCGAACGTACGTGACTGCGTACGTATCCTCGGTCCCGAGCACCCGACCTCTTTGGAAACCCGCGCCCATCTCGCCGGCGCCTACCGGAAAGCGGGCCGCCGAGCAGAGGCCGTGGCCGTGCTGGAGCAGGTCGTCGCCGACCGCCAACGACTGCTGCAGGCCGCCAACCCCGAGACCGTGCAGATGGCTTGCATGCTGCGGCAGTGGAAGCGTGAACAACGGTCACGCCGACATTGACTAACACATGCCTAAGCGTCGGTACGCCACTCCCGGTTCACCGACGCGACGGTCAGTGTCCCGTGCGCCCTTCTGCCCGCAGGACCTACCTGGCCGCCACGTTCACGGCACGGCCGTCGGCCCGCCATGGTCAGTATCGGTCGTGTCCATTACGGAACGCGACGTCGAGGTCCTGCGCGTTGAACGCTACCAGCGCGTCGATGTCGCCCTCCGTCCTCATTCAGGCCCCTGTCGGGCATCTACCGCACCGCGCTCTCGGAGCATTCACGCAGCTCAGCGCAGCGCGTACCGCCCTCCGTCGACTCCCGCCGAACTTGCGAGCAGCGGATTCAATCCGAGCCCGAGTTGGGGTTCCGGCAGCCCCGAATGCACGTTTCTGCAGGTCAGGGAGTTTCACAGGTGGGGCGGGTGGGACTCGAACCCACGGCCGACGGATTATGAGTCCTTTGAGGATCTTGGCGGGCCTTATTCCTACCCTGATCCTGGCGTTTGTGCTGGTCAGACGAGACGACCTGTGTCGACTCTCCCCCGCCTCTGTCAGTCTGATCCTGTCCTTGCGTCCCCAACGCGTCCCCAACTCCGTCGCACAGCGAAAATGGCACGGGGCTGACATGCGACCGCGCCGCTCGGAGGGGGATCTCAAACCTGCCCGCAGCGGATTCCTCTTCCAACGCATTACCAGGCGGGCTTCATCGGCGCGGGGTAGCGGTCCCCGGCCGCGCCATTCGGCAGCAGCGAGCCGATCAGATCCAGCCCTTCGGGGGTGAAAGCGAGGTGTGCAGCGGCGACGTTCTCGGCCCTCGAGGGTGGAACGTGCTGCAGCCGGTGATCCGCAGCCGGACCGTGCAGATGCGCCCGGCGGCGATCCTGCCGGCGCTCACGGCGGGCGCCTCCATCGCCGGCATCCTCGGCATGCTCCTGTCGGTGCCGCTGACGGCGGCGGCGTTCGGCGTGCTGTCTGAGCTGCGCTCCCGGTACGGCGACGGCGGACCGGGCCGAACCCGCGCGGCCGACGGAGATCGCCGGAACGGCGGGATGACCCCCGGGGCCCGCCGCCCGCCAAAGGGGAGGAACCCCGGCCGGCGGGCGGCTGGGGTTCCTTCGGACGGTGCGTGTCAGGCGGATCAGCGTTGCAGGGTGAGGACACCCGGCCGGTACGGCCACGTCAGGTAGTCGGCACCGCTCGGGGTGGCGCCCCTGCCCTGGTAGAGGAACTGCAGGTTGCAGGGGTCGATGGTCTTGGTCTGGTCGGGGTTGTTGCGGACCAGGTCACCGTGGCTGATGTCGTTGGTCCAGGTGGCACCGCTGTTGGCCTTGCCCGCGAAGGGGCTGCTCTCGCTGCCGGCCTGCACGGCCCACGGACCGTTCAGGCTGGAGGCGGTGTACGAGCGGAAGTAGCGCCCGTTCGCGCCCCTCGCCTCGACGATCATGAGGTACTGGTTCTGACCCTGAACCTTGTAGACCTCCGGCGCCTCGAACACCTTGTCCACGGTGTCGCTGATGACCGTCGTGTACGACGAGCCGAAGTTGCCCGGGAAGTTCGCGAGCGGCATGCTCGTCTTGTAGATCTTGCCGTTGTCACCGGCGAAGAACAGGTACATGTTCTGGTCGTCGGCGATCAGGGTCTGGTCGAGCGCGCCCACGCTGCTTTCGGTGCTGGGGAGCTCGCCGGTGAACAGCGCCTGCGGCGCGGACCAGCTGTTGGGGTTGGTGGGGTCGGTCGACGTGCGGTAGTTGAACTTCCAGCCGCCGGCCCACTGGGAGGCCATCACCCAGATGTTCTTGGGCGCGAAGTAGATCAGCGTCGGCGCCACCGCGCCCTGGCTCATGGCGGTCTGGGGGGCCGTCGCCATGTCCGACCAGTTCGTGAAGGGGCCGAAGCCCATCGAGTGCCAGCCGCTGGCGTCGGCGTACGTCCCGTAGACCAGGTGCTTGCCCTGGTACGTCACGGTGGTGAAGTCCTTCTCGGAGTACCACCCGTTCGCCGGCTGCGCGAGCGGTCCGGTCGAGGTCCAGTTGTACGTCGACGGAAGAGCACATGTGGTGCCCGACGGGGTCAGGCCGGACCACTTCTGGTTGCTGCCGCCGTTGCACGTCGCGATCTCCACCGCCGTGCCGTTGGCCGTACCGGCACCCGTGACGCTCAGACACAGCCCGGACTCCGTGCCGACGACCGTGCCGTCGGCGTTCACCCGCCACTGCTGGTTGGTACCGCCGTTGCAGTCCCAGATCACCGGCCGGGTTCCGGACGTGGTGGCGTGGCCAGGGACGTCCAGACACTTGTTGCCGTACACAGTCAGCTGGTTGCTGTCCGTCAGCGTCCACTGCTGGTTGTTCCCGCCCCAGCAGTCCCAGATCTGGGTGCTGGTGCCATTGGTCTGACTGGCGCCCGGCACGTCGAGACACCGGTTGGAGCCGACGCCGCGCAGGGCGCCACTACTGGCTGCCTGGGCGGTCGGACTGGCGACCAGCAGCGCCGCCAGCGAGACCAGGGTCGCGGTCGTGGCGGCGAGCACCGCGGACGAACGCCTGCGGCTGAAGCCGAGTCTGTGCATGGGGACCTCGTTTTCTGAGTGCGCGGCTCTGCCGGCCCCTCGGAGGCTGTGCGAACGGTGGTGCGGCACGACTTCGCATATGTTCGTGATTTCGAACACCGATCGAAGTGTCGAGCAAGTGGATAATAAAGATCCGGCCACCAGCGTCAATACTTCTCACGGAGTTCACGAGCCGGAAGAGTCACGAGCCGGAAGAAGGCCTACTGCAACGGCGCCTGTTCTGATTGCCGGGCGGCTTCAGGGGCTGTGTCCGCGTCGTTTGTGGTGGCTGATGCGGGCCTGGTGCCGGCGTCGTCGGCGCCAGTGGGACCAGTGCAAGATGTGGTCGACCGGGGTGGGGCGGCGGTCGGCGAGGCGGGTGATCAGGCGCCGGATCTCGGCGAGGCTGAGGTGGATGAGCCGGGAGGACCCGTTTCTGTCTTGTCCGTGTCCAGCCGTCGGGCCCGCAGGACGGTCGGACAGGCGTGGGCGGCCATGGCCAGGGTCATGTGGCGGTGCCGGCCGGGGTAGCGGCGGACCTGGTAGTCGTCCAGGCCGCACTCCTGCTTCGCGGTCTGGAAGCATTCCTCAACCGCCCACCGGCTGCCCGCCACGCGGATCAGCTCGTCCGGCGTCGTGTCGGCGGGGCAGTAGGCGATGCAGCAGGAGATCACCTCGGGCCTGCTCACGCCGCGGCGGGCGAGGCGCTCACGGCCTCCTTGAGCCACCGCGGCCTGCCCGGCCCTGTCCTCGGCCGGCGTTCCCGGTAGGTGCGCCGGGCGTCGACCAGGGAGGCCTTGTTCCGCGCCGCCAGCCATGGCCGGTCGGCGGAGTTGGACCCCGGCACCCTCCCAGAAGCGGACGGGGCGTATCTCGTACGAGCCGGGCCAGGGGGCCGGGTGCCGGGTCGCTCATTTGTACGTTCGATTAACCGGATGTGTCGGATGTATTGACGCGCTCTCTTTTTCGGATTTAGCCTCTGCCCGATTTCACGAACAGCGTTCGATATATCGTCCAACACGCCTGATCGGACAGTGAGTTGACCATGAAGCCCTCCGGACGAAACGCCACCCACCTGAAACACCTTCACGGGTACCGACCGGCACATACACCCGGCCCGCGCCGCAACCTCCCCACCTGGGCAAAAGCACGTACTCGCGCACCCTGACCCGCCGTCACCACGGCGCCCTGGGCGAAGCAGTGACACACCGTCGGTCGGATCCGACCTTCCGGCCCGCGTAGTTGTCCGGGTCCTGCCCCGCCCATGGCGAGACCAGCTTCCCCCCACTACCCCGCTCCCCCGTCGCCCGGCGAGGGCACCCGCACACGACAGGAGATCCGATGTCTGCGCTCCGCGCCCGGCTGACGGTGATGCTGCTCGCCGTCTGCCTCCTCTTCACGGCCCAGGCCCTCACCACACCCCAGCGGGCGGCCGCCACCGAACCCGGCTACCTGATGGTGCACTTCACCGGCGACTCCGCCACCGGTCAGACGCTGTACCTCGCGCACAGCACGGACGGTCTGCACTGGACGGACCTCAACGGCGGAGCGCCGGTCCTCAACTCGAAGATCGGCACGAAGGGAGTGCGCGACCCCGCACTGGTGCGCTCCCCAGACGGCAGCAAGTACTGGATCATCGTGACCGACCTGTGCATCCGCTGCGGCTCGACCTACCAGAACGGCAGCCCCAACTTCGTGGTGTGGGAGTCGACCGACCTGGTGACCTGGTCGAAACCGTGGCTGCTCGGCGCCGCCGGACTGATCCCCGGCGGAATGAACGCGTGGGCGCCGGAGGCGACCTGGAACCCCGAGACCAACGACTACGTCCTGTACTGGGCGACGAACGCCACGGTGAACGGCATCCTCAAGTACCGCATCTACTCCGCCCGCACCAAGGACTTCCGCACCATCACGACCCCGCAGATCTGGATCGACCCGCCCGGCAGCACCCCGGTCGTCGACACCCAGATGACCGAGCTGCCCGCAGGTACCGGCCCCTACCGCTACCTGCGCGTCTCCGGCGACGGCCAGAACAACGTCGAGGGCAGCAACTCGATCCTGGGGACCTGGACCAACCTCGGCAACCTCTCCAGCATCGGCCTCACCGGCAACGTGGTCGAAGGCCCCGTCTGGATGAAGTTCCAGGACCGCGACGAGTGGGCTCTCTACATCGACTACAACAACCCGCAGGGCGTACGCGAGTACAGGCCGATCCTGACGACCAACCCGTTCGACGTCAGCACCTACCGGCTGCAGCCGACGACCAGCTACGACATGGGCGGCACCCCCAAGCGCCACGGCGCGATCATGACCCTCACGGCCGCCGAGGAGAGCCGCGTGCTCGCCCGCTGGCCCAACACCCCCGCACAGCGGTTCCAGTCGTACAACTTCCAGGACCGGTACGTGCGCCAGATCGACTTCGACGTGCGCATCGACCCGAACGTCAGCCCCGTCGAGGACTCCCAGTTCCGGCTCCGGCCTGGCCTGGCGGGCACCGGCACCGTCTCCTTCGAGTCGGTCAACTACCCCGGCTACTTCCTGCGCCACGCGGGCTACGACTTCCAGCTTGTCCTCAACGACGGCAGCAGCCAGTTCGCCGCGGACGCCACCTTCCGCAAGGTCGCAGGCCTCGCCGACGCCACCTGGTCGTCGTTCCAGTCGTACAACTTCCCCGACCGCTACATCCGCCACTACGCCTACCAGTTGCGCCTCGACCCGGTCACCACCACGACAGCCCGCAGTGACGCCACCTTCCGTGTGACGAACTGACGCGACCGTGTCACGGAGCGCTCTGCGGAGTCCGCCGCTTCTCCGGCGGACCCAACAAGCTCCGGCGACGGCGCTCGCCGCCCTGGCCGGCCCCCGGAGCCAGCGGCGGGGCCGGGCCGCCGCCGTGATGGCGGCACCCGGGAGTCCACTCATTTCCCACTCCACTCTGCGTAGGAGTTCTTCATGATCAAGAAACAGTGGATACGCCGCGCCAGACGCGCGCTGCTGGCGGCAGGAGCCACTGCCGCCCTCACCGCCGGCCTGCTCACCGCCACAGCTGCCCCCTCGCAGGCTGCCACCCAGGGGCCGTGCGACATCTACGCCGCGGGCAACACACCCTGCGTCGCGGCACACAGCACCACCCGCGCCCTGTACGGGGCTTACAACGGCCCGCTCTACCAGGTCAAGCGCGCCTCCGACAACGCGACCAAGGACATCGGCCTGCTGAGCGCGGGCGGATACGCCGACGCCGCGCAGCAGGACTCGTTCTGCGCGAACACCAGCTGCGTCATCACCGTCATCTACGACCAGTCGCCCAAGCACAACAACCTCACCCAGGCGCTCAAGGGCTACTGGCCCGGTCCGGCGGAGAACGGGAACGACAACCTGGCCAACGCCTTCGAGGCGCCGGTCACCGTCGGCGGGCACAAGGCGTACGGCGTCTACGTGGCGCCCGGCACCGGCTACCGCAACAACAACACCAACGGCATCGCCACCGGCGACCAGCCCGAGGGCATGTACGCCATCTTCGACGGCACGCACGTCAACGGCGGCTGCTGCTTCGACTACGGCAACGCCGAGACGACCGGCAACGACGACGGCAACGGCACCATGGAGGCCATCTACTTCGGCACCAGCACGGGCTGGGGCTCCGGCAGCGGCACCGGCCCCTGGATCATGGCCGACCTGGAGAACGGTCTGTTCTCCGGAGTCAACCGCGGCGTCAACGCGAGCGACCCGACCATCAACCACCGGTTCACAACCGCCATCGTCAAGGGCGGCCCCAACCACTGGGCCATCCGCGGCGGCAACGCCCAGTCGGGCAGCCTGTCCACCTTCTACGACGGCGTGCGCCCCAACGACACCGGCTACAACCCGATGAAGAAGCAGGGCGCGATCATCCTCGGCATCGGCGGTGACAACAGCAACACCGGCCAAGGCACTTTCTACGAAGGCGTCATGACCCAGGGCTACCCCTCGGACGCCACCGAGAACGCCGTACAGGCCAACATCACCGCCGCCGGCTACAACAGCGGCTCGACCAGCACCGGAACCCTCACCCCCGGCTCCCGGATCTCCCTGCAGGCCACCACCTCGCCTTGCTGCACCTCCCACTACCTGCGCCACAACAGCGCCGACACCAAGGTCGTCATCTCCAGCATCAACTCCGCCAGCCCGGCCACCGACAAGGCCAACGCCACCTGGATCGTCCGCGCCGGACTGGCCAACACCTCCTGCCTGTCCTTCGAGTCCGCCGACAAACCCGGCCAGTACCTGCGCCACTCCAACTACCAGCTCTACCTGAACACGGACAACGGCGGCAGCTCGTTCGCGAAGGACGCCACCTTCTGCCCCACCGCGGGCAACAGCGGCGTCGGCACCTCCTTCCAGTCCGCCAACTTCCCGACCAAGTACATCCGCCACTACAACTACACGGCCTACATCGCCAGCAACGGCGGCACCAACGCCTGGGACAACACGACGTCGTGGGCCCAGGACACCAGCTGGCTCACCGCGGCTCCCTGGAACTGACGTGGGACCGAATCCGTGGGCGGCTTCGGGCAGGGGCCGCCCACGGGTTCTCCATCCGCCCGCACCTTCCTACGCCCCGGAAGTACCAGATGAGCGCACCCCCCTCCCCTCACGCCGGCTCTTCCTCGGCATGGCCGCGGCCGTGCCGCTGTCCATGACCGGCACGCTGACCCTCGGCAGCCAGTCCGCGAACGCCGCGACGGCCTCCCCGTTCGTCATGGCCTACTTCACCCAGTCACCGAGAAACCTCGGTACGGACTACGGCCTCCACCTCGCCGTCAGCACCGACGCGCTGCAGTGGATGCCGTCCAGCCAAGCCCTGTAGCCGGGCCCTGTCATCCGCGTCCTCGGCGACCGCACCCGGCGAGAGCGGCGCGGGACAGTGCCGGCATGGGCAAGAGGTCGCTGCGAGACGGCGACCGCATGCATCAGCGAACCGTGGGACGGCCCTGGGCCAGGAACCATGCCGATCACCTGCGCGGCTCCGAACGAGTGGACTCACCGGTACGTGATCTGTGGGGGCCCTTTTCGACGCGTTGCCGATGGTGATGTTGCGGCCATCCGAGCCCGCGACTGAAAGAAGCCCCGCCGATGCGCCGCACCCCCCACCTCCGGATGCTCGCCGCAACGCTGTTCGTGGCGTGCGCCGCCCTGGTCCCCACGACAGCGGCTCCCGCCGCCACCGCTCAGACCACAGGGATCGACCGGCACTACGGGGACGACCACCCGCCGGGCGGCCTCGGCCCCGAACTGACCGCCCGCCTGGACAGGACGATCGAGGACGTCCGCCGGCAGGCAGGCATCCCCGGTGCCGTAGTCGGCGTCTGGCTGCCCGGCAAGGGAAGCTACGTCCGCGCGACCGGCGTCGCCGACACCGCCACCCGCCGCCCGATGGCCTCCGATGTCTTCCTACGCATCGGCAGCGAGACCAAGACGTTCACGGTCACCGCGCTGCTCACACTCGTAGACGACGGCCGGATCCGCCTGGACGACCCGATCTCCCACTACGTCGACGGCGTACCGGACGGCCACCGCATCACCCTGCGCCACCTGGCCGGGATGCGCAGCGGCCTGTTCCCCTACAGCGCCGACCCGGACTTCGCCCACGCCCTGCTGAGCGACCCGCAGCGCTACTTCACCCCGCAGGAGGTACTCGCGTACGGCTACCGCCACGACAACACCTTCGCGCCGGGCACGCAGTTTCAGTACTCCAACACCAACCTGGTCCTCCTGGGCCTGGTGATCGAGAAGGTCAGCGGCCAGTGCCTCGCCGACTTCATCGAGAGCCGGGTGCTGCGGCCGGCCCGTCTGCACCACACGCTGCTCCCCCAGGGTCCGGAATTCCCCGAGCCACACCCGCACGGCTACACGAACCAGACCCTGACCGGCGAGGTGGCCGACACCACCAACTGGAACCCCAGCTGGGCCTGGGCGGCCGGCGCGATGATCTCCAATCTGCACGACTTGCGCCGCTGGGCGCCGATCGTCGCAACCGGATCGCTACTCAGCGCCCAGACCCAGGCGCAGAGGCTCAAGACGCTGCCGACCGGGATTGCGGGCCTGAGTTACGGCCTCGGCATCTTCGAGACGGCAGGATGGATCGGCCACAACGGTTCGATCCCCGGGTACCAGACAGTGACGGTGTATCTGCCCTCGAAGAAGGCAACCCTGGTCATCATGATCAACACGGACATCAGCAGCGGAGGCCAGGAGCCGTCGACGCTGCTGGCCCGGGCGGTGACCGGGATTGTCACGCCGGGGAACGTTTACGACGGGGCGATTGCTCCGCGGTCGGGGTGGGGCCGGGTCCGGTGAATCGGGCCCGGTGGGGCCGGGTGCAATCGTTCCCACCCCGTAACCGCGCCTGTGCAAACGCTCAGTGACCGCGAGCCTCATCGTGCAGGAGCTGAAGGGATCGCCTTCGTAGTACCGCAGAGTGAACCGCTGTTTCTACGGCCCCAGTTGCATGATGACGTCGCCGCCCTGGACGCTCACGGTCATCGGGCCGCAGAGAGGTCATTGGCGCATGTTCCGGGGTTCTGGGCCACGCTCCCTACCGGTCACCGTCCGAGCCCCGTAGCGTCTCCGCGGCCTTCCCGGCTCGCTTCTACTGCGGCAGCGGGCCACGCGCCGTCAGTTGTTGCAACACCATGGCCGGCGATCCGTGGACCGGTCCGCAGGCGGTCGGGCGATCACCACGGTATGGGGCCGAGTCGATCTGTGAAGGTCCCGCTCGGGCCGTCTGGGTCCAGCAGTGCCAGGCGAACGATCGAATCGGTGCCCTCGGTCACGGTCAGCTGGCCCATGTTGTTGTTCATGTCGGTGGCCGCGAAGGTGTGGTTCACGACTTCCCCGGGGGTGGCCGCGTTGAACTTGATGCCGGGGAACGCCTGCGCGTAGCGGATGGTGAGCATGTTCAGCGCCGCCTTGGAGGAGCTGTAAGCGAGCTCGTGCATCTTCGAAACCGGCTGCTCCGGATCGGTCACCACGGAGAATGCCCCGACGGCGCTGGACACCATCACCACCCGCGGGTGGTCGGCGGCCTGCAGCAGCGGCAGGAAGGCGTGGGTGACGCGGATCGGGCCGTACACGTTGGTGTCGTAGACGGCGTGGACCTCGGCGACGGTCGCCTGGGCGGGGTGGATCGCGTGGCCCGGCGCGCCGGCGTTATTGATCAGGACGTCCAGCCGGTCGGTGTGCGTGCGGACCAGTTCCTCGGCGGCCGCCACGGACTCCTCCGAGGTGACGTCGAGCGGGACCAGGACGACGTCGATGCCGTCGGCGGCCAGCTTCTCGGCGGCCTCGCGGCCCCGATCCTCGTCCCGGGAGCCGAGGAACACCTTCCATCCCAGCTTTCCGAGGCGGCGGGCGGCCTCGTGGCCCAGGCCCTTGTTGGCGCCGGTGATCAGGACTGTGGACTGCTTCGTGTCGGTCATGCCCCCAAGACACCGCTCCCGTCGTTCCCGTGACGCGACGTGAGCGGCATCACATCACTGGAGTTCCTCGCGCTTTCCGGGACATGGCTGTTGTCGGGGTTGGGGATCCGGACGGGCTGATGATCAGGCCGGTCTCGGTCAGACAGTCGTCGACCAGCTCGGGGCGGTACTGGATCCGTTCGAGGGCGAAGCGGACGGCGGACAGCAAACCGTCCAGGTCGGTGACCACGACGTTCGCCAGTGGCCCTCGATTATCAGCGACCAGATGCCCTCGATGGGGTTCAGCTCCGGGGCGTAGGTGGGCAGCGCGGCCAGCGTCAGCCAGGCGTGCTCGGCGGCTTAGGTGCGCAGGCCCGGCATCCAGTGGGTGCGCACGCTGTCCCACACGACGACCAGCGGCGCACCGAGCTGCCGTTGTGCGGCGGCCAGCAGGTCGCGGTAGTCGGTCCAGCCGAAACCCTTCTTCTCCCCCGCCGACCGCGGTAGACGTGCAGCCGGAAGACCAGGTGACTGCGGTGCCCGGGACGGCAGCAGGTCGGCCCGGCGATCGACACCCGCCCCGAGCCACGCCCTCGCACCGTGACCACCGGAGTCCGTCCACACCGGCCCCAGTTCTTGGCCTTCGGCGGCCGTGGTTCCACGCGGCCAGCACCGCCTTCTTCCACAGCGCGATCGCCTGCTCATCCCCTTCACCGCCCGCCGCGCGGGGCACCTCCTAGGACCAGCCCCGTTGTGCCGCAACAGCCCCCACACCCCGCGCACGCTGTACGACACCTGGAACATCCGCCCGATCAGCAGCTTGACCCTGCCCAGGGTCCCGCGCTGGTCAGCCCAACCGTCCGCGGCAGGACCCTCGGACAACGCGGCTCCAACCGCGCACCGGAACAGATCCCGAGCGCCGCGACACCCGCAGCTCGGCTGCGATCTGCTCGTTCTTCACCCCAGACTCGAACCGCTCACAGGCGACCATCCGGATCTGCTCGCCGAACTCCCGCTCAGCGGCAGTCAGTCGTCAGGGCGAGATGAGATGAATACCTTGCCCCTCCCGACCCGCCCGTGCTCGGCTGGCTCCATGGCGCCAGAAGGTTCCGAGGACCTGCAGTTCATCAACCGCTAAACCCGGTTCGGGCGGGACACCTCCCGCACAGATTCGCGCCTCTGGCGGCCGGGCACGATCCGACCGCCACCGCTACGAGGCAGTTCGCTCCACCGACGTCCCAGCAGGCGGATCCACTCACACAAGGGCATCCATCCCACGCCCACAGACTGAAACAACGCCCCAATCCGCTTGGCCAAAGAGACAGGGGCACCCCCTGCCCGCCTGTCAGTGACGGTGCCGGGCTGCCATCCACTGCCAGATGTGAGTTCCGCCGATGCTGGGGTCGTTGCGGGCGACGTAGATCCACGACCAATGGCCGTCGAACTGGTGGCCGTTCCGGACGACGTGGTCGTAGAGCGTCATCAGGGAACCGGGAATCACGTCGTGCGCGTGCACGGTGTTGGCCTGCGGGTCCACGGTGGTGTCGTCGCGGGAGGTGACGAGCCAGGTGGGGGTGCTGATCCGGGCCAGGTCGCCGTCGGGAATCAGGGCCGCACCGCCGGGCGGGAACGACGCGACGACGCCACAGATCGGAACCGATGCGGCAAACATAGTGGGATAGACGGTGGTCATCTTCAGACTCATGTAGCCGCCGTTACTGCAGCCCGCGACGTATATCCGGTTGTGGTCGACGTGGTGGCGGCGCGTGACGTCGCTGATGATCTCGTGGATGAGGGGGGCGAAGCGGGGGCCGTCCTCCATCCAGTACGAGGTGCTCTGCGGGGCGAGGACGTACGCGCCGTCGAAGATGCGCTGTGCCTGGGGGGTGGCGAAGCCCAGGGCACCGCGGTTGGCGCGCAGCGTGGTCTCGTTGTCGTAGTAGTCATTGGGCAGGGAGGCGCCCTCACCTCCGCCGTGCAGCCACACGATCAGCGGACGCCTCCTGTGCCGGGAAGCGTGGGGGGCGGTGGGCGAGTACAGGCGGTACTTCATTCCCGAGCCGGAGACGTGCGAGCTGAAGGCATCCACCTCGGGGTCCGACAGTCGCCGGTCCTGCACGAAGTCGTCGATGGTGATCGAACGGTGGTTGCGTAAGGGGATCGGGGCGTGCTGAGTGAGGGTGTAGACGAGGTCGAGCATCACGTTGCGGCCCGCGCCCGCGAGGTAGCCGAGGGTGCCGCCCCCGGATTGCCCCTCGCCATGGCTCAGTTCGAGCACGATGTCGCCGCGGTGGTCGAGCCGGACCGCGGTCACCGTACGGTCGAGGTCGTACTCGCCGAAGATGATGTCGTCCGGGGCCACGGGAAACGGGCTGACGGCCTTGGCGTGCACGCTGAAGGTGTCGGTGGTCAGGCCGGCCGGGTCGATCGGGCCGAGCCGGGAGGTCCTGAGAGTGATCGACGTGACCTGTTCTCCGCCGTCGAGCACGCGGGCGTTCAGGGTGAATCTCACGCTGGTGGTCGCACGGTCGTCTGCGGACGCGGCAACGCCGGGCAGGGAGAGGCCGGCAGCGCTCGCTCCGGCGGTCAGTACGGTGCGACGGCTGATATGCGGTGCCATGCGGACTCCTTGTTGGGGGTTCGGAGGCTTCACCACGACCAGTTCGCGCCGAACTCGGCGGCGCGCTACCGAGGAGCGCAGACGGCCGACCCCGTCTGCCGAGGCTCACACGACCAGACCTCTCTTGATGGCAATAGTCAAGAGTCAGACGCGGCTGACGCAGCCACAACTGTCGCAGGATCAGGTGGGCGCCAGGGCGCAGCGGAGGGACGACGCATCGGCATGGGGCCTTCAGCTGAGCGAACCGCAGCACACTGTGCCGGCGGTCAGAGAACGGGTGCCCCGACCAGCGACCCGGCGAAGACCCCATCCAGCACTCGCCCCACTGTTGTCGACCAGCAGGCCATGGATCTCAACTCGACACGACAGTTGTGAACACGGGCCAGACCGAGGTACGCGACGATTTCGTTCAACCGTGCACCAGTCGTCGACACTGCGCTTGCCCACTACCTGACCTTGCAATACCTTAGAAATGCCGAAATTTCATGCTTCGCGAAGCTGTTCGCCCCCACAGAGGCGCAGCGACAAGGATCCCGGTCTCCTCTGTTCAGCGCCCATCAGGGATGGCTTGCAGCGGCAGAGAGGGGCGTCGGGAATGAAAATGAGCCTGGCTGAGCTGCGCGCACTCGCCACACAGGCAGGGTTCACCGGCAGCGACATCAAAATCGCCGCGGCTGTCGCCATGGCAGAGTCGAAAGGCGACCCGGTCATCATCGGAGACAAGAATCTGGTCGACCACAAGTGGGGGCCGTCCATAGGCTTGTTCCAAATACGCTCACTCAAGCACCCGGGGCAGTTCTCCCCACCGGACACACTCAGGGTTGAGGCAAAACTCAAAGATCCGCTCTACAACGCCAAGACGGCAAGGGCCATCAAAGACGCACACGACTGGAACCAATGGTCCACGTTCACAAACGGGGCCTACAAGCAGTACATGGATGGCGCCCCCGCCAAGTTCGAGCCGTTCCCTGGTGCGTCGTTCTTCCACACCGGACGGAAGTCGCCGATCATCGCCGCGATGCACCACCGACTCGTCGCCAAGGGCTGCGACCTGTACCAGTCCCACGCCAACGCCGACGTATGGGGCCCGGGCGATGTGAAATCCTACGCCGCCTGGCAAACGAAGCTCGAATTCGACGGCGCCGCCGCCAACGGCAAACCTGGCAAGACCAGTTGGGACAAACTACAGGTCCCCAACGTCTGAACAATCCCCCAGTGTTCTTCCTTACGGCGACGAGAGAATTCGTCCCCGGCCGCAGGTCGAACCGTCAGCGACACAAAACAGTGGCGAGTGGAAGGACTGCGTCATGCCCGAGAAGAACTTCGACCACGACGACGTGAAGGCGGCCCTCGAGAAGACCGACACCGCCGACGGACCCGGCACCGACAACCTCGACGGCCTTCCGGCAAGCGACTTCATCGCCTTCGCCGAGCACGGGGTCGAGAACGATGCGGAGGCCCCGAGGTGACCGCCACCATCGCTTACGACCGCCCTGTCTCGAACTTCATCGACAAACTCAGCGCGACGGGCCACGTCACCCACAAGTCCTACAAGAAGACGTCGGTCACGCTGCACCACAACGGCGGCCGGCTTTCGCACCAGGGCGTGCTCAACGTCTGGAAGACGCGTCCCGCGTCAGCGCACTTCGACGTGGACGCCTCCGGTGCCGTCGCTCAGTACGTCAAAGTGAACGAGTACGCCTGGGCCGTCGGAGACACGGTCGGCAACCAGAGAACAATCAGCATCGAAATGGCGAACGAAACGCTCGCACCCGCCTGGCAGGTCTCCGAGCCCACGTGGAAGAACTCCGCACGGCTCGCCGGCTGGCTCTTCGCCAAGGTGATCGGCGAACGCCCCAGCACAGGCAACCTCTTCTACCATCACCACTGGTCCTCAACCGCCTGCGCCGGCCCGCACATGGACACGCTCTACGACAAGGTCCTCGCGGCGGCTCAGGAGGCATACGACCACTTCAAGGCTTCACACCCGGTCCGTGTGTCGAACACCGAGCCGTTCCCTGGTGCGTCGTTCTTCCACACCGGACGGAAGTCGCCGATCATCGCCGCGATGCACCACCGACTCGTCGCCAAGGGCTGCGACCTGTACCAGTCCCACGCCAACGCCGACGTATGGGGCCCGGGCGATGTGAAATCCTACGCCGCCTGGCAAACGAAGCTCGGCTACGACGGCGCCGCCGCCAACGGCACACCCGGCGAGACCAGTTGGGACAAACTACAGGTCCCCAACGTCTGAGCGCCGAGGAATTGTCAAGAACTAGTCACCGACCGCTTCGGGCACGAGGCTCCGGGAGACCATCCGTTCGTCGTTCTGGGCGACTTGAACGACTACCTGGAACCGGACGGCGACGGGAGTTCGGGCATCGCTCGCCCAGGCGGTGCCACAGGCGCTCCCGGACATCTTCCCAAGGCATCCGACCACTGCCCCGTCATCTTCAACCTCGAGGTCTCCTGAGCAGTGGGAGATGGTCGCCCGCTACCAGCAGGCTGAGATGTCGCTCAACAGCCGAGCCAGGTGAACGTTCACCGAGAACGGCACCCGGTAGACGGCGGTCGCGCCCCTCCCCCGGTGTACTTGAAGCGACGCCTCCCTCCTCCGGGACAGACCTTCGGCCCGGACGCCCCCGTCCAGTGGGAGGTGGGCGCCTACGGCGAAGAGCACGACGTACGCGCCGACCTACACCCCGGCCGACGTCTAGGGCACCCACGCCAACGGAGTGCGCGTGGTCGCCGTCGCCACCGGCCGCAGGGACGAAGCCGCTCTTCGCGAGGGAGTGCAAATCTTCAAGGGCGGATCCGACGATCAGGGAGAGAGGTCAAGTGACTGACACCGCATCCCGAGCAGGTAGACGCGGGCGGTCGAACATCCGATCTTCACGAGTCCACACACCCCCGGAGATCACGCGATGGCCGTACCCGTTCCCCGCCGGGTCCGCGGCAAGATCGCGAACCTGACTGAGGTATCAGGAGTGATCGAACAGAGTGACTACGCTCTGCGGTGCTTCCCGGCCGAAAAAGACTTCCAGGTTCTGCGCCGAGCGGCCGGCGGCGTCGCTGCTACGCAGGAACAGCCGCTCTTCGTAGGCGCTGAGCGCGACCTCGATGTCGGGTTGCTCAACCAGCTTGCTCGCCAGGTCCGCGCCGTCGTACATGGCGAGGTTCGCGCCCTCGCCGGCAAAGGGCGACATCAGATGCGCGGCGTCGCCGACGAGCGTCGCTGCGGGCACCCTGTCCCATTTCAGCCCGACGGGAAGGGCGTAGATGGGTCGGAGCCACGGTTCCGCGTCGCTCTCTGTCACGAAAGCGGTGAGCAGCGGCGACCAGCCGTCGAACTCGTCGGCAAGCTGGCGGAGGCCTGCGGACGGCTCGCCGAAGTCGATCGACCTCATCCACTCCTCGGGCTTGTTCAGCGCCACGTATCCGCGCACGTGCCCGTCGGCGTAGCGATGGGCGATGATGCCTTTGCCCGGCGCTACCGCCATCAGCGTGCCGCTGCCGATCGCAGCCACGCTCGCCCGACAGTTCTGGCCACCTGAGGTGAGGGTGATCTCGATGAAGCAGGTTCCGCTGAAGAGAGGCTCGGCGGGGGTGAGCAGCGGACGCACCTTCGACCAGGCGCCGTCCGCGCCGATGACGATGTCGGCGCAGGTGGCGGAACCGTCCGCGAAGGCGAGACCGTAGCCGCCCTCCGGACGGTGCCGGACCGCGGCGAGCTTGTGACCCCACCTGATCGTCCCGGGCGCCAGCGAGTCGATGAGCAGGCGCCTGAGTTCGCCACGATCCACCTCAGGACGGGCCGAACCGGGGTCCGCAGGCATGTCGAAAAGGATCATGCCGTGGCGGTCGACCACCCGCTTGGCATCCTCGCCCGGGCGGACCAGAGTGAGAAACTCGTCGTACAGACCAGCTGCGCGTAGCGCGACCTGTCCGGTCTCTTCGTGGATGTCAAGCAGGCCACCCTGAGCACGGGTCGACGCCGAAGCCTCACCCTCGTAGATCGTCGCGGCGACGCCGTGAGCCTGAAGCACCCGGGCGAGCGTCAGCCCGCCCAGTCCCGCTCCGACGATGGCGATGGTCTTCTGCATGCTGCGCTCCTCTGTAGCGCCGACACGCGTCGGCGACAGTCAACGCCGTGAGCGGACGGGATGTCCGGTCTCGGCAGGAGACGCTCACCGATCAGAACCATCTGCATCGATGTATGTGCGATACCCGGCGGGTGGACCCGCGAGATCGTTTTTCGCGACCCTGTGACTATAGCCCCGCATCCACCTCGCACCGGCCGGGCCCGCTGACGCTCCGACGCACCGCGCCCGCCACGTTCATCTCCGACAGCCGCCTCGACCGGCTCGGCGGTGTCGTTGGGTGTGGTTGTCCGAGGTGCCTTCGGTACGACGACTACCACCAGCTCCCGCCAACGACGGCAGGGCGTCGGCGTCGCGGCGGCCTGGAAGCGATCCGGCAGGGTTCAGGGATCAGCCGGCCCTTGACGGAGCAGGCAGACGTGCTGAGGACCGCACCCTTCGCGCGCCCGAGGCCGCCACCGCCTCGGACGCCGAACCCTCCTGGGACAGCGACTCCTGCAAACCCGCCTAACGCGGGTGACCGTGGTGAGGATCAGTTCGTCTTCGTGGGGATGGGCCGGTACTGCGCCTCGCCTGACGAGACCCCGGACGCGGCGGCCGCGGTGCCGCCCGGGTGCCACAGGGCGAACAGGAACGCGATCCCCAGAGCGACGGCCATGCCGTAGAAGACCCACTGATTCGCCTCGGCGAAGTCCATGCGGACCGTGCTGACGAGGTCGCGCATCCGGTCGGCCTCAGCGCCGGTGCCCGAGGGCGGGCGGGCGTCGCCGCTGCCTGTGATGGAGCTACTGAGGCGGTGGGCGGTGTCTCGTGCCTGTTCGGCCGACATGCCCCGCGACTCGAGGGTGCTCGTCACGTTCGAGCGCGTGACATGGGTGAGCATCGTGCCGAAGACGGCCATGCCCACGCTTGCCGCGTAGTTGCGCACCGTCTGGGTGACGCCAGTGACCTCGCCGTAGGACGGCCCGATCGCACGGTTGACGGCGTCCGTGGAGGCGGGAGCCAGGATGAAGCCGATGCCCGCCCCGGCCAAAGCCGCGTACGGCCACTGGTCGTGCATGGACAGGTCCGTCAGCTTGCCCGCCCACAGGGCGAAGCCGACGCAGCCCACGACGGCGCCCGCCTTCAGCGCCGGGCGAGCGCCCCGCTGATCGAGGATCCGCCCGCCCCACTGCGAGGCAAGGGCGAAGCCCGCGAACACATACAGCAGGAACAGCGCTGCCTGGTTGGGCGAGGCGCTGAGCGAGACCTGCGCGTACACGGACGCGAAGAAGAACAGCGGAACGAACGCGAGCATGGCGCAGAACAGCACCACCGCGTCGATAGTGAAGCCCCGGTCCCGGAAGACCCGCAGGTCGATCAGAGGATGACGGACGCCCCGCTCGTAGCGGACGAAGACGGCCAGGACCGCCAGGCCGCCCGCCACGCAGAGCCAGGTGGCCGGGCTGTCCCAACCCCAGGCGTAGGCCTGCTGGAAGCCGAGAACGCTCAGTCCCATGCCGGCTGCCATGAGAGCGGCGCCCACGATGTCCAGGGTGCCGACCCGCCTGCGGTCGGCGATGTGCGCCATCGCCGTCAGTACCAGCGCCACCACGGCCACAGGCACGTTCACCCAGAACACCGCACGCCACGTCCACGCCGCCGTGAGCCAGCCGCCCAACAGCGGCCCGACGGCCGTCAACGCGCCCGACAGCCCGAAGAACAGCGCGAGGGCCCGGCCGCGCCGCTCGGCCGGGAACACCGCCACGACCACCGCGAGCGCGGCTGGGAAGAGCAGTGCCGCACCAGCCCCCTGGACAGCCCGGAATCCGATCAGCCAGGCCTGCGCGACGTCCCCCTTGGGGACACAGCCGCACATCACCGAGGACGCGACGAACACCAGCGTCCCGATGACCACGATCCGCCGTGGACCATACAGGTCAGCGAGACGGCCGCCGACAGCGAAGAAGGCGGCCAATGCCAGTAGATATGCGTTGATCACCCACTGCATCCCGGACGCCGAAAGGCCCAGCTCCCTGACGATGTCCGGGGCGGCGATCGAGACGATGGTCTGATCGATGAACGTCATCGAAACCGCGAACATCATGGCCGCGAGAGCCAGCGTCTGCTGATGCACTGTGCGAGGTGCCAGCGTGGTGCCAGCACCCCCGAGGCGTGTGTCACTCACCCTCCCAGTCTGCCCCGACCCAGGCCAGCCCGCAGCAGAGGGGGATACGGCGGGCGCGTACTCGACGGCAAACGAGCCCGCCGCCCGGCGCGGACGGGTGGACGAGACCGGAAGGAGCCCTGAACGCCGGTCCGCTCTGGCCGCTCCCGGCATGCGCGGGTCATTCGCACATAGGGCTTCTCCGCGCTACTGGGATACGTGAACCGGGCCGGCCGACGTGTCGGGCGAGCCCGAAGCGCACCACAGTTGGCCGCCCCACATGATTCAGCATGGAATTTCGCATCGAGTGGCCTGCGCCCATGGGCGAGCTTGACTGGCAGATGCGGTGCCGGTGATCGTGGCCGACTGCGGCTACGGCCGCAGTGTCGCTTTCCGTCTGGCCCTGGAGGAACACGGCTGGTCCTACGTGATGGCCGTCGAGCCCGAGGAGATCGCCCGCCCAGCCGGTGTCGAGCCGCATCTGCCGCCCTACCGCGGCCTGGGGCCGCCCACCCTGCCGCGCTATCGCGAGCCGGCCCGCCCCCTGCGAGACCTGGTCGGTCCGGCCACCCGCTTGGAGACCGTCACCCGGCGCCAGGGCAGCAAGGGCTCGATGACCTCACGCTGTGCCGTGCTGGAGATGCGGCCCCTCGGGCAAGGAAGCCACCCGCACCGCGCAGGAACACGCCGGCGGACGCAGCCGGTGCAATGGCGTACTGCCGCTGCGGACCCTGCTGGTCGAACAGCCCGCAGGAGCCGCCGAGCCCACCGGCTGCTGCATGACCAATCTGCCCGCCACCACTCCCGTCGCCGATCTGGTGCGCTTCGCCAACATGCGCTGGCGCTCGAGCACGACCACCGCGAACTCAAACACCGTCTGGGACTGGACCACTTCGAGGGCCGCACCTGGCGGGGCCGGCACCACCACGGCACCCTCGTCACCGCCACCCAGGCCTTCCTCACCCTCCGGCGCCACGACCCAAAAGCCCTCACGCCAGCCTGAGCCTCTACCAAGTCCTCAACGGGTTACAGGACTTGCTGCGCTGCTGGAACGGCAGGTGCACCACTTGCGGCCGACCCCTCACCAGAATGAACCTGACGAAGCACTACGCCCTGGCCTTCGCTCGGGGCCCCTTCGCCGAAGAAGGCCGCCGTGCCGTAGCCCCGGCAATGACACGCCCGTTCGACGGCGACATCGTCAATGACGCCAGCATCACGCCCTACTACACCTGACACGGCAGTCGGTGACGAATCGGCACTGAACACCGCCTCGCTCGATCACGCGCGGAGCAGCCGCCCGGTGATCTCCCGGTACTCCCGCAACGCGAGCCGGAGTTCGGTGGACCGCGTCTCGGCGTCCTGATCCTGCCAGCCTTCGCGCAGGTCGCGCCGCCGTTCCGCGAGGGCCTTCACCAGCGCGTCGGCCGCTGCGTCGAAGGCGACCTCGGCCTCCTCCAGCGCCTCGCGCGGAGTGTCCGCGAAGTGGTTGACGGCGTGCCCGAGGTGCCGGACGATCTTGTCCCGCTCATCGGACGGGATCAGCGGTTCGGGACCCTGGGTGCGGCGCGCCGCGAAGCCCGAGGACCGGTCGTCGGGCTGCTGGGCGCGTGTCTGGTCGTACATCGTCGTCTTCACCGTTTTTCGTTGCGATGAGGTCACCGTCCGAGGTTGCCCTTCACCTTCTCGACGGCTGCTCAGGGCCGCCTAAAGCCCGGTCGACCCTGCCGTTCACGGTCCTGCGCCGTGTTGTCAGTCAACGTCCGGCGACCATCCGTGTCAACGCGATTCGCCACCGGGCACACCCCGCCCGGGACGGGGCGGTCAACCGCAGCACTCGCGTCCGCGGGGCGGCCGCAGGAGCCCTCCTGAGGCGATCCGCTCTTCTCCCGCACTGCCGAGGGGCCACGCTGTCGTTCTACGCCCCCCGTCATCATCTTCGCCGTCCTGCAAGAGGGCCGCCGGCCTCCGGGACCGGCATGACTGTTTCCCCTGTCGAACGGATGACCTGGGGTGGTGTCACCGGGTCCGAGGGATGCCGTCGGAGACGCTGATCAGAGGTCCGACCGCTGCCTGGCCGGGTGCAATGCCCGGCCGCTCGCGGGCGGCAGGTCTGCATACCGTGGATGCGCGCGAACGGCCCCACCCGCCGAGGGGCATGTGGGGGCACGGTGATCAGCATCGACGGGGTCGGTCGACTGCGAAGGAACACCGTCGTCGACTGGTCGCCGGCTGCCACCACGTCACCGTGCGGCCCGCTGGTGTGGGCGAAGCGGCCCCGGGTGTTATTGAATGAGGTTTGCGGTCAAGAATCCCGGGACTGTGTCGCCCGGGTTCTGGTACGGCTCCGACGTGGTGCCGGGGTCGGCGAGCGAGCTGAGAGAGTCGCATGGACTCCACCCCACCCCCCTCGTCTGTGTCACCGTTCGACATGGTCAGCAGCGCTTTGGGGCAGTACATGCCAGTCGACGGAGCGGCGGCGGCCGCCGGTTCCGCCGACCCGCAGGGGGACAACGCCGCCCGCCGAGACGTATCCGACAACCCGGCCCCCGCCGGTCAGGAGCAAATCCTCGGCGCGGTCAATCTGGACCGGGATCTGAGAATCAGCCGCTGCAATATGGACGCCCCGGTCTTCGCGGGAGTGGAGGCCGTGGCCGGGAGCCCCTTCGTCGATCTCCTGCCTCCCTCGGACGTACCGACGGTCACCCGGCGCCTGCGGCAGGTCCTCGAGACCGGAGAGCCGCACGTCGCCCGGGTCCAGCGCCTGCGACGCGGCGACGGGTCGGAGCTGGTGGTCTCGATGAGCATCCTGGCCGCCGCGGCACCCCAGGAGGGCCTGACCGTCTCCCTGATCGCCATGGCCAGGAGGCTGCACCTGTACGCCGCCGAGACCGCGATCGGCACCTCGTTGGACATCGGCGAGACCGCGCAGTCACTGGCGGAGTCCCTGCTGGCCTGGGGTGACGTGACAGCCATCGACCTCGACTTCGCCGTGTGGACGGGTGAGGCGGTCACCGAGCAGCCGCAGGGGCGCCTCCGGCTGCGGCGGGCGGCCCTGGTGCCGGACGGGGCGTGGCCCGACGGCTACGTGACCCCGGGCGACGATCTTCCCGGCGATGCGAGTCGGCTGCTGTCGCAGGCCATACGGCGTGACGATGCCGCGCAGGCCATCGTCATACCCGACCGGGAAGCGATCGAGCGGGTGCTCGGCAGTCCTCAGCTGGTACGGGCCCTGGTGCCCGGCGACCAGGCGGCGGCCGTGGCGTGCATACCGCTGGTCCTGGACGGCCCGCCGCCCGTAGTCCTGGGTGTCGCGGAGGTCTGGCGGCGGGCGGACCGCCCCTTCGCGGACAGCGAGCTGTTCGACCTGCAGGAACTGGTGGCCAGGACCTCCCACCACGTGGACCTGGCCCGTCAGCACCAGCGCGAGCACACGCAGGTCCTGGCCTTGCAGCGCCGACTGCTGCCACGGTCCGGCGGCGACACCATCCAGACGGCCAGCGTCTACCAGCCCGCCACCCCCGACAGCGCGGGCGTCGGCGGCGACTGGGTGAACAGCTTTCCGCTGCCGGACGGCCGTACCGCGCTGGTGGTCGGAGACGTCGTCGGGCACGGGCTGGGCGCCGCGGCGACCATGGGACAGCTGAGCATGGAGGCCCGCGCGCTGCTGTCAGCGGGGCTGGCGCCCGACGAGGTGCTGGAGCACCTGGACGAGACCGTGTCGCTGCTGGACGACGCGGAGTCCGGGCTGGCGGCCGGTTACAGCGCCCTCGGGTCGACCTGCTGCATCGCCGTGTACGACCCGGTCAGCAACCACGTGGCGGTGGCCAGCGCCGGCCACCTCCCCCCGGTCCTTGTGCCCCCGGACGGCCCCGCCGACCCGGTCGCGATACACCCCCACCCCGGGCTCGGCGCCGAGTTCGCGCTGCGGGAGCCGTACGACGTGCACACGTTCCGTGCGCCCCCGGGCTCGCTGCTCGCCCTCTACACCGACGGCCTGGTGGAGAATCCGGCCCTGTCGATCGACGACGGCATCGACAGGCTGACGGACGCCGTGTCCTCGGTGCACCCGTGGGACGCCCTGGAGCAGGCCGCTCGACGCGTGGTCTCGGCGGTGGCGCCGACACGTCGGCGTGACGACGTGACTCTGCTGATCGCCCGCATGATCGGCTACCGCAAGGAGGACACCGCGACGTGGCGTCTGCCCGCCCGCGGCGACGCGGCAGCCCGGGCCCGCACACTGGTCTCCGAGCTGCTGGGACAGTGGGGCACCAGAGAGCACACCAGGGACAGCGTGCTGCTGGTGGTCGACGAACTGGTCGCGAACGCGGTCCGCTTCGCCGGCGGACCCATCACGGTACGGCTGATCAGGACCGGTCACGGGCTGCTGTGCGAGGTGGGCGACACCGGCAACGGCAGGCCGCGGCTGGGCCCGAGCGGGCTCCTCGACGACGCCGGCCGTGGCCTGCACGTAGTGCATGGGCTCACCACCCGGTGGGGGGTGCGGTGGACGGACACCGGGAAGGTGGTGTGGGCTTCGGTCGAGCGGTGACGGGGAGTCGGCTGGGCGGTGATGAGGCGTCAGCCGGCCGGCGGCGAGGCTTCGGCCCGGTGGTGGCAAGGCGGTCTTGGCCGGGTGGTGACAAGGCCTTGGCCGGGTGGTGACGGGGCGTTGGCCTAGCGGCGCGCGAGCTGTTCGTCGGGTGTCGGCACCGGCGTTACGAGGGGCGCGAGTCCGCGCTACAGCCACTCCCCTTCCAGGGCGGTGGCCGTGAGACCCGGGGCAGCCGCGTACAGGACGGCACGGCTGCCCGCCTTCTGGCCGGCGTCGTAGGCCCTCCGCATGATGTCGAACACGGCGGCGCCTCCGCGGTTGCCGCTGGTGTAGCTTTCCCGGCTGTAGCGCAGGAGCCCCGACGGCCACCCGTCGGGCATCGTCTGCTCCATGTACTCCAGCACACGCGTCCCGCCGGGGTGGGCGAGCAGAACGTCGGGGTGCCAAGAACCGGGGTCGTCCTGGTATCGGAGGCGCAACCACTCCCACATCGCGGTGACCGTCTCCTGCACGGCGCGCGGCCCGCGCCGGTCCATCACGAAGTGGGTGCCGTCCTCCCGTGTCTCCAGGCGGTGCAGGTCCTGGGTGCCGGGCAGCGTGTGGTGCCAGGCGGCGTCCAGCCGCAGCACCGACTCGGGCCTCGGTCGGCCCGTGACCACCGCGGCGACCGCGGTGTCCGCGAACAGCAACCGGACGATCAAGGACTCCAGGGTGTCGTCCGCGGGCTGGTAGGTCGTGCTCAGTGCCTCCGCGATCACGACCAGGACCACCCGGTCGGGGTCCGCGGCCACGAGATCCGCCGCCAGGGCCAGGGAGCGGGTCCCGGCTATGCAGGCCCACTGTGTGGCCGGCAGCAGCAGTACGTCGCTCCGGAGCGGGAGTCGGTTGGCGAGGGAGACGTCGAGTCCCGGCAGCGCGGGCGTGGTGGAGTGACTGGTGATCAGGCAGTCGACGTCCGCGGCGTCCAGCCCGGCGATCTGCAGGGCCCCGCGCGCCGCACGCTCACCGTAGGACTGCACCGCCGACCAGGCCGGCGCGGTGCGTTCCTGGACGGTCTGCGGCGCGGGTATCGCCTCAAGAGCGGCGATCACGCGATCCACGTCCTGTTCGGTGAACCCGTCACCGGCCAGCGCCTCTCGCGTCGGCCTGATGCCGGCGGCCGGGAGGCCGCTTCCGCTGCCGGGCGCAACAGCGGCCTCCAACGGCAGCATCCAGCCACGGGTTTCGATGCCCGTACTGGCCGCAATGCCGTCGATCCGCGGCGCCCACGCCGCGTTCGGGTGCCGACCGCGCACTTCGTCCACGATCTGGCTGGTCCGCACGGGGTGCTTGCCGTGGATCACGGCAGGCGGGCACAGGTAAGCGGCCATGATTGGCGCCTTTCTACGGGGAACGAGATGGAATGTCACGGGCACCCCGTCATAGGTCACTTGGGGAAGATTCATCCAAGTCCACGACAGTGCGCTCAGATTTAGGACTCTGTGTCCGTTTCGAGCATGGATGCCATAGGGGTGTTTGCGCTGTGATCTGGGCAACTTGGGAGGTTCTGCGATGCGTGACACGGCGCACACTGGTGCAGAGGGGGCCGGCGCGGTGCCGCGCCTGCCTGACATGCCACCGGTGGACCTCGCCATCGCCGCCACCGCGGCCTGGCTGTCCTCCACGACGAGGAGCCGGTGGTGCAGAAGTACGTCGAACTCATGGGCCGGGGAAGGGCCCCGGCAGCGGTCGCGGTCCCAACCGGACCTGCGCGAGCCCGCCCGCGACCTGCCGACCGACGACCACCGGTACGGGGCCGCGGCCAGAACTGGGCCGCCCGGTCCGCCTTCCGGCCTGGCTCAACCGAGCTGTGTCAGCAGCCCTACGGGGCCTCTTTCATCCTGTATTTGCGCAGATCAGGCGGGCGTGGACGGCACGGACGATGCGGCTGAGGCGCTTGGTTGACAGCGCGCCCTTCGTAGCAGACGCCAGGATTCGAGTTGGGCGACGGCACCTTGGTAGGCGCGGTCGACCAGGATGAGGATCTGCCGGGCCAGGCAGACTTGGATGATTCCGTGGGCGCGAGCCGCGGCCAGGCCGTGAGTCCGCCCCCGCGTTGCCCTCGAGAATCACAGCGGTGTGCCGTCCGGCCTCGCAATGACCTGAATGTTCATGCCGTGCTTCTTGTGCTTTTGCGAGTAGCTCGGCTCGTCGGCCCGGATGCGGCCGGTGGGAATCAGCGTCCCGTCGACGATGACGAAGTCGTTCTCGCCCAGTGGATCGTCCACCTCTGCCAGGTACGCTGCGGCTTCTCCGAAGGCAGCGCCTGGCACTGGCCCAACGAGGAAGCCGAACGACGCCTGACTCGCGGCCTGGGTAGTGCCACTGACAACATCTCAGCGGTGTCAGCCCGACGTGGCCGGGCTGCGGTGCGCGCTGTGGCCCGGCAGAAACAGGGGAGATCCGTTTGCTGGGTGTTTCGTCGAGCATCTCAGCACGTGGTGGCGCAGTGGCGGCGCCGCGCACAAGCGGTGATTCGCCCGGAGAACCGGTGGCCGGCGTGCCGTGCGTGGCAGCGGGTCGGCTGCGTGAGATCGCCGCATCGATCAAGGATCCGGCGGTCATCGACCGTGCGTGAACTGGCATGCGGCTGCGGGCTTTGGGATACCGGGCGAGGCCGAGGTGCGCAGTTGGCTGCGTGGCTGACCGCCGTTGCTGGAGGCGCTTATGGGGCGCCGCCCTCGATGACGATCAGCAAGCCGATAGCGATCAAGACCAGCGGCAGCAGTATGTGGCCCCAGCGGGCAAGTGCCTTGGCGACGACGGGTCGGGTGGCGGAGAACTTGCCCGCGAAGCACCAGACGGCCACCAACACGAGGAACACCGCCACGTACCCCGTCATACCGCCGATGCCGGCGGTGGCGAAAACGGGCACGTAGAACGCCGATGTTGTCGCCCCCGTTGGCGAAGGTGACCGCGGCGACCTCCAGCGGGCGCGGCCCGCCGGTGCTGAGGCCCCATGTGCCGTCTCGATCGCCCGACGTGAGTGACCCTCGGTGAGCATCTCGTGGACCAGGGCCATATGCGGCCTTTCTTCCGCTCGGCTCGGCGGCCGACCGGCACCGCGGCCTAAGGAGCGGTGCACCAGGCCGAATGCCGTGCCCAGCTGACGAGCCGCCCCAAGGGTGCCCGCTGCCTAACCCACTGCATCCGACGCCCTGAGGCACTACGCGACCCACGCCGCCACGCGGCCGCCGGCCAGGGAGCAGACCCTGGTACGAGCGCGGGTCCGGGGGCGTATCCGGGGCTGTCAGGTAATGACCTTGCCGAAGATGTGGTTGGCGGGGGCGTCGGGGTCGTTGCCGTAGAAGAACTCTTCGAGTGCCTGGTGGAACTCGTCACGGTCCAGTCCGCCGGAACCGTCGAGGTCCAGAGCGGCGAAAACGGCGGCGCAGTCCTCGCCGGGGACGGCGGCGACCGCGTCGAACATCTGCTGGAACTCGGCCTGGTCGATCTTGCCGTCTGCGTTGAGGTCGACGAGGTCGAAGAAGCAGTTGGTGACCGGCGCAATCTGCTGCGGGTAGAGCGCGCGGTCGGTCAGGACACTCTTGAAGCCTGCGGTCATCTCCCGCACATCGACCTTCCCGTCACCGTCCTGATCCATCGGGGCGATGACGTTCGACCAGAACTGGTCCATCCCCTCGGTGAGCCGGCGGACGGTCTCGGCGTCAGGCGTGCTCTCGCGGGCGTTGATGTAGCGCTCGCTCATCCTGCGGACGTCGTGCTGGGTAATGAACCCGTCGCCGTCGACATCGGCGCCCCTGAACCACTGGCTGTACTTGAGGTCTTGAAGTGCAGTCATGACTGCGCACCGTATTCACGCAGTTACGGCGATGCAATCGTCCGAGTGGAGGCTGGGCGCCGGCCGGACCTACCGGCCGGGCGCCCGACGAGGCTGAGCACGGCAAACCCGCCCGTCGTTGAGGTGGCTTCGTTTTAGTGTTCGAGGTGTGGTGGCGTGAAGGCGCGTACCTCCTCGACCGGTCCGTCGTAGACCTGGACGTCGACGAGAGCACTGTGCGCACTGGGTCCCTGTGACAGACGCGAGCACCCGCGGTCCCCGGTGAGGGTGTTCGGGTTGCCGTGGCGGTCCAGGGTTCCGCTCCGGCCCGGCTGGGCCGGGTCCCACCACGCTCCGGTGGACAGCTGGACAACGCCGGGCATGACGGCGTCCGAGAGGATCGCGCCCGCCAGGCAGCTACCTCGGTCGTTGAAGACGCGCACGATCATGCCGTTCTCGATACCGCGTGATGCCGCATCCTGCGGGTTGATCGTTACGGGCTCGCGGCCCTGGATCTTTGACTTGAGGCTGTGGCCACCGTTGTCGTACTGGCTGTGCAGGCGTGAGGCAGGCTGATTCGAGATCAGGTGCAGGGGGAAGCGGTCCGCCAGGTCGGCGCGAAGCCACTCCACGGGTTCGAACCACGTCGGATGCCCGGTGCAGTCGTCGTAGCCGAACGAGTCGATCTCCTCGGAGAAGATCTCGATCCGGCCCGACGGCGTCGTCAGGGGGAAGCGCTGCGGATCGGAGCGCAGTGCTTCGAAGCTGCCGGGAAACGGCCCGCTGAGTGCCGGCAGTTCGACACCGGAGGCGTGTTGCCAGAAGTCGTCGAAGTCCGGCAGGGCCGCTTCGTCGCCGAGGTTCGCCCGTGTCTGGGCGTAGAGGTGCCGGACCCATTCGATCTCGGATCGCGCCTGCGTGAACTCGCGTTCATAGCCCAGCCGGGCAGCCAAAGCGGCGAAGATCTGGTGGTCGGTGCGTGCCTCGCCGGCCGGCTCGCGGACCTTGGGCATCGCGACGAGGTGAGGGTCGGAGAACCCCGCGGCGAAATCGTCACGCTCCAGGCTGGTCGCGACAGGAAGCACGATGTCGGCGAACTTCGCTGTGGTGTTCCACCAGGCTTCATGGACGACCACCGTCTCCGGGCGCTGCCAGGCTCGGGTGAGGCGGTGCAGGTCCTGGTGGTGGTGGAAGGGGTTTCCTCCGCACCAGTAGATCAGGCGCAGGTCCGGCAGGGTCAGGCGCTGACCGTCGTAGTCGATGGTCGCACCCGGTTCCAGCAGGGTGTCGGCGATCCGGGCGACCGGGATGAAGTCCGCAACAGGGTTCGCCACCCGCGGCATCGACGCCACAGACGGGCGGCCCGGGGCAACACCGGTTGCGTCCATCGTTGCGTAGCCCGCGCCCCAGCCGCAGCCGGGCCGGCCCAGCGAACCCGCCATGGCCGCCAGCACGACTGACATCCAGATCGGCTGCTCACCGTGGTCCGCCCGCTGAATGGCGTAGTTGACCATGATGAGGGAACGTTGCGTGAACAGGCGGCGGGCAAGATCGGGGATCGTGTCGCGGTCGATGCCCGTGATCCTCGCGGCCCAGTCGGCGTCCTTGACGACGCCGTCCACGTCGCCGGTCAGGTAGGAGGCGAAGCGGTCGAACCCCACACAGCAGCGGGTGAGGAAGTCCTCGTCGTA
The DNA here is from genome assembly GCF_003443735.1 of Streptomyces sp. CC0208. Classification (NCBI taxonomy): domain Bacteria; kingdom Bacillati; phylum Actinomycetota; class Actinomycetes; order Kitasatosporales; family Streptomycetaceae; genus Streptomyces; species Streptomyces sp. CC0208. The sequence continues at coordinate 9,010,766 of NZ_CP031969.1, read as the reverse complement.
CCAGCCGTTGACCAGCATCGTGTGCGCGATGCCGAGCATCAGGGCGGTGTCGGTGTTGGGGATGACCGGCAGCCACTCGGCGTCCAGGAAGTCGGCGGTGTCACTGCGGATCGGGCTGACGTTCACGAACCGCACGCCGGCCTCACGGCACTTCCGCTGCAGGTCCCGGGTCTGGTGCCGGGCCAGCCCGCCAGGGTTGATCTGACTGTTCTTCAGTGCCAACCCCCCGAACGCCACCACGAGCTCACAGCTCTCGGCGATCTCGTCCCACATCGGCATCCGGGACTGATAGCTCCACGGAGCCCCGCCGATCACATGCGGAAGGATGACCTCAAGAGCGGCGGTGCTGTATGTGTTGCGCGAGTCCGTGTAGCCCCCGCCCAGTGCCAGGAACCGCTGGAGCTGACCCTGCGCATTGTGGAACCCGCCCGCACTGGCCCAGCCGTACGAGCCGCCGAACACCGCGTTGTCCCCGTGCTGTGCGCGCACTCGGCGCAGTTCCTCGCTCACCAGCGTGAGCGCGTCGTCCCAGCTGACCTCTACGAAGGCGTCCGCACCTCTGGCCGTTTCATCGACGCGCGGCAAGCCATTGAGCCATCCCTTGCGCACCGCGGGGCGCAGCACACGCGCACTGTCCTCAGCAGCCGTCACCATGCCCGGGCCGATCGGCGACGGCGCGGGGTCGTCACCCCGGGGTTCGATGCGCACCAGCTGACCCGAGTCGACCACGGCCACGAAACTGCCCCAGTGCGTCGCCACCGGCATGCGTCGTTCCACCGTGCATCAACTCCATCCCTGAAGTTACTCCGGCTCTCGGACAACGGCCGCTGCACCACAGGGGTTACGCGACAGTCAGGGTCCGCAGGACACAGGCTCCCCCTGGCGGATGCCGCCCAACCCTGACAGCGCGCACGACTCCGACTGCCACTGCTCAACCGGAGCCCGGAGCGCCTTGTGTCGGCCGCGCCCAGACCGTCGTGCGATCAGGGTCAAGGTCCTGGACCACGTCGTTCCGAGGTAGCCGAGGGACGTTGGGGGCCGGAGCCGGCGCGGAATTCACGTGATGCTCCCGGGGCACCCTGAGAGTCCTCAATTGTGCTGGTCGGAAGAGACCATGAGCCGACGATGACGCCGTCGGCGTGACATCGCCCGACAACCGCAACCCCACACGGTCATCTGAGGCTCTCCCCCTGCACATCCACCCCCTGCTGAAGGAGACCGACGTGAGCCTCGCCTTCGACCACCACACGCCGCACACCTTCGTCGACCCCTACGCCGCCGACCCGGAGGAAAGCACCTGGCCCCCAGCCGCCGGACAGGACACGGACCACCCGCTGCCACCACCCAACCCCGCCGAGCGCCTCAGCATCCCCATCACCCCCCGCGACCAACGCCGCCTGGCCCTGCACGCCGCACTCACCGCCGCCGGCATCCCACCCCGGCCCGAAGACCGCGACGCCATCGACCAGCTCAGCACCCTGCCCCCGAGCACCAACATCACCCTCCAGCGCTGGCTGCAGCACACGGTGTGACACGGGCGGAAGCACGCGGGGCGGTACGCGCTGAACGCGTGCCACACAAGGCATGAGGTCGGGCCTGCACGTCTTCGCACCGCGCCCGTACGCAGCCCACACCGCCGCGACCACCTGCTCGTAGCTGTCGGCCTGCGTGTCGATCGTCAACTGCACGCCCGGCCCACTCCCCCACGCGGAGCCCTGCCGTCCTCCCCCAGCGGAAAGAATGGCAGGGCCCACACGCCGTCGATCGCCGAGCTCTTGGTCATGCCTTGGGACACCCCCCCAGCGTGAGCTCCCGCACCATTGGGCTGCTACCGATGTTCCGCCAGGAACTACGGCTACCCCGCCGACCTCTCACCCATGGGAGCTGCCGGAGGACCGAGCCGACGAGCGATAGCGGCCGGGTGTCTGACCGACCAGCTCGGTGAAGGCGTCGATGAAGCTGCTGGGGTTCGACCAGCCCAGCCGGATCGCCGTGGCGGTGACCGAGGCACCGTCGCTGAGCTCGATCAGCGCCCGTTGGATGCGCAGCAGGGTGCGCCACTGGTGGAAGCTCATCGACAGCTCGCTGCCGAACAGTCGGCTCAGGGTGCGTTCGCTGGCGCCGGCGCGGTGGCCCAGCTCGGCCAGGGTCGCCGGGCTTGCCGGGTCCATGTGGAGCAGGTCGGTGACCGCCTTGAGACGCCGGTCGCTCGGCTCCGGGAGGCGCAGCGGCTCCTGTGCGGCGCGGGCGAGCTCGGCGAGTACGACGTCGATCAGCAGCCGCGCACGGGGGCTCTCCAGCGGCTCGCCCTCGCTCATCAGCGCCAGATAGGCCTCGCGCAGCAACGCGCTCGCCACGAAGACCGACGGCTCGGCCGGCAGCTGTCCGGTCAGCGTCACGGGCAGCGACAGCACCCGGATGTCCGTCTCGCCGTACGCCTTGCTGCTGTGCACCGCGAAGGGCGGCACCCACATGATCCGACTGGCCGGCGTCACCCAGGTGCCCACCTGGGTGGCTGTGACCAGGGCCCCACGCGCGGCGTAGCGGAGCTGGCCGTAGTCGTGGAAGTGCGCGGCCACCTCGGCGCCATGGGCCAGCGGCACCGACAACGGCGCATCGTCGGTGCAGAAGCTCGGCTCGCCGCTGGAGTCGGACACGCCGTCGAGGCTACCCGCCACTGGCGGGTTATCGGAAGAACCTGGCGTGATACCGGTGGTGCGCCTGGCGCCGCAGACCGCACCGTAGAGACATGTCACAAAAGATCAAGGTCGAGGCCGCTGGTGAAGGGTGGCAGCGATGAACACACAGACGACCGGCACGATCGCAGTCTTCGGCGCGACGGGGCGACAGGGCGGGCTCGTGGTCGACGCGCTGCTGGACCACAAGGCCCCGGTGCGGGCCCTGGTCCGCAACCCTCAGTCCGACCGGGCTCAGGCGCTGGCCGCCCGCGGCGTCGAACTGGCGGCCATCCGGACCGACGACCCGGCGTCGTTGGCCGCCGCGCTGACGGCGGTCGAGGGGTTCTCCTTCATGACCCCGGAGGCGAACAGCCTCGAAGAGGTCGAGACGGAGATCCGCATCGGCACCGCGCTCGTCGACGCGGCGGTCGCGGCACGCGTCCCGCACGTCGTGTTCAACTCGGTCATCGGCGCGGACCGGGAGTGGGGTGTGCCGCACCACGACTCGAAGCACTCGATCGAGGAGCACCTGAGGAAGTCCGGCCTCAGGGCCACGATGGTTCGCCCGGCCCCCTTCATGGAGGAGATGGCACCGAGCCTGGAGCACGGAGAGATCGTGCTGAGGCTGCCGCTGCCGGAGGACGTTGCCCTGAAGATGATCTCGCTCAGGGACGTCGGCCGGGTCGCCGCCGCGCTCCTGCTCGACACCGCGGAGGCACCCGGCGGAGCCGTCGAGCTCGTCGGCGACGAGCTCACGGGCCCTCAGATCGCCGCGGCGTTCGGCGCGCGCGCCGGGCTCCCGGCACGTTACGAGGCCCTCCCGTTGAGCGTGCTTCCCAGCGACCTCGACAGGGCGATGTTCCGCCAGTTCGCGAAGGCGGCGGAACACCCGTCGGATCTTGCGGTTGTGCGGGCGATCGAGCCGGCCACCCTGGACCTGGCCGAGTGGATCCGATCCACCGGATGGACCGCGCCCACGAACGTGGTTGGTTCCTGAGCCTCCGGCCGCGATGAGCGCCCCGCGATCGGAACGCCCCGCGATCGTGCCCACGGTCTCGGCGCTCTGGGCACGGCAACGCATCCGCCAACATTCGAAGTCACACCTCGAGGAACGCAGAGAACCCATGCGAGCGATCACCTTCTCCGCCTACGGCGGGCCGGAAGTCCTGCAGCTGTCCGAGGTCCCGGTGCCAGAACCCGGCCCGGGGCAGGTGCGGCTGGCCGTCCAGGCCGCCGGGATCAACCCTCTCGACTGGAAGATCCGCAACGGCTCCAAGCGGCAGAACTTCCAGGTTTCCTTCCCTCACACCCCCGGTTTCGAAGTGGCCGGCGTCGTCGACGCCGCAGGCGAGGGCGCGGAGTTCGCTGTCGGCGACGAGGTGCTCGGCTGGCCCGAGACCGGCGGCTACGCCGAGTACGCGCTGGCGAAGGCGCTCGCGCCCAAGCCCGCAGGCATTTCGTGGGCAGACGCGGCGGCGCTGCCGGTCGCCGGCGAGACCGCGCTTCGCGTCCTCGGACTGCTCGAGGTCCGCGAAGGCGAGACGCTGCTGGTCCACGGCGCCAGCGGCACGGTCGGGCGCTTCGCCGCGCAGGTGGCCGTCGCGCAGGGCGCTACCGTCATCGGCACCGCCGGCAGCCGGAACCTCGACGACCTGAAGTCGCTGGGGGTCGTGCCCGTCCTCTACGGCGACGGCTGGGAGGAGCGGGTTCGCGAGGCCACGCCGGGACCGGTGGACGCCGTGTTCGACGCCGCCGGGCACGGGGTGCTGCCCGGGTCGGTCAAGCTGCGGGGCACGAAGGACCGGATCGTCACCATCGCCGATGAGGCCGCCTACGAGCTGGGGATCCCTTACTCGAGTCCCGAGCAGTCGCCGGAGGTGCTGACCGCGATCGTCGGCTGGGTCACCGACCGCGGGGTCCGGGTCGCGCAAGGCAAGAGCTACCCGCTCGAGGACGCGGCCGCCGCGCAGATCGAGAGCGAGGACGGTCACCCCGGCGGGAAGCTCACGCTCGCCATCAGCTGAACGGGAGCGCGGCTTCGTGCCCGGCGCAGACCGGGCGCGCGCGACAGACCGATCAATCCAGCACGCCGAGTCAGCGGGACGTGTCCGGCCTGACGGTCCGAGCCAGCCGGGTTGGACCGAGCTCAGACGGGCGAACCGAGCGGACGGGCCGAGCCGGGCCTAGCCGGGCCGAGCCGGGCCGAGCCGGCCAAGCGAGCCGCAGCCGCCGTCGAAGTCCGCGCGCAAAACCGCGAAAGCCTCGGCGACAGGCCCGGATCACTTCGCAGGAGGCGAAGCCAGTGGGACCCGCTGGGTGCTCCGGCGCCGCTGGGCCGGGATCTGCACCGTCCCCAGCGCCGAAGGCAAGAAGCACAACGCCGCGCTGATCTGCCTGGCCCGCCGACGCTGCTACGTCCTCTACGCGATGCTGCGCAACGGCACCCACTACCGGCATCCCGAACCAGCTCCCGCCGCAGCTGCGGCTTGACAACCACATAGGGACACCCCCGCCGGCCACGCCCGTGATGCCGAAGCCGGCCACCACCCCGATCGGCACCTGCGCCCACAGCGGCAGCGCGAGCGTCCCCACGGTGCTGAGGTGCGTGGCTAGCAACGCCGCGGCCATGAGCATCATCTGCTCGGCGTACCGGCCATCGCCGCGCTGTCCACCCTGCACGGCATGCTGCCGCCGCACCCGGGGCCGCTCACCGCCATGACCGGCCTCCACGCCGACCTGGGCCTCACCATGGTCGTCGGCTTCGTCTGCGCCGTCCCCACCGTGATCCTTGCCGGCCCCGTCTACGCCCGCTGGATCGCGCCGCGCCTTGCCGAGGTTCGCCCGGACGAGGCTCTCGTCGCGCAGTTCACCGGTGCGTCGCGGTCTGTCCGGGAGAAGTCGCCGGTCAGTGTGACGGTGGGCGCTCCGAACGCGTCATCGGCGGATACGGACGTCACGTCCCGTTCCGGGATACCGACCGGGCTGGCCATCACCGCGGTGCTCGTCCCCGTCGGCCTCATGCTGCTGCGGACCCTCGCCGAAACGGTGCTCGACGAGACGAGCACGGTGGGTTCCGCGCTGACCTTCCTGGGCGAGCCCGTCGTGGCGATGCTCGCCGGGCTGCTCTTCGCCCTCGGTGTGACCGCTCTTGGCACGGACCGTACCGGCGAGGAGGTCCGCGCCTCCCTCACGGACAGCCTGAAGTCCATCGCCACCATTTTGCTCATCATCGGGGGCGGTGGTGCGTTCAAGCAGGTTCTCCAGGACTCCGGCATCGGCGACGCGATCGCCTCCGCCGCCAAGGGGGCGCATCTGAACGTCATCGTACTGGGCTGGCTGATCGCCCTCCTGCTGTCTCTGACCACCGGTTCCGCCACCGGCATCATCGCCCCCATGGTCAGCGGAGGCGGCCTGGAGGCATCACTGCTCGTGGTGGCCATCGGGGCAGGCTCCCTCGGGCTGAACTACGTGAACCACGCCGGCTTCTGGCTGGTCAAGGAATCCTTCGGCATGGATCTCACACAGGCCACGAAGACACAGACCGTGGTGCAAACCCTGGTGAGTGTGCTCGGCCTCGGAATGGCGCTCCTCCTGTCCGTCTTCGCCTGACAGCCACTGAGCGGTGTGCATCGTGAAGGCGCACACCGCTCAGTGAGCTTCTTCGCGCTGGTCCCTGACAGGTGACAGGCGTGGCGCGCAACGCGCGAGGCCCCCGAGTGCGCTGGAGGAAGTTGTGCTCGGCGGGCTCAGGCGTGGCGGCTATAGCGGGAGTTGCATGCCGGGTTCCTGCATGGCGGCGGAGGGTGGGCCGCCTTCGGAACGTTCGGTCTTGTAGCCCTTGACGCGGGGTTGGAGGGTGCGGGGGTCGACGGCTTCGGCGGGGGCGCTGTTGGCGTAGAGGCCATCGGTTTCGCTGTCGCGGTCGTGGGCTGGAGCCAGAAGACGCGGCGTCGGAAGGTGCCCGAGGCGCGGGAGGCTTTGGCGTCGGGGCCGAGGATGGCGTAGCCGACCATGCGTCCGGGCCGGCGGTACGGGGGTCGGCCTTTGCGGGTGGTCCGCATGAACTGCTCCGTGTCCGTGGCCCGTTCGCCGATGTCGGCATCCCAGCCGCTGCGTGGCACGGCCCCGGACGGGTCAGCGTCTGGGCCCCGTAGAGGGCGTTGGCGAGGGTACCGAGCAGGAGTCGGAGTGCCTCGCGGGCAGGTGGGGCTGGGGCTCGCCACGGCCGCGGGGCCGTGCCCCGACCCGCGGTGGTGGTGGATGCCGTCCTCGAACCCGGTGGCAGGACGGTGACAATCGGGACGGATCCGTAGCGGACGTACAGGGCAACCGCCACGGGTGGTGGCGGGTCGTACGGGGGGCAAGGGCACAAGCCCGCGCATTCGACGGGGGAACCAATGGGGGAGACCATGCAGATCCGTACCCGACGCATCCGTACCACCGTGGCCGCGCTGGCGGCCGTGGCCGGTATCACCGCAGCCGCTGTCCCGGCCGCCGCCGCCACGCCGGCCTCCGACACACCCCGGTTCCTGGAGCCGGCCGACCTGCCGCCCCACCCGTCCTCGCCGTGGTACGCCGGAGCCGTCACGGCCGGCCAGCCCGACCCGCTGCCGATGTGCGTGGGCGACGCGCTGCCCTCCACCACCTGGCACCGGGAGTACTGGACGGAGTACGACACGAACGCCCAGCAGCTCACGGTCGAAGGGCGCAGCGAACAGTGGGCGAAGGACTTCGCGGCGCTGCTGCGCAAGGACCTGGCCGGCTGCGCGAAGAAGCTCATGCAGCAGGACCCTGACATCACGGCGACGCAGAAGTACTACGGCCGACTGAACGTCGAGGAGGGCGCCGACGTCTACGGCATCCACACAGCCTCCACCTCGGGATCCTCCGACATCGGCCTCTTCTCGGTCGGCCGCGACGGCGCCACCGTGACGGTCGTCCGCTGGGGTCAGATGGGCACCTTCCAGCACGCCCAGGTGGCCGACTTCAAGGCCACCACCGTCACGGCGGTGAACAAGCTGTACTGAGTGCCGGTTCTCAACCCTGAACAAGCAAGTCAAGGGCCATCAGTCCGAGATGGGAACTTTGCGTAGGCGTTCGGGAACGGTCGCCGTGACCGTTCCCGAACGGAAGCCGGTGGGCTCACGTGACGCGAGCAGGGGCTGCGCGGGGTGCTCGGCGGACGGGCTGCACGGGGCGATCGGATGGGACGCGAGAGCGACGAGCCAGAGCAGCCCGAGCAAGGCGGGAACGACCTGGGCGAGCTTGGCGAGGTGCGTCAACACGGTGGAGTCTTCCTCCCGTTGTCGTGATGTGGGTGCGCCGGGCGCCTCGGCACGGCTCAAGAATCACGACGCGGAAAGCAAGATCGAAAACAGCGTTTTGGCAGGTCGTGGCGCCTTCTAAGGGGGTTGGGGGTGGCTCATAGAACCTCCAGGTCACGGCAGTTGCCCACAACCCGATTCCTTGCGGGGCGCTGGGCCCACAAGGGGGGAAACGCCGATGAGTTGGTCGCCGTGCTCGCTGTTGAGGAGGCGCAGCCACCCCTCTGTGCTGGCAATGCTGGCGCGGTACGCGGCATGGAAGACGACGCAAGTGGCGATGGGCGAACTCAAAACCGTCTCACTAGGGGCCTGCCGTCGCCTTCTTCAGATCTGGGTCCGCGGCGAGACGCTTCGGCAGTCGGGTGTCCTTGTCGAGCCTCGCGAACAGGAGTTGTTGCACCGTGATGTTGACGCTTCTGTCCGGCAAGTCTTTGTAACGGCCCTCCGTGGAGGCGTCTACCAGATCCGCCCCCCGCAGATCGACCTCGGAGACGTCCGCTCCAGTGAAGTCGGCGGCACCCAGCGTCGCACGACGCAGGTCCGCCTTGTTCATCCGTGCGTTGCGCAGGTCCGCACCCGACAGGATCGCGTCCCGCAGATCGGTGAGTCCGAGCTCGGCCTTCTGGAGATCCACCACAGGCATGACGGCCTCGCGCAGATCCGCGAACGACAGTTTGGCGCCGCTCAGGTCCGTACCGTCCAGGTACGCGGCGCGCATGTGCGCGAGCGTGAGCGTCGCCCCGCTCCAGTCCGAGCCGATCACGTCGACATCCCGCAGCTCCGCACCGGTCAAATTCGCTCGGTGCATCACCATGTCGGCAAGCCTCGCGTCACTCAGTCGGGCCTCGGTCAGGTTGGCCTCACTCAGGTCCGCGCCGTCGAGGACCGTGTCGCGCAGGTCGGTGTGGCGGAGATCCGCTCCTGTCAGGTCGGCGTGACTGAGATTGACATGACGCAGATAGGCCCCCCGTAGGTCCACGACAGCCGTACCGTCATGCCGACCGTCCCTGGCGCCCAACACCGACAGGGCCGCCGCGACATCCCGGTGCGGAGACGCCGGGGCGGGTACTTCCTTCGTCGGTTTCGGGGCGTGTGCGCGTATATAGGCGGACAGGACGTCGATCACGGTGGGCTGGTCGCGCGGGGAGTCCTGCATGATGCGCTGGAGAGCGTAGACGCCGCCCAGGCGCACATCCTCGGAGTCGTCGCCGATGTGTTCGACGGCCGCGTTGAACCGGTCGGCTATCTGTCCTTCCCGCGTGATGTGCTGCTCGCTGTCGACCTGCCTGATCGACACCCAGGCGAAGGCGGCAACGGCGAGGGAGGCAGTTGTGGCCAACAGCCCGACAGAGCGCTCCAGACGGGCCCACCAGCTCGCGCCCTCGGCGCCACCGCCGGCCTCGTCAGAGCGGGAACCGCCGCCCGCGGCCGAGCCGGTGAGCCCGCGGTGCCGCTCAGCGGCTCCGGCGCGCTGGCCCGGCCGCCGCGCTCCCAACGGTGCCCGCGCTCGCGTGCCCCGCAGCTGTCGCCTCCGCCCGGCGATGCGCTGGAGTTGCGCGCGACGCGCTCCTGGCCGCGGTGTTCCCCTCGTCGTCATGAACACCAATGTGAACCACCGGCGGGCGGCACACCAACCACCCCTCCCTCCTGTGGCGCGTATCGAGTCGTGATCACTGTGACTGCGTGAGTCCGCCCGAGGCGCCAGCCGGCGCGGGAGAGGGCGAGGTCACATCATGCGCCTGGCCGGGACATGGAACATCGCCGATGCTTCTCGGGGTGCCATCGTTGGGCCGAGGAGGAGCCAGCCGTGGCACACCCTCATCTCTGCTGTGAAGAAAGGGCGTTGACGTTCCTCGGACGGTGGTCAATCAACGCTGTGCATGCTTCAAGCGGAGCTCACCGGGGGCGGGCGGGCTGGAGTTCGCCGTCGGCACCGGGCGGGGCGCACTGCCGCTCGCGGAGCGCGGAGTCCCGGTCAGTGGCGTCGAGCTGTCGGAGCCGATGCTCGATCAGCTCCGCACCAAAGCAGAGGAGGCGGCCATCTCGGTCGTGGTCGGCGACATGGCCACTGTGTGAGTCCCGGGCGAGTTCCAGCTCGTCTACCTCGTCTACCTCGTCTACAAGGGCATCTCGGTCCTGCTCACGCAGGCCGAGCAGGTTGCCTGCATCCGAAATGCCGCACGCCACCTCACGCCGGACGGACGGTTCGTAGTCGAGCTGTGGGTCCCCGAACTTCGCAAGTTGCCGCCAGGCCAGCAGGGGCGTGGTCTTGGGGTCGGCGCCGGGCTATATCGGGCTCGACACCTACGATGTCCTGCACCAGCAGGTCGTCTCGCACCACTTCGGGCCAACGCCGAGGCCGGCCGTGAGGCCAGCCTGTTTCGCAGCCCACACCGATACATCTGGCCGGCTGAACTCGACCTGATGGCCGAGCTGGCCGGAATGACGCTGGAACCCAGGCGCGCCGACTGGACGGAAGAGGAATTCACCGCAGAGTCGGAGCGCGCTCAAGTTGGTTCCTTGACCTTCAGTCCGGCCCGCAGACCAGCGCATCCCGATACGACTGTCCTGGACTGCCACCTGCAGCGACCCCAGGACCTCTTCGCCCAACGCCAGCAGGAGAGGCACGAAAGTCGTCCGTTGCCGCGGACCCGACCACTCATGCAGCGGTGTGGGCAGGCGGCTGGGCACCCGGCCGCGAGTTGCTGTCAATGAGTGGTGAGCATGCCTTCGCGCAGCCGGGCGAGGGTGCGGGAGAGGAGCCGGGAGACGTGCATCTGGGAGACGCCGAGGCGTTCGCCGATCTGAGCCTGGGTGAGTTCTTCCACGAAGCGCATGTGGATGATCTGCCGGTCGCGGTCGTCCAGCGCGGCGATCAGCGGGGCCAGGGCGTGGAAGTCCTCCACGAGCTCGAGCGCTCGGTCCTCGGCCCCGATGAAGTCGGCCAAGGCGCTCTCACCGTCCTCACTGCCGCTGATCGCCGCGTCCAGGGAGGAGGAGTTGTAGCTGTTGGAGGCCAGGCGCGCCTCGCGCACCTCTTCCTCGGACAGGCTCATCAGCTCCGACAGTTCCTTCACCGTCGGCGTGCGCCCCAGACGGCTGCGGAGCTCTTCGGTGGCGCGGGCGAGCTGGACGCGGGCCTCCTGCAGTCGGCGCGGCACGTGCACGGCCCAGGTGGTGTCACGGAAGAACCGCTTGATCTCACCGACGATGTAGGGAATGGCGAAGGAGGTGAACTCCACCTCCCGAGTGAGCTCGAACCGGTCGATGGCTTTGATCAGTCCGATCATGCCGACCTGGACGATGTCCTCCATCTCCTCCGGCCCGCGGCTGCGGAAGCGACCGGCCGCGAAGCGGACCAGGGACATGTTCATCTCAATCAGGGTGTTGCGCGCGTAGCTGTACTCGGGCGTGCCCTCCTCCAGCACCGCCAGCTGGTCGAAGAACAGACGTGTCAGCTGCCGGGCGTCTTTCGGCGCCACCTGGGAAGGGTCGGCGACCTCTGGCAGACCGGTTACGTTCGTGTCCGTCTTCGCCGCAGTCACTGTCGTCATGATGCTTCCCTCCCCTATTCACTGCACGCTGCCGGCCTGACACGGGCCGACAGCAGCGCGGTTACCCCGGCATCTGCAGGTCATGCACACGACGGAGAAGTCGAGGCGCCCGCCTGCACGGCATCTGCCCGGCCTCTACGCAGCCATCAAGCCAACTTGCGCCTGGAGACATGAAGATCGACGCCAGGGACTCCGACTGACGCGTCGAGCGGCTGCCGGCACCGCCAGGTCAGGCGCCCCTCCCATCGTCCGTCTGTGCGACCAGGCAGAAGCACCATCTCGCTGGACGTCCGTACCTGGGCGACGAGTAGGGACGACGCCATGGCGTGTCCACGCCCCGGATCGAGCCCGACCTGCCCATCAGCCTCCCCTTCGGGCCCTATGGCGCAGTGCGGCCGGCGATGCCCCCGCCGGGGTCGTCGGCCAGCGCGATCAGTGCCGTGACGCGTTTGCCGACCGGCTCACGGTGGACCTCATAGCCCTGGCTGACGGCGAGGGTGATCTCCATACCGTGCCGCCCGACCCGCTGCGGATCGGTGGCTGCGACGTCCGGCAGCACCGGATCGCTGTCCCATACCGACACCCGCACCGCGCCCTGGCTGATCTGCAGGTCGAGCATGACCGGTCCCGGCGCGTACTTCACCGAGTTGGTGACCAGTTCACTGACCACCAACTCCGTCATCCCCATCGCCCGTTCGGACACCGGCAGCCCGTGCACGGCCTGCACCCTGGTGAGGAAGCCGGTGGCCAGATGCCGTGCGGCGCCGATACAAGAGGCATCGCCGTCAAAGGCGGCCGACGCCGACAGCACATCACGGCCCTTGGCCGTTTGTCCCTCATCCCCCGCGGCCTGCCTCATGCACCCGCCCGTCTCACATGATCAGCATACGAATTCATGCCGTGCCCTCCCATTGCACCACAGCCCCTGACATCTGCCCCGCCCGAGCCTGTTCAGGCCGCTCTGGCAGGGGGGACGGTTGACATCGCGCGGCGGCATGCGTTTGCGTGGTGGTGGCCTCGTAGCGGCGAGTCCCGCCTACGACGGACAGGAGACGGTATGCGCCAAGCCCACTTGGCCGTGACCGAGCACACCACCGCTGACGGCGTGCACGTCCTGGCCCTTGCCGGCGAGATCGACCACACCACAGCCGACACCTTCCGCCAGGCCCTCACCGCAGACGACAAATTCCCCCGGCACGCGGTCGTCGACTTCCGCGACGTCATCTTCATGGACTCCAGCGGCATCAACGTCCTTGTCGCGGCGAACAACGCCGCCCATGCCAAGGGCGGCTCTCTGCGCCTGGCCCACACTCCGGCGCGCGTGCTGGACCTCCTGCACGTCGTCGGCCTGGCCGACATCATCCCCCTGTACCCCACCCTGAACGATGCCCTCGCGGCACAGAACGCCGCCTGACCCCAGCCGACCGCACATCGGCGGCCGAGCGCAGCAGCCCCGCCCTGCGCGCAACAGCGAGGCCTCGCCGATCCCCGGCAGCGTCCGCGCCGCGGTGTCCGGAAGGAGGAAGGCCAGGTCGACCTCCGATCCGCCGATCGAGCCTGTTCTTACGTCCTGGCGGCTCCAGTGCCGCGCCTGCGCGCTGCACATCGGCCGACCTCGGCGGCCTCTGCAGCCGACAGAGCGTCGTGCGCGCCGCGCAGGGGCACAGGGGCACAGGGGCACAGGGGCACAGGGGCAAGCGTGGGCGCGGAGTGGCGCTTCGCAGGGACGCGGGGCACGGCCGGCGGCCGGGCGGCGCTGACCAGGGTGTCCACGTCAGTCTGGTCGGTCTCGGGGACCGTCCCCAGGGCCTCCATACGGTGCTGGAGCTCCCGGTAGACGGTGAGCCGCTGGGCGAGGTCGGGCGCGCCGAAGGCTTGACCAGGTTTGCCGAATTGCTCGGCTGCAGGGGCACGGCTGCTCTCGTTACGCCACAGCCCGGCCGATGAGTTTGTGGCTTCGGGCCGGTCCAAACTCGTGACACCGCAGGAAAGGACACCAGCCATGTCGGAACTTCTCGTCGACTTCATCACCTCCCTCGACGGCTACGCATCGGGTGAGGGATGGCCCGGGTTCTGGGGCCTCGAGGGTCCGGAGTACCTCGCATGGCTCGGCGAGCAGCCCGAGGCCACCTACCTGATGGGAGCGAACACCTACCGTCTGATGTCGGGCTTTGCTGCAGGCGAGGTACCGAAGGGTCAAAACGAGTTCAGGCCCGAAGAAGAGGCGTCCGTGGACGAGCTCACCCAGGCGTCCAAGGTGGTGTTCTCCTCCGCCCTTGAGGAGCCACTGACGTGGGCCAATTCCACGCTCGTCCGCGACGACGCCGTCGAGACGGTCCGCGGCATGAAGTCGAATGGCTCGGGGCTCCTCAGCACGATCGGCAGCCTGAGCCTGTGCCGGTCCCTGCTGCGAGCCGGACTCGTCGACCGCTTCCGGGTCGTGATGTTCCCGGTGATCACCGGGGCCACGGGCGAAGAACGCATCTACGACGGCTATCCCGATGTTGCCCTTGTCTCTTGCCTGACCCGGCCGGGGTCTGTGCCGAGCCACCCGGCCGCAGGTCGCTCCGCACGTGCACGACAGACAGATGTCCCCGGGGGTACGGCCCGTCAACGTCGATGCGGACGGTATTGCACTGTCCGGCTTGATAAGTGAAATCGCGGACGGTTCTGCGCACGCGGTGATCGTTGCGCTGCATGGCGGGGGAATGAACGCCGGGTACTTCGATGGCCAGGCGCACCCGGATGTGTCTGTGCTGGTATTAGGCGCGCGGTTGGGTTATTCGGTGCTGGCGCTGGACCGTGCGGGCCGCGGTGGCTGCCTTCGCTGCCCGCCACGCACCCGATGCCAGCACGTTGCTGCTGGGTCATTCCTTCGGGGCCAAGGTCGCCCTGGACGCTGCGATGCCGCAGAAGCCCAAGGATGTGCGCGCTGTCCTGGAAGGGTGGGACCGCGACGTGTGCTGGCGGCTGCGCCTCACACAGCCACAGATCACCCGGGTCTGCGCTGACCGCGGCTATGCCGGCGACCGTCGAGGTCGGCGATCGCACTTCAGTACATGAGAATCATTCGCCAAAGCGTGCAACCGTATGACCCTCACATATGTCTCATACTGTGACAACCAGTCCCCGACGTCTCATAAGGGGGCGTCATGTACACCCACCATCCCCTCATCGCCATCACCGCGAGCGCACTCCTGTTGGCCGGCACCGCCGCGTCGGCATCTGCCGCCGCCACGTCCCCGGCACCGTCCACGAGTCTCGTGGTCAACGCCAGGATCGCCGGCCACTGCTCCTTCGACCGGGTCGTCATCGATGTGAAGGGCAAACTGCCGCCGACCACTGTCACGCGTGTCAAGGAACTCCGCTACGACAGCTCGGGGAAGAAGGTCCCGCTGGCCGGGAAGCACTTCCTGGAGATCAAGCTCTCCCCAGCTGCAGCCCACAACAACGCGGGCAGGACCGTCTACAAAGGCCCGCGCCTGATCAAGCTGAATCTGCCGAAACTCAAGGGCTTCGCACTGACCGGCGACTTCGAGGGCGTCGTCACCTTCGGGGCCGCGTTCAACAGCAAGCCCTCCTACACGACGAAGCAGCTGCACCGCCCCGAGCGCTTCGTCCTCGACATCGCCCACCACAACACCTGCCATTCCTCGCACTGAGGTGCATTGACGGATGCTCGGGTCGCGCACCGCCTCACACGGTGGGCGGCACCGGGTGTATCTCGTGTAGCTCACCGGCAAGCCAGAGTTCCTCGATCGCATCCCAGTTGCCCCAGGTGCCGTCGATACGCAGAGGCGCGGCGTCAGCGGTGCCTGGGTGAAGTGCAGGGTGCCGGAGGTGGCGATGGCCGGGAGGGCGAGGCTGCCGGTGGACCCATCGTCACCGCGACCCCATCCCCGTCACATCAAGCGCGGCCAGTACGAGATCAGCGGCCGTCCTGCACCACAGCGACACCCTCATGGCCCTCACCCTGACCACCCTCACCGTCGCCTACGACGCCGTCATCACCAGCTGCCGCACCTGGCAAAAGGCCACGGCCCCCGCGCAGCGCAGCGCCGCCCAGGCCCGCCAGGCCGCCTGACCGCTCGAGCCGGCAGACACACTCCGCCCGGCGCTCCCCTCCAGTGCTCCGACCTGGTCGGAGCACTTTCCGCCTCAGTCACCGGCCCCCGTGATCCGACCATCGGCCTGCCGCGCAGATCCTCACCGCGGTGACAGCGCCGCAGTTCGTCAGGCGTGTCCCATGTGCAGGCCGGGGCGTTGTCAGTGGTGGCGTGCAGGATGACGGGCATGACGACTCCCGCTGCAGAGATCATGGATGGTGCCGCCTACGCGCAGGCGGTCGAGGACGCGGTGAAAGCGTCGGCGGCCTACTACGAGGGCGGCACGTCGGCGCTGGACGATGATGCTTACGACCGACTGGTACGCGGCATCGCCGCGTGGGAGACGGACCATCCCGATCAGGTGCTGCCCAATTCGCCGACCGGGAAAGTCGCCGGCGGGGCGGTGGTGGGCGACGTGCCGCACACGGTGGCGATGCTGAGTCTGGACAACGTGTTCTCACCTGAGGACTTCACGGCCTGGACGGTCTCGCTGGCCAGACGGATCGGCCACGAGGTGAGACGCTTCAGCGTCGAGCCGAAGCTTGACGGTCTCGCGATCGCCGCCCGCTACACCCAGGGACGCCTGGCCCGGCTGATCACCCGCGGCGACGGGATCGCCGGGGAGGACGTCTCGCACGCGATCGGCACCCTTGAGGGCCTGCCCGAGAAGCTGGACCAGCCGGTAACCGTGGAGGTGCGCGGCGAAGTCCTCATGACGACGGCCCAATTCGAGCACGCCAACGAGGTGCGCACCGCGCACGGCGGGCAGCCGTTCGCCAACGCGCGCGGTGCTTCCGCAGGCACCCTGCGCGCCAAGGACCGTGCCTACACGGTGCCGATGACGTTCTTCGGCTACAGCCTGTTGTCCCTGCCCGACGCCGACTCCGCGCTCACAGAGCGGCTGAACGGGCTCGCCCACAGCGACCTCATGGATCTGACCGCGCAGATGGGAGTGAACACCACCGCCACCACGGCGGCCCCCGGGATCATCGCCACCACCGTGGAGGAGGTTCTGGACCGCGTGCGGGAGATCGCCGCCCTGCGCGCCGAGCTGCCGTTCGGCATCGACGGCATAGTCATCAAGGCCGACCTCGCCGCCGACCAGCAGGCCGCAGGATCCGGGTCGCGTGCACCTCGCTGGGCGATCGCCTACAAGCTTCCGGCTGTAGAGAAGATCACCCGCCTGCTCGATGTGGAGTGGAACGTGGGCCGCACCGGCATCGTCGCCCCCCGCGGAGTTCTGGAGCCTGTGGAGATCGACGGTGCCACCATCACCTACGCCACCCTGCACAACCCGGCCGACATCGCCCGCCGCGGTCTGCGCCTGGGCGACCATGTCATGGTGCACCGCGCCGGCGACGTCATCCCCCGCATCGAGGCTCCGGTTGCCCACCTGCGCACCGGGGACGAGCAACCCATCGCCTTCCCCGAGGTGTGCCCGCGCTGCGGCTCCGCCATCGACACCAGCCAGGAACGCTGGCGGTGCGAGCAGGGCCGCAACTGCCACCTGGTCGCCTCCCTGTCCTACGCCGCCGGCCGCGACCAGCTCGACATCGAAGGTCTGGGCGTCACCCGCATCGTGCAGCTCGTCGAGGCCGGCCTGGTCACCGACCTTGCCGACCTGTTCACTCTCACCCGCGACCAGCTCCTGGCACTGGAGCGGATGGGTGCCACCAGCACCGACAACCTCCTCACCGCAATCGCCGCGGCCAAGGGCCAGCCACTGTCGCGGGTGCTGTGTGCTCTCGGGGTCCGCGGCACCGGACGCTCCATGTCCCGCCGTATCGCCCGCCATTTCGCCACCATGGACACCATCCGCGCCGCAGACGCGGACGCGATGCAGCAGGTCGAGGGCATCGGCACCGAAAAAGCACCCTCGATCGTTGCTGAACTCGCCGAACTCGCCCCGCTCATCGACAAGCTCATCGCGGCCGGGGTGAACATGACCGAGCCCGGGGTGACCCCGCCGCCCGCGGCCGGCGACACCGACGCCGCTGCCGGCGGCACAAAGGCGGCGGGCGGCCCGCTGGCCGGGATGACGGTGGTGGTCACCGGCGCGATGACCGGCGCGCTGGAGAAACTCAGCCGCAACCAGATGAACGAACTCATCGAACGCGCCGGCGGCCGCTCCTCCTCCAACGTCTCCAAGAAGACCACCCTGGTCGTCGCCGGGGAAGGCGCAGGATCCAAGCGGGCCAAGGCCGAAGACCTCGGCATCCGCCTGGCCACCCCGGACGAATTCGCCGCCCTGGTCGCCGACTTCACCAGCTGACCACGGCGGCTGGTGCGCCCCACCTTGTTGCCCGACGTTGAAAATGCAGACGAGGGCGGCGTTCACGATGCCGACGAACTCGGACGGCCACACCCCGCCGGTTGGTGTTCCGGCGGGGCCGTCGTCGGTGAGGTGTGTCGCTTTCTTCGGCAAGGTGCCGGTGGACCAGCCTCAGCAGTCAAACACTGACCAGCAGATGTCGTTCCGCAATCGCTGGTCGTCGAGAACGAGCTCGCGAATCGCCTCCGGGAGCTGGTCGCGCTGCCACTGGCACTCGAGTCGTCCTGCGGCCTCACTCTCGTCTCTTGGCGCGGCAGCGCGTGCGGCCTTGATCGCGTAGGCAGCCGCGCCCAGCTCATGCGCGGCGACGTGGGCGACGACTGCGGCCTGGCCGGCGGCGTAGGCGGCATGCCGTGCTGCGCCGCGCAGGTCTCGAGCCGCGCCCATTGCGTGGCCGCCCGCCGCGCGGGCCTGCATCATCTTGACCTCGCCACGGACCCAGGCGCGGGCATGCTCGATCGCCTGGCGCGGTCGTAGGTCCTCGGGCTGAGCCGACTCGAAAAGGTCGAGGACGTGCTCCGCGCAGGCTGCTGCCCAGAGGGCGAGGAGATGGTGATCCGAATCGGTGAGGGTGCCACCGCGGCGGATCGTCACCAAGCGAGGATCTCTGACCTTTGGGAGGATCATGGTTGGCCTTCCTTCCGCCCCACATCCGAGCATGGGCGTCCGCGAACCGCGCGCACGCTGCCAACCCGGTGGCCGATTTCCGGCCGGACGGGATGAGCTCTCAGTCGCCGACCACCTCGCTCACTGCGGCGCGGGCTGCCGCCTCGTCAACGAGGTTCTTGCCGGTGGCGAACGCGGCGACCAGGGCCTGCAGAAAGAGGTTGTTGACCGCCCGAGAGTAGCCGCGCGAGGTCGTGTGGATCAGCGTGAGGGCGTCAACTGTGAATAGGACGGCGTGTTCTGCAGCTCGCAACGGCCGCCGAGGTCTGGGCGGGAACAACCCGCGACGGCTGACCGTTCACCTAGATGTAGCTAGTGCTCTGACCGGAAAGGTTCACCGGGTCGTGGGTAGAGCCGAGTAGGTGGGGCCTCAGTCTGGTTGGGGCGCGTATTGGCCACCGCGAAAACCGTTGGACACGTCCTGTCCGCTCCACGACGATTCGCGCTGTGACAGACAAAGCCGAGCTCCGGACCACAGTCCCCACTAGCCCGAGGTCCGTACGATTTGTTGACTTATCGAGCACAGCCATGACCGCCTTGCTGAACGACGATCTGACTCAAGCCAGCGCCGAAGCAGGTGTCGCTCTCACCGAGTACTTCGTCACGGACACAGCGAAGTGGGTGTGGCAGTACCGGATCAATCAGCTCATCTCGGAGCCGGCTTGCGTGGGGTGGCTCACGCAGACTGTGGTAGCCGAGCCGGAAGGTGCCGTCGTGGGGTATGCCGGGTTCCACGGGCCGCCAGATGAGGCAGGCATGGTGGAGCTCGGTTACTCCGTGGCCCCCGCCTACCGCCGTCAGGGCTACGCCAGGGCAATTCTGGCCGAGTTGATACATCGGTCTGTTGCCGAACCCGGAGTCAGGACCGTGCGGGTGACGATCAGTCCTGACAACGCCGCATCCCTGGCCACGATTTCCGGGTACGGCTTTGTGGAGGTCGGAGAGCAATGGGACGAGGAAGACGGCCTCGAAACCATATTTGAAGTTCCTGTCTGATCAAGCCGCTGCCGGAAGCGGTCGGCCGCCCCAGCGGATGCCTTTCTCGCTACGGACGCGGGCACGTTCCTTGCGCTCGGCGGCCAGGACGTCGCGGTGGCGGGCATTGGCGTTGCGCCAGCGCAGGTAGGCGTGCAGCGCCCGGGTCTGTGCTGAGTGGTTGGGGTGGTGGGAGTCGGCGATGGTGAACTGCCTCAGTGGCCCGAAGTGCGCCTCGATCGGGTTCGCCCACGACGCGTAGGTCGGGGTGAAGCACAACTCGACCTTGTTCTTCTTCGCCCAGCGGCGGATGTCGGTGCCCTTGTGGGCGGACAGATTGTCCATGATCACGTAGATCGGTGCGCCGTCGGGCCGGGCGGCGCGGATCGACTTCAGCGCGACCAGCGTGTTCGCGGCACCTTTCCTGCGGCGGTTGACGCCCCACAAGCGGTCGTCGCCGACCGAGTAGCATCCGTGAAAGTACCGGACGCCATGGGTGCGGTGGTAGGTGGCGGGATGCCGTTCGGGCCAGCCCTGCTCGGCCCAGCATGACCCGGTGGTGGGCCGGATCCCGAGCGGTCCGAACTCGTCGAAGGCGAAGACCCGGTCTCGGAAGCGGTCCACCACCTCCTCGATGCAGTCCAGTTTCGCCTCGCGTTCGGGGTCCGGGGACTCTTTCCACGTCTTGGTGCGCTGGAAGGTGACGCCCCGGCGAGCGAGTAGGCCGCGTAATGCCTCGCGGCCGATGCGGATAACCCGGCCGTGAACTTTCCGCAGGTAGGCAGCGAGCTTGCGCAGTGACCAGCGAGTGAAGGGCTGGCCAAGCTTCGCAGGGCGGGTGGTAGCCGTCTGGATGACGAAGTCCTCGTCGTCAGGCTTGAGAGGGCGGGGACGGCCTCCCGCCGACTGAGGGTCCAGGCAGGCCAGGCCGATCTCGTTGAAGCGATGGATCACGTCCCGGACGGTGTCCTCGTCGGCCTGCACCAGTTGTGCGATCACCGGCACGCGGTTCCCGCCGGCTGAGGCCAGCAGCATTATCGCGCGCCGATAGCGCACCGAACTCGTGCTGCCACGGCGCACGATCTGTTGCAGCCGCTGCCCCTCCTGGTCGGTCAGTCTGCGCACACGGACAGGCTCAGCCACCGCGCCTCCAGCGGTCGGATCGAACGTCACCGCACATCCAACCGCTACGACCACCAACCCGGTGAACCTTCCCGGTCAGAGCACTAGCGGAGGGGACAGTGTCCCCGGGCCTCACCCCCTAGCCCATGGGGACGATCGTTCGGCTGAAGCCCCATGGAGCCCCCGCCGAGAGGCGACCCCCGGCCGCCTCGCCACCACTCACGGCTCCGGCTGGTCTCCCCCGTCCAGCTGGGGCCCTCCCCTGCCCGCGCCCTGCACAACCCCGTCGGGGACATGCCGGACTACGACATGCTCTTCCCTCCAGCGGCCTCTTCAGCTGAGGTGTGCGCGACTCCGTGTATCCGTTGGCCGGGGGGAGCGCGGTGGTGAGCAGGTTTCCGGCGGCGTCGTACGTGTGCCTGATGGTGGCCGAGTGCGCGGTCTGGGCCGTGACCTCGTCGTCGGAATGCCACTCCCTGACGAAGACCTCCACGGCGACCGACCGAACTGTCAGGGAGCCGGGCTCCGCCCTGCCCTCCCAGCCCAGCGCTGCGGCCGCACACAGCCGGTCGGCCACGATCACCTGCCCCCGGTCGGCAGCCGGCCACTCCCGGACCGGCCGCCTTTCCGCGGCCGCAGACGGCGTTGAGCAACGTCGAGGGGGCAGCAGGTAGCACCACCAGCGGCTGACGGAATCAAGAACGAGAGCAGCTGCGTATGACTCGGGCTGGTGATCCCGTCGCGGCCAAGCGGCAGGTCACCAGCCCGTTCTGCGTGGGTCGCGCGCCAATCGCGACCCTGTTCGTTCCCCAGATTGAAGCGCCAACAGCAATGCGGGGGCTGCGTAGCAGGTTTAACGGAAATCCGTTTTCTGCGCAGTGTCTCCACTGTGGACGCGATCCCCGTGAATGGCAGCCATCCCAAGCGGGACGACTGATGAGCCAACCCACGGAAGCGATCACATCGCCGCAGGTAGGTGGCTCTGCGTGGGGTGGCGGTCCTGTCCCTAGACGGCGGATGAGCCAACTACTGGGCCATTAGCGGATATGTGGCCGGTCCTGGGACCGTTGTGGCTGGCGGTCCCCACGTCAACTACAACGGGCTGTACGCCAGCGGCCCGTGACTGCAAGGACCTCCCGGATCCCCCGATCGCATCCGGGGCGGCACCGCCAAGCCGTCCCGCGGTCTCCCGGATTCGAAGACGCCAACAGCTGGGGCGGCGGTGCTTTCACGGCCGGCGCCCTTCACAAACATGCACGGGGGTTGTTATGACCTTGCACAAGGCCGTCCCTAGCGGCGACTCGAACGGCAGCGCGTCGGCGTTCGGCATGCCGCAGGCGCTGGTGATCCTGGGCTTTCTCTCCGCCGCTGTCGTTCTGCGGCTCGTCACCCCGATCGCAGTCCGGGACATCGTGGTACTTCTGTCAGCAGCCGGCGGCACGAGCGTGGCCGTCCTGCTTGCCGCTGGTTTCAACAGCCGCCGCGGGGGCCAGGGGCTACTCCGACGTCTGATCAGCGCCGCCCTCACGTCCGGTTCGGGCAACTGAGGGACGCGCCATGGGACGTCCGGAGAAGCCCGTCGACCACACTGTGCCCGCCCTGGGTGCCCTGGCTGAGCACCTGCGCGCGATGCGCCGGGATGCGGGTCTGACGTACCGACAGTTGGCGGAGCGCACCAACTACTCCTCCGCGCAGCTCAAGCGCGCCGCCAGCGGCGTGTCTTTGCCCGCCTACAACCTCATGCGCTCGTACGCCATGGGTTGCGGCTTGGACAGGAAGGGAGAATGGGCCCGCATGCAGGCAACGAGCCTGTACGAGGAGGCGAACCGAGCTGTCCGCAGGAAGCGCGTTGAGGCCCGGGCTTCAACCGTCCGGCCCAAGCCCGAGTATGCGCGGGACCCAGCCGACCTCAGCGGTGCGATGCGCGACGCCTGGGCTCGCGCGGGCCGTCCCCCGTCACGACAGATGGAAGCCCGCTCTGCTGGCCAGCTCCCCCATAGCACGGCCCACGCCATCTGCAAGGGGCGTTGCGTCCCCCGCGATCTCCGGCAGTTCGTGGCCTTCCTCCACGCCTGCGAGATCAGAGGCACCGCCCTCGGGCCGTGGTTCCGCGCCTGGTTCAAAATCTGCGGCAGGCCGAGTGAGAAGACCGTTGCTGCCGCCCTCAGATTTCTGTGGCAGACCGAGGAGCGGCAGATTTTCCTCGACCTCTACGCCGAGGGGGCGGAGGGTCCCGAGCGGTCGCGTGAGGAGCTAGGCCTCGTGGCTGAGATCATCAAGCAGCTCAGCGATGACGAGACCGCTGCGGCCACTCCGCGCATGCGGTCCGACAAGCGGGCTGACACTGCCACGCTCCGTCTTTCCACGGGCAGCGGAAAGACGGAGAGTCTCTTGGGGGTTCTGGATGACACAGCGCACGGCCTGCTGACGCCAAGGCTCGAACCGTCTAGGAAGCCCCGAGCCACAGCGCGCCGTGCAACCCACGACTATTGGGTGCACAGCAGGAGCAGGACCCTCGTGGGATAGAGCAAGAGTGAACCCCGGAGCGTCTGGGGTCCAGGGCTCGCGTACTGTTCGGGCGCGGCTGCTACAGGTCGAACTCGAGGTGTTCGATGTCCGTGAACCGGACCTCTTCCAGCCTGCCAGCGCGGCGGCCGCCGTCCTGGAAGTACACCTCCTTGAGCGCTTCGGCCGCGATCTCGTGGAGCCGGGCGTTGCTGGCGCCCTGCTCCTGGGCCTCGAAGAGACGGGCGGCGCAGCGAGGCGGCAGGGGGACGGTCAGGTACCGGATGCGGTCCTGGTCCGTCGACCCGATCAGCGCGGTGTAGCCGAGGCGTGCGCGGGTGTCGATTCACATGTCCGCGCCGTGGGCGGATCCGGACACGGAACTGGGGCAGCTCATCAACCAGCAGTCGAACGCTGACCTCGAGGACATGCTCAAGAGCGGGAACTCCGGGTCGCGCAGGAGGCGATGAACACCGCGGTCATCGCCGTCCTGGAGAACGCCGGGTTCTCCGCCCGCCCGGCGCGGGGCGAGCGGGCGGGAGGGGTCCGCGTCAGCGAGTCTGCCGACTGAGGCCGCGGCTCAAGCCGGACGCAGCCACCCCCGTCGCCAGCGGTGGCAGCGTGAGCTGGATGCTCGCCGGGCCTCATCGCGTTCCGGGGGAACGTCGGAGGGAGGGCCGCCCTCAAGGACAGCGACGACGTCCAGAACATCTTCGCCAACTTCGAGGTGAGCGACGAGGTCATGGAGAACGCCGACACATAACGCTGCCGCGAACTGAGCGGTTTCGGCCTACTCCTCCGTGTCAGTTCTCGCCAGGTTGCTGGCCGTAAGGTCGTCGAATGGCTCTTGCTCTCCTACCGATCCAGTGGGAACTACTTGTCATGATCAAGGATTTCTAGGATCGGTCTGCCGAACCACGGGGCGAGGAGCACTGACAGCTCCGCGACGACCAGGTCCGTCCATCCCGGACTCCGCGCTACCCACGGAGAATCAGGAGGAACCGCCTTAGAGAATCACTGGCGCTCAAACCGCTCAGGATGAGGAAAAACGTCATCAATGCTGGATCAGCGGGCGGGTTTCTCCCAGGCCAGCGAGTACCGGCGCAGCACGTGGCGGCGGTAGCGCACACCGGGCAGCAGTAGCCGGGCAGCAGCCCGCACCTGCCCATAGCTCATCTGCGGGTCGGCGACCGGCATGCCACGCGGGCCACGCGCGCGACGCAGCACCTTCGTGATCCGCACGATCGGGGCTGCCGCGATCAACGCCGCCCACTCCGTTACGCTCGCCTCGCGGGCCAGACCGACCACCACCAGCGTGCCGCCGGGCCGCAGCAGCTCACGCATGCGGACGAGTGCCGCCTCGAAGTCCATGTGATGGATCGTGGTCACCGAGCACACGAAGTCGTAGCCCGCAGCAGGAAGTTCCGCGGTGAGGAAATCTCCCTCGACGAAGGTGAGTTGCGGGTCGCCGGCAGCGGACTCGCGTGCACAGGCGATCATGTCCGGCGACTTGTCGATCCCGGTGACGTGTTTCGCCCGCCCGGCGAGCTTTCGCGCCAGCAGTCCGTCCCCGCAGCCAACGTCCAGGGCATCGCCGCACCCCTCGGGAACAGATCGGAGGATGCCCGGGTGCCGGGCAACGTTGGTGTTCCAGTACGGCTCTGCGGCGGGCTGGCGCATCGGATCAGCCTAGAGGCCGGTCATGGCCTGCCGAGTACACACCGACGAATTCGCCGTCCCCATGGGGAGTCGTGATCGCAGGGATGGGGAATTACGTGAAGCTGATCATGCAGATCGTAGGGAATTGCCTGCCCCTCGGCATATGCCGACCTGCGCCAGGTATCCGACGAACGCTGCGCGCCGGAGCTGGCGCGCGGGAGCACAGCGTGAGACACCTCAGGACGCCAACTCGTCGTGACCGACCTCGACCATAGGGGCGCTCTCGGCCCTGGTTCCGAAGCGGACAGCTCACGATGACCGAGCCTCGAAAAACGATTGCCGACCATCAGGCACGCTGACACGATTGCGCAAGTGATCACTGCTGAGACGCCGGACTGCCTGATCGTGACGGGGATGCCGGGTGCTGGTAAGTCGACGGTGACCAGGCTCGTTGCCGAACGTCTGTCACGCTCCGCCCGGCTTGACGGCGATTTCATCAGCAGGCTGATTATCAGCGGTCTTGTCTGGGCCCTTGGCGAGCCCGGCGACGAGGCAGCGCGGCAAGTGGAGCTGTGCAACCGCAACCTGTGCACGCTGGCAAACAACTTTTCCGAAGCCGGCTTCACACCCGTGATCGACTGGGTGATCCCCGACCGCCGGCAACTGGACTTCTTCGTCTCTCTCCTCCCGGCCCGGCAGGTCTTGTTCGTCGTTCTCGCACCGGGCATCAAGGCGTGCCAGTACCGCAACACCCTCCGTGATCCATGGGAGCGGTTCGACTTCGACGGCTATGAAGACCTTGATGCCGCAATGAAGCGCGAACTCGGCGATGTCGGCTGGTGGTTCGACACCGCGGCCCTCACTCCCGAGGAGACCGCCGATCGCATCGTCCGGCAAGCGCGCCATCGCGCCATGGTGGCCTGATTGCAAGCTTCCCGGCGCTGCTCGGGTCAGGGCAGCCCGTTCTGCCTTGGCACGCGACTGAGCGAGGCGGGAGGAATCGGTGCCGGTCTCGACGATCGTGCCGTTGTAGGTCAACCGGGCAACAAGATCGTGGGCCGCAAACGGAGCATCGTCATCGACGCCGTCGGCCTGCTGCCGGGGTGCTGGTCACGGCCGCGAGCGTGCAGGACTCCGTCGCCGGCCGAGCCCTCATCGAGAAGGTGGCCGCCGATGGTAGGGGTCAGGACGCGCGGGGGCGGGCCCTGACGGTAAGGGAGGGACGCGGGGGGGCAGTCAGGCGGTACGGAGCACCACGCAGCCGCCGGGCGGCAGTTCGGACAATGTGCTGCCCGTGAGCAGGTCGTGGGCGGGCTCGGGCAGGGGCACGGGCTCGGGTCGGTGGTTGATCAGGACGCGCCAGCGACGGCCGTCCGGGGCGCGTCGGATGACGGCCTCGACATGGGCGGGCAGGCCCGGCACCGCGGGACCCACCCCCGCCTCGTCGAGCAGCCGGGCGACCAGGGCGGCGTAGCCGGCGTCGTCCAGGCGGGTCGAGAGGTACCAGCCCGTTCCGGTGCCGAAGCGGTGACGGGTCAGCGCCGGGCCGCCGGCGAGCATGCCCTCGGCGTAGGCGGCGAGCGTGTCCGCACCTTCGGCGCGAAGCGACTCGCTCCAGACGGTGCCGTGCGATCCGTCCGACAGGGCGATCCGCTCGTCCCGCCGCAGCGGCCGGTACTCCTCGACGCGGATGCCCAGCGCCTCGCGCAGCGGCTCGGCGGGGTAGCCGCCGAGGCGGGCGTGCATGCGGTCGTCGGCGTATCCGCTCGCGTACTGGACGAGGAGGGTTCCGCCGTCGGCGACGTAACGGCGCAGGTTCTCGGCCGCCCCGTCGGACAGGAGGAACAGGGCCGGTGCGATGACGAGCGGGAAGCGGCTCAAGTCGTGCTCGGGGTGCGCGAAGTCGACGGTGACGCCGGCGTCCCACAGTGCCCGGTGCGCCCGGCCGAGTGCCGCGTGGTAGTCGAGGTCCGCCGAGGGCAGGCCGTCCACGCCGAGCGCCCACCAGGCGTCCGCGTCGTGCAGGACCGCCACCGAAGCGGTGACCGTCGATCCCGCCAGCTCGCCGAGACGGGCGACCGCCTCGCCGACCTGCGCGACCTCACGGAAGATTCGGCTGTCGGGGCCCGCGTGCGGGACCATCGCCGAGTGCCACGTTTCGGCGCCGGCCCGGGACTGCCGCCACTGGAAGAAGAGGGCGCCCTCCGAACCGCGGGCGATGTGTCCGAGGGTGTGGCGCAGGATGTCCCCGGGCTCCTTGGCCAGGACCCGGTCGCGGTCGTAGACGGTACTGGTGCCCTGCTCCATCAGCAGCCATGGGTGGCCGCCGGCCAGGGAGCGGGTGCGGTCGGCGTGGAAGGCGGCGTCGGCGGCGGCGTCCAGACCGGGTGAGCTGGGGTACTGGTCGGACGTGACGACGTCGAGTTCGCGGGCCAGGGCCCACAGGTCGACGTTCTGGTAGGCGGGGAGCATCAGGTTGGTCGTCACCGGCCGGTCGCTGTGCGCGCGGATCGCGTCGCGCTGCTCGCAGTAGGCGGCCACGATCTCGTCCGACCAGAAGCGGTGGAAGTCCAGTGCCTGGCCGGGGTTCTTGTGCCACTGCGTTACGCGCGGCGGCAGCACCTGCTCCCAGGAGGTGTAGCGCTGGCTCCAGAAGGCTGTTCCCCAGGCCTCGTTGAGGGCGTCCAGCGAGCCGTGGCGGGTGCGCAGCCACCCTCGGAAGGCCGCGGCCGTGTGGTCGCAGTAGCAGAGCGTGCCGTACTCGTTGTGGACGTGCCACAGGGCGAGGGCGGGGTGCTCTCCGTAGCGTTCGGCCAGGGCGGAGGCGATCCGGCGGGCCGCGGTGCGGTAGGCGGGCGCGGTGAGGCAGTAGGTGTCGCGGCTGCCGTGGGTGAGGCGGGTGCCGTCCGGGGTGACCGGCAGCGCGTCGGGGTGGGCCAGGGTGAACCAGGGCGGCGGGGAGGCCGTCGGGGTGGCGAGGTCGACGGCCACGCCGTTCGCGTGGAGGCGGTCGATGTGGGCGTCGAGCCAGGCGAAGTCGTAGCGGCCCTCGTCCGGTTCCAGCAGGGCCCAGGAGAAGATGCCTACGGTGGCCAGGTTGACCCTGGACCGGCGCATCAGCGCGTCGTCCTCCTTCCACACCGGTTCGTCCCACTGCTCGGGGTTGTAGTCACCGCCGTAGGCGAAGCCGCCCAGGCGGTTGGTCAGGTTGCGGATGGTCATGACTGGTCCTCGGGAAGAAGGGACTCGGCAACTGCTGGGCGACTGCTCCGGCCCTGCCGACAGTGGTGAGGGGGCGGCTCTGCTCCAGCAGCGGGTAATGGGCGGGTGGAGCCGCTCCCGGTCACAGGGCGGGGCGCATGCGGGCGGCCGGTTCATCCCCTGAGGGCGCCCGAGAGCACGCCGGTGGGGAAGTGCTTCTGCCCGCACGGGCAGATGGTCAGCAGCGGTACGAGCGTCAGGACGACCACCGCCCTCTGCGGGGACAGCGGAGCCGTCTGTCCGTGCGCGGAGCCGAAGCCGGGGTCGACCCTGCTTTGCCGACGAAGCTTCCGCGGTTCAGCTCGTTGCTCAAGGCGGCGGCCCTTCCCTCCCGGACAGTCGAAGCGCTTCACCTGGCCGGAAACGCTAGTTACACGTTTCTTGCGAGGCAAGAGGGCTGGCATCAAGAAAATTCCCTTGGCCCAGCTCGTTGACAGCCTGTCGCTGTGATGCAAGCGTCGAAGCGCTTCGACAGCTCGCAACCAGCCTGCTTAGGGGTCTTCCTCGTGGGTTCTTCGTCCCTGCCCGCCGCCCGGCTTCCGTTCCTCGGCCCGGTGCCGCCGATCGACAAGCGCGCCGACGACCTGCTCGGGCGGATCACGCTCGACGAGCGGATCGCGCTGCCGCACCCGTACGCACCGGCCGTCGAGCGCCTCGGCATCGCCTCGTTCCGCACCGGCACGGAGGCGCTGCACGGCGTTTCCTGGCTCAGCGAGGCGAGGCTCTTCCCACAGGCCGTGGGACTCGGCGCACCCTGGGACGAGGACCTGATCCACCAGGTCGCCGAGGCCGTCTCCATCGAACTGCGCGCCTTCCACTACACCGCCCGACGGCGAACAGCATCGGTACCCACAACCTCCAGGCGTGGGCCCCGTGGTGAACCTGCTGTGCGACCTGCGCGGGCCTGGCCGGCGGCCACGCCCCTTTCCTGCGCGCGGCCGCGGTGCTCAAGCACGTCCTCGCCTGCAACAACGAGGACGACCGCTGCGTCACCTCCTGCGGCCTGCGCCCGCGCGTCCTGCAGGAGTACGACCTGGCTGCCTTCCGACCCGTCCTCGCCTCGGGCGCGACGATCGGCGCGAGGCCGCGTACAACCAGGTCAACGACCTTCCCTGTCACGTCAGTTCGTTCATCGAGATCGAGCTGCGCGGCTGGCCCCCGCCGACCGGACATGAGTTGTTCGTCGTCAGCGACGCCGAGGCGCCGTCCAGCCTGCAGCTCCCCCTGCGCCCTCGACTGGGCCGACGAGCACCTGCCCGCCGTGGTGTGGACGTCCCACGGCGGGCAGGAGACAGGCCGGGCACCGACCGCCGTACTGCTCGGCGAGGCCGACCCCACGAGCCGGCTGCGTTACCGGGGCGACGACGAGCTCCCGCACCCCCTCGATTACGACGTCATCAAGGCGGGCCGGACCTACCAGTGCCACCGCACGGCCTCCCTGTACCCGTTCGGCCAGGGCCTGTCGTACGCCGACTTCGCCCACGATCACCTGGGGCTGTCCACGGCGACGGTGGCGCAGGGCGGCACGCTCGACGTCACGGTGAGGCTCTCCGACACCGGAACGCGGTCCGGAAGCGAGGGGGTACAGCTCTACGCCCGCGCCCTGGACGCCCGCTGCGAGGCGCCCCGGCTGAAGCTCGCCGGCTTCCGCAAGGTGCGGCTCGACTGGCCGTGGGTGCTTCTGCTCGCCGTACGCCAGCCACGTGTCCGACCGCTCGGAATGCCGGCCCGCGTCGACGATGCGCTGCCAGTTGCGGGCAGCGTCCTTGTGTATCGGTGATGCAGGCATAGCCCACCGACCACGCATGGCGTTCGTTACGGCCACGGCTCGGTAGGCCGTACCGTGTCGAACGCCAGGCCGCTCGCGGTCTCCCCCGTGCCGGCGGTCTTCTCCCTGCGTACCCAGCTGTGCCAGGTGCCGTCGGACCAGCGGGCCAGGACGGGGCGGCGGGCGACCAGGACTCCTTCGCGCGGTACCTCCTCCTCGTGCAACCAGAGTCCGGGGGTGATGAGACGGCCCTCGGGGCGGGAATTGAGGCCGGGGCCTGTGAGGGTGGCCAGGCGGAACCGGATCTGGCCGGCTCGCACCGGTTCGGGGACGAGGGGGAACCAGAAGTCGGGGACGATGGACTGCACCGCGTACGCGGGCACCGCATCGGGTCCGGGTACGGCCGTTTCGGGCGGCGCGTCGCGGGCCCAGCGGTCGCGGCGGTCGACCGGTTCGCCGCGGCCGTCGGTGTAGTGGTGCTGAATCGCCCAGGCGAGGTTGGCCAGTTCGTCGCGGGCGAGGAGGACCCGTTCGAGGGGCTGTCCCGGCTGGCCGCGTTCGGAGGGCAGGATCAGCAGCCCGGACGCGGCCGGGTGGTCCGGATCGGGGCTGCTCAGGGTGAACATCGCCCAGGACGGGTCGTCGCGGCCGGCCCGCTCGACCAGGTGGTGGCGGCCGAACACGTCCCGTACGAGGAGCCGGTCCAGGACGGTCAGTGACGCGGTCGGCACCTCCAGCGGCACCAGGAACCAGTCGTTGCCGAAGACCGTGGCGAACGAGATCAGCAGCAGCCGCCCGGTGTCCAGCGCGGACACGTCCGCCGCGCTGAGGTCGACGCGAGCGTCCTCCATCTCCCAGAACCGGTCGGCCGGGAGCCCCCCGTACCGCACGGTCGAGGGCAGGCCCTCCTCCGCGAACGCCCGGCTCTGTCCCGGCGGTGCCGGCTCGGCGTCGGGGTCGGGGTGGACGTCGAGGGAGTACCAGTCCAGGCCGTCGCCCTGGTATTCCTCGGCCCGCAGGACGGTGCCGCCGGTGGACAGTTCGGCCGCGTATTCGCCACGATGCGGGTCGAAACAGTCCGGGCCGTGCTCGGCCAGCTGGGCGGCCCACCAGGTCCGCCAGCGGGCGGTCACCTCGCCGAGGCGGGCGTCGGGTCCGGCGTCGAAGGTGCCCGCGTCCAGCGCGGCCGCCACCGATGCCGCGTCGGGCAGACCGCCGTCGAGCAGGCCGATCAGACTGACGCCCGGCTCCTCCCCGGTGCGAAGTCGGTGCGGGGCCAGGGCCGTCAGGGCGGCGGCGAGCAGTCCGGCGTCATCGGACATGCGCAGCAACGCCGCGCCACCCTCGGCGCGCAGCCGCTCGTCGACCTGGACGGGCTCGTCCTCGATCTGGAGGTCCAGCGGGCCCTGGCCGAGGTCGTACGGCACCCAGTCGGTGGCCCCGGCCGGGCGCCAGGCATCGACGGGCGCGCTGCTGCCGCTCATCCGCACCACGGCCGGGGATCCGGCGTCCTGGGCGGCGAACTCCCCGAACTGCCACTGCCGGGTGAGCAGCCACAGCGGATCGTGCACCCGGGCGGCGAGGCCTGCGTCGACGTCGGTGGCCCGGTGCCGGGGCTGCAGCTGGAAGGGGCCCTCCGGGTCGGTGTCGTGTCTCTTCGTCTCGATCCGGGACAGGGCCCGGCCGGTCGCGCTCTGCTGGGCGATGCGGATGCCGGGCAGGAGCGAGTTCAGCGCGTTCAGGTCCTGGTGGTCGACAGCGCGCAGCTTGGCCAGTTCCAGGGTCTCCCGCAGCACCTGCATCAGCCCGTCGGAGGTCCATCCGCGGTCCAGGTCCGGGGGGACCGCAAGGAGCACACTGTGCGGGGCCTTGGCGTCCGGGCGGTCATAGTGGAAGGCGACGCCCGTCAGTTCGGTCTCCGGCGCAGGCTCGGGTCCCGGCGGCGGCTGCTCGGAGCCGGGGAGGAGTTCGATCCACTCGTCCAGGACGACTCCGGTGACTGCCGCGTCCGCCGCGATGTCGTGCGGTGCGTGCCAGACCAGGTGGGTCGTGGCGGGCGGGCGCTGCCCGGCGGGGAAGGGCCCGCCGATCCAGGCGTCGCCGTCGGTCGTCGGCTGCTGGGCCGCGCACAGCCGTTCCACTCGTCCGGCCCGGTTCCCGGCCAGCAGCAGTGTCTCGTGCAGGTTGCGCACCGTGGGGCGTACGGCCGCGTTGCGCCGCAGCCAGTCCTCCATGTGGGCGCCCGGCAGATCGCCGCGGCCCATCGGCGGCGAGGTCGTCGCGGTGAGCGCGGGCAGCAGCGGGAGGTCCGCGGAGAGCACCTGGGACAGCTCCGTGCGGGCCCGCGCGAGCCAGGCGTCGGTCGAGTCGGGTGTGACCTCCTCGGTCGCCAGTGCGCTGATCCTTTCCTTGGCAGGGTGCCCGGCGAGCGACGGGCTCGCGGCGAAGGCGGCGAGGCGGGTGCGCAGCTTCGTCGTGTCGACCGAGCGGCCGGCCGCGCTCTCGGGCAGGTGCGACGGCAGCAGCGGCTGTGCGGTCGACAGCAAGGACCGGATCCGCGTCGCCCTGCCGTGCAGTCCGCTCCAGCCAGGTCCGGTGAACTCGACGGGAGTCTCCGGCGGGACGTCCATCGCGCCCTGAACCGCCTTGCGCAGCGCGGCCGGTTCGGCGCCGGCCGCGTCCAGTACGGCGCTCAGGGCGCCCAGACCCAGCCGGTCGGCGGTGAGTTCGAAGGGGCGGGGCTCCGTCTGACCGTCGCCGAGTCGGCCGGCGAGGGTCCAGCCCGTCGCGGGACCGAGGAGATGGGCGGCCCATGCCTCCAGCGCGGGTTGCAGCGCGGCGAGCGGGTCGGCGGGCCAGCCCGTCGGGGTGGTCGGTTCGGCTGGGAGCAGAGCGGCGATGCGGTGCGTCAGGGCGCGGGCCCGGTGCGGGGTGCGCAGGACGCGGAAAGCGTCCGGCACGTCCTCACCGCGCCCGAGGGTGTCGGCGGTCAGACCCGCGCGGATCGGGTTCCCACCCACCAACTGGTGGACGCTCTCGGCCAGTACGAGGTCCCCCACGGCGTCGAGCGCGTCGGCGAGGTCGTCCAGCAGCGGAGTCACCGCCGCCCGGTCGCTCTCCGCGCCGACCACCGGCGCCTGGTCGATGACGCTGGCCAGGTCGGGGGCGCCGGCGCCGGCCCGCGCGAG
The DNA here is from genome assembly GCF_003443735.1 of Streptomyces sp. CC0208. Taxonomy (NCBI): domain Bacteria; kingdom Bacillati; phylum Actinomycetota; class Actinomycetes; order Kitasatosporales; family Streptomycetaceae; genus Streptomyces; species Streptomyces sp. CC0208. The sequence goes on along the minus strand of NZ_CP031969.1, from coordinate 8,977,628 downwards.
GGCCATGCCGTCGACGACGTTGCGCGCGGAAACCGCCTCCGCGCTGCGCGCCCACAGGTCCGCGTCGGTCCCCTCGGGCGCCGTCTCAGGGACGACGGGCAGCGGGAACTGGCGGCGGAACCGCTCGATGAGGTGATCCAACTCGGCGTCGTGCAGGGCGCGTTCGAACCGGTAGCCCAGCAGGGCACCCAGGTTCTGCCCCTGCCGTACCCCGCCGAGCAGCCAGCGGGCGACGCGGGCGCGGCGGGAGGTGAGGTTGACCGCGTAGCTCTGCTCGTCGGGGTTGCCGAGGAAACCGGACCGCAGGACGGCCGCCGTGGCCGCGTGGTGCAGCGACGGCGCGTGGATGTAGCCGTCCTTCGCGGACACCTCCACGGTCGTGGCCACGTCGTCCAGCTGGATCTCCAGCTGTTCCCTCGGCACCGGCGGACGCAGGTTCTCCACCCAGCCGTAGCAGCCGAACCGCACTCCCTGGGTGCCGGACGCCCGCAGCTCGGCCAGCCGCTTCGACGCCAGTGAGGTGATCCAGGCATCCAGGCGGTGCGAGTGGACGTCGATGACCTCAAGGAGCAGCTCGGGGAGCTGGGACACCGGTACGGCGGCCAGAGTGCGCAGGGCCTGCTCCAGCCGCGGCAGCGCGGCCGCGGCCCGGGTGGCGGCGGCGACGCGTTCCGCTCGCTCGCTCTCGTCCAGGCCGTCCAGCACATCGGCGACCAGTTGGTCCACGTCGCCGGTGACGGCCAGGGCCTGCCGCAGGGGGTCGCCGGCGGGGTCGAAGTCGCCCAGGAAGGTGGACCAGTTGGGCAGGAACAGCAGCGCGTCGAGCACCCCGCTCATGTCCCGTTCGTCATCGGGGAGTTCCTCGGATCCGTCCGCGTCCCCGACCGGCTCCTCCCCCTCGACCGGCTCCTCCCCCTCGGTCGGCGGCTCCTCCTCCAGGCCCGGAAGGTCGAAGAACGTGCTCCGCCGAGGGGGGGTCTCGCGTCCGGTGGACAACTCCACCGGCCAATCGGCGTCGTACGCCGTGGCGTCCAACTCCCCCGCCAGGAACGCCCGTACGGCACCCAGGTAGTCCGCTGTGGCGGCCGCACGGGCCGGAAAGGCCTCGGCGTCCGGGGTCAGCCGGGTGACGAACTCCGGGACGCCGGTCGCCTCGTCCAGGCTCCAGCCGAGTGAGGTCCAGCCGTTGCTGGTCGTCGTCCAGCGGGCAAGGCCGTCGGGCGGCAGAGCGGGCAGACCGAGTGTCGCGGGGGGTTCGTCGAGCGGGGTGAACGGCACCGCGCGGGCCGGCCCGCTCATCCTGGTCATGGCCAGGCCCGTGGCCACGGGCAGCCGCTGCAACGCCTCCACCGCCACACGGTCCACCGGTTTGCCCGGTTCGACGCGCGGGATGGTCACCTCCTCATCGCCGTTGTCCTGCACCACCCGATGGTCCACCACCGCCCGCCAGCGTTCCCGCAGCCGCATGAGCCAGGGCGCGATCACACCGTCGACGTCGTCGGCGTGTTCGGCGCGCCAGTCGTCCAGCGCTGTCACGGGCAGGACACCGTACGGCTGACGGCCGACCCGCAGCATCGGCAGCGGTCCGCGGCCGCGCACGTGTGCGGCGATGTGCTCACGGACGGCCCGCCAGGGTCCCTCGGGAGACACACCGCTCGGCTGTCTCGTGCCCAGGTCGATCGTGGTCAGCGCGGCCTCGGCGAAGCCCTTGCCGAGCGTGGGCCAGGTGAGCAGGGTCAGGGCGGCGACAGCCGACGGCGCGGCGTCGTCGGCGCCGGGGCAGCCGCGCAGGAACCCGGCGTCCGGCACGCCCAGCGCGGTAGCGAGGGTGTCGGCGACCGGCCGCTCCCCCGCCCCCGGATCGGGGTCCGGGCCGGGATAGGCTGGGGCCGAGGACCAACCCGAGCGGGAGCGTGGGGTGTTGTTGGTGGCGGTGCCGGAGGGCAGCAGGCCGAGGCCGCTGCCGTAGCGGTGGCCGTGCAGCAGGTCGCGCAGCCGGGCAGCGCCGTCCACGGGCGCATCGTCGCGTACGCCGACCACCAGCAACTGGTCCAGGTTCTCGGTGTTCTCGGGCGGGACGATCAGCTCGATGCCCATGCCGGCCTTGACCGCTTCGAACCAGTCGGTCTCCCAGCCCTCCTCCTCGGCGCGCAGCAGGCCGATCGGCAGCGGGTCGGGCACGGGTCGGCCCAGCTTGTCGACCACCACCTCGCCCTCGAACAGCCCGAGGAAGCGCCAGCGCCTCGGCATGGCCACCGCGTGCGGACGCTGCTCCTGGGGGTCGTCGGTCCGCAGGGTGGGCGCCGGGGCGCCGGGACGGCAGGCGCGGACCGCCCAGGAGGCGCGGGCCGGGCGCAGCTTGGTGCGCACGTCCTGCCATGCCTCGGGGCCGGGGTTCTGCCAGTACGCGGTACCGGCGGCGACCTCGGCGGAAGTGAGCGCGGGCTCGAAGCGGGACAGCAGGATGTGGTCCGGGTAGATCCGCACCCGCAGGGTCCTCGGCTCCCACCAGATGGTCTCGACCCGCACCGGCAGCAGCGCGATGGGCTCAGTGTTGTTCTCGGGGAACAGCGCCTCGCCCTCGGCCAGCGCCCGGGTCAGCTCTTCCTGGGCCCCGGCTGCCAGGCGGTTCAACTCCTCGGCGCTGCTCTGGAGTTCCGGCAGGGCCGCCTCGGCCGTGGCGAGCGCCTCGGCGGCGGTGGGTGGGAAGGGGGGATCGGGCAGGCCTGCCTGGATGTGCGCCCGTAGACGCCGTACGACGGCCTCCTGCTCATCGGCGAGGGCCTGCGCGGTGTCCGCTTCGGTGCGCGCCCGGTCCAGTCGCGCGCGGGCGGCGAAGGCATCCGTCATGTCCTCACTGCTCCTGTCCTCGGCACGGTGGTCAGCCGCCCAGCAACGTGGTGGCCCGGAAGGCCAGTTGGAACGGCTGCTGGAAGGCGATGCGGGCCATGTCGGCCGAGTCCCGGGCCCACTTCGGCGGGTCGGGCTGGGTGAGCCGGGTCGGCGTGGCGGGCACCTGGCCGAGCTGTGCGCATCGGGCGGGCTGAACACCGATGCCCTGCCAGGTGAGGTCGGCCCATGTCTCCATCTCGGCGGGCTGGTCGCCGGTGTCGAATCCGAACTGTGTGCCCCGCATGGGTTCGCGGAACACGAAGAACCAGTCCTCGGCGCGGGCGCGCTCCGCGTCCAGGTCGGGGAACAGGTACAGGACCGTGGACTCGTCCAGCCCCAGCGCCGTGGCCGGTACGCCGTCGAAAGCGGGCGGCAGCCTGCCTTCCACTGCGCGTACGGCGAGCAGGGCGGTGCCGGGGAAGCGCCGCAGCAGATCGCCGCGTACGAGCAACGCCAGGTCGCCCTCGCCGCCGGTGCGCAACTGGCTGCCCAGCGGGGCGTCCAGCGGCCACAGCGCGATCTCCTCGACGTCCGCGCTGTCGCCGGGCCAGAATCGGGCGAACGGGGTGCCGCGCTGGTCAGTGGGGAACTCCCGCCACAGCAGCTCACGGTTGAACTCGTGGTTCAGCCCGACCAGCAGCGCGGCGATGAACTCCGGGTTGGTCTCCAGCAGGGTCACCGAGTCCTGCGGCAGCGCGCCGATGCCGGGCAGCGCCCATTCCGGCCAGCGGGCCAGCAGTTCCGCGGCAATCGGCACGGTGAACCTCGGGTGGGCCATGATCGGCCGCAGGGGGCGGTCGTCGGCCTCCGTGCGCTGCGCCCAGAAGTCGGCGGGGATGCGGTCGGCGAGCCGCAGCAGTTGCAGCCGCATGGGGCTGAGCGCCGCGCGCAGTTCGCCCGGCAGGCCGGCCTCCGGCGCGTCGTCGCTGACCATCCCCATCAGTTTCATCTTTCCTGCGAGGAACGACTCGGCCGGCTCGCCGTCCGTGCCGAGCTGGGCCCGTCGGGCCAGCGCGCCGTTGGCGCGGGTCAGCCGGACGAACGAGGTACTGGCCGTGCCGACCGGCAGGTCCTCCCGCGCCGAGGCCAGCTTGGCGGCCAGGGTGGTCGGCTCCGCGTCCGGTGTCGTCGCGGACACGGGCACCCGCGCGCTCACCGGTGCCATGACGGTGACGAGGTCGGCCGCGTCCAGCGGGCCGAGGTGCTTGCGCTGGGCCCGCTCGGCGGCGACGGCCGCCAGCTCACCGACCGCCAGCAGCCGGTTGGCCTGCCGGATCTCGCCTACCTGTTCCCAGGCCCGGGCCATGAGGAACTCCTGCTCCAACTGCACATAGCGGCAGCCGAGTGCGGCGGCGACCCGACGGCGGACCTCCACGTTGAGCGTGCTCATCCAGACGTCGGGCTCGGCCGGCACGGTCTGCTCGCCGGTGTGATGGCTTCCGTACAGCGGCGGGGCCACGGCGACGACGTCCCGGTCCCCGGCGGGTTCTCCGTCCCCCTCCGGCACGGCCTCGCCGCGGAGCAGGGCCGGTGCGTCCACCCGCTCGCGGATCAGTGCGCGGAACCGGTCCTGGGCCGCGGGGTCGGACCACGTCTCGGGTGCCGCAGTGCCGGGCGGGCGCAGGGCGCCGTCCATGGCAACGGTGGCCGGGCCGACGGCCTCCTCGGCGGGCCAGGGCCGACCGACATCGATGGTCCGGGTGCCGAGGCCGGACTCGGCGGCGGGCCGGAAGCGCAGCCGGCGGGCGAGTTCCTCGAAGGTGCCCGCCCTCCCCGTACGGAAGGTCCACCAGTGGTACACGGGCAGGTCGACGGTGTCCCGGCCGGGGATGGGCCAGGCGTCCGTGGTGGCCGCCGCCTGGGGTGCGACGTTCAGGCCCGCGTCCCGGCCCGCCGCGGTGGCGGGCACGACCGCGGCGATCCAGCCGCGGTCCGGGGCCAGCCGACGCGGGCACAGCAGCCGTCCGACGACATCCGCCGAGTGATGGCGCACGCGCTGTTCGACGAGCCGCCGGGCGGCGTCGAGGTCGGTGACGTCATCGGGCAGCCGTGCCTCCACGTGGATCCAGGCCCACCGTTCGGCCAAGAGGGGCAGCGCGGCGACCGGTGCGGTGAGGACGGGCAGCGGATGCCCCGGGCGAGGTGGGGCGGCCTCGTCCTCGGACAGCACGATCAGCGCGATCCAGGGTTGCGGGGTGGGTCCGCCCGCAGTGGCCACCGTGCCCGGGGACAGCAGCCAGGGCAGGTCGGCGTGGACCAGTTCCACGCTCGCCAGCACGTTCTCCGCCGCGTCGAGTGTGCCGGGCGGCGGTTCCTCGCGCAGCACCATCGAGCGGTCAAAGCCGAGCACCTCGCCCGGTCCTACGAGCGACAGGGTCGGTCCCCGCACTTCCGGCTCCTCGCGGCGGCCGTCGATGTCCTGGAAGAACCGCACCGCAGTGCGCAGCGCCTGTCCGTCGGCGGAGGCGGCGGCACCGACTCGCGCGGAGGAGAAGAACCAGCGCGTGCTCATACGACGCTCCCGCCTGCTCGGCGCTGGGGGCGGGGCGCGGTCATCGTCCGACCTCCCAGCTCTCGAGGAGCCGCAACGCCTCCTGCGGCTGGTCGAGTCGGCCGCTCATCGCCTCCCAGGCGTCGGCGGTGGCGTCGACCAGGGTGACGTCGTCCAGGAGCGGCTGAAGCGAATCGGTGGCCGCAACGCTCAACTTGGCGGGGCGCACCTTGATGGTCGCCGCTGGTGTACGCCAGTGCTCGAGCCGTTCGGCGGCGCTGGCACCGAAGACGGACTCGAGGCGGAACAGCCCGGGCCACAAGGAGAACTCCCGCTCGGGCAGCGGGGGTTCGTAGCCGGTCTCATAGCCGTCGTCCACGCGGTGGCCGGCGCCGAGAACGATGCCGTCGCTGCGTGCCCGCAGTCCGCACGCGCGGCTGACGAAGGCGGGCTCGCTGAGTTGGGCGTCTTCGGTGAGGTCGAAGAACTCTCCGGGCACGAACCGCTCGGACAGCGAGGGGAGTCCGGCGGCGGGCTGGGTGGTTCCGAGGGTGATCTCCTTGATCGTCCAGGTCTGGGCCGGCACCGGGCGCCGCTCGAAACGGGAGATCGGCACGCCCAGCGGGACCACACGCTGCGAGACGCGCAGGGTGGCGTCGGGGTGCACGAGGGTGCCCTGGTTCAGCTTCTCGTTCGCTTCCCTGGTGAACACCAACGCGGTGCGTTCGGCGGTCGGCCGCTCCGCCGCCCAGGCCTTCGACTGCGCCAGTTCGGGGGTCAGCGCGTCGATCGGCGGGCGTCCGGCCTTCTGCTCCACGGCGGGCGGCGAGCCCCAGCGGATGTCGAAGTCCAGCTCGACGTCCCAGAACAGCACCGCGATGCTGCCGGTGCCGAAGGCATGCCAGGGGGCGGGCCCCTCCAGCGTGAAGTCCAGGGCGATCCCGGCCAGTCGGCGCCCGAAGGCGCGTACCGCCACTCCGGCGCGGACGTGCACGGAGAACGCGAACACCGGGTCGAAGACGAACAGCGCGTCCAGACCCAGCCAGCCCGTCACCCCGCAGCCGGCGATCGTGGCGTCCAGCTGGACCTGGCCGCCGAACATCACCGCGTTGGAGGTGACCGCGAAATAGGCCTCCATGCGGAGCCCCCAGCCCTGGCCGGGGGCCAGGTCCACCTGGAGCCGGTCCAGCGCGGGCACCCGGGCCGGGCGGGTGTAGCGGGGGTGGAATCCGCCGGCGGACAGGACGAACTCCGGCTGCCCGCCGCCGCGTACGAGCAGATACATCTCGCCGCGCACGGCGAGCCCGACGATCCACGAACCTGACAGCGACACCAGCACCTCGACCAGCGGGACGGCCGGTTCGATCCGACCGAGCACACAAGCCTGGAGGCGGATGAGCGGCACGGCCGGGTCGAGCAGCCCGACCAGCAGCCGTCCCAGCAGCAGAGCGCGTGCCGGCGCGGGCAGTTCGAGAATGATCGCCCCGGACAGGGACACCCACCGGCCGCCCCAGTTGAGGCGGATCATCGGCCCGACCAGGACGCGCCCGGCAGCGACTGGGAACGCCGAGCCGAGCGAGCCGATGATCTCCGGGGCGCGTTCCACCGCGCGGTCGGGGAACAGCACATGGTCGGCATTGCCGTCACCGACGAGCTGCTGCAGGGCGGTGACATCGGCGCGCCGGTTCACCCCGACCAGACCACCGACCGCGTCGAGCGCGAAGCCCAGGCCGAGTTGGATGCCGGGGGTCGGGAACTGGGCGGCGAGCAGCGCCAGGAAGCTGGTGGGGGCCTGGCCGTCGGGCGGCCGGAACAGGGCGACCGCCTGGACGCGCAGCACCCCGAGATCGACGGAGATCAGCCCCCCGTAGCCCTGGTCGGAGGTGCGCCGGACCAGGCCGCCGCCGGAGATGGGCGGCACGTTCAGCTCGGTGCCGATGCCGTCCGGGAACAGCTCGCGCAGTCGGCTCGGGTCGAGGCCCGGGGGGTGCGCCGGAGTGAACGTAACGGGCAGCTCGATCCCGGCGCGCTCCAGGTGGACGCTCAGCGGCAGGCCCGGAAGCCCGGCGCTGGCCGACACCGACACGGCCAGCAGTGGCTCGCCCCCGTCCGCGGTCAGCTCCAGGGCGGCGCCCCGGCTGGACACCGCCGGGGCGTTCAGCCGAAGCGGGAGAGGGACCGTGAGGCCGCCGGTGCCGGCGAAGCGCAGGCCTTCGGCCCGGTCGGCGCGCAGGACGACGGACACGGGCGGACCCGACATCGGGCTCGCGCCCTCGATGCCGAGGAGACGGGCGAGCGCGGCCGGCAGCACGGCGGCGGTGAACCCCTGCAACTCCAGATCGACAACGGCGGGGGTGCCCGGCTCCGAGGTCACGGCCAGACCGACGCCGTCGACGCTCACGCCGGGGCCGTCGGTCATTCCGGCGGTGAGCCTGCCGGTGCGGCGCAGCCGGATCGCGGCGCTGCCACCGGGCGCCGCGGGCGGCAGGCCCGGCCCGAAGGCGGCGTCCCAGCCCTGGGCGGCGGTGACGGTCGCCTCCACGCTCCACGGCCCGTGGACCGTCTGGGGCAGGGTAAGGGCCGTCCCTGGAGTGACGACCACGTCGAAGACCGGTCCGTCAGGGGTCACTCCGAGCACGGCGCGTCCGCCCGCGGCTCCGCCGTGGCCATCGAACACCAGGGCCACGCCGAGGGGCGCGCCGGGGGCCCGACGCCAGCCGTGCAGCCGTACGGGCGAGGCTGCGTCGAGGTCGCCGAGCGCCTCCCGTACCAGCTCCACCAGCGAGTTACCGGGCGGCAGTTTGTCGTGCACGGCGAACAGCCGCCCGGCGAGCACGGTCCCGGCTGCCGAGGGGTCCTCGCCGAGCTCGGGCAAGGAGCGGACCAGGCCGTCGACGGCGTCCTTGGCCAGCGCGCACAGTTGGCCGGCGACCTGCTGGAGGAGTGCGTGCGGGTCCATGCGGCTCACCCCTGGTTCGCTTCGCCGTTGTCGATCACCAGCGCGCCGTTCATGGTGCCGACGCCCAGCCAGCGGCCGTTCGGGCTGAACCGCAACGCCAGTACCTCGTCGGTGGACACGGTGTACAGCTCCTTGCCCTCGACGTTGAACAGCCGTACGACGTTGTCGATGGACGCGCTGGCCGCGTGCTTGCCGTTCGGGCTGAACGCGACATGGGTGACCGCTCCGAAGCTCTGGTCCTCCGGCTGGCCGAGGTTCAGCTTGGGCGCCCGGCCCCGCTCGACGCCGGTGTCCGCGTCCAGGACCCGGGCGAACCCGTCGGAGCCGCCGACCACGGTCCATTTGCCCTTGGGGTCGAAGGCCAGGCAGCTCGGGGCGGTGACCTGGTCGTCGATGTCCTCCGGAGTGGGCCACACCTGCTTGCCGCTCTGCGCCTCGAACATCCGGGTGGTGTCGTCCGCGGCGCAGCACAACACGTTCAGCCCGTCCGGGCTGAACGCGACGGCGAAAACGGCATCCTTCGGGGTGAGCCGCGAGATCTCCTTGCCGGTGGCCACGTCGTGCACCCGAGCGGATCCGGCGTGATGGTGGTTTCCGCCGTGGCGTTCGTCCACGGCCAGCGCGATCCGAGTGCCGTCCCGGCTCAGGTCCACATCCGCGATCAGCGGCGGGTTGACGGTGATGCGCTGCTTGATCTCTCCGGAGGCCTGGTCGAGTACGGCGACCAGGGTGTCGGTGGCCACGATGAGCCGCCCCTCCGGGCCGAACCGCACGGAGTTCACCGAGTTGCCCGGGTCGAGCGGTCCCTGCCACAGGGCCGTGCCGGTGGCACTGTCCCGCAGGAACACCTGCTCGAAGTCGGACACGGCGATCCTGGTGCCGTCCGGGCTGAAGGCCATGCCGGACACGGCTCCGTCGGTGGGCACCTCCAGCGGCGGTGCCCCGATGCCGATCGAGCGCACCCGCAGGTGGGTGTCGCTGCCGCCGGTGGCAAAGCGCGCGTTGTCCGGACTGAAGGCGACGGCCTGGACCGAGCCGTTCTGCGGGGCGCGAAGAGCGACGGTACCGGGCTCGCTCATGACCGGGTCCTCCTCATGCCGGAATGTGCCTAGCCGACGGCAAGTGACACGTCGAACGTCGCGCTGCCGCCGCGCACCGTCACCGTGACCGACTCAGGGGCGAGACCGTCCGGGTTGTCGAAGCGGTACAGGGCGTACGCGTTGGCGCCGGTCATCTGGATGGCGGGCAGCGGGCCGGGGACGGGTGCTTCCGCGACGCTCAGGGACTGTCCGCCGGCGACGAGTTCGACGGCTACGTCGGAGTCCTGGAGGTCGAAGGGCTGTTCCACCGCTATCGCCACGTTGACACGCACCGACGTGCCGGTCACCTCGTGGAGGGACGGGTAGACCCAGAAGTCACCGGCCAGTCGGGGGGTTTCGTCGTTCATAGGGGCTCCTCACGACACCTGGCAGTTGACGGTCCACTCGCGGGTGAACAGGACCCTTCCGTCGTTGCACACGTCGATCAGATGTCCGCGGAAGTCGACATCGGTCTTGAAGAAGGTGCCGGGCGCTCCAACGCCCCCGGGTGTGTCCCGGCCGGCGTACTGCTCTCCGGAGCGTCGCTTGACGAGATACATGTCGTTGAGGTTCCCGTTGCCGACCGCGGCGTCGCGGTGTCCGTAGTCCAGGTCGACGTGGAACGGGTTGGCTGGGCTGGACGCGGCTTGGCCGTCCTCGATGAAGTGGTCGTCGGCGGAGCCCTGCCCCGGCCGGGAGCGCATCAGACGGGGCGCCGGAACGCCGTGCTCCTTCGTGATGAAGCGTACGGGCTGACCATTCACCTCAAGCTCACCACGAAAATGTACTGCCGGTATTCGCCGCATGCGGGTCAAGAGCCTCTTGGAGCCTGTCTTCGCCCTGCCTGGCGGCGGGGTCCAAGATCGATGGGCACCCGCTTCTCAGACCATCGCCGGCAAGGGGTCCGAGAACCAAGTAGCCGTGCTTCCCGGGTTGTTGATGTCTACGGTTTCGCCCGAGAGACGCAAGTCGAGGCCGAGATGGCCCGTGTACCGCCCCTTCGGACCGTTGTCCCACGCGATGGTGACCAGAAAGTCGTCGCCTCGGACGAATCCCTGGCAGCCGCCGTGAACGCCGTTGACGAAGGCGTCACCCGATACGTTTCCTGCCCGGTCCTGGTCCAGGTTCATATGCACCGTCGCGCCATTGGTCTGATGTACGTCCCAGTTGCCTCTGGAATCGACTGTCATCGGGCTCTCCTTCGTTCTTGTGCTCCGGCAGTCAGAAAGGCCGTCCCAGTTCGCGGGCTCATGGCTTCTTACTCCGCCCGAAAGGTCGGGCAACGGGTTGGCTGCGCGTCAGGCAGACTGCCGTACCGTCAGATGAGCTGTCCTCGCCCACAACGTGGCTGCTGGAAGAGTTTGACGCACAGCGAGACTCCTGGGGAATGTTTCGATTGCCGTCTTGTCGAGCCTCTTTGTTCCAGTAGGCGTCGCGTTTGCGGCAGTGTCAAACCGGGCAGCTGGCGACGGCGAATGACACAGCAGCCGTGGTTGACCGGTCAACTCACGTGGTGTGGCGGGTGGGCGGGCGGAGGGCCTTCGGCACTACACCCAAGGCTGACACGGCGTGTTCCGCAACGTGGCTCGCGGCCGGCTTCGGCATCGGCACCACCACCGTCTACCGTTACGTCACCGAAGCCGTCGAACTCCTGGCCGTTCTCGCACCCACGCTCGCGAGGAAGCCGTCAAGGCCGCGTCGACGAAGGCGTTCGTGATCCTGGACGGGACGCTGCCGCCGATCAACCGGATCGCCGCCGACCAGCCCTTCTATTGGCGGCAAACACAAGAATCACGGCATGAACGTGCAGGTCATCGCCGTCCCCAGGGAACGTCGCCTGTGGGCGTCGGCTGCCCTGCCCGGGCGGTCCACGATGTCCGGGCGGCCCGTGAGAACGGCATCATCGACGCTCTCGCCGGAGGCCGGCATCAACTGCTGGGCTGGCAGGCGGTCAACCGTTCCCACGTGAAGATCCGAGCCCGCAGCTCCTCCGTAAGCTCCGTTGCGCGACCACTCGCGCCGTCCTCCTGTCTGCTGTCGTACCTGAACGGCCTGTCGGCGAATGCGGCTGGCACGAACATCCACAGCAGATGCTGTTCGAGGACATCGGGATCGGCGAACCGGTCCTAGGGAACTCCCGGGCGGAGTGATCGACCCCGGCGAGCCCCCACGAAGCGGCTGCGCGCGAGTCGCTGGAGGAAACCGACATGCGGCCGAAGGGCACACTCGCGTGCTTCACGCGTCGTCCGTGCGTCCTTTGCCTGTCTGCGCGGGAACCGGTTCCGTCCCCGGCGTGCCCGGTACAGGGTCGGTCTGCGCGCGCCCCACGTCCGACAGCGTTTCGCGGGCCCGGGCGTCGACGAAGCGCGTCACAACGTGCTGCGCAGCGCCGAAGATGACAGCCCACGCCATGATCTGTGCGCTGGAATCCAGATCGCTCAGGCCGGGGATGAACGCCCCCCTGATGAGCAGCACCCCTACGAAGGCGGTCAGGGCCCCGGTGGGAAATTTCAGCAGGGCCGCGGACAGCGGCAGCATGTAGGGAGTGCTCGTTCCTTGAATCCGGCGCAATGACGCGATCACCGTGAGAGCCGCTCCGGCCAGCCCTCCCGCCTCGGTGACGAGCACGTCCGTGTGCTGGGCGTAGTGACTCGGAACATCATTGCCGTTCCGAGGGACCTCTCCGGAGGGGCACGCGACGTTGAGCTCTCCCTTCGGAATGAAACACAGGTTCAGCGAACCGGGGCAGTACCAGCCCCAGAGCGCGAGCCCAGCCGCACCGAGGAGCACGAAGAAGGTGGCGATCCGCAGAATGACGCTGAGGCTGCGAACCCTCCTGACCTCGGCATCCAGCGCGTCGTACGAGGCGCTCAGAGCCAGGACGAGGAGCCCTCGGTCCCCCGGCTGAGGCCCTTTCACCTCCATGCCCTCCGCGACCGCCTCCGCCCTCACCCGAAGCGGGTTGCCCGGAGCAAGGTGCTGCTGGACATAGCCCAGCACGTCGGTGCTCCGGCTGATCAGGTCCTCTTGTGAGCACAGCCCGAGCAGCATGACGTCGGTCGCGCGCAGGTTTGCCCAGGTCCTTTCGAGGGCTGCGGCTCCGGAGAAGAGGCGGCGCGGTGCGCGGATGGCATGGCCCGCCTCTTCCAGGTGCCGTGCCATCCCCTCCAGGGTCTTCTCCCGCTGTCGTTGCTCAGCTTGGTCCTCAACCGCCCGGCATCTCTCGCGATCCGCTTGCTGCTCCAAGTAGAGAATGCGCGCGGCGGCCCGCTCACGCCAGGCCGTCCTGTGAACTCTGGACAGCCCTTTCGGGATCTTCGGGAGCTGGACGACGTTCGTTCGTCCGGTCTGCTCGTAAGAATCATCCTGCTTCGGCGCATCCGGGTTCGCCGTGCGGCCGAACAAGAGCGACGTAACCCACAGGAAAGCGAAGGTGATTGCGTTTCCTCGGAGTTTTGTCGGGCTTCGTGAACTCTTGAAGGCTTTCTCGTCGGCCATCCCGACCTCCAGCAAAGGCTCCCCGTCTCAGCATAGGACGTACCGCCAACAGGAGCGCGCCAAGAGGCGGGTACCGGCAGCAATTGCAGAGCGCCCGACTGGGGAATAGCGTGGTTCAGCAGGCATCTCGCCTTTCCCCCGCGAACCGTTCAAGTCTTCGGGAGCCGCTATGACGATGCTGCTCATCAACGGATCGTTCCAGATCACGGGAACACAGCCGGACGGCGACACCATCCACTTCACCCCGAACGACCCGACAGAATGGGCCCTGGTGGGAAGTGGCGGACGCGCCGTCAAGCACGATGCGCTGGGGCGCGCGACGCTCCGGCTGGACGCGATCGACGCGTTGGAGACGCACTACGGGCCGAGCCGTGTGCACCAGCCGCTCCACTTCGCGCATGCCGCACGTGACGAACTCCAAACGTGGCTGGGGTTCACGAACGTCGACCAGGGGCCGGACGAGACCGTGACGGCGGCGACGCCCGACACGGTGCCCGGCTTCATCCTGACCAACGGCGCCGACATCCATGGCCGTTGCGTCGCCCTCGTCGGGCGGGGCACCCCCGAGGGCGCCAGCGGTACCGATGTCGACGTCGACGTCGACCTGCTCCGGACGACGGTGAACCATCACCTGATCGCCACCGGCCTGGTCTACCCCACGTTCTATCGAAGCCTGTTCCCCAGCCTGCGCACCGAGTTGACCGCCGCCGTGCGACAGGCACGGACGGCGCCGGCGCAAGGTCTGTGGCCGAGCGACACCACCACGACCGGGGCCAAGGTCACGGGCCTGACCTCGCTCACCGACGACGTCGTGATCCTGTCCAAGCTGTTCCGGCGACTCGTCGACTACCTCCGGCTCGACAACGGCTCGCTGACCTGCTTCCCTGCCTATCTCGCCGGAGTGCAGGACCGCTTCACCATCGCGTCCACCGGCAGGCGCTGCACCGGACTGAACAACGTGGTCGAAGTCACCCACGGCCAGATCGTACTCATGACTCAGGCGCCCGAGGACCTGGTGTTCGAGGAGGCTTGACGCGGACGCTCGGCACGCGAGCGCGACGGTCGCCGACCGGCCCGGTCATCGAGGATTCGGGCGGCGGCCGCACCGCGTCATCGCCTTGGACGGCCATGTCCTCGGACGACTCCTCCTCAGACGGCTTCTCCCACGTTGTCGTCACCGTAGGACTGACTCTGTACGGCTACGGCTCCACCTGACGGCGTCCAGGAGATACGCCCGTGCTGGAAGAGGCTGTAGCGGGACTGCTGTGAGCCGCTCTCGTCGGAGACCGGGTAGCCGAGGTAGCTGCGTTCCCAGCCCATGCTCGCCCACAGGTCCCGTATGGCACCGTGGACTTCGTGCGAGTCCGTCGCCGGCGTCCAGTAGACGGAGCCGCCCTCGAAATGGTTGTAGCGGCCGACGCCGTCAGGGGTGCCCGTCTCGTCGGTCACGGGGTAGCCGAGGAATCCACGCGTCCCGCCGAGCCGCGCGTAGCAGACCCGAATACTGCCGTGGACCTCGTGGGCTCCGGTCTGCGGCGACCAGAAGATCGAGCCGTTCTGGTAGTCGCGGGATCGGCCGCGGCCGTCGGGCTCGGGCATCTCCGCCGAACCGCCTCCGGCATCCACCGGCGCGCCGATCCACGCCACCTGGGTCCACTTGTCGTCTATCGCTGTCATGACTGCTCACCAGGCTTTCCGAATGGTTCTTGAGATTCCGCACCGAGTGAGCAGCCCCATGCGGGGAGTCCGGCGCGACACCCCCGGACTCGTAGCACGGAAAGCCGCTTTCGCACCCGGATGACACCTAGCCTTGAAACCTGTCACCGCCCCTTGTATCGAGTCTGATCCCGGGCCCGTCGGTCCGCAAACCCGCAATTCCGAGTTGTTCGTCGGCCATAGTTTCAGTGGCAACCAATTGAGATGACTGTTCAACGGTTTACGCTCTAATCGACGCGCTGGTGCATGAGTTGCATGGTCTGGTCGCACCGGCTGAAATTATGGCGAGGGTTCCCAAGAGGCTGCCCGGCCACGGCGAGCGAGGCGATCAAGGTGACGTCCCCTCCCCTTTTGCGTCTGCTCGGCCAGTTCCGGCTTGAGTATGACGCCAAGCCTGTCGAACTGAGCCGCAACGGCCAGCGTTTGCTGGCGTTCGTCGGACTGCACCGGCGTGTGTCGCGCACTGTGCTGGCCGGGACGCTGTGGCCAGAGGTCACGGAAGACCATGCCAGGGGCAGTCTGCGCACCACTCTGTGGAAGCTGCCCCGCTGTGATCAGGCACTGATCCGGTGCAGCGGAGACTCACTGTCGACCGGGACAGCCCTGCATGTCGACGTACACACCTTGATCGAGACGGCATTCGATGTCGTGCAGGGCTGCGCCCGCCCGTTCGACGCCCGGCTCCCGCCGGGACTTGTCGGCACGGAGGAGCTGCTGCCCGGCTGGGACGAGGAGTGGGTGCTGCTGGAGCGCGAACGCCTGCGGCAGTTGCGTCTGCATGCGCTCGACGCCCTGGCCGAGACCCTCGTACGGGAGGGCAAGTCGGCGTTGGCTCTGGAGGCGGCGTGGGCGAGCGTACGCTCGGAGCCGCTGCGGGAGAGCGCGCACCGGGCCGCGGTGGCGGCGCACCTCGCGGAGGGCAATCTCATCGAGGCGGTCCGTCAATACCGCTCGTTCCGACAGCTGCTGCGCAAGGAACTGGGCGTCGAACCGTCCCCCCAGTTCACGCGGATGCTGGCTCAGCACGGGATCGTCCTCTTCCGGTGAGGAAAAGACGCGAGGGCGATGACGGGAGACTGACGACAGGCTGACAGCGCGCTGACGCGTCGTTCGTAGCCTCGTTCGCGGGACCGTCGACGCGAACGGAGGACGACATGACCGCCACGTCGACCATCGACGAGATCGTGCGCCTGAGGCGGTCGACCTCGACCGGCTTCCCCCTCTCGGGAGTGATCGACAGCGTTCTGCAACCGGTCTCCAACCTGCCGGGCACCGCTCTCGTGCGGCAACTGACCGGCAACCAGGACGTGGGCCAGACGATCCAGTCCGCCCTCGACGAGGAGCCGGCCGATCTGTACGTCACCACCGATCCCCATGCCGGAGCGGACCACGCGGTGTGGCCGGGTGACTCGACGTTCTCCGCCGCCGCCGGCGCACAGATCCCCCTCGGGATCCAGCTCACGGCGGACGGTTCCCAGGAGGTGTTCGCGTGGGACCAGGACGACGTCTCGGCCGACGATCTGCTGCGCTCCGTCACCATCAGCGAGGACGAGCAGGGCGGCGGCAGCCTCTCGAAGCTCGCCCACTCCGAGGAGGAACGCTCGTACTACTACGTCCAGTACCACGTCGACTGAACACCGACTCCACTCGGAGGTCATCATGTCGTGGCGCGTGGCAGTCAGCCTGGAGACCCTTCTGCATCAGATCGACGCCCGCTTTCCGGAACGCAGCAAACTCTCCGACGGCGGGATCGGCGACGCCGCCCACCAGACACGCGACAGCGACCACAATCCCTGGTACGGGCCCGGGATCGTCACCGCGCGCGACTTCACCCACGACCCGGCCCACGGCCTCGACATCCAGGAGGTCGCCGACCAGCTGCTGGACAGCCGCGACCCGCGGATCAAGTACGTCATAGCCAACCGTCGGATCGCCACCCGCAACGACTGGCAGTGGGGACCGTACGACGGGGCCAACCCGCACGAGAAACACTTCCACCTGTCGGTGGTGGCCGATCCGCTCTGCGACGACCCACAGAACTGGGAGCTGCCCGTTCTCGGGGAGCCGCCGGACGGCGGGGGTGTCGTCCCGACCACCGACTTCGTCACCTGGGGCACCGGAGTCAACGTCCGGGCGGAGCCCCGCCTCGACGCCCCGGTCGTGACCGTGCTGCCCGGCCCGACACAGGTGAGGGTGCAGTGCCAGACAAGGGGGGACACGGTCAGCACCGCGGGCCATGCCAACGATGCCTGGTCCTTCGTCCCCCTGCTCGGCGGATACGTGTCCAACATCTTCATCGACCACCCCGCCGCGTGGCTTCCGGGCGTGGGTGAATGCTGATCTGGAGGACGGCATGGCACCGGCCGCGAAACTGCCCATCGTCTATGTCCGGGGATACGCCGGCAACACCGCCGGCATCGACAAGGCCGTGACGGACCCCTTCTACGGGTTCAACGAGGGCTCCACTCACATCCGTATCGGAGCGGACGACGAACCGTCCTTCTATCAGTTCGAGAGCCCCCTGCTGCGGCTGCATCTGGACGAGGGCTATCACATCCTCGTGGACGGTGGCCAGGAGCTCTACCTGGCCACCCACGAGACGATTCCACCGGACTCCATCTGGATTCACCGCTTCTACGACACATCCGCGAGCACCTGGGGAGTAGGCCCTCACGAGTTCCGGCTGGAGACCGCCGCGCAGGACCTGCTGACCCTGATCGAGACCCTCAAGGAGAAGTCCGGGGCACCCGGGGTCCACCTGGTCGCCCACTCCATGGGCGGGCTGGTGTGCCGCTGCCTGATCCAGAAGATCATCCCGGATCTCGGCCATGATCCGGCCGACTACGTGGGCAAGCTGTTCACTTACGGCACCCCCCACGGCGGCATCGCCTTCGACGTCGGCTTCGGCGTACTGGAGCGACTGCGTGACGTCACCGGCATCAATGGCGCGGACATCTTCGGTCCGGAACGGATGTACCACTACCTCACTCCGAAGGCGCTCACCGATCCCGACGGACCGCCGCAGTCCTGGGACGCCCGCGCGATGCCGCCCGACCGGCCGTTCGCCTTCCCGCTCGGCCGGGTCTTCTGCCTGATCGGCACCGACCCGACCGACTACGAGGTGGCGCACGGTCTGTCGTCCGCCACGGTCGGGCCCCGTAGCGACGGTCTGGTGCAGATCGACAACGCCTACGTCCCCGGCGCACACCAGGCACATGTGCACCGCAGCCACAGCGGATCCTACGGACTCGTCAACTCCGAAGAGGGCTACCAGAACCTGCGGCGCTTCCTGTTCGGGGACTGCGAGGTGGATGCGGAACTCGTCGACTTCCACCTGCCGGAACGCGACAACACGACCTGGCAGGCAGAGGTGCGTCTGTCGGTGCGCGGCCTGCAGATCGTCACGCACGAACGGATCAGCGCCCAGTGGTGCCCCATCCAGTTGTCCGAGAGCCCGACGGGTACCGACGACGGCGAGACGTGCGTCCCGTTGGTGGACACCTTCCTCAACAGCGGCCTGCGGACCGGCGGTTCGGGCACCATGCGGTACGCGCTGCACCTGCGCATCCTGTCGCTGCACCGTCATGACGGGCTGCTGAGCTTCAACGACCACCTTGAGCAGACCGCCGACTTCGACGACATTCTCGTCGTCGACGTGGGGGGTGGCGACGACCCGGCCGCCATGCCCGTGCTCCGGGCCACCTGGAACTCGACCATCAAGGGGCCGATCAGCGACTACCGGCCCGACGGCGGCAGCAGCACCCTCGGCGACGAGAACCCCGCTGACGGTGTCTGGGTCCACCACATCGAACTGCCCGCCACCGCCGCCCCGATCCTCGGGGCGGACGCGCGGATCCGGCTCACCGTCACCCCCTGGGGCTGACGGCACGAAAGGAGGCGAGCCGTCATGGTCACCGTCGCGCTGTCCAGAGTCCGGTTCGGTGAGACCAACGAGGACATCCGAACCGTACAGAAGGCCCTGATCGCCCGCGGCCACCCCATCCCCGGCGGCCCCACCGGCTTCTTCGGCGAACAGACCAAGGCCGCCTACCGCGCCGAACAACGCGCCCAGGGCTTCACCGGCCACGACGCCGACGGCATCCCCGGCTGCACCTCCCTCACCACCCTCGGCCACCACGCCCACTTCGCCGTCAACTGCGCCCACGCCGCACGCCCCGGCGGAAAGCGGCGGGTCCCTTCTCCCGTACCGCACCACAAGGTGACCTTCGCGTTCTTCGCACGCGGCCCCTACGCCTGGAAGCCCGACGGCTTCGGCCGCCACACGGGCGAGGACTTCGCCGCCGACACGGGCGTGCCCGTGGTCGCCGTGCGCAACGGCACTGTCGCCTGGTCGAACGGCAACGGCGGGGCCTACGGCCAGTGGATCGGCCTGCACGCCGACAACGGCCATGTCTACACCTACTGCCATCTCTCACAGCGCCAGGTGAAGGACGGTCAGAAGGTCACCGCCGGACAGCAGCTCGGCAAGGTCGGCGCCACGGGCAACGCGACGGGACCGCATCTGCACTTCGAGATGTCGAAGGGCTCCAGTTGGTCCTACGGCAGCGTCGCGAAGCCCAACTGGTGAGCGGTCCAAGGAGGAACGCGATGGCGCACCACAACCCCTACCGGGCGCCCGCGCAGCCGGCGAGACCCTGATGGGCGTCGCCTTCGACCTGCTGCCCCGCTCCGGAATCCGGGTCGAGCGCGCCCCGCGCCGCATCTGACTTTCCATCGGGAGGACACCATGGGCTGGACCGACGTATCCGACGTGGAACCGGGCGACGTCATCAGCATCCTCGGCATCGACCATGTCTTTTTCGAGGAAGTGACGCGCACCGGCGGGACCGCGTCGTGGAACGACCAGAATCCGGGGAACATCATCAGCTCCGGCGAGGCCGAGCAATACGGCGCCTACGCCGGAAAGCACAACGACATATTCGCCATCTTCCCGGACGAGGCCACGGGTTTCACTGCCGTCC
The DNA here is from genome assembly GCF_003443735.1 of Streptomyces sp. CC0208. Lineage (NCBI taxonomy): Bacteria > Bacillati > Actinomycetota > Actinomycetes > Kitasatosporales > Streptomycetaceae > Streptomyces > Streptomyces sp. CC0208. The sequence goes on along the minus strand of NZ_CP031969.1, from coordinate 8,958,011 downwards.
GCCGATACCTCGAACACCGCGGCGGCAAGACGGTGCTCGACGTGATGCGGGCCTACGCTCCCGCCGGGCACGGCGCGAACGACCCCCAGGCATACGCACAACGCATCGCCGACGCCTTGCAGGTCAGCACCGACACCACACTCGCCGAACTCGACGACAACCAGAGGACCGTCTTCGCCCAGGAGATCCAGCGAGTGGAGGGATGGCGCAGCGGCGAGGAGCACGGGCCGGACGATCTACCCGATGACCTGGCGCAATGGTTGACCGACCATCCGAGCCGCGAGGAACGCCTGGAAGCCGACCAGCCCTTCGCCAAGACGGGGACGGTCGCGGAAGGCGTGAAGAACATCCAACGGCGGCTGAACGAACTCGGCTGGAGTCCACCGCTGGACGTCGACGGCAAGTTCGGCCCTCACAGCGCGGCGGCGGCGCGGTGGTTCCAGACGAACAACGGTCTCACGGCGGACGGCATCGTGGGCAACCAGACATGGCGACGGCTCGTGGACTCACAGGGCTGACCCCCGAGCACCGCATCCCCTAGGGGCGCCGCTCGAGGTTCAGAGGCCTTCAGCTGACGAACACCCTGCGCAGGGCCTCGGTAGCGTAGGTGAACTCAGTGTCAGCATCTACGTGTGCGAAGCGGCCGGCTGCCTCGGAGCAGGCGAAGCCCAGGATGAAGGTCGACAGCATTCGCTCGGCTCGTTCGACGTCTGCTTCTTTGAGGCCCGCTTCGCGCAGGGCGCTGTAAGCGGCGTCTCGTGGGCGCCGTGCGGCCTCAGTGGTCGCGGAGCGTTCGAACAGCAGCGGGAACAGGTCCGGGTGGGCTCGCGCGACGGCGCGCATTCCCTGGGCGAGCTGCTCCAGCCGGTCGGGCCAGGGCAACTCAGGGTCCGGCAAGGGGATTTCCCCCAGGAGGCGTTCCACCAGGCCGTCCAGGAGTCCTTGTTTGTCGCCGATGTGCCGGTAGAGCGCCATGGGGGTGACTCCCAGGCGTTCAGCGACGGCCCGCATGGTCACTGCTGCCAGTCCGCGTTCGGCCGCCAGTGCCCAGGTCGCATCGAGGATGCGGGTGCGGGCCAGAGGTTGGCGGCCTGGTGGGGTGGTCCTTGTTACGGGCATGTATACATCGTAGACAGTTGAGCGGGCATCTATCCATCAGGGGGCGGGGGCGAGTCCGGGATGTCGACGGTTGTTCCGTCTGAGGCCAGTTCGAAGGGCAGCGTTGCCTGTTGGTCGAGGACGCCGGGTGAAGGGTGGGTGAGGAGAAGTCGGGTGGTGTTCAGCGTTTCGCGGTTGTTGACGAGGTCCGTGACCTCCATGTGGCCGGGTACTTTCCGGCCCCAGGTGTAGCCCTCGCAGAGGAACAGGTCGGAGTCCGCTGCCACCTCGGGCAGCGTGGGGGTCCAGGCTGTGTCGCCGGAGAAGGCCAGAGTTCGGTTGGCGAGGGTGAGTCGGAGGGAGAGTGCCGGGGCGCCTGCTGAGTGGTCGGCGGGGTGGGCCTCGATGTGCAGGCCGTGGGACGGCACCGACAGTGTCTCGTCGGGTGCGATCTCGTCGACGACGGTCGTGAAGCGCCGGGTGACGGTGGAGGAGCCGGGGAAGAGGGCTTCCATCGTTTCGGTGAGACGTCGGCGGGTGCCGGGTGGGCCGATGATCCGTAGATCGGTGGTCCGGCGGCGAAACTGGCCGTCGAGGACCAGGAAAGGGAGGCCGCCGAAATGGTCGCCGTGCAGGTGGGTGACGGCGACCAGGGTGACCTCCCCTGGGTCCAGGTCGAGGCTACGGAGCGCGGTCAACGATGTCGTTCCACAGTCGATGAGGATCGCCGGGGCGTGTGACGGTGCGATGTGTGTGCAGGCCTGGAAACGGCCGCCGCTGCCGAACGCGTCGCCCGAGCCCGCGATCGTCACCCGCATGCGTTCTCCTCAGCGATAAGGGAGGGTCACCGTCTTGATGGATGTCATCTCCGCGATGGCGTACCTGATGCCCTCGCGGCCGACTCCGCTGGCCTTGACTCCGCCGAACGGGATGTGCGGGGAATCGTAGTGGGGTCCGGCGCCGAGGTTCACCGCGCCGACCCGCAGTCGGGATGCCAGTTCCCAGAAGGCCGCGCTGTCGTTGGTGAGTACGCCCGCCTGGAGTCCGTACGGTGTGCTGTTGGACAGCCGTACCGCTTCGTCGGTGTCGGCGACGCGGAGCACCGGTGCGACCGGGCCGAATGTCTCCTCTGTGACCAGGTCGCTGTGCGGGCGGACCCGGTCGAGGACGGTCGGTGCCATGAGCGGTCCTGTGTGGGTGCCGCCGGTGGTGACGACGGCGCCGTCCTTTTCCGCTGCGGCCACCCGTTCGGCGACCAGGCGGGCCGCGTCCTCGGTGATCAACGGTCCGACGTCGGTGTCTGCGGCATGGGGGTCGCCGGCCCGCTTGGCCGCGACCGCTGCGGTGAGCAGGGGGACGAACGCGTCGGCGACCGATTCCCAGACGATGACGCGCTTCACTCCGCGGCACGACTGGCCCGCGGTGGCGCACGCGCCGTCGGCGGCCAGTCGGGCTGCTGCCGTGAGGTCGGTGTCCGGCAGCACGAACAGCGGGTCGTTGCCGCCCAGTTCGAGCAGAAGCTTGCGGCCCGCGGCCATTGCCGCCACCGTGCGGCCGGTTGCGACACTGCCGGTCAGGGTCACCATGGCCACCTCGGGATGGCCGACGAGGGCCGGTCCCACCTCGCGTGGTTGGCCGACGAGGACCGCCAGCCGGTCGGGAGGAAGGCCGGCTTCGATAAGGACTTCCGCGAAGCGGATGGCGGTCAGCGGTGTGCGTTCGGATGGCTTGACCGCGACCGGGCATCCGGCGGCGACGGCCGGTGCGACCTTCACGACCACCTGGTTCAACGGCCGGTTGAACGGTGTGATCGCGGCGACCACGCCGATCGGCTCGGGCACGGTGACCGCGAGTCGGTCGGCGCCTGGGACGGGGATGGACTCTCCACGGATCCGCTCGGCCTCGACGGCCGCGACCCGCAGGTTTCCCACGGCGCGTTCGACCTCGCGGGCCGACTCGGCGCGGCAGATCCCGGCCTCGGCGGTGATCAGCGCCGCGAACTCCTCGGCCCGCTGGGTGATCAGGTCGGCGGCGCGCGCGAGGACCTCGCGGCGGTCGGTGGCCGGCGGGGTGGGGCCGGCGGCGGCGAGCACCGTCAGCGCCGCCTCGACCTGTTCGGGACCGTCCGCCGGGAGGGTTCCGACGATGCTGCCGAGCCAGGGGTCGGTGACGGTCAGTTCGTGACCGGTGCCGTGGAGCCGGCCGTCAAGAAACATCGTCGTCCTTCACCACGACGCGCTCCTCCAGTTCGGAGATCTTGCTGTAGCCGAAGACCTCGAAGAGCTCCTCGAAGGTCATCTCCATGCCGTGGCGGGGCCAGAAGCCCTGGGTCGTGCCCGCGTCGCGGAGTTCGGCGAACACCTTGCGCAGGATTGAGGTGGCCGCGAACCATCCGGACAGGGGGTAGATCGCGAGGTTGTAGCCGATCGCCTCCAGTTCGGCGGTGGTCAGCCAGGGGGTCTTGCCGCCCTCGACCATGTTCGCCAGCAGCGGGGCGTCGATCTCGTCGCGAACCCGCTTCATCTCGTCCAGGGAGAGCATCGCCTCCAGGAAGATGCAGTCGGCGCCGGCCGCGACGTACTCCTTGGAGCGGCGGATCGCCTCGTCCAGTCCGAGTTTCTCGCGGGCGTCGGTGCGGGCGATGATGGTCCAGTCGGGGTCGCGTCGGGCTTCGACCGCGGCCTCGATCTTGCCGGTCATCTCGCGCGCCGATATCAGCCGCTTGCCTTCCAGGTGGCCGCAGCGCTTGGGGACGACCTGGTCCTCCAGGTGGCCGCCGACGATGCCGGCCTGCTCGAACTCGCGGATGCAGCGCCAGGTGTTCATGGCGTTGCCGTAGCCGGCGTCCAGGTCCATGATCACTGGCAGGTCGACGGCGAGGCAGATGTTCTTGGCGTTCCACGCCATCTCGGTGATGGTGGCGAAGCCGAGGTCGGGCAGCCCTAGCATGGCTGCCGAGGTGCCTGAGCCGGTCATGTGGACGGCCGGGAATCCGGCCTGTTCGATGACCCTGGCGCTCAGTGCGTCGTACGCGCTCGGCACCACGAGGATCTTCGGGTCGAGCATCAGCTGCTTGAACTCACTGGCACGAGACATGCTGGTTCTCCTTGGGGTGGGCGGGCGGACGTGGGAGGCCGGCCAGTGGAGGCGACTCCAGCAGGCGCAGGAAGCGGTTGTACTTGGTGATGCGGTCGCCACGGCGGGGGCCGCCGATCTTGATGTGGTCGGCGCCGACCGCGATGGCCAGGTCGCAGATGGCGGTGTCCTCGGTCTCACCGGAGCGGTGGGAGACGACGGTGCGCAGACCCGCGAACGCGGCCTCGGACGCGGCGTCGAGGGTGGCCGAGACGGTTCCGGCCTGGCTGGGTTTGAGGAGGGCCGCGTGGGCCAGGCCGGGTTGGATGCGCTGGGCGTCGGAGGCGAACAGGTCGTCGCCGACCGTGGACGCGCCGGCCGTGCCGAGTCGGGGTGTGAAGGTGCGCCAGGCAGTCGTATCGGCCGGGTCGAAGGGGTCTTCGACGTAGGCGAGGCCGTGGTCGTCGACGATGCTCAGGAGCAGTTCGCCGAAGTCGGCGGAGGTGTGCGTCGCCCCCTCGAAGCGGTAGCCGCCGTCGATGCTCAGGTGCTCGGCGGCCACGTCGACGCCGCTGGCGACCTGGCCGTCGAGCCCACATGCCTGGATGACGGAGGCCAGGGTTGTCAGCTGGTCCCTCGTTGAGCGGTCCGTGACCATGAATCCGCTCGACGCCGACAGCCGGGGGTTGTCCAGCGTTCTGGCCAGGGCTGAGTGGACCTGCATGGCCATGCGGATGTCGTCGGTCAGGGTCTCGCCGAGAGGGATGGCCATGATCTGCTGGAAGGAGTCCGCGGGGCCTTGGGCGTGGATGCCGCCGGAGAAGGTGTTGACGAGCAGTCGGGGCAGTTGCGGGGGCGGCCCGTCGTTGTGCTGGATGAGCCAGTCGACGAGCTGGAGTCGGCTGCGTCGGGCCGCGGCGCGGGCGAAGGCCAGGGACAGTGCGAGTGTGACGTCGGCGCCCAGGGCGTGCTCGTCGTCGAGGGCGCGCAGTACGGTGTCGAGTTCTCGCTGGCCCGCAACCTGCCGCCCGTGGAGGGCCGCGTGCACCAGGTGTGCGGCGGGGCCTTCGTCCAGGAGGCTGCCGAGGTCGCCGGTGTTCAGGCCGCGGCGTCGTTCGAGCCGTCCGGGCGCGATGGCGACCGGGCAGGAGCCTCGGCCGAAGCTCTCGTCCCCGGCGAGATGGAGGTCGGCCTCGACGGTGGGTTGTGCCCGGGAGTCGAGCACACCGCGCAGTCGTACTCGTTCGATCAGCACGGCCGGTCCTTGAACAGCCAGTCCATCAGTTCGCAGGCTCGCGTCAGCGGTAACGAGCCCGTAGCGCAGGCTCGTTCGCCGAACGTGACGCAGTCGTCGGTCGCGATCGTGGGGCCGGCGACGGTGAGGGGCACCGGGTCGGGCGCGTGGATGCCGAGCGCGCACGGTGTGGAGTGGTCGCAGGTCACGACGAGGGTGTCGGCCGGCGTGAGCGCCGAGACGAGGGGGCCGACCAGGTGGGTGTCGAGGGCCTCGATCGCGCGGACCTTTGCCTGGACCCGGCCGTCGTGGCCAGGCTCGTCGGGTCCTTTGACGTGGACGAACACCACTGTGGCGGGGTCGTTGAGCAGGGTGGGGACCAGGGTGGCGTAGTAGGCCTCGACGGGTTCGTCCGGGGCGGGTTTGGAGCGGGTGAACCGAGCCCCTGCCAGGGTGGCGAGGCCCTGTTCGGCGGGAACCTGGCCGTACATCGACGTGGGCCTGGGCACGGGTGCCAGTGTGGGCAGGGTGTGGCCGCCGTCGCGTACCAGGATGATGTTGGCGGGTTTGCGGCCGGCCCTGATGCGGGCGTGGTTGACCGTGCTGTCCGCAAGGACGTGGGCGCTGGCCGCGACGAACTCGTTGACCAGGTCGGCGGTGCGCTGGGCGGCCGCGTCCTCGTGCAGGGGGCGGCAGGGCAGCGGGGCGTCGGCGGGCTCGGCGACCGGCACTCCGAAGGCGCCCTGCTTGATGAATCCGGGGTCGGTGTTGGTCACCGCGCCGGACAGTTGTGTCGTCGCGCTGGTCAGGGCGAGGATGCCGCGGTGGCGTCCCCAGCCGGTCAGGGACAGCCGGATGTCCGGCCCGAGGTCGACGGCGGCAAGGATCTCTTCGACCATCGCTTCCAGTTCGGGGTCGGTCAGGTCCCGTGAGGTGCGCCGGTCCAGGCGCCCGGAGACGGTGTCGAGGCTGCCGAAGTTGATGCGGAACGCCACCGAGGAGCCGCCGTGCCAGTAGCCGCCGCCGTAGCCTTCGAGCGGGCCGCGTCCGGTGTAGTGGAGCAGCGGGTCGTAGCCGAGCAGGGCCATGGCGCCGGAGTCGGACTCGGGTGGGATGTCCGAGCCGATGACCTCGATGAGGGCGCTCGCGCCGCGTGCGGCGAGTGCGTCCAGGTGTGGGGTGTGGGCGGCCTCGAAGGGTGTGCGGTCACCGAGCGCTTCGGTCGGCCGGTCGGCGCCTCCGCACAGTGCGAGGACGTAGACCTTGCCGCTAGCCGCGGGCGGCGCGGATGCGTTCATCGATGCCACGCTCCTTTATGACGGTGGCCACGGCGTCGGGGACCAGGTCGGGCCAGTGGGCCGTGCCCTCGGCGATCGCCCGGCGCACCCGGGTGCCGCTGATGGGTTTGTCGTCGCGTTTCCACATGACCTCGGTGCGCAGGCCGAGGTCGTGGAAGCGACGGAGTTTGGTGTCTCCCCAGTCGTCGTAGACGGTGAGGTAGTAGACCGCTTCTTCGGGGGCGTAGAAGCGGAGCCGTTCGGGGAACTAGTGCGGGAACGGGACGATGTGCAGCCGGGAGGGTTCGATGCCGGAGTCGGTCAGCGCTCTGAGCACCATGAGGTAGCGCTCGTAGTACGTGCACGGATTGGATTCCGGGCGGCCGCGTTCGGTGTCGGTGGGCTCGAAGCCGGTCTGTTCGGGGTCGGGGTTGGTGATGCCGACCACGAGTGTCGTGCAACGCTGTGCGCCGGCGAGCAGGTATTCCAGGTGGCCGTGGTGCAGGGGCTGGAAGCGGCCGTGGATCACGCCGACGGGGTCCGTCATCGGGTGCCTCCGGTGATGAAGTCGCGGAAGCGGCGGGCCACTTCGGCCGGTTTGACGGTGGGCCGTCCCAGTCGTCGCAGTGATCCGGGTGTGATGGCGAGACGGATGAGTGTCGGGCCGTGGGCGTTGTCGAGCGCGCTGCGGAGCGCGGTGGTGAAGGAGGGGAGGTCGGGGCAGTCGTGGACGGTCCGGTAGCCGCTGGCTGCGGCGATCGCGGGGAAGTCCACCTGGCCGGCGAGGGTTTGCTGACCGCCGGTGGAGTCGTGGACGCCGTTGTCCAGCAGGATGTGCAGGAGCCGTCCGGTGCCGTGCCGTCCGACGGTGGCGAAGGCGCCCAGCCGCATCAGGGCCGCGCCGTCGCCGTCGACGACGACCACCGGCCGGTCGGTGTGGCGGGCGGTACCGAGGCCGACCGCGGAGGCCGAGCCCATGGCGCCCACAAGGTAGAAGTGCTGCGGCCGGTCGGCGAGGGTGAACAGCTCGCGGCTGGACTTGCCGGTGGTGCACACGATCGCCGCGGAGTCGGGGAGGACGGACAGCAGTTCCTCCAGCGCGGTGATCCGGGCTGGTGGCGTCCGCTGCGGCTCGTGCCGTACGACGTCGGGGCGCGCCGGGGGGGCCGGGGGTGGTTCGTGCAGGGGTTCGTCGGCGAGGATGCCCTGCCGCAGGACAAAGGCGTGGGGCAGTTCGGAGGTCTCCATCTCCTTCCAGCCGAGCGCTACGGCGCCTGCCATGGCGTCGGGTTCGCCGGGGAGCAGGGTGTGGCTCATCTCGATGACGTCCATCAGGTCGTGCATGGCGCGGCCCATCAGTTCGTGCTGCGGCTCGTCGGGGCGGCCGGGTTCGCCGCGCCATGTCAGCACCACGGGTGTCGGGATGCGGGCCGGGTGGGTGAGCGAGGTCAGGGGGTTGACCATGTTGCCCAGGCCGGAGTTCTGGGCGATCACGCAGGCGCCTGCGCCGGCCAGCCAGGCGCCCGCCGCCAGGGCCACCGCCTCGCCCTCCTGCGTCACCGGGAGGTAGCGGGCTCGGGAGCCGGACGCCGCCCGGTTGATGAGAGGGGTGAGGTAGGAGCAGGGGACGCCGGTGACGTCGACGACGCCGCGGTCGGCCAGGAGGTCCAGCAGGTGTGCGGCTGTGACCATCACGCCACCCGGCCCGAGCGCGGGGGTTGGCCGGTGCGCACCACGTGCAGGATGTTCTCGGCGGTGCGGCGACGCAGGCTGGCCTCGGCCTGCTGTGACAAGAACGCCCGGTGCGAAGTGACCACGACGTCGTCGCGTTTGAGCAGTTGGACGGCGACCGGGTCGCGGTTGGGGTCCTCCGGGGAGAAGACGTCGGAGGCGAAGCCTGCCAGGTGGCCGTCGTCGAGGGCGGCGGCGACGGCGGGCAGCTCGACGAGTGCGCCGCGGGCGGCGTTGACGAGCAAGCTGCCCGGTTTGAAGGCGCGGGCGGTGTCGGCGTTGATCAGCCCCCTGCTCTGCGGGGTGAGTTCGGCGTGCAGCAGTACCGCGTCGCAGGCGGTGAGGAGCTCCTCCAGTGTCGCGCGGTGCTCGACGCCGTGGCTGGCCATCAGATCTCCGGGGACATGGGGGTCGTAGGCCAGGACACGGCCGTAGAAGGCCTGGAGTTTGCGGGCCGCCGCGCGGCCGATGCGGCCGAAGCCGACGATGCCGGCGGTCGCGTCCGCGGTGCGGCGGGGGACGCCGCCGTGGTAGATGCCCCAGTGGTCGGTCTTCACCGCCTCGTTCTGCACGGTCACGCCGCGTTCCAGGGCGAGGAGCAGCGCCATGGCGTGGGTGCTGACCTCGTCGCCGCAGTAGTCGGGGACGTGGAAGCCGAATCGGCCCGTCTCCTTCAGCAGCGGGATGTTCAGGTTGTCCAGGCCGACGCCCTGGCGGGCCACGACCCGGCAGCCGTCGCCGGCCGCTTCCAGCAGCCGCGGGGTGACCTGGCAGCGGTAGACGACCATGGCGTCGGCGCCGGCTGCTCGGGCGTACAGTTCCTCTCCGTCGATCCGGTATCCGGCGTCGTCGCGGGCGCCGAACCGGATCTCGATCTCGTCGCCGTAGACCTCGCGCTCGATCGTCGCCAGGGCGGGGTCCAGGCGTCCGGAGGAGTCGACGGCCCAGGCGGGGTCGGTGTAGAAGACGCTTGGCATGGGCTCTCCTCAGCTCCCTTTGCTGGGCTCGTAGCCCCAGCCGTGTGCGTCCCGGCGGCCGCGTCGCAGGGTGGCGACCGGGTCGAAGGTGTTGGTGAGTTCGATCTGGTCGAGGTAGCCGAGGTGGTCGCCGCTGCCGAGCTTGATGACGGAGCCGGAGCCGGACCAGGAGTGCGCGACGAACGGGGCCAGCCACGCGGTGCCGTCCGGGCCGAGTACGGCGTCCGCGACCGTCCCGTCGGGTTCCTGCCAGCGCAAGGTCGGTTCGCCCTCGGTGACCAGGTAGTGGTTCTCGCCGTGGTCGCACAGGTCGAGGCCGTCCGCTTCGCCGTCGACGGTGAGGAAGACCCCGATCAGGTCCGGGAGTTCGGGAGTCATGGCGGCCGAGGCGGCCGTGTAGCTCGCGAAGGTCCGGGTGCTCGCCCGGCTCTGTGCGGCGGTCAGGTGGGTCTTGCCCAGCGCGTCGCGGCGCCGGACCGGTTCGATCAGGGTGCGGAAGTCGAAGCCGAGGGCGGCGCCGAGCTCGCGCAGCTCGTCCAGGGTGAGGCTGTCGGTCTTGCCGTCGCAGAAAGCGCTGATGTGTTCGGCGCTTACGCCGGCGAGCCGGCCGGCGCCGTCGGCGTCGCAGGCGCGTCGGCGCAGTGCGGCGCGCAGTATCGCCGAGACCGCGGGGACGGCGTCGAGGTCGGTGAGCATCGCCTCGGCGGCCGGGTCCTGCCAGACGTTGGTCTCGTCCAGCAGCCGCGCCAGGTTGGAGACGCCGGTGTAGGAGACGATGCGGGCGGGGGTGTCGTCCACGAGGCCGTAGGTGTGCGGGCAGTAGGAGGGCTCGACGTAGGAGTCGCCCGGCTCCAGGACGCGCCAGGTGACGTCGTCGAGTTCCGCCGCCCAGCGTCCGTGGATGCGTCCGGGGCCGAGGTTGATGGTGATCGCGGGTTCGAGGTGGCCGTTGTTGAGCGTCGGCAGTGTGTCGGCGGGGCAGAGGATGTCGAGGATGACTGGCGCGACCCGGCCTGGGGGCGCGGCCATCGTGTAGTAGTTGTAGAAGTGGATGCCCGCCCGCTGGATCGGCCTGCGTGTGGCGTGCATGTCCTGTGCGCTCTGCACGATCGCCACCGGGGCGGTGTCCTCGCGGGCGGCTATCTGTTCCGGTGTGACCCGTAGTGCCGTACACAGGGCGGTGAACTGTGCCTGCGGTATCTCGGTGCGGCTTCCGTCCAGGACGGCGGTCAGGACCGCCGTGTCCACGCCTTCGGCGCCGAGGAGTTCCGGCGTGGTCTTGCGCGCGTTCATCCAGTGCATGAGTCGGAACCGGTCGGGTGTCATCACTCGCTCCGAGGTGAGGAGGGCTGGCGCAGACCCGCGAGCAGCGCCCGGAGGCGGCCGGGGTCGAGTCTGCGCGGGTTGTTGTCGGCCCGGTCGTAGCGCATGGCCTCCGCCGCCAGGCGCTCGTCGTCGAAGTCATGGGCGTCGTAGCCGGCCAGGCCGCTCGCGGCGAGCAGGTCCTCCAGGCGTTGTGCGGCCGCGTCGGGGTTGTCGCAGCGCAGTGCGTCGAGGATCCGCGCGACGATGTCCCGTACGCCGCGCGCGCCCCGGGGGTGCCGGCAGTCGCGGTCGGTGGTGCGGGCGTTGTAGGCGAGGACCGCGCCGAGGGTGAGTCCGCAGGCGTGGCCGTGCGGGATGCCGTGGCGCAAGGTCATGGGGTACGACAGGGCGTGGCACACGGTGGTACGGGCGACGGCGATCGCGCGTCCGGAGTACAGGCCGGCAAGGCTGATCGCGCTGCGTGCGGCCATGTCGTCCGGGTCGGCCAGCAGCCGTTCCAGGTTGGCGGCGGCCAAGGCGACGGCGCCGGTACCGTGTGCCACCGCCTCGGGTGTCGAGCCGGCGGACCAGGCTGCCTCCATGCCCTGCGCCAGGGTGTCGAAGACCATGCCGCCCAGGGCCTCGGTCCTCAAGGTGCGGGTCAGTTCGGGATCGACGACGACGGCGTCCGGCACCTCGCCTGCAAAGGATTCCTTGGTGTTGCCGGTGAAGTCCCACACCGTCGCGAACGGTGTCACCTCGGCGCCGGTGCCGGGGGTGGTGGGTACGGCGGTGACCGGGCGGCGCGGGGTGCCGGCGGTCTCGGCGGCACGGACGGCGGCGACCTTGGCGGTGTCCAGCACGCTGCCGCCGCCGACCGCCACGATCGGGCCGGTGCCCAGGCGGTTCATCAGGGCCGCGATCCGGTCGATCTTGTCCCAGGTCGGGTAGCCGCCGGGGAGCGTGATGAAGACGTGCCGCGGCAGCGTGGCGCGCAGCTCGGCGAGCCAGGGGCGGCCGCCCGCACCGTGCCCGGCCAGGACCAGCGCAGGCCGTTCGTCGCCGAAACGGTCCAGGATCTGGGGCAGCCCCAGGGCCGCGCCGGGGCCGAATGCCACGTAGGCGGTGGCGGGGCGGGACCGCTGGGTCGGGGGCAGTGCGGTGGTCATGGGTCCTCGGCATTCCGGTTGTTGGCGTGCCTGGATCTGGCCGGCGGCCGGTCCACGAGCAGGGGGCGGCCGCGGGGTGCTCGCCACTGGGCAGGGGTGGTGCGGTGCTGCGAGCTGGTGGCGCCAGGCGTATGGATGCTGTGGGAGCTGACGGCGCAAGAACGTTTCGGTGCTGCGAGCCGGCGATGCTGGGCTGCGGTGTGCGATCGGGTGTCGTCGCTGGTCACGAGGCGGCGCGGTGCGGGGGTCACCGCGCCGCCGGTCCGCTGGACACGCACAGGCAATCAGTGCTCCACCGGTCGGCCAACTTGTATTAGCCGACTCGGCGCGATCTATAAGGGGTCGCTTATCGCGGGGCAGGTCTTGATGTATCAGGCATTCCTTATCGATTGATCAGTGACGGGCACTGTCGTTGACCGGCTTCTCGGCCGCTGCCTAGGTTTCCGCTTCATCGCACCTACCGAACCGGCGTGCGATATCGCTTGGAGGGACCGCAGATGGACCTGTTCGCGAAGACGAAACCCGTCGAAGGCACACTCGGCTCCTGGGCCGAGCGCACCCACGGGCTGTGCGCCTTCCCCAAACTGCGCGGCGAGATCTCGAACCGGATGAGCTTCGGCGGACGCGAGTGCGTCGTGTGGAGCATCAACAACTACCTGGGCCTGGCCAACGACCCCGAGATCCGCGCCGTCGACGCCAAGGCCGCCGCCGAGTACGGGCTGGCCGCACCGATGGGCTCGCGGATGATGTCCGGCGAGAGCGATGAACTGGAGTATCTGGAAGGCGAGTTGGCTGATTACGCGGGCAAACCCGCCGCGTTCTTCATGAATTTCGGCTACCCGGGCATGTCCTCGATGATCGACGCGCTGGCCGGCCGGCACGACGTGATCGTCTATGACGCGCACTGCCACGCCTGCATCGTGGACGGCGTCGTACTGCACCAGGGCAAGCACTTCGCCTTCCCGCACAACGACATCGCTGCCCTCACCGACCTGCTGGAGCGGGTGAGCGCCCAGCTGCATCCGAGCGGCGGCATCCTCGTCGTCACCGAGGGCGTCTTCGGCATGTCCGGCGATCTCGGCAGACTCGACGAGATCGTGCGGCTCAAGGAGCGGTTCGACTTCCGGCTGCTGGTCGACGATGCCCACGGCTTCGGCGTCACCGGCCCCAGCGGCGGCGGCACCGGCGAGCACTTCGGGGTGCAGGACGGCATCGACCTGTACTTCGGCACCTTCGCCAAGGCCGGAGCGAGCATCGGCGCGTTCGTCGCCGGTGCGTCGGAGGTCGTCTCCTTCCTGCGCTACAACACCCGCTCGCAGATCTTCTCCAAGGGCCTGCCGATGCCCGTGGTGGTCGGCAACCGCGCCCGGCTGCGGCTGATGCGGACGCGGCCCGAGGCGCGCGAGGCGCTGTGGAGCGTGGCCGGTCTGCTGCAACGGGAGTTGCGGGCCCGCGGTCTGGAGGTCGGCGCCACCCAGAGCCCGGTCACCCCGGTCTATCTGGACATGGACACCGAGGGCGCGGTCGAGTTCATCCGGCGGCTGCGCGACGAGCACGGTGTCTTCGCCAGTCTGGTCACCTACCCGGTGGTGCCCAGGGGCGTCACCCAGCTGCGGTTGACACCGACCGCCCTGCACACCGCCGACGACGTGGCGCGCACCGTGGAGGCGATAGAGAAGGTCTACTTCGATCTGGTGGGCCGGGCATGAAGGCCGCGGAGATCCGCGAGCGGCAGGCCGCTGTGGCCAAGGCGCCGCTGCGCCTGCCCGACCCGGCGCGGCTGGAGGCCGAGCACGGGCAGTTCCTGCGCCGCACCCGTCGCTCCGCCGAACTGGCCCGGCAGGCGGCCGAGGTGCTGCCGCGCGGCGTCGAGCACGTCGACCCGATGTCGTATCCGTATCCGCTGTTCATGCGGGGCGGCCGGGGCAGCCGGGTGACGGACGTCGACGGCAACGAGTACGTGGACTGCATCCTGGCCGGCGGGGCGCTGAGTCTGGGGCACAACGACCCCGAGCTGAACGGGGCCTTGGCCGCTCTGGTGGACGAGCGCACCAACTTCCACGGCTACATGGACGAGTTCGAGGTGCTCGCCGCCAGGCGTATCGCGCAGACGTTCCCTTCGGTCGAGGCAGTGCGGTTCACCTCCTCCGGGGCCGAGGCCGATCTCGCGGCGATGCGCATGGCCCGCGCCTACACCGGCCGCAGCAAGGTCATCAAGTTCCGTGGCGCGTACCACGGTTGGGGCGACCAGTTCATGACCGACCTGGAGGTGCCGGGCTCCGGGACGGTGCTGGCCGGCGGTGTGCCGCCTCAGTTCCTGAGCGCGACGGTCCTCGTCCACCAGAACGACCTGGACGAGCTGGAGCGGGCGCTGGTGGCGGCCGAGCCGGACGGCGGCGTGGCGGCAGTGATCTGCGAGCCGCTCGGCGCCGAGTCGGGCCTGGTGCCCTTCGACGAGGACTTCCACGCCCAGGCGATCGAACTGGCCCACCGGTACGGGGCGTTGTACGTGTTCGACGAGGTGGTCACCGGCGTGCGGGCCGCCCGCGGCGGTGCGCAGACCCGGTTCGGTGTCACACCGGATCTGACCACGCTCGGCAAGGGTCTGATGAACGGCTACCCGTCGTGCGGGGCGGTCGGGGGCCGCCGGGAGATCATCGACACCGCGCACATCGGTGTTCCCGACGAACGCCCCACCACCTACATCGGCGGGACCCTGTCCGGGAACGTGTTGTCGGCCGCTGCCGCCTACCACACCCTCGGCATCATCACCCGGGACGGTGTGTTCGAGCATGCCGAGGCGGCCGCCGCGGATCTGGTACGCCGCCTCAACGACCTGTTCGGCACGCGCGGTTTCGACTTCTTCGCCTACCACTTCGGGACCGTGGTGCGGATCGAGCTGACCGCTCCGCACGCCCTCCCGCTGCGCGGCCCAGACGACTTCGCCGAGGTGCTGCGCCGTCGCGAAATCCTCAGCCGTTACATGCTGCCGGTCCAGAACGCCGGCGTCCTGTCCCGCATGGGCCGGGACATGCTCTGTGCCGCTCACACGGCGGCCGACAACGACAAGGTGGTGACGGCGTATGACCGCCTCCTCGACCTCCTCGTCTGACACCTCGTGCCGCCGGGCGCTGGTCACGGGCGCGTCCAGCGGGCTGGGCAGGGAGATGGCCCGTTACCTGGCCGCGCAGGGTTTGACGGTGTTCGGCACCTGCCGCGACCCCGAGGCGCTCGCGGACTCCGACCGGCTGCCCGGAGTGGAGTACCTGCCGCTGGAGGTGACCGACCCGGCCGGCGTCGCGGCGTGCGCCAAACTGACCGGCCCGGTGGACCTGCTGGTGAACAACGCCGGGATGAGCCAGCTGGCCCCCTTCGAGGATCTCGACGACCGGACGATCGAGCATCTCTTCGCGGTGAACGTGTTCGGGCCCGCGCGGATGGCCCGGGAGTACCTGCCCGGGATGCGCGCGGCACGCGGCGGGACGATCATCATGGTCGGCTCGCTGATGGCCGAGTTCCCGCTGCCGTACCAGTCCGCCTACGCGGCGTCCAAGCTGGCGCTTCAGGGTCTCGCCCGGTCACTGCGGTACGAGGTCGCGCCTTTCGGGGTCCGCGTCAGCGTCGTGCAGCCCGGCTACTACCGGTCCGCCATCAGCCGGCGGCGCGAGCGCGTGGAGCTGCCCGGCTCGGCGTACGCCACCGCGCTCGCCGCGGCCTCGGACACGCTCGACGGTTCGCACTCCAAGGCCGGCGATCCGGCCGAGGTGGCACGGCTGGTCTGGCGGATCGCCAACCACTCGGACCCGGCGCCGGTGTACTCCGTCGGCGCGTCCGTCCCCTTGCAGTTGTTCCTCAAACGGCTTCTCACCGGCCGGCTCGTCGAGCGTCTCATCGCCAGACGCTATCCCAGGGCCGTCCGCACACCCGGAAAGGCGTGACCGTGACAGCGATGGAGGAATCGGCCCGGACCACGGACATCCCCGTGATCGACACCGATGTGCACGAGATGATCGGCAATCCGCTGGAGTTCCTGCAGTACGTCGACGAACCCTGGCGCAGCCGTATCCACCCCGACAACTGGATGGGCATCTCCATCCCCTACTCCTGGCCCACCACCGGCGGGCTGGCCCGCCCCGACGCCAACCCCGGCAACGGCTACCGGGCCGGCAGCGACCTGGGCCTGATGCAACGTCAGCACCTGGACGAGTTCGGCATCGGCAAGGCCGTGCTGACGGGCCTGCTGTACCCCAGCGAGTTCAAGACCCAGCCCGAGTTCGCGTGCGGGATCGCCAAGGCCTACAACGACTGGCTGATCTCCAACTGGCTGGAGAAGGACCCGCGGTTGCTGGGATCCGTGTGTGTGGCCGCCCAGAAGCCGGAGGAGGCGGCCCGGGAGATCGACCGGATCGGGCAGCACCCCCAGATCGTGCAGGTCATCCTGCCGGTGATCTCGCACGACGTACTCGGCCGGGAGCACTACCACCCGGTCTACGCCGCCGCCCAGCGCAACGACCTGGCGGTCGGCTTCCACCAGGGCGCCACGGTCGAGACCGCGGTCGGGCTGCCGCCGTACTACATCGAGTGGCACACGGCGATCGAGCAGGCGTGGCAGTCGCAGTTGATCGGACTCGTGGTGCACGGAGTCTTCGACAAGTTCCCCGACCTGCGGGTGGCGATGATCGAGTCGAGCTGGACGTGGCTGCCGCACCTCATGTGGCGCTTCGACCACAACTACCGGAGTCTGCGCCGGGAGATCCCGTGGGTGACACGGCTGCCCTCCGACATCATCCGGGAACGGGTGAAGTTCACGACCCAGCCGATGGAGATCGCCGAGAACCCCGAGCATCTGCTCCAGACGTTCGACATGGTCGGCAACGACGAGTTCCTCATGTTCTCCTCGGACTACCCGCACTGGGACTTCGACTCGCCCACCCGCGCCCTGCCCACGAGCTTCTCGCCCGAGCTGCGCCGCAAGATCTTCCACGACAACGCGGCCTCGTTCTACGGGATCGAGGTGTGAGGCGATGAGCAGCGAGTACACACGCGAACGCAAGCGGCATGTGGTGTTCGCCCTGGACGAGCTCGCCCCCGGCACCAGTCGCGTCGCCGAACTCGGGCGCCGGCGGATCCTGGTGGTCCGCGACGAGAACGGAGCACTGCACGCCCTGTCGAACCTCTGCCCGCACCAGGGCGGGCCGCTGTCGGGCGGCTCGGTGGAGCGGATGTGGGAGGCGGATCGGCCCGGCGAACACCGGCGTTCCGCCAGCCGGACCGTGGCGGTCTGCCCCTGGCACAACTTCGAGACCGATGTCTCGACCGGATGCTCCGTCTGGGAGCCACGGCCGCTGCGCGCGGCGACATACCGCGCGGAGGTCGAGGACGGCGATGTCGTTGTCTATGTCTGACACACCTGACCAGAGAAGTGAGACACGCATGTCCACTGGTACACGCAGCGCCCGACTGCGAGCCCTGTTCGAAGCCCCGGAGTTGTTCTTCTTCATGGAGGCGCACGACGGGTTGTCCGCCCGGATCGCCGACACCGCCGGGTTTCCCGCCCTGTGGGCGTCAGGGCTGTCCATCTCCACCGCCCTTGGTGTGCGGGACAGTTCCGAGGCCTCGTGGTCGCAGATCCTCGACGTGGTGGCCCGGGTCGTGGACGCCTCCCACGTGCCGGTGATGGTCGACGGCGACACCGGGCACGGCGACTTCAACAGCGCGCGGCGGTTCACCCGGCAGGCCGAGCGGATCGGCGCCTCGGCGGTGTGCCTGGAGGACAAGGTCTTCCCGAAGATGAACTCCTTCGTCGGGGACGGCCACGAGCTGGCACCGGTCGGCGAGTTCTGCGGGAAGCTGCGTGCCTGCCTGGACGCGCGGGACGACGACGACTTCCGTGTCGTCGCGCGGACCGAGGCCCTGATCGCCGGCGGATCGGTCGCCGAGGCCCTGGAGCGCGCGCACGCCTATGCCGACGCGGGGGCGCACGCCGTCTTCATCCACTCACGGCGCAAGACCGCGGAACAGATAGCGGAGTTCGCCGCGGCGTGGCGTGAGCGGCTGCCCCTGGTCATCGCGCCGACGACGTACGCGGACACGCCGACCGCCGAATTCCGGGCCATGGGCATCAAGGGGGTGATCTGGGCCAACCAGAACATGCGCGCCGCGTTCGCCGCCATGAGCAGGGTCTCACGGGACATTCTCGCCGCCGAGGGGGTGGTCCGGGTCGAGGACGACCTCGCCCCGCTGTCGGAGGTCTTCGACCTGCTCGGCTACGACGAACTGGCCGAGGACGAGCGCAAGTACGCGGACGTCGAGCTGGGGTTGCGGTGAGCCAGGCGCGGCGGGCGGGCCGCACGGCGGGCGGCGGTCTCGCGGCGACGGCCGCCGGCACGCGGGCAACGGCGGGAGGGCCGGGGACGCTTGCGGGCTCCGGCGATGTCGTGGCGGACACGGCCGGCGGCCCGGCGGCGTCGGGTGTCGACTCCGCTACCGGTACCACGGTGGCGTCGGGTGTCGGTAGCCCGGAGGTATCCGGTGTCGGCACCCCGGTGGCGTCCGGTGTCGGCGGCCGGCCGTTGCTGCGGATGCTCGGGCCGGCGTTCGTGGCTGCCATCGCGTACGTCGATCCGGGCAACTTCGCCACCAATGTCTCCGGGGGTGCGACCGAGGGCTACAGCCTGGTCTGGATCGTGGTCGCGGCCAGCGGCGCGGCGGCGCTGATCCAGTTCCTGGCCGGGCGTCTGGGCCTGGCCACCGGGCGCGACCTGTGCACTCTGGTCCGGGAACAGGGTCGGCCGTGGCAGGTCGCGATGATGTGGGTGCAGGCCGAACTCGTCTGCATGGCGACCGATCTCGCCGAGATCGTCGGCGGGGCGGTGGCCCTGAACCTCCTGTTCGGTCTGCAGCCCGCGCTCGGCGGACTGCTCGTAGTCGGGCTGTCGTACGCGGTCACCGCCCTCGCCGACCGGCGGCAGGTGCGGTTCGAACGGCTGATGGCGCTGGCGCTCGGCGGTGTGCTGGTCGCCTTCGTGGCGGCCTGTGTGCTGGCGAAGGTCCGTGTCGGCGCGGTCGCGACGGGACTGGTGCCGTCCGCTTCGGACATCGACAAAACCTATCTGACCCTCGCCATCGCCATCGTCGGCGCCACCGTGATGCCGCACGCCATCTACGTCCACTCCGCGCTGACCGCCCGACTGCACGGCACGGCACGCGGTGTGGCCGCCCACGGACAGCGGACCGACGTCGGTCTGGCCATGACCCTGGCCGCGCTGGGCAACCTCGTTCTGCTCGGTGTCGCAGCCGCCCTGCTGCACGGTCGGTCAGGGTTCTCCGGCGACGTCACCCTCGCCGACGCGCACCACGCGTTCACTGGCGCCTCCCCGCTCCTGGGCCTGGTCTTCCTCGTCGCGCTGCTGCTGTCCGGTCTGGCCGCCTCCGGTGTCGGCACCTATGCGGGCCAGGTCGTCATGCGTGGCCTGCTGCGTCGGTCGGTGCCGACGGTGCTGCGGCGGGGCCTCACAGCGCTGCCGGGGCTCGTCGTGCTCTGCGTCGGGATGGAACCGACCAAGGCGCTGGTCGCGAGCCAGGTCGTGCTGTCGTTCGGTATCCCGTTCGCACTCGTGCCCCTGATCCGGTTCGTCCGGCGGGTCGATCTGATGGGCGACTGGGCCGTCGGCAGGGTGACTGTGCTGGCCGCGTCCGGCTGCGCGGCGGTGATCGTGGCACTCAACTGCCTGCTTCTCGTCCAGATCCTGTGAAAGGAGGTGCGCCACCATGGAGGACACGCTGATCGGCCGGCTGGAGGAACGCGCGCGCCGGCCCGATCCGACGGTCGTCCGGCTGCCCGGCAGCGGTGAGGAGACGAACCTGCGGGACCTGCTGGACCGCGCCCGGTTCCTCGCCGGCGACCTGCACGAGGCCGGGGTCCGGCCCGGTGACGTCGTGGGTGTCGTGCTGCAGAACGGCACCGGCTTCCTTACGACGCTGTTCGGTCTGATGTACGCGGGGGCGATCCCGGCACCGCTCGCGCTGCCCCATTCCCTGGGCGGACTGGACGCCTACGGCCGCCATCTCGCCGCCGTCGCGCAGGACTGCGATATGCGCTTCTTGGTGACCGGCGTGGAGCTGCGTCGACTGCGCGGGCGGCTCGCCGACGGTCTGGACGGCGGTCCCGTCGTGCTCGACCTCGACACCTTGCCGCAGGTGGAGTCGCGGCTGTGTCTGCCGATCGACCCGGACCGGCCAGGTTTCATCCAGTACACCTCCGGCAGCACATCGGCACCCAAGGGTGTCGTGCTCAGTCAGCGCGCGATGGCCACCGGCGTCGAGGCGATCGTCGCCGCCGCGCAGGTGACCCGCGACGACACGATCGGCCTGTGGCTGCCGCTCTTTCACGACATGGGCCTGGTGTCGGTCCTGGTCGGACTGCTCGCCGCCGGGAGACTGGTCGTGTGGCGTCCCGCCGACTTCGTCCGGCGCCCGGCCCAGTGGCTCGCGGCGTTCGCCCGGGAGAACTGCACCGTCTGTACGGCGCCGAACTTCTTCTACGACCATCTCGTCGCGGTCGCGGACCAGTTCGACTCCGTCCCGCTCGACCTGTCCGCGTGGCGGGTCGCCTGCAACGGGGCGGAACCGGTGCAGGCCCACACGGTCGAGGAGTTCACCCGCGTCTTCGCCCGGCACGGCTTCGCCGCCGGTGCCGTCTGCCCGGTGTACGGCATGGCGGAGGCCACGCTCGCGGTGACCTTCAGCGAGGTCGGCAAGGGTGCGCGGACCGTGTGGATGGACCGTGCGCAGCTGCGCGGCCCCGGCCGGGCGGTGTCCGCCGAGCCCGGCTCGGTCACGGCGCAGGCACTGGTGAGCGTGGGGCGTCCGGTGCCCGGGATGCGGGTCAGGATCGCCGACAGCGAGGCGGGTGAGGGCCTTGGTGCCGGTGCGGGCCGAGTCGGCGAGGTCCAGATCATGGGGCCCGCGGTCACCTCCGGCTACCACGGGCGTCCGCGCGGCGAGGCCTTCACCGCCGACGGCTGGTTGCGTACGGGAGATCTGGGCTTCCTGGACGACGACGGCGAGCTCTTCATCGCGGGACGCGACAAGAACATGGTCGTGGTCCGCGGCGAGAACTTCTACGCCGAGGACGCGGAGGCGGTCGTACGCGATCTGTCCGGCGTGTACCGCAACCGCTGCGTCGCGATCGCCGGCTCCGGCTCCGGCTCCGGCTCCGGCTCCGGCGGCGAGACGCTGGTGCTCGTCGTGGAGACCGCCCTGAGCGATGACGGCGAGCGCGCGGATCTGGAACACCGGCTGACCTCGACCCTGACCGCGGCACTCGGTCTGACCGAGGTGAAGGTCAGGCTGGTCGAGCCGCACTGGCTGCCGCAGACCAGCAGCGGGAAGGTCCAGCGCAACCGGGTACGGGCCGTCCTCGAATCCGGGGCCGTGTGACGGTCCTCCCCCGGGGCCGCATGACGGTCCGCCCCGGGACGACACACACCGATCGACATGCACCGGCTGACATACACACCACCCGACCACCAGACTACGGAGAGAACCGTGGATGAGAATCGTCCCCCCGTGGGCGACACCGTGCGCGCGGCGTTCGCCTCGGAGCTGTTCCTGCCCCTCGGCAAGGTCACCGGCGACACCCCGCTGACGGAACTCGCGGGCCTGGACTCCGTCAAGCTGCTGCGCGTCGTCGCGGCGCTGGAGACGCAGTACGCGATCACACTCGACGACGAGCAGCTGTACGGCCTCGGCACCGTCGGGGACGTCGCGGTGCTCGTGGAGAAGGCACTGGAGACGCCGGCAGTCTCGGGCGGGTGAGCGCCACCGGGCTCACCCCGGAGGCGACCATGACGCTGCGGACCGGCCGCGGGATCGTGGTCTGTGTCGTCGGCCGGGACGCCCCCGCGGGCCCGCGCACCGCCGTACCCGAAGCGGATCCGGCCGAGACCCGGCTGGCAGCGGGGCTCCCCGCCGCCCGGCGCACGGACTTCCTGATCGGCCGCCGCGCCGCCGGGTTGGCCCTCGCTCTCCTGGGCCACTCGGGGCCGGTGCTGCGCGCGGCGAACGGGCAGCCGGTGTTCCCGGTCGGCGTGGCCGGGTCGATCAGTCACTGCGACGGTTACGGGGTCTGCGCCGCGGCTCCCGGTGATCTCACGGTCGGTGTCGATCTGGAGCTCGAGGGGCGGGTGCCGGCCGCCGGGCTGCGCCACTTCGCCACAGAAACCGAACGCGCGTGGATCGCGGGTTCCCGTGACACCGCCGAGGCCGCCTACCGGACGACCTCCGTCTTCTGCGCCAAGGAAGCCGTCTACAAAGCGCGCGGGGGCGGTGCCAGGCACCGCTATCTGACCGTGGAACTGCTGCCACGGCCGGGCGGATTTGTCATGTCCGGGCCCGACGTGTCGGCCGTCGCCGTCCGCCGTGTCCCCGGACCCGATGCAGCCGACTACGTCCTCGCGACGGCTTGGGAGGTGACGCCGCGGTGAACGGCAGGCCCCGGCAAGCGAACAGCGGCAAACGGATCGCCCTGTCCCGGACCACCCACAGACCAAGCGTCTCGGTGGCCGCGTTCCACCGGCCGCCCGAGGAAGGCGGAGCCCGCCGGCGCAGAGTCGTGGTGACGCACTGGATCCATCCCGAGGTCGTCGACTACCTGCGCCGGTTCTGCGACCCGGTGGTGCCGGTCGAGACGGAGGTGCTGGGGCGCAGGCAGTGCCTGGAGCTGGCGGCGGACGCCGATGCGCTGATCATGTGCATGGCCGACCGGGTCGACGACGACTTCCTGGCGCAGTGCCCGAGGCTGCGGGTGATCAGCACGGTGGTCAAGGGTTACGACAACTTCGACGCCGAGGCCTGCGCCCGGCGCGGTGTGTGGCTCACGGTGCTGCCGGACCTGCTGACCGCACCGACGGCCGAACTGGCGGTGACGCTGGCCGTCGCACTGGGCCGGCGGATCCGCGAGGGCGACGCGCTGATGCGCTCCGGCCGATACGACGGCTGGCGGCCGGTGCTGTACGGCACGGGCCTGTACCGCTCCCGGGTCGGAGTGGTCGGCATGGGCCGGCTCGGGCGGGCGGTGGCCCGACGGCTGTCCGGGTTCGAGCCGTCCGAGGTGCTGTACTACGACAAACAGCCGCTCGGCGCGTCCGAGGAGCGCCGGCTCGGAGTCCGGGCCGCGGGGCTGGAGGAGCTGATGGGCCGCTGTCAGGTCGTCCTGTCGCTGCTGCCGTTGGCCATGGACACCCGCCATCTGATCGGCAGCGACGCGATCGCGGCCGCCCGGCCTGGGCAGCTGCTGGTTAACGTCGGACGCGGCTCGGTCGTCGACGAGGACGCAGTGGCCGCGGCACTGGACTGCGGGCCGCTCGGCGGCTACGCGGCGGACGTCTTCGGATGCGAGGACCTGACCGCGCCGGGGCACCTGCGCGAGGTGCCCCGGCGGCTGCTCACACATCCCCGGACGCTGCTGACGCCGCATCTGGGCTCCGCCGTCGACGTGATCCGGCGGGACATGGAGATCGCTGCGGCCCACCAGGTCGAACAGGCGCTCAGCGGCCGGGTCCCGGATCACGAGGTCACCGCCGGGCTGCTGCGTGAGTGAGCCCGGCGGTGACCGCGGCTCCGCGGCCGGGTCTCCTGGCCCATGCCTCAGCGGCCGGCTCTCCTGGTCCGTGCCTCAGCTGGCCGCCGGTCCACACCTCAGCGAACCCAGTTGGGCCTGGACCGGCGACTCCAGGGCACCACGCAGACCGCCCGGACCAGCGCCGGCCGCCTCAGCGGACCGCTTGGGGACCCGGCCGCCGCCTCAGCGGACCGCCCGAGGGGCGCGGATCGCGGCAATGGCCAGGACTAGCAGGCTGACGGTGAGGGTGATGGTCAGCGCCTTGTCGTAGACGGCGTGGTCGCCGGTCACCGCGGCCTGGAAGCCTCGCGAGGCCCAGTAGCCGGGGCTGAACTTGGCCACATCGCTCACCCAGTGCGGCAGCACGAACAGCGGGACCAGGCATCCGCTCAGGCAGGTGACGGTCAGCGCCCCGATGTCGGAGACGGCGGCGAGCTGTCCCTGCGTTCGTACCCACGCGCCGAGCGCCAGGCCGCAGCAGGACACGCACAGTGCCCAGGCCAGCACCATGACGGCCAGCCGCCAGGAACCGGCGGCCACATCGAACCCGAAGGCGGCGGCAGCGAACCCGAAGGTCACGGCCTGCTGGAGGGCGAAGACCACGGTCAGGGGCAGCACCTTGCCGAGCAGTACGGCGGCCGGTCCGGCGGGGCTGGTGCGCAGCCGGTCCCAGGTCCGCCAGGTGCGCTCGGACAGCAGGGTCTGTCCCGCCATGTCGAGCGCGAGCAGGGTGAACATCACGGCCAGGCCGGCGGCCTGCTGGTTGATGGCCGGGCCGTCCGGACTGCCGAGGCGCTGATAGACCGGCCGCAGCACGATCATCAGCAGGATCGACATGACCGCGTAGGCGATGACCGTGCCCGGCTCACGCAGCAGCAGTATCCCGGTGTGGCGGGCGATGACGGCGGTGCGGCGCGGTGCTGCCGCCCACCGAGGCACCGTGGTCGGCGAAGCGCTCTCAGTGGCCATGGCTGTGGGTCGCCTCCTCGGGGGACGGGTCGTCGCGAAGCTCGGCGCCTGAGCGGTCCGGCAGATCGGCCGTGCGCCCGGCACCCAGCAGGTGTTGGTACAGGTCGTCAAGCGTCGGCTCGCTGATTTGCACGGTCCGCACCCGGTCGGCCTCCGCGCCCAGCTCGCCCAGCAGCCGGGCCAGTGTCTCGGCGGGACGGGCGGCGGTGAACCAGAGTCCGCCGTCCGCCGTCGTCTCGTCCGCGCGCTCGGCCAGTCGGTCCGGGGCCCGCCCGGCGAACGCGATGCCGATCCGCCCCGGCAGCCCGGCCAGGAGCTCGCGGCGGCCGCCGCGTGCCAGCACCCGGCCCGCCTCCGCGACCGCGAGCGTGGCGTCGAGGTCCTCGAGTTCCGGCAGGTAATGGGTGGTGTAGACGACCGCCGCCCCTTCGTCGGCGCGGGCCCGGACGAGGGCCAGCAGCGCCTGCCGGGTCACCGGGTCGGCGCCGACCGTGGGCTCGTCGAGCAGCATGACGGCGGGCCGGTGCAGCAGGGCGGTCGCGGCCTGGGCCCGACGCTGCTGCCCGCCGGAGAGGTGCTCGACGATCTGGTCCAGTTGTCCGCTCAACTCCACGGCCGTGGTGATCTCCTCGACGGCGTTGCGCAGGGCCTTGCCGCGCAGGCCCGCCAAGCCTCCGTGGAACTCCAGGTTCCGGCGCAGTGTCACCGTCGGGTAGAGCGCGATCTCCTGGGGTGCCAGCCCCACGCGTGCCCGCGCCCGGCCGGGTGCGGTGGCCAGGTCGATGCCGTCGATCACCACCCGCCCGCGGTCGGGGCGCTCCAGTCCGGCGCACACCCTGGCGAACGTGGTCTTGCCGGCGCCGTTGTGTCCCATGAGACCGCAGATCTCCCCCGACGCCACGGCGAGGTCGAAGCCGGCAAGGGCATGGACGACCCCCCACCTCTTGTGCAGATCCTGGACGTCTAACACGCTGTGCTCCACGGATTAGAGTATACCTTGTATACCTGAGGTCGAATAATAGCCGCGCAACCGTCGGATGCAAAACCGACAGCCGCGCGGCACTTCTTTCAGACGGCGCGTTCCTCGCGCACCCCGTCCCGTGCCAGGGCTTTTTCCCTGGAAGCTTCCTGCACGACTCTGCGCATCGTGCGCAGAACCGGCGAGCGCTGGTCCTGGTGCAGCACGAACGCCAGGTCCAGGCGGTGAGGCGCCGGGGAGATGTCGCGTATGGCCACGCCGGGATGTCTCTGCACGCCGGCGCCGGGCACGATCGCCACGCCCAGACGGTCCGCCACCATCGAGACCGTGGCCTCGATCCCGTTCGTCTCGATCTCTATACGCGGCCGGAAGCCGCCGTGTCGCGCCAGGGTCCCCAGGGCGTCGGTGTAGGCGGGGCAGCGCAGGCGGACCCCGATGAAGGGCTCCTCTTCCAGACTCCGGATGTCGACGAAGCGGTCCTTGGCGCACGGATGGTTGCCCGGCATGACCACCACCAGCCGGTCCCGCCGGATCACCAGCGGGGTCAGATTCGGTTCGAGAATCGGCAGATGCATGAAGCCGACGTCCAGCTCGCCCTCCCGGACGGCCACCGCCTGCCTCTCGCAGGGCACGTCGGTGAGTTCCATGCGGATGCCAGGGGCGCCGTGGGCGATCCGGCGCAGGAACGGCGTCAGCACGGTGCTCGACTCGCCACGCGGGAACCCGATGCGAAGGACCCCGCCGCCGCTCGACGGGGCCCTTCGCGCGACCACACGCGCCTCTTCGTAGGCGGCCACGCAGCGCCGCAAGGGCCCCAGCACGTCACGTCCGGCCTCGGTGAGCGAGACCGTTCGACTGGTGCGTTCGATCAAAGTGGCGCCTAATTCCATCTCCAGCTTGCTGACTTGCTGACTCAGTGCCGGCTGAGTGATTCCCAGCCGCTCGGCGGCATGGCCGAAATGCAAATCCTCCGCCACCGCAAGAAAATAACGCAGCCGCCGCAGATCCATGCGTTTCCCCCCGCGAAATCGCCAGACGCTGTATACACCGTATATACCCGACAGGCGAACAGGCAAGGTCGGGACGGTCAACAGCACGCAAAGGAAGGTTGCCCTAACTCGGGGTAAAGGTTGTGCAAATCCGGAATCCGATATTCGGCGATAGGCACCCTGGCGGCCGACCTTTCTCCTGCACGTACATAACACGCCATGACCGGCCGCTCAGACGCGCGGCACGCGCGCCCTCGGATGGCTTGACCGGCGCTCTTGTCGTCCGCCGACGGTCGGACACGCCCGGCCCTCGGCGCGGGCGGTGCTTCAGGAGCCGAAGTCACGACAGCAGCGCCGGACAGGGCGGCGCTGCCCCAGGCAGGAAACGGCACCGTCCGCCATGGCCCGCCAGGCCCACCGTCGTAATGGAGAAATGACCGACCGTGCACACTCCCCCTCCAGGACAGGCCTGGCGGCAGCCTACGCAGAAGACCTTTCGCTGTACCGGCAGGAGTTCCAGCAGCGCCCGCGCGGCCCCTGAACGAGCCACAGGGCCCGGCGCAAGCTGTCGTGGACCTTCCGCTCCACGTGGCATGGTGAGCTCAGTTGGCACCGAGTTCTCTGATCGGACGCGTGCGTCCTCCGGTATCGGCAGGGAGACCGCGCTCCCCAGAGCCCCGTAACGACCTGGAAGCTGCCCGGCCTGTTGGCCGTGTCAGAAGCACACCTCCCGGTGAGAGGGGCAACACAGAGAAACGCTTCCTCCCCTGACCGAGCGGGAGTTCCGCCCCGGTCGCGACGCCACAGGGCCATGTCAAGGCGTCGAGGACGAGCTTGGCCCGCTGACTGGTCGCAGCGGGCCGGCCCGCGATCGCCCGGGAGAACACGTCCACGACGAACGCGGGGTAAGCGATCCCGCGTCGGGCGCCCTCCGGGCCGAGGTCGCGCACAGCCCCTCCAAGAGGCGCTGCACCGAACGGGCAGGCATGAACTTCTGTGCAGCGCGCAGGCCCGCACCGCTCAGGCGCGGGCCTGGGCTCAACTCAGTGCGTCACCGACCAGGGCGAGGTCCTGGATGGCCGCGAGACCGTACAGTGCCGTGGAGTTGCTGCTGATCCAGGGAGCGTCGGTCCCGGCGTTGAGCACGGTGGGACCGTTGACCTTCGTGGTCGTCCATGTGGTGCTCGCGTCCGGATAGCCGTCGCTCGCCGTGAAGTTGCGCCAGGCCCGCTGGGCCAGCGCCTCCTCGCCGGTCAGTTTCGCCGCGTAGGCGTCCAGGCGGGAGTGCCCCTGGACCAGGCTGACCTTGAAGCCCGCGCCGTAGCGGGCGGTCTTCTCGGCCGTGGTGGCGTTGAAGTAACGGCAGTAGTCCAGCCAGGCGGCCCGGAAGCCGGGGATGTCCTTCTCGTCGACGGCGTCGATCAGTTCGGCGGCCAGCTCGGGCAGGCCGAAGCTCGCGGAGAGGTGGGAGACGTCGATCACGGGCTTGCTCTGGAGGGCGAAGGCGCCCGTGTCGAGGTCGTACAGGCCGCTGCCCTGGACGAAGCCGTTGGGCTGGGCCGCGATGGTCGAGGCGCTGGCCAACAGCTTCTTCTTCGCCGTACGCCACTGGGGGCCACGCCGCTCCCACTCGGTCCACCAGGCCCAGCCGAGCCCGCTCCAGTCGGTACCGAAGCCGATGGACAGGGCGTGCCGGTCCCCGGGGACGTAGCCGTCGGTGCGGACCTTGCGCTGGGGGTCGAGGCGCAGGAACGTCTCGTCCGCGTCCACCTGGGCGTGCATCAGGTCGCCGGTGCGCTCGTCGGCGGTGAGGTAGTAGAAGAGGCGGCGGTAGACCGGGGTGGAGATACGGACCTGTTTGGCGCTGTCGCCGAAGTGCTGGACGCCGTGCCGGGTGCCCAGACCGGCCCACTTGCCGATGTGGTAGACGTCGACCTCGCCGGTGTGGCGGGTCATGGCCTCGGCGAAGCGGAAGATGTCGGCCCGTCCGGAGCGCAGATAGGCCAGCCACAGCCACAGGTCGGTGGAGAGCTCGGAGTTGTCCCAGGCGTAGCCGCCCACGTCGTAGCACCAGGTGTGGCGGTCGGGGTCGTAGGTGTGCTGGACGTCGCCGTAGTCCAGGAAGCCGTACCAGCGGCGCTGTTCGCGCTGGTCCCGGTAGTAGGTGAAGAGCAGGTCGAGGCGGTCCTCGATGGTCTTCCTGGCGGGGGTCGAGCGGTCCACGGGGGACCAGAGCCCGGCGAAGACGCCCGCCTTGTGAAGGGTCTCGGGGGCGGCGACCAACTGCGGCGGGGTGGTCAACGCGTCCTTCTGGGCGACCAGGGTGCCGGCTGTGGGGGTGGCGGAGTTGGCCCACAGGTAGAGCTCAGAGGTGCGGGCGATGCCGTACGGGGTGCCGAACCCGGGCTCGTAGTCCTCGTAGGTGATGGCCAGTCCTGCGGTCTGCTCCTCGTAGGTGTCCTGGCCGAGGCCGTCGTGGTAGAAGCGCAGGTCGAGCGGCTGGGCTTCGGGCGACCACAGCCAGAGGGTGACGGTCGCCTCGTCGGAGGCGGCGTCTCTGATGTCGAGCTGGGCGGGGTGCTTCTGCCAGAAGTCCCGCAGGCCGAAGGAGAGTCCTCCGCTGACCCCGCCGACGTAGCCGAAGCCGGGGGCCCGGGTGCCGCCGGTGGTGTGGACCCAGCCGTGACCGGCCTTGGTCCGCTTGCGGACCGTGAAGCCGTCGGCCGAGAGCTGGGCGAGGGTGTGGTCGCCCCAGGCCGGGACGTACTGCAGCGCGGAGGAGACCCGGGTGTCCCAGGTGGAGATGTCCGGCAGCTTTTCGCCCTTGACCTGCGCGGTGCGCACGGCCGCACCGGGGTCGCGGCGCAGGCCGGTGACGCCCTGGACGGCTTCGGTGAGGAATCCGTCGTCGGCGCCGGCGAGGCGGACGTGGCGGTTGTAGAGCTCGTCGGTGAGGGGGACGCGGATGCGCAGGCCCAGGCCCTTGATGAAGTCGCCGTCGTCCTTGCCGGGCTCTTGTGTGCCGTCGTAGGTGAGGGTGTGGACGACACGGATGGCCTCGGACCCGGCGTAGAGGTAGAGCCGGATGACGAAGGGCAGCCAGGAACGGCTGCCGCGCTCGTGTCTGCCCTCCAGGCGGATGACGGCGCGCACCGGGCCGGACTGCTCGACGGTGACGGAGCTGACGCGGCCGGTGAAGCGTTCCCACCGGGTGCTGGAGCCACTGCCGTCGTAGTCGTCGTCGATCTCGGGTTGGCGCAGGACGACCAGTTCGGCCTTGCGCGCGATCTCGGTGCTGCCGCGCTTGATGGTGCGTACGACGTCGTGTGCGCCGGCCTTGGCGATGCTGACCTGGATGACGCCGGTGTCGACGTCGATCGTGCCTCCCTTGGTGTCCACGGTGAGCGCGGTGTCCGCTTTCGCGGGCGTGCCCGGGGCCAGGGTGTAGGTCTCGGCGGTCCTGGTGGTGGCGCCGACCGCGTGAGCGGTCCACTTCAGGCTGCCGTCGGGCCAGTAGGCGGTGGGCCAGGACTGGACGGGGACGGCGGTGCCGTCGCCGGCGGTGAGGGCGAAGGCACGGTCGGCGGGGAGTGCGCCCTGGGGCCAGGCCACTCCGAAGGTGGTGCCGGGAGCCTCGGCAGGGGTGCCGCCCTCCAGCCACGTGAGCTGCACCGGGCCCGCGGTGGCTTCGGCCGGGACTGCTGCGGCCGGGTCGGCGGCGAGTGCCCAGGAGAGCTGGGTCGCCACGACGGCCGCGGCTGCCGCCTTGAGGGCGTCTCTGCGCGACATCTCAGGCACCGTGACCACCCCCGAGCCGCCAGACGCGGAAGTCGGTGATGTGGAAGTGACTCCAGGTCGTACGGAAGGCGAACCAGCCACTGGTGTAGGCATCCTGGTCGGTGTAGTCGAAGACCAGCTCACCGTTGTCCCAGTACTGGATGTGCCTGCCGTCGGAGACCAGCCGGATGCGGTTGGGCTCGTTCGCGGTGAGCAGCGGCGAGGTGTAGTCGTAGATCAGCGGCCGGGAGCCCGCGACGCCGACGTAGCGGCGCAGACGGGTGGTGGTGTTGTAGTTGGCGCCGAGGCCCGCGTAGTACGTGGTGAGGTGGTCGTAGTCCGCCAGGGCGCCGCTGCGCGCCGTGGCGAACAGGTCCTCGGGGGACCGCGCATCCCTGGCGTTCCAGAACGAGTTCAGGTCGCTGACCCGGTCGTTGGCACCGCCGGCCGAGACCGGGGTCGCCGTGAAATCGATCTCGTACCGGCCCGAGAACGGCCGTTTGAACCACACCGACGCCCCGGCGGGCACGTCGACGTCCAGCACACCGTCCTTCGCCGTGACGCTGCCGCCCTGCTCCAGCTCGGCCCGCCACTGGCGGGTGCCGTGCCGGAAGTCGTCGCGCGCCAGCAACCCGCGGTGGTGCGGACCTTCATGGGACGGTGCGGCGGCGGCGCCGGTGGACAGCGCGGTGGTGACCGCGACCGCGAGGCTCACCGCAACGGTGGCCCAGGTGTAGCGCATCGGAAGATCCCTTTCTGTGGACGGCCAGGATCGTACGGAAGCCAACCGTTCCGATCAGCAAAAGCCACAGAAGTGAAAAGAAGTGTTCATGATCAGTCGAATTCGCTGTCGAATCCCGGATGTCGGGACCGAATGTGACGCCCCATTACAGCTGTGTGGCCATCGGTCGTCGATCTTCCTGCACAGCCCTCGGGGCAGGCAGGCTCGGGGCAGCACCTTTGCCCAACCGCCCCCCGTGTCACAGGAGTTGCCCGCATGTCGTACGACAGCCCGTTGTCCCGCCGTACCGTCCTCGCCTCGGCGGCGGGACTCGCCCTGGCTCTCGCCACCCCGGTCAGGGCCTCGGCCGCGGGCTTCGGCCACACCGACGACGGCACGAACTACGTCGTCGACACCGGTGCCGGCCTGGTCTTCAAGGTCAACCACAGCAACGGCGACCTCTCCTCCTTCGTCTACAAGGGCATCGAGTACCAGGGCTACGACGGCAAGAACTCCCACATCGAGAGCGGCCTGGGCACCTCGACGGTCACCGTCTCCACGCCCGCCACGGGAGTCGTCCTCATCAAGGTCGTCCACGGCACCCTGATCCACTACTACGCGGCGCGCAGCGGCGAGAACAACATCTACCTCTTCACCTACAAGCCCGACACCTCCGTGACCGCCAGCCGCTACATCGCACGCCTGAAGCCCGGCATCTTCCCGACCACCTACCCGGACACCTGGTCCAACTCCGACACCGTCATCGAGTCCGCCGACGTCTTCGCCAAGTCCGACGGCACCACCCGGTCCAAGCACTTCTCCAACCTGCGGACCATCGACTACGACTACTTCGGCTTCAGTACGTCGGCCGCCTCCGTGTGGGTCGTCCGCTCCAACAAGGAGAAGGACTCCGGCGGCCCCTTCATCCGCCAACTCCTGCGCCACGGCAACGAGTCGGGCGCCGGCCTCTACGAGCACCTCTATTACGCCGAAGGCCAGACGGAGGCCGAGCGCTTCGGCCTGCACGGCCCGTACGTCCTCGCCTTCACCGACGGGGCGGCGCCCACCGCCGCCGTTTCCGGGCGCGACAACACCGCCTGGGTGGACGCCCTCGGCCTCACCGGCTGGACCGGCGCGAGCGGTCGCGGGCGTATCGTCGGCAACGGGCTCGCGGGGCGGGACACTTCGCACCCCTACGTCGTGCGTGTGGCCAACGCCGAGGCTCAGTACTGGGGGAAGGTGGACGCGAGCACGGGCAAGTACGCGGTCACCGGCATCCTGCCGGGTACGTACACCCTCACCGTCTACAAGGGCGAACTCGCGGTCCACACCCAGGACATCACGGTCACCGCGGGCGCCGTCACCACGGTGCACACCCTCACGATCACCGGCGACCCCGCCGCCGACACCGCGATCTGGCGCATCGGCGACTGGAACGGCACCCCGGCCGGCTTCAAGAACGCCTCCCTCGTGACCTACGCCCACCCCTCCGACTCCCGCGCCGCCGCCTGGACCGCCGGCACCTATGTCATCGGCACCTCGACGGCCTCGGCCTGGCCCGCCTACCAGTTCAAGGAGATCAACCAGGGACTCCTGGTCTCCTTCACCCTCACCGCCGCCCAGGCCGCCACCGACCGCACCTTGCGCATCGGCATCACCACCGCCAAGGCCGGCGGCCGCCCTCAGATCACCGTCAACGACGCCTGGACCTCCGCCATCCCAGCCGGCGCGACCGAGCCGTCCACCCGGACCCTGACCGTGGGCAGCTACCGCGGCAACAATCACACGTACGAGTACGTCATACCCGCCGCGCACCTGGTGACCGGCACCAACACACTGCGCATCGACGCCGCCAGCGGCTCGGCGGGCGGCGGGGGCTACCTCAGCCCCAGCTACGGTTTCGACGCCCTGGACCTGCTCTGAGGGCGGGACCGAGTGGGCGAACAGCAGCACCCAGGCCAGGCGTTCGGGGTCCACGCCGGTGAGCACCCGTTGGTCGCCCACCCCAACCCGCCGCTGTCACACGGGACTCGGATCCTGACAGGCTCTTGACACTGAATCGATGGGGGATCAGCATTCAGAAACCTCCCCCGTCTTCGACTCGGTAGCCCCACGTCAGGACGGATGTTTACGTAAACATCCAGCAATCGAACAATGGAGTTCGCGTGAATCGCCTCCGCTCTCGCACCCGTCTGCGTGCCTTCCTGATCGCAGCACTCCTCGCGCCACTGCTGACCGTTTCCCATGGCGCCTCCGCCGCCACGAACGACTTCCGCGGAGTCAACTGGGCGGACAGCCGCGACAATTACGTGGACGGCTGGGTGATCCCGACCGGTCTCACGGCCGGGGACAGCTACGACAGCGTCCGCTCCAAGGCCGACGGCATCATCAGCGGCTTCCAGCAGCAGCTCGGCGCGAACACCGTGCGGCTGCCGATCAACCCGCAGAGCGTCAACTCGGACTGGTGGGGACGGTACAAGGGCGCCGCCGACTCGGCCCTGTCCCACGGCATGAAGGTCATCTTCGGCTACTGGGAAGCGAACAAGGACGGCAAAGTCGATGACATGAACGCGTGGAACACCATGTGGGACAAGGTCATCAGCGACTACGGCAGCAACGGCAACGTCTACTTCGAGCCGATGAACGAGCCGTTCGGTTACAGCCTGAACGACTGGGTGTCGCTCTGCTCGTCGTGGCTGTCCCGGCATTCGAGCACCCCCCGCGGGCGGGTCCTCATCAGCGGCACCGGTTACAACGACAACGTCACGGGCGTCGGGGCGGCCAGCGCCCTGAACGGCACACTGCTGTCGCTGCACTTCTACGGATACTGGGCCTCGGACACGACCCGCTCCGCGTGGACCACCAACCTGAGCAACCGGCTCGGCTCGTACTCGTCCCGCACCATCATCGACGAGGCCGGTGCCCCGATGACGACCGGGCTGAACTACTACGGCGGGAACCAGGACGGCAACACCTTCACCGCGTACTTCGCCGCCACCACGGATCTGACGAGGTCTCGTCAGATGGGCGTCGTCTACTGGCCCGGCCTGCGCTCGGGTGACACCTATTCGATCACCCGGCAGAGCGGCAGCGGACTGGCGGTGAACAACTCCTCGGGCGTGGCACAACTGCGTTGGGGCTGGGGACTGTAACCGGACTGACGGCGAAGGGGGCTTTCCGCCCCAACTTGACGTTCTTCGTCACGACCGTGCGCCCCGACGGCTGCCGAGTGTGGGCATCCGTCGGGGCGCCGCAACGTCCTCCTGCCCTACTTGCGTCCTCGCCTCTTCAGAATGAAGGCGATGACGAAGCAGACGACGATGAAGGCGATGACCCAGCCGGTCGCCGGCAGGTAGTCGTAGCGTCCTGAAGTCTCGGCGGTCATCATGGACAGTCCTCTTCTCGTGGGTTGTGCGGGGGACTTGGGTCAGCCGCCTGCGATGCTGTCCTCCGTATGGTTGCCGAGGACCTCGCCGAGCGCGAGGCAGCCCGCCGCGGCGAAGAACCCGGCACCACCTGTCGCTATCCCGGCGGCACCGGCGAGCGCGGTGCACGATGCTTCAGCCGCCGCACCGACCGCCGCTCCCGCCACGACGCCCCACAACTTCCTGCCGTTGCCCTCCTGGAAGGCCAGGCCGCCTTCGGCGACGGTCTTGAGGTCGAGGAGCTTGCTGGCCGTTTCGACGAGCCAGTAGGTGCCGCTGGGGTCGATGCGGTTGAGGGGATCGCCTTCCGCGTACAGGTAGGGGTTCTTCTCCTGGCCGGAGGGGTCGGGTTGGGTGAAACGGCTGATCTGTGGGTCGTAGTACCGGGCGCCGAAGTGGTACAGACCCGTGGGGTCCTGGTAGCCGCCCGTGAACCGGTAGGGCTGGGGCACGGATTCGGTGGTGCCCGACCGGCTGATCCCGGTGGGCGTGTAGCGGTAGGTGTTCACCTGCTTGCCGCTCTCGTCCACCAGACCGGTGACCGACCCGAGGGCGTCGGTGAGGTAGTAGTAGTTCTTTCCGCCGGTGGTCAGGGAGTTGAGTGTGCCGCCGGGTTCGCGGATGAACTCGGTGTCCTTGCCTGCGGTCGTCTGTCCGGACAGGCCCAGGGGCCCGTTGTGGAAGACGGTGCTGCCCATGCGGGTGCGTTCACTGCTGTCGGTGCTGGCGTATTGCGCGCTGTACGTGGTGTCGCCGACGGTCAGGGACTTCAGCTGGCTGAAGTCGGTGTACTGCTCCGCGGTGCGGGTCGCTGCGGTGGTCGGGGCGCCCGCGGTCTCGTTGCCCGCACTGTCGTAGGACCAGTTGGTGGTGATGCCGTTGCGGGCGACCAGCTGGGAGGCGTCGTTGTAGGTGTAGACCGTGGAGCCGGGGCAGCCGGGGACGGAGCCCTGCGAGAGCAGGTTTCCGGCCGGGTCGTGGCAGTACTGCCACGAGGTCTTGCGGCCCGACGGCTCGATCTCCTCGGCCAGGGAGGCCCGGCCGGCGGAGTCGTACTGGTAGGTCGTCCTGGTGCGGGACAAGTTGTCCGTGAGCGAGCGGATCTTGATCCCGTCAAGGGTTTCGGTGCCGGCCGTGTAGGCGTAGGTGTACGACAGGTCACTGGTGATACGACCGGACGGCGCGATGTTCTTGATGTTGTTCGGGCGGCCGGATCCGTCGAGGGTCACCGACTGCACCGTGTTGCCCGGATAGGTGGTCTTGGTGCGTGCGTCATTGTTGTCGTACTCGTACGTGGTCTTCTTGCCGGTGGGCCCGGTCAGCGAGGTGAGCCGGTTGGCGGCGTCCCACTCGTAGTCGGTGACGCCGCCGGGGTCGGTGTACGTGTCGACGTTGCCGTCGGCCGTGTACGCCAGCACGGTCTGCGAGCCGTCCTGGAGCGTGCGGATCGTCTCCCGGCTGAGCGCGTCGAACCGGTAGGTCTGGATGCCTGTGGGGTCGGTGCGCGTGGTGAGGTTGCCGTCGTCGTCGTAGACGTAGGTCACCGTGGACTGCGGGCTCGTGACCTTGGTGACCCGGTCACGGTCGTCGTAGGTGTAGACGGTCTTCACACCCCGCCCGTCCGTGGCGGTCCGGGTGCGTCCGAGCGCGTCGTACGTGTACCCGGCCGGGCTCTGCGGGGCGGGTGGTGTGGCCGTGATGAGGTTGCCCTGTCCGTCGTAACGGAAGGACGTCTTCTTGCCGTTGGCGTCGGTGGCCGAGCAGGTCTGGCCCTGGAAGCCGCCGCAGGTGGGGGTGGCCTCGTTGTGGGTGAAACTGCGGGTGCCACCCCCGGTGCCCGTGGTGGTGACGGTCTTGGTGTTGCCGGCCGTGTCGTAGCTGAACTCGGTCTTCTCGCCGTCCGGGCCGTTGGCGGAGGAAGGCACGTCGGCGCCGGCGATGGTCTGCCAGCTACCGGTGGCGGTGGCACCGGTCGGTAGTTTGGCGGAGGTGGGATTGTTGCGGGTGTCCCACCCGTACGTGGTGATGTTGCCACCGGGGCCGCCGTTGCCGGTGCCCATCGCGTCGGTGGCCGTCTGCACCAGGTGGTCCTTGTAGGTCTTGGACCGCTCGTGCTTCAGTCCGTCGACGGTCTTGGTGACCTCACCGTCCGCGGTGTGGTGGTACTCGCTGGTGTCCCCCAGCGGATCGGTGACGGTCGTGACGCCCGCGTCGTGGTGGGTGGCCCCCGTGTAGGAGTACTTGTACGTCGGGCCGGGGCCGCCGCCGGTCTCGGAGTAACGGCGCAGCGAGGTAACCCGGTCCTGGGCGTCGTAGGTGAGTACCGCGGACCTGGACTCCGACGTGGTCAGCTTCACCAGTCGGCCGTCGGTGTCGTAGGAGAAGGCCGTCGCCTTGCCCGCCGTGTCGACGGTGCGGACCAGCCGGCCCGAGGCGGCGTCCACCTCGTACCGGGCGGTGCGTCCGCTGTTGTCCTTGGCCTGCCAAGTGGTGCTGGTGGAGCGGGTCAGGTCGATCCACCGGCCGGAGCGCGTCTCGGTCAGCCTGAACCCGGCAGGCGCACCGGAGGAGTCCTGGTGGGCGGCGACGGTGACCGCGCCGTTGTTGCGGTCGCTGACCTTGGTGAGGCTGCCGTCAGCGGCGTAAGTGTCGGCCAGGCCGGAGGAGCGGTCGGTGAGGGTGTAGGTGCCGTCCGCGTTCTTGCGCAGGTCCTTCGAGTAGCCGCCAGGAGTGGCGAAGGTGCCGTCGGCGTTCCTGCCGTACTCGACGGTCGCGCCGGTGTTGTCGTAGTGGACGACCTGGTCGGTGAAGGACAGGTCGAGTCTGCGCTCGTACCCCAGCCACCACTGCGCGTCGACCTCACCGTACGGGGCGTCCAGGGAGTTGTACGTGCGGGTGAGCTGGAGGCTCTGACCTACGCCGGCGATGTCGAAGTCGGTGGCGGCCAGCATGAAGTTGCCGGTCGAGTGGTCGATCCGGCCGACGAGGGCGTCGGTGATGCGGAAGTCGCTGATCTGGTGCCAGGGCACGGCGCCCTGTCCCTCGGGCACATAGCGCTGTGGCTGCAGAGCGTCGGAGCGCTCGGGCGCCGGCTCCTGCCCGCGTAAGCGTCTCTCCTCGCGCTGCTGCCAGGCGCGTTCGCCGGAGTCGGGAGCAGCGGAGGGGACGGAGTGCGGAGGTCTGGTGACGCCGGCGCGCACGGCGGGCATCTTCGCGGGCGTGGATCTGCCCCAGTGCGAACCCGGGGTGTCCGTGGGGCTCGTGTGCGGTGCCGCTGCGGCCGGTGCGACGGTTGCCGTCAGAGCCAGAGTGACCAACACCGAGGTCAGTGGCAGTGCGCAGTGGGCACGGAGACTTCTCCGCCGTCGACGAGGGGCGTCCGGTGACGCCGGGAATGACGGATGGTGCATTTTTTCCCCCTTGCGGAGACGAGTTCGGCAGTCACGCCGAGGAGGCCAAGAGGTCACACCCTGACCGAACATCGGCCAGAGGCAATATGCGGCACGGACGGTTGGGTCGTGAACAGGTCATTGTTCGGGGCGCTTTTCATGGCGCGGTGCAGGTGACGGCGGAAACGCCGTTCGAGAATCGCTCGGACCTCCCTGTTCAGGACGGCGAAAAACGGTCCCCGGAATTCTCGGTTCCATGACGGGTGGCGTTGATATCAAGTTTCTCTTGCTGCACCACCAAGGGGTCGTGATCAGGGGAATGCTTCCGTCCTCGCCTGGCCGTTGCTACGGTGGGCATGGACCGACGTCGAAAGAGGAGGAAGATTCGTGCGTAAGCGCTTATTCGTGACACTGGCTGTTTCCGCCGCGTTCTCCGGTGTGCTCGCCCTCTCGCCCGCCGCGTCAGCGGAACCGAACCCTCCGGGATGCGAGAAGAGTTACTTCTGCATATACGCGGGCGAGGGTCAGACCGGCCAGTTGCTGGTGAAGTCCGCGGGCAACTGGACGGGCAGCGTCAGCGGCAGATCCGTCTTCAACAACGGCGTAGAGTTCCCAGGTGAGGACCACATCGAACTGACCTGGACGTACAACGGCGGTACCTATGAGGACTGCCTGCACTACAACCCCGGACCCGGCGACTACAAGTGGAACTTCACCAGTGGCGTGGTGTTCACCAAGGCGGTCTGGCGCGGCGAATGCTGAGGTGATTCCGTGCACTCTCCGGTGATCCGACGCGCTTTCACCCTGGAAGCCGGGGAATGAAGCGTCGGACTCACCGGGGTCGGGGCAGACTCATGTCGGTGGCGACGTTTCCGCATAGGCAAGGGTGTTAGTACGGGAGGGAAGAAAATACCGGGGAGCTGTCAAACCGTCGGCATACATGACTGTTTGCCTCGTGCGGCAGATTCCGCCCCGATCGCAATGCGACCCCTCCTGCGGTCCTTTCCGACGGCGTCCTTCCCTCCGGCATCCCGGAAAAGACACATGACGACGCACACCCCGGGCTTCTCGTGCCACCCGTTCCTGAGAATAGAACACGTCTGGTGGCACAGGGGAACTGTTTCGGTCCTCGCCGAAAGAGGAGGACCTTGGCAGGATCCGGCTGGCGCCGGGACCGGATCCCGCGTGGGAAGCCCTGCCCAGTCTTCACGTTCTCGGCAGCCGTGATATCCAGTCCCGATCTTCCGGGTGCGCCGCTGGTTCACGGCAGCCGCATCGCCTCGTATCAGCGCTGGGCGTGTGGCAGGCAGCGCGGACCGCTTCCGGGCTTTCGACTGCTGAAGCCAGTCCTGCCGGAGCCGTTCGCGGAAGTGTCATGCTTCCGGACGGAGTTGTACTCGGACGGGCCGGTGCGGACGCTGGCGGACCTGGCGCTCGCGCCGGAACACCACCGAGGCCACGGCGCTCACTACGGTGGCCTCGACCAGGGACGAATCGACTTCGCCCGGCGACGCCGAGCCCGTCGTGAATCCGGTCGGCGGTGCCTTCCGGCACCAGGATCCTCGATGGCTTCCGGCGGTGTCAGGTCGAGCCCGGTCCCGGCGACGAAGCCCTCGATGAGCCCGGTGTCGTACCGCATGCGCTGGTGCAGATCAGCGTGGCCGTCCAGACCCGCTTGGTGTCGGCGGCGGTCACCGCCACCACCGTCGTGCGTCCGCGCCGGCCCCAGGTGGCGCTCTTGGGGCGCGTGCCGAAAGTGGATCAAGATACTTGTTCTGGCCCTGGCATGTGTCATGCGATGCTCACGTCGTGACTGATCAACGCGAGGTTCTCATCGTCCGCTGGCCAGGCCAGGCCCCTTCCGCCCAGGATGGGCTGGCAGATCTGCTGGCGGCCTACCATCTGCAGACGCAGGCCGAGAAGGGTGAGGCCGTCGCCGGTGTGGAGGGGTTGCCGGACCGCTACCGGGTGGAGATCGCGGACCCGCAGGCCGTGTTCGTTGACGACGTCGTGCTGCTGGCGTTGAGCGGAGACACCGCGGTGGGCTGCCTGGTGGTGACCGCCTCTGTCGACGGACGGTCCGAGGTCAAAAGACTCTGGACGGACCCGGCGTTCCGAGGGCGGGGCATCGCGTCCAGCCTGGTCAGCGCCGCGCTCGTGCATGCTGCGGAGAGCGGCGTCCGCACGGTACGGCTGTCGGTGTGGAAATGGCGGGCGGGCGCGATCGCTTTGTACGAGCGGCTCGGATTCACCGTCACCGAGTCGTGGGACGAGCGGGACCAGTTGGTCTGCATGGAACGAGCGGCGTGAGAGGTCACAGCCATGCGTTGTTGTCCGCTACGAGGACGGTCGCCTCGTAGCGGACGCGAGCTCGTCACAGCGCGTCGCCACGGCACGGCGTCTATTGAGCGATTCATGCCGCACTCCCCTGCATGCCGGGCCTTGTAGTCCGCCGGGTCGGACTTCGGCGGCGGCCGCCATGGGAGCCGCGTTTCATGCGGTTGCGGGTGGTCGGCCTCGTCCGGGATGGTGCAGCGGATACCACATCGGCGCAGGTAGGCGCGGTTCTTGCGGAAGGCGTACGCGTTGTCGGCGCGGACCCCAGCAGGACGAACACGCGGCCCGCCCGGCCCCAGCCGCGGGACCCGGATGCAACCCAGGACGACCTGGAATTGCGAGGAGTCGCCGCGTGCCGACACACTCACACCCGATCGGCCCCGAACATCAGCCACCGCAGCGCGTCTCCGCCTCAAGCAGGGCCCGGAAGCTGCGCGGGGCCCGGCCGGTGAGCCGCTGGACCGCGTCCGTGACGCGGTCCTCCGCCCCCGCGGCGATCGCACGATCCATGTCGGCCAGCAATGCGGCGAACTCCACCGGGATTTCCGCCGTGAGGCGATCGCGCATCTGCTCGTACGTCAGACGGCGATGGACCACGGACCGGCCGGTGACCTCAGTCATGATCCTGGCGATGTCGTCGTGGCTGAGCGCCTCGGGGCCGGTGAGGACGAGGTCGGTGTCGGGGGCCCGTTCGTCGGTCAGAGCGCGGACCGCGACGGCTGCGATGTCCTCGGCGTCCACGAAGGCGACGCGACCACGTCCGGTCGCGGTGCAGATGGTGCCTTCGTCACGGATGCTGCGGCCGTGCGCGTGCGCGCCGGTGAAGTTCTGCATGAACCACGAGGGTCGCAGTACGGCCCACTCCTGGAACAGACCGGGCAGGGCCTGGTGCACCGTTCCCACCGCCGGGCCGCCTGCGGGAATGGCCGAGGAGCTCAGGAGCACCGCGCGTCGAACGCCGAGGCTGCGGGCCTGCCGAAGGAACGGCAGCATGACCGCTGCGGCCTCGGAGTCACCTACCGGCGGTATGAGGTAGACACGGTCGACCCCGTCGAGCGCGGAGGCGTGGGTGTCGGGGGCGTGCCAGTCGAAGGGGACGGGCTCGGCGTCGGCGACCGGGGTGCCCCGCCGGCTGGCGGCTTTGACGCGGTGGCCGCCGGCTGCCAGCTGTGCGGCAGTGCGGCTGCCGGTGGTTCCGGTGGCGCCGATGACCAAAGTGGTGCCTGCGGTCGTCATCGGCCGCTCCCCGCGAAGTCGGTGCCGGGTTCCTGGAGGGCGAGGGGGTTCCAGTAGTCGCGGTAGGAGGTGATACGCCCGTCTCGGACGGTCACGACGGCGATGTAGGTCATGTCGAAGGGGGCGCCGGTCTGCACCAGGCGACCGACGCCCCGCATCTCGACCACGATGGTCTGCGGGTCGGTGGTCTGATGGATCCGCAGGTCGGGGAAGCCGTGCAGATCTATGTGGTCGGGATAGTGCCGCATGTAGGCGGCGACGGCCTCCTTGCCCACCAGGCGCTGGGGCCGGCCTGCGGGCGCGAAGGGGAACTCCATGAGGCCGTCCTCGGCCCACAGGTCGACCCATGCGGGAATGTTCTTGTCGAGCAGCAGTCGCAGGCTGTGGCGGTACAGGTCCACCGGCGAAGTCGGTGCGGACATGGGTATCCTCCAGTTCACGGAATCCGGACCTTGGGTCCGCTTCGACGATACGGACCTCCGGTCCGCTTTGCAAACGAGGGAGCACCATGCCCGAACGCAAGTCCCGCAAGGACGCCGTCCGCAACCGGGAAGCCGTGCTCACAGCCGCCGACACCCTCTTCGCCGGCCGCGAGAGCCCCGGCGACGTCACCATGGCCGACATCGCCGAGGCCGCCGGCGTCGGCAAAGGGACTCTCTTCCGCGCCTTCGGTGACCGCGCCGGCCTGCTGCGTGCGCTGTACGAGGCACGGCTCGACCCGATCAGGGAGGCCGTCGAGTCAGGCCCGCCGCCGCTGGGACCCGCGACCCCTCCGGGGACCCGCGCTATCGCCCTGCTCGACGCCCTCCTGTGTTTCAAACTCGACAACCGACGCCTCACGCTCGCGCTGGAGGCGGGCGGAGCAAGCACCAGCCCGTATCAGCCGGACCACTACAAGGGGTGGCACGGCTTGCTCCAATCCGTGCTGGAGCAGATTCCCGGCCTGCCCGACGCCGACTTCATCGCCCACGCCCTGCTCGCCGCCACGCGAGCCGACCTGGTCGAGCACCTGGCCGGCGAGGAGGGCGTCCCGCGGGAGACAATGCGGGCTCAGTTGGCGGACTTCGCCACCAGGGTCCTGGGCCCGGGCCCGGTGCCGGAACCGAACGCCGAGGAATGATCGAAGATCATTCCTCTCAGCACGATCCTCCTGACGGCGCAGCACCTTGCAGGGCCCCACCCACCGGCCACCTCGCCACCGAAGACACCTTCTGGAGACAACCGTGTCAGTGGCCGGTCGCATACTGACGCCCATGCAGATTTCGGCGTACACACTCAAGCGGGCCTGGCACCAGGTGTCCGCGGGCTCTGACGTGCTCGACGACGCGATGCTCCCGC
The DNA here is from genome assembly GCF_003443735.1 of Streptomyces sp. CC0208. Taxonomy (NCBI): domain Bacteria; kingdom Bacillati; phylum Actinomycetota; class Actinomycetes; order Kitasatosporales; family Streptomycetaceae; genus Streptomyces; species Streptomyces sp. CC0208. The sequence goes on along the minus strand of NZ_CP031969.1, from coordinate 8,915,362 downwards.
CCATCGGCACCTCACCCGACCAGTACGAGCGGCACGTGGGCGAGTCGCACGGTCGTCTCTTCCTGGTCCTGGACGACGGCGGCACGGTGCACGGCCACATCGGTCCCTATCGGGAAGTCTTCGTCACGCAGGACCTGGATCAGGTGCTGTACTTCGCCGCCGAGGACGCGGTCCGCGAGCTTGCCGAGCACATCGCGGCCCGGTCCCCGGGTCACGGTCCGGTGGCCAATCTCGTCTCCGGGCAGGCCGAGCTGCTGGACCGGATCAACCCCGCCTGGGGCAGCCGATTCCGCAACGGCGGCATGGACGGTACGCGGCCCTCCGCTGCGTGCGGGCGCGACCCGCTGGAGCGCCTTGCCTGGATCGCCGGCAGTTGGCGCGAGCAGGACCCCTACACCCACCTCGCCTTCTTCCGTGGCGAGAGCATCAGCGCCGAACAGATCGCCCTGCTTCACGGCGCCGACCCCGCACAGATCGCCGCCGGGACCCGTCTTGCGGATCTGCGCAGCATGGACGGCGGGACGTTCGACCACTGGGACATCGTCTGGGAAACCTGCTGCTACGGGAAGGCCGGCGACTGGGCGTTCCTGATGTACCACGAGACCCCCGGCTCCGGGCCCGATCTTGAGGCTCTCGCCCGGCTCGGTGTCACCGAGGCGGTGCACCTGAACGCCACCTCAGCGAAGGCCATCTACACCTTCGACTACATGCGCGACGGCCGCCGTGTCGATGACGACTGGGGCGTCCTGGAGCTGATCTGGTACGACCGAGGCCGCGCCCCCTACTTCCGAGGGGGTCAGCTTGACTTCCTCAACCAGGCCATACGCCGTGCCGAATTGGACCACCCCGAACTCACCAGCGAGTTCGAGCTGTACTTCCACGCCCTGGAGGACGCTTTCGACCTCCAACTGCCCCGGCAGGACATTCAGGAGGGAACGGTCCGGGCCGCGCAGTGGACACGCCGCAACAGTTGACAGTTCCATGCTGAGACCGCGTTCCGGATCTGCCGACCAGCTTGCCCCGACGGGCCTCAGACCCCAGCAGTCAGGTCGTAGCCAGCCATGCCAGGTACCAGTCTCGGAAGTCCGGCCCGGGTGTCAGGCCGCCCCAGTCGGGATCGTCGAGCCAGACCTGGCCAGCGTTCCTCCCCGTGACGACCAGCCGGTGGAACATGCCGCAACCGCGCTCCCCGATGACGAGACTCCCTCCGACCGAGTAGTTGGCATCACCGTTCTTGCCCGGCCCCGGCCACTCGGTGGTGTGCGGAAAAGGCGTGGCCAGGAAGCCCACGCGTCGGCCCTCTTCTCGAAGGTCGTGCAGGGCCTCGTCGTCGTCCACTTCCTCGGTAAGGCCCAGGAGCCCGTAGTCCGGTCCCGCTCCTCCGTCGGCGACATCCTTGAGGAAGCTGCGGTAGGAAGCGGGGAGCCGGACATCGTGCTGCTGCTCGAACAGCCGGACCGTGTCCTCTGCCAGAGGAGGCCGAAGCCGATATCCATGGTGTGAGGACCCGAACCGCTGATGCCCAGGGTCTCGCCGGGACATGGCGGCGGTACGGGCACGGACCGCCGCGCCGTCCCAGAGCCCGCGACGGTCGGCCTTGTCACTGGTCACAGCGACACGGTACTGGCGTTCTGGCGCGTCACCGCAGCTGGGGAAGGGGTTTGGGGCCAGGACGATTGGCAGGTCCACCCCGCGCCAGGCGGCGACCCATGACCCCCAATCATGGCCCCACGGATCACGGTCTCCGAGTAGGCCGAGATGCTCTCATAGTCGCGAGCCAGGTGCCGGTGGGCAGTGATCGTTCTTGGACTCCGGCCGCTACGACGTGGACCGCCAGGAGCAAGCCGAGTGTGTCGGTGACGAGGAACCGTTTGCCAGCTTTGGCCTTCTGCCTGCATCGAAGCCCCCGTGTGACCGCCGGAACCCCGGAGTGTGTCGGCGGTGCGGACGGACTGTGAGTCGAACCCGACGGACGACTCGGCACTGCGCCGCTCGACTGAACGGACCCTCCTGCGTAGAGCTCCATGGATTCGCTCGACAGTGCCGTCATGGTGCCACCAGGTGCACCACGTAGAAGATCGCGTCCATGATCCGTCGCCGCGGATGCGTACGCCCTGAGACCGCCCCGTCCACGCCCCCCCGGAGAAATACAGACGTCCGGCTGGAGTATCAGGGCAGGAGAACCTCGACAGAGATCGCCGCTGCCAGCACAACATAAACGGAACACGCAGCATAATTCAGCACAGCCGTCGCTCTTGTTGAGCCGGTGAGTCGTGCCTGAAAAAATCCCGACAACACGCCAATGGACCCGTAGAGAATTATCTCCATCAGGACGTTGATTGCACCAAGAAGAGTCATCTGCAATTCGGGGTTCTCTGCACCTCCTATGAACTGCGGGAGCACTGCGAGGTAGAAGAGAATAATTTTCGGATTCGTCAGGCTGACTAACACTCCTCGCAAATACCACCTCCCTGTCGCGATGTCTCCGTGTCCGCTGACCGCGCGACGCGCACTTCGCATTGTCACGTACGCCAACCACAGCAGATAACCTGCACCCAGTATTCTCACGGCATCAAGCACCGATGGGTGCGATCGGGCGATCTCCCCCATCCCGGCAACAACGGCGGCGGCATAGACACTCATGCCTGTTCCTATACCGAGGATGGCTCTCACCGCGGACAGGCGACCACCTTCAAGACCCACTGCGAGCATATAGGCCATATCAGGCCCGGGCGGAGCGAGAAAGAGCAGGATCACCGCAATATAGCTCGGCAGTACTGTTAAATCCACCATCGTCAACTACCTCCGGCTCTGGCGTGGCATGCCAGGAGCCCCTCGACGCGAGCAGTGCTCGATCGGCGCCGAGTCGCCCCAGTCGGTGGCCGGAAACCTGCTTCTGACCTCGGCGAATCCTACGAGAGCGCCGAGTCGACGCAGAACCACCCATGACGGTTCTAACATGGTTGCACTTCGGGCGGCAACTGGCTAAGGTGGTTCTGTGGCTACTGTCTATTTCCCTGATTTCCGCCTGGGTAAAGTGCTGGCGACCAGCTTCACGGGGACCCTGTCAGAGCGTTACGGTGAAACACTGGAGCGAATTCCTGTACCCTCTCGCCTCGCAGACTGGTTGGCAGTCCATGGACTCGAGGTGGACTCCTGCACTCAGCTCCAACTTGACCGGGCTCGAGAGCTCAGGGAATCAATTCACGCAGTTGCCACCGCCGTTGCAAATCACAACCCGCTTCCCTCTTCAGCCGTCCAAGTCATCAACTCCTGCAGTACTCAGGGTTCAGCCACGCCGATCTTGACGGCAGAGGGCGGCCGGAAATGGCGGCTGAGCTCATCTTCCGTAGAAGATGCGCTCAGCGTGATCGCCGCCGATGCGATCACTCTCCTTGCACGAGAGCGAGAGGGAAAGCTCTCCCTGTGTGCGTCGCCCACGTGCCGAGCCGCTTTCTTGGACACCAGCCGAGGCGGCACACGGAAATGGTGCGACATGAACACGTGTGGAAATCGCGAGAAGAAGGCACGCTTCCTCGCCAACAAGCGCAATAGCTCAAGCCTTGCCGACTGAGCATTTTTCCAAGTGGCCACTCGTCGGGTGACGGGGCGGCCCTCCCGCACCGCGGGAGGCTCCTGTGCCGTTGAGAGAGGGGTTCGACGTCTCAACTCATCAACGCAAGAGCCTCGTTGGCTCCCGATGCTGCCGCACTTTACCTCCCACACGCCCTGGTCTTGTGGGTAACCATGATCATCGTTGGCTTGGTCTTCCTTCGCCGGAGCGACACACTCGCGCAGAGCGCCGCCGGTTTCGGACTATGCGTCGGCACTGCCCACGCCTACGTCACCGCCGTCGTCAGCCATCTGTCCCGCAGGGCGCCCATGCTGCAGCAGTGCCGCCAAGGCCTGAACGTGCGGGTCGTTGCCGACCCTGCGGGCAAGTTGGTGTGGATCTCACCCGCACTGCCCGGCCGCCCACGACCTGACCGCGGCCTGCACCTTCCTCGCCGAACGCGCCTACACGGGGGCCGGCTCATGGATGACCACGCCGATCAGATGCCTTCCGCGCCCGGACCTCACCGCGCCCCCCAGCGGACGATCAACCGTGCCCTGTCAGCGGCACGAGCACCGGTCGAACGAAGCGTCGCGGGACTGAAGTTCGCAGAGCCCGCTGCAGCCCCCACCGCATAACGGGGTCATGGCCACTGCGCTCCTCACTGGTTTTCCGGCCTTGACCAGCCCGCTCGGTGCGGTACGGCGTTGAGGCCCGGGCCGATCCTCTGGGGTGCGGCGCTGGTCGGAGAGCCGCGCGGGGGGCGGCCGCGTGCTACTTGCCCAGCACTCTGTCCGCGTTGGCCACCTGGGTGCGGATGTCCCGTTTGATCGCGGCGAGTTCCCGTGTCTTCTCGCTCATCGCCCGCCGCTGGTAGGCGGCGTCGACGGAGGACCAGATCCCGATCACGTTCGTCCTGCGCTTGCATTCCACGTCCTTGCCGGCCACGGCGATCTCGGTCTTGGTGGCCGTCGGGCCCGTGAACTCGGCGCCCTTGCCGGGGGCCCGGGTCGGATCCGCGTACACGTAGCCGTACTGCCGCATACAGCGTGACCAGGCGCGAAAGACCCTCACCACCCGCGGATCCTTCTGCGAGTCGCGGTAACTGCCGATGTTGATCGTGCCGACGAGTTCCCGGTTGCCGATCTTCTGTGGGTCGCCCGACAGGGCCGTCGTGGCCTCCCCCTGGCATCCACCCGCCGGGACCGGGCGTCCGCGCTCGTCCTTCGCAGCCCGTGTGCCGTCCTCATGGAGGCCCGTCAGGACCAGCAACTCCTCCGGCCCTGGGTTCGGCCCCGGACTCTTCTGCTTGGTCCTGCTCGGCACCGTGCCGGGAGCGGGGTGGTAGCCGTAACGGGCGGCGAGCCGGACGTCCGTAATCCCGTACCGGTGTGCCGTGTTGGCCGGATTCAGTGTGCCGGTCTCTGGTGCGGCTTCCGCGGGGACGGGCCAGCGGTGGCCGAAACGCTCCATGCAGGACGCGGTGAGCACGGCCCGCGCCCGGAACAGGCGCCCCACCTGACGGTCGGTGAACAGATAGGGCTCGATGGGCAGGACCAGCGACCCGACGTCGAGCCGCGTCGGCACGCCGGCCAACGGGGGCAGCCCCGACGCCTTCGGCCGCGGCTCGACGGCCTGACCTTCCGCGCAGCCCGCGACGACGGCGGACAGGACGACCAAGGCCCCGATCCGCCCTGCCAGCTGTGTGGTGAGCGCCCGCATGTCCTGTCCCCCTTGTGTGTGCGGCCGTACGAAGGGCCCGTCCGCGTTCGTCGCGAACGGGCCCGAGCCGGTGTCAGCCGACGTACCACCAGCTCAACGAGGCGTTGTTGTTGCGCACACCGTCGTTGAGCTGCCGGGCGTTGCCGGGGTAGAAGTCGTCGTACGGGGCGCTGCCGCTCGCGTTCTGGTTCTCGTTGTAGTAGATCCGCGCGGCGTGGGTCGCGTCGTTGTTCCAGGCGCGGTTGACGTTGTTCTTGACCCGCAGGCCGTGGCCTTCGCCGCCGGCCGCGAAGGTATGGCCGGCGAAGTCGTCCACCCAGCCGTAGTACTTGCTCCATGAGCTGTTGGCGGACGCGCTGTAGTAGAGGTAGATGTTCCCGTCCCAGGCGGCGCGCTTGGCCTGGGCGGGCGCTGACGACGCGGCCTGGGCGGACGCCGGGGCGGTGGCCAGGGCGGTGGTCCCGGCGACGAGAGCTGCCGCGACCGCCAAAGAACCGCCCATTCGACGTGCAGATGTCACGTGTGTCCTCCGTTTGCCTACGGGCGGCGGCGTAAGCCGTCGGCAGCCTCTGTCGCCGTACCCCCGTGGTGACTGGCTCTGAAAGTACGCATGGGCCGGCAGGGCGAGGGAGCACTTTCGGTCCTCGCCGAAACACCGGGGCTGGCGAAATCGCAGCTATCGCGCCCTGCGTTCATAGGGGAGAGTGAGACACCTGGGGTAGCAGCCTTTCGGGGGGAAGCTGATGCTGCGTATCCATTTCAGTGCGGAAGACCTCGGCCGGATTCGGCTGGCCACAGGACCAGATCCCGCATGGGAGGCTCTGCTCAGCCTTCATGTCCTCGGCGCCTCTGGCACCGATGCCGAACTGCAGCGCTGGGCCACCCGAGTCCGGACGACGTTGAACGTGACTTCTCGGCCGCTGCTTCATCTCGTTCCGTCCCGTGGGTATTCGCCCGACTTCCTGACACCCGCCGAAGGCACGACCGACCCGGACGCCGCCGTCGACATGATTCTGTCCACCTCCCCGGCCCGCCTGCGGTCGGACATGGCGCTGCTCGGCGCGGAGCGGAAACTGCCGTCGTGGGCGACCGCGCTCGCCTCGGGCGTGCCCGCGGCCAGACGGGGTCTGGGCAGGGCCCTGCGCCACTACCACCGGCAGGCGCTGCACCCGTACTGGACGCAGATCAGCGCCTCGGTGAACGCCGAACGGGCCCTGCGCGCCAAGGCGTTCCTGGCCGGCGGGACGGACCGGCTGCTGAGCGGTCTGCACCCCGCCGTGCGCTGGCGGGCACCGGTTCTCGAGATCGCCTATCCCCGGGACGGGGACCTGTACCTCCAAGGGCGGGGGCTGCGGCTCGTGCCCTCGTATTTCTGCCGGGAACAGCCCATCACCCTGCGGGACGGCTCCCTCGCACCGGTGCTGGTGTATCCGGTGAGCCAGGGCGTCGGCGTCCTGCGGCCCCACAATGTCGCGGAGAGGGCCGGTGCGCTCGACCGGCTTCTCGGCCGCACCCGGGCGGCGACCCTCCTGGCGATCGCGGAGGGGGAGAACGCCACCGGCGGCGAGACGGCCCGGCGTCTGGGCATCTCGCCCGCGTCCGTGAGCGAGCACACGACGGTGCTGCGTGACGCGGGCCTGATCCAGAGCCTGCGCGTGCGCAACACCATGCGCCATACCCTCACGCCGCTCGGCGCGGAGCTTCTCGGCCGCACCGCGCCGCCACCGGTCGGTTCACTCACCGACGTCCGCCCGCCCGTGAAGGCCCCGGCACGCATGGCCTAGGCGTGCGGGGCCTTCACGGTCGCCTCAAAGCGTGCTGTCGTCTCCGTGGCTGCGCACGATCTCCTTGACTTTGGCCACCGCGAACCCCCAGCCCTGCTCGACGGTCGGCTTGGCCGGCACCGCGATCTCGTCCGGGTTGGTGAGCACGTCGAGCAGCACAGGACCGGGGGTGTCGAAGGCGCGGCGGACGGCCTTCTCCAGGTCGGCGGGGTCGGTCACCCGGATTCCGGCGATGCCCATGGCGGTGGCTACGGCGGCGAAGTCGGGGTTGTCCAGGACGGTGCCGAACTCCGGCAGCCCGACCTGTTCCTGTTCGAGTTTGACCATGCCCAGGCGGCGGTTGTCGAAGACGACGAGCTTCACGGGGAGCTGGTGCGTCTTCAGTGTCATGAGGTCACCGAGGAGCATGCTCAGCCCGCCGTCTCCGCAGAAGGCCACGACCTGCCGCTCGCGGTCCAGGCACTGGGCGCCCAGCGCCTGCGGCATCGCGTTGGCCATGGAGCCGAGGTTGTAGGAGCCGATGAGTTGCCGCTCGCCCCGCATTTCGACGAACCGCGAGAGCCATACCGTCGCCATGCCCGTGTCGGAGGTGAAGACGGCGTCGTCGTCGGCCAGCCGGTCCACCACGGCTGCCAGCGCCTCTGGCCGGATGTCGTGGGTTCGGTTGTCTAGCGAGGAACGCATTCGGCCGAGCAGGCCCTTGTCGTGTGCCGGGTCGGCCAGCCGTGCCTGGCCCTCGCGCCAGTGCTCGAAACGCTCGCGTGCCTTCTCCAGGTGCGAGCGGTCACGCGCACCGTCCGTCCCGGGGGGTTCGGCGGCGAGGTGGGCGAGGAGGTCACGGACGGTGGCACCGGTGTCGCCGACGAGACCGACGTCGACCGGCACGCGGCGCCCGATGTGGGCGGCCTCGGTGTCCACCTGGATGACGGTCTTCCCCTCCGGATACCAGTCCCGGTAGGGGAAGTCGGTTCCCAGGAGCAGCAGGGTGTCCGCGTCCTGCAGGGCCGACGCGGCGGCCGGGTTGCCGATCAGCCCGGTCTGGCCGACCTGGAAGGGGTTGGTGTCGCCCTCGAAGCCCTCCTTGGCCTTGAGCGTGAGCACCATGGGTGCGGCCAGCCGGTCGGCGAGGGCCAGGACGTCCTCGCGTGCGGCGCGTGCGCCCCGTCCGACGAGCAGCGTGACCCGCTCGGAGCGGTCCAGGAGTTCGGCGGCCCGCCGTACGGCGGATTCCTCGGGCCGGCTGAGCGGGGCGTTCAGGGAGAACCGGGCCGGTCGGTCCGACGTCAGTTCGCGCTCGCCCAGGTCGCCGGGCACGGTCAGGACAGCAACGCCCTTGCGGCCCAGGGCGTGGCGCACCGCCGTCTCGAGCATCTGCGGCAGTTGGTCGGGAGAGGTGATGGTCGCGCGGAACACGGCGACATCGCTGAAGAGGGCGTCGTTGTCGACTTCCTGGAAGTAGTCGGTTCCGAGTTCGGCGAGCGGTACCTGCCCGGCGATCGCCAGGACGGGGGTGTGGCTCTTGGCCGCGTCGTACAGCCCGTTGAGCAGGTGCACGGAACCGGGTCCGACCGTGCCCATGCAGACTCCCAGGGTGCCCGAGAGCTGCGACTGGGCGCTCGCGGCGAACGCCGCCGCCTCCTCGTGCCGGCAACCCACCCACTCCAGGTTCTCGGTGGTGCGAATGGCGTCCGTGAGGGGATTGAGCGCGTCTCCCACCACGCCGAACACTTGGTGCACGCCGAGTTCGCTCAATGCGTCCACGATGACGCGGGCGACGGTACGGGCCACGTGAGTCCTCCAGTCAGACGGTGAATCGGTCGGGATCGGCGGCCGTCCAGTCGGCCGCCCAGGCGGCAGGCGGGTCAGCGAGCAACTGCCCCGGTCCGAGCCACTCGTACAACTCCGCGTACGAGCGCTCGGTGTAGGGGTCGATGCGTCGGCGCAGCATGTGCGGGCGCAGGTCGGCGGGATCGGTGACGCCCATGGACGCCATGAGCTGCAGGGCACTGGCCACGGTCGCTTCCTGGAAGCGCTGGACGCGCGGCGTCTTGTCACGGACGTCGAGGGCGCGGGCGCGTCGGGGGTCCTGGGTCGTCACGCCGGTGGGGCAGGTGTTGGTGTGGCAGCGCTGGGCCTGGATGCAGCCGACGGCGAACATCATCGCCCGTGCCGCGTTGCCGTAGTCGGCGCCCTGCACCAGGCGTTTCACCAGATCGGTACCCGTGGCGATCTTGCCGCTCGCTCCGATCCTGATGCGGTCGCGCAGGCCTGCGCCGACGAGGGCGTTGTGCACGGTGAGCAGACCTTCGGTGAGCGGGGTTCCCACGTGGTCGGCGAACTCCAGGGGCGCGGCTCCGGTGCCGCCCTCACCTCCGTCCACGATGATGAAGTCGGGGGCCGTGCCCTCCGCCAGCATGGCCTTGCACACGGCGAGGAACTGTTGGCGCGAGCCCACGCACAGTTTGAATCCGGTCGGCTTGCCCCCGGACAGCTCTCGCATCCGGGCGACGAAGCGGACCAGTTCGCGTGGGGTGGAGAACACCCGGTGATACGGCGGTGAGATCACCGTCCGCCCCTGGGGCACATCCCGTACCTTCGCTATCTCGCTGTTGACCTTGGCTCCCGGCAGGACCCCGCCGATGCCCGGTTTGGCGCCCTGCGAAAGCTTCAGGGACACGCACTTGACGTGCTCGTGCGCTGCCTTGTCGGCGAACTCGGCAGGGTCGAACGCGCCGTCCTCGGTACGGCAGCCGAAGTAGCCGGTGCCGATCTCCCAGACCAGATCCCCGCCCGGCCTCAGGTGGTACTCCGACAGGCCGCCTTCACCGGTGTCGTGAGCGAAGCCTCCGGCCGCCGCGCCACCGTTGAGAGCGAGGATCGCGTTGGCCGACAGCGAGCCGAAGCTCATCGCCGACACGTTCAGCAACGCCATGTCGTAGGGGCGGCTGCAGTCGGGGCCGCCGATCCGCACCCGCGGAGGCGTCTTCGGCACCGGGCACGGAGCCATCGACGGCACAAGGAACTCGTAGCCGGGCTGGTACACGTCCCGTTCGGTGCCGTACGGCTGCTCGGCGTCGGTGCCCTTGGCCCGCTCGTAGACGATGGTGCGGACGTCCCGGTCGAAGGGTCGCCCATCGAAGTTCCGCTCGATGAAGTACTGCTGCAGCTCCGGGCGGATCCCCTCCATGAGAAAGCGGGCGTGCCCCAGAACAGGATAGTTCCGCAGCACCGAATGACGGCGCTGCAGCAGGTCCACCACACCGAGCAGACCCAGCAGGATGAGCGGGACAGCGGCCAGGCACCACCAGGGCGAGAGACCGGCTGCGGCAACGGCCGCCGCCATGCCGGCGGCCAGAGTCAGAGCGACGATCGCGAAGCGTTTCACCTCTGGCTCATTGCCCTGGGTTCTCCTTCCAGTCCTGCGGTTTCGTCAAGAACCTGCAAGGTACGGCCTGGGGGCATGACGCTGCTGATCGGCGGCCGTTCCTTCAGTGAGTGCTCCTGACCGTCCTGGGCCGGATACCCCCGTGCGACGGCTTCACCGTGCTCCGGCAAGGTCTCCCAGCACACCAACATCAAACTGACACAGGTCGCTGAGCAGACCCTGAGGCATGCCCGGGCAGGGCGCTGCCCGATGGTCGTGTCCGCAGAGTCAGGGCAGCCAGAGCCGTAGGCAGGCAAGGGTGACCAGGGCTTTGTAGTGGCGGGCGCGTTTGTCGTAGCGGGTGGCCAGGACCTTGTTGCGCTTGAGCTTGTTGAAGCAGCGTTCGACGACGTTGCGGCGCCGGTAGGTGGTCCGGTCGAGTCGGCAAAGGCCCTCGCCGCGGCGGATGCGGTCGTTGAGGATACGGAAACCTGCCGTGTGTGCCGCCGGTCAAGCCGGGCCACTCCCCCGAAAATGGCTGCGCCGAGGTCACGCTGCCGAGCGAGAGCCGGCACACGCCCGACTGTCCGCAGTGCACCACCGCCGGGCCGCCGCACCTTCGGGTACTGCGACGGTGGCCGACTCGGTCCCGCCGTAATCCAGGACGTACGGCCGGCCGGGTGCCGGGCGCCTGCCTCAACCGTGCCTGGGTCCTGTCGATCCCCGAGGGCATTTTTCGAGGCGGCCCTCTGGTCAAGCTGACACATCCGCCCTGCCGGCCGCCGAATCGGCGGGGATGGGCAGAGCTCCGGCGGGTACACACGACGAAGCCTTGTAGAGGACCGCGTCCAGTTCGCGGCGCAGCACCGGGAGATCACACATGAAGGCCCGCCGATCAGCCTTCCCAGCGGCGCTGAGCGCCACCGCCGAAGTCGTGGCCGACCGGTACCGGTTGGGAGCCAGGCTCGGCTCCGGTGGCGCCGCCGACGTATACCGGGGGGTCGATCTCCGCCTCAAGCGTCCGGTGGCCGTCAAGGTCTTCCGGCTCGACGCCGAACCGGCGCTGGAGGAGCGCTTCGCTGACGAGGCCGTGCTGCTGGCGGGGCTGCAGCACCCGGGGCTGGTCACTCTCTACGACGCGGGACGGCACGAGAACCGCCCCTTCCTCGTGATGGAGCTGGTGAACGGCCCCACCCTGGCTCAGGGCATCGCGGCAGGGGCCATGGAGCCTCCGCGTGTGGCCCGGCTCGGCACCGCGCTCGCGGGTGCTCTCGCCCATGTGCACGAGGCGGGCATAGTGCACCGCGACGTCAAACCGTCGAACATCCTGCTGGACACCGCGGGCGTCCCGCACCTGGCTGACTTCGGCATCTCACGGATGATCGGCGCCACCCGGCACACGGCTTCCGGGGCACTCCTCGGCACCGCCGCCTACCTGGCACCGGAGCAGGTGCTGGGCAAGGTCGTGGGACCGTCCGCCGACATCTACGCGCTCGGCCTGGTCCTGCTGGAGTGCTTGAAGGGTGAACTCGAGTACGGCGGCACACCCCTTGAAGCCGCTGTGGCTCGCCTGCACCGCCCACCCGTGCTTCCTGGCACGGTGCCCCCGCGGCTGGCCGAGCTCATACATGCCATGACAGCTCTTGACGACAACGTACGGCCCGATGCCCGGCAGTGCGCCGAGGTGCTTTCCGCCCTGGCCGCTGAGGCCCCCGTACCGACCGCGGCGAACGCTGTCGGCCCCGACGGCCCCGACGGCGGCAGGGCAGGGGCGCGAACTGAGGGATGTCCTGCACCGACGGCCGCCGGGCCGAGGCTCCGGCAACAGGCGGTGAGGCCGCTCCGTACCCGTCGTCCGCTGCTCGTCACCGGTGCGGCCGTGCTCACGGCGCTCCTCGGTGCCACCCTGGCCGTCTCACTGGACGGTGCGGGAAACGGCGACGACCGGTCCGCCCCGGGCTCGCTCGGATCCACTCCCCTAGAGCAGCCCTCCCCCACAACCTCTGCAGAAAGCCCGCGGAGAGCGGCGGGACAGCCGGCCGCATCCACGTCCGCGCCCCCGTCGAAGGCTCCTCGCCACGCGACGTCGGCGGCTTCCGATCCGCGGGCCCGTACGCCATCGAGCGATCCGACGAGCGGTCACGGCCCGGGGACGTCAGCGGATCACAAGGACACACAGAACAGCCGCCCCCGCCCGGGCGCCGCTCGAGCCAATGACAAGAACCCGCCCGAGAAGTCGGCAAAGTCGAAAGGCGGGCTCGCGGGGAAGGAGCACGGCTGACTTTCGCACGACGGCGTACCGCGGTACGCACCGGCAGCCCGCGTATCCGGGCCCGGTAGTCGGCCTCCCACTCCCCTGTCTTCGCGGAGACGACGCCGATCTCGTGCAGCCCGCCGTCGACGCGGTCGACCAGATAGAGCCCGTTGCCGACCAGCCTGTACTTCAACTTCCGGGCGCGGCCACCCGCACCGCGTCCGCGCTCACAGCCCGCCACTGCTGATAGTCGCGCTCCAGCTGCTCTTCGACAGCCGGTACGGCGGCATCTCACTCGATCACGCCCGCAGCATCCCGTACCGACCCGGATTCGACCAGCGAGTTCCCACAGCCCAGGGCCATGCGGAAGGGGCCGATCCTCACACGCAGCGCCGTGTCCTGCGTCGTGCCCAGCTCCACCGCCGTCAGCCGCTCGTTCTCTCTCCCCCGAACGCGCCGAGCATCGCCAGCCGGACCACGGCCACGCGGCGAGCAGCACAGCACCATGGACAGACGGCCGCCCCGGCTCCACGAAGATCCGCAAACGTGTCACACGCGTCGCCGTCGACGACATCGCGCGGGACACCGACAGCACGCGCTCGCGGTCCCGCCGCCTGCCGGTTCGGACTGGATCGACGCATCTGCCTGCTGACAGACGCAAAGGTCTACGTCAGGCTCCCTGGCCCTCGCGTCGCGTGCGGGTGACAATCGCCCGCATGACCGAGTCGTCCGGTGGCCCGTCCACCTTCCGTGACCTGTCCGCCCTCGTCGCCTGCCCCCGCGTCAACTCCCTTGCCCTGTCCGTCGATGGCACTCGTCTCGTCGCCGCCGTGCAATCGCTGTCCGGGGACGGGACGCGGTTCGTGTCCGGCCTGTGGGAGATCGATCCGACCGGAGAGCGCGACGCGCTGCGGCTGACCCGGTCCGACAGGGGTGAGTCGGCGCCGGTGTTCGGTCCTGACGGGACGCTGTACTTCCTGTCCGGACGCGCCGCTGCGGACGGTGACGCCGACGAGGACCAGGGCGCCGCGCTGTGGGCGTTGCCGCCGCGCGGGGAGGCCGTCGTCGTGGCCCGGCACCCGGGCGGAATCGCCGCGGTCACCGTCGCCCGGGACTCCGGCGCGCTGTGCCACACCGCGGGGCTGCTGCCGGGGGCCGCCGACGCCGAGGCGCACGGCAAGCTGCGCGCTGCGCGACAGGACGCGAAGGTCACCGCGATCCTGTATGACGCCGGGCCGACCCGCGCCTGGGACCACGACCTCGGCCCGGAGGAGCCGCACACCTTCGTCCGTTCCGGGACCGACGCGGAGCCGGTCGTCGCCGGTGGGCAGGGGGTCGGCCTGGAGGATCCGGGGGACGCGGCGTTGTCGCCGGACGGCACACGGGTGGCGTACCGCCGGTTCGTGCCCGGGCGGGTCCCGGACGAGCATCGCACCGCCGTGGTGGTGGCCGACGCGGTGAGCGGTGAGGAGATCCACGTCGTCGGTGACCGGGAGCACCTCTACGAGGCGCCGCGGTTCACACACGACGGCTCGGCCGTCGTGTGCTGCCGAATGCGCTACCCGACGTACGACGAACCCTGGGACGCGACCCTCGTCCGGATCGACCTGGCCGACGGCGCGGTGCTGGACCTGCTGCCCGGGTTCGACAACTGGCCCGGTGGCGTGGCCTGTTCACCGGTGGACGACACGCTGTTCTTCACGTCCGACGAGCAAGGGCGCGCACCCGTCTTCCGCCGCGACCCGGACGGCAGCGTCACGCGGCTCACCGCGTCGGGCGCGTACGGCTCGCTGACCGTGGCCCCCGACGGGCGGACGCTCTACGCCCTGCGCCACGCGGTCGACGCGCCGCCGACGCCCGTCCGGATCGACGCCGGCGTCGCCGACCAGACTCCGGCCGTGCTGCCCGCCCCGGGTCGCGTCGGCGAGCTGCCCGGCACACTCACCGAGGTGCACGCGGAGGCGGACGACGGGTTCGTACTGCGCGGCTGGCTCGTGCTGCCCGAAGGCGCGTCCGCCGAGCGACCCGCCCCGCTGCTCGTCGCCGTCCACGGCGGACCGCAGTCCAGCTGGAACGGCTGGACCTGGCGGTGGAACCCGTGGCCGTTCGCCGCGCGCGGCTATGCGGTGCTGCTGCCCGATCCAGCCCTGTCGACCGGCTACGGGCAGATCAACCACCGGCGCGGCTGGGGGCAGTGGGGCGGCCGCCCCTACACGGATGTGATCACGCTGACCGACGCGACCGAGGCCCGCAACGACATCGATGCCTCACGTACGGCGCTCGCGGGCGGCTCGTACGGCGGATACATGGCGAACCGGGTCGCCACCAGCACGGACCGGTTCAAGGCGATCATCAGCCATGCGGGCCTGTGGGACCTGCGGATGTTCCAGGGCGACACCGATGTGCCGTGGTACTTCCAGCGGATCTTCGGCGACCCGCTGACCCGCCCCGAGCGGTACGAGGCCGACTCGCCGCACCTGGACGTCGCGAAGATCAGCACCCCGATGCTGGTCATCCACGGCGCCAAGGACTACCGCGTGCCCGTCGGGCAGGGCGCCACGCTCTTCCAGGAACTGCAGCGGCACGAGGTCCCCGCGAAGTACCTCTACTTCCCGGACGAGAACCACTGGGTCCTGAAGCCGAACCACACACGCCTGTGGTACGAGACGTTCCTCAACTTCCTGGACCACCACGTCCTCGGCGCCGAATGGCAGCAGCCCGGCCTGCTGTGAGCGAGCCGAGCCGGACAGCCCTCGGCTCTGCCGACTTACGCCCCCGGCCTTCGGGGCCGCCGAGGCCGTCTCACCGTGTCGCGCCCCAGCCGCGTCAGCCGCGTCGGCCCCGGACGCTGCATGCCTGCACCCGGTCACACGCTCGTCGGCACGCCGGCAGAGCCACACCGGGTGACGGCTGCGCACGGCACCGTCAGGAGTAGGACACTCACGTGGTGATGCCGCGGTGTGACGGGGTACGGCCCCGGCTGGTTCGCCTGGCCGTGAGGATCCGTCGTTCATCGACGCGCGCATGCCGAGTTCAGGATCTTTGGCAGGAGCGTGGACGCGATGTCGGCCGTACCGACGAGTTTTGGGCGGATCCGCAGTCCACACCCTGGTTCCACCGACAGCGGTGGTCCTGCGCCGGTAACGATCCGGCGCAGGAGGAAGCACATGGAGGCAGTGATGGGCGTCAACGACTCCGAGCAGGAGCGCACGATCCCAACGGGCGAGCAGGCGACGCGAGTGAGCGGTCCCAGGGTGTTGGTGGCGGGGGCGAGCGTCGCGGGACCCGCCCTGGCCCATTGGCTGCGCCGGCGGGGGGCCGAGGTGACCGTGGTGGAGCGGGCTCCCGAGCTGCGTCCCGGCGGGCAGGCGGTGGACGCACGCGGGGTCGCCAAGGAGGTCATCGAACGCATGGGGCTGGACGCGACGGTCCGCGCGGCATGCACCGACACCGCCGGCGCGCACACCGTGGACGCAGCCGGGCAGGTGCTGGAGACCTTCCGCGCCGACGACGACGGTGGCGACGGGTTCATCGCGGACATCGAGATCCTGCGCGGGGACCTGTCCCAGGTGCTCTACGACGACACCCGCGACGGCGTCGAGTACATCTTCGGCGACCGAATCGCCGAACTCGCCCAGGACGCGGACGGGGTCGACGTGGTCTTCGCGGGCGGCGACCGGCGGCGCTTCGACCTGGTGGTCGGGGCCGACGGGCTGCACTCGGAGCTGCGGGCGATGGTCTTCGGGCCGCATGAGCGGTTCCTGCGCCACCTTGGGCACGTGCTGGCCTTCTACAGTGTGCCCAACGAGTTCGGGCTGGACCGCTGGCTGCTCGAGTACCAGGACCAGGAGTCCGGTCGCTCAGCCCTCCTGCGGCCCATCCAGGACGCCACTCGGGCGATGGCCATGTTCTACTGCGCCTCGGCCGACTTCGACGTCGACTACCGTGACGTCGCGGCCCAAAAGCGCCTGCTGCGTGAGCGGATGGCGGGCCTGGGCTGGCTGGCCCCGGACGTCCTCGCGCACCTGGACGACACCCCGGACTTCTACCTCGACCAGGTGGCTCAAGTGGTGATGGACCGCTGGTCGAGCGGGCGAGTGGGGCTGCTCGGGGACGCGGCGTTCAGCTCGTCACCGATGTCCGGGCAGGGCACCGGGCTTGCACTGGTCGGCGCCTACGTACTGGCCGGGGAGCTGGCCTCCGCGGACTGGGACCCCGCCACCGGGTTCGCCCGTTACGAGGCGCGGATGCGCCCGTTCGTCGAGGCCAACCAGGAGATCGGCCGATTGAACGCCCGCAGTCGCGAGGTCCCCGGGCCGGACGCCGAGCCGCTCCCCGATTCCGCCGGCGAATGGTTCACCGAGCTGGTCGGGCGCGCGATCAACGGCGTCGAGCTGCCCGACTACGCGGGGGCGCCGGACTCCGCAGCCCCGGCCGCATCCCCGAGCACCTCGTCAGCCAAGCCGTAGGTGACCCTTACCGTGTCTTCCTCCCCTTGGGGACACCCTCCAGCACCGGGCGCTCTTCCTGGACACCGCCCGCCGCACCTGCCCTCCGGAACTCCAGCCGCAGTTCGAGGCGTTCCAGGAACGTTGCACCCGCCAGCCGGCAGGCACGCTCCACCCCGGCGAAGCCCTTCTCCTGTGGCTGCCCGTCTGCATTCCCATCGCCCACGACGCGGCGGGCGGCGGCCTGTTCGCCGACCTGCGGGCGGGGCGGCACCAGGGCTGCCTGATCCGCTACACGGGCCACGGCCACGCGCCCGAAGCCGCCTGGCCGCATCTCGCCGCACTGCTGACCCACGTGGCCGACACCCTCGAGTCGCCCGACGATGCCGACCGAGCGACTGGCGCCACGGTGAGAATCGGCCGCTGGACCGTGCCGGGGCCGGGGGCGACAAGGACCTCAACTGGGCTGTGTCGGTGGACTCCACGATCGTGCGGGCTCACCAGCATGCGGCCGGGACTGCACCGGCTTGCTCGTCCCACACCTCTCCTGGGTGTGGCGGCGGGGGGCCGGTCCGCCCGACGATGACTGGATGGGCAAAAGGGAGACGCCGGAGGAAGCGGTCCGCCGACTCGGCCGGGAGGCTTTCGGGTTCCTGCGGGAGGCGGGATTCGCCGGGCCCCACGACATCGACGGTGGCTTCGAATACGCCGGTCAAGGCCTGCGCATCACCATCTACTACTACTTCTGGAAGAAGGAAGCCGAAGTGGTCGCGGACGTCCGCGTCCTGGACGACTCCGGCCTCAAGGTTTACGCAGGCATCGCTCAGCTGTACGCCGAGTGCGGTTTCGGAGCCGTCAATCATCTGCCCGGCAGCGCCGACAGCGCCCGGCTGGCTGACCTTCGCGTGCGGGCCTTCGCCGCCGCCCTGGGAGCCTTGCTGCCCTTCCTCCTCGCCCCCGATCGCACCGCGCTCGTCCGCCGGGCGTCTGCCCGCCCATGACGCTCCCGAGCACCCGCGCGCATAGCTTGTGGCGCTTCAGAAGACCAACGACACCGCGCCTGCCACCGCCGACGCAACGGGACAGTGTGCACACCGCTCGCGAGAACGGCGGCCCTCCAACCCGACGCACCGTACGGGCAAGTGCCCGGACTTCTCCCGGACGCCGGGGACGAAGGTCGTGGGGCGGCACCTGAGAAGCGGCCCAGGCAGATCCTCCGTATTCGCTCCTGACAGACTGTCGCCCTCGGGACATCGGCAAGGCGACGGAACAGGTGGGACGGGGTGCGCTCGCAGAACACGCAGGAACGGCCGGACGTCACCGTCGTCATGGCGGCGAGAGCCGGGGACCGGCAGGCTTCGGAACAGCTGATACGGGACTGTCTGCCGTTGGTCTACAACATCGTCGGGCGGGCGCTGGACGGGCACAGCGATGTCGACGACGTGGTCCAGGAGACGATGATGCGGGTCCTGGACGGGTTGCCCGGCCTGGAGCAACCGGATCGGTTCCGGTCCTGGCTCGTCGCCATCACCGTGCGGCAGATCCGTGACCGGTGGCGCAGCAGGCGCACGGGGCTCACCGTGGAATCCCTGGAGGAGAACGCCCAGGAACCGGGCCCTCAGGCCGACTTCTCCGACCTGGCGATTCTTCGGCTTGCGCTGTCGGGCCAGCGGCGTGAGGCGGTGGAGGCGACCCGCTGGCTGGAGGACGAGGAACGCGAGGTACTCGCGCTGTGGTGGATGGAGAGCGCCGGTGAACTGACCCGCGGCGAGCTCTCGGTGGCCTGCGGCCTCACCCCCCAGCATGCCGCGGTCCGGATCCAGCGGGTCAAGGAACGGCTGGAGACGGCGCGTACCGTCGTACGAGCCGTGACGGCCTCGCCGCGCTGCCCGGACCTGGCGACCGTACTCACCTCATGGGACGGGCGACCGTCCGCGCTGTGGCGCAAGCGCCTGGCACGCCATGTTCGCGCCTGTCCGCAGTGCCTGATGAACTCGTCCGATCTGATACCGGCGGAGGGACTGCTGGCCGGCCTCGCGCTGGTGCCGGCGCCGGTCGGCCTGGCCGGACTGGTACTGGCCAGAGCGCTGAGGGCGGACTCGGCCGGGGCGACCGTCGGCACGGGCATGGGCACTGGCACTGGCACTGGCACTGGCACGCGTACGGCGAGTGGTGCAAGCCGCGCGGCGCGGACGATCGGCAGGCTGGCCGTCAAGCCCGCGGCGGCGGCAGCCGCAGGAGCCGTCACGCTCGCGGCTGCCGGAGTGGCCTGGTACACCGCAGCGGGGTCTCACGAGCCGGCCGTGGGGTCTCACGAGCCGGCCGCGCGGCCCGCCGTCGCGGCCCCGCTGTCGCCCGCGGCCTCGTCCGTGCCGCCGGCCCCGAGAGCGTCCGCCTCACGGACACCGGCACCCGCAACGACGCCGACAGAGGCCCCGGCGACGCCGGTCGCGGTGCGGTTCTCGGGGCGACATGCCCTACGGTCGGTCGACAATCCCGAGGACTACGTGAGCCAATCCGGCCGACTCGGCATCCTGGGCCCCGTCGGCACCACCAGCTCCGCGGTCACCCGTCAGGCGGCCACCTTCACCTTCGTTCCCGGCCTGGCCGACCCCCACTGCTACTCACTCAGGGACGCCACGGGCAGGTACCTGCGCCACTACGCCTTCCGCATCCGGCTGGACACCGACGACCGATCCGCCATCTTCCGGAAGGACACCACTTTCTGCCCCCGCCCCGGTTCCACGGCCGGTTCGGTCTCCCTCGAGTCGTACAACTACCCCGGCCGCTACCTCCGCCACCGGGACAACCTCCAGTTGTGGCTCGACCCTTCCGAGAACACGGCCGCCTACCGGGCCAGCCGCTCCTTCGTCCTTGTGGCGCCCTGGACCTGACACGGAACGTCTTCGCAGAACGTCGTGAACGGGCGGTGATCGGCACGAGCATGAACGTGGTGCCTCGGAGTGTCGAGCAAAGTGGATGATGAGAGAACCGGTCACACGGCACAGCGTCCACGACGGAACCGCGCCGCGCCGCCGGATGCCTTCTGCACCGCTGACCTGCGCACGCCCGGCAGCCACGCGGCGAGTGAGAAGCGCCGCATGGATGTCCGGCAGCTCGAGTCCTTCCTCGTTCTCGGCCTTCGGACTACCCCGACTTCGTGAGCGTGTGCAGCATGGCGGCGGAAGACGAGGTGCACGAGACGACCGGGCCGACCGTCGGTGCGATCAGGTCGGTCTCGGCCGTACCCGAACGACTGTGGTCGCCGACCTGGTCGCCATATTGCCGTCGGCAGCGTCCAACGAGTTCGACTCCGGACGCTTTGGCAGCCTTCGCCGACGTCGCACCCGCACCGCGCGACTCGGGCAAGGTCAGCGGCAGCCTCCACCGGCCGGTGACCTGGTCTTCTACACCTCCGCACTGGTCAGCGTCCGCTATGACCCGAACTCGCGGAAGTTCTACGATCGCAAACGCGCCGAAGGCAAGAAGCACATCCAGGCCGTGCTCGCCCTGGCCCGCCGACGCGTCAACGTCATCTGGGCACTGATCCGTGACCGACGGTGCTACGAGGTCACGCCTCCGGTCAGCGAGGCGGCCTGACTGCTGGGCGCGCATAATCACGGTCGGCCCATTTCCCGCGCGGTTATCCTCCAGGGATGCCACTTCGTCAGTACGCCTACTTCGCGCTGTTCAGCCAGCACGTCTCGGCAGACGACATGACCTTCCAATTGGGCATGATGCCTGACGAGGTGACTGTTCGCGGCAGCCGGTTCCACGAGCCGACGGCGGTTCCGGTGAACCACTCGTGGATGGTTGTCTGCCGGGAGCCGGGTCTGCGCGTCGACGAGCAGATCACCCGCATTCTCGACAGGCTGCAGCCCCACACGGACCGCATCTGCGACCTCACCGGGCAGTTGGCCCGCACCGGCGGCGGAGCAGTGCTCCAGATCGTGCGCTACTTCAACGACACAGACCAAGCCCACCCGGACGCAGCGGATGCCCCCAGCCTCTTGGGTTGGCACCTGGACCGAAAGGTCCTGGACTTCCTCAGCGCCACTGGAGCCGAACTGGACATCGACGAGTACGACATGGCCGGAGCCGAGGACGCCAGGTGAGCACATGACCTCGTGCGCACCTGGCACATGAGTTGCACTCCCACGGCTTGACAACAGCATTAGGAAGTCTTCTCCGTCGGTGTCAACCCTCAATTCGATGTCCGCTACTCACCGAGGGTCTCTTTCCCGGAGACCGTCTTGCCAACGGCCCCCGACATACCATCATGCGGATCTCCCATGCACCTCCCCACGTTTCCGGCCCGTTCCTCCCGCGCGAAGCGGACCCCTGTCGGCGCGCCACCAGCGGCGTGACGCCAGTGCGGCCAGACCCGCGCCGACGGTGTTCAGCAGTACGTCGTCCACGGACGACACCCGGTCCAGTCGCAGGGCGTACTGCGCTGTCTCGACCAGGACCGAGCAGCCCGCCCCGAGCGCCAGAACCCGCCGTACCGATGCCAGTTCCGCGAACCGCAGCGGACCGAGGAACCCCAGCGCCGCGAACACCAGCAGGTTGCCGACGATCTGGCCCGCGTCCATCGTGAGCAGGTCCCGCAGCGGCACCAGGTTCACGACCGCCCCGTCCTCGTCGCCCGGCAGCAGGATCAACCAGACCGGCGGCACTGTCCCGTAGACGATGCCGACCTCGGCGATCGAGGTGCGCCACGCCCCCGCCGCCCTGGCACCGGTGCGCCGCCGCCGGCCTGCCAGGGCCCATGCCGCCAGCGCTGCCAACGGCAACGTGCCCACGGTGAGGAGAACCACCCCGGTGAACGTACCGACCCAGCCGTGCCACCCTTCGAGTCGCACCCCGCCACCTCTGCTTCCATCCGGTTGTCATCGGCAGTCTCACCGGCGGCACATATCGGCGGCGTATTGATCGGCGTTCGACGCCGTAACGAACAAGATCATCGAACGACATCCCTGAACTCATCGCCTCTCAAGGTTCGGTGAGAACAGTCACCCGTCGCTGCGGCAGGACAGTACGACTCCCGGGCCGGAGCACCACTCCCTGATCAACTCCTACGGCCTGCTCCGCGAGGACATCAGCGTGTCGAACCTGTCGCCCTCAACCTCGCCGAACAGCCGCGGCTCGGTCGCCGACCTCGGCGACCACCCGGCGATGATCCTGCGCCACCACGGCCTGCTGACCGTCGACGAGACCTGTGCACAGGCGTTCCTGCGCGTTCGGCGAGCGCATCGCCCCCTGACAACGGCGCGGACGTCCCGCTCGAGCCCGGGCGACGGGGGCATGGATCAGTTCACGAAACACAGGCGGCGACCCTCGGATACGCCTCGGCCGACGACACACCTGACGAACGGCCACGCCGCTCGCACCTCGTCCTCACCGGGGCGTCGAGGGCTGCTCCCTGCCGTCGCCTCCCCCGTCATTGACCGCAGCCACACCGCCCGTTCGGTGCACCTGGCACTGACCGCAGCGACAGCCCTCCGCAGCCCCTACCGTTGCCACGCCCCAGCTGACCAGCTGCATGGACCACGCATCCTCGCTGATGCGGCAGGGCTCTCTCCCAGCTGAATTTCGGCTGCACGGACCTTGACATGCTCTTCCGCAGGGACGAAAAATTCTCGCTACAAACACGCGGATGAAACGATTCAACATTCCGCCGTCCCACGCGTTCCTTCCCTCCCCAACTCGCGGGGCGCCTCTCCTCCCCGCCATCACCGCACATCAACAGCAGGAGCCCGCATGCCCTCTCCAACGCGCCGGTCCGTTCTGCGCTCGGCCATAGCCGTGGCGCTCACGCCCACCCTCGGCTCGGTGCTTCTGCCGCGGCTCGCTCCCGCGGCAGCCGCCGCCGTCTCCTGGACCGCGAAGTGGATCTGGGCTCCGTCCAGCTCTACGAACCAGTGGGTGGCGTTCCGCAGATCGTTCACCCTGGGCTCCGCACCGTCGAAGGCCGTGACGCAGATCGCGGCGGACTCCAAATACTGGCTGTGGGTCAACGGCACGCTCGTCGTCTTCGACGGGCAGCTCAAGCGCGGCCCCAACCGCACCGGCACCTACTACGACGAGCTCGACCTCGCCCCGTATCTGACGAGCGGCCGCAACACGGTGGCGTTGCTGGTGTGGTACTTCGGCAAGGAGGGCTTCTCGCACAGCAGCAGCGGCAAGGGCGGTCTGCTGTTCCAGTCCGACATCACCACCGGTTCCACCACCACCCGGGTCGTCAGCGACACCAACTGGAAGCACACCGTCCACCCGGGCTACTCCAACAACACCAGCGGCACCCAGGTCAACTTCCGCCTGCCCGAGTCGAACATCTACTTCGACGCCCGCAACGCCACCGCCATGACCGCCTGGGAGTCGGCCGGGTTCGACGACAGCTCGTGGAGCGCCCCCACCGACTTCGGAGCCGCCGGCACCGCACCCTGGAACGATCTCGTCCAGCGGCCGGTCCCGCAGTTCCGGTACTCAGGCCTGAAGTCCTACGCCAACGCCTCCGCGCTGCCGTCCACGGGCCAGGGCGCCACCGCCATCACCGCCACCCTGCCCTCGAACCTCCAGGTCACGCCCTATCTGAAGGTGGACGCTCCAACCGGCGCGGTGATCGGCATGCAGACCGACCACTACGCCGACGGCGACGGCCTGACCGGCCTCACACCCGGGGCGGAGAACAACATGCGTGCCACCTATGTCTGTACGGGTGGGGTCCAGGAGTTCGAGGCGCTGGCCTGGATGAGCGGCACGGCGGTGAAGTACACGATCCCCGCCGGCGTCACCATTCTGGAGCTGAAGTACCGGGAGTCCGGCTACGACACCGACTTCGCCGGATCGTTCAGCAGCAGTGAGGCCTTCTTCGACACCCTGTGGGGCAAGGCGGCGCGCACGATGTACGTCAACATGCGCGACAACTACATGGACTGCCCCACCCGCGAGCGCGCCCAGTGGTGGGGCGATGTGGTCAACCAGCTCAAGGAGGGTTTCTACACCTTCGACACCCGCTCCCACGCCCTCGGCGCCAAGGCCATCGCCCAGCTGACCGCCTGGCAGAAGCCCGGCGGGGTGCTCTACTCGCCGGTCCCGTCCACCATCTGGACCGCCGAACTGCCCGTCCAGATGCTCGCCTCGGTGTGGGCCTTCGGTACGTACCACCTCTACACCGGCAACTCCGCCGCCGTCTCCGGCACCTACCCGGCGGTGAAGGCGTACCTCAACCTGTGGAGCCTGGACTCCGCCGGGCTGGTCAGCCACCGCGCCGGGGACTGGGACTGGGAGGACTGGGGCAGCAACATCGACGCCCGCGTCCTGGACAACTGCTGGTACTACCTGGCCCTGGACACGGCCATCACCCTCGCCGGTCTCAGCGGCAACAGCGGCGACGTGGCTTCCTGGCAGGCCAAGCGCGACAGCATCAAGGCCAACTTCGACCGCGTCCTGTGGGACGCCTCCCGGAACGAGTACCGCTCCCCCGGCTACAACGGAGACACCGATGACCGCGCCAACGGCCTCGCCGTCGTCGCCGGCCTCGCGCCCACCGCCCGCTACCGGGCGATCACCGAGGTGCTGCGCACCCACCTCAACGCCAGCCCCTACATGGAGTTCTACGTCCTGGAAGCGCTCTACCTGATGGGAGCGGCCGGCGTCGCCGAGGAGCGCATGCGTAACCGCTACGCCGCCCAGGTGGCCGACCCCGCCTGCTACACCCTTTGGGAGATATGGGACAAGTCGGGTGGAACCGACAATCACGCCTGGAACGGCGGCCCCTTGTACGCCATGTCCGCGTACGCAGCCGGCGTGCGCCCCACCAAGCCCGGCTGGACCACGTACGACGTCGTCCCGCAAACCGGTACGTTCACGCGGATCAACACGGTGACACCGACCGTCAAGGGCGACATCCGCGTGGGCATCACCCGTGACGGCTCCCAGGCGACGCTGACCCTCACCTCCCCGAGCGGAACGACGGCGCGCGTGGGCGTGCCGACCTATGGCGGCTCCTCACCGGTCATCAAGGCCAACGGCACCACCGTCTTCACGGGCGGCGGCGCAACCGGGGCCGTCTCCGGCCTCGCTTACGCGAGCAAGGACTCCTCTTACGTCTATTTCACCGTGCAACCGGGCAGCTGGACGTTCGCGGTCAGCGGCGCCGGCCGTCTCGACAACCTCGCCCTTGGCCGCCCCGTCACCAGCAACAGCAGCCTGGAGAACGGCGACTGGGGCAAGGACCGGCTCACCGACGGCAAGCTCACCAGCGTGGCCGGTGCCAAGGGCTACACCAGCCTCGACTTCCCCTCCGCCGACGTCAGCGCCAACCCCGTCTGGGTGGAGATCGACCTCGGCGCCGACACCGACCTCGACGCCGTGCGCCTCTTCCCCCGCACGGACACGGCCGCGGTCGGTGGCGGCACCGCGGGCTTCCCCGTCGACTTCGCCCTCCAGGTGCGGGCCGACGGCTCCACCGGGTACACCACCGTCCGCACGGTCACGGTCGAGCCCAACCCCGCGGGGCTGGTGCAGACGTACGGCTTCAAGACCACCCGCGCCCGATACGTGCGTCTCCAGGCCACGAAACTCGGTACCCCGCCCGTCGACGAGACCACCAAGTACCGCCTCCAGCTCGCCGAACTCACCGTCCCCACCGCCACGACCGCCGTCAGCAGCAACTACACGCTGGAGAACGGCGACTGGGGCAAGACCCGGCTCCTGGACGGCACCACCACCAGCGTGGCCGGCTCCAAGGGCTACACCAGCGTCGACTTCTCCTCCGCCGACGTCAGCGCCAGCCCCGTCTGGGTGGAGATCGACCTCGGCGCCAACCGGCCCATCGGCTCCGTCACTCTCTGTCCCCGCACGGACATCGGCGCGGCCGGCGGCGGCACAGCCGGCTTCCCCGTGGACTTCACGATCCAGACGCGTCCTGAGGGATCCAGCACCTACACCACCAGCCGTACCATCACCGCCGAACCCAATCCCAACGGAGCCGCTCAGACCTACCCCCTCACATCCACCACCGGCCGCTATCTGCGGCTCACGGCCACGAAGCTCGGCAAGCCCGCGTCGGACGAGAGCACCAGGTACCGCCTCCAACTCGCCGAGATCCGCATCAAATAGCGCCCATCTCCAGACGCGCGGGCGGTGCGGTCACTCACCACGACCTCACCGCCCCGGCGTTCAGCCGACACCGAGAGGACGGCGGCCATCTCCCTCAGCGGACTCCCCGTGTGGGCGCACGGCGTCACCTGAGGGCGGGTCAACTCGGCCAGGGCCCACGAGCATGCGCGGGCCGCTATCGACGGCGATCCGGTGGCCGCGATGCAACGTGGCGGCGGCATGCGTAACCTGCCCGCCAATCCTCCCGGTGGCCCCCTTGCGTGAGACCGCGGCCGGTGACCAGTGCTGTCCGGAGTCGCGGGTGGTCCGCAACAGACCCCGTTATGCGGCTCTTCGGGAGCCCAGCCCCACGCCCGCCGCCACCCAGTCAACAGGTTGCCCGACCAGATAGCGGGTTGGACCCGCTGAGCAGTCGACGCGCACCTCAGCCGTCGACGACAGCGCTCCCGTCACGGTTCGGCCCGGACCCCTGGAACAGCCAGATGCCTAGGAGATAGCGGTGGCGGGCGGTGTCCAACGGTGGGCGCGTCGCAGGGTGCCGCTGACACCGAAGTCCTTCTTCAGTTGTTCGGGGATGGCGTAATGCATCACGCGTCCGCGGGTGAGGGAGGACAGCTCGAAGATGGTGGTGAGGTGGCCGATGCGGTCCAGCGCCCAGGCTCCGAGGGGAGAGCGGTCCTCGATGGTCTCCAGCACGCCGAGCAGGTGGGGCACGGTCTTGACGACGGTGTCCCATGGGGTACGGGGGACCTGCAACCAGTCGGCGCAGGTGTCGCCGATCAGGTAGCGGATCAGGGCGGACACGATGGGGTCGAAGAGGGTGCCGGGCACGACCTCCTCGTAGAGGCCGATGAGTTGCCGGGTCAGGTGGGCGCCATCTTCGGAGGGCCCCATGTGTCGCACCATGTACAGGTCGAGGAACTGCCGGGCCTCTTCCAGGGTCTTGGGGGCGGCGTCCTGGTCGATGCCGAGGATCGCGCCGACCACGCGCCAGGCGTAGAAGTACGCTTCGGCTCCCTCGACGCTCATGTGGATGCCGAGGCGGTGCAGACTGTCCAGGACCAGGAGGGAGAAGAACATCTGCCCGCCGATCATGTCCTCCTGACAGATCGGCGTCCCCATCGCTGCGGTGTCCCAGCGGTTCTCCCGTTTGAGGTGGTGGCGGATGGAGGCGTGCAGCAGGCGCACTTTCTGCGCGGCGGGGACGAACCGGCTTCCCGCCTCGAAGGCGTCGGGTTGCATGAGGTAGACGGTGAACTGGCCGGTCTCCGCCATCCGCTTGGACGGGTAGCTCAGCCCGTGGGTGGCCGACAGCAGCTTCGCGACGTGCGGGACGACGTAGCAGGCGGGCATGGAGGCGAAGGACAGCGCGGTGGAGATGTGCACGTTGTTGTCGATGAAGAACAGGCGGGCCTTCTCCATCTCGCCCCAGTCCACCCAGGCCGGTGGCACGCTGGTGGCCTGGAGGTACTCCTGTGCGACATCGGGAAGTCCGTCCGGCAGGGGGGCGCCGACCGTGGAGACGTAGCGCATCAAGGCGTTGAACTTGGCCACTTCCCCGCGCTCGAACAGCTCGGCGACGACGGCGTCGGCGAGGTCGTCACCGGCCTGCCGCAGGGCGTCCATCGAGGCCTCGGTGCAGGTCATGGCGGAACTCCTTGGATAGGCGGGATCTTTACGAGGCGGGACGGTGGCAGCCGGGGAGCGCGGACTGCCCGCCCCAGTGCGAGAGGTCAGGACCGGCGGATCGCCGCGGAGTGCGCCAGCGCGGTCAGGGCCGCGACAGCGTGCGCGGGCAGGTCGAGTTCGTGCAGAGCACCAAGAGCCGATTCGACCCGCGCGGTGATCATGCTTTCGATACGGTCGGGTGTCTTCAGCCGGCGCATCAGCTCCCGGACCGTGTCCAGACCGTCGGTGTCCAGGTCGCGTCGGCCGAGCAGGACGCGCAACTGCTGCCGTTCGCCCTCACCGGCAAGCCGCCAGGTCTCCGACAGCAGGGCGGTGGGTCGATGACCTGACACGTCGTCGGCGTTGGCTTTGCCGGTGTGTTCCGGATCGCCGAACAGGCCGAGCAGGTCGTCCCTCAGTTGGAACGCCTCGCCCAGCGGCAGCCCGTAGGCGGAGTAGCCCTCGCGCAGCCGCTCGCCGGCCCCGGCCAGCGTGCCGCCGATCAGCAGGGGCTGTTCGACCGTGTACTTGGCCGTCTTGTACCGAATCACCTTCAGCGAGGTCGCGGTGTCCGGAACGGTGCCGGTGCGCAGGATCTCCAGGCACTCCCCCGCGATCAGTTCCCGGGCCAGCACCGACCACAAAGGCCGGGCCCGGGCCAGATACGCCGCCGGCAGACCGCTCGTGGCGAACATCTGCCCGGCCAGCGACATCAGCAGGTCCCCGACCAGCATCGCCAGCGACCTGGCTGCGGAAACGGCACGCGGGCGACCATGAACCGCCCCACGCAGCGCGACATGCGCCGTGGGCCGGCCATGCCGCAACGGGCTGTCGTCGATGAGATCGTCGTGCACGACCGCAGCGGCATGCACCAGTTCCATGGAGGCCGCCGCCCGCACCAGCGCGTCACTGTCCGGCTGCCCTGCCGCACGCCAGCCCCAGTAGCAGAACGCCGCCCGCAGCCGTTTGCCGTCCGCGACCGCCGCCTCCAGTTGCCCGGCCACCGGCTCCAGGGCGGGGTCGATCGCCGCCAATTCGTCCGCTTCCCGCGCGACAACAGCGCGCAGCACGTCGTCGACGCGACTTTTGAACGCGGTCGGCTCCCACCGGTCAGACATCACCGGCGGCCCGCCGGGACAGGGCATGCCGGGCGAGAATCTCCAGGTGGGCCGGGGGTACGGTGGCGTACCGATCCAGCGCGATACGGCCGCGCGCCATCAGGTCCTGCTCGGCGTCCGCGGCCAGATCCGCGACGTCCGATCGGCGCAGCAGCCCCCGCACCGTCCCCAGAGCCGACCCCAGCGTGCTCACCACCAGATCGGCCACTCCGGCCACCAGCAGCACCGCCTGCTCGTCCAGACCCTCGCGGCCACCTGCTCCCTGCACCACGCCCGCCCCCTTCCGTCCACGTCCGAGCGGCGCAGGTCGCACGCCGTCCGACCCAGCATCGGGCCGCACCGGGGACAGGAAGGGCAGAACTCACGATCGAGTGATCACATCGCACACCCGCACGAGATCTGCTGGTGAGCCGCGCACCGGGCTTCCTGACGGCCGCTCACGCCAAGCAAGCGAGCGCCAGGCGGGCAGGCGGGTTTGCATCACAGATGTCGCCGCGCGGGCCGCCGTCCGCGCAGGTTTCTCTGCCCAGCGGTGCAGGGCGACGAACTGGATCGTGTGCTCCGTGGTCGCGGATGCCACGCGCGCAGGTCAGGGCCCCCGAACGGCGGGCGCCACGGCACCAGGTCGAGATGCTCTGTCAGCGTGTCGTCGGTCGTCGCCTAGAGTGCTGTCGCGAGGGTGTCCACGTCGTTCGCCATGGGGGGTGTGGTCGCGTAATTCCCCCTGACATCGAACGTGCCGTTCGCAACAGCTGGGGCGCCGACACGTGCCCACCGGAGGACCTGCCGCAGTGGAGCACGGGAAACCCCGCTCGGGGCCAGTGCGGGGTCACTGCCATGGTCCTCAACGACTTGCTCGGCGGCGAGTTGATCCGCGGCGAGGTCCGTGTCAACGGGGAGTTCAGGGACTACCACTGGTGGAACCGCATAGGCATCGGGGTCGAGATCGACCTCACCCGGGGACAGTTCAGGCCGGAGGAGATCGTCACCGGCGGCACCGTCGTCCCCCGCCCGCCCGTCACTGAGTGGCGTCGCCTCCGTGAGGAGTACGAGCTCCTCCGGAGCCGGGTGATGGAGGAGCTCGATCGGCACCGGTCCGGATCTGGTGAGCCTTCCGGGGGGCTTAGCTGATCTAGCGTGATCTGTATGGCCGCATGAATGCGCTGGTAGGCCAGTATCACCGGCATGGCTGGGGAAGAGACGCCCGAACCGAAAAGGCCGCGTAGCCGGGCCAGTTCGTACTCGCGAGGAAAGGGCCTGGGTCGGCCTCAACCGTGACTCGCTGATCACCAAGGAGGGTCCAGGCATCGTCGCAGCTCAGGCGGTCTACCATGCCCCGATCCTGTACCTGGCAACGACTTCGAGACAGTGGAGCAGGCGTCTCCCGCCGCTCGGGCCCGCAGGCCGGTGGTGGGTCCCGTCCACCGCGGAGGGTGTCCGGGTGGCGCAGTGCCGGACACCGACACGCGTTGCCGACCCGCTGCCCACCTGCTGGCGGTGATCACGGGTGTGAGTGTCGGCAGGTGTTCGATTCCCGACGCTTCAGCCGCGGCGCCACCGTTCGATGCGCTTCTCCCAGGCCCGGTCGTCCGTGGTCTCCAGGAAGCCGCGGTGGTTGATGAGCAGGTACACCTCGTCCGCCGACGCATTGGTGGTGTTGAGGATGAGGGGTTGGCCGGCGTTCAGCAGGCCGCCGAGGAAGCGGCCGTAGAGGTGGGTGAAGCGGGTTTCCGCCGCGGTGATGTCCGCGCGGGTGAGGGTGAGATCGCCGTTGTCGGACCAGCCGGTGAGGACGAGCAGGTCGGGGCGCAGGATGATCCGCCCGCAGCGCTGGAAGAGGGTCCTTTGGTTGACGCCGGCGGCGATCTTCGCCGCTGCTCGCTTCTCGCTCAGCTCGTGGGCGGTGGCGCCGATGTAGTCGGCCTCGGCGAGCGGTGTGCCGATGTCGTTCATGGGGTTCCTCCGAGGGGTTCGTTCGTACGGTCCACCGGGGGCTGCGGATCACGGGCGTCAGGAGGTGCGCGACCAGAAGGCGCAGCGGTGTTCGGCCGCCGCGTCCACGCCGGAGAACGTGTTCCGAGCCAGCTGCTGGGTGTGCGGGAACGGCGGCCAGTCGTCGCCGGGCGTGCCCGTTCTGGCGAACTTCGTCCACGCGGCGGTCACGCGTCGGGAGAGGGCGGACTGCCCGTCGTCGAGACGGAGGTCGCCCATGCCGAACAGGTAGGGCAGTTCCGCGCTGTGATAGGCGCCCAGCGGGAAGTCGGGGTGGAGGTCGGGGGCGGGTGGGTGACGATCGGCGAACTCGTAGCTGTAGACCGGAACATGCCTGGCCAGCAGCCGGTCGGCGGCCAGAGTGGGGCACACCCAGCTGCGGTCGGTGCCGACCTCGGCCCACGCCAGTGCGGGCGTGGCACCGGGCGGGTACGCGCGGGCGATGCGGGCCGCTTGCCTTCGGCCGTAGGTCTCGGTGAGCAGGCGGCGGTAGTCCGCTGCCGACATCGGCCCGTCCAGCGTGAACAGGGCGGCAAACAGCCGGTGTTCGTCACGGGTGTTGCCCTGCAGGACGGGCACACGGTGGAAGTTGCCCGCGGCGAGCGCGCGGGCCGGTGACTGTGGCAGGACACTCGTCCCGTAGGCGGGCTGATGGAAGCGCCCGTTGAGGGACAGCACGTCCTTGGTGGGCTTGGCGCGCAGGCACTTCAGGCTGCGGCAGCCCAGAGCGCCGCGGCCCTTGGCGGCCAGCTCGCCCTGCGAAGCGAAATAGGTGGCGGCGGGATCGCCTGGCGCGAGCGTGTTCTTGGGCCAGTTCTGCAGGCAGGAGCCGCTTTGGACGACCGCGCGGTGGAAGAGTCCGGCGGCCTTGGGCGAGGTGAGCTGGGCGCACACGCTCGCACCTCCGGAGGACTCGCCCATGAGCGTGACCTTGCCGGGATCACCGCCGAACGCGGCAGCGTTGTCCCGTACCCAGCGCAGCGCCGCCTGCTGGTCCTGCAGGCCGAAGGCCCCGGAGTCAGGGAGGTCCGGATGGGCGAAGAAGCCCAGGGCGCCCAGGCGCGAGTTGACGGTCACGACCATGACGTCGCCCTGCCGGACCATCCGGGTGGCGTCGTACTGATCCCCGGAGCCCGAGCTGAAGGCCCCGCCGTGCAACCAGACCACGACCGGCCGCGGGGCCGCGCGGTCCGCGCCAGCGGGCGTGGTGACGTTGAGATACAGGCAGTCCTCCGAGGAGTCCGCCACCTCGGGCTGCGCGCAGGCCGGTCCGGGCTCGGCAGCCCTCCGCGTGCCGGTCCAGGTGGGCGGCGCGGCCGGGGGTCGCCAGCGCAGCGGGCCGACCGGAGGAGCCGCGTAGGGGATGCCCTGATAAGAAGTGACGCCGTCGGCGGTCACCCCCTCTAAGAGGCCCTGGCGCGTACGGGCGGTGTCCGACCGCGCCTCGGAGTGCTGAGCGTGGCCAAGCTGCCCGTGCGGGTGCTGCCCGGCCGTCGCCGGCGAGGTCTGCACCGCATCCGCTGTGCCCATCACCGCGACGAGGAGGGCCGCGCCCAGGGCGGCGCCGACAGTGGAGCGTCGCTTCGGCATGGTTCAGCCCTCTCCCTCTTGCCGCTGCAGGGTCAGGGTGCAAGCGGCGTATCGTTGCAATACGTTCGTATCGTAAAAGCGAGATTAGGCTGATCCGCCCAGGAAGGCAACCACGAGAAAGGCAGGTGCCCGTCGACGTGCCGCGACAGGTAGACCACAAGGCCCGCCGGGACCAGATCGCCGAGGCGCTGCTGGACATCGTCGCCGACCATGGACTGGAAGCGATCTCCGTGCGGGCCGTGGCGGCACAGGCGGGCGTCTCAGCCGGACGCATCCAGCACTACTTCGCCAACAAGGACGAACTGCTCGCCTATGCGATCGAGTACCAGGACTGGCTGGTCCAGCAGCGGTGGAACGAGCAGGCATGGCCCGAGGGCGAGCCCACCCCCCGCGAGGCGCTGCGCTGGGTGCTGCTGGAGACGATCCCCAGGGACGACCGGCGCCGTCGTGAGTGGCTCGTCGGCGTCGCCTACCTCATCCGCATGCTTGCCAACCCCAAACTGCGGGCCCTCTACGTCGACGGGCTGCCCCGCCTCTACCAGCTCCTCGCCGACCTCGTCCGCACGGCCCAGGAAGCCGGCGACATCGCGCCGGACCGCGACCCCGACATGGAAGCGGAACTGCTCTTCGGCCTCGCCGACTCGCAGGGTCCACCCGTCGTCCTGGGCCTGCGCACCCCCGAACAGGCCACCGCCGCCATCGACTACTACCTTGACCATCTGTTCCAGTGACGGCCGACAGTGGGGCATCCGGGAGGACCATGACCATCCTGCGCGCCGCACGGGAGCGGCAGCCGGACAGCCATCACAGGTTCACAGCCCTGAGGCTCCACAGAGAAGCCCCGCTGAGAGTTCCTGACAAAGCCTCTGGACCTGGCGGTGGGTGATGACGCAGGTGGCGATGCCGAGGAAGGCTTCGTGGATGTCGCCGCGTCGGTCTCATCGAATGCGGAGGCGGCGGAAGCCGTGCAGCCAGGAAATTGCCCGCTCGACTACCACCGGAGAGAGCGCGCGCGGCTCGTGCCTACGAGCGACTCGACGACGTTCGTGTCGGCTCTCCTGATTCAGCGTCGACGTTTGGCATACATGATGCCGACGAAGATCCCGGCGGCGACAAACATGCCGATAGCCAGGTAAGGAGACCACGAGGGGCCGTCGGGACGGTCATTGGCAAGGCTGATGAGCGCATGCATACGCAGTCTCTCTGTGGTGTGTCAGAAGGTGTATTCGCAGAGCCGGAGCACTGGCCAGAGCTTCCGCTTGCGCCCATGCCCTCGTTGCCGTCCGTAGCCACGGACAATCGGTCGGCCGATCCCGACGCGCGAGAGCAGTCCCTAGCGGGCCGCCCATCTTGTACGCCGGCGTGTCGAGGTGGGCACCGCTGCAGCGGAACGGTAGTAGCTCGACTCCCCCAGTCGTCATGGAGTTCAACGTGCCCGCCGCTTCACGGATGAATCCGTGGGCGTGAGCCCCAGCGCCCTCTGGTCGACCCAGGTCGAACCCAGAGAGCGAGCAGCGGGGCAGGGCGCCTGCGGCCAAGGGCCTGTCAAGCAAGATGTCGCCCTGACGTCGCTCCGGCGCCAAGGTACTCCCACCGGATACCGGTGTGGAGCACGAACAGGATCCCGCACAACGCCTGCCGGTGAGGTGTCCGAGACCGGCCCTCGAACCGTTTCGGGGCCGGGCTCGGGCAGTAACTGCCCGACATGAGCCCACAGTTCGTCGAGACGATCAACGACCGCGGCTCTCCCTTCCCCACGACCGGACCAACGGGCAACCGGACCAACGAGCAATCAGACCGACAGCCACACGATCGACAGCTTCTGTAGGACCTCTACGAGGCGCTCCAGCGAGGGTCGCGGCCGAGGTAACGCAGAAGGAGTGCCACATCGTCGTCGCCCTGCTCCGGTGCCAGGGCGGCGGCGTACGCGCCGTATGGGCGCAGCGGCTCGACGATCTCCCTGGCGACCTTGAGGAGAGGGCGGGCCAACTCGGGCGTGAGCGGCGACTGCCGGCCCGTCGCCAGGGCGATGTCCCAGGCGTGGACCGCTGCGTCCAGTCCGCACGCTGCCGAGCCGGACCACGGGGACATCGTGTGCGGCGGCACCGGGGTGGGCACCTCGACGGCGTCCCGGTCGACCCCCGCCCACGCCTTCGCCGAACGCGCCAGGGCATCTTCCAGGAACGCCCCCGGGTCCACCCCCTCCATCTCGCCCGACGGGTCGAACGGGTTGAAGTCGGGACCGGCTTCGCCGGTAAGGGCAGCTGCGAAGCCGATCTGGTCGCCGACAGCGTGCTGGAAGACCTGGGCGACGCTCCAGCTCTCGCAGGGCGTAGGCAGGTGCCAGCCGGCGGCGGGGACGGCGCCCACCGCCGTGCGTAGTGCTGCGTGGGAAGCGTCCAGAACGTCCCAACCGCTGACGATCATGTCATCGCTCATCGGAGAGCCCCCTTTCGTGGTCCCCTCACTGTCATGAATGTTGCGTCATGCGTCCACTCTCGGTCTGCGACGACGAGAGAACCTGTGCCCTGTGCCCTGTGCCGCGGTACGGCTGCCCGCACTACCAGTGGCACCGAACCTTGGGACACGTTTTACGCGACGCGTGCAACTGCGGCCCACGCCCGCTCTGTCTGACAGGGAGATGGGCCCGTCAGGGCCGAAGAGCGAGCAGACCGGGGCAGTTCGTGGGACGGCGCAAAAGCAGCATATGGATCGCATTCGTCACGGGTGTGACGCTGATGGGCGCGAGCGCCTGCGGCGGGGGCGGCAGCGACAAGGCGAGCGGGGACGACGCCAAGGCGTCGGCAAAGCCGAGCGCGAGCGCCTCTCCGTCACCGACGGCACCCGCAGGCCCGCCGATGCTGCTGGAGACGATCACCCCGCAGACGGGAACCACGGTCGGCGTGGCCATGCCGATCTCGGTGATCTTCACGAACCCTGTGGCGGCCAAGGCGCGGGCCACAGTGGAAAAGCACATGAAGGTGAGCGCCTCACAGGCGGTGGTCGGCGCCTGGCACTGGATGGGCGACAAGCGCGCCGACTGGCGCCCGAAGACGTATTGGCCCTCCGGTACGACGGTGAAGATCGACGCCGACATGACGGGCGTGAGCAACGGCAACGGACGTTACGGCGTACACAACTACACGCACACCTTCAAGATCGGTGACGACGTGCGCGCGGACGTCTCGGTGACCGGTCACACCATGAAGGTGACCCGGAACGGCGCGCCGGTGCGCACCCTGTCGATCAACGCGGGCAGCGCCCAGTATCCGACCTGGGACGGCACGATGGCCGTCATCGACAAGCAGGAGAAGGTCCACATGACCTCCTGCAGCGTCGGCATCAGCTGCGAAAAGGGCAGTCCCAACTACTACGACCTGACACTGCCCTGGGACATCCACCTCACCCAGTCCGGCACCTACGTCCACTACTCGACCGGCGACCCGAACCCGGGCAGCGGCAGCGCCCGCGGCTCGCACGGCTGCGTCCACCTGTCCTTGTCTGACGCCAAGTGGTTCTACGGTCAGGTGAAGCAGGGCGACCCCATCACCATCACCGGATCACCCCGCGGCAAGGCCCCGGCGGACAACGGCTACGCCGACTTCAACCTGGGATGGGACCAGTGGCTCGCGGGCAGCGCCTCCGGCGAGGGGACGACCGCCACCCTTTGACGCGCGCCAGTGCCCGCT
This sequence comes from Streptomyces sp. CC0208, assembly GCF_003443735.1. Lineage (NCBI taxonomy): Bacteria > Bacillati > Actinomycetota > Actinomycetes > Kitasatosporales > Streptomycetaceae > Streptomyces > Streptomyces sp. CC0208. The sequence continues at coordinate 8,879,057 of NZ_CP031969.1, read as the reverse complement.
GCGCGAGCGGTACGCGGTCGTGGACGCGGCCGACGACCCCCTGTGCGCCCAGAGCACTGGACGCTTCACCGCTCTGGTCGGCCAACCACCCTGGTGGATGCGGCCGACCTGGCGGCCTGCTCGATCTTCGCGCGGTAGGCCGCACGGCCTTCCTCGTCGATCCGCTTCTCGTGTTCCGGGCGCATCCCGGTCCGGCCGTCGAGGCCCTCGCGCAGGATGTCCGCGTGCCCGGCATGCCGGTTGATCTCGCCGAGGACATGGACCATGACGGCGAACAGGTTCGTGTTGGGACTAGGCTCCGGCCACCACGGCACGTGGCCGGGGGCGTCGAGCGGAAGCTCGTTGATCGTCTCGTCCGAGTGTTCCCACGTGCGCCGGTAGAACCCGATGATCTGATCGCGGGTCTCGCCCTCGGTCGCCCACAGATCGCTGCCGCTGGAGTGGTCCTGCCACCGGGGCAGCGGTTCCGGTGAAGGGCGGTCGAAGACCTCTCCGAAGTACCTGGCCTCGACGTTGGCCACGTGTTTGACCAGGCCGAGGAGGTTGGTCCCGGTCGCTGTCAAAGGTCGGCGGGCGTCGTATTCGGACAAGCCGTCGAGTTTCCAGAGCAGCGCCTCGCGGTCCCGCCGCAGTCTCCCGTGCAGGTTGTCTTTCGCGAATACGTCGATCATGCGGCATGAGCCTGCCACGGGCTGTTCGTGACCTCAAGATCCCGTACATGGTCCGCGACGACGACAGAGCCGAGGCCTGGCCATGGCGTCCCCCTCACGCGGTGTGCAGGTAGTGGTCGAACTCGACTCCGGCGACGACCCGCGCTCCGCCGTGCCGCGAGCAGTTGCCGTCGCGCTCACGACCGGCTGTGACCAGTACCAGTAAGCGTCCACCAACACCTCATCCGCCCTGGCTGCGAGCTCGTAGAACATCCTTTAAAACGTCTTCTCGCGCAGACCGGCGTCCAGACGCCCCATGGCAAGCCGGTTCTCGGCTGGGGACCTGGCGCGGTCCGGGGGTGCCGGCCGAGCCATCAGACACATGGCGGAGCGCCGCCGCTACCACCACTCGCTGTAGCGGTGGCCCTCGCGCACGGGCCAGCCCCGAGCATCACCCTGCCTCCATGTCCGCTCGCCGTGGCTCCACGAGAACAGGGCCTCCTACGGCCAGTCATCAAGTGTTCAGGCGCGTGATGCCGTCGACGACGTGGCGGAGGAATCCGGCAGCGGTGCCGCCGTCGCAGACCCGGTGGTCGAACGTCAGGGACAGATGAAGGATCTTGCGTACCTCCACGCGGCCCTCGACGGCCCAGGGGCGGTCGAGGAGGCGACCGACGCCGAGCATGGCCGTCTGGGGGTGGTTGAGGAGCGGGGTGGCTCCGTCGACGTCCAGCGGACCGTAGTTGTTGAGGGTGAAGGTGCCGCCGGTGCGGTGTTCGGCGGGAAGCGTGCCGGTCCGGGCCAGTGCGGTGAGGCGACGCAGTTCGGCGGCCAGTTCGTCGAACGGCATCCCGTCGGCGTCCCGTACCACGGGGACGGCCAGGCCGTGATCGGTCTGGGCAGCGAAGCCGAGGTGCACGCGCGGAAGCCGGACGATCTCCGAACTCCCGCTGTCCACCCGGGCGTTCAGCTCGGGGAAGGCCGCAAGGCCGACGAGGCAGGCCTTGGCCAGCAACGGGAGCAGCCCCACGCCCTGGGCCTCCCGGGCCGCGAGCAGGCCGGTGGCATCGGCGTCGGCCCAGATGGTGACGGCGGGAACATCGCGTTGGGTGGTGAGGAACTTCCCGGCGGCGGCGTCGAGGGGGACGCGGGTCACGGGACGCTCGTCGGTTTCCCCGTCATCGGTGCGGGGAGCCTCAGACGGCTTCGGGGTGTGTACGAGACCGCCCCGGGCCCTGCCCGTCCCGTACCCGGTGAGCACCGCGCCCGATCCGGCCTCCGGGCCCCGCTCCGTCACCGACATCAGCGGGGCCCCGACCTCCACGCTCTCCCCTGCGCGGCAGTGCAGGGCGGTCACGGTTCCGGCGAACGGGCTCGGCAGGTCAAGAACGGACTTGGCCGTCTCGACCTCGGCGACGGTCTGGTCGTGGGTCAGGTGATCACCCACGGCGACCTTCCACTCCAGCACCTCCGCCTCCGTCAACCCCTCGCCCAGGTCGGGCAGTCGGAAGATCCGGACGGTTCCGTGCGCGGTCTCCGACCGGCCGTCGGGAGCGGGGACGGGGATCGGACGCCGAGTCACCGGTCCGCCGCTGGGCACCAGTCGGCGCAGGCCGGCCAGCACTCTGCCCATGTCCGGCAGGTGGGCGCTCTCCAACAGCGGAGGCGGATACGGGATGTCCAGGCCCGTGACACGCAGCACCGGCGCGCGTAGTGCCTCGAAGCAGCGTTCCTGCACCCGTGCCGCGATCTCGGCGCCCACGCCGGCGAACCCCTGTGCCTCGTGCAGCACCAGGCATCGGCCGGTGCGCCTTACCGACGCGGTGAGCGTGTGATCGTCGAAGGGGACGAGGGTGCGCAGGTCGAGCACCTCCACATCCAGGCCTTCGGCCGCCGCTTCCCGTGCCGCCTTCAGGGCTACGGCGACGGAAGGGCCGTAGGTGACGAGCGTGGCGTCGGTTCCCGGACGGCGTACCGCCGCCGTGCCGAACGGCTCCGTGCGCAGAGGTAGTTCGACCTCCTCCTTGGACCAGTAGTGCCGTTTGGGTTCGAGGAACACGACGGGGTCCGGGTCGTCGATCGCCTCCCGCAGGAGCGAGTACGCGTCGGCCACCGTGGCGGGAGTCACGACTTTGAGGCCGGCGGTGTGCGCGTAGTACGCCTCGCTGGAGTCGCTGTGGTGCTCGACTCCGCCGATGCCGCCGCCGTACGGGACACGGATCACCATCGGCAGGGCGAGGGCGCCGCGGGTGCGGTTGCGGAGCTTGGCCACGTGGGAGGCGATCTGTTCGAACGCCGGGTAGGCGAAGGCGTCGAACTGCATCTCCACCACCGGGCGGAACCCGGCCATCGTCAGGCCGACCGCAAGGCCGACTATGCCCGCCTCGGCGACCGGGGTATCGAAGCAGCGGCGTTCACCGAAGGTGTCCGTGAGGCCGTCGGTGATCCGGAAGACTCCGCCGAGGCGGCCGACGTCCTCGCCGAAGACGAGGACCCGTTCGTCTGCCTGGAGCGCGTCCCTCAGCGCGGCGTTCAGCGCCTTGGCCATGGTGATCGCGGTGGCCGGCGTCCCGGTTGTCCCCGCCGCGCCCCATGTCCCCGTCGCCTTGGCCATCCCAGCCGCCTCCATCGCGTCCATCGCGTCCGTCGCCGCCATAACGTCCGTCGCCTCGGTCATCTCAGTGCTCCCCCAACTCGGCCCGCAGTTGCGCGCGTTGCTCGGTCAGTTGGGGTGTAGGGGCGCTGAACACGTGATCGAACAGGCCGAGCGGATCCAGGTCCGGGTCCTCGGTGAACCGGGTGCGCACCTCGGCCGCGTACGCCTCGGCCGCGGCGGCGACGGCCGCGATGTCGTCCTCGGTGAGCAGACCGTGCTCGCGCAGCCAGGACTCCAGCCGGTCGATCGGATCGCGCTCGCGCCACTGCTCGGCCTCCTCGGCCGGCCGGTAGCGGGACGGATCGTCGGCGCTGGTGTGCGGGGCCACGCGGTAGGTGTGGGCCTCGACCAGCCAGGGGCCACCGCCCGCGCGGGCGTCCTCCACCGCCTTGGTCAGGACCGCGAGCACGGCCGCCGCGTCGTTGCCGTCCACCTGTTCCGAGCGGACGCCGTAGCCGACGCCCTTGTACGCCAGGCTCGGTGCCGCGCTCTGGGCGGCGAACGGGACGGAGATGGCGTAGCGGTTGTTCTGCACGAGGAAGACCACCGGTGCCCGCAGGACGCCCGCGAGGCCGAGGGCTTCGTGGAAGTCCCCTTCGCTGGTGGCGCCGTCGCCGACGAGTGCGAGGGCGACCGTGTCCGTGCCCTTGAGGCGCTCGCCGTGGGCAAGACCGGTGGCGTGCGCGGCATGGGTGGCCAGCGGGGTGCACTGCGGAGCGGTGTGATGACTTATGGGGTCGTAACCGCAGTGGCCGTCGCCACGCAGCAAGGTCAACGCCTCGACGGGGTCGATGCCCCGGCTCACCAGCGCTGTGCAGTCGCGGTAGGTGGGGAACAGCCAGTCGGACGGGCGCAGGGCGAGCACCGCGCCGATCTGGCACGCCTCCTGGCCGAGGCTGGACGGATGCACCGCCAGTCGGCCCTGGCGGGCGAGCGTGGTGGCCTGGGCGTCGAAGCGACGGCCGACGACCATTTTCCGGTACGCGGTGAGCAGCAGTTCGGGTTTGGGAAGTCGGTATTCGTCGTCCCGGATTGATTGCCCAGGCTTTGCTCTGTCTTGAAGGAGACGGACCGGAAGCCGGGATGGAAGCCATGACGACGGAGAAGGGCTAAACGCTTTTTCTGCCCGCTCCACTATCGCTTCATGCGCAGGATTCTCGCTCAATTCCCCGCCGTCCTCTCGTCATGGAGCATGCGCTCCGAGGTGCGCGACCATGACTAACATGCCGTCATCTCCACGCGGGGGAAGGCGAGATGAAGCGGAACTGAACACTCCACTGGTATGGACCAATCCACCGCTCGGGCGGAATGTCAACCGACAGTTGAGGCAGACGTAACCTTCGACCCACCCCTTATTCAGGAATTCCCGGATGCAATTGGCCTGCGAAGCAAGGCCCTGCGGAAGGCAATGGAATGTCCCGAGTACACCCCCAAGTACGCGCGGGAAACCGTCACTATTCGATCGTCTGTTCCTCCTGCGGAGCCCGCCACGAGGACGACGGCCTCATCCTGGACTGCCCCGGGCCACACGAGCCGGCGTTCCTGCGGACCGAGTACGACAGCCCCCGGCCCCTGGCCCAGGCCCTCCGCACCGCGACCGGGCTGTTCCGGCACGCCCGACTGCTGCCTGTGGCCAGGGCCTTCCCCGATGTGCCCGGCCCGGTCGTGCACCACGCCGACCGCCTCGGCAACCGCATCGGACTCAACCGGCTGTGGGTCGCCTTCAACGGTCACTGGCCCGAACGCGGAGCGCTGCTGCCGACCTGCACGTTCAAGGACCTGGAGGCGTACACGGTGCTCGGTCGGCTACCCGCCGACCCGCCCGTCCTGGTGATTCCCTCGGCGGGCAACACCGCCGCCGCCTTCGCCTGGGCCGCGACCCGCCATCAGGTGCCCTGTCTGATCGTCGTGCCCGCACCGGCCCTGGACGGCATGCGTTTCCCCGGACCGCTGGCCCCGTGCGTACGCATCGTCGTCCTCGACGGCGGCGCCACGTACAGCGACGCCATCGCCTGCGCCGACCTGCTGGCGCGGCTCCCCGGACACCAGGCGGAGGGCGGCGCCCGCAACGTCGGTCGCCGCGACGGCCTCGGCACCGTGATGCTCGCCGCGGCGGAAACGCTCGGACGCCTCCCGCAGACGTACGTCCAGGCGGTCGGCAGCGGTACCGGGGCCATCGGGGCCTATGAGGCGGCGCGCCGGATCCGCTCGGCCGGCGAACCGTTGCCGCGCCTGTTGATGTGTCAGAACGCCCCGTTCGCCCCACTGTTCGAGGCCTGGCACCGCGGCGGACCAGCGCCGGCCGACCGTGAGCGCGTGCCCCTGGCCCGCGAACTGACCAACCGCCGGCCGCCGTTCACCGTCCGCGGTGGGGTTCGCGAGACTCTCGTCGAGAGCGGCGGCGACGTCCTGTGCGTCGACAACGGTGCCACCCTCGCCGCGATGGCGCTGTTCGAGGAGACCGAAGGCATCGACATCGAACCCGGCGCCGGCGTGGCACTGGCCGCCCTTGCCGACGCGGTTCGCGCAGGACGCGTCGACCGCGACGAGCTGGTCCTGCTCAACATCACCGGCGGCGGCCGGGCCCGGCAGGCCCGCGAGATCCCGCTCGTCGCCGCCGAACCCTGGCTGCGCGTGCCGTGGCCCGGCGAAGGGGACGGCCCCCGCAGGGTCGCCGAGCAGGTGGGCCTGCGCCTGTCGTCCGCCCCCGCCGGCATGGAAGCGGCCCGTTGACCCCCCAGCACCTCGGTCCGATCAGCCGGCCGACCTCGGCCACCACCCCCACCGGAGCCCGCCGAATGACCGCACTCCCACATCTCGAACCGTCCGCCGCCCAGCGTTCGATGTGGTTCGGCCAGCGACTCGACGAGGCCGCCGCCTACAACGTCGGCGAGTACACGGAGATCCACGGCCCCGTCGAGCCAGACCTGCTGCGCACAGCCGTACGACGGGTGGTGGACGCCACGGAGACGCTGCGGTCCCGCTTCGCGGCCGCCGACGACGGCGTGCGGCTACTCGTCGACGCCGAACCCGTGTGGTCGACGGCCGAACCCGCGTGGTGGATGCCTGTGGTCGACACGTCGGACACCGGGACCGCCGGACAGTGGATGGCCGACGACTTCGCCACCCCCTTCGATCTGGAGCGGGGTCCCCTGTTCCGCTACGCGCTCCTGCGGATCGCCGACGACCACTGGATCTGGTACCAGGCGTACCACCACATCGCCGTCGACGGCTTCAGCTGCTCCCTGATCGCCCGCAGAGTGGCCGACGCCTACACCGCACTCGCCGAGGGCGCACCGGACTCTCCCGAGCTTCCGGTTTCCCTCGATCAAGGGCGATTCCTCCCGCCGACCGCGCCCCTCGCCCCGCTGGCCGCCGCGGACGAGGCGTACCGTGCGGACGGGCGGCACGCGCGGGACCGGGAGTACTGGACCCGCGCGCTCGCCGACCGCCCCGACCCCGTGGGCCTGGCCGCCCGTCCTCCGCACGTCGCCGACCGCTTCCTGCGCCGCACGGGTCATCTCCCCGCTCCGGCGGGCGACTTGGTGCACGCCGCCGCCGAACGCGCCGGAACCCGCTGGTCCCGGGTGGTCCTCGCGGCCACCGCCGCCTATCTGCACGGACTCACCGGAGCCAGGGACATCGTGCTGGGCCTCGCGGTCACCGGCCGGGAGAGCGAGGTCGAACTCGCCACCCCGGGCATGGCGTCCAACGTGCTTCCGCTGCGGCTGTCCGTACGCCCGGACACCGCCGCCGGCGACCTCGTGCGGCAGGCCGCCCGCGCCAGCCGCGACCTGCTCGCGCATCAGCGCTTCCGGGGCGAGGACCTGCGCCGGGCACTCGACTGGCCGCAGGACGGGCGCCGTTTCTTCGGCCCGGTCGTCAACATCATGGCCTTCGGACCGGAGTTGCGCTTCGCCGGGAACCCGACGACCCGCCACAACCTGTCCACGGGCCCGGTCGAGGACCTGGCGGTCAATGTCTACGACCGCGGGGACGGCAACGGCATCCGCGTCGACCTCGACGCGAGCCCCGAGCACTACTCCGCTGCCGAACTCACCGCGCACCACCGCCGTTTCGTCCGCTTCCTGGAACGGTTCGCGGCGGCGGCCGTGGAGTCCGGCACGGTGGTGGGCCGGGTCGAGGCGTCCCTGCCCGGAGAGGAGTCGCGGCTCGACAGTCCCGCCCCCGTCGTCGTACGCGGCGGCGGGGTTCCCGCGCTGTTCGCAGCCCGCGTGGCCGCCGATCCCGACGGCGTGGCCGTCATCCACGGCGACCGCACGACCACGTACCGACAGCTGGACGCACGCGCCAACAGGCTCGCGCATCGGCTGCTGCGGCTCGGCGTCCGGCCGGAGGACCGGGTCGCGGTCCTGATGCGCCGCTCCGACGACCTCGTCACGGCCCTGCTGGCCGTCCTCAAGGCGGGCGGCGCGTACGTCGGCCTCGACCCGCGCGCCCCGGGGGCGCGCACCCGGCGGATCCTCGCACAGACCGGCGCGGCGGTGCTTTTGACCGACGGCGACGGTGAGGCGTACGACGGCCTGCGCGTCGTCTCCGCCACCGACCCGTCCCTCACCGGCGAGCCGGACACCGCCCCCGGTGTGCGCGTGCACCCGGACCAGCTGGCCTACGTCAGTTTCACGTCCGGCTCCACCGGTACGCCCAAGGGCGTCGCCGTCACCCACCGGGACATCACCGCGCTGGCGGCCGACTCGGCGTTCGGCGGCGGCGGGCAGGCCCGGGTCCTCGTCCACTCGCCGATGGCGTTCGACGCGTCGACGTACGAGATGTGGGTCCCGCTGCTGGGCGGGGGCACCGCCGTGGTCGCAGGCCCGGACGAGGACGTGGACGCCGCCGCGGTGGCCCGGTTGACGGCGCGGCACGGGCTGACGGCGCTGTGGCTGACCGCCGGGCTGTTCCGGCTCGCCGCCGAGCAGGACCCGGGCTGTTTCACCGGGCTGCGTCAGGTGTGGGCCGGCGGTGAGGCCGTCCCCGCGGCCTCGGTGCGCAGGGTGCTGGCCGCGTGCCCCGGGCTGACCGTCACCAACGGCTACGGCCCGACCGAGACGACCACGTTCGCCACCTGCCGTCCCTGTACCGACGCGACCGCTGTGCCCGACGCACTGCCCATCGGGCGCCCCTTGGACGGCATGCGCTGCTACGTCCTCGGGGGAGGCCTGCGACCGGTTCCGCGCGGTACGGTCGGTGAGCTGTACATCGCCGGGCCCGGGGTGGCCCGCGGCTATCTCGGCCGTCCTGACGCCACCGCCGAGCGTTTCACCGCCGACCCGTACGGCCCGCCCGGCGCCCGCATGTACCGCACCGGTGATCGCGTCCGGCTGACCGAAGACGGCGAGCTGGAGTTCCACGGGCGGGCCGACAGCCAGGTCAAGCTGCGTGGCTTCCGCATCGAGCCCGGCGAGGTCGAGGCGGTCCTGGCCGCGCACCCGGCGGTCGCCCAGGCCGTTGTGCTGGTCCGGGAGGACCGCCTGATCGCCTACGCGGTTCCGGCCGGCGGCACGGACCCGGACGCCTCGCGCCCCCACCAGGCCCCGAACACGGACCCGGACGCCCTGCGGATCCACCTGGCGGAGCGCCTGCCCGACTACATGGTCCCCGCCGCCGTCGTACGACTGGACCGGCTGCCGCTGACCGCCAACGGCAAGCTGGACCACGCCGCGCTGCCCGCCCCCTTCGTACAGAGCGGCGGCAGCCGTGCCCCGCGCACCCCGCTCGAGGAGACCTTGTGCGGTCTCTTCTCCGACGTCCTGGGGCTGCCGGCCGTCGGTCCCGACGACAGCTTCTTCGCCCTCGGCGGCCACTCGCTGCTCGCCCTGCGCCTGATCAGCCGCATCCGCGACACTTTGGGCGCGGAGCTGACCCTGCGCCACGTCTTCAGGGCGCCCACGCCGGCGGCGCTGGCCGACACGGTCGACCCGGCTGCGGTCGTACGGCCGGTCTCCCGGCCGGTGCCGGGGGCCGTCCCTGACCGGGCTCCGCTGTCGTCCGCGCAGCGGCGCTTGTGGTTCCTCGACCGGCTGGAGGGGGCAGGCGCGGCCTACCACGTCCCGCTGGCCGTACGGCTGAGGGGCGCGGGCCTCGATCCGGACGCCCTGAGCGGGGCACTGGCCGACCTGGTCACCCGGCACGAGATCCTGCGCACCGTCTACCCGGACGTCGACGGCACCCCGCGTCAGCGGCTGCTGGACCCGGGTACGGCCAGGCCCCAGCTCCCCAGTGAACGAGCCGAGGCGCACGAACTGCTCCAGCGGCTTGCCGAGTTGACGGGCCAGGAGTTCCGGCTGGCCCACGACATCCCGATCCGCGCCCACCTTCTCGCCCTCGGCCCCGAGGACCACGTCCTGCTGCTGGTCCTGCACCACATAGCCGCCGACGGCCGCTCCCTGGACCCCCTGGTCAGCGATCTGTCGACCGCTTACCGGGCCCGGTGCGAAGGCCGGAAACCCGACTGGGCACCGCTGCCGGTGCAGTACGCCGACTTCGCCGTCTGGCAACGGCAGCACCTGCTCGACGAGATCCCGCTGGGCCCTCAACTCACCTACTGGCAGCAGACCTTGGCAGGGCTGCCCGACGAGCTCGCGCTCCCTGTCGACCGTCCCCGCCCGGCCCGCGCCACCCACCGGGGCGGCGACGTCCCGCTACGACTGGATCCGGTGCTGCACGGGCGGCTGCGCGCACTCGCCGCGGAAACCGGTACCACACCGTTCATGATCGTCCAGGCAGCGCTCGCCGCCCTGCTGACCCGCCTCGGCGCGGGCACCGACATTCCTGTGGGCACGCCCGTCGCGGGCCGCGCCGACGAGGTACTGGATGACCTGATCGGGTGTTTCCTCAACACCCTCGTCCTGCGCACCGACACCTCCGGCGCCCCCACCTTCCGGGAACTCCTCGGCCGGGTCCGGGAGACCGATCTCGCGGCCTACGCCCACCAGGACCTGCCGTTCGAGCAACTGGTCGAGACCCTCAACCCGCCTCGCTCGACGGCCCGGCACCCCTTGTTCCAGGTGATGCTCGCCTTCCGCCCCGACAGCGCCGAACCTCTCGTCGAACTGCCGGGTCTCACCGCCGAGGCGGTCCCCGTGGAGACAGGCGCCACCAAGATCGACCTCACCTTCAATCTCGGCGAGCACCTCACCCGCGACGGCTCCCCAGGAGGCATCGAGGGCATCCTCCAGTACAGTGCCGACCTCTTCGACCGCTCTACGGCCGAGGAAATCGCCGCCCGGCTCGAGCGGCTGCTGCGGGCCGCCATCGAGGATCCCGACCGGCCCGTGGGGACGCTGGACATCCTGGGCGCGGACGAACGGCGACGCCTGCTCGTCGAGTACAACGACACCGCGCGGGACGTGCCGGAGACGACCTTCCCCCGGCTGTTCGAGGCATGTGCGGCCGAGCGGCCGGACGCGGTGGCGGTGTCGGACCCGCAGACCGACCTGACGTACCGGCAACTCGATGTGCGGGCCGATCGATTGGCTCGGGCACTGGCCTCGTACGGCGCCGGGCCGGGCGCCGTCGTCGCCTTCGCGCTGCCCCGATCCGTCGACATCGCGGTGGCCGTGCTGGCCGTGCTCAAGGCGGGCGCGGCCTACCTGCCGCTCGACCCGGAGCATCCCGCCGAGCGCACCGCGTCTGTACTCTCCGACGCCGGCCCGGTGTGTGTCATCGCCCGGGAGCCGCTGGACGTCGTCTGCCCCGTCATCAGCCCAGAGGCGCAAGCCCCCGCCTTCGAGGGCGAGTTGGCGAAGGCCCGACCCGCAGACCCGGCCTACCTGATCTACACCTCGGGCACCACCGGCCGCCCCAAGGGCGTCGTCGTCGAACACCGCAACCTCACGACGTACGTGACCCGTTGTGTCGAGGCGTACCCGAGCCTGCGCGGTGCCTCGCTGCTGCACGCGACCATGACCTTCGACGCCACGGTCACGACGCTGCACGGCGCGCTCGCGGCCGGTGGCCGGGTGCACATCGCGGCCGTGCACGAGGCGGGCTCCGAGCCGCTGCCCGAGGGCTGCACGTTCCTCAAGGCCACGCCCAGCCATCTGGCGCTGCTGCCCGCTCTGCCGTACGACATCTCGCCCACCGAGGAGTTCATGCTGGGCGGCGAGGCGCTGGTGGGCGAGGCCCTGCGCGCCTGGCGGCGGGGCCACCCCGGCGTCCGGCTGATCAACCACTACGGCCCCACCGAGGTCACCGTCGGCTGCACCGACCACCGCATCGACCCCGGAGACGACCTGCCGTCGGGACCGGTGCCCATCGGGCGCCCCATGTGGAACACCCGCGCGCACGTCCTGGACGACTGGCTCAACCCCGTCCCGGTCGGTGTCGAGGGCGAGTTGTACGTGGCCGGCGACCTGGTGGCCCGGGGGTACCGGAACCGGCCCGGCCTGACCGCCGAGCGGTTCGTCGCCGACCCGTACGGCCCGCCGGGCACCCGCATGTACCGCACCGGTGACCTGGCCGTGCGCCGCGCCGACGGCTCCCTGATGCTGCGTGGCCGGGCCGACAGCCAGCTGAAGATCCGGGGCCTTCGGATCGAGCCCGGCGAGGTCGAGGGCGTGCTCTGTGCCCACGGCGCGGTCGAGCAGGCCGCGGTGGTGGTGCGCGAGGATCCGGCCGGAACACGGCGGCTGGTCGGATACCTGGTGGGGAAGGCCGAGGTCGACGTCACGGACGTACGGGCGTACGCGGTCCGGCAGTTGCCCGACCACATGGTCCCGGAGGCGTTCGTGGTGCTGGACGCCCTGCCGATGACGCCCAACGGCAAACTGGACCGCGCCGCCCTGCCGGCCCCCGAGGTGCGGATCGGGAGCCGGTCCCCGCGCACCGCGTCCGAGGGGGTCCTGCGCGACCTGTTCGCCGAGGTGCTGGGGCGTGACCCGCACGGCATGGGCGCGGAAGACTCCTTCTTCGACCTCGGCGGGGACAGCATCGCCTCCATCCACCTCGTCAGCCGGGCCCTCGCGGCCGGGCTGCGGCTGACCCCGCGGGATGTGTTCGAGCACCGCACGATCGCCGGCCTCGCCGCGCTGGCCGCGACCCGCCCGGCCCTCTCACCGGGGCCCGCGCGGGAGTCGCGGGTCGGTGACCTGCCACTGACCCCGGCCATGCACCGGTTGCGCGAACGCGGCGGCCCCGTCGGGTCGTTCAGCCAGTCGCTGCTCCTGGTCACCCCGGCGGGGGCCGACGAGAAGGGGCTGGCCGCCGCGTTGAAGGCGGTGCTGGACCACCACGACGTGCTGCGGCTTCGGGTGGCGACGGAGGGTGACTGGACGGCGCACATCCCGCCGGCCCAGGGCCCACCGGTCCCGCTGGAGCGGGTCGGCGTGCCGGACGGCGACTTCGAGGGCGCCCTCGAACCGTCCGTCCCCCGACTGCGTCCGGAGCAGGGTGAATTGGTGCGCGCGGTCTGGTACGACGCCGGGCCCGACCGCCCGGGTCGCCTGCTGCTGACGATCCATCACCTGGCCGTGGACGCCGTGTCCTGGGGTATCCTCCGGGCCGACCTGGCTGTGGCCTGGCGGGGAGACGAACTACCGCCGCCCGGAACGCCGTTCAGGCACTGGGCGCGGCTGCTCAAGCGTCAGGCGGAGGCGCGCGAGTCCGAACTGGACATCTGGCGCCGGATATTGGAGGCGCCCGATCCGACGCCGGGCATTCGGCGCCCCGACCCCGCACGGGATGTCGTCGGCGCCCTGCGCCACCTCACCCGCGGCCTGGCGCCCGCGCCCACCGCCGACCTGCTGACCACGGTGCCCGCCGCCTACCACGCCGGCCCCGAAGACGTCCTGCTCGCCGCCCTCGCCCTCGCCTTCGCCCGCACGCGGGAGCACCCTGCGCTGCTGGTGGACATCGAGCGGCACGGGCGGGAGGACCTGGCCGAGGGGGTGGACCTCTCCCGCACGGTGGGCTGGTTCACCAGCGTCGTCCCGGCCCGCCTCGACCTCACCGGGCTCGACCTGGAGGATCCCGCACAGATCCTGCGCAGCGTGAAGGAGCAGCTGCGTGCCGTCCCCGACCACGGCATCGGCCACGGACTGCTCCGCCACCTGAACCCGGAGACCGGTCCGGTCCTCGCCGCCCTCCCGACACCGGGGATCGGCTTCAACTACCTGGGCCGCACCGCCGGCGAGCGGTCCGGCGGCTGGTCGGTCGCCCCCGAGGAACTGCCCGGCGCGCTGGCCCTCGGCGCCGCTCACGACCCCGCCCTGCCCGTCGCCCACGGCCTGGAGATCACCGTCGCGGCCGACGAGAGCGGGCTGCGCGCCACCTGGTCCTGGGTGCCCGGCATCTGGTCCGAGGACGAGGTGAACGCCCTGGCCGGGCGGTGGTTCGACGCGCTGACCGACCTTTCCCACGCCACCCCGGCGGGCGGACACACCCCGTCCGACCTGCCGCTGGTGTCGCTGTCCCAAGCAGAGATCGACGAACTCGAAGCCGAGTTCGGAAGCGAGTGGAGGTAACCCACGGTGACCCGGTCCGGAATCTCCGATGTCCTGCCCCTGTCGCCGTTGCAGGAGGGGCTGCTCTTCCACGCCCAGTACGACGACGACCAGGCACCCGACGTCTACGCCGCCCAGCAGGTGCTGGAGCTGACGGGCGCGGTCGATCCCGCGGCCGTACGGGCCGCCGGACAGGCGCTGCTCGACCGGCATCCCAACCTGCGTGCCTGCTTCCGCCGCCGGGACGGCGGCGCGCCGATCCAGATCGTGCCCTCAGACGTCGAACTCCCTTGGGCCGAGGCGGACTTGTCCGCGTACGACGAGAACGGGCGGGAGGCTGCCTGGCAGCGGCTGCTCGACGAGGAGCGCGTCCGCCGCTTCGACCTGGCCAGGCCGCCGCTCCTGCGCCACCTGCTCGTGCGGTGGGCACCGGACCGCTACCGGCTGGTGATCACCAACCACCACATCCTGCTGGACGGCTGGTCCAAGCACCTGCTCTTCCGTGAGTTCGGCGCCCTCCACTCGGGCGAGCACCCGGCAGCGCTCCCGCCCCCGCCGTCGTACCGCGACTACCTGGCCTGGTTGGGCCGGCAGGACCGTGCCGCCGCGGAAGCGGCCTGGCGGGACGCCCTGTCCGGCCTGAGCGCACCCACCCTGCTGGCCCCCGGGGCGCCGACCGCGCCGGTCCTTCCGCACGAGCTGATCGTGGAGCTGCCCGAGGAACTGACCGCTCGCGCCGAAGCGACCGCGCGGGCGGTCGGGGTCACCCTCAACACCCTTGTCCAGGGCTCCTGGGGCGTGCTGCTGGGCCGGCTGACCGGCCGCGGCGACGCGGTGTTCGGCCAGACCGTCACGATCCGCCCGCCCGAGCTGGCGAACGTGACCTCGCTGGTCGGCTTCTGCATCAACACCGTTCCCCTCCACGTCCGCTGGGACGACGCCGACACCGTCGCCCGGTTCCTCACCCGCCTGCAGGACCGGCATGCGGCCCTGCTCCCGCACCAGTACCTCGGTCTCGCCGACATCCGGCGCGCGACCGGCGCAGGCGACCTCTTCGACACCCTGCTGGCCTTCGAGAACCACCCCGCCGCCACGCACACGTCACAGGTCACCCTGCTCGCCGGCCGCGACGCCACCCACTACCCGCTGACCCTCGCCGTACTGCCCGGCCGCCGGCTGGCCCTGCGCCTGTCCTACCGGCCCGACCTGTACGACGAGACCGGCGCCCGCACCCTGCTGGATCGTTTCGCCACGGTCCTGGCGGCGCTGTCCGCCGACCCTTCACGGCGGGTCGGTGAGATCGAGGCGCTGCTGCCGGGCGAGCGGGAGCAGCTGCTGGCCCAGCCGAGCACCGCGGCCGCGCCGCCGGAGGGCACGCTCCCCGAGCTGTTCGCCCGGCAGGCGGCCCGTACGCCTGATGCCACGGCCGTGGTGCACGAGGGCACCCGCCTCACCTACGCGGAACTCGACGAGCGGTCGAACCGTCTGGCCCACCTGCTCGCCGACCGCGGTGCGGGCCCCGAGCGCCTGGTCGCACTGGCGCTGCCCCGCACACCGGACCTGGTGGTGGCCGTCCTCGCGGTGCTCAAGACCGGTGCCGCCTATGTGCCCATGGACCCCGAGTACCCGGCGGATCGGCTGGCCTTCATGCTGGCCGACGCCGACCCGGTGCTGCTCGTCGCGGCGGACGCGACGGCGCCGACCGGGTGCGCGATCCCCGTGGTCACGGTCGCCGAGTCGCTGCACCATCCGTCGGCCCCACTGCGGCTGCCGCCCCCGGACCCGGCCAACACGGCGTACGTGATCTACACCTCCGGCTCCACCGGCCGCCCCAAGGGCGTAGCCGTACCGCACCGCAACGTCGTACGGCTCTTCACGTCCACGCGTCACTGGTTCGACTTCGGGCCCGACGACGTGTGGACCCTCTTCCACTCCTACGCCTTCGACTTTTCGGTCTGGGAACTGTGGGGAGCCCTGCTGCACGGCGGCACGCTCGTGATCGTGCCGTTCGCGGTGAGCCGTGACCCGGAGGAGTTCCTTCGGCTGCTCGTCCGCGAACGGGTCACGGTGCTCAACCAGACGCCCTCGGCATTCGGCGAACTCCTGCGCGCGGACGCCGCCCTGCCCGACACCGGGAACCGGCTCGCCCTGCGGTACGTGGTCTTCGGCGGTGAGGCCCTGGACATGACGCGGGTCGCCGAGTGGTACACGCGGCACCCACAGGACGCACCCGTCCTGGTGAACATGTACGGCATCACCGAGACGACCGTCCACGTCACCGGCCTGCCACTCGCAAAGGAGCCGGCGCGCGAGGGCAGGGGCCGGATCGGACACGCCATTCCCGACCTGCGCGCGTACGTCCTGGACGCGGGCCTGCGACTCGTGCCGCCGGGCACGACCGGCGAGTTGTACGTCGCCGGGGCGGGTCTGGCGCGCGGATACCTGGGGCGGCCCGGGCTGACGGCAGGGCGGTTCGTGGCCGATCCGTTCGGCGCGCCCGGTACCCGCATGTACCGCACGGGCGACCTGGCGCGCCGGTCGGCGGACGGGGAGCTGGAGTACGCGGGCCGCGCCGACGACCAGGTCAAGATCCGAGGCTTCCGCATCGAACCCGGCGAGGTCGAGGCTGCGCTCGCCGGCCACCCTGACGTGTCACGGGCGGTCGTCCTCGTCCGGGACGAACGGCTCGTCGCCTACGTCGTCGCAGCGGCCGTGGACGCCGACACGCTGCGCCGCCACGCGGCACGCACGCTCCCCGAGCACATGGTCCCCTCCGCCGTCGTACGGCTGGACCAGTTGCCGCTGACCGCCAACGGCAAGCTCGACCCCACCGCCCTGCCGACCCCGTCGGCGCAGAGCGGGGGCCGTGCCCCGCGCACCCCGCAGGAGGAGATCCTGTGCGGCCTGTTCGCCGACGTGCTCGGTGTGCCGGCCCACCGGGTGGGAGCCGACGACGCCTTCTTCGACCTCGGCGGCGACTCCCTGCTCGCCATGCGCCTCGCCGACCGGATCCGGGCCGCGCTCGGCACCGCGCTGCCCGTCCGGTCGGTCTTCGACACGCCGACGCCCGCCGGACTGGCCGAGCGGCTGCGTGAGGTCGACGGCGTACGGGGCCCCGAACTCGCGCCGTACGAACGCGGACACGCGCCCATCCCGCTGTCGTACGCCCAGCAGCGCATGTGGTTCATGAGCCGCCTCGAGGGCGGCGGCACCACCTATACCGTCCCCTGGGCCCTGCGTCTGACCGGCTCGCTCGACCCGGACGCGCTGCGCGCGGCCCTCGTTGACCTCGTCGCACGCCACGAACCACTGCGCACCCTCCACCCCGACTTCCAGGGCACCCCGTACCAGCGGATCCTCACCCCGGAGGCAGGCCGCCCGGACCTTGCTGTCGTGCAGACCACCGAGGCCGAACTCCCCGCGCTGCTCACCGCCGCCGCGCGGTCCCGCTTCGACCTGTCGACCGAAACTCCACTGCGGGCCACCCTGTACTCGCTCGACGCCGACACCCACGTCCTACTGCTGCTCGCCCACCACATCGCCGTAGACGGCTGGTCCATGGCACCCCTGATGCGCGATCTGGCGGCCGCGTACGCTGCGCGGGCCGGGGGCGACACCCCACAGCGGTCCCAACTGGCCATCCAGTACGCCGACTTCGCGCAATGGCAGCGCGAACTGCTGGGTTCGGCGGGTGAGCCCGGCAGCCGGATGAGCCGACACATCGCCTTCTGGCGGGAGACGCTGGCGGGCGCGCCGGACGAACTGCCCCTGCCGGCCGACCGATCCAGGCCCGCCGAGCCCAGCGGCGACGGCGACCGGGCCGCCCTCACGATCGACGCCGAACTGCACGCGCGGCTCGCCGGCCTCGCCGCCGATTCCAGGGTCACCCTCTTCATGGTCCTCCAGGCGGGATTCGCCGCACTGCTGACCCGGTTCGGCTCGGGCACCGACATCGTCCTCGGCACGCCGGTCGCCGGGCGCGCCGACAGCAGGCTGGACGACCTGGTCGGCTTCTTCGTCAACAGCCTCACCCTGCGAACGGACACCTCGGGCAACCCCACCTTCCGCGAACTGCTGGGCCGCGTACGGGAGTTCGACCTCGCCGCATACGCCCATCAGGACGTGCCGTTCGACGTGTTGGTGGACGCCCTCACACCCAAGCGCACCCTCGCCCGGCATCCGCTCTTCCAAGTCGTGCTGGCGTTCACCGGACACAACGCGCAGCCGGAACTGGCCCTGCCCGGGCTGGAGGTGAGCGTCGAGACGGTCGAGACCGGGGCCGCCCGCTTCGACCTGTCCTTCTACCTGAGCGAGCGCCGCCACGCCGACGGCGGCCCGGCGGGCATCGACGGCATCGCCGAGTACAGCACCGACCTCTTC
Organism: Streptomyces sp. CC0208; assembly: GCF_003443735.1. Taxonomy (NCBI): domain Bacteria; kingdom Bacillati; phylum Actinomycetota; class Actinomycetes; order Kitasatosporales; family Streptomycetaceae; genus Streptomyces; species Streptomyces sp. CC0208. Next base: position 8,860,908 of record NZ_CP031969.1, on the reverse strand, counting down.
GACGCGGCCACGGCCGAGCGGCTGGCGCGAGGGCTGGTGCGCTTCCTGAGCGCCGTCGCCGCGGATCCCGGGGTGCGGATCGAGGACGTGGACCTCGGGGGTGACGACGAACGACGGCCCTTGCGGGAACCGCACCGCGCGGAGCCCGAGGCACTGCCCGCGCCCGCGGCGCAGGAACCGGCGTCCCCGGCCGAGCGCGTCCTCGCCGCGCTCTTCGGTGAACTGCTCAACCTGTCGCACGTCCCCCTCGACGAGGACTTCTTCGCTCTCGGTGGTGACAGCATCTCCTCGATCCGGCTGGTGAGCCGGGCCGCCGAGGCCGGAGTCGTGATCAGCGCCCGGGACGTGTTCAAGTACCAGACGGTGCGAGAGCTGGCGGCGGTGGCCCGGGGGTCCATCGCCGCACCCCAGAGGCCCATCACCGCACCAGGTGCCGCGGACGACGCGGTGGGGCCGGTCCCACTCACCCCCGTCATGCGATGGCTGCTCGAACGCGGCGGACCGATCGACCGGTTCAGCCAGTCCGTTCTGCTGACAGTGCCCGCCCAGGCCGGACCGGACCGGCTGGCCGACGCCCTTGGAACCCTGCTCGACCACCACGCCATGCTGCGCTCACAGCTCACCACCGGCCCGGAGGCAGGGAGCGCGCCGGTCCTGCACGTCCGCCCGGTCGGCACGGTTCGCGCGGCCGACCTGCTAGACCGGCGGGACGTCTCCGGCATGGCCGACCTTCACCCGGCCGTCGCCGAGGAGTTCGACCGGGTCGTCGGGCTGCTCGATCCGGCGGTCGGTGCGATGGTGCGCGCCGTGTGGTTCGACGCCGGAGCGGACCGGGCCGGACGGCTGCTGCTGGTCGTCCACCACCTGGCCGTGGACGGGGTGTCCTGGCGCATCCTCGTACCCGACCTTCGGGCCGTATGGGAGGCGCTCACGGCCGGGCGGCATCCCGAACTACCCGCCGTCGGCACCTCGTTCCGCCGCTGGGCCACGGTGCTCCAGGAGGAGGCGCGGGTGCCGTCGCGGGTCGCCGAGGTCGAGCTGTGGCAGCGGATCGCCGCCGCCCCGCACCTCCCGCTGGGCTCGCGCCCGCTGGATCCCGACCGGGACACCACCGCCACGACGCGCTCGCTGCGGCTGACCCTGCCGGCCGACGTCACGGGCCCGCTGCTCACCACGGTCCCGTCCGTCTTGCGTGCCAGTGTCCAGGACGTCCTGCTCACCGGCCTCGCCCTGGGCGTCGCCGACCGGTACGGCTCCCCGCACGTCGTGCTCGACGTCGAGGGCCACGGCCGGGAGGAACTGGCGCCCGGACTGGAATTGTCCCGGACCGTGGGCTGGTTCACCTCGCTGTACCCCGTGCACCTCGACCTGACCGGCGTGGACGTGGCCGACGCGCTGGCCGCCGGGCCCGCGGCCGACCTCGCCGTCGGCCGGGTCGCCGAGCACCTGCGGGAACTGCCGGACCACGGCGTGGGCTACGGCCTTCTGCGCCACCTCGACCCGGACACGGCACCCGAGCTGGCCAAGGTGCCCGCTCCGGCGATCGGCTTCAACTACCTCGGCCGGTTCACCGCCCCCGACCCCAGCGGCACCGTGCCGTGGGCCTTCGCCCCCGAGTCGGCGGCGCTCGGCACCGGTGCCGATCCGGATCTCGCCGCCGCGCACGTCCTCGAAGTCGGCGCGGTCGTCCGCGACACCGGCGCCGAACCCCAGCTGCTGGCCCACTGGTCCTGGCCCGACGGTGTTCTGGCCGAGCCGGAGGTGCGGGCGCTGGCCGAGTCCTGGTTCGCCGCCCTCACCGCGCTCGTCTCCCGCAGCGGCGACGCGGTCGGCCAGTCGGTCGCGGGCCTGTCGGTGGCCGGCATCGGCCGGGACGAACTGGACGAGCTCACGGCGGGCCTGGACTCCTGACCGAGGGACGAGTTGACCGAGGGACGAGTTGGACGAGACAGCGAGACGAGATGACGACATGACACAGCCCGCGCCGGCCGACGTACTCCCCCTCACCCCACTCCAGGAGGGTCTGCTCTTCCACGCCCTGTACGAGCACGAACGGGACGCCGCCGACGCGTACGTCGTACAGCTGGTTTTCGAGCTCGAAGGCCCGGTGGACTCCGGCCGTTTGCGCGCCGCCGCCCAAACCCTGCTGGAGCGCCACCCGAACCTGCGGGCGGCCTTCCGGCGGCGCCGTGGCGGCCAGCCCGTGCAGGTCGTCCCGCGCCGGGCGACCCTGCCGTGGGCGGAGGTCGATCTGACCGAGCCGGGCATCGACGCCGAGAAGGCCTGGACAGAGCTGCTGGACCGGGACCGGGAGCGCGGTTTCGACCCGGCCACTCCGCCCCTTTTGCGCTGCACCCTGGTCCGCACCTCGGAGCGGCACCACCGGCTGCTCGTCACCCACCACCACATCCTGCTCGACGGCTGGTCGGTCTCGGTGCTCCTGCGGGAACTGCTCACGCTGTACGCCGCCGGGGACGCCCCGGCCGGCCTCGCGCCCGTGCCGCCGTACCGCACCTTCCTTCACTGGCTGGACCGCCAGGACCGCAGTGCCGCCGAGGCCGCCTGGCGGGACGCGCTCGCCGGGGTGACGGAGCCGACCCGGCTGGCGCCGGGGGCGGACCCGGGCGCGGGCGAGCCGGCACAGGCCCGGACCGAGCTGTCGGCGGAGTCCGGAGCCGCGCTCACCGCACGCGCCAGGAGCCTCGGCGTCACACTGAACACCTTCGTCCAGTCCGCCTGGGCGATCCTCCTGGGCCGGCTGACCGGACGCGACGACGTCGTCTTCGGTACCACTGTCTCCGGCCGCCCGGCCGAACTCCCCGGCGTCGAGTCCATGGTCGGCCTGTTCATCAACACCGTCCCGACCCGGATCCGGCTGCGCCCCGCCGACCCCGTCGGCCGCCTGCTCCACGAGGTCCAGGACGGCTACGTCCACCTCCTGGACCACCATCACCTCGGGCTGGCCGACATCCAACGGGCCGTCGGTGTCCCGGAACTCTTCGACACCCTCGTGGTCTTCGAGAACTACCCGGTGGATCCGGCGGCGGCGGGTGGCGGTGGCGCGCGCACCGGCGGGGACGGCGGGATCCGGCTCGTCGGTTCGAGTGGTCGCGACTCCACCCACTATCCCGTGACCCTGGTGGCCCTTCCCGGCCCCCGCCCCCGGTTCCGGCTCGCCTACCGCACCGGGCTGTTCACCGCGGACTGGGCCGACGCCACACTCGCCCGCCTGGTGCGGATCCTGGAAGCCATGGCCGCCGACCCGGAACTCCCGCAAGGTCGGCTGGAACTCCTGGCTCCCGAGGAACGGCCCCGCCGCAGCCCGTTGCCGCCTCCCGCACTGCGCACGCTCCCCGAACTCTGGGCCGCCCAGGTCGCCGCCACCCCGCGGGCCGACGCCGTGCTCGACCGCGGCAGCCGTCTCACCTACGCCGAACTGGACGCCCGGGCCACGCGGTTGGCCCACCGGCTCACCGCGCTCGGTGCGGGCGTGGAGCAGGTCGTCGGCATCGCGCTGCCCCGTACGGCGGAGCTGGTCGTCGCCGTCCTCGCCGTCCTCAAGTCCGGCGCCGCATATCTCCCGCTCGACCCCGTCTACCCGGCCGACAGGCTGGCGTACATCGTCGCCGACGCCCGCCCGGTCGTCGTCCTCGCCGACGCCGAGACGGCCGGGACGGTGCCCGAGGGGACACCAATGCTCATCGTCGACGGCGAGCTGACGGACCATCACATCGGCGATTCCGCAAAGGTGTTGACCGACGGCCACGGTGCGAACCCGCCGACACCCGACAACCTCGCCTACATCACCTACACCTCCGGCTCGACCGGCCGCCCCAAGGGTGTCCTGGCCACGCACCGCAACGCCGTCGAGTTCGTCGAGTGGACGCATGCCGCGTTCGGTTCCGGGCGGCTGGCCAAGGTGCTGTTCTCGACCTCGCTCAACTTCGACGTCTCGGTGTTCGAGATCTTCTCGCCGCTGCTGTGCGGGGGCCGCGTCGAGATCGTCGAGAGCCTCCTCGCGCTCACCGACGGCGCTCATCGGGACGCCGGGCTGATCAGCGGCGTCCCCACGGTCATGGCCGCCGTACTGGCCGAACCGCCCGCCGTCGCACCGCACACCGTGGCTCTCGGCGGCGAACCGATCCCCGCACGGCTGCGCGCCGACATCGAGGCCGCCTTTCCCGAGGCACGGCTCGTCAACTTCTACGGCCCCACCGAGGCGACCGTCTATGCCACCGCCTGGCAGTCCGACGTCGACCCCTTCGGCGGTGATCCGCGCGACAACGCCGGTCCGCCCATCGGGCGGCCGCTCGCCCGCAACCACGTCCACCTCCTCGACCACGGGCTGCGGCACGTGCCCGACGGAGCGGTCGGCGAGGTGTACGTGGCGGGCGGCGGCCCAGCCCGCGGCTACCTCGGCCGACCCGGTCTGACGGCCGAGCGCTTTGTCGCCGACCCGTTCGGCGGGCCGGGGGAACGCCTGTACCGCACGGGTGACCTGGCGGTGCGTGGGCCCGACGGCATGCTGCGTTTCCTCGGCCGGGCCGACCAGCAGGTCAAGCTCCGCGGCTTCCGTGTCGAACTGGGCGAGATCGAGGCCGTACTGGCCACGCACCCGGCAGTCGCCAAGTCCGCGGCGACGGTACGACAGGACGACCGCGGCGAGAAACAGCTGGTCGCCTACATCGTCCCGGCCGAAACGGCAGGACAGGCCGCCGAGCCGCAAGCGGAAATGTCGGCTGGGCCCGGCGCACCCAGGACCGGGACGGCCGCCGGAGCCGCCGAACCCACCGGGACCAGGGCCGTCGCCCTACCCGCCGACGACCTCCGCGAGCACCTGGCGCGCGCCCTGCCAGCCCACATGATCCCGTCGGCGTTCGTCACGCTCGACGCGCTCCCTCACACCGCCAGCGGCAAGCTGGACCGCAGGGCGCTGCCCGCCCCCGACAGGGCGCGGACCGCCCGTTGCGCCCCGCGCACTCCGCGCGAGGAGACGCTCCGCGGCGTCTTCGCGGAGGTCCTCGGCCTCGACCCGGCCCGGGTCGGCGTCCACGACGGCTTCTTCGACCTCGGCGGCCACTCCCTGCTGGCGCCCCGCCTGACCTCTCGCATCCGCGCCGTACTCGAGTGGGACGTGCCGTTGCGCGCCCTCTTCGACACACCGACGGTGGCAGCGCTGGCCCGCCGACCGGACGGGAGCACCGAAGACTCGGCTCCGTTGGGCCCGCTGCTACCGCTCCGGACCCGGGGGCACCGCGAGCCCCTGTTCTGCCTCCCGCCGGCCTCCGGACTGTCCTGGGGTTTCGCCGGTCTTGCCCGCCACCTCGCCCCCGGCCGCCCGCTGTACGGCCTTCAGTCCCGGGGGCTGATCCCGGGCCGGGAGCCGGCCGCCACCCTGGCCGAGGCGGTCGCCGAGCACACCGCTCTCATCCGCGAGACCCAGCCGCACGGCCCGTACCACCTGCTGGGCTACTCCATGGGCGGACTCGTCGCGCACGAGGTGGCCGTCGGCCTCCAAGCGGCCGGTGAGGACGTCGCTCTCCTCGCGCTGCTCGACGCCTTTCCCGGCAGCTGGATCCGGCAGGGCCCCGCCCCGTCCGACCGCCCGGCGCTGCTGCGCAGCCTCCTGGCCATCCTCGGGCGCCAGGTGCCCCCACCCGAGGCCGGGCCGCTGACGGACGCCCGGTTCGCGGAGCTGATCCGTGGCGTGCCCGACATGCCAGGCAGCCTGAGCGACGCCGAACTGGCGGCGCTGGTCGGCGTAACGGCGAACAACCGCCGTCTGCTGGGCGAGTTCGCCCCCACGACCTACCGCGGCGACCTGCTGTTCTTCACCGCCGCCCAGGATCCGGACGCGGTCCCCGGCCGGTACCGCGCCTGGCAGCCGTACGTCCGAGGCCGCATCGCCAACCACGACATCCCGTGCGCGCACGGGGAGATGACCGGTCCGGCGTCGCTGGACCGGATGGGCCCGGTGCTGGACAGCCACCTCGCGAGGTGATCCGGCCCGGTACCCGATCGCTCGACCCATGGAGGAAGTTCTCATGACCACCAACCCCTTCGACGACGACAGCATCGAGCACCTGGTCCTGGTGAACGACGAGGGCCAGCACTCCCTGTGGCCGGCCTTCGCCGAGGTCCCGGCCGGCTGGACCGTCGTCCACGGCCCCGCGAGCCGCCCGTCCTGCCTGGACCACGTCAACGCGCACTGGACCGACATGCGCCCCAAGAGCCTGATCGAAGCCATGGGCGAGTGACTGCCCGCCCCCCTCACGCACAAGGAGATCCCCGCACCATGATCACGCGCGACACGACCAAGCTGGTGTGCCTTCCGTACGCCGGTGCGGGCGCCTCGTTCTATCGCCCCTGGGCCGCCCTGGCCGGGGATGCCCTGGAGATCGTGGCGCTGCAACTGCCGGGCCGGGAACGGCTGATCGACGAGGAGCCGTACCGGGACGCACACCGTGCCGTCGACGGGCTGCTGGCCCAGCTGCGGGACAGGCTCGGTGGGGAAGATGGCAGGGTGGCCCTCTTCGGGCACAGCCTCGGCGCCGTGCTCGCCTACGAACTCGCCCACCGGCTCGCCGCCGAGCCCGGTAGGGAAGTCGCCCACCTGTTCGTCAGCGGGGCGCCGGAACCCGACCACAGCCGTGCCCGGCGAGCCACCGGACTGTCCGACGAGGACTTCCTCGCCCGGGTCGCCGACTTCGCGGGCTACAGCCACCCCGCACTCGAAGACCCGGAGATGCGCGAGCTGCTCCTGCCCACCCTGCGCGCGGACGTCGAGATGCACGAGGCTTACGTACGCAGCACCCGGCTCCCCCTGGACGTGCCCGTCACGGTCGTCCGAGGCGAGGAGGACGGCCTGGTCGGCTTCGAGGCGGCCGCGTCCTGGAGCAAGGTGTCAGGCCGCGACTTCGACCACGTCGAGGTTCCCGGCGGTCACATGTATCTCACCGAAGCCGCACCCGAGCTGGTCCGCCTGATCGTCTCGAAGCTGGTCTGACCCTGTAAGGAGTTCCCGATGCGACTGCACGGCAAGTCGGTCCTCATCACCGGCGCCGCCCGAGGACTCGGCCGGGCGATCGCCCTCGCCTGCGCCGCCGAGGGCGCCGACCTCATGCTGCTGGACATCTGCGCCGACCTGCCCGGCGTGCCCTATCCCCTGGGCACACCCGGCCAGTTGGAGCACACGGCCGCGCTGTGCCGGGCGGCGGGTGCCGCCGTGCTGACCGCCCCGGCGGACATCCGTGACCTGGTGGCCGTACGCGAGGCCGTGACCAGGGCGCAGGACCGGTTCGGGAGGATCGACGTGGCCGTGAACAACGCGGGCATCGCCGCGCCCTCCGGCAGACCCGTCCACGAGATCGACGAGGCCGAGTGGTCCCTGATGATCGACGTCGACCTCTCGGGTGCCTGGCGGGTGATCCGCGAGGTCGGCAAGGCCATGAGCGCCCGGCGCGCCGGAAGCATCGTCAACGTCGCCTCCACGGCGGGACTCGTGGGCTACCGGCACTTCGCCGGATACGTCGCCGCCAAACACGCGGTCATCGGCCTGACCAAGGCCGCCGCACTCGACTACGCCCCCACGAAGGTGCGGGTGAACGCGGTCTGCCCGGGTTCGGTGCGCGACGACCCGCAGGCCGAGGGACGGATGCTCGCCGAGATCGCTCGGGCACTGGAGGTGCCGGTGGTCGAGCACGAGAAGACCTTCGTCGAGGCCCAGCCCATGAACGCGTTGATCGAACCGGACGACGTCGCCGCGGCGGTCGTCTTCCTCGCCTCCGACGAATCCCGGCAGATCACCGGATCGGTCCTGACCGTGGACGGCGGATTCAGCGCCCGCTGAACGCCTGCCCCGTCCCCCGAACGACAAGGAACCCCCGATGTCAGGACCGCTCCTGCCCGCGGCCCACTGCCATGCCCTGCGCCTCCGGTTCCCGGGCATGACCGCCCGGCCGGGACAGTGGGTCGAGGACGTCCCCGCGCCCGCGACGGACCCCCTCGCCGCCCGCCGACGCGCCGTCGAACTCGCCCGCCCCGCCGACAGACCGCGCACGGTGCTGTTGCGCTACGCCGACGGCCTGTCCGACCTGATCGTCGTCGCCCCTCGCGGGCACCTCGACCGAACGGCCCTCAACCGGCTGGCAGTTGGGGAGCCTGTGGAACCGCGGGAGACTGCCTCGACCCCCCGGGTCCTCCCTCAGGCGCCGCCGCCCGTCTGGGGGCTGGGTGGCGACGGCCCCGGTACCGCCCACATCGTCCCGCTGGAGCACGTCGGCGACGAGGCGAGCTGGATCGTCGCCCTCGCCGTCACCCTTCGCCGCTACGACCCGGACACCCCGCCGGTCATCGGCACCGACCGGGGCAGCCTCACCGTCGAAGCGGCCGCCACACCCGGCGAGTCGAAGCCCGTCCCGGCCGCGGGCGCAGTCCTCGCGGGTCTCCTCTTCGACGACTCGGACCACCCTGCCGGGATCGAGGCGGAGACCGAGTACGTGCCCTGTCTGGAGCCGGCGTTCCCGCTCACCGTTTCGATCCACCGGGACTCCAGCGGGCTGCGGCTGCGCTGCGACCACCTGGGCAGTCACGTCTCCACCGAGATCGCCGCACAGTTCGTACGACACCTGGTGCACGTACACCGGCAGGTCCTGCACCACCCGAACGCTCCGATCGAGGACGTCGAACTGCTGGACGAACGGGAGACCGCCCGCGTGGTGGCCCTCGGCCGCTCACCCGGCAGCCTTTCCAGCGGGCCTGCGAGCGTGCCCGAGGCGTTCGCGCGGATCGCGTCGGCGACACCCGACCACGTCGCCGTGACCGATTCCGGCGTCGGCTTGACGTACCGCGAACTCGACGAACGGTCCGACCGGTTGGCGCACGGCCTGCGGGCACGTGGAGTGGCCGCAGGCGACCGGGTGGGCGTATGTCTGGACCGCTCGGCCGAACTCGTCGTCACCCTGCTCGCCGTGTTGAAGGCCGGCGCGACCTACGTGCCGGTCGATCCCGCCTACCCGGCGGACCGGATCGCCCATGCCGCACAGGACGCGGGGCTGCGCGTGATGGTCACCCGGCTGGCCGAGGCAGCGGGCTGCATGCCCGTCACACCGGACGAACTCCTTCACACACCCGCCGAGTCGACGCTGCCGACCGCCGACCCCGACGACCCGGCCTACGTCATCTACACGTCCGGCTCCACCGGCCGCCCCAAGGGCGTCGAGGTACCCCACCGCAACGTGATCGCCCTGATCGACGCGACCCGCGCGGAGTACGGCTTCGGTGACGACGACGTATGGACCTGGTTCCACTCCAGCGCCTTCGACTTCTCGGTCTGGGAGATCTGGGGCTGCCTGCTCACCGGCGGTCGACTGGTCGTGGTGCCGTACTTCGTCTCCCGCGAACCCGACCGATTCCGCGACCTGCTCGTCGCGGAACGGGTCACCGTGCTCAGCCAAACCCCCTCCGCCTTCGCGCAGTTGCTGGATGTCGACCACACGCCGATCGGGGTCCGTCTCGTCGTGTTCGGCGGCGAACCGCTCGACGCGCGCATGCTGCTTTCCTGGTTCGACCGGCATCCGGAGTCGGTCTGCCGGATGGTGAACATGTTCGGAATCACCGAAACCACGGTCCACGTGACCGAGCAGACCCTCACCCGGAAACTGGCCCTCGCCGCCACCCGCTCCGTCGGCCGTGCCCTCCCCGGCTGGCACCTCTACGTCACCGACCCGGTCGGCCGGCTACTGCCGCCCGGCATCGCGGGCGAGATCTGCGTCGGTGGTGCGGGGGTCGCGCGCGGCTACCTCGGCCGGACGGACCTGACCGCGCAACGGTTCGTGGCGGACCCCGTCACCAGCGGCACGATGTACCGCAGCGGTGACCTGGGCCGACTCCGGCCCGACGGCAGCCTCGAACACCTTGGACGGATCGACAACCAGGTCAAGGTCCGCGGCTTCCGCATCGAACTCGACGAGATCCGCTCCGTCCTGCTGGAGGATTCCGACGTACGGGCGGCGGCCGTCGTGGTGCGCCAGGACGATCCGACCGACGCCGCCACCACCCGGATCGACGCCTACGTGATCCTTGCCGACGGCCATGGCGACCCCGGCGCGGTGCGCCGACGGGCCGCCGACATCCTGCCCGAGCACATGCTCCCCGCGACCGTGACCACACTCGAGTCACTCCCCCTGACGACCAATGGCAAGCTCGACCGGACGAAGCTCCCCGCACCCACCGTTCTCCACCAGCCGGTCAGGGACATCGCCCCGACCGCCCACGTCGACGACGACCTCACCGAGACACTGACGAAGATCTGGACCGAGGTACTGGGAGTGCCCGTCGGCCCCGACGACGACTTCTTCGAGCTCGGCGGCAACTCCTTGTACGCCGTCCGTATCGCTGCCGCCCTGCGCGCTCACGACCTTCCGTCCGTCCGCCTGCGCGAGCTGTACCGGAACCCCACCGTCCGAGGGACCGTTGCAGGTCTCCGTGAAGCATCGCCTTGATCGGGGAGGAGCGGCAAAGGAGTTGTTCTCGGCATGCCGGCCCACTGCGCGCAGGCTGCACCGCTTGTCCTGTCCCTACCCAGTCACATGGCCACCTGGTGGCCGGCCCGGCGAAGCATGCCGACGGCTTCCTCAAGGCGGTCGGCCGGGACGAGCACGAGGTCGCCGTCGTAGCTCGCCGCGGTCCAGACCGGGAGTTCGCCGGCGGCGAGCGGCGCGACGATGGCGCTGAGCATCCCCGTCGCCTCCGGGTCGTGCGCGTCATCACCGTTCCACAGCGCAGCCCATCCGTTCTCGGCCGTGTCGTCGCGGAGCATCGCCGCGCCTCCGTCCGGACCGAGCACGAGCGCGAGCAGGTCGGTGTCGGCGGCGACCGCGCTGATGTCGGACACCCGCCCGAGAACGAAGCGGCCCTCGAGCACGCGCAGGTTCTGAGGTCGAGCCGCCGGTGTCGAGGTCATGTGCCGCAGGCCCGGCTCGCCCGGTGATGTGGGACCAGAACCCGAGCGAGTGCCCTGGATGTCGCCATCATGAGCCATTCTCCAGTCCTCCTGTCGCGTGACGGCCATCCCGAAAGCCGGCGTCAACGGGCCACATCGACGGGAATCGGCACGATCGAACCAGTCTGCCCTCTCAATCGCCCGTATACCCGGCTGCTCAGGGGGACCGACAGGGCCGCTCGGCGGCCAGTCCCCGGACCGGTTACTGGCGAGTCACAAGGCGTTGTAAGATCCACTTCGACCAACGCAAGCCCAATCTGGGGGAATTAACTCATGACCAAGCGCTTTTCCGTGCTGGCCGTCTCCGCGGCCGTCGTCGGAGGCTTTTTCATCACGTCGATGCCCGCTCACGCCGCCACGTCGGCCGACCGGGGCGAGGTATCGGTCAAGGCGTCCGTCACCTGCAACACGAGCCAGCTGCGCCAGCAGATCGCCAACCTCAAGACCAAGGCGGCGAAGCTGAAGCAGCTGGGTGAGACCGCGGCGGCGAAGAAGGCGCTCAACGACGCGGCCGCCCTCCAGAAGAAGCTCGACGCGTGCATCAAGGCTGACGACGACGCGAGCAAGCCGTTCCCCGGATAAGTTTCCGGTTTCGACGTGTGGCGCTGCCCGTCCCGTTCCACGGATGGGTGGCGCCACACGCTTGCCCGGCCCACTGACGCCGCTCCGCGTCTCACGGGCTCGGACAGGAGGCTGGGGCTACCAGCACGGCGAGGACCATGACAAGAGCGTGCCCACGGGATGAGCCAACTCTCCCTGCGGTCACCACACCCCCTGGTGAAGTCGTGTGCGCGATCCCCTCCGGCCGGTAAGATCGGTGATCTCTTGGGGGAGGTGGCATGGGCAGGCGACGCCCGGGGACACCGACGCTGGAGGAAGTGGCCGCCCACGCGCGGGTGGGACGAGGCACGGTCTCCCGCGTCATCAACAACGCCACAGGCGTGAAGGAGTCGACACGTCGGGCCGTACAGCGGGCCATCGACGAACTCGGCTACGTGCCCAATCTCGCGGCCCGTTCCCTGGCGGGACGCGGGGCCGACGCCGTCGCCCTGGTCATGACGGAGCCGGACTGGCGCCAGTTCGCCGAGCCCTTCTTCTCCGAGATCGTCACCTCGCTCGGGGACGCCCTGACCGACACCGGAATGCAACTGCTGCTGACCCTGGTCCGCTCCGACGCCGAGCGGCAGCGCTTCCTGGAGTACGCCCGCGGCGGCCGAGTCGACGGCGTCCTGCTGATGTCCGTGCACGCCGGCGATCCGCTGCCGGACATGCTCGCCGAGGCCCGGCTGCCGACCGTGCTGCTGGGACGCCGCTCGGGCGACGAATACGTCAGTTACGTCGACATGGACAACGTCGGTGGAGCACGCAGCGCCGTCTCCCACCTCGTCCAGCGGGGCCGCAGGGTCATTGCCACCATCACCGGGCCGCTCGACCTGCACGCCGCCCAGTGCCGGCTGCGCGGCTACGAAGAGGCTCTGGCGCTGGCGGGCATGAAGGTCGAGCGGACCCGTGTCGCCGAAAGTGACTTCACGGCGGAGAGCGGGCGCCGCGCCATGACCGAACTCCTCGAACGGCATCCGGACATCGACGGCGTCCTCGCGGCGTCGGACACCACGGCCGCGGGGGCTCTGGAGGCTCTGCGGGCGGCCGGACGCCGGGTGCCCGAGGATGTCGCCGTGATCGGTTTCGACGACTTTCCGCTGGCCCGGCGGACCGAACCACAGCTGACCACGGTGCGCCAGCCGATCGAGGAGGTCGGACGGGCGATGATCCGACTGCTCCTGGAGGAGATGGAGGAGGGCGCCGTGGCCTGGCGTCATGTCATCCTCCGCACGGAGCTGGTGATCCGCGAGTCCACCTGAGGTCCGCTCGCCCAACCGCCGGAAAAAGCCCTCAGGCTTCACGGCCGACGTCATCTACCAGGCTGCTCCACTCGACTCCTACAGCCATGCCATGTATCTAACGTTCTGTACATCCTGTACGTTACGTTCGGAGCGCTTCCGGCGAAGCGATCACAGGACGGCGTACCTGATGCGCCCCCAGGGCGCCGGACCCGGGCCGGCCTCCCTCCCGAAGGAACACTCGTGTTCAGTGTGCTGCGGATCCGGGACTACCGGTTTCTCGCGTCCGGTCAACTGCTGTCCAGCCTTGGCGACTGGTTCCTGCTCCTGGCCGTCCCGTACTACGTCCTGGAGCTGACGGGCTCCGCCATGGCGTCGGGTTTTTCCCTGGCCGCGGGGACGGTCCCGGCGCTGGTCCTCGGTCCGCCGGCCGGGGCTCTCGTCGACCGCTGGGACCGGCGGCACGTCATGATCGCCGCGGATCTGGTTCGCATGATGGCGGTCTCGCTGATGCTGTGGGTGGACAGTCCGAACGAGGTGTGGCTGATCTACGTCGCGTTGGTCCTGGAATCGTCCCTGAGCCAGCTGTTCAACCCGGCCTCCGCCGCCCTGCTCCCGCAAGTGGTCGGCCGTGAGGGCGACCTCCACTCGGCGAACTCCCTGAGCGCCCTGATCGTCGGCTCCATCCGGCTCGTCGGCGGCCCGTTGGGCGGGGCCGTGTACGGCGGCCTGGGCTTCGCGGCGGTCGTCGCCATCGACACGATCAGCTACGCGTGTTCGGCACTGTGCCTCTCGATGGTCCGCTACCGGCCGCCGACGGCCCCGAAGCGAAGCACCGGGGCGGGGCGCGGGCAGCTGGGCAGGCTGGTCCCCGAGATCCGCGACGGAGTCGTACAGATACGCCGCAACCCGTGGCTGGCGGCGCTGGCGGCAGCCGGTGCGCTCTTCGCGCTCGCCACGTCCGCCGTGAACGTCGGCCTCATTCCGTACATGAACCTGGTCCTGCACGCCTCGCCCCAGATTCTCGGCCTGCTCTTCGGGGCCTTCGGTGCGGGGCTCTTGCTCGGAGTGCCGCTGAGCCGCGCACTCACCCGGAGGCTCGCCGACCGGACTGTACTGGCGGGCTCCCTCGCAGCGCTCGCCGTGGCCTTCGCGGCGACGTTCAACACCCCCGTGCTCGGGTGGAGCTTCGTACTGTTCCTCACCATCGGGGCGCCGATGGTCTGTTTCACGATCACGAGCGGGACGTTCGTCGCCCGTCACACCCCTGACGCCGTACTGGGCAGGGTCAGCGCCACCAACGGATTCCTCCAGGCGGCGGCCTCCTTGTCGGGCATGCTGGCCGGCTCACTGCTGAGTGAGGCGCTGGGGGTCGTGACGATGATGAACCTGTGCTGCGTCACCGTCGCACTGGCCGCCGGAACGACGCTGCTCATGCCGCGGCGTCAGCCCCCCGTCCCCGAGGACGTACCCCTCAAGGAAGCGGCGTGATCGTGGACGGCCGGCCGTCTCACCGATCAGTCACCGAGTCGGACCCCATCATCGCGCAACTAACGGTTGCACGTTTCCTGTGCATCGACTAACTTGATGTGCAACCAAACGTTGCAGAAGGTGGCGGGCATGGAATTCGGAACAATCGAGCGGGAGATCCACATCGACGCCTCACCCGAGGTCGTGTTCGACGTGGTGAGCAATCCCGAGCACCTGCGCGAGTGGTGGCCGGACGAGGCGGAGTTCCCGGCCGTGCCCGGAGGAACGGGCCGGATCGGCTTCGGGGACTGCTCGCAGGGCGGCACCTGGGTGCAGTTCACGGTCGTCGACGCCGTGCCACCGCGGCTCTTCTCCTTCCGCTGGACCCACGAGGAGGGAGAGTCGGCCGCCCGCGGCAACTCGAACCTCGTCGTCTTCGAGCTCACGCCCGCCGGGACAGGGACGCTCCTGCGGATGACCGAGAGCGGCTTCCGCGAGCGCGGCTGGGACGAGGCGAAGGTTGCCGCCAGGTACGCCGAGCACGCCTCCGGCTGGGACTTCTACCTGCCGCGGCTGCCGGCTTACGCCGCGAAGGTCGGAGCTGGTGGTCGAGCGTGAGGGTGGACGACGAGCTCTGGTCGGCGGTCGGCGACCCGACCCGGCGCCGGATGCTGGACCTGTTGCTGAGCGAAGGCAGTGGGACGGCGACCAGCCTGAGCGAGCAACTGCCGGTGACCCGTCAGGCGGTGGCCAAACACCTCCTCGTCCTCGACCGAGTCGGCCTGGTGCACGCCACCACCGCCGGCCGTGAGAAGCAGTTCCGTGTCGACCAGGCTCAGCTCGCCCGCGCCGTCGCCCAGCTCGCCGACGTCGGCGCTGCCTGGGACTCCCGTCTCCAGCGCATCAAGCGCATCGCCGAGACCATCCAGCGCGGCAGGGACACGGGCAGCGAGACCGACAAGACACAGTAGAGAGGAACAGGAAGATGCCAGACATCCTTCACCGCATCGGCGTCGAACACTCCTCGCCGCAGCAGGTGTACGAGGCGCTGACCACCCTGGACGGCTTGTCCGGCTGGTGGACCGAGAAGACGTCCGGGAGCACCGGCCTGGACGACGTGATCGAGTTCCGGTTCGGGCCTGGCGGGTTCGACATGAAGGTCACCGAGCTCGATCCGGGCCGGCTCGTCCGCTGGGACGTCGTGGACGGACCGCAGGAATGGATCGGCACCAGCGTGCAGTGGGACCTCCGTCAGGACGGTGACTACACGATCGTGTTGTTCAAGCACGAGGGCTGGCGTGAGCCGGTCGAGTTCATGCACCACTGCAGCACCAAGTGGGCCACCTTCCTGCTGAGTCTCAAGCAACTCCTCGAGAGCGGGGAAGGGGCCCCCGACCCGCGCGACGTGAAGATCAGCGACTGGCACTGACGCCGTACTCGCCGACGGTGCCCTCGACCGTGACTGCGCGAGCCCCGGCCACCCGCGATCCCAGTGACCGGACCGGACCGCACCGCACGGTCGAGGGCACCGGGGCCGTGCTGTCCCAGCTCAGCGTGCCGTTCGCCTTCCTGCGCATGGCGTGTCAACGGCCCTCTCAGGTGCCGGGCCGGTCCTCACGGTTGCGGTGGCCGGGCAGCATTTCGTGGACCTTGGCCTTGAAGCCCTGCCGGACCATGGCGGCGCGATCGCTGTCGCCCTTGAGCACGGACAGCGCGGCCGCCTCGATCTGGTCCAAGGACGCGTGCGGCGGGATGGTCGGCACCGCCGGGTCGGTGCGGAAGTCCAGGACGAAGGGCCGGTCGGCTGCCAGCGCCGTCTCCCAGGCGCCCTGCACGTCCTGCGGCTTCTCGATCCGCATCCCGCCCAAGCCCACCGAACGGGCGAAATCGGCGTAGGCGACGTCGGGCCACAGAACTTACGATCGACTCAGCGCCGTTCAAAGGGCTGTCAGCGTGCTGCCTCACCTTCGCTCTCGATCTCGATCTCGCGGACCAGGTCGATGGCCCGGCCGAGGGTGGTGAGCCGTGCGTCCAGCGTCTCGCCGGCGGGGTAGAAGCGGACGATGTCGACGCCGGCGTCGCGCCATACGCGCAGCCGTTCCCGCACCATGTTCTCGGTGCCGATCAGCGTGGTGGCCAGCACCATGTCGTCGGTGACCAGACCAGCCGCGCCCTCCCGGTCCCCGGCCTGCCAGCGTTCCCGGACCTCGGCCGCGACCTCGGCCCAACCCTGGCGGCTGTAGGCGTTGTTGTAGAAGTTCGTCGTCGCGGAGCCCATACCGCCGAGGCTGAACGCCAGCTCCTTCTTGCGACCTGCCACCATCGCCCGCAGCGCGTCCTCGTCCTCGGCGAACGCCACCTCCGCCCCCTGGCAGATGTCGAAGTCGGCACGCGAACGTCCCGAAGCGACGAGCCCCGCGTCCAGGTGGTCGAAGTACGCCTCCTTGGCCCCCTCGGGCACGAAGCTGGTACCCAGCCAGCCGTCCGCGATCTCCCCTGTCAGGTGCAGCATCTTAGGCGAGAGCGTCGCCAGGTGGATCGGCATCTCGTGCTCCGCGCGCATCGCCAGACGCATGGGCTTGCCTTCCCCGCCGGGCAGCGGGATCTGGAACTCCCGCCCGGAGTAGGCGACTTTCTCACCCGACGCGGCCTGACGCACGATCTCAACCGTCTCGCGCATCCGGGACAGCGGCCGGGCGAACGGCACCCCGTGCAGACCTTCGATCACCTGCGGTCCGGACGGGCCCAGCCCCAGAAGGAAGCGACCCCCGGAGAGGTTGGACAGCGTGATCGCGGCCCGGGCGATGGCCATCGGCGTCCGGGTGGCGAGCTGAATGATCGCGGAACCGAGCAGCATGCGCTCGGTTTTGGCGGCGAGGTAACCCAGCGGCGACGGCGCCTCCGCTCCCCAGGCCTCCGCGACCCAGCAGATGTCCATGCCGAGTTTCTCCGCCTCCACGACGAAGTCGACCGTCTCCGGCCAGTTCGCGGAAGCCTCGATGGTGGTGGACGTACGCATCACACACGCGCCTTTCCGGGCTCTTCCGCCAGCTTCTTGATCGCCTCAAGCGTGGTGCCGATGTTGCTCTCGAACTCGCGCATGCGCACGAAGACGATCTTCTGCTCCTTCTCCGGCATACGGTCGATGGCGACGGAGAGGCCCGAACGGCCCGGCCCCATCTGCATCCACTGCCGCAGCAGCGTGCCACCGTCCCGCGGCTCCAGCGTGAACCGCCAGATCGCTGACGGGAACTGCGGATCCTCCACCGCCCACGCGAACACCCTCAGGGGCTCGTACTCGACGATGTGGGAGATGGTGGCCCACTCACCGAAGGCCTCATGCTTGCTCCGGCCCACGAAGCGGGCCCCCAGCACGGGCACCTTGCCTCCGTCCAGCCACTCCACCGACTGCAACTCGGAGCTCAGGCGAGGCATCAACTCGATGTCGGACACGAGCGCCCACACCCGTTCGGGCGGGGCAGCGATCCAGATCGGCACCTCCACCGTCGGCTTGTCCGCATAGCGCGCGCCCGTCCACTCCACGCCCAGCCTCCTCCATCAGCAGACAGACCCAGACCCAGGTCTGACCACCAAAGTTGTGTAGATAGACTCACTTGTCAAGCGTGTGCGGCGCGTCGGCCGGGCCTCTCGGTCAGCCGGCGAACCGCTCCTTCACGTCCGGTCGCTCGGCCAGGCGCGGCGGATAGCCAGGCCCCATCCTCGGATGGGTGTTCTCGGCGGTCATCGGCTCGCCGCAGGCGGCGCACACCACCTCGGCGTGACTCTCCTGGCCGCAGACGTCGTGGTAACTGGTGACGGGCGGACCCGCCTCACCGGCGAGCCACCGGTCCCCCCACCGGTTCATCGCCAGCAGCACGCCGTAGAAGTCGCGCCCCTTCTCGGTGAGGACGTAGTCGTGGCGCACCGGCTCGGTCTGGTACGGCCGCTTCTCCAGCAGCCCTTCGTCGACAAGCCGCCGCAAGCGGTCGGTGAGCGTGTTGCGTGCGATGCCGAGCGACTCCTGGAATCCGTCGAACCGCTTGATCCCGTAGAAGGCCTCCCGCAGCACCAGCGGCGTCCACCAGTCGCCGAGCAGGTCCATGGTGCGGGCGATCGAGCAGGGCCAGTGTGCGAAGGATGTGCGCCTCATGGCGGCAGCATACGGTCGGTCTCACAAAGAAACCCAGCAGGCGGCGAGGACAGAACTGGACAGGCCTGGAGTGGGCCGACGGTCGCGGCCGCCGCAGCGCGAGCACGGGCTGCCGCCTCGACTTCGGATTCGGATCCGCCGGTGTCGGGGGCCAGAGCGTCCCATGGACGCGCGGTCCCGCCGTGTCCAGCAGATGCAGCCGAACTGCCGTCATCGGCTCGGTGGCGTCCACCGTCTCCTCGGACCTCCGGGCCGACAACAGCGGGCGCCTGGGCTGCACGTCAGCCGGTCGGAGCGGCGCCTTCGAACGAGGCGAGGCCGGCGTCGAGGAGGTGGGCAGCGCGGCGGACGTCGGCGGTCACCGCCTCATGGATGATGAGCCAGATCCTGGGCCACGTCCGGCGGAAGATGCTGCACGTCGGGCTGTCCGGCGTACTGAACGACCTCGACGAGAACGGCACACTCCGCCCCGGCAGCACTCTCAAGCCCAAGAGTCCGTGAAGGGGTACAGCGTGCGCAGGCCCTCGTTCAACGCGTACGACAACGCCGACCCGTGGGTCTGCCTGGGGTACAGGCGGGCGGTGAGTTCGAGGGACGGGTAGTCACGCAGCCGCAGCAGCTGCGCCATGCGGGTCATCGACCCGACGATGTCGGCCGCGACAACGAAGGGATCGGTCAGCTCCGCCTCGCCCGCGCCGAGGAAGACCTTCGCCACCAGGTCGTCGTGGGTCGCGGCATAGTCGGCCTCCAGCGTGAACAGCAGATCCTCACATCCGCTGAGGGCAGGGCTACTGGCCAGATAGCGGCCGAAGGCCGCCGGCCGGGAGAGCAGAGCGAAGCCGACGAAGTGTCCGCCGCCGGAGAACCCGACGAGACCGTGGTCGTCGTCGAACCGGAACTCGCTCGCCAGCCGCTGGCGCACCTCGTCGACCAGGAACGACAGCATGGCATCGGCGCCGCCGCCGCCCGTCGGTCTTTCGCTGGACAGTGCCTCCATGTGCGTGCCACCGAGCCCGGCATTGACCCATCTCGGCATCGCATAGAAGTCGTGCGTGCGACGCGCACCGAACTCGGCGGGATCACTCTCGTCGGGAGCGCCGACGCCGATCACGATGAGCTCAGCGACCTCCTGCACGGTGTGGAGCCAGTTCATCAGGCCGACGGTGAGCGGGAAGCTGAGGGACGCGTCTGTCACCCACAGGACGGGGTAACTGCGGTCACCGTGCTCGTACGACGGAGGGAGCGCGACGCGCACGTCATGCGGCCAGGGCACACCGGTCCCCTGCATCCGCCTGGTAGGCAGTACTTGATACGTGTGCCGACGCAGGGCCACGACTACCTCCTGCTGAAGCCGATGTTGGACAGCCGATCAGAGGGACTTCACGCACCAGGGCTACTCACATGTGGGATCTCAGCACGTCGACCTCGCAACCCGGCGCGAACGGGTCGAAGCCGTGCTCGCTCAGCCAGCGCACGATCAGCAGGCTTCGCAACGACCACCACGCCTGGATCACGGCGAGGTCGACGGCAGCGCCATAGCCGGCGATGACATCGGCAAGGTGCTCCTCGTGTCCGAGCGTGAAGGTGGCGAGATCGTACAACGGATCACCCTGGCCCGCCTCGGACCAGTCGATGATGCCCGTGACCTCGTCGCCGTCGACGAAGACGTGCGCGATCTGCAGGTCGCCGTGAGTGAAGGCCGGAGTCCACGGCCGGAACGCGGCCTCGGCGATCTGGCGGTTTCGGGTGACCAGGTCCGCCGGCAGGAGGCCGGTGGTCACGAGCCGCTCGCACTCGTCGTCGAGTTCCGCCGCCAGCGCGGTGATGTTCCGGCCGGCCTGGCCGGGGCGTGGCGGAAGCGGCGCCTCGTGCAACTTCCGGATGGCGGCGCCCGCCGCGGCCCATGCCGTCGGCGACCCGGTCGACGGCCCGCCGAGGGTTCCAAGCGTCACCCCTGGGAGTGCCGCGATCGCGAGCACGTGCGGCTTGCGCCACAGGACCTCCGGGGTGGGGACCGGCGCGAGGGCCATCGCCTCCACCTCGGCGTCGAGGCGCGCCTGATCGGCGTCCACCTTCACGAACACATCGCCGACGCGCAGTGTCGCGCGCTCGGAATGGGCGACGACGACTTCGACCTCATCCATGGGCTCCCAGTATCCCGGGGAGGGCGGCCGACGTCGTCGGGTTTTTCACGTGCGATGACGCGGCTCGACAGAGCAACACGGCGTGGTCGGGACGCAACTGCGCGCGTGGGCCCGGGTCGCGACCACTGATGGTCGTACGGTGATGCTCGGCCGATCAGGCGCGGTCGTGGAGCGTGACCTGGTAGCCGTCGGGGTCGGCGAAGGTGAAGGTCCGACCGAAGGGGCCGTCGATCGGCGCGGAGACGATGGTGTGACCGTCGGCGACGAGCGCATCGTGGATCGCCTGGACGTCGGTGGCGTGGAGCCAGATCGCGACGCCGATGCCGGGCTGCGCGACGGCTGCGAGGTCGGTGCCGGGAATGACGTCGCGGAGCGCGAACGCGATCGGCTCCGTCTCGAAGACGACGGCGTGCGGAGGTCCGGCCGATGGGCGGACGACGCCCAGGTACTGCTCGTAGAACGCCTGCGAAGCGTCGAGGTCGCGCACTGGAAGTGCTGCGGCGGGCGCGTTCGTGACACGGCAGACGATGAACGTGCTGCTCCAGGCCCTGGGACGAGACGGCTACGTGACTCGGCCCGCGAAGGCACCCGTCGGGAAGGCGCTTCCCACGCGGCTCACGCCTCGCGGCCGTTCCGGGTCCCGCGGAGGATGATCCATTCCCTGCGGGATGACAACGAGCGCGCGTAGTGACCATTCGCCGGCCTGCCAGACCTGCGCACGGGGGCTCGCCCCGTAAACCCAGGTGCCTCCCGGCCACCACCCCCGGTACCGTGCGTCCACATGGCATCGGAACTGGCACGCCCGCCGCTTCAGGCGGACGAACGCACCGCGCTCGTCGGATGGTTGGACCTGCAGCGGCAGATCCTTCGATGGAAATGCGAGGGGCTGAACGACGACGACGCGCACCGCTCGGTCATTGCGACCTCGCCGGCCATGACGATGGCCGGTCTCATCTCCCACATGCGCTGGACCGAGCACACGTGGCTGGAGGTGCTGTTCCTCGGCGGCGACGAGAAGCAGAACCCGTCATTCGACGAGTCACGCGAGGATGCCGACTGGCACAGCGAAGGCCGCCCTCTCGCCGAACTCGTCGCGGAGTACGACGCCCAGTGCGCCCGCAGCAACGCGATCGTCGCCGCCGCCTCCCTGGACGACGTCGGCCGCCACCCCGGCTTCCGCTCCGGCAGCGCCAACCTCCGCTGGATGCTGATCCACCTCATTGAGGAGACGGGACGGCACGCGGGGCACGCGGACATCGTCCGGGAACTGCTGGATGGCACGAAGGGGTATTACTAAGTCCGTCGGAGTTTCCCATTGCGTCTGGCCGATGCGCACAGGTGTCGGGAGCACGAGGTTGCTCGACGTGCCACGACTGCCCCAAGTATGGGGCCGTCTCCGGGAGTTGCCACGCACGGGTGCCGACGTGACGAGCCGGCTTCGGCGCGGCAAGGCATGGGCGTTTCACCAGGCGATGGGTGTGGTCTGGTACTTGTCGCCGAGGCTCCGCTGAAGCTGAAGATCGCCAAGTGGATCATGGGGTTCCTCGAGTGGCTGGGCTCAGGTCGGAGCGGAGCTGCCGCACGAGGGTCTTCGGGTGCCGTACGGCCTGC
Organism: Streptomyces sp. CC0208; assembly: GCF_003443735.1. NCBI lineage: Bacteria > Bacillati > Actinomycetota > Actinomycetes > Kitasatosporales > Streptomycetaceae > Streptomyces > Streptomyces sp. CC0208. Next base: position 8,838,690 of record NZ_CP031969.1, on the reverse strand, counting down.
CACAGACCGATCGACAGCAGCGCCAGACTGATGGCGAAACAGGCCCAGAACACGAACTGGGTGCCGGTCGCGAGGTCGTGAGTGCTGCCGTCCTCGTAGCGGCAGTACGCCTGTGGGGGAAACGCCTTCGAGCCGCCGACCCCGCCGTAGTACATGGAGCACGGGTCCTCGCCGGGGTCCTTGAGCGTGTCGTCCGCCGTGACGATCAGCAACCAGGCCAGCGCCGCCACCGGAACCGTGCCGAACACGATCATCTTCGACCAGGTCGGCAGGCGGGGGTGGGCGAGGAGCCCGATCAGCGCGATCAGTATGACCACGAACACCGCTACGACGACCCCGGCGGTGAACCGCCTCTCGTACACCTCGACCAAGAGCCAGGCGACTCCGGCCACCGGTGGTGCGGTCAGGAGAAGGACCTTGAACCCGGACGCGATACGCGGCTGCGCCAGCAGGTACACGGCGAGCGCGCACGCGATCGCTCCGAGGAGCGCGATCACGGACGCTCGGCTGCGATGCCGCCGGTGGAGTCCCTGTGCGTCTCGTCCTTCCGCCACGGACCGACGCCGAGCTTGCCGGTCGTCCCGAGGTCGAGTTCCGGTACGACCATGACGGGATCGGCTGCGGGCTTGGCCCAGACGCGCACGTACGGCGCGTTCACGGGTTCGCCGGCCTGGGTGGTGTTGCGCCAGGCCAGCCCGGCCACCGCAGCCTCACCCGGACGCAGGACGACCGGTCGGGGGTCACTGTCCCCTCCCAGGCCGGTACTGATCTGATCGTCCCCTGCAGAATCCGTACGCCGTCCACGGGGCGGTGGTCCTCATCCTGGATCGCGAGTTTCGGGTAGCCGTTGAGCCGCAGGGGCCGGGCACCGCAGTTGACCAGGTGCAGGCCGACGGCGCGCAAGCCCATTGCCGCGTCGCCCTCATCGGCGTAAAGGTGCATGCCCGACTCCGGGCATGCACCCGAGGTGGACGAAACCTCGGCTTCGGGGACACTCCGCACCTTGATCACCTTCACTCCCGTCACCTCGGGGGCGTGACCGGCCCTCTCCCCCACGACGACGGTGCCCTTGACGGTCCGTCCTGGCCCGATCGCCTCGACGGTCTGCTGCGCGTTGTCGACCGCGCCTCCGGAGGCCGAGAGGAACCCGAAGGTCAGCGTGTAAGTGGCGGTCTCCGTCTGCTGGTTGGTGAGCTCGAAGTCCGCGCTGTTGTCGACTCCCGCACATCCGCTCTTCGGGCCCCAGGCGTACAGCGCGGTGATCTTGACGCCGTCCTCGGCCACGCCGTCGACGGAGGGCAGGGGCAGGGCGGTCGGCGTGCCGGAGGGACCGGCGGACGGCTCTACGGCCGGCGGGCTGCCGTACCGGGCGAGGTCCGACGGGCACAGTGCCTCGGCCCGGACCGGACCGCCGTCACCTTCCCCGCCCTCCCCGCCTTTCCTGCCGGACGAAGCGCTCTCAGAACCGCAGGCGGCGAGCAGCAGGGCGGCGGCGAGGACGGCGGGAGTGATGCGGGAGGCGGTCGACATCCGCCCACCCCACCAGGGAGACGGCCTGGTGGCTGTGGTGGAACCCACAGCTCCGGTCACAGCGGTGTCACAGATCATCGGTTCACGTCGAGGAGGGCCGCACCGCCGAGATCGGACATGGTGGGCCCGCAAGCGGGCTGTCGAGGTTGCCGACCTGCTTGCTGGACGGCCCTTGTTCGTCCGCGGCCGCGGACGGCACGGGCCGGAGCAGCGGCCAGACCGGTGAGCGGAGCGGCGGCGGTGGCCGCGAAGGCGGCAAGGAGTCTTCGTCGAGAGGCGTCAGACCTGTGCTTGATGATCCGTGGTCACCCACCGACACGTGAGGCCGCCCCGGTGACAGAAGCCGGGAGAGCCCCACCAGTGCGGAGGAACCCCAGCCGACGCACGGCTGGGGTTCCTCGACGTGATGAATATCGGTCGACGGTCAGCGTTGCAGGGTGAGGACGCCCGGCCGCCACGGCAGTTGGTCGTAGGGACCGCTCGCGCTCGGGGACTTGCCCTGGTAGAGGAACTGCAGGTTGCAGGGGTCGATGGTCTTGGTCTGGTCGGGGTTGGTGCGGACCAGGTCACCGTGGCTGATGTCGTTGGTCCAGGTGGCACCGCTGTTGGCCTTGCCCGCGAAGGGGTTGGACTCGGTGGCGGCCTGCGGGGTCCACGAACCGCTCAGGCTGGAGGCCGTGAACGAGCGGAAGAAGCGCTGCTCATTCGCACCCCGAGCCTCGACGATCATCAGGTACTGGTTCTGGCCCTGGACCTTGTAGACCTCCGGCGCCTCGAACAGGTTCTTCACCGTGTCGCTCATGACCGTCGTGTACGACGAGCCGAAGCTGCTCGGGAAGTTCCCGATCGGCATGCTCGCCCGGTAGATCTTGCCGTTGTCACCGGCGAAGAACAGGTACATGTTCTGGTCGTCCGCGATCAGGGTCTGGTCGATCGGGGCGGCGCCGGAGATGCTGCCGGTGAACAGGGGCTGCGGTGCGGACCAGCCGTTGGGGTTGGTGGGGTCGCTCGACGTGCGGTAGATGAAGGGCCACTGACCCCACTGGTACGCCAGCACCCAGATGTTCTTGGGCGCGAAGTAGAACAGCGTGGGCGCCACCGTGGCCTGGCTCATGCCGGTCTGGCGGGCCGAGGCCATGTCGGACCAGTTCGTGAAGGGAGCGAACGCCATCGAGCCGTACGACGATCCCGACACGTTCGACGCGTAGACCAGGTGCTTGCCGTTGTACGTCACGTTGGTGAAGTCCTTCAGCGAGACCCACCCGTTGGCCGGCTGCGCCAGCGCTCCCGTCGACGACCACCGGTACGAGGACGGCAGAGTGCAGTTGCCACCGCCCGGCGGGGTCGTCCCGGACAGGCCGGTCCACTTCTGGTTGCTGCCGCCGTTGCACGTCCAGATCTCCACCGCCGTGCCGTTGGCCGTACCGGAGCCCGTGACGTCCAGGCAGAGTCCGGACTCCACGCCGACGATCGTGCCGTCGGAGTTCACTCGCCACTGCTGGTTCGCGCCCCCGCTGCAGGTCCAGATCTGCACGCGGGTACCGGCCGTGGTGGCGTGGCCCGGAACGTCGAGGCACTTGTTGCCGAACACGGTGAGCTGGTTGCTGTCCGTCGCTGTCCACTGCTGGTTGGTCCCGCCCGAGCAGTCCCAGATCTGCAGCAACGTGCCGTCGGTCTGGCTGGAGTTCGGCACATCGAGACACCGGCCGGCGGCGACACCGCGCAAGGCGCCGCTGGAGGCCGCCTGAGCCGGGTTGGCGACGAGCATCGCCGCCAACGCGACCAGGGCCGCGATCGCAGCGGCGAGCACCACGGACACACGTCCGCGGTCGAAACTACGTCTGCGCATGGGGACCTCGTTGTCCTTGAGTGAGCGGCTCCGGCTGCCCCGCGCGGAGGCCGGCCGGACTGTCGAGGTGGTGCGGTGCGTAGCGGTCCGCGGCACGACAGCGAGCAGGCTTGACACGCGCATGACATATGCATCCACGGCGAACCCCCTTGCGACCCTGCCATGCGAGTGGAGCGGCCCTTGCGTTCGTCATACCGAACAACAGTCGAACCATCGAGCAATCTGGATGATAGGGAACCGCAGAACGGCGTCAATACTTCTCGCATGATTCGACATGAATCCCGAAACATTCGATACGGCGAGCAGCCAGCCGATCTTGGTCAACGGCCTTTCCGCAGGCCTCGAACAGAGCCGCCCGGACCCCTGAGGGATCCGGGCGGCGGGCGGTGCTGTCAGGTCAGGGGGCCAGCTGCCAGCGCGCGATGTACCCGACGTCGATGGACGCCCGGTCCTGCACGCGCAGCTTCCAGGTGCCGTTGAGCGGTTGTGCGGAGGCGTCGACCGTAAAGGTCTGGTCGACGTTGTCGGCGGAGCCGCCGCTGCGGTTGAGCAGGGAATAGACGGTGCCGTTGGGGCCGACGAGGTCGACGGTCAGGTCACCGCGGTAGGTGTGGACGATGTTGACGTAGACCGTGGTGGTCGCGGAGGCGTTGCCGTCACGACCGGTGATGGTCACCGGGGACTCCACGGCCGCCCCGTTGTCGGGGATGTCCACGCGGGTGGCGTTGGCGTAGACGTAGGCGATCTGCCAGCTGAAGGTGTCCGTGGCACTGGCCCCGGTGCTGTCGGTCACCTCGACGGTGACGTCGCCGGTGCCGAGGGTGGTCGGAGTGCCGCTGATCAGACCGGTCGGGCTGATGGCCAGTCCGTCGGGCAGGCCGGCGGCCTCGTAGGTCAGGGTGGCGCCGGTGTTGGTGGTGTAAGCGTCCAGCTGGAGGCTGACCGCCTGGTTGAGGCCGCTGGTCTGGTCGGCGACCGGGGCGAGGTTCACACCGAGGGCGATGCGGCTGCCGACGTTGATCGCCGCCCAGGAGTCGGCGACGGCGAGGTAGGTCGGGCTGTAGGCGCCGAACAGGTCGGCGGCCGCGGACAGGGTGGCGGTGCGGGCGCCGGCGTAGTCGGTCGTCGAGGTCATGTACGTCGTCAGCGCGCGGTACCAGATGGCGGCGGCGTTCTCGATGCCGATGCCGGTGACGGACCGGCCGTCGGAGGTCGGGCTGTCGTAGGAAACGCCGTTGACGGTCTTGGCGCCGCTGCCCTCGGAGAGCAGGTAGAAGAAGTGGTTCGCGGGGCCGGACGAGTAGTGGACGTCGATGCTGCCCAGATCGGAGCTCCAACTGTCCCTGGAGTCACCGTCCTTGGAGGGCTTGTCCATGTACCGCAGTGGCGTGCCGTCGCCGTTGATGTCTATCTTCTCGCCGACGAGGTAGTCGCCGGGGTCGGCCGCGAGGTTCTCGTGGAACTCGACGGCGGCGGCGAAGATGTCGGAGGTCGCCTCGTTCAGACCGCCGGACTCACCCGAGTAGAGCAGGCCCGCGGTGGCGGCGGTGACGCCGTGGCTCATCTCGTGGGCGGCCACGTCGAGCGCGGTGAGCGGGTGGGTGTTGCCCGAGCCGTCGCCGTAGGTCATGCAGAAGCAGGAGTCCTGCCAGAAGGCGTTGACGTAGTTGTTGCCGTAGTGGGCGCGGCTGTAGGCGGCGACGCCGTCGTTGCGGATGCCGTTGCGGCCGTAGGCCTCCTTGTAGAAGTCCCAGGTGGCCGCGGCTCCGAAGGCCACGTCGACGCCCGCGGTCTGGCGGTTGGACGGCAGGCCGGTGCCCCAGACATCGTTGTCGTCGGTGAACAGGGTGCCGGTGCCCGACGTGCCCTGACCCAGGTCGTACGTCTTGTGCCCGGCGCGGTCGGGGTCGACGAGTTGGTACGCCGATCCGGAGGGGGTGGTGCCGAGCGGGACCGTGCCGACGTACTGGCCGGTGCCCTCGCCGGTGTGCACCTTCTCGGCGGCCAGGAGTTCCTTGCCGGTGGCGGCATCGGTGACGACCTGGAGCTCGCTGGGCGTGCCGTCCCTCTGGACGCCCTTCACCAGGGTCTCCCATGCCAGCACGGGCTTGCCGGTGCCGGCCCAGATCACCTGCCGGGAGGAGTTCTCCACCTCAGCGCGCTTGACGTGATCCTTCTTCGAGGCCGTGAGCGCCTTGTCGGTGGCCCCGGCAGCCGTGATCTTCGGGCTGAGGGTGGATACCGAGAGCGGTGTCGTGTTCGCCTTGGTGACGGTCGTACGGCCGCTGCTGTCGTGGACGACGAGGTCGCCGCCCAGAACGGGCAGGCCGGCGAAGGTGCGCTCGTAGCGGGTGTGCGTGGTGCCGTCGGCATCGGCGATGACGTCCTTGACGACGAGCTTCTCCTTGGCGCCGAGACCGATGCGCCGCGCCGTATCGGCCGCCGCGGACCGGGCGCTCTTGAGCAGGGCGGTACGGCGGGCGGGGGTCAGGGAGGTCTGGGCCGCGCCGGCCCGGGGGGTGGCAGCGATCTTCGCATGCCCCTGGTCCGCCGGGGCCGCACCGGCCAGGCCGGGGGCGGCCACGACGAGCAGGGAGCCAACAGCGGTAAGGGCAAGGGCACTTGCGCGTCTGCGTCGCACGAGCGCGCGGTGGGTGAGGGACAACGGGTTCTCCTTCGGTACGAGAGCCGGCCCGTGGTGGGGGCCGTGGACGAGGCGGATCGGCGGGGTGCGCCGGCCCGGAGCGCTGCACGGCATGCGGGTGGAAGGAGGTGGGGGGTGACGGAAAAGCGATGGGTCTCGCGCGTGGAACCTGTGAGGGAACTGTGATTTCCCGGAGAAGAGTGGCACTGCGTGCCCAATGTTGTCATGCAAGCATCAAGACAACGGCTTGAATTGACCATGCCCACCCGGCAAATCGGCACATGCGGCGCCGGTTTTCGGCCGTCGTACGACCACCAGCACCCCGCGGCCACCTCGCCGCCGAGCCGGGTGTCGAGGGCCGAGGAGTTCGGGCTCCGGTGGCTCCTGCCAGGACGGTGCCGCAGTCCCTGTTGACACCCTTCACACGGGGAACTCAGGGAGCATGAGCAAGACCGCGCTGATCGTCATCGACATGATCAACACGTACGACCACCAGGACGCCGACCTGCTGCTTCCCTCGGCCCGCGAGGTGGTTCCGGTTCTCTCCGACCTGCTGAAGACAGCACGGTCGAGGGACGTCACGGTGATCTACGTCAACGACAACTTCGGTGAGTGGCGCTCTCATCACGGCGAGCTGCTCCAGCGGGCTCTCGCGGGGCCGCACGCCGACCTGGTGGAACCGGTGAAACCGGACCGCTCGTCGCTGTTCGTGCTCAAAGCGCGGCACTCGGTGTTCTTCGAGACCCCGCTGTCCTACCTGCTGCGCCAGCAGGACATCGAGCGGTTGGTGCTGTGCGGCCAGGTGACGGAGCAGTGTGTGCTCTACTCCGCTCTCGACGCCCACATCCGGCACTTCGAGGTCGTCGTGCCGCGCGACGCCGTCGCCCACATTCACTCCGACCTCGCGGACGCGGCACTGCACATGATGGAGCGCAACATGGATGCCCGGGTGTGCGACAGCAGTGAGCTGTGGGACTGAGCGGACGACGACTGGAGCCCCTTGTGAGGGACCGTTTCTGACGGTCCGTCTGTCGGCCTCCACCCGCATCCGGCTCACCCTGCGGCTCCGGTTGCGCACCCGCACTCCCAGCTATGGCACGCCGTTCGACACTCCCGCCGACGGGGCATTCTTGTAGGCCCGTTCGCCTCTGGTGTCGCCGTCGCCTCCCAGATGTCACCGTCCGGCGCCCTTCTGGCGCGGTGTTGAAGCGCTTCGACTCACCCGTCGGGGCCAGAAATCGGTCAATGACGCCGGTAAAAGAAAGTTTCTTAGCGGCATCAACCCCTTGTTGCCCGAGAAATGTGCCATTAACGTTCCCGGCCAGGCGAAGCGCTTCGACACGGTGAAGGGAAGGGCCGCCACCATGACCTGTGAGTGGCACCGCACAGCCCTCGTCCGCCCGCACGGGTCGAGGCCGTCGTTTCCGCCCGTGCGTGGCCGCGCAGTGCCGCGCGTCGGCTGAACTCCCCCACCTCCCCGGAAAGGCACCCATGACCAGCGCACCGCAGACCCTCCGGTGGGGCCATCAGGCCCTTGAGGTGGAAATCGGCGTCGACGAGGACGGCACCCCCCGGCTCACGCGGATCGGCCTGCCTGGCGGCACGCGGCCCGAGCGCCGGAACTGGCCGCCGCTGCCGCTGGTGGAGGTGACGGCCGCGGGCCACGGCCGCGCCTGGTCGGGCGGGCGCCTGATCGACACGTCGCTCGGCGGACGGCTGCGCTACCGCGCCCACCACGTCGGCCACGACGGTGACTGGCACGTGCTCCGCGTCGAACTCCACGACCCCGAGACCGGTCTCGTCGCCGAGGTCACCTACCGCTCACCGGACGGCGTGCCCGTGCTGCGCTCCGAGGTGGCCCTGCGCAACGACGGCGAGGCGACCCTGTACCTGGAGTCGGTCTCCTCCCTCGTCGTGGGCTGTCTCGCCGACGGCCCGCAGGCCATCGACGACGCCGACCTGCTGTGGGCCGAGAACGACTGGGTCGCCGAGTGCCGCTGGCAGCGTCGGCCGATGCGCGTGACCTCTCCGGTCCTCGCCGATCGTGTCGTCTTCGACAACGGCAAGGGCGAGTTCACCCAGACCGGTCGGGGCGTGTGGTCCAGCTGCGGCCGGCTGCCCATGGGCGGCCTGACGGACCGTCGTCTCGGCCGTGCCTGGGTGTGGCAGATCGAGCACAACGGCGGCGGCTGGCACTGGGAGTGCGGTGAGCGGGACACGCTCGCGTACCTGGCCCTGTACGGCCCGAACGACACCCACCACGGCTGGCGGCATCCCCTGGAGGCGGGCGCACGGTTCACCACCGTGCCCGTGGCCCTCGCCTTCAGCGACGACGGCGGCCCCGACGAGGCGTTCGCCGCGCTCACTCGCTACCGCCGCGCCGCCCGCCGTCCACACACCGACCAAGAGCGGCTCCCCGTCATCTTCAACGACTACATGAACTGCTTGATGGGCGACCCCACCACGGAGAAACTGCTTCCGCTGATCGACGCGGCGGCCGAGGCGGGCGCGGAGTACTTCGTCATCGACGCCGGCTGGTACGACGGCGAGAAGGGCGGCTGGTGGGACAGCGTGGGCGCCTGGGAGCCGGCGGCCTCGCGCTTCCCCGGCGAGCGCGGAATCCACGAGGTCCTCGACCGCATCCGCGAGCGCGGCATGGTGCCCGGCCTGTGGCTGGAGCCGGAGGTGATCGGCGTCCGCAGCCCCATGGCCAAGTCCCTGCCCGACGAGGCGTTCTTCCGCCGCGACGGCGTCCGCGTCACGGAGACCGGCCGCCACCATCTGGACCTGCGCCACCCCGCCGGCCGAGCCCACCTGGACCGGGTCGTGGACCGCCTGGTCGGCGAGTGGGGCGTCGGCTATCTCAAACTCGACCACAACATCGACCCCGGCTCCGGCACCAGCGCCCACCCGGGCGAGACCCCCGGCGCGGGTCTGCTCGGCCACAACCGCGCCCACCTCGACTGGCTCGACGGCATCCTCGACCGTTACCCGCACCTGGTCGTGGAGAACTGCTCCTCCGGCGGGATGCGCTGGGACCACGCCCTGCTGTCCCGGCTCCAGCTCCAGTCCACCAGCGACCAGCAGAACCTCCAGCTGTACGCGCCCATCGCCGCGTCCGCGCCCACCGCTGTCACGCCCGAACAAGGAGCCGTCTGGGCCTACCCGCAGCCGGAGGACTCCCTCGACGAGGTAGCCTTCACCCTGGCCAACGCCCTCCTGGGCCGGATCCATCTCTCCGGTCCGCTGCCGGACCTGCGCCCCGAAGCCCGGGCCCTGGTCCACGAGGCCGTCGCCACGTACAAGCTCATCCGCGCCGACCTCGCGCACGCCGTCCCGTCCTGGCCGCTCGGCCTTCCGGCCTGGGACGACCCCTGGATCGCCCTGGCCCTGCACACCCCCGACACCACCTACCTCACCGTCTGGCGCCGCCCCGGCACCGAACCCACCACCGCACTCCCCCTGCCCCGCCTGCGCGGCCGCGCGGACCGCGTCGAGGTGCTCCACCCCACCGTGAGCCGGGCCGATATCGACTGGAACCCCGACACCGCCGACCTCACGCTGACGCTGCCCACGGCGCCGTCCGCGGTGCTGCTCCGCCTCGATCACACGGCAGAAACCCGCTGAGCGAAAGGTTTTGACGAAGTGTCAGACGACCAGGGGGCGGAAGCCACCGTGTCCAATCCCGTGATCCCCGGCTTCCACCCCGACCCCAGCGTCTGCCGGGTGGGCGAGGACTACTACGCCGTGTGCTCCAGCTTCGAGTACTTCCCCGGCATCCCCGTCTTCCACAGCCGCGACCTGGTGCACTGGACCCAGATCGGCAACGCCCTGGACCGGCCGAACCAGCTACGGCTGCCGCTCGACTCGCCCTCCTCCGGAGGTATCTACGCGCCCACCCTGCGTCATCACGACGGCCGCTTCTGGCTGATCGTCACCAACGTCAGCAGTGACGGCAACATGCTCTTCACGGCGACCGACCCCGCGGGTCCCTGGTCCGATCCAGTACATCTGCCCGGGGTGCCCGGCATCGACCCGGACCTCGCCTGGGACGAGGACGGCACCGCCTGGTGCACGGTCGCCGGAGTCTCCCAGGTCCGTCTGGACCCGTACACCGGCAGGACGCTCGGAGAGCCGCACAAGGTCTGGTCCGGTGGCCCCGACGCGATGGCCCCTGAGGCACCGCATCTGTACCGCATCGGCGCCTACTGGTACCTGCTCATCGCCGAGGGCGGCACCGAGCGCGGCCACGCCGTCTCGATCGCCCGCGGGCCGTCCCCCTCGGGACCGTTCGAGCCCTGCCCGCACAACCCGGTCCTCACCCACCGGGGCACCAACCGGCCCGTCCAGAACACCGGTCACGCCGATCTCGTCCAGGCTCCCGACGGCTCGTGGTGGATGATGCTGCTGGCCGTGCGGCCGGGGGGCGGCACACCGGGCTGGCACGTGCTGGGCCGCGAGACCTTCCTGGTGCCGGTGGAGTGGGTGGACGACTGGCCGGTCGTGGGCGAGGTGCCGCTCGAACTGCCCACGCCTGCCTGGCCGTTGGTCCCCGGACCGGCCGAGCCCGCGCGGGACGACTTCGACCTCGGCGAACTGCGCCCGCAGTGGATCTCCCCGCGTGACCGCTCCCCCGAGCACTGCACGAAGAAGGAACGCTCCGGCTGGCTGACCCTGCGTGCCCGCGGCGGCTCCCTGGACGCGCCGGACACCGTGTTCGTCGGCCGTCGGCAGCAGCACCTGGCCTGCGAGGCACGCACCCGGGTCGACGCGGGCCAGGGGCGCGGCGGGCTCGCCGTCCGCCTGGACGAGGAGCACCACTACGAGATCGAGGTGTTCGAGGGTGAGGTGCGGGTGCATGCCCGCGTCGGGCCCCTGCGCACCGTCCTGGCCTCCCGGCCGGTACCTGCCGGCCCCGTGGTGCTCGGCGTCCGTGTCTCCCCCGCGCCGCCCCGGGGCCCCCGCACCGGGCCAGACATGCTCACCTTCGGCATCGAGGAGCCGGACGGCACCTTCGCCGAGCTGGGCTCCCTCGACGGCCGTTACCTGTCGACCGAGGTGGCCGGCGGTTTCACCGGCCGGGTCATCGGCATGTACGCCTCCGCCGGCACCGTGCACTTCGACTGGTTCGACTACGCACCCTTCGGCCTCTGACCGAGCAGTATCCCGCCCTCGGGCGCCCCTCCCTCGACCACCTGCACGCACCTCCCCCACGGGCGGAATCACCGCTCGGCCGACACAGAAGGGTCAGAGATGAAGGGAACGCACCACCCCACCGGTCGCCGCAGCCGCGGTCCCGGCCGCGTGCTGGGCCTCCTGCTGGCGCTGGTCACCATGATCGGGGTGACCAGCACCGCGGCCCTCGCCGCACCCGCCCACCAGGGCTCGCCCCCGACACGGCTCGCACTCGCCGCGAGCCCGATGGACACGGTGGCGGCGATGCAGCCCAGCTGGAACATGGGCAACACCCTGGACGCCATCCCCGACGAGACGTCCTGGGGCAACCCGGCGGCCACGAAGGCCCTGTTCGACACCATCAAGAGCCAGGGTTTCCGCAGCGTCCGCATCCCCGTCACCTGGACCGACCACCAGTCGGCCTCGGCTCCCTACACGATCGACGCGGCCTGGATGAACCGCGTCAAGCAGGTCGTCGACTGGGCGCTGGCCGACGGTCTGTACGTCGTGCTCAACGTCCACCACGACTCGTGGCAGTGGATCGCCACCATGCCCACCGATCACGACGGTGTGCTGGCCCGCTTCAAGGCCACCTGGACCCAGATCGCCGCCACGTTCAAGGACTCCCCGCGGTCCCTGCTCCTCGAGAGCAACAACGAGCCGCAGTTCAACAACACCACCGACGCCCAGGGCATCCAGTACAACGACGAGCTCAACACCGCGTTCCACAGCGTCGTACGCCAGTCCGGCGGCAACAACGCGACCCGGCTGCTCGTCCTGCCCACCCTGCACACGAACTCCGGCCAGACCTTCCTGGACGCCCTGGCCGCGAACATGAAGTCGTTCAACGACGGCAACCTCGTGGTCACCGTGCACTACTACGGCTACTACCCGTTCAGTGTGAACGTCGCCGGCGGCACGCAGTTCGACGCCACCTCGCAGAAGGACATGACCGATCACTTCGCCAGGATCCGCGCCACCTTCACCTCCAAGGGCATCCCCGTCTACAACGGTGAGTACGGCCTGCTGGGCTACCCCGACTCCAACCACCCCTCCCGGATCGAGCGGGGCGAGGCGCTGAAGTTCTACGAGCAGTTCGGCTACGAGGCCCGCACCGCCCGCGTCACCACGGCCCTGTGGGATCCCGGAACCTGGGCCTACCTGAACCGGACGACCCTGCAGTGGAGCGACCCGGCGCTGTTCGCCGCGATCAGGTCCAGCTGGACGGCCCGTTCGGGAACCGCCTCCTCGGACCGGATCTTCCTGGCGAAGTCGAGCGCCATCACCGCCAGGACCCTCACCCTCAACCCCAACGGCCGCACCTTCCGGGGTCTTTGGCAGGGCAGCACCCGGCTCGCCCAAGGCAAGGACTACACCGTCTCCGGCAACCAGCTCACCCTCACGGCCGCCGCCCTCACCAGACTCGCGGGCAAACGCGCCTACGGGACCAACGCGACCGTCGAGGCCCGGTACTCCGGCGGACTGCCCTGGAAGATCTACGTGACCACGTACGACAGGCCGGTGCTCTCCGACGCGACCGGCTCCACCAGCGGCCTCACGATCCCCACCCAGTACCGGGGTGACCAGCTCGCGACCATGGAGGCCACCTACGCCGACGGCTCCAACGCCGGGCCCGTCAACTGGAGCCCCTACCAGGAGTTCAACGTGTCCTTCAGCCCGGACTACTCCGGCAACGGGCTCCTGCTCACCTCCGACTTCCTCAACGCGCTCCGGGACAACACGCAGGCCACCCTCGTCTTCCACTTCTGGAGCGGCGCCACCGTGACCTACCGCGTGACCAAGAACGCCGGCTCGGTGACCGGTACCGTCGACTGACCCGACCGCCCCGGGTGCCGTCCAGGCACCCGGGACAGGTCAGCGCGACTGCGTCACGTCGACCAGCGAGGGTCCGGACGTGCGGGATGCGGTGAGAAGCGCGCCGTGGACAGCAGAGGACGCCGCCCGTCCGACGTAGCGATCGCGGTCCGGAGGCCATGTGTCACGCTCTTGGTGGATCAGCAGGGAAACCGCCCCGTGCACGCCGGCACACAGCACTCTGGCGGTCTCGGTCCCGCTCGTCACGGGAACCCCGGCATCAGCGCAGGCTGCGACCTTGTCCCGGAAGTAGCGGAAGCATTCGTCTTCGTTCCGGCGGCTGGCTTCGGTGGCCTCACCGGTCATCACGAGCCGGTACTGGGAAGGATGACGAAGTCCGAATCCGATGTACGCGACGCAGATCTCGTACAGCGCCGTCACGGGATCCGGGATGTCCCGGGACACTGCTTCCAACTCGCTGAGCAGGGAGCTCCACACGCGCAGGCACGTCGCGTGGACGAGTTCCCTCTTCGAGGCGAAGTGGAGGTAGACGGCCGGCGGGCTGACTCCCGCACTTGTTGCCACGGCACGAATCGTCAGCGCCTCCGCGCCCCCGTCCTCCAGCAGCTGATCGGCGATGTCGAGCAGCTGGCTTCGGAGCAGCCCGCCCTGGCCCTTGGCGGCGCGCACCCGGGAACCGGTCGCAGACATGTATCAGGGTGCCTTCGGCACGACGGCGGTGACCACTTGGGTCACCCGGGCGCACAGTTCGCCCTTCTCATCGCGCACGTCGACCTCGATGACGGTGTTGTGCCCCAGCCGCAGGGGACGGGCTGTCGCAACGACGCTCGTGCGTGCGGGCCGAAGGAAATGCGTGCTCGACTCCACGGTGGCCGGTGCGGCGCCGACCGGCCCGTTGAGGGCGGCGCACACGGCAGCGCACACATCGGCGAGCCCCATCAACGCCCCTCCGTGGAGGCCGCCGCCCACCGTGGACAGGGAGAGATCGTGCGTCAGCCTGGCTTGGACGCCGGCCGCCGTCATCTCCTCGAACTCGACGCCGAGCGTCTTGGCGTACGGCGCGAGCGCGTAGACCTCTTCGGCTTCAAGTGCGACCACGAGCTACTCCTGTCCTGAGTTAACGGCGTTAACTTATCGTCGCTAACTCAGGACGTCAATCGTTACGTCAATCGTTCAGTTCTGCAGGCGCCAGTGCTGGTTGGCGCCGCCCGAGCAACTCCACAGCTGGACCTTCGTCCCGTTGGCGGTCGCCTGGCCGTTGGCGTCCAGGCAGAGCCCCGACTGCGCTGCCGTGATCGTGCCGTCGGGGTTGACGTTCCATTGCTGGTCCGCCTGTCCGCTGCAGTCCCAGATCGCCGCCGGGGTACCGTTGCCCGCCCCCTGGCCGACGCCCAGGCACTTGTTGCCGTAGACCACCAGCTGCTTTCCGGCGGAGTAGGTCCACCGCTGGTTGGAGCCGCCGTTGCAGTCCCACAGCTGTGCCTGCGTACCGTTGGCCGTGGTCGAGTTGTTGATGTCGAGGCAGCGCCCCGACTGCTGGCCGATGATCTGCTGGTTGCCGGACTGCGGGGGCGGCGGCTGGTTCGAGCCGAACTGGGTGAAGAACTGCCACACCGCCGCCGACGTCCAGGTGCGCCAGCCGTCACCGGTGGAACCGTCGATGGGACCGGGGTCGTGGCCCGCTCCGTCGAACGCGGCCCAGACGACCGGGTATCCGGACCTGCATCCTGAGTAGGTGGTGATGATGTGCGTCAGGCTGCCGTTGGCCGGCTCGGGCGGGTTCTGCGGGGTGCAGCCGTTCGTCCGGACGAAGGTGTCACGCAGGTCTCGTCCCGACTGGATGGGCAGCACGTTGTCCCTGAGGCCGTGCAGTCCCATGTAGGCGATGGGCTGGTTGCCGCCGTTGCACCCGCTGAGGTTCGCGCCGGAGTAGACCGCGACCGCGCGGAAGACCGTCGCCCGGGAGCAGGCGAGGGCGTACGACATCGCGCCGCCGTAGCTGAAGCCCGCGGAGAACAGCTGGGTGGTGTCGACGCACAGGCCCGATTCGATCTGGTTGACCATCGCGTCGACGAAGGCCACGTCCTGGCCTCCGGGGTTGGCCCAGCCGTTGCCGTTGCCCTGGGGGGCGACGAAGATCGTGCTGTTGTTCGCGTTGTCCGCCAGGCGCCTGAGGCCGTAGTAGGACCAGTTGTAGCCGTCCGTGCCGCCCGAGTCGACGTCGTTCGCGGTGCCGCCCCGCCAGTGGAAGCCGAAGACCAGCCGGTAGGGGTGGTTGCTGTCGTAGCCGGCCGGGACCCGCAGGATGTAACTGCGGTTCTGGCCGCCGCTCTGGATCGTGTGGTTGCCGCTGGTCAGCGTCGGCGCCTTGCCGCAGCCGGCGCTCGCCGCGGCGGGTGCCCTGAGGCCGCTGCTGAACGAGGTGCCCGCAGTGGTCAGGACGAGAAGTAGCGCGGCCACGAGGGCCATTAAGAATGGTTTGCGTGTCATACGCACCTTCTTCCGTAGTCGTCTTCAGACGGCGGTGATGGTCCACGCGTTGTTGGTGCTGGAGTTCGGGGTCCACAGCACGGTGGTGGAGCCGGCCGTGGTGCTGCCGCTGCCGTCGAGGGCGGTGCCCGTGCCCCGGTTGACGATCTGGTAGCGGTTGTCGCCGAGGCTGGTGAGCGACCACTGCTGGTTGTTGCCGCCGTTCCACGTCTCCTGGCGGGCAGGAGCGCCGTTGGCGGTGTTGCCCCAGCTGTCGGCGGCCATGCCGTTGGTGCGGTTCATGATGCGGTAGTAGCCGTTGCCGAGGTCGATCAGCTGCCACTGCAGGTTGGTGCTGCCGTCGTAGTTCCACTGCTTGAGGTTGGAGCCGGAGGCGACGTTGCCCCCGCTGTCGAGCACCAGTCCGCTGGTCACGTTGGCGATCCTGACCCAGGTCGTGGAGCCGCCCGGCGCGCCCAGGACGGGGATCTCACCGGAGAAGGTGAGCTTGACCGTGTACGCCAGGGCGCTGAACGGCGGGTTGGACGAGGGCATGGTGAGGCGCAGGCCGGATGCGTCCTGGGTCGGTGCGGGAAGGTTGATGTAGGTGCCGGCGGTGTTGTCGAGCAGTTGGGCGCCGGTCAGGCTGCTGAGGTTGATCTGGTTGGAGTTCAGCGTCGTGATGGTCATGGTGCCGCCCTGCCAGCCCAGGGCGGTGGCGTAGAGGACCTTGTTGTCCCGGCTGCGGGTGAAGCGGATGTCCTGCGGTTTGCCGGCCACCGGTCCGCTGAACGAGCCTCCGCCCATCTTGGTGGGGCCCTCGCCGTAACTGGACCAGGAGCGGGTGGAGTAGACCGCCTCTCCGAAGCGGCCGAGCCAGTCGCCCATGGCGAGCAGGATGGACTGCTGCCCGGAGGGGATGGTGCCGTCGGCCATCGGCGCGATGTTGAGCAGCATGTTGCCGCCCTTGCTGACCCGGTCGATCAGCGAGTGGAGCATGGCCTGCGTCGAGTAGTAGCCGATGCCCACCGTGTAGCACCAACTGGAGGAGGAGATGCTGTCGTCGGTCAGCCAGTAGGGGGTGAGCAGACCTGCCGGGCCGCCGCGCTCGAAGTCGAAGACCTCGCCCTTGTTGTTGAGGCCGTCCTTGTAGGTCGCGACCACGTCCTTGTTCCACGCGACGGCCTGGTTGTAGTAGTGCGCGAGGAACTGGAGCCGGTAGGACTCCTGTACGAGGTTCAGGTCGAAGTCCTGCCAGACCAGGTCCGGTTGGTAGCCGTCGATGACCTCGACCAGCTTGTCGTACCAGAGCTTGTTCTCCGCAGCCGAGCCCTGCTGGCCGTAGAGGATGCGCAGCGTCGGATCCGACTGGTTCGGCACGTGGTCGTAGAAGCCGTTGAAGTGGTAGGCGTGGTGCAGCGAGGCCATGAACTTCAGCCCCTGCCCGCGGATGGCCTGCGCGTGCAGCCCCACCAGGTCCAGCTTGGGGCCGTGCTGGACCGAGTTCCACGGGTTGGCGCGGCTGTTCCACGTGGAGAAGCCGTCGTGGTGTTCCGCGACCGGGCCCGCGAACCGGGCGCCCGCGGCCTTGAACAGCCGGGCCCAGGCGTCCGGGTCCCACCTGCCGCCCTGGGAGACCAGCTTGGGGGCGAACTGCACGAAGTTGCCCGCCTTGTC
This sequence comes from Streptomyces sp. CC0208, assembly GCF_003443735.1. Taxonomy (NCBI): domain Bacteria; kingdom Bacillati; phylum Actinomycetota; class Actinomycetes; order Kitasatosporales; family Streptomycetaceae; genus Streptomyces; species Streptomyces sp. CC0208. The sequence continues at coordinate 8,821,510 of NZ_CP031969.1, read as the reverse complement.
ACGGGCGCCGTCGATGAAGTTGTTGTACGGCCAGGCCGAGGGGTCGCCGTAGGTGGCCTTGTGGTGGTTGTTCTCGGCCGAGCCGCCGATGTACATGTTGCGCGGGTACCACTCGTTGCCGTACGCGGGAACGCTGAAGACGCCCCAGTGGTAGTAGATGCCGAACTTGGCGTCCTGGAACCAGGCCGGGGCCGGGGGGTGCTGGTCCACGGAGGACCAGCTCGGGGTGTAGCTTGCGGGGCCGTCGGTCGCGGCGGCCTCGGGGGCGAACCGCAGCAGGCCGTAGGCCGTCGCCGCGCCGGCCGCCGCCAGCAGTCGGCGCCGGCTCAGCGGCAGGGAGGAGGAGGACATTCTGGGGCCTCTCGGGGATGTTTGACGGAGGTGGTGCCTTCAGTCGCTGGTCGTCGGCCGGGCACCTGGATCAGTCGCGCGTCCACTTCTGGTTGCTGCTGCCGTTGCAGGTCCACAGCTGCAGCAGGGTGCCGTTGGCCGTTCCGGCGCCGGCGGCGTCCAGGCACAGGCCGGACTGGTCACCGGTGATCGTGCCGTCGGCGTGGAGCGTCCACTTCTGGTTGGCGCCGCCGTTGCAGTCCCAGATGTCCACCTTGGTGCCGGGGCTGGTGCCCTGCCCCGCGGCGTCCAGGCAGTCGCTGCCGTAGACCCGCAGCTCACCGGCGGAGGTGTTCGTCCACTGCTGGTTGCTGCCGCCGTTGCAGTCCCACAGCGCCACCTGCGTGCCGGCCGTCTGCGACTGGTTGGGTACGTCCACACACCGGCCGGATCCGACCCCGACGATCGCGCCGGTCGTGCCGCCGTCGTTCCCGCCGCTGCCGGGCGTGATGGACAGGTTGTCGAACTGTGCCGTCTCACCCTGGCTGGTCCCGTAGCCGATCTGCCCGGCCGCCCAGGTGCTGTCGCTCGCGGTACCGACCGTGGCGCCGTCGACGACGGCGGTGATCGTGGTGCCGTTGAAGGTGAGGCCCAGGGTGTGCCACCGGTTGGTGCCGAGCGCGGCGGTCGTGCCGCGGGCCAGGGTGGTGACGGTGCCGTTGGTGTTGGAGCTGAGGATCGACCAGGCCCCGGTGTCGCTCACCCGCAGGCGGTAGGCGTTCTGCCCGCCGCCGCGGTCGTAGTCGTGCGCGCCCGCACGGCCGATCAGTTCGACGTATCCGGACTGTTCGAGCAGTACGTCCGACGAGACGGTGTAGTTGCCCCAGCCCGTTTCTCCGAGCAGGGCGTGCGGATCCGTCAGCGAGTCCCAGGTGATCGGCTTCTGCGGGCTCATCTGGCGCACGCACTTTCCGCTACGGCCGCCCCCGCAGCCCCCCGTCTCGAAGGCGCCCTGCCAGTCCATGAGGTACTTCGCCTCGGTGCCGGTGGCGTAGCCGTCGAAGGAGTCGCTGTACGGCAGCTTCAGCGCGCTGCGGGCGGGACCGGTGGCGGTGCCTTTGCCCTGTCCGGTCGTGGTGGTCAGGGTGTACAGGTGGCCGGGCTGGACGGTCAGGCTGAAGCCTCCGCCGGACGGGGTGAGGTCCGCGGTGTGCACGAAGTGGTCGTCCGGGTTGGCGGACCCGACATCGGTGGACCAGACGTGGACTGTTCCGGTGGACAGTCCCCCGGTGACGTTGAAGTTCAGCGTCTGCGCGCTGCCGGCGTCCATGGTCTCGATGACCGTGGAGTAGTCGGAGTTGTTCGTGGACTTGAGCGAGACGTAGCTTCCGTTGGCGCGGTTGCCGCCGATGTAGCCGCTGGAGGCGTCGAGGTAGTGCCATCCCGGGCTGGTGAACTGGCTGGTGTGCGCCATCACCCAGGTGTTCTTGCCGATCGAGTAGGAGCCGGACCACGGCTGCGAGGCCAGGGCCATGCCCATGGTGGGGTACGGCAGGTTGGGGGTGAGCGCGGCGACAACGGGCCAGTTGAGGTAGGCGGTCATGCGTCCGTCGATGTATCCGCGGTTGATGCCGCGGGCCATGGCCTGCGCTCCCCCGTTGTAGTCGTCCGAGCCGTTCTCGCTCGCCCACAGCGGCTTGCCGGAGTTCAGGGCGGCCGCCGGCACCGTGCAGGTGGACTGGGAGGACCGGTAGCCGCAGGGATAGTGCGTGCCGATGGCGCTCACCGCGGAGGCGAACGACGGGTTGGAGTTGACGTCGTTCGCCACGGACCAGTCCGAGTCGGCCGCGATGATCTTGACGCTGCCGTAGCCGTTGCTGTTGAGGGCGCTCCGCAGCTGCTGGTACCAGGAGACGTTGTAGCCTCGTTCGTTCCAGCCGCCGAGGTAGTCGATGCTCAGTCCGTGCTGCTTGGCGCAGCCCAGCCACGAGACGAGGTAGTTGACCATGTCGGTGGACCAGAAGTTGCCGTTGCCGATCCAGCCCGGGGCGCCCCAGGCGAGCCCGTACAGCTTGATGTTCGGGTTGCGGGCCTTGGCCTGCTCCATCAGCCACCATTCGTAGCCGCGGTCGCAGTTCAGGTCGGAGCGGGTGTGCTGGTGGCTGGGCTCGGCTCCCGAGGTGGAGTTGGTGTCCCCGCCGACCTCGGCCTTGAGCATCTGCAGGGAGGCGCCGTAGCCGGGTCGGAAGAGGTAGTCGAGGACCTGGCCGCGTTGGGGCTCGGGGTAGTCGATCAGGAGTCTGCTGTTGCCGCCTCCGCCGCTGATCGCGCCGACGCCGTCGAAGGTCCGTCCGCCGGACGCGCCGTTGAGGGTGATGGCGGTGGCCGCCCGGGCCGGGGCGGCGGCTGTGCCCACGACGCCGCCGGCGGCCAGGACGAGGCCCGCGACCACGGCCGTCGGGACACGCAGGCGCCGTAACAGCCGTGCGATTGCTGACACGGTGGGTTCCTTTCGCAGGTGGGGGGTGTCCACGGCCGGTGCGGACCAGCGGACGGTTCAGCGGACGAAGAAGTCCTGGTTGGTGCCGGGTGCGTTCTTGCACTGCCACTGGTCGAGTTGCTGGCCCGCGGTGCTGCCGGCGCCGTAGACGTCCAGGCACAGACCGCTGTTGCGGTTCTGGAAGGCGTAGGAGCCGTCGGACTGGCGGACAGGCAGCCAGAGGCCGTTGGCCGCTGCGCCGGGGGGCTGTTGGACGATGTTCGGGGTGCCTGCCGTCGTGGAGCTGCCCGCGACCGCCACGTCCTGGCCGGAGTTCTGGGCGCGCAGTTCGCCGTAGCCGCCCGAGGCCGGCACGAACTGGAACTGCTGGTTGCTCTGCCCGTTGCAGGTCCACTGGTCGATCGCGGCGCCCGCGCTGCTTGAGGCGCCGTACACGTCCAGGCACAAGTTGTTGTTGGCGACGACGAGTTGGTGGTTGCCGGCCGGGAAGGCCTCGCCGCCGGAGGTGGCCGGGGTGAGGTAGACGGCGAACGCGTCGTGCGTCCCCTGGAACGTCAAGGGCACGGTGATCGAACCGCCCGAGGCGCTCAGGTTCTGGTCGTAGACGGTCTGGGGCGCGGCGAGCGGGGCCTGGTCCGGGATGCGGTGCACGGTGACGTGCACGCTGCCCGCGTTGGTCAGCCAGGGTACGGACGACAGGCCGTTGAAGGTCACGGAGGAAGTACCGGAGTTGCCGTTCGCGTCGCCGATGATCGCCACAGCGCGCTTGTTGGTGACGTCCTCGGAGGCCGAGATCGCGGTCGAACCGACCTGGCCGGAGGTGTCGACCAGGGTGCCGGTCATGTCGGCGTAGTCGCGCAGCGCCCACCAGTTGCCGGTCGGCTGCCAGGTTCCGCCGCTCTGGGTGAGCACACCCGTCAGGTTCGGGGTGACGCAGCAGACCCAGTTGCCGCGCATCGCGTTGGTGTACCCGGACTGCGCGAACCGCGCCAGGTACCAGGCCGTCACCCCGGCGGTCTGCCGGTCGGCGGGCTGGTACTCGTTCGCGGACAGCGGCAGCGGGCCGATACCCGCCGTGGTCAGGGCACTGTTGAGTGACTGGGAGACGGTGACCGGGTCGTCGACGTCACCCTCGTCGTGGTTGGTGATCATGTCCGGGACCGTGCCGGCCGCCTTCACGTGCGCCAGCCAGGTCCGCCACTCACCCGGGTTGCTCTGCGGGGTGAACGCGAGCGACGGTCCCACGATCTGCGCCGAGGGGGCGATGCGCCTGATCTCCCGGTAGGCGGTGTCCCACATCTGGAAGTACTGGGCGCTGTTCACCCCTCGGGTCCAGAAGGCGGAGATGTCCGGCTCGTTCCAGATGTCGTAGGCGAACTTCAGCCCCGACGCCTGCAGTGCTCCCACGGTGGAGTCGATGAAGCCGATCCAGTTGGAGCAGTCGCCGTTGTCGCACGGGTACCTGGTGTTGGACGGTTGGCCGCCGTTGGCGCCGTAGATGTCGCTGACCAGTACCTGGTACTGCGCGTGGTACGGCGGCTGGGTGAGGCGTTTCGCCTGCGCGACGATCGAGTCGATGTCGGCCCGAGAGGCCGATCCGTACTGGTAGTTGTCCCTGATCCAGCCGCCGGAGAACCAGCCGCCGCCGCGGAACGCGTTGATCCCCAGCGGTTTGATGAACTGGTCGGCCGGCTGGCTGCCGTCCTGCGTGAAACCGTAGAGGAACCCCTCACCGACGCCGGTCGACGGGCCCCGCGTCGACGCCAGGTTCACGCTCAGGGCCACGCTCGAGACGGCCCGGCTCTCGGCAGTCGCCGACAACTGCAGCACGAACGCCAAGACGATGCCGACGGCCAGCACCAGACGGCCGGGTCTCGCTCTCGTCCTCATTCGGTCCTCCTGCGTCACGCGTCACGGGGTCAGCTCAGTGACCACTGCTGGTTGGACCCGCCGTTGCAGGTCCACAGTTCGACGGGGGTGCCGTTGGCGGTGGCGGCGCCGGTCACGTCCAGGCACAGGCCGGACTGGGCGCTGGTGACGGTGCCGTTGGCGTTGACGTTCCACTGCTGGTTGGTCTGGCCGTTGCAGGTCCAGGTGATGACCTTGGTGCCGGGGCTGGTGCCCTGGTTGGAAGCGTCCAGGCACAGTCGGCTGCCGCCCGAGTCCACGGTGAGCTGGCGGGAGTCGGTCCGGGACCAGGTCTGGTTCGCCGCTCCGGTGCAGTCCCGGATCTGCGTCTGCGTACCCGGCGTCGTGGACGCGCCGGGTACCTCCAGGCACTTGCCCGCACCGACCGCGTGCAGCGCGGTCGACGTACCGCCGCCGCCTCCTGTGCCGTAGCCGGCCGCGGTGATGGCGCCCTGGACGGCGTTCTCGGTGGCGTCGGAGGGATAGCCCGCCGTGATCGCGCCCTCGAAGAACTCGCCCACGCCGTTGGGGCTGTTGTCGCCTCCGGTGCCGAGCAGGATCGAACTGTCGACCTTCATCGGTGAGTAGCCGTTCGGCAGTGGGCCGGAGTAAGTGGTGGTCAGGCCGCCGCTCGCGCCGTTGCCGTATTTCAGTGTGAAGTTGCTGGTGCCGTTGTTCTTCAGCCATGCGCTGACGAACGGGTAGTGCACACCAGTGTTGTTCGGGTCCTTGTTGGAGCCGGTGTTGGTGTGGAACATGCCGTTCTCCAGGTCGGCCTCGACCCACGGCCCGCTGCCGGTGCAGCCGCCGAACCAGCAGGCGGTGCCCCAGTAGATGGCGTTCATGGTGGCGTTGCCGGTGTCGGTGTGGGAGTTCTCACCGCTGCCGTAGTCGAAGCAGCACCACTGGCTCGTGTAGTTCGACGAGGTCACCATGTAGATGCCTTCGGGCTGGGCCCCGGTGGGCACCCCGGCGGCGTGGTCGAGCCGGTAGCCCACGCCGGGGGTGACCTTGACGCCGAACACCTGATGGCCGGCGGCGGTCACCGGCAGCGCCATGGCGTCCGCGCCGACGTCGGACCCGCCCGGCCCGGGCCCCTTCCAGTAGCCGCCCCAGGAGATCGGCATGTCGTTGTGCTTGGTGGTCTGGTCGTAGATCTTCGTGATCGTGCAGGACGTGCCCGCGCAGAACGACACCTGCGACGCGCCGTCCGCGTACCCGCCGGCGCTGAGCACTCCGATGTCGCGGTAACTGTGGTCGGAGGCCCGCTGGATCTGGTAGAGCGGCCCGTTGTACGCGGCGAAGAGGGCCCTGGTCGTGGCGTGTGCCGTCACGCACGGCGTACCGCCCGCGGCGTAGAGGTCGCACGGGAGCGACGCGTCCGCCACGTGGTCGGCCACCGGACGGGCCATGGCCGCCGTGTCGGCCCGCGGGGAGGTGGCGAACGCCGGGGCGCCGAACACGGCCACCACCATCGCCAGGGCGACAAGGAGCACGGCTTTCCCTCGCCTGATTCGGCGATCACCGGCCGGTACGAGCATGGAGACCTCCTCTGGGCTTCGAATGCGGAGTCATCCCAACGTCCACCGCTGGCTGCTGCCGCCGTTGCAGGTGCGCAGCTCGACGAGACTTCCGTCGGCGGTGGCCCCTCCGGCGATGTCCAGGCACAGGCCCGACTGGACACCGGTGATCGTGCCGCTGCTGTTGAGCGTCCACTGCTGGTTGCTCTGGCCGTTGCACGACCAGATCTCCACCTTCGTCCCCGGGGTGGTCTGGTTGTTGTAGGCGTCCAGGCACATCTGGTCGCCGCCGGAGTAGACGGTGAACTGGTTGGACGCGGTGTGCGTCCAGGTCTGGTTGGCGCCGCCGTTGCAGCTCCAGATCTGCACCTGGGTGCCGGCGGTCCTGGTCGCGTTGGGTACGTCCAGGCACTTGGCCGCACCCGCCGCGTGCACCGCGCCGGTCCCGCTGGTTCCGCCGCCGCTGGTGCCGCCCGCGACCCGGTACATCACCGTGCCGTGCGCCGGCACCGAAGCGCTGATCGTGCCCGAGGTGGTGGAGGACGCCCCCGACCACAGGTCGGTCAGGGTGTAGGCGGACGCCCCGGTCTTGCCGATCGCCGCCGCGGTGGTCGAGATGGTCGCCGTCGAGCCCGTCTCGTTGAACAGGGCCACCGACACGTCCCCGTTGGCCAGGGGCTTGGCCAGCACGTCCCGGCCGCCCGAGGAGGAGACCATGGTGCCCTGCTTGCCGAGAGGGTCCTGGTCGACCGCGATCACCCGGGAGTTGGTCAGCGTGGACAGGGTCTCCGCACTGGCGGAGGGGATGTTGGTGCCCGCGATCAGCGGCGCGGCCATCTCCGCCCACAGGCTGAACTCGCTGCGGCTCTCGGTGGCCGTCATCGAGCCGTTGCCGACCTCCAGCATGTCCGGGTCGTTCCAGTGGCCCGGTCCCGCGTAGGAGGCCAGTCCCACGTTGCTGTGGAAGATCGACAGCATGCTGGCGAAGTTGGCACTGATGTCCCCGGTGGTGCGCCAGCTGTTGCCCACTCCCGCGCCCCAGGTCCACACGTTGTCCTGGCCCCAGTTGCACAGGCTGTACAGGATGGGTCGGCCCGTCGCCGCCAGCGCGTCCCGCATCGCGGTGTACCGGCTCTGTGCGGACACCCCGTTGTTGTTGCAGTTGTCGTACTTCAGGTAGTCCACGCCCCACGACGCGAACGACTGGGCGTCCGTGCTCTCGTGCCCCAGGCTGCCCGGATACCCGGCGCAGGTGGCGGTGCCCGCGTCCTCGTAGATCCCCAGCTTCAGCCCCAGGGAGTGCACGTAGTCGGCGGTGCCCTTGATTCCGTCGGGGAACTTGGCCGGGTCCGGCACCAGGCGGCCGCCGGAATCGCGGTTGTGGGTCATCCAGCAGTCGTCGATGTTGACGTAGGAGTAGCCCGCCGCCTGCATGCCGTTGGTGTGCATCGCCTGCGCGGTGGACTTGATCAGCGACTCCGAGACGTTGCAGCCGTACGCGTTCCAGTCGTTGAAGCCCATCTGCGGGGTCAGTGCCAGTCCGTTGCCCAGCGCGGCGGCGGGCTGTGCCGTGCCGAGACAGACGAGGGGCACGCCCATGCAGAACAGCGCGATGGAGAAGGCGACCGCCAACACCCTCGTGATCATGTGCATGTCATAAACTCCTGAGCCGGGTTGCGGCAGAACACGCCGTGGGACAGAGGATTCAGCGGTATCCGGCCGCGGTGATGTTGGCCTGCACCGCGTTGTCGGTCGCGTCGGAGGGGTAGCCGGCGACGATGGCGCCCTCGTAGAAGGTGCCGGCGCTCAAATTGGCGCCGCCACCGGGCTTGCAGCAGTCACCGCCGCTGCCAAGAACAATGGCGCCCTGCTTCTTCATCGGGCTGTATCCGCCGGGAAGTCCGCCGTCCCAGAGGGTGGTCAGGCTGCCGGACTGCGCGTTGCCGCCCTTCAGGGCGAATCTCGATGTCCCGTTGTTCTTCAGCATCGCGGTGACGAACTTGACGGGGAAGGCCCGCTGGTTGGTGTTCCAGGACTGGCTGCCCCCGGAGTACAGGCCCCATTCGAGGTCGGCCTGGACCCAGGGACCGCTTCCCGAGCAGCCGCCGAACCAGCACTCGGTGCCGAAGTTGATCGCGTCCATCGCCCCGGCCGCGTCGGCCTTCCGCGTCGTCTCACTGTTGCCGTAGTCGAAGCAGCAGCCGCTGTTGACATGGGTGCCGCTGGTCACCATGTACGCCCCCTCGGGCGCGCTACCGGTCGGAACACCCGTCAGATGACCGTCCCGCCAGTAGCTGTTCCCGGGATTGATGTACAGCGAGTACGCCTTGGTGCCCCCGGCGGTCAGCGACTCCGAGGTCGCCTTGGCGGGACTGCTCTGACTCGATCCCGGTACCTGGGCCGATCCCTGGTACCACAGGTCGTTGCCGCGTCCGGACTGGTCGTAGACGACCGTGATCACACAGGAGGTGCCCCCGCAGAACGCGTCCTGCGCCGCCGCGTCGGCGAAGCCGCCGGCCGCCCGTACGCCAATGTTCCTGGTCGCGTTGTCCGAGGCGCGCCTGACCTGGTACAGGCTGCCGTTGTACGACCCGTAGAGCGCCCGCACCGTGCTGTGCGCGGCCACGCACGGAGTGCCGCCGGCGGAGTAGAGATCGCACGGGCCCGACCCGCCGGGCGCGGGCGGAGGTGTCGACGTGGTCCACTTCTGGTTGCTCTGACCGTTGCAGGTCCACAGGATGACCGCGGTGCCGTTGGCCGTGCCCGCCCCGTTGACGTCCAGGCACAGGCCGGACTGGACACCGGTGACGGACCCGTCGGAGTTCTGTCGCCACGCCTGGTTCGACTGCCCGTTGCACGACCAGATGATCACCGGGGTTCCCGGCGCGGTCCGGTTGTCGTAGGCGTCCACGCATCGGGTGCCGCTCATCGTCCTCAGCTCGCCCGCCGAGGTGAACTCGAACGCCTGGTTCGCCTGGTTGTCACAGTCCTGGATGTCCAGCGCCGTTCCCGGGGTGTCGACATTGCCCTTGACGTCCAGACATCGCCCCGACGCCGAGCTCACCAAGGGCGCCGGCGCCAATGCCGGGGCGGACCATGTCTGCGAGGTCGCCGACATCATGGCCAGCAGCGCCATCACGCCTGCGACCGCGAACGCCGGCAAGCGTCGTCTGCGAGCCGTGGGGCTGCGACGGGAAAGGAGTGAAGGCCGCATTCTGTTCCTCGCGTAGGTGGGGGAAGGTGACAGAGAGTGCTGTGCCTGGCCGAACGGGATGGCGGCGAGGGCAATCGAGAGCACCCACAGGAACCACTCAGACATCCCATGTCCTAGTGATTCCACAGGTCCCTGATCGAGTCAATACACTCGGCACTCCCAATCGGATTCTGATCCATCCCATGTATTGCCCCTGGTCAGGCCGTTATGAGGGCATGCCGGAACCCGCGTCCGGCGAGGGCCGCCGTGCCGGACGCGGGGTGTTCGTTCCGGGTCACCTCACCTGAAGTTCCAGTGCTGGTGGGCGCCTCCGTTGGAGTCCCAGATCTGGACCGGGGCCCCGTTGCCGGTCTGCCCGCTGGGGATCTCCAGCGCCCGGCCCGAAGCGACGTTGATCAGGGTGTAGGAACCATCGCCGTTCCGGTCGGCTCGCCAGTGCTGGTTCGCACCGCCGTTGGCGTCCCAGATCGCCATGCGGGTGCCGTTGCCCGTCTGGCCGCCGGGCTCGTCCAGGACCCGCCCGCTGGCGATGTTCGTCAGCGTGTAGGAGCCGTCGCTGTTCTGACTCGCCCGCCACTGCTGGTTCGCAGCACTGCCGTTGGCGTCCCAGACCTGCACGGGCGTGCCGTTCGCCGTCTGTCCGGACGGCACGTCCAGCACCCGGCCCGCGGCCACATCGGTCAGCGAGTACACCTGACCCGAGACGATGCCTCCGCCCGGATTCCCCGTACCTCCGCCGAGCGCGGAGAGGGACGCGTCGTAGGCCGGCTTCTTGTTGCCGTTGTTGTCGAACAGCAGCGGGTTCTCCCCCGTCCGCCACGAGTCGCTGTCCCTGATCCCCCACACCGTGATGCCGGTGCAGCGCGCGACGCTCATGCACGCCCGGACCGTGTTGCCGTACGCGGTCGCCGATGCCTGGGCGATGTCGAGTTCGGTGATCTGGACGTCGACGCCGAGGGCGGCGAAGTTGGACAGGGTGGTCTGGAAGCTCGCGGGCGGGCCGCCGGAGCCGAAGTGGCTCTGGAGACCGACGCAGTCGATGGGCACACCGCGCGCCTTGAAGTCCCTGACCATGTTGTAGACGCCCTGGGTCTTGGCGTCGGTCCAGTTCTCGATGTTGTAGTCGTTGTAGCAGAGCTTGGCCGAGGAGTCGGCGGACCGGGCGGTGCGGAACGCCTCCTCGATGAAGCCGTTGCCGAGCACGTTCTGGAAGACCGAGCTGCGGTGCTGGCCGCTGCCGCCGTCGGCGAACGCCTCGTTGACCACGTCCCAGGCGTAGATCCTGCCCTTGAAGTGGTTCATCTCGGTGGTGATGTGGTTGTTCATCACACTGCGCAGGGTGCCTGCGTCACCGATGGAGCTGACCCAGCCGGGCAGCTGCGAGTGCCACACCAGGGTGTGGCCGCGCATCCGCTGCCCGTGCGCGCCGGCGTGGCTGACGATCTGGTCGGCCGGACCGAAGTTGAAGTTGCCGCGGGACGGTTCGGTGGTGTCCCACTTCATCTCGTTCTCCGGGGTGATCATGTTGAATTCCCGGTCGAGGATCGTGGAGTACGTCGAGTTGCCGAGCTTTCCGGCGGCCACGGCCGTACCGAAATAGCGGCCGCTGTCGGCCGCGGCCGCGCCCAGCGTGCTGGAAGCCGCGTGCGCGGTGAGGCTCGCCGGCCCGGTCAGGGCCAGTGCCGCGCCGGCCAACAGGCCGGTGGCCGAGACCAGGGCCCTGCGGAGCAGCGGCTCGTCGTTGAGCCAGGACATGAAGGATCAACCTCCTTGTGCGGGGGCGTGAGAATGGGGTCACGAGTCAGGACACGGGCAGAGCGGTCCACTGCTGGTGGGCTCCGCCGTTGCAGTCCCACAGGACCAGTTGCGTACCGTCGGTGGTGGACGCGTTGGGGTCGTCGAGGCAACGGCCGGAGACCGGGTTGCGGTAGCCGCCGTTGTACGTCTGCCATTGCTGGTTGGTGCCGCCGTTGCAGTCCCAGATCTCGATCTTGGTGCCGTTCGCGGTACCCCGGCCGGTGACGTCGAGGCATTTCCCGAGCGCCCGCAGGGTGCCGTCGGAGCGCGCGGACCACGTCTGCGCGGCGGAGCCGTCGCAGGACCGGATCTCGGCGGCGGTCCCGTTGGCGCTGTTGCCGCCGTTGACCCCCAGGCACTTCCCCGCGATGCCGGAACGCACCTGCCCGGACGCGGAATCCGGCGGCTTGATCCAGCCTGCCGCGTCCGCGGCCTGGATCCCCGCGTTGAAGGCGTCCGCCATCTTCCCGAAGCCGCTGTCGTTGGGGTGCAGGGCGTCGGACAGGTCCGCGGCGGTCAGGGCGCTCATGTCGACCAGACGCACATGCTTGCCGGCAGCCTGTTCGGCCTGGACGATCCCGGGCAACTTGGCGTTGAAGGCGGGCCGGTTGGCCTCCTCGGTGCCGCTGGTGGAGATGATCACGGTGCCGACGAGCACGGTCGCGTCGGGGGCGGCCCTGGTGATCTGGTCGATGAGCGCGTGGAGCCGGTCGGCCGCGGTCGGGATCTGGTAGTTGCCGTTCAGGTCGTTGGTGCCGATCTCCAGGGTGACCACGTTGGGGCGGTACCGGGCCAGTACGGAGTCCGCGATGCCGGCGATCTGGTCGATCCGCCAGCCGGAGTGGCCTTCGTTGTCCGGGTCGGACATGGTTCCGTTGCGCCCCGAGCCGACGAAGTCCAGGGTGTGCCCCTCGGCCGTCAGCTTGTTCGCCAGGAAGTTCCGGTAGCTGTTCCCGGACGGGCTGCCGACGCCCCAGGTGATCGAGTCGCCCAACGGCATCAGCCGCAGCGGCGTGGGCGCGGCGGCCCGTGTGGTGGAGGGCGGTGCCTCGGCGGTGGCGGCCGCGGCAGGCCACGCGGCGCCCATGGCAAGGGTGGCCGCCAGCGCCGCGACCAGAGGTGTCCAGTACTTCGTCATCAGCGTTCCTCACTGGGTGCGGGACAGTGGGTGGGGGGGTGAACGAACCGCCGGACCGTGCAGGCGCCTTGCAGGCGCGAGCAGGTCAGCGGGGGGTGAAGTCCTGGTTGGTGCCGGGTGCGTTCTTGCACTGCCACTGGTCCAGTTGCTGGCCCAGGTTGCTGCCGCCGCCGTAGACGTCCAGGCACAGACCGCTGTTCTGGTTCTTGAAGGAATACGAGCCGTCGGACTGCTGTACCGGCAGCCACAGAGCGCCGGCCGCTCCGCTCGCGGCCTGCTGCACGATGTTCGGCGTTCCGGCGGTCGTGGAGCCGCCCGCCACCGCCACGACCTGTCCGGAGTTCTGCGCGCGCAGTTGCCCGTAGCCGCCCGAGACGGGCACGAACTCGAACTGCTGGTTGCCCTGCCCGTTGCAGGTCCACTGGTCGATCGCGGCGCCCGCGCTGGTGGAGTTGCCGTACACGTCCAGGCACAGGCTGTTGCTGCTGATCACCAACTGGTGGTAGCCCGTGGGGAAGCCGCCGCCACCCGAGGACTGGACGCCCGCCTGCTGGATGACCGCTCTGGCGCCCTGCGGCCAGTTGGTGCCGCTGACCAGGACGTTGCCGGTGAGGACGTTGTTGTGCGGAGGGCCGGTCGCCACGTATGTGTTGCCGCCGTTGTACCAGTTGCCGGAGAACGTGCTGTCGTCGGTGTGGTTGTTGGCGTTGGCGTTGGTGAGCGCCCAGTTGCCCGCGTCCTGCACCACGTTGGTGGACACCTTCAGGTACCGGGAGCCCTCGTCGAGGTACAGCGCGGTGGTGCGGTTGTTGTCGTACATGTAGTTGTCGGAGATCACCGAGCCGGGGGCCGCGGACAGGCTGTAGATGCTGCCGCCGTCGAACATCGCGTTCTTGGTGTCGAAGACCAGGTTGTGGGAGACCGTGTTGTTCTTCAGCGTCGTGGGAGTGCTGTAGATCGGCTGGTAGTTGTACGTGCCCCGGTTGACGTAGTCCTGGCTGCCGCCCGGGTCGTTCATCCCCCAGCCCCATCCGATGTCGATCCCGTCGTAGGGCAGGTGGTCGCACTGGTTGTGGGTGATCGTCGCGTTCGTGACGTAGGTGGACAGGATTCCCGCGGTCTCCTTGTAGTCGGTGCCCACCCCGCTGACCTTGTTGTTGCTGATGGTGATGTTCTGGTTGGTCATCTGCGGGTTGGCCGGGTGGTGCGCGTCCGGCTGGATGCCGCCGACCTGGACGCCGCTGCCGGCGAGGTCGGTGAAGGTGTTGCCGGTGATGGTGACACCGTTCGCGCCGAGTCCGGTGCCGGAGGCCGTGGCGACGCCGTCGTTGCCCACGCCCAGTCCGGCCTGCCCGAGTTCGGAGAACGTGTTGCCCGAGAACGTGATGCCGGTCGCGGCGGAGACCTGGACCGCCGCGGGCATCTGCACCCAGTGGTTCCGGGTGGCCTCGAACTGCGTGCAGCCCGACTTGCAGGTGCTCAGCCAGTTGGCCGGCATCGCGTAGGCACCGGTGATGTGCGCGCCGCTCTGCTGGTCCGCGTACCCGTCGGGTCCGCTAGGGCCGAGCCAGGAGGTCCCGGTGAACCGCAGGCCGGCGAATCCGAGACCGGTCGCGGGTGAGCCGTAGCTGCCGCTGATACCCAACAGGCTCTGCAGCCGGGGCAGTTCGACGTCAAGACTGTTCGGGTTCTGCCCCGGCTGGGCCCGGTAGTACAGGTCGCCGGTGGACGAGTCGAGATACCACTGCCCGGCCTGCTTGAGGAACGCGTAGTTGTTCTCCAGGTACATGGTCCCGCCGGCGAACGGCGCGTTGATGGTGTCGTAGCCCCAGGAGTTGTTGTTCCACGCGGGCTGCTGCATGGTGATCGTTCTGCCGCTGATCGACTGGACGGGCGCGTAGCGGTCGGTGAAGGAGTTGATGCTCTCGACTTCCATGTGGTTCTGGTCCGAGAGGCCGGCCAGGTAGTCGAGGGAGGAGTCGGTGACGGTCAGACCGGTCTGGGTGAAGGTGAAGGCAGAGCGGGGCACCTGGATCGACGCGCGCGGTGCCTGCTTGCCGTTCACGTACAGCTGACGTGTGTTCACACCGCTGCCGACGTGGACCGACCAGATGTTGCTGCTCTGATCATGCACCTGCCAACCCGATATCTGCTGGGCGCCGCTCACGACCGGCTGCTGCCCGGGCATGGCCTGGTAGGTGATCGTGTGGCCGTTCTGGCCGCCGTCGCCGGAGCCGAAGGCCAGCGGCTTGGACTGCCGGTAGGTGCCCCCGGCCAGGTGGACCACGACGTCCGAATCCGCCGAGAGCCGGTGCGCGGGCTGCCGCGCCTGGTCGATCGTCGCGAACGGCTGCTCGGCGGTGCCGTTCCCGCCGGGAGCCGCGTCCGGGGCCACGTACAGATCGGCCGCCGCTGCCTGGCGCCCGGCCGGTACGGCGAACGCGGCCCCGGCCATGGGCAGGCTCCCGGCGAGTAAGGCGAACAGAGCTACGGGCGCGGCCCAGAGGCCGCGGAGCGCTCTGGCTCGGGACATCGTCATCCTCCAGTGGGGGCGGTGGCGCCTGGTGTGGGGGCCCAGTGGCTTTTCGACCACCGGAGCCGCCTGCATGACCTGCCCCCTCCGGTCGGAGCGAGGGCCGGGCGATGCGAGCGGACGGTCGGAAGATCTCGGGAGGTGTCGCCGGGCGCCGGGCCGGTGAGGGCCCGCCTCCGGTGGTGAGTGCGGCCCGTGGCCGGCGGTGAACCCGGCCACGGGCTGGAGCCGTTCTTCTCAACCGAGGCTCAGCTGAGATTCCATCGCTGGTTGGAACCGCCGTTGCAGGTCCACAGTTCGGCCAGGGCGCCGTTGGCCGTGGAGGCGCCGGTGACGTCGAGGCAGAGTCCGGACTGGATGCCGGTGACGGTGCCGTCGGAGTTCAGCTGCCACTGCTGGTTGGCGCCGCCGTTGCACGGCCAGGTCACCACCTTGGTCCCGGCGGTGGTCTGGTTGTTGTAGGCGTCCAGGCACATCTGGCTGCTGCCGCTGTATACGGTCAACTGGTTGGAGGAGGTGCGGGTCCAGCTCTGGTTGGCGCCACCACTGCAGTCCCAGATCTGCAGCTGCGTGCCGGCCGTGGTCGACGAGTTCGGCACGTCCAGGCACTTGCCCGCGCCCGCCGCGTGCAGCGCTCCGGTGCCCGTCCCGCCGGTCGCATTGCTGTATCCGGCCGCGGTGATGTTGGCCTGAACCGCGTTCTCGGTGGCGTCCGACGGGTAGCCGGAGGTCATCACGCCCTCGTAGAAGGTGCCTTGGGCGCCCTTGCTGTTGTCACCGCCGATGCCCAGGATGATGGCGCCCTGCTTCCGCATCGGGTTGTAGCCCGCGACGTTGGGGCGCACGCCGTCGTAGAACGTGGACAGGCCGCCCGACTGCGCGTTGCCGCCGCGGATCGCCCAGTGGTTCGGGCCGCCTTTGACGATGGCGGTCGTGTACCGGTAGTTGATGGTCGGGTCGTTCGCGTTGTAGTGCTGGTTCACCCCGGAGAACAGGCCGTTCTCCAGGTCGGCCATGATCCAGGGGCCGTTGCCCGAACCGTAGCCCCAGACCTTGATGTTGCCGAAGTAGATGGCCTCCATGGTGCCGTTGCCGTCGTCGTTGCTGTCCGTCTCGGCATTGCCGTAGTCGAAGCAGCAGCCGCCGTTGTAGTGCGTGCCGTCGAAGATCGCGTACATGCCCTCGGGGTTGTCCCCGGTCGCGATGCCGTTGGTGTGGTTGTTGCGGTATCCCGTACCGGGTGCCACGAAGACGCCGTAGGCCTTGTGACCGCCCACCATGGTGGGCGCGGCCGTCGCGTTCGCGAGGTTGTCGGGACCACCCGCGGCACCGCCGCCGGGCGCCTGGGTGAGGTTGTTCCCGCGACCGGACTGGTCGTAGATGATCGAGATCAGACAGGTCGTCCCCGAGCAGAACGAGTCCTGCGCGGCGGCGTCGGCGTACCCGCCCGCACTCAGGACGCCGACGTCGCGGGTGGTGTTGTCCGAGGCGCGCCGCACCTGGTAGAGCGGCCCGTTGTACGAGGCGTACAGCGCGCGCGTCGTGCTGTGGGCCGCCACACAGGGCGTCCCTCCGGCCGCGTAGAGATCACACGGTCCGGACGTGGCGGCCCGGGCCGTACCGGTCGTGGCCGTGGCACCGGCCAACGCACCGACGGCGAGCACGGCCGCGGCCCCCGCCCGGGCGAATGTTTTCGGCCGAGAGGTGCGGGAGCGCTCCCACGAACGGACAGATGCCTGGTCCGGCCCATTTCCCGGCCTTCCGCGGCGCCGTATCGCAGCGAGCAGTCGTTGGACGCCACCGCGCCCGAACAGCACATGGCGTTCGGTACTTGTGGTACCTGTCGTTCCCATCCGATCTCCCTACCGTGCCGGCGGATCCAGTCGGGTTTGGTGCTGGGAGCACTGACACATGCGGCAGCGCTTGAAGGTGCCGTTCTTGCAGTGGGATTGCAGAGAGGTTTCGGGGGGAGACGGTGCTCCCGATTCCGCAGGGCTGTCAAGGGTCCGGACATCCTCCGTCCGACTCGTGCGCGGAATCGGTTCGATCGCCGGTCTCCCTGGCTCCCCCTCTACCAGCCCGCTCAGGCAGGTCCGGCGTGATGGTGGACGAGCGGTGGTGGGCGCCGTCGGCGGAGCGGCGCGGCGAGTTGCGGGGGTCCGATCGACGGCCGAGCTCCGCTCACCCGGGGGCACTCCTGCAGCACCGCTGAGCAGGAACGCGGCCGTCTCACGATGGCTGACAGGGGGTCAGTGCGCCCGAATCGGCCGATGCGCTGACCCTTCACCCGTGCGTGGGCCCCGCCTTCGCTGTGCGGTACACCATTGACCCCGTCTTCCGCCGGCCGTAGCATCCCGTCGAAGCGCTTGCCCGGAACCGATTCGATTCCGGCCTCCACGGGGGCGTGTGACGCGGGGGCGTGGCGGACCCGGCAGCCCTGCGCGCTGCTCCGTGCGTACTCATAGCGTTGGGGCGTACGTGTGTTGGGCTTCGGCGCCGTTTCGGTGCGGCAGGGCGGCGTGCGGCAGCAGGGCGCTTCAACGCCGGAGGGCGTCTGGGCTTTCACTGGTCCTTGTCTGCTCATCGATGAAGCCCGCCGGGTGCCCGCTTGGCTGCGCGCGGTGGCGGCCGGGACAGTTGCGGCCGGGACAGTTGCGGCCGGGACAGTTGCGGCGACCAGACCTGATACCGACGGTCATTGTCCCCGGACAGGTGGTTCGTCGTGCCGGTCCTGGCCTCGTTCCCCGCCCGCTGATCGGTATCAACGGCGCGCGTCCGCGACGCTGCTCGGCGACTTCCGCCCAACAGGCCTGGTTCACCCATGGGTTGCTCGACAGACGAACGAGGTGTGTCAGAGCACCGATCAGGCCATGATCGTTCTCAGCGTCAACGGCTGTACCGATGTTCCCCGCGGCCGGATTCCCCTTGCACAGGCCCGAGTAGCTTCTTGACCCTCACACCGTGTCAGGCGGTCAGCTTGGAGACATCATGTTCACCATCGGAGACTTCGCCCGACACGGCCGCGTCTCAGTCCGGATGCTGCGTCACTACGACGCGACCGGCCTGCTGCGTCCCGCCCACGTCGACCCCGCCAGCGGCTACCGCTACTACACCGCCGCCCAGCTTGCCCGCCTCAACCGGATCATCGCGCTCAAAGACCTCGGATTCACTCTCCAGCAGGTCCGAGACATCGTGGAGGAGAAGGTCAGCGCGGAGGAACTGCGCGGCATGCTGCGGCTGCGGCGGGCTGAGCTGGAGACCGCCGTGGCCGCGGCAGGCGCACGGCTGGTCCAGGTCGAGGCGAGGCTCCGAGCGATCGAGAGTGAGGGCCACATGCCCACGAACGACGTTGTGATCAAGAGCGTCTCCACCGTCAGGGTGGCGGAGCTGACCGCAACCGCCGCGAGTTTCGAGCCCGAGGACATCGGCCCGGTCATCGGGCCGCTCTACGACCAACTGTTCCAGCGCTTGGGCTCGGCGGGAGTCACCCCCACGGGGCCCGGCGTGGCCTACTACGAGGACGCCCCTGAGGGGGGTGGCAAGATCAGCGTCCACGCTGCCGTCCAGGTCGCTGCCCCTCTCCAGGACGGCGCCTTCCGCGTCCTCGACCTGCCGTCCCTCGACCAGGCGGCGACGATCGTGCACCGCGGCTCCATGGACACCGTGCTCCCTACGGCCCAGACCCTGGCCCGCTGGATCGACGCCAACGGCTACCAGTCGACCGGATATCCGCGTGAGATCAACCTGGAGTGCCCCGAGAACCGCGACGACTGGGTGACAGAGCTGCAGGCACCGGTGACGCGGACCTGATCGATCTCGCCCGGTCTGAGCATTGATCACGTCGGGCAGCGGGATGCCGTTCTGGTCACCCGCTGCCCGACCTCAGTCTTCAGAGCTTCTCCTCGCAAGGCAAGGGGACGGTGAGGCCCCTTGACAGCGCGGAGTTCGAGCGGACGACGCCCACGCGGCCGCCGGCGTACGTCTTCGCCGAGGACAAGATTGTTGCCCCTCTTGCCGCGACTGGGTTCGGCCCGTCATAGGACCAAGCCCAAGCTCCACATGTGACGGTCGCGCCGTGTAATGCAGATCGTGGTGCCCATCTGTCGAAGCGGCCGGTTCCCGGCGAATTCTGGTAGCCGGTGGTCCCGTTGCTGCCGCCATTCGCTGCTCGCCCACAGGCGTGGGACTGCCCTGCGTGATGAACGCGCCGCGTTCAGGGCGACAGATGCCGCGTCCATGATCGCCGAGGTCCAGTCCAGCTTGCCTCAGGATCCGAGGTCAACCCGTTGATGTGAGGCCAGCATGAACACCGCGCCCCCAGACAGCGCCCTGGTGACGACTCATGCCAAGCCAAGGAAGAGGAACGTGTCTACGGTGCAGTCCTGCCATCCCGCACAGGACCCTTCGCTCCAAGGGACCCCGTGAACGCCAGTCCGGTCGACCCGAGGACGACCGGTTACAGTGCCCGAGACGGCAGCCCGGTCAGGGAGGACAAGCGTGACCGACACCAGCAACACAAGGCCCGCCGAGGGTGAAGCGCAAGCACCGCGCCAGAGTCGACTGCACCGCCTGCTGCGCTACCTCCCCCTGATCGCCCCCGTTCTCCTGTGGGTCGTGCCCTGCTGGGTACTCCTGCACGGCGGCCAGCACTGGCCGTTGCCCGTCACGCTGGTAGGCACCGCCCTGTTCGCCCTCGGCCTCGTCGGTATGCCGCTCGCGATGATGCGCGGCCACGGCCGGCGCCAGCAGGACCGGGCGGCGATCATCGGTGACACCCTGCTGGGCACCAGCTGGGTCCTGTTCACCTGGTCCGTTCTGCTCGGCGTCTTCTTGCGGCTCGCCCTGACCGTGGCCGGCGTCGGCGAGAGTCAGGACCGGGCCCGTATCGTCAGTTGGGCCGTCCTCGGTGTAGCCGCCGTACTGCTCGTCTGGGGGTACGTCGAGGCCCGCCGCGTGCCGCGCGTGCGCCGACTGGACGTGCAACTCCCGCGACTGGGTGCCGGGTTGGACGGCCTCCGCGTCGTCCTCATCACCGACACCCACTACGGCCCGCTCGATCGCGCCCGCTGGTCGGCACGAGTGTGCGAGACGGTGAACACCCTGGAAGCCGACCTGGTCTGCCACACCGGCGACATCGCGGACGGAACGGCCGATCGCCGCCGCGCCCAGGCCGCCCCACTCGGTACCGTACGGGCCACGAAGGCCCGTGTGTACGTCACCGGCAACCACGAGTACTACAGCGAGGCCCAGGGCTGGGTCGACCTGATGGACGAACTGGGCTGGGAGCCGCTGCGCAACCGCCATCTGCTGCTCGAGCGCGGTGGCGACACCCTCGTGGTCGCCGGCGTGGACGACGTCACCGCCGAGTCCTCCGGCCTCGCAGGCCACCGCGCCCACCTCGCCGGAGCTTTGAACGGCGCCGACCCCGACCTGCCCGTCCTTCTCCTGGCACACCAGCCCACGTTCGTCGACCGGGCGGCAGCCGCCGGCATCGACCTCCAGCTCTCCGGCCATACTCACGGCGGCCAGATCTGGCCCTTCCACTACCTGGTCCGCCTCGACCAGCCCGCCCTCGCCGGCCTCAGCCACCACGGCCCCCGCACCCTCCTCTACACCAGCCGCGGCACCGGCTTCTGGGGCCCGCCGTTCCGTGTCTTCGCCCCCAGCGAGATCACCCTGCTCGTGCTCCGCTCCCCGCACCAGCGATCTCGGTAGTGAGAATCGGTCCCGCCTCCCACGAAGCCTTCCCCCAGCCTCGCCGTCTGCATGATCACCGAACGCCACGTCCAACGCCTTTGTCAGGGCTTCTCAGCCCTCAGCCCTCAGCCCTCAGCCCTCAGCCACGCGAATGATCGTCCGCCCGGGGACACGCTGTCGTGAGGCGAAGGCGGCGGCTGCCTCGGACAGCGGCCGCACCGCGCCGACGCGTACCCGAAGCCGGCCGTCCCGCAGGCGCCGGGCGAGGTCGGCGAGGCGGGCGCGGTCGGGTTCCACCACGAAGAAGACGGTTCGGCCGTCGGCCGGGCGCACGGCGGGCTGGTGAGCGATGCTGACGAGTGTGCCGCCGGGTCGTACGAGGGCGGCCGAACGGTCGAGGACGTCGCCGCCGATGACGTCGAACACGACGTCGACCTGGGCGGTGTCCTCCCATCGGTCGGCTTCCAGGTCGAGGAACGTGTGCGCGCCCAGACCGAGGACGGTGTCGCGGTCGGCGAAGCGGCCCGTACCGATCACTCGGGCGCCCGCTTCGTGCGCGAGCTGGACGGCGATCGAGCCGACGCCGCCGGCGGCACCGTGGATCAGGACGGTCTGGCCGGTGGTGAGGCGGGCGTGATCGAACAAGCCCTGCCAGGCGGTCAGTCCGGAGATCGGCAGTGCGGCGGCCACCGTGTGGTCGATGTCGGCGGGGAGGGGGGCGAGGTTGCGGGCTTCCACGGCGACGTACTCGGCGAGCGAGCCGTCGCGCGTCCAGTCGGCCAGTCCGAAGACCCGCTGGCCGACGGTGAGGCCGGTCGTTCCGTATCCGAGTTCCGTCACCACCCCCGACACCTCGTGGCCGGGCACGCTCGGTGTGCGGTCACGGCCGGCGCGGTCGGTCCAGGTCGCGGGCCAGTCGAGCTCGCCTCGGGTGAAGCCCGCGGCGTGCACGCGCAGGATGACGTCGTTCTCGGCGGCGTGGGGGTGGGGAAGCTCCTCGAGGGTCAGCCCCGTGACTCCGGCCTCGCGGTCCCGGACAGTGATGGCTCGCACGAGTATTCCTTTCTTGTTGTGGAGTGAGAGGTGGTCCTGACGGTCCGGTCACTGCGGCCAGGGAGCATCGAGGATGCGCTCCACCATGGACGTACGGCGAAAACCGGGAACGAAGTGTTCCAGAACGTCCGCGTTGACGGTGCCGTAGGTGGTGTCCGGGCGGTCCTTGAGGCCGTCGACGAATGCCTGCAGGAATTCCCTTTTGAAATCATCACGGGGGTGAGCGGCGACGATCTCGTCCATCCGGTCACGTTCCAGTCCGTCCAGGCCCCAGCCGATCGCGTCGGTCAGGACGCCGTAGTTCGTGGCGGCGACCTCGGCGTCCATCCGGCCGGGAATCCCCGGTGTCGTGTGCAGGGCAATCGCCCTCCAGACCACGTCGGCGGCGCTTCGGGAGAACCCGCGATCGAGGAGGAACTGGTGCGCATGGTCTGCGCCGTCCAGCTCGAAACGCTGCTGTGTGTCGCCGAACGGAATCAAAAGGCCCACGTCATGGAACATCGCCGAGATGTAGAGCAACTCGGGGTCGGGCCGCAGGTCCCTGGCACGGGCGTGGAGGGAACCGAAGAGAAATACCCGCCGGGAGTGGTGGAAGATCAGAGGGTTCGTCCTCTCCCGAAGAAATGCCGTTGCCTCCGCGACAGCCGAGGTCCCGGGTATTTCCACCCCTGCGATGATGTCGGTCATGATGTCCGCGCTTTCCGATGTGATGTACGACGAGTGGACCGTGCGAGCGTTGCTCCCGTTGTCCACAGTGCCGACCACGCGGCCCGCGGCGCCGCCTCGGTCCGGCCATGAACCACTCGAATACGGTCATCCCAGGGTGGGCCCGTGAGCTCCGACCCGCACCGCGTGGCGATCCTCGTCTATGACGGGGTGAAGCTGCTGGACGTCGCCGGCCCGGCCGAGGTGTTCGGGGAGGCGAACCTGCTCGGCGCCGCCTACCGGATCGCCCTGCTCTCGACGACGGGTGCCGACGTCACCTCGTCGATCGGCATGCGGATCGCCGTCGACGGCAGCGCCGCCACGCACACGGACCCCGACACGCTCCTGGTGCCAGGCGGGGACATCTATCCCAGGACCCCGGTCACGCGCGACCTGGCCGAAGCGACCGGGGACCTGGCAGCCCGTGCCGGCCGCGTCGCGTCCGTGTGCTCCGGCGCCTTCGTCCTGGGCGCGACGGGCCTCCTGGACGGCAGACGAGCGACCACTCACTGGAAGATCGCCGGCGAACTCGCCACCCGGCACCCCAAGGCCCGCGTCGAGCCCGACGCCATCTACGTGCGCGACGGCGCGATGTACACCTCGGCGGGCGTGACCGCGGGCATCGACCTTGCCCTGGCACTCGTCGAGGCCGACCACGGCCCCGACCTCAGCCGGGAGGTGGCCCGCTCCCTGGTGGTCTACCTGCAGCGAGCGGGCGGCCAATCGCAGTTCTCCGCACCCCTGCAAGGCTCGCCGCCCCGGTCGCCCGCCCTGCGCAGGGTCGTCGACCTGGTCACGGCGGACCCCGCCGGCGACTACTCCCTGGCCGCCCTCGCCGGACGACTCAACGTCAGTACGCGCCACCTCACCAGGCTGTTCCGGGAAGAACTCGGCACCACGCCCGCCCGCTACGTCGAGTCGATCCGCTTCGACATCGCCAAGTCACTCCTCGACCAGCGGCACACCGCCACGCAGGCGGCATCCATGGCCGGCTTCCCGAGCTACGAGAGCCTGCGCCGCGTCTTCGCACGAGAGCTGTCCATCAGCCCCGCCGCCTACCAGCGCCGATTCGCCACCGCCCGCCGCGAGCAGGACGGATAGCGTCCGCGCGGCAGCGCCGGAACGGGTACGCGTACGGCTTCGTCACGGTGCCGGCCGTACCGGGGCCCTGCAGTCGGGTGCGCCGTACCGCTGTCATCCACACTGAGCAGTCTCCGGCACCTCCTGCCCGGCGATTATGTACATTTGTACGTATCCGATGGATGCGGGGCCCGCCGCCCGCCCGCCCATTCTTCCGAGCCCCGCGGAGCCTCCTCTTGACAGACCCCGCCGTGCGTCGGCGCCGCCAAGCCCTCTACCTGTTCTTCTTCCTCCCGGGTATCGCCATGTCCTCCTGGGTCACGCGCACCCCCGACGTGCGGGACCAACTGAAGGTGTCCACCGCGGAGATGGGCCTGATCCTGTTCGGCCTCTCCGTGGGATCCATGATCGGCATCCTGTGTTCCGGCCGCTTCGTGGAACGCCTCGGCACCCGGCCCGTCATCGTTCTCGGCACCTCCCTGATCATCTCGGCCACGATCGTCATCGGCGCCGGCAGCGCCGCTTCGTCCGCTCCCCTGGTGACAGCCGGGCTCTTCCTCTTCGGCGCGGGCATGGGGTCGGGCGAGGTAGCGGTCAACGTGGACGGCGCCGACGTCGAACGCATCACCGGGGCGCCGGTTCTGCCCACACTGCACGGCTGTTTCAGCCTGGGCACGGTGGTCGGAGGCCTCGCCGGGATGACCGCCACGGCCGCCGGGATCCCCGTCCACTGGCACCTCGCGGTGATCACGCTCGCCGCCACCGGGATGCTGATCCACGCCTCACGTGCCCTGCCGACGGGCGTCGGCCTCAGCACGCGGCTTGGGACCTCCGGCTCGGCCAAGCAGTCAGGACCGCAGGTCTGGAAGGACCGGAAACTGCTCCTCATCGGTGCCATCGTGCTGGCCATGGCCCTGGCTGAAGGAGCGGCCAACGACTGGCTGCCGCTGCTCATGGTGGACGGCCACGGCCTGGACGCCGCAGCCGGTTCACTCGTCTACGTCGGGTTCGCCGCCGCGATGACACTGGGGCGCTTCTGCGGGACGTTCTTCCTCGTCCGTTTCGGGCGCGCCACCGTTCTGCGAGCGAGCGCCCTCTCCGGTGCCCTCGGGCTCGTCCTCGTGATCTTCTCCGACAATGTGGCCGTCGCGGCGACCTCCGTTCTCTTCTGGGGTCTCGGGGCCTCTCTCGGCTTCCCGGTGGCCCTGTCGGCGGCCGGCGATTCGGGCCCCGACCAGACCGCGCGCGTCTCCCTGGTCGCGATCATCGGCTACGTCGCCTTCCTCGTCGGGCCGCCGGCCCTCGGCTTCCTGGGGGAGCACTACGGGCTGCGTACGGCAATGGTCGCGGTGCTGGTGTTCGTCGCCTCCGCCGTTCTGATCGCGCCCGCCGCCGACACCCGCGACCGCGCCACCGCGACGCTGGACGTCTGACGCGCGCCTGGCGAGGCCTTGCCCGGGCCTCGGCGGCGCAAGGGCCGATGTCTCGTGCGGTCAGTGGTGGCGGGCATGGCCTCGCGATGCCTCGCCATGGCACAACCAGCGCACCGGACCGCAGTACGAGCAGCGCGCTCTCCTGCCGCCGTATGAATCGGCGCTCCCGTGATAGCCAAACCCAGGCAACTCACCGCACACCGGTCGGAGCAGGACGGGCCCATACCGGTCACTCGCCGCGGCAAGTAAGGTCCGTCATCGTGAGACTCGCGATCTTCGATCTGGACGGCACCCTGGTCGACCGCACCGGTGCCTTCGCCGATGCCATCACCTCGCTGAGCCATGACCACGGCTACGGTCCCGAGATCGAACAGTGGCTGCTGACCGAGCTGGCCGACCATGCCGAGCGCGGTGACTTCGACCGGCTGCGCGCCGCCTTCCCCGTCAGCGAGAGCGCCGAGCACCTGTGGCGGGTCTACATCGACCGCATGGCGGCCTCCATGCACTGCCGACCTGCCGTGCTCAACAGCCTGGAGCGTCTCAAGGAGGCCGGCTGGAGCATCGGTGTCGCCACGAACGGCGCCAGCGACATTCAGCGGGCCAAGATCAATGCCACCGGCCTCTCCGATCTGATCGACGGGATCGCCGCGTCCGGCGACATCGACATCCGCAAACCCGACCCGCGACTCTTCGAACTCGCCGCAGCCCGATGCGGAACGCAGCTCACTCGCGGGGACTGGATGACCGGCGACAATCCCGAGACCGACATCGTCGGCGGCCACGATGCGGGGCTGCGCACCATCTGGGTCACCGGCCGCCCCTGGCCCGCCGGACTGGTGACACCGCACCACACGGTCGGTGACGTCGTGGAGGCCATCGGCTACCTCCTCGACCAGGACTCGGCATAGCCCTGGAGGCCCCGCCTCCCGGTACCGCCCCGCTCCTCCGCGCCGATCAGGGCGCGACGGGCTCCGACGATCAGACCGAAGGACGCGGCGGACCCGGTTTTCGTACCCTGGCACGCATGCGGACCCGTCCCACACTGCACTGGACCCCTCCCCCGGACCTGCCGCCGGGCACCACCGACCTCCAGCCGGTGGTCGACGCGTTGAACGCCGGTGGTGTGCTGGTCCTCACCGGGGCGGGCATCTCCACAGAGTCGGGCATCCCCGCCTACCGAGGTGAGGGCGGAAGCCTGAGTCGGCACACGCCGATGACGTACCAGGACTTCACCGCCAGCCCGCAGGCACGGCGAAGATACTGGGCACGCAGCCATCTCGGGTGGCGTACCTTCGGCCGCGCCCGCCCCAACGCCGGGCACCGGGCCGTCGCCACTTTCGCCCGGCACGGCCTGCTCTCGGGCGCGATCACCCAGAACGTCGACGGTCTGCACCAGGCCGCCGGCGCCGAGGGGGTCGTGGAACTGCACGGGAGTCTGGCGAGAGTGCGGTGTCTGGCCTGCGACGCCATCACCTCACGCCGTGACCTCGCCGTGCGACTGGAAGAGGCCAACGCTTCCTTCGAACCGGTGGCCGCGGGAATCAACCCCGACGGTGACGCCGACCTCTCCGACGAACAGGTCGCCGGCTTCCGCGTCCTGCCGTGCGCGGACTGCGGCGGCATCCTCAAGCCCGACGTGGTGTTCTTCGGCGAGACCGTGCCCGCGGCGCGGATCGAGCACTGTCGCCAGTTGGTCCGTACGGCGACATCGCTGCTGGTTCTGGGCTCCTCGCTCACGGTGATGTCTGGGCTCAGATTTGTCCGCCAAGCGGCTCAGGCGGACAAAAGGGTCCTCATCATCAACCGGGACCCCACCCGAGGCGACCAACTCGCCCACACCCGCGTCAGCCTCGCCCTGGGAGCCGCGCTGTCCCATGTCGCAGACGCATTGAACCTTTCCGATGACCGGCGGATGTCCCCCTGACCCGGGAGGTTCGGCAGCCGTCCTACAGCGGTCGAGCGTTTCAGCGATGCCTGCGCCCACCTCGCCCACCCGCACGAACGGAGCCAAGCCGCAGCGCAAGGAGGGAAGATAACGGCGTCGCCGACGAGTAGGGTCCGGGCATGCAGACGGGTGAATTACTCGGTTCCGGCCGCACCGCGGACGTGTTCGCCATCGACGACCACTGGGTCCTTCGCCGATACCGGGACGGCGGCGACGCCACCGCCGAAACCGCCGTGCTGGCCTACCTCGCGGAGCGCGGATATCCCGTGCCACGGGTTCGGGGCCCTGCGGGCGCCACGCCGGGCACGGCGCCTCGAAGCGACCTGGTGATGGAGCGGCTGCACGGCCCGACCATGCTGCAGGCACTGCTGCTGGGCACGATCACGGCCGAGGAAGCGGGATCGGCGCTGGCCGGCCTGCTGCACCGCTTGCACTCCGTTCCCGCACGGGGTTCCGCCGATCCCACCCACCGCATCCTCCACCTCGACCTGCACCCGGACAACGTGGTGCTCACATCGGGCGGCCCCATGGTGATCGACTGGTGCAACACCGAGGAAGGGCCACCCGGACTGGACTGGGGAATGTCGTCCCTGATCCTGGCGCAGGTCGCCGTCGACACCACCGCCCTGGCGGCACCGGCCCGCAAGGTACTGGCCTCATTGCTCACGCACCTCGCCCCCGCGGTCGCTGCGGGGGACAGCGGCTGCGGATACCTCACGGAAGCCGGGAAGAGGCGAGCGGCCGACCCGTCCATGAGCGAGAGCGAGACGTCTCTTCTCGATGACGCCATGAGGCTGGTCCTCGAACTGACTTCACCTTCCCGGACATCGACCCGCATGTCGGGCAGGACATCCTGAAGGCCGGTGACGCGGTGGGAGCCGCGTCACCGGCGGGCGGGAGAAGGCCGTGGATCGGCCCGGGTTGCTACGAAGGGATGATCTCGTCCTGCCGGACCTTCCGGGCCAGCCGTCCCCGGACCAGGGCGAAGACCACCACGGCCAGAGCCACCAGGGTGGACAGGACCACCTGGTCACGGCCGCCGCCTTCGGCGGTGTCGGTCAGCATGTAGCCCAGTACGAACGTGATCAGGGCGATGGTGGCCCAGGTCAGGTAGGGGTACAGCCACATCCTGACGACCAGCTTCTCGGGCGACTCCCGCTGGATGATCTTGCGCATCCGCAGCTGGGAGAAGCAGATCACGAGCCAGACGAACAGAGCGATGGCGCCGGACGAGTTGAGCAGGAACTGGAAGACCGTGTCCGGCCACAGGTAGTTGAAGGCGACCGCGACGAAGCCGAAGACCACCGAGGCCAGGATGGCCGACTGCGGCACTCCGCGGCGTGTCGTCCTGCCGAAGGCGGCCGGAGCGTCGCTGCGGCGGCCCAGCGAGAAGGCCATGCGGGACGCGGTGTACAGGCCGGAGTTGAGGCAGGACAGCACGGAGGTCAGCACGATGGCGTTCATGATCTGGGCGGCGTGCGGGATACCGACGGAGCTCAGCGCGGCGACGTACGAGCCGTCCTTGAGGATTGCCGGGTCGTCCCACCTCAGCAGCGACACCACGATCAGGATCGAGCCCAGGTAGAACACCGCGATCCGCCAGATCACGCTGTTGGTGGCCTTGGTGACCGCGGCCCGCGGGTTCGCGGTCTCACCGGCCGCCAGGGTGACGATCTCGCTGCCCATGAAGGAGAAGACCACCATCAGCACGCCCGTGAGAATCGCTCCGGGGCCGTTCGGCAGGAACCCACCGTGCGCGGTCAGGTTGGAGAAGCCGGACGCAGGATGGTCCGAGCCCGGCAGCAGACCGAAGATGGCGAGTGCGCCGACCACGATGAACGCGGCGATGGCAACGACCTTGATACCCGCGAACCAGAACTCGAACTCGCCGTAGGAGCTGACCGAGACCAGGTTGGTGGCGGTCAGGACGATCATGACGATCAGGGCCCAGCCCCACTGCGGTACGGCCGGGATCCATCCGGCCAGGATCTTGGCTCCGGCGGTCGCTTCCACGGCGAGCACCACGACCCAGAAGAACCAGTACAGCCAGCCGATGGTGAAGCCGGCCCAGCGGCCCAGCGCGCGGTCGGCGTAGGCGGAGAACGAGCCGGACGTCGGATTGGCCGCGGCCATCTCGCCGAGCATCCGCATGACGAGGACGACGAGGACGCCGACGAGGGCGTAGGAGACCAGAATGCCGGGGCCGGCGGCGGCGATGCCGGATCCGGAGCCGACGAACAGCCCGGCGCCGATGACACCGCCGATCGCGATCATCGACAGGTGGCGGTTCTTCAGGCCGGCCTGCAGGCCGGATCCTTCTGGGTCGTTCTTGACGGTGGTGACCGGATCGGGGGCGGAAACAGGGGGACGTGTGGTCATCTCGACATCCAAGGACAGGTGGGGACGAGGGACGATGCCTGCGGGGTGGCCGCGTGGATTGCGCAGGACGGAGCAGCGGGGGTTCTGGAGCAGCGAGCGGGTGGCGATCACGGTCGTGGAGCGGGCATGGTGGACCGCGGCCTGCGAGCCGGGTCCTGTGGGACCGGTCACGCCGGTGGCGCTCAGGAAAATAGTTCAGGGCGATCTAAAAAAACAAGGGGTCCGGTGGCCCGTCCACCGCGCTTCCCCTCCCAACCCCCGCCTCGCACGCCCTCCGTCACGCCGCGCCAACGGGACTTCACCAACCGGCCCGCGGAGGCGCGAATCCCCAGCTCAGAGCCGTGCCGGACGGCTGCCCACCCCGCCCTCGCACGCCACCCACGGGCCGTGCGAGGCGAGGTCTTGTTTAACTGTTCACCTTGCTCTAATTTTTCCTCCATCGCGATCCGCTCCTCCCCTCGCGAAAGCCTCCTCCCGACGTGCCCCTCCCCTCGGAGCTCCCATGCACCACCCCGAGACGTCGTCGCGGGAACCGCCTGCCGCCCTTCTCGCCGCGTACGAGCCCGCCCTGGACGCGGCGCACGGCGGAAGCCAGGCGCGGGACGCCGAGCCGCGTGATGTCGAGCCCGCGTTCCCGGCCACGGTCCCGCCGTACGACGTCACGTTCGGGGCCACGTCCGCGATCAGCAGGCCGTTAGGGTGACGTCGTGGTGAATGCAGCGGGCAAGTTCGGGCCGTACAACCAGCCGGGCTCAGCTCCCACGACCCCGGTCATCGGCGTGGGGCACGCCCGCGCGCTGCCTCTGGGCGGCCAGAACGGATCCGATCTCGTCCGGTCACGGATCGCCCTGCGGGTACGCCTGCAGTCCGTGCGGCCGGGGGACCGACTCCCGGACGCCGGTGTCCTCGCCGAGGAACTGGGGATCGGGGAGATCACCGTGCGCCGCGCGCTGGAGGGCATGTGCCAGGACGGCCTGCTCGACCGCCGACGCGGCCGGGCGGGCGGAACCTTCGTCGCGCAGGGCTGGGACACCGTCGTCGCCCTGATGCACGACGCGGAGGAGGCAGCGTCACTGGACGCCTTCCACCTGCTGCTCGAATGCGGCCTCGTGGCGCACGGTTCGGGAGAGGTGCCGGCCGAGAGGCTGGACCCACTTCGCGCACTCGTCGACGACCTGGACCGAACCGACGACCCGGCAGACATGGCGGAGCTGGAGACCCGCTTCCACCTGGCCCTCGCGGAGGCGCTCGGCGGCGCCGGAATCCGCGAGTTCGCCGCCGATCTGCTCGGCCGGCTGTGCCTGCTCCTCCCCGCACCGCTGCCCGAGGCGGTACGGGAACAGAACCGCTGCCACGCCGAACTGCTCACCGAGCTCGGGCGGGGTGCGACCGAACCGGCCGTACAGGCGGTGAAGGCACACCAGCGTTCCCGGCACCGCTGACCCGCCCCGACCGTGCCCGCCCGGCCCTCGACAGCCCGCGCACCCACCACGCCGCCACATTGCACGAGGAGTTGCCGCCATGCCCCACCCCGGAGCAGATCCGCTGACGCCCCCGGGCCCCGTCGGCGCGCCGCAGCGGCTGCGCGGCGGCGTCCTCGGCATGGCGGACATCGCCGCCGCGACGATGGCCAACGTCGGCCCGGCCATGAGCTTCTTCTTCGGGTTCGCCTTCCTGGCCACCACCGCGGGCGTCGCCTCGCCCCTGACCATCGCGGCCGCGGGTGTCGCGGTAGCGCTCCTCGGCAACACGCTCGCCGAGTTCTCCCGCGCGCACCCCTCGGCGGGCAGCTTCATCACCTTCGTCGGCAAGACGTTCGGACCCGTCAGCGCGGTGACGACGGCGCTGTTGGCGGCGCTGGGCTACATCATCGCGATGGCCGGTGTCATCTCGATCTCCGGCGGGTTCGTGCAGATCACCCTGCAGCACTACACGGGCATCGACCTGCCGTGGATCATCTGGACCCTACTGCTCACCGGGTTGGCCGTGGTGCTGATGCTGCGCGGGGTGGTCGTCTCCACCAAGTGGGCCGGCTACTTCTTCGGCGCGGAGATGCTGGTGCTGCTCGTGGTCTCGGTCGCCGCGCTGGTGGAACACCACGGCGGGCTGTCCGTCGACCCCTTCCTGCCCAGCCACATCAGCGGCGGTTTCAACGGTCTGGCAGCCGGCTTCCCGCTGGCGGTGTACCTGTTCATCGGATGGGAGAACTCGGCGGCACTCGCCGAGGAGACGGAGAATCCGCGGCGCAACGTCGGCCGCGCCGTGTTCTCCTCCATCGCGATCATGACGGTGAGTTACATTCTCTTCGCCTACGCCACGGTGACCGGCTTCGGCTACGACGTGGCCAAGCTCGGAGCCACCCGGATCCCCTTCATCGAGGTGGCCCAGGACACCCTCGGCGTGCTGGCGTTCCTCGCCTACCTCGGTGGTCTGACCTCCACCCTCGGCGTGCTGATCGCGGGTATCAACTCCCAGGCGCGCCTGGTGTTCAACGCCGGACGCGAGGGTCTGCTGCCCGCCTTCTTCGGCTATGTCCACCCTGTCCGCCGCACCCCGAACAACGCGATCGTCACCTTCACGGCCATCGCCCTGCTGATCATCGGCGGCTGGGGCCTGGGCCACCTGCTGGGCTCGGACGGCGGCCCGATGAACCCGGTGGTCTTCTTCACCGAGTCCTCGACGCTCGGCGCCATCCTGATCCTGCTGGTCTACCTCGCCTCCAACATCGCGCTCCCGCTGTACTACCGCAGGTACCGCCCCCAGGAGTTCCGGGTCGTCCGGCACCTCCTCCTGCCCGCGCTCGGCACGGTGGCCATCCTGGTTCCGCTGTACTACCTCGCCAAGCCCGGGCAGCCCGCGCCGTACAACTGGTTCCCCTACGCGGCGATCGCCACCTTGCTCGTCGCCGTCGGCTACGCCACCGTCCTGGTCCGCCGCGATCCGGTCCTGGCCGAGCGCGTCGGCTCCATCGTCGCCGACGCGGACTGAATCCCGGCCGGATCCGGCGCGAGCACCCGGCTGTACTGGTCCACGAACGCCCCTGATCCATGCAGCCAGGCCGATGCCAGGTGCACCCGGGTCAGTCGGACAACCGACCCGGCGCGGGCCGCCCTGGTGCGGATCATGCTGCTGTGTGATCACATGCGGTGCTCGACCCACACGAAGATCAGGCCCACGGCTCCGGTGCCGGCGCCGTAACAGGCGCCGCGCAGCAGTTGAGCGAGGGCGATGCGCCGCCGTCGCACGATCCACTCCCGGACGGCGAGGAACCGTTCCCGGCCCGTGCGAGGTGGAGGGAGGCTGGGGTCCATGGCTTACGTCCCTTTCTGGATGGCGTCCTGACGGGGAGCCCGCCCGGCCGTGGCCGTGGAACCGGTGGCTGGTGACGGTCTCCCCTGTTCGTTGTCGTACCGGTCGTCGTACCGGGAGAAGATCAGCGGCCTTGGTTGAACTCCTGGAGCCGGGCCACGAGTTGGCCGTCGGGCCGGGCGACGATGACGGAGGAGTGGGGAGTGCGGGCGGCCAGCCGGTCGACCTCGCTCTCCAGGCGGCCGGTGGGCGCGTGGGCGCCGGAGCCGTTGGCGCGTACGTACCGGGCGAAGATCTCCAGGCCGTCGAGGAAGGCGGCGTCCGGCGGAGCGGTGTCGGCCATGGAGTGGGTGAGCTGGTGGAACCAGTGCCGCGCCCGCCTGGATTCGCCCACGCACAGGTGGTGCAGGTGCAGGCAGTAGGCGGCGGCGCGGCTGCCGGCCCCGGCGGCGAGCTGCCACCAGAACTGTGCGGATTCGGGATGGCCGGTCAGGGACAGCAGGCAGGCGTAGACGAGGGCGCCGTCGACGTCGAGCTCCTCTTCCGTCAGCGGCCCGCGGTCCGGGCCCTCGGCGATCTTCGCGACGTGAGCGGCTGCGTCCGGCTCGTTGAGGACCCACCGGCACACCACGGCGAGGCGCTGTCCGGCCTGGGCGGCGCGGGTGACCTCGGTGGCGGGAGTGCGGCGGGAGGCGTCGGCGGCCAGCCGGCGCAGCCCCGCGGCGACGTCGGCGCCGCTGCGCGGGGCGACCGGCAGTCGGGCGCTCTCCAGGAGGTCGTTGATGGTGGTGCTCACGCTCCCACTCCCTTGTGCTTGGACTTCTTCGGGGTCTCGGGCAGGCCGAGCTTGAGGCGCAGGCGTTCCTTGGCACGGCGCAGGTGGTGGCCGACGGTCCGGTCGTCTATGCCGATGTACCAGGCGACCTTGGCGGTCGGGTAGCCGAGCACGTAGCGCAGCACGATCACCTCGAACTGCCGGTCGGGCAGGTCCGCTATCGCCTCGTACAGACCGCTCGCGGACTCCATCTTCTGGAGCTTGTCGCGGGCCGTGACGAGCGCCGTGTCGAGGGCCTGGGCGATGGGGCCGTTGATGACGAATGCCGGGCCCCGGCCCTCCGCATCGAGGCGGTTGTGGACGATGCGCCGCACGATCGCCCACGCACCCTGTTCGAGGTTGCCCGCGCTCAGCAGCTGCGACCAGCCCGCGTGAATCTCCAGGAAGACCTCGTGGATGACCTCTTCCGCGGTCTCGCGGTTGCCGAAGTGCACTTCCGCATACGCGTGGAAGACCTCGTGGTGACCGAGGTAGAAGGCCTCGAAGTCCACTTCCAGGTCCAGGGCGACGAACATGGACTGCGAGAGCCCGGCGCGGTGCTCCGCCGGCGAGGCGCCCTCCTGGGCGTCGTCGTACCTCACGACCGGCTCCTGTCGGCAGGGGACATGAGCAAAGATCCTCTCCATCGAGGCAAGCAGGGACCCGGCGCCAACTCGCTCGCGCCGAAAGGCCGTTGGGCCTGAGACCTAGCTAAGTGATTTGCCCGGCGGAACACTCACGCCCGTTTGAAAAAGCCTCCCCACGCGCCCCCGTGCAGGCCCTGTACACCCTTCAACAAGCGCCGCTAGTCACCCTCCGTAGCGCTCTGACCAGGTCCAACCCACCCGAAGTACGCACCGAACACACATGCGCACACTCACCGTGTTCTGCATCACACCCCACCCGCCACCCCTCGCACGCCGGCATCAACCCGGCGCCCGCACCGGCTCAGCACGTGAACCGGAACACCCGTTCACGCCGGAGGAAGGCGAAACTCGAATTCGGGACGGTCCCACGGCACGGCGGGCGGGTTCGCGAGCGCGGTCCCGGTCCGCACAGCACCGACGCGGTGGTAGAAGTCCTCGGCGGGCCGGTGCGACACGACCTTGACACGGTCGAGCCCGGCGGCACGGGCCTCGGACTGCATGTGCTCGACGAGCAGCCGTCCGATCCCATGTCCTTGTGCTTCGTCGGCGACGAACAGCAGATCGAGCTCCGGTGGAACGAGGACGAGCGAGTAGAACCCGAGGACCCGGCCTGCATGCTCGTCGGCACCGACGGCACCGACGGCTACGAAGGTGCTGTGGGCTTCGATGTAATCGGGACCGACCCGATAGCCCGCCACCGCGGCCGCGTATTTCCCCTGGTAGGCGCCTGAGCCACGCACGAGCCGCGTGAGCCGCTTGGCATCCCGCGCGACGGCCCTGCGTATCGTGACCGGCCGGCTGATCGGGGAAACGCGTGAACTCATCCGGAGAGTATGTCGCACCGAGGTCCCGTCAGGATGTTCCTCGGCGGGGCGGTACCGCTTCGGCGCCTGGCACTACCGACCGTCACCAGCGATCAGATCACAGCGACAATGGATCATCTCGTTGCGCTCTCCGGGTACCGTCAAGCTATGAGTCATCCGCACCCCGAACTGAAAGCCGCTCCGCCTCTTCCCGAAGGGGGGCTGCGGGTCATCGCCCTGGGCGGCCTGGGTGAGATCGGCCGCAACATGACCGTCTTCGAGCACGCGGGCAAGCTGCTCGTCGTCGACTGCGGCGTGTTGTTCCCCGAGGAGACCCAGCCGGGCGTCGACGTGATCCTGCCGGACTTCACCTCGATCCGCGACCGGCTGGACGACATCGTGGCCGTCGTGCTGACCCACGGCCACGAGGATCACATCGGCGGAGTGCCGTACCTGCTGCGTGAACGGTCCGACATTCCCGTCGTCGGCTCCAAGCTGACGCTGGCGTTCCTGGAGGCCAAGCTCAAGGAACACGGCATCCGGCCGCGCACGGTGCGGGTGCGGGAGGGCGACCGGCGCGGCTTCGGGCCCTTCGACCTCGAGTTCGTTGCGGTCAACCACTCCATCCCGGACAGCCTCGCGGTCGCGATCCGCACCGGCGCCGGCATGGTGCTGCACACCGGCGACTTCAAGATGGACCAGTTCCCTCTCGACGACCGCATCACCGACCTGCGCGCCTTCGCCCGCCTCGGCGAAGAGGGCGTGGACCTGTTCCTCACCGACTCCACCAACGCCGAGGTTCCCGGCTTCACCACCTCGGAGCGTGAGCTGAACCCGGCGATCGAGCAGGTGATGCGCACGGCGCCACGCCGGGTCATCGTCTCCAGCTTCGCCAGCCATGTGCACCGCATCCAGCAGGTCCTGGACGCCGCCCACCAGCACGGCCGCAAGGTCGCCTTCGTCGGCCGGTCGATGGTCCGCAACATGGGCATCGCCCGTGACCTGGGCTATCTGAAGGTCCCGTCCGGTCTGGTCGTGAACACGAAGGAGCTGGAGAAGCTCCCGGACCACAAGATCACTCTCGTGTGCACCGGCTCCCAGGGCGAACCCATGGCCGCGCTGTCCCGCATGGCCAACCGCGACCACCAGATCCGCATCGGCAAGGGCGACACCGTCCTGCTCGCCAGCTCCCTCATCCCCGGCAACGAGAACGCCATCTACCGGGTGATCAACGGACTCACCCGGTGGGGCGCCCACGTGGTCCACAAGGGCAATGCCAAGGTGCACGTCTCCGGGCACGCCAGCGCAGGCGAACTCGTCTACTGCTACAACATCGTCAAACCGCGCAACGTCATGCCCGTGCACGGCGAATGGCGCCACCTGCGCGCCAACGCCGACCTCGCCATCCGTACCGGTGTCGATCCCGACCACGTCGTCATCGCCGAGGACGGAGTCGTCGTCGACCTCGTCGACGGCCGCGCGTCCATCACCGGCAAGGTCCCCGCCGGCAACGTCTACGTGGACGGCATGGAAGTCGGCGGCGCGACCGAGGCGTCCCTCAAGGACCGCCTCACCCTCGCGGAGGAAGGCGTGGTCACGGTGGTGGCGATCGTCGACGCGGACACCGGCGCGCTCGCCGAGGCGCCCGACTTCCTGGCCCGCGGCTTCGTCCACGACGACGCCACCTTCGAGCCGGTCGTCCCCGTCATCGAGAAGACCCTGGCCACCGCGGCCGAGGAAGGCGTCGGGGACGCGCGCCAGCTCGAACAACTCCTCGCCCGGGCCGTGGCGAACTGGGCGTTCCGCACCCACCGCCGCAGGCCTCTCATCATCCCCGTCATCATCGACGCCTGAGTCACACCCCGGCAGCACGAGCCGGACCGGTCCGTGGTCGCGTCGACGTAGGCGGAAGGCGTCAGGGAACGGCGCGGCCAGGACACCACCTCGCGCGGCATGCGGTCGGTGTCCTGGCCCGCGCGCCGTCGGTGTCCTGGCCCGTACGACGAGTGGCGACGTCTTCCGGCACCGGCGCGTACGGGGTGCCGGTCCCGTGTGACCTGGACCTGGACCTGGCCGGCCGTGACCGCGGCGTCCTCGGCGTCGGTCCTGCCCTCGCCGCGGGGCTGACCGATGGTCGAGGAGGAGCGTGAGCGAACGCGGCTCCACCGTCGGCCAGGTCGACACCCCAGGTCACCTCATCGCCCCGCAGGACCCTGCGCTTACCACGGGCGCCTCCGCCTGGCCAAACGCCGGCACCGGGAACAGCCGGACCGTCCGGCGCGGTTGCATCGACCGAGACACATTTATGCAGGAGGACTGTTTGATGACTGGCCGGCCCTTGACGCTCATGGCAGTACACGCCCACCCCGACGACGAGGCCACCGGCACAGGAGGGGTCCTCGCGCGGTACGCGGCGGAAGGCATGCGTACGGTTCTCGTGACGTGTACCGACGGCGGTTGCGGTGACGGGCCAGGGGGTGTCAAGCCGGGCGATCCCGGGCACGATCCGGCGGCAGTCGCCCTGATGCGCCGTCAAGAACTCGAGGCGAGCTGTGAGGTTCTGAAGATCAGCGATCTGGAGACGCTGGACTACGCCGACTCCGGGATGGCGGGCTGGGCGAGCAACGACGCCCCCGGGTCCTTCTGGCAGACCCCCGTGGAGGAAGGCGCGGCCCGACTCGCAGAACTCATGCGGCACTACCGACCTGATGTGGTCGTCACCTATGACGAGAACGGCTTCTACGGCCACCCCGACCACATCCAGGCCCACCGCATCACGATGGCGGCGCTGGAGATGACCGAGCTGACTCCGAAGGTGTACTGGACCACGATGCCCCGCTCGATGATGCAGCGGTTCGGCGAGATCATGCGCGAGTTTCACGAGGACATGCCGGAGCCGGATCCTGCCGAGGCCGCCGAGGCCGCCGCGGCGGCCGAGATCGGCCTCCCCGACGAGGAGATCACCACGTGGGTGGACACCACCGCGTTCAGCGATCAGAAGTTCGACGCGTTGGCCGCCCACGCCAGTCAGGGTGAGAACATCTTCTTCCTCAAGATGGGCAAGGAGAGGTTCGGCGAGTTGATGGGCATGGAGACCTTCGTACGGGTCCAAGACACCACCGGTGCGGACGTCCCCGAGAACGATCTCTTCGCCGGCCTGCGCTGACCCGGCCGGCTGACCGGGCCCGCGACCCCTCACCGAGCGCACGGCGAGATCGAGCACCGCGTGCTCGTGCTGCCGACCCGACACCGCGTTCGCCCCCTCCCACCTGGCTCCCCCGCGGGTGGGAGACCTGCGTCGTTGCGAGTCGGGTCGCTGCGCACGATGGGACCCATACTCAGTTCGCGCAGATTCACCACGTACAGCTGGGCGACGAAGTCGTCCACATGGAGGAAGTCGCCCCGCCCCTCTCGTCGAGCGAGAGCCGGCCGGAGACGTGGACCAGGTCGCCGGACTTGATCGCCTGCGCGTAGCCGAAGTCGCTCTCGGCCGACAGGTTGTGGTTGAAGACGGCCGCGGATTCACTTCAGCGGAACCAAGACGCGCTCGCTCTCTTGTGGTTACTCGAAAACCGTAGGAGAGTGACCGTTGACCTGGAAGAACGCACTTTTCAGTGACTGAGGAACCAGATGGCGACCAAGCAGTACACGGGCTCGCCCGAAGACGCGGACCTGAGGCGCGCCGACTCTCTGGCGCGCGCGATCTTCTCGGACGTAGCCAACAAGTGGGCGTTCCTGATCATCGAGGCTCTCGGAGAACGCACGCTGCGCTTCAGCGAGTTGCGCAACGAGGTCGAGGGCGTCAGTCACAAGATGCTCACCCAGAACCTGCGCATGCTGGAGCGCTACGGCCTGGTCGAGCGGGAGGTGCACCCCACCGTGCCGCCGCGGGTCGAATACACCCTCACGGAGCCGGGCCAAGCCCTGCGCGCCACGGTCGACGGCATGTGCGGCTGGACCCACCAGTACCTCGGTCACATCGAGGCCGCCCGCCGTCGCTTCGACGCCTGACGGGCGGCTGACGGACGGCTAACGGGGCAGCTGACGGACGGCTGGCCTCCGCACGGGGCACCCAGATGTTCGGAACCCGGCTCGGCTGCGACGGCCACGGCTCGGCAAGGCCCACCCCGCCCGACGTCCAGGCAGGGGGTACATCAGACCTCACCGAGGCCGCCGTGGCACCGTCTGCCCGCCCTGCTCAGCGTGCCGGGCCTGTCGTGGATGACAAGGACCACTCACCTGGACGGGGTGTGGTGTCAGGTGCTCGGGGGGACCATGGAAGTCGCAGCGCCTGCAGACGGCGGCAGGCGCGTGCCGAGGCCGACGGACGCCCCGTGACGTCGGCCGGCGGAAGGAGGGCCGGCGATGGACGAAGCCGATCGGTCTTCCGTGGACCAGGGCCCGGCGGACGCCCGCCGTCCCGAGGACGAGTCACCGCAGCCCAGCGGGCTGATGGACCTCCTCGGGGTGGCCGCGGTGCTGCTGGACGCCGAGGGGCGGGTCGTTCTGTGGAGTCCGCAGGCCGAGGAACTGTACGGCTACACGGCCCAGGAGGCGCTCGGGCAGTACGCCGCACACCTACTGGTCCACACGGGGCAGTGGGACTGGGTGATCAAGACGTTCGCCGACGTCATGGAGAGTGGAAAGAGCTGGGGCGGCACGTTCCCCATCCGCTGCAAGGACGGTGGCACGCGGCTGGTGGAACTGCGCAACATGCGGCTCATGGACGACCACGGGGACTTCTACGCCCTCGGGCTCGGCACCGACACACCCAGGCTGCGCCAGGTGGAGCGGGACCTCGCGCTGTCCACCCGGCTGGTCTCCCAGTCCCCCATCGGCATCGCGATCCTCGACACCGATCTCACGTACGTGTCCGTCAACCCCGCTCTCGAGCGCATCCACGGCATTCCCCAGGAAGAGCACCTCGGCCGCCCCTACCGCGAGGTCATGAGCGCCCCGGAATTCGAGGAGGCCGAGACCGCGATGCGGCAGGTCCTGCGCACCGGGGAGCCGCTGCTCGACCGGTCCCCCATCGTGGGCCGTACCCTCGCCGACCCGGAACAGCACGCCTGGGCGATCTCGGTGTACCGGCTGGAGGACACCTGGGGGCACGTTCTCGGGGTGGCCGAGCTGGTGGTGGACGTCACCGACCGCTACCGGTCGGCGCGGGAGGCCACGGAGACGCGGCGACGTCTGGCGCTGATCGCTGACGGGGCCGCCCGTATCGGCACCACTCTGGAGGCCGACCAGACGGCCCGGGAGCTGGCGGACGTCGTCGTCCCGGAGTTCGCCGACGTGGCCGCCGTGGACGTACTGGACTCCGTCCTCGACGAGCACCGCCCCGCCACCCGCGACGGCCCCGCTCTCTTCCGCGCCCTCGCCGTCAAGGCCGCCTACGCCACGGACGCAGCGACGGCCGCTGACCCGCCCGGCCGGATCACCGCGTACGAGCCCGACCGCCTGGCCACCCGGTGCGTACGCACCGGCCGGCCCGTCCTGGTCCCCCACACCGGCGGAAACGACCTGTCGCACATCGCTCGCGACGAGCACGCGGCCGTACTGCTGGCCCGCGCCGGCGTGCACTCCTACCTGGCCGTCCCACTCACCGCCCGCGGCATCACCCTCGGCTTCCTGGGGCTGACCCGCGCCCGGGACCCACGTCCCTTCGACGAGGACGACCTCGCCATCGCCGCCGAGCTGGCCTCCCGCGCAGCGGTGTGCATCGACAACGCCCGCGCGCACCAGCACATGCGCAACGCGGCCGAGACCCTCCAGCGCAGTCTGCTCCCGACCGCCCCTCCCGACCTGCCCGGCCTCCAGGTCGCATCCCGCTACCGGCCCGCGCAGGCCGCCTACGAGATCGGCGGCGACTGGTACGACGTCCTCCCGCTCAGCGGCGACAGAACGGCGCTCGCCGTGGGGGACGTCATGGGCAGCGGCATCGAGGCCGCCGCCGCCATGGGACGTCTGCGCACGGCCACGACCGCCTTCGCCGGTCTCAGCCTCGACCCCGCCCAAGTCCTCGAGCAACTCGACTCGATCACCTCCGGCCTTGAGCAGTACATCGCCACCTGCGTCTACGCGGTCTACGACCCCCACCGCCGCGAGTGCCGCATCGCCAACGCCGGCCACCTGCCCCCCGCTCTCGTCCGCAGGGGCGGGCACCCGCAACTCCTCGACGTGCCCACCGGCGCGCCTCTCGGCGTCGGTGGCGTCCCCTTCGAAACGACCACCTTCGCCTTCGGGCCCGGCGACCGACTGGTTCTGTACACCGACGGACTGGTCGAAACCCGCCGGCACTCCATCGACGAACGCCTCGACACCCTCCTCCATCTCCTGGACACACCCGCATCTCCACTGGAGGAGACCTGCGACCGGCTCCTCGCCGACCTCAGACACCCCGGCGACCACGACGACGTCGCCCTGCTCATCGCCTGCGCCCGACCCCTCGCTTCTCACCGCGCAGACCTCCACCGCCGGCTCCCGCGTGAAGCGCTCTGAGCACGGGGCGGTGGACACGCGGAGGCGGGACACGAATGCGGGACCTGCGCCGCGGTTGCCCGTACTCAGCGGCGGTACGCGGCTGTGGCGATCTCGATGAAAGACCGGATCAACGGATTGGTGTCACCCTCGTTCCACACCGCCACCACCCGGCTCGGCGTCATGTCGGTCAGCGGTACCACGGCCAACTCCGGGGGAAGGTCGTGTCCGAGCGGGGCCATGCCGACCGTGCCGTTCCACAGCACCGCCTGCAGACATTCCTGGACGGCGCGCACCACGGGACCTTCGCGCGGCCTGCCGGCATTCCAGTACGACTGCCAGACGGGGTCGGTTCCCTGGGGGAACTGGAACCAAGGGCGGTCGCTCAGCTCAGCCAGCCGCAGCCGGTCGCGGCGGGCCAGCGGATCGTCTGCGCGCAGGACCACGCCGACCGGATCGGTCCGCAGCGCACGCACCGTCAGGGCGGTCTCGTCGAACGGCGCGCGCGTCAAGGCGACGTCGACGAGTCCGGCGCGCAGCCCGCACGTCGGGTCGGTCAGATCGGTGTCGCGGATGCGGATCTCTATGCCGGGGTGGCGCCGCCGGTAGGCGGCGGCGAGCCTGGACATTCCCGGATCGGTGCCGTCCCCCAGGATGCCGACGGTGAGCGTCGTGACGCCGGCCGCCGCGCCCACGCGTGCCCGGACGCGGTCGGCATGGTCGAGCAACGCCCGCGCCTCGTCGAGCAGCACCGTGCCCACCGGCGTGAGTGTGACGCCGACAGGCGAGCGGGCGAACAGCAGGGCCCCGACCTCGGCCTCCAACTGCTTGATCGCCCGGCTCAGCGGCGGCTGGCTCATGTGCAGTCGGGTGGCGGCCCGGCCGAAGTGGAGTTCCTCGGCGACCGCCACGAAATAGCGCAAGGTCCGTAGCTCCACGCTGCGACAATACCGATCAGGTATCGGCGCTGCGGGACAGGTCTTGGACACCGGCAGGGCGCCGGCGGTGGACTCGTGAGCATGACCGAAGAAGCAACGACCAGCGAGCCACAGGCCGACCCCGCTGTATCGGTGGTGGGTCCCGGTGACGGCGAGACGATCGTTCTGGGCACCACGCGCATGCGCGTGCTGGAGGACGGCAGCCGCACCGGACACCGCCTCGCGATCGCCGAGTCCGTCCTCCCCCCTCACACCCAGGGACCGCCCCAGCACCGCCACGCCCGACACGACGAGGGCTTCTACATCCTCTCCGGCACCGTGCGGTTCACCGTCGGGGACGAGGACCACGACGCCACCACGGGGACGCTCGTCGTGGTTCCGCCCGGTACCCCGCACACCTTCGCCAACCCGACCGACCAACCCGCCGTCATGCTCAGCACCTTCACCCCCGACCTGTACGTGCAGTACTTCCGGGACCTCCAGAAGGTGCTCGCCGACGGTCGACCGCTGACCCCACAGGCCAACATCGACGCGATGAGCCGTTACGCGACCGAGCCCGCCCCTGACTCTGTCTGAAACCGCCGGGCCGTGGCGCGTCCGCCGGTGGCCCATGA
This sequence comes from Streptomyces sp. CC0208, assembly GCF_003443735.1. Lineage (NCBI taxonomy): Bacteria > Bacillati > Actinomycetota > Actinomycetes > Kitasatosporales > Streptomycetaceae > Streptomyces > Streptomyces sp. CC0208. The sequence continues at coordinate 8,778,673 of NZ_CP031969.1, read as the reverse complement.
ACGGGAACCATGAACGGGAACCATGAACATCGCCTATTGGATCGTCGCGGGACTTCTCGCCCTCTTCTACTTCTACGCAGGCACGATGAAGGTGATCCGCAGCCCCGATCAGCTCCGTCCGATGATGGCCTGGGTCGACCGCATGCCGTTGCCCGTCGTCAGAGCGCTGGGGACCGTCGAAATACTCGGCGCGACCGGGCTGATCCTGCCGCCGCTGACCGGCATCGCTCCCTGGCTGGCGTCGGCCGCGGCCATCGGGTTCCTTCTCCTGCAGCTCGGTGCGGTCGCCGTCCATCTGACCGGCGACGACCGCCGGATCACGCTCAACCTCGGACTCCTCACCACCGCGGCCGCGACCATCTGGCTGGCCACCGGCCTGTGATCGAGCGGGCTTCGCAAGGTCCCGCGCCCTTGCGGAAGGCGCGGGACACCGCCGTACGCCCGATCAAGCTGCTCGCTCTCGATCTCCAGGACCTTCACCGATGAGTTCAGCCACGGATCGCAGTCTCAGCACTGTGACCGACCGATGGGAGCAGAGATGGGCAAGCTGCGTCAGGTGGCCGACGGCGTCTGGGTCCGGCAGAGCGAGTGGGTCTGGAGCAATTCCGTCGTGGTGCGCGGGGACGAGGGGCTGATCGTGATCGATCCCGGCATCAACGGCTCCGAACTGGACCAACTCGCCGATGACGTCGATCAGTTGAGTGACCCGGTGGTCGCCGGTTTCTGCACCCACCCGCACTGGGACCACCTGCTCTGGCACAGCCGGTTCGGCGACGTGCCGCGCTACGCCACCCCGGCCGCCACCCGGGTCGCCGCTGAAGCCCGGGAGCGGGCGCAGGCGATGGCGGCGCAGAGCGCGTCCGGCATCCCTCTCGAGCTGATCGGACTCCTCACCCCGCTGCCCGCGAACGGCGGACCCGTGCCGGGCGAGATCATCGAGCATCAGGCGCACGCCGTCGGCCACGCCGCGATCCTCCTCGCGGACCGTGGCGTCCTGCTCGTCGGTGACATGCTCTCCGACGTGCTGATCCCGCTCCTCGACATTCGCCAGGACGACCAGGTGGATGCCTACGAGAAGTCACTGGACCGGCTGGACGAGGCCGCCAGGCACGCCGAGGTCGTGGTCCCCGGCCATGGTGCCGTCGCGGAGGGTCCCCAGGTGGCGGCTCGGCTCGCCGCGGACCGTGCCTACATCGACGCACTCCGGCGAGGTAAGGAGCCGGTCGACACGCGTCTGGGGCCGCATGCGGACTGGCTCCAGGGCCCCCACCGCTCGAACCAGGAGCAGGCACGAGGGCGGTAAGGCCGTCCCCCCGGCAGTTCACCCTGGCCAACTCCCAACGCTCCCGGCGTAATTCGTTTGACCGGGCCACCGGTCGACGCTGGACTGTGGCAGGCGCCACCCGTCGTGGGGCCGGTCTTTCGAGGAGGCAGCGGCACCGATGGAGATACGTCCCACGACCGACGAGGATCTCGACGTCTTCGTCGACACCGTCCATGCCGCGTTCGGGCGCTTCCCGGAAACCCCGGTCGAGGGCGGCGGGCTGTGGTGGTCGGCACTCGAAATGGACCGCTGCCTGCTCGCCCTGACGGCTGACGGGCGGCCCGTGGGCACCGCCGCCACACACTCCTTCGAGCTCACGCTGCCCGGCGAAACCCTCGTTCCGGCCCCCGGGGTGACCGCTGTCGGCGTCCTGCCCTCGCACCGACGCCAGGGCGTGCTCAGCGCGATGATGCGGCATCAGCTCGCCGACCTGCGGGCCCGCGGGGAGTTCCTCTCCGTGTTGCTGGCCTCCGAGGCCACGATCTACGGCAGGTTCGGCTACGGACCGGCGACGTACACGCAGCGGCTGACGGTGCAGCGCCACCGGTCCGTCCTCGCCCTCCCCCGGGCACGCGCAACGGCGGACGCACCGGCGACCGGTCCGGACCACGGCCCGTACGACGTCTCGGACCACGGCCCGGACCACGGCCCGGACCGCGGCTCGGTCGAGGTGCTGCGTCGTTCCGAGTGCGGCGAGATCCTGGAAGACGTGTACGACCGGTACCGCCGCGCCCAGCCCGGTGCACTGTCCCGGCCGCACCGCTGGTGGGCCCTGCGCGCGGGGCAGCCCCCGATCTCGCCGGCTCCGCGTTACGTCGCCGTCCACCGGGACGCCGACGGCGTCCCGGACGGGTACGCCAGCTACTCGATCGGCGAGCCCGACAACACCTTGACGGTCGACGAGACCATCACCGTCGACGACACCGTCTTCACGGCCCTCGCCCGGTTCGTGCTCGGCCACGACCTGGCCTCTCGGGTGGTGTTCCAGCACGTCCCACCCCAGCACCCGTTGCGCTGGCAGCTCGCGGACTTCCGCGCCGGTGAGGTGAGCGGCGACACGGACTGGCTCTGGGTGCGGCTGCTGGACGTCCCGCGCGCGCTGACCGCGCGCGGCTGGTTCACGGACGGCGAGCTCGTCCTGGACGTCGAGGACCCCTTCCTCGGCGAGCACGGTCGCTATCTGCTGACCGTCCAGGACGGCAAGGCCGACTGCGTCCTGACGGACCGGGAGCCCGACCTGTCCCTGGACGTGAGAGACCTGGGCTCGGTCTACCTCGGCGGCACCGCGCCCAGCACGCTCGTGCGTGCCGGACACATCCGGGCCCATCGCCCGGAGGCGGCCATCCTCGCCGACGCCCTCTTCCGCACCGACCGTGCCCCGCACTGCCTGCACTGGTTCTGACCGCGGGCGCACTCCGACGGGTGACGAGTGACGGTTCGTGGGCGAGGCCGGAAGCGATGGGGCCGGCCAAGGTCTTGATCACGTCGGCCGATCACGCCCGCCGGTCAGCCCTTTACGGTGGGCACCGTGGAACTCCTGCATCTGCGTTACTTCGTCGCTGTCGCCCAGGAACTGAACTTCTCCATGGCTGCCCGCAAGCTGCACATGGCGGCCTCCCCGCTGAGCAGACGGATCAAGGATCTGGAAAACGAACTGGGACACCGCCTGTTCGACCGCGACACCCACCGCGTGACGCTCACTCAGGCCGGCAACGCCCTGCTGCCCATCGCACGGGGCGTGCTGGAGCAGGTCGACTCCATCCAGTGGCGCCTTGACGAGACGGCCCGCCCGCGGCGGGCCACCCTGCTGCTGGGTGTGCCCAGCGGCGTCCATCCTGACCTGCGGGAGCGGATGGACGCCCTGGCCGAGCGGGTCCGCGACCGGTTCGAGATCAAGCGCTGGCCGGGCGGCACCGACCGCCTCGTCGACGCCGTCTGCGACGGCAGACTCGCGCTGACCCTGGCCCGTCTCCCGGCAGGTGGCGACCCCGCGCTGGAACTGCTGCCGGTGATGTCGGAACGGCTCGGCGCGGTCGTCCCCAGGGACCGGTTCGCCGGGCGCGAGTCCGTCGCCCTGACGGAACTGACCGAACTCGCCTACGTCGTTTCCCCGACAGCCGTGACCAACGCGTTCTTCCGCGGACTCGACCAGCAGCTCTCCGAACTCGGCATCAAAAAACGCATCGAAATCAACGGTGCCGCTTTCGAAGGAATTTCCGAGATAGTGTCCAGCGGACTGGCTTTCTCCATTTCCATGCTGGACCCACGGAGCCCCGTCCAGAATTACCATCTGGACAATGTCACCGTTCTACCGTTCTCCGATTTCCAGCCCCGACTCGAGACCGGCCTGATCTGGCGCAAGGATCGAGGACACGGCGGCGACCTGGAGGAAGTCGTGGCGGCGGCCCGCGAGGTGTTCATCGAACCGCTCCACTCGTAAGGAGCGGAGGCACCCCAACAAAGGCGGTACGACCACTGCGGTCATACCGCCTTTCGCCATTTGGTCATTCCCTCGGCTTTCTCTCCTTCGACTCCCGCTGTAACTTAGTTTCCAGATACACGGACAGCGCGAAAAAGGAGTGAAAGAAAGCCATGACGGACCTCGCAGACACCGTCACCGGCCCCCTGGAGGGCACCCGCGTGATCGACCTGTCGACCGTGGTGATGGGCCCTTACGCCGCCCAGATCCTCGGGGACCTCGGCGCCGACGTCATCAAGATCGAGTCGCCCGCGGACACCGTCCGCGTCGGCCACTACCGCACCACCCCGGGCATGACCCCGCTGAACCTCAATGTCAACCGCAACAAGCGCAGCGTGTCCCTCAACCTCAAGGACGAGACGGACCGCGAGCGGGCGCTGCAGCTGATCGACACCGCGGACGTGCTGATCACCAACATGCGCCCCGGCGCACTGCACCGCCTCGGCCTGTCCCACGAGGACATCGCCGCCCGCAACCCGGGCCTCGTCTACGCACACGCCCAGGGCTTCCGCAGCGACTCCGACCGGGCCGGCAACGCCGCCTACGACGAGACCGTGCAGGCCGCCTCCGGCCTGGTCGACATCGCCGACCGCGCCCTGGGCGAGCCCGTCTACCTGCCGACCATCATCGGCGACAAGGTCTCCTCGCTGACCATCGCGTACAGCGTGCTCGCCGCCCTGCTGCACCGGAGCCGCACCGGACGCGGCCAGCTCGTCGAGATCCCGATGACGGACACGCTGATCGCCTTCAACCTGGTCGAGCACCTCGCGGGCCACACCCACGTCCCCGAGTCCGGCCCCACCGGCTTCGCCCTGTCGATGCTCAAGGGCCACAAGGCGGTACGCACCAAGGACGGCCTGGCCTGCGTCATGCCGTACAACCCGCAGAACTACCGCGACTTCCTCACCGCCGCCGGACGCCCGGACCTCGCCGAGGACCCGCGCGTCAACGGCGAAGCCATCGACAGCGCCGACCACGAGGAGCTGGCCGCGCTCCTGGAGACCTGCGCCCCGGCGCTGACGACCGAGGAGTGGGCGGAGGTGTGCGCCAAGCACAGCATCCCGATGGCCCCGGTGCTGGAACTGGACCGCGCCCACGAGGACCCGTACGTCCGTGACGGCCATCTGCTGGACAGCGTCGAGCACCCGACCGAGGGCACGGTCCGCACCATCGGCATCCCGGTGCGGTTCTCCGCCACTCCCGGCTCGATCCGTCGCCTGGCGCCGGTCGCGGGCCAGGACACCGAGGACGTTCTCGCCGAACTCGACGCCGCCGCCCGCTGACCATCACAGGAGGACAGCCACGATGAGCACACCCACAACTCCCGCGGTACGCACCGAACGCATCGGCTCCGCCCTGCTGATCACCCTGAACCGCCCCGAAGCCCGCAACGCCGTGAACGCCGCGGTCGCCGCCGCCCTGGCCGACGCACTCGACGAGCTGGAGGCCGACCCCGAACTGCGGGCCGGCGTCCTGACCGGCGAAGGCGGCACGTTCAGCGCCGGCATGGACCTCAAGGCCGCCCTGCGCGGAGAGTCGCCCGACGTCGAGGGCCGCGGATTCGGCGGCCTCACCGAGGCCGAGCCGAGCAAGCCCCTCATCGCCGCCGTGGAGGGCTTTGCCATGGGGGGCGGCTTCGAACTGGCCCTGGCCTGCGACCTGATCGTCGCTGCCGAGGACGCCCGGTTCGGTCTGCCCGAGGTCAGGCGCGGTCTGATCGCCGCGGGCGGCGGCGTGATCCGGCTGCCCAAGCGCGTTCCGCACCACCTGGCCATGGAGTTCCTGCTGACCGGCGAGCCCGTCGACGGCCGCCGCGCCGGCGACCTGGGCCTGGCCAACCGGGTCACCGCCAAGGGGCAGGCCGTCGCCGAGGCACTCCGGCTGGCCGACCGGCTCGCGGAGAACGCCCCGCTCGCGCTGGCGGCCGTCAAGCGCGTCGTCCGCGCCGCCGACGGCGCCCCCGACGCCCAGGCCTTCGCCTTCCAGCGAGGCGAGATGAAGACCCTGATGGCCACCGCCGACGTACGCGAGGGCATGACCGCCTTCGCCGAGCGTCGCCCGCCGCGCTGGACGGGGCGGTGAGGACATGAAGGCCGAAGACGTACGACAGCACCTGACGACTCCGCTCACGAGCCCGGCGTTCGCGCCGATGGTGCCGCGGTTCACCGACCGCGAGTACCTCAACCTCGTCTACCGCACCGACCCCGACGCGCTGCGGGCCGTCGTCCCCGAACCGCTGAGGATCGGCGAGCCGTTGGTCCGGTTCGAGGTCATGAGGATGGGCGACGTCAGCGGCTACGGCCCCTACACCGAGGCGGGCCAGGCGATCCCCGTCACCTTCGAGGGCGAGCGGGGCGAGTACCTGCACGCCATGTACCTCGACAACTTCCCGGCGACCGCCTCCGGCCGCGAGGTCGCCGCCTACCCGAAGGTCATCGGCTCCCCGTCGCTGTACGTCGACTCCGGCGCGCTCGTCGGCACGCTCGACCACGGCTCGCTGCGGGTCGCCACGGCCACCATGGGCTACAAGCACCACGAGCTGGACCGGCGCGAGGCCGAGGAACAGATCGGCGTACCGACGTTCATGCTCAAGACCGTTCCCGGCTACGACGGCACGCCGCGTGTGCAGGAACTCGTCCGCACCCGCATCACCGACCTCACCGTCAAGGGCGCCTGGACCGGCCCCGCCCGGCTCCAGCTCTTCGCGCACGTGCTCGCCCCACTCGCCGACCTGCCGGTGCTGGAGGTCGTCTCCGCCAGCCACATCCTCACCGACCTGACGCTGGACGGCGTCGAGCCGGTCCACGACTACCTGAAGGGAGGCGCTTCCGCATGACCCGCCCCTTCCGTACGGCCGCCGTCATCGGCGCCGGAACCATCGGTCTGTCCTGGACGGCCCTGTTCGCCGCATACGGCCTGACCGTCCGCGTGAGCGACCCGCGCGAGGACCTCGCCGAGGCCGTCGCCGACGCCCTGGAGCAGTACGCCCCGCACCTGACCGCCCGCGGCCTGGACGTGACCGGCCTCGCCGACCGGGTGCATCTCGCGGCGGACGTGACCGAGGCGGTCCGGGACGCGGACGTCGTCCAGGAGAACGGCCCGGAGCGCGTCGAGTTCAAGAAGGACCTGTTCGCCACGCTCGTCCGAGAGGCACCTGCCCACGCACTGCTGCTCAGCTCCTCGTCCGCGATCCCCTCGACCGCGTTCACGGGCGCGCTGACGGCCGAGGACGCCGCCCGTGTCCTGATCGGCCACCCCTTCAACCCGCCGCACCTCATCCCGCTGGTCGAGGTCGTGCCGGGCGAGCGCACCGGCGAGGACGCCGTACAGGCCGCGCTGGACTTCTACACCTCGGTCGGCCGCACCCCGGTCGTCGAGCGCAAGGAGATCCCCGGCTTCGTCGGCAACCGCCTGCAGAACGCGCTGAGCCGCGAGGCGGTGTATCTCGTCGAGCAGGGCGTGGTGACGCCCGAGGACCTCGACAAGGTTATGACCAACTCCCTGGGGCTGCGCTGGGCCACCGTCGGCCCGTTCCTCGGCGCACACCTGGGCGGGGGCCCCGGCGGCTACCGGCACCTCGTCGAGCACATCGGCGCCTCGATGCGGGACATGGGTGACGGCCTCGGCCGCCCCGCGCAGACCCCCGACCAACAGGAACGGCTCATCGAAGCCGTCGAGAAGGCTTACGGCTCCTCCACGTACCCGGAACTCGCCGGGACGCGCGACCGCAGGCAACTGGCGGTCCTGGACGCGCTGGCCGCGGCCGGGACGACCACCATGAAGGAGGAGAACTGATGACCACCCGGACCGTGGGCCCCCTCACCGACGAACTGACCGCCGACTTCTACCACTTCGAGTCGCTGCTGCCGGACGAGGAGCGCAAGATCCTCCTCAAGGCCCGCGCGTTCATGCGCGACGAGGTCAAGCCGCTGGTCAACGACAACTGGGCCAAGGGCGTCTTCCCGAAGGAGCTCATCACCCTGTTCCGCGACAGCGGCCTGGCCGGCCTCCCCTACGAGGGCTACGGCGAGCACAAGCCCGCCGCGAGCAACCTCCTGAGCGGCATGCTCGCCCTGGAGATGACACGCACCGACGCCTCGGTGTCGACGTTCTTCGGCGTTCACAACGGCCTGGCCATGTACTCGATCCACTCCGGCGGTGACGAGGAGCAGCGCGACCGCTGGCTGCCGGCGATGGCCGCGATGGACAAGATCGGCGCGTTCGCGATGACCGAGCCCCTCGGCGGCTCCGACGTCGCGGGCGGCATGCGCACCACCGCCCGGCGCGAGGGCGACACCTGGATCCTGAACGGCGCCAAGAAGTGGATCGGCAACGCCACCTTCGCCGACTACGTCGTGGTCTGGGCCCGGGACGTCGACGACAACCACGTCAAGGGCTTCGTCGTCGAGAAGGGCACGCCCGGCTTCGACCCGGTGAAGATCCAGAACAAGCTCGCCTTCCGGATCGTCGAGAACGCCGAGATCACCCTGACCGACGTCCCGGTGCCGGAGGCGAACCGCCTGCAGAACATCAACTCCTTCCGAGACGTCGCCGAGATCCTGCGCGCGACCCGCGCCGGGGTGGCCTGGCAGGCGCTCGGCGTCATGACGGGCGCCTACGAACTGGCCCTGGACTACGCCCGCGAGCGCGAGCAGTTCGGCCGCCCCATCGGCGGCTTCCAGCTCGTCCAGGACCTCCTGGTCAGGAGCCTCGGCAACATCACCGCCTCCTGGGGCATGCTGGTCCAGCTCGCCCGCCTCCAGGACGCCGGCATCTTCCGCGACGAACACTCCTCCCTGGCCAAGGCGTTCGTCACCTCGCGGATGCGGGAGGTCGTCGGCTGGAGCCGGGAGATCTTCGGCGGCAACGGCATCCTCCTGGACCACGACATCCCCCGGTTCTTCGCCGACGCCGAGGCGATCTACTCCTTCGAGGGCACCCGTGAGATGAACACCCTGATCGTGGGCAAGTCGATCACGGGCCAGAGCGCGTTCGTGTGACGGCAGTCCACCGGTGCATTCCGCCGGGTCGGTGCCCCAGGGCCGGAAGGTCCTGGGGCTTTCCGCTTGCCCCAGTGGCGGATGAGCCGGAGTCGGGGTTGCCCGAGCACTTCGTCGGCCGGGCGACGGGGTACGAGAAGTCACAGCCGGCGATACGACGGAGCCAGCTCGTACACCGCAGATGTACGGGCGATCAAGACTTGAACGTCCACATCAGGTTGGTGCTGTCCTGCCACGTCCACTGCTTGATCACGGCCCCTGCGGCGACCATGCCACCGCCGTCGAGGACCAGTCCCGTGGTGCGGTTGGCGATGGAGTACCGGCCCTGGCCGCGGTGGGTGATCTGCCACTGCTGGTTGGTGCCGCCGTTCCAGGGTGCCTGCCGGGCCGGGTCACCGTTGCTGGTGGCGCCCCAGCCGTCGGCGGCCAGGCCGTTGGTGCGATTGACGAGCCGGTAGTAGCCGTTCCCGAGTTCGATCGCCTGCCACTGGAGGTTCGCGTTGTCCACGATCTCCCACTGCTTCAGGTTCGAGCCGCTGGAGAAACTGCCGCCGCTGTCCAGCACCAGGCCGCTCGTGACGTTGCCCAGGCGGAAGTACGTGGCAGGGTTGAACGTCACCCTCAGCGAGGCGATGGCGTCGTTGTTGCCGGTCGTCCGGAGGTCGGAGGCGTTCGAGGTGAACGTCCAGGCGGTGCCGGTGAAGTTGTCGCCGGAGTAGCCGATCACCTGAAAGCCGTCGGGTACCAGGATGGAGGAGGCCTGGGCGGGTCCCAAACCGGCGGCGGACAGCTGCGAGGAGGTGTAGCTGCCCAACTGAAGAACGCCGCGGGCGCCTTGGTAGTCGACGTTCTGGAACACCGACGGGGAGACCGTCGTGGGCATGCCCTGGACCTCGACGCACACCACCGGGAGGGTCGCGTTCGGTGCGGTGGCCGGCACGGTGACGTTGATCTGGTCGGTGACGGTGTAAGGGAGTGAGACCGAGGGGTTGTTCAGCAGATAGACGCGACTGATGGTGTTGTCCATCCTCGGAATCCGCAGCTGGCCGTTGGTGGGCCAGGTGAAGACATGGGCGAAGAGCTTGCCGTTCTTCTTGGTGAGCTTCCCCCACGAGGGTTCGGTGGCGAACGGGCTGCCGCTGGTGCCGTGAATGCTGTCGCTGTGCGTCGACATCCAGGAGGCCAGGCCGTTCAGGACGGTCTGAGTGCCCGCCGTGACCGAGCCGTCGCCCTTGGGACCGATGTTCAGCAGGAGGTTGCCGTCCCGGGAGACCACCGTGACGAGCTCCTGGACGATGTCCTTGAGGGATCGGTAGGAGTTCTCACTCGACGCGTTGTAACCCCAGGCGCCGTTCATGGTGGCGCACCGCTCCCACGGTCGGCTCATCGGCTCGCCGGGTATCCCGAACTCCGCGACCGCGTAGTCGCCGAGCCGGTGGTCCCGCTTGACTCGCTCGTTGACGATGAGGTTGGGCTTGCGTGCCATCAGCCAGTTGTAGAGGTCGACGCCGTCCGCTTCCAGCCACCAGTTCTCGAGGGTGGGACTGGAGGGCTCGCCGAACCAGTCGCCGTCGAACCACAGCAGTGCCGGGTCGTAGCGGTCCAGCAGTTCCTGAAGCTGCGCCTTCATGTCGGCGATGTAGGCGGTGCGCGCGGCCTGCGACGACATGGTCGTAAGGCCGCTGTCGTGGCGGTCGGTCTGGGAAGGGTGGTCCCAGTCGAGGATCGAGTAGTAGAGGCAGAACTTGATCCCGCGGTTCTCGCACTCGTTCTTGAGGTTCATGAGCGGGTCGCTCTGGACCCCGCCGAAGTCGTGCAGGTTGTACAGCTTGGTGCCGGTGGCGTCCTTGAAGCCCGCGACATCGGAGTCCCACATCGCGTAGCCCTCGTGGTGCTTGGCCGTGATCACGAGGTACTTCATGCCGGCGTTCTTGGCCAGTTCGGCTATCTGGGCGGCGTTGAACTGGCTGGGGTTGAAGTTCTGGGTGACCTGGGTCTGGTAGTTCGCCTTGGTCCACTGCGAGTTGGTGAACGCCCACTCGCCCTGGCCGAGCTGCGAGTACGACCCGTAGTGGATGAACATCCCGAACCGGGCCTGGTACCACCAGTCCAGCTTCGACGCGACGGTGTACGCCTCGGCGGTGGAGGGCCACAGGGCCTGCGGCAGCCCGAAGGCCGCCACTCCTCCGGCAAGGGCGGCGGCCTTCATCAGAGAGCGTCTGCTGAGGTGGGCTGAGGACATGGGTGCGGCTCCATGAGTCAAGAGAGGCAAGGCAGGGAGTTACGAGGGGAACGGGCGACCTGGACACGTGCTCCACGTAGCGCCGCGAGGAGTGTGTTTCACCCAGGTGACATCGGATGTATTAATCAGCAACAGACCCTGTCGTGTCTAGGGGTTCGCCGAGACCCACACAAATCACGGGGCCCGACCAGGTCGAGGATGCCCCAACCTTGGATACATCGGATGTCCTGCGCGGCCCGGGCGTTCGGCGAGGCTTGCCCGCCGTACTACACGCGCGCGACAGCAACTGACTCTACACATCCTACGTATCGGGGCCGGGTCACTTGAGGGGCACCTACGCCACGCAGCGACGAGCAGGCTTGATCTGGCTATTTCTGCCGAGGCTCTAGACAGACCACCACCCGGTGCTCGTTAATACATCCGATGTTGCTAGTCGAAACACCCGCTTTACGTAAGACCTGCCGCCCAGCCCACGCCGTAACGCCTGTCGTCGGCGCGCGTCGCTCAGTGCGACACCGATTGCGCCTCCCAGGGCAGCCCGGTCGCCGGCACATGGCACTGCCATCGATCCACAGGAGTGACCCGTGTCCTCACCACGAATGTCTCGCCGTACGTTCCTCGGAGCGGCGGGGGCGGCGACCGCCGCGACCGCACTGCCGATCATCCCCGGCTTCTCCGGCCTTCTGTCGCAGGCGTCCGCCGCGGACATCCAGACCAACCTGAGCAAGCTGGTCGACATGCGGTTCGGCATGTTCAACCACTTCAGCCTGGGCACCTTCACCAACGAGGAGTGGGCGGAGCCCAACCAGAGCCCCACCCTCTTCGCTCCCCCGAGTGTCAACTGCGCACAGTGGGCCGACGCGGCGGCCGCCGCGAAGATGAGCTACGGCTTCCTGACCACCAGGCACCACGACGGCTTCGCCCTGTGGCCGAGCGCGCACGGCACCCAGAACGTCGCGAACAGCTCCTACAAGCACGACGTCGTCCAGGCGTACTGCGACGCCTTCCGCGCGAGGGGGCTCAAGGTCGGACTCTACTACTCGGTCTGGGACCGCACCTTCGGCGTCGAGGCGTGGGAGAGCCGGCACAAGGTGTCCGGGCTCCAGATCACCGATGCCATCCAGCCCAAGCACATGACCTTCGTCCTCGGTCAGATCCGCGAGCTGCTCACCAACTACGGCACCATCGACATGTTCATGACTGACGGCTACGCATGGCAGATGGGGCAGCAGGCCGTCTCCTACCAGGCAATCCGTTCGCTGGTGAAAGAGCTGCAGCCGGACTGCGTCATGATCGACCTCGGCGCACTGTCGGAGCCCTTCCTCGGCGACGCGATCTTCTTCGAAGAGCCGATGGGCATTACGGCGCCGGCGGGCAACACCTACGCCGCTCTGCAGGGACAGACCATCAGCAACGGCTGGTTCTGGCACCCGTCCACCCCGACCGAGAGCCTCCTGAGCAAGACCGCGATCCTCTCGCACCTGGCCGACCTGGAACCGAAGTACACCTCGTTCATCCTCAACTGCCCGCCCAACCGCAACGGCCTGCTGGACACCAACGTCGTCAACCGGCTGGCCGAGGTCGGCGCGGCCTGGAGTCCCAACACCTCCAGGCCGCCGCTGCCCACCCAGCCGCTGCGCGCCGAGCATCCCGTCACCCCGGTCAACGCGTACGCCACCGGTTTCCACACCGGCGAGGGTCCGTTCAACGCCATCGACGGACTCAGCGACGCCGGCTACGAGACCTGCTGGTCGACCTGGAGCCTGCCGCTGCCGCAGTCCATCACCATCGACCTGGGCGGCGTGTGGAGCAACGTCTCCACCCTGGAGTACCTGCCCAAGCAGTGGGGCCGCAACAACTCCACCGACGGCGACATCACTTCCTACACCATCCTGACCAGCACCGACGGGGTCAACTTCACCCAGGTCGCCACCGGCACCTGGGCCGGCAACAAGAAGGCCAAGCTGGTCGAGTGGCCCAACCGGAACGTGGGCTTCGTACGGATCCAGGTCAACGCGGCCACCGGCGGCTACGCCAACATCAGCGGTGTGAGGGTCGGCGGCCGCTCGGTCAAACCGGCACTGTTGTCCAGCGCGCTGCCCGGCGACGGCACCGTCTACCAGTTGGTCAACCGAAACAGCGGCCAGGTGGCCGACGTCGTGAACAGGCGCACCACCGACGGCACCGCGGTCCAGCAGTGGCCTTGGCTCGGCCAGACGAACCAGAAGTGGACCTTCATCAAGACCGGCGACGGCTACTACAAGATCAAGGGTGTGGGCAGCGGCAAGCTCCTGGAGATCGCGGGTCTCTCCCGCGCGGACGGCGGCACCGCCGGCATCTGGGGAGACGCCGACGCCCCCCAGCAGCACTGGGCCGTCACCCCCACCGGTGACGGGCACTACTTCCTCCTCAATCGCTTCAGCGGGCTCTCGCTCGCCGTGGACGAGGGCAGCACCGCGAACGGAGCCGCCGTCGAGCAGCAGCCCTACACGTCGCAGTCCCACCAGCAGTGGCGGATCGTACCCTCCTGATCCACACACCCGTCCGTTCTCCGATGACGCCAGGCACTCACCCGCAAAAAACCATTCACCACCAGCTGGGGTGATCACGCCCGCGGATCGGTCACCGATCCGCGGGCGTGGCCGCGCCTCGCCTCCGCCCGGAGCGGCAGCCGTGATGCCCGTGCGGGCCGCGTACGACGGCAGTGTGCACGAACTGGCCGTCGCCGGCGGCACTGGACCAACGACGACCAGCACATTGGGGCTGGATCGGTGGTGTGCCTGGCCACCCACGGCCGCGGTGTCCAGGTCGGGCAACCGGCCTGACACAGCGACACCGGGCCTCTCGACGGCGAGGTCAGTGGCGGGCGAACTGGAGTCCCGTCGACTGCACGACGTCCGGCCGCAAGGCGACGCCGTTGACGGTCAGTTGTTCCCCGTAGATGTCGGTGAGCCTGATCGCCTTGCCGCATCCGCTGCCGTCGGGCGAGAGGAAGTAGTTGTAGTCGGTGCGGGCCAGTTGGCGCCAGCCGCCTCCGGTGCTGACCTCCAGCCGGGCGAGCGGGTTGCGATGGCCGATCGCCTGGATCCCGCACCAGTAGGGGCTGGATCCGATCTTGTAGCGGATCGATATCGTGCCCACCGAGCTGGGGCTCACCAGGCTCCAGGTGACGGCGAGCCGGCCGGTCGAGACGGGGGCCAGCTTGGCGAAGGCCTGTTCGCTGAGGTCCAGTTGTCCCGGTGCGCAGGGCAGCGGGCATTCGTTGGTGATCCGGACCGTGACGGAGTTGCCGTTCGCCGCGCGGACGAACACGTAGGCGCCGCAGGCCTTGGACGTTTCGTAGTCGGTGGTGTTCATCGCCGCGATCATCATGTCGCTGCTCGGACCGTACGAGCAGGCGCCGTCCCCGACCCCGGCCTTGTAGACCGTGGCGACTCCCGGGTAGGTGACCTTGCCCAGGATCCGTCCGGCCAAGGACGAAGTGGTGGTCGCCTTCCGTGGAGAGGCCGATGACGGCTTCGTCGCCGACGGGGACGCGGATGCCTTCGGCTTCTTGGCCTTGGCCTTGAGGGAGGCGGAGACCGCGGACGGCGAGGGCGTGGGGGACTTCGATCCGGTCGGCGACGACGCCGGGCCGGTCTCCTGGGAGTCGGCGACGGCCGTGGCCGCGGCCCGCCCGGCATCGTCCTTGCGGTCCGGCTGCATCGCGATGGCCAGGCAGACAAGGAGACCTGTGACGACCAGCCCCGCGGTGCTGCCCACCATCAGCCGGCGTCTGCGCCTGCGCTGCCGCGCGGCCTGGCGTGATTCTTGCATGTCCATCCGTTCGGAAGAGCGTGTCGGTGTTGCACTGCTCAGTGGCCGCGGACGGCGAAAAGGTTGCCGCTGAATTTTCGGTCTCTGTGACGTCGGCGTGCTCCCGCCCAAGAGCCCTTGGACGGGAGCACGGAGGCTTGCGCGGGTCAGCCGACCTTGGTCATGTTCCACTGCTGCGGGGCGCCGCCATTGGGGGTCCACTGGATGACCTGGGTGTTGTCCGCCGTGTTGTTGGAGTTGTCCAGCGCCTTTCCGCTGTGCCGGTTGATGAGCCGGAACGCGCCGTTGCCCAGCGCGGTGACGGCCCACTGCTGCTGGCGACTGCCGTTGTCGGTCTTCTGCACCATCACCCCGCTGTCGGAGGTGCTGTTGTTGTCGTCGAGGGCCTTGCCGCTGCGGACGCAGACCAGCTTGTAGTAGCCGTGGCCCAGGTCGGTGACCGTCCACTGCTGCGGCGAGCCACCGTTGGCGGTCCACTGGATGACCGGACTGCCCTCGTTGCCGGTGTTGCCGTTGTCGAGTGCCTTGCCGCTCTGGGCGCAGATCAGCCGGTAGACACCGCCCGCCAGGACGGCCGGCATGCCGTTGACCTCCACGCAGACCACGGAGTCGTTCGCGTTGGGGGCCGTGCTCGGCACGCTGACGTTGATCTGGCCGCCGCTGACCGAGTAGTTGAGGTTGGTGCCAGGGTTGTTCATCAGGTAGACCCGGTTGATCGTGTTGTACACGGCCGGGATCTGCAGGGTGCCGCCCGTGGGCCAGGTGAAGACGTGGGCGAAGAGCTTGCCGTCCTTCTTGGTGATCTTGCCCCAGGACGGCTCGGTGGCGAAGGGGCTGCCGCTGGTGCCGTGGATGCTGTCGCCGTGGGTGGCCATCCACGAGGCCAGACCGTTCAGGATGGTCACGGATCCGGGGGTCATGGAGCCGTCGCCCTTGGGGCCGATGTTGAGCAGGTAGTTGCCGTCCCGGGAGATGACGGTGACCATCTCCCGGATGATGTCCTTGACGGGACGGTAGAGGTTTTCCGCCCAGTCGGTGTAGCCCCAGTTGCCGTTCATGGTGGCGCAGGTCTCCCACGGCCGGTCCATCGGCTCGGCGGGAACGGACTGCTCCGGGCAGGCGAAGTCACCGAGACCCTGGTCGCGCTTGACCCGTTCGTTGACGATGAGGTTGGGCTTGCGCGCCATCAGCCAGGCGTACAGGTCCTCGCCGTCGGACTTGGCCCACCAGTTGCACCAGTCGCCGTCGAACCACAGGACGGCCGGGTCGTAGCGGTCCAGCAGTTCCTGCAGCTGGCCCTTCATGTCGTTGATGTAGCCGGTGCGGGCCGCCGGGTCGATGGTCGAGTCCCAGTTGCTGGGACGACAGGTCTGCGAGGGGTGGTTCCAGTCCATGATCGAGTAGTAGAGCCCGAACTTGACGCCCCGGTTCGTGCACTCGGTCTTCAGCTGGGCCAGCAGGTCGGGCTGGAAGTTGCTGTAGTCGTGCAGGTTGTACTGCTTGGTGCCGGTGGTGTCCTTGAAGCCCGCGACGTCGGAGTCCCACATCCCGTAACCCTCGTGGTGCTTGGCCGTGATCACGAGGTACTTCATGCCGGCGCTCGCGGCCAGCCCGGCGATCTGGGCGGCGTTGAAGGTGGAGGGGTTAAACGGCTTGCTGACGTTGTTCTGCCAGTCGGCCTTGGTCCAGTTGTTCTGGCTGAACTCCCACTCGCCCTTGCCGTAGTAGGAGTAGGACCCGAAGTGGATGAACATCCCGAACCGCGCCTGGTACCACCAGTCCAGCTTCGAGGAGACGGAGTAGGCCTCGGCGCTGGAGGGCCACAGGGCCTGCGGCAGACCGAACGCCACGGTACCGCCGGCGAGGGCCGCGGCCTTGATGAGGAAGCGCCTGCTGAGGGGGGCGGAGGACATCGTGCGGCTCCTGGAAAGTGAGGGACACAAGGTGTCGGCGACTTGCTGGTCCGCGGCACCGCACAGACGGCGGAGTACGGCGGCTACGTGTCCTACCGGGGTTCAAGCGACTCCCCAGGGACATCGGATGTATTAACAGACACAGCCGTTCCCCCTGTCTAGAGCGAAGCCAGATTTTTTAGAAACTCCCTGTTTACGGGCCCGTAGCAGATATGCGGGATCCCGAAACATTGGGTCTATAGAGAGGTCTGGTCAGGGATGAACGCGAACATGGCTTCGCAGCGCGGCCACCTGGCCGCGCTGCGAAGCCATACGGTCCCGGCGCCGGCGACTACGCGTCCTCCACCACGACGATGTCGAGAGTCCTGGGCCCGTGCACGCCCTCGACCCGGTCCAGCTCGATGTCACTGGTGGCCGAGGGCCCGGAGATCAGCGTCAGCGGGCGGTAGGCATCGAGCAGGCGCAGTGCCTCGGGCACGTCGGGGGCGATCTGGTCCGCCCGGACCACGCAGATGTGCTGGTCCGGCAGCAGGGTCAGGACCCGCCGCCCCTGGCCCGGACCGTGGTCGAGGGTCACGGTGCCGGTGACGGCGACGGCGGTGGCGACGGTGGTGACCACGGCCTCCGCCGCGTCGAGTTGCGCGACCGTCAGCGGCGGGACGTCAGCCAGCCGCGACCACGGCCCCTCCGGGAGCAAGTCCTCGGGAAACCCGGGCGGCACCACCAGCGACCGCGCTCCGGTACGGGCCAGGGCACGACCGACCGCCGCCGCGGCATCGGCCTGCGGAACGCGGACCACCGTGGCGCGGTACTCGGCGGCACGCTCGGCGAACAGCCCGACGACGTCCGGTCCCGCATGGTCGGCGCGGGGACCGGTCGAAGGGGGTACGTCATCGGGGCGCTCGGAATCGGGAACGCCGGACAGCGCTCCCTGGATGGCGCTCAGGACGCTCTCGCGGCCGTTCATCGTCGTACCTTCCCTTCAGCCGTCGTACGGGCGTCCTCGCTCGTAGGTGTTCTCGTACGGCGCCACCAGGCGCGCAGCGATTCGCGGGCCGGCGCCGGCGTGTCCCGGGTGCCGGACCAGCGGGCGACCGGGCCGGGCAGGGCACCGATCCGGCCGTCACGGGCCACCAGACGGGCCCCCAGGGCGGCCAGCCGCTGTACGGCGGCCAGTCGCCGCGGTGAGCCCAGTACGGCGCCGGCCGCCTTCATGACGAGTGCCTCGGTCGTGGGGAGCAACCGGTCCCGGCGTTTGGCCTCCACGGCCTCGGCGCGCAGATGGACCAGCACCTCGGGAATGTTGATCTTCACTGGGCAGGCGTCGTAACAGGCGCCGCACAGGGTGGAGGCGAAGGGCAGCGAGGCCGCGTTCTTGACGCCGACGAGCTGCGGGGTCAGGACGGCGCCGATCGGGCCGGGGTAGACGGAACCGTAGGCATGGCCGCCCGTGCGCTCGTACACCGGGCAGACGTTGAGGCAGGCCGAGCAGCGGATGCAGGACAGCGCCTGGCGGCCCACCTCGTCGGCGAGTGTGGCGGTGCGGCCGTTGTCGAGGAGCACCAGATGGAAGTTCTGCGGCCCGTCGCCCTCGGTGACGCCGGTCCACAGCGAGGTGTACGGGTTCATCCGCTCGCCGGTCGACGAGCGGGGCAGGAGCTGGAGGAAGACGTCCAGGTCGGCGAAGGACGGCAGGACCTTCTCGATGCCCATGACGGTGATCAGGGTTTCCGGCAGGGTCAGACACATCCGCCCGTTGCCCTCCGACTCCACGACCACCACCGTTCCGGTGTCGGCGGCGGCGAAGTTGGCGCCGGAGACGGCCACCTTGGCCCGCAGAAACTTCTCCCGCAGATGCAGCCGGGCCGCCTCGGCGAGGTCGCGGGGCTCGTCGGTGAGGTCCTCGGGGGCGGGCCTGCCCCACTCCCCCATCTCCCGGCGGAAGATCTCCCGTATCTCGGAGCGGCCCCGGTGGATGGCCGGTACGAGGATGTGCGAGGGGCGGTCCTCTGCCAACTGCACGATGAGTTCCGCGAGATCGGTCTCGTAGGCACGGATGCCCGCCTCGGCGAGCGCCTCGTTGAGGCCGATCTCCTGGGTCGCCATCGACTTGACCTTGACGACCTCGCTCTCGCCGGTCGCCTTCACCAGCCGCGTCACGATGGCGTTCGCCTCGGCGGCGTCCGCCGCCCAATGGACCGTGCCGCCGGCGGCGGTCACCGTCTCCTCCAGCCGCAGGAGATGGTGGTCGAGGTGACGCAGGGTACGGCGCTTGACGGCTGCCGCCGTATCCCGCAGTTCCTCCCAGTCGTCGAGCTCGGCGGCGACCGCCAGCCGCTTGTCCCGGATGGTGCCGGTGGCGCGGCGCAGGTTCGCTCGCAGCCGGGTGTCGGCGAGCGCGGTGCGCGCCGCCTCGGGGAAGGCCGGGGTGCCCAGCCATACGACGTTGTCGGCACCGCTCACCGCACGTCTCCTTCTGTGGAGGCAAGGATCTCGGCCAGGTGCATCGTGCCGACGCCGGTACGCAGCCGGGACAGCCCGCCGCCGATGTGGGTGAGGCAGGAGTTGTCACCCGCGCACAGGTACTCGGCGCCGGTGTCCAGGACATGGCGCATCTTGTCGGCGAGCATCGCGTTGGACACGTCCGCGTTCTTCAGGGCGAAGGTGCCGCCGAAGCCGCAGCAGGACTCCGCGGCGGGCAGTTCGACGAGGTCGATGCCCTTCACGGCACGCAGCAGCTTGAGCGGCCTGTCTCCGACGCGCAGCATGCGCAGGGAGTGGCAGGTCGGGTGGTAGGTGACGCGGTGCGGGAAGCAGGCGCCGACATCGGTGACGCCGAGGACGTCGACGAGGAGTTCCGACAGCTCGTACACCGTCGGCACCACCTGCTCGACCGCTGCGGCGAGGCTGTCGTCGCCGTATTGGGCCGCCACCACGCGGTGGTGGTCGCGCACCATGCCCGCGCAGGACCCGGAGGGGGCGACGACTGCGTCGTAGCCCGCGAAGACCTCGGCGAAGCGGCGGACCATCGGCAGGGTCTCGGGGCGATAGCCGGTGTTGAAGTGCATCTGGCCGCAACAGGTCTGGGCCTGCGGGAACTCCACGGTGTGGCCGAGGCGTTCCAGCAGTTCGGTCACCGCGCGACCGGTGCGGGGGAACATCGTGTCGTTGAAGCAGGTGATGAAGAGAGCTATGCGCATGGGGTTTCCTGGAGCGGGGCCGGTCGTGCGGTGACCCGCAGGTCGTAGGTCCGCACGGCCGTGCCGGTGAAGACGTCGTGACGCTCGGCCGGCCCGAGTGCGGTCGTCAGCTCGCGTACGACGGAG
Source organism: Streptomyces sp. CC0208 (assembly GCF_003443735.1). NCBI lineage: Bacteria > Bacillati > Actinomycetota > Actinomycetes > Kitasatosporales > Streptomycetaceae > Streptomyces > Streptomyces sp. CC0208. The sequence continues at coordinate 8,758,573 of NZ_CP031969.1, read as the reverse complement.
ACCACTTCGGCGTACGAGGCGGCGAGCCGGCAGACGGGCCAGTCGGAGCCGAACATCAGCCGCCCGGGGCCGAAAGCGTCCAGCACGGTGTCGGCGTACGGCGTGAGGGCCGCGACGGTCCACGAGTCCCAGTCGGCTTCGGTGACCATGCCGGACAGTTTGCAGACGGTGTTGGGGAGAGCGGCGAGGCGCCGGATCTGCTGCGCCCAGGGGGCGAGTTCGCCGGACGCGACGGGCGGCTTGCCGAGGTGGTCGAGGACGAAGGTGAGACCGGGCAGGCGCTGCGCGGCCTCGACGGCCGCCGCGAGTTGGTGGGGCTTCACCACGAGGTCGTAGACGAGCCCCGCCTCGGCGACCGCGGCGAGGCCGCGCAGTACGTCGGGGCGTACCAGCCAGCGCGGATCCGGCTCGCCCTGCACCTGGTGGCGAATGCCCACCAGGTGATCCCCTCCGGTGCCCGCCCGCAGCGCGGCGAGGGTCTCGGTGACATCGGGGGCGGTCAGGTCGGTCCAGCCGACGACCCCGGCGACCAGGTCGCTGTCGGCGGCCAGGGCCAGGAACTCCGGGGTCTCCTCCGCCACGGTGATCGTCTGCACCAGCACGGTGGCGACGACACCGGCCGCACGGGCTTCCGGTGCCAGGTCGACGAGGGTGAAGTCGCGTCGCAGCGGGGCGAGTTCGGGGTCGGTGATCCAGTCCTGGTCGCGGACCGACAGGTCCCACACATGGTGGTGGGCGTCCACGATGCCGAGCCCGCTTTCCGCTCCGGTCACAGGTGCCACACCGTCGGCAGCGAGGCGTCCGCGCCGTGTGCGGAGTAGTCGTGGACGACGTCGAGCAGGTCGGCCATCCGGGCCTGCCAGGCGATGTTGACGGGCAGCTGGTCGAGTTCGGCGATCATCGCCTGGTAGTCCTCGACCTCCAGCACATGGAACAGGTCCGTGCCTCCCCCACGCTCGACTGCGCTCGCGCGGGGGGACCCCCACCGCCAGATCGTCCACTCGCTCACCCCCGCGGCGCGGATGGCGGCGGTGAGTTCCTCGGGCACCTCCCGGTGCGCGGCCTCGTACTCCTCGATGCGGTCGGCACGGACCTTGGTGTGCAGGGCGACCTTCATGACGGCTCCTTCGGCGGCATGGCGTCCCCGACCGGCGCGACCGCGGGGACAGGGGTGTCCGGGTTCAGCAGTCCCTCGGCGCGCAGTTCGTCCCACAGCGCGTCCGGGATCGGGCGCCGCAGTTGCTCCACCGTGTCGCGCACCTCCTCGGGGGTGCGCGCACCGGTCAGGACGCTCGCGACCGCGGGGTGGCCGAACGGGAAGCGCAGGGCGGCGGCACGCAGTGGCACCCCGTGGCGTTCGCAGACCGCGAGCAGTCGCAGCGCACGGTCGAGGACCGGCTGCGGGGCGGGTGCGTAGTCGTAGGTGGCGTCTGGCCGGGGAGCCGTCAGCAGGCCGGAGTTGAAGACCCCGCCGATGACCACGCTCCGGCCCCGGGCGGCCGCCTCCGGAAGCAGTTCGGTGAGCCCGTCCTGTTCCAGGAGGGTGTAACGGCCGGCCAGCAGCACCACGTCGATGTCGGTCTCGCGGACGAACCGGGCGGGCAGCGCGGACTGGTTCATCCCGATGCCGATCGCGCCGATCACGCCTTCGGCACGCAGCCGCTCCAGCGCCGGATACGCCTCGTCCAGCGCCTGCTCGGCGTGGTCGTCCGGGTCGTGCAGCAGGGCCACGTCGACGCGGTCGACGCCGATGCGTTCCAGGCTCGCCTCCAGGGAGCGCAGCACTCCGTCGGCACTGAAGTCCCAGACCCGCCGGTGGGTGGCCGAGACGGCGAAGCCGTTCGTGAGGTCGTCGTCGGCGGCGCCGCCGTCCGGGTTCGGCACGAGAAGCCGGCCCACCTTGGTGGAGAGGGTGTACGCATCGCGGGGGCGGTCGCGCAGCGCGGCGCCGAGGCGCCGTTCCGACAGGCCCAGACCGTAGTGGGGCGCCGTGTCGAACGTGCGGACACCGGCGTTCCAGGCCGCGTCCACCGTGGCGCGGGCGGCCTCCTCGGTGACCGGGTGGAAGAGGTTGCCGAGGGCGGCGCAGCCCAGCGCCAGTTCCGAGACCGGTACGGCGCCGCCGCCCAGCGTGGTGGTCCTCACGGCCGGTCCACCGGCCGCAGCCGCAGCCCCTGCATGCCGCCGTCCACGGCGAGCGCGGTGCCGGTGACGGATGCCGCGGCCGGGCTCGCGAGGTAGACGATGGCGGCCGCCACCTCGTCCGCGGTGACCAGACGCCCCAGGGGCTGGCGGGCGTTGAGGGCCGCGCGCTCGGCCTCGGGGTCGTCGGCCGCGTCCAGCAGCCGGGAGACCCAGGGGGTGTCGGCGGTGCCGGGATTGACGCAGTTGACGCGGATGCCCTCGCGGACGTGGTCGGCGGCCATGGCCAGGGTCAGCGACAGCACGGCGCCCTTGCTGGCGGAGTACAGGGCGCGCTGCGGCAGGCCTGCGGTGGCCGCGATGGAGCAGGTGTTGACGACGGACGCGGTGCCCGGACGGGCAGTGGCAGCGTGGCGCAGGTGGGGCATGGCGGCGCGGGTGGTACGGACGATGCCGAGGACGTTGACGTCCAGGACCCGGTGCCACTGCTCGTCGGGGTTGTCCTCTACCGTGCCCGCGGCGCCGATGCCCGCGTTGTTGACGAGGATGTCGATGCCGCCGAGCCGCTCGGCCGCCGTGTCCACGGCGGCGCGTACGGAGGCGTCGTCGCCGACGTCGGCCTTGAGGCCGAGCAGCGGTTCGCCGACACCGTCCGGATCGAGGTCGAGCACGGCCACCGCCGCGCCCTGCGCCGCCAGTGCGCGGGCCGTGGCGAGCCCGATGCCGGACGCGCCCCCGGTGACGACGGCTCTGAGTCCGGTCAGAGCGGTCATGCCGCCTCCTCACGCCCAGCGAGGTCGGCGGCCCAGAAGGTGCCGTCCGGGTAACGGAATTCGGTGAGGGACTCGGGGTGCATGGTGGCCGAGAAGCCCGGCGTCAGCGGCGCGGTGTAGTGGCCGTCGCGCATCACCACGGGCGCGGTGAAGTGCTCGTGGAGGTGGTCGACGAACTCGATGACGCGGTTCTCGGTCGTGCCCGACAGCGCCAGGTAGTCGAACATCGACAGATGCTGCACCAGCTCGCACAGGCCCACTCCGCCGGCGTGCGGGCAGACCGGCACGCCGAACTTGGCGGCGAGCAGCAGGATGGCGAGGTTCTCGTTGACCCCGCCGACCCGGGCCGCGTCGATCTGGAGGACATCGATGGCGCCGGCCTGGAGGAGCTGCTTGAAGACGACGCGGTTCTGGACGTGCTCGCCGGTGGCGACCTTCACGGGGGCCACGGCCTTGCGGATCGTCGCGTGGCCGAGGACGTCGTCGGGGCTGGTGGGCTCCTCGATCCAGTACGGGTCGAACTCGGCGAGCGCGTTGGTCCACTCGATCGCCTCGTCCACGTTCCAGCGCTGGTTGGCGTCGATGGCGATACGGATCTCCTCGCCGACCGCGGCACGGGCGGCACGCATGCGACGGATGTCGTCAGCGAGGTCGGCGCCGACCTTGAGCTTGATCTGGGTGAAGCCGTCGGCGACGGCCTGCTTGGCCAGCCGGGTGAGCTTGTCGTCGGAGTAGCCGAGCCAGCCCGGAGAGGTGGTGTAGCCGGGGTAGCCGCGCTCCAGCAGGCCGGCCTCGCGCTCCGCGAGTCCGGTGCGGCCCTCGCGCAGCAGTCGGAGGGCGTCCTCGGGGGTGAGGGCGTCGGCGATGTAGCGGAAGTCGACCTGGGAGACCAGCCACTCGGGGTCGGCATGGGCGAGCAGCCGCCACAGGGGCTGTCCGGCGCGCTTGGCGGTGAGGTCCCAGACGGCATTGACGACGGCGCCGATCGCCATGTGCATCACGCCCTTCTCTGGTCCGAGCCAGCGCAGCTGACTGTCACCGATCAGGTCGCGGCTGAGGGCGCCGGGGTCGGCGCACAGCTCCTGGACGGAACGGCCCACGATGTGCGGTCGCAGTGCGTTGATCGCGGCGACCTGGACGTCGTTGCCGCGTCCGATGGTGAAGGTGAACCCGTGGCCCTCGTGTCCGTCACCGGCGTCGGTGCCGAGCACGACGTAGGCCGCGGAGTAGTCGGGGTCCGGGTTCATCGCGTCGGAGCCGTCCAGTTCCCGCGAGGTGGGGAAGCGGATGTCGTAGGTGTCGACGGTGGTGATCCGGGCGGGTGTCGCAGTCAAGGTCGTGCTGCCTTTCACGCTTGGGCGAAGGTCTGGCGCTGGCTGCCGAGACCGTCGACGGAGAGCTCGACGGTGTCGCCGGAGCGCAGGAAGGGGGTGCCGGGAAGGCCCAGGGCGACGCCCGCGGGCGTACCGGTGTTGATCACGTCGCCGGGTTCCAGAACCATGTACTGGCTGAGGTAGGACACGATGTGGTCGATCCGGAAGATCATGTCGCTGGTGTGGCCGTCCTGCCGCTTCACGCCGTTGACGCTCAGGTGCAGGCCGAGGTTCTGCGGGTCGCCGACCTCGTCCGCTGTGACCAGCCACGGGCCGAGCGGGTTGAAGGTCTCGCAGGACTTGCCCAGGTCCCACTGCGGGGAGTACTCCAGCTGGAACTCGCGCTCCGAGACATCATGGCTGATCGCGTATCCGGCGATCACGTCCCGGGCGGCCTCGGGTCCGTCGAGGTAGCGGGCCCGCTGTCCGATGACGACGGCGAGTTCGACCTCCCAGTCGGTCTTCACCGACCCCCGCGGTATCAGTACCTCGTCGTACGGGCCGACGACCGTGCCCGGGTCCTTCATGAAGACCACCGGGCGCTGAGGAATGGCCGCGCCGGTCTCGGCGGCGTGATCGCGGTAGTTCAGTCCGACGCAGATGACCTTGCCGGGGCGTGTGACGGGGGCGCCGATCCGCAGGCCGTCCGGGTCGAGCTCGGGCAAGTCCCCCGTCGCGGCGGCCGCGCGGGCCCGGTCGACTCCCCCGGAAGCGAGGAAGACGCCGTCGATGTCCGGGGTCAGGGAGGACAGGTCCAGCAGCCGGCCGTCGTCGGTACGGACCGCCGGCCGCTCCTCACCGGGGGCGCCGACTCGTAGCAGTTTCACTGGGGAGCTCCCTTGCCATGCGGGTTTTCGTCTGAGAGGTGGTCGGCCGTGGGGCCGGGCCGCCTGCGATGCGACCGGACGGGAGGCCTCGGAAGAGCCTCCACCGGCACATCGCCAGTCATCGGATGAATGACGGCACGGTGACCTTAAAGTGCGGAGATCGCGCCTGGCAATGGATTCCTCGGATGTATTTGCTCTCTGCCGCCAGTCAAGCCACTCAAAGGGGTGGATCTTTCCCTCTCGCCCACGACCAAGCACTTGGCCGGCGACCTGCCCTCCGATGAATCGAAAGATGTGTGACGGGCCCGCTTCCCCTGGTGAGAGCGCGTCCAGATGGCATACGGACGGGCCGCCGCGCAGGGACGCGACACCCGGGTGCGCCTCCCGTTGCCAAACCGTGAGCTGCCGCGGCGCGGGTGCCCCCATCCGCTCGGCCGGCGAACACGCAGGCCAGATCGGAACCCACGCGGTGCCAGGAGGCCGGAAGGGCGCCTCGACCCGCCGCGCGGGCTGTCCGTAAATCTCTGGCTGTGAGCTCTTGTCAACGGCGGCAACGTCGTCGTAACGTCCTCGTCGTCCGAGATACATCGGAGGAATGGTCGCACCTTCCAGTGCGCCCGTTTCGACCGGCATCCGGCCGGTCGCCACGCCTTCGCACCTCGGCCTCCGATTGACCCTCACCCCGCCCCTTTCAGGCACGATCCGCGCGTCTTCCGCGCCGGATCGGCACTGTCCGTACGACGACCTCGCCTCTCCCCCCAGGCAGGTACACCCCCTCCCACCGTCGCCCTGCGGCCCAGTGCCCCTGGCTAAGGAGAGAACACGGCCATGAAGCTCGCTCACACCCGCTCCACCGCCGCAGCCGCCACCGTCCTCGCGGTGCTGACCCTCGCCACCGCGTGCAACCGCGAGAGCACCGCCTCGGTCGCCTCGGGCGGCGACAAGCCCGCCATCGGCATCGACCTGCCGCGCTCCGACTCCGACTTCTGGAACTCCTACGCGCAGTACATCGACAAGGACATCAAGACCGACGGCATCAAGGCCCTGCCGATCAGCAACTCGCAGAACGACGTCACCAAGCTGGTCGCCAACGTGCAGGTGTTCCAGAACACCGGTGCCAAGGCCGTCGTCATGGCCCCGCAGGACACCGGCGCCATCGCCTCCACCCTCGACACCCTCGCGTCGAAGAAGATCCCCGTGGTCAGCGTCGACACGAGACCCGACAAGGGCGATGTCTACATGGTGGTCCGTGCCGACAACCGGGCCTACGGCACCAAGGCCTGCGAGTTCCTCGGCAAGCAGCTGGGGGGCAAGGGCAAGGTCGCCGAGTTGCAGGGCGCCCTGGACTCGATCAACGGACGCGACCGTTCCGAGGCGTTCGCGGAGTGCATGAAGACGAAGTTCCCGAAGATCAAGGTGTTCGAGCTGCCCACCGACTGGAAGGGCGACGTGGCCTCCGCCAAGCTGCAGAGCCTGCTCGCCCAGCACTCGGACCTGAACGGCATCTACATGCAGGCCGGCGGCGTCTTCCTGCAGCCGACCCTCGCCCTGCTGGAGCAGAAGGGCCTGCTCAAGCCCGCCGGGGCCAAGGGCCACATCAGCATCGTCTCCAACGACGGCATCCCGCAGGAGTTCGACGCCATCCGCAAGGGCCAGATCGACGCCACCATCTCCCAGCCCGCCGACCTCTACGCCAAGTACGCGCTGTACTACGCCAAGGCCGCCGCCGAGGGCAAGACGTTCCAGCCGGGCAAGACCGACCACGACTCCACCATCATCAAGCTCCCCAACGGCTTGGAGGACCAGCTGCCCGCGCCCCTGGTCACCAAGGACAACGTCGACGACAAGACCCTGTGGGGCAACAACGTCGGCTGATCGACCGTCGGTTCCATCCATCGCGTCGGTGGGCAGTGAGCAAAGCCTCCCCCGTCCACCGACGCCCACCCCACCCCACCCCGCAGGCCCGGGTGCAGGCCCGCGCCCCCGGCCCCAGCCTCCGTACACAAAGGACGGTATCCACCATGGCGGACACCGCGACCGCCCCGGCGACCGGCCCCGGCACCCCGGCCCCGGTGGCCGAGGCGACCGGCATCAGCAAACGATTCGGCGCGACCGTCGCACTGCGCGAAGCCCGCATCACCGTCGCCCCGGGCGAGTCGCACGCCCTGGTCGGACGCAACGGCGCCGGCAAGTCGACGCTGGTGTCCATCCTCACCGGCCTCCAGCAGCCCGACACCGGAACCCTGCGTTTCTCCGGTGAGCCGGCGCCCGCCTTCGGTGACATCGACGCCTGGCGCTCCCGCGTGGCCTGCGTCTATCAGCGTTCCACCATCATCGGGGACCTGACCGTCGCCGAGAACCTCTTCCTGAACCGGCAGAGCGCCGGGTCGGTGCAGCCCATCCGCTGGAAGCAGCTGCGCCGGCGTGCCGAGGAACTGCTCGGCGAGTACGGCGTGGCCGTCAACCCCACCGCCCGGGCCAAGGACCTCACCGTCGAGCAGCGGCAGTTCGTGGAGATCGCACGGGCCCTGTCGTTCGGCGCGCGCTTCATCATCCTCGACGAGCCGACCGCGAAGCTCGACGCCCGCGGCATCGACCGGCTCTTCGAAAAGCTCCGCGACCTCCAGCGCCAGGGCGTCGCCTTCCTCTTCATCTCGCACCATCTGCAAGAGGTGTACGACCTCTGCACCACGGTCACGGTCTACCGCGACGCGGGCCACATCCTCACCGCACCCGTCGCCGGACTCGGCCACCACGCACTGGTGGAGGCGATGACCGGCGAGTCCGCCTCCACGGTCGCCGCCGCCGTCGGCGGGCTCCCGGCCTCGCGATCCGGCTCCACGGAACTGCTGGCGATCGACGGCCTGACCCTGCCCGGCGTCTGCGAGGACATCTCCCTCTCAGTGCGCGCCGGTGAGGTCGTCGGGCTCGCCGGCGCCACCGCCAGCGGCAATGTGCAGGTGGGTGAGGCGATCGCCGGCCTGCACCGCACCAAGGACGGCCGGATCACGGTCGGCGGCCGGAACGTGCGCACCGGCAGTGTGCCATCCGCGCTCACCGCCGGAGTCGGTCTGGTCCCCGAGGACCGCCACCTCCAGGGCCTGGTGAACAACCGCAGCGTGGCGGAGAACGCGACGCTCACGGTCACCGATCAGCTCGGTCCGTTCGGCACGGTGCTGCCGGCCCGCACCAAGGCGTTCGCCGGGCGCATGATCCGGGACCTCGACATCAAGACCCCGGGAGCCGCCACCCCGGTCTCCGCCCTCTCGGGCGGCAACCAGCAGAAGGTCGTCGTCGCCCGTGCCCTGGCCACCGATCCGCACGTCCTGGTGGCCATCCGTCCCACCAACGGAGTGGACGTCAAGTCCAAGGAGTTCCTCCTGGGCCGCATCCGGCAGGTCGCGGACGGCGGCAAGGCCGCGCTGATCGTCTCCGACGAGCTGGACGACCTGAAGGTCTGCGACCGCGTCGTCGTCATGTTCCACGGGCGCGTGGTCGCCGAGTTCGACCGCGGCTGGAAGGACGAGGTCGTCGTCGCCGCCATCGAGGGCGTCAGCGGCGACAGGGCCCCCGTCACCGCGTCTCCCGTATCCGCCGTACCCGCCTCAACCGGCGCAGACGAGCACGGAAGGTAGTCATGTCCGCCACCACAGATCTCACCGAACCCGCAGTGAGCAAGGCCGAGCCGGCCGCCCCGGACACCACGCGCCGCCGGGTCGACCTCGGGCGCTTCCGTGAACTGTCCCTGGTCCCGGCGATCCTCGTCCTGGGCCTGATCGGGTTCATCGTCTCGCCGGCCTTCCTCACCGCCGACAACCTCATCGGGGTGGCCCAGCAGTCCACAGAGCTGAGCCTGCTGGTGCTCGCCACGACCTTCATCCTGATCTCAGGGCGGATGGACCTGTCCCTCGAGTCCACCATCGGCGTGGCCCCCGTCATCGCCGTGTGGCTCGTCCTGCCGACCAGCGGCGGCCGGTTCAACGGGCTCGGCCTCTTTCCCGAGTGGACGGCCGTCCCCCTGTGCCTCCTGGTCGGCGCGGTGATCGGCGCCGTCAACGGCTTCCTCATCCTCAAGCTGCGCCTCAACGGCTTCATCGTCACCCTCGGCGCCCTGACCATGCTCCGCGGCCTCCAGGTCGCCCTCTCCGAGGGCCAGTCGATCGTCGAGCTGCCCTCCTCCTTCACCTACCTGGGCAGAGCGTCCTGGCTGGGTGCGCCCGCCGCCATCTGGGTGTGCGCGCTCCTCTTCGCCCTCGGCGGCAGTGCGCTGGCCTGGCTCCGGCACGGCCGGGCGCTGTACGCGATCGGCGGCAACGCGGAGGCGGCCCGTACCGCGGGCATTCGCGTCGACCGCATCGTGTGGATCGTGCTCATCCTCGGCAGCGTCCTCGCCGCGTTCGCCGGAATCCTCTACAGCGGCCATTACGGCTCCATCTCCGCCACCCAGGGCAGCGGCTGGATCTTCCAGGTCTTCGCCGCGACCGTCATCGGCGGAGTCAGCCTCAACGGCGGCAAGGGCTCCGTGTTCGGCGCCCTCACCGGCGTCCTCACCCTCCAGCTGGTCGTGAACGTCATGACCCTGGCGGGCGTACCTCCGCTGTGGAACCAGTTCCTCAACGGAGCCATCATCATCATCGCCTTGATCATCTCCCGGTTCGCCTCCGGCGAGAAGCAGGAATAACCCGTACCGCACGCGGTTCCGCCGGCCCGGGCCGGGCCGGCGGAACCACCGGCCGGCGCATCCCCCCTCGGACAGAGAGGCACTCTCGTGGCACTGACGGACGAGGCGATCGACAAGATCAAGGCGATGATCGTCGCCGGTGAACTCGCGCCCGGTTCACGGCTGCCCAAGGAGGAGGTCCTCGCCGGACAGCTCGGCCTGTCCCGCAACTCCCTGCGCGAGGCGGTCCGGGCGCTGACGGCCATGCGGATCCTGATCACCCGGCAGGGAGACGGCACGTACGTCTCCAGTCTGGAGCCCCATCTCCTGCTGGAGAGCCTCTCCTTCGCCGCCGACGTCTCCCAGGGCCACACGGCTCTGCAGTTGCTCCAGATACGCCGACTGCTCGAACCGCAGGCGACGGGGCTGGCCGCCGCGCTGCTGAAGCCGGAGGACCTCCAGGAACTGCGCAACATCCTCAAGCGGTCCCGGACCGTGGCCACCGTGGAGGAGTTCGTCGCCCACGACATCGCCTTCCACCTCAGAATCGTCGAAGCGGTCGGAAATCCGGTGCTGTCGATGCTGCTGCAAGTGCTGTCCACCCGCACCCAGCGTGTCCGTATCGTCCGCGGCAGCCAGACCGGTGACGCCCTGAACAGCGCCCACGAGGACCACGAACAGATCCTCAGCGCGCTGGAGTCACGCGATGCCCTGCTCGCCGCCGCCGCGGCGACCGTCCACATCACGGCCGTGGAGCAGTGGCTCGCCGGCAGTCTGTCCGACAACCCGACCCGAGCGATCGACGACTGACCTCACCCGCTCCCCCTCAGCCCCGCCGCCACCCGGTCGCCCCCTCCCATGCCTCGACCGGGTGGCGGCGGCCGTCTCGTGCCTACGGCCCCGGACCAGGTAGAGGGCCTGATGGTCGGCGCCCTGCGCGGCCTTGCCGAAACGGGCGGGGGGCGGACTTCACCGTCTTGAGACGACCCGGCGGCGTGATCTCAGAGGTGTCTCCGCCGCTCGTACGACCTGGACACCTGGGAGTTCAGACGCAACCTCCTGCCCCAGACCGGCGCCCCGGAGCTGGCGGTGGCCAACGTCGAGCGGCCCCGGCGACATGACCCTGTTCAAGTACGCCTGCCTCGGCGGCCTCAACCAGCAATGACGGCTGCAGGACGCGGCAGGACGGGGGTCATGCGGTTCGGCACCGTCGTGTCCCTTCGTCGTCGACGGCCAAGCCCGGACGCTGCTGGGTGAAGTGTCGGGCAGCTGCCAGGAGAAGGACCGCCAGCGCGGCCGGTGCCGCGTAGGCGAGACGGAACTGGCCGGTGGACCCGAGGAGTCCGCCCACTGCGCCACCGGTGATGACGCCGACGTAGTTGAAGAGGTTCAGCCGCGCCAGGACCGCCTCCGAGGCTGCGGGACGCAGCCGCGCCGCGGAGGCCAGACACAGCGGAGCCAGGACGGACGCCCCCAGACCCACCGTCCCGGCTGCGAGAACGGCGACCGGCCAGCCCCGTGCGGCGGCCATGGCTGTCAGGGCGCCCGCGGCCAGCAGGGCCGCGGCGCGGACGACGGCGACCGCTCCGAACCGTTGCACGAGCCGATCGGTGGCGGCGCGGCCGACGACAGTTCCGGCCTGGTAGGCCGCGTACGCCAGCGGCGCGACCGTGAGGGACGCGGCGAGGGTCTGGCGTAGGTAGACGGCCGACCACGCCGAGACGGTGGAGTCGACGACGTAGACGACGAGGAGGGCCAGGCCGAACGGGACGAGCCGGATCCACAGGTGACGCCCCAGCGGCGGCTGCGCTACGGCGTCCGACGACCTCCCGGAGGAGTCGGGCAGGGCGTACGCCCGCAAACAGATGGCGAGGAGCAGCACGATCCCTGCCTGAACACTGAGGCCGGTGGCTACGGGCCAGTCCAGTCGGGCGGCACCGGCAGTGAGCAGGGCCGCGACCACACCGCCCACGCTCCATGCCGTGTAGAAGGAGCCGAAGACGCTGCGGCCGTAGGCGCGTTCGATCGCCGCCGCCTGGGTGTTGACCCCGACATCGAGGGCACCGACAGCCAGCCCGAAGAGGATGTACGCGCCGATGGCGGTCGCCTCGCCCGGGGCCCACCCGATCAGCACCAGCGCGGCGACGGCCGTCAGCACGGCCCCGCGCATCGTGGCGAGAGGACCGGCGCGGCGGATCGCGGCCAGACCCAGGAAGCTGCCGCCCCCTGCCATCAGCGCCACCGCGACCATCAGGGTGGTCGTCAGGAGCGGAGGCAGTCTCAGGTGTTCCGTGACAGCGGGAACGGTCGTGTAGACGGCAGCGACACAGACCCCTTGCGCTGCGAACGCGAGGGTCGCGGCCTTGCGGGCGCCCGACCTGGAGACCGGATGCCCGGCCCCCGCTCGGGCTGGAGCATTGAAGGACATCATGTCGTCGCGCCCTCATTTCCGTGCGGGTTACCGAACCGTATGCAGGCGCGGCAGGCAGGCTCAGGACGCCAGAGGCCGTACAGGGGACTTCGGGGGCCACAGCGGAGACCGGTGACGCCCGATGCCTCTACGGTGATCGTTCGAGCAGAAGGTGAGCGCGATGTCCCTTGCCCCCGGTCCGGCAGACCCTCCCGGGACCAGCCGCAGCACGTCGGCGACGATCCAGCCGAACATCCTGCGGTATCTCGTCGTGGTGGCCGAGCAGCGCGGTGTCGATCTGCGGCCGCTGCTGAAGCAGATGGCACTGGACGAGACAGTCATGCGCTCCGCCGCGCTGCGGGTGTCGTACCGGCAGGGCAGTGCGGTGATCCGTCGTGCGCTGGAGCTCACCAGGGACCAGCACCTGGGGCTGAAGGTCGGCGCGGCGCAGCACCTGACCGCGTGGGGCCTGCTCGGCTTCGCTCTGATGGCCGACGACACGCTGCGGCACGCCATCGAAACCGGGGTGAAGTACCAGAACCTGTCCGGGGCGATGGTGGTGTGGTCGGCCGGTGCGGGCGAGGAGGACGACGCCTTCGTGCTGCGCGCCGACCTTCCCGATCCCGCCATGGACCCGGCGGTGGCCGCCTTCCTGAGCGAGGAGGCGTTCGCCTCCGTGGTCACCTTGTCCCGGCTCGCCGTCGACCCGGCCTTCGCGCCGAGGGCAGTGGAGTTCTCTTTTCCGCGACCGCGCCAACGCGACCTCTACGACGCTCTGTTCCGCTGTCCGGTCCGCTTCGGCGCCCCCACGAACCGCATGGTCATCGACCCCGCGTGGGCCCGTGTCCGGATGCCCGGCCGGGATCCGGTGAGCTACGCGTCGACGCTGGAGGCGCTCGACGCGCAGATGGCTTCCCGCCGTGACCAGCAGGATCTGCTGGAGGTGCTCGAGATCTCCGTCGCGCAGGGCCTGCCGGTGGTGCCGTCGTTCGGCGAGCAGGCGCGGCGGCATGCGACGAGCGAGCGGACGCTGCGCCGCCGGCTTGCCGACTGCGGCACGACGTACGAGGCACTCGCCGAGGGAGTGCGCCGGGAACGTGTCGAGCAGCTGTTGCTCCGCCCAGAACTGACCCTGCGCGACATCGCCCGCCAGGCGGGTTTCTCCGACGAACGGGCGCTGCGTCGCGCGGTACGCCGCTGGCACGGTATCTCGCCGGTCCAGCTGCGGGAGCGGATGCGTACGGATCGCCTTCGAGGCTGAGGTCAGCGGGTGCGGATCCAGATCGTCTTCTCCCGGGTCCACTGTTCGAAGGCGTTGGTGGACTTCTCCACTCCCCCGAATCCGGACTGCTTCCAGCCGCCGAAGGGGGTGGTGATGTCGCCCTCGCTGTAGGCGTTCACGGAGACCACGCCGGCCTCGATGCCTCGTGCCAGCCGAAACGCGCTGTCGAGGTCGCGGGTCCATACGGACGCGGCGAGACCGTACTCGGTGGCGTTGGCCAGACGTACCGCTTCGTCCTCGGAGCTGAAGGTCTGGACGGTGACGACCGGACCGAACAACTCCTTGGTGAGGACGTCGCTGCCCTCCGGGGCTCGGGTGATCACGGTCGGCGGGTAATAGGCGCCTCGCGCAGGCAGCCCGTGAGGCAGTCCTCCGGTGTGGATCCGGGCTCCGCCGGCCCGGGCGGCCTCCACGGCTCCCGCTACCCGGTCGAAGGCGGCGTGGTTGATGAGCGGCCCCATCTGGGTGCGCGGGTCGGCCGGATCGCCGATGACGAGCTTTCCCGCGGCTGCCGTCAACCGCTCCAGGACCTCCTCGGCGATACAGCGGTGGGCCAGAACCCTGGAGCCGGCCGTGCAGTTCTGTCCCATGGTCAGGAACGCGGCCTCGATCATGTTGTCGATGAGCTCGTCGCCGTAGGAGAGCGCGTCGGCCATCAGCACCTGGGGGCTCTTGCCGCCCATCTCCAGCGCGACGCGCTTGAAGTTGCTCTCGGCGGCGTCCTTGAGGATGCGGCGGCCGGTCGCGGTGGACCCGGTGAAGGAGAGCGCCCCCACGAGGGGGTGACGGGCGAGGGCCGCCCCGGCTTCCCGGCCGTAGCCCGGAAGTACCGTGAGCACTCCGTCGGGCAGGCCGGCCTCGGCTGCGAGCGTCGCCAGGTGCAGGGCCGAGCGTGGGGTCGCCTCGGCGGGTTTGACCAGCAGACAGTTGCCGGCGGCCAGGGCCGGTCCGACCTTCCACGCGGTCATGGCGAGCGGGTAGTTCCACGGCAGGATCGCCGCGACGACCCCGACCGGTTCGCGGCTCATGAGACCGAGACCGTCGGGCCCGCTCGGCGCGATGCGGCCGAAGACCTTGTCGGCCGCCTCGGCGAACCAGCGGATCGACTCGATCGCGCCCGGTACGTCGCCCGTACGGCACTCCGTGATCGGCTTGCCCGCGTCCTCGCTGTCCAGCCGGGCGAGGATCTCCGCGTCGCGTTCCATGAGCTCGGCCAGCCGCAGCAGCACCGCGCTTCGCTCGCGGACCGGCAGCCGCGACCACACCCCGGCGTCGTGGACCTGGCGGGCCCGCTCGACGGCCTTGGCGACGTCGTCGGCGCTCGCGGCCGGCAGGGTGATGATCGGCTCACCGGTGGCGGGGTTGACGACGTGCAGCGTCTCGTTCGTGGTCATGCCTCCTCCACCAGTTCCCAGCGCCCGTCGGTCCGGCGGGCCAGTCCGCGGCGGCGGAGTTCCTCCAGATAGCGGGCCATGCCGCGGTCACCGCGCTTTCGGAACAGCGGGAAGAGCCGGGGCAGCAGGTTCGGTACGAGCATCGCGAACCGCACCAGACGGGACTCGCCGGCCCGGGGGTAGGCCTCCAGTCGGGGCTTGTCCAGCAGGCTCACCACCGCCGAGACGACGTCGGCGGGCCGCTGGGGCCGGTCCTGGAACTGCATGGAGTTCCCGCCGTCCACGGCCTCCTGGCGCAGCATCCGGGTGTCGGTCGCCGACGGGAGCACGGACCCGGCCAGAATGCCCTTGCTCCTCAGGTCGAGCCCGATGGCCAACATCGCGCCACGCAGCCCGAACTTGGAAGCCGTGTAGATCGGGGTCTCGCCCAGCGGGAAGATCCCGCCGAGGGAGACCGTGGTGACCACCCTCGGGTCGCGGGAAGCCATGAGAAGGGGAATGGCGATCCGGGTCGCGACCAGCGGTGAGGTCAGGTTGAGGGCGATCTCCCGCTCGATGCTCTCGACGCTGCGGACGTCGAAGCGTTCCGCGCTGGTCATGCCCACGTTGTTGACGAGTACGTCGAGGCGACCGTGGTCATCGGCGACCACGTCGAACAACCGCTCCACCTGGGCGCGGTCCGTCAGGTCGCAGCCGATGCCCGTGTGCCCGGTGCCCGGAAGGTCCGCGGCGATCTTCTTGGCGCGAACCCCGTCGATGTCGACGACGACGCAGCGGGCGCCGCCGGAGGCGAAGCGGCGGCACAGCGCGCTGCCGATGCCGCCCGCGCCGCCGGTCACCAGGATGACCTTGTCGGTGAAGTCGAACCCACTCACGCCGTCGCCTCCGCGGGTCGAAGGGATCGCACGGACGGCGGCCGGCCCTCGGTGCGCCAGCCCATCTCCCCCGCGACCTTGCGCAGGTACTTCACGAAGGCCCCGCTGTCGACGTACCCGGTGTGGCGGGGCGAGTCGACGAACTTCAGCCCGCCCGACAGATCCGGCCGGTCGGCACGGATCCTCTGGGCGAACCTCTCCGCGTTCGGCCGCTGGTGCTGTACGTCATGGAGGTATCCGGCGATCAACTGCGCCTGCATGTCGAAGAGCTGGTACGCACCGGCGTTGGTCTCGACGAAGCCGATGCCGAACAGGCCCTCGTGCTCGCGCGAGAACGACGACAGGTACAGGTCGGGGTGCTGCTCGACGCCGAAGTACCGCTGCGCGACCGGCACCTTGTGGACGTAGCCGGTGGCCAGGAGGATGAGATCGAAGTCGTCGCTCGTTCCGTCGGTGAAGTGCACGGTCCGGCCCTCGGTGCGGGCGATCCCGGGCTTGGCCGTGATGTCGCCGTGCTGGAGGTGGTGGATCAGCATCGAGTTGATGGCCGGATGGGTCTCGAACAGCTTGTGGTCGGGCTTCGGCAGCCCCAGCCGCGTCGGGTCGCCGTTGATGATCCGCAGGAGGGCACCGAAGACGCGCTGCGCCAGCCACATCGGCAGGTGCGGCCCGCTGTTGGCGATGGTGTCCACGGGCCGGCCGAAAAGGTGCTTGGGGATGAACCAGTACCCACGCCGCATGCTGATCACCGCGTGGTCCGCGCTCCGGGCCGCGTCGCACGCGATGTCGCACCCGGAGTTCCCCGCACCCACCACCAGGACCCGCTTGCCCCGCAGCTCCTCCGCGCTGCGGTAACCGACGGTGTGCCGGACCTCCCCACTGAACTCACCCGGCAGTTCAGGGATGTTGGGGTGCCACTGCGAGCCCGTACACACGACGACCTGGCCGTGCACGCTTTCCTGCCCGTCGGACCTGGTGACCGTCCACGTGCCGTCCGCGTTCTTCTCGACGTTCTCGACCTCGACGCCGAACTCGATGCGGTCCCTCAGCCCGTAGGCGTCGGCGAAGGACCGCAGGTAGGACAGGACCTGCCGGTGGGGCGGATAGTCCGCGAAGTGGTCGGGCATCGGGAAACCGCCGAATCCCGACAGGGTCCTGCTCGAAATGAAGTGAGCTGACTCGTACATCGGGCTGCCGGGGCTGTCGATGTCCCAGATACCGCCGGGCCCGGTGTGCCGCTCAAGATGCGTGTACGGCAGATGCCGCTCCACCAGGGCCCTGGCAACCGCCAGACCGGCAGGTCCCGCCCCGATGACGCACGTGTCCAACTGGCTTTCCTTCACGGGTCTGCCTCCTCGTTCTCCCGCTTCACGGGGTGGGAGAAAACGTATTGACCCGCTGTCCGGCAGGAACTGACCCGGGCGGCCACGGACCGGACCTCAGCGGCCGCGCGACCACGGCGTCCGGCTGCGCGCAGCCAAGGTGCGGGCTGGTGCTGTTGCCGCAGGAGACCTCGCGAACGAGGCTGTCGGGGCGGATGAGTCGCAACTGCCGGGCCCACAGCATTGGCACGCGAAGGCTGTCCGATATTGGTCAGCCGATAGACGCTCGCGTTGTTCAGCCGCGCTCCGATGTCTGTGGATCCTAGGCTCGGCAGACATGACGGTTCTGATCACGGTGTGGGGAGCATCCCCCGGAGTGGGCAAGTCGACGCTGTGTGCCGGACTGTCCCAATGGCTGTCTGGTTCGAAACTGCGGGTGGATCACTTCCGCGAGGAGGAGGTCCTGACCCGACCGCAGTTCGCTGCGGTGGCCCAGGAGTTCAAGGCGACAGGCAGGGTCGAGCCGGGGACACTGATCGCGGCGACTGCGAGGTTCGTCGATGCGGTTGTGGCGAGCGGCGATGACGTGGTGATCACGGATGCGCTGATGCCCTTCGTGCCGACGCTGCTGTCCATGGGGCACGGCGAAGAGTCGATCGACGCCTTCATGACTGACCTCACCGAGGTTCTCGCACGGGTCCGGCCGGTCATGGTCTTTCTCGACGGGAATGCCGAGTCCGCACTGTCCCGGGCTGCGACGCGGGAAGGCAAGCAGTGGCTGGACTGGTACGTCGGGAAACTCGCCGGTTACGAGGTACGCCCTCCGGTGACTGACGTCGCCTCGGCCGTGACGTACCTGCTGCGCGAGCGTGCAGTGACACTTGGCGCAGTCCGCCGGAACGGCTGGGGTCTCGTTGTGATCGAACGAGCTGACGAGCGGTCCCCGGACGAGGTCCTTCAGGTCGCGCAGCGGGGCCTGCGGCCATGGCTCGGAAGGACCGCCACACAGGGATAGGACGGGCCCGGCCATGCGACTCGGCCGATCGACGCCACGACCGTAGGGATCTACGGCTCGAGTAGTACGAGCTCGTAACACGACCATGGTGAAAGGCTGTTGAGTCGTCAGTCCGCAGGCCAGGGGGACTATGGCGTTGTGGAGGTCGACCGTCTGCCAGCGGACTGCGAGGCGCTTGAACCGGCGCGCGACGGTCTGCCTCGACGACCTTCCGCAGCCAGCGGAGACCGACGATGTCCGGCGCCCCTTCGCTGTTACTGTCGCGCCATGTCCAAGATCGAGATAGACGTCGTGACCGCCGAGTTCTTCGATGCCTTTGACAACCGGGGTGGCAAGGCTGCCGACGTGGCCCGGATCCACCGGCTGGTTCTTCCGGGTGGCGTGATCGTCAAGACCGGCCCGGAGTTCACGGTCTACACCGTGGACGAGTTCATCGAGCCTCGCCAGCGGCTGCTGACCGACGGTCGGCTGGTCGAGTTCTCCGAGTGGGAGACCTCTGAACGGACAGAGATCACGGGCGATATCGCGTCGCGGTTCAGCGAGTACCGCAAGTCCGGGATCTTGGATGGTGAGCCGTTCGAGGGAAACGGGACCAAGACCATCCAGTTCGTCCGCACCTCCGAGGGCTGGCGGATCGCAGCGTTTGCCTGGTACGACCAGCCCTGACCGCGGAGCGGTCCGGCTGCGGCTTTTCAGCTTGGGGGGATATGGTGCGCCGCACCGGGCTCCATCATCCTCGTTCGGCACGGCATATCAGTCGGGGCTGCGGCGCGGGCGGCCCGCCGGCCGGCCGGCGGGCCACGGGCGGAATGCCGTCGCCGAGGGCAAGGGCCTAGGTGACGTCATGGACGTTCGCCGCGGTGGTGATGACCTTGAACGGGGTACCGGCGTCGGCTCCCCCTTTTTCGCGCGGATGTGGGAGCCGTCCACGCACGCGCGCGACCAGTCGAGTTCGCCGACCGCGCTCAGCTCGCCAAGCTATCTCGTTGCAGGGGACGTACAGGATGCCCGGCATACACAGCCGGTCCACCACCGGCCGCGGCCCCGGCACCCGCTCCGGCCAGGGCGGCAGCAGCGGCTCGATCAACGCCCACAAGTCGTGATCCACGATCCACGGCCGAGTACCCACACCCTCCCCCACGGCCGAATCGTCACATCGGTCACGCCCGACCAGAGTACTTCAACAAGATCGTCTTACGAGCTCTACGTGATGGGAAAGTCGAAGTAGGTGTCCGGGTAAGGTTCGCCTTTCAGTGTGTAATGCCACCATTCGCAGGCGTACGAGCTGAACCCGCAGTCCTCCATGAGGGAACGCAGGTGTTCACGGTTTCGCCCTTCGACTGGCTCGATTTCCGTCGCTCCGTGATGGGAGCGGGAATCCATCAGGTCGTGTCCACCCCCCATGGGGGCGAGTTCGCCGGTGTCCAGGTGATACAGGGTCATGTCGACGGTGCTGCCCCGACTGTGGCCGGACAGGGCGGCCACGTATCCCCTTTCGAACATGTCGGACCTGTTGATGTCCGGATAGTGCCGTGGCTTGGTCCGGCCGTCCTCCGGCTGTTGCGACCAGCGCACGAAACAGTCCACAGCGCGTTGGGGACGGTAACCGTCCCAGAGCAGCAGGCCGAAACCGAGGGATGCGGCCTTGTCCCGCGCCTTTTCCAGTGCCGCGCACAGGACCTTCGTGCCGACGATGCGATTCGCCAGATAGCCGTCGACCGGTTTGCCGGTGAAGTTGTCCCAGGTGGCGTACTTGGCGTCCCAGCGTATTCCGGGTACGAGCTCGTCCACGAAGGCGAAGTCCTCGTTCATCGCGGCTCCCCCGGCAGTGCCAGGGACACCAGCCGGTCGATCACTTCGGTGAGCGGAAGATCCGCGGCGGCCATCATCCTCGGATAGCGGCTGTACGAGGTCATGCCGGGGAACGTGTTGACCTCGTTGAGGACTACTTCGCCGTCCTCCCTGAGGAACATGTCCACCCGCGCCAGTCCCCGGCACCCCAGGGCTCGGTAGAGAGCCTTCGCCTGCTCCGTGACGAGGGATCGCGACTCTTCCGGGATGTCGGCGGGAACAATCGCAACGGAGTTGTCGGATCCGGTCTCGGGCTGGTCCTCCTGATGGATCCTGAAGAAGCCGTGGGAGAGGGCGATGTGGTCCACCTGACCGGTGATCAGGCCCTTCTCGTTCCCGAGAACGGCGCATCCGATCTCGCTGCCGACGACGACCTCTTCGATCAGCACCTTCGAGTCGTACTGCCGGGCGGTTTCCACCGCACTCAGGAGTTCCTCTCTCCGGGACACTTTGGTGACGCCGAAGGAGGGCCCCGAACGGGCCGGCTTCACGAAGACGGGCCAGCTGATCCGGTCGGGATCGATGTGTTCCCCCGCGGTGACGGTCCAGTGGCTCGGCGTGCGGATTCCCGCGCTTGAGGCGACGAGGTAGGCGAGGGACTTGTCCATGCACAGCGCGGAACTCTGGATGTCACAGCCGACGTACGGAATGCCGGAGAGTTCGAG
The DNA here is from genome assembly GCF_003443735.1 of Streptomyces sp. CC0208. Taxonomy (NCBI): domain Bacteria; kingdom Bacillati; phylum Actinomycetota; class Actinomycetes; order Kitasatosporales; family Streptomycetaceae; genus Streptomyces; species Streptomyces sp. CC0208. Next base: position 8,737,984 of record NZ_CP031969.1, on the reverse strand, counting down.
GAGACCCTGGATCGCACCGTCCTCGCCGAGCTTGCCGTGCAGCACCGGCAGCACGACGTCCAGAGTGATCGTCTCGTATCGCCCCTGGTCCAGGACGAGCAGTCCGCGGTCGCCGCGGTCGGGTGACAGCACGGCCGGGCGGTGGTCGCCCCTCTCCCAGTCCGTGTCGGGCCCGTTGCAGAGCCTCCAGTCACCGCCCTTCGTGATCCCGACGAAGAACGGCTCGTACTTCTCGACGTCCAGATTTTGCGCGACCTCCCGCGCGGACTTGACGGAGACGGGGTGTTCCTCGGAGCAGCCACCGAAAATGATGCCGACCTTCAACCTAGCCACGCTGATTCCTTCTTTCGAATGTCAGGCAGTTGGTGATCGAGTTCTCGACCGTGTCGATCAGGGCGTGATCGGTGTAATACGCGGTGTGCGGGGTGATGAGCACGTTCGGCATCTCTTGCAGCCGCACCAACGCCTTGCTCTTGATGTGCTTGTTGCGGCAGTCGGCATAGAAGATTCCTTCTTCTCCTTCGATGACATCCAGCGCCGCGCCGCCCAGCCGACCGCCTTCCAACGCCGAAACGAGGGCCTCGGTGTCGATCAGGGATCCGCGTCCGGTATTGACGATGAAGGCGCCGGGCTTCATCCCCTCGATCCGTTGACGGTCGAGGAGATGATGCGTCTCCGCGGTGAGGGGCGGGTGGAGCGTGACGATGTCACTCAGGCGCAGCAAGTCGTCGAGCGAGACGTAGTCGGAAGACGTCTTGGGGTTGCGATCATGGGCCAGTATTCGACCGCCGAAACCCCGTAGCCTTTCCACCACCGCTGTGCCGATCCGCCCTGTTCCGACGACTCCGATGGTCAGGTCGCGCAGTTCCTTCCCGCGCGTCTCGCTCAGCCGGTAGTCGTGGCGATCGGAGCGGCGGACGGTCGTTTTCGCGTTCCGTACCGCCATCAGCATCACCATCAACGTGTAGTCGGCCACGCTGTCGGGCGAGTAGGTGACATTTTCGACCGAGATGCCGAGGCTTGCCGCGTATTCCACGTCGATGTGGTTGCAGCCGATGCTCCGCGTGGAGACGTACGTGACGCCGACTCGGCTGAGGGCGAGAAGTGCGGAATTGGTGACCCGGGTCTTATGGCCTACGCTGACGCACCGATTCCCCGAGGCCAGGTCGGCATTGGCCTCGGACACCGCCGCCTCCGTTATGGTCGTGGTGACACCGAAGCGGAATGCCTTCTCCCGGAACAGGGCGGCCTCGTCCGGCTCACATCCGTAGACGGTGATACCCGTTGCCGGTCCCGACGACGAGGGCGAAGTCGCCGGAGATCGGGGGCGGCCGGCCGCCTTTCGGGCTGATTCGCTGTGGGTCATGCCGACAGTCAAGATGACGCGGTGTTGCCGGGGCGTATGCGGTTTTCGATACGCCGGCGATATGCAACAGGCCGGTAGCGTCGAGCACATGGCCGCATTGACCGTTCATCACATTCCGCTTTTCCCGCACCCGTTCTCTCGAGCCCACGAGGCCTCGGCATGATCCCGCTCAGCGTCGGTGAGATCGCCGCGGTCGTCGGCGGGACGGTCTCGGGCGACGGTTCGGTGACGGTGACCGCGCCCGCTGTGCTCGACAGCCGACGTGCACAACAGGGCAGCCTCTTCCTGGCCTTCGCAGGCGAGCACGTCGACGGCCATGCCTACGCCGAACAAGCAGGCCAGGCGGGTGCCGCGGCCGTCCTCGGGTCCCGGCCCACGCCGTTGCCCACCGTCGTCGCCGAGGACACCCAGGCCGCGCTGCAGGCACTCGCCGTCCACGTCGTGGGCAGGCTGCGCGACAGGCTGACCGTCTTCGGGGTGACCGGCTCACAGGGCAAGACCAGTACCAAAGACCTCCTGGCGGCCGTGCTGTCGAGCGCGGGGCAGACGATCGCCACGTTCGGCTCCTTCAACAACGAGCTGGGTGTACCGCTTACGATGCTGCGCACCGAGGCGACCACCCGGTTCCTCGCCCTGGAGATGGGAGCCCGTCACCTCGGGGACATCTCCGAACTCACCGGCCTGGTCGCGCCCGACATCGCCGTCGTCCTCAACGTCGGCCAGGCCCATCTCGGCGAGTTCGGGTCTCGCGAGGCCATCGCCAAGGCCAAGGGCGAGCTCGTCCAAGGGTTGGCGCCCGGCGGCACCGCCGTCCTCAACGCCGACGATCCCCGGGTGGCCGCGATGCGCTCGCTCACCGACCGTCCGGTGCTGACCTTCGGTCGGACGGAGCACGCCGATGTACGGGCGCTCGGCCTGGCTCTGGACCGGCTCGGTCGGCCGTCCTTCACCCTGCGGACCGCCGATGCCTCGGCTCCCGTCTCGCTCCCGCACGTCGGCGCCCACCAGGCGCTCAACGCGTCGGCTGCCGTGGCCGCGGGGCTGGTGGCCGGCGTACCCCTCGACACGGCCGCGGCGATGCTCGCCACCGCCTCACTGTCGCGGTGGCGTATGGAGCCGCGCGACCTCGCGAGCGGTGCGATTCTGCTCAACGACTCCTACAACGCCAACCCCGATTCGACCCGTGCGGCCCTGGACGCCCTGGCCGCGATCGAGGGCAGGCGCCACATCGCCGTGCTCGGCGAGATGCTCGAGCTGGGCGACGACAGCGAGGTCTGGCACCGAGCCGTCGGGGAGTACGCCGCCGCCCGGGCCGATGTGGTGGTCACGGTTGGCAAGGCCGCCCTCCGGATCGCCGAGGGCGCGGGCGACCGGGCGGTGGCGCTGGCCGACAACGGCGCCGCCGTCCACTGGCTGCGCAACCACCTGGCCGCCGACGATGTCGTGCTCGTCAAGGCGTCCCGAGGGGCGCGCCTCGACGAAGTGGCCGCCGCACTCACGTAGTTGGGCCGGGTCGCACCGAAGGGGCCGACACACCCATCAGCAAGTGCGGCGCCACGCGCCATGCTCGGGCGTGGCGCTCGGTCGCAGGCCACGGGTGGCGGGCCCCCGCTCATCGCCCGCGCCGCTTGATGTACAGGTCGAAGGCGCGGTAGACCAACGGCCGCAGCGGCAGGTCCCATTCGCCGACGTACCTCACCGCCTGACCGCCGGTGCCGACCTTGAACTGGATCAGTCCCACGTGCGGATCGTCGGGGTCGAGGGTGGGTGTGATGCCGCGCAGGTCATAGACGTCGCATCCGGACGCCAGCGAGTCGCGGATCATCGCCCACTGGCAGGCGTTGGAGCCGCGCACCTCGCGCTTGCGGGTCGATGAGGCCCCGTAGGAGTACCACGCGTGGGCGCCGACTCGGACCAGGATGGTGGCGGCGACCACATCGCCCTGGTGACGGGCCAGGTAGAGCCTGATCCGCTCAGGGTCCTCCGCGTTCAGGGCCGTGAACATGGTCTCGAAGTAGCGCAGCGGCCTGGGTGTGAAGTGGTCGCGTTCGGCGGTGTGGACGTAGAGGTCGTGGAACACCTTCAAGTCCCCGCCGACCGTGACCTCGACCCCCTCCTTGGCCGCCTTCTTGATGTTGCGGCGCCAGAGCTGGTTCATGCCCCTGAGCAGCTCGTCCTCGGTCCTGTCGGCCAGCGGAATCTCGTACTTGAACTGCGGATGCCCGACTCCGAAGCCGTTCTCGGGACTCTGCGGCAGCCAGCCGGCGTCCCTGAGCCGCCCGGTCACCCGGGCGCCGACCGGATGGGTCCACTGCCCGGACAGGTCGGTGAGGCGCTTGATGCCCGGCTCGGCGATCCCTTCCTTCACCTGTGCCGCGCTCCAGGTGTCCGTGCGCACCGGCGGACCCAGCCGGATCGCGAACGCGCCCTGTGCCTTGAGATGGGCCGCCAACGGGTCGAGCCATACGTCGATCTCGCCGGTCCAGTCGATGACCGGGCCCTCGGGGAGATAGGCCAGCGTGAAGCGCTCGAGTCGCGGCACCGGCCGGTGCAGGACGAGCCCGGCCCCGACCAGTTGACGACCGTCGAACCAGCCGAGGGACTCGCCGCGCCATTCGGTCTTGACGCGGGCCCATGCCGGGGTCTGCAGGAAGCTGACCGACCGCTGTGTCCGCACGAACGCCAAGTGCTCGGCGGCGCTGATCGGCACGACGGTCAGGCCCCCGCCCCCGCCCCCGCCCCCGCCCCCGGCCACTCGGTGGATCGTGGTTCGACTCACCGGCCCGCCGTCCCCGCGTCGGCGTTCCCGGACGGCGCGTTGACGCATCTGGGGTACCACCGGGTCTGGCGGGCTGTTCGGGCTGATTCGCTGTTGGACATGCCGTCATCCAAGGCAGCGCGGTGTTGCCCGCCCGTATGCGGTTTTCGATACGGCGACGATAGGTGCCAGTTCGTAGCTTGGGAGGGGGCGGGCCCGTCCCCAGGGTCCAGTGGCTGATCCGGCGGCCCGTACCGCTCCACGAAGCGTCACCGCAGGCATGATGTGGGCCATGACTCACATCGCCCGCCGCATGTACGAGCTCCTTGAACCGATCTGCCTGGTCACGTACTTCGCCGACGAGTGCAACGAGGAGCTGGCCGGGCTCGGCCACCGCACCTACTGGGACGGGTACTTCGCCAGCCGTGCCGCGCCGCTGGGGCGGGTGCCGGCGCAGGTCGTGCACGCGGCGTTCTACAGCTTCGCCGACGGGGAGGTCGCGCGGCACATCCCGAGCGCGTGGGAGACGATCCCGCCCGAGGCGTCCGTGGCCGCTCGGGAGCGGGGCAGCGCGGCCTCGTTGCGGCGGATCCTCGGCGAGGAGCTGGTCGGCTCCCCGGGCCTCCTGCGGGCCGCCGACCTGACCACCAAGGCCGCGACGACCGCGCCCACGGAAGGCCGGGTGATGTACGCCGGGATGCGCACTCTTCCGGTGCCGAGCGATCCGGTCGCCCGCCTGTGGCATTCCGCGACCATGCTGCGCGAGCACCGCGGCGACGGGCACGTCGCCGCTCTCGTCGGCGCGCGCATCGGTGGCACGGAGTCCCACGTGCTCTCCGCGCTGGACCAGGGCATTTTCCCGCCTGAGTCGTTCGGGCGCATTCATCACCTGCCGAAGAAGCGGCTGGCCGCGGTCATGGACGGCCTGCGCGAGCGCGGACTCGTCGACACCGAAGGCCACTTCACCGACGCCGGGCGCGAGACCAAGCAACGCATCGAAGCCCTTACCGACGAACTCGCCGCCCCGCCGTACGACGCCCTGTCCCCCGCCGAACTGGACGAACTGGCCACCCGGCTCGAACCCATCACCGCGACGCTGGTGGCGGCCGGATCGCAGTGACGAGCAACGACTCACGTGGCCACGTCGGCCACCAGGGATCTACGGTCGCGCGGTGAAGCGCGAGATGTAACAGCGAACGGCCGTTCCCTCGGGACCGGTGTGGATGCGTACGAGATCGGCCAGGGTGTGCACGAGCAGCAGGCCCCGACCGCCGAGCCTGTCCCGTGCGGGTGGGCAACGGCCGGCAAGCGGATCGCCCAGGTACCCGTGGTCGCGTACCTCGCACACCACTTGGCCGTCATCGGCCCACACCCGCAGGATGCCGGAACCCCCGCCGTGCACCACGCTGTTGGTGGTCAGCTCGGCCACGATCAGGGCCACGTCCTCCAGACGGACCCCGGACAGACCGAGCCGCGCCGCCTGCTCGACCGCGAAGCGCCGGGCCCCGGGCAGTTGGCCGGCCTGGAAGGCGAATTCCTCGGCCGCCGACGGCTGCTCCAGGGGCTGGTTGTAGCGGTCGACCACATGCTCCGGGGCGTAGGCGGTGCTGGGCCGTTCCCTGCCGCCGGAGATGATCAGAGGGTGGGTCGCCTGCGCGTCGGTGAGAGCCTGCTCATCGAGGCGGTCGGCGTCGTAGGGGCACAGGATGGTGACCTCCCGGCCTTGGAACGCCGGGTTGATCAGTGCCTCGTGCTGGACGCATGCCGGGTATTCCACCCTGCTGCGGCCGGCCCAGATCGGCTCACCGATGATCCGCACCCGCGTCTGGCGGTGGGTGTCCGCGAAGGCGCGCAGCACCATCGGGATGATCCGTCCGGGGTTGCGCCCCGCCTCGGTCATGTCGAGGAACGTCACCTTGGCGACGTCCTCGCCCAGGGCCGCCTTGAGGAGGGCGAGGTTCGGCCCGGGAACGGCCACCGCCACCGGCTCCCCGGCCTTCACGCCGTCGCGGATGAAGGGCACCGTGCCGTGCAGGTACTCCTCCTCGCCCCGGTAGAACAAGGCGGGATGAACGAACGGTTCGGTGCTGGGCCCGGTCATCGCCCCATCACCTCGACAGTCAGCAGGCCCGGCCAGAACAAGTCCAGAACGCGCCGCAGGGCGGCAGGCGGCTCCTCGATCACGATGCGTCGCCCCTGCGGAATGCCCTGGGCGGTCATGGCCAGAGCGGAGACGCCGGCGACCTCGACGAAGGTGACCGCTGAAAGTTCCAAGTGACACGTCTCTTCGTCGCTCCGGGCAAGGTGGCACAGGGCCTGCTCCCAGGCCGGGCGGGTCAGCAGGCTGACCTCTCCAGCCGCTTGCCAGCCCGGCCGGTCCGTCAGCGGGAGCACACGCAGCGCGCTTGTGGGCGGGCCCGGCGATGCCGACAGTGTCCCCGCCTCCCCCGAACTGCCCACGCCTCACCCCTGGTCCCCCGCGCCTTGCTCCCCAGTATCTCCTACGTCGGCAGTTCACGGTGTGAGGGGTTCAAGCACCTGTTTGTCGGTGTGCTGGTAGATCACAGAGGTGCGGAATCCGACGACTTCGCGGCGCGCGGTGAACTTGTCCATGAGGAAGCCGTGGAGGTGGTCGACGCTGGGCGCGGAGACGTGCACGATCATGTCGTCCCCGCCGGTGACGACGTAGACGGTACTGACCTCGGGCAGACCGGCCGCATAGGTCTTGAACGCCTCGATGACCGCTCGGCTGAGGGGGCGGATCTGGAAGTGGATGAGCGCCTGGACGTGGCGGTTGAGGGCGGCCGGATCCACGGCGGCGTGGTAGCCGGTGATGACTCCGCGGGCGCGCAGTGCGCGAATGCGTTCCAGACAGGTCGACGGGGCGATGCCGAGGGTGCGCGCGAGGTCACGGTTGGTCTGCCGCGCATCGCGCTGCAGATGCCGGACGATCGCCGAATCAAGTTCGTCCATGCCGCGATTATGGCGCCTGAGCCGAATACCATTCGGTCCATGGGCATGGCCGCTGTCGGAACAGCTAGCTTCGCCCCATGACAGCCGTACTTCTGGAAGCTCTGGCACCCCTCGTCCCGGATCCTTCGCACGAGCTGGTGCAGGTCGTGCGGGGTCGCCGCAGCGGCCTCGCGATCACCATCGCGGTCCACTCGACCGCGCTCGGGCCGGCCGCCGGCGGCTGCCGGATCGCTCACTACCCCGACCCCGCCGCCGCGCTCACGGACGCACTGCGACTGGCGGCGGCGATGACCGAGAAGAACGCCCTGGCCGGTCTGGACCACGGCGGCGCAAAGGCCGTCGTCGCCCTGCCCACCATGGCTCGGCCCACCGGCGCGGAGCGTACGGCTCTGCTCCACGACCTGGGCGACGCGATCGAATCGCTCGGCGGCCGCTACATCGCGGGTCCGGACGTGGGAAGCAGCCCGGTGGACATGTCCGTGATCGGGGAACGCACCCCGTATGTCTGCTGCCGGCCCGTGGAGGACGGCGGCAGCGGTGATTCCTCCATCCACACGGCACGCGGGACCCTGGCGGCACTGGGCGCGGTGGCCGACGAGGTCTACGGCTCACCGGAGCTCGCCGGCCGGACCTTCGGGGTGATCGGCCTCGGTGCGGTCGGCGCCCACGTGGCCCGGCTCCTGACCCGTGCCGGCGCGCGGCTCGTCGTGACGGACATCAACCCGGCCGCTCGGAACCGGGCCGAGGAGGTGGGCGCGACCTGGGTGGATCCGGACACCGCCCTCGCGACGGAGGTCGACGTCCTCGTGCCGGCGGCACTCGGCGGCCTGCTGACCGCGCGCACGGTGCCGCTGCTACGGTGCGCCGCTGTCGCCGGCCCGGCCAACAACCAGCTCGACGAACCCGCCACCGCCCGTCTCCTCGCCGCACGCGGCATCCTCTGGGCACCCGACGTGGTCGTCAGTGCGGGAGGAGTCATACACGCCACCGGTGTCGAACTGCGCGGGGAATCCGAGGAACAGGTGACCGAGCGGCTGTCCGGCATCGCCGCGACGCTCCGACAGGTCTTCCACACAGCTCGCAGCCGGGGGATCATCCCCGCCGACGCGGCCACGGACCTCGCCCTGCAACGCGTACGCCGGGGAGACTCGCACCTGGCTCGCGCTGACGTGCTGCCCCCGGCCCCGTCGGCTGCCGGGCCGAGGATGCCCGGGCCGCCGACATCACGCCCGACGACACAGGAGAGCTGACGACATGAGGAACCGCTGGGCCGGAGTGACCATCGACTGCCTCGACGTGGAGAGAACCGCTGGTTTCTGGAGCGCACTGCTGGATCGCCCGACCATGCCGTCCCGCCCCGGCTGGGTCTATCTCGGCCACCCCGACGACCCACACCCCCGCCTCACCTTCCAGCCTGTGACCGAGCCGAAGCGTGGGAAGGTACGCCTGCACCTCGATGTCGCGGTCGACGACATCGACCGGGGCATCGCCCAGGTCATCGCCCTCGGCGGCCTGCTCACCGGCGAACGGCACGACTACGACGAAGGAGTGGTCGTCGTGATGGCCGATCCCGAGGAGCACGAATTCTGCTTGGTCCAGTACTACTGAACCGCCTCCTGCGGCAGGCACAGGGTCTGCTCATGATGTTGCTCGGTGTCCTGAGGTCTGGCGGAATCCGCGCGCTCGTCCGTCACCCGGGACCGGTCCCTCGGCCGCGACCGCACGATCGCCCTTCCGGCCCAATCCTCTTTTTCCGGAACGCGTGCGTCAGCGACGCGGACGGCACCGGGAGAGCGACCAGCAGGGCCCGGATCCGCCCCGAAACCGGGGGCAAACTCGGACCGCCGAGGAGCAGCAGCAGGCCCACGCGGGCGAGTTCGGCGACACGCCGGGTACCGAGTCGACCGCGTTCTCGGTAGCGGCGGCCCCTCCCCGGGTGTAGCGTCGTGATCCAGCAGTCGTGGTTCCGAAGTCCTGTTCGCCCGTGATCGCCGTCACGGGCGTTCTTGCGTGTCAGCGCCTCTCCGGACCAGGGCGATCACCTCCGGGCGCGCAGAGTGCGGGCCCGGTTTCCCTCGAAGGAGACGGTTATGGCCAAGGGCACTGTCAAGTGGTTCAACAGCGAAAAGGGCTTCGGCTTCATCGAGCAGGAGGGCGGCGGCCCCGACGTCTTCGCCCACTACTCCAACATCGCCGCCCAGGGTTTCCGCGAGCTGCAGGAAGGCCAGAAGGTCGAGTTCGACGTCACGCAGGGCCAGAAGGGCCCGCAGGCGGAGAACATCCGCCCCGCCTGATTCCGCTGCTGCGGCAATCGTCAGGCCGGGGGCTCATCGTGCGTGCCAGCACGCACGATGAGCCGATGAACCGGCCAGGGACGCAATGGCGTTGAGGAAGTGGCGTACGGATTCGGTCCGACCCGAGGGTTTGCTCCGTCTCCGCACCTCACCTCCTCACTCCCCGGCGAAAGCCGGGACGCCGCTCCTGGTCTCGTGTCCTGTTCGCGCCCTGTGCCGAACAGGACACGAGACCAGCCACGCCATCGAGCAACTGCCCGTCACTCCAACGCACCCGCCTGCTCGGGGCGCTCATCAGGGTCCGCAGGAACGCCGTCCCGCGTCAGAGGGACATCTCCGGTGCCGTAGCGGCGCAGCAGCCACACCCCGTACACGGCATGGAAGACGTACACGCACACCTGCCACCAGTCCGGTGCCGCTCCCGGTGAACGGATCTGGAAGAAGTCGTCCAGTCCGTGGGCGGCGACCATCGGCCAGACCGAGCCGATCGCGAACCGCAGCCCCGCGCAGGTGAAGCCGAACAGGCCGGCCGACAGCATCTGCCACAGCGTGTCGTCCAACGGGGCGCCGAAAAACAGGTAGTTCTGCAAGTGGCCGACGCCGAACAGGAAACCGACGCCGATCGCCGCCCGCGTCGCACCGAGCGGGGCGAGAACCTGTTGCACGAGGCCGCGACTGTAGATCTCCTCGTTGATGCTGACCCACATGAGCGAGATCAGACTGCTGACCAGCAGAGTCGTACGTCCCTCCACGCCTGCCACCGCGTACGAGCAGGCCACGAGAAGCATCGGGAGAGCCAGCCACCAGCGCCGCAGTCCGCCCAGCGCGGCGACGCCACTCACGCGCAGCCATCCCCACCGCCACAGGACGACCCAGACGCCCGCGAAGCAGACCGCGTTGACGACGGTGGCGCCCAGGTCGGGAAACCAGGACGGTGCCAGGGGAGGCAGGATCACCTTGGCGAACAGCACCAACGCCACATGCCAGGCGAACGTGAACTCGACGGCGCCCCACAGAGGGTGGCGGCTTACATGGCCTTTCCACCGGTGCATCACGCGGCGAGCGTAACCGCGGACTCCCGCTCTGCGCCCCGCGCTTTCAGGAAAGCGGTACCGAGGCCCCGCCGGGGCACGAACCCCCGTGCCCAGGACGAGAGTTCCGAGGGCGCGGGCCCGCGCGACGGCAGCTCGCCCGGATCGTGCCGTGGCTCTGACGCCCTGCGTTGTCTCTCCATCGCTCAGCAGCCCGATCCTCTGTGGGAGTTGATGTGCGCGGTCTGCCGCCTTCAGACGCGTCAGGGGCTCGTGGAGTTCGGGCACTGGCGTCGCGAGGCAGGCCGGCGGCTGTCGCGGGACCCTCGGGCCTCACACGCCGTGGGCACCCTGCGCACTGTCATCCCTGCCTCCGGTTACATCCCCGACTTCCTCACACCTCCCGTCACAGGCGAGTGCCTGGAGGCGGGTCTCGAAGAGCTACGGGCGACGCCCCGCGACCGATTGGCCGCGGAACTGACGCGATTCGCCGGCACACGGCCGGTGCGTGGCTGGATGCGCGGCCCCCACGAACCGCCCGCCTCCTCGCTCAAGCTGCTCTCCTGGAGGGCCTGCGCCCCTTCGCCCACTGGAACCCGCCGTACCTGGACGTCGACTATCCCGTCGACCGGGAACTGCGGCTGGAAGGGCGGGGTCTGATGCTCGTACCGTCGTACTTCTGCTGGCGCAGACCCATGGCGCTCGCTGATCCCGGCCTCGATCCGGTCCTCGTCTACCCCGTCAAGAAGCAGCCGCTCGAGCTCGCCCGAGCGGGCGAGGAACGGGGCCAGTGCGAGCTATCAGATAGGCGTCCTGCGCGGGGCAGGACTCGTCGTCAGCAGGAGAGACGGGAAGCACGTCGCGCACACGGCGACGTCACTCGCCCTCAACCTGCTGGCCGGCACGGGGACGACACTTCAAAGAGGATCGAAGGCATAGCGGCCCGTGCAGGTGCGTGGCACTGTTTTGCCATCGTTGAACGACCAGGGGAGTCACATGGGGCGTGCCGTCAAGGCCGCGCTGATCGCACTGTTGGTACTGGGCTCGTGCTCCGTCCTGGCTGCGGGGTCGGCACCGGTGCAGCACGTGACGATCAGGGCGCGCTAGCGGGCATCTCCCGGCAAGCTCCGACCGACGACCAATGGGGGAAATGAACGTGTACAGGCGAGTGATCACCGTGGTGTTCCTGGTGACGAGCGCTCTGGGCGCCCTCGGCGCGCCTGCCATGGCGGCGCCGATGCCGTGGGAAACCAGCAAGATCCCAGGCGCCTCAGTAGTCCCTGCCGTCCCATCCGTGTCATCCGTGCCATCCGTCGCAGACGGAGACGACGGCACGTTCACCGTCCAGTGTGGGAATCCCTGCTATCAGTAGCGCGCTGCGCGCAGCGCACCCGCATTTCACCGGCTGGTCGTAGGAGGAGGGGGCCCGCTCAGTGAGCGGGCCCCCTCCTGAAGGCAGGCATTCAGCCGGACGTGCTGCGAGGACAGCCCGGTCACCAGTAGTGACGTCGGCCGGCGACCGCGTGCCCCATGGATCCCATGATCCAGAAAACGGCGCCCACCACGGCCAGGATGATCCCGAGGGTCCACAGGATCGATATGCCGGTGAGGAAACCGATGACAAGCAGAATGATGCCGAGCGCGATCATGACGTACCTCCTGGTGCGAGCCGACCTGTTACCTCCCGGATGCCCCGAAGCGGCAACATCACCCCACCCCCAGCAATCGGGAAACAATTGCTCGTAGAACGCGATGGCGCGCTGGTCCGGTCCGGTGGGTGGCCGAGCGCACGTGGTGATCATGGCGGTGCGGCATCGGTTGATCATCGTCCGCCACCCGAGGGCACGTGTCGGGAGCCGCGGGTGATCGCGGCGGACGGCAAAGTGTGCGCAGCTCGCGCAGGCGGTAGTCCGTCGGCAAGAGCCACGGGTTCCACGACGCCCTGGGCCTCTACGACCTGATCAGTCGGCCCGGGCATTCCAAAACCGTGGCCAGCAGGGGACGTTACGGGGAAAATGATCGCCATGACGTACGAAGGCTCTTCCATCGACCCGTCCAAGCCCAGCATCGCCCGCGTCTACGACTACCTGCTGGGCGGCAAGGACAACTACGCCGTGGACCGGGAGATCGGCGACGTGTTCAAACGCGACCTGCCCGGCTCGGTGGCCATCGCCTTCGCCAACCGCGCGGCGCTGACCCGCGCGGTCGGGGAGATCGTGAGGACCACGGGCATTCAGCAGTTCATCGACCTGGGCAGCGGCCTGCCGACCGCGGACAACGTCCACCAGGTCGCGCAACGGCACGCCCCCGAGGCCCGGGTCGTCTATGTCGACATCGACCCCCAAGTCCTGGTCCACGGTCGAGCGCTGCTGGAGAAGGACGACCAGACCCGGGTCGTCGCGGTGGATGTGCGCAACCCCGAAGGCATCCGTACCCACCCCGACACCGTGCGCTTGATCGACTTCACCCGGCCCGTCGCCGTCATCTTCAGCGCCATCCTTCACCACGTGAACGACGACGAGGACCCGGCCGGCATCGTCCGCTACTGGCGCGAGAACGTGCCCTCCGGAAGCTACTTCTTCGTCAGCCACTTCCGCTCCGGCGACAACCCGGAGACGCAGGAGGCCGAGAAGGTCCTCCAGCAGACGTTCGGCCGCGGCCGGTGGCGTACCGACGCGGAGATCGCCTCTCTCCTCGACGGCCTGGAGATCCTCGACCCCGGCATCGTCCCCGCGCCCCTCTGGCGCCCGGACCAGACCGAGACTCCCTGGAACAACAGCGGGGAACGGCAACTCACGGTCTGGGAACATCTCATCGCGGCGACCCTCGCCCGCAAGCCCTGACCGCCGCCTCGGTCCCTGTCCCGTTCAACCGTTTCCGGCGGTCGGCCCACGCCTCCTCCGATCGCCTCCACGCTCGTTCCTGCCCGGCGGTCATGGCGGCCCAGCGCAGGTCGCCTGGCGGAGCCCGCCTGGCGGAGCCCAGACGCGGTCGGCGTCCGACGCGGGACGGAACTCGGGGTCGCAGAAGCACCCGCCGCAGTCGTCAAGCCCGTCCCGTCCCCCAGCAGCGGTGGCGGGCCGTGAGCACACCGCCACGGGAGTGGGCGCCGGACGGCCTGCGGTATCGCGCCTCGTCGCCCTGGCCCGTGCCGGAGCTCACCATCGAGCGCAGTCCTCTCCTCGAACGCTGGAGACCGGCGCGCCGGGCCGATGAGTTTGCCGGCTGCCAGCAGTCTCCCTTGTGACCAGCCCACCCCGCCGACGGCTGAGGAAGCGCCGGATCCGGGTGTCGTGGAGGAGAGACGGAGAGGCCAGGATGAACAATCCGATTCGGCTGTACATGTCGATGTCGCTCGACGGCTATATCGCCGGCCCGGACGATCGGCCGGGGCAGGAGCTCGGGCGCGACGGCGGACGCCTCTTCAACTGGCTCGACGACCGAAAGTCCGACGGTCCGAGCGGCCAGGTCTACCGCGAAGCGCTGGCGACCGGAGCGCTGATCTCCGGCCGTCGGACCTTCGAACTCGCCGGGCGCTGGCAGGGCGATCACCACGACGGCGTGCCCATCTTCGTACTCACCCACCAGGTGGCTGACGGGGACGTGCCACCCGGCCACGCGCGTTTCGTCACCGACGTCGAGGACTGCGCCCGTCAGGCTCGCGCAGCCGCGGGCGACCGGCCGGCCATGGTCCACGGGGCGGGGGCGGCCCAAGCGCTTCTCCGGGCCGGGCAGCTGGACGAGATGGAGATCCACCTGGTCCCGGTCCTCCTCGGGGAGGGGCGCCGGCTGTTCGACCACCTGGGCGGCGATCACATCGAACTCGACCTCGTCCGACGGCTCGAGGACCGAGACGTCACGCATCTCCGTTACCGGGTGCGTCGCACCGGGGAGGCCGCGTGAAGACGCTCTTCGTCTCCTACCGCGTCACCGATCTGGCCCGCTCGCTCGGTTTCTACACCGCACTGGGCTACGCCGAACTGGGCAGGGTCGAGGCCGGCGACGGGGCTCGCCTCGTGCTGCTCAAGTTCCCCGAGGAACCGGCGGTCTCGCTCGAACTGGTCCACCGCCCCGGCGACGCGCCGGTCGACGTGGGCAGCGGTTTCGACCACCTCGCGATCCAGGTGGAGAGGCTCGCCAGCACTCTGGAGGCGCTGACCGAAGTCGGCCTGAGGCCCGAACCCCTCCAGTACCCGGGTGGTCCTGACGGCCCGAAGACGTCATGGCTCACGGATCCTGACGGCTATCGGATCGAGTTGGTGGAGTGGCCCTCCGGACACCCTGACGGCATCACCGAGGCCGACTTCGCCTGAGGCGGCGGCCACGGAACGGCGCTTCCATGCAGGTCCTCCCGCTCCTCGTCGTCCACGTCATCGCAAAAGGCTGGTCGAGCAGGTAATTTCCCGCTCGACCAGCCCACCACGACAGGCGGTATTGCTCAGCAGCCCGTCGCGTTGTAATTCCAGAACGCGGCCCGGGTCTGCGGTCCGGCGATCCCGTCGGGAGTTCCGGCGTTTTCGCCGACGGCGTTCAGGAATTTCTGCAATGCCGTGATCGTGTTGCTCCCGACGACCCCGTCAACGGTGCCCGCGTTGTAGCCCCAGGCGTTGAGCATCCTCTGGGCCGCCTTCCAGCTGTTGGTGCCCAGCTGTCCGTCCTCGGTGCCGGCGTTGAAGCCCCAGGCGTTCAGGCAGCTCTGCCAGTTCTTGGCCCGCGCTGTGTTCAGGCCGAGGTTGTTCACCGCGAGGGGGGAGACATGCGCGCTGCTGACCGTAGTCCTGACGGCCTGCTGAGGCGCCGCCACGCTCGCACTCGCACCCGCAAGCCCTCCGGCCGCCATGCCGACGACGGCGCTCGTGACGACGAGTGCTCTGGTCAGAGAAGATCGCATTGCTTCCTCTTTCCGCTCGACTACGAAGGCGTTGACGTGACGCCCCGCATGGGGTGTCTGCGCCGCCGCCAGCGTGCCAGGAGCGCGCACCCAAATCTTGTAAAAATACGATCCTCTTTTTCGTATGACCGCATTCAGGCCACATTTCAGGCACAGTCCATAGGGAATTTCGTCAGGGCGCCGGGTGAATTCAAGCCAATATGCTGAACGGACTCAGCCGCGTACGGATGAACCTCCTCGCGGGCAACGGCGTGTCGTAGCCGGGGCGGTGAGGGGTCGGGGTCGACGCTTCGGCTGTGCGGTCGTCGGCCGTATGACCGATATCAGGAGGTTGAGACGCATGCTTGTTCTGGGCCGCTCGCAGGTCGAAGCCCTGCTCGACGTGGACTCCCTGATCGATGCCCTGGCCCTTGCGATGGCAGACCTCAGCGCGGGCCGCGCCTCGGTTCCCGACCGCGTCGCCGCCCTGGTGCCCGAACGTGAGGGATTCCTGGCGGCCATGCCGGGCTTCCTGCCGTCGGCCGGGGTGCTCATGACCAAGCTGGTGTCACTCTTCCCGCACAACGACGCGGCACGGCTGCCCACACACCAGGCGCTGATCGTGGCGTTCGATCCGGACACCGGTGAGCCCACCGCCCTGCTGGACGGTACGGCCATCACCGCGGCGCGGACCGGCGCCTGCTCCGCGTTGTCGGCGCGGCTGCTGGCCCGCGAGGACGCGACCGTGCTGGCAGTGCTGGGCACCGGCGTGCAGGCCCGGTCCCACGCCCGCGCGATCTGTCGGGTCCGCCCGATCCGGCAGATCCGTGTCGCGGGCCGGGATCCAGCGAAAGCCGCTGCCCTGGCCGCTGAACTCTCGTCCGTACTGGAGGGCGAGGTCCAGGCCGTGTCCAGCTACGCCGAGGCACTGGACGGCGCGGACATCGCCGCCGCGACGACGCACGCCGTCGAACCCGTGATCCGCCGCTCCTGGCTGACACCCGGGGTGCACATCGCGTCCGTGGGGTACAACCCGGCCGGCCGCGAGATCGACGACGCCACCGTGGCTGAGGCTCTGGTGTGCGTCGAATCACGGCAGGCCGTGCTCGCCCCGCTTCCGGCCGGCAGCAACGACCTGCTCATGCCGATCCGCGACGGCCTCATCAGCGCCGATCACGTGCACGCCGAACTGGGCGAACTCATCGCCGGCAGCAGACCGGGGCGCACCACACCGGACCAGATCACCCTCTACAAGTCGGTCGGCGTGGCCGTGCAGGACGCCGCGGCGACGGCGCTGGTCGTTGCCGCAGCCCGCGAGCGGTCGGTCGGCGAGGAGACCACGCTGTTGTGATGCCGCCGCCTGGATGCCGTACTTCTTCTCCTTGCCCGGCGGCCAGGAGGCCGGCGTGCGTCAACACCGTGCCGGTGACGCACCCCGGTTCAGCCCAGCCCACCACTGCCAGGCACCAGACGAGGCGAACGTCGTCTGGTGCCTTGGCCCTTCTCAGGTGCCGCTCCAGGGGTCCGCCCTGCGCGCCAGCTTCTTTGCCCGGCCTCGGACGTCCGGGGGCAGACGGTGGAGGACTGTGCGGGCTGCCCGGCGGATGGGCGGGACGGATGTGGTGCGCAGGTAGAGACGGTGCGGGAGCGTGGCCTGGCTCGGTGGGCGTACGGAGAGGCGGAGTTGGCCGGTGGGGCCGCTCCAGGCCGGGATCACCAGGTGGGGTGGGTTTCCCACTCTGACGGAGCCGAAGCCGAGTCCGAGGCCCGCGCCGAGACCGAGGTCGGGAGCGGCACCGCGCGTCTCGGCGTCGGGGCGGGTCACCCTTGCTCTGCGGCCCACGCCGAGGAGTTGGGCGCTGGCCCACACCACGTGTGTGCCGGGTTCCATGGCCTGGCCGCCGGCCAGGGTGAGGGGGTCGATGGCTGTGTCGCCGGTGAGTACGACGCGGTGGCGGTGCCCGCCGAGTGGCTGGGTGCGCGGGGTCAGGTCGGCGTCCGGGAACCACCACAGGTCCCGGGCCGTGTCGTGGACCAGGAGTTCGCCGTGGGCGTGGCCCAGGGGATGCGGGGCTTCCCAGCCCTCGGCGCCCTTGATGCCGTCCAGCAGGTCGGGGTCCAGGAGCATCCGGCCGTAGCGTTCGACGAGGGCGAGGGGCTCACCGTCGGCGCGGCGCATACCGATCGTGGTGGTGACGTGGAGTTTTCCGTCCCGCCAGCGGATGTCGTCGACGGTGACCTCGGGCCTGATGCGCCGGGTGCGGCGGGCGAGTTCGACGAGGGAGTCCAGATGACCCTCCTCCAGCAGGTGCGCGCGCAGCCGGGTCAGGGCGGGCAGGCCGTCGCGGACACCGGGCGGGTAGGCCTCCAGGGCCATGCGGCGTACGACGTCGAAGTGGCGCTGGAGGTTGTTGCCGGTGCGCTGCAGGACGCGCGGTTCGTTCACCGGACGCAGCAGTTCGACGCGGTAGGAGCGGCGGAGCAGGTGGTTTTGCAGCGGGCCGGGTTGGGTGTCCTGCTTGATGGCCTCCACGACCGTGCGCAGATGACCGTAGTAGTCCTCCGGGGTGGTGGCCCGGCTGCTGGTGTTGCCGCCGTCGTCGCGGCGCTTCCACACGTAGCAGGGCTGGTCGGCGAGGATCGAGACCGTCTTGGCACGCAGGTAGGCGCGGACCATGAAGAGCTGGTCCTCCAGGCGCACCGGGCCCTCGGGGAACCGGAGGTCGTGGCTGAGCAGGAACTCGCGGCGGAACATCTTGTGCGGGGTGAGGCTCTCCATGAGGGGCGCGTCCTCGACCGTGCAGCGCTCCACGGTGCGTTTGAAGACGTTGCTCGGGCCCGCCATGGTGCCGATGACCTTGCCCAGGACGATGTCGGAGTTGTTGCGGACGGCCAACCGGTGCAGGTGCTCCAGAGCCCCCGGAGTCAACTCGTCGTCCTGGTCGACGAATTGGACGTACTCGCCGCGCGCCTCCCGGATGCCGACGTTACGGGGTTTGCCGGGCCAGCCGGAGTTCTCCTGGTGGATCACCCGCACATGCGCGTGCTCGTCGGCCAACGCGTCGAGCCGCCGTGCGGAGTCGTCGGTCGAACCGTCGTCGACGTAGATGATCTCGTACGCATCCTCCCCCAAGGTCTGACGTAAGAGCGACGGCGCACACATGTCGATGTAGCGGCCCGCGTTGTACACGGGCACCACGATGCTCACCTTGAGCATGAACGTTCCCCCTCAACGGAGACGGCGCGTCTCCTGTTGTTCTTTGGACGTTCAGACTCTGGCAAAGGTTGTCTAACCCGAAGCAGTCAAACGGTTGTCTCCAGAAAGCGCCATCGCAGGGACTCTCGAGCCGGTGCCTGCGCGACGGCGGGCCGCTCATGGCGCCGCGGAACCGGGGAGTGAGGTGGGAAGGCCGAACGAAGGGAACAGCCCGCCGTCGAGGAAGACCACGATCCGTGCGATCAATCCGTCGCGGATCTCCAGCACATGGATGCCGTGCGGGACGAACGAGCCGTCCGGCGCCAGGCTGTAGGTCGCCACCGCCGGGCAGCCGTTGGCGGAGGTGGCGAGGGACCGGTGCGGTTGGGCGAACGCCCGGCGCCTCAGGTGGTCGACGACGGCCGCGCGGCCGAGGAACCAGGTGGGGATCGGCGGCATCTCGTACTCGATGTCCGAGCGCAGCAGCTCCGCCAGAGCGGCGGTGTCCGACGTCTCGAAGGCGCGCAGGTACTGCCGCACGACTTTCTCGTCGAGTGCCATGTCGGCCGCGGAGCCCGACCTCATCT
The DNA here is from genome assembly GCF_003443735.1 of Streptomyces sp. CC0208. Taxonomy (NCBI): domain Bacteria; kingdom Bacillati; phylum Actinomycetota; class Actinomycetes; order Kitasatosporales; family Streptomycetaceae; genus Streptomyces; species Streptomyces sp. CC0208. Next base: position 8,718,909 of record NZ_CP031969.1, on the reverse strand, counting down.
CCTCCTCGTCGGGGACGTCCTGGGCCAGCGTCTCGCGGGCACGCTGAAGAAGACTGCGGGCGGCAGTGACGGTGATCCCGAGGAAGTCGGCCGCCTCAGCGGGACGGAAGGCGACCACGTCGACGAGGATCAGGACGGCGCGCTGCCGGGCGGGCAGGCGCTGGAAGGCGGCGATGAGTGCGAGCCGGGTGCTGTCGCGGAGCGCCGCGATGCCGGCGGGGTCGTCCTGCGGATCCCCGGGACGGTGCGTGGGCATCGGCTCCAGCCACGGCAGCGAATCCGCCCTCGACAGGTCGGCCGTCTCCGGGCTCTCCGTCGCGGCGCCCAGACCGGAGGGCAGGACACGGCGGTGGCTGCTCCGCAGGGCGGTCAGGCAGGCGTTGGTCGCGATCCGGTACAGCCAGGTGCGCAGTGACGATCGTTCGTCGAACTTGTCGTATCCGCGCCAGGCCCGGATCAGCGTCTCCTGCACGAGATCCTCGGCGTCCTGGAACGACCCGAGCATGCGGTAGCAGTGCGCGAGCAGCTCCTGCTGGTACGGGTCGGCGAGCCGGGTGAACTCGTCGTCCGTGCGGTGGCTCTCAACGGACACCGAGTTCCTCCTGTGCGGTCTGAGCGGCCGGGTGCTGCGCAGCCCGCCGCGCGGCGGGTGTGCGGCCCGGGGCGAGGATCCCCGAGGCGGCCCCGACGAACGCGAGCACCGCGGACGTGATGATGGCCGCCGAGAAGCCGTCCGCGAACTGCTCCGGCGACCGGTCGCTGCCGTGGGCCGCGAAGACCGCGGCGAGGACGGCGATGCCCAGGGCGCCGCCGAGTTGGCGCACCGTGCTGAAGGTGCCGCCGGCCTTGCCCATCGACTGCGGCGGCACCGACGTCATCACCGCGCTCTGCTGGGCCGGCATGGCCATCGACGTCCCGATGCCCGAGATGATCAGTGCGGCGACGGAGGACCCGTAGGAGTCGTGGTGGTGGGCGTTGACGCCCAGCCACACCAGTCCCGCACCTTGGAGGAACAGCCCGGACGAGATCAGCCAGCGCGGGCCGATGCGGTCCTGCAGCCGGCCGGCGAGGGGCGCGACGAAGAAGAGCGGCACGGTCCACGGCAGGAACCTGATCCCGGCGCCCAGCGGGGAGTAGCCGAGCGAGATCTGGAGGTACTGGGCCAGGAAGAAGACCGTGCTGAACAGGGACGCGGTCAGCAGGAGTGTCGAGAGGTTGCCGGCGGCGAAAGCGGGGACGCGGAACAGGCTCATCGGAAGCATCGGCTCCGTGGCCCGCCGCTCCCAGCCGACGAACGCGGCAAGCAGGACGAGACCGCCCACCAGGGAGCCGAGGACCTCCCCGCTGCCCCAACCCGCCGGGCCCGAGCGGACCAGCGCCCACACGAGGCCGAACATCGAGGCCGCGACAAGAAGGATGCCCAGGTAGTCGACGGCGACCGGCTTCCCGTTCATCTCGGTGAGCTTGACCGCGGCGAACGGAATGACCGCGACGATGACCGGCACATTGATCCAGAAGATCCACTGCCAGGCCAGGCCCTGCGTGACGGCCCCTCCGACGAGCGGGCCGCCGACGACGGCGAGGCCCATCACGGCAGCGTAGATGCCCATGACGGCGCCGCGTTTGTGCGGCGGCGCGGCCGCGGTCAGGAGCGCCAGTGCGGCAGGCGAGATCATGGCGCCGCCCGCGCCCTGGAGGACGCGGGCGGCGATCAGCAGTCCGATGTTCGGCGCCAGGGCGCATGCGGCCGAGGCGAGCGCGAAGACGACCAGGCCGAGGATGTACGTCCGCTTGCGGCCGATCCGGTCGCCGAGTTCGGCGCCGGGGATCATGAGCGCGGCGAAGCTGAGACTGAAGGCGTTGACGGTCCACTCCAGGCTCGTCATCGAGGCGCCCAGGTCGTGGTGGATCGTTCGGAGCGCGGTGGCGACCACCAGTTGGTCGAGTGCCACCACGAGGGCGGCGACCGCGGTCAGCAGCAGTACCCACGGCAGTGATGCCGGTGCCTTGTGGGGCGGGGCGAGGGTCATGTTCGGTCCTTCCGATCAGGTCTTGGTGATACAGACCTGTCGGCGGTCGCCGTTTCACCGGGCCGGGACGGACGAGGAGGACGGCGAAGACCGCCCGACTCACTTCCACCAGCACAGAAGCCCCGGGTTCACCGGCGGGATCACCGTCACCGTCGTACACGGCGGTTCGCCGCCTCATACCGGGTGCGGCCGCAGGGCGGGGGCGGCGCTCTCGGCGGCGAACACTCACGACAGCCTCGGGCTGAATCCGATGGTCGGACAGAGCGTACGACGCCCCTGAACTGCGGCGATGGCTGCACCGCCAGCGGATCGGCGTCCGCATCGCCCGCGAGGGAATCGACTCAAGCGAACGGCTGGGCCGCCGCCGGTGGGTCATCGAGCGCACGATCTCCTGGCTGACCGGCTACCGCCGCCTGTCACCGTGTAACGAGCAACATCCGCGCAACTGCCTGGCCTTCCTCGGCCTCACAGCGGCCCGGCGCCTACAGCCGACAGCCCATGTCGCCTCATCCGCCCAAATCGCTCTCGGCGCCCGCCGTTTTGGGCGTCCGCACGGAAACACATGCCTCACGTGGATCTCCTGCCGGATATACACCCACCCCCAGAGTAACCGTCTTGACTGGTGACGCTATCGCATGGGAACCTCTCGTCACCACTCAGAACGGTTACTTCGCGGTGAGGACACCCCATGGCAGTCGTACGCTTCCACCTCGTCTCCCAGCTCGGCCCCAAGGACGTGCTGGGAGTGCTGACCGACTTCGGCCCCTCCCGTGCCCAGGCCTGGCCCACGATCGACGCCGACCACTTCGAGGTGCACGACCTCGGCGACACCTGGGCCGAGGTCACCGAAGGGACCGCGGCCGCCTGGGAGCGGGCGCGCTACGAGTGGGAGCCCTCCGGTGACACGGTCGTCGTCACCACGCTGGACTCCAAGCTCTTCGGGGCCGGCGGCGGCTGGGTCTTCCGGATGACCCCCGAGGACGGCGGCACCCGGGTCGACGTCGAGCTGACGCGGGAGCCGAGCACGGTCAAGGGCAAGATGCTCGCCGTGCTCCTGCCCCTGGTCGCTCCCCAGTCGCTGCGCAAGTCCTTCGCGGGGCCGCTGCAGGCGAAGTGACGCGCCCTCACATGGGGGAGGGGCCGGCAGCGTGCGCTGTCGGCCCCTCCCCCATGTGCCCCCTACGTGAACTCAGTAGGTCGACCTAGCCGGCGCCGGGGATGCGGGGGACGGCGCGGATGACGTCGCTGGAGGCCATCTTGTCGACGCTGTCCCAAGTGAGGTGCTTCGCGGAGCGCTCGTGACAGCCACGGGCGCCGCAGTAGCACTCCTTGCCCTCGATACCGTGCTCGTCGCCCAGGGCCCACGCCTCCTCGGCGGTGTCCGGGAGGGCCTGGAAGACCGCCGGGTACGGGGAGCCGTCGGCGCCGAAGCGGAACTGGCGGGCGGATTCGGCGGCGGAGACGGTCGCGACGGCCTTGACGCGGTGGTCGCGGCTGGTGGCAGCCAGCGAGTAGCCGGCGGAGGCGCAAATGCACAGCAGACCGACGCGGTCGGGGTCGACCTCCTCGCGGGTGGTGAGGTACGAGACGGCGGCAGCCCGCGGGGCAGACCGCAGGACTCGCCCTGGTGAGCGCCGTCGAAGGCGAGAGTGACGAATCCACGCTCGGCCAGCAGCTGGGCGTAGGTGCCGGAGGTCTGCTCCTTCACCCCGCTGCCGGGATGTCCGACCACCAGCGCCGGACGAGGATGGTCGTGGGAGTCCGGCTGCCACCAGTCCCGAGTGGGGCGTACTCGGTGTGCCGTTGCCGAGGAGGGGCCGACGAACGCTGTACCGCATCCCTCGCTGCTGGAGCTTTCCCGCACGTGGATCTCCTGCGCAGGCGCATCGACCCACGGCCTCGAAGGCCACGGGTCGATGCGCGGTTCCGATGCGCGAGGGCGAGCGTGTCCCACGGTCCGGGCGCGCAGTCGGCGGGATTTCCAGCGACGGTCAGCTGGGCGGCCCCGGAGACGACGGCCCAGGCGCCGAACACATGGCGCACCGCCGCCACGCCGTCGGTCCCGGGTGGTCGGCGGTCAGGTCAGTGCCGGCGCGGGGAGACGCACGTGAAGCTGGAGGCGGCGGCCGGGTCGCCGTGGCCCTTGTAGCGGGACACCTGCGGGTACCTGCAAAGGTCGCGGGAGACGCTCTGCCCCTGGGCGTTGACCAGCGTGGCGGGCAGGGTCCTGGGCGCCTTGCCGTGCTCGACCCAGGCGGTCAGTGCGGCGAGGCCGTCCGCCGAGCCGTCGAGGCCGTTGAGACCGCAGTGGTTGGTGCCAGGGGCGAGGAAGAGACGGTAGAAGTCGTCCACCTTCTTGGTGCCGCCCAGCTCCCGCTCGACCTTCTGGCGGTACTGCACGGTGCCCTGCGCGGGGATGAACTGGTCGGCTTCACCGTGCCAGGTCAGCAGCTTGCCGCCGGACTCGCGGAACGCCGACAGGTCCGGGTCGTCGGTGCCGATGACCTTGTCGTACTCGGCCTGGGACTGCTTGAACAGCTGCGTGAACCGGCTGTAGGTGATCTTCGAGAGGTCGAGGGACGGGGCCTTCGCCACCCAGAGTTTGACCCAGGCGGCCGGGACCGGGAAGGGCGTGCCGACGACGTTTCCGTCGGCGTCGGGGTCGGTGTGCGCGGCCAGGGACCAGATGTCGGCGCCGACGGGGACGCCGTACCACAGCTTCTTGCCGGTGGCGGTGCGTGGACCGTCCCAGATCTTGCGGACCACGGCCGCGTCGGCGGCGGTGACGGTCAGTTCCCTGCCGTCGCACACGACCTTGGTGCCGACCAGCCGACGCGGGTCGTAGTCGCAGCGTGAGGCGTCGTTGACCAGGCCGTCCCTGACGCCGTCGAGGGGGTCGCAGGCCTTGACGGCGGCCTTGGTGAAGGCGGCGAACTCACACTGGGACGGGTAGGTCTTCTCGTTGTTCATGACCACCTGCGGCCACAGGGTGGCGACCTCGAACTCGTCCCAGTTGACGGCCGGAGCGTCGGCGAGGATGCCGTCGTAGTCGCCGGGGTGGCGCTGGGCCTCCATGTAGCCCTGACGACCGCCGGTGGAGCAGCCGATGAAGTACGAGTACGCGGGACGCTCGCCGTAGAGCGCGTCGACGACCTCCTTGCCGACGACGGCTGCCTCGTGCTGGGAGCGGGAGGCGAAGTTCTTCAGCAGCGCGGTGTTGACCTGACCCTCGCCGTTCAGGGCCCAGCTGGTGTCCAGGGCGTCGCCGACACCGGCGTCGGTGGAGACGGCGGCATAGCCGTTCTTCACCGCGGTGCCCAGACCGACGTTGTTGTCGCCGGCCAGGTAGGCGGCACCGCCGAGCCCTTGGAAGCGGCCGTTCCAGCCGCTGACGGGCAGCCAGGTGCGGACTTTGGCGTGGTCGTTGCCGCCGGGGTGGGTGAGGGTGACCGTCACCTCGCAGTAGGCCGGGACGCCGGAGACCGAACCGCCGAGGGCTCCGGTGCCGGCGATGGTGCCGCCCTCCTGGCCGATCGCGGTCACGGACTCCACCCTGGTGCCGGCCGGCGCCTTCACGGACGGTGCCATGCAGGTGAACGGGGTGGCAGCGGAGGCGTCCTTGGTTTCCGCCGAGGCAGTCGGCAGGTACACCACCGCAGCCAGCGGAACACTGGCCGCGAGGACAGCAAGCAGTCGTCGTCTCATGGGTTTCCCATCCAGAAAGTAGGTGTGCGTCCGGCCTCGGCGACACATGTGCACAGCGCATGAGGTGGGCCGGTTGTTGATCTATATGTTTTCACCGGTTAAAACGGTGACTAGGGGGTGTGGGTCGCCATTCGAGAAGGAACACCCACAGTCAGTTGACGGCCTGTACCTATGACTGTCGGCCGGGCCTGCCGGGGGCACGTGGGGTCATTCGACGGACCTTCGCATCCTCGGCACCGTCGCCCACCCGTTCCTCAGGCAACCACCGCGAGTGGTACCGCTGCGCCCACGAGAGGCTGACGTACCCGGTACGCATCCCCGACCGCGCCTCGGGGTCCTCGAACGCCCTGCGCATGTGCCCCAGGAGGACGAAGGTGATCGCCCAGGCCAGAATGTCGTGCACGAAAATCGCGCTGGTGCGGGAGATGAAGGGCAGCAGCCCCATGAACCACATCAGCAGGCCGGTGAACATCATCACCAGCACGGCACCGGCGATCCAGCCCGCGTAGAGCTTCTGACCCGCGTTGAACTTGCCGGCCGGGCGCGCTTCGGGCGAGGTACGGCGCCTGCGGACGGCACGCAGCCACTGCCGGTCGTACACCGCGAACCGGTTCAGCCTGCGCAGGTCCGCACGGAAGGCGGGTGAGAGGAGCCCCAGCAGGACGGGCAGCGGCAGCGAGATGCCGGACCATTCGTGGACCGTGACCATCAGGTGGCGCCGGCCGACGAGTTGGGCCAGTGGCCCGAGATAGAGACAGGCGGCGGAGACCAGGCACAGCAGCATCAGATATCCGGTGGCCCGGTGGACCAAGCGCTCAGCGGTGCTGAAACGACGTACCCGGCCCTCGCGTTCAGGCCGCGTCGCTGTTCCGGTCGGCTTCGTCGAGCCAGCCGTCGACCGCATAACCGCGCTCCTCCCAGTAGCCGGGAACGACCTTGTCGGTGACGGAGACACCGGACAGCCACTTGGCCGACTTGTAGAAGTACATGGGGGCCACGTACAGGCGGACCGGGCCGCCGTGCGCGTGGGTGATGGGTTTGTCCTGCATGTTCAGTGCCACCAGGACGTCCGAGCGGCGGGCCTGTTCGAGGGTGAGGCTCTCGGTGTAGGCGCCGTCGAAGCAGGTGAACCGGATTGCAGCGCTCGGCGAACGCACCCCGGCGTCGTCGAGGATGTCCGCCAGCCTCACCCCCTCCCAGGGGGTCTTGGCCACGCGCCAGCCGTCAGTGCACACGACATCGTGGACGACCCGGGTCTGGGGCATCGCACGCAGCTGGTCGAGCGTGTACGTCTTCGGCCGGTCGACCAGTCCGTCGACCCGCAACATGTAGTCGGTCTCGCCCTTGTGCGGGACCGAACCGACGACGCTGTAGTACCGAAAGCCGCCCGGGTCGGGCAGCAGGCCGGTCAGGCCGGTGGCGTCGACCTCCGAGGCCGCGGCGAGGAACCCCTCCCAGCCGCGCTGGAGGTACGGCGCGGCGGCCAGTCCGGCCGCGCCCGCGCCGAGCATGCCCAGCATCGCCCGCCGCCCGACCGGTGCACCCCCGGCCCTGGGCTGGGCTTTCGGCTTCTCCACCATGGTGTGCGCCCCTTCCGGCACATGTGACCTTTGCCTGGCCACGCAACTGACTTTTGCCCGGCCATGCCACATCGTCACCGGTTTAACTGGTGACGATGCTGCCATGCTGCCACGGGGCTGTCAACGCAGGCCGTGCCGTCCATGCACACGTATGAGCTCGGCCGACGGCAACACCGCCTGCGAACGAGACGGCGGATGTTAGACTCCCGGGGACGTTGACCGTCGATCGAGGAGTCACAGACGTGGTGGGTGAAGACGACATCTCCGGGTGAGATCCGGATCTGACGGCCACCGGCGGGCGCTGAGGAGCGCTGCCGAGGTGGTCCGTTTCGTCGTACCCCTTTCCCCGTCTGCCCAGGGCAGGTAAACAGCTCTGCCCTCAGTCCTTTCGAGGTCACCTCCATGTCCGACGCCGCGATCGTCTGCTCGAATCTCTCCTTCGCCTGGCCCGACGACACCCCGGTCTTCCAGGACCTGTCCTTCACCGTGCCCACCGGCCGCACCGGCCTGGTCGCCCCCAACGGCTCCGGCAAGAGCACCCTGCTCAAGCTGATCGCCGGTGAACTGGAGCCCGCCACCGGCTCGGTGTCCGTGAGCGGCACCCTTGGCCACCTCCCGCAGAGCCTGCCCCTGACCGGTGACCTCACCGTCGCCGAGGTGCTCGGCGTGGCCACGGTGATCCGCGCCCTGGACGCCGTGGAGTCCGGCGACGTCGACGAGAAGCACTTCGCCACCATCGGCGACGACTGGGACATCGAGGAACGCACCCGCGCCCAGCTCGACCGCCTGGGCCTGGCCGGCCTCACCCTGGACCGCAGCCTGAGCACGCTCAGCGGTGGCCAGGTCGTCTCCCTCGGCCTCGCCGCCCAACTGCTCAAGCGCCCCGACGTCCTGCTGCTCGACGAGCCCACCAACAACCTCGACGTCGAGGCCCGGCACAAGCTCTACGACGTCCTCTCCGACTTCACCGGCTGCCTGCTGCTGGTCAGTCACGACCGCGCGCTGCTCGACCGCATGGAACGCATCGCCGAGCTCGGCAGCGACGAACTGCGCCTGTACGGCGGCAACTTCACCGCCTACGAGGAGGCCGTGCGCGCCGAGCAGGAGGTCGCCGAGAAGAACGTCCGCAACGCCGAACAGGAACTGAAGCGCGAGAAACGGGAGATGCAGCAGGCCCGCGAACGCGCCGAGCGCCGGATGAGCAACGCCTCCAAGAACCTGAAGCACGCCGGGCTGCCCAAGATCTTCGCCGGCAACATGAAGCGCGGCGCGCAGGAGGCGGCGGGCAGGTCCGGCACGATGCACGCCTCCCGCGTCGGCGAGGCCAAGGCCCGCCTCGACGAGGCCGGACGCGCCCTGCGCGACGAGCAGCGGCTCACCCTGGAACTGCCCGACACCCAGGTGCCCGCAGGCCGCAATCTCTTCCTCGGCAAGGACATGCAGGTCCGCCTCGGGAACCGGAACGTGTTCGCCGAAGGCGGCGTCGACCTGACCGTCCGCGGCCCCGAACACATCGCCCTGACCGGCCCCAACGGCGCCGGAAAGACCACCCTCATGCGCCTGATCACCGGCGAACTCGCCCCGGACAGCGGGGAGATCAAACGCAACGACGGCCGCGTCGCCTACCTCTCCCAGCGCCTGGACCTGCTGAAGTCGGACCACACGGTCGCCGAGAACTTCGCCGCCTTCGCCCCCGAGCGGCCCGAGGCGGAGCGCATGAACCTGCTCGCGCGCTTCCTCTTCCGAGGCGCGCGGGCCCACCTTCCGGTCGGGGTGCTCTCCGGCGGCGAACGGCTGCGCGCCACCCTGGCCTGCGTACTGTGCGCCGAACCGGCTCCGCACCTGCTGCTGCTCGACGAGCCGACCAACAACCTCGACCTGGTCAGCGCCGGCCAACTGGAGAGCGCGCTCAACTCCTACCAGGGCGCCTTCATGGTGGTCAGTCACGACGAGCGGTTCCTCGCCGCGATCGGCGTGAACCGCTGGCTGCGGCTGGCCGACGGGGCACTCAAGGAGACGGGAGCTCCCGAGGTGTGATCCACCGACGTGTGACGTGGCCCGCGTCCGAGGCGACATGCCCCGCGGGCCGAACACCGATCACATTGGACGGTCCCCCTGTGCCTCAGTCCCCCCTGCCCCAGCCCGCCCTGCTCGCCCTCGACCTCGTCCGCACCCTGGGCGGACGACGCGTTCTCGACGGCATCTCCCTGACCGCCTCGCCCGGCCACCGCATCGGCCTGATCGGGGAGAACGGCGTCGGCAAGTCCACCCTGCTGCGCGTCCTCGCCGGCACGGACGAGCCCGACGCGGGCAGCGTCACCCGCCCCGCCGACCTGGGGTTCCTTCACCAGGAGATGCCCTACGACGCCTGCTCCACCATCGCCGTAGTGCTGGACGAGGCGCTGCGCGAGGCCCGCGAGGACCTCGCCGAGCTGGACCGGCTCGGCGCGGAACTCGCTTTGCTCCCGGAGGACGATCCCGGCCACCAGGACCTCCTCGACGCCTACGGCAGGCGTCTGGAGCAGGCTCAGGACCGCGAGTCCTGGGACGCCGACCGTCGCGCGGCCCTGGTCCTGGACGGTCTCGGCCTCGGCGCGTTCGGGCACGAACGGACCCTCGGTTCCCTCTCCGGCGGTCAGCGCGGCCGTCTCGCCCTGGCCGCCCTGCTCGTACGCCGTCCGTCGGCGCTGCTGTTGGACGAGCCGACCAATCACCTCGACGACGGCGCGGCCGCCTTCCTGGAGGAGCAGATCCGCGCCCTGCCCGGAACCGTGGTCCTCGCCAGCCACGACCGGGCGTTCCTCGACGCCGTCTGCACCGACGTGATCGACCTCGACCCGGCGGTCGACGGGCCGGTCCGCTACGGCGGCAACTACAGCGCCTACCTGTCGTACAAGCGCGCCGAGCGGGAGCGCTGGGAGCGGCGTTACGCCGAGGAGCAGGAGGAACTGGCGGAGCTGCGAAAGGCAGTGGGAGTGACCGCGCACCGGGTCGCGCCGGACCGGGGCCGCACCGACAACGAGAAGATGGGCTACGGCCACCGGGCCGGGCGGGTGCAGAATCAGATCTCCCGCCGGGTCCGCAATGCCACCCGGCGACTGGAGGACCTGGAGCGCGCCCAGGTCGCGGAGCCACCGCGGCCGCTGCGGTTCGCAGCCGGGGACATGGCCGCGCACCGCGAGGAGGACTCCGGTCCCCTGCTCTCGCTGCACGGCATCCGGGTGCCGGGCCGGCTCACACTGGGCTGCCTGGAGATCTCACCAACCGACCGGCTGCTGGTCACGGGCGCCAACGGCGCGGGCAAGTCGACGCTCCTCGCCGTGCTCGCCGGCCACCTCCCGGCCGAGGGCGAGGTGCGTCGGCGGCGCGGGCTGACGGTGGGGTTGCTCACTCAGGACACGGATTTCGAGCAACCCGATCGCACGGCCCGCGATACCTATGAGCAGACGCTGGGGGCCCGACGGGCCGAGCAGGTGCCGCTGAGCTCGCTCGGCCTGATGCACGAGGCGGACCTGGACAAACCGGTCGGCCACCTGTCCGTGGGCCAGCGTCGGCGTCTCGCCCTGGCCCTCCTGGCCGCACGCCCGCCCCAGCTCCTCCTCCTCGACGAGCCCACCAACCACCTTTCCCCACGGCTGTGCGACGAGCTGGAAGCCGCCCTGGGGCCGGGACCCGGCGCGATCGTCGTCGCCAGCCACGACCGCTGGCTGCGCCGCCGATGGCAGGGCCGCGCAGTGCGCCTGGAGCGCGGAGCCGGGGCCCGGGAGGAGGCGGGCCCGTCCCTCGTCGGCCGCCCCGTCGAGGACTCTGACCTGCAGGGCAGTTGACCTGCAGGGCCGTATCTGCTGTCGTACGATCGCGAGGGGCGCCGCCGGTCTGAACCGTCTGAAGCGGTGACGGTTCTTGCATCCCCACACGTCACCTGTCAAGATGGTGATGTGAATCTTGACCATGTCTTCGTATGCGGGCACCCGGCTCTCGACTTCGCGGCCACGCTCCGGGCCCGACGCTCGGCCCGGTTCGAGATGTTCGTGACGCCGGAGCGGCTGAACGCCTGGTACCTGGAGTCCGGGCTGGTGGACACGGTCACTCCCGGCGGGGAGGACGACGTCCGCGAGGCCACGACCGTGCGTGAGGCCGTCTACCGGCTCGTCACCGACCGCAGGCTCGGCGATGAGTTCAACCGGGAGGCGCTCGGCGTCCTCAACGCCGCCGCACGCAAGACGCCTGCGACGCCCCAGCTCACCCTGTCGGGCCGGCACACCGACGCGACACCGGAGCAGGCCCTGGCCACCGTCGCCCGGCAGGCCGTCGAGCTGCTCAGCGGCCCCGACGTGCCACTGATGAAGGAATGCGGCAACCCCGAGTGCACCCGGGTCTACATCGACCGTTCCCGGGGCATGCGGCGCCAGTGGTGCGGCATGGAGTCCTGCGGCAACAAGATCAAGGCCGCCGCGTACCGGGCCCGCAAGAAGTCGGCACCCGCGGCCGCCGCCCGCTGACCCCTCACCCGAGCGCCCGCGGTCCTGGCGAACGCGGGGCTCCGCGCGCGGCCACGGTCTTCAGGGTCCCGCGCAACCTGTTCAGCGGCAGCCGTCGAGATCAGCACACCGACGGCTGGGCCTCGGTTCACGACGCGGCAACACACCTCAGGTGGCGCAGTGGGGGGCCCAGCGCGCATACATGCTTCTAGGACACACTTACCGGACAGTACCTACGAAGGGCGCGAGCCATCTGGCGCTGGCACTCGTCCACACGCGGCCCTCGGGCGTGGGTACCATGCGCACATGTCAGTCATACCCAGGGAGTGAACGGTTGTGACCAGCCAATCAGCCGCCACGCTCCGGTCGCGGTACGTAGCGCAAGCCGCATCGGACCTGGAGGAGAACCGTCGGCGGCAACAGGAGCTGGCGGAGAGGATCAACGTCCTGAAGCAGGAGGAAGCCCTTCTCTCGGACATCCTCAACCTCGCCGAGCGGTACGCGAGTTTCGCGGACGCGTCCCGTGTGCCGGAGCAGTCGCAGGACGAGCCGCCCGTCGCAAAGGCGAAGCGGGCTCCCGCCGGTACCACCGCACGGCGCTCGGCGTCGGCCAAGTCCGCCCCGGCCACCAAGACGGCGAAGGACGGAGCGAAGGCCAAGTCGCACCAGCCGCTGCTCGGTGATCTGTTGGCGGAGCTGCTCGGCCAGTACAAGGAGCCACGTCCCGCGAAGGAGCTGCGGGACGAACTCCTGGCCAAGCACCCGGACCGCAGTCCCACCCCGCAGGTGGTGCGCAACACCCTTGAGTCCCTGGTCGCCAAGGGCCGTATCCGCCGCCACAAGCAACAGCGTTCCGTCATGTACACCCTGGTCAAGCAGGGCGGGACGGACACCGACTGACACCGGCAAGGTGTGAACCTTGCCCACAGGGCGCGAACCCCCGTCGGTGCGCCCCTTCCGGTGAGTCCGCCGGGACGGGGTGGGCGCTCCAGCTCGACGCGTCGTCGTTCCAGTCGGCGGACATGCGATTGGTGCGCGATGACTGCCTCGCCGTTCAGCGGCCGGTGGGGTGCGGGCGGACGGGCTCAGCGGCCCGGGGCGCGCTCGGTGATCTCCTGAAGGAACCACTCGTTGCCGTCGAGGTCCTTGAAAGCGGCGAAGGTGCCGTAGCTGGCTCGCTCGGGGTGCACGCCGGGCACCCGATGGGTGTCACCGGCGTGGTGGAAGGCGCCGGTCTCGTCGCGGAAGGGGCCGACGACCTCCACACCGCTGGAGGTCAACTCCTCCTTGGCCTTGAGGATGTCGGTGACGGTCAGCTGAAGGCCATGGAGCGTGCCGGCCTCCTGCTCGGTGAGGCCCTTGCCGAAGATCACCGAGCATGCGGACCCGGGCGGGGTGACCTGAACGATCCGGTAGCCGTCGTTGATCGGGAAGTCGGCGTCCAGGCGCCACCCGAGCTGCTCCACGTAGAAGCCCTTGGCCCGCTCCACGTCGGAGACGGGCAGGATGACGACTTCGAGCTTCATGTCCACGGCTGTGCTCTCGCTTTCGGGTGGTGTGTTTGTCCGGGACCCGGTTCTGCGTCGGGTACTCAGTTGCCGACCAGGCGGTCATGGCGCCGGTCAGAGGAAGGCGGAGGGAGACGGGCCGTACCCCCAGAGGGCCGCGCTCTCCGTCCAGTTCCACACCCGGGTGTCGGTCGGCCAGTCCCGGTCCTGCGGCCTCACCGCGTTTCGGGACGGCCGCTCGCCGGTGACACCGGCGCCATCCGAGCGGGGGCGAGGGGCGATCCGTACGTAGGTGTGTGTCGTGGCGGCCATGTCCTGTCCTCGCTCTTCGACCGGCGGTGCGGATGCAGATACGGATTGGGGGGGAAGGTTTCAGGCGGCGACGCCGGCGTTGACGGTGACTGGGATGTTGTCGCGTGTGGCCTTGGAGTACGGGCAGATCTGGTGGGCGGCCTCGGCGAGCTCCTGGGCGGTGGCCTGGTCGACGCCGCCGAGGACGGGGTTGAGGACCGCGGAGAGGGAGAACCCGCCGTCGTCGCCGTGGGTGAGCGTTATCTCGGCGGTGATGGCCGTACTGGTAAGGCGGATCCTGCGAGTGGTGGCCGCGCGGCGCAGGGCGCCGAGGAAGCAGGCGGCCCAGCCGGCGGCCACGGAGGAGCGGACCTGGCCGCCGTTGCGGCCTTCTCCGTCGACGTCGACAACGGCGGTGTAGCTGACTGCCATGGCTGATGCTCACCATCTGGGCCGGAAGGTCTTCGGACTCCGGTTGAGCCGAATGTCTACGACTCGACTCGTGCGCCTACAGCCCCAGGTCGAGGGCGAGGCATGAGTAGAACTTCCACGAGCCTTCGGGGTCGTACGATCCGTTCGCCCTGCCGGCCGGATCGGCTTCGACCGCTTCGGTCATGTCGTCGAAACGTATGCGCTCGGGAAGCTTGCCGAAGCGCGCGTGTCGAACCGCCGCCTCGGCAGCTTCCGTGGTGAGTCCCTTGTTCATGACCGTGCTCCACTTCGTCGATCGCGGACGGCGTCCCGCTTGCCCTGGACAGATCTCAGCATGCCCCTCCATGCGTCACCCGTCAAGCCGGTGACGAAGGAGGATGTGAGTCGCCACACCATGGCGTCGGCCCTCGAGCACCGCACGTCAGCCTGTCCGTCCAGAGGTGACCGCGCGGGCAGTACCCTTCAGCTGCCCCAACGGCCGCTCCCCCAGGTCGCATAGGTCCTCCCGGTGGTACCGAAGGAGCCCCCGGGCAGCACTGCACGGGTGAGATTGGCTCCCCACTGGCTGGTGCTGGGCACTGACGACCAGAGGCGTGTCGGCGTCAAGCCTTCCGGTGCGTACGGTTCGGGGTCAGACGGTGATGGTCTTGTACTCGGTGTAGGTGCCGAGGCCGACTGCCCCGTACTCCCGGCCGATCCCGCTCGCCTTGAAGCCGCCGAACGGGCCGTCGAAGGCGACGGAGGCGCCGTTGACCGTCACAGTGCCGGTACGGATACGACGGGCCACCGCCAGGGCGTGCTCCTCGTCGGCGGACCAGACGCCGCCGGACAGGCCGTACTCCGAGTCGTTGGCGATCCGGACGGCGTCGTCCTCGTCGTCGTAGGCGATGACCACCAGGACCGGGCCGAAGATCTCCTCCTGCGCGATCCGCATGGAGTTGTCGACGTCGGCGAAGACGGTCGGGGTGACGTAGTTGCCCTTCTCCAGGTCCTCGGGGACCTGAGGGCCACCGGTGACCAGGCGGGCGCCCTCCTCGATGCCGAGTTGGATGTAGCCGCGCACCCGTTCCTGCTGGTCGGGGCGGATCATCGGGCCGATGAAGGTGTCGGGCTCGTTCGGGTCGCCGACCTTCAACGACTCGACCAGCTCCTTCAGGGCGGCCACCACCTCCTCGTACCGGCTGCGCGGGGCCAGGATGCGGGTCTGGGCGATGCAGGACTCACCGTTGTTGAGCAGCGAACCGAACTTCAGGCCCGCCACGGCCCTGTCGATGTCGGCGTCCGGCAGGATGACGGCGGCGGACTTGCCGCCCAGCTCCAGACTGACCCGCTTGAGCTGCTCGCCCGCGATCGCGGCGATACGGCGGCCGGCCCGCGTCGAGCCGGTGAAGGCGATCTTGTCGACATCCCCGTGGGAGACCAGGTACTCGCTGGTCTCCCGGTCGGCGGGCAGCACGCTGATCACGCCCTCGGGCAGGCCGACCCGCTCCAGCAACTCGGCCAGGAAACCCATGCTGAGCGAGTTCTCCGGAGACACCTTGAGAATCACGGAGTTACCGGCGAGCAGAGCGGGGATGATCTTCGAAGTGGCCGATGAGAACGGCGAGTTCCACGGAATCACCGCGGCCACGACGCCGACCGCCTCCCGGCGCACCACACTGCGCACCGGGGACTGGGGGTCGGAGGGCGCGAGCGTCTCCTCCCAGGCGAACTCCTCCGCCGCCCTCAGATAGGCGTTCGCCTGCCGGGTCAGGCCCGGCTGGCCGGCCCGGGTGAACCAGCCCGCCGAACCGTTCTCCAGTGAGATCAGCCGCGCGACACGCTCCGCGTTCTCCTCACGCAGCGCGTTGAACCGCCGTAGGGCGGCGATGCGCTCCGCGGGCGGAGTCAGGCGCCACACACCCTCCTCGAATGAGGCTCGTGCCGCGGCTACCGCCTGGTCCACGTCCGCCGGTCGCGCCTGTACCGCACGGCCGATCACTGACCGGTCGTGCGGCGAGGGGATGTCGAGCGGTTCCGGGTCGCTCGGCTCGACCCAGCTGCCTCCGACGAAGAGCCGGTCGTAGGTGATCATGCGCTTCTCTCTTCCCGTGCCTCAGGTACTTCAGGTGCAGTTCCTTGACCGCTCCCTCTAATTGTCACTTCAATGTAGCACTTCAGGCATCTATATTCTCAAGGTGTCTCACAAAGCTGGACCTTCTTCCGCACCACAGGCGCTGTTGAGAGATGAGAGCGGGCGAGAGGTTGGAACACCTGCCATGCTCGTCACCTGTTTGACAGGTGACGAGCACTGTGCGAGGGTCGCCTCGCCGCAGGCTTACCAAGCACGGGCCGGGTCATCGGAATCGCACGACGGAGGACCAGACATGATCAACAGGCGTACCTTCAGCAAGGCCGTCGGCCTGGGCACCGGCGCGGCCGCGGTCTCGCTGGCAGGCCTGCAAACCAACGCTGCCGCCACGACCGCCACGACCGCCTTGGACGAGCCGGGCGGCGGCCCCACGCCCGCGGTGCCCAGCATCACCCCCGGCACCCACACCGAGTTCGGCACGCTCAAGCACGTCAAGGCGGGTGTCCTGGACATCGGTTACGCCGAGGTCGGCCCCCAGCACGGCCCGGTCGTCGTCCTCCTGCACGGCTGGCCGTACGACATCCACAGCTTCGTCGACGTCGCCCCGCTCCTGGCCGACCTGGGCTACCGCGTCCTCGTCCCGTACCTGCGCGGCCACGGCAGCACCCGCTTCCTGTCCCGCCACACCCCGCGCACCGCCGAGCAGTCCGCGATCGCGTTGGACATCATCGCCTTCATGGACGCCCTGAAGATCGAGAAGGCCGTCCTCGCCGGTTTCGACTGGGGCTCGCGCACCGCCGACATCATCGCCGCCCTGTGGCCCGAGCGCGTCAAGTCCCTTGTGTCCACCAGCGGTTACCTCATCACCGACCGCAAGATGCAGCTGGAGCCCGCCGCTGCGGGCGTGGAACACAACTGGTGGTACCAGTGGTACTTCGCCACCGACCGCGGCGTGAAGGCCATGGAGAACGTCGACGAGCGCATCGCGCTGTGCCGCTACGTGTGGACCCTCGTCTCCCCCAACTGGAACTTCTCCGACGCCACCTTCGCGCGCACGGCCGATGCCTTCAGGAACCCCGACTACGCCGCGATCGTCCTCTACAACTACCGCTGGCGCATCAGCCTGATCGACGGCGACCGGCGCTACGACCGTTACGAGAAGCAGTTGGCCGCACAGCCCTCCATCGGGGTCCCCACCGTCACCCTCGACGCCGCCCTCGACCCGTTCACCGCACCGGGCGACGGGTCCGGTTACCGCAGCCACTTCACCGGGCCCTACCTGCACCGGACGATCGCGAACATCGGTCACAACCTGCCACAGGAAGCACCCACCGTCTTCGCCCAGGCCGTGGTCGACGCCGACCGCCTCTGAGGGGCGGCCAGTTCCGAGCGCCGGCAGCCTTCAGGTGTGGGGGCGCAGGTACATCCCGTCGCGGCCACCGAGCGGCCCGGCCCTCAATCACCCACCGGCGGGGACAGCCTGTCCACGTTGCACGCGCTGCTGCCTGGCAACCGGCGTCCGTGATCCGCTCCGCCCGGAGCCGATCTGCATGCTGATCTGCATGCCAGATTCATCACCAGTCAAAGCGGTGACTGGATCCGGCGAGACCGAACACCGTAAGTACCGAGAAGAATTTCCTGAGAGGGGTTTGTCGTGGTGAGTATCAAGGGTGGACGCAAGCGGCTGTTGACGGGGGCGGTCGCGACGGCCGCAGCGGGGCTCGCGCTCGGCGCGTTCGCCCTCAGCGGCACCGCCAACGGCGCGACCGAGACGGCCGATGCTGCCGGAGCGGCCAAGCACGCCAAGCCCACCATCATCCTGGAGCACGGAGCCTTCGCCGACGGATCCAGTTGGAACGGCGTCATCGCCGACCTGCGCGCCGACGGCTACCCGGTCGTCGCCGCCGCCAACCCACTGCGCGGCCCGGCCTCCGACGCCGCCGCCCTGCGCACGGTCCTCGACCACGTCAAGGGACCGAAGATCGTCGTCGGCCACTCCTACGGCGGCAACGTCATCAGCGCGGCCGCCACAGCCGCACCCGAGGTCAAGGCTCTGGTCTACGTGGCCGCCTTCCTGCCCGCCCCCGGCGAGAGCGCCCTGGAGCTCACGAACAAGTACCCGGGCTCCACGCTCCCCGCCGCCCTCGACCCGGTCACCTACCAGCAGGCCGACGGCTCCACCGCCACCGACCTGTACATCCAGCAGGACAAGTTCCACCACCAGTTCGCCGCCGACGTACCGGCCGGGCAGGCAGCCCTGATGGCCGCCGAGCAACGTCCCATCGCCCAGGCAGCCCTGGAGGAGAAGGCCACCACCGCGGCCTGGAAGACCAAGCCCAGCTGGGACATCATCACCACCGAAGACCTCAACATCCCCCCGGCCGTGCAGCGCTTCATGGCCAAGCGCGCCCACGCGCACACCACCGAGGTCGCCGCGTCCCACTCCGTCGCCGTCTCACACCCACATCTGGTGGCCGCCGTGATCGAGCGCGCTGCCCGCGCAACTGTCCGCTGACACCCCTAGGAGGGCGGCGGGACCGGCCAAGGGTCCCGCCGCCCTCGGGCAGCACGCCGGACCTCGTCCCCTGAACCCGCAGGCCGTCGTGTACAGACAGACCATGCGCCACGCCCGGGAGCGAGAGGTCCCTCAGGGTGGCCTGGTCTCAGCCCTTGAGCGCATAGAAGCGCATCGGGGAGTTGGGCTCGAAACCGATGCGCGGATACACCGGTGCCCCGGCGGCGGTCGCGTGCAGGGTTGCCCTCGTGAGGCCGGTGGCGCGGGCACCCTCGTACAGCGCCTTGCGGGTCACCGCCTCGCCGTAACCGCGGCGCTGCCAGCCGGGGTCGGTGGCGACGAGCACGACGAAGAGCCTGCCCTGGGCCTCGACGGTGGCGGCGCAGGCGACCGGTGTGCCGTCCCGCAGCGCCAGGTACGCGTACACCTCCTGCTTCCACAGGGCGGAGCCGGCCAGTCCGTCGCGGCCGTCCTCCAGGGGGAAGCCGTAGGCGCGTGAATTGAGGTCCGCGTAGGCCAGGAGGTGTTCGTCGGTGGTGACCCGCTCGAACGTCAGGTCCGGGTGGTGGGGTTCAGGGATGGGCAGCAGGTCGCCGGCCATACCGGTGCCGGGGAAGGCGTAGGCCAGGCCCGCGCGTTCCGCGGCCTCTTCCAGGGCCGCGCGTGCGTCGTCGGCGAGCAGATCCTCGAACAGCCACAGGAAGCCCGGTTGCCGTTTGGACCCCATGATGTCCGCCGCCTGTCGCAGCCGCTTCTCCAGGAGCGTCGCGTCGGTCCCCGTCTCGGTCAGGGTGACCGCGTTCCAGAAGGCGAAACGGCAGTCGGCCCAGCGGACGGCGAGCCCTGGCAGATCCCGTACGTCGGCCTGTTCGTCCCGGTCGAGCACCATGGCACGCCAGCCGGTGGTCAGCTGGGACACGGATTCGATCGCGGCGGTCAGGTTGCTCACAGCAGTCCCTCGTTTCGTCGTGTCCTGCGGAATGTTCTGCACCGGGTACGACGATCTTTGCCTTCCGGGGTGCGGCGACACCGCTGTTCACGTCAGAGAGCGTCCAGTTCCGGACAGCCCCGAACCGCAGCTCGGCCAGCCCTCGATCAACGCCTGGGCGCCGAGCCCTGAGTGACACGGGCCGCGGCGGAGCGGCGGGCCGGCGGCCACTCCGCGTCGACGGCCGCAAGGCCGGAGGTGCACCTGTACCAGGCCCGGCTGCGCACTCCGGTGGCGGACGGCACGGCACGGCACCCATGTGGTGGCCGAGAAACGTGGTCCACGGGCCCACCGCCAGGTCTTTGACGGCGTCGGCCCCGCTGTGGGCGCACCGACTGCACTCGTTGTAGGACACCCAGCTCAAGCGGCTTTCGGAGGCGACTCCGCAGGACAGGACAGCGACGCCTGGCCCGCGTCGTGGGCGCCCGGAGCGCTCCGTCGGCCGGCACCCGGTGGGGTGTCGGCCGGTCAGGGGCATGGGAGCCGCCGGGTCAGGCGGCGGCCTGGACGGAATCCTTGGCAGGCGCGGGGTCCGAGTGGTCAAGGGCGGCGGTCTCGCCGGTCCTGAGTGCCGGCTTCAGGAACAGGGCGAGGAGAACCCCGACGGCGAGGGCGGGCGCGATCCAGAGATAGCCGCCGGCCGTGGCGTGGGCGAAGGCGTCCAGTGCGGAGTCACGCAGGGCACCTGGCAGCCGGCCGATGGTGTCGGGACGGGCTGCGTCGAAGCCGCCGGCGGTCGGCAGGCCGCTTGTGCGGTCGGCGAAGCCGGTGTTGAGGAGGGTGCCGAAAACGGCGACCCCGAAGGCGGCGCCGATGGAGCGGGCGAAGGTGACGACGGCGCTGGCGGCGCCGAGGTCGGCGGCGGGCACGCTGTTCTGGACGGTGGTCAGCACGACCATGGGCACCATGCCGATGCCGACACCGGTGATCAGGAAGTAGACGCTCAGTACGAGGGCGTTGGTGGCCGCGCCGATGGTGCCCAGCAGGAGCAGCCCGGCAAGGTTGGCGACCAGGCCCGCCAGGAGGATCGTCCGCAGCCGACCGACTTGTGCGGCCCAGCGTCCGGCCAGGGACTGGCTGACGACCAGACCGGCGACCAGAGGCAGCATGTGAACGCCGGAGAGAGTGGCCGAGACTCCGTGGACGATCTGGAGGTAGGTCGGCAGGTAGACCAGCACGGAGAACATCGCGGCGTTGGCGAAGAAGGCGATCAGCGAGGAGAACACCACGGTCCGGGAGGCGAACATGGCCGGCGGCAGGACCGGGGCGGCGGCGTGACGCTCCACCGGCACCAGCAGCACGGCCAGCACGATGGTGGCGGCGATCAGACCGACGATGGCCGGCGAGCCCCAGCCCCAGCGCTCCCCGAAGGAGGTGACGAGCACCAGGCCGGTGGCGAGGGCGGCCAGCACGGTGGCGCCGAGGTAGTCGACGCGGGCCCGGGTACCCCGAGTGGCGGCGGGCAGCGCCCGGGCGGCGATGGCCAGGGCGACGATGCCGACCGGCAGGTTGATCAGGAAGGCCCAGCGCCAGGACAGTTGATCGGTGAAGACGCCGCCCAGCAGGGGGCCGACGATGCTGGCGACACCGTAGACCGAGCCGAACATGCCCTGGTAGCGGCCACGTTCACTCGGGGCGACGATGTCGCCGACGAGGGCGAAGGTCAGCACGATCATGCCGCCGCCGCCCACACCCTGCAGCACACGGGCGCCGACCAGTTCGGCCAGGTTCTGTGCCAGGCCGCAGGCCACGGAGGCGATCAGGAAGACCGAGGTCGAGGCCAGATACAGCGGCCTGCGGCCGAACATGTCGCCCAGCTTGCCCCACAGAGGTGTGACCGCGGTCGACGCGAGGAGGTAGGCGGCGCTGACCCATGCGATGTCGTCGAAACCGTTGAGGTCCTCGGCTATCCGGGGCAACGCGGTCGAGACGATCGTCTGGTCCAGGGCCGCGAGCAGGACCGCCAGGACCAGCGCGCTCATCGCGGCGGCGACACCACCCGCCCTGGGTGAGGAGGAGTTGTCTGCCTTCGTCATCGGAAGCACCCTTCTAGAGACTCATCAATCTGGCACTAACAGATCTTTCTGTCACTAGAATGTAGCACTTAGAGAGGAGCCTTCTACTCCCGAGAGGCGCTAGATGTCTCAGGCATCACATCTCGCCACTAGAATCAGTGCGGTGAGAGCCGATGCAGCGCGCAATCTCGAAGCCGTCCTGACCACAGGCGCCCGCATGCTCGCCGCCGACCCCGGCGCGAGCATCGCGAGCATCGCGGCCGAAGCGGGGGTCGACCGGCGGACCGTCTACCGCCGCTTCGCCTCCCGCGAAGACCTCCTGGCGGCCATCTACGAAGCCCGTCTCACCGCCATCGAGCACGCCATCGAAGACGCGCGGCTCCGCGAGGCACCCGTCGCCGTCGCCCTGCACCGCTACGTCGAGAACATCATCACCGTCAACCGCACCTGGCCGGTCGACCTCGCCCGCATGCTCACCGACCACAGCGTCCACGCCCGGCGCGATGCGGCCGTCGAGGAGGTCGACACCTTCCTGCGACGTGCCACGGACGAAGGCCTGCTGCGCTCCGGTCTGCCGCAGGGCTGGGCGAGCGTGCTGCTCCCCCAGCTCATGCACCTGGTCTCCCGCCAACTGCCGGAACTGAGCGCGGGACAGGGGGCGGACGTCGTCGTCGACACCCTCCTCAACGGCCTCGGGACTTCATGACAGACCGGCGGGCCGACCCGTTCGGCAAGGGAGACGACTGTCCGCCCGCAGTCCACGAACAGCTCGTGCGCGCCCGCACGCCCGTGCGCCCGCATCCACGGCGGCCCGCGCGTAGTCGACGTACTGGGCGAGGGTGCCCGCTGCGGGCATCCGGCCGCCCGGCTCGGTCCTCGCGCCGGTCAGCCGGGGGTTGACACGGAGCGCCATGCGCAGGGCGGAGGGGTCGCGGCCCGCTTCGCCTGGGAGGCGGACTGGTCCGCCTGCGCGGCGCACCCACGCGCGACCCCGGCGGAGTGCTGCGCGGCCTGCGCCGAGCGGGCTGCCGACTGGGCCGCGTGCTGCGCGGACGCGGTCGTCTTCCTGGCCGTCCCGGCCGACTCGGCCGACTCCGCGACGGATTCCTCGACCTGGTCGAGCGCTCCACAGCCGGTGCCGAGGCGATCGTCTACCGGTCGATGACGACGCTCATGACCGCCGCCTTGCCCGGCAGCGTCCTGCGCGAGCGTGAACCGGCCCGACGCCGACTCGACCAACCTGCCCCGGACCACCAGGCGCTTCGCCTCGACCGCAGCGCTCGGGCCTTTCACGGCGCGCGGTCCAGGCCGAAACAGGCGGCCATCTCCTGGCACGTCAAGGGTCCTTGACCGAGCCGGTTCCGCTCCGGCGAGAGTTGCAGGATGCGCTGGCAGTCCGCCGGACAGTGGCGACTGGGCCAGTTCCGCGCGCCCATCGACTTTGCCGGCGTCCGTCGGGGACTCCCGCCCGTGCCGCGGACCGCCGGTGTCCTCTGCCGAACAGCCGCTACGGGCCACGGACTTCGACACCCTGTGCAAGGAGCGGTCGACGTACAGCAGCATGGAAAAGCCCCGACGCTCCAGCTGCGCACGCAAGTGGCAGGTTCTGGTCAAAGACTTGCCAAACCCCCGAATGCTCCGTCCCGCGCGTGGTCGGGTCTCCACCGACGGCTGTATCACCGCCCGCTCGGGAGGACCTGGTGTCAGCACCAACTCGCAGAAGACGATGGCTCACGACCTGCGCCATCACCGCAACCGCCGGGCTCATCGCGCTACCCGCGAGCGCCGCGCCCGGCCGACACGACAGCAGCCCCTTCGGGGCTCGCGCCCTCGCCCAACTCGCCGCTGAGCGGCAGCAGTCGGTGGGTGCCATGAGCCCGAAGACGAAGGAGGACGACGGCGACGACGGCAACGAGGCCGACGAGATCGCCGAGGGCGCGGACCAGTACGCCGAGGCCCGCACCTCGCCCGGCATCGTCGCCCCGGGGGCGTACGGGGCCGCATGGAGCAGCCTCACCAAACTGCCCAGGACCGGCGGCAGTTGGCGCAACGTCACCGACCTGCCGTACAACTCCGACGACCCGCGCTATCGCGACATCGACTCCAACTCCAGCGGTGGCTCGGGCAATGTCACCGGCCGGATGGCCGCGGTGGCCGCCGATGACGACGGGTACGTGTACGCGGGCAGCGCCGGTGGCGGGGTGTGGCGGTCCCGCAGCGGCGGTGGACACTGGCAGCCCATCAGCGACCGGCTTCCCTCACAGTCGACCGGCGCGCTCACGCTCGACAGCGGCGGACGGCTGTGGCTGGGTACCGGCGAAGCGACCACCAACGCGGACGCCTACCTCGGCAGCGGTGTCTATGTCCTGTCCGACCCGCACCACGGCACGTTCTCCACACGCAGCCGGGTCGGCGGCCACGAACTGGAGTCCACCACCATCCGCCAGCTGCGCTTCGGCGGCGGCAAGGTGTGGGCGGCGACCAGCGAGGGCGTGTGGAGTCACTCCACGAAGAAGCTCAGCGGCGCCTGGAAGCTGGAGTACGCGCCCAACCCCGACTATCTTCCCGGCGGTTCGAAGGCCGACGACCCCGACGCCGCGTACAAGAACATCACCAACGACATCGCGATCGACCCGAAGAACCCCGCCAAGGTGGTGCTCGCGGTCGGCTGGCGCAGCGGTGACGAATACAACGGCTTCTACACCAAGGTGAACGGCACCTGGACCAGGATCACCAGCGGCTTCGGTGACCTGCCGACCGACGCGGACAACGTCGGCAGCGTCACCTTCGCCCGCTCCGCCGACGGCTCGCGCTACTACGCCATCGACCAGTCGCCGGAGCAGCTGAACACCAACCCTGACAGCGGTCTGGAGGGCATCTACGTCTCCAAGTCCGGCTCTCCCGGCGGCCCCTGGACGAAGATCGCCGACTACCAGGGCCTGGCCGCCTCCGGCTCGGCGCTGACCTCCCCGGGTTACATGCCCGGCGTGCAGGCCTGGTACAACCAGTTCCTCACCGTCGACCCGGCCGACCCCGAGCACGTGTACGCGGGCCTGGAGGAGGTCTACGAGACCAAGAACGGCGGGGCCAGCTGGTCGACCGTCGGCCCGTACTGGAACTTCGGTTTCCCCTGCTGGAGCATCGACCCGGCCAAGCAGAGCGGTGACTGCAACCCGACCACCCACTCCGACCAGCACGGCGTCGCGATCGGCCGCTACCACGGCAAGAGCTTCGTGTACGCGGGCAACGACGGAGGCGTCTACAAGCGCCCTGTCAACGGCTCCCAGGACTCCTCCGGGCACGCCACCGACTGGACCTCGCTCAACGACGGCACCATCGACACCCTTCAGTACTACTCGGTCGGTGTCGGCAAGGACCTGGACCACGGCGGCGTCTCCGTCACCGGCGGTCTGCAGGACAACGGCCAGTCCGTCCTGCGCAGCAACGACAAGGTGATGGGCTCCAACTTCGGCGGCGACGGCGGCGACACCCTCACTGACCCCGCCAACGGCTGCAACATCGCCGAGGAGTACGTCTATCTCGCCATCCAGGTGACCCAGAACTGCGCCGTCAACGACGGCAGTTGGATCGACGACCCGAGCAAGGCCACGTCGTACGGCGTCGCCCCGCCCGACAACGCCACCGGCGAGGCACGCTTCATCGCACCGCTCGCGGCCGACGCGAAGAACAGCTCCACCTGGATCGCCGGCGGCCGTCACGTCTGGGTGCAGACCCACGGCTACGCCATCCGCAGCGGAGACGAGTGGAAGAGCGTGTACGACCTCGGCGCCGGCCACACCGCGACCGCCGTCGCCGCCTCGGGTGGCAAGGTGTACGCGGCCTGGTGCGGTCCCTGCAACAACCAGGGCTTCGCCCGCGGCATCTCCGTCGGGAACGCCGACGGCACCGGCTGGCACGACATCGCCCTGCCGGCCACCGGCGCGGACGGCACCGTACCCAACCGCTACCTCAGCGGCTTCGCCATCGACCCGAAGAACGCCGCCCACGTCTACCTCACGGTCAACGGGTTCTCCCGGCAGTGGACCGAGGGCCCGGGTGCCGGCGTCGGCCACGTCTTCGAGTCCAAGGACGGCGGCACGACCTGGAAGGACATCTCGAAGAACTTCCCCGACGTGCCGGCCGACTCCGCGGTCGTCACGCCGAACGGCGGCCTCGTCGTCGGCACCGACCTCGGCGTCGTCTATCGCGCGCCCGGCCGTACGAGTTGGCAGCGCGTCGGCTCGCTGCCGGCCGTCGCCGTGCTCCAGGTGAAGCTGAGCCCCGACGGGCGCACGCTGTACGCGGCCACCCACGGCCGCGGCATCTACACGATCAGGGTGCGCGACTGCGACTGAGACACCAGCGACTGAGACACCAGCGGTGTCGCGATGGTCGCGGTGAAGGGGTGATCCCGGTTTCCGGGGTCACCCCGCCGTCGTGTGCGGCACCACGTTCACCTGCAACGTGAAGGCCACACTGCCCGCGCCCGCCAGGTCCGGTTCCTTCGCCAGGACGGTGATGTCGGCAACACCGCCTCGCGTCCCCGCGCAGCGCAGCGAGGCCCGCGCGGTGCCGTCCGCGCCCAGCTGCCAGCCGGACGGCAGGACGAAGACCGGCGCGGAGCTGCGCAGGGCGGTCCACCGTTTGCCGTCCGTGCGAGGGCGCAGGACAAGCGACACCACGGTCCCGGGGCGCACGCACACCTGCTGCCGGACCGGATCACCGGGGGCCACGGTGACCTCCACCTGCCCGCTGTCACAGCTCTTCGGGGATGAGGGTACGGAGGCTGAAGCGGACGGGCTTCGCCCGGTCGGGCTCGCGCTCGGTGTCGCGGACGAGCTGGTGGAGGGTGCCCCGGACGCGGACGTCGACGCACCGGCCGACGGCGGCGGAGAGCCGCCCCCGGACGGTCCTTCGGAGGAGCCGCCGCACGCCACCAGGACGACCGCCCCCGCGATCACCCACCCCCCGGCCCACCCTCGCATCCGTGCACCTCCCGGCCCGACGCCCATGGATACCAGCATGCCCCACCGCGCCGCGCCGAACGGGCGGTGCCGTCGGCGCTCCGCCCCGTGCCCCCTGCGGCACGCGGATCACGGCCATGCTGGAGAGGCCCGTGCGTCGGCGGCAGCCCGAGACAGGGGTGCGAGGCGGTGACACCCCAGTACCTCGACGCGGATCCCGGCATCACCGAGAAGCGCGTGTTCAGGGGACTCCGTGACGGACCGCGATCCCCGGCCTTCAGTTCTGCTGCCCGACCGCCTCCAGTACGGCCTTCAGCTGCCGCAGCGGATCCGGGCCGGCGATCCGCAGGACGACCGTGTCCGCGCCGGCCGCCGCCAGTTCGCGGATGTGCCCGGCGGCCTGGGTGGCGGGACCCGAGACGGTGAACACCTCGTGCGGCGGACG
The DNA here is from genome assembly GCF_003443735.1 of Streptomyces sp. CC0208. Classification (NCBI taxonomy): domain Bacteria; kingdom Bacillati; phylum Actinomycetota; class Actinomycetes; order Kitasatosporales; family Streptomycetaceae; genus Streptomyces; species Streptomyces sp. CC0208. The sequence continues at coordinate 8,691,884 of NZ_CP031969.1, read as the reverse complement.
GCCGAGCCAGGCGGCGTGGCCCTCGATGTGCGGGTGCAGGGCGCGGGTCACCTCGTCGACGTCGTCACCTACGCAGGCGAAGGCGAAGACCGTCAGGGTGTGGTCGGAGGCGGCGCCGCCCTTGGCGATCAGCTCGCGGGCGTTCTCCAGGTCGTGCGGGCCGTGGCCCTCAGTGATCACGGTGCCGTCCGCGACCCGTCCGGACAGCTCCAGGGAGCGCGGGCGCACCACGCCCGCGACCACCGGCGGGGCCTCGGCCGGGGGGTGTGTCAACTGGACACCGTCCAGGCGGACTTCGCGGCCCTTCAGTTCCACCCGTTCTCCGCGCAGCAGCGCGCGCACCGAGGTGATGGTCTCGTCCAGCAGGGCCAGCGGAGAGCGGGCCGCGGCGCCCACCTGGGCCATCCACTCCTGCACTCCGTGCCCGATCCCGGCCACCAGCCGCCCGGGGAACACCCGTGCCAGCGTGGCCAGTTCCATCGCCAGGAGCGCCGGGCTGCGCAGCGGGGCGGGCGCGATGCCGATGCCGACCCTGATGTGTTGCGTGGCTCCCAGCGCCACGGCCGCCGCCGACACCCCGCCGTTCCACCCGAGGTCCTCGACCACCCACAGGTCGTCCAGGCCGATCGCCTCGGCCTGCCGCGCGAACTCGGGCAGCCCTTCCGGGGCCCAGTCGCGGTCGTACATCACACCGATCCGTACGTTCGTCATACGCCGGAACCTATGCGGCGGTGACCCGTCGTTCAACGGCGTATCCGCAGCCGCACGGTGACGAATCCGAGATGCCCGAGGTGGCTGGGCGTCCCGTCCATGGCGACCAGGCGCAGGTAGGGGACGAGGTGGTGCGGTGCCGAGACGGTGCCGATGACGACGTCGAACCGGTCGGAAAAGTCCGGGCACCTCAGCCGGCAGGGGTGCGAGGTGCCCGGAAGCGGTCACGGCGACGTCGAGCGCCCCGGGCGCCCGGAGATCCGGCGGGGCCACTCCACCGCCCCGCGCCGCCCCCGTCTGCCGAGGGCCGGGCCCGGACTACGACACAGGGGTCCTCGCGCGGGGTCGGGGCGGTCGGAGTCCGGGACCGCTCCGGCTCAGCCCCCGCTCTTGCGCCGGAACGACCGCTGGCTCGAAGCCGGGCCGTGGGTCCCGCGGATCTTTGACGCGTGGGGGTTGGAGGCGAGGTCGGCGGCGTCCGCCTCCGCACCGCGCTTGCGGGCCAAGGCTTCTCGGAACTTTCGTTTGAGGTCGTAGTTGCCGTCGCTGTCGGGCGCGAGCGCGGACGCCTCGGGCTCAGCCGGCTCCGAACCTTCTGGGGATGCAGCTTCTGCGGTCATCGTGACCTCCTGGGTCCGGACAGTGGGAAGCACAGCTTGTCATGCCGGACGCGGTACGGGCGCCGCTATTCCGCTGAGGTCACGGGCCAGGGCTCGTTCCTCAGGAGTCCTGAGCGACCGTGAGCACGATCTTGCCCCGGATGTGCCCCCGGGCGGCCCGTTCGTGCGCCGCCCGGGCGTCCGCGAGCGCAAAGGTGCTGTCTGTCGCGACGCGGACGGTGCCCGCCTCGAGCAGGTTCGCCAGTTCGGCGAGCTGCGCGCCGTTCGAGCGGACCTGGGTGGCCGTGACGGTGACACCCAGCTTCTCGTTCTCCTCGTCGTCGAACTCTCCGAAGTACACCGGGTAGAGGGCCCCGCCGCGCTTGACGGTCCGCAGGAAGCGCCTGCTGCCGGGGCCCCCGACGGCGTCCAGGACGAGATCGACGTCCCGGGCGACCTCTTCCGGGCGGTCCTTGGTGTAGTCGATGAACTCGTCGGCGCCGAGTTCGCGCAGGAACGTCTCGTGGGCGCCCGAGGCCACGGCGATGACGTGGGCCCCCTTCCACTTGGCCAGCTGGAGCGCGAGATGCCCCACGCCACCGGCAGCGCCGTTGACGAGCACCGCGGTCTCGGCACCGAGCGCCATCGGGCGGTGCTGCGCGGCCTGGAACGGTGAGGGATGGTCGTGCCCGAGCTCGATCAGGAACTGCCACGCCGTCAACCCCGACATGGGCAGACCGGCGGCGTGGACATGGTCGACGGAAGTCGGCTTGCGCGCGAGGTCGGAGGCCGGCGCCGTGACGTACTCGGCGTACGCGCCGCCCTGAAGCGCGGCGGGGAACCGCACAAGACCGAACACCTCTTCTCCCACGGTGAAGGCGTCGACGTCGGTGGCGACGGCTTCCACGACGCCCGAGACGTCGGTCCCCGGGATCAGGGGGAGGTCGAACGGGGGCTTGAGCTCGGGCGGTACGTCGGGCATCCCCTCACGGGCGTACCAGTCGGGAGGATTGAGGCCCACCGCGTGCACGCGCACCAGCACCTCTCCGGGGCCCGGTGCGGGGACCGGCACCTCCTCGTAACGCAGCACCTCAGGGCCGCCGAACTCGTGCAGACGGACGGCCCTCATCGTGTCTGTCGACATCATTTTTCTCCTGCCCGCACTGCGGGATACGCTTATCCGGATCAGCGATCCGGGTATCCGGACCACTGATCCGAATATATGGATCGCTGATCCGGATAGTCAAGGGGAGCAGATGCGGGCCGACGCCAGGAAGAACCACGACCACCTCCTCGCCGTTGCGGGCGCCGTCATCACCGAGCAGGGCGTCGACGCGTCGCTGCGCGACATCGCACGCAGGGCCGAGGTGGGACTCGCCACGCTGATCCGTCACTTCCCCACCCGCGAGGCGCTGCTCGAAGCCCTGCTCCGCACGAGCTTCGACGAACTGGCGGTGAAGGCGGCGGCCCTCGAAACATCGAAGGAGCCCGACGACGCGCTGGCCTCGTGGCTGCGCGACTTCGTCGCCTGCGCGCACAACTACCGCGGCGTCGTGGCACTGATGGTCACAGCCATCGAGGACCCACAGTCCGCGCTGCACGCCTCGTGCGTCGCGATGCGCGCTGCCGGCACCCAACTCCTCACCCGCGCCCAGGCGCAGGGCCTGGCACGCACCGACATCGACGGCACCGACCTGTTCGCGCTGGCCGGTTCGCTGGCGTGGCTCAGCGATCAGCCGTCACTCGCCGCACGCACCGATCACCTCTTCGACGTGGTCGTGAGCGCCATCCTGAGACCCGGCGAGTAACGACGACAGGGCAACGCCGTCCCCGGCACCCGGCACCCGGCACCCGGCCAAGATCGAAGCCTTTGTGAGCCGCCCGATACGGTGCCCCCCATGACCGAACTCGACGCCGTGGCCTGGCCAGTTGGCCCGATCGGAACACCTACCTCGGTGGCCCGCAACCGCGGGACGAGCTCGAGCCCTCGGTACCCGGGACACCGGGGCGGCGACCTGGCCACTTCGTGGTCGACCTCGACGGAGCGATGATCGGCACCGTCGAGATCAGATGACATTAGGCCCCGCCGCAGGCACGGGACCCGCCGCAGGCATGGGGTGCAGGTACGCCGCCGAGGCGTGCACGGCGGCACTCGACTGGTTCGCCGCCGCGTGTCCGGGGTGCCCGTCGTGCTCTGCACCCAGACCGCCAACAGCCGCTCGATGCGGCTCGCGACGAAACCGGGGTTCACCGAGCTGAAGGACTCCGGCCGCCCCCCGCGCCGACTAACACCCTCGATGTCGCCGGCCCCGCACCACCCCTGAGGCCGCTCCCGGTCCGCCGCAGCAGAACCGGTCAGTCCTCCCGGCGCACCGCCGCGTCGAGGAGAGGGCCGAGTTCATGGGCCACGGTCGTCAGCGGACGTACGTCCCGCTCCGCCCGGGCCATGAGAATCGCCCCTTCCAGGGCACTCACCATGAGGGTGGCCAGCGCGCTCGCCCGTTCCTCGGGCACGCCCATGTCGGTCAGCGCGCGGGCCACCGGGCCGGTCCAGGTCGCGAACGCCTCCGCCGCGGCCGCCCGCGTGGACGCGGTCGACTCCGCCCAGTCCACCGTGGCGGCGGCGACCGGGCAGCCACCGGCGAAGCCGACGCTCTCGTACTCCTCGGTCCACTGGCGCACCATCGCGGCGAACAGCCCGCTCGGTGTCGGCTCGGGCAGGGCGGCGAGGAAACGGGCCACGCGATTGCCCGCGTACCGGCCCGCCCACTCCACCGCCTCGTTGACCAGTTGCTCCTTGCCGCCGGGGAAGTAGTGCTGGAGTGAACCGCGCGGCGCGCCGGCGTGCGCGGCGACCTCGCGCATGCCGGTCGAGGCGACCCCCTCGCGCCGGATGAGCTGGGCCGCGCTGAAGACCATCCGCTCCCGAGCTCCCCTCTCGGACACCGCCATCGCCGCCCTCCACGTCTGGTTTCGTACCGGCTCACTCTATGACCACCGTCATAGCCGCGCGTACTATGACCGCTGTCATAGTGTGCGGCAACGGCCCGGCTTCGGCATGGGCCGGAAACGGCGGTGCCTCGTGTACGTGGGATTCATCGGCCTCGGAACCATGGGCCGGCCCATGGCCCTCAACCTCGCCCGGGCCGGGACACCGCTCATCGTGTGGAACCGCACTCCCGACCGGTGCGAGGCCCCGCGCACCGCCGGAGCCGAGGTCGCCGCGAGCCCTGCCGAGGTCTTCGCCCGGGCCGGGACCGTGATCCTCATGCTGGCCGACGAGGCCGCCGTGAACACCGTCCTGGGGCGCGGCACCCCGGACTTCGCCGATCTCGTGGCCGGACGGACCGTCGTCCACATGGGCACCACTTCGGCCGAGTACTCGGCCGGTCTGCAGGATGCCGTCCGGGCGGCGGGCGGACAGTATGTCGAGGCTCCCGTCTCCGGCTCCCGCATCCCCGCCGAGCGGGCCGAGCTGGTGGGAATGACGGCGGGTGACGACGAGGCCGTCGCCGCCGTACGCCCCCTGCTGGCCGCCATGTGCCGGGAGACGTTCGACTGCGGCGCGGTCCCTGGCGCGCTGCTGATGAAGTTCTCGGTGAACCTCTTCCTGATCACCCTCGTCACCGGGCTGGCCGAGGCGTTCCACTTCGCCGACCGGCACGGCCTCGACCAGCGCCTGCTGCGGGACGTCCTGGACGCGGGCCCGATGGCCAGTGCCGTCTCGCGGGTGAAGGGCCCCAAGCTGCTGGCCCGCGACTTCACCGTGCAGGCCGCCGCAACCAACGTCCTGGAGAACAACCGTCTGATCGCCGAGGCCGCCCGCAAGGCCGGCCTGGCCTCCCCGCTCCTCGACGCCTGCCACGCCCTGTACGGCGAGGCCGTCGAACAGGGCCACGGCGCCGAGGACATGGTGGCCGTCCTGCACGCACTGGAATCCCGCACCGACGGCACCCCCGCCTCCGTCCGACGGCCGGAGGACCACGCGAGGCGGTCATGAGCCGACGAGGCACCGCTGACGCACTGCCGGAGAGGATCAGTGCGTACTGCTCGTTGACCGAGTTCTCGGTCGGACCGTGGGCCGGCCGGGTCTGCGAGCCGCGCGGGTACTCGGGGATCCCGCGGCCGGTAGCGAGCGGGAAGCCCAGCGCACGAAGACGAGTCGAAAACTCCGATGGGGGAACCGGGAGAGAAGCCCGACGCACGAGGGGGCCGGGTGGCGCGACGCCCCGGCGCCCGCACCGGAGGAGAGGCCACGATGGCGCGTGAACACGACTCCCAGCAGGCCGTCCCGAACACTCCGGGGATGCGGCCCGACAGCGACGGCGTCACGCGCCGTCGGCCGCTGCGGCGGCGGCACGTCGAGGAGACGGTCGAGGTCGCGGTGCCGGTACGGACGGCGTACAACCAGTGGACGCAGTTCAAGACCTTCCCCCGGTTCTCCGCCGTGGTGCACGGCGTGGAGCAGGTCAGGCCCACCGTGACGGCCTGGACCATCGGCTACGGGCCGCTGCGCCGTCGCTTCGCGGTGGAGATCGTGGAGCAGGACCCGGACGCCTACCTGGCCTGGCGCGCCCTGGAGCAGCGCCCCTCCCACCAGGGCGAGGTGGAGTTCAGGCCGACGGACTCGGGCGGCACGGCCATCACCGTCCGGATGCTCCTCGAGCCGCGCGGAGTCGCGAAACGGCTCACCGGATCGTCCAAGGTCACGCAGGTGACCACCCGGCTGGTGCGCCGCGAACTCCAGAACTTCAAGCAGTTCATCGAGGGGCTGGGCCAGGAGGGCGGGGCCTGGCGCGGCACCATCCGCAACGGCCGGGTACAGCACGACCACCCGGAGCCGCCGAGGAGCCGTGTGGCCCAGTGGCCCGTCGGCTGACCTGTGACCAGGACGCGGCAGGACACCGCGGCGAACGAGTCGCGGCAAGAGAAAGGCGATGCGATGCAGAACCCGCCGGGTGAGGAGCCGGAGACGAATCTCTCCGTGACACCGCCGAAGAAGTGGGCGGCCGGGGTCCCCGCCGTCGTGCACGCGCTGGAGTACTCCCTGGAGCAGACGTCCCCGCGCAGGACCGGAGTGGACCTGCTGGCCATGAACCAGGTGGGCGGGATCGACTGTCCCGGCTGCGCCTGGGCGGATCCGGCCCCGGGGCAGCGTCATCGCAACGAGTACTGCGAGAACGGCGCCAAGCACATCAACGACGAGGCGACGAAACGCCGGATCACCGCCGACTTCTTCCGTGAGCACAGCGTCTCCGACCTCGCCGGCCGCTCCGACATGTGGCTCAACCAGCAGGGCCGGCTCACCGAGCCGATGATCAAGCGGCAGGGCTCCGACCACTACGAGCCCATCGGCTGGAACGACGCCCTGGGCGTGCTCGCCGGGGAACTCACCTCGCTCTCCTCCCCCGACGAGGCCGTCTTCTACACCTCGGGCCGGGCCAGCAACGAGGCCGCCTTCCTCCTCCAGCTCTTCGCCCGCGCCTACGGCACCAACAACCTGCCCGACTGCAGCAACATGTGCCACGAGTCCAGCGGCTTCGCCCTGAGCGAGACACTCGGCACCGGCAAGGGCACCGTCAGCCTCGACGACCTCCACCACGCCGACCTGATCTTCCTGGTCGGTCAGAACCCCGGCACCAACCATCCGCGCCAGCTCTCCGCCCTGGAGGAGGCCAAGCGCAACGGCGCCCGTATCGTGGCGGTCAACCCGCTGCCCGAGGCGGGGCTACGACGCTTCAAGAACCCGCAGAAGCCGAGCGGGCTCATCGGACGCGGCACCCAGATCGCCGACCGCTTCCTGCACATCAAGCCCGGCGGTGACCTCGCCCTCTTCCAGGCCCTGAACCGTCTGCTGCTGGAAGCCGAGGACGCCCGGCCCGGCACCGTCCTGGACCACGACTTCATCGACGCGCACACGTCGGGCTTCGAGGAGTTCGCCCAGCACGCGCGCACCGTCGACTGGGACGACGTCCGCGCGGCGACCGGACTGACCCGCGAGGAGATCGAGAAGGTCCGCGACGAGGTCCTGCGCAGCGACCGCGTCGTCGTCTGCTGGGCGATGGGCATCACCCAGCACAAGCACGGTGTGCCCACCATCCGGGAGATCGTCAACTTCATGCTGCTGCGCGGCAACCTGGGGCGGGCCGGCACCGGCGTCTGCCCGGTGCGCGGGCACTCCAACGTCCAGGGCGACCGCACCATGGGCATCTGGGAGCAGATGCCGGACTCGTTCCTCGACGCGCTGCGGGAGGAGTTCGGCTTCGACCCGCCGCGCCCGCACGGGCTCGACTCGGTGAACTCGATCAAGGCGATGCGTGAAGGCCGCGTCAAGGTGTTCCTCGCCCTGGCCGGCAACTTCGTGCGCGCCGCTCCCGACAGCGAGGTCACCGAGGAGGCGATGCGTTCGTGCCGGCTGACCGCCCACATCTCCACCAAGCTGAACCGGTCGCACACCGTGTGCGGTGACACTGCGTTGATCCTTCCGACGCTCGGCCGTACCGAACGGGACGTCCAGGCCGACGGGGAGCAGTTCGTCACGGTGGAGAACTCCATGAGCGAGGTGCACACCTCCCAGGGGCGCCTCGAACCGGCTTCGCACCTGCTGCTCAGCGAAGTCGCGATCCTGTGCCGGCTCGCCCGCCGTACCCTCGGCGGCAAGCCGGACATCCCCTGGGACCGGTTCGAGGGGGACTACCACACGATCCGTGACCACATCTCCCGTATCGTGCCGGGATTCCACGACTTCAACGCGCGTGTGACGCGCCCCGGTGGCTTCCAACTGCCCAACCCGGTCAACGAGGGCGTGTTCAACACGTCGGTCGGCAAGGCGCTGTTCACCCGCAACGAGCGGGTGGTCCCGAAGGCGCCCGAGGGCCATCTGCTGTTGCAGACCCTGCGTTCGCACGACCAGTGGAACACCATCCCCTATTCGCTCGACGACCGGTACCGCGGGATCCACGGCAGCCGCCACGTCGTGCTCGTCAACCCGGCCGACCTCGCCGGGCTCGGCCTCTCCCAGGGCGACCAGGTGGACCTGGTCAGCGTCTGGGCGGACGGGACCGAGCGCCGCGCCCGGAACTTCGAGGTCGTCCCCTATCCGGCCGCGCAGGGTTCCGCCGCCGCCTACTACCCCGAGACCAACGTCCTGGTGCCGCTGGACAGCGTCGCCGACATCAGCAACCAGCCGACGTCGAAGGGCATCGTCGTCCGCCTGGAGCCGACATCGAGCCGGGCGACGACCTCCACCTCGTCCGTCTCGCCCGCATGGCGGTGAACACCACGCCGTAGGAGGGCGAGGAGGGCGCGGGAGATCTCGTGGCCCCGGCTCGACTCCCCACCCTCCGGCCCGCCGGAGGAACCGTGCTCCCAGAGGCCACGATCGGCCGGATGCCGTCTGTCCACGGGCCGGTGACGGCCAATAGCCTGTGCGGCCAGCGCGCTCTGGGAGGTCTCGTGAACGGTCTCCGTGCGGTCGTCGTCAGCCTTGTGATCGCGTGTGCAGCGGTGGTGTCACCGGCTGCGGCCGGGACACCGGACCCGGCCGCGACGCCGAGCTGGTCGGCGCTGCCGGTGCCGCCGGCGGTCCCGCCCGTGACCGTGTCCGACCTTGCCGCGCGCCGGCCGGGTGAGGCGTGGGCAACCGGCTACGAGCAGGCCACCGACGGAATGCGGCCGATGCTGTACCGCTGGAACGGCACGGCGTGGAGCCGGGACACCTCCTTCCCCGGCGCCGACGAGCCGGGATGGCTCGGCAAGGTGCAGTTCGTCGGTACGCAGGTGTGGATCCTCCACAACCGCGCGGGCGCAGGCGAGCTCCTGCGCCGGTCGGCGGGAGGCTGGAGTGCCGTCCCGCTCCCCCGGACCCTGTGGACCTACCAGGACTTCGCCGCGGTGCCGGGGGCCGCGTGGGTGGTCGGTGAGGACGACACCGGGCTGAAGGTGCTGCACTACGCCGGCTCCCGCTGGACCACGCAGGCCACCCCGGACGGCGTGCTGTACCTGATGGGGATCACCGCGCGGACCGCCACCGACGCCTGGGCCTGGGCGGACACCAGCACCGGGACGAGCGTCCTGCGCTGGGACGGCACGGCGTGGCGGGACGCGAAGGTGCCACTGCCGCCGAACAGCAATGTGCACACCCTCCTGCTCGAACCGTCCGGCCGGATCACGATCGGCGGCAGCCAGTACACCGACGGCGTGGCCCGCACCTATCTGATGACCTTCAACGGGCACACCTGGCGCACCGCCTACCCGCCGCTGGGCGACACCTACACCGAGGCCATGGTGCGCGGCCCGGACGGCGCGCTGTGGCTCCCGGTGCGCAGCGACCGCGCGTTCCAGTCGAAGTACGCGCGGGTGGACGGCCCTCGCACCACCTTCTCCTACGGCCCGGAGCGCACGAACGCGATCGACGTCAAACCGCGTGCGCTGGCGAGGGCCGGGTCGGCGCTGCTGTCCTTCGGCACGGTCGAGATCTACGGCTCGAAACCGAACCTGATGAGTGAGCGGCTGGGAGGCTGACCATGGCACGCAGACTTCTCGTCGCGGCCCTCGCTGTCGTCGTGACTCTCCTCGCCGCCCTGACGACAGCGAGGGCCGCGACGGACCCCTTGTCCTGGCACCACGTTCCGGTCCCGGACCGGGTGCGCCCCCAGGCAGCGCTCAACGAGGCCGTGGCGTTCGGCCCGGACCGGGCGTGGGCGGTGGGCGTTGACGCCGTCGGTCGCGAGGCGCCGGGCTTCCCGCTGGTGCTGCGCTGGGACGGAACCGAGTGGCACACCCAGAGCCTGCCCGGGATCGGCTGGCAGGGGGAACTGCTGTCCGTCGCGGCGACCTCACCCACCGCGGTCTGGGCGGTTGGCCGCGACGCGGCGGGCGGCACCCGGCTGCTCCGCTTCGACGGCACCGCGTGGTCCGAGAGCCGGCCGCCCTCCGGTGCGGCGCTGACCCAGGTCGTTGCCGGAGGCGGTGAGACCTGGCTGATCGGGTCGCGGGACGGCGCCCAGGTACTGCTGCGCCGGGACGGGAACGGCTGGCAGGACGTGCCCGTGCCGCCGGGATCGGTGTACGGCCTGCACGTCAAGGCCGCCGACGACGTCTGGGCCGCGGGCGCCACCGACTCGGGTGCGGCCGTCTCCCACTGGGACGGGCAGGCGTGGCAGCAGACGATCGTGGACGGCTTCCCGCGGTCCGCCGTGGGCAGTGTGCTGGCGGTCTCCCCGACCGAGGTGTGGGCGGGCGGCACGGCCGGGTTCGTCGGCGGTCCCCCGGGGAGGCCGATTCCCCCGCTGCTGGTCCGCTTCGACGGACAGACGTGGAGCCGGGTGACGGTGCCCGCCGACTTCGGTTCGGTCAGTTCGCTGGCCGCCTCCCCCTCGGGCACGCTGGCCTGGGTCTCGGTGGCCCGCTCGCAGAAGTGGGGCCCGCCGGGCAGCACCCCGCCCCTCGTCCCCGGGCCGGACTTCCTCGCCTGGAACGGGCAGTCGTTCACCGAGTACAGCGAACCCGCGGTGGCCGGAGAGGGCGACTCCCGAACGCTGCGGCCGGCGCCGGTACCGGGCACGGAGACGGTGTGGTCGGTCGGCCGCGCCGACGGCCCCGAGGGCACCTTCGCCCCGCGCATCCTGCGCTTCGGCTGAGAGGTGGACAGCACAGCGGAGTCCGAGCGGAAATCCCTTCCTCTTTCCCCGGATGGCTCCGCACATGCGCGGCTTCCCTCGATCGAGAGACATACGGCACACCCCCCGAACAACGCGGCGCGACGGGGTAACCGAGTTCAGGTAAGGGCGTCAGACGCACTGTTGCCGTTTGACAACAAAAGCCAGGCAAGCAACACAGTAACCGTGTCGGACGTATGGGGAAGGACCTGGAATGCTCCGGTGGGCGGAGACCACTCCGTGTGCTGGTCACGTGTGTCGAGAGGTGACGAAGACGTCGACGGTGCGCTCGGCGCCTCAGGCGGTCCGGCTGCCGGAGCCCGCCGCGTCGCCGTGCGGCTGTTCCGCCGCGGCGGCGCAGAACGCTTCGAGCCCTTCCAGCAGCGCGACCCGCTTGGCGGCAGGCATGTCCGCCAGCACGGTCTGCAACTCCCTCTCCCTGCGGGCGCGCAGGTCGACGAGGAACGCGCGCCCCGGGCCACTGAGGTGCAGCCGCACCTCACGTCTGTTCTCCTCGCTCACGGCCCGGTCGACGAACCCGGCCGCCACCAGCCGGTCGCACAGCCGACTCGTGGACGGCGGGGTCGAGGCCAGGCACTCGGCGAGGGTGCGCAGGTTGATGCCGTCGTGGTGCTCGAGGATGTGCAGCACCCGAAGCTGCGACGCGGAGGTGGGCGCGGTCGAGGCCCGGCCCCACACGACCTCCAGCAGCTCGACGGCCGTGGTGGTCACGCGGGCCACCTCATCAGGCTCTGAGCGGCGGCGGAAGGCAGTCACGATCACACTCTCGCAGGCACTGGGGTGCCTGTCAGCGTACTAGGCGCGCGCTGACCACACAGGACCGCAACGGTCGCACCGAGCGGCCCAGTGAGTGGGACCCGTACGTCGTCCGGTGAAGGACAGGTGTTTTTCCATCATGAAGAGATTTCTGGCCGCTGAACGCGCTCTGCGCACAGCGGCCCCCCACGAGTTGCTCGACGCCATCCGCGCCGTAGTGATCGAGGAGTACGGCGCGGAGGACGTCGAGCTGTTCATGGCCGACTACAGCCTGCGCGTGCTCCAGCCGGTGTCGGTGCTGCCGCACACGCTGGAGCCGGTGTCGGTGCACAGCAGCCCGGCCGGCCGGGCCTTCGGTTCGCAGAAGCCGTACCGGGAGAAGGGGCCCGGCGGGCGAACACGTCTGCATCTGCCGGTCAGTGTGCGCGGCGACCGGCTTGGCGTGCTGTCCGTGACCCTGTCCGACGTCGACGCCACGCAGCGGTGGGAGTCCGAACTGGCCGACGTCGCCGGCGTACTGGGGCACGAGCTGGTCGTGGCGGAACGCGACACGGACCTGTACCTCCAGGCGCGGCGCAAGGACCGGCTGACCCTGGCCGCCGAGATGCAGTGGCAACTGCTGCCCGGCCGCGCCTGCTCCCGCCCCGAGTACGAGCTGGGGGCCCAGCTGGAGCCGGCCTACGCGATCTTCGGCGACAACTTCGACTGGTCCGCGACCGCCGACCACCTGATGCTGTACGTCACCAACGGCATGGGCGAGGGCATAGAGGCGTCGCTGCTGACGAACCTGGCCATCAACGCCCTGCGCAACGCCCGGCGCGCCGGACTGTCCCTCGCCGACCAGGCGGCCCTGGCCGATCAGGCGGTCTACGCCCACTACCGGGGGCACTACTACTTGTCCGTCCTCATGTTCGACTTCGACCTGGCCACCGGCCGGGCGAGCGTCGTGGACGCCGGCTCCCCCCAGCTGCTGCGGCTGCGCGGCGGCAGCGTGGAACGGGTCGCCTTCGACGCCCAGCTTCCGCTGGGGATGTTCGAGGAGACCGACTACATCGCGCAGGACTTCCAGGCCGAGCCCGGTGACCGGCTCATCTTCGTCAGCGACGGAGTCCACGCCGTGGCCTCGCCCAGGGGCGAGGCGTACGGGGAAGAGGCTCTCGCCCGGGCCATCCACTCCACCCGTCTGCTGCCCGCCGCGGAGGTGCCGCGCGCCGTCCTGCGGGAGCTGACCGGCCACCGCGGCGAGGCGATGCCGGACGACGACGCGCTGATCGTGTGTCTGGACTGGCACGGCAGGCGACCGTCGGACTGATCCGCGAGTCCGCCAGGCGGCGGCAGCAGGGGCATTGTTGTCCGGCGTACCCGCACGCGTTAACGTTTGCCATGCGGCAATAATTGCTGCATGGCCTGACCGCTCGACGGGCCGAACGGCCTCGCAGACAGGGAGACGATGCAGGTGGCGGAGCACGACACGGCCCCCGACACAGCGAAGGAGCTGGGTGCCTTCCTGGAGCGGCGCCGTGAGCAGATCGCCCAGCGCTGGGCGGACGCCGCCCTGTTCCGCACCGTCTTCACCGTCTCCCGGGACGAGGCGGTCGAGGCGGGCAAATCCGTCGTGGACGCCCTGGCCGACGTGGCCCGCTCCGGACGGCTGGAGGATGTCGACGCTCCGGGTTTCGACGCCGTGCGGGACCAGCTCGGCCGGATGGCCGCGGCTCGGGCCCGGGCCGGGTTCACACCCGTGCAGATCGCCGGCGAGGTCGCGGATCTGCGCGAACCGATGACCGCACTGCTGCGGACCGAGTTCCAGGACGCCGACGGCGTGCGGGCACACGCGTGCGGGCAGGCGCTGGCGGTCCTGACGGCCACACTCCGCCTGGTGATCATGGAGACGACGGTGAGCGCGGGCGAGGAGCTCATCGAGCGCCAGCGTCAGCAGCTGCTGGAGGTGGCCACCCCGGTCATCAAGCTGTGGGACGGCGTGGTCGCCGTACCGCTGATAGGAACGCTGGACAGCGCCCGCAGCCAGGTCGTGATGGAGAGCCTGCTGGAGGCCATCGTGGACCAGCGGGCCGCCTACGCGATCCTCGACATCACCGGCGTGCCGACCGTGGACTCGCTCGTGGCCCAGCATCTGATGAAGACGGTCGCCGCGGCCCGGCTGATGGGCGCGGAGTGCATCGTCTCCGGCATCCGTCCCGCCATCGCGCAGACCATCGTCCACCTCGGTATCGACCTCGGATCGATCATCACGCGGGCCGGCCTCGCCGACGCGTTGGCGTACGCCCTCACCCAGCAGGGCATCGTCGTCTCCGCACGCCCGGCGACGGGAGCGAGTCCGCGGTGACCGGCTTCGTCGCCCCGCACTCCGGCCCGGGCCCGGTGCCGGTCCTGGCGCTGGGAGACGTCCTGCTGGTCACGCTGCAGGGCGAGCTGCACGACGGCGCGGCCGAACAGCTGCAGCACGACATCGCCCAGCGGATCGCCTCCAGTGCCACGCCGGTGAACGGTGTCGTGATCGACATCTCCGGCGTGGAGATCGTCGACTCCTTCCTCGGGCGCGTCCTGGCCGAGATCGCCGCGAGCTCGCGCCTGCTGGCCGCGCGGACCGTACTGGCCGGCATGCGTCCGGCCGTCGCCATCACCCTCGTCGAGATGGGTCTCACCCTGCCCGGCCTGGGGACGGCGCTGAACGTCGAGAGTGCCCTGTCCCTGCTGGGCCGCGCGACCTCGGCTGCTCCGACCGCACACCTGGAAGAGGGTGCATGAATGCATGCCCCCAGCGCCTCGACCACGCGCCTGCCCATCGGCTCGGACGCCGACCTGGCCTGGGTACGCCAACAAGTGCGCCAGACCGCTGCCGGTCTCGGATTCAACCTGGTCCAGCAGACGAAGCTGGTGACCGCGGCCAGTGAACTGGCGCGCAACGCCCTCGTCCACGGCGGCGGCGGACACATGGAGATGACGGTGCTGACGGAGGGCGCCCACCACGGACTGCGACTGTCCTTCGTCGACGCGGGCCCCGGCATCCGGGACGTCGAACTCGCCATGACCGACGGTTACACCACCGGAAACGGCCTGGGCATGGGGCTGAGCGGGGCCAAGCGGCTCGTCAAGGAGTTCACTCTCGACACCCGCCCCGGCCAGGGCACCACCGTCACCGTCACCGACTGGGTCTCCGGCCTGCCCGCGCCCCGTACGGGTGCGCCGTGAGCAGGGTGTGGGACATCCCGGTCCAGGACAGCACCCGCGTCCGGGACGTACGTGTCGCCGCCGAAGCCGCCTGCGCCCGAGCGGGGCTGGACGCACATGCCACAGCCGTCGCGGCGCTGGTGGCCACCGAGTTGGGCACCAACCTCGTCAAGCACGCCGGGGGCGGCCGTGTCCTCGTCAACCTGGCCGCCCTCTCCGACACGTTCGCCGAGGACGTGCCCTGTGTGCAGATCACCTCGCTCGATCACGGACCGGGCATCGACAACGTCCCCGCGGCGATGCGGGACGGTCACACGACCGCCTCCTCCTCCCTCGGTGCGGGCCTGGGCACCTGCCGGCGCATCTCCAGCGAGTTCGACGTGCACAGCAGACCGGGTCAGGGCACCGTCGCGGTGGCACGCATCACCCCGGCGAGAGCACCGGGCGGACCGCGCCCCCGGGAGGTGCGTTCCCGTACGGGGACCCGGGCCGGCGGCATCACCAGCTCCCTCGCCCATGCCGAGCACTCCGGAGACGCCTTCACCTGGGTGCGCTCCGGTCCACGCGTCACGCTGATGCTGGTGGACGGGCTCGGCCACGGGGACAAGGCGGCCGACGCGTCCACAGCCGCCGTGGAGGAACTGCGCCGATGCGCCGAGCTGCCGCCGGCCGAGATCCTGCGGCGGCTGCACACCGCACTGCGGGCCACGCGCGGCGCGGCCGTCGGTGTCGCCCAGCTCGACGAGGGCACCGAAAAGGTCTCGTTCGCCGGGGTCGGCAACATCGGCGCCAGGCTGCGCACCGGCGGCGCGTGGCATCCCCTCATCTCCCACCCGGGCATCGTCGGCGCCCATTTCCCCGCCTCCGTGCCCCTGCGCGAGAACACCTGGACGCCGGACAGTCTGCTCGTCCTGCACAGCGACGGGCTCCCCAGCCGCTGGGTACCCCCCGGCGACCCCTTGTTCGGCGCCCATGACCCCGCCGTGGTGGCCGCGGTCGTCCTCAGGGACGCCGGCAGCGCCGCCCGGCCTCTGCGTGACGACGCCTGCGTGGCCGTACTGGCCCCTGAACCCCGGACGGACCCGCATGACCGCACCCCCTGACGTCTGGAAGATCGCGTCGGTCGCCGATGCCGCCCGGGCCCGTGCAGCCGTCGACCATGTCGCCACGGACGGCGGGACGCCGACGCTGGAGCGGGTCCGCTTCCTAACGTCGCTGACGGCACGCCTGCGCCACTGCCTCAGCCGCGGCGGTGAGTGGGAACTCCGGCTCCACGTCCGGCAGTCCGCCACCGAGCAGCCCGCCCGTCTCGAGGTGACGCTGCGCCCGGTCGGCGACCGCGAGCCGGGCGCGCAGGACGAAACACCCTTGCTCACCTGCTCCCTGCCGCACCAGCCGGCCCGGAAGAGTCGCCGAGCCGCGACCTCGCTGCCGCAGGCCCTGCTGGCCGCGGACGAGAACACCGCGGCGGTGCTGAGCCTCCTCGACGAGCAGGAAGACCTGGTCCGGCTGCACCGGGAGGAACTGCACCACACCAACCAGGGCGTTCTGGCGCTGCACGCCGACCTGGAGGCCGGGGCCCGCGCCCAGCGCGAGCTCCTCGAAGCCGAGCGGACCGCACGCGCCGCGACGGAGCGGGCCCGGCGCCTGCTGACCTTTCTCGGTGACGCGAGCGCCGCCATCACATCGTCCCTCAGCCATACGGCCATCCTGCGCCGCCTCTCCGACATGCTGGTGCCGGAGTACGCGGAGCGTCTCGACGTCTGGCTCTTCGACGAGGAGGAGTACGAGGACCACGACGACGAGCGCGCGCAGCGCGTCCGGGAGCACTCGGCCGCCGCCGTGGCCGCCGCCCGCACGGGGCGCCCCCAGCACGCCGCCGCCCACCCCGGCGCCCTGCCCGGCGTCGACGACCTCCCGCCCTCCGCCCTGTCCCCCGAGCGGCCGCTGCTGGCCATCCCCCTCGTCGCGCAGCGCCTGCTGGGCGTCCTCACCCTGACCGCGCCTGGCCCCCGCTTCGACGAGGACACCTCCGTGATGCTGGTCGAGCTGGCCCGCCGCGTCGGCGTCGCGCTGGACCACGCCCACCGATACCAGCAGTCCCGCAACACCGCCGAAGCCCTCCAGCGGGCCCAGCTCACCGACCTGCCCACCCCGCCGGGTCTGCTGCTCGCCGCGCGGTACCTTCCCGCCACCTGGGGCATGAACATCGGCGGCGACTGGTACGACGCCTTCCTCCAGCCCGACGGCAGCCTGCTGGCCGTCATAGGGGATGTCACCGGCCACGGACTGCACGCCGCCGTCGTCATGGGTCAGTTGCGCACAGCCCTGCGCGCCTACGCCGTCGAGAACGCCACCCCCGGCGAGATCCTCACGCGGCTGCACCGCATGCTCGGCCACCTCCAGCCGGACCTGTACGCCACCGCGCTGATCGCCCGCTTCCGGCCGGGCGAGCCGGAGGTGGTCTGGGCCTCGGCCGGCCACCCGCCCGCCGTCGTGCGCGGCGCCGACGGGACCGTACGGGTGCTGGAGGCCAAGCCCGGCGTGATGCTGGGCATCCCGCTGCCCTACGTGTACAAGGATCACCGGGCCGACCTGCCTCCCGGCTCGTCCCTCGTGCTGTACACCGACGGCCTGGTCGAACGCCGGGGGCAGGGTATCGACCCGGGCATCGGTCGCCTGGCCCGCGCCCTGGAGGCGTTGAACACCCCGGAGCTGGAACAGGACCTGGACGCGGCCGCGGACGCCCTGCTCAAGCCCCTCCTGTACGACTCCGAACGGGACGACGACGTCTGCCTGCTGCTGTGCCACACCGTGACGCCGACTGCGCCGGAGCGGTCCCTGAAGGCGGACCGATT
The DNA here is from genome assembly GCF_003443735.1 of Streptomyces sp. CC0208. Classification (NCBI taxonomy): domain Bacteria; kingdom Bacillati; phylum Actinomycetota; class Actinomycetes; order Kitasatosporales; family Streptomycetaceae; genus Streptomyces; species Streptomyces sp. CC0208. Next base: position 8,674,088 of record NZ_CP031969.1, on the reverse strand, counting down.
CCCCTCCGGCTCCGAACCTCCTGGCGGCCCGCCCGCTCGCGGTAGCGTGAAGGACACAAGGCGAGAGGGTGGATGTCGTGAAAGCCTCTGAACCGCAGCCGTCCGCGGAGGCCCAACTCCGCGCGGCCGCGCCGCACACACTGGTCGCCACCGCCCGCCGTCTGCTGGCCGAGCGGGTGGACGCCCAGGAGGTGACCCTCCTCCTCGCCGACTACGGCCTGGACGTCCTGCAACCGGTGACGCACCTGCCGCACACCGGTCCCCCGGTCTCCGCCCAGGAGGGGCCCGCGGGCAGCGCCTTCCTCACCCAGAAGCCGGTGTTGGAGGTCCTCCACGACCCGGTCGGCAACCTGGCCCATCTGCCCATCACCGTGCGCGGCGACCGTCTCGGCGTCCTGTCCGTCCAGCTGCCCGCAGGGGCCGTCGACCCGCACACCGTGCTCCAGCTCGGCGACTTCGCCACGGCCCTCGGCCATGAGGTCACCACCGCCGGCCGCGACACCGACCTCTACCTCCAGGCCCGCCGTACCCGTCGGCTGACCCTCGCCGCCGAGATGCAGTGGCAGCTCCTGCCCGGCCGGGGCTGCGCGCGCGAGGAGTACGTCATCGGCGCCCACCTCGAACCCGCCTACTCCATCGGCGGCGACACCTTCGACTGGTCCACCGGCGCCGACCACCTGTTCCTGACCATCACCGACGGCATGGGACAGGGCATCGACGCCTCCCTGCTCGCCAGTCTCACGACCGGCGCCCTGCGCAACGCCCGCCGCGCCGGCATAGGCCTCGCCGACCAGGCATGCCTCGCCGACCAGGCCGTCTACGCCCAGTACGGCGGCAAGGCGTACACCTCCACACTGCTGCTGCGCTTCGAGCTGGCCACGGGCCTCGTGCAGGCCGTCGACGCGGGCTCCCCCCAACTGTTCCGGCAGCGTGGCGGGCGTACCGAGCGGGTCGAGCTGGAGGCGCAGCTGCCGCTCGGCATGTTCGAGGAGACCCTCTACGCGGAGCAGACCTTCCGGGTCGAGCCCGGCGACCGGCTCATCGCGGTCAGCAGCGGTGTCCACGGCACCCGCTCCGCGACGGGCGACCTGTTCGGCGAGCGGGTCCTGCGCCAGGTCCTCGGCGCCACCCGTTCGACGGCGCCGCACGAGACGGCACGCGCGGTCGTCGCCGGCCTGATCGAGCACTTCGGCAGCAAGGAACTGCTGTCCGACGCCGCCGTGGTCTGCCTCGACTGGAACGGCCGCCAGGGCTGACCGTCCGGTCAGCGTCCGGGGTCGTCGGTCTCCTTGCCGGTGTCGCTCTGAGCGGTCAGGAAGGCCCGCAGCCCCCCGCTCAGGGCCGCCCGCTCGCCGGGTTCCATGGCCGCGAGGACCACGGCGAGCGCCTGCGATCTGCGCGCGTCCACCTCGTCCAGCACATGCCGGCCGCGCCCGGTGAGAACGAGCTGCACCTCACGGCGCCGGTGCGGGTGCAGCAGGCGCTCCAGCAGACCGGCCGCCTCCAGGCGGTCGCACAGCCGGCTGGCGGTCGGCGGCCCTATCTCCATGTTCTCCGCCAGGGTGGTGAGGTTGAGCCCCGGCTCCGACTCCAGGATCCGCAGAGCTCTCAGCTGGTGCGGCGACAGCCTCAGGCTCGCTCCCTGGGCGGCCACCGACCAGAGGTTCGCGAGACCGTCCACGGCGTCGGCGACCTCCAGCGCGACGGAGAGGGGGTCGTCACCCGGTCCGCCCGACTGGTCGTCCCCCGAGCCACTGAGACGAGTCACACACCCATCGCTTTCAATAATCGCTTCGCCATACAGATACCACCCTCATTCAAACGCGGTACCCGATGAGACGGCGACCAAGCACCCGGCGGCTCCGGAGGACGGCAAAAGCAAAAGGCAAGGAGAGAACTCTCCTTGCCTCTCTTCAAGTTATAGCGCGGAGGGGGCCTTGCGGCAAGCCCCCGGTCAGGGCGCAGAATCGTCGGCCGAGGCCACAACCTGCGGAAATGGGGGAACGACGTTGTCGTTGAACAACGTGACCGAGCGGTACGTGCTGGACCTTCAGGAGATCGACGAGAGTCAGGTCGCCGTCGTCGGCGGCAAGGGGGCGCACCTGGGCAGCCTGTCGCGGATCGAGGGCATCCGTGTACCGGCGGGCTTCTGCGTGACGACGGACGCCTACCGGCGGGTCGTGGCGCAGTCACCGTCGCTCGACGCACAGCTGGAGGAGCTGTCGCGTGTGAGCCCGGACGACCAGGAGGCGATCCGCACGCTCAGCGCGGAGATCCGCCGGACGGTGGAGGAGATCGCCGTCCCGGACGATCTGGCAGGGGCGATCACCCGTGCGCTCGCCCGGTCGGGCGAGCGGACCGCTTACGCCGTCCGGTCGAGCGCCACGGCCGAGGACCTGCCGACGGCCTCGTTCGCCGGGCAGCAGGACACCTACCTGAACGTCGTCGGTCCGGCGGCGATCCTGCGGCACATCAGCAGATGCTGGGCGTCACTGTTCACCGAACGAGCCGTGACCTACCGCCGGCGCAACGGCATCGACGACCGTACGGTCCGTATGGCCGTCGTCGTGCAGCAGATGGTCTTCCCGCACGCGTCCGGCATCCTGTTCACGGCCGACCCCGTCTCGGGCAACCGGACGGTCGCCACCGTGGACGCCGGCTTCGGTCTCGGCGAGGCCCTGGTGTCCGGGCTGGTGAACCCGGACGTCTTCAAGGTGCGCCACGGCGAGGTCGTCGCCAGGACGATCTCCGCCAAGCAGCGGGAGGTGCACGCCCTGCTGGCCGGAGGCACGCGGGAAGTGCCGATCGACGCGCAGCGGCAGCAGCAGCCGGCGCTGACGGATGCGCAGGCGGTCCGGCTCGTGGAGCTCGGGCGACGGATCGAAGCGCGTTTCGGCCGCCCGCAGGACATCGAATGGTGCCTGGTCGACGACGACTTCCACATCGTGCAGAGCCGGCCGATCACGACGCTGTTCCCCGTCCCCGAGAGCGCCGACCAGGAGAACCACGTCTACGTCTCCGTCGGACATCAGCAGATGATGACCGACCCCATGAAGCCGCTGGGCCTGTCCATGTGGCAGCAGACGGCCATGGTGCGGATGCACGAGGCCGGCGGAAGGCTGTTCGTCGACGTCACCCAGCGTCTGGCCGCGCCCGCGAGCCGGGCCGGCCTGCTGGACCTCATGGGCAGGGGCGACCCGCTGGTCAGGGACGCGTTGGAGACCGTCCTCGACCGCGAGGACTTCGTCCCGTCGCTCCCGGACGCTCCGCCCGCCGGACCGCGCGCCGGCGCGGCCCCCGAGCCGGTCGCCACCGACCCGGCGGTCGTCACCGGGCTGATCGAGCGCAGCCAGGCGTCCCTCGCCGCCCTGCGGCGCGATGTCCTCACGAAGACGGGGCCGGAGCTGTTCGACTTCCTGCCGACGGCCTTCGAGGAGCACAAACGCGTCCTCACCGATCCGCTGAACTTCAAGGCGATCATGGCGGGCATGGAGGCCACGTGGTGGCTCAACGACAAGCTGGAGGAGTGGCTCGGCGAGAAGAACGCGGCGGACACGCTCACGCTGTCCGCCCCCGGCAACGTCACGTCGGAGATGGGACTCGCGCTGCTCGACGTCGCCGACGTGATCCGCCCGCATCCGCAGGTGGTCGAGTTCCTGGCGGGCGTCGAGGACGACGACTTCCTCGACGAGCTGGCGAAGGTCCCGGGCGGGACCGAGGCCCGCGACGCCATCGAGGCCTACCTCGACCGGTACGGCATGCGCTGCGTCGGCGAGATCGACATCACGAGGCCGCGGTGGAGCGAGCGCCCCGGCACGCTCGTTCCCGTGATCCTCGACAACGTCCGCAACTTCGAACCGGGCGCGGCCCGGCGGCGCTTCGAGCAGGGGCTCCAGCAGGCGCGGAAGAAGGAGCAGGAGGTGCTGTCCCGGCTGCGGGCCCTGCCGGACGGGGAGCGCAAGGCCGACGAGACCAAGGGCATGATCGACCGGGTCCGCACCTTCATCGGATACCGGGAGTACCCGAAGTACGACATCATCAGCCGCTACTTCGTCTACAAGCAGGCCCTGATGGCGGAGGCCGAGCGCCTCGCGCAGGCGGGCGTGCTCGCCGAGAAGGAGGACGTCTTCTACCTCACCTTCGAGGAGTTCCACGACGTCGTGCGCACGCGGCAGATCGACGACCGGCTCGTCCGGCAGCGCAAGGACGCGTTCCGCGCGTACCAGGCGCTCACCCCGCCCCGGGTCCTCACCTCGGACGGCGAGGCTCTGACAGGGGCGTACCGGCGCGACGACGTACCGGACGGCGCACTGATCGGCCTGCCGGTCTCCACCGGGACGGTCGAGGGAAGGGCCCGCGTCATCCTCGACATGGCGGAGGCCGATCTCGAAGCGGGCGACATCCTGGTCACCACCTTCACGGACCCCAGCTGGTCACCGCTGTTCGTCGCCGTCGCGGGCCTGGTGACGGAGGTGGGCGGCCTGATGACCCACGGCGCGGTGATCGCCCGGGAGTACGGCCTGCCGGCCGTCGTGGGCGTGGAGCAGGCCACCCGGCGGATCCGGGACGGACAGCGGATCCGCGTGCACGGAACGGACGGGTACATCGAGATCCTGTCCTGACCGTCCGTCAGGGAGGGAACCGGGTCCCGGTTCCCTCCCGGGCACACGGAGCCCGGCTCAGGAACGAGTGGCGCTCTCGATGTCCGGGTGGATGGTGAAGATCTGGTCCAGGCCGACGATGCGCAGGACGCGCAGGATGTTCGGCGGTACGGCCGCCAGGGCGACGTCCGCCTGGACGGCCTGCGCGTTGCTGCGCGCGGCGATCAGAGCCGTGATGCCGCTGGAGTCGCAGAATTCCAGCCCGCTCATGTCCAGGACCAGGCACCGGCCCGCCCGGAGGGCCCGGCCGTCGAGCACTTCGTGCAGTTCGGCGACGTTGGCGTAGTCGAGTTCACCGGACAGCTCCAGAACGGGACCGGTCGCGGCATCTCGGGCGGTGATCTTCAGCGGGCTCATCGTTCGTTTCCCGTCTGTGGGTCGGAGGCGGGGACACCGATGGCGAGCAGGGCGGTGTCGTCGTCGAGACCGTCACCGAAGCTGTCCAGGAGCCCGGTGAGGGCCTGGACGACGGCATGCGGTGGCTTGCCCGCATGAGCGGTGACGAAGGCGAGCAAGGCCTCGTCACCGTAGAGACCCGCGCGGCCGTGGCCGGTGCGGGCTTCGGTGAGGCCGTCCGTGTAGAGAAGAAGCGTGTCGCCGGGGCCGAGAACGGTTTTGGCGTCGGTGAAGGGCGCGGAGGGCAGGATGCCGACGAGAAGGCCGCCGGGAGTGGGCAGGAAGTCGGCGGTGCCGTCCGCGCGCAGCACGATGGCCGGCGGGTGGCCGCCCGCGGCGAGGTGGACGGCCAGCTGTCCGGTTGCGGGATCGGGTTCGAGGGTGCCGTAGACCGCGGTGCAGTAGCGCGGGTCGCCGCTGCCGGCGTAGCGCTCGTGGAGCACGGTGTTGAGGGTGGTCAGGGCGGAGACGGGGTCGGGGTCGTGCAGAGCGGCGGCGCGCAGGGTGTAGCGGGTCAGCGAGGTGACTGCGGCGGCCTGGGGTCCCTTGCCGCACACATCGCCGAGGAAGAACCCGAAGCGTTTGCCGTCGAGGGCGAAGACGTCGTAGAAGTCGCCGCCCAGCCGGTCGGGTGAGGCCGTGTGGTAGTGGGTGGCCGTCTGCACGCCGGGTACCGGCGGGAGGGTGTCCGGGAGCAGCGACTGCTGGAGCACGGCGAGCGCCTCCTGCAGCCGGGCGCGGTCGGCCTCCGCCTGCCGCCGTGCTTCCTCTGCCGCTTCACGGCGGCGCAGGAGTTCCTCTTCGTAGGCGCGGCGGTCCCGGGCGTCGAAGACCGTGGTGCGGATCAGCAGGGGCTGCCCGGTGGTGCCGTGTTTGACGGCCGACGAGACCAGCACGGGTATCCGGCCGCCGCCGGTCCGCTTCATCTCCAGCGCGATTCCGCTGATCTCGCTCTGCATGCGCAGCAGCGGGGCGAAATGCGTCTCGTGATACAGCTTCCCGCCGACGGTCAGCAGGTCGGTGAACCGCTTCCGGCCGACCACCGCCTCCCGCTCAAGATCGAGCCAGTCCAGCAGGGTGCCGTTGATCCTCGCGATGGTCCCGTCCATCAGCGTGGAGAGGTAACCGCAGGGGGCGTTCTCGTAGAGGTCCTCGGCGCTGTCCTCCAGCAGTGCGGCGAACACGGCGTCCGCGGTCCGCTCGGCGTCGGCGTCCTGCGGGTCGGGCTGCTGGTCGGCGCGGCACATCATCACAGGCTCGCGAGGAAGTCGACGATCGCCTGGTTGGTCGCCTCGGGCGCGGACAGGTGCGGGCAGTGGCCGGTGGCGTCGAGAGTGACCAGGGTCGAGCCGGGGATCGCCTGGTGCACGAAGGCTCCGACCTCACGAGGGGCGATCACGTCCTGGGTGCATTCCAGCACCAGCGTCGGCACGCTCACGCCCTTGAGGTCGTCCCTGGAATCCGACAGGAACGTGGTCCGGGCGAAGACGCGCGCCATGTCCGGGTCGGTGGCGCAGAAGCTGTTCTTGAGCTCGTCGCCCAGCTCGGGCCGATCGGCGTTGCCCATGATCACCGGGGCCATGGCCGCCGACCAGCCGAGGTAGTTCGCCTCCAGCGACGCCAGCAGTTCGTCGATGTCCTCGGCGCTGAACCCGCCGCGGTATCCCTCGTCGTCGATGTACCGCGGGGACGGGGCGACCATCACCAGCGCGCCGATCCGCTGCGGAGCCATGCCGGCCGCCAGTACGCCGATCATCGCGCTGACCGAGTGCCCCACGAAGACCGCGTCGCGCAGGTCGAGCGCCTCGCACACCTCGACGACGTCCCGGGCGTAGCCGTCCAGAGAGGCGTACCGCTCCGGCGAGAACGCGGACGCCTCCGAGCGGCCCGAGCCCACGTAGTCGAACAGCACCACGCGGTAGTCGTCGACCAGGGCGGGCACCGTCAGCCGCCACATGTTCTGGTCGCAGCCGAATCCGTGCGCCAGCACCACTGTCGGTCCCTGCGCGTTGCCGGTGACGGTCACATGGTTCCTGCTCGCGATGTCCATACCCGCCAGTCTCTCAAGTCACGTCCGCCTGCCCTGACACCCCCTCCACCAGTCGCCTCAGGACCTCGTTCGTGCTCGTGCGCGGCCGCCCGCCAGGGCCCGGAGCAGGGGGTTGCGGCCGCCGTTGGGCACGGTCCACAGCGGGTGGCCCCGTACCGCCCAGGACTGCAGGAGGGCGTTGGCGGCGAGGAAGCCGCTGGTGGCGGCCCGTTCCATCAGGGCGACCGGGAGGTCCGTACGCACCAGGTCGCCCGCCAGCACCAGGCCGGGCTGGGGGGTGCGTACGCCGGGGCGGTCCCGGTATCCGCCGACGGGGAACAGGGGGCAGTCCTGGCGCCATTCGTGCCGGGCGTCGAGGACGCGCGCTTCGCGGGTCTCGGGGTAGACGTTCCGCAGCTGTGCCATCAGGTGCCGGGCCTCCGCGTCGGGGTCGGCCTGCTCCGGCAGCGCGTAACCGTGGAGTTCGACCACGGAACCGCCGGTGCGGGCGGACCATCGTGCGGCCTCCTGCTCCCAGCGTTCCAGAACGCTGACGTTGTCCAGCGAGCCGTATCCGGCCGTGCCCAGGAATCCTGGCCGGTCGGCGTCGACCGGGCTCTCCAGCCAGAGTCTGGAGACGAGGAAGGGCGGGGCGGTGCGCAGCCGGCCGATGCGTTCACGCCAGGCCGCGTCGGCGAGCCGCGGCGAGCGGCCGACCAGGGAGCGCAGGCCGAGGGTGTCGAGGGCCAGGACGACGGTGTCGTACCGCCTCTCCTCGCGGTCCGTGGCGACGGTGAAGGCGCCGTCCGCGGTGGGCGAGACGTTCTCGACGGAGGTGGACAGGCGCAGGTCGGCTCCGTGGTGGGTCAGGTGTTTGGCCAGGGGGTCCCACAGGGCTGTCGGGAAGGGGTCGTCGGGCACGTCGAAGAGAAGCCCCTCGGAGCTGCCGAGGAAGTAGATGTGGAACATCAGGACCATCTCGGCGGCCGAGAGGTCGCGGGGGTCGGCGAAGAAGCTGCGGGAGAAGACCTCGAAGGCCAGGTGACGTGCGGCCGGAGGGAAGCGCAGGGACTCGAGGAAGTCGTACGCGCTGACACCGTCCAGTCGGTCGTAGACGTCCGGGACGCGGACGTCCAGCAGGGGAAGGGCCGCGGCGGGGCGCATCCGCACCAGGTCCCGCCAGCGGAAGGACGGGCTCAGCGCCACAAAGCCCAGGGTGCTCAGCGGCGGCGTACGCGGCACTCTGCGGAAGCTGTCGTGGTGTCCGTCGCGGTGCCGCAGCGGGTAGTCGGGGAGGCCGGTGAGGCGCCCCGGAGGGGAATCGGTACGGCTCAGCAGGCTGCGCAGGTTGTAGTACTGGCGGAAGAAGGCGTGGAAGCCGCGGCTCATGGTCGCGCTGGTCCCGTCGGACAGGCCGGTGCTCCAGCCGCCCACACGGCCGCCGAGGTAGGCCTCGCGTTCGTAGACCGTCACGTCGACGCCGCGTTCGGCGAGCGCCGTGGCGGCGGCGAGCCCGGCGATGCCACCACCGACGACGGCGGTGCTGCGCGCCCGCCCACCGACCCGGGTCGCCCCCGGCGACGGAGGCAGCAGAACGGCACGCCGGTCCCGGCCGGGACCCGCCGTCGTGGCGGTCACTGCCCGCTCCCGGCGGGCCGGACGGCACGGCGGACCACGACCGGATGGGTGACGCCGTCCTGCCTGGACGGCCCAGGCAGGAGGACGACGCACCGATCCCGGCCGGGACCCACCGCCATCGCGGTCACCGTCCGCTCCCGCCGGGACGGGCGGCGCGGCGGGCCACGAGGGTGTGGGTGATGCCGGTCTGCCAGCCGGGCAGGGGCAGAGCGCGTACGTGGTCGAATCCGCAGGTCCGGACGCGGTCCGTGAAGCGGTCGACGGTGTCGAAGTCGACGACGCTGCGCCAGAGATGGCGGTACAGGTCGCCGTCGCCGAGAGCGGTGGCGACGGGCAGCACCAGGCCGCGGCACACGGCGCTCCAGACGGCACGGTCGAGCGGGCGCCCGCTGAGGGTGTACTCGTGCACGGCGAGCCGGCCGTGCGGGGCCAACAGGTCGTGGACGGCGTCCAGCACGGCGTCGGGGTCGGCGACGTTGCGGAAGAGGTAGGCGGCGAACACCGCGTCGAAGGGCCCCTCCACGCCCGCCTCGGCGAGCGCCTCCGCCGGGGCGCACACGAACCTGACCCTGCCCCGCCACGGCTTGGCCATGGCACGGTCCAGCATCCCGGCGGAGGCGTCCACGGCTGTGATCTCGGCGTCGGGCAGCACGCGGGCGAGCGCGGCGGTGGAGGCGCCGGTCCCGCAGCCGAGGTCCAGGACGCGCAGCCCGGTGCCCGGGTGGGGCAGGCCCAGTCGGCGTGCCGAGCGGCGCAGATGGGCGTGGTAGCCGGGGTTGGCGGCCACGAGTGTGTCGTAGCGGTGCGCCGCATGGTCGAATGCGGCGGCCAGGTCCGCGTCACGCAGCACGGTCACGCTGCCTCCTGGTACGGGTCGTCGGGAAGTCGGGGATCGCGGGCCGCACCGCGGGTCAGGGTCCGGGGAAGGGGCGTCGGGGAAGCCGGGGCACTTGCGCGGCGGCTCGCAGCATGGGCAGGACGGGGGTGCGCAGACCGATGGCGAGTTCTTCGTGCGGGCGTGTTCCGCCGTCCAGGAAGCGCAGGAGCCGGGTCATGGGGATCCTCGTGAACAGCCGCGCGAAGAAGTCCGCGCCGTCCACGAGGCCACTGTCGAGGGCGTGCAGCAGGACCGCGTCCATGGCGCGGGCGCGGGGCGAGTGGGGCGAGGGGGGCACGGGCCGTCGGCCTTGACGCAGGGCTGCCGCGACGGCCGCGGTCTGGCGCTGCACGCCGGCGAAGGTGTAGCCGGTGGCGGGCCGGGTGGCTCCGCCTGCCGCCCCGATACGGAAGACCGACGCACCCGTCTGCCGGGCGAACCTGGCGTCGGTCATCGGGATGACCCCGGTCTCGGTGGCGGTCACCTCGAAGTCCTCCAGGCCGAGCACGGTGCCGGTGTAGTGGTCCAGCGCCCGGTCGTACGCGTCCGGGGAGAGGACGGCCGGCGAGAACTCCGTGTACTCCACCAGGGCCTGGTCCGGGCGGGTGGGCAGGACGTAGCCGAAGGAGAGGCCCCTGGCGGGCTGGGGGGTGCGCAGGTCCATGAACTCCACGCGGGCCGGGTCGAAGACCGGGCGGCCGGTGCGGACGAACCAGCCGTGGAAGTGCTGGAGCAGCGTCGTACGGGCCGCGGGCAGGCTGCCCAGCGGCCGGGAGTCGAACACCCAGCGGGCCCGCACGAACTCGCGGTGCCCGTCCGCCGTGCGAACGTCGATCCGCGCACCCTGCGAGAGCCCTTCGACGCTCTCGACGGTCGCCTCGATGCGTCGGACCTGTCCGCTCCGGTCGAGGTCGTGCTCGATCAGGGACTCGAAGTCGTCCGAATGGATCATCTTGTAGCGCAGGGGCGAGATGTCGTGCTCGATCGGCTCCCCCGTGGGCCCGTGGACGCGCAGGCGCTGCCACGACCGGGTGACCGCGGCGTCGTAGGATCCGCGGCCGCTCTCCCAGAAGCACCAGGTGCGCCGGGGCGGCCGCAGCGGTCCTGGCGGGGCGTCCACGAGGACGACGGACGGGCGCCGCGCGCCGGGGGCGGGGCGGGAGAGGCGGTGGGCCAGGGACAGCCCCGCGGCTCCCGCTCCGATGATGGCGACGTCCGCCTCGTGCATGTCCGGGTCCCTCCCTCCGCGCCTTCGCCGTGCCCCGCGGCGACATTCCGGTCGCAGTACCCGTCCGGATGCGGATGTCACCTGTTCGGTGCGGCGGGTGACACCGGTCGCGACGATGAGATGCATCGGTTCTGCGTCGTTGTCACGCGGCGCACTCGACCAGTGCGTCCTGGCGGAGCCGCCCGGCGAGGCGGCGCAGGCCCCGGCGCGCGTGGCTCTTGACCGTGCCCAGCGGCCAGCCGGTGAGTTCGGCGATCTGGGTCTGGGTGAGGTCGTCGTAGAAGGCGAGGTTGAGCACCCGGCGCTGCGGTGCCGGGAGCTGCGACATCTCCTCGGCGAGCAGGACACGGTCGAGGGCGGCCTCCGGCAGCGCGGCCTCGTCCTCGGCCCGCAGGAGCAGCTGGGCGCCCGCGGCGGCGACGAGTTCGTTGCGCCGGGTGCGGGCGGCGAGCGCGTCGGCGATCTTCCGGCGGGCGATGCCCGTGAGCCAGCCGGGCAGGGTGCCGCGGTCCGGGGCGAATCCGGCGCGGCCCCGCCACGCGGCGAGGAACACCAGTTGGGTGATGTCCTCCGCCTCCCTCGCGTCCCCGAGGGAGCGCCTGGCGAGGGCGTGGACGAGCGGACCCCACCGATGGTGGACGGCCGTGAGGCAGGCCTCGTCCCCCTTGAGGAAGCCGGCCACGAGATCGCTGTCGTCGATGTCTCCGCCGGTTCGCTGTGCGGTCGTCATCGTCACTCCTCCACTGAGCCTGGTGGTCGCCGAGAGCGACCGCGGCCCTTCCACCGTGCGGATTCCACGCAGGGGTGGCAACTTGCATCGACTTCGCATCGAATTGGCCCGGGAGGGGTGGGTCACACACCCGCGGGATCCAGACCTCACCGTGCCGCCCCGCATCCGTCTTCGCCACCCGAGGCGAACCGGTCATGACGACGCCAGCTCTGATCACGAGGATCTCGAGGATCTCGAGGATCTCGACGAGGGGAACGGCATGAGCTCCACCGTGGCAAAGGACCACCGCGCGGACCGGAGTCCCTGCGCGCACCCGACCGCCGAGCAGGTCTCCCCCGCTCCCGCCCGCCGGACGGCCGAGGGGACGGACCGCGGCCGGGGTGATCATCAACGCGCCTCCCCGCCGGACACCCGTTCGGCGTACGGCGAGGATCCGCGCGCCGTGGACGCGGACGTGACCCACGCGGTGCGCAGCGTGCTCGGCGACCTGCTCGACCAGCGCCTGGCCGCGGCGGAGGCCGTCGACCCGCTCTTCGGGGAGGAGCTGGCCGCACGGGTCGCCGGCTTCACGCGGAGCGGCGGCGGACTCGGCCGCTCCCGCCTCGTGTGGTGGGCGCTGCGGGCCTGCGGCGGCGCCGAGCCCTGGCGGACGCACGCCGCGCTGCGGATCGGAGCCGCCCTGGAGCTCATCCAGACCTGTGCCCTGGTCCATGACGACGTGATGGACGGCGCGCGACTGCGCCGCGGACGACCGTCGTTGCATGTCGACGTGGCGGCCCAGTACGCGGCTGCGTGCGGCGCGCGGCGCGGCGAGCGCCTCGGCGAGGCCGCCGCGATCCTCGCCGGTGACCTGGCCCTGGCCTGGGCGGACGACGTGGTGGCGGACACCGAGATGCCGCGCCCCACCGCGCGGCACGTCCGAGACCTGTGGAGTGCCCTGCGCATGGAGATGGTGGCCGGGCAGTACCTGGACGTGCAGGGTGAGGCCACCTCGGCGCGTTCTCCGGCCCGGGCGATCCGCGCCGCCCGCCTCAAGAGCGCCCGGTACTCCGTGGAACGCCCGCTCGCGCTGGGGGCGGCGCTGGCCGACGCCGGGCCGGCCGCCACTCGGGCCCTGTGCTCGGCGGGCGGCTGCGTCGGGCTGGCCTTCCAGCTGCGCGACGACCTCCTCGACGCCTTCGGGGATCCGCGCGACACCGGCAAGCCCGCGGGCGGCGACATCCGCGGCGGCAAACCCACCTACCTGGCCGCCGTCGCACAGGTGCGGGCCGACACCTCGGGCGACCGACACGCCCAGGACCTGCTGCGCGACACACTCGGCCGTGCGGATGCCTCCGACGCCGAACTCGCCGCGGTGCGCGAGGTGTTCGTGTCCACCGGCGCACGCGACACCGTGGAGGAGAAGATCCACCGGCTGATGGTCCAGGGAGTGCGCCATCTGGACACGGCGGCCCTCGAACCCGAGCCCACGAGGCAGTTGCGCATGCTGCTGCGCTCCGCGAGCGGCGTGGCCGCCGACGCGGCCCCCCTCTCCCGGTCCGTGCCGACCACCGGCGAGGGGGCCGGCCGATGACCCGTACCGTTCCCGGGCGCACCGACCATGTGGTGGTGGTCGGCGCCGGCCTGTCCGGACTGTCGGCCGCCCTGCATCTGCTCGGCGCCGGACGCCGGGTGACCTTGGTGGAGCGCGAGGCGTCACCCGGTGGACGTGCCGGGCGGACGGTCCGCGGCGGCTACCACCTCGACACCGGACCCACGGTACTGACCATGCCCCACCTGGCGGACGAGGCGTTCGCCGCCGTGGGCGACAGCCTGGACGCCCGGGTCGAGCTGGTGCCGCTGCACCCGGCCTACCGGGCCCGGTTCGCCGACGCCAGCACGCTGGACGTCCACACCGGCGCCGCGGCTATGGAGGCGGAGATCGAGCGCTTCGCCGGGGCCCGCGAGGCCGCCGGATACCGTCGGCTGCGCGCCTGGCTGGAACGGCTCTACCGGGTCCAGATGCGGCGCTTCATCGACGCCGACTTCGACTCGCCCCTGCAACTGCTCCATCCCGACCTCGCACGCCTGGCCGCCCTCGGCGGGTTCGGGCGTCTGGACGCGCGTATCGGACGCTTCCTGCACGACGAGCGGCTGCGGCGCGTCTTCTCCTTCCAGTCCCTGTACGCGGGTGTGGCACCGGAACGCGCCCTGGCCGCGTACGCCGTCATCGCGTACATGGACACGGTGGCCGGCGTCTGGTTCCCGCGCGGGGGCATGCACGCCCTGCCCCGGGCGATGGCGGACGCCGCCGCGGACGCGGGGGCCGACCTGCGCTTCGGGCAGCCGGTCACGCGCCTGGAGCGCTCCGGGGAACGGATCACGGCCGTGGTCACCGACACCGACCGGATCGCCTGCGACGCCGTCGTCCTCACCCCCGACCTGCCCGTCACCTACCGGCTGCTGGGCCGCGCCCCGAGGCGGCCGGTGGGTCTGCGGTTCTCGCCGTCCGCCGTGATCCTGCACGTGGGCACCGACCGCACCTGGCCCGGGCTGGCCCACCACACCATCTCGTTCGGCGCGGCATGGCGGCGGACGTTCCGCGAACTGACGGAGAGCGGCCGCCTGATGAGCGACCCGTCCCTGCTCGTCACGCGCCCCACCGCCACCGATCCGAGCCTCGCCCCGCCCGGACGCCACCTGCACTACATCCTCGCCCCCTGCCCGAACACCTCCCTCGGCCCCGACGCGGCCGACTGGAGCGAACTGGGCCCGCGCTACCGCGACAGCCTGCTCACGGAACTGGAACGGCGCGGCCTCGACGGCCTCGCCGCCGCCGTCGAGGAGGAGTGCCTGGTCACTCCGGCCGACTGGCAGGCCCAGGGCCATGCGGCCGGCTCGCCCTTCTCCGCCGCCCACACCTTCGCGCAGACCGGGCCGTTCCGGCCGCGCAACCTGGTGCGCGGCACGGTCAACGCGGTGCTCGCCGGGTGCGGCACCACCCCCGGCGTCGGCGTGCCGACCGTCCTGCTGTCGGGCAAGCTCGCCGCGGCCCGCATCACCGGCGGTGCCCGCCCCGGCCGGCCGCGCCCCGCCGTACGCGCATCCCGGGAAGGGAGGCCGGTATGACCGACCGTGAACTCGACGCGGCCGGCGTCACCGATCCGGCGCTGCGGCAGGCGTACACCCGGTGCCGGCGGCTGAACGCCCGGCACGGCAAGACGTACTTTCTCGCCACCCGACTGCTCCCGGTGGCCCGCCGGCCGGCCGTGCACGCCCTGTACGGTTTCGCCCGCTGGGCCGACGACATCGTCGACACCCTCGACGGTACGATCACCACTGCCGAGCGGGCCGAACAACTGACCCTGCTTCAGCACCAGTTGGAGGCGGGACTGCGCACCGGCGACAGCGCCGAACCGGTCGTCCGCGCCCTGGCCGACACCGCGCTGCGCTACGCCATCGACCACCGCCACTTCGCCGACTTCATGACCGCGATGCGCGCCGACCTCGACATCACGGGCTATGCCACCTACGCCGACCTGCGCACCTACACCTACGGTTCGGCGGAGGTGATCGGCCTGCAGATGCTGCCGGTGCTCGGCACGGTCGTCCCGCGCGAGGAGGCCGCACCGCACGCGGCGGCCCTGGGTGTGGCGTTCCAGCTGACCAACTTCCTGCGGGACGTGGGCGAGGACCTCGACCGCGGCCGCGTCTACCTGCCCGCCGACCTGCTGGACGCACACGGCGTCGACCGGCGGCTGCTGCGCTGGAGCCGGGCCACCGGACGCCCCGACCGCCGGATCACCGCCGCCCTGCGGGAGTTCGAGCGGCTCACGCGCGCGCTCTACCGTGAGGCCGCCCCGGGGCTGGCCATGCTCGACCCGGTCTCGCGCCCGTGCATCCGCACCGCGTTCGTCCTGTACGGCGCGATCCTGGACGCGGTCGCCGCCGACGGGTACCGCTCGGTGCAGCGCCGAGCCGTGGTCCCGGGACACCGCCGTGCTGCCGTGGCCCTCGACGGCCTGGTCCGGGTGGCCGCGGCGCGACTGCGGCACGGGACGGCCGGGGACCGGGCAGCCCCTTCGCCGGGCACGGCCACCGACATGTCATCACCTATGCGGAGGATCGCATGAAGCCGCGGCGACCTGCGGGCCGTGCCCGCCACGCGCTTTCCCTGCGACGCCGGCCTGTGCGGTGGGACAAGCAGCAACCGACATGGCGGCAGGCCCGGCCTGCTCTGATCGCCGAGGCGCTGAAGCGGGCCCAGGCCCGGCCGTCCGGCAACTGGTACGCCGTCGGTGCAAGCCGGGAGGTTCGCGCCGACCGACCGCTGTCCGCCACGGTGGCCGGACAGGAACTGGTGGTGTGGCGCACCGCCGACGGGCGGCCGGTGGCGGGTCCCGGCATCTGCCCGCACCTGGGAGCACCGCTCGCCGACAGTCCCGTGCGCTGCGGGACCCTCGTGTGCCACTGGCACGGACTGGCCCTGGACGGCGGGCCGTTCGCCGGCTGGGAGCCGCTGCCCGTGCACGACGACGGTGTGCTGGTGTGGGTCCGCCTGGACCAGGTGGGCGGTGAACCGCCGACACCGGCGCCGGTCGTCCCGCCCCGGCCGCAGTTGTCGCGCTCGGTCGCCGCCGTCTACACCGGGGTGGGGATCTGCGAGCCGGAGGACGTGGTGGCGAACCGGCTGGACCCCTGGCACGGGGCCTGGTTCCATCCGTACTCCTTCGTCGACCTGACCGTGGTCGGCACTCCCGTCGCCGAGGGGGCGGGTGAGGACGGGTTCACGGTGGACGTCTCCTTCAAGGTCGCCGGGCGGTTCGTCGTGCCGGTGCGGGCCGTCTTCACCACGCCCGGACCGCGGACGGTGCTCATGCGCATCACCGAGGGCGAGGGCCGGGGCTCCGTGGTCGAGACGCACGCGACCCCGCTCGGTCCGGACGAGCTGGGCCGGCCGCGCACCGCCGTCGTCGAGGCGGTCGTGGCCTCCTCCGCGCGTCCCGGCTTCGCCGCGGCCCGCGCGGCGGCCCCCGTGGTGCGCCGCCTGATGAGGGCCGGGGCGGCGCGGTTGTGGCGCGACGACCTGGCCTACGCCGAACGCCGCTGGCTGCTGCGGTCCACGGGACGCTTCCCCGGCTGACCGAACCCCAGACGCGAAGGACCGGGTGGCGCAGTTCAGTGGATCGGGGCGGCGACGGCGTCGGGGTGATCGGTGAGGTAGTCCAGGAGCAGCGACCGGAAGCTCGGGTCGGGGGCGAGTCCCAGGGCGGCGGCGCGACGGTGGTCGAAGACGGCCGGCCATGAGCCGACGATCGCCTCGACCGCCGGGTCGGGAGCGAGGGTGACCCGGTCGGCGACCGCATCACCGGCCCACCTGCCGCAGGGTCGCGAGCATGTCGGCGACCGAGACGGTCAGGCCGGGCAGATTGACCGGCAGCGGGCCCTCCAGGCGGCCCGGTCCGGAGCCGCGTTCGGCCTCGGCGACGCGGAGGATTCCCTCCAGAGTGCGCCGGGGTGAGGAGAGGGCCACTTCCAGACCGGGATCGACCGGGCAGACGGCGGGCAGGCCCGCCAGCGGTTCACGGACGATGCCGGACAGGAAGCCGGAGGCGGCCGCGTTGGGTTTTCCCGGGCGTACCGCCACCGTCATCAGCCGGGCGACCCGCCCGTCGACGAAGCCGCGTCGGGTGCAGTCCGCGATCAGCTGCTCGCACATCAGCTTCTGGGTGCGGTACCGATGTGCGACAGCAGCAGTACGGGGGCCGCGTCGAGCGCACAGGAGATCGCGACGAGGTCATCGACGGTCACAGGACGGGCATCTCGCTCCATCTCCGCACGACCGTCGGCCGAGACTGGATGATCGAGCATCTCGAGCACACAGGCCAGCTCATCCACGGTCAGCTCGCGCAGCTGACGGTAGTGAGTGATGGCGTCGGACCCAGCAAGGCCGCGAGAAGGGACGACGGCATGCATCGATCATAGGCTCGCTGGCGCGGCCTCCAGGCGGGTTGTCACATAGCTCTCGGCCGTCGTCACACAGACCCGTGACGGGCCCCGGGAGCGGCACCATCCGCGCTCTTTCGGGCTGAGACTGAGCGCCAGAGGAGGCGCACCTCCACGAAGAGGTTCAGGTCAGCCTCGCCATCACAGCCCGTACAGCGGCCGCCCCGTGCAGTGACGCACATCAAGTCGCAGTCGACTGGCCATTGAGCGGCATTCCGAGTCGCGTTTCTATTTTCAATAAAGGCCGATAGGCATTCGGTTCACTCTGAACAAGGCGGGCGACATGTTCGAACACGACTCTTCCGACGATCGCGGCGTGGCGCTCAGAAGGTGACCTGATGGCGTTGACCGCTGCGGAGATCGCCGACATTCGGCGCTACGCCCAGGAACTGGCCGACCAGGCGCCCCCACTCACCCCCGAGCAGCGGCGACGATCGGCAGGGGGCGGTACCGGCAGCCGCGTCGAACTCCTGACTGACGTCGACTGAGGGGTAGCGGTCCCCGGCAGGGCGGCCACTGACCACAATGGCCCCAGTGGCCGCCCTGCGGGCGCGAAGGTGCCAGATACCCTGCGCGCTCCCATGGCGCCCGCCAAATCCGCCCCGCCCTGCAGGGCGAACTCCCGCTGATGCACGTACGAGGCGTACCCGGCCACCCGACGCCACCTCCAACGCACAACCTGGACTCCGCGACATGCGGCACCCGGCAGGCCCGCCGCACGGAATGACATCTTCCACAACCGACAACGCAGACACTCCGCGCTGGAGATGCTCACGCCCGTCGAGTACGAACTGCGTGCAACACCTGTAGCGTGAAATCGGCTATCCCGACTCCACGCAACTCGGTACAGGCCCGAGCCTCCATCACACCCGGAGCGGTTCACTTTCGACATCCGTCCAGTGCGCCGCGCGTCGTGGGGTGGTCGGCTCAGCGCTGGAGAAGGCGCAGTTGGAGCCACACCGCGAGTCGGTCGTCGGGCTGTTCCAGGGGCAGGCCGAAGAGTTCGGCGGTGCGTCGCAGGCGGTAGCGGAGGGTGTTCGTGTGCACGCACAGGCGTGCCGCGGCTACGGCGACGTTGCCCACCGCTTCCAGCCAGGCGAGGACCGAGACGACGAAGTCCGTTCCGTTCTCGGAGTCATGAGCGACCATCGCGGCGACACCGGGGTGTCTCAGGCGTGGCTGAGTTCGTCGCCGACGCGGGCCAGCAGGAGCCGTACGCGCACGTCGTCGAGGGTGGCGACGGGTGGTGCGTCCGGATGGGCGGTGGTCACCCTGAGAATGTCGTCCGTCTCGCGGCGCATCGCGGGCAGACTTGCCGGATCCGTGTCAGCAGGGGCGATCGCCGCGCGTAGCAAAGTCGCCGAACGAGCTGCGGATCGAGGTGAGCGCGCCTTTGGCGAGGCGGGTCGCGGCCGCGGAGCCTCCTCCGGGCAGCAGGACGTAGACGGCGCGGGATGTCGTGGCGATGCTCGCGTCGGGGCGGACGGGCACGACGGAGCGGGTCAGGGCGTGCCCCAGGTGGGCTGTCAGGGCGAGGAGACCCCTGACGTCGGCGGAGGCCGCGAATCCGAGAAGGCCGAGTTCGGCTCCTGGCGGGATGGACAGACGGAAGCTGGTCTCGTGGGTGGGCCACAGGCCCTCCAACGCGCCCAGGAGCGCGCTCTCGCGCTTCTGGAGTTCGAGTTCGCTCGCGTTGCGGTTGCGGAGAATGTGCAGTGCGGCCAGTCGTGCACAGTCGATCAGAGCTCGTTCTCCGTCGGCGCCGATGCCGTCGGGGCTTTCGATCGCCCAGATCGCGCCGAGAGGATGGGTGCCGGCCCTGATGGTGATGGCTGCTCGTGGCAGGACGCCGAGGGCCTCAGGGAAGCGGACTACGCCTTCGGAACCGAGCAGGACGCGGCGTCGTGCGTGTCGTCGTACTGAACTTGCACTCGTGATGTCGGTTAGTTGAGGTAGGCGCCGTCGCCCAGCACAGTCACGTCCTGGCAGTGCTCGGCCAGGCCGGAGGCGCGCCAGGCATGGGCGTCCGCGGTGGTGCCCGGCACCGGCCGGGCCGCGGCGATCACCAGACGAGTGTCAGCATCCGCGATGACCTGCACATTTGCGGAGAACCGGTAGTTGCGTGACGAGGAGCCGACGTTTCGGTCGCGGACCGGGACCAGGGTGCCGTCCACGATCCACAACCGGTCGGCCACCTCAGCCGGACGGGAGACCGGCTCCAGTGCCAGCAGCGGGCCAAACCGCTGGACGACACGGCAGACCGTGGAGGACGAGACCCCGAACAGCGGACCCAGCTGCCGCATTGTCAGGTTGGTGCGGTAGTAGACCGCACCATCAGCACCCGCTCGGCCAACGGCAGCGACCACGGCCGGCCCTGCAGCGTGCCGTTGCCAACCCCAGCCATACAAGGGAGATGCCCAGTTCAGAGCCTTGTGCAACACCCTTTAGAAGAGCCTGTATGAGACCGCGTTATGGGGCAGCCGCGCACCGCATACTTCGGCCGTACATACTCTCGCCTTACAGAAAAGCATTCTTTCACTCCGGCCCGACATCGGCGTATCACTTCACGGGCACTTTCATTCTGAACAGTTTCTCTGCATTTCGGAATGCAATCTTTTCCTTGTCTTCGCGCGGCAAATCGACTCCGCGAAACCAGTCGGTCTGCTCCTTTACGTCCGCGAACGGGTAGTCGGTTGCGAACATCACTCGATCCACGCTTATGTACTTCAGCAGGAGATCGAGCAGTTCGGTCTGGGGGAATGCGCTGGTTGTGACCCAGAAGTTGTCCTGGAAGTATTGCCCGATGGGCTTCTCGAGCGAGCCTTTGGTCGGCTCGCCCATGTCATTCACGATCCGCTCGTAGTAGAAGGGAAGACCTTCACCCATGTGGCCGATGATGATTTTCAGTTTGGGGAATCTGTCGAAAACCCCGTACGCGATCATCCGAATGCATTGGATCAACACCTCCTGGTGCCAGCCATATCCAGACCCACTGAAAATGTAGTCTTGGTACTCTTCCGTGTATTCAGACCGCGTGGTGCTGTAGTAGATCTTGAAGACCTCGTCAGCTGGATAGCCGGGATGCAGGTAGATCGGCACATCGAGAGCAACGGCACGTGCCAGCACAGGCTCGAAATCGGGATGATCGAGATACTTCTTCGCAATGTGTCCGTTGGTCAGTGCGCCCAAGAAGCCATCTTCCCGAACCGAGCGTTCCAGTTCGTCCGCCGCTGCCTCCGGGCTCTGCAAGGGCAAGGTGGCGAAAGCCTTGAAGCGGTCCGGATATTTGGCGATTGGCCCGTCTACGAGTTGCCGGTTAAGACGATGGGCAAGGTCGATGCCCCTCTGTCCAGGGACATTTTGCACGGAGGGTGTATGAGCAGAGAGGATTTGAACGTTGAGTCCCCCCGCATCCATATCGCCGATGCGGCGTTGACCTAGATCCGAAAGACCAATTTCCTCAAGGAACGCTATGTGATCCTGATTGATGGAGTTCAGCTTCAACAACGTGGGAGTCGAAAAGGTCTCCTCCGTGCCGATGAAGGGCAGGTCCTGGTCCCGCCGTAAAATGTCCGAAGTCTTGTCCGAAGTCTCGTTCTCGCTCGCTTCCGAGAGAATGGCGTGCGTGGACAAGCCGGCACCAATGCCAAGTGCCGTGCTGGCGGTGAGAAAGCCGCGGCGTCCCATGGGCTTCATGTCAGTCCCTCTCTTCAGGCGTTTGTGTGGTGAGGTATCCCTACGGCATCCGTCTGCGAGATGCTTCAGGGGGTCTTCGCGCCCTGCTCGCCCACCGCTGCAGCGCTCGGGGCGAGGAACCGCTCGCCGGTGCGCAGCGGCTGTGGTGGAGCGGACAACCGCCCGCGTGCGCGCTGTGCGGGCTGGCCGCAGCGGGCCCCGCACTGTTGTCGGCGTGTGACCCCGCATGCGGCGACAGGGAACGCCGTCGCCAGCGCCCTGGTGGCCACCCCGAACCTCCGCAGTGGACTATCAAGCTCCGGCATAGCCCCAACGCTAGGCCCGATTCTGTGCTGTTTCGTCATACTGCGGTCGTCATCCCTCGGGAGACAGGCGGTACGACGTTACTTCGACGGGAGTACTCTCCGGAGCACCGTTCGACACCCGCACGAGAATCAAGACCCGTCGCAACCGGGCCCGAAGTCCGGGGGCTGCCGGAGGATTTCAAGTCCAGTGAGACGGTCGTGACTTAATGAGGTTTGTGGTGCGGGTGCCCTGCGCTTTCCCCGGGTGCTGCGTCGACTGCCAGCACTAGCCTCCGCGTTTCGGTTGGGAGTGATCAGCCGGGCTGATCGCGGCGAACCGTGGTTGTTGGCCGCTTGCCGTCAGGCGAGCATGGCTGAGGCCCGACGCTCGGGTCGGGTGCTCCACCAGGGCCAGGTAGTGGAGATCCGCAGGTAAGGGCGGCGCCCGCCGCGGGTGATGCGGGCGGCTGCGTGCAGCAGCCGATAGCGGAGCTTCTTCGGCTCGACGGAGACCAATTCGCCGTTCAGTAGCAGAACTTGGGTCCAGGCGAGCAGGTCGACGGCGGTCAGAGCAAGCTCCAGCCAGGCAGCGTTGATGGCGAAGTGGCGGGAGGGGAAGCGGCCGAGACCAGTGTTGTTGCCGCAGCGGATGCGGTCCTCGACGCGGGCGTGCGCACGGTGGCGGACCTCCAGATGCTGCAGGGAGCCTTCGCCGTGGGGGGCGGTGAGGAAGACCTGGTGGCGCATGCCCTCGTCGAGATCGAACAAGGACAACTGGGCGCCGGGATGTGGGCGCTCGCGCCGGACGATGATCCGGGTGCCGTCCGGGTGGTCGGCCAGGTCCACCGTTCCGGTCAGTTCTGCCACTTCGGCGCCGGTGCGCAGGGTGCCGTCCTGCTCCAGCGCGGGGTGCCACAGGCGGTCGGGCAGGGCACGGATTGCGCGGCGGACTGGTTCGGTGACGGCGTATCCGACGGAGAAGAAGGTGTGGATTCCCCGCTCGCGCAGTGCTCGAACGTGTGCGAGGAAGACTTTCGCGCCTCCGGCGCTGTCGGCGCGGATGAGGATGTCGGTGCCGTGGCGGTGGGCGTCGGGGATCTGGGCCAAGGCAGCGTCCAGGACTGCGATGTGGTCGGCGGCGGTGTCGGCGCCGGCAATGACCGGCCGCAGTACCCCGGCCAGGGCTTCGCCGGTGATGTCCGGGAAGCACAGCAGCGGGTGGTAGCCGTAGCCACATTTGTAGGTCGGCGCTGCCTGTTCTTCTCCGAGTGGCAGGTGACGAGGGTGGCGTCGAGGTCCAGGACCAGGCTCGGCAGGTCGCGGCCACCGGCGCGGGCTGCGGGTATGCCGCCGGTGGTCTCAGCGGCCTGGAGCCAGGCGATCTCCCGGGCGACGGCTCTCGCCGAGCGCAGGCGAGTGAGTGCGGCCGGACCGATGTCCGCGAGTACGCGCCAGGCGGTCGCA
The DNA here is from genome assembly GCF_003443735.1 of Streptomyces sp. CC0208. NCBI lineage: Bacteria > Bacillati > Actinomycetota > Actinomycetes > Kitasatosporales > Streptomycetaceae > Streptomyces > Streptomyces sp. CC0208. Next base: position 8,651,100 of record NZ_CP031969.1, on the reverse strand, counting down.
GTGGAGGCGACCGGGCCAAAAACCTCTATCTGGTTCCCGCAGCAGGGTCAGGTCCGCTAGTGCTTCGCCACCGTCGGCGAGCATCACCGCCAGATCGACCGCGACCGCCCGGGGTCGCGCCCGGTACCGCGCGGTCGCAGCCTGCGCAGCCCGTCCGTGAACGCGCCGGTCGGGCCGATGCCATCGGCGAGATCGGCCAGCAGGCGGGATCCATCGTGGCTGACCACCCCGCGGCCGTCGGCCGAGACGACAAGCTTGGGACGCGACCCGGTGGTGTGGAGTCAGAAGTACCTTCTCGCTGTGGTGACAGAAGCCCTGGACAAGCCTCATTATCCCAGTTCAGGAGGCACTTTCGCGTTTCCGATCAAGATCCGGACGCCACCGCAAGTGAAACGCGGAGGCCAATGCCGACGTACAGGCGATAGTGCGCGCCCTCGGCGGGCTACGGCACCGAATCTGACGGCCGGCGGCACGGGTCAGGTGGTCGAGGCAATTGCTCGGGTGACGGCCGTGATCGCCGGTGTGGGGCGGCCGGGGAGCCGCGCCACGAGAACCCGGCGGATCTCGGGAGGTGCGCCTTCGACGTGCAGCAGGCTCACCCCGGGCGGCAGCATTGGCGAGAGTCGCGAGGGTACCGTCGTCACCCCGAAGCCACCGGCGACCAGCTGAAGCTTCGTCATCCAGTCGCGCGCGCAGTGGACGACGTCCGGCCGTCCGGGCAGGCCAGGCCAGACGCCGAGCAGTGGCTCGGCGTTCGTCGCCGGGGCGGCAATCCACGGGACGTCGATCAATTCGTCGACGTGCACCGCGGTGCGGCCGGCGAACTCTCCTGTCGAAGGCACCGCCACGACAAGTTCGGTGTCCATGACGGTCTCGGCGTGCAGGCGCGGCGACTCGCCGTCCAAAGGCCGGTGAGGCGGGCGGGACGTCAGCACGGCAAGGTCGATCGAGCCCGCGCGCAGTGCCCGGACCAGGGAGGGCGTGGTGCCCTCGGTAGTCGTGACCGTGATCTGCGGGTCGGTCGCCGCGAGGCGGGTGAGCGAGAGCGGCAGGATGGCCGCGCCCGCGCTCAGGAACAGTCCGAGCCGCACCAGTTCGGTACGCGGGACGGTGCCGGTGAGGTCGCGCTCGGCCGCCGTCAGACAGTCCAGGATCGTGCGAGCGTGGCGCAGCAGAGTCAGGCCCGCGGGGGTGAGCCGCACTCCGTCAGGGCGGCGTTCGAACAGGGCGGTGCCCGCGCTTCGTTCGAGGGCGGCGGCCTGGCGTGAGACCGCCGACTGTGTGTAGCCGAGCCGGGTGGCTGCTGCGGTGAAGCTGCCGGACTCGGCGATCTGCCGCAGGACTCGTAGGCCTGTGCTGGAGATGTCCATGCGAGATACGCATACCACAGATGCTGGATCGTCGCTTCCCGCATGCCCGCCGGGTTCCTAGTGTCGATCCCGACGAACACGGACGAACACGGAGGTCATTACGTGCGAGCAGCAGTTCTGACGCAGTTCGGGGCCCCGCTCACGGTGCGGGAGGTCCCCGACCCCGAGGTCGGCGGCGGCGAGGTGGTGGTCGAGGTCCTCGCCGCCTGCGTGGCGCCCTACGCGGCTGAGGTCTTCAGCGGCGAGCGGAACTACCCCCTGCTCCCTCCCGTCGTGCCTGGGGTCGGCGGCGTCGGGCGGGTCGTCCACGTGGGCCCCGACGCCACCCGGCTGCGCCCCGGCGACCTGGTGTGGTGCGACTCGACGGTGCGCTCGCGGGATGACGCCCTGACGCCCGACATCACGCTCCAGGGCTGGAGTTCCCGCGGCGAGGGCGGCGCGCGCCTCGCCCGGTACCTGCACGACGGGTCGTTCGCCGAGCTCATGCGGGTCCCGACGGAGAACGTCTTCCCGCTCCCCGCAGCGGCGGGGGACGACCCGGCCCGCTGGGCCGCGCTCGGCGTGCACGTCATCCCTTACGGCGGGCTGCTGGCCGGCGGGCTCGCAGCCGGTGAGACGCTGCTCGTCAGCGGGGCCACCGGCAACCTCGGCAGCAGTGCGGTCGCGGTGGCGCTTGCCATGGGGGCGGGCCGCGTGGTCGCCCCAGGCCGCAACCAGGCCGCGCTCGACCTCCTCGCCGACCGGTTCGGTCCGCTCGTGCGCCCGGTTCCGCTCACCGGGGACGAGGCCGGCGACCGCGCGGCGATGTCTGCGGCGGCCGACGGCCCGATCGACATGGTGATCGACCTGCTACCGCCGAGCGCACCCAGCTCGGCAGCGCGCACGGCAGCCATGACCGTGCGCGAATACGGCCGCGTCGTTCTCATGGGCGGCGTCGGCATGCTCGGCGGCGACGACCTCGCCCTCCCGTACCCATGGATCATGCGCAACTCGATCACCGTGCGCGGCCAGTGGATGTACCCGCGTACAGCGAATGTCGGCATCATCCGGCTCCTTGCCTCGGGCACCCTGGACCTCGCCACCGAACGGGTCCGGTCGTTCGGCCTCAACGCCGTCAACGAGGCCGTCACGTACGCCGCCTCACATGGTGGCCCGTTCGACCGCACGGCTCTTACCCCACGGGCTCGCTGACAAGCGCGCCTTCGCCTGGCTGCACCAGTTCAAGCGACTCCGCATCCGAAACAGGACGTGTGTCAGGTGCCAGGGCGAGCACGCCACGCATCCTGGAGCGCCGGCTGCACGTCGTCCCCGAGAACGAGGTGTGTCGTCCTGCCCGGCAGGGTGGGCAGCTCAGCCCAGTGAGTCACCGTGTCATCGTCGGCAAGACCGTAGGGCAGACGGACATATCCGTCAGAGTCGACGAAGCAGTCCCTGTGTTCCGTTCCGTCCTCACTGAAGTGCCGAGTCGTGAAGTACATCGGCCTCACCAGCCAGAACGCCTCCTCCACCGGGTTCTCGGACTCGGCGCTGTCAGCCGGGTACCGGCCCGTGATCGCCGCCGCCACCGGTACACCCTCCCGCGGCAGTCGTTCACGTGCGTCAATCCAGATCGTCTGCGTGTTCAGATTCGCCATCCCTCTCCTCGGTCGAGCGGTCGGATGCCTGTTCCGATCTCGGCATCCGGTAAGACTGCCCAGCGCTTGCGCAGGTTGAGTGAGCCGGAACGAACGCGGACCGAACACTTCCGACTGTCTGCCCTCCCCCTGAACGCAACCTGGACCCGCCCCGAAGTCGGCCTGAACTCAGACAGTCCCAGGTATCACAAGCCCCGACTCGTACGCCACGATCACCAGTTGCGCCCGGTCCCGCGCCCCCAACTTGCCCATGATCCGGCTGACATGGGTCTTCGCGGTCAGCGGACTGAGTCCCAACGCGTCGGCGATCTCCGCGTTGTTGAGACCGCGCGCGACCAGCGCGAGCACCTGCCGTTCCCGTTCGGACAGCTCGCTCGGCCCGCCCAGCGCGGGTTTCGGCGCGGTGTTCGGCGCGAGCAGAAAGCGGGCGATCAGCCGCGAGGTGGGGCCGGGCGAGAGGAGGGACTCCCCCGCGGCCACCGTCCGGATGGCGTCGAGGAGTTCGGCCGGCCTGATGTCCTTCACGAGGAAGCCGGACGCCCCGGCCCTCAGTGCCTCGACGATGTGCTCGTCGGTCTCGTACGTCGTCAGGACGAGCACCTTCACCCCCGCGAGATCCTCGTCGGCGGCGATGAGCCGGGTCGCCTCGATCCCGTCGAGGTCGGGCATGCGGATGTCCATCACGATGAGATCGGCCCGCGCCGACCGGGCCAGCTCCACGGCCTCCCGCCCGGTGCCCGCCTCTGCGACGACCTCCATGTCGCCTGCCGACGAGACGAGCATCGCGAAGGAGGTCCGTACGAGGTTCTGGTCGTCGGCCAGCAGTACGCGGATGGTCATCGAACCTCGTCCTCCCGGGACAGCGGCAGTGTGGCGGTCACCTCGAAGCCCTCGGCGGGTCCCGGGCCGGCGTCCAGTGTGCCGCCCACGCTACGGGCACGCTCCCGCATCCCGATGAGCCCGAACCCCGGCGTGCCGTCGGACGGGCCCGCTCCGCCGCCCGGGCCGTCCTCCCCGCCCGTCCCGTCGTCCCTGACACTCACCCGCAGTGCGCCGTCCGCGGTCCACAGACCCACTCGCACGGTGAGGTCCTCGCGGCCGCCGTGACGTACGGCGTTGGTGAGCGCCTCCTGCACGATCCGGTACGCGGCGGCGCCCACGGAGGGCGGGATGTCGTCCGCGCGGACGGACAGTTCGACCTTGGCCCCGGCCACCCGGCCGGTCTCCGCGAGATCGGCCAGTCCGTCGATCCCGGGCAGCGGCCCCCGCATGTCCTCGGCCCCGGAAACAGAACCGGACACGGAAGCGGGCCCCGGATCCGCACCCACTCCCACGACCGTGTCATGCGCCCGCAGCACCTCCAGCGTCGTACGCAGTTCCCCCCGGGCGGTCCGGCAGGTCCCCGCGATGTCGTCCAGTGCCTGGGCGACGGCCTTGCGGTCGAGGCGTTCGGGGTCGGCGGTGAGGACGTGGGCCGCCACGGACGTCTGCACGCCGATGAGCGTGATGCTGTGGGCGAGCAGGTCGTGCAGGTCACGAGCGACCCGCAGCCGTTCCTCGGCGACGCGGCGCCTGGCCTCCTCCTCCCGGGTGCGCTCCGCCCGTTCGGCCCGCTCGACGATGGAGGCGACGTACAGGCGGTAGTAGCGGACGGCGATACCGACGAACAGGACCGCGATGATCCAGCCGGAGATCTCCAGGGCATCCAGCGCCCCGTCCGAGTTGGTGAGGCCGTTGCTGATCAGTGTCGGGACGAGGACGGCGACACCGGTGAGCAGCGTGCGGCGTATGGTGCCGGTCGCCGCCACGGTGTAGAGCGCCAGGACGATCGCGGGGGCGGGCAGGGCAGGGTTGTAGTCGAAGGCGTAGTACGGAGCCATGCAGGCCACCACCCCGAGCAGGGCCACCAACGGACTGCGCCGCCGCCATACGAGGGGCACGTGCCCGGCGAGCAGCAGCATCCAGCTGAGATGGTCGGGCCGGGTCCCTTCGCCGCCCGTCAGGGTGATGGCCAGGGCGAGCACGGCGACTCCCAGCGCGAGGATCGCGTCATTGCGGGTGCGGTGCGGTGCGGTCAGCGGTTCGCGGTTGACGGCGGACATGATGCGCTCGGCGAGACGGGACCGCCCGCCGCCACCGGCCGCCGTCTCCGCCGCCGACCGGTCGCGTACCCCTGTGGTCGTTCCCCGTTCTTCCACTGCTCCATCTTCCGGTAGTCGTGCGGGGGCCTGGGCGCCCCTCTTCAAGGAGAGGCGCCCAGGCGGGCCCGCCGGATCAAGGCGCACGGTCAGCGTGTTCGAATCAGAGCGTTCGATCGAGGCCTTCGGTCTGCGGGCTCAGGGTGCACTGACGGTTTCCGGCTGCCGGGGCGGCTCGGCCGGTCCGCCCCTTCCGCTCGACCCGGCCGGTTCGGCCGGCCCGGGCTGCCGTGAGAGCCCGCCCGGCCACCACACCTTCCGGCCCAGGGCGACGCTGGCACTGGTCACCAGATACGTCCGTACGAGGAAGGTGTCGAGCAGGACGCCGACGGCGATCACGAAGCCGAGCTGGACCAGCTGCACCAGGCCCATGTTCGTCAGCACGGCGAAGGTCGCGGCGAGGACGAGTCCGGCGGAGGCGATGACGCCGCCGGTGGTGCGCAGTGCGGTGAGCGCCGCCGTGGCGGGTTCCGCTCCCGCCAGGGACTCCTCCCTCATCCGGTGCATGAGGAAGATGCCGTAGTCGACGCCGAGGGCGACCAGGAACACGAAGGACAGCAGTCCGAGCCCCGGATCGGTGCCCTTGAGGCCGAGGAGCGGTTCGAAGACCAGTCCGCCGATCCCGAGGGAGGCGCCCCACACCGCGACGACCGCGACCACCAGGAGCAGCGGTGCGACCAGACTCCGCAGCAGCCCGATCAGGATGAGCATCACGAAGACGAGGACGAGCGGTACGACGATCTTCGTGTCCCGGGCGTTGGTGACCTCCAGGTCGATCTGCTGGGCGCTGTCCCCGCCGACGTAGGAGCCCTTCAGTTCGTTCCGCAGGGACTTGATGGTGGCGGTCTCCTCCGCCGACTGGGGTGCGCTCTTCGCGAAGACGGCGATCTCGGTCCAGCCGTTTCCCGTACGCCCCTTCTCCGCGCTGCCGACGCCCGGTGTGCCGCGGACGGTCGCGAGGGTCTCGTCGGCGCGCCCCTGCGGGGTGATCACGTCGATGGGCTGGCTGCCCTGCCCGGGATAGGCCTTGGCAACGGTCTCCATCGCGACGACGGCCTCCGGCTTCTTGACGAAGGAGTCCTCCTGCTTGAGCGGTCCCGGCAGGTTGAGTGAGCCGAGGGCGAGGGCGCCGAGCAGTACGGCACCGCTCGCGAGTACGGTCAGCGGCCTGCGTCCGGCAGAGCTGCCCATCGCCGAGAACAGGCTCCGCCGCTGCTTGGGCGTGCTCCCGAAGGCGGGCACGAGCGGCCAGAACACCCGCCGTCCGACCAGTACGAGGACGGCGGGGAGCAGGGTCAGCATCGCGATCAGCGCGCACAGCACGCCGACGGCGCCGAGCGGGCCCATGCCCCGGCTGCTGTTGAGGTCGGCGGCGAGCAGGCACAGCAGTCCGGCGGCGACGGTGCCGGAGGAGGCGAGCACGGCGGGCCCGCAGCCGCGCAGGGCGGCGACCATGGCCTCGTACGGTCGCTCGATGCGCCGCAGCTCCTCCCGGTAGCGCGAGATGAGCAGCAGCGCGTAGTCCGTGCCCGCCCCGAACACGAGGATCGTCATCACACCCGAACTCTGCCCCGAGACGGTCGTGCCGAAGGCCTGGTTGAGGCCGTAGGCGACGCCCATCGACATGTAGTCGGCGATCCCGGCGACGACGAGGGGCACGAGCCACAGCACGGGGCTGCGGTAGATCAGGATCAGCAGTATGGCGACGACGGCGATGGTGGTGTAGAGCAGCGGTCCGCCGAGCGAGTCGTAGACCGCGCCTGAGTCGGTGCCCAGCGCGCCGGTGCCGCCCACATCGACGCTCAACCCGCCTTCGCCCTGGGCGACTTCGCGGACATCGGTGACGAGCTTGTCCTGCTTCTCCTCGTCCGCCCCGGGATCGTTGCTGGCGACCGGGTACATCAGGGTCGTGCCGTCCTTGGACGGAATCCCGTCGGGAACACCGTCGATCAGCCTGTGCTCCCGGGCGATCTCCGCGACCTGCCCGGCCGCGGTCTCCCGGTCGGCGGCGCTGAGCCCGCCGTCCCGGTGGTAGACGAGCACCATCTCGGTGGTCTCGCCACCGGGCAACTTCTCCTCGATCTTCGCCGCTTGTGTCGAGTCCGCGCTCGCCGGCAGGTAGTCGGTGACCTTGTCGTGCTGCACATCGGCGAGCTTCGCCGCGAACGGCCCGACGAGTGCGATCACCGCAATCCACAGCCCGAGCACCGCCCATGGAACGGCTCGCCCGCGCCCCGGCCCCAGCCTCGTCGCAGCGGTTGTCTCTCCGGCCCTCATCGACCGATCTCCCTCCGGGTGACGTCTGCTTCGGTCCCCAGACTTCCGGTGAGAACCACGGCTTTCGTCGGGCGGGAGGGCGAGGTGACGCGTACTGCCGGGGGTGACGGCGGCTGCGGATTACTCCCTGGGGAGTAGGAGGTCGTTTTCTCCCGTTGTTTCATCCCGGTATGCAGATTTGATCCGGTGATGTCGGGTCGCGCCAGGAGACGGTGTTCTCGCTCGAGGGCTGCGGCGTGCTCGACGAAGCTGCGGTCCACGTACAGGATCGCGTTCATGATCTCGCCAGATCATGCTCGGGTGGCCGAGCGCGGCCACACCATTCCTCCCTCGACAGCCAGGTTCCGCGCGCCTGCTGACGTCACCGCGTTCCTCGCGAACAGCAGCCCCACGGAGATCAAATCAGCATGTTGATTCTCTGCGAGCCCTAAAGCATCGGTTCACCACCCAGGGCCCAGTCTGCTCTCCCATCGGCGACGACGCCCTGACAGCGTCCAGCGCACCGCCTTGCCCGCCTCCGGCTGAATCAACCAGCACAAGCCGACCTGTACTTCGCCATTGCCGCGGGCTTAGAAGTCCTAACGAAATGATCTTCGAGATGGTTGGATCACTCCAGGACCGATGATCCGGGGGTGCGGGGTGGCGCGGCCGAAGCCGTGGGAAGTGGATGACGAGCTGTGGGCGGTGATCGAGCCGCTGCTTCCCAAGGTTGAGTGTCGGTCCCGGCATCCGGGACGCAAGCGGCATCCGGACCGGCTGGTGTTCCAGGGCATCCTGTTCGTCCTGCACACCGGGATCGCCTGGGAACACCTGCCGCAGGAACTCGGATCCTCCACGTGATATCAGGGCAGAACACGCAAGCCAGGACGCCCTTACGTGCGGAACTCGTGAAAGATTGACGGGGGTTGTGAAGAGAGACAAGAATGCGGCTCACTCGCTGTGACTGAAGCGAGCGAAGTGACACGAGTGGCTCTGCCACGGCTTGCATTTCCCACTCGCCGCCTGCCGCCGCTGCTCGCGTTCACCACCTCCCACATTCTCGAACCGCCAGGACATATCTTGACGCGTCTCTCACGCTCCAGAACGTCGGCCGCCATCGCCGCGACCGCCTTCATCGCCACGGCCACTCCCCTGTTCGGGGCGGCCACAGCCAGCGCCACCCCCGCGGGCGGCTGCCAGACGGCCACCGTTCAGTACCGTCTCGTCGACTCCGCCGGAAAGCCGGTCGATGCCGACTGGACCTCACAGGGCGGCTTCCACCAGTGGTCCGCCGCCCCCGGCACCGTCGAGGTCCGGCTGGCTCCGGGGCAGACGGTCGGCGAGGGCTGCAAGTACCCGGTTTCGCTGGCCGAGTACACCACCGAGGGTCCCAACTGGTACACCTCCGGTCTCCAGACACTCGTCGACCACGCCACGGTCTACCTCAGCGCCAAGGACCTTCCCGGCGCCGACGAGGCCAAGCAGACCTGGCAGAAGCTCACGGTCAAGGCCCCGGACTGCTACGGGCAGATCGACCTGTACGGCGACGACGTCGTCTACGACGGCGGGTCGGGCGAGGGGCACGGACCCGCGCCCTACCAGCCCGACAACGTCGTCACGCCGTACCACCTGATCGCCGCGTGGAACGGGGGCGACAAGTCGTGCACCCCCGAGCAGCCGAACTCCCCCACGCCGCCGGCCTCTCCGTCCACGCCGGACAGCCCGAGCAGCCCGCCCGCCAGCCGGCCGCCCGCGGACGAGACCACTCCCCCGGCCACGTCCACGACCCCGCCCCCCACCTCCAGCACTCCGCCCACCACCCCGGACGTCCCTCCGCTGGAGTCGACGCCCCCCACCGGCCCGGCGCCCTCGCCCAGCGAGAGCACCCCGCCGCTGGCCGAGACCGGTTCCAGCGCGCCGGTCGGCCTGATAGCCGGCGGCGCGGCCACGGTGATCGCCCTCGGTGCCGCCGCCCTCTACGGCACCCGCCGCGCACGGCGTTCCTGACCAGGACCGCCGCCGACACCGCCACGCGGTGAGGCACCCGGCGGTTTCGCCCCGGACACCGGACACCGACCACCCGGTCGGCCAAGGCCCGGGGCGAAACCGCCGTTGCGGCGCAACAGGTGGGGGCGAACGGTCACGGGGAGATGGCCATGCCGCGGCCTCGTGCCGGTTCAGTTCTCGCAACGCAGCCGCGGTCGGCCGCGCACGGGTTGGGTCAGGCGCAGCCAGGCCGGCGCGTCCGGGTCGGTGACGTCGACCTCGACGGCCAGGGCCGGTCCCGGCAGGGATGCGGCGACCGCTTCCAGGAGAGTCCTCTCGCGGGCCAGGGCCGCGCCCAAGCCCCCGGGCGGCTCCGGTGACGACCACCGTCCGGCCGTCGAGCGGACTGCTGGTACGCCCGGGCTCAGCTCTCGCAGACCGGCGGGCGCGCGGCGTGGTCGGGGTGTCCGGCAGTGCGGCGCTCCTCCTTCATCTCCGCCTCGTACAAGTGGTCACGGCCGCGCGCGAGTTCCTGCACCGCGCTCGTCTCCAACCGCTGGAAGGGCCGGTAGTAGGTGGCGTTGTAGGCCTCGACGATCTGAAAGGTCCAGTGCCCGGGGATGACATTGCGTCCGAGGATCTCCGAGCGGACCTTCGCGGCCCATTCTGGGTGGCCCGCCTCCTCCAACAGCCGGACGGCACGGTCGAGTTGAAGGTCGGCGGTGCCGGTCAGCTGGTGGAAGTCGTACAGCCGGCCCCTGGCCCGCTCGGTCGTCTCCAGCGCCTTGGACAGCGCCCCGAGAGCCTCGACGGTCGTGTCGTCGACCCCTGCGGGGCGCCGATGGTCGCGGTCGGGGCCGCCGAGGGCTTCCTCGGGTGCGTTCACTGGTCCTCCTCGACACATACGGCCGCCCCGGCGGGCGGCGTCGTGGGTCAGCGTCTGTTTCCGGTGCGGTCGCGGCCGGTCAGGAGCCGTTGGGCGCGCGCGAGCCCGGGTGGCCGGTGGCGGTGCAGGGCGGCCCGCGCGGCGTTGGCACCCGGCGCTCCGTGCACGCCCCCGCCCGGGTGGGCGCCGGAGGAGGCCAGGTAGAGCCCGGGGACGGGGGTCTCCGGGCGCCCGGTGCCGGGCACGGGGCGGAAGACGAGCTGCTGGTGGAGGGCGGTGGTGCCCCCGTTGATGGCGCCGCCGCCCAGGTTGGCGTCCAGGGCCTGGAGGGTCGGGGGCGCCAGGATGCGGCGGCCGCGGACAAGACCGCGGAATCCTGGCGCGAACCGTTCCACCTGCTGTTCGACCCGGTCGGCCATGAGCTCCTGGTCCTTGGTGTCCCAGTCACCGGTGATGCCCTCGTCCCCGGCGTCGGCCCCGATCTCGTGCGGGACGTGGGTGTAGGCCCAGGCCGATTCCGTGCCCTGCGGGGAACGGGTGGCGTCGGCGGTGGTCATCTGCCCGAACAGCAGGAAGGGGCGGTCCGGGACCTGCCGCATGGCCAGCTGCGCTGCGAAGCGCGTGAGCTCGTCGACGCCGTCGGCGAGGTGGACGGTGCCGGCCCGGGACGCCTGCTCGGCCCGCCAGGGCACCGGGCCGTCGAGCGCCCAGTCGACCTTGAACGTGGCGAAGTCCCACTGGAACCGGCGCAGGTCCTCCAGGAGCTGCGAGGGCAGGTGCTCGGGGGCGACGAGGCTCCCGTACAGCGCGGGTACCGACACGTCCGCCAGCACCGCCCGGCGAGCCGGTACCGCGTCGCCGGCCGCCGTACGGACGCCGACGGCCCGGCCGCCGCGGACGACGACCTCCTCGACGCGCTGACCACAGCGCACCTGCCCGCCCCGGGCCCGCAGCCGGCGGGCCAGGGCCTGCGTCAGGGCGCCGGAGCCGCCGACGGGGACGGGGAAGCCGTACGTCTGCCCCAGCATGGCCATCAGCCAGCCGAAGCCGCCGCTGCCCGCGGATTCCGGGGCAAGGTCGGCGTGCAGGGCGTTTCCCGCCAGCAGCAGCCGGCCGCCCTGCCCGCGGAACTCCTCCTCCCCCAGCCGCCGTACCGGAAGGACCAGCGTCCGGGCCATCCGCAGCCCGCCCGCGGCCCGCAGCCGCCACGCCAGGCGGGCCGACGCGCGGACCGGCGGGAAGGGGGTGAACAGTGCGTCCAGGAGGTCGGGGCCCAGGCTCAGCCACACGTCGTGCAGCCGCCGCCACGCGTCCCCGTCGCCCGGCGCGAAGGTGTCGAGGGACTGGGCGGTGGTGTCGAGATCGCGGTCCAGGAGGGCGCAGCTGCCGTCGGTGAGGGGGTGCGCGAGCACGCTCGGCGCGTTGCTCCACCGCAGTCCGTGGTCCTCCAGGCGCAGTGCGGCCAGGACCGGGGAGGCGGCCGCCAGCGGGTAGAAGGAGCTGAAGAGGTCGTTGACGAAGGCGGGGTCGACCCCGCGGTCGTGGCGCACCGCGCCGCCCGGCTCCGGCTGTTCCTCCAGGACGTCGACGCTCCAGCCGGCGTCCGCCAGCACGTTGGCGGCGACCAGACCGTTGGGGCCCGCGCCGATCACCACGGCGTCAGGCATGGCCCGTTCCCTCCACACCCGGTACCGCCGAAGGGACGGGCGCCAGGTGCGGGGCGTCGGGGGCCGTGCTCTCGCACAGCCGGGCCAGTCGGGCGAGCATGGTGCGGTGACGCAGCTGGATCAGCGCGTCGAAGCCGACGTTGTGCAGCCGGCCACCGGCTCCCTGCAACGGGTGCTCGTCCACGAGGACCAGGCAGTGCTCGCCCCACGGCCGCAGTTCGACGGCGATGCGGGCCGTGCCCAGCGCGCCGGCGTGGGCCTCCAGCTCCAGTTCGACGCCTTCCTCGCAGTGGCGTACGACCGTCTCGTTCTCCAGTCGCAGCGGGCCGAGCCGGACCTGAAAACGGATCGCGGCGTCCTTGTGCGGCCAGTGCCCCCGGACCGGCTCGGACCGCGCGGTCCCCACGACCCACTCCGCATAGCGGTGACCGTCGGCCAGGACGTCCCACACGGCACTCGGACTGACTCGGATCAGACGATGGCGACGAGCCACGGACACCTCCAGGAGTGTGTGTACGGAGAGCTTCTGTCGTGACCCCCCGGCCGGATGCACCGGTTCCGGCCGGCCCTGCCCGGTCCGGGCGCTGCCGCGGTCACCGTTGGTCTCGCGTGATGTCCGGTCCTCCCGTAGGGTCGCGGTGCCGCAGGCAACAGGGGCCCCACGGCCGGGTCACAGGTCGGCCGAGCCGCGGACGCGAGCCGGCGCGGGGTCCGCCACCCGTCCGGTGAGGAAAGGCGCGCACCCGCTGCGGCCCGACCGATGAGGAGTGCCCATGTCCGGAGAGTTCAAAGCGGTGGTGGCGATCGACCGGCCGGTGCAGGAGGTGTTCGCCTACCTCGCCGACGGGCGCAACGATCCTCAGTTCAGTCCCCGGGTCCTCAGGATCGAGAGGGTCCCGGACACCCCGACCACCGTGGGCACGGTCTTCCGGAGCACCGTCAAGGACGCCGGCATGAAGACCGCCCGTGAGTTCCGCATCACCGAACTCGAAGCGCCGGTGAGGATCCGCTGGACCGAGGTGTCCAAGAACAGCGTGACGGTGCGCGAGGGTGGCTACGATCTGGAGCCCTTGGCCGACGGCAGGACTCGCGTGAGCATCTTCAACGTCCTGGAAGGTCACGGTCTGGGCAGACTGCTGGTCGGCCTGGCGCTGGCCGCGGCCCGCAAGGACGCCCCCGCCTTCGGCACCCGGATCAGGACGGCCGCCGAGAAGGCGATCGTTGCCGAATGACGTCTGCGGGGGCAGCCCGCGAGCCCGGGACGTCCTACTGCGACTCGTCGAACAAGGTGAGCCGGGCCGTGACGCACTTGCCGACCGGCTCCCGGCGCGCCTCGATTCCCTGGACGACCGCCATCACGATCTCCAGACCGTGCTGACCCACCCGCCCCGCGTCGGCGGCGCGAGCCAGCGGAAGGGTCGGGTCGGTGTCCCAGACCTCGATCTCCAGCATGCCGTCGGCGATGCGCAGGTGCAGCAGCACCGGCCCGGGCGCGTATTTCAGCGCGTTGGTGACCAGTTCGCTGACCACCAGTTGCCCCAGGTCCATGGTGCGGGCCGACACCGGCAGCCCGTACTCCGCCTGCACCCGCGTCAGAAACTTGGAGGTCTGGGCCCGGGCGTCGGCGATACAGCCGTCCGCTCCGTCCAGGGCCACGGTCACCTCGGCAGGTGCGGCTTCCGGCATCCGCGAACACTCCTCAGGCAGGACCCGAGCCCCGCCGACCATCTCCAGTACCCCGTTCATGAGCGCGCGCATACCCCGTGATGCGCGCCTTACGCCTGTGCCGCGCTGTTCCTGTGCTGCCGACGAACTGAAGGGCCCTCTCATGCATCGTGGGAGGACTTCCGGGGCAGCGGTGGCACCAAGGACGTGACAGCCCCCATCGAGTGCGCAGAGGACGCAAGTGGCAGAGAACCGGGAAGCAGCGGGTCACGGCACATTGTCCGTGGCCCGGACCGACGCCGACGGCATCACCGTGCTCGGCCTCGACGGAGAGATCGACCACCAGAGCGTGGGCGGCCTGACGCGGGCCCTGGCTCGGGCGGACGCCGCCGTGGGCCGACGGGTCGTCATCGATCTGAGCCGGGTCACGTTCATGGACTCCAGCGGTGTCAACGCCCTGATCGCCGCTTTCCAGTCCGCCCAGGCCGTGGGGGGATGGCTGCGGCTCGTGGTGGTGCGGGGCACTGTGCTGCGCACTCTGCAGCTCGTGGGACTGGACACCGTCATCCCCTTTCACGAGACCCTGGAGGACGCCCTGGCCTCACCTCGGGACTCGTGAAAAAGGAAACGAGTACCCGGGGTCACGCACCTCATGCCACCTTCATGGGGTCTTTTTTCGCCATGTCACAACCCTTCCGCCAACCTTTTGTCGCTGCTCCGGACCTGGGTTAATCTTCGACGGATTTCTCATCGGGCAGCTCCGTGGGGTGCGGGATTGTCGCTGGTGAGCGGGCCCTTCCAGAGCCCGGCACGGTTCCGAGTCCCCGGTGCGGGGGCTCTTGGGGAGCGGAACGAGGGTGCGCATGACCAGCACGTCGACGGAGGACCGCGAACAGGCCCCGGGCGAGCAGGAACTACGGCAGTTGCTGGCCGGGCTGACCGCCGTACGCGACGGCGACTTCGGCACCCGGCTGCCGTCCGACGGAGAGGGTCTGCTGGGCGACATCGCCACCGTCTTCAACGGCATGGTCGACCAGCTGTCCGTGTTCACGTCGGAGGTCACCCGGGTGGCCCGCGAGGTGGGCACCGAGGGCACGCTGGGCGGCCAGGCGGAGGTGCCCGGCGTCTCCGGCACCTGGGCGGACCTGACCGACTCCGTCAACGCCATGGCGGGCAACCTGACCACCCAGGTCCGTGACATCGCCCAGGTGGCGACCGCGGTGGCCAAGGGCGACCTGTCCCAGAAGATCGACGTGCCCGCGCGCGGGGAGATCCTTCAGCTGAAGGAGACCGTCAACACGATGGTCGACCAGCTGTCGGCCTTCGCCGACGAGGTCACCCGCGTCGCCCGCGAGGTCGGCAGCGAGGGACGCCTCGGCGGACAGGCGCAGGTGCCCGGGGTGGGCGGCGTCTGGCGCGACCTCACCGATTCGGTCAACTTCATGGCGGGAAACCTCACCTCCCAGGTCCGCAACGTCGCCCAGGTGACGACGGCGGTGGCGCAGGGCGACCTCTCCCAGAAGATCACCGTCGACGCCCGCGGCGAGATCCTCGAACTCAAGAACACCATCAACACGATGGTCGACCAGCTCTCCGCCTTCGCCGACGAAGTCACCCGCGTCGCCCGAGAAGTCGGCACCGAGGGACGGCTCGGCGGACAGGCCGACGTCAAGGGCGTCAAGGGCACCTGGCGCGACCTCACGGACTCCGTGAACTTCATGGGCGGCAACCTCACCGCGCAGGTCCGCAACGTCGCCCAGGTGGCCACTGCGGTGGCGCAGGGCGACCTCTCCCAGAAGATCACCGTCGACGCCCGCGGCGAGATCCTCGAACTCAAGAACACCATCAACACGATGGTCGACCAGCTCTCCGCCTTCGCCGACGAAGTCACCCGCGTCGCCCGCGAGGTCGGCACCGAGGGCAACCTCGGCGGGCAGGCGATCGTGCGGGGCGTGTCGGGAACCTGGAAGGACCTCACCGACAACGTCAACGTGATGGCCTCCAACCTGACCGGGCAGGTCCGTTCGATCGCCCAGGTCGCCACCGCCGTCGCCCGCGGCGACCTCTCGCAGAAGATCACCGTCGAGGCCAAGGGCGAGGTCGCCGCCCTGGCGGACGTGATCAACACGATGGTCGACACGCTCTCCGCGTTCGCCGACGAGGTCACCCGGGTGGCCCGCGAGGTGGGCACCGAGGGACGGCTGGGCGGTCAGGCGCACGTGCCGAACGTGGCCGGCACCTGGAAGGACCTGACGGACAACGTCAACTCGATGGCCAACAACCTCACCGGGCAGGTGCGCAACATCGCCCTGGTGACGACCGCGGTGGCCAACGGCGACCTGTCGAAGAAGATCGACGTCGACGCCCGGGGCGAGATCCTGGAGCTGAAGACGACCATCAACACGATGGTCGACCAGCTGTCGTCCTTCGCCGCCGAGGTCACCCGTGTCGCCCGCGAGGTCGGCAGTGAGGGACGCCTCGGCGGACAGGCCGAGGTGGAGGGCGTCGAGGGCACCTGGAAGCGGCTCACCGAGAACGTCAACGAGCTGGCCGGGAACCTCACCCGGCAGGTCCGCGCGATCGCCGAGGTGGCCAGCGCCGTCGCCGAGGGCGACCTGACCCGCTCGATCAACGTGGAGGCCTCCGGCGAGGTGGCCGAGCTCAAGGACAACATCAACTCCATGGTGGAGTCCCTGCGCGAGACCACCCGGGCCAACCAGGAGCAGGACTGGCTCAAGACCAACCTGGCCCGGATCTCCAGCCTGATGCAGGGCCACCGTGACCTGCCCGTGGTCGCCGAGCTCATCATGGACGAGCTCACCCCGCTGGTCGCCGCCCAGTACGGCGCCTTCTACCTGGCGGAGGACACCCAGCGCGGGCACGAACTGCGGCTGGTGGGCTCGTACGGCTATCCCGACGACGAAGAGCGGCCCACCCGCATCCCGGTCGGGCGCTCGCTGGTCGGGCAGGCCGCACGCAACCGCCGTAGCGTCACCGTGGAAGAGCTCCCCGAGGGGTACGTCAGCATCTCCTCGGGTCTCGGGCACGCCGCGCCCACCGCTCTGGTGGTGCTGCCGATCGTGGTCGAGGAGCAGGTCCTCGGCGTGATCGAGCTGGCCTCCGTCAGCCGCTTCAGGAAGATCCACCAGGACTTCCTGGCGCAGCTGATGCCGACCATCGGCGTCAACCTCAACACCATCGTCGCCAACGTCCGCACCGACGAGCTCCTTGACGAGTCCCAGCGGCTGACCGCCGAACTCCAGGCCCGTTCCGAGGAGTTGCAGGTCCAGCAGGACGAACTCCAGCGCTCCAACGCGGAGCTGGAGGAGAAGGCCTCCCTGCTGGCCTCGCAGAACCGGGACATCGAGGCCAAGAACCTCCAGATCGAACAGGCCCGGCAGGAGCTGGAGACCCGCGCGCAGCAGTTGTCGCTGGCCTCCAAGTACAAGTCGGAGTTCCTGGCCAACATGAGCCACGAGCTGCGCACCCCGCTCAACAGCCTGCTGATCCTGGCCCAGTTGCTGGCGCAGAACCCCTCCCGCAACCTCACTCCGAAGCAGGTCGAGTACGCGGGCATCATCCACTCTGCGGGCTCGGACCTGCTCCAGCTGATCAACGACATCCTCGACCTGTCCAAGGTCGAGGCGGGCAAGATGGACGTCGCGCCCGAGCGGGTGCCGCTGCGCCAGCTCCTGGAGTACGTCGAGGCGACGTTCCGGCCGATGACGACGCAGAAGAGCCTGGAGTTCACGGTCGCCACCGCGCCCGGCACCCCGGCCGACCTGCTCACCGACGACTCCCGGCTGCGGCAGATCCTGCGCAACCTGCTGTCGAACGCGGTGAAGTTCACCGAGCAGGGCGGCGTGGAGCTGCGGATCGAACCCGCCGCCGACCGGGAGGTGCCGTCGGGCGTGCACCGCGGCGGTCCGATCGTGGCGTTCCGGGTCAAGGACACCGGTATCGGGATTCCGCAGCAGCAGCTGGAGACGATCTTCGGGGCGTTCCAGCAGGCCGACGGGACGACCAGCCGCAAGTACGGCGGCACCGGGCTCGGACTGTCCATCACCCGGGAGATCGCCCATCTGCTGGGCGGCGCGGTCACCGTCGACAGCACTCCCGGGCAGGGCAGCACGTTCACGCTGTACCTGCCCGTCGCGCGGCCCGACTTCGAGGAACTGATGGAGAGCGGCGGACGGTCGGCGGAGCAGCCGTACGAGATCTCCGCCGCCGGGGAGGTGTCCGGGCCCCGGCAGCTCGTCGCTCCCGCGCCCTCCCCCGAGCACCGCCGGCGCCGGCTGCTGGTCATCGAGGAGCGCCCGCGTGGTCTGCTCACGTTGGTCGCCGAGCGGGCAGTGGCGGACCTCGCCTACGACTCCGACGATCCGCACGGGGGGATCGACATCATCACGGCGGTGGGGGCGCAGGAGGCGGCGAGCACGCTGGCGGCCGACCCCTGCCACTGTGTCGTCCTCGAACTCGGCATGCGGCACGACGAGGGCGCCGACTTCCTGGAGGCGATGCGCGGCGACTCGGCGCTGGACAGCGTGCCGGTCCTGATCCACACCGGACACCGCGTGGACCTCGTCCAGGAACAGGGCCTGCGGGCCCTGGCGGGCGACCGTCCGCTGGACTTCCTGTCCAGCCTGGACGACCTGCGCGAGCGCATCACCCTGCACCTGTCCGCCGAGCAGCCGGGCGACGTGCTGTCGCTGGTGCGTTCGGACGATCCGCAGCGTCCGGTGGCGCAGGTGGTGGACGACTCCTTCCTCGGCCGGACGGTCCTCGTGGTCGACGACGACGCGCGCAACCTGTTCGCGCTCAGCGGGGTGCTGGAGCTGCACGGCTTCCGTGTGCTGCACGCGGACAACGGCCGCAAGGGCATCGAGATGCTGCTCGCCCACCCCGACATCTCGGTGGTCCTGATGGACGTGATGATGCCGGAGATGGACGGTTACGCCGCCACCGCGGAGATCCGTGCGATGCCGCAGTACGCGGATCTGCCCATCATCGCGGTCACCGCGAAGGCCATGCCGGGCGATCAGGAGAAGAGCCTGGCGTCCGGTGCCAACGACTACGTCACCAAGCCCGTCGACACCGGCGACCTCATCGCCCGCGTCCGACGGTGGCTGCCGGGGTGAGCGCACGCAGCGCCCCCCAGCCGACCGCGTGACGTCCAAGCCGAGGAACAGGCCCACCGTGAGTGATCTCCGTCAGCCGTCCGAACCCCAGAGTGCCCCCGTGGACAACCGGTCCGCCGTCGACGGCGACGACCGTGACGGGGAGTCCTCTCCCGTCGGCCGGCTGGCGGCGACCGTCGAGCGGCTGCGCCGGGAGGTGCGGGCGGCGCAGGCCGAGGCGGACGGGCGGGCCCTGATCGAACTGGCCAAGGGCATCCTGGTCGAGCGGCTGCGCTGTGGTCCGGCGCAGGCCTCCCGGCAGCTCGCCGAGCTCGCGGCGCAGGCGGGCGTGACTTCGCTGGAGTTCGCCGTCGAGGTCATCAACCAGGCCTCGCGCGACAAGCTGTCGGAGGTGACCAACGCCTTCCTCGAAGCCACCGCCTCCGCCGACCCGCCCGACGGGCACTCCTCCGCCGTACGACTGCGTGCCGCGGAGAGTGGGGCGCTGGCCGCCGACGACACCCAGGCGGTCGCCGACTCCCTGCTGGAGCACGCGCTCACCCCGCTGGGCGCGGAGGCGGTCGCCATCTGGGCCCTGGGAGCCGACGGGTCCCTCGCGCTGGCGGGCAGCGCGGGGTTCTCCACGGCCGAGGCCGGACGCTGGCGCCATGTGCCGCCGGGCGTGACGACCGTGGCACGCCGCGGGCTCACCGAGCGCGCGGGGGAATGGATCCGCAGTCTGTCCGAGACCGGCCTGCCGTCCATCGGGCAGCACCACCACCCCGACGGGGGCCGGGTCGCCGTACCGGCCGAGACCGGCGGGCGCATCCACGGCGTACTGGAGATCGTCTGGTCCACGCCGCTGGAGCCCCCTCCCGCGGCGATCGTCCGCCAGATCGAGGCGCTGGCCGAGCTGTGCGCGCACACCCTGGAGACGAACGCGCCCCAGCACCCCGACGACATCCAGAGCCCGCGCGTCCTGCCGGACGTCGCCGAACTGATGGACCTGGCCGACGGGCTCCACGATCCCGCCCTGGTGCTGGTGCCGCACCGGGGCTCCGACGGGCACCTCGTCGACTTCCGCATCCACCACGTCAACAGCCGCTTCCTCGACCCGGCCGGCCGCCCGCGGGGCGCCGTCAACGGCGCGATGCTGCTGGAGGCGTACCCGATGGCCGCGGGCCACAGCGAACTGTTCGAGCGGGTGGAGCGCGTGTACGCCACCGGCGAGCCCTTCCGCGCCCACCGCATGCGGCTGACCGCCCTGGTGGATGACGTCCCGCTCGCGGCGGTCGCCGACGTCAACGTCAGCCGGCACGGGGACAGTGTCCTGTTGATCTGGCGGATCGAGGACGAGACGGCCCGGCTGGCGAGCCTGCTCCAGCACGCCCAGCGGCTGGGCCGCATCGGCGGTTTCGAGGAGAACCTGCTGACGGGCGAGATCACCTGGAACGGCCAGCTCTACAACCTCTACGGCAGGCCCCTCTCCGACGCCCCCGTGCCGCTGGAGGAGCTGCCCGCCCACGCCCACCCCGACGACGGCGTCGCCATCGGCCGGTTCCTGCGCACCGTGCTCCATCAGCGCCGTCCCGCGTCCACCGCGTTCCGGCTGCAACGCCCCGACGGGGTCACCCGCCACATCCGGGTCGTGGCGGAGCCGGTTCTGGACTCCGCCGGTCAGCTCTATATGCTGCGCGGCGCCTACCAGGACATCTCCGCGCACCACTGGACCGAGGTCGCCCTCGCCGCCACCCGGGACCAGCTCGCGCACAGCGAGCAGCAGGCCAGCGAACGCAACCGGCTGACCCTCCAACTGCAGCACGCCATCATGCCCCCGACGCGGGCGCCGCTGGAGGTTCCCGGGCTGGACGTGGCGGTGCGCTACCGGCCGGCGGAGACCCAGCATCTGGTCGGTGGCGACTGGTACGACGCGGTCGTGCTGCCGTCCCGGCTGGTGCTGCTGTGCGTGGGCGACGTCGCGGGCCACGGCATAGAGGCGGCCACCAGCATGGTCGTGCTGCGCAACGCGCTGCGCGGGCTCGCCGTGACCGGCGCCGGGCCCGGCCAGCTGCTGTCCTGGCTCAACATGGTGGCCCACCACCTGACCGGTGCCGTCACCGCCACCGCGGTCTGCGGCCTGTACGACCCCGAGAACCACACCCTGCGCTGGGCGCGGGCCGGACATCTGCCGCCGGTCCTGGTACGCGACTCGGAGGCGGCACCGCTGCCGCTGGTCACGGGGCTGCTGCTGGGCGCCGTACCGGAGGCGACGTACGAGGAGCACGAGGTCCAGCTCGCCGTCGACGACACGCTGCTGATGTACACGGACGGTCTGATCGAACGCAGGGACCGGTCCGTGGAGGAGTCCCTGGCGCAGTTCCTGACGGTGGCGCGGGCGGTCCCGCCCACGCTGGACCAGCAGTTGGACCGTCTGCTCACGCACAGCAGGTCCGACACGGACGACGACACCTGCATCGTGGGGATCCGCGTGGCCTGAGGGACGGCCGGTCCCCGGGGGCGGCGGGCCGGGGCTTGTGTCCCAGCAGACGGGGAACGCGGTGCCCGTACGGTGCCCGGCCGAGGAGAGCGGCTGGTCCGACGCCGTCCCGGAGTCCGGGGGAGGGAGCCAGGTATGCCCGGCAGGAAGAGGCCCGGCGTTGTGGAGCGGTTGGCGCGCACCGCCGACGACGTGTTCGGCTGGAGCGAGCTGCGGCCGGGGCAGCTGACCGCGATGGAAGCGGTCATGCGGGGCCGGGACACGCTGGCCGTGATGCCCACCGGCGCCGGCAAGTCGGCGGTGTACCAGGTGCCCGGGCTGCTGCTTCCCGGGCCCACAGTCGTGGTCTCCCCGCTCATCGCCCTCCAGCGGGACCAGATCGCCGGCCTGCTCAGCCACGCCGACGCCCCGGACGCCGTCGCGGTCAACTCCGCCCAGGCGGCCGGAGAGACACAGGCCGCCTGGGACGCGGTCCGGCACGGTGACGCCGAGTTCCTGTTCCTCTCCCCCGAGCAGCTCGCCAAGGACGAGGTGGTCGAGCGGCTGGCCCGTGCCGCGCCCTCGCTGTTCGTCGTCGACGAGGCCCAGTGCGTGGCCGCCTGGGGCCACGACTTCCGCCCCGACTACCTCCGCCTGGCCCAGGCGGCTCGGCGGGTGGGCCGGCCCACGATCCTCGCCCTGACCGCCACGGCCGCCCCACCGGTGCGCGAGGAGATCGTGGAGCGGCTCGGCCTGGAGGATCCGGCGCTGGTCGTAGCCGGCTTCGACCGGCCGAACATCGCGTTGGAGGTGCGCCGCTTCCTGGACGACACGGACAAGCGCCGGGTGGTCGTGGAGCGTGCCGCGGCGGAGCCCAAGCCGGGCATCGTGTACACCGCCACCCGCCGGGACGCCGAGGCGTACGCCGCCGACCTCGCCGAGCTGGGTCTGTCGGCCGCCGCCTACCACGCCGGGCTGACAGCCGGTGAGCGCTCCCGGGCGCACGACGCGTTCCTGGCCGGGGAGCTCGACGTCGTGGTCGCCACCTCCGCCTTCGGCATGGGCATCGACAAGGAGGACGTACGGTTCGTGCTGCACGCGTCCGTACCCGGCTCGCTGGACGCCTACTACCAGGAGATCGGCCGGGCGGGCCGCGACGGGGGGCCCGCGGTCGCCGTCCTGCACTACCGAGCGGAGGACAGCGGGTTGCAGCGCATGTTCGCCACGCGCGCGCCGGACGAGGACACCCTCGGCACGGTCGCGGAGCACATCCACGAGCGCGACGCGCCCGTCGAGCCGGACGCCCTCGCGAAGGACACGGGGCTCACGCGCCGACGCGTGACGGCGGCTGTCAACCTCCTGGCCCAGGCCGGGGCGGTGGACACCGAGGACGACGGCCGGGTGCGTGCCGTGGCCGGCACGACGGCCGGGGAGGCGGCCGCACGCGCGGCCGAGGAGGCCGAGTCACGCAGACGGCTGGAGCAGTCGAGGCTGGCCATGATGCTGGGGTACGCCGAGACCACGGGCTGCCGACGCCGCTTCCTGCTCGGCTACTTCGGGGAGCCGTACGACGACCCGTGCGGGGCCTGCGACATGTGCGCGGCCCGCGAGTCCTCCAAGTCCTCCAAGTCCGGGGACATTCCCTTTCCGGCGGGTACGCGCGTGCTGCACACGGAGTGGGGAGAGGGCACGGTGATGAGCGAGGAGGGTGACCGCATCACCGTGCTGTTCGAGTCCATGGGATACCGGACGCTGTCCCTGGCCGCGATCACCGGCAAGGGCCTCCTCAGCGCCGCGCCACCACCCGCAGTGTCCTGACATGCCGTCCTCAGGGATGCAGGTGCCGTTCCATCCAGTCCGCGGCGGCCCGGCGGAACAGGCGCCTGTTGTCCGCGCGCAGGAAGTCGTGCCCCTCGTCACGCAGGACGAGGAGTTCGGCGGGGACACCGCGCTCCCGCGCGGCCCGTACGAACTGTTCCGACTCCCCCAGCGGCACGTTGGTGTCGTGCTCGCCGTGGACGGCGAGCAGCGGGACCCGCAGCGCGTCGATCCGGCTCATCGGCGACAGGGCGTGCAGCAGCTCGCGGTCGCGCTCCGGGTGGCCGTACTTGTGCGCCGCCGATTCCGCGATCCAGGGCTCGGTACCGGCGAAGAAGGTCAGCAGGTCGGACATGCCGCAGACGGCGACGCCGGTACGGAACAGGTCCGGGTGCCGCACGAGGGAGGCGAAGGTCAGGTAGCCGCCGTACGAACGCCCCATCACCGCCAGCCGGGTCGGGTCCGCGGGGCCCGCCGTGACCGCGTGCGCCGCGCAGTCCGCGACGTCGTCGAGGGCGGCGAAGCGGCCGGTGCCCAGGTCGGCGTCGACGAAGGACCGGCCGTGTCCGCCGGAGCCGCGGACGTCGGGGGCGAAGACGTCCAGTCCGCGCCCGAGCAGCTCGTGGTACAGCGGGTCGAACACCGGGCGTTCCTGGTCCTCGGGGCCGCCGTGCAGGTGGATCACACAGGGCGCGGGCTCGTTCGGGGCACGTCCCGGGGCGCGGTAGTACCAGCCGCTGAGGGGCAGGCCGTCCCGGGCGGCGAGGCGTGAGAGGACGGGCCGTACCGGCGGGCGGCCCGGCGGGACGGCGTCCTCGTCCCGGGAGGACCACGGCGTGCGCAGCAGGGACACGCCTTCGTGGGCCCACCACACGCCGGGGCGGCGTTGGGAACCGGACAGCGCCAGCAGCAGTCGCCCCGTCCCGGCCGCCGTGATCCGCGTGACGACCTCGTGGGGCAGCGGTACCGGCCGCGCGGGTCCGGCGGTGTCCGGGGCTCCGTGCCACGGGGAGGTCTCGACGATCTCGAGGTCGCCGGCGCCCCGCATGTTCCAGGCGAGCACGGCCGTCCGGCCGTCGTGCGCCATCGCCAGCAGTTCGAGGTCGCTGTCCTCGCGTTCCGCCACGACGGTCCTGGCGCGCGGCGTGCCGTCGGCGTCGAGAGCGACGGCGAACAGCGCCGCGTACTCCCGGTCGGCGTCGCTGCGCAGCCACAGCGTCCGCCCGTCGGGGGAGAAACGGCCGATCCACGGGTCCCCGTCGGCGACCCGCAGGGTGAAGGTCGTCACCGCGTCGGAGAGGCGCCGGACGACCGCCTCCCGCCGTCCGCGCGGCCCCCGGCGCAGCAGCGCGAGCCGGCCGTCGCGGCTGAGGTCGCACACCCGCAGCGTGGGGGCGTCCGGTTCGTTCCCGAGCAGCACGGGAGAGGCCAGACCGTCGGGGTCGACCAGGTAGGCGGACAGGCCGCCGCCGGGCCGGGTGACGGGTGTCCCGCCCGGCCCCTCGGCGTACGCGGTGGCGCCGAGGAGGGTCGCCGGGCCGTCCCGGGCCGTCCAGTGGGCCGGGGCCCCGTCCGCCGACCGCCACAGACCGTCACTCCGGGCGGTGGCCGGTGCGGCGAGCGTGACGGCGACGGCCGAGCCGTCGTGGGCCCAGCAGCCGAGGTAGGCGGAGCTCTCCGGGTCGGCACCGGCCAGCAGGCGGCGACCGGTGCCGTCGGGGCGCACGCACAGCACCCGTGAGTGCTCTCCGCCGCCCGGTGCGGTGGTGTACGCGATCCAGCGGCCGTCGGGTGACCAGGACACCTCCTTCACGGGATCCGGGGAGGCGTCGAGCAGCCGGATCCCCTCCCCGTCCACGGGTCCGGCCCACAGCTGGGGGACGCCGCCCCGGTCACAGATGAAGGCCACCCGGGTGCCGTCGGGATCGGCGGAGGGATACCAGCAGCCGTGCGCGCGCAGCCGGGTCACGGCGTCCCGGGGGCCTTCTGCCTCGGGCAGCGCCATCGGGGCGGGTGCCGCGGCCTGGGCGGGGGCCCGCGCCGCTGCGGGCGCCGCCGCGTGCGGAGGCCGGGTGGAGGGCTCGCCGGTCACGTGATTCCGTGCGTCTGCAGCCATATCTCCAGAAGTGCCACCTGCCACAGGGCGTTGGCGCCGCGTTTGGTCCGGTGCTCGTCGGGTGCCGCCAGGAGTTCGGCCACATACGACTCCTGGAAGATCCCCCGCTTCTTCGCCTCGGGCGCGGCGAGCGCCTCGCGCACCCGGTCCAGGACGGGCCCGGCCATGTGCCGGATGGCGGGGACCGGGAAGTAGCCCTTGGGCCGGTCGACGATCTCCCGCGGCAGGAGCTTGCGGCCGACTTCCTTCAGTATGCCCTTGCCGTCGTCGGCGAGTTTGAGCTCCGGTGGGCAGGCCGCGGCCAGCTCCACCAGTTCGTGGTCGAGGAACGGCACGCGAGCTTCCAGTCCCCAGGCCATGGTCATGTTGTCGACCCGCTTCACCGGGTCGTCGACGAGCATGACGTGCGTGTCCAGCCGCAGCGCCGCGTCCAGGGCGGTCTGCGCGCCGGGACGTGCCATGTGATCCCTGACGAAACGGCCCGACACGTCGTCCTCGGGCAGCATGTGCGGCTGGAGGATCCCCTCGAGGTCGGCGTGGGGGCGGTCGAAGTACGTCTCGGCGTACCTCTGCGGCTCCTCCTCGCGCCCGACCGCGGCCAGCTCCGGGTACCAGTGATAGCCGGCGAACACCTCGTCGGCGCCCTGCCCGCTCTGCACGACCTTCACTTCCTTGGACACCTGCTCGGACAGCAGGTGGAAGGCGACCACGTCGTGGCTGATCATCGGCTCGCTCATCGCGGCGACGGCGTCGTCCAGGGCGGTCGAGACCCGGTCCGAGGGCACCATCATCCGGCGGTGGTCGGTGCCGAACTCCCGGGCGACCAGGTCCGAGTAGCGGAACTCGTCGCCCTGCTCGCCGCCCTCGGCCTCGAACCCCACGCTGAACGTCTTCAGGCCGCGCTGGCCCTCCTCGGCGAGCAGCGCGACGATCAGGCTGGAGTCCAGGCCGCCGGAGAGCAGGACGCCGACCGGCACGTCGGAGACCATCCGGCGGCGTACGGCCGTGCGCAGCGCCTCCAGCACGGCGTCCCGCCACTCGTCGGGCCCCATGTCCGCGTACTCGGGCCGCCGCGTGTAGGACGGCTGCCAGTAGCGGTGGTCGCGGTGGCTGCCGTCCGGTTCGACGACCCGTACGGTGGCCGGCGGCAGTTTGCGCACCCCGGTCAGGACGGTGCGCGGCGGGGCGACCGTGGCGTGCCAGCTCAGGTACTGGTGGACGGCTACCGGATCGACGGAGGTGTCCACGTCCCCGGCGGCCAGGAGGGCGGGCAGGGAGGAGGCGAACCGCAGCCGGTCCGGCGTCGGCGCCAGATACAGCGGCTTGATCCCCAGCCGGTCGCGGCCCAGCACGAGACGGCCGGTGCGGTGCTCGACGAGCGCGAAGGCGAACATGCCGTGGAAGTGCTCCACGCACGCGGTTCCCCACTGCCGGTAGGCGTGGAGCACGACCTCCGTGTCGGACGTCGACCTGAAGCGGTGCCCGAGGCGCCGGAGTTCCTCGCGCAGCTCCTGGTAGTTGTAGACGCAGCCGTTGAAGACGCCGGTGATCTCGCCGTCGGCGTCGGTCATCGGCTGGGCGCCGAGGTCGGACAGGTCGATGATCTTCAGCCGTCGGTGTCCCAGCGCCACCGCGCCCTGTGTCCAGATGCCCTGGCCGTCGGGTCCGCGGGCGGCGAGCCGGTCGGTCATGCGCCCGACGGCCGCCAGGTCGGGTCGGCTGCCGTCGAAGCGGATCTCACCACTCAGACCGCACATGACGCGCCGCCCCCTTCCCAGGAGCCGTCGGCCACGATTCGGGACGGGGACCCCGGGTCGCGCCTGCCGGTCGCGACCCGGGCGGAATTGCTGGACATGGACGAAACCTCTCCTCGGGGCTTGTCGGGTGAAGGACGGACGGGTGGGCGGCCCGGACGCGCGCCGCGCGGAATCGGGTCAGCTGCCCAGGACCTCCGGTGCACCGGAACCCGCCGTGCCCGCGACGAAGCGCGGGACCTTCCCGCGGGCGACGGGAGCCTGCCCGCGACGCCGCCGCTCGCCGCGGGTTTCCGCGATCAGCAGGTCGGTGCAGGCCAGCAGATCCTCTTCCCGCGCTGTGCGACGCATACGCTCGGCGGCGCTGCCCTCCGCCAGGGCCGCCCCGGTCAGATCGCTGACCGTCTCCCAGTCGCCGTGGGCCTCCAGCGCGGGACGCAACCGGGCGAGCAGCCCGCGTACGACGTCGGCGGCGGGAGCCTCCCGGTGCGTCACGGGATCGACCAGGGCACCCTCCAGGCCGGACCTGGCAGCTCGCCAGGAGGCGCCGCGCAGCCATTCGTGGCGGCCGTCGCACACCGCCGCACCGGCCGCTCGCAGTTCGAGGGCCTCGGTCACCAGGGCACGGAACAGGCCCGCGACGAGCACCACGGTCTCCGCCCGCGGACAGGCGTCGCAGATACGGAGTTCCAGCGTGGGCAGGTGCGCGGAGGGGCGAATGTCGTAATAGATCATCCCCGGGTCGCTGATGACGCCGGTACGGACCATGTCGTCCACGGCGGCGTCGTAGTCGGCCGCGTCGGCGAAGCAGCCGACGGGGCCCGCGGTGGGCCAGCGCTGCCAGAGCAGCGTGCGCCAGCTGGCGTAGCCGGTGTCGGTGCCCTGCCAGAACGGTGAGCTGGCGGACAGCGCCAGCAGCACCGGCAGCCAGGGCGAGACCGCGCACATCACCCCTACGGCCGTGTCGCGGTCGGGTATGTCCACGTGGACCTGGGCGCCGCAGATGAGCTGCTCGTCGGCCACCTGGCGGTACTCCTCGACCATGTGGCGATAGCGTGCGTCGGCGGTGGGGTGTCCACAGACGCCGGGGGCGAGGGGTGCGGTGCCCGCCGCCGCGACCGCGAGTCCCAGCGAGGAGGCGGCCGCGTCGAGCCGCCGTCTGGTTCTGGTGAGGTCGGCGTACAGACCGGCCAGGGAGGCGTGCACCCCGCTGTTCGACTCCACGGTGGACTGGTGGAGCTCCCGGGTGAAGGTGCGCCGGGGAAGCCGTCGCAGGACCGCGTCGGCACGTGGCACGAGCAGTCCGCTTTCCACTTCCAGGATGTGGAACTCCTCCTCTACTCCCATGCGCATGTCCACAGTCGCTCCTCGGGGTGGTGCCGACGGTCCCCCTGTCTCCAGGGTGACCTCCAAGTGCCCAGGAGCACGACAGATAAGCGTGGCTTTGCGCACGTTTGAGCGGTTACTCCACAGATGAGCAGGGCGTCGGGTCAGCCGTCGGCGGTCCTGTCGACCAGCGCACCATAGGCCAGCTGCAACGCGTCCGCCCCGGCCAGCGCCGCCAGCGCGCCCATCGCGGCGCGCGTCGCCCGCGGCCACAGCAGCTGACCGGCGGTCAGGGTCGACGCCACCCAGACGCTCATGCAGAACGGGCAGGTCATCAGCTCGCCCACGGTCTCCTTGCCGCTCTCGGGCTGCGCCTCCTCGTGCAGTTCGGCGGGGCCCTGCGGTCCCACGTAGGTCGTGAAGGGGGCGCGCAACGGGCTGGTCACCGACGCCTTGCTGATCAGCCGGCTGAGCCGGAACGTGGCCACCGAGGTCAGGAGGACGTCCCAGGGTTCCGGCCGGTCGGGCAGCTGGCGCCCCCGAAGCCGTACCGCGGTTGCCCACCCCGCCGTGTACGCGCCGAACGCCGCCATCGCCGCGAGGTAGCCGCGCAGAGGCCGGTCCTCCGTGCCCGCGTAGTCGCGGCCCGTGCGCCGCAGGAAGGCCTGGGCCCGTCGTCCGATGCGGTGGTCAGTGGGTGCGGTCATGAGCGGATCCCCGTCCTGCCTCGTTCCGATGCCGATCCGGTCCCCGGCCGTCTCCGGCTCGCTGTTCTCGTCCGTCCTGCCCGTCGCGCCGAACCAGTCGCAGCTCGACCTGTCCGTCGGTGACCCGTACGTCGAAGGCCGGCTGCGGGGCGAGGGCCGGGCCGCGGACGTTCAGACCGTCCGAGAGGCGGAAGACGCTGCCGTGCCAGGGGCACCGCACGCATCCGTCGGAGACCGTCCCCTCGGACAGCGGCCCCGCCAGATGGCTGCATCGGTCGGCCAGCGCGTGGATCGACCCGTCGGCCTCGCGCACCACCACGACCGGCACGTCGTCCACACCGCGCCGCACCGGCCGCCCGGGCGGGAACTCGTCCACCGCGCCGATCCGGTGCCAGCGGTCCCGGACGACATGGGGTACGGCCTCGGCGTGGTTGACGCCGGCGGCCTGCCGGTAGGCCAGGTGACCGCCCAGCATGCCCCCTGATCCCACCGCCGCGAGTCCCAGGAAGCCGAGGGTCCGGCCCGCGCGCGTACGGCCGGTGAGGCGGCAGACGAGCGACGCCGTGTACAGGCCGACGGCCACCGTGTTGGACACCGCGTGCACCAGCCCGACACGCGACTGCGGGCGCTGCAGCTCCGCCCAGTCCACGGCACCCGTCAGTGCGGCGGGACCGGCCGCGGCCAGGCCGACGCCCACCAGCAGGCCCGCCTCACGAGGGCGGCCCTTCGTGACGTCCAGGACGGCGGCGGACAGCCAGCTGCCGATCGGCACCTGCACCAGGAGCGGGTGGACGGGATGCCCCAGCCACGTGCCGTGCAGCAGGTCCCGGCCGCGTCCCAGCGGCAGGGACCGTATGCCCGCCCGCAGCCCGTCGATCACCGGGTCCTGCCGCGGTTCCCGCTCCAGACGGGCCAACAGCCGCAGGACCCGGTTCTCTCGTGTACGGGGATGACGTCGTCGCACGCTCATGCGCCACCGGGTCTCCCCGAGCAGGTGCGGCAAACGAGGCACCAGGGCCGAACGGGAGCTCGTCGACGGGAGGTCCAGGCAAGGTCAGCACACTCAGACGTACAGGTGCCGCACAAGAACAGAACAAGACAGGTGTCCTGCGTAGTATCACTACGACATAGGCGTGCGGCAGGAGTTGGTCACCGCGCATCCGGAAGCAGGCGACCCAGCACGCCCATGCCCCAGGAAGAGGTGCCAGCCCATGTCCGAATCCGCCCCCGCCACCACCGAGTTGACCTCGCAGTACAGCACCCAGGTGGCCGGTGACCTCGAACGCAACCTCAAGGAACAAGAGCGCCTCAGCGGGGAAATCGAGGCGCTCCAAGGCCAGTTGGACGCCCTGCGGCACGACCACACCGTCCTGCTGAACATCCAGCAGGTCCTGGGCACTCAGGCGGCAGCCGTCTCGTCCACCACCTCGCCCACCGCGTCGGTGCCCGCTCCGCGCAAGAAGGCCGCCTCGCAGGAGCGGCCGGGCACCCGGAAATCCGCCGCACCGGCCGGAAAGCAGGCCGCGAAGCCGACCGGAAAGAAGGCCGCGTCCAAGGCGTCGGCCGCACGGTCCGGGCCCACCCTCGTCGACCTCGTCCGGGACCATCTGGCCGAGCAGAAGGAACCCCGCTCAGCGGCCGAGGTCTCCACCGCCCTCGGCAGGCAGCACCCCGACCGCACGATCAAGGCCACCGTCGTTCGCACCACGCTCGAAGGACTCGTGGCGAGGAACCAGGCCCAGCGCACCAAGCAGGGAACCTCGGTCTTCTACACCACGCCCGACGCGGGCGAACCTGCCGCGCGCTCCGAGGACAGCTCCCCGCAGTCGGACTGACGCTCGCCCAGGGCTTGTTCAGCCGGCCCGCCGTGAGGGACGGAGACCGTTTCCGTTCCGTCCGGCGGCCGCGAGGACCGCGGCGGCCGCTCCGGTGCCGAGGACGGCACCGGCGACCACGTCGCCCGGGTAGTGCACCCCGGTGTGGATCCGTGAGTAGCCCACCGCGCAGGCCAACAGGCCCAGCGGCACCGTGGCGACCGGCAGCGCGGGTCCGACCGCCGCCGCGAAGGCGACCGCGGACGCCGTGTGCCCCGAGGGGAAGGACGCGGACTCGGGCATCGGCACATGCCGCCCCGGAAACGGCGAGTCCTCGGCGCGGTGCGGGCGCGGCCGGCGCACCAGGCGCTTGCCGAGCATGTTCGCGGTCGCGGAGGCGACACCGATGGCCGCGACTCCGAGGGCCGCGGCGCGCCGCGGCCGGCCGGGGCACAGGGCGAGCAGTCCGGCGATCGTGAACGAGATCTTGGAGTGGTCCGCCGCGGCCGACAGCCGCCGCAGGGCGTGGTCCAGGGCCGGTGTCTTCGTGACCGTGACGGCCTCGTACAGCGCCTGGTCGAGGGCGGCGAGGTCCCGCAACAGCTCTCGGGAGGTCGGCTGTTCGGGCTGCGGTCGGTCAAGCATCGCTCTGCTCCTGGTTCTTGACGGCCGGAAGGGGAGTCCGTTCGAGGGCGAGGCGCACCACACGGCGCCAGTCCACGGACGGGGCAGTGTACGGCGCGCCGGGACGGTTTCTCGGTACCCGCACCCGCAGGGCCTTGGGTCGTACGGTGCACACGACCGGCTGGGGCAGCAGCAGCGCTTCGCCGTCCACGGCCACCGGGATCGTCTCCGCGTCGGCCGTGACGGTCACCCGGCGCGAGGTCGACGAAGTGATCCCGCTGGCCCGCTCCCCCAGCAGCGCGAGTTCGGCGGCCTGTGCCGCGCCCTCGATCCGCAGGCTGATCACACCGAGTCGGCCGCCGTCGAGGCGCGACCTGCGTCCGACACCCAGCGGGCCGGCCTGCGCGTAGGGATTGTTGCTCACCAGCAGCGCGTGCGGGGCGTCGAGCCGCCGGCCGTCCGCCGTGGCGGTCAGCTGTGCCCCGGCCCCGCCGACCAGCAGGTCCGGCAGCAGGTCCAGCGTGGTGGACGCCTTGGCATCGCGGTATTCGGGGCTCTGCACGATCTCCGCGTAGGTCCCGAACGAGACCGTGTTCACGAAGGGCCGGCCCGCCACGTCGCCCAGATCGACGCGGATCTCCACGCCGTGCGTGAGAGCGTCGAGGCCGCTTGCCGGATCGTCGCGGTCCAGGCCCAGGTCCATCGCGAAGTGATTGCGGGTCCCGGCGGCGAGGACCATGAACGGCACGTCGTGGTCCGCGGCCACGCCCGCCACCAGGGCCTGGGTGCCGTCCCCGCCCGCCACGCCGAGCAGGTCCGCGCCCTCCGCGAGGGCCTGGCGGGCCAGCGCCGCCGGATCGGGGCTGTTGTCCACGTCGAGCAGGACCACCCGGGCGCCCAGCGCCTCGGCGCGCTCCACCAGCGCGTGCTGGACGACCTTGCCGCCGCCGGACAGCGGATTCATGATCAGGACCGGCCTGCGGGGCGGCCGGACCGGACGCGAGTGCGTGGCGCGCGGTGCCCGCAGGCGGCGCAGGGCGCTTCTGGCACAGGCCAGTGCCGCCGCCCACAGGCCCAGGGCCGAGGCCGCGAACGGCCACAGGCCGGAGACCGCGTACAGGACCAGGACAGCGACCGGCGCGGCCACCGCCAGCAGGGCACCGCACAGCCGCGCCAGGCCCCGGTGGGCCAGCGCCCACCAGATGCCCGCACCCGCCAGGCCGAGGCCCACGAGGCCCAGCAGCGGAAGCAGCCACTGACCCGCGGCCACCACCGCCGCGACCACTCCCGCCAGGCAGAGCAGAGCCAGCCGGGCCAGCGTCCGCGGCGCGGTGCCGGAGCCGTCGGGCTCCACCTCATTCATCGTTCGGGTCGCCTCTCACGGATCGGTGGCCCAACGATCTCATGCCGTCGTTGTCGCCGTCGGTGCCGGCCTGGTGCACGCTGGTTCAGCGGGTCACGACGTGCCGTTCGTCCGGCACAGAGTGGGTCATGGTCAGGCCCAGGAGGAGTCGCGCCCGCCGATGACGGTGGAGAAGCGGACGGCGAGGTCGGTGCGCTTGCCGCGCTCCTGGAACAGTTTGGCCCGGGTGAACCTGCTGATCGGTTCGTCGCCCCAGGCGCCGTACGACTCGAACCAGCCGTAGGCGGTCACGCCGCGCGCGTGCACGACACGCTCGGGGATGCGCTCCCGGTCGAAGTGGCTGATCTTCTCCAGGAACTGGTAGTTCTCCAGGGTGGCGGGCCCGCGTGCGCCGACCGTGCGCTGGTTCTGGTTGTCGTGGACCGGGTGGCCCTGGCGGTTGGTGAGCGCCTTGCGGTCGTCCGCCGGAGCGGGACCGGTGCCGGACACGTCCGTCATGTTCAGGGACTCCTCAGGGTCTCGGGTTCCCGGCGGGGGCGGCCCCTGGCACAGCGGACCGCCTCCGGCCGGTGTTCGGCGGCTGACCCGAGTACCCGATCGGGTCCCGCCACTCACGTCATGCGCCCGCCACCAGTGAGTCGTCCTTGGGGCGGGCGCCGGACACCTGACGGCGGGCCGCTGCCAGGGCGGATTCGATGTCGCGGGTGCCCGTGGCGATGCACAGGGTGTAGGACACGTCCTCAAGGCGCTGACGCGCTCCGGCGCTGCCGTCCTCCGCGTGCAGGACGTGCAGAGCCTCGTAGCGCTCGAGCAGGTCGGTGAGAAGGGCGGGGTGGGCCATCAGCATGATTCGCTCCTCTACGCAGTGGGAGTGAGGGCGGTCCGCATCCGCCACGTCACTCGGACTGTCGCGGGAGAGGCCTCGGCGGCACGCACCAAGGAGAGCCGCAATCGGCCGCTTCCGCGGTGGGCCTGTGATCCCAAGCACCTGACCCGCCGTCTGCCCTGGCGGAACAAGCTCAAACCAGTGCTGACATCTTCCACATTCGCCTGGCCTCCGTGACCGGCGGAGGGTCAGTCCCGGCGGGCGTCGACGTCCCCGTTGACCGTGGTCAGCGTCATGCTGTGGGCCCGGTCGGCCCCGCGTACGGGGACGGCCACGGTGGCGCGGCCGTTGTCGGTGGAGGCGCCGACCCGGTAGGGCGGGCTGTCGTGGGGCACGGTGACGTCGACCGAGCCGTTGACGGTCGCGGCGCTGACGCCCGACGGGACCGCGGCACATCCGATGACGACGTCACCGTTCGTGGTGGCCGCGTGCACCTGCCGCGCCTCGACGCTCGTCGCGCGCACCGAGCCGTTGCGGGTGGACAGCCGTACGTCGGCGTCGTCGCGTCCGGAACGGGTCACCGTCACATCGCCGTTGACGGTCGTGATGTCCAGGGCGGCGGCGACGCCCGCCACGTCGACGCCGGCGTTGCGGGCGGTGGCCGTGACGCTCACGCCGTCGGGGATCTCCACGTACGGCATCCGGGGACAGGCCCCGTCGCCCGTGGTCCGGTGGGCGCACGACAGGTCGAGCGTCCACACCTTCCCGTGGTGGGACCAGTGCTCGTCGACGCGGTCGTCGACGGTGACGCCGCGGCCGTCGGCCGGGCGCAGCCGCAGGCCGTTGTCGGTGGCGATCACCACCTGTTCGCCGGAGCCCGCGACGCGGAGTGTTCCCGCCACCGACGGACCGCCGGACGCCCCGTCGTGATCGTCGCTGCACGCCCCGGCGAGGGGCAGCAGCGCCAGCACCACCATCAGACGCGTCACGCGCCGTGTCGGCATCGCCTTCATACCCCGTCGGATGCCCCGGTTCGCCGTGGGCATGGCAGAGGCGCACGGCGGGGCCGAGGGCGGGGGCGGACCCTTCGGGGCTACGGCACGGGGACCGAGTCCGTCTCCGTCGCCCCCTCGGTCGCCGCGAGCTGCTTGTTGCGGCGCACGGAGGACCAGAAGGACCAGCCGATCAGGATCACTCCGACGAGGCCGGTGATGATCTCGTTGATCTGGTACTGGATGGTGACCATGAGGATCACGGCGAGGGCGCCGATCGCGTAGTGGGCGCCGTGCTCCAGGTAGACGTAGTCGTCGAGGGTGCCCTGGCGGACCAGGTACACGGTCAGGGACCGGACGTACATCGCGCCGATGCCCAGGCCCAGGGCCATCAGGACGATGTCGTTGGTGATGGCGAACGCGCCGATCACACCGTCGAAGGAGAACGAGGCGTCCAGGACCTCCAGGTAGAGGAACATGAAGAACGCGGCCTGCCCTGCCAGTTTGACCGGGGAGCCGGTCCCGCCGGACTGTTGGGCTTCTTCCTCGCGTTCCTCCTCGTCCTCGAGCCTGTTCTCGAAGTACCCGGAGAGGCCGCCGACGACCAGGTAGGTGATCAGGCCCGCGACGCCGGAGATCAGGACGGTCTGCGCCTTGTCGGCGTGGGCGCCGCCGTGCTGGTGGGCGTGGGTCGCGAAGGTGAAGGCGGTGATCAACAGGACGACCAGGGCGATGCAGACCGACAGCATGTCGACCTTGCCGAGCTTGGCCAGCGGCCGTTCCAGCCAGGCCAGCCACTTGATGTCGCGGTCCTCGAAGATGAAGTCCAGGAAGATCATCAGCAGGAACATGCCACCGAATGCGGCGATCGCCGGGTGCGCGTCGGTGACCAGCTGCTGATAGCGGTCCTTGTCGGTCAGGGCGAGCTGGACGGCGTCGTACGGATTGAGCTTCGCGGTGATCGCGACGATCACGACCGGGAAGACCAGCCGCATGCCGAACACGGCGATCAGGACGCCGACCGTGAGGAAGATCTTCTGCCAGAAGGTGTTCATCTTCTTCAGGATTCCGGCGTTGACCACCGCGTTGTCGAACGACAGCGAGATCTCCAGCACGGCCAGGATCGCCACGATGCCGAACGCCGCCCAGCCGTCGTAGAGCACTCCTGCGGCCAGGCCGAGCGCGGTGACCGCGAACGCCCAGCGAAAGGTCTTCAGAATCACTGGCACCAAGTCCTGTTGTCGAGCGGACGCCCGGATGGCGGGCGCACACGGCCCGTGGGCCCACGGGCGTTGTCTATCACGGTCAGGGGACGCCGAAGTGGCGCGGGGGGTTGACGGGCGGCGCCTTGTCCGAGCGCCGGGCCGGTGGTCCGGGTCACGATCTGCCGGGCGCCCGTACCGCGAGCAGGGCCACGTCGTCGTCGTTGCGGACGTGCCGCACCCGGCGCAGCACCTGGTCGGTGAAGGAGGCCAGTGGACGGTGGGCGAGGGCGGCGGCGTGCCGGCGCAGATGCCCAAGCCCCTCGTCGAGGGAACGGCCGGCTGCCTCGATCAGGCCGTCGGTGTACAGCAGCAGCGTGGAGCCGGGCGGCAGCAGGGCGGTCGCGTCGGTGCGGGGTGTGCGCACGCCGGTGCCCAGGAGGATGCCGTGGCCGTCGGTGAGGTAGTGGGCCAGGCCGTCGTGGCTGATCAGGAGGGGTGGCGGATGGCCGGCATTGGTCCAGGTCAGTTCCCAGTGTCCGTCGTCCCGCTCCTCGATCCGGGCGAAGATCATGGTGGCCATGGTGACGTCGGTGATGTGCATGACCGCAGCGTCGAGCCGGGCGACGATCCGGCTCGGCGGTTCCTGGTGGGCCCAGGCGTAGGCGCGCAGCATGTTGCGCAGTTGTGCCATGCCCGCCGCGGCCTCCAGGTCGTGCCCGACGACGTCTCCGACCGCCAGCGCGGTGGCGCCGTCGGAGAGGGTGAAGGCGTCGTACCAGTCGCCGCCGACCTGTGAGGCGTCGGGAGCGGGCAGGTAGCGGGCCGTCATCTGCAGCCCGGGCACCCGGGGCATCTGGGGCAGCAGGTGGTTCTGCATGGTCTCGGCGACCTTGCGCTGGCGCTGGTAGAGGCGCGCGTTGTCCAGGGCCAGGCCGGCCCGGCGGGCGATGTCCTCGATCAGCGGGAGATCTACGGTGGTGAAGTCCACCGGGTCCTTGGCCCGGCCCAGGGTCAGGGCGCCCAGGACGGCGCGGGTGCTGCGGATCGGGGCGATGGCGGCGGAGCGGATGCCGGTCACCTCGAACAGGCGGCGCTGTTCCACCGCTATGCCGGAATCCGGGTCCCGCTCGTAGGTCTGAGGGCCGGCCAGGGTGGAGGCGACCCCGCGCAGCGCCCTGGACAGCGGCATCGGCGACTCTTCCGGGATCGGCGGCATCGGTCCCTGAAGGTCCTCGTGACGCACCAGGCCGTCGCCCTCCGCGTGGACGACCGCGGTGCGCCACACCTCGTCGCGCTCGGTGATCAGGTCGACGACGGCCCAGTCCGCGAGCCGGGGCACCACCAGGGCCACCAGTCGCCGCAGCGTCTCCTCGAAGTCGAGCGTGGACGTCAGACGGGTGGTGGTCTCGGCCAGCAGGGCGAGCCGCTCGAGTTCCGGCATCGACTCGGCAGCCGTCTCGGGCGGCCCCTCGGTCTCCGGCGGGGACTGGGCGTGGACGAGCACGAGCGTGCCGACTTGCCGGCCGTCCACGTCGTACGGCGTGATCAGCCACGAGACCGGCAGCAGGGAGCCGTCGCCGCACTCGAAGTGGTCCCCCTCGGCCTGGGCGGTGCGCCCGGCGTGGAAGGCCTGCCGCATGCGGCACCGGCTGCGCGGCAGGACGTGGCCGTGGGCGTCCCGGTGCAGCAGGTCGTGCGCGTCGCGGCCGAAGAACTCCTCGGCGGGGCGGACCAGCAACTCTTCGGCGCGGGTGTTCACGGCGATGACGTGGCCTTCTTCGTCCACGACGTACGCCGCGGTCCCGATGGCCTCCAGCGCCGCGGTGAGTCCCGCCGCGGGTGCAGCCGGGGGTCGTCTCCCGACGGTCCCCGTGTCGTCCGCCCCTGCCATGGCTTCCTCTCCTCGCCGGTCGGCCGACGCTCGCTGCCGGTCCCTGGCGTGTTCGCTCGGCCGTCCTGTCCTTCCCGTGTGCCCCGGTGCCCATGTATCCAGCCTCGCCTGTGAGCGAGCACTCGCAACCGGGTCGGCACAGAGCGGGCGCCGGGCCGTGACACGGCCCTGCCTGCGGAGCGGTCCGTGGGAGGCCGTGGCGCTCGGGGACCGGGGGCGTCCTGGCGTTTTCCGACGCGCCCTCTGACGCTTCCGTGCGCTGGGTGAACGTGGCCGAATTCGCCCTGCCCGCACGGGACTTGGCGGCGCGCTGGGTATCCGTGAAGTGACGGGTGCGGACCGGCGGCATGGGGAGGGCTGGGGCTGTGGCACGCCTATCGTGGACGTCCGGCCCTTCCCCGTCGCGCCGATCGCGCAAACGGCACGCGGTGCGCGCGCTGCGGGACCAGGGACGCTACGGCCCCAGACTCCGCGACGTGCTGCCCGCCTTCACGGGTGTCCTGGTGGCCGTGTGCGCGGTGGCGGCCGTGCTCGCCGCGGGGTACCGCGCCGCCGGGATCGGCGTCCCGGTCGCCGGTGTCGTCGTGCTGACCGTGGTCGTCACGGCCGCGATACGGCACGCGCGCCCCGGCGCGCGCCGCCGTCTGGGCTTCTACACCGAGGACGAGCTGCTCGAACTCGACACCCAGGAACTCGCGTTGGCGGTGGCACGGATGCTGCGCCGGGACGGGTGGCGGGTGCGGCTGGTGCCCGCCCCGGACCGGCCGCGCCTGTGCGCCCGGGACGCGGCCGGGCGTCGCATCGACGTGGCCTTCCGGCCGGTGGCGGAACCCCTGCCCGACGAGGACATGCCGCATCCCCACCCGCACCGCGGGGACCAGGTGTCGCCGCTGCGTCTGGTCGTGCATCGCGGTGTCTTCACCGACCGCGACTTACGGTGGGCCCACAGGGAGCGGACGATCCGTCTCCTGGACGGGTCCGCTCTGCGGCGGTGGGCGGCGGGCGCCCGGCTCAACGACCTGCTGTCGCAGGAGCGGTGAGAGGAAGTCGGTACGCCCGCGCCGCGAAGGAATGCCCCCGGGCCCGCTCCTGCCGCGTCAGATCCGACCGCCGGTCAGGCGGGTGATCGGACCGTGCGTGTGACGTCCTGCACGTCGGCCGACGGCGTAGGACGTGGCGGTCAGCGCGGTCAGGCCCGCACCCACGCCCGCCGCGATGAGCCTGCGCTGGGCGATCACCGTCCAGGCCGTCTTGGCGACGGCCGCTGCCTGCCCGGAGGCGGCGATGACGGTCTGGCGGCCGGACTCGACGCTCTTCGCCGCGGTCTGCGCGGCCCCGCTCACCGTCTTGGCCGTGCGCTCCGCCGCCTCCTTGCCCGCCGACGCGACGTCATCCGTCTTCGAGGCGGCCTTGTTCGCCGCCTTGGTGGCCGGGGCGGTCGCCTTCGCCGTGGTACCACGCGCCTTGGCCGCCGCGGTCCGAGTGTTCGCGGAATCTTGGTTCGTCTGCTCGTTCGATTCACTCATGGACATCGCGTTACCGCTTGCTTCGACGGCAAACACGCTGTGCCGAGAGGGTTTTCACGGCATGGCGTGGTCGGCGCGCTTTCCGGGAGCGGCGACGGCCCGGTGCTGTGGCGCACCGGGCCGTCGTCTCTTCTGCGTCAGCCGATGTGGTAACTGTCGCCGTAGACCTTCCAGTCCAGGGGCGGGTTCAGGTCGAGGTTGCCCTGGCGCAGGAAGACGCGTTGGGCGGTGTCGACCCGGCTGGTGTCGCTGTGTGCCTCCTCCTGTTTCATCGCCCACACGCGTGCGTCGAGGAAGGCGTTGAGGTACGTCGTCTCGTTGCCGCCCTGGGCCGGGGGCTTGGCCTGGCGCAGGGCCCGGCGGCGGATGCTGCTGAAGCTGGTCGCGTCGCCGCCGTCGCCGTGCATGACGATGGCGTCGTAGTAGGCGAACTGGCCGAGTGCGCGCAGCCCGTCCGTCTTGCCCTGCCTGACGGCGGGGTTGAAGTACACACGGTCGCGTTCGTCGTTCTGCGCCTGCTGGAACGCCGTGTCCTGGGCGGCCTTGCGCCAGTCGGCGGGGAAGTTCGGGTCCAGGCCGGAGTGGGAGTCGGTGCCGTTGACGCGGCGCAGCGCCGGCAGATACCTGGCGAGGACATTGCCGGGCTTGCGGTCGGTGTAGAGCTGGACGAGGTCGAGCATGTCGCCGGTGCCGGAGCAGAAGCCGATGATGCCGGCGGTGTACCCGCGGCCGTCACCGATGTCCTCGATGTACCGGTACTGCGCCTTCCAGTCGAGCGAGGAGTTCTCCGCGCTCGACACCAGCTTCATGGCGATCTCCTTCTTCGCGGGGTCGTCGAGGCCCGGTGCGGCCGCGGACGCCGCCGCGGCGGGCACGGAGCCGAGCATTCCGGCGCAGGTCGCCGCTCCCATGAGAGCGAGCAAGGTGCGGCGGGACGGGTGGGCGGCCGGGTGCACTGTGTCAGGTTCCACGGGGGCTCCAAGTGGAGGTGGGGGGTGGGAAGTTGGTCCAGACCTGATTGTTAGGAATGTTTCCTACCAGTGCGCGGCGCGATCAGTAACCCACTACGTGGGAACTTCGTAGGTTCGAACAAACAACGGTCAGTGAGACGTGAGTTCGACGACCTGAGGGTGGCGGCGACTAGCTCCTCGGGACGAGCGGGGCGTCCCCGAACCACGGGGACACGCGGGGCACGGGGGGTGCGTCCACTCCCCGCGCTGGGCGCCTCAGGTCGGCCGACCTGGCGCACGGGTACGGTCTGTCTCTCCGCCCAGGGACCGCACGGCTACCGCGTCTACGCGCCGCTGCACGCGTGCGCCCCGCGCACCTTCCTCGCCCTGCTGCCGGGCCACGGGCACCGGACGGCCACGGCGATCATGCGGGCGGTGAACGAGGGCGCCGTCGAGGACGCGTTCCGGCTCGTCGACGAGAGCCACGCCGAGCTGGGGGCCAGGTCGCGCAGTGGCCGCTCCACGGCCTGGAGGGTCCGCCGGTCGTCGAGGCGGCTCGGGGATCCGGCCCGCGACGCTGCGCACATGGGAGCGTGCCGGGCTGGTGCGGCCGCACCGTGACGCGCTGACTGCTGACCCGTCAACTCCGGCGGGGCGGCTGTCCGCTGGAGCAGGTCGCCCCACTGATCGCCCAGTTGCGGGAGGCCGGCGGACTGGAGCCGCTGGAGGACGCGCTGCGCGACTGGCGGAGCCGGCTCTCCGTTCGGGGCCGGGCGATGCCGGCCGGGGCCGCGGAGCTGGACGCGTACCTCAGCGAGCGCGGATGAGATCCGCGTCGCCGACCGGGCGGGGCAGGGACGGTTCCCTTACGGCCCACCGGTCGGGCAGCGGTTTCAGAAGTGGCGTGGCAGACGGACGACCTGGACGAAGAAGTCGTCGATCTGACGGACCGCGGCGATGAACTGGTCCAGGTCCACCGGCTTGGTGACATAGGCGTTGGCGTGCAGCTTGTAGCTGCGCAGGATGTCCTCCTCGGCCGCGGAGGTGGTGAGGACGACGACCGGGATGTGGGCCAGCTCCGGGTCGGACTTGATCTTCTCCAGGACCTGACGCCCGTCGTACTTGGGCAGGTTGAGGTCGAGCAGGATCAGATCGGGCTCAGGCGCGTCCGTGTGGTCGCCGCGCCGGTAGAGGAAGTCGAGTGCCTCCTCGCCGTCCCGAACCACATGGAGCGTGTTGCCGATCTTGTTGTCCTCGAACGCCTCACGGGTCATCAGCTCGTCGCCGGGGTCGTCCTCGACGAGGAGCACGTCGATGGGGCTGGCGTCGGGGGTGGTCATATAAGGGCCTTCTCCTCGGTGCCGATACCGGACGCCTCCGGGATCTCGGCGATGGACGGAAGGGTGAAGCAGAAGCGCGTGCCGTCCGTGTGTGCGGTGTCGATCCAGATCTTGCCACCATGTTGTTCCACGATCTTCTTGCACAGTGCCAGACCGATGCCGGTACCACCGTAGGCGTCCCGGCCGTGCAGCCGCTGGAAGATCACGAACACCTTCTCGGTGAACTGCTCGGGAATGCCGATGCCGTTGTCCGTGACGCACACGAGCAGGCTGTCGGGTTCGTCGGGGTCCGTTCCGCAGGTGATGGACACGTGCGGGGTGCGGTCGGGGTGGCGGAACTTGAGGGCGTTGCCGACCAGGTTCTGCCAGAGCATGGCCAGCAGGGTGGGGTCCCCGACGACCTGGGGCAGCTGCTCCGGGCGGTCGACGCGGGCGCCGGACTCCTCGACGGCCGTCCCGAGGTTGGCCAGCGCCTTGTCCAGCGCCTGGTCGAGACCGACCGGCACCCGGGCGTCGTTGACCCGCCCGACCCGGGAGAAGGTCAGCAGGTCGTTGATGAGGACCTGCATGCGCCGGGCCCCGTCGACGGCGAAGTCGACGTACTGCCGGCCCCGGTCGTCGAGGACGTCGCCGTAACGCTTCTCCAGCAGCTGGCAGAACGAGGCGACCTTGCGCAGCGGCTCCTGCAGATCGTGGGAGGCGACGTAGGCGAACTGCTCCAGTTCCGCGTTGGAGCGGCGCAGTTCCTCGGTCTGGGCGTCCAGGTCGGCGGCCTGCCTGGTCAGCTCCTGCTCCTGGGCGCGGGATGCCTCGAGTTCGGCCACGACATGCCAGCGCATGCCCTCGACGGCATTGGCCACCGCCGTCAGATCAGCCGGGCCGCCACCGGTGATGACGTACGAGAAGTCGCCGCCCGCCACCCGCCGGGACGCCGTGGTCAGCGCCTCGAGCGGGCGGGTCACCAGGACCCGGACCAGGACGGCGCAGGCGACTCCGACCAGCAGGAAGAACGCGACCATGCCCGCCAGAACCGAGTCGCGCACGTGCCGTTCGTGGATGAGATGGGCACGGCCCTTCTCCACGGCCTTCGCCAGGTCGGTGTTCTGCTGGGCCCACAGGGCGCGCAGCCGGTCGAACTCCTTCTTGCCCTGATCGGCCTTCTGCTGGTCCAGCGGCTTCGGACGCCCCGGTGTGACCGAGGCGGCGAGCGGTTCGGCGTAGGTGCGGCGCCAGTCGGCCGCCTGCGTTTCGATGGCCCTCAGGTCGGCAAGCAGTTCGGGCCGGTCGCCGATGAACCCGCGCAACCGGGCGGCCGAGCTCGCCTCGTCGCGTTTGCCCTGGGTGTACGGGGCGAGGAACTGCCGGTCGGCGGAGATCGCGTAACCGCGGACACCCGTCTCCTGGTTGGCCAGCGCCGCCTGCAGCCGGTACGCCTCGGTCTGGGCGGGCTGGATACGGCGCAGCAGCTGGTCGCTCACCTCCGCCGTCCGGCTGAGCAGACCGGCGCCGACCACGCTGCCGACCACCACCAGCAGCGTCATGACGGCCAGCAGCAGGTAGAACCACCCCTGCACCGTCAGCCGACGCCCCTTCCACACCGCGCCCGTCCCTCGCCTCACCATGCGGTCCGACACCGTGCTCCCACTCACTCAGTTCCAGTTCAGATGGACGACGGCCACGTCGTCGGCCAGGCCGCCCCGTGCTTCGGCGAGGCTCTCGGCCTTCTCTATCAGCCGGTCCACGAAGGCCTCCGGCTCCAGTGCGGCTCCCTCCCGGGCGAGGGCCAGTAGTCCTTCCTCGCCGAGGCGTTCCGTGCCACGGCTCACGTGCCCCTCGAAGAGGCCGTCGGTGAAGAGCACCACCGACGTGCCCGCAGGCACCGCCAGTTCCGCGGTCGGCCACCTCGCGCCGCCCGGGACCATGCCCAGGGCCGGTCCGCCGGGCACCTCCACCCACTCCACGTCCGTCCCGCTGCGCCGGAGCAGGCCGTGATGACCGGCTCGGACGATGTGGGCCTGTTGCTCTCCCGGGACGGCGGCCAGGGTCACGAGGGTCGCGAAGACCTCGTCACGGGCCCGCTCGGCCATCAGCAGTTCCTCCAGGCGGGCCATCTGCTGCGCGCCGGTGATCCCGCTGAGGACGAGGGTGCGCCAGGCGATGCGCAGGGCGACTCCCAGGGCCGCCTCGTCCGGGCCGTGCCCGGAGACGTCCCCGATGAGGGCGTGGAGGGTGCCGTCGGCGCTCTGGACGATGTCGTAGAAGTCACCGCCCAGCAGTGTCTGGGCACGTCCGGGCCGGTAACGGGCCACCACTTGGACG
The DNA here is from genome assembly GCF_003443735.1 of Streptomyces sp. CC0208. Lineage (NCBI taxonomy): Bacteria > Bacillati > Actinomycetota > Actinomycetes > Kitasatosporales > Streptomycetaceae > Streptomyces > Streptomyces sp. CC0208. The sequence goes on along the minus strand of NZ_CP031969.1, from coordinate 8,607,274 downwards.
CCTTCGGCGCGCAGCAGCGGGCGGGGCAGCAGGCCACGCTCCAGGCGGGCGTTCTCCTGTGCCTGGAGCGCGCCGGCGTGGAGGGCCACCGCCGCCTGCTCGGTCTGCTTGCGCTGGATCGCGTAGCGCACCGCCCGCCCGAACAGCTCGGGCTCGACCCGGCCCTTGACCAGGTAGTCCTGTGCGCCGGCCGCGACCGCGGCGAGGCCGGTCTGCTCCTCGGCGAGCCCGGTGAGGACCACGATGGCGACCTGCTCGGCCAGCCCCTGGACCTGCGAGACCGCCTCAAGCCCCTGGGCGTCCGGCAGGTGCAGATCGAGCAGGACGCAGTCGGGCGTCTCGGTGGCGAGCGCCTCGGTGGCCTCGGTCATCGACCGCACCCATCGCAACCGCATCTTCACGGCGCCGTCGACGACCAGTTCCTCCACGAGCATCGCGTCGCCGGGATCGTCCTCCACGAGGAGAACCGACGGCTCCCAGTGCTCCCACGCCGTCTCGGCGGCGGCTGCCGCCGTCGACACCAGCTCGGCAGCCTCAGTCCCCGAGATCACTCTCGTCCCGGCCTCCCCACTCCATACCTGTCGCCTGCCGCCGGCCGTTGCCCAGGACAACGCCGGGAACACGGTCAGAGCGACGATCCGATGTTCACCCGTCGCCCACGGCGGTGGACAGCGCGTCCACCCGTGGGCCGGTCCTGAGGCGGGGCCGTACGGCCGCCTCGGCAGTCCTGTTCCTCGTAAACGATCTTCACTCCCCGGTCAGTTCCTCGCGAGGGCCAGGGGGACGGGCAGGGGGCCGTCGGTGTCACGCAGGGCGTGGCCGAGCTCGACGCCGCCCCGTGCGGGCTCCTCCCCCTCCAGCTCCGCCCTGCCCGTGCCAGCCGTCACCGACGTCGTCATCGTCCGCCCATCTCGAGATGCAGTGTTCTGGCCGCGCATACCCCCGACCGGCGTGACCATGCGGGGACGGTTTCAGAAAACCGCCGTGGACGACACGCCTCCTCCACATCCGGAGCCCTGCGCCCTCGGTTCCGATCGGTCTCACGGGGAACCGGGTAGGACGTCAGAAAGGAGTCCCCGTGACCACCTACGTCATCACCGTCCCCGGCACGTTCCTGCGGGGAGTGCCCGACAGCGTCCGCTCGGACATCGGACGAAGGCTTCGGCCTCAGGATCCCAGGAACACCGATCTCGGGGAGAGCGAGGAGCTGAGTGTGCTGTCCGTGGAGGAGGACGGCATGTTCGCCGCCCGGGTCGAGGTCGAGGCCCCGGACCGGTTGCAGGCGGAGGCCGAAGCGGTACGGCTGGTCTCCGGAGCCCTGCGGGACAGCGGCCTGGCAGAGGAGGACGCCCCGTTGGGGCCGGCGGTCGTGACCGGCATCGACAGCGAGTTCTGAGGCGGCCGGCGGAGCGGGCCTTCCGGTTCGCGGCGCGTCCTGGGGATGGCGCCGCGCGGTGCGGGGGGCGAGGATGTTCCTTCGCGAAGTGCGGTCCGCTCCGCCGCGGTTCATGGCCTTCCGGTGCTCTGCGCGGCACGGGCGGACGGCGTCGGCCGCCTGAAGGAGCCTCGGGATGGGTTCACACGCAGCGCCGCACCACCACAAGCGGATGTTGGTGACAGCCGCGAGCCTCCTGCTCGTGGGCGGCGGCCTCCTCGGCCTCCCCCGGGCCGACGGGGCCCCCGCTCCCGCCGACGCCTGCCGGACCACCGCCGCGCACCTTCCCCGTGGTGACTGCGGACCCTTCTGGCAGGTCCTCGCCGAGGACTTCAACGGCGACCGGGTGCCGCTGGGGTCGTTCAGCGACTGCGAGCACGACGTCGACACCTCCGCGGCCCACTGCGGGGGCCTGAAGGGAAAGTACCGGGACAACTGGTGGGCGTATCCGACGGGTTGGCCCGACACGGCCGCCGACCGGGGGCGGCAGGTGGTGGGTGTCTACCACCCGGAGGACACCGTGAGCGTCGGTCCCGCGGCGAACGGCGACGGCCGGATGTCGATCCGGATGTGGCGGCCCGCGGACGGCGGCCCCGTGCATGCCGCGGCGGTGGTGCCGCGTGCGGTGATGCAGATGAAGTACGGCAAGTACAGCGCGCGCATCAAGGTCACGAAGCTGGCTCCCGGGTACAAGTCCGCGTGGCTGCACTACGGCGGGGGCTGCGAGATGGACCACCCCGAGGGCGAGTGGACCGGCTCGCTCAGCTCCTTCCACCACCCCTGCGGCGGCGGTGAGCAGGGCTGGTTCCCGGGGAGCGACGACTGGACGCGGTGGCACACCGTGTCCACCGAGTGGACGCCGGGCCACGTGCGGTTCTTCGTCGACGGCCGGCAGACGGGTCATGACACCCGTGACGTGCCGGACCTTCCCCTGTCCTGGGTGCTGCAGAACGAGAGCGCTCTGGAGGGCCCGGGGGCGGCGCCGGGCAGCAGCGCACAGCTCGACATCACGTGGGTGGCGGCGTACGCGTACGGCTGGAAATGACCGGTCGGGCCGAGGGGCCGATGAGTTCGTCGGCGAACCACCGGGCGACGTGGTCCGGGTAGGGCGACGGCAGGCCGAGCACGATGTGGGTGAAGCCCGCGTCGGTCGAGATCACCCGCTCAATCCACCTGCCGGTCTCCTACGACCGCCCGGGCGCCACCCGCGAGGCGATCAGCGAGGCGGCCGGGTCGCGGCCGATCTCCTCGCAGTAGCGGTCCAGCAGGGCGCTGCGACGGGTCACGTCGTCGATGTCGGCGCTGGACCGGTTTGGGGTTGGCGAAGGCGCCGGTGAGGTGGTGGTGGGTGCCGTGGTGGTCGAAGGGCTTCTCCTCGGTCCACAGCCGCTTGATCACCGTGCAGGCCTCAGCGAGGCTCGCCACGGCGTGCGCGGAGTCGCGGAAGGGCAGGCCGTGGGCCTCGTACTCGCGCCTGGCCAGGGGGTGGTCGGGGCGGGAGCCGACACCGATACCGAAGTCGAGCCGGCCGCGATACCGAAGTCGAGCCCGCCGCCGGAGACGACGTCGACGGTCGTGGCGATCTTGGCCAGCATCGCGGGCGGCCGGAAGCGGTTGCTGGTCGTACGGGGTCTTTCCCCCGGCCCCCAGGGGCAAAGTGTGTTGGTTCTCCTGCGGGGCCAGGTCGGTGCCCGCGGTGGCGAGTCGGGCATGCGGTTGGCCGACCGAGCGGGACCACGCCGGGGGTGACGCTCGCGTCGAGCACACCGGCCAACAGGTCAGTGCCGGGGGCGGCGAGTTGGGCGATCCGGTGACCCACCCGGCACGGACCGTGGGTCACCTTCAGCCCGGGTCTCCCCCGGCCGGTCAGCGGCGGCGCAGTGACGGGGCCAGGAGCGCGGGCGGGGTGTCGTGGTTCTCGTGGGGGGCCAGGTCGGTACCGGGGGCGACGATCTCGTCGATCGCGTCGAGTACATCGGGGGTCAGGACCGTGTCGGCGGCGGCGAGTTGGGCGTGCAGGTGGTCGACCGTGCGGGGGCCTACGAGGGCACTGGTCACGCCGGGGTGTGCGGTCACGAAACCGAGCGCGAGCTGGATGAGGGTGAGGCCCGCGTCCTCGGCGACCTTGGCCAGTCGCTCCACTGCGTCGAGTCTGGTCCGGTTGGCGGGGAGTGCCGTGTCGAAGCGCTCGGGCAGGAACGCCGAGCGGTGGGTGGTGATGTCCCGGCCCTCGCGGATCGCACCCGAGAGCCAGCCCGAGGCCAGCGGGCTCCACACCAGTACGCCGAGGCCGTACTCCTGCGTGACGGGCAGGACGTGGGCCTCGATGCCGCGCTGGAGGACGGAGTAGCTGGGCTGTTCGGTGACGTAGCGGCTCAGCCGGTGCTCGCGGGCGGCCCACTGGGCCTGCACGATGCGGTAGGCGGGGAAGGTGGAGGAGCCGAAGTAGCGGATCTTTCCGGCGCGTTGCAGGTCGGTCAGGGCCGACAGCGTCTCCTCGTCGCCGGTGTTCGGGTCCCAGCGGTGGATCTGGTACAGGTCGACGTGGTCGACGCCGAGGCGGCGCTGGCTGGCCTCCAGTTCGGTGACCAGCCAGCGGCGCGAACTGCCCTGGTGGTTGCGTTCCTCGCCGATGGGCAGGCCGGCCTTGGTGGCCAGCACGATGTCGTCGCGGCGGCCGGCGATGGCCTTGCCGACCATCTCCTCCGACTCGCCGTCGCCGTACATGTCGGCGGTGTCGATGACGTTGACGCCGGCCTCCAGAGCGACGTCGACGATCGCGGTGGCCTCGTCCTGAGTGGTGCGGCCGATCCTGCCGAAGTTCATGGCGCCGAGCGCGAGGGAGCTGACCTGCACACCGGTGCGGCCCAAGGTGCGGTACTGCATGAGCGTGTTCCTCCATGGGAGATGAGACCGTGCGGCGGCATGGCGCGGCCCGGCTGCGGAGGCCCCGCACGGCCGTGACGGCAAAACGGAACCTCGTTCCGTAAACGATACGGAACAGAGTTCCACTTTGGCAAGGCGGAAGAGAGCGCAGTGGGCCGCTGTCGGTGCTCGTCGCACGGACGGACACGTCGGGAGCTTGGGCGTCTCAGACCCCTTGGCCGGGCTCAGGCAGAGCGGCCCGGCCCGCCGCCCGGTGCTCGGCCGCCGCCGTCGGGGCGGTCTCGTCCCACGACCGTCGTCCTGACTTGAGCTGATGCATCTGCGGGTCAGTCAGATCAACGGATGCAGCGCGGGTGTCGACGGGCGCCAGGACGGCTCGCAAGGCGGGAGTGAGCGACGAGCGGCTGGCCACGGTCGCCGCCTGGAGTGAGGCCCCCCACTTCACCGAGGAGGAGCGGGCGGCGCCGGCGCCGGCGCCGGTCGAGGTGGCGACGCGCCTTGCCGACCGTCCCGACGGGGTGAGCGACGAGGTCCGGAACACGGCCGCCACCTACCTTGACGAGAAACTGCTCGCCGCGATCGTCCTGATGATCGGCGTCACGAACCTGTTCAACCGGCTCAACACCACGACTCGGCAGATCGCCTGCGCGTGGGGCTGAACGGCATGGCATGGTTCGGCGCGAAGATGTCCCTGACCGTCCGCAGAAGCTGTCCCTGACCGTCCGCAGACCAGGAGGAACCGACATGACGAGCACCCGCAGGACGCCGAAGAGGACCGAGACGTTCACCGACGAGGAGCGCGCCGCGATGAAGGAGCGCGCCCAGGAGGTCAAGGCGTCGGCGCGCCGCAGCTCGCGTGCCGACAAGGCGGCGGAGGACGAGGCCGCCGTGGTAGCGAAGATCGCCGAGATGCAGGACGCGGACCGGGTCATGGCCGAACGGATCCACTCCGTCGTCAAGGCCAGTGCCCCGGACCTGGCGCCGAAGCTCTGGTACGGGATGCCCGCCTACGCCAAGGACGGCAAGGTCGTCTGTTTCTTCCAGAGCGCCGAAAAGTTCCACGCGCGGTACGCGACCTTCGGCTTCAACGACAAGGCGAACCTCGACGAGGGCACCATGTGGCCGACCGCGTTCGCGCTCACGAAGCTGACGGCCGCCGACGAGGCGCGGATCGGCGAGCTCGTGAAGAGGGCGGCGGGCTGAAGGCCGCGAGCGGCAACTGGAGGCGAACGATGCACAGGCCGACGGACACCCGACGTCCCGAAGGGCTGTTCGTCGGCCTGTGCACGCTCGACGTCATTCAGCTGGTGGACCATGTGCCGGGCTCCGACGAGAAGCTGACGGCCCGTGAGCAGGTGGTGGCCGCGGGCGGCCCGGCGGCGAACGCGGCTGTGACCTTCAGCCACCTGGGCGGCACGGCCAGGCTGCTGACCGGCATCGGCTCCCATCCGCTGGGAGCGGCGGTCGCGGCGGACCTGCGCGGGCTGGGCGTGCATGTCTCCGACCTGGCGGCCGAGTCGACGAATCCGCCCGCCGTGTCCTCCATTCTGGTCACCGAGTCGAGCGGGGACCGCGCCGTCGCGTCGACCAACGCGGCCGGGTACCGGCTCACGCCACCGGACGGTCTCGACGCGTTGGTCGCCGCCTGCGACGTCGTCGAGTTCGACGGCCACCACATGGAGCTGGCGACGGCGACCGCCCGTCTCGCGCGGGCCGCGGGCCGTAGAACCGTTCTCGACGGGGGCAGTTGGAAGCCCGGTACGGAGAACCTGCTGCCGTCGATCGACGTGGCCGTCTGCTCGGACGACTTCCGGCCGCCGGGCACCGACACCCCTGCGGACGTCCTGCGGTTCCTCCAGGAGCACGGCGTGGTCTGGTCGGCGGTGAGTCGCGGGGGCCGGCCCATCGAGTGGGCGGGCCCCGAGAGCACGGGCACGGTGGACGTGCCTGCCGTCCGGGTCGCGGACACACTCGGCGCGGGTGACGTCCTCCACGGGGCACTCACCCATCGCCTCGCCACTCAGGGCCACGTGACCCCGTACGGCTTCACGGAGGCGCTGCGCTCCGCGGCGGCGGTGGCCTCACGGGCGTGTGCCTCGTTCGGCACCCGGGCCTGGCTGCAGGGTCCGCCCTCAGTGGCGAGCTCCTGACATCGGCCCTGACCACCACCCAGGCGTCGGCGGCCGACCGTGCCGAGGCCACCCCGGCGGCGGCCGACCCGGTCGCATCGGCCCCGGCGTCCGTCCCGGCATCGGGCGACCCCTGGCGCACGGTTCTCGACGACGCCGACCTCGTCTGGCAGCGGATGCCGACGGCTTGGCACGAAGGCCCCTTCCTCGGGAACGGCTTCCTCGGCTCCGGGGTCTACGCCGAACCGGGCGCCACCCCGATCGGCAGCCGGGCGAGACCGAAGAGGGAGCCGAACTCGGGTCGGTGGTCCGGGCACTTCACACTGGAGCCGGTGGGCGCGATCACCGGCCTCGACTGGCGACTGTCCCTGCGCAAGGCCGAGTTGACCGGCACACTCACCACCGACCGGGGCACCCTGGTCCTGCGCGCCCTGGTCCACACCGAGCGCTCGGTCCTCGCCGTCGAAGTGACCCCGAGCGAGGGGGAACGCGACTTCCGCTGGGTGTTCCACCCGGCGGACGCGATCGCCCACGCGCCGCGTTCAAGCCCTTGCCGGACGGCTACCAGGGCAATCCGCCCGCCCAGGTCGCGCACCATGACGGGATCACCGGGTGAGCGAGGCGGGTGCGCCCTGCGTCGTAGGGCACGGAATCGCGGGTCCCGTCGACATACGCGACGGACGGGGACGCCCTCTCCATCACATGGACGTCGGCGGCGGTGCCGTCCAAGTCGCCCTGTGCAAGGGGGAGTCGGCGCTCATCACCGCCCGGGGTGACCGTCCCGAACCGACGGTCACCCCCGTGCGTCCGAACGAGGACGCGCCCCGCTGGGGGCTGCCCCCCATCTGACGGGTCTCACCGCCGGCGGCTGCCCACGGACCACCCGCTTCCGATGCCGGCCACATGCAGGGCGAGCACCATGAGACCGAGCAGCATGATGTTCGTCGAGCTGAAGGTGTCGTTCGTCGAGATGTCCGCAGCGTTGATCAGAAAGGAGATGAAGAACAGGACCGCGGAGATGATGGCGAGCATGGTGCCCGTCCCTTCGATTGTCTGGGGTAGTCACGCTGGGTACCACCCGCATGCCCCCAACTCCCCCATACATGTGGGGAGAACGTGACGTTCGACCAGTCGGACATCGTTCGAAACCTCTTGACGTCCCCGTAGGACGCGATTGACACTCTCGCAACACGTCGTCACACAGCCGAAACGGCAGGGTGCCCCCGCCGAGGCCCCGCCACGCCTCAGCAGAGGAACCCCACATGACGTACTTCGCACGTCCGCGCACCCGCGCAAGACGCCGGGCGGCCCGCCTCGCCGGTCTGACCGCCGCGTCACTGCTCCTGGGCCTCGCCGCGCCCGCGCTCTCCGCCCGGGCGGCGGACACGGTGGACGTCACCGATGGACTGGCCCTCTGGTACAAGCTGGACGGCGCCTCGGGCCGTACCGTCACCGACGCCTCCGGCAACGGCCGCGACGGCACGGTGAACGGAACCGCCGACTGGTCCGACCCCACGCAGGGGCTCGCCTTCAACGGCACGGACACCTCCGTCAAGGTGCCGGACGACGTCATGAAGGGCATGGACTCGATCACCGTCTCCACGGACGTGCTGATCGACTCCGCCCAGAGCACTCCGTACTTCCTCTACGGCTTCGGCAACTCCAGCGGCGCCAACGGCAACGGATACCTGTTCGCCACCGGCAACTCCCTGCGCACCTCGATCGCGACCGGCAACTGGTCGACAGAGCAGACCACGAAGCCCTCCGACGGCCACAACCTGGCCCGCGCGGTGTGGAAGCAGCTCACCTACACCCAGACCGGCACCACCGGTGTCCTGTACGAGGACGGCGTCGAGGTCGGCCGCAACACGGCGGTCACCATCACGCCCGGCGCCATCGGCTCCGGAACCACCACCGCCAACTACATCGGCAAGTCGGTCTACTCCGGCGACAAGCTGTTCAAGGGCCGCATCCGCGACTTCCGCGTCTACAACCGGGCCCTCGCCGCCTCCGAGGTCGAGCAACTCTCCCTCCCCGTCGCCACCGAGGGCGTCGCCGACGACAAGGCCGCCCTGAGCCTCGGCGACACCAGCGCGGTCACGGCCGACCTGGACCTCCCGAAGACCGGCACGGCCGGCGGCTCCACCCTCACCTGGGCCAGCGACCACCCGGACGTGGTGAGCGGCTCCGGCAAGGTGACCCGCCCCGCCGCCGGTGAACCGGAGGGCCACGCCACGCTCACGGCCACCCTGAAAAAGGGTCCCGTGACCGACACCAAGAGCTTCGACGTCACGGTCCTGCCCGACTTCGACGACCAGACCGCCACCCGGCAGGCCGCCGAGGCGCTCAGCGTCCACAACCTCGACGACGTGCGCGGCAACCTCACCCTCCCGGCCGCGGGCGACTACGGCACCACCGTCTCCTGGGCCTCCGCCGACGAGGACGTCATCGGGGCCGACGGCGTGGTCCACCGCCCCGCGCACGGCGACGGCGCCACGACCGTCGAGCTGACCGCCACCGTCTCCAAGGGGGACGCGAAGGCCACCCGCCTCTTCACCGCCAAGGTCCCCGAACTCCCCGCGAAACAAGCCCTCAAGGGCTACATGTTCAGCTACTTCACGGGTGAGGGCACCTCGGACGGCGAGCAGCTCTACGCCGCGCTCAGCAAGGGCGACGACCCCATGAAGTGGCGGGAGCTGAACGACGGCAAGCCGGTCCTGACCTCCACGCTCGGCGAGAAGGGCCTGCGCGACCCGTTCATCATCCGCTCCCCCGAGGGCGACAAGTTCTACCAGATCGCCACCGACCTCAGGATCTACGGCAACGGCGACTGGGACGCCTCCCAGCGCACCGGCAGCAAGTCCGTCATGGTCTGGGAGTCCACCGACCTGGTCCACTGGACGAACCAGCGGCTCGTCAAGGTCTCGCCCGACAGCGCGGGCAACACCTGGGCGCCGGAGGCGTTCTACGACGCCAAGCTCGGCGAGTACGTCGTCTTCTGGGCGTCGAAGCTGTACGACAACGCGGCGCACTCCGGCGACACGTACAACCGCATGATGTATGCGACCACCCGCGACTTCTACACCTTCAGCGAGCCCAAGGTCTGGATCGACCGCGGCTACTCGGTCATCGACTCCACGATGATCCAGAACAACGGCACCTACTACCGCCTGTCGAAGGACGAGCGGAACAACACCTCCTCGACGCCCAACAGCAAGTTCATCTTCGAGGAGAAGAGCGACTCGATCCTGAACCCGAACTGGACGGCGGTCGCGGAGGGCATCGGCAAGGGCGCGATGAACGCCGCCGAGGGCCCCCTGGTCTTCAAGTCGAACACCGAGGAGAAGTGGTACGCGTTCCTCGACGAGTTCGGGGGCCGCGGATACATCCCCTTCGAGACCACCGACCTCGATTCCGGCAACTGGACCCCGGTCGCCGACTACGACCTGCCGGCCAGGCCGCGCCACGGCACCGTCCTGCCGGTCACCCAGGCCGAGTACGACCGGCTGCTGCGCTCCTACCAGCCGGACCAGCTCGTCGCGAGCGTCGAGAGCATCTCCGTGAAGACGCGGACCGGCCAGGCTCCGGTCCTGCCGGCCACCGTGATCGCCACCTACGCCGACGGCGTCAAGCGCCCCGTCGCGGTCACCTGGGAGGACGTCCCGGCGTCGAAGTACGCCCAGGCGGGCACCTTCACGGTCACCGGCAGTCTGCCCGACGGCGCGGCGATCCCGCTCCAGGCCGAGGTCACCGTCTCGCAGGAGGGCCCCGACGTCCCGGCCGACCTGCTCCTGCACTACGGCTTCGACGAGACGGGCGGCAACATCGCGGTCGACTCCAGCGGCCACGGCTACCACGGCACCTATGCCGGTACGCCCGCCTTCGGCACCGGTGTGCAGGGCGGCTCCTTCAAGATGTCGGGCGACGCGACGGGGTCGCCGTACGTCAGGATCCCGAACGGTGTGCTGAAGAACGCCGACAGCGTGACCGTGTCGACGTACGCCAAGTGGAAGGGCGGCAGCAGCTTCCAGTGGCTGTTCGGGCTCGGTCCGGACAGCAACAAGTACCTGTTCGCCACACCCTCCAACGGCGGCAACAGCCTCTACTCGGCCATCACGAAGGCGAGTTGGTCGGCGGAGTCGAAGCTGACGGCGGGCTCGCAGCTCACACCGGGCGAGTGGCGGCACGTCACCGTCACCCTCGACGGGGCGACCGGCACGATGGTCCTCTACGTCGACGGCGTCGAGGCGGCCCGTACGACGACCTCCATCAAGCCGTCCGAGCTGTATGACGCTAACAAGGACTACAGCGGCTACATCGGCAGGTCCCTGTACGCGGGCGACCCCGCCTTCGGCGGCGAGGTCGACGACTTCCGCGTCTACGACCGGGCTCTGTCCGCCGCGGAGGCCATGGAGCTCAGCGGCAACACCGCGGGCATCGCCAAGGCCACGCACCCGGCGCTGAAGGTCGACGCCATCGTCGACAACGCGGACAGCAAGGTCACCCTGCCGATGAAGGAGGGCACCGATCTCACCGCGCTGGCACCGGAGTTCACCCTGGCCCACGGTGCGGCGATCAGCCCCGCCTCCGGCAGCGTGCACGACTTCAGCAAGCCGGTGACGTACGAGGTGACCGGCTCCGACGGCAAGAAGCGCACCTGGACGGTCTCGGCGCTGATCATGAGGAGCCCGGTTCTGCCGGGGCTCAACGCCGACCCGAACATCGTGCGCTTCGGCGACACCTTCTACATCTATCCGACGACCGACGGCTTCGAGGGCTGGAGCGGCACGCAGTTCAAGGCGTACTCCTCCACCGACCTGGTCCACTGGAAGGACCACGGCGTCATTCTCGACCTCGGTCCGGACATCTCGTGGGCGGACAGCCGGGCCTGGGCGCCGACGATCGCCGAGAAGGACGGGAAGTACTACTTCTACTTCTGCGCCGACGCCAACATCGGTGTCGCCGTCTCCGACTCGCCGGCCGGTCCGTTCAAGGACGCGCTGGGCCAACCCCTGCTGAAGGCGGGCCAGTTCAGCGGCCAGATGATCGACCCGGCCGTGTTCACCGACGACGACGGGCAGTCGTACCTCTACTGGGGCAACGGGCACGCCTACGTGGCCCCGCTGAACGCCGACATGACGTCCCTCGACCTCACGAAGATGAAGGACATCACGCCCAGCGGCTACAACGAGGGCTCGTTCGTCATCAAGCGGGGCGGCACCTACTACCTCATGTGGTCGGAGAACGACACGCGCGACGAGAACTACCGCGTCGCCTACGCCACCGGCCCCTCCCCCACCGGCCCCTGGACCAAGCGGGGCGTGATCCTGGAGAAGGACCTCTCGCTCGGCATCAGGGGTCCCGGTCACCACTCGGTCGTCCACGTGCCGAACACCGACGACTGGTACATCGCCTACCACCGGTTCGCCATGCCCGGCGGTGACGGCATGCATCGTGAAACGACCATCGACAAGCTGGAGTTCGACGCCGACGGCCTGATCAAGAAGGTCGTGCCCACCCTGACCGGCGTCGACCCGGTGAGCATCGTGCACGCCGGCGAGGACGTCGGCGGGAAGGAGGGCGACGCGATCGCGCTGCACGGCGCCCTCTCCGGTGCGGGCAGCCCGAAGTGGACCGTCGAGGCGGGAGCACCCTGCTCCTTCGCCGACCCCGGTTCGGCCGCGACGACGCTCACCTGCACCGACGACGGCACCTACACGGTCACCCTCACGGGCGGCCGCAGCAGGGACACGGCGACGGTGAAGGTGGCCAACGCGGCGCCGGTCCTGGTCTCGGCCACGGGTCCGCAGTCCCCGGTCTCGCTCGGCAAGCGCGTGGTCGTCACGGCCGTGTTCACCGACCCGGGCACGAGCGACACCCACACCTGCACGGTCGACTGGAAGGACGGAAGCGCGCCGCAGTCCGGCACGGTCACCGCGTCCGGCTGCCGCGCCGAACACACCTACGCCAAGGCCGGAATCCGGCGTCCGGTGATCACCGTCACCGACGACGACGGCGCCTCGGACAGCAGGACGCTTCCCGAGCTGATCGTCTACGACCGCTCCGCCGGTCCTGTGCTCGGCGCCGGTGTCCTCGCCTCCCCGGCCGGCGCCTACCCCGCCAAGCCGGACCTGACGGGCAAGGCCGCCTTCTCCTTCGCCGCGGCCTACCTGCCGGGGGCCGTCACCCCTGTCGGCGAGGCGTCCTTCGACTTCGGCCGGGCCGGACTGAAGTTCCGTTCGAGCGGCTCCGACTGGTTCGTGGTCACCGGCTCCCAGGCCGTCTACCAGGGATCCGGCACGGTCGACGGGAAGAGCGGCTACGGCTTCCGCGTCACCGCCACCGACGGCCCGGACACCTTCCGCCTCAGGATCTGGAAGAAGTCCGGCGGTGAGGTCGTCTACGACAACCTGACCGGCTCTAAGGTCACCGGCATCATCGCCGTCGGCAGCAGCCGCCGATAGTTCCACCCACGCCGAGCCCCGTCGACAACCACCCTGTCGACGGGGCTCGGCGTGTGTCCTGGTTCAGGGACATGACCCAGCAATCCCTGCGCAACCTCTTTCGCACCGCACGGCGACATGGCATCCTCACCGCTCAACGTACTTATGAACGACGTTCATATCCATGAAAGTCCATGGAAAGGGCGATCCGCCATGAGCCACCGAACTGTCATGGGCATGACCAGACGATCGCTGCTGGGAAGCGCCGTCACCGTCGCCCTGGGTGCCGGGGCCGCGTCGGCGGCCGAAGCAGCACCACTGTGGCGGGAGTTCAGCCGCGCACCCTTCACCCATCCGCAGATCCCGTACGTCGGTCGCGCCGGCTGCCACGGCGGCGCGACCGACTTTCCGCGCCGCCGAGTCGTCGCCGACGTACGCGACTTCGGCGCCGTGGCGGACGGTACGACCGACTCCGCTCCCGCGATCAACCGTGCCCTCGCCGCCGCCGGACGGGCCGGCGGTGGCACGGTCACCATCCCGCCGGGCACGTTCCGCGTCGACGACGTCATCCGCGTGGGCCACTCGAACGTGGTCCTCAAGGGCGCCGGCAGCGGCCGTACGACGGTGTACGCGACCAAGAACCTCACCGAGCTCATCGGGACGTACGGCTCCCGTTACGGCGGGGACAAGTCGTCCTGGTCATGGGCGGGCGGGCTGATCTGGCTCGCGCCGCGGGCCCGTTGGGAGTCGCTCGTCGCAGCGATCAGAGCCAGGGCGTGGCCCTTCGAGGGCTGGACGGGCAACCGGCGCGACGAATGGCGGACGCTCACCGCGGTCGCCCCCGCGCGGCAGGGTTCCTGGACGGTGACGGTCGCCGACGCAGGCGCGCTGCGCCCGGGCGCCCTGGTCCTCCTCCGGCTCGCGGACGACGCCGACCACACCCTCCTGGAGCACATGTGCGGGGGCGGGCCCGGCCCCGAGGCCTACTTCTGGGACGACAAGACGAAGCTGACGTCGTACGTGCCCTACGAGTGGCCCGTCCGCATCGCCCGCGTCCACGGCCGCAAGGTCACCCTCGAACGGCCGCTCCCGCTCGACCTGCGCCCGGAGTGGTCCCCGCAACTGACCACGCACGTATCGGAGTTGAGCGGCTCGGGCGTCGAGGGCCTGACCCTGGAGGCGCCCGAGACCCCCCAGCAGCCGCACCTGCTGGACAAGGGCCACAACGGCGTCGTGCTCCAGTGCGCGTACGACTGCTGGGTGGACGACGTGACGGTGCGTCATGTCGACAACGGCTTCGGTCTGGTGGCCGCCTCCGCGTGCACCCTGCGCCGTACGCGGGTGGCGGGGCGCGGCTCCCATCATCCCTACTTCTGCCGCGAGGGCTCGCACGACAACCTCATCGAGGACTTCACGATCGAGGAGCGCACCCGCCCCGCGCCCGCGAACACCCAGCTGCACGGCATCAACGTCGAGGGGTTGTCGTCGTACAACGTCTGGTCGCGCGGTGACATGCGGATGGGGACCTTCGACAGCCATCGCGGTCTGCCCTTCGCCAATGTCCGCACCGACATCACCGTGAACAACAACGGCCGCCACGGCGGTGACGCGAGCGCGGGCCCCCTGTTCGGCGCCCGGTTCACCCACTGGAACATCCGTGTCACCAACGGCCGCGCCGGGCTGGTCAAGATCGACGGCCTGGCGCCGTACTCCGCGACCGTCGGCATCGACGAGGTCCGGGAGTTCGACCAGATCGACGTCCCCGACTTCACCGGCGATCTGCACACCCGCCTTGAGCTGTACGGCAGTTCGGGCGCGGTGCGGCCACGGAACCTGTTCGAGGCCCAGCGGCGGCTGAACGGAGTGAACCGATGAGCGCCCGCTCCCGCCTGTGCGTCGCTCTTCTGACCGCCCTGGCCGCGTTCACCACGGGGTTCGCCGCACCGGTGGCAGCGCGGACCACCGTCCCGCACACCGCGGTGCTCGACGGCCCCCGCCTGCAGCAGACGAAGGTCCGCCTCGACCGGGGGGACCCGCAACTCCGGCGAGCGGTACGGGTGTTGACCGCCCGCGCGGACAAGTGGCTGGACCAGGGCCCCTGGACCGTCGTCGACAAGCCGAGACCCGCTCCCGGTGGTGACGTCCACGACTACCTCAGCCAGGCCCCTTACTGGTGGCCCTCCCGGACCCCCACCGCCGACAACCCCTGGGGCTGCCCGTACGTCCAGCGAGACGGCGAGCGCAATCCCGAGGTCGACTCCGGCACCGACCGCCAGGACGTCGAGAAGACCTTCGACTCCGCCTACGATCTCTCCCTGGCCTGGTACTACACCGGCGACGACCGGTACGCGCGCAAGGCCGGGCAGGTACTGCGCACCTGGTTCCTCGACCCTGCCACGAGGATGAACCCGAACCTGGACCACGCGCAGTTCATCCCCTGCAAGTACGACGGCCGGGCCATCGGCATCATCGACTTCTCCCAGTCGTACACCAGCGTCGTCGACGCGCTCGCCCTCCTGGACACCGGCGCACCCGGCTGGAGCGGGAAGGACCGCACCGGCATGGCGCGGTGGAACGCCGACTTCCTCGGCTGGCTCAAGGACAGCGACTTCGGCAGGCAGGAGGGCGCCGCGGCCAACAACCACGGCACCTTCTACGACCTGCTGCTCGCCGGTCTCGCGTACGCGACCGGCGACAGGGCACTGGCCCGCCGTACGGTCCTGGACGCCCGGAGCAAGCGCATCGCGCCGCAGATCGCGGCCGACGGAAGCCAGCCCCAGGAACTGACCCGCACCCGGAGCTGGCACTACTCGACCTTCGACCTGGTCGCCTACACCAGGCTCGCGGCCATCGGCCGGCACGTGGGCATCGACCTGTGGGCCTACCGAGGGCCGGACGGGCAGAGCCTGTTCAGGGCGGTGGACTACCTGTTGCCCGCCGCCACCGGGGCCGCCGCCTGGCCCCATCCGGAGCTGGAGTTCCTGCGGTACGCGGCGACCGACGTCGTGCACGCGGCCGCGGACGCCGGGGACGCAAGGGCGCGCAGGGCCGTTCCGGCACTGGAGGCGCCGCCCGGCGGCGACCTGTGGGCCCTGCGCCCGGCGGCGGAACAGCTGGACTCCATCGCGGGGTAGGTCCGGTACAGCGGGCGGCGTCGCTCCCCCGCTGTCACCCGCTCTTGCGGCCGACTCCCGCGTACACCCAGTACTCAGACGGCTTCTCCGGGATGTCCTCGCCCTCGTCCGGGCGCCACAGCGGGACATGGACCAGGCCGGGCTCCGTCAGCTCGAACCCGGCGAAGAGGCCCTGGATCTCGTCGTGGGAGCGGGCGGTGACGGGTGAGGTGGCCCGGGAGCGGTACAGCTGGGTGACCGCGGCGGCCGTGTCCGGACGGTCCTCGTTCGTGGCGTGGGACAGCGCCAGCCAGCTGCCCTGGGGCAGGGCGTCCCGGAAGGCGGCGACGATGCCGGCCGGGTTCTCCTCGGGGGCGACGAAGTGCAGGATCGCGACCATCAGCACGGCGACCGGCTCGTCGAAGTCGATCAGCTCACGCACCTGCGGCGAGGCGAGGACGTCGGCCGGCCGCCGGATGTCCGCGTCGACGATGTCGGCGAGCGGGTTGTCGGCCAGCAGGGTGGTGCTGTGGGCGACGGCCACCGGGTCCTTGTCCACGTAGACCACCCGGGCCTGCGGGTTCGCCGCCTGGGCCACCTCGTGGACGTTGCCCTGCGTCGGGATTCCCGAGCCGAGGTCGATGAACTGGCGGACGCCGGACCCGACCAGGAACCGTACGGCCCGTCCGAGGAAAGCGCGGTTGGCCCGGGCCAGCGCCCGCACCTGGGGGTCGATGCCGGTGACGGCCGCCACCGCCTCCCGGTCGATGGCGAAGTTGTGCTCCCCGCCCAGCAACGCGTCGTACATCCGGGCTACGCTCGCCTTGTCCGGATCGGCCCCTGGCGGCAGAGCATCCGTGTCGTTCACCAGAACGTCCTTTCCCAACAAGGTACTTGACGCCTCATCATATAGTTGCCGTCGACGCCTGGCGATCAAGTTGTCCCTGCCGGGCGCCCGGACCCCCACCTGGAAAGGCCCCACGACCCTGCGGAACGAACCGCACAGCCGCTCCGACGACATCCCCACCGCCGTGCCCCCGCCCCGGCGGTCCTTCTTCTCCCCCGCGGCCGACGTCATCGGCTCGGAGCTCGACCTGGGGCTGACCGGCAGTCATGTCGTGCACGCGCTGACGCCCGGCTTCTGCGACGCGGCCTCCCTCTATCTGCTGGAGCGGTGGCGCCGCGAGGAGACCACGTACGCCGGCGCGGATCCCGCCCAGATCGAGGCACGCCGGCTGGCCCTGCGGGTGGGCACGGACGCGCCCGAGTCCTGGGAGGGCGTCCTGCCGGTCGGCGAAGTGATCGTCTTTCCCCGCGAGACGCCGTACGCCCGCGCGCTGGTGAACGGACACGCGCAGTTGCTCGACTCCGTCGACGACCACACGGCCGAGCGGCTCGCCGCCTCCGCCGGCCGGGACGCGCGGGTCGACGAACTCCTCAAGTCGCGGTCCTTCCTGGTGGTGCCGCTACGGCTGCGCGGCGGGGCGATCGGGTTCGTGGCCTGCTCACGCGGACCGGACCGCGGGCCGTTCCTGACCGCGGAGACCGCCGCCGTGGAGTCGCTGGCCGCGCGGGCCGCCGTCGCCCTGGACAACGCGCGCCGCTACGAGCACGAGCGCCGTACCGCCCTGGCCATCCGGGGCAGTCTGCTGCCCGGCACGATCCAGGAGGTCGAGGGCTGCCGCATCGCCCACGGGTCCCTGCCCGCCGGTCAGGGCTCGATCATCGGCGGTGACTGGTTCGATGTGCTCAGAAGGCCCGGCGACCGGGTCAGTCTCATCGTCGGGGACGCCATGGGGCACGGCCCGGAGTCCGCCGTGGCGATGATCCAGCTGCGCACCGCCGTACGCACCCTGGCCGGCCTCGACATCCCCGCCGCCGACCTCATACGACGGCTCGACGCACTCGCCAGCGACACCCCGGGCGCCTCCTTCGCGACCTGCATCTACGCCGAGTGGGACCCCCGGCAGCGCACTTGCACGCTCGTGGGCGCCGGTCACCCGCCCCCGCTGCTGCGCGGCCCGGACGGCCGGACCGCTCCGGTCACGCTGGTCGGCGCGGGACTGCCGCTCGGCCTCGCCGCGGGCACCTACGAGCCGACCGTGCTGACCATCGACGACCCGTCACTGCTCGTGCTCTACAGCGACGGTCTGGTCGAGTCCCGGGACACCGACATAGACCACCAGATCGCCCGCCTCGCCCGGGCGCTCGACGCGGCGGCCGTCGATCACGACCCGCTTCCCTCGCTGTGCCGACGGCTGCTGCACGCCCCCTCCGATCCGGCCGGAGCGGACGACCGGACCCTGCTGCTGGCCGAACTCATGCCCTCCAAGGGCTAGTTCAGGCCCGCAGATTCGCCCACACGGCGTTGCCGCCGGTGAGTCTCGACCGGTCCACCCCCCAGGTGTCCGCGAGTTCCTCCACCAGGAACAGGCCACGCCCGCCCTCGTCGTCGAGGCCCGCACGGCACCGGCGGAGCCTGGGGCCCGAGCGGTCGTGGTCATGCACCTCCAGCCGGAGGATCCCGTCGCCGACCAGTCCGATGCCGCACAGGATGCGTGCGCTGAAGGTGTGGCACACGGCATTGGTGGCCAGTTCGGACAGGAGCAGCACCGCGTCCGAGCACAGCTCGCCCGGCAGGCTCCAGGCCTTGAGCCGGGTGCCTACGGAGCGACGGGCGACCCCGATGCTGGAGCGGTGCGCGGGAAGTTCGATCCAGTGGGTTCGTTCCTGGTCCACGGCGTCTAAGAGCTGAGGGGACGAGGTCGTGTGGGGGGACACGGTGTTGGCCTTCCGTGGGGGCGGCGGCGCGGCCGGGCGAGACGCATCGGGGGCAGGGAAATGCCAAGCCACCCATGGGTGTGGGCGGTTGGCGGCACCGGGCGCGCGTTCGGCGGCACGGTTCGCACAAGTCACTATGCTCGCACCCAAGTTCAACCTGCAACCAGCTCCCTGATAATTTCAGAAAGCCGATATCCGCCTGGTGGCGTCAGCAAGTCGCTGTCAGACTCGTGCCGGTGACACCCCTTCAGGAGGTCAGGACGTGAGCGAAGGCCGTACGGGCACCGGTGGTACCAGTGCTCCCACCGTGCTGCGCATGATCCTGGGCCGGCGCCTTCAGGAGCGGCGGCAGGGCGCGGGGGCCTCGCTGGAGGATGCGGCCAAGGCCCTGCGGGTGACGTCCCTGACCATACGCCGCCTGGAGAAGGCCGAGGTCTCCCTCAAGCCGCTCTACGTGGAGAAGCTGCTGGAGACCTACGGGGCCGACCAGCAGGAGATCGACGAGTTCGTCGCCCTCGCCGAGCGGGCCAACGAGCCCGGCTGGTGGCACACCTACCGGGACGTCCTGCCCAACTGGTTCAGCGCCTACGTCAGCCTGGAGGCTGGGGCCAGGACCCTGCGCACCTACGAGCCCCACTACGTCACGGGGCTGCTGCAGACCCACGCGTACGCGCGCGGAGTGCTGCGCGGGGGCTTCCCCAACGAGGCCGACGAGGACCTCGGGCGGCGAGTGGACCTGCGACTGCGCCGCCAGAGCCTGCTGGCCGGACCCGACGCGCCCACGCTGTGGGTGGTGATGGAAGAGGCCGTACTGCACCGGGTGGTGGGCGGCCCCGAGGTCATGCGGGAGCAGATCGAACGGCTTCTGGAGGTCTCGGAGCTGGAGCACGTCAGCGTCGACGTGGTGCCGTTCACCGCCGGCGCCCACGTGGGGGCGTGCGCCCCGTTCACCTACTTCCGCTTCGAGGAACCGGAGCTGCCGGACATCGTCTACACCGAGGTCCTCTCCGGCGCGATGTACCTCGATCAGCGCTCGGACGTGTCGGCGCATCTGGAGGCGCACAACCGCATGTCCCTGCTGACCTCGGGCGCGGACAGCAAGGCACTCCTGAACCGCATGCGCAAGGAGTACTCATGACCAGCACCGACTGTCACGTCTACAACGGGATGCCCGCCACCGACCTCGGCGAGCAGGGCTGGGAGTCCCCGTGGAGCGGTCCCAACGGCGGCCAGTGCGTGCAGACCAAACTCCTGGCCGACGGCCGGGTGGCGCTGCGGCAGTCGACCGATCCGGCCGGACCCGCCCTGATCTACACCCCGCAGGAGATCGCCGCGTTCGTCGCGGGCGTCAAGCGGGGCCTCGCCGACCATCTCACGGCCGGCTGACCCACGACCCGAGCCGGACCTGCCCCGGCAGCGACCTGCCCGACACCCCCACGCACACCACTTGAAAGGGACAGGATGACCCACTCCCACGCCGCGCGGGAGATCGACACCAGCCGGCCCCACTCCGCCCGGATGTACGACTACTACCTCGGCGGCAAGGACCACTTCGACGTCGACAAGCAGGCGGCCGAGGCCGTCGCGTCGGTCTACCCCGGGATCTTCACGTGCGCCCGGGAGAACCGCGCGTTCATGCACCGCGCCACCCGGGTGCTCGCGAAGGAGCACGGCATCCGCCAGTGGCTGGACGTCGGCACCGGCATTCCCACCGAGCCGAACCTCCACCAGGTCGCGCAGTCGGTGGTGCCCGACGCCCGGGTGGTCTACGCCGACAACGACCCCCTGGTCCTCAAGTACGCCGAGCGCCTGATGCGCAACACGCCCCAGGGCCGCACCGCGTACATCGAGGCCGACGTCAACGATCCGGGCGCGCTGCTGAACGCGCCCGAGCTGGCCGAGGCGCTGGACACCGACCGGCCGGTGGCGCTGTCCCTCAACGCCCTCATGCACTTCGTCACCGACGCGCAGGACCCGTACGGCATCGTGAGCCGGCTGCTGGCCGAGCTTCCCTCGGGCAGCGCGCTGGCCCTGAGCCACTGCACACCCGACTTCGATCCGGACACGTGGCAGAAGGTCACGGACATCTACACCAACGCCGGTACCCCGGTGCAGTTCCGCTCACGGACCGACGTGGCCCGCTTCTTCGAGGGCCTGGACCTGCTCGACCCGGGCGTCTCGGTCGGTCATCGCTGGCGCCCGGACAAGGAGCCGACCGCCTCGGACGCCGAGGTCAGCCTGTGGACCGGGGTGGGCATCAAGCCGTGACCCGGTGCCCGGCCGTGCGGACGCCTGCCCGCACCCGCACGGCCGGGCACCGGGGCGGCTCAGGCGGCGCGCGGCCGTCAGCGCACCAGCAGGTCGATCACGCCCGTCAGGTCTTCCTCCCCGCCGCCCCCGGCCAGCCGGCGGCGCATCAACTCGAAGTAGGGACGGATGAGTTCCGGGCTGACGCCCTGCTCTTGCGAGCGCCTCAAGGACGCGCTCCGGCCGCTGGCCGCCTGGGGCCGCGGTCGCTCGACCGCCGCGCAGGTCCGGGGGCCCAGCTGCTGACCGTTGTCCGTGGACCTGCCTCGGGCGCGCCGTGACAAGATCCACTGTCATGAGCATCGAAGCAGGAGACCGGCCCGTCGCCCTGGTCACCGGGTCCACGTCGGGGATCGGCGAGGCCGTCGTACGGCGGCTCGCGGCGGACGGGACGCGGGTCGTCGTGCACTCGCGACGTAGCGCGGAGGCCGGACGGGCGCTGGCGGCGGAGCTCGGCGGGGCCTACGTACAGGCGGACCTCGGCGTCGAGGACGAGGCCCGGGGGCTGGTCGAGAGCGCGCTGGACCGGTTCGGGCGACTGGACGTGCTGGTGAACAACGCGGGCATCAGCCGGCCCATCCCGCACGCGGACCTTGCGGCGGCGACTCCGGCGGACTGGCGGGAGCTGCTGGAGGTCAACCTCATCGCGCCCTGGGTGCTGTGCACCGCGGCTCTTCCGGCGCTACGGCGGTCCCCCGGGGGCGGCAGCATCGTCAACATCACCAGCCACGCCGGGGTACGGCCCAAGGGTTCCTCGGTGCCGTACGCGGCGAGCAAGGCCGCGCTCAACCACGTGACCCGGTTGCTCGCGGCCGCGCTCGGGCCCGACGTGCGGGTGAACGCGGTGGCGCCGGGTCTCGTGGACACGCCGATGACGAAGGACTGGGCACAGGCGCACGAGCTGTGGCGGGACCGCGCACCGATGCACCGCCCGGCCCGACCCGCCGACGTGGCCGACCTGGTGGCGTCGGTGATCGGCAGCGGCTATCTGACCGGTGAGGTCATCGTGCTGGACGGCGGCCTGAACCTGACCTGAGGGGAGGGAGGAGGTGGAGGGGGCTACGGCCTGCGGTCGGTTCCGCCGTCGGAGGTGGCTCGGGCCAGACCTGTCCGGTAGGCGATAACGACGAGTTGGACCCGGTCGCGACCAGGGCCCCCATCAGACGGGCACGGCCCGCAACACGGCGTTCCGCGAAACCGATGGGCCCCCGACGCTCGTCCTCCCCACCGACCACACTTCAGGGGGAAACCGCAATGTCGATTCACGCTGCCAGAAACACCCGTCCCGGAACGCGCACGGCCGCCGTCGTCACCACCGCCGTGCTCGCCGCTGCCGCGCTCTGGGCCACCGCCGCTCCCGCCTCCGCGATCAAGGGCGGCAGCCCGGCCACCACGAAGGCACGGCCGTACGCGATGTTGATCGAGTTCGAGGGCAGGCAGTTCTGCGGTGGCACCCTCGTCGCGCCCAGGAAGGTGCTCACGGCCGCCCACTGCGTGGAGAGCGCCGGCGATGTGTCCACGCTGACGGTCATCGGCGGCCGCACCCGGGTGGACGGCACCGACGGCACGGAGCGGGCGGTCACGTCGGCCCGGCTGGACTCGCGTTACGGCGGCCCCGGTTACGCCCACGACGCCGCGGTCCTCACCCTGGACCGGCCGATGCCGTACCGGACGATCCCGGTGGCCGGCCCCCAGGACGGCAAGCTGATGGCCGACGGCCGCAAGGCCACCGTGCTCGGCTGGGGACGCACCGGGCCCGGTGTCAGCGGAACCCGCCTCAAGCAGACCAAGCTCGTCCTCTCCCCCGTCGCCGACTGCCGCCCGTACACCGACCCCGAGACCGACCCCGCCGCGATGCTGTGCGGGATGCCCCGCCCCGGCACCACCGACAGCATCTGCCCCGGAGATTCCGGCGGGCCGCTGATCAGCGGTGGCAAGGTCGTGGGAATCGTGTCGTCCGGCAACAAGTACTGCGACGAGCAGTACCCGGTGTCCGTCTTCGTCCGCGCGGACTCGGTCGCCTCGGATCTGGGCATCCCCACCGTCTGAGACCCCAGGGGTCACAGGAGCTCCGGGCGTCTCCACTCCTCGCCCAGGACGTGGTGGTCGAGGAAGCCCAGGACCGTCTCGTAGAGGAGGCGCAGGTGGTTCGGGGCTTCGACGCCGTGGGACTCGTCCGGGAAGTACAGGAACCCGGTGGGCACGTTCTGGCGTCGGAGGTCGTGGTGGAGCTCCCGGGACTGGCTCTCGGGAACCCGGGAGTCCTGGCCGCCGTGCACGATCAGCATCGGTGTCGTCAGTCTCGCCGCGTCGAGGTGGGGCGAGTCGGCCTCGTAGCGCTCCCGCCGGCTCCGCGGGTCACCGAAGATCTTCCGGAAGTACGCGTGCATGTCGGTGGCGCCCTGGAAGGACTCCAGGTTCCACAGTCCGGCGTGGGAGACCAGCGCCCGGAAGCGGTCGGTGCGCGTGGCCGTCCGGTTGGCGGCGTTGACGCCGGCGCGGCGACGCCGTCGGAGGAGGTCGGCGTGGGTCCGGAGGTCTTTCGCGCCGGGCAGCAGAGCGGCCGTACAGGCGAGTGCGTCCGCGCGGGCGGCGGCGGTGAACGCCGTTGTCCCGCCCGGGTGGTGGGCGATCCGCTCGGCCGCATCGCCGTCGGTGAGCGACCACAGGGACGGTCCCGGCTCTTCGTCGCACTCGCCGCTCTCGCGGTCGGCGAGGAACAGCAGGGTGCCATCGGCGGCGAACGCGGGGGCGGAGTCGCCCTGTCGGGAGCCGGGCACCCTGCGAGGGGCGCGGTCGCCCGCCGGATCCACCTCCCACAGCTCCGACATGTACCGGGTTCCCTCGTCGTCGAGGGCCTGCACGGACAGGATCAGGCGGGTGCCGTCGGGCGCGAGGGCCAGGCCGGTGGGGCGCGGCTGTGCGACGAGACGGTCGTGGAAGGGGCGCGGGCCGTTGACCATGGTGGTCATTCTGTCCGGGTGATGTCTCAGGCCGCGAACCCGATTGCGGTCACGAACTCGTACTCGCCCCACTGGCTGCCGAGATCGACCACGACGTCGTTGACCCATGCCTCGTCGAGCGCGGCGTCGTCGCCCGCGGCCCACGCCCGTACGACGCGGTCCCAGTGACGGACGTTCAGCGTCCGGTACTCGACGGCCCGTTGGCGGGTGCGGGGCACCTGGCTCTGGTTGAGCGGGTGGAACTCGACCCGGGTGCCGCGGCCTTCACGGGTCAGGCGCAGGAGCAGATACCGCGCGACGTTCTGCCGGCGCACGGTGCGGTACGCGCTCTCGATCTTCTCCAGGTTGCGCTTCGAGGGGCTGCGGCGCTCTTCCAGCCACGCCTTCAGCGTGCGATCGGTGACCGTGAGGCCGGCCTCGCGGGCGGTGGCCCGGGCGTGTTCGGTACGGGTGAGGTAGTGCAGCCGGGCCAGCAGGCCACGCCGGGTGGTGATCGGGGTGGCGATGAAGGTGGCGAGCGCGTCGAGCTGCCGGGCCACGGCCTCGTGTCCCCTGATGCCCCGAGCCCCGTACTTCCCGAACTCGATGTTCCTCTCCGGCACCCTGTCTCCTTACGCCCGCCGCCGATCGAGACGCTCTCCGACCTGCACCACAGAACGTCCAGAGGCTACCGTCCCTCACCCTGATCCGTTCGACGGCTCGGTGCCGACGGCGTAGACGTCCTTCACCTTCACCTCGGTGACACCGCGCCCCTCGGCGAACACCGCACGCCAGTCACCGGCCACGTGCAGCTCGTCGGTTCCCATCGCGCGGACGACCGTCAGACCCTCGTCGTAGGCCCGGTGCGCCTTCCACCACAGGTTCACGAAGGCCTGGGAGCGGATGAGATGCATCCAGTCGGCGCGGTACAGCTCCCGGTTGTAGTTCGACTCCCCCATCGTGGAGACGAACTTGCTGTACATGGCCTTCACGTACTCGAGCGTCACCTCGTCGTCCTCGGCGATCGCCCGGTCGCGGGCGTCCTTGAGGGCGATGCGGAACTTCTCCAGGAGGTTCTCGGTGGCACCGGAGGTCCAGGACTCGTGGATCTCCGGAGGGTCGCACAGCCCGTACTTCGGGCCCGACAGGCGCAGCAGCAGACGCAGGGACGGCTCGGTCACCCACACCGGGCCCGGCTCGTCCCGGCTGCCCAGCGGGTTCGGCAGGTAGGCGTCGTGGTCCCAGCCGGGCGGCGTGATCAGGTGGACGCCGGCGCGACGGCGGTCGTGGTCGCCGCCGGTGGAGTGCTCCAACTGGCCGAGCGGCAGGTGGGTCTTGAGGGCGGACAGGTAGGCGCCGTTGACGTCGAGCGCGGTCACCTCGTGCTCGCCGGGCGGGAGTTCGGGCCGGGTCCACTTGGGGCGGGCCTCCCAGATCTGGTCGGCACCGCGCGCGGTCTGCTTGCGCAGGATGTCCGGCAGCCAGGGGTGGGCGACGACATCGTACCGGCCGCCCTTGCGGCTGTGGTCGAGGAGCGCCATCGCGTCCGGGATCGCCCGCTTGACCAGCGCGGCGGTCGCCGCCTCCACGTCACCGGAGTGCTGGTCGAGCGCGGCCGCCACGGCGGAGGCGATCAGGTCCGGGGGGTCGGCGGGCTGCACCCGGCGTCCGACGGGCACGACCTTCACTCCGCGGGCGGTGGCGGCGGCGGGACCGCTCGGCGCTCCCTCGGGCGCGGAGGGCACCGGTCGCGCGGGGTCGCCCCCTGCGCAGTCCGCGGCGTCCAGGTGCTGGGGAAAGCCTTCGACCTGGTGACGGGCCGGCCGACCGCACAGGACGCAGGGCCGCGGCTCGGACAGCACGTCGACGTCGTCGAGGCCCGCCTCCACCTCGCCGTCCGCCACGTCGTCCACGGGGTCCACCTGGTCCGCGGACCCCGCGGCCGTCAGCTTCGTCCGTGCCCCCTCCAGGAAGTACGCGTACTTCTCCCGCACTTCCCCGCTCGGCTCCCGTCCCGACTCCCAGCCGCCCACCGTCGAGGCGCTGACGTCCAGGACCTTCGCGAGCTGGGTGCGCGAGACGTTCAGTTCCTCGCGCAGGGCGCGCCGTTCCTCGGCCGGTGGCAGCGGGACCTCCTGCTTCGCCTCGGCGAGCAGCGCGTCGATCGCGTCGAAGTCGGTCATCGCACTCCCCCGTCCGGAGCGGCCGCGGGGCGTACGACACGGCCGGGGACGCGGCGCCGCTGGGCGGGCAGTGTCTCGGTGGCCCGGGTCGGACCGGCCAGGAGGTCCAGCGGGTCGATGCCGTAGTGCGCGGCCACCGCGTCGCAGTCGGCCAGGCTCCAGGCGGCGGTGCCGGACTGACGACGGCTCACCTGTGCCTGGCTCACCCCCAGCGCGCAGGCCAGTTCCGTCTGCGACTCACCGGTCGCGTACAGGAGGGCGGCCACCGCCGACCGCACCCGCTCGTCGAGCGTCATCCGCATGGCGTGGAACCTACCACTCCGGACGCACCGCGTATGCGCGACACGCATAGAGGGCAGCGGGCGTACGCACTCAGTCTGTGTACGTACACATGAAAGACGCTCGGCCAGCACCTCTTTAACCACGTAGAAATGCGCCCGACGCATGTATTTACAACCCTGACGCCGACTCCTACTGTGAGCGTTCCCAGACGTCATCCACATGGTCATGTCAGACAAGGAGGTCGGGATGACCGTCACAGGTCCGCGCCGCCTCGCGAGGACCGCCATGCTCCTGGCGGCACTCGCCCTGCCCGCATCCCTGCTCACCACGTCCACCAGCGCCTCCGCCGCCGGGACGCTCACCATGCGCGGTGCCGATGTGTCGACCGCCCAGCGCGCCCTCGACCTCGGTGCCAAGTACTACGACGCGAGCGGCACCGCCAAGGACCCGCTGGACATCCTCAAGGGCCTCGGCGTCAACTACGTCCGCCTGCGGGTGTGGAACAACCCCGCCAGCGGCTACAACAACAAGGCCAAGGTGCTGTCGTACGCGAAGCAGGTGAAGGCCAAGGGGCTGAAGCTGCTGGTCGACTTCCACTACTCGGACACCTGGGCGGACCCGGGCAACCAGAACAAGCCCGCGGCCTGGGCCGGCCACACGATCGGCCAGTTGCAGACCGACGTCTACAACTACACGTACGACGTCTGCAACAGCCTCAAGTCGCAGGGCACCACCCCGGACAGCGTGCAGATCGGCAACGAGATCAACGTCGGCATGCTGTGGAACGAGGGCAAGGTCGTCAACAACGACTTCACCAACCTCAGTCTGCTGCTCAAGTCGGGCTACAACGCGACCAAGGCGTGCAACAGCGCCACCCAGGTGATCATCCACACCGCCGACGCCGACAGTGATGCCAACGCCCGCTGGTTCTACGACGGCATCAAGGCCAAGGGCGTCAACTGGGACATCACCGGGCTGTCCTACTACTGCCCGTGGCACGGCACGATCGCCAACATGGGCAGTGTCGTCGCCGACATGAAGTCCCGGTACGGCAAGGACGTGGTCATCGCCGAGACGGCCTACCCGTTCACCTCGGCCAACGCGGACAGCACCGCCAACTCCATCACGACGGGCTGCTCGGGCTACCCGCTCAGCTGGCAGGGCCAGGCGGACAACTTCACCGCCGTGCAGAACGCGGCCCGCAGCAACGGCGCGATAGGGGTCTTCTACTGGGAGCCCACCTGGTACGCCGTGACCGGCAACGGCTGGGACCCGGCCGACGTCAACAACAGCGGCAACGGCTGGGACAACATGGCCGTCTTCAACTGGACCGGCCATGTGAACCCGAACATCAAGTGGACCCCGTAGGGGACGACTTCGCACCGGAGCGGCACCGTCCTCGGACGGTGCCGTTCGTCGTGCCCCCGGCTTCCCGAAGCGAGGCATCAATAATCACCCCCCGCCATGGATACAGCGCAGGCGGTCACATTA
The DNA here is from genome assembly GCF_003443735.1 of Streptomyces sp. CC0208. NCBI lineage: Bacteria > Bacillati > Actinomycetota > Actinomycetes > Kitasatosporales > Streptomycetaceae > Streptomyces > Streptomyces sp. CC0208. The sequence continues at coordinate 8,579,282 of NZ_CP031969.1, read as the reverse complement.
CTCTTGCGTAGCGCCTGACCGAGGGAAGGAAGTCATGGGGGTTCAACTGGACAGCGGATCGGCGGCCGGCCACGAGTCGCTGGAGTCGATGAGCCTCGAACCGCTCATGACCCGGGACTACGAACGGGACCCGGCGATCGTGTACGAGCGGCTGCGCCAGGCACACGGCCCGGTCGCGCCGGTCGACCTGCTGGGAGTGCCCGTCTGGCTCGTGCTGGGCTACGAGGAGGCCTACGAGGTCCTCCGTGACGACCACGCCTGGCCCAAGGGGCTCGAGAACTGGCGGGCGCGGCGCGAGGGGCGGCTGCCCGAGGACTGGCCGCTCGCGCCGTCGCTGGACGTCAACCATGTGCTGATCCAGGGCGGTGAGGGCTACCGGGAACTGAAGGTGGCCTGGGACACCGCCCTGCGGCCCTTCCAGGACCCCCGGCACCCGGTGGCCAAGCGGCTCAAGGCGCAGATCACCCGTGACGCCGACGAACTGATCTCCCTGTTCACCCAGGGCGGCCGTACCGGATGGGCGGATCTGTCCGCGCAGTTCTCGCGGCCGCTGCCGCTCATGGTCGCCAGTCATCTCCTCGGCTTCCCCGGTTCGCAGCACGACGACGCGCTGATGGACATGTGGCGGGTGCTGGACGCCGGTCCGGACGCGGGGCCCGCCCTGGAGCGCCTGCTGGCCACGCTGTCGGAGCTCGGCGCGTGGAAGATGAAGGAGCCCGGCGACGACTTCCCCTCCTATCTGCTGGCCTCCCATCCCGGCCTGAGCGTCGAGGAGTTGTCGCGCGAGCTGATGATGCTGCTCGGGATGACCTCGGACCATGTCGGCATCCTGATCTCCAACACGGTCGTCGAGGTCATCACCGGCAACCTCCCCGCGAGCGCCAGCCTGTCGGCGGGGCTGATCAGGGAGACCATGAACCGGGTGGTGATGCAGAAGCCGCCGCTGATCAACTTCGTGCCGCGGTTCCCGCTGAAGGACATGCGGCTGGGCAACTACACCGTCGCGGCGGGCGATCCGGTGTGGGTGTCGGTCGGCGCCGCGCACGCGGATCCCGCCTTCGCGGGGAAGGTCTGCCCCGAGTCGACGATCAGCACGCGGGCCCATCTGTCCTGGGGTGCCGGCCCGCGGCAGTGCCCGGCCCGGGAACTGGCCGGGGGCGCGGCGGCGATCGGTGTGAGCAGGCTCTTCGAGCGCCTCTCGGGGCTGGAGTTGTCGTTGCCGGTCGACCAACTGCCGTGGCGCTCGTCGCCGTTCATGCGCGGTCTGCGGTCGCTCCCGGTGCGGTACACGGTCTCGGGCACGCCGGCCCAGCCCGTGCCTCCTCCCCCGCCCCTGCCCGCGGCGGCCGGCGCCGCCCCGGCCGACGAGGCCGCCGGACGGCCGCGCTCGTCGCTGTGGCGCTATCTGGCCGGGCTGGTGCGCGGGCGCTGACAGCCCCTGAGCACGGGAGCGGGCCACGAACTCGTCCGAGTCCGTGGCCCGTTCCGAGCGTCGGGTCCCGGGTCAGCCGACCGGAGGCGTGCGGATCGCGGCGATGTCGAACTGCAGGCGTACCTTCTCGCTGACCATGGCACCGCCCTCGGCGAGCCGGGTGCTGTAGGTCAGGCCCCACTCGGAGCGGTTGATGGTGGTGGTGCCGTCGAAGCCGGCCCGCTGGTAGCCGAACGGGTCGGTGACATGGCCTATGTAGGTGAGTTCCAGGACCACGGGACGGGTGGTCGCCTTGATGGTGAGGTCGCCGGTCATCCGGTACACGTCCGGGCCGACCACGTCCACGGCGGTGCTGACGAACCGCATGCGCGGGTAGGTCGCGGCGTCCAGGAAGTCCCGCCCCACGAGGTGGCCGTCGCGCTGTTCCACTCCGGTGTCGACGCTGCCGGTGGAGATGATGATCTCCGCCTTCGAACGGGACGGATCGCGGCCGTCGAAGTAGAGGCGGCTCTGGTACTCCAGGAACGCCCCGCGCACGGTGGTCACCATGGCATGGCGTACGGAGAAGCCGATCCTGCTGTGTGCGGGGTCGATGGCCCACTCCCCGGTCAGGGCCGCCAGTCCGGGGTCGGGAAGGACGGCTGTGGCAGTACCCGACGACCCGGTGGGGGACTGGGAATCGTCGGCGGTTTCCGCGCGGTCCGTGCGGCGGAACATGGTGCCACGGTTGAACAAGTTCATACATCACCTAATTACTGCACGGGCGTTGTTGCCGCAAGCCGTGCTCCGCTGTCGACGAAATATCCACGTGTCCGCCACACCGTTCCCGGAAAAGTGGGAAGAAAACGCCTAGTCGGCTCCGACAAGGGTGCGCACTTCGAAGTCCTCGTATGTCTCTTTTGCTTCCGGAGGGCCGAGTATCGAACCCAGCCAGCCGAGGAGGAAGCCGGCCGGGATCGAGACGATTCCGGGATTCTGCAAGGGAAACCAGGCGAAATCGGCGTCCGGGTAGAACGAGGCGGGAGCGGAGGAGACGACCGGTGACAGGACGACGAGAAGGACCGAGGTGAGCAGGCCCCCGCAGAGACTGAGGAGTGCGCCCTGCGCGGTGAACCGCCGCCAGAAGAGGCTGTAGACGAGGGTCGGCAGGATGGCGGACGCGGCGATGGCGAAGGCGAGGAAGGCCAGGGTCGCGGAGTTGGCGCCCCAGGAGACCAGGGCGAGCAGCATACCGAGAACGCCGATGACGGCCGCCGCGAGCCGGGCCACGGCGAGTTCTTCCGTCTCCGTCGCGCGGCCCTTGCGGATCACCGCGCCGTAGAGGTCGTGGGCGAGCGAGGAGGCGGCGGCCAGGGTGAGGCCGGCGGCGACCGCGAGGAGGGTGACGAAGGCGAGGCAGGACAGCAGGGCGGTCAGGACGGCGCCGCCCAGTTCGTGTGCCAGCAGCAGGACGGCCGCGTTCCCCGTGCGGTCGTTGTCCGCGATGGTGTCGCTGCCCAGGACGGCGGTGGCGCCGAGGCCCAGGACGCCGGCCGCCAGACAGACGAGGCTGACCAGGCCCATGGCCCACACCACCGAGGTGCGCAGGACGTCCACCGACTTCGGGGCGAGCAGGCGCATCATCACGTGCGGGAGGGCGGCGAGGCCGAGCACGATGGCCAACTGGAGGCTGAGGAAGTCGAGTTTGCTGGTGACGCTGCCCCCGTAACGCAGCCCGGGCTCCAGGAACCGCGCACCCTGTCCGCTGTTGTCCGCGGCGGCGGCCAGCAGGTTCTCGACGTTCCAGTCGAAGCGGTGCATCACCATCACCCCGGCGACGGTGACACCGCAGATGAGCATGACCGCCTTGACGACCTGGATGAAGGTGGCGCCGGGCATGCCTCCGATGGCGGCGTAGACGATGACGACGGTGCCGATGACGATGACGCACAGGGTCCGGGTGGCGGGGCTGGGTTCGCCGGTGAACTGGGTCAGCAGGGCGACGCTGCCGACGAGTTGGGCCACCAGGTAGAGGGTGGTGACGGCCAGTGTGCACAGCGCCAGGGCGAGACGGACCGGCCGCTGCAGGCGGGTCAGGCGTATCGCCAGGGTGTCGCCGAGGGTGAACTTGCCGGTGTTGCGCAGGGGTTCGGCGATCAGCAGCAGGACCATCATCCAGGCGACCGCGGTGCCGCACAGGTAGAGCAGTCCGTCGTAGCCGGTCAGGGCGACCAGTCCGGTGCTGCCCAGGAGGGTCGCGGCCGACACGTAGTCGCCGCACATCGCCAGCCCGTTGCGCAGCGGGGACATGGCCCGGTTGCCGAGGTAGAACTCGCCGATCTCGTCGCGTTGGGGTGCGGTCAGCAACGCGGTGAACAGGGTCACGACGACCACGGACAGGAAGAGCACGAGCGTCAGCTGGAGGCTGACGCGGTCCACGACGGAGGCGCCGAGCGTCACCATGAGCGGAACTCCTGCTCGCGCGAGGCCGTGCGCGCCTCGAAGGCGGCGCGTTCGCGTGCCGCGGTCTCCTGGTGGCGGACCAGTCCGCGCAGACCGCGGACCACCGGGGTGACCTGGGTGCGCATGTGCACGAGGTAGCACCACACGACGACGCCCATCAGCACGAACTGCCCGAGCCCCAGCGCCAGTCCGAGCGTGAGATGGCCGCTCAGGGGGGTGTTCATCAGGCCGGGCGCGAAGCTGGACAGCAGGACGTACAGCAGGAACCCGCCGACGGCGACAGCCGTGGCCCGGACACCGAAGCGCCGGTGGCTTCGGCGCAGCGTCTGATACGCGGGCCGGCGGGACACCGAGTGCGGGTCCGCCGGTTCGGGGCCCGCTTCGTAGGGGGTCGGCGGCCCGCCGAGCCCCATGGAGTGCCGTGACACATGCACCTTCTTCGCTGCCGGCCGGTCGTGTCCTCAAGGCACGCCGGAGTCATGTCCAGTGCGGATTTGTGGGGGATGCGTGAATGCGGAATTCACGTGATGCGAATTGCGCGCTGGGCAACAAGCCTGTAGGGCGGTCTGCCTGGGGGTCGGGGAGGTGGCGACGACGAGGCCAGGACCGGGATTGTCGCAGCGCCTCCGTTGAACTATCAACGGGCCGGTCGAACCGAATCGGAGAACTGACTCATTCACGTGCTTCGATTCATCCGCCCGGCATCCGACGGCCTGCGAAAAGGCCTCCCCCCGAAATAGGTCTGCACCTTTGCCGAGGCCAGGTTGTCTCAAATGCAGTGCACAGGGGCGCCCTCCGTCGGCACGGGCCCTTGTCACTGACGGACTAAGGCCGGCCGCCCGGGACTCACCTCGCGCAAACAGACCGGCGTTGGGCTCGGCCCGCGCCGGAGGCGCTGCCATATTCGAAGGCCACTTCGGAGGTGGCTGTGACACTAGAGGTGACGACGACACGTCTGCCCGACCGCACCGCCGACCGCGTCCTCGCGCTCGAAGCCCGCCGGGCGCAGGCCGTGGCCGGGAACAGGCCGAGAAGACGCGGCACGTTCGGCGCCCGGGAGCGGATCGACCTGCTGCTGGATTCCGGCTCGTTCACCGAGACCGGTCTGTTCGTCCGAGCCCGGCCGACCGGGGACAACGCCCACCGCCCTTACGGGGACGGTGTGATCACCGGCTACGGCACGGTCGACGGGCGCCCCGTCTGCGTGTTCTCCCAGGACTCCACGGTCTTCGGCGGCAGCATGGGCGAGGCCTTCGGCGAGAAGACCGTGGCCCTGATGGATCTCGCCCTCAGGACCGGTTGCCCGGTCATCGGGCTCAACGACGGCGGCGGCGCCCGCATCCAGGAGGGCGTCGTCTCGCTCGCCCTCTACGCCGAGCTGGTGCGCCGCAACGTCCAGGCGTCCGGGGTGATCCCGCAGATCTCCGTCGTCCTCGGCCCGTGTGCCGGAGGGGCCGCCTACTCACCCGCCATCACCGACTTCACCGTGATGGTGGACGGCGCCTCGCACATGTTCGTCACCGGGCCCGACGTCATCGAGGCGGTCACCGGGGAGCGCACCAGCGCCGAGGAGCTGGGCGGCGCCCGCACCAGCAACTCCCTCAACGGCAACGCCCACTTCCTCGCAGCCGACGAGACCGAGGCCCTGGACACGGTACGGGAGCTGCTGTCGTACCTGCCCGTCAACAACCTGGAGCGGCCACCGCAGTACGCCCCGCTGCCACCGCCCGACGGCGTGCCGCTCGACGAGCTCGTGCCGGACCGGCTCGGGCAGGCCTACGACATGCGGGACATCCTGCGCGCGGTCGTCGACGACGGTGAACTCCTGGAGGTCCAGGAGCTGTTCGCGCCGAACATCATCTGCGCGCTGGCCCTCGTCGAGGGCACCTCCGTCGGGGTCGTCGCCAACCAGCCGCTGCACGCGGCCGGGGTCCTGGACATCGACGCCTCCGAGAAGGCCGCACGGTTCGTACGGTTCTGCGACGCCTTCGGCATTCCCCTGCTGACCTTCGCCGACGTGCCGGGCTATCTCTCCGGGGTCCGGCAGGAGCAGGCCGGGATCATCCGGCGGGGTGCCAAGCTGCTGTACGCGTACGCCGAGGCGACCGTGCCGAAGGTGACGGTGGTGGTGCGCAAGGCGTACGGCGGCGGGTACGCGGTGATGGGCTCCAAGCACCTGGGCGCCGACATCAACCTCGCCTGGCCCACCGCGCGGATCGCGGTGATGGGCGCCGAGGGCGCGGTGGGCGTGCTGCACCGGCGCGAACTGGCCGCCGCCGACGACCCCGAAGCGTTGCGGGCCCGTCTCGTGGACGCCTACGAGAGCACCCACGGGACGCCCTATCTCGCCGCCGAACGCGGCTACGTCGACGCCGTCATCGCCCCGCGCGACACCCGTGCCCACATCTGCCGTGCCCTGCGCGCGCTGCGCGGCAAGCGCGCCCCGATGCCGGAACGCCGGCACGGCAACATCCCGCTCTGACCTGCCTCGCGAGGAGACCTGCCCGATGGACATCCGCCGTCCCCCGCTCGCCCCCGCGTTCCGGAGTCTGCCGGAGTACGTACGCCACTGGGCCGGGGCCACCCCGGAGCGCCGCGCGTTCACCTTCGTCGACCATCCAGCCCCGCACTCGCGCGGTGTGCACCGCACCCTGACCTGGCGCCGGCTGGACGTGCGGGTACGGGCGGTGGCCGCCCGGCTCGCCGAGGAGACCGAACCCGGGGCCCGGGTCGCGGTGCTGTGCCCCCAGGGGCTGGAGTACGTCACCGGCTTCCTCGGAGCGCTCGCGGCCGGCATGGTCGCCGTGCCGATGTATCCGCCCGGCCTGCCCGGGCACGGTGACCGGCTGGCGGCCGTCCTGGCCGACGCACAACCGGCCGTGTTGCTGACGACAAGTCAGGTTCTGGACCAGGTAGGGGACTTGTGCGGCGGCTCGGGAGCACGGGTCGTCGCCGTCGACCAGGTGCCCGACGCCGCCGCGGCGGAACTGCCGCCTCCCGGCGGTGAGGTCGCCTACCTCCAGTACACCTCCGGGTCGACGCGCACCCCGGCGGGTGTGGAGATCGGGCACGCCAACGTCGTCGCCAACGCCCGCCAGGCGCTGGGCGCCTACGGCGCCGACGTCCATCCCGTGACCTGTGTGGGCTGGCTGCCGCTCTACCACGACATGGGCCTCGTCCTCAGCGTCGCCGCCCCGGTGGTGCGCGGGCTGCTGTCGGTGCTCATGGACCCGGTCGCCTTCCTGCACGAACCCGCGCGCTGGCTGCGGCTGCTGTCCGCCCATCCGCGGGCGCTGAGCGCGGCGCCCAACTTCGCCTACGACTACTGCGCCTCGACGGTGACCGAGGACCAGAAGGCGGATCTGCGGCTCGACGGAGTCATGGCGCTGATCAACGGCAGCGAGCCGGTCCGTCCCACCACGGCCGACAGGTTCCAGGCCGCCTTCGCCGCTCAGGGTCTCGGACCCACGACGCACTGTCCGTCGTACGGCCTCGCCGAGGCGACCGTGTTCGTCAGCGCGGCCCGGCCCGGGGAGCCGGTGCGCCGGTTCGCCCTCGGCCGGGACGCGCTCGCGGAGGGGAAGGCGCTGCCCGCCCGGCCGGACGATCCCCGGGCCGTGCTGCTGGCGGGCTGCGGTACTCCGGTGGGCCAGGAGGTCCTCATCGTCGATCCGCTCTCCGGCGCCCACCTGTCCGAGGGCGAGGTCGGCGAGATCCAGGTGCGGGGTCCCAACGTGGGCCGCGGCTACTGGAACCGGGACGAACAGACCCGGCGCGTCTTCGGCAGGGACGGACGGCTGCGCACCGGTGACCTGGGGACGGTCCTGGACGGGCAGCTGATCGTCACCGGCCGGCTGAAGGACCTCATCGTCGTCGACGGACGCAACCACTATCCGCAGGACCTGGAGGCCACCGTCCAGGACGCGCATCCGGCGGTACGGCGCGACCGGCTCGCCGCGTTCGGGGTGGCGGGCGGCTCCGGTGAGCGGGTGGTCGTGGTGGCCGAACACGCCCGGACCACGAGCCTCGCCGAGATCGACGTACCGGAACTGGCACGGGCCGTGCGTGCGGCCGTATCCGGGCGGCACGGGCTGCGGCTCGCCGATGTGCTCCTCGTCCCGCCGGGCACGGTGCCGCGGACGTCCAGCGGCAAGGTGTCGCGGGCGTTGACACGTGAGCGTTATCTGGCGGGCGTCTACGCGGCGGGCGGCGCCGCGTGAGGGCCGTGGACGCGGGCGCGGTGCGCCGGCTGGTCGCGGAGCGTGTCGCCGGGTGGACCGGCACGGCCGTCGAGGACGTTCCGATGGACCGCCCGCTGGCCGACCTCGGGATGTCCTCGCGGGACGCGGTCGCGCTGGCCGGGGATCTCGCCCGGCTGGCGGGACGGGAGCTGCCGCCGACGTTGCTGTGGGAGGCACCCACCGCAGAGGCTCTGGCCGCGCATCTGTGCCGAATGCCGACGCCGAGTGCGCCGCCTGCGCCCGCCACGGTCGCTCCTCCCTCGGAGCCCGTCGCCGTCATAGGGGTCGGCTGCCGTCTCCCCGGCGGGGTGCAGGGCCCCGCGGACTACTGGCGGCTGCTGACCGACGGCGTCGACGCGATCAGACGGGTCCCCGCAGACCGCTGGCGCGACTTCACCCCCTTCCCGCCCGAGGACGCGCCCCCGTACGGCGGCTATCTCGACGACATCGCCGGGTTCGACGCGGACTTCTTCCGGATCACCCCGCGCGAGGCGACCGTGATGGACCCGCAGCAGCGGATCCTCCTGGAGGTGGTCCACGAGGCGCTCGGGCACGCCGCCGTCCCCGCCGCGTCCCTCACGGGCACCGCCACCGGTGTCTTCGTCGGGGTCTCCGCCCCGGAGTACGGCTCGCTCACCGGCGCCGACCCGGCGGCCGTCGACCCCTGGGCCCCGGCGGGCGGTGCGCTCAGCGTGACCGCGGGCCGGCTGGCGTACGTGCTGGACACCCGTGGGCCGAGCATGGCCGTGGACACCGCCTGCTCCTCCTCGCTGGTCGCGGTGCACCACGCCTGCGTGAGTCTGCGCACCGGCGAGAGCGACACGGCGATCGCCGCGGGCGTCAACCTGCTGCTCTCCCCTGTCGTCAGCATGGCGTTCCGGCGGGCGGGCGCCCTCGCCCCGGACGGGCGGTGCAAGCCGTTCTCGCCGGACGCGAACGGCATCGGACGCGGCGAGGGCTGCGCGGCCGTCATCCTGAAGCGGCTGTCCGACGCCGAGCGGGACGGCGATCGCGTGCTCGCCGTCATCCGCGCCACGGCCGTCAACTCCGACGGCCGCTCCAACGGCCTCCTCGCCCCCAACCCGGCGGCTCAGCAGGCCCTTTTGACCACCGCGTACGCACGGGCCGGACTCACCCCCGCCCACGTCGACTACGTCGAGGCGCACGGCACCGGCACCCCGCTCGGCGACCCGATCGAGGCCGGCGCGCTCGGGGCGGTGCTCGGCGCGGACCGCGACCCCGACCAGCCGCTGCTGCTCGGTTCCGTGAAGTCGAACCTGGGGCACCTGGAGTCCGCCGCGGGCGTCACCGGGCTGGTGAAGACCGTGCTCGCCCTGCACCACGACGTCATCCCGCCGTCCCTGCACTGCGCCGAGGGCAGCGCCCTGGACGACGTACGACTGCGGGTGGTCACCGAGGGCGAGCCCTGGCCGCGCTACGCCGGTACGGCCACCGCGGGCGTCTCCGGGTTCGGGTTCGGCGGCACCAACGCCCATGCGGTACTGGAGGAATGGCGGCCCGGCATCCTGCCCGCGCGCCCGGCCGAGGAACCCGGCGCCCGGCTGCATCTCCTGTCCGACGTGGACGGGGAGCGGCTGCGGGACACCGCGGCCCGGCTCGCCGACTGGCTCGGGACAGCGACCGCGCACCCCGCCGACGTGGCCCGCACACTGGCCGGACGGACGGGCCGCGGAGGCGTCCGCGCGGCCGTGGTCGCCGGGGACCGGGACGAACTCGCGGACGGACTGGCCGCGTTGGCGCAGGGCCGCCCGCACGGCCGGGTCGTGACCGGTGAGCGTGATCTCGTGGGGCCGGGACCGGTGTGGGTCTTCTCCGGGTACGGCAGCCAGTGGGCCGGCATGGGACGCCGGTTGCTGGCCGAGGAACCCGCCTTCGCCGCCGCCGTGGAGAAGATCGACGCGGAGTGCGGCCTGTCCCTGCACGACCGTCTCGCGTCCGGGAGCGAGCTGGACAGCCTGGAGGTGGCCCAGCCCGTCCTGTTCGGACTCCAGGTGGCGCTGGCCGAGTTGTGGCGTTCCTACGGCGTCGAACCCGCCGCCGTCATCGGCCACTCCCTGGGCGAGGTGGCCGCCGCCGTGTGCGCGGGCGCCCTGGACGTGGCGGAGGGCGCCCGGATCGTCGCCGAACGGGCCCGGCTGCTCAGCCGGCTGCGGGGCGGGGCGATGGCGGTCGTCGACCTCGACGACGGTGAACTCGACGCCCTGGCACGGGACTTCCCCGGTGTGCATGTCGCCGTTCACTCCTCGCCGGGGCAGAAGGTCGTCACCGGTGAGGAACCGGCGGTGGCGCGGCTCGTGCGGTGGCTGGAGGAGCAGGGGCGGGCGGCCCGGTCCATGCGGGTCGTCGGGGCCGGACACTCGCCCCAGGTCGAGCCGCTGCTGGCCGAGTTGACCGAGTCCCTGACCGATGTCGGCGGCAGAGCACCTCGGGTGCCCGTCTACTCCACCGTCCTGGACGACCCGCGCGGCGACTGTCTCTTCGACTCCGCCCACTGGGCCGCGAACCTGCGACGGCCCGTACGACTGGACCGGGCCGTCGCCGCGGCCGCGGCCGACGGCCACAGGGCCTTCGTCGAGATCTCCCCCCACCCGGTCCTCGCCCGGGCCCTCACCGACAACGTGCCCGGCGCCCTCGCGATCGGCACGCTGCGGCGGGACGCCGACGGATGCGCCGGCTTCCTCACCCAGATGGGAGCCCTGTACTGCGCGGGCGAGCGGCTGCCGCTGCCACCGGGACGGGTCGTCGACCTGCCCGCGCCCCGCTGGAAGCATGTGCGGCACTGGTGGACGGACGGCCGGGGGGCCTCGCCCACGAAGGCGCCGACGCAGGTGCGCCCGGAGATCCGTACGCAGGTACCCGAGGCCCCTGAGGACACCTCCGTCGCCGGCCGCCTGTGCCATCACATCGCCACCGTCACCGGCCACCCCGCCGGCCGGGTCACCCCCGCCACCGCGCTGGCCGACCTCGGGCTCGACTCGCTGATGGCCGTCCGTGTCCGCACCGCCCTGGAGCGCGAGTTCGCCATCGAGCTGCCGCTGCGCGACCTGCTCGGCGCCTCCACGGTCCAGGAGGTGGCCGACCGTCTCCGGACGGGCCCGGTACGCCCGCTGCGCGCCACCGGCAACCGTCCCCCGGTCTTCCTCGTGCACGCCGCCGGCGGAACGACCGACGTCTACCGGGCACTTGCCGAACGTCTGGGCGACGAGCGGCCCGTGTACGGCCTCGAACGTCTCGAAGACGCGCCGACAGTCACCGAGAAGGCGCGCCGCTACGCCGAGGCCGTCACAGCCGTCCACCCCGACGGGCCCTGTCTGCTGGGCGGTTGGTCCTTCGGCGGCTTCGTCGCCCAGGAGACCGCACGGCACCTCACCGCCGCGGGACGGGAGGTGGAGCTCGTGGTCCTCATCGACTCCGTACGCCCCCTACCCCAGCCGGACCGCACACCGGCCGACCGGCTCCGCGCCCACTTCGAGGGGTTCGCCCGCCACGTCCGCGACGCCTACGGGGTCCCGCTGGACCTGCCGTACGACGCCCTCGTCGCGATGGAGGACGACGGTGAGCGCATCGACACCGTGCTGGAGATCCTGCGCGGGTCCGTCGACGTACCGCCCGCCGCCCTGGAGCACCAGCGCTCCTCCTACCTGGACCTGAGGATCGGCGAGGCCCACCGGCCGGGCCGTTACGACGGGCGGGTGGTCCTGTACCGGGCCACCGAGCCTGCCCCGCACACCGTGCGTGACCCCGCCTACGAGCGCGACGACCAGGCGCTGGGCTGGGACGAGGTGTGCCCGCGCCTGACCGTCGTACCGGTCGCGGGACACCACCTGTCGCTGCTCGACCCGCCGCACGTCGACGAGATCGCCGCCCACCTGGGCCAGGAACTCGCCGCAGGGACCCACTGAACGTGATCCGAGGAGAGCCGCCATGCACCGTCGCACCACCGCAGTGTCCCGACGTACCGTCACCAAGGCCGCGGCCGGTGCCGGTCTGGCCGTCCTGTTCGGCGCCCGGACCGCCGCCGCGCTCGGGTCACGCACCGTCGACGTGTCCGTGCCCTCCGCCGCGCTGGGCCGCAGCGCACCGGTGCGGCTGATCCTGCCGTCGGGGTTCGACGCGGAGCCCACCCGCACCTACCCCGTGCTGTATCTGCTGCACGGCGCCCACGACGACTACACGTCCTGGACACGCGAGACGGACATCGAGGCCTTCACCGAGGGCCGGAACCTGATCGTGGCGATGCCCGACGCGGGGCCCACCGGCATTCCCACCGCCTGGCGCGGCGGCCCGGACTACGAGACCTTCCAGCTGAAGGAGGTTCCGGCACTGCTGGCCCGCGACTACCGGGCCTCCGGCGTACGGGTCGTCGCGGGGGTGTCCACCGGCGGCTACGGTGCCATGGCGCACGCGGCACGGCACCCCGGCACGTTCACCGCGGCCGCCTCCTACAGCGGGATCCTCGACACCATGGCACCCGGTGTGCCCGCCCTCGTGGACGCCATCGTGGCCCGCGAGAACCTGGCACCCACCTCGCTGTGGGGCAATCCCTTCCTGAACCTGCTCACCTGGCGCGACTTCAACCCGCGGGACCGCGCGGCGGGGCTGCGCGGCACCGCCCTGTACGTCTCCAGCGGCAGCGGGCTGGTGGGCGGCACGGGCGACTGGCTCCCCGAGGCACTGGAGAGCGCCCTGTGGCCCTCCGCTCACAGCTTCACCGACACGCTCGCGCTGCTGCGCATCCCGGTCACCACGCACTTCTACGCAGGAGGAGGGCACAGCTGGGCCTACTGGAAGCAGGAGTTCACCGCGTCGTGGCCAATGCTTGCGCGGGGGCTGGGGGTGCCGCAGTGATGTCGGTACCGTCGGGGCACGGAACGCAACGCAGGGGACGTCCGTCCAACACAGGACTTACCCCTCGTCCCACGGGCAACGGCCCGCGGGTGAGCCGCTTCCGGGTGAAAGGAGGGTCCCCCTTGGCCACCCCCACACCACGCGGTCTTCCGGAGGACCTCGGGGCCGCCTCCGTGCCGCCGGACCTGGCCGAACTCCTGCGTGGCGACCTGCCGGACGTCGCAGACGAGGTGGAGGAGGAGGTCCGCCGTCAGGTGCCCGAGTACGCGCGCCCGGCCGACGGAACCTACCGCGAACACCTCAGAGCCGGGGTGGTGCAGGCGCTGACCCTGTTCGTCGACCACATCGCCGACCCGCGCAGGCGTGGGGACGAGATCGCGGCGACGTACTACGAACTCGGACGCGGCGAGGCCCTGGAGGGGCGCAGCCTCGACGCGTTGCAGTCCGCGCTGCGTGTGGGCGGGCTGCACGCCTGGCGGCGGATGGGCCGTACGGCGGAGGAGCTCGGCCTCGACTCGGCGGTGGTGTCGGCTCTGGGCGAAATCGCGTTCCGTACCGTTCACGAGGTCGCCGAGGCGGCGGCGGCCGGGTATGCGGAGGCCCGCTCGAAGGACACGGACGAGCTGGAACGGCGGCGCAGACGCCTGCTGGACCTGCTGCTCGGGGACGTGCCGGTCGCGCCGGCCGCCGTGCAGGACCTGGCGCACGGCGCGCGGTGGTCGGTGCCTAAGCAGGTCGCGGTGGTCGCACTCGCGGCCACCCCGGACCAGCGGGAGGAGGACCGGCCGCTGGCCGCCGCGGGGGCACTGGTGGACATGGAGTCCCGGCCGCCGCGGATGCTGATACCCGACCCGGACGGCTCAGGGCGTTTCGGGGGGCGGGCGTTCAGCCTCGCCCTGCGCGGGCGGCCGGCCGCGATCGGGCCGACGGTGCCGCTCGAGGAGGCCGCCCGGTCGCTGCGCTGGGCCACCCGGGCACTGGGGTTGATGGGCCGCGGGATCCTCCCCCGGCAGGGGGTGGTGCGCTGCGCGGACCACCTGTCGACCCTGCTGCTGCACAGCGACGAGCCGATGCTCGACCAGCTGCGGGCGCGGGCCCTCGCGCCCCTCGACACGGTGTCGGAGGGGCAGCGCGAGCGGCTCGCCGAGACGCTGCTGGCGTGGCTGCTCAGCGGTAGCAACGTGCCCGACGTCGCCGCCCGTCTCCATGTCCATCCGCAGACGGTGCGTTATCGGCTGCGTCAGTTGGAGAAAGTCTTCGGCGCGGCCCTGCACGATCCCGGCTCCCGTCTGGATCTCATTCTGGCACTCACCACCGCACAAAAGAACGAGGAATTCCTGAATTCCCGTCCATAACACCGTGCTTGGTCAAGCGAATACCTTCGGGACATCCTTTCCACAGGCGTTTCACACGCCCCACCCGCAAAGGATCCCCCCATGCGTATTCGCTTGTACCTCGCCGCGCTCTCGCTGATCGGCGGGGCGGGAGTGGCCACCGTCACGGCACCCCAGGCGTCCGCCGCGGCCTGCTCGGACATCGACGTCGTCGCCGCTCGCGGCACGTTCGAGCCGGGCACGCTCGGTCTGATCGTCGGCGACCCGGTGTACTCCGCCCTGCAGAGGAAAATCACGGGCCGGAGTCTGACCAGCTACAAGGTGAACTACCCCGCGGACCTCTCCCTCACTTCGGCCGCGCAGGGCAACGCCGATCTGGTGAACCACGTGAACAGCCAGGCCGCTGCCTGTCCGAATCAGCGTTTCATTCTGGTCGGCTATTCGCAGGGCGCGAACGTGGTCGACAACTCCATCGGCATCAGCAGTGCCGGTGCGGTGGTCGGCAGCCCCATCGTGGCGACCATTCCGGCGGCGCTGGAGTCACGGGTGGCCGCGGTCCTGCTGTTCGGGAACCCGATCCGGGCGATCGGCAAGAGCGTCACCGGCACGTACCAGAGCCGCACCATCGACTTCTGCGCCAAGGGTGACCCGGTGTGCGAGGCGGGCGGCAACGACACGCTTGCGCACCTCGGTTACACGGCGAACGCCGACGCGGCGGCCACCTTCGCCGCGGGCAAGGTCTGAGCGACGGCGCGGGGAAGGGCCCGGGAGGAGTTCGTCTCCCGGGCCCTTCCCCCTGCGGTCGGGCTATCGAGGTGTGCGGGCGAACTCCGTGAGGGCGGTGGACACCGGCTCGGGCAGGCCGTTGTTCTGCACCGGTGCCGCCGTCAGCACGTCGAGGTGCTGGTAGCCGTCCGCGATCACGGGGTGCAGATCGGCGGGGGCCCGGCCGGCGAGCAGTCCGTCGCCCGCGAGGACCGTGAGCGTCGGGTGGGCGGTGAGCCCGTCCGGGTGCACGACGAGCCGCTTCACCTGCGGGGAGGTGGACAGTTCGAGGTCGGTGACGAGTTTGGTCGGGAAGTACTGCTCGGTGAAGTCCAGCGGCTGTGCGGCCATGCTGCGCGCCAGCTCCTGGATGTCGGTGACCTCCTTGCCCGCGGCGGTGAACGGCGTCCCGTCCGAGGACCGGTACCCGGGGTCGTCCGGGTCGCCGACACGGTCGTAGTCGCGCCAGGTGTAGAGCGGACCGTGGGGCACGGCCGGGATGGCCTTGTACTCGGTGCCGAAGAGGCCGGGCTGCGACGAACTCCCGTTGGCCGCGGGGAAGTTCTTGTCGGTGATCGGCCCGCCGTCGAAGAAGCCCACGCTGCTCTGGAGGAAGGCGAGCGGCACGGACTGGTCGTCCATCAGCGAGCCGAGCACCGCCTGGTTGGTGAGCCGGAAGTCCTTCACCGCGGGTGAGCCGGTGAGGAAGGTGGCGGTGTCCTTGGAGAACAGGAAGCGGTTGGTGGCCTCGATGTTGGTGTTGGCGGGCAGATAACTCGGCAGGTCCGCCTCGCCGCCCGGATCCTGGAGGGCGCCCACGCCCGCGATGGCGAGCAGGGTCATGGTCTCGGGGTTGAGCAGGACGGGCGCGGACAGCGAGCGCGGGAGCACTCCGCTGTCGAGTCCGGCCTGGACGACGCCGTAACCGAGGCCCACGTCGGGCAGGTTGGTGTCGTCGGGGATGCTGCCGCTCAGGTCGCCGAGCGAGGTGGAGACGGTGGTGTCGAGGGCGAAGTAGCCGGCGCACTGGCTGTGTCCGGCGTCGGCGGTGGTGGCGGGGTCGCCGTCGAAGTCGGCGGCGGCGAAGTAGCCGGTGATGACACCGCCGAGCGAGTGGCCTCCGCACAGCACCTTGTTCTTGCGGACGCCCTGGTCGGGCAGCTCGGCGGCGAGCAGGTCGTACTCGTCGCGTACGGTCTGCTCGATGCCGAGCTTCGCCATCCAGCCGAGCTTGTCGTTGCCGACGAACCCGGCGAAGGTGCGCCCTTCGACCTTCTTGCCGCGGTAGTAGTAGTCGACGGCGGTGTGCTGGTCGCCGGAGGCGATTCCGGTGCGGTCCTCCAGGCAGTTGGAGCGCCGGTCCAGGGCCCAGAACTCGATGTGCCGGCCCTGCTCGGCGGCGCGCGTCACGGTGTTGCGGGCGACGCTGTCGAAGGCTCCGGCGCCCTCCAGGATGCCCGGCTGGGCGACCAGGACCCGGTCGGCGTCGGCCGAGGCGACGGGACCCGACGAGGACCGGTAGCGCAGGTACGACAGCCAGTCGCACGCCGCGGGCCGGGCACCGAAGGACGCCGGCAGGGGGGCTTTCACCCGCACCACGCTCTCGGTGACGCCGGCGCTCGTGGCCACGGCCGTCTCGGTTCTCGCGCTGTCTCCCTGGGCGTCGGGGGACGACACGGTGAGCGCCCCGGTGGTGAGCAGCACCGCCAGCGCGGCGGCACGCCCTCTGCTTCCTGTGCTGCGACTCGTGTTCATGCTGGGACCGTAGGTCGGCGCGGGCCACGCCCTCGGGGGTTGCTCACAAGAACGCAGGGCCCGGCGGGCGCTTTGTCACCAGCCGCAGAGCGGACGTCAGCCGTCGCGCAGAGTACGGCGCGGTGAGCGGTCGTAGGCGTGCCGGTACAGGGTGGCGAAGCGGCCCGGGTGGTAGAAGCCCCAGCGGGCGGCGATGTCGGTGACCGTGCTGCCGTCCTCGGGGTCGGCGGCCGCCAGCTCGTCGTGGGCGTGGGACAGGCGGACCTGGCGCAGGTACGCGAGCGGGGTGCTGTCCAGGTGACGGCGGAAGGCGTACTGGAGCGCGCGGACGCTGATGTGGGCCGCCTCCGCGATCTGGGCGACGGTGAGGGGCCGGTCGGCGTGGTCGTCGATGTGGGCGAGGGCGCGGCGCAGGGCGGCGGGGTGGGCGTCCTGGCGGTCGGGACCGGTGGGGTCGGTGGACGCGGTGTTGGGGAAGGTGGCCAGGACGGTCGCGGCCAGGTGCTGGGCGGCCGTGGAGGCCACCAGGGGCTGGTCGGCGACGGCGGCGTCCGCGAGGACGTGGTCCTGCATATAGCGGATCGTGGTCCGCAGCCGGTCCCCCGCGGCGGGGCTCAGCGGCCGGTGCCCGGTGAGCCGGACCGGTTCGGGGCGCCGGGTGTCCGCGGTCGCCGCGACCTGGGTGAGCAGGTCGGGGTCCAGCATGGTGATGTTGTAGCGGGCCGCGTGGACACGGCCCGCGTAGGACAGCTCGGGCGGGGCGAAGGACACCACGTCGCCGGGGCCGAAGGAGTCCGAGACGCCTTGGTAGACGTGGTCCTCGATGGTGCCCTCGTGGACCACGCACAGGCAGATCCGCCCCAGCGGGGTGACGGCGTAGCTCATGTCGAAGTCCAGGGCGAGCTCGTCGACGCTGACCGAGTCGATGGCGCTGCGGTGGATCCGCGCCCGGCTGCTGTCCGGGGTGCCGTTGCCGATGCGCATCTTCGCGTAGGCGCGACTGAGGAACTCCTCCGTCCGGTCCAGATCGTCGCTGTCGAACGTCAGCGTCTCCATCGCGCCGAAGCCTCCCGTTCTCTGCTCATCATTCGCACATACCCGCGAATGTCGCGATGCTGCGGGTCGTGTTTCGTTTTCTGTCCTGCCAGGTCACAGGGCGTGCGTCCACCGGCTCGTCAGGGACGGTACTAGGCGTGCAGGCTGGAAGGACGGCGTCCGCAGGAGTCGCCGGGCAAGAGGGGGAGAGGGCGACGGGGCGGTGCATGACGCAACACGAAGAGCTGGTTGAGAAGATCGAGGAACTTCAGGCGGAAACCGCTCAGCTCCGGCAGGCCCTTGTCTCGCACGCCGTCGTCGATCAGGCGATCGGCGTAGTCCTGGCCCTCAGCGGTCTCCGCCCCGAGCAGGGGTGGGAGGTCCTCAAGACCGTGTCCCAGCACACCAACACCAAACTGCGGGACGTCGCCCAGCACGTCGTGCGCTGGCCCCATGTCGGCGCTCTGCCCGCGGAGATCCGGCGGGCGTTGCGCAGGGCGCTGGCCGAGGCGCACGCGGCACACGGGGGCCGGGCGCTCGTACGCCCGGAACAGCGGTGCGAGTGCTGAGGCGCCGCCCCTTCCGGGAAAACGGAGTGACGGGCCCAGGACCCCGTGCGTACCGTTGATCGCATGGAGGTCAGCAGCCGTACCCACACCGCAGCCGCGCGAGCGACCAGCTCGCCGGCTGCCGACGCCTGACCTCCCCCTCTCCCCCGGCGGCCGGAAACGGACCGCCGGTGCGGGGCCTCTGGTCGCGCTGTTCCCGTGGTCGTTTCCGGTCCCATGAGACCGAAGGACCACCACCATGGACACGGACCGGACCGTACGCGTCTTCACCGACTTCTACCGCGAGCGCGGACATCACCTGATCACGGGCAGCACGCTGCTGCCGCCGCCGGGCGACCCGGTGCTGTTCACCACCTCGGGCATGCATCCGCTCACCCCCTTTCTGGAGGGCCGCCCGCATCCGCGGGGCCGCCGTCTCGTCAATGTGCAGCGCTGTCTGCGGACGACCGATCTCGATGAGGTCGGTGACTCCACACACCTGACGGTGTTCGAGATGCTCGGGTCGTGGTCGCTCGGCGACTACGGCCACCCGCAGAGCCTTCGCTGGGGGTACGAGCTGCTCCGGGACGGTTTCGGTGTCCCGCACGAACAGCTCCACGTCACGGTCTTCGGCGGTGACGGGCAGGTGGGCCCCGACCTGGAGTCCCTGCGCACCTGGGAGGAGCTGGAGGTCCCCGTGGAGCTCACCCGGGAGGACAACTGGTGGTCCAACGGCCCGGTCGGCCCGTGCGGCCCCGACTCGGAGATCTTCGTGTGGACCGGCGGCACCCCGCCCCGGGGGACCCCCACCACCGACCCGCGCTGGGTGGAGATCTGGAACCACGTGGTCATGCGCTACCGGCGCCACGAGGACGGCTCGCTCCAGCCCCTGCGACGCCCCGGCATCGACACCGGCATGGGGCTGGAGCGCCTGGTCACCGTCCTCCAGGGCCGCGACTCGGTCCACGACACCGATCTGTTCGAGCCCTGGAGGCGCCTGCTGCGGCCCCTGTGGGAGCTCGACGAACCGTCGCTGCGTCTGGTCTGCGACCATCTGCGCTCCGCTGTCGTCGTGATCGGCGACGGGGTACGGCCGTCCAACACCGGCCGCGGTTACGTCCTGCGCCGCATCGTCCGCCGGCTGCTGACCACCCTGCGGCGCGACGACCCGTCCCGCACCCTCTGCGACCTACCGGTCGAGCTTGTCCAGTACACGCTGGAGCACTTCCGGCAGTCCTGCGGGACGGATCTCGTCCGGGACGTGCTGGTGGAGGAGGAACGCCGGTTCGACAGGCTGTTGGAGCGCGGTCGCCGGCTGCTGTCCGGGCCGCGGTACCGGGGACCGCTGAGCGGGGAGGACTACGACTACCTCCACGACACCCACGGCCTGCCCCGCGACCTGGTGGACGGCCTGCGCCCGGAGGGGTGACGGCTACTCCGTGCGCAGCGCCGTCACGGTCCGGGCCCTGGCCGCCCAGCCCGCCGGGAGCATCGCGCCCAGCAGGGCGATGACGAGACCGGCCAGGCCCAGCAGCATCAGTTGCGGGGGGTCGTACACGTCGAGGACGGACCTGGGCAGGTCGGTGCCCGCCGCGTGTCCCATCACCGGGAGGACGAAGCCGTGCAGCGCGTATCCGGCGGGCACACCGACGAGACCGCCGAACACGCCGATACCGGCCACCGAGGCGAGGACGAGGCTCACGGTCTGCCGGGGTGACATGCCGAGCGCCTTGCACACGCCCAGGTCATGGACGCGTTCGCGGGTGTCCAGGACGACGGAGTTGAGGACGCCGAGGCCTGCCACGGAGACGAGCATCAGGGTGAGGAGCGCGGCCATGGTGTTCAGGATGTACACGAAGTTTCCGTGCTCGGAAGGGGAGTTGGCCCGGGCGTCGGCGCCGAGGGGCTCGATCGCCGCGGCGAGCTTCTCGGCGTACGTCACGGCGGAGACACCCGGGTTCACGTCGACGAGGAACACCTGGGGCCTGATCCCCGGGAAGTCCGCGATGTTCGCCTGGATCTCCAGTTCGTCGTCCGAGGTGCCGAAGGCCTCCCCGACGATCCGCAGGGTGGCCGTCTGCTTTCCGACGGTCACGCGGACGGTGTCGCCGATCTCGGTGCCGGTGGACTCCAGGAACTGGCCGGGCACGACGACCTGGCCCGCGCCGGTGAGCCAGTGCCCGGAGATCATGGCGTAACCGCCCCGCGTGGAGTCTCCCTGGTAGAGGGTCGCCCGGACGGTTCCGGAGACCCCTGCCACGGTGGCGTCCTGCCGGCCCATCCCGTAGGACGAGGCGGTACCCGGCTGTGCCTTGATGGCGGCGCTCACCTTCGCCGGGTCGGCCGGTTCGGGCTCCGGGGTGCCCGGCGCCGGGACGTGCTCGCCGCCCGCGATGCCCGGACCGCCGGTGAAGACGGTGACCGCGGAACGGTTCTCGGGGTCCTGGATCGCGTTGACCTCGTTCAGTGAGGAGGTGAGTCCGACGGCGAAGGTCGCCGCGATCGTGCCGAAGGCCACCGCGAGCAGCATGGCGAGGGTACGGACCGGATGGGCGAAGGGGCTGGCCAGGCCGTAGGTCACCGCCCGGGGCAGTGGAAGCCGCCCTGCCGCGCGGTGCGCCCTCCCCCAGAGGGGGTGCCCCCAGCCGCGTCCGGTGCGGGGGGCTCTGCCGACGGCGATGGCCTCGACCGTGCGCAGCCGCCCGGCCCGCAGCGCGGGGACGAAAGCCGCGATGCCGACGACCAGCAGCGCGCCGGCGGGGACCACGACGTCCACCCACCAGGCGATGGACAGGGTGGCGGTGCCGTACGCCTGCTCGGTGTCGTCGAGGAGGGGTACGGCCAGTAGGTTGCCGAGGACGACTCCGAGCGCGATGCCCACGCCCGCCGGGACGAGCGCCTGGGCCACGTAGGCGAGGACGACCTCGCGCGGGGTGAAGCCGAGGGCCTTGAGGATGCCGATCCTGCGCAGGCTGGTGCCGACCGCGCCGCTGATGACGCTGCCGACGATGATCACCGACATGACGATGCCGAGGACCCCGAAGGCGACGAGGAAGGGGATGGTCGGGGCCGCTCCCTGGTCGGCGGCGCGTTTGGTGTCGAGGTAGGACCGGGTGCCGAGGAGCGCCCCGGACGGGACGGCGGCGAGGAGCTTCTTGCGGTCCGCGGCGATGGCGCCCTTCGAGCCCGCCGAGTCGAAGCGGTAGAGCATCTGGCTGGTGACCGGGGTGTCCTTGGAGGCGAGTGCCCTGACCTGTGCGGGAGTTGCCCACACGTCGGCGGTTCTGCCGGCCGACGTGGCGAAGCCGACGACCGTGAGCGTGGTGCCGGAGGCCGTCAGGGTGTCGCCCACCGTGAAGGCGGGCCCCTCGTAGGAGGAGCTCAGCACGATCTCGCCCGGTTTCCTCGCCCACCGGCCGGACGTGAGGTCCAGGTCGTCCACGTCTGCGTGCGGACCGGTGCGTCCGACCAGGGTCATGGCCGGAGGCCGGCGGCCGGACGAGTCGGTCGCCCGGAGGATCGTGGTGGGATACGGTCCCGCGCTCGCCGTGACACCGTCCACCGTGCCCGTGTCGCCGAGCCGTTCGGCACCGACCTTGGCCGGGTCGAACTCGGCGGTGACGTGGGGGCCGTTCTGCTGGGCGAAGGCGTGGTCGAAGGGCGCGTTCGAGACGACCATGAGGGAACCGGCGACCACGGCCGCCGCCACGGCCATCATCGTGGCGATGGCGATGACGACCGTCTGCACCCGGCGCCGGCCCACCCCGGAGCGTACGACGCGGACGAGCGGGCCGGTCATCGCGCGGCCTCGGTGCGGGAGTCGAGGGCGACATGGCCGTCGACGAGGTGGACGGTGCGGCTCGCGCAGACCTCGGCGAGGGCCGGGTCGTGGGTGACGAGCACGATGGTCTGTCCGCCGCGGTGCAGGTCGACCAGGAGGTCCCGGACGTCCTGGCCCGAGGCGCTGTCGAGGGCCCCGGTCGGTTCGTCGGCGAGCAGCAGCGCGGGCCGGTTCACCAACGCCCGGGCGACGGCGACGCGTTGGCGTTCGCCGCCGGAGAGCCGGCCGGGGTAGGCGCGGGCGTGCTTCTCGATGCCCAGGACCGCCATGAGCTCCTGCGCCCGCCCCTGCGTCTTGCGCCGTGAGGTTCCGGTGAGCTGGGCGGGAAGCTGGATGTTGTCCAGGACGGTGAGGTCGTCGAGGAGGTTGAAGAACTGGAAGACCATGCCGATGCGTTCACGGCGGAACCGGGCCAGGGCGTGCTCGCCGAGCCGGTCGACCTGCTCCCCGGCGACGGTCACGGTGCCCTCGGTCGGCTTGTCGAGCCCCGCGACGAGGTTCAGCAGCGTGGACTTGCCGCTGCCGGAGGGACCGGTCACGGCGAGGGCCTCGCCCTGGGCGACGGAGAGGTCGAGCGGTCCGAGCGCGGGTGCGCCGGCGTGGTCGTAGCGCTTGGCCACGCCCTTCAGTTCGATCACTGCTGTCATGGGAGGTGCCCGTCCTGTCGGTCGTCGGGTCGTGTCCTTGCCGGCCTGGTGAAGGTAGGGAAGGACGGGTCGCGGGCGCGTCGGCCGGAGCACCGAGATACGGCCCTCCGTGCGGAGGACTCGCAGACGGGGTCATCCCTGCGAAGTACGCCCACCGGAGGGCGCCTTGGTCGTGCAGACGGACGCGCCCCGGGCCCGGCGGCCGCGACAATGAGCGCATGGAGACGGAGTACCTGCGGGGATGGCGTCGGCAGGTGCGTGTCGCGCTGCGGCCGGAGGCGAAGGGCGCCGCGCTGTCACGGCGGTCGGTGTGGTTCGACGTGCTGCTGGCCGTGCTGCTGACGGTGGTCGCGCTGGTGGTCGCGTCGCGTTACCCCGGCGACGGGCCGGTGCGGGTGTCGAGGTTCGAGTACGGCGTGCCGGTGCCGCCCCGGCCTCCCGTGCTCCCGGGCGCGCGGATCGAGGAACCGGTCTCCGCACCGCCCTGGGTTCTGGTCGTGCTGTCGGCACTGCCGCTGGCGGCGCGTCGGCGGTTTCCGCTGACCGTGTTCGCGGTGGTGCTCTGCGCGGGGCTGGCCATCGGCGACGACGCCTCCTGGATCAACGTTCTGACCTGCGTCATCGGCACGTACAGCGCGGTGATGCACAGCCGGCACCGGGTGGGCGCGATGGCCGGGCTCGCCGTCGCCGCCGTCCTTGCCGGTGTGGCCTTCCGGTCGACCCAGCCGGTGCTGCCCGGGTGGTCGAGTCCCGGGGTGGTGCTGCTGGTGGCGGGGGTGCTGGCCAGCGTGGTCCGGTACGGGCGGCGGCGCCTCGCGGCGAGCCGGGACCGGTTCGCTGCGCTGGAGCGCACGCACGAGGAGACGACGCGCAGGGCCGTGGCGGAGGAACGGGCGCGCATCGCCGCGGAGTTGCACGACGTCGTGACCCACAATGTGAGCGTGATGGTCATCCAGGCGGGCGCCGCGCGCAAGGTCATGGACGCGGCTCCCGAGCGGTCCAAGGAGGCCCTGCTCGCGGTCGAGGCCGGCGGCCGGGCCGCGATGGCCGAACTCCGGCACGTGATGGGCCTGTTGGCCGCGTCGGACACCGGCCGTCCGGACTCCCCCGCCGACGGCCTCGAACCGCAGCCGGGCCTCGGGCAGTTGGCCGCCCTGATCGACCGGGTGCGGGCCGCCGGGACCCCGGTCGGCGTCGCGGTCTCCCTGCCCGCGGAGCCGCTGCCGCCCGGTGTGGACCTCACGGCGTACCGGGTGGTCCAGGAGGCACTGACGAACACCATCAAGCACGCGCCCGGCGCCGAGGCCGTCGTCACCGTCGGCTGGTCAGGCGACCGGCTGGAGATCGAGGTCATGGACACCGGCGCGGTCCGCGACGGGGTGCCGGCGGACGGGAACGGCCGCGGGCTGATCGGCCTGCGCGAACGCCTCGCGGTCTACGGCGGCGAGCTGACTGCCGGCCCGACCCTGGCCGGCGGGTTCCGCATCAGGGCGGAGGTGCCGTGGCGGACGGCGTGAACAACCTGAACGGCGACAGACTTCGGGTCGTCATCGCCGACGACCAGGCTCTCGTACGGACCGGGTTCGGGATGATCCTGACCGCGGACGGCATCGAGGTGACCGCGGAGGCGGCGGACGGGGCGGAGGCGGTCGCCGCGGTCCGGCGGACCCGCCCCGACGTCGTCCTCATGGACATCCGGATGCCGGGCATGGACGGCATCGAGGCCACCCGGCGGATCCTCGCCGACGACACCGCGGGCGAGATCCGCGTGATCATCCTGACCACGTACGACCTCGACCACTACGTGTACGCCGCGCTCACCGCAGGGGCCAGCGGTTTCCTCCTCAAGGACGTCACCCCCGAGCACCTGGTGGCCGCCGTACGGCTGGTGCGGTCCGGGGACGCCCTGTTGGCGCCCACGATCACCCGCCGCCTGATCGAGCGCTTCGCCCAGCGGGAGGAAGCGGTGCCCTCGGCCGATGTGCACCGCGACCTGTCCGGGCTGACCCCACGCGAGCTGGAGGTGCTGCGGCTGCTGGCGACCGGGCTCAGCAACGCCGAGCTCGCGGAGCGGCTGTTCCTCAGTCCCACGACGGTGAAGACGCACATCGGCCGGATCCTGTCGAAGCTGGAGCTGCGCGACCGTGTCCAGGCGGTCGTCCTCGCCTACGAGAGCGGCCTCATCACTCCGGGCGGCACCACGGAGACCGCCCTCTAGGACATCAGCCCGGCCGCGACGGTCGCCCCCAGCTCCCAGCACGCCTCGATGTCGGCCTTGGCCGGTTCACCGGTGACGGTCACCGGTTCGGCCGTACGACGCCAGCCGAGACCTGTCGTGATCGACTCGATGCCGCGCAGGGCGCCGGTGACGTCGTTGCCGCCGTGGACGTAGCAGCCGAAGGGACGGCCGCGCGTCTCGTCGAGACACGGGTAGTAGATCTGGTCGAAGAAGTGCTTGAGGGCGCCGGACATGTAACCGAGGTTGGCGGGGGTGCCGAGCAGGTAGCCGTCCGCCTCCAGCACGTCCGAGGCGGTGGCGGACAGGGCCGCGCGCCGTACGACACGGACGTCCTCGATCTCCGGCGCCGTGGCCCCGGAGACGACGGCTTCGAACATCGCCTGGCAGTTGGGCGAGGGCGTGTGATGCACGATCAGCAAGGTGGCCACGGTCGAACCCTGCCCTGCCTCGGCTTTCGCCCGCAAGCCGGGCCGGGGACGGGTACTGCCGGGCTACGATGCCCGGACACCGCGAGGGGGGAGCAGGTCGTGGCAGACAAAGGGCAGCGGGCAGCAGCGGTCTTCGACGCGCTGGGGCTGACGTACGAGAAGGCCTTCGCGCGTTCGGAGGCTCACCTGGCGTCCCTGGAGTGGTTGCTCGGGAGGCTCGGCCCCGGGAGCCGGGTCCTGGACGTCGGCAGCGGAACCGGCCGTCCCACGGCGTCGACGCTGGTGGCCGCGGGCCACGAGGTACTGGGAGTGGATGTCTCCCCGGTCATGGTCGACCTGGCCACCCGGCAGGTGCCGCAGGCCGAGTTCCGCCACGCGGACATCCGTGAACTGCCGTTGGAGAATGCCTCGTTCGACGCGGTGTGCGTGTACTTCTCGCTGCTCCAGATGACCCGAGCGGAGCAGTCGGAGGTGCTGGGGCGGCTGACGCGGGCTCTGCGGCCGGGCGGCAGCCTGGTGCTCGCCACCGTGCCCGTGGACGTGGAGAACCTGGCGGTCGAGTTCATGGGCCAGCCGGTCCGGGCCACGAGTTTCGCCGCGGAGGATGTGGTGGCCGTAGTGCGCGACGCGGGTCTGGCCGTGGAGCACGAGCAGGCCGTGGAGTTCACCCCGGACCATCCCGAAGGCGCCACCGAACCGCATCTGTTCCTGTACTGCCGGCTTTCTGAGTGACCAAGGGCGCGCCCGGCACGGACGGGCGCGCCCTTCGCAGGTCAGCGCACGGCCACCTGCGCATACGGCACCAGCCGCACCGGCCCCACCAGACCGTGGTCCTGGCGGGCGACCCCGCCGAACACGGTGGGCTGCACGACCCGGAGCCGGTTGATCAGCGGGGTCGCCACCTCGATCTCGACGGTGTTCGCACCGCGTCGTAGGCAGGAGCCGAGGTCCACGACGGGGTGGAGCCGGTCGGCCAGGCCCGGGTACCAGTCCTCGACGTCCAGCTCCCAGCGGGCCGGGGTGATCGGCGCGGGCACTGCGGGGGTCCTGGTGGTGACGGTGCGGCCCTGGGACAGGCGTGTCGTCCAGGTACCGGCCGTCCCAGCGCGACGATCATCGTCTGTCACGTGGGCGCCACGGTGAACGCGGCGGCCAGTGCGTCCAGATGGTCCGCGACCGGACCCGCGGTGAGCAGTCCGCTCGCGGCGCCCGCGAGTTCGCCCCGGGCGGGTTCGAGCGCGCTCCGGGCGCGCCGCATCAGCGCACGGTCGCCCACCTGGATCGCCGCGCGGGCGAGCAGGCACCACAGCGCCTCGCACAGCAGGTCACCGGGCGGGGAAGAGACGTCGGCCAACAGGCGTACGGCGTCCCGGTCGCGTCCTTCGGCGAGCAGCAACAGGGGGCGCACCCACGGTTCGTAGGAACCCCAGTCGGTGTGCGGGTCGGCGGTGACGGGAAGCCCGTGGTGCAGGCTGAGGCACAGCAGGGCAAGGGGCAGCAGCCCCTGTTCCAGGCCGGGCATGCCAGCGCCGTCAAGGGACTTGGCGGCCTCCCGGTACGCGGCCTCGCCGACGTGCGGGGGCTCCGTCGCCGCGGTGCGCAGGGCTCGGTACCACGCGGTGAAGACGGCGACGAGAGGCAGTTCGTGGCGGGCGGCGAGCGCGTCGGCGGCGGCCGCGTGCCGCTCGGCGGCCGTGAAGTCGGCGGTGGCGCAGTGGGCTTGCAGCCGGATCAGCCGGCCGAGGACCTCGTAGGTGAACAGGCCGTGCCGTGCGGCCACTTCGGTGATCTCCGCGCCGATCCCGTCCCGGCGGGCGGCGAGTCCGGTCCGTTCGAAGCTCTGCATGAACAGGCCGTTGAGGGCGAACACGAGCAGGTCGGCGTCTTCGAGTCGTCGTGCGCTCTCCACTGCCTGGTAGGCCGCCTGGAGGGCGCGCTTCCCGTCGGGAAGGGTGCCGCGGGACTCCACCGCCACGGTGGCCAGGAGCCGTGCCCTGGCCGCCTCGTGCGCGCCCGGCGGCAGGAGGCGCAGGGTGCGTTCCGCGGTGGCGACCAGCCGGTCGGCCTGGGCCGGATCGTCACAGCGGGTCCAGACGGCGGGGACGTCGTAGACGCCGATGACGCGGGCCGTCAGCTCCGGATCACCCAGCTGCTCGGCCGCCGCCACGGCCGCCGCGCGGTGCCGTCGTGCCGCCTCCAGTCCGCCGCCCCCGGTGACGGCGAGGTCGCGCATGAGCACCGCGGTCGACTCCAGACGGGTGCGTGCCCGCAGCGGGACCATGCTCTCGTACGCCGCGGTGGCCTCGGCCCACACCTGTGCGGCCGTGTCCGAGGGGCCCGGGTCCAGGTGCTCGGCGTGCCGCAGGATGTCCTGTTCGGTGCGGTGCAGCCGCGGGCCCGGCTCCACGCCGAGGTGCTCGCGCAGCAGCTGTCGGGCGCGCCGCAGGACGGACAGGGCGTCGGCCTGGCGTCCGGAGCGGTACAGGGCGAGGGCGAGCAGCTGCCAGCCGTCCTCCCGCCAGGGGTGCTCGGCCACGTGGGCGTCGAGGTCCGCGGCCGCGTCGGCGGCGGCGCCGAGGGCGAGCTGGGCCTCGGCACGGCGTTCCACGGCGGCCAGGCGGAGCCCGGTGAGCCGGGAGCGTTCCGCACGCGCCCAGGGTGCCTCGGCGAGGTCGGCGTAGGCGGGGCCGCGCCACAGCTCCAGAGCCTCGGTGAGCCGGGGCACCGCCTGCGCGGGAGGCAGGTCCGCCGCGGCCGCGACGGTGTGCTCGAACCGCCAGGCGTCGACCTGGGCCGGTTCGGGGCGCAGGGCGTAGCCGGGGCCCTCGGTGACGAGGAGGCGGGAAGGCGTCCGACGGGGGCGCTCGGGTTCCAGCGCGCGTCGCAGCCCGGCGACGAAGGTCCGGACGGTGCCCACCGCGTCCGCCGGCGGGTCCCCGGCCCACAGGTCCTCCACCAGGCGGGGAACGGGCACGACCCTGCGGCGGGCGACGAGGAGCCGGGCGAGTACGGCGCGATGCCTCGGGCCCTTCAGGGCGATCGGCTCCCCGGTCTCGTCCCAGGCGGCCACGGACCCCAGGACCCCGAACTCGACCACGCGCACACACCTCAACGTACACGCGTTCATCCGTTGCTCATTCGCTCCCCGGATCCTGAGGGCAGCGGCGACTCCGGGCCCGGTCGCCTCCCCTGAACCGCCGACCTGAGAGAGCCGCATCGTGAAACCCACCATCGCCGGATTCGAGTACCAGCGCGTTCCCGTCGCCGAGGACGTGTCTCTCCAGGTGGCCGTGGGAGGGACCGGCACGCCCGTCGTCCTGCTGCACGGCTTCCCGCAGACGCATCTGATGTGGCGCCATGTCGCGGCGGACCTCGCGGTCGACCACGCCGTGATCTGCCCCGACCTGCGCGGTTACGGCGACAGCGACAAGCCCCGGGAGGACAGCCCCGACACGTACTCCAAGCGGACCATGGCGGCCGATGTCGTCACCCTCGCCCGCCGGCTCGGGCACCCCCGGTTCGCGCTGGCCGGGCACGACCGGGGCGCGCTGGTGGCCTTCCGCGCGGGCCTCGACCACCCGGACGCGGTCTCCCACCTGGCCTGTCTGGACATCCTGCCGACGCTCGACATGTGGAACGCCCTGCACGGCACATCGGCGGCGGTGGCCTTCCACCTCTACCTCATGGCCCAGCCGCCCGGACTCGCCGAGCGGATGATCTCCGCGAGCGCGGACGCGTTCTTCGGCCACTTCCTCGACGTGTGGGCGAACCGGCCCGACGCGATCCCGCCCCAGGTCCGTGCCGAGTATCTGCGGGCCTGCCGCGAGGCGGTGCCGTCGATCGTCGCCGACTACCGCGCCTCCGCCGGCGTCGACGTCGAGCACGACGAGGCCGACCGGGCCGCGGAGAACCGTCTGGGCATGCCGGTGACCGTGCTCCAGCAGGACTGGGGGGCCGCGCTCGGCTACGAGGCCACCGCGCTGTGGCAGGCCTGGGCCGACGACCTGCGCCATACGACCGTCTCCTGCGGTCACTTCATGGCGGAGGAGGCACCGGCGGACGTGGCGAAGGCCCTGCGGGAACTCATGCTGCGGGGAGAGTGACCCGCGAACATCTCGGTCCGGTTCGCGCGGCCCTCAGGGACGAGCTCATCGTGGTGGGCGAGGACCGAGCGGCAGCTCG
Source organism: Streptomyces sp. CC0208 (assembly GCF_003443735.1). NCBI lineage: Bacteria > Bacillati > Actinomycetota > Actinomycetes > Kitasatosporales > Streptomycetaceae > Streptomyces > Streptomyces sp. CC0208. Next base: position 8,549,524 of record NZ_CP031969.1, on the reverse strand, counting down.
GCCATCCGCAGATTCCAGCGGCCACTGCGGCCGGTGAGTTCCACGGTGGACAGCGGCGGGACGTCGATTCTCCAGAACGCCTGGTGAGGCGCTCCGAGCGCGTGCACCACCGCGGCGCGCGCCGCGGCCTGTTCCACCACCGCCAGCACGCGCCCCGCGTCGGGCGGCAGAGCGTCCAGCCATACGGCGACCCGGTCGCAGATCCGCGTCACGCTCTCCCCGCCGTGCGGCGCCGCCCCCGGGTCGGCGAGCCAACTGGCCAGTCCCGACGGGTCGGTTGCCGCGACCTCGTCGAGGGTGCGGCCGTACCAGGACCCCATGTCGAGGTCCCGCAACGCCGGTTGCGGTGGGACGGACTCCCAGCCGAGGGTCCGGGCCGTCTCCGTGCAGCGCCGGGAGGGCGCCGAGCAGCGGGTGGCGGCCCGCGGGAGAGTTCCGGCGACGGCCCGCACCCGGTGCAGTGCCCGCTCGTCGAGGGGCGCGTCGCCGAAGCGGACGTCGCGTTCCGTACGGGCGGCCGCGCACAGCAGGGTGAGCCGGACGGTCATGCGGGCCCTTTCGTCGAGTCGCCGGGGGTGGTTCATCGTAGGTGGCGTACGCCATGTTGGCCGACGCCGGCATTGCCCCTACCATCTGGGACGACAAGGACGACGGCGCCACGGAAGTCCGGTGCAAGCCCGGCACGGTCGCGCCACTGTGTGCCACCCCTCGGCGACGAGGTGGTGGTGAGTCAGACCCCACGCCGTCGTCTAGTGCTCCACACGATGCGGGACGCGTTGTTCCCGAGGAGGTCTCGCCATGGCGCAGTCCACTGCCGCCCCCACGCCCACCACCCCTGCCCTCACACCGTTGCCGGTGCGCGCGCTCGTCCCCTGGGCCGTCTTCTTCGGCGTCCTGATGCTGGTCCTGCTGTACTTCGTCGGCGCCGAACAGGGCGCCACCGCACTCGTCTCCGGCGAGGGCGTCCACGAGTGGGTGCACGACGCACGCCACCTGCTCGGCTTCCCGTGCCACTGAGGCGGGGCGGACCATCATGAACTCCACAGTCGTACGCGCCCTGTTGGCGCGCGGCATGCTCGCCGGGCTCGGCGCGGGGGTCCTGGCCTTCGTCTTCGCCTACCTGGTCGGCGAGGGTCCGGTGGACGCGGCCATCGCCTTCGAGGAGTCCGGCTCCCACGAGCACGGCGAGGAACTCGTCAGCCGTTCCTTGCAGTCGACGGCCGGACTGGCCACCGGGGTCCTCGTCTTCGGGGTCGCCATCGGCGGCCTCATGGCGCTGGCGTTCTGCTTCGCGCTGGGCCGGATCGGCCGGTTCGGCGCACGGGCGACGGCGGGTCTGGCGGCGCTCGGCGGATTCCTCACCGTCTACCTCGTGCCGATCCTCAAGTACCCGGCGAATCCTCCCGCGGTGGGTGACCCGGACACCATCGACCAGCGGACCGCCCTGTTCGTCCTGATGATCGCGCTCAGCGTGCTCCTCGGGATCGGCGCGGTCCTGCTGGGCCGCAGGCTGGCCCCGGCCTGGGGCAACTGGAACGCCTCCACCGCGGCCGCCGTGGCCTTCGTCACCGCGGTGGCGGTGGCGATGGTCGTCCTGCCCGCCGGGGACAACACCCCGAAGGGCTTCCCGGCCACCGCCCTGTGGGAGTTCCGCCTGGCCTCCCTCGGCGTCCAGGCCGTCCTGTGGGCGGCGTTCGGGCTGCTGTTCGGCTACCTGGCCGAGCGGGTCCTCGAACCGAGGCCGGCCCGGGGCGAGGTCTCCGCGCTCGCCGTCTGACGGTGTGGGTTCCGCCGGGGGCGCGCCCGGCGGAACCCACGACGTGCCCTTCACAGTCCCCGGGGCAACGCGGTGTCCGTGCATGACGGAAGGGCCGGACACCCGTCTGTCCGGCCCTTCCGCACCTACCGGGTCAACCGCCGTTCAGGCGGGCGCGCAGCAGCTTCTTGCCGATCTCGGCACCCTTGCGGCTGTCCGCCTGAGCCTTGCGGAACAGGTCGGCGACCTCGGTGTCCTTGCCGCGCTCCGCGTCCTGGATGTAGCTCTCCAGGCGCAGCGCGTTGCTCAGGCACGCTTCCACGTACCAGATCAGGTTGTAGTCCTTGTCCGGCGTGCCTGTCGCGCTGCCGGTCTCCGTGCTGCTGGTCATTCCGGCCTCCTCCAGCGGTAGCCGTTCCGGAGCCGGACGAGTACCCGCCGTCCGCAGGTCAGTCCCCACCCGGGCGGAAAATCAGCCAGGAGATCGACGACTCGTGCCGACCGGGGGCGGGTCACGCGGAGAAACGTCGCAGGGGGGCGCGACCGGTCCCCCGTTCCGGTCGTTCCCCCCGCGGTCCGTCGAACCTACGTGACCTGCGCACCCTTGTGAATCGCGTCGATGCCCGCTGAGCGCGACACAGGGCTCACCCGTGCGCAGGTACGTCCGGATAGCCCGGATCGTCCCGGAGCAAGGCGGGGTGATCGAGTTCGCCGGTCGGCGTTCGAGGACGGGTTCGGCGCCATGGGCGTTCCGGCGACGAGGGTTCCGCTGGCGTCCTGGAGCGCGGCCGTGGCGTCCACGGTCTCCGCCCACGTCGGGGCTCCGGCACCCCGTTCCGCCTGGCCCCCACCCGCCCGGGGTGGCTGGAGAGGGTGCGGATCTGGAGGTGTACGTCGAAGACAGCCGGTCCGGGAAACGAACCCCGTGCCTCCGCCCACACCCCGCGCACTACGCCGTCCGCACCCGGAGCGCCGTCGTGAACCAGACGAGGGCCGGGGTGAGGGGGATCGGCGGGGGCCATGCGTTGATGAGGGCGAGGAGTTCCAAGTAGCGGTCCCTGCGCGGATCGTGGGCGGATTCCAGGCGGCTCAGCAGATGGCGGCGCAGGGCGGTGTCGTCGGGGCGGTCCAGGGTGCGGGCGCAGTGTGCGCAGAGCGCCGTGACGACGGGGTCGGCCTCGGGGGACTCCGGCGCGATCCCTGCGTCGAGGGCGGGTTCCGCGTGGTCCCGGGCCAGAGCCACGACGTCGGGGCTCGGCGGCGTGAAGACGTCGGAGCGGTGAGCCTCAGCGATGCGCCGCAGCCCGGCGCGGAAGTCCGGGTCATGGGTGAGTTCGGCCAGCTCGATCCACGCCTCCAGCTGTCCTTCCGTGGGCCGGTCGGGGAGTTCCGGGGTCATGGAGCGGCGGCCGGCCGCGTTGCCGGGGTTCGGGAACACGGCATCGAGGAAGTCGTCGATCAGGCGTCGGCGTTCGGTCTCGGACAGTCGGGCCAGTTCGTGCATGCGGTGGGTCTCCTCGGGTGTGGGTCCGCGTCGCGCCACGGCGGTCAGCACGGCCCGTCTCAGCCGCAGGATGCCGATCTGGGCGTCCAGCGCCGCGGCGTGCTGTGCGGCGACCTCGTCGAGGGCCAGTTCACGGTCGAGGATCTGCCGGATGGCGTCGAGACCGAGGCCGAGTTCGCGCAGCGTCCGTACGAAGGCGAGCCGGGCGACGGCCTCGGGGCCGTAGCGGCGGTAGCCGGCGTGGGTGCGGTCGGCGGGGGGCACGATGCCCTCGTCGGACCAGAAACGGATCGTCTTCACTGTCAGCCCGGTCTGCCGGGCCAGGTCACCGATCGAGTGGAGCGTGCCGCCGTCGTCCATGACCTCATCCTGCGGTCTCCCCTTGCGGGAGACTCAACCCGGGCGCACGCGAAAGGAGTGGCAGGGGGCGCGAGCCTCCCCGTCGCCGCTCGGCGCCACCCCGGCCTGCGTCGCCGCCGCGCACCGACGGCATAAGCTCGACGGATGGCGAAGTACTTCGACGTGCACCCCGACAACCCGCAGCCCCGCACCATCTCCCAGATCGCCGAGAGCATCCGGTCGGACGCGCTGATCGCGTATCCGACCGACTCCTGCTACGCGCTCGGGTGCCGGCTGGGCAGCCGTGACGGCATCGACCGGATCCGGACCATCCGTCATCTGGACGACCGGCACCACTTCACTCTCGTCTGCCAGGACTTCGCGCAGCTCGGCCAGTTCGTACGGGTCGACAAGGACGTGTTCCGCGCGATCAAGGCGTCGACGCCCGGCAGCTACACCTTCATCCTCCCGGCGACGAAGGAGGTGCCGCGCATGCTCCAGCACCCGAAGAAGAAGACGGTCGGCGTGCGCATCCCCGACCATGTCGTCACCCAGGCGCTGCTCGCCGAGCTCGGGGAGCCGCTCTTGTCGAGCACCCTGCTCCTGCCCGACGAGGAGGAGCCGATGACCCAGGGCTGGGAGATCAAGGACCGACTCGACCACGTCCTGGACGGCGTCGTCGACTCCGGCGACTGCGGCACCGAACCGACGACGGTGATCGACTTCTCGGGCGGCGAGGCGGAGATCGTGCGACACGGTGCGGGTGATACCAGCCGGTTCGAGTAAAGCGGCGCTCAAGCGCGAGGGGGCCACGGCGGCCGGTTGGATGGCGCGTGCAACGATGTGGCCGGCCCGGTTCCGCCACCGGGTCGGCGACCTGCTCGCCGTCGCACGCGCAGAGAGGTAACCCCCATGACCTCCGTACAGGGAACCGCCGTCGACGTCCCCACCGAGGACGGCGTCGCCGACGCCTATCTGGCCCACCCGGGTGACGGTGTGCCCCGGCCGGCCGTTCTGCTCTTCCAGGACGCCTTCGGGCTGCGCCCCCAGCTGAGGTCCATGGCCGACCGGCTCGCCGAGGCCGGCTACACCGTCCTCGTCCCCAACGTCTTCTACCGTCACGGGCGCGCACCGGTCTTCGAGCTGCCGGAGTTCATCGATCCCGGCGCGCGGCCGGAGATCTTCGAGAAGATCGGGCCGGTCATACAGGCGCTGACGCCCGAGCTCGCCATGCGGGACGCCGGGGCGTACCTGCGCTGGCTGGCCGACCGTCCCGAGGCCACCGACGGCCCGGTCGCCCTCACCGGCTACTGCATGGGCGCACGGCTGTCCCTGCTCACCGCCGGCACCTATCCGGACCGGGTGGCCGCGGCGGCCGGATTCCACGGCGGGCGCCTGGCGACCGACGCTCCGGACAGCCCGCACCTGGTGGCCGGGCGCATCACCGCCGAGCTGTACTTCGGTCACGCCGACGGCGACCCGTCGCTGCCTCCCGAGCAGATCGAGCGTCTCGCCACCGCGCTGACCGAGGCCGGGGTCCGCCACCGGTGCGAGGTCTACGACGGCGCCCCGCACGGTTTCACCCAGGCCGACACCGCCTCGTACCACCGCGAGGGCGACGAGCGGCACTGGGCCGCGCTGCTCGATCTGCTCAAGCGCACGTTCTAGGAACGCGTCGGTGCGGCCCGGGCTGTCGACCAGGGCTGCACCTTCGTCACGCCTGGACGCCCATCACTTTGTGTTACCGTCTAACGTTTGCGCGCTCATGACTTCCTGCCGGGCCTTCCTCGGTACGTCCCCTCTGCGGAAGGCTCTTCATGGACCACCCCGACCTCCCGGATCACTCCGATCACTCCGATCACCCCGACCGTCGCGGCTCAGACTCCCCGGCCGCCTCCTTCGCCGACCTGGCGCTCCCGGCCCCGGTGCTGCGCACCCTCGGCGAGCACGGGGTGCGCGAGCCCTTCCCGATCCAGGCGGCCACGCTGCCCGACGCCCTCGCGGGACGCGACGTCCTGGGGCGCGGGCGCACCGGATCGGGCAAGACGCTCGCGTTCGGCCTGCCGCTGCTCGTCCGGACGGCCGGGCAGCGCGCGGAGGCGAAGCAGCCCCTCGCGCTGATCCTGGTGCCCACCCGGGAGCTCGCCCAACAGGTCAGCGAGGCACTGGCGCCGTATGCCGAGGCACTCGGGTTGCGCATGGCCGCGGTCGTCGGCGGCATGTCGATCGGCCGGCAGATCGCCGCGCTGCGGGACGGGGCCGAGGTCGTCGTCGCCACCCCCGGCCGCCTGCACGACCTCGTCGAACGCAAGGCCTGCCGCCTGGGGCGGGTGCGGATCACCGTCCTCGACGAGGCCGACCAGATGTGCGATCTGGGCTTCCTGCCGCAGGTCACGGAGGTCCTCGACCAGGTGCGGCCCGAGGGTCAGCGGATGCTGTTCTCGGCCACCCTGGACCGCGATGTCGACCAGCTGGTCAGCCGCTACCTCCACGATCCCGTCGTCCACTCGGTCGACCCGTCCGCGGGCGCCGTCACGACGATGGATCACCATGTCCTGGTCGTCCACGGCCCCGACCGGTACGCCGTCACGACGGAGATCGCCGCCCGCGACGGCCGCGTGCTGCTGTTCCTGGACACGAAGCACGGTGTCGACCAGCTCACCCGGCATCTGCGGGGCAGCGGAGTGCACGCCGCGGCCCTGCACAGCGGCAAGTCCCAGCCGCAGCGCACCCGCACTCTCGCCCAGTTCAAGAACGGGCAGGTCACCGTCCTGGTCGCCACCAACGTCGCCGCCCGTGGCCTGCACGTCGACGACCTGGACCTCGTGGTGAACGTCGATCCGCCCACCGACGCCAAGGACTATCTGCACCGCGCGGGCCGAACCGCCCGGGCGGGTGAGTCCGGACGGGTCGTCACCCTGGTGCTGTCGGGCCAGCGCCGTGAGACGAGCCGCCTGATGGCCGAGGCCGGCATCGAGCCGACCGTCACCAAGGTGCGCTCGGGCGAGGCGGAGCTGAGCCGGATCACCGGGGCCAAGGCTCCCTCCGGCACCCCGCTCGACGGCGGACCCGCCGTGCCCCGGCCCAAGAACACCAACGCCCCCTTCCGCGGGCTGGGCACCAGCAAGGACACCGCCCGCGGCACCGGCGGCAAGTCCCGCAAGGCCGGTGAGGCCCGCAAGCTCGCCGAAGCCCGGAGGGCGGCCCAGGTACGTCGCGGCGGCTGACACCCGTTGGCCCGCGTCGGCGCGTACTGGATGTGCCGGGACATAAGTTGTGGCGTGCAGGATCAACGCCTCGGCTGAAGGACGGACCCGCCTCATGACCGACCCGGTGACGACGCCCGAGCCGACGGGCCGTCCGGAGATCGACACCTCGGTGCCGCACTCCGCGCGCATCTGGAACTACTGGCTCGGCGGCACGGACAACCACCCCGTCGACAGGTCGGCCGGCGACGCCTACACCGCCGTCTTCCCCGGCATCGTCACGATCGCCCGTGGCATCTGGTCTCCGAGGCGGGCACAAGGCAGTTCCTCGACGTCGGCACCGGTCTGCCGACCGCGCAGAACACCCACGCCCGTTCGATCGTCACCCGGCTCATGGGCGCCCTGCCCTCGGGCAGTCACCTCTGCCTCAACGACGGCTCGCTGGGCGTCGACCCGTCTTCGAGCAGGCCCCGGACGCCTACAACAACAGCGGCGCCGTCCCGTACGTCGACGGCCTGGAACTCGTCGCCCCCGGCGTCGTCCCGGTCACACGGTGGCGTCCGGACCCCGGCTCCCCCACCCCGGACGTCGTGGCCGAGCACGGCGGCCTGGCCCGCAAGCCGTGACGGGAAGACACGGCGACCGGATCCCGTGACAAAGGCCCAGCTCGCCTTTCGGTCGGCGAGCCCGGGCGCTGACCTCGCTCACCGGACGACGGATGCGCTGTCGACAGTGCTGGGCGGCGCTGCGAAAATCCCCGACGAGTACGGCCGCGCTGGTGCACCATGTGCCGGATGCGCTCTCACTTCCTTGGCATACCGGAGTTGACGCGGACTCCTGCCGTCGCCGTCGTCATCGATGTCCTCCGCGCGTTCTCGGTGGCCGCATGGGCCTTCGCCGGGGGCGCCGAGAAGATCGTCCTGGCCTCCTCGGAAAACGAGACCCTGGAGCTGAAGGCCCGTCACCCGGGCTGGCTGGCCCTCAAGGACGGTGCGCCCGCACCCGGCTTCGACGCGTTCAACTCCCCGGCCATGCTGGCGACGCACGACCTCCCCGGCCGCACGATCGTGCAGAAGACGACCTCGGGGACCGTGGGCGCCCTGGCGGTGGCCGACGCCCGGCTGCTGCTGTGCGCGAGTTTCGTCGTGGCCGGCGCGACCGCGCGGCTGCTGCGGGAGCACGGCGCGGAGGAGGTGACGTTCGTCGTCACCGGCGAGGAGGGGCGGGCCGAGGAGGATCGCGCGTGCGCCGAGTACATCGGGCGGCGCGTGGAGTCCGCCGAGGTGGACGCGGAACCGTATCTCCATCGTGCGCGCGACTCCCGCTGGGCGGCCGAGCTGGCGCAGGATGCGCGGCGCGGACTGCCTGGGGTCCACCAGGACGACGTCCGCCTCTGCCTGGAGGCCGACCGGTTTCCGTTCGCCATGGTCGCGCGTCGCGAAGGCGCCCTGATGGTGCTGCGGTCGGTACCCGCCCCGCCCGGGTGACACCGGACCGATGACTTCGGCGTCCGCGCAAGGTCTTCCTCGCATACGACTTCCGCAGAACGGATGTGATGACCGTGCCGAACAGTTCCGCATACGCCAAGGTCAACGGCCTGGAGATGTACTACGAGACCCACGGCACCGGACCCGGCCAAGGCCGCCCGCTGGTGCTGCTGCACGGCGGTGCCCTCACTGTCGGCCTGACGTTCTCCGCCGTACTGCCCGCCCTGGCCGCCGACCGGCCCGTGGTGGCTCCCGAGCTGCAAGGGCACGGCCACACCGCCGACACCGACCGCGAGATGACGGTGCCGTATCTGGCCGCGGACGTGGTGGGGCTGCTCGACGAACTCGGCATTCGGCAGGCCGACTTCCTGGGGTTCAGCCTCGGCGGTCTGGTCGCGTTGGAGATCGCGGTCCGGCACCCGGAGCGCGTGGGACGGCTCGCGCTCGCCGCCACCATGTACACCCAGGACGGGGTCCACGACGACGTCCGCGTCCCGGACTACGGCTCGCCCCGGCTGCCCAGCCAGGACGACTTCCAGGGGATGGCCGACGCCTACGCGGTCACCGCACCCCACCCCGGGCACTTCCAGGACTTCCTCGCCAAGGTCTCGGCGGCCGCGCACGCCCCGCTGCCCTGGACAGCCGACGACCTGCGCGGACTGCGGATGCCCACACTGCTGCTCGTCGGCGACCGCGACTTCGTGCGCGTGGAGCACGCGGCCGAGATGCAACAGCTGATCCCCGAGGCACAATTGGCCGTCCTTCCGGCCACCACCCACATGACCCTCATGCAGCGGACGTCCCTGTTGCTTCCCCTGCTGGGCCAGTTCTTCGCGTGACCACCGACAGGCATACAAGCAAGCAGAACGGCCTTAGTCCAAGCCCCCGTTGCTCTTCAGCAGCTGCCCGTTGACCCACTGCCCCTCCCGCGAGCACAGGAAATCCACCAGGTGGGCGGTGTCCTGCGGGGTGCCGAGGCGGCCGAGCGGTGTGGCGTCGAGGCAGTGCGCGCGGAACTCCTCGGTCATCCAACCGGTGTCGACGGGCCCGGGGTTGACGACGTTGGCGGTCACGCCGAGGTGGGCGAGCTCGTGGGCGGCGGCCAGGGTGATGCGGTCCATGGCCCCCTTGCTCGCCCCGTAGGGCAGGTTCCCGACGGTGTGGTCGCTGGTGAGGCTGACGATCCGCCCGGTACCGCGCTCCGCGCTGAAGCGGCGGCCGAACTCACGGATGAGCAGCCAGGTCGCGCGCGTGTTGACGGCGAAGTGCCGGTCGAAGCTCTCGACGGTGGTGTCGAGCAGGCCGGAGTCGACCGACTCGCAGTGGCTCAGCACCAGCGCGGTGACGGGGCCGAGCCGCCGCTCCGTCTCGTCGAAGACGCGGGCCGGCGTCTCGGGGTCGGCGAGGTCCGCCTCGATGGCGGCGCCGGCCGCGCCCCGCTCGGACAGACTCGCCTCGATCGTCTCCGGAGCGCCGGGCTCGGCGCCCCAGGGCATGCGGGCGTCGTACGGGTTCCAGTGGGTGAACGCGATGTCCCACCCCGAGGCCGCCAGCCGCCGCGCGATCCCGGCGCCGATGCCGACCGTGCGGCCCACGCCGGTGATCAGGGCGAGGGGACGGGGGACGGGGGGCGGCTGTTGGGTGCGAGGGGTCACGGGGCGGGATCGTTCACGAACGGCGGCGGCCCGGCAACCGCTTTTCCTCGTCGAACGGGATCACCCGCCCCGAAATGCTGAAAAGTGCTCAACTCTGGCACACTCGCGAGGCCCTGGAGCACACTTGGCCGGAACTCGCCCTCATATGACTAGAGTTCAACAGCGCTCCTCGGCAGTTCATTGCTTACCCCCGGTAATGCCTTGCTTTACCCGATCCCCAGCCGTAACCCTTCCTCCACAACCGGCCAGAACTCTGGGGGGAGTTGGCTTATGGAAGGCACGGTCGACGGGTTCCGCTACGGTGCGGTGACCCCGGTCGCCGCCTATCTCATGGCGTGCCTCGGAGGGGCTCTGGGGCTGCGCTGCATCGTGCGCACCCTGCTCAGCGCCCAGTCGTGGAAGGCGGGCTGGCTGGCACTGGGCGCCGCCTCCATCGGCTGCGGCATCTGGACGATGCACTTCATCGCCATGATCGGTTTCCAGGTCGTGGAGACCCGGATCCGCTACGACGCCGGGCTCACGGTCCTCAGTCTCGCCGTGGCCGTCGTCGTCGTGGGCATCGGTGTGTTCATCGTCGGCTATCGCGGCGCCAGCCCCCTGAACCTGTCCTTCGCGGGCGCGGTCACCGGCCTCGGCGTAGCCGCGATGCACTACCTGGGCATGGCGGCACTGCACCTCAACGGAACGATCCGGTACGACGCGGCCGTCGTCGCGCTCTCCGTGGTCATCGCGATCGTCGCGGCGACCGCGGCACTGTGGGCGGCCGTCACGATCCGCGGTTTCCTGACGAGCCTCGGGGCCAGCCTGATCATGGGCGTGGCCGTGACGGGGATGCACTACACGGGCATGGCCGCGGTCAGCGTCCATGTGCACGACGGGACCGGCGGGTCGTGGGCCGGTGGTTCCCCCTCCTCGCTGCTGCTGCCCATGCTCCTGGGACCGGCGATCTTTCTGCTGCTGGCCGGAGTGGTGGTCATGTTCGACCCGCTCCTGGTGCTCGGCGACGGCGACTGGAACCGCGCCTCCGCCTCGACCGCGCCCACCGCACGGCCGTCCGACCCGCCCTTCGAGGATCAGGAGCCCAGGGTGATCCACGCCCGCGCACCGCAGGATCCGCACTGGGCCGCACCACACGGCCCGCAGAGGTGAGAGTCACGCGCCTGGAGCCCCACGGATCCGGTGATGTCCCAGAAGACAGGCCGCCGTAGACCACTCCCCCTTCCCGGCCGGTTCTAGATCGTTGTTACGGTGCACCGGTGTCTGACTCCTCACGCGATACCGCCGAAGGCGCCGGCTGGGGCTCCGCTCGACTCGGCGAGTACAAGCGGCTGATGCCGCCCAAGGTCGAGAAGATCTCCTGGCTGAACCCGAGGACGCTGTGGGCCGCCCGCAACGGCGTGCTCGCCTCCTGGTTCGGGGACCCCACGGGCCGTACCCGAAGCCGCTGGGTCGCGCAGCGCGCGGCGGCCGGCGCCCCCGCCGACAAGGTGATCCGGCGGGCGGATCCGGAGCGGTTCTCGTTCATGGTCATCGGCGACACCGGCGAGGGCGACGATCCCCAGTACGCCGTCGTGCCGGGATTTCTGAGGGTCAGCCAGGACACCAGGTTCGCGGTCGTCGCCAGTGATGTGATCTACCCGGTGGGCAGCGCGGACGACTACGGCACGAAGTTCTTCCGGCCGTACCAGGACTATCCGGCGCCGATCTACGCGATACCCGGCAACCACGACTGGTACGAGGATCTCGGCGCCTTCATGCGCGTCTTCTGCGACGACGCCCCGCCCCTGGACCCCGAGCCCGCGCCCCGCCCCCTGACCCGTGCCTGGCTGCGTTCCCTGCTGTGGCACCGACCGCGCGCGAACGACGGTCAACACCTCGACGAGGCACGCCGGTTGCGGGCGGAGCCCACCCAACAGGCCGTCCAGCCGGGCCCGTACTGGGCCGTCGACGCCGGACCGTTGCGGATCATCGGCATAGACACCGGGCTGCTCGGCGCCCTCGACGCCGAACAGGGCGGCTGGCTGCGCGAGGTCTCCCGGGGCCCGCGCCCGAAGATCCTCATCACGGGTTCGCCCCTGTACGTGGACGGCGAGCACCACCCGTGCGCCATCGAGGGCGGCGGCACGGTCGACGACATCGTGCGCGACCCGGAGCACCACTACGTCGCGGCGATAGGCGGCGACATCCACAACTACCAGCGCTATCCGGTCGACGTGGCCGGCCGCACCATCCAGTACGTCGTCTCGGGGGGCGGCGGCGCGTTCATGCACGCCACGCACACCATCCCGCACGTCTCGGTCGCGAACGTCACCGAGAAGGACTTCCGCTGCTATCCGCTGCGCGGCGACTCCCTGGCCTTCTACAGCAGGCTGTACGGCCGCCGGCTGCACCTGCGCCGCTTCTTCACCCTCACCGAGGCCGAGGCCACCGCGGTGATCGCCGAGCGCCTCGGCATCCCGCCCACCCGCGTACCGGGCGAGGCACCCCGCATCACGTTCCGCATCCGTCTGGTCGCCAGTCTCCTGGGCGCGGGCCGCCGGCCCGACCGCACCTCGCGGTTCCGCCTCCCGGTGCGCAAGATCTACACACAGCTGTTCTCGCCGAGCTCGGCGACGTACAGCCCGCCGTTCTTCAAGTGCTTCCTGCGGCTGGACGTCACCCCGGAGGCGGTGCGTCTGCGCTGCTTCGCGGCCACCGGCAACCTGGCCCAGGAGATCGACCCGCCGGTCGAGGACGAGGTGATCATTCCCCTTACCCGATCTTGACCCGAGGGGCCCGGCGGTCGGGAACATCACGTGACAGGGCCGGGTTGGCACTGCCGTACTACTTGATACGTCAAACAACCCGGAGGAGCCCGTGCCGTCGACCCCCCGCCCCCTGCGCAAGCTGGGCTTCCTGGCCATCGGCCTGTTCGACGAGGCGGATCCGCGGCGCGGCCACGAGTCCACGCTGGAGATCATCGAGCTGGGCGAGCGGCTCGGCTTCGACAGCGCGTGGCTGCGCCACCGGCATCTCCAGTACGGCATCTCCTCCCCCGTCGCCGTCATGGCGGCGGCCTCCCAGCGCACCAGCCGGATCGAGCTCGGCACGGCGGTGATCCCGCTCGGCTGGGAGAACCCGCTGCGGCTGGCCGAGGACCTGGCGACCGTCGACATCCTGTCCGGCGGGCGGGTCAACCCCGGCGTGAGCGTGGGTCCGCCGATGCACTTCGACGAGGTCAAGGGGGCGCTGTACCCGGACACGGCCGACGTCGAGGACTTCTCCTACGAGCGGGTACGGCGGCTGCTGGACCTCGTGCGGGGCGAGCCCGCCAGCGACTTCAGCGGGGTGCAGGGCTTCGAGGTCTTCTCGGACCGGGTGCAGCCGCACTCTCCCGGCCTCGGCCGACGTCTCTGGTACGGCGGCGGCAGTCTGAGCTCCGCCCGCTGGGCCGGCGAACACGGCATGAACTTCCTGACCAGCAGCGTGGTCAAGGCGGAGGACCGGGAAGGGCCGTACGACTTCGCGGAGATCCAGCTCTCGCACATCCGCTCCTTCCGTGCCGCCCACCCGGACGGCGAGGAGGCCCGCGTGTCCCAGGGGCTCGTCGTCATCCCCACCGACTCGGCCGCACCGGAGCAGCGCGCGAAGTACGAGGAGTACGCGGCCCGGCGCACCCCCCGTACCGCGTCACCGCAGGGTCCGGCGCGATTGATGTTCGCGCCGGACATCGTCGGCACGTCGGAGGAGATCGCCGAGCGGCTGCACGCACACGCCGCGTTCCGTGAGGTGGACGAGGTGGCGTTCGCCCTGCCGTTCACCTTCGAGCACGAGGACTACGTCCAGATCCTCACCGACATGGCGGTCAAGCTGGGTCCGGCGCTGGGGTGGCGACCGGGCGGGTAGCTCTTCCCACCCTGCCGCCACCCGACCACGTGCCGCCGGAGACGGCAGCAACTCCGGCCAGGGCTTGCGTGGCACCCACCTGCACTCCGGCCGACCGCACGACACGCGGCCCTGTACGGTCCCTGCGCCGGCGAGCTCGCCATGCCACGAGGTGGACGCCGTCGCCGCGCACGGGGTCGGGGGGGGCGACGGCCCGGATGTCCGGAACACCACCCGCAGAAGCGGGCAGCCGCGTCCACAGAGCCCCGCGCGCGCCGTCACCGCACACCGGGCTGGGGCGACGGCCCGCGCGGCCCAAAACACCGCCCGCAGAAACGGGCAGCGACGCTGGTGCCCCGGGCTGACCGCAGACCAGCAACCGACGCGACCCAGACTCCGGCTGCTGAGGAAGCCTCATATTCAGCCGTTCGAGCGGGCCGGGCCATCGGCGCCCCGCCCTGGCCCTGACCAACGGCCTTCCCATGCCCCGTCTCCGCCCGGCCCGCCGACCCACGGCCCACCGGCCCACCGGCCCACCAGGGCCAGATCCCCGGCGCCCCGGCAGACCGCGGACCTGGTGCCCCCACCCACGCCACCCACTCAGCGACCCGACCGCTCCAAGCCATCGGCCCCCGCCCCGGCCGGCTCACCCCACGCCCCTCACCTCACCAGCGCCCGACTCCCGTCCCGGTGATCCCCTCCGACCGCTCCCCGTCCACTCCCACCGGCACATCCCCCGCCAACATCACCCGGTGCATGGTCCGGGGGAACCCGAGGTGGGCGTTGTCGGCGGGGGCCAGGTGAATGGTTGCGCGGTTGTCCCAGAAGGCCACGCTGCCCGGCTCCCAGCGGAAGCGGACCGTGTACTCGGGCCTGACCGCCTGTTCGAGGAGCATGTCCAGGATCGCCCGGCTCTCGGCGCGGGAGAGGTCCGCGATCTGCTCGACGTAGTAGCCGTTGACGTAGAGGATCCGCTCCCCGGTCTCGGGATGGACCCGTACCAGCGGGTGCAGGGAGGCCACCTGGTGGTCCAGAAGGTGACGGACGTAGGCGTCGTCGCCGGGCCGGGGCTGGTAGCCGACGCCGAGCCGGTGCTCCACGCGCAGGCCGTCGACGAACGCCCGCACCGGGGCGGACAGTCCGGCGTAGGCGGCCGCGAGGTTGGACCAGGTGGTGTCGCCGCCGTACGGAGGGACGGTCTCGGCGCGCAGAATCGTCGCCGCGGGCGGGTCGACGCGGGCGCCGTGATCGCAGTGCCAGCCGCGCAGCAGGGTGTGCCGTCGGCGTTGCAGCCACTCCTCGTGCTCCATGCCGAATTTTTCGCCCAGTTCCAGCCGGTCCGCGGTCGTCTCGACCTCCGGGAACTGTGCGGGCGAGGCGCTGCCGCGCTTGCGCAGAACGACGGGCTCGCCGAACCTGCGGGCGAACGCGACGTGCCCTGCGTGGTCGAGCTTCTGCCCCCGGAAGAACACCACCTTCCAGCGCAGCACCGCGGCGCGGATCGCGCCGACCACCCGGTCGTCGAGGTCGCCGGCCAGGTCGACACCGGTGATCTCGGCTCCGATGTGCCCGGCCACCGGGTTCACCTCGATGCCCGCGTCCCGCTCCGCCGTGCCCTTGTCCGTCGTCATGCGTGCTCCGTTGATCGCCGGCGTCCGTCCGCATTCCGTGCCCCACGGGCACGTCACCCAGGTTGACTGCCCAGCGTGGCCGTTGCCTCAACTCCCCAGGAGCCCCGTGCCTTCGTACGGCGTCTCCCCACACCTGCCGCAAGCCGGTGACGGAGGCCCTCCGGGCCGACGAGCACTGGCGGCTCGACGCGGTCGGCACCGAGTCCCGGCTCCCGGCGGTCGTGATGCTGCAACCGCGCGGCCACTACGACCTCCGCGCCCTGCCCGCCGCGCAGGCGGCCGAGCTCGGCCCCCTCCTGGCGGGTGGAGCGGGCGGTCCCCGGCCTCGACGGCTTCGCCCGCGTCCACGTCAACCGCTGAGGCGACGGCGCCGCCCACCTCCACCTCTGGTTCCTCGCCGCCGAGGGCGGCACGGCCCACACCCTCTGACCTAACCCGTTAAAGGTCAAGGCGTGCACCACCCTTGACAGGGCCGTGACGGCCTCACCATCATCTGGGCGTCAACCTTGAGCTAACACGAGTTAGGCACGCTGGATGACCGACTCGCACCTCACCCGTCGCACCCTGCTGCGGTACGGCGCCTACGGCGCGGGCGCCGCCGCGCTCGCCGGTACCGCCGCGAGCTGGGACCGGCTCACCGGAGCCGACATCCCCGGCCGCGACGACGGCTCCCTCGTCGTCGCCACCCTCGGACCCGCCTACGGCCCGGAGGCGATCCGCACGCTCACCGAGGGCTTCAAGAAGCTCCACCCCGACATCAAGCTGCGGATCAACGCGGTGCAGGCCACGGACTGGTCGGACTTTTTCGCGAAGATCCTCACCCAGATCGCGGCGGGCACCGCCCCCGACCTCGTCTACGTCGCGACCGAGGGCGTCCAGCTCTTCGCGCAGCGCCTCGGCGTGGCCCTCGACAAGTGGGTCAAGCGGGACGCGGCCGAGCTGCGCGAGTACTTCGCCGACGTCCACCCCTCGCTGGTGGAGTCGATGATGTACGAGGGCAGCCTCTATCAGCTGCCGGTGGAGTTCAACGCGGCCGACATGTACCTGAACAGCCAGGTGCTGAGGCGGGCGGGCGCGGGCTTCCCGGCGGCCGACTGGACCCGCGACGACTTCACCGATCTGCTGCGGGACATGAAGAAGTCCAGCGGCTCCCAGTTCACGCCCTACTTCTGGACCAACCGCCTGTGGGGCGGGGTCGTCCCGTGGCTGTTCGCCAACGGCACCAACCTGCTCGCCGAGTCGAAGGCGCCGGGCGGCGCGTGGCTGTGGGACGGCTTCTACCCCGGCGCCGAGCGCCAGGGTCGTGGAGGCGGCTTCCGGTGGACGACCCCGCAGGCCACGGACGCGCGGGTCGAGGAGTCGTACGACTATCTCGCCTCCCTGATCCAGGAGGACCTGTGCACCCGCCCCGAGGGCGGCAACGGCCAGAACCTCATCGGGGTGTTCTCCACCGGTCGGGTCGGTGTGACCCCGGCCGGCGGCTTCTGGGCGGGCGGTCTGCACCTCGCCGGGATGCAGCCGGGCAGCTTCGACGTGCAGTACTTCCCCCGCTGGCGCACTCAGCGCATGCAGTTCGGCGCCGCCGGCTACGCGCTGCTGCGCACCTCGAAGAGGCAGGACGAGGCATGGGAGTTCATCAAGTTCGCGGCCCGCAGGGACACCCTGATGCGGCTCTTCGAGACCAACCAGACGACCCCGGCCCGCCGTTCGATGCTGTCCGCGGACCGCTACCGGGAGACCGGCCCCCGCCACTGGCAGGTCTTCTACGACACCCTCGACAAGTTTCCCGACACCGGGCCGATCCCGGCGCCGCCGCAGGTGGCCGAGGTCGAGCAGGTGCTGCTGAAGCACACCGGGACCGCTCTGGCCTCCCGGCGTTCGGTGGCCCCCGCGCTGCGCCGGATGCAGAGCGACCTGGAGAAGGCCATGGAGCGTGACGTATGACGAACACTCAGATTCCCGCGGTACGACCCTCACGGCCCGCAGCCGCGCCCGTCACCGGAGCCGCACAGCCGTCGGTCCGTGACCGTGGCACCCGGCTGCTGGCCACACTGTTCCTGGCGCCCACCATCGTCGGCATCGTGGTCTTCACGGTCGTACCGATCGTCGGCTCGGTCGTGCTGAGCCTCTTCCACTGGAACGTGATCGACTCGCCGAGCTGGGCCGGGACCGCCAACTACCGTGAGGTCTTCACCGATTCGACCGTCCTGGTCTCCTTCCGCAACACGCTCGTCTTCATGGTGCTCGCGGTGGCCCTCCAGCTCCTGATCGCCCTGGTCCTGGCGCTCGCGGTGAACCGGCGGATGCCCATGTGGCTGCGCTCGGTGTTCCGGTCGGCGTTCTTCTTCCCGCTGGTGCTGTCGGCGGCGTCGATCTCGGTGGTGATGAAGTACCTCTTCAACCAGGACTTCGGAGTCGTCAACTGGGTGCTCGGGCAGGTCGGGATAGCCCCGGTGCCGTGGCTGACGTCGGAGAACTCGGCGATGGCGGCGGTGATCCTGGTCTACGTCTGGCAGCAGTTCGGGTTCTCGTTCCTGCTGTTCGTGGGCGGCCTGAACAACATTCCCAAGGAGATCCACGAGGCCGCCTCCCTGGACGGGGCGACCGGGCTGCGCAAGCACCTGCACGTGACGCTGCCGCTGCTGTCGCCGACCCTGCTGGTGGCGACCGTGGTCGGGGTCATCAACGCACTCCAGGTCTTCGAGCAGCCGTACGTCCTGACCAACGGGGGGCCCGGCGACTCCACCCGGACCGTCGTGATGGTCATCTACGAGTCGGCGTTCGAGCAGCTGCGCTTCGGCGAGGCGTCCGCGGTGGGCGTGCTGCTGTTCGTGCTGATCATGGCGGTCACCGCCCTCCAGTTCCGGCTCAGCCGGCGTTTCGTCCACTACCAGTGAGCCGGGTGAGTCCCTTGAGCCAAGCGACCCTGAAGACCAGCCCCGCGCCCCTGTCCATCAGCCGTGCGCGGCACTCGCTCGCCCCCTGGGCGCGGATCGCCGGCCTCGCGGCCTGTGCGCTGCTGACCCTCGGCCCGGTCATCTGGACGGTCTCCACGTCCCTGCGCACTCCGGCCGAGTCCTTCGACCTGCCCCCGAAGATCATCCCGACGCACCCCACGGCCGAGTCCTACCGCGGGGTCTTCGACCAGATCGACGTGTGGCTGCTCGCCCTCAACTCCACGCTGGTGACGGCCCTGATCGCGGTCGGCCAGATGGTCACCGCGGGCCTCGCCGGGTATGCGTTCGCGCGGCTCGACTTCCGTTTCAAGAAGTCGCTGTTCGCCCTGGTCCTCGCGACCATGATGGTCCCCCTGCAGGTCACGATCGTGCCGGTGTTCCTCGTGCTCAAGTCGCTGAGCCTGACCGACACCCTGCTCGGCCTCATCATCCCGGCGTTCCCCACCGCCTTCGGCACGTTCCTCATGCGCCAGTACTTCCTGGGCATGCCGAAGGACCTGGGCGAGGCGGCGATGCTGGACGGCGCGGGGCCCTGGCGGACCTTCCGGTCCGTGTACGCGCCACTGGCCACGCCCGGGCTCGCGATCGTCGGCGTCCTCGCCTTCAACTACCACTGGAACGAGTTCTTCCGGCCGCTGATCCTGGAGACCTCCGGACAGAACTACACCCTGCCGCTGGGCCTGGTCTCGCTCCAGGGCAACCTCGGCACCGGCTCCATCTCGGTGGTTCTCGCCGGTGTCGTGCTCTCCATGATCCCCGCCGTGGCCGTGTTCCTCGTCGGCCAGCGCCCTCTCCGCGAGGGCATCACCTCCGCAGGAGTCAACCGTTGAGCCCTGACCCCGACGCCCCGCGTTTCCGGGTCCGTCCCCCCGTCCACTGGATCAACGACCCGAACGGCCCCTTCCGTTGGCGCGGCCGCTACCACCTCTTCTACCAGCACAACCCGGATGCCCCGGTGCACGCGAATGTCCACTGGGGCCATGCCTCCAGCCCCGACCTCGCCCACTGGGAGCACCATCCGATCGCGCTCACCCCGACGCCCGGCGGCCCGGACGAGGCGGGCTGCTGGTCGGGGTGCGTGGTGGACGACGACGGGGTGCCGACGGCCGTGTACACGGGGGTGGACCGCACCCACTCGGGACTGGGCTCGATCTGCCTCGCGGTGGCTGAGGACGACGATCTCGTGGCGTGGAAGCCGCTCCCGGTACCGGTGGTGTCCGATCCGCCGGCGGGCCTGGACGTGACGATGTTCCGTGACCCGTTCGTCTTCCGCTTCGGCGGACGGCGTTGGGCGCTGGTGGGCGCCGGGCACGCGGACGGCACACCGTCGGTGCTGGTGTACGACTGCGAGGACCTCCACGACTGGCGGTTCGCCGGGGTGTTGCTGGAGGGCCGGGATCCGCTGACGGCCGAGGCCTTCGGGCCGGGGGCGACGGGGTGGGAGTGCCCGCAGCTGGCGCGGACGCCCGGGGGCGAGTGGCTGCTGGCGGTGGCGCTGTGGGACGGCGACCCGCGGGGGACGGCGTATGTGACGGGCCGGCTGACCCAACTGCCGGGCGGCGAACCGAGGTTCGTCCCCCGGCACGGCGGCCGCCTCGACCATGGCCGTGACTTCTACGCCCCCTCCGTCCTCCAGGACACCGAGCGGGACCGGGCGTTGCTGTGGGGCTGGTCCTGGGAGGCACGTCCGCAGCAGGATGTCGACCGGGCGGGCTGGGCCGGGGTCCTCACGGCGCCCCGAGTCGTGGACGTGCACGAGGACGGCTCACTGCGGGTGACGCCGGCGCCGGAGCTCGAACTGCTACGCTCCACCGCCCTGTTGGGGCCGGGACCGCTCCCCGACGCGTACGACCTGACGGTGACCGCGCGATCGCCCGCCACCGTGAGCCTGCTGCGGGCGGCCTCGGGAGCCGAGCTCACGGTGCGGCTGGATCCCGCGGCGGGCACGGTGACGCTGGACCGCTCGGGGTGGCCCCGGTCGCGGTCCGACGGATCGGCTCCACTGGTCGTGCGACTCCCCGAAGGACCACTGACCGTGCGCGTCCTCGTCGACGGCTCCCTGCTCGAACTCTTCGCCGGGGAACGGGCGACGGTCACCGAGCGGGTGTACCGGCGCCCCGGGGACACCGCCGAGCTGACCGTGTCGGGGGACGGAATCGAGGTGGAGTGCCGGCCTCTCGTGCCCGAGGCTTGAGGACCCGGCCGGGAGGATGTGCGGGATGAGCACAGGCGGGCTGCTCGTGGGCGTGGTCGCGCGCCACAGATCTCCCGACCGGGACACGTACCCGTCTCCCACCTGACACGCCGAGGAACTGCCCCCGGGCCCACCCAGCCCGCCTGACGGCGAGTCCGCACGACACGAACCCACCCGGACCGCCCGGGCGGTGTGGCACAGCCAGGACCCCCCCGTGTTGACGGACCGCACCGGTCGCGGCTCACCGTCTCCCCCGCAGCAGCCCGCCCCTCCCGCCCTCACCCCGTCGGCGCTGGACCCACCGAGCCGCGGCCGACCACCGGGCAGGCGAGGCGCCGCACGGTGGGCGGCGGGGTGCGGCCGGTGTCGATGGCGTCGAGGAGGAGACGGGTGGCGGTCTCTCCCATCTCCCGGTGCGGCAGCGCGACGGTGGTGAGGGGCGGGAACAGATGGGCGGCCATGTGCTCCTGGTCGTCGTAGCCCACCACGGACAGTTCGCCGGGCACCGTGATGCCGAGACGTGCCGCGCAGTGCAGGGCGCCCGCCGCGACCCGGTCGTTGTAGCAGAAGATCCCGGTCGGGCGCTGCTCGGCGGGGACACCGTCGAGCAGGCGGGTCGCGCCCTGGTAGCCGCTGGAGATCTCGCCGCCGGTGCGCACCACCCACTCCTTGGGCAGGTTGACGCCCTCCGCGCGCAGGGCGTCCCTGAAGCCACGGAGCCGTTCGACGGAGGCGATGTCCTGCTCCCCGCCGACCAGCGCGATCCTGCGGTGCCCCTGGTCCAGGAGCAACCGGGCCGCCGTACGGCCTCCGGCCCGCTCGGCGGGGACCACGCAGGGCAGGGAGTCGTCCTCGGGCAGGCAGTTGGCGAGGACCGAGTGGGTGCGGTGCAGCCCTTCGGGGACGCGGACGCGGCGCAGGGACATGGCCGCGTAGATGATCCCGTCGACGCGCCGGTCGAGGAGTTCGGCGACGGCCGCGTCCTCCTTGGCGCGGTCGCCGCCGGAGTCGACGGTGAGGACGAGGTGGTCGCTGTCCCAGGCCGTCTCCATGGCGCCGCGCAGCAGCCGGCCGGCGAAGGGCGAGGAGGCGATCTCGTCGGTGACCAGGCCGATCACGGCCGTACGGCGGCTGCGCAGGCCGCGCGCGACGGGGTCGGGGCGGTAGCCGAGCTGGGCGGCCGCCTGCCGGATGCGTTCCTGGGTGGCGGGCGAGAGGTTGCCCTCGGCGCGGCCGTTGAACACGAAGGAGACGGCGGTGTGCGACACGCCGGCGAGCCGGGCGACGTCCCGCGACGTGGGACGCCCGGATCCCGCCGACCGCTTCTCCTCGGTGCCGTCCATGCCGTCCGCCGACCTCGTCCCCGCCCGTCCGGTTGATCATTGCTCACCCTATCCGTGAGGCTGGGGGGACGACACAGTCAAGGGAAGGTCCGCACGTGATCAGCATCCCGACGCATCCGCTCAACGACGGTACGAGGATCCCCGCACTCGGTCTGGGCACCTGGCCGATGGACGACGCCGAGGCGGAGCGGGCCGTCGCCGCCGCCCTGGAGAGCGGCTACCGGCTCGTCGACACGGCGACGAACTACCGCAACGAGACCGGTGTCGGCCGCGGTGTGGCCGCCGCCGGCGTGCCGCGCGAGGAGATCCTCGTGACGACCAAGCTGCCCGGCCGGCATCACGGCTACGAGGAGACCCTGGCCTCCTTCGAGGAGTCCCGCGCCCGTCTCGGGGTGGAGTACGTGGACCTGTATCTGATCCACTGGCCGCTCCCGCGCGTCGACAAGTACGTCGACTCGTGGAAGGCCATGATCAAACTCCGCGAGGACGGCCTCGTACGGTCCATCGGGGTCTCCAACTTCACCCCCTCGCACATCGAGCGGCTGGAGAAGGAGACCGGGGTCCTGCCGTCCGTCAACCAGATCGAGCTGCACCCCTTGCTCCCGCAGGACGAGCTGCGCGCCTTCCACGCCGGCAAGGGCATCGTCACCGAGAGCTGGAGCCCGCTGGGCCGGGGCTCGGACCTCCTGGACGACCCGGCCGTGGCGAGCGCCGCCGAGGCGCACGGGGTCACGCCCGGCCAGGTGATCCTGCGCTGGCACGTCCAGCTCGGCGCCCTGCCCATCCCGAAGTCCGGTGACCCCGAGCGGCAGCGCGCCAACCTCGACGTGTTCGGCTTCGAGCTGAGCGAGGCCGAAATGGCCGCGATCGGCGACCGTGAGCACCGGCGCCTCGGCGGGGACCCTGAGGTGCACGAGGAGTTCTGAACACCCGGAGGGGTACCCGGGAGGCTCCGAAAGGAGCCTCAGGTGAGTGAGCGGCTGAGGGACTACCACGGCAAGCGGGACTTCGGACGGACCCGTGAGCCGGAAGGGCGGCAGGCCCCCAGGGGTGCCGCGCCCCGGTTCGTCGTGCAGATCCACGACGCGAGCACGATGCACTTCGACTTCCGGCTCCAGGTCGGCGACGTGCTGAAGTCCTGGTCGATCCCGAAGGGGCCCTCCGACGTGCCCAAGGACAAACGCCTCGCCGTGCCCACGGAGGACCATCCGCTGGAATACGAGGAATTCGAGGGCGTGATCCCCGAGGGCGAGTACGGCGGCGGCACGGTGATCGTCTGGGACCGCGGCACCTACGAACCCCTGAGCCACGACCGCCAGGGGCGTCCCGTCGACTTCGCCGAGTCGCTGGAGCGCGGGCACGCCACCTTCCGGCTGCACGGGACGAAGCTGCGCGGCCAGTACGCACTCACCCGCTTCCGTGCGGACAACTGGCTGCTGGTGAAGACCGCCGAGGGACGGGCGGCGCGCGGGCACGGCACGCCGGATCCGCGCCGAGCACGCTCGGTCCGGACCGGCCGGACCCTGGCGCAGGTCGCCGCCGAGGAGAACTGAGCGGGAAGATCCGCCGAACACCGCGCCGGCCACCCGTGCGGGCCTCTATGTTCACAACGACGTCCACCGCGACACGTCGTCGCTCACGCTCATGAGCCAGGAGGCCTTCCGTATGCGCATCGCGCTCCGTACCGCCATATCCGGCGCGGTCGTCACCGCCACCGTCTTCGCCGGCGGCGCCGCACAGGCGACCCCGCCCGGCCCCGGCGTGGTCGGCACGCTGATCGCCCAGAAGACGGTGGGCGACACCGACTACGTCCTCAGAGAGATCACCGTCCCGCCGGGCCAGGCGACCGGCTGGCACTACCACGACGGACCCGTCTACGGGTACGTCAAGCAGGGCACCCTCAGTCACTACCACTCCGACTGCGCCAGTGACGGCGTCTACCGGCAGGGCACCGTGGTGCGCGAGCCGGGCGGACCCGGCGACGTCCATCTCGGCCGCAACGAAGGGGACACCCCGCTCGTCCTGGAGGTGCTGTACGTCCTCCCGCACGGCTCGCCGTACTCGGAGGACGTGCCGAACCCCGGCTGCTCCTTCCAGTGAGCGCGGCGATCAGAAGTCAGGCGGTTCCAGGGACTGTTCGGCCCAGATCGTCTTGCCGCTGCCGGTCTGCCTGCTCCCCCAGCGCTGGGTGAGCTGGGCGACCAGCAACAGCCCGCGGCCGCCCTCGTCGAAGACGTGGGCGCGCCGCAGGTGCGGTGAGGTGGAACTGCCGTCGAAGACCTCGCAGATGAGGGTGCGGTCCCGGATCAGGCGCAGCTGGATGGGCGGTTCGCCGTAGCGGATGGCGTTGGTGACCAGTTCACTGACGACGAGTTCGGTGACGAAGGAGGCTTCCTCCAGTCCCCAGGCGGCCAGTTGCTCGGTGGCGGCCTGTCGGGTCGCGGCCACGTGCGCGGGGTCGGGTTCGACGTCCCAGGTGGCGACCCGGTCCGCGCCGAGAGCCCGGGTCCGGGCCAGCAGCAGGGCCACGTCGTCGCCGGGTTCTTCGGGCAGTACGGCCTTCAGGACCGTATCGCACAGGTCATCGAGGGTCTCGGTCCTCGCGGTGAGCGCGCGGCACAGTTCCTCGGTGGCGTGGTCGACGTCGCGGTCCCGGTCCTCGATGAGCCCGTCGGTGTAGAGGGCGACGACGGCTCCCTCGGGCAGTTCGATCTCCGTGGCCTCGAAGGGCAGTCCGCCGACGCCGAGCGGAGGCCCCGCGCTCAGGGGGACGAGGTTCACGGTGCCGTCGGGCAGGACGACGGCGGGCGGCGGGTGGCCGGCGGCGGCCGTGGTGAGGCGGCGCGAGACGGGGTCGTAGACGGCGTAGAGGCAGGTGGCGCCCAGTTCGGCGGCCTCGGCGTCGCGGTCGTCCGAGGCGAGGTGGGTGACCAGGTCGTCGAGGTGGGTGAGGAGCTCGTCGGGCGGCAGGTCGACGTCGGCGAGGGTGCGCACCGCCGTGCACAGGCGGCCCATGGTCGCCGAGGACGGGATGCCGTGTCCGACGACGTCGCCGACGACAAGGGCGACGCGGCTGCCGGAGAGCGGGATGACGTCGAACCAGTCGCCGCCGATGCCGGCGAGCGAGCCGCAGGGCAGATAGCGGTGGGCGACCTCGACCACGGCCTGTCCGGGCAGGCCGCGCGGCAGCAGGCTGTTCTGCAGGGCGAGGGCGGTGGTGCGCTCACGGGCGAAGCGGCGGGCGTTGTCGATGCAGACGGCGGCCCGGCTGGCGAGTTCCTCGCCGAGGACGGCGTCGTCGCCGCCGAAGTCGTCGGGGTGGGCGATACGGACGGCGACCGCGACTCCGAGGGTGGTGCCGCGGGCCCTGAGCGGCACGGCGAGCAGGGAGTGGACGCCCTTGCGGTAGGAGCTGCCGGCCGGGGCGCGGGAGTTGCGCTCGGCGACCCAGCGCATGAAGTCGGGCTCGCCTGCCTGGCTGAGGGCGGCCCGCCCCTCCCGCACCGCCCGCGCGGGTGGGGAGGAGGCGTGGTAGATGTCCTTCTCACCTAGGTGGACGGCGGCCTCCGGGGTGCCCTCGTGGCCGGAGCCGTGGGCGACGCGGCGCAGAGCGATGTCGCCTTCCGGGAGGGTGTGCGGTTCGTCCGCGCCGAGGACCCATTCGAGGAGGTCGACGCTGGCGAAGTCGGCGTAGCGGGGCACGAGAAGCCCGACGAGTTCCTCGGCGGTGCGCACCACGTCGAGAGTGGTGCCGATGGTGGCCGCGGCCTCGTTGAGCAGGAGGAGTCGCTGCCGGGCCCAGTACTGCTCGGTGCTGTCGAACGACGCGATGGCCACTGCGTGGACCTCACCGTCGCCGTCCCGCAGGGGCCACATGTCGGTGGTCCAGGCGTGCTCCCGGTTCAGCGCGGGAGCCCCGGTGAAGCTCTCGTAGCGGACCGGACGGCCGGTGTCGACGACCTGGCGCAGATGGGCAAGCCAGCCGCGATGCGCCGAGTGGTCCTCCACGCTCTCCGGGAAGTGCTGCCCCAGCAGCGCCTCCTGCGGTACGCCCATGATCCGGCAGGCCGTGTCGTTCAGCCGCAGGTAGTGCTGACGCGCGTCGAAGACCGACATGGCCAGGGACGCCTGCTGGAAGGCCTGGCCCGCCAGGGTCGGTTCGGGGCCACCGGGGGCCTCGGCGGTGATCATGTAGCCGGAGCGTTCTCCGTCCTCACCGAGCACGGCACAGGCGGTGAGCAGCAGCGCGACGGACGAGCCGTCGTGGCGGCGCAGCACGACGGTGCCGACCAGATCCGCGACGGCATCGGCCGACGGGACCTCGGTGAGCAGGTCGCGGGCCGGGCGGCCCACGACCTCGTCGGCCGGGTATCCCGTCAGTTGGCGGGCGCCCTCGCTCCAGCCCCGCACCACACCTCGGGTATCGACGATCGCCGCAGCAGAGCCGTGCACCATTTGTTCAGGATCGTTCTTTTGTCCGTCCGCTTCAACCGAAACGGAGGACTGCGGGGCTTCTGTGTCCTGCGGCCGTCACTTTCCGTGTTCGCGCAGAGCGGCGAGGGCGCGGTCGGCGTGGGTGTTCATGCGCAGTTCGCTGCGGACGACCTCCAGCACGGTGCGGTCCTCGGCGATGACGAAGGTGACCCGCTTGGTGGGTGCCAGGGAGAAGCCGCGTTTGACGCCGAACAGCTCGCGTATTTTCCCGTCGGCGTCGGACAGGAGGGGCATGCCGAGGGTGTGGCGTCCGGCGAACTCCTGCTGGCGCTCGACGGTGTCGCCACTGATGCCGACCGGCTGGGCGCCGGCGGCGGCGAACTCGGCGGCCAGATCGCGGAAGTGGCAGGCCTCAGCGGTGCAGCCGGCGGTCAGGGCGGCGGGGTAGAAGAAGAGGACGACCGGGCCGTCGGCGAGCAGCTCGGACAGCTTGCGGTTGGTGCCGGTCTCGTCGGGGAGCTCGAAGTCCTCGACGGTGTCGCCGGTCTCTATCGCCTTGCTCATGCCTGGCCCTCCCCGTTCTTCGCGATGCCGCGTGCCCACAGCACGAGCGGCACCTGCAGCGGCAGCCGTCCGAGGGCGGCCGCCTTCTGCGGTGTCGGGCGGTGGCGCCAGTCGGCGGCCATCTTGACGTTGGCGGGGAACACCCCGACGAAGAAGGCGGCGCTGGCGAGCGCGGCGGTCCGCCGGGTCTTCGGCAGCACCAGACCGGCGGCGAGCGCGAGCTCCACGGCGCCGCTCGCGTAGGTCCAGGTCCTGGGCTTGCCGGGCAGGGCCTTCGGGATGGTCGCGTCGAACGAGCGCGGCGCGGCGAAGTGGGCGACACCCGCGGTGGCCAGCAGACCGGCGAGCAGCAGGGGCGAACGTGGGGACCGTGGCACGGTTCCTCCTTCGGGGGGCTGCCGCGCACATTACTGGACGGTACAGGCACCTCCTTCGGCGGCCTCCGTCGTTACGGGGAGCAGCGGTTGTGGGGGCCCGGGGTGCAGCCGAGGGAGCGGCGGAGGACGTCGACGAAGGCGCTCGCGGAGGACCGGCCGCAGCGGTGGGCCACGCGGGCCGGCCGCACCGGGGCCGGGAGCGCTGGCCGAGACCGCCTCACTGCGGACCGCGCTGGTGCCGTTGATCGTCCTGCCCGCGGCGGGCGGTCTGCTGCTGCGCGGGCTGCGTGAACCCGATCCCGCCGCGCGGCTCGTCCGTGCCGGGTGAGCCTCAGCCGCTGCCGGCCGGCGTCGCCTCCTCGGTCTCGTCCTCGACGGCGTGCGAGAGGAAGTCGTCGACCATACGGTGGAACAGTCCGGCCAGCTGCCGCAGTTCCTGCGGCGACCAGTCCGCCAGGGCCAGCTGCATACCGCGGGCGCCGGCGTCCCGGATGCGTGCGATGGCCTGCCGGCCCGTGTCGGTGAGCTCGATGCGCTGGGCGCGCCGGTCGTCGGGGTCGGGGACCCGGGTGACGTATCCCGACTTCTGCAGTTGCTGGACGGTGCGGGTGACGTGGGAGGCCTCGACCCCGAGCCGGTTGGCCAGCTCCCCCGGACGCATCGGCTCGGTGTCGGCGATCTGCCGCAGGAGGGCCACCGCGGCACGGTCCAGCGGCACCCCGGCCAGGGACATCAGCCGGTCGTGCCGGCGGGCGCGCGTGCTCAGGTAGGTGATGCGGGTGAGTGCCCGCTCGATCTCGATGACTTCCGGGGACGCGGGGACGTCGGGGAGCGGCTGCGAGGGCATACTCCCCAGTTTACCTTCTCGTTGCGTAACTCAAGTAATGTGCGGTCATCCTCTACACGGTCCCCGTCCCGCCCGCGCCCGTACGGTCTCACGCCAGGCCGCTCCGGTCGCGACGGCCTGGCGCCACTGCCGGATCGCCCTGGGCGGCAGGCCGATCGCCGTGCCGCCGCGGACCGGTCCCGCACCCGTGCCGCGCAGCATGAGCTGCACCCTGGTCAGGACGTCGGCCGCGCGGAACGGTCTGGTGACGTAGTCCCGCTCCCCCAGGCCGAGTTCGGGCTCGATCCGGCCCAGGGACTCGTAGTCGATCAGCAGCAGCACCGGCGGTCGGTGGGCCAGGGTCGGCCGTGTGCGGCCCAGTTCGGTCACGTCCGGCAGGGTGGCGTCGACGACCACCAGGTCGAACCGTTCCCGGGTCAGCCGTGCCACACCGTCGACGGCCGCCTTGACGGCGACGATCCGGTAGCCCGCCAACTCCAGGGTGGCGCAGAGCAGTTCGGCGACATCCGAGTCGCCGGCGACGACCAGGAGACGCTGACCGGCACCGCGGGCGAGTGATGGCCGGTCGCTGGAGCTGCCGGGCATGGAGAGGACCGTTCGTGGGGGGACGGTGCGCTCTCCCACTCTATCGTCTCCTTGACTAACGCAAGTAACGGTTCCTAGAGGCCGGTCGGAGTGACCGGAGCCGTCCACATGGCGACCACGACGTCACCGAGGCCGGTGGCGGCGTCGTGCCAGTTCGCGCGGGGTGTCGGGGTGTTCTCGGCCAGGGCCCGTTCGCGGTCGGCGGCCATGTGCACGATCAGATGCCGGGCCATCTCGGACCGCTCGGCGCGGACGTCGGCGGGCAGCTCGGGCAGACAGCGGTTCAGGCCCTCGACGATCTGCCGAAGCGACGGCGAGGACATCGACTCCTCGACCATGATCCGCTGGAGCACCGGGTCGGTCATGACCTGTGCGCAGAACCGGGCGAACCAGGTGGGGCTGCCCAGCGCGGCGAGATGTTCGGGCACGGGCCGGACCAGGCAGTCCACCCAGTCGCGTACGTCCGTGGAGCCGCGGGCCCCGGCCAGCAGCCGGGCGCGGATCTCCTCGACGCGGACGAGGTGCCTGCGGGCGATCGCCCGGACCAGGTCGGCCTTGGTGCCGAAGTGGTAGCCCACCGCGGCGTTGTTGCCCTGCCCCGCGGCCTCGCTGACCTGCCGGTTGGACACCGCCAGGACACCGCGCTCGGCGAAGAGCCGCTCGGCCGCGGTCAGGATCAGCTCCCGGGTCGCGCTCACCTGTTCCTCGCGTACCGTCCTGCCGGCCATGCTCACCACCGCACCGGGACTTCACCGAGCCCTCCGACGGCCAGCCCCTCGAACCGCCTGAGGTCCGCCGGCGGTGCGGCGCTCTCCAGTGCCGAAAGCCTACGCAACCCCACGTCGGGGGCGGGAGTCCGGATCGGGCGAACACCGGACAAGGGGTCGGGGGTCCACGTCGAGCGGCCGTGCGGGAGCCGGCGTCGTCGGCCTGCGGATTTCACCGGACGACCGTGCGGAGCCGGCATCGCCGACCCGCGGCTTTCGGTGGCCCGGCCGACCGGGCCACCCGGCGGGACGCCATCGGCACCGCCCCGGATATGGCGTCCCGCCCAGGTGACGCGGCATGCCGAACCACACGGCCGCACCGGAGCGGAGCACCTTCTCGACCCCACTCGGCACACCAGTAAGCTAAGTCAAGCATCTGACTTAAATTCTGCCGAGTTCCCGGCCCGCTCCCCCGTCCTGGAGGCCCCGTCATGTCCGACACTCCCGCCAGCTCCGCCGACGCGGGTTCCGTGGCCCCGCCACGGCCGAACGCCGTGGTCGCGGTGCTGGCCTTCGCCGGAATCGTCGTCTCGCTGATGCAGACCCTGGTGATCCCGATCGTGCCGGAGCTGCCGAAGCTGCTCGACGCCCCGGCCTCGGACACCGCGTGGGCGGTCACCGCGACCCTGCTCGCGGCAGCGGTCGCCACCCCGGTCGTCGGGCGGCTCGGCGACATGTTCGGCAAGCGCCGGATGCTGCTGGTCAGCGTGGTGATGCTGGTGGTCGGATCGGTGGTCTGCGGACTCAGCGACGCGCTGGTCCCGATGATCGTGGGCCGTGCCCTGCAGGGCCTGTCCTCCGGTGTCATCCCGCTCGGCATCAGCATCATGCGCGATGAACTGCCCGCCGAGCGCCTGGCTGGGGCGACCGCGCTGATGAGCGCCTCCCTCGGCGTCGGCGGCGCCCTGGGTCTGCCGACCGCCGCGCTCATCGCGGACAACTTCGACTGGCACGTCCTGTTCTGGGCCTCGGCGGCGATGGGTGCGGCGGCCCTCGTCCTGGTCCTGGCGTTCGTACCGGAGTCCCGGGTGCGCACCGGCGGCCGCTTCGACGCGGTCGGCGCGGTCGGCATGGCCGCCGGACTGGTCTGCCTGCTGCTGGCCGTCTCCAAGGGCGCCGACTGGGGCTGGAGCAGCGGCACCACCCTCGGCCTGTTCGCCGCGGCCGTGATCATCCTGCTGGCCTGGGGCTCCTTCGAACTGCGCACCGCCCAGCCACTGGTCGACCTGCGGACCACCGCCCGCCGCCAGGTGCTCTTCACCAACCTCGCGTCGATCGCGATCGGCTTCTCGATGTTCGCGATGTCGCTGGTACTGCCGCAGCTGCTCCAGCTGCCCACCCAGACCGGCTACGGCCTGGGCAGGTCGCTGCTGACTGCCGGCCTGGTCATGGCCCCGTCCGGTCTGGTGATGATGGCGCTGGCGCCGGTCTCCGCGGCGGTCTCCAAGGCGAAGGGCCCGAAGGTGACGCTGATGATCGGCGCACTGATCGTGGCCGCGGGCTACGGGCTGAACATCGTGCTGATGTCCGAGGTCTGGCACCTGGTGCTGATCTCCTGTGTGATCGGCGCCGGCATCGGGTTCACGTACGGTTCCATGCCCGCGCTCATCATGGGCGCCGTACCGGCCTCGGAGACCGCGGCCGCGAACAGCCTCAACACCCTGATGCGGTCCATCGGTACGTCGACGGCGAGCGCCCTCGCCGGGGTCGTCCTCGCCCAGATGACCATCGACCTCGGCGGGTACGCCCTGCCGTCCGAGAACGGCTTCAAGACCGTCATGGCGATCGGCGCGGGCGCCGCGCTCCTCGCCTTCGCCATCGCCTCCTTCATCCCGCGCCCGCGCGCGGCGGTCCCGACGGCGCTCCCCGCGCCGGACGCCGCGGAGACCTCGGCAGGGACCGCGTCGGGACACTGACGTCCCCCACTCGACGGCCCCCGCCTGACGACCGGCTGCCCGCGGCCGCCAGGTCCTGCTCAGGGAGCGCCCGGCGGCCGTCAGGTCCTGCCCAGGGAGCGCCCGGCGGCCGCCAGGTCCTGCCCAGGGAGCGCCCGGCGGCCGTCGGGTCCTGCCCAGGGAGCGCCCGGCGGCCGTCGGGTCCTGCCCAGGGAGCGCCCGGCGGCCGTCGGGTCCTGCCCAGGGAGGACCCCGGCCCCGGCACGTACTGCGTTCTCCGTAGGCGCGATGGTCGGCCGTGGTACGACGACGAGCGGACCCGGTTGCGGAGAGACTGGCGCTCCGGACCGCGCTCCCGGGGACACGTGACTCACCCGGCCGGGACGGTCGCGGCGCCGCACCCGGCGGGACTCGGCCACCGTGGCGCCAGGACACGAACGGAGAACGGCGGGTGAGGTCCGCCCCGGCACCGACCTGCCGGAAGCGAGCGGTCACCTCAGGCCGCCGCTCGACCCCGCCACCCCGGAACCCCAGCAACGCCAGAAACGCCAGAAACGGACCCCATGACCATCCGCGTGCTCCTCGCCGACGACCAGGCCCTGCTGCGGGCCACCTTCCGGATCCTCATCGACTCGTGCGACGACATGGAGGTGGTCGCGGAGGCCACCGACGGCGCCGAGGCCGCCGACCTCGCGCGCGTCCACCGCCCCGACGTGATCCTCATGGACATCCGCATGCCGGGAACCGACGGCCTGGCCGCCACCTCCGTGATCTGCGCGGATCCGGAGCTGTCCGACACACGGGTGCTGATCCTGACGACCTTCGAGATCGACGAGTACGTCGCGCAGGCGCTGCGGTCCGGGGCCAGCGGTTTCCTCGGCAAGGACGTGACCGCCGACGCCCTGCTCGCCGGCATCCGGACCGTCGCGGCCGGCGACTCCCTGCTCTCCCCCGGCGCCACCCGCACCCTGATCACCCGGTTCCTGGCGGCCCCGGGACTCGGCACCCGCCTCGCTGCCGCCGACGACCTGACCGGTCTCACCGGCCGGGAACGCGAGGTGATGGCGTGGGTCGCCGAGGGGCACTCCAACGAGAAGATCGCCGAGAAGCTCTTCGTCAGCCCCCTGACCGTGCGCACCCACGTCCACCGTGCGATGACCAAGCTGGGCGCGCGGGACCGCGCCCAACTCGTCGTGATGGCCTATCAGTCGGGTCTGGTGCAGGCGCCGCCGTCCGAGGAACGCTGACCCTCACCTCTCGGAGAGCTTGTCCAGCCACTGCTGCAGCAGGGCCGACTCCGCGGTCGTGAGTGCGGGCGGCAGGTCGGCACGCAGGCGGGCCGCGAGGGTGGCGGCCGCGACCGGCACCGAGTGGTCCTTGCGTGGTAGGTCGGTGTCGGCGGGCCGGGTCACCGCGTCCAGCACCGCGTCGCGCAGCCGCTGCGAGAACGTCGGGTCCGTGTACTGCTCGGGCCTGGTCAGCATCGACAGGGCCGCCCCGACGTTGGCGGACATGATCATCTGCGTCGCCAGCGCGGGTGGCACCGTCAGCCGCCCTTCGGCCGCACAGCGTTCGAGAATGCCGTGCAGCAGGTCGTGCGCCTCCTGGGCCGCTGCCGGGGGCACGGTGAGCTCGGGCGAGTACATCAGGCGGTAGTGGCTGGGGTGCTCCAGCGCGAAGCGTATGTGGTTGTCCCAGCCGCTCTTCAGGTCCTCGACGGGATCCTCGCTCGGCCGCGCCGCCCGCTTGGACGCGAGGTACCGCTCGAATCCCCGGTCGACCACGGCGGCCAGCAGACCGGCCTTGTCACCGAAGAGCCGGTAGAGCATCGGCGCGCCCACCCCGGCCTTCTCGCACACGGCACGCGTGGAGACATCGGCGGCCGACGCACCGGCCAGCAGCTCGGTGGCCGCTTCCAGGATCTTTTCCCTCGCATCCATGCCCCCACCGTACGACATTCGTAGCGCCGATACGACCCATGGTTTACCAACGCTACGATTCGTGTTATCGTCGATACGAAGCTTACGTAGCAGCGCTAACAGAGGATGCGGTCATGACCACTCAGCCCCGGACGGAACAGCGCGTCGCGATCGTCACCGGCGGATCGCGCGGCATCGGACGGCAGATCGCCCAGCGGCTCGCCGCCGACGGGTTCGCGGTCGTCGTCGGCTACGCGGGCAACAAGGAGGCGGCCGATGACGCCGTGCGCGCCATCGAGGAAGCGGGCGGCACCGCCTGCGCCGCCCGCGCGGACGTCGCCGACGAGACCGAGGTCGCCGCCGTGTTCGACCTGGCGGAGGCCACGTACGGCGCTGTCGACGTGGTGGTCCACTCCGCGGGCCGGATGCCACTGGCCCCGATCGCGGAACTCGACCTCGCCGAGCTCGACGCCCTGTACCGCACCAACATCCGCGGCACCTTCGTCGTCGACCAGCAGGCCGCCCGCCGACTGCGGCCGGGCGGCGCGCTCGTCAACCTCTCCAGCTCGGTCGTCGGGCTCGCCTTCCCCGGGTACGGCGCCTACGCGGCCAGCAAGGGCGCGGTCGAGGCCGTGACCCTGATCCTCGCCCGTGAGCTCCGCGGCCGTGACGTCACGGTCAACGCCGTGGCCCCCGGCCCGACGGCGACCGACCTCTTCCTCGACGGCAAGGACGAGGAGACCGTCGCCCGCCTGGCGGCCCAGCCCCCGCTGGAGCGGCTGGGCACGCCCGAGGACATCGCCAACGTCGTGTCGTTCCTGGTGAGCCCCGCCGGTCACTGGGTCAACGGCCAGGTACTGCGGGCCAACGGCGGCATCATCTGACCCCGCCGACCCCGAGTCCGCTCCCCAGCGTCGTTGTCCGAACCGCCGCCCTTCGCTCGGGTCACGGTCCCCGGTGGCGTTCTGCCCTGCTTCCCACCCGGCGGAAGGTTCCTGGGGCGGTCCCGCAGCCACACCGACAGGCGGCCCCACGGCTGGGTGGTCGGCGGCTTGAGGATCTCGACGCCCTGGGCGGTCAGCAGTTCGTGGCGTGCGTCCACGTCGGTGACCCGGAACTCCAGGGTGAAGTTCCCGCTCGCGGAGGCGCTCGTGCACCAGGAGGGCCGAGGAGACCCGCGAGCGCCGCCCGTTCAGGGGAAACCGGAGCGCGGGGCGCGTGGCGACAGCACCGCGCGTCGACAACTCACCCGTGACCCTCCCGCTGATCCCGCCCATGCTCGCCACCCCCGGCACCCTGCCGCCCGCCTCCCAGGACGCGCGCTGGGCCTACGAGACCAAGCAGGACGGCCAGCGGGTGGTGGCCTACCTCGCCGGGGACGGCGACGTGGTGCTGCGCGCCCGGTCCGGAGAGGAGATCACCGGCGCCTATCCCGAACTGCGGTCGCTGGGCGGTGCGCTCGGCGCCACACCCGCGGTGCTCGACGGGGAGATCCTGGCGCTGGACGAACAGGGCCGCGCGGACTTCCAGTTGCTGCAACCGCGCATGCAGTTGGCACACGCCCCCGCCAGAGCTGCCCGCCGGGCGGCCGAGGCGCCCGTCCACCTCGTGCTGTTCGACCTGATGCACCTCGGGCGGCGCTCGCTCCTGACCCTCCCCTACACGCAGCGGCGGGCGCGACTGGACGACCTGGAGCTGTCCGGGCCGCACTGGTCCACGCCCGCCGCCCTCGTCGGTCACGGCGAGCAGGCCCTGCGCGCCACCCGTGAACACGGCCTGGAAGGCCTGGTCTGCAAGCGGCTCGACTCGGTGTACGAACCCGGAGTGCGCTCCCGAGCCTGGATCAAGATCCGCAACATGCGCAGCGAGGACGTCGTCGTGGGCGGCTGGCTCCCCGGCAAGGGCCGGCTCACAGGCCTGCCGGGCGCCGTGCTGGTCGGACAGCGGGGCGGAGGGCGGCTGCGCTACGTCGGCAATGTGGGCACCGGTTGGAGCGAGTCGGAACGGACGGAGCTCGCCTCGCTGTTGGCGGCCGCGGCGACGGATGTGTGCCCTTTCGATCCCGTGCCGCGCGTCCCGGGTGCGCACTGGGTGCTCCCCCGGCTGGTGGGCGAGGTCCGCTACAGCACCCGTACCCGGGCGGGGTTGCTGCGCCAGCCGTCCTGGCTGCGGCTGCGGCCGGATCTCGCGCCGGAGGACTCCTCGGCGGACCTCCCCGACGCACCGTCATGATCCGAGAATTGGGCGGCCCGTAACCGGAACGACGCCTTCGACCTCTTGGCACGGACATGAAAGGTCGGGAAGCTGAACTCCCCAGTAACCTCACAGCCGTTGGGCTGCGCCCGGAACACGAGGAGGACGCAGTGGCGTCACCGTCGTTCAAGAAGCACCGCACGAGGTGGTTCACCGGCCTGGCCGGCGCCGCCGCGCTGGTCCTCGCCTTTCCTTCCGCGGCGTTCGCCGCGCCGCCCAAGGCGCTGCCCGCCAACGCCGAGAGCGCCGAGTACACCTACCAGCCGGCCTTCGACTACGACACCGACGGCTGCTACTCGACGCCCGCCATCGGCCCCGACGGCACCATCAACGGCGGTCTGAAGCCGACGGGTTCGCTCAGCGGCGACTGCCATGACGCCTCGGACCTCGACAACACCAACACGTACTCGCGCTACAAGTGCAACAACGGCTGGTGCGCCTACATGTACGGCCTGTACTTCGAGAAGGACCAGGCGGTGGCCAACAGCAGCATCGGCGGGCACCGCAACGACTGGGAGCACGTCGTGATCTGGGTGCAGAACGGCGCGGTCCAGTACGTGTCGACGTCCAACCACGGCTCGTTCACGGTCAGCGCGGCCTCCGCCGTCCGCTTCGACGGCACGCACGCGAAGATCGTCTACCACAAGGACGGCATCAGCACCCACTGCTTCCGGCTGGCCAACTCCAATGACGAACCGCCGGAGAACGCCAAGGGCACCTGGCAGTACCCGCCGCTGGTCGGCTGGAACGGCTACCCGTCGGGGCTGCGCGACAAGCTGAGCGCGTACGACTTCGGCAGCGCCAACTTCGGTCTCAAGGACGCCAACTTCGCCGCGCACCTCTCGTCGGCGAAGCCGTCGGGGATCTCCTTCGACCCCAACGCCTGACCCGGCAACGCTCCCGGGCGCCGTAGGGCGCGGGACCTAGGACTCCCGGCGCCGCCGGATTCCGTCCCGCGCCCGATCCCCGCCGAACTCCCCCCGCATAGCGTCCTGTGCATGGACACGACCGATACGAGTTACACGAGCGGGCACCTTGAAGAGGCCCTGGACCGCGTCCACGCGTCCGGCCCGGAGCGCGAGGGCTGGCTGAGCAACCACGCCCCCATGGTGGTCGAGGCGCTCACGGCGCACGGGCGGGCCGGTTCGGTGCACCGGTGGCTGGACCTGTACCAGGACAAGCTGGAGGACTTCCCCGACCGCATCGCCCCCGTGACGGACGACAACTGGCCCTCGGCACTGGGTGATCCGCGCCGGATGGCGGACTGGACCGACTATTTCTCCCGCTCCCTCGCCGAGCGCCCCTGGAAGAGCGTCCTCGCCGAGTGGTGGCCGCGCCTGCTGCCCGGCCTGTACGGCGGTGCCACGCACACCGTCATCCGGGTCGGCCACGCCGTCCGCGCCCTGGAGGCCCACGCGAACGCGCCCAGGCTCACCGAACTCGCGCACGCGCTGGGCTACTGGGCGGCACGGCACCAGCCCGTGACCGGGCTCGTGGAGCTGCCGGGTGCGCCGACCGCCGCGGACAGCCTGGAAGTGGTACCGGCCATCGAGCCGGGGCATGTGGGGTTCCGGAACCGTCTGGCCGCCGTACGCCGCCTGCCCGGGTGGGCGCACGACGTCACCGACCCGGACACCGCGAAGGAGCGGCTCACCGAGCTCGTGCGCGCCGCCACTCACCGCTACGCCACCCACGGTCACGGTGAGCCGACCATGCTCGTGCACGCGGCCACGGCCCCCAACGCCGTGCTGCGGACCCTGGACTCCCTGCCCCGCGACCAGTGGGTACCGAGCCTGCACGCGGCGTGGACGGCGTCCGCGGCGGTCACGTCGATGTACGCGCCGCCGGCACCGGTCGCCTACGTCCCTCCCGCGCGCCTCACCGCGGAGGAGGTCGTGGAACGAGCCCTCGCCCACGGCGACGAACACGTCATCAAGCTCACCGACACGGCCCTGGACATCGGCGACGAGCAGGCCCTCGCGGCCGCCCTGCGCTCGGTCGAACTCAGCGAACCGCTCACCTGATCCGGCCCGGGCCGTCGGAGGCTCAGGCGCCCGCCACCACCGCGTCACCGAGCGCTGTCCGCCCGTACAGCACCCGGTGGCCCTGCCGACGCGAGCGGAGCAGGCCCGCCTCGCGCAGGACCGCCAGATGGGCGGAGACGGTCGAGGGGGCGAGGCCGTGCCGGCGGGCCAGGTCGGTCGTCGAGGCCGGGTCCCCGAGCCCCGCCAGGACTGCGGCACGCTGCCGCCCCAGCAGCCGCGCGAGCGCCTCCGACGGGCGCGGCACCACGTCGCCGTGCAGTCCGCCCATGCCGCGCGCCGGATAGATGACCGTCGGCTGCCAGGGCCGGGCGAAGCCGCTCACCACGTCAGGCCACACGAAGACGCTCGGCATGAGCAGC
Organism: Streptomyces sp. CC0208; assembly: GCF_003443735.1. NCBI lineage: Bacteria > Bacillati > Actinomycetota > Actinomycetes > Kitasatosporales > Streptomycetaceae > Streptomyces > Streptomyces sp. CC0208. The sequence goes on along the minus strand of NZ_CP031969.1, from coordinate 8,511,543 downwards.
ACGCCTCGCCCGTCGGCGCGTTGGGCGTCCCTGAGGTCGCCGCGCACGGGAAGGGTGAGGCTTCCGCCGGCCCAGTCGACGTCCGGGTGCAGACCGGTGAACAACGCGTCGAGCCCGGCGTCCGCCACCTGCCGGGACCGGTGCGCGATGTCGGCCTCCAGCACGGCCCGATGGCGGGCCCAGTCCGGTGCGACCAGCGCCCGCCAGGCCTGCTCGGTGAGGTCGGCGAGGCGCCGCACGGTGGCGGCCGGGTCGTCGAGCGCGGACCGCCCCCGCGCCGACTCGGCGAGCCCCGGCGTGCAGGCGAGCGAACGGGCCATCTCGGTGCGGGCGAGGGCGGGGTCGGTGGCGCGTACGCGGGCCAGCTCGTCCTCGAAGCGGGGGTACGGCTCCTCGGGCGGCGGCCCCAGGAAGTCGGGGGTGTAGCCGCCGACCGGCGGGATGAACAGCCACAGCGGGGACAGGTCGAGCCCGGCCACGGCGGGCGCGGCGCGGCGCAGCCAGGCGCGGTGGTAGCCGTGCCGGGCGGAGCGGCGCAGCATGCGCAGCGCCTCGTGGGTCTGGCACAGCGGGGAGACGGCGAACCGGCACCGTCCGAGGTCATCGGTCCCGAGACGCAGGGTCAGCGGCAAGGCGGCCTCCCGGGGCGGTCGGTGATTCGTCCTGGAACGAAAGAGTAGAGCCGGGCGCGTCGGCGCAGCACGCTTGCCGTTCCTCTTCCCCACCCCGGAAAGGCAGTTGGATGGGCAGCGTACGTCCGGCCCCCTGGCGCAGGGCCGCCGTCGTCGCGGCGCTGATGCTGGCGGCGTTCACCTTCAACACCACCGAGAACCTGCCGGTGGGTCTGCTGTCCCTGATGGCGGACGATCTGCGGGTCTCACTGACTGCGGTGGGCGCGCTGGTCACCGGCTACGGCCTGGCGGTGGCCGTCGCCTCGCTGCCGCTGGCGCACGTCAGCCGGTCCGTGCCGCGCCGGTATCTGATGACCGGTCTGCTCGCGGTGCTCGCGCTGGCCAGCTGGGTCTCGGCGCTCGCCGCCGTGTCGTACGGTCTGCTGCTGGCCGCCCGGGTGGCGACCGCGCTGGCCCAGGCGCTGTTCTGGGCGGTGATGGGGCCGGTCGCGGTCGGCCTGTTCCCGCCCGAACGGCGCGGCCGGATCATCGGGCTGCTGTCGGTGGGCGGTTCGCTGGCCACGGTGGCCGGCGTGCCGGCGGGGACCTGGCTGGGCGGCCACAGCGGCTGGCGGACGCCCTTCGCGGTGCTGGGCGCCCTCGCCGTCGTATCGCTGGTCGCGGTGGCCGTACTGCTGCCGACCTCGCGTCCGCAGGAGGGGCATGCGGCGTACGGGGCCGCCCCGGACCGGCGCCGGTTCGTGGTCGTGCTCGCCACCACCGCGCTCTCGGTGACGGGGGCGTTCACCGGGTTCACCTACGTGGTGGCCTTCCTGGACGAGGTGAGCGGGTTCGGCCAGGACGCGGTGAGCGCCGTGCTCATGGCGTTCGGGGCGGCGGGGCTGGCCGGGGTCACCGTGGCCGGACCGCTGCTGGACCGGTATCCGCGGGCCACGCTGACCGTGCCGGTAGCCGGCCAGGCCGTGGCGCTGGTCGGGCTGTACGCGGCGGGCGGCAGCCAGGTGGCGACCGTCGTGCTGCTCATGCTGCTGGGTGCCTCGGTGGCGCCGGCGTTCATGGCGACGCAGAGCCAGGTGCTGCGGGTCGCCCCGGGCCGTACCGAGACGGCCCTGGCGGCCAACTCGGCGGCGTTCAACGTGGGCGTGGCCGCCGGCGCCCTGCTCGGTGGGGTGCTGCTGCCCCTGACCGGGACACCCGGGACGTTCCTGGCCGGCGGGGTGCTCACGGCGGTGGCGCTGGTGGTGCTGTCCCGGCCGGACACCGTCGTCGCGCGGGAGACGGTGGACGGGCCGGAACCGGGCGTCCGATGATGGCCGGATGGATCTTCACAAGGAACTGCCCGCGGCGGTCGACACCGAGGCGCTGCTCGCCCTCGCCGACACCCATCACGCCCGCCCCGCCCGGCCGTTGGGCCTCCAGGAGGCCGCCGGTCACCTGGTGAAGGTCTACGCGCTGGAGGCGCCCGGCCGTACCGTGTCCGCCCAGGAGGCCGAGGCCGGGCTGCGGATCGCCGCGCGACATCTCGAACTCGGCCCGCTGCGGGGCTCCCTGGGGCTGGCCGTCCTGATCGTGCACGCGGGCGGCGACGGCGACTACGTCCTGGTGCACAGCTGGATCGAGGGCGACATGGCGGACCTGGCGATCTTCGCCGGGCCGGTGGGCGAGCCCGACGCGCTGCGGCCCGGCCGGGCGGGGCTCTCGCCCTGCGTGTGGGAGGCCGCCGTACTCGCGCACGAGCGGGACGCGTACTCCCGGCACGTCCTGGACGGCACCGGGTCGCTCACCGACCGTCTCACGGCCTGGGGTGCGGACACGGTGACGGGCGACGTCCGATGAGCGACGCTCCCCTCGTCCGGCACGCCGAGCGCGCCGATCTCCCCGCGGTCGCCGAACTCGCCGCCCGGCACGCGGAGTACGAGCGGGCGGCACCGCCTCCGGACGACCTGCCTGCCAGACTGGCCGCGCTCCTCTTCGACACCCCCGCACCCCGCCTGCGCTGCCTGGTGGCCGAACTCCCGGACGGCCGCCTCGTCGGCTACGCCACCTGCGCGCCCGAACTCTCCACCTGGGAGGGCCGCGAGTACCTGCACATGGACTGCCTGTTCCTGCTGCCCGGGCACCGCGGTCTCGGACTCGGCGTGCTGCTCATGGACGCCGTGCTCGCCGAGGCCCGTGCGCTGGGGCTCGGCGAGGTGCAGTGGCAGACGCCCACCTGGAACGACGGTGCGATCCGGTTCTACGACCGGTTGGGCGCTCGTGCCGGGCAAAAGGTGCGCTACTCCCTACCCGTTGCCCCCTGAGCGTCAAACACCGAACCTCCGCAGGGTCTATCGTGTCCCGCATGTCCCTCCCGGAACTGATCCGCATCGTCTCCCGTGACTCGCCGATGGCGCTGGCTCAAGTGGAGCGTGTCAGAAGCGAGTTGACAGCCCTGTACCCCGGCGTGCGCACCGAGGTCGTGCCCGTGAGGACGACCGGTGACAAGTGGATGGGCGACCTGTCCAAGGTCGAGGGGAAGGGCGCGTTCACCAAGGAGGTCGACGCCGCGCTGCTGGCCGGCGAGGCCGATCTCGCGGTGCACTGCGTCAAGGACGTGCCCGCCGACCGGCCGCTCCCGGCGGGCACCACGTTCGCCGCGTTCCTGAAGCGGGACGACATCCGCGACGCCCTGATCCACCCGGGCGGCCTGACCCTGGACGAGCTTCCGGAGGGGACCCGTGTCGGCACCTCCTCGGTGCGCCGGGTGGCCCAGCTGGCGGCCACCCACCCGCACCTGGAGTGCGTGCCGTTCCGCGGCAACGCCAACCGGCGGCTGGCGAAGCTGGAGGCGGGTGAGGCGGACGCGCTGCTGCTCGCCGTCGCCGGCCTGGAACGCATCGGCCGCCAGGACGTGATCAGCGAGGTCCTCTCCCCCGAGACGATGATGCCGCCGATCGGCGCGGGCATCCTCGGGCTGCAGTGCCGGGAGGGCGACACCGAGCTGATCGACGCGGTCAGCGCGCTGGGCGACCCGGACACATACCGGGAGGCGACCGCCGAGCGGATGTTCCTGCACGTCCTCCAGGGCCACTGCAACAGCCCGATCGCGGGGTACGCGCGCGTGGACCACGGGGACGAACTGTCCCTGCGGGCCTGTGTCTTCACCCCGGACGGCAAGACCCGGCTGAACGCCCACGAGTGGGCGGGCCGGCTCGATCCGGCCACGCTGGGCACCTCGGTCGCGGTGGCGCTGCTGCGTCAGGGGGCCCGCGAGATCATCGACGGCATCCCGCACTGAACCCTGGCGCGGGATCAGGCAGTGCCCTCTTCGGCCTGGTCCCGCAAGAAGTTGCTGATCTGACAGGCCAGACCCTCACGTCCCACACCCGGATGCGCGGCCCGCTCGTCGAGTCCGATGCCGCCCGCCCACAGTCGGCGGTCGGCCCACTCGTCGTCGACCCGCAACTGGATCTGCACGTCGATCTGGCCGAGGCTCGCCTCCGGTCCCGCCGCGAACAGCACGGCGGTGGCGCGGCGCAGCGGATAGACGTCGAAGCCCTCGATGAACTGCGAGTTGCGCCAGTCGATGAAGGCGCTCTCGCCGTCGGAGCCGATCCGCACGTCGATCTGACCGTCCTCGAGATGGACCGTCGGATGCAGGGCGCCGCGGTTCTCGACGGTCACACGGACGCTGAAATAGGTGAGCCCTTCGGCGGCGTCGTCGCGTCCACGCGGCGGCTCGGCCGCCTCCAGACGGTGGACGCGGACACGCAGACCGGCATGCTCGTCGTACTCCTGCCAGTCCCCGACCACGTTCGGCTCGTACACAGTGCACCTCTTCGACCTCAGAGAGCTGCTTCCTATCTGTGTGCTCAATGCACTGTCAAATGAGCAGAATGCGCTGTGGCCAGGTACTTCACCCCCTTTGATCGCTGATCAAGCCGTGCGCAGGAAGAATCCGCCAAACGGCCGGAAAAACCCTTCCGCGGGCGTGCCGCACATCACGTTCCCCTCGCATGATCAACGGGCCAGCCGGCCGAGGAGCGAGGAGGCCGCGGTGATGCCGAGCACGGCGGCCACGGCGAGTACCGCGAAGTCGAGCGCCAGATGGGCGGGCGTGCCGAGGAGGAGGCCGCGCAGGGCGTCGACTTCGTAGCTGAGCGGGTTGACCTTGCTGACGGCCTGGAGCCAGCCCGGCATGACGGACAGCGGGTACAGGGCGTTGGAGCCGAAGAAGAGCGGCATGGTGATGGCCTGCCCGATGCCCATCAGGCGGTCCCTGCTGAGCACGATGCCGGCGATGGTCATCGAGAGGCAGGAGAAGAACGCCGAGCCGAGGATCACGATCGCGCCGACGCCGAGGAGCCTGAGCGGGTTCCAGGTCAGGGACACGCCGAGCAGGGCGGCGATGACGATGACGACGACGGCCTGGATCAGCGACTTCACTCCGGCCGCAAAGGCCTTCCCGGTGGTCAGTGCCGAGCGCGGGGTGGGCGTGACCAGGAGCTTGTTGAGGATGCCCGCGTCCCGTTCCCAGATGATCTGGATGCCGTAGAAGATCGCGATGAACATCGCCGACTGGGCGATGATGCCGGGCGCCAGGTAGTCGATGTAGGGGATGCCGTGGGTGGGGATCGCCTTGATGCGGGTGAAGGTCTGGCCGAAGATCAGCAGCCACAGGGCGGGCTGGACGGCGCGGGTGTACAGCTCGGTGCGGTCGTGGCGGAGCTTCTGGAGCTCGACGGCGCACATCGCCACGACCCGGGCGGGCAGCAGTCGCCAGCCCGCGCGGGGCTCCGGCGGCTTCAGCAACAGACTGATGTCAGCCGACACGGTTCGCGGTGCGGCGGGTGCTTCGGACATCGCGGAAATCCCCTCCCTCGTCTTCGAGTCCGCTGCCGGCGACGTCACGGAAGACGTCCTCCAGGGTCGGCAGGGTGCCGGTGCCGCGCTGCTCGGCCAGTCCCCGCCTCAGTTCGCCGGGGGTGCCGAGGGCGCGGACGCGGCCGCGGTGCATGAGGCCGACCCGGTCGCAGTACTGGTCGGCCTCGTCCATGTAGTGGGTGGTCACGAGGACGGTCATGCCGGTCGCCTCGCGTACGGCGTTGATGTGCTCCCACACTCCGGTGCGCGCGATCGGGTCGAGGCCGATGGTCGGCTCGTCGAGGATGAGCAGCCGGGGAGCGCTGACCAGGGCCTGGGCCAGCTCCAGTCGGCGGACCATGCCGCCGGAGTAGGTGCCGGCGAGCCGGTCGGCGGCGTCGGTCAGGTCGACGGCGGCCAGGGCCTGGCCGACGCGTTCGGCGCGTTCCTTGCGGGCTACGTCGAAGACGCGGGCGAACAGGGTGACGTTCTCCCGGCCGGTCAGGTTCGCGTCGGCGGACAGCTGCTGGGGGACGTAGCCGAGCAGACGGCGTACGGCCATCGGGTCGCCGGCGGTGTCGCGGCCGAACACGTGGATCATGCCGGCCGGGACGGGGAGCAGGGTGGTGATGCAGCGGATGGCGGTGGTCTTGCCGGCGCCGTTGGGGCCGAGCAGCCCGAAGACCTCGCCCTCCTCGACGGTCAGGTCCAGTCCGGCCACGGCTTTCGTGTCGCCGAAGGCGTAGGTCAGCCCCGTACAGGAAACAGCGTCGGATGTCATGTGTCCTCGGCCTCCTCGTGCAGATTGACGGCGAGCGCGCGCAGGGCGGGGAGCGCGGCGCGCAGGGCTTCCTGATCGGCCGCGTCCAGCCGGGTGACGTGCCGGCTCACGAGCGCGACCCGCCGCTGCTTCCAGTCCGCGAGCCGGGTCTCGGCCTTCTCGGTGAGCAGCAGCCGGGCGGCACGCCGGTCGGCGGGGTCGGTGCCGCGGACCAGGTGCCCCTCCTTGACCAGCTGGTTGACGAGGGTCGAGACGGAGTTGCCGGCCAGGTGCAGCTCCTTGGCGGCCTCGGAGACACCGATGCCGGGCCGTGCCTCGACCAGGCGCAGCAGTTCGACCTCGGCGCCGCGCAGCCGCGGCACGGTCAGTCCGGCGCGCAGTCTGCGCCTGAGCAGCCGCTGGACGCCGACGAGGGCGTCGGCCAGCTCCTCGGGGAAGGTCTCTTCGTCCACACCACCGAGATTACCTCTGCTTAAGAGGTATCTCACTCAAGAGCCGGTCAAACACATTCGTGATGATTGGCGCTTTTGTTTTATTTCACCCGGAAGCGGGAATCCACACAGAGTGCTTCGGACAGGAGGCACGTCCGTGGGAGCCCCGCCAGGGCTCCGGATCTCTCCTGGGCCCGAGTTCGCGTCTCCCACGGTGTCTGTCCACCCAGCACCCGCTCAGGGAGGTGCGCGACATGTCCGTCGCCACCAGAACGAAGCCGCATCCGCATGACGACGCCCCCGACACCAACGCGGCGTTCGAGCGCCTGGCGCAGCTGCCCGACGGTACGGAGCGCAAGGCCCTGCGGGACGAGCTCGTGGAACTGTGGCTGCCCATGGCCGAGCGGATCGCCGTCCGCTTCCGGGGCCGCGGGGAGTCCCTCGAAGACCTCTACCAGGTGGCCGCCCTCGGGCTCGTCAAGGCCGTCGACCACTACGACCCGGCCCGCGGCAGCGCATTCGAGGCGTACGCGGTGCCTACCGTGACCGGCGAGATCAAGCGGCACTTCCGCGACCACATGTGGACGCTGCACGTGCCGCGCCGGGTGCAGGACCTGCGCAACCGGGTCCGGCAGGCCTCGAAGGAGCTGTCGCAGACCCCCGGCCGGGCGCCGACCGTCGCCGAGATCGCCGAGCGGGCGCACCTGACCGAGGACGAGGTGCGCGCCGGTGCGGAGGCGCTGGAGTGCTTCTCGGCGCTGTCGCTGGAGGCGGAGATGCCCGGCACCGACGGCTACGCCCTGGGCGACGCGCTCGGCGTTCCCGACCCCGGCTACGACGTGGTCGTCGACCGTGTGGCCGTCGGCCCCTGCCTCAAAGCCCTGCCCGAGCGCGAGCGGACCATCCTGTACCTGCGCTTCTTCCGGGGCATGACCCAGAGCTGCATAGCCGAGGAACTCGGCATCTCACAGATGCATGTCTCCCGGCTGCTCAGCACGTGCTTCGCCCAGCTGCGCGACGAGGTTCTGGCCGACGCGGCCGACTGAGCCCCCGAGGCGAATCAATCGGGCGGCGCTCCCGGGATCTGCGTCGGGCCGTACCGGTCGAGGGCCTCCTCGAGCTCCACACGGATCTCCGGGGGGATCTCCCCGGACCGTCCCCAGAGAAGGATCAGCTCCGCGACGTAGCGCAGCTTGATGTTCGTGTGCTGGGAGACCTCCTTCAGGACTTCCCAGCCCTCGTCCGGGGTGATCCTGCCGAGCGCGACGACCATGCCGATGGCCTGGTCCACGACCGCGTGGGAGGCGACCGCTTCCTTGAGCTGGCCGATCTCCTCCTGGAGAGCGAAGATCCGGTCCGACTCGTCGGCGGGTTCGTTCGGGACGACTGGCACGTCTCCATCCTGTCACCCGGAGGGGTCCGCGCCACCGGGCGGAGGCGAACGGACCACCGTTTCGGCGTCACCCCCGGGGTACTCGGCAGGCGCCTGAAGCGGTTCCGGACGGACACTGGTGGAAGACCGCCCGGTGGCCGCCGGCCGACGAGAGCAGGACGCGACTGCCATGAACCACGATTCCAGACATCCCACCGCGACCGCGGACGTCGTCTCCAGCCACCATGTGTTCGGCGCCCCTTGCTGGGTGAGCCTGACCAGTCGCGACCAGGAGGCCACGGAGGACTTCTACGGGGCCGTCCTCGGCTGGGAGTGGAAGCCCCTCAAACTGGGCGAGCGCTTCCGGGTCGCGCTGGCGGACGGCACGCCGGTCGCCGGGATCGCCGCGGTGGCGGCGATGTGGCAGATGGCGGTGGCCTGGACGCCGTACTTCGCGGTGCCCAGCGCGGACGAGGCGGCGGCCCGGGTACAGGAACGCGGCGGCACCCTGGCGGTCGGCCCGCTGTCCTTCCCGCCCGGCCGGGCGGCCCTGCTCTCCGACCGCGACGGAGCGACCTTCGGGGTCTGGGAGGGCGAGCTCATCGCCAACTGGGAGGTGTGGCGACGGGCCCAGCCGGCCTTCGTGCGACTGCACACCCGCGACGCGTTCGACGCGGCCATCTTCTACGGCGAGGTCCTCGACTGGGCCACGGAACGCCCCGACTGCTGCGAGGTCCGCTACGAGGGCGGCGAGGTGGTGCTGCGCAGCGGCGGCGACGTGGTGGCGCGCATCGAGTCGGGGGCGCTGGGCTCGGCCCCCGATCCCGCGATCCGGCCGCACTGGCAGGTCCACTTCGCGGTCGCGGACGTGGCGGCCTGCGCCAAGGCGGCGGAGGTCCACGGTGGCAGCGTGCTCTCGCAGGGCGCCGCCGAGGCCGTGCTGCGTGACCCCGACGGCGCCCAGTTCACGGTGACCTCGCGCCGCGCGCGCTGAGGGCGAAGGGCCGGAGCCCCGCCCTCCTCACGCACCAGCCCTCCTCACGCACTCCCCCTCCTCACGCACCCGCGCGCGACGGCCTCGACAGCAGGACCAGGCTGCGCGCCTCGACCGTCATCTCCGTGCCCGCCTTGTGTTCGGCCTCGTCGGCGCCCTGGGGCTCGGCCGTGTCCAGCACGGTCGTCCAGCGCTCGCCGTAGGCCGGCTCCGGCAGCCGGAAGTCGACGGGCTCCCAGTGACCGTTCAGCAGCAGCAGGAACGAGTCGTCGACCACCCGGTTTCCCCGCGGGTCGGGTTCGGCGATGGCGTCGCCGTTGAGGAAGACACCGACCGCGTGCGCGTCGGAACGCTGCCAGTCCGCCTCGGCCATCTCGCGGGCGTCCGGTTGCAGCCAGACCAGGTCGGGCAGCGGCTGCCCCGCATGCGTCACGGTCTCGCCCCGGAAGAACCGGCGCCTGCGCAGCACCGGATGGGCCGCGCGCAGACCGATCACGTACCGTGTGAAGTCGGCCAGTTCACGCTGCTCCGCGCTCAACTCCCAGTCGATCCAGGACACTTCGTTGTCCTGGCAGTAGGCGTTGTTGTTCCCGCGCTGCGTGCGGCCGAGTTCGTCGCCGTGACAGAGCATCGGAATGCCCTGGGAGAGCAGCAGGGTGGCGAGGAAGTTGCGCTGCTGGCGGGCGCGCAGCTCCAGGACGGCGGGGTCGTCGGTCTCGCCCTCGGCCCCGCAGTTCCAGGACCGGTTGGTGCTCTCGCCGTCCTGACCGTCCTCCCCGTTGGCCTCGTTGTGCTTGTCGTTGTACGAGACCAGGTCGCGCAGGGTGAAACCGTCGTGCGCGGTCACGAAGTTGACGCTGGCACGCGGGCGCCGCCTGCTGTGCTGGTACAGGTCGGAGGAGCCGGTCAGCCGGGAGGCGAACTCCCCGAGCGTGTGCGGCTCGCCGCGCCAGAAGTCCCGTACGGCGTCCCGGTACTTGCCGTTCCACTCCGACCACAGCGGCGGGAAGTTGCCGACCTGGTAGCCACCCTCCCCCACGTCCCACGGCTCGGCGATCAGTTTGACGCGGCTGATCACCGGGTCCTGCTGGATGAGGTCGAAGAACGCCGACAGCCGGTCCACCTCGTGGAACTGCCGGGCCAGGGTGGCCGCGAGGTCGAAGCGGAACCCGTCGACATGCATCTCGGTCACCCAGTACCTGAGCGAGTCCATGATCAGCTGGAGCACGTAGGGGTGCCGCATCAGCAGGCTGTTCCCAGTGCCGGTGGTGTCGTAGTAGTGCTCCCAGTCGCCGTCCACCAGCCGGTAGTACGAGGCGTTGTCGATGCCCCGGAAGGAGAGCGTGGGCCCCTTCTCGTTGCCCTCGGCGGTGTGGTTGTAGACGACGTCGAGGATGACTTCGAGGCCGGCCGCGTGCAGCGCCTTCACCATCGCCTTGAACTCGGTGACCTGCTGGCCGCGGGTGCCGTGGGCGGCGTAGGCGTTGTGCGGGGCGAAGAAGCCGATCGTGTTGTAGCCCCAGTAGTTGGCGAGGCCGCGGTCCTGGAGCACCCCGTCCTGCACGAACTGGTGCACCGGCATCAGCTCGACTGCGGTGACGCCGAGCGAGGTCAGGTGGTCGATCACTGCGGGGTGCGCGAGACCGGCGTAGGTGCCGCGCAGTTCCGGCGGGACGTCAGGGTGGGTGCGGGAGAGCCCGCGGACATGGGCCTCGTAGATCACACTGTCGGCGTAGGGCCGCCGGGGCGGCCGGTCGTCGCCCCAGTCGAAGGCCGGGTCGGTGACCACGCCGAGCATCGTGTGCCCGGCGCTGTCGGCTTCCGGGGTGTGCAGCGAGGGGTGGCTGTCCACCTGCCCGTCCACCGCCTTGGCGTACGGGTCGAGGAGCAGCTTCGCCGGATCGCACCGGTGGCCGAACGAGGGGTGCCAGGGGCCGTGCACCCGATAGCCGTACCGCTGCCCCGGCCCGACGCCCGGCACGTAGCCGTGCCACACGAAACCGTCGACCTCGGTCAGCGGGACGCCGGTGTGGGCGCCCCGCTCGTCGACCAGCACGAGTTCGACACGCTCGGCGACCTCGCTGAACAGCGCGAAGTTGGTGCCCTCGCCGTCGAACGAGGCGCCCAGCGGGTAGGGGTGCCCGCTCCAGGCCGGCACCCGCTTCCCGCTCTTGACCTGCTTCTTCCTGGACGACGCCACGCTCAGCACCCGCCGTCGGCGGCTGTGGCGGCCAGGGCCGCGACCGGCATCTCGCGCGGCACCTGGAGCACCTCCCGCAGGCTGGGGGCGGGAGCCGTCGGCACCAGCGGGACGCGCTCGCCGGCGCGGGCCCGCTGCGAGAACCAGATGACCTTGCTGCCGGTGTCGGTGGCGCAGCAGCCCCAGCCGTCGCTCATCGCGGCGATGCGTTCGAGGCATGCGCGCAGGTCCAGGTCCGGGCGCAGGTCGCAGTCGTTCTCGGCTACGGCGGTGATGAGGTGCTGACCGTTCCACCACAGCTCGATGGAGGTGTTCTTGTCGGTCGCGTGCTCGTCGATGGCCTTGAGCAGCAGTTCGGTACCGCCGCAGACGGGCTCGACCAGGGTCTCCAGGTCCCAGAGCCGTAGATGGGCGGCCAGGATGCGCCTGACCTGCCCGACCCGTTCCGGGCTGACCTCCACGTCGAGGTGGTAGTAGCAGGGCACTGCGGTCTTCATCGTCGCTCGCTCCTCACCGGCGAAGCTCCCGCTCCTCCCGGCCCCCGCGGGACCGGGCCCCGAAACACGGAGCGTGAGCGCTGATCGCTTCAGAGTCACTCCAGAGTGGGAGTGCTACGCCATTCGTGCAACACGAGCGACGACCGAGACCGGAAGGGGTTGAAGTAGTTGAAGAACCAACAAGACGTTGAGTCGCCGCGCGTGCACCATGAGTGAAGATCTCTTGAATCCCGGATCTTCTGAGCCCTGGATCGTCCCGAGCCCGGACCCTTCCGCGCCCTGGATTCTCCCGAGTCCCGAAAGGTGAACGGCGCCATGCTGCTACCGGCCAAAGCCGAAGTCGCCCGGCACCTGCGGCGCTATCGCGCCTGGGAGCGCGTCATGCTGGCCTCCCCCGCCGACCGCGATGTCCGGGCCACCTTCGAGGACTCGGGCTACACGCTGTGCGTGCTGATGGGCAAGCGCTGCGCGCGTGAGGCCGCCGAGGCCGCCGAGCGCTATCTGCGCAGCACCGTGGTGGCCTACCTCCAGGAGCAGAGCGACCTTCCCCGCGCGGGTGCCGTCGCCAGACGCGGTCCGCCGAGATCCACGGAACGTTCCCCCGCAGGGAGGTAGCCCCCTTCCGGCGCAGCTTCGATCCCCGGCCGGGCGCAGTCAGCGCCCGGCCTCGAGCACGGCGGAGGCGAGAGCATGAGTTCCACCCCGGTCATCGGCCGCATCCCGGTTCGGGACGTCCGCCCTGCCGTCGAGTCCGGCAGGCGCCCGGCGAAGGCGGTCGTGGGAGAGACCTTCGAGGTCACCGCGACGGTGTTCCGCGAGGGCCATGACGCGGTCGCCGCGAACGTCGTCCTGACCGACCCGGAAGGGCGGCACGGCCCGTGGACGCCGATGCGGGAGCTGGCCGCCGGCAGCGATCGCTGGGGCGCGGAGGTCACCCCGGACGTCGAGGGCCGCTGGACGTACCGCGTCGAGGCCTGGAGCGATCCGATCGGCACCTGGCGTCACGTCGCCCGCATAAAGGTTCCTGCCGGTCTCGACACCGGTCTGGTCCTGGAGGAGGGCGCCGAGCTGTACGCCCGTGCGGCGGCAGGCGTCCCGGAGGGACCCCAGCACGCGGTGCTGCTGGCCGCGGCGCAGACCCTCGCGGACGACACGCTGCCGGTCGCCACCCGTCTGGCGGGTGCGCTGACGCCGGAGGTCGACTCGGTGCTCGCCCGCCATCCGTTGCGTGAGTTGATCACGGCGTCGGAGTCGTTGCCGCTGCTGGTGGAGCGGGAGCGGGCGTTGTTCGGGTCGTGGTACGAGTTCTTCCCGCGCTCGGAGGGCACCCCGGAGCGTCCGCACGGCACGTTCCGTACGGCGGCCCGCCGGCTGCCGGCGATCGCCGCGATGGGCTTCGACGTGGTCTACCTGCCGCCGATCCATCCGATCGGCACGACGTTCCGCAAGGGCCGCAACAACACCCTGTCCGCCGGCCCGGACGATGTGGGCGTGCCGTGGGCGATCGGCTCGCCGGAGGGCGGCCATGACGCGGTCCACCCGGACCTGGGCACGATCGAGGACTTCGACTGGTTCGTGAAGGAAGCCGGGCGGCAGGGTCTGGAGGTCGCGCTGGACTTCGCCCTGCAGTGCTCGCCGGACCATCCGTGGGTGCACAAGCATCCGGAGTGGTTCCACCACCGCCCCGACGGCACCATCGCCTATGCGGAGAACCCGCCGAAGAAGTACCAGGACATCTACCCGATCGCCTTCGACGCCGATCTGGACGGGCTGGTCGCGGAGACGCTGCGGGTGCTGCGGCACTGGATGGGCCACGGGGTGCGGATCTTCCGGGTGGACAACCCGCACACCAAGCCGGTGGTGTTCTGGGAGCGGGTGATCGCCGACATCAACGCCACCGACCCGGATGTGATCTTCCTGGCGGAGGCGTTCACGCGGCCGGCGATGATGCACACCCTGGCCCAGATCGGCTTCCAGCAGTCCTACACCTACTTCACCTGGCGCAACACCAAGGAAGAGCTCACCGAGTACCTGACGGAACTCTCCGGTGAGGCGGCCTCCTACATGCGGCCGAACTTCTTCGCCAACACCCCCGACATCCTGCACGCCTTCCTGCAGCACGGCGGCCGCCCCGCCTTCGCGCTGCGCGCGGTCCTGGCCGCCACCCTCTCCCCCACGTGGGGCATCTACTCCGGCTACGAACTCGCCGAGAGCACCCCGCTGCGCGAGGGCAGCGAGGAATACCTCGACTCGGAGAAGTACCAGCTCAAGCCCAGGAACTGGGACGCCCCCGACAGCCTCGCCCCCCTGATCACCCAGCTCAACACCATCCGACGCCGCCACCCCGCTCTCCAGCGTCTGCGGAACATCCGCTTCCACCACACCGACAACGACGCCGTCATCGCCTACAGCAAGCGCACCGGCGACGACACGGTTCTGGTGGTCGTGAACCTCGATCCGCACCACACCCAGGAGGCCACGGTCTCGTTGGACATGCCGCAACTCGGCCTGGAATGGCACGAGTCCCTGTCCGTGCACGACGAACTGACGGGCGAGACCTACCACTGGCGCAGAAACAGCTATGTACGCCTGGAGCCCGGCCGGGCACCGGCGCATCTGTTCCAGGTCCGCAGGTCGGCGCCGCAGAGCGGAGGATCCACAGCGTGACTGTCAACGAGCCCGTCCACGACACCTTCGAGGACACCCCGGCGAAGGACCGGGACCCCGACTGGTTCAAACGCGCGGTCTTCTACGAGGTGCTCGTCCGTTCCTTCCAGGACAGCAACGGCGACGGCGTCGGCGACCTCAAGGGCCTGACCGCCAAGCTGGACTACCTCCAGTGGCTCGGTGTCGACTGTCTGTGGCTGCCACCGTTCTTCAAGTCGCCGCTCAGGGACGGCGGGTACGACGTCTCGGACTACACCGCCGTGCTGCCGGAGTTCGGTGACCTCGCCGACTTCGTGGAGTTCGTCGACGCCGCCCACCAGCGCGGCATGCGCGTGATCATCGACTTCGTCATGAACCACACCAGCGACCAGCACCCGTGGTTCCAGGAGTCCCGCAAGGACCCCGACGGCCCCTACGGCGACTACTACATGTGGGCCGACGACGACAAGCAGTACGAGGATGCGCGGATCATCTTCGTCGACACCGAGGTCTCCAACTGGACCCATGACCCGGTCCGAGGCCAGTACTACTTCCACCGCTTCTTCTCCCACCAGCCGGACCTGAACTACGAGAACCCGGCCGTCCAGGAGGAGATCCTGGCCGCCCTGCGCTTCTGGCTCGACCTCGGCATCGACGGCTTCCGCCTCGACGCCGTCCCCTATCTGTACGCGGCCGAGGGCACCAACTGCGAGAACCTGCCCGCCACGCACCAGTTCCTGAAGCGGGTCCGCCGCGAGATCGACGCGATGTACCCGGACACCGTCCTCCTCGCGGAGGCGAACCAGTGGCCGGAGGACGTCGTCGACTACTTCGGCGACTACCAGGCAGGCGGCGACGAATGCCACATGGCCTTCCACTTCCCGGTCATGCCCCGCATCTTCATGGCGGTCCGCCGCGAGTCGCGCTATCCGATCTCCGAGATTCTCGCCAAGACCCCGGCCATCCCGCAGAACTGCCAGTGGGGCATCTTCCTGCGCAACCACGACGAGCTGACCCTCGAAATGGTCACCGACGAGGAACGCGACTACATGTGGGCCGAGTACGCGAAGGACCCACGGATGCGGGCCAACATCGGCATCCGGCGGCGCCTTGCTCCCCTGCTCGACAACGACCGGGACACCATCGAGCTGTTCACCGCTCTGCTGCTGTCCCTGCCCGGCTCGCCGATCCTCTACTACGGCGACGAGATCGGCATGGGCGACAACATCTGGCTCGGCGACCGGGACGCCGTCCGCACCCCCATGCAGTGGACCCCCGACCGCAACGCGGGCTTCTCCGCGGCCGACCCCGGGCGGCTCAACCTGCCGATCATCATGGACCCGGTCTACGGACATCAGGTCACCAACGTCGAGGCGTCGATGGCCTCGCCGTCCTCCCTGTTGCACTGGACCCGCCGGATGATCGAGATCCGCAAGCAGAACCCGGCGTTCGGTCTCGGCACCTTCACCGAACTGCAGTCCTCCAACCCCGCGGTGCTGGCCTTCCTGCGGGAGTACGAGGACGACCTGGTCCTGTGTGTCAACAACTTCTCCAGGTTCGCGCAGCCCACAGAACTGGATCTGCGCGAGTTCGACGGCCGGCACCCGGTCGAGCTGTTCGGCGGGGTGCGCTTCCCGGCCATCGGTGAACTGCCGTACCTGCTGACCCTCGGCGGGCACGGCTTCTACTGGTTCCGGCTCTCCCGAGTCGCATCCCGCATCGGCCGACGCCTTTGAGCGTGCCGACGAAAGGACGCGTCACCATGCCGAAGACCGCACCCCTCAGCCCGAGACCCGCGCCCGCGGCCGATCTCATGGCCTCGCTCGGCGACCTGCTGCGCCAGTGGCTGCCGCGGCAGCGCTGGTTCGCGGGCAAGGACCGGCCCGTGAGCGAGCTCGGTCTGCTGTCGATGACCGAGCTGTTCCCGGGCTGTCTGCATCTGCTGGTCCACACCGGTCACGGCGGGGTGCCCGCGCCCGGCGGCGGCGCCCCGGCGGGCGACTGCTACCAGTTGCTGCTCGTGGTGCGCAAACATCTCCTGCCGCGTCTCGGGCGCGCCCTCATCGGCCGTGCGGAGCAGGGCCCCCTGGCCGGTCTCACGGTGTACGACGCCCTGCACGACCCGCGCTCGGCACAACTGCTGCTGGAGCGGCTGCGGCATCCCGGCACCGCCGGCCCGCTGCGCTTCGAACGCGCTCCCTCGGTGCCGGTGCCCTCGGGGCTCCCGCCGCGGCTGCTGGAGGCCGAGCAGTCGAACACCTCGCTGGTGTACGGCGACGAGTTCATCCTGAAGCTCTTCCGCCGCATCCAACCCGGGGTCAATCCGGACCTAGAGGTGCCGGTGGCGCTGGCCGCACAGGGCTGCCGCCGGGTGCCGGCGCCGGTCGCCTGGTTCCGGACCACACATCCGCAGGAGGCCACGCTCGGCGTGCTCCAGCCTTATCTGCGCGACGCGTCCGACGGCTGGGCACTGGCCCTGCAGGCGCTCGCCTCGGGTGACGACTTCACCGTGCAGGCGCACGAGCTGGGGCGGGCCATGGCCGAGGTACACCTCGCGCTGGCCGCGGCCTTCCCCGGCACCGGCCACGAGGACAACGGCTCCACGGCGGCCGCGATGACCGAACGCCTCGACTCCGCCGCGCACAGCGTGCCGGCGCTGCGGCCGTTCGTCCCCGGCCTGCGCAGCGCGTTCGGCGCGCTCGCCACCTGCGACTCCGGGCCGCCCGCGCAGCGCGTCCACGGTGACCTGCACCTGGGGCAGGTGCTGCGGGCGGGCCGCGAGTGGTTCGTCATCGACTTCGAGGGCGAGCCCACGCGCCCGCTCGCCGATCGGTGCACCGCCCAGTCCCCGGTGCGGGACATCGCGGGCATGCTGCGCTCCTTCGACTACGCGGCCCGCCAGCGCCGGCCCTGGCGGCCCGAGTGGGCCCGCCGCTGCCGGGAGGCCTTCTGCGGGGGCTATGCCGCCCTCGCCGGATGGGATCCGCGCAAGAAGCACGGCCTGCTGCGCGCCTACGAGACCGACCGGGCCGTTTACGAAGTCCTGTACGAGGCACGGCACCGGCCCGACTGGTTGCCCGTGCCCATGGCGGCGATCGAACGACTCGCCGTGAGAGGAGACTGAGCCGTGGCCCTGCGCGACACCTCACTGCCCGAGCCGTCCGGACCGGCGCGCTGTGCCCCGGCCCCCGCACTCGACCCCGCGGACCGAGCCCGGCTGCTGGCCGGCGCCCACCACGACCCGCACGCGCTGCTCGGCGCCCACCCGGTCCCGGGCGGGATCGCCTTCCGGGCCCTGCGGCCCTTCGCCCGCTCGGTGAGCGTGGTGATCGACGGCGAGCGCAGACGGCTGACCTCGGAGGGCGACGGCCTCTTCTCCGGTCTGCTGCCCCTCGACGCGATCCCCGCCTACACCCTTCTGGTGGCGTACGCGGACGGCGAACAGGAGGTGCACGACCCCTACCGCTTCCTGCCCGCGCTCGGCGAGACCGACCTCCATCTCATCCGCGAGGGCCGCCACGAGCAGCTGTGGAAGGCGCTCGGCGCCGAACCGATGACCCACGAGGGCGTGACCGGCACCCGCTTCACGGTGTGGGCGCCCAACGCCCAGGGGGTCCGGGTCGCCGGGGAGTTCACCTTCTGGGACGGACAGGCGTTCCCGATGCGCTCGCTCGGCTCGTCCGGGGTGTGGGAGCTGTTCCTGCCGGGGATCGCCGAGGGGGCCCGCTACAAGTTCGAGATCACCTCGCGCTACGGCGACCGGTTCCTCAAGTCCGACCCGATGGCGCGCGGCACCGAGGTGCCTCCCGCGACCGCGTCGGTGGTGACCTCCTCGCACTTCGAGTGGAGCGACGAGGAGTGGATGGCCCGCCGCGGTGAAGTGCCGGTGCACCAGGCGCCGTTCTCCGTCTACGAGGTTCATCTGCCGACCTGGCGCAAGGGATTGACGTACCGTCAACTCGCCGAGCAGCTGCCCGCCTACGTCAAGGACCTGGGCTTCACCCACGTCGAGCTGATGCCGGTCGCCGAGCACCCCTTCGGCGGCTCCTGGGGCTACCAGGTCACCGGCTTCTACGCGCCGACCTCCCGGCTCGGCACACCTGACGACTTCAAGCACCTGATCGACGCCCTCCACCGGGCCGGCATCGGTGTGATCATGGACTGGGTGCCGGCCCACTTCCCCAAGGACGACTGGGCACTGGCCCGCTTCGACGGGGACCCGCTGTACGAGCCCGGGGACTCCCGGCGTGCCGAGCACCCGGACTGGGGAACGTACGAGTTCGACTTCGGACGCGTCGAGGTGCGCAACTTCCTGGTCGCCAACGCCGTGTACTGGTGCGAGGAGTTCCACATCGACGGGCTGCGCGTGGACGCGGTCGCCTCGATGCTCTACCTGGACTACTCGCGCGACTCCGGCCAGTGGAGCCCCAATGTGTTCGGGGGCCGGGAGGACCTCGACGCGGTGGCCTTCCTCCAGGAGATGAACGCGACCGTGTACCGCCGGGCGCCGGGGGTCGTCACGATCGCCGAGGAATCCACGGCCTGGGACGGCGTGACCCGCCCCACGGACAGCGGGGGGCTGGGTTTCGGCCTGAAGTGGAACAT
Organism: Streptomyces sp. CC0208; assembly: GCF_003443735.1. Taxonomy (NCBI): domain Bacteria; kingdom Bacillati; phylum Actinomycetota; class Actinomycetes; order Kitasatosporales; family Streptomycetaceae; genus Streptomyces; species Streptomyces sp. CC0208. Next base: position 8,492,543 of record NZ_CP031969.1, on the reverse strand, counting down.
GGGCTGGATGCACGACTCCCTCGGCTACATCAGCCATGAGCCGGTGCACCGCAAGTACCACCACAACGAGATGACGTTCTCGATGGTGTACGCGTACAGCGAGAACTACGTCCTGCCGATCTCCCACGACGAGGTCGTCCACGGCAAGCAGGCGCTGGTGTCCAAGATGCCGGGCGACTGGTGGCAGCAGCGTGCCAACCATCGCGCGTATTTCGGCTTCATGTGGGCGCATCCCGGCAAGCAACTCCTGTTCATGGGCCAGGAGTTCGCCCAGGGCGCCGAGTGGTCCGAGTCCCACGGCCCCGACTGGTGGCTGCTCGACCCGGCGTACGCCGCCGAGCCCGACCACCGGGGCGTGCGCGATCTCGTGCGCGACCTGAACGCCGTCTACGGCGCGACCCCCGCCCTGTGGGAGCGCGACACCGACCCCGGAGGCTTCCGGTGGGTGGTCGGGGACGCGGCCGAGGACAACGTCTTCGCCTTCCTGCGGTTCGACGCGGCGGGCGGTCCGCTGCTCGCGGTCTCCAACTTCTCCCCCGTCGTGCGCGAGGACTACCGCCTCACCGTCCCCGACGGTCACCCCCTGTGGCAGGAGTCCCTCAACACCGACGCCGCCCGGTACGGCGGCGGCGACATCGTGCGGCCCGACCCGGTCAAGGCGGAGGACGGGGCGCTGCGGCTCACCCTGCCGCCGCTCGCGACGGTGTGGCTGGTCCCGATGCCCGACTGAGCCCGCAGGCGACGCGGAGGTGTCCGACCGTCCCGAAGGGGCAGTCGGGGTCGTACGAGAACATCCTCGTCGCCGAGGGTCACAGAAAGGGCTATGTCACGTGCGCACCGTGGGAGTGGAGGAAGAACTCCTCCTGGTCGACCCCGAGACCGGCGAGCCGCAGGCGCTGTCCGCGGCCGTACTCGCGCGGGCCGCGCAGGACGAGCCGGACCAGGACGTCTTCGAGAAGGAACTGCACAACCAGATGCTGGAGTTCGCCACCCACCCGCAGTCGGGCATGGACGAACTCCACGCGGAGATCGTGCGCTGCCGCAAGGAGGCCGCCCGGCTCGCCGGCGACAGTGGCTGTGCCGTGGCCTCCCTGGCCACCTCGCCACTGCCGGTCAGCCCCTCCATCGGCATCGGCCGCCGCTACCAGTGGATGGCGGAGCAGTACGGCATCGCCACCCGGGAGCAGCTCGTCATGGGCTGTCATGTCCATGTGTCCGTGGACTCCGACGAGGAGGCCGTCGCGATCGTCGACCGGATCCAGCCCTGGCTGACCGTGCTGGCCGCGATCAGCGCCAACTCGCCCTTCTGGCAGGGCAAGGACACCGGCTACAGCAGTTACCGCAGCCGGGTGTGGCAGCGCTGGCCCTCGGCCGGCCCGACCGAGCCGTTCCGCTCGGCGGAGCGCTATCACCAGCGGGTCGCGGACATGGTGGCGACCGGCGTCATCCTGGACGAGGGGATGATCTACTTCGACGCCCGGCTGTCCCGTACCTATCCGACGGTGGAGATCCGGGTCTCGGACGTCTGTCTGCAGGCGGACACCGCCGCCCTGCTCGCGACCCTCGCCCGGGGGCTCGTGGAGACGGCCGCGCGCGAGTGGCGGGCGGACAAGGAGCCGGTGACGCACAGTGTGAGCCTGCTGCGGCTGGCGGCCTGGCGGGCCGCGCGCTCCGGCCTGACGGAGGAGCTGCTCCACCCGGAGACCATGCACCGCATGCCCGCCGAGACGGTGGTGCGGGCCCTGCTGGAGCACGTCGAAGACGCGCTCGCCGACAGCGGCGACCTGGACCGGGCCCGCGAGTCCTGCGCCGAACTGCTGCGGCACGGCAACGGCGCCCGGGTGCAGCGTGAGCTGCTGGAGCGCACCGGGAGCCTGCGGAGCGTGGTCACCGAGTGCGTGCGGCTGACCCAGGCGTAGGTCTCACAGGGCCAGGACGACCGCGTACACCAGGAAGAAGGCGGCGACGAGGACGACCAGGAGCAGGATCAGGGCCAGCGGGCCCTTGGCCCAGCCTCTGGTCGGGTTGTGCGTCTCCCGGGGGCCGGCCTCGGGCAGGCTGCTCTCGGCGGGCGGGGTCTCGCCCGGCGGTACGCCGCCGCCCGGTTCCAGCCCGGTGGTGCGCTCGGGTTCGGGGTCGGGGTTCGTGTAGCTCATGCGGTCCGAGTGCCCCGATCTCGACCAGATCACGGCTGACCGGTTACTTCCGTATTCCAGGTACCACTCGCTCGCGCCTGGGCTACATTCGAGCACCGCGGATGACCGAGCTCGTCGGCACCGTCACAGTCCGTACACGTCAGGAGCAGCGCATGCGCGACTTCGCCCTCGCTCCCCGAACCATCTCACGCTCCAGCGGTGGTCTGGCCGACAGCGTGTTCGAGCGGGCGGAGCTCGATCCCACCCTGCCGGTGCTCGCCCGCCGTCCCGAGGGCTCCTCGGGACGCTGGCAGGAGGTCACGGCCGTGGAGCTGCGGGACGAGGTGGTGGACCTCGCGAAGGGACTGGTGGCCTCCGGGATCTCGCCCGGACACCGGGTGGCCGTCATGGCGCGCACCCGGTACGAGTGGACGGTCCTCAGCTACGCGCTGTGGACGGTCGGCGCCGAGGTCGTACCGATCTATCCGACGTCCTCCCGCGAGCAGGTCGAGTGGATCCTGCGCGACGCCGCCTGTGTGGCCGTGGTGGTGGAGGACGAGCAGGCGGTGATGACAGTCGGCTCGGTGTGCGCCTCGCTGCCCCGGCTGCGCCATGTCTGGCAGCTGGACGCGGACGCACTGGAGGACCTGAGGGAGCGGGGCCGGATGATCCCGCTCGCCACGGTCGAGTCACTGCGCCGGATCGTGCTGCCGGACTCCACGGCGGTCGTCGCCTACACCTCCGGCACCACAGGCCGTCCGCTGGGCTGCGCGCTCAGTCACCGCGGCCTCGCGAGCCCCGTCGACACCCTCCTCGAAGGCTGGCGCCAGATCACGGCAGCCCCGGGAGAGCAGCCGTCCGTCCTCGCCTTCCTGCCCTTCTCCCATGTGTACGGCCTCATGATCCAGTGCCTGTGCATCCGCGGCGGTCTGCTCATGGCCCACGAGCCCGACCTGGGCGAGGAGGCGCTGGCGGCCGCCCTGCAGTCCTTCCGCCCCACCTACTTCTACGCCGTCCCCTCGGTCTTCGAGAAGATCTACAAGAACTTCCTGCGCGCCGCCCAGCAGTCGGGCCGCGGCGCCCTGTTCGAGCGGGCCGCCGACACCGCCCGGGACTTCGCCCTGGCCTGCGAGCGGCAGCGGCTGGGCGAGGGTCCCGGCCCGGGGTTCGACCTGCGGCTCCAGCACGCCCTGTACGAGCGCACGGTCTACCGCAGACTGCGGGCCGCGCTCGGCGGCCGGGCCCGCCGTGCCACCTCGGGCGGCTCCACCCTGGGCCGTGAGCTGTCCCTGTTCTACGAGGGCATCGGCATGTACGTCCACGACGGGTACGGCCTCACGGAGACCAGCGGCGGGATCACCATGCAGCCGCTGGGCCGGGAGAAGTCCGGAACCGTGGGCCGGCCCTTGCCGGGCGTGGATCTCCGGGTGGCGGACGACGGGGAGATCCTGGTGCGGGGGTCCTCGGTCTTCCAGGGCTACGTCAACGACGAGGCCGCGTCACGGGCCGCGCTGCACGGCGGCTGGCTGGCCACCGGGGACCTCGGACAGCTGGACGCCGACGGCTATCTGACGATCACCGGCCGCAAGAAGGACATCATCGTCACCGCGAGCGGCAAGAGCGTGGCTCCGGCCGCCCTGGAGCACCGGCTGAGGATGCATCCGCTGATCCACCAGGCCGTGGTGGTCGGCGACAACCGGCCCTGTGTGGGCGCCCTGCTCACCCTGGACCCGCAGTTCCTGGCGCACTGGCGAGGGGTCCTGCTGGCCCAGCAGGATCCCTCGGTGCGCGAGGCCCGGGAGGAGAACGCGTTGCGGGAGGAGATCGCGCGGGCCGTGGCCGCCGCCAACAGCACGGTCTCGCGCTCGGAGTCGATCCGGGTGTTCCGGGTGCTGCCGGAGCCGTTCGACCTGGCCAACGGTCTTCTGACGCCGTCGATGAAGCTGCGCAGGGACGAGATCGTGCGGCGCTACGCGATGGAGATCGACGCGATGTACCAGGCCCGCTCGGCCGGCGCCCGGCACACCCCGGCGGAGGACCTGCTGAACTGGGACGACTCGGACAACGTGTTCCGCTGAGACCCGCCCGGCGGCCGCGTTCCCGATGGTGAGGACGATTGGGTCGCCTGCCCTCGGGAACACGGCTCAGTGGCGACATGAGAGAGTACGACCACCCGCTGACGCCGGGCCGTGAGAGCGGCACGGCACCGAGCCGCGTTGGGACGAGACACTGACTTCCGAGGCGATTCCGAGCCGCACCACCCGTTTCGCGGGCGAGCCGCATTGCGTGACGGGTGCGCGGCTCGCCGCTGAGGAATTCCTGGACGACCTGGGCCAGAGCGTGCCACCCGCGACCCCCGAGCACTGGGACGACATCCTGCTGGTGGTCACGGAACTCGCCGCCAACGCCGTCCAGTACGCTCCGGGACCCTTCGTGCTGCGCCTGCGCCGCACCTTCGACGGCGTGCACGTGACGCTGCGCGACACCAACCCGACGCCGCCGGCCCCGCGTTCCTTCGATCCGCGCACGGGTGGCGGCGGCATCGGCTGGCACCTGGTGCACGCCCTGTGCGACCAGGTCAGCGTAGTGTCGGACGAGCGCGGCAAGGACGTGCACGTCTTCCTGCCCTGGTGACGCTCCCCCGGTCCGGCCCGGTCAGGCGGTGGCCGTGAGCCGCAGATAGTAGGCGCCGACCGCCGCGAGGTACTCACCGTCCCGGGTCTCGCTGTCGGTGCGGAAGCGGGGGGCCGCCTTCACCTCCGCCCCGCTGCAGGCCACCGTGACCCGTTGGTCGCGGGTGTCGACCTGGGTGACGACGCCCACCGGGACCAGGACGCTGCGGCCGAAGATCCAGACGCCGGTGTCGACGACGAGGTGTGCCATGCCGTGGGGAGCGGCCTGCCGGTCCACGTGTCCGATCGTGCCGTCGCTCGCTACGACGCTGAAGCCCGTCAGGTCCTGTCCCTCGACGTATCCGCTGTCCGGCGCGTACGACCAGATTCTGTCGATGGTCACACTGCTCCTTTCCTCCCGAGTGCTGCACGGAGCCCTGCTCCCGGCTGCGAGCGGGCCCACAGCACCCCATACCCTTCTGCCGCACACGCATTCGGCGACCGGCACCCTCACAGCGGTTTCCCCGCGTCCGGTCCGCGCACCTCCTTCACCTTTCTCCCGGTGCACTTTCAGGCCGGGACGGGCATGGTGGTCCTCGACGCATTCGTCGCGCCCGCACGGGCAGACGAAGGGCGTTCAAGGCAGACCGCCTGGAGCCGCAGAAAGGGATGAACACACCGTGACACGACCCAGGATCCTGGTGGTTGGCGCCGGCTTCGCCGGAGTCGAATGCGTGCGCCGGCTGGAGCGGAAACTCTCCCCGGACGAAGCCGACGTCACTCTGGTGACGCCGTTCGCCTACCAGCTCTATCTCCCGTTGCTGCCCCAGGTCGCCTCCGGCGTGCTGACGCCGCAGTCGATCGCCGTCTCCCTGCGCCGCAGCAAGAAGTACCGCACCCGGATCATCCCGGGCGGCGCGATCGGCGTGGACCTCAAGTCCAAGGTCTGCGTGATCCGCACCATCACAGACGAGATCGTCAACGAACCGTACGACTACATCGTGCTGGCTCCCGGCAGCATCACCCGCACCTTCGACATCCCCGGCCTCACCGAGCACGCCTTCGGCATGAAGACCCTCGCCGAGGCCGCCTACATCCGCGACCACGTCATCTCCCAGCTCGACCTCGCGGACGCCAGCCAGGACCCGGCCGAGCGCGCCGCCCGGCTCCAGTTCGTGGTCGTGGGTGGCGGATACGCCGGCACCGAGACCGCCGCCTGTCTGCAGAAGCTCACCCACGCGGCGGTCAAGCGCTACCCGCGCATCGACCCGTCGCTGATCAAGTGGCATCTCATCGACATCGCGCCGAAGCTGATGCCGGAGCTGGGCGACAAGCTCGGCCGCAGCGCGCAGGAGATCCTGCGCCGGCGCGGCATCGACGTGTCGCTGGGCGTGTCCATCGAGAAGGCGGGCCCCGACGAGGTCACCTTCACCGACGGCCGGGTGGTCCCGACCCGGACCCTGATCTGGACGGCCGGGGTGGTCGCCAGCCCGCTCATCGCCACGCTCGGCGCCGAAACGATTCGCGGGCGGCTCGCGGTGACCGCCGAGATGACCCTGCCGGGCCAGGACGGCGTCTTCGCGCTCGGCGACTCCGCCGCCGTGCCCGACAAGGCCAAGGACGACGACAGCGCGGTCTGCCCGCCCACGGCCCAGCACGCCATGCGCCAGGGCAAGGTCGTCGCCGACAACGTCATCGCGACGCTGCGGGGTCAGGCCCTGAAGCCGTACGTCCACAAGGACCTCGGCCTGGTCGTCGACCTCGGCGGCAAGGACGCCGTCTCCAAGCCGCTCGGCATCGAACTGCGCGGCCTGCCCGCCCAGTTCGCCGCCCGCGGCTACCACTGGATGGCGCTGCGCACCAACGTCGCCAAGGTTCGCGTGGCGACGAACTGGACGCTCAACGCCCTCGCGGGCGACGACTTCGTCCGTACCGGCTTCCAGGCCCGTAAGCCCGCCAAGCTGAAGGACTTCGAGTACACCGACGCGTACCTGACGCCGGAACAGGTCCGGGCGCAGGTCGAGGGGACCCCACGGCTGGACCCGTAGGCGTGATGCGGATCACTCCGGATCGCCGGTCGGTTTCCCGCCGGCCGGCGGTCATAGGAGGGACAGCACAGCGTTCCTCCGAAAGGACATCGTCATGGCCGAGACCGTGAAGGGCCCCGCGAGCTACTTCCCCTCGATCGAGAAGAAGTACGGCCGCCCGATCGCCGAGTGGCAGGAACTCATCCGCTCCTCGCCGCTGACCCGGCACATGGAGCTGGTCGCCTGGCTGAAGACCGAGCACGGGCTGGGACACGGTCACGCCAACGCGCTGGTAGCCCACACCCTCGCAGAGCCCGGGGGCAGGTGATCCGACCCCGCCGTGCCATGCTGGAAACGGATCATGACATGACACGGGAGTGAGTACGTCGGAGTGAACACAGCGAGGGTGCGCGATCGGGTCGCGGCGTCGGACCCGGGGCTGCTCCGGCTGGCCGCGGGTCTGCGCACGGTGGGGGCGATCGCCCTCACGCTGGCCGTGCTCGGTCTGCTGGGGGCGAGCGTCCCGCATCTGGTGGCGGGCGCCATCGCGGCGATGGTCGCGACCTTCGCCATCCGGGAGAAGCAGCGCTCCGCCCAGGCCGTGACGCTCGCCCTGGGCCTCCCGGTGGCCCTGGCCTCCCTGTCGCTGGGCGCGCTGCTGAGCTCCCGTGTGCTGGCCGGTGACCTGTTCTTCGTCGCGCTGATCTTCTGCGCCGTCTACAGCCGCCGCTTCGGCGACCGGGGCACCGCGCTCGGCCTGATCGGCTTCCAGGTCTACTTCGTCTCCCTGTTCGTCGGCGCCACCGTCTCCGGCCTGCCCGAGCTGTACGGCGTCCTCGGCGTCGCCTTCCTGGGCAGCGCGGTGGCACGCTTCCTGCTGGTGCCGGAGACCCCCGCGGGCCTCCTCGAACGCCTACGGGAGGCCTTCCGGGTCCGGCTGGCCCAACTGGTGTCCGCGCAGATCCAACTGCTGGACGCCGGGCCGGAGGAGATCGACGAGGCGCTGAAGGGCGTACGCGAGGGGACCGCGCGGCTGCACGAGACGGCGCTGATGATCCAGGGGCGGCTGGAGGAGGGGACCTCCGACGCGGCCGCGGCCCGGCTCGTGCAGCGGCGTGTCGCGGACGCCGAGATCACCGCCGAGCGGCTCGGCCTGCTGCTGCTGTCGGCCCGCAGCGCCGAGCGCGCGGACACCCTCACCCTGCATCTGCCCGGTGCGCCGGCCCCGCGGGCCGGCCGGATGCCCGGCCGGGACGAGGCGATGGCCAGGGTGCGCCGCGATCTGGAGGCCCTGCGGCTGCTGGTGCTGCGCCCGGTCGCCGCCAGGTCCGGCACGGCCCTGTCCCAGGTCCGCAACCGGCTGCTCGGCTACCGCGAGGAGGAGAACCTGCCGCCCGCGCCGCCCGCCGTCCAGGACGTCTTCCGGGGCGTCGGCGAGGCCGCCCGCGCGGTGCTGGGCCTCAGGATCGCTCTGGACGGTCCGCAGGACGAGTCGGACGACTCCCCCGCGACGGCCCGCTCGCGTGAGGAGCTGGACGCCGAGGACGCCGTCATCGACGCCCGCGAGGAGGACGGCGAGCAGGAGGAGCTCACGGGGCTCAGGCGGCCCACGACCCGGGCCGCCGTGCAGGTCGCCGTGGGATCCTCGCTCGCCATCGTCGGCGGCGAGTTCCTCTCCAGCCAGCGCTGGTACTGGGCCGTGCTCACCTGCTGGATCGTGTTCATCAACACCGCGTCCACGGGCGAGATCCTGGTCAAGGGCTACCGCCGGCTGCTGGGCACCGTCCTCGGCGTGCTGGCCGGGATCGTGCTGGCGGGGGCGGTCGGGCAGCACACCTGGACGGCGTTCGCCCTGGTGCTGGTGCTGGTGTTCGCGATGTTCTACTCCGCGCCGCTCTCCTACACCCTGATGTCGTTCTTCGTCACTGCGGCCCTGGGGCTGCTCTACACGCTGCTGCACACCTACAGCCTCTCGGTGCTGGTGCTGCGCGTGGAGGAGACCGCGCTCGGCGCGGCCTGCGGGGTCATCGCGGCGGCGTTCGTCCTGCCGGTGCGCACGGACCGCCGTACGAACGAACTGCTCGTCACCGTGCTGGAGCGGCTGGACGAGGTCACCGAGGCCGCCGTGGACCAGCTCAGCGGCGGCTCCCCCGAGGACCTGCTCGACCAGGCGCGCGATCTGGACCAGGCGCTGGCGGACCTGCGGGCGGCGACCAAGCCGCTCACCCACCCGATCACCCCGCTGCGGGCCCGGCGCGACACCGCGCGCTATGTCGTGGCGCTCCTGGAGACCTGTGCGTACCACGCGCGCTCACTGGCGGCCACGGCCGAACTGCTGCCCACCCACCCCTCGATCGCGGCGGATCCCCGGCTGCGCCGGGCCGGCCGGCGCATCGGGGACAACATCGCGGCCATCGCCGCGCATGTCGCCGACGAACGCTCCACGGCAGCGGTGGAGACCGGGCCGAGCATCGCGTCCCTGCTGGAGACCGAGGTCCCCGGCACGCCCCGCTTCGGCCGGGTCACCGACCGCGTGCTGCGGCACGTGCAGCGGCTGGACGAGACCGTGGTCGGTCTGGCCCGGCCGCTGCACGTGCCGGTGGCGGCGCCCAGGCGATAGGGCGCGACGTTCAGAGATCCGTGGGCAGACCGCTCACCTCGGCGATGCCGCGCAACTCGTCGTCGAGCTCTCGGCGTTCACGGATGTAGTCGGCGATCTCACCGAGGCGGACCGGATCTGAGGCCGTGTCCGCGTCGGTGACCACCCGGATCGGGCTGGTGCTGTCATCGACATGGAGTTCGACCACCTGGTTGTCCATTCGGCCGGTCACCGCCGTGGCGATGACCAGGGCGGCCTCGTCGCGGATCTCCTGGGGCAGCCCGTCCTGCCGGCTGTCCTCCAGCGCGAAGTCCAGGGCGGGCAATTGGTGTTCGTCGATCGCCCGCAGGGCCGGGCGGACCACGCTGAGCAGGAGCTCGTAGTCCTCCGAGGCCATACGGATGCGCAGAAGGTCCAGGTAGACGTCCACGGGCCTACCGTCGGGCGGAAGCTCGGGTTCGTTCATGAACCTCGGGTTCCCCGTGATCCGCCCCTTAGACCCGCCGCCAGCGGGCCATCGCGAACGAGAACACGCCGAACAGTACGAAACCGGCGGCGATCAGGACGAGCAGCCACGGCCCCAGCGGGGTGTCGGCGAACGAACGGAGCGTGTCGTCGAGGCCCTTCGTCTTCTTGGGCTCGTAGTCGACCGCGGCGCGTACGGCGAACGCGCCCGCCACGGTGAACACCGCGCCCCGCGCGACCCCACCGCCGACCCCCGTCACGTCGACCAGCTTCCTGACCCGCGGGCTCATCTCGCCGAGCTTGAGCTTGTCGTGGAAGGACCTGCGCAGCGCCTGAAAGGCGATCCACACACCGGCCACCGCGACGCCTATGCCCGCCGCGCCCACCAGCCACTGCCCGCCGGGCCACTCCAGGACGCGGGCAGTGACGTCCTTGGACTGCTTGTCACTGGATCCTCCGCTGCCGGAACCGGCGGCGAAGGACAGCACGGAATAGGCGACGAACCCGTAGAAGACGCAGCGGGCCGCCGACAGCAGTCGTTTCGTGGCTTTGTCGCCGTCGGGACCGACCGCGCCGAACACCACCTCGGACAGCCGCCACAGGGCCATGCCGACCAGACCGATCCCCAGCGCCCACAGGACGACGGAGCCGAACGGTTTGTCGGCGAGGGCGGCGAGGGCGCCGCCGCGGTCGGCCTGGCGCTTGCTGTCACCGAAGGCGATCTGCAGCGCCAGCACACCGACCAGCAGGTAGATCACTCCGCGGGCGGTGAATCCCGCGCGAGCGGCGCCCTCCATGACGGAACCGCGCGCGCGTCTGGCCTGGATCCGGCCGGCCGGTGCCGTGGAGCTCGTGGTCATGTCGACCCTTCTGGAAGTCCGGATGCCGTCGTTGCGGGCGGTCACACGGAGTGCGGTCAGTCTCAGTCGGCCAGTCGCGCGGGTTCGGGCATGGCCGTGAGCAGGCGGTGAGCCGTCTCCAGGGCCAGCCGCACATCGCGCGTGCCGGTGGATACACAGAGCGTGTAGGCGAGGTCCCGGGCCCGCGGGCTCGGTTCGGCCGCTGTCGCGGACTCCTCGGCCCGCAGCGCCTCGTACTCCTGGACGAGCCGCCGCAGGAAGGTGCGATCGGGTATCAGCATCTGGTTCCCTCTCGTCCTCTCAGGCCTCGGCCGGTCCGTCGGCCTGCCGCCTCGACCGGTCGGCCAGCGCCTCGTCGCGCACCCGGGCGCAACTGCGGCTGATGAGCCGGGAGACGTGCATCTGCGAGATGCCCAGCTGGTCGGCGATACGGCTCTGTGTCATGTCCTCGAAGAAACGCATGTAGAGGATGGCGCGCTCGCGCTCGGGCAGTCGGCGCAGGCCCTCCTTGGCGGACTCGCGGTCGACGACGACGTCGAACGACGTGTCCGGGCCGCCCAGCGTGTCGGCGAGGCTGTAGCCGTCGTCGCCGGCCGAGAGTTCGGCGTCCAGGGAGAGCGTGCTGAAGCTTTCGAGGGCCTCCAGGCCGGTAGTGACCTCTTCCTCGGTCAGGCCGGTGTGAGCGGCGAGGTCGGCGGTGGTCGGTTCGGGGGAACCGGGGTTCTGGGTGAGTTCGCGCCGGGCCACCCGCACCTTGTTGCGCAGTTCCTGCACGCGGCGGGGCACCCGCAGGGCCCACATGCGGTCGCGGAAGTGGCGCTTGACCTCGCCGGTGATGGTGGGCACGGCGTAGCTCTCGAAGGCCCCTCGTTCCGGTTCGAACCGGTCGATGGCCTTCACGAGCCCGAGGGCCGCGACCTGGCGCAGGTCTTCGAGGGACTCGCCGCGGTCGCGGAACCGGCCCGCGATGCGGTGGGCCATGGGCAGCCAGGCGCTGACGAGTTCGTCGCGCAGGGCGTCGCGCTCGGGGCCGTCCTCCAGCCCGGACAGACGGGCGAAGAGGGCCATGGTGTCAGGGGCGTCGTCGTGTCGCCGCCTGCCGGAATTGGAGGGACGGTCCTGGGTGGTGGGACGGCTGGTCGACGTGTCGGTGAGCATACGGATTCGCTCCTGAAGAACGGGTTCAGGGTCTGACCGCGGGAGGAATGACGCCGGGACCGCCGGAAGGGGCCCGCAGCAGCCATACCGCTCCCGCTGGGGCGCCTCCGGTCCGAAGCACGAAACTGCGTCTGCCCTGCTCCATGGGGCCCAAACTCCGTCGGCGAAACTCCGTTTTCCGGTGGCTTCCCCACAGGTGTCGGACTAGCTCAGGGGCACCACGGCGGTGATGCACTTCCCGCCCGAGGGCAGGTCGGTCACGCGGACGTCACGGGCCAGCCGGCACACGATCGGCCAGCCGTGGCCGCCGGGCCGCCACCTGCCCTGCGGGTCGACGGGCGCCTTGGCGACCGGCAGCGCGGCACTGCGGTCGCTGACGGAGACGCACACGCCCCGGCCCTCGACGGTGACGCGGAAGTCGGTCATGCCGCCGCCGTGCAGGATGGCGTTGGTGGTGAGTTCCGAGGCGACGAGCAACGCGTCCGAGAGTGCCTGCGCGTCGCACGGGGTGTGGGTGGCGCGGCAGCGTTCGGACACCGCCCGCTCCACCGCCTGGCGGGCCTCGGCCGGCCTGGACGGCCGGGGACGTACGCGCCGACGCGCGACGGACAGTTCGGGGGCGGCTTCGGTCCTGTGCTCGTCGCACATGACGTGGCTCCTGATCAGTAAATCGACGGGTGGTTCTCGGGTCGGTGAAGCAGAAGCCGGGCCCGGCCGGACCCACGGACACGGTGACCGTGATGTACGGTGCGCGCCCTCCGTAGGCCTCCACTCATCGGCTGACCTCTGCGCGCCGGGTCAAACCTCCCCGTTTCGGGGCGGGACACCCGGCCATTCGATCGCGTTACCGGGGTACGCGAACCGCATGACGGATGTCGTGGACTCAGATGAACTGCTACGCCGAATCCAGCGCGCCCGGGCCTGTGCCGCCGAGGAGGAGCGGTCCTGGCGGGCGCGGAGCGACGAGCTGGAACCCTCCGATCCCGAAGCCGCCCGGGACGCCGCCGTACGCACCCTGGCCTACGAGGCGGTGACCAGGGTGCTGGACGAGGTGATCAGGCCGGGCAGCCGCTGACGGCGGGGTGTTCCGGCCGGGACCGATTGACGGACTTCCGGGCCGGGCACCCGGGGGCCATGACTGTGGACCACACCCGAGCACCGGTTGTGGAAGCCCTGGCCGACTACCACCGGCGAGGACAGCTGTCCTTCGCGCCGCCGGGACACAAGCAGGCGCGAGGGGCCGATCCCGCGGTGCGGGAAGTGCTGGGCGACGCGGTCTTCCCGGGAGACGGGCGGTCTGGACGACCGGCTGACCCGGGGCCGGGTGCTGGAGCGGGCCGAGGAGCTGATGGCCGACGCCGTGCACGCCGACCACACCTTCTTCACCACGTGCGGGAGTTCCCTGTCCGTGAAGGCGGCGATGCCGGCCGTCGCGGGCCCGCACGAGAAGCTGCTGGTCGGACGGGACGCGCACAAGTCGGTGGTGTCCGGGCTGATCCTGTCCGGGATCGAGCCGGTGTGGGTCGAGCCGCGCTGGGACGCCGAACGTCACCTCGCGCACCCGCCGTCCGCCGCGGAGTACGAGCAGGCCTTCGAGGCCCATCCCGACGCGAAGGGCGCCCTGGCCGCCGACGCGAAGCTGGGGACGCTCTGGGTGGTAAACGCGTCCGCCGAGTGAAACAGGTCACCCACCCCGTATGAGATTGCGCGAAATCGCCATGGATGGTTTACGGTTCATCCATACGTGGTGACGGGGTCGACACACCGTCCTCCGACACCACCTCTGACTGCCCTGGCTGGCCTCCCCCGTCCAGCCAGGGCTTTTCACGTCCCGCGCAGATCCTCACATTCGCCGAGGTGCCCCGGACGCCGGCAGCCGCTGAAATGGGCGTAGGCACAACACCGGAATCCACCGCCGGCGAGGAGCCCCGCGTCATGACCAAAGCGATAAAACTGCTGACCGCACTACCGCAGCCGCAGCGCCAGAGCCTGATGACGCTCGCCAAGGAGGTCTCCTTCCCCGAGGACTTCCACATCTTCGAGGCGGGCGGTACGGCCGACCGCTTCTGGGTCATCCGCTCCGGAGCGGTCTCACTGACCCAGCAGGTGACCACGCAGCACACGGTCACCGTCGCCGCGCTCGGCTCCGGCGACCTGCTCGGCTGGTCCTGGTTGTTCCCGCCGTACCGGTGGGACTTCGGCGCGGAGGCCTTCAGTCCCGTGCGCGCCCACGAGTTCGACGCGGCGGCGGTGCTCCGGCTGTGCGAGGAGGATCGCCGGCTCGGCATGATCCTGGTCCGCAGCGTCGCCGAGATCCTCGCCCACCGCCTGGAGACGACCCGGGGCAAGCTCATCGAGCAGTACGGTTCGCACCGCAGGGGGGCGCTCTAGGGCGTACGGGGCCGGTCTTGCCGGCGTCGCGAGGGCTGCTGCGCCCTCCCTCGCAGGGAGTGCACCCCCGGTTCTCAGATCCGGTAGCGGCGCAGGGCCGGTACGGCGAACGCCAGGGTCAGCATGACGGTGACCACCAGGAGGCCGCCGCCGGCCACCGCGGCGCGGGCGCCGAAGACCGAGCCGGCGGTGCCGTGCAGGACGTCGGCGAGGCGGGGACCACCCGCGACGACGACGGTGAAGACGCCCTGCATCCGGCCGCGCATCTCGTCGGTGGCGGCGGAGAGCAGGATCGCCCCGCGGAAGACCATCGAGACCATGTCGGCGACCCCGGCCGCGGCCAGGAACACCACGGCGAGCCACAGACTGCCGCTCAGTCCGAAGCCGGTGATGGCCACGCCCCACGCCACGACCGCGCCGATGACCATCCAGCCGTGTCTGCGGGCCCGGGAGAACGTGCCGGAGAACAGCCCGCCGAGGACCGCGCCGATCGGGATCGCGGCGAACAGCAGGCCCAGCGCGAGTCCCTCGCCGTACGGCGCGTAGGTCTCGGAGGCGAGCTGCGGGAACAGGGCCCGGGGCATGCCGAAGACCATGGCGACGATGTCCGCGAGGAAGGACAGCAGCAGCACCTTGTGCGCCGAGATGTACCGGAAGCCCTCCGCGATCTCCCGCACACCGGCCCGCCGCGCCACCGCGCTCGCAAGAGGCGGCAGGGAGGGCAGCCGGTACACCGCCCACACGGTGACGCACAGCGCCAGGGCGTCGATGAGATACAGCTCCGGCAGACCGATCACCGGGATCAGCACACCCGCGAGCAGCGGGCCGACCACCTGCCCGGTCTGCATGACGGTCGAGCCCAGGGCGTTCGCGGCGGGCAACTGTCCCTCGGGGACCAGACGGGCGATGGAGGCGTTGCGGGCGGGGGCGTTCAGACCCCAGAACGCCTGCTGCACCGCGAGCAGGACCATGAGGGCGGCCACCGAGTCGAGCCCGCTGACCGCCTGGAGCCAGAACAGGACCGAGGTGACGGCGATGCCGCTGTTGGTGATGAGGAGCAGCTTGCGGCGGTCCATGGTGTCGGCGACCGCGCCGCCCCACAGCGCGAACACGATCAGCGGCAGCAGTCCGGCCATGCTCGCGGCGCCGACCCAGGCCGAGGAGCCCGTGATGTCGTAGATCTGCTTGGGCACCGCGACCGCGGTGAGCTGGCTGCCGACGGCCGTGACGATGGTCGAGCTCCACAGCCGGCGGTAGGCGGGGATGCGCAGCGGGCGGGTGTCCATCGCCCAGCGACGCCAGCCGCGCCGGGGTGGCGGGGTCTCGTCCGCGGCCGGTGTCCCGGGTTCGGTGCTCCCGGGTTCGGTGCTCCTGGGTTCGGTGCTGCTCTCGCCGGTGTCCACGCGATTCCTGGTTGCTCGATACATCTAACGGGATCCAGGGTTCACTATCGCAGCATCGTCCAGGCGTTCGGGACGCGAGGTCTCAAGTTGTGGACCGCTCGAAGGACTTCACGCTCCGGCCACGAGCATGACGCCCATGGCGATCATGGTCGTGGCGACCAGTCCGTCGAGCACCCGCCAGGCGGTCGGCCGGGCCAGGAAACGGCTGAGCAGCCGGGCCCCGAAGCCGAGCGCTGCGAACCAGCACAGGCTGGCGAGCACGGCACCCAGCCCGAAGGTCCAGCGCAGCGGACCGCGGTCGGCGGCCACCGAGCCGAGCAGGAAGACGGTGTCCAGGTAGACGTGCGGGTTGAGCCAGGTCATCGCCAGGCAGGTCAGCACCGCTCGCCTCCGGGAGCCCGTCACCTCGCCCTCCGCCCGCAGGCCCGACTCCCCGGGCCGCAGGACCCGGCGGGCGGCGAGGGCGCCGTAGCAGAGCAGGAATCCGCCGCCGATCCAGCCGACCAGGGTCAGCGCGTCCGGCCAGGCCACCACCACGGCACCGACCCCGCCGACGCCGAGAGCGATGAGGAGGGCGTCGGACAGGGCGCAGATGCCGACGACGGCGAGAACCGCGTCGCGGCGGATCCCCTGGCGCAGGACGAAGGCGTTCTGGGCGCCGATGGCGACGATCAGGGAGAGACCGGTGCCGAAACCTGCGGCAGCGGCGGACAGTGAAGCGGGCATGCTTCGACGGTACGGAGACGATCACCGGACGTACAGCTAAAGATTCTTACGTATCATTAGCTGCCGTGATGATGACCGAACTCCCCCTGGATCAGGTGCGGACGCTGCTCGCCGTGGTCGACGAGGGCACCTTCGACGCCGCGGCGGCCGCCCTGCACGTGACGCCTTCGGCGGTGAGCCAGCGGGTGAAGGCGCTGGAGCAGCGCACGGGGCGGGTGCTGCTGGTGCGCACGAAGCCGGTGCGCCCGACCGAGTCGGGCGACGTGGTGGTGCGGTTCGCGCGGCAGCTGGCCCGCCTGGAGCGGGACGCTCTGGCCGAGCTGGGCCTGCCGGGCGAGGGCGAGGTGACCCCGGTCTCGGTCGCGGTGAACGCCGACTCCCTGGCGACCTGGTTCCTGGGAGCGCTCACCCGGGTTCCGGAGCGGGAGCGGCTGTGCTTCGAACTCCGGCGCGAGGACGAGACCCGTACCGCGGAACTGCTGCGCGAGGGGCTGGTGATGGCGGCGGTGACGTCTTCTCCCGAAGCCGTGGCGGGGTGTTCCGTGCGGGCCCTGGGGCGCATGCGGTATCTCGCGGCCGCCAGCCCGGAGTTCGTCGGACGCTGCCTCGAAGGGGCGTCGTTGCGGGACCGGCTGGCAGACGCGCCCGTGGTGACGTTCGACCGGAGCGACGACATCCAGGACGGGTTCCTCCGGCAGCTGGGCCGCGGTGGGGCGAGTCCGGTGCGGCACGCGGTGCCGGCCTCGGAGGGGTTCGTGGAGGCGGTCGTTCTGGGACTGGGGTGGGGGATGGTGCCGGAGATTCAGGCAGGGACGTTGCTGCGCGAGGGGCGGCTGATCTCGCTGGCACCGGACAGGCCGGTCGACGTGCCGTTGTACTGGCAGCAGTGGAAGTTGAACTCACCCGCGTTGGCCGCGGTCGCGGAGGCGGTGGCCGCCGCGGCGTCAGGGAGCTTGCGATGACAGGGCGCGGAGCTGTTTCTCCACGCTGTCCAGGAACATGTCCAGGGCCGTCGGATAGGCACTGGTGACCATGCGGGACGCCAGCAGGGATGCCGCCTCCGCGATCCGCGGGTAGCGGTCGTCCGGCAGGTGGGCGTAGGTCGAGCGCCACTGGTTCTCGTCCGCGCGGAGCGCCGCGCTCGGCAGGGCCAGGGACGCCGCGTCCAGAGCCGCGAAGGCCAGCGTCTGGTCGATGAAGACGTGGTAGACGCGGGCGGTGTCGGGCAGTGGCAGACCGGCCGTGCGCAGGATGTCCAGGACCGCCTCGTCGGCCGCCAGTTCGTTCGCCCGGCCCGTGACCCTGCTCGTGGTCAGCACCGCGGCCTGGGGGTGAGCCACGTACGCGGCGTGGATGCGGAGCCCCACCTCGCGCAGGTCCCGCCGCCACTCCCCCGTCGGCGCCCAGCCCTCCAGCGCCTGGCCGATCAGGGCGTCGCCGATGGCCAGCGTCAGGTCGTCCATGCCGCGGAAGTAGCGGTAGAGCGTGCTCGGGTCGGCGTCCAGGGCCAGCCCCAGGCGGCGGGCGGTGAGACCCGTGCTGCCGTGTTCGCGGAGCATGCGCAGAGCCGTCTCGACGATCAGCGCCTCGGACAGCAACGGTTCCGCTCCTCGTGGGGCGGCGCCGGCGGCGTCTCTCCTCGGGAACCACGGGCTTCGGCATGGTGGCCTCCTTATGCCAACGCCATTGACCTTATGCGAGCGCACGGCGTTGTATCACCGCCAGGGCCCCTGTATCCGCGATCTCGACCCGTCAGGAAGTGTTTGTCATGCGTGTACTGCTCGTGGGCGCCGGGGGCGTCGGCACCGCTGTCACCCGGATCGCCGCCCGGCGGCCGTTCCTCGACACCATGGTCGTCGCCGACTACGACCCGGCCCGCGCCGAGGCCGCGGTGGCCGCGCTCGGCGAGCGGGCCGGCCGGTTCCGCGCCGAGCGCGTGGACGCGAGCGACGAGTCGGCCGTGACAGCCCTGCTCAAGCGGCACGCCTGCGACGTCCTCCTCAACGCCACCGATCCGCGGTTCGTGATGCCGCTGTTCCGGGCCGCGCGCTCCGCCGGGGCGACCTATGTCGACATGGCGATGTCCCTGTCCCGTCCGCATCCCGAGCGGCCGTACGCGCAGTGCGGGATCAAGCTCGGCGACGAGCAGTTCGCGCAGGCCGAGGAGTGGGAGAAGGCGGGCGCGCTGGCCGTCGTCGGCATGGGCGTGGAACCGGGCCTCTCGGACGTCTTCGCCCGGTACGCGGCCGACGAACTCTTCGACGAGATCGAGGAGATCGGTGTCCGCGACGGAGCGAACCTCACCGTCGACGGCTACGACTTCGCCCCCTCCTTCAGCATCTGGACCACCATCGAGGAGTGCCTGAACCCGCCGGTGGTGTACGAGGCCGACCGCGGCTGGTTCACGACGGAGCCCTTCAGCGAACCGGAGGTCTTCGACTTCCCCGAGGGCATCGGCCCGGTCGAGTGCGTGAACGTGGAGCACGAGGAGGTGCTGCTCGTCCCCCGCTGGGTCGGTGCCCGCCGGGTCACCTTCAAGTACGGTCTGGGCCGCGAGTTCGTCGAGACGCTGAAGACCCTGCACCTGCTGGGCCTGGACCGCACCGAGCAGGTGACCGTGCCGAGCCCCGCGGGCCCGGTCGCGGTCTCACCGCGGGACGTGGTGGCCGCGTGCCTGCCCGACCCGGCCACCCTGGGCGACCGGATGCACGGCAAGACCTGCGCGGGCACCTGGGTGAAGGGCGCCAAGGACGGGGCGCCGCGCGAGGTGTACCTCTACCACGTGGTCGACAACCAGTGGTCCATGGCGGAGTACGGCTGCCAGGCCGTGGTGTGGCAGACCGCGGTGAACCCGGTCGTCGCCCTCGAACTCCTCGCCACCGGCGCCTGGACCGGCACGGGTGTCCTCGGCCCGGAGGCGTTCCCGGCCCGGCCGTTCCTGGAGCTGCTGACCGCGTACGGCTCCCCGTGGGGCCTTCGGGAGCAGTGACCGGGCAAGGTCCCACGGGGCCCGGTGGTTTCACGGCGCATCGACAGGTCACCCGAAAGCGAGTAAGCCAAGCACGAGGGCACGTACGACTTCGATCGCAGGTGACTTTGATGGACAACTGGCGAACCCATGCCGCGTGCCGCCGCGAGGACCCGGACCTCTTCTTCCCGATCGGCACCACCGGTCCGGCACTGGTCCAGACGGAGCAGGCCAAGTCCGTCTGCCGGCGCTGCCCCGTCCAGGAGCAGTGTCTTCAGTGGGCGCTGGACACGGGGCAGGGCATCGGCGTCTGGGGCGGCACCAGTGAGACGGAACGCCGGGCACTCGCCCGGCGCGCGGCCACCGCGCGGAGAAGGTCCGGCTGACGGGCGAACCTGAACGGGTCCGGGCGACCGGACCCGTTCAGCGGCCCGTGCGGCGCAGCGGACCCCAGGGGTTCTCCAGCCGCTCCACCGCGACCCGCGCCTCCTCGATCACCTGGGGATCGATCCAGCACATCGGCCGCACCTCTGCGACAAGCGGTTCGTTGTCCGGCCCCCGGCCCCGCTCGCGGCCCTGGAGGATCCAGGGACGTACGCCGGGGCCTTTCTCGTGCGGCAGATGGGAGTAGTCGTACAGCCGCCGGGCCACCCACAGCTGTCCGGGACGTCCCTGCCACCAGTCCTCGACGTCGAGCGGGTTGGCCGACAGTCCCGGCAGGGACAGTCCGGTGAGTTCGTCGGTGCTGGACGCGCGGGTCAGATCGATCTCGGGACCGCGCGACCAGCGGACGTACAGGCGCTCGTGCCGTTCGGCCAGGCCTGCCAGTTCGGCGAGGGTCCGCACCACCGGCAGCCCGTCCGACACGCTCATCTCCCGGCCTCCCTTTCCGTTTACGGGCCTACGGGGTACCCGCAGGTCACGCGCGGAATCAGGCGTCCGGCCGGGGTGCCGGGCCCCACGGCATCCTGAGCGTGAAGACGCTGCCGGTGCCGGGCTCGCTCGCCGCGGCGACCGTTCCGTCGTGGGCCGCGACCAGGTGCCGGACGATGGGCAGACCCAGGCCCGAGCCCCCGGTACGACGGCTGCGGGACTTCTCCGCGCGCCAGAACCGGTCGAAGACGTGCGGGAGGTCGTCGGGCGCGATGCCGGTGCCGGTGTCGGCCACCTCCAGGACGCTGTCGTCGCCGTCCCGGCGCGCGGACAGGGTGACGGTGCCGCCTGCCGGGGTGTGGCGCAGCGCGTTGGACACCAGGTTGCCGAGCGCCTGCCGCATACGGACCGGGTCGGCGTCCAGCCAGGGCTCACCCTCGACATCGGTGCGCAGCCCGACCCGGGCCGCGTCGGCGGCGACGCGGTGGGCCGCGGCGACCTGCTGGAGGAGTTCGTCGCAGCGGACGGGCTCCCGGTGCAGGCGCAGGGTGCCCGCGTCGGCGTCCGCGAGGTCCTGGAGGTCGTCGATGACCCGCTGCAGGACCAGGGCCTCGTCGTGCAGGGAGGCGAGCAGGACGGGGTCGGGGTCGACGACGCCGTCCCGGGTCACCTCCAGCCAGCCACGGATGTTGGTGAGCGGGCTGCGCAGTTCGTGGGCGATGTCGCTGACCATCGCCTTGCGCTGGGCTTCCAGGCGCTCACGGCGCTCGGTGAGGTCGTTGAAGGCGACGGCGAGGATGCCGGTCTCGTCCCGGGTGGTGACGGGGACGCGCACATGGAGTTCGGGCGGTTGCTGGGCCGCCGCGGTGAGCGCGCGCAGCGGCCGCACCAGCCGGGTGGCGACCAGGGCGGTGGCGGCGACGGTGACGGCGAGCACGAGAGACGCGGTGCCGACGACCTTGGCCTTGTTGGCCGGGGACATGTCGAACAGCACGGCGGGAGTGTCCCCCGTGCCCAGGAAGAGTTCGGCCACCGGTGCCACGTACGGGTCGAGCTGCGCCCGGCGGGCCTGGTCGAGGCAGGGCTGGACCAGGCGCGCCTCCTTGGCGGCGAGCTTGCCGGGGGCGGGAGTGCGCAGGTCAAGGCCGGTCGGTGGGGTCCCCAGCAGCGCGGTGGACCGGGGGTCGAGGCCCGCCTTGGTCAGGCAGTCGCGGGCGAGCCCCTGGAGCGCCCTGACCGCCTTCTCCTCGGTCGGCGTGGGCGTGTTGAGCAGTCCGTCGGCGCAGGCGTCGGGCACGTAGTCGGGCTCGGAGCCGCTGTCGTCGTCGGTGAGGACGGTTCGTCCGCTCGGCGTACGGCTCAGGCTGGTCTCCACACCGAACCGGGAGAAGCAGAGCTGCCGCTTGCGGGCCAGGGCGGCGACCTTGAGGCGTTCCGCCTCGGTGAGCCGGTACGGGCCCACCGCTCGCGGGTCGATGCCCGAGAGCTGGGCGCCGCGCTCGCTGTAGGTGTCGGTGTGCAGCGGGTCGACGGCGGCGGCCGCGCTCGGGGGCAGGGAGGTGCCGGGCGGCGCGGAGTCGGCGATGACCCGGCGGTCCGCGGCGGTCAGCGCGATGCGCCGGCCGGTCCTCGCCGACAACTCCCGTACGGTGGCGGCCACTTCGGTCCAGTCGGGGTGGGTCGCCGCGTACCCGCTGAGTTCGGCGAGGACGTCCATGTCGTCGGCGAGTGCCTGTCCCTGTTCCTCGCGCAGGGCCTGGGTGGTGGTCGCCACGGCCAGCCAGGCAGTGGCGGCCACCGAGCACACGGCGATCAGCCCGGACGTGATCAGCAGACGGACCAGCAGGCGCTTGTGCAGCGGTATCCGCGCGGTCATCCGCGGCCGCCGCTGAGCTTGTAGCCCACGCCGAACACGGTCAGCAGCCGCACCGGGCGGCGCGGATCGGCCTCGATCTTGCGGCGCAGGTTCATGATGTGGACGTCCACGGCCCGTTCGGTGGAGGCCCGGTCGGTGCCCCGGGTGACCTCCAGCAACTGCCGCCGGGAGAAGACCCGTTCGGGCTCGGCGACCATGGCCAGCAGAATCTCGAACTCGGCGGGGGTGCACTCCACCGGCGCCCCGTCGCACCGCACCTCGTGCCGTACGGGATCGACGGCGAGGCCCGCGGCCCGTACGACGGGATCCTCCCGCCGGTCGGCCACGCCACCGCGTCCGCTGCGGCGCAGGACCGTCCGGATGCGGGCCATCAGCTCCCGGGGGCTGTACGGCTTGGTCATGTAGTCGTCGGCGCCCAGTTCCAGGCCCAGCAGGACGTCGTCCTCGTCGGAGCGTGCGGTGAGCATCACGACGGGGATGTCCGCGTCGCGGCGCAGCACCCGGCACACGCCGAAGCCGTCGATCACCGGCAGCATCAGGTCCAGGACGACGAGGTCGGGGGCGACCCGCCGGGCCGCGTCCAGAGCGGCCCGCCCGTCGTGGACCACGGTGGCGGTGTGGCCCTCCGCGAGCAGGGACCGCCGTATGAGTTCGGCCTGCATCTCGTCGTCCTCGGCGACCAGCACATGTGCGCACACCCGGCGGATCCTAAGCGCTTCAGCCGGCGAGGGACTTGGCGTCGCCCATGACGACGACGGGACGAAGGTCCGGGTCCAGGGTGAGAAGCAGCTCCTTCATGTGCTTCTCGGCGATGCTCACGCACCCGTGGGTGGGCCCGCCGTGGTCGACGTGCAGCCATATCCCGCCGCCGCGCCCCGCGCCCAGCGGCCGTGTCCAGTCCAGCGGTGACGTGCCGGGCTGCCGGTTGTAGTTGATGGCGATGACGTAGTCGAAGGACCCGGCGAGCGGTTCGCCCTCGAAGCCGGTGCCGGGCGAGGTGAAGCCGACACCGCGGTCGTACGGCAGCTTGGTGCCGGGGTCCTTCAGCAGTCCTCCGGCGTCCGTGAGGGTGTACACGCCGATCGGCGAGCGCAGGTCGCCGGCCAGGTGGTGGTCTGACCAGCCCTTGAGGGCGTTGTGCGCGGGCCAGCTCGCGCCGGCCCGCCAGCCGGCCGCCGTGCGCTCGTAGAGCACCACGGTCGAGACCGGCGAGTCACGGCCCCGCCCGGTGACCACGACGGCCTGCCGGGCGTCGGCCGGTATCTTCGCCCTTGTCCTCGGTCCCAGGCCGGGTATCTGCTGGGGAGCGACCTCGACGGAGATCTCCGGCGAGGCAGGGGTCCGTGAAGGCTCCCGGGACGGCGGGGGCGCGCTTTCCGTACTGGCCACGGCACCGCCGCCGCATCCGCTGAGAAACAGGGACGCGGCGAGCAGGGCGACGTGGGTTCTGCGTGTGATCATGAGGCGACTGTGACCGACAGTTGTAAGAAACTCGTCAGCTTCTAGGGCTGGTTGGGCTTGCCCGGCGTGTCCAGCCAGGTCCGGAACAGGCTGTCCAGGTCCTTGCCCGAGACCCGTTCCGCGAGGCGCTCGAACTGCGCGGTGGTGCCGAGGCCGTAGCGGTGCCCGGACGCCCAGGCGCGCAGGATCAGGAAGAACGCCCGGTCGCCGACGGCCGTGCGCAGGGCGTGCAGGGTCATGGCGCCACGGGCGTAGACGGGGGTGCCGAAGATGTTGGCGCCGCTGCCGGGGTTGCCGGGCGGGAACTCCCACAGCTCGTCGCTCGCGGGTTTCGCGTAGAGGTGGTCGAAGGTCTTCTGGGCGCTGTCGCCGCCGTGCTGCTCGGTGTAGAGCCACTCCGCGTAGGTCGCGAAGCCCTCGTTGAGCCAGATGTCCTTCCAGGAGGTGAGCGAGACGGAGTCGCCGAACCACTGGTGGGCGTTCTCGTGGACGAGGGTGCTCAGGTCGGGCGCGCGGTCGTAGACCGGACGGCTCTGGGTCTCCAGCGCGTAGCCCACGTTCGGGGCGTGGTCCACGATCGATCCGGCGGCACGGAAGGGGTAGGGCCCGAAGAGCTTGCTCTCCCACTCCAGGACGGAGGGCAGCTTCTTGAGGACGGGCGCCGCGGCGGCGGCCTCGCGCGCGTCGACCGCGTTGTAGACGCGGATGCCGTTGCTGGTGGTGAACTGCTCCACCTTGAACTTCCCGACGGTCGCAGTGGCCAGGTAGGCGGCCATGGGCTCGCTCTGGTGCCAGCGGAACGTGGTCCTGCCGTGCGTGGTCCGCTGGGAGAGGAGGACGCCGTTGGCGACGGCGGTGCGGCCCTGGGGGACGGTGATCGTGAAGTCGTACGACGACTTGTCCTTGGGGTGGTTGTTCGCCGGGAACCAGGTCATCGCGCCCTGCGGTTCCCCGGCGACGAAGGCTCCGTCGTCGGTGGGGATCCAGCCGTCGAGCGAGCCGTCCGGGTCGGTGACCGGGGCCGGCTTCCCCTTGTAGGTGACGGTGATGGTGAACCGTTCCCCCTTGCGCAGGGCGCGCTGCGGGGTGACGACGAGTTCCTGTCCGGAGCGGCGGAACCCGGCCTTGGCGTGACCGACGGTCAGGCCCGTGACGGTGAGCCCCTTGAAGTCGAGGTCGAAGCGCGTCAGGCGCTCGGTGGCGCGGGCGGTGAGAACCGCCTTCCCCTCGAGATGGCGGCTGCTGGGGTCGTAACGGAGTGTCAGGTCGTAGTGGCCGACGTGGTATCCGCCGTTTCCGGCGAGCGGGAAGTAGGGGTCGCCTGCGCCGGACGAGCCCGTCGACGAAGGAGCGGCGGCCCCGAGCAGAGCGGTGAGGGCAAGGGGGGTGGTGACGAGGACGAAGATGCGTCTGACGGCCGTCGACACGTGCTCTCCTACAGGTCGGGGGGTGGACAACGCTTCACACTAAAGGCCCCCTCCCCCGCAACTCACCCTTGATCAGGTCAAGTCACGACGGGCTCCGCAGTACGCTCCCGACGCAGCCGTCCTTCGTCGAGAGGCCGCCCGTGAGCGTGCGCATCCGCCGTGTCTACGAACCGCCCGAGCCCGACGACGGTGTCCGCGTCCTGGTCGACAGGTTGTGGCCGCGGGGTCTGTCCAAGGACGCGGCCCGCGTCGACGAGTGGCCGAAGGCGCTCACCCCGTCGACCGAGCTGCGCCGCTGGTACCACGCCGGCGAGGGCTCGTACGAGGAGTTCGCCGAGCGGTACGAGGCGGAGCTGGCCGATCCCGAGGCGGCCGGACTGCTCGACAGGATCCGGGAGTTGGCGGCCAGGGGTGACGTGACCCTGCTGACCGCGTCGAAGACGCCGGAGCAGAGCCACGCCACTGTGTTGGTACGGCTGTTGCGAGCGTAGGTCTGCCCGACGGATCAGGTCGGCGTCCCGTGCTGGAATACGCCGACCTGCGCCGCACCGGACCCGACCACCCGCTCCCGTGCGCTCCGGGGTCCCGCGCCGCCACGCGTCGCAGGCCGCCGGACCCGCCGGGCGACCGGCCCCGGCCGACCCGTTCCGGGTCCCCTGGTCCGGATCACCTGGTCCGGGTCCCCTGGAGCCCTAGCCGACCTGCTTGGCCGCCGCCCGCCCCGCGGCGCGCCCGGAGAACAGGCAGCCGCCGAGGAAGGTGCCCTCCAACGCGTTGTAGCCGTGGACACCGCCCCCGCCGAAGCCGGCGACCTCGCCCGCCGCGTACAGCCCTTCCAGGGGCTTGCCGTCGGTGCCCAGAGCGCGGGAGTCGAGGTCGGTCTGGATGCCGCCGAGGGTCTTGCGGGTCAGGATGTGCAGCTTGACGCCGATCAGGGGGCCGGCGGCCGGGTCGAGGATGCGGTGCGGGGTGGCGACGCGGCCGAGGCGGTCGCCGATGTAGCGGCGGGCGTTGCGGATGCCCTGCACCTGGGCGTCCTTGCTGTAGGAGTTGGCGATCTGGAGGTCGCGGGCCTCGATCTGGCGGCGGAGGTCGGCGGCGTCGAGGAGTGCCTTGTCGGTGAGTCCGTTCATCTTCTCGACGAGCTGTTCCAGGTTCGGGGCGGTCACGAAGTCCGCGCCCTTGCGCAGGAACGCGTCCACCGGTCCCGGCGCGCCCTTGCCGAGGATGCGCTCCTTGAGGAAGCCCGCGCGGTCCTTGGCGGTGATGTCGGGGTTCTGCTCGGAGCCCGAGAGCGCGAACTCCTTCTCGATGATCTTCTGGGTGAGGATGAACCAGGAGTGGTCGTGCTCCGCGATGTCCTCGGTGGTGCGCAGGTGCCTGAGGGTGCCGAGGGTGTCGTAGCCGGGCAGGCAGGGTTCGGGCAGTCGGCGGCCCAGGGCGTCGAACCACATCGAGGACGGGCCGGGCAGGATGCGGATGCCGTGGCCGGGCCAGATCGGGTCCCAGTTCTGGATGCCCTCGGTGTAGTGCCACATGCGGTCGCGGTTGACCAGGCGGACGCCCGCGCCCTCGCTGATGTCGAGCATCCGGCCGTCGACGTGGGCGGGGACGCCGGTGACCATCTCGGTGGGCGGGGTGCCGAGCCGCTCGGGCCAGTAACGGCGGACGATGTCGTGGTTGGCGCCGATGCCGCCGGTGGTGACGACGACGGCTCGGGCGGTGAGTTCGAAGTCGCCGACCCGATCGCGGTTGGAGGCCACCCCGCGCGCGGAGTTGTCCTCGGCCAGGACCGTGCCGCGCACCCCGCGGGCGGTGCCCTCCTCGACGACGAGCTCGTCGACCTGGTGGCGGTGGTAGAACGTCAGCAGTCCGTCGCGCGCGGCCTGCCTGGCGTATCGGACGAAGGGCTCGACCACTCCGGTGCCGGTGCCCCAGGCGACATGGAAGCGGGGTACGGAGTTGCCGTGCCCGTGGGCGGTGAGGTCGCCGCGCTCGGCCCAGCCGACGGTGGGCAGGAACGTGATGCCGTGCCCCTCCAGCCAGGACCGCTTCTCGCCGGCCGCGAACTCGACGTAGGCGCGCGCCCAGCGCACCGCCCAGGAGTCCTCGTCCTCGACCCGGTCGAACTGCGCGCTGCCCTGCCAGTCGTTCCAGGCGAGGTCGAAGGAGTCCTTGATGCCCAGGCGCCGCTGTTCCGGGGAGTCGACGAGGAAGAGCCCGCCGAAGGACCAGAAGGCCTGGCCGCCGAGGTTCGCGGCGTTCTCCTGGTCCACCAGCGCGACCCTTCTGCCGCGGCTGGTGAGTTCGTGCGCGGCGACCAGGCCCGCGAGCCCCGCTCCGACGACGATGACGTCGGCATCCATGGCGACCGTCCCTTCCCTCATACGGTGGTGTCGCTGCCGTCGGTGAGCAGCGCGGTGAGCAGTTGCTTGAGCCAGACCCGGGCCCGCTCCAGGTCCCCGTCCAGGAGCAGTTGGACGGTGACCCCGTCGTAGGCGGCGACCACGGCATGGGCGGCGCCCTCGACGTCGACCAGCACGGCGGGCAGTTCGGCGTGCCCACGCGTGCGTGCCAGCCGGTCGGCGATGGCGCTCCGGAGCCGGGCCCGGTGTTCGAGCAGGGTCCGGGCGACCTCGGGCGCGCGGGCGGCGTGCACCAGGAAGTCGGTCTTCACCAGGAGCCAGTCCCGGTCCAGGAGCAGCACGTCGGTGACCCGGTCGACGGCGGCCGGCACGTCGAGGCCGGGGCCGTCGAGGGCGAGGGCGCCGGAGACCTGGTCGGCGATGAGGTCGGCGCGCTGCTGGTAGAGCGCGAAGAACAGCTCGTCGAGACTGTCGAAGTTCGAGTAGAAGGCGCCTCGGCTGTACCCGGCGGCCTCGCAGACCTCCTCGATCGACACCCGTCCGAAGCCCTTGGCGGCGAACACCGAGAAGGCCGCGTCCAGGAGGTTGGCACGCGTGCGGACCCGGCGCCTGGTCACACGCCTGGTCGTGTCCTCCACCACCATGTCGGTCCTCCGTTCGATACATGAATGTATCCGATACGTCGATGTATCGAAAGAGTCGAACGCCTCAGCGAACTTCATGGGAACAGATTTTCGAATAAGGAGTACGCTGGATTCATGACCGCGCACCTCCAGGGCTCCCTCTTCGACCAGACCGACCAGCTCCGGCTCGGCCCCCTCGACGGGATCCGCCGTACCGTGCTCGCCCACGGCGCCTGGATCGACGTACTCCCCGGATGGCTCGGCGGCTCGGACGTCCTGTTCGAACGGCTGGCCGCAGAGGTGCCCTGGCGTGCGGAGCGCCGCACGATGTACGACCACGTCGTCGACGTCCCGCGGCTGCTCGCCTTCTACGGCGTGGACGACGAGCTGCCGCATCCCGTGGTCACCGAGGCCCGCGAGGCGCTCACCGCGCACTACGCCGACGAGCTCGGCGAGCCGTTCACGACGGCCGGGCTCTGCTACTACCGCGACGGCCGCGACAGCGTCGCCTGGCACGGCGACCGGGGCGGGCGAGGGGGCAGCCACGACACCATGGTCGCGATCCTCTCCGTGGGCGCGCCGCGCGACCTCGTGCTGCGGCCGGCGCGTGGCGGCGGCGAGACGCTGCGGCGGCCGCTGGGCCACGGCGACCTGATCGTGATGGGCGGCTCCTGCCAGCGCACCTGGGAGCACGCCGTACCGAAGTCGACGCGCGCGACGGGACCGCGCATCAGCATCCAGTTCCGCCCGCACGGCGTGCACTGAGGCAGAGAGGCGGCTGCTTCGGCCGCACGCGGGGGCTGCCTCCGGCGGACGGTGCCGGAGGCAGCCTCGTCCCTCCGGGGGCCGGACGAGGAGGACCAGCACAAGCCACCGCGGCGGCGGGCCGCGAGGACGACACCGTGGCGCGGCGTGGCGGCCCGGGAGCTCGGCACCGGAGGCAGCCTCGCCCCTCCGGAGGTGGGACGGGAAGGACCAGCACAAGCCACCGCGGCGGCGGGCCGCGAGGACGACACCGTGGCGCGGGCGGGCCCGGAGTCCGGGGGGCGCAGGTCTCTGTGAGCGTGCCCGCCCGGGGTGCGCCCCGGCGCCGTAGGCAGCCTCGTCAACGGGCAGGTCCACCGCTGGAATCGGCCGCCGGAAGTTGACGGATGGAAGACCGGTACCCGCCGCTCCGGATCGCCTGAGCGTCTGCTTTGCTGTGTGCCGTCGGGCAGGGACTCACCGGGCGGGGCGATCATGAGCGCAGGCGTGCAGCAAGTCGCGGACGGCACCTATCTGGTGCACGGCAGCAACACCAACTGGGTGATCCTGACCGAGGGAAGCTCCGCCACGCTGGTCGACACCGGCTACCCGGGCGACCGGGACCAGGTGCTCGCCTCCCTCGCGGAGGTGGGCAGTTCACCGGAGGCGCTCACGGCGGTGCTCATCACGCACGCCCACAACGACCACCTGGGCTCCGCCGAGTACCTGCGCAGCGCCTACGGCACGCCGGTCTACCTGCACGAGGCCGAAGTCCCGCACGCCCGGCGTGAGTTCCTGCACCAGGTCTCCGTCGGGACGGTCCTGAAGAACGGCTGGCGCCCCGGTGTGCTGCCGTGGGCGGTGCACGCGATCCGCGTGGGCGGCACGGCCCATGTGCCCGTCACCTCCCCGCAGCCGTTCCCGGCGGAGGGCGCCCTCGATCTGCCCGGCCGCCCGGTGCCCGTCCACACACCGGGCCACACCGACGGACACTGCGCCTTCCACCTCCCCGACCGCGGCGTGGTGATCTCGGGCGACGGCCTCGTGAGCGGTCACCCCACCTCACGGGTCAAGGGGCCCCAGCTGCTGCCGGACATGTTCCACCACGAGCGCGCGCGTGCCGTGGCGTCGCTGGACGTGTTCGCGCAGCTGGAGGGTGAGGTGTTGCTGCCGGGGCACGGCCCGGTGTACCGCGGTCCGGTCCGTGAAGCGGCACTTCAGGCCAGGGACCGCGCGCTCTAAGGTGAGGTGACGATCACCGACCAGGCGAGGACAGAGCACCGATGGCACTGCAGATCAGCGCGACGAACCCGGAGCACCCCGCGCTCCTGCTCGAACTGCCGTGGCAGCTGCCGCTGGAGCAGTGGCCGGAGGAGGTCCTGGTCCCGCTGCCGCGCGGCATATCCCGCCACGTGGTGCGCTACGCCCGCGCCGGCGACGAGGTCATCGCCGTGAAGGAACTCGCCGAGCGCCCGGCGCTGCGCGAGTACGAGCTGCTGCGCGACCTGGACCGGCTCGGCATCCCCGCCGTCGACCCGCTCGCCGTGGTCACCGGGCGCACCGACGCCGAGGACGCCCCGCTGGAGCCGGTGCTGGTCACCCGGCATCTGGGCGGCTCGATGCCGTACCGCTCGATGTTCGAGACGACCATGCGGCCCGCCACCATGCACCGCCTGATGGACGCCCTGGCGGTCCTTCTGGTCCGCCTGCACCTGGCCGGGTTCGCCTGGGGCGACTGCTCCCTGTCCAACACCCTGTTCCGCCGGGACGCGGGCGCCTACGCCGCCTACCTCGTCGACGCCGAGACCGGCGACCTGCATCCGCAGCTCAGCCCCGGGCAGCGGGACTACGACCTCGACCTCGCCCGCGTCAACATCAGCGGTGAGCTGCTCGATCTGGAGGCCTCCGGGGCGCTGCACCCCTCGGTGGACGCGATCGAGTTCGGCATGGAGATCTGCTCGCGATACGGCAGCCTGTGGGAGGAGCTGACCCGCAGGTCCGTCTACCCGGCGGGCAAGTACCACTACATCGAGCGCCGGATCCGCCGGCTCAACGACCTCGGTTTCGACGTGGCCGAGATGCAGATCGAGCACGCGCCGAACGGCGACGAGGTCACGTTCGTCCCGAAGGTCGTGGACGCCGGTCACCACCAGCGCCAGCTCCTGCGCCTGACGGGCCTGGACGCCGAGGAGAACCAGGCCCGACGGCTGCTGAACGACCTGGAGAGCTGGATGGCCACCCAGGAGGACTACGCCCCCGGCGACCCGCTCGGCGCTCGTCCGGAGGTACTCGCCCACCGCTGGGTGCGGGACGTCTTCCGGCCCACGGTACGGGCCGTGCCGCCGGAGATGCGCGGGTCGATGGACCCGGCCGAGATCTACCACGAGCTCCTGGAGCACCGCTGGTACCTGTCCGAGCGGGCCCAGCACGACATCGGCCTGGACACCGCGGTGGACGACTACATCACGAACATCCTCCCCAAGGCCCGCGAGACGCTCCAGCCCACTCCGGCCACCGCCGACTGACCTCAGGCGTGCGGGACCACGGCCACCGGGCAGTCCGCGTGGTGCAGCACACCGTGCGCGACCGATCCGATCCGGGCGCCCACCGCGGTACGACGGGCCCGACGGCCCACGACCATCAGCTGAGCCCTGGCGGTCATCGACAGCAGCACCTGGCCCGCGCTGCCCATCTCCACGTGCTCGACGACCGGCACGTCCGGGAAGCGCTCCCGCCACGGCTGGAGCGCCGAGGCCAGGGCCTTCTTCTCGTACGGCTCCAGCCCGCCGGCCTCGTCGAGGAGCTTCAGCGAACCCGGGCTGTAGGCGAACACCGGCGGCAGCGTCCAGGCCCGTACGGCACGCACGGCCGCTCCCCGTGCCGCCGCCGTCTCGAAGGCGAACCGCATGACCTCGGCGCTGTCCTCCGGGTCGCCCTCCTGGCCCACGACGATCTCGCGCCCCGAGACCTCCGCGCCGGCCTGGTCCCCGGCCCGCACCAGGACCACGGGCCGCGTGGCCTCGGCGATCACCTGCTGGCCCACCGAGCCCAGCAGGAAGCCCACCACCGGCCCGTGTCCACGGGAGCCCAGGACCAGCAGTTCGGCGTCGGACGCGGCGGCGACCAGCACGTCGACGCTGCCTCCCTCCACGAGGTCGGTGTCCACGTCGAGCCCGGTGTGCCGTCCGGTGACGGCTCGGACGGCCTCGGCCATGGCGTCCCGCGCCCAGCCCGCCTGGGTGTCCCGGTCCCCCGCGTCGATCCCCTCGTACGGCTGGAACCGCCAGGCGTGCACCACCCGCAGCCCCGTTCCGCGCCGGACCGCCTCCCGGGCGGCCCAGCCCAGTGCGGCGAGGGACTCCTCGGTTCCGTCGATCCCTGCGGTGATCGGGCGTGTCATACGCCGGCCTCCTCGTTCTTGATCAATGCGGTGGACCCTGATCCTCAGTCTTCACTACGCTCCCCGCATGGCACTGGAATGGGAGCAAGTCATCGTGGACGCCGCCGATCCCGCCGCCCTCGGGCGCTGGTGGGCCGAGGCCCTGGGCTGGGTGGTGGTCGAGGACTCACCGGACGAGTTCGAGATCCGTCCCGAGAAGGACCGGATCCCGGGGCTGCTGTTCGTGCCGGTGCCGGAGGCGAAGACCGTCAAGAACCGGCTCCACCTCGACTTCCGGCCGGACGACCGGGACGCCGAGGTCACCCGCCTCCTCGCCCTGGGCGCGCGGCACACGGACATCGGGCAGGGCGAGCAGTCCTGGGTGACGCTCGTGGACCCCGAGGGCAACGAGTTCTGTGTGCTGGGGCAGCGCCGAGCCTGACACCGGCAGGGTCACGCATACCTGCGCGTAGCCGGGCGATCGAACATACGATGGGCGGGACCGGGCCGGTGACCACGGGGGGCGCCGTGCCCCGACCGACCGCCCGGCGTGGGGAGACGCATGGCACAGGCCGCCGAATCGGCGCGGACCGTCATTCTGACCGTGGACGACGACCCGGGGGTCTCCCGCGCCGTCGCCCGCGACCTGCGGCGGCGCTACGGCGAGTCGTACCGGATCGTGCGCGCGGAGTCCGGTGAGTCCGCGCTGGAGGCGCTGCGGGAGCTGAAGCTGCGCGGCGACCTCGTGGCGGTGATCCTGGCCGACTACCGCATGCCGCAGATGAACGGCATCGAGTTCCTCGAACAGGCCCTGGACGTGTATCCGGGCGCCCGCCGCGTGCTGCTGACGGCGTACGCGGACACCAGCGCGGCGATCGACGCGATCAACGTCGTCGACCTCGACCACTACCTCCTCAAGCCGTGGGACCCGCCCGAGGAGAAGCTGTACCCGGTGCTCGACGACCTCCTGGAGGCGTGGCGCTGCAGCGACTACCGGCCGGTGCCCGCCACCAAGGTGATCGGGCACCGCTGGTCGGCGCGCTCCTCGGACGTGCGGGAGTTCCTGGCCCGCAACCAGGTGCCGTACCGGTGGTACTCCACCGACGAGCCCGAGGGACAGCGGCTGCTGGCCGCCGCGGGCCAGGACGGGCAGCGGCTGCCGGTGGTGATCACCCCGGACGGCACTCCCCTGGTCAAGCCGGAGGCCCCGGACCTGGCCGCCCACGTGGGTCTCGCCACGACCCCGACCGCCGACTTCTACGACCTCGTGGTCATCGGCGGCGGCCCGGCCGGGCTCGGCGCGGCGGTGTACGGGGCCTCGGAGGGGCTACGGACCGTGCTCGTGGAGCGGTCGGCGACCGGCGGCCAGGCCGGACAGAGCTCGCGGATCGAGAACTACCTGGGCTTCCCCGACGGTGTGTCGGGCGCCCAGCTCACCGACCGGGCCCGCCGTCAGGCGACGAAGTTCGGCGCCGAGATCCTCACCGCCCGTGAGGTGGCGGGCCTGGAGGTCAACGGCGCGGCCCGCACCGTGCGGTTCTCCGACGGGTCCGCGGTGGCCGCGCACAGCGTGATCCTGGCGACCGGCGTGTCGTACCGGCAGCTGGAGGCGCCCGGCTGCACGGATCTGACCGGGTGCGGGGTGTTCTACGGCTCGGCGCTGACCGAGGCGGCCTCCTGCCAGGGGCAGGACGTGTACATCGTCGGCGGCGCCAACTCGGCGGGGCAGGCGGCCATGTACCTGTCCCGGGGCGCCAAGTCGGTGACCCTGCTGGTGCGCGGCCCCGACCTCGCCGCGTCGATGTCGCACTACCTGATCCAGCAGATCGAGGAGGCGCCGAACATCTCGGTTCGCGCGCGTACCGTCGTCGAGTCCGCGCACGGCTCGGACCACCTGGAGCAGCTGACCCTGCGCGACACCGAGACCGGCGAGACCGAACTCGTCGACGCGCAGTGGATGTTCGTGTTCATCGGCGCGGCCCCGCTGACCGGCTGGCTGGACGGCACCGTGCTGCGCGACGAGCACGGGTTCATCCTGGCCGGGCCCGACCTCACCCCGGACGGGCGGCCGCCGGCGGACTGGGAGCTGGACCGGCCGCCGTACCACCTGGAGACCAACATTCCGGGCGTGTTCGTCGCGGGTGACGCGCGCGCCGAGTCCGCGAAGCGGGTCGCGTCCGCAGTCGGAGAGGGAGCCATGGCCGTGATGCTCGTCCACCGGTACCTGGAGCAGTCGTGAGCGGGCAGTTGATGCCGTGCAGCCCCGGGGAGATCGGGTCGCTGTTCCTGTTCGAGAAGCTCTCCCCCGAACAGCTCGGCCAGCTGTGCAGCGCGGGCCGGGTGGAGAGGTTCGAACCCGGGCCCGTCTACACCGAGGGTGAGCCCGCCACCTGCTTCTACGTGATGATCGAGGGCACGGTCGTGCTCTCGCGCCGGGTCGGCGGCGACGACGTGGAGGTCAACCGCACCTCGCAGCGTGGGGTGTACTCGGGGTCCATGCAGGCCTACCTCGGCGACCGGGTGCAGCAGACCTACAACAACTCCATGCGGGTCACCGAGCCCTCACGGTTCTTCGTGCTGCCCGCGGAGACGTTCTCGGCCTTCATGCAGGAGTGGTTCCCGATGGCGGTCCATCTGCTGGAGGGGCTCTTCTTCGGTTCGAAGAACACCCAGCGTGCCATCGGACAGCGTGAACGGCTGCTGGCGCTCGGCTCGTTGTCCGCCGGTCTCACCCATGAGCTCAACAACCCCGCGGCGGCTGCCGTACGGGCCACGTCGACGCTGCGCGAGCGCGTGGGCAAGATGCGGCACAAGCTCGGCATCATCGCCCAGGGCTCCTACTCCCCCGAGGTCATGGCGAACCTCATCGACATCCAGGAGCGCACCGCCGAACGCGTCGCCAAGGCACCTGTGTTGAGCCCCCTGGAGGCGTCCGACCGGGAGGACACCCTCGCCGACTGGCTCGACGACCACGGCATCCAGGAGGGCTGGCGGATCGCGCCCACCTTCGTGCAGGGCGGGCTCGACGTGGACTGGCTCGACCAGGTCGCGGCGACCGTGGGCGAGGAGATCCTGCCGAACGCGATCGGCTGGCTCAACTACACCGTCGAGACCGAGCTGTTGATGGACGAGATCAACGACTCCACGGCCCGGATCTCCCACCTCGTCGACGCGGCCAAGCAGTACTCCCAGCTGGACCGGGCGCCCTACCAGGTGGCCGACGTGCACGAACTCCTCGACAGCACGCTGCTGATGCTGTCGGGGAAGATCGGACAGCAGATCAAGGTCGTCAAGGAGTACGACCGGACCCTGCCGCGGATCCCGGCCTACCCCGCCGAGCTCAACCAGGTGTGGACCAACCTGATCGACAACGCGGTGCAGGCCATCAACAGCGTCGGCGGTGAGGGGACGTTGACCGTCCGGACCGCGCTCGAACACGACCGGCTGCTGGTGGAGTTCCGGGACACCGGACCCGGGGTGCCGGCGGACATCCGCGGGCGGATCTTCGATCCCTTCTTCACCACCAAGCCCGTGGGCGAGGGGACGGGCCTCGGGCTCGACATCTCCTGGCGGATCGTGGTCAACAAGCACCACGGGACGCTCCAGGTGGAGTCGTCGCCCGGCGACACCCGCTTCCAGGTGCTGCTTCCCCTGACCGCCGTGGACAACGACACGACCGAGGAGCCGGAATGACCGACGTCAAGGGCATCGACCCGAGCGTGCCGCCCAGCGGGGACGGGTGCGTGGAGTGCGACGCGGCCGGTGGCTGGTGGTTCCATCTGCGGCGGTGTGCGCAGTGCGGGCACGTGGGGTGTTGTGACTCCTCTCCGGGTCAGCACGCGAGCGGGCACTTCCGGGAGACCGGGCATCCGTTGGCGCGGAGCTTCGAGCCGGGTGAGGAGTGGTTCTGGAACTTCGAGACGGAGGAGATGTTCGAGGCGGGGCCGGAACTGGCCCCGCCGGTGAGTCATCCTCAGTCGCAGCCGGCGCCCGGCCCTGCGGGGCGTGTACCGGCTGATTGGGCTCGGACGTTGCGCAGATGAGCTCGGGGGGACCTGTCTGATGGCGGCTGCGGGTACGTAGAGGCTGGTCGCGCAGTTCCCCGCGCCCCTTGGTAGGTCGACCGGCTGTCAGTGCGAAGTGCCAGGATGTCTTTGTGCCGCAGATCTCTATCAGTACTCCGCTTGTCGGGCGGGAAAACGAGCTGACCCTCCTGTCCGATGTGCTGGAGCGTGCCCGAGGTGGGGAGGCTCGGGCGGTGCTCGTCGCGGGGGACGCCGGGGTCGGGAAGACTCGGGTGCTCGACGAGGTGGCTGGGAGGGCTGCGCGGGCGGAAATGACCGTGCTCACCGGGCACTGTGTTGATCTCGGGGACGTCGGGTTGCCGTATCTGCCGTTCACCGAGGTGCTGGGGGCGGTCTCGCAGGACGAACGGTTCGCCGGGGCGTTCGCCGCCTACCCGGTGCTGGAGCGGTTGCTGGGAGGGGGATCCGGGGACTCCGGCGGGCGGCTGCGGTTGTTCGAGTCGATCGCCGGGCTGCTGGCCGATCTCTCGGACATCGCCCCCCTGCTGCTGGTCCTGGAGGATCTCCACTGGGCCGACCAGTCGTCCAGGGATCTGCTGCGGTTCCTGCTCAGCCGCGGGATCCTGCAGCGCTCGGCAGGCGGCACACCCACCCACCGGCTGGCCGTTCTCGCCTCGTACCGGGCCGACGACCTGCACCGGCGGCACCCGTTGCGGCCCCTGCTCGCCGAGCTCGTGCGGCTGCCCGCCGTGGAGCGCCTGGAGTTGCGGCCGATGGCGGACGGCGAGGTGGCCCGGCTGGTGCGGGCCCTGCGCGAGGGGCCGCTGCCGGACACCACGGTGCGGCGGATCGTCGAGCGGGCCGAGGGCAACGCCTTCTACGCCGAGGAACTGCTCGCCGCCACGGGGAGTGGCGAGGGCGGGGTGCCCAGTGGGCTCGCCGATGTGCTGCTGATCCGGTTCGAGCAGCTGTCCGACACCGCTCAGCAGGTACTGCGTACCGCCGCCGTGGCCGGGCGGCGCGTCGAGCACGACGTGCTGCGGGACGCCGTACGACTGCCCGAGGATGAGCTGGAGACGGCGCTGCGCGAGGCCGTCGGGCGGCAGGTCCTGGTGCCGGGCGAGGGCGACACCTACACGTTCCGGCACGCCCTCGCCCGTGAGGCCGTGTACGCCGATCTGCTCCCGGGTGAGCGGGCGCGGCTGCACGGCGCGTTCGCCCGGCTGCTGGAGGGGCGGGGGAACCGGGCCGAGAGCGCGGCGGAGCGGGCCCATCACTACCGCGAGAGCCATGACCTCGCCCCCGCGCTCGCCGCCTCCCTGGAGGCCGCGGACCACGCCGAGCGGGTGGGGGCACCCGCCGAGGAGCTACGCCATCTGGAGGCGGCCCTCGACCTGTGGTCGGCGGTGGAGTCGTCCGCGCGGCCCTCGGGCGAGGGGGTCGACCGGGTCCGGCTGATGCTGCGGGCGTCCTCGGCGGCCGCGCACGCCGGCGAACTGCACCGGGCGGTCTCGCTCACGCGTGCCGCGCTCGTCGGCGTCGGTCAGGAGGCCGACTCGGAACTGGCCGCCCGGGTGCGCTACACGCTCGCCGGGAACCTGATGAGCGTCGACAATCTCACCGCCGCCTTCGCCTACAGCAGCGAGGCGCTCGCCATGATCCCCGCCGAGCCCCCGTCCCGTACCTGGGTGTGGGCCGCCGCGACCCATGTGCTCGCGGCCCGGCAGGTCGGGGAGAACGAGGTGGCGCTGCGGGTCGCCCGGCAGGCCCTCGGCACCGCCGAGCGGTTGGGGGTCCCGGACGCCCAGGCGGATCTGCTGATCTCCCTGGCCGTCCTGGAGGGCGGCGGCCGCCGTACCCCGGCGGGGCGGGAGCGGCTGCGTCAGGCGCGGGAGCTGGCCCGCGAGGCGTGTAACACGCCCGTGGAGATGCGCGCGCTGTTCAATCTAGCCATCGGCTGCTTCGAGTCCGGGCAGCTCGACGAGTGTCTGCCCTGGGTCACCGAGGGCCTGGACCGGGCGCGTCGCGCCGGGCTGCTGTCGTCGCCGTATCCGATGGAGATGCGCTACCTGCACCTGCTGGTGCTGTACACCCTGGGGCGCTGGGACGACTGCGTCCGTGCGGCGAACGCGGATGCCGACGTGCTGCCCGCGGCCGGCGGGTACACGATGGCGCCCGCGCTCTACGTGGCGCTCGCGCGCGGCGACTTCAGTGCCGTCGACCGGGCCCGGGCGTTGCTGGAGGGGCCGTTCGACTGGATGGCCACGCTCGTCGCGGGCATCGCGCTGACCGACGCGGCGGCGCTGCGGGGCGACGCCGAGGAGGCCGTGGCGCGGATGCGGTCGACTGTCACGACGCTGACCGACGAGATGGGGACACCTCCGCACGTCACCGTCCGGCTGGCCACGCTCGCCTTGTCCGCGGTCTCCGACCGGGCCACCGATCTGCGTCTGAAGGGGGACCGGGCCGGGGCGAGTCGCTGGGCGGAGACCGCGACCGAGCTGGTGGAGCTGGCCAGGACCACCGCCGCGCACGGCGAGGGCGGGATACCGCAGGGCCCGGAGGGACAGGCCTGGCTGGCCCGGGCCGAGGCGGAGTGGACCCGGGCCGCGTCGGGACCGGATGCCGAGGCCTGGGCGAAGGCGGTCGCCGCGTTCGACTTCGGTGACGTGTACGAACCGGCGCGCTGTCGCCTGCGGTACGCCGAGGCCCTGCTCGCCGCCGACCGGCGTGAGGAGGCCGCGACCGAGGCGCAGGCGGCGCGTGAGGTGTTCGCCCGGCTCGGCGCCACGGTGCTGCTGGAGCAGGCGGACGAACTGATCCGGCGCGGCAGACTCACCGAGGCGGCGCCCACCGCGTCGCCGCTCACGGCCCGTGAGCAGGACGTGCTGCGGCTGCTCGCCCGGGGGCGCAGCAACCGCCAGATCGGCGAGGAGCTGTTCATCACCGGCAAGACGGCGAGTGTGCATGTCTCCAACATCCTGGCCAAGCTGGGCGCGGCGAGCCGCACCGAGGCCGTGGCCGTCGCCTACCGCGAGGGGCTGATCGCCCCGGAGACGACGACCCCCGGCTGACGGGCCCTCAGCGGCGGGCGCAGTCGAGGCTGTTCAGCTCGACGGAGTCCGCCATGGCCTGCATGCCCTTGTCGTTCGGGTGGATGTGGTCGCCGCCGTCGAAGACGGGGAGCATCCGCTCGTGGTCGTAGGGGCTGCGCAGGACGCGGTCGAAGTCGGTGACGGCGTCGAAATCGTCGGCGTGGCTCCGGACGAAGTCGTTGACCTCCTGTCGTACGGCCTCGGCGGCCGGGTCCCATTCCGGCCAGCCCTTGAAGGGGGCGATGGTGGAGACAACCACGCACTTGCCGGCGTCGTGGGACCGGTCGACGATCTCACGGTAGCCGGAGATCAGATCCGCCGAGGTGACACCGCTGTGGGCCTTGAGGTCGTTGACGCCTTCGAAGAGGAACACGGTGCGCACGCCCGGCTGGGAGAGCACGTCCCGGTCCAGCCTGGTCAGGGCGCTCGGCCCGGCCCCGTCGGCCAGCACCTTGTTGCCGGAGATCCCCTCGTCGGCCACACCCTTGACCGTGGTGTGCGCCTTCTGCAGACGGCGGGCGAGGTAGTCGGGCCAGCGGCGGTTGCGGTCGCTGGTGGACTGCCAGCCGTCGGTGATGGAGTCCCCGAGCGCGACGACGGCACCGGTGGCCGCGGGCGGGCGCACCGAGACCGCGTCGAGGTAGAACCACGACCCGATGGTCTCCGTCCAGTGGGCGCCGCTCTCCTCGGCGGTGTGGTCGCCCCGGGTGGCGTACGACGTTTGCAGGGCCATCCAGTGGCCGGTGGCCGGGCCGGCGGCGTCGGGGGTGTGGAGGCTGACGACCAGGTCCGATCCGGCGGCCAGGGTGCCGGGCAGCGGGTCGCTGTACACCGTGGCGCCGGGTTCCACGGTGGCCGACGACGAGCCGTCGAAGGTGAGCCGCCTGTTGGTGCCGCGCACCAGCGCGGCGTCCTTGAGCTGGAGGCCGGCGTAGACGCTGTCGAAGGTGACCGGCTGGTGGCCGAACGCGTTGGAGAGCCGGATGCGGGCGTCCCGGCCGCCGACGCTGGTGTGGACGACCATGCGGTAGCCGCGGTCGGCGGCCGAGTCGCCGATGGAGTAGGCGCTCGCGCCCCAGGTGATCACCCCGTCTGGTGGGCCGACGGCGGCCGGTGCGGGCGTGGCCTGGAGGGCTGCCGCCGCGACCGTGACGGCGACGAGCCGGGCCCGGCGGGCTGTCCGGCGGCTCATCGGTCGAAGCCCTTCAGGGTGACCGTGTCTCCGGGCCTGAGTGTCACGGTGCGGGTGCTTCCCGCGTGGGCGACCGTCGTGGTACGGCCGCCGGTACTGCGGATCCGGGCTTCGGTCGGTGTCCCATCCCGCCAGCGTAGGTCGACGACGAAGCCGCCGCGGGCGTTCGCTCCGCTGAGGGAGCCGGAGGCGGCCCAGGCGTCGGGCAGGGCGGGCAGAAGTTCCAGGTGGCCGGGGCGGGAGTAGAGCAGCATCTCGATCATCGCTGCAGGGGTACCCAGATTCGCGTCGATCTGAAAGATTCCGCGGCCCTGTTCCACCTGGTAGATGTCGAAGAGGTTGAAGGCGGTGCCGTTGCTGCCGTCGTTGGAGGGCCGGAGGTTGTTGACCACCAGCTGGTAGGCGTTGTCGGCCTGCTTGAGGCGGGCCCAGCACAGAGCGCGCCAGGCGTTGGCCCAGCCGAAGCTCTCCATGCCGCGGGCGGTGAGCAGGGCGGTGGCACCCTGGACGATCTCGGCCGGGGTGGAGCCGTCGGGGCGGATGCGGTCGCCGGGGAAGAGTCCGACGAGCGGGGACAGGTGGCGGTGGGTGGTCTCGCCGAGGTTGTCGGGGGACATCCACTCCTCCAGCCAGCCCGTGGTGGGGCTGACCTGCGGAAGGTGGAGGCGTTTGCGCAGGCCGGCGATCGTGGCGGCGAAGCCGGCGTCCTTCTTCAG
Organism: Streptomyces sp. CC0208; assembly: GCF_003443735.1. NCBI lineage: Bacteria > Bacillati > Actinomycetota > Actinomycetes > Kitasatosporales > Streptomycetaceae > Streptomyces > Streptomyces sp. CC0208. The sequence continues at coordinate 8,451,422 of NZ_CP031969.1, read as the reverse complement.
CTCGGCCGCGGCCGTGCAGTAGTTGCCGAACAGGGCCCACACGAGTTCCTGGGCGTAGGTGATGCCCTTGGCGTCGAGGGGGCCGTGTTCGGGCGACCAGTCGCTGTCGGCGACGAGGACCTCCCGTGAGGTGCCCGGGAGGGTCATGGTCAGCAGCCGTGCCTCCCAGAACTCGCAGGCACCCTTCAGAAGGGGATAGATCTTCTCCAGATGGGCGCGGGAGGCCGTGAACTCATAGTGCTCGTACAGGGAGTTGCACAGCCAGGCGTTGCCCGCCGGGTGCCACCACCAGCCGCCCCCGCCGAAGGGGTTGGTGGAGATGGCGACCGTCCAGCCGGCGTTCTTGCCCGTCGAGTTGCGGTAGCGGTTGCGGGGGTCGTTGAACAACCTGCGGGTGAGGTCGGTCCAGGACGGGAGCTGGGCGACGCAGTAGTCCGTGAACGCGTCGAAGCACGGGGACAGACCGGCCCGGTCGGTCGCCCAGTAGTTCATCTGGAGGTTGATGTCGGTGTGGTAATCGCCCATCCAGTCGGGGTCGTTGCCGTCGAGCCACAACCCCTGCAGGCCCAGCGGCAGACTGCCGCGTGAGGCCGCGATCGTCAGGTAGCGGCCGAACTGCAGGTACTGCGCCTCCAGTTCGGGGTCGGGCACCCCGTCCCGGACGCGGGCGCGCAGGCGCTCCCAGGTGTCGAGGGAGCGCTGCTCGGCCGAGGAGGCGCCGAGCGAGACGTCCAACCGCCCGAACAGGGCGTGGTGGTCGGCGGTGTGGGTGGCCAGCAGGGTGCTCGCGGAGTGCCGGGCGGCCGCGCGGACCTTGGTGCGCGCGAGTTTCTGCGGGTCGAGGGAGGGGTCGCGGAAGTGGGCGGCGGCGTCGGGTGTGTAGTTGGTGCCGCCGCTCAGGACGACGGTGAGTTCCCTGCACCCGGTGAAGTCGATGTGCGGGCCCTTGACGGTGACGGTGCCGCCGGAGCCGTACGCGGTGATCGCGGCTCCGTAGCGCAGACCGTTCGGGAGGGTGGCCCCGAAGGAGACCGCGGGCTCCTCGCCGTGCGTGCCCTCCAGCGTGATCGTGCCGGTGTAGCGGCCTCCCCCGCTCTGGGTGAAGTGCAGGACGATGACGTCGTCGGGGTGGCTGGCGAAGATCTGGCGTCGGTAGGTCACCGCCGATCGGACGTACAACGTCTCGTTCACGCCCCGGGCGAGGTCGAGGGTGCGGCGGTAGCCGGAGACGGCGGACAGGTCGTGGTCGGGGATGTCCACGGCGAGCCGGGCCAGCAGGGTGAAGGAGCCGAAGTCCTGGCGGCCGTAGGGGAACTGGCCGTCGGCGTCGAGGGTGTCGTTGAGGCCGCCGGTCCACAGGGTGGCGTCGGTGACGAGGAGGAGTTCACGGCCGGGGTCGTTGCTCACGAGGGCGCCGAGGCGGCCGTTGCCGACGGGCAGGCCCTGTTCGATCATCGAGTGCTCGTCGGCGGGGGCCTGCCACCACAGCCGGTGGCGGGCGTCGGTGCCGGGGGCGGGTGCGTCGGCGGGTCTCCGCGGCGCTGCGGTCGCCGTGAACGTGGGCAGGGCGGCGAGCGCGGCGGTCATCGCGAGGACACCGCGTCTGGAGGGGGCGGGGGTCATGGCGGCTCCTGGTGGCTCGGTCAGGACTTCGGTACGTCGATCCGGTCGATGTCCGGCGCGTAGCCGGTGCCGCTGTCGAAGGTGATCGTGTTGGCGCCGGCCTTGAGCGTCACGGGCACGTACACGCTCGCCACCGTCCCCCAGTCGCCGGTGGCGGGGAGCTTGTGGCGGGTGGCGCCGCCGCCGTTCGCCGAGATGTCCACCGAGCGGGCGTCACCGCTGATGTAGGAGACCTTGATCTGGTAGGTGCCGGCCTTCGCGACAACCACGTCGTTGAAGGTCAGGCGGCCGCCGAGGTACAAGTTGCCGACCTTCTTTCCGTCGGAGCAGGCGGAACAGTCGGCGACGGAGGCGTTGCCGCCGAGGGTGTTGGCGGCGGACTCGGCCTCGTATCCCGTGCGGGTGACCGCGGTGCCGTGCGGGGTGACCGTGAACAGGCGCGAGCCGTGGGCGGGCAGGGCCTGGGTGATCCTGTTCTGGTAGGTGCCGAGGTTCTCGTGGTTCCACAGGTCACGGACGGCGGCCTTGCCGGTGAAGCCGAGGGTGGTCCAGTCGGCGGTGACGGCGGCGGGGGCGTCGGCGAGGTTGAACAGGGCGACGGTGTAGGTGCCGTCGGGGTTCTTCGCGGCCCAGACCTGCTGCGGGTCGGACGGGGTGACCGGCTGCGCGGGCGGGTTGGGGCCCTGGTCGAGCGCGATGACCTCGCGGTTGGTCAGCAGGGAGAGGCCGTAGGAGTCGAGGCGGGTGAGGTCGTCGCCGGTGTACAGGGGGGACTTGGCGATGGCCCACAGGGTGGCGTAGCTCTGCCGTTCGGCCTTGGTGAGGCCGTCCATCCGCCCGTTGCCGACGTCGAGGGAGTCGAGGTCGTTCCAGCCTCCGGGTCCGGCGTGCCGGGTCCAGGCCGGGGTGTCGTCCCAGCGGTCGTCGACGGAGTTCTCCCAGCTGACGAGGGTGTTGCAGTAGCACTCGACGTCGGTGTCGATGCGCCAGCCCTGGGAGTACTTCTTCCAGTCGGCGGCATGGCCGATGTCGAGGGACCAGGAGAGTTCGAGGTGGATCGGGCGGCCGGTGCCGGCTATCGCCTGGTGCCAGGCGGTCACGTCGGCAACGTTGTCGTACTGGTCGCCGCTCTTGCCGGAACCGGGGCCGACGCCGTCGAGCTTGAGGAAGTCGAAGCCCCAGTCGGCGATCAACTGGGCCTGGGAGTCGATGTACTTGCCGGCGCACGGTTTGGAGAAGTCGAGCTTGTAGGCGCTGTCCCAGCCGTTGGTGGTGCGCAGGTCGTCGTAGACGATGTCGGCGGTGGTGCAGCCCTCGGCGTTCCAGACCGGGGTCTTCCCGTCGCCGTAGGCCCCCTTCTCCAGGCCGGCCGGGAGGTAGATGCCGGCCTTGAGGCCCTTGGCGTGGATGCGGTCGGCGACGGCCTTCATGCCGTGGGGGAATCGGACCGGGTCGGGCTTCTGGCGGCCGTACTGGTCGAACCCGGACTTCCAGGTCTTGTCCATCCACCAGCCGGCGTCGATGTTGACGTACGCGTAGCCGTACTTCTTCAGCTTGGCGGCCAGGGCGTCGGTCTGCTTGAGGACGTTGGCCTCGGTGAGATAGCTGTAGTCGCCGTCCGGGTTGAGGCCGGGGTACTTGGAGGACTGCATGCTCCAGCTGGACCAGCCCATGTAGGGCTTGGCGGCGAGAGCGGGCGCGGGGGTGTCGGCGGCGTGCGCGGTGGGGACGGCGACCGCGGTGAGGGCGAGCACCAGCAGCGCTCTGGCGGGCATGGCGAAGTACGAGGATGACCGCATGGGTCGTACCTCCAATGGGGTGCGGGTACTTGTGCGGGCTCTTGTGCGGGTTTGGGAACGGGTTCCTATCGGCTCGTGTCCGGGCCGATGAAGGACTGGATGGCGGTGGCGGCGGCTCCGCGAGCCCACTCGTCGAAGGGCAGTGGGTGGGTGCGGACGTCGCACTGGGCGGCGGAGCCGAAGGCGGCCGCGACGAAGGCGTCACGGATCTGCTCGGCGAACAGGTCGTAGGCGGCGAGTCCCTCGCCGGAGATGATCACGCGTTCGGGTCCGAGAAGGTTGGCTACGGTGGCGATGCCCCGGCCGATCGCCTCGCCCGCCCGCGCGTACACGTCCCGGGCCGCGGCGACGCCCTCGCGGGCCAGGGCCAGGGCCGCTTCGGCGTCGGGGAGTTCGCCGGTGGCCTCGCGGATCTGCCGGAGGATCGCGGCCTCTCCCGCGATCGCCTCGACGCAGCCGCGGTTGCCGCAGTGGCAGAGCGGGCCGGCCGGGTCGACGGTCACATGGCCGATCTCCCCGGCCACTCCGTGCGCCCCGGCGACCACCCGTCCGTGCACCACCAGGCCGCAGCCGATGCCCGCGCCGACGGTGACCACGGCGAAGTCGGACAGGCCCACCCCGGCGCCGAACCACTGCTCGGCGACGGTCAGGGCGCGGACGTCGTTGTCGACGGTGACGGGCAACCCCGTGGTCATGGCGGCCAGTTCGGCGAGCGGGACGTCGCGCCACTCCAGGAAGGGCGAGTAGCGGACGGTTCCCTCGGCCCGGTCCACATCGCCGGAGACGGCGATGCCGAGGCCCAGGACGGGGGCTGTGGAGCCGTTAGTCTCGGCCAGCAGCTTCCGGGTGAGCTCCGCGATGCCCGCCAGCACCGTCCTGGGGTCGCGGCCGGGCAGCGGCAGGTGCCGGGCGACGCGGATCCGGCAGCACAGGTCGGTGAGGACCCCGATGATCTCGTCGCCGGTGACCTTGACGCCGATGAACAGGGCCCGCCCTCCGTCGACCCGCACGAGGTTCGCGGGGCGCCCGAGCGCCGGACGGGCCTCCTCGTCCACGCCCTCCACCAGGTATCCGGCCTCGATGAGCGGGCGGACCGCCTTGGTGACGGCGGCCGGGGACAGGCCCACGCGCCGGGCCACCTCCAGGCGGGGCAGCGGGCCCTGGGACAGCACGGTGGTGAACACCTGTGAGGCGGCGGGGGTGTTGACCGGAAACGTCTCGGCGCGAGGGGTGGGGCGCATGGCCGGGAACTTAGAGGGATTCTTTTCCTTCGTCAATAAAAGAAACAGGATCGGCTGTGCGTTCCCGAGGAGACTCCTGTGCCGACCGGATAACCAATCATCACTTTTCGCACTTTTCACAGCCATACTCTCCGCATCCGTACCGGAACTGACGAAGCGACAGGAGATCAGTCGGATGGCATCAGCACGAGTGGTGGTCGGGGCGGTGGCCGGAGCGGTTCTGCTGCCCCTTCTCGCGGTCCCCGCCCACGCCGGGTCACCCACCGAGCCCGCGGTGGATCTCGCAGGTGTGCGCGGCGTGTTGCGTTCCGCGCTGGCCCAGGGCGCGCCGGGTTCCATGGCCCGGATCGACGACGGGGGCACGGTGTACCAGGCGGCGGCCGGTGTCGCGGACCGCGGAAACGGGCGGGCGATGAGCGACGCCGACCGGTTCCGCATCGGCAGCGTCACCAAGACCTTCACCGCCGTCGTACTGCTCCAACTGGTCGACGAGAAGAAGCTGAGTCTGGACGCGCCGGTCAACCGGTATCTGCCCGGACTGCTGCCGGACGACCGGATCACGGTGCGGCACGTCCTGGGCCACCGCAGTGGTCTGTACGACTACACGAACGACATGTTCGCCAAGACGGTCACCGGGTTCGAGGCGGTCCGCACGAAGGTCTTCACACCCCGGGACCTGGTGAAGCTCTCGCTCGGCCGAGCGCGCACGAACGCGCCGGGCGCGGTGTACTCGTACTCGAACACCAACTTCGTCGTCGCCGGGATGCTCATCGAGAAGCTGACCGGGAACCCGGTGGGGACCGAGTACGAGAACCGGATCATCGGGCCGCTGAAGCTGCGCGACACGTTCTACGTGCACCCCGGCATGGAGATCCCCGGCCGTCACGCCCGGGGCTATCTCACCCCGGACCAGGCGGGCGCCCCGCTCGTCGACGCGACCGAACAGACCGTGTCGTGGGCGCAGAGCGCGGGCGCCCTCCTCTCCAGCACCCGGGACCTGAACACCTTCCTGTCCGCTCTGCTCGGCGGCCGGCTCACCTCGGCCGCGCAACTGGCGCAGATGGAGCGGTGGATGCCGGCGTCGGGCAGCGGTCAGGCGTACGGCCTCGGGCTGCGCCGACGCGATCTGTCGTGCGGGATCTCGGTGTACGGCCACACCGGTGCCGTACAGGGCTTCTACACGTACGCGTTCGCCTCGAAGGACGGCAAGCGCGCTCTCGCCGCGGTCGCCAACACGTCCAACAACGGCCTGGTCCTCAACACGATGCTGCGCACCCTGGACTCCGCGTTCTGCGGCAAGTCGGTCAAGGCGGTCAAGGCTCCGCGCGGCAAGGCCCCGGTGGAGCGGCACGAGGACGTGGCGCCGGCGCTCACGCTGGACTGAGCGCGGGCCGGGAACCCCCGTGCCCCGGTGTCCGTTCTCCCGGCGAACGACGACATCAGGGCGGCACGATGAGCGAGTTGGTTCCCGGGGGCAATCTGCCCCTCCCCGAAGGGGCCGTCACCGTGCGGGTGCCCGGCCCCTTCGACGTGTCCGTCCTCGTCACTGACGAGGACGGCAAGGTGCGGGGCGACGCGGATTTCGTGTTCTACAACCAGCCGTGCGCACCCGGCGCCCGGCTCTCCGGCGACACGCTGACCGTCGATCCCCGGCGGCTGCGCGCGGGTGCCGACAGGATCACGGTGGTCGTCAGTCCGGCCGACCCCGGTACCCCCCTGGGCCGGCTGCCAGCCCCGGTACTCCAGGTCACGGGCGCGGGCGGCCGCCCGCTCGCCCGGTTCGCGCCACCGCGGCCACGGCAGGAGACCGTGCTGCTGCTCGCGGAGATCTACCGGCGGGGCGACGGCTGGAAGCTGCGGGCGCTCGGGCAGGGCTACGCGGACGGACTGGCGGGGCTGGCACGGGACTTCGGTGTGGACGTCGTGGACGACACGCCGACGGCCACGGTGCCCTCCGCGCCACCGTCGGCATCACGGACCCGCCCTGCCCCTGCTCCCGCGTTCCGGCCCGCACCGGCCTCCACCACGGCACACCCGGCAGCGGTGCCCCCCTCCCCCGACGCGGCCGCCTTTCTCACCCTCGTCAACTCGGCTCGCTCCACAGCGGGTTCACCCCCCGTCACCCTCGACCCCCGGCTCACCGAAGCCGCCCGCGCCCACGCCTCGGCCATGGCCTCCGTGGGCCGGCTCGGTGTCGAGGGCGCGGACGGCGTCTCCGTCTTCCAGCGGCTCACCGCCACCGGCTACGCGTACCTCACCGTCGGCGAGCACCTCGTCTCCGGCCCCCGCGACCCGTCCGAGCTCGTCGCGTACTGTCTGCGCACCGAGCAGCCCCGGCGGACCCTGCACGACCCGGCCCTCAGTCATGTCGGTCTGGCGCACGCCGACGGCCGCTCCGGGGACACGTACTGGACGGCACTGTGGGCCAGCCCGCTCACGCCCGACGCCCTCACGCGGACCGCCGACGAGGTCGTCGCCCTCACCAACCGCGAGCGCGCCCGGGCCGGCCTGCCGCCACTCGCCGTCGATCCCCTGCTGGCCCGCGCCGCGCAGGCGTACAGCACCGACATGGCGGTGCGCGCCTTCTACTCCCACACGTCGCCCGAGGGCACCCAGCCCTGGGACCGGGCAGCCGCGGCGGGCTCCGCCCGGCGCTCGATCGGGGAGAACATCGCGTGCGGCCAGCGCTCCGCCGCCGAGGTCGTCGAGGGCTGGATGAACAGCCCCGGCCACCGCGCCAACATCCTGAAACCCGACTTCACCCACATCGGGATCGGCTTCGCGGGCGGCGGCCCGGCGGGCACGTACTGGACCCAGTTGTTCGGCGCCTGATTCCCGTACCGGAAGGGATCTTGGCGGAAGGAATCCCTCCGGGCCAGGATGCACCCATGAAGGGTGACCTGTTTTCCAATGAGCACATGGTGCAGCCGGCCACGGCGCCGGGCATGACGGTCGAGAACTCCAAGTGCATCAGGTACGCGGTGCACGGCGAGATGCTCGCCCGCCAGGGGGCGATGGTCGCCTACCGCGGCAATCTCCAGTTCGAACGCAAGGGCCAGGGCGTGGGCGGCATGCTCAAGCGGGCCGTCACCGGCGAGGGGCTGCCGCTGATGGCGGTGCGCGGCCAGGGCGAGGCCTGGTTCGCGCACGAGGCCCAGAACTGCTTCATCGTCGATGTGGAGCCGGGCGACGAGTTCACGGTCAACGGCCGCAACGTCCTGTGTTTCGACGCCTCGTTGGCGTACCGGATATCGACCGTGAAGGGCGCCGGCATCGCCGGTGGCGGTCTGTTCAACAGTGTCTTCACGGGGCACGGCAGGCTCGGCCTTGTCTGTGAGGGCAACCCGCTGGTCATCCCGGTCTCGGCGGACTTCCCGGTGTACGTCGACACGGACGCGGTCGTCGGCTGGACGGCCGGCCTGAACACCTCGCTGCACCGTTCGCAGTCCATCGGGTCGATGCTGCGCGGCGGCTCCGGGGAGGCGGTGCAACTGATGCTCCAGGGCTCGGGATACGTCGTCGTACGGCCGAGCGAGGCGACCCCGCAGAAGGCGCAACAGCACTGAGGTCCCCGGCAGTGATCTGCGCCTCACAGGCAACCCGTCCGGCTCCGTCCTCGTCTTGACCGGCAACGGATGATGCCCCGACCCGCGGGTCGGGGCTCATTTTCAAGGCACTATGCACGCCATGTATACACAGCATCTATAGATGAGGTGTATACGGACGGAAAGGCATACATGTACGGCAAGGCATTCGCCCCGGAGTACCAGGGCGCGCTCACCGCTCTCTCCGTGAACTCCTCACTGGACGACGTCCTGGCCGCCGGCACCGAGCAGTTGAGAGCGGCCGAGCGGGCCGCACGGCACGGGGAGGCCGCGCGCTCCGGACTCGCGGTCGCCGAGGCGCAGCGCAGGCTCGGCCGGGTCACCGACGCCGACCGCGCCTGGAAGGCGAGTTACCGGGCCGCCCGTCGGGCCGAGGACACCGCGGCCATGGCCTGGGCACTGTGGAGCGGCGGCACACTGGCCCGGCAACGGGGCCAGTTCTCCCTGGCCCGGCGGCTGTTGGGGCTCGCGGCCGAGCTCGGCGAGCGGGGCGGGGACGTCGTCGTGCGCGGTTACTCGCTGGCGGGCCTTGCCGAGACCGGTCGCATCCAGGGCGACTACGAGGCCGTCGGCCGGCTGCACGAGCAGCTGCTGGCCGAGGCCCGGCGGCGCGGCGAGGCACGGCACACGGTGTGGGCGCTGTCCGGCATCGCGCAGATGCACCGCAACACCGGGTCCTACGACACCGCGTTCGCCATGTTCGAGGAGGCGGCCCAGATCGCCGCCGGCGCCGATGACCGGCGCGGTCACGCCTGGGCGCTGCGTGGGCTCGCCGACCTCGCCTCCGTCCGCGACGGCGACACCGAACGGGCCCTCGCCCTGTTGTCCGAGGCGGAGACGACGTGCCGGGAGATGAACCTGTCCAGCGCGCTGGCCTACAACCACAAGATGCGCGGCAACGTCTTCTACCGGGCCGGACGTTACTCCGAGGCCCGCGACCTGTACGAGCAGGCGCTCGCCGAGTTCCGCGCCATGAGCGAACCGCGCGGCGAGGCCCTGGCCCGGCTCGGGCTCGCCAAGGCACTGGCCCGCCTGGGCCGCGACCGTGCCGAGACCGCGGCCGAGCTGGACGATCTGGCCCGCACGCTGGAGCGCACCGGGCTGCGGCACGCGCGGGAGATGGTGACCCGGGCCCAGGAGGAGTTCGGCGTGCGGACGGAGGCGGTACGGTGACGACACTCGCCGCTCCCGAAGTCCTCACCCGCTGCCGCGCGTTGGTGCGACCGGCACTCCAGGAGGCGGTCGGCCGACTGCACCCCTGGGTGGGCGAGATGGCCGCCTACTCCTTCGGCTGGTGCGAGGTCGGCGGCGCCCCGGCCGTGGCGTCCGGCGGCAAGGGCGTGCGGCAGGCGCTCGCCGTGCTGGGTGCCGAGGCGGCCGGCGCGCCCGGACGGGCCGGGGTGCCCGCGGCGGTCGCGGTGGAGCTGGTGCACGTCTTCTCGCTGCTCCACGACGACATCATGGACGGCGACCCGGCCCGCCGTGGCCGCCCCACCGTGTGGAAGGCGTACGGCACCGGACCCGCCGTCCTCGCGGGCGACGCCCTGTTCGCTCTCGCCGTCGAGACCCTGGCCGACGCCGGCTCCGACGCCCTGCGTCTGCTGTCCGCGGCCCTGTCCGACCTGGTGCGGGGGCAGGCCGACGACCTCCTGTTCGCCACCCGCCCCTGGACCGGTCCCGAGCGGGTGCGGCCGGACGAGTACCGGGCCATGGCCGAGCACAAGACCGGGGCGCTGCTGGGCTGCGCGGCGGCGCTGGGCGCCCTGCTCGGCGGGGCGCCCCCGGCCACGGTGGCCGCGCTGGACCGGGCCGGACGGCATCTCGGGGTCGCCTTCCAGATCGTCGACGACGTCCTGGGCATCTGGGGCGATCCCCTGACCACGGGCAAGCCCGTGCACGGCGATCTACGGGAGCGGAAGAAGACGTTCCCGGTACTCACCGCGCTCGACTCGCCGACTCCCGCCGCGGCGCGCCTGGCGCGGCTCCTGGAGTCGGACGGGGCCCCTCAGGAGATCGCGGCCCTGATCGAGGAGTGCGGCGGAAGATCGGCCGCCCTCGCCGAGGCCCGCCGTCGCATGGCTTGCGCGGAGACGGCGTACGAGCTGCGGCCCCTGCTGGACTACCTCCTGCGGCGGGATCTCTGATACCGAGTTGACCTGGGCCGTCCCTGGGGACAGGGTTCGAAGGGAGCTCTCCCCAGCTGGAAGGAACCGCCTTGATCGGGATCACGGACATCGAGCAGCAGGCCGGACTGATCACGGAACATGTCGTCCGCACACCGACCCTGCCCAGCCCCGGCCTGTCCGCGCTTCTCGGTGCTCCCGTCACCGTCAAGCTCGAACTGCTCCAGCGCACCGGCTCGTTCAAGGCGCGCGGGGCGACGGCCAAGCTGCTGTCGCTGAGCGAGGCGGAGCGGGCGGCCGGGGTCGTGGCGGTCAGCGGCGGCAACCACGGGATCGCCCTCGCCCACATGGCGGCGGCCCTCGACGTCAAGGCGACGGTGGTCATGCCGCGTTCGGCGCCGACCCGGTCCGTGGAGATCGTCGAGGCGGCCGGGGCCTCGCTGCGACTGACGGACAACATGGACGGCGCCTTCTCGCTCGTGGAGCGTTTGCGGGACGAGGGGCTGACGCTGGTCCATCCCTTCGACGACCCCCTGGTGATCGCGGGGCAGGGGACGGTCGGACTGGAGTTCGCCGATGACGCGGACGACCTCACCGACGTCCTCGTCAGCGTCGGGGGCGGCGGCCTGATCGCGGGCGTCGCGGCGGCCCTGCGGGCGCGTCGTCCGGGTGTCAGGGTCTGGGGCGTCGAGACCGAGGGCGCCGAGGCCATGTCCCGGGCACTCGCCGCGGGCGGGCCGGTGCCGGTCGCGCTGTCCTCCGTCGTGTCCACGCTGAGCGCCCCGTCCGTCTCGCAGCTGACGTACGACCATGCGGCGGCTCTGGTCACCGAGGTCCTCGTGGTGTCGGACCGGGAGGCCGTCCAGGGCTGTCTGGATCTCGCCGACCACGCCAAGGTGTGGGGCGAACCGGCGGCCGGGTGTCTTCTGCCCGCCGCCCGCAGGGTGCTGGAGCGGGTCGGCGACGACTGCCGACTGGGCCTCGTCGTGTGCGGCGGCAACGCGACCACCAAGGACGCCATGGCCTGGGCGGGGCGGTTCGGGCTGCTCTGAGAAAGGTGCTCGACCGCGGTCGTTCTACTGACTTGTGAGTCAGAAAGCGTGCAACAGGAAAGCGGATTCCATCGGTTGCCGATTTCGTTGAACACACCCCGCCGCACCCCCCGTACCTCTGTGAAAGGTGAGAGCCAGGGGTTCAGCGAGGGATGACCATGGTCAAGGCGCACGTCTCCACACACGAGTTGGTCGCCGGACGGTACCGGCCCCTGGACGTCCTGCACCGCGAGACCAACCGGACCTGCTGGTACGGCGAGGACGTCGCGTCCGAACGCCCCTGCCTGCTCACCGAGATCGGGCTGCCGGCCGGCATCGACGAGGAGACCTCGCTGCGCACCGCCGCGGGAGTCGTCCGGATGTCCAAGACCATGCGAGTGCTGTCCCCCGGCCGGATCGCCGCGGTCGTGGACGCCGTGGCGCAGGAGGGTGTCCTGTGGACCGTCACCGAGCCGGTCGACGGCATCCCGCTGGGCGAACTCCTGGACCGGCAGGGGACGTTCGACCACGTGCGGGCTGCCCGGATCGGTCTGGAGCTGCTGGAGGTGCTGGAGGCGGCGCACGCCGAGGGCATCACCCACGGTGAACTCAGCCCCGGCCAGGTGTTCGTGCACCACCAGGGTTCCGTGGTCGTCACCGGCTTCGGCCTGGCCGGCGCCACCCTCGCCCCGAGGCTGTCGGCACCGTCGTACGCCTCCCCCGAACAGGCCCGTGACGAGCGCATCGGGCCGGCGGCCGACCTGTGGGCGCTCGGCGCGATCCTCTACACGCTGGTCGAGGGGCGTCCGCCGTTCCGTGACCGCGACCGTCCCGCGGCCACCCTGAAGGGGGTCGACCGGCTGCCGCTGCGGGCCCCGGTGCGGGCCGGATCGCTCGCCCCGACCGTGCAGGGGCTGCTGCGCAAGAGCTCCCACGAACGGCTGAGCCGCGCGGCCGTGCGCAGCGCGCTCCTCCGGGTCCTCGACGAGGATGCGGAGGCCACCCTGCCGGAGGAGCCCAGGGCCCGGCGGCGCGTCCTGCACGGCGTGGCCCCCGGCCGCGGCAGCCGGCTCCTCATCGCGGGGACCGCCCTGGCCGTCGTCACGGTGGCCGCCGCGGTCCTGACGGTCACCAAGGCGCTGCCCGGCAGCGACAGTTCGACGACCGGTGAGGCGCCCGCCCCCTCCGCGTCGGCCTCGGCCTCCGCGCCCGCCCCGGCGCCCCCGGCTCCCTCCCCGTCGGTCACCGCGCCGGGAAACCGCACCGACGAGACCTCCCGCCCGCCCGCGTCGCCGAAGCCCACCCGTAGCCCGAGCAGGACGGCCACTCCCACCGCGGGCACGGGGCTGCCGAGCGGATACCGCGTGTACCGCTCCCCCGAGGGCTTCTCCCTCGCCCTGCCCAAGGGCTGGAAACCCCTGGAGACCCAGCGTCAGGAGGATCTGGCGTACCGCGTCACCTTCGGCGCCTCCGGTGACCCGCGTACGCTCGCCGTCACCTACAGCAAGGCCGTCGGCACGGACCCCGTGGCCGTCTGGCGCGACGACGTCGAACCGGGGCTGCAGGACAACCCCGGCTACGAGCGTCTCGGTGACATCCGCGCGACGACCTACCAGGGCCGCGAGGCCGCCGACATGCAGTGGGTCGAGGACGTCGACGGCACCCGGGTGCGCACCTTCGGCCGCGGCTTCCTCATCGGCGGAGGCCGCGGCTACTCGCTGCGCTGGACGACCCCGGCGGCCGACTGGAACGACGACGCGAACCAGGAGGCGCTGGACACCTTCCTGAGCACCTTCCGGGTGCCTTCGGGCTGAGCTGCCCTCAGCCCGAGCGCGGCGCCCGCATCCGCCGCAGCGGACCGCCGTGCAGGGGCTGGGTGCGCCAGCGCGCGGTGAACGTCCGGTCCCCGAGCGAGCACGTCACCAGCAGGTGGTGCGGTGTTTCCAGGAACGCCAGGTCGAGGGCGAGGGTCTCCTCGTCGGTCCAGCCGCCGCTCACCGCGACGGGCACGGACTCGTCGACGACCGTCCAGCCGCTGTCCCCTGCTGCGAGCCCCAGTTCCAGCCGGTCGCCGTCGTCCATGAGGGTCACCCGGCCACCCGGGTCCACCTCGATCGCGGTCAGGGTCGGCTGGTCCGCACACGTGCCGCCGGAGGGCGTGAACACGCCGGTGCTCCCCGCGGGGGCGGTCTTGCCCTCCGCCGGGGGCAGGGCGAGTCGGGCCAGCCGGTCGGCCAGGGCCGCGTCCGCCGCCCCGTCGCCGGGCAGCGGGCCGGCGCCGAAGGCGGGGAGCAGATGCTCCCACACCAGGTCCAGGACCTTCTGCATGTCCAGGGTCTCGGAGGTGATCGCGAGCACCGCGTCCTGTTCGGGCAGCACCACACAGAACTGCCCGTACGCCCCGTCCCCGCGGTAGCCGTGCCGGGCGATCCAGAACTGGAAGCCGTAGCCCTGCTGCCAATCCGCCCAGTCACCCACCGGCGGTGCCTCGTGCGCGATCTGGACCCGGGTCGCCTCGGCCACCCACGACTCGGCCAGCAGCCGCTCGCCCTCCCATTCCCCGCCCCGCAGATACAGCTGGCCGAGCCGGGCGACGGCGTCGGTCGTGGCGTGCAGCCCGCTGAAGCCGAGCTCGCGGCCCCTGCGGTCGGCGATCCAGGCCACCTCGCCGATACCGAGCGGCTCGAACAGCCGGGGCCGCAGGTACTCGGTGAGCTTCTGGCCCGTGACCCGCTGGACGATCGCGGCGAGGGTGTAGGTGGCGGGCTGGTTGTAGGCGAAGACGGTGCCCGGGTCCCGGTCCGGCGGGACCAGCAGGAAGCCCCGGACGAGCTCGTCGCGGTCCTGTGCGCGCGCCCGGTCCAGGGTCTCCTCCTCATGACCGCTGGCCATCGACGCCACATGCCGGACGAGCATCGCGCGGCTGCGCGGGTCGGTGATGTCGGCCTCGAACTCCGGGAAGTACGAGATCACCGGGTCGTCCAGCCGGATCAGTCCCTCGGCGACGGCGAACCCGGCGGCCGTGGCCGTGAAGCTCTTGCTGAGCGAGTAGAGGAGGTGGGGCCGGTCCGGGGCGTACGGCGCCCACCAGCCCGAGGCCACGACGTGTCCGTGGCGCAGCAGCATCAGGCTGTGCGGCTCCAGGTGCGGTTCGGCTTCGAGGGCGTCGAGGAATGCCTGGATACCGGCCGCGTCGACGCCTTGGGCGGCGGGGGTGCTCGTGGGCAGGGAACTCATAGGCGCATCCTCCCCTGTCCACCGGTCTTGATCGAGAGGGGCTCGGAAGCCCGTTTTCCCCTCCGGTCACCGGGGACTCGAACCCCATGGTGCAGATCGGATACACGATGATGACCGAGCAGGCCGGCCCCCGTGAGCTGGTGGGCCATGTGGTGCGGGCCGAGGAGGTGGGTTACGACTTCTCGGTGACCTCGGACCACTACTTCCCGTGGCTGCGGTCGCAGGGACACTCACCGTACGCGTGGAGCGTGCTCGGGGCGGCCGCCCAGGCGACCTCGCGCATTCCCCTGATGACGTACGTGACGTGTCCTTCCTTCCGCTACCACCCGGCGGTGGTGGCGCAGAAGGCGGCGACCATGCAGCTGCTCTCCGAGGGCCGGTTCCGGCTGGGGCTGGGCTCGGGCGAGAACCTCAACGAGCACGTGGTGGGCGGCGGCTGGCCGTCGGCCGACGTGCGGCACGAGATGCTGGAAGAGGCGGTGGAGATCATCCGTGCGCTGTTCCAGGGCGGCCATGTGAACCACCGCGGGACCCACTTCGACGTGGAGTCGGCCCGGCTGTGGGACCTTCCGGACGAGCCGCCGCAGATCGGGCTGGCGGTCTCCGGCGACCAGTCGTGCGCCCTGGCCGGCCGCCTCGCCGACCTGGTCATCGCCACGGAGCCCAAGGCTGGCCTGCTCGACGCGTTCGACCGCAACGGCGGTGAGGGCAAGCCGCGGGTGGGACAGCTGCCCGTCTGCTACGACCCCGACCGGGACACGGCGATCAAGCGGGCGCACTCCCAGTTCCGCTGGTTCGGCAACGGCTGGAAGGTCAACTCCGAGCTGCCGCACCCCGATTCCTTCGAGTCGGCCACCCAGTTCGTCACCCCCGACGACGTGGCGGCGTCGATCCCGTGCGGCGACGATCCCGACGCCTTCGTCGAGGCCGTACGTCCGTACGCGGAAGCCGGCTTCACCGAGGTCGCACTGGTGCAGATCGGCGGCGAGTCCCAGCACGGGTTCCTGGACTGGTCGGAGAAGACGCTGCTGCCCGCGCTGCGTGACGCCTTCGCCTGAGCGGGCGGTGCTGCCCGGGCGGCGACCGGGGGTGCAATAGGCTTCCGAGCCGCACACCGTGCGGTCCGAACGAGCCTGCCCAGGAGAAGCACCCGTGACCCTAGCGATCGACCCGTCCGACACGACCTCCGAGGCCTCGGCCGAGACGTCCGGCGCGCCCTTGTCCGACCTCGTCGCGCGGGACGCCCGCGAGTTCGGGGTGTACGCGCGGACCGGCGGATGGGCCTTCGGCCTGATGGTGGCGCGCAGTGTGCGGCCCGGCGGCCAGAGCGCCGACGAGACCCCGAAGGTGTCCGCGAAGGAGTTCGCCGAGCTCGCCGGCTGCTCACCCGAGCGCGTCATGCGCTACTACAAGGCCTGGGACCGGGCCGCCGACGACGGCATGGTCCCGCACTTCGAGGCGCTCGCGCCGGGCCAGGAGGTGGAGCTGCCGGACGCGGACGTGTGGCTCAGCTACTACGTCTCCCGCAGCAGCGCCGGCTCCGAGCGCGGCACCGCCATCGCCGAGGCCGCCGAGGCCGAGGGCATCCGGCCGACGAAGGCCCTGGAGGTCGCCGAGAACCCGACCGCGCTGCGCGCCGCGATCCTCGCCGACCCCTCCACCGCCCGGGCCGCGCGCAGCGCGCTGCTCGACCGGATCAAGGAGGACCCGGAACTGCAGGCCTCCCTGGCCCGGGACGTGGTGCGCACGGACGACCTGAAGAAGGCCGTGGCCACCGAGAGCCGGGCGGCCGACCGGATCGGTTACGTCCGCCAGATCGCCGAGTCCGGGCAGGTCAAGACCCCGGCCGGGCAGACCATCGACGCGCCGGTCGACCTGCGCCAGGAGGCCGAGCGGCATCTGTCCCTCCTGGAGGAGCTGGAGGAGGACGAGGACACCGGCGAGTGGGCCGCCGAGGCGTTCGACACCATGAAGTCCCTCGTCGCCGAGGCCGTGGAGGCCGATCCGGAACTCCGGGTCCAGGAGCGGCGGACGAAGTTCTACAACAGTCTCCAGAGGGCCACCAAGGTGTTCGAGGAGCTGACCTTCGACGACGCCCAGGACTTCTACGAGGACGACATGGTCCAGCAACTGGAGGAACTCCAGCAGGCCATCGCCTCGTGCATCACGGCTTTGCGCACCGCGAAGAGGAATCACCCGGACAGCTGAGCATCTTGGGCGTAGAGGGGGTACTAGAGGGCTCTACGTCGTTCTTCCCGGAGGCCCCCAGGTGAACTCCTTCGTCCACAGGACCGCCCACAAGACCCTCGTCGTGCAACTGCAGGCGGGCGGCACGGGCCGGTGCCCCGTGCTCGCCCACCTGGGGTACGACGCGACGGACCCGTTCGCCGTCACCGCGGTGTTCAGCCATGACGGCCGGGTGCTGGCGCGGTGGCGGCTGGACCGGGAGATGCTCGCCGAGGGCCTGCGCGGCCCGGTCGGGGTCGG
Source organism: Streptomyces sp. CC0208 (assembly GCF_003443735.1). Classification (NCBI taxonomy): domain Bacteria; kingdom Bacillati; phylum Actinomycetota; class Actinomycetes; order Kitasatosporales; family Streptomycetaceae; genus Streptomyces; species Streptomyces sp. CC0208. Next base: position 8,434,276 of record NZ_CP031969.1, on the reverse strand, counting down.
GGACGTGCGCTTCAGCCCCGTCTCGACCGGGGTCTGGGAGGAAGTGCGCATGGAGTTCCTCGGCGACGCCCGCTCCGACGGGGGCCGCCAGCACGCCGTGGTCTTCGCGTGGGCCCCGGCGCTGGCGTCCTTCCTGCGTGAGACCCGCGAGATCGTGCCGCCGGGCCGGGAAGAGGTCAGAGTGGACGACTTCCTGGCCTCGGTGATCGCCGGCGGCTGAAAGGGGGCCCAGCGCACGCGGCTTGAGTAGCCGTACTCATGCCACCGGCGTAGCCCTGCCCGACGATGAGGGCTCCTACGACAAGGAGTGCCTCATGACCGCTGTGCGACGGCGCCTGCCCGTCCTGCTCGCCTGGGCCGTGGTCGCCGCGCTGGCCCTGTCCGCCTGGGGCCCGCGCGACCGCACCACCTGGTTCCTGGAGACCGTGTGGGTCCTGGTCGGGCTGCCGCTGATCGTGCTGACGTGGCGCCGCTTCCCGCTGACCGACCTGCTGTGCTGTCTGCTGGCGGTCCACGCGCTCGTACTGATCGTGGGCGGCCACTACACCTACGCGCAGGTCCCGCTCGGCGACTGGGTGCGTGACACGTTCGGCCTCGACCGCAATCCGTACGACCGTTTCGGCCACCTCATGCAGGGGTTCGTGCCGGCGGTCCTCGTCCGGGAGCTGCTCGGCCGTACCTCGCCGCTGCGGGGCAGCCGCTGGCTGGCGCCGCTGACGGTGTGCGCGTGTCTGGCCTTCAGCGCCGTCTTCGAGATGCTGGAGTGGGCGGCCGCGGTGATCGGCGGTCAGGCGGCGGACGCCTTCCTGGCCACGCAGGGCGATGTGTGGGACACCCAGTGGGACATGTTCTGCGCGCTGATCGGTGCCACGGTCTCGGTACTGGTGCTGTCACGCCCGCACGACCGGCAGTTGGACCGGCTCGCCCTCACCGCGTCGTGTAACGCCGACGCGTCCACAGGGGCACTCCGAACCAGCACGCCAGGTACCAGGCCACGACTGCGGTGACGAGCCAGGGCACCCAGTCGTCGTGGGTCGCCACGCGCAGAACCAACAGCAGGGCGGCCGTCATCGTCGTCAGCAGGAGGACCAGCCCGACGAAGGTCAGCCGGGAGGCGATCCGCACGGCCTGGGGTTTGATGCGCCGGCCCGAGACGAGACGGTGCAGGGAGACCGGTCCTATGAGGGCTCCGGTGGCGCAGGAGCCGAGGACGACGGTCACGATGTAGATGACCTGGTCGGTGTGGGCCAGGTGGGCGTACTTCGGGGTGAAGACCACGGTGAGCAGGAAGCCGAACAGGATCTGCACACCTGTCTGCGCGACGCGGATCTCCTGGATGAGTTCGCCCCACATGCGGTCCGCGCGCTCTTCCTCGGTTTCGTCGCGGCCTGTCCGTCTCACCGTATCGACCATGCGGTCCGTGTATCCGGTGCCTGATCGTTCAAACAGCGCGGCTCCGGGAGCGGCCGTGTCCCGGAGCCGGGCGGGTTCACCAGCGGTTCTCGACCTGGTCCTTGATCCGGCGGTCGTAGAGGTCGCGGATCGCTGCGAGGGTCTCCTCGGACAGCGGCGGCAGTTTGGCGGCGGCCGCGTTGGCGCGGGCCTGGTCGGGGTTGCGGGCGCCGGGGATGACGGTGGTGACGCCGGGCTGCTCGATGATCCAGCGCAGGGCGAGCTGGGCCGGGCTGTAGCCCTCGGGTGCCAGCGCCGAGAACTCGGCGGCGGCCTCGACACCGGTCGTGTAGTCCACGCCGGAGAAGGTCTCGCCCACGTCGAAGGCCTCGCCGTGCCGGTTGTAGGCGCGGTGGTCGTTCTCCGGGAAGACGGTGTCCCGGGTGTACTTGCCGGACAGCAGGCCGGAGGCCAGCGGGACCCGGGCGATGATGCCCACGCCCGCCTCCTGCGCGGCGGGGAGCACCTCGCGCAACGGCTTCATGCGGAAGGCGTTGAGGATGATCTGCACGCTCGCCACACCGGGCCGGGCGATCGCGGTCAGCGCCTCCTCGCAGGTCTCCACGCTGACGCCGTACTGGGCGATGCGCTCCTCCTCGACCAGGGTGTCGAGGGCGTCGAACACCTCGTCGGTGGAGTAGACGGGCGTCGGCGGGCAGTGCAGCTGGACCAGGTCGATGCGGTCGACGCCGAGGTTGCGGCGGGAACGGTCGTTCCAGGCGCGGAAGTTGTCGAGGACGTAGTTCTCGGGGATCTGGTCGACGCGGCGGCCCATCTTCGTCGCGACCAGCACATGCAGGTCGGGCCTGCCGCTGAGGAATGCGGCGATGGTCTGCTCGCTGCGTCCGTCGCCGTACACGTCCGCGGTGTCGAAGAAGGTGACGCCCGACTCGGCGGCCGCCTCCAGTACCGAGAGGGCTTCCTTGTCGTCGACGTCTCCCCAGTCGGCTCCCAGTTGCCAGGTGCCGAGTCCGACGACGGATGCGTGCTGCTGCGACCTGCCGAATGTGCGCTCGTCCATGGCGTCAGTCTGTCATCTGTCGCCGACCTGCGCGGAACGGGTCGCTCCGGGGTGGGACCCGCGAATAGTTCACTCACATGGGTGACACGTTTCGACGCAGGGCATGCACGTGTCAACATCCGCCCTAGCGTGACCCCGTGACTGATCGTTCATTGAGCCACCACCCGCAGGAAGACTCGTCCTGGTCCCGTCGCGGCTTCCTCCTCAGCGCCGCAGCCCTGGCCGCCGTACCGGTTCTGCTGCCGGCCGATCCGACGGCCGCGGCCGAGGAGCTGCCCGGTTTCCCGGCTGGTGTGGCCCTGCACCGCTCGGCGTACCGGAACTGGGTCGGCGAGATCACCGCAGACGGGCTGTGGGCCTGTGCGCCCACCGGCCCGGACCAGGTGGTCGAGGTCGTCAACTGGGCCTGGCGGCACGGCTGGCGGGTCCGCGCCCGCGGCTCCTCGCACGGCTGGTCGCCCCTGACCATCACCGAGGGCACGGCGTCGGACGCGCCCGTCCTCCTCGTCGACACCGCCTCCCACCTCACCGGTCTGTCCCTGGACTCCGCCTCCGCCGTGCGGGCCGGCACCGGCGTCACGCTGGAGGCGCTGCTCACCTATCTGGAGGGGCACGGACTCGGGGTCACCGCCGCGCCCGCGCCCGGTGACCTCACCCTGGGCGGCGCGCTGGCGATCGACGCGCACGGCACGGCGGTTCCGGCCGCCGGGGAGCAGCGGCTGCCGGGACAGACGTACGGCTCGCTGAGCAATCGCATCCTGTCGCTGACGGCGGTGGTGTGGGACGAGGACAGCGGGGCGTACACCCTGCGTACCTTCAGCCGCGCCGAGGCCGACAGCGCCGCCCTGCTCACCCATCTCGGGCGGACCTTCGTCACCGAGGTCGTCCTGCGGGTGGGCGCCAACAGCAATCTGCGCTGTGTGAGCCGGGTCGACATCCCGGCGGCGGAGCTCTTCGCGGCACCCGGCGGTGACGGGCGGACCTTCGCGAGCTTCCTGGACCAGGCCGGGCGGGTCGAGGCGATCTGGTTCGCCTACACGGAGTTCCCGTGGCTGAAGGTGTGGAGCGTGGCGCCGACCAGGCCGCTGACCTCACGGCGCGTGACCTCGCCGTACAACTACCCCTTCTCCGACAACGTCCCGACCGTGGTGGCGGATCTGGCCGGGCGGATGGTGTCGGACGCGGCCTGGTATCTCGCGCCGGTGCTCGGCAACGCCCAGCTCGACGTGGCGACCGTGGGGCTCACGGCGACGCTGTCGGCGGACATCTGGGGGCCGTCCAAGAACACGCTGCTGTACATCAAGCCGACCACGCTGCGGGTGACGGCGAACGGGTACGCCGTGCTGACCGGCCGGGACCAGGTGCAACGGGTGGTCTCCGAGTTCGCGGACTTCTACCGGGAGCGGCTGGCCGCCTACACCGCTCAGGGGAAGTTCCCGGTCAACGGGACGGTGGAGATCAGGGTGACCGGGCTCGACGATCCGGCCGAGGCCGAGCTGGCCGGGGCGCGGGCCCCGCTGCTGTCGGCGCTGCGGGCGGAGGGGACGCGTCCCGAGTGGGACACCGCGGTGTGGCTGGACATCCTGACGCTGCCGGGGACGCCGTACGCGGAGGCCTTCCTGCGGGAGATCGAGCAGTTCCTGTTCGACGGCTACGAGGGGACGCGCGTCGAGTGGTCCAAGGGCTGGGCCTACACGGACGACGCCGTGTGGGCGGACGAGGAGGTGCTCGGAACGACGATTCCCGGGTCGTTCGGTGAGGCGGTGTGGGGGAAGGCGGCGGGCGTTCTGGACCGGCTCGACCCGCACGGCGTGTTCGGCAACGCCTTCCTGGACCGGCTGTTCCGCTAGGGCGTCAGGTGGGCCTGCACCGTGGGGGCGTAGCGGTCCACGAGGTCCTCCACGGCGGTCGCCCTCAGCTCGGTGCCCCGGGCGATGCCGTACATCACGCCCAGGCCGAGGAGAGTGCCCACCGCGAGTTCGGCGCGCAGGCCGGCGTCGGGCCCGTGCAGGCGCTGCGCGAGGCGATCCACCACCTGGGCGCGGAAGTTGACGCGCAGGATGTCGCCGTGCTCGCCCTGGACGGGGGCGAAGGCGATCCGGAGCAGGGGGTCGGCGCCGCGTTCGATCTGGCCGGTGAGGACGTGGTGGACCATGTGGCGGCCCAGTTCGTCCAGGGGGGCGTCGAGCAGGGCCGTCGCGTCGGACTCGAAGGACATGACGCGAGCGAACAAGGCGTCCTTGTTGCCGAAGTACTTCACGATCAACGGCGGGCTGACGCCCGCTCGTTCGGCGACCGCCTTGAGGGTGATGTCGGCGTGCGGGGTGCGGGCCAGGAGGTAGCGGGCCGCCCTGAGGATGGCGGCCCGGGTCGCCTCGGCGTCCCGGCGGGCGGGTGCGGAGGTGGGGGGCGTGGGGGTTGAGGCCGTGGGGGTTGAGGGTGTGGTGCTCACGGCACTCATGCTCCCTCCATCGCCTCGTCCCGCGCGCCCCGGGTGCGGCCCCTGGCCCGGCGGGAGCCTTCGGGCGTGGCGTCGCCGGGGATGGTCAGGGCCGCCGCGCAGGCCGCTAGGGCGACCGCGCCCGCCATGGCGAAGGCCAGCAGGTAGCCGTGCAGGGTGGGCACGGGCGCGCCGCCGACCAGGCTGGTGTGGTGGACCAGCACCGCCGCGACCGCCGCGCTGGAGGTGGCCTGGCCGATGGTGCGCATCAGGACGTTGACGCCGTTGGCGGAGGCCGTCTGCTCGGCCGGGACGGCACGCAGGATCAGCGTGGGCAGGGCCGAGTAGGCGAGGGTGGTGCCGGTGGACACCACGGTCGCGCCCACGATGACCATCCACAGATCGCGGCTGTCCGCGATGCGTACCGCGTAGCCGCACGCGATGACCGCGGCGCCCAGGGCAAGCGTGACGCGCGGGCCGCGGGACGTGGAGATCCGGGCCGAGAGCGGTGAGAACAGCAGCATGGTGACACCGCCCGGCAGCAGGCACAGGCCGGTGGCCACGATCGACAGGCCGAGCCCGTAGCCGGTGGCCTTCGGTGCCTGGACCAGCTGGGCCGTCACCAGGGAGTTGGCGTAGAACGCGAAACCGGTGAGCAGGGCGGCCACATGGGACAGACCCACCCGCGGGCGGGTGACGAGCCGCAGGTCGACCAGGGGCTGCTCGGTGCGCAGTTGGCGCCACCACCACAGGGCCAGGACGGCGACGGACAGGAGGAACAGGCCGAGGACGCGGAGGCTGCCCCAGCCCCACTGGCCGCCCTGGGACACCCCGAGCAGCAGACTGACCAGGCCCACCGCCAGTCCCAGGGCACCCGCCACGTCGAAGCGGCCCGGCTGTCGCACCGGCGACTCGCGGACCGCCCACGACACGGCCGCGACCCCGAGGGCGCCGAGGCCGCTGGTCATCCAGAACATGGTGTGCCAGTCGGCGTACTGGACGACCATCGCGGCCAGCGGCAGCCCGAGCGCGGCACCGACACCGACCGTGGAACTCATCATCGCGACCGCGGAACCCCGGCGCTCGGGCGGCAGTTCGTCGCGCAGGATGCTGATCGACAACGGCACCACGGAGGCGGCGGCACCCTGGAGGGCGCGGGCCGCGATGAGCACGCTGATGTCGGAGGACAGGGCGCACATCACCGAGCCGGCCGTCATCAGGACCAGGGACCCCGTCAGCACCTTGCGCTTGCCGTACATGTCACCGGCGCGGCCGAGCACCGGGGTCAGGACCGCTCCGGCCAGCAGGGTCGCCGTGACCATCCAGGAGACGGCGGCGGCCGAGGAGTGCGTGAGCCGGGGCAGGTCCGGCAGCAGGGGGACGACCACGGTCTGCATGACGGCCATGAGCGTGCCGCACATCGCCAGCACCGGCACGGTGAGCCGGGTCCGCAGACGTGCTCCGCGCGGCGGGGATATCGGGCCCTGCTGGTCCATCGGCGCTCCGGATTCGACAGGAGAACAGTGGGTGAATGGCAATTCACTTTAACGGTGAATCGCCATTCACCCAACACTTTTCCGGCCGGGCGCTACTTGCGGGAGGCCAGCTCCCGGGCGTGCACGCTGCGCGCCACCTTGGGTCCGAGCCAGCGCTTGAACCTGCGCAGTGCCTCCAGCTGCCCGGCGGCCTTGTCGAGCCGGTAGTACAGCTGGGGCGGGACATAGGGCAGCAGGGGCGAGTGCCGCTGGCCCAGCAGGGCGAACATCTGCTCCGGGGGCAGTCCGATGTAGCGGGGCAGGTTCTCGTACCACTGGGCGCTGTAGCGGGCCGCGCTCTGGACGGACAGCAGCTCCGACTTGCGCTGCCGCTCGTAGCGGGCGAGTGCCTGCGGAAGCTCGCCGTGCGCGTGCAGGGCGTCGGCCAGCGCGATGGCGTCCTCCAGGGCGAGGGTGGTTCCGGCGCCGACGGAATAGTGCGTGGTGTGGGCGGCATCGCCGAGCAGGACGAGGTTGTCTCGGTGCCAGGTGCGGTTGGTGAGGGTGCGGAAGGTCAGCCACTGGGCGCCGCCTGAGCCGGCGGAGCGCCCCATCAGTGGGTGGCCTTCGAGGATGTCGGAGAACAGCTTCTCCAGCAGGGCGAGCCCCTCGGCCTCGTCGGCACTGTCGAGGCCGAGGCCGGTCCAGGTCCGCGGGGCGCACTCGACGACGATGGTGCTGCGCTCGGGGCTGAAGGCGTAGCCGTAGCACCAGATCCAGCCGTGGTCGGTCTCGACGAAGGCGAAGGTGAAGGCGTCGAAGACCTTGCTGGTGCCGAGCCAGATGTAGCGGTTGCGGCCCTCTTCGGTCTCGGCGCCGAAGTGGTCGGCATGCCCGGTGCGCAGGGCGCTGCGCACGCCGTCGCCGGCCACGACGAGATCGGCCGCCGGGAGGCTCCCGGGGGTGATCTCGTGCTCGAACTCCAGGCGCACGCCCAGGGAGCGGGCCCGTGCGGCGAGGATCTCCAGCAGGCGGTGGCGGCCGATGCCGAAGCCCTCGTCACTGGCGCGCCGGGTGACCAGGTCGCGCACCCGGGCCTCGCCCTCGTTCCAGGTGACCGAGGCGCCCTCGATCGCGCGGGCCGACTCGGGGTCGTGGACGTGGAGTTTGTCGAGCAGTCCGCGCCAGTAGGTCACGCCCCAGCCGTAGGTCGAGCCCTCCGGGTCGCGCTCGTGGACCGTGATGTCGTGGGACGGGTCCTGCCGTTTCAGCAGGATCGAGAGATACAGGCCGGCGGGCCCGCCGCCGACGCAGGCGACCTTCACACGCACCCCTAGGAATTACCCAAAGCGGTCAATTGGCAACGCAGAGTAGCAGCCGGGGGACCGGGGGCCACACTTCGGATCACGTCACTTTCGCCACGTGAGGCGGGCCACTGCCTGCGGGTTCGCCCGCAAAGGATCATCAGATTCGCGGCCCGCGAGCGAAGGAATTCCTCCGTCCGGGTTCATGGAAGCCCTCTCCACAACAAGATCATCTTTGTTCAACGCTGTACGACATGTAGGGAATTGTCTGGATCACAGCCAACCGGTCACGAGCGATTTCTCCCGCTCTCGGCGGGGCCGATAGGCATGCGGAGTCCGTCAACTCAGGAGGCACACCGCATGCCGGAACTCACCCGCCGTACCGCGCTCACCGCGACGGCCGCCCTCGCCGCAGGGGCCGTCACCGCTCCGCGCGCGTCCGCCGAGGAGCACCACCACGGCTCACCCGAGTCCTTCGACGAGGTCTACCGGGGCCGCCGGATACAGGGGCGGTCCACCGGGGGCCACCACGGCGGCTACCGGGTGACGGTCGACGGCGTGGAGCTGCACGTGATGCGCAACGCCGACGGCACCTGGATCAGCGTCGTCAGCCACTACGACCCGGTGCCCACCCCGCGCGCCGCCGCACGGGCCGCCGTGGACGAGCTCCAGGGCGCACAACTGCTGCCGTTCCCCGCCAACTGACCGCCCCGTACGCCTCCTTGGAGCATCCGCACATGACCGTCCGCAAGAACCAGGCCACCCTGACCGCCGACGAGAAGCGCCGGTTCGTCGCCGCCGTCCTGGAGCTGAAGCGCAGCGGCCGCTACGACGCGTTCGTCACCACGCACAACGGCTTCATCATGTCCGACACCGACAACGGCGAGCGCACCGGCCACCGTTCGCCCTCCTTCCTGCCCTGGCACCGCAGATTCCTGCTCGACTTCGAGCGCGCCCTGCAGTCGGTGGACGACTCGGTGGCCCTCCCCTACTGGGACTGGAGCACCGACCGCTCCCCGCGCGCCGCGCTGTGGGGTCCCGACTTCCTCGGCGGCACCGGGCGCAGCCGGGACGGGCGGGTGATGGACGGCCCGTTCGCCGCGGACACCGGCGACTGGCCGATCACCGTGCGGGTCGACGGCCGCACCTATCTGCGGCGCGCGCTCGGGAGCGGCGTACGCGAGTTGCCGACCCCGGGCGAGGTGGAGTCGGTGCTGTCCATGGCGACGTACGACATGGCCCCCTGGAACAGCGCGTCGGACGGTTTCCGCAACCATCTGGAGGGCTGGCGCGGGGTCAACCTGCACAACCGGGTCCATGTGTGGGTGGGCGGGCAGATGGCGACCGGGGTCTCCCCCAACGATCCGGTGTTCTGGCTCCACCACGCCTTCGTGGACAAGCTGTGGGCCCGGTGGCAGCGGCGGCATCCGGACTCCGGCTATGTCCCGGCCGCCGGAACGCCCGAGGTCGTCGACCTCGACGAGACCATGAGGCCGTGGAACGACGTGCGGCCCGCCGATCTGCTGGACCACACACGCCACTACACCTTCGACACCCCGTAGGAGTCACAAACGGCGGTTTGCCCTCCGGGCCACGCGGTACCCGCGCCGCACACACCGAGAGGACGAAGGAGGGATTCACCCGTGTCGCAGGTCGAGGAATCCATCGAGGTCGGCGTGCCGGTGCACACCGCCTACAACCAGTGGACGCAGTTCGAGACCTTCCCCGAGTTCATGAGCGGGGTCGAGCGCATCGAACAGCGCACCGACACGCTCACGCACTGGGTGACCAACGTCAACGGCGTGCACAGGGAGTTCGACGCGGAGATCACCGAGCAGATCCCGGACGAGCGGGTCGCGTGGACCACGATCGCCGGCGAGGCCAAGCAGGCCGGCGCGGTGACCTTCCACCGGCTCGACGAGGGCCACACCAAGGTGATGCTCCAGATGGACTTCCATCCGGACAGCATCACCGAGAAGGTGGGCGACAAGCTCGGGTTCGTGAAGCGGCAGACCAAGGGCGACCTGGAGCGCTTCAAGACGTTCATCGAGGAGCGCGGTCAGGAGACCGGCGAGTGGCGCGGGGCGGTCATCTGATCGACGCGCCCGGACCGGTAGCTAACCGGCCGCTTCCGTACGGCACTCCGGGTGCCCCCAGCCCTGGGCGTTCTTCGCGATCGGCTCGCCCGCCGCGTAAGGACGTCCGCACAGACACCGGCCGGGGAACTTGGCCTTGATCGTACGGGAAGACGAACCACCGCTCCGCTTGGGCGACTTGGCCCGGGCGGGGCGGTCGTTCTTTTTCGGGGTGTCCGGCGAGGGTGGCGGCTGGGGGGAGCCCAGTTCACTGCTCGCGGGTTCCTGGACGATCGCCGCCTGGCTGGCCGCGCGGTCGGCGAAGTCGTTGAGCGGGTCGCCGTCGACCTGGTGGGCGGGGACGTAGCGGAACTCGACCGAACGCCCGTCGAGCAGTTCGTCGATCCGCACGACGAGGTCCTGGTTGGCGACCGGCTTGCCCGCGGAGGTCTTCCAGCCGTTGCGCTTCCAGCCGGGCAGCCAGGTGGTGACGGCTTTCATGGCGTACTGGGAGTCCATCCGGATCTCCAGCGGCACATCCGGGTCGGTCGCGGTGAGCAGCCGTTCCAGCGCGGTGAGTTCGGCGACGTTGTTGGTGGCCTTGCCGAGGGGGCCGGCCTCCCAGCGGTCCGGCGTCTCCGACTCGTCGGCGATGACCCAGGCCCAGGCCGCAGGTCCCGGATTTCCCTTCGAAGCCCCGTCGCACGCGGCCACCAGTCGTTCACGCATGCGCTCGATCATGCCATGAGCGCAGGGGCACCCGTTCACCCCACCGGGACCACCGCGGCCACGACCCTGCGGACCTCCTCGGCCCCGGGCGCCGGGCCTTCCGCGTCGGCGAAGAGCAGATGCGCGGCCCCGATCAACGTGGGGGCGAGCACGTCCACGTCGGCATCGGCCCGGACCCGCCCCAGTGCACGCTCGGCGGCGAGATAGCCGGCCACCATCGCCGTGGCCTCCCGCAGCACCGGCACTCCCCCGCCCCCGGCCTCGCGCAGCCGGGCCCGCAGGGCGTCCCGGGCGATGACCAGGCCGACGATCCGCAGGGCGATGGTCCCGAAGAGGTCGGTCAGGGCGGCGGCGAGGTTGCCGACGACGTCACCGGTCCCCGCCGACTCGCGCAGGGCCCGGGACCGCACCTCGAGCCGCCCGACGCGGTCCAGCACGAGGTCGGCGAGGAAGGCGTCGAAGTCCTCGAAGTGCCGGTGCAGGACCCCCTTGGCGACCCCCGCCTCGGTGGTGACCGCCCGGCTGGTCAGTGCGTTCGCCCCGTCCCTCAGCAGGATCCGCTCGGCGGCGTCGAACAACTGCCGGCGCACATCACGGATGGCGATCCCTGTCGGCACGGCCCACCTCGCTCTTCCTCGGACATCCTCCCTGATTCTTGTCGAGTGGGCATGCGCCCACTTATGGTGGGCGCATGCCCACTTCTGCTGGAGACCACCGCGAGATCGCGGAGTCGTACGGCTCGGACGCCGAGCGCTACGACCGGACCCGCCCCCGGTACCCCGAGGCCCTGGTGGAGCGGATCGTCGCCGCGAGTCCCGGCCGGGACGTCCTGGACGTGGGGGCGGGCACCGGTATCGCCGGGCTGGCGTTCCGGGCGCGCGGCTGCCGGGTCCTCGGGGTCGAGCCCGACGCGCGGATGGCCGCGTTGGCCCGCCGGAAGGGACTCGACGTCGAGATCGCCCGGTTCGAGGAGTGGGATCCGGCGGGCCGGGACTTCGACGCGGTTGTCGCGGGTACCGTCTGGCACTGGGTCGACCCCGTCGTCGGTGCCGCCCAGGCGGCCCGGGTGCTGCGGCCGCGAGGACGGCTGGCCCTCTTCTGGAACGCCTTCCACCCCGCGCCGGAGGTGGCCGAGGCGCTCACCGGGGCCTACGCCCGGGCGGTGCCCGACCTGCCGTTCGACTGGCGCCGGCTGAACAGCCCGGACAGTTACGCGAGCGTCCTCGTCCCGGCGGCCGACGGGATCCGCGGGACCGCCGCGTTCGGCGAGCCGGAGGAGTGGCGCTTCGAGTGGGACCGGGTCTACACCCGCGAGGAGTGGCTGGACCAGGTACCCACCTTCGGCGGCCACGGACAGTTGTCCGCCGGGAAGCTCGGCGCACTGCTCGACAGCGTCGGGGACGCCGTGGACGCGATGGGCGGCAGCTTCTCGATGCGCTACTGCGCCGTGGTGCTCACGGCGGTGCGCACCGGCTAGGGCACGTCGGAGATCTGGGGCATGTCGCCCTGGGTCGTCGTCACGTCGATGACCGAGAAGCTCGCGCCCTGCGGGTCACTGAGCGCGGCGAACCGGCCGAAGGGCGAGTCCATCGGCCCGAACCGCAGGACGGCGCCGAGCTTGGTGGCGCGGGCCACGGCGTCGTCGCAGTCCGGGACCGAGAAGTAGACGTTGATGTACGCCGGCACCTCGGGCGGGAAGTCGTCAGTCATCTTCATACGGCCGAGGACGGTGTGGTCACCCAGGTTGAACATGCGGAAGTCGATGGCGTCGTCCTGCATCTGCTTGGCGCTGTAGCCGAAGACGGCCGGGAAGAACGCGTCGGATTTCCCGGGGTCGCGGGTGTAGATCTCCGCCCAGCAGAACGCGCCGGGCTGCTCGGGCGGCGCCTCGAAGCCCTCGTGGGTGCCGCCCTGCCACACTCCGAAGGCGACTCCGCTCGGGTCGCGCGCCAGGCACATCGTGCCGAAGTCGCCGACCTGCATCGGTTCCATGAGCACCTCGCCGCCGTTGTCACGGATCTTGCCGGCCGTGGCGGCCGCGTCCGGTGACGCGAGGTACAGGCACCACTGCGACTGAGCCTCCTGACCGGTCATCGGCGGAACGACGGCGGCGACGGCCTTGCCGTCCGCGTAGGCCTGCGTGTAGTTGCCGTACTGCGACGACGCCTCGCCGAAGGTCCAGCCGAGGACATCGCTGTAGAAGCTCTTGGCTCCCTCGACGTCGCTGAACATCGCATCGGCCCAGCAGGGGGTTCCCTCAGGTTGTACGGCCATGATCGCGGCCTCTCCCGAATCGGTGGTCGGTCCGTCTCCACACGCTAGTCAGGGGAGCGCCCGACCGCGCGCCGAACGGATGATTCGGCCGCATACCGGACAGAAGGAACACTCTCCGAGCAGAGGGCTCCACTGTTTCGCGGCGACTGAACCGTGCCGCGCGTCTTCCCCCCTGGGCCCGGCTGTGCTTGCCTGGGGAACCGTTTTTCCGGCGACCGGGGCGGGAGTCGCGCATGCGGACACCGTGGATCGTGGGCTTGGTGACCGCAGTCCTGCTGCTCGGTGCCTGCAGCGACCCGACGGACGGGCCGGAGACGGCGCCACCCACCCCGGACGTCTCCCGTGCGGCCACCACCCATCAGCGTGCCCAGTCCTCCCCGAGCGCCTCCCCGGCCGTGGTCGCCCCGCGTGTGCTGTATCTCGGCGACTCCCTGGCCATGGAGGCCCAGCAGGTCCTCGGGCAGGAGCTGCGCCGGGATCTGCGGGCGTCGTACACGAGCGCGCCGTACTCGGGGACCACGCCGTGCGACTACCTGGAGGGCACCGGGAAGAAGTCGCTGGTGCCCGACCGGGACAAGGCGGCCGCGCTGGTCCGGGCGCTGCACCCGGACTTCGTGGTGCTGCAGTTCTGGGGCAACGCGTGGGGCTACACCTGGTGCATGGACGGGATCACCCACGCCGCCTCGCCGCAGAAGTACTTCAGCAGGTACCGGGCGGACCTGAGACGGCTGACCGAGCAGATCGCCATGGCGGGCGGTGGGCATCGGCCGCGGATCGTGTGGGTGGCGCAGGGCCCGGACCCGATCACCCCCGACCGGGTCCGGCGCGTGAACGAGCTGTACGAGGAGCAGGCGGCCGCCTCGGACGACGCGGTCGCCGACGCGGGCGCCACGGTGGCACCCGCCGGATCCCGCTACTCCTGGGTGCAGTACCTGCCGTGCACCTCCTACGAGCACGAGCATCCCGGCTACTGCACCCAGCCGGACCGCGACCGCACCGCCCTGCACCTCGACAAGGACTATCTGCACTTCTGTCTGGCGCCGACGACGTCCAAACCCAAACCGTGCCCGGTCCGCTCCCCCGGCATCCTGCGGATCGCCCGGGAGATCACCCGGGTGATCGGCCGGACGCCCGTCGGCTGACGCTCACTCTCCCGCGTACGCCTTCTCCAGGGCGGCGACGTCGAACTTGCTCATCGCCATGAACGCCTTGGTGACGCGGGCCGCCTTCTCCGGGTCCGGGTCGCCCACCATGTCCGCGAGCCCCTCGGGCACGACCTGCCACGACAGCCCGTAACGGTCCTTGAGCCAGCCACAGGGTCCGGGCTCGCCGCCGTTCTCGGTGAGCTTGGTCCAGTAGTAGTCGATCTCCTCCTGGTCCGCGCAGAAGATCTGGAAGGAGACGGCTTCGGTGAACTTGAACTGCGGTCCGCCGTTGAGGGCGACGAAGTGCTGCCCGTTGGCCGTGAAGTCGACCGTCAGGACGGACCCCGCGGGCTGCATCGCGCCGTCGGGATAGTGGGTGACTCTCCCGACGGTGGAGTCCTTGAAGACCGAGACGTAGAAGTGCGCGGCCTCCTCGGCCTGGCCGTCGAACCAGAGACACGTGGTGAAAGGCTTGCTCGCCATGGGTTCCTCCCGAAGGGGCGTGGTGCGGTCATCACTGTGGACCGATCCTCGGCGCGGAACTCATCGGTCGGGCGGCCGGTCAATCCACGTGGCTCATAAACCGGTGCGACCTAGCATCCCCGTATGACGTCAACCGACACCATCACGCCGTTCCGTGTCGACATTCCGCAGAGCGACCTCGACGACCTCCACGACCGGCTCGACCGCACCCGCTGGCCCGACGACCTCTCGGCCACGGGCTGGGCGTACGGTGTGCCGGCCGGCTACCTGCGCGAACTCGCGCACCACTGGCGGCACACCTACGACTGGCGCGCGGCCGAGGCACGGCTCAACGAGTGGCCGCAGTTCACGACCGTCATCGACGGGACGACCGTTCACTTCGCCCACGTCCGCTCCCCCGAGCCGGACGCCACCCCGCTGGTCATCACGCACGGCTGGCCGGGCTCGATCGTCGAGTTCCTGGACGTGGTGGGCCCGTTGACCGATCCGGCGGCCCACGGCGGCGACCCGGCCGACGCGTTCCACGTCGTCGTACCGAGCATCCCCGGCTTCGGGCTGTCCGGGCCGCCCGCGGACACCGGTTGGGAGCCCGTCCGGATCGCGGGCGCCTGGGTCGAGCTCATGCGGCGCCTGGGCTACGACCGGTTCGGCGCCCAGGGCGGGGACTGGGGCGCGGCGATCTCCCGCGAGCTGGGCCGCGCCCACCCTGAGCGGGTCATCGGCGTCCACCTGAACTTCCTGCCGGGCGCCGAGGCCAACCAGGAACCGACGGCCGAGGAACTGGCCGGGCTCGACCCCGAGGAACGGGAGCGCACGCTGGAGTCGTGGCGCCGCTCGAAGACCTGGTCGCGGGAGGGCACCGGATACGCGATCATCCAGGCCTCCCGGCCGCAGACCCTGGCCTACGCGCTCGCCGACTCCCCGGTGGGCCAGCTCGCCTGGATCGTGGAGAAGTTCCAGGCGTGGACGGACTCGGTCGAGCTGCCCGAGGAGGCCGTGGACCGGGACCGGCTGCTGACCAACGTGATGCTGTACTGGCTGACCGGGACCGCCGGTTCGGCCGCACGCATCTACTACGAGCGCACGCACGCCACGGGCGACCGGGCGTCGCGGCTCCGCGAGCCGGGGACCGTCCCCACGGCCGTCGCGGTCTTCCCGGCCGAGATCCAGATCCCGCTGCGGCGCAAGGGGGAGCTCATCGAGAAGGTCGTGCGCTGGACCGAGTTCGACCGGGGCGGTCACTTCGCGGCGATGGAGGAGCCGGACCTGCTGGTGGACGACGTGCGGGCGTTCTTCCGGCAACTGCGCGAGACGGGCTGAGCACCTCCCCGGGGGCCGCGCTCTGCCGGTGGCGAATCTGCCACCGGCAGAGAAACCGCTTCGGGGCATCGTCCGAGGTCAAGAGTGGAGCCGACGGCATCCCTACGACCACGAGGACCGCCCATGACTTCCATCCGGGCCGAGGAGGGCGACACCCCTCCCACCCGCTTCGACGACCAACTGGCCGCCCAACTCCTCGCCCAGCGCATCGTGCTGCTGGGCACCCAGGTCGACGAGGTCTCCGCCAACCGGGTCTGCTCCCAGCTCCTTGTCCTGTCCGCGGAGGACCCGCGCACCGACATCAGCCTGTACATCAACAGTCCGGGCGGCTCCGTGTACGCGGGCCTCGCCATCTACGACACCATGCGGCTCATCCCCAACGACGTCTCGACGCTCGCGATGGGCTTCGCGGCGAGCATGGGCCAGTTCCTGCTCTGCGGGGGCACGCCCGGCAAGCGGTACGCCCTGCCCAACGCGCGGATCATGATGCACCAGGGGTCCGCGGGCATCGGCGGGACCACCGCCGACATCCTGATCCAGGCGGAGAACCTGGACCACAGCAAACAGACGATGGAGCGCCTCCTCGCCGAGAACACGGGCCAGACGCCGGAGACGATCGCCCGCGACGGCGACCGCGACCGCTGGTTCACGGCCGAGGAGGCCAGGGAGTACGGCATGGTGGACCGGGTCGTGGAGTCCCTCGCGGACGTCCGCCCGGCCGCCTCGAAGCGACGGATGGGGCTGTGACATGGCGAACTACACGATTCCGTACGTCGTCGAGCGGACCGCGCACGGCGAGCGGTCCTCCGACGTGTTCAGCCGGCTGCTCTCGGAGCGGATCATCTTCCTCGGCACCGAGATCGACGACGGAGTGGCCAACGTCGTGATCGCGCAGCTCCTGCATCTGGAGTCGGCGGCGCCGGAGAACGAGATCTCGATCTACATCAACTCCCCCGGCGGCTCGTTCACCTCGCTGATGGCGATCTACGACACGATGACCTACGTACAGGCGCCGATCTCGACACTCTGTGTGGGGCAGGCGGCCTCCACGGCGGCCGTCCTGCTGGCCGGCGGGGATCCCGGGCGGCGGCTCGTACTGGAGCACGCGCGCGTGCTGCTCGGCCAGCCCGCCGCCGGCGGCAGCCGCGGGGCCATCTCCGATCTCGCCCTGCAGGCCAAGGAGATGGTCCGCATCCGCTCCCAGGTCGAGGAGGTGCTGGCCCGTCACACCCACCACGACATCGCGACCCTGCGCGCGGACATGGACCGCGACAAGGTGTTCACCGCCGAGGAGGCGGTGGAGTACGGGCTGGCCGACGAGGTGGTGAGCCGGCGCCTCGTGACGGTCTGAGGCACCGGCCCCGTCGCCTCAGGCCGCCAGGCACATCCCGTTGTACGGCGACCCCGGCACCGCGCGACGGCTGCGCGCCGAGTGCCGGGTGAGCTCGCCCTGGGCCAGGGAGAGCAGATCGCCGAGGCCGAGGCCCAGGGCGTGGGCGGCGGCCGCGAGGACCTCCGAAGATGCCTCCTTGCGGCCGCGCTCCACCTCCGAGAGGTAGGGCATCGAGATCCGGGCCGCGTCGGCCACGTCCTTGAGCGTGCGCTCCTGGGCGAGGCGCTCGCGGCGCAGGACGTCTCCGACGAGGTCGCGCCACAGGGGTTCCCTGGTCTCCCTGGCGGAGGGATCCTTGGGTGGCGCGGTGGCGGGGCGTTCGGACAGCGGGCGGACGGACCCCGGGCGCGCGGACTGCGGGCGCAGGGGGATCACGCGGGCTTGGTTCGGCGCTTCGTTGCTCACCGGATCAGCCTAAATTCCGTGGCCGTCAGGGGAAGGGGTCGGCATTCTGCCCTGGGTGGAATCGACGACGGGAGAGGTACGGGACCCGGTGCTGCGCGAGACGTTCAACGAGGCGGCGGAGTTGTACGACAAGGCGCGTCCGGGCTATCCGCCCGCGCTGGTCGCGGAGTTGGCCCGGCTGACGGGCCTGCGCCCTGAGAGCCGGGTCCTGGAGGTGGGCCCCGGCACTGGACAACTCACCCGCTCCCTGGCCGGGTTCGGCTGTCACATCACGGCGGTGGAGCTGGGCGACGCGATGGCCGCGGTGGCCCGGAGGCGGCTGGCCCGCTTTCCCCGGGTCGACGTGCGCCACGCCGAGTTCGAGCGCTGGCCGCTGCCGGAGGAGCCGTTCGACCTGGTGGCCTGCGCCACCGCCTTCCACTGGATCGACCCGGCCGTCCGGCTGGAGAAGGCGGCGGACGCCCTGCGCGCCGGGGGCCGGCTCGCTGTCGTGGTCACTCACCATGTGGCGGGGGGCACGACCGACTTCTTCACCCGGGTCCAGGACTGCTACGAACGCCATGATCCGGCCACACCTCCCGGACTGCGGCTCCGGCCGTCCTCCGAGATCTGCTCGGACACGCAGGAGATCGAGGACTGTCCGCGCTTCGGCGACGTCACGGTGACCCGTTGCGAGCAGGACATCACCTACACGGCCGACCAGTACCTCGACGTCCTGTGCACCTACTCGGGCCACCGGGCTCTCGACAGCACCCGCCGCGCGGCCCTGCTGGCCTGCGTCCGGGACCTGATCGAAAAGGGCCACGGCGGCAGGATCACCAAGCGCTACCTCCACGAACTGACCGTCGCGACCCGGGTCACGCCCTGAGGACCGGCGATTTCACGCCAGCAGAACATTTCATGGGCATGGGTTCTCACTCCCCGGGTACGCGCAGCTCGAGGGAACTGCGGGCAATTGGTCGAGCCGGTGGTCCGGGGACGCATATGTTGTCGCGTTCCGGGTACACGGCAGGCCACACCTGCAGGACCCGAGACAACCCAGGCCGAAGAGGCAGACGTCGAGCCGTGACTTTCGTGGGAGAGGTAATGCATACCGTCGTCACCGCCGTGAATCGTTCGGAGGCACAGGTCACCGAGCTCGCCAGCGGGACCAGGACGGGTGGGACACCCCTGCCGGGAGTCGCGGAACCGCGCTCCGTCGCACCGCGGGACGCACGCGAGCTGTCCCGCCAGTTCTTCCAGCGCCTGACCGAGCTCGAGGAGGGGACGCACGAGTACCAGTACGCGCGCAACACCCTCATTGAGATGAACATGTCGCTCGTACGCTTCGCGGCCGGAAGGTTCCGGGGCCGCGGCGACGACATGGAGGACATCGTCCAGACCGGCATGATCGGCCTGATCAAGGCGATCGACCGGTTCGAGATCTCCCGCGAGGTCGAGTTCACGTCGTTCGCGCTGCCGTACATCGTCGGCGAGATCAAGCGCTTCTTCCGGGACACCACCTGGGCGGTGCACGTCCCGCGGCGTCTTCAGGAGCTGCGCGTCGAGCTGGCCAAGGCGCGTGAGGAACTCGCCAGCCGGCTGGACCGCGACCCGACGGTGGCCGAGCTCGCCACCCTGATGAACATCTCCGAGAAGGAGGTGATCGAGGCGCAGATCGCCTCGAACGGCTACAACTCCTCGTCCCTGGACGCCGCCCTGACCGGCGACGGCCCCGAGGGCGGCGAAGCGGTGCTCGCCGACTTCATCGGTGTGGAGGAGGACGGGCTGCGACTCGTCGAGGACTTCCACTCTCTCGCCCCGCTGATGGCCGAGCTCAGCGAGCGCGATCGGCAGATCATCCACATGCGGTTCGTGGAGGAGGCCACCCAGTCGGAGATCGGTGAGCGGCTCGGCTGCTCGCAGATGCATGTGTCCCGGCTGATCAAGCGGATCATCACGCGACTGCGTGAGGGCATGCTGGGCGAGCTGGGCTGCGCCTGACCCACAAGAACAGCGAAAAGAGCGGGTGCCGCCTCCGGACGGCACCCGCTGCATGATCCGGCGAGTTCACCGGACGCCGTAAAGCGCGACACCGTAGAAGCGCCTCAAGCGTGCGCTCACTCCTTCTTGCCGCCGAAGCCCAGCACGGCCCGTACCCGCTTGCCCACCGGTACGCGCTCCGCCGCGACCTCCTGCGCCAGGACGTGCACGATCTCCAGGCCGTGCCGGCCGACGCGCTCGGGATCCCGCGGGAACCTGCGGGGCAGGGCCGCGCTGCTGTCGTAGACCGTGACGGCGACCGAGACGTCGGTGCCCTCCAGCTCAAGGATGTACGGCCCGTTGCTGTGCCGGTCGGCGTTGGTGACGAGTTCGCTCACCACGAGGAGCACCTCCTCCTCGGCACGGTCCCCGATGGCGGCACACCACTCGGTTCGGAGCCTGCCCAGGAAGTCCGCGGCGAACGACCGCGCCTCGGCGATGCTGCCTGGCTCACCGGTGTAGTGCGCCGCCCGCCGTAGGGGTTCCACGGGCACGTCGAAACCAGTCGGTATCACTGCCCCGTCCAGGTGATCGATCATGCGTTTCTCTCTCGGATGCCGGACTGGCCGGACGCTGCTGCATCAGTGCTGATACCCCGAGCCGCGCGACGCAGTCCAGGTGACGCGTCACACCGACCAGAACGCCACGGCGCCGGACAGGGGCGCCGACTGATTCGTGTCCGAGGTGGTGTCGGAGGCGAGGGGCGGCTCCGGTGCCGAGGAGCCCGGTGTCAGGGTCTCATCCGAGGATTCGCTGCTGGGCGGCGGTGGGGAGGACGAGTTCGGGGACGGCGAGCTCGGGGACGGGGCGACGAGGGCCGGCGGACACGGACTCGACGATCCGGAGGGGGTGGCTCCGGCCGACGTGGAAACGCAGGGCGACGGGGAGGCCGGGGACGACGGGGTGCTCGGTGTCGTCGGCGACGACACGCTCACCGGCGGGGAGGGCCGGGCCGGCGGGTGGGTCTTGTGGTCCTTGCCCCCGGTGTCGCCGCGGTGGCGGGCGATCCAGTCGTGGTGGTCGGGGTCGTAGATCACGAAGATGTTGATGACCGTCGTGGAGGGCGCGACCACGACCACGTTCGAGGGGTTGTACGACGCCCAGGTGTCGCCGGTGCGCTTCGGCGTGGTCTGCTGGGCGATCGGCGGGGTGAGCGGGTTGCCGCAGGCGCAGCGTGTGCGGGGCACTCCGCGGTCGTCGACGAGCACGGCGGTGCCGGCCTGGAGGACGGCCTGGTAGGTGGTGGCGGCGCCGTCACGGTAGCCGTGGTTGGTGACGCGGGTGTCCATGCGCAGCTGGACGGGTGTGAGCGAGCGCAGGAAGGCCGGGACCCCGGACGGCGGGACCCCGGCGACCGAGGCGAACACCTTGTTCTTCGCCGGGTCCGCCTGGAGTGCCTTGACCTGCTTCTCGACGTCGCAGCTGGAGACGTTGCGGGTGCCGCCGTAGAGACCGGGAGCTGAGCCGTCCACGCCCCGTACGGCGTTCGCGGGCTCGGAGGAGCCGGTCGGGGAGGCGGCGACCGGCGGCACGGAGCTGTCCTTCGCGGTCGACTCGGTGAAGGGCTCGGGGCCCGTCTTCGCGGCGGCCTGCAGAAAGACCTCGCCGTTGCCGCCGGCCGAGCCGGAACCGCCGCCGGAGCGGGTGAAGACGACCGCGAGGACCACCGCGGCGACCACCGCGATGGCGATCAGCGCGACTCGGGGCGCCGACCTCCACCAGGGACGGCGGGGTGGGGGCGCGGGCGCTCCGCCACTGCTGCCCGGGGGCTGCGAGGGCGGGCCCGAAGGCGGCTGCGAGGGGCCCGAGGACGGGCCCGACAGCGGGCCGGAGGGCGGCCCGGTGGGGCGGCCCGACGACGGCGGTTCGACGCTCACGAGTTCTTCTTCCCGACGCGGGACTCCTGCGACGTGCGATCCGATTGCCCCGATTCAGCCGCATTCTTCCGCGACATTCCATTGTCTGCTCCGGTCCGGTGCCGCCCGCAAGCGGACGCGGACGGACCTCCCGGCAGGCGCGCCGCCCCTGGGCTGCTTAGCGTGGCAGGGTGATCCCGCACACCCGCTCCGACCAGGCAGTCGTCGCTCGCCACGGCTGGCCCCAGGCCGTGACGACGGTCCTGGTCGCGCTGGTCGCCATGGGGGTGGTGGCAGCGCTCGGGCTGTGGGCGGCGGGCGCGGTCGACCTCCCGGACCAGGCTTTCCCCCGGGTCGTGGCGGCGAGTGTCGTCACGGCCGTGGGCGGCACGGTCAAGCTTTCGGGCAGTGCGGGAGGACTCGCCGACAGCAGGGCCGGGCTCACGGTGATCCCCCTCTCCGTCACGCTGACCGGTGCGCTGGTGCTCGGGGCGGGCTTCCTGCGGCCGCTGCGGCACCGGGCCGTCGCCGGCAGCCGGGAACTGGCCGCATGGGCCGCCCGCATCGCCGTCCTGTGGCTGCTCGCGCTCCTCGCCCTGGCCTACGCGGCCCGACAGACGTTCAAGCTCTCCCTCGGCGACGACTCGCTGAGCGACCTGGGTGATCTCTTCGGCGTCTCCCCCGAGGTCGGCTTCACCACGGACGTGCCGCAGACCGTCCTGTTCGGCCTGCTGTGGCTGGCCGGCGTCCTGGTGCTGGCCCTGCTGGTCTCGCGCCGGGCCCCCCTGCCGGGGCGACTGCTGCCGCTCCAGGAGTCGGTGCGACCCGCCGCGCACGCCATGGTCGTGCTCCTCCTCGCGTACGTCGCCCTCGGGACCCTCGTCGCCCTGGTGGTCGCAGTGACCCGCGGTCATGCGCCCGAGACACTCGCGGTGATCCTGCTGGGCCTGCCGAACCTGGTCTGGCTCGCCCTGACCATCGGTCTCGGCGCCACCTGGAACGGCCGGGTGGAGGGCCCTTTCGGACTGCCCATGCCGCACCTCCTCGACGAGGTCCTGCGCTCCAAGGACACCGCCACGCTCAATCTTCACACCCTCGCCGAGCACGACGGCCGGGTCTGGTGGCTGGTCGTCGTCGACGCGGTCCTGCTGCTCTCGGTCGCGTTCCTGATGGCGGCCCGCTCCCCCGCCCACGTCCGCGCCTGGCAGCACGCCGTGCGCCTGGCGGTCGCGCTCGCCCTGACGGTCCTGATGATCTGCCTCATGGGCCGGATCTCCGCCCACTACGGCCTGTCGGTCCTCGGCATCGGCGACCTCGGCGGCGGTCTGAGCGGCGAACTGTTCCTCGAGCCGGAACTCTGGCCGGCGGTGGGCCTCGGCGCGCTGTGGGGCCTGGTCACCGGCTTCCTGGGCGCGCTGTCGGCACGGCCGGTGCGGCGCCAAGGGGAGATCACACCGGCTGACGTGTGACGCGGGGCGTGACAGGGTGCGCTCAGCCGAGGAGAGGGCACCGCATGGCGCCGGCTCTGGAAGACCGCTTGGCCGTCACCGAGTGGACGGCCATCTAGTGGACGCCGGGGAGCTCGACCGCAAGGAGGCGGCCGGCGCATCCGCCACCGCAGGGTACTGGCTCGCCGGGTGCCGCTGAGCGGCCTGGGCAGCAGCGGGTGAAGGGGCGCCGCCGCGGCCCAGCACGATGCCGCTAACCTCCTCGGAACATCGGCTCGGCCCACCGCGGCGGAAGCTTCGGCCTGGTCTCCTCTGGTGCTACGGGCCCGAAGGCGACCTCCGTCGGCGCGTGACCGCCGGTCGCGGCCGAGCGAAGGCCCGCGACGAAGGCCAGACACGAGTCGTGGCGGTCGTCCGGACTCTTGGCCAGGCCCTTGGTGAACACGCCGTCGAGCCCGGAGGGGAGTTCGGGGCGGCACTCCGTCAACGCCGGGGGCGCGTCGTACTGGTGGGCCCACAGCAGGGCCATGTCGTCGTCGCGGCGGAAGGGCGGATGGCCCGTGAGGGACTCGTAGACCACGCACGCAAAGCCGTAGACGTCGCAGCGGCCATCGACCGGGCGGCCGGAGATCTGCTCCGGGGCCACGTAGTCGAGGGTGCCGACGAACTGGCCGACCGTCGTGAACCCGGTCAGCGACAGGGACTTCTTAGTGAGACCGAAGTCGGTGAGGTAGACGTGCTCCGGATGGTCGCTGTCGGTGCCCCGGGAGACCAGGATGTTGCCGGGCTTCACGTCCCGGTGGACCAGGCCGTGCTCGTGGGCCGCGTCGAGCGCGGAGGCGACCTGGGCGGCGATCCGCAGCGCCGTCGGGAGCGGCAACGGCCCCTGGCGGTCGAGGAGATGACGCAGATCGCTGCCGGCGACGTAGCGCATGGCGATGTACAGCACGCCGTCCGTCTCGCCGGCCTCGAAGACGGGGACGATGTGCGGGTGGTCGAGCGCCGCGGCCACCCGGGACTCGTGACTGAAGCGGTTGCGGAAGGTGTCGTTGCGGGCGAGCTCCGGGGCCAGCAGCTTCAGCGCCACCGTGCGGTCCAGGCGCAGGTCCCGGGCCCGGTAGACGACGGCCATGCCGCCTCGCCCGATCTCCTG
Source organism: Streptomyces sp. CC0208 (assembly GCF_003443735.1). Taxonomy (NCBI): domain Bacteria; kingdom Bacillati; phylum Actinomycetota; class Actinomycetes; order Kitasatosporales; family Streptomycetaceae; genus Streptomyces; species Streptomyces sp. CC0208. Next base: position 8,410,281 of record NZ_CP031969.1, on the reverse strand, counting down.
CTCGATGCGGTAGCTCGCGATCTGCCGGCCGACCAGTTCGGAGGGGCTGCCGGAGAAGAGGCTGGTCTCACGAGCCATCGGGGGTCACCACCTGGGTGGGGGCGTGCCCGGGGCTGTCGGCGGTCGCGCGGGGTGCCTCGTCGGTGGCGTAGGTGCTGAGCCGGGTCCCGTCCGCGTAGACCCAGCGTCCGTGCTGGGCGTCGTACAGCCACACGTGCTCTCCGTCGACGACCACCCCGATCCGCAGTCCCCGGGTGCGGCCGCGGAAGGCCTCCCCGTCGAGACCCCCGCCGGCCAGCTCCTCGACGGCGGCCCGGTAGCGGGCGAGGGTCTCGTCGGCGCGGGCCAGCAGGGGGCGCGGGTCGGCGGCGCGGGTGAGCGGGCTTTCGGGGGCGGGGGGATCCTGCGGTACGGCGACCAGGTGGCGGCCGTCGACCCAGGCGGACCAGCCGTTGGCGCACAGGACGTACGCCCAGTCGCCGCGCCGCTCGACGAGCTGGACGGGCAGGAGCGGGTCGAGGGGGACGGTGGGGCGGGCGGGGTCGGGGGCCTCCCAGGCGGGCATGCCGTACCCGGGGACGACATGGGTGGGCCGGAAGCCAGGGGTCGTCATCGGCGGCCTACTTCCGCATGACGGCGGGTTCGTGGCGGCGCAGCAGTCGGGAGACGAGGTATCCGAAGAACACCGAGAGGACGACCAGCATGCCGATGTTCAGCAGCCACACGCCCGCCGAGTGCTTGAACAGCGGATCGCCGGTGAGGTCGCCGGGCACGATCCGGGCGAGGCCGATGGTCCCTGCCATCGCGCCGAGCGCCCACCGCGAGGGCACCAGCCAGGACAGCTGTTCCAGGCCGGGCACGCCGTCGAGCTTCAGCAGGGCGCCGCAGAAGACGACCTGGACGATGGCCAGCAGCACGAGCAGCGGCATCGTCACCTCCTCCTTGCGCACCAAGGCGGACACGAGCAGGCCGAGCATCATCGCGGTGAACGCCAGCAGGGCGACGGCGAGCGTGATCTCCACAAGGGGCGGCATCAGCACGCCTTCGCCGCCGGGCGCGTTGAGATCGACGCCGAGGAGGGCGACCAGGGTCAGGACCACCGCCTGTACGACGGTGATCGTGCCCAGGACGACGACCTTGGACATCAGGTACGCCGATCTGGACAGGCCGACGGCTCGCTCCCGTTGGTAGATGACCCGCTCCTTCACCAGCTCGCGCACGGCGTTCGCGGCGCCGGTGAGGACGCCTCCGACGCACAGGATGAGCAGGGCGTTCATGGCGGTGTCCCGGGTGAGTCGGCTGCCCGCGAGGGCCCGGGCCATGGCGCCCATGACGAAGGGGAGGGCGATCATGATGGCGAGGAAGGTGCGGTCGGCGCCGAGGGCGGCGGTGTAGCGGCGGATCAGGGTGCCGAGCTGGGCGCCACGACTGCGGGGCCTGGGCGGGGGCGCGATGATGACCGGTTCGGAGCGGGGCGTCCGGGGCTGTGCGGTGGCCTCGGTGACGTACTGGTGCTGGAAGGCCGAGCCGCGGAAGTCGCCGGCCCAGTCGCGGTCCTGGTCCCGTTCGAACGCCTCGAAGGCCTCGGGCCACTGGGTGAAGCCGAAGTAGGCGAGAGCGTCCTCGGGCGGACCGTAGTAGGCGATCCTCCCGCCTGGCGCGAGGACCAGGAGGCGGTCGCAGACGTCGAGGCTCAGGACGCTGTGGGTGACCACGATGACCGTGCGCCCGTCGTCGGCGAGGCCGCGCAGCATGTGCATCACGGAGCGGTCCATGCCGGGGTCCAGGCCGGAGGTCGGTTCGTCCAGGAAGAGCAGGGACGGTTTGGTGAGCAGTTCCAGGGCCACGCTGACCCGCTTGCGCTGTCCGCCCGACAGGCTGTGCACGGGCTGCCGGGCGCGCTGTTCCAGGCCGAGCTCGCGGATCACCTCGTCGACCCGTTCGCGGCGTTCGGACTTCGCGGTGTCCTGTGGGAAGCGCAGCTCTGCGGCGTAGGACAGGGCGCTGCGGACGGTCAGCTGGGCGTGCAGGATGTCGTCCTGCGGGACCAGGCCGATGCGCTGGCGCAGCTCGGCGTAGTCGCGGTACAGGTCGCGGCCGTCGTACAGGACCGTGCCGTGGTCGGCGGGGCGCTGGCCGGTGAGGGCGTTCAGGAGCGTGGACTTGCCGGCGCCGCTCGGGCCGACGACCGCGAGCAGGCACTTCTCCCCCACCGGGAAGGACACGTGGTCGAGCAGGGTCTTGCGGCCGCGGTCGACGGCGACCGTGAGGTCCTGGACGTCGAGGGAGACCTCGCCGGTGTCGACGTACTCCTGGAGCGTGTCGCCGACCAGGCAGAACGCCGAGTGGCCGATGCCGACGATGTCACCGGGGCCGAGGGGGGCGCTCGTGACGGGCCGGCCGTTGAGGTAGGTGCCGTTGTGACTGCCCAGGTCGGCGATGTCGTAGCTGCCGTCGGGCAGGGCGCGCAGCTCAGCGTGGTGGCGGGAGACGACCAGGTCGTCGATGACGAGGTCGTTGTCGTCGGCGCGGCCGATCCGGACCGTGCGGGTGGGCAGTGGGCGTACCGCCGTGGGCCGGCGGAAGGTGCCCGTGAGACCGGGCATCGAGACCGCCGAGGGGCGCTCGGGGGTGGGGATGCCCAGCAGGACCGCGCAGGGGCCGTCGGAGGGGCTGCCGAAGCGGATGACGCTGCCGGGGCCGACGTCCCACTCGTGGACGCGGCGGCCGTCGGCATAGGTGCCGTTGGTGCTGTTCTCGTCCTCGAGGGTCCAATGGTCGGCCTCGGGTCGCAGTACCGCGTGGTGCCACGAGACCCGGGCATCGTCGATGACGATGTCGCTCAGCGGGTCGCGCCCGACGTGGTAGTCGTGGCCCGGACTCATCACCGTGGAGCCGGTGTCGGTCTCCAGGACGAGCTCGGGCGCCGTCGGTGCGATCGACCGGTCCGCCATGCCAGAATTCTACCGATTCACCCCTTTGGCCGCCTGGTGGCGCGGATCGGCGGCGGCACGGGTGCGGAGCGCGGGGGCGGGGGCGGCTCACGCCACGGGGGTGAAGAGCGCCGAGGCCATCCGGTGCATTCTCACGGCGTCCACGGACTCGGCGAGCAGTTCGTACTCCGTGGTGTCGTCGCTCGCGGCGATCCGGACCAGCCGGCCGGCGGCCAACTCGTCGGCGACCAGATCCTGTTGGTACAGGTCGGCGCACCAGGCCCGCATCACGGCGGGCACGTCCAGCACGGTGGCGGCGACGGGGGCGAGGGCGCCCACCGGGAAGTACGGGGCCTCGGGCTGGGGGTCTAATCGGTCGGCGATCCACGAGGCCCGGTCGCGCAGCCACCACAGGGCGAGGGCGAGAGTGGGCGCGCGGTAGGTACCGAGGGGTACGCCGATGCGCCGTCCGTCGCAGATGCCGTAACCCGTGACGTGGCACAGGAATTCGTCGTGCACGATCCACTCCCCCGCTTGCTCGTTCGCCTGCCTGCAGGGCCTCGCTTTCCGTGCGCTTCTCGTGCGGTACGCGTGTCTTTGCTGCTGTGCGTGACGGGCACTTCGCTCGATGTGAAGGTCCTGTCAGTCGAGTATGTTCACTACTGAAACACTGTCACCACGTCTTTTTGGCCAGTCTCCTGGCATATTCGCCCCACCTCCTGGCCGAAACCTGACGGGTACACGGTCAAACGCCATGACCCGGGAAGTAATCGACGGTTCCCGGCGCCGCGGGCAAGGTTGTCTCACCAGGTCCCACCAGCACAGACGACCTCGATGGAGGCTGATTTCCCATGTCCGCGAACACCGACCGCTACGAGAGTGCCGTCGCCCGCTACTTCGAAGCCTGGAACACGCGTGAGCCGGAGGCCCGCGCCAAGGCCGTGGCAGCCGCCTGGGCGGCGGACGGCGGGTACACCGACCCTCTCGCCGACGTGGTGGGCCACGACGGGATCACCGCGGTGATCGCGGCGGCCCACGAGCAGTTCCCCGGTTTCACCTTCCGGATCAGCGGCCCCGTCGACGGGCATCACGACACCGCGCGCTTCTCCTGGGAGCTCGTGGGCGAGGACGGATCGGCCCCCGTCGCCGGATCCGACGTGATCACGCTCGACGAGGACGGCAGGATCAGGACGGTGCACGGCTTCCTGGACCGGGTGCCCGCGGGGGCGTGAGGGAGGGCCACGATGAGTTTTCCCCTCGCCGGCGGTCTCTTGAAGAGGAAGCCGTCAGCGAGGGAGAACATCATGGCCACGCCCGGAAAGGTGGACGCGGAATTCACCGCCGTCCTCAGCAGGAACCCGGGGAAGGGTGGCTGGACCTGTGTCCGCTGGCCCGCCTCGGTGGAGTTCTTCGGCACCCGGGGTCTCGTCAAGGTCCGCGGCACGATCGACGGCCACCCTTTCCAGAGCTCCTTCATGGCCCTCGGGGACGGCACCCACATGCTGCCCGTCAAGGCCGAGGTGCGGAAGGCCATCGGCAAGGACGCGGGCGACACGGTGACCGTGCGCATCGAGGAGCGGACCGGCTGAGCGGGCTTCACCTCCCGTGATCACCTTCGCGCCGAACCGAGACGGACCGGGCGCCGGCCTCTGAGGCCGGCGCCCGGTCCGTTCGACTGCCCGCGGCTGTGAGGGCCGCGTCGGTCACGCCTTGACGATCGCGTCGATCCTCGCCAGTTCCTCCGGGGCGAAGTCCAGGTTGGCGATCGTGCCCACGCTGTCCTCGATCTGCTTCGGGCTGCTCGCGCCGACGAGGGCCGAGGTGACCCGGCCGCCGCGCAGGACCCAGGCAAGGGCCAGCTGGGCGAGGGTCTGACCGCGGCCCTTGGCGATGTCGTTGAGCTCGCGGAGCTGCTGGACCAGGTCCTCGGTGACCGCGTCGGAGTTCAGGAAGGGGCTGTCGCTCGCGGCCCGGGAGTCCTCGGGGATGCCATCGAGGTAGCGGCCGGTGAGCAGGCCCTGCTCCAGCGGGGAGAAGACGATCGAGCCGACCTGGAGCTCGTCGAGCGCGTCCAGCAGGCCGCCGTCCTCGGGGCGCCGGTCCAGCATCGAGTAGCGCGGCTGGTGGATGAGGAGCGGGGTGCCGAGCTCGCCGAGGATGCGGGCGGCCTCACGGGTCTGCTCGGCGGAGTAGTTGGAGATGCCGACGTACAGCGCCTTGCCCTGCTGGACCGCGGTGTGCAGGGCGCCCATCGTCTCTTCGAGGGGGGTGTCCGGGTCGGGGCGGTGCGAGTAGAAGATGTCGACGTAGTCCAGGCCCATCCGGGTCAGGCTCTGGTCCAGCGAGGACAGCAGGTACTTGCGGGAGCCCCACTCGCCGTACGGACCGGGCCACATCAGATAGCCGGCCTTGGTCGAGATGATCAGCTCGTCGCGGTAGGCCGCGAGGTCGGCCTTGAGGGCCTCACCGAACGCGGCCTCGGCGGCGCCGGGCGGCGGGCCGTAGTTGTTGGCGAGGTCGAAGTGGGTGACACCGAGGTCGAAGGCGCGGCGCAGGATGGCCCGCTGGGTCTCGACCGTGCGGTCCGCCGGGCCGAAGTTGTGCCACAGACCGAGCGAGATCGCGGGAAGCTTCAGACCGCTGCGTCCGGTGCGCCGGTAGGGCATCTCCGCGTAGCGGTCGGGGTGTGCGGTGTACAACGCGACTCCAGAGGGGTTGGCACGGTGGAACCAAAGTCGTGAATCCAAGTCCACTCTTTCGCGACCTGGGGGCATCGGTCCAACAGAAGAATCCGATGGAATTCAGCGGATAGGCTTCTCAATCATGGAACTGCGCCATCTCCAGCACTTCGTGGCAGTAGCCGAGGACCAGCACTTCACCCGGGCCGCCGAACGGCTCCTGGTGTCCCAGTCCGGGCTGTCCGCGTCGATCCGGGCGCTGGAGCGGGAGCTGCAGACCCCGCTGTTCGTGCGGACCACCCGCCGGGTGACGCTCACCCCGGCCGGGCGGGCCCTGCTCGGGGAGGCCGAGCGGATCCTCGCGCAGGTGCGTTCGGCCCACGAGGCGGTGGCCGCGGTGCAGGGAGTGCTGCGCGGGATGCTCGCGCTGGGCTCCGAGCAGTGCATCGCCGGGGTGCATGTGGCGGGGCTGCTGGCCGCGTTCCGGCGCCAGCACCCGGACGTGGAGATCTCTCTGCGGCAGGCGGGCTCGGGCGCACTGGCCGAGGAGGTCGCCGCCGGGCGGCTGGACCTGGCGTTCGCCGTGCGGGGGACGCGGGAGGAGAGCGACCAGCTGCGGGCCGTACCGCTGACCAGCGAGCCGATGACCGTGCTGTGCCATCCGAGTCATCCGCTCGCGGCGGCCGGCGTGGCCGTGACCCCGGAGGACCTGGGCGGTGAGGTCTTCGTCGACTTCCACCCGGACTGGGGGCCGCGCCGCACCACCGACACCGTCTTCGCCGAGGCGGGCGTGCGCCGGTCGGTCGCCCTGGAGGTGAACGACGTGCACAGCCTTCTCGACCTGGTGGACGAGAACCTCGGGGTGGCGGTCGTTCCGCAGCACTTCCGGCACAAGCGGCCGTCGCTGACGGCTCTGCCCGTCAAGGGCACCGGGGAGACCGTGTACGAGACGGTCGCCCTGCTGCCGCCCCCGCAGGCCACCAGTCCGGCGGCGCGGGCGTTGATGGCGCTGCTGGACAGCTGAGCCGCCCCGCGCGAAAGAGGGGGCCTGGCACCACCCCCAGGACGGGGTCCACCCCTCCTGACCCGACCCGCCGCACACCCCAGACTCATGACCGTCCCCGATGACAACCGCGGTCAGGAGCAGGGAAGATGACGGACTCCACACAGACGACGAACCCCGCACAGACGACGCACCCCGCACGGACGACGAACCCCACCCGCCGGAACGTGCTGCGTGGCGCGGCGGCGGTCGCGGCCGCGGGCGGACTGGCCGGCACGGGAGTGGGCGCGGGACCCGCCTCCGCGGTGCCCCGCCCGGCGCCGACGCGCCACTTCCCCTTTCTGGAGGGGGCCTTCAAGCCGGTCACCGAGGAACTGACGGCCTTCGACCTGCCGGTCACCGGGCGGGTCCCGCGCGAGCTGAACGGCCGCTATCTGCGCACCGGCCCCAATGTGCTGGGCCTGGAGGACCCCCGAGCCCACCACTGGATGCTCGGCGACGGCATGGTGCACGGCGTCCGGCTGGGCGAGGGACGCGCCGAGTGGTACCGCAACCGCTGGGTTCGCTCCTCCCAGGTGGCGAAGAAACTCGGCGAGCCCTACCCGGGTCCGGTGCCGCCGGACGACTTCCCGTGCAACACCCATGTGATCCCCCACCGGGGACGCATCCTGGCGCTCCAGGAGAGCGGACCTCTGCCGTACGAGCTCGACGACGAGCTGAACACCGTGGGCACCTACGACTTCCGGGGCACCCTGGAGGGCGCGTTCACCGCGCACACCAAGTTCGACGTCCACGCCGGCGAGCTGCACGCGATCGCCTACTACCCGACCTGGGACCATGTGCGGCACCTGGTCGTGGACCCGGCGGGACGCGTCTCGCGCAGCACGCGGATCCCGGTGACCGACGCCCCGATGATCCATGACTTCGCGCTCACCGAGCGGTACGTGATCATCCTCGACATGCCGGTCACCTTCGACCCGGCGGGCGCCGAGCGCGGCGACATCGTGCCGTACGTCTGGAACGACCGGCATCCGGCGCGGATCGGTGTACTGCCACGCAAGGGCGGTGCGGTCCGCTGGTTCGAGGTGGACCCGGTCTACTACTCGCACACCCTCAACGCGTACGAGGAGGGCCCGAACCTGGTCATCGACACGACCAACTTCGACGCACCCTTCCTCGTGGCGGGCAACGGCTCGGGCGGGCCGTACGGGGCGGGCACCCCACGGCTCGACCGGTGGACGGTGGACCTGCGGCAGGGGCGGGTGCGGGTCCGGACCCTCGACGACCGCCCGCAGGAGTTCCCGCGGGTCAACGAGGGTCTGGTGTCCCGCCGACACCGCTACGGCTACTCGGCGGCGGCCGCCGAGATGGCGGTGGCCTATCAGGCGGTCGACGGCAACCCGCCTCCCGACCGGGCGTTCAGCAACGCGCTCATCAAGCACGATCTGCTGAGGGGCACCTCGCAGGTGCACCGGCTGCCCCGGGGGGCGGCGGCGAGCGAGGCCGTGTTCGTGCCGTCCGACCCCTGCGACCCCAGGGCCGCCGAGGACGACGGGTACGCGATCGCGTATGTCCACAACCCCGAGCGCGGGGCCTCGGACCTGGTGATTCTCGCGGCCCAGGACTTCACGGGCGAGCCGGTGGCCCGGATCCATCTGCCGGGACGGGTGCCCCTGGGCTTCCACGGGAGCTGGATTCCCGACGCCTGACGCGGCGCGATGCGCGATGGTGGATGTCATGCATGCAAAGGACATCCTCATCGACGGCTACAGCCGCATCCAGGAAGAAGTCCACGCCGCCGTCGAAGGCCTGGGCCCCGACGACCTCAACCACCGTCCCGGCCCCGACGCCAACTCCCTCGCCTGGCTGGTCTGGCATCTCACCCGCGTCCAGGACGACCATGTCGCCGGCGCCTTCGGCCTCGACCAGGTGTGGCTCACACAGGACTGGGAGAAGCGGTTCGGCCTCGACCTGAAGCCGCGTGACATCGGCTACGGCCACACCTCCGCACAGGTCGCCAAGGTGCGGGTCGACTCCGCGGACCTGCTCACCGGCTACTACGACGCCGTGCACACGCAGAGTCTCGAAGCCCTGCGCGGCCTGTCGGCCGGGGACCTGGAGCGCGTCGTGGACGAGAACTGGGATCCGCCGGTCACCCTGGGGGTGCGACTGGTCAGCGTCCTGTCCGACGATCTGCAGCACGTCGGACAGGCCGCCTATCTACGGGGTCTGCTTCAGAGCGCGGCGTCGTAGCCCGGCAGGACGACGTCCTCGATGAGGGCCTTGCGCTCGTCGAACGGGATGAAGGCGCTCTTGAGAGCGTTCACCGTGACTGTGCGCAGGTCCTCGACCGTCCAGCCCGCCTCCTCGACCAGCAGGGACATCTCCCGGGTCATCGTCGTCCCCGACACCAGCCGGTTGTCGGTGTTGAGGGTGACCCGGAAGCCGAGGTCCTTCAGAGCCGTGATCGGGTGCTCGGCGATCGAGGTGGCCGCGCCGGTCTGGAGGTTGGAGGTCGGGCACATCTCCAGGGCGATACGGCGGTCCCGGACCCAGCCGGCGAGCCGGCCGAGCTTGCCCCCCGCGAGGTCGGGGATGTCCTCGGTGATCCGTACGCCGTGGCCGAGACGCTGGGCGCCGCACACCTGCACGGCCTGGTGGATGCTGGGCAGGCCGTGGGCCTCACCGGCGTGGATCGTGAAGGGCACGCTCTCGCGGCGCAGGTACTCGAAGGCGTCCAGGTGGTCGGCGGCCGGGAAGCCGTCCTCCGCGCCCGCGATGTCGAAGCCGACGACACCGGCGTCCCGGAAGGCCACGGCCAGGTCGGCGGCCTCGCGCACCCGGTCGAACATCCGCATTCCGCACAGCAGGGTGCCGACACGCACCGGGGTGCCCGCGGCGGCGGCCTTCGCCATGCCGGCGGCCAGGCCCTCCTGGACGGTCTCGACGACCTCGGCCATGGCCAGTCCGCCGTTGGTGTTCAGCTCGGGGGCGTAGCGCACCTCGCCGTACACGACGCCGTCGGCGGCCAGGTCGAGGACGTACTCCTCGGCCGTGCGCAGCAGGCCCTCGCGGGTCTGCATGACGGCGAGGGTGTGCTCGAAGGTGGCTATGTAGCGCACCAGGTCGCCGGAGTTGGCGGCCTCGAAGTACCAGGCGGCGAGCTCGTCCGGGTCGGTGGTGGGCAGGGTGTGGCCGACCTCGGCCGCGAGCTCCACCACGGTGGCGGGGCGCAGGCCGCCGTCGAGGTGGTCGTGCAGGACGGCCTTGGGGAGGCGGCGGATCAGGTCGGCGTCTACGCGCGTAGCGGTCATGGCGAGGTCTTTCTTCGAACGTCGAACGGGGTGGCGGGGAGGGTCAGTCGGCGGGCTGGAGCAGGTCCCAGCGGTTTCCGTAGAGGTCCTGGAAGACGGCGACCGAGCCGTAGGGCTCGTGGCGGGGCTCCTCCAGGAAGGTCACGCCCGCGGCGAGCATGCGGGCGTGGTCGCCGGCGAAGTCGTCGGTGTGCAGGAAGAAGCCGACGCGGCCGCCGGTCTGGTTGCCCACCCGGCCCTGCTGGGCCTCGTCCTTGGCGCGGGCGAGCAGCAGGTCGGTGCCGCCCTCGCGCTCGTCCGGCCGAACGACGACCCAGCGGGAGCCGTCGGGGCGGGGGGCGTCCTCGACGAGCCGGAAGCCGAGGGCTTCGGTGTAGAAGCGGATCGCCTCGTCGTAGTCGTCGACGACGAGGGTGACCAGGGCGACGCGTCTCATCGGAGCCTCTCGGGACGGGTGGTTGACGGGAGAGGTTATACGTAAAACTTCGGCGGCGCCAGTCCGGTCCCCGGGGGCACCTGTCGTCGGGCCGTACCGTGCGTGGCAGGCTGGTGATCACCGCCGGGGTCACGGCTCCGGCGCCCCCTTCCGCCGGACCGCACAGGAGTCGAGCACCATGGCCGAACTGCCGAAGTCGACCGGAGCACCCGCCCACCAGAACGTCACCTTCCCGAGCGGCGGCACCACCGCGCACGGCTATCTGGCGCTGCCGCCGTCCGGGAGCGGGCCGGGGGTCATCGTGATCCAGGAGTGGTGGGGTCTGACCGACCACATCGCCGACGTCGCCGACCGGCTGGCGGCGGAGGGCTTCGTCGCGCTCGCTCCCGACCTGTACGGCGGCAATGTCGCCCACGAGAGCGCGGAGGCCCTGCGGATGATGCAGGCGCTGCCGGTCGCGCGGGGCGTGGAGCTGCTGTCCGGCGCGGTCGACCACCTGCTGTCGCTGGACGAGGTCACCTCGGACACCGTGGGCGCGGTCGGCTTCTGCATGGGCGGCGGATTCGTCCTGTACCTTGCGGCGGCGGACCCGCGGGTGAGCGCCGCGGTGCCGTTCTACGGCGTGATCCAGGGCGAGTTGCCCGACTTCTCCCACCTCAGGGCGGAGATCCTGGGCCACTACGGCGAACTCGACCAGAGCATCCCGGCCGAAAGCCTCGACGCCCTGCGCGAGGCCGTCCACGAGCAGTCCGGAATCACCCCGGACCTGCGCCTGTACCCGGCGAACCACGCCTTCTTCAACGACGGCCGCCCCGAGGCCCACGACCCCGAGTCCGCCACCCGCGCCTGGGAGAGGACCGTGCCCTTCCTGCACGAACGGCTGGGGTAGGGCCTGCCCTGCGGATCGGGCCGGAGGCATGACGCGTACCGCGTGGCGGAGCGGGTCGGCCGCGAGCAGGGGTGGCCTGTCGGCGCAGGTGAGCGGGGCTCCCCTGCGCGCCACGGCGGCGGGGCCTTGTCGGGCGGCGACGGCAAGCCCGGCCGGGGACCTCGTTGGGCACGTCAGGGCTTCATTGCCGACATGGTCGGCCGGATGGGCCGCCGGGGCTGCCGGCGCCTGCGAGGCACTGCCGGCCGCGTGGAGAAGGCGGCCGTGTGCTCGACAGCTGCGCGGCGGGCCTTGCCGGGGACGGTTACGACAACCCGGACGCGCCTCGGTACGCACGTCAAGCCCTCGACGTCGGCCTGGTCCGCAGGGGAACCGCACGGTTGCGGGCGCCCGCGGGGCTGGGCGGCAGGTGGCGAGAGACCTGCCGTGGGCCCCTGCGCGGCGGACGACCGCCCCTGGGGCGTGCAGCCGCTCGGGGCTCCCGGGGCCGCCGTCCGGCCCCGCCGCCTAACCGCGTATGCGCCGAGGGCGGCCGTCGGCATGGTCCGCAGCACACGCCCGGGGCTCGACGGGCACGTAGAGCCTCGACGCCGGACGGACCCCTGCGGGGCTGGACGACAGGTGGCGAGAGACCTGCCGTGGGCCCTGCGCGGCGGACGACCGCCCCTGGGGCGTGCAGCCGCTCGGGGCTCCCGGGGCCGCCGTCCGGCCCCGCCGCCTAACCGCGTATGCGCCGAGGGTGGCCGTCGGCATGGTCCGCCGTACGGATCCAGGATGGGTCCGCGCCTCGGTCCGTGGTCGTAGGGCCACGGACCGAGGCGGCGGGGAGAGGTGGGCGGTAGCGTCCCGGTCATGACGATCACCGAGAGCCGGACCGCCGTGGAGCGCAAGCGGGACGTACTGGCCCGTCTGGAGCGGGAGAGGGACATCTGGGTGGCCTCGGCGGATGCCGACGGGCTGCCGTGTCTGGTCGCGCTGTGGTTCGTCTGGGACGGGGAGTCGGTCTGGCTGTCCACCAGGATCACCAATCCCACGGGCCGCAACCTGCGCGACGGCGGCCGCACCCGGCTGGCCTTCGGGGACACGCAGGACGTCGTGCTCATCGACGGGGAGGTGCGGACCTACGGCGGGACGGACGTGCCGGCCGCGGCGATCGAGGCTTTCCGGGCGAAGACGGGCTGGGATCCGCGTGAGGACAGCGCCTCCTACGCGTTCTTCCAGGTGCGCCCGCACACCGTGCAGGCCCTCAACGGCGTGCACGAGATGCGTGGGCGGCATGTCATGGAGGACGGCGTGTAGGTCGTCTGACCTTTCAACCGGCTTTCTGACGCAGTGAGTCGAGCATGTCCCGTTCCTGGTCGGTGAGCCGGAGGGCGCCCGCCGCGATGTTCTCGGCGAGGTGGTCGGGGTTGCCGGTGCCGGGGATGGCGAGGACGTGCGGGCCCTGGGCCAGGGTCCAGGCGAGCCGGACCTGCGCGGGAGTCGCGCCGTGCGCCCGCGCGACGGCCAGGACCTCCTCGTCGTGGCCGTCGGTGGCACCGTGGGAGCCGCCCTCGCCCGCGATGGCGAAGAACGGCACGAACGCGATGCCCTGTTCGCCGCAGATCCGCAGGATCTCGTTGGTGCCGGGGTTGCGGGAGTCGAGCCCGAACCGGTTCTGCACACACACCACCGGTGCGATCGCCTGTGCCTCGGCGAGGTGGCGGGGCTCGACGTCCGACACGCCGAGATGCCGGATCAGGCCCTCCTCGCGCAGTTCGGCCAGGGCCCCGAAGTGCTCGGCGATCGAGTCCTGGCGCATCCGCCGCAGGTTCACGACGTCCAGGTGGTCGCGGCCCAACTGCCGCAGGTTCTCCTCGACATGGCCGCGCAGGTCGTCCGGGCGGGCCGAAGTGGCCCACTCCCCCGAGTAGTCACGGAACGGCCCGACCTTGGTGACGATGACGAGGTCGTCGGAGTACGGGGACAGCGCGCTGTTGATGAGCTCGTTGGCGGAGCGCAGCGAGGAGAAGTAGAAGGCCGCGGTGTCGATGTGGTTGACGCCGAGCTCCATCGCCCTGCGCAGTACGGCGATCGACCGCTTCCGGTCGCTCGGGGCGCCCAGGTGGAAGGCCGCGCTGCCGGTCAGCCGCATCGCGCCGAAGCCGACGCGGTTGACGGTGAGATCACCGAGGGTCCAGGTGCCTGCCGCGTCAGCGGTGATCGTTTCGGAGGTCATCGGCGGATGATGACACACCTCCGGCCCGCCCCCCTGAAGGCGCTTCCCGAACTCCTACCTGCGCTGCGCGGCCAGCCGGATGGGCGCGTTGGCCGCTCCGAACCCGGCGTAGCCGCCGGATCGCTGCACGAACTCGAAGAAGACGTGGCCGACGGTCTCGGTGTAGCAGTGCCGGAACTCGCCGCCCCGCTCGTCGCGGTCGTAGAGGATGCCGAGCTCGCGATACGTCTCCAACTCCCCCTCGGCGAAGTCGAAACGGGCCTCCAGGTCGTCGTAGTAGTTCGCCGGGACGCGCAGCAGCGCTGCCCCGGCCGCCCGGAAGCGGTGGACGGCGGCGACGATGTCGTCGACGGCGAACGCCACGTGCCTGGCCCGTGTCTCACCGCCCTCCTCAGGACTGGGCGCGAGGTTGAGGACCAGCCGGGGCCCGTCGGAGGGGGCGGACAGGGCACGGCTGCGGAACAGGCCGTAGGGGTCGGCGAGCTCGACGGTGTCGTGCGGGCTGAGGCCCAGCACCGTGCGGTGGAAGAGCACGGACTCGTCGAAGTGGTGCCAGGGCTGGGTCAGCGCGAGGTGGTCGATGGTGAGGGCGGTCGCGCCCGCGCTCTCGGCCGTGGCCGCGAAGTCGTCGGTCCAGCTGGGGAGTTCGGGCCGACCGGTGGCACAGAACAGTACTTCGGTGCCGTCCGGGGCCGCGATCGACTCCAGCGGGACGTCCTGGGCGGTGCGGTGCTTGGGCAGGGCGGGCGCGAGCAGGGCTTCCGCCCGTCGCGCGGAGGCGGCCGGATCCGCTGTCTCCAGTCCTACGGCGGCCAGGGTGGTGTCGGTACGGCGGCCGACGGTGCCCGCGTTGACCAGGACGCGGGCCTCGCCCTGTGCCCAGAGGTCGACCGGCTTGCCGTGATGGCGGGCGGTGCGGGTGAAGCCGAGAGCCGTGAGGAGTTCGCCGACGGGTTCGGGGTCGCTGGTGGCGAGTTCGGCGAAGGCGACGCCCGAGGGGATCACCGGGGCCGGAAGCGGGGATACTCCGGCGTTCTCCTCCAGGGCGAGCAGGGAGCGCATTCCGTCCAGGGCCGTGCGGCCCGCGTCCGCCTGGCGGAAGACGTCGTTGAAGACCTCCAGGGACAGCGGGCCGTCGTATCCGGCGTTCAGGACGTGCCGCAGGAGTCCGGCGACGTCGAATCCGCCCTGACCGGGGAAGCAGCGGTAGTGGCGGCTCCACTGCAGGACGTCCATGGCCATGAGCGGGGCGTCCGCGAGCTGGAGGAAGAAGATCTTGTCGCCGGGGATGTCCTCGACGCCCTTGGGATCGGAGCCCCTGGAGAGGATGTGGAAGCTGTCCAGGCAGGTGCCGAGCGCCGGATGGTCCGCGGCCTCGACGATCCGCCAGGCATGGTCGTACGTGCTGACGTGCCGTCCCCACGCCAGTGCCTCGTAGGCCACCCGGATGCCGGACTCCTGGGCCAGGTCGGCGAGTCGGCCCAGTTGCTCGGCCGCGAGGGCGTCGTCGTCCACGGCCTGCTCGCAGACGCTGGAACAGACGAGGACGGTGTCGGCGCCGAGCCTGCGCATCAGCTCGAACTTGTGCCGGGCACGCCTCAGGTTGCGGGCGAAGAGCTCCTCAGGGACGGCCTCGATGTCCCGCATGGGCTGGTAGAGGTCGATGCGCAGGCCCAGGTCGGCAGTGCGGGCGGCGATCTCCTCGGGGGCGAGGGGGCTGGCGAGGAGGTCGTTCTCGAAGATCTCGACGCCGTCGAAGCCGGCCCGTGCGGCGGCCGTCAGTTTCTCGGTGAGGGTGCCGCTGAGGCAGACGGTCGCGATGGACTTGCGCATGCTCGCTCCTGAGGTCGATCCAGGTCTTCCCGGCCCGTCCGGCGGTCACGGAGAAGATGTCAGTAGGACCAGCAGATGGTCCAACTGGTCCACTGTGCGGTCAGCCTAGGTGCCCACACCTCCTCCATCCAAGGGCGCGGTCGGTTTTCTCGGTCCGCAGAGCGGACTACGGTCGGAGGCAGCAGCATCGGCCGAGGGCCGTGGGGACCGTACGGGAGGCAGCGGGTGAGCGACGGACAGACGTCGGCGGGGGGCGACGCCGACCAGCACGTGGGCGGGGTGCGCAGTGTGCGGCGGGCCTTCGACATCCTCGCCCTCCTCAGCGCGGACCGGCCGGTGATCACTCTGCGGGAGATCACCGGCGCGACCGGGCTCGCCAAGACGACCGCGCTGCGGCTGGTGCAGACGCTGGAGGAGACCGGCCTGCTGGGCTCGCACCCGTCGGGTTACACCGCGGGGCCCGCGCTGTGGCGCTGGGCGTATCTCGCGCGCGGCCAGTGGGAGGTGCCGCAGGAGACCCGGAAGGTCATGCGTGAGCTCGCGGACCGGCTCGGCGAGACCGTCAACCTGTTCGTCGCCCGGGGTGTCCACCGCATCTGCGTCGCCCACGAGGAGAGTCCGCATCCGCTGCGCCATGTCGTCGACGTCGGCGACGAGCAGCCGCTGTGGGCCGGCGCCTCCTCGAAGATCCTGCTGCGGGGCGCCTCAGAGGCCTTCCTGCGCCGGGTCGCGGCCGCCTCACCGCAGGGCGAGGCACAGGTCGAGCGGCTGCGGGCGTGGGTCACGGAGGCGGCCGAGCGCGGCTACGCCGTCAGCAGCAGCGAGTTCGACGAGGGGCTCACCGCGGTGGCGGTCCCGGTCACGGGCCGCATCGGCAGGATCGTCGCCTCCCTTTCCCTGAGCGGCCCCAGCCACCGCTTCCCCTACGAGGCCGTCGAGCGCTTCGCCACGGAGCTCGCCGAGGGTGCCCGCCTCATCTCCGACCAGGGCTTCAGCCACCCCCTGAGCAGTGACGCCTGACGCACGGGACGCGGGCGCGCGAGAGGGTGAGGGCCCGGTCGGTGCCCTCACCCTCCCCCACCGTCGTGCCGTCAGCCGGAGGCCTGGTCGTTGTCCTTCATCTCGCCCCAGCCGTGCCAGCGCTCGACCTCGATCCAGGCGCTCACGCGGCCCCGGACCCGGTTCGGATAGGGACGGCCGCCGTAGTGGATGGAGAGGCGGTCGATGTCGGCGAGGTCCTCGTCCGCGTACGTCTCGATCACGCGGCCGATGAGCGTGATGTGCGTGTACCAGTTGTCGCCGTCCAGGACGGTGAGCGTGACACGGGGGTCGCGGCGCAGGTGCTTCAGCCGGATGCGGCCCTCGTCCAGGTTGATCAGGACACGGCCGTCCTCCCAGAGGTACCAGGTGGGGGTCGACACCGGCGTTCCGTCGGAGCGCAGGGTGGCCATCACGCAGGGGTTGGGGCGGCGCAGCAGGTCGACGGCCTCGGGCGGCAGCGGGGGCTTGGACATGCGGGGTCCTCCTCGGGGTCGGGTGTTGCGGTGTCGGGGTCAGGCCTTCTCGTCGAAGCTCGCGAAATAGGCGGCGGCCATGTCCTCGTCGCCGTGGCCCTGGGCGGCTGCGCGTTCGAACCGCTCGGCGCTCGCGGCGGCCACGTCCAGGCGCACCCCGCCCCGCTCACCGGCCTCGACGATCAGCCGGGCGTCCTTGGCGGCGGTGGAGACCGCGAACTGGGCCGGTGACAACCGGTCGTCGAGGATCAGCCCCGACTTGGCCCGCAGATAGCCCATGTCGAGGGGGCCGCCGTCGATGGCGTCGAAGAAGCCCTGCGGGTCCACACCGAGGGCCTTCGCGAGGGCGAGGGCCTCTCCGGCCGCGTTGGTCACCGCGAGCACCCAGCTGTTGGCGACCAGCTTCAGCCGGGTCGCGCTGCCCTCGGCACCGTCCTCGCCGGTCCACACCGTGCGGGCGCCGACCGCGTCGAGGACGGGGCTCACGGCGCCGCGCCCCTCGACCGGTCCGGCCGCGAGGACCAGCAGCTGGCCGGCCTCGGCGGGCTGTCGGGTACCCAGGACGGGCGCGTCGAAGAAGACCAGCCCGTGCTCGCGGGCGAAGGCGGCCAGGTCGGCGATCGCCTCGACGCCGGCGGTGGTCGACTGCACCCAGGCGACGCCCGGGCGGAGTCCCTCGGCGGCCTGGCGCATGACGTCCAGGGCCGCGGGGCCGTCGTACAGCATGGTCAGGACGACACCGGCGCCGCGCACGGCCTCGGCGGGGCTGGCGGCGATCTCGACGCCGTCCGCGGCCAGCGGCCGCGCCTTGGCCTCGCTGCGGTTCCAGGCGCGGACGGTGTGTCCTGCGCGGGCGAGGTTGCGGGCCATCGCGGCACCCATGATGCCGGTGCCCAGGACGCTCACGGTGAGCTTGTCGGTCATGACGTCAACTCCCTGCGGGGGTGCGGATGTTCTGTCGGGCACCGAGCTTGCCGGATACGGTCCCGAGGAGCCCGGGCGGGTGGGCGGTCACGTCGCCGGGAGAGGTTCCACGGTGACGAATCCCTGCGTCTCGACGGCCGGGAGCGGCGCGTCCGGGCCGTAGAGGAAACCGGCGAGGGCCGGGGTGGCGCGGTAGGCGAAGACCGACGCCGGTACCCCGAGGATGGCCGGGGTGTCGAGGAGGAAGGGCAGTTCGCGGTCCAAGTACTCCGCGCCGGCGGCCAGTTGGCCGGCGCTCGGGGTCCAGTCGGCGGGCATCGTGGTGCGCAGGACGCCGGTGACCATGCGGGTGTGGGTGGTGCGGAACGCGGGCTGCTCCCGGTGCGCGCGGGTGACGCGCTCGAGAGCGGTGCGGTAGGCCGGGGTGTCGTAGAAGTCGGAGAACCGCGCGACACGCAGCCGCGGCGGTTCGATCCGCGCGCTGGTCACGGCGCGGGAGATCCGGTTGGCGGTCTGGCGTACGTCGCGGTGAGCGCGGGCGCGGGCGTGCCGGGGTTCGTAGCCGCGGCCGAGGTAGGTGCAGGCGACGGTGTCGGTGTCGGGGTGGGCGATCTCGATCCGGGTGAAGCGGGCGGCGGCCCAGCGCAGCAGCGCGAGGAGCCGGTCCTCGGAGAAGTAGCCGTTGCCGGGGCTGATTCCGAGGAACACGTGGTGTCCGGCGTCGACGAGGCCGGCGCAGCGCTCGGAGAAGGGGGTGGCGAGGAAGCCGTCCCCCGAGCGGGCTTCGGTCGAGGGGGCCCAGGCCGCCGGCATCGCCCAGTCGTGCATCGATACGTCCCCCGTCCTGCGCGCGGTCCGTGCGCCGTTGGTTGTCCGGTCGTCGCCATCGACACTAGAAGCAGCCGGTGGCCCTGTCGGCCCGTCGATGCGGAACTCGCGCAGATGGCCCAGCAGGGTCTCGGGAGCCTGCCGGGCCGTGCCGCGCCTCGCACTGCGTGGGGCGACTAGCCGAGCGGCTTCTCCAGGATCGCCTTGCGGTGGCTGAAGGTCTCGATGGAGTAGCGGCCGTGGTAGTTGCCCATGCCGCTCTCCCCGACCCCGCCGAACGGCAGGTCGGAGACGGTGAGATGGGCGAGGGGCAGGCCGTAGCCGAGGCCGCCGGAGGAGGTCTCGTCGGCGATGCGGCGCCGTGTCGTGTCGGAGTCGGTGAAGACGTACAGGGCCAGGGGCTTGTCCCGGTCGGTGATGAAGTCGATGGCCTCGTCGAGGCCGGGCACGGTCACGATCGGCAGGATCGGGCCGAAGATCTCCTCCTGCATCACCGGGGACTCGGGGTCCACATCGGCGAGGACGGTGGGCGCGATGTACTTGGTCGTACGGTCGCTCGTGCCGCCCACGACCGTGCGGCCCGAGTCCAGGAGTCCGGTGAGCCGGTCGAAGTGCCGTTCGTTGATGATGCGGCCGTACTCGCCGGAGTCGGCGGGGTCGCTGCCGTACAGCGCGTCGACGGCGTCCTTCAGCAGGGGCTCCAGGGCGGAAGCCGTCTCCGGGTCGGTCAGGACGTAGTCGGGGGCGACGCAGGTCTGCCCGGCGTTGAGGAACTTGCCGCGGGCCAGGCGGTCGGCGACGACGGTGAGGTCGGCGTCGCGGTCGACGAACGCCGGGGACTTGCCGCCCAGTTCGAGGGTGACCGGGGTCAGGTGCTCGGCGGCGGCGCGCAGGACGACGCGGCCGACCGTGCCGTTGCCGGTGTAGAAGATGTGGTCGAAGCGCTCGGCGAGCAGGGCGGTGGTCTCGGGGATGCCGCCCTCGACGACGGCCACCGCGTCGGTGTCCAGGTAGGCGGGGAGCAGCCGGGCCACGGCGGCGGAGGTGGCCGGGGCCAGTTCGCTCGGCTTGGCGACCACCGCGTTGCCCGCGGCGAGGGCGCCGACCACCGGGGCGAGCAGCAGCTGGGCCGGGTAGTTCCACGGGGCGATGACGAGCACGACGCCGAGGGGGTCGTACTGCGTCCAGGCGCTCGCGTCGGCGCCGAGGTGGGCCGGGACCGGGGCGGACTCGGGGCGCAGCCAGTCGGCGAGGTGGTCCAGGGTGTGGTCGATCTCGCGGACGGTGAAGTCGATCTCGGTACGGAAGGCCTCGGTGGAGCTCTTGCCCAGGTCGGCGTGGAGGGCGGCGGCCAGCTCTGTGCCGTTCTCCGTGAGCAGCTCGCGCAGGCGGCGCAGCTGGGTCGTACGCCACTCGACGGGCTTGGTGCGGCCGCTGCGGAAGGTGGCGCGCAGTCGGGCGACGACGTCGGCGGGCTGCTCGGGGACGGGGTGGTTCACGGATGCCTCGCTGGGGGTGCGCGGGCCTTGCGGCCTGGGTCTCGACGGTCAGATGTATATTGCAACCTTTTCCCGGTCGGGTAAATTCCGGGCCGCGGCCGGTACTTTGCGCGACGGGGGTCACAGCGACCGGCGACGGTGCTCGAGATAGGTGCGCTCCGCCGGGTTCTCGGTGAGTTCCGCCGCCTTCGCGTAGGCGTCCGCGGCTTCCGTGTCGCGTCCGAGGCGGCGCAGCAGGTCGGCCCGGACCGCGTGGAGGACGTGGTAGCCGTCCAGGTCCAGCGCGTCCACCAGGGCGAGGGCCCGCGCGGGTCCCTCGGTCTCGGCCACGGCGACCGCCCGGTTCAGGGCCACGACTGGGCTGGGCGCCACGGCCATGAGCTGGTCGTACAGCCGGCGGACCTGTCCCCAGTCGGTGGGCGCGTCGCTGTGCACGGCCTGGATGGCCGCCTGGATCTGGTACTGCCCCGGCTGGTTCCGGCGCAGACACCGCCGTACGAGTGACTGTCCCTCGGCGACGAGCGCGCGGTCCCAGCGGGCCGGGTCCTGCTCGGACAGCGGTACGAGTTCGCCGCGGTCGTCGGTGCGGGCGGCCCGGCGGGACTCGATGAGCAGCATCAGGGCGAGCAGTCCGGTGGCCTCGGGCTCGTCCGGCATCAGCTCGGTCAGCAGCCGGCCCAGGCGGACGGCTTCGGCGCACAGTTCGGGTGTGCCGCCGTAGCCCTCGTTGAAGACGAGGTAGACGACCGCGAGCACTCCGTTGAGCCGGTCGGGGAGGTCGGCGTCGCGGGGGACGCGGTAGGGGATGCGGGCGTCGCGGATCTTGGCCTTGGCGCGGACGAGACGCTGGGCCATCGTCGGCTCGGGGACCAGGAAGGCACGGGCGATCTGCCCGGTGGTGAGGCCGCCGAGCAGCCGGAGGGTGAGGGCGACCCGGGCCTGCGGGGCGAGTGCGGGGTGGCAGCAGGTGAAGACGAGGCGGAGCCGTTCGTCGCGCACGGGGCCCTCCTCGGGCGGTGCGTCGGGGGCGTGCAGCAGGGCGGCCTCGGCGTGGCGGGCCTGCCTGGTGGACTCGCGGCGCAGCCGGTCGATCGCGGCGTTGCGGGCGGTGGTGATGATCCAGCCGGCCGGGCTCGGCGGCACACCGGTCTCGGGCCAGCGCCGCACGGCCGTGGTGAAGGCGTCCTGGACCGCTTCCTCGGCGAGGTCGATGTCGCCGAGGAAGCGTACGAGGACGGCGACCGCACGGCCGTACTCCTCGCGGAAGACGCCCTCGATGTCCAGGGTCATCAGTCCTCGGACTGGTGCTGGAAGGGGCGTACCTCGATGGGCAGGGTGGTGGCCAGGGCCGCCTTGCGCCCCCACTCCAGGGCCGCGTCCAGGTCGGGCGCCTTCACGATGCACAGGCCGCCGAGCTGTTCCTTGCCCTCGGCGTACGGGCCGTCGGTGATGAGCACGTCGCCGTCGCGGGGCCGCAGCACGGTCGAGGAGTCGGGGTTGTGCAGTCCCCCGGCGAAGACCCAGGCCCCGGCCTCGCGCAGCTCCTGGTGGAAGGCGTCGAGCCGCTTGCCGATCTCGGCCAGCTCCTCGGGGGCGGGCACCTCGTCCCAGCCGGGCTGCATGACGTTGAGCAGGTAGTACTGCATGTCCATCTCCTCCTGTGAGTCCGTCTCACCTCCTACACGAACGGCACACCCCCGGATCGACACCGCGCGCGACGGGACCGGGAGAATCTTCGCCATGACCACCGCACCGCACCCGCTCCTCCCCACCGCCCGCGCCCTCGCGGACGACCTCCTCGCCCCGCACGCGGCGCGCGTCGATCAGGAGGGCGTGCCCGCGAGTCACCTCAACGCCATCAGGCGCTCGGGTCTGCTCGGAGTGAGCGCGCCGAAGGAGTACGGCGGTGCGGGCGCTCCGGACGCGGTGGCGCGGGAGGTGCAGGAGATCCTGGCCGGGGCGTGCTGCTCCACCTGGTTCGTGCAGACGCAGCACCACTCGCCGGTGCGGTTGCTCGCGCAGTCCGCCCTGCCGGTGCGGGAGCGGCTGCTCGGGCCGCTGGCGACCGGTGAGTTGCTGGCCGGGATCGCGTTCGCGCACGTCCGCGCGTTTCCGCGGGTGCCGGTGCGGGCGACGGCCGAGCGGGGCGGCTGGCGGTTCGACGGGAGGGTGCCCTGGTACACGGGCTGGGGCCTGAACGATGTGATGCTGCTGGCCGGGGTGAGCGAGGCGGACGAGGTGGTGTTCGCGTTCGCGGAGGCACGCGAGCAGCCCGGCCTGCGGGCGTCGGAGCCGATGCGGCTCGCCGCGCTCACCGCCGCCCGGACGGTCTCCCTGTCCCTGGACGGCCTGTGGCTGCCCGATGACGCCGTGGTGCTGCGCACTCCCCAGGAGGAGTTCGCGCTGGTGGACCAGCCCCGCAACACCAACGCCTCCCCCGCCGTCTTCGGGGTGGCGTACGCGGCCCTCCAGGTACTGGAGGACGCCGGCGAGCGGGAGACCGCGGCTGCCCTGCGCGGCCCTCTCGACGAGGTGCGCGGGCAGGTGTACCACCTCGCCGAGCACCCCGTCCCGTACGAGCGCGTCACGGAACGGCTCGCGCTCAAGACGCGGTCGTACGACCTGATGCGCGCCGCCACGACGGCTGCCGTGGTGGCCGGGGGCGGCCGGGCCATGGGCCTCGACGGTACGGCCCAACGGCTGTTCCGCGAGGGGATGTTCCTGCTGGTGCAGGGGCAGACGGCACAGGTGCGCCGCGCGCATCTGGACGCCCTGGCGGAGATCTAGTCGAGCAGGGCCGCCAGGAGTGCGGCGGGTGCGTCCTCCTGGACCAGGTGTCCTGCGCCGGGGATGAGTGCGAGGCGTGCGCCCGGGATGCGGGCGACGAGTTCGTGCCCCTTGTCGACGGGGATCCAGGTGTCGTCCTCGCCCCAGCACACCAGGGTCGGGATGGTGATCTCGCCGTACCGGTCCTGCACTTCGTCGGTGTAACGCTGGTCGGCCTGGGCGATCTGGCGGTAGAAGGCGGCCTGGCCGGTGGCGCCGAGCCAGGGTTCGACGAGCCGGTCGTGGACGGCGGGGTGCAGGCCGGGGCTGCTGGCCGAGCTGACGTACTCGCGGACGAGGGCCCGGTGCAGGGCGGGCGGGAGTTGGTCGAAGACCTCGGAGTTCTTGCCGACGAGCCGGAAGAACGGCGTTCCCCAGGGGGCCAGCGCGACCGGGTCGACCAGGGCGAGCGAGTGGTAGCGGGCGCCGTGCAGCAGATGGGCCCGCAGGGCCACGGCACCGCCGAAGTCGTGGGCCACGACCCGGGGTTCGGCCAGCTCCCAGTGCGCCAGGAGCTCGGTGAAGACCCTGCCCTGGGCGGCCAGGGAGACGTCCTGGCCCGCGGACTTCTCCGAGGTCCCGTAGCCGGGCATGTCCCACACGAACACGTGGTGGCGGCGGGAGAGGGCACGGGCCACGGCACGCCACACGTAGGAGGAGACGGGCGTGCCGTGGAGGAGAACGACCGGGTGGCGGCCGGGATCTCCGAGGCTGTCCCAGCGGACCTCACCGGAGCTGCTGCGGAAGGTCCTGGTCAACTGCCAGTCGCTCACGGGCTGTTCCTCTCGACGGATGCGCGGGGCGAACCCGTCAGCGTACGGGGTGGCGGCCCTAGCTCGCGAACGGCACCTGCGGCGCGGACGCGGCCTCCTCGCCGGACGGGTGCCGCCACAGCCCCTGCGCGGCGAGCCGGGGCAGGACTCCCTCGCCGAACCAGTACGCCTCCTCCAGGTGCGGGTAGCCGGAGAGCACGAACTCGTCGATGCCGAGGGCGTGGTACTCCTTGATCCGCTCGGCCACCTCGTCGTGGCTGCCGACCAGCGCGGTGCCCGCGCCGCCGCGCACCAGGCCGATGCCGGCCCACAGGTTGGGGTGGATCTCCAGGCCGTTCCGGTCGCCGCCGCCGTGCAGGGCGAGCATCCTCTGCTGCCCCTCCGACTCGCTGCGGGCGAGCCCGGCCTGCACGGACCTCACCGTCTCGGGGTCGAAGCCCGCCAGGAGGCGGTCGGCCTCCGCCCAGGCCTGCTCGGAGGTGTCCCGGGTGATCACGTGCAGCCGTATCCCGAAGCGCAGGGTGCGGCCCTGCTTCGCCGCCAGTCCGCGGATCCAGGCGATCTTCTCGGCGACCTGCGCGGGCGGCTCGCCCCAGGTGAGGTACACGTCGACGTACTTGGCGGCCACCTCCCCGGCGATGGGCGAGGAGCCGCCGAAGTACACCTCGGGCACCGGATCGGGCACCCGCGCCAGCTTCGCGTCCTCGACCTGGAGGTGCTCGCCGTGCAGGTCGACGGTCTTGCCCTCCCACAACCCCCGTACGACCTCCAGGAATTCGCCGGTACGACGGTAGCGGGCGTCCTTGTCGAGGAAGTCCCCGTAGGCCCGCTGCTCGTGGCTCTCCCCGCCGGTGACCACGTTGAGCAGCAGCCGTCCCCCGGTCTGCCGCTGGAAGGTGGACGCCATCTGCGCGGCGAGGGTCGGCGAGACGAAGCCGGGCCGGAAGGCGACCAGGTACTTCAGGCGTTCGGTGTGCTGGCTGACCATCGCGGTGGTCAGCCACGCGTCCTCGCACCAGGCGCCGGTGGGGGTGAGCGCCCCCACGAAGCCCAGGTCCTCCGCCGCCCGGGCGATCTGGCTCAGGTAGGCGACCGTCGGCGGCCGGTCCCGTCCGGAGACGGTTGCGGGTGTGCCGTGACCGCCGCCCACGACGTGGCGGCTGTCGCCGTTGGTGGGCAGGAACCAGTGGAAGGTGAGGGACATGGGGGTCTCCGTTCGGGTGTCGCTAGAGGAGGCCGTGGCGGGGCGGCCGGGTGCCGTTGAGCACGTACCGGCCGATGTGCTGGATCTTCCAGCGGGTCGGGTCGTGCAGGGTGTGCGTGCGGGCATCACGCCAGTGCCGGTGCAGGTTCAGGGAGTTGAGCGCCGAACGGGTGCCGGAGACCTCGAAGAGCGCCCCGGCCACGTCCACCGCCGCCTGGGCCGCCTGGACCTTGGCGACGGCGACGGAGACGGACGCCTCGGCCGCCGATTCGTCGGTGAGGTCGGCGCGGGCCGCGTCGACGGCGCGGGCGGCTTCCCGCAGCAGCGCCTCGGACGCCCGTACCTGGAGAGCGAGTTCACCGAAGCGCTGGATCAGCAAGGGGTCCTCGGCCGCCGTCTCGACTCCGCTCTCGAACCATGGACGGCTCTTCGTCCGGACGAACTCCGCCGCCTCCGCGAGCGCGCCCCCGGCGATCCCGGCGTCGATGGCGGCGTGCAGCAACTGGGCAACTGCTCCGTGGAGTTGGGGTCCTTCGAAGGTGAGGTGGTGGGGCAGGACCCGGTCGGCCGGGACCTCGACGCCTTCCAGGCGGACGGTGCCGCTGGCCGTCGTCCGCTGGCCGAGGCCGTCCCAGTCGTCGATCACCGTGACACCGGGCGTGTCCCGGGGAACGTAGGCGACGTGCAGCTTGTCGTCCTCGGCACGGCCCAGCACCGGGATCCAGTCGGCGAACAGGGCACCGGTGCAGTATTGCTTGACGCCGTCGAGGCGGTACGAGCCGTCCGGCTGCCGGTGCAGGCGGGTGCGGATGTCCTGGACGTGCCTGGTGCCCGCCTCCGACTGCGCGTTGCCGAAGCGGCGGCCGCCGAGGACTTCGGCGAAGAAGAACTTCCTCTGCTCCTCCGTGCCCTGACGGCTGATCACGTTGACGTAGACGAAGTGGCTCTGCGGGATCTGGGCCAGGCTCGCGTCGGCGGCGGCGAGCAGCCGGAAGATCTCGGCGAGGGTGGACGCGCTCACGTCCGCTCCCCCGTGTCCGGCGGGGACGGTGACGGCGAGCAGCCCGGACGCGGAGAGACGGTCCAGCTCCGCGCGCGGCAGCCTGCGTTCGGCGTCCCTGGCGGAGGCGCCCGCGCGGAACTCCTCGGCCAGCGACGCGGCGACCGCCAGGGCCTCCTGGTCGTCGGCGATCACATGGGCGGTCATGTCCGTCAGCCCGCCGCCGCCAGCACCGGCCGTCGTCCCAGCGCGGTCGAGAACTGGTCGACGACCTGGGCGAGCGCCTCGCTCGCGGCGGGCGCGACGGTCAGCGAGCCGTCGTCCTGCACGCTGATCTCCTTGTCGAGGGTGAACCAGCCCTGCACGATGTGGGCCGCGCCCATGGAGCTGAGGACCGGGCGGAGCGCGTAGTCGATGGCCAGGACATGGGCGGTGGAGCCGCCGGTGGCCAGCGGCAGCACGGTCTTGCCGGCCAGCGCGTACTGCGGCAGCAGGTCCAGGAGCGCCTTGAGGACTCCGGAGTACGACGCCTTGTAGACGGGGGTGCCGACGACGACCCCGTCGGCGCGCGCGAACAGCTCGGTGGCCTCGACGATCGCCGGGTGCTTGAAGTCGGCCCCGAGCAGGGCCTGGGCGGGGATGGTGCGCACGTCGAGCGGGATCACCTCGTGGCCCTGGGCGGCCAGGCGCCGGTCGAGGTGGCGCAGCAGCCGGTTGGTGCGCGAGGCGGCGGAGGGGCTGCCGGAGACGGACAGGACGGTGGCCATGGGGTCCTCTTTCGGAGGGAGGAGGCGGGGCGCCCCGGTTCGGGAGGGGCGCCCCGGGGGAAGCGGTCAGGAGTACCAGGTGGGTTCGGGCAGTTCGCCTTCGAGGACCCAGCGGCCGACCTCACGCCGCTTGTAGGCGACGGGGTCGTGCAGGGTGTGGGTGCGGACGTTGCGCCAGAACCGGTCCAGGCCCTCCGAGGTGGCCGTGGAGCGGGCTCCCGTCACCTCGAAGATCCGGTTGGAGACCTCCAGGGCCACGTCGGTGGCGCGGGCCTTCACCGCGGCCACCCGGACCTCGAAGTCGCCGCGGGTCTTCTCGGTGACCGCGTCGGGGTCGTCGTGCAGCTTCTGTCCCTCGGCGGCGACGGCGTCGGCGAGGGCCTCGGCCGCCCAGAGCTTGGCGGTGAGATCGCCGTAGGTGTCGATGACGTACGGCTCGTCGACCGCGCGCTCGAAGCCGCCGTGCAGCCAGGAGCGGGACTTCTCGCGGGTGTAGGTGGCGGCCGTCTCCAGTGCGCCGCCCGCGATGCCGAGGTAGAAGTTGACGAAGACCAGCTGGATGGTGGGGACGTTGAGGGTGTTGTAGACGCGCGGCTTGAACACCTTGTCGACGTATCCGGCGGCTGACGACCAGGGGGTGCGGACGCCGTCGAGGGAGACGCCGCCGCTCTCGGTGAGGCGCTGGCCGATGTTGTCCCAGTCGTCGTGGAAGGTCAGGCCCTCGGAGTCGGAGGGCACGATGGCGAAGACGTGCTGGTCGGTGCCTTCCAGAACGCCTTCGAGGACGGTGACGTCGGAGACCTTGCTGCCGGTGGAGAAGGACTTACGGCCGGTGTAGACGAGGTCGTCGCCGTCCTCGGTGACGACGACGTCCTTGTCGCGCGGGTTGACCGCGCCGCCGAAGAACCAGCGCTCACGGCTGGCCTGCGCCTCCACGTGCTCCCACTGCTCGCGGGTGCCGACCAGGCGGGCGGCCCAGAACCACAGGTAGTGGTAGCCGAGGAGCTGGCCGATGGAGCCGTCGGCCTTGGCGATCTCGCGGACGACCCGGTAGGCGGTCGTCCAGTCCTGGCCTCCGCCGCCGTGCCCGGTCGGGCCGAGGAGGGTGACGAGTCCGGCGTCCTTGAGGAGCTGCACCTCGGCGTACGGGGTGGCGCCCGCGTGGTCGCGGGCGGCGGCGTCGGTGGCGAGGACGGCGGCGACCTCGGCGGCGCGGGCGATCCACTCCTGGGCGGTGGCGGGGGCGGGGCGGGTCTGCCAGTCGGTGTTCGTGGCGGTGCTCATGTCGGTGACCTCCTCAGGCGTGGGCGGGGACGGACTCGGGGAGCTGGGCCTCCAGTTCGCGGACGAGGGGCAGCACCCGCCGGCCGAAGTACTCGACCTCCTCGTGGTAGTGCAGGAAGCCGAGGAGAAGGAGGTCGACGCCGAGCTTCTTGTACGCCACGATCCGCTCGGCGATCTGCTCCGGCGTCCCGATGAGGCCGGTGCGGAAGCCGTCGTTGTACTGGACGAGGTCCTCGAAGGAGGAGTCCTGCCACATGCCCTTCTTGTCGGAGGTCGACTGGCCCGCCTGCTTCACGGCGGCGCCGAACCCCTCGACGGCCTCGCTGTCGGCCTTGGCGACGATCTCCCGGAGCGTGTCGCGGGCCTCGGCCTCCGTGTCACGGGCGATGAGGAAGCCGTTGAGCCCGAACTTCGGTGGTGTACGGCCGACTTCGGCGGCGGACTTGCGGACGTCCGTGAGCTGTTCGACCACCCCGTCGAAGTCCTTGCCGTTGGAGAAGTACCAGTCGGACACCCGCCCGGCCATGGCACGGGCGGCGGTGGAGTTGCCGCCCTGGAAGATCTCCGGGTGGGGGCGCTCCGCGGTGTTGAGGGGCTTGGGCTTCAGGGAGAAGTCGCGCAGCCGGTAGAAGTCGCCGGCGAGTTCGGCGTGGTCCTCCGTCCAGATCTTGCGCAGGGCGGTGATGAACTCCTCCGAACGGCGGTAGCGCTCGTCGTGCTCCAGCCAGGGCTCGCCCAGGGCGGTGAACTCGCCCTTGAACCAGCCGGAGACGACGTTCACGGCGAAGCGGCCCTTGGAGAGGTGGTCGGCGGTGGCACCGAGTTTGGCGAGGACGCCCGGGTGCCACAGGCCGGGGTGGACGGCGGCGATGACCTTCAGGCGCTGGGTGGCCAGCAGCAGGGCGAGGCTGAAGCTGGTCGACTCGTGCTGGTACTCGGCGCCGTAACTGGCCATGTAGCGGACCTGGCTGAGGGCGTAGTCGAAGCCGTTGTTCTCGGCGAGGACGGCGAGTTCGCGGTTGTAGTCGTAGCCCCAGTCGGTGCGCTGCTCGATCTTGCTGGTGACGAGTCCCCCGCTGACGTTGGGGACCCAGTAGGCGAATTGCACGGGCGCGGCAGGCATGCGTGACTCCTGTTGCGGAATGTTTTCGGGCACGCCGAATTCAAAAGGTGCGCGGGCACACGGAATTCAGGCGTGGAAACTCTCAGAAAGAGAGGAAAACGCGGCGGATCGTGGGAGGTTGATCAGGCCGCGGCGCGACAGGAGGCGCTGGAGACGCGCGCGAGGTCGACATGGCGTCGCCGCGTGAGGTCCAGTCGCATCATCATGTCGTCGATCGTGACAGCCGGCGGCGAGAGGCGTCAAGGAAAACCCGACCGGTCTCGTATCGCGGACCATTGAATTTCACGAACGTGTGACAGGGAAACCCTTGAACGTGCCGTGAATGGTCCCGCATTCTGCTGGGCGTGCGGACAGAACAGCTGGAATACATAGCGGCGGTGACCCGGCTCGGATCCCTGCGCCGGGCGGCGGAGGAACTGCGCCTGTCGCAGCCCGCGTTGAGCGAGACCGTGCGGAATCTGGAGCGGGAGCTCGGGGTCGACCTGCTGGAGCGCAAGCGGTCCGGGGCGACGATGAGCGCGGAGGGCCGGGAGCTGCTGCCGCACATCGTCGGCGTGCTGGAGGCGGTGGACCGGTTGCGGTCGGCGGCGGGCGAGCAGCACCGCATCAGCCGTATGGTCCGGGTCGGCACGGTGAACGCGGCGACCGTACCGCTGCTCATCCCGGCGGTCGAGGACTTCCGGACCGCTCATCCGGTCACCCAGGTCGAGGTGGTCGGCGCGCAGCAGACGGAGATCCAGCGGGGCCTCGCGGAGGGCGGGTTCGACCTGGGTCTGGTCAACCACCTCGACGGCGACGACACTCCCGCGGGATGCGAGTCCACCCCACTGCTGCACGGGCGGCCGGTGGTGTGCCTGCGCCCGGACTCTCCGCTGGCCGCGCGGACCTGTGTGCCGGTGGACGATCTGCTCGCCCAGCCGTTGATCGCCATGCGCACCGGCTATGTCATGCACCGCTTCGTCCACCGGTTGCTGGAAGGGCGCGGCCCGGCCTTCGCGTACTCCACCGACGGCGCCGAGATGGGCAAGCTGATGGTGGCGGAGGGGCTGGGGGTGACCGTGCTGCCCGACTTCAGCGTGGTCGGGGATCCGCTGGAACGCCAGGGCACGATCACCCACCGGCCGATCGAGGGCGACTCCACCCGGGTGCTGCTGATGCTCCAGCGGCGCAGGGCCGAGTCCGTGCCAAGGGCCGCCCGGGATCTGCACGAAGCCTTCGTGCTCCGGGCCGACCGGCTGGGCGGGACGCTCACCCCGCCCGGCTGAGCCGTCTGTTCAGTCCTCGTCCCGTCCGGGGACCACCACGAGGAACGCGTCCGACTTGAGATCCATCACCACGGTCGCTGGTTCACCCTGCGCCCGCCTCTGCGCCGCGTACTCCTCTGCCGGCCACGATCCGCGCGGAGCTCCCGCTGGAAACCGCTCCAACACCTTCGCGCTCATAGCGGCAGACACCTCCAACATCGCTGACGAACCGCTTCGTACCTGTGCGGTTGCCCGGGATTCGGGCGTACATGTCACGTGGTTTCGCGACAAGGTCGGCCACCGAGTCCAGACCGGCGACCACCGGCGCCCGTCCATGATCGCGGCGAGGGCCTGGATGTCGCCGGCCCGTCCGTGCCGCACTCCGGTCGCTCGTCCTCCCGGGCCGCATCCGAACCGGACCCGGCGGTCGAAGTGATCAGGGGGGCGACAGGAAGGACAGGGACGCGATGGACCACGACGACACGCGCGCGGGACCGCGTTGTCTGGTGACCGGTGCTACGGGATACATCGGCGGGCGCCTGGTTCCCGAGCTGCTCGACGCGGGGTACCGCGTACGGTGTCTGGCCCGCTCCCCCGACCGGCTGCGCGACCATCCCTGGGCCGGCCGGGCCGAGGTGGTGGCGGGTGACGTGACCGACGCCGTGTCCGTCGCCCGGGCCCTGGACGGGGTGGACGTGGCGTACTACCTGGTGCACTCGATGAGCGCGGGCAAGGGCTTCGAGGCGACCGACCGCAGGGCCGCGCGGATCTTCGCCGAGCAGGCCCGGAAGGCGGGCGTGCGGCGGATCGTGCACCTCAGCGGCCTCATCCCGGCGGGCGTGCCCGCGGACGAGCTCTCGTCGCATCTGCGTTCGCGTGCGGAGGTGGCCAGCATCCTGCTCGACTCCGGAGTCCCGACCACGGTCCTGCGGGCGGCCGTCGTCATCGGCTCGGGTTCCGCCTCCTTCGAGATGCTGCGCTACCTGACCGAACGCCTTCCCGTGATGGTCACCCCGAGCTGGGTGCACACCCGCGTCCAGCCCGTGGCGGTCCGCGACGTGCTCCGGGCCCTGGTCGGCAGCGCCCGGATGCCGCCGGACGTCAACCGGGCCTTCGACGTCGGCGGCCCGGAGGTGCTGACGTACCGGGAGATGATGCTCAGGTACGCGGCGGTCGCCGGGCTGCCGCGCCGGATCATCCTCCCGGTGCCGGTGCTCACCCCCGGGCTCTCCAGCCACTGGGTGGGCCTGGTGACGCCGGTGCCCGCCTCGATCGCCCGGCCGCTCACCGAGTCGCTGCGGCACGAGGTGGTCTGCCAGGAGAACGACATCGCCCGCCGGCTCCCCGGCCCGCCCACCCGTCCGATCGGCTTCGACGAGGCCGTACGACTGGCTCTGCAGCGGGTGCGGGATGCTCGGGTCACCACCCGGTGGTCGTCGGCTTCGGTGCCGGGCGCCCCCAGCGATCCGCTGCCCACCGACCCCGACTGGGCCGGCGGAAGTCTCTACAGCGACCACCGGGAGCTCCCCGTGCACGCCTCGCCGGAGGCGCTGTGGCGGGTCGTCGAGGGCATCGGCGGCGAGAACGGCTGGTACTCCTTCCCGCTCGCGTGGGCGGTACGAGGGTGGCTGGACCGGCTGGTGGGCGGGGTCGGACTGCGCCGGGGACGCCGGGACGCGGCACGGCTGCGGGTCGGCGACTCGCTGGACTTCTGGCGGGTGGAGGCGATCGAGCCCGGCCGGCTGCTGCGGTTGCGGGCGGAGATGCGGCTGCCCGGCCTGGCGTGGCTGGAGATGGGAGTGGTGACCGACGAGGCGGGCCGCACCCGCTACCGGCAGCGCGCCCTGTTCCATCCGCACGGTCTGCTCGGCCAGGCCTACTGGTGGAGCGTGTCCCCCTTCCACGCGCTCGTCTTCGGCGGCATGGCCCGCAACATCGCCCGCGCCGCGGCGGGCTCGGCGGCTCGCGAGCCCGCGCACACCCCCGTCCCCTGACCTCCCGGCTCCTCACCGCACACCGGAGTACGCACCATGAGCATCTCGGTCGTCCTGTTCACCTGCGACCTGCGCCTGCACGACCACCCGCCGCTCAGCGCGGCCCTCGACGGCACCGAGCGGGTCGTCCCGCTGTTCGTGCGAGACCGGGCCGTGGACGCCGCGGGATTCGCCGCCCCCAACCGGCTGGCGTTCCTCGCCGACTGTCTGCGCGACCTCGACGAGGGTCTGCGCGAGCGGGGCGGCCGGCTGGTCCTGCGCTCCGGCGACCTCGTCGACCAGGTGCGCAAGGTCGCCGCCGAGGCGGACGCCGACGAGGTGCACATGACGTCCGACGTCAGCGCCCACGCCCACCGGCGCGAGGAGCGGCTGCGCCGGGCCCTGGAGGCGGAGGGCGTTCGGCTGCACGTCCACGACACGGTGACCACGGCCGTCGCCCCGGGTGTGGTGGTCCCGGCCGGCTCGGACCACTTCGCCGTCTTCACGCCCTACTTCCGGCGCTGGTCCCAGGAGCGGCTGCGGGACCCGCTCGGGGCACCGCGGACCGTGACGGTCCCGGACGGCGTCGGATCCGAGCCGCTGCCCTCCCGCGACGACCTGTCCGGGCTCTCGGCAGGACTCGCCGCGGGCGGCGAGACGGAGGGCCGCCGGCGGCTCGCCGTCTGGCTGCGGTCCGGCCTGGCCGCGTACGAGGACCGCCAGGACGACCTGGCCGGCGACGCGACCTCACGGCTCTCCCCGCACCTCCACTTCGGCACCCTCTCCCCCGTCGAGCTCGTCCACCGGGCACGCCGGGCGGGTGGGCCGGGCGCCGAGGCCTTCGTACGCCAGCTCGCCTGGCGCGACTTCCACCGGCAGGTGCTCGCGGCCCGCCCGGCCGCGGCCGGCGCCGACTACCGCACCCAGCACGACCGTTGGCGCTCCGAGCGGACCGCCGGCGACGACATCGAGGCGTGGAAGGAGGGCCGCACCGGCTACCCGATCGTCGACGCGGCCATGCGCCAGCTGCGCCACGAGGGCTGGATGCACAACCGCGGCCGCCTGCTGACCGCAAGCTTCCTCACCAAGACGCTGTACGTGGACTGGCGGATCGGTGCCCGGCACTTCCTGGACCTGCTGGTCGACGGGGATCTCGCCAACAACCAGCTCAACTGGCAGTGGATGGCGGGCACGGGCACCGACACCCGCCCCAACCGGGTCCTCAACCCGGTGGCCCAGGCCAAGCGGTACGACCCCGACGGCACGTACGTCCGCCGCTGGGTGCCCGAACTGGCCGCGCTGGAAGGACCCGCGGTGCACGAGCCGTGGAAGCTGCGGGGACTGGACCGCGCCGCCCTGGACTATCCCGATCCCCTCGTCGAACTGTCCGAGGGGCTCGCCCGTTTCAAGCGGGCGCGTGGCCGCGACTGAGGTCAGGCGGGCGCCGTGGGCGCCCCGGTCGCGTACAGACCGGCCAGGGTGTCCAGGGCGTCCTGGAAGGACGTCGGCCGCAGCATCCCCTGGCCGGAGCGGCCGATCCAGCCGGACCCGCCCAGCATCACCACGGGCCTCCGGCGGGCGCCCTTCACCCCCCACTGGGCACCGGCGATGTGCCGGGCCAGCGGCAGGCTCGCCGTGGAGCGGGACTGCGCCCACAGGACGACGGCCGCCGGGCCGAGCCGGTCCACCGCGGCGGTCAGCGCCTCCACGGGTACGGCGGCCCCGAACATCCGGGTGGGCAGGCCCAGTTCGCCCAGGCCGGCGTTGAGCGCCTCCAGCGCCAGGGTGTGCTGCTCGCCGGGGACGCAGGCCAGCAGTACCGGCCCGGCGCCGGGCGCGTCGCCCTGCCGGGCCGGCGGGCTGGTGCAGCGGCGCAGCGCGGTGGACATGTGCCAGGACAGCAGGTGCTCGACCTCGATGTAACGGTCCCCGGACGAGGCCCACTTGCGGCCGACCGCGTGCAGCGTGGGCACCATCACCTCCTGCCAGGCGACGGCGAGGCCGTGGGTCTCGACCGCCGCGGCCAACTGCTCCTCCACGGCGGGCGCGTCGAGGCGTACGGCGGCGCGGGCGAGGCCACGGCACTCCTGGCGCACATCGCCCAGAGGGAGCGTGCCGGCCGCCCGGGACCGGGCACGGGTGGCGGGTTCCGGCGCCCTCGGCGCGGCCGGGGCGCCGCCCGGCCCCGGCCCCGCCGACTCCTTGGCCGCGCGGGCCGCCTCGGCGGGCGGCACACCCGTGGAGGTGAGCCGGCACATCGACTCCAGCACGGCCACGTCCCGCGGGGTCCAGCGGCGGTGCCGGCCGTCGGTGCGGACGGCGGGGCCGATGCCGTAGCGGCGGTCCCAGGAGCGCAGCGTGGTGGGCGAGACCCCCAGACGACGGGCCAGGGCACCGGTGGTGAGACGCGTCGCGGTGTCCGGGATGTCGCTCATGGAGCGACTGTACGACGCAGAACCGATGCGAGTTGATGGCCTTGCCCGGTTCCGGCCCGGAACGGACCCTCTCACCTCTACACATAAAGGGTAGATAAGCGCAGAATGTACACAGGCGGCGCTTACCGCACACCGCACCAGAGCGGTCAGGCCAGTAGTCAAAGGAGACGAGTCATGGCCAACGTCTCGCACACCAGAGGGGACATCACCAGCCACCCCGATGCTCCGGAAATGCGGGAACGCTACGCCCGCATGCTCGGCGGTCGCGATGTGGCGCTCGTGGACGGACCGGTGTTCCTCCTCGGTCTGTACTGCGCCGTGTCCCCTTGGATCCTCCACTACACGACGAGCCAGCCCGCCCTCGTGACCCACAACCTCATCGTGGGCATAGCGATCGGTCTGCTGGCCCTCGGATTCACCCAGACCCCTGAGCGCATGTACGGCCTCAGCTGGGCCTTCTGTGCGGTCGGCATCTGGATGATCATCGCTCCCTGGGTCGTCGGCGACAGCCCCGACGCCGGTGTGGCGCTGAACAACATCATCATCGGCGCCCTCGCGGTGATCCTGGGGCTGATGTGCACCGTCACGGCGGCGAAGAGCGCGCCCA
Organism: Streptomyces sp. CC0208; assembly: GCF_003443735.1. Lineage (NCBI taxonomy): Bacteria > Bacillati > Actinomycetota > Actinomycetes > Kitasatosporales > Streptomycetaceae > Streptomyces > Streptomyces sp. CC0208. The sequence goes on along the minus strand of NZ_CP031969.1, from coordinate 8,374,976 downwards.
GGCCGTAGAGGACCCGGCACCGGAGACAGCACGAGACAGCAGGGCCGGTCCACCGGACGTGGACCGGCCCGTCACCTCAGGCACGCCCCGAGTTCGCGCCGGTGCCCCGCGACCCACCTCTCCGCGGCCCGCACCTCGTCCACCGCCCCCCGCTCGCGCAGCCCGATCATGGCCCGCTCCCCCCGCAGCGCCCCGGCTTCGATCCCCCTCCAGCAGCGGCCCTGCCACCACAGCACCGTGTCCAGCAACCCGTCCCGCTCGTCGACGCCGTAGGCATCGCAGATCAGCCGCATGCGGCGAGCGGCCTCCCGTACGTCCGTGACGCCCGGCCCCAGGTCGAGGTACTGCCAGCAGACATGGGCGAGGTCGTGCATCCGCTCGCCCGGAGCTGCCAGGTCCCAGTCGATGAACGCGACGGGCCGCCATGCCGCGTACACCGTGTTCTTCGGCGCGAGGTCGTTGTGACAGACGACGTCCCGGTCGCCGGCGAGCGCCGTGCCGTGCGTCAGGTCGTGGAAGGCGCGGACGAGTCGGGCAACCTCCGTGAGGGCCTCGTCGGTCCGGGCCGCGGCGCGCTCGCGCGGGGTCACGGCGGCCTTCCCCTCGATGTGGCCGAAGGTCTCCCGGCCGAGCTCGTCGACACCGAGGAACCGCGGCGCGCCCTGCCAGCCCGCGCTCTCGAACAGAGCGAGCAACTCCCTTACGAATCCCGACCGTTCGGACGGAGTGCGCCGCACGGTCCCGCCGACCCGGACGACGTCGTTGACCGCGCCGCCGCCGAGCACCGACTCCTCCATCCGACCGCCTTCCCGGGGCAGGATCGGCCCATGGACCCGAACCGAACCCTCACCCTCGTCCCACCGGTGCGTCTCGAAGGCTACGGCGTCCGGCTGCGCGAGTGGTCCGACGCCGACCTCGCCCACCTGGTCGCGCTCTACGACGATCCCGAGATGGCCCGGTGGACTCCGGTGGCCTCGCCGTTCGACCTGACGGCGGCGCGAGCGTACCTGGCCGGGGCGCGGGAGGGGCAGGCCGAGGGGCGGAAGGTCCAGTTGGCCGTCACCACCGACGGGGTCCTTCCCCGGGGTGAGGTCCTGCTGTTCCGCAGCGGTTCGGACGAACGGGACGTGGAGCTGGCCTACGGCGTCGGACCCGCCCACCGGGGGCAGGGGTTGGCCGGACGGGCGGTGCGGCTGGCCGCCGAGTACACGCTCCGGGAGATCCGGCCGCGCCGGGTGGTACTGCGCATCGACGCCGCCAACGCGGCCAGCGAGGCGGTCGCCCGGTCCTATGCGTTCGAGCTCACGGACGAGCCACCGGTCAGGAGGGTGTCGCGGGGCCGCGAGGCCGTCCTGCGCACCTGGCGACTGCGCTCCTGAAACTCCACGGCTCGGCGCGGACTTGGCGTGCCGCTCGCGCCGTACGGATCACACGGAGGTACTGCTTGCCGGGGGACGCGCCGGGGTCGGCAGGACGACCGGCCGCGGGGAGGGAGCTGCACGGCGGCGTCCGCGAGGCGCGGATGCTGGACGAGCGTGCGCCCGTCGGCACGCTGCGCGTGGTGACCGACGGGCGCACGGTGATCGACATCGCGGCCGAGGTGACGGCCGCCACCGGGTGGGTCCCGGCCCGGATCAGCTGACGTTCAGTGCCGTGTCGTCGATGACGAACGACGTCTGGAGCGTGGAGCCCTCCGTGCCGGTGAACTTGAGGGTGACGTTCTGGCCGGCGTAGCCCGCCAGGTTGAAGCTGCGCTGGGTGTAGCCGGAGGCCGCGTTGAGGTTCGAGTACGTGGCGAGGGTGCTCAGTACCGTGCCCGAGCTGTTGAGCACCTGCACCTTGAGGGTGTCGTAGGCGGTGCTGGTGGTGGTCTCGGCCGTGTCGACGTGCAGGTAGAAGCTGAGCGTGGCCGTCGTGCACCCGGACGGGACGGTCACCGACTGGGACAGGGTGTCCGTGCGCGCGGAGCCGTAGCCGTCGAGCCAGGCGAACCAGGAGCCGGTGCGGGCGGACTCGCCGCCGGCATTCGTGATCACGCCGCTGCTCGCGGTCCAGGTCGAACTGCCCGACTCGAAGCCGTTGTTGCCGAGGAGCTGCGCCGACGTGCAGGTGGAACCGCCGCCGTCCCCGCCGCCGCTGCCGCTCGCTCCGGACAGCCATTCCGTGGCGTTGAGGGCGAGGGCGGCGTTGGTGGCGCCCGAGTCGTTCCAGCCGTCGTAGAGGGTGTTGCCGGACTGGCCGGTGCCGTCGTCGATGGGTGAGCTGTCGCCCCAGAAGGCGACGCGCCCGCTGCCGAAGGTGCTGGTGGCGAAGAAGGCGCCGGTGTTGCCCGAGTAACCGGTGCGGTAGAGCAGGCCCTTGACGTTCGCGTTGTCGGCGGGCTTGAGGGTGGCCGTGGTGCCGCTGGCGATGAGGCTCTTGGTGACGGTGCCGAAGGAGCCGTGCAGGACGGGGTTGCTGCTGTCGCTGATGGCCGAGGGGTAGTCCGAGCTGATGCTCAGCGAGTCGATGGAGAAGCCGAACGGGTCGGTGGAGTCGACGCTGTTGTTGGTCATCAGGTCGTTGAGGATCTCGACCGCGTCCTCGCCGTCGTTGTTGCGGTCGGCGCCGGTGTGGTCGGAGATCATGAAGAGGCCGCCGCCGTTCTTCACGAAGGTCATGATCGCCGTCTTCTCGGCGGCCGTGAAGAGCGTGTTGGGCTCGGGCAGGACCAGGGTGTCGAAGTTCGACAGGTCGGTGGTGGAGGAGCCGCCGTAGGTGAGGGCGCTCGTCGAGGTCTTGAGACTGTAGCCGCCGGTCTTCTGGAGGGCGACGCCCCAGGAGGAGAGGGCGCCGGTCCAGTTGGTCTCGGCGGAGGGCGAGGAGTCCTGGCCCAGCGGGTCGGGCTGGCTGGTGGAGATGATCCAGTCCGCGTTGCCGGCCGTCTCGGCGTGGGCGTTGTCGAAGAGGATCCGGTGCGGGGTGGCAGCGGCGGCGGGGGTGGCGGTGGCCTGCATGACGACGCCTGCGGCGACGAGACCGAATCCGGCGAGGACGGCGCCGAGTCTGTGACGGGGAAGGGCGAGCCCGAGCATCCGGCATACCTCCGTGAGGAGTTGGGGAAGGGTGATGCGGGGACGGGAACTACGCGCATAGATAACGCGATGTTTTTGAACGGTACATGACATACAGATGGCTGAACAGAACCGATCAGGTCCGCGCGACGAGGATTGACCCGGTGTTGACCGACGGTTGGGACACAGCCTGCGCGCCGCCCTGGCCGCAGGAGTGCGGCGCACCGAGGTCCCGTGGTGGTAAATCCCGTTGCGGACGCCGGGGCCCGACGGCAGGCTTCACGCGCCCGCCGCCCCTCCCTCCGTGACGGAGACGCACTTGTCCTTCGACATCACCCCCCTCGCCGATCCCCGGCCTGCCGCCTCCAGCCGCCGTCTGGCCTGGCTGGCCTCCGGCGACGACGGTGTCCCGCTCGGGTCCGCCTTCCTGCGGCTGTTCACGAGGGCGGGGCAGGAGCACCTCGCCGAACTGCGACTCGCGGTGCACGGCACCGAGCGGCGGCAGGGCGTCGGAACCCGGCTTCTGGAGGCCGCCGTGGACGCCGCGAGGGTGGAACGGCGGCGGTCCGTGATCGCCCAGGCGGAACAGGGCTCCCCCGCCGATCTGTTCCTGGCCGCACGGGGCTTCAGGCAGGTCCTGGCGCTCACGTACACCCGGCTCCCGCTGGCCGACGTCGATCGGTCCGCGATCGACACACTCCTCGAACTGCCCCGTCCCGGCTACCGGTTGACCCAGTGGGAGGGCACGGTGCCCGACGCGCTGGCGCAGTCGTTCGCCCACTCGCGGCGGGCGATGGACGACATGCCGATGGAGGGCACGGACTTCGGCAGGGTCGTCTGGGACGTTGAGCGGGTGGTCGCGGCGGCGGAGGCCGTGGCGCGGCGCGGTGAGCTGCTGCACACCGTCGCCGTGCTGGACGAGGCGGACGGCAGCGTGGTCGGCTTCTCCGAACTGGTCGTGCCGGGCGACGGGTCGGGCGACGGCCGGCACTACGGCACGGCCGTGCTCCCCGGACACCGTGGGCATGGCCTCGCCCGCTGGATGAAGGCCGCGGCCATCAGCCACGCCCTCGAACGGCACCCGGGACTGGCCGGGCTCCGCACCGACACCGCGGACAGCAACAAGCCGATGCTCGCCGTCAACGACTCCCTCGGATACGTGCCGACGCACAAGGCCCTGGAGTACCAGCTCGACCTGTGATCACCGGGTCGTCGCGGCCCGCAGCGCGGCCAGGCCCGCACGGCCGGAGGGGTACACGGGCGTCCAGCCCAGTTCCCGCTCGGCCTTCCGCGCCGACACCCGCATGCTCGACGAGAACATCGTGTGCGCGTACCCCATCGGCCTGGTCAGCCACAGGGGCACGGACATCGGCTTCGGCAGCCCGAACTCCGCGGCCACGCACAGCAGATGGGCACGGAAGCCCATCGGGGTGCGGTCCGCGATGTTGTACGCCTGCCCGGCGCGCCCGTGTTCGACCGCGGCGGCCACCGCGCGGGCCGCGTCGGTGAGTTCCACCCAGGGCAGGGCCCGGCCGTGGTCCGCGGGAGCGGGCAGCTGCCGCTTGCGCAGCAGAGGCAGCAGGGCGTCGGTGCCGCCGGGGCCGTAGAAGAGGCCGAACCGGAGCGCGACACCCTCCAACCCTGGCGCACCGAAAGTGAGTTGCTCCTTGACCCGCATGCCGGCGAGATGCCGCTCCAGTTCCGGGTCGGTGCCGCGCGGGCCGAACTCGTCGTCCTCGGTGATCGGTTGGTCGCCGAAGTCGCCGTAGCCGTATCCGAAGACCATCGACTCGGTGACGAAACGGCGTGCTCCGGTGGCCCGGGCCGCCTCGATCAGATGGGCGGTGCCCTCGGTGCGCAGGGCGTCGGTGGCGTACATGTCGCGGTGGCGCACGGGCGGCTTGCGCAGGGCGGTCGCCGCGTGGACGACCGTGTCGAAATGCTCGCCGTCCACGGCCCGCAGCAGGGCGTCGCGGTCCATGAGATCGGCGCGCACGCCGTTGCCCTCGCCCCGGCCCAGTCCGGTGACCTTGTGACCGGCGTCGGTCAGGGCCCTGGCGATGTGGCGGCCGAGGACGCCGCTCGCGCCTGCGAGGAGGATGTTCTGGTGCTGGTTCGTCGTCATACCGGTGCGACGGACCGGGCGGGCCCGGATGTGACATCCGCGCCCACTGGACGCTACGGGTGGTACACGTGCGGCTGTGTGATCGACAGCGGCTCGAACCCGAGGCGTTCCAGGATGGGGCGGCTCGTGGCCAGCGCGTCGACCTGGAGGTAGCGGTATCCCCGCTCCACTGCGGAGCGGGCACGGTGGGCGACCAGGGCGCGGTAGATGCCACGGCCGCGCCAGCCCTCGACGGTGCCGCCGCCCCACAGGCCGGCGAAGCGGGTGCCGGGCACGAGCTCCATGCGGGCCGCGCTGACCGGCTCGTCCCCGGCGAGCGCGACGACCGCGACGACGGTGTCGGGATCGTCCCGCAGCCGGGCGCGCAACTGGTGCCGCAACCGGGTGCTGTCGGTGCCGAAGGCCTTCTCGTGCACGTCCGCCACGAGGTCGACGCCCGCCTGGTCGGTGACCGGCAGGAAGCGGATCCCCTCGGGCGGCTCGACGTCCAGGGTGAGATCGGCGACCTCGGCGATCATCAGCGTCTCCTCGGGCTCCGGGGTGAACCCGGCGGCCCGCAGCCGCTCTCCCAGGTCGACGGGCAGGTCGTGCCCGTACAGCTTCCACTCGAACTCGCGGCCGAGCCGGGTGTAGTACGCGATCTGCTCGGCGATCGCCCGGTCGGCGCTCGCCTCGTCCAGGTCGGACCAGACGACACCGTTCCAGCCGTGCTCGGCGGCGACCTGGCGGACCACCCTGCCGACCCGCTCGACACGGGCACCGGGACCGTCCGGCTGGGCGCCTTCGCGCATGTTCCGGTCGAAGAGGGCGAGTACCGCGACATGATCCATGGGCTCACTCCATCACCCGGAGGTCTCCGCGGCAATGCCGTTTACGGCCGCCCGGCCTCCTCGCGCACCGCCGCCAGGTAGGCGCTGAGCCGGTCGCGGTTGCGGGCCAGGCAGTCGATCCGGGCCTGGATGCGGTCGACGTGGGCCTCCAGGAGGGCGGCCGTCTCCGGGGTCAGGTGCTCGGGCGCCAGCAGGATCTCCTCCGGCGCCGACAGGTACGGCAGGATCGTGCGGATCATCTCCGTGGTCAGGCCGGAGTCCAGCAGACCGCGGATCTGCTGGACGTCCCGGACGGCCGCCTCGCCGTAGGCGCGGTAGCCGTTGTCGGCCCGCTCGGGGTGGAGCAGGTCCTGCTCCTCGTAGTAGCGCAGCAGCCTGGTGGGGACTCCGGTACGACGGGACAGTTCACCGATTCTCATCACGCGCTCCCGGCTCGCCCTTGCCTTCACACTGATGTGAGGGTCCGAGCATGGTCGCATGTTCACCCTCTCCCCGGCCAAGGGCACGGCCCTGCCCGCCTCCGCCCCGCTGCCGTGGTCCGGGCTCCTCGCCCTGTCTACGGCCGCCTTCACCGCTGTGCTGACGGAACTGCTGCCCGCGGGCCTGCTGCCCCGCATGGCCGCGTCCCTGGGCGTCTCCGAGACCCGGATCGGCTTCCTCGTCACCGGGTACGCGGCCGCGTCCTTCGCCTCCGCCGTCCCGCTCACGGCGCTGCTGCGCGGGCTGCCGCGCCGGCCGGTGCTCATCGGCGCTCTGCTCGGGTTCGCGGTGAGCAACGCGGTGGTGGCGCTGTCCTCCTCGTACCCCTTGACGTTCGCCGCACGGCTGGTGGCCGGCTGCATGGGCGGAATCCTCTGGGCGATGCTCGCCGGGTACGCGGCCCGGATGGTGCCGGCCGGGCGGCGCGGCCGGGCGATCGCGATCGTGCTCGCCGGGATCACCCTCGCCCTGTCCCTGGGCGTCCCCGCCGGTACGGCGCTGGCCGGGGCGGTGGGCTGGCGCACGGCGTTCGGGCTGCTGGCCGGTCTCGCCGTGCTGCTGGTGGGCTGGGTGCGGTGGCGGGTTCCCGGTCTGCCGGGCGAGGCGCCGCACGCGCGCGTGCCGCTCGTCCGGGTCGCCGCGCTGCCGGGCGTCCCCGCCGTCCTGTGCGTCACGCTGTTCCTGCTGGTGGGGCACCAGACGATGTACACGTATGTCGCGCCGTTCGCGGCGCATGCCGGCTTCGGCCGTACCGGAGTGCTCCTGCTGGTGTTCGGAGCGGCCACGGTGGTGGGGATCTGGCTCACCGGGATGCTGGTGGACCGGCATCCGCGGTCGGCGCTGCTCGGCGCGCTGGGGTTGTGCGCGGCGGTGATGCCCGTGCTGGGGCTGGCCGCCGGGGTGCCGGGCCTAATGCTGGTCGCGGTCGCCCTGTGGGGCGTGGCCTTCGGGGGCGCGCCGACGCTGATCCAGACGGCGCTGGTCGACGCCTCGGGCCCGGAGCGGGCGGACGCGGCAACGTCGTTGCAGACCACGGTGTACAACGCCGGGATCGCGACGGGTTCGCTGACCGGCGGCGTGGTGCTGGCGGACCTGGGCGCGGGCGCCCTGCCCTGGACGGCACTGCCGCTGGTCGTGACGGCCCTCGCGGTGGTCGGCCTCAGCAGGCGAAACGCGTTTCCGCCGAGGCGGGGATGCTCCTAGGCCCATCGCACGGCCGTGAAGGACACCGAACTGCCCTATCTGCGCCGCTGGGTCGAGCCGGCGGCCGAGGCGCTGGAGGCCGGGGACGAGCCGTTCGGCTCGGTCCTGGTGGGCGCCGAGGGCGAGATCCTCGCCGAGGACCACAACCGCGTGGCCTCCGGCGAGCACTGTCGGATGTGCGCCGCCGCGCACGCCTGGGTGGGCCTCGGACGCATCGTGTACGTCGCCTCGTCCGAGCAGCCGGCCCAGTGGCTGGGCCAGTTGGGCGTGCCGGCGCGACCGGTGCGGACCCTGCCGGTCAACGAGGTCGTGCCCGGTGTGGTCGTGGCGGGCCCGGTGCCCGAGTTCACGGAGCGTGTACGGCAGTTGCACCATCGGTTCCACCGGCGCTGACGCCCGACTTCCCGGGATGCAGCACCTGTCCCCGGTGCCTACGATCGAAGAGGATCCCGGACCTGGTCGAGGGCCCGGTCTCCTCCAACGGCCAGTGGGGGGAGGCGCTTGCCCGTCCAGTCCGCACGTCGGCCGATGGCCGTCCCCGCCCCGCGCGCACACCGGTGTCGGTTGTCATCGGACTCGCCGGCGTCTGCGCCGTGCTCGTCGGCATCCGGCTGCACCGGTCCGCCCACCCCTAGCCCTGGGCCTGGGCGACACGTACTACCACGTCATGAACGTCCTGGAGGAGTACTTCGCCGCCTCCGACCCCTTCCGCGGTCGCCGCGTTCCTGTCGCAGGAGGGCATCTACGTGACGCTCGCCGCCCACCCGCTCGTGACCCGCGACCGGGTCGGTTTCCGGGCGCAGATCACGGCGCTCGACATCGACGAGGACATCGACCGGCTCAACGCCACGCTGACCGCGCCGGCGGAACGCTTCCGGCTGCGGCCGAGGAAGTGAGGAGGTGGATACGGTGACGACGACGCACAACGACGACGTGGACTGGGACCGTTGGCCGGTCGCCGACTATCTCGCCGAGAACTACCGGGAGTTGCATCACGCGGACGCCGAGGTGATCGCCCACCACTCCGCGTTCTACCGGCGTCTGCCCCCGGGCGGGATCGCCCGCTCCGTGGAGTTCGGTGCCGGGCCCAACCTCTATCCGCTGATCCTGGCGTCCGCCGCGAGCCGTCGGGTGGATGCCGTCGAGGCAGGCGCGGGCAACGTTGCCTATCTGCACCGGCAGATCGTCTGCGGGCCGGACGCGAGCTGGCTGCCGTTCGACGCCCTGTGCCGGCGCCTCAACCCCGACCTCCCGAGGACCCTCGCCGCGTCGCTGGCGCAGGTGCAGGTCATCCACGCGGACGTCCGGGAACTGGAGCCGGGCGACTACGAGCTGGCGTCCATGCACTTCGTCGCCGAGGGGGCCACCGAGGACCGGGCCGAGTTCGCCGACCTCTGCCGGGCCTTCGCCCGCTGTGTGGTGCCGGGCGGGTACCTGGTGGCCGCGTTCATGGAGAACATGCCGACCTACCGCATCGGGCCGACCTCGCGCTGGCCGGGCTGTCCCGTGAGCCCGGCGACCGTCACGGAGGTGTTCGCCCCCCTCACCCGGGAGCTGTCCGTCACCCGCGTCGACACCGATCCGACCCTCCCGGACCACGGAGACTCCGGGATGGTGCTGCTCACGGCGGTGACGGCGGACCGGCGGGGGTGAGCGGGCGTCCCCGCTCGTCCGGAGGCGTGCTGTGGGAGGGACGCTTATCGTGATCGGAGGGCGCCGATGGGCGTCCTTGGAGGCATGGATGCTCGCCAAGGTGACGAGGCGACGATGCGCTGTGTCCGGAGCTGTCGGGCTGGCCCTGCTCGGCGCCGGGCTGCCGGCCGTGGCCGCGGACGGCTCCGGACCTGACCTGTCGCGTTTCTACGGCCAGAAGATCAAGTGGTCGAAGTGCGTGGGCATGGAGGCACCGAAGGATCTGCAGTGCGGAAAGGTCACTGTTCCCCTCGACTACGCGAAGCCCCACGAGGGCAGCCTCGACCTGGCACTCGCCCGCTACCGGTCCACGGCCAAGCACAAGCGCGGTTCGGTGCTGATCAACTTCGGCGGCCCGGGCGGCCCGGGCGTGCCCGCGCTCGCGGGCGCAGGCGACGATTTCATGGGTCTGACGGACGAGTACGACGTGGTGTCCTTCGACCCGCGCGGAGTGGGCCGGTCCTCGCCGGTCAGCTGCGGCGCCGGCACCGACGAGGCGCTGGCGGCCACCGACGACGAGACGGCCGTCGCGCAGAATACGCGGGCCGTGCTCGGGAGGCTGCGGGATGCTGCCGCCGAGTGCGCCAAGCACTCCGGGCCCGTGCTCCGGCACATCGGCACGGTGAACGTCTCCCGCGACCTGGACATCATGCGCCAGGCCCTCGGCGACAAGAAGCTCAACTACCTCGGCTTCTCCTACGGGAGCCGGCTCGGGGCGGTGTACGCGACCCAGTTCCCGAAGAAGGTGGGACGGCTGGTGCTGGACGGTGTGGACACCCTCACCGAGCCGCTGTCCGAGCAGGGCGTGGCGGGCGCGGCCGGGCAGCAGACGGCACTGGAGGACTTCGTCGGCTGGTGTGTGAAGGACGTCGCCTGTCCGTTCGGCACCGACGCACGCGGTGCCCGTGAGCAGGTCCTGCGGCTCGTGGCGTCGCTGGACGAGGACCCGGTGCCGACGGATTTCGGCCCCGACTTCACCGGACAGGACCTCGTGGGCGCCATCAGCCAGGCCCTCTACAGCGAGGATCTGTGGCCCTCTCTGGAGCGGGCGCTCGCCGAGCTCGTGGAGGACGGCGACACCACGGGGGTCCTCAGCTTCGCGAGCGGCGGCTCCGGCGTCCTCACCCGTGCGCGCCCGCTCTCCGACGACCCGACGCACGCCCCCCTCGTGGACGCGGAGGACGTGCCGCTCGACAATCTTCCGGCGGCGCTGATGGCGGTCAACTGCGCGGACGATCCCGACCGCCCCGGCGCCGACCGGATCACCGCGGACCTGCCCCGGCTGCGGGCCGCCTACGAACAGGCGTCCCCCGTCTTCGGCCGCTACAGGCTCACCGAGTACCTCATGTGCTTCGGCCGTCCGAAGGGCACCGACTTCATCCGCGAGAAGGTGCGCGACGTCCCCACCGCGAAGATCCTGCTCGTCGGCACCCGGGGCGACCCGGCGACGCCGTATCGCTGGACCGTGGAGACCGCCAAGCGCCTCGGCGACTCGGCCGTCGTCCTCGACAACAAGGGCGAGGGCCACACCGGCTACGGCTCCTCCAAGTGCGTGCACCGCAAGGTCGACGACTTCCTGCTGTACGGCAGCCTGCCGCCGAACGGCAGCTCGTGCGGGGCCGAACGCGACGAGTGAGGCACCCCCTGGTCCCCCTAGGGCTCCCAGTACGCGAGCCGGCGCATGGCCGTCGCCGCACCGGTGAAGCTGTCCTCGCCCAACGCCTCGCGCAGGTCCGCGTTGAAGCGGCCGATCTCCGGCTGGGACCCTTGATGTCGAGCCCCGCCGCGGTGAGCCGTCCGACCAGTGCGGTCACCGCCGACTCGCGCGGTCCGAGCGCCGCAAGATCATAAATTCCACCATGAAATACCCTGAATGCCCGATCAAGTTGCCCCAAATGCCTGATCGGCCGATCGGCCCTATGGTGCTGTTATGGAGCACGCACTGAGCCCTGCGACCCTCTCCGAACTGCGCCGCCCGCGCGCCTATCCGGCGGTGTCCGTGCTGACGCCGACCCACCGCCGCGAACCCGAGAACGCCCAGGACCCGGTCCGGCTGCGCAATGTGGTGGCCGAGGCCAAGAAGCAGCTGGAGACCGACCCGGCGGTCCCCCGGGATCGACGCATCGACGTGGCCCGACAGCTCGACCAGGCCCTCACCGAGATCGATCTGGCGCACTCCGAGGACGGACTGGTGATCTTCGCCGCGCCGGGCGAGCACCAGGTGTGGTCCCTGGCCCGCCCCGTTCCCGAGCGCGTGGTGCTGTCGGACACCTTCCTGACCCGCAACCTCGTCTCCGCGCAGGCCTCCGAGCGGCCGTTCTGGGTGCTGTCGGTCTCCGCCGACCGCGCCACCCTGTGGAACGGCGGCGTCGACCGGGTCGCCGAGCACCGCGGCGGCGGCTTCCCGCTGACCAGGACCCGCCAGAACTTCGACGCCGAGCGACTGGAACGGATCGGCGACATGCCGAGCACGTTCCGGGACGAGGACACCCGGCACTTCCTGCGGGACACGGACACCGCGGTGGCCAAGCTTCTGCGTGAGGAACCGCGGCCGCTGTACATCACCGGCGAGACCGCGGCGCTGTCCGCGCTGGACGATGTCGGCAGCGTCACCAGGGACGCGGTGCACGTCCCGCACGGCGGTCTCGCGCACGGCACCCCGGACGCGGTGTGGCAGGCGGTCGGCCCGCTGGTCGCCGCGGAGGCCCGCAAGAGCGCCGACGCGGTGACCCGCGAGCTCGAATCGGCGCGCGGGCGGCGGGCGTTCGCGGCCGGCGTCGACGAGATCTGGCAGAGCGCCCGGGAAGGCCGGGTACGACTGCTGGCTGTCGAGGAGAACTACCGGGTGACCGTCCGCGACGGGGGCGGCGACCATCTGGTCCCGGCCGAGAGCGGTGACCTCGACGCCCGCGAGGACATCGTGGACGAGATCGTCGAACAGTGCCTGGAGACCGGCGCCGACGTCCGCTTCGTGCCGGACGGCACGCTGGGCGGCGTCGACGGGATCGCCGGGGTACTGCGGTACTGAGCGGGAGAGCGGCCACCGAGCCGCCCCGCACCGCTCATACGCTCCCGAACAGCGCGCTGAGCCCCCGCTCGACGGCCTCGTCGAGGTCTTCCCGTCCGGGGCCGACCACCCTGTAGGTCCGCAGCAGGAAGCCGCGCAGGGTGGATGTGGGGAACTGGAGGAGGGCGAGGCCGTACGGCGAGTGGAACTCCACGACCGTGATGTCCCGGCCGCACGGCCAGATGTGCACGTCACCGCCGCCGGCCGGCCCGCGCAACCCCTCTTCCAGCAGGGCACGGGCGAAGGTCCAGGTCACCCCCTGCCCGTCCAGAGAGACCTCGGGCGGGAAGTCGACGCACACCGCCAGCGGGTCGGTGGAGCGGTAGCGCAGGGTGGCGGGGACGGGCAGTTCCTGGTTCTCCGCGGTGATCAGGCGGGCGCGGGCGGGCTGCTCGAAGGTTGTGTCCATGTTCTTAGGAGCACGCGGACCCCCTTTGCATTACGTCCGAACGAGGGGTGAATTATGTGACCCGCATCACACTCGTTCCATCCGGCCGGCCCGTGCCACACTCCTTAGAACACAGGACCCTCGAACACATAAATGAACACCGGGCCGACGACCCCGAGGACCCGCCAAGTCACGTACGCCACCTACGACTTGAGACATCGAACAGGGTAGACGGCAAGCCCGGTACGACCGCTCCGCGAAGACTGTGGCATATGCCAGAAGCACCACCGTGTCGTGTGTTGCCAAATCCCTTACAGCGCGTCGCGGCCTGTGCCACAGTCGTAACGGTCCCTCTCCGTCCCGCCTTGGTCGAACCGTCCCCGCATCGGAGTGCGTCATGCCGTCCCACCTCTCCGCGGACCGCCCCGCCGCCCAGCCGCCAGAACGCGGCTCGGTAGACGCGCTCATCACGCAGACGCGGCGACTCAAGGGCGACGTGGACGCCGTACGACGGGACGCACCCAGCGACGACTCGGACCCCCAGGAGCGCTGGCAGCGCGCGCTCTACGACCTCGCGCTGCACCAACTCAGCGACTTGGACGCGCACTTGGCCCAACTGCGGGACGGCCCGCGGCCCGCGCCCTCGGCAGCCGGGGCGGAGCCGGCCGCGCGAACCGCGCCGCCCGCTCCCCGGCGCGGCTCGCTGCTCAGCCGGGTCGGCAGCGCCGAGTGGAACCTGCTGACGGACGAGGCCAGTTGGTCAGCGGAGCTGTACGAGATCCTGGGCCGCGACCGCACCGCTCCCCCGCTCACCCTCGACGAGCTCCCCTCTCTGGTGCTCGACGAGGACAAGCCGAAGCTGACGGTCATGGTCACGGACTGTCTGGTCGACGCCAAGCGCATCGACGGCGAGTTCCGCGTCGTGCGCCCGGACGGCGAGGTGCGCACCGTCCACATGATGGGCGAGCCCGTGCTCGCCGCCGACGGCAGCACCGCCTCGATGTGGGCCGTGCTGCGCGACGTCAGCGAACTGCGCCGCAGCGAACGGGCGGTGAGCGAGACCCGTGACTCGTTACGGCGCCACCAGCAGCACGCAGAGAGCGAGCACCGGCTCGCGGTCGAACTGCAGGAGGCCGTGCTGCCGCCGTGGCGTGGCTCGCTGCGGCTCCCGCACCAGGGCGCCGAGACCCTGGACCTGGCCGCCCATTATCTGCCGTCGTCGTCGAGCACCATGATCGGCGGCGACTGGTACGACGCACTCGAACTGGCCGACGGGGAAACTCTGTTGAGTGTCGGCGACCTCACCGGTCACGGAGTCGCCGTGGCCTCCGGCATGGCCACCCTCCTGGGCGCCGTGCGCGGCATGGCGATGGCGGGCACCCAGCCCGGCCGGCTGATGGCCCTGCTCAACCAGCTGCTCGACGCCACCGTGCAGCCGGCTCTCGGCAGCGCGGTGTGCTGCCGCTACCGTCCCCGGACCCGCACCCTCGTATGGGCGCAGGCCGGGCACCCCGCCCCGCTGCTGTTCCGGGGCGGGACGGGGCGCCGGCTGCACTCCCCCGACGGCGTGCTCCTCGGCGCGACCTCCCGAGCCGTCTACGCGCAGGCCGAGGAGACCCTCGAAGCGGGCGACCTGCTCCTGCTGCACACCGACGGACTGGTGCCCGGGCGTGACAGCGCGGCTGCCGTGAACCGTCTCCTGGACCTGGCCCCCCGGTTCGAAAGGGCGCGCACCGCGCAGGACTGTGTGCGGATGGTCATGGAGGAGTTCGGTGAGACCGAGCGCGAGGACGACGCCTGCGTGCTCATCGCCAAGGTGACTTCATAACAACCTCATGCCCGTGTGCTGTTGCCACCCCTTCCCTTCGGCTTCGGCAGTGCCAGCCTGATCTCCTCGCGCAGCTCGTTGATCTTCGGGTAGCCGGCGTACTCGGCGGTGAGCCGGTACATCTGACGCAGCCGGTCCCAGGTGCGGTGGGAGGAGTTGGAGCCCATCGAGACCAGCGCCAACCGGGCGTAGCGGTCGGCCTGTTCGGGGTCGTCAGCGATGAAGCAGGCCGAGGCCATCGACAGGAAGTCGAAGATCTTCGACCGCTGACGTCCGTCGATCCGCAGGGCGAGGGCCTTCTCCGCGTAGTGCTGGGCGTGCGCGGCCGCACTCGGATCGTGCTCGGCCAGCGTGCGGTAGGCCAGGGCCTGCATGCCGTAAAGGTCCTCCTCCTTGAAGGTCTGCATCCAGCTCGGTGACGGCACGTCGCTCTTGTCGGAGACGAAGAGGTCCTCCGCCTGTCCGAGGGTGCGGCGCATGGCCTGGCCCTTGCCCATCGAGGCCTGTGCCCAGGCCTCGATGGTGTAGAGCATCGCCTTGGTGCGGGGCAGCACCTCGTCGCCGGAACCGGATCGGGCGAGCTTCATCAGGTCGAGCGCGTCGTCGGGCCGGCCCAGGTGCACCATCTGGCGGGCCGCCCGGGAGAGCGCCTCGCCGGCGCGGGGCCGGTCACCGCCCTCCCGCGCGGCATGCGCGGCGATCACGAAGTACTTCTGGGCGGTGGGTTCGAGGCCGACGTCGTGGGACATCCAGCCCGCGAGGACGGCCAGGTTGGCGGCGACACCCCACAGGCGCCGCTGGAGATGGTCGGGGTGCCGGTAGGCGAGCATGCCGCCCACCTCGTTGAGCTGGCCCACGACCGCCTTGCGCTGGAGGCCGCCGCCGCGGGCCGCGTCCCAGGCCCGGAACACTTCGACGGAGCGCTCCAGCTCCTCGATCTCCTGCGACCCGATGGGGGCGGCCTCGTAACGGTCGAACCCGGCGGGGTCGGCGTGCAGGGGGTCGTCGAACTGGGGGGCATCGGCGGTGAGGGCCGGATCGGTGTGCAGCCAGTCGTGCATGGCGCTGCTGAGCACGGATCCCGCGGTGAGCGCGGCACCCGCACCCACCAAGCCGCGTCGGTTGAGCATGAGGTCCATTCCCGTGAATTCGGTGAGGACCGCAGCGGTTCGGTCGGGCGCCCACGGCATGCCGTCGGGATGTTCCGCGCTCCCGTCGCCCTGCCGTTTTCCCGTACGCCCGTGCCGGGCCAGACCGAGGTCCTCGATGGTCACGACACGGCCGAGACGCTCGGTGAACAGAGCTGCCAGCACCCGCGGCACGGGATCGCGCGGGATCTCTCCCATGTCGATCCAGCGCCGCACCCGGGAGGTGTCGGTCGACAGCTGGGGATGGCCCATGGCCGCCGCCTGCCGGTTGACCAGCCTCGCGAGTTCACCCTTGGACCAGCCGGCCAGGCCGAACAGGTCCGAAAGTCGGGTGTTGGGTTGTCCGCTCACGTCAAGCCCCCAGGTTCTCGGCTGAGTTGACAGTAGCCCCGGGTCAGTTGCTCCGGGACTATTCGCCAGGGTTCGCCAGGGTCCGCCAGATGGTGTGCCACGGGGCATATGCGTTGAGGTAGGAACGCGCCACCCCGACCCGGACCGCACAGGGACATTCCCCAGGGTGCACCCGGTGGTCCGGGCCGGGCGGCGCGCTGCTTCTCCAGGCACAGCAGGCACACGAAGGGATCTGTCTCGCCCATGTACGCAGCATCGTCCTCCGTGTCCGCCCCGCCCCGGTCGCCGCATCTCCGCCCGGGCGGTGGCCCCTACCTCGACCCCGCGCGGCCGACGGCCCCCGTACCGGGTACGGGCAGGGCACGGCGCGTTCCGGGGCTCGGCACCCAACCGCTCAGCGGGAGACTCGACTTGTCCGGCCCCCAGGGCGCCCAGCTGCGCACGGCGATCGCGTCGGTGCACCGGATCTGCCCGGAGTTCGCCCCGGTGCAGGTGCTGCGCCGCAGCGGACGCTCCGTGCTCCTGGTCGGTACGACGGGACGCAGCACGGCCGTCGCCAAGTGTTTACTCGACCACTCCCCCGTCTGGGCCGAGCGGATCCGGCACGAAATAGCCGCCTACCGTTCGTTCGTCCGGCACCGGCCTCCGGTGCGTGTGCCGCGGCTGATCGCGGCGGACCCCGACAACTGCACCCTGGTCATCGAGCGGATGCCCGGACGGGTGGCGGCGCTGCACCGGCATCCGGCGGAGGCTCCGCCTCGCGCGGACATCAGGGCGGCGCTCGGCGCGGTCTGCCGGCTCAACGCCTGGCGTCCCCCGGCGGGCACCTTCGACGCCCCGCTCGACTACGCGGCCCGCATCTCCCGCTACCACGAGCTGGGGCTGCTGACCGACCGGGACATGGGCGACCTCCAGAAGCTGCTGCACGGCATCGCGCACTCCGCGAGCCGGCAGGGCATGGGCCAGTTCTGCCACGGCGACGCACTGCTCTCGAACATCCTGCTCTCACCGGCCGGTCCAGTGCTGGTGGACTGGGAGCACGCGGGCTGGTATCTGCCGGGCTACGACCTGGCGACGCTGTGGTCGGTCCTCGGTGACGCCCCGGTGGCGCGCCGTCAGATCAGCCAGATCGCCCAGTCGGCGGGCCCGGCCTCGCGGGACGCCTTCCTGGTGAACCTGATGCTCGTACTGACCCGCGAGATCCGTACCTATGAGACGGCCGTGCAGCGTTCGATGCACGACTCGACCCCGGCGGCACCGGGCGCTGCCCACCCGGGTGCTGCGCCGTCCGGCGAGGAACAGCGGCTGCTGCTGAGGCGGCTGCACGACGACTGCCAGCTGGCCCGTCGGGCCGTACGCGCGGCGGTCGGCACTCGCTGAGGGGACGGAGGTCCGCGGTGCGCCCTGTGGAGCGGCGTGCCGCGGACCTTCGTATGTCCGCGGCACCTTCGCGGGTGCCGGTCAATGGTGTACGCCACTGACGCCCCGCAGGCCCGCGGGCCTGCGCCACGAAACTCCCGCGGCCCCCCATTGACATGGGAAATCTCCTGCCTCTGGGCATGATTGACGGATCGTCGACAAGCCGGTAGCACTGACGCACGTCCGGCCCCGCTCGGCTCATCGCACTCGATCGTCCCTGGAGGCTGCATTGCGAGGATCCGCCACCGACCCCAACAGAGCCACCCGGCGGGTGGTCGGCACGCTGGCCGGCACCGCCCTGCTGCTGCCCCTGCTCGGCGCGGTCCCGTCCTCGGCCGAGGACTCCTCGGCCGGTCTCCAGCGGGCCTTCGCCACGGCGGCCGCCGAGTACCACGTGCCGCAGAGTGTCCTGCTGGGCGTCTCGTACCTCCAGTCCCGCTGGGACACCCACGCCGGCGTCCCGAGCGTGACCGGGGGCTACGGCCCGATGCACCTGACGGACGCCCGCACCGCGCTCGCCTCGGCGCCGCACCACAGCGAAGGCACGGAGGACGCGCGCGGCGACAGCGCCCGCGTTGCCCTGCTGCCCGACACGAAGGTCCCGGAGCCCGCCGGGCTCCCGGCCCGCCTGGAAACCCTGCCGAAGGCCGCCGAGCTGACCGGCCTGAGCACGCGGGAGCTGCGCACCGACCCCGCGGCGAACGTCGCCGGCGGCGCCGCGCTGCTGGCCGCCGCCCAGCAGGAGCTGGGAGAGCCGCTGAGCCAGGACCCCGCGGACTGGTACGGCGCGGTGGCCCGCTTCTCCGGCGCGGACGACACCGCGACGGCGGCGGCGTACGCGAACGACGTCTTCGACGTGCTGCGCACCGGCGAGGAACGCACCACGGACGCCGGTCAGCAGGTCGCCCTGACCGGTCGGCCGAACCTCGCCCCCGACACCACGCAGCTCGCCCGGACGGGCCTCAGGAAGCTCGGCGCCGGCAACACCGAGTGCCCGAAGACGGTGTCCTGCGAGTGGATCCCGGCGCCGTACGAGGAGTTCGGGGACAACGACTACGGCAACCACGACCTGGGCGACCGTCCGGCGTCGCAGAGCATCAAGTACATCGTCATCCATGACACGGAGGGTTCCTGGGAGGGGGTCCTCAACCTGGTGCAGGACCCCACCTATGTGTCGTGGAACTACACCCTGCGCTCGACCGACGGTCACATCGCCCAGCATGTGAAGGCCAAGGACGTGGCCTGGCACGCGGGCAACTGGTACATCAACGCCAAGTCGATCGGTCTGGAGCACGAGGGCTTCCTGGCCCGTCCGGACGCCTGGTACACGGAGGCGATGTACCGTTCCTCGGCGCGGCTGGTGAAGTACCTCTCCGCGAAGTACGGCATCCCGCTGGACCGGCAGCACATCCTCGGCCACGAGAACGTGCCGGGTCCCACGACCTCGACCGTGGCGGGCATGCACACCGACCCCGGCCCGTACTGGGACTGGCGGCACTACTTCGAGCTGCTGGGCCACCCGTTCCGGGCCACCGCACCCAAGCAGGGCGGCCTGGTGACGATCCGGCCCGACTACGCCACGAACCAGCCGCAGTACACGGGCTGCGTCACCAAGGGCGAGCCCTGCGCGTCCCACGGTTCGAGCGAGGTGCGGCTCTACTCGGCGCCCGACGAGAGCTCCGCCCTCATCACGGACATCGGGCTGGGCGGCAGGGCTCCGACGACCGACGTCAACGACCTGTCGTCGCGGGTCTCCACCGGCCAGCAGTACGCGGTCGCCGGCCGCGACGGCGACTGGACGGCGATCTGGTACCTGGGCCAGAAGGCCTGGTTCAGGAACCCCGCGAGCGACCCGACCGCGGTGAACGCCGCCGGTCTCGTGGTGACGCCGAAGGAGGGTCTCGACAGCGTCCCGGTGTACGGCCGCGCCTACCCCGAGGCCTCCGCCTATCCGACGGGGGTCCCGGCGCAGGCGGTGTCGCCACTGCCGTACAAGGTGCTCAAGGGCCAGACGTACGTGATCGGTGACCGGGTGCCCGGCGAGTACTACTACGCGGTCACCTTCACGACGGACTCGCACAAGGTCGTGGTCGGCAAGGACCTGTACTACGAGATCCAGTACGGCCACCGGGTGGCGTTCGTGCGGGCGGCGGACGTCGATGTGAAGCCCTCGGTGCGGCGGTAGGAGACGTCCGGGAGGGTGCCGGTGCAGTCGTCGGCGCTCGCCCGGCACGACCACGTGCCGACGTCGGCCACGAGCCGCCCGTCCGGGTCCGGGTGGGCGGTGGCCGGCCGTTGCCGTCGCGGCTGAACACCGTCGCCACTCGGCGGTCGCGGCCCGGCCGAAGGTGACCGCGTGAGACGGTTCAGCCCTGCTGGAAGAGCTCCGCCGGCAGGGGCTTGAGGAGGGCGTACAGGTCGTCCGTGATCGGGCGGTCCCAGGCGGCGATGGTCACCAGGACGTTGTCGCTGCGGTCGAACTGGACGCAGGAGATGCGGCTCTCGGAGAGCTTGAGGCGGCGCACGATCAGGAGGTTGTCGCCCTGCATCACCGGCATGTCCTCGGTGTCGGTGACGGTCACCTCCTCGTCGTTCTCCAGCGCGATCAGCAGCTGGGCCACCTCGAAGGGGACCTGGCCCTCGGGGACCTCGCGGGCCGGGGAGCCCTCGGGGAGGTTGCCGATGATCATCGCGGGGCCGCGGCCGCCGAAGAGGTCGTAGCGCAGGAAGACGCCCTGGCAGGTGCCGTCGGGGGCGGGCAGGAGCCCCGCGCCGAGGTTGCCGGGCCAGTCGCCCGGGTCCATGGCCAGTACGTCGAAGTCTGGACCGGCGGGGGTTGCGCTGCGGCGGCGGAGGAACGACATGCGCCCATCGTAATGGGCTCTCACGTGCTCGTGCGGGTACAGGTGCGTGGCTGCTGGTCTCGCTTTCCCGCCGCCCCCTAGGGGCGGTCACTCAGCGTTCGAAGGCCGGTGCTGTCCGTTCCCAGCTTGCGGCAGACGGCCGACAGTAGGCGGGTCACCGTCTGCTCGTCGGCGTCGAGTTCCTTCGCGATCTCCTCGTCCGTGTGTCCCCGCGCCGCCAGGTTCGCCGCCGTACGTTCGCGTGCCGTGAGCGTGTCCGTCTCCGTGCTGTGCAGACGGCGGGGGCGCAGGCCCGCGGCGATCAGTTCGTCGCGGGCGGTCTCGACCAGGCCGTCGGCGCCGCACTGGACGGCGGTGTCGAGGCCCCGGTAGAGGTGGTCCGCGGCCTCCCGGGCGCGGCCCGCGCGACGGAGTTCCGAGCCCAGCGCCACCAGCGCGCAGGCGAGCTCGTAGGCGGCGGGAGAACGTTCCAGATGGGCGACCGACTCCTCCAGGAGCTTCACCCGGGCCGAGCCGGGCGATACCTCGGCGGCCAGCCGGAGTGCCTGGCCCACGGCGGACGGGGCCCCGAACTGCCGGGCTCGGGCCACCGCTTCGAGGGCCGTGGTGACCGCCCGTTCCGGGGCGTCGTGGCTCTCGGCGCGGGCCAGGTGGAGCTGCCAGGGGCACCACGCGGGGTTGCGCATGCCGCGCGGTTCCAGACGGCGGCCGGCGGCGGCCAGTTCGGCGGCCGCGTCCTTGGTCAGGCCGCGGGCCAGCAGCAGCTCGCCGCGCACGGTCTGAGCGTCGGGGAAGACCACGACGGCCGGGTAGGGGGCGCCGAAGGAGTAGTCCTCGGCGATCTGCGCGGCCTCCTCGACCCGGCCGCGGGCCAGCAGGACCTCGATCAGGATGCCCACGGCGTACCAGTGGGCCGGGGTGCCCGGACCGACACGCTCGGCCAGCCGCAGCCCGGCGCGGACGAAGTCCTCGGCCTCGGCGAGGCGGCCGCGGCGGAAGCGGACGTAGGCGAGGAGGGTGTAGGCGAAGGAGAGGTGGGCGCCGCGCCAGCCCTGGCGCTCGAAGTCGGCGATCCCGGCGGCGAAGAGCTCCTCGGTGCGGCCGGGCCGGTCGGCGTAGGTGAAGGCGAGGGCGACGAGGACGGGCACCTCGAAGCCGCAGTCGGGATCGGCCCAGCCGAGGCCGCCGGCGAGGGCACGCTCGGCATGGCGGAGGGCGATGTGGGCGGGTTCGCCGCGCAGGACGGCGTCCCAGGCGCGCAGGCCGATGATGTACCGCTCGGTCAGATCGCGGCCGGTGAGCCGGTCGGCGAGCCGAGCCATGCGGCGGGAGCGGGAGGGGTGGTCGGGTTCGTCGGCGCGGAAGGCGTCCCACATGAACTGTTCGGCGACCATGCGCAGCTTGACGCGGGCGTCGCCGGTGACCTCGATCTCGCGGGCGAGGGTGTCGGAGGCCTCGGCGAGGCGGTCGCTGTGGGCGAGGACCTGGGAGAGCCGGTAGACGATGCGGTGCCGCAGAGCGGAGTCGGCGATGGGCTCTTCGAGGGCGGCGCGCAGGTGGTTGACCGTGGTGGCCGGTTCGGTGAGCAGGGAGGCGCTGCCCAGTTCGTACAGAACGGCGGCGCGGTCCTCGAAGGGCGGGGGTTCGCGCAGGGCGCGGGCGAGATAGCTGCGGGCCGCGTCGGGGGCGCCGGAGCGCAGGGTCTCGGCCGCGGCGGCGCGCAGTTGCTGCACGACCCAGGGGTCGCCGTCGGGGTGGGTCTCCAGGAGGTGGCGGGCAGCGGCGGCGGGTCCCCGTCCGTCGTCGACGACGCACCAGGCGGCCTGACCGTGCAGCGCGACGCGGAAGCCTGGCGGGATGGCCCGGTAGACGGCGGTGGCGATGAGCGGGTGGACGAACTCCAGGGATTCGACACCGGTGAGGATGCGGGCGCCGCGCAGGTCGTCGGCCGCGTCGGCGGCCTCCTCGTGGCCCAGTCCTGCGACGGCCGCGGCGAGGTGGGGATGGATCTCGGTGCCGAGGACCGCGCAGGCCCAGGCGAAGCGGACGGTCGAGGCGCCGAGGCGTTCGAGGCGGGCGACCAGGCCGCTGCCCTTGACGGCGGCGGCGAGGTCGCGGAGCAGGTGGGCGGCGTCCTCGGTGGGGGCGACCCCGCGGTCGTGCACCTTGGCGGTCAGTTCGACCGTCTCGAAGGGGTTGCCCGCGGTGACGGCCCAGCACTCCCGGCAGAACGCGTCGTCGGCGTGCGCGCCGAGCGTCTCCCGTACCAGCCGGGCGACGGCGACGGCACTGAGCGGTTCCAGGTCGAGCGGACGTCCGCCGGCCCGGCCGGGCAGTGCCCTGAACGACTCGGCGTGCTCGGGGAGTTCGTCGGGCCGGTAGGCGACGACGACCAGCATCGGGAGTTCCTCGGCCCGGGGTGCGAACGCGGACAGCCAGCCCAGGGACTCGGGGTCGGCCCAGTGGGCGTCGTCGAGCACCAGCACCATCGGGGCGCGCAGGACGGCGAGATGGGTGAGGACCCAGTCGAGTCCGTCGCGCAGGCCCTGCGGATCGGGCGGCGCTCCGTCGGTCGGGGCGCACAGGCCGAGTGCGGGGCCGACGATGTCGTACCAACTGCCCAGCTGGGCACGGAGATCGGCTTCGCCCGCGCCGGCGAACTGGGGCTGGAGGAGTTGCCGGGCGACATGGAAGGCGACGCGCTGCTCCTGGTCGCCGCCGCGGGCGGCCAGGACGGTGCAGCCCCGCGCGGCGGCGCGGCGGCGGACCTCGGCGAGCAGGGTGGTCTTGCCGATGCCGGGGCGTCCGGCGACGGCGAGCAACGCTCCGCGGGGGCGCCCGTGCGGTTCGGCACCGTCCGGACGCAACCCGGTGAGCTCACCCAACGCCTCGTCGACGGTGGCGAGTTCACTCTCCCGCTCCAGGAGAGTCCTTCTGCTCCGAACACCGCGCTGCATCATGGCGCACCCCCCGTCACGGCGGCACACCCGCGCGGGGAGCGAGCGCACACCGTGACCTACAGGCACCTCAGCGTACGCCTCGGGGGTGCCGGGCGGGCCTGTCTCGGCCTACTCCGTGCCTGGCTGGAGGACCTGTTCGTACGACGTCACACGCTTCGACGTCACGGTCTCCCGCCCTGCTTGTGACGCTCATGATGCCGTGCGACCCGGGCGCGGTTTCCGCAGGAGGGCTTGCACCACTCCTGCCGCGGATGATCCTTCAGGAAGTACCGCACGCAGCGCGGGGCGGGGCAGGCCCGCAGCCGTCGCCGGTCGGCTCCGGAGACGAACGCGATCGCGGCCTGCGCGAGCACGGCCGTGAGGTCGGTCCCCCGCGGCGACGGCTGCCGGTGCACGACGGGTTCGGTGTCGTCGGTCCAGTGCAGCACGGGGACGGTCGGGGTGCGGGCGGCGGCCGCGTTGAGGCGGGCGACGGCCTCGGGCACCGGCACGAGGCGTGTCGCGTCGGCGGGGCTGGGCGCGCCGGGGCGCACGGCGCGGGCGAACAGGGCGCGGACGGCGGCCCGCAGGTCACGCACCGCGGCCAGGGTCGTCTCGTCGACACTGAGCTCCGAGGCGTCCGGCAGTGTCTCGGCGTGCTCCCGGACCCAGGCGGTGAGACCGGCGAGGTCGCTCAGGTCGTCGGCGACGCCCCCGTGTCCGTCGTGCCGGATGGTGAGGGCCAGGTCGAGGGCGAGACGGCTGTCCGTGTGGGTCGTGTCCTGCATGGGGCTAATGGTAGGTGTCGGCGCATCCGTTAGCGCACGTCCGTCGCACAGCAGGCTGATCAACCGGCCGGGGCCTGGCGGGGCCTCAGTCCTCCGGGAGGTCCTGGGGCTCCACCGGGCCGGGCGGGACCACCGCCACCGGGCTCGCCGCGTGCAGCAGGACCGCCTGGGTGACGGACCCCAGGATGCGGGCCGGCGCCAGCAGGCGGCGCCGGTGCCGGCCGACGACGACCAGGTCGGCGCCCTTGGAAGCCGCGACCAGATGCCCGGCCGCGTCGCCCGCAGGCACGTACGGCTCGGCCACCACCCCGGGGTGACGGGCGCCGTGCGGGGCCAGGAAGCCCTCGGCGAGGGCGCGGGTCTCGTTCGCGACCGCGTCCTGGTCGATCATCGTGGGGCCCAGCTCGGCCGGTACCGCCCAGCTCTGCAGGGGCCACTGGTAGGCGGCGACCACCTGGAGGCGGGCGCCGCGCAGGCCGGCCTCGGTGAAGGCGAAGTCGAGGGTGGCGTCGTCGGGGCTGTCGACGTGCAGGCCGACGACCACGCGCGGGCCGGGTCCGGCAGGCGCCTCGCCGTCGACCTCGCGCCCGGGGCGGGGCACCACGACCACGGGGCACTCGGCGTCACGGGCGGCGGCCATGCCGTTGGAGCCGAGCAGCAGACTGGCGAAACCGCCCCGGCCCCGGGAGCCGAGCACCAGGAGCTGGGCAGTGGAGCCCAGTTCGGGCAGCACGGCACCGGGCGCGCCCTCGACACCGAGGTACTCCGTCCGCGGCCGGTCGGACCGGTCCTCCAGATACGTCCGTACCCGGTCGAGGACCGGATCGTCGTCCGCGTCGGGGGCACCGGCGACGAGGACGTCGGGCTGGGCCCAGACGGCGTACTGCCGTACGTGCACCACGCGCAGCGGTGCCTCACGCCGACGGGCCGCGTCGAGCGCCCAGTCCAGGGCGCGCAGGCTGTCGTCCGAACCGTCCACCGCGGCGATCACCGGCAGGGTGCTCATGTGTTCCTCACTTCCGGAAACGACCCTCCCCTTCCTGGGGTCAGCCTCGCTCAGGCGTCGGCCCCGGGAAGGTGCTCAAGGTCGCGTGTCCGGAAAAACGGAAGGAACACCGCCGGCTCGGCCCGTCGGGTTCACGCCCCCTCGTGCTCACCCTCAGGTGAGGTCGAACTCTCCTTCCCGCGCCCCGGACACGAACGCGCCCCACTCCGCGGGGGTGAAGATCAAGGAAGGGCTCTCCGGGCGGCCGCTGTTGCGCATCGCGATGAACCCCTCAACGAAGGCGATCTGGACATCCCCCAGGCCGCGGCTGCTGGAGTGCCAGTCGGCGTTGCTCAGGTCCAGCTCCGGCTTCTCCCAGCCCATGAGCGGCTGCTGCTGGATGGTGGTCTCGGCCACGTCCGTGCTCCTCCCGATTGCGTCGTCCGCGGCCAGCCTAGCGATCGACCCCGACCGCGGACAGGCCACGTGAGGGGGACCTTTCCGGAGGCGTTTCACGCATCAGGGGGCTCAGACCCCACGAGCCACATGGAGAAGAACTGGGATCCGCCGCCATAGGCGTGCCCCAGCACCCTGCGGGCGCCCTCCACCTGGTGTTCCCCGGCCTGTCCCCGGGCCTGGAGGGCGGCCTCGGCGAAGCGGATCATGCCGGAGGCGCCGATCGGATTGGTGGACAGCACCCCGCCCGACATGTTGACGGGGAGGTCCCCGTCCAGCTCGGTGACCCCGGCCTCGGTGAGCTTCCAGCCCTCGCCCTCGTCGGCGAAGCCGAGGTTCTCCAGCCACATGGGCTCGTACCAGGAGAACGGCACGTACATCTCGACGGCGTCGATGTCCCGGCGCGGGTCGGCGATCCCCGCCTGCCGGTACACGTCGGCCGCGCAGTCCTTGCCGGCCTGCGGCGACACGGCGTCCTTGCCCGCGAACAGCGTGGGCTCACTGCGCATGGCGCCGCCCAGCATCCAGGCCGGGGGCCTCGGTGCTCGGGCCGCGCCCGCCCGGTCGGTGAGCACCATCGCGCAGGCGCCGTCGGAGGACGGGCAGGTCTCCGAGTAGCGGATGGGGTCCCAGAGCATGGGCGAGGCCTGGACCTTCTCCAGGGTGATGTCGTGCTCGTGCAGATGCGCGTACGGGTTCTTGAGCGCGTTGCGGCGGTCCTTGTACGCCACCAGGGAGCCGACCGTGTCGGGCGCGCCGGTGCGCCGCATGTACGCGCGCACGTGCGGAGCGAAGAAGCCGCCGGCCCCGGCCAGCAGGGGCTGCTGGAAGGGGATCGGCAGGGACAGGCCCCACATGGCGTTGGACTCGGACTGCTTCTCGAAGGCGAGGGTGAGGACGGTGGAGTGCACCCGGGCCGCCACCAGGTTCGCGGCGACGAGCGCCGTGGAGCCGCCGACGCTGCCCGCCGTGTGCACCCGCAGCATCGGCTTGCCCACCGCGCCGAGGGCGTCCGCCAGGTACAGCTCCGGCATCATGACGCCCTCGAAGAAGTCGGGCGCCTTGCCGATCACCACGGCGTCGACGTCGGCCCAGGTCAACTCGGCGTCGTCGAGCGCCCGCACGGCCGCCTCGCGGACGAGCCCGGCGATCGACACGTCCCGGCGGGCCGCGACGTGCTTGGTCTGGCCGATGCCTACGACGGCTACGGGCTCCTTGCTCATCGGGGATCCCCTTCGAGTACGGCGACCAGGTTCTGCTGGAGACAGGGCCCGGAGGTGGCGTGGGCGAGGGCCCGGTCGGACTCCCCCCGGTGGATCCGGGCGGCGGCCTCACCGATACGTGCGAGTCCGGCGGCCATCATCGGGTTGGCGGCGAGTGCGCCCCCTGAGGGGTTGACCCGCGTGCTGTCGTCGAGCCGGAGTGCCTTGCGCAGGACGACCTCCTGCGAGCTGAACGGTGCGTGCAACTCGGCGGTGTCCACGGGCCGTTCGAAGACGCCGGCCCGCTCGGCGGCCAGGCGGGTGGAGGGTGAGTCGGTGAGATCGCGGACACCGAGCGAGTGCGCCTCGATGCGGTGGTCGATCCCGCGGATCCACGCGGGGCGTTCGCACAGTGCCCTGGCCCGCTCCCCCGCCGCGAGGACCACCGCGGCGGCCCCGTCACCGATGGGCGGGCAGTCCCCGGTGCGGAGCGGTCGTACGAGGTAATCCCCCTGCGGTACGGGGCCCTTGAGCTGCGCGCGCGGGTTGTCGGTGCTGCGGCTGCGGGCGCCGATCGCCGCCAGCTCGCGCTCGTCCGTGTCACCCGCGTCGATGAGCGCCTGGGCCTGGAGGGCGGCCAGCGCGACGGAGTCGGGCCACAGCGGGGCGACGTAGTACGGGTCGAGCTGCCGGGTGAGCACGTCCCGGAGGGAGCCGGGCGAGGACTTGCCGTAGGAGTACACCAGCGCGGTGTCGGCGTCCCCGGACAGCAGCTTGGTCCACGCCTCGTACAGCGCCCACGCCCCGTCCGTCTCGACGTGCGACTCGGATATGGGCGGCCAGGCGCCCACGCCGTCGAGGGCGAGGGTGAAGGAGAAGGCGCGCCCGGCGAGGTAGTCGCAGGAACCGGAGCAGGTGAAGCCGATGTCGGCGGTCTTCAGGCCGGTCTGGGCGAGGACGTCGTGCAGGACCGGCATGAGCATCTCCACCTCGGACACTTCCTCGGTGGAGCGCAGGGTGTCGGACTGGGCGAAGGCGACGACCGCGATGTCACGGGTCACAGCAGCTCCTTGTAGGTGTCGTACTCCGCGTCGGGTTCACCGGTGGGCCGGTAGTGGTCCGGGTAACGGCCGCCCTCGGTCCACACCGGTTCGACCCTGAGGCCCATGCGCACCTGGTCGTACGGGATGCCGCCGATCCGGCCGTGCAGCGCGAGGTCGGCGCCGTCCAGGGCGATGTGGGCGTAGACGTACGGCACTTCGATGTCGAGGTTCTTCGCCTTGATGTTGACGATGCAGAAGGTCGTGACCGTGCCGCTCGGGCCCACTTCCACCTGTTCCGCCGTGGCGACACCGCAGGTGGGACAGGCACCCCTCGGTGGCACGTAGACCTTGCGGCAGGACGGGCAGCGCTCGCCGACGGCCCGGCGTTCGGCGAGGGCGTTGATGTAGGCGGTCTGGGCGCGGCCCGGCGAGTAGGTGTAGTCGAGGCGGGCCTGGGCGACGATGCCGTGGACCGGGTCCTCGAACTCGCCCGCGTGGACGGCGACTTCGGAGTCGTCCCCGTCGTACGGCTCGAAGCAGGCGATGTCGGTGATGGCGCCGGTGCGTTCCTCGGCCCACCGGACGCGGACGCGCATGCCGGTGCGGACGGCGTCGGGGCCGGGGGCGTCGAGCGCGTGCAGGAGTGCGGTGTCGGCACCGTCGAGCTTCACCAGGACCCAGGCGAACGGCCTGTCCAGCGGCTGGCCGCGGCGCGGTGCGTGGTTCCAGGCCCAGGTGGTCACGGTGCCGGTGACGCCGACAGCGACGAGGTCGCGGATCTCCTCGGCGGTGACGGGGTCGTACTCGACGGGCGGAACCAGGGTGCGCCCGTCGCGGGTCTTGACCCCGAGGATCACGCGTTCACGAAGACCGGTCAGGAAGGCGCTCTGGACGGGGCCGAGGGAGCGGGTGAAGGGGAATTCGACGACCAGGGGGGCCTTGAGCACGTCGGGCATAGGGGCGTGCCTCCTTAGGAGGTCGGTGCGGTGGGTGCGCCCTCAGGGGCGCGGGGCGGTGACATCTGCGGCTCCGCCGCGTGGGCGCGACCAGCCACAGACGGCCCGCAGCTTCCAACCGGCGCGGCGCTACATGCGCTTGTAGTCGGGTGACCGTTTCTCCGCGAAAGCCCGGGCCCCCTCCTTCGCGTCGGCCGTGTCGAAGATCGGCCAGCCGCGCTTCAGTTCGGCGGCGAGCCCGTCGGTCTCCGTCATCTCCGCCGTCTCGTACACCGAGGCCTTGACCGCCTCGACCGCCAACGGACCGCAGCCGTTGACCAGTTCGGCGATCTCCAGGGCCTTGTCGAGGGCGGTGCCGTCCGGGACGACATGCCCGACGAGGCCGATGTCGGCGGCCTCGCGTGCGGTGTACGGGCGTCCGGTGAGCAGCATCTCCAGCGCGTGGGTGCGCGGGATCTGGCGTTGCAGCCGGACCGTGGAGCCGCCGATCGGGAACAGGCCGCGCTTCACCTCGAAGAGGCCGAAGGTCGCGGATTCGCCGGCGACCCGGATGTCGGTGCCCTGGAGCATCTCGGTGCCGCCCGCCACGCAGTACCCCTCGACGGCCGCGATCACCGGTTTGCGGGGGCGGTAATGGCGCAGCATCGCCTTCCAGTGCAGGTCGGGGTCGGCGGTCAGCCGGTCCCGGTACCGCTCGCCGCCGGTGCCCTTGCCGGCGAGGGCCTTGAGGTCCATGCCGGCGCAGAACGAGTCGCCCGCGCCGGTGAAGACCACCGAGCGGATCGAGTCGTCCGCGTCCGCCTCCACCCAGCCGTCGTAGAGGCCGACCAGCATCGGCAACGAGAGCGCGTTCTTCGCCTCCGGCCTGTTGAGCGTGAGCACCAGTGTGGCGCCCTCGCGCTGGATGTCGAGGTGTTCCGTGCCACCCATCGACCGTCTCCCCTCTGCCGGAACGAGAACAGGTTGCAGGAGGCGCCGATGCACTTCAAGGGTTTTCTGACAGACAGTCAGATTTCTTCGCGTGAACCCTTCACAGTCACGCCGCCCTTTGCTCTGATGACCGGCGAGCCGTCACAGCGCCGGGCCGGGACCAGTTCAGGAGGAACGGTGGAGTACAACCTTGCCGACCTGTTCGAGTCGGTCGTCGACGTGGTGCCGGACCGTGAGGCACTCGCGTACCTCGACATTCCGGGTACGGGTGCGGAGCGCCGTCTGACGTACGCGGAACTGGACGCCGCCGCCAACCGCATCGGTCACCATCTGCTCGACAGCGGAGTACGCGCCGGTGAGCACGTCGGACTGCATCTCTACAACGGGGTGGAGTACGTGCAGACGCTGCTGGGCTGCCTGAAGGCCCGGATCGTGCCGGTCAACGTCAACTACCGCTACGTCGAGGAGGAGTTGGTCTACATCTACCGGGACGCGGATCTGGTGGCGCTGGTCTTCGACGGCGAGTTCACGAACCGGGTGGCGGCGGCGCTGCCGCACACGGAACGGCTGCGGCAGCTGGTGCGGGTCGGGGCGGCGGAGGCGGAGCCGAGCGGGCTGTCGGCGGTGGACTTCGCGGACGCCGAGGCCTCCGGGTCGCCCGCGCGGAGGTTCCCCGCGCGTTCGGCCGACGACCAGTTCATCATCTACACCGGCGGCACCACAGGGATGCCCAAGGGAGTGATGTGGCGTCAGGAGGACCTGTTCTTCTCCGGGTTGGGCGGGGGCGCTCCGACCGGGGAGCCGGTGAAGCGACCCGAGGAACTGGCCGAGCGGGTCGCCGCGGGCGGGGCGGGGATCACCTTCTTCCCCACGCCCCCGCTGATGCACGGCACCTCGACCCTGACCTCCCTCATCGGCTTCAACTTCGGCCAACGGGTCGTCCTGCACCGCAAGTTCGTGCCCGAGGAGGTGCTGCGGACCGTCGAGCGGGAGAAGGTCAACGCCATGTCGCTGGTGGGCGACGCGATGCTGCGGCCGCTCATCGACGCGCTGGCGGGCCCGATGATGGGCACCGACATGTCGTCGGTGTTCAGCGTGTCCTCGTCGGGCGCGATCATGTCGGACACGGTGAGCCGGCAGTTCCGGGCACTCGTCCCGAACGCCATGCTGCTCAACAACTTCGGCTCCTCCGAATCCGGCTTCAACGGCACGGCCACGGAGGACTCCGGCCCCGAGCGCGGCTTCCGGGTCCGGGTCAACTCCCGTACCCAGGTGGTCGATCCCGCGACCCATGAACCCGTCGCGGTGGGCGAGGTGGGCCGGGTCGCGCAGTGCGGTCATGTGCCGCTCGGCTACTACAACGACCCCCGCAAGACCGCCGAGACCTTCTTCGAGAAGGACGGTGAGCGGTGGGTGCTGCTCGGCGACATGGCCACCGTCGACGAAGAGGGGGTCGTCACCGTCCTCGGACGGGGCTCGCAGTGCATCAACACGGGCGGCGAGAAGGTGTACCCGGAGGAGGTCGAGCAGGCGCTCAAGGCGCATCCGGACGTCTACGACGCGCTCGTGGCCGGAGTGCCGGACGCAAGGTGGGGACACCATGTGGCGGCCGTCGTCCAGTTGCGCGCGGGGGCGGTACGGATGTCCCTGGACGACCTCCAGACGCACTGCCGGGCAAGGCTCGCGGGCTACAAGGTGCCGCGCCAGCTGGTGATCGCGGAGTCCATCCGCCGGTCGCCGAGCGGCAAGGCGGACTACCGGTGGGCGCAGAAGGTGGCTGCCGTGGCGGCGGCACCGGCCGACGGGTGACGGTCCCGTTCCGGCCCCCGTGCGATTGAACCGAACGTGACGTGCGAACGTACTGGTGATGGCAGGCTCGGTGAGCGGGCCCTGTTCGTCATGCCGTCGCGGCAGGACCGCACGCCATAGCAAGACAGCACGGAAGGACCACCGGGTGTCGCTCTTCACTCGCTCTCGTCAACTGCCGGACACGGTGACGGAGGAGGCCGTGGAGGGGACTCCGTCGGCCCAGGACGAGGCTGAGCACCTCCCCCCGGACGCACCCCTGTCCACGGACGTACCCGGCTCCCCTCGCCCTGGCTGGTTCGGCTGGCGCCGCCGCTACCCCCGTACGGCCCGTGGTGTGTCCGTGGGGACGAGCGTGCTGGCCGGACTTCTGTTGCTGCTCGTGCTGCTCTTCCCCAACCGTCTCGACCACATG
This sequence comes from Streptomyces sp. CC0208, assembly GCF_003443735.1. Taxonomy (NCBI): domain Bacteria; kingdom Bacillati; phylum Actinomycetota; class Actinomycetes; order Kitasatosporales; family Streptomycetaceae; genus Streptomyces; species Streptomyces sp. CC0208. The sequence goes on along the minus strand of NZ_CP031969.1, from coordinate 8,343,008 downwards.
AACCTCCGGTCGTTCCTCCGTCTCCCCGTCGAGGCGATCGTCATCGCGGCGGTCCTTCTGGTGCTGCCGCCGAAGGCACGGCGGATCGCGGCGGTCGCCTTCGGGGTGTTCCTGGGACTGTTCACCGTCGTGAAGTTCCTCGACATGGGCTTCTACCAGACCCTGGCCCGACCGTTCGACCTGGTGTTCGACTGGATCATGCTGGGCAACGCCACGGACTGGCTCAGGGAGACGTTCGGCCGCACCGGCGAGATCCTCGCGGTGATCGGGGTGATCGTCCTTTTCCTCGCCCTGCTCGCGCTGTGCACGTGGGCGATGGTCCGGCTGACGAACGTGATGTCCCGGCACCGCCCCCAGGCCGTCGGCACCACCCTCGTCCTCGGCACGGTGTGGGTCACCTGTTTCACGGTGGGCGTGCAGTTCGGCGGGGTCTCGTTCGCCACCAAGGGCAACACCGAGTTCCTCGCCAACCGGGTGCAGCATGTGCGCAACGGACTGGGTGACGCCAAGGTCTTCGAGAAGCAGTCCGCCGTCGACGCCTTCGCCGCCACCCCTCCCGACCAGCTCCTGACCGGGCTGCGCGGCAAGGACGTCCTGTTCACCTTCATCGAGAGCTACGGCCGCGTGGCGATCGACGACCCGGCGATGGCACCGGAGATGGACGCGACGCTGAAGAAGGGCGACGCGACGCTCAAGGCGGCCGGATTCGCGTCGCGCAGTGGCTGGCTGAGGTCCCCCGTGACGGGCGCCGGCAGCTGGATGGCCCACTCGACGTTCCTGTCCGGGCTGTGGGTCAAGAACCAGCAGCGGTACCTGAACCTCACCTCCAGCGACCGCGCGACCCTCACCAGCTACTTCCAGAAGACCGGCGACTGGCGCACGGTCGGCATCGTGCCGGGCGTGCGCAAGTCCTGGCCCGAGGGCAAGTACTTCGGTCTCGACCACATCTACGACTCCACACACCTCGGCTACAAGGGCCCCTACTTCAGCTGGACGCCCGTGCCGGACCAGTTCAGCCTGGAGGCCTTCCAGAAGCTGGAGCACGGCAAGAAGAACCGTGACCCGATCATGGCGGAGATCATCCTGGCCTCCAGTCACAACCCCTGGTCGCCGATCGCGCACACGATCGACTGGAACGACCTCGGTGACGGTTCGGTCTTCGAGCAGATCAAGAAGGAGGGCACGAACCCGACGGAGGTCTGGAAGAGCCAGGAGCGGGTGCGCACCGAGTACCGCAAGGCCATCCAGTACTCCGTGGACAGCCTGACCCAGTGGATGCAGCGCTACGGCGACGAGAAGACGGTTCTGGTCTTCCTCGGCGACCACCAGCCCGTCCCGACCGTCACCAAGGGCTCCACCAGCAGGGACGTGCCGGTCACGATCGTCGCCAAGGACCCGAAGGTGCTCGACCGGGTCGCCGACTGGAACTGGACCGACGGCCTCAAGCCCGCCGACAACGCGCCCGAGTGGGGCATGGACAAGTTCCGCGACCGCTTCATGACGGCGTTCGCGAAGTGACGTCCGGCGGCGCGTCCAGGAAGGGCACGACGACTGCCAGGAACTCCTCCGGCCTGGTCTCGTGCACGAGATGACCGCCGCCGACGGTCACCAGCCGGGCGGCGGGGATCATTGAGGCCAACAGGGCGACCTGCTCCTGCGGGATCGCACTGGTGGCACCGCCCCCGATGAGCAGCGTGGGCATGGTGATCCGCTCCATGTGGTCCCACCACACGGGGTCCGGGGCGTTGCGCTGCGCGTCGGTGGCCCGCAGCATGGCCCAGTCGAAGGGCGGGTCGGTGTCCGGGGCGGGGGCAGGTGGTCGCGGCGGGTCGAGGGGCATCGGCGCGGGGACGTCCTCCAGGACCAGCCGTCGTACGACACCGGGCGCGTGCTGCGCGAGGAGGTAGGCGACGGCCCCACCCAGCGAATGACCCACGACGTCGGCGCGCTCGACACCCAGGGCGGCCAGGAAGCCGAGCATGTCGTCGCGCATCGCCTCGTACCCGTACGCTCCCGGCCAGTCGCTGCGCCCGTGCCCCCGCAGATCGGGCGCGTACACGCGGCGCGGTCGTGCTCCCACGGCAAGCCGCTCGGCGATCCGGGTCCAGTCGGCCCCGTCCGCACCCCGGCAGTGCAACAACAGCACGGGCGGCGCGTCCTCGGGGCCCCAGGACCGGTACGCGAGGGTGATGCCGTTCGCCTTGACGAAGTCCATGCCGGTGACCGTATCCGGAGGGACGGTCGGCCGAGTCCCGGCTCTGCCCAGGGCAGAGCGCCGACGCGAAGAGCAGCGGCTGGTCGGTGGGTTCCGCCCCTGAATCGCGCCGACCTCTTGCCTCGACCCCCCTCGCCTGGATTACTGATCCCCAGCACCTCGACCGAATGATCGGTCGCCCGTAATGATGTGGTTGGCGGAAGGGACGTTCCGATGGCGGATGCGGCGGAGCTGCTGGACTCCGGGGAAAGGCTGGACGCCGGGGCGTTGCGGGCGTTGCAGCTGGAGCGGATGCGGGCCTCGTTGCGGCACGCGTACGAGCATGTGCCGTTCTACCGGGAGTCCTTCGACAAGGCGGATGTCCGGCCGGACGACTGCCGGTCCCTGAGCGATCTGGCCAAGTTCCCGTTCACCACCAAGGCCGACCTGCGCGCGAACTATCCGTACGGGATGTTCGCCGTGCCCCGGGACCATGTGCGCCGCATCCATGCCTCCAGCGGTACCACCGGGCGCCCCACGGTCGTCGGCTACACCGACAACGATCTGGACCTGTGGGCCGACATGGTGGCACGTTCCATCCGGGCGGCCGGCGGCAGGCCGGGGGACGTGGTGCATGTGGCGTACGGCTATGGGCTGTTCACCGGCGGGCTCGGCGCGCACTACGGCGCCGAACGGCTCGGCTGTACGGTCGTCCCCGCGTCCGGCGGCATGACGGCACGCCAGGTCCAGCTCATCCAGGACCTGGAACCCGCGATCATCATGGTGACCCCGTCGTACATGCTCACGCTGCTGGACGAGTTCGAGCGACAGGGCGTCGATCCGCGCAGTACCTCCCTGCGCGTGGGCGTCTTCGGTGCCGAGCCCTGGACGGAGGAGATGCGCCGGGAGATCGAGGAGCGGTTCGCGATCGACGCCGTCGACATCTACGGGCTGTCGGAGGTGATCGGCCCGGGTGTCGCGCAGGAGTGCGTGGAGACGAAGGACGGGCTCCATGTGTGGGAGGACCACTTCTTCCCCGAGATCGTCGACCCGATCACCGGGGAGGTCCTGCCGGACGGAGAAAGGGGTGAGCTGGTGTTCACCTCGCTGACCAAGGAGGCCATGCCCGTGATCCGGTACCGGACCCGGGATCTGACCCGGCTGCTGCCGGGCACGGCCCGGGTGTTCCGGCGGATGGAGAAGGTCACCGGCCGCAGCGACGACATGGTGATCCTGCGTGGGGTGAACCTCTTCCCCACCCAGGTCGAGGAGATCGTCCTGCGTACTCCGGGCGTGGCGCCCCACTTCCAGCTCCGGCTCACCCGCGAGGGCCGCCTGGACGCCCTGACCGTGCGCGCGGAGGCCCGGCCGGGCGCCACGCCCGAGGCCCGCGAGGCCGCCGCGCAGTCCATCGCGGCGGCCGTCAAGGACGGCATCGGGGTGTCGGTCGGCGTCGAGATCGTCGAACCGGAGTCCCTGGAGCGGTCGGTCGGGAAGATCCGCCGGATCGTCGACCTGCGCCCCCGCTGAGGCCTGCAACAGGCCCTGGCCCTCACGACGAGAACCGGTCCCGCAGCTCCCGCTTGAGGATCTTCCCGCTGGCGTTCCGCGGCAGCTCGTCCACGAACAGCACCCGCTTGGGCGCCTTGAAGTGGGCGAGCTCCTCGCGCGCGTGGTCGATCAGTTCGGCCTCGGTGACCTCGCCGCGCGGGACCACGACCGCGGTGACGGCCTCGACCCACCGTTCGTCGGGCAGGCCGATCACGGCGACCTCGGCCACGGCCTCGTGCGTGTAGAGCGCGTCCTCGACCTGGCGTGAGGCGACCAGCACCCCACCGGAGTTGATGACGTCCTTGACCCGGTCGACGATCGTGAAGTAGCCGTGCGCGTCCCGCACCGCGAGGTCACCGGAGTGGAACCAGCCGTCCCGGAAGGCCGCCTCGGTCTCCTCGGGTTTGTCCCAGTAGCCCTCGCACAACTGCGGCGACCTGTAGACGATCTCGCCGGGCGTGCCGTCCGGCACGTCCTTGCCGTCCTCGTCCACGACCCGGGCGTCGACGAACAGGACGGTACGGCCGCAGGAGTCCATCCGCCCCTTGTGCTCGTCGGGAGCGAGGACCGTGGCCAGCGGGCCGATCTCGCTCTGGCCGAAGCAGTTGTAGAAGGCCAGCTTCGGCAGGCGCTCGCGGAGCCGTTCCAGGACGGGCACCGGCATGATCGAGGCGCCGTAGTACGCCTTGCGCAGCCCGCCGAGGTCACGGGTGGCGAAGTCGGGGCGGTTGGTCAGCGCGATCCACACCGTGGGCGGGGCGAACAGGCTGTCCGCGCGGCCCTGTTCGATCAGGTCGAAGAGGCGGTCGCCGTCGGGCGCGTCGAGGATGATGTTCGTCGCGCCGACCGCGAGGTAGGGCAGCAGGAAGACGTGCATCTGGGCCGAGTGGTACAGCGGCAGCGAGTGCACGGGGCGGTCGCCCGCGCTCAGGTCGCAGGCGGTGATCGCGCTCAGGTACTCGTGGACCAGGGCGCGGTGGGGCATCATCGCGCCCTTCGGCAGGGCCGTCGTCCCCGAGGTGTACAGGAGCTGGACGAGGTCCTCGCCGCGCGCTTCGGGGCCGTCGTACCGCGGCGTCGCGGCGAGGCGGGTCAGCAGCGAGTCGGCGGAATCCCGCAGGGGCAGCGTGCGCACACCGTCCGGCAGCCGTCCCGCGAGGCCGGGATCGGCGAGGACGAGGCTGCTGCCCGACTGGCCGACGAGGTACGCCAGTTCGTCGCCGGTGAGGTTCTGGTTGACCGGCACATGCACCAGTCCCGCGCGGGCGCAGGCGAGGAAGGCGATCAGATACGCGTCCGAGTTGTGGCCGTAGGCACCGACCCGGTCGCCGCGGTCGAGGCCCTGGTCGAGGAGCAGGCGCGCCGCGCGGGAGACGGCGTCGTCGAGTTCCTCGTACGTCCATGAGCGCTCGCCGTACTCCACCGCGACGCGCGCTGGGGTGCGCCGGGCGCTGCGCCTCAGCACCCCGTCAACCGTACTGCCGTGTCCAGGCGTCATACGGGACAACCTACCGGTTGGTACGCTCAACCGCTCCTTCCCTCAATGACGTTGGGAGGCACGATGCGCACCCGTCCCAGACGCGCCGTCGTCACGGCCGTCGCCCTGTTCGCCGCCGTCGGCACCCTGCCGGCCGCAGCCGCGCAGGACCAGCACAGACAGGAACATCCGTCGCACGGCGGTCTGTCCGCCACCATCCGCTACACCGAGTACGGCGTCCCGCACATCCTCGCGAAGAACTACGCGGACCTCGGCTTCGGCACCGGATGGGCGCAGGCCGCCGACCAGGTGTGCACGCTCGCCGACGGGTTCGTGACCGTGCGCGGCGAGCGTTCTCGGTACTTCGGGGCCGACGCGGCCTCCGACTCCGCGCTCTCCTCGGCCACGAAGAACCTCGCCGGCGACCTGTACTTCCGCGGAGTGCGGGAGGCGGGGACGGTGGAGAGGCTGATGGCCGAGCCGGCGCCGCGTGGTCCGAGCCGCGAGGTGAAGGACCTGATCCGGGGCTTCGCCGCGGGCTACAACACCTGGCTGAAGAAGAACCGGATCACCGACCCGGCGTGCAGGGGCGCCGACTGGGTGCGTCCGGTGTCGGTCCAGGACGTGGCCGCGCGCAGCTTCGCGCTGGCCGTGCTCGGCGGTCAGGGCCGGGCCGTGGACGGCATCACCGCCGCGCAGCCACCCTCGTCCACCACCCCGGCGGCCGGCGCACCGGACGCGCAGGACACCGCACGCGCAGCTCATGAGCTCTTCGCGGCCGACTCCGCCGACATGGGCTCCAACGCCGTGGCCTTCAGCGGGGCCACGACGGCGAACGGCCGCGGGCTCCTGCTCGGCAACCCGCACTACCCCTGGCAGGGCGGCCGCCGCTTCTGGCAGTCGCAGCAGACCATCCCCGGCGAACTGAACATCGCGGGCGGCTCGCTGCTCGGCTCGGCGACGATGTCCATCGGCCACAACGCTCAGGTGGCCTGGAGCCACACCGTGGCCACCGGCGTCCCCTTCAACCTGCACCAGCTCACCCTGGACCCGGCCGACCCGACCACGTATCTCGTGGACGGCCGGCCGGAACGGATGACCAGGCGCGAGGTGACCGTCGCCGTCCAGGGCGGCGCACCGGTGACCAGGACCCAGTGGTGGACGCGGTACGGCCCCGTCGTCACCTCGCTCGGGGCCGCGCTGCCGCTGCCCTGGACGACGACGACGGCGTACGCCCTCAACGACCCGAACGCCACCAACCTGCGCGCCTCCGACACGGCCCTGGGGTTCAGCAGGGCCCGCGCTACGAGCGACGTGCTGGGGGCGTTGAGGCGCACGCAGGGGCTGCCCTGGGTCAACACGATCGCCGCCGACTCGCGGGGGCACACGCTGTTCACGCAGTCCCAGGTGCTCCCCCGGATCACCGACGAGCTGGCGCAGCGCTGCTCCACCCCCTTGGGCAAGGCCACCTACCCCGCCTCGGGGGTGGCGGTCCTGGACGGCTCGCGCGGCGACTGCGCCCTCGGCAGCGACCCGGACGCCGTACAGCCGGGGATCTTCGGACCCGCGAAGATGCCGGTCCTCAAGGACGCGCCGTACGCGGAGAACTCCAACGACAGCGCCTGGCTGGCCAACGCCGAGCGTCCGCTGACGGGTTACGAGCGGGTCTTCGGCACGCTGGGGACGCAGCGCTCCCTGCGCACGCGGGGCGCTCTGCAGGACGTGTCCGCGATGGCCGCGCGGGGTGGGCTGACCGTGCGGGATCTTCAGAAGCAGCAGTTCGCCAACCGCGTGCCCGCGGGCGCCCTCGTGGCGGCGGACGCGGCGCGGGCGTGTGCGGCCCTGCCCGGCGGCACGGCGACGGGCAGCGACGGCAAGGCCGTTGACGTCACCGAGGCCTGCGGGGTGCTCGCTGCCTGGGACCGCTCCGCCAACACCGGCAGCCGGGGCGCGCTGCTCTTCGACCGGTTGTGGCGGAGGCTGCCCGTGTCCCAGCTGTGGAAGGTGCCGTTCTCGGCGGCCGACCCGGTGAACACCCCGAACACCCTCGACACCGGCTCACCCGCCTTCGCGAGGGCCCTCGCGGACACGGTCACCGAGCTCAGGGCGGCGGGCATCGCGCTGAACTCCCGGCTCGGGGAGTACCAGTTCGTGGTACGGAACGGCAAGCGCATCGCCGTTCCGGGCGGCACCGAGTCGCTGGGGGTGTGGAACAAGGTCGAGCCGGTGTGGGACCCGGCGGGCGGCGGATACACCGAGGTGACCACCGGGTCCAGTTACATCCAGGCGGTCGGCTGGGACGGCGGCCGCTGCCCGGTGGCCCGGACCCTGCTGACGTACTCCCAGTCCTCGAACCCGAACTCGCCGCACTTCAGCGACCAGACCCGGCTGTTCTCGGCGAAGAAGTGGGTGACGTCCCGGTTCTGCGAGAAGGACATCCTGTCGTCGCCCGCGCTGAGAATCGTCCGGGTCCGTTCCTGAGGCTCACACCGGTCGCGAGCGCCCCTCCCAGTACGGGTCCCGCAGGCGCCGCTTGTACAGCTTGCCGTTGGGGTCGCGGGGCATCTCGGTGATGAAGTCGACGCTCTTGGGGCGCTTGTAGCCGGCGAGTTGCGCGGCGCAGTGGGCGAGGATGTCGGTGGCCAGGTCCGGCCCGGGGGTGTGACCCGGGGCCGGTTCCACCACGGCCTTGACCTCCTCACCCCAGTCGTCGTGCGGGATGCCGAAGGCGGCGGCGTCGGCGACGGCCGGGTGCTGGAGCAGGACGGACTCGATCTCGGCGGGGTAGATGTTGACCCCGCCGGAGATGATCATGTCGATCTTGCGGTCGCGCAGGAAGAGGTACCCGTCCTCGTCGAGGAGGCCGAGGTCGCCGACGGTGAAGAAGTCGCCGATGCGGTTCTTCCTCGTCTTGGCCTCGTCCTTGTGGTACGCGAAGCCGCCCGTGTTCATCTTCAGGTACACGGTGCCGAGTTCGCCGGGCGGCAGCCGGTTGCCGTCGTCGTCGAAGATCGCGAGCTCGCTGATGGGCCAGGCCTTTCCGACCGTCCCCGGCTTCTTCAGCCAGTCCTCGGCGGTCGCGAAGGCTCCGCCGCCCTCGCTGGCCGCGTAGTACTCCTCCACGCAGGGCCCCCACCAGTCGAGCATCGCCCGCTTCACATGGTCGGGGCAGGGGGCGGCGCCGTGGATGGCGTGCCGCATGGACGAGACGTCGTAGCGTGCCCGGACCTCCTCGGGCAGCGCCAGCAGACGGTGGAACTGGGTCGGGACCATGTGGGTGTGGGTGCAGCCGTGGGCGTCGATCAGCCGCAGCATCTCCTCCGGCGTCCACTTGTCCATCAGGACCAGCGGGTGGCCGATGTGCAGGGAAGCGGCCGCGAACTGCAGGACGGCGGTGTGGTACAGCGGCGAGCAGACGAGGTGGACGTTGTCGTCGAAGGGCCGGATCCCGAAGATGCCGAGGAAGCCGCCGAGGTACGCCTCCTCCGGCCGCTTCCCGGGCAGGGGCCGACGGATGCCGCGCGGGCGGCCCGTCGTCCCCGAGGTGTAGTTCATGACCCAGCCGAGTTCACGGTCCGCGGGCGTGGACTCGGGTTGCCCGTCGAGGAGTTCGGCGTACGGACGGAAGCCCTCGATCTCGCCGACGGCGTACCGGTGGGTCGCGGCAAGGCCCGCCTCGTCGGCCGCCTGCCGGGCCGCGTCGGCGAAGCGCTCGTGGGCGAGGAGCACCTTGGCGCCGGAGTCGGCGACGATCCAGGCGATCTCGGGGGCGACGAAGTGGTGGTTGATCGGGACCAGGTAGAGACCGGCCTGGCTGGCGGCGAGGTGCGCGGTGAAGAACTCCACGCCGTTGGGCAGGACGACGGCGAAGGCGTCCCCGCGTTCGAGGCCGGCGGCCCGCAGGCCGTGCACGAGCTGGTTGGCGGCCGCCAGGAGGCGGCCCGCGGTCCAGGACGAGCCGTCGGGGGCGACGAGGACCGTGCGGGCGGGATCCTGCGCGGCCTGGGCCCAGAAGCCCGCGGGAGGTGTGCTCGTCACTGGCCGCTCCTTCCGGCGATGCGGTTGATGCGATCGACGGCTTCCTCGAAGCCGCGGGTGAGGTCGTCGAAGACGGCCTGGACGCTGCGTTCGCTGGTCATCCGGCCGACGATCTGGCCGACGGGCGTGCCCAGCAGGGGCTCCACCTCGTACTTCTGGATCCGCGAGACGGCATCGGCGACCAGCAGGCCCTGGAGGGGCATGGGCAGGGTGCCCGGCCCGTCGGCGGAGTCCCAGGCGTCGGTCCATTCCGTACGGAGCTGGCGCGCGGGCTTCCCGGTCAGCGCGCGGGAGCGGACGGTGTCGCCGGAACCGGCCGCGAACAGCTTCTCGATCAGCTTGGGCGAGGGCAGTTCGGCCTCTGTGGTGGTCAGCCATATGGAGCCCAGCCACACACCTTGGGCGCCGAGTGCCAGTGCGGCCGCCACCTGCTGACCGCTGCCGATGCCCCCCGCCGCCAGCACGGGCAGCGGGTCCACGGCGTCGACGACCTCGGGGGTGAGGACCATGGAGGCGATGTCCCCGGTGTGGCCGCCGGCCTCGTAACCCTGGGCGACCACGATGTCGATCCCCCCTTCCTTGTGCTTCACGGCGTGCCGGGCGCTGCCCGCGAGCGCCGCCACGAGGACGTTCCGCTCGTGTGCGCGGGCCACCACGTCGGCGGGCGGGGAACCCAGGGCGTTGGCGAGCAGCCGGATCGGATAGTCGAAGGCGACGTCCAGCTGGTTGCGGGCGACCTGCTCCATCCAGCCCGTGATGCGCCACCCCGACGCCTCGCCCTCGGCGAGTTCGGGCACGCCGTACTTGGCGAGGGTGTCCCTCACGAACTGCCGGTGCCCCTCGGGGATCATCGCCTCGACCTCCGCCTCGGTCACCCCTTCGACCTTCCTGGCGGGCATGACGACGTCCAGGCCGTACGGCTTGCCGTCGACGTGGGCCTCGATCCAGTCGAGGTCGCGTTTGAGTTCGTCGGGGGCCGTGTAGCGGACCGCACCGAGCACTCCGAAGCCACCGGCCCGGCTGATGGCCGCGGCGACGGCGGGGAACGGCGTGAAGCCGAAGACGGCGTGCTCGACTCCCAGTTTCTTGCTCAGCTCCGTCTGCATGGCCGCAGGATGCCGCAGACCTCCGGACGACGGAAGAGGTTTTCTGATGCTCCGTCAGATTTAGGTCGCCGGTTCCGGGTCGCCGGATAGAGTTCCACGATGACCGATGAGGTGACCCTCGGAGTGACCCGCCGTCAGCTGGCCCGGAGAACACTCGCGCTGGGCGGCGCCCTCGCCGTCGCCCCCTTCCCCGCGGGCCCCGCCCAGGCGGCCGCCCCCGCACGCCGTCCGACCCTCCGCCACGGCTCCCCCGAACGGGCCGGGCTCCTCCCCGCCCACCTGCGCCGACTCGTCACCGACGCCGAGACGTTCCTCGGCCCCTCCCCCGAACACCCCTGGTACGCGGGTGCCGTCCTGCTCGCCGGGCGCGGTGGCACCGTGGCCCTGCACCGGCCGATCGGCATGGCGGTGCGCTACCGGTCGTACGACGAGAAGACGGACACCGGCGTCGAGTTCCCGGCCGAGCAGCGGATCCCCATGGCCGAGGACACCGTCTTCGACCTCGCCTCGGTGTCGAAGCTGTTCACCTCGCTCCTCGCCGTCCAGCAGATCGAGCGGGGCACGCTGGAACTGGAGGGCAAGGTCGCCGCGTATCTCCCGGAGTTCGGCGCGGCGGGCAAGCAGGACATCACGGTCCGTCAACTCCTCACGCACACCTCGGGGTTCAGGTCATGGATCCCGCTGTACAACGCTCCGACGTACGAGGAGAAGCTCCAGCTCGTCTGGAACCAGGCGCCCCTCAACCCACCCGGGACGACCTACCTCTACTCCGACCTCAACCTCATCTCGCTCCAGCTGGTCCTGGAACGGATCACCGGCCGCACGCTGGACGTCCTGCTGCGCGAGGAGATCACCGGCCCGCTCGGTCTGCGCAGCACCCGCTACAACCCGCCCGCCTCCTGGAAACCGAGGATCGCGGCCACGGAGGACGCCCGCAAGCCCTGGTCCGGCCTCGAAAGAGGCCTGGTGTGGGGCGAGGTGCACGACGAGAACGCCTTCGCCCTGGGCGGGGCCGCCGGTCACGCGGGCGTGTTCTCGAACGCGTGGGACCTGGCCGTACTGGGGCGGGCTCTGCTCAACGGCGGGACGTACGGCAGGGCCCGCATCCTGCGCCCGGAGTCCGTGGAGCTGATGTTCACCGACTTCAACACCGCCTTCCCCGGCGACGAGCACGGGCTCGGGTTCGAGCTCTACCAGCACTGGTACATGGGGGCGATGGCCACACCGCGCACCGCGGGCCACACCGGCTTCACCGGCACCTCGCTGGTGCTCGACCCGACGACCGACTCCTTCCTCGTCGTGCTCGGCAACTCGGTGCATCCGGTGCGCACGTGGCGCTCCGGCTCGGCGCCCCGGGTGGCCGCCGGGAACAACATGGCCCGCGCGGTGGCGGTCCGTCCGGCCCGGGGCCGTACGGCATGGTTCTCGGGGATGGCGAGCGCCACGAACGCCACCCTCACGCTGCCCGCGCTGGACACGTCGTCGGGTGACGCGCGGCTGCGGTGTGCGCTGTGGTGGGACGTCGAGCCCGCGGACGCCCTGGCCCTGGAGGCCACGACGGACGGCGGGGCCACGTGGCAGCCGGTGCCGTTCACCACGGAACACGACGGCGGGCAGGATCACGCCACCGGTACGGTCACCGGCTGGTCGGGACGGGTCTGGCACCGGCTCACCGCCGACCTGCCGACGGATCGCCGACTCGCCCTGCGCTGGCGGTACTCCACGGACCGGCTGTACGTCGGCCGGGGCGCGTACGTCGACGCGCTGTGCGTCAAGACGCGCGACCGCGTCCTCTTCGACGCGTCACGTCCCGCGGACGCGGCGCGGATCGAGGCCGTCGGCTGGACGGCGTCCGCGGACTGACGGCTCAGCCGGGGACGTCCAGGCGCTGGGTGCCGACGACCGACAGCAGCCGCAGCGCCTCCTCGGAGGGGGAGCCCGGAGCGGCCGTGTAGATCACGACCCGCTGGTCGCGGTCGGCGATGTCGAGGACGTCGCAGTTGACCACGACCGGGCCGACCACCGGGTGGTCGAAGGTCTTGCACAGGGTGGGACTGGCCGTGACGTCATGGGCGGCCCACAGCCGGGCGAACTCCGCGCTGCCGTCGAGGAGTTCGGCCACCAGGCCGGTCAGTTCGGCATCGCCGGGATAGCGGGCGGAGGCGGCGCGCAGGTGCTGGACCGAGGAGATCGCGAACTCCTCCCCGTCCGACACCCCGTACAGACGCCGGCCGTGCGGGTGCCGGCCGAGGAAGGCGCGCCGGACGAGGTTTCGGTCGCGGCGGGAGAGGGCGGAGAAGTCCTCCATGAGGGCCGCGGCCAGGTCGTTCCAGGCGATGACCTCGTGGGCGGCCGAGATGACGATCGCGGCGGCCTGCGGCAGCCGGTGCAGCAGGTCGACGATGCTCTGGCGCACCTCGCGGGAGGGGCCGGGCGGCGGGCCGGGTGGCGTGCCGGCGAGATGGTGGAGGTGGTCGCGTTCGGCGTCCGACAGACGCAGGGCGCGGGCGACCTGGGCCAGGACCTCGAGGGACGGACGGGGTCCGCGCGCCTGCTCCAGCCGGGTGTAGTACTCGGTGGAGATGTACGCCAGTTGCGCCACCTCCTCGCGGCGCAGGCCCGGGGTGCGACGGCGCGGTCCGGCGGACAGCCCGACGTCCGCGGGGGTGATGCGCTCGCGCCGGCTGCGCAGGAAGTCGGCCAGTTCTCGTCGGTCCACAGCCCCAGTGTGCGGGGGGCCCGCATGCCCAGCCAGGTACTGCCTGTGCCTGGATGAGCCCGGGCATCGGCAGCAGGCTCGTCGGCATGACCAACACCACGACCACTCCTGCTCTGCTCGCCGACAAGGTCGCCTTCGTCACCGGCGCCGGACGCGGTATCGGCGCGGCGGCCGCCCGGCTGTTCGCTCGCGAAGGCGCCCGTGTCGTCCTCGCGGCCCGCACGGAGGCCCAGCTCAAGGCGGTGACCGAGGAGATCCGTGCCGCCGGCGGCACCGCCGAGCACGTCCGGTGCGACCTGGCCGACCCGGCGAGCGTCCGCGCCGCCGTGGACCGGGCCGTCGAGCTGTACGGCAGGCTCGACGTCGCCTTCAACAACGGGGCGACCATCCAGCAGCCCGGCCCCATGGACCAGTTGTCCGAGGCCGAGTTCGACCACGTCGTCTCCGTCAACCTCAAGGGCCCCTGGCTGGCGATGAACGCCGAGATCGCCGCGATCCGGGCCACCGCCGGGAGCGGCGCGATCGTCAACAACTCCAGTATCGGCAGCCTGATGGCCAACCCCTGGCTGCCCGCGTACGGCGCCGCCAAGCGGGCGGTCAACAGCCTGACCGCGTCGGCCGCCGCCACGTACGGCCCGGAGGGCATCCGGGTCAACGCCGTCGCCCCCGGCACCACGATGACGGAGATGATCGACGAGTGGGAGACGAACTCCCCGGGCATCGTCGAGCAGCTCGTCGCGCAGACCCCGCTGGGCCGGGGCGCCGACCCGGCCGAGATCGCCGAGGCCGCGGCCTGGCTCCTGAGCGACCGGGCCTCGTACGTCACCGGAGTGGTGCTCCAGGTCGACGGCGGCAGCCGGGCCTGAGGGTACGGGCGGACGCTTCAGCCGCCGAGCTCCTCCAGCACGGCCATGGCCGCGTTGTGGCCCGGTACCCCGCTCACCCCGCCGCCGCGCACCGCGCCCGCCCCGCACAGGAGGACGTTCGCGTGCCGGGTCTCCACGCCCCAGCGGCCGGTGCCCTCCCCGGCGTACGGCCAGGACAGTTCGCGGTGGAAGATGTTGCCGCCGGGCAGCCGCAGGTCCCGCTCCAGATCGAGCGGGGTCTTCGCCTCGATGCAGGGCCGGCCGTCCGCGTCCGTGGCCACGCAGTCGGCCAGCGGCTCGGCGAGGTGGGCGTCGAGCTGGGCGAGGGTGGACTTGAGGAGTTCCTCCCGTACGGCGTCGTTGTCCCGGTCGAAGAGCCTGGCCGGGGTGTGCAGACCGAACAGGGTGAGGGTCTGGTAGCCCTGCTCGACCAGGTCCGGGCCCAGGATCGTCGGGTCGGTGAGGGAGTGGCAGTAGATCTCGGAGGGAGGGGCGGTGGGGAGCCGGCCCGCGGCGGCCTCGGCGTGGGCGGTGGCCAGCTGCTGGTAGCCCTCGGCGATGTGGAAGGTGCCGGAGAACGCCTCGCGCGGATCGACCTCGCTGTCGCGCAGCCTCGGGAGGCGCTTGAGGAGGATGTTGACCTTGAGCTGGGCGCCCTCGGCGGGCGTGGGCGGCTGGTCGCCGGTGAGCACCGCGAGTTCCCGCGGGGAGGCGTTGACCAGGACGTGCCGGGCCTCGACGGTGCCCTCGCCCTCGGCGGTGCGGTACGTGATCTCGGCCGAGCTGCCGTCCGCGGAGATCCCCACGACCTCGTGTCCGGTGGCGAGAACCGCACCGGCCTGCCGTGCGGCGGTGGCCAGGGCGTCGGTGAGGGCGCCCATGCCGCCGACAGGTACGTCCCATGCGCCGGTCCCGCCGCCGATCACGTGGTAGAGGAAGCAGCGGTTCTGCTTGAGGGAGGGGTCGTGGGCGTCGGCGAAGGTGCCGATGAGCGCGTCGGTCAGGACCACGCCCCGGACCAGGTCGTCGGCGAAACGGTCCTCCACCGCCACACCGATCGGCTCCTCGAACAGGATCCGCCACGCCTCCTCGTCGTCCACCCGCAGGCGCAGTTCGTCCCGGCTGGGCAGCGGCTCGGTGAGCGTGGGGAACACCCGCTTGGCCACCCGGCCCGTCATGTCGTAGAACCGCTGCCAGGCCCGGTACTCGTGTTCGCCGCCGGTGAGCCGGGCGAAGGCCTCCCTGGTACGGCGCTCGCCGCCGCCGACGAGCAGTCCGGTGGGCCTGCCGTCGCGTTCCACGGGGGTGTACGACGAGACATTGCGGGTGCGGACGCGGAAGTCCAGGCCGAGATCGCGGACGATCTTCCTGGGCAGCAGGCTGACCAGGTACGAGTACCGCGACAGCCGGGCGTCCACCCCGGCGAACGGCCGCGTGGACACCGCGGCTCCCCCGGTGTTCCCGAGCCGCTCGAGGACGAGCACGGACCGTCCGGCCCGGGCCAGGTAGGCGGCGGCGACCAGTCCGTTGTGGCCTCCGCCGACGATGACGGCGTCGTAGCGGCCGTGGTGTCCCTCGTGTGCAGGCATGGTTCTTCGTAACACGTGGTGATCTAGGTCGGCCAGAGGGGGAGCGCACCCGGCCCACGCCCCTGGTCCGGGGTCACCGTGCTCCGGGCGCCCGCTGCCGGCGCAGGACCGCCACTCTGCGGTACAGCTCGACCGCCTCCGCGCCCCGGCCGAGCTGTTCCAGGCAGTGGGCCTCGTCGTTGCGGCTGGCGAGGGTGTCGGGGTGGTCGGCGCCGAGGACGCGCTCACGGGCCCCGGCCACGGTGCGGTACTCGGTGAGGGCGTCCGTCCAGCGGCCGAGCCAGCCGAGACCGACGGCGACCTCGCGGCGGCTGACCAGGGTGTCCGGATGGTCGGGGCCGAGGACGCGCTCGCGGATCGCGCACACGTCCCGGGACTCGGCGAGGGCCTCTTCCCAGTGGCCGAGACGGCCGAGGTTGACGCCGAGGCCGTGGCGCGCGCGCAGGGTCTCGGGGTGGGCGGGGCCGTGGATACGGGTGCGGTCCTCGATCAGGTCGCGGTAGAGCCGGAGCGCGTCGGCGCTGCGGCCGAGGCGGCCGAGGCTGATGCCGACCTCGTAGCGGGCGGCGAGGGTGTCGGGGTGATCGGGGCCGAGGGCCCGGGCGCGGGCCTCGGCGACCTCGCGGTAGGTCTGCAGGGCTTCCGCCCAGTGACCCAACTGGCCCAGCGCGTAGGCGACTTCGTAGCGGGTGACGAGTGTGTCGGGATGGTGGGGGCCGAGCACCCGGGCGCGCGCTGCGGCCACCTCGCAGGCCATGCGGTAGGAGTCCTCCAGGCGGCCGAGCCTGCTGAGGTTGAAGGCGAGGTTGTGGCGGCAGCGGAGGGTGTCGGGGTGGTCCGGGCCCATCTCGCGCTCGCGGGCGGCGAGCACCGAGTGGTAGACCTGGTGGGCGTCGAAGTGGCGGCCCAACTGGCCGAGGACGTACGCCATTTCCTGGCGGGCGGCGAGGGTGTCGGGGTGGTCGGCACCCAGGGTGCGGGTCCTGGTCGCGGCCACGTGCTTGTACGCGCGCAGGGCGTCCGCGGCGCGGCCGGTGCGGCTGAGGGTGAAGGCGACCTCGTAGTGGCTGGCGAGGGTGTCGGGGTGGTCGGGGCCGAGCAGGTGCTCGCGTTCGGCGGCGACCGCGCGGTGCACCTCGCCGGCCTCGTCCCAGCGGCCCAGGCGCCCGAGGCTGAGCCCCGCGTTGTGCCGCCCGGCGAGTGCCGTCAGGGCCTGCGCCGAGGGCACGGGCGGCTCGTCGGGGACGGGCTCCTCGGTGCGGCCGGTGGCGGGGCGGGCGATCCACTCGCCGGTCAGCCCGGCGCCGGCGTCCGGGGGTGTGGTGACGAGTCCGGTGCCGGTGGCCTTGTGGCCGGTGGTGATGCCCCGGGTCCAGGACGGCAGCCGGTTCTCACGGGGCCGGGCGGGTTCGGGCGACACCGGCGGCCGGAAGTCGGGCCGCGGGGTCACCACGGTGGGCACGTACGCCGGGGTGGTGCGGCCCAGAGTGATCCGGCGGCCCAGTTCCCGTGCGTCGTGCGGGCGCTGCTCGGGCCGCTTGGCCAGCAGGTCGAGGATGACCTTGTCGAGGTACTCGGGGAGTTCGGCGCGGTGGCTGCGCGGCGGCCGGGGCGGGGTGTCGCGGTGGCCGACGAGGATCGCCCATGCGTCCTCCAGGTCGAACGGCGGTGCCCCGGTGGCGATCTCGTACAGCACGCACCCCAGGGAGTACAGGTCGCTGCGCTGGTCGACCTCGGAACCCCCTATCTGCTCCGGCGACATGTAGTGCGGGGTGCCCATGGCTATGCCGGTGCCGGTCAGCCGGGAGGTGAAGTCGACGTCGTGGCCGAGACGGGCGATGCCGAAGTCGCAGATCTTCACGGTGCCGTCGGTCAGCCGGACGATGTTCGCGGGCTTCAGGTCCCGGTGCACGATGCCCTGCTGGTGGGTGTAGGCGAGGGCGGCGGCGACCTGGTCGGCGATCTCGACGACGTCGGACACGGGCAGGGGGTGCTGTTTGTTGTCCTCCAGGAGCTGGCTGAGGTTGCGGCCGTCCAGGAGCTCCATGACCAGGTAGAGGACGCCGTCCGACTCGCCGAAGTCATGGACGACCGTTATGCCGCGGTGGCTGAGGGCGGCGGCCACGCGTGCCTCTCGCCGGAACCGCTCCCGCAGGACCCGGGTGAAGGTCTGGTCGTGCTGCCGGCCCAGCGGCTTGAGGCACTTCACGGCGACCTGGCGGCCCAGCGACTCGTCGCGGGCCCGCCACACCTCGCCCATGCCCCCGCGCCCGATCAGGTCGAGCAGTCGGTACCGCCCCTGGATGAGCCTGCTGTCCCCCATCTCCTGCGACCGCCCCCGTCGAACTCGCCCCGCCTCCCCTGGCCTGTCCAGTATGGCGACCTATCGTCCGAGTTTGTACGGGGCGGGACGGGAGCCCGGGCCGAGCCGTGCCATGGCGCGGAGGATGTGTTTGGGCGGGAGTTGCCAGCGCAGACGTGCGGGAACACAGCGCAGCAGGGTGCCGGTGGCGCGCAACTGTCGGGTGACGGTGGTGGGTTCGGGGGCTTTCCTGCCGTACAACTCGTGGGCGTACGGCGGCAGGGCGGCGTACGCCAGCTGCGCCACGCGCCGCCACAGCACCTCACGCGCCGGGACGAGAAGAGGGTGCGTCGGCGGGCGGAGCAGGAAGTCGTCCACCTCGCGGGCCTCGGTCGTAGCGGCGAGTTCGGGGCGCACCTTCTCGAAGTAGGCGGCCATCTCCGCCTGGTTCGCCGGTACGGCCTCGGGGTCCAGGCCCACCAGGCGGGCGCTGACCCGGTGTTCGGACAGGTAGCGGTCCGCCTGCTCGTCGGTGAGGGGGAAGCCGGAGCGGCGGGCGACATGGAGGTAGGAGTCGATCTCGGCGCAGTGCACCCACAGCAGGAGGTCAGGTTCGTCGACGCCGTGGCGTTCGCCGGTGGCGGGGTCGGTCGCCCCGAGCATGCTGTGGATCTTCCGGACCCGGGCGCCGGCCTTCTCCGCGGCCTCGGTGGTGCCGTAGGTCGTGGTGCCGACGAAGTTCGCGGTGCGCATCAGCCGGCCCCAGGCGTCGCGCCGGAAGTCCGAGTTCTGCATGACGCCGCGCACCGCCCGCGGGTGCAGGGCCTGGAGGTAGAGGGCACGGATGCCGGCGACCCACATCATCGGGTCGCCGTGCACCTGCCAGGTCACCGAGTCCGGGGTGAACAGCCCGGGATCGCCGGCCTCGAAGCCGGTGCCTCCAGCCTCCACCTGTCTCCAGAGCATCACACCGATCCCCAAACACGAGGTCACTGCGGATCGTTCCCATGACGCTGCTGGATCATTCCCGCGAAACGGATGCACGGCCCGCGCCGGGACGGAAACGATCCGAGCAGCAACGAGTCCTGTTCCCGCCGCGTCGAGCGTCCTGCTACATGTTGATCATGTGGCCGGCAAGGCCGTGCACGGCTTCCTTGACCGCCTCGCCGAGCGTGGGGTGGGCGTGGACGTTGCGGGCCACCTCATGGACGGTGAGGTCCCACTGCTGGGCCAGGGTCAGCTCGGGGAGGAGTTCGGTGACGTCCGGGCCGATGAGGTGGCCGCCGAGGAGCTCACCGTACTTGCCGTCGCTGATCAGCTTCACGAAGCCGGTCGCGTCGCCCAGACCGTGCGCCTTGCCGTTCGCGGTGAACGGGAACTTGGCGACCTGGACGTCGAAGCCCTTCTCCCGCGCCTGCGCCTCCGTGTAGCCGAAGCTGGCGATCTGCGGCTGGCAGAACGTGGACCGCGGGATCATCACATAGTCCAGCTCCATGGTCTCCGCGTCCGCGATCGTCTCGGCGGCGACCACGCCCATCGCCTCGGCGGCATGCGCGAGCATCAGTTTCGCGGTGACGTCGCCGATGGCGTAGATGTGCGGGACGGAGGTGCGGCAACGGCCGTCGACGTCGATCGCGCCGCGCTCGGTGACGCGCACGCCGGTGTTCTCCAGCCCGTAGCCGGTGACGTTCGGGGCGAAGCCGATCGCCTGCAGGACCTTGTCCGCCTCCAGGGTCTGCTGAGCGCCGTCCTTGCCGGTGACCGTGACCCGGACCTGCGGGCCGGACTCGTCGATCGACTCGACGCGGGTCGATGTCAGGACGTCGATGCCCAACTTCCGGTACTGCTTGGCCAGTTCGGCGGAGACTTCAGCGTCCTCCAGCGGGGCGACCCGGTCCAGGAACTCGACGATCGTCACCTTCACGCCGTAGTTGTGCAGCACGTACGCGAACTCGACACCGATCGCGCCGGCCCCCGCGATCACGATGGACTGCGGCAGCTCCTCGGCCAGGATCTGCTCCTCGAACGTCACCACGCGCGACGTACGGCGGGTGCCGGGCAGCAGCTTGGGGCTCGCCCCGGCGGCGATGACGCAGTGATCGAAGGCGACGGTGCGGGTGTTGCCGTCGTAGTCGGCCACCTGGAGCGTGTGCGGGTCGAGGAACGTACCGCGGCCGCTGATCTCCGTGATCTTGTTCTTCTTCATCAGATAGTGGACACCCTTGACCCGGCCGTCCGCGACCTTCCGGCTACGACGGAAGGCCTCCCCGTAGTCGAAGGAGACCTCACCGTCCACCTTGATGCCGAAGGTCTTCGCCTCGCGCGTGAAGAGATGCGCGAGCTCGGCATTGCGCAGCAGGGCCTTGGTGGGGATACAGCCCACGTTCAGACAGACGCCACCCCAGTACTTCTGCTCGACGACCGCGACACGCTTGCCCAGCTGGGCGGCCCGGATGGCGGCCACGTATCCGCCGGGGCCCGCGCCGAGTACGACGACGTCGAAGCGCTCACCCTGCTCGTCCATGGACGGTTCCCTTTCCACTGGGGCGGCCGGCTCCCCGCGAGGGGCCGACTCACTCCCGATCCAACAACCTGGTCTTCAACTCGGCAACGGTGAGATCCGCCCCCCGGCGCCGTGATCCATGCCCGCCTCGCCGTCGGGCACACCCTCTCCACGCAGAGGGCTTGCGATCACCACCCCTCCCTCTTTAGATTATGATCGTACTTCAATAGCTCACTTCACCAGGGAATCGCCATGGACCTCTCCACCAGCACCGTTCTTGTCACCGGAGCCAACCGGGGATTCGGCCGGGCCCTCGCCGCCGAACTCCTCGGCCGCGGCGCCACCGTCTACGCCGGCGCCCGCAACCCCGACCAGGTCGACCTGCCCGGCGCCAAGCCGATCTCGCTCGACATCACCGACCCCGCCTCCGTCGCGGCGGCCGCCGAGGCCACCGGGGATGTCACGATCCTGGTCAACAACGCGGGGTCGTCCACCGGCGCCGACCTGCTGACCGCCGACCTGGACGCGGTACGCCTGGAGATGGACACCCACTACTTCGGCACCCTCTCGGCGACCCGCGCCTTCGCACCCCAGATCGCGGCCAACGGCGGCGGGGCGATCCTGAACGTCCTGTCCGGCCTGTCCTGGGTCAGCTTCCCGGATCTCGGCGCCTACTGTGCCGCCAAGTCCGCCGAGTGGTCGCTCACCAACGCCCTGCGCCTCCAGCTCGCCGACCAGGGCATCCGTGTGGCCGGCCTGCACGTCGGCTACATGGACACCGACATGGCCCGAGGCGTCGACGCGCCCAAGTCCGACCCCATCGACATCGCCCGGATCGCCGTCGACGGCATCGCCGACGGCGCGTACGAGATCGTCGCGGACGACGTCTCGCGCCAGGCGCAGGCCGCACTGGCCGGAGGCGTCTCCGTGCTGTACCCGCAACTCCCCTGAGAGCAGCCGCCCAGCGATCCGCCTCGAGTACGGCGGTGCCGGTGCTCGCCGTCGCCTCCCCCGTGCGGTCGTCCGCCGGCCCGCACGCTCAACCGGTCGACATCGGCGGCCCCCAGACCCGCCCTGCAACTCGTCGGCGCCGAGGACCGCCTGGAGCCCGCGGACCCCACGGCCCTCGCCGCCGACCCCACTCGCCCTGGCGCTTGTCGCCCAGGACGCCGTCGACGTGCTTCTACCCCCCGAGATCCGGCGCGTACGCGTCCGTGGAGCCGATCGCTGCGCTCTGCGTTTCGTGAACCGCTCCCCGGCCCGCAACCAGCTCACTCGGGCGACCTCACCCGGAAGGCCGGGCCGGGGACGCTCTCGATGTCCTTCGCCTCCACCGGATGGCCCTGTTCGCAGCGGATCTGAACGTCGACGTGCGCACCGCACTCCCGATGCCGTGCCAGGACCGCCGGCCCCTCCGGGTCGGCACGGTAGCGGTCACCCCACTGCAGCAGCCCCATCACGGCGGGCAGCAGGTCCATGCCCTTGGACGTGATCACATACTTCGGCCGGCTCCGCGAACCCGGCTCCTTGTAGGTCTCGGTGGCCAGGATTCCTTCCTCCACCAGCATCCGAAGCCGTGCCGCGAGCAGGTTACGAGGGCAGCCGAGGACCCGCTCGAACTCGCTGAAACGGGACGAGCCGTACCAGACCTCACGCAAGATCAGGATCGTCCACTTCTCGCCCACCACCTGAAGGGTCCGCGCGATCGAGCAGTTCGATGTGTCCCGGTCGAGCCGGGGATCCATGCCGGTGGATGGGAGAACTTCGGTCCACGCATTCATGAGAGCGATTCTAGCCGTTTGAGTTTACTTTCAAAGACTCAGCGCGCACCGGAGGATCAGTGCGGCACGCTGCGGCCCGGCCGAGAGGGACTTGAGAACTTCGTTCGCGGCCGCCTGTCGTCCGAGATCGTGAGCGGTTCCGGCACCGGACCACTCCTCCGCCGAACGGCTGGACGGGGCCAGCCGCCGCACGGACGGCACCAAGCAGGCGCACACCGAGGGCGCGGCGGCCATCGCGGAAGAGAGCGCTGCCCGCCTGGCACCCCGCGAGTTCGCAGCCCGCTCGCGGCAGAACCGTCGGGCTTCACCATGACGGCCGGGACGCCGCAGCTGTCCCCCGCTCTCGCCGACCGCAAGTTCACCGACGAGGTCCTCGCGCAGGGAATCGAGAACGCCCGCACGTTCATCGACCGAGAGGCGCGACCGCACCCCATCGATGGCAGCGGTTCGACATCGCCCTCCGGCGAGCGGTGCGCGAACGGCGAGCGGCGAGCGAACGACATCGAGCCGAGCCCGGACGCGAGGACCCGTCCGGGCGTCCGACGCTGGTCACCCCCGGCCACATGCGCCGGCCGCCCCTCACACCGGCTACCGCTCGAGGAAGTCGAGGGCTTCCGCCACGAACTGCTCGTGGAACTGGAAGATGCCCCCGTGGCCGGCGTCGGGATAGACGACCAGGTCAGCGTTCGGCAGCCGCCGGGCCAGTTCGAACGAGTTCTTCGTCGGCACCATCCTGTCGTTGTCGCCGTTGGCGACGAACACGGGCTGACGGATGACGGAGAGGTCCTGGGGCTGCGCCAGCCCCCAGCGGTGGATGGCCTTGAGCTGGGCGAAGTAGGACGTGAGGGAGATCGCCTTGTCGCGGTCGTGGGTGCGCTCCTTGAGCCGGGCCAGGAATTGTTTCCCGGCCCGGCGCCCGGCCGCGGTGCGGGTGAAGAAGAGGAACTGCTTCGGGTCCTGGAGGGTGA
This sequence comes from Streptomyces sp. CC0208, assembly GCF_003443735.1. NCBI lineage: Bacteria > Bacillati > Actinomycetota > Actinomycetes > Kitasatosporales > Streptomycetaceae > Streptomyces > Streptomyces sp. CC0208. Next base: position 8,319,914 of record NZ_CP031969.1, on the reverse strand, counting down.
ACAGAGCCCGGAGGGTGTCGAGATGGGACAGGCGGGTCACATTCTTGATGCCCTCACCGCCCGCGGGGCCGGTGCCCGTGAGAACCAGCCTGCGGACGAGTTGCGGTTCGTCCTGCGCGATCACCTGGGCGATCATGCCGCCCATCGAGAAGCCGTGAATGTCGACATGCTCGAGCCCGAGTCCCCGGACGAAGGTGACGGCGTCCCTCGCCATCTCCTCGATGGTCTTCGGCGTCGTGCCACTTGATGCGCCGACGCCCCTGTTGTCGAAGGTGATGACGCGACGCCTGGCGGCGATGCCGTCGACGACCCGGGGGTCCCAGTTGTCCAGGACCGCGGCGAGGTGGGTGATGAAGACCACCGGGACGCCGGCCCTCGGGCCGAGGTCGCGGTAGGCAAAGGTCACTCCCCCGGCGGTGAGCGTGCGGGTGGGCGCCTTCCTGTACGACGTCACCACGTCGCCCTGTACTCCTTGTGCGTCGTTCACGGCCGTGCCCTTCTGGGTGGGTTCCGGACTGCGGCTGCGGTCCGGACTCGGACGACGGCTGAATGCGTACACAGGGGTCGGAACCCTGTCCGGTTGAACCCTTCAGCATCACGCCGACCATTGAAGTATGACCATACTTCAATGCTGCCCGCAAGAGGTTCGGCGCCCACCCCCAGCGCCAACCGACGCGACCCGCGCCGGCAAGGAGCACAGGGATGGCGTCGACAGGGCGCCGGAGCGACGAGAGCATCGCGTCACGCGGGCCGCCGACCGCGAGGCATGACACGCGCAGGACAACAGCCCCACCTGCGGGCTGTCGAGCACCCGCTTAGCAATTATGATCGTAATATATTAACGGGAGCCCGGCGTGTCGATTGCACGGGCATCCATGACGCGATGTGCGTCAGTCGCGCTGCCAGGCGTCCAGGAGAGCGAGGGCGTTGTGGACCCCCTGCTCGAGGAGCTCGTTGGCGAGTCGGCTGTCGGTCAAGGCACGGGAAAGCTGTAGCGTCCCGGCCATCATGCCGAGGAGGCTGAGCGCCTTCACCCGCGCGGAGGACGGGGCCTCGGGGGCCATGCGGTCGGCGATGCCCTCGACGAGGATCAGCACACCGTCGGTGTACGCCTGCCTGGTCGTCTCGGCGCAGCGCCCGATCTCGTCGAGCAGAGCGGCGTTGGGGCAGCCGTCGCCAAGCCTTTCGCGGTGCTGGGGCGAAAGGTAGCCCCGCACGATCTGCTCGAGTCCGGCACGGCCAGGCTCGGCCAGCGCGACGACGCTCTCGGCCTGCACCTTCAACTGGTCGGCGATTGCCGTGGTGACGAGGTCGTCCTTGGAGGCGAAGTGAGCGTAGAAGGCGCCATTGGTCAGCCCCGCGTCCTTCATGAGCGTCGAGACGCCGGAGCCGTCGATACCGTCCTGCTTGAACCGGCGGCCCGCCGTCTCGATGATCCGGCGCCTGGTCTCCGACTTGTGCTCTTTTCCGTAGCGCACCATGCCACACGCTCCTTCGCCGGCCGAAAGGACCGGTCGCCCTTCACCGACTCAGCCACTCTATGGTATTTCAAACGTAATCCAAAGAGTCGGCAGAGGCGACGGGCGAGGGCGTTGCGGATGCCCTGTTCGAGGAGCCGGTCGGCGAGTTGACGGCCCGTGAGGGCGCGGGAGAGTTACAGCGTGCCGGTCATCGCGCCGAGGAGGCTCAGTGACTTCAGGCGTGCCGAGGGCGGGTCATGGGGTGCCAGACGGGCGGTCCTCGATATCGTCGCGCTGCCGGGGGGGAGAAGAGCGCACGATCTGTACGAGTCCGGCGCGGCCGGGTGCCACCTGGGCGACGAGGCCGCCCTTGGAGGCGAAGTCGGCGTAGAAGGTGCCGCCTCCGCTCACCTCGCCGAAGACGCGCCCGGCGTTTTCGGGCGGGTTCGGGCAGGCCACAGGTGGGTGTCAGTTCGGCATCCGGTTGAACCTGCGGACTATGCGGTCGAAGATCCGGGCCGGAAGGACGCGGTGGAACACACTGATGCCGGCGGCCGTCGCGCCGGCGGTGCGCCGCAGTTTCGGGTTGCGGTCGGTGGCCGCCGCGACGATGACCTTGGCCACGGCTGCGGGATCGTCGCCGCCGCTGGTGTTCTTCGCCAGCACCTCGTCGAAGGCGCGCTGTCCCGACGCGTAGAGCGGCAAGGGGGTGTCGCCCTGCACGCTGTGGTCCCCGAACGGGGTGTTGGTCGGGCCGGGTTCGACGAGCAGGATCCTGACGCCGTGCTCGCGGACCTCGTGGTCCAGCGACCCGGAGTAGCCCTCGACCGCGTGCTTCGTGGAGGTGTAGATGGCCATGAACGGGCTGGCGACGAACCCGCTGAGGGAGGAGACGTTGGTGACGCGTCCGCGCCGTTGAGCGCGCATGTGCGGCAGAACCGCCTGGCCATCCGCATGACGCCGTAGACGTTGACGTCGAAGACCTCCTGCGTCCGGGCGACGGAGAACTCCTCGGCGGCGCCGTTGGCGCCGACCCCGGCATTGTTGACCAGGACGTCGATACTCCCGAACCGGTCGATCACCAGCTTGACCACGGCGTCGACCGATTCGTCGCTGGTCACGTCGAGGTCGAGGTAGGTCACCCCGGCGGGCGCGGTGACCCGCGCGGTGTCGCGAGCGGTTCCGATCAGACAAGTCGCCGGTCGACGGCCATCACCTGGCGGTGCTCGCCCCAGTCCAAGTGCCCGCCTGCTGCGGTGCGGCAGTAGCTGACCAGCGCCTCGACGGCACGCCGAGCAGGGCCGCCACCCCCTCCAGGCCGACATGACAACGGTCGCCCCCCTTCAGCAGCCCCATCACCGCCGGTACCAGCTCCATGCCCTGGGACACATCCATAGCGATGACCTCAAGCCGTCTAAGTTTACTTTCCTATACTCAGGGAGTAACGTCACGGTCGGCACACCCCATTCCGACCGCACGCGAACGGGCGCGCAGGGTGACTTGCCCGAAGAATCACATCAAATGTCGGGGAACCCCACAGAAAGGCGGCCGGGCATGAAGGCATTCGTCGTCGAGAAGTACGGCAAGGACGGCGCGCACGCCGCGGACGTACCCGAGCCCGCGGTCGGAGACCGTGACGTCCTGGTCAGAGTGAGCGCCGCCAGTATCAATCCGCTGGACAAAATGGTCCGCAACGGGGAGTTCAAGCAGCTCCTGAAGTACAAGCGTCCATTCGTGCTCGGCCACGACGTGGCCGGCGTCGTGACGCGGGTCGGCTCCGCCGTACACGGCCTCGAAGTCGGCGACGAGGTCTACGCCCGTCCGCGCGACCTGCGGATCGGCGCCTTCGCGGAGTTCATCGCGATCGACATGGACGACGTCGCTCCCAAGCCGGCCTCCCTCACCTTCCAGGAAGCGGCCGCCGTGCCGCTGGTGGCCCTGGCCGCCTGGCAGGCCCTCGTCGACCGGGCTCACGTGCAGCCGGGGCAGAAGGTACTCATCCACGCCGGTGCCGGTGGCCTCGGCTCGACGGTCATCCAGCTCGCCAGGCACCTCGGCGCCACGGTCGCCACGACCGCGAGCGCCGACGCGGAGAAGCTGGTCAGGAGCCTCGGAGCCGACGTCGTCGTCGATTACACCAAGGAAGACTTCTCGAAGGTGCTGTCCGGCTACGACGTGGTGCTGGATTCCCTGGGCGGAGCGAACCTCGAGAAGTCGCTGACCGTTCTGAAGCCCGGCGGTCTGGCCATCAGTGTCGTCGGTCCGCCGGACGCCGCGTTCGCCAAACAGCTCGGCGCCCCGTCATTCCTGGGCCTGGTCATGAGCGTGCTCAGTCGTAAGATCCGCAAGAGGGCCAGGGCGCTGGGCGTGCGCTACGAGTTCCTGTTCATGCGGGCCGACGGCTCCCAGCTGCGCAAGCTCGGTGCCCTCTACGACAGCGGGAAGCTCCACCCGGTCGTCGACAGCACCTTCCCGTTCGACCGGACGCTCGAGGCTCTGGCGTACGTCGAACAGGGCCGCACCAAGGCCGGCAAGGTCGTGGTCTCGATGGCGCCCGACAACGACTGAACTCGAGCACAGGAAACCCGCCAGGTCTCGGCATCGTCACGGCGGACAAGCGCGCTCGGTACCGACAGCGCTGCGACCGCCTGACCAGATCCAATCCCCTGCGCCACGCCGACGGCCGTATTTGCCACGATGACGAGCGAGACCACGACGTGGTCGCCGATCGGCCAGGGTCAGGTCGAGGGCCGCGAGCAGGACCATGCTCAGCGGACTGCGGAGCTGCACCGCCACGTGCGGACAGGGGGTCGGCGTGTTCGGCGATCCCTGCGTTAGGACCGTATCGAGGCAGGCGACGCGCCGCCTCCGCATGGCTGAGCCCAGTCTCACCCGGTTGACGACGGAGCGGTGCCGATCCGGTGAGGTGGCACGGCTCCTCCGCGTCCGTTTCCGGTTCACTCGTCGGAGCAGCCGGACAACGTCGTCGTGCTCACTGTGTGCCGCCCCGGCAGATGGACCTCCACAAGTTCGTCGTCGGCAGCAGGGTGCGGTGGCGCCGCCGTGCACGGCTTTGGGCCGCCACTTCGTCCTGTTATGACGCCCGGACTGTCAGGGCATCGTGCTGCTCCCCGCCGAAGAACGACCTTGAGCGCACCGCTGTCCGCGGCTCGAGAGAAGGCTTCGCAGGCCTCCTTCATACGGGCCAGCGGGAATGTACGGGTGACCATGGACGCCACAGGGCAGGTGGCCGGCGGCCGGCGGCCGGCATGCGCACGTTGTTGATCCACATCAGCTGGTGGGGCCCTTCCTGCCGAGCAGTCCACCGCACCGTGCGTCACGGCAGCTTTATCGTGCTCGGCTATGACAGCCCCGGGTACCGCTTGTGCACCAGGGACCGGTCGATAGGCCACCGGAACGGACCCGTCTGCCCTCGCGAGCCGGAGCGGAAGCAGCCAGGCTGGTCATGAGGCCGCCCAGCGACGCATACGCCGGGGGGAGGGAGCTGATCACCATGCCGACTCCAATTGCATTCCACGACCGCCCGGTCCAGGTGAACGCTCGTATCGAGTCGCCACTGTCCCGATGGTTGTGGCTCGTGAAGTGGATCCTCGCCATTCCGCACTACGTGGTGCTGTTCTTCCTCTGGATCGCTTTCACCGTGGTGACCGTGATCGCGTTCTTCGCCATCCTGTTCACCGAGCGCTATCCCCGTGCCCTGTTCGACTTCAACCTAGGAGTATTGCGCTGGAGTTGGAGGGTCTCGTACTACTCATACGATGCCCTGGGCACCGACCGGTATCCCCCGTTCAGCCTGGGCGAGGAACCGGACTACCCGGCGCGGCTGGACATCGCCTACCCGGAGAAGCTCTCGCGCGGCCTGGTGCTGGTGAAGTGGTGGCTCCTGGCCATCCCGCACTACATGGTCATCGGCTTCTTCCTCGGCGGCGCCCACCTCGGCTGGTGGTCCGGTGGCCTGATCGCCCTGCTGACGGTCATCGCGGCCGTGATCCTGGCCTTCACCGAGAAGTATCCGAAGGATCTGTTCGACCTGATCATCGGCCTCAACCGCTGGGTCCTCCGCGTCACCGCCTACTCCGCTCTCATGACGGACAAGTACCCACCATTCCGCCTGGACCAAGGCGGCTCGGAGACGACCGCTCCGGAAGAGCGGACGTGATCATCGCGCTGGTGGCCGCATCCTCGATCGTGCACGGGCTGTTGCCGCCCTTATCTGTACAGCGCCCACACCGTCCAAACCGCGCCCTTCGGCGTCGGAACCTGTCCGCCCCCACGAGTTCGTGGCACCGGCCAGAGCCGAACCACTTCGCGCCGAGGTCACCGTCCCCTGCCGCAGATCACAGTGACGGGGCAGTCCGAGCGGCGGAGTGTCGCCCGGCTGACCGAGTTCCCCAACATTCCCGCAAGACCACCACGAAGACCATCACGGTCCTGCGCGTCGACCACGGCAAGCTGGGATTCGGCGCTCGCTTTCACGAGTGCTCGGCGGATTCCGCAGCGGACGCAGGCGTAGTGCAGGCTGACGTCCGGATACTTCTCCCCCAGCGACGACGAAGCATGGGTGAACTCGTGGTGCCGGGAGGCCTTTCGCGTCTTCGTCGTGGCCAACACCACCAGGTCCACACCACGGACGGACACCTCGGCGAAGGCGAACTCCGCTGCCCGCGCCGTCAGGGCGTGGTCGCCGACCAGCACGACGGGACCGGCCGGGGCCGGGGTCTGCCGCACGATCGGGTGACATCTGAACTGGCTTGCCCTGTAGGGCGGGTGGAAAGGATGCCGCTGTGCCCAAGCCTTATCCGGAAGAGTTCCGCCAGGACGTCGTGCGGGTCGCGAGGAACCGCGGCCCGGGTGTGACGGTCGAGCAGGTGGGCCACCGACTTCGGAGTCCACCCGATGACGTTGTGGAAATGGATGCATCGCGCGGACATCGACGACGGAACCAAGCCCGGAACGACCAGCCAGGAGAGTGCCGAGCTTCGGGAAGCGCGTCGCCGGATCAAGCTGCTGGAGCAGGAGAACGAGGTCCTGCGGCGGGCCGCGGCCTATCTGTCACAGGCGCATCTGCCGGGAAAAGGACGGGTCTTGGTCACGGACGCCTCTTCGTCTGCGCCCCCGCCATGCAGAGCTACGACACGTTCGGCTTCGGCACCCACCACACCAACCTGGTACCGCCGTCGGCTGGACTGCTCAACTCCATCTTCCCGCCCAGCTGTTCGGCACGTTCCGCCATATTGAGCAGCCCACTGCGGCGCCCGTCGGGAGAGATACCGGTGCCGTTGTCCGTGACCGTGAGGCGGACCTGGCGGGAGTCGGCCGTGAGGACGACGTCGGCGCGCCCGGCTTGGGCGTGCCGGGCGATGTTGGTCAGTGCCTCGGAGAGCACGGCCACCACGTGCTCGGCGATCTCCCGCGGTACGTCGGTGTCGACCAGCCCCTCCAGTCGCACGCTGGGCGCGAAGCCCAGGACTGGCGCCGCCTCGCCCGCGATCCGCACCACGCGCGCCCGCAGTCCGGTCCCGTCGGTGCCCTCACGTGAGCGCAGGCCGAAGATCGTCGATCTGATGATCTTGATGGTCTCGTCGAGGTCGTCCACCGCTCGCACCACGCGCTCGGATGCCTCGGGGTGTTCGATGAAGCGGCCCGCGCTCTGCAGGGTCATGCCTGTGGCGAACAGCCTCTGGATGGCAAGGTCGTGCAGGTCCCGGGCGATCCGGTCGCGGTCCTTGAGTACCGCGACCTCCTCCGCGTCCTGACGTCGTTCCGCGAGTTCCATCGCGACGGCGGCCTGTGCGGCGAAGGCCTGCAGGGTTTCGGTCTCTGTCGGGGAGAACTCCGGTCTGCCGGAACTGCGCGCCAGCAGGAGCACGCCTCGGACTCCTTCTTCGCTCGTGCCGATGGGCACGGCCACGGCGGGGCCGAGGCCCTGGAAGCGAGGGGGCTCCGGAGAGATCCGATTGTCGTGGGAGACGTCCGCGCTGACCGCCGGGGCGGCGCTCGAGAAGGCCAGCCCCATCAAGGTCCTGTCCAGGGGCAGCACGAGCCCCTGGTGCGCCTTGGCGTCCATCCCGACGGCGATCTCCACGGCGAGTGATCCGGTGTCCTCCATGGGCAGCGCGACCGCGGACAGTGCCGATCCAGTGATCTCGGCGGCCCGCTCGGCGATCTGGCCGAGCACCTCGGTGCGCCCTCCGCCGGACATCAGGCTGTGCGTGATCTCGGCGTTCGCCCGCAGCCAGCGTTCCCGCAGCCGGGACTGCTCGTAGAGGCGGGCGTTGTCGATGGCGACGCCCGCGGCGACGGCCAGGGTCGACAGGACCGATTCGTCCTCCTGGTCGAACTGCGCCCCTCCGCGTTTCTCGGTGAGGTACAGGTTGCCGAAGATCTGGTCGCGCACCCGGATGGGGACGCCGAGGAAGGTGTTCATCGGCGGGTGGTTGGGCGGGAAGCCGTACGAGGCCGGGTGCTCGGAGATCTTCGTCAGCCGCAGCGGCTCGGGATGGCTGATCAGCTCGCCGAGGATGCCGTGGCCCTCAGGGAAGGAGCCGATCCGGGTGATCTGTTCCTCGGTGACCCCGATCGTGTGGAAGGCGGACAGTCGCCGGCCGTCCGGATCGATCACGCCGAGCGCCGCGTACTCGGCGTCGACCAGCGCCGCCGCGGCTTCGACGATGCTGTACAGCGCCTGTTCCAGATCCAGCTCCCGGCCGACCGAAAGCACCGCTTCCAACAGGCTGTGCACCCGGTCCCGGGTGCCACGGGCGGCGTCCAGCCGCGCCTGCAGTTCCTCAAGCAGTTCGTCCAGCTGCAGATGCGGCAGTCGTATGCGGGCCGCCTGAGGCTCTTCGGGGCTTGCCACCAGCGCCTCCTCCGATCTCTCGGGCAGGCTGACACCAGCCGCTTCAGTTAGGGGTCACGCTACCGGCCGACGAGGGGGGACGATATGGGTTCGGCCCCGGCGGCAGCAGGCCCGGTGGCCGCCTCCCCCGTGAACTGACGCTTGACGGGCGCCTGCCTTCACCCCACCGACGCACTGGGCCGTTCGGCCCTGTGAAGGGGACGGACAGCACCTGCCGGGCACGCCGGCGCCGTTCGACGCTGGGGCTGTGTCGTGACCGAAGTGCGAACCGAGCCCGTCGACCCGAGGAGTGCAGCGTCATGGTCCATTACGTGTACGACTTCCGTGAGGGCCGCAGGGACATGGCGGAACTGCTGGGCGGCAAGGGCGCCAACCTGGCCGAGATGACCCGCCTGGGACTGCCGGTCCCGCCGGGCTTCACCGTGACCACCGACGCCTGCCGGGCCTTCCTCGCGACCGGTGCCGAGCCGGAGGGCATGTCGGCCGAAATCTCCCGGCACCTGACCGCGCTGGAGGACTCCGCGGGGCGCCGCCTGGGCCAGCGGGGTGATCCGCTGCTGGTGTCGGTCCGGTCCGGGGCGCGGTTCTCCATGCCCGGCATGATGGAGACCGTCCTGGACATCGGCCTGAACGACGATTCCGTCCTGGGCCTCGCCAAGACGTCCGGCAGTGATCGCTTCGCCTGGGACTCCTACCGCAGGCTCGTTCAAATGTTCGGCAGTACGGTCATGGGCGTCGACGCAGCCGCGTTCGACGAGGCCATGGCCCTGCTCAAGGAGGCTCGCGAGGCCCCCGACGACCTGCATCTGGACGCCTACGACCTGGCCGGCCTGGTGGAGACGTACAAGCGGCTGATCCTCGACGAGACGGGCCATGTGTTCCCCCAGTCACCCGCCGAACAACTGCGGCTCGCGATCCTCGCGGTGTTCCGGTCCTGGAACGGCGAGCGCGCCCGCCTCTACCGTCGGCGAGAGCACATCCCCGACGACCTGGGAACGGCGGTCACCGTGCAGCGCATGGTGTACGGCAACCTCGGCGCCGACTCCGGCAGCGGCGTCGCCTTCACCCGCGACCCGGCCACCGGGCGGCCCGGCCTGTACGGCGACTACCTGGCCAACGCCCAGGGCGAGGACGTCGTCGCCGGTATCCGCAACACCGTGCCGCTGACGGACCTGGAGCGGCTGGACCCGGACTCCCACCGGCGGCTGCGCGACCACATGGAGCGCCTGGAACGGCACTACCGCGACCTGTGCGACATCGAGTTCACCATCGAACGCGGCACGCTGTGGATGCTGCAGACCCGGGTCGGCAAGCGCACCGCCGAAGCCGCGTTCGCCATAGCCGCCGAACTGGTGGAGGAAGGCCAGATCACTCCGCAGGAGGCGCTGGCCCGGGTGAGCGGGGACGCCCTGGCCCGGCTGATGTTCCCCCGCTTCGACACCGACGCCACCGGCGAGGCACTCGCCCACGGCCTCCCTGCCTCCCCGGGTGCGGCGGTCGGCGCGGCGGTGTTCGACTCCGCCGAGGCCGTACGGCGGGCCGCCACCGGCGAGAAAGTGGTGCTCGTCCGCCAGGAGACCACCCCCGACGACCTCCCCGGCATGGTCGCCGCCGAAGCCGTGCTGACCAGCCGGGGCGGAAAGACGAGCCACGCGGCCGTCGTGGCCCGCGGTATGGGCAAGGTCTGTGTGTGCGGGGCCGAGGAACTCACCGTGGACACCGCGGCCCGGCGCTGCACCACCCGCGCCGGAGTCGTCGTCGAGGAAGGCACGGTCATCTCCGTGGACGGCTCCGCCGGAACGGTGTACGCGGGCGCGGTTCCGCTGGTCGCCTCCGAGGCGATGCGGTACCTGGAGACCGGCGAGCAGTCCGACGGCGTCGTGGCGGCGGTGGCAGGCGCCCTCGAACGGGCCGACTCCGTACGGCGGTTGGAGGTGCGGGCCAATGCCGACACCCCCGAGGACGCGCGGCGCGCCCGCCGGTTCGGAGCGCAGGGCATCGGGCTGTGCCGCACCGAGCACATGTTCCTCGGCGAGCGCCGCAAGCTGGTCGAGGACATGATCCTGGCCCGGGACGACGCCGAGCGCGAGCAGGCGCTGGCGGCTCTTCTGCCGCTGCAGCGACAGGACTTCGTCGGCATCCTGGAGGCGATGGACGGCCTGCCCGTCACCGTCCGGCTGCTGGACCCGCCGCTGCACGAGTTCCTGCCCGACCGCACCGCCCTCACCGTACGCATCGCCACCGCGGAGGCCCGCGGCCGGCAACCGGAGACGCACGAGGTGGAGTTGCTCGACGCGGTGAACCGCATGCACGAGGAGAACCCGATGCTGGGCCTGCGGGGCGTGCGCCTGGGACTGGTGGTTCCGGGTCTGGTCGCCATGCAGGTACGAGCCGTCGCCGAGGCCGTCGTGACCCGTACGCGGGCCGGTGGCGCACCACGCGCCGAGATCATGGTGCCGCTCGTCGGCGCTGTGGAGGAACTGCGCATCGAGCGCGCGGAAGTCGAGCGGGTGCTCGCAGAGGTGTCCGAGGAGTCCGGCGTCCCCGTGCGGTGCCCGGTCGGCACGATGATCGAACTGCCCCGCGCCGCGCTCACCGCCGGCCGGATCGCCGAGGAGGCGGAGTTCTTCTCCTTCGGTACGAACGACCTGACCCAGACCACCTGGGGCTTCTCCCGCGACGACGTCGAGGCGGCCTTCTTCTCCGCCTACCTCGACAAGGGCGTCTTCCCGGCCTCGCCCTTCGAGACCATCGACCGTGACGGCGTGGGCCGCCTGGTCCGGATCGCCGTCGACGAAGGCCGGGCCACGCGCCCCGACCTGAAGATCGGCGTCTGCGGCGAGCACGGCGGCGACCCCGAGTCCGTCCACTTCTTCCACGCCACAGGCCTGGACTACGTCTCCTGCTCGCCGTTCCGGGTCCCGGTGGCCCGGCTGGAAGCAGGTCGGGCCGCTCTGCCCGCGAGCGAGGCAAGTGACAGCCGATGAGGCCGCCTGGGCCGACACCAGGGCCCATCGGCCCTACGAAGGGGTCGCGGTTCGGGGGACAGTGAACTCAAGGAGCGGCGCCGATCCCCCGCGGTGTCGCTCCGGCCCTATCCCGACCCAGCAGTGAGCAGCACACCCTCGAACGCACGCCAACGGAAGCCCGTCATGGACCAGGACAACAATCACCGGCCGACCACGGTGGAACCACGCCGCCGCGTCGAACTCGACAGTGTCGAGGCGCTTCGCCTGCTGGGCAGCGTTTCTCTGGGGCGGATCGTCTTCACCCAGCACGCCCTGCCGACCGTCCGCCCGGTCAACCACGTCCTGGACGGCGGTGACATCGTCATCCGCACCCACGAGGCCGCGGCCCTGACCTCGCACGCCCGGCAGACCGACGGCCCCGGAGTCGTCGTCGCCTACGAGGCCGACGACATCGCCCCGGACACACATCTGGGCTGGAGCGTGGTGGTGACGGGATACGCCCGCCTGGTGACCGACCCCGCTGAGCTGGCCCGGTATCAGGGGATGATGCGCCCGTGGACGGAAGGGGCCATGGACCAGGCGATTCGCATCCATCCGGACCTGGTCACCGGCGTCCTGCTCACCGCGGACGGCCGCCCGGGCGAGGTCTGAACCACGCCCGGGCGGCCCGTGGAACCGGGGGGCAAGGGGCGTTCACCGGGTGGGGACGACGAGCACAGGGCAGTGCGAGCGGTGCAGGAGAGCGTGGGTGACCGCCCCCATGAGTGGCCTCGACCAATGCGTGTGCCGGGGCGGCGTGGACAGTGAGGCTTTCGACCTCCACGTCGGGGTGTTGTTCGCAGATCGCTGCCATGGCGAAGCGGGGGACCGCCTCCTCCGCCCGGCCGTGCAGAGCCAGGCGCGTCTGTCCCGGGCTCGTCGCCGGTATCGGCGAGGGCAGTTCGGGGGTCGTGTGCCGGTGCGTCCAGGAATGAAGCACCTGAGCACCGCGCCGCTCGGCCTCCTGCAAGGCGTACAGGGCGGCCGCCACGTCGGTGTCGCTCTCCAGGCCGAGCAGTCCCGCGACGCGGCCGAGGCCAGGACCGGTCCCGCTTCGTCACGGTCGGGCACGGCGTACACCACCCGCAGCGCGGTCCCGCGGTGGGCCGCCTCGTCCGCGGCCAGGTCCAGTGCCCGGGTGGAGGCCAGAGAACCGTCCACTCCGGCTACCACGTGATGGCGGAGAGTCATGACTCGGCTTCCCTTCTGCGCGCGCTCTGTCGGTCTGCTTCCACTGGCGATGGTCGTCGTCCGCCGCTGTCCGGGGCAGGGGTCGAAGGCACCTGCCGAAACGCCGCACGGCCCTTTGGAACAGGGCCGTTCGGTGGAGGCGGCAGGATGGTCAGACAGTGATCCGGCGCCCGGTGATCGTGCGCGGCTCGATCCGCATCCAGAGGTCACGGTGGCCGCCCGCCCAAGGAGCGGTGTACGCCCGTTCGTCGAGCCGACGTGTCTCGTCAGGATCCGTGACGGTATGCGCGGGCCCGCACGCGAGCACGCTCCAGCCACTGCTGAAGGCGTCGTCGATGCGATCGACCTCAAAGGCAACCTGGTGGCCGGACGCCAGCGAAGGCGTCGCACCCGAGGCCGTCCGGAAGACGATCGCGCCGTCGACGACGCTGTAGTTGACCGGCACGACGACCGGCGCCGAAGGCGTCGACACCGCGATTCGCCCCACGCCGTGCGTGCCGAGCAGGGACCTGCACTCGTCCGTGCTCAGCTCCGTGAACTCGGGGCTGCGAGCGGCTTCTCCGAGCCCCGTCGGAAGATCAGCAGCTCCGCCGGTGAGCTCCGACACCGTGGTCTCCAGGGCGGCGGCCAGAGTCAGGAGCGTGCCCCTGTTCGGAGACGCGCCGGGATGCTCCTCCAGGTACTTGAGGTAGCTGGGCGCCACGCCCGCCCGGACGGCTGTCTCCCGTCGGGCCAGGCCAAGGTGTAGGCGCCGGGCAGCGAGCCGACGCCCCAGGTCGCCCGACGGCCGTTCCGCTGTCGTGGCGGCGTCGGTCCGTGTCCGTTCGGGCATGGCCCTCACATCCCTTCTTCAGACCGCGCGCACGGCGACGGCATCGTGCTGCTCCTCGCCGAGCACGACCTTGAGGGCGCCGGTGTCGCCGGCGCGGGCGAAGACGTCGTACGCCTCCTCCATGTGGTCGAGCGGGAAGGTGTGGGTGACCAGCTGTGCGGTGGGCAGCCGTCCGGCGGCGGCCATGCGCAGCAGGGTGGGGGTGGAGTAGGTGTCGACGAGACCGGTGGTGATCGTGATGTTCTTGATCCACAGGTCTTCGAGGTGCAGGGTGGCCGGCTTGCCGTGCACGCCGACGTTGGCGACGTGGCCGCCGGGCCGGACCATGCGGGTGCACAGTTCGAAGCTCTCCGGCACGCCCACGGCCTCGATGACGACGTCCGCGCCGAGCCCGTCGGTGAGGTCGGCGATCAGCTGTTCCGGAGCCTCCCGGGCGTCGGCCACCGCGTCGGCGCCAAGCTTCCTGGCGGCCTCCAGCCGGGAGGGGGCCAGGTCCACCGCGACGATCCGTTCGGGGGTGAACAGCCGGGCGGTCGCGATCGCCGCCAGTCCGATGGGACCGGCGCCGACGACGGCCACGGTGTCTCCGGGACGCACGTGTCCGTTGAGCACGCCCACCTCGTAGGAGGTCGGGAAGATGTCGGCCAGCAGGACGGCCTCCTTGCTGTCCATGGCGGCGGGCAGGGGGTGCACGGACAGGTCGGCGTGAGGGACGCGGACGTACTCGGCCTGGGTGCCGTCGATCAGGTGGCCCAGGATCCAGCCTCCGCCGCCCCGGCACTGGCCGTACATCGTCCGACGGCAGTGGGCGCACCGTCCGCACGCGCTGATGCAGGAGACCAGGACCTGGTCCCCCGGCCGCACGGTCCGGACGTCGCTGCCGGTCTCGACGATCTCGCCGACCGCCTCGTGCCCCAGCACGGTGCCGGGAGGCACCTCGGGGACGTCGCCCTTGAGGATGTGCAGGTCCGTGCCGCAGATGGTGACGGCGCGGACGCGCACGATCGCGTCGGTGGGCTCCTTGATGGCCGGGTCCGGGACCTCTTCCCAGGCCGACTGTCCCGCGCCGTGGAACACGTAGCCTTTCATGGCGCTCCTCACTCCACTCGCTCGGTTACGGAGCCCGGGTCCGGCCGCGAGGCGTCGACTGCCAGTACGAGCCTGGCGCCGTCCCCGCGCCGGATGTGCCCCGCAAGTCCAGCCTGGCCCGTGTCCAGGAGTGTCGCTTGGGCCGGTCGGGCCACTTCCGGGGCCGGACGGGGCCCGACCGCTGCACAGGGCAGCCACGAGACACCGCGTGGGTCCACCAGGCCCAGCCCGCAGGGCCGATCGGCCCTTCCGTCCCGTCCACCGGCGCACTTGGATCTCACCATGTCCGAAAAGCGCACGAGGCCCGCACCGCCCATCTCGGTCCGTACGAGCGACGGAACGACCGTCGTGACGCTGTACGGCGAGATCGATCTCGTGACGGCGATACCGCTGGCATCCGGCCTCGACGCCCTGTCCTCGGGCCCGCACCCGGACCTGGTGCTCGACCTGCGCCCCGTTTCCTTCATCGACTGCTCCGGCCTGAGCGTCCTGTGCCGGACCTGGAACCGGGTCCGGGCGCGGCAGGGCAGGCTCCGGCTCGTCACCGAGGACGGCGGTTTCCTGCGGGTTCTCCGCGCTGCCGGCCTTGGCGGGGTGTTCGAGGTGGGCACCCACCTGGCGCCTCCCGGGGCCGAACGGCCCTGCTCCCGGCCGGGAACCGGTCCCGAGCGGCCCCGCGATGCCGTCTTCTCGGCCCATGTGACCGTCCGCCCAGGACTGCCACCTTCGAGGGAGTGACGACTGGAGGAGGTGCGGAGGCATGGACGGCGACAAGCCCGCGCTGCAGAAGCGGTTCTGGCGCTGGCGGAGCAATCCGCTGCGACGCCACGACGACATCGTCGAGGCCTGGCTCGTACTGGCCGTGTGGGCGGTCGTCGCGGTGGGCGGCACGGCCGCCGGTCTGGTGACCGCGCACGCCACCTACGAGACGCTCGCCGAGCACCGTGCCGAGCGGCACTCCGTCCGAGCCGTCCTCCTCACCGATGCGTCCGAGCACGCGTCATCGGTCCGCTCGTCGAGCGACCAGGCCCTTGCCGACGTCCGCTGGACGGCACGCGACGGCTCCGTCCGCACCGACCGCACCCTGGTCGACACCGGCCTGCGGGCCGGGAGCCATGTGGTGCTCTGGCAGGACGACCAGGGCAGCCTGGTCACCCGACCGCCGAGCCCCGCGGAGGCCGCCGTCGAGGCGGGTGCCCTGGGTTCCTTCGCCGGGCTCGCCTTCGCCGGCCCCGTGTGCGCCCTGGGCGCCGTCGCACGATGGCGGCTGGACCTGCGGCGCATCGAGGCGTGGGGCAGGGAGTGGGACCTCGCGGGGCCGCAGTGGGGGCACAGGACCACCTGAAGGCACTGTCCGTCGTCCACTCGAGAAAGGGCCAACCTCATGGAGCACGTCATCGTTGCCCGCACCGACCGCCCGGAACGTGCAGGGGCAGTGGTCCGATGGGCGGAGCGGGAGGCGTCGCTGCGTGGCCTGCCGCTGAGGGTGCTCGGCGACTCGCGGTCAGAGATCCCGGACGGGACGAAGCTTCTCGTGGTCGGCACCTCGGATGTCGGCCTGGGGGACTTCGCATGTCCTGTCGTCTTCGTACCGACCGCTCCCTTTCCCGAGCGTCCCGGCGCCGAGGTCGTGCTCGCCGTGAACGTCCGCGAACCCGCTGAGGCGGCCGTCGACTTCGCCTTCGACGCCGCCCGGGTGCGGGGCGTACGGCTGCGGGCGGTGCACGCCTGGCGATTCCCCTCCTGCGCGGCTGAACTGCCCTTCGGCGTACCGGAGGAGGACCGCGGGGCCTGGGAGGACCACGAGGTGCAACTGCTGGCCGACGTACTGCGGCCGTGGCGGAAGAAGTACCCGCAGGTGCCCGTGCTGGAAGACGTCCGGCTGCTGCCTCCGGCGCAGGCCCTGCTCCAACGGTCCGCGAGCGCCGGGCTGGTGGTCGTGGGCCGGCGGCCCGGCGGCGCACCAGGAGCGGTCACGCGGGTGCTCCCGCGGGAGTCCCTGTGCCCTGTCGCCGTCGTGCCCGCATAGGCCGGTTCGGCGACGTCCCCGGTGCCCGCTGTCCGGGCACCGGGGACGTCGCCTTCGCCCTCCTCACGTCTCACGTGCCGTCGACTCGCCTGCTATGCGCCCTGCCCAGGTCTCGATCTGGGTGAAGTCCCGGAAGTCTCCGCCCTTTCCGGAGCGCAGGATCATCCTGGCCACCCATCCCTTCGCACCTTCCTCGAGGCAGCCGCCGAAGGTGACGTGTTCGTTCGCGTCCAGCTCCGTCATGGCCTTCCGCACGCCGGGCACGGGCGGGATGTCCCGCTCGGCGGCCGAGGCGTCGAGCGGCCCGCTGCTGAAGAGCCAGAGCGGGCGTTCGGCGAGACCTCGGTGGTGGCGACGGACGAAGCGGCGGGCGTCCTTGTGCCAGCGTCCGGCGTACAGGCCGCCGCCGACCACGACGGCGTCGTACGGGGACACGCTCGTCACGGAGCGGGCGGGCAGTGCCTCCACTGTCAGACCGTCCTTGCGCAGGACCTCGGCGATGGCTTCGGCTATCTGTGCGGTCGACCCGTTCGTCGTTCCGTAGGTCACCAGCACCTTGCCTGTCTTGCCGGTCATGGGGTCCGCCTCCTCTCACAGCTTGCGCAGCCAGTCGTCGGCCACACCGTGCAGTGCCTGTTCGTCGGGCTGGAGCCGTTCGTCGTCCAGGAGCCAGGTGAGTTTGTCGACCACGGCGACCACGCCGTCGATCTGTCGGGTCATGGAGACGGCGATCTCCGTTTCGCTCTTGCGCTCCATCTGGCCGGTGAGGATGACGACCCCTTCCGCCACGGAGGCGTCGATGCTGCGGGGCGGCACCCACAAGGCGCGAATCAGCACCTCCTGGACGACCTGTTCGCGGATCTCCGGGTCCGGCCGCAGAAAGACCTGGAGCAGGTCGCGGCGGGTGACGATGCCGACGAGCCGGTGTTCCTCGTCGAGGACGGGCAGCCGCTCCACGCACCGCTGGGCCATCGTCCGGGCGGCCTCGACGATGCTGTCGTCGGCGTGCACGGTGACCGGCGGCTCGGTCATCAGCCGGCCGGCCGTACGCGCCTCGACCTTCGCGGCCTGCTGCCGGGCACTGCGCGTCAGCGCGGGGAGCCACCGACGGCGCGGGGGGCCGAAGGGATCAGGGGTGGCCGCCTGGCGCACCACGAGGTCCGTTTCGGAGATGACGCCGATCACCTTGTCGTCCTCGTCGACGACCGGAAGTCCGCTGATCCGGTGGTCGGCGAGCAGCCGCGCCACCTCCTTGAACGGGGTCCCGTACGTGGCCCGGACGACATCACTCGTCATCACGGAACCGACCTTGTCGTGCTTCATGGCTGGTCCTCCTCAGCGAAGTCGGCGCAGATAGGGGTCGTAGGGCCGGCGCGGCAGCAGGCGGACACGTGCGTCGAGCACGGTGACCTGACCCGCAGCCGCGAGGACCGGGTTGAAGTCGGCCTCCGCGAGCTGCGGCAGATCTGCGGCCATCCGCGACAGCCGCAGCAGCAGGTGTTCCAGAGCTTCGAGGTCGACAGGGGCGCTGCCGTGCACGCCGAACAGCAGGGGGGCACAGCGCGGGGATGTGATCAGGTCGTGCACGTCGTGGTCGGAGAGGGGGGCGAGCCGGGCCGCGTGGTCCGCGAGCACTTCGGTGGCCGTACCGCCGAGGCCGAACATGACCAGTGGCCCGAAGACCTCGTCCTGGACGACACCCGCGAACAGTTCGGTGCCGCGGGCGGCGAGCGGCTGTACGACCACCCCGGTCATCAGCCCGGCGAACCGCGTCTCCAGGTCGCGGAACGCGGACCGAACTTGAGAGTCACCCCGCAGGTCGAGGTGGACCGCGTGCTGCTGCGTCTTGTGCACGAGCCCTGGCCAATGGGCCTTCATGACCACCCGGCCGTCGAAGCCGCGCAGCCGGTCGGCCGCGAGAACGGCGTCCTCCTCGGTCTCCGCCCAGCCCCAGGGAATCTGGGGGATGCCGTAGCAGGACAGGAGCGCGGCGCAGGTGCGCGGGTCGAGCCGGCCGCCGTCCGGATGCGCCCGCAGATGGTCATCGACGATGGTGTGCGCACGCCGGGTGTCGACGCCCGGGACCTCGGGCACGGTGCCCGCAGGACGGGCGAGCCAGGCAGCGCGACGGGCGGCGTGGGCGAATGCACGGGCAGCAGCGTGCGGTTCGGCGTACGAGGGGATGGTGGCGCCGTCCGCTGCGGGCAGCAGCTCGACCGGCAGGGCCTGTCCCAGGCGTACGACGGCGATCGGCCGGGCCCTGTGTCCGGGTGCTCGGGTGAGTGCCCGTACCAGGTCGTCGCCGGTCGCCTCGGCAACCGCGGTGGGGACCAGTGCCACCAGTACGGCGTCGATGCCCGCACTTGCCATGAGCCGGTCCACGCAGTCGCCGAGCTGTTCCTCCGTCACCGCGGCGGTGGCGTCGACGGGGTTGCCGATCGAGGCGCCGTCGGGGAGTACGGCGAGGAGTCCGTCGATCACTGCGGGGGTGAACGGAGGCAGGACGAGCCCGGCCTCCGCGCAGGCGTCCGCCGCCAGGACTCCGGCGCCGCCGGCATTGGTGACGACGGCGACCCGTGAGCCCTCCGGCAGCGGCTGGGAGTGCAACAGGGCGGCGGTTTCGAGGAGTTCACCGACCGAGCGGGTCGGGGTGATCCCGGCCTGGGTGAACAGGGCCTGGCGGGTCATGGTGGGCGTCGCGGCGGCCGCGGTGTGCGAGGCGGCGGCACGGCGTCCGGCATCCGTGCGGCCGGCGTCGACGGTGAGCACCGGCATCCGGCGGGTCACCCGGCGGGCGGTACGTGAGAAGGCACGCGGATTACCGAAGGACTCCAGGTGCAGTAGAGCAAGGTCGGTGCGGCCGTCGCTCTCCCACCACTGGAGCATGTCGTTGCCGCTGACGTCGTACTTGTCGCCGAGGGAGACGAACGAGGAGACGCCGATACCGAGCCGGGACAGCCCGTCCAACAGGGCGATGCCGACACCACCGGACTGCACGGCGACTCCCGCCGTGCCGGGGCGCGGGTGATCCGCCGCGAACGTGGCGTCCAGGCTCAGTTCGGGGTCGGTGTTGGAGATACCCAGGCAGTTCGGCCCGACGAGACGCATGCCGTGGGTACGGCAGGCGGACAGCAGTGCCCGGGCCTGGTCGGCGTCCAGCCCCGCGGTGACGACCAGGAGGGCTCGTACGCCCGCCTTGCCGCATTCCTCGGCGGTCGCCGGGATCGCGGCGGCGGGTACGGCGAGCACCGCGAGGTCGGGAGTCCTGGGAAGGGAGCTGATCGCCGGGTGACACGGCACCCCCAGGATCGAGTGCGCCGCCGGGTTCACCGCGAACAGACGGCCGGCGTAGCCACCGGTGTGCAGATGGTGGAGGATCGCCCGGCCGACAGACCCGGGTGTGCGTCCGGCGCCGACGACCGCAACGGCCTTCGGCCGCAGCACGGGCTGGAGACTGGCCACGTCGGCGGAGCGGCCGCGGGACTCCACGGCCGACAGATAGGCGTCGTCCTCGTCGAGCGCGACCGTGCAGCGCACCTCCGGGCCCTCGAAGTGCCGGGCGGTGCGCAGACCGAGGTCGGCGAAGAGCCGGAGCACCTCGTGGTTCTCGCTGAGCGCGTCTGCGGTGAAGGTGGTGATGCCGTCCGCGCGGGCCGCGGAAACCAGGTGCTCGACGAGCAGGGTGCCCACACCCCGGTGGTGCAGCCCATCGGCCACGGCGATGGAGATCTCAGCGGCGTCCTTGTCGTCGCCCGTGTCGTACTCGGCGAGGCCGATGACCCGGCCCTGGGTCTCCGCCAGCAGGGCGCGGTAGCCGGATCGGGCCGGCGCACAGGCGCGGTCGGCGGCCAGGGCGGCCGACCGGCGGCTCGCCGCGAAGAACCTGAGCCGCAGGTTCTCCGGGGACATCTCCTCGTAGAGCCCTTCCAGCTGATCGTGGTCTCCGGGCACCACGGGGCGGATGCACACGGTGGTGCCGTCCGCGAGCAGGGCGTGGACCGGGGATCGGTTGAGCACGTCGTCCGTCATGGGGGATCTCCTCCAACGCCTTTCGGCACTTCGAGCATCCAGCGGATCGTGGCCGGTTCCCATGGGCTGTCCGGGTGCTCCGGGGGGCCGGTCGGCCCAACGTTTCCGCTGGTCGTCCCCTCCAGGACGTGTCAGTCGTCGGCGACGAGGGCCGTGAGGTCGAGCAGCCGGTTGGTGTAGCCCCACTCGTTGTCGTACCAGCCGAAGACCTTGACGAGCGTGCCGTTGGCCTGGGTGAGGACCGGGTCGAAGATGCAGGAGGAGGGATCGCCGATGACGTCGCGGGACACGATGGGCGCCTTCGACACCCGGAGGATGCCGTGCAGCGGTCCCTCGGCGGCCGCGGTGAACGCTTCATTGATCTCGTCCACCGTCGCTTCGCGGCGCAGGACGACGGCGAGGTCGGTGAGGGAACCGTCCTCGACCGGAACACGGACCGCGATCCCGTCCAGCGCCCCGGCCAGCTCCGGCAGCACGAGCCCGACGGCGCGCGCGGCGCCCGTACTGGTCGGGATGATGCTGAGCGCTGCCGAGCGTGCCCGGCGCAGGTCCTTGTGCGGGCTGTCGATCAGGGCCTGGTCGTTGGTGTAGCCGTGGATGGTGGTCATCATGCCGCGGTCGATGCCGAAGGTCTCGTGCAGCACCTTCACCATGGGGGCGACGCAGTTGGTGGTGCAGGAGGCGGCCGAGATGACCCGGTCCTGGCTGCGGTCGTACGTCGTGTCGTTGACGCCCATCACGATGGTGGCGTCCGCGTTCTTGCCGGGCGCGGACAGCAGCACGGTGTGAGCGCCGGCCTTCAGGTGCAGGGCGGCCGCGTCGCGGTCGCGGAAGCGGCCGGTGGACTCGACCACGATGTCGGCGCCGTAGTCGGACCAGTGCAGGGCGGCCGGGTCGCGTTCGGCGCTGACGGCGATGCGCCTGCCGTCGACGGTGATCGAGCTGTCGTCGTGGAGGACCTCGCGTCCGATGTGTCCGAACGTGGAGTCGTACTCCAGGAGGTGGGCCAGGGTGGCGGGCGAGGTGATGTCGTTGATGGCGACCACCTCGACGTCCTGGATGCCCGCTTCGGCGCGGTCGAGTGCCGCGCGGAGATAGGTGCGGCCGATGCGACCGAAGCCGTTGATGCCGATACGTACGGTCATGGCGGTGAACTCCTGTGCGGGGAAGGGGCTTTCAGGCGTTCCAGGCCCAGTCGGCGACCTCGGGCAGGTCGGTGCCGTGTTCGCGGATCCAGGCATGGTGCCGGGTGCGGGCGTCGGCCATCTCCTGTCGTACGGCGGCGGCGCGGACGGCGAGTCCGGGGACGCGGTCGATGACGTCCATGACCAGGCGGTAGCGATCGAGGTCGTTGCGGACGACCATGTCGAAAGGTGTGGTCGTGGTCCCGGACTCCTTGTAGCCGCGTACGTGCAGGTTGGCGTGACCGGTGCGGCGGTACGCGAGGCGGTGGATGAGCCAGGGGTAGCCGTGGTAGGCGAAGATGACCGGCTTGTCGGTGGTGAACAGGCCGTCGTACTCGAAGTCGCTCATCCCGTGCGGGTGTTCCTCGCGCGGCAGCAGCCTGGTCATGTCGACGACGTTGACCACACGGACGGCGAGCTGCGGCAGGTGGCGACGCAGCAACTGCGCGGCGGCCAGCACCTCCTGGGTGGGCACGTCGCCGGCGCAGGCGAGCACCACGTCCGGTTCGCCGCCGTTCTCGGTTCCCGCCCAGTCCCAGATCCCGGCGCCGCGGGCGCAGTGCGCCTTCGCCTGGTCCATGGACAGCCAGTCGAAGCAGGGCTGCTTGCCGGCCACGATCACGTTGACGTAGTCCCGGCTGTGCAGCGCGTGGTCGGCCACCGACAGCAACGTGTTGGCGTCCGGCGGCAGGTAGACACGGACGACCTCGGGGCTCTTGTTGAGGACGTGGTCGACGAAGCCGGGGTCCTGGTGGGAGAAGCCGTTGTGGTCCTGTCGCCACACATGCGACGTCAGCAGGTAGTTGAGGGAGGCGATCGGAGCACGCCACGCCAGTTCCCTGGACGTCTTCAGCCACTTGATGTGCTGGTTGACCATCGAGTCGACGATGTGCACGAAGGCCTCGTAGCAGGAGAACAGTCCGTGCCGGCCGGTCAGCAGATAGCCCTCCAGCCAGCCCTGACAGGTGTGCTCGGAGAGGATCTCCAGGACCCGGCCGTGCCGGTCCAGGTGCTCGTCCACCGGCAGGTGCTCGACCTGCCAGGCCTTGCCACTGGCGTTGAAGACGGCCTGCAGTCGGTTGGAGGCGGTTTCGTCGGGTCCGACGACCCGGAAGTCGCGGCTTGCCGAGGTGTCGTGCATGACCTTTTCGAGGAGGTCGCCGAGGATCCGGGTGGGCTCGTGCAGGGTGGTACCCGGCTTGTCCACAGGTACGGCGAAATGGTCGAGGGACGGGATCGGCAGGTCGCGTACCAGCAGGCCGCCGTTCGCATACGGGCTGGAACCGAGACGCCTGACGCCTTCGGGCACGCAGGCGAGGACGTCCGCGACGGGCCGGCCGTCGGCGTCGAACAGCTTCTCAGGGTGGTACGACCGCAGCCAGGCCTCCAACTGCCGCAAATGCTCCGGGTTTTCGCGCACGCCCGCCAGCGGGACCTGGTGCGCGCGCCAAGTGCCCTCGACGGGGACACCGTCCACCTCCGCGGGGCCGGTCCAGCCCTTCGGGGTGCGCAGCACGATCATGGGCCAGTGCACGCGGCCGGAGACGCCCTCCTCGCGGGCGCTGGACTGCATCACGGCGATGCGCTCCAGCGCGTCGTCGAACGCGGCGGCCATGGCCCGGTGCACCTGGAGCGGATCGTCGCCGGTCACGTGGATCGGCTCGTGGCCGTAACCCCGCATCAGCTCGTCGAGTTCGGACTCGGGCAGGCGGGAGAGCACGGACGGGTTGGCGATCTTGTAGCCGTTGAGGTGGAGGATCGGGAGGACAGCCCCGTCGTGCACCGGGTCCAGGAACTTGTTGGAGTGCCAGGCAGCCGCCAGCGGTCCGGTCTCCGCCTCGCCGTCCCCGATCACACAGGCGACCAGCAAGTCCGGGTTGTCGAAGGCGGCCCCGTACGCGTGGGCGAGCGAATATCCGAGCTCGCCGCCCTCGTGGATCGAGCCCGGGGTCTCCGGGGCGACGTGGCTTGGCACGCCACCTGGGAAGGAGAACTGTCGGAACAGTCGCTCCATCCCCTGGGCGTCCCGGGAGACGTCCGGGTAGGTCTCGCTGTAGCTGCCCTCCAGCCAGGAGTTCGCGAGCACGGACGGCCCGCCGTGCCCCGGACCCCACACGCACAGCGCGTCGAGCCCCCGTGCCTTGATCACCCGGTTGAGGTGTGTGTACACGAGGTTCAGTCCCGGGGAGGTGCCCCAGTGGCCGAGCAGCCGCGGCTTGATGTGCTCCGGCTTCAGGGGCTCGGTCAGCAGCGGGTTCGCCATCAGGTAGATCTGTCCGGCGGCCAGGTAGTTGGCGGCCCGCCAGTGGGCGTCCAGAGTGCGCAGTTCGTCGTCGGAGAGTACCGACAGAGCGGTGGCGTCCAGGTGTTCGGCCTTGGGCATGAGTGGCTCCGGAAGTCATCGGTACGGGTCATCGGGACGGTGGCGTTGACGGCGCGTCTCCCAGCAGCGGGTCGTCGCGCTCACGCCTGTTCGGGCACGATCGCGACCGGGCAGGCGGAGTGGTGCAGTACCCCATGGGCCACCCGGCCCAGCTGGAGCCCGAACTGCCGTGGATGGCGCCTGGCCCCCAGGATCAGGAGGTCGGCGTGGTGCGAGGCCTCCACCAGCACGGTCCGGGCGGGACCCTCGACGGTGCGGCGGCGCAGTTCGACATCGGCGGGGGCGTCCTGGAGTGCCGCGTCCAGGGCCTCGACGGCTTGCTGTGCGTGCAGCCGGGCGGGCTCCCCGGCGAGCAGCGGGTGGTCGGTGCTCTCGTGCGCGGGGCACCGCCAGGCCCGTACGGCTTCCACCGGCACCGCGCGCCGCCGCGCCTCCTCGAAGGCGAAGTCCAGGGTCGTCTTCTCGCCTACCCCGACGACGATGCGGCCGTGCCGTCCGGACCGGGCCTGGTTGTCGTGGTTGCCCCGGACGACGATCATCGGACAGTGCGCGTGGCCGGCCACGGTCAGGCTCACGGAGCCCAGCAGGGCCTCGGTCATGCCGCCGCGGCCGCGGGTGCCGGTCACCAGTGCGCAGGCGTTGCGGCTCTCGCGGACCAGTGCGTACTCGGGCTCCTCGAAGACGACCTCCGAGGTCACCTTCAGGTCTGGGTGGCGGGTGCCGGCGCGCCGGACGGCATCCCGGACGAGGTCCTGCGGCAGCACCCCTCCGGCGGGTTTGCCGAGGTCGTGGGCGAGAGCGGACCCCTCGTAGCGTTCCCACAGGCATGCGTTCACGATCCGCAGCGGCACGCTCCTAAGGACGGCCTCGTCGGACGCCCAGTCGACGGCCCGCAGACTCGGCTCGGAGCCGTCGACACCGACGACCACCGGGAGATCCATCGACATCGCGCTCACCGCCCCGCACCGAGATCGAAGACGATCCTGGCCCTGACCTGACCGCGCAGCACGTCCTCGATGGACTCGTTCACGGAGGCGAGAGGGCGGGTCTCGGAGATGACCCGGGTGCGGCCGGCCGCGTGCAACTGAAAGACCTCTGCGAGGTCCTGCCGGGTGCCGACGATCGAACCGATCACGCTCGTGCCGTTCAGGACCGTGTCGAAGATCGGGACCCGGATCGTGCCGTGCGCGGGCAGAGCGACCATGACGAGCTTGCCGCCGCGCCGCAGCCCGGAGTTGACCGCGGTGAACGCTTCCTCGTTCACGGCCAGAGCGATCGCAGCGTGGGCCCCGCCGTACCGCTTGAGGGCCTCGCCCACGTCGTCCTTGCGGGCGTCGATCACCAGGTCCGCGCCGAGTTCGGCGGCGAGGTCGAGCTTCTCGTCGGTGACGTCGATCGCCGCGACCTGCGCTCCGACGATCTTCGCGTACTGCACCGCGAGGTGCCCGAGTCCGCCGACGCCGGAGATCGCGACGAGTTGCGTGGGCCGCACGCCGGCCACCTTCAGGGCCTTGTACGTGGTCACGCCGGCGCAGGTCAGCGGGGCGGCGTCGACGGCGGTGACGCCGTCCGGCACCGGCTGGGCGAAGTCGGCCCAGGCCAGCATCTTCTCGGCGTAGCCGCCGTCGCAGCCGTAGCCGGTGTTGATCTGCCCCTCACACAGCGTCTCCCAGCCGGACAGGCAGTGCTCGCACCGCCCGCAGGCCTTGCCCAGCCAGGGCACGGCGACCCGCTGTCCGACGGACAGGTGGGCGACCCCCGCGCCGAGCTTTTCGACCAGGCCCACGCCCTCGTGGCCGGGCACGAAGGGTGGGTTCGGCTTGACGGGCCAGTCGCCGCGGGCGGCGTGGATGTCGGTGTGGCAGAGCCCGGAGGCTTCGACACGGACCCGGACCTGGCCGGGGCCGGGTTCGGGGTCGGGGCGTTCCTCGATGACCAGGGGCTCGCCGAAGGCTCGTACGACCGCTGCCTTCATGGTTCAACTCCTCAGATCTTCCAAGTCAGTTGTGCGGGACGACAGCGATGGGCGCGGTGGAGTGGTGCAGGACGGCGTGGGTGACGGGGCCGATGTGGGCGCCGAGCGCGGCGCGGCGGATCCGGCGGCCCACCACGACCAGGGAGGCCTCACGGGAGGCGTCGACGAGGTGGTTGCCGGGGCTGCCGTAGGAGGACTCCTCGGTGACCTCGACGTCCGGGAACTTCTTGTGCCACGGCCGCAGGACCTCCGCCAGGGTGGTGGCCTCGCGCCGGGCCAGTTCTCCGTGGAGTTCCAGGTCGACGGAGAGCCCGTAGGCGTAGTACGGCGGGGGGTTCCAGGCGTGGACCACCCGCAGGGAGGTGCTCCGGCGGGCGGCGGCCGCGAACGCGAACTCGATCAGCTCCTCGTCCGGGCTCTCGACGTCGAGGCCGAGGACGACGGGCCGGAACGGGGTGACGGCGGACGGGATGCCGGCCGGGTCCATCTCGTGCTCGTCGGCGGCCTGCTCACCGGCCCGGACCAGGACGACCGGCCGTTCGGCGTGGGCCACGGCCGACAGAGCGACGGAGCCGACCATGAATCCACCGATCCCGCTCAGACCGCGCGAGCCCAGCACCAGCAGCTCGGCGTCCTTCGCCGCGTCTGCCAGCATGTCGGCGGGACGGCCGGACAGCTGCTCGGTGGCGACGTCGAGGCCGGGGTGGCGCAGACGGACACCTTCGGCCGCCTCGCGGGGAATCCTCTCGGCCCAGTGCTGATGGGTCTCGGCGCCCAGAAGCGGCGCCTGCGCCATGGGGGCCGGCACCGGCTCCCAGACATGCACCAGCTTCAGTGGCAGTCCGAGCAACTGTGCCTCGCGGGCCGCCCACTCGGCCGCCGCGCGGCTCTCACTCGAGCCGTCGAGACCGACGGTGACGGTGCGGGTCATGATCTCCACCTCCTGAATCGGGGGTTTTCCCAATTCGAGCTTCGTCTTCGGATGAGGCCCATGGCAGGGGCCGCAGGTCCCTGCCATGGGCCGACCGGCCCAGGCCCGCCTTGGCGCGGCGGACCCTCGCTTGCCCTTGATGGGGCCCGCCGCGCCTCCCGCGGTCACCGCAGCCAGCGGCTGTGGCGGACGAGGGGGAGCTTGGCCCAGAACTTGCCGAGACCGAAGGTGTCGCCGGCAGAGGCGGCGACCAGGGCGATCAGGACGACCGCGTAGATGAGGTGGTAGTCCACGAAGGGGTTCGTCGACATGCTCGGCGAACCGTCGGAGAGGTGCTGGGCGGGCGGCCACTCGGCGACCCACATCAGCGCCGTCATCGCGGTGCCGGCCACGGCCGCGAACCGCATCGCCACACCGGCGATGAGCGCGACACCGATCCCGAGCAGACCGAGCATGAACAGCCAGTCCGCCCACGGGTCCCCGGCCCAGGAGTGGAACGTGGACTCCATCGGTCCGGCGACGACACCACTGAGGAAACCCTTGGTCGGCGAGCCGCCGTCGATCCAGCCCTTGCCGGACGGAGTCGCGTAGCCGAAGCCGAAGGTCTTGTCGAGGAAGGCCCACAGGAAGACGAACCCGGTGAGCAGGCGCAGGGACGCGAGGACGTAGGCCTGCGCGGTGTGCGTGGCGCTGAGTGCCGACACGCCGGACTCGGATGCGGAGGCGGTCCGGTTCCTGCGGAAGGACGACAGGTGGAAGCCGGAGCTCCGGTGAGGGTGCTCGTGCACGGCCATGGTGGTGATCCCTTCAAGGAGGGTGAGTCCGTTCGTTATCTGACGTCCCTCACTGTCGTCTCGTGCGGCGGTGGCCACCGGATGCCGAAGGTCCGCGGGTGCAGGGCTGAACGGCCCTGTGCTCATGGGCCGTTGGGGTGCATGCTCGGCCTTCGACGCGACGGGCACGGCTCATCTGTCGCGAGGGGGTGACTGTCGGGGGATCCTGAGACCGATCGAACGGAGAAGGGCGGCGCATGTCGCAGGACGCGGGCAGAAAAGCTCCTAGGTGGCGTGACCTCGTGCCCGGAGTCGTCGCCCTCCTCGGATACCGGCGCACCTGGCTGAGGGGCGACCTGCTGGCCGGTGTCACCGTGGCCGCGTACCTGGTGCCGCAGGTCATGGCGTACGCGGGGGTGGCAGGGCTCCCGCCGGTCACCGGGCTGTGGGCGATCCTGCCCGCCCTCGCTCTGTACGCGCTATTCGGCTCCTCGCGCCTGCTCTCCGTCGGTCCCGAGTCCACGACCGCGCTGATGACCGCCACCGTGGTCGCCCCGCTGGCCGCCGGCAGTCCGGCGCGCTACGCCGCCCTGGCGGCCACGCTCGCCGTCACGGTCGGACTGCTGTGCCTACTGGCGCGGGCCGTACGGCTCGGTTTCCTCGCGGACCTGCTCTCCCGACCGGTCCTGATCGGGTACCTGGCGGGCGTGGCTCTGATCATGATGGTCGACCAACTGCCCAAGCTCACCGGCGTGAAGACGACCGGCTCGGAGTTCTTCCCCCAACTCTGGTCCTTCGTACGGCACGTGGCTGACGCCCACACGGCCACCGTCGCCCTCTCCGCCGCCGTGCTCGCGTTCCTGTTCACGGTGTCGCGATACGTCCGTGCCGTGCCCGGCCCGCTCCTTGCCGTGGTCCTCACCACGGCCGCCGTGGTCTCCCTCGACCTCGACGAGCGGTACGGCGTCAAGGTGATCGGCGAGGTCCCGTCGGGCCTGCCCACCCTCGCGTGGCCGGATCCGGGCGAGCTGCCCCGACTCGTACTGCCCGCGCTGGGGGTGCTCATCGTCGCCACCGCCCTCGACGCGGTCGATGAACTCCGGCGTGAACTCACCGGCCGTGGCGTCGTGTTCGCCCTGGCCCGGGTCAAGCAGGACCTCTTGGACGACTTGGAGGCGTACGGCCTGGCGGACTCCGTGGGTCCGGATCTGATCTTCCCGACCCTGCCGACGGCAGTGGCGGCGTACCGTCGCTGGCTCACGACCAACACCGGTTAGACCGGGCTGCACCATGACAGCGGCAGGCTGCCGACTTGCCGTAACACCATGCCGGCGTCTCCGGGAGGCGCTCCGGTCGGACGGCTCCGGCCTTGTCGCGGAGGCTCGTTTCCCTCCGCAGGCCCTGACCGGTGCGGCTCGCTACCTGATCGACCGCTTCACACCCGTTCAGTAGGCCATCAAGCCGTGCGCGCGGAACCGCTCCCGTACCCGCTCGACCGCATCCCGTGCCGGGGTCGGGGTGTCGCGCAGCGGGAACGGGAGGCCGAGGGCCTCGTACTTCGAGGCGCCGAGCTTGTGGAACGGCAGGACGTCCACGCGGTCGACCGAGCGAAGCCCCGCCACGAAGTCGGCCAGACTCTCCACGGACTCCGCGTCGTCCGTCCAGCCGGGCACCAGGACGTACCTGATCCACATCCGGACACCGAGCCGGTCGAGACGGTTGGCGAGGTTCAGGGTGGGCGTGAGTTCACCGCCTGTCAGACGCCGGTAGGCCGCGCTGTCGAAGGACTTGATGTCCAGCAGCACCAGGTCGGTCCCGGAGAGGAGTTCGTCGCTGGCGCGCGCACCGAGGAAGCCCGAAGTGTCGAGCGCCGTGTGCAGTCCGGTGTCCTTGCAGCGGCGCAGGATCTCGCCGGTGAAGGCGGGCTGGAGCAGCGGCTCGCCGCCCGTGACGGTCACCCCGCCGCCGGCCGTGGTGACGAAGGCGCGGTACTTCTCGATCTCCCGCATCACCTCGTCCACGGATGTCTCCTTGCCGTCCCGCATGTGCCAGGTGTCGGGGTTGGCGCAGTACAGGCAGCGGAGCGGACAGCCGGAGACGAAGAGGACGAACCGGGTCCCGGGACCGTCCACACCGGTGGACAGGTCCCAGGAGTGGATCCGGCCGTTCATCGTCCCCGCCATCGGGCTCACAGCGTTCCGTGGAAGGTACGGCTGATCACGTCGAGCTGCTGCTCGCGGGTCAGCCGGACGAAGTTGACGGCGTAGCCGGAGACGCGGATGGTCAGGTCCGGGTACTTGCCGGGGTTCTCCATGGCGTCCTCCAGCGTGGTGCGGTCGAGGACGTTGACGTTCATGTGGAAGCCTCCCGCGGCCATGTACGCGTCGAGGATGCCGACCAGGTGACCTGCCCGTTCCTGCGGGCAGTGCCCCAGGCCCTCGGGGGTGATGGTCGTGGTCAGTGAGATGCCGTCGCGAGCCTGCTCGTACGGCAGCTTGGCCACCGACAGCGCGGAGGCGGCCACCCCGTGCCGGTCGCGGCCGTTCATCGGGTTGGCGCCGGGGGCGAAGGGCTCTCCGGCGCGGCGGCCGTCGGGGGTGTTGCCGGTGTGCTTGCCGTAGACGACGTTCGAGGTGATCGTCAGCACGGACTGGGTGTGCTCGGCGTCCCGGTAGGTGGGGTGCTCGCGCACCTTCGCCATGAAGGACTCCACCAGGTGGACGGCGATGCTGTCGGCGCGGTCGTCGTTGTTGCCGTACGCCGGGAAGTCGCCCTCGGTACGGAAGTCGACGGCGAGGCCACCGGCGTCCCGGAACACCTTCACCCGCGCGTGCTTGACGGCCGACAGGCTGTCCGCGGCGACCGACAAGCCGGCGATGCCACAGGCCATGAAGCGGTGCACGGGGTGGTCGTGCAGCGCCATCTCCACGCGCTCGTAGGCGTACTTGTCGTGCATGTAGTGGATGACGTTCAGCGCGTCGACGTACGTCTTCGCCAGCCAGTCCAGGACCCGGTCGTACGCCGCCGACAGCTCGTCGTAGTCCAGGTACTCCCCGGTCAGCGGAGGCGTCGGCGGGGCGATCTGGTCGCCGGTCATCTCGTCCCGGCCGCCGTTGACGGCGTACAGCAGAGCCTTGGCGAGGTTGACCCGGGCGCCGAAGAACTGCATCTGCCTGCCGACCGCCATCGCGGAGACGCAGCAGGCGATCGCGGTGTCGTCGCCGGTCCGCGGACGCGTCAGGTCGTCGGACTCGTACTGGACGGCGCTGGTGTCGATCGAGACCTGGGCGCAGAACTCCTTGAAGCCGGTGGGCAGTCGCGGCGACCACAGCACGGTGAGGTTCGGCTCCGGAGCCGGGCCGAGGTTGTAGAGGGTCTGGAGGAAGCGGAACGAGGTGCGGGTCACCAGGGTCCGGCCGTCGGCGCCCATGCCCCCGATGGACTCCGTCACCCAGGTCGGGTCGCCGGAGAACAGGGCGTCGTACTCGGGGGTGCGCAGGAACCGTACGATCCGCAATTTGATCACGAAGTCGTCGATCAGTTCCTGGGCACGGGACTCGTCGATGAGACCGTCCGTCAGGTCGCGCCGGAGGTAGACGTCGAGGAAGGTCGACGTGCGGCCCAGCGACATCGCGGCGCCGTTCTGTTCCTTCACGGCGGCGAGATAGCCGAGGTAGAGCCACTGCACGGCCTCGTGGGCGGTGGTGGCGGGACGCGAGACATCGCAGCCGTACGTGGCTGCCATCTCGGACAGTTCGCCCAACGCCCTTGTCTGTTCGGCGAGTTCCTCCCGGTCCCGGATCACATCGGCCGTGGAGGGACGGACGTCCAGCAGCGCCCGCTCAGCTCGCTTGGCCTCGATCAGCCGGTCCGTGCCGTACAGCGCCACGCGCCGGTAGTCGCCGATGATCCGGCCACGGCCGTAGGCGTCGGGCAGCCCGGTGATGATGCCCGCCTTGCGCGCGGCGCGCATCTCGGGTGTGTAGGCGTCGAAGACACCGTCATTGTGGGTCTTGCGGTAGGTCCCGAAGACCCTCGTCACGAACGGGTCGGGCTCGTAGCCGTACGCCTCCAGTCCGTTCTCCACCATGCGCAGCCCGCCATTCGGCATGATCGCGCGCTTCAGCGGGGCGTCGGTCTGCAGGCCGACGATCAATTCGCGGTCGCGGTCGATGTAGCCGGGGGCGTGCGAGGTGATCGTGGAGGGGGTGGCGGTGTCGACGTCGAGGACACCGCGGCTCCGCTCCTCCGGGAAGAGCGCGCTGACCGTCTCCCAGACGGCGCGCGTCCGGTCGGTGGGGCCGGTGAGGAAGGACGCGTCGCCCTCGTACGGTGTGAAGTTGGCCTGGATGAAGTCGCGCACGTCGACGCGCTCACGCCAGCCGGTTCCAGCGAAGCCTCGCCAGGCATCGGTCGCCGTCCGGTCATCTGCTGTCACGGTGACGGTCATCGGCGGTCC
This sequence comes from Streptomyces sp. CC0208, assembly GCF_003443735.1. Taxonomy (NCBI): domain Bacteria; kingdom Bacillati; phylum Actinomycetota; class Actinomycetes; order Kitasatosporales; family Streptomycetaceae; genus Streptomyces; species Streptomyces sp. CC0208. Next base: position 8,287,691 of record NZ_CP031969.1, on the reverse strand, counting down.
CCTCTCGTGCTCGTTCCTGCGCGCAGGTGCCTTCCACCTCTGATCCTGGTGAGCGGTACCGGCGGGGACGAGTGCCGACCAGGGCCGTTGACGGGACCGTGTGGCCCTGTCCATGCGCCGACCGGCCCCAGGGCCCGCATCCGAGGCGCCTGTCGCGGCCGGTCCGCCGGCGTGCGCGACGAACCGGGCGGTGGCCTCCGCCCTTCGCACCACTCGGTTCAGTGGTGCACCAGGGCCCGGCGTGGCCGGTCGGCCCAGTGAGGCGTCGTGGCCGTGCGGTCGTCGGTCTGCCGACGCTGCCGACGGCGCTCCTGCAGCCGTACGACCAGCGTGTCCAGCGCGGCACTCACCACGAAGGTGACCGCCGTCGAGGTCACCAGGAGAACGCCGAACAACTTCCAGAAGTCGGGTGTCAGTGAGGTACCCACAGAACTCACCCCCTCCAATGGCCGGGTTGTCTCACACCCTCATGGAACAGCCGAGTCGGCGTGGCCGCAGCGTGCCGCAGGTCCCCTTGCCGGAGCCGAGTGGCCCGGCCTATGGACCGGGTGGCCCATGGTCTGCTGCCCGCCGTCGGACAGACGCTGGCCATGGCAGTTCCTACATCCCGTCGGGAGGCACGCCATGATCACCACCCCTACGCCCAGCATGCTGCGCGCCCTGCCGGCCGAGCACCGGCACCGGCTCATGCGCGTCGCCCGCGAGGTCTCCTTCCCGCAAGGGGCGCGCCTGTTCGAGGAAGGCGGCAAGGCCGACCGGTTCTGGATCGTGCGCACCGGCACCGTCGAGCTCGACATGCACGTGCCCGGTCGCCGCGCGGCCGTCATCGAGACGCTCCGGCACAACGAGCTCGTCGGGTGGTCCTGGCTGTTCACCCCCCATGTCTGGCACCTGGGCGCTGAGGCGACAACCCCGGTAAGGGCCTACGAGTTCGACGCCACGGCCGTTCGCCTGATGTGCCAGGAGGACCCGGCCATGGGCAACGCCATCGCCCAGTGGGTCGGTGGCGTGCTGGCCCACCGCCTGCGCTCCGCCCGTACGCGATTGCTGGACCTGTACGCCCCGTACGGCGCGGGCAGCCACGTCTGACCGCTCACACGGGCCGAAGCGACACGAGAGGGAGCCACCATGCACGGCACCCCACACATCGTCAGCGACGTCATGACTCACACGGTCGCCGCCGTCGGCCGCAAGGCCACCTTCAAGGAGATCGTGCGGCTGATGCAGGACTGGAAGGTCAGCGCCCTGCCCGTACTCGAGGGCGAGGGGCGCGTGGTCGGCCTCGTCTCCGAGGCAGACCTCCTGCCCAAGGAGGAGTTCCGCGACAGCGACCCCGACCGCTACACGCAGCTGCGCCGCCTGTCCGACCTGGCGAAGGCCGGCGCGGTCACCGCGGAAGAACTGATGACCTCCCCGGCGCTCACCACCCGCCCGGACGCCACCCTCGCCCAGGCCGCCCGGACCATGGCGCACTCCAGGGTCAAGCGGCTGCCGGTCGTGAACGAGCTGGGCATGCTGGAGGGCATCGTCAGCAGGGCCGACCTGCTCAAGGTGTTCCTGCGTGGTGACGAGGAGATCGAGGAGGAGGTCCGCCGCGAGGTGGTGGCCTACCTCTTCCCCCCGCCGGGCTCGGCGATCCGGGTCCAGGTGAACGACGGCGTGGTGAAGCTCGCCGGGCGCGTCCGGGACACGTCCTTGATCCCCGTGGCCGCCCGTCTGGTACGTGCTGTGGAGGGCGTGGTGGACGTCGAATTCGAGCTGGTCGGCCGTGAGCACTCCGACGGTTCCCCGGACCCCCAGGCCGCACAGCCGGGGAAATCCGCTCCCGCTTAGTGATTCGAGACCTGGCCATACCCTGAAGCCACCGGCGCTCCACGTCAGATGAGGAGCCAGGACGTCGTACTCAAGGCTGTACATCGGCGCTGAACGGCTGTCGACCGGACCTTCGTGCGCTGTGCCTTCCGCATCGGTCACAGCCCCTCATGGACAGAACCAGCCTGGGTGCCGCATGCAAGATCTCACCGGTCGATCCCTCTGGCAGCAGGGGCCATCAGGAGCTGCGCACGGGGCCAGTGAGGGCACGTTTCGACGCCGAGCGGGGCCGGTCGGCCCTAGTGCATCAGGGCCCGGCGCGCGATGATCGGCCTCACGGGAACCCGCAGCCCGTCCGCCACCGGGGAACAAGGGGTCGTCATGACCGGGACACGCACCTTCACCGACCAGGATCCGATCCGTGTCTTCCTGCTCGACGACCATGAGGTCGTACGACGCGGTATCACCGACCTGCTCGACGCCGAACCGGACATCTCGGTGGTCGGCGACGCGGGCACCGTGGAGCACGCCCTCGTCCGCGGCCCGGCCCTGCGCCCGGACGTCGCCGTGCTCGACGTACGGCTCCCGGACGGAGACGGCATCACGGTCTGCCGGGAGCTGCGCAACCAGATGCCGGAGCTGGCCTGTCTGATGCTGACCTCGTTCGACGACGAGGACGCCCTGCTTGACGCCATCATGGCCGGGGCCTCGGGCTACGTCCTCAAGCAGATCAGGGGCTCCGACCTGGTCTCGGCCGTGCGCACGGTCGCCTCGGGCCAGTCGATGCTGGACCCCGCGACCACGGCCCGCCTGATGCGCTCGCTGCGTGCCGACCCCGCCGAGACACCCGCCATGGCCCCCGAGCTCGCGAGCCTGTCGCCCCGCGAGCGGGACATCCTCGCCCTGATCGGCGACGGCCTGACCAACCGCGAGATCGGCAAGAAGCTCTACCTGTCGGAGAAGACCGTCAAGAACCACATCTCCCGGCTCCTGGCCAAACTCGGCGTCCAGCGCCGCGTCCAGGCCGCGGTCCTGGCCTCTCATCTGGAGCAGTCCGAGACCGGCGAACGCCCCACGAAGTGAGCGAAGGGGACGACCAGGACCCACCCCGGGCCGGACGGCCCCTGCTCCTGTCGGCGTGCCGAACGCCACGCTGGTTCGGTCACCCATAAGCCCCGCTGCATCCCATGGCGTAGGGCGGGGAGAAGCCCGCGATGCGTACTGCCGTCCTCGACGCGAGGACCTTGGAGACGCTGGTCTCCGCGGCCGTGGCCGCACCGTCGATCCGCAACACCAGCCCTGGCCCTTCCGACTCGACCCGGACACGCTCACGCTGGAGATCCGCGCGGCGACGCAACGCGGCCTACGCCACATCGACCCGACCGGGCGGCCCCTGCACGTGTCCGTCGGCTGCAGCAGTGGAGCACTTCGGCTGGGAACCAGTGACGCGGCTGCTCCCGCGCCCCGGCAGCCGATTCCCCTTCTCGGCGCGGCCGTTGCCCAGCGCTGTGATCACCGAACTCACCGAAGCCGCGCACGCGGAAGAGGCCCGCCGACAGCGTCCTTCAGCTCACCAGGGAGGCAGAGCACCGCAACACCACCGATGCGGACCGGGCCATGGATAGCCGCCGCTGGTTGGCAGAAACAAACAGCACTGGCCCGGGCATGACCGCATCCCGATGCGGGACTTCGGCGCCCACCGCCACGCGGAGGTGCTCACAGCCCGAACCTTCGAGAGGCACCCGACGATCACAGTGCTGTCCACGGCGCACGACCGCCGGACCGACTGGCTCCGCGCCGGACAGGCCCGCGAACGGATCCTCCTCGGCGTACCGTACCCGCGGGACCGATCGAACGCGGCCCGAGCCACGTGCATCGAAGTGATGCGTCGTCACCTTTGAGAAGCGACGCCGATCTTGATGCCGACCATCCCTCTTTTGTGCCAACTAAAAATCCTCGTCACAAGCGTGTGACCAGGATCGATAGTTGGCACTAGGGGACGTTCGTGACCTGCGCTGATGCCAAGTAGCTTCAGCATCTTGAAGTGCGGAATCAGAGAGATAGTTGGCACTTTGGTACAGCGCAGGTCAGGAGGGGTCTTGCCGCATTCGAGCATGGCATGTACCGGGCGATTCCCGATAGCAAGGCCGCCTGAAGCCGGCCACAAAGCCGACACCCATCCGAGGCATCACCCTCCCTGCTCGCGAAGTTCAAGTCCTGGCTCTACGCCTGCAGGACACACGCACCAGGCAAGGCATGGCGAGGCCAGTAGGTACGTTCGAGGACCACCATGACAGCGCTCCTGAGTTGGGTCTCACAGTGTCCGATCAAGCCATCTCCGGCCAACACCTGTTCCCGTAGGTCACCGCCGAACGAGGACCGCCGTTTCGACAGTGCCCTCAGAGGAGAATGTGGTGATTCACAAGCGCCCGCGTCTTCTCTTGCCCGCACGCGCGTTCACGGCATCAACGACGCGTCGCGACCAATCCAGGTCGCCCTGACTTTGATCCGCGTTACGGAGGAGTTGGCGGAGTTCTGTCCATACCCGGGCTTCGGACCATTCGGTGAACCTCTGAAAGGCGATGTGGTTCGAGACACCGAATCCAGACGGAAGACGGCGAGCAGTTCGAGCGCGTGTCGTCGCTGCTTTTCGGGCATGTCGCGCAGGCTCATGGTGTCTCCATATGGCGTTGGGGGTGGGAGAACCGGATGCGGCTGGCCTTTGTATGCCTGAATCGGCTCGAACGGAGCGACCATCCGCTCTTCGGGCCACCATCTGACTGCTGTGCGAGAAGCTCGTGTCCGCGGCTCCTCGTGCCGTCACAGCCGATGATGCAGGTCACGGGCGGCGGCGCTCTCGTACGCCACAGACCGGACACGGGAACACCCCCCCATAATTACACATCCACGAGCAAACAACGAACAGGCAGCCCCTGACTCCCATGCTGCACCTCACGCGTCTACTGGGCCTCCATCGCGAACATGACCCGCCGCCTCACCGCCCCGAGTCCGGCCTGGCGCGACACCCTCGAGCCGGCTGCGTGAAAGTCCTCGAGCTCCTGGCAGACCTCCAGGCGCAGCACGAGAAGGCCACGACCCGGGCCGGTGAACTACGCGACACAGCGTTTACCGGGCCGTCGCGGACGCCTTCAACCAGCACCCCGACCAGGAGTTCCGATCTGAGCTGCACGAACTCCTCGGCGTGCCCATCGACGAGGCGTCGGTCAATGTCACCCGTGCTCACCTCGGACACCTCCTCCGTCAAGGCTTCCCCACCGAGCCCGGACGAGGCCACTACCAGAAACGGACTTAACTTCCATTCGGAACATTTGTCATTCGTGCGTCAAGAAATCGCCATGGCCCGGCGACGCCGGCGCGCGGACCGCTGCCGAAGCTCCGGAAACCGCAGCTCAGGCATGCCCTCCACGTCCACCCGTTGCAACTCCCGAAGTAAGAACTCGCGCAGCTAGGCTCGATGGGGTACCTCGGAAGTAGTAGAGAACAGGGCCTGGTGATCATGGAGTTGCGACGCTCTGTGATCACCGGGAGACCTGTGCCTGCCTTGCCGTCATGGCTGACCGAACCCCTGTGGGACCAATTCGCGGCGCTGCTGCCACAGCGGCCCGTCTACGCTCCGACCCACCCGCTGGGCTGCCACCGCACGCGGATCAGCGACCGGATCATCTTCGACAAGCTGCTGCAACTCCTCCTTTGCCAGTCTTGGAACTCAGGCAGTGCACGGAGTCGCGGCGGGACGCCGCCCTGCGGTGAACGCGGCCGGCGGGACACCCATGAAGTGGCGGAACTCGGCCGTCATGTGGGACTGGTCGTAGTAACCCGCCGTCGCGGCGATGTCCGACCACCGGCCGGCATCGGCCGCGAGCACGGTGCGAACGCGGTCGATGCGTGCGAAGTGCTTCGGGGACAAGCCGGTGCCGTCGGTGAACAGGGTGTGCAGGCGGCGCTCACTGATGTGCAACCGGGCCGCGGCCGTGGCGACAGTGGTGCCGACCAGTAGGTGTGCCGCCTCTTCGAGCCGCTCCGGAGGCTCCGGCCAATCGGCCAATGCTTCTTCGAGAGCGGCGACCGGATCGGCGGCGAGCTGGTCGACGTCCAGACCCGGCAGTTCGCGGAGCGGCAGGGCGCGATCGGCGAGATCACGCAGCGGACGGCCGAGCAGGGCTTGGGCACGACCCGGCCGCATACGAACCCGCACGCACGAGTGGCCGGGCGCGGCAACGTGATAGGCGGCCCGGGTGCGGGGGCCCATGACGATCAGCTCACGCTTGTCGCTGCGCAGGAGAAGTGTGGTGGCGTGATCGGGCACGTCGACGGCCGCCGAACCGGCCGCCGTAGCGACATCGACCCCGGCCACCCAACGGGCAAGGGCAGGCGGCATGTTGAGAGAGCTCACGCGGCCCACGATAGTGCCGAAACTTCCTATCACGCGGCGTGAGAGCGATGCGACCGTCGAGACATGATCCTCGTTACCGGTGCCACCGGCACCATCGGTAGTCACGTCGTGCGTCTGCTCACCGAGCGGGGCGTGCCGTTTCGGGCGATGTCCCGCCGCGAGCGGCCCGGCGGGGTGCGGGCCGACTTCGACGACCCGGCGTCGCTGGCACGGGCGGTGGCCGACGTCGACACGGTCTTTCTCGTGACCGTGCCCCCCGTGCCGACCGCGGACCACGACATCGCCCTGGTGACGGCCGCGCGGGCGGCGGGCGTCCGTAAGGTCGTCAAGCTGTCCGCCATCGGCAGCGGCGAGCTGTTCGACGGGGCGACCGTCGGCGCGTGGCACCTCGCCGCGGAGGAGGCGATCGAGGCCAGTGGGCTCGTGTGGACGATGCTCCGCCCGCCGAGCTTCGCCTCGAACTTCTTGTGGTATCGGGCGCTGATCCAGGCCGGAGAGCCGATCCCGAACCTGGCCGGCGACTCCCGGCAGGCCATCGTCGACCCAAGGGACGTGGCCGCGGTCGCCGTCGCCGCCATGACCAGCGATGCGCACGACGGGCAGCGGTACGACCTGACCGGGCCGGAGCTGCTGACGTTCGCAGACCAGGCGGCGATCCTGGAGGGCGTGCTGGAACGGCCGGTCAAGATCACCGACACGAATGCGCTCGACCAGTTGCCGGCCGGGATGAGCACCGGCATCGGCTGGGCGCGCGCCGGCGGTGCGGCCTACGTCACCGACCACGTGCCGCAGGTGCTCGGCCGACCGGCGGGCACGTTCGAGCAGTGGGCACGCGACCACCGGGAGGCATTCGCGTCAATGCCGTAACCCACCGCCGCCGACGGCCGCCAGGCTCTCGGGCAAGAGGCCCTCGTAGCTCAAGGGACAGAGCCCGTTCTCCTTTGGTGCTTCTGGTGCTTCGCCGGAGCCGGTGAGAACTCGCGCAATTGGGGGCGGGGTCATGGTCGCCGGGTGGGGCGGTCGTCCCAGCGGTGAGTGGTCCAGGCGCGGCGAACGAGGCTACGCACGGTGATAACGGCATCCGTGAGGTCGAAGAAGGCGTTGATGACGTCGATCCGGCGTTCGTAGCAGCGTGCGAGTCGATGGAAGGCGTTCTGCCAGGCGTGGGTGCGCTCTACGTGCCAGCGCCCGGTGGCCTGGACGGGAGCCTTCTCGCCCCTGTGTGCGATCCGGCCGCGCAGTCCGCGTTCGTCGAGGGTGATACGGGTCCTGCCCGAGTCGTAGCCGGCGTCGAGGTTCACGGTGATGTCGTCGGGCAGCGGGCCCAGGCCGTCCAGAAGGTCCAGGGTCGGGGCGAGCAGCGGCGAGTCGTGGCAGTTCGCCCCGGCCAGGACGCGGCCCAGCGGGATGCCGTACCCGTCAGTCATCCCCGAGCGTTTGAGGCCCTGTTTGCCCCGGTCGACCGGCGAGCGTCCAGCGGCTTCTCCGCCTCCGGGTGCCTTGGTGATCGACCCGTCGATGGCGACCTGGTCCAGAACGAGGCCGACGATGCGGTCGTACGCCTCCAGAGCGATGTGCCGGAGCCGGGCGAAGACGCCGAGCCGGATCCACTCGTCACGGCGGTTGCGAATCGTGGTGGCCGAGCAGGTGGTGTCCGCCAGGGCTTCGTAGGAGCAGCCGAAGCGCAGGAGTTGCAGCAGTTTGTCGAAGATGATCCGGTCGCTGATCCGCGTGCGGTGGCAGCCCAGCGGGTGGGTCGGAGCGTAGACGGGCCGCTGTGGCAGCAGCGCCGCGAATTGGTCCCACAGGGGTTCGGTCAGCCATGACGGCAAGGCAGGCACAGGTCTCCCGGTGATCACAGAGCGTCGCAACTCCATGATCACCAGGCCCTGTTCCTCTACTACTTCCGAGGTACCCCATCGAGCCTAGCTGCGCGAGTTCTAAGTCGTCGAACCGAGGGACAATTCCCCAAACCGCAGGTCAGGGGCCTTGGCGGTCGACTCATGGATCGCCACGCACTCCAGGTGACGCGTCATCGGGAAGGTATGCAGTCCGACCCCACCCGGGAAACATGCAGCTCAGAGGCGCTTTCAAGGACGAATCCAGGCCCCTCGGAAGGCTTCGTGCGTCATACGTGCGTCATCACCACAGCCGTGCGTCAGCAACCGCTGGGGCGCGCGGGCCGACTTCATCGACGAAGCAGGCGGTCACCGCATCTACCACACACCGTGTGATTCAACCCGTTGCGGCGTCGCCGTCAATGCGTGTCGGCGGCTGCTGAGCGCCCGGCGCGCCTGCCGAGCACCGAACCGGCGGTGAGTCCGGAGCCTCCCGGGTAGTTGAACCAGAAGAGCCCGCCGACGAGTTCGCCGGCCGCGTACAGCCCAGGGACGGGGCGGCCGCTCAGGTCCAGCACCCGCGCGTCGGCGTCGATCCGCAGCCCGCCGAAGGTGAAGGTGATGCCGCAGGTCACCGGGAAGGCGACGTACGGAGGAGTGGTCAGCGGCTGGGCCCAGTTGGACTTGGGAGGGGTGATGCCCTCGGTCCGGCAGCCGTCCTTGACCGTCGGGTCGAAGCGACCGGGAACAACGGCGGCGTTGAACCGCTCAACCGTCTCCGCCAGCCGGCCCTCGTCCATGCCGAGTTCCTTGGCCAGGCCCTCCACGGTGTCGGACTCCACCCTGGTGATGCCCGCCGAGGCGTACTCCTCGGGGCGCAGCAGCGGCGCGGACGTCGCGTCGAAGAGCTGGTAGGCGACGCCTGCCGGTTGCTTGAGGATCTCGGCACCGTACTTGGCGTAGGTGTAGTTGCGGAAGTCCGCTCCCTCGTCGACGAACCGGCGCCCCTCGGCGTTGACCACGATGCCGAACGGGTAGCCGCCGCGGGTGAGTTGGTTGGTCAGCTCCCGGTCGCCGGTCGCTCGGGCCTGGCTGTCCCAGGCCACCGCGTGGCAGCCGCTCCAGTGGCCGTAGGGTTGCGCGCCGGCCGCCAGGGCCATGCGGATGCCCTCGCCGGTGTTGTACGGGGTTCCGCGCACCAGGGCCAGGTCCCAGCCCGCGCCCAGGTAGCCGGCCCGCATCTGCGGGTTGGCCTCGAAGCCGCCGCTGGTGAGGACCACGCCGTCGGCCTCGATGCGCTGCCCGTCGGCGAGCATCACGCCGCCAACGGAGCCGTCGGCTGCGGTGGCCAGGCCGGTGACGGGGCTGTCGAAGCGGACTTCGATGCCACTGCGATCGGCGGCGGCAAGGTGCTGGTCGATCATTCCTTTGCCCCCGCCGACCACGCCGACGGCCAGTCCGCCCCAGAACCGGTAGCGCCCGTCCACCTCGTAAGCCTGCCGGTGGAACATGAGCTCGAATCGCAGGCCGAGGCTGCGCAGCCAGGTCATCGTCTCGCGGGATTCACCGACCAGGATCCTGGCGAGTTCGGGGTCGGTCCTTCCCTGGGTCACCCGGGTCAGGTCGGCGAGGAAGTCGGCGTCGGTGTAAGGGGCGAGGTCGACGCGTCCTGCACGGTCCGCGGGAAGTGGCTCGACCAGCGAGGTGAGGTCGGTAAGCCCGCCGTGGCTGGTGCGCATCGCCCCGGCAGTGAAGTAGGAGTTGCCTCCGGCCCATTGGCGGGGGGCCTTCTCCAGCAGCAGCACCCATGCTCCCTGCTGTCGGGCGGACTGAGCCGCGCTGAAGCCGGCGTTCCCGCCGCCGACCACGACGACGTCCCACTGCTCGGTCATGTGTACTCCCAGGGGTTCGGACAGCAGATGCCCGGATCGGAGATCCTTTCGGGGCTGGGGCGTACGGATGAGGGACTGTGTGCGTACGCGACCGCAGCATGGATCTCTTTCACCAGGGCCCGGCGGGCGGGTTGACGGCTGCGCGGCCCGCCCGCCGGGCAGTACGACGATGCGCCAGCAGCGCCATCAGTACAATCGAAAGAAATTGAAGCTGCTTTCATGAATGCTTAAGGCGGTCGGGATGAGCCTCGATGTACGCCGCATGCTGGTGCTGGCCGAGGTGGCTCGCCGGGGCTCCATCACGGCGGCCTCGATCGCCCTGAGCTATACGCCCTCGGCGGTGTCCCAGCAGATCAGCAGGCTGGAAGCGGAGGCCGGGCAGCCGCTGATCGCGCGGCACCCCCGGGGCGTCACGCTCACCGAGGCCGGCCGCACTCTGGTCGAGCATGCTGCCCGGATCGATCGCCAGTTGCGGGCCGCACGCCGATCCCTCGATGACATCGCGGGCCTGCACAGCGGGACCTTGCACATCGGTACCTTCCCCACCATCGCCGCATCCCTGCTGCCCCGCGTCGTGCGCGCCTTTCGCACCCGGTACCCGCAGGTTGAGCTGGCCGTGCACAGCGACCGCAACGCCGGCCTGATGGACCTCCTGGAGAGCCGGGAGATCGAGTTGTCCTTGATGTGGGACTATCCGTGGCGGCGCCTGGACGAGACCAACCTCGATGTCACCCATCTGCTGGACGACCACACCTGCCTGGTCGTCGCCACCGGCCACCCGCTCGCCGCCCGGCACTCCGCCGGTTTTGAGGAGCTGGCCGAGGAGAACTGGATCGTCCGGAGCGATCACCCGGTCGCCGAGCTGCTCAACCGTAGCTGCCGTGCCGCCGGCTTCGAGCCGAAGATCGCCTACCGGGCACACGACTACCAGGAAGCCCAGGCCATGGCGGCGGTCGGCCTGGGCATCACGCTCGCCCCCAGGTTCGCCCTGGCCAGCCTGCGGGACGACGTCACCACCATCGACCTGGGCCCCTCGGCCCCCGTTCGCCGCATCCTGCTCACCCGGCTGCGCGACACTCCACCGACACCGTCGACCAAGGCCATCGCGGAACTGTTCATCGAGACCGCCGGGACCCTGTGTTCCTAGACAGGCGTTCCGCGGTGTGACTGCCGGCGATCGCCGCCGTCCCGCGGGGCGTGCCCAGGACTCGTGACCGCCGAGCCGCGCGAATGGACGCGGGCGTCGCCGTCGAGGCCTGCATGCCCTCCAGCGCCAGGCCGACCAGCGGGAGCTATCGCGGGATGGGCGGGGGTCGCCGTCGACGACGACGAGGTCGGCGAGGAGGCCTGGGCGCAGGCGGCCCGTCAGGTCGCTCATACCGAGCAGGTCGGCGGCCGAGGACGTGGTGGTGGCCAGGACCTCGGCGGGACTCATACCGCCCTTCTCCATGAGGGCCAGTTCACCGAGGTATCTACCTCGCGACGAGGGAATCGAGCTGATGCTCGCCCACGGCACCTGGTTGGTGCCCACGCTGTCGGCGCCGCTCGCCGTGATCCGGCTCGCCGAGGCCGGAGGCAACATGCGCCGTCGCGTGCACCCCGGCGGCGCGGACCTCGGCCATCATCATGGCGAGTTCGTCGTCGCGGAAATGCGCGTGCCGGGGGTCGTCGCCGGGCGAGGCCACTCCCCCGGTGGTGCACACCTTGATCGCGTCGGCACCGGCCCGAAGGATCTCCCGCACGCGCAGTCCCTCGGCAACCTCGCCGCGTCCACCATCGCTGGCATCCTCTGGAGTGTGTTCTCCCCAGCAGCCGCATTCGGCTATCTGGCTGCCTGGATGCTCCTGGCCCTCGCCGGTCTCCTCCTCTCTCTTCGGCGCTGATCGCGGAGCATTCCGCACGTTCTGATAGCCCGGGTTACCGACAGGGTCGCAGTTCCGGGGGTGCGGTCGAGGTGTGCGCTGGTCAGGACGACCTTGGAGCTGGTGCCGTACGCGGGCTGTCCGTTGGGGTTGGGGCAGCGGCCGGTGTGGGTGCCGGATCGGTGAACGAACCCCCTGCTCGTGGTGCAGCGCCGGCCGATTCGAGCGGTAGCCGCGCTTCAGCGGCGTCCGGTGCGACGTTCTCAACTGCCTCGCTGGCTGTGTGCGGCGTCGAGCGTCGGGGTTGATGGCTGAGGGGCCGGAATGGGCAGCAGCCGGTGCAGCAATGACTGTTCAAGTTCGATCAGGATGTCTTCGCTGCTGGTGTGGTGACCTGGCAGGGTGTGCCAGAGGACCAGTTGGCCGTGCAGGGCGGTCCACAGGTGGATGCCGACGGTCTCCGCTTCCGATCGACGGGCGGGCGCGATCGCCGCGAGATAGGTGTCCACGGCGTGGGTCCATGCCTGGAGCACGGTGCCGAGGGGGGTCTCGGCGGAGGGCTGACGCTCGGGTTCGTATTCCAGGCTGAACATCAGCCGGTACCGGCGGGGCTTGTCGATGGCGAATCTGCGGTAGGCGGCGGTGGTGGCCCCTATCCGCTCCCACGGGGCGGCGCCGGCCGCGGCGGCCGCTTCCCCGGCCTCGCCCATCGCTGCGGCCAGCGCCCGGTAGGCGGCGTCGAGCACGGTGGCGACCAGTTCGGTCTTGTCCTTGAAGTGCAGATAGACGCTGGGCGCGGAGATGCCGACCTCGCGGGCCACTCCTCGCAGGGAGAGCGCGTCCTCGCGTCCCGTCTCCTCCAGGATGCGGGTCGCCGCGTCGAGGATCTCCTGCCGTAGCCGTTCCCCCTCGCCCCGCACATTGGGCACCCGTCTGACCTGCTGCTTCACGGCCACCTCCTCGCTGTGTGCACCCTATCTGCCCGCCCGGGCCCCCTACCCGTACGGCCGGCGCCGCAGAGGCGGAAACAGAGGATGCGGCTTCACACCCTTCGACTAACGGTGTTAGTCTATCAAGCAGAACACCTAACGCTGTTAGTTGACGGTGGAGAGGAACAGCTATGCCCTCGTCTGCGTCCGCCCCCGCGTTCGAACTCGCCCGTCCGAAGGACGCGCCTCTTGACCCTCCGCCCCTGTATGCCGAACTGCGGACGGAGCGCCCGGTCACCCGGGTCTCCCTGTGGGAGGGGCAACTCAGCGCGTGGCTCGTGACCCGCTGGGAAGACGCGCGGGCGGTGCTCGGCAGCCCGGCGTTCAGCTCCGACCCGTCTCGGCCCGGTGCGCCCAACTTCAAGCCAGGCACCCCGCAGCCCCGGCGCGGCTTCTTCCAGGGCCATGACGACCCCGTGCACGCCCTGATGCGGCGCACCCTGACCCGGGAGTTCATGGTCAAACGTATCGACGCGCTGCGTCCGGCCATCGCCCGTCTGACCGACGAGCTCCTCGGTGACCTCACGGGGCGGCCGGGCCCGGCCGATTTCGTGGAGCGCTTCGCGCTGCCGTTGCCCTCCCTGGTGATCTGCGAACTGCTGGGCGTGCCGTACGAGGACCACCCCTTTTTCCAGCGGCACTCGAAGGTCTTCGTCGACCTGACCGCCACGGCGGAGGAGACCACCCGTGCGCAGCAGGCACTGGCCACGTATCTGCTGGAACTCGTGCGGACCAAGCGCACGACGCCTGGCGACGACCTGGTCACCCGGCTCGCCGAGCAGGTCGAAGCCGGTGTCATCACCGAGCAGGACGCGGCCGACCTGAGCTCCTTCCTGCTGTTCGCCGGGCACGAGACGACGGCGAACATGATCGCGCTGAGCACCATCACCCTGCTGCACCATCCCGAGCAGATCCCGTACGTGCTCGGCGATCAGGACCAGGTGGCAGGCGCGGTCGAGGAGTTGCTGCGCCACATCTCGATCGTGCACGGCGGGCTGCGCCGTACGGCCGTGGAGGACGTCACCATCGGCGGCGTCACCATCCGCGCCGGCGAGGGTGTGATCATCCCGGTCGGAGTCGCCAACCGCGACCCGGAGGTCTTCGCCGCCCCCGACGACCTCGACCTGGAACGCGCCGACGCCCGCCGGCACCTGGCCTTCGGCTACGGCATCCACCAGTGCCTCGGCCAGCCGCTGGCCCGCGCCGAACTCCAGATAGTCCTGCCGGAACTCTTCCGCCGGCTCCCCGGCCTGAAGGTCGCCGTGCCGATGCAGGGCATCGCTTTCAAGCGGGATTCCATCGTCTACGGCGTCCACGAACTGCCCGTCACCTGGTGACCCGCACCCGCTTACCCCCCCCCACCCCCCCACAGGGAAGAACCGTCATGCGTGTAGAAGTCGACGTTCCCAAGTGCGTCGCCTCGGGCCAGTGCGTCATGCTCGCCCCCGACGTCTTCGACCAGCGGGACGAGGACGGCATGGTCGTCCTCCTCGAAGCTGCCCCGCCCGCCGGTCCGAGGCGTTCGTCCGCACCAAGGAAGCGCCCGCCTCCCAGCGCGTCGCATTCGGCGAACTCCTCAGGCCGGCCTACCTCCGCGCCGGCATCGGCATCTGGGTCGCATCCTTCATGGGCCTGCTCCTGGTCTACGGCCTCAACACCTGGCTGCCCAAGCTCATGAACGAGGCCGGCTACCCCATCCCCACGGCGGTCACCCAACTGCTCATCCTCAACGTCGGCGGGGTCGCCGGCCTGGTGCTGGGCGGCTTCGTGGCCGACCGGCGCGGCATCAAGCCCACTGCGCTCAGCTGGTTCGCGATATCGGTGGCCATGCTTGCCTGCCTCAGCATCAGGATGCACAGCAACCTGCTCCTCGACACCGTCGTCTTCCTCACCGGCGTGTTCGTCTTCTCCGCCCAGGTGCTGATCTACGCGTACGTGACGAACTTCTATCCGGCCTCGGTCCGCAGCACCGCCCTCGGCTCGGCCTCGGGCATCGGCCGTATCGGCTCCATCGTCGGCCCGACGATCACCGGTGCCCTCGTGGCGGCAGGCATCGGCCACCCCTGGGGCTTCTACTTCTTCTCCGCCGTGGCGGTCGCCGGATTCCTGGCCGTGCTCACCCTGCCCGCCCGGGCCGCCGCGCCACAGACGGAGGCAACCGCGGCCGCGCCGGCAGCCGAACCCGCCGTCTGACCCATCACGGAAGGGCGGTACGGCACCGAACGGGCCGTACCGCCCTGTGCTCGATGCGGTGAAGAACCCCGACAGCCACACTGAACCCATGGAACACGTCGGCCGGATACCCGCTCCGCCGCTCGACCAGTTCATCGACGACACCTACTGTCTGACCGGGGTGCCGCCCCACCGGCTGATGAACGTCCCGCCGATGCCGTCGGCGCACTTCTTCCTGCACCTGAGCAAACCCGTCCGGCTGTGGGACTCCGACCGTGCGTGGTTCATGGGTGTGTGGACGGAGGCGCTTCCTCTTCGAGTACCCCCCGCATGCGCGGCTCGTCGGCGTGCACTTCAAAAGCGCGATCACGAGCAGGCCGTGGCATTTGTTCCTGCCCGAGTGGTTCTTGCGGTTCTCGACCCCGGTGCGCCGCCGGGTACGTATCACCGAGCCGTCCAGCAGCACCACACCGCCACCCTTTCGGGCGATCTTCTTCAGGGCCCGGTTCAGGCGCGGGGCGCGGGCGGCCAGCAGCCCGACGACCTCCCGCATCCAGCGAGTGACGGTGGTGCGATGGATGCCGTTGCCGCCTGCCAGGTCGCCGGGCCGCTGGTCACAACGCAGTACCGCCAGCACGATGCCGGCGATCTTCCCCGCGGGCAGGGCCCGCCACCTGGAGCCGATCTTCTTGAAGTGGCCGCGTAACAGGGCAGCGAGCCAGTTCAGGGTGGCACTCGACAGCGGCAGGCGGGCGATGTGGACAAGACCGTCAGAGCCCTCGACGGGATGGTTGTTTTTCTTCACACCAAACTCAACTGCCGTCGGGGGCCCGCCGGTTACGCCCTCTTGTCGCCCCGGTCCGCAGCTACTACAGGCGTGCGGTGAACTTCCCGTGAGGCCGCTTGTGCAGCCGGCCCCGATCGGCGAGCTTGGTCATCTCCGCCCGCAGCGGATCCAGCCTCCCGCGCACCCCCACCTCAAGCCCCAACTCCTCACCCACCCCCTTGCCCTGCACCGGACCGCCAGCGGCCCGCACGATCGCCAGGATCCGGCGGTAGTCGGCGGGCAGCGCGGCCTCGTCGCCAGTCTCACCGCGGTGCGGGATCAGCAGCACCGCACGCCCCGCCACCTCCGCCTTCACCGGAACGCCGCCCACCCTCCCCACGATCCCCGGCGTATCGACACGGTGACGGATCGTAGGCGGCCCGCTCACGCAGGCGCAGCAGAACCAGAGAACCCTCCCGACCGACCGGTCAGACGATCTTCACCATGGTCACCCGCCGCCCACCAGCCCGAGCACCCCCGACCCCGCGCACACCAGCCCACCCGACCTGCACCTTTCACGATGCACACTACTCAGTGCCTGATCGGCACCTCGCCGACAATGGGACGCTGGGCGCATTAGACCAGTCACCTCGGGCTACGTGGGCTGATGGTGCGGCGTGGCGGAGTTGCTCGGGCGAGCGCTGTTCTCTTCCCGCGCTGCTCAGTAGACCCTCTCGAGCAGCGCCTACTGCTGAAGTTTCCTCGACTGCAACCGACGGACTCGAACAGGCCCGCCGGCGCGCGTCGACGCCGGCCAACTCGGCAGACCCGAAGGGCCGGTCTGAATCTCAGGGCGCACCAAAGAGCAGATGTCCTGCCCGGCGCAAGACGATCCCACGGCCGCGACGAGGTCGAGCACAGTGAGCCGCGCGTACGTCGCTCCCCCACGTCGCCGTCCATCGCTCGTACTGCCGGGTCGCGTTGGGCCATGCCGGGGCTGACCGGAGGACCGGCGCCCTCCCGGCACTGCAACCGATCCGGGACCACTGACGCCTGACGGTTAAACATACCATGTCTATCGAGGGATAGATCAGCAGAATCTCTCACAAAAAGGAACAAAAGCTCAGTTAGTGAGCTGCTTTCATCCCTGCACGACCGTTGACATGGGCAGGGTGAGTGCCGCAATTTCATGCGTGACATCCGGCACCACGCGGCTCAGGGGTCTGCAAGAAGTCCCGGAGCCGAAACGGTCACGCGGCGGTGCTGCCGTACGGGAACGGAGTGAGGACATGTCGTCAGGAACCTGCTCTGCCACGAGATCCCCGGAGTCCGCACAGACCGTTGCCGTTCGCAGCCGGTGACGCGCTCCATCCACCCGCTTGCGCCGCGGACTTCGTCGCCCGTAGGCCGTGGCGCCGAGTCAGTCACCTGCCGACCGTGTCCGGTCCGGGTTGCGTCGCGCACGTCGTGCTCCCGCCACAGAAGTGCCCGCCACTGACCACCGGCCCTGGTCTCCCACCACAGCTCTGACGGAGGTACCACCATGATCAACAGACGCCAGTTCCTGGCGAGTGCCACGGGTGTCGCGGCGACTGCGGTCGCAGGCAACGTCCTCGCCGCCGGCACCGCCCGGGCCGCGACCACGTACACCCCCACGTGGGCCTCGGTCGACCAGCACACCGCGGCTCCCGAGTGGTTCAAGGACGCCAAGTTCGGCATCTACTACCACTGGGGTGTGTTCAGCGTTCCGGCCTACGGGAACGAGTGGTATCCGCGCCGCATGTACATCAGCGGCGATGCGTGCAACCAACACCACATCGCCACGTTCGGTGACCCGTCGGCGTGGCCGTACCACAACTTCATCAACGGCGCGAAGGACCTGAACGGCAACTTCAACAAGTTCGCCCCGAAACTGAAGTCCGCGGGCGGGAACTTCGACCCGGACGAGTGGGCGCAGCTCTTCGTCGACGCCGGCGCCCGGTTCGCCGGCCCCGTCGCCGAACACCACGACGGATTCTCCATGTGGAACAGCTCGGTCAACGAGTGGAACTCGGCCGCCAAGGGCCCCCAGCTCAATCTGCTCCAGTTGTTCACCGACTCCATCCGGGCCAAGGGGCTGAAGCTCCTGGTGGCCATGCACCACGCGTTCAACTTCAACGGCTACTACGACCACGTGCCCGCGCAGTCCGACCCGAGCCTGCAGAAGCTGTACGGGCAGTTGGGCACCACGGCCGAGAACCAGCTGTGGTACGACAAGCTCAAAGAGGTCATCAACCTCGCCAAGCCCGACATCATCTGGCAGGACTTCGACCTCAACAAGGTCGACCAGACGCAACTCCTGAACTTCCTGTCGTACTACTACAACCAGGCCCAGGCGTGAGGCCGCGAAGTCGTCGCCACCTACAAGGACGGCCTGAACGGACACGGCGAGGTCTTCGACTACGAGCGCGGCGGCCCCGGAGACATCACCGCCCCCTACTGGCTCACCGACGACAGCATCTCCAGCTCCAGCTGGTGCTACACGAACGGCATCGGCTACTACAGCACCCAGCAGATGCTGCACTCACTGATCGACCGGGTCAGCAAGAACGGCAACATGCTGCTCAACATCGCCCCGATGGCGGACGGCACCATCCCCCAGGCCCAGAAGGACATCCTCCTCGGCATCGGCGACTACCTGCGCCGCTTCGGCGAGTCGGTCTACTCGACCCGGGCCTGGACCACGTACGGCGAAGGCCCCACACATATGGGCGGCGGCGCCTTCACCGCCCCGCAGGTCGGAACGGCACAGGACATCCGCTTCACCCGGAACAAGAACAACACCGTCCTGTACGCCACGGTCCTCGGCTGGCCGGGAAGCACGCTGACCATATCGACGCTCAACTCGGCCCGGATCAACGTCAGTTCCCTGGCCTCGGCGAAGCTGCTGAACTCCACCGCCGGCACCTACACGGACCTGCCCACGCCGACGCAGGACTCGACCGGGCTGCACGTGACCCTGCCGTCGTCGGCGCCCTTCTCCGCCCTGGCCTACGTCGTGAAGCTGACCTTCTCCGGCCAGATCCCCGCCGTGCAGCCGCTGTCCGGGGCCGCGGTCTACCAGGACGTCAACTACTCGGGCGGCTCCTCGCGGCTCCAGATCGGCTCCTACACCGCCGACCAGTTGTCGCTCGCCGGCCTGCCCAGCCGCAGCCTGTCCTCGCTGAAGCCGGCCCCCGGCTACCAGATCATCGGCTACTCCGGTGACAACTTCACCGGCACCGCCTGGACCTTCGACGCCGACAACGCCGACCTGCGCGTCACCGGCAACAACGACACCGTCGTATCGATGAAGGTGCAGCTCGCCCCCTCGGCATGGTTCAGGATCACCAACGTCACCGACGGGCTGGTACTGGACAGCGGCGGGAACGTCCCCAGCGGCTCCAACCTCAAGCAGTGGACCTGGAACGGCAGCACCAACCTGCAGTGGCAGGCCGTAGAACTCGGCAACGGCTACTACAAGCTGGTCAACCGCGCCAACGGGATGGTCGCCGACGGCGGGGGCGCCACCACGAACGGCTCCCCAGCCCTGGAGGCGACCTGGACCGGTGGCAACAGCCAGCAGTGGCAGCTCAAGTACCAGGGCGGCAACAGGTACTGGATCGTCAACCGCGCCACCGGCCTCGTCCTCGACGGCGGCGGCGACGTGCCCTCGGGCTCCGTGACCAAGCAGTGGTCCGGAAACAGCAGTACCAACGTGCAGTGGACCTTCACCAAGGTCTGAGCGGGTGGACGGGTGGAGGCCGGAGCAGCCGCTCCGGCCCCCGCTGGCGCGCAGGCAGGTGTGACCTGCCTCGCAGCATGATTGGCCGGCCCTGGGCAGTGCAACAACACACCGGAGGGCACGCAGGCATGAGCAACGGCCACACCTACGAGTACAAGGTCGTCAGTTTCAGGGAGTCGCTGATCGGTGACGCACTGGACAGCGACAAACTGGAGAAGATTCTCAACAAGCATGCCGAGGACGGCTTGGGCCTGAGAACCCCTAACAAAGTGACAGGTTGACCAGTCGGCGCCAGCAGATGATGCTGCAGGCCAGGCTGAGGAAGGCTTCGTGGATGTCGTCGCGGATCTCCCAGCGGATGCGCAGTCTGCGGAACCAGCGCAGCAGTGCAAAACTCTGCT
Source organism: Streptomyces sp. CC0208 (assembly GCF_003443735.1). NCBI lineage: Bacteria > Bacillati > Actinomycetota > Actinomycetes > Kitasatosporales > Streptomycetaceae > Streptomyces > Streptomyces sp. CC0208. The sequence goes on along the minus strand of NZ_CP031969.1, from coordinate 8,267,782 downwards.
CGACCACCCAGCGGTGCACGCCCAGTCCGGAACCGTGCTCGACTCCGCGCCGCGCGATGACCGGGGTGATCCCCAGGCCCGCACCTGCTTGCGGTACTTGTCGTGGTCGTAGCCGCGGTCGGCGTAGAGCGCGACCGGTCGTTGTCGGGGCCGTCCGCGTCGGCCGCGTACGGGCGGGACGGCCTGGAGCAGGGGGATGAGCTGGGTGACGTCGTTGCGGTTTCCGCGGTGCTTGAAGAACTGGTTGAAAAGGGACTCACAGCTGCCGGTTCGGTCGAGCGTCGCGACCTCGCCCACGGCTACGTCGCACCCGAAGCCGCATGAGGTGTCACGGGTGCGAGTAGTGAGGCCCGACGTGATGCGGACGGTGCGTCAGGCGTCGCTCGCCGCGGTGGCGTAGTCGTCGTAGAAGCCGCGGCCGGTCTTCACGCCGAGGCGGCCGGTGTCGACGTACTCGTGCAGCAGTCGGCGGGGCCCCTCGGGCAGGTGCGGATTCTCCGAGGCGTAGTGGTTTTCGATGTCGAGGACGACGTCCAGGCCGACCTGGTCCATCATCCGGAACACCCCGAGCTTCACGCCGGTGTTCACCTGGAACATCGCGTCGAAATCCTCCGGCGTGGTCACCCCTTCGGCCACGACCTCCAGCGCCTCGCGCTTGATCGCGGCCCAGACCCGGTTGAAGATGAAGCCGGTGCTCTCCCGGTGGGCCTCGAAGGGGTGCACTCCGTAGCGCGGCAGCTCGGCCTTGAGCCGCTCGATGATCGCGGGGTCGGTGGCCCCGTCGCTCATCAGGTCGACCGCGTTCTGCGCCGGCGGCATGTAGAAGTGCATGTTCAGTACCCGCTCCTTGTGCTCCACCTGCTCGACGAACAGGCGGGAGGCGTAGGAGGAGGAGTTGCTGGCCAGGATGGTGTCGGCCGGGGCGATCCGGTCCAGATCGGCGAACAGGCTGCGCTTGAGGTCGAGCCGCTCAGGCACCGCCTCGATGACCAGCCACGCGTCGTCCAGCGCGGCTTCCAGTGTGTCGACGCCGACCACGTGGCCCTCGGTGGCGCCGGGCCGGGAGGCGACCACCTCCGGCAGCTCTGCTGCGACGTAGTCCAGGGCCGCGGTCCGGACGTCGGCTGACAGGTCGTACAGGCGTACCAGCCCACCGTCGGAGGCGAACATCATCGCGATGCGGCGGCCGAGGGTGCCTGCGCCGATCACCGCGACCGGGCGGGCGGCGAGCTGACGAGAAGTGTGGGTCATCACGGGACTCCTTTGTGCACGTTCGGTCCGGCTGGTTGCCCGACACGCGAACTCGATGCAAACTGTACTCAATACGTTTTGTATCGCAAGGAGAGTGGAACAGTGCGCGAGTCCGAGGTGGCGCGTCAGGCGCTCACGCCGCTGGGGGTACCGGTTTATCCGGTGCGCGCGACCCGGTTCACCGACCGGGAGTACTTCAACATCGTCTACCGCACCGACCCCGATGCCCTGCGCGCAGTCGTGCCCGAACCGCTGACCGTGCCCGAGCCGCTGGTGCGGTTCGAAGTGATGAAAATGGGTGACGTCGAGGGCTTCGGCCCCTACCTGGAGAGCGGGCAGGCGATCGCCGTGGAGTTCGACGGCGAGGTGGGCGAGTACCTGCACGCCATGTATCTGGACAGCTTCGCCGCCACGGCTGCGGGCCGCGAGCTGAGTGCCTACCCGAAGGTGGCCGGCAGCCCGGCGCTGTTCACCGACACCGGTGCGCTGGTCGGCACCCTGGACCGCGGCGGCCAGCGGGTGGCCACCGCGACCATGCCCTACAAGTGGCAGCCCCTCGACCTCGATGCGGCCCGAGAGCAGATCACCGTGCCCACCTTCGCGCTCAAGCAGGTGCCCAACGTGTTCACCGGGCAGTTGCGCGCCTCGGACCTGGTCCGCACCGAGATCACCGACATCGTGGTCAAGGAGGCCTGGACCGGGCCCGCCCGCCTGCAGCTGTTCGAGCACGCGATGGCCCCCCTGGCCGATCTGCCGGTGCTCGAGGTCGTCTCCGCCAGCCACATCCTCACCGACCTGACCCTCAGCCCGGTCACCTCCGTGCACGACTATCTGAACAGCGGCTCGCCCCTCAGCCAGGAGGCAGGCTCGCAGCTGCCGACGGAGAGGATGGCCCGATGAATCACCCGACCACCCCCGCGCCCGCACGTCCACCCCGCCAGCGCAAGGCGACCCGCGCGCAGCTGATCGCCGCGGCCGCCGACCTGTTCGCCGAGCATGGCACCACCAACGTCAGCATCGGGGCGATCTGTGAGCGCGCCGGGTTCACCCGCGGCGCGTTCTACTCCAACTTCAAGACCGTCGACGACGTCTTCTTCGCCCTGTACGAACAGCGCAACGACGAGGTTCAGCAGCGACTGGAGGCGCTCGCCGCCGACGCACCGTTTTCTGAGCAGGCTCACTGTTCCCTGGAGTCCGTCGTGGCCACGATATTGCGGGCGCTGCCGATGGATCCGCAGTGGGTTGCGATCCGCACCAGTTTCGCGGGGCAGGCCCAGCACCGGCCAGAGGTCGCGGCCGCACTGCGCGAGCATGCCGAGCAGCTCCGTCGGCATCTCCAGCCGCTGCTGTTGCATGTCCTGGAGCTCACCGGCCGTCGACCGCTGGACTCCGTCGAGGATTTCACCCGGGCCGTCATCACCGCGCACGTCGGCGCGATCACTCAGTCACCACTCCACGACGATCCCGAAGCCGTCCGCGAAGCCGTCGTCCGCGGCATCATTCTCGGCCTGACCACCGAGCAGTGAGCAACAGCACCTCCGCTCAGCTCAGCAGTCCTGGCTGTGGACGTGATGGCGGGCCACGCTGCGCGGGTCGCGGACGACGCACGCGACAGCCTCTCGGTCCGATCGTTCACACGGGCCGGGTGCGCTTCAAAACCCGTTCCGCTCCAGCGGCTCAGCCGCCAAGGCGACCGTGCCTGCACGACGCGGGGCCCGTTCAGCCCTTTTAGTAAGCATTAGTCGTTTCGTTCTTCTGGGCTCAGCGCTGCTGAGACATTCAAAACACGAAGGGAAAAGCTGAGGATGAAAGAGATCTCGGGTCAGTGCGACGACCGGTTCGCCGCAGTGAGGAAAGCCTTCGAGCAGGCCCTGGACGAGAGCCAGGGCGGGGCATCGGCGGCGGTGTTCCTGGACGGCGAGCCGGTGGTCGATTTGTGGGGCGGCTACGCCGACCGTGCGCAGACCCGGCCCTGGACCCGCGACACCCTGGTCAACGTCTGGTCGGTCACCAAGACCATGACCAATCTCTGCGCGCTTGTGCTTGCCGACCGCGGGGAGCTGGACCTGTACGCACCCGTGGCGCGGTACTGGCCGGAGTTCGCCGCCGAGGGAAAGGACTCGGTCGAGGTCAGGCATCTGCTGTCCCACACCGCCGGACTGGCGGGCTGGGACGTGCCGCTGGCGGCTCCCGACGAGCTGTATGACTGGGACAGGTGCACCGACCTGCTCGCCGCGCAGAAGCCCTGGTGGCAACCGGGCACCGCCTCCGGCTACCACGCCGTGACCCAGGGCTATCTCGTCGGTGAGGTGGTTCGCCGGATCACCGGGCAGAGCGTGGGTCAGTTCTTCGCCGAGCAGGTGGCCACCCCGCTGGGCGCCGACTTCCACATCGGCCTGCCCGCCGAGGCCGACGATCGTGTCTCGAATGTCTTCAACATCGATGGCCTCCCCCTCCCGCCCGAGCTGGAGGAAACGGGTGCCAAGGTGTTCGGGCGCCCCAACGTGCTGGCCGACCCGGAGCCGTTCGCGGCCACGCGCGCCTGGCGGGCTGCGGAGATTCCTGCCGCCAACGGCCAGGGCAATGCGCGCTCGGTGGCCGCCGTGCACTCGGTGATCGCCTGCGGCGGCGAGGCACGCGGTGTACGAGTGCTGTCCGAGAAGGGCGTCCAGACCCTCTTCGATCAGCAGTCGGACGGCGCCGACCTGATCCTGGGAAAGCACGTGAAGTTCGGTATGGGCTGGGGGCTGGGCAACGACGATCTGCCCATGGCCGGGCCTCGTACCTGCTACTGGGGCGGCGCTGGGGGCCACATGGTCATCGCGGACTGCGACAACCGCCTGACCGTGGCGTTCACCATGAACCACATGAAGCTGGGCGGCAGTGACGGCAGCATCAACACCGGCGGCGACGAGCGGTTCCACCGCATCGCAGAAGCCGTCTATCAGGGCCTCGGCCGCCCGTAAACGCCCGCACCGACCACAGCAGGCGTGCTCGACGGATCCGTCGAGCACGCTCCAGACCTAGGACCAACGCACAGCGTGATCTTGAGCTGTGAGCCTCGACGGGAGCCTCGATCGGGAGATCGCCGCAGGCCGTGAGCATGAAGCAAAGCCGCTCCTCGATGTCCAGCATCGCGGATGGCGCTCTCCCTGTCTTGCGACCGACACTGCGCAGTACTTGCGGCCAGGCCGAGGCCCCACCTCTGGCCTGGCCCGCTGAACTGCGAGCGGACGGCGAAGGGATGGACGGGCCAACGGCACGAGCGCGCCGTTCCGCCCGGGATTCCCTTCGGTACGCCGGGCGAGGTCGTCGGCCAACGTGCCGGCTTCCGCGTCGACGAAGCCCGGGGTCTGCTGGGGCGTTGGCGCTTGTGCCCTTTGACCATCTCCTGCAGCGGGCGGCGCGGGCGGACCGCTGGAGAGTGTGGCGTCCCCGGCCCGGATGATGGGCTGCATCTACTCGTCCTGGAGGTTCAGCCAGTGCATCGCGTCCAGGGCGATGCCGACATTGGTGCCGTGCCGGTCCAGAGTGACGGGCAGGCGTTCTTCGGCGCGGCGAATGCGTTGCAGGATGGTGTTTCGGTGGGTGAACAACAGCTCTGCTGTCCGGGATGCGTTGTACCGCTGGTGGATAAACATTCGCAGCGTGTCACGTAGGTCCTGTGGGCCTGTGGCCAACGGGCCGAGAGTCGCGTAGATGAATTCGCGTAGCCGGGCTTCATCTCGGGCCAGCAATATGACGGCGGCGACGTCGTCATAGAAGGCGACCCGGTGCGCGTTGTTGCTCTGCACCAGCCGTTGGGTCTCCACCGCGCGGTCGTGGGTGCGTCGGAACCCGTCCACTCCCTCGTCCAATGAACCGATCGCAAGCCTGACGTCGCGGTGCGGGGCTAGAGCGGTCTCGAGTGCCTCGGCCGAAACTGGGATTCCGGGCGTCAGCCACAGCCACAGCGACGAAGCGCTGGCATGAACGAGCAGCCGGCTTCTGGACTCCGCGATCCGGCTGAGCGCGCTCGCCACCTGCACGAGTGCCGCGCGATCGGCGAACTGTGGTGGCGCCCAGAGGATTACCCCCAGATGTCTGGCTGAGAGCGGGTATCCGAGACTCTGATCAACACCGGTCACAGGAACCGGTGTTCCACCCAGGATGAGATTGACCAGCTCGAGGCGTCTTACGTGCTCGTCGCCCGACAGAGCTGCGCGCTCCTGCTCCAGAATGTCGATCACGGCAGTGACTGTGCGGTCGACCCAGAGCGACAGTGAGCGCGAGGCCCGGTCAAGAGCGGGCTGCAGGACGGCGGTTTCATCGCACAGTGAAAATGCGATCCGCATCAAGATGGACCACATCGCCTGTTGAGCGGCGTAGTTGGAAGCGCGGAAGGTGTCCTCCTCACCCCAGCGATACCCGTCGCGCGAGATGTTGACGATCTGGCTTGTCAGGAGGGGCTCCACGTCCCGCCACGGGTCCTCGTACATCGAGCGTGCCCAATGATGGGAGTAGGCCCGGGTCGCCTCACCGATCGCCTCAGAAATGGAGGGGTCCGATCCGAAGCGGGCATCGATTGCGTTGACAAGTGCGTCCTGGATCGGACCCAAGACGGAGGGATCGGCCAGGAATTCCTTGCACATGGTGCGTAGCAACTTTTCGGAGTCGCCCCGCAAACCGGCGCCATGCATAGCGCTCACACTACCCCTCCTTCCTGTGCCTTGTGCTGTGCACTGTGCACTGTTCTCTCGGTCAATGCTGTGCACCACAACATTGAGTGGCGCCTGTCACAGGTCGACCATGAGTGCGTCGGTGCACTCGCCGACCCCGCGATCGGACAAAGGCGAACGGCGATGGGAGAGTCAGGTGACTCGTGTGTCAGGGCCCCGGACTGAAGCGCGATTCAGGTCCGGTGATGGCGAGCGTGAAGCAACGATCTTCCGTCCCGCCGTTTCCGACGATCGAGGGGCCCTACCGATCATCGTGCTCGCGCACGGAATCTCCGGGGTCAAGAGCCACCCGCGAGTCGAGACCCCCGCGCTGCTCTCGCTCTACCAGGCCGGCCGGTTGAACCTCGACGAGCTGATCACCACCAAGTACCGGTTCGAAGACATCAATCAGAGGTGCCAGGACATGAAAGAAGCCAAGAACATTCGCGGCATGGTGAGCTACACGGACGCCGACCGTTGAGCGCCCCGGCCTACACCGGCACCCCCGCAGGCGGCCAGGTGCTGGACCGGACGTCCCTGTACATCGACGGTGAGTGGGTGGCCTCGGCCGGGACCGACCGGATCGAGGTGCTGAACCCGGCCACCGAGGAAGTGATCGCCCAGGTCGCGGCCGGGACACCGGCGGACGTGGATCGCGCGGTGGCCGCTGCGCGCCGGGCGCTGCCGGCCTGGTCGGCCCGGCCGCCGGGCGAGCGGGCGGACTACCTGGAGAAAGCCCACGAGGCGCTGGTGGCCCGGACCGACGAGATCGCGGCGCTGATCTCCCGGGACATGGGGATGCCGCTGCAGGCCGCCGCGTCCATACAGGTCGGTCTGCCTGCCTTCAACCTGGCGAACTTCGCCCGGCTGGCCCGGAGCTTCACGTTCGACGGCCCCGAGGTCGGCAACTCCCTGATCGTGCGGGAACCGATCGGTGTGGTCGGCTGCATCACCCCCTGGAACTTCCCGCTGCACCAGATCGTGCTGAAGGTGGCGGCTGCGCTCGCGGCCGGCTGCACGGTGGTCGTCAAGCCGACCGAGGTGGCTCCGCTCGCGGGTCATGCGATGGCCTCGATCTTCGACGACGTCGGCCTGCCGGCCGGGGTTTTCAACCTGCTCAGCGGGTTCGGCCCGGTGGTCGGCGAGACGCTGGCGGCGCATCCCGGGGTCGACATGGTGTCGTTCACCGGCTCCACCCGGGCCGGGAAGCGGGTCGCGGTGGTGGCGGCCGAGACGGTCAAGCGGGTCGCTCTGGAGCTCGGCGGGAAGTCCGCCAACGTGCTGCTCGACGATGCCGACTTCGAGCGGGCGGTAGCCGACGGCCTGGCCAAGTGTTACGTCAATTCCGGTCAGACCTGCTCGGCGCTGACCCGGATGCTGGTGCCGGTCGACCGGCTGGCCGAGGCGGAGCAGATCGCCGTCCGGGTGGCCGGCGAATACCAGCACGGCGATCCGTCCGACCCGGGGACCCGGCTGGGGCCGCTGGTCAGCTCGGCCCAGCTGGAGCGAGTCCGGTCGTACATCCAGAAGGGCATTGACGAGGGCGCAACCCTGGTCGTCGGCGGGGTGGAGAGCGGGCGCGACCCTGCCGACCTGGGCCGGGGGTACTACGTGCCGGCCACCGTGTTCTCCGGCGTCACCCCGGAGATGACGATCGCCCGCGAGGAGATCTTCGGCCCGGTCCTGTCGATCATGCCGTACCAGGACGAGGACGACGCCGTCCGGATCGCCAACGACACCGAGTACGGCCTGGCCGGCGGGGTCTGGTCGGCCGATCCGGAACGAGCGCTGCGGGTGGCCCGACGCCTGCGGGCCGGTCAGATCGAGGTGAACGGAGGCGCGTTCAACCCCGGCGCACCGTTCGGCGGGTACAAGCAGTCCGGCGTCGGCCGCGAGGGCGGCGCCCAGGGACTGGAGGAGTTTCTCGAGACCAAGGCGATCCAGCGCTGATGCGCGACGAAATCACCAGACCCGATCAGGAACCCGAGGAGGACACGTGACCACCAGGGAAAAACCGCGCAAGTGGATCAACGCCGAGATCGAGGCGCTCGACCCGGACGTCGACCATGCCCGGATCTGGCGACTCGGCAACGCCTACCGGACCAGCCCGATGATCCTCAACATGGCGGTGTGTCAGGGCTTCCTGCGGCTCGTCGGGCCGGGCAGCGGCGCACGCACACTCGTCCGCGGCGGCAAGGGCAAGGTCGTCCTGCACCAGCAGCGTCGTATAGAGGGCACCATGCACGCGGTGTGGACCTGGTACCTCGGCGAGGGTGCGCACGACCCGAGCGTGCGTGAGTCCGTCGAACGGGTCAACCGGCAGCACGACGCCTGGGCGGGGAAGTACCCCGACGCGATCCTGGACGTACGCCAGTACACGTACACGATCTGCATCCTCGCCGCCGAGCCGCACCGGGTGATGGAGCGGCTCGGTCTGCCCGGCTTCAGCGCCAAGGAGCAGCGGGCCGCCTACCGGCACTGGTCGCAGATCGCCGGGCTGTTCCGTATCGGTTCGGACCAGGGCGTCCCGTTGCCGGCGGACTTCGACGGGATGCTCGCCTTCCTCGCCGACTTCGAGCGCAACGACTACTCGACCGCTCCGGAGAGCAACGTCGTCGCCGAGGCGATGCTGCAGCAGTTCTGCGACCGCTGGTTCCCCCGCCCGTTGCACGGGCTCGGTCGTGCCCTCGTGCTGTCCCTTGCCACCCCGGACCTGCTCGCCGTCCACGGGCTCAAGGGCCCGCGACCGCTCGTGGTCTGGACCCTGCGGCGGACACTGCGCACGCTCATCACCGTCCAGGTCCGGTGGGCGCCCGACCCGGTCGAGGTGGCGCCGATCCGCGCCGCGTTCGCCAAGCCCCGCCCGGAGACCCCGATGGGCGGCCGGCTGAAGGCCGCGCTGTCGGGCATGAGGGAACAACGGCCCGTGCCGGACGGGCCGACGAGTACGGACGCCTGACGTGCCGGCCGGGACCGGTGCACGGTCGTCGGGATCCTCGCCCCGTCCGCACCGGGTCCCGAACTCGACCCCGCGGCGGTCGTCGGCCGGCTACCGTCCCCGGCCGGGCGGTCGCGGGCGGCCTCGCCTCGACCCTTGTGAGGGCCGCGGCCGGCCTCTACCCGGCGGTCCGTGCTGCCGGGGTCGCTCCGACCGAGGCGCCGGCGACGCCGTCAGCCGACACCGCGCGGCCCGCCGCCTCACCCACCGGTTCGTTGCGAAGGCTCACGCCGTGCTGACGTCACCGTTCACCACTCGGGTGGCGTCCGTGATCGTGCTGACCTCATGCCGACGGATCTTCCGCAGCAGCCGGATCAGAGTGCTGCGCTCGCGGGCGGTCAGGGCTCGGGCCCATTCGGCCTCGCGGGCGTTGTTGCGTGCGAAGAGCTCACCGACCACGTCGTGTCCGTAGTCGGTGAGCTGGATGGTGACGGACCGGCCGTCCTTGTCCGACCTGCTGCGCTGGATGAGTCCCTTGCGTTCCAGGGTGTTGAGCACCGCCGAAACGCTGGCCTGGGAGACGTTGGTCAGCCGGGCGAGCTGCAGCGGGGTCAGTTCGCCGACCGTCTTGACCGCGAACAGGGCACGAAAGCCCGCCCAGGTGAGGCCGGCCGGGCGCTGGACGCTGACCTCGAAGTCCTGCTGGAGTCGTTCAGCCGCTCTTACCAGTCCGAAGATCATGAGCATGGCGTCGATGTCCGCGTCCGGCGCGAAGGATCGTGCGGCCTCGGCGGCCTGGGCGTCGGCCTCGGCGGGATCGCCGGGGATCGGGAGCTGGGACTGGCTCGGCTGCATGAAGGGACTCTGTCCTCACCATTAGGAGAAGTTACTGAGAGGTCTCAGCGTATAGCCGGCTCGCCGCACATCCTGCCCGATTACGACGCGGTGGCCCCCGCGTCCACAGGCAGAGCGGTCCCCGTCACGAAGGAGGACGCGTCGGAGCAGAGCCAGAGCACGGCATCGGCGATCTCCTCCGGTTCGGCGAACCGCTTGATCACCTGGGGGGCTACGGCCTGCGCCTGGAGTTCGGGCGGCAGAGCGGCGGTCATGTCGGTGCGGACCGCCGCCGGGCAGACCGCGTTGACCCGGATGTTGCGGTCCGCGCACTCGATGGCGGCGGTCTTTGTCAGACCGATGACGGCATGCTTGCTCGCGGAGTAGGCGGCGCCCTGCGGAAGGCCGATGAGCCCGGCGAGCGACGCGGTGTTGACGATCGCACCGCCACCCGACGCGGCCATGAGAGGGATCTGCGCCCGCAGACCGTGCCAGACCCCTTTCAGGTTCACGGCGAGGCAACGGTCGAAGGCCGCCTCGTCGGTGTCGGTGACGCTGCCCTGCACGGCGATACCGGCGTTGTTGTGCGCGAAGTCCAGCCGCCCGTACGTCTCTGCCACGGTCGCCGCGAGTGCGGTGCACTCGTCGGCCTGGGTGACGTCGCACGCGACGAACAGTGCCCGCCCGCCGGCCTGCTCGACCAGCCGCACGGTCTCCAGTCCGGCGGCGCGTCGGCTGCCCAGATCGGCGACGACGACCGCTGCCCCGGCGCGCCCGAAGGCCACGGCGGCGGCTCGTCCGATGCCGCCTGCCGCGCCGGTGACCAGCCCGGCCTTGCCCTTCATAGTGATCTCCATACCTCCGAGACTAGCTCGATGTCTCAGTAATTCCCACCCGCGCAGTACCTAGACCTCTAATTAATTGGTTGCTACGTTGAGGCCGCTTCAGAGTGAGAGGAGCGCACCGTGCGCCTCATTCCGGCCGTCGTGCCGCGACTGGACGTCCTGAACGTCCCGCGCGAGGCAGAGCGCCAGCTCGGCCTCGCGACCGATCCCCGTCAACGGGCGATCCTGACCAACTTCCGCCGCCACGCCATGCTGGAGGTGTCCGGCCGGTGGCCGGAGATCCTCGACCCGGATCTGACCGTGCCCCACCCCGTCTACCGCATCGTCGAAGGCGACAACACCGCCGTCTTCGACGGCCATGACGCCGTCGCCGGCTTCTACCGCACGATGACCGACGCCGGACTGAACGTGCTCGTCCCGCTCACCGAGCGCATCGCGGTCGCGGACTGGGGACTGGCCATCGAGTCGCTACTGGGGCAGATCGTCCCGGGTGCGCTGATGAAGCCCGCGATGGGCGAGGACGTCGACGACCTCGACGCCCACTACCTCGTCACCCACAAAGTGGCCAACATCTGGCCCTATGACGAGGCCGTCAAGCTGCTCGGCGAACACGTCTACATCGACCGCGCCTCACGCGAGGTCCACCGCATGGATCCAGCGGACGTCGTCACGCCGCAGCAGGCCGCTGACCTGCTGGCACCGTTGCTCGACCCACCTATTGACGTGGGTGTGACCCCGGCGTAGCTTCCAGAAATCGGTTAGATCTCTCAGTATTTTTCTGCACCTCGCGGGTCCGAGCCGGCCCGCATGTCCGGGAGGCCCGACGTGCCTTTCCAGCCACCTTCCAACACCGCCGTCCGCCCGCTCCCCGACGCCGCCGCCGAGGCCTTTGTCGAGGCGCTCGGCACGGACGCGGTCCTCACCGCCCCCGGAACCGTCGACGACTTCCGGGACCCCTTCTCCCACCCGGGCTGGAGCGACCACACCGCGGCCGCCGTCGTCATGCCGGCCACCGTCGAAGAGGTCCAGGCGGTCGTCCGCATCGCCGGCGAGCACCGCGTCCCGCTGTGGACCTTCTCCCAGGGCCGCAACAACGCCTACGGCGGACCCGCCCCCCGCGTCCCCGGATCGGTGCAGGTCAGCCTGCGCCGCATGAACCGCGTCCTCGAAGTGAACGAGGAACTGGCCTATGTGGTCGTCGAGCCCGGTGTGCGCTTCTTCGACCTGTACGACCACCTGCGCGCCGGCGGTCACAAGGTCTGGTCCTCCGCCCCCGACCTCGGCTGGGGCAGCGTCATCGGCAACGCCCTCGACCACGGGATCGGATACACCGTCGACGGCGACCACGCCGCCCGGCTGTGCGGCCTGGAGGTCGTCCTGCCCGACGGGAGTCTGCTGCGCACCGGTATGGGCGCGATGTCCGGCAACCGTGCCTGGCACGCCTACCCTCGTGGCTTCGGTCCCACGGCCGACGGTCTGTTCAAGCAGTCCGGACTCTCCATCGTCACCCGGGCGGGAGTGTGGTTGATGCCCGAGCCGGAGTGCTATCTCTCCGGCGGCGTCCAGGTGCCCCGCAAGGAGGACCTGCCCGTCCTCATCGACGCACTTCGCCCCCTCCTGCTGGACCGCACCCTCCAGAACCACCCCGCCATCGGCCATCCGCTCTTCATCGCCTCCGTCATGGACGGCGCACCCACCCGTGCCGAGGTGTACGACGGTCCCGGCCCCGTACCCGAGGAGGCGGTTCTCCGGCTCGCCCGGCAAATGGGCCTCGGCCGCTGGAACATGCGCTTCGCGCTGTACGGCACCGAGGGCATCGTCGACGCCCGCCTCGCCCGGATCAGGAAGGCACTGTCGGTCATCCCCGGCGTCCACGTCGTCGGCGAGAAGTTCGCCGGACACGCTGTACACGACACCGCCCGCGATCAGAACGCCCAGGTCCAGGCGGGCATCCCCAGCCTGGACCTGATGCGGGCACTGTCCTGGTACAGCGGCGAGGGAGGCGGCCATCTCGACTTCTCCACCGTCTCACCCCTGCGCGGGCAGGACGTCGTACGGGTGCATGCCCTGCTGGACGACCAGCTGAGCGGCAGCGGGCTGGACTACGACCCCGCCATGATCCTGGGCCAGCGGCACATCACCAACGTCGCCCAGCTCTACTTCAACCCCTGCGACGAGAAGCAGACCGGCGACGCCTACCGGCTCTACCCCGAACTGGTCCGCGCCCTCGCCGGGGCCGGCTACGGCGTCTACCGCACGCACGTCGACTTCATGGACGCCGTCGCCGACACCTTCGACTTCGGCGATCACGCGCTGCGCCGCTTCAACGAGCGGCTCAAGGACGCGCTCGACCCACACGGCATTCTCTCCCCCGGCAAGCAGGGCATCTGGCCTTCCGGACTGCGCCACCTGCGCGACGTTTCGCCCAGCCGCTGACCCGCTTCCGCCCGCGCGCGGCCTCTCTCCCTTCCCCTTTGCCCCAGCCGACCACCATGAGCAACGGAGCCCATTGTGAAGACCAACGGCCATCGCCCGCACAGATTTACGAGCACCCGCGTGCTCACCGTCGCCGCCTGCGCCCCTCTCCTGGCCCTGCTGGCCACCGGCTGCGCCTCCACCGGCACCGACGCCGCCGCGGCCTCCTCCGCGAAGCCGTCCAAGGCCTCCAAGTGCGGCCTCGGCAACGGCAAGACGGCCACCGGGCCGGCCATCAAGCTCGGTGCCATCGTCTCTGACACCCCCGGGCTGAGCTTCACCGACGTCACCGACATGGCGAACGCGTACTTCTCCTGCGTCAACGCCAACGGCGGCATCAACGGCCGCCCCGTGAAACTCGTCGTGGAAAAGGACGCGCTCGACCCGCAGTTGACCGCATCCCTGGCGACCAAGCTGATAGACACCGAGAAGATCGTCGGCTTCACCGCCAGCAGCAGCGTCCTGGACTGCTCGGTCAACGCCAAGACCTACGAGAAGAAGGCCGTCTACGGCATCGACGCGGGCCTCGCCCTCGACTGCTTCAACTCCCCCGCCATCGCGCCTATCAACGTCGGCGCAAGTTACAGCGCACTGGCCACCGCCCAGTATCTCCTCGACAAGGGCGCCAAGAAGCTGGTCGTCTTCACCAGCAACACACCCGGCTCCAACGCCATCAACGCCAGCATCAAGGAGCTCGGCAAGAAGGCCGGCGTCCCAGTCACCGCCTGGGTGGAGAACGTCCCGATCGCCGACGCCAACGGGCTCGCGCTCAAGGCCGCCCAGGCCGCGGGCGCCAGCGGCGGTGTCGTGGTGAACCTCAACGCGGGTGAGGCGCTGAAGGTGTTCAAGGCCATCGAGCAGCAGGGCCTGATCGACCAGGCCATATGGGGCTGCCCGGCGGGCTGCAACGACCAGTCCATGCTCCAGCAGCTGGGCAGCGCCTGGGACGGCAAGCTCGGCGTCAACGCCGAGATGAACCTGGCCAGCTCGCCCGGTCCGGACAACCAGCTCTATCTCCAGCTGCGCCGGAAGTACGCCCCGAAGACCCAGCTCGGAAACTTCGGCCAGCTCGGCTTCACCGCCGCACGGATCGCCGTCCAGGCGCTGCTGAGCATCAAGTCCGGCGACTACACCACCGCCACCGTGGGCGCGGCGTTCAAGGGTGTCAAGGACTACCGGTCCGACCTGTACTGCAAGCCCTGGTACTTCGGCACCCAGGCGTTCCACACCGCCAACAACACCACCCGGACCATCACTCCGAAGAGCGGTCAGTGGGCGCAGACCCAGGACTGCTCGGAGATGCCCGCCCTCCCGAACAACAACTTCGCCGAGATCCGCGCATACGAGAAGCAGATCGGTCTCGGCTGACCGCCGACTGTCCGATCGGAACAGGATGTCTCCCATGCCGAGCCTTCTGCCCTTCCTCGTTCTCGGACTGGCTCTCGGTGGTGTGTTCTCGCTCTCCGGCGTCGGCATCGTGGTCCTGTACCGCACCACCGGAGTGCTCTATCTGGCGGGCGGAGCGGTCGGCGCCGTCGGTGCCTTCACCGCCTGCTCCTTGGCCACCACCGCGGGCCTGTCCGTCTGGCCTGCGGCCGCACTCGGCGTAACGCTGTCGGCGGCGATCACCCTGCTGTACGGCTTGCTCCTCGGTCCCCGGCTCGCCCAGCGCGAACCGCTGGTCAAGGCCGCGGCCACGCTCGGTCTGACGCTCGTCCTGCTGGGCACCATGTCCTGGATCTGGGGCGCGCAGACCTACTCCCTCTCCCTGCCCACGACCGCCTGGGGCATCGTCCTCGGCACCGTGCACGTCAACGGCACCCAGCTGATCAGCCTGGCGCTCGGCCTGCTGCTCACCGCCGTCACCGCGGTGTTCCTGGACCGCACGGCGCTGGGCACGGCGATGCGCGCGCTGGCCGACGACCGGGAGAGCAGCGCGCTGCTGGGCGTACCGGTGCGCCGGGTGGAGGCGGCCGCCTGGCTGGGTTCCGGCGTCGTCTTCGGCGTGGCGGGGATCGTGCTGTCCAACCTGGTCGGCCTCGACATCAACGGTCTGACGTTCCTGATCATCTCCGGGCTGGCCGCCGCCCTCGTCGGACGGCTGGAGTCGCTGTGGACCACGCTGGCTGCCGGCCTCGTCATCGGGGTCGCCCAGTCCCTGCTCACTCCCGTGGCGAGCCTGTCCTCCTACCGATCCATGACGCCGTTCCTGGTGGCGATAGCGGTCGTGCTGGTCATGGCCGTCCGCCGCCCGTCACAGACAAGGGTCTGACGAATGAACGTCCTCGAAGACGCGCACCGCGCCACCGCACCGGACCATGCGCGGCACCCGACGGCGGCCATCGGGCACAGGCTGCGGCAGCCCCTGTCGGCGGCGGCCTGGCCGGCCGGTGTGGCGGCGGCGGCCGCGCTCCTGCTGCCGCTGTTCACCAGCGCGTACTGGATCCAGGTTCTCACCGCCGCGGCGGTGTTCTCGGTCGCGGCCCTGGGTCTGAGCGTGCTGTACGGGCGGGTCGGGCTGATCTCACTGGGCCAGATCGCGATGCTCGCGGCCGGCGGCTGGACCGCGCAACGGCTGGGCCAGACCGGCGCCTTGCCGTTCTGGCTGGTACTGCTGGCCACCGGCGTGGTGACCGGCCTGATCGGAATCGTCATCGGACTCCCCGCCCTGCGGCTGTCCGGCCTGTACCTGGCCCTGATCACCCTCATGCTGGCCGCTGCGGTCACCATCGTGCTGACCAACACCAACTTCCCCAACGGCGGACCCGGCTTCCTCGGCTACGACCCCGTGAAATCCGGCACCGTGCCGCTGGCCCGGCCCGGTGTCGCCGCCGGCGACACCGCGTACTTCCGCTACACGGTCGTGGTCTGCGCCCTGATGTTCCTGCTGGCCATCGCCCATACCCGGGGCAGGCCGGGCAGGGCCTGGGCGGCGATCCGGCAGAGCGAGCACGCGGCGGTGGCCGCCGGGATCAACGTCACCCTGTACAAGCTGTGGGCCTTCGCCCTGGCGTGCTTCATGACCGGTGTGGCCGGGGCCCTGCTGGCGGCCAGCGCGGGCGGGCTGACGGTCTACCAGTTTCCCCCGCAGGAGTCGATCACTCTGCTGGCGGCCCTGCTGATGGCGGGCATGTACCACTTCGCCGGAGCCGTCGTGACCGGGCTGATGCTGAAGGCGATGCCGGCCCTGCTCGACACCTGGGGGGTCAGCGGCAACGTCCTGCTGATCGTCTTCGGGGTGGGCCTGGTGCAAACGCTGGTCGCCTCGCCGGAGGGCATAGCCGGCCGGCTGAGCCGGGACCTGGCCCGGCTGGGCGCCCGGGTCCGGACGCGGAGGACCACGTCATGATCGAGATCAGGGAGCTGACCGTACGCTTCGGCGGTGTCACCCCCATCCAGGCCATGGATCTGACGCTGCCCGGCGGCGCCTGCGGCCTGATCGGCCCCAACGGCGCCGGCAAGACCACCTTCTTCAACGTACTCAGCGGCTTCGTCACCCCGGCGACCGGTCGCGTCCTGGCATTCGGTGACGACCTGCTGGCCCTGCCGGGCCACCGCCGAGCCCGCTGGGGGCTGCGCCGCACCTTCCAGACCGAGCAGGCGATCGAGCAACTGTCGGTGTACGACAACGTGGCCATGGTCCACGAGCACACCGGTGGCCACCGCCGCGACCGCCACCGCGACGTGCTCACCGCCCTGGACTTCGTCGGCCTTTCCGTCAGCCCCACGGCCCCGGTCGGCGCCCTGGGCGCGGGGGAACGACGGCTGGTCGAGCTCGCCCGTGCGGTCGTCGGCCGCCCCCGCGTGGTCCTGCTCGACGAGCCCGCCGCGGGGCTGCCGGACGAGGAGACGGGCCGGATCGGTGCCGTGATCCGCCGCATCCCGGCGGAGCTGGACGCCATGACCGTACTGGTCGACCACGACATGAGCCTGGTGTCTGCCTGCTGCGACGTCACCGCCGTGCTCGACTTCGGCCGGCTCATCGCCGCCGGTCCCACCCAGGAGGTCCTGCGCGACGAGCATGTCGTGCGGGCCTACCTCGGTACCGAGGAGGTCGCATGACCGTCACCACCGCGCCCGCGCTGCACGTCGAAGGGCTCCGTGTCGCACGCGGAACCCGGACCGTGCTGCACGACGTACGTCTCGACATCCCCGCCGGAGAGGTCACCGCTCTCCTCGGCCCCAACGGCGCGGGCAAGTCCACCCTGGTCCTCGCGCTCGGCGGCATCCTGCGCCCCACCGGCGGGCGCATTCTGCTCGGCGAGCGGGAGCTGACGGGACGCCGGCCCGAGAAGGTGCGGGCGGCCGGGGTGGCAGTCGTACCCGAAGGGCGGCGGCTGCTGCCCAGCCTGACCGTCCGTGACAACCTGCACGCCGCGGTCTACTCCCTCGGCCGCGAGGCCCGCCGGCCCGGAGTCGAGTACGCGCTGCAGCTCTTCCCCGAGCTGAGGCAACGCTGGCACACCCCCGCCCGTGCCCTGTCCGGCGGGCAGCAGCAGATGGTCGTCCTGGCCCAGGCACTCGCCTCCCGGCCGTCCGTGCTGGTCGTGGACGAGCTGTCGCTGGGCCTGGCGCCGGTCGTGGTGAAGCGTCTGACGCCGGTCCTGGCCGACGTCGCCGCCGCCGGCACGGCCGTCCTGCTCATCGAGCAGTTCGCACACGTCGCCCTCGCCCTGGCCACCACCGCCCACATCCTGGAAGGCGGCCGCATCCGCTTCAGCGGCACGGCACAGGAGCTCAAGGACAACCCCGACAAGCTGAGCGCCGCGTACCTGCTGCGCACGAACGCCGAGGACTCCCCGTCATGACCCGACCGCCCCTCTCCGCCGACGCTCTGGCCGCTCTCTCCGCCGCCCTCGGCCCGGAGCATGTCCTGCACCGCCCCGAGGACCTGCTGCCGTACCGCGATCCGTACGCCCACGCCTCCTGGCAGGAGCACATCCCCTCCGCTGTCGTCTCGCCCGCCACCGTCGAGGAGGTCCAGGCCGTCGTCCGGATCGCCGGCGAACACAGCCTGCCGCTGTGGACGTTCTCCCAGGGCCGCAACAACGGATACGGCGGTCCGGCCCCGGCCACCACCGGCTCGGTCTCGGTCAGCCTGCGTCGCATGAACCGCATCCTGGAACTGGACGAAGACCTCGCGTACTGCGTGGTCGAGCCCGGTGTGCGCTTCTTCGACCTCTTCGAGGAGATCCGGCGGCGCGGCCTCGCCCTGTGGCCCTCCATCCCCGACCTCGGCTGGGGCAGCGTCATCGGCAACTGCCTCGATCACGGCGTCGGCTTCACCCCGCTCGGCGACCACCCCGGCCGCCAGAGCGGCATGGAGGTCGTCCTCGCCGACGGCTCCCTGCTGCGTACCGGCATGGGCGCCATGGAGGGCAACGCGTCCTGGCCCGTCCGCAAGCCCGGCTTCGGTCCGTCGGCCGACGGGATGTTCATGCAGTCCAACTACGGCATCGTCACCAAGATGGGCTGCTGGCTCGTACCGCAGCCCGAGGTGTACATGTCCTGCGACGTGCGGGTCGAGCGCGAGGAGGACATCGCCGCCCTCGTCGACACCGTCCGCCCGCTGCTCCTGGACCGCACCATCCCCAACTACCCCATCGCGTACAACACGATGCTCGTCGGCGGCGCGCTCAGCGGCGTCCCCCGCGAGTACTGGTACCGGGGAGAGGGCGCGCTTCCGGAGGAGGCCATCGACCGTATAGCCCGCGAGACGGACACGGGCCGCTGGTACATGCGCTTCGCCCTGTACGGCCACGCGGAGATCGTGGAGCAGCAGTACGAGATCTGCCGCCGCGCCTTCGAGGCCATCCCCGGCGCCCGCCTCACCGCTCGCGCATACGACGGCGCCACCGCCGTCGACCGGCTCACGGCGCCCGCCGAACCGGTCCCGGACGGGCCGGCCGCCGCCCTGCCGCGCATCCGGCACCAGTCCGACACCACCCAGGCCGGCGTCCCCACGCTCGACCTGTTGGACAACCTCAGCTGGGACGAACACGGCGTGGGCGGCCACCTCGACTACTCCCCCGTCGCCCCGCTCACCGGCGAGGAGGCGCTGGAGCAGAACCGCTGGCTGCGCTCCGCCCTCGCGGCCGAAGGCCTGGACTACGCCACCTCCCTGATGCTCACCCCGCGCGCCTTCGTCAACATCACCTCGTTGTGGTTCAACACGGCCGACGCGGCGCAGACCCGGCACGCGTACGACGTGATCGGCCGGCTCATCCCGGAAGGCGCCCGCCGCGGCTACGGCGTCTACCGCACACACCTGCGCCACATGGACGCTGTCGCCGACACCTTCGACTTCGGCGGCCACGCCCAGCGCCGCTTCAACGAAGCCGTCAAGGACTGCCTCGACCCGCAGGGCATCTTCTCGCCCGGCAAGCAGGGGATCAGGGCGCGGGCGCTGCGCTGAGAAGCCGTTGTCGTACCGAACTTAATGGGTGTGTTTCCGCAGTTCAGGCATGATGTCGGTGTTGGCGAGGCAGGCTCGGCGGGTCGGGTTGCCTCGTGGGTGAAGGCGCCAAGATGGCGTCGGTCGTGGGTCTGCTGGAGGAGCGGGAGCCGGCCGCGCGTGAGGGGGTGGAGGGGCTGCGGGAGGAAGCAGACCGGGTGCTCGCCGCACTCGCCGAGGCGGAGACGGACTGGCAGGAATGGCTGATCACGCGTCAGCGGGTCGGTGCGGTCCTGTCCGCGCCGAGGCCCGTGGAAGCCGGACTCGAGAGCCCAGCACCGGCCGAGGAACCTTGCGTGTCGGAGTCGGTGTCCGTCCCGGACGCGCCCGCCGCCGTGCCGTCGCGGGTGGCTCGTGCGGGTTCGGTCGTCCCGGTGTGGCGGGCCCGCGTTGTCGGCGGAAACGTACTGGCCCTGGACTACCGGCGCATCCTGTCCGTGCTGGCCGAACGCCGGTCAGACAGGGACAGGGTGATGACGTGTCAGGAGATCGTCGCCGCACTGGGGCTGGCGCCGGTCCCGGCCAGTGTGGAGGGCGTGCGCTCGAAGATGAAGCGGCTGGCGGATCGGGGCTGGGTCGTCGATCCGACCCCGGGCCGGTTCACGCTCGCCGCCGGGTGCGGTGGTGACCAGCACGGCCAGCAGCAGGCCGAGGCAGTCGACCACGATGTGGCGCTTGCGACCGGGGACCTTCTTCGCACCGTCGTATCCGCGTGAGGACGTCGGCACCGTGGCCGCCGCGCGCAGGGACTGCGCGTCGATCACCGCGGCGGTCGGCTCCGGGTCGCGGCCGGCGTCCTCGCGGACCATGCCCCGCAGCCGGTCGTGGAACTCAGCCAGCAGGCCCCGCGCGCGCCACCGCCGCGCGAAGGCGTAGACCCGGTCCCAGGCGGGGAAGTCCGCCGGCATCGCCCACCACTTGATGCCGTTGTCGACCAGGTAGCGCACGGCGTCCGACATCTGCCGGTGGCAGTAGCCCTCCGGCTGCCCGCCCCGCCCCTGCAGTGCCCGCATTCCCGAACCGGTGAGCGAGGCAATCACACGACCGGGTAGCCGAGTTGAACGACACGGGCGCAGGAACGCAAGACTGCGACACAGGGCCTCCTGGCCGGCTCGTTTGGACTTCGACAATCCCGAGCTGGACAGGAGGCCCTGCCTTCATGCGCGAACCGGCTGGAGATCACCCGACCGAGTCACCTCAATCGAACCGATGCCCACCACTAGGCCGCCTCGGGAAGCGGGAAGCTGCGGCGCATCAGGGCGTCGAAGGCGGCGTCGGGGAGCAGGCGCTTGGCCAGCATGGTGGCGCGGGCGAGCGCGCCGATCGCGTACCGGGCGCGGGGCTTGGCGGTGGTGGCGGCGCGGACGATCACCTTGGTGGCGGCCTCGGCGGGGACGGCGCCGCTGCGGCGGGTGAAGGCGTGGTTGGCGTACATGTCGGCGAGCTTGGCGCGGAAGCCGGCGTACGGGTCGGCGGCGTCCGTGGCGGGAGCCATGGTGCCGACCGCGGTGCCGCTGAACTCGGTGATGGTGGGCCCGGGTTGGACGACGACGACCTCGATGCCGAAAGGCGCGACCTCCAGGCGCAGCGAGTCGCTGATCGCCTCCACGGCGTGCTTGCTGGCGTGGTAGAAGGCGCCGCCGGGAGGGGAGAAGCGGCCGGCCATGGAGGAGAGGTTGACGATCCGGCCGTGCCCGGCGCGGCGCATGCCCGGCAGCACCAGCTGGGCCATCCGGACCAGGCCGAAGACGTTGGTGTCGAACTGGGCGCGGACCTCGGCCGGGGTGGCGGACTCCACGGGCAGGTGCAGCCCGAATCCGGCGTTGTTGATCAGGATGTCGACGCTGCCGTGCTCGGCCTCGACGGCGGCCACCGCGTCGGCCATCGACTGCTCGTCGGTGACGTCGAGCGGCAGGGTGGACATGCCGAGCGCGGCCAGGTCGGCCAGGGTCTCGGGGCGGCGAGCGGTGGCGTACACGCGGTGGCCGAGCCGGTGCAGGGCCAGCGCGGCCTGCCGGCCCATGCCGGAGGAGCAGCCGGTGATCAGGATGGTCCGGGTCGGGGTCATGGGGTGGCCTTTCGGTGCAGGAGGTCCCAGATGCGGCTTTGGCGCGGTCCAGGTCATCGGTGGGGAGGGAGTCGAGGCCGCCGGGGCGGGCGAGTTTCATCCTAAGCTAAGTTTGCAGCGGACTGCAACATTGCGGTGGGCTGTAACTTGCGAGCATTCTGAGAGCAAGGTCTGCGGGAGCGCGGTAAGGCAAGGCGCAGCGAGGCGGTCATCCGTGCCGCCTTCGAGTTGTTCGCCGAGCAGGGCTACGACGCCACGACGGTCGCCGAGATCGCGGAACGGGCCGAGGTCTCGCCGCGCACGGTGGCCATGTACTTCCGCTCCAAGCAGGACATCGCCATGTCCAAGTTCAGCGAGGGCGCGGACCGGCTGACCGAGGCGATGCGCGAGCGGAGCCCCGACGAGCGTGCGGTGGACGTCCTCGGGCGGTGGCTGCTGGCGGAACACGAGTCGGGCGACGACGAGATGGTCGCACTGGAACGCCGCATGTTCGTCGCCAACCCCGAACTGGCTGCGCTGCGGACGGCACGGATGGACGCCGCCATCCGCGAATCGACCAGAGTCGTCGCCGAGGATCTCGGCGTCGCCCCGGATTCCGTCGGGCCATCATCACCGAGCCGTACCGCTGCGCACCACACCGCGCGGACACCGCACCGGCCCCGCCCCGCCGCGCTCCAGCTCACCCGGGCGAACCGACGACCGGCCGCACCACCGGACGCCCGCAGCGCACCCCGCCCCCGGCACGTGAACCACCCCCAGTGACCCCCGGCCCGCAGCCCTGCTCCCGCTGGTCGATTCCCGGGCCCCCAGACACACCCCGGACCCGGCCCACACCCCACCCCGCGTTCCGCCTCGCCTTCGCGATCCCCGCGGCCCTGGCGCTCCTACCCCTGGTGACCGCTCGCGCTTTCGCCCACGGGGTGCACCACTCCTGAAAGTGCGGAGAGCCGGCGTGCGGCGCCAATGCCGCGGCAGGCAACCTTCGCCCCGTCGCGACGCTTCCCCCGGCCCCAAGGGGGGCGGGAGGTGCCCCCATGCACGCTCGCCCAGCCTTCGGCCGGGAGGTGCCCCCTTCGCCGCAACTGGCCGAAAACCCAAGGACACCCGGCGCTAGCCGGCGTCCCGAGGAAGGGACTCGATGGCCGCCTCAATGAGGCGCAGGGCGACCACCGCGGCCTGTTCGAGGTCGGACTCCTGGGTGCCGGTGAAGAGCTCGATGATGATGGCGGTCGCCGCGACGGCCACCATCCGGGGGCCGACGGAATCCGGGGCGACGCCGAGATCCTCGGCGACGACTCTGGTCGATTCGCGGATGGCGGCGTCCATCCGTGCCGTCCGCAGCGCAGCCAGTTCGGGGTTGGCGACGAACATGCGGCGTTCCAGTGCGACCATCTCGTCGTCGCCCGACTCGTGTTCCGCCAGCAGCCACCGCCCGAGGACGTCCACCGCACGCTCGTCGGGGCTCCGCTCGCGCATCGCCTCGGTCAGCCGGTCCGCGCCCTCGCTGAACTTGGACATGGCGATGTCCTGCTTGGAGCGGAAGTACATGGCCACCGTGCGCGGCGAGACCTCGGCCCGTTCCGCGATCTCGGCGACCGTCGTGGCGTCGTAGCCCTGCTCGGCGAACAACTCGAAGGCGGCACGGATGACCGCCTCGCTGCGCCTTGCCTTACCGCGCTCCCGCAGACCTTGCTTCACCATGGCGCCAAGATTACTGCAAAATTACAGCTCCTCGCAATATTGCAGCACACTGCAAATTTAGCTTAGGCTGCAGTCGTCTCGACGGATCGGCGACAAGGAACAGTCATGGCTGGAAAGTTGTACGCACTTGGCCGGTGGGCGGCGCGCCGCCGGCGCTGGGTGGTGGCGGGCTGGCTGCTGTTGCTCGCGGTGGTGGGCGGGCTCGGGATCACCCTCCACGGGAACCTCTCCACACAGTTCAGCGTGCCGGGGATCGAGGCGCAGCGGGCCACGGACCTGCTGAAGAAGGAGTTTCCGGAAGCTGCCGGCGCCGACGCACGCGTGGTGTTCGCCGCACCGCCCGGTGCCACGCTGCTCAGCGGGAAGGAGCAGGCCGCGATCGCCTCGAGCCTGCACAACGCCGCCTCGGTGGCCGGGGCGATCTCCGTGTCCGACCCGGTGACGGGCCAGACGATGTCCGCCGACCACACGATCGGCTTCGCCGACGTCCAGTTCGCCAAGGCGGCGGGAGAGGTGCCGAAGTCCGCCACCGATGCGCTGATCTCAGCGATGGGACCGGCCCGGGACGCCGGCCTCACGGTCGAGTACGACGGCTCGGCGATGGATCCGACCGTCTCGGTGAGCGGCCCCGCCGAGATCATCGGGATCGTCGTCGCGTTCCTCGTACTCGCCCTCGCCCTCGGGTCGCTGGTCGCGGCCGGACTGCCCATGGTCACCGCCTTCGTCGGAGTGGCGATCGGCGTTCTGGGCGTCGAGTTCGTGGCCGGGTTCGTCCAGATGACCGAGACCGCGACCACCCTGGCGCTGATGATCGGCCTGGCCGTCGGCATCGACTACGCCCTGTTTCTGGTGTCCCGCCACCGCGAGCAGCTGGCCTGCCAGGGTGACGACGAGCTCGACGTGCAGGACTCGATCGGTCACGCCACCGCCACCGCGGGCAGCGCCGTGGCGTTCGCCGGCCTCACGGTGATCATTGCGCTGGCGGCCTTGTCTGCCACCGGCATCCCGTTCCTGACCGTCATGGGCCTGGCCGCGGCCTTCACCGTGCTCCTCGCCGTCCTGGTCTCGCTCACCCTGGTGCCGGCCGTGCTGGCCTTCGCCGGTGAACGGCTGCGTCCCCGCGCCAAGCAGCGCCGCTCCCGGAGCGCACGTCCCGACTCCGCCGGGGCGTGGGGCCTGGCCTGGGCACGCATGATCACCCGCCGGCCCGTCGCCGCCCTGCTCGTCTGCCTGGCGGCTCTCGGAACCGTCGCGCTGCCGGTCGGCCACCTGCGTCTCGGCCTGCCCGGCAGCGAGACCCAACCCGTCGCCAGCACCCAGCACCGCGGCTACGACCTGCTCGGCCAGGGACTCGGGCCGGGCTACAACGCCACCGTCACCGTCGCCGTCGACACCGCCCGCGTCCCGGAAGCCCAGCGCACCGCGCTCCTCGACAACCTGGCCGACACGCTGCGGGGCGACACCGGCGTCGCCGCCGTCGCCCCGCCGGTGACCAACCAGGCCGGCACGGTCTCCCTCCTCAGCGTCATCCCCACAACCGGACCGGACGACCAGGCCACCACCGACCTGGTGCACCGGATGCGCGAGAGGGACAAGCAAGCCGTCACCCAGGCCGGCGGCGTCATGTACGTCACCGGCACCACCGCCACCGCTATCGACGTCTCCGCCAAACTGGCCGACGCGCTGCCCCTGTTCATCGCCATCATCACGATCCTGGCCATCGTCCTGCTGACCATCGCGTTCCGGTCACTGCTGGTCCCCCTCAAGGCCGTACTCGGCTTCCTGCTGTCCACCGCGGCCAGCCTCGGCTTCGCCGTCTGGGTCTTCCAGGACGGCAACCTCACCGACGCCTTCGGAGTCGCCGCCGCCGCACCCGTGGTGGCCTTCCTCCCCGTCCTGCTCGTCGGAGTGCTCTTCGGCCTCGCCATGGACTACGAGGTCTTCCTGGTCAGCCGCATGCGCGAACACTTCGAGCACACCGGCGACGCCCGCGAAGCCGTCGCCCACGGCGTGGCCAGGAGCGGACGCGTGGTCGTCGCCGCCGCACTGATCATGATGGTCGTCTTCGGCGGGTTCATCTTCACCGACGACCCCGTCATCAAGTCGATCGCCTTTTCCCTCGCCTTCGGCGTGCTCTTCGACGCCTTCGTCGTCCGCCTGACCATCGTCCCCGCCGTCATGGCCCTGCTCGGACACCGTGCCTGGTGGCTCCCCCGCTGGCTCGACCGCGTACTGCCCGACGTCGACATCGAAGGCGCCCGCCTGCCCGCTCCCACTCCGACCGCCAACACCCCGGCGACCACCCCGGTCCGGCAGCTCGACCACGTCTGACCCGAGCACCCGCTGGCGCGCAGTATGACGGCGCGTCAGCGGGTGCTTCCGGCTGCGGCCTCGCGCGGTCAGCCGCCGCGAACCTCGAATCCCCAATGGCCGAACGCCGGTCAGCCAAACACAGGGTGATGTCGTGTCAGGAGATCGTCGCCTCACTGGGGCTGGCGCCGGTCCCGGCAAGTGTGGAGGGCGTGCAACGGCTTCTGACAGCACATACGTGAGTCGGGCCCGCGGCACCAGGCCGCAGGCCCGACGTGTCTCACGCAGAGGTGTTCGGACACAAGAGTGCCGGGGGACCCGAACTCGCGGGTCACGCCCGGCACTTGCCTCGTCCTCCTCCGTCGGACGGTTCACATCGCCGACGCCCCCGCGTCGACCGGCAGACCGACCCCCGTCACGAAGCTCGCCTGATCCGAGCAGAGCCACACCACCGCCGCCGCGACCTCCTCCGGCTCGCCGAGCCGCTTGATGGCCATGCGGCTGACCCACTGGGCAAGCTGATCGTCCGTCAGCGCGTCCATGAGCGGTGTGCGAATGGAGGCAGGACACACGGCGTTCACCCGGATTCCGGACTCGGCGTACTCCACGGCGGCCGTCTTGGTGAGGCCAAGCACACCGTGCTTGCTCGCCACGTACGCTCCGAGCAGCGGCGGCGACACCAGCCCGGCCAGCGACGATGTGTTGACGATCGCGCCGGTGCCGCCCTGGGCGAGCATCTGCCGGATCTGGTGCTTCAGCCCCAGCCAGACGCCCTTGAGGTTGACGGCGATGACCCGGTCGAAGTCGGCGGCCTCCATGTCGACGAGGCTCGCCTGGTGCTCGACGCCGGCGTTGTTCAGCGCGAAGTCGAGCCGCCCGTAAGCACGTACGGTTTCGGCGACCAGCCGTTCCTGGTCCGCTTCGCGGGTGACGTCGCAGGGAACGAAGCGGGCACGGCCTCCCTCCTTCCCGACCAGCTCGACCGTCTGCTCCCCGCCGTCCCGGCAGCTCTCCAGGTCGCTGACGAGCACCGCGGCACCCGCCCGTGCGAAGGCGAGCGCGCTGGCCCGGCCGATACCGCCGGCGCCGCCCGTCACCAGTCCGGACTTCCCCTCCATGAACGGTGTGCCGGTCACAGCGTTGCTCCCTCGCGAATCTGGATCAGCTCGATCAGGTTGCCTTCAGGATCGGCGAGATAGCCGAAGCGGACATCGGGGTGGGGGGCCGGGCCCGGTGGCACGATCACTGAGGCGCCCGCGGCGAGCACTCGGTCGTAGAGGCCGTCCAAGTCGCTCACCCGAAGGCAGAAATGCCCGTAACCCTGGCGCAGTACGGCCGTGTTCGGGTCGGACGCGGGGGGCGAGGGGACCGAATCGGGGCGGGACATGAGCTCCACCGCGTAGCCGTCGGCGGCGCGCAGCACCACAGCACGCATGCGCTGGTCCTCGACCTCGAAGCGGAACTCCTCGGTGAGTCCGAGGGCTTTGGTGTAGAAGACGACGGCCGCGTCGAGATCACGGACCGACAGTCCGACATGGTCGATGGCCGTGGTTGCGGCCGAGGCCTGGGGTGCCGCTGCCGCCGTGGGGTGCATCGAGCACATCGCTGCCTCCTGTGGAGTAGTCAACAATCTAAGACATCTAAGCAGTCTGGCCATGTCGGCAACAAGACTTCTGCAGGTGGAAGGACCATCCGTGCACAGGTCTTGCGAAATTGAAACACACGACAATACTGTGAAGTCTAATCACTTCAGGGAGTGCATCGTGAGCCTTCTCGACGCGGACACATGGACTGCGAAGATCTTTGCCGACGGCTGGTCCGGCGGTTCCGGCGGGACCGCCCCGGTCATCGAGCCCGCCACCGGGGACCCACTCGGCGCCATCGGGATGGCCGACGCGGAGGACGCGCGCAAGGCCGCCACCCGAGCGGCGGCCGCGCAGGCACAGTGGGCGGCCCGGCCGCCCGGGGAGCGGGCCGCCGTCCTGCGCAGGGCCGGCGCGCTGTGGGAGGCGCACGCCGAGGAGATCCAGGACTGGATCGTCCGCGAGAGCGGCGCCATCCGCGCCAAGGCGGCGCTGGAGACCCACATCGCCGCCCAGGAGTGCTACGAGGCCGCCGCGCTGCCCAGCCATCCGCACGGCACTGTGCTGCCGTCCGACGAGGCACGCTGGAGCTTCGCCCGGCGCCGCCCGGCGGGCGTGGTCAGCGTCATCGCACCCTTCAACTTCCCGGTCATCCTGTCCATCCGTTCCGTCGCCCCGGCCCTCGCGCTGGGCAACGCGGTACTCCTCAAGCCCGACCCTCGCACGGCGGTGTGCGGCGGAGTCGCCCTCGTACGGATCTTCCAGGAAGCCGGTCTGCCGGAGGGACTCCTCCAACTACTGCCCGGCGGCGCCGACGTGGGCGAGGCCGTGGTGACCGCTCCCGAGGTCCGCGTCGTCTCCTTCACCGGATCCACGGCGGCGGGCCGCCGGGTCGGAGAGCTGGGTGCCCGCCATCTCAAGCGCACGCACCTGGAACTCGGCGGGAACAACGCCCTCATCGTGCTGCCCGGCGCGGACCTGGCGCTGGCCGCCTCCGCCGGTGCCTTCGGCTCCTTCATGCACCAGGGCCAGATATGCATGTCCACCGGCCGCCACCTGGTCCACGAAAGCCTGTACGACGCCTACGTGGAAGCCCTGTCCGCCAAGGCCGCCCACCTGCCCGTCGGCGACCCGGCGTCCGGTCAGGTCGCGCTCGGCCCGCTCATCGACGACCGGCAGCTCGGGCGCGTCGACGACCTCGTGCGGCGGACCGTGGCCGCCGGCGCCCGGCTCGCCGCCGGCGGCACCTACCAGGACCTCTTCTACGCCCCGACCGTGCTGGCGGCCGTGTCCCCGACGATGCCCGCCTGGACGGACGAGGTGTTCGGCCCCGTGGCGCCCGTCGTGCCCTTCGCCACGACGGAGGAGGCCATCGCTCTCGCGTCCGAGAGCGAGTACGGACTCTCCCTCGGCATCCTCGGTGACGTCGGCGACGCCATGGCCATCGCGGACGCGGTTCCCAGCGGCATCGTCCACATCAACGAGCAGACCGTCTCCGACGAGGCCAACGCCCCCTTCGGCGGCGTCGGCGCCTCCGGTACCGGTTCGCGCTTCGGCGGCCCCGAGGCCAACATCGAGGCCTTCACCGAGACCCAGTGGCTGACCGCGCGCCCCCGGATCGCCCCCTACCCGTTCTGACCGGACACCCTCAACCAGCATCACCAGAACAGGAGTCGCGCCGCCATGGGCGAGATCAACGCTGGTCAGGCCATCGTCAATGCCCTGCGAGCCGAGGGCGTCAGCCATGTCTTCGGCATGCCTGGCGGTCATGTTCTGCCCCTCTACGACGCCATCCACCGCACGCCCGGCATCAGCAGCTTCCTGGTACGCCATGAGCATCACGCGGCGGCCATGGCGGCGGCGTACGCCCAGCTCACCGGCCGGCCCGCCGTGGTCCTGGCCACCGCCGGACCGGGCGTCACCAACACCCTCACCGCGGTCGCGGAGGCATACGTCGGGGCCCTGCCCATGATCGTGCTCGGCGGCCGCGGCGCCACGGCGACCGCGCACCGGGGCGCCAGCCAGGAGGTCGCCACCGACCAGGTGTTCGCCCCCGTCACCAAGTGGTCGGTCCGGGTCGACCGGGCCGACCTCCTCACCGACGTCCTGCGGCAGGGCTTCGCCCGCGCCCGCGGCGGCAGGCCGGGCCCCGTCCTGATCGACATCCCGCGTGACCTGCTGACCCTCGACGTCCCCGACAAGCCGTACCTGCCGGTCGGCCCGCCCGCCCGGCTCGCCGCCGACCAACCGGCCGTCGACGCCGCGGCAGCGGCCCTCGCCGCTGCCCGCAGCCCGCTCCTCGTCGCGGGTGGCGGAGTCGCCTCCTCCGGAGCCTTCGACGAACTGCGCGCCCTGGCCGAACGGCTGTCGGCCCCCGTACTGACCAGCCTCGCCGGACGCGGCAGCCTCCCCGACGACCACCCCCTCGCGGCCGGTGGCCTCGGCGCCCACCGCAACCCGGTCGCCAAACGGCTGCTCGGCGAAGCGGACGTGGTCCTCGGCCTCGGAACCCGCTTCGAGGAGATGGAGACCAACTGGCAGCCCACCGCCCTCCCGTCCCCCGACGCCACCTACATCCAGGTCGACATCGACCCGGCCGAACTGGGCCGCGCCATCCCGGCCCACATCCCCGTCAACGGCGACATCAAGAGAGTCCTGGAGCAACTGCTCACCGCCCTGCCCGAGGACACACACGCCGACCCCGGCCGCACGGAGCGCCTCCTCCAGGACATCACCGCCCTCGACGCCGCCGTCGACCGCATGGCACTCGACGACAGGGCCCCGATCCATCCCGCCCGCGTCATCCGCACCGCCCGTTCCGTCTTCCCCCGCGACACCGTCCTCGGCGTCGACGTCGGCGCCCTCGCCCAGCACATCGGCGGCGCGTTCCCCTTCTTCCGCGTCTACCGACCGCGCTCCGTCATCACCCCGTCCAGCTTCTACGGCATGGGGTTCGCGGCCGCCGCCCTGCCCGCCGCCCGCCTGGTCCACCCGCGGCGGCCCGCCCTGTGCTTCGTCGGCGACGGCTCCTTCCAAATGGTCATGAACATCGTGCCGATGGCCGCCCAGTACAGACTCGCAGTCACCTGGTGCGTGCTCAACGACGACGCCCTCGGCTCCATCCGGGACCTCCAGGAACACACCTACGGCAACCGCATCCAGGACACAGAGTTCCCCTTCCAGCCCGACTTCGCCCGCCTGGCCGAGGCCTGCGGCGCGTACGGCGAACGCGTCGACGACCCGGCCGCCGTACCTGACGCCCTGAAGCGCGCCCTCGCGGAGAACGCGGCCGGCCGCCCCGCCGTCCTGGACTTCGCCGTCGCGCGCACCCGGCTCGCGCAGACCAAGGAGCACTACTTCACGACCTACCCGCAGGACGAGTGATCGTGGCCCGCCTCGGGCCCTCCGAAGCGGGCGCCTTCCAGGGCTCCTTGTCAGCCCGCGTCGGGGATCCAGCTGCCGTGGAAGCCGCGGGGGACCCGGGCCGGCAGATGGACGGTGGCCACGGGGGCCGCGGTGACGTCCTGGGCCGCCAGGATCACCAGGTCGGTGGCGGAGCCGCTCGGGATCATGGACGAACACCGACAGATAGCCGTCGTCCTCGGCGCCACCGGCCGCCGCGGGCACGAAGACCGGCTCGGCGAGCGTCGCGGCCCTGCCGAACGTGCGGATCTCCTGGGTCCCGCGGTGGAGATCGTGCTTGATCAACCGGTTGGAGAACGCGTCGTCAGGGAGCTGCTCGAGTTCAAGGGTGCTGGCGAAGGACTCGATCAGATCGGTGGTGACCGCCGTGTAGCCGTAGCGGTACGGCAGCGAGATCAGCCGGTCGTTGATCCGGGGGAACTCCTGCGGTCGGTCGTCGAGGCGCTGCACAGTGGCCTTCCCCGCGGCCGGGTCGAGGGTGTAGCGGTCCAGGGCGGGCGTGCCGTGGGCTTCGATGGAGCCGGTGGCTTTGGACATCATCCTCGGGTGGGTGACCACGTCCGGAACCACGCGCTCCCCGTCGTCGTAGGCGTTCAGCGTGTGGAAGATCCATACGGGATCCACATCGACCCACCGCACGTCGGCCGCGATTCCCGCCCGCGGTCGGCGTGCTCGGGTTCCGGATGGCTGCAGCAGGCCGACCGTGGCCAACAGCAAGAGCCCATCCACCGAGAGCGGCCGCAACGAGGCGCTCACTCCATCCGCTCCGCCCTGCAACGCGAACTCCCGCTGGTGGACGTACGACGCGTACGCGGCGACCCCAGCAACCACGA
Source organism: Streptomyces sp. CC0208 (assembly GCF_003443735.1). Taxonomy (NCBI): domain Bacteria; kingdom Bacillati; phylum Actinomycetota; class Actinomycetes; order Kitasatosporales; family Streptomycetaceae; genus Streptomyces; species Streptomyces sp. CC0208. The sequence continues at coordinate 8,236,370 of NZ_CP031969.1, read as the reverse complement.
GGGCACAGAGGCCGAACCCAAGGATCTGGATCGAAGCGTCGCGCCCGGGCGGACTCCTGGTGGGCGTCGGTGATGTCACCCATCGTCCGCACCGCCTGCCATCCCTGGATGCACCGGCAAGCGGCTGCCCGCAGGGCTCCCGGCACCGGCCTGAGCCAGGCAGCCGACGCCCCGTCCCAGTGCACACTTCCGCGGGAACTCCCGGGAACTCCCAGGTAGAAGCGGGAAGCCCCCAGACACGCAAAGGAGCCCCGACCAAGACATAAGTCCAGGTCAGAGCCCCGATGGCAGACAAGTCGGGCTGTACGCCGGGTTCTGTACGCAGATGGACTTCTGCTTGCTCGTGGCAACGCCGACCGCGTAGGTCCTGACGCTGGATTACGGGTCTGCCAGTGCCGTCGGTTTGTCAGGCTCCACCAGCAGGAGCTGGTTGGTTCTCGATCCATGCGAGCCCTCCGAGGTCCAGTTGGTGCCGGGCGCGAGTGACGGCGACGTAGGCGAGACGGGCGTCCGTTTCGCTCACAGGTTCCGGGATCGGGCAGCCGCTGTCGTCCAGTTGGTCGCTGTCCGGCGGCGGGGGAAAGTCGTCGGCGATTCTGACCCCGAGCCACTCACGGCCTTTTGCCTTGTGGGCGGTGGAGACCGTGACCTCGGCCTTGTCTTCGTCGGTCAGAGCGTCGACGGCGGCGATGATGGCTTCGGGTCCGTGGGTGTCGACAAGTTCGACGAACGGCTGGAGATCTCGGCCTGCGGGATCGTATTCCGCATACTCCTGCAACTCACCCCATGAGGCGAAGAGAACCAGTTCGGGATGGGATGTGCGACGGCCGTCTTTGAGGTCCCGGGCGGCGAGCGCCAATGCGATGAGTGTCTGTCCGCCCCGGGTGAGTGCGACTCCACGGCCCGCCTCCAGCAGTCTCATGACCTCGGTCACGGCGCCGATGTTAGTGCGGCACAGCACCGCGCCTGGGCTCGTGACCAAGCCGACCTTCGTTGGAATGGTGTCGGAACCTGTCAGCCGGATCGGCGCGTCGGTGAACGCGAGCCACCGGTTGGCCTGTTCGGCGAGGAGGGGGCCGAAGCGGAAGGAGCGGGTCAAGGTGAGGTGAACGGCGTCGAAGCCCGTCATCATGTCCCGGGCTCCTCGCCACCCGTAGATGGCTTGGGCGGAGTCGCCGACCATGACCAGCTGGGCGTGCCCGCGTTGGGCGGCGAAGACCCGCTCCAGGACCGGGTTGGTGTCCTGGGCCTCGTCGAGGAGGAGGAAGTCGGCCTCGATCTTCGGCTCGGTCAGTGCCCACATCTTCAGGTAGTGGTCGTGCTCGAAGCGGACTACGCCGTCTTCGGGATCCTGTAGATCCTTCCAAGCCTTTGCGACGAACGGCATGACCGCCTCGGTGAGTTGGGCACGCCTCCTTCGGCGTGCCCAACTTGCGCAGAGCCGGAACGTGGTGGGGAGCCGGGGCTTTGTCGGCGAACACTTACGGCCGAGGGTCGTTGACGTACGGACTCACCGGACTCGACGTCATAGGCGAGCTCGACCCCATCGACGTCCGGATCCGCTTCCACGCGGACCCTCCCTATCCCACATACGGCCAGCGGCCCGAGGACTTCCCGCGCGTCCACGCCAAGCCCGGAGTCCCGTCGAAGCACCGCTACCAGGCCGACGGCGCCCTCTGCCTCTGGTACCCGCTCGACCCGGAAGAGCGACGCTGGACAAGTTCGAAAGGGCTGCTGGACCTCATCGAGATTGTCCGCACACACTTGTTCCTCGAACACTACTGGCGGCTCACCGGCGGTGAGCAGGGCGGCCAGTGGCCCGTAGAGGATGCGCCTCACGGCATGCTGGAGAGTGGTGCGTGGCGGTCATCGCGGCGGCACAGGCGACGGACGGCGGCTGGACCTGGGCCCAGACCGCCGCACTGATCGTCCCCTGCATCGCCCTCTTCGGCGCCTACCTCACCTACACCCTCAACCAGCGGGCCGTACGCAGGGAACGCCGTGCCAAGACCTTCGCCGAAGCCCTGACGGCGGTCGAGGAGTACCTGGAGATGCCGTACCGCATACGGCGACGCCCCAAATCCTCCTCCGCCGTACGCCAACAGCTCACCGACGAAGTCAGCGGCCTACTGGCCCAGATGGCCTTCCATCAGGCGTGGCTCCAGATCGAGGCATCCGCCGTCGCGGGCCCCTACGCGACGCTCGTGGCCACGGCCCGAGCGGAGGCCGGCGCGCAGATGAACCTCGCCTGGGACCAGCCGCCGATCACCACCGACAGCGGCATGAACCTCGGGGTGCCGTATCCGCGGGACCGGTCAAACGCCGCACGAGCCATCTGCATCGAGGTGATGCGCCGCCACCTCGGAGAACGATCGTGATCTTGGTGCCAACTATCCCTCTTTTGTGCCAACTAAGAATCCTCGTCACAAGCGGCCTACCGCCGTACCCGCGGCATCCCCAGACCGATCCACGAGATGATCTCCCGCTGGATCTCGTTGTTGCCGCCGCCGAAGGTGAAGATCACCGCCGAGCGGTAGCCGCGTTCCAGTTCGCCGTGCAGGACCTCGCCCGCCGAGCCCTCCTTCAGCGCGCCGGCCGCCGCGACGATCTCCATGAGCCACGCGTAGGCGTCCCGGCGGGCCTCGGAGCCGTAGACCTTGACCGCGGAGGCGTCCTGCGGGGTGAGGGTGCCGTCCTGGACGGCGTTCACCATCCGCCAGTTGAGGAGTTTGAGCGCGTCGAGGCGGGTGTGGGTCTGGGCGAGGCGGCGGCGCACCCACGGCAGGTCGATCACGCGGCGGCCGTCGGCGAGTTTGGTCTCCATGGCCCAGCGCTGGACGTCGTGCAGGGCCCGGATCGCCATGGTGCCGTGGGCGGCCAGGGTGACGCGCTCGTGGTTGAGCTGGTTGGTGATCAGCCGCCAGCCCTGGTTCTCCTCGCCGACCCGGTGCGAGACGGGGACGCGGACGTTCTCGTAGTAGCTGGCCGTGGTGTCGTGCGAGGCGAGGGTGTTGATGACGGTGCACGAGTAGCCGGGGTCGGTGGTCGGCATCAGGAGCATGGTGATGCCCTTGTGCGGCGGGGCGTCGGGGTCGGTGCGCACGGCGAGCCAGACCCAGTCGGCGGTGTCGCCGTTGGTGGTCCAGATCTTGTGCCCGTTGACGACGTACTCGTCGCCGTCGCGCACGGCGCGGGTCTTCAGGGAGGCCAGGTCGGTGCCCGCGGCGGGCTCGCTGTAGCCGATCGCGAAGTCGATCTCCCCGGAGAGGATGCGCGGCAGGAACCAGGACTTCTGCTCCTCGGTGCCGTACCGCATGATCGTGGGCCCGACCGTGTTGAGGGCCATCAGCGGCAGCGGGACGCCGGCCTGGGCGGCCTCGTCGAAGAAGATGAACTGTTCCATCGCGGTCAGGCCGCGGCCACCGTACTCCTTGGGCCAGCCGACGCCGAGCCAGCCGTCGGTGCCGAGGCGGCGGATGGTGTCGCGGTAGAAGCGCTTCTGAGCGTCGCGGTCGGTGAAACGGGCGTGCGCGTTGTCCGGGACCAGGTCGGCGAAGTAGGTGCGCAGTTCGGTGCGCAGCCGATGCTGCTCGGGTGTGTGGTCGAGATGCACGGCGCCTCCAGGCTTCCCGGGACCGGTCCTGACGGCGCACACCGTAGAACGTGTTCCAGAAATTGGGAACGGCCGGGAGAGGGTCCGTGAAACGGGCCTGTGAGGTGAGGCGGGTCCGTGGAGCCGGTCCACGGAGCGGGTTCGTCCACGCGGAGGAGGTCTCAGTGAAGGGTCGCCATGAAGTCCGTGCACGCCTGCGCGCACTCGCGGCACGCCTTGGCGGCGTCCTCGGCGCCGGCGTGCCGGTCGAGGACCTGCGCGCACTCCAGACAGACCGACCTGCACCATTCCAGCTGGACCCGGATGCCGGCCTCGTCGAGATGGCTCTCCTCGCACAGCACGCGACAGGTCGCGTCGCACACCTCGGCGCACATGATGCCCTTGCGCCGCAGTAGTTCCTGTTCCTCGGTCCCGTCCGGAGCGACCAGGCTCGCACGGAGCGCACAGGCCCGTGCGCACTCGGTGCACGCCTGGGCACACGCGAAGCGGTCCTCCAGGAACTGGAAGAGCTCCTGCTGAGAAGTCGAAGTCGTCACAGGAGGCGGGTAGCCGGGGTACGGGCCGCCAAACCCGGCGTTCCCGGGGGTTCGCGGCACTCCGGGGCGGGTCGCCGGGGCGGGTCGGTTCGCTCGGGGGTCAGGGGGTACTCGCGTGCCATGAACCAAGCCCTGAACAGCGAATGGATGGACCTGGCCGCGGGCCGGGGCGGCCTCGCGGCCGGAGTGATCGCGGCGGGTGTGGTGGTCGTGGCGGTGCTGATCGGCGCCTTCTTCCTGGGCTCCCGCGTCAGGCGCCGCGAGTCGCCTCCACCCACTCCCGAGGAACAGCCGAGGATGCCCGAGGGCGGGCCGGTCCGTGAGGTCAGCGAGCACCGGGAGCCCAGCGAGATGCCCAGGAGCGACACCCGACTGACCCCGCACGAACTGCCCAACCACGGCAACGCGCCGACCCGGACGGGTCCGGCGACCGAACGGCCTCGCTGGGACGAGGGCAGCAGCGGCTCGTTCGGCAGCGGCGGGCCGGGAGGCGGCTGACGTCCACGGCCATGTCGCGGACCCTGTCGTGCGACCGGCCTCGCGGTAACCGTCCGGAACAGCTGTGGGACTGCTGGAGGCGGACGCCCGGTCACTCACCGAGCCGGGCGGCCGCCTCCAGCAGCAGTGCGTGGACGAAGGCCTGCGGGAGGTTGCCGCGCAGCTGACGCTGGGCGACGTCGAACTCCTCGGCGTACAGCCCCGAGGCCCCGCAAGCGCCTCGGTTGCGTTCGAACCAGCGGTACGCCTCGACGGTCCGGCCCTGCTGGTGCTCGGCCATCGCCATGACCAGTCCGCACAGCAGGAAGGCGCCCTCGGCCTCCTCCAGGGGGCGGTCGTCGTGGCGGAAGCGGTAGAGGTAGTGGTCGTCGGCCAGTTCCCGACGGCACGCGGCGAGGGTGGCCCGGGTGCGCGTGTCGGCTGCCGGCAGGGCGCCGCGAACGCCGGGCAGCAGCAGGGCGGCGTCCACGGAGGGGTCGTCGGGGGTGCGCTGCCAGTGGCCGTCGGGGTGGAGGCAGGTGCGCTCGGCGGCGTCGAGGAGGGTGTCGGCCAGGGCGGTACAGGTGTCGGCGAGCGGATGGCGGGGCGCCACCGCGGCCACGGCCCGTAGCCCTGCGACGCAGCTGAGCCTGCTGTGGGTCCACATCCGGTCGTCCAGCTCCCATATCCCCGCGTCGGGTTGCCGCCACCGGTCGGAGACGGCCCGCACGGCGATCTCCACGGCCTTCCAGTGCCCCTCGTCCAGGCGCCCGTGGCGTTCGGCGGCCGCGAGCAGCAGCAGGGCCTCGCCGAAGCAGTCGAGCTGGAACTGCTCGCCGACCTGGTTCCCGACGCGGTCGAAGCCGCCGGGGTAGCCGGGCAGGTCTAGTTCGCGCTGGGCGGGAACGGGATCGCCGTGCACGGTGTAGGCCGGTACCAGACGGGGCCCGTCCGCGTGCAGGCGCGCGGTGACGAAGCCGACGGCGGCGTCGAGAAGGTCATGGGCGCCGACGGCGGCAGCGGCCTGTCCGGCGTAGCTCTGGTCGCGGATCCACACGTACCGGTAGTCATAGTTCCGGCCCTCCTCGGCGCGCTCGGGCAGGCTGGTCGTGGCCGCCGCGACCATGCCCCCGCCCTGTGCGGTGAGGCCGCGCAGGACGGCGTACGCCCGGCGCGCGTCACGAGGGGCGACGGTTCTGTCGAGCGCGGGGACCGTCTCGTGCCAGGCGGCTTCGGTGGCAGCCCATGCCTGCTGCGGCTTCGGTGGTGCGGCCGGGAGGGGGGATACGGCGCACTCCAGGACCAGTTCGTGCCGCTCGCCGGGCTCCAGCTCGATGTCCGCGGTCAGACCCCGCTCCCCCACGACCGCCTGCGGGGCTCCCTGCCAGCGCAGCCGGTGCCGTCCGGTGCGCAGCTCCCACACCCCGTCGTCACCGCGGCGGACCGAAGCCGGGTCGATCGGCGTCGCGCCGTATCCGCTGCGCGGGTCGAGGACGACGGAGACCCGGGCGGGGCCGTCCACCGCGCGCAGCTGCCGCAGCAGGACGAGCCGGTCCGGGGCGCCGGGGAAGGCCAGCGCCTCGCGGCACTCGACGATCCCGTCGTCGGTGACCCAGCGGCTGCGCCAGATGAGCGTGCCCTCTTCGTAGTAGCCGCCGAAGACGTACCGCCCGGCGGGAGTGACGGCGTACGCGCCCCGCCCGCCGACCAGTCCGGCGAAGACCGCCTCGTCGTGCCAGGTGGGCGCGCACAGCCACCCGATAGCGCCGTCGGGCCCGATGAGCGCCCCGCGCTCACCGTCGGCCAGCAGCGCGTAGTCGTGCAGCGCATGGGGCGGGAAGGGGGTGCTCATGGCGTACGAGTACCCAGGGGGTGGGATGGTCAACGACCAGTGCCTTCTGGCGGCTGACCTGGGCTGGAGCGTTGAGCCGTGACCGGCGCAACGGCAGTCCAGGCGAGAGGCAGGGCGGCCGGTCGAGCGGGTAGTGACACGCCGCTCCAGAAGCGCGGCGCCGCGGACGCCGCCGGCGCGGCGCGAGCTCACCGCGCCGGCCCGACGCGCCCCAACCGCCCCCTCCTGAACCTGCGTCCCACGTGGCCGGCCAGGCCATACCCCCTTCCTCACCGGGCCGCCATCCCGCCGCCCGACCCGCCCCACCGGGTTCACACACAACCGGCCCCGGCCCTCCCCCGCCTCGTCACACCTCTCCGCGCCCCTCACTCCCGCCGGTCCCCGACACCGCCGCAGCCACCTCGTCGGATGCCGCACCCCTTGTCCGACCCGACGCGGCGACCTGCGTGTGGCCCGCCCCCGCGCTGCGGGGCCGGCGCAGCAGGACAACAGCCACCACCGCGGCCAGCAGCGTGAGCGACCCCGCGACCGTCAGGCACAGCCGCAGGCCGTCCAGGAAGGCCTCCCCCACGGCCCCCATGGCCCGGCCCGTGTCCGCGCCGAGGTCGAGCCCGGCGACCGCGCCCAGTCCTCCGTGGTCCGCCGCCGTGACGATCCGCTCCTGCGCCGCCCCGGTCAGCCCGGCGTCGGCCAGGTGACCGGGGAAGCTGTCCAGCGCCCGGGTGGTCAGCAACGCGCCCAGGACGGCCGGGCCGAGCGCCCCGCCGAGCTGACGGAACGCGTTGTTGCCCGCGGCGGCCATGCCGGCCAGGTGGTGCGGCACGGAGGCCACCGCTGTCGCGGTCATCGGGGTCATGACGGCCCCCAGTCCCAGCCCCAGCGGCGCCAGCCGCCAGGCCAGGGCGGCAAAGGAGGTGTGCGCGTCGACACCGACGAGCGAGAACAGGGAGGCGGCGACGACCAGCAGACCGCCCGTGATCAGCACGCGCGCGGAGACCCGGTGCATGAGGCGTCCGACGGGCCCGCCGACCAGGATGGCGCAGGCGGTCACCACCAGCATCCGCCAGGCCGCCTGCAGGGTGTCGAGCTGCTGCACCAGCCCGAAGTAGAGGCTGAGCAGGAAGAAGAAGCCGATCAGCCCGAGAAAGGTGATCATCGCGACGAGCGTGGTCGCGGTGAAGGCCGGGCTGCGGAACAGCGCGAGGTCGAGCATCGGACTGTCGCTGCGCCGCTCGGCGAGGACGAAGGCCACCCCGCTGACGACGGCCACCGCGAGAGCCGCCAGCACCTTCGGCGCGGTGAAGGAGTCGGCGCCGCCCTCGATGACGCCGTAGACCAGCGCGGTGACCGCCACCGTGGCGGTGATCTGGCCGGGCCAGTCCAGCCGCCGTTCGTAGGGCGCCCGTGAGTCGGTCAGCAGCCGTGCCGCGAAGACGGTCGCGAGCAGCGAGACGGGGATCGCCAGGAGGTAGATCCAGCGCCAGGCGAAGTGGTCGAGGACCACTCCGGCGACGACCGGACCGACGGCCAGCGCCGCCATGAGCGAGGTGGCCCACAGGCCGATGAACTTGCCGCGCTCCCGGTGGTCGGGCACCGCGTGGCTGATCAGCGCCAGCGTGGTGGGCAGCAGCGTGGCCGCACCGAGTCCGGCGAGGGCCTGCCCGACCCACAGCACCTGCACCGACTGCGCGACGAGCGCGACGGCGGCACCGGCGGCAGAGAACAGCAGCCCGGCCTGGAACACCTTCTTGCGCCCGTGGACGTCACCGACGACACCGGCGGTCAGGATGAACGCGGCCATGGGCAGGACGAACGCGTCCTGGACCCAGGACAGTTGGGCGGTCGTCGCGCCCAGCGCCGACTGGACGGCGGGCAGACTCACGGCGACCGTGGTGACCGGCAGATAGGCGACGAAGACGCCGAGGCAGGCCATGACGAGCGTGGCCGCCCGTCGGTCGGCCGGCCCGCTTGCCGGGGTCGTGACATCCACGGGGAACTCTCCTCTACGGCGACGCGCGCCGCGGTCGTTCACTGCTTTCGGTCGCCACAGCATCCGCGACATCGAGTCAGATCCCCAACGTCCCGGCCAGAAGTGAGCACAAACATCCATACTGAGGCGCGCTGCCGTCATACTTCCCTCATGATTGACGAGGTCGACAGGAAAATCCTCCGCTCCCTGCACTACCACCCCCGCGCCTCCTTCCGGCTCATCGGCGAGGTCGCCGGGGTGTCGGAGCAGACCGCGGCCCGCCGCTACCAGGCTCTGCGCCGCGAGGGCGTGATGCGCGTGGTGGGTCTGATCAACCCGGAGGTGCACGGCCTGGCCCGCTGGGTCACCCGCATCCGCTGCCGCCCCGACCGCGTGGCCCCGCTCGCGGACGCCCTCACCCGCCGACCCGACATCGCCTACGTCGGTCTCGCCTCCGGCGGCTCGGAGATCATCTGCATGATCCTCTCACCGGTCGACGCCCCCCGCGACGACATCCTGCTCCGGCAACTGCCCAAGGCGGCCTCCGTGCTGGACGTCAGCATCGACCTGCTGATCCACGCCTTCGGCACGGTCGGCTTCTCCGAATGGTCCGGATACGGCGGCCGGCTCACCCCCGACCAGGTGGCCCGGCTCACCGCGGACCGTCCGCCCGCCGCCACCGGCCCCTTCCAGCCGCCCACCGTCGAGGACACCCCGCTGCTCGACGCCCTCGCCGAGGACGGCCGTACGACCCACACCCGGCTGGCCGAGCTCACCGGCTGGTCCAAGGCACGCGTCGCCCGACGGCTCGACGCCCTGGAGTCCTCGGGTTCCCTCACCTACGACGTCGACCTGCTCCCCGAGCCGCTGGGCCACCACCTCAACGCCATTCTGTGGTTGCGGGTGGCCCCCGCCCATCTCCAACGGGTCGGCGACGAGTTGGCCGACCACGACGAGGTGGCTTTCGCGGGCGCCATGAGCGGCAACCACAACATCATGGCCGTCGTCAACTGCCGCGACGCGGAGGATTTCTACCGCTACCTCACAACCCGCGTGGCGGCCGTCCCCGGCGTCGACGCCTACAGCGTCAGCATCCGCGTCCGCCGCCTCAAACAGGCCGCGTCCCTCATCGCCCACGGGCGGCTGATCCCTCCGGGCCCGGCGTGAAGGCGGCAACCGAGGATCAGCGCCCGCCCGCGTCCGACTGCCACCGACTGCGACCGACTGCGACCGACTGCACGAAGAGACACGCCGACCCGACCCGGTATGCGCCCGCCACTGGCTCCGACTGCCGACCGATTCTCTTGATCACCCGCTGATCACCCCACCCTCCACAACCACGTCACCCTGAGGCCCCCAACTGCTCTTCGCCTCACAGACGTTGACCCGCCTCCGGTGCGACAGCAGAATGATCCCGCCCCTTTGAGAGCGCTCTCAGACACCCGGCCCACACCTCCCGAGGAGACCCATGACCGGCAGCCTCCGCCCGCCCCTCAGCCGCCGCACGCTCATAGGGACCGGCCTCGGAGCCGTGGTCCTCGCCGCGACCGGCACCGGCACCGGGACCGCCCAGGCGGCTCAGCCGGCCCAGGCCACGTCCGCGGCCTCCGCACCCCGCCGTGCGCAGGCCTTCTTGGCCGCCGCCATGGACGCCTACCCGGACCACGGCGCGGTCCGGCTCACCCAGAGCTACACGGACCAGGCGGGACTGTTCAGCACGGCGTTCACGTACGACAACGCCCTCGCGATCCTGGCCCATCTCGCGTGCCCCGCGGGCGAGTCACGGGCCGTGGCCCTCGGTGACGCGCTGCTGTACGCCCAGGCCCACGACCCGGTGTACGACGACGGCCGACTGCGGCAGGCCTACAACGTCGGGCCGTACACCTTCTACGACGGCTCCCCGCAGCCGGACGGGTTCGTCAAGGCGGACGGCACGGCCAACGTCGGCACGCAGTTCGGCTTCACCGGCACCGCCGTGGGTGACATGGCGTGGGCCGGAATCGCGCTCGCCGCGCTTGCCGGGCGCACCGGTGGGCGGCGCTTCCTGACCGGCGCGGTGCGGATCGGTGAGTGGATCGAGCGGGTGGGGCGGACCGACGAGCCGCTGGGCGGCTACAAGTTCGGCGTCGACGGGGCCGACGGGAGACTGCCGTTCACCTCGACCGAGCACAACACCGACCTGGTCGGCCTGTTCGGGCGGCTCGCCCGGCTGACCGGGGACAGGGTCTGGCGCGAGCGCCGCGCGCGTGCCAAGGCCTTCGTCGAGAAGATGTGGGAACCGTCAGGGGGCTTCTTCTACACCGGCACCAACGACGGCGTGACGATCAACAAGTCGCCGGTCCCGGAGGACACCCAGACCTGGACCCACCTCGCCCTCGCCTCCAAGAGTCACTCCCGCTCCCTCGACTGGGCCGCGACCGAACTGGCCGTACGGGACACGGCCGACCGCCCCAACAGCACGGTTCCCGCCGGCCAGTCCTACGAGGGCGTCACCTTCAGCTCCGCGAGCCTGCTGGCGAACGAGTCCGCCCCCATCGCCGACGGCCAGCCCAGACCCGACCGCAACGGCGTCTGGTTCGAGGGCACTGCCCACCTCGCACTCGCGCTGCGCCACCGGGGACACGTCGGCGACGAGCGGCGCGCCCGCCGCCTGCTCGGCTCGATCGAGCGCGCGCAGGACCTCCTCGGCGGCGCCCAGACCGTCGGCGGCAGGGCTCTCCCGACCCGCTCCGGGGTGGTCTCGGCGAGCAGCCCGCTCGACACCGGTTTCGGGTTCGGCTACTACCCCTACCGGCACACCGGCGCCACGGCCTGGTACCTCCTGGCCACGGCCCGCGCCAATCCGCTGCGGGGCCAGGTCATCGGCACGAGCCGAGCATTGCCCCGCCGATGACGATCTTTGCTGCCCCATGGCAGGGAGATGACCGGATAACCGCTGATCCATGACCGGATCTCTGCCTGCCCGCCCTCATGATGGTCGACGTAAGTAAGGCGTGCCTACGCTAACCAGCGGCGCGGCGGGCCGAGAACGACTGTCAGGAAGGGTCGCAGCGCCCATGTGGGACGACGCGTTTCCGAGCTTCCTCATCGGACTGCGGGAGGGCCTGGAGGCCGGGCTGATCGTCTCCGTACTCATCGCCACGCTGGTACGGTCCGGCGCCCGGGCCAGGCTGCCGCAGGTGTGGACGGGTGTCCTGGCCGCGATCTCCGTCGCGCTGAGTTTCGGCGCTGTGCTGACCTTCACCGCCACGTCCCTGTCAGGGACCGCTCAGGAGGCGTTCGGCGGGGCGTTGAGCGTGGTGGCGGTCGGGTTCGTCACCACGATGGTGTTCTGGATGCGTCGCTCGGCGCGCACCTTCTCCGGTGAGATCAGGGAGAAGGTCACCGGGGCGCTGGGCATGGGCGCGGGCATGCTGATCGTCACGTCGTTCCTGGCGGTGGGCCGCGAGGGCCTGGAGACCGCGCTGTTCCTGTGGACCACGGCCCGCGCGGCCGGCGAGTCCACGGGCCCCCTGGTCGGCGCCGGTACCGGCCTGCTGCTCGCCGCGGGACTGTGCTGGGGGCTGTACCGCCGCGTCCTGCACATCAACCTGACGAAGTTCTTCACCGCCACCGGCGCCGTCCTCATCGTGATCGCGGCGGGTGTGCTCGGCTACGGTCTGCGCGATCTCCAGGAGGGCGGGGTGCTGCCCGGCGGGACGTCGTACGCGCTCGATCTCGGCGGCAGCGTCGACGCGGGGGCCTGGTACAGCACCCTGGTGCAGGGCGTGTTCAACCTGACGCCGACCATGACCTGGCTCCAGGTGGCCGGGTACGTCTGTTACCTCGCGGTCGTGATGACGCTGTTCCTGCGCAGCGCGCCGGGCAGGACGACGCAACCGGCTGCCAAGGCGCGGGAGACGAAGTCGGACCGTCCGGCGCCCGTTCGCCGTCGGCCCGCCTGGGTGGTGCCCGTCACGGTCGTCGCCGTACCCGCCGCACTGGCGGGATTGGCCGTCATCCTCGGCGGTTCCCGGCCGGCCGGTGCCCAGACCGTGGCCGTGTCCGAGACGGACTGCGGCAAGGGCTTCACCGCGCCGAAACCCGGGCGCCGGACCTTCCAGATGCACAACACCGGCGACAAGACCTCCGAGGTCTACCTCGTCGACCCGGACACCGGCGCTGTGTACGGCGAGGTCGAGGGCCTCGCCCCCGGCACCACCCGTGCGCTGGCCGCGACCGTCAGCGGCGGCACGTACGCCTGGCGCTGTGTACCCAGCACCGGGAAGGCGGTCACCTCCCGCGCGGTCCGGGTCACGGGCGGCGGTGGGAGCACGGCGGCGGTCATACCGGTCTCCGCCGCCGACCTGGCCGCGCCGCTCACGTCGTACAAGGCGTACGTAGACCGCGGCCTGGCCACTCTCGTCACGCAGACCCGACGGCTCAGCGACGACGTCAAGGACGGGCATCTCGGGGCCGCCCGCACCGACTGGCTGACCGCACACCGCACCTACGCCTCGCTCGGTGCCGCCTACGGCACCTTCCAGGACTACGACCAGAAGATCGACGGCAGGCCCGACGGACTCCCCGGCGGCGTGCACGACAAGGACTTCTCCGGCTTCCTCCGGGTCGAGTACGGCCTGTGGCACGGCGAGTCCACGAGCGAACTGGCCGCGCCCGCCCGGCAACTCGCCGCCGACGCCGCCGGACTGCGCCAGGCGTTCCCCGCCCAGGACTTCGACCCCGGGGACCTGCCGCTGCGCGCCCACGAGATCCTGGAGAACACCCTCCAGTTCGAACTGACCGGCGACGCGGACCAGGGCAGCGGCACCGACCTCGCCACCGCCGACGCCAATCTCACCGGCACCCGTGAACTCCTCACGGTCCTGCGGCCGTTGCTGACCAGCCGCGCCCCGCATCTGCTGCCCACCGTCGACTCCGACCTCGCCCGGCTTCAGAAACTGCTCGACTCCGAGCACCACGGCGGGAGTTGGACACCGGTCGACCGTCTCGACGCGGCCGCACGGGCCCTGCTGAACGGCGCCACCGGACAGCTCCTGGAGGACCTCGCGCCGGTGCCGGACCTGCTGGAGATCAGGAAGTCCGCGTGACGACCGACGACCGCGAGCACACGCATCCGCACACGCACACGCACACGCATCCCGGAGGGAACCACCCCATGCCGTCGACCGAAGCCTCAGGCTGTCCCGCGGGGGCCGGCCGCCGCTCCTTCGTGAGAACGGCCCTCGGCGCCTCGGCCGCGGGCGCGGCCCTGGCCGGCGGCGCCTTCGCCCTGAGCGCGAGCGGCGGCACGGCCGAAGCGCGGGCCGCGGACCCGTCCGGCAGCGCGGCGGTGCCCTTCCACGGCCCCCACCAGGCGGGCATCCTCACCCCCGCACCGGCCGCGGCCACGTTCGTCTCCTTCGACGTCATCGCCGACGACCGCGCGCAACTGGCCGAACTGCTGCGGACGTTGACCACGCGCGCCCGTTTCCTCACCACCGGCGGCACCCCCACCGACCTCGGCGTCGGCGCCCCGCCCTCCGACAACGGCATTCTCGGCCCGGACGTCCCCGCCGACGCCCTCACCGTCACCGTGGGCGTCGGAGCCTCCCTCTTCGACGACCGCTACGGTCTCGCGAGGGCGAAGCCGCGCCGGCTCACCCCGATGCGGACCTTCCCCAACGACCACCTGGATCCGGCGGCGTGCCACGGCGACCTGTCCCTTCAGCTCTGCGCGGCCCGACAGGACACCGTGCTCCACGCGCTGCGCGACCTCGCCAAGCACACCCGGGGCGCGATGCAGATCAAATGGCGCGTCGACGGCTTCCAGAACGTCCCCCGCCCCAGCGGCGCCCAGCGCAATCTCCTCGGTTTCAAGGACGGCATCGCCAACCCGGAGGTGACGTCGGCCCGTGAGATGGACCGGCTCGTATGGGTGGGCGACGGGCAGGACGAGCCTGCCTGGGCGCGCGGCGGCAGTTACCAGGTCATCCGCGTCATCCGGATGCTCGTCGAGTTCTGGGACCGGGTCTCGCTGACCGAGCAGGAGCAGATGTTCGGCCGCCGCAAGGACACCGGCGCTCCGCTCGACGGCGCCAAGGAGACCGACGTCCCGCAGTACGCCAAGGACCCGCACGGCGCCGCCATCCCCCTCGACGCGCACATCCGCCTCGCGAATCCGCGCACCAACGCGACCGACGACTCCCGCATCCTGCGCCGGGGTTACAACTACGACCGCGGCATCGACGATGTCGGCAACCTGGACATGGGCCTGGTGTTCTGCTGCTACCAGCAGGACGTGCAGCGCCAGTTCGAGGCCACCCAGACCCGGCTGATCGACGAACCCCTCGTCGACTACATCTCCCCGACCGGCGGCGGCTACTTCTTCGCCCTGCCCGGTGTCCGGGACTCCACCGACTGGCTGGGCCGGGAACTGCTCACGACATGACAGCCAGCCCGCCCCGGACCCCTGCGCAGCCCTGCCGCTCCTCCTGTGATCCAGGTCATAACACTTTCAGATCCATTGTAGGCACCACCTACGCACGCGGCGCCTTGTCGTCGGCCGGCTACGAGAACGGTGTCCGACTGGGCGACGGGACGGTGGCGGACCCCCGGGGACGGCAGCAAGATGGCGGTATGCGACGCCCTGCGGTATCAGCGGCGCTTGACTGGATGATCGCCCCGGCTGCCGCAGGAAGCTCGGCCCCGGACGCTCCGCGGGGGCGCGAGACACGGCTCGACGTGGCAGGTCAAGAGCTCGTCCCGGGGGCGCTCGCTGCGAGACCCTGCATCAACTCGGTCAGCATGTCGACGGCAGGAGCCAACCATGATCAGCGGTGCACATGTCATCCTCTACAGCCAGGACGCCGAGGCGGACCGTGCCTTCATCCGTGACGTCCTCGCCTTTCCCGGCGTCGACGCGGGCGGCGGCTGGCTCGTCTTCAAGCTGCCCCCGGCCGAAGTCGCCGTGCACCCGACCGACGGTCCGCCGCAGCACGAGTTCCACCTGATGTGCGACGACCTTGATTCCCAGCTCGGCGAGTTCCGCTCCAAGGGCGTCGAGATCACCCGCCCGGTCAGCGAGCAGCGCTGGGGCAGACTGACCGCGATCCGCCTCCCCAGCGGCGCCGAACTTCCCCTGTACGAACCGCTGCATCCCCTCGCCCACGGCCTGTGACCTCGATCGGCGCGCAGCAGTCGCCGGCCCCGAGCGCCGCGGACGCTCAGGAGCATCCGTGCACGTGACCTTCGCTGCCGCAAGGTCGATACTGCCGTGAGCAGCGTCATCGCGTCCGCCGCCGACCATGATGGAGATACGACGGGCCGCCACGGACCGTCAAGATCCGATACCCACCAGGAGATACCCATGAGGATGCTGATCAACGTCCCGGAAACCGTGGTCGCGGACGCCCTGCGCGGCATGGCGGCCGCCCATCCGGAGCTCACCGTGGATGTCGAGAACCGGGTGATCGTACGGCGGGACGCCCCCGTGGCCGGGAAGGTCGCCCTGGTCTCCGGTGGCGGCTCCGGGCACGAGCCGCTGCACGGCGGATTCGTCGGACCCGGCATGCTCTCCGCGGCCTGTCCGGGCGAGGTGTTCACGTCTCCGGTGCCCGACCAGATGGTGCGGGCGGCGGCCGCCGTGGACAGTGGGGCGGGTGTGCTGTTCATCGTGAAGAACTACACCGGCGACGTGCTCAATTTCGACATGGCGGCCGAACTCGCCGAGGACGAGGGCATCCAGGTCGCGAAGGTGCTGGTCAACGACGACGTGGCGGTGACCGACAGCCTCTACACGGCCGGTCGGCGCGGTACCGGCGCCACCCTGTTCGTGGAGAAGATCGCGGGCGCCGCGGCGGAGGAGGGACAGCCGCTGGAGCGGGTGGAGGCGATCGCCCGCCAGGTCAATGAGAACTCCCGGAGTTTCGGCGTCGCGCTGAGCGCGTGCACCACGCCCGCGAAGGGCAGCCCGACCTTCGACCTGCCGGCCGGCGAGCTGGAACTGGGGGTCGGCATCCACGGCGAGCCCGGCCGGGAGCGGCGTTCGATGATGACCTCCCGGGAGATCGCCGACTTCTCGGTGCACGCGATCCTGGACGACATGAGCCCGCGCAATCCCGTGCTCGTGCTGGTCAACGGCATGGGAGCCACCCCGCTCCTGGAGCTGTACGGCTTCAACGCCGAGGTGCAGCGGGTGCTCGCCGACCGCGGGGTCGCCGTCGCCCGCACCCTGGTCGGCAACTACGTCACCTCGCTCGACATGGCCGGTGCCTCGGTCACCCTGTGCCAGGTGGACGAGGAGTTGCTGCGCCTGTGGGACGCGCCGGTGAAGACGCCGGGGCTGCGCTGGGGAGTGTGAGCAAGCGATCAACGTACCGACCACGCAAGGAGATCCAGTGCTCGACGCCGACTTCTTCCGCCGTTGGATGACGGCGACGGCCGCCTCCGTCGACCGAGAGGCGGAACGACTCACCGCCCTCGACTCGCCCATCGGGGACGCCGACCACGGCAGCAACCTCCAGCGCGGGTTCACCGCGGTCGCCGCGACCCTGGAGAAGGAGGCCCCGGACACCCCGGGCGCGGTCCTCACCCTGGCCGGACGGCAGCTCATCTCGACCGTCGGCGGCGCTTCGGGGCCCCTGTACGGGACGCTGCTGCGGCGGACCGGCAAGGCACTCGGGGACGCCGGCGAGGTCAGTGCCGAACAGCTCGCCGAGGCGCTGCAGGCGGGCGTGGAGGCGGTCATGACGCTGGGCGGGGCCGCCCCGGGCGACAAGACCATGATCGACACGCTGGTGCCGGCCGTCGACGCGCTCGGTACCGGCTTCGCGGCGGCCCGGACGGCCGCCGAGCAGGGGGCCCTGGCCACCACGCCGTTGCAGGCCCGTAAGGGCAGGGCGAGTTACCTCGGCGAACGCAGCATCGGGCACCAGGACCCGGGCGCGACCTCCGCCGCCCTGCTGATCGCCGCGCTCGCGGAGGCCGCGGGTGAGTGACAAGAAGCTGGTCGGGATCGTGCTGGTGTCGCACAGCGCGGAGGTCGCCGCGTCCGTGGCGGAGCTGGCGAAGGGGCTCTCGGGCGGTGGCACCGAGGTGCCCGTCGCCGCGGCCGGGGGCACCGACGGCGGCGGACTCGGTACGAGCGCGGAGCTGATCGCCGGCGCGGCCGCCGCCGTGGACCGCGGAGCCGGGATCGCCGTCCTGACCGACCTCGGCAGTGCGGTGCTCACCGTCAAGGCGCTGCTCGCGGAGGGGGACGAACTCCCCGAGGGCACACGGCTGGTGGACGCCCCGTTCGTCGAGGGAGCGGTCGCCGCGGTCGTCACGGCGGCGACCGGAGCGGACCTCGCGGCGGTCGAGGCGGCGGCCGCGGAGGCGTACGACTACCGGAAGGTGTGACGAGTACCGGAAGGTGTCACGGCTACCGGAAGGTGTGGCGGCTTCCACGACGGCTGGTCGGCGGTGCGGCGGATCCTGGCGGGATCACTTCTCCTGCACGAACAGCGCCGCCAGCCGCTCCCCCGTCGCGACGGCGGCGGCATGGTCCTCGATCGGCTTCACCTGCGTGTTCCGGAAGACGATGTAGGTGACACCGGAGGGCGTGCCGCCCCCGCGCGGATCGGGACGGATGCCGAGGGCCTTGGCGGTGGCGTAGGACGCCTCGCCGATGATGTGACCCGGGCCCACGTCCCCGACCACGGCGTACCGCACCTGGTCCCCGTACACGACCGCCGCGACGGCGCCGCCGCGCACCCCGTGCCGGCGGTGGTCCCAGATCCGGCTCGGGGCCGGCACCACGATGTACGGCAGGCGCTCGGCGCTCAGGTAGCGGCCGTCGGACTGCTGGAAGGCGGTGGCGTCGGAGAACAGCGGGTCGGTGCGGCGGCTGCAGCGGGGACCGGGCCTGCCGTCGCAGTCGATGTCCATGTCGGCCTTCCAGAAGACGGCGTCCCGGGTGCCGCAGACGGGGATGCTCGCGGCCGTGCCGTCGTCACTGCGGTAACGGCCGCGTGAGACGGGTTCGCACGTGCGCACCCTGGCCAGGAGGTCGGCGGCCGCGACCCTCCCCTCGCGCCGCACCACCGGCTCCGTCCGGGCGGTGCCGTGCTCCATGGCGGGGGACGTCGTCGGGGCGAGCAGAGCGGCACTTGCCGCGGCCAGCGTCAGCGACTGGACACGCACGATAAGGGACCCTCTCCTCGGGGGCATTGACGGGCACTCAGCCCAATCTGATGCCGCTTCAGCCGGGCAGCCACCGCAGAGGGCCGGACGGGGCAGGGGCCGGGGGCCCGAGTTCTCGACGAACCCCGGCCTCCCGGCCACCCGACGGCGCGGGGACAGCGACGACAGCGGTCCGCGCCACCGGCACGAACTCCGTTTCCCTCGTGGAGAGTTCGGCCGAGAAGGTCTTCAGCATACGTAACCCTCCCCGGGCCCCACCCACACGGTCCGCCCCCTTGCCGCGAGCATCCGACCGGCGCCATATTGGTCCGGACCATTGCCGTGGTGTTCTCCCGGGAGGCTGAGACGTGCGAGGCGTTCCCGTCCCCCTGTGCCTCTGCGCCGCGCTCGCCCTCGTCGGCGCCTGCGGAGGGGGCGGCCCGGACGACGGCGAGAGCGGCCGCCTGCCCGCCGCCCCCGTGGGCGTCACCGCCGCCGCGGGCAGCGCGACCAGTGTGCACGTGATGTGGAACGCCCTCGGCGCGGGAATCGAGCGCTACGAGGTATATCGCGGCACCACAAAGGTCGAGGATGTGCCGGGTTCACAGCACATGGTGGATGTCACCAGACTCAAGCCCACCACCCCGTATGTCTTCACCGTGCGGGCCCGCGACACCGAGGGGCGCCTGGGCCCGCCCAGCCGGGAGGCGCGGGCGACGACCCCGGCGGCCGCGGCGGCGGACCGCTCGGCCCCGACCCCTCCCGGTGAGCTGCGGGGCCGGACGGCGGGCAGCCGGGCAGTCCAGCTGAGCTGGGCGGCCTCGGCGGACAACCGGGACGTGGTGTCGTACGACATCTGTCAGAGCGGCACGAAGATCCACAGTGTGGGCGGGGACCAGACGGCGGCCGTGGTCACCGGGCTGCGTCCGGGCACCCGCTACTCCTTCACCGTCCGGGCCCGGGACGCCGCCGACAACCTCTCGCCGGCCGGGCACACCGTCCGCCTCACCACTCCGGGCCGCGACGACGGCCGGGACACGGCACCGACGGACTTCCGTGCGAGCACCCGGAGGGCGGCCGACGGCGCGTACTACCTCGACCTGTCCTGGACGCCGCCCCGGTCGGACGGTGTCGTCACGGAGTACCAGGTCCACCTCGACGGCAGGGCGGCCACCTCGCTCGTGTTCGGCGGGGCACCTCCGCGCGGGAGGGCGACGTACGACTTCTATCTGGGACGGGAGGCCGGGGAGAGGCACCGGGTGCGGATCCGGGCGCGGCTGCCCGACGGCACCTGGGGCGGGCTGTCGGCTGAGCGCTCGGTGACGACGGGCGCGCCCACTGCCCCATGACGGCCACTCACGGCTGCGCCGGACGGAGCAGCCCGTCACCTGTCCGGCGGCGCTCCGCATGCGGGCCGGGCCCCGGACACGTTGGCTGTCCCCGAGGCAGCACGGGCTTCCCCCACCTCGGCGGCGCCACGGATGTACCGCCAACCGTGCCGCCGGAGGGCAGTCCATGCGCACTGAACAGCTTCTTCTCCGCTCCGGCCTGACCGTCGCGGCCGTCGCCGCGCTGCCGCTCACCCTGACCACCGGGCCGGCCGCCGCGGCATCGGGCATCTCCGTGAGCACCTCCGGATCGACGGTCTCCGTCACGACGACGGCCTGCTCCCGTACCGCGACGACCGGCGGCTGGGGCACCGCGTCACTCCTCACCAGCAGCCAGGCGAACTTCAGCCAGGGCCGCCAGGTGGCCCTGTCCGGGACCACCTCGCTGCAGTCCGCGGCCTGGTCGAACGTGAGCCCCGGGACATACACCGTCATCGTGATGTGCGCCTTCAACAACAGCACGGCGGGCACCCAGTCGATCATCGTCTCGGGCACCGCCACGCCGACGATCTCGGCGACGGCCTCGGCCTCCCCGTCCCGCGGTGTCATGGGCGGTCTCGGCGGCGCCACCAAGGACTACGGCACCATGACGCTGGCGGTCGGCGGCGGCCTGGTGGCGGTCGGCGCGGTGGCCGCGGGATGGTTCCTGCGCCGTCGCTCGCGGCCGTACCGCCTCTGAAGACCTCCGACTCCCGGTCGCGGCCGTAGGAACGCGAAAAGTCTTCAGCTGTCCGGGAGTTCCGCGAACTCCCGCAGTGCCTCGGTGAGCCACTGTGTCCAGAAGGTCTCCAACTCGATGCCCGCGCGCAGGACCAGGTGCTGAAGCCTGGCCTGCGCGCTGTCGTTGCCGGGTGGGAAGTCGCGCTTCTCGATCTCCTCGTACTCGGCCAACTGCCGTCGGTGCAGGTCGAGATGGCGGCGCAGGTCGGCTTCCAGGCCCTCCGTGCCGACGACGGCCGCCGCGCGCAGCCGCAGCAGCAGGGTGTCCCGGTGCGGCTTGGGGTCCTGCGCCGCGGCCGTCCAGCGTTCGAGTTCGGCGCGGCCCGCGGGCAGGACCTCGTAGCTCTTCTTCTGCCCGCGGGTCGGCCGGTCCTCCGCGATGGCGCGGATGTGGCCCTCGGCCTCCAGTTTTCCGAGCTCGCGATAGATCTGCTGGTGCGAGGCCGACCAGAAGTAGCCGATCGACCTGTCGAACCGGCGGGTCAGGTCCAGCCCCGCCGACGGCCTTTCGAGCAGTGCGGTGAGGATCGCGTGCGGGAGTGACATGGGCTCATCCTAGGGACGCCCCCTAGAGGGCGGCCGCGACCTCGGTGCCCTGCTTGACGGCCCGCTTGGCGTCCAGTTCGGCGGCCACGTCGGCACCGCCGATCAGGTGCGCGCTGCGGCCCGCGGCGACGAGCTCCTCGTACAGGTCCCGGCGCGGTTCCTGCCCGGTGCACAGCACGATGGTGTCGACCTCCAGGACCGTGCTCTCCTCGCCGACGGTGACATGCAGTCCGGCGTCGTCGATGCGGTCGTAGCGGACCCCGGGGACCATGGTGACGCCCCGGAGCTTGAGCTCGGTGCGGTGGATCCAGCCGGTGGTCTTGCCGAGCCCGGCCCCGACCTTGCTGGTCTTGCGCTGGAGGAGGTGCACGGTGCGGGGCGGGGCAGGGCGTTCGGGGGCCGCGAGTCCGCCGGGTGCCGTGTAGTCCATGTCGACGCCCCACTGGCGGAAGTACGTCTCGGGGTTCTCGTGCGCCTTGTCGCCGCCGTCGGTGAGGAACTCGGCGACGTCGAAGCCGATGCCGCCCGCGCCGAGGATCGCGACCCGGTCGCCGACGGGAACGGCGTCGCGCAGGACGTCGAGGTAGCCGACCACGCTGGGGTGGTCGACGCCCGGGATGTCCGGGGTGCGCGGGGTGACTCCGGTGGCGACCACGACCTCGTCGAAGGCGTCCAAGTCCGCGCAGGAAACGGGGGTGTTGAGCCGTACGTCGACGCCGTGGGCGTCCAGCTGGTGGCGGAAGTAGCGGATCGTCTCGTCGAACTCCTGCTTGCCGGGGACCCGGCGGGCGACGTTGAGCTGGCCGCCGATCTCGCTCGCGGCGTCGAACAGGGTGACCTCGTGGCCGCGTTCGGCGGCGCTCACGGCACAGGCGAGTCCGGCCGGTCCCGCACCGACGACCGCGACCCGCTTCTTCAACCGCGTGGGGGCCAGCACCAGTTCGGTCTCGTGGCAGGCGCGCGGGTTGACCAGGCAGGAGGTGATCTTCCCGCCGAAGGTGTGGTCGAGGCAGGCCTGGTTGCAGCCGATGCAGGTGTTGATCGCCTCGGGCGTACCGGCCGCGGCCTTGTTCACGAACTCCGGGTCGGCGAGCATCGGGCGGGCCATCGAGACCATGTCCGCGTACCCGTCGGCGAGCAACTCCTCGGCCAGCTCGGGGGTGTTGATGCGGTTGGTGGTCACGAGCGGGATCGACACCTCGCCCATGAGCCGCTTCGTCACCCAGGTGTAGGCCCCGCGCGGCACCGAGGTCGCGATGGTGGGGATGCGGGCCTCGTGCCAGCCGATGCCGGTGTTGATGATCGTGGCCCCGGCGGCCTCGACGGCCCTGGCCAGGGTGATCACCTCGTCGAGCGTGGAGCCGCCCGGGACGAGGTCCAGCATGGACAGCCGGTAGACGATGATGAAGTCCTCGCCGACGGCCTCGCGCACCCGCCGCACGATCTCCACGGGCAGGCGCATGCGGTTCTCGTACGAGCCGCCCCAACGGTCGGTGCGGTGGTTGGTCTGCGCGGCGATGAACTCGTTGATGAGGTAGCCCTCGGAGCCCATGATCTCCACGCCGTCGTAGCCGGCCTGCCGGGCGAGGCGGGCGGTGCGGGCGTAGTCGTCGATGGTCCGCTCGACCTCGGCGTCGGTGAGCTCGCGGGGCACGAAGGGGCTGATCGGCGCCTGGAGGGGGCTCGGGGCGACGAGGTCCCGGTGGTAGGCGTACCGGCCGAAGTGCAGGATCTGCATCGCGATCCGGCCGCCCTCGCGGTGCACGGCCTCGGTGATGGTCCGGTGCTGCTCGGCCTCCGCGTCCGTGGTGAGCTTGGCACCGCCCTCACCGGGCCGTCCCTCGTCGTTGGGTGCGATGCCGCCGGTGACGATCAGGCCCACTCCCCCGCGTGCCCGCTCCGCGTAGAAGGCGGCCATGCGCTCGAAGCCGCGCTCGGCCTCCTCCAGGCCGACGTGCATGGAGCCCATCAGCACGCGGTTGGGCAGGGTGGTGAAGCCCAGGTCGAGCGGGTTCAGCAGGTGCGGGTAACGGCTCATCGGGCCCCTCCGTCGCGGTCTCGTGCTCTCTGTTGTAGAGGACCGCGACGCGTTTATGCAACTAGTTGCACAACCGGGAGGGGTGATGCGGGCCACGTCGACGACTTCAGGTGCAGGTGCCCTTGCCGCTCGTCCCGCCGGGCTTCTCCGTCTCGGCCGCGGCCAGACTTCCCAGCAGGGCGAGGGCCTGCTCGGACGGACTGCCGGGCTCGGCCTGATACACGACCAACTGTTGGCCGGGGGCGCTGTTGACGGTCAACGACTCGTAGTCCAGGGTCAGTTCACCGACCAGCGGATGCCGGAAGCGTTTCCTCTCGCGGGTCTTGCGGCGGATGTCGTGGCGGGCCCAGAGCCGGCCGAACTCCGCGCTGCGCAGCGAGAGTTCGCCGACCGCGGCGACCAGCCGCGGATCCTCGTGACCGGTCCCCGCCTCGGCGCGCAGCGCGGCCACGGTGTTCACCGCCACGGACTCCCAGTCCGGGTAGAACCCGCGCGCGTCCGGATCGAGGAAGACCAGCCGCGGCAGATCCCCGCTGTGGGCGTGGCCGGCGAACAGCGCGCCGCCGAGGACGTTGTGGGCCAGCACGGTCAGGCACCGGTCCAGGACCACCGCCGGAGTGCGGTGCCAGCCCTCCATCATCCGCAGCAGCACCGGACTCACCGCCTCGGGCCGCCGACCGCCCCGGGGCCGGTCGGCCACGGGGCGGGCCAGCCCGTGCAGATGGTCGACGGCGTCCCCCTCCAGGCCCAGGACCCGTGCCAGCGCGTCGACCACCTGCGCCGAGGGGTTCCGCTCGCGTCCCTGCTCCAGGCGCACGTAGTAGTCGGTGCTGACCCCGGCCAGCACCGCGACCTCCTCGCGGCGCAGGCCCGCCACCCGGCGCCGGCTCCCGGCCGGAAGACCCGCGTCCGCGGGCCGGACGAGGGCACGGCGGGCGCGCAGGAAGAGACCGAGCCGGTTGTCACTGTCCATGGCCTCGACCCTAGGACGGGCCGCGGACCCGAGGGAGTCCGCACAGTGGCCGCGGTACTCCTACGACCGGCTCTCCTCGGGGTGGTACGGCCTGGTCACCGTCCTGGACGGGCCGCATCGTCGACGGCATGACCCACACCTGGAACCTCACCCACCGCGTCGCGGTCGTCACCGGTGCCACCAGCGGGATCGGCGCGGCCACGGCCCGGAGCCTCACCGCCGCCGGTGCGAGCGTCGCGCTGCTGGGCCGCCGCGAGGACCGCCTCAAGACGCTGGCGGACGAACTGCGCTCCTCCGCCACCGGTACGGTCCTGCCCGTCGCCGTGGACCTGACCGACGCCTCGGCGGTCACGCGGGCGGCCGGCGCCGTCACCGGGACGCTCGGCACCGTCGACCTGGTCGTGGCCAACGCCGGCGTCATGCTGGGCGCCCCCTTCGAGCGCGCGGAGGCCGACGAGTGGGATCGCATGATCGACGTCAACCTGCGCGGTCTGCTGCACACGTCCCGCGCCTTCACCGACGATCTCCTCGCGGCGGCCTCCCGCGGCGGTCCGGCCGACCTCGTCCACGTCGGTTCCGTGGGCGGGCATCTCCTCTTCCCCGACTGGTCCGTCTACTGCGCCACCAAGGCGGCCGTCGCCCACCTCACGCGCAATCTGCGCGCCGAGCTCGGTCCGCGCGGTGTCCGCGTGAAGAACATCGAGCCCGGGGTCGCCACGACCGAGCTGGGAGCCGACATGCGGGACGCCGAGACCCGGGCGTCCCTGTCCCGTATGCGAACCGGCCTGACGCCCCTGGCCGCGACGGACATCGCGGAAGCCATCGCCTTCGCGGTGGCGGCTCCGCCGAACGTCAACGTCGCCGAGATGGTGGTGGTCCCGGTGCGGCAGGGCTGATCACCGGGTGGCCGGTCGCACGCCCGCGAGGGCGCGGGATCCGCGCGACCGGCCACGACGGCACCGCGGACCGTCACCGACTCTCGAGCCTCACATGCAGTTCCCGCTCCTGGTCCCCCGAAGCGGACGCGAGATCCTTCACCGTGAACATGGAGTCCAAGGTCTCGCGAAGCCTCTCGATGGCCCAGTACCCGCCCTGCGCATCGGCCTCCACGGAGGCCGACAGCCGGGCAGGCGGCGGACACGACCGCGCCTCGGTCACTTCGAAGGTCCCCATCCACACCATCGGGCGCGACTCGTGCAACTGCTGCGGCACGTCGTCGGCTCCCCGGTCCGACTCGAAGCAGGTGTTCAGCGTGTCGAAGACGATCCGCGCGTCCTCCGCGCTGCATCCGCTGATCTCCAGGGAGACGGATTCCTCGTGCTCTTGCTCACGATCCATCGTGGTCGCTCCTCTCGTGGCGATGACCGGACCGCCGGGTTCCCAGCAAGCCGCACCACACCCCCAGAAAAGCACCACCTTTCCCGGAGCACTACCGGCGAGGGTGTTCAGCGCCGCGGACGGTCCCGGTGCGGGTCGAACAGGGGTACGGCGATTCCGGCGAGCACCAGGCCCAGGGCCACGAGAAGGCCCTCGGGCAGTGCCATGCCCGCGGCGAGGAGCGCCAGGGCGACGGCCAGGGTCCCCCAGGCCCCGGCGCGCCGGTATTCGCGGGGCCGAGCGGGGCGGCCCGATCCCAACGCACAGGCGAACCGTGGGTCGTCGCGCTCCAGCCGTGCCGCGAGATCGACCAGGTGCTCGTCGTCGGGCTGGCGCATGACTCCTCCTTCACACGGCCCGTACCGTTCGGCGTCCGCCCCGACCGCGACGGGACCGGCGCCGGTGCGGTGTCGTCCCCGGGTGTCCGGGTACGACGACGGGACCCCAGGGCCCGGGCCGGCAGCTGGGCCCGCTCCGCGGCCACGGGGCCGAGTACGGCCAGAACAAGGACATACCCGGCGATGAACGGCGCCAGACGTGCGCCGCGGGCCACCAGGTGGTCGCGATGTCGGCGGCGGGCTGGGCACCGTAGCCGTAGAGGCGGGGCGCGCGACGAGCAGGGCGGCGACGGACGTGACGACTCCGGGGTCGATGGACAGTCCGTAGGCGGAGAAGGAGATCGCGGCGAAGGCGTCGCGCAGCGCGTGCCGTACCAGGCGGCGGCCGACACCAGCAGGAACCCGAAGCCGAGACCGGCGCCGACGTTCGCCAGGGCGTGGGTGCCGCCCGCCGCGAGCAGGCGCCTGCCGCCGGTGCTCAGGTCGTCGACGTGGAACTCCAGGCCCAGGTAGAACAGCAACAGCACCAGGCCGAGCGCGGAGAGCATCTCGAACGTCGTACAGGTTGTGTCTCCCCGCCATCGGTGCCGACCCTCCTTTCGCGAAGGGCCGGCACCCGCCCGTCAGGGGCTCAACTCCTGGTGAAGCGGTACGTCTTGCTGTCCGTCAGGACGCAGAAGCCGGGTGAGACGACGATCACCCGCAGGGTTCCGGTACGGCGGTCGTAGTCGATGCCCTCCGCCTCGAACGTGCCGGAGCACCCGCTCCTGAGGGGCAGTTGACGCAGTGCCGTGACATGCCCGGTGACGTTCGCCGATCCGGTCGGGGCGGCGGTCAGGTCGATCTGGAGGAGCGGTTTGGTGTAGCCGAAGAGCGTGCCCGCCGGGTCGTCCGAGGAGCAGAGCAGCTGGGTGGCGCTCAGGAAGTCGCAGCCCTGTACGTCCCGGACGGCGTGGTCGAGGGTGACGGTGGCCGCCTGGGGAAGATTCGCCGAGGGCGAGGTGCTGGCGTTGACGCCGGGCGTGGGAAAGACCAGGAAGCGGGTCATGGTGCCCCACTCACCGGAGAGCATCCACTGTCCGTCGGGCGAGACGGCGACCCAGGAGTTGTTGAGCGCCTCGCCCGGGCTGAGCGCGTGGACGTACTCGGACCAGGTCCCGTTCGGCGCCTGCACGCGGTACATCTTCGCGGTGCCGGAGTCCGCCTGGTAGGGCTCGATGTAGTGGCCGTCGTAGGAGGCGTCGGGGTCGCCCACGTGGTTCCAGCCGCGGGTGGAGACGCCGATGGGGATGGTGCCGATGCCGGTGTACCGGTTGGCGGCTCCGGCGGGAACCTCGACCGAGGTGAGGCCCTGGCTCTCGGTGAGCGGGTCGGCGCGGTCGGAACCGGCCTCCGTCCAGGTGTCGGCGGCGGAGGCCGACGGTGCGGCGGCCAGGACGGCCGTCGCGATGAGGGCGACGAGGGCGGCGAGCAGCGCGTGACAACGCTGTCTGGCGCGCAGGGGCATGGAGAACTCCTGAGACTCCTGGAGCGGGGGTGAGGTGGTCGGCGGACAGTCTGGCGCCCCACTACGGTCATGTACAGGCCAATCGAAGGAACAAGCGGCTTTCGTCACCCCGGCGCATTCCACCGGACGCGCCCCCTCGTGTTGAGGGATGGTGGAAGAACACGACCGCGTGGTCACGGAGGCGGTTGAACGCGGTAGAACAAGGGGAGTCGGCACAGGGCTACGGCGTGCCGCGAGGACGGTCTAAGGCGGTTCGTGCAATGGGTGCAGCCGGAATACCCACCTCCGAGGGCGGAGAGCCCCCGCGCGGGGCGGTGCGGCCGAGCGGGCTGCTCGACGAGTTGGGCATGGCCTCGGTGGTGCTGGACGCCAAGGGCCACATCGTGCTGTGGAGCCCGCAAGCAGAGGAACTGTTCGGCTACGGCGCGCGGGAGGCGCTGGGGCAGTACGCGGCCCACCTGATGATCCACGAGCAGCACTCCGACCTGGTCGTCAAGCTGTTCGCGGACGTCATGGAGACCGGCCAGAGCTGGGCCGGCGCCTTCCCCGTCCGGCGTAAGGACGGCGCCACCAAGCTGGTGGAGTTCCGCAACATGCGGCTGCTGGACGACCGCGGTGACGTCTACGCGCTCGGGTTGTGCGCCGACCAGTCGACCGTGCGCCGCCTGGAGCGGGACGTGGCGCTGTCGACCCGGATGATCTCCCAGTCCCCGATCGGGCTGGCCGTGCTGGACACCGAGCTGCGGTACGTCTCGGTGAACCCGGCTCTGGAACTGATGAACGGCGTGCCGGCCGAGGAGCACGTCGGGCGGAAGATCGGCGAGGTGCTGCCGCATCTCGACGTGGCCGCCTTCGAGGCCGCCGCCCGCGAGGTGCTGCGCACCGGCAAGCCACTGGTGGACCAGCACACGGTCGGCCGTACGCCCGCGGATCCCGACACGGACCACGCCTGGTCGGTCTCGCTGTACCGCCTGGAGGACGCGCTGGGCACCGTCCTGGGGGTGGCGGGTTCGGTGCTGGACGTCACCGAGCAGCATCTGGCGACGGTGGAGGCCGAGACGGCCCGGCGCCGCCTCGCGCTCGTCGCGGACGCCTCGGCCCGCATCGGCACCACCCTCGACCTGGACCGCACCGCCCGCGAGCTGGCCGACGTGGCGGTGCCGGAGCTCGCGGACGTGGCGGCCGTGGACCTGCTGGAGGCGGTGGTACAGGGCAGGCCGAGCACCCTGCGGCCCACCGAGCCCGCCGTGATGCGTCCCCTGGCCGTCGAGGCGGCCGGTGCCCCGGACGCCCTGGGCGCGGCCGACCCGCCCGGGCAGGTCGCCCGGTACGCCCCCGAGCGCCTGGTCACCGAGTGCGTGCGCACGGGGACCTCGGTCCTGGTGGCGCAGGTCGGGCCCGAGGACCTGGTCCGCATCGCCCGCTCACCGGAGGCGGCCGCCCTGCTGGCCAGAGCCGGAGTGCACTCCTACCTCGCCGTGCCGCTGATCGCGCGCGGCGAGGTGCTCGGCGCCCTCGACCTCAAGCGCGTCCACAATCCGGAGCCCTTCGGCGAGGACGACCTGCTGCTGGCCCGGGAGCTGGCGGCCCGCGCGGCGGTGCAGATCGACAACGCCCGCTGGTACCAGGACGCCCGCAACACCGCTCTCACCCTCCAGCGCAGCCTGCTGCCCAGCCATCCGGCGGTGACCGGCGGCCTGGAGGTCGCCTCCCGCTACCAGCCCGCGGGCGCCACCGCCGAGGTCGGCGGCGACTGGTTCGACGTCATCCCGCTCGGCGAGGGCAAGACCGCGCTGGTCGTGGGCGATGTGATGGGCAGCGGCATCAACGCCGCCGCGACCATGGGCCGGCTGCGCACCGCGACCAACACCCTGGCCTCCCTCGACCTGGACCCGGCCAAGCTCCTCGAACACCTCGACCGGATCACCGAGGACCTGGACCACTCCATCGCCACCTGCGTGTACGCCGTGCACGATCCGGGCCTCGGGCAGTGCCGGATCGCCAACGCCGGGCACCTGCCTCCGGTGCGGCTGCGCCCCGGCCGTCCCCCCCGAACTGCTCGAACTGCCCACGGGGGCGCCGCTGGGCGTGGGCGGTGTCGCCTTCTCCACCACCACCGTCGACCTCGCACCCGGTGACCGTCTCGTCCTGTACACGGACGGTCTCGTCGAGACCCGCCAGCATCCGCTCGACGAGCGCCTGGACGCACTCCTCGACCTGCTCGACACCCCCGACGGGCCGCTGGAGGAGATCTGCGACCTGCTGCTGCGCACACTGCACCAGCCGGACAACTCCGACGACGTGGCGCTGCTGATCGCGCGGGTGCAGTCGCAGGCGACCTGAAGGACGTGCGCCGCGGTCCGGCAAGGAGTCGAGCGGAGCCGGCAAAGGTCGGACGACCGCCGACCCCATGGACAGCGACGGCGACGGCGACGGCGTCACGCAAGTCGGCCCTCGGCGTCGAGAGCACCAGAGTGCACCAGAGAGCGGCCCGGCCCGGCCGGTCGGCATCACGGGGACCCTGCGGACGAGGGCAGCGCGTCCTGGCCGACGGCGGGCACGGCGGCGGACCGGCGGGGCAGCAGGAGCGGGGTGGCCAGCAGCAGGAGACCGGCGAGCGCGATCGCCGCACGGGTTCCGGTGAGGGTGGCCAGGAGGCCCCACAGGGCGGTCAGGGCAGCGGTGGTCAGCTTGCCGGTCACCGACCAGGCGGAGAGGGTGCGCACCACCCGGTCCGTCGGCGTCATCTCCAGCCGGTGGGTGGAGAACACCGGGTTGAAGACGGCGCAGGAGGTGATCACCCCGAGTTCGACGGTCATGACGAGCAGCAGTCCGGCCGTTCCGGGGCCGACGAAGGCCAGGCCGAGGGGCCAGCACGCGCGCAGGACACCCGAGGTCATCAGCACGCGGTGCTGTCCGTACCGGGTGACCAGGGGGCGCGCGATCCGCGAGCCGAGCAGACC
Source organism: Streptomyces sp. CC0208 (assembly GCF_003443735.1). Lineage (NCBI taxonomy): Bacteria > Bacillati > Actinomycetota > Actinomycetes > Kitasatosporales > Streptomycetaceae > Streptomyces > Streptomyces sp. CC0208. The sequence continues at coordinate 8,205,930 of NZ_CP031969.1, read as the reverse complement.
GCCGAGGCAGGGCACCGAGAAGGCGAGCGCGTACTGCCAGGGGGCGAAGCCCAGCGGACCCAGCATGAGGACGGTCAGCAGCGGCACCGGCACCATGATCAGGGCGTTGACGAGGACCGTGTTGAAGAACAGGGGGCGCAGGACGGGACTGGCCAGGATGTGGCGCCAGCCCTCCAGGAGGGAGCCCTTCGCCGCTCCGGCGGGCTCGGGCCGTGGTTCGCCGCCTCCGATCGCGCGGATCCCCAGCGCCGACAGGAGATAGCTGACGGCGTCGGCCAGCAGGGTCGTCACGGGACCGAAGGCACCGATGGCGGCCCCGCCGAGGGGAGGCCCGATCACGATGGTGGTCCAGTTCGTGGCCTCGAACCGCCCGTTGGCGACGAGCAGGTCGTCCCGGTCGACGAGGGACTTCAGGAAGGCCCCGGAAGCGGCGGAGAAAGTGATGTCGGCCGCGGCGACGACCACCGACACCGCCAGGAGCTGGACGAAGGTGAGCGCACCGAGCGCGTAGGCGGCGGGGACGCTCAGCAGGGCGGCGAACCGGACGAGGTCCATCGCGACCATCACCGGTCGCTTACGACGGAACTCCACCCAGGGCCCGAGCGGCACCGCCACCGCCGCCCCGACCGCGAGCCCCGCGGCCGCCAGCGCGGACACCGCGGCGGGGCCGGCGTGCAGCACCAGGACGGCGATCAACGGGAAGGCGCCGAACGACAGCGAGGTGCCGAACGCACTGACCGCGTAGGCCGCCCACAGCCATCCGAACCGCCGCCCCAGCGACCGTCTCCCGTCCACGTTCGAACCCTCCTCGCCGACAACCCCGCGTTGACCGACGCCATCCAACCGAGTGCCGGGCCCGCCGATCAAACAACCAGGGGCCCGACCGGCCACAACCCGGGGTTGTGCCCGGACGGCCTAGGCTTCCCGCATGGATCTCGACGCCGTACGCACCTTCGTCGCCGTGGCGGACGCGGGGCGGTTCCAGGAGGCCGCCCACCGGCTGGCGGTCACCCAGCAGGCCGTGTCGAAGCGGGTGGCCGCGCTGGAGAGGGACCTCGGGGCACGGCTGTTCACCCGGGCGCCGCGCGGCGCCCGGCTGACCATCGACGGACAGGCGTTCCTGCCGCACGCCCGCGAACTCCTCCGGGCCGCGGAACGCGCGGCCGCCTCGGTCCGGCCGGGCAGCCGAGCGCTGCGCGTCGACGTGATCGGCCGCCGGCTCGCCCCCGCGGAACTGCTGCGCGCCTTCCACCGCACGCACCCCGGCATCGAGCTCGACGTGGTCACCCTCTTCGACGCCGACGCGGCCCTCACCGCGCTCCGGTCCGGCACGATCGACGCCTCCTTCCGCGCCGTCCCGCACTCCCCGGGGCAGTCGGCCGACGACATCGAGTCCGTGCGGGTCTACGACGAGCCGGTCCAACTGCTCACCGGCCCCGGCCACGCGCTCGCGGGAGCCCGCTCGGTGACACTGTCCGAACTGGCCGGGCACCGCATCTGGATGCCCGGCCTGGTCACCGGAACCGAGTGGGGCACGTACTACGACGATCTCGCCGCCGCCTTCGGTCTCACCATCGAGGTCACAGGACCCGACTTCGGCACCGACCCCCTTCTCGACACCATCGCCGACGCCCCGGCCCTGGCGACCCTCGTCGGCGAGCTCACCCGTCTGGTCTGGCCGTCCGACCAGGACCTGCGCCGCATCCCGGTCCACGGGCCCACCCCGGTCTACCCCCACTCCCTGATCTGGCGCTCCGACAACTCCCACCCGGCCCTTGCCGCCCTCCGGGCCCACCTGCACGCCACCCGGCCGGAAGCGCCGGGCGCGGGGACATGGGCACCGGTCTGGGCCTAGTCCCTGGTGCCGATCACGACGTGGGCGTACAGCTCCTCCGAGACCGCCAGGCGGGAGGTCAGGCCGCTGCGGGTGAAGGCGTCGACGGCGGCGGGGGCCTGGCGTTCGCTGGTCTCGACGAGGAGGCGGCCGCCCGGGGCGAGCCACTGCGGGGCCTCGGCCGCGACCCGGCGCAGGACGTCCAGGCCGTCCGTGCCGCCGTCGAGGGCGACCAGGGGCTCGTGGTCGCGGGCCTCGGTGGGCAGGAGGGCGACCTCTTCGGTGGGCACGTAGGGGACGTTGGCCGCGAGGATGTCGACCCGCCCGCGCAGGCCGGCGGGGAGGGCCTCGAAGAGGTCGCCGGTGTGGACCTGGCCGCCCGCGTCGGCGGTGTTGCGGCGGGCGCAGTCCACCGCGGCCGGGTCGATGTCGGCGGAGTGCAGTTCGACCGGGCCCAGCGCGGCGGCGAGCGCGGCACCGACCGCACCCGAGCCACAGCACAGGTCCACGACGACGGAGGCGCCCGGCGCCAGAGCGAGGGCCTGGTCGACGAGGAACTCGGTGCGCCGCCGCGGCACGAAGACGCCTGGAGACACGGTGACCCGCAGTCCCCGGAACTCGGCCCAGCCGACGACGAGTTCGAGGGGGTGCCCGACGACCCGGCGGTCGACCATGTCGGCGAGTTCGTCCGGGGTACGGGCGGCGGCGAGGATCAGCCGGGCCTCGTCCTCGGCGAAGACGCAGCCCGCGCTGCGCAGGGCGGCGACGACGGAGTCGGGAGAGGTGAGGCGAGGAGAAAGTGAAGGCATGGAAGCCGAGAGCCTTTCGAGAGCCGAAGGGCGCTCCCGCGGTCACCTGGGCCTACGAGCGGTGATCCGCGCCGGTTCGAGGAGAGAGCACCCGATCTGACACAGCGTTGATGGGTCTCACCTCCTCGGTCTGTCACGGCTGGGACTGCCCTCAGCCGGAGGGCCACCCTACCCCAGGACGCCGGGAGTTGTACTCTGCAACCAGTACCGAGAGGGAGGTCCGGTGGAAGCAGCGACGGCCGTGGAGACGATCCAGCGCGAGATGACGGTCTTCGCGCGACGGGCCCGGGCCTCGGCGGGCCGCCTGCATCCCGAGCTGTCGCTGGTGTCGTACACGCTCCTCGGGCACCTGGAGGAGCGCGACGGCTGCCGCGCCACCGACCTGGCCGCCCACTACGCCCTGGACAAGTCCACGGTGAGCCGCCAGGTCACCGCTCTGGAGCGGGCCGGCCTCGTCGAGCGGCGCCAGGACCCGGAGGACCACCGGGTCCAGGTGCTGCATCTGACCGCGGCCGGCCGGCGCATCCTGGGCCAGGTCACCGTGAGCCGCCGCGCGGCCGTCGGCGAACGGCTCGCGGAGTGGTCGCAGGAGGACCTGGAGCGGTTCGCCGGGTACCTCGTGCGCTACAACGACTGGCCCGGTCCGGCCGAGGGAGCCTAGAAGACCCCCTCCGGCAACCGCTCGGGTACCCGGGCGGCGAGGAAGGCGGTGGTGCGCCGGAGCCGGAAGCCGAGGGACTCGTACAGCCGGATGGCATGGGTGTTCCCGGCGGCGGTGTGCAGGAACGGCGTCTCACCGCGCTGCCGTATGCCGTGGGCGACAGCGTGGACCAGCCGGGTCGCGAGGCCCTGGCCGCGGACGGCGGGGTCGGTGCAGACCGCGCTGATCTCGGTCCAGCCCGGCGGGTGCAGCCGCTCCCCCGCCATCGCGACGAGGGCGCCTTCCCGGCGGATGCCCAGGTAGGTGCCCATCTCGATGGTGCGGGGCAGGAAGGGTCCGGGTTGGGTGCGGGCGATCAGGTCGAGGATCTCGGGCACGTCGGCGGGGCAGAGGCGGACCGCCTCCGGGTCGGGTGCGGCGGCGAGACCGTCGTCCACGAACTGCACGCCCTCGACATGGAAGGTGACCTCCCAGCCCGCGGGCACCGGGCCCGCGTAGCCCGGCAGCGGCACCTCCGCGCCGGCCCCCGCGAGCGCGGCGAGGTCGGCCCAGTCACCGGCGTCGGGTTCGTCGGGAAGGGCCAGCCAGGGCGAGACGTCGACGGGGTAGCGCAGGACCCGGCCGCGCTTCTCGGCGAAGTGGGCGTGCGGGCCGGTCAGGGACGCGAGAGCCGGGTTGTCGAGGACGTGCGGTGTGCCGGCGGTCATCGGGCGACCTCGATGACCGTCTTGCCGCGGGCGTGGCCTTCCTCGACCCTGCGCAGCGCGTCGCCCGCCCTGTCGAGGGGAAAGGTTCCGGTGATGTGCGGGTCCAGGTTCCCCTCGAGCACGAGCCGCGCGACCTCCTCCAGTACGGCCGCGTTGCGGGCCCGCGCCACGCGTGCGCCGCCCAGCCGCCGCACGTCCTCCTCGGAGGCCCCGGCGGTGATCAGTTTCGTCCGGTCGGTGAGCAACTCGGCGGATGCGGTGAGCACTTCACCGCCGACGAGGTCGTACACCCCGTCGATGCCGTCCGGCGCGGCCGCCCGGGCCCGCTCGGCCCAGCCGGGACCGGAAGCGACGTGGACGGCGCCGAGCGACTCGACGAGGTCCTTCTTGCCCTCGCTCGCGATGCCGATCGCGCGCAGGCCGAAGGCGCGGGCGATCTGTACGGCCGCAGCGCCTACGCCGCCGCCCGCGCCGGTCACCAGCAGCGTGGCGCCCGAGGGCAGATCGAGCTGGCGGACGCCGTCGTACGCGGTGGCGGCGGCGACGGGCAGGGTGGCGGCCACCGTGTGGGGCAGCTCCACCGGCTTGTGCGCGGCGATGGCGACCGGCACCAGGGTGTACTCGGTGTAGCCACCGGCCAGCGCGGTACCGAAGACCTCGTCCCCGACGGCGAACCCCTCGACGCCCTCCCCGACCTCCTCGACGACACCGGAGACCTCGTTGCCGAACACGACGGGGAAGACCCGCTCCTCGTGCTCGCCGGGGCGCCGGAAGCCCGTGCGCTGCTTCCAGTCGACGGGGTTCACGCCCGCCGCGCGGACGGCCACCAGGAGTTGGCCCGGTCCGGGACTCGGCCGGTCCACGTCCACGAACGCCTCGGTCTCCGGTCCGCCGTACCGCGTGAAGACGTACGCCTTGGGCATCTGCTTCCTCGCTCTCCTCGCGCTCCCCCCGGGACACCGGCCCCGGCACTCCAGCGCCAATGATCGGCGCGCGGCAGCTATTCCCGGTCCCGCCCAGTGTTCATACGGCCGCAATGATCGGGGCACTGACCTGGGAAGGAGCACGCGTGAAGACCACGTACGGTGGAAGCATGAACGTCACCCGAGGCTTCACCGGGCGCCCCCGTGTGAACAACACCGGACTGCCACCTGGCCAGTACGACGCGGGCGACGACTGGCCCGTCCTCTCCGCGGAGGTCACGCCGGACCTGTCGCCGGCCGACTGGACGTTCCGGGTGGACGGGCTGGTCGAACAACCGCACACCTGGGACTGGGACGAGGCGCACGCGCTGCCCGCGTCGGCCTACGAGGGTGACATCCACTGCGTGACGAGCTGGTCGAAGTTCGGGGTGCGGTTCGCGGGGGTGTCGCTGGACGCGTTTCTGGCTGTGGCGCGGCCACATGGGTCCGCCACCCATGCCGTCGCCTACTCGCACACCGGGTACACCACGAACCTGCCGCTCGCGGACCTGACCGGGGGGCAGGCCTGGATCGTGTGGGAGTACGACGGGAAGCCCCTGCCCGCCGAACACGGGGGGCCGGCGCGGCTGCTGGTGCCGCATCTGTACTTCTGGAAGAGCGCCAAGTGGGTCGCGGGGCTGACCCTGCTCGACCACGACGAGCCGGGTTTCTGGGAGCAAAACGGCTATCACGCGCGGGGCAACCCGTGGGAGGAGCAGAGGTACTCCGGTGACTGAGGCGCTCTCCTCCCCCGCCTTCGCTCCCGTCACGCGGTTCGCGGTGCCGGGGCGTATCGCCGTCAGCAACCGGACCGCCGCGGTGTGGCAGACCGCCACGCTCACCGAGGTCCGCCGCGAGACGCCGTACGTGTCCACGTTCCGCTTCGCGGTGCCCGCCTGGCAGGGGCATCTGCCCGGCCAGCATCTGATGTTGCGGCTGACCGCCGAGGACGGCTACACGGCCCAGCGCCACTACTCGATCGCGTCGCCGCCGGAGGACTCGGGGCACATCGAGCTGACCCTGGATCATGTCGAGGGCGGTGAGGTCTCGGGCTGGTTCCACACGGTGGCCGAACCCGGTGACCAGGTCGAGGTGCGGGGGCCGCTGAGCGGTTTCTTCGCCTGGCCCGGTGACCGGCCCGCGCTGCTGGTCGGGGCCGGTTCCGGGGTCGTACCGCTGATGTCGATGGTGCGCCACCACCGGGCGCGCGGGCTGTCCGTTCCGCTGCGGCTGCTGGTGTCGGCGCGCGGTCCCGAGGAGCTGATCTACGCGCGGGAGCTCGGCGCCGAGACGACCCCCGTGTTCACGCGGAGTGCCCCGGACGGGGTGCCCGTGGGACGTATGTCGACCGCACATGTGGCGCCACTCCTGGCCGATCAGCCCGAGGGTGGGTGGGAGGCCTATGTGTGTGGTTCCAACGCGTTCGCCGAGCATGCCTCGCGGCTGCTGGTGGAGGCCGGTCAGCCGGTGGACCGCATCCGGATCGAACGCTTCGGCTGACGGTCGTGCGCCCGCGTGCCTGATGCGCATGCGCGAAGATTGCGTCTGCGCCGGCCCCGCACGTGCACGACGCGGATGGAGGGGTACTACATCTGTGTGACCACTCGCAGGGGTGGGTGGTGCGGAGGTCGACATGGGATCCCGGGTGCGCGGCTGGCGCTGGCGGCGCAATCCGCTCAGGCGCCGGTCGGACGTCGTCGAGGCATGGACGATGCTGGCCGTCGCCGTGCTGATGGTGCTGGGTGCCCCGCTGGTCGGCGCGGTCGTGGGCTGGTGGGCGCATGACGACGCCCGTGCGGTGGCGGCCGAGCAGCGCTCCGAACGCCACCGGATCCGTGCGGAGGTCGTCGGCAGGGTCCCGGACTCGCCGCCCTCGGTCCAGGGCGGCCGGGAGCGCTCCTACCGGGTGACCGTGCGCTGGACGGACGCCGGGGCCACGAAGACCGCCACGGCCCGCGTGCCGGCGGGTACCGACCAGGGCGAGAAGGTCGACGTGTGGTTCGACTCCCGGGGCCGGAGCGTGGCCCCGCCCCCGGACGAGACCGCGATCTGGCAGCACACCCTGGTGATGGGCGCCTGTGGCGCGGGCGCCACGATCGCGGTGATCCTCCTCGGCCACTCCCTCGTCCGCGGGGTGGCGGGCCGACACCGGCTCGCCGAGTGGGAACGGGACTGGGCGCTCACCGAACCGCAGTGGACCCGCCGCCGGGCCTGACGACGTCGGCCGAGGACCGTAGGCGGTCCACCCCTCTCCCTCCCGGCCGACCGACCCCGAAGGCCTGGCGATTCGTCCTACCTCGCACGTACGGTGTGATCATCCGGCACTGTCCCTTCGCTAAGGCGGTCCTGCATGGCCCTGTTCGACCTCCCCATCGACGAATTGCGCGAGTACCGCAGCGAGTCCACGGAGCCCGAGGACTTCGACGCGTTCTGGTCCAAGACCCTTCAGGAGGCCCGCGAGCACGACCTCGACGCCCGCTTCGAGCTCGTCGACACGGGTCTGTCCACGGTGAAGGTGTACGACGTGACGTTCGCCGGGTTCGGCGGCCACCCGGTCAAGGGCTGGTTCACGATTCCCGCCGAGGTCTCCGCCCCCATACCGGTGGTCGTGGAGTTCATCGGCTACGGCGGCGGCCGCGGTCTGCCGCACGAGCATCTGCTATGGGCGTCGACGGGCCGGGCGCACTTCGTGATGGACACCCGCGGTCAGGGCAGCGCCTGGGGCGGCGGCGGTGGCACCGCAGACCCGGTGGCCGGCGCGCCCGCGTATCCCGGGTTCATGACCCGGGGCATCGACGCCCCCGAGAACTACTACTACCGCCGGGTGTTCACCGACGGCGTGCGTGCGGTGGAGGCGGCTCGTTCGCACCCGCTGACCGACCCGGCGCGTACGGTCGTCCTCGGCGGCAGCCAGGGCGGGGGCATCTCGATCGCGGTCGGCGGTCTGGTGCCGGACCTGGCGGCGGTCGCCCCGGACGTGCCGTTCCTGTGCGACTACCCGCGCGCGGCGACCATGACGGACCGTCACCCGTACCGGGAGATCGGCCTCTACCTCAAGACGCACCGCGGCCGCTTCGAGGACGTCCTCGGCACCCTCGCCTACTTCGACGGAGTGCACTTCGCGAGCCGCGCCCGCACCCCGGCGCTCTTCTCGGCGGCTCTGGAGGACCAGACCTGCCCGCCCTCCACGGTGTTCGCGGCCTTCAACGCCTGGGGCCACGACGACAAGGCGATCGAGGTCTACGACTTCAACGACCACGAGGGCGGCGGCCCCTACCAAGAGGCGGCGAAGCTGCGCTGGCTGCGCTCGTACGCCTGAGTCCCGCCGGGAACCTTCCTTCCAGCCCGACCAGTCGGTATGTTCGCGGGACCCCGGGTCGCAGTGTCGCGGTCCGGGCTTCCGGCGACGACGGAGGGCCCATGTCCGAGAACCGGCCGGCTGTCCACGGCCACTGCGACGAGCGCTTCGCGGCCGTGCGGACGGCGTTCGAGGAGAACTTCCAAGACCGTGCCGAGCTGGGTGCCGCGGTGAGCGTCACGGTGGACGGCGAAACGGTCGTGGACCTGTGGGGCGGCTGGGCCGACGCGGCCCGCACCCGTCCCTGGCAGCGCGACACACTGGTCAACGTGTGGTCGACCACGAAGGGCCCGACGGCCCTGTGCGCCCACATCCTCGCCGACCGGGGCCTGCTCGACCTCGACGCCCCGGTGGCCGCGTACTGGCCGGAGTTCGCCGCGGCGGGCAAGGAGAAGGTCCTGGTACGGCACCTGCTGTCGCACCGGGCCGGGCTGTCCGGGCTGCGCGAGCCGCACACCCTCGCCGAGCTCTTCGATTGGGAGCTGACGACTCGCCGGCTCGCGGCGACGGAGCCCTGGTGGGAGCCGGGCACGGTGTCCGGGTACCACGCGTTCACGTACGGCTTCCTGGTCGGGGAGGTCGTCCGGCGGGTCTCGGGGCTGCTGCCGGGCGCCTTCCTGGAGCGGGAGGTGACCGGGCCGCTCGGCATCGACTTCACCATCGGCCTGCCGGAGAAGGAGGCCGGGCGGGCCGCCGAGCTGGTGCATCCGCCGGCCGTGTCGACGAGCGAACAGGCCGCGGTCTTCGCCCAGTTGGCACCCGCCGCGATCGCCGCCCTGACCAACCCCGTGGCGGGCGCCGCGGAGGCGAACACGCCCGAGTGGCGGGCCGCCGAGATCCCCGCCGCGAACGGCCACGGCACCGCCCGGGCCGTCGCCGCGCTGTACGGCATCTTCGCGGGCCGCGGTTCCCACGACGGCCACCGCGTCCTGTCCCCCGAGGCGGCCGAGCGGGTCCGCGAGAGCCAGGGCAGGTGCCGTGACCTGGTGCTCGGCGCGGGGCTCGACAGCGAGACGGAGCTCGGGCTCGGCCTGTGGCTCAGCGGGCCGAACGGCTCCTACGGGCCCAATCCGCGGGCCTTCGGTCACGACGGCTTCGGCGGGTCGTGCGGGCTGGCCGATCCGGAGACGGGGATCGCGCTGGGCTATGTGATGAACCGGATGGGGCCGCACATCGCCGACGACCCGCGGAAGACGGCGCTGATCGAGGCGCTGTACAGCGCCCTCTGACCCTGATCCGTACGAGGGTCCAGCCGTCACCCGCGCTCTCGTCGAGGGCGTCGGTGAAGTGGACGGTGAGTTCCGCACTGGGCACGGGGCGCGGGCTGCGCCAGACGGCGTACACAGCGGCCGCTCAGCGGTGGCGGGCCGGACCTCCCCTGCCGAGCGAAGGGCACGACGTGCCGGGCGTCCGGAGCCGAACAAGGCCGACCCGGCGACGACCGGAAGGCCGTCCTGGTGGCCCGGCCGCCAGGGCGACGGCGGCGACATGACCGCCGTGCGCCCCCTGCCGGGACCGCCACAGGGGGCGATCCGCGCCCCGTGATCGGTTGGGGATCCGGACCGACTAGACCGGGCGCCTCGCCACGACCATCCGGACGCGCGGACTGCCGTCCCGGCGCACACCGAACTCGGGCAGGGCGTGCAGCTCCACCCGAAATCCCGCCCCTTCCAGTTCCCGTCGCACGTCCCCGAGCCGGAAGGCCCGGTAGTACATGACGAACGGCGGTCGCCACAGGGCGTTGCGCACCCGCATCACGGCGTCGAACCCGTGGAGCATCCAGTAGGCGGGGGAAGACGGCCGGGGCGGGGCGACGATCGGGAAGGCGAAGCAGCCCCCCGGTCGCAGCACCTCGCGGGCCTGGGCGAACAGGCCGGGCAGCTCGCGGGGCAGGAAGTGGCCGAAGGCCCCGAAACTCACGACGAGGTCGAAGGAGGCGGGGGCGAAGGGGAGGGCACGCGCATCTCCCCGCACCCAGGACAGGCGCGGCCCGCTCGACCGGGTCCGCCTGCGGGCCACGTCGAGCATCCCGGCGCTGAAGTCGACCCCGGTCACGCTCTCCCGGCAGACCCGCGTCAGCACCCGGGCCCCGGCGCCGGTGCCGCAGCACAGGTCGAGCCCCGCGTCGAAGGAGCCCGTCCGGCGCAGCGCGGACGCGACGGCGTCCAGCACCGAGTCGGGCGTACGGAAGGGGGTGTGGTCGAACTTGGGGGCGAGCAGGTCGTAGCCGCGCTCGACGGACGACAGCGCCTGGACGGCGAGTTCGCGGAGGCTGGGGCCTTCTGGGCTGAACATCCGCGTCAGCTTAGGGGAGCGCGTACTTGAGCGACATGTGGACCCGCTAGCACGAGCCTGGGCCACTCTTTCTCCCCGACGAGTCGGCCGAGGCGGCGCGGGAGGTGCGGCGTCCTGTGCGAACGGCGCGGAGATCACCGCGAGCCGCCGTCGACGGCGATGTCCGCACGCCTCCTACGCGGATCGACACTCAGCGAGCCGCTTTTCGAGGAAGTGCCGCTCGGCGTCGTTCTCCACCAGCTCCAGAGCCCGCTCGTACGCCCGGGCCGCCTCGGTCGTACGGCCGCTGCGGCGCAGCAGGTCGGCGCGCGTCGCGGGGAGCAGGTGGTAGCCGCTCAGCTCGTCCTCCCGCTCCAGTTCCGCGACCAGGGCGAGCCCCGCGTCGGGGCCCTGGGCCATGCCGACGGCCACCGCGCGGTTGAGGCGGACCACGGCCGAGGGCACGAAGCGGACCAGCTCGCCGTACAGGGCGGCGATGTCGGCCCAGTCGGTGTCCGCGGCCGTGGCGGCGGTCGTGTGGCAGGCGGCGATGGCGGCCTGGATCTGGTACGGCCCCGGCCGGCCGCGACGCAGCGCGGTCTCCAGCAGGGCCGCGCCCTCGTCGACCTCCGCGCGGTCCCACGCCGTGCGGTCCTGGTCCTCCAGGGTCACCAGTTCGCCGGCCGCGTCCACCCGGGTGTCGCGGCGCGCGTCGTGCAGGAGAAGCAGCGCGAGCAGGCCGAGGGCCTCGGGCTCGTCGGGCATGAGCCGGGCCAGGACACGGGCCAGCCGGATCGCCTCCGCGCACAGGTTCCGTCGTACGAGATCGGCGCCCGAGGTGGCCGCGTACCCCTCGTTGAACAGCAGGTAGATCACACCGAGCACGCCCGTCGTGCGTTCGGGCAGCAGGTGGGCGGGCGGTACGCGGTAGGGGATGCCGGCGTTGCGGATCTTCTTCTTGGCCCGCACCAGGCGCTGCGCCATGGTCGCCTCGGGGACGAGGAAGGCGCGGGCGATCTCCGGCGTGGTCAGTCCTGCGAGGGTGCGCAGGGTCAGGGCGACGCGGGCCTCGATGTGCAGCGCCGGGTGGCAGCAGGTGAAGATCAGCCGCAGCCGGTCGTCCTCGACGCCGCTGTCGTCGTACGGCTCCTCGGGTGCCGTGAGCATGGCCGCCTCCCGTATCTTCCGCTCGCCGACCGCCTCCCGGCGCAGTACGTCCATGGCCCGGTGGCGGGCGGTCGTGGTGAGCCAGGCGCCCGGGCGGCGCGGGACGCCGTCGCGCGGCCACCGGTCGAGGGCCTGGGCGAAGGCGTCCTGCGCGCACTCCTCGGCGAGGTCCCAGTCGCCGGTCACCCGGATCAGGGTGGCGACGACCTGGCCCCACTCCTCCCGGAAGGCGGCGGCAACGGCCTCTTGGGCGCTCACTCCCACACTGGCCGTACTTCCACGGAGCCGCCCCCGAGCGCCGCCGGGTGCCGGGAGGCGAGGGAGATCGCCTCGTCCAGGTCGGCGACCTCGATGATGTCGATTCCGGCGATGTACTCCTTGGACTCGATGAACGGGCCGTCGGTGAGCAGGACCTCGTCGCCCTGGACGCGCACGGTGGTGGCGTCGGAGGCGGGGCGCAGCCGGGCTCCGCCCTTGACCAGGTCGCGGCTGCGGACCTCCTCGATGTAGGAGGTGAAGCGGGGGTCGTCGGCGATCTCGGCGGGGCTGAGTTCCTCGCCGCCGACGGGGGTGCAGATCAGCAGGACGTACTTCATGACCGCTCCTCGGTGGTGCGGGAGATGTGTTCGTGCGCGATCAGCCAGCGGGGGCCGATGTCGCGGTAGCCGGTGGTGACGCGCTGCAGTGCGTCGCCGGTACGGATGAGGGCGTGGGCGAAGGCGATGCTCTCGTCGACACGGACCCGGAATTCCAGGACCTCGCGGACGACCGGCCCGGTGGACGTCTCCGCGAAGGCCTTGCGGAGTGCCTCGGCACCCCTGTGGTGCCGGCCCTCCACCACGACCTCCGCGTCCGGCGCGAAGCAGGCGAGCATTCGCTCGACGTCCCCGGTGCGCGCCGCCTCCGTCAGCTCGGCGTCGAGGCGGCGGATCTGCCCCTCGGCGTCCTCGTCCTCCCAGAACGGCCGCACCTCCAGGGCTCCGATCGTCGCCACGGGGTGCCTGGCGGCCGCCTCGACGGCCTCTTCCAGGCTGTCGCACTCCAGGACGTCGAAGCCGGCGACGTACTCCTTGGTCTCCGCGAACGGGCCGTCGGTACGCAGCACCTCGCCGCCGCGCACCCGCACGGTGACCGCGTCGGCGGGCTGGGCGAGCCGGTGCCCGTGCAGCCGTACGCCATGGTCACCGAGCTCCTCGACCCAGGGTTCTACGGGGGCCATGCCCGAGGCGTCGTTGGTGTCGTCGCCGCAGACGAGCAGCATGTACTTCATGGTTCCTCCCGGTCCTCATGTGCTTCCTACACCCCGCCGACGAACGGGACCGGCCGGAATCGACACCGGCGCGCGAAAAAGAATCCGGTTCGCGGTTGGATGGCCCCATGACGTCCGACGAGCACGCGCGGCTGATGCGGGTCAACCAGGCCAACTGGGACGCCCGCACCCCCGTTCACCTCGCCAGCCGGTTCTACGGCCTCGATCAGGACCTCGATCCGGAGCGCTGGTTCGCCGCCTTCGAGTGGGAGGACCTCGGCGAGCTCACCGGCCGTGACGTGCTCCACCTGCAGTGCCATCTCGGCACGGAGACGGTCGCCCTCGCCCGCCGTGGGGCCCGGGCGGTGGGCCTGGACTTCTCGGCGGCCTCCGTCACGGCCGCTCAGGGGATCGCGTCGCGGGCGGGCGTGGACGTCGAGTACGTGCGGGCGAACGTGTACGACGCCGTCGAGGCGCTGGGAGGACGGCAGTTCGACGTCGTGTACACCGGGAAGGGCGCGCTGTGCTACCTGCCCGACCTGACACGGTGGGCGGACGTGATCGCCCGACTGCTGCGTCCTGGTGGCCTGTTGTACGTGGTGGAGTTCCATCCGCTGCTCAACTCACTGGGCCCCAAGCCCGCTCCGGACGAGGGGCCGGAACTCCTCCTGCGCCACGACTACCTGGGCGGCGACGGCCCCGTGCACCGGGATGCGACCCACACCTACACCGACGGTCCGGCCGTCGAGGGCGCCACGGCGAGCTACGAGTGGATGCACGGAATAGGAGAGGTCGTCACCGCGTTGACGGCGGTGGGACTGAATGTCCGGAGCCTGCGCGAGAGCGATGAGCTGCCCTGGCCGCGCTGGTCGCGGATGACCCGCACGGCGTCCGGCTGGTGGCGGCTTCCCGAGCCTCGGATCCCGCTGCTGTACGGACTCCTCGCCACGCGCTGAGTCGCCGTGGTACCGTCCTGCTAGCACTTGTGTACGCCCGTTTCGGGGCGCCGGTGCCAGTTCTCTCTCCTCCCGCCGGTCGCTGTACCGGCTTCTCCTCAGTACCTCGCAGGTCTTGTGGGTGCTGTCTTCCGCCGCCCGAAGGCGTTGTCCGCCTTCCCTCTCGCGGCTTCCCCCTCCTTCCGCATGTCCCATGCCTTCCGTCCTCGAAAGGACAGACCATCATGACCACCACTCTCGAAAGCCCCCCAGTACCGCAGCAGACCCCGGTCCGCGCCGTCACCGGCGTCCTCGACATCGACACGGGCGGGAAGGGTCACCTCCGCGCCGCGAGCCTGCTGCCCTCGCCCTCCGACCTCCAGGTCTCCCCCGCACTGATCCGCCGGTTCGGCCTGCGCAAGGGGGACGTCGTCGACGGGGTGCGCGGCACCCAGCGCGCCCTCACCGAGGTCGCCCGCGTCAACGGCCACGAACCCGACCGGAACCGCCGCACCTTCCACGACCTCACCCCCCTGCACCCGCGCGAGCGGATCCGGCTCGAACACCCGGCGTCCGGACTGACCGGGCGGGTCGCCGATCTGATCGCACCCGTCGGCAAGGGCCAGCGCGGGCTGATCGTGGCCCCGCCCAAGACCGGCAAGACCGTGCTGCTCCAGCAGATCGCGGCCGCCGTCGCCGGCAACCACCCCGAGTGCCGCCTGATGGTGGTGCTGCTCGACGAACGCCCCGAGGAGGTCACCGACATGCGGCGCTCCGTGCGCGGCGAGGTGTACGCCTCGACGTTCGACCGCACGCCCAAGCAGCACATCGCACTCGCCGAGCTGGTCATCGAGCGGGCCAAGCGGCTCGTCGAGGCCGGCGAGGACGTCGTGATCCTGCTCGACTCCCTGACCCGGCTGTGCCGGGCCCACAACAACGCGGCCCCCGGCAACGGCCGCACCCTCAGCGGCGGCGTCGACGCGACCGCGCTGATCGGGCCCAAGAAGTTCTTCGGCGCCGCCCGGCTCGCCGAGGAGGGCGGCTCGCTCACCATCCTCGCCACCGCCCTGGTGGAGACCGGCTCGCGCGCCGACGACTTCTACTTCGAGGAGCTCAAGAGCACCGGCAACATGGAGCTCCGCCTGGACCGCGAACTCGCCTCCCGCCGCGTCTTCCCGGCCGTCGCCGTCAACCCCTCGGGCACCCGTCGCGAGGAACGCCTGCTGACTCCGGCGGAGTTGACCGCCGTACGAGGACTGCGCAGGGTTCTCCAGAACGGCGACGGCCAGGGCAACCTGGAGACGCTCCTGCAGCGGATGCGCGAGACGCCGGACAACGCGACCTTCCTGCGACGGATCCAGCCGACCCTGCCCGCGGGCTGACGGGCCATCCCCCGTCCGGGTGCTCAGGCGCACCGCACGGCCCGGGCAGCGCGGTGTACGGCCGGTCCGTTCCTAGCTTTGCAGTATGACTATCGGATTTCCCTTCCGGGTTGCCGTCTCGACCTGCGCCCTGTGCATGACGGGACTGCTGGTGTTCGCCCCCGCGACGGCAGCCGCGCACACGGGCTCCGACCCCGGCGCGCCCGGCGCACCACCGCCCGCGGCCGCGTCACCCGCCCTCCTGTACCGCCCCGGTGTCCAGGTCCGGCCGCACCGGGGCGTGCCCAGGGTCCCGGACGTGTCCGCACTGTCGTGGGTGGTGGCCGACGCCGACAGCGGGGAGGTCCTCGCGGCGCACGACGCCCACCGCAGGCTGCCACCGGCCAGCACCCTCAAGACCCTGTTCGCCCTGACCGTCCTGCCGGTGCTGCCCGGCGGCCTCAGACACACGGTCGGCGCGAACGAACTCGCGGACATCGAGCCCGGCAGCTCTCTCGTCGGCGTCGCCGAGGGACAGACCTACCAGGTGGCCGACCTGTGGCGCGGTGTCTTCCTCAACTCCGGCAACGACGCCGTGCACGTCTTGGCCGGCCTCAGCGGCGGCTGGTCGACAACGGCCGCCCGGATGCAGGCCAAGGCGCGTGCCCTGGGCGCCCGGGACACCTACGTCCGCTCCCCCGACGGCTACGACACGCCGGGCCAGGTCTCCTCGGCGTACGACCTCGCGGTCTTCGGCCGGGCGGGGCTGCGCAACGCGGACTTCGCGCGGTACTGCGGCACGGCCGAGGCGCAGTTCCCCGGCCGGGGCGGCTGGTGGTACGGCATCCGGAACACCAACCGGCTGCTGACCGGTGCCGACGGGGTGGCGCCCTACGACGGGCTGATCGGGATCAAGAACGGCTACACCAGCCACGCCGGCAACACACTCGTCGCCGCCGCCCGCCGGGGCGAACGGACGCTCGTCGTGACGGTGATGAACCCTCAGGCGGGCGGCGGCTTCACGGTCTACGAGGAGGCGCGCGCGCTGCTCGACTGGGGGTTCGGCGCTGCCGGGCGGGTGGAGCCGGTGGGCTCGCTGGACGCGCTCAGGGTGAAGCCGCAGCCCGGGCCCGAGGCGGTGCCGGTGGCAGCAGCGGCGGCGGTGTCACCGGAGCCCGCGGGGCCCGGCTGGCTGGAGACGTGGGCCATCCTGGGCGCCGCCGGACTCGGCGCGGGATCGATGGCGTTGGCGCTGCGGGCCCGGTTCGGGCGGCCGGTCGCCGACTGACCCGCCGGAAGCCGCAGCAACAGGCCGAGCGTGACCCAGGTGTAGAGGTTGCTGCCGAGGAAGCCGTCGATGCCCGACGCGTCGTCGAACCACAGCCACACCACGCTGGTGCACAGCACGGCGTGCAGGGCGCCCGCGATCCGCGGGTGCCCTGCACGCACGAGAACGGCGAAGGACGGCAGCAGCCACACCAGGTGGTGCACCCAGGTGATCGGGCTGACCAGACAGGCGGTCAGCCCGGTCAGCGCGAACGCGGCCGCCCAGTCCCCCGCCGCCACCGCCCGCCGGGCCCGTACGGCCCACACCCCCAGGGTCAGCAGCACGGCCACCGCCCAGACCGCGCGGTCCGTCTCGCCGAGCCGGGCCAGGACGCCCTGCAACGACTGGTTGGAGACGTAGTCCAGCCGTCCCACCCTGGCCGTGTCCCACATCGCGTCGGTCCAGTAGAACCGCGAGGCGTCCGGCGCCACGAGGGCCGCGAACCCCGTCGCGGTCAGGGCCACGACCGTGGCGACCGCCGCCGCACGCCCGCGCCGGGCGAGCAGGAGCAGGCCGATGAAGAGGGCCGGTGTGAGCTTCACCGCGGCGGCCAGCCCGACCCCGGCACCGGCCCAGCGCTCCCGGCCGGTGGCGAGCAGCCACGCGTCGACGAGGACGAGCGCCAGCAGCAGGAGGTTGACCTGGCCGAAGCTGAAGGTGTCGCGCAGCGGTTCGAACAGCGCGAGTGCGCAGGCGCCCAGGGCACAGCCGTACCAGCCGTGACGCCGCCAGGCCCGGCCGGTGAGCAGGCGCACGACCACGGCCAGCGCCGCCAGGTTCAGCAGCAGGCCCACCGCGATCGCGGCGCGCAGGTCGAGCAGGGCCATCGGGAGCATGGCGACGGCCGCGAACGGCGGGTACGTGAAGCCGTACGTCGTCCCCGGCACTCGGTAGTCGTAGAGCCGTCCGCCGTGGTGGATCCAGGTGTCGACGGCTCCGTGGTAGACGCGCAGGTCGAACCAGTCGCGCAGGAGCGGCACGGTCGCCGTGAAGACGGTGACGGCGGTGCCGGCGGCGAGGACCAGCAGCAGCCGGCCGCGCTCCGTTGCCGGCGCCCTCATGCCGTACGCCCCGGGGCCGGGGCCTGGGCCGTCTGGTGGGCCTGGACCAGCACCACCAGGGCGAGTACGCCTCCGGAGACGGCGAGGACGAGCTGCCCAGTGTCGGCCGGGCCGCCGCTCGGGAGGGTGGCGAGCGCGAGCACACCTGTCACCGCGGCCACCCGGTGCCGTACCGAGGCGCTGGGCGCGGCGGCCGCTATGAGGAACAGCCCCCACAGCGCGTACCAGGGTCGGATCGCCGGGCCGAGGGCGGCGAGGGTGGCCAGGCTCAGGCCGAGGGCGTAGACGGGTCGCGGACGCAGGCGCAGCCAGGTGTGGCCGATGACGGCGACGGCCGTGACGATGCCGAGCGCGTGCCAGAACGGGACGGCCAGCGGGGCGAGATCGCTGCCGAGCCGTTCCAGCAGGGCTGCGGTGGCGCGGCCGAGGAGGCTGGTGAGGGCCCAGTTCCCGGACGACACAGGGGTGTTGAGGGCGCCGATCCAGCCGTAGCCGGTGCCTACGACGGCCGTCGCGGCGACGGTGGTGACGGCTGCCGAGACGACGGCCGTCACCACGGCCTTCGCCGGACGGTCGCCGGCCCGGACGCGCAGCACGACGATCGCGGCGAGCCCCAGGACGGCGGGGGCCTTGACCAGGGCGGCGAGCGTCACGAGTACGGCTCCCAGGACCGGCCACCGGCCGAGGGCGGCGACCAGGCCGAGGCCGAGCAGACCGAGCATGACGGCGTCGTTGTGGGCGCCGGCGACCAGGTGCAGCAGCACGAGCGGGTTGAGGGCGCCGAGCCAGAGCGCCGCGGCCGGGTCGGCACCGCTGTGGCGGGCCAGGCGGGGCAGGACGGCGGCCATCAGGGCCACGCCGAGCAGGGCGACGAGCCGCAACCCGAGCAGACCGGCGGGGAGTTCACCGCGGGACATCTTGGCCAGCGCGGAGGCCAGGCCGAGGAAGACGGGGCCGTACGGGGCGCCCGTGTCGCGCCACATGGGGGCGACCTCGTCCGCGAGGGGACCGCCGAGCAGGGCGGGGCCGTGGGCGTAGACGTCCATGTGGGCGTCGGCCATGGCGCCTTGGGCGAGGTAGCTGTAGACGTCCCGGCTGAACAGGGGCGGGGCGAGCAGCAGCGGAATCGACCAGACGACGAGGACGGCCATGAGCTCGCGCGTGCCGGGCCGCTGGTCGGGGCTGCGCACCAGGCGGCCGAGGAGGAGCCAGGCCGCGATCAGCAGGACGACACCGAAGTAGGCACCGACCAGTCCCAGGGCCGCCTGGGGCGAGGCCGGGGTGAGGAGTTCACGGACGGGGAGGGCTCCCGCGCTCTCCCCGCCGGCGGCGAGAAAGGCGGTGCCGACCAGACCGAGGACCTGGCAGCGGCGGAGATCGACGGGGATGTTGGCCAGCACGCGAGCAGCGTGTCAGCCGTGGGTGGCGGGCGGGCGACGAGGCGGCGACCGGGGTGTGACCGGTGCGTGGTCGGGTCCGGGATGCGGGTCCGGTATGGGGTCCGGGATGGCTCACCCCGCCTCAGAACACGGAGACACCCGTCAGCGTCGTGAACCTGTCCAGGGCCGCCACGCCCGCCACCGAGTTGCCCCGCTCGTCCAGACCCGGGCTCCATACGCACAGCGTGCAGCGCCCCGGGACCACCGCGATGATTCCGCCGCCCACCCCGCTCTTGCCGGGCAGGCCCACCCGGTAGGCGAAGTCGCCCGCCGCGTCGTACGTGCCGCAGGTCAGCATGATCGCGTTGATCTGCTTGGCCTGGCTGAGGGTGAGCAGGCGGTTGCCGTCGGCGCGGATGCCGTGGCGGGCCAGGAAGGTGGTGGCGAGGGCCAGGTCGGCGCAGGACGCCCTGAGGGAGCACTGGCGGAAGTACTGGTCGAGCAGGACCGGGATGTCGTTGTCGATGTTGCCGTACGCGGCCATGAAGTGGGCCAGAGCCGCGTTGCGGTCGCCGTGGGCGGCCTCGGAGGCGGCCACCTCCTCGTCGAAGGCCAGCGCCGGGTTGCCGCTCTCCTCGCGGAGGAACGACAGCAACTCGCCCGCCGCGTCTCCGGTACGGCTGTGGAGGCGGTCGGTGACGACGAGGGCGCCCGCGTTGATGAACGGGTTGCGCGGGATGCCGTTCTCGTACTCCAGCTGCACCAGGGAGTTGAAGGGGTTGCCGGAGGGTTCGCGGCCCACGTGCTCCCAGAGCTCGTCGCCCTCGCGGGCCAGGTCGAGCGCGAGGGTGAACACCTTGGTGATGGACTGCGTCGAGAACGGCTCGCGCCAGTCCCCGACGCCGTACACCGTGCCGTCCAGCTCCGCGACGGCCATGCCGAAAGTGCGCGGGTCGCAGGCGGCGAGTGCCGGGATGTAGTCGGCGGGCCGACCGCGGTCGGGGGTCCGTTCGATCTCGGCGGCGATGCGCTCCAGGACCGGTTGGAACTGCGATGACATGAGCGTCATCATGCCGCACCCCTGTCATGGGAGCGTCTCCGGGGCTGCGTGGTGCTGCGCGGGCCGCTCCCGGACGCGGTCTGGTCGCGGGTGCGGCAGCGGTACCGGCAGGAGGCCAATCAGGCGTGTCTTGAGCCGAACTCCGCGTGCTGGCCCACCGGTCCCCGTCTCGCACGTCAGGGTGACAGTCTGCGGACCCCGCATCGGGGTCCGCTCGGCCATCGAGCAGACAGGAGCGATGTTGCGCCAGCGGAACGAAGGCGACGGAGCCACCGGCTTGCAGCGGCCGGCCCACACGAAGAGCACCGGGGCGGTCGCCGGTCCGCTGCGGCCGAGTGTCGCGGCCGGCTTGTGCGCGACCGCGTTGCTGCTGGCCGGGTGCAGTGTGCCCGCCCCGTACGTACCCCTGTTGGAGAACCCCAAGGACGGACGAGTGTTCTACCTCAGTCCGCAGGGGGACGACGGCGACGACGGCCGCACACCGCAGACCGCCTGGCGCACGCTCTCGCGCGCCGACGCCGTGCGGTTCAAGCCGGGCGACCGGCTGCGGCTGAAGGCGGGGGCACGTTTTCCGGGCAGCTTGAGCATCGGCCAGGGGGACGCCGGCAACGCCCGCAGGCCTGTCGTGATCGACTCCTACGGAGAGGGCCGCGCGACGATCACGGCCCGCGGCACGCGCGGCATCGAGGTGCACAACACGAGCGGCGTCATCGTCCGTGACCTTGCCCTCGTCGGCGACGCCGCGTCCTACGGATCGCACGAGGGCATCGCCTTGGTCAACGATCTGCCCGACGGCAGGAAGCTGCCGTACGTCCGGGTCTCGGACGTCGAGGTGTCCGGCTTCCGCGACGGCCTCCGGCTGCACGGCGGAAGCGGCGCGTCCGGCTTCCGCGACGTGGTGATCAGTGACTGCACACTGCACGACAACCAGGACGCCGGTCTCGTGGCAGACGGTCCGCCCTTCTCCGCGGACGCGCCCTCCTACGCGCACGACAAGCTGACGGTGTCGAGGGTGACGACGTATCGGAATGTCGGAGACCCCCTCGCGGCCGACCGCAACACCGGCAGCGGCATCGTCCTCGGCAGTGTCCACCGTGGGAGGGTGGAGCGGTCCGTCAGCCACGACAACGGGAGTTCGTCCGCACCGGACGCCGTCGAGGGTCCTGAGGGCATCTGGACGTACGACTCGTCGTGGATGACGCTGGAGAAGAACATCTCCTACGGCAACCACACCGGTTCCACGGTGGACGGTGGCGGGTTCGGCCTCGACAACAACGTGTCTCACTCGCTGATGCAGTACAACCTGGCCTACGGCAACGACGGTTCGGGCTTCCTGGCGTACTCCGCCGCCCCGAACACGGCGCACAGGGACAACACGATCCGATACAACATCAGCCACAACGACAGCCGCAAGCTCCCGCAGTACGGCGGCATCGTGGCGTTGGGATCGCGGGTCGGCGACCTCTCGATCTACCAGAACACGGTGCTGACCAAGGCGAACGGCGCCGTCCGCGCCCCGGCTCTGCGGCTCGAACCCAGCCTGCGCGGCGTCACCGTGCGCAACAACGTGTTCGTCACGAACGGCTCGCCCGTCGTGTCGGCGCAAGGGGCCTTCGACGCGTCGTCCGTGCTGATGCAGGGCAACGACTACCACGGCTCGCCGGGCTGGGCCTTGCTGTGGGGCGGGCATGAGTACACCGACATGGCCACATGGCGCCAGGAGACGGGGCAGGAGTCGCTGGGCGCGCAGGCCACCGGCAGTGACCGCGACCCGTGCCTCACCCAGGTTCCGCTGCCCGCGGCCGGTCCGAACCTGCGCGGCAGCGGTCCGACGAGCGGCGCGCTCGCCGGACGGTGCGCCGACACGTTGTCCGCTGCCGCCGTGGACCTACGCTCCATGGGGGTCGACCCGGGGCAGGTGGACTACTTTGGAGCACCGCTGAGCGGGTCGCCCGGTGTGGGAGCCGTGCAGACCGGTCCGACCGCCTGAGGGATCGTCACCCGTACGGTGTCGCCCGGTCCTGGCGGCGGAACGTGGGCCGGGCGGCCCAAGGCGCGAAAGTGCCAGCCGGCCTCCCGCCAGGCCGTCGCGTCCAGGGCGTTGCGCGCGTCGGCGATCCGCGGGGTCCGGACCACCGGCAGCAGCTTCACCGGGTCCAGGGCGCGGTACTGGCGCCACTCGGTCAGGTGCAGCACCAGATCCGCGTCCCGGCACACCTCCATGACGTCCGTGGAGTAGGACGGTCCGGACAGTGCCGCCCGAGCGTTGTCGATGCCCTCCGGATCGTGCACGCGGACGTCGGCGTCCTGGGCGACGATCTCGGCGGCGACTGCCAGCGCCGGCGAGTCCCGCACGTCGTCGCTGTCGGGTTTGAAGGTGGCGCCCAGCACCGCGACCCGCCGTCCGGCGAACTCACCGCCCAGGAGCTGCCGGGCCAGGTCGACGGTCCGCCGCCGCTGCCGGTGGTTGATCCGATCGACCTGGTACAGGAAGGACACGGCCTCCCCCACCTGCAGTTCCTCGGCCCGAGCAAGGAACGCGCGGATGTCCTTGGGCAGACAGCCGCCGCCGAACCCGAGGCCCGCGGACAGGAAGGCACGACCGATGCGGGCGTCATGGCCGAGGGCCTCGGCCAGGGTCACCACGTCGGCGCCCGAGGCGTCACACACCTCCGCCATGGCGTTGATGAAGGAGATCTTCGTCGCCAGGAAGGAGTTGGCGGCGACCTTCACCAGTTCCGCGGTAGCCGGATCGGTGCTGACGTAGGCGACACCGGCCCGCAGCATCGGTGCGTAGACCTCGCGGAGCGTCCGGTCGGCGTGGGGCGAGGTGACTCCGACGACCAGCCGGTCGGGGTGCAGGGTGTCCTGGACGGCGAATCCCTCGCGCAGGAACTCCGGGTTCCAGGCGACCTCGGTGTCGACGCCGGGGCGCAGCTGTGAGGTCACCCTGCGGGTGAGCGTCCGGGTGGTGCCCACCGGCACGGTCGACTTTCCGACGATGAGGCTGTCGCGGGTGAGGAGCGGTGCCAGACCGTCGACGACCGCCTCGACATGGCGCAGGTCGGCGGCGAGGGAGTCGGTGCGTTGCGGTGTACCGACGCACACGAAGTGCACGTCGGCGAATTCGGCGGCCTCCTGCAGGGAGGTGGTGAATCGCAGCCGCCCGGCACGGGTGTTCCTGACGAGGATCTCCGGCAGGCCGGGTTCGAAGAAGGGCGCCCGGCCTGCCGCGAGTGCCGCGATCTTCCCGCTGTCGGTGTCGACACCGAGGACGTCGTGTCCGATGTCCGCCATGCACGCGGCGTGCACGGCTCCGAGGTAGCCCGTGCCGATGACGGTCAACCGCATGGAGGTACTCCTGTCTTGGGTGGCCGAATCGACGGGTCAGTGGGCGTAGCCGTGGGGGTTGAGTTCCTGGAACCGCCAGGCGTCACGGCACATGGCCGCGAGGTCACGTGTGGTGGTCCACTCCCAGGCGTCGGCCACCGCGCTCGCGTCGGCGACGAGCTCGGCGACGTCGCCGGGTCTGCGGTCGACGACCTGGTAGGGAATGGGTCGGCCGCTCGCCTCGCCGAAGGCCGCGACCAACTGCAGCACGGAGGTGCCGGTGCCCGTGCCCAGGTTGAACACCCGCATGCCGGTGCGGTCGTCCAGGTGCTGGAGGGCCACCCGGTGTCCTTCGGCGACGTCCATGACGTGGATGTAGTCCCGCACTCCGGTGCCGTCCGGCGTGGGGTAGTCGTCCCCGAAGACGCTCAGGCGCTCCCGTCGGCCCACGGCGACCTGGGCGACGTACGGCATGACGTTGTTCGGGATGCCCTGCGGGTCCTCGCCGAGCAGTCCGCCGGGGTGGGCTCCGACCGGGTTGAAGTAGCGCAGGGCGAGCACCTTCATGTCCGTCAGATGGGCGCAGACGTCTTCCAGGATCCGCTCGCACGTCAGCTTGGTGCGGGCGTAGGGGTTGGTGGGCGCCACCGGGCTCTGCTCGGTCAGGGGCACGGTCCGCGCGTCGCCGTAGACGGAGCACGAGGAGGAGAAGACCAGCCGGCGGACGGCGTGTTCGTGCATGACCGACAGCAGTGCGCAGGTGCCGCCCACGTTGGTGTCGTAGTACTCGACCGGCAGCGCGACCGACTCCCCGACAGCCTTGTGGGCCGCGAAATGGATGACGGCGTCCACCTGATGGGTGGTGAACACCTGCGCGAGAGCCAGGCGGTCGCGCACGTCGACCCGGTAGGCGGCGGCGAGTGGCCGGCCCGCGGTCTTGGCGATGCGCTCCAGGGCGTGGGGAGAGCTGTTGACGTGGTTGTCGACGACGACGACTTCGTAGCCGTGGGCGAGCAGTTCGACGCAGGTGTGGCTGCCGATGAAGCCGGCGCCACCGGTCACCAGGACGGTTTCGGGCATCGGACACCTCGTTCTTCGTCACAGAGGAGGGGGACGTCGCGGACGGGGCGTGGGACGGCCACCGGGATCAGCCGGGGAGGAAGCCCCGCACATAGGTCGGGAACAGCAGCAGCGCGAAACTCAGCGGCACGAGCGCGACGAGACCCGCGGCCAGCGGCCGGATCGCCGTCCACAGCGCCCGGTGCGCGCCCACACCCGCGGACCTCGCGGTCTCACGGATGTGCAGCACGCTGACGGCGAGGGTCACCAGCGCGTAGGAGAGCGAGCCGAGCAGGCACAGGAACACATAGCCGATGGCGGGGCCGGTCAGCTGGCCGACCACGGCCGCAGCGGAGAGGACCACGGTGATCAGCAGGTAGGGAAGCACCAGGCGCAGCGGCAACGGCTCCATGCCGTCGCGGACCTTGGGCGTCACCTTGAAGACGACCTTCCTCGGCCGCAGTCGCTGCAGCACCGCGGCCGCCGTTCCCCAGGCCACCCACGGCCAGCGGGTCAGCCCGAACAGCCACCCCTCCCAGCTCAGCAGCGGCGCGTCGACGGGCCGCAGCAGGCCTCGTCTGCGCAGCAGCAGGGTGAGCAGGATCAGGAAGAACGACATCGCCCAGAAGTGCAGGAGGAAAGCGCCGTAGTTCACGCTGATCCACGGCTCGCCGGTGATCGCGGCGATCGGCGGCAGCAGCAGGCCGGCGGTGGTCGTCAGCGCGAGCAGCGGATAGTAGGAGAGGGCGAAGGCGAAGCGGATCCGCAGCCGTCCGGGCATCCGCCACAGATGCTTCGGGAGCATGCCCAGCAGCATGAACACCAGGCTCCGCGACCACTGGAACTCCTGTGTCACCATGGCGGCGAAGGTGATGGGACCGTCGCCGTGCGCCTCCGCGTCGATGGCGAACGCCCCGTGCCAGCCCGCCGAGTTCAGCAGGAACGTGGTGGCGAAGTCCTCGGCCAGTTCGGGGCCGAGCCCGCCGATCTCCTTGAGGGCACGAGTCCGTACGGCGTAGTGGGAGCCGATGCACAGCGGTGCCAGACCGTCGGAGTGGCCCAGTTGCATCGGTCCGTGGAAGGTGGCCTCGCGGTACAGCCGTCCGCGTGCCGACCACGAGGTGCGGGCGTTGGCGTCGCACACGCTGGGTGCGGCGACGTAGCCGACGGCCGGATCGGCGAAAGGCCGGACCACTTCCCCCAGGTAGCGGGGGTGCGGTACGTGGTCGACGTCGAGCTGGGCGACCACGTCGTAGTCGGAGTAGCCCCAGTGGTCGTAGAAATGCGCGAGGTTGCCCTCCTTGCACCGGGTGCGGCGGGGCCAGGCGTCGCGGTGGTACGACGCGGCACCACGACGGCAGGACACGCGCACGGCGTTGGCCTCGCACCAGGCCAGGATCTCCCGGCTCGGGTCCTCGTCGCACAGCCATACGTCGTAGCGGTGCGGGAATTCCTGGCGCAGCATCGCGCTCAGGGTGGTGCGGGCGACCGGCCAGGGCTCCGACGGTGCCCGGGTCACCACGAACGCGATCCGCAGCCGGGGCACCTCGACAGCGGGGTCGAAGGTGCGCAGCCTCACCATCACGACGACGAAGTACAGCGGCAGCACGGACACATACAGCAGGAGGGCGCTGTTCACCGCGAAGCCCACCAGGCCGACCCGGTGTTCCGGACGCAGCCACCACTCCCAGAGGCAGACGAAGGCGGTCCACCAGCCCACCGCGAGCAGGGACACCTTCATCTGGTCAAGGCGCCCCAGCAGGGGCACGCGGGACACGGGCCCCGGCGTGAGCCGCCTGCGCGGTTTGCCGAAAACCGGTCCGTCGGCGGGCATGTCGACGACGTTGCCCGCCGAGAGGGTCCACAGGTAGCTTCTCAGCATCGCCTCATCGGTCTGCACGGCACCCGGAGCACCGTCCAGGGCGGCGCCAGGCGTCCGGCCGTGATCCGTCTGGGTCACGACGCGGCGGCGACGGTCGCGCCGGACCGGCAGGAGGCCGCCGTGACGACGCCGTCCTGTTGGCCGCCACGGATCGCGGAGAGGGCGGCGGCGATGTCGTCCGGCCGGGAGGCGAACCACTCCACCGTTCGGCGCAGACCGTCCTCGATGCCGACCTCGGGGCTCCAGCCCAGGCGCTGCGCCGCTCGGGCGATCACCGGCCGGCGGCGGGTCGGGTCGTCGACCGGCAGCGAGTGGAACTGGATCTCGGCCCGTGATCCCGTGAGGTCGAGAACGAGTTCCGCCAGTTGCAGGACCGTCAGTTCGACGGGATTCCCGAGATTGACCGGTCCGGGTTCGTCGTGGTCGAGCATGGCGACGATTCCGCGCACCAGGTCGTCGACATAGCAGAAACTGCGGGTCTGCTTTCCGTCTCCGTAGACGGTCAACGGCTCCTGAGCGAGCGCCTGGACGACGAAGCTGGAAACGACCCGGCCGTCGTGCGGGCGCATGCGCGGACCATAGGTGTTGAAGATCCGCACGATTCCCGTGTTCGTCCCCCGGTTCGTCCGGTAGGCCTGGGTCAGTGCCTCGGAGAACCTTTTCGCCTCGTCGTAGACACTGCGCGGGCCGACGGGGTTGACGTGACCCCAGTACGTCTCGTCCTGAGGGTGCACCTCGGGGTCTCCGTACACCTCGCTCGTGGAGGCGAGGACGAAGCGGGCGGCGTGGCGCGCCGCGAGCCGCAGCGCGTTCTCCGTACCTCGGCTGCCCACGGCGAGCGTCTCCAGCGGACGGGCAAGGTAGTCGGGGGGCGAGGCGGGGCTGGCGAGGTGGGCCACCGCGTCGACGGTGCCCGAAACCTCCAGGGACGCACTGACGTCCTCGCGGACGAGTTCGAAAGCGGGGTCTCCGAGAAAGGGGGCGATGTTCGCCGGATCGCCGGTCGAGAAGTCGTCGAGGCACACGACTTGGTCGCCGCGCCGAAGGAGCGCTTCGCAGAGATGCGAACCGAGAAAACCGCCGCCACCTGTCACGGCCACACGCATGAATTCTCCTGGACTCACCGAAGGGATTCCATCGCTCCGCCCGGCGCAGAGTGTGCAGAACCTTCCACCAGGACAGGAGACGGCCTGATTCGAAGGCCGCACAATTCACGATATGAGTGTTAATCGCACTTTCCTGGGAAGGGCGACACGGGCTGCGCCGATCAGCGGGTACCGCCCGAGGGGACGCGGTCTCTCGTTTTCGCGCCACCCCTCGGATGCGACGGGGCACCACCCCGGCGCGGTTCACCCCTGGGTGTGACGGCACCGCGTGTCGGTGCGGCGCGGCTCCCCGGTGTCACGCGGCACCCTCCGGTGCCACGCGGCACAAGGAGATCGCACCTCAGATCGCCCCTGCCGTGTCGCTGCCGGCGAGTACCTCAGGACGCAGGAGATCCGCCAGTCGCTCGGCCGGCAGCAGACCCTTCTCGAGGACCAGTTCGGCCACGCCGCGGCCGGTGGCGAGGGCCTCCTTGGCGATGTCGGTGGCGGCCGTGTAGCCGATGTGCGGGTTGAGGGCGGTGACCAGGCCGATGGAGTTCTCGACGGTCCGGCGCAGTGCCTCGGTGTTGGCCGTGATGCCGTCGACGCAGCGCTCGGCCAGGGTGTGGCAGGCGGCGCTCAGGTGGGTGATGGACTCCGACAGGGAGTGCAGGATGATCGGCTCGAAGGCGTTGAGCTGGAGCTGTCCGGCCTCGGCGGCCATGGTGATGGTGACGTCGTTGCCGATCACCTCGAAGGCGACCTGGTTGACGACCTCGGGTATCACCGGGTTGACCTTGCCGGGCATGATCGACGAACCGGCCTGCACCGGCGGCAGGTTGATCTCCCCGAGCCCGGCGCGCGGTCCGGAGGACAGCAGCCGCAGGTCGTTGCAGCTCTTGCTGAGCTTGACCGCGATCCGCTTGAGCACACCGGACATCTGCACGAACGCCCCGCAGTCCTGGGTCGCCTCGACGAGGTTGGCGGCGGTGACCAGCGGCAGCCCCGTGATCTCGGCCAGGTGGCGCCGGGCCGACTCGGCGTATCCGGCGGGAGCATTGAGTCCTGTGCCGATGGCCGTGGCCCCCAGGTTGATCTCATGGATCAACTCGACGGCCTCGTCAAGACGTGACCGGTCCTCGCCCATCATGACGGCATACGCGGAGAACTCCTGCCCCAGCGTCATGGGCACCGCGTCCTGCAACTGTGTACGGCCCATCTTGAGCACATCGCGGAACTCGACGGCCTTGCGGGCGAACGCGTCCTGCAGTGCGGCCATCGCCTTGAGCAGTCCACGGACCGCGAAGACCGTCGCGACCTTGACGGCCGTCGGGTAGACGTCGTTGGTCGACTGCCCCAGGTTGACGTCCTCGTTGGGGTGCAGGAACGAGTACTGCCCCTTCTCGTGCCCCAGCAGCTCCAGCGCCCGGTTGGCGATGACCTCGTTGGCGTTCATGTTGGTCGAGGTGCCGGCCCCGCCCTGGATCACGTCGACCACGAACTGGTCGTGCAGCTTGCCCTCCCGGATCTCCCGGCAGGCCTCGACGATCGCGGCGGCCTTCCTGGGCTCCAGCAGTCCGAGCTCCTCGTTGGCGAGCGCGGCCGCCTCCTTGACGGCGGCAAGGGCGTCGATGAGGTGCGGGTAGGCGGAGATCCGGGTCCCGGTGATGGGGAAGTTCTCGGTGGCCCGCAGGGTGTGCACACCCCAGTAGGCGTCGACGGGGACATCCCGATCGCCCAGCAGGTCGTGCTCACGGCGAGTGATGGCGGCGGTCATGAGGGCGTCCTTCTTCTGAAAGGGGCTCGGGTAAGTACTTTTAGGGGCGCAGGGAACTGCGCGACCGGCCACGGCCGGCCCGCGGCCGCACGACGACATGACGACCCGGGCTGCTAGGCGCAGGCAGACACAACGGGCTCCAGCGAACGAACGGGCCGCACCCGCCCGACCTCAAGGCCGCCTCCGAGAAGCGCCTCTCCCTGGAACTCCGTGAGCAGATCCGGCGAGACCCCGGCCCACGCGAGCGCCGCCGCAGCGACCGGCACCCGCGCCCGGTTCGCCCCGTCGGAGATCTTCACGGCGACCGCCCGCCCGTCGGGCAGCGCGGCGACCTGAACGCCCTCGAACCCGTCCTTGGCGAGCAGCCCCGGCACGGCCTTCATCAGCGCGGCCACGTCCCGCCCCGCCCCGGACGCCATCTCGGCGTGCTCCCGCATCGCGTCGGCGACCCGGGCCTCGGGCGTACCGGGAGCCGCCGCGGTGATCCGTGCGGCGGCCCGGGCAAGGCCGTGCAGCGACACGGAGAACAGGGGCGCACCGCAGCCGTCGACGGTCACCCGCGCGATGCGCTGTCCGGTCAGGTCCTCGACGATCTCGGCGATCGCCTGCTGGAGCGGATGCGTGGGGTCGAGATAGCCCTCGAGGGGCCAGTCGTTGAGCACGCACGTGTACAGCATCGCCGCGTGCTTGCCGGAGCAGTTCTGCGCGAGCCGGGACGGCCCGCGGCCCTCCCGGATCCACGTGTCCCGGACGGCCGGGTCGAACGGCATGTCCGGGACGTTGCGCAGCGCGTCCTCGGAGACACCCGCCAGCTCCAGGATCCGCCGGGCCCCCGCGAGATGGCGTTCCTCGCCGGAGTGGCTGGCCGCGGCGAGCGAGAGGAGCTCGCCGTCGAGCGGCAGCCCGGCCCGGACCATGGCGACGGCCTGGACGGGCTTGAGCGCCGACCGCGGATAGAACGCGGCCTCGATGTCACCGAGTTGGAAGCGGACGGTGCCGTCGCCGTCGAGGACGACGACGGAACCGTAGTGGGTGCCCTCGATCAGCCCACCGCGGATGAGGTGGGCGACCGGGGCGTGAAGGGGCTCACGGACCAGGGGTGCGGCCGCGACGGAACTGCTGTACATCACTTCCTGCTTCTCCGGGAACGCCACGCGGATCACGCGTGCGTGCCAGTGGGTTAGGGCTGGGAATGCGCGCGAGCGATCACGCGCCGGTCGATTCGGTCTCGGTGGAGGTACGGGAGACCCTGCCCCGGACGGCGAACCAGCCGGCGACCAGGGCCGCGACGATCAGCGGGAGGCACAGCACGGTGGTGCGTCCGGCGCCGCCGTCGGCGTACATGAGGACCAGGACGGAGGCGAGGAAGGCCAGCGTCACGAGTTCGGTCCAGGGGGATCCCGGCAGTCGGTAGCCGGGGCGGGTCAGGTCGCCCTTCTCGGTCTTCTGCCAGAAGAGCAGGTGGCAGACCATGATCATGCCCCAGGTGGCGAGGATGCCGATGGCGGCGAAGTTCAGCACGATCTCGAACGCGTCGGCGGGGACCACGTAGTTGAGGCCGACGCCGAGGACGCAGACTCCGCTGGTGAGCAGGATGCCGCCGTAGGGGACCTGGCTGCGGCTCATCACGCCGGTGAACTTCGGGGCGGAGCCGGACATGGCCATGGAGCGCAGGATGCGGCCGGTGGAGTACAGGCCGGAGTTGAGGGAGGACATGGCCGCGGTGAGGACGACGAGGTTCATCACACCGCCGGCCGCCGGGATGCCGATGTTGGACAGGACGGTCACGAAGGGGCTCTCGCCGCCCGTGTACTTGTTCCAGGGCAGCAGCATCGACAGCAGGAGGACCGAGCCGACGTAGAAGAGGCCGACGCGCCACATGATCGAGTTGATCGCCTTGGGCATGATCTTCTCGGGGTTCTCGGTCTCGCCCGCGGCCACGCCGACCAGTTCCACGGAGGCGTAGGCGAAGACGACACCCTGGATGATCAGCAGCATGGGCAGCAGGCCGTTGGGGAAGATGCCGCCGTTGCCGGTGATCAGGGCCGGGCCGGGGTGGTGGCCGTCGATCGGGTGCTGGGTGGCCAGCAGGAAGATGCCGATCAGCAGGAACGCCACGAGCGCGCCCACCTTGATGATGGCGAACCAGAACTCCAGCTCGCCGAACATCTTCACCGAGATGAGGTTGACGGTGAGGACGACCGCGAGCGCGATGAGCGCGATCACCCACTGCGGGATGTCGGAGAACATGCCCCAGTAGTGGGTGTAGAGAGCGACGGCGGTGATGTCGGCGATGCCGGTGGTGGCCCAGTTCAGGAAGTACATCCAGCCGGCGACGTAGGCGCCCTTCTCGCCGAGGAACTCCCGGGCGTACGACACGAAGGCGCCGGAGGACGGCCGGTACAGGACGAGTTCGCCGAGGGCGCGGACGACGAGGAAGGCGAAGACGCCGCAGACCGCGTAGGCGATGAACAGGGAGGGGCCGGCGTCGGCGAGGCGGCCGCCGGCCCCGAGGAAGAGGCCGGTGCCGATGGCGCCGCCGATGGCGATCATGTTGACGTGCCGTGACTTGAGGGACTTGCTGTAGCCCTCGTCTCCGGCGTCGACATGGCCGGAACGTTTCTGCACATCGTCGTGCAGGGACTGCTCGCTCACGCCTGGGACTCGCCTTCCGTGGGGGTGCCCGTGCCCGCGTTCGAGGAACGGACGATGTCGGTGAGGGTGGTCTCTACGCGGTCGAGGTGGTGGGACATGGCCTCCACCGCGTCATGTTCGGAACCGTCGATCAGCGCCTCGACGATCGCGCGGTGCTCACGGTTGGACTGCTCCCGGCGGCCGCCCAGCTCGTTGAGGAACGCCGACTGACGCGCCAGTGCGTCCCGGATCTCCTCGATGACCCGGCGGAAGACCGGGTTCTGGGCGGCCTCGGCCACGGCGAGGTGGAAGAGGGTGTCCATCGCGACCCACGCCGTGGTGTCGGTCTCCCGTTCCATCCGGTCCAGCAGGTGGGCCAGGTGGTCCAGGTTCTCCGGGGTGCGACGCAGGGCCGCGTACCCGGCGACCGGGATCTCCACGTGGCGGCGCACCTCAAGGAGGTCGCTGGCCGCGTAGTCGCCGAAGGTGGGGTCCTCCACCGCGTTGGCCACGACGAAGGTGCCCTTGCCGGTCTTGGAGACGGTCAGGCCCATGGTCTGCAGGGCCCTGAGGGCCTCGCGCAGCACGGGCCGGCTGATCTCCAGGGTGCGGCAGAGCTCCGCCTCGGAGGGGAGCTTGTCGCCGATGGCGTACTCCCCTCGCTCGATGGCGTCGCGCAGATGCGCCAACACCGCCTCCATGGCGCTGATGCGCCGCGGGGGCTGACTGGCTGTCCGGCTGTCTGACAGGTTCACGTGAGTGATACTCCGGGCGGCGGGAGGGTGCTGTCAAGGGGGCGGGGGCAGGCGACTGCGAGACGCCGGACGCGTCACACCGCCGGGGCGGTGAAGCGTCTCGCACCCCCGTGGCGGACGGCTGGGCCGCGGCCCCCTGCGGCACGGGCCGCCTAGCACGCCGTGACGGTGCCCATCTCGCACCACACCCCTACGACGGTTGGCTGGGCCACAACCTCTGCGACGCGGGCCGCCCCGGACGCCGTGACGGTGGCATGTCGCACCCGCACCCCCGTGGCGGACGGCTGGGCCGCGGCCCCCTGCGGCACGGGCCGCCTAGCACGCCGTGACGGTGCCCATCTCGCACCACACCCCTACGACGGTTGGCTGGGCCACAACGTCTGCGACGCGGGCCGCCCCGGACGCCGTGACGGTGGCATGTCGCACCCGCCCGCCCGTGGCGGGACGGCTGGGCCACCCCCTCCGGCGCAGGCCGTCCCGCAGCCCCTGGCGGTCAACCGAATCGGAACCCTGCGGCATGGGCGGCCTTGCACCCCGTGTCAGCTGGCCGCCCCGCACCCCTGCGACGTGAGCCGCCCCCTACGCCCGCGCGCCAGCCACCTCGCACCCCCAGTGGCCCGGGCGGACGTGAGCCGCCCCCTACGCCCGCGCGCCAGCCACCTCGCACCCCCAGTGGCCCGGGCCACCACACCCCCGTACCAGTCAGCCATCCCGCGCCCTTACGACGTGGTCTCGCACCCTCAGGGCGGTCGACCTGGCAGCCCTGTGACGTGCCCCCCACACACACCTCCGCGCGCCGGCCGACTCGCATCCCCCGTACGGGGCTGCCTCGCGCTCCTGCGGCGCGGGCCACCCGCACCCCCGTGTCAGCCGGCCGGATCGCCCCCCTGCAGCCCGGACCACACACCCATGGCAGTCCGCGGGATCGGCCCCCGTACCCGTCAGCTGTCCAGCGTCCCCGTGGTCAGCAGGCCGAAGAGCAGCAGGCCCACGACGATTCGGTAGATCACGAAGGCGTTGAAGGAGTGCTTGGCCACGAACTTGAGCAGCCAGGCGATGGAGGCGTAGGCGACGACGAAGGAGACGGCCGTGCCGACGGCGAGCGGGGCCGCACCCACGCCCGCGCCCAGGGCGTCCTTGAGCTCGTAGATTCCGGCGCCGGTGAGGGCGGGGATGCCGAGGAAGAAGGAGAGGCGAGTGGCTGCCACGCGGTCGAGGTCCAGGATCAGGGCCGTGGACATGGTCGCGCCGGAGCGGGAGAAGCCGGGGAAGAGCAGCGCGAGGATCTGCGAGCTGCCGACCAGCATCGCGTCCTTGAACGAGGTGTCGTCCTCCCCCCGCTTGTGCCGGCCCATCTGGTCCGCCGCCCACATCACACCGCTGCCGACGATCAGGGAGCCCGCGACCACCCACAGGGAGGCGAGCGGCCCCTCGATGAGCGGCTTGGCGGCGAGGCCGACGACGACGATCGGGACGGTCGCGGCGATCACCCACCACGCGAACTTGTAGTCGTGGTGGTAGCGCTCCTCCTTGTTGACCAGGCCCCTCCCCCACGCGGAGACGATCCGCACGATGTCCTTGAAGAAGTACACGAGCACGGCCGCGATCGCGCCGACCTGGATGACGGCCGAGAACCCGACGACGGCGTCGTCGTCGACGGGGATGTTCATCAACCCCTCGACGATCTTCAGATGGCCGGTGGAGGAGACGGGGAGGAACTCGGTCACTCCCTCGACGGCTCCGAGGACGACGGCCTGACCGACGCTGATGACGCTCATGGGATCCAGTTCTTCTCAGGGGAAGGCAGGTGCGGAGGGCACAGTCTTACTACACGCGGGCAAGGGCCTGCCGCGCGGCTCGTGCCGGTACGCCTACGTCCACACGGCCTGTGCCAGCGCCACCCCCGCGAAGGCGGCCCCCAGACCCGCCACCACGCTCGCGGCCACGTTGGCCACGCCGTACAGGCGTGCCCCCGTCTCGGTGAGCCGGAGAGTCTCGTAGGAGAAGGTCGAGTACGTCGTCAGGGCCCCGCACAGGCCGGTGCCCAGCAGGAGCTGGAGGTGGGACCCGGCGGCCCCCGCGGCCACGGCGCCGGTGAGCAGACCGAGGATCAGACAGCCCGTGACATTGACGGCGAAGGTGCCCCAGGGAAACACCGAGTCGTGCCGGGACTGCACCGCGCGGTCGGTGAGATAGCGGAGCGGGGCGCCGACCATGGCCCCCAGAACGACCAGCAGCCAGTTCACAACGACTTCTTACCCTTCGTGCCCGCTATGCCCTGCTTCGCTTCGCGGCCGACGTACCGGATGACCTCGCAGTCGTCGAGGGTCACCAGGCCCTCGGTGACGAGTTCGTCGAGCTGCGGCAGAAACTCCCGTACACGCGGCTCGGTGTCGACGATGACGACGGCCACCGGCAGGTCCTCACTGAGGGACAGCAACCGGGAGGTGTGGATCAGGGAGGAGGCGCCGAACCCCTCGATGCCGCGGAAGACGCTGGCCCCGGCGAGACCGGCGGCGTGGGCGCGGTGCACGATCTCGGCGTAGAGGGGCTTGTGGTGCCAGGTGTCGTTCTCGCCGATGTAGACGGTCACGCGCAGGGCGTTGCCGGTCAGCCTCGTCATGGCTGCCTCCGCTTCAAAACGCGCCTCATGGCTGCCTCCACTTCAGGACGCGGCGGGCCGCCGTGGACGCGAGCCACACCGCCGTGAGGGCCGCGAGCAGGGTCGCGGCGAGATAGGCCATGCCCGTGGCGGGCCGGCCGTGGTCGACCAGTTTCTGGATGTCGACGGCGTAGGTCGAGAAGGTGGTGAAGCCACCGAGGACGCCGGTGCCGAAGAAGGGGCGGACCAGGCGGTGGGCGGCCCGCACGTCGGTGATGACGACCATGAACACGCCGATGACGGCACAGCCGACCACGTTGGTCCAGAAGGTCGCCCAGGGGAATCCGCTGGGCGGAGTGGGCCAGTGGAGGGAGAGCGCGTACCGGGCCGTCGCGCCCAGGGCGCCGCCGAGCGCGACCACCGCGACCACGGGCGCCTGACCCTGCCAGAGGGACTGGCGTGCGGCTCTGGTGGGGGCTCGCAGGCTCTCCGGGGCTGTCATGGTCGTGTCTCTCCTACTCGCCGGGGCCCGGGCACACGGGCGCGCTCCATCGCAAGTAGGGACCGTTGGCGGCGCCTTCGCCGCGGTTCGGGTACGGCGGGCCCCACCGCCGTGCCGCGAGGATGATCGCGACCGAGGACCAGCGTAACGCCGGGGTGTCGCCGTGGTCACTTCGCGGCGGGCGGCTCGCACAGCGCGATGCCGCGCTCCCAGAGGCTGCCGAGGACCAGGTGGCCGGAGGCCTCGCAGACGCTGGTGACCATGCGGAAGCCGGAGCGGTTGCGCGCGAGGTGGTGGACGATCTCGCCCGTGTCGTCGACGGCGAGGACGCCGATGCCGCCCGTGGGGCGGTAGGGGGCGCGTACGGCGATCCGGGCGGCGGCTCGGCGGACCGGCGGGGCGGCGCGGTGCAGCAGGTCGAGCGGGGGCACGCGGGGCCCGGCGAGGGAGACCCAGATCGGGCCGTCGGGTCCGCCGCGCCAGACGTTGTCGGGCATGCCGGGGAGGTTCTCGGCGAAGGGCTCGGCGCGTCCGGCCAGGGGTCCGTCGAGCCAGTAGCGGGTGAGCCGGCGGGCCCCGGTCTCGGCGAGGACCAGGAAGGACTCGTCGCCGCTCGCGGCCACGCCGTTGGCGAACTGGAGCCCCTCCAGGAGGACTTCGGGAGTGTCGTCGCCGGGTGCCAGGCGCAGGAGGCGGCCGGTGCCGGTGTGTTCCACGATGTCGCCGATCCACTGGTCGAGGGGGTAACGGCGGCTGGAGACGGTGAAGTACACGCTGCCGTCGGACAGCGCGACCACGTTGCTGGTGAACCGCAGCCGCTCCCCCTCGACCTCGTCGGCGACCACGCGTACGGTGCCGTCGGCGAGGTCGACGCCCAGCAGTCCGCGCTCCGTGTCGCACACCAACAGGGCGCCGTCCGGGAGGAGTTCGAGGCCGAGCGGCCTGCCGCCGGTCTCGGCGAGCAGCTCGACACGGGCGGCACGGGGTTGCGTCAGTCCGTCGATGCGCAGGATGCGGCCGTCCGCCACTCCGGTGAGAACCCGGCCGCGGGCGTCGGCGACAACGTCCTCGGGACCGTGGCCGCCGATCGCGACGTAATGGCGGGGAATCAGTGCGGTGGGACGGTCCATCGGGTGTCTGCCTTCCGGTGCGGGTCGCTACCAGCCCTTTTCGAACATGCGCGCCACCTCGGCGATGCGCATCTCGTCGCGACGGTAGTACGTGCGCCACCGGACTCTCCTGGTGCGCAGCAGGCCGATGTCCACGAGGAGGCCGAGGTGGGTCTCCGCGACCGAGCGGGGCACGCCGAGCTTGACCGCGACCGCGCGGGCGGTGACTCCGTCCCGGGCGGGGTCGCCGTGCCGCCGCGCCGGGAAGTGCGCTGCCGGGTCCTTCAGCCACTCCAGGATGTCCAGGCGCGTCTGGTTGGCCGGAGTCCTCAGCATCTCGTCCCCTCCGCCCCTCCTTCTGCGTGTGTCCACTGTCCCGCAGGCGAAGCCGCCGTGTCCCGGAGTCTCCGAGCTTGTCCGAGATGGAACTCCTCGGTGGCGCAGGGCTGTTCGGCGCGTGCGGCGACCCGGAGGGGACGCGCCGCCCCCGAGGGTTCGGGCGGGGCGGGAGGCCGTGAGGCGGAGCTGGGGTGGGGCCCCCTCCGCCCGCGGCTCGTGGTCTCGCGGGCGGAGGGGAGTCGGTTCAGCCGTCGAGTCGTACGACCCGGACGCCGCCGGCCGGGACGGCGAGTCGTCCCGCGGCACGTTCGCCGGTCAGCAGTTCGGTGCCGGCCGCGTCCAGGGGCACCTTGGCCTCCGACGCGGTGTGGTTGACCACGAAGACGTAGGAACCGGAGTCTCCGTTGCGTCGGACCACCTCGACGTCGTGGGGCAGGTCGGCGCGCGTGGGGAGCCGGGCGTCCTCGGCGGCCCAGCCGAGCAGCGCGTCGAGGCCCTGGGCGGCCAGGCGCGTGGAGACGTACCAGGCGGTGCCCTCGCCGTGTCGGTTCCGCGTGACGGCCGGGTGGCCGGCGGCCGGGCCGTCGGCGTACGTCCACACGGTCTCGGCGTCACCCGGCACCACGAACTCGGTCCACACGTCGCCGGTGAGCTCGGAGCCGTCGGGGCCGGTGACACGGACCGACTGGCCCGGCAGCAGCGGCGAGAACTCCTCCACGGTCAGGCCGAGGACGTCCCTGAGCGCACCCGGGTACGCGCCCGCGTGGACGGCGTCGTGTTCGTCGACGATGCCCGAGAAGTACGACACGACGAGGGTGCCGCCCTGCTCGACGTACTCCTTGAGGTTGGTCCCCGCGGCCCCCGTCATCAGGTACAGGGCGGGCACGACGACAAGGGGACAAGCCGACAAGTCGGCTTCCGGGTGGGCGAAGTCGACCGTGAGGTGGCGGTCGTAGAGGGCCTCGTAGAAGGCGTCAGCGCGCTCGCGCGCGTCGTGGTCCTGGCTGGGACGCCAGTCGAGGTTCTGCGCCCACCACGAGTGCCAGTCCCACAGGACGGCCACGTCCGCCTGGGTGCGGGTGCCGCGGACGGTGCTCAACGAGTCGAGACAGGCGCCCAGTTCGACGACCTCGCGCCACACGCGCGTGTCGGTGCCGCCGTGCGGGACCATCGCCGAGTGGAACTTCTCGGCGCCGCGCCGGGACTGGCGCCATTGGAAGAACATGGCGCCCTCGGAGCCGCGGGCCACGTGCGCCAGGGAGTTGCGGGCCATCTGGCCGGGGGTTTTGGCGGGGTTGCGGGGCTGCCAGTTGACGCCCGAGGTGGAGTGCTCCAGCAGGATCCAGGGGGCGCCGCCCGCGACCGAGCGGGTGAGGTCAGCGGCCATCGCGAGGTTGACGTGGGTGCGGCGGCCGTCGGTGATGAGGTAGTGGTCGTTGGTGACGATGTCGACCTCGCGGCCCCAGGCCCAGTAGTCGACGGAGTCGCACTGGCTGAGCGCGGTCATGAAGTTGGTGGTGACGGGGACGCCCGGGGAGAGCCGGTGCAGGATGTCCCGCTCGGCCACGAAGTTCTCGCGCATGGTGGCGTCGGCGAACCGCTTGTAGTCCAGCGCCTGGCCGGGGTTGCCGACGGTGGCAGCGGTGCGCGGCGGGTCGATCTGGTCGAGGCTCGTGTAGTGCTGGCCCCAGAAAGCGGTGCCCCAGGCCTTGTTGACGCCGTCGACACCGCCGTACGTCGCCTCGAGCCAACGGCGGAAGTGGGCGGCACAGGAGTCGCAGTAGCAGGCGGAGACGGGGACGCCGTACTCGTTGTGCACGTGCCACATCGCGAGTGCCGGGTGGTCGGCGTAGCGCTCGGCGAGCCGGGTGGTGATGTGCGCGGCGGCCGCCCGGTAGGCGCTGTTGCTGTGGCAGATGGCGCCGCGCGAGCCGAACGCGAGACGGGTGCCGTCGGCCGTCACGGGCAGCGCGTCGGGGTGGGCGCGGTAGAACCAGGCGGGCGGGACGACCGTGGGCGTGCCGAGGTCGACGCGGACGCCGTTCTCGTGCAGCAGGCCGAGGATCCGGTCCAGCCAGCCGAAGTCGTACACGCCCGGTTCCGGCTCCAGGAGCGCCCAGGAGAAGATCCCCACGCTGACCATGGTGACCCCGGCCTCGCGCATCAGCCGGACGTCCTCGTCCCAGACGCTCTCGGGCCACTGCTCCGGGTTGTAGTCCCCGCCGAAGGCAAGCCTGGTGAGGCCCCTGGGGGTGGTCTCCGGCATGGGTCTCTCCCGTTTCAATCTGTTGGGAACGTGCACACACGGCTCTGGAAGCGTGCGGCCCAAGATAACCGTACCGAGGTGACCCTTGCCAAGTGCCTTCCCTGACACTTTTCTGTGCACGATCCCAGCCTGCGCGCCTCCCCGGCCCGCCGTCCCGCCGTACGAGCACCCTTTCCCGGCCCCCGCGGGCCTTAGAGTCTTGACCATGAACAATGCGGGGGCCCGGCGCAGACCGCCGACGATCCACGACGTGGCCCGCGAGGCCGGGGTCTCGCGGGGCACCGTCTCGCGTGTGCTCAACGGCGGACACTACGTCAGCCCTCCCGCCCTGGAGGCGGTCAACGCCGCCATCCGCAAGACGGGGTACGTCGTCAACCGGCACGCCCGCTCACTGATCACCGGCCGCTCCGACTCGGTCGGCTTCCTCCTCACGGAGCCCCAGGAGCGGTTCTTCGAGGATCCCAACTTCAACGTGCTGCTGCGCGGCTGCACCCAGGCGCTGGCCGCGCACGACATCCCGCTGCTGCTGATGCTGGCCGGGACCGAGGACGAGCGGCGCCGGATCAAGCGGTTCATCACGGCGGGCCACCTCGACGGCGTCCTGCTGGTGACCAGCCACTCCGCCGACCCGGTGGCCGAGGAACTGCACAAGGCGGGCGTGCCCGTCGTCCAGTGCGGCAAGCCCATGAGGTCCGGTTCGAAGGTGAGTTACGTGGCCGCGGACGACCGCGACGGCGCCCGCGACATGGTGCGCCATCTGCTGTCCCTGGGCCGCCGCCGGATCGGCATCGTGACCGGCCCGCTGGACTCGCCCGGCGGCGTCGACCGTCTCGCCGGTTACAAGGAGGTGCTGACGGAGGCTGGTCTCGAGATCGACGAGCGGCTCGTCGTCTCCGGCGACTACAGCCGGGCGGCCGGAGAGGCGGGCACCGAACGGCTGCTGGCCCAGGCCCCGGACCTGGACGCCGTGTTCGTCGCCTCCGACCTCATGGCGCTCGGCGCCCTGACCGCACTGCGCCGGGCGGGCCGCCGGGTCCCCGAGGACGTGGCCGTGGGCGGCTTCGACGACTCCATCGCGGCGACGGAGGCCACCCCCACCCTCACCACGATCCGCCAGCCCTACGACCGCATCAGCGCCGAGATGGTCCGGCTGCTGCTGGCGCAGTTGGGCGGCGAGGATCCGGCGGCGGTGATCCTGCCCACGGAGCTGGTACGACGCGAGTCGACGTGAGCCGGGCGTGAGAACGGTCCGGCGGGCCACCAGGGAACACCGGCAGGGGTCACCGGCAGCCGACCCCGCTCGTCGGCACGTTCACGCCGCCCGGCGACCCGGTCAGCGGCGCGGACCGACAGGCTGACGA
This sequence comes from Streptomyces sp. CC0208, assembly GCF_003443735.1. Classification (NCBI taxonomy): domain Bacteria; kingdom Bacillati; phylum Actinomycetota; class Actinomycetes; order Kitasatosporales; family Streptomycetaceae; genus Streptomyces; species Streptomyces sp. CC0208. The sequence continues at coordinate 8,165,085 of NZ_CP031969.1, read as the reverse complement.
GCAACGGCAGCGCGGGCAGCCCGAGGCACGGCGAGCGCTCAGATCGGCACACACGTGCGCGCTCTCACGGTCGGGGCGGCGCAGGGCGATCTGCCCGAGGGGGGTGAGAACGGGGCACGCCTCCGCCAGAACCCGGACGGGTTCGGTGAGTTCGGGACACACCGGCCTAGCGCGGTAACCCTGTATGGCGCGGCCCACGCGGACAGTGTGCAGGCGGCATCCGCCCCCACGAAGCCGGCGTCCCCGCCGCGCGCGTGCCGTCGTGATCGGCGTTCGCCGGGTCGATGCATCCCGCTTCGACGCCGGTCGCGGGACAGCGGGCGGCCGAGGACCATGTCGCTCGTTCCCTGTCGGCCGGCCATGGGCGTCGGCCGAGTCGGGTCCGTGCGCAGCGCTTCGGGTCGGTCCCGCCCGCGCTGCGGCACTACGCGTGGCGAGCAGGCGAGGTTGCCGCTGCCCGAAATCAGCGGTCACGGGTGCCGCCGTACGGCATTCCGCGCTGCTCCGGCAGGCCGTCGCGGCCGGGACCGGTCAGGATCGGAGAAGCGCCTCCCCTCTGCCCCGGCCTAGCGTGAAACCACCGACACAGACCCGTCGGGGACACCACTCGAAGGAGCACACCATGACTGCCGGCCTCAAGACGATCATCTACCCCGTCAAGGACCTTGCCGCGGCGAAAGCCCTGTTCAGCGCACTGCTGGGGGTGGAGCCCTATGCGGACGAGCCGTACTACGTCGGCTTCAAGGACGCGGGGCAGGACGTCGGCCTCGACCCGAACGGACACGCCAGGGGCATGACCGGCCCGGTGCCCTACTGGCACGTCGACGACATCCGCGCCACGCTCGCCGCGCTGGTGGCGGCCGGGGCGGAGACCTTGCAGGACGTCCAGGACGTCGGCGGCGGCAAGCTGATCGCCTTCGTCAAGGACGCGGACGGCAACCTGGTGGGGATCACACAGGATCCGCAGGCCTGACCCTTACTTGCATACGCACTAGTTGCACAGGCAACAATAGCCGGATCGGTGTTACCGTGCATGTATGGCGGTGAACACGGTCGAGACCGGCCTCGAGGAGCGGTGGCGGGACATCCTGTCGGTGCACGCGCGCACGATGTGTGAGATCGACCGCGTGCTGCACCCGCACGGGCTGGGCGCGAGTGATTTCGAGGTGCTCGACATCCTCGCCACCGAGTCTCCCCGGGAGGGCGACCAGTGCCGGGTGCAGAACCTCGTCGGCCGGGTGCATCTGAGCCAGAGCGCGCTGTCCCGCCTGATCGGCCGCCTGGAGAAGGACGGCCTCGTGGAGCGGTCCATGTGCGTGGAGGACCGGCGGGGCGTCTGGGTGTCCCTCACCCGCAAGGGCCGTGACCTGCACGCCGAGGTGCTGCCGCTGCAGCGTGGCGTGCTGGCGCAGATGCTCAGCGACTAGCAGCGGTCCCCTCCCACCTTGGGCGTGGCCAAGAAAATGTCAGCCGGCGCATGAGTTCGCGGTCGCCGGCCACCATCTCGGCGTGCCGGCGCTCTGTCGTCCCCGCGGTCAGTCGGGTCCCGTCCAGTCGAAGGGGAAGTACTTGCTCGACTTTCCCGAGCGTTCCCAGGAGAAGCCGAACGCGTCGGCGCGGTCGGTGGTGGCCCGGCCCCAGGTGGCGATCTGGCCCGGTCCGACCTCGGCGCCGGGGGCGTTGTGGACCTGGACGCGTGCGCCCGTCGGTGTCGTCGGGCCGGTGAGAGCCTCGGCGGTGGCCGTGACCCGGCCGGGGATCTCGGCGCGCCAGGTGGCGAGGTCCTCGTCGATCTCCACCCGGATCGGAGCGATGTCCATGCCGCGCATCTCGGGCTGGAGCATCTCCCCGAACTGTGCCGGCCAGCCGCCCGCCTCACCGCCGAAGACAGTCCCGAGCGCGGAGCGCTGTTGGTCGTCGGCGCGTTCGTCGAGGAAGACCGCGATGTAGGGGTCGGTGTGCGTGCCGGCCCACGGGTTGCCCTCGAAGGAGCCGAGCATGAGGACGTTGAGATCGTCGAGCCGTACGTCGCCGTAGTTGCCGTCACGGATGTGCCAGACCAGTACGCCTTCGCAGTCACCGTAGGTCGGGGGCTGCGCGAACGTGCAGGGGCAGGGTATGGCGCATTTGCACACGTCGAACCAGTCGCCGGCCAGATGCCAGCGGGTACCGGGGGTGGGCTGTTCCGTCATCTCGCTTTCCTCCCGTCGAGCTCGAGGGAGCTCACTCGGAGTGGCGAGACCGCGCATCCCGAGCCGCACGCGGATCGCGAGACGGCCTCCCTTCCAGCTTGCCTCAGCTGCTCACATGCCGTCCATCGATGGAGCCGATTCCCACAGCCCCGGCAGCAGCCAGTCCTGGAACGGCGCCAGCGCGGCGAGGACGAGGAAGACGACACCCACCACCCGGGCGAGCAGCGGCCCGCGTGACCACAGCTTCTCCACGAAAATCACCACCGCCAGCCCGGCCATCGCGGCCACGTTCATCACCCCGAGCGGCACGAGGACCACCATCAGTCCCGCGCAGCAGCCGACGCAGTAGCCGCCGTGGTGGATGCCCACCCGCAGATCGCGGGCCGGCTGCCGGAACCCTGCGTAGCGCACCAGCTGGCTCATGGGGTCGCGGCAGTGCCGCAAACAGACGTTCTTGAGGGGCCCGAGCTGATAGAGGCCCGCCAGCAGGAAGGCCACTGCGCCGATCCAGCGTCCTGCCACCGGATGATCGTCCACGAGGTACCCGGTGAACGCCAGAGCCGCGTAGGCGAGCAGCCCGAAGGCCGTCCACACCAGCAGATATCCACCCACGAACTCCAGCGTGCGCAGCGCCCGGCCCCACCCGGACGACCGCCGCCCGATCCCCCGCACCCAGGTGAGGGCCACCGGCATCATCGACGGCAGCATCATGGCCGCCATCATCGTCACCCAGAGCAACAAGAACAGCGGCAGCGCCATCCCCATCGTGCCCGGCTCGACCCCCATGTCCCGCGCCTGCCCGACGGTCAGCACCCACGCCGGCACGACGACCAGGAGGATCAGCAACCACGCGACCGCGAGCTCCCGCGCCGGGAGCAGTCCTCCGCCCGCTCCGGTCGGCGCGGGCGACCGGGCGGAGGCGAGGACGGAAGTCCGGAGATGACGCATAGCTGAGCTCTCCTGCCTACATCCTCAGGACAGCACACCCCCCGCCGCACCGCGACTGCGCCGATTCCCGCGACGAAAGCCGGCGGGGGCGGATGGCGAGCATGGGCAATTCCCTTTTGCGAGGGGCCGGCTACGTACGTCCAGGAGGTGCGGCTCCAGCGTGTCCACCGGCAGCTGCGGGCGGCGGCACCGGGGACGACGACCGTGACGGACGTGGCGCACGCGTGGGGGTTCGTCCATCTGGGCCGGTTCGCGCGGCGCTACCGGGAGCGCTTCGGGGAGTCGCCCTCGCAGACACTGCGCGCCGCGTGAGCCGTCCTGCCCGCCGATCCGCCGCGCTTTGCGGACATACGCCACGTATTCCGGAGCGACGGCCTGCCGGATCGGTCCTATGGTCGGGTCACGGCGATCGCACGGCGCGCCGGGGATGAGCAGGGTCGGCGCCGCTCATCTCTGTTCTCGCAGGCGAGAACCAAGGTGCGGCAGCGGGAGCAGGTCGCACCCTCTGCGGGCCCGGCCGCTCCCCCTCCGTCGCACGTGGTGGCCGGGCCCCACTGTGTGAGGCCGGCGCGTGGTCAGCCCTACGGCCGCGCCAGCAGCGTGCGCACGCCCTCTGACGTGAGCGTCAGCGGGTGCGTGGAGCTGGCGTCGATCGAGAGCGAGAGATCGCCGTCCGGCCACTGCGCGGCGAGCGCGCCCAGCGGCACCAGACGGTAGCGGGAGACGAACGGAAGCAGTTCGGCCATCTCCGTCTCCGAAGTGAACACGGGCACCACGGGTGCGCCGTCCTGCTGCTCCAGCACCGGCAGCGCCACGGTCGTGTCCTCGTCCGCGGCGTCGTCGGGCACCGGAATGAGCACCTCACTGGTCGCGAGCGTGTCCAGCGCCGTCGTGTCCCCGGTGTCCTGCGTCAGCGCGTCCAGCGCCCGCTGAGCCGGTGTGGCGTTGTGGTCGTTGGCGGGTGTGTCCATGGCAGATCCCCTGGTAGCGGCGGTCGTGCGGCCCGCCCACGGGCATGATCGCCCGAGGGCGCGGTCCTGCTCGCGTACCCGAGCGTGCCGAGAGCATGCGTGCGGGACCTCAGGGAATCAGCGCGATGTGCTCCGAGGGCAGACCGAGGGTGTCGCATCCGACCCGGCGCAGGAGCGGCTCGTACATGCCGGGTCCGACATGGGTCCAGTACGTGGCCGCGTCCCGGAAGTAGCGCTGCATCCGTTCGCCGTCGCGCGCGTGGCGGGAGCCGGCCGTGCGGAACAGGATGCCCTGGAGGACGTCCCAGGCCATGCGTCCGGCGTTGAGGAACGTCAGGGCGAGCCGGTTGTCCACGGCCGTGGTGAAGGGCGCCTCGCCGTTCACGTTGCGCCGGCAGGCTTCCATCCAGTCCTCGGCGGTCTGCCTGAGGGCCGCCTCGGCCAGGTGGATCACGCCGAGGGCCTCGCCGAGGTGGCGCTGGTAGTCGTGCAGGTCGGCGCGGGTGCGGTCGGGTTCCAGGAGCAGGGGGCGGGCGGCGACGATCCGGGCGTACTCGTCGGCGGCGGCGTACGCGGTGCCGATCATGACGGCGGCCAGCTCGCCGTGGAAGAAGCTGGGCGCGCGGCCCGCGTACATCGGGTTGCCGTGCAGTTCGGAGCCGACGCTGCCGCCCTCCACCGGCAGGTCCAGCAGGCTCGTCTCGCGCGTGAAGTGGAGGGGGATCCGGGCCTGTTCCATGCGGATGCTGTTGGATCCGGTGCCGCGCAGACCGAGAGTGCCGTGCCAGTCGTCGAGGACCGTCCACACCGAGCGCGGGGCGACGAACAGGACGGGCGGACCGGGCGGGTCGCCCGGCTTTTCGGGGGCGCGCAGGGTCTGGCCGACGTAGTGCGTGGAGTAGGGGGCGCCCGAGGAGTACGGCCAGGTCCCGTCGAGGACGACGTGGTCGGGGCCGTCGGGCCGTGCGACGCCGACGGGGGCGACCGTGGAGGCGGCCCGGAAGTCGCCGTCGAGGGCGAAGAGTTCGTCCTGTGCCTTCTCGTCGAAGACCGAGCAGACCTGGAGCACATGGGCGGCGGTCAGGGACAGGGCCCAGCCGGTGGAGGGGCAGCCGCGGGCGATCTCGACGATCACGCGGTAGAAGACGGGCAGGGCGAACTCGTGGCCGCCGTAGCGGCGCGGCTGGAGGATCCGGTAGAAACCGGCCCTCAGGAAGTCGTCGTGGGTCACCTCGGGACAGTGCGTGAGCCGCTCGGTCTCCGCCTGGCGTGCGAGCAGCGCGGGCCTGAGGGCCGCGGCCCGTTCGATGATCTCCCGCTCGGTGAGGCCGGGTTCGGGTACCGCTGTCACGATGTCTCCTGACGTGTGGGGCCGTCCGTCCGTGATGCGCTACCGGCGATTCAACACGGCCGGGCGCCGCACGGTACCGACCGGATATCGCCAAGTGCCGTCAGTTGCCGATCAGTTGGTCCACGGTGACGACCCGGATCAGCGGCCCGTACAGCTCCATCACGTCCAGCGCCCTGGTGTGCGAGGCGTCGTCGACCCCGGCGCAGGCGTCGGACACCACCAAGGTCTCGACGCCCGCGTCGGCGGCGGCGAGGGCCGTGGACAGGACGCAGCAGTCGGTACTGACACCGGCCAGGACCAGCCGGCCCTCGGGGCCGACACGGGCGGCCAGTTCGGGGGTCCACTTGCCGAAGGTGGTCGCGTCCATCAGGTGCGGTGCCCGGTCGGCGAACTCGTCGGTGAGGCACCACAGCGGGGCCTCCGGCGGCTGGAGGGCGAAGGACCACCGCGCGTAGTAGGCCCGCCAGGCGCCGGTGGGCTCGGCGGGGGCGACGAAGCGGGTGAACGTGACCCGTTCGGCGAAGGCCGGCAGCAGCCGTCGTACGCCTGCTGCCGCCTCGGCGTAGCGAGGAGCGGCCCAGGGGCTGTCGGGCTCGGCGAAGACGCGCTGCATGTCGATGACCGCGAGCAGCCCTGTCGTCATACGGCGTCCTCCTGTGCGCGGGATACGGCGTCCTCCTGTGCGCGGACCCGTCCGCGGCCGAGGGCCAGGGTGCCGAGGAAGCCGACCGCCAGCGCGGCCAGCACGCCGAGGTTGGCGTACGCCCAGGCGCCGGACGTGCCGCCGAGGCCGAACGGGGCGAGGAGATAGCCCTGCCAGTCCAGCCAGCTCGCGGCCGAGTTGGTGACCAGGCCCCAGCCGAGGGCAGTGGCGAGGACCGTCAGGATCAGCGGGGTGGGCGGTACGTCGCCGTAGCGGCCGCTCGGGCGGTAGAGGTCGTTCTCGTCGTAGTCGCGGCGGCGCAGCGAGAGGTCGGCGAGCAGGATGCCGCACCAGGCGGCGATGGGGACACCGAGGGTGGTGAGGAAACCCATGAACTGGCCGAGGAAGTCGTCGGCGAGGAACACGATGTACACGGAGCCCGCGATCATCAGGACGCCGTCGACGAGTGCCGCCATCGGGCGCGGGATCCTGAGGCCCGCCGAGAGCAGGGCGAGGCCCGAGGAGTAGATGTCGAGGACGGCCCCGCCGACCAGGCCGAGGACCGCGACCACGGCGAAGGGCACGAGGAACCAGGTGGGCAGGATGGTGGTGAGCGCGCCGATCGGGTCGGCGGCGACGGCGTCGTTGAGCTTGGTGGACGATCCGGCCAGCAGCAGTCCGAAGACCAGCAGGAGCAGTGGTGCCACGGAGGCGCCGAAGGTGGTCCAGCCGACCACGCCCCGGCTCGACGAGGTCCGGGGCAGATAGCGGGAGTAGTCGGCGGCGGCGTTGACCCAGCCGAGGCCGAAGCCGGTCATCATGAAGACCAGCGCGCCGATGAACTCCTGGGCGGAGCCCGCAGGGAGGGCGCTGACGGTGCTCCAGTGGATGTGGTCGGCGACGAGAGCGACGTAGACGACGGTCAGTACGCCCGTCACCACGGTGATCACGGTCTGCAGCCGCATGATCAGGTCGAAGCCCATCACCCCACCGACGACGGTGAGTCCCGCGACCACGACGAGCGCGATCACCTGGGTCTGTGTCCCGCCGCCCCAGCCGAGCCGTCCGAAGACGGTCGCCGTGGCCAGGGTGGCGAGGGCGCACAGCACGGTCTCCCAGCCGACGGTGAGCACCCAGGAGACGACCGAGGGGAGGCGGTTGCCGCGCACCCCGTAGGCGGCGCGGCTGAGCACCATCGTCGGCGCGGAGCCACGCTTTCCGGCGACCGCGACGAAACCGCACAGCAGGAACGAGAAGACGATCCCGATCACGCCGGCCACGAGCGCCTGCCAGAAGGAGATCCCGAAACCGAGCACGAAGGCGCCGTAACTCAGCCCGAGGACACTGACGTTGGCCCCGAACCAAGGCCAGAACAGTGTCCTGGGGGTGCCCTTGCGTTCGGCGTCGCCGATCACGTCCAGCCCGTGGGTCTCCACCTGCAGTTGCCGGGTGGTGGATCTGTTGTCGGGGGATCCCGCGGAATCTGCCATCGTCGACCTGCCTGTTCAGATGTGTTGGGGCGACGGTAGGCAGGGGGCGCGGGGGCGTCAATCGTGCGACGCCGGGGCGGCGGCGACTGGCGGCGCCGAACGCAAGGGCACCCCCAGGACCGACTCGACTTCGGCCGCTGCCGCACCAACGCCACAGGCCATCTGTACGCGTACGACGTCGAGGGCCACGTCGCGAAGGAGATGCCGCCCCAACTCCCCGCAGGGCAGCGGCCGTTCGCCGAGGGTGACGTCCGCCTGAAGCCGGCGGCGCGGTGGCTGGCGCCCACGCCGACGAGCGGCTGCCGCCCTCGTCCGCCTCGTCGGCTTGCGGGCCGCCGTACGAGTTCAGCGGTGCTTGATGCCGGCCTGGGCGCCGGGGGCGAGGGTCGGTTCGGTGACGGGGACATCGCCGAGGGCCTGGTCGACGGCGGTGAGGAGGTCGTCGGACAGTTCCACACCGGAGGCGGCGGCGTTGGCGTGGACCTGCTCAGGGCGGGAGGCGCCGGTGATGGCGGAGGCGACCTCGGTGCGGCGCAGGACCCAGGCGAGCGCCAGGGTGGGCATGCTCATCCCCGCCTGCTCGGCGATCGGGACGAGACGCTGGACCGCCTCCAGGATGGCGTCGTTGTAGACGAGGTCCTGGGAGACCGCCATGTCCGCGGACGCGAACCGGCTGCCCTCCGGCACGGGCTGCCCCGGCTTGTACTTGCCGGTCAGGACGCCCTGGGCGAGCGGCGACCAGACGATCTGGGAGATGCCGTTCGCGGCGCACAGGCCGAAGACCTCGGCCTCGGGGGCCTGCCACAGCATGGAGTACTGCGGCTGGGAGGAGACGAACAGATCGGGACCGGCGAGGTCGATGGCCGCCTGGATCTGCTCCGGGGTCCACTCGCTGAAGCCGATGTAGCGGGCCTTGCCCTGCTCGACGACCTTCTGGAACGCCTCGACGGTGTCCTCGACCGGCACGCTGGAGTCGAAACGGTGCGCCTGGTAGAGGTCGACGTGGTCGGTCCTGAGGCGGGTCAGGGAGGCGTCGATCTGCTGGGCGATGTGGGCGGGGGACAGCCCCCGGTCGGCCGGGTCGTCCGACATCGGGAAGTAGACCTTGGTGGCCAGGACGTAGGAGTCGCGGGGGTGGGCGGAAAGGATCTCGCCCCAGGCGGTCTCGGCGGCTCCCCGGCCGTAGGCGTTGGCGGTGTCGAAGAAGTTGATGCCGGCGTCGAAGGCCGCCTCGGTGCAGGCGCGGGTCGCGTCCGCCTCGATGCCGCCGGAGTAGGTGAGCCAGGATCCGAGCGAGATCTCCGAGACGTTCAGGTCCGAGCTGCCGAGTGTGCGGTACCGCATGGTTGTCGCTCCTTGTTTCGGGCCGGCCGCCGGCTCAGGGGCAGGGTCGTCGAGACTGCTGTCCACGCTGCTGTCCACCGAAGTGGTGACCATGCCACGCTCTCATCGATACGGTCGGCTCGTTCACTCGGTGTCGAGCTGGTGATCGGCCCAGACATAGCTCTCGGGCAGCAGGTCGGTGATGCGCACGGTCCGGGTGCGGGCGCCCGCGCCGACGATGACCTCGAGGTCGGGGAAGTAGTCGAGCAGGACCTGCCGGCAGCGGCCGCACGGGGGAACGACCCCGCGGTCGCGGTCTCCCACGGCGACGATCGTGTCCAGCTCGTAGGCGCCCTGGGCGGCCGCCGCCCCGATGAGGACCAGTTCGGCGCACGGGCCTCCCGTGAAGTGGTAGGCGTTCACGGCCGTGACGATCCGGCCGTCCCGGGCACGGGCCGCGGCCGCCATGGTGTGGTTGTCGCCGCGGCAACGCGTGCGGGCGACATCCGCCGCGGCCTGGACGAGTTCGTGGTCGACGGGGTCGGTCTGCGTGGTCAACTTCTCTGCTTTCGTCTTCGGTCAGGCGAGGCTGACCCGCGTGAGGGACGTATGCAAACGAATATCGAAAGAGGCGGCCCTTGTGTCACGCGCACCACCTTTGTGCGGCGGAACGCGAGGCGGTGTCCCTGGTGACCACCGGCCTGTCCGACGACGAGATCACCGAAGGCCTCATCACGCCCTACTCTTCCTCTGTTCGAGACACCTACGGACACCGGGTCAAGGCGGGGGAGCACACACATGGCATATCGGCGCGCGGTGATACCGGCCCTGGTCGGCGGGCTGCTGATCACGTTGCTGCTGTGGTGGGCGGGGGCGAGCGCGCAGGCCCTCCAACTGCGCGGCAGCACCAGCGTGTTCGACGTGGACTCGGTGAACGAACTCCGGCGCTGGCTCACGCCCTGGTCGTACGACCCCTCGACCGCCCTGCCGTCCGACGGGTCCGTCGGCACGGGCACGGACGGAGGCGGCGGCGGCACCCGGTACTCCGAGCTGTACCGCACCGCGATGCAGATCAGGTTCGTGACCCTCTTCGCGTTCTTCGTGGCCGGCGCGCTGCTCCTGCTCCGCAGGATGCCGCCGACGCAGGGCCGTACGCCGGCCACGCTGCTCGCGCTGTGGGCCTGGGGCCCGGTGGCCGCGACCCTGGCCGTGACGGTCTCCGCGCCCTGGCTGATCGCGTCCCGGGGGCGCGGCAGTTACCGGGTCCTGCCGCAGCTCGCGGGAGTGATCGCGTCGAGCGGGCCGGTCGCGGTGTTCGCGGGGCTGGCGACCGCCCTCCTCACCGTGGTCGTGGCGCGGGTCACCGCCAAGGGCGCGGTCCCGCTCCCCCGGCGCAGTGTGCCGCCGCGTGCCGCCCGCACGGCCGCCGGCGTCGGAACGGCGGTGGTCGCGGTGTCGCTGGTGGTTCTGTCGTACCAGTCGGTGGCGGCCTGGATCCAGACGTCGTTCAGCGGGGCGGGCCTGCTGTCCGAGCCCGGTGATCTGCTGCGTCAGTGGCTCCTGCTCGGCGCCTGGAGCGGCCCGTCGACCATGTCCTTCGGCCACTGGCTGCTGTACCGGGCCGCCGACGTGGTCCTGCTGGCCGTGGTGTGGTGGTCGCTGCGCCTGCTGCCCGGCCTGCTCACCCGGACCACCGCGCCGGCGATGGTGCTGGGCGCGGTCTGCGCGACCGTGCTGGGACTGCTCGCGAGCCAGGTCCTGCACATGGCGGTCGACGACACCGCCGCCGTGTGGGGCCCCGTGCACGTGTTCTCCGCGCTCGGCACGGGCGTCCCGGCCGCCCTCACCTTCGGTGTCATGTCAGGGCTCGCGGCCCTCGCGACACTGCGGTTGGCCGGAGACCGTGACCCCCTCCCTTCGGCTGTTGTCCCGGCCTGAGCCCGCCTGAGCCCACCGGCGGCATGCGGTGCCCACCCGGGCGGCGACCGGGCCACCGTTCCTCTCACGGCGGGCGGGGCACGGCGACATCGAGCATCTGCTTCGCCGCGCGTTCTCGTCGAACAGTGAGACGGCACTTCGCTCGTTCGGTCCGCGCCGGGGTGCAGGGCGTCGGACGAGCGCGATCCGGATCCTCCGGCATCCCGCCCGCACCCGCAGATCTACGAGCCCCCACACCCCTCAGGGCTGGTGCCCGCGTGGGCTGCGGGCTTGAGGGCCCGGACGATGGCCGAGTGCATGCCCTCGGCGACCGCGTGAGTGGGGACGATCTCGATGCCGGTGAAGCCGGCGGCCTCCAGGCCCGTGCGGTACTCGGCGAAGGACAGGGCTCCCGCGATACAGCCGACGTAATCGCCGCGTTCGGCCCGCTGTTCGGCGGTGAGGACGTCGTCGGCGACCACGTCGGAGACGCCGAGGCGGCCTCCGGGCCTGAGGACGCGGTAGGTCTCCGCGAAGACGGCGGGCTTGTCGACGGACAGGTTGATCACACAGTTCGAGATCACGACGTCGATCGTGTTCGCGGGCAGCGGGATCGCCTCGATGGAGCCCTTGAGGAACTCCACGTTCGTGGCGCCCGCCTTCGCCGCGTTGGCCAGCGCGAGGGCGAGCATCTCCTCGGTCATGTCCAGCCCGTACGCCCGGCCCGTCGGCCCGACACGGCGGGCGGAGAGCAGGACGTCCATGCCACCGCCGGAGCCGAGGTCGAGGACTCGCTCGCCCTCGCGCAGTTCGGCCACCGCGGTCGGGTTGCCACAACCGAGGGAAGCGGCGACGGCCTCGGCGGGCAGCGCGTCACGCTCGTCGGCGGCGTACAGGGTCGAGCCGAAGTTGTCGTCGACCTCGACCGGCTCGGGCCCGCAACAGGCACTGCCACCCTCGGTGACCTGCAGGGCTGCCGCCGCGTACCGCCGACGGACGGTCTCCCGCAGGTCGCTGGACTGCTCTCTCGACTGCTCGCTCACGACTCTCTCCCCCTGCTTGCATTGACGTTCGTCGATGGACCACCGCGCCTTGGATCGAGCTGTTCGATCCGGCCGACAGCACCCGTGAGTACAGCACCCGTGAGTACAGCACCCGTGAGGGATGAATCCCCGCGACGGGCCTGGCCGACGCCGTCAACCGGTCATGTTCGTCCGCCGCTCGGGGCGACGCGAGCCCATTCCGCCTCCCAGTCCCGCAGCCGCCGGCGATCCAGCCGCAGCCGTGCCCAGTGTCCGCCTCCGAAGACGACGGCGCCGGTGCCGGCCGCGACCAGGACGCCCGTCAGCACCGACTGCAAGCGCACCTCCGCCACGGTGAGCGGTGCGCGCACGAGGTCACCCTGGCGGTCGGTCCACACGGTGACCGAGGTGCCCGCCCCGGTGCCCGGTGCCACCCGGGTCACTCCTGTGTGCGTGGATCCGTCGAGTGACGTCCAACGCACCCTCGCCCGCACCGTCTCCTCGCTTCCGTCCGCCGTCACGGGTGCCGTGCGGTCCGCTTTCCCGACGAGTACGGCCGACACGGCGTGCAGTGCGGCACGCCGGGCGGCGAGGTCGTCCTCCATGCCGACGGCCGCCCCCGCTCCGGCGAGCAGGCCGCCCAGCAGGGCGAGGGTCCAGGTGGCCAGGACGAGCCACGCCTCCAGCCTGTCGCTGCGCCTGCGCAGCGGATTGCGCCGCCACCGCCACCACCACACCTTCCGCACGCGCGTACGACCCGTCCTCACCATGAGCCGTCACCCCATCTCCTCTACGGGCGGGCGGGCGTCCGGAAACCGCCCGGCGTGGCCTCAGGCCGGCGGGTCGCCCGGACGAGACGCGCGGCGACCGGCACGATCGAGGTGTCCCGCAGGAACACCCTTTTGACGCTGAACCGCGCCATGGTCCGCGCGGCCCGCGCGAGCTCCTCGGCGACCCGCGCCCCCGCCTTCGCGAGGTCGGGGAGCCGCCACAACGGGTGTACCGGTCCGGATCGCCGTCGCGGCACTCCCCCTTGGGCAGCAGGTCGGACTCGGACACCACACCGACGAGCCGGTGCTCGCCGTGCACGACGGGAAGGGCGCGTGTCGCTGCTCAAAACGCCGACGGTGCGGGTCATCACGTCACTGACCCTGTGCGGGGTGCCGGTCATGGCGGCCTTCCGGTGAAGCTGAGGAACTGCGCCTGTCTTCAGGATCCGCCAGGAGTGCGCGGAGCGCATGGGCCGACTGCGGGCAGGGCATGACGCGGGTGCACGATCCGGCCCACGGGCACCTTCGCCGTCCGCTGCCACGTGCGCTCCGCCCTGCCCCCGTCCACGGCGGCCGGCCAGGGACAACGGTCCGTCCAGCCGTGTCGCGCGCCGCCCGGGATGACACTCGTACGGCCCAGGACGAGCGCGCCGATCCGGCAGCCGCGGGGTCCGCGCTCCTGAGCCGGAGCGCCGTCGAGCCCGTACCGGCCCGGCCGGGCTCAGGCGCCGGGCCGGGCCCCCTGGACGTGGAAGTTGAAGTCACCGTGGCCGAGCGTGCCGTACAGGCGCAGCCAGATCGGCAGGAGCATCTCCACGCCGCGGGCGCTGGTGATGTCGCCCAGGTCGATGACACTCGCCTCGGGCCAGCCGAAGGAGCCCAGCAGGGCGGTGACGGTCTTCTTGGCCCCGGTGTCGTCGCCGCTGACGAACACGGTGTGCTCCCCTGCCACCCGGGCCGGCTCCACCATGACGAAGCAGTTCATGGTGTTGAGGGTCTTGACGACCTTGGCGTCGGGAAAGGCGCGCTGGATCCGTTCGCCGAGACTGTCGGTGTTGACGGGGTCCAGCGTCGGCGGCATCCCGGCGGAGAAGTCCAGCGGGTTGGCGACATCGATGAGGACCTTGCCGCTCAGGTTGGACGCGCCCGCCGCTCGGAGGGCGTTGAGGCTCTGCTCGCCGGCGGTGGTGTTGACGACCGCCTCGGCGAAGGCCGCGGCCGCCTCGAAGGTCTCCAGGCGCACCTGGCCGTGGTCGGCGTGCCACTGGGCGAACGGCGGATTGCCCATGCCGTCGGGTGCGGTGCGTGCGAGAGTGGCCCCGGGGTCGCGGGTGCCGATGACGACGTCGTGGCCGAGGGAGGCGAGCTTTCCGGCGATCGTCCGGCCGACGATGCCGGTTCCGAGGACTGCGTAACGCATGGGAGTGGGTCCTTCCGGGACTCGGGCGACCGGCCGGGTGCCGTGCCCGCGACGAATCCGAACCAGGTCGTTCACTGCCGCGCGACGACGGTAGCTGTCGTGAGGCCGGCCTGTTCCCCTCTATCGTGGAAAATCACATCATGATGGCTCGTGTCGAGGCAGGCTGCACATGAGGAAACCGCAGATCGACTACGCGGCGGTCTTCCGGGCCCTGCCCGGCATGGTGGCGCTCCTGACGCCCGAACTGGTGTACGTCGATGTCAACGACGATTTCGTACGCAACACCGGTCGCGCCCGCGAGCAGCTGCTGGGCCGCTACATCTTCGACGTCTTCCCCGAGAACCCGAATGACCCGGCCGCGGCCGGGATGCGCGAGACACGGGAGTCGATGCTGCGTGCGGTGGCGACCGGCGAGCGCGACACCATGGCGGTCCTGCGCTACGACATCGAGGACCCCCAGCGTCCCGGGCACTGGCGGGAACACTTCTGGAGCCCGGTCAACGCCCCCGTCCTCGGCAGCGACGGGAAGGTGACACTGGTCGTGCACCGGGTGGAGGAGGTCACCGAACTCATCCGTGCCCGCGGCGGCCCGGGCGGCGACAGCCGGGCACGCGTGCTGGAAGCCGAGCTGTACACCCGGGCCCGGGAACTCCAGGAGGTGAACGAACGCCTGCGCCAGGCCCACGCCCGCGAACGCGAGGTGGCCCTCGCGCTCCAGGAGGCCCTGCTGCCCGCCCCCGGGCCCCTGGGCCACCATCAGGCGGCCGTCCGCTACCGGCCCGCCGTGGGCACCCTCAACGTGTGCGGTGACTGGTACGACCTCGTCGACCTGCCGGGCGACCGCTTCGCCGTCGCCGTGGGTGACGTCGTGGGGCACGGTCTGGCGGCCGCCTGCGTCATGGGCCAGCTGCGCAGCGCTCTGAGCGCCGCCACCCGCGTCGCCGACGGGCCGGCCCGGGCGCTGGAGGCCCTCGGGCTGTACGCCCGTTCCGTCGCGGGCGCCGAGTCGACCACGGCGGCCACGGCCTTCATCGACTGGGACGACCACACCCTCACCTACAGCTGCGCGGGCCACCTCCCGCCCGTCCTGCTGCACCCCGACGGCTCGGTGTCCTTCCTGGACCGGGCCACCGACCCGCCGCTCGGCGCCAGCCCCGAGCACGGCACCCGCCCGGAGGCGACCACGCCCTTCGAGGAGGGCGCCACGCTGGTCCTCTACACCGACGGTCTGATCGAGCGCCGCACCGAGGACATCGACACCGGCCTGGCCCGTCTCACCGACGCGCTCACCCGCCACCGCCACGCCGGCCCCGAGGAGCTGGCCGACGCGCTCCTGGCGGAGCTGCTGCCCCCCACCGGCAACGCCGACGACACCGCCCTCGTCGTCATCGCCCTCTGAGCGCGGTGACCCGTACTCCGGGCGGCCCTCAGTCCTCCGCGGGCATCACACGGGTGACCTTGCCCTTGGGGTTCGCCTCCAGATAGCCGGACTGGCTGTACTCGTTGCTCAGGTAGACGGCCATGCCGAGGGGGGTGTCGAAGGTGTCGTTGGGCTGTCTCACCGTCACGTAACGGGTTTCCGGACGGTCGACGTTGAGCTTCTTCCGGGCCTCTTCGAGGAGCGTGGGCACCTTGGCCCAGTCGAAGCCGCCGAGACGGAAGGGCTGGTCGCCGCCGGACAAGGTGCCCTTGATGATGCCCTTCTCCACGCCCTGCCCCGGGCGGTACGTGTAGCTGTCGTACTTGCTGTCGCTGCCGTTGACCATCAACTCGGCCGACACGTAGTCGTCGTACACGGTGAAGGCGCCGAACCTGTCCCGGCCGGTCTCCCGCTCCAGCGCCTTGACGGCGGTGCGGATGCCGTCGGCGGTCAGCAGGGTCTTGGTCGTCGTGTCCTTCGACTGCCGGGCTGCCGGGGCCGCGGCCGGTGAACCGGTCGACTCCGGGGCCGAGATGGCGGAGGACGAGGCGCCGGTGTCCGCGGCGTCGCCCGAACCGCCGGAGTCCCCTCCGAAGGGCAGCAGCCACCACAGCAGGACCAGGGCGCCCGCGAGCGAGGTCCCCGATACCCCGAGCAGGACGCCCGGGCCGGGCCGGTTCCTACGGCCCGCTCGCACCGGCGAGGTCACCGGCTGCCCCGGCCCCGCGAGGACGGGCGGCGGCCCGAATCCGGCAGGGGCACCGGCGAGGGGAGCCGTGGGCGGGCCGAAGGCCCCTGGGTACGAAGGGCCCTGGGCGGCGGACGGCGGGTTCAGCGGGTAGGAGGGGGAGGGCTGGTGCCAGGCGGTCGCCGGACTACCCTGCCCGGACTCGATCACGGCCAGCTGTCGGTCCAGCACGGCGGACGACGGCCGCGCCGCCGGATCCCGTACGAGCACCCTCATCAGTACGTCGCCCAGGGCACCGGCCCGCACCGGCGGCGCCACGTCCTCGTTGAGCACCGCGGCGAGGGTGGCGAGGGTGTTGCCGCGGCGCAGCGGGTGGTGACCCTCCACGGCGGTGTACAGCATCATCGCGAGCGACCACAGGTCCGAGGCCGCTCCGCCCTCGTGGCCCGAGATCCGCTCCGGAGCCATGAAGTCGGGGGTACCGATGATGGAGCCGGTGACGGTGAGGCTCGTCGTCTCGCGGATCGCGGCGATGCCGAAGTCGGTGAGGACGGGGCGCCCGTCGGACCTGAGCAGGACGTTGGCGGGCTTGACGTCCCGGTGCTGGATGCCGGCGTCGTGCGCGGCGGCCAGCGCGGCCAGCACACCCCGCCCGATCCGTGCCGCCTCGGCCGACGGCATCGGCCCCTGGGCGAGGCGGTCGGCGAGCGAGCCGCCGCTGACCAGCTCCATGACGATCCACGGGTAGGTGCCCTCGCCACCGTCGACTATGTGGTGGATCGTGACCACGTTCGGATGGTCGATCCGGGCCAGGGCCCTGGCCTCGCGCAGTACCCGCTCGCGCAGCGTCCGCGCGCTGTCGGGGTCGTACTCCGCGAGGTCCCGGTCGGGCGGGCGGACCTCCTTGACGGCGACCATCCTGTGCAGGACCAGGTCCCTGGCCCGCCAGACCGTGCCCATCCCGCCGCCGCCGAGACGGGCCTCCAACTCGAAGCGCCCGTCGACAACTCGTCTGCCGGGGCCCTCGTCTGCCTCACTCATGGGCGGGAGCATACGGCGCCCCGGTCAGAGCCACCCAGCCCAGGGGGCGAAGGCCGGCGCCGGGCCGCCGCTGCCGCGGACAAGCCAGTGAACCGGTCCGGCGTACGGGAGTTCAGTGGGCCGGGCTGCCCTCGGCCGTCCCCCGCGCCGCCGCCGGCTCCCCGGGTGCGACCTGGACGCCCTGCGCGGCCGGCTCGGCCGGAGCGGCGGTGCTCTGCGCGGTGCCGTCCTCCTTCATGGCCTTGGCCTCGCTCTTGAGGATGCGCATCGACTTGCCGAGCCCGCGGGCGGCCTCGGGCAGCTTCTTCGAGCCGAACAGCACGATGATCATGATCGCCACGATCAGCAGGTGCCAGGGCTCCAGTCCGTTGCGCAGCATGCCGTACGTCCCTTCTCCGCGCTCATTGTTGCCAGCTTGCGCAACTGTACAACCACGGACTCGGTCCCCACCTCACTCGTCCGAGTCCTTCTTGTCGGTAGCCGCCGCGTACGCCTGCGCGGGTGTCATCGGGACCCCGTTGAGCGAGACCGTCTTGTAGGGGCTCACCTGCGCGCATTTCTTGGCCTCGTCGGCGGTCTGGGCGTGGGCGTTGGAGACCGCGGCCTTCGTGTCGGCGGGGGCCGGCGAGGACGAGCCGCCCGGAAACGTGGTGCCGCTCGTCCAGTCGCCGCCGATCACCAGGGTCAGGCCGGTACCCGTGCCCTCCTTGAGGTGCGAGGTGCGCAGTCCGAGCGCCTTGGCGACGGTCTGGGCCTCGGCCTTCTGGCCCGTGCCGTAGGTGAGCATGGTCGTCGTCGCGGGGCTCGGCGCGTTGGCCGTGGTCGTGGCGGAGCTGAAGCCCTGGCCGGTGAGCGCGTTCGCGACGACGGAGGCGCGGCCGGTGATCTCGGTGCCGTTCTCGACGGTCACGGCGATCCGGGAGGCGGGCACCGCCGAGGCCTTGGCGGTCGCGGAGGCCGCCGTGGACTTCTTGCCGGAGCCGGTGGTCAGGGACTGGTCGTCGGCGATGCTGGAGAAGAGGGCCTTGGCACCCGCGCCCACCACCACCCGGTTGGTGTCGTTCGGGTCGGCGGCGGTCTGCATCGTGGTGAAGGTCATCCGCTTGGTGGGGACCTTGTTCACGTCGGCGGCGAGCCCGATCAGCTTCTTCACGCTGCCGAGGCCGTCGTCCACGGTCAGCGCCTTGGTCGCGGCGTCGGCCAGGTCGTAGACCGCGGTCGGGTCGGTGAGCGTGCCCGCGCTCTTGAACTTCCGGATCATCGCGCTGAGGAAGATGTGCTGGGAGACCGTACGGCCGAGGTCGCTGCCGTCGCCGAAGCCGTGCCGGGAGCGGACGAACTCCAGGGCCGCCTGGCCCTTGAGGGTGTGGTCGCCCCTGGACAGTTTCAGGTGCGAGTAGGTGTCGTACACGTTGTTGTCGACACACACGGAGACACCGCCGACCGCGTCGGACATCTTGACGACGCCGGAGAAGTCGAGCTTGACGAAGTGGTCGATGGGGATGCCGGTGAGCTGGTGGATGGTGGCGACCTGGCAGGCGGGGCCGTACCGCAGCGCGCTGTTGATCTGGCCGTAGTAGCCGGACGTGGACTCGCCGCTCTCGCTGTCCTTGCAGGCCGGGACGTCGACCATGGTGTCGCGGGGGATGCTCATGACGGTGGCGTTGGAGCGGTCGGCGGATATGTGCACCACCATCTGCACGTCCGCGTTGCCGTTTCCGCTCTGCACACCGGTCTGGGAGCAGCCGCCGCCCAGCTTGCAGTCCGCCTTGCTGGTCCGGCCGTCCGAGCCCATGACCAGGATGTTGATCGGGGTGCGGCCGAACGCGTCGGCCTTCTCGGAACCGCCCTTGCCGTCGAGCGCGATGCTGTTGATGTTGCCGTTGAGGTGCTGGTAGAACCACCAGCCGACCCCGGCCGTGCCCAGGACGAGAAGCGCCAGACATATCCCGGCGATCTTCAGCACCCGCCTGCCGCGCCGCACCGGGCGGGCCCTGCGACGCGACCGCTTGCCGCCCTGCGAGCGGGCCGCGGCCCGGGCGGCGGCCCGGCCGCCGGGGCGATGTCCGTCCGCCTCGCCCTCCCGCTGTCCCGGCACCCGGCCGGTGCGGCTGCGCGTGGCCTGACCGCCCGGGCCGTCCCACCGGTCGCTCATCTACCACTCCCACGAAACGGTCGGGCCCCTCAGGCCGGGCCTTGGAGGGGGCGGCCGGGCGTGCGCGGCGATGTACAGACAGGCCAAGCGGGAGCTTCGCCTAGGTTGCGTAGTTGCGCAATCTAACAAACCCCTGGCGCGACCAGCACGGACGGCGTCGCATTTCACGGGTGAGAGATCTCATGACAGATCGCGGCAACCTCCGGGGCGCCTGCCCCTCGGGGGCGAGGTCCCGGCCCTCGGGAGTTCCTCCCAGCCGCGGTTCACCGCCGTCCCGACCCTTCTTGACCTCGTCGAACGAGGAAACGGCCCGTGCGGCGCCGCCGCCTAGAAGCTGCGGGCGGCGGCGCTGTGCCCGGCGGCCGGGACGGTACGGGCGGTCAGCTGTCCCACCATGACGCGGACCACGGTCACGATGTCGGGGTCGTCGACGTAGTAGATCTGCCGGCGACCTTCACGTCGGGAACGCACGAGTCCGGCGAGTTTCAGTTTCGCCAGGTGCTGGCTGACCGCGGGCAGCGCGCCGCCGACCCGGTCGGCGAGGTGGGTGACGTCGCTCTCGCCCTGGGACAACGCCCACATGATGTGCAGCCGGGCCGAGGAGGCAAGCAGTCCGAACGTGGCGGCCGCCTCGGTCAGGACCTCGACGGACGGGTCCCCGAAGCCACCGGCGAGTGTCGCCACGATCCCCTCCCGTCCCGCCCCGGTCACCGTCGACGCATGCGTGCTGTCTCAGTGTAAGGGGGTGGCGCCTCGGCCACGAGAGCGCCTCCACTTCGTCGGTTGCGCAATGTAATAAGCGTGTGGAAGAACGTCGACGACTTGTCACCAGCAACCCGTCAGCCCTGTTCCCCTCTGTCCTCACTCCATAAGCTTGCGCAATCAGGCAACCGAAGGGGCGTGGGCCAGGCGCACTCCGCCCGGCCTGACCCGTCTGGAGGACAACACCGTGGGCATCATCGGCTGGATCATCCTGGGTCTGCTCGCCGGAGCCATCGCCAAGATCCTGCTGCCCGGCCGCGACCCGGGCGGTCTGATCGGCACCACCCTCATCGGGGTCGCCGGGGCGTTCGTCGGCGGCTGGCTCTCCGCGCGCTTCCTCGACCGCCCGGTGGAGAGCCACTTCTTCGACCTCTACACCTGGGGCGCGGCGATCGGCGGCTCCCTGGTCCTGCTGATCGGCTACCGCCTGCTGTTCGGCAACTCGCGGAACTGACCCACGAGGTCGTACCCGACGCCCTCGCCGGCCGGCGTCCGGCCCTGTGTCCCGGAAGGGGTCCGCCGGTCCGGGGATTCGAGCCACTGATGACGCAGGTACAGGCGGCACGCCCGCGCCGTAAGGGCGTGCCGTAGGGGCGTGCCGCCACCGCTCATGCGACCGGGCCGCGCCGCTCGTCCTGAACCCCCCGGGGCGGGGCCGAACTCATGGGCGCCCAGAGGCCCGGCCGGGGCTGCAGGGTGCCGCCCGTACCCGAAGCGCGGGAGGACGTCCGCGCTTCGACACGAGCGGCGCGAGCACGCCGCGCCCGTCTCGGACATCCCGCTCCCGGATACCCTGCGGCTTCCCGCACGGCGAGTCCGGCCCGCGCGGCTCGCGCTCCCCGGGCGTCAGCGCATCGGCATGCGGTGGACAATCCTGATCGGCATCGTCACCGCCTTGATCGGCACGGCCATCGCGGCAGCCTCTGATGTCGCCGACACCGAGGGCGTGGACCCGGTCGAGTGGTTGATCCAGATCGCCGTCGCCGCGCTTCGACGTCGCCTGCCGGGACGTGCTGACCGACTCGGCCCGGTGGGCGACGAACACCGCCCGAGGGCGGGGCCGCGGCCGCTCCGACTCGGCCCGGTCACCCGTCGAGCACGCCCCCGGCCCTGATTTCCGGTCGGACGGCACGCCAGGCACACCAACTCCCGTACAGCCAGGGTGTCCTGCCCCTGTTCGGGTCGGCGCGGACAACGACGGCACCGCGAACAACACGAAGGTCATCACCTGGGACTGCAACAACACCAGCAGCCAGAAGTGGACGGCGGCCAGCGCCGGCTGACCAGCCACCGTCCGGGGCGTGAGCGGGAGTGTGCGGTTGATCAGCAGGTCGAGTTGGTCTGGGTGAGCAGGCCCATCCGCCACGGGAGCGAGTTGTAGTCGCCGCTGGAGTTGGGGTCAAGGCCTTGGTAGACGTACTGCAGGTTGCAGGGACTGATGGTGTTGGTCTGGTCGTTGTTGATGCGGACCATGTCCCCGTGACTGATGTCCTGGGTCCACGGTGTGCCGGAGAAGGTGACGTTCTTGGCGCCTGCGAACGGCGAGGACTCGCTGGCGGCCAGCGGTGTCCAGGTCCCGGCGAGGCTGTTGGAGGTGAAGGACCGGAAGTAGCGTCGTCCGTTGGACGGCGCCATGGCCTCCACGAGCAGCAGGTACTGGTCGGTGCCCGAGACCTTGTACACGTTGGTCGCCTCGAACAGGTTGGACGCCGAGTCGGACATGGCCACGGTGGTGTTGCCGAAGCCGTTGGGGAAGTTGCCCAGGCTGGTCTGCGCCCGGAAGAGCTGTCCTCTGTTGTTGGTGAAGAACAGATGGCAGTTGGCCGTGTCGCAGGTGACCCAGAAGTCGAGCCAGCCGCCGTTGTACTGCTGCACGATCGGAGGCTCGTCGGCTATGAACGTCTTCGGCGCCGACCATGATGCCGGGTTGCTGGGGTCGGTGCTGGTCGAGTAGGTGGGGGGACCGGTCTGGTAGACCATGTACCACAGGTTCTGCGGGGCGAAGTAGAACACCTGTGGTGCGGCCCGGTAACCCGGACCCATCGGGGAGACCTCGTCCAGGTACGTCTGGGGCGCCGACGCGGCCTGTGACCAGTCACTGAACTTGAAGAACTCCAGCCCGTAGCCGAAGCTCGGGCCGACGGCCGAGGCGTAGATCAGCCACTCGTTGTTGTGGCGGACCACCGAGAAGTCCTTGATGGCCACGGTGTCGTGCCGCGCGTTGGGCTTCGGGCCGGCCAGGACACCGCTGGAGCGCCACTGGAACGACGACGGCAGCGAGGAGCCGGAGACGTTGCCGACGCGCACCAGTTGCCATTGCTGGTTGCTCCCGTCCCAGTCCCAGGACTGGGTGACTCTGGTCCCGTCGGCGGTGGAGCCGTCCTTGAGCTCCGCGGCCATCCCGCTGTGGCGATTGATCAACCGCACCCGGCCGTCCGCCGAGTCCGCCGGCCGGAACTGCTGGTTGGCCGCGTTCTGGTCGCTCCACTGCACGAGGTTGCTCCCGGCCGTGGTGGACCAGCCCTCGTTGTCGAGCACCTTGCCCGAGTGCCGGTTCTGCAACCGGTAGTAGCCGCCGCCCGAGTCGAGGAACCTCCACTGCTGGTTGGTCCCGTCATGGCGGGTCCACTGCACGACCGCGGCACGGTCGTCCGTGGCGTAGTTGTAGTCCTCCATCGCCTTGCCGCTGTTGCGGTTGACCAGCACGTACCACCCGTTGAGGTCAACCGTGGCCGCCGACGCCCGGGGCGCACCGGCCACGCCCAGTAACGCGGTCAGCAGGGTCATGACAGCCACTGCCGCCAAGCCGCGTTGTCGGGGCAAGACCCGGCCGGCCCTACCGATAGCCACCATCTGTCTCCTCCTTCGTCGTCCGGGCCGCGGTGGCGGCCTTGTGCCCACCACCGCGGCGCGGGGAATCTAGGTGATGGCCGCGTCGGCGACCGAGGCCCAACTCCCGTTGGATGCGGAGTTCCTGGTACCGGTGACCGTGACCTTGAGGGTGTGGGTCGCCGTCGCGTCGAGGTTGTTCGCGGTGAAGACCGGCGCGGTCACACCCTGACTGGAATTGCGGTACAGATCCACGGAGGTCGCCGCACCACCGTCGACCGAGACCGTCACGATCCCCTGACCGTCGTAGACGACGGAATCCAGCGTCACACCACTTCCCTTGAAGGTCAGCGTGGCGGTGTTGCCCGCGGTGTCGGACCAGGTGTTGCCGCCGCCACTGGACCACGACCCGGAGTACTGCCACTCGCCGACACCGCTGCCGGTGGTGCTGTACGGGATGGCCGTCGGTGTCCCGACGACGGCGGAAGCGACGGAGGCCCAACTCCCGTTGGATGCGGAGTTCCTGGTACCGGTGACCGTGACCTTGAGGGTGTGGGTCGCCGTCGCGTCGAGGTTGTTCGCGGTGAAGACCGGCGCGGTCACACCCTGACTGGAATTGCGGTACAGATCCACGGAGGTCGCCGCACCACCGTCGACCGAGACCGTCATGATTCCCTGGCTGTTGTAGGCGACGGAGTCCAGTGCGACGTAGCTTCCCTTGAAGGTCAAGGTGGCGGTGTTGCCCGCGGTGTTGGACCAGGTGTTGCCGCCGCCACTGGACCAGGCCCCGGAGTACTGCCACTGGTTGGTACCGCTGCCGGTGGTGCTGTAGGGAACGGTCACCGTCTGTGGCGTGCCGCCCGACAGTGGCGTGACCGCCAGGTTCGCGAACTGACCGCCGGCTGTGTAGCCGCCGGTGAACAGCGCGATCTTGCCCGCACTGTAAGCGGTGTCGGTGACCGTGGCGACCTTCGTACCGTCGATGGCGGCGGTGATCGTCGCCCCGCTGAACCCCAGCGCGAGGTTGTGCCAGGTGCCCCGTCCCGCCGCGCCCGGCGCCGTACCGCTCGCGAGCGTCACCACGTTGTCCGAGAAGTCGGAACGCGTGACGGACCACGCGCCGGTGTCGCTCAGCGAGAACCAGTAGCCCTTCACATGGGTCGGGTCCTCCCCCGCGTTCCACTGTTCCCCGGCACTCTTCTGCCGGCCCGCGATGCCCACCGATCCGGCGGCCTTGTTCATCACGTCCGCGGAGACCTGGTAGTTGGTCCAGTTGCCGTTGCCGCCGGCGGTGTAGGGACGCGTGTCGCTGTTGAAGTTGCCCCATTGCAGCGGCCGGGCCGGTGTCTCCTGCTGGACACAGTTCCCGGAGCGCCCGACGCACGGCTGCACGTCGAACGCGCCCTCCATCGTGCCGAGATAACGGGGCTGGCTGCCACGAGTCGCCGAGCTGAAGTCGTCGCTGTACGGCAGCGTCAGGTCCGCCGCCGCCGGGCTGACCGGGGTCCCCTTGCCCTGGCCGGTCGTGGTGGTGAAGGAGTAGGAGCGGTCCGGCTGGAGGGTCACCGTGAAGTTCCCCGAGCCGTCCGGTGTGACATCGGGGTTCCGGACGAACCATGTGGACGAATCCTTGGACGCCAGGTCCGTCGACCAGACATGCACCGCTCCCGTCGACAGCCCGCCGCCCACGTTGAACGTCACCGTCTGCGCGCCGGTGGCTCTCGTGGTCTCGACGACGGTGGACCAGTCGCGGTTGTTCGGCGACTTCAGCGAGACATAACTGCCCTGCGTGTAGGACGATCCGCCCAGGTATCCGGAACCGCTGTCGAGGTAACGCCAGCCCGGTTGCGCGAACTGAGTGGTGTGGGCCATCGTCCAGGTCGACAGGCCCACGTCGTAGGTGCCCGACCAGGGCCGGTCCGCCTTGATCAGCCCCTGGCCCACGAAGGACACATCAGGGTAAGTGCTTGCCACGATCGGCCAGTTGATGCTCGCGACCATCTTGCCCTGGAGGTAGACCAGGTTGTTGGTGCGCGCCATCGGCGCTCCGCCGTCCTGGTAGTCCAGCGTGCCGTTCTCACTGGCCCACAGCGGCAGCCCGAGCCCCTGGGCGGTCGGGGTGCTGGTGCACTGGGTGTAGGAGCTGGACCCGTTGTACGGGGAGCACGGGTAGTGGTTGCCGACCTTGGCGGTGGCCGCCTTGAACGCCGGGTTGTTCGCCAGTCCGTCCGCGGTCGACCAGCCGGAGTCGTTCGCGTCGGCGGCCACGACCTGCACGCTGCCGTAGCCGTTGTTGTCGAGGGCGCTGCGCAGTTGCGGGAACCAGTTCGCGTCGTAGCCGTGCTCGTTCCAGCCGCCCATGTAACTGATCGTCAGGCCGTGCTGCTTCGCGCACCCCAGCCAGTCCAGGACGTACTGGATCCCGTTGGCGTTGTAGAACGTCGATCCCACCCACGCGGGAGCGGACCAGGTCAGCCCGTACAGTTTGATGCCGGGATTGCGCTGCACCGCCTGCTTCGCCAGCCAGAACTCATAGCCGACGTCGCAGTTGATGGTGCCCTTGGTCTCCTCGACGGACGGCTCCGCGCCCGAGGTCGAGTTTCCCGAACCGCCGGTCTCCAGCTTGAGGATCTGGAGCTGAGCGCCGTAGCCGGGCTTGAACAGGTAGTCCAGGATCTGGCTCTGCTGGGCCGGCGGGTAGTCCGCCAGCAGACGGCTGTTGCCTCCGCCTCCGCTGATCGCGCCTTCGCCGTCGAACGTCAGCCCCGACGCCGACCCGTTCACCGTGACGGTCGTGGTCGATGCGGCGACCGCCTGCGCCGCGGACGTTCCGACCAGGAGCGCGGCCGCCAGTGCCATGACGGTCAGCCCGGCCGGCCAGCGGCGCCTTATCGCCATGAGCCAACGTCTTCTTGCCATCAACGTCCTCCTGAGATCTTCGCTCGTTCACCGACGGGGTGCCGCGACGTCAGGGCGCGCAGATGCGCCGCGCCGGGCGCGTGGCGCGTTTCGCCTGCGGGGAAGACGAGGTGGCCCTCGCACCCATCAAGATGACGCACAATCAAACGCGGGCATCAGGGAACTGCTTCAGAATCAAACAGTCAAGAGTCTCAGCAGCTCTCTCCACAACTCAGTACAAGCATTGAGCCACGCTCACCTGACCGAGCGACACATCCCATGCTTGTTCCAGCAGTTGTGTGCACACCCCTTGACCGCCTGATCCGATCAGGGCAAGCTCTGCCATTGCCCTAGGGCCTCAGCGGGGCGAACGCGAAGCCACACCGAGTAGACCATCGCGCAAACCGTGCAGAATTCATCCTATCTATAGCCGCCACGATCACCGCCCCACCGATACGCGCCCTCATCGGGCAGACATCTCGAGGCGACACGCGGAATCAAACATAAAACAACACGACAGCAGGCATCCTCGACGGATGCGTCCCGTCTCTCACGATCCTCGACGTGAATCGACGAAGGGTTCCTCCATGACGATCAGCAGGCGTGTGTTCCTGTCGAGTGCCATGGGAGTCGTCGCCGCCGTGACGGCGGATCTCACTCTCGGTACGGCGGAGGCGCTGGCGGCCCCGTCGTCGTACTCGCCCACGTGGGCGTCTGTGGACCAGCATCCGGCGGCTCCGGAGTGGTTCCAGGACGCGAAGTTCGGGATCTACTTCCACTGGGGTGCCTTCAGCGTCCCCGCCTACGACAACGAGTGGTACCCCCGGAACATGTACATCCCCGGCTTGGGCGCCAACAGCCACCACGTCGCCACCTATGGCGACCCCTCGGTGTGGCCGTACCACAACTTCCTCGACGGAGCCCGCGACAAGGCGGGCAACTGGGTTCAGTTCGCGCCCAAGTTGGTCTCCCAGGGCGGCAGATTCGACCCGGACGCCTGGGCGCAGCTGTTCGTGGACGCGGGCGCCAGGTTCGCCGGACCGGTGTCCGAGCACCACGACGGCTTCTCGATGTGGAACAGCTCGGCCAACGAGTGGAACTCCGTCCGGCACGGGCCAGGCCTGAACCTGCTGGCACTGTTCCGCGACGCCATCCGGGGCAAGGGCCTGAAACTGCTGGTCGCCATGCACCACGCGTTCAACTTCAACGGCTTCTACGACCACGTGCCCACCCAGCCGACCACCAGCTTGAAGAAGCTGTACGGACAGCTCGACACCGCCGCCGAGAACCAGCTGTGGCACGACAAGCTCAAGGAGGTCGTGGACCTGGCGCAGCCGGACATCCTGTGGCAGGACTTCGACCTGAGCCTGGTCGACGAGACCCAGCGGCTGAACTTCCTCTCCTACTACTACAACCAGGCCATCTCCTGGGGCAAAGAGGTCGTCGCCACCTACAAGGACGGCTTCAACACCAACGGCGAGGTGTTCGACTACGAACGCGGCGGACCGGCCGACATCACCGACCCGTACTGGCTGACCGACGACAGCGTCAGCGACTCCAGTTGGTGCTACACCGTCGGCATGGGCTACTACTCCACGGCCCAGATGCTGCACTCGCTGATCGACCGGATCAGCAAGAACGGCAACATGCTGCTCAACATCGCCCCCATGGCCGACGGCACCATCCCCCAGAGCCAGAAGGACGTCCTGCTCGCCATCGGCGACTACCTCAAGCGGTTCGGCGAGTCCGTGTACGCCACCCGCGCCTGGACCGCCTACGGCGAGGGCCCGACCAAGATGGGCGGAGGCTCCTTCACCGCCCCTGTGGCCGGGACGAACAAGGACTTCCGGTTCACCCGCAACAAGGCCGACAACGTTCTGTACGCGACGGTCCTGGGCTGGCCCGGCAGCTCCACGACCATCACCACCCTGGCGAGCGGACGCATCGATCTCAGATCACTGACGTCCGTGCAGTTGCTGAACAACAGCAGCGGCTCGTACGTCGACCTCCCCACGCCCACGCAGAGCGGCGACGGCCTGCACATCAGCCTTCCGTCGTCCTCGGCGCCGTTCAACGCCCTCGCGTACGTACTGAAGTTCACCTTCTCCGGCCGGATCCCCGCCCTCAGCGCCAACGGCGTCGCCGGCGCGTACAGCGATGTCTCGTACGGGGGCACGGCGGCGAAGCTCGTGCTGGGCAGCTACACCGCCGCGCAATTGCAGAGCGCCGGCCTCGCGGCACGCACGATCTCCTCCTTGCGCATATCCGCCGGTTACCAGGTGATCGGCTACTCGGGAGACAACTTCTCCGGTACGGCCTGGACCTTCAGCGCCGACAACGCCGACCTGCGCGACAGCGGCAACAACGACGCCATCACCTCCCTGAAGGTGATCTTCAACCCTGCCAAGTACTTCCGCGTCACCAACGTCACCGACGGTCTGGCCCTGGACGGCGGCGGCAACGTGGCCTCCGGCAGCAACCTCAAGCAGTGGACCTGGGACGGCAGCCCGAACCTCCAGTGGCAGGCCGTCGACCTGGGCAACGGCTACTACCGGCTGGTCAACCGCACCAACGGCATGGTCGCCGACGGCTGGGGCGCCACCGACAACGGGGCGCCGGCCCAGCAGGCCCCGTGGAACGGCGGTCCCCACCAGCAGTGGCAGATCACCGACCGCGGCAACGGCCAGTACAGCATCGCCAACCGCACCACCGGCCTCGTCCTCGACGGCGGCGGCCAGGTCGCCTCCGGTTCCGTCACCAAGCAGTGGACCTGGAACGGCAGCGCCAACCTCCAGTGGACCTTCACCGCCCAGTGACCGCCGACAACCCGCAGCTCGCCGCGGGCTCAACAGACAGGGACGTGAGATGAGAAGAGCATCGCCGGACGCCCCCTCGGCGTCCGAACGCCGTCGGGCGGGCCTGTGGGCCCGCGTCGCAGCCGCGGTCGTGCTCGTCGGCGGCGCGCTGGTCGGCGCCACGACGACAGCCGGCACCGCACAGGCGGCGGGGTCGCTTCCGTGCGACCTGTACGCCGCGGGCGGCACGCCCTGCGTGGCCGCGCACAGCACCACGCGCGCGCTGTCCTCCTCGTACACCGGGCCGCTCTACCAGGTCACGCGCGCCTCGGACAACGCCACCCGGAACATCGGCGTCCTGTCCACGGGTGGCTACGCCGACGCGGCCGCGCAGGACTCGTTCTGCGCGGGGACGAAGTGCGAGATCAGCGTGATCTACGACCAGTCCGGCCGCGGCAACCATCTCACCCGGGCTCCTCGCGGCACGTTCAACGGCCCGGGCCCCAACGGAGACGACGCCCTCGCGGACGCCACCGCCGCCCCGATCACCGTCGCCGGCCACAAGGCCTACGGCGTCTACGTCAGCCCAGGCACCGGTTACCGCAACAACAACACCAACGGGATCGCCACCGGCGACCAGCCCGAGGGCATGTACGCCATCTTCGACGGCAGCCACTACAACAGCGGTTGCTGCTTCGACTACGGCAACGCCGAGACCACCAACCACGACGACGGCAACGGCACCATGGAGGCCATCTACTTCGGCAGCATCCGGGCCTGGGGCGCCGGCGCCGGCAGCGGCCCGTGGATCATGGCCGACATGGAGAACGGCCTGTTCTCCGGGGTGAACACGGGCTACAACGACAACGACCCGACGATCAGCCACCGGTTCACCACCGCGATCGTCAAGGGCGAGTCCAACCACTGGGCGATCCGCGGGGGCAACGCCCAGTCCGGCAACCTGTCGACCTTCTACGACGGGGTACGCCCCAACGCCGCGGGCTACAACCCGATGAGGAAGCAGGGCGCCGTCCTCCTCGGTATCGGCGGCGACAACAGCAACAGCTCCGCCGGCACCTTCTACGAAGGCGTCATGACCTCCGGTTACCCGTCGAACGCCACCGAGAACGCCGTCCAGTCCAACATCACCTCCGTCGGCTACGCCGCCCCCTCCAGCACGACGAACACGGGCGAGTTGCACGCGCTGGGCGCGGGCAAGTGCCTTGACGTGCCGGGATGGTCGACCACGGGGGGCACCCAACTGCAGACCTACGACTGCAACGGCGGGGCGAACCAGATCTTCACGCACACACCGTCGAACGAGGTGACGGTTTACTCCGGCTCCTCGCAGCTGTGCCTGGACGCCGCCGGCTACGGCAACACCCCGGGCACCAAGGTGCAGACCTACGCGTGCAACGGACAGGCCAACCAGCAGTGGAGGCTCAACTCCGACGGCACCATCACCGGAGTCGCCTCCGGGCTCTGCCTGGACGTCAAGGACGCCTCCACCGCCAACGGCGGCCTGGCCCAGCTGTGGACCTGCAACGGCGGCAGCAACCAGAAGTGGACCCTGGGCTGATCCCACGGCGTTCCGCGATGGACCCTCAATCCCGCAAGGAGAACTTCGTGAACAGCACGACTAAGGCTGTCCGGCGCCTGGTTGCCGGCTCGGCGGCCACAACCCTGGCGCTGCTCGGACTCCTGACCGCAGGCACGGCCCAGGCCGCCTCACCGAGCCAGGCCGCCGCAGCGGCGGCCAACACCAATCAGTTCCGCGGAGTGAACTGGGCAGATCCCAGAGACAACTTCATCACCGGCCCGAACATCCCGGTCGGCCTGTCGGAGTCGGACGACTACGGCACCGTGTACACGAAGTCCACGGCCATCCTGAAGGGCTTCCAGGGCCTGGGGGCCAACACCGTCCGCATGGGATTCAACGAGGCGACCACCTCGGGAAGTTGGTGGGGCAGCTACACCGCGACGCTGGACGCCGCCACCGCGCTGGGCATGAAGGTCATCGTCGCGCCCTGGCTGCAGAACGGGAAGGTCAGCGACACCGCGGCCTTCTACAAAATGTGGGACACGATGATCAACAAGTACGGCTCGAAGAGCAACTTCTACTTCGACATCATGAACGAGCCCTGGGCGTACAACGCCACCGATCTGCCGAACTTCGAAGCCGACTGGCTGGCGCACTACCCCGGCCTCCCCCGCGACCACGTGATCGTCCCCGGCCAGTGGGGCGACGCGAGTCTGTGCGGCATCGGCGCCGACTCCCGCCTGTCCGGCACCCTGCTGTCCATCCACACCTACAGCATGTTCGGTGTCTCCCACAGCACCGAGGCCGACTGGGTCAAGGAGTTCACCGACAACCTGTGCGGCTATGCCGACCGCGCCGTGGTGACCGAGTTCGGCGCCCCGATGACCACCGGCGTCGACTACAACGGCCCCAAGGACGGCACCAACAACAGATCCTTCCTCTACGCCATCACCGACACCGCGCGCAGCCTCGGCATCGGTACCGTCCTGTGGACCGGCGTCAAGCAAGCCGACCAGACGCAGGGCCCCGGCCCCTGCGACAACGCCTCCTGCGCCATCACCTCCCTGACCGGCAGCGGCACCAACCTGTCCGTGACCGTCACCAGCCAGTCCGGCCTCGACCGCCTCCAGTGGGGCTGGGGCACCGGCACCAACCCCGGGGGCGGTAGCGGCAAGGTACTGCGCGGGGCCGCCTCCAACCGCTGCCTGGACGTGCCCGGCGTGAGCACCACCAACGGCGTGCAGACCCAGATCTACGACTGCAACAACGGCACCAACCAGCAGTGGACCCAGACCTCCGCCAAGGAATTGCGGGTCTACGGCAACAAGTGCCTGGACGCCGACAACTGGGGAACCACCCCCGGCACCAAGGTCACCATCTGGGACTGCACCGGCGGCAGCAACCAACAGTGGAACCTCAACACCGACGGCACCGTCACCAGCGTCCAGTCCGGACTGTGCCTGGACGTCAAGGACGCCGCCACCACCAACAGCACCCTCGTCCAACTGTGGACCTGCAACGGCGGCAACAACCAGAAGTGGACCCGGCAGTGACCAGGACGAGGTAGCACCCGGCTGCGGCGTCGGCCACCATGCTGTTCGAGCGGGCCGGTGCGCCGATGGCGTTCCGGCTGCCGGCAGGCCGAGTACGAGCGACGCCGCCACGGCTCCCTCCCCTCACGTCCAACCTAATCAGCGGTTGGGCTGGTGGCAGTCGCGGCACAGCACGTGCACGTTGCCGTCCGTGTCCGGTCCCTCCCATGGTGGCCGCACGCATAGCCAACCCTCGAACTATGTTGCCCCGCCACATGTGCGCCTGACGTGCGGATTTCTACGGTGTGGCGACACGCAAACGTCCCCGTCACACCCCAGGAAGTGGTGCCGATGTCGTCGCCCGCAGCCGCTCCACCAGCCCCCGCCAGCCTCAAGCGCATCGTCGCCGCGTCCCTCATCGGCACCACCATCGAGTGGTACGACTTCTTCCTCTACGGCTCCGCGGCCGCCCTGGTCTTCAACAAGCTGTTCTTTCCCGACTCCGACCCGCTCGTCGGCACCCTGCTGTCCTTCCTGACATACGCCGTCGGATTCGCCGCCCGTCCGCTCGGCGCCCTGGTGTTCGGGCACTACGGCGACCGGCTCGGACGTAAGAAGCTGCTGGTCCTGAGCCTGCTGCTGATGGGCGGGGCGACCTTCGCGATCGGGCTGCTGCCGACGCACGCGACCGTAGGAGCGGCCGCGCCCGTGCTGCTGACCGTTCTGCGCCTGGTCCAGGGCTTCGCGCTCGGCGGTGAGTGGGGCGGAGCCGTCCTGCTCGTGTCCGAGCACGGGGACGCCCGGCGACGCGGCTTCTGGGCCTCGTGGCCGCAGACCGGCGCTCCGGCCGGGCAACTCCTCGCCACGGGTGTGCTGTCGCTGCTGACCGCCGTTCTGTCGGACGCGGCCTTCGGCAGCTGGGGCTGGCGGATTCCCTTCCTGCTCTCCGGCGTTCTGGTGGTCGTCGGTCTGTGGATCCGGCTGTCCGTCGACGAATCCCCCGTGTTCAAACAGGCGTTGGCCCAGGCGGAGGCCCGCAAGGCGGGGCGTGACGGCGTGGCCGAGAAACTGCCGCTAGTGTCCGTGCTGCGCCACCACTGGCGCGACGTGCTGATCGCGATGGGCGCGCGCATGGCGGAGAACATCAGCTACTACGTCATCACCGCGTTCATCCTCGTCTACGCCACCACGTCCGCCGGTGTCTCCAAGCAGACCGCCCTCAACTCGGTGCTGATCGCCTCGGCCGTGCACTTCGCGGTGATCCCCGCCTGGGGCGCCCTGTCGGACCGGGTCGGCCGGCGCCCGGTGTACCTGCTCGGCGCGGTCGGCGTCGGACTGTGGATGTTCCCGTTCTTCTCGCTCGTCGACACCGGCGGCTTCGGCAACCTGGTCCTCGCGGTGACTGTCGGACTCGTCCTGCACGGCGCCATGTACGCGCCCCAGGCGGCCTTCTTCTCCGAGATGTTCGCGACCCGGATGCGGTACTCCGGTGCCTCCATCGGCGCCCAGTTCGCCTCGGTCGCGGCAGGTGCCCCGGCCCCGCTCATCGCCACCGCGCTCCTCTCCGACTACGACAGCTCCACCCCGATCGCCCTCTACGTCATCGCCGCGGCCGTGTTGACGGTCGTCGCCGTCGGTGTCGCCAAGGAGACCCGCCACCGCGACCTGGCCGACGAGCCGGACGCCGAGCCGGAGCCGGCGGCCCCGTCCCCCGCGGCGGACGCCCGGACCGTCTGAACCCCGACAGGGGACCGACCGGCCCCCGTACGCCTGCGCGTGCGGGGGTCAGTGCCGTGGCGGCGCCGACAACCGGTGCAGCCGCAGCGCGAGCTGGATCTCCAGCGCACGAGCGGGGCTCTGCCAGTCCTCGCCGAGCAGACGGCCCACACGCTCCAGGCGCTGGGCGACGGTGTTCACGTGGACGTGCAGCTCGTCCTTGGTGCGGGCCGGGCTCATCCCGCACGTGAAGTAGGCGTCGAGGGTGCGCAGGAGGTCGGTGCCCCGGCGCTCGTCGTAGGCGACCACCTGGCCGATGGTCCGCTCGACGAAGCCCGCGATGTCCCGGTCACCGGCCAGCAGAAGCCCGAGGAAGCCGAAGTCCTCGGCGGCCGCGCCGTCCCCCGAGCGGCCCAGAAGGCGCAGCGCCTCTAGGCAGCGGCGGCCCTCCTCGTAGGCGGCGGCCACGGCGTCCAATTGGACGGCGAGGTCGCGGACCGGGGCGGAGGCGCCGACGGTCACCGCCTCGTGGACGGCCGTGCCGAGGTGCCCGGCGGTGCGGCGGGCCAGTTCGGTGGCCGTGTCGCCGGCGGTGAGGGGCAGCAGCAGGACGGTGCCGCCGTCGCGGGCGGCGGCCAGGCCGTGCCGGGTGGCGGCGAGGTGGGAGGCCGCGGACCACAGGCGTCTTCGGGCGGCCGCCTCCTGGTCGGCGTCCGGCGCCGGGCTGTCGAGACGGGCGGCCAGCACGACATGGGTGGCGTCGAGATCGGCGTCCAGCCGGGCGGCCCGCTCACGCAGCAGACGGGGGTCGCGGTCCCGGGCGTCCAGCAGGTCGTCCAGGAGTTCGCCGCGCACCCGTTGTTCGGCCTCGGCGGCAGAGCGTCTGGCCAGCAGGAGCAGCGAGGTGACCATCGCGGCACGCTCCAGGGTGCGCTGGTCCACGGGGTCGAGCCCGGGGTGGCCGCGCAGCACGAGGGCACCGAGGAGTTCTCCGCCGGCGGCGACCGCGGCGATCCAGTCGTCCCCGTGCCGTACGGCATGGCCCTCGGCCCGGGATGCCTCCAGTGCCTCCGTGGGGGCGATCTCGGTGAACTCGACCGCGCCGTCGAGGATTGCGGAGACGGCCGCCGCCACGTCGTGCACCCCGCCACCGCGCAGCACCAGTTCGGCGAGCCGGTCGTGGACCTCGGAGGCACGCTCGATGACACCGCTGTGGTCCCGGATGATCTCGTTGGCCCGCTCCAGCTCGGTCAGGGCCGAGCGGGTCTCGGTGAGCAGGTTCGCGGTGTCGATGGCGGCCGCGGCCAGCGCGGCGAAGGACCCGAGGAGCGCGATCTGCTCCCGCTCGAAGACCCGGGCACGCCGGTCCGCCGCGAACAGCACGCCGATGACGTGGTGCCCCAGCGTCAGCGGCACACCGAGGATGGCGACCAGGCCCTCGTCCCGGACACCCGAGTCGATGGCGAGGGTGTGCTGGAAGCGGTCGTCCTTGAAGTAGTCGTCGGTGACGTAGGGGCGGGCGGTCTGGGCGACCAGTCCGCCGAGCCCCTCGCCCATCCCCAGCCGCAGCTGCTGGAAGCGGGCCGCGACCGAGCCCTCGGTGACCCGCATGTAGGTGTCACCTCGCGCCGGGTCGTGCAGGCTGAGATAGGCCACGTCGGTGCCGAGCAGGGAGCGGGCGCGCTGCACGATGGCCCGCAGCACCGCGTCGAGGTCCCGGAGGCCGGCCAGGTCGTGGGCGGTCTCGAACAGGGCGGACAGCTCGGCCTCCCGACGGCGCCGACCCTCCAGCTCGGAGCGCACGCGCAGGGCGACCGCCTTGGCCTCTTCCAGCGCTGCGATCCGCTCGGCCGGCCTTCCCTCGGCGCGGGCGATCAGCACGGGCTGTTCGTAGGCGTCGGCGGACGCGCCCCTGGCCAGCAGTTCGAGGAAGGGTGCCTCGGCACTGCCGGCGGGGCGCTCGACGGACTGCCTGTGATCGCTGGACATGCCCACAGGATTGCTCATCGCACGCTCACCCCGTCAGGCCTGTGGAAAACTCCGGTCCGGTGCCGTTCAGTGCGCGGTCCAGCCGCCGTCGAGGACGAGTGACGTACCGGTGACGAAGGACGCGTGCGGGCCGCACAGGTAGGCCACGGCCTCGGCGACCTCCTCCGGCTCGATGAGCCGCTTGAGCGCGCTGTCCTGGAGCAGCACCTCGGACACCACCCGCTCCTCGGGGATGCCGTGCGCCCGGGCCTGGTCGGTGATCTGCCGCTCGACCAGTGGGGTGCGCACATAGGCGGGGTTCACACAGTTCGAGGTCACGCCGTGGGGGGCGCCTTCGAGGGCGGCCGTCTTGGACAGACCCTCCAGCCCGTGTTTGGCGGCCACATAGGCCGCCTTGTAGGCCGAGGCACGCAGACCGTGCACCGAGGACACGTTGACGATCCGCCCCCACCCCTGCCCGTACATGTGCGGCAGGGCGCCGCGGATCAGACGGAACGGTGCCTCCAGCATCACGGTCAGCACCGTGTGGAACACCTCGGGCGGGAACTCCTCGATGGGGCGCACCAGTTGGATGCCGGCGTTGTTGACGAGGACGTCGGTGCCCGCGGCGGCGTGCTCGGCGGCGTCCAGGTCGGTGAGGTCGAGGACGTGCGGTTCGACGGTGCCCGCCAGCCCCGTGGCCCGCTCGGCGAGCGCGTCCAGGCCGGCCGCGTCCCGGTCGACCGCTCTCACCTTGGCCCCGGCCGCCGCGAGCCGCAGCGCACAGGCACGGCCGATGCCACCGGCGGCGCCGGTGACGAGGGCGGTGCGGCCGCCGAGGTCTAGTGCGGGGGCGTGGGGGCCCGGGTGGGCGCTGCTGAGGGTCATGTTCTGACCCTAGGCAGCACCCGGCCCTGACCACATATGGTCAGGCCCCATACTTCACTCGGAACTCATGGGGTCGAACCATGTGGGTGCGTCCATCAGCGCCTGCTTGATCCGCAACATCCCGAACTCGTTCAGCTCCGGCAGGGCGTCCACCGCGAACCAGTCCACATCAAGGGACTCGTCGTCATTGACCCGGGCCTCGCCGCCGACTGCCCGGCAGCGGAACGAGATGTCCATGTACTGGCAGGTGTCGCCGTTGTCGTACGTCACGGGCCTGAGCGCCTGGACCACGACGACCCGCTCGACGACGCAGTGCACGCCCGTCTCCTCCTCGACCTCCCGCACCGCGCAGGCCGCGGGCTGCTCCCCCGGTTCCGGGATGCCGCCGAGCAGCGACCACTTGCCGGTGTCCGAGCGGCGGTTGAGCAGCACTCTGCCCTCGTCGTCGAAGACGACGGCGCTGACGCCGGGGAGCCAGAGGAGGTCGTGGCCGATGGAACGCCGCAGGGTGCGGATGAAGTCAGGAGTAGCCATGCCTCGACCCTAACGGCCGCCTTCATGGCTCAAGTGATCTTCCCGGGACGTACGGCTTCGTGCGCCTACGCGCCCTCGGCGCGACGCCTGCGCACTCCGGCGCCGACGGCCCAGCCGAGCCCGCCCGCGGCCACCAGCACCAGAGCCATCTCGGGCAGGATGCCGAGCCGGGTCGCAGGGGTCTGCGTCGACCTCAGCGGCACCTTCTGCACCAGCGAGTCGGCCACGAACATGCCGGTCCTCTGAGTGATCCTCCCGTCCGGCATGATGATCGCGCTGACGCCGCTGGTCACCGGCACCGTGACGGTGCGGCTGTGCTCCACGGCCCGTACCCGGGACATCGCGAGCTGCTGATAGGTCATCTCGCTGCGGTCGAAGGTCGCGTTGTTGCTCGGCACGGAGATCAGCTGCGCACCGTCGGTCACCTCGGAACGCACGGCCCAGTCGAACGCCGCCTCGTAGCAGGTGACCAGGCCGACCTTGGCGTTGGCCATCTGGAAGACGCCCGGCTTGCTGCCCCGGCTGAAGTCCTGGCGGACCATGGAGGTCCAGTTCTTGTTGATCGCTCCGACGAGCCCCCGCAGCGGAAGGTACTCGCCGAACGGCTGGATCTGCCGCTTGTCATAGGTGTCGGTGGGGCCCTTGACCGGGTCCCACAGGATCTGCTCGTTGTAGAGCTTGCCGTCCCGCTCGACGACCCCGCCGACGGAGATCGGTGCGTCGATGGCCTTGGCCGCCTGTTCGATGACGACGGCCGCGGTCGCGTCGGCGAAGGGGTCGACGTCGGAGGAGTTCTCCGGCCACAGCACGATGTCGGGCCTGTCGACCTTGCCGGCCTTCACCTCGGCGGCCAGCCGCTCGGTCTCGCGCGCGTGGTAGTCGAGCACGGCCCGCCGCTGGGTGTTGAAGTCCAGGCCCGCGCGCGGCACGTTGCCCTGGATGGCGGCGACCGTCACGGTGCCGTCCTCGGCCTTGTCGCTCACCAGCGTCCGGGCCGCGAACGCCCCCACCACCGGTACGGCCACACTCAGCAGGGCTACGGCCGCGGCGGGCCGCCGTACGGCACCGGTCCCCCGCCGCTCGACGACCAGCCGCACGACGTCGTAGAGGCCGAAGCCGCACAGGACGACGCCGAAGCCCAGGACGGGCGTGCCTCCCACCGCGGCGAGCGGCAGGAAGACGCCGTCGGCCTGCCCGAACGCGATCTTGCCCCAGGGGAAGCCGTGGAACGGCGCACGCGCGCGTGCCGCTTCTCCGGCGATCCACAGCGCGGCCGCCCACACCGGCGCCCCGGGCAGCTTGGAGACGGCGGCGATGCCCACGCCCACCAGCGCGACGAAGATCGCCTCGATCGCCACCAGGGCGAGCCAGGGTCCGGGGCCGACCTCGACGCCGGTCCACACCAGCAGCGGCAGCAGAAAGCCCAGGCCGAAGAGATAGCCGAGGCCGAAAGCCGCCTTCCAGCCACGGCCACGCAGCACCCAGCCGAAGACGGCGAAGGCGGGCAGGGCCAGCCACCACAGGGTGCGAGGCGGGAAACTGACGTAGAGCAGCACTCCGGAGAGCGCCGCGGCGGCGGCCGGGACGAGACGGCGGAGCCGGACGGCCCAGCGGGAGGCGGGCGCGGACTGCGATTCCAGCCGGTCCGACTCGTCCACGGAAGTTGCGGTGACGGTCACTCCGGGAGTGTACGGCGGTTGACCTCGGCGTCCACAGCGCGGTCCGCCCGGTGACCGTGACGCCGCCCACGCATCCGTGCCGGGAAGATCCCGCACAACTCGTCCACAAATCATCCATCAGCCGTTACGGTGTGCCGGAGTCCCCGTACGGGCCGCCGGCATGCGGGCGGCGGGGGCCACAGGTCGGGGGACCGGGGTTTTTGGGGGCGGCGGGGTGGGTTCCACGGGGATGACGTCTGTGGCCGGTTCCGAGGAGGACGGCGACAGACGAAACGTTTCTGACGTGGTGGGCGTACTGGTGCTCGGTGCCTGTGCCGCCTGGTCGCTGATCACCGCGGCCGCGCACGACGGTCGTCCGGAGGGCGTGCTGCTAGCCCTGCTGGCCGTCGCCGCGGGATACGCCGCCGGCCGGATCTCGGGGGCGCTGCTGCCGGTCGCCGCTCCTTGCGCCGCCGCGCTGACCGGAGTGGGCCTGGCAGCCGGGCTCCCCCATCTCACGCCAGGACCGGAGATCGTCGGTCCCCTGGGTCACGCGGGGGCCACGGCCGCCCTGCTGACGCTCGCCACCGGTGCCGCGTGCTGCGCCGCCTGGACCACCGCCGCCCCCACCCTCCGCGTCCTGCTGCGGCTGCTGGCGCTCGCCATCGTGGTGGCGGCGGCCGCCCTCGATTCGGTGTCCGGGCTGGTCACCTGCGCCGCGGTGCTGCTGTGCTCGCTCGCCGCGGGCCGGACGCGCCACCGCGGCCCGGGCATCGCCGGTCTCGCCCTCGCCGCGACCGCGGCGACCGGCCTGACCTGGGCGGTGGCCGGGAACGCGGTGCCGGACGGGCTCACCGAGTCACTGCGCGGCCGGCTCACCCCGCACCGGATCGAGCTGTGGCACGACGCCCTCCACCTGGCCCGCGAGGACACCGTCCTCGGTGTGGGTCCGGGCCGCTTCGGGGAGCTCAGTACGACGGCGGCCCAGTCCCTGGTGCCGGACGGGAAACCGCACTCGGCACCGCTTCAGATGGCCGCCGAGCAGGGGATGATCGGTGTGCTGCTGCTGGCCGCGGCCTTCTGCTGGCTGCTGTACGCGCTGTGGCGCTCTCCTCGCCCCACGCCGGTCGTCCTGACCGCGGGCGCCGCCCTGACGGTGCTGGCGGCGATTGCCGCGCTCGGCAACGCGCTGAGCTTCACCATGGTGTCGGTGGGCGTCGGGCTTCTGGCGGGCCTCGCGACAGCCCACCCGCTCACCGACGAACCGGCCCGGAAGTGACCGGTCGGCCCGGTCTCAGCTTCGCGGACCCGAAGCCCTCGGCCGCAGCCGGTCGCGGATGATGCGTACGGCGGACTCCGCGTCGTCCACGGTGACCGTGAACGTGTGGCCGTCCCACAGTTGGAGAACGACGCCTTCACCACGGCGTACGACGACGGCGGTGCCCTTCTCGGGGCGCCAGCGATAGCCCCAGCCGCCCCACTGGCGCGGATTGACGTGCGGGACGAACTCGGCTCCGGCGACATGGTCCAGCGGGATACGGCGGCGCGGCACACCGATGTGGCCGCAGCGCACCTCCAGGGAGTCCATGTCGACCTTCAGGGCGACATGCACGAAGGCGAGCGTGAGGAAGAGGACCAGCAGTCCGGCCGCGATGCAGCCGACCACGGACATGACGAGCGGAGCCACGCCGGAGGTCCACGCCGAGTCGACCGCGAGCTCGACGCCGAGCGCCAAGATCGCGGCACCACCGAGCGCCAACAGCCACTGCATCCGGTTGGAGGCGCGGCCGGTCCAGACGTCGGTGTGGTGCGAGGAGCTCTCGCCGTGGAGGTGGTCCCTCATGCTTATGAGGTTACTCAGGTTTCGCCGTGCGGCTACCTCGTCGCGCAGAGTAACCGCTCCGGGCAGGGGTTTCCGGCCGTCCGCGGCGGTCAGCGGGCGGGAGTGGCCGTTCGCAGGAGCCGGCCCTCCGCGTAGGCCAGGGCGGGGGCGGGCAGGGCGGCGCCCTCGCGTCCGCTCAGCAGCACGGTGAGGGTGCCGGTGGCCGCGGCCTCGGGCGCGGGCTGCTCGCCGATCCGGCGCAGCGCCTGGGCAGCGACCGCTCCGGCGGAGCCGTGCAGGACGAGCGGCGGACGGCCGGGGCGCTGTACGGCGGCGCGGATGCGCTCGGCGACCAGTTCGTAGTGGGTGCAGCCCAGGACGACGGTCGTCACGTCCTCGGGGGTCAGGGCGGCGGCCGCGGCGACGGCGGCGTCGATGGCGGCCTCGTCGGCGTGCTCCACCGCCTCGGCGAGGCCGTGGCAGGGCACCTCGGTGGCCGGCACCCCGTCGGCGAACTCCGCGAGCAGACCGCGCTGGTACGGGCTGCCGGTGGTGGCGGGGGTCGCCCAGATAGCGAAGGGGCCGCCGGCGGACGCCGCGGGCTTGATCGCGGGGACGGTGCCGATGACCGGCAGATCCGGCTCCAGACGGGCGCGCAGGGCGGTCAGGGCGTGCACGGTGGCGGTGTTGCAGCCGATGATCAGGGCCTCGGGGCCATGAGCGGCGGCGGCCTCGGCGAGGGTGAGCGCGCGCCCGATGATGTCGTCCGGGGTCCGGGGACCCCACGGCATGCCGTCCGGGTCGAGGGAGAGCACGAGATCGGCGTCGGGGCGCAGTCGCCGTACCGCGGCGGTGGCCGCCAGCAGACCGATTCCGGAGTCCAAGAGCGCGATCTTCACCCGGCCACGATAGACGATGAGCCCTTGGGGGCCGGTCGCGTGGGGCAGACTGCGCGCGTGAGCGCCATCGCGTGGACCGCCGCCGTATCCCTCGCCGCCTGGCTGTGGCTGCTGCTGTGCCAGGGGTTCTTCTGGCGCACGGATGTGAGACTCCCGCCGGAGCGGGAGCCGGCGGCCTGGCCGTCCGTGGCCGTGGTGGTGCCGGCTCGCGACGAGGCCGAGGTGCTGCCCGCGAGTCTTCCCTCCCTCCTGGCCCAGGACTATCCGGGGCGGGCGGAGGTCTTCCTCGTCGACGACGGCAGCACGGACGGCACCGGAGAGCTGGCACGGGAACTGGCGCGCCGGCAGGGCGGCCTGCCGCTGACCGTGTCCTCACCGGGTGAGCCGCCGCCGGGATGGACCGGCAAGCTGTGGGCCGTACGCCACGGCATCGGCCTGGCACGCGCGCGTGACCCCGAATACCTGCTGCTGACGGACGCCGACATCGCCCACGAGCCGGACAGTCTGCGGCGGCTGGTCGCCGCCGCGCACGCCGGGGGCTTCGACGTCGTCTCGCAGATGGCCCGGCTGCGGGTGGAGAGCCTGTGGGAGCGGCTCGTGGTGCCGGCGTTCGTCTACTTCTTCGCGCAGCTGTATCCGTTCCGGCGGATCGGCAAGCGAGGTGGGCGGACGGCGGCCGCGGCGGGCGGCTGTGTCCTGCTGCGCGCCGAGGCCGCCGAGCGCGCGCGGATCCCGGACGCCATCCGGCACGCGGTCATCGACGACGTGGCCCTCGCGCGGGCCGTGAAGGGCGGGGGCGGCCACATCTGGCTGGGTCTCGCCGAGCGGGTGGACAGTGTGCGCCCCTATCCCCGGCTGCACGACCTGTGGCGGATGGTGTCGCGCAGCGCGTACGCCCAGTTGCGCCACAACCCTCTTGTGCTGTTCGGAACGGTCCTCGGGCTCGCGCTGGTCTACCTGGTGCCGCCGGTCGCCGTCGTCACGGGCCTGGCGACGGGAAGCGCGGCGACCGTGGTGCCCGGTGCTCTCGCGTGGCTCGTCATGACGGGGACGTACGTCCCGATGCTCCGCTACTACCGGCAGCCGCTGTGGCTCGCTCCCCTGCTGCCGTTCACCGCGTTCCTCTATCTCCTGATGACGGTCGACTCGGCGGTGCAGCACTACCGGGGGCGCGGCGCGGCCTGGAAGGGCCGCACCTACGCGCGCCCGGACGCCGTCGTCGGCGAGGAGAGGTGAGGACTCACTTGCGGTGAGGCCTCACTTGCGGCCCGGTGTCCAGTTCATGCCCCAGCCGTAGACCTGGTCCACCGTCCGCTGCGGGCTCACCCCGCGATCGGGCACCAGATAGCGGGCCTCGCGCTGCACGACCAGGTCGTCGCCGGTGTTGGTGATCAGGGCCAGCGCGCATACCGTCGAGGGCACCGTGCACTCGTCGAGGGAGAAGTCGATCGGGGCGCCGTGCTGCGGCTGGAGGGTGACCGTGGCGTGCAGGTCGGCGAAGGAGCGCGCGCCCTCGTAGATGGTCACGAAGACGAGGATGCGCCGGAAGTCCCGTTTGTGGTCGAGGTTCACGGTGAGGTTCTCGCCGCTCGCCACGGCACCGGTGCGATCGTCGCCGTCGAGGTGGATGTACGGCGGCTGGTGCAGGGCTCCATAGGTGTTGCCCAGCGCCTGGACGACCCCCTTGCGGCCGTCGGCGAGCTCGTACAGGGCGCACAGGTCGAGGTCGAGGTCGGCGTGCATGGCCACCGCGCGGCCGCGCTTGCTGCCCCAGCCCGAAAACTGTTTACGCACCTGCCAGTTGAGGTTCACGCGCATCGTGCCCGAGGTGCCGCCCTGTTTGGCGAGGGAGACGGAGGGAGCCGCCTTGGTCAGCGTGACTTTGGAAAGGCGGACCGGTTGCGAGGAAGGGGTGGGTGGTGGTGCCACCGGTGCCGCCTGCTGGGGCTCGTCCACGGTGATCCCGAAGTCCGTTGCCAGACCTTCCAGTCCGCTGTCGTAGCCCTGGCCGACGGCACGGAATTTCCAAGCGCCCTGACGGCGATAGAACTCCCCGAGCACGAAAGCGGTTTCTACGGTCGCGCCCGTGCTGTCGAACCGCGCCGCCACGGTTCCCCGCGCCGCATCCCGCACCTCGATGTAAAGATCCGGAATGCCGGCGAAGGTCCCGCCGTCCGCGGAAGCGGCGAGGACGACGGTCTCCACCGACGGTTCCACGCGCGCGAGATCGACGAGCAGCGTGTCGGTCACCCGGCCGCCGTCGGTCCGTTTGCCCTCGTGGCGGACGGCTCCGGAGGAGTGCTGCGGCTGGTTGTAGAAGACGAAGTCGGCGTCCGAACGAACCTTTCCGCCGACGAGCAGCAGGGCCGAGGCATCCGCGTCGGGGACCCCCGGCCCGGAGCGCCAGCCCAATTCGACGCGCAGCGCCGTCGTGGGCACCGGCGCGTTCGACCCTTTCGGCATTGACATGTCCGCCCCCATCAGCTGTCGGCAGGCCAGGACGCGCCCCGGCGGTCCCTGGAGTTCTCCCCGCACAACCTATTCCCCCGGGTCGGCGAACTCCCATCCCGCGCACCGGAAGATCGTCGGCCAACCGGCGGTAACCCGCTCGGAACTCGGCCTTTACAAGGATGGGACCTGGATTGGCGTCCTTTTTTGCCGAGTTCGCTCGCATTGGGGGTCCCGCGTC
This sequence comes from Streptomyces sp. CC0208, assembly GCF_003443735.1. Classification (NCBI taxonomy): domain Bacteria; kingdom Bacillati; phylum Actinomycetota; class Actinomycetes; order Kitasatosporales; family Streptomycetaceae; genus Streptomyces; species Streptomyces sp. CC0208. Next base: position 8,121,204 of record NZ_CP031969.1, on the reverse strand, counting down.
ACTGCCGACACGGAAAAGAACCCTCTTATCGGTCTCCCCAACCAGCACATCGTGGGCTTAACTTATGTGCCATGACCTCCCCCCGCTCCACTTATGGCGGCGGCTACTACTCCGCCTCCTTCCCGGACACTCCGATCTACGACTCACTCGTGGCCGAGCGGGGCACCCCGCAGATCGCCCCGATCCGGGTGCCGGCCGCGTACGACGTCCCGGCGAGCCACCTGCCCGCGCTGCCGTCCGCGCTGCCCGCTCTTCCCGCGGGTCCCTCCTACTCCTCCTACGGCTATCCGCAGGCGCAGCAGCCCTCTCCGCTGCAGCAGGCGCCCGCGGCGTACATCCCGCAGCAGGCCGCCGCGCCCCGCGGTTACCCCGGACCGCAGCAGCAGCCGCGTCCGGCCGGCCCGGGCATGGGCACGGGCTACGAGGCGATGCGCCCCGCGGCTCCCCGGCCCGCTCCGGCGGCTCCCTACCAGGACCCGTACAACAACCAGCAGTACCGCGGGTACTGATCCCCTCCCGGGCTGTCGGTGCCACCTGGCACGATGGCCCCATGGGGAATGCACAGCTGTTGTCGATCCACATCCATCCGGTCAAGGCGTTCAGGAGTCTGGCACTCCAGGAGGCCGAGGTGGAGCCCTGGGGGCTGGCCGGAGACCGGCGCTGGGCGCTGGTCGACGACGGGGGAAAGGTCGTCACCCAGCGACAACACCCGCGCCTCGCGCAGGCCGCCGCCGAGCTGCTGCCCGGCGGCGGTGTCGTGCTGTCGGCGCCCGGCGTGGAGCCGCTGGCGGTGCCGGTCCCCGAGCCGGGTGAGACCGTCACGCTGGACATCTTCGGGGACAAGGTCGAAGGGGTGCCCGCCGCCGACGCGGCCGCGCACGCGTGGTGCAGCGCATACCTCGGCGCGCAGACCCGCCTCGTCCACATGGACGACCCCGCCGAACGCCGTCCGGTCGAACCCGAGTACGCGCTGCCGGGCGAGACCGTCACCTTCGCGGACGGATATCCGCTGCTGCTCACTTCCGCGGCCTCCCTCGACGCCCTCAACTCCCTGATCTCCGAAGGCCGGCACGCGGCCGAGGGCCCCCTGCCCATGAACCGCTTCCGGCCGAACGTGGTCGTGGGCGGCACCGACGCCTGGGCCGAGGACGACTGGTCGCTCCTCGCCATCGGGGACGTCACCTTCCGAGTGGCCAAGATGTGCGGACGGTGCGTGGTGACCACCACCGACCAGGACCATGCCGTCCGCGGCAAGGAGCCCCTGCACAGCCTGGGCCGGCACCGCCGCTTCGGCGGCAAGCTCGTCTTCGGACAGAATCTGGTGCCCCGCTCCCGCGGCACGATCCGGGTCGGCGACCCGGTCACGATCCTCGAATAGGAGCGAGCGGGGGGCGCGACGCGGCGGCCGGGGGACAGAGTTCCGCCAAAGATCCACCCGTCTCCCGCCGACGGGAACACCGCCCGGGGGCCCGCACGTTGGGGCTTTCATGAGGAGTTCATGAGAGGACCCGGCCGCAGGTGATTTCGCTCTCTCTTCGGCCGGTCCCGCGCGTGAACGACTCCGTCCGGGGTTATCACGGAGCGGGAAGGGGGTGCGGACGGTGCGAGCGATCAGTGGACTCTGGCGTTGGCGGCGCAACCCGCTGCGCCGTGGGACCGACCTGGCCGAGGCCTGGGTCGCCCTCCTGGCCCTGCTGCTGATCCTGGTGCTCGGGCCGGTGACCGGCTCCGTCACCGGGCATGCGGCCCAGGACGCGCTCCAGCGGTCGGTCCGTGAACAGCAGGATTCCCGGCGGCTGGTGACGGCGACCGTGATCCGCACACTGGAGCGCTCGCCGTTGGACGCCGACCCCGAGGCCACCGCGGGGCGGAATCCGCGCACCCGGGTGGTGGCCGACTGGACCGCGCCGGACGGCACCACGCACCACGGCACGGTCATGGCCGGTCTCCAGACCCCGCACCGCGGCGACCACTTCGGCCTGTGGACGGACCTCCACGGGCGAATCGCCGCCCGGCCGCTGGACTCCGCCACCGCCACCACTCATGCCGTTCTCGCCGGCACCGGGGCGGCCCTGCTGATCGCGGGTCTGACAGAGGGCGGCAGGCGGCTCGCCGTCTGGCGCATGGTCCGTCGCCGGTACGCCCGTTGGGACCAGGCCTGGGACCGCGCGGGCCCGGACTGGGGCCGGACCGGCACCGGCAGCTGACGGCCTTGCTGCTCTGGTCAACCCACCGCCCGCGCGCACGCTACGGTGGACCGGCCGAGGTTCCTCGGCAGCACAAACCCGCGTACTACGAGGTGGGGGCACAGCAACGCCATGGCACAGGGCACGGTCCAGGTGACGCACACCGGTACATCGCGGTGGCGGCGCCGCACGGGTGAGTACGCGTCGCTCGCCGCCGCCCTGGAGGCCGCGGCGGACGGGGACGTCCTCACGGTCGCGCCCGGCACCTACCGGGAGAACCTCGTCGTGCAGCGGGCGGTGACCCTGCGCGGCCCCGAGGGGTCGCCCGGTTCCGTGCGGATCGCGCCCCTGGACGGGGTGCCGTTGACTGTCCGCGCCTCCGCCGTGGTGCTGGACCTGCATGTGGAAGGTCAGGACGCGGCCGCGCCCGCCCTGCTCGTCGAGGAGGGCACCCCGGAGCTCGCCGACATCCGGATCGTCACGCGGTCCGCGGCCGGCATAGAGGTGCGCGGTGGCGCCCGCCCGACCGTGCGCCGCTGCACCGTCGACAACCCGGCCGGTATCGGCATCGCCGTACTGGACGGCGCGGGCGGGGTGTTCGAGGAGTGCGAGATCGTGGCGGCCGGCCAGTCCGGCGTCGCGGTGCGCGGGGGCGCCCACCCCCGTCTGGAGCGCTGCCGGATCCACCACACCTCGGGCGCGGGCCTGGCGGTGACCGGCGAGAACTCCGCGCTGGAGGCCGTGGGTTGTGAGGTCTACGAGGTCCGCGGCAGCGGGGTCCAGATCACCGGCCGGGCCACCGCGCACCTCACCGACTGCGATGTGCACCGCACCACCGGCGACGGCGTCACGCTCGACACCGACGCGGTCCTGACCCTGGCCGACTGCCGTATCCACGACATCCCGGAGAACGCGGTCGACCTGCGCTCCCGCTCGGTGCTCACCCTGACCCGCACGACGGTCCGTCAGTTCGGCCGCAACGGCCTGTCGGTGTGGGACCCGGGCACGCGCGTGGACGCCAACCAGTGCGAGATCTTCGACAGCACGGGCGACTATCCGGCCGTGTGGGTCAGCGACGGCGCCACCGCCGTACTGGACTCGTGCCGGGTGCACGACGTGCCGGACGCGCTGTTCGTCCTGGACCGCGGCTCGCGCGCGGACGTCGTCGACACCGACATCTCCCAGGTCCGCAACACCGCCGTGTCGGTGAGCGACGGTGCCACCGCGCAGCTCGACGACTGCCGGATCCGGGACGCGGCGACCGGCGCCTGGTTCCGTGACCACGGCAGCGGCGGCACCCTCAACGGCTGCACCGTGGACGGCACCCAGACCGGCGTGATCGTCACCAAGGGCGCCGACCCGACGATCGAGCGCTGCACGGTCGACTCCCCCGCCGAGGCGGGCTTCTACGTGTCCGCGGGCGGCCGCGGCAGCTTCCTGAACTGCCGGGTGACGGGCAGCGGCGGGTACGGCTTCCACGTCATAGACGGCTCCCGTTCGACGCTCAGGAAGTGCCGCACGGAGCGCTGCGCGCGCGGGGGCTACGAGTTCGCGGACGCCCCGGACACCGCCGGAGCGGGCCCCGTCGTCGAGGACTGCACCAGCGACGAGAGCGGAGGCCCGACCCCGCCCGCGGCCCGGGAGACGGTCGTGCAGACGGAGTCCCACTCCCCCGGTCTGCTGGGGACGATCCCCGGGCAGCGCGTCACCGAGCAGGACCCGCTGATCGCCCCCGCCGAGCCGGAGAAGCCCTCGCGTACCTCGAAGGCCGTCCTCGGTGAACTCGACGCCCTGGTGGGCCTGGACAGCGTCAAGCGCGAGGTGCGGGCGCTCACCGACATGATCGAGGTGGGCCGGCGACGCCAGCAGGCGGGCCTCAAGGCGGCGTCCGTCAAGCGCCACCTGGTCTTCACCGGCTCCCCCGGCACCGGCAAGACGACGGTCGCCCGGCTCTACGGCGAGATCCTCGCCTCCCTCGGCGTGCTGGAGAAGGGTCATCTCGTCGAGGTGTCCCGTGTCGACCTGGTCGGCGAGCACATCGGTTCCACCGCGATCCGCACCCAGGAGGCCTTCGACAGGGCGCGCGGTGGAGTGCTGTTCATCGACGAGGCCTACGCGCTGTCGCCGGAGGACTCGGGCCGGGACTTCGGCAAGGAGGCCATCGACACGCTGGTGAAGCTGATGGAGGACCACCGGGACGCGGTCGTGGTGATCGTCGCGGGCTACACCGCCGAGATGGAGCGGTTCCTGTCGGTCAACCCGGGTGTGGCCTCCCGTTTCTCAAGGACCATCACCTTCAGCGACTACAACCCCGAGGAACTCCTCAGCATCGTGGAGCAGCAGGCCGAGGAGCACGAGTACCGGCTGGCGCCGGGCGCCGCGGAGGCCCTGCGGAAGTACTTCACCGTGCTGCCCAAGGGTCCCGCCTTCGGCAACGGCCGTACCGCGCGTCAGACCTTCGAGGCGATGGTGGAGCGGCACGCGAGCCGGGTCGCCCACGTGGACGACCCGACCAAGGACGACCTGACCCTGCTCTACGCCGAGGATCTGCCCGAGTCGTCCTGAGAGCGCGGGCCCGGTACGTCCGGCTGGAGCCGGCCCAGCAGTCTCGCCCGCTCCTCGGCGAAGACCGGGTCGGCCTGGTAGTCGGAGTGACCGAGGATCGCCGAGGGCAGCGGGTGCAGATCGGTGCGGCCGTAGGCGAGCGGGTCCTTCAGGGGCTCCCGGTCCACCTCGGGACCGCAGTCGCCGGGCAGCCGGACCGGGCCGCCGATGGGGTCGGTGAGCCGGTAGAGATTGCGCCAGCAGTCCACGTCGTGGTGCAGGGCGGTGAGCGCGGCCGGGCCGAAGTGGGCCGGGAACCAGCGGCCGTAGAGGCGCTCCAGCGGGGAGCCGTAGGTGAGCAGGGCGACCCGCCCCCGGACCGACGGTTCCAGCTGCCAGGCCGCCGCGGCCGCCAGCACGCTGCCCTGGGAGTGTCCGGAGATGACCAGTCGGCCGCGCGTGGCACGGATCCAGGTCGCGATCCGCCAGGTCAGATCCGGTACCGCGCGCTCGGCGTAGCAGGGCGGGGCGAAGGGGTGGGCGGCGCGCGGCCAGAAGGTGCCCACGTCCCAGAGGATGCCGATGGTCCGGCGCGCGGAGGGGTCCTTGTAGGCGCGGCGGCCCCAGGTCACGAACAGGATGAAGCCAAGGCCGATCAGCCAGGAGCCGAGTGCCTGCGCGGTGTCGGCGGCCCCCTGGACGAAGGCGTACGCCCCCTCGGTGGCCCTTGCCGGTGTCTTGTGGGAGGTCAGGGCGCCGACGAGAGCTCCGGCGCCGAGGGTCAGGGTGCTGGCCGACGTCACTCCGAGCAGGCGGGGTCCCCGGTCCGTGAGGGCCGCCATGGCGCGGGTGCGGGCGATGCGGCGGGTGCGTGCCGCGTCCTTGGGCTCCGCGGGGTACTCGCTCTCGACGGCGCCCCGTTGGGCCCGGCCGGAGCGCCAGGTGCGCCGGCCGAGCCAGGCGCAGTGCGCCAGCAGCACGAGGAGGACCAGCGGGATCACGGACGCCTGCCAGGTCAGCAGGACCGGCGGGCCGAGGATGGTGGCGCCGGTGCCGTCCAGCCAGTCCGCGACGCGCTGCGAGACGCCGCCGGACATCACGCCGCCCAGGGCGCAGGCCAGCGTCGCCACGGCGGGGCCGGCCAGGCCACGCATCGCGGCGCGCGGGTCGGGATGCGTGCGGTACAGCAGGTGGGCGACCACGGCCAGGGCGACGACCAGCAGGCCCTGCACGAAGGCGATCCCGCCGAAGGTGGCGTCCCCCGACAGCCGGCCGTGCGACTGCCACTCGGGCCGTTCCCAGCCGGCGTACACCGCGGCGAGGGCGAGCAGGACGAGCGCGGCGAGCGGCAGGCGTCGTACGAGATGCTCGTCGAGCTGCCGGTCCAGGTACTTCTCACTGCGGCCGCGGCGGCACACCACCCAGACCACGGCGACCCCGGCAGCGACGAGACCGGCCTCCAGGAGGCGGCCGAGGGGGTCGAGGAGGGCGGGGCCGCCCGGTTCGCGGTCGAAGCGGGCCGCCGTGGAGCTGACCGCCGCTGCGATCGTCAGCAGACCCGCCGCGGTGTGGGCGGCCCGTAAGCGGGCGACCAGGCGGCGGCCGTACCAGAAGCCGGGCCGGCCGAGTGCGGTGCGGTCGTTGTCCTCCTCCGGCTCGCTGTGGCGGGCCATGGGCTGTTGGGACTCGTAAGCGCTCCAGGTGCGGTGGGACAGGTACCAGAGCAGGCCGGTCAGCGCGGCCGGGACCACGGCCGCCAGCGCGAGGCGGCGGCCCGGCCTGCTCCACCAGCCGCCGTCCGACAGGTCCGGCGACAGGAAGCCCAGCCAGGAGTGCGACTCGGCGCACGCGCGTGTGCCGGCGCACTGCCAGGCCGCGAGATCCAGGGCGACCTCGCACGCGGCGGCGACCAGCAGAACGGTCAGGGTCAGGCTCGCGAGCCGTACCAGGAGGCCGTAGAAGCGCACGGTCCGTGTACGGTCGCGTGCGGTGGGGCGCATCCAGTGCGCGAGGTTGACCACCATGAACGGCAGCAACAGCAGCCACAGGGCGCGGGTGCCGTTGCCGGAGGTGAGATTGCACCAGACGTACGCCTCGGGCACCGGGCCGGTACGGCCGTCGCGTGGTCGCTTCTCGGCGTCGACGTCGTCGGCGCGCCGGAAGACGGCCGCGACCTCGTCGCCGGTGATCCGCACCGTGCGCGGATCGTCGAGCATCTTCTCCGGCGTGGTGCCGCCCACTCCGTGGACCAGGAGTTCCAGGGCGGTTCCGGATTCCTCGGGCCGGGCGGCCGAGCCGTCCGCGCCCATGGTGGTGACAGGTTCCACTGCTTCGCACTTCCCCCGTGACGCGCCGTCGGCATCTGTCCGTGCTGGCACAAGGATCTCCGCTCAGCGCCTTGTGCGCACCGCTCGTCACGGAATCTCCCCGATCCGGGTGACGGCCGGAGCCCCCTGGCACCCAGGTGACGTGAGCGCGTAGGGGCGGTCGGTGGCGCTCCTGGTGGGGGCCCGTGCGAGTATGGGACGTCCCGCGCACCAGGGACGGGCAAAATGTCCTCGTGGGAGAGGGTGCGCAGGCGAGTCGGACGGCCCCAGGCGAAAGGACCGGAGCGTACGTGAGTGAGAATCAGAACCTCCTCGCGGAGCAGCGGCGCGCCCTGATCCTGGACGAGGTCCGGCGCCGAGGCGGGGTGCGCGTCAACGAGCTGACCCGCAAGCTCGGCGTGTCGGACATGACCGTACGGCGTGATCTCGACGCGCTGGCCCGCCAGGGTGTGCTGGAGAAGGTGCACGGCGGCGCGGTCCCGGTGGTCGAGGCGAGCACCCACGAGCCCGGTTTCGAGGCGAAGTCGGGTCTGGAGCTGACCGCCAAGGAGGACATCGCGCGGTCCGCGGCGGAGCTGGTCGCCCCGGGTACGGCGATCGCGCTGTCGGGCGGTACGACCACATACGCGCTGGCCCACCATCTGCTCGACGTGCCGGACCTGACCGTGGTGACCAACTCGGTCCGGGTGGCCGACGTGTTCCACGCGGCGCAGCGCACCACGGGCCCCCGTCAGGGTGCGGCGACGGTCGTGCTGACCGGCGGTGTGCGCACCCCCTCCGACTCGCTGGTGGGGCCGGTGGCCGACCAGGCGATCGGGGCGCTCCACTTCGACGTGCTCTTCCTCGGTGTGCACGGCATATCGGTCGAGGCCGGCCTGTCCACGCCGAACCTCGCGGAGGCCGAGACCAACCGGCGTCTCGTGCAGTCGGCGCGGCGGGTCGTGGTGGTCGCCGACCACACCAAGTGGGGCACCGTGGGCCTGAGTTCGTTCGCCGCGCTGGAACAGGTCGACACGCTGGTGACGGACGCCGGGCTGCCGGCGTCGGCGCGCGCGGAGGTCTCGGAGCATCTGCGGCGGCTGGTCGTGGCGGGCGAGTCCGTTGACGGTACAGACATCTGACTGAGCGTCAACTAGGGTGGCCCTTCCCGTCGGACTTCAGGGGAGTGTGTCCATGGCTCACCAACTGCGCGAGGTGGGGCTCGACTTCATAGCGGCCGCGCCCGTACGGATGGTGTTCGTGCAGGAGATGTCGGCTCCGCCCAAGGCGGTCCACCGGGCGCTCGCGGAGGACGTACCGGGCTGGGAGGAATGGTTCTCCGCGGTGACGCTGGCCCGCTCGACCGGGGACGGCTCGACCCGGGAGATCCACCTCAGGGGCGGCGGACGCTTCCAGGAAACGATCCTCACGGCCGAGGCCCCCGAGGTGTACGCCTACCGGGTGGACGTGGCCAACGCGCCCGGCGCCCGTGCCATCGCCGAGGAGTGGCGGCTCACTCCCGCCGGGCCGGGCACCCACGTGCGCTGGACGTTCGCCGTGGACGGCACGGCGGCGTTCCGTGCGGTCGCCAGGCTCGGGCGGCCCGGACTGGGGCGGGCTTTCCGGGACGCGGTCCGCAGGCTGGACCGGCGGCTCGCGGCGCAGAGTTCCTAGCCGGAGCCCTTTGGAAGGGGCGTCTGACTGGTCACCGGTCCTTCTGCACGTCCGCTCCGCGGGCGCGAGGATGCGCGTCAGACGGCCGGATTCACCATGCAGCTTCGCGCAGAGGCCACCCCTCGACCAGAGGCAGACCGTCGGCTAGAGGCTGCTGAGAGCGGCCTGACCGGGCCAGACCCCCGTGTCCAGCAGGGAGGCGATCGCCGCCGTGTACGGCTCGATGTCCAGGCCCTGCTCGGCCAGCCAGGCGTCCGAGTAGTACTTGTCCAGGTAGCGGTCGCCCGGGTCGCAGAGAAGGGTGACGACGCTCCCCCGGCGCCCCTCGGCCACCATCTCGGCGATGATCTTCAGGGCGCTCCACAGTCCGGTGCCGGTCGAGCCGCCCGCCCGGCGGCCGATGGCCCGTTCCAGGGCGCGCACGGCGGCCACACTGGCCGCGTCCGGGACCTTCATCATGCGGTCGATCGCCCCGGGCACGAAGCTCGGCTCCATGCGCGGCCGGCCGATGCCCTCGATGCGCGAGCCACAGTCGCACGTGACGTCCGGATCGCCGGTGCTCCAGCCCTCGAAGAAACAGGAGTTCTCCGGGTCGGCCACACAGATGCGGGTGTCGTGCTGCATGTAGTGGACGTACCGCGCGATGGTCGCCGAGGTGCCGCCGGTGCCTGCCGTGGCGACGATCCACGCGGGCTCCGGGAAACGCTCCAACTCCAGTTGCCGGAAGATGGATTCGGCGATGTTGTTGTTGCCGCGCCAGTCCGTGGCCCGTTCCGCGTAGGTGAACTGGTCCATGTAGTGGCCGCCCGTCTCCCCCGCGAGGCGGGCGGACTCCTCGTACATGGTGCGCGGGTCGTCCACGAAGTGGCACCGGCCGCCGTGGAACTCGATGAGGCGGATCTTCTCGGCGCTCGTCGTGCGCGGCATGACCGCGATGAAGGGCACGCCGATCAGCTTGGCGAAGTACGCCTCGGACACGGCGGTGGAGCCGCTGGACGCCTCGATCACCGGGCAACCCGGCCGGATCCAGCCATTGCACAGGCCGTAGAGGAAGAGCGAGCGGGCCAGCCGGTGCTTGAGGCTGCCGGTCGGGTGGGTCGACTCGTCCTTGAGGTACAGGTCGATACCCCACTTCTCCGGAAGCGGGAAGCGCAGGAGGTGGGTGTCGGCCGAGCGGTTGGCGTCGGCCTGGACCTTGCGGACGGCTTCTTTCAGCCAGCCGCGGTAGGCGGTGTCGCTGTGGTCGATGTCGAGGGTGTCGCCGGTCCGGGTCTGTTGAGGGGTGCTCACGGCGGGGCTCCTAACACTTCGCGCCGACGGCGCGTCGCGCAGCCGATGACTCGATCATAGACACCTTCCGCACGCTTCTCACCTGCATAAACACACCTTTGAGAGCCTCAAAGGCACCCTGGGGTCGCAACGGCGTGCGGGGGCGGGGGCGCATTCGGACAAGTGCTCCGGGCGCTCCCTGCGAGATGTCATGCGTACTGGTGCTCGACGCCCGTGGCGGGCAGACTGCACCGGGCGGGACGGACGTCTCGAACGGGGGGCACACTGGATCACGACAGAACCCGGCTCTGGGCCCACGCGGTCGCACGGGTCGGCACACCGACGCGCACAAGGGGGCGGGGCGGCATGGCGGAGCCGGAGTTCAGGGCTACGGGCGTACGGATCGGGAAGAGGTTGCGCTCGCTCACCCGGGCCGGTCAGGTCCGGATCAACGACGGCCGACTGGAACTGCTCACCAGCTACGGCAGCGAGATCGACAGCGCGCCGGTTCAGGCGGTGCGCGCCTCCAAGCCCTGGTTCGCCGCGGACGACCGGGCTCTCGCGGACCTCAACGGCAACCGGTATCTGCTGACCCTGGGCGAGCACGACCCCGCTCCGGGCGAGCCGGGGCCGCCTGCGGCACGCCGGTTCATCGAGGCCGTACGCCGGGCTGCGGGGCGTAATCGGTAGGTCACCGCGAGTTGCGGTATCGCGCCTCCTGCGTCACGCTGGTCTCACATCACTCTGGGTTAACCGGCGATCACGCTGCAAACCAGCCCGCCGGGCACGACAGCAGGCGGCCGTTTCACGCAGGCACCTGCTCGATCCGAACTCCGTGTTCTTCCGGACCTCACGTCGGGGAGTCGCAGCCGTGATCAGTCACCCAAGCAGGCATTGCACGGTGGAGCTTCAGGCTCTGCCGTCGCGGATCGGCCAGGTCCGCAGAATCCTTTCTGCACAGTTGCGCTACTGGCATCTGGATCCCCTCATAGACCGGGCCGTGCTCGGTGTGACGGAGCTGTTGACCAACGTCCACCGCCATGCGCAGCCCGACAAGACGTGCACCGTGAAGATCGAGCTGCTGCTCGACCGACTCATGGTCTCGGTGCACGACCACGACCCGCGTCTGCCGGTCGTGGCCGACATCAAGGACACCGAACTGCTCGCCACGTGCGGGCGCGGGCTCGCGATGGTCGCCGCGGTCAGTGAGAGCTGGGGCGTACGGCCCGACGGCGAGTCGGGGAAGTTCGTGTGGTTCACCCTGCCGACGCCCTCCGCCGCGCGGCCACAGCGGCGAACCGTCCTCGACAAGACCGCGCTCAGGTTCGTCGAGGTGCGGGCCGACGCCCGCAGGCCCGAACACGCTCCCGCCCGGTCCGCCGTTGCCGGCTGACCGGGCGGTGACGACTCTTCTGTTCGCGTTCGCTCGTCAGCCTGCGGGGCGCTTCCACGCGGTGTCGGGACGACGATCGTGCCCGGCCCTTCGGGCCGCCGCACGTTCGCCGTCCCGACATGGGCGTGCCCCTCCGTGAGTGTTGGTGGGCTCATGCCGGTGTCACCCGGTGGTTCGCTCCCGCCCGACTCGCCACTGCGGTTCGGTCCCGCCCGACTCATTCGGTTGCGATCACCCGCAGTACGTCGAGACGCGCGGGCCGCCCTCGAAGCTTCCCGCGCGTTCGGCACCCGGCCCGCCCCTCCCGCTCTCGCCCGGCCGATCGAGCGACCGGCGGTCGCCCCCCACTCCTCTCACTCGGTCGCGATTGCCCGCAGTACGTCGAGACGTGCGGCGCGGCGGGCCGGGCGTAGGCCTGCGAGGGCTCCTGCGGTGAGGCCCACCAGGGTGACCACCGCGAGTTGCAGGGGCGGGACGGCGAAGGCGAAGGTGCTGTCGCTCGTGCCGTCCGAGGCCCTGACCAGGACCCAGCCGAGGAAGGCGCCGAGGGTGAGGCCACCGACCGTGCCGAAGGCGGCGACCAGGACCGACTCCCAGCGGACCATGGCGCGGAGCTGGGAACGGGTCTGGCCCACGGCCCTCAGCAGGCCCAGTTCGCGAGTGCGTTCGTGGATCGCCAGGGTCAGTGTGTTGGCGATGCCCAGCAGCGCGATGAGGACCGCGAGGGCGAGCAGCGCGTAGACCAGCGTCAGCATCATGTCGATGCCGCCGGCTGAGGACTGCGCGTACTCGTCGCGGGTCTGCACCTCGGGATGGCCGTACCGCGCCGCCACCTTCTCCACCGCCGCCTTGCCCGCGCCGGTGCTCACGCCGTCCTTGAAGGAGACCGCGACGAGCGTGTCGGAGTCCTGCGTGCGGTGCGGGGCCCAGGCGGCGCGGGTGATGACGTAATCGCCCGCCAGCTCGGACCGGCCGTAGACCGCGCGGACCGTGAAGACCGTCTTCTCGCCGTCGGTGAAGGTGAGTCGGGCCTTGTCCCCGGTCGTGAGGCCCTGCTTCTGGGCCTCCGCCCGGGTGATGGCGATGCCGTCGGTGCCGAGGTCGCGCAGGGAGCCACGCACGGTGCCGAGGTCGAAGGTGCGCTCCAGGGCGAGTGGGTCGGTGACGGTCAACGCCCTTCCCTTGCCGTCGACTTCGGCGACACCGCGCCCGAGGCCCACGGCCGTGTCCACCTCGGACAGTGCCTGAAGCGCGCCGGCGAGCCTGGGGCTCAGGCCGCTGCCGCCCGCGCCGAACGACGGGGTGCTGACGGCGACGTCGCCCGCGAAGGACCGGGACACGGTCTGGTCCATGGTGGCCTTCAGGGACGCCCCGAACACCGTGAACAGGGAGACCACGGCCACGCCGATCATCAGTGCGCTCGCGGTGGCGGCCGTGCGCCTGGGGCTGCGCAGGGCGTTGCGTCGGGCGAGGGACCCGGTGACGCCACGGAGCCGGTCGAGAGGGCCGCCGAGCACGCGTACGGCCGTCGTGGAGGCGACCGGGCCGAGGACCACGAAGGCTGCGAGGGCCAGGACAGCGCCGGTTGCCGCGAGCCAGAGGGACGGTGACACCAGCACGCCGGTGAGGGTGAGGGCCACGGCGAGTGCGGCCAGGCCGGCCCCGGTGACGGCACGGACGCGGGAGGCGCCCGACTGGTCCACGGCCGTCTCGCGCAGTGCGGCCAGCGGCGCGGTGCGTCCGGCGCGTACGGCGGGCAGCAGCGCGGAGCCCAGGCACACCACGACGCCGACCGCGAGCGGCAGCAGCATCGACAGCGCGCTGATCACCAAGTCGCCCTCGGGGAAGGGGAATCCGATCGTCGGGAACAGCGCCTGGAGACCGGCGGCCACCCCGATGCCGCCCGCGATGCCCACGGCGGAGGCGGTGACAGCGACGACGCTCGCCTCGGTCAGCGTCGACGCGGTGACCTGGCGGCGGGAGGCGCCGAGTGCCCTCAACAGGGCGTTCTCACGGGTCCGTTGGGCGACGACGATCGCGAAGGTGTTGTGGATGGAGAAGGTGGCGACCAGGAGGGCGATGCCCGAGAACACCAGGAGCAGGGTGGTGAAGATTGACAGGAACTGGCTGGAGATCATGTCGGTGTTCTCCTCGGTCGACTCCTGACCGGTGATCGCCTCGACGCCCTGGGGCAGTACGCGGGACAGCCGGTCGACGAGCTCCCGCTGACTGACACCGGGACCCGCGCGCACCTGGATGCTCGACGCCTCGCCGGGCCTGGCCGTGAGGTACTTCTCGGCGTCGGCCCGGGTCATGCCGGTGAAGGTCACCTGGGCCATGCCGTCCTCGCCGCCGAAGGTCGCGAGACCGACGATGGTCACCTCGACGGGGTCGGGCGTACGCAGGACCGTGGTGTCGCCGATCTTCAGGTCGCCCTTTTCGGCGGTGCCGCGGTTGACGACGACCTCACCGGACCGCTTCGGGGCGCGCCCCTCGGCCAGCTCGTAGGGGTTGAGCTTCGGGTCGTCGATCCAGTTGCCGGCGAGGGTGGGCGGACCCTGGCCGCCGATGGGCTTGCCGTTCGCGCCCACGAGCTGGCCGGCGCCCTGGATGTCGGGGACGGCCGCCGCGACGCCGGGGACCTGCTCGACGGTCCTGACCAGGTCGGTGGCGACCGGCGCACGTACCCCCTGGCTCTCCCCCGGCGTGGTGATGGCCTCGGCGCTGCGGACCACGGCGTCGGTGCCGCTGGTCGCGTTGCCGAACATGGTGTCGAAGCCGGCGCGGAGAGTGTCGCCCATGACGAGCGTTCCGGCGAGGAAGGCGACACCGAGGAACACGGCGAGGAAGGTGCCGGCGAAGCGCCGCTTGTGGGCGCGCAGGGAGGACACGCTCAGACGCAGGGAGGCGCTCATGCGGGATCCTCCGTCCGGGTCCGCGAGGTCGCCGCCGTCCCCGAGGACACCTCGAAGGCCTTCATGCGGTCCAGGACCCTGTCGGCGGTCGGGCTCTCCATACGGTCCACCAGGCGTCCGTCGGCGAGGAAGACGACCTCGTCGGCGTGGGCGGCGGCGACCGGGTCGTGGGTGACCATCACGACGGTGCGGGCCGTACGGCGCACGGTCCTGCCAAGGAGGCCGAGGACCTCCCCGCCGGAGCGGGAGTCGAGGTTTCCGGTCGGCTCGTCGGCGAAGACGACGTCGGGCCTGCCGGCGAACGCCCGGGCCACGGCGACGCGTTGCTGCTGGCCGCCCGAGAGCTCGGCCGGCCGGTGACGGAGCCGGTCGCGCAGGCCGACGACGTCGATCAGCGCGTCGATCCACTCGGGGTCGCCCTTGCCGCCCGCGAGATCCAGCGGCAGCCGGATGTTCTCCTCGACGGTCAGGGTCGGCACCAGGTTGAACGCCTGGAACACGAAACCGACGCGGTCCCGGCGCAGGAGGGTCAGACGGCGGTCGTCGAGGGAGCCGAGGTCGGTGTCGCCGACGTAGGAGGCGCCCTCGGTGAGCGTGTCGAGGCCGGCCGCGCAGTGCATGAGGGTGGACTTGCCGGAGCCCGAGGGCCCCATGATCGCGGTGAAGCGGCCGGCCGGGAAGTCGACGCTCACCCCGTCCAGGGCCCGCACGCCGGTGTCGCCGCTGCCGTACACCTTCACGGCGTCGACCACCCGGGCGGCCGGCAGCGTCTCCGTCGGAAAGGTCGTGGCGGTCGTGGCGGTCATGCCGCACCGCCCTTGCCCGCCGCGCGGCCGAACTGCTCGTCCAGGACGGACAGTCGGCGCCAGTACTCGTCCTCGTCGATCTCGCCGGAGGCGAAGCGGCGGCCGAGCATGGCGATCGGCGAGTCGGCGGAGGGGCCGGTGTCGGCCATGGCACGCCACGGCCCGCGGCGGCCGCGCCAGAGAGTGCGGCGCAGGACGGTGACGACGCCGAGCACGACGGCCGCCCAGATCAGCGGGAAGAAGAGGATCCACGGGCCCGGTCCGCCGTCCCAGTTCGCGAGAGTCTGCATGTCGGTTCGTCTCCCTGGAGTTCTGAAGGTGTCGATCGGTGACGCTTCGAGACTGGCTCCGGGGAGGGGTTCGGGTCGTCGTACGGCCAGCGGCAGTGCGTGTACCTCGCGGGGAGTACGCGGGCCCGTTCCGTCTGCTCCCCGGGGGCTCGACTTCTGTAACTACTAGTATGTACAGTGACGGCATGAGCACTTCGGACCGACTGATCGAGTCCACCCGTGAGCTGCTGTGGGAGCGCGGCTATGTGGGGACCAGCCCCAAGGCCATCCTGGAGCGCGCCGGCGCCGGACAGGGCAGTATGTACCACCACTTCAAGGGCAAGCCCGACCTCGCCCTGGCCGCGATCCGAAGGACCGCCGAGGAACTGCGCGCCTCCGCGGAGGGAGCGCTCGGCGGGCCCGGCACGCCGTACGAGCGCATCGAGGCGTACCTGCGGCGTGAGCGTGACGTGCTGCGCGGCTGCCCGATCGGCCGGCTCACGATGGATCCGGACGTCGTCGCCAGCGACGAACTGCGCGCGCCGGTCGACGAGACGATCGACTGGATCCGTGAGCGCATCGCCGGGATCGTCGAAGAGGGCAAGGAACAGGGCCAGTTCGCGGCCACGCTGGACGGCGAGGAGATCGCGGCGACCGTGCTCGCGACGGTCCAGGGCGGCTATGTCCTCGCCCGCGCGTCCGGCTCGCCCGCCGCGTTCGACACCGGCGTGCGGGGCCTGCTCTCGCTGCTCGCACCCCACTCGTCGTAAAGGAGTCGACACACATGCAGATCACCCGACAGCGACCCGGGACCGCGCAGGGGGCGGCGGAGAACTTCACCGGGACGGTGTGGCTCGACGAGATAGCCGCACCCGCCGCCCCGTCCCGGCTGCGGATGTTCAACGTCCACTTCGCGCCCGGCGCGCACACCGCGTGGCACCGCCATCCGCACGGCCAGGTGCTCCATGTCCTGGAGGGCGAGGGGCTGGTGCAGCGCAGGGGTGCTCCCGTCGAGGCGATCCGCGCGGGTGACACGGTGTGGATCGAGCCGGGCGAGTGGCACTGGCACGGGGCCGGGCCACGCACCTTCATGACCCATCTCGCGGTGGTCGAGGCCGCGGAGGACGGCACGACAGCCGACTGGGACGCGCATGTCGCTCCCGAGGACTACCCCGCCTGAGGAGGCCGACCGGTGCACGCCATGCAGTACGAGCTCACCCTGCCCGCCGATTACGACATGGACGTCATCCGCGCCCGCGTGGCCCGGGTCGGGCATCTGCTGGACGACTGGGAGGGGCTCGGTTTCAAGACGTACCTGCTGCGCGAACGCGGGGTGAACGGCTCGCCCGTCAACCAGTACGCGCCCTTCTACCTGTGGAACACCATGGAGGGCATGAACGCCTTCCTGTGGGGAGGCGCTTTCCAGGGGTTGAGCAACGACTTCGGGCGGCCGTCGGTGCGCCAGTGGACCGGCCTGTCGTACGAGGAGGGCGGCACCGTCGGCGACCCCGCCCGGTGGGCCGTACGGCGGCGCCAACCGGTGGCCGAGGGCGTGGAGTTGGCTGAGGTGATGGCGGACGCGGTGGGTGAGACGGAGCGGCTGGCCGGGGAGGACGGCGCGGTGTGCGCGGCGGCCGCCGTGGACACGGCCCGCTGGGAGCTCGTCCACTTCTCGCTCTGGACGCACAAGTCGCCCAAGGCGAACGGCGAGATGTTCGAGGTGCTGCATGTGTCGGCACCGGGCCGGGAGCGGCTGGGGCGGGGACGGCAGTGGTGAGCGCGGGCACGGTGCGTACCGTGGCCGGTGACGTTCCCGCCGGGCAGCTCGGTGTGTGCGACGCCCACGACCATCTGTTCTTCGGCAGTCCCCAGCTGCCCGGGCAGGAGCTGCGGAGCCTTTCGGCGGCGCGGGCCGAGCTGGCGGCGTTCGCCGAGCTGGGTGGTGGCACCGTGGTGCAGTGGACGCCGTACGGGCTGGGGCGGCGGGCCGCCGATCTGCCCGCGCTGTCCCGGGAGACCGGGGTGCGGATCGTCGCCGCGACCGGGCTGCACCAGGCCGTCCACTACGAGGACGCGACCCTCGCCGGACTGCGCGGTCGTCTCGCCGAGGTGTTCGTCGCCGAACTCACCGAGGGCATCGGCACGTCCGGCGTCCGCGCCGGGCTGATCAAGGTGGCCGGCGGCTTTCACGCGCTCGACGCGCACGCCCGTTGGACGATGACCGCCGCGGCCGAGGCCCACCACGCGACGGGGGCGCCGATCGCCGTCCACCTGGAGCTGGGGACGGGCGCGCTGGACGTACTGGACCTGCTGTGCGGAGAGTTGGGGGTGCCGCCGCAGCGGGTGATCCTCGGCCACCTCAACCGCTCCCCCGACTTCACCGTTCACCTCCAGGCCGCGGCATCGGGCTGCTATCTCGCCTTCGACGGGCCCTCGCGCGCCAACCACGCCACGGACTGGCGCATGCCGGACGCGGTACGGGCCCTGGCCGAGGCGGGCCACGGGGATCGTCTGCTCCTGGGCGGTGACACCACGACCGCGGCCGCCCGGTCCGTCAACGGTGGCCCCGGGATGCCGTATCTGCTGCGCCGGGTGGGTCCGCGGCTCGTGGTGGAGCTGGGTGAGGAACTGGTGGGGCACATCCTCGTCGACAACCCTGGCCGGGCCCTGGCCGTGGAGTGGAGTCGGCCTTGAGGCCGCTCACCGGCAGAGGGCGTCGATGTCCTCGGAGAACGTCGGGAACTGGGACCGGGCGGCTGTGACGATGTCGCGGGTGGTCCGGCGCGGGGTGGTCGCGTGGCGCTCGGCGAGTTCGGCCAGCGCCGGGTTCGGGCGGGCTTCGTACTCCTCGTGCTCCACGACCTCCATCGGCCCCAGGCCGTCGGCCAGCACCCACAGGAAGTCGGACAGGTTGGCCGCGACCACACCGCGCTCGCCCTCCGAGCCCAGGAACACCACGGGCTGTTCGACGAGGGGCCGCCCCGGTCGCACGCGCCACAGGGCGGCGAGGCCACCGGTGCCGTCCTGTCCGAAGACCCGGTAGGCGTCGCCGTCCAGTTCGTGGTTGCCGGTCCAGTGGCGCAGCCAGTCGGTGGTCTCCTCGGCGGAGTCGAAGGCGTCGTACGGCTCGAAGTCGACGCCCTCGCCGTCGTCGTAGTCGAACTCCACGCCGGCCAGCTCGGCCAGTGCGGGCGGAAAGGCGCGGTCGCCCTCGGTCGTCTCGATCATGCCCGCAGGCTAGTCGCCGCCACTGACAACGGTCCTGTGCCACCGAGATGTCCACCGAGGGCCGCGGTTTCGCGGCCGCGGCCGGCGGCTCGTGTGCGGAGGGACGGCTCGCGAAGGCGGGTATCAGGCCCTGGCCCGCCGGGAGTTCGACGGGCTGCGGTGTTCGCGACAGTGACCGCCTGCCAAGCCCCGCGCCGGGCCGACCTGCCTGTGGAGCTTGACGGTGCCGCCGGGGGCCTGATCAGACTGACCTGACCGACCTGACACTGATGGGAAGAACATGCGAGTCGTCGTCATCGGCGGTAGCGGGCACATCGGCACCTTCCTGGTCCCCCGACTGGTCCGCGCCGGCCATGAAGTCATCAACATCAGCCGTGGCAGCCGTACCGCCTACGCCGAGGCTCCCGAATGGCACCACGTGCGTCAGGTGGTCGCCGACCGGGAGCAGGAGGACCGCGAGGGGACCTTCGGCGACCGCGTGGCCCGGCTGGAGCCTGACGCCGTGATCGACCTCGTCTGCTTCACCCTGGACTCGGCCACCGCGCTGGTCGAGCGGCTGCGCGGCGAGGCCGGGCACCTGGTGCACTGCGGCAGCGTGTGGCGCCACGGCCCCGCCGACAAGCTGCCGATCTCCGAGGCCACGGGCACCCCGCCGGTCGGGGAGTACGGCATCCAGAAGGACCGGATCGCCCGGATGCTGAAGGAGGAGACCGCCTCCGGGGGCCTGGTGACCACGTCCCTGCACCCCGGGCACATCGTCGGCCCCGGCTGGCATCCGATCGGTCCGCTGGGGAGCCTCGATCCCGCGGTCTGGTACACGCTCTCGGCGGGACAGTCGTTGAAGGTGCCCGGCAGCGGTGTCGAGCTGATGCACCATGTGCACGCGGACGACGTGGCGCAGGCCTTCGAGCGGGCGGTCGAGCACCGGGACGCGGCGGCGGGCGAGGACTTCACCATCGTGGCCCCCACCGCGCTGAACGTGCGCGGGTACGCCCGTATCGCGGCCGGCTGGTTCGGTCGGACCGCGTCGCTGGAGCCGGTGACCTGGGAGGAGTTCCGCAGCATCACGGCCCCGGAACACGCCGAGGCGAGCTGGGAACATCTGCACCGCAGTCAGTGCCTCACCATCGAGAAGGCCAGGACCCTCCTCGGCTACGCCCCGCGCTACGAGCCGGAGGCCGCCGTACTGGAGTCGGTGCGTTGGCTGATCGGCCACGAGGAGCTGAAGCCGGCCGGACCGCTCGTCGTCTGACCGGAAACGCGCTGCTAGGCCCGGCCGGCGTCCAGGCGCCCCACCCGGGCCACGTTCTCCCGGTCCTCGGCGTCCTCGCTCGCCTCCGCGGTGAACCAGGCGTCGAGGATCTCCTTGAGGAGCGGCGCGGAGGTGAGGCGGAGGCTGAGGGCGAGGACGTTGGCGTCGTTCCAGCGGCGGGCGCCGTCCGCGGTGCAGGCGTCCGTGCACAGGGCGGCCCGTACGCCGGGGACCTTGTTGGCGGCGATGGAGGCGCCGGTGCCGGTCCAGCAGCACACGACGGCCTGGTCCGCGGTCCCCGCGGCGACCTCACGGGCCGCGGCCTCGGAGCAGACGGCCCATTGCGGGTCGGCGCCGGGGCTCAGGGCGCCGTACGCGACCACCTCGTGGCCCCGCGCGCGCAGCTCGTCGACGAGGGTGCGCGCCACTGGCTCGTCCATGTCCGAGGAGACGGAGATCCGCATGTCACGAGCCTACTCGGCGGGCCGCCCAGCGGACGACGGGTTCCAGGTAGACGACGTGCGGACCGGCGAGGTCCGGCAGTTCGGCCGGTGAGCCGACGAGGGCGATCCGGTCGAACTCCGGGGCGCGCCCTCGTACCGTCTCGGCGGCCACGAGTGCCTCGAACCGCTCGTGGAGCAGGGGCGCGGGCAGGGGCGGCGCCAGGTAGTGGACGCCGATCTGTCCGTCCTCGCCGTGGGTGACCAGGCAGCGGGTGAGGTCGGCGGCCGGGAGGTCCACGCCCGTCTCCTCGGCCAGCTCCACCGCCGCGTGGCGGCGCAGCGCGTGCTCGTCGAGCGGCTCGTCACCTGCGGGTGGTTCCACCGATCCGCCGGGGAACTGCCAGCGGCCGGGCGCGGCGGTGGACGAGGACATACGGCCCACCAGTACCCGTCCGTCCTCGGTCGGCTGCACGATGCTCACGAACAGGGACCGCAGGACGGTGGCGCCCGGGACGCGGCGCAGGGCGAAGTAGCGGTAGGTGGCGCGGGACCAGGAGACGAGCAGGGTGTCCGGGGTTTCCCGGGACAGTCCCGCGCAGACCGCCACGGGACCGTCGAAGAGGGCCGGGTTGGCCAGGACCGCGGTGTCCCACTCGCGGTCCATGGCTGTCCGTGCCTCGGCCGGGACCACCGGGGACGCCACCTCGACCAGGCGCAGCCCCCCGGCTTCCAGCAGTTCAGCCACGGGTCAGTGCCCCCAGCGGATCGTCCAGCACCGGCTGCCACGCCAACTCCGCCGCTCCGACAAGGCTGTTGTGGTCCAGGGTGCAGGCCAGGATGGGGACACCGCCGCTCTGTCCCCACAGGCTGCGGTCGGCGACGACCGCGCGCAGGCGCCCGGGGTCGGCGTCCAGGAGGGTGCGGTGGAGGCCGCCGAGGATGATCCGGTCCGGGTTGAGGATGTTGACCAGACCGGCGAGTCCCAGGCCCAGGCGGTCGATCAGCGACTCGGCCGCCGTACGGACGGCGGGGTCGTCGTAGTGGTCGCGGACGAGGTCGTCGGCCTGCCGGAGCAGGGACTGTTCGGGGCCGGGCTCGAGTCCGGCGGCCGTGAGCAGGGCCAGCGGGTCGGCCTCGACGTCCAGGCAGCCGCGGCTGCCGCAGTGGCAGGGGCGGCCCTCGGGGTTCACGGTGAGGTGGCCGACTTCCAGGGCCAGTCCCGAACTGCCCGTGTGCAGACGCCCGTCGAGCACCAGCGCGCCGCCCACACCCCGGTGTCCGGTCGCCACGCACAGCAGGTCACGGGCGCCGCGGCCCGCGCCGTGCCGGTGCTCGGCGAGCGCGGCGAGGTTGACGTCGTTGCCCGCGAAGGCCGCCCCGGTGATGCCGGCGGCGCGCACGCACTCGTCGAAGATACGGCGGACGGGGGCGCCCGCGGGCCACGCGAGGTGCAGGGGGTTGAGGGCGAGCCCGTCGGGTTCGGCGACCGCGGACGGCACGGCGAGTCCGGCGCCCACGCAGCGCCGGCCGGTCGTGCGCAGCAGGTCGGCGCCCGCCTCCACGACGGAGCCGAGGACCTTCGCCGGGTCGGCGTCGACGGTCTCGCAGCCGGGCGCGGTGGCGACGATACGGCCGCCCAGACCGACCAGGGCGGCCCGGAAGCCGTCGGCGTGCACCTGCGCGGCCAGTACGACGGGACCGTCCTCGGCGACCGCGAGCCGGTGCGAGGGCCTGCCCTGCGAACCGGCGGCCGCGGTGGGCCGGGCATCGACCCGGATCAGCCCGAGCGCCTCCAGTTCCGCGGCGACCGCGCCGGCCGTCGCCCGAGTCACCCCGAGTTCGGCGGTGAGCACGGCCCGGGTGGGCGCGCGCCCGGTGTGCACGAGCTCCAGCGCGGGCCCGAGCGCACCGCGCCCCCGGTCCAGCCGCGCCCTCGAGGTGGTCCCTTCCCCCGCCGGCCGGGGGTCCGCCTTGCCGCTCATGAGGGCGAGTCTCCCATGATCCGCTCGTCACCCCCGTCTAGAGACCGCTGACCCGCAGCGTGATGTTCAGCCGTCCCGTCAGCCCCAACTCCGGGGGCGCGGTGCCAGGATGCACCCGGGGTACCCCGTGGTACGCGAGTCTCGACGGGCCGCCGAACACGAACAGGTCGCCGCTGCGCAGCTCGACGTCCGTGTACGGCTTGGTCCGGGTCTCGGGGTTGCCGAACCGGAAGACGCAGGTGTCGCCGAGGCTCAGGGAGACCACGGGGGCGTCCGACTTCTCGTCGCTGTCGCGGTGCATGCCCATGCGGGCGTCCTGGTCGTAGAAGTTGATCAGTGCGATGTCGTATCCGGAGGCCTCTGCCTCCAGCGCGTCCCGCACGGCTGCCCGGCCCAGCTCACCCAGCCAGTGCGGGAAGGGCTTCACCGGTGCCCCGTCGCCGTCGACGACCGTGCGGGCGTAGGCGTACGGGTACCAGTGCCAGCCCAGGCAGACCTGCCGTGCGGTCATCGTGCCGCCGCCCGGGGTGCGCACCGTGCGCAGTCCGGCGGGCGGCCGTGCCCACTCCCGGCAGGCCTCCAGCAGTTCGCGCTGCCGCGCCGGAGCCAGCCAGTCCGGCACGTGCACCGCGCCCGGCGCGACCTCCGTACGCGCTCTGGGGAACAGCTCGGCTTCCATGGGTTCCATCCTGCCCGAGGGGCCTGAGCTGCGGCTCCGATAGCCTGGACGCACGATGGACGACCGAATGACGACGCCCTGGGGCGAGCTCGCCCTCACCCGCTTCCCCGAGGACCCGCGCGACCGGCTGCGTGCCTGGGACGCCTCCGACGAGTATCTGCTGAGGCATCTCGCGGACGAGCAGGTGGCGCTGTCCGGCACCGTCGTCGTGGTCGGGGACCGCTGGGGCGCCCTGGTCACCGCGCTGGCGGCGCACCGGCCGGTGCAGATCACCGACTCCTTCCTCAGCCAGGAGGCGACCCGGGCCAACCTCGGACGGGCCGGCGTCGAACCCGGCACCGTGCGGCTGCTCACCACACAGGACCCGCCGCCCGGCCGGGTCGACGTCCTGCTGGTGCGCGTGCCGAAGAGCCTGGCCCTGCTGGAGGACCAGCTGCTGCGGCTGGCGCCCGCGGTGCACGAGGGCACGGTCGTCGTCGGCACCGGCATGGTGAAGGAGATCCACACCTCCACGCTCCAGCTGTTCGAGCGGATCCTCGGCCCGACCCGCACCTCGCTCGCCGAGAAGAAGGCCCGGCTGATCTTCTGCGCGCCGGAGCCGTCGCTCGTACGGCCCGAGAATCCCTGGCCGTACGGCTACACGCTCCCGGACGGCATCGGTGCCGCCTCCGGACGGCCCGTCGTCAACCACGCGGGCGTCTTCTGCGCGGACCGGCTCGACATCGGCACCCGGTTCTTCCTCCAGCACCTCCCGGACAGCCGCGGCTCCCAGCGGGTCGTGGACCTGGGCTGCGGCAACGGGATCGTCGGTACGGCGGTGGCTCTGGCCAACCGCGAGGCCGAGGTGCTGTTCGTCGACGAGTCCTTCCAGGCCGTGGCCTCGGCGGAGGGGACGTACAAGGCGAACGGGGTGCCGGGGCACGCGGAGTTCCGGGTCGGGGACGGTCTGGCGGGCGTTCCGAAGGACAGCGTCGACCTCGTGCTCAACAACCCGCCGTTCCACTCCCACCAGGCCACGACCGACGCGACGGCCTGGCGGATGTTCGCCGATGCGCGCAGGACGCTACGGCCCGGCGGTGAGCTGTGGGTGATCGGGAACCGGCACCTCGGGTACCACGTGAAGCTGCGGAAGCTGTTCGGAAACAGCCAACTGGTGGCCAGTGACCCCAAGTTCGTGGTGCTCAAGGCGGTAAGAAGGTCGAGTGACTGATTCCTCGACGCGGGACTTTTACGACTCGCTGGCTCCGGACTACCACCGGATCTTCGCGGACTGGGACGCGAGCATCGCCCATCAGGCGGGGGCACTGGGCGCCCTCCTCGGGCCGGGCCCGCACCGGGTTCTGGACTGCTCGTGCGGGATCGGGACCCAGGCGATCGGGCTGGCGCTGGCCGGGCACCAGGTCGTCGGCAGCGATCTCAGTCCCGTCGCGGCCACGCGCGCCGCAGCGGAGGCGGCGGCGCGCGGCGCCCGGCTGCCGACGGCCGCCGCGGACATGCGGCGGCTGCCGTTCGTGTCGTCCGTCTTCGACGTGGTCGTCTGCGCCGACAACTCCATGGCTCATCTGCTGACGGCCCCCGATGTGGCGGCCGCGCTGGCGGACATGCGGCGGGTGCTGCGGGACGGGGGGCTGCTGCTGCTCCCCCTCAGGGACTACGACGAGATCCGCCGGACCAGGCCCGGGGCCGCGCCTCCACAGGTCTCCGAGAGCTCCGACGGCCGGGTGATCACCTTCCAGCTGTGGCACTGGCACGAGGACGGCGAGCGCTACGACCAGGAGTACTTCCAGCTGAGGCCCGGCGGCGGGGACGACTGGGCCGTCCGTGTCCGTCGTACGACCTCCTGGGCGCTGACGCGTGCGCAGTTGACGGAGTTCGTGGCCGCGGCCGGTTTCGTCGACCTGCGGTGGCACGATCCGGTGTCCAGCGGGTTCTACCAGCCCGTCCTCACCGCCCGAGCAGCCGGATGATCCGCCGGGCCGCCTCGACCATGGCGTCCCGCCCGGCACTCAGGTACGTGCGCGGGTCCACCGCTTCGGGGTGAGCGGCCAGGTACTCCCGGATCGCGCCGGTCATGGCGACGTTCAGCGCCGTGCCGACGTTGACCTTGGCGATACCGCCCGCGACGGCCGCGGTGAGTTCCTCGTCGCGGACTCCTGAGGAGCCGTGCAGGACGAGAGGGACGTCCAGGGTGGTGGCGAGACGCTTGAGGAGGTCGTGGTCGAGCGTCGCGGTGCGCTCGGTCATCGCGTGGGCGCTGCCGATGGCCACGGCGAGGGCGTCCACACCGGAATCGGTGACGAAGGCGCGCGCCTCGGCGGGGTCGGTGCGGGCGCCGGGGGCGTGGGCGTCCAGCGGAGGCCGGCCCTGTTTACCGCCCACCTCCCCCAACTCGGCCTCGATCCACAGTCCTTGGGAGTGTGCCCAGTCGGCCGCGGCCCGGGTCGCGGCGAGGTTCTCGGCGTAGGGCAGGTGGGCCGCGTCGTACATCACGGAGCCGAAGCCGGCGTCGGCCGCCTGGCGGAGCAGGTCGTCGCTCTGGACGTGGTCGAGATGCAACGCGACCGGTACGGCGGCCCGTTCGGCCGCGGTGACGGCGGCGCGGGCCAGCGGGTGGAGGCGGCCCTGGCGGAACTTGACGGCGTTCTCGCTGACTTGGAGGACGACGGGCGTGTCCAGGGACTCGGCGCCGGCGATGACGGCCTCGACGTGTTCCAGGGTGATGACGTTGAAGGCGGCGACGGCGGAGCGGGCGGTGGCGGCCCGGGTGACGAGCTCGCCGGTGGTGGCCAGGGGCACGGGGTCTCCTAGGGGCGGGCGAGGATCACCGAGCGGGTGAGGTGGCGGGGCCGGTCCGGGTCGAGGCCGCGGACCGCGGCGACGGCGACCGCGAGGCGCTGCACGCGGACCAGTTCGGCGAGCGGGTCCAGGGCGCCCGGGACCCACAGTCCACCGGTCTCCCGCACCTGTTCGGCCAGTCCCTCGGGGGGATCGCCGAGCATCCAGGTGGCGGTGCCGTGGGTGGTGATGCTGATGGGGCCGTGCCGGTACTCCATCGCCGGGTAGGCCTCGGTCCAGGCGAGGGAGGCCTCGCGCATCTTCAGTCCGGCCTCGTTGGCCAGCCCCACCGTCCAGCCGCGGCCGAGGAAGGTGAACTGCGTGCACTGGACGAGCCCTTCGGGCAGGGGTGTCGAGAGCGCGGTGCGGGCGTCGGCGACGACGGCATCGGTGTGCAGGCCCAGGTGGGCGCGGAGCAGGGTCAGGGCGGTGGTCGCGAACCGCGTCTGGACGACGGAGCGTTCGTCGGCGAAGTCGAGGACGACGACCTCGTCGGCGGCGGCCATGACGGGGGTGGCGGGGTCGGCGGTGAGGGCGGTGGTGCGGGTGCGCCCCTTCAACCGGTCCAGCACGTCGAGGACTTCGGTCGTCGTACCGGAGCGGGTGAGGGCGACGACCCGGTCGTACGAGCGGCCGTGCGGGAACTCCGACGCGGCGAAGGCGTCCGTCTCGCCCTGGCCCGCGCCCTCGCGCAGCGCCGCCACCGCCTGCGCCATGAAGTACGAGGTGCCGCACCCGACGAGGGCGACCCGCTCCCCCGCTGCCGGAAGCGCGTCGGCGTGGCGTGCGGCCTCCGTGGCCGCACGGGTCCAGCACTCGGGCTGGCTGGTCAGCTCGTCCTCGACATGGGTCATGCCGTACGCCTCCGTCATTTTGATTGTTCTTGCAAGATACAGCGCACTTTCGAGCACAATCAAGCATTCGCACGCAAGGACGGTGCGCTATGGTCGCCAGAGGTGGAGGAGCGGAGGGTAGGGATGTCCCGGGACGCCCGGTGGAAGACGCTGCTGGAACTGCTCGTCGAGCGGGGCCGGCTGGACGTCGAGGAGGCGGCCGCCGATCTGGAGGTCTCGGCCGCCACGATCCGCCGTGACTTCGACCAGCTGGCCGAGCAGCAGATGCTGGTGCGCACCCGGGGCGGAGCGGTCGTGCACGGGGTGTCGTACGAGCTGCCGCTGCGGTACAAGACGGCCCGCCACGCCTCCGAGAAGCAGCGCATCGCGAAGGCGGTCGGGGAGCTGATCGCGCCCGGTGAGGCGGTGGGGCTGACCGGGGGCACGACCACGACCGAGGTGGCGCGGGCGCTCGCCGTGCGCGGGGATCTCGCCAGCGGCTCCCCCGCGCTGACGATCGTCACGAACGCCCTCAACATCGCCAATGAGCTGGCCGTACGCCCCCAGTTCAAGATCGTGCTGACGGGCGGGGTCGCACGCCCGCAGTCGTACGAGCTCGTCGGGCCGCTCGCGGACGGCGTGCTGAGCCAGATCACCCTCGACGTGGCGGTGCTCGGTGTCGTCGCCTTCGACGTCACGCACGGTGCCGCCGCCCACGACGAGGCGGAGGCCGCGATCAACCGGCTGCTGTGCGAGCGCGCGGAGCGGGTGGTCGTCGCCGCCGACTCCAGCAAGCTGGGGCAGCGCGCCTTCGCCCGGATCTGCGCCGCCGAGAAGGTCGGCACACTGGTCACGGACGCGGCGGCGGCGCCGGAGACGGTCCGGCGGTTCGAGGAGGCGGGGCTGCGGGTCCTCACCGTGTGAAGGCCGGGCGACACGGTGTGCGGGCCGTTCCCCTGACACCCGTGGCCGATCCTGCCTAGGCTGATCCGCAGGAGGCTGCGATGAACGGATCAGCCAGAGATCAGATGGGCTACCTGCCGATCGCCGAGCACGGTCTGATCGGCGACCTGCGCAGTGTGGCACTGGTCGGGACCGACGGCACCATCGACTGGTACTGCTGCCCGTCCTTCGACGCACCGAGTGTCTTCGCGTCGATCCTGGACTCGGAGCGCGGCGGCCGCTTCGAGCTGGCGGCGACCGTGCCGGCGCGGACGAAGCAGTTCTACTTCCCCGACACCAACGTCCTGATCACCCGGTTCTACACCGAGGACGGTGTGGGCGAGGTCCAGGACTTCATGCCGGTCGACGGCGACACGGTGGAGAGCGAGCGGCACCGGTTGATCCGGCGGGTGGTGTGCGTGCGCGGTTCCATCCCGTTCCGCACGCGCGTGGCGCCGCGCTTCGACTACGGCGCCCAGCCGCACACCGTACGCATGGTCGGTGACGTGGCCGTCTTCGAGTCCCCGAAGCTGTCGCTGGGCCTGACCGCGACCGTGCCGCTGGAGACCGAGGGCCCGGACGCGCGGGCCGACTTCAAGCTCTCCGAGGGCGAGTCGGCGGTGTTCGCGCTGGACCAGGTCGGCGGCGAGGTGACCCCGCGCCGGTGCGCGCGCACCGAGGCCGAGGAGCAGTTCAACAGCACGGTCGCCTACTGGCGGCACTGGCTGTCCGCCTCCAAGTACCGGGGCCGCTGGCGGGAGATGGTGCACCGCTCCGCCCTCACCCTCAAGCTGCTCACCTACGCGCCCACCGGCGCCATCGTGGCCGCGCCGACCACCAGCCTGCCCGAGCAGCTCGGCGGCGAGCGCAACTGGGACTACCGGTACGTGTGGGTGCGGGATGCCGCCTTCTGCGTGTACGCGCTGCTGCGGCTCGGCTTCACCAGCGAGGCCGAGGCGTTCATGGACTTCCTCATCCGGCACGTCAGTCCGGTCGATCACGGCCCCTCGGGGCCGCTCCAGATCATGTACGGCATCGACGGCCGCACCGATCTGACGGAGCGTGAACTCGGCCACCTGGAAGGGCATCGGGGCTCGGCGCCGGTCAGGGTCGGCAACGCGGCCGCCGACCAGCTCCAACTCGACATCTACGGCGCCCTGATCGACTCGATCTACCTCTACGACAAGTGGGCCAAGCCGATCTCCAGCGGCCAGTGGGACGACGTGTGCACGCTCGTGGAGTGGGTGTGCGAACACTGGGACCAGCCCGACGAGGGCATCTGGGAGACCCGCGGCGGCCGCAAGAACTTCCTGTACTCCCGGCTGATGTGCTGGGTGGCGATCGAGCGGGCGATCCGCATGGCCAACCGGCGCGGTCTGCCGGCCGACCTGAACCGCTGGCGGGAGTGCCGGGACGCGATCTACCGGCGGATCATGGACCGCGGCTGGTCGGAGACCCGGCAGGCGTTCGTGCAGCACGAGGACGGCGATGTGCTGGACGCGGCCGTCCTGATGATGCCGCTGACCAAGTTCATCGCGCCGACCGACCCGAAGTGGCTGTCCACGCTGGACGCGCTGACCGAGGAGCTGGTGTCGGACTCCCTCGTCTACCGCTACGACCCGACGGCCAGCCCCGACGGACTGCGCGGCGACGAGGGCACCTTCTCGATCTGCTCGTTCTGGTACGTCGAGGCGATGGTGCACGCCGGCCGGATCGACGAGGCGCGCCTGGCGTTCGAGAAGATGCTCACCTACGCCAACCATCTGGGCCTGTACGCCGAGGAGATCAGCAACACCGGCGAGCAACAGGGCAACTTCCCGCAGGCGTTCACCCATCTCGCCCTGATCAGCGCCGCGTTCAACCTGGACCGGGCCCTCGGCTGACCAGGCTCGTCACAGACGGAATAGCCATCGGCCGGTCCCGCGTTGCCGTCAGCATGACGACGAACGCGCCGCGACCCGAGGTCCTGCGATACACCGCCTTCTCCAGCTCTCCCGAGGGCGGCAACCCCGCCGGCGTCGTACTGGACGCCTCCACCCTGGACGACGGGGACATGCTGGCCATCGCCGCCGAGCTCGGGTACTCCGAGTCCGCCTTCCTGACCGCGCCGCCCGAAGACCTCGACGGGCCCGAGGGGCGGACGTTCACCATCCGCTACTTCAGCCCCAAGGCCGAGGTGCCGTTCTGCGGGCACGCCACCGTCGCGACCGCCGTCGCGCTGGCCGAGCGGATCGGCCCGGGAGAGCTGGTGTTCGCCACCCCTGCCGGGACCGTGCCGGTGTCGGTGGCCGAGGAGGGCGGGACGGTCCGGGCCACGCTCACCAGCGTGGCACCGCATGTCGAGGAGGTCTCCGAGGCCGACCTCGCGGAGGCGCTGGCCGCGCTCGACTGGCCGGCCACCGATCTCGACCCGGCGTTCCCGCCCAGGATCGCGTTCGCGGGTGCCCGTCATCTCGTCCTGGCGGCGGCTACTCGCACGCGCCTCGCGGAGCTGGCGTACGACTTCGCGCGCCTCGAAGCCCTGATGCACCGACTGGACCTGACCACGGTGCAGTTGGTGTGGCGGGAGTCGGCCACCGTCTTCCACGTCCGTGACCCGTTCCCCGTCGGCGGTGTCGTCGAGGACCCGGCGACCGGTGCGGCGGCCGCGGCGTTCGGTGCGTACGCCCGCGAGCTCGGGCTTGTCCCGGAGGACGCCGTCCTCACCCTGCACCAGGGCGAGGACCTGGGGCGCCCGGGCGAGCTCACGGTGACCCTGCGCGCGGGCGACCCCCGGGTGCGGGTCGGGGGCGCGGGGGCCCTCATCGGCTGAGGGTCAGTGGCCGTGTGCGCCGGAGGACTCGTGGGGAGCCTCGTCCATGGGCGCGGCGGCCGCTCCTCCCGTGCTGACCGTGAACGCGGCGGTGTGCACCTCGCCGTCGTGCTTGAAGTCGAGGAAGAGCCGGTAGGTGCCGCTGCTGGGCGCCGTGGCCGTGAAGGAGATGCCCGGACCGGCGGCAGTGGTGCCGTCGCCGGGCTCGCCGTTCGGGTGGACGTGGAGGTAGGCGAGGTCGCCGGAGCGCAGGGCGACCAGGTGGCCGTAGGCGCCGAGGTAGGGCTGGAGGTCGGTGACCGGCCTGCCGCCTCGGGAGACGGCCAGTTTCAGCTCGTGGGCGGCGCCGGGGCGCAGGGCTCCGCCGAGCTTCACCTCGTAGCCGTCGGTCGTGGTGGTGGTGTTCGGCGTCGGCAGGTTCTGAGGCGCGTAGCTGCCCGACACGGCCAGATCCGTACCGAGGGTGAGGTTCTCGGCGCCCTTCTTCGCCGGGGTGAAGTCGGCGAACACCCGGTAGTCGCCCGCCCGGGGCAGGGACACGGGGATGCTCCACGTTCCGTCGGCGGCCCGGGTGGGGTGCAGATGACGGTAGGTGTTCAGGTCGCGTGAGGCGACGACGAGGTGGAGTTCCTTGTCGTGCTCCCGACGGAACGCGGTGACCACGCGGCCGTCGTCGCCCCGGACGGCGAAGCGGAGAGCGGCGGTGCGTCCGGCCGCGAGGCGAGGGGTCCGCAGATCGAGGGTGTAGCCGTTCTCGGAGATCTGGAGGCCGCCGGCCGGGGCCCTCTCGTGCCCCGAGTGTCCCGGGCGCCCCGGTTCTCCTGGGTGCTCCGATTGCCCTGAGGCGGCGCCCATGTGCGCGTCGTGACGGGCGGGCGGCTCGTCGTCGACGACCGGGCCCATGCCCTGGCCCACGCCGTAGGCAGTGCCGAACGTCGCGGCCAGCGCGGCGGCGAATGCGGTGATCTTCAGTCCAGCGTGCATGACCGGCTCCTCCGGCTCGACAGGGGCTCCCGATGCACTTCACCATACCCCTGGGGGGTATGAAGTCAACCCGCTCGATCGCTTGCTCTGAATACCTACCCGGGGTATACAGGAGTCGCATCGCAGAATACCCCCACCCGGTATCCAAGAGGAGCGCCGATGACCATCACCGCAGCGGCTGAGACCGAGCTCGCCATCGGCGGCATGACCTGTGCCTCGTGCGCGGCGCGCATCGAGAAGAAGCTCAAACGGATGGACGGGGTCACCGCCACCGTCAACTACGCCACCGAGAAGGCCAGGGTCACCCACGCCGCAGGTGTGTCGGTCCAGGACCTCATAGCGACCGTGGAGAGGACCGGATACACGGCCCGGGAACCGGCACCACCGCAACCGTCCGCGCCTGAGGACGGGGAATCCGACGAACTGCGGTCCCTGCGCGAGCGGTTGACGACTGCCGCCGTGCTGGCGGTACCCGTCGTCGCGATGGCGATGGTTCCGGCACTGCAGTTCGAGTACTGGCAGTGGCTGTCCCTGACGCTGGCGGCGCCCGTGGTGACGTACGCCGGATGGCCGTTCCACAAGGCGGCGTTCACCAACGCCCGGCATGGCGCGGCCACCATGGACACACTGACCTCGGTCGGCACGACGGCTGCCTTCGGCTGGTCCCTGTGGGCGCTGTTCCTCGGGACCGCCGGCACGCCGGGCATGAAGCATCCCTTCGAGCTGACGATCGCCCGCGGCGAGGGCGGCGGGAATCTGTATCTGGAGGCCGCGGCCGGGGTCACCGCGTTCATCCTGGCCGGGCGGTACTTCGAGGCCCGCTCGAAGCGCAAGGCGGGCGCGGCCTTGAAGGCGCTGCTGGAGCTGGGCGCGAAGGACGTGACCGTGGTGCACGCGGACGGTCACGAACAGACCGTGCCGGTCGGGGAGTTGAAGGTTAGAGACCGCTTCCTCGTCCGTCCCGGCGAGAAGATCGCCACCGATGGGACCGTCGTCGAAGGCTCCTCCGCCGTGGACGCCTCGATGCTCACCGGTGAGTCGATGCCGGTGGAGGTGGTGCCCGGCGACGCCGTCACCGGTGCCACCCTCAACGCGGGCGGACGGCTCGTGGTCGAGGCGACCCGGGTCGGCGCGGACACCCAACTCGCCAGGATGGCCAGGCTGGTCGAGGACGCGCAGAACGGCAAGTCGGCCGCGCAGCGGCTCGCGGACCGGATCTCCGCGGTGTTCGTGCCGGTGGTGATCGCGCTCGCGCTGGGCACCCTGGGCTTCTGGCTCGGCAACGGCGCCGGTACGGCCGCCGCGTTCACCGCCGCCGTCGCCGTGCTGATCATCGCCTGCCCGTGCGCCCTGGGCCTGGCCACGCCGACCGCGCTGCTGGTCGGGACGGGTCGCGGTGCTCAACTCGGCATCCTCATCAAGGGCCCTGAGGTCCTGGAGTCCACGCGCAAGGTCGACACCGTCGTCCTGGACAAGACCGGCACCGTCACCACCGGCCGGATGACCCTGCTGGCCATGCACACGGCCCACGGGACCGACGAGGCCGAAGTCCTGCGCCTGGCAGGCGCTCTGGAGCACGCGTCGGAGCACCCGGTGGCCCGCGCGGTCGCCGACGGAGCGCTGGAGAAGCTGGGTTCACTGCCCGTGCCCGAGGACTTCGCCAACGTTCCGGGGCTCGGCGTGCAGGGAATCGTCGACGGTCACGCGGTCCTCGTCGGACGTGAGCGGCTGCTCGCCGACTGGGCAATGGAGCTGCCCGGGGAGCTCAGGCTCAGGAAGGACGCCGCGGAGTCGGCCGGTCGTACCGTCATCGCGGTCGCCTGGGACGGTGAGGCAAGGGCCGTGCTCGAAGTCGCCGACGCGGTCAAGGACACCAGCCGTGAGGCCGTCACCCGGCTGCGTGGTCTCGGGCTCACCCCGATCCTGCTGACCGGTGACAACCGGGCCGTGGCCGGGTCGGTGGCCCGCGAGGTCGGCATCGACCCCGGGCAGGTGATCGCCGAGGTGCTGCCGCAGGACAAGGTCGACGTCGTCAAGCGGCTTCAGGCGAAGGGCCGTTCGGTCGCGATGGTCGGCGACGGGGTCAACGACGCCGCCGCGCTGGCCCAGGCCGACCTGGGCCTGGCGATGGGCACGGGCACCGATGCCGCGATCGAGGCGGGCGACCTGACCCTCGTCCGGGGCGACCTGCGGGCCGCGGCGGACGCAATCCGGCTCGCCCGCCGGACCCTGGGCACGATCCGCTCCAACCTCTTCTGGGCCTTCGCCTACAACGTGGCCGCGCTGCCGCTCGCCGCGGCGGGGCTGCTCAACCCGATGCTGGCCGGTGCGGCGATGGCCTTCTCATCGGTGTTCGTGGTCGGCAACTCGCTGCGGCTGCGGGCGTTCCGAGCGGCATGACCCGGCGGGCAGGGACTCCCAACTCAGGAGGCCCTGCCCGCCCGGCTCAGCCGGGCCGTGCGGCGAGAAGGAGCGGTAATTGGCCGCCCCGCCAAAAGGCGTGCGCGCTCCAGGCCGCGGTGATCCCCTCAGCTCTGGGATGTGGTGGCCAGTCGAACGTGAACGGCGGTGAGGGCGAGCGCCAACGGTCCGGGGACCAGGAAGGCCAGCGGCACCAGCATCCAGGCGCACAGAGCCGCCGTTGCCACAGCGAGCAGCACCAGGGCACTCCCGCCCACGTCCCGTACGGCATCGTGGGCGGCCTCACGCACGGCGGCCGGCCAGTCGGTGAC
Source organism: Streptomyces sp. CC0208 (assembly GCF_003443735.1). NCBI lineage: Bacteria > Bacillati > Actinomycetota > Actinomycetes > Kitasatosporales > Streptomycetaceae > Streptomyces > Streptomyces sp. CC0208. The sequence continues at coordinate 8,087,120 of NZ_CP031969.1, read as the reverse complement.
CGACTCGGGGCGGGCGCAGGCCCTCAGGCCCACCACCAGGGCGGCCGTGCCGATGCCAGCGGCCACCACCGCGAACAGCGGCGCCCCCGGCAGCCCGGCCCCGACGAGCGCGAGGTCCGCCAGGAACAGCAGCGCACCGGCCAGGGCTACGGCGCCCGCCGCCAGGTCGCCGGCCCGCGACCGTCGCCGTAGCGCCGCGAAGTACCGTCCCGCGGTGGCGGGTCGCCCCTCCCCCGCACCCCGCAGGACCGCGCACGCGGTGGACAGGGCGGCCGGGGCCGTCACAACCGGCAGGCACACCACGGCTGTTGCCAGGCCGACGCTCAGCATGTCGGCGAACAGGGTCATCCGGGGTCCGAAGACCTCGCCGGGTTCACGAGCACGCATCCCGGTCATCCCTTGAGTCCCGAGCTCGCCATGCCCTCCACCAGGAACCGCTGGAAGGCGAGGAAGAACAGCACGATCGGCAGCAGCGCGATCACCGACATCGCGAACATCGGGCCGAACGCCGACTGGCTGGAGGCGTCCACGAACGACCGCAGGGCGAGCGTGAGCGTGAACTTGTCCGGGTCGAAGAGGTAGATGAGCTGGGTGAAGAAGTCGTTCCAGGTCCAGATGAAGGTGAAGATCGCCGTGGTGATCAGCGCGGGCCTGGTCAGCGGCAGCACGATCTGGAAGAAGCTGCGGAACGGACCGCAGCCGTCGATGCGGGCGGCCTCCTCCAGTTCACGCGGCAGACCACGCATGAACTGCACGATGAGGAAGACGAAGAACGCCTCCGTGGCCAGGAACTTGGGCAGGATCAGCGGCCAGTAGGTGTTCACCAGGCCGAGCTGGTTGAAGATGATGTACTGCGGGATCAGGATCGCGTGGTGCGGCAGCATGATCGTGGCGATCATGAAGGCGAACATCGGGCCACGGAAGCGGAAGCGCAGCCTTGCGAAGGCGTAGGCGGCCAGCGAACAGCTGATGACGTTGCCGAGGACCGCGCCGCCCGCGATCAGCAGGGAGTTGGACAGCAGCCGCCAGACGGAGACGTCGTTGACGCCTCCGAAGGCGGTCCGGTAGTTGGACCACTCCAGGTGGCTGGGCAGCAGGTCGAGGCTCGCGATGACCTCGTCGGCGGGCTTGAGCGAGGTGGCAAGGAGCCAGGCCAACGGGTAGAGCATCACGAGCAGGGCGGCCAGACAGCCCAGGTGCAGGGCGACGCGGCTCCACCGAACGGGCTTGCGGGCGGCGGCAGTTGACATGGAGGTCATCGGTCCCCCTCGGACGCGTAGAAGACCCAGGATCGCGAGGTACGGAACAGCACCGCCGTGACGACGCCGATGACCAGCAGCAGCACCCAGGCCATGGCGGAGGCGTAACCCATGTGGGAGGCGACGAAGCCTCGGTCGTAGAGGTACATCGTGTAGACGAGGGTGGAGTCGGCGGGGCCGCCCTTGCCCGCGCTCACCGCGAATGCGGGTGTGAAGACCTGGAAGGCCTGGATGGTCTGGAGGACCAGGTTGAAGAAGAGGACCGGGGACAGCATGGGCACGGTGACGGACACGAACTGCCGCCACCGGCCGGCACCGTCGACCGCCGCCGCCTCGTACAGCTCCGCGGGGATCTGCTGCAGACCCGCCAGGAAGATGACCATCGGCGCGCCGAACTGCCACACCGTCAGCAGCGCGACGGCGAGCAGCGCCCAGCCGGGCCTGTTGACCCAGCCGCCGGTGCCGAACAGGTTGTCCACGGTGCCGCCGTCGTTGAAGACGGCCCGCCAGACGAGCGCGATCGACATGGACGCGCCGAGCAGCGAGGGGGCGTAGAACGCGGACCGGTAGAAGGCCTTGCCGCGTTTCATGGACTTCAGGGCGAGCGCGACGAGCAGGGCCAGCGCCAGCTGCAGGGGCACGGCTATGACGACGTACGTCACGGTCGTGAGGACGGAGCGCCAGTACCGCGGGTCCTCGGTGAACATCTGCGTGTAGTTGCGCAGGCCCACCCAGTGGGGCGGGTCGAAGAGGTTGTAGTCGGTGAAGGACAGGTACAGCGAGACGGCCATCGGGAGCAGGGTGAGGACGCTCGCGCCGAGGACCCACGGGGAGAGGAACACCCAGGCGGCGCCCTCGCGTTCGCGCTTGGGGTGGCGCTTCGGGGTGGCGGCGGGGGCTCGCTTCTTCCCAGCGGGGATCGCGGTGGTGGTGGTCATGACCTCAGCTCCGCCTTCGCCTCGGTGACGTAGTTCTCGGCCGCCTCGCGGGGCGACATGCGCGCGTAGGACACCTGGTCGTAGTCGCGCTGGAAGGTGGTCTGGAGGGCGTTGTCGCCGGAGGGCGGGGCCTGCGGCGGATCCTTCAACTTTCCTTCCAGGGACGCCTGGTAGTCGGCGACCGTCCTGTCGAAGTCCTTCAGGAGGGGCGCGGTCTCCTTGCGGACGGTCTCGTTGACGGGGATGCCACGGGTGGCGCCGAGGATCTTCGCCGCCTCCTGGTCGTTGAGGAGGAAGTCGACGAGCTGGGCCGCTTCCTTCGCATGGCCGGTGTGGGCGGAGACGCCGAGGAACATCGACGGCTTGAAGTACTGGCCGGGTGTGCCGTCGGAGTCGGACGGCATGGGCGCCAGGGCGATCCCGGTCGGGACGATCGCGAGGTAACCGCTCGACGGGGCGTCCCAGTTGGTGTCGGAGACCGCCTTGCCGCGGCCGAGCGGGGTGTTCTCCACGGAGCCGTCGAGCTGGGTGGTCTGCTCGGCCGGGGAAACAACCCCCGCACGCCGCAACGTGTCGGTGAAGGTCCACCACTCGGCGAGGTCGTCGGCGGTGAAGCCCAGTCCGCCGCTCTTCGTGTAGAGGGCCTTGCCCCGGCCACGCAGCCAGACCTCGAAGGCGTCCTCGCTCTGGCCGGGGTCGGTGGCACCGGGCTTGCCGGTCCTGTCCCGCAGTGCGCGCACGGCCTCGGCCCAGTCGTCCCAGGTCCAGCCCGCGCGAGGGAGCGGGACTCCGGAGTCCTTCCATGCCTTGACGTCGTAGACGACGGTCTCGGTGCCCCGGCCCTGCGGGATCGCGTACTGGACGCCGTCCACGCGGCCGGTGGCGAGCAGCCCGGAGTCGATCTCCGAGGTGCGCAGAACGGCCCTCTGCTTCGCCAGGTCGAGCAGGACCCCGCCCGAGGCGTACTGGTCGATCTGGCGGTAGTCGAGCTGCATCACGTCGGGTGCGTCGCCGCCCGAGGCCTGGACGGCGAGCTTCTGCTTGTAGGCGTCGTATCCCGAGAACGACGTCTGTACGGATATGTCCGGGTGCTGTTTCTCGAACAGGGCGACGGCCTGTTCGGTGCGCTCCGCGCGGTCGGGGTTGCCCCACCACGTGTAGCGCAGCACGGCCTTGCCGCCGCCGACCGACTCCCCGGAGTCCCCGCAACCGGCCGCCAGCGCGCAGAGCACGAGTGCGACGGCCGAAGCGCAGAACCCCTTTGTCCTGTGTCCGGGCATGCCGAGGTCACCTCATCCCTTCCTCGGACTTTCTACGGCCCCCCTCGGAACTCCCTCCAGAACGAACGGTGTTACTCGCCGCCGTACGGCAGTGTCGTGCCCGGCAGGTTGTACTCGTCGCGTCTGCCGCACATCCCGAAGCCGCCGAACCGGGTCGGCGCGGCCTCGTGGGCGGTCGCCTCGCCCAGATACGACGGCTCGCCGGACGCCAGCGCGTCGAGCTGGTCGCCGGTGCGCTCGGCGGTGGCCAGGGCGCCGGCCTGCCACAGCTCGCGCCAGCGGGGCACCTTGTCCCGCACCAGCCGGGCGGCGGCCCGCTGGAACTCCAGGTACGGGCCGTTGTCGCCGGCGGCCAGGGCCTCGCGCAGCACGAGGTAGCCCTCGACGGCGAGGTCCCTGCGGCGCCGGGCGGCGTCCGCCGTGTCCGGCCCGGTGCCGGGCGGGAGCTGGGCCGCGGCGGCGTAGCGCTCGGGGTCGGCGAGCACCTCCGGCGGGAAGGTGAAGACGGCGTCCCCGGCCTCGGGCAGGCCGCTGTTCTGCATCAGCACGGTGATGCGCAGGTCGCCGCCCTGGACCATGCGGTGCACGGTGCCGGGTGTGAACCAGGCGATCGAGCCGGGCTCCAGAGGGATCTCGCGGTAGCCGTCCGGGCTCAGCGTCTGCACGGCACCCCGGCCGCCGGTGACGACGTACGCCTCGGTGCACACGAGGTGCAGATGCGGGCTGCCGCCGCACACGCCGTCAGCGGCCTCCCAGTCGTAGGCGCTCAGGTGGGACAGGCCCACGGCGCCCGGCAGCGGGTGGGGAAGGCCGGGCTTCACCAGGACAGGCCTTCCAGACACGAGGAGACGCGTTCCTCGTCCCAGGCGCCGTCGGCGACGACCAGCCGGTAGCGGTACTCGAAGGACTCCCCCGGCGGCAGCTCGAACTCCTCGAAGAACGCCCAGGAGAACGCGACCGTCGGGAAGGGCTGGGAGCGCACGAACCAGTGCGACTCGTGGATCGCGGTCCCCGCGTCGAGGTTCTCGGGGGCGTGCGCGAAGACGAGCGTGGAGTGGGCGTCCACGTCGTCGTGTTCGGTGGTGAAGGCGAGCCAGGGGCTCTGGCTGCCCATCAGCTTGTCCGCGTCGCCGTCGGTGTCCGGGGCGAAGACCGCCCCGCCGGTGAAGTCGCGGGGGCCGCGCCACTGGAGTCCGGTGTAGCCGGCCATCTCACGGCCAGCGGTGGTGGGGGAACCGAAGGCCAGGGGCTCGGCGCGCAGATTGGTGAGCCGGATCGACCAGTCGAGCGCCCAGGAGCCGGCGGCCTCGTCGACCGAGTGGACGGCCAGTCCCCGCTCTTCCCGGGCCCACTCCTCGCCGCCGTTCTCCACCCAGGTCAGCGTCTCGGTGACGTCCAGCCGGGCCTCGGAGACGGCGAACGCGGTGAAGCCGTCGTGCCGCATGGAGCCCACGCGCTCCGGCAGGGAGAGATAACCCTGGCCGTGGACATAGCAGTTGCCGCCCCAGAAGTTCTGCCCCGACAGATGGCTCGCCGTCATCTGCAGGCCCTTGTGCCAGCGGTGGTCGTTGGGCCTGTAGCCGGTCACCGTGCGGCCGCCGAGGGTGCGCACCGGGTGGGCGTAGGGCTTCTGGGCCTCGAAGGCCTCGGGATCGGGTCGGTAGACGTAGCGGAGGATCTCCGTGCCGTTCGCCGCCTCGACGGCGATGTGCTCGCCGTGGACGTGGCTGACGCGGATGCTCATGCGCGCTCCTTGGGGGCCCAGTGGGGGTGGTCGCCGTGCATGGCCGGGTAGAAGGGGTCGCCCGGCGCGATATCGCCCGCGTGCACGGGCCGCCCGGTGAACGCGGACTTGTAGAGCGCGGCGGCGAACTCGAGGGTGGCACGCGCGTCGGCGCCGCTGCCGGGAGGCCTGACACCGTTGTCGTACGCATCGAGGAGTGTGGCGAGCTGGGCCGTGTGCGAGCTGGGCACGTCCGCGGCGGGGGTGCGCCAGACGTCGACGCGGTCGGCGGCCACGTGGGGGGCGGGCGTGTAGGTCCAGTCCTCGTTGCGGTGCCCGTACAGATGGGTGAGTTCGACGGTCGCGTCGGCGCAGTCGATGCGGATGCGGCTCACCTCGTCGGGTGACAGCACGCTGTTGACGACGGTGGCGAGGGCGCCGTTCTCGAACCGGACGAGGGCCGTGGAGACGTCCTCGCTCTCGGTGTCGTGGACCAGCCGGGCGGCCATGGCGCGGATCTCCGTCCACGGGCCGAGCAGGTGCAGGAGGAGGTCGAACTGGTGGATGCCGTGGCCCATGGTCGGGCCACCGCCCTCGCTGGCCCAGGTCCCGCGCCACGGTACGGCGTAGTAGGCGGCATCCCGGTGCCAGGTGGTCTGGCAGTGCGCGACCCGGGGGGCGCCCAGCTCGCCGCCGGCGATGAGCTCGCGCGCGTGGACGGCGCCGGAGCCGTAGCGGTGCTGGAAGACCACGGACGCGTAGGCGCCGGACGCCTCCTCGGCCGCGGCGATCTCGTCGTACTCGGCGAGCGACAGCGTCAGCGGCTTCTCGCACAGCACCCAGGCGCCCGCCTTGAGGGCGGCCACCGTCTGCTCCCGGTGCAGCGACGGCGGAGTGCCGATGAGGACCAGATCGGGGCGTACGGCGTCCAGCATCGCGGCCATCGAGGTGTACCCGGCGACCTCGCCGCCCGCGAGCTCGCGGAAGGCGTCGAGTCTGCCCTGGTCCACGTCGACGGCGGCGACCAGTTCTGTGCGCTCGGCGTGGGCCCTGAGCGCGGACAGATGGCTGCCGCTGACGATGGCGCCGGTGCCGACCACGGCGACGCGGCGGCGGGCTGGACGGGGCATACGGTCCTCCTGGGACGTCCGGCGAGGGGACGCTGACGTGCGGGGAAAGCGCTTGCTCTCCCGGGGACGACCCTAGATGCCCGGCGATTGTCCTAACAAGACCCCGGGCGGTGATATCGGTGAACACGCCACGCACACCGTTCGCCCACCTGCCTGACTCAGGAGAGCGCGGCGAACAGATCGTCCAGCGGGGCGGGCACCCGGTCCGGGGCGAGGGCCTCGACGAGGACGCGGCCGTAGTGGATCTTGCGCCCCTTCTTCGTGCCGAGGAAGCGCCGCAACTGCTGGTGCGCGGGGCGGCCCTGCTGGGCCGGCTGGGACAGGAAGGTCTGCAGGGGCCGCAGGTCGCCCTCCTCGCGTACGAGCTCCTTCACCCGTGGCACACCCAGCGCGCGGATGAGTTCGTCCTCCAGGTCCGCCGCGCAGACGAAGTACCCGTCCGGTGCCGCGCCGGCCCGTTCCCAGCCCCGGGCGTAGAAGGGCTGTTCCCGCTGGTCGCACAGTCCCGTCAGACGCAGGCCCAGGCCGGACGGGCCGAGGAGGCCGGCGTAGCGGCCGACGCCCATCGCCCCGCCCATCGCCAGGACGCAAAGCCCCTCGGCGGCCAGGTCCCGGCCCCGGGTCGCGGCCAGCGCGTCGACCGCCGCCACGTCGCTCGGTCCTTCGAGCAGGACCACGGTCCGGACGGACAGCCGTGCGGCCAGTTCGCGTGCCGGGTCGCCGGGGCCACCGGCCGCCCACGCCGTGACCGCGTCCCGGAACTCCCCCATGTCAGCCATGGGACGAGTCTGTGCCCTCAGCTGCCCCGACGGTAGGCAATTTCCACGGGGCTCACCGGCCCGGACGGGAGGCGATGTCCGCCGACCGCACCGGCCCGGACGGAAGGCAACGTCCACCGGCCACACCGGCCCGGACGGAAGGCAACGTCCACCGGCCACACCAGCCCGGACGGGAGGCGATGTCCGCCGACCGCACCGGCCCGGACGGAAGGCAACGTCCACCGGCCGCACCGGCCCGGACGGAAGGCAACGTCCACCGGCCACACCAGCCCCGACGGAAGGCATGCCCACCGGCCACACCAGCCCCGACGGAAGGCATGCCCACCGGCCACACCAGCCCCGACGGAAGGCATGCCCACCGGCCACACCAGCCCGGACGGAAGGCAACGTCCACCGGCCACACCGGCTCCGACGCGAGGCCACGTCCACCGGCCTGTCGGGGGCAACGCCCACCAGCCTCACCAGCCCCGACGGGACACAACGCCCACCGGCCTCACCGCCCCGCCTCCCCATGCGTCACCCGGATCTTGGACTGGCCGTGCGGGAGGTCCTCCCAGTCGGCCATGAAGCGGGCTCGCAGCCCGTGCTTCTCGGCGAGGGACACGAGCGTCTCGACGCGGTAGTAGAAGTCCTCCCGCAGCACATGGTGTTCCTCACCCTCGGTGCGGTCGAAGGTGAAGTCGAACCAGCCGCCCGGGGCCAGGACCCGGCCGACGTGGGCCAGGCACTCCTCGATCACCGGCAGCGGCGAGTGCGAGAAGACGCTGTGCGCGTGGACGACGTCGAAGTGGGCGTCCGGCAGGAAGCGCAGCGTCAGGTCGCGTACCGGCGTCAGGTTCGGCAGCCGCTTCTGGAGGGACATCTCGACGATCGTGTCCTGTGCGGCGAAGAGGATGTCGGGCGAGATGTCGATCCCGTGGTAGTTGCCCGGCTCCAGGTGGCGGATGAAGCGCCAGCCGCCGCGCAGGTTGCCGCAGCCGATCTCCAGCATGCGGTGCTCGGGACGCAGGCCGTGGCCGATGAGGTAGTCGAACTGCATCGCACCGAGCGCCAGCCAGCGCTCCCGGCTGCGGCTGCCGACGGCCGCGTCCGGGTCGGTGCGGGTGTCGGAGCGCATCACGGCGCGGTAGTAGGAGATGTGGTCCGGGTGACGGCGGCGCAGCCACAGGTCGCGGGCGGCGCGGGCCAGATGGCGGGGCACGCGGTCGGGATGGCGCAGGGCGTATCCGACCCGGTGGCCGAGGGCGGCACGGTTGGCGGTGAGGTTCCTGGCGGGCATCGGGAGGCCTTTCGGAGGTCTTGGCTCTGCTGCCAAGCCTCGGTGCGGCGGCCGACGGTCCGGCTCGGCCAACAGGCTCTGGCCCCGGGGAGGTTCGGGCGACCGCCATGTCAGCCGATCGGTTGATGCGGTCCCGTGCCCGGCACGTTAGACACGGAGCATGGACCACACCGATCCGGACGAGCGCTGGCTGGGCGCGATCGTGCACGGCGCGTTCTTCCTGCTGCTCGGCTCGTCGTTCGCCCGCTTCCTGAGCCGCGACCAGGGCGGGGCGCGTACCGGCTGGGTGACGGCGCTGTTCGCCTTCTTCTGTCTGTTGTACGTCCTCGGACATCTGCTGGCTCCGCCGCCCCGCCCAGGGCTGCCGCCCACCCGGCGTCATCTGGTCTGGCTGGGCTCGGTCACCGCCGTCTGGGTCGTCCTGCTGGTGCTCGCGCCGAGCGCCACCTGGTGTGTGATGCCCCTGCTGTTCGCCGGGCTGCACGCGCTGCCGCCGAGGATCGCGGTACCTGCGGCGGCCGTGCTCACCGCGCTGGTGGTGCTCTCGGAGATACGGGTGGCGGACGGGCCGCTCAACCCCAACATGGTCGTGGCCCCGCCGGCCGTCGCCGCGGTCGCCACCGCCGTACTCGTGCATCTGCAACGGCAGGGCGCCCGGCAGCGCGTGCTGATCGGGGACCTGGTGCGCACCCGCCACGAACTCGCCGCCACCGAGCGGCGGGCCGGTGTCCTGGCGGAGCGGCAGCGGCTGTCCGCGGAGATCCACGACACCCTCGCCCAGGAGTTGTCCAGCCAGCGGATGCTGCTCCAGGCCGCCGAGCGGGTGTGGGGCACGGACCAGGGCGCGGGCCGGAAGCACGTGCGAGCGGCGGCGGAGATCGCCTCGCGCAGTCTCGCCGAGGCCCGCCGTTTCGTGCACGACCTGGCCCCGGCCGACCTCGCGGAGCGTTCCCTCGCCGAGGCGCTCGGCGAGCTGGCCCGGCGGGAGAGCGGCCCGGGGCTGACCGTGGAGTTCCGGCTCGACGGGGAACAGGGCCCGCTGCCGGAACGGGTCGCGGCGGCGCTGCTGCGGATCGCCCAGGGCGCGCTGGCCAACGTACGGGAGCATGCGGCGGCGACCCGGGCCGCGCTCACGCTGACCTGGCTGGACGAGCAGGTCTCGCTGGACGTCGCCGACAACGGGCGGGGGTTCGAGCAGGCCGGGTCCCCGGGGGCCGAGGGGTCGACGCGGGGGCACGGGCTTCCCGCGATGCGGATCCGGGCCCGCCAGGTGGGCGGCACGCTCACCGTGGAGTCCACCCCGGGAGAGGGCACCGTGGTGTCGGCCGCCGTCCCGCTCGTCGTCAAGGAGCCCGCTCTGTGAGCACGTTGCCGCCCTCCTCCCCCGTACGGCTCCTGCTCTGCGACGACCATGCCGTCGTACGCGCCGGGCTGCGCGCCCTGCTCTCCAGCGCGGACGGCATCGACGTGGTCGGGGAGGCCGCGACCGGGGAGGAGGCGCTCGCCATGGCGGCGCACCTGAACCCCGACGTCGTACTGATGGATCTTCAACTCGAAGGCGGCATGGACGGGGTGACCGCCACCCGGCGGCTGACCGCCCGCGGCGAGCGGGGCCCTCGGGTGCTGGTGCTCACCATGTTCGACACCGACGCCGACATCACCCGCGCCGTCGAGGCGGGCGCCATCGGTTATCTCCTCAAGGCGGAACAGCCCGAGGAGCTGTTCTCCGCCATCCGTGACGCGGCGTCGGGCCGCGGCGCGCTGTCCGCGCCGGTGGCCGACCGGCTGCTGACCCGGCTGCGCAGCCCGCGCCCCGCCCTGTCCGCCCGTGAGCACGAGATCCTCGCGCAACTCGCCCGTGGCCTCGGCAACCGGGAGATCGCCCGGGCCCTGTTCATCAGCGAGGCGACGGTCAAGACCCATCTGGGGCGGATCTACGGCAAGTTGGGCGTCGAGACCCGGGCCGGCGCGGTGGCCGTGGCCAAGGAACGGCGGCTGCTGCCGTGACCGGCGGCGGGAACCAGGGACGTCCGGCGGCGGGAACCAGGGACGTCCGGCGGCGGGAACCAGGGACGTCCGATCCGCACTCTTCCGTTACGGCAGGCACCCTTGACAGCATGCGTACTGTTTGGCGACGTTTGATCCTTGCCGACACTTCGATCGGCGGGACGCGGACGCCGCGTCGTGGGGGGAATTGGGGGGGAACGATCGCCCATGCGATCAATGAGCAGTGACACGGACATATCGATCCACAGACCCGAAGAGCTCGACACCTCGCTCCGCGAGGCCTGGCACCGGGCGATGGACGAGACGCCCGACTACGCCAACCCGTTCCTGGCACCGGAGTTCGCGGCCGGGATCGGCAGGCACCGCGGCGGCGCCCGGGTGGCGGTCCTGCACCAACGCGGCGAGGCCGTGGGCTTCCTCCCGTACGAACAGGGTTCCTTCGGCGTCGGCCGGGCCATCGGGCTCGGGCTGTCCGACTGCCAGGGCCTGGTGCACCTCCCCGGGGTCACCTGGGACACCCGGGCGCTGCTGAAGGCGTGCCGGCTCTCGGTGTTCGAGTTCGACCACCTCGTCGAGGAGCAGAGACCCTTCGCCCCCTACGTCACGGGCACGTTCGCCTCCCCGGTGATCGATCTGAAGGTGGGCAGCGACAGTTACCCGGAGTGGCTGCGCGGCGCGTACCCGGGGCTCGCGAAGACGACCCTCAAGAAGGAGCGCCGGCTCACCCGCGACCTGGGGGAGATGCGGTTCGTGTTCGACGAGCGCGACCCGACGGCGCTGCGCACGCTGATGCGGTGGAAGTCCGCCCAGTACCGCAGGACGGGCCGGATGGACCGGTTCGCGCGGCCGTGGATCGTGCATCTCGTGGAGGACCTGTTCCAGGTCCGCGAGGAGCACTTCACCGGGCTCCTCTCGGTGGTGTACGCCGGTGACCGGCCGGTGGCCGCCCACTTCGGGCCGACCTCGCGCACGGTGTTCGCCCCCTGGTTCACCGCGTACGACCCGGAGCTGCGCTACTACTCCCCCGGCCTGATCATGCATCTGCGGATGGCCGAGGCCGCGGGCCGGCGCGGGGCCCGGGTCATGGACATGGGGCGCGGCGACAAGGAGTGGAAGGACTGGCTCAAGACCCGTGAGCTGCGCGTGGCGGAAGGATTCGCCACCCGTGCCCATCCGGTCGCGACGGCCCACCGCCTGTGGCGGCGGCCGGTGCGGGGGCTGCGCAACACGGTCAACGCCCACCCGGCGCTGCGCGAGCCCGCGGACCGCCTCCTGAAGACCGTCGGCACCCTGCGCACGTCCGCGCTCCACGCGGACTCCGACAGCGCGGGACCGCGGGCGAGCTGAGCCCGTCGGCTCGGCTTCCGCCGACGGCGCGTTGTTCTCCTCCACAGCCCTCACAGCCCTTTCCTGGACCGTCGACACAAGGGGTGCCGATGCCGTACGGCTCGCGGCTGGCCGCGACGATGACCCGGCGACTGGGACGCGAATGCGTCTACACGCCCTCGGCCCGGCTGGCCCTGTACCTGGCGCTCCGGCGCTGGTGCCGGCCGGGCGCACGGGTGCTGATGTCACCGGTGAACGACGACGTGATCCTGTTCGTGGTCCTCGCGGCCGGACTGCGCCCCGTCATGGCGCCCGTGTCCGTGTGGGACGGCAACATCGACCCGGCCGCCGTGCCGGAGTCGACCTGGCGCGACGTGGACGCGGTCCTGACCACCAACCTGTACGGCGTGCCCGACCAAGTGCTCGAACTACGCCGCCGCTGCGCGCAGCTGGGGATCCCGTTGTTCGAGGACGCGGCACACGCGATCGGCAGCCATGTCGACGGGCAGCCGGTCGGGACCTTCGGCAAGGCGGCGGCGTTCAGCCTGTCCAAGCACGTGGCGGGAATGGCGGGCGGCTTCCTCGCCGTCGAGGACGCCCGCACGCGCCGCGAGCTGGAGCTGCTGCGGGACGACCTGCTGGTCCCCGGGCGGCTGCGGGAGGACCTGACCACCACCCTGCGCCCACTGGCCCGGTCCGCCGTCCGGTCGCTCCATCTGGTGCGCCCGGTGTGGCGGACCATGGAACGCCTCGGGCTGATGGAGCGCGACGCGTTCCGGATGGCCCTGCACGCACCGCGCCTGGCCGCCTCCGCCCGGGAGGCCCCGAGCCTGACCGCCTACGAGCGGTGGGTCCGGGTCGATCTGCACGGCTACCGTTCCCGGCACGGTGCGCTGGTCCGCGGCCAGTTGGCGCTGCGGATGGCCCGGCTCGACGAGGACCTGGCCCGGCGCAGGGCAGGGGTCGCCCTGCTGGCGACCACCCCGTGGGCCTCGCCGGCGCTGCGCGACCGCACGGCGCACGACGGCCCCCTCCCGCTGTTCCGGGTGCCGCTCCTGGTCCACGACCGCGACGCCCTCGTCCGGCGGCTGGTGCGGCACGACGTGGTCTGCGGCTACCTCTACGACCCGCCGCTGGACGACTACGCGGGTGCGGAGTTCGTCGAGCCCTCCCCCGATCCGGCGCCCGCGCGCTGGTTCGCCGCGCACACGCTCCCGGCCGATCCCCTGCTGGCCCGCAGGATCGTGGCCGCGTTCACGAAGGAGCGGGTGGCCGACGCGCACCCCGCGCTGCTGCGTCCGGTACCGGACGCCACATCGCCCCGGCTGCTGGGGCAGTGAACTGTGCCACCCCGACGATCGATCAAAACATCAGGGGGTTAGCATATGAGCGCCGCCTAGCTCGAAAGAGAATTCTGTGACTGTCAAGGACGACTCGTTCACCGACTGGAAGAACCGCGAGGAGATCGCGGAATCGATGATCCCGATGATCGGGAGGCTGCACCGGGAGCGTGATGTAACGGTTCTTCTCCACAGCCGTTCCCTGGTGAACAAGTCGGTGGTCAGCATCCTCAAGACCCATCGGTTCGCCCGGCAGATCGCCGGCGAGGAGCTCTCCGTCACCGACACCCTGCCCTTCGTACAGGCCCTGACCGCGCTGGACCTCGGCCCCTCGCAGATCGACATCGGCCGGCTGGCCGAGATCTACAAGACCGACGACCGCGGTCTGTCGGTGGCCGAGTTCACCGCGGAGGCCGTGGCCGGCGCGACGGGCGGCAACAAGATCGACCGCCGTGAGCCGCGGGACGTGGTCCTCTACGGCTTCGGCCGCATCGGCCGCCTGGTCGCCCGGCTGCTGATCGAGAAGGCGGGCTCCGGCAACGGGCTGCGGCTGCGCGCGATCGTGGTCCGCGGGGGCGGCGAGCAGGACATCGTGAAGCGGGCCTCGCTGCTGCGCCGGGACTCCATCCACGGCCAGTTCCAGGGCACGATCACCGTCGACGAGGCCGAGAGCGCGATCGTCGCCAACGGCAACACCATCAAGGTGATCTACGCGAACGACCCCTCCGAGGTCGACTACACGGCGTACGGCATCAAGAACGCCATCCTCATCGACAACACCGGCAAGTGGCGCGACCGCGAGGGCCTCTCGCAGCACCTGCGCCCGGGCATCGACAAGGTCGTGCTGACCGCGCCGGGCAAGGGCGACGTCCCCAACATCGTGCACGGCGTCAACCACGACACCATCAAGCCGGACGAGCAGATCCTGTCCTGCGCGTCCTGCACCACGAACGCGATCGTGCCGCCGCTGAAGGCGATGGCCGACGAGTACGGCGTGCTGCGCGGCCACGTGGAGACGGTCCACTCGTTCACCAACGACCAGAACCTGCTGGACAACTACCACAAGGCCGACCGCCGGGGCCGCTCCGCGCCGCTCAACATGGTGATCACGGAGACGGGCGCCGCCTCAGCCGTCGCCAAGGCGCTGCCCGACCTCAAGGCCCCCATCACCGGCAGCTCGATCCGGGTGCCGGTGCCGGACGTCTCCATCGCGATCCTGAGCCTGCGCCTGGGCCGCGAGACCACCCGCGAGGAGGTCCTCGACCACCTGCGGGACGTCTCGCTGACCTCCCCGCTCAAGCGCCAGATCGACTTCACCACAGCCCCCGACGCGGTCTCCAGCGACTTCATCGGCTCGCGCCACTCCTCGATCGTCGACGCCGGCGCCACCAAGGTCGACGGCGACAACGCGATCCTCTACCTCTGGTACGACAACGAGTTCGGCTACTCCTGCCAGGTGGTCCGGGTCGTGCAGCACGTGACCGGCGTGGAGTACCCGACGTATCCGGCGCCCGCGGTCTGATTCCGCCGCGGGTGAGGGTCGTGAACGGCGAAGGGGCGCGGTGCGGGTGGGGCGCGGTGTCCCACCCGCACCCCGTCGCCGCCGGTACCAGTGCCGGTGACCGGGGCCGGTGGCCAGGGCCCGTTGCCGGGCCCCCTCCGCCGGTCCTCGGTTCTAGTGCCCGCGGAACGCCTCCTCCAGCCACCACGCCCCGCGGTCCCGCACCACCTTGGCGTCGATCAGCAGCGGGACGGACCGTGGGCCGGCGACCCAGTCCGCCACGGCCTTGAGATCCGTCCGCGTGTGCACGGTCACCGCCTCGAAGCCGTAGCCGCGGGCCACCGCCGCGATGTCGGTCGGCGGGAACTCGACGGTGTCGAGCGGGTGTCCGTCGGGGCCGAAGTGGTGGACCTCCGCTCCGTAGGCGTCATCGTTGTACACGACGACGACCATGGGGAGCCCGAGCCTTCGTACGGTGTCGAGGTCGGCGGCGCCCATCAGCGCGCCGCCGTCGCCGAGCGCGGCCACCGGCAGCCGGTCCGGCCGGGCCAGGGCCGCGCCGATCGCGGTGGCGAGGCCTAGGCCGATCGACTGGTAGGCCTGGGTGAAGCAGAAGCCGTCCTGGTCGGGCACGGACAGGAACATGCTCGGGTGGCCCATGAAGTTGCCGGAGTCGACGCCGATGACCCGCTCCGCGGGCAGGATGTCGTCGAGGGCGATGCTGAGGGTGCGGGGGTCGATCCGGTCACGGGTGCTCGTGTCCTCGTACGGCAGGTCACGCCAGCGCACGCGCGTGGCGACGGCCTCGGCGATGTCGGGGGTCCGCAGGCCCTGCCGTGTCCCGCCGAAGGCCGCGAGGACGTGCCGCGCGGTGCGTTCGACGTCGCCGGTGACCCCGAGCTGCAGTTCCCGGTGCGCGCCGAGTGCCGAGGGGTCGTCGTCGACCTGCGCCACGGTCGCGTCGGCGCCGATGAGGGCGCCGTGTCGCATGGTCCACATGTTCAGTGCGCAGCCCCAGCCGACGATCAGGTCGGCGCCACCGATGAGTTCGGCCGCCAGGGGCGAGGCGAAGCCTCCGGACACGTCGAGCGACCAGGGGTTGCCGTGGAACAGGCCGCGCGCCACGGCCGAGGTCGCCAGCAGCGCGCCGCAGCGCTCGGCGAGGGCTTCGAGGGCGTCCCGGGCGGCGGGTGAGCGTGAGCCGCGGCCGGCCACGAAGACCGGTCGCCGGGACTGCTCCAACAGCCGTGTCAGGGCGGCCACTTCGGCTGCGGCCGGTTCGACCGCCGGTCGCGGCGGCGGGGCTGCCGCCTGAGCGAGGGCGCCGTCGGGGGCGTCCGACGCCTGCACTTCCAGAGGGAGGTTGAGCAGCACCGTCCGCCGCTCGTGCAGGGCCCGCCGTACCGCCGTGCACGCCTGTTCCACGGCATCCTCGGCCGAGGTGATCCGCAGCGGCACCGCGCCCACCGCGGCGCCGAGCGCGTCCTGGTCGACGTAGAAGTTGGAGGTCGGCCTGGTGACCTCGGCCGCGAGCACCACGAGCGGCGTACGGCTCTTGGCCGCCTCGGTGATCCCCGTCAGCGCGTTGGTCAGCCCGGGCCCCTGGTGGACGCTGACGGCGGCCACCGTGCCGCTCACGCGCGCGTAGGCGTCGGCCATCGTCGCCGCACCGCCCTCGTGGCGGGCGGCGACAAAGCGGGCGCCGGCCGCGACCATGGCGTTGGTCAGATGGAAGTTCCCGGATCCGACGACGCCGAAGACCTGCTCGACCCCGGCCGCGTGCAGGGCCCGTCCGACGGCCTCGGCGACCTTCACGACCGCTCCACCAGTGCCAGCACGCGCGCGGGCGAGCCGGAGCCCGCCACGATGGGCAGCGGTCCCGCGACGACGACGCTCCCGGTGGCGGGCAGTGCGGCCAGGTTCTGGAGCTGGGTCAGGCCGTACTTGTCGCTGCCCATCAGATAGGAGTGGCAGGGGAAGGCGGGGTCGAAGGAGTGCCCGCGCCCGGCGTCCGTACCGACCGTCTCCACACCGAGGCCGATGACGGGCGACTCCTCGGCCACCCAGCGGGCGCACTCCGGGGACAGACCGGGGGTGTGCGGGCCGCTCTCGTCGGCGTTCAGGAAGGCCTCCTGGGAGTGCGAGCGGGCGTCCCAGCCGGTGCGCAGGAACAGCCAGCCCCCGTCCGGCAGCGGCCCGTTGTGTTCCTCCCAGATCTTGATGTGGTCGACCTCGACGAGGAAGTCGGGGTCCTTGGCCGCCTCGGCGGTGAAGTCCAGGACGGCGGCGGGGGCGATCAGCCGCTGCGCCGGGACGGACGCCACGTCGGCGAGGTCCTTTCCGGTCACCCAGTGGTTCGGGGCGTCGAAGTGGGTGCCGGTGTGCTCTCCGCTGCGGAAGTTGTTCCAGTACCAGGCCGGTCCGCGGTCGTCGTACCGGCTGATCTCCTCCAGCTCGAAGATCGCCGTCTGGCCGAACTCCGGCGGCAGTTGGATCACCGGTGTGGACGAGGACAACGGCGAGGTGAGGTCGACGACTTCGATCGAACCGGCCCGCAGCGCGGACACCAGCGCGGCGAGAAGGGACGGCTGCTCGTGCATGAGGGCCTCCTGAAACGCTCCGAGGCCGCCAGCATGGCACCGCGTCGGCCGTCGGCGTCACCGTCTCTCCCGAGGAGCCGCAGGCGCGGCGCGGAGTGCGCCCTAGGAACCACGACGGGCCCCGGATCGCAGGATCCGGGGCCCGTGGGGGTGTTCGGTCAGTTCACGCCGACGTGCGCGTTGACGCCGAGCGCGACACCCTCGGCGGAGACGGAGGCACCGGCGTCGGCGCAGACCTCGAGGTGCGCCACCTGGAGGTGGAGACCGGCAGTGGTCGCGGCGGCGACACCGCCGGAGATGGCGTCCAGGGCGGCGTCGTCGATCTCGGCGGCCTCGATGAGGGGGGCGACGTTCATGGCGCGCGGTTCCTTTCGCAAGAGCAATCCTCGAGGAGGGGGGACACCGGATGGAAGCACGCCAGGCATGGACACGGCCAGTCGGCCGACCGGGCCCCACGGTGCAGGTCGGTTCCCGGCTTCACCGGCGTCGCAACACGGTCACCGAATCCACCGGGTTCTTCACAGGATTTGCTGTGGCGGTGTCCGGCCCTTCATGGCCGTGCGGTTCCCAAGACGGACACTCCACCACCAAAAAGCCGTGCGCCCGTGCGGCCATGGTGCGGCCATGACTACCGTTCGGTTTCCGCGTGACCGACCGGTGAACGGTGTGCGGGTTCGCCGGTTTTTCGATGCGGCTCGGCCGAAGCCCTCAGGACTCCTCGGTTCTCGGCACGGAAAACGTTTTTTTCTGTGCCGGGGTAGACTTGCGTCGCCCATGGGAGTGAGCGTCCGAGGACTACGTCCTGCCTGGTCGTACGGCAACAGCGAGGGGGTGGACGCCATTTCGGTTCGCCCCGCCCGTATCCAGGACGTCGCGGCCGCCGCCGGGGTCTCGGTCTCCACGGTGTCGAACGTCCTGAACCGGCCCGAGCGGGTCAACGCGCGCACCGCCGAGCGGGTCCGGGACGCGGTCGCCGCTCTCGACTACGTCCCGCATCCGGGAGCCGCCGGTCTGCGCACCGGGCACTCGTCGTCGATCGGTCTGGTGCTGCCGGACGTGGCCAACTCGTTCTACTCGCGCATCGCGCGCGGGGCCGCGGACGCGGCGTACGAGCACGGCTACTCCCTCGTCCTGTGCGACAGCGGGGACGCGCCGGAGCGGGAGCAGGGCTACTTCACCATGCTCATCGAACAGCGGGCGGTCGGCGCGGTGGTGGTCCCGCTCAGCGCCGACCCCACCCGGCTGTCGCGGCTGCGCGAGCGCGGCATCCCGCTCGTGCTGGCGGACCGCGCGATGCCGGCCCAGGAGGGCTGTTCGGTCTCCGTCGACGACATCGCGGGCGGCCGTGTCGCCGTACAGCACCTCCTCGACCGAGGGGCGCGCGACATCCTCGTCGTCAACGGCGAGCGCACGATCCGTCAGTGCGCCGACCGCTACCAGGGCGCCCGCCAGGCCGTGCGCACCCGGCGGGAGGCCCGCCTCGGCCAGGTCGTCGCCGAGGAGATGACGGTGGCGTACGGCAGCGACATCGCCCACGGCCTCGACGAGTTGCCCGACGGGGTGTTCTGCACCAACGACTTCCTCGCGGCGGGGCTGTGCCGGGCGCTGGGCGAGCGCGGTGTGAAGATCCCGGAGGACGTGCAGGTGGTCGGTTACGGCGACCTGGACATCGCGAGTTTCGTGGGCACCACCCTGACGACGGTCCGCCAGCCGGTCGAGGAACTCGGCCGGGCGGCCGTCGAGATGCTCCTGGACGAGGTGGAGGCCCGCACGGAACACGCCCACGAAGCAAGGGTGTTCGCCCCGGCACTGGTCCTGCGGGACTCCACGCGGGCTGTCTCAGACGCGCCTTTCTAGCCGTACCGGCCCCAGCAGCCCCGACGGAAGCTGGGAGGGGAAGGCCCAGGCGGTCGGTGTGGCCTCGGCGAGGTACGGCGCCAGGGTGTTGTGGACGGTCACGTCGAGGCGGACGGTACGCCCCGCGGTGCCGCGCAGTGCGAAGCGGTACGGCGCACAGAACGCCTCGCCGACGAGTTCACCGTCGACGCACACCTCGACGCTGCCGCGCACCCGCCCCAGATCCAGCACCGGGTCCGGTCCGGCCGGCACCTCCAGCGTCCGCGCGTACGTCACACCCCCGCTCCAACCGCCCAGGCCCAGTTCACCCCACTCCCCCAGCGGAAGGGGTGCCGGTACCGTGCGCACCCGTACCGGTCCCCGCCAGGCGGAGCCACCGCGCAGAACGGCCGTGGGAGCGGTGACGATTTCACACCCAGCCGCCTTGCCGAGCGGCTCATCCAACATCAACTCGTCTTCTTGCAAGCCCCGTTCCGGGCTGCCGTCGATCCTCACCCGCGCAGGGAGCGCCAGTGGCAGTTCGAGTGACACGGTTCCCGCCGGCACGGTGAACCGGAAGCGCTGCTCGGCCTCCCGCAGATCGTCGGTGGACCGCAGGGACAGTACGGAGGAGCCGAGCACCGGGGCGCCGGCCAGCCACTCCGCCCCGGGCAGCGGGTGCGGCCGTACCGCGGCACCGCAGTGCTGCAACTCCCCCCACCGGCCCTCGTGTTCGACGGTCGGGCCGTGCCACTCTCCCGTCCGGGCCTCCCAGCCCGGGCCGCTGACCAGGGCGGTCGTGTCCGCCACGAGGTCGACATAGATCCCGTCGCGCGCATCGACGCTGTCCGCCACGACATCGAGCACGTGATCGCCGCCGCTCAGCGTCAGTTCGTGCCGGAAGAACATGGGTACCGCGCCCCAGTCGGACTCGTAGTACTCCACCTTCTCCTGCCGTGCGACGACGGCTCCGTCGAGCAGGACGGTCACCCCGACCGCGGCGCCCACGACGAGGACCGCCGCCGCTCCCCGGCCCGGGGCAGTGATCCGGCCGCGGTAGGTCACGCTGCCGTCCGGCCGTACGCCGTCGGGCAGGCGCATGAACAGGGGGCGCGGCGCGAACCCGTCCGGGCGGGACAGGCAGAAGTAGCTGCCCAGCGGGGTGTCGGCGGCCCCCGAGATGGTCTGCGGCCGGTCCTGGGCGTCGGTCAGCTCGTACTCCAGCACATTGCGGGCCCGCTCGACCTCCACCCGGGCCGACGCCAGATAGCCGCCGCCCGTCTCCAGCGGACTGCCGTTCCACCACACGCGTTTGCCCGCCGCCGCGCCGATGTGCAGGTCGGCAGCCCCGCGATGGTCGGTCTCCACGACGGTCCTGACCCGGGCGACCATCCCGCTCACGGGCACCGGGACGCGCACGAACTCCTCCGGCACCAGGCCCTTGTTGCCGAGCAGACCGTCCGGATCCGGGATGCCACGACTCGACGAGTACAGCGAGACACCCCAGTCCGCGGCAGCCAACTCCCGCTCACCGGACAGGACTTCCTCGACGCCGACAGGGTCCAGGGGAGCCGGCGCCTGCGCGGTGGGCACGGGCGCAAGGACGCGGACACGGTTGCCGTAGGTCGCCCGTACCGGCTCCCAGTTGTCCCCGGTCTCGGTCCACCGCATGGTCCAGATCTGCGGCTCGGTGAGCGGGGTTCCGGCGGGCAGGGCCAGGTCGCCCCAGGTGTTGTCCATGGTGGGAGCGAGCCGGCCCTCCCAGCCGGTGGACAGGTCGATGGACTCCGTCGAGACCGTGGAGGACGGGGGTACGGCGTCCGTCGGCGGGCCTTCGCGCCATACGACGAGGGCGGCGGGGGCGCCCTCCAGCGGCACCTCGATGATCGAGACGCCGTCGGTGACGGTGACGCGTCCGGGGCGGCGGGTGCCGGTCGCCGGGTTCCAGATCTCGGCCTCGGCGACCGGGGCCCGCACGGTGACGGAGGAGGTGCGGGCGTAGCGCGCTGGGTCGATCCCGTGGCGGCCCCTGGGCGGATGCGTACGGGCGTCGGGGAACGCCCCCGTGACCAGCGCGACCGCCGCGTCGCCGTTCCTCCTGACGAGCAGCGGCACCTCGCCCGTGGCGTATCCGGCGGCGTCGGCCACCGCCGTCGCACCGGCCTCGGCTTCGGTCACCCGCTCCAGGCGGGGATGGTCCAGCAGCGCGGCCACCACGGAGTCGTCACCGGTGAGCCCAGCCGCCTGGGTCGGCGGGCGGCCGACGACCACGACCCGCCCCCCGGCGTCGAGGAGTTCGGCCAGGCGGCGGGCCGTCTCGTGCTCCAGGACGCTCGCCGAGGGCAGCAGGACCACGGTGTACGCCAGGTCCCTGATGCGCAGGGCCCCGTCGCCGGTCTTGGCGGTCTGGATCGAGGCGTCGTCGATGACGTCGAAGGAGATCCGGTGGCGGTCGAGGGCGCCGACGGCGGGCTCCAGCCAGTTGTTGGTGCCGCACAGCTCCAGGTAGTGGCGCTGGGTCTCGTCGACGTCGGCGTGGGCCGCGCCGAGGCGGCCGTCGCCGAAGTGCTGGACGGGAGCGTCCAGGGGAAGGAGGGCCTGCATGGTGGCGGTGGGGTGCAGGACCGCCACGTCGGCGCTGTAGGTGCCCCAGGAGAGGATCGAGCAGATCCGGGCGACGGCACGGGAGAAGGCGGGGTACTGCCGCCAGTACGGCTGGCGCCAGTCGGTGGACGGCGGCGCCCACTCGAACCAGCCGCCCGCGGTGCCGAAGTAACTGGCGTGCGGGTTGTAGAGGTTGGCGCCGCTGCGCAGGAACGGCAGCAGCCAGTCGTAGGTCTCCTCCAGGGTGCCGCCCCAGCCGGAGGAGTGGAACGACTCGATCCAGACGCGCTCGTGGCCGTAGAGGTGGGCCATCGAGGAGTGCACCTTGGCGTCGCCGTGGTGGTCGCTGCCGGCGGCGCTGTACCAGCGGTGGGTGCGGAAGTAGTCGGTGTAGAGCTGCGTCGACTGGGCTGGGAAGCCGGAGCGCGCGGGGTGGCTCTGGTCGCAGCCCAGGAGCAGGCCGCGCTCCTCGTGCCAGGCGGCGAGGGGACGGAACAGGGCCTCTTCGGTGAGTTCGGCGCGGACGGCGTAGTAGTCGGCGCGGATCCTCCGGGCCCGGTCGGAGTCGTCCCCCGCGAAGAGGGCGGGAAGGTGTTCGAGGAGGTCGTAGCCGCGTCGGGTCCGGAACTCCTCGGGGAAGCGGGCGGTCCAGGAATTGGTGGCGGGCAGTTCGTCCTGGAAGCTGCCGGCGATGACGTTGCCCAGGAACCCGGGTACGCGACGGTCGTACTCGTGGTGGATGGCGTCGAACAGGAGGCCGACGGATGCCGGGTTCAGATAGTCGAAGGCCGTGGGGACGGCGAGGGCCAGGCGCACCTCGGTGCCGTCGGGGGCCTCGACGCGCGCCGGGCCGGTGACCGGCAGGCGGGCGCCCGAGCTGCCGTACGCGCCCAGCAGTGTCTCCGTGCCCTGCAGGGCGACGGTGCCGCCGGAGACGACCGTCCGGCGCGAGCGCAGGGCGCGGCCCGCCGACTCGGGGTGCCTTCGGGTGATACTCCCCTGGACGTTGGCGCCGGAGAAGCCGATCTGGTCGTAGAACCACAGGCGCATGCCCAGGTCCCCGGCGAGCTCGCAGGCGTCCGTGAAGCGGGCCCACCACTCCTCGCCGAACCACACCGGGTCGTCGGTGCGGGCGCCGAAGGTGGGGCCGGCCGGCGCCAGGTTGATCACCACGAGGTTGTGGACGCCGCCGTCCGCGAACCGGCGCAGCTGCCAGGCCAGGCGGTCGCGGGTCACCTTCGCGCCGGACCACCACCACAGCGGGGTGGGACCGAAGTCCCGGGGCGGGTTGTCGAACAGCTGTCGCAGGGCTGGAGAGATCACGGATGGGTCCTTCCGACTACGGCCCGGACACTCTCACCGATCAAAAACGTTTTACGTCAGCCTCACGGTAGGACACGCCCACGGCGCCCACCAGAGCTGCGGGGTCGTCAGGTCGTTTCCACGGATGGCCGCATGACGTCTTGTTGGAACGTTTTTACCCTCCTATAGTCGCTGGACATCGGCCGAGAACAGCGACGTCCCCCTCCGCTCGGACCCCCTCTCCCCAGACGGAGCCGCATCATGGCCCGAACCTCGCCTGCCCCCAGCCAACCGGAACCGCCCATCGAGAAGCGCCTGTGGAAGGTCGCGACCCTCTCCGGCATGGCGTCCTACCTCGACGCCGCTCTCATCGTGAGCATCGGCGTCAACCTGGCCATCTACCGCGACGCCTACGACATGGGCGTCTGGATGGCCGGTGCGATCAGCGCGATCGTCACCATCTGCATCGCCGTCGGCTCACTCGTCGGCGGACGGCTCGCCGACGTGTTCGGCCGCCGCCGGCTCTACAACCTCGACATCCTCTGCTACGCCGTCGGGGCGATCATCATCACGCTCGCGCCCGACGACATCACCCTTCTGGTGGGTGTCCTGCTCGCGGGTCTCGCGGCCGGCGCCGACCTGCCGACGTCCCTGGCCGTGGTCTCGGACGCGTCCCCCGACCACGCCCGGGGGCGGCTCATCGCGTTCACGCAGGTCATGTGGATGCTGGGCATCATCGTCGTGGTCTTCGCCGGGTTCGCCCTGTCGGACACCGGCATGATCGGGGCGCGGCTCATCACCGCCCATCTGGCGGTCGCCGCGCTGCTCACCTGGCATCTGCGCTCGCGGCTGGAGCTGGCCACCGGCCCGGATCCGGCCCAGGACGAGGTCCCGGCCGGCAAGCCGGCCGGCGAACAGGGGGTCGCGCTCAGGAACGTCTGGACCCGTGCCGCCCTGGTGCCCATGCTCGCGACCTTCGCCTTCTACGTCACCTGGGGGCTGGGCGCCAACACCATGGGCCAGTTCACGACGTATCTGCTGGTCACCGTCAGCGGTGCCTCGCAGAGCGTGGCGACCGGCATCAACCTCGCCTGTCTGCCGATCGGCCTGCTGCTGACGCTCGCGTTCGTCCGGATCGCCGACGGCCCGCGGCGCGACCGGATGTTCTACGTCGCCACGGTCGTGCAGATCGCGGCCTTCGCGATCGGCACGCTCACCCTGGGCGCCATCGTCGGCTTCCTCGTCTTCTACGTCCTCTACCAGCTGTCCTATCCCTTCGCGGGCGAGGCCAACTACAAGGTGTGGTCGCAGCTGACGCTGCCCGCCGGCACCCGGGGCACCACACAGGGGATCACCTACGCCGTCTCGCGGGGAGTCTTCGCGGGCGTCGCGTTCGTCACGCCCGCCCTGCTCGACCGCAGCCCCAGCCTGTTGCTCTGGGTGATCACCGGCTGCATGGCGCTGTCGGCCTTCGCGGGCCTGTACATCGTCCGCGTCCTCGTCCCCCGCGCGTCCCAGGCCGCCACCGCACCGGCGGACCTGAAGGTCGCGCAGGCCTGAACCGCATCCCGAAGGAGCGCCGACCATGGCGACGACCGAATCCACGACGACGTACGCCGGTGAACGGGAAACCGGCCTGGGCGAGTTGCTCCCGCCCGTGACCCGGCGCCGCCCGCGGATCGGACTCGTCTCCGGCGGCCTCGGCACCTACTGGCCGCAGTTCCCCGGACTGCTGCCCCAGTTGAAGGAGTCGGCGGCCTATGTCGCCGAGCGGCTGGGCCAGTTGGACGCGGAGGTGACGGACGCCGGGTTCGTCTCCGACGCGCAGGAGGGCGCGGCCGCCGCCGAGCGGCTCCGGCTGGTGGACTGCGATCTGATCGTGCTGTTCCTGACGACCTATCTGACCTCGTCGATGGTGCTGCCGATCGCGCAGCGCACGAACACCCCGGTGCTGGTGGTCGACCTCCAGCCGTCCGAGCGGATGGACCACGCCTCCTTCGACACGGGCGACTGGCTGGCGTACTGCTCGCAGTGCTCCGTGCCGGAGGTCGGCAACGTCTTCCGCCGGGCCGGTATCCCCTTCCGGTCGGTGTCGGGGTGGCTGCGGCAGGAGTCGGCGTGGCGGCGCATCGAGCGGTGGGTGCGGGCCGCGCATGTCCGGGCCGCGCTGCGGCACGCCCGGCACGGGCTCATGGGGCATGTGTATCCCGGGATGCTCGACGTGCAGACCGATCCGACGCTGTTGTCGGCGACGTTCGGCTCGCACGTCGAGGTGCTGGAGTTCGACGATCTGCGGCACCGGGTCGAGAAGGTGACGGAGGCGGAGACCCGGGAGCGGGTGGAGCTCGCCCGGCGGATCTTCACCGTCGACGACAGCGTGGTCGACGAGGACTTCGCGTGGGGCGCGACCGTGTCGGTGGCTCTCGACCGGCTGGTGGAGGACTTCGGCCTCGACACCCTCGCGTACTACCACCGGGGACTCGACGGCGAGCAGCACGAGCGGCTCGGCGCCGGCATGATCCTGGGCGCCTCCCTGCTCACCGCCCGGGGTGTACCCGCGGCCGGTGAGTTCGAACTGCGCACCAGCCTCGCCCAGTTGGCCTCGCAGAGCGTCGGCGCCGGGGGCTCCTTCACGGAGATCCAGGCGTTGAACTTCGAGGACGGGGTGGTGGAGATGGGCCACGACGGTCCCGCCCACCTCGCGCTCAGCGCCCGCGATCCGCTGCTGCGCGGCCTCGGCGTCTACCACGGCAAACG
The DNA here is from genome assembly GCF_003443735.1 of Streptomyces sp. CC0208. NCBI lineage: Bacteria > Bacillati > Actinomycetota > Actinomycetes > Kitasatosporales > Streptomycetaceae > Streptomyces > Streptomyces sp. CC0208. The sequence goes on along the minus strand of NZ_CP031969.1, from coordinate 8,061,459 downwards.
CGGCTGGGGTGTCAGCGTCGAGTTCGACGTCCGGCACGGGCCCGTCACCCTGCTCGGGCTGGGCCAGGACGCCGACGGCACCCTGTCGTTCATCACGTCGGAGGGCACGGTGGTCCCGGGGCCGCTGCTGGAGATCGGCAACACCACCAGCAGGGTCGACTTCGGCCGGGATCCCGGCGAGTGGGTGGACGCGTGGAGCGCGACGGGGGTCGGGCACCACTGGTCACTGGCGGTGGGGCACCACGGCGCCGACTTCGGGGCCGCGGCGAGCCTGCTGGGGATCGATCACCGGGAGGTGTGACCGGGGCTCAGGAAGGCTCCCCGCCCCGCACCCGGGCCAGCACCTCGCGGATCATCTCGGCGCTGATCATGAAGTGCTCCCGGGCGATCTCCTGCGCGCGCTCGGGCGCACCGGCGGCGACGGCCTCGTACAGTGCCGTGTGTCCGTGACCGGCCCTTTCGTGATGGGACCGCTCACCCTTGCCCCAGGGCTCCACGGGGAAGCCCAGGCTGATCCGGGTCAGCAGGTCCCGGCTGAGCCGGGCGATCTGCGGATTGTGGGTGGCCGCGCAGATCGCTTGGTGGAACGCGCTGTCGGCGGCCTGCTCCTCGCGCGGTGTGCTCGCGGAGAGGTGGGCGGCCAGGGCCTCCCGCATCGGCTCCAGGTCCTCGGGCCGCCGGCGCCGGGCGGCGGTCGCGGCCACCATGCCCTCCACCAGCCCGCGCAGGTCGAAGAGCTGCTCGAACTCCGTCCAGCGGGGCAGCAGTGTGCGGCGGACCGCGGCGGCGGAGGACTCCGTCCAGCTGTCGCGGACGAACGCCCCGCCGTTGCGGCCCCGGCGGATCTCGACGACGCCCAGTGCCTGGAGGCGCGCCACGGCCTCGCGCACGGTGGGGCGGCTGACGTGCAGCAGCGCGGTGAGCTCGCGTTCGGCGGGCAGCCGCTCGCCGGGCAGGAAGTCCCCGACGGCGGTCGCGGTGAGCAGCCGGTCGGTGACCTCGTCGACCGCCGAGGTCACCCGGACCGGACGCAGCGAGGACGACGGACCGCCGCCGAGCAGCACACGGTCGAGGACGCGGGAGAACTCGTCACCGGGTTCGGGTTCGGATGTCAGTTGTCCTCCCGCAAGTCGCCACTTCTGTAAACGCGCGCGGGCCACGTGAACCCGCTGTTACGTCTTGCCCTCGCGCCGCTAAAAGGTCTTGTGGGCTGACCTTTTAGCGCCTCACTATCTCACTCATCCGTCACATCCACCTAGTTTCGGACAGCGGTCGGCTGGTTCCGGCCGGTCCGGGAGGCTTCCCCGTGGCGATCCCCGAACCGAACCACACCGGCACCGTCGACTTCAACGGCCATTCCACCTGGTACCGGATCACGGGCGAACCGGGCAGGACACCGCTGGTGGTCCTGCACGGCGGACCCGGCGCCGGCCACCACTACACGCTCAGCATCGCGAACATCTCCGAGCAGGGCCGCCCCGTCATCCACTACGACCAGCTCGGCACCGGCCACTCCACCCACCTGCCGGACAAGGGCGCCGACTTCTGGACGGTCCAGCTCTTCCTCGACGAACTCGACACTCTGCTCGAGGAGTTGGGCATCGCCGACGGCTACCACATCCTCGGCCAGTCCTGGGGCGGCATGCTCGCCGCCGAGCACGCGGTGCGCCGTCCGCCCGGACTGCGCGGGCTGGTCATCGCCAACTCCCCCGCGTCCATGGAGCTGTGGCTCCAGGCGGCGGCCGAACTGCGCGCCGAGCTCCCCGAGGAGGTCCGGCGCACCCTGCACACCCACGAGGCGGCCGGGACCACGGACCACCCCGACTACCGGGCGGCCGAACAGGTCTTCAACGAGCGCCATGTGTGCCGCCTGACGCCCAACCCGCCGGAAGTGCAAGCGACGTGGGACAACATCGCCGCCGATCCGACCGTGTACCACACGATGAACGGCCCGAACGAGTTCCATGTCGTCGGCACCCTCAAGGACTGGTCCGTCATCGACCGGCTGCACCTGATCGAGGCGCCGACCCTGCTGGTGTCCGGGCGCTTCGACGAGGCGACTCCCGAGACCGTCCGCCCCTTCGCCGACCGCATCCCCGACGTCCGCTGGCACATGTTCGAGCACTCGAGCCATATGCCGCACGTCGAGGAGGAGGAGCTCTACCTCCGCGTCGTCGGCGAGTTCCTCGACTCCACCGACTGATCCCGGGAGTTCCCAGCCATGTCCCGCAACAGCAGACGGGGGGCGCTCGCCGCCGCCACCGTCGCCCTCACGCTCACCGCGGCCGCCTGTTCGTCCTCCGACGGCTCCGGCTCCTCCTCAGGCCCGAGCGCTTCCTCCTCCGGCTCCTCCGCCTTCCAGGCCCAGCACAAGGGCGGCACCCTCAAGCTCGTCGCCCACGCGGCTGCGGGCAGTTTCGACCCGCAGGTCAACTACACGCTCCAGTACTGGCAGTTGTTCCAGTCGATGTACGACGGGCTGCTGGCGTTCAAGAAGGTCAACGGGCAGGAGTCCTTCACCGTCGTCCCCGACCTGGCCGCGGCCATGCCGAAGGTGACCAACGGCGGCAAGACCTACACCTTCACGCTCCGCAAGGGCGTCACCTTCTCCAACGGCAAGGCCCTGACCACCGACGACGTGGTGGCGTCCTTCCGGCGCGTCTTCAAGGTCTCCAGCCCCACCGCGGGCACCTTCTACAACGGCATCGTCGGCGCCGACGCCTGCCTCAAGACGCCCGCGTCCTGCACCCTGTCCAAGGGCGTGATCGGCGACGCGAAGACCGACACGGTCACCGTCAACCTGACCGCCGCGGACCCGGAGTTCGCGTACAAGCTCGCCGTCCCGCACGCCGTCGTCGTACCGAAGGACTCGCCGACGAAGGACGCCGGCACCAAGCCGCTGCCGTCCACCGGCCCCTACATGGCGGCGTCCTACGACCCCAACCGGGCGCTCAAGCTGGTCCGCAACCCGCACTTCAAGGAGTGGTCGCGAGACGCGGAGCCGCAGGGCTACCCGGACGTCATCGACTACACCTTCGGCCAGACCGTCGAGTCCGAGGTGACCGCCGTCGAGAACGGCCAGGCGGACTGGATGTACGACCCGCCGCCCGCCGACCGCCTCAACGAGATCGGCACCAAGTACGCCTCGCAGGCGCATGTGAACCCGCTGACCGCGTTCTGGTACGCGACGCTGAACGTCAACATGGCGCCGTTCAACAACAAGCTGGCACGCCAGGCGATCAACTGGGCCGTCGACCGGTCCGCCGTGGTGCGCCTGTACGGCGGCACGAACCTCGCCTCTCCCGCGTGCACGATTCTCCCGCCGGGCTTCCCCGGACACGTCGACTCCTGTGACTACACCAAGGGCGGCGGTACGACGTGGAAGGCCGCGGATCTCGCCAAGGCGAGGGCGTTGGTGAAGCAGTCCGGTACGGCGGGGCAGGAGGTCGGCATCGTCGTCCAGGACGACGACGTCAACAAGTCGATCGGGCAGTACCTGCAGAGCCTGCTCACCCAGCTCGGCTACAAGGCGACGCTCAAGCCGCTGTCGGGGAACATCCAGTTCACGTACATCCAGAACACCAAGAACAAGGTGCAACTGGCCCTGACGTCCTGGTACCAGGACTACCCGGCGGCCTCGGACTTCCTCAACGTGCTGCTGTCCTGCGCCAGTTACCACCCCGGCAGCGACTCCAGCATCAACATCTCCGGGTTCTGCGACAAGGGCGTCGACGCGAGGATGCAGGCGGCGCTGAAGACCTCGCAGACCGACAAGGCGAGCGCCGACAAGCAGTGGGGTGCCGTGGACCAGGCGGTCATGGCCCAGTCGCCGGTGGTACCGCTGATCAACCCGAAGTTGATCGACTTCACGTCGACGCGGGTCGGCAATTACCAGTTCAGCAAGCAGTTCTACATGCTGGTCGGACAGTTGTGGGTGAAGTGACCCTCGCCCCGTCGCCAGGGTCCCGGCGCTCGCCGGGCCCCTGGCGGACCGCCGCCGGCGACCTGCTGCGCAACAGGACGGCGCTCTTCGCCGCGGCGGTCCTGCTCCTGGTCGTCCTCGCAACCCTGTGCGCCCCGCTCTACGCGGACCACATCGCCCACACCGACCCCTTCCAGTCCCATGTCTCCGGCACCACCGTCGTGGACGGAAAGACCGTGCCGGTGCTCACCCCGAGCAGCAGCGGCCTCGGCCTCGGCGTCACACCGATCGGCCCGACCTGGGACCCCGCCCACTACTTCCTCGGCGCCGACAACCAGGGCCGGGACGTGCTGGCCCGCCTGCTGTACGGCGGCCGTACGAGCCTGTTCATCGGGTTCACGGCGGCGCTGCTCACCTGCGTCGTGGGCACGGCCGTGGGAGTCGTCGCCGGGTACGCGGGCGGGGTCGTGGACGCTGTCATCTCCCGTGTCCTGGACGTCATCTGGGCGTTCCCGGTGTACCTGCTGGCCATCTGCCTGTCGGTGGTCCTGCTCACCAACGGGCTCAAACTCGGCCCGCTGAGCGTGGACGCAGGCAGTCTCTGGCTGCCCGTCGCGATCATCGCGGCGATCTATGTGCCGTACATCGCACGGCCGTTGCGCGGCCAGGTGCTGGTGCTGCGCAACAAGGAGTACATCCAGGCGGCCGTCGGCTCCGGCGCGCCCACCGTACGCATCCTGCGCCGGGAGGTGCTGCCGAACGTGGTGCCCACGGCGATCGTGTTCGTGCCGCTGATGACCGCGCTGGCCATGCTCACCGAGTCGGCGCTGTCCTTCCTGTCCGTCGGCGTCCAGCCGCCCGACGCCAGCTGGGGCACGATCATCGAGGACGGCCTGGGGCTCCTCTACACCCGGCCCGCCGTGACGATCGCGCCCGGCCTGCTGATCGCGCTGACCACGGCCGCACTCAACGTCCTCGGCGACGGGGTGCGCGACGCGCTCGACCCGAGCGCCCGGCTGCGCGGAGGGATGTGACCGTGCTCGTCTTCGCCCTGAAGCGTTTCGGCTCGGCCCTGCTGGTGATGTTCGCCATCAGTGTGCTGGTGTTCCTGATCTTCTTCGCCACCCCGGGGGTCGACCCGGCGGCCCGGATCGCGGGCCGCAACGCCGACCCCGCCACGCTCGCCCAGGTACGGCACTCCTTCGGGCTCGACCGGCCGATGCCGATCCGCTATCTGCTGATGATGCGCCATCTGTTGATCGACCGGGACCTGGAGTCGTTCGTCAACCGCGGCTCCCGGGTCATCCCGCAGATCCTCCAGGCCACCCCCGTGACGCTGTCCCTGGTCATCGGCGCGGCCCTGATCTGGATGACGGCCGGCATCCTCATGGGCACGGCCGCGGCGACCCTGCGCGGCAAGGCCGCCGACCCACTGATCATGCTGGTCGGCGTGGTCGGCGTCTCGCTCCCGGCCTACTGGCTCGGCGAGGTCGTCAACCTCCTCACCCAGAAGCAGCTGCACGACTCGCTCTTCTCCTGGGTGCCCCCGCCCGGCTACGTGGGCCTCGGCCAGGACCCCGGCCAGTGGGCGCTGCACATGCTCTTCCCGTGGCTCACCCTGGCCCTGCTGTACGCCGGGATCTACGCCCGGCTGCTGCGCGGCGAGGTCGTCACCGCGCTGGGCGAGGACTACGTCCGTACGGCCCGCGCCAAGGGCCTGTCGGAGCGGCGGATCCTCGTCCGGCACGCCCTGCGCTGCTCACTGATCCCGATCGTGTCGCTGTTCGGCCTGGACTTCGGCGCGCTCGTGGGCGGGGCCGCACTGCTCACCGAGGTGGTCTTCGGTCTGCCCGGCATCGGCAAGCTCACCTTCGACGCCCTGCAGAACCTGGACCTGCCCGTGATCATGGGCACGGTTCTGTACGCGGCGTTCTTCGTGGTCCTCGCCAACGCCCTGGTGGACATCCTGTACGCGCGACTCGATCCGAGGGCCCGCCATGCCTGAACCCCTGCTGGACGTACGCGACCTGAGAGTGCGGTTCCGCACCCGACAGGGCCCTGTCACCGCCGTCGACGGTCTCTCCTTCCGCGTCGGTCCCGGCGAAGTCCTGGGCGTGGTGGGCGAGTCGGGATCCGGCAAGAGTGTGTCGATGCTGGCCGTGCTGCGGCTGCTGACCAGTCCGAACGTGACCGTGTCGGGCGAGGTCCGCTTCCGCGGCCGGGACCTGCTCACCCTGTCCGACAAGGAGATGCGTGCGGTGCGGGGCCGGGAGATCGCGATGGTCTTCCAGGACCCGATGACCGCGCTGACCCCGGTGTACACCGTGGGCTGGCAGATCGCCGAGCAGATCCGGGCGCACGAACAGGTCTCCCGCAAGGAGGCACGGGCCCGTGCGGTCCGGTTGCTCTCCGACGTCGGCATCCCGGACGCGGCCTCGCGGGTGAACGCCTATCCGCACGAGTTCTCCGGCGGCATGCGCCAGCGCGCGGTCATCGCGATGGCGCTCTCCTGCAACCCCTCGCTGCTGATCGCCGACGAGCCGACGACGGCGCTGGACGTTACGGTCCAGGCGCAGATCCTCGATCTGATGCGGGACCTCAACGCCCAGGGCTCCGCGATGGTCCTCATCACCCACGACATGGGCGTGGTCTCCCAGATCGCCGACCGGGTCCTCGTCATGTACGGCGGCCGCGCGGCCGAACAGGGCCCGCGGCGGGCGGTGTTCCACGGTCCGCGGCATCCGTACACCTGGGGCCTGCTCGATTCGGTGCCCCGGGTGGGCGGGGCCCGGCTGTGGCGGTTGCCGACCATCGCGGGTACGCCGGTGTCGCCGGGCGCGGTTCCGGAGGGCTGCGCGTTCGCGCCGCGCTGCCGGCTCCGGCACGAGCGGTGCGAGGAACGTCCGGCGCTCACCGCGGGCGGTGGGAACGCCGCGCATCTGGACGCGTGTTGGCTGCCGCCGGACGACCGTGCGGGACTGCGGCTGACGTCCGACGAAGACGTGAACACGGAGGCGGTGTCGTGACGGCGCAGAAGATCGTGACGGTGGACGATGGGGCGCCTCCCGGCGAGGAGATCCTGCTGCGTGCCACGGACGTCACCAAGCACTACCCCGTACGCGGCAGGCGTCAGGTGCTGCGCGCGGTCGACGGGGTCTCCCTGGAGGTGCGCGGCGGCGAAACCCTCGGTGTCGTCGGGGAGTCCGGCTGCGGAAAGTCCACGCTGGGCCGGTGTCTGGTCCGGCTCACCGACCTCACGGGCGGGCGCGTCGAGTTCGACGGGCGGGACATCTCGACGCTGTCCACGCGCCGACTGCGGCCGGTGCGGCCGGGCATGCAACTGGTCTTCCAGGACCCGCATGCCTCGCTCAACCCCCGGCGCCGCGCAGGGGACATCGTGGCCGAACCGCTGCTGGTGCACCGGTACGGCGACGCGGCCGCGGTCCGCCGCCGGGTCGGCGAGCTCTTCGACGTCGTAGGACTGGCGGCGGCCCATCTGGAACGGTATCCGCACGAGTTCTCCGGCGGGCAGCGCCAACGCATCGGTATCGCGCGGGCGTTGGCGACGAACCCGAAGCTGATCGTGGCCGACGAGCCGGTGTCCGCGCTGGACGTGTCGATCCAGGCGCAGGTGCTCAACCTGTTCGCCGACCTCCAGGAGGACTTCGGCCTCACCTATGTCTTCATCGCGCACGATCTCGGTGTGGTCCGTCATGTGTCGGACCGGATCGCCGTCATGTATCTCGGTGAGATCGTCGAACTCGCCGAAACGGAGGCGTTGTTCTCGGCCCCCGCCCATCCGTACACCCAGGCGCTGCTGTCGGCGGTGCCGGACATCGACGACGGATCGCCGGCGGAGCAAGCCCCGCCCCGGGAACGCGTCGTCCTGACCGGCGAGGTGCCCAGTCCGGCGGACAAGCCCACCGGCTGCCCGTTCCGCACCCGGTGTCCCTACGCCCAGGAGCGGTGCGCGGCGGAGCGTCCGCGCCTCGCGGCCACGGCTTCGGGCCGCCAGGTGGCCTGCCACTTCCCGTTGGCCGGCTGAGGGACCGAGGTCGGGCCCGGGGTCTGCAGCCCCCGGTCCGGCCACCCGGTCCGTCAGGCTCAGCCGAACTGACCGACCACGTAGTCGCCGGCCGGCTGCTGGGTCATGACGTTCAGCCGGTTGAAGGCGTTGATGACGGCGATCAGGGAGACCAGCGCGAGGAGCTGCTCCTCGTCGTAGTGCTTGGCCGCGTTCTCCCAGACCTCGTCCGGGACGCCCGTCCCGTCGGCGAGGCGGGTGCCCTGCTCCGCCAGTTCCAGCGCGGCCCGCTCGGCCTCGGTGAAGACCTTGGCCTCACGCCAGGCCGCGACCATGTGGAGGCGCTGCGCGGTCTCGCCCGCGGCGGCGGCCTCCTTGGTGTGCATGTCGAGGCAGAACCCGCAGCCGTTGATCTGGCTCGCGCGGATCTTCACGAGTTCCTGGGTGGTCATCGGCAGTCCCGAGTCCGTGACCACCTTGCCCGCCATGGCGAAGTGCTTGAGCAGCTTGCCGGCCAGCGGGCTGGTGAAGACGTCGAGTCGGGCTTCCATGGTGTGCTCCTTCGGCCGTTGTTGATGGCTACACACCTATGACTGAATGGCCCGGTGGATTGTGACACGCACGGATGTGACCTGCGTCTCCTAGTCTCCGTAAGCCTGTTTCCAGCGAGCCCGGTGCCGGGCGTCACCCTGGCCGCGGCCGTTCACGGGGCTCAGTGACATCAGTGAGGCCCCGTTGTTCCACAGGCCCAGGAGATCGCGGTGCACGGCGAGGATGTCGTGCTCCACGGCGAACCTCTCGGAGGGGCCGGTGAAGCGTGAGGTCGTGACGAACACGGCCACGTCGGCGCGGAAGTGCACCCGCGCGCCCAGCAGATCGCGCAGCTCGCGGTTGGGGATCGCCCTGCTCGGTGCATACCGTTTGCACTGGACGACCATCGTCCGGCCGTCCGGCAGCCGCCCGAGGACATCGGCGCCGTTGTCGCCCGCGCCGCCCACCCGGCGGACCTCCGTGCAGCCGTCCCGGCGGCACAGTCCCGCGACCAGTTCCTCGAACTCGGTGCCCGTCATGACGTCCACCTCGGCGAGGGTCCGCCGGCCCGCCTGCACCGCGTCCTCGCGGCGCCATCGACGGTCCCGGCCGCGCAGCAGCCGGTCCGTGCACCACAGCCGCCATCCGATCGCCCCCGCGACACCGACCAGCAGGAAACCCAACAGATACGGCCACACGCGCGTCCAGAACACCACCAGGAGGACCAGCGCCACCGCGCCGCCGCCCGCGCTCCACCTGATCCTCCGCGCCCGCCTTCTGCGAGCGGCCGTACCCCGTCGACGCCTGGCCACGGCGGCCTCCCCCCGGTGTCCCTGTCCAGAAGTCTGGGCAGTTCAGGAGGGCGCGGGAAGGGCGCGAGTCGGCCATGTCCGAACAGCGGCCGTGGACGCCGGTCGGCCGCGGCACCGAGAGACACCGCGGCCGACCGGGGAACGGGTCAGCCCTTGACGGGCTTGCCGCGGCCCCAGGCCCAGGCGAGGCGGTCGGCACCGGTCTGGTTGGTGGTCTCCAGCCACGGGCGGTTGGCTGGACCGACGAGCTTCTGCATCGAGTAGATGTCGTCGGTGCGCAGGCCCGGCCAGTACACCGAACCCATCTTCAGCTCGCGGAAGGTGTCGGTGACGGCCTGGACGTAGTTGACGAAGTTGTCGTCCGGGGTCTTCACGTTGTAGTTCAGGCCGGTCGTCATCGGCGCGCCGAACTCGTCCGCCACGGTCCGGTTCGCGCAGTCGCCGATGCGCACCTTCAGGTCGGCGACCCACTGGTCGTAGGTGGCGTACGACTTCCAGAAGCCGTAGTGGTGCAGCGACAGGTAGGTGCCCTTCAGGCGCGGGTCGGCGCACACCGTGGTGACGTGGTCGTTGTAGCCGGCGCCGCTGACGAAGACGCGGTTGCGCGGCACCGACTTGTAGGTGTCCAGCCACTTCGCGGCGATGTCGGCCCACTGGGTGTCGGTGTAGCCGTGCGGCTCGTTCATCGGCTCGAAGTAGACCCGGGAGTTGTGCTTGTAGGCCTTGACGACGGTGTTCCACATCGGCCAGTAGGTGGCCTCGTCGTCGATGAAGCCGTCCTTGCGGTCGCCCGTGCCCTCCCAGTAGGACACGATGACCTTGAAGCCCTGCGCCGTCGCCGCGTCTATGACGCCCCGGTACGACTTCCAGTAGGAGCCGTTGACGGTGTACGGGTTGATCGGCAGCCGGACGGTGTTCGCGCCGAGGTTGGCGCGGAAGGCCGAGATGACGCGGGTCGCCTTGGTGTACGTCTGGGCGTAGGTGTCGGAGGTCGACAGGCCCGACAGCTGGAGCTCGTCGTCGGCGAAGTTGTCGCGCGGGTCGGCCCAGTTGACGCCCTTGAACTGGGTCGTGTCGGTGGTCGGCGCGGCGGCGGAGGCGGGGCTGCCGGTGAGGGTGGCGCCGCTGATCGCGGCGATCGCGACGGCGACGAGCGAGGCACGCAGCCTCGGGGCGCGACGGGTGCTGACGGGGGTCTTGCGCATCGACCAAACCCTTTCGGAATGACAGCATGTTTACGTAAACATGACGGCGCCGGAATCGTGGCATCCGCTCCGGCGACCGTCAAGGTTTCCCACACGTAACATCCGGTGCGACACGCAACAGGTCGCGTTGGCCATAGGTTGGGCCGGAGGAGGCAGCAGTGGTGGAGCGGGGAGGTTCCGGTGTACCCGGGGGGCGGCGCAAGCAGCGCGTGTCCATGGCCGACGTCGCCAAACTGGCGGGCGTCTCCTCGCAGACGGTGTCGCGGGTCTCCAACGGTCACTCCGGGGTGGTCGCCTCCACGCGCGAGCAGGTCCTGGCCGCCATGCGGGAACTGGGCTACCGGCCCAACAGCGCCGCGCGGGCCCTGCGGTACGGCCAGTTCAACACCATCGGCGTGATCCTGTTCAGCCTGTCCTCCACGGGCAACAGCCGCACCGTGGAGGCGATCGCCACGCACGCGGCGGCCGAGGGCTACGCGATCACCCTGATCCCCATCGACGTGCCGACGCAGGACAACGTCCTGGGCGCCTTCACGCGCATGGGCGAGCTGGCCGTCGACGCGGTCATCGTTATCATGGAGATCCATCTCCTCGACACCGGGACGGTGCAGCTGCCGCCCGGGGTGCATGTCGTCGTGGTGGACTCCGACGCCGGCGACCGCTACAGCGTGGTCGACACCGATCAGGCGGACGGCGCCCGGCAGGCCGTGCGGCATCTGCTCGACCTGGGTCATCGGACCGTATGGCACGTCACCGGGCCTCAGGCGTCCTTCGCGGGGCAGCGGCGGGCCCAGGCCTGGCGTGCGGTGCTCCAGGAGGCCGGGCGGCCGGTGCCGCCCGCGCTGTACGGGGACTGGTCGGCCGAGTCCGGTTACGCGGCCGGGCTGGTGCTCGCCGACCCCCCGGACTGCACGGCCGTGTTCGCCGCCAACGACCAGATGGCGCTGGGGCTGCTGCGCGCGTTCCACGAGCGGGGGCTGTCCGTGCCGTACGACGTCAGCGTGGTCGGCTTCGACGACATCCCCGACGCGGCGTTCTTCGTGCCGCCGCTCACCACCGTCCACCAGGACTTCGCGGAGGTGGGGCACCGCTGTGTCCAGAAGGTGCTGCAGCAGATCCGCGCGGGTGGGGGCGGACAGCCCGGAACCGATCTCGTCCCGACGCGCCTGGTGGTGAGGGACAGCACCGCGCCGCCGCGGGGCTGATGCGGGTCGGCTCGCGGGGCGGGCGCCCGCGCCGGCGAGTGGTCCTGCATGATCTGAGGGGCGAGGTGTTCACAAGAAGCCGGGGGAAACTGCTGTGATCGTGTGGGTCAACGGGGCTTTCGGCAGCGGCAAGACCACGCTCGTGGAGGAACTCCGCGGGCGGTGGCCCGAGGCGCTGGTCCTCGACCCGGAGATGGTCGGTTATGTGCTACGGGAGATCGTGGACGTCCCGACCGGTGACTTCCAGGATCTGCCGCTGTGGCGGCGGCAGGTCGCCGGCCTGGCCGTCGGCCTGGTCCGGGAGTACCGGCGTCCGCTTCTGGTCCCCATGACATTGGTCGACCCGCGCTACCTGGACGAGATCTTCGGCGCCCTGAAGGACGCGGACGTCGTCGTCCACCACTTCTTCCTCAAGGTCCCGCCGGAGGTCCTGGCGCGGCGGATCGACGCACGGACCTTCTTCCCCGACGACCCGGCCCGGGAGGAACGCGTCCGAGCGTGGTGCAAGGCCCGCATCGAGGCGTGCACGGCCGCGGTGGACACCCTGCCCGGTGACACGGTGTTCCTCGACGGCGAGTCCACCTCGCGGGAACTGGCCGGCCAGGTGCTCGCCCACGTCGGTTGACCTTGCCCCTGGGGGAGCCCGCAGCATCGCCGCATGGCGCGAGGCAAACGACTGGGCGGGGATCCTGACCACCCTCGGGGCTCAACTGACCGCGGTCGTCGTCCCGTTGCAGATCTGCGAGTACGCCGGCTCGTCGGCCTGGGTGGGCCTCCGCCGCCACGGTGTCGCGGTGGCGGTGTCGGCCGGGATGTGGGGCCTGGCGGTCGCGAGGTTCGGGACGGCACGCTCACTGCCCGCCGCGGTGGCGTGGCTGCTCCTGGCCGGCGGGGCGCTCCTCGCACTGGGGGTCTTCCGCTGGACGGTGCTGCAGACGGCCGTTCCCGACGGGATGCGCGGTCGGCTCCAGGGGATCGACACGGTGGTCGCGGCCGGAGGGCCACGGCTGGGCGACCTCCTGCCCGGCACCGTCGGCGCCGCCCTCGGTGTCCCGTGGACCGTGACGGGCGGCGGTGTCCTGACGGCGGCGTAGCGGCGCTCGTCCTCCTCGCCGGTGGGCGGCGGAACCAGCAAGGCGTCGACGTGCCCGGGGCCCGGCAGAGACGGTCGATCGGGCTGCCGGGCTGCCGGGCTGCCGGGCTGCCGGGCTGCCGGGCTGCCGGGCTGCCGGGCTGCCGGGCCATGAAACAGTCGCCATGAGCGGGAGGCGTGACCTCCCGGCGTCATGACGACCGTCCTGCCGAGAGCGGTCAGACGTTGCGCCGGTACTGGCCGCCGACCTCGAAGAAGGCCTCCGTGATCTGCTGGAGGGAGCAGACCCGGGTGGCGTCCATGAGCACCGCGAACACGTTCTCGCCGCGTACCGCCGCGTCCTTGAGGGCGGCCAGGGCGGTCCGGGCCTCGTCGTGGTGGCGGGCGTGGAAGTCCCGTACCCGCTCCAGCTGGGACTGCTTCTCCTCTTCGGTGGCGCGGGCGAGTTCGACGACACCGGGCTCGGCGGTGTCGGCGTGGGGGTTGCGGAAGGTGTTGACGCCGATCAGGGGCAGCGAGCCGTCGTGCTTGCGCTGCTCGTAGAGCATCGACTCGTCCTGGATACGGCCGCGCTGGTAGCCGGTCTCCATCGCGCCGAGCACGCCACCGCGTTCGCTGATCCGCTCGAACTCCTGGAGCACGGCTTCCTCGACCAGGTCGGTGAGTTCGTCGATGATGAACGACCCCTGGAGCGGGTTCTCGTTCATCGCGAGACCCCACTCCCGGTTGATGATGAGCTGGATGGCCAGGGCCCGGCGGACGGACTCCTCGGTGGGGGTGGTCACGGCCTCGTCGTAGGCATTGGTGTGCAGGCTGTTGCAGTTGTCGTAGATGGCGATGAGCGCCTGGAGCGTGGTGCGGATGTCGTTGAAGTCCATCTCCTGCGCGTGCAGGGAGCGTCCGGAGGTCTGGACGTGGTACTTCAGCTTCTGGCTGCGTTCGCCGGCGCCGTACTTCTCCTTCATCGCCACCGCCCAGATCCGGCGGGCGACCCGGCCGAGGACCGAGTACTCGGGGTCCATGCCGTTGGAGAAGAAGAACGACAGGTTGGGGGCGAAGTCGTCGACGCGCATGCCTCGGGCGAGGTAGGCCTCGACGTAGGTGAAGCCGTTGGCCAGGGTGAAGGCGAGCTGGCTGATGGGGTTCGCGCCTGCTTCGGCGATGTGGTAGCCGGAGATGGACACCGAGTAGAAGTTGCGGACCTTCTGCGCGATGAACCACTCCTGGATGTCGGCCATCATCCGCAGGCTGAACTCGGTGGAGAACAGGCAGGTGTTCTGGCCCTGGTCCTCCTTGAGGATGTCCGCCTGGACGGTGCCGCGTACGTTCGCCAGCGCGTGTGCGCGCAGTTCGGCCGCCTCCTCGGGCGAGGGGTCGCGGCCCTCCTGCGACCGGAACCGCTCAATCTGCTGGTCGATCGCGGTGTTGAGGAAGAACGCCAGGACGGCCGGCGCGGGTCCGTTGATCGTCATCGACACCGAGGTCGTGGGCGCCACCAGGTCGAAGCCGTCGTAGAGCGCCTTCATGTCCTCCAGGGTGGCCACCGAGACGCCGGAGGTGCCGACCTTGCCGTAGATGTCGGGGCGTTCGTCGGGGTCGCGGCCGTACAACGTCACCGAGTCGAAGGCGGTGGACAGGCGGGTCGCCGGCTGGCCCTCGGAGAGGAGCTTGAAGCGGCGGTTGGTGCGGAAGGGGTCGCCCTCGCCGGCGAACATCCGGGCCGGGTCCTCACCGTCGCGCTTGAAGGGGAACACCCCGGCGGTGAAGGGGAAGTGGCCGGGCAGGTTCTCCGCCCGCCAGAACCGGACCAGTTCACCGTGGTCGGTGAAGCGGGGCAGGGCGACGCGGGGGATCTTGTTGCCCGACAGGGACTCGCGGGTCAGCTTGGTGCGGATCTCCCGGTCCCGGACCTTCACGACCTGCTCGTCGCCGGAGTAGGAGGCGACCACCGAGGGCCAGTTCGTGATCTGTTCAGTGATCTCGTACGGCAGCTGCCGACGCGCCTCGGTCAGCAGGGACCGTACGTCCTCGGAATCCAGGCCGGCGTCGGCGAGTTCGCCCTCGACGAGCTCCAGCCGCTGAACTCGCCGTGCCTGCTCGGCCAGTTGAAGGGTCTCGGCGTGGTAGCCGCGGACGGCATCGGTGATCTCGGCGAGGTAGCGCACCCGGTCGGCGGGGACCACCTGGCGGATGCCGGAGGAATGCCGTACGTCCACCGGGTCCAGGGACCCCTCCGACAGCGGCAGGTCCTTCTCCACCAGAGTGCTTTTCAGGTACTGATAGAGCGCGGTGACGCCGTCGTCGTTGAAGGTGGCCGCGGAGGTGCCGTACACGGGCATGTCCTCGGGCCGCTTGCCGAACGCCTCGCGATTGCGGACCAGTTGGCGGCCGACGTCCCGCAGGGCGTCCTTGGCGCCGCGCCGCTCGAACTTGTTGATCGCCACGACGTCGGCGAAGTCGAGCATGTCGATCTTCTCCAGCTGCGAGGCCGCGCCGAACTCCGGAGTCATCACGTACAGGGAGGCGTCGACGAACGGCACGATCGCCGCGTCGCCCTGGCCGATGCCCGGCGTCTCAACGATCACCAGGTCGAAGCCGGCGGCCTTCACGACGTCGATCACGTCGGAGAGGTGCTCGGGCAGCTCGCGGCTGCCCCGGGTGGCGAGGCTGCGGAAGAACACCCGGTCGCCGTCGAGGGAGTTCATCCGGATCCGGTCGCCGAGCAGGGCTCCACCACCTCGCCGACGCGTCGGGTCGACGGCGATCACGGCGATGCGCAGGGCGTCCCGCTGGTCGACGCGGAACCGTCGCACCAACTCGTCGGTCAGGGAGGACTTCCCGGAGCCGCCGGTGCCGGTGATACCGAGCACCGGCACAGTGCGGGCGGCCGCCGCGGTCCGCAGCTCGTGCCGGAACTCCTCGGGCAGCTTGCCGAGTTCGGCACCGGTGAGGGCGCGGGCGATCGCGAACCGGTCGCCGGCCAGCACCGCGGTGAGGTCGGCGGGCCTGCCGTCCCAGAGGTCGAAGTCGCAGTCCTTGACGACGGTGTTGACCATTCCCGCGAGACCCAGTCGCTGGCCGTCCTCGGGGGAGAAGATCGTCACCCCGCTCTCCCGGAGCCGGGCGATCTCCTCCGGCACGATCACTCCGCCACCGCCGCCCACCACCCGGATGTGCTCCGCGCCCTGCTTCCGCAGCGAGGCCATCAGGTACTCGAAGTACTCCACATGTCCGCCCTGGTAGGACGAGACCGCCACGCCGTGCGCGTCCTCCTCCAGCGCCGCGTCCACGACCTCCCGCACGGACCGGTTGTGTCCGAGGTGGATGACTTCGGCGCCCTGCGACTGGAAGATCCGCCGCATGATGTTGATCGAGGCGTCGTGCCCGTCGAACAGCGCCGAGGCGGTGACCAGGCGGACGGGGTGGACGGGGCGATGCAGATCGCTCATGGCGGAGCCTTCCCAGGACACGTCGAAGAACGCGAGCTGAGAAAATAGTAGGACGTCCTAGTAAAATTGTGAGGGTCGGAGTGAGGAGAAGCACAGGAGGATGCCCGGATGGCCGACACCCTCCGAGCGGCTCAGGCGCCCCGCTCCCCTTCGGTGGCGACGTTCGCGGCAGTGACCGCCTGCTCCTCGCCGACCTTCTCACCGTTCCCCTCGCGCCCCTTTCGCTCGGCGAGCTCTCTCGCCACCTTGTCCGAGTACAGCCTCATCTCGGCCTCGGTCCGCAGATCGAACACCATTGCCTCCCAGTCCATTTGACCGTTGCTTTACTTGAAGATTACCCGATACACATGAACCCTGTCAGCGGCGAACCCTCTTCGCACACAGGAAGTTGGCCCCTTGTTCACCACGCTGCGGACGCGCCGGGTGCCGCATAGTGTGGACGGATGCCGGCCCTCCCCCACGGTCCGCGGATCGCCGTCGTCGGCGGTGGCATCGGTGGTCTGGCCGCCGCCGGGTTCCTGCGGCGCGCGGGACTGACGGCCACGGTCCACGAGCAGGCGGCCGTGCTCGCCGAGGTCGGCGCCGGTCTGGTGGCGGCCCCCAATGCCGTACGGCTGCTGCGGCGCCTGGACGTGATGGAGCCGTTCCTGCGCCGGGCCGTGGCGCTGGAGCGGGCCTGGGAGTTCCGGCGCTGGGCGGACGGTTCAGTGCTCTCGGTGGAGAAGCTCACCGGCGTCTGCGAGCGGCTCTACGGCGAGCGGACCTACGTTCTGCACCGGTCCGATCTGCTCGACACCCTCAGGTCCGCCGTGCCGGACGCGTGGATCCGGCTGGGCGCCCGGTGCACGTCGGTCGACGAGACGGCCGGGGACGGGGTGGTGCTCCGCTTCGCCGACGGCAGCCTGGTGGAGGCCGATGTCGTGATCGGCGCCGACGGGATGCACTCGGTCGTGCGCGGCGCGGTCACCGAGCCCGCGCCGCCGGAGTACTCCGGCCTCTGCGCCTTCCGCACCCTGGTGCCCGCCGCGGCGGCGCCGGAGTTCGCGCGGCGGCCGACCCACACCATCTGGCTGGGGCCCGGACGGCACTTCGTGCACTATCCGATCGCCGGCGGCGAAGCCGTCAACGTCGTCGCCGTCGCCCCGGCCGGCGACCACACCCGCGAGTCCTGGAGCGCGACGGCCTCCCCCGAGGACTTCGGGGCCGAGTTCGCCGACTGGGACCCGCGGGTACGGGCCCTGATCGCGGCCGGGGGCACCCCTGGCCGCTGGGCCCTGCTGGACAGGGCGCCGCTACGGCGGTGGAGCCGGGGCGGGGTCACGCTGCTCGGCGACGCCGCCCATCCGATGTTCCCGTTCTTCGCGCAGGGCGCGGCCCAGGCCGTCGAGGACGCCGCGGTACTGGCCCGCTGTCTGGCCGACTCCCCCGACGACCTCCGACATGCCCTGAAACGCTACGAGTCCGCGCGCCTCGCCCGCACCACCCGGCTCCAGCGCCTCAGCCACGCCCGCCGGGACGTCAACCACCTGCCCGACGGCCCCGAGCAGCGGGCCCGTGACGCGGCACTCGCCGACTCCGACCCGCTGGTGGGCAACGGCTGGATCTACGGGTTCGACGCGGAGAAGGCCCTCGCGAGGGGTTCGGCTGACTCCCGGTCAAGCAATCTTCACTCGTGATCACTACGATGAGAGCTCAAGACAACTATCCGGCCGGTCTCACGGGGGGACCCTGGGGGACCGCCGGGGGTCGCCGATGCCAGGGACCGCTCCCCGGGCTGCGGTGATCTTCCTGCCCAGGAGGACCTTCCGCATGTTCCGAAGTATTGGCAACGCTGTCGTCCGACATCCCGTCTGGACGATCGTTGCGTGGTTGATCGCAGCTGTGGCGATCGTGGCCACCGCTCCGAGCCTGCCCTCGAACAGTGACGAGAGCAGCTTTCTCCCCAAGAGTTACGAGTCCATCAAAGCGGCGCAGGTCCAGGAAAGGGCGTTCCCCAGCGCCTTCACCCCGTCTGCGATCGCGCTGTACCAGCGCACCGACGGCGGCAAACTGACCGCCGCCGACCAGAAGGATGTCGCCCGGATCACCTCCGAGCTCGGCAAGAAGAAGATCGACCAGGTGCAGAAGGTCGTCCCCGGCCAGCCGTCCTCGGACGGCAGGTACGCCCTGACCCTGGTCCAGATGGACAGCAGGAACGCCGGCCAGCCCGAACAGGCCGACGCGGCCAAGGTGTTGCGCGACGACGTCAAACAACTCGCCAAGGGCACCAACCTCGACGTCAAGCTCGGTGGCTCGGCCGCCCAGGCCCTCGACCAGCAGGACTCGTCCAAGCGGGGCGAGGCGCTGATCGGCATCGGCACCTTCCTCATCATCCTGGTGACCCTGCTGATCATCTTCCGGGCGCCGATCCTGGCCTTCCTGCCCCTGATCACCATCGGGTTGGTGTCCGCGATCGCCAACGGACTGATCGCGTACGCCACCAAGCTCTTCGGTCTCCAGGCCAACAGCTCGATCTCGTCGATCCTGATCGTCGTGCTCTTCGGCGTGGGCACGGACTACTTCCTGTTCCTGATGTTCCGCTACCGCGAACGTCTGCGACTCGGCGACGAACCGAAGCAGGCCATGATCAACGCGGTCGACCGGGTCGGCGAGGCCATCGCCTCCGCCGCCGGAGCGGTCATCATCGCCTTCCTCGCGCTGGTCCTGTCGACGCTGGGCTTCCTCAAGCAGATGGGTCCGGCGCTCGCGATCGCGGTCACCGTCACCCTGATCGCCGGTCTGACGCTGATCCCGGCCATCGTCTCGCTCATCGGCCCGAAGGTCTTCTGGCCGTCCAAGTCGTGGCAACGCGAGCCGGAGAACGCGCGGTTCGCCGCGCTCGGCCGCGGGGTGCGGAACCGTCCGGCCCTCACCGCCGGGCTCTCCGGACTCGTCCTGGTCGCGCTGTCGCTCGGGACGTTCGGCTACAACGCCACGTTCGACCTGGCGTCCGGCTCCATGCCCAAGACCAAGGAGTCGATGGTCGTCCAGGACGAGATGCAGAAGGCGTACTCGGCGGGTGCCGCCGCACCGACCGACGTCTATCTCTCCAGCACCGACGGCAAACCGATCGACACCAAGCTCTTCGACGCGTACGTGAAGAAGCTGGGGGCCGTGGACGGCGTGGCGAACGCGCGGCTGTCCCAGTTGAACAAGGACGGCACCACGATCGACTTCACCGTCACCCTCAAGTACGAGGCGTCGACGGACAAGGCCATCGAGACGGTGGGCCGGGTCCGCGACGTCGCGCACTCCGACGCCCCGGACGGCACCGAGGCCCTGGTCGGCGGCATGTCCTCGATCTACAAGGACATCCACACCGCGGTCAACCACGACTACCGGACGGTCTTCCCCGTCGCCGCCCTGCTGATCATGCTCATCCTGGGGCTGCTGCTGCGCAGCGTGGTCGCCCCCTGGTACCTGATGGCCTCGGTGGGTCTCGGCTTCAGCGCCACGCTCGGCGCCACGGTCTGGATCTTCCAGGAGGGACAGGGACACTCGGGCCTGATGTTCATGCTCCCGGTGATCATGTATCTCTTCGTGGTCGCCATCGGCACCGACTACAACATCCTCATGATCGCCCGGCTGAGGGAGGAGGCCCGCGAGGGCCGCGAGCCGCGCGAGGCGGCCGGTATGGCGTTGCGGCACGCCGGACCCACGGTGGCCGCGGCGGGCTTCATCCTGGCGGCGACCTTCGCCACGATGATGCTGGCGGGCAACGCCCTGCTCACCGAGATGGGCTTCGCGGTCTCCTTCGGCATCGCCGTCGCCGCCTTCGTCATGGCGATGTTCTTCACTCCCAGCCTCACCGCCCTGATCGGCCACGCGGCCTGGTGGCCCGGGCACGCGGACCGGGCGAAGGAGACACCGGCCGCCGCCCCCGCGCCGGTCTCCGGCGGTGAACGGGACACCGCGGTGCAGGATCCGGCAGGTCGGCGCAACTGACGCTGCTGACACCGCTGTGACGCGACGGCGTCTGCCGGGCCGCACGGCCCGGCAGACGCCGTCCTTCGTCACCGCCGGGCAGCACGCCTGCGGTCTCTGCCACCCTGGACCCCGTGCCGAACCCCACTCCTGTCACCCCTGACGCCCCCGCCCCCATCCGGGTCCCGCTGCTGACCCAGCGGTGGCTCGACCTCGCCTTCATCCACTGGGCCGTCGAACCGGCGGTCGTGGCAGGGCTGTTGCCGCGCGGCACGGTCCCCGACACGCACGACGGGCTCACCTACGTCGGCCTTGTCGCGTTCCGGATGCACCGGGTCGGCTGGCTGGGGCTGCCGGGGGTGCCGTATCTCGGGACCTTCCCGGAGACCAATGTGCGCCTGTACTCGGTGGACGCGCACGGACGGCGTGGCGTGGTGTTCCGCTCGATGGACGCCTCCCGGCTGATCCCGGTGGTGATGGGACGCCTCGGCTTCCGGCTGCCGTACCTGTGGTCCCGGATGAGCGTCCGCAGGGCCGGTGACACCGTCACCTACACCAGCTCACGCCGCTGGCCCGGCCCGCGCGGCGCCCGCAGCCTCCTCACGGTACGGACCGGCGAGCGCATCGGGGAGCCGACCGGCCTGGAGCACTTCCTCACCGCCCGCTGGGGCATGCACAACGCCTTCTTCGGCGGCCCCGAGCCGCTGGCCTACCTGCCCAACGACCATCCGCGCTGGCCCCTGTACCGCGCCGAGCTGGTCACCTGCGAGCAGGACCTCGTCAGCGCGGCCGGACTGCCCGCCCCGGCCGACGCCCCGGTCAGCGTCCTGTACTCCCCCGGCGTCCCGGTCCGCCTCGGCCGCCCGGCCCGCCCCGCGGGCATCCCCACGCCCTGACGGCGGCGGGAACGCGTTCTTCGGACATTCACGGCGGGATCACGTCCGGGGGGTTGAACCGGCCCGCGACCGCACTAGCGTCTGTGGGCGTCCCGACCCACACGAGTGAGGTGTCGATGTCCTCAAGACATGTCCTCGCCGGCCTGGCGCTGGTCCCGGTGCTCACCCTGTCGGCCGCCACGCCCGCGACGGCGTACGAGGGCCACCAACGGCCCGCGCCGAAGCGGCACTTCGACCTCCAGGCCCACCGCGGCGGCCTCGGCATGACGACCGAGGAGTCCCTGGAGGGCTTCGGGAAGGCGCTGCGTCTCGGGGTGTCCACGCTGGAGCTGGACACCCATGTCACCAAGGACCTGAAGGTCGTGGTCAACCACGACCGGCAGATCAGCGCGGTCAAGTGCCGTGACACGGGGCCGGTGACGGCCGGCGACCCGATGTACCCGTATGTCGGCAAGTACATCAAGGATCTGACACTGGCTCAGATCAGGACCATGGACTGCGGTTACCAGCAGCTGCCCGGATTCCCCGAGCAGGAGGTGGTCAAGGGCTTCCGGATGGTGGAGCTGAAGGACGTGCTGAACCTCGTCAAGCGCTACCGCGCGCGGCAGGTCAAGCTGAACATCGAGACGAAGGTCGAGGCCGGCGCGCCCGAACAGACCGCGCCGCGTGAGCTGTTCGTACGGCGCGTCCACGAGGAGATCCACCGCTCGGGCATCGAGAGGCAGGTCACCATCCAGTCCTTCGACTGGGGCGCGCTCAAGCAGATGCACAAGCTGGCCCCGAAGTGGCCGCTCGTCGCGCTCACCAACTACGACTTCCTCCAGGTCGGCAAGCCCGGCGCGTCGCCGTGGCTCGGCGGGATCGACGCCGACGACTACGGCGGCGACTTCGTCAGGGCGGCCGCCACGATCCCCGGTGTCAAAGCCCTCTCCCCCAACTACGGCTTCCCGCAGAGCGGCAAGGTCGGCGACCCCGGCTTCCGTTTCTACGCCGACCGGACGATGGTCGAGGAGGCCCACGCCCGGCGCCTGACGGTCATCCCGTGGACCTGCGACGATCCGGCCACCGTGGAGGCGCTCATGGACATGGGCGTCGACGGCGTCATCACCGACTATCCGAACCGCGTACGGCAGATCATGGCCGAGCGCGGCATGGCTCTGCCGAGGGCGTACCGGCCGCGCTGACGGGCTCGTTCCAGGAGGGGGGACAGGCGGGCCTACTAACGACGGCTGATCGCCGGGAGCGCCAACCTCGGGGCGGGACGTCGGCTCACCCATCCGTACAGGACCACCGAGCAGACCGCCGCCAGCGCGCACCAGGTCGACACGAACTCCAGCCGCCACAGCAGCAGGCACACCACGGCGCCCGCCCCCGCCAGGATGCCGAGCGCGGTGAGCCGACGGTCGCCGGAGAACAGCAACGCGCCGACCGTGGCGATCAGATAGCCCGCGACGAGCAGTTCCGCCCAGGGCAGTCCGATGACATAGGCCATGGTGTGGCCGCGGATCTCGGCCCGGACCGGGCGGGTGGCGAGACCGTGGGCGAGGAAGGCGGCGGTCAGCGCGCCCACCGCCACGAACGCAGTCGCCCGGCGGCCCGCTCGGCGTGAGGCCGCGCACCACACGCCCAGCGGCACCCACACCGCGAGCACGGGCATGGCGATGACGGCCCAGGCCATGGTGGCTGCGCCGGTGCCTCCGCCGACGTGCCAGACCTGGGCCTCGACCAGTTGGTGGGCGCCGAGCAGCAGGGGCAGCGCGGCGAGGGGCAGGTCGCCGGCGCGCCGGGTCCTGATCACACACGCCGCCCCGACGGAGGTGATGGCCGCGCCCGCCACGAGGTCCGCTGTCGCACTCCAGCACATGACACCACCATGTCAGGCCCAACCCACGACCGTGCGCTCCGCCACGGCGCGGCCGGACCGGGGCGAGCCGCTGACGCGCTACGCGCACATGTCCTGCGGTGGCCGGAAGGTGTGGTCGATGCCGGAGTCCGTGTTCACCTGGACGCGTACGGTCTCCAACTGCTGGAGCAGCGAGTCGAGTTGCCGCTGAGTGGGGTCGCGGAAGAACTCCAGGACCGCTCGGTGGAAGGCGTCCCGGAGTTCGGGCGGCATCACGTCGGAGGCGTCGAAGCAGAGGGTGCGGGCGCGGGAGCTGAGCAGGGAGTCGATCTCCCGCTCGACCGGTGTCGCGGAGGCCGGCGGCGACAACCCTGCCGTGTCCGGGAACAGCGGCCGTACCGCGGGGTCGGCCTCGGCCCACCAGAGCTCCCGCCCGGCCGGGCTGGACAGCCGTTCCACGAGTTGCTGGGCGTCCGGGTCGTCGCTGAAGACGGCGGCCATGTCACCGGCGACCTCGAAGGCGTCCCGGTACGCGGACTGCCCGTCCAGATAGGGGGCCGACGGCTCCACCGTCACGTCGTCGCCCGCGTAGACGTACCGGATGAAGGCGCTCTGGTGCTCGTGCGTGCAGTCGAAACCGGGCGAGGCGAGCAGGCCGCGCGGCTGTCCGCCCGGGTCGGCCGAACCCTCGAACGACGTGGTCAGGGACCGTTTCACCGATGCCGGGGAGCGCTTGCCGAGCAGCGTCGCCCAGGTGGTCCAGGCACGCTCGACAGCCGGGTCCCGCCAGTCGAGGCGGCCGGTGGCCCACTCGGTGTAGCGGGCCGGGCCCGCCTGGTGGAGGAGGAGGTCCTCGATCCAGTCGGTGCCGGGCCAGCCGGAGGTGGCCTGCGAGGCGAGGCCGACACACCAGGTGGGCCGTGCGCTCGACGCGCCGCGCTTGCTCCACACGAGGCTCTTGAGGTCGACCTTCAGCGGCACCCAGTAGGTGCGCCGCCGACTGTCCACCAGCAGGGTCGGCGCCCAGGGCGGATAGGCACGCTCGGCGCTCGCCTCGGCGAGCGGCTTCAGCTCGTCGCGGCGGGCGTACTCGGTGAGTTCGCCGATGCTGTTGAGGACCGCCACGTCCGGCGGATCGTCGGCCTCCAGCTGTGAGACGAGCGTCTCGCGCAGCGAGCGGGTGCCTTCGTAGGTGTACGTCCGTCCGGTCCCGTCGTCCAGTTTGTCGAGGGCGGCTTCGAAGGCCTTGCCCTCCTCGCCGGTCCACGGGCCGAGGACGACCAGCGGGTCGCGGGAGTCCGACCCGCAGCCGGGGACGAGGGCGAGCAGACACGCCACGAGGAGAACGCGCAGGACACGGCTCATGCGACGGCTCCGGGGCGGGTGACGACGAGGTACTCGCGGCGGTACGCGTGCAGTGTGCCGGCGATCACGGCCGCGACGGCAAGGCCCGCGGGGAACACGAACGGGGCGATGCCGTCGAGGAAGGCGAGCCGCCCGTCCGCCAGGCCCTCGTCGATCCGGGCCCGCAGCGTCTCGATGGCCTCCGGCTCCGGTCCGGCGAAGGGGCTTTCCTCGGCGGCCGTCTCCGTCCGGGGCGAGGTCTTCTCGGCCAGCGCGTCCGCGACGGGGACGGTCCCGTGCTGGGCGTCCAGGGCGAGCAGGGCGTCCACCGTCAGGAACGGTACGGCTAGGAAGGGCAGGGCGGCGGCCGCGAGGGGGATGCTCAGCCGGATCCGGAAGCGGCGGCGCAGGAAGGACACCGTCCGCCACAGCCCGGTGGCGAGCAGGGCGAAGGCGAGGACGGCGATCACCGCCGCGGTGATGGTGTCCGCGCCCCAGGCGGCCCGGTCGGCGAGCCGCGCGCGCAGCCGCCCCTCCAGCCCGGTCACCCGGTCGACGATGGAGGTGGCGGCGGAGCCGGTCGCGGCGGGGCAGGCCGGATACGGGTTCCTGCCGGTCGCCGCGACGGGCCGCGAGCAGAGCATGCTGCGCGCGTAGGTGAGTTCGGCGTCACGCAGGACCGGGTCGGTGGCATGGCCCTGGGCCCGGCCGATCCAGCCGGTGTAGTCGACGACCAGCGCGGACACCACCCGTAGTTCCTGTTCCTCGGCGACGGTGAGGGCTCCGCTGCGGGTGACCTGGTTCAGGCTCTGCGTGGCCCGGGCGATCCGGGTCCGGTACCGCTCGCTGAGCCCGCTGAGCTCGGCCGCCCGGCCCTCGGCGATGTTCCGCTCGGCCTCGCCCTGCGCGATGAGCAGCGAGGCCCGGGCGTCCGCGAGGTCGACCAGCGCGGGCGCCGCGCGCTCCCGGATGTACGCGGAGTCGCCCCGCACGCCCGCGTAGGCCCAGCCGAGCGCCCCGAAGGCCACCACGGCGAGCAGCGGCAGCGCGACCAGCCGGTCCCGCAGGTAGGCCCGGTTGCGGTGGCCGACGGCGGAGGGCCAGGCGTAGCGGTGGACCCGGCGGACGAGTTCGGCGGTTACGGCGGCGACGGCCCGCGTGAGGCGGAGGGTGTCCTGTGTGACGGCGCGTAAGCGACCGTCCGGAGCCAGTCGGCGACTCTCTTGCCGAGCCATGGGCTGTCCCTGTGGTGTCGGAAGGCGAGCGGGCGGACCTCGTAGGCGCGGTCCAGGAGGGTTTCGGCCACGGCCGCGTCCTCGGGAGCGACGGAGCGGGCGGCCTGGTGGGCGAGGGTGACATAGCGGCGGGACAGGTCCTCGCGCAGGCCGTGTTCGTCGGGCGGGAGGCCGAGCCGGGGGTCCGCACCGGCGGACAGGGCCGCGAGGTCCGCCGCATCGAGGGCGCCGCGGGCGAGGGCGCCCTGTAGGGCCTCCCAGACCTCGACGGTCATCCGGACCCTGGCCTCCTCGTCGGTGAGGCCGTGCGCGTGGAAGAGCAGAGCGAGGCGCCCCAGTACCTCGCGCAGCCGCTGCGGCGCCTCGTCGTCGTGACCGGCCCTGCGCACGTACTCGATGCCGATCCGAACGGCCGCGGTACGCGCGGCGGTCCGGTGCCGCGAGTGCTGCGGTACCGCGTCCAGTTCGCGTACGGCCTCCTCGCGTGCCCTTTCGCCGTCCAGCGCGAGCCGGGCCCGTGCGGCACCGAAGGCCGCGCTGCCCAGGGAGGGGTTGCGCAGCCGGACCGCCTCGTAGAAGGTCAGGGCCTCGTGCCGGCGCCCGAGGCGCTCCGCGCAGTGTCCGAGGGCCAGCTTGGGCGCGTACTCGCCGGGGATCGCCGCGTACGCCCGGTCGAAGTGCCGCCAGGCCACGGCCACTTGGCCGCGGGCGAGGGCCAGGAGTCCGTGGTGCCAGTCCAGCCGCCAGTCGTACGGGGCGCGGCGGGGGCCGATCCGTGCCTCGGCCGCCCGCAGTTCCCGTTCGGCGGCTTCGGGTCCGTCGGCCGGGTTCCGCAACCGCAGTCGGCAGCGCAGGAGATGGACCTCCGTGGAGTCCCGCCAGTCGCCGATGTGCTGGAGCAGGGCCTCCGGGGCGGCGTCGGCGAGTCTGCTCAGCTCGGCGTGATGCTCGTCGTGGGGGTCGGGGCGCGGGACGGGGAGGCGCTGGGCGACTTCGGCGGGCGGGGGCGGGGCGAACGGGGACGGCGCGTCGGGGGCTGCCCAGTGGGCCAGGGGTGGCGCGGAGCCGAGGGCGCCGTCGAGGGCGTAGGCCGACTGCAGGAAGAGCGGCGAGGGCTCGAAGGTCTCGGCACCGGTACGGAGCGACCTCAACTCGCGGAACACTCCCCGCAGTTGCTGCTCCATCTCCCGCGCGTCGGCGAACCGCCCCGCGGGCTCGCTCAGCGTGGCGCGGTGCAGGACACGGGCGAGCGAGAGAAGACCGAGACCGCGCGGAACGGGAGCGGTGGCGTCGCCGGGCGCCCACGGTTCCTTGGCGGTCACTTCCCCACCGACCGCCGGACCTTGCGGGACGGACACGTGGCCGACGCCCCCTCCCTCACCGGCACCTGACGAGTGGACGGGGCGTGGAGGGCCGGCTTCGGCTTGCGCTTCCGGCGGCATAGGGGCGGGCGGCTGAGCCACATCCGCAGACCCACCGACATGCTGTGCCGCCCGGGCGCCCAATCCCCGACCCACACCAGGCGACTCCCCGCCACCCGCCCCCTGACCCACACCAGTCGCCTTCCGGCCGGCCGGTCCCTGGGCCGCACCCGACGCCTCACCGGTGCTCAGCACCCCCTCAGCGGTCACCGCTCCCCGGGTGGGGGCGTCTGGCCTTCCCCCGCCGCCGAAGGTCTTCTCGGCCGCACCAGCGTTCCGGGCCGCCGGAGTCTCGCCCGTGGCCAAAGCCTCCTCGACGATCCGTGCTCGCCCGGCGGCGGACAAGGCCCCCCGGGCACCCCGGGCGGCCCGTGTCCGCCCGGTGGTCGACGCCGTCCCGGCAGCCACCCCCGTGGGCTCACCCGCACCCTCCTCCCCCGCCCCCAGCGTCCCCACATCCCCAAGGCGGCCCAAGTCCTCCGCCGACGTGCCCAGTCCGCTCAGGCGGCGCAGCGTTTCGCCCAGGCTGAAGAGGTCGTCCTGGGGTCTGGACTCGCCGTACGGCCCCACGGTCGGAGCACTGAAGCCGACGGTGGTCATCCCCGGCGCCCCCGCCGGGCGTACGCTGCCCACGTCGATGATCTTCGTCGTGGTGCCGTCGTGCATGACGTTGTCCGGCTTGAGGTCGCCGTAGACCTTGCCCGGCCGGTCGGCGTGCAGATACGCGAGGGCGGACAGGATCCGCACACCGTAGGCGAGCACGAACTCGTGGAAGCGCTGGTCGCCGAACTCCCCCGGGTTCAGCTTCGCCCGCGCCCGCACCTCCTCCAGCGTGAGCCCGTCCACGTACTGCAGGACGAGGAAGTCGCCGACCTCGGGATGATGGCCGTAGTTGAAGACGCGGATGATGTCGTCGTGGCCGAGGTCGACGAGGGCCCGCCGCTCCCGGGCCAGCGCACCCGCCGCGGCCGCCGCCTGATCCGGGTGCAGCATCTTGATGGCGACCTCGCGGTTGTCGACCTTGGTGTCGAGCGCGAGGTAGACCTCGCCCATGCCGCCGTAGCCGAGGGGTCGGATCAGCCGGTACTGGCCCGCGAGCAACTGCCCGGGAGGCAGGGGCAGTTCGCCGGGATCGCTGCCGGGGCCCCAGCCGCGTCCCAGCAGCGTGATCGTGGGCAGCACGGTCGGGTCGGGGTTCTCTGCGGGAAGGTCGACATGCGCGGCCCTCAGATACATCGGCTGTCCGGTGACGACAAGCGGACCGAACGACCCCTCGGATTCCGGTGGTTCACCGCACGCACTCCCGCCCCGAGCCCCCTTCATGCCTCCTCAGAATAGGGCCAGGTGCCCGGATCGACCCCTGGCGTTCCCTCCGAGAAACGTGATGCCGCAGGGTTCCGGCCGCACGACAAGGCCGGGATCGGCGTCCCCCACGGACCGACACCCCTCTAAAGTGAGGGGTTCCTGTCAGAAGAGTCCGGACCGCAGCCGTCCTGGCCAGCAGTGGTGAAGGAGACGCGGTGACCCTGCGCGAGAACGATCCGGAGTCCGTAGGCGGCTATCGGATCGAATCGCGGATCGGGACTGGCGGCATGGGCGTCGTCTATCTCGGCCGATCGGCCTCGGGGCGGGCCGTCGCGGTGAAGGTCGTCCACACGCGGTACGCCGACAACCCCGAGTTCCGGGCCAGGTTCCGGCAGGAGATCGCCGCCGCGCGCAGGGTCAGCGGCGCGTTCACGGCGCCGGTCGTGGACGCGGACCCGGAGGCGGCACGGCCGTGGATGGCCACCGCGTTCGTCCCGGGCCGTACCCTCGCGGAACGGGTCGACGAGTCGGGACCGCTGGACTGGCCCGCGCTGCGCCGCCTCGGCGCCGAACTCGCCGAGGCACTGCGGGAGATCCACCGCGCCGAGGTCGTGCACCGGGACCTCAAGCCGAGCAATGTCCTGCTGCTGGAGAGCGAGGGCGACGACGGGGCCGTACGCGTCATCGACTTCGGCATCTCGCGCGCGGCCGACAGCGACGTCCGCACCCAGACCGGCATGGTGATGGGCTCGCCGCCCTTCATGGCACCGGAACAGTTCAGCCGCCCGCACGAGGTCGGCCCCGCGGTGGACGTCTTCTCGCTGGGCGCGGTGCTGGTGTACGCGGCCACCGGGCACAGCCCCTTCGAGGCGGAGAACGCCTACCTGGCCGCGTACAACACGGTGCACGGTGAGCCGCGGCTGGGCGAACTGCCCGAGCAGTTGCGCGCGTTGGTCTCGCGCTGCCTGGCGAAGGAACCCGCGGACCGGCCGACGTCGGGCGAGGTCCTGGAGCGGCTTGCGGGACTTCCGGAGGAACTGCCCGCGGGTAAAACGGCCCAGGAGGCGCCCCCGGACCGGCAGCCGCCGTCGACGGACATGGTGACCTCGCAGCTCGGCGACACCGGCGCGGTCCGGCACGGGCGCCGCGGGCGGAGACTGTGGGCCGCCGTCGCCGCCGTGGCACTCCTCGGCGGGGCGGGGGCGGCCGCGGTCGCCGTGGTGGACGACCAACCGGCGAGCACGGTCGACGAGTTCGACGCCCGCGCTCCGCGGACGACGCCCGGCCGGACGGCACCGGCGGGCTGGCGGCCCTGGCACAACGCACTCGGGTCGGCCGGGAAGAACCAGCCGATGAGCATCGGCCCGTCGTGCACCCTGGACGCGCTCGGCGTCTTCTGCGCCTCCGAGCAGATCGCCCTGACGCGGCTGAACCCGGCGACGGGCACCGTGGACTGGACGAAGTCCATGAGCCGCAAGCAGGTCAGCAGCTTCTCGGTGCGCGAACCGCTCGTCCATGACGGCGTGGTGTTCGTGTACAGCGCGGACCGCTCGCAGGGCGTCGACGCCTACGACGCGAGGACCGGCGAGCGGTTGTGGCAACTGAAGGGTCCGCTGGGCCAGTTCGAGTACCTGGGCGGAGTGCTACTCGTCCGTCTTGACCAGCTCGGCCCCTCCGACACGGCACGCTTTGCGGCCTATGAGCCGCGCACGGGCAAGGAGTTGTGGCGGCGCGAGCTGACCACCACCTCTCCGAGCCCCTTCTACGCAGGCCCCGAGGGCATGCTCTACGCCGATCTGCGCGGCGGCAAGGGCGGCATCGCCCGCCTCGACGCGCGGACCGGCAGGACTTTGGGCCGCGTCGACGCGCCGAAGGGCGACCTGTGGCTGGCGACGGTCCACGACGGCACCGCCTACTACGCGCGCTGGGAGGACGACTCCGGCGTGTCCGCCGCCTTCTTCGTCCAGGACCTCAGCAGCGGGAAGACCCGCCGGATCGACTTCCCCTGGAGCGTCGAGCCCGAGGCGCCGCCGCTGGTGCAGGGCGACACCATGTACATCTTCGACTACGGCAACGAGACCTTGCTCGCCCTCGACGTGAAGCACGGCAAGCCGCTGTGGTCCAGCTCGCGCGACCTGCGTGTTTTCAGCGAACCGGCTTACCACGCGGGCCGGTTGTACGTGACGATGCCGGACACCAGCATCGTGGCCCTCGACCCGGGGACGGGCAAGGAGATCGGCCGTACCGCCCCGTCCTTCGACACGGGCGGCCGCTCCTTCGAGGAGCTGTCGCCGAGTTCGGTGCCGCCGCTGCTGGTGGGGAAGGTGCTGTACGGGGTCAGCGGCCCGGGGATCTTCTCGGTGGCCGACGTCACCTGAGCCGGCGCGCACGGGTGGGCCCGGCCCGAAGACCGGACCCACTCAGCCGCTCAGGCGGTGTGCAGGGTCAGGCCGTACCGGTTGAGGATCTCGTTGACGGGCTGGAACCAGGTCTCGCCGCCGCTGGAGCAGTTGCCCCAGCCGCCGGAGGTGACGCCCTGGGCCTGGTCACCGCTGATGAACGAGCCGCCGGAGTCGCCCGGTTCGGCGCAGACATTGGTCTTGGTCATCTGGTGCACCGCGCCCTGGCTGTAGTTCACGGTCTCGTTCATGGCGAGGACGGTGCCGCAGTGCCAGTGGGTGGTCGAGCCCGAGCGGCAGATCGAGGCGCCGACGGGCGCCACGTTCGAGCCGCGCACGAGCTGGTCGGAGACGGTGCCCCAGCCGAGCACGACCGGGACGGTCCACCAGCCGCTGCCCACGTTGACCCAGGCGTAGTCGTTGTCCGGGAACGACGAGCCCTGGAAATTGCCGACGTAGCTGCGGTCCCAGCCGTAGACGCTGCCGGTGTGCTGGTCGCAGTGGCCGGCCGTGACGAAGCCGCCGTAGACCGAGAAGCCGATGGAACAGCGGACGTTGCCGGTGTAGAAGGGGTCGCCGCCGACGGTTCCGGCGGCGAAGGTGGTCGGCGCGGCGGCCACTTCCCGCACGGTCACGGGACCCGCCTTCCGGGCGCGGGCGACGAACGCCTGGACATCGTTGTCACGCTGTCGGCCGCTGACGACGTTCACCACCACCGTGCTGGCCTTCGGGTCGACGTGCCAGCTGCTGACGGCGTCCGGTGCGGGGAGGGCGTCGAGCCGGGCCTGGGTGGCGGAGAGTTCGCGGGCGCTGTGGGCGACGGTGCGGACCGTGGCGCCGGTGGCGCGTATCTCGCGCAGTGCGGTGGCGGAGGTGCCGGGGGTGACGGCGACGGTCAGCGTGCCCTGGGCGGCTTCGAACCAGGAGCCGCCGAAGGACGTGCCCGCGGCCCGGCGGACCTTGGGCTGAAGAGCCGTGGCCTTCCGCTCGGCGGCGAGTCTCGCCACGGCCTGCTCGGGCGTGAGGCCGAAGTCCCGCTGCATCGCGGTGAGCAGACCGGCGGAGGCGGGTTGCTTCTCGTCGGCGGCGGCGGGGACGGTGCCCGCGGTCGCGCCGGCACCGAGCAGGAGCAGCACGGCGAGGCCCGCGCGCAGGAGGGGGTTGCGTCTCATGGAGATTGCCCTTCGTCGTTCAACGGGATGGCAGAGTTCTCTGAGAGCGCTCTCAGGATGGCCCGGCAGAGCCTAGTCGCTGACTGTTGACAGGTCCATACCAAGTATCGAGGTTGTCGGAATCCCGCCCCCGCCCGGGGATTTCGTCCGGCTCGGCTTGGGGATCTCCCCCAGGAACCCTGTCCTGCCCCGCGAAGGAACAAAATGACACGGAAGAAAGCCCTGGTGGTCCGAGGCGGCTGGGAAGGACACCAGCCGGTCAAGGCCACCGAGCTGTTCCTGCCCTTTCTGGAGAGCCACGGCTACGACATCCGCATCGAGGAGTCGACCGAGGTCTACGCCGATGCCGCCGAGATGGCCGCCACCGACCTCGTCGTGCAGTGCGTGACCATGTCCGAGATCACCGGCGAGCAGACGTCGGGACTGAGCGCGGCCGTCGCGGCCGGCACCGGCCTGACCGGCTGGCACGGCGGGATCGCCGACTCGTTCCGGGCCTCGTCCGACTATCTCCACCTGGTGGGCGGCCAGTTCGCGACCCATCCGGGCAAGGAACCGTGCGAGCGACGGGGCGGCGAGGAGGACAACTTCCTGCCGCACACCGTCACCTTCACCGATCTCGGCCGTGAACACCCCGTCACCGCGGGCATCGAGGACTTCGAGCTGCTCACCGAGCAGTACTGGGTGCTCCATGACGACCTGATCGACGTCCTCGCCACCACCACCCATCCCGCCCGGCCGTGGCAGCCCTGGCACCGCCCGGTCACCTCACCGGCGGTCTGGGCCCGTCAGTGGGGCGCCGGTCGGATCGTGGTAACGACTCCCGGGCACAGCCTCGACGTCCTGGAGCACCCCGCCGTCCGTACCGTCATCGAGAGGGGCATGCTGTGGGCGACGCGCACCGCATAGGCGTCATAGGGCTCGGCGTCATCTCCCGCGCCTACCTGGACACACTCGTCGGCCGCTCCGCCGTACGCGTCACCGCGGTCGCCGACCTGGACGCCTCCCGGTCGGCCGCCGTCGCCGCCGAACTGCCCGGCGTACAGGCCCTGTCCGTCGAGGAACTGCTGGCCGCCCCGGACGTCGACACGGTACTGAACCTCACGGTGCCCGCGGCGCACGCCGAGATCGCCCTCGGCGCCGTGAGCCACGGGAAGAACGTCTACGGCGAGAAACCGCTGGCCGCCGAACTCACCGCCGCCCGTGGCGTCCTGGAGGCCGCGGAGAAGGCGGCGGTCGGTGTGGGGTGCGCGCCGGACACCGTCCTGGGCACCGGCGTCCAGACGGCACGGTCGGCCGTGGACGCCGGGGCCGTCGGCCGCCCGCTGTTCGCCTCGGCCGTCATGGTCACCCCGGGCCACGAACGGTGGCATCCCCAGCCGGACTTCTACTACACGGCGGGCGGCGGCCCCCTGCTGGACATGGGGCCGTACTACCTGTCCTCCCTGGTGCATCTGCTGGGCCCGGTGCGTGCTGTGATCGGCGCGTCCAGCCGGCTGCGCACCGAGCGGGTCATCGGGTCCGGCCCGCGCGCGGGCGAGCGGATCCCGGTCGAGGTGGACAGCCATGTCTCCGGGGTCCTCGAACACGAGGGCGGGGCCCTGACGACGATCACGACGAGTTTCGACGGCGTCACCACCACGGCCGCACCGATCGAGGTCCACGGCGAGACGGGCACCCTCACGGTCCCGGACCCGAACACCTTCGACGGCGAGGTACGGCTGCTCGAACTCGGTGCGGACCAGTGGCGCACGCTTCCGCCCTCGGCCGGATACGTCGGCGCCGCCCGGGGCGTCGGACTTCTCGACTTCGTCGCCGCCGACGCACAGCGGCCACCGCGCGCGAGCGGTGAACTCGCCCTGCACGTACTGGAGACGATGACCGCCCTGCTCCGTTCCTCGGCCGAGGGGCGGCGGATCGAGCTGTCGACGTCGGTCGAGCGGCCTGATCCGGTCCCGCTGACGCCTCCGGAGAAGTGGCGGTGATCAGTCCACGGGCCAGGTGTGCGCGGGTGCGTTGAGGTGCATGTAGTCCCTGTACGTCAGCGTCATCCGGCGCAGCGCCTCCTTGCGGTCGCAGCCCGCCTTCTCCAGATGGTGGACCGTCTCCGTCTGCCACAGGGCGCCGTTGCGGGCGGTGACACACCGCTGCTCGATCACGCCCAGCAGGGGTTCGCGCCATTCCGCGTCCATGCCGGCCAGCTCCAGGCCCCGGTGCGCGAGGGGCAGCAGCCGCCGCAACACCAGTTCTGTGACCGGCACTTCGCCCACCCCCGGCCAGTACAGGCGGGCGTCGATGCCGTCACGGGCGGCGGTGTGCAGGTTCTCCTCGGCGACCGAGAAGGACATCCGCGTCCACACCGGCCGGTCCTCGTCGACGAGGGCGCGGGTCAGGCCGTAGTAGAAGGCGCCGTTGGCGATGATGTCGGCCACGGTGGGCCCGGCGGGCAGCACCCGGTTCTCGATGCGCAGGTGCGGGCCGCTGTCGGTGACGGCGTAGATCGGGCGGTTCCAGCGGTAGATCGTGCCGTTGTGCAGGGTCAGTTCGCCGAGTTCCGGCACGCCGCCGCCGTCGAGCGCCCCCTGCGGGTCCTCCTCGTCGCAGATCGGCAGGAGCGCGGGGAAATAACGCACGTTCTCCTCGAACAGGTCGAAAACGCTGGTGATCCAGCGCTCCCCGAACCACACGCGGGGCCGTACGCCCTGTGCCTTGATCTCCTGGGGCCGGGTGTCGGTGGCCTGTTCGAAGAGGGGGATGCGGGTCTCGCGCCACAGCTCCCTGCCGAAGAGGAACGGCGAGTTGGCCGCGAGGGCGATCTGTACGCCCGCGACGGCCTGTGCCGCGTTCCAGTAGTCCGCGAACTCCTTGGGGGCGACCTGGAGATGGAACTGCGTGCTGGTGCAGGCGGCCTCGGGCGTGATGGCGTCGGCGTACATCGCGAGCCGGTCCACGCCGTCCAGCTTGATGCGCAGGTCCTCGCCGCGGGCCGCGAAGATCTGCTCGTTGAGCAGCCGGTAGCGCGGATCGCCGGACAGGGCGCTCTCGCCGACGTCCGCCTCGCCCAGCGTCGGCAGGATGCCCACCATGATCAGATGCGCGCCGACCGCCGAGGCGCGTTCCTCGGCGTGGTTGAGGGCGTCGCGGATCTCCTGCTCCCAGGAGCCGGGGCCGCCGGACAGGAGGCGGCGGGGCGGGATGTTGATCTCCAGGTTGAAGCGGCCCAGCTCGCTCGACCAGGCGGGGTCGGCGATCGCCTGGAGCACCTCGGTGTTCCGCATCGCCGGGAGCCCGTCCTCGTCCACCAGGTTGAGCTCGATCTCCAGCCCGACCTGCGGCCGCTCGCTCTCGAAGCCGGACTCGCGCAGCATCTGCGCGAGGACGTCGAGGCAGGTGTGCATCTTGTCCCGGTACCGTCGGCGGTCCTCCCGCGTGAACACCAGGGCCGGCACGTCACGTCCCATCGGTCCCTCCCGAGTCCCCTCGGCGGATACCTCTCCCGTCCCAGAGTCCCACCTCGTGAGCGCCCCGGACAGTCGGCGCACAGCACCGGGGCGGTGTGCGACGCCCCGCTCACAGAACGTGCGCCCCGGCCCGCAGCCAGAGCGGGGCCGCGGTGAGGGGGATGCGGACCCGACGCCAGGCCGGGCCGTCGATCGGACCTCCTGAGCCCGCGTACGGCAGCCACTCCCCCGGCGGGAACCACACCTGTCTGCGTCCACCGGGCGCGTACAGCGGCGCGACCAGCAGATCCGGGCCCAGCAGGTACTGGAGGTCGGCCGCGTGGGCGTCCGGCCGGTCGGGGTGGTCCAGGGCCATCGGGCGGGCGAGCGGCTCGCCGGTGCGGACCGCGTCGGCGGCGGACCGGTGGACGTAAGGCAACAGGCCGGTGCGCAGCCGGGCCGCGTGCAGGACGGCCGCGTACACCTCCTCGCCGAAGTCCCAGGGCAGCCGGGACGTCATGCCGTGGAACCGGCTTAGGGGGGACAGCAGTCCGAACTGCGCCCAGCGGACGAAGAGTTCGGGGTCCGGTGTGCCGTGGAAGCCGCCGATGTCGTGGCTCCAGAAGGGGTGACCGGAAAGGGAGAGCGAGAGGCCCGCGCGCACGGTCGAGGCCAGGTCCTGCCAGCTCGCGTTGGGGTCTCCGGTCCACTTGGCGCCGTGTCGCTGGCCGCCGGTCCAGGTGGAGCGGCCCCAGGTCAGGCCGTGGCCGGCGACCTCCTGGGTGACCTCGGCGACCAGGTCGTTGAAGAGGAGCGGGTAGAGGTTGTGCAGTCGGTCGCCGGTCATCCCGTTGTGGGCGACCGCCGCCACGGGGACCGCCTCGCCGAAGTCGGTCTTCAGGACCGACACCCCGGTGGCCAGCACCTGGCGGACCCGGCCCCGCAGCCAGTCGGCGGCGCCTGGATGGGTCAGGTCGAGGACGGCCGAGTCCGGGTGCGCGCCGTTCCACACCTGCCCGATCCACGTCCCTTGCGAAGGGACCCGCAGGAACCAGCCGTTGCGGTCGATCTCGGCGAAGTGCGGGCTGTCGACACTGAGGTACGGGTTCATCCAGAGCGAGACGTGGAAGCCCTGCTGGGCCAGGTCGGCCAGCAGCCCGCGGGGGTCCGGGAACGCCTCGGTGTCCCATTCCATGTCCGACCAGCAGCCGGGCCGCTGCCAGTAGGTGTCGATGTGCAACACCTCGCAGGGGAAGCCGAGTTCGCGGATACGACGGGCTCGCTCGCGTACCTCGTCCGCGCTGTCCCGGCAAAAGCCGCCGGAGATCCAGGGTCCGAAGGCCCACCGCGGGGGCAGCAGGGCGGGGCCGGTCAGGTCGCGGTAGGTGCGCAGGCACTCGGTGGGGGTGCCGGTGATCAGGTAGTAGTCGAGTTCCTCGTCGGGGACGGTGACGGACCAGGCGCCGGTGTTGCTGTGCGCGAGGTCGAAGGAGGCCGCGGTGGTGGTGTCCACGAGGACGGCGTAGCCCCGGCTGGAGAGCAGGAACGGGACCGCCTTGTAGGAGCGGGTGCCGGTCGAGCCCTGGGCGTCCTCGACCCAGCAGTCCACGCGCTGCCCGCGCAGGTCGGGGCCGGTGAAGCGTTCGCCGAGGCCGTAGAAGTGCTCGTCGGGCTCGGTGAACCAGCTGTCGTGGTAGATGAGTTGACCGTCGGCGAGTTCGGTGACCCCGAGGGGCAGGACGATCGTGCGGTCGCCGGGGTCGCTCACGTCGGTCGCCTGTCGTAGGTGACAGCCCCTCAGTTCCAGTGTCAGGGGCGAGAGACGGACGTCGAGTGCGAGTGCGCCGAGTCGGAGGGTGAGCGTGTCGGGTGACCGCTCGACCAGACAGCCGGTGTCCGCCGGTGCGGTCACGACGGAGATCCTGGGTGCCGTCGGTACCCCGTCCAACCGCAGGGTGATCCGCAGGGAGTTGTCCGTCGCCGGGCGCAGGCGGAGCGTGCCCGTACGTCCGGCCGTCGTGCGTACGTCGAGAATCACGCCGTCCTCGGCGGCGACGACACACGCTCCGGCCAGGGGATCCAGCAGGACCGGGACGAGGGGTGGGGGTGGTGCCACCCGGGGTGTGCTGTCACGGGGATGCACGGCGTTCAGCCCCTCACGCTGCCCGCGGTGAGCCCGCCGACGATGAAGCGCTGGAAGACGGCGAAGACGCAGACCACCGGGATGCTGATGAGGGTCGCGGTGGCCATCAGGGCGCCCCAGGACGTCCCGTGCTGCCCGATGAAGGCGTTGAGGAGAACGGTGACGGGCTGGACGTCGGGCCCCTCGGCGAGCGTGAGCCCGAACAGGAACTCGCCCCAGCCGATCAGGAAGGACAGTCCGGCCGCCGCGACCAGACCGGGCACCATGAGCGGCAGGACGACCCGCAGCAGCGCACCGGGCAGTCCGCAGCCGTCGACCAGGGCCGCCTCCTCCAGCTCGGAGGAGACGCTGCGCATCACGGGACGCAGCACGATCACCGTGAAGGGCAGCGTGAGCGTGGTGTCGGCGGCGATCAGGCCCAGATACGTGCCGGTGAGGCCGGCCCGGCGTTCGAGGATGAACAGCGGGGCCGCCAGCACGATGGCGGGCGGGAGCTGGGCGACGAGGAGCGCGAGCACCATCGCGCCCGAGCCGCGCATCCGGATCCGGGCGAGGGCGTAGGCGAGCGGAACGCCGAGCAGCAGGGTGAGCGCGACCACCCCGCAGGAGATGACGACACTGTTGAACAGGGCGCGGGTCAGGCCCTCGTAGCCCAGGGCCGTCGAGTAGTTCTCGCCGGTGAGCGGGGTGGGCGCCCACTGCGGGTCCGGGGTCTGGATGCGGTCGGGCCGGGTGAGGCCGGTCTTCAGCATCCAGTACACCGGCAGCAGGAAGGCGGCGGTGATCAGTGTGGCGACGGCGGTCAGCAGCCAGGGCCGGCGCGGTGGTCTCATGCGGCACCTCCCGCCGGCGCCTCTTCCTCGCGCCGCAGCCGTCGTACGTACCAGGCGCCTGCCAGCAGGGGGAGGACGAGCAGCAGCAGGCCCGCCGCCGCGCCCTGCCCGAACCGGAAGAACGTGAAGAAGACCTCGTAGACGTAGAGGGACAGCACGCGGGTGGCGTCGACGGGGCCGCCGCCGGTCATCACGAAGACGAGGTCGAAGACCTTGAAGGTGTAGAGGAGGCCGAGCAGGAGGACGGTCACCGAGACGGGCCGCATCAGCGGGAGGGTGAGGTGGCGGAAGCGCTGCCAGGCGTTGGCTCCGTCGATGGCCGCGGCCTCGTGGAGTTCGGGGTCGATGGTGTGCAGTCCGACCAGGAGCAGCAGCATGTTGAAGGGCACGCCGACCCAGACGTTGGCGAAGACCACCCCCGCCATCGAGGTGGAGGGGTCGGTGAGCCAGTCGTGGGAGAGACCGCTCAGGCCGACCGCCTGGAACAGGGCGTTGTAGGCGCCTGACTCGGCGTCCAGCATCCAGCGGAAGAGGGTGCCGCTGACCACCGGGGGCAGCAGCCAGGCGACCAGCAGGAGGGAACGCAACAGGCCGTTGAGGGGGAACGGGCGGGCGAAGAGCAGGGCCAGGGCGAAGCCGATCGTGAACTGGAGCAGCAGCGAGGCCAGGGTGAAGACCAGGGAGAGGCGTACGGAGTGCCAGAAGCCCGGGTCGTCGGCCACCGCCCGGTAGTTGTCGAGTCCGTTGAACCGCGCGGCACCGCCGAGGAGTTGGCCCAGGTCGACGTCGTGGACGGAGGTCCACAGGTTGTAGAGGAGCGGGTAGGCCAGGACGAGGGCGAGGAAGGCCAGGCCCGGCAGGCAGAACAGGTAGCCGGTGCGGCGGCGGCGCGCGGACGGCGACAGGGGCTGTCTCATGGCGCGCCCAGAGCTTTGTCGATCTTTCCGGCGGCGGTCCTGGCCGCCGCGGACGCGGACGCGGATCCGGTGAGCACGGCCTGCTCCGCGTCCGCGACGGCCTGCGAGGCCTCGGCGTAGTGGGGTCCGTACTGGCGAGGCCGGGCGAGCGGCAGCTGGCTGAGGAAGAGCCGCAGGGCCGGGTCGGAGGCCCAGCTCCCCCGGTCGGCGAGGTCCTTGCGGGCGGGGAGGTCGCCGAAGGACACCAGGTACGGCACCAGGACCGAGGGGCGTTGGGTGTACTCCAGGACCTCCCACACCTTGTCCACGTGCTTGCTGCTCGCCATCGCGACCCAGTTCTCCCCGCCCAGGCAGGTGGCGGCCTCCTTGTCGCGGGGCAGTGCGACGACGTTCCAGTCGAAGTCGGCGTTCTTGAGGGCCGGGATCTGCCAGGGGCCGTTGATCTGCATCGCGGCGCGCTGGTCGAGGAAGCGGGTGTTGACGTCCTGCTGGGTCCAGCCCACGCACTGTTCGGACAGGGAGCCCTTGGCGATCAGTTCGTCGAGGAAGGCGAGCGCGGTGGCGCCGTGGGTGCGGAAGGTGTCCAGGTCGCCGCCGGCCTGCCAGAGGAACGGCAGGAACTGGAAGACACCCTCCTCGGTCTTGATGGCGCTCAGTGCCAGGCCGTGGCGGTCGCCGCTGGTCAGCTTCTGGGCGGCGGAGGCCAGTTCGTCCCAGGTGGTGGGAGGTTCGACGCCTGCGGACTTGAGCAGGCGGGTGTTGCAGTAGAGGGCGAGGCAGTTGCTGTTGTTGGGGATGCCGAGGGTTTTTCCGCCGACCTGGCAGCCGGACCACGGTCCCTTGTAGTACTGGTCGGCCTGGCCCCATTTCTCGACTCTGGCGGTGAGGTCGGCCAGCAGCCGGCTGCCGCCGAGGGTGTTCATGGAGACGTTGTCGACGATGGCGAGGTCGGGCAGGTCGCCGGAGATCGCGCCCAGGGTGATCTGCCGTTCCAGCTCGGCGAAGGGGAAGGTCCGCCGCTCGATGCGCACGTCCGGGACACCGGCCTCGATGTCCTTGATCAGCCGGTTCATTCCGGGCTGGAAGTTGTCCAGGGTGAAGTAGTCCCACCAGCTCAGGGTCACCGGCCCCGACGTGTCCGAGCTGCAGGAGGTCAGACCGAGGGCGGCGGTGGCCGCCGCCGCGCCGGAGACACGCAGGAAATCACGGCGGTCGACGGGGTACGACATCGTCTGCTCCCAGTGGTTCGATGATCGGGCACAGAAACGGACGTATCAGAAATCCAGGTCGATATCGGGGAAATCGGGGAGTTCGGTCTCGGGTTCCGAACCCGGCACCGACGGGCAGCGTCCCGTGCTCCCGCGCAGGGTGATCAGCGGTTTCAGCAGGACGTGCCGGGGCGGCGAGTCCGGTGAGCGCAGCCGCCTCATCATCAGGTCGACGGCGACCCGGCTCATCTCCTTGGCGGGTATCTCGGCGGCGGTGAGGGGCGGGTTCACCTGTTCGGCCCAGGGGCTCGCCGCCACGCCGACGACGGAGAAGTCGCGCGGCACGGTGCGGCCGTTCCGGGTGAGTCCGCGGTAGACCCCCTCCAGGGCCGCTTCGTTCATGGTGACCAGCGAGGTCGTCGCCGGGTCCTCGCTCAGGATGCGTTCCACGACCTCCTCCCCCGAGGCGAGGTCGTCGCCGCACAGATAGGCATGCGGGGTGAGGAGCAGTTTCTTCATCGTCTCGGTGTAGCCCTCGTCCCCGAGGCGGGCGAAACCGTAGCCGCTGTTGAAGAGCTGTTCGGAGCGGTTGACGAAGGCGATCCTGCGGTGGCCGAGGTCGGCCAGGTGCTGGACGCAGCCGCCGGCCAGACCGGCGAAGTCCAGGTCGACCCAGCCCGCCACGTCGGCCCGGTGATTGCGGCCGATGGCCACGAAGGGGAAGCCCGCCTCGGCCAGGTACGCGACGCGGTCGTCCTCCCGGCGGATCTCCATGACGATGACGCCGTCCACCCGCCGGTCGTCGACCATGCGCGGGAAAGAGGGGTCGCCGTGACGTCCGGCGGGCGCGAGCAGCAGGTCGTAGCCCTGCTCGGCGGCGGCCTCGGCCACCCCGCCGACGAAGGCGAGCTGCATGGTGGTGTACTCGCCGAGGCGGCCGGCGGGCGGATAGAGGAGCCCGAGCGTGTGGGTGCCACGGCCGGCGTCGTCGATTGCGGGTCGCGCTGCCATGGTCAGCCGGCCGGGAGGGGCTGTTCGGCCCAGATGGTCTTGCCCATGGGGCCCTGCCGGGTGCCCCAGCTCTGGGTGAGCTGGGCGACCATGTGCAGCCCGCGACCGCCCTCGTCGTAGGTGCGGGCACGGCGCAGATGCGGGGCGGTGTTGCTGGCGTCGGAGACCTCGCAGATCAGGGTGCGGTCACGGATGAGCCGCAGGCCGATCGGTACGGCGCCGTAGCGGATGGCGTTGGTGACCAGCTCGCTCACCACCAGCTCGGTGACGAACGCCGCCTCCTCCAGTCCCCACGCGGTGAGCTGGCGGGTGACCTGGGCCCGGGCGTCGGCCACGACCGCCGGGTCGGAGGGCAGCGACCAGGCGGCGACCTGGTCGGCGTGCAGGGCGCGGGTGCGGGCGAGGAGCAGGGCCACGTCGTCGTAGGGACTCGCGGGCAGCAGGGCCCTCAGGATGGTGTCGCAGGTGGCTTCCAGGGAGGTGACGGGACCGGCCAGGACCTCGCAGAGCCGGTCGAGCCCCAGGCCGACGTCACGCTCCCGCGCCTCGACCAGGCCGTCGGTGCAGAAGGCCAGCAGACTTCCCTCGGGCAACTCCAGCTCGGTGCACTCGAAGGGCAGCCCGCCGACCCCGAGCAGCGGGCCGGGGGTCAGCTCGACCACGCGGGCCGTGCCGTCGGGGAGCAGCACGACGGGCGGGACGTGACCGGCGCTGGCGAAGGTGCACACGCGGGACACCGGGTCGTAGACGGCGTACAGACACGTGGCGCCGATCTCGCCGCTGACGAGGTAGGGCTCGTCCGGGTGGATGTCCTCCAGGTCCGTGGCGAGATGTGCGACCAGGTCGTCCAGGTGGGTGAGGAGTTCGTCCGGGGGCAGGTCGACGTCGGCGAGGGTGCGGACGGCGGTGCGCAGCCGGCCCATGGTGGCGGAGGCGTGGATGCCGTGTCCGACCACGTCCCCGACGACCAGGGCCACGCGGGTGCCGGACAGCGGCACGACGTCGAACCAGTCACCGCCGACGCCCGCGCCGGTCCCCGCGGGCAGATAGCGGTACGCCACTTCGACGGCCGCCTGTTTGGGCAGGTCCCGGGGCAGCAGGCTGCGCTGGAGCGTGAGGGCGTTGGTGCGTTCGCGGGTGTAGCGGCGCGCGTTGTCGACGCCGACCGCCGCCCGGCCGGCGAGTTCTTCGGCGAGGATCAGGTCGTCCGGCTCGAAGGGCGGGGAGCCGCCGCTACGCGTGAAGACGGCGACGCCGAGGGTGATGCCCCGGGCGCGCAGCGGGGTGGCCATGACGGAGTGGAACCCGAACTCCGCCACCCGGGCGGTGCGCCGCTCGTGCCCCGCGATCCAGGCGGCGAAGTCGGGGTCGTCCACGCCGCTGAGCACCGGTTTGCCGTCGGCCAGGCAGCGGGCGGGCGGTGAGAACGGCGGGTAGGTGTCCATGTCGCCGAGGTCGATGGCGGCCTCGGGGACGTCCTCCCCTTCGGCGGTGGACTGATGGGCGACCCTGCGCAGCACCACGGCCGCGTCGACCGGTCCCGGTACCGGCTCCTCGCCGCGCAGCACCGAGTCGAGCAGGTCCACGCTGACGAAGTCGGCGAGGCGGGGCACCGCGAGGTCGGCGAGCTCCTGGGCGGTGCGGGCCACGTTCAGGGTGGTGCCGATGAGGGTGCCGGCCTCCTGCAACAGGGCGAGCCGCTGCCGGGCCGCGTGCTGGTCACTGCTGTCGAACGCGGCGGTGCCCACCCCGACGACCTCACCGGTGCCGGGGTCGCGGACGGGCCACAGCTCGATGACCCAGGCACGGTGACGGGCCGAGCTGAGGAGGACGGCGGACGGGGCTCCGGGGCCGCAGGACGGCTCCGGGGCCAGACACTCGTAGCGCAGCGGGGCCCCTTCTTCGGCGACCCGGCGCACGCACCGGAGGAAGCCTTCGTCGGCGAGGGCCGGCGCCCGCCGCTCACCGCCCGTCAGGGCGGCGCGCTCCCCGCCGCCCCGCGCGACCGCGTTCCG
Organism: Streptomyces sp. CC0208; assembly: GCF_003443735.1. Lineage (NCBI taxonomy): Bacteria > Bacillati > Actinomycetota > Actinomycetes > Kitasatosporales > Streptomycetaceae > Streptomyces > Streptomyces sp. CC0208. The sequence goes on along the minus strand of NZ_CP031969.1, from coordinate 8,018,076 downwards.
CTGCCATGCGCCGGACGCCGTGGCGTGGGTCGAGAGCGCGATCGAGGACTGGTCGAAGGCCCACTGCACCAGGGGCGGGCCCGGGTCCGGGGAGAGAGCCACGACGAAGGACCGGACCCTGCCGTCGACGTCCAGCGAGGGCTGGGCGTGCAGGGTCGTGGTGACGCGGTGGCCGTCCCGATGCCGCAGTGCCGCCGTGCCCCGCCATTCCTGGGCGCCGGTGAGGGAGAGCCCGGTCGCCTCGGGAGCTCCCGCCCCGAGGAGCAGATCGACCGCGGGGCGCCCTACGACCTCCGGGGCATGGTGGCCCAGCAGTCGTCGAGCGCCTTCGCTCCACCCTGTGACCACGCCGTCCAGGCCGAGGGTGACCGTCGCGACATCCGATGACCACCGGCTGTGACCGTTCCCTTGATCGAATGTGGCCATTCTTGCTCTATTCGCGCGCGGTGAGGTGCCTCACAGACCCAGACTGCGCGCCGCACCGGAATCGGACAAGTCAGACCCGGCGTCCCGTGGGCACGCAGGCGTCAGACCGCTATCGCACTGCTGCCTGTCTCTCCGTGTCCCTTCGCTTCTCTCACGGCGCGCTCCCCGGGTCGCAGCAGCCCTCGCGCCGCAGCTGCCGGCTCACCTCGAGCCAATCCGTAGCGGACGAAGCATCGGACCGCGCGCCGGAGCGCCGCGCGGATTCGAAGGCGTCCACGAGGTCCGCCTGCTCGAAGGGCACACCCCCGCGCAGCACCGCCACCGTGCGGATCAGGGTGTCGAAGTCGGTGAAGGGATCACCGTCCACGACCGTGAGATCGGCGAGCTTGCCCTCCTCCAGCGTGCCCAGGTCGGCGCCCGCGCCGAACACGCGGGCGGGCAGCACGGTGGCGGTGCGCAGGGTCTCGGCCGGCGAGAGCCCGGCGCGGTGCAGCGCCCGCAGGGCGAGGTGCAGATGCAGACCGACCGGCACGAGCGGCTGGTCGGTGCCGAGCGCGACGAGCCCGCCGTCGGCCAGGATACGTCGGTAGACGGCCAGCTCCCGGTCGAGCGTGGCGAGTTGGGCGGCGGTGGGCGGCTGTCCGGACTGCTGACGGACCAGCGCGGTGTCCCACGGCGGCATCAGTGTGGTGACCCGGCGGTCCGCGGCGAGCGCGGGGTCGGCGCCCAGCAGGGCGAGCGCCGTGAACGGGGTGGCGATCAGGTGGAAGCCCGCCTCGGTGTAGATCTCCTGGACGTCCTGGTAGGCGCGGCCCGTGGCGGAGGTCGCGTGCCCGAACTCCAGTCGCTGCGTGGCCTGCAGATGGGTCGTCAGGTCCTGTCCGAGCTGGACGCCCGGTGTGCAGAGGTGGCTGCCGCTGCGCACCCCGAGGCGTTCGTGCGCGAAGTCCGTGGCCTCCTTCATCACCCAGCCCGGGGCGCGGACGTACGTCTTCACGAAGTCCCAGTCCAGCGCCGCCCCGCGCGCCAGCGAGCGCCGCAGCCCCTCGGGGGTGCGGTGCGCGCGGCCCATGCTGTAGGCGACCCGGGCCCCGTCGAGCAGTTCGCCGGTGGCCAGCAGCCGCGGCCCGGCGAGGGCGCCCGCGGCGACGGCCTCGCGGATGCGGGCCTGCTCGTAGGCGAAGCCGCCCAGGGAGACGGCGGTCGTGATGCCGTAGGAGAGCTGGAGGGCGGTCTGGCGGCCGCCGTAGGTGCTCTGCCAGGGGTGGGTGTGCGCGTCCCACAGTCCCGGGAGCACGGTGCGCTCGCTCGCGTCGAACCGGCGTGCGGACGGCCGCCCGGCGCGGTGCGGGGAGACCTCCGCGATACGGCCGTCACGGATCAGGACGTCGACGTCCTCGCGGACGTCCGGTCCGGTGCCGTCCCAGAACCGGCCGGCGTGCACCAGGGTGTCGACGGGACGGGGACGCCGGTAGTCCAACGGCACCTTGACCGTACGGGACTTGCCGCTGCGGACGTCGATCAGGCGCAGGGCGCCCGCGGAGAGGTAGAGCAGGGTGCGGGCGTCGGCCGACCAGGAGGGGTGGTCGGCGGGCTCGGTGGTGAGGCGGCGCGGTTTCCCCTCGGGGGTGCCGTCCGCGCGGACCGGGAGCAGCCACAGGGCGGACTCGGCGATGACGGCCATCCAGCGGCCGTCCGGCGACCAGACCGGGCCCGAGTCGTAGCGGTCGGACAGGGAGGTGTGCGGGGCGAGGGCGTGCAGGGCGGCGGTGCCGGTGGTCGTGTCGACGACCCGGATGAGGTTGTAGCCCTCACGGAAGCGCTGGTTGAGCCGGTTGCGGTCGCACAGGGCGATGTACCGTCCGTCGGGAGACCAGCTGGGACGGCCGGGCAGACCGCCCGCGCCGAGCGGGGCGACGAGGGTCCGTTCGCTGCCGTCGGGCAGGTCGCGCACGACCAGGTTGCCGGACATGTCCAGGCAGGCCAGCCGGGTCCCGTCGGGCGAGAGCGCGGGGAGCACCCGGCCGCCGTCGGCGAGCACGGTCTCCTCGCCGGAGTCGAGGTCGCGGCGCCGCACGGCGAACAGTCCGTCCCGGTCGTCCGCGTAGAGGAGACCCGTGCCGTCGGGTGTCCAGGTGGGTCCCAGCACATAGCGTGTGTGCGGGACCTGAAGAACCTTGCGGGGTGGGCGCCCGCCCGAAGTCCCAGCTGTCCATAGGGAGTTGAGAGCAGCGAAGGCGACGCTGCGGCCGTCGGGCGAGAGCGCGGGCAAGTGCAGTGAGCGCACACGCCGGATGCCGGTGCCCTCGAAGTCGTACGCCTTGCCGCGGTAGTGGGGCCGTTCCACCGGCATCGTGGCCGTGAACGGGATCTCCTCCCCCGCCGCGGGCGCCTCGGGGTCGAGGAGGCGGAAGTGGCCGTCCACCGCGATCAGGAGCCGTTCGCCGTCGGTCCAGCGGGGCGGGGCGGGCAGGACGTCGCCGTCGACGGTGACGGGCGCGCCGTCCACGACGAGGGTGCAGGAGGCGGTGGGCGCGGGCGTGGTGCGCAGATATACAAGGCGGCCGCGCGGTGAGACGGCCGGCGTCATCAGCTGGGCGCCGGAGTCGTCGGTGTGCTCCACGGTGACCGGTCCCGAGCCGTCGGCGGCGACGGAGGCCACGGTGTCGGCCCGCAGGGTGCCCGCGGCGGTGACGGCCGCCCGCACGAACAGCACGCGCTCGCCGTCCGCCGACCAGGTGGGGTCGAAGTCCTCCCAGACACCGCCCTGTGCCGGGCCCTGCTGTCCGGGGCGTCCGGTGAGCCGGGTCAGCGCTCCGGAGCGCACGTCGACGACCCAGACGCGGTACGGGCTGCCGGTCACGGTGTCGCCGCCGCGTTCGGAGGCGAACGCGATCCGGGTGCCGTCCGGCGACCAGGCGGGGCCGCGGTCGTCCCAGGGTCCGTCGGTGAGCTGACGTACCTCACTGCCGTCGGGGCGCAGTGTCCACAGATGGAAGCCGCCGCCGCTGTAGGAGCACACCACGAGGCGGCTGCCGTCGGGCGAGAACTGCGGGCGGGTGGGTTCGAGGCCGGGCGGGGTGAGCGCGACGGCGGTGCCACCGGTGCGCGGGATCGACCAGAGCACGTTCTGCACTTCGGCGACGAGACGGTCACCGGCTGGGGAGAGCGTCGCGGAACCGCCGGTGGCGGCGGTCAGGGTGAGGGTGGCCGGGTGGGAGGGGGCGGCCCCTGAGGCGGCCACAGCGGGTGGACCGACCGCCGCGACGGCGGTGGCGGTCACGCCGGCGGCCTGGAGGAATCTGCGGCGGGAGAGGGGACCGGGCCAGGAAGTGTCGGGTGTGCCGTGGATGTCCAAGGGGGCCTCCGGTGCGCGCGGGTGGGGTGCCGGACGACAAGGGCCCTTCCCCTCAGGGACCGGCCCTGCGCCCGAACACCGTGTCCGGGGGCGGTTTTTGGCCCCCGGACATCAACCCCTCAGATCACAGACCGTCACGCACCATCGCGGCGACGATCCGCACGTGGCGTTCGGCCGCCGTACTGGAGAACTCCTTCTCGTAGTTGAGGGCCGCAGGGCCAGAAGTGCCCGCCACCGGTGGACAACTTGGCCGAGGAACCGTCGTCCGGGGACGTGGACCTCGGTGAGGTCGCTGTCGCCCGGCCTGGCGAGGACCAGCCCGAGCTCGTGCGCATGAACTCAACGATTCCGGCATCCGGCGACGGACCCTCGCCAGCCCCGTTCAGCGCACGAGACAGGGACGCTTGGCGTCGAAGGTCCAGTCCTTGATCAAGTACTGCATCCCCACGGCATCGTCACGGCCCGCCGAGGCCACCTTCTCGTGCAGTTCCTCGGCGGCCTGGAGCCGGTCGCGGTCCAGCCGGACCCCGAGGCCGGGCGTGTCCGGGACGGCGACCTCGCCGCCGGTGATCCGCGGCGGCTCGACGGTGAGCCGCTCCATGCCCTCCTGCCAGATCCAGTGGGTGTCGAGGGCGTTGTACTCGCCCGGGGCGGCGGCACCGCAGTGCGCCATCATCGCCAGCGAGATGTCGAAGTGGTTGTTGGAGTGACAGCCCCAGGTCAGGCCCATCGCGTGGCACAACTGGGCGACCCGGACCGAGCCCTGCATGGTCCAGAAGTGCGGGTCGGCGAGCGGGATGGACACCGACTGCAGAGCGAGCGCGTGGGTCAGCTGCCGCCAGTCCGTGGCGATCATGTTGGTCGCGGTGGGCAGCCCGGTGGCCCGGCGGAACTCCGCGAGGATCTCCCGGCCGGAGTAACCGCCTTCCGCCCCGCAGGGATCCTCGGCGTAGGCGAGCGTGCCGACGAGCGGACGGCACAGTTCGACCGCCTCGCGCAGGGACCAGGCGCCGTTCGGATCGAGGGTGATCCGGGCCTCGGGGAACCGTTCCTTGAGGGCGCGTACGGCCTTCACCTCCTCGCCGCCCGGCAGGACACCGCCCTTGAGCTTGAAGTCGCGGAAGCCGTAGTGGTCGTAGGTGGCCTCGGCCTGGCGGACGATCGCCTCTGGGGTCAGCGCCTCCTCGCGCCGGACGCGGTACCAGTCGACGTCGGCGCCGGGCTCACGGACGTAGCCGAGGTCGGTGCGGTCCGGGTCGCCGACGTAGAAGAGATAGCCCAGGACCCTTACGGCAGACCGCTGTCGGCCGTCGCCGAGCAACGCGGCGACCGGGACGTCGAGGTGCTGTCCGAGCAGGTCGAGCAGCGCCGACTCGACGGCGGTGACCGCGTGCACGGTCGTACGGAGATCGAAGGTCTGGGCGCCGCGGCCGCCCGAGTCGCGGTCGGCGAAGGTGTCGTGGATCGTGCGCAGGACGCGTTTGTAGTCGCCGACGCGGGCACCGACGACCAGGTTCTCGGCGTCGCGGAGGGTCCGGGTGATGCCGTCACCGCCCGGCACCTCTCCGAGGCCGGTGCGTCCCTCGGAGTCCTCCAGGACCACGATGTTGCGGGTGAAGTACGGGGCGTGGGCGCCGGAGAGGTTCAGGAGCATGGAGTCCCGGCCGGCCACCGGGTGGACGGAGAACTTCGTGACGACGGGCTGGCTCATTGCGGTGCGGTGTCCTTCTGGTGAGTCTTCTGATGAGTGGGGGCGTCAGACCTTCAGGGCGTCCAGTACCTGTTCCAGGACCAGTACACCGCCGAGGCCGAGGATCGCGAGCACCGTCGTGTACGTGGTGCGCGCCTTGATCGCGTCGATGACGGACAGGTTGAAGTACTCCTTGAACATCCAGAATCCCGGGTCGTTGACGTGCGAGAAGGCGATCGACCCGCAGGAGACCGCGAGCACCATGACCTCGGCGTGGACCCCGCTGCCCGCGAGCAGCGGCAGAGCGACGCCGGAGGCGGTGACGACGGCGACGGTCGCGGAGCCGAGGGCGATGCGGAGGATCGCCGCGATCAGCCAGGCCAGGATGATCGGCGAGATGGACCAGCCGTCGGACACGTCCTTGATGTAGTCGGATATCCCGCCCTCGACCAGGACGTTCTTGAAGGCGCCGCCCGCTCCGATGACCAGCAGGATCATCGCCATGGCCTGGGCCGCCTCCCGGCACGAGGTGCTGACGTCGGCGAGGCTGCGCCCCATGCGCGGCCCGAACACCCAGGCGGCGACCAGCAGGGTGAGCAGCAGGGCGATGGGCGCGGAGCCGATGAACGCGACGAAGTGCAGTCCGGCGCTGTCCCCCGAGGTGGCCAGGTCGGTCACCGCGGCACCGGCGATCAGCACGACGGGCAGCAGCGCCACCGCCAGCGACCAGCCCATGCCCGGCATCTCCTCCTCCTCGAAGACCCGTTCGCTGACCAGGCCCTTGGGGATCTCGGGGTTCATCCGCCGGACGAAGGGCAGGCGCGGCCACAGCAGCGCGATGAACGCACCGACCGGAACGGCGATGAACAGGCCGTAGAACAGGGTGAGTCCGACGGAGGCGTGGAAGGTGGCCGCGACCGCCGTGGGGCCGGGGTGGGGCGGCAGGAAGCTGTGCATGGTGGACAGGGCGATCGACATCGGCAGCCCCACCCAGAGCAGGTTCGTCCGGGTGACCCTGACGAGGGTGAAGGCGACCGGCACGATGATCACGAAGGCGACCTCGTAGAACATCGTGACGCCGATGAGCATCGCCGACAGCACCATGGCGACCTGCACCCAGCGCGGTCCGCACACGTCGAGGAGCTTGCCGGCGATGCGTTGGGCGGCCCCGGAGTCCCCCATCACGCGGCCCACCATGGCACCGAGCCCGATGGTGAGCATGGTGTCGCCGATCTGGTCCCCGATCCCCTCGGAGAGGACGTCCGGGATGTCCTCGAGACCGATGCCCCGGACCAGGGCGACCCCCACGGCGACCAGGAGGAGGGCTGCGAAGCCGTTCAGTTTGAGCTTCGTCATCAGAAAGAGCAGGACCAGGACGCTGATCCCGACCACGACGAGCGGCATGTGTCAGTTCTCCCTTGAACTGGCAGGGCGGTGAGGAGAGGTCACCGGGGTGCTCCGCGAAGTCATCCCACTGAACACGATCCTCATACAAAGACATCGTCTACATATGAGGACGGAGGCTAGATGCATGAATCGCCAACGGTCAATGGGTCTGCGCGAATCGCCTTACGATCGGCCCATGTCGCAGCGCCCAGGCGTACCCGAGGTCAAGTCGGCGGTCCGTACCGTCGCGGTGCTCGAACTGCTCGCCGCCCGGGGTGAACGGCCCGCGAGACTGCGCGAACTCTCCGAGGCGCTGGGCGTCCCCCGGAGCAGCATGTACGCCCTCCTCCAGACGCTCGTGGAGTGCGGCTGGGTCCGCACCGACGCGACCGGGTCCCTCTACAGCGTCGGGATCCGCGCCCTGCTCACCGGCACGAGCTATCTGGACAGCGACCTGCGCGTCCGCGCCGTACGGCCGTATCTCGACGAGGCGTCCGACGCACTCGGTGAGACCATCCACCTCGCGCGGCTGGACGGTGCGGACGTCGTCTACCTGGCCACCCGCGAGTCGCACGAGTACCTGCGCACGATCAGCCGTGTGGGCCGGCGGGTGCCCGCGCACGCCGGGGCGCTGGGGAAGGCACTGCTCGCGGAGCGCCCGGACGACGAACTCCCTCTCGGCGACGGTCCGTTGAACGCCTTCACAGCCAACACGCATACCAGCCGAGCCACTCTGCTGGCCGATCTCGCCGAGGTGAGGGCGCGCGGTTACTCGGCCGAACGGGAGGAGACGGTCGCCGGGATCGCCGGGTTCGGGTTCGCCCTGCGCTACGAGACACCTGCCGTCGACGCGATCAGCTGCTCGGTGCCGGTGTCCCGGCTCACGGGGGACCACGAGGTGCGCATCGTGGCCGTGATGCGGGAGATGCGGTCGAAGATCGAATCGGCGGTGCTGCTGCACGGCCAAGGGTGAAGGTGAGGGCGCCCGTGGACCGGACGCTGTGCCCATGCGGTCGCCCACCACACACCATGGGCAGTTCTGGCATCGTCGGGTCCTTGCCCCGGAGAGACTCCATGGCACAGAGCGGGCGAACTCCTGCGCTGCCGGGCGCCGTTGACGGCCCATCCGGTTCCCGAGTCGGCGGAGACGGCCCGGCCGCGGCCGGTGCTTCCTTCGGGCTCTGCGGATGCCCGGGCCGGTCGGACGATCCCCCGCGCCATCCGACCGGCCTTCGGTGGTGCCAGCGGGGACGTTATCGGCCCGCCGCCGTCGCGGTCTTGGAAGAATGTGCACTCCCGGACAGAGCCATCGCCCCCTCCACCCGGCGCGCGGCCACCATCCGCCCTGGCGTGGTCCCGGCGATGGCCCGGAACTCGCGGTTGAGGTGCGCCTGGTCGTAGAAGCCGCAGGCCGCGGAGACCTCGGCCAGGCTCACGGCCCCGCGACCGAGCAACGCAACGGCGCGGCGGAAGCGGAGCACCCGCGCGGACGCCTTGGGAGCGAGCCCGATCTGCTGGGTGAACCGCCGGCTCAAGTACCCCTGGCTCCAGCCCACTTCGGCGGCGATCCGGGCGATCGGGATCGCCCCCGCGCTCCCGGAGAGCAGGTGCCATGCCTGCGCCACCTCGGGCGCGGGCAGCGGGCCGTCCTCGAGCCGGGTGAGCAGGGCCGCGTCCAGCAGGTCGAACCTGGCGGCCCAGTCCGGCGCGGCCGTCATCCGCTCCACCAGCACGCCGGCCCCGGGCCCCAGCACGTCCCGTATATCGACGGCCAGGTTCGTCAACTCACTCATCGGCATGCCGAACAGCCGGTACGCGCCCAGTGGCGTGAACTCCACCCGGATCGCCTCCTGGCCGCCTGGATGGGTACAGATCGCCGGCCGGTCCTCCAGCCCCACCACGAGCGACCCGATACGCCCGCTGCCCCCGCCCCGCACACCCAACCGCCGCACCTGCGAGAACGGCTCCGCGAGACTGATCAACAAGGTCGCCCGCCCGGTCGGCACCAGTCGAGCCTCGTACGGGGTGGCCACCGCTTCCCAGTAACCGACGTAGCTGCGTAAGTACGGCCGTAACCCCGGATGCCAGGGCCGTGTCACCCGCCACAGCCCACCGAGCCGCGCGATCTCGACCGCACCGGCACCCGCACCCGCACCCGCACCCGCCATGTCATCACGTGCGCCAAGAACCACCTGGAGCGCTCCTCCCACTCACAAGGAACCGCCCTGAGCCCACCGCCTGACAGCTCCGTGACATCCAGCATCCAACGCCACCGCGCACGATCATGAGGGTCACCCCCACCCCCCGCTCACCCGAACACCCTTGCCGACAATCGAGCACACGCCTACGCTGAGTTTGTGCCGCCGATAAACAAAATGCGACCACGCATAGCCGTGCCGGACAGCTCCCTCACCCGACTCCGTATCGCCCTCACCGTCTTCTTCGCCCTCGACGGCTTCGTCTTCGCCGGGTGGGTCGTGCGCATCCCCGCGATCAAGGAGCAGACCGGCGCCTCCGCCAGCGCCCTCGGCCTCGCCCTCCTCGGTGTCTCGGCCGGCGCGGTGATCACCATGATGCTCACGGGACGGCTGTGCCGCCGCTACGGCACCCACCGGGTCACCGTCGTCTGCGCGGTTCTGCTCTCCCTCAGCGTCGCCCTGCCGCCGCTGACCCACTCCGCGCCGGCACTCGGCGCCGTGCTGCTGGTCTTCGGTGCCGCGTACGGCAGCATCAACGTCGCGTTCAACAGCGCCGCCGTCGATCTGGTGGGCGCGCTGCGGCGGCCCGTCATGCCCAGCTTCCACGCGGCCTTCAGCCTGGGCGGAATGCTCGGTGCCGGGCTCGGCGGGCTGGTCGCCGGTGGCCTGTCCCCCACGTGGCACCTGTTCGGTCTCACCGTGATCGGACTGCTGGTCACCGTTGTCGCGGGCCGCACCCTGCTGCGCATCGAGCCCCCGACGCCCACGCCGCCCCCGACGCCCCCGACGCCCCCGACGCCCCCGCAGGACAAGCCGGAGCGGATGTCCGCACGTCACCTCCCGGGCAACCCCGCCCCCGCCCCTCCCCGCACCCGCGGCCTCGTCGTCACCTTCGGCCTGATCGCCCTGTGCACGGCCTACGGAGAGGGAGCCCTGGCCGATTGGAGTGCCCTGCATCTGGAGCACGACCTGGACGCCACGCCTGGTGTCGCGGCGGTCGGTTACTCGTGTTTCGCGCTGGCCATGACCATCGGCCGGCTGACCGGCACCAGGCTGCTCGAACGACTCGGCCAGACCCGCACGCTCGTGGGCGGCGGCACCACCGCCGCGCTCGGCATGCTGCTCGGCGCCCTCGCCCCCTCCGTCTGGGTGGCGCTGCTCGGCTTCATGATCACTGGGCTCGGGCTGGCCAACCTCTTCCCCGTCGCCGTCGAGCGTGCGGGCAGGCTGGCCGGGCCCGACGGGGTCGCCATCGCCTCCACCCTCGGCTACGGCGGGATGCTCCTCGGCCCGCCCGCCATCGGCTTCATGGCCGACTGGTTCTCTCTCCCCGCCGCCCTCACCAGCGTCGCGGCACTCGCCGCCACCGCCGCGGTCATCGCAGCGCTGACCCGACGCGCGGCAGCGGGCTGACCACGGACGGGGGCGGACCGGCGACCCCGCTCTCCGGGTTGCACGGGCCAGGCAGGCCCATCCGGAGCGCTCCGGATCACGCCGGTTCACGCCGGTTCACCCGGGATGGGCCACCGCTTCCTTCTGCAACTGCACGGCCGCCAACAGGCTCAGCTTCGGCTCCGCCTTGCGCAGTGCCCGCACCGCCGCGACCGAGCTGATGTCGCCCGTGAAACCGACGGCGGCCAGCCGGGAGCGGACCCAGCGGGCGCGCAGCACGGTCTCGTGGGCCGAGGCGGTGGACTCGACGAGCGCCACGGCGCGTTCCAGCCCGGGGCGTTCCTCGGGCGAGGCTTCGTCCAGCGCCTGGCGCAGGGCGGCCCCGACGACGTCCGAGTCCCGGACGAGCAGCACGAAGTCGTGTTTCTTGTTCAGTCCCGCGATTCCCGGCATGCGGAACATCGTGGCGTCATGTTCCGTGTGCGACAAGCGACTTGAGGAGCTTCAGAGACTCGGCCCCGCTCGGCCGCCCGCCGCTCCGTCAGGCACCGCGCGTATCGCTCAGCCCAGCTTCTTCAGCAGTTCGGCGGCGAGCGGCGCGGAGGACGCCGGGTTCTGCCCGGTCACCAGGTTGCCGTCGACGATCACATGCGGGGCCCACGGCTCGGCCACCTCGACCTGGACGCCGGCCTCGGTGAGCCGGTCCTGGAGCAGCCACTTCGCCTTGTCGGCGAGGCCCGCCTGGGTTTCCTCGGCGTTGGTGAAGGCGGCCACGCGGCGGCCCGCGAACGCGTTGGAGCCGTCCGCCCTGGTGGCGGCGAGCAGCGCGGCCGGGGCGTGGCAGACGACCCCGAGGGGCTTGCCGCTCTCCAGGGCGCGGGTGAGCAGTCGGCCGGAGTCCGCGTCGACCGCGAGGTCCTCCATCGGTCCGTGGCCGCCGGGGTAGAAGACGGCCGCGTAGTCGTCGAGGTTCACCTCGTCCAGCCGTACCGGGTGCTGGAGTTCGGTGGCCGAGGTGAGCACCCCGGCGATACGGTCGGCGTTCTCCTGCCCGCCGTTGACCTCGGCCGCGAGGCTGCCCTTGTCCACGGTCGGCACGACCCCGCCCGGGGTGGCCACGACGATCTCGTGGCCTGCGGCCTTGAAGGCCTCGTACGGGGCGACGGCCTCCTCGGCCCAGAAGCCGGTCGGGTGCTGGGTGCCGTCGGCCAGGGTCCACTGGTCGGCACCGGTCATCACAAAGAGGATCTTCGACATGGTGAAACCGTAGCCCTGCCCTGCTATAGAAATCCAATAGGCTCATGCATATGAGGGATAGGAACACCAATGGCTCCGAGGACGCGGGGTCGGGGCCGGCCGTCGGGGTGCCGCTCGACCTGAACCTGCTGCGGACCTTCCTGAGCGTGTACCGCACCGGTTCCTTCACCGCCGGGGCCCGTCTCCTCGGTCTGTCCCAGCCCACGGTCACCACGCAGATCCGCACTCTGGAACGGCAGTTGGGCCGCGAGCTGTTCGAGCGCCGGGCGCGGGGTGTGACCCCGGCGCCGTACGCGGACGAGCTCGCCGCCCGGATCGTGCAGCCCCTGGACTCGCTCGCCGCGGTGGCGGGGGCCACCGGAAGCGCGGAGGACGGCCCGGCCGAGCCGGTGCACCTGGCCGGCCCGGCCGAGTTGCTGTCCCGGTGCGTCCTGCCCGGGCTCGCGCACCTGGTGGAAAGGGGCGTACGGCTGCGCATCACGCCGGGTCTGACCGAACCGCTCCTGGACGACCTGCGCGCGGGCCGCCACGACCTGGTGATCGCCACGTTCCGGCCACGCGGCCGCACGCTCACGGCCCTGCCGCTCAACGACGAGGAGTTCGTCCTGGTCGCCGCCCCCGCCTGGGCCCGGCGGATCGGCGCACCGGAACACCTCGCGGCCGCGCTGCACGGCGTCCCGCTCATCGCCTATGCCGAGGACCTGCCGATCGTGCGGCGCTATTGGCGGCACGTCTTCGGCCGACGCCTGGTACGGCAGCCGGCCCTCACCATGCCCGACCTGAACGGCGTGAAGGCCGCAGTGGTCGGGGGATCCGGATTCACCGTGCTCCCCCGCTATCTGTGCGCCGGGGAGCTGGCGTCGGGCGCACTGGCCCTGCTGCACGACCCCGACGACCCGCCCATCAACACGGCCTTCCTGGTACAACGCCCCGGCACCTCCGGCAACCCCCACGTGGCACTGACCCGGGACCACCTGCTGCAAGCCGCCCGCGACTGGTAGCCCGGCGGCGGCAGCGGCCACGCGCGGGGTCGGTGACCGGGGGCGGGGGCGGGGCTGGACGGGTCGGTCGCCGGGCTGTGGCGGGAGAAGTCCGACGTGGTCTAGGAGGATGCCTCCAACATCCGGGTGAGGACCGAGCGTTGCACCGGCAGGGCGTCACGGTGCAGCGCGCGCCCCTTGGCCGTGAGCGAGACGCGTACACCCCGCCGGTCCTCCGCGCACATCCCGCGCTCGACGAGTCCGTCCTTCTCCAGCCGGGCGATCAGCCGCGACAGCGCGCTCTGACTCAGATGGACCCGCTCGGAGATCTCCTGCACACGGTAGGCGCAGCCGCCGTCGGCCAGGACGTCCAGCACCTCGAAGTCGCTGCCGCACAGGCCGTGTTGATGGAGAGCGCGGTCCAGTTCGCACTGCGTGCGCGCGTGCAGCGCGAGGATGTCCCGCCACTGCTCCGCGAGTGCCCGCTCGGGCTTCTTCGCCACCATGCGCGGCACCGTAGCAGAGAAGACGAATTATTGCACCGGAATTAAATGCGCTTGCATTCGATGCATGCGCATGTAGTGTCTTCGGCATGACCTCTCCGCTCACCACCCCCGCGGACCCGTCCTCAGCGGTCCGCTGGACACCCAGGCTCTGGGGCACCCTGCTGGTGCTGTGCGCCGCGATGTTCCTGGACGCCCTCGACGTCTCCATGGTCGGCGTCGCGCTCCCGTCCATCGGCGCCGACCTGGGCCTTTCCACCTCGACGCTGCAATGGATCGTCAGCGGCTACATCCTCGGCTACGGCGGTCTCCTGCTCCTGGGCGGCCGGGCCGCCGACCTGCTGGGCCGGCGCCAGGTCTTCCTGGTGGCCCTCGGAGTCTTCGCGGTCGCCTCGCTCCTCGGCGGCCTCGCCGATTCGGGCCCGCTGCTGATCGCCAGTCGTTTCATCAAGGGCCTCAGCGCCGCCTTCACCGCGCCCGCGGGCCTGTCCATCATCACCACGACCTTCGCCGAAGGCCCCCTGCGCAACCGCGCGTTGTCCATCTACACCACCTGCGGCGCCACCGGCTACTCGATGGGCCTGGTCTTCTCGGGCCTGCTCACAGAGGCCAGTTGGCGCTACACCATGCTGCTGCCCGCGCCCGTCGCCCTGATCGCCCTCGTCGTCGGTCTGAGGCTGCTGCCGCGCAGTGAGCGCGAGCAGAGCACCGGCGGCTACGACATCCCCGGCGCCGTCCTCGGGACCGCCTCGATGCTGCTGCTCGTGTTCACGGTGGTCCAGGCACCGGAAGCGGGATGGGGTTCGGCCCGCACGCTCCTGTCCTTCGTCGCCGTGATCGCCCTGCTGGCCGCCTTCGTGGCCGTCGAGCGGCGCAGCCAGAACCCGCTGATCCGGCTCGGCGTGCTCCGCTCGGGACCCCAAGTACGGGCCCAGTTGGGCGCGTTGACGTTCCTCGGCAGCTATATGGGCTTCCAGTTCCTGGTGACCTTCTACATGCAGCAACTGCTCGGCTGGTCGGCGCTGCACACCGCGCTGGCCTTCCTCCCGGCGGGTGCGCTCGTGGCCCTGTCCGCGACCAAGGTCGGCACGGTCATCGACCGGTTCGGCACCCCGCGGCTGATCGTGGCGGGCTTCGCGCTGATGGTCGTCGGCTATCTGCTGTTCCTGCGCATCGACCTCGACCCGGTCTACGCGGCGGTGATCCTGCCGACCATGCTGCTGGTCGGCGCCGCCTTCGCGCTGACCTTTCCGTCGCTCAACGTCCAGGCCACCAACGGCGTGGACGAGCACGAGCAGGGCATGGTCTCGGGTCTGCTCAACACCTCGGTCCAGGTGGGCGGCGCGCTGTTCCTCGCCGTGGTGACGGCGGTCCTGACAGCGAACGCGCCCGGGGAGGGCGCGTCCCCGCAGGCCGTGCTCGACAGCTATCTGCCCGCCCTGACGGTGGTCACCGGGATCGCGGTCCTGGGTCTGCTGATCTCGCTCACCGGCCTGCGCGTGAGGCGTCGGCAGGAGAGCGTGGTCGTCGCCAAGTCCACCTCCCTGGAGGAGACGGAGCGCGTGGTCGTACACGACTAGCGCGCACCGGGGGACGCCTCCTCCGACACCGGGTGCCCGGCGGAGCCTGCTTGCTCCGCCGGGCATCCGGCTGTGAGACTCGGGGGATGGAGACGTACGGGGGACGCCGGAACCAGGCGGCGCGGGACGCCGCCACCGTCGAGACCGGATACGCGCTGTGCAGCGCGCTGTTCGCGGCGGCGGTGCTGTTCGGGGCGGTGGCGGGACCGGCGCTGCTGTTCGAACTGCCGGGCACCGTGGAGACGTTGCTGCTGCGGGCCGGGCTCACGATCGCCCCCGTGGTCTTCGTCGCCCGGGTGATCAGTGTGCTGGTGCGCTTCCGGCGGGAGCGACCTCAGCCCAGCCAGCCGGGCCGCACCAACCCCGACTCATAGGCCAGGACCACCAGTTGGGCGCGGTCGCGGGCGCCCAGCTTGACCATCGTGCGGCTGACGTGGGTCTTGGCGGTGAGCGGGCTGACGACCAGGCGGCGGGCGATCTCCTCGTTGGACAGACCGATGCCGACCAGGGCCATCACCTCCCGTTCCCGCTCGGTGAGTCCGGCGAGGGCGCCTTCGGCCTCGGGCTCCTTGGAGCGGGCCGCGAACTCGGCGATGAGACGGCGGGTCACCCCCGGCGAGAGGAGCGCGTCGCCGTCGACCACCGCCCGTACGGCGCGCAGGAGTTCCTCCGGCTCGGTGTCCTTGACCAGGAACCCTGAGGCGCCGGAACGGATCGCCTCGAAGACGTACTCGTCGAGCTCGAAGGTGGTGAGCATGACCACCTTCACCTCTTTCAGGGCGGTGTCCTCGGTGATGCGCCGGGTCGCGGCGAGCCCGTCGAGCAGCGGCATCCGGATGTCCATCAGGACGATGTCCGGCCGCAGTTCACGCACCTTGCGCAGCGCCGCCTCACCGTCCGGGGCCTCCCCCGCCACCTCGATGTCCGGCTGCGCGTCGAGCAGGGCCCGGAAACCGGCCCGCACGAGCGACTGGTCGTCGGCGAGCAGTACGCGGATCACCGGTCGTCCTCCTTGGCCTTCACCTTGAGCGGCAGTACGGCGAGCACCCGGAACCCGCCCTCGGGGCGCGGCCCCGCCTCGATCGTGCCACCGAGTGCGGCGGCCCGCTCCCGCATTCCGGCCAGACCGTTGCCGCTGCCGCCCGCGTCGGCACCGGTCGCGGGTCCGTCGTCGTCGATACGCAGTCGTAGCGCGTCGGTGTCGTGATCGAGTCGCACGCGCGCGTGCCGCGATCCCGAGTGCCGTACGACATTGGTGAGCGCCTCCTGGACGATCCGGAAGGCGGCGAGGTCCGCGCCGGGCGGCAACCCCGGCGCCGTTCCCTCCACCTCGACCGTGAGGCCCGCGCCGGCCGCCTGGGACACCAGCTCGGGCAGCCGGTCGAGGCCCGGCGCGGGGGCGCGCGGCGCGTCTCCGGGGGTGCGCAGGGTGTCGAGCACCTGGCGGACCTCGCCGAGCGCCTCCTTGCTGGCGGCCTTGATGGTGCTGAGCGCGGTGCGGGCCTGTTCGGGGTCGGTGTCGAGGAGGGCGAGGCCGACGCCGGCCTGGACGTTGATGACGGAGATGCTGTGCGCGAGGACGTCGTGCAGTTCACGGGCGATCCGCAGCCGCTCCTCGTCGGCGCGCCGCTGTGCGGCCCGGGTCCGCTCGGCCCGCTCCCGGGCCCACTGCTCACGGCGGGTCCGGGCCAGCTCCGAGACGGCGACGATGGCGACGACCCAGGCGGCGATCACACCCTCCTGCCCCCAGGGGGCGGCCGAGTCCTTGGACGGCGGCAGCCACTGGTAGAGCCAGTGGGCCACCAGGACATGCCCGGCCCACAGCATTCCGAGCGCGGTCCAGGCGGCCTTGCGGTGTCCGGCCACGACGGCGCTGAAGCAGGCGAGGGCGACGGTGAGGAACACGGGCCCGTACGGATACCCGGCCCCGAGGTACAGCATCGCGGCAGCCGCCGTACCGAAGACGACGAGCACGGGCCGGCGATGCCGCCACAGCAGCAGCCCGGAGCCGATCACCAGCAGCGCCCGCGCGAACGGATCGAGCGCGGCCCGCTCGCCGACCTGCTGATGGGCCGCGTAGTTCGACCCGCCGAGCACGAAGAACGTGAGCACCAGGGTGGACGGCCACGGCCACCGGGCGCCGCGCCCGTCGCCGCCGGCATCGCGCCACCACGGCGGCCCGTGCCACCAGCGCGGCGAACCTCCCCCGCGCACGCCCTGCTCACCGTCCATGACAGCCACGCTAGACGCCCCGGCCGGGCCAGGACGTCCCCCGAGCGTGGTGATCACGCCTACTCCCGGCGAAGTACGACAGTGGCAGCGGGACCCGGTCCTGTCACCGCCTCCCCGGATGCCTCCTACCGGAGCCCCACGCCTCGCCCCAGCTGCCGTACCGCATGCCGGAAGAACGGTTCCCGCTCCTCCACCACCCGGTGGAACTGGCCGAAGAGTTCGAAGCCGACCAGGCCGAAGAGCTGGGCCCAGGCCGCCACGAGAGCCGCGGCCGCGGGGGCCGGGAGGTCCGGGGCGAGGTCGGCGGCGATGCGGTCGGCCTCGCCGTGCAGGTCTTCGGGCACTGCGGGCAGCTCCGCCAGGCCGCCCGGACCGGAGTGGGCGTCGCGGACGATGCCGATCAGGAGGAGGCCGACGCGGGCGGCGGGCGGGACGGTGGTCTGCGGTGCGGTGTAGCCGGGGACGGGAGAGCCGTAGATCAGGGCGTACTCGTGCGGATGGCCGAGCGCCCAGCGGCGGACCGCCTCGCACACCGCGACCCAGCGCTCCTGCGGGGCCGCCTGCGCGACAGGCTCGTGCGCCCGTTCCGCGCTCTCCCCCAGGGAGTCGTACGCGTCGATGATCAACGCGGTGAGCAGGTCGTCGCGGCTCGGGAAGTAGCGGTACAGCGCCGACGAGACCATCCCCAGCTCGCGTGCCACGGCCCGCAGCGAGAGCTTCGCCGCGCCCCCCGCCGCGAGCTGCCGGCGCGCCTCGTCCTTGATGGCGGCGGTGACTTCGATCCGGGCGCGGGCCCGGGCGCCTTGTGCGGTGCTCATGCGGATCAGTGTTCCACAGAAGCAGAGCAGTGCACACATTCGAGAGCACCGCTCTTGCTTTGGGTCGCCGATCCGTGCAGACTGGTCGCACCGAAAGCGAGAGCACCGCTCTCTCAAACAAGGGGGGTCGTCGTGTCCACGCACGTCCAGAAGCCCGGCTGGTTCACGGTCAACGTCTTCAACCGCATGGTGGCCTGGCTCACCCGCCGTGGTCTCAGCGTCTGGGGCTCCCGTGTCCTGGCCGTGCGCGGCCGCAAGAGCGGCGAGTGGCGGACCACCCCGGTGAACCTGCTGACGGTGGACGGCCGGCAGTACCTGGTGGCGCCACGCGGCCATGTCCAGTGGACGCACAACATGCGCGCGGCCGGCGGCGGCGAACTGCACCTCGGCAAACGCGTGGAGGCCTTCACCGCGACCGAGGTGGGCGACGACGACAAGGTCCCGCTCCTGCGCGCCTACCTCAAGCGCTGGAAGGCCGAGGTCGGCGTCTTCTTCAAGGGAGTCGGCCCCGACTCCCCCGACGCCGACCTGCGCCGCATCGCGCCCGACCACCCCGTCTTCCGCATCACGGTCAAGAGCTGACCTCCCCGCCCTCGGGGGCCCCGGCGGGACGCGGGTCCAGCGCGGCCAGCGCCCGCTGGGCCATCGGCCGGCCCCGGACCAGCTCGCCCAGCGAGGTCGCGCCCTGGGTGATCTCCCGGAACGCGTTCCACGCGGGCCGGAAACCCGTCAGCGCCGCGTGGAACAGGCCGGGGCGGCGCTCGAACGCCGTCAGCATCCGCTTGCCGACGCTCATCTCGACGCCGAGACCCGCCTTGACGGCGAACGCGTAGTTCAGCGCCTGGCGCCGGGCGTCCACCGCGTCATGTGCCTCCCCTATCCTGACCGCCCACTCCCCCGCGAGCCGCCCGGAACGCAGCGCGAAGGAGATGCCCTCGCGGGTCCACGGCTCCAGGAGCCCCGCCGCGTCACCGCACACCAGCACCCGCCCGCGTGAGAGCGGCGAGTCGTCGGCACGGCAGCGGGTCAGGTGGCCGGAGGAGATGCTCGGTTCGAACCCGGCGAGGCCGAGGCGCCCGACGAAGTCCTCCAAGTACCGCTTGGTGGCCGCGCCTTCACCTCGCGCCGAGATCACCCCGACCGTCAGGGTGTCCCCCTTGGGGAAGACCCAGCCGTAACTGCCGGGCATCGGGCCCCAGTCGATGAGCACCCGCCCCTTCCAGTCCTCGGCGACGGTCTCCGGCACCGGGATCTCCGCCTCCAGGCCGAGGTCCACCTGGTCGAGCTTCACCCCGACATGCGCGCCTATCCGGCTGGCGCTGCCGTCGGCACCGACGACCGCCCGCGCGAGCACCGTCTCGCCGCCCTGGAGGAGCACGGCGACCGTACGCCGGTCGGGCACCGCCGAGCCGTGCTGCTCGACGCGCTGCACGGTGACGCCGGTGCGCAGTTCGGCGCCCGCCTTCTGGGCGTGCTCGACGAGCTGCTGGTCGAACTCGGGCCGGTTGATCAGCCCGAACAGCATCTGCTTGGAGCGCCGGGTCCGCGTGAAGCGGCCGTTGTTCGAGAACGTGACCGCGTGCACCCGGTCCCGGAACGGCAGCTCGAAGCCGGGCGGCAACGCGTCCCGCGAGGGACCGATGATGCCGCCGCCGCACGTCTTGTAGCGCGGCAGCTCGGCTTTCTCCAGCAACAGCACACGCCGTCCCGCGACCGCCGCCGCGTAGGCGGCCGAGGCGCCCGCGGGGCCCGCCCCCACCACGACGACGTCCCACACCCGCTGCGCGTCGTCCTGCACGCCGTCCGCCGAAGAGTCGTCCGCCGAAGAGTTCTCGCTGCTCACGATGGTCTGCTGCTCCCGATCAAGCCGTTGCCGCACCTGTCTCCCGCATCCTACGGCGGGCCCGCCCACAGACCACTGTGGGAGGATCTACGGCACTCACAGGTACAACGTCGCACCCACCAGGAGCGTGCCCATGTCGTCGAATCCGGTCGCCGAGACCGTCGCCTCGCTGATGCCGAGGGCGCGGGCGGAGCTCACCGAACTGGTGGCCTTCAAGTCGGTGGCGGACTTCGACCAGTTCCCGAAGAGCGAGAGCGAGGCCGCCGCCCGCTGGGTCGCGGACGCGCTCACCGCCGAGGGGTTCCAGGACGTGGCACTGCTCGACACCCCGGACGGCACCCAGTCCGTGTACGGCTACCTGCCCGGCCCGGAGGGAGCGAAGACCGTCCTGCTGTACGCCCACTACGACGTGCAGCCGCCGCTGGACGAGGCCGGCTGGACGACCCCGCCCTTCGAGCTCACCGAGCGCGACGGCCGCTGGTACGGGCGCGGGGCCGCCGACTGCAAGGGCGGTGTGATCATGCACCTGCTCGCCCTGCGCGCACTGAAGGCGAACGGCGGGGTGCCGGTCCACGTCAAGTTCATCGCCGAGGGCTCGGAGGAGCAGAGCACCGGGGGCCTGGAGCGGTACGCCGAGGCACATCCCGCACTCCTGGAGGCGGACACCATCGTCATCGGCGACGCGGGCAACTTCCGCGTCGGCCTGCCGACGGTCACCACCACCCTGCGTGGCATGACCATGCTGCGCGTCCAGGTCGACACCCTCGCGGGCAACCTCCACTCGGGCCAGTTCGGCGGCGCCGCCCCCGACGCGCTGGCCGCGCTGATCCGGGTACTGGACTCGCTGCGCGGGAAGGACGGCACGACCACGATCGACGGGCTCACGCCGGACGCCTCCTGGGACGGCCTCCAGTACGACGAGGAGCAGTTCCGGGCGGACGCCAAGGTCCTGGACGGCGTCGAGCTGATCGGTGACGGCACGGTCGCCGACCGCATCTGGGCCCGCCCGGCCGTGACGGTCCTCGGCATCGACTGCCCGCCGGTCGTCGGCGCCACCCCGTCCGTGCAGGCGAGCGCCCGCGCGCTGGTCAGCCTGCGGGTGCCGCCGGGCATCGACGCGGCCGAGGCGACCAAGCTGCTCCAGGCGCACCTGGAGACGCACACGCCGTGGGGTGCGCGGGTGCGCACCGAGCAGATCGGCCAGGGGCAGCCGTTCCGCGCGGACACCGCCAGCCCGGCGTACGCGGCGATGGCCGACGCGATGACGGTGGCGTACCCGGGCCAGGAGATGCAGTACGCCGGCCAGGGCGGCTCCATCCCCCTGTGCAACACCCTCGCGGCCCTCTACCCGCACGCCGAGATCCTCCTCATCGGCCTGAGCGAGCCGGAGGCCCAGATCCACGCCGTGAACGAGAGCGTCTCCCCGCAGGAGCTGGAGCGCCTTTCGGTGGCCGAGGCCCTGTTCCTGCGCAACTACGCGGCGAGCTGATCCGACGGCTCTGCTGTCGGCAGAAGGCCCTCGTCCCCGGACGGGGGCCTTTCTACGGTCGCCCCATGGACGTCATCGAACTGCTCCCCCGCCTCCGCCTCCTGCGCTTCCCGGTCGGCCAGGCCTATCTGTGGCGCGACGGCGACGAGTCGACCCTGATCGACGCCGGTCCTGCGGGTTCCGCGGCGCGGATCGCCGCTCGCGTACCGGGGCGCCTACGACGGATCGTGCTGACCCACTTCCACGAGGACCACGTGGGCGGGGCGGGCGAGTTGGCCGCCATGACCGGCGCCGAGGTACTGGCGCACCGGCTGGACGCGCCCGCGGTGCGAGGCGAAGTACCGGGCCCGCCACCGGTGTTCGAGGACTGGGAGCGCCCGCTGCACGCGGAAGCGCTACGGCACCTGCCGCAGGGCGGGTTCACGAGGCCGTCCGAGGTCACCGAGCTGCGCGACGGCGATCAGCTCGACTTCGGCGGCGGGGCGCGGGTCCTGCACGTCCCCGGTCACACGCCGGGCAGTGTGGCCCTGCATCTGGCCGAGCACGGGGTGCTGTTCACCGGGGACTCGGTGGCCGCGTCGCCGGTGGACGGCAAGGTGATGCCCGGGGTGTTCAACGTCGACCGGGCCCAAATGCTGTACTCCTTCGCTCAGTTGGCGGCCGTCGGAGCGAGCGTCACGTGCTGCGGCCACGGAGGACCCATCATGGGGCCATGGTCTCCCCCGATCGTCTCGGCAGCCACGCCGACACCGCCACCGCCCTCGCTCTCCTGAGCGACCGCGACCTCGCGAAGCTCATGGCGTCCGGCGCGCCCGCCGGCAACGGGATCGGCGGTCGGGCCACACTGCTGGAGGTGGACGGCGTCACGGTGTTCGTGAAGCGGGTGCCGCTCACCGACACCGAACTCCACCCGGACCACGTCCGGTCCACCGCGAACATCTTCGACCTGCCGGCCCACTGTCACTACGGCGTCGGCGCGATCGGCAGCCCCGGCTTCGGCGCCTGGCGCGAACTGGCCGTCCACGAAATGACGACCAACTGGGTACGCGCCGACACCTTCTCGGGCTTTCCACTGCTGCACCACTGGCGTGTCCTGCCCGACGCGCGTCAGCCGCTTCCCGAGGAACTCGCCGATGTGGAGCGGGCGGTGGCCTACTGGGGCGGCGGGCGGGAGCGCATCGAGGCCCTGGGCGCCGCGTCCACCAGCCTGGCACTGTTTCTGGAGTACCGGCCTCGCACCCTCCACGACTGGTTCCACGAACAGCTTCGTTCGGATGGCGCCGACTCGGCCTGTGCCGTCGTGGAACACGGCCTCGAAACGCTGACCGACTTCCTTCGGAAGCAGCAACTCGTCCACTTCGACGCCCACTTCCGCAACATCCTCACCGACGGACAACAGCTCTACCTGGCCGACTTCGGGCTCGCTCTGTCGGGCCGCTTCGAACTCGCTCCCCCGGAACGCGACTTCTACGACAGCCACCGGCACTACGACCGCGCCTACGCCCTCTCCTACCTCGTCCACTGGCTGGTCGTCGACCAGTACGGCCTCGCCCGGGACGAGCGCGAGGAGTTCGTCCGGGCGTGCGCCGACGGCAAACGCCCCGAGGGAATCCCCGGGGCGGCCGCCGCGCTCATCTCACGCCACGCCCGACTGGCAGCTGTCGTCGGGGACTTCAACCGGCGCCTGGAACAGGAGAGCAGGCTCACCCCGTACCCTCACGACGAAGTCGACGCGCTGTCCCCCGAAGCCGTCAGCGCCGGATCGAGCACGATGTCCTCCTCCCGGGCCTCGACACTCGGCTCCTCCGGAAAGTGACAGGCGGTCAGATGGCCGTCCCCGTTGCCCGCCAGGCGCACCAGAGGCGGCTCCTCCCTCGCACACCGCTCCTGCGCCTTCCAGCAGCGGGTCCGGAAGCGGCAGCCGGAGGGCGGGTCGACCGGTGAGGGCACGTCCCCGGCGAGCCGGATGCGCTCGCGCCGCCGGGTCCCGTCCGGGTCGGCCTCGGGAACCGCGGACAGCAGGGCGTGGGTGTAGGGGTGCCGCGGCCTCGTGTACAGCGTCTGCCGGTCGGCGACCTCGACGATCTTGCCGAGGTACATCACCGCGACCCGCTCGCAGAAGTGCCGTACGACCGCGAGGTCATGGGCGATGAAGACGAACGCGATCCCGAACTCCCGCTGGAGGTCCTGGAGCAGGTTGACGATCTGCGCCTGGATGGACACGTCCAGGGCCGACACCGGCTCGTCGGCCACGATGAGTTTGGGCCTGAGCGCGAGCGCGCGGGCTATGCCGATGCGCTGACGCTGACCGCCGGAGAACTCGTTCGGGTAGCGGTTGTAGTGCTCGGGGCTGAGACCGACGGTCTCCAGCAGTTCCTGGGCACGCTTCTTGTGGCCCTGCGGCGGGTTGATGCCGTTGAGCCGCATCGGTGTCTCCACGATCGTGCCGACCGTGTGCCGGGGGTTGAGCGAGGAGTACGGGTCCTGGAAGATCATCTGGAGGTTCCGGCGGGCCTCCTTCATCCGGTTCTCCGGGGTGTGAGTGATGTCGTCGCCGTCGAACACCACCTTTCCGGCCGTGGGTTCCAGCAGCCGGGTCACCAGCCGGCCGGTCGTCGACTTGCCGCAGCCGGACTCGCCGACCAGGCCGAGCGACTGCCCGGCGCCGACGGTGAAGTCGATGCCGTCGACGGCGTGCACGGCCCCGATCTGCCGCTGGAAGACGATGCCGTGCCGGATCGGGAAGTGCTTGGTGAGGCCGGTGACTTCGAGCAGGTGCTCCCCGGCGGTGGGCTCGGTGGTGCTCACGGGCTGCTCCTGTTCGTCCGCCGCGGTCACTGCGCCGCCCCGGCGGCCGTACGCACGCGGATCTCTTGCCTGGTCTCCGGGGTGAGGTGGCAGGCGGCGAGATGCCGGCCGGTGCCGGGGACGGACACCAGCTCGGGCCGCTCCACCGCACAACGCCCCCCGGGCACCCAGCCCTTGTAGGTGCAGCGGGGGTGGAAGGCGCAGCCTCCGGGAGGGTTGATGAGGCTGGGCGGCGACCCGGCGATCGGGTTCAGCCGCCGCTCGACGTCCCCGGTGATCTGCGGCATCGACTCCAACAGGCCCCAGGTGTAGGGATGCTGGGGCTCCTTGAGGACGTCGTGCACGGTGCCGTACTCGATGCGGCGGCCGCCGTACATCACCAGGATGTCGTCGGCGATGTCGGCCACCACGCCGAGGTCGTGGGTGATGAGGACGACGGCGGAGCCGAACTCCTCCTGGAGATCGCGGATCAGGTCCAGGATCTGCGCCTGCACGGTGACGTCGAGGGCCGTGGTCGGCTCGTCGGCGATGAGCAGCTCGGGGTCGCAGACCAGCGCCATGGCGATCATCGCGCGCTGCCGCATACCGCCGGAGAACTGGTGCGGGTAGTCCCGCACCCGGCGCTCGGGCTGCGGGATGCCGACCCGCTTCAGCATCTCCACGGCCCGGTCCCGGGCCTCCTTCTTGGAGACCTTGTGGTGGACCCGGTAGGCCTCGGCGATCTGGGCGCCGACGGTGAAGTAGGGGTGCAGGGCGGACAGCGGATCCTGGAAGATCATGGAGACCGTACGGCCGCGC
Source organism: Streptomyces sp. CC0208 (assembly GCF_003443735.1). Taxonomy (NCBI): domain Bacteria; kingdom Bacillati; phylum Actinomycetota; class Actinomycetes; order Kitasatosporales; family Streptomycetaceae; genus Streptomyces; species Streptomyces sp. CC0208. The sequence continues at coordinate 7,993,318 of NZ_CP031969.1, read as the reverse complement.
AGCGTGCGCATGTCGTGCTCGGGCAGGGAGACCAACTCCCTGCCGTCCAGCCGGATCTCGCCCGAGACCTCGGCACGCGTGCCCTTGTGCAGTCCGAGCAGGGCGAGTGAGGTGACCGACTTCCCCGAGCCGGACTCGCCGACGATGCCGAGGGTGCTGCCCTTCTCCAGGGTGAAGGAGACGCCGTCGACGGACTTGACGATCCCGTCCTCGGTCGGGAAGTGCACCCGCAGGTCCCGTACGTCGAGGAAGGGGGCGGCCGCGGGATCGGCGGCCGCCGGTTGCGGTGAGGTCAGGAGGGACACGGGGTTTCCTTGCGGTGAGTGGCTCAGACGAGGCGGACACGGGGGTCGACGAGGCCGTAGACCACGTCGACGACCACGTTGGCGAGCACGACGAAGGTGGCCGCGAAGAGCGTGGTGCCGAGGATGACCGGCAGGTCGGAGTTCTGCACCGAGTCGACCGCGAGCTTGCCGATGCCGTTGATGCCGAACACCGACTCGGTGATGACCGCGGAGCCGCCGATCAGCGAGCCGACGTCCATGCCGAAGATGGTGATGATCGGGGTGATCGCGGCCCGCAGCCCGTGCTTGAGGACGACCTTGCCGGTGGACAGCCCCTTGGCCCGGGCGGTGCGCATGTAGTCCTCGGCGAAGACCTCCAGCATGGAGGAGCGGGTGAGCCGGGTGTACAGGGCGAGGTAGACGATGACCAGGGTGGTCCACGGCAGGATCAGTCCCTGGAACCAGGCGCCCGGGTCCTGGGTGATGGGGGTGTAGCCGGAGGCGGGCAGGATCTGCCACTTGTCGACGAACAGGTAGAGCAGCAGCAGTCCGACGAAGTAGATCTGCACGGAGACACCGAGCAGGGCGAGTCCGACCGCCGCCTTGTCGGCCGCCCTCCCCCGGCGGACCGCGGCGAGCGTGCCGAGGCCGACGCCCAGGATCAGGAAGAACACCGCGGCGCCGAGGCCCAGCGACAGGTCCGCGGGGAAGTCGCCCAGCAGGGTGCTGAGGACGGGGGTGTCGGTCTGGAAGGAGATGCCGAGGCAGGGCGCGCCGCAGTGCACGCGCACGCTCTGGTCGCCGAAGTCCCGGCCGACGAAGAGTCCCTTGAAGAACTCCCAGAACTGGGTGAGGAAGCTCTGGTCGAGCCCGAGCGAATGCTTGATCTCGGCCAGCCGGGACGGCGAGCAGGTCTTTCCGCAGGCCAGGAGCGCGGGGTCGGACGGCAGCGCGAAGAAGATGAAGAAGGTGATCACGGTGATCACCAGCAGGATCGCCGCCGCTGCCAGCAGGCGCCGGATGAGGTAACGAAGCATGTCGTGCTGGACCCTGACGTGAGAGGGGGAGCCCGCCGGCCGGGGACCGCCGGCGGGCCGGGGAAGGGTGCGTCAGCTCTTGACGTAGGCGTGGACCAGGCTGGGCTCGGCGAGAATGGGGTCCGAGATGACCCCGCCGACCTTGGAGCCCGCCAGTTCGCTGAAGTTCATGTACATCAGCGGGACCACGGCGGCGTCCTTCATGATCTGCTCGTCCAGGGCACCGTAGGCGGCGTCGGCCTGCTTGATGTCGGTCATCTTGGCGATCTTGTCGATCTGCGCGTTGACCGCGGGGTCGTTGAGGTACGACAGGTCCTGGTTGGACTGCGGCAGCTTCGCGATCTGCCGTCCGTCGAACAGCACGGGCAGCACGGTGGAGGCGTTCGGCCAGTCGGCGATCCAGTCGCCCCAGGTGAGGTCGTACTGGTTCTTCACGTTGTCGATGGTGCTGAAGTAGTTCGCCGCGTCGATCGGCGTGATGTTGACCGTGATGCCGATCTTGCCCAGCGAGGTCTTCACGGCGTCGGCGAAGTGCTCCTCGGTGGTGGTGTTCTCGACCGCCAGCGACATGGTGAGCCTGGGGTTGCCGGCCTGCTTCATGAGCGCCGTGGCCTTGGCCAAGTCACCGGCGGGGTTGGAGCTGTACAGGTTGAACTTCTGGTAGCCGCCGATGCCGGGGCTGAGCATCGTGCTCGCGTAGCCGCCGTACGCCTTGCCGCCGAACGCGCCGCGCGCGGTGGTCTTGTCGATCGCGTCCTCGATCGCCTGGCGGACCTTGAGGTCCTTGACCCGGGTGGTGTTGATCGCGAGGTAGTTGATGCCCGGGGCCGGGATGTTGTAGAGGCGCGACTTCAGGGACGGGTCGCCGGCGATCGTCGTCAGGTCGGAGCCCGCGATCGGCCACTGCATGATCGAGGTCTGGGCGGTTCCGGCGTCGGACTTGATCTGCTGGTCGATCGCCGACTGGTCCTGGCCGAGCTTCACGTCGATCTCGTTGACGTTCTGCTGCCGGATCGGGTCGGTCGACTGCTTCCAGTCGGTGTTCTTGGCGAGGACGAGTTCCTTGTTCTTGGTGTACGACTTGATCATGTACGGCCCGTCGGACCAGACGTGCGTGTCGTAGGTGGAGCCGGTGTCGTGCGCCTTGGGCACCGCGGACCAGCCGGGCATGGCGGTCGCCTGGTTGAAGTCGGTGACGGGCTGGTCGAGATGGAACACGATCGTGGACGCGTCCGGCGTCTGGATGGAGGCGAGCTCCTTGCCCGAGTAGGGGCCCTTGTAGGAGGAGCCGCCGACCAGCCACTGACTGGCGTACGGCGGGCCGCCGTTGATGTCGGGCGAGAAGAACCGCTCGACGCCGTACTTGACGTCCTGCGCGGTGACCGCCTTGCCGTCCTGCCAGGTGACGCCCTTGCGCAGGTGGAAGGTCCACACCGTGTCGCCCTTGCTGGGCGTTCCGGTGTCGGTGGCCAGGTCGCCGACGAGCCTCGGCTGGGAGCCGGTCTCGTCCCAGCCGGTCAGGGTGCGCACGAGCTCCTGGTCCATGCTCGAACCCTCGGTCGTGTAGACGCGCTGGGGGTCGAGGTGGTCGAAGTCGGCGTGGTCGAGGACGGTCAGCGTGCCGCCCTTGGTCGGGGAACCGCTGCCGGTGGTGCTGGAGGAGCCCCCGCATGCGGTGGCCCCCAGGGCGATCGCCACGGCGGTGGCCGCGAGCGCGATCGAGCGCCTTCTGCGCGTCATGAGGTAACACTCCGTTCTTCTACGGCTCGGCGACGACGGCTCAAGTGGGGCCGCTCGCACCGGTGTTGAGGGGACCGCGTCAGCCGCGGGCCGCGCGGGGATCCAGGGCGTCCCGGACGCCGTCGCCGAGGAGGTTCAGCGCCAGGACGAGCATCAGCAGCAGGACTCCGGGGACGAACAGGTACATGGGGTCCTGGAGGAAGAACTGGGAGGCGTCCGAAAGGAGCGCGCCCCAGTCCGGGTTGGGCGGGATGACACCCACGCCGAGGTAGGACAGGGCCGCCTCGGTGGTGATGTTCTGCGGGACGGCCAGCGCGAAGGAGATCAGGACCGGCGCCCACAGGTTCGGCAGCAGCTGCCGGAAGAGGATGTGCCACCGCCCGGCGCTCATGATCCGCGCGGCGTCGACGAACTCCCGCTCCCGCAGCGACAGGACCTGTCCGCGTACCAGCCGGGCGGTGTAGGCCCAGGCGAACACCGCGATGTTCAGGACGAGGACCAGCAGCCGCAGGTTCTCGTCGGTGCCGCCGTGGCTGTTGGTCTGCATCGCGTTCTGGATGACCGGGGTGAGCGCGATGATGAACAGCAGCTGCGGGAAGGCCAGCATCACGTCCATGACCCGCGACAGCACGGAGTCGACCCAGCCGCCGGAGTACCCCGCCGCGAGGCCGGCCACGACACCCACGACGGTGGACAGCACGGCCGAGGCGAAGCCGACGAACAGCGAGGTGCGCAGGCCGTAGACGATCCGGGCGAACAGGTCGTAGCCCGTGCCCGGTTCGACCCCCAGCAGGTGGGTGAGACTGACGCCGCCCAGCGCCCCGCGCGGGAAGTTGCCGGTGTCCGGGTCGATCGCCTTGCCGTCGGGGGCGATCGGCCCCCAGCCGGTGATCGCCGTCAGGACCGGGGCCAGCAGCGCGATCAGGATGAAGAGCACCGTGATCACGAACGCGGCCAGGGTGACCTTGTCCCGTCTGATGCGCCGCCAGGCCATCCGGGCGGGCGAGCGCCCGGTGATGACCGTGCCGTCGCTCCGCGGGTCCGGCGACGTTCGACCGGCTTGCGTGGTGCCGGTGTCGGCGGGCATCGGCTGCTGTTGCGTGGTCATCGTGCGGACGTCCCGGTGATGTGCTGGGGCCGGCGCGGGGGGTTCATCGGCGCCGACGGGCGGGGTCTCGTCATGGGGCTGTTCCTGGGAAAAGGCTTCGGTCGCCGGCCGTTGTCGGCGCCGTCAAACTGAGCGGACTGTCGCAACACGCCGAGAGGCCGGTCAAGGCGGAAAATGACCGAAAAGGGGATTGTTTGCGCTCCTTGCCAAAGGTTGACGAGGGCGGGAAGTTTCGTTAGCTCTGCCATGGAGGGAGCGCGACGATTCCCTTGGCGGGTTCTCGCACTCCGCTTGCCTGAACCGAACATGCCTCGAACATGGCGAAGCCCCGTCGGCGGTGCGTGCCGACGGGGCCCGACCCCGGAGCTCAACCGATCGGAATTCCGGCTTCCAAGTACAGCGCCGCCCCGCGCTCCCGGGCCCGCAGCGCCCACCTCAACCGCTCGTAGCGCACCGGCGGCAGCAGCTCCGCGGCCTCCTCCTCGCTGGCGAAACACCAGCCGCGCAGTTCGGGGCCCGGCAGCAGAACCGCCTGCGCCCGGGTGGAGTCGAGCCGCCCGCCGTCGAAGAGCAGGCGCAGTCCGCCGTATCCGGGCGGAGCGGGCGGTTCCCAGTCGACGACGAGGAGCCGCGGTACGTCGTCCAGTCGGATGCCGGTCTCCTCGGCGACCTCGCGCATCCCGGCCCGCGCGGGCGCCTCACCGCGTTCCACGACACCGCCGGGGAACTCCCAGCCCGCTTTGTAGGTGGGGTCGACGAGCAGCACGCGGTCCTGCTCGTCGAAGAGGAGGACCCCGGCGGCCACGGTCTCGGCGGTGGGCTCGGGGGTCTGCACGATGTCGCACACGGGCACCGTCCCGGCGCCGAGGTCCTCGGCGATGCGGGCGGCCGTCTCGTACGGGGTGAGCGCACCGGTGTCGATCAGGTGGGCGTCGGCGGCGAGCCAGGAGGCGAGGGCGGCCCGGTAGGGCTCGATGTGGTCGTACGCCCAGTGCCCCTGCCCCACTCCGCCGAGCGGAAGGGTCGGCGGGGTCTCCCGCCCGGCTATTCGCTCACGCAGGATCGTTTCCGCCGGAGCGAGGAGAATGTGGTGGACAGCGATCCGGCGGGCGGCGAGACCGCCGAAGATCTCGTCGCGGTACTCCTGGCGCAGCAGGGTCATCGGGACCACGAGGGTCCCGCCCAGCTCGGCGAGCATCGCGGCCGCCGTGTCGATGACCAGTCGGCGCCAGATCGGCAGGTCCTGGAAGTCGCCGACCTCGGCGAGGTGCTTGGGCGGCAACAGACGCACGACCGCCGCGCCGATGTCCTCGGGGTCGAAGAGCGTGCTGTTCGGGATCAGTTCGATCAGTTCCCGTGCGGTGGTGGTCTTCCCCGCACCGAACGCGCCGTTGATCCAGACGATCACGGACTCCCCCTCTTCTGTTTGGCCCCCTGTGGCTTGCCCGTTCCACCCTGCCACGGAAACCAGCCGCAGATGAGGGCGCACAAACACGGCACCGGGGCCCCTCGTCGGAGGGGCCCCGGTGCCGCCGGTGCCGTGCGGATGCCCGGCGCCCTGGCCCTGCACGCCGATGCCGGTGGTGCGGAGCCGCCGTTCGTGGGGTCCGGGCGGCCCGCCGCCGCACGTGCCCTTTCCTCGTACGACCACTGCCGCGAGGAGGTCCGCGACCGTCCCGGCGCGCAGTGGCCGCCGTGACCGCCTCGCCGGATGCGGCCACCGCCGGGTCCCCGCGGCCGGAGCCGTGCGATCCTCTCAGCCGCCCTACCCGAGGGCGGTCCCGTCCAGGCCGTCCAGGCTCTCGTCGGCGACGGTGTGATCGAGGGAGCTGAGGGTCTTGTCGACGTCGAGGTGGTCGAGTTCCTCGCCCAGGGCGTGCGAGGGAGTGACCGCCGCGACGACGAAGCCGGTGGCGAGGGAGGCGATGGCGAGCATGCTGCGCTTCTTCATGACCTGATCAACGGCACCGGACGGAATGGGTCACGCTGCCCTGCCCGTGCCGCTCCCTTCCACCAGAGTCCAACACGTTCTAACGTAAACGCCCACATGATGACGCGTACATGTCGTCATCGCACCTTCCGCTGGTTCGGAGGAACGTAATGATGCGTCACCTTCACACCCGCACGACCCGCACGACCCGCCGAAGGATGGTCGCCGCACTCACGGTGCTGGCGTTCGCGGTGCCCGGGGCGGCTCCCGCCGTCGCGGGCGAGGAGGGCACGGGCTCACCCGCCCTGGCCGACGGCCTGGCCCTCACCCCGCCCATGGGCTTCAACAACTGGAACTCCACCCACTGCCGCGCCGAGTTCAACGAGTCCATGGTCAAGGGGATCGCGGACATCTTCGTCGACAAGGGCCTCAAGGACGCCGGGTACCAGTACGTCAACCTCGACGACTGCTGGGCCCTGCCGAACCGGGACGCCGACGGCAGACTCGTCCCGGACCCGGTCCGCTTCCCGAACGGGATCAAGGCCGTTGCCGACTACGTCCACTCCAAGGGGCTCAAGCTCGGCATCTACACCAGCGCGGGCACCAAGACCTGCGACGGCGCCGGTTTCCCGGGCGCGCTGGGCCACGAGTACAGCGACGCCCAGCAGTTCGCCGACTGGGGCGTCGACTATCTCAAGTACGACAACTGCAACAACCAGGGCGTGGACGCCAAGCTGCGCTACACGACCATGCGCGACGCCCTCAAGGCGACCGGCAGACCCATCGTCTACAGCATCTGCGAATGGGGCCAGAACAAGCCCTGGGAGTGGGCCTCGGACGTCGGCCACCTGTGGCGCACCACCGGTGACATCAGCGACAGCTGGGGCTCGATGCTGTCGATCCTCAAGCAGAACCTGCCGCTGGCGCCCCACGCCGGCCCCGGCCACTGGAACGACCCCGACATGCTGGAGGTCGGCAACGGCGGCATGACGGACACCGAGTACCGCTCACACTTCTCGATGTGGTCGGTCATGGCCGCGCCACTGCTCATCGGCAGCGACCTGCGCACGGCCTCCGCGGAGACCTTCGAGATCCTGTCGAACAAGGAGGTCATCGCCGTCGACCAGGACCCGCTGGGCAAGCAGGGCACCGTGGTCTCGTCCGAGGGCGGGCGCTGGGTCGTCGCCAAGGAGATGAAGGACGGCAGTCGTACGGTCGCCCTGTTCAACGAGTCGGGCAGCCCCCGGCGCATCGCCACCACCGCCGCGGCCGTCGGCCTGCCCGACGCCGACGCGTACACGCTGCGGGACCTGTGGCAGCACCGGAGCTACAACACCGCGGGCACGATCTCGGCGACCGTCCCCGCGCACGGAACGGTCCTCGTACGGGTCGCCGCCGACCGCAGGTGGCAGCAGCACCCGCCCGCCGTCGAACTCGGCCTGGACGGCGGCACCTTGGTCCAGGCGGGCGCGCCTGCCGCACTGACGACCACGGTCACGGACCTCGGACGCACCCCGGCCAGGCAGGTCACCGTACGGCTGTCAGGGCCCGCGGGCTGGACCGTGAAGGCGACCTCGCCGGCCTCCGCCGGGGTCCTGTCCACGGGCCGCTCACTGCGCACGAAGTGGTCGCTCACTGCTCCCCAGGGGACGCCGACGGGGTCGTACGACCTGACGCTCAAGGCGAGTTACCGCTCACCGACCGGTGTCCGGGCCGACAGCACCCTGCCCTTCAGCGCGACCGTGGTGGTCCCGCCGCCCTCGGGCACCTCAGGGCTCGGTGATCTGCCGTGGCTGTCCGCCGCCAACGGCTACGGTCCCGTCGAACGCAACACCAGCAACGGGGAGAGCGCCGCGGGCGACGGTCACCCGATCACCATCGGCGGGGTCGTGTACGCCAAGGGGCTCGGGGTGCACGCGGAGAGCTCCGTCGAGTACTACACGGGCGCGGCCTGCGAGACGGTCACCGCGCAGGTCGGCGTGGACGACGAGAAGGGCGCGAACGGCACGGTCGCCTTCGAGGTGTGGGCGGACGGCACCAAGGTGGCGTCCACCGGTGTCCTGACCAACGCCATGCCTGCCCAGCCGCTCACCGCGGACGTCACCGGCGCCCAGTTGGTCCGGCTGGTCGTCACCGATGGCGGCGACGGCATCGACTCGGACCACGCCGACTGGGGCGACGCGCAGTTGAGCTGCTGAGAGCCGCCGTACGCATGCGGCGGCCGAGCCTGGCCCGGCCGCCGCGTGAACGTTTCTCTCGCACCGGTCGGCTCGGGTGCCGTCAGACCACCGCGGCCGTGTCGGTCCGCTTCGCCAGCGCCGCCGCGGCCGCTCCGACCAACCCGGCGTCCGTGCCCATCTGCGCGGGCACGATCGTCAGGCGCTGGACGAAGGACAGGGTCGCGTAGTCGGCAAGCGCCTTGCGCAGGGGGTCGAAGAGGACGTCTCCCGCCTTGCCGACCCCGCCGCCGATGACCGCGATGTCGATCTCCACCAGGGTCGCGGTGGCCGCGATACCGGCGGCCAGCGCCTGGGCCGCCCGGGCGAAGGAGGCCACCGCGACCGGATCGCCGCCCCGGGCCGCGTCGGCCACCGCGGCGGCGGACGTGTCACCGTCGGGACCCGGTCGCCAGCCGTTCTCCAGCGCGCGCCGGGCGATGTTCGGACCGCTGGCTATGCGCTCCACGCAGCCGCGCGCGCCGCACGGGCACGGGTCGCCGTCGAGGTCGACGCTGATGTGCCCGATGTGACCGGCGTTGCCGGTGGGCCCGGCGTGCAGCTGACCGTTCAGCACCAGTCCGCCGCCGACCCCGGTCGACACGACCATGCACAGCGCGTTGTCGTGCCCGCGCGCGGCCCCTTGCCAGTGCTCCGCCGCCGTGATGGCCACCCCGTCGCCGATCAGCTCCACGGGGAGCCCGCCGGCCGCCTCCCGGACCCTGCGGACCAGCGGATAGTCGCGCCAGCCCGGCACGTTCACCGGGCTCACGGTTCCGGTGGAGGCGTCCACCGGGCCCGCGCTGCCGATGCCGAGGGCGCCCGCGCGCCCCCACAGCGGCGAGTCCGTGAGCTCGCCGAGGGTCTCCTCGACTGCACGCATCACGCTCTCGCCGTTCTCCTGCGCCGGCGTGGCGCGCTGGGCGCGGAGCAGGATCCGGCCGTGGCCGTCCACCAGCGCTCCGGCGATCTTGGTGCCGCCGATGTCGAGCGCAGCCACGAGGTCGGTGTGCATCAGTGTCAGTTCTCCCCGGTCAACCTTGAGGAATGGACAGGCCGGTCTCGCGGTGGGGGCGCCGGCCGACAGATTGCGGTGGACAGTGTCTCCCGCATCTGACAACGTTGTCCAGGCTCTATGCTCGACGCCACATCCTCATACAAAATCATGGACCAGCGCATCCCCGTCGACGACAGGACAGGACGCCGTATCGTGCCCGAGACCCACAGCCGAGCAGACCGCCTCGCCACGACCCGGTACGGCAACCGTCCGACCATGAAGGACGTGGCCGCGCGAGCCGGCGTCGGGCTCAAGACGGTCTCGCGCGTGGTCAACGGCGAAGCAGGGGTCACGCCCGAGACGGAACACCGGGTCCGGGAGGCCATCGAGGCCCTCGGCTTCCGCCGCAACGACAGCGCGCGCGTGCTGCGCAAGGGCCGCACCGCCAGCATCGGCCTGGTCCTGGAGGACCTCGCCGACCCGTTCTACGGCCCGCTCAGCCGCGCGGTGGAGGAGGTGGCCCGGGCCAACGGCGCCCTGCTCATCAACGGCTCCAGCGCCGAGGACCCGGAGCGCGAGCAGGAACTGGTGCTGGCCCTGTGCGCCCGGCGCGTGGACGGCCTGGTGGTGATCCCGGCCGGTGACGACCACCGCTATCTGGAACCCGAGCTGAAGGCGGGCGTCGCCACGGTGTTCGTGGACCGCCCGGCGGGCCGGATCGACGCCGACGTGGTCCTGTCCGACAACTTCGGCGGCGCCCGCGACGCCGTGGCCCACCTCATCGCCCACGGCCACCGGCGGATCGGCTTCATCGGCGACATGCCCCGCATCCACACGGCCGCCGAGCGGCTGCGCGGATACCGGGCCGCCATGGAGGACGCGGGCATCGAGCCGGCGGACGCCTGGACGTCGCTGGGCGTCACCGACCCGCAGCGGGTGCGCCGGGCGGCCGAGGAGATGCTCTCCGGCCCCTCCCCCGTCACCGCGATCTTCACCGGCAACAACCGGGTGACGGTCACCGTGATCCGGGTCCTCGCCGAGCACACCCGCCGGGTCGCCCTCGTCGGCTTCGACGACATCGAACTCGCCGATCTGCTCCAGCCGGGTGTCACGGTCGTCGCCCAGGACGCGGCGACGCTGGGGCGTACGGCCGCGGAGCGGCTGTTCCGCCAGCTGGACGGCACCCTGCTGACGCCGGAGCGGATCGAACTGCCGACGCGGCTGATCACCCGGGGCTCGGGCGAGCTGCCGCCGGCGGACTGAGCGATCATGGACGGCTTCACACTGAAGGCACTCGGCCTGGCCGAGGCTCCTCGCGATCATCCGCTGCTGTACCCGGGCGCCTGGCCGGAGGACTCCGCGCTGCTCGACGGCGACCGGCTGGTACCCCTTGCCGGGTCGCTGCCCCTGGACCGGTGGCGGCGCGAGGACCGCGCCCCCGTCCTCGCGGTCGGCTCCAACGCCAGTCCGGGACAGCTGCGGCACAAGATGGCCGAGTGCGCCATCACCTCACCGGTCCCGATGGTGAAGGCACGGGTGACCGGCGTCGACGTGGGCGTCTCCGCACACGTGAGCCGCATGGGGTACGTGTCCGCGTCACCCTTCGAAGCGCCGTACGCCGTAAGGGAGTTGTTCGTCATCTGGCTGGACGCCGAGCAGCTCGCGGTGATCGACGCGAGCGAGGGGGTTCCACTGCCGCACGGCAACTACGGTCGGGCCTGGCTGCCCGCGCCCGAGGTGCGGGTCGAGCTGCGGGGCGGCGTCACGCTGCCGGGCGTCCACTCGTACGTCAACCGCCACGGCGTCCTGCACGACGGCACCGGCGCTCCGCGCACCCATCCCGGCCAGCGGGAGCTGCTGACCGAACTCCTCGTGGGGTCGGCCCGGTTGCGGGAGCTGTTCGGCGTCACCCCGGAGGAGTTCGTGGCACGGGCCCGCGACGACCGGCACCGGTGCGAGGCGGGCACCCGGCTGTTCGCCGACGAGAAGCGGGTCACGGAGTCCGGCCTGGAGCGGTACGTGACGGTTCAGCAGACCGGGAGTCCCGGCACCGGCTCGTCGTTGTTCCCGCCCTTGATGTAGACGTCGCTGACGTAGACGCCGGTGTTGCCGCTGTCGTCGTCCGTCCTCGCCCACCACACGTTGGTCCACCCTCCGGACGTCTCGCGACGGCCCAGGTTCGACTGGCAGTAGAAGTAGTTGGTGCCCGCGTTGAGGACACCCGCCTCGGCGCCGGAGGCGGTGTAGGACTTGGCGGTCTTCCAGACGGTGCAGTTGTACTTGCCGCCGCCGATGGCGGTGCAGACCGGGGCCGGTGCCGGGGTGCTGGGGTCGCCGTCCCCGGTCGTGCCGCCGCCGTTCCCGGAGTCGCTGCCGCCCGCGTCGTCGCCACCCGAGCCACCGCCGGAGGAGTGCTCCTTGGCGGACGCGGAGGCATGGCCCGTGGGCTTGGCGCTGCCGTCCTCGCCCGGCGTCTCCTTCGCACTCGGGGTTTTCTCGGCTTCCCCGTCCGTCAGCGCGGCGCTGCCTGAAGGGTCGGCGTCGGTGCGGGCGGAGGCGGAGGAGGAGGCCGGCGCACTCGTGCCGGACGCGATCGGCCGGGCGTCCGCTTCGGCCTGGCCCGAGTTGTTCATCAACGTGACGGCGGTGCCGGCCACCGCGAGAACGGCCGTGACGGCCGCGGCGGCGAGCAGGACGCGCCTGTGGCGACGGGGCGTACGGGAGGGAGCCATGGGGGTCGTGTCGCGAGACAGCTCATGGCTGTGCGCCGACGGTGTCCGAGGAGCGGCGGATGGTCCCGGACTGCCGGCTTGAGAAGGGGCACCGACGCCTTGTTCCGGCGAACCGGCGTGTCCCACGGCCCCGTCCTGGGAAGCGGACCCCACCCACCAGGGCGCCGGAGCCGCAGCCTCGACCTGCCCTGCAGCACCCCCGGCCGGCTGAACCCGGCCATGCTGCTGCCCGGCCCCCGCGGCCGGCTCGGCCCCCTCCGTCGCCTGCGATCCGGATTCCGGCGCCGACACCGGTCTCGTCGGATCCGCCGACGCCGGACCGGCAGTGGCAACAGGCACCGCCGGAACGTCGGGGACGGGTTCGGCCTGCCTCACCGCTCCCGCCGTACCCCGCAAGGTCGTCGTGGGACTGTCCGCCCCGGCCTCGGCGCCGTCCGCCACCGCCTGCAGCAGGTCGCGCGCCTCCTCGGCCCCGGGGCGGGCCTCGGGCCGCTTGTCCAGCAGGCGCTGGAGAACGGGGCCGAGGGGCCCGGCACGGTGGGATTCGGGGAGCGGTTCGCCGACGATCGCGGTGAGGGTGGAGAACGTCGACGTACGGCGGAACGGGGAGGCCCCCTCGATGGCCGCGTACAGCGTGGCACCGAGGGCCCACACGTCGGAGGCCGGTCCCGGGTCGGCGCCCTGGGCACGCTCGGGGGCCATGTAGTCCAGGGACCCGACGAGGTGGCCGGTGCGGGTGAGGCTGGTGGCCGAGCCGTCGCCCGGGTCGTCCATGGTGGCGATGCCGAAGTCGGTGAGCAGGACGCGGCCGGAGCGGTCGAGCAGGATGTTGCCGGGCTTGACGTCCCGGTGCAGTACGCCCGCGCCGTGGGCGGCGGCCAGGGCGTCCATGACCTTGGCGCCGATGCCGGCCGCCTCCCGCGGGTCGAGAGTCCCCTGCTTGCGTAGCACCTGGTCCAGGGAGGGGCCCTCGACCAGCTCCATGACGATCAACGGGCGTCCGTCGACCTCGGCCACGTCGTGCACCGCGACGACGCCGGGATGCCGGACCCTGGCCGCCGCACGCGCCTCGCGCTGCATCCGCAGCCGCAAATCGGCGAGTTCGGGGCCGTCGGCGTCGGTGTAGGTCCGCAGTTCCTTGACGGCGACCTCACGGCCTAGGACCTCGTCCACGGCCCGCCAGACCACACCCATACCGCCGCGCCCGAGCTGGGCCACGACACGATAACGCCCGGCCAGCAGCCGACCCGTCTCGTCCTGGCCCTTTCCTTTGGTCTCCCCCGAAGACACCGCTGCCCCGTTCCTGTGACACGTCAATGCGTGCGGTACAGACTACGGGGCAGGAGTGACAACTCCAGCCGGTGGTTGCGACTGTGACAGGGCCGCTACGTCTCCCTCGCCTTCGTGGAGACTATTTCGTGGAGGCGGTCAGATCACCGCGCCGGGGCGCAGCGTAGCCCTCCAGATCGGCCCGGGTCAGGCCGGTCAGCCGCGCGACCTCACCGATGTCCAGGGCGCCGCAGTCGAGACCGCGCAGCAGATAGCCGCTGAGCGCCTTGGCGGTCGCGGGCTCGTCCATGACGTCGCCGCCGGCCCGGTTGGCGTACCGGGCGAGACGGTCGGCGGCCTGCTCGAAGCCCTCGCGGTAGAAGGCGAACACGGCCGCGTAGCGGGTGGGGAGGTGGCCTGGGTGCATGTCCCAGCCCTGGTAGTAGGCGCGGGCCAGGGCCCGGCGCGTCAGGCCGTAGTGCAGCCGCCAGGCGTCGTGGACCTTGGCCGTCGGCCCGATCGGCAGGACGTTCGTGGACCCGTCCGAGACCCGTACGCCGGTGCCCGCGGCCGCGACCTGCATGATCGCCTTGGCGTGGTCGGCCGCGGGGTGGTCGCTGGCCTGGTAGGCGGCGGAGACCCCGAGGCAGGCGCTGTAGTCGAAGGTGCCGTAGTGCAGTCCGGTGGCGCGGCCCTCGGCGGCCTGGATCATGCGGGCGACGGTGGCGGTGCCGTCGGTGGCCAGGATGGACTGACTGGTCTCGATCTGGATCTCGAACCCCAGCCGGCCGGAGTCCAGGCCGTGGGTCTTCTCGAAGGCCTCCAGGAGCCGGGCGAACGCGGTGACCTGTTCGGCGTAGGTCACCTTCGGCAGGGTCAGCACCAGCCCCTCGGGCAGGCCACCGGCGACCATCAGACCGGTGAGGAAGACGTCGAGGGTCCGGATGCCCCGGTCCCGGACCGCGGCCTCCATGCACTTCATGCGGATGCCCATGTACGGCGCCGCCGTGCCGTTCTGGTACGCCTCGGCGATCAGCCGGGCCGCGCGGGCCGCCGTCTCGTCCTCCTCGACGTCCGGGCGCGGGCCGTAGCCGTCCTCGAAGTCGACGCGCAGGTCCTCGATCGGCTCGTGCTCCAGTTTGGCCCGCACGCGCGCGTGGACGGGCTCGGCGAGTTCGTCGGACAGCCCGAGGACGGCGGCGAAGGACGCGGCGTCCGGGGCGTGGGTGTCGAGGGCCGTGAGGGCCTTCTCGCCCCAGGAGCGGATGGTGTCGACGGCGAAGGCGTCACCGGGGACGTAGACGGTGTGCACGGGCTGGCGGGTGCCGGGGTCTCCGGGGTAGCGGCGCTCCAGTTCCGCGTCGACCGGCGCGAGGGAGGCGCTGATCTCCTCGCTGACGGCTCCCGCGAGGCTTGTCGCCACCTGCTCCTGCTGGCCCTGACCCATCCCACACCCTCCTGTTTTCCGCTCTACGGAATCAACAATCCGTAGAGCGAAGTTATCCGCGATGCCTCCCGAGGGTCAACACCCCGTCCACAGCATGAGCCGTCACGTTCACGCAAGGTGCCGAGATCCCCTACGCCGTCTACCGCACACCGGCTCGACCATTCATCCTGTCCCGTCGGGAGGGAAACAACATGTCGGACACCCACAGAATGACGCGTCGCATGGGCCTCAGAACCGCCGTGGCCGCCGCCGTCACCGTGCCGCTGATGGGCACGCTGCCGGCCTCCGCCGCCAAGCCGTACCGCCGCCGACTCGATGTCATGACGTTCAATCTGCGCTTCGCCAGTACCTCCGAACCCAACAGCTGGGCCGTCCGCCGCCCGGTGATGCGCCAACTCCTGCGCCAGGAGGCGCCCACCGTGCTGGGCACCCAGGAGGGCCTCTACCAGCAGCTCCTCGACATCCACTCCGACCTGGGAGCGCACTACGACTGGATCGGCACCGGCCGCGAGGGCGGCAGCCACGACGAGTCCACGGCGGTCTTCTACGACACCCGGCGCCTGGCCCCCGTCGAGCACGACACGCTCTGGCTCTCCGACACTCCCCGGGTCGTCGGCTCGAACACCTGGGGCGCCGCCCTCCCCCGGATCGTCACCTGGGTCCGCTTCCGCGACCGGGCCGCCGGCGGACGGGAGTTCTACGTCCTCAACACCCATTTCGACCATGTGAGCCAGTACGCGCGCGAGCGTTCGGCACAGTTCCTCAGCCGGCGGATCGCCGAGTTCGACCGCACGTCACCGGTCCTCGTGACCGGCGACTTCAACGCCGAGGCCCACGACAACCGGGCGTACGACACCCTGCTCGCGACGGGACTCGTCGACACCTGGGACGCGGCCGCCGAACGCAGCAGGCTGTACGCCACCTTCCACGGCTACAGACCCCTCACCCCCGACGGCGACCGCATCGACTGGATCCTCGCCACCCCCGGCACGACCGTGCAGCGGGCCGTCATCAACACCTTCGCGATGGACGGGCAGTTCCCGAGCGACCACCTGCCGGTGCAGGCCACGCTGACCCTGGGATGAGCCGAGGCCCCCGCGACCGCGTCGGCGGTCACGGGGGCCTCGTACGCCCGGAGCGGGATCAGCCCTTGCGGGTCTTGATCTCCTCGGTGAGGGCGGGGACCACGTCGAAGAGGTCGCCGACGACGCCGTAGTCGACGAGGTCGAAGATCGGGGCCTCGGCGTCCTTGTTGACCGCGACGATCGTCTTCGAGGTCTGCATGCCGGCGCGGTGCTGGATCGCACCGGAGATGCCGTTGGCGATGTACAGCTGCGGCGAGACGGACTTGCCGGTCTGGCCGACCTGGTTGGTGTGCGGGTACCAGCCCGCGTCCACCGCGGCACGCGAGGCGCCGACGGCCGCACCGAGGGAGTCGGCGAGGGCCTCGATGATCGCGAAGTTCTCGGAGCCGTTGACGCCGCGGCCGCCGGAGACCACGATCGCGGCCTCGGTCAGCTCCGGACGCCCGGTCGACTCGCGCGGGGTACGGCCGGTCACCTTGGTGCCGGTGGCCTGCGCGGAGAAGGTCACGCTCAGCTCCGAGACCGCGGCGTCGGCCGGGGCGGCCTCGACGGCGGCGGAGTTGGGCTTCACCGTGATGACCGGTGTGCCCTTGGAGACGCGGGACTTGGTGGTGAAGGAGGCGGCGAACACCGACTGGGTGGCCACCGGGCCCTCGTCGCCGGCCTCCAGGTCGACGGCGTCGGTGATGATGCCGGAGCCGATGCGCAGCGCCAGACGGGCGGCGATCTCCTTGCCCTCGGCGGAGGACGGCACCAGCACGGCGGCCGGGGAGACGGCCTCGACGGCCGCCTGGAGGGCGTCGACCTTGGGTACGACGAGGTAGTCGGCGTACTCGGAGGCGTCGTGGGTGAGGACCTTGACGGCGCCGTGCGCGCCCAGGACGGCGGCGGTGTCGGCGGCACCGGCACCGAGCGCGACGGCGACGGGCTCGCCGACGCGGCGGGCCAGGGTCAGCAGCTCCAGGGTGGGCTTGCGGACGGAACCGTCCACGTGGTCGACATAGACGAGAACTTCAGCCATGGGAATGCTCTCCTGCGGATTGCGAAGGCTTGAGGGGCGGTAAGGGGGTTGAGCCTCAGCGGGCCAGAACCCTCAGATGAACTTCTGGCTCGCGAGGAACTCGGCGAGCTGCTTGCCGCCCTCGCCCTCGTCCTTGACGATCGTGCCGGCCGTGCGGGCCGGACGCTCCGTGGCGGAGTCGACCGTGGTGTAGGCGCCCTCCAGGCCGACCTGACCGGCCTCCAGGTCCAGGTCGGACAGGTCCCAGGACTCCACCGGCTTCTTCTTGGCCGCCATGATGCCCTTGAAGGAGGGGTAACGCGCCTCGCCCGACTGGTCGGTGACCGAGACCACGGCCGGGAGAGAGGCCTCCAGCTGCTCCGAAGCGGCGTCGCCGTCACGGCGGCCCTTGACGGTGCCGTCCTCGAGGGAGACCTCGGAGAGCAGCGTGATCTGCGGGACGCCCAGGCGCTCGGCCAGCAGGGCCGGGACGACGCCCATGGTGCCGTCGGTGGAGGCCAGGCCGGAGATCACCAGGTCGTAGCCGGCCTTCTCGATGGCCTTGGCCAGCACCAGGGAGGTACCGATGACGTCGGTGCCGTGCAGGTCGTCGTCCTCGACGTGGATGGCCTTGTCGGCGCCCATGGACAGCGCCTTGCGCAGCGCGTCCTTGGCGTCCTCGGGGCCGACGGTCAGGACCGTGACCTCGACGTCGTCGTCGGAGTTCTCGGAGATCTGCAGCGCCTGCTCGACCGCGTACTCATCGAGCTCGGAGAGCAGACCGTCCACGTCGTCCCGGTCGACGGTCAGGTCATCGGCGAAGTGCCGGTCGCCGGTGGCGTCGGGCACGTACTTCACAGTGACAACGATCCTCAAGCTCACGCCGGCTCTCCTACTGCATCGTCATTTTTCGGCTGCCTCTTGCAGGCAGCATAGGCGCCCCAAGCGGCCGATCCCGGTCGGGGCGGGCTGCGCTCCGACCGCAATATTACTCACCAGTACATCCAGTTCCTGCCCGCTAAGCAAGCGCTTTGAACTGTGACCTTCGCAACGCAGCGTAATCGGAACTCGACGGCCCCGCAGCACGGCGGGACGTGTCGGTGAGCCGATCAGTCGCGCAGGCCGTTGAACCGGCCCTGGTGGTAGAGCAGCGGCCTGCCGACGCCGGCCGGGTCTCCGAACCGCACCTCGGCCAGCACGATGCGGTGATCACCGGCGGGCACGCGCGCGTGGACCCGGCACACCAGCCAGGCCAGCACGCCGTCGAGGACGGGGACGCCTTCGGGCCCCTCGCGCCATGCGGTGGGCGCGCCGAAACGGTCGGCGCCGCTGCGGGCGAAGGTGGCCGCCAGCTCCTCCTGGTGCTCGCCGAGTATGTGTACGCCGACGTGGTCGGCCCGGGATATCGCGGGCCAGCTGGAGGCGCCGGTCCCGATCCCGAAGGACAGCATGGGAGGTTCGGCGGAGACCGAGGCGAGCGAGGTGGCGGTGAAGCCGACGGGGCCGGCGTCACCGTGCGCGGTGATCACCGCGACTCCCGCCGCGTGCCGCCGGAAGACGGAGCGCAGGAGGTCGGGGGAGGCGAGCTGGGGGCTGCCGAGGTCGGACGTGGCCGTCATGGGGTGTTCCTTCTGCGAGGAGTGTCGAGCCGGACCGTGACTGCTCAACAGGCCGGACAGCGCGCGCTCGCGGTGCGGGCGAGGTCGACGTGGACCCGCCCGAACAGAAGGAGTTCCGTAGGCATACGGTCAGGCTGACGATAGGTGTGGTGCACAGTCAAGTGGGTTCCGGCATATGGGAGATGCCTCACCGTGCACACACCCGGTGTCAAACCGCCTCCCCGATCGCCGCGATGACGTCCGCCTTGCGCGGCTGGCCGGTGGCCCGCCGCACGACCCTGCCGTCGGCGTCGAGGACCAGCACGGTCGGCGTCTTGAGGATGTCGAGCGCACGGACCAGGTCGAGGTTCTTCTCCGCGTCGATCTCGACATGGGCCACGCCCGGGACCAGGCCGGCGACCTCGCCGAGCACCCGCCGGGTCGCCCGGCAGGGCGCGCAGAAGGCACTGGAGAACTGGACGAGAGTGGCGCGCTCACCGAGGTCCTCGCCCAACTCGGCCGCCCCGAGCCTCTTGCCGTCATCGCGCTCGCGCACCCGCACTCTCCCGCTCCGCCGCCGTTGCAGCACTCCGTATGCGCTCGCCGCCGCGAGCACCGCCACGCACACCACCAGTCCGGTCATCACCCGCACAAGCATTCACGAGACTGCAAAGATTCCCGACTCCCCCCTGTCTTTCCGTTGCGGAATGCTTGATTCATGGACATCGATGCAAGGGGGCCGCGTTTCGGCGCGGCCGTGACGACCGTCGTGCTGGCGGCCGTTCTGATCACGGGCAGCGTCTGGTTGCTGGCCTGGCAGACGCTGGCGTTCGCGCTGGGCGCGGCGGGCGGGGTGGGCCGCTCACCGTACGGCCTGCTGTTCCGCAGGGCCGTACGGCCGCGGATCGGGCCGCCGACCGAGTTCGAGGCGCCGGAGCCGCCACGGTTCGCGCAGGCCGTGGGCCTGGTTTTCGCGGCCCTCGGGCTCGTGGGATACGGGATCGGACCGGAGTGGCTCGGGCTCGCCGCCACCGGCGCGGCGCTCGCGGCAGCGTTCCTCAACGCCACCTTCGGGTACTGCCTGGGATGCGAGATGTACCTGCTCGTGCGGCGGGTGGCGGTACGCGCGGAGTAAAGGCGGTTTAAAAGCCCAAGGTGGATCACCGGGCAGACGTGACGAGAATCTCGCCGCGGGCGGGCACCAGGACTGGCTACCCGCCCGTTCTTCGGGCACGATCTGCGAGATGCCGTAAACCTACGGCTGCGTAACTTAATGCCGGGAACTTCCCGGGCAGAGCAGGAAGGGCTCACCCCGCCCATGGCCGAGTTTGTCTACCGTCCCGTCGTCGGATTCGCCCAGGCCCTGTTCAAGGCCTGGGATCTCAAGATCGACTGCAAGGGTTCGGAGAACATCCCGCGCTCGGGCGGCGCCGTGCTGGTGAGCAACCACATCAGCTATCTGGACTTCGTCTTCAACGGCCTGGCCGCGCTCCCGCAGAAGCGTCTCGTGCGTTTCATGGCGAAGGAGTCCGTCTTCCGCCACAAGGTCTCGGGCCCGCTGATGCGCGGGATGAAGCACATCCCGGTCGACCGCACACAGGGCGAGACGGCGTACGCGCACGCTCTGGAGTCGCTGCGCTCGGGCGAGATCGTCGGGGTCTTCCCGGAGGCGACGATCTCGCAGTCCTTCACGCTGAAGAGCTTCAAGTCGGGTGCGGCGCGGATGGCACAGGAGGCCGGCGTGCCCCTGATCCCGATGGCCGTCTGGGGCACCCAGCGGCTGTGGACCAAGGGGCACCCCCGCAACTTCAAGCGCAGCCACATCCCGATCACCATGCGGGTCGGCGAGGCGGTCGCGGCGCCCCGCGACAAGTACGCGGGGGCGATCACCCGGCAGCTGCGCGAGCGGGTCAACGAGTTGCTGGAAGCCGCCCAGCGCGCCTACCCCGTGCGCCCCAAGGGGCCGGACGACACCTGGTGGATGCCGGCGCATCTCGGGGGTACGGCACCTACTCCGGAGCAGGTGCGCGAGGCAGAGGCGCGGTAGCCACCTCGATCCACGCCCCCGGACCGAACTTCTCCAGCAGTTCGGCCAGTTCGGTGGCCGCCCTCTCCATGTCGGCACGCGGCATCGGGGCCATGGCCTCCAGCAGGAAGACGCCCGAGACCGTCTCCTCGGTGAGCCGGGGGCGAGGACCCTGGCGCCAGTTCCAGCGACGGCACGTCACGCCGGCCTCGTCCCGCCAGGCCCGGACGAGGCGCGTCCCGCCCTGGACGCGGTCGAGGTCCTCACCGCCGACGGGGACGAAGGCGCGCGACGGCTTGGAGCCGAACGCCGTGCAGACCCGCCAGGCCGCCATGTGCGGGTCCTCCTGCGGGGCGCGCCCGTCCAGTCGTACGGCGAGCCGGCGGGCCGCGTCGTCGAGCAGCGCCGAACTGGCTTCGGTGCTGGCCCGTTGACGAGTCCGTGGGCCTTGACGGCGACATGTGCGAAGCCGGGCGCGAGAGCGCGCACCTCGTCGGACACGGCCAGGGAGAGGTCATCGAGTGCCTCGGAGTGCGGTGGGGAGCGTCTTCCAGAGGTACGGCCGGTCGGGGGCGGCCTTGAGGACGCTCAGAACGGCCGAGTGCGGTTCGGCGTACAGGACCGGATAGTCCATCTCATTGGACCCCGGTTCGGGCGTGAAGGCCAGCCGCTCGCCGTCGAGGGAGAACTGGGCGTCCACACCCGGCTTGTTGCCCCGAGGGTCCTGGCGGTGCCACGCGCCGTTGAACCGGACGGCGACCAGGCCGTGCACCACGTCGAACTTCTGGTAGCAGAGCGCGGTGGGGATGTCCTCGGCGCGCAGCAGGGCGGCCAGCGCGTGGGCCTTGGCGTAACAGATACCGGTGCCCTGCTCCAGGACGTCGGAGGCCCGCCAGGTGACGCGGAGGTCGCCGGAGTCCTGGGAGTGCGGGATCGTGTCGCGGACGAACTCGAAGGCCAGCCGCGCATAGGCATACGAGTCGACCGCCTCTTCGGCGAGATGTGCGGCCACCTCCCGGACGATCGGGTGGTCATGGTCGATGACCTCGTCGGCGGCCAAGTACGCGGAAAGGTCGGGGGTGTTCTGGATCAGCTCCATGCCCGCAGAGCATAGAAAGACGATCACCCAGCGGTCAATTGATTTACGTGGCTCTGTATATTTATACAGAGCAGCAGTGGACGGACACCACCTGGATCGCGCTCCACCGCTGCTCGACCGATCAGCAGGGCACCGATCCCGTGCCCTCTCGCCCACGGGGCGACGAACAACCGGCCGACCACCGCGGCCTGTTCCCCGCTCGTACCGTTGCGCTCGCTCCAAAGGACGGGGGCCATGTCGCCTTCGTCGGCGCGGGACAGGCTGACGTGACCCGCCACCCGGCCGTCCAGGCGGCGATCCAGCTGCCCAGCGCCGAAGCCTGTGACAGCCAATGCCCCGGGCGGGCGGGCCAGTTCAGCGGACAGCCGGCGCGGCGGTGAACCTCCGCCAGGGCCCGTACGCATGCTTCGACGTCGTCATCGGTTCTCGGCCGGACCCGGGGCTGTGTGGTGTCCACACCGGCATGCAAGCCCAGGCGGCCTGCGGCCTAGCGCGCCATCTCCTCCTTCAGCGCCGCCACGAACGCGTCCACGTCGTCCTCGGTGGTGTCGAAGGCGCACATCCAGCGGACGACGCCCGCGGCCTCGTCCCAGAAGTAGAAGCGGAAGCGCTTCTGGAGGCGCTCGCTCACGTCGTGCGGGAGCTTGGCGAAGACGCCGTTGGCCTGGACCGGGTAGAGGATCTCGACGCCGTGGACGGCACGGACGCCCTCGGCCAGGCGCTGGGCCATCTCGTTGGCGTGACGGGCGTTGCGCAACCACAGGTCCTTGGCGAGCAGGGCCTCCAACTGCACCGACACGAAACGCATCTTGGAGGCGAGCTGCATGGACAGCTTGCGCAGGTGCTTCATGTGGGAGACCGCGTCCTGGTTGATCACGACGACCGCCTCGCCGAACAGGGCGCCGTTCTTGGTCCCGCCCAGAGAGAGGATGTCGACGCCCACCGCGTTGGTGAACGTGCGCATGGGGACGTCCAGGGAGGCGGCCGCGTTGGCTATGCGGGAGCCGTCCAGATGGACCTTCATGCCGTGCGCGTGGGCGTGGTCGCAGATCGCGCGGATCTCGTCGGGCGTGTAGAGGGTGCCGAGCTCGGTGGACTGGGTGATCGAGACGACCTGCGGCATCGCCCGGTGCTCGTCCTCCCAGCCCCAGGCCTGCTTGTCGATCAGCTCGGGCGTGAGCTTGCCGTCCGGGGTGGGCACGGTGAGCAGCTTGAGGCCGCCCATGCGCTCGGGGGCGCCGCCCTCGTCCACGTTGATGTGCGCGCTCTCGGCGCAGATCACCGCGCCCCAGCGGTCGGTGACCGCCTGGAGCGCGACGACGTTGGCGCCGGTGCCGTTGAAGACCGGGAACGCCTCGGCCGTGGCACCGAAGTGGCTGCGGACGATCCGCTGGAGGTTCTCGGTGTAGTCGTCCTCGCCGTACGCGACCTGGTGCCCGCCGTTGGCGAGGGCCAGGGCGGCGAGCACCTCCGGGTGGGCCCCGGCGTAGTTGTCGCTGGCGAAGCCGCGGACGTCCGGGTCGTGATGGCGTCGAGCCTGCGTAAAGGCGGTCGGGTTCACGGCTTCTCGGTGAGCCACAGACGGTTTCCGTTCACTTCGGCGGCGGGCTTGTCCCAGACACCGGCGATCGCCTCGGCCAGATCCTTGACGTCCGTGAAGCCCGCGAACTTCGCGTTGGGCCGCTCGGCGCGCATGGCCTCGTGCACCAGTGCCTTCACCACCAGGATCGCAGCCGCGGAGGTCGGCCCGTCGGCGCCCCCGGCCTTGCGGAAGGCGTCGGCGAGAGCGAGCGTCCAGGCCTCGGCGGCGGCCTTGGCGGCGGCGTACGAGGCGTTGCCCGCCGTGGGCTTCGTCGCGCCGGCGGCGCTGATCAGGAGATAGCGGCCGCGCTCGCTGCGCTGCAGGCCCTCGAAGAAGGCCAGGGAGGTGTGCTGCACGGTACGGATGAGCAGCAGCTCCAGGAAGTCCCAGTCGTCCAGGCTCGACTTGATGAAGGTCTCGCTGCCGCGCCAGCCGCCGACGAGGTGGACCAGGCCGTCGACCCGGCCGAAGTCCTTCTCGATGTGCGCGGCCCAGTCGCGGGTGGACTCCAGGTCGAGCAGGTCGACCGGCTCACCGGTCACGGTGGCGCCGCCCGAGGCGTAGCTCGCCGCGTCGACGGCCTCCGCGAGCCGCTCCGGGTCGTTGTCCGCGCCGACGACGGTCGCGCCCGCCTCGGCGAGTCGCAGCAGTGTCGCGCGGCCCGCGGGACCGCCCGCGCCCGCCACCGCGATCACCGCACCGCTGAGAGCTCCGTTCCCCACCATGCGCTTCGCCTCCTGAGCTGTTGTGGTGCGGTCGCTCACGCGGCGACCCGCTCGGCACTCTCCGCCGTGATGCCCCGCGTGGAGGCGATCACGTTCTTGAGCTTCTTGGAGAGGGCCTCATAGAACATGCTCAGCGGAAACTCGTCCGGAAGCACGTCATCGACGAGTTTCCGGGGCGGCAGCGACAGGTCCAGGGCGTCGGGACCCTTGGCCCACTTGGAGCCCGGGTGCGGGGCGAGGTACTGCGACACCAGGTCGTACGCGGCGAACCAGTGGACGAGCTTCGGGCGGTCGATGCCCGCTCGGTACAGGTCCTCGATCTCGGCGCACAGCTGGTTGGTGACCACGGAGGCGCGCTGCCAGTCGATGAACAGCTTGTTGTCGGTCCAGCGGACGACGTCGTGCTGGTGCAGGTAGGCGAAGAGGAGCTGGCCGCCGAGGCCGTCGTAGTTGCGCACGCGCTCGCCGGTGACCGGGAAACGGAACATGCGGTCGAAGAGGACCGCGTACTGCACGTCACGGGCCTGCGGGACGCCGTCGGCCTGCAGTTTCACGGCCTCCTTGAAGGCGGTGAGGTCGCAGCGGAGCTCCTCGAGGCCGTACATCCAGAACGGCTGGCGCTGCTTGATCATGAACGGGTCGAAGGGCAGGTCGCCGTGGCTGTGGGTGCGGTCGTGGACCATGTCCCACAGGACGAAGGCCTCCTCGCAGCGCTTCTGGTCGTGGACCATCGCGGCGATGTCCTCGGGCAGCTCCAGGCCCAGGATGTCGACGGCCGCGTCGGTGACCCGGCGGAAGCGGGCGGCCTCGCGGTCGCAGAAGATGCCGCCCCAGGAGAAACGTTCAGGCGCCTCGCGCACGGCGATGGTCTCCGGGAAGAGGACGGCCGAGTTGGTGTCGTAGCCGGCCGTGAAGTCCTCGAACTTGATGCCGCAGAACAGGGGGTTGTCGTAGCGGGTGCGCTCCAGCTCGGCCAGCCACTCGGGCCAGACCATGCGCAGCACGACCGCCTCCAGGTTGCGGTCGGGGTTGCCGTTCTGCGTGTACATCGGGAAGACGACCAGGTGCTGGAGGCCGTCAGCGCGGTTCGCGGCGGGCTGGAAGGCCAGCAGGGAGTCGAGGAAGTCGGGTACCTCGAAGCCGCCCTCGGACCAGCGCAGGAGGTCCTTGACGAGCGCGGCGTGGTAGTCGGCGTCGTGCGGCAGCAGCGGTGACAGCTCCTGCACGGCCTCGACGACACGCCGTACGGCGGTCTCGGCGTCCTCGCGGGTAGGCGCACCCTCGGCCTCGAAGTCGATCGACCCGTCCTTGGACTGCCATGGCCGGATCCGCTCCACGGCATCCTTGAGCACAGGCCATGCCGGGCGCTCCACCACCCTTGCCATGGGAGGAATCCGCTCCTCCGACGCCGCCTGCACAAGAATTTCCGTCATGCCCCATCCTCCACGGGAGAACCTCACGTACGGAGACCGTATACATACGAGCTTCCTCCCAGCAAGAGGAGCCTCGGGAAGTTGTCCTGCGCAACCCAATGGTCACCGAACTTTTTCCTGTCGAGCGCCATGAACGCAGCGATTCCGGGTAACCGTGCCCACTCCCCCGTCCGCCCCCGCGATCCCTCGCGCACGCACGGGTCCCTCACGCGGCGTAGCCGTTAGGCTGCGGCTCTGCACCGAGCCGCCGTCGACGGAAGCGAGTTGAACCTTGAACTTCCTTACCATCGGTCATCGCGGAGTCATGGGTACCGAACCCGAGAACACCCTCCGTTCCTTCGTCGCCGCCCAGCAGGCCGGCCTCGACGTCATCGAACTCGATCTGCATCTGAGCAAGGACGGCGCCCTCGTCGTCATGCACGACACCGACGTGGACCGCACGACCGACGGAACCGGCCCGATCGCCGAGAAGACCCTCAGCGAACTGCGCGCCCTGGACGCGGGCCGCGGGGAACACGTCCCGGTGTTCGAGGAGGTCCTGGACGCCGTGCGATCGCCGCTCCAGGCCGAGATCAAGGACCTCGGGGCGGCCCGCGCGCTGGCGGAGGTCCTGCTCCGGCGGGATCTGGTCTCCCGGGTCGAGGTCTCCTCGTTCCACGACGAGGCGATCGCCGAGATCGGCCGGCTGGTGCCCGGCGTACGGACCGCGCTCATCGGCAGCCGGTTCGGCCCCGACATCGTGGAGCGCGCCGTCGAGGCCGGTGCGGAGACGGTCTGCCTGAACATCCGCCGGCTGACCCTGGAGGTCGTGCAGGCGGCCCGCAAGGCGGACCTGAAGATCATCGGCTGGGTGGTGAACACCCAGGACCAGCTGCGGCTGGTACGGGCCCTGGGGCTGGACGGCGCGACGACCGACTACCCGGAGATCAAGCGCACCGGCCGCTTCACGGCGTGACGATCAGGCGAACTTCTTGACCAGCAGCTCGAACTGCAGGTCCTCGCGCTGCGGAAGTCCGAAGCGCTCGTCGCCGTACGGGAAGGGCGTCATCTGTCCCGTACGGCGGTAGCCGCGCCGCTCGTACCAGGCGATGAGGTCCTCGCGCACGGAGATCACGGTCATGTGCATCTCGGTGACACCCCAGGTCTCCCGCGCGATGCGCTCCGCCTCCGCGATGATCACCTTGCCGAGGCCGCCGCCCTGAAGGCTCGGGCTGACCGCGAACATCCCGAAGTACGCGTGGGTGCCCCGGTGTTCGAGCTGGCAGCAGGCGACGACCTGCCCGTCCCGCTCCACGGTCAGCAGCCTGCTGTCGGGCGACTTGATGACCGCCAGCACACCCTCCGGGTCCGTCCGCTGCCCCTCCAGGATGTCCGCCTCGGTGGTCCACCCGGCCCGGCTGTCCTCGCCGCGGTACGCCGACTCGACCAGCGCGACCAGCGTGTCCACGTCGGCGTCGGTGGCGTCACGGAAAGTGAGGCCGGCGGTGGTCTCCATGGGGCGCATCTCCACTTCAGAGGCACGACTGGGGCAGAGTCGAGAGTAACGCCCCGGATAGGCTCGCCCGCATGGTGCACGTACTGAGTGGCCGCGTCCTGCTGCGGCCAACGGATCCGGAGCGTTCCCGAGTCTTCTACGGCGACCAGCTGGGCCTCGCCGTATACCGCGAGTTCGGTACGGGCCCGGAGCGGGGCACCGTCTACTTCCTCGGCGGTGGGTTCCTGGAGCTGTCGGGACGCTCCGAGGCGCCGCCGGCCGCGGACGTCCGGCTGTGGCTCCAGGTCCCGGACGTGACCGCGGCGCACGAGGAGCTTCTGGCCAAGGGTGTCGAGATCGTACGGCCGCCGGTCAGGGAACCGTGGGGGCTCGTCGAGATGTGGGTGGCGGACCCGGACGGCACCCCGATCGTGCTGGTGGAGGTGCCGGCGGACCATCCGATCCGGTACCGGCCGGGAACCTGAGCCCGGTACCCCCACACGGTGCCGGTCGTTTCGACGACTTGGATATGCTCCGCCGACCGCCGTGGCCGGAGGGCGCCGAGCAGTGGAGGAGCACATGAGCGTGGACCTGAACGCCCCGGCCTTTCGCAGGCAGAGATGGGCGGCCAGGACGTCCCTGGCGACGGCCGCCCTCGCGGTCCTGCTCCCTCTCGCCTACGGCGGCCTCGGCGGCGTTCTGCTGCTGGCCGCCGGGCTCGCGGGCGCGGCCGTCACGGCGGCGGCGGTGTGGTGGACGCTGACGCGGCGCGGCCCGGAGCGCTGGCTGGCGGCGGGCCTCACGGTCGTCACCCCCGCGCTCGTCCTGGTCCTGTTCGTGGTCACCCTGGGATGGGTGATCCTGCTGACGCCGGTGCTGTGGAGCGTGGCCGTGTGGAGCGGACGGTACGCGCTGCGCAGCGCAGGTACCCGACCGAAGCGGATGAAGGAGCACCGGGCGCGGTCCGTGCGGCGCCCCTTCCTGATCATGAACCCCCGCTCCGGAGGCGGGAAGGTCGAGCAGTTCCGGCTGCGGGAGAAGGCCGAACACCTGGGCGCCCAGGTGGTGTTGCTGGACCCGGAGGAACACCAGGACGTGACCGCGCTGGCACGGGCGGCCGTGGCGGAGGGAGCGGACCTGCTCGGCGTCGCCGGCGGCGACGGCACCCAGGCGCTGGTCGCCGCCGTCGCCGCGGAACACGACCTGCCGTTCCTCGTCGTCTCCGCCGGCACCCGCAACCACTTCGCCATGGACCTCGGCCTCGACCGCACCGACCCCTCGGCCTGCCTCGACGCGCTCACCGACGGGGTCGAACTCCGGGTGGACCTCGGCTTCGTGGCGGGCCGTCCGTTCGTCAACAACGCCTCCTTCGGCGCGTACGCGGCGGTCGTCCAGAGTCCCGCCTACCGCGACGACAAGATCGGCACCACGCTGGAGCTCCTGCCCGATCTGCTCACCCGGCAGCGCGGCCCGCAGCTGACCGCGCGGATCGACGCGACCACCATCGACGGCCCGCAGGCCGTGCTGGTGAGCAACAACGCCTACCGCACCGGTGACCCCGTGGGCCTCGGCCGCCGCGAGCGGCTCGATTCCGGGCTGCTCGGCGTCCTCGGTGTCCGGGTGGACAGTGCGGCCGAGGCGGCGGCGCTGCTCCTCGACCCCGCTCCGCAGGGTCTCGCGGTGCTGTCCGCGCGGGAGGTGGTCGTCGACGCCGACCACCCGGAGATCGAGGTCGGCGTCGACGGCGAGGCCCTGGTGCTGCCCGCCCCGGTCCACTGCCGTATCGCCCCCGGGGCACTTCGCGTCCGCGTCCCGAGGAAACGTCCGGGCGTACCGACGGCACAACCCCGCCTGAACTGGCGCCGGTTGCGCAAGCTGGCGGCGCCGGCCGGACGGGGGTGACGCGGGCCGTCGGCCGACTGGCCGCCGTCCCGGAAGGGGGTTGCGTTGAAGTGCGCTCCAGCTCCTAGCGTCGTACGCACGACCTGCCTGAAGGGGAACTGATCGTGCGGTACACACTGTTCGGCAAGACCGGCCTGCGCGTGAGCGAGCTGAGCCTCGGCGCGATGGTCATGGGCGAGGATCCCGCCTACGGCTCCGACAAGGAGACCAGTGCCAGGCTTCTCGACGCCTACGCCGACGCGGGCGGCAACTTCGTCGACACGGCGAACAACTACTCGGGCGGCACCTCGGAGCGCATCCTCGGCGAGCTGCTCGGCGGGCGGCGTGAGGAGTTCGTGCTGGCCAGCAAGTTCACCTGCGGGACCCGTGCGGGGGACGTCAACTCGGCGGGCAACCACCGCAAGAACCTCGTGCAGTCGGTGGAGGCGAGTCTCGACAGGCTGCGCACCGACCGGCTGGACATCCTGTGGGTGCACGCCCGCGACAACTTCACGCCGGTCGAGGAGGTCATGCGGGCGCTCGACGACCTCGTACGCACGGGCAAGGTGCTCTACGTCGGGGTCTCCGACTGGCCCGCCTGGGAGATCGCGCAGGCCGGCACCCTTGCGGAGTTGCGGGGGTGGACCGCCTTCGCGGGTTCACAGTTGCACTACAACCTGCTGGAGCGCACTCCGGAGCGTGAACTGCTCCCCCAGGCACGGGCCTTCGGCCAGGCGGTGCTGGCGTGGTCGCCGCTGGCGGGCGGGAAGCTGACCGGCAAGTACCGGCGGGGTGAGACCGGCCGCCTGGACACCTGGGGCGGCGACAAGCCGAGCCCGCAGCAGGAGCAGATCGTCACGGCCGTCATGGAGATCGCCGAACAGGGTGGCTGGAGCCCGGCCCAGGTGGCGCTGGCGTGGCTGCTCGGCCGGCCCGGCAACGTCGTGCCCATCGTCGCGGCCACCAGGGAGAGCCAGCTCGCCGACAACCTGGGCAGCGTCGACGTCCGTCTCGACGCCGACGCTCTCGCCCGTCTGGACGAGGTGAGCGCGGTGCCGCTCGGCTTCCCGCACGACTTCGTACGGGAGCCGGCCATCGTCAGCAACATCTACGGCGACCGCTGGCAGGCCATCGACGACCGGCGCTCGGGGTACCGGCGCACCGCGACCGAGGTGCTCTAGAAGGGACGCGCCTCGGTCTCCGTGGGCGCGAGCGGGGTCACCGTGATCTGGTCGATGACGGGGGCGTGGGCGGAGCGCTGGCCGAACTCGTTCCTGGTGTCCCCGGCGAAGTCGGGGAGTTCGTCGGCGGTGAAGGTGAGCGTGTTGAGGCCCGGGCGCAGGGTGACCGGCAGGGACAGGTTCCAGAAGTTGTTGAAGTGGAAGGTGGTGGGGAACAGGACGCGGTGGGCGGGGGCGCCGTTGACGGAGACGTCGGCGTGGCGGCAGACGGGGTCCGGGTTGTAGTGGGTGGACGGGGGCTGCTCACCGTTGGAGTAGCGGATCGTCAGCGCGTGCCGTCCGGCGCGGTCCGCCGTGACCGTGAGGGTGAGCGCGTTCGCGGGCCCGGCACCGACGCCGTCGACCGCCTTGCCGCCGGTGGCGTACGGGTACCCGGTGACCGTCGCCGCGCCGGTCAGGATGCCTTCCTCGGCGGCGTACACGGTCGTGGGCAGCAGGCCGCGCGAGGGGGCGACGCGCAGCCGGTCCACGATCAGCCGGTCCGAGCTCCCGGTGACCGTGATCTTGTTGACGCCTCCGGCGAGGAAGAGCGGTACGGCGCCGCGCTCGACGCGCCCGACCTCCTCGCCGTTGACGCTCAGCACGCCCTCTCCGGGCCCGAGCACGTCGACGGTCACGGAGGCTTCGCCGTCGTCGGCCGCGTACGCCCAGAAGGTGACGGTGCCACCCCGCGGGAGCACCGCCACCCCGGGTCCCGAGGCGCCGCGGTGCGCGTGGCTGACCCGGGCCCCGCCGCCGAGGTCCGCGAACTCGGCGTCGTACAGCGCGGTTTCGTCCTTCTCCCGCAGCATGACGTCCAGCTTGTCGACGGCCGCGTCCCCCTTGGTGAGCCCGAGGTCGGGGTCCTGGGCGGCGAGGGTGATCCGGTGAGGGCCCGCGGTCAGCTCCACGCGGGTGTCGGTGTGGCCCCACACCGCCCACTTGTAGCCGAGCGGCAGCCGCAGTTCGCGCGGGTCCTCGCCGTCGACGCGCAGGAAGACGTTGGTGGGACCCTGCTCCCGCACCAGTTCGGCGAGGTTGTGGGAGCCCGCGAAGACGGCCAGGTCGTAGGTCCCGTCCTCCGGGACCTCGACGTCGAAGGCGAGCACGCCGTCGGAGCCGGTGCGCAGCCCGCCCACGTGGTAGCCGCCGGAGGTCGCGAACCGGTCGACGGCCAACGGCGATCCCTCGGGCCCGTTCTTCGAGTAACCGCCGCCCGTCCAGGTGGCGTCCTCGGCCTCGTACGTCCGTCTCCAGCGCACCGCGGACGGCAGCGTCACGGCCCCGTTGCCGCCCGGCGACAGGATCGCCTGGTAGGCGGACATCGCGTCCAGGTCGGCGAGATGCAACGTCACCTTGCCGTCGTGGACCGGGAGTTCCTCGTCCAGCAGGCGCAACGGCTGTGCGCCGGACCCCACTTGTCCCGTCCAGGCGATCTCCACGAGACGCAGGTGGACCACGGTGCCGAACACCTCCGCGTCCACGCCCTCGAACACGACGTCCGCGGTACCGCCCGCGCCCCCGAACAGCGCCCTGGCCTGGCGCTTGACCCGGTCGAGGGTGGCCACGCCCTGGAGGGTGTACTGCTCGTTGGGGTGCGGGGCGACGACCCGGACGGTGTTCCCGGTCAGCTGTCCGTAGGCGTTGTACAGCCACCACTGGCCGTTGGCCTTGTTCGCCTCCACCGCCGAGTCGTTGAGGTTGCCGGCGATGTTCCAGTAGGCGAGGTCGGCGTCGACCTTCGACTCCTCGATCGCGGCGATCCACTGGATCATCTGCCCGGGGACGGAGACGTGATAGTTGTGCGCGTACTCGTTGATGTTGACGGGCAGCGGACCGATGCCCAACTCCCGTTCCAGTGCACGATACTTGGCGACATTGGTACGGACCTCGGCAGGCGAGGACAGTTCGTGCCAGGTGACGATGTCGGGCAGTACGTCGTGCGCTTTGGCGAACTCCAGGAAGTCCCTGACCTCGGGGTACAGGACGCAGGTGTTGGGTCCGGCCACGCGGGCGTCCGGGTCGAGGTCCTTGATGAGGCGGTGTGCGGCTTCCCAGGCGGCGAAATAGTGGTCCGGCGCGGTCCGCCAGGACACCCCGTCGTAGCTCCACTCCCCCTCGCCGAACATGTTGCCCTCGGGCTCGTTGAACGGCACGTACACGACGTGGGACCTCAACTCCCCCAGGGTCAGGACGTGTTCGACCTGGCTGCGGATCACGTCCAGATGCCCGGCGAGCCGCTCCTCGCCGGTGGCGCCCGGCCACTCGTACGGAAACCCCCGGTAGAAGTCGGTCAGATAGACGTAGACGTCCTTGCCGCCCGCCGCGACGAACGGCGGCAGGATCTCCAGGGCGTCGCCCCCGGGATGCTGGGTGCCGTCCTGGGCCTTGGTCGTCACCGTCCGCGGGTACATGCCCTCGACCACCACGCGGCTGGGCACACCGTCGCCGTACAGACCGTAGAGCGTGCCGCTCGCTCCCCCGTGGAAGGGGCCGGTCTCGGTGCCGAGGTCGATGGTGAGCTTCTCGCGGGCGGGGCCTTCGGCTGCCACGGCATCATTCCTTCGTTCGGTATTCCGTACGACAGTCGATGATCCGCACCGACCTGGACGAACGTAGGAAGCGCGGGTGGACCGCGTCAACAGGAAGCGGGCTTCGAAACTTCCGAAACCGCAGGTCGCAGGCGTCAGGCGCGCAGCACGCCCAGGATGCCCTCCAGTCGGCCGAGCAGCTCTCCCAGCCGGGCGGCGAGTTCGTCCCGCGCCTCGGGGGTCAGGACGGACAGCACCGCCGTCTCGTACTCCAGCTGCTCGGGCAGGATCCCGTCGACCAGCTCGCGGCCGGCGTCGGTGAGCCGGACATGGGCGACGCGCCGGTCGCGGGTGTCGCCCCGGCGCTCCACCAAGCCCCGTTCGGTGAGCTGCTTGAGGCGCTTGGTGACGGCGGCGCCGGAGGAGAAGGTCTCGCGGGCCAGATCGCCGGGGGTGAGCTCGTGACCGGTGCGGCGCAGCGCGCCGAGCAGGTCGAACTCGGGGCGGCTGAGCCCGGCCCGGCGCAGGGGGGCGTCCTCGGCCTGCTGGAGGAGGGCCGCGCAGCGGTTGACGCGGCCGATGATCTCCATGGGGCCGGTGTCGAGACCGGGGTGGACGGTCTGCCACTGCCGGACGACCGCGGCGACGGTGTCGTGCCTCGTCGGGTCCGCCGGTCGTCCGTTCGGTGCCGTCATGGACGTACGCCCTCCGTTCTGCGCTGCCGGATCGTCGCGGCGAGCGTACGGTGTCCGGCCTGCTCGGCGCGCACGACCCTCTCCTGGGGCAGGGCACGCTGCCACCATTCGCCGGACGCGGCCTCGAGAGTGGCGCGCAGATCGACCAGGGCGGTGGCGAGGGCGCGGCGGGCGGAGGCCAGGGCGCCGGGCGCGGGATGCGGCCCGGCCAGGAGTCGGGCGGTGTGTGCGCGGGCGCGTTCCACCGCGGCCAGCGACTGCTCGACACGGTCGCCCGCGCGCCGGTTGGTGACGGCCACGGCGGCGACGAATCCGACCAGCGCTCCGACGAGGGTGTCCATGACCCGCTCGGTGATCAGCCGGCCGGGCTCCTGGTGTCCGGCGAACTCGGTGATGAGCAGCGCCATCGGGGTCACGCAGACGCTGCCGAGCCAGTAGTTGCGGGCGATGAGCGCCTCGGCGCCGAAGTTGAAGGCGAGGCAGCACAGGACGAGCGCGGCGGGCCCGAGATGGGCGAGCGGGACGACAGTG
The DNA here is from genome assembly GCF_003443735.1 of Streptomyces sp. CC0208. Classification (NCBI taxonomy): domain Bacteria; kingdom Bacillati; phylum Actinomycetota; class Actinomycetes; order Kitasatosporales; family Streptomycetaceae; genus Streptomyces; species Streptomyces sp. CC0208. Next base: position 7,959,678 of record NZ_CP031969.1, on the reverse strand, counting down.
GCGAACACCAGCACCCCGACAAGGTTGCCGACGACCCGCTGGACGCCCCGGCTCCAGGTGAGGGTGACGTTGGCCTGGTAGAGGGAGGCCGCGGTGACCAGGGCCCAGTAGGGGCGGCCGACGCCGAGCGCGAGGGCGGCGTAGCCGGCGAGGGCGCAGCCCAGGGCGGTGCGTACGGCGATCGGGGCGAGCATGCGCCACACCGGGTGGGCGGGGGCGGCGAGCTCGATCTCCACGCCGAGGAGTTCGTCGTCGTCCGGCGCCTGCGGGACCGGTGCGGTGCCGCGCAGCTCGCGGGCCCAGGCGCGGAGGCGGTCCGGGTCCGCGTCGGCCGGGGCGGCGAGGGCGACCTCGGCACGGACGACGAGGCGTCCGAGGGCGCGCCGGGTTTCGGAGCGGGTTCCGGCCGACAGGAGGGTCTGCCAGGCGGCCTGCACGGCGGCATGGGCGGTTCCGCTCGCCTGGGGGCGCGGGTGCTCGGCGTACGCGGCGGCCGCGTCCAGGGCGCGCGCGGTGGCCCGTCGCTCCGGACCGTGCGGCCGGAACAGGCCGGGCGCCATCCCCACCAGCCAGGCCCAGGCGCCCGTCGCGAGGGCCAGGGCGAGGTGGCCGGGGACCTGGACGAGGGTCTGCGGGGCGAAGAGGGAGGCGGAGCTGATGAAGGTGAGGACCACATGTCCCGGCGGGCCGATCCGGGTCGCGTCGCAGAGCGTCTTCTGTACGGCGGCCACCAGCGCGCCGACGGTGACCAGCACGACCGCGCTGCCGGTGAGCGAGGCGGCGACCAGGCCCGCAGCCAGGCCGGCGACCATGCCGAGCACCACCCAGGCCAGAGCGCGGGCCCGGGCGGCGTAGGGCCGGTTGTGGGCGTAGAGCGCGCACAGGGATCCGGCCATGGTGTACATCGCCAGGTCGAGGCGGCCGAGGGCCAACAGGGTCAGGTTGGGCGGGGCGACCGCGACCACCACGCTCAGGGCGGGCTTGAACCAGATGTCGGAAGGCCTGCCGAGGCGCAGCACGCCGGCCAAGGGAAGACGGCGTACGCGCGGAGTGTCGGGGTGGGGGGTCGCACTGCTCATGAGGCACTACTTTAGCAGGTGTTTTACCTGTAAACGACATGACGGTCATCACCCTGACCTGCCGTGCTCCGCCGCACGCTCCCCGCGTACACCCTTGCGCTCGATTGCGCGCCGCATGGCCCGGGCATCCCTTGACCGACCGTCGAGCGGGGGAGGTTGGCGTGCACGGACCGGCTTCGTCCGGCTGGCTGCTGGTGGCGCTCTGCGCGGCGACCGGGGCGTACTGCCTGCTGCGGATGCGCAGCAGCGTGGAGGAGCAGCGCCGGGCCGCGGGCGGTGAGGCGCTGATGGGCTTCGGGATGGCCGCGATGGCCGTACCGGCCGCCGTGTTCACGCCCCCGTCGTGGGCCTGGCCGCTCTATACGGCGGTGTTCGGCGGGGCCGCGCTGCGCGCACTGTGGGCGGCGCGCGCCAGCACCCATCATCTGCATCACCTGGTGGGGGCGGGGGCCATGGTCTACATGGCGGTGGTGATGGCGGCCTCCCCCGGACACCACGGCGGTGCGGGAGTCCCCGTCGTGACGGGCACGCTGCTCCTCTACTTCGCGGGATACGTCCTGCTGTCCGGCGTCCGCCTGATACCGGTGACCGCGGGCGGCGGCACCGTCGGCTGGGGCGACCGGCCCGAACTCGCTCGCGCGTGCCGGCTGTCGATGGGCATCGCGATGGTGGCCATGCTGCTGACGCTCTGACGGTTCGGCCGCCGGAGTCGCACACGCGGGAAGAGGAGTTCACCGCCTGTTGACGACCGCGGCGGCGCCGGACGGCCGGGGGCATGGACTCGCGGACAACAGGGAACCCGGCAATGACCATGCCCCCCATGGCGGACAGCCGGCCATGACCGCGGCCCCGGACGACGGCCGGTCCGGCCCACCCGCTCCGGAATTCGCCTCCCACCGCACCGGTCGACGAGGATCGCAGCATGCACACCCCGTCCGTCGACTCCCCGCCCCGTCCGCCGGAGCACCGGACCGCCGCCCGCGCGACCGGTGTCCTCGCACTGTGCTCGGTGCTGCTGCTCGCCCTGGTCGTGGTCGAGTGGCACCCGCTGCTCAGCGTGGACGGCGACATCGCCGACACGACCCACCGCTGGGCGGTCGACGAACCGGGGCTCACGCACGTCTTCCGCATCCTCACGGACTGGGTCTGGGACCCATGGGCGATGCGCCTCCTGGCGGCGGTCGCGGCGATCTGGCTGGTGTTGCGCCGCAACGACCGCTGGGCCGCCGTGTGGCTGGTGGCCACATGTGCGCTGGGCACACTGGTCCAGCAGACCCTGAAGGCCGCGGTGGGCCGCGAACGCCCCGTCTGGCCCGACCCCGTCGACACCGCGCACTTCGCGGCCTACCCGTCGGGCCACGCGCTGACGGCCACGGTCGTGTGCGGCCTCCTCCTGTGGCTCCTGCACCACTACGGCGTCGGCCGCACCCTGTGGCTCACGGCCCTGACCGTCGCCGTGATCTCCGTCGTGGGCGTCGGCCTCACCCGTATCTGGCTCGGCGTCCACTGGCCCTCCGACGTGCTCGGCGGCTGGTTGCTGGGCGCGATGCTGGTGACGCTGGCGGTGACGGTCCACCAGCGGTACCGGCCGTGAACGACGGCCCGAGCCCTGAGCCGGGCCATCCGTTCCGCCGCCGACCTCCACACCTGGCGGTCCGGGCGCGGGGCAGCCGAGACCAGCACATGGCGTACGCGGGCTGCTGCCCGGTGCGCGAGCAGGATTTCCTCTGCCTGTTCCGCGGGAACGCACTCCCCCGGACATGGAACGCCGGGCCCGTAAGATCATCGTATGGCTGCCGTTCTGTTCGACTTCTCGGGAACCCTCTTCCGGATCGAGTCCACCGCCTCCTGGCTGAGGGCCGTCCTCGACGAGGCCGGACTCCCTCTCGCCGAGGCCGAGTCGACCCGGATCGCGCGGGAGCTGGAGCACGTGGGGGCCTTGCCCGGTGGGGTGGCGCCCCGGGTGCCGATGCCGGACGAGCTCGCCGCCGTGTGGGACGTCCGGGACGAGAGCGCCGAGTTGCACCGGGCCGCGTACACCGGGCTCTCGCGGCTCGTCGCGCTGCCGGATCCCGCCCTGCACGACGCGCTCTACGACCGGCACATGCTCCCCTCCGCCTGGCAGCCGTATCCCGATGCCGCCGAGGTGCTGCGCGCACTCCGCGCGCGCGGGACGAAGGTGGGCGTCGTCAGCAACATCGGCTGGGACCTGCGCCCGGTGTTCCGCGCGCACGGGCTCGACCCGTACGTCGACGCGTATGTGCTGTCGTACGAGCACGGCGTCCAGAAGCCCGACCCCCGGCTGTTCAAGACCGCCTGCACGGCGCTCGGTGCCGAGCCCCGGGACGTTCTGATGGTCGGCGACGACAGGCGGGCGGACGGCGGTGCGGCGGCCCTGGGCTGCGCGGTGCACTTCGTGGATCATCTGCCGGCGGCGCAGCGGCCCGACGCACTGCGGCCCGTCCTCGACCTGGTGGACTGAGCCCGGGATTTCCGTCGGGACGCCCGCTCGGAATCGGCACCGGAAAACTGTCTGAAAACGGGGTGGTCGCCCCGCCAGAAGGTCGCCTGAGGACACCATTGGGGCGCATGCTCGCCCACCCTGGACGATCCCCCGCGTCGCCCAGAGCAGGCAGCAGCCCCGACCAGGCCATTTTCGGGCCGGTCCGGACGCACTGAGTATAGTTGGCTGATAGCCAGTCAACACAGGAGTTACGGCATGTCCCCGCGCAGCGCCTCGGTCAACGAAGAGTTGCGCCGCCGTTCCCGGGAGCGGCTCCTGCAGGCGGCACTCGAACTGGTCTCCGAGCGGGGTTACGAGGCCACGACCCTCGGCGACATCGCGGACCGGGCGGGTTCGGCGCGCGGTCTGGTGTCGTACTACTTCCCCGGCAAGCGCCAGCTCGTGCAGTCCGCAGTGCACCGGCTGATGCACCGCACGCTGGAGGAGGCGCTGGAGCGCGAGCCGCACACCGAGGACGGCCGGGAGCGGATGGCCCGCGCCATCGACGCGGTCCTGGGCCTGGCCCGGGACCGGACGGTGCTGATGCGCCAGCACATGGCGGGACTGCTGGACACCGAGGGCTTCGTACAGTGCCCGGAGCAGCAGCGCCTGGCGGAACTGCTGCGGGACACGATGGAACGGCACGGTTCGCAGACGGTCGGGACGGACTACCCGATGCTGCGCTCCCAGCTCATGGGAGCGGTCTACGCGATGGTCCTGCCGAACGTCCCCCTGCCGATCGCGACCCTGCGCGCCGAGCTGTTCACCCGCTACCGGCTCGACTGGGAGCAGGGCGTCCCGCCGGGCGCCGAAGCACCCGACGGGACGTGCGACAAAGATCTGTCGCGTTTCTTCGAGACGGGCCGGCAGGCCGGGGATCAGTCGAAGTAGTCCGGCTGGGTCTGGACGTTGAGCTCGCCGAGCCGCACCTTCCTGGCCGGATCCGTCCGCTTGTCGCTGAGCTTCAGGACGTCGAAGCCTTTGACGATGTCGTTGGAGTAGATGTAGCCGTTGTAGTAGTACGCCGACCAGGCCCCGCCGGTCTGCATGGTGCTCGTGTTGAGCGGACCGCGCTCGAAGTAGCCGATCTCCCGGGGCTTCGACGAGTCGGTGAAGTCCCAGACGGACACGCCTCCCTGGTACCACGCCTGGACCATGAGGTCCTTGCCCTTGACCGGGATCAGCGAGCCGTTGTGGGCGACGCAGTTCTCGGTGTCGGCCTGGTAGCGGGGGATCTTGAAGTAGCTGCGGAAGACCAGCTTGCGCTTGTCGCCCTTGCCGACGATGTCGTAGATGCCGTCGGCGCCTCGGTTCGGACCGATCTGCGCGTTGCAGGTGGCCGCACCGCCGCCGCCCAGCTCGTCGGTGAAGACGACCTTGTTCGCCTTCTGGTTGAAGGTCGCCGAGTGCCAGAACGCGAAGTTCACGTTGTCCTGCACCCGGTCGATGACCTTCGGGTTCTCCGGGTCCTTGACGGAGAACAGGATGCCGTCACCCATGCAGGCGCCCGCCGCCAGGTCCTGGTCCGGGAGCACCGTGATGTCGTGGCAGCCGGTGGTCTTGGAGACGCCCGGGTTGGTGGGCGAACCGGGGTTGCCGCCGCCGTCGGGACCCTCCCCGGGGAAGAGCACCGGGAAGCCGACGACCGCCGCCTTCTCGGGGGCGTTGCGCGGCACCTTGATGACGGAGATGCCGTCGTGCGGCGGCTGGCAGTCGGGGTAGGCGGCGTTCGGCGAGTACGAGGAGACGTAGATGTAGACGTTCCTGCGCTCGGGCACCAGCGTGTGGGTGTGCGAGCCGCAGGCGGTCTCCACGGCGGCGACGTACTTCGGGTTCTTCTTGTCGCTGATGTCGAAGACCTTCATGCCCTCCCACGATGACTTCTCAGTCGCGGGCTGGGTGGTGCTGCTGCAACTGCTGTCGCTGCGCGAGGAGTCGGTGGAGAGGAACAGCAGGTTCCCGGAGACGGAGATGTCGTTCTGCGAGCCGGGGCACAACACCTGGGCGATCGTCTTCGGCGCCTTCGGGTTGCTGATGTCGAAGATGCGGAAGCCGTCGTAGTTGCCGGCGAAGGCGTACCGGCCCTGGAAGGCCAGGTCCGAATTGGTGCCGGGCAGGGCGTCCTTGGGGATGTTGACGAGGTGCTCGATGTTGCCGGAGTGGACGATCTCGTCCTGCCCGGGTATCTCGCCGTCGGCGATCGCCGCCTTCACCTCGGCCTCGGTGCTCTTGGAGACTCCCTTGCCCGCCGTCGGGCCGTCCCCGGGGTCGGGGGTCGCGACGGCGGGGCCTGCGGTCAGCAGCGCGGCCAGGAGACCTGCGGCGGCCGCGGCAACTCCCAGACGTCTGTGACGGGTTCGGGACTCTTGCAACAGGATCACTGTTTTCCTCCCTGTGCCGTTCATGTGGAACGGTTCACGCGTCACCGCAGTATCGTCTTCACCATGCACAGATCAACAGGGGGCAACGAAATCGTCATGAGGGGGCCATGGTGAGCACCGTGCTTTTCCGCCGCGCGCCGTACGCGACGATCGCTCTGGCCGCGCTGGCAGCCCTGGCCCTCGGGGGCTGCGACTCGGACGCGGACCCGAAGTCCGCCTCGGCGACCGGGCCTTCGGTGCTGGTGCCCGGCAAGCCCGGTGAAGCGAACCGCACGCTGTCGGCCCAGGACGCGGAGGAGCAGCGGGCCGACGACGACGCCCCCAACTCGGCGGACGTCTCGTACGCGCGGATGATGATCGCGCACCACGCCCAGGCCCTGGAACTGACCGAACTGGCCCCGCAGCGCGCCGAGTCGGCGCGGCTCAAGGCCCTCGCCGAGCGGATCTCCGCCGCCCAGGGGCCGGAGATCGAGGCGATGAGGGCCTGGCTGAAGGAGTACGGCCAGTCCGAGAAGAGCGACGCCCACGCGCACACCAGGATGCCCGGCATGGCGACCGAGGCGCAGTTGGAGAAGTTGCGCGCGGCGAAGGGGAAGGCCTTCGACGAGCTCTTCCTCACCCTGATGATCACTCACCACGAGGGGGCGATCACCATGGCGACGGACGTGAAGGGGCAGGGCAACAACGTCCGGATCGAGGAGATGGCGGACGACGTGGTGGCCCAGCAGACGAGCGAGATCAACCGCATGCGGAACATGCTCTGAACAGGCCGGTCGGCACAACCGCCGCGCTCAGCGCCGCGCGTGACGTGGTGTCAGGAAGCCCGCGTCACGCGCCTGCGAGATGAGCCGGAGCGATTTGCGGCGGCTGTGCCCGGTCGCGCACATCACGGCGAGGACCGGGTCGACGCCGTCCTCCTGGGCGGCCCGGTACTCCTGCGCCACCAGCCATCTCCCCTCCAGGCCGCGCGGCCAGGCCGGGCGAGCACGACGCGGTCCGGCCTCCCCGGCCGCCACCTCGGGCTCCCTTCCGCAGGCCGCGAAGAGCGGCCCCTCGATCCAGTCCGCGAGCACGCCCAGGTCGTCCAGTGACAAGGCGGGCGTTGCCCGTACGTCCTCCAGGCAGACACCTCCCTGGGCCACCACGGCGAGCGCGTCGACCCGGGCGCCGTCGGAGAAGACCAGCCGGACGTCGAACCACGCCATCGCACCGGCGTCCTCCCGCACTTCCCACGCGGGCCACACGGACACGCTGCCGTCCGCCGGACAACGATCAGAAAGATTAAGAAAGGATGCTTCTAGCACACACGCAACGTAACCGCATGATCACATTCCATACGACCGGACACGCACGCCCCGGTCGCTCCGGCACCCTGTCAGAGCAGCACCGGCGGTGCGATCCTGGAGGTGTCAGCGACTCCTCTCGTAAGGAGTTCCGCCGTGCTGCGTGTCGCCGTCGTCGGCTCCGGGCCCAGCGGGTGCTACACCGCCCAGAGCCTCGTCCAGCAGGACCCCGACGTGCTCGTCGACGTCCTGGACCGGCTCCCCTGCCCGTACGGCCTGGTGCGCTACGGGGTGGCACCGGACCACGAGAAGATCAAATCGCTCCAGACCAGTCTGCGGACGATCCTGGAGCACGAGCGGGTGCGGTTCCTCGGCGGTGTCGGGATCGGCCCCGGCGGGGTGCCGGCCGAGCGGCTGCGCGAGCTGTACCACGCCGTGGTGTACTGCGTGGGCGCCGCCACCGACCGGCATCTGGGGATCCCGGGCGAGGAGCTGCCGGGCAGCTGGTCGGCGACGGAGTTCGTGTCCTGGTACAGCGCGCATCCCGACTCCGCGGCCGACGGTTTCGTGGCGGGCGCCCGGTCGGCGGTGGTCATCGGTGTGGGCAACGTCGCCGTCGACGTGACGCGGATGCTGGCGCGCGGGGTGACCGAGCTCAGCCCGACCGACATCCCGCATCCGGCGCTCACCGCGCTGGCGGCCAGCCGGGTGACGGAGGTCCACATGGTGGGCCGGCGGGGCCCTTCCCAGGCCCGCTTCACCACCAAGGAGCTGCGCGAGCTCGGTTCGCTTCCGGACACCGAAGTGGCCGTGCACGCGGAGGAGTTGGCGCGCGACCCGGCCTACCTCGACCCCTCCGCCCTGCCGGCGCCGCAGCGCCGGAACGTGGAGGTGCTGCGGGGCTGGGCGGCCGCGGAGTCACGGCCGTCCGCCCACCGGATCTCGTTGCGGTTCTTCCTGCGCCCCGTCGAACTCCTCGCCAACGGCGGACGCGTGGGCGCGGTCCGCTTCGAGCGCACGGTGCCGGACGGACGCGGCGGCGTCCGCGGCACTGGTGAATTCGAGGAGATCGAGGCCCAGTTGGTGCTGCGCTCGGTGGGCTACCTCGGGGTGCCGCTGGAGGGTCTGCCGTTCGACCCCGCCACGGGAACCGTTCCCCACCTCGGCGGGCGGGTCCTGCGCGAGGGCACGGTGGCCCCGGGTGAGTACGTGGCCGGCTGGATCAAGCGCGGCCCGACAGGCGTCATCGGCACGAACCGGCCATGCGCGAAGGAGACGGCGACGTCCTTGCTGGAGGACGCCTCCACGCTCGTCCACAAAGACCTGCCCGGCGACCCGCTGGAGGCGCTGCGGGCGGCGGGCGTCGAGCCGGTGGGATGGTCGGGCTGGTGCGCGATAGAGGCGGCGGAAGCGGAGCTGGGAGCCTCGCTGGGCCGAGGTGTGGTGAAACTCCCGGACTGGCAGTCCCTGATGAACGCCGCGCGTGGTCGTTAGCCGGTCTTCGGCCCCAAAGAAACTGCCCGCACCGGGCAACCAATCGGCAACACCGCCGAAATCAACAAACTGTTCAACACCCCTACGGTCTCGGACATGGCCCAAACCACCCCTGCGCATCCCGTGGACGAAGTACCTCCGGTACGACAGCTCGCCGCCTTCGGTCTCCAGCACGTGCTCGCGATGTACGCGGGCGCCGTGGCCGTCCCGCTGATCGTCGGCGGTGCGATGAAGCTGTCACCGGCGGACCTGGCGTATCTGATCACCGCCGACCTGCTGGTGTGCGGCATCGCCACCCTCATCCAGTGCATCGGCTTCTGGCGTTTCGGCGTGCGACTGCCGATCATGCAGGGTTGCACCTTCGCGGCCGTGTCCCCCATGGTCCTGATCGGCACCACGGGCGGCGGACTCCCGGCGATCTACGGCTCGGTGATCGTCGCGGGACTCGCGATCATGCTGCTCGCCCCGGTCTTCGGCAAGCTGCTGCGCTTCTTCCCGCCGCTGGTCACGGGCACGGTGATCCTGATCATCGGTATCTCCCTGCTGCCGGTCGCGGGCAACTGGGTGGCCGGCGGCGTCGGATCGGCGGACTTCGGCGCACCGAAGAACATCGCGCTGGCCGTCTTCGTCCTGGCGGTGGTGCTGGGGGTGCAGCGGTTCGCGCCCGCATTCCTGAGCCGGATCGCGGTACTGATCGGCATCGCGGTGGGCCTGGCGGTGGCCGTTCCCTTCGGGTTCACGGACTTCGGCGGGGTCGGGGACGCGGACTGGGTCGGGATCAGCACGCCGTTCCACTTCGGGGCACCGACGTTCGAGTTCTCGGCGATCGTGTCGATGCTGGTGGTGGCGCTGGTGACGATGACCGAGACGACCGGTGACCTGATAGCGGTCGGCGAGATGACGGACCGCAGGGTCGAACCGCGATCCCTCTCGGACGGTCTGCGCGCGGACGGCCTGTCGACCGTGCTCGGCGGTGTCTTCAACACCTTCCCCTACACGGCGTACGCCCAGAACGTGGGCCTCGTCGGCATGACCCGGGTGCGCAGCCGCTGGGTCGTCGCCACGGCCGGCGGCATCCTGGTCGTGCTGGGGCTGCTGCCCAAACTGGGCGCGGTCGTCGCGGCGATACCCGCTCCGGTGCTGGGCGGGGCGGGCCTGGTCATGTTCGGGACGGTGGCGGCGAGCGGCCTGAGGACCCTCACCCAGGTGGACTTCAAGGGGAACAACAACCTGACCGTGGTGGCCGTCTCGGTGGCCATGGGTGTACTGCCGGTCGGCGTGCCGACGATCTACGAGAAGTTCCCCGACTGGTTCCAGACGGTGATGAACAGCGGCATCAGCGCGGGCTGCCTCACGGCGATCGTGCTGAACCTGCTCTTCAACCACCTTCCGGGGAAGGCCCGTTCAGCCGCTCCCGACCCGGACGGCCTGGCGGGCGGCGGCGTCGAGGAGGCTGTCGAGAAGCCCCGGGAAGAGATCGTCTAGGTCGTCCCGGCGCAGGCCGTTCATCTTGGCCGCGCTCCGGATGCGGAAGGGCACGACTGCTGACGGCGAGGGGAGGGCGCGCGAGCTGGGCGGGAACGTGCACGGGCCGGACCAGTACCACCGGTCGGTCTGAGCCGTTTCCGCAAAGGGCCTCCGGCGCAGGGGGCACGGGAAGTAGGCTCTCCTGCGCACGGTCGGTTTCGGTTTCGCCGACTGCGACGGGAATGGGTCCGGCGTCCCTTTCGGGCGCGTCCGCCGAGGGATCGGCGACGCGTCAATCGCGACAACTTCACACGCGGCCTGCACGCCGGCAGGGCCTCAGTTGATCACCGTCGGTACCGGGTGGTCGGCCTGAGACACCTGCCATCCCGCCTGCGGCTCGCGCTCGGTTCGATCACCCTCCCTCTCGGAGGAGACCCGAGCATGGAGTCGCGGATCGTCCTGGACATTCTGGGCGCGGCAAGCGTGGTGTCCGTGTTTCTCTACACCCTCACCGGACTGCTCGACCAGGCGCGTGGTCTGCTGCGCTCCTGGCACGCCGTCCGGCGGGACGCCCGCGCACTGCGCCGGAACATCCCGCCGGAGGGCCGCGACGGCCGGTGAGTCGTCAACTCGCCGTACATGTCTTGCCGTTGAGCGCAAAAGCACCCGGCGCCGCGCTGTTCCCGCCATGGTTGGCCTGGTAGCCGATGCTGACACTCGCGTTCGGCGCGATCGTGCCGTTGTACGTCGCGTTCGTCCCCGTCACCGCGCCGGAGGACGGGCTGTAGGTGGCGCCCCAGCCGTTGGTGATGGTCTGGCCGGTGGGGAGGGTGAAGGCCAACTGCCAGCCGTTGATCGCCGTGGTGCCGGTGTTGGTGATCGTCAAGGACGCCGTCAGACCGGTGCTCCAGGCGTTGGTCGTGGCCGTCACCTTGCAGGCGCCCGGCTGGGGTTGCGGTGCCGGGCCCGAGCCGTCGAGACCGAAGAAGGCAAGGGCGCGGGCGGCCATGCCGGTCGTGTAGAGGTTGTGGCCGACGCCCTGGAGACTGATCGCCTCGACCGGGGCGCGGTCACCGGTGGCGCCGTAGCGGGTGCGGGTCCAGCCGGAGACGGGCGTGTCGGTGACGGCCGGCGTCTGGCTGACGCCGAGGACGTTCGTCCACTGCTTGATCTCCTCGCCGAAGTTGGGGTAGCGCAGCACGTCGTCGTTGGTGCCGTGCCACACCTGCATGCGCGGCCGGGTGCCGGTGTAGCCCGGGTAGGCGGCACGGACCAGGTCGCCCCACTGCTGCGGGGTGTGGGCGATCGTGCCGCCCGAGCAGGCGCTGTTCCACTCGGAGCCGTCCGTCGTGGCGAAGCAGCCGAAGGGGACGCCGGAGAAGGCCGCGCCCGCCGCGAACACGTCCGGGTAGTCGCCGAGCAGGACGTTCGTCATCATCGCGCCGGAGGAGATGCCGGTGGCGTAGATCCTGCCGGTGTCGGCGGAGTAGGTGTTCACCGTCCAGTCGATCATCGACTTGATGCCCACGGGGTCGCTGCCGCCACCCCGCTTCAGCGCCTGCGGCGAGGACACGTCGAAGCACTTGCTGGACCGGGTGACCGAGGGGTAGACCACCACGAAGCCGTAGGTGTCGGCCAGTCGCGCCCACTCGGTGCCGTTGTACATGGCCGGTCCCGAGCCGGTGCAGTAGTGCACGGCGACGACGACCGCCGGGTGCGCGGTGACGTTGTCCGGCACATACAGGTACATCTGAAGGTTGCTGGGATTCGTACCGAAATTGGTGATCTCGGTGAGGGTCGCCGTGGGGACGGCCTGCGTGCGGGCGGATGCGGTGGGGACGGCGGCGAAGAGCACCGCCGCGAGTAACGACAGCACAACCGCCAACACCGAACCCAGCGGTCTCCTCGGGGTGATGGGCACGTCCTTGCCCCTCTCTCTCGGAAGGGAAGCGTCCGGCGAGCATCGTGGCATGCACATGGCCTCCATGGAAGCGCTCCCACGCGTCGAAATCATTCGCTCGCGTCCACCACCCCCTCCCCCACCAGGGTGGCCGAATGTCTTCTGCGCAAAGCGTTGACCAGAAAGCGCTTACCCCCTACGTTCCGTTCAGCGATGTGACCGACTCGCCTCACCGAGTCCTTGCATTGCGGCTCTGCACTGCGCATGTCGTTCAAGTTTGCGAACATTCATCACGTATGTGATCCACAGGCACCATGCAGGCACCATGGAAGGGACGCACCCGCATGCGTACTCGCCCCCCACGTACACACGCGCAGAGATCCGCCCTGGCCGCCGGTGCGGTCGCGCTCGCGACGGCGGCCGCCCTGGCCGTCCCGCAGCCGGCCGGGGCCGCCGAGACCTCCCCCATCGGTTTCGGCGCCGGCACCACCGGCGGCGGCAGCGCTTCCGCGGTCACCGTCTCCACGCTGAGCGCCTTCAAGACAGCCGTCACCGGCAGCACGGCGAAGGTCGTCAAGGTCAACGCCCTGATCTCGCTGAGCGGCACGGTCGACGTCGGTTCCAACACCACGGTGCTGGGCGTCGGTTCGTCGTCCGGGTTCACCGGCGGCGGGCTGCGGCTGAAGAAGGTCACCAACGTCGTGGTCCGCAACCTGAACATCAGCAAGCCCCTCGCGCCCGCCGACGGCATCGAGGTGCAGGCCTCGACGAAGGTGTGGATCGACCACAACTCCTTCTCGGCGGACCGCGATCATGACAAGGACTACTACGACGGGCTGCTGGACATCAATCACGGCTCGGACAGCGTCACGGTGTCCTGGAACACCTTCAAGGACCACTTCAAGGGCTCGCTCGTCGGCCACAGCGACAAGAACGCGAGCGAGGACACCGGCCACCTGAGGGTGACGTACCACCACAACTGGTTCAACAAGGTCAACTCGCGCATCCCCAGCCTGCGCTTCGGGACCGGGCACTTCTACGACAACTACGTCGTCGGCGCCGAGACCGCGGTGCACTCGCGCATGGGCGCCCAGATGCTCGTGGAGAACAACGTCTTCCGGAGCACCGGAGTCGCTGTCACCACGAACCGGAACAGTGACGTGGACGGATACGCCAACCTGCGCGGCAACGACCTCGGCGGAGCCGCCACCGAGGTCTCGCAGGTCGGCACCTTCACCACCGCTCCGTACAGCTACACCGCCGAGCCCGCCTCCTCCGTCGTCGCCTCGGTGACGGGCGGCGCGGGCGCCGGCAAGCTCTGACCCTCCCCCACCAGTCCACCCCCACCACAAGGAAGAAGGATTCGGGACATGACTTCTTCGGCACGCCCACGCGCGCGTACACGCGCGCTGACCGGCGCCGCGGCCGCCCTCGGCCTCTCGGTTGGCATGATCATGACACTCACGGCACCGACGGCGAGCGCCGCCACCTGGCCCACCGCGAACGGCAGCCAGGCGGTCTCCTCGACCATCCAGCTGTCCGGCACCAAGGACTACGGGATGAAGCGCCTGTACGGCACGGGCGACCTGGGCAGCGACAGCCAGGACGAGGACCAGGGGCCGATCCTGAACCTGGCCGCCGGCACGGTCCTGAAGAACGTCATCATCGGCGCCCCCGCCGCCGACGGCATCCACTGCGCGGGCAGCTGCACGCTGCAGAACGTGTGGTGGGAGGACGTCGGCGAGGACGCGGCGACCTTCCGCGGCTCCTCGTCGTCGAACGTGTACACGGTCTCCGGTGGTGGCGCGCGGTCGGCCAGCGACAAGGTGTTCCAGTTCAACGGCGCCGGCACGCTCAACGTCTCCAACTTCGCGGTGCAGAACTTCGGCACCTTCGTCCGCTCCTGCGGCAACTGCTCGACGCAGTACAAGCGGACGATCAACCTCAACACCATCGAGGCGACCTATTCGGGCAACAAGCTCGTCGGCATCAACACCAACTACGGCGACAGCGCGACCCTGAAGAAGATCACGATCGTCGGGGACTCCGGCAAGAAGATCGTCCCCTGCCAGAAGTACATCGGGAACAACACGGGCAAGGAGCCGACCACCAACGGTTCCGGACCCGACAGTACTTACTGCAAGTACGCCACCTCCGACATCACCTACAGGTAGTCGCTCGGCAGGTGAAGGCGGCCGTACGAAGCGTCCCCGCACGGCGCTTCGCACGGCCGCCGTGTCATGCGCGCAGGTGGTCCTGAGGGACGGTGTCCGCGAGCTCGCCCTGATAGGCCGCGTACGCGGACCGCAGTGCGGCGCCCGGCCAGTCGTGCGGCAGGAGCTCGGGCGGCAGGACCGGATCGGTCAGCAGATGGCGTACGACCGCCGCGAAGCCGGTGAGCCGGTCCGCCGGCCGGTCCGCGCGGGCGACATGGGCGAGCAACGCCCGGGAGTCGGCCGCCCAGCGGTCCAGGGGCCACAGGCCGGCGGCGAGCTCGGGGCCGGAACCGGCAGGGCGGGCCGTGCAGCGCTGGGCGATCCCGTCGAGGTCCTCCGGGAGTGGTCGGAGCAGGTTGGCGGGGCGCAGCCAGACGCCCTCGCGCAGTTCGGCGAGCCGGAGGGCGGTCAGCCGCGCGCGCAGTTCGGCGCGTTCGGCCGGTCCACGGCCGGTAGCGGTGATCACGACCATCTCCCAGTCGCCGCTCCACGCGCGCGTGCGGGGGTGCACGGAGTCGTCCTGGCGGCGCTGACGGGCGAGAAGCCGGTCGCTGAGGCCGTAGACGCCCTCGGCACGCCGCAGGTCCCCGGCGCTCACCATCCGGCTGAGCGCGGCACGCAGCGTGGAGCCGCCGACCCCGAACGGCTCCACCGCGCGGACCAGGTCCTTCACCGGCAGCTGCGGTGGATGCGCGCCGAGCAACAGGCTCAGCACGACCGACCGGGCGGACAGCGGCCGCAGGTCCACCTCACCGGGCTGCTCCGACACGTTCCTGCGCATGGTCACGTACTGTACGACTCCCGTCCTGTTGCACTATTGCTACGACCGCAGGCAAAGTGCAACATTGATGGCATGGACTCCCTCGCCGCGCCCGAGCAGGCCGCCACCCACGCCGTCACCAACCAGCCCCCTCCCCTTGCCCCGTACGACGCCTCCGACGACCCCGTCCTGCTGGAGGGGCTGCGCCGCGAGGGCGCCGACTGGGCCGAGGAGGGCCTGCGGCGGCTCGGTCTGCGGGCCGGCAGCGCCGAGGCCCAGGAGTGGGCGGACCAGGCCAACCGGCACGAGCCGGTGCTGCGCACGCACGACCGGTACGGCAACCGGGTCGACGAGGTCGACTTCCACCCGAGCTGGCACCACCTGATGCGGACCGCCGTCGCCGAGGGCCTGGCCGGCACACCCTGGGCGGAGGACCGTACCGGCGCCCATGTCGCCCGCACGGCGGGCGGCCTGGTGTGGGGACACACGGACGCTGGCCACGGCTGCCCCACGTCGATGACGTACGCGGCGATCCCGGCGCTGCGCAAGGAGCCGGAGCTGGCGAAGGTCTACGAATCCCTGCTGACCGGCCGTGAGTACGAGCCGGAGCTCAGGGTGCCGACCCGAAAGCGCGGCCTGCTCGCGGGCATGGGGATGACCGAGAAACAGGGCGGCTCCGACGTCCGGACGAACACCACCACCGCCACGCCCACCGCGGAGTCCGGGATGTACACCCTGCGTGGGCACAAGTGGTTCACGTCGGCGCCGATGTGCGATGTGTTCCTGGTGCTGGCACAGGCGCCCGGCGGGCTGTCGTGCTTCCTCGTCCCGCGCGTCCTGCCGGACGGCAGCCGCAACACCTTCCGCATCCAGCGCCTCAAGGACAAGCTCGGCAACAGGTCCAACGCCTCCTCCGAGCCCGAGTTCGACGGGACGGTCGCCTGGCTGGTCGGCCCCGAGGGACAGGGCGTCAAGACCATCATCGAGATGGTCAACTGCACGCGGCTGGACTGCGTGATGATGTCGGCGACCCTGATGCGCAGGACGCTCGTCGAGGCGGGACATCATGCCCGGCACCGCAGCGCGTTCGGCGCCCGGCTGATCGACCAGCCGCTGATGCGCAACGTCCTGGCCGATCTGGCACTGGAGTCCGAGGCCGCCACCACCCTCACGCTACGGCTGGCGGGCGCCGCCGACCGGGCCGTACGCGGGGACGCAGGCGAGCAGGCGTTCCGCCGTATCGCCACCGCGGTCGGCAAGTACTGGGTCACGAAGCGGGGTCCGGCCTTCACCGCGGAGGCCCTGGAATGCCTCGGCGGCAACGGCTACGTGGAGGACTCGGGCATGCCCCGGCACTACCGGGAGGCGCCCCTGCTGTCGATCTGGGAGGGCTCCGGGAACGTCAACGCCCTCGACGTCCTGCGGGCGTTGCGCCGCGATCCGGACACCGCTCAGGCGCTGTTCGGCGAACTCGCCCTGGCCCAGGGGGCGGACGCCCGTCTGGACGCGGCCGTCGCCCGCCTCAGGGACCAGTTGGCCACGGCGTCCGAGGCGGGCGCCCGCCGACTGGTGGAGTACATGGCGCTGACGCTCCAGGCCTCCCTCCTCGTCCGGCACGCCCCGCCGGCGGTCGCCGACGCGTTCTGCGCGACCCGGCTCGGCGGCGACTGGGGGCACGCCTTCGGCACGCTGCCCGACGCGGCGGACGTGGCCGCGATCCTCGGGAGGGCACTGCCCGGCGCCAACTGAGGCCGTTCCGCGGCTGCCTGGCGAAAACCGGACCACCTCCCTGTCCGGATCGCTCACCGTCACACACTGATTCCGCTTCGTTGTCGGTCCCGTGGTGCAGACTCCGATCAGTTGGTACTTCGCCTGGGGAGGACAACGTGTTCACGGGGATCGACGAGGTCGACTGGGCCGCGCTGCGGCACGCGTACGGCAGCGCGGAGGACGTGCCCGGGCTGCTGCGGGGGCTCGCCTCCGCGGACCCGGCCGAGCGGGAGACCGCCCTCGACGGGATGTACGGCGCCGTGCACCACCAGGGAGACGTGTACGACTCGACCCTGGCCTGCGTTCCGTTTCTGCTCGCGCTCGTGGCGAGCGGGGAGGTCGCGGACCGGGCCGGCATCGTCGAACTCGTCGTCAGCATCGGAGCCGAGAGCGCGGGCGCGGAGGACGGTGCCGAGGACGGTCCGCGCACGCGGGCCCGGGAAGCAGTGCGCGCCGGCGCCGAGGTGTTCGTCCGGCTGGCGGGGGACGCCGACCCCGCCGTCCGCCGGGCCGTCCCGAGAGCTCTGGTGTGCTTCCTGGACGAACCGGTGCGCGTGCTCGCCCTGTTGCGGGAGCGCTGCGCGCTGGAGCGGGACGACCGGGTCCTGCACGCCCTCACCGAGAGCCTGGGCCTCCTCGCCCGGCGGCATCCCGGACACGGGGCCGGAGCACTGGAGTTGCTGACGGCACAGAGCACCGCGCCGTACGACCCCGGGCTGCGCCTCGCCGCCCTCGGCCAGCTCGCCGACTGCGCCCCCGACCGGCTCCCGCCCGACCTGGTGCCGGTCGCCGTCGAGCTGCTCAGAGAGCGGTCCGCCCGGCGGTCCACCGGACGGCATGGTGTCGACTGCCCCCACGCCGGCACCCTCGCCGGCCGACTACGACGGTTGCGGCCCTCGGACGAGGAGGGCTCGCAGTTGCTGCGGACCCTGCACCGCGGGCTCGGTGACCGGCTCGACGAGCGCACTGCCCTGCTGAAGGGGCAGTTGACCAGCCCGGACGCCGTCGACCGGTGCAACGCCGTGTGGATGTCGGCGGGGCTGTTCCGTGAGTGGCGCGCCGACTGGGCCGAGCCCGTCACTCTGATCGGCGCTCAACTCGCCGCCGAGGAGGGCCGGTTGCGTGACGCCGCAGTGTCCGTCCTGGAGGACCTGTTCGACCTGGCCGCACCCGCCGCCGACGACCTGGCCGCCCTGGTGACCTCCCGGCCCGACCTGTGGGTACGGCGCCCGGAGCGCGGGGCACCGACACTCGGCGGTCCGCTCAAGGCCCTTGCCAGGACCGGGGATTCCCGGGCGACACCGGTGCTGGCGGAGGTGCTGGCCGGTCCGGTCGTACCCGACGATCTGGGCCATGTGATCGGTCACCTGGGCCCGGGGGCGGCCCTGCTCGCGCCCGCACTGCGTCGTCGGCTGGGTGAGGTCGCGCCGGACTCCGCCGGGACCTTCGAGCGGGCCGTGCCGCTGTTGTCGGCGCTCACCGCACTGGGCGACGCGGAGGCCGTACCGGAGGTGTTGCGGCTTCTGCGGGGCCTGCCGGTGCGACTGCGGTTGCGGGACGCCGTGGTGGAGGCGGCTGTTCACGCTCTGGAGGCGTTCGGGAGTGCGGCGCCCTCCCTGGTGGTGCCCGTCCTGCGCGAGCTGCTGGAGACGGAGTGCGCGGCGGTCGCCGCGGGGGCGCTGTGGTCCGTGGAAGGGGACGCGTCGGCCGTACTGCCCGTGCTGACCGGCGAGTTGACGGAGGGGATGCCTCGGCGACGAGCGGCCGCGGGGGCGTTGGCGCGTCTTGGGCCGAAGGCCGGTGCGGCGCTGCCGGGGTTGCGGCGGATGGTTATGGCGGAGGACCTGTGGGAGCGGGTGTCCGCCGCGTGCGCGGTGTGGCGGATCTCCGGGGAAGGGGAGCTCGCCGCGCCGGTGCTGCGGACGGCCTGGGCGGAGAATCCGTACACCCGTCGGACGATCACCGCCTGCCTCGCCGCCCTGGGGCCTGCGTCAGTGCCCCTGCACGATCTTCTTCGTGCGGAACTGGCGGCTCGGCGACGGCATCTGGTGTCGCCGTCCGGCGGGTACGGCAGCCATGACGTGCTGGACGACGAGCGGTTGATGCGGGCGTGCCGGGAGGTGCTGGGGGGCGCTTGGGAGGCGGCCCACGCACGGAGGGAGTGCGGCGAGTGAGGTGAGCCGGGTGCGGTTCGCGAGGTGTCACTCACGGCCCGCACACAGGATGGCCCCGCCCGGCGCGGCTGCACACCGCCGGCACACCGCACGCGCCCCCTCCCGCCGGCGCTACCTCCCGTCGGCCCGCCTGCCGCCCCACAACGGTCCGAAGTGCGCCCAGTCGGTGTCCCACTGGTCGAGGCGGCGGCGCTCCAGGCGGCCGCGGAGGACTCGGACGCCCACGAAGGGGACGGCCGCGGTGCTGATGCCGACCAGTACGCCGATCATCGCTGCGCGGATCTGGGCCTGACTCTTTGTGGCGGGCTGGGTCATCAGGCGGCCCTGGGCGTCCGTCCAGACGGTGACCGGGGTGCCCTGGGTGCTACCCGGATCGACGCGCACCTGACCCGTGTGGGCCGACCCGTCGGCCCCGGTCCAGACCACCTCGCCCCACACCCGTTCACCGCTCGACGTGCCCGGATCGGCCGCGCCGGGTGCCTGGTCGGCGAGCCGGGCCACGACGGGCCGCCACTCGACACGCTCCAGCGCCAGCTGATGCTCGACGGCCCGGCTCACCCCCAGCCCCGCGAGCACCCCGGCCACCACGGTGAGCAGCCAGGCACCGAGCACGACCCACGCCTCGACGGCGTCGGCACGGCGTCTGAGCGGATTACGCCGCCAGCGCCACAGCCAGACCTTGGGACCACGGAACGCCATCGAGGGCATCCTCCTCATGAGCGACGGGCGCACGAACATGCCGGACCGACCTCCCATACGGGAGAGCCCGCCGCGATGCTCACGGCTCAGGGCGAGTTCTCCGTCACGACGGTCCCACCGCCCGCCCCTCCCCGCGCTCATCTTGCCGAAAGCCGCCCGTCCAGCGCCGCTGCCGGTTACCATCCCCGCCCTGACCTGCGATGGAGCCCGTTCCAGAGGTGACTGTCAGTGGCGGGGTGCAGACTGGCCGGTGGCTGGGACAAAGACGTCAGAGCACAGCGGAGGCGATCGGTATGACGGAGAAGCTGCTTGCCGTGGGGACGCGTAAGGGCCTGTTCATCGGGCGCGAGCGAGGCGGCACCTGGGCGTTCGACGAGAGTCCGTATTTCAACGCGCAGGCCGTGTACTCGGTCGCGATCGACACCCGGGGCGCGCGCCCGCGGCTGCTGGCCGGCGGCGACAGCGCGCACTGGGGCCCGTCGGTGTTCCACTCCGACGACCTGGGCCGCACCTGGACGGAGCCGGCCCAGCCCGCCGTGAAGTTCCCGAAGGACACCGGGGCCTCCCTGGAGCGGGTCTGGCAGCTGCATCCTGCGGCGGCCGAACCGGACGTGGTGTACGCGGGCACGGAGCCCGCCGCGCTGTACCGCTCCGAGGACCGCGGCGAGAGTTTCGAGCTGGTCCGGCCCCTGTGGGAGCATCCGACCCGTTCGAAATGGGTGCCGGGCGGCGGTGGTGAGGGGCTCCACACCGTCCTGACCGACAAACGGGACCCGCGCGCGGTGACGGTGGCCGTCTCCACGGCGGGGGTGTTCCGCACCGCGGACGGCGGCGCGAGCTGGGAGCCGTCCAACTCCGGTGTCTCCGCGGTGTTCCTGCCCGACCCGAACCCGGAGTTCGGCCAGTGCGTGCACAAGGTCGCCCGGGACGCGGCCGACCCGGACCGGCTGTACCTGCAGAACCACTGGGGTGTGTACACGAGCGACGACGCGGGGACGCACTGGACGGACATCGGCGAGGGGCTGCCGTCCACCTTCGGCTTCGCGACGGCCGCCCACCCTCACCGCGGTGGGACGGCGTACGTCTTCCCGATCAACGCCGACGCGGACCGGGTCCCGGCCGGTCACCGGTGCCGGGTCTTCCGCACGGCGGACGCCGGCAAGAGCTGGGAACCGCTCACTGCGGGCCTGCCGCAGGAGGACCACTACGGCACGGTGCTGCGGGACGCGATGTGCACGGACGACGCGGACCCGGCCGGCGTCTACTTCGGCAACCGCAACGGCGAGGTGTACGCCTCGGCCGACGACGGCGACAGCTGGCGGCAGCTGGCCTCACATCTGCCGGATGTGCTGTGTGTGCGGGCGGCGGTGGTCGCGTGATCCTGACGGGGTCACCCCGAGGTCCTGGCCACCGGTGAGGGGGCACGCCCGGCACAGCGCGATCGCGTCGGCGGCGACGCACGCCGGTCATCCGGAGGTCGGCGTCATGTCAGGGTTGCCGTAGTAGGCGCCGGGGCCGTGTTTGCGGGTGTAGTGGCGTTCCAGCAGGTGGGCGGGCGGCGGTGCCGTCGGGTTCAGGGACATGGTGTGCAGGGCGATGTCGGCGACGGCCTCGCAGATGATCGCGTGTTCCAGTGATTTGCGGGCGGTGGCGCCCCAGGTGAAGGGGCCGTGGCCGGCGACGAGGGCGGCGGGGACCTCGACCGCCCGCTGGTCCTGTCCGTCCAGCAGGTCCACGATGACGCGGCCGGTGTTGTACTCGTAGTCCTTCGCGCACTCCTCCTCGGTGAGGTCGCGGGTGACGGGCAGGGGCCCGTTGAAGGTGTCGGCGTGGGTGGTGCCCAGGACGGGGACGTCGCGGCGGGCCTGGGCGAAGGCGACAGCGTGGGTGGAGTGGGTGTGGGTGACCCCGCCGATGGAGGGGAAGGCCAGGTAGAGGCAGCGGTGGGTCTCGGTGTCGGTGGAGGGGCGTAGTTCGCCGTCGACCACGGCGCCGTCGGACAGGCGGACGGTGACCAGGTCGTCGATGGTCAGGGCGTCATAGGGCACGCCGGAGGGCTTGATGACGAACACGCCTGCCTCGCGGTCGACTCCGCTGACGTTTCCCCAGGTCAGGGTCGCCAGGCCGACCTGGGGGATGGCCAGGTTCGCCTCCAGTACCTCCCGGCGCAGACCCTCCCGGACGGGCACGCTCATCGGTCGTCTCCTTCGGTACGGGGAGTCACAGCGCCTGGGCCAGACGGTGGTAGGCGGCGTTCCACCGGATCTCCTTGGCGAACTGGTCGGTGGTGGTGTGCTCGTCGATGGTGAGCAGTTCGACGCCGGTCATGGCGGCGAAGTCGCCCAGCGTCTCGGCGTCGACGGCCGAACTGAGCACGGTGTGGTGCGGGGCTCCGGCCAGCAGCCAGCTCTCCGCCGACTCGGCCAGCGAGGGACGTGGCGTCCACACGGCCCTCGCGACCGGAAGCTGAGGCAGCGGCTGGCTCGGAGCGATGACGTCGACGGCGTTCGCGGTGAGGCGGAAGCGGTCGCCGAGATCGCACAGGCCGACGACGACGGCCGGGCCCTCGGCCGCGTTGAAGACCAGGCGGACCGGGTCCTCGCGCCCGCCGATGGACAGCGGGTGGATCTCGCAGCTGGGCCGGTCGGCAGCGATCGAGGGGCAGACCTCCAGCATGTGGGCGCCCAGGATGCGCGGGGTGCCGGGGCCCAGGTGGTACGTGTAGTCCTCCATGAAGCTGGTGCCGCCGGCTTGTCCGGCGCCCATGACCTTCATGGTGCGCAGCAGCGCGGCGGTCTTCCAGTCGCCCTCGCCGCCGAAGCCGTAGCCGTCGGCCATGAGCCGCTGCACGGCCAGGCCGGGCAGCTGGCGCAGCCCGCCCAGGTCCTCGAAGTTGGTGGTGAACGCGGTGAAGCCGCCCTCGGTCAGGAAGGTCCGCAGGCCGATCTCCTGGCGAGCCGCATACAGGAGCGAGTCGTGACGGATGCCGCCGGGGCGCAGGGCGGGTACGACGTCGTACGACTCCACGTACTCCTCGGCGAGTTCGGCCGCCGCCTTGTCCTCGACCGCGTCGACCACGGCCACCAGGTCATTGACGCCATAGGTGTTCACGGAGAACCCGAACCGCAGCTGCGCCTCGACCTTGTCGCCCTCGGTCACGGCGACATCGCGCATGTTGTCGCCGAAGCGTGCCAGCCGCAGGGTGCGCGAGGCGTGACGCCCGGCCGCGGCCCGGGTCCAGGCGGCGACGCGCCTCACGACCCGCGGATCGGTGCTGTGACCGGCGACGATCTTGCGGTTGACGCCGACGCGGGACTCTATGTGCGCGAACTCGCGGTCGCCGTGGGCGGCCTGGTTGAGGTTCATGAAGTCCATGTCGATGCTCGACCAGGGCAGCGACAGGTTGTACTGGGTGTGCAGATGCAGCACGGGCCGGTCCAGGGCGCTGAGTCCGGCGATCCACATCTTCGCCGGGGAGAAGGTGTGCATCCACACGAGGACGCCTACACAGGTGTCCGAGGCGGTGGCCTCCAGGCACAGGCGCCGGATCGACTCGGCGTCGGTGAGCACCGGCTTCCACACGATCCGCAGCGGTATCTGGGGCGCTGCGTCGAGCCGTTCGGCGATCTGCCGGGACTGTTGGGCGACCTGCTGCAACGTGTCGTCGCCGTACAGTCCCTGGCTTCCCGTCAGGAACCAGATCTCCTGTCCGGTCGACGGCCCTTCGGGTGTGGTCATGGCGGGGTCCTTTCACGTGGAGCTGCTTGCGGGAGGGGTGGCCGGATCGCTCAGGCGGACGCTTCGGCGCGGAGAGCGCGCAGGCGATGCATGACGTCGTTGGTGCCGCGGCCGAAGTAGTCGTGCAGGAGCCGGTACTCGGCGTACAGGCGGTCATAGGCCGCGGCGCGTTCCGGGTCCGGTTGGTACACGCCTCGGTCGGCCTTGCCCATGGCGCGTGCGGCGGCCTGGATGTCGGGGTGTGCCCCGGCGGCGACCGCGGCGTGCATCGCCGCGCCGAGCGCCGGCCCCTGTGCGGAGCCGATGATGCTCAGCGGGCGGCGGGTGACGTCGGCGTAGATCTGCATCAGCAGCGCGTTCTTCGTCAGACCGCCCGCGACGATCAGTTCGCCGACCGGCACTCCGGACGCCTCGAAGGCCTCGATGATGGTGCGGGTGCCGAAGGCGGTGGCCTCCAGCAGGGCGCGGTAGACGTCCTCGGGGCGGGTGGACAGCGTCAGCCCCACGACCACACCGCTCAGTTCGTGGTCGACCAGCACCGAACGGTTGCCGCTGTGCCAGTCCAGGGCCACGAGACCGTGCTCGCCGACCTGCTGCCCGGCCGCCAGCGCGGTCAGGTACTCGTGCGCGGTCTGCCCGGCCGCCGCGGCCTTCTCGGCGTACTCGGCGGGGAAACCGGTCCGAACGAACCACCCGAAGATGTCGCCGACGCCACTCTGCCCGGCCTCGTAACCCCACAGCCCCGGCAGGATGCCGCCCTCGACGACACCGCACATGCCGGGCACCACGCCCCGCTGGTCGGAACTCATCACATGGCAGGTCGAGGTGCCCATGATGGCCACCATCTGGCCGGGCTCCACCGCCCCGGCCGCCGGGGCCGTGACATGGGCGTCGACGTTGCCCACGCACACCGCGATGCCTTCCGGCAGCCCCGTCCAGGCCGCGGCCTCGGCCGTCAGGTGCCCGGCCCTCGCGCCCAACGCACCGATCGGATGCGCCAGTTTCTCCGTCACGAAGCCGGCGAAGCCGGGGGCGAGCGCTTCCAGGTAGTCCCGGGAGGGGTAGGCGCCGTCCTGGTACTGGCCCTTGTAACCGGCGGTGCAGGCGTTGCGGACGTACGTCCCGCACAGCCGCCACACGATCCAGTCCGCGGCCTCCACCCACCGCTCCATGCGCTGGTAGATCTCGGAGTCCTCCTCCAACACCTGGAGCGCCTTGGCGAACTCCCACTCCGAGGAGATCTTCCCGCCGTAGCGCTCGAGCCACGGCTCCTCGCGTTCGGCGGCCAGCACGTTGATCCGGTCGGCCTGGCCCTGGGCCGCGTGGTGGCGCCACAGCTTGACGTAGGCGTGCGGACGGGCGGTGTACTCGGGCAGTTCGCACAGGGGCGTGCCGTCGGCGAGCACCGGCAGCACCGTGCAGGCGGTGAAGTCGGTGCCGATGCCGATCACCTGGTCCGGCCGTACACCGGCTGCCGCCAGCGCCGCCGGCACCGCGTGCCGCAGGACGTCGACATAGTCCGAGGGCACCTGGAGGGCCCAGTCCGGAGGCAGCCGGGTGCCGTCCGGCAGCTCCCGGTCCAGGACCGCGTGCGGATAGACGTGCTCCGCCGACGCGAGCTCCTCGCCGTCGCGGACGCGGACCACCACGGCCCGTCCGGACAACGTCCCGAAGTCGACTCCCACGACGCACGGTTCCGGGCTCCCGGTCGGCTCGTCTCCGGCGTTCACCATCAGTCTCCTCCACATTGAGTGTTCGACATATCGATCCACGTTCGAAAAAATACGAGTGCCAGGACAGCCAAGGCGCCCGGCGGCCTAACCGCGGCTTCTGCCGAAGTAGCGTGCGCGCGCCCGGTCGAGCAAGATGGCCACGCCGAGGACCGCACCCTGCACCACCTGCTGGTCGTACGGGCTCACCTTCAGGGCGAGCAGGCCGTTGGTGATGAACTCCAGCAGGATCGCGCCGGCCGCGATGCCGGCGATACGGCCCTCGCCGCCCGACAGCGACATCCCGCCGACCACCGCGGCGGCGATCGCGGTCAGTTCCCAGCCCGCGCCGACCGAGGGATCGGCCACGTTCATACGGCCGATCACCAGGACGCCGACCACCCCGGCGAGCACGGCACTGGCGACGTAGGTCGAGGTGATCCGGCGGCCGGTCGGTATGCCCGCGAGCCGGGCGGCTTCCTTGTTGCCGCCGACCGCGTAGATCTGCCGGCCCACGTAGGTGCGCTCCAGCACGAACCAGGCGACGGCGGCCGCGCCCACGAAGAACAGTGCGGGGACCGGCACTTCACCGACGTAGTACTGGCTCAGGCTGCTGAACAGCGGATCGAGGTTGTTGATGGGCGAGCCGCTGGTGATCGCGAGGGCGGTGCCCTGCGCGACGGTGTAGGTGACCAGGGTGATCACGAAGGGCGGCACGTTGAGGCGGGTGACCATGACGCCGTGCCAGAGACCGACGGCGGCGGTGATCACCAGCGTGAGCAGGATCGCGAGGGGGGCGGGCAGGCCCTCGTTGACGTTCATCCAGGCGGCCAGGATGCCGGCCAGACCGGCCAGCGCACCCACCGAGAGGTCGATGCCACCGGTCAGGATGACCAGGGATTCACCGATCGCGAGGATCCCGACCTGCGACAGGTCGCGGCCCATCACCTGGAGGTTGCCCACCGCCGTGTACGTCTCCGCGTTGGCGGCGATCGCCACGAACACCACCACGCAGGCGATGATCACGCCGGCCTCCGGGGAGGCGGCGAGTCTGCGGGCGAGGGTCGACACGGCCGAACGGGACGGCGACGCGACCTCGTTCGGGGCGAGCGTGCTCTGCGCGCTCATGCTGTAGCTCCGTTCGTCACTCGGTGTGTCTCAAGAGGAGCGGTACCGGCCGCGGCCGTCATGATCCGTTCCTTGGTGGCAGCGGCCCGGTCGATGACGGTCACCACCCGCCCCTGGTTCATCACCGCGATGCGGTGACAGATCCACAGCAGTTCCTCCAGCTCGGAGGAGGCGACCACCAGCGCCATGCCCTGTTCGGCCGCCCGGTCGATCAGCTTGTAGATCTCCGCCTTCGCGCCGACGTCCACACCGCGGGTCGGCTCGTCGAGCAGCAGCAATCGTGGTTCGGCGGCGAAGGCGCGGCCGAAGATGGCGCGTTGCTGGTTGCCGCCGGACAGGGAGCCGATCGGCTGCTCCACCGACTGCATCCGCACGTTGACGTTCTCGGTGATCTTCCGTGCCTCGACGCGTTCCCGGCCCGGGCCGAGCAGGCCGCGGGTGCTGATCCGTCGAAGAACCGAGACGAGGACGTTCGCCCGGATCGAGGCGAACAGCACCAGGGACTGTTCCTTGCGGTCCTCGGGGATCAGCGCGATCCCGGCCGCCACACCGTCCCCCGCCCCGCGCGGCCGGTAGGGCTCGCCGCCCAGCCGCATCCGGCCTCCCGTCGAGGGCTGCGCGCCCGCGATCGTATGTACCAGCCGGCTGCGGCCCGAGCCCATCAGCCCGGCCACGCCCAGGATCTCGCCCTCGCGCACCTCCAGGTCGACCGGTCCGAGACCGTCCGAGGTCAGGCCCTCGACCTGCAGCAGGACCGGGCTCGTGGCCGGCGGTGCCTTCGGTTCACCCTGGGCCACCTCGCCGCCGACCATCTCCCGGATCAGCCGTTCCTCGGTGGCCTCGGCCGGTTCGAGGTCGGCCACCAGCCTGCCGTTGCGCAGCACGAGGACGCGGTCGCTGATCTCCCGCACCTCGTCGAGACGATGCCCGATGAACAGCACCGTGCCACCGCGCTCGGCCAGTTGCCGGGCGAGGCCCAGCACCATCTCGGCCTCGACGGGCCCCAGGGAGGACGTCGGCTCGTCCAGGATCAGCAGCTTGGGTTCGCGGCCCCACGCCTTGGCGATCTCGATCATCTGGCGGGTCGGCACCGGAAGGGTGCGCACCTCCCGGCCCACCGCGATGGTCTCGGCGGACAGACCGATCTCCGCCAGCATCGCCTTCGCCTCGGCCCGCTGCGCCGCACGGTCCACCAGGAACCGGCGCCTCGACTCGCGCGGTCGGCGTCCCAGCAGCAGGTTCTCGGCCACCGACAACTGGCCGACCAGCGGGAACTCCTGGGAGACCATGGCGACACCCAGCTGACCCGCCGCCTCGGTCGAGCCCGCGGCGAGGGGCTCGCCGCCGATCAGGATCTCGCCGCCGTCCCGGTGCACCGATCCGGCCAGGGTGCCCATCAGCGTGGACTTCCCGGCACCGTTCTCGCCGACCAGGCCGACCACCTGGCCGGCGTAGAGGTCGAGTTCGGGCAGATCGAGGACGCGCACCGGGCCGTAGGACTTGTGCACCCCCCGCAGCCGCGCGGTGATCGCACGGCCGGGGGCGTTCTTCGTGGCCGTCATGCTCAGCCGATCCCGAGCTGCGACTCGAGGGACTGGTACGCGCTCAGGTCGGACTTGGTGACCAGGCCCACGCCGGAGCTCAGGGTCGAGCCGTCCTTCTCCAGGTAGGGCTTGACGAGCGCCATCGTCCTGTCCTTGCCCAGCACCTTCTCGGCCGCCAGGATGTACGCCCCCGTGTAGCCCTGCTGGTACGGCATCTGCACGACGGTGCCGGAGATCACGCCGGACTTGATGAACTTCAGCGTCTGGGCGTCGGAGTCGTCGGACACGATGTGCACGGAAGCCGTCTTGCCGGCCGAGGTGACCGCCTGCGCCAGCGCGGGGCCGTCGTAGGAGTAGACGCCGTACAGGCCGTTGACGTCGGGGTTGTTGGCGAGGATGGTCTCGGCGTCCGAAGTCGCCGTGCTGGCCTGGAGGTTGTCGTTGACCTTCTGCGCAACGGTGATCTTGGTGCCCTTGAGTGCCGCCTCGAAACCGGCGATGCGCTGGGTGGCGTTGGACGCGGTGAGCGAGCCGACGAGGATCGCCACCTTGCCCTTGCCGCCGAGGACCTGCTTCATCGCGGTGCCCGCCTGGAAGCCGGCGGTGTAGTTGGGGGTGCCCAGATACAGCGAGGCCGCGTCGGTGCCCGGCAGCGGGGAGTCGATGGCGAGGACGCCGATGCCCTTCTGGACGTCGGTGTGGATGGTCCCCGCGGCCGAGGTCGGGTCGATCGCCGAGATCGAGTAACCGGTGACGCCCTGCGAGCGCAGGGTCTCCAGCTCGGAGTTCTGCTCCGTCAACTTGCCGTTGGGCGGGGCGAAGTAGGTGCACTTGCTCTTCGCGATACCGAGGTCGGAGCAGCCTTTGAGGAAGCCGACCTGACCGGCCTTCCAGTAGTCGGCGGCCACGTTCACGACCATCGCGATGTCGACCTTGGACAGGTCCTTGCCGGCCAGCGCGGACTTCAGCGCCGCGTCGAGCTTGGCGAGGTTCGTCTGGTTGAAGGTGACCGAACCGGCCAGCGTGACGGGGGCGGCGGCCTTCGTACCGGTCGAGCCGGTGGCCTCGGAGCCGCCCGCGTTCTTGGAGCAGCCGGCGGCGGCGAGCGAGATGAGGACGGCGGTCGCGGCGACCAGGGTGCGGGACCTTCTGCTGCGGATCATGGGTGATCAGCGCCCTTCTAGGCGTGTCTGGAGGGGTCTCGGGGCGGGTGGAAAGGCTGGGGAGGCTGGGAACGCCGGGAACGCCGGGAACGCACACCTGTTCACGGGCATGCCGGTGCCGGGCAGGCGGGGACAGGTGTGAGGGCCACAGGGAAGCGGTACGTGGCGAAGGGCGTCGGCGTCGCCGGGCGGGGGGGGCTCATCAGGTGAGCGCGGCGAGGGCGCGCGGGCGCCGGTGCGGTGGTGCCTGACGGAGTGTCAGGACCGGGGAGGGGCCGACCGCTCGGGGCGGTGTGCCGGGGTGGAGCTGTCGTGCCGGGTGGGCGTCACGGCCGTTCGCTCACGATCGGCGCGACGGTGGTCCGTACAGCATTCAGCCCACAACATGCCTTGCGGGGAAGGACGTTGACGAAGGAGAGGCTAGCGGGACGCTGTCATGTCGTGCTTTCCGTTCGATGTCGTGGGCGGGTCGCCGAGGTCCGCACCACAAGGCTGGGCGGTATGACGATGTGGGGCCTGTCGCCGGATGCCGGGATCCCGGCGTCCGGGTCACCGACGATCTCGATCAGCGCACGCAGCGCACGCCGGCCGAGTTCGTCGAAGTCCTGGCGGACGGTGGTCAACGACGGGCCGAAGTACTCGGTCTCCGGCATGTCGTCGAAACCGACGACGCTGATGTCCTCGGGCACCCGGCGCCCGGCCTGCTGCACGGCCCGCAGCAGGCCGAGGGCCATGTGGTCGTTGGCGCAGAACACCGCGGTGACCTCGCGGTCGGCGGCGATCCGCTGGCCGTGCTCGTAACCGGTGCGGGCCGTCCAGTCGGCGCCTGCCAGCGCGCGGGGCACCGGAGCCCCCCGCTTCTCCAGGGCGCCGCGCCAGCCGGCCTCGCGCTCCTGTGCGTCGAGCCAGGAACGCGGTCCGACCAGGTGGTGCACCGTGCGATGGCCGAGGTCGAGCAGATAGGAGGTGGCGAGTTCGGCGCCCGCCTCGTTGTCCACCGCGACCGAGGCCAGCGCGGTGTGGGTGCCGCAGCCCACCGCGACCAGGGGGACGTCCGCAGGCACGTTCGCCAGTGCGCCCACCGCGGCGGTCTGCGGTGCGATGACGATGATGCCCTCCACGCCCTGGTTGCGCAGCCGGTCGACGGCGTCAAGTACCGAACTCCGGTCGAGCGTGCCGACCGCGGCCACGGTGACGAAGTACTCGTACTGTCTGGCCGCCTGCTCGATGCCGTAGAGCATGCAGGCCGGGCCGTACAGCGTGGTGTTGAAGCTGATCACACCCAGGGTGCGGGTGCGGCGAGTCGCCAGGGTGCGGGCGGCTGCGTTGGGCCGGTAACCGAGTTCGCGGACGGCTGCCAGCACCCGCTCCCGGGTGGTGGCCCGCACGTTGGGGTGGTCGTGGAGGACCCGCGAGACGGTCTGGTGCGAGACACCCGCGATCCGGGCCACGTCCGCCATCACCGGTGCGCGATCCACGTCCATGCTCCGCCTCCTCACGCGCCGTCACGTTGTTCGGTGGACGAATTGTTAGCGCACACATTCTTCGGGGGCAAGGTTGCCCAGGGACCCCCCAGGCGCGTTTTGCGAGTCCTATGCCTTGACGCGCAAGCCTTCTGACCTGCCATTACCTTGGCTCGCAAGATCTCTTTCGGCGTGGTGACCCACCCGGGTAAACAGACTGCACAGGTTTTGTTTCCGCACTCTTGACTGTCGAACGGTGTTGACCTCGTATTAATCCGGCCGTAAAAAGACGGGGCGCGGAACCGATCGTTCCTTCTGCGGCCACGCGAGATCGACACCCGCACAGGTCTTCAACTTGTTTCCAGTCCCCCACTCTGACCTGCCGTGATGCTCCCAGCGGCACCGAATGACCGGCGTAGCTCGCAATCCGCTTCCCTCTCCCCCTCCCCCTTCGCGCGCGGTTCGACCGAGTGACGACACCCGAGGGCCCGCGTTGTTAGCGCCCACATCCAGATCGGCCGGAGCCTTCGGCGCCGGGCGAGACAAGAACGAACGGAAGAGGTTCACAGTGACAGGTCGAGTGACAGGCCGACGCCTGAGAGGGCTCCTGCTCACCGTGGGGGCGGTCCTCACCCTCATCGGGGGGATCCTCGCCGGGATGGTCGGCATCGCGGGCACGGCCCAGGCAGCCTCGTCCCTGCCCTGCGACATCTACGCCTCCGCGGGGACACCGTGCGCCGCGGCGCACAGCACCACCCGGGCGCTCTACGCCTCCTACAACGGCTCTCTCTACCAGGTGAAGCGCGCCTCGGACTCGGCCACCACCAACATCGGCGTGCTCAGCGCGGGTGGCTACGCCAACGCCGCGGCGCAGGACTCCTTCTGCTCCGGCACGACCTGCGTCATCACGAAGATCTACGACCAGAGCCCGAACCACAACGACCTCACCATCGAGGGCCCGGGCGGCAACGGCGGGCAGGACGTCGGCGCGATCGCCAACGCCCTGCCGGTGACGGTCGGCGGTCACGCGGCGTACGGCGTCTTCGTGTCCGCCGGCGTCGGCTACCGCGACAACAGCACCACCGGCATCGCCACCGGCAGCTCCCCCGAGGGCGCGTACATGGTGACCAGCGGCCACCACGTGAACAACCGCTGCTGCTTCGACTACGGCAACGCCGAGACGTCCGGCAACGACACCGGCAACGGCCACATGGACGCGATCAACTTCGGCACGGAGTGCTGGTTCTCGTGCTCCGGCGCCGGATCGGGCCCCTGGGTCGAGGCGGATCTGGAGAACGGGCTCTTCTTCGGGGGCAACGGCTCGAACGCGAACAACAAGGGCAACTCCAGCGAGTTCGTCACCGCCCTGGAGAAGAACAACGGCACGACCACCTACGCGATCAAGGGCGGCAACGCCCAGTCGGGCTCCCTGACCACCTGGTACAACGGGGCCCTGCCCAACCTCGGCGGGTACACCCCGATGCACCTGGAGGGCGCCATCGTCCTCGGCACCGGCGGTGACAACAGCAACGGGTCCGACGGCTCCTTCTTCGAGGGCGTCATGACCTCCGGCTACCCGACCGACGCCGCCGACAATGCCGTACAGGCCAACATCACCTCCGTCGGCTACACCACCCCGGCAGCCACCTTCCCGGTCGCCGGCACCGCCTACCGGCTGACCAACACCAACTCCGGCAAGGTCCTGGACGCGGTGAACTGCGGCACCGGCAACGGGACTTCGGTAGACCTCTGGTCCTCGCTCGGCAACACCTGCCAGCAGTGGAAGTTCGCCGGCGCGGGCAACGGCCACTACACCATCACCAACGTCAACAGCGGCACGGTCCTGGACGACAAGAACTGTGCGCAGAGCAACGGCACGGCCGTCCAGTTGTGGGCCTCGCTCGGCAACACCTGCCAGCAGTGGGACGTCACCAGGGTCGGCAGCCACTACACCATCAGCAACGTCAACACCGGCATGACGCTGGACGTGACGAACTGCGGAACGGCCAACGGCACGGTGGTCCGCCAGTGGCAGCAGCTCGACAACACCTGCCAGCAGTGGGACATCGCGCCCTGACCGGCCAGACGCGCTCACCGCGGGCCCGTCGGCCCTCCCCGCCGACGGGCCCGCGCCCCCTCCTCGCCACGGGCTTGCTCCCCCGCTGCGCGAAGCACCCTCCCGGCCGCCCGCGGCGCCCGCGGCGCCCGCGGCGTCCCGTCGATCGTCGATTCGTCCGATGAGCAAAGGAACTTCCGCATGCCCTCACAACCCGGACCGTCCCGCAGGACCGTCCTGACCGCCCTCGGTGCCGCGTCCCTGGCGGGTACCTTCGCCGCCACTCCCGCCGCTCCCGCCTCGGCCGCCGAGGGCTCCGGCACGACCGCGGACGCCGCTGCCGTGGCCCTCCCCGCGGCGGCCGCGCACTGGACCTTCGACGAGGGCTCCGGAACCTCCGCCGCCGACTCGTCCGGCAACGGCCGCACCGCCACGCTCCAGGGGGCGGCCGCCTGGGACACCGGCAAGGTCGGCGCCCACAGCCTCAGCCTCACCGGCGGCGGCAACGCCACCGCGTCCGGGCCCGTCGTCGACACTTCGCAGGCGTTCTCGGTGGCCGCCTGGGTCAACCTCGCTCAACTGGGCGGCTATCAGACCGCCGTGAGCATCGACGGCAAGGTCGTCAGCGCCTTCTACCTGGGGCTACGCGACGACACCGGCACCTTCGCCTTCGCCCGCCTCGACTCGGACGCCACCCAGAACGCCGCCGTGGCGGCCGCCGCCTCGGCCCCCACCGTCGGCACCTGGACCCATCTGGTCGGCGTCAGCGACCCCTCGGCCGGTGTCACCCGCCTCTACGTCAACGGTGTGCTGGAAGGGGAGACCGCCTACACCGCGGGCTGGGCCGGCACCGGCGCCACCGCCGTCGGCAGGGCGCTCTACGGCGGCGGGCAGGTCGACCAGTGGCACGGCCTGATCGACGACGTACAGCTGTTCCCCACCGCCCTGACCTCCGACCAGGTCGCGACACTGGCCGGAGTGCCGGTGGAGACCACGACACCGCTGCTGAGCGTGGACGTCGCCCACCCCGCACACGCCGTCTCCCCCATCCTTCCCGGCCTGATGTTCGAGGACATCAACCACTCCGGCGAGGGCGGCATCTACGCCGAGCTGGTGCAGAACCGCTCGATGATGGCCGACGACACCGCACCCGTGCACTGGTCAGCCGTCGGCGGGACGACCCTCGCGCTCGACACCGCCACCCCCCTCAACGACGTCCTCAAGCGCTCCCTCAAGGTCGTGCTGCCGAGCGGCACCGGTGCCGGGAACCGGGCCGGGGTGGCCAATGACGGCTTCTGGGGCATACCCGTGCGGCCCCGCACCACCTACACCGCCCGGCTGTTCGCCAAGGCGTCGCGCCGGATCGGCCCGCTCACGGTGACCGTCGAGTCGGCGGACGGCACGACGGTGTACGCCTCCGCCCACCTGCCCCGCATCGGCACCGCCTTCCCCGACCGCCCCTTCGAACTGACCCTGCGCACCGGTGCGGGCGCCCCCGTCACCGGTGACGCGAGACTGACCGTCACCACCGCCGACCCGGCCGCCGCGGGCGAGACGCTGTGGCTCCAGCACGTGTCCCTGTTCCCGCCCACCTACAACCACCGGCCCAACGGTCTGCGCGTCGACCTGATGGAGAAACTGGTCGCCCTGAAACCGAAGTTCCTGCGCTTCCCCGGCGGCAACTTCCTGGAGGGCAACACCATCGCGACCCGCTTCAACTGGAAGAACACCATCGGTCCGGTCTGGGAGCGCCCCGGTCACATGGACGACGCGTGGGGCTACTGGTCCACGGACGGGCTCGGACTCCTCGAATACCTGGAGTGGGTCGAGGACCTGCGCGCCCAGCCGGTCCTCGCCGTCTTCGCCGGATACGCGCTGAGGGGCGAACACGTCACCGGCGACGCGCTGAAGCCGTACATCCAGGACGCCCTCGACGAGATCGAGTACGTCACGGGCCCGGTCACCAGCCCGTGGGGCGCCCGGCGTGCGGCCGACGGCCACCCGAAGCCGTTCCCGCTGGAGTTCGTCGAGATCGGCAACGAGGACTGGTTCGACTCCTCCGGCTCCTACGACGAGCGGTTCGCGGCCTTCCACGACGCGATCAAGGCGAAGTACCCGCACCTGAAGCTGATCGCCTCGACGACGGTCACGAGCCGCACGCCGGACCTGATCGACGAGCACTACTACCTCGCGCCGTCCGCCGCGCAGGCCGCCACGCACAAGTACGACAACCGGGACCGCGGTTCGACGAAGGTCTTCGTCGGTGAGTGGGCCGCACAGGAGGGCCGTCCCACACCCGACCTGAACGCCGCACTGGGCGACGCCGCCTGGCTGGCCGGTCTGATCCGCAACTCGGACCAGGTCCTGATGGAGTGCTACGCACCGCTCTTCTCCCACGTCAAGAACAACGTCTGGGCGACCAACCTGATCGCCTACGACAACCTGAACAGCTACGTCTCCCCCAGTTACTGGGCGCAGCAGATGCTGACGAGCAGGCTGGGCGACACGGTGCTGCCGGCCACCGCGCGTGCGCTCCCCGGCCTCGCGACCGTGGCCACCCGTGCCGGGAACCGTCTCTACGTCGCGGTCGTCAACTCCGGGACGCAGAAGGTGGAGGTGCCGGTCGAACTGAAGGGCCTGGTCAAGGGAGTCAGGAAGAACGCCACCGCCACCGTGCTGACCGGTCCCTCGCGCACCGCCACGAACACGCTGACCGATCCCGCCGCGCTGGTGCCCAGGACGAGCACGGTGACCGGGGCCGCGGCGGCGTTCACCAGCACGCTGCCGCCGCTGTCCGTCACGGTTCTGGAGCTCGTCCTGACCTGATCCTCGGGGGCACGGCGGGACGACCGCGGCGCTCTACGGCAGTTGCCAGTTCACCGGCTGTCCGCCCTGGCCGACCAGCAGGTCATTGGCGCGGCTGAACGGGCGCGAACCGAAGAAGCCGCGGTCCGCCGACATCGGTGACGGATGGGCCGACTCGATCGCCGGGAGGTCGCCGAGAAGGGGGCGGAGGTTGCGCGCGTCACGCCCCCACAGGATCGACACCAGCGGCTTCCCGCGCCCCGCCAACGCCCGGATGGCCTGCTCGGTGACTTCCTCCCAGCCCTGTCCGCGGTGCGCGCCGGGCTTGCGCGGGGCCGTCGTCAGCGCCCTGTTGAGCAGCAGCACGCCCTGTTCGGTCCACGGCGTGAGGTCGCCGTTGGACGGCCTGGGCAGCCCGAGATCGGAGTGCATCTCCCGGAAGATGTTCTCCAGGCTGCCCGGCAACGAACGCACCTCGGGCGCCACCGCGAAGCTCAGCCCGATCGCCATTCCCGGCGTGGGATAGGGGTCCTGGCCGACGATCAGGACGCGGACGCCGTCGAAGGGCTGCTGAAAGGCCCTCAGGACGTTCGCCCCGGCCGGCAGATAGGTCCGGCCGGCCGCTATCTCGGCCCGGAGGAAGTCCCCCATGGCCGCGATGCGTTCGGCCACAGGTTCAAGAGCCTTCGCCCAGCCTGCTTCGACAAGTTCATGCAAGGGTCGTGGTGCCACGGCGCGTCACTCTACTGGCACACACTGACACCCCGCATGCCCAGGCAAGCCTCCCCGCGCGGGCGGCCCCACGGGCGTTACTCTTCCTCCCCGTCGAGACCTTCGAGCCGGTCGGTCAGAGCGCGCGGCCGGTCATCGGGAAGGCGGGGAGCTTGTCACTCAACGGCACCGGTGCGGGGGACGGGTTCCTCGCCGTCGACTCCGGCGGCTCCGGCCTGCGGGTCGTCATCGGCGTCCCCGGCCGGGGGACCACGGCCCCGCGAACGTCGCGGGTACCGGTCCGGACGGGGCCGCGCGGTATCGACCCGGGGCATCTGATGGAGCAACTGGTGCCCCTGGTCCGGGCCCTGGAGCCGGAAGCGGGAGTGAGCAGGCTCGGCACCGCCGTCGTCGGGGCGGCCGGCATGGCGACCCTGGGCGATGCCCTGCGGGCCGAGCTTCCCACCGCGCTGGAGCGGGAGTTCGGGGTACGGACCGTCGCGCTCGTCGCGGACGCGGTGACCGCCTACACCGGCGCACTCGGACCGCGCCCGGGTGCGGTCGTGGCCGCCGGTACCGGTCTCGTCGCGATCGGCACCGACCTCACGTCCTGGCGCCGGGCGGACGGCTGGGGACATCTGCTGGGCGACTGCGGGGGCGGCGCGTGGATCGGGCGGGCCGGGCTGGAGGCCGCCCTGCGTGCCCACGACGGGAGGCCCGGGGGGTCGGCGGCGCTGCTGGCCCGGGCCGAGGAGTCGTTCGGACCGGTGCGGGAGCTGCCCGGCCGGCTCTACCCGCGTGCGGACCGGCCCGCCGTGCTCGCCTCGTTCGCGCCCCGGGTGGCCGACTGCGCCGAGAGCGACCCGGTGGCCAGGGGGATCCTGCGCGAGGCGGCCCGGCACATGGCCGATTCCGCGGCCGCGGTCTGTCCGGCGGAGGGCCAGGCGCATGTCAGCCTCACCGGTGGCTTGTTCAGGATGGGTGCCGCCCTGCTCGTACCACTGGAGGAGGAGCTGGAGCGACGGCTGCCGCACGCGCGGCGGGTCCCGGCGGCGGGCGGACCGTTGGACGGATCCGTGCAGATCGCCACAGAACTGGCGCACAATGCGCTCGACCTGCCCCACGACGAGGCGATGTTGTACGTGGTGACCCCAAAGAGGGGCTGAAGCGGACGTAACTCATCAGACAAAACCGGACGGATACCGCTCACCTGCACCCTCCCCGAACAGGGAAGCCCAGGAAGCCAGTAACATGCGTCGCCATGAGCTCCCCCACTGGACCCGCGTCCGGCCTGCCAGTACGAATGCCGCGACCTCGCCAGCCCGGGCGGCACCGCCGACCCGAGCCGCTGGCGGCTCCCGAGGGCGCGCCCGCGCTCGTCCTCGCGGTGCCGGGCACGCCCGGCGCGGCCACGCGCAGCCTCGCCGAGGAGGTCGTGAGCATCGCCCGCTCCGAGCTGCCCGGCCTGGACGCGCGGATCGGTTACCTGGACGGAGACGACTCGGAGTTCCCCACGCTCCAGGCCGTGCTGGCCCACACCGCCGGCGAGCGCACCGCGCGTTACGAGCAGGCCAAGGCCGCCGGGGTGGACGTCAAGGAGCCCGAGGGGCCCGTCGCCGTCGTCGTGCCGCTGCTCGCCGGTCCTGACAGCTCGCTGCTGCGGCGGATCCGCCAGGCCGTGATGGACAGCCGGATCGCGGCCGACCTCACCGATGTGCTGGGCCCGCACCCGCTGCTCGCCGAGGCGCTGCACGTACGCCTGTCGGAGGCCGGGCTGGCCCGCGCCGACCGCGCGCGCCTGTTCGCGGTGACGACCGCCGCGGACGGCATCATCCTCGGCGCGGTGGGCGGCGAGGAGGCCGTGCAGGCGGCCGGGATCACCGGCATGCTGCTCGCCGCGCGGCTGGCCGTGCCGGTGATGGCGGCGGCGCTCGACCAGGACGGCTCGATCGCGTCCATCGCCGAACAGCTGCGGTCCTCCGGCTCGCAGCAGCTGGCGCTCGCGCCGTACCTGATAGGGCCGGAGATCGACCCCGCCGTGATCGAGGACGCCGCCAGGGAGGCCGGCTGCTCCGCCGCCGATCCGCTCGGTCCCTACCCGGCGATCGGCAAGCTCGTGCTCGCCAAGTACACGACCGCGCTGGGCATCGCCCCGCAGCAGGCGCAGGGCGCCCCGGTGCGCTGAGCGCAGGCGCGGCGACCGCGCCACCGAAAGGGCCCGCTCCATCCGTCGGAGCGGGCCCTTCGGCGTGCGCGTCCCGGGTCAGCCGAAGATCACGCAGGAGGCGGCCGGTACCTCGATCGTGCCCTCGTACCTGGGCAGGCCGGTCGCCGGGTCCACGGCGAACCAGGTCACCTCGCCGGAGCGCTCGTTCGCCACGTACAGGAATCCGCCGGACTCGGCGAGGTCCCGGGGCCAGTGGCCGCCGCAGACGACCGTGCCGACCAGCCGCAGGTCGTCGCCCTCGACGGCGAACGTGGACAGGACGTCCTCGCCGCGGGTGGCGGTCCACACGAAGCGGCCGTCGGGGGACGTGACGACTCCTGACGGGTACGCATCGCCCGCCGGGGCGCCCGCGAGCACCTGGGTCTCGTTCAGGGGCTTCAGGGAGCCTTCCTCGGCGTCCCAGCGGCAGACGGTGAGGGTCGGGGTGAGCTCGTTGAGGACATAGGCGCGGGTGCCGTCGGGGTGGAAGGCCAGGTGGCGCGGCCCCGAGCCGGGGCGCAGGGCGATCTCGCGGTGCACGTCGAGCACCCCGTCCCTCAGGGTGCACACCCGTACGGAGTCCGTGCCGAGGTCGACGCTGACGATCCACCGTCCGCTCGGGTCGGGCTGCACCTGGTGGGCGTGCGGGCCCAGCTGGCGGGGCGCGTGCGGGCCCGAGCCGGTGTGCCGGAGCACTCCGGAGGGGGCGCTCGCGAGGGAGCCGTCGGCGCGCAGCGGCACGGTGGTGACGCTGCCGGAGCCGTAGTTGGCGGTCAGGACGTGTCCGGCGTGCACGGCGAGGTGCGTGGGCCCGTTCCCGTCCACCGCCACCGGGGGGCCGGCCGGCTCGGGGCGGTCGCCGGTCACCCGGTACGCGGCCACCGCGCCCTCGGCCGTCTCACTGACCGCGTAGAGCACGCCCCTGTCGGTCGACAGGGCGAGATACGACGGATCGGGTACGCCGTTCAGTCCGCCCAGTACCTTCAGCGCACCCGTGTCCGGGGCCACCGTCGCCGTCACGATGCCGGGGCCTCCCGCCGCCGTGAACGACCCGATGTAGGCCCGTCGCCGCCCGCCGTCTGCCACAGTCGTCCCCTCTCGGTCCGTGCCGTCCGGGGCGACGGTAGCAGTCGATCACTACCGGTCTAGACCAACTCCGGGGAAATTCACGGGGCCGTCACGGATATGGCGGGGTGCGTCAGGCTCCGACCAGCGGCGAACCGGACGGGGACCGCAGGGGTGCCGCCAGCTCCGCGAGCGCTCGTTCCAGTCCGTGCATATGGGCCAGTGCGGGTTCCTCGGCGAGGGGGCGGTCCGCCACCGGGAAGTCCCTGCCGTCCGTGAGGGCCTCCACAGCGGCCTCCACCCGTCGGCACGCGATGGTCAGGCGGGCGTCGTGCGAGGCCTCGGGGTCGGCGGCGACGGCGACCAGGCCCCGGATCTCCCGAGCGCAGCCGTCGAGGAGGGCGAGAACGTGGCGGGCACGCCTCTTGCGGGCCGGCACGGGGTTGAGGGGGTGGACCAGCGGGGCCACCGAGAGACGGACCCTGCCGAGCAGTTGTTCCAGTTCGGTCACCCGGCCGCCCGGGTCGGCACCCGGCACCCCCGCGAGGCGGGCCGCGGCCTCGGCGGTGCAGGCGTGGACGCAGCGCAGGGCGCGCCGGATCCAGGCGTCGGTGACGCTGTGGGTGGTGATCGGCAGGACGAACAGCACCGCCAGGACGGCCCCGACCGCGCCCACGCCGGTCTCCGCGAGCCGCAGCGCCAGCAGGCCGGGGTTCAGGACGCCGAGAAGGCCGTAGAGGAGCTCGGCGAGCAGGGTGACCCAGAGCATCATCCACGTGTACGAGACGGCGGCGGTGTAGAAGATGCCGAAGACGCAGACGGCGACCAGGACGGCCGTGGGCCCCGGTGCCCCCTCCAGCGGTACGGCGACGAGCAGGCCGAGGCCGATGCCGATCACCGTGCCGAGGACGCGGCGGAAGCCGCGCACCAGGGTCTCGCCACGGGAAGCGGTGTTCACGAAGATCCACCAGGTGGCGCCGACGGCCCAGTACCAGCGCTGCCCGGAGACGAGCTGGCCGACGACGAGGGCGAAGCCGGCACCCGCCATGGCCTGGACCGCCTGGCGGGTGGTGGCGCGGGCGAGGCCGGTGCCGGCGGGCGGGGCCGGCACGGAGGCCGGGGGCAGTCGGCGCTCGTAGCACCACAGGCCGAAGCGGACCGCGGCCGCCGTGACCACGGACAGCAGCACGGCGGCGTGGAGCTCGGGCAGCCGGTCGGTGGTCGCGTGCAGGAACTGCGCCACGAAGAAGGTCATGAACGCGAAGACGCCGAGGCTGTGTCCGCGCGGGCCCCAGCGCCGGGCGTACACACCCGCGCCCACCACGGCGAGGAAGGTGAGGTCGCGGGCGACCGGGTGGTCGTGCAGCTCGGCCGCGGCCGTGAGGACGGGAAGGCCGACGACGGGCAGCAGGGCCGTGGTGAGCGCCTGCCCCCGGACGGTGGCGTCCGTGACGGTGAACAGGGCGAGCAGCGCGGCGAGGCCACCGGTGACGGCACCGGCGAGCGAGTGGCCCGCGAGGCCGCACACCACGACGGCGAGGCCGATGCCGAGCACCGCCCGCGCGGCGAAGCGCAACCGGACCCGGCCCGGGTCCGCCGCCATGAACACCCTCTTCAGCACGTACCGCCCCCTGAATCCCTCGGACACCGGATACACCGGCATGGAAAAGGCGCCGCGGGGTCCGCAGCGCCATCGACGGGCACATTGCAGCATCCTTGCCGCTGTCGGCTCAAGCGGGGCCGCATATGCTGGTCCATTGGTACAGGGAAAGCGGTCCCGGGGCGTCCATCGGCGGGCCAAAGGACCAGGCACGAGGAGGTCGTACGCCATGGCCGTGGACGAGCTCGACACCCGCATCCTGCGGCTGCTGCTGGAGCGGCCGCGGACGAGCGTGCGGGAGTACGCGCGGATCCTCGGGGTCGCGCGGGGCACCCTGCAGGCGCGCCTCGACCGGCTGGAGCGGGACGGCGTGATCACCGGAACCGGGCCCTCGCTGTCGCCCGCCGCGCTCGGTCATCCGGTGCTGGCGTTCGTGCACATCGAGGTGACCCAGGGGCGGCTCGACGACGTGGGGGACGCGCTGGCCGCCGTACCGGAGATCGTCGAGGCGTTCTCGATCGCGGGTGGCGGGGATCTGCTGACGCGGGTCGTGGCGCGGGACAACGCGCATCTGGAGGACGTGATCCAGAAGGTGATCAGCCTGCCGGGAGTGGTGCGCACACGCACCGAGGTGGCGCTTCGGGAGCGGGTCGCGCACCGGCTGCTGCCCCTGGTGGAGTCGGTCGGGCGCACGGCCCGGAGTTGACGGGCGGGGGCGTCCTTCGCCACCAGGAACGCGCTCGTCGCCCGAGTGCGCTCGTCGCCCGAGTGCGGTCGGCGGTCCGCAGGGTGGCGAACACGGCGCAGCGGGCGACGTACGTCTCCTGAACTCCCCGAGCCTCTCCTGAACTCCCCGAGGACGCGGGCGACTTACGCGCCCGTCACCTTGGCGACGAAGGCGGCGAGGTTCGTCACCGTCCGCCGGATCTTCTCGTCCAGGGTGAGCGTCTCGTGCAGCCGGGCGCCGGCGCCCGCGTCCCTCTTCCCGCGCACATACAGCGAGCAGGCCAGGTCGTCGCAGATGTACGCCCCGACCGAGTTGCCCTGCTGCCCCGCCTTGCCCGCTCTCGGGGCGACCATCAGGGAAACCCCGCCCGAGTGGGTGGTCAGGCACATCGAGCACATGCTGCGCCGAGCCTGCCAGGAACCGGCGGTCGAGCGGCGCAGCGCGAGGGCGGTGGGGCGGCCGTCAAGGACGGCCACCAGGTAGGCGCGGTCGGGGGCCTGCGGATCACGCCAGCCGAGGTAGTCCAGGTCCTCCCACGGCTGCTCCGCCAGGTCACGCGGCATGTTCAGCCGCTTCGCCTCGCCCTTGGTGCAGTTCACGAAGGCGGCACGGATCTCTCGCTCGGTCAACGGTTCCATAAGGCCACGCTAGTTTGCCTAAATGCTTTAGGCAAATGCATAATCGATTCTGGCAAACGAGAGGACGGCTATGGCGCGAGTAGGGCTGAGCACGGAGCGACTGGTCCGGGCGGGCGCGGAGCTGGCCGACGAGGTGGGCTTCGAGCGGGTGACCGTCTCGGAGCTCGCCCGGCGGTTCGACGTCAAGGTCGCGAGCCTGTACTCGCACGTGAAGAACTCCCAGGACCTCAAGACCCGGATCGCCCTGTTCGCCCTGGAGGAGCTCGCGGACCTCTCCGCCGACGCGGTGGCCGGACGGGCCGGCAAGGACGCCCTGACCGCCTTCGCCAACGTCTACCGCGACTACGCCCGTGCCCACCCGGGACGTGCCGCGGCCGCCCGGCTGAGGCTCGACCCCGAGACCGCGGCCGCCAGCGCGGGCGTACGGCAGGCGCAGATGATGCGCGCCATCCTGCGCGGCTACGACCTGCCGGAACCCGATCAGACCCACGCCGTACGACTGCTGGGCAGCACCTTCCACGGCTACGCGAGCCTGGAGGGGGCAGGCGGGTTCAGCCACAGCTCTCCCGACTCCGAGGAGTCCTGGACGCGGATCCTGGACGCCCTCGACACCCTCCTGCGCAACTGGCCCGCCCCTGACCGACCGACAGGCTGAGGAACATGCACGACTGGATCACCACCCCCGTCACCGCCGACCTGCTGCGCGGCGCCCTCGACGTGGAACACACCGAGCGCGGGGTGCTGCCGCACCGGCTGCCGGCCCGGGCCCGCGCCCAGAACACCGACGACCAGCTCGCCATGGCCGAGTCCCAGCCCTCCGGCGTACGGCTGGCCTTCCGCACCCGGGCCACCGCGGTGGAGCTGGACACCCTGCCGACCAAGCGGGCCTATGTCGGCGCGCCGCCCCGGCCCGACGGGGTGTACGACCTGGTCGTCGACGGCCGGCCGGCCGGGCAGGGCAGTGTGCGCGACGGCAACGTCATCACCGTCGACATGACCGCGGGGACGTCCGAGGCCCGGCCCGGACCGCCCGGGACCGTCCGTTTCGACGGGCTGTCCGGCGAGATCAAGGACGTCGAGATCTGGCTGCCGCACAACGAGACCACCGAGCTGATCGCCCTGCGCACCGACGCGCCCGTCGAGCCCGCGCCCCGCGGTGACCGCCGGGTCTGGCTGCACCACGGCAGCTCCATCAGTCACGGCTCCGACGCGGCGAGCCCGACGGGCATCTGGCCCGCGGTCGCCGCGACACTGGGCGGAGTGGAGCTGATCAACCTGGGCCTCGCCGGGAGCGCGCTCCTCGACCCGTTCACCGCCCGGGCCCTGCGGGACTCCCCCGCCGACCTCATCAGCGTCAAGATCGGCATCAACATCGTCAACCATGACCTGATGCGGCTGCGCGCCTTCGGTCCGGCCGTCCACGGATTCCTCGACACGATCCGCGAGGGCCGTCCGGACACGCCCCTGCTGGTCGTCTCGCCCATCCTGTGCCCGATGCACGAGGACACTCCGGGTCCCTGCTTCCCGGACGTCGGCGAGCTCGGAGAGGGCCGCCTGCGGTTCAGGACACTGGGCGACCCGGCGGAACGCGCGAGCGGGAAGCTGACCCTTCAGGTGATCCGGGAGGAACTGGCCAGGATCGTGAAGCAGCGGGCCGCCGAGGATCCGCACCTGCACTACCTCGACGGGCGTGAGCTGTACGGCGAGGACGACTCGGCGGAGCTGCCGCTGCCGGACGACCTGCATCCGGACGCGGCGACGCATCGACGGATGGGGGAACGGTTCGCGAGGATCGCTTTCGGAACCGATGGCGTGTTCGCCGACGGCTCCGGCGACACCGACGGCTCCAGCGGCTGACGGGGTGCCCCGCGCATGCCGCTGCCGTGAGGGCTGCCTACGGGGCGCCGGGCTCCGGACGCTACCCCCTGCGCCTGGGCTTGCCCCGTCGAGCCCCCGCGCCCTTGGAGCCACCGGACCCACCGGACCCACCGGACCGGCC
Source organism: Streptomyces sp. CC0208 (assembly GCF_003443735.1). NCBI lineage: Bacteria > Bacillati > Actinomycetota > Actinomycetes > Kitasatosporales > Streptomycetaceae > Streptomyces > Streptomyces sp. CC0208. The sequence goes on along the minus strand of NZ_CP031969.1, from coordinate 7,915,400 downwards.
GGAGCCTCCACGGGACCCCTTGCCCGCGCCGGAAGATCCCCGCGCGGTGCCCTTCCCCGCGCCCGCCGGCTTGCGTCCGCCACCCTTCTCGGGCCGTTGGCCGCGCTCCGGCTCGGGCTGGGTGCGGCCCCGCGAGCTGTTGACCGTCCGCCCCCGGACGATGCCGATGAAGTCCTCGACCATGTCCGTCGTCGCGTCCTCTCGCCAGGCCAGGGCGATCTCGGACTGCGGGGCGTCGGTGAGCGGGCGGTAGGTGAGGTCGCGGCGGTGGTGGAGCCGGGCCAGGGACTGGGGGACGACGAGCACGCCGATGTTCGCCGCCACGAGCTCGATCGCGTCCGCCGTGGTGGCCGGGCGTTCGAAGGCCGGTTCACCGGGCGGCCGGTCCCAGCCGATGACGTCGTCGAGGGGGTGGAGGACGACCTCGTCCGCCAGGTCCTCCACGGTCACTTCCTCCACCGCGGTCACCACGTGGTCCTTGGGGACCACGACGACCGAGGTCTCGGTGTAGAGGGGGATCGCGCTGAACACCGTACGGTCGACCGGCAGCCGAACGAGACCGGCGTCCGCTCCGCCGTCGCGCAACACGTCGGAGGCCTCCGCGGGAGCCACCTGGACGAGCTCCAGGCGGATGTCGGGGAGGCGCTCGTTCCAGATCCGCACCCACTTGGCGGGCGTCACCCCGGGGACGTACGCGAGCCGGAAGGAAGGGGGTTCTGGCGAGTCTGTCACGCGGCAAGGTTACCCACTGTGGTCGGAGGTCTCGTGCGCGGCCGATAGTCTGGACTCCATGACGTCGCACCAGAACACCCAGACGATGAAGCCCGCGACCGCGGCGAAGAAGCTGGGTGTGTACCTCCCCGCCACCCCCGCAGAGTTCCAGGAGGGTGTCGTCACGCGCGCCGAGCTGAACGAGCTCCAGGCGAACCCGCCCCAGTGGTTGCAGGACCTGCGACGCAACGGCCCGCACCCCCGTCCGGTCGTCGCGGCCCGGCTGGGCGTCTCCATCGCCGGTCTCGCGCGCGGCGGGGTCACCGAGCCGCTCACCACCGAGCAGATCGAGGCGCTGCGGGACGAGAGTCCCGAGTGGCTGGAGAAGGAGCGCGCCACCCAGGCGGAGGTCCGCAAGGAGGCGGCGCGCATCAAGGAGAAGAAGCAGGACGGGGAGTCCTGACCCCGGAGGCCTGACCGGCCCGGGGCCCGCACTGGGCCGCGGCCCGCACTGGCCCGGGGCCCGAAAACTCCGGTGCGCCGGATCGAACACCTCTGCGACCATTCCGGCATGGTCCACCGTCTCGATTCCCTGGTCATTCGGCATGCCCTCCGGCTGCCCGCTCCCGCGGGCCCCGCCGGTGAGGGTGACGTCGCCGCGCGGCAGTTCGACGCCGCGCTGATGTCCGTCGGCTTCAAGCTGTCGGCGGACGCGCTGAGGACGTTGTCGGGGCTGTCCGGGAGCACGGTCGTCGACACCGCCGTGCGCACGCTCGCCACCGTCCGCGAGATGGCCGGCGACCATGTGCGGCACAACGTCTACTTCAAGGACTTCCCGGCCAACGTCCCGGACACCTTCGAGTTCTGGATGCGCTGCGTCCGCGAGGCCCTGGAGGACGGCAAGGCCCGCTCCGGCGTCCTCGCCCAGCTGCGCAACGGCGTGGTCAACCTGCTCACCCTGCCGTCGTACGGCACCTACCGGCACACGTACGACGAGATGCTCGCGGCGCACGACGAGCTGACGGCAGCGGTCGGCGACCGGCTCACCGTCCTGCACCTGGGCGCATCCCTGGAAGACGAGGTCAGCGCCCTGTACCTGGCGCTGGCCGGCAGCACCACGCCGCTCGGGGACGAGCATCTGGCCGATCTCAAGGTGCTCGCCGGGCACTGCGCGGACGGTCCCCAGCCCGAGACGATCCCGGTGCGGGAGAACCGTGCCGTCGTCAACGAGGCCCGGATGAAGGCGGGTTCGGGCCTGCTGCTGGACACCGTGACCGATGTGCTGCGGCTGGCCTGCGCGTTGTCGGGCGGGGATGTGAGCCTTCAGGAACCGACCCGGTTCCGCAAGCTGTCCCGCCCGGTCCGCCGCGCCCTGCTCGCGGGGCTGGACGAGGTCGTCGCCCGGACTCCCGCCAAACTCGCCGACGTCCTCGCACACCGCGAGGCGTTCAAGCGGCTCGGCGAGCGTCTGCACCCGCACGAGTACCCCCAGTGGCCGCGCGCCGCCGAGGTGTTCGCCGTCGCCCGGGGCGAGCAGAAGGCGTACACCTTCGACGCCCGAGTGGAGGCGCTGCTCGGCGCGGACGACGTCACCGGAGCGGCGGAGCTGCTCAGGTCCGCGCCCGGCAGGCTGTTCCGTGCGCTGGACCGGCTGCTGCGCACCGCGCGCACGCAGCAGGAGCGGGACGCCGTGGTGGCCGTCGTCGAGGAGGTCACTCCCGAGGTCTCCGGACGGGTCGTCCTGTCGGTGCGTGAGTACCTGCACAACCGGGCCGCTGAGTCGGGCCGGAAGCGGGTGTTCGTCAACCGTCTCGGCCGCGCGCACGTCGCCGACGACACACGTGGGGTCGTGCCGGAGGCGGAACGGGAACGTCTGATCGCCGCTCTGGACGCGGAGATCGGCCGTCGACTCCCGTCCCCGGAGCGGCTGTTGGTCGACCCCGACGTCCTCGACGTGGCGCTTCCGCTCAGCGGGCGGGCGACCTCGGCCGGACTCGGGGTGCTGCCCCGCGGCTCGGTCTCGCCGGTCGACGGGGAGCTGCTGCGGTTCTTCGTGTACTGGAAGCAGACGCAGCGGGTCACCGACTACGACCTGTCGGCGCTGCTGCTGGACGCGGACTACGAGACGGTGTCCTGGCTGTCGTACACCAATCTCCGCGAGGTGGAGGGCGAGCACTCGGGTGACATCACCAACGCCCCGGACGGTGCCTCGGAGTTCATCAACCTGCGGCTCGGGGCGGTGCGGGGTACGTACATCGTGCCGCAGGTGAACATCTACTCCGGGGAGAAGTTCGAGGAGGCCGAGGAGTCGTTCTTCGGGTTCATGCTGCGCGAGGGCGAGCAGCGGGGCCGCCCCTTCGAGGCGCGTACCGTGCGGATGAAGTCGGAGCTGCGCGGTCCCGGCCGGGTGGCGCTGCCGCTGGCGTTCCGGCGTGCGCAGGACGGGAGTTGGCACGCCAAGTGGCTGCACCTGTACCTGAAGGGGCAGCCGGCGTACAACCGCGTGGAGGACAACCAGGTATCGGTCGCGACGCTGGTGCGCGGCATCGTCGAGCGCGAACAGCTCACGGTCGGGTATCTGACCTCGCTGATGGCGAACGGCGGTACCGACGTGGCGACTTGGGACGCCGGGTCGGTGCCGGACGGCCCCGTGACCTACATCGGCCTGGAGCGGCCCGAGGGGCTGCACCCGGACTCGGTCGTCATCACCCCGGAAAACCTGCGCGACTTGATCCCCGAGTGACTGTTACGGTTGCGCGTGGCGAGGCCATGGAAGGGCTTCCTTCTCCATTCGATGAGCCCCCATGGGGCTTGGATCTCCAGTCCTTCCGCTTTCCTCGCCCTCGACGTCACGCACGAGGCCATGAAGGAGCTTCCTTCTACCGGTCTGCAAAACCGGCTTTCCAAGAGCTCCAGTTCCTTCGCTCTCCTCGTCGTCGACGTCACCCGGCAGGCGGCCCGGACCGGTGGACTCACCGTTCCAGGGCCGCCTTCGCCGTGCTGAGCGCCTGTTCCGCGTACCCCCGCCCGAACAGCACAGCGTGCACCAGCAGCGGGAACAGCTGGTGCAGCCCGATGCGGTCGGACCAGCCGTCGGCGAGCGGCGCCGCGCTCTCGTAGCCGCGCAGCACCTCGTCCAGGTGCGGGCAGCCGAAGAGGTGGAGCATCGCGAGGTCGGTCTCTCGGTGGCCGCCGTGCGCGGCCGGGTCGATGAGCCAGGCGTGGCCGTCGGCGCCCCACAGCACGTTGCCGTTCCACAGGTCGCCGTGCAGCCGAGCCGGAGGCTCGGCTGGGCCCGCGAGGTCGGGCAGCCGGGCGCAGAGCCGCTCGATCACCTCGGCCTCCGAGAGTGTGATCGTGCCGTCGTCCACCGCGCGCCGCAGGTACGGAAGCACCCGGTGCTCGGCGTACCACTGCGGCCACTCGGCGCCTTCGACGTTGTGCATCGGCGCCCGCCCGATGTACGCCTCCCGGGGACCGCCGGGCGGCGCCGAGCCGAAGGCGGGCGCCCCGGCGAGGTGCAGCCCGGCCAGCGCCCGGCCCAGATCCAGTGCCGTCTCCCGGCTCGGCCGTCCCCTCGCGATCAGGTCGGTCACCAGCCAGGGGCCGTCCTGGCCGTGCCCGGTCGGCACCCGGACCGTGCCGGCCTCGGTCAGCCAGCGCAGGCCCGCGGCCTCCGCCCGGGCCTCCTCGGCGCTGTGGGCGCGCTTCACCATCACCGCGCGGCCGTCGTCGAGGGCCACCTCGGCGAGCGCGCCGGACAACGGCCGCTCGTCCGTCGCCGTGCGGCCGGTGAGCCGCGCGGCCGCCGCACCCGGGCCCTCGCCGTCGTCGTACACCTGCGCCTCCCTGGTCCCTCTCGTCACCGTCTTCGCCCCAGCCTTCCCGAAGAGAGCTCGTGCACAGCCTCTGTGAAGACTCCCAGCCATGTCTTGACATATGGAAGAAACAATCCGTAGCTTGGCCGATCATTTAGATTCGTGAAGCGGGTTCACGGATATGAACGGAGAGTGTCCATGGGCGAACGCCGACGACGACGCCGCCTGGCCGCCGCAGCCACCGTCGGGGGACTGATGTTCGCAACGGCCGCCTGTGGTTCCGGGTCCGACAGTGCGGGCAGCAGCGATCCGAACACGCTGGAGGTCTGGACCCGGAGCAATCCGGACTCGGCCGCCACCTACGACCGGGTCTTCGCCGCCTTCACCAGGAAGACCGGCATCAAGATCGACTACCAGCCGGTCGTCAACTTCGACCAGCAGCTCCAGAGCCGCGCGTCCACCAAGGACCTGCCGGACGTCATGATCAACGACACGGCTCTCATGGGCAGTTACCAGAGTCAGGGTCTGCTCAAGCCCATCGACCCCGCGTCGATCGCGGGCGGCGACCAGATCACCCCCAAGTCCTGGTCCTCCACGGTGGGCGTCGACGGAAAGCACTACGGCATCCCCTACTCCCGTCAGGCCCAGACCCTGATGATCCGCAAGGACTGGCTGAGGAAGCTCGGGCTGAAGGCGCCGACGACCTGGCAGGAGATGCTCTCCGTCGCCAAGGCCTTCGTCACCCGGGACCCGGACGGCGACGGCAAGGCCGACACCTACGGCATCGTCGCGCCGGCCAGCGCCCAGAACGGTTATGCCGCTTGGTGGGGCGCGAGCTTCCTGTGGCAGGGCGGAGCCCAGATCATCCAGTCGGCCGGCAACGGCAAGTACACCCCGGCCATGGACTCGGCCGCCGCGGTGCACGCCGTGACCTGGATGAAGGACAACCTCTTCTGCGGCGAGAAGGGTGTCGTCCAGCCCGGCGCGATCACCGCCGTCACGGGGACGGCCACCAACTTCCAGGACGGCAACGCCGGGATGTACATGACCGGCCCGTACAACATCACCACCTTCGACGCCACGCCCGGCAAGGACACGTACGAGGTCGTCCCCGCCCCCGCGGGCCCGGCCGGCGGTGATGCGCTGGCCGACGGCGAGGACGTCTACCTCGGCGCCAAGACCGGCAAGGACCGCCAGGAACGGGCGCTGGCCGCGTTCCTGATCTCGACCGAGGGCCAGAAGATCGCCATGACCAGCGTCGACGGCCACCAACCCGTCGTCCGCATCCCCGTCAACTCCACGCTGGACGCGGCGAAGGTCAGGAACGACGTCCGCTGGAGCGTCGTACAGAAGGCCTACGAGGACGCCTCCGAGCAGTTCCCGAACGCGCCGGACTTCGCCCCGATCAAGCAGGACACCGCCGACTCACTGAACTCGATCTTCACGTACTGCGGCGGTGACGTCCGCTCCCGGCTCAAGGAGCTCAACGACACGCTCGCCGGTGACCTCAAGGACCAGGACCTGCTGAAATGACCGCTTCCGTCCCCGCGCCCACAGCGCGCAGAGGCCTCACCAAGAGGGCCATCGACAAGAAGGCCGTCGTCCCCTGGCTCTTCCTGACCCCGGGTCTGCTGCTCGCCCTGGTGTTCAAGTTCTGGCCGATGGCCAAGGGCATCTGGCTCAGCTTCTTCGACGTGCGGCCCTTCCTCGGCGACAAATGGATCGGCCTCGAGAACTACACGAGGGTCCTGACCGACCACCGCTTCCAGGACGCGATCGGGCACACCCTGATCCTGGGCATGGGCCAGGCGGTCGGTGCGATCGTGCTCGGGCTCGCCCTCGCGCTGCTCCTGGAGGGCCAGGCACGTTCGCTGAAGCTCCTCCGCACCGCCGTCTTCCTGCCCGCCGTCACGGCCACCGCGGTCGTCGGCGAGCTGTGGCGGCTGATGTACTACCCGACCTCCGACGGCCTGCTCAACAGCGGCCTGCACTTCCTCGGCCTCGGGACCGTCCAGTTCCTCGACAACCCGAACATCGCGCTGTACTCGACGATGGTGATGGGCATCTGGATCTGGGCCCCCTACAACATGGTGATCTTCCTCGCCGGACTTGCGGGCGTCGACCGCTCGCTGTACGAGGCCGCGGCGATGGACGGGGTCTCCCTGTGGCAGCGGCTGCGGTACGTCACGCTCCCCGCGATCCGTCCGGCGCTCATGATCGTGCTCACGCTCGCCACGATCCGCGGACTGCGCGTGTTCACCGAGGTCTACGTCCTCACCGGCGGCGGCCCCGCGGGGTCGACCGACGTCTGGATGACCCGCGCCTACACCCTGGGCTTCACCCGCAACGACATCGGAGGCGCCTCGGCGGCCTCGGTCGTCCTGCTCTGCGTGACGCTGCTGCTCACCGTCACGGTCAATCACCTCCGCAAGAGGGGAGAAGCGCGATGAGCGCCCCCGTCATCGACTCCGCCCGGCCGGCGGCCCCTGACACCCCGGCCGGGCGGACCACCAAGGCACAGCGGACCACCCCGGCCCGCTTCGACACCGCCCTCGGCTGGAACGACAGGCCCGGTCTCGCCTGGGGCCTGAGGATCCTGCTCTGCGTGATCGCCCTCGCGATCTTCGCGGCGCCGTTCCTCACCATCGTCTCGGGCGCCTTCACCACCCACCCCAGCGGCTCCTCGCTGTCGTTCCTGCCGCACGACACCACGCTGTCGAACTTCAAGGTCGCGGGCGCCCAGGGCCTGTGGGACTACCTCGGCAACTCGCTGGTCATAGCGGGCGGCGGGCTGCTCCTCCAGCTGGTGGTGTGCACCCTCGCCGCGTACGCGCTGGCCCGGCACCGGTTCCGCGGTCAGGCGCTGATCATGATGCTGTTCATGATGACGCTGATGCTGCCCGAGGAGGTCATCGCGATCCCGCTGTCCCTGGTCCTCGGTGACGTACCGGTGGTCCACGTGGACCTCAAGGGCACGGTCTGGGGTGTCATCCTGCCGCTGGGCGCCTGGGGCTTCTCGGTGATGATGCTGACCGAGTTCATGCGGGACATCCCCGTCGAGATCGAGGAGGCGGCCCGCCTGGACGGCGTGGGCGAACTGCGGATGCTGTGGCAGATCATCCTGCCGCTGTGCAGGCCCGCTCTCGGTGTGGCCGGCGTCCTCGGGTTCATCATGATCTGGGACCAGTACCTGCTGCCCCTGATCGCCGCCAAGGACCCCACCGACTACACGGTCACCGTCGCCCTGGCCACCTTGCGCACCGACCCCGTGGTCGGCTCGGGTGTGGTCCTCGCCGGCGCGGTCATCGCCCTGATCCCCAGCCTGATCGTCTACCTGCTTCTCCAGCGCTCCCTGGTCACCGGCATCGCCGCCGGTGCCACGAAGGGCTGACCCCGACCCCCCACGTTTGAGGGAGACATGAAGTTCCAAGGAGTGCTGTTCTTCCCGGTGACGCCGTTCGCCGCGGACGGCTCGCTGGACGAGGAACGGCTCGCCCAGCACATCGACAACGGTGTCGCGGCCGGTGCGGGCGGCGTGTTCGTCGCCTGCGGCACCGGTGAGTTCCACGCGCTGACGCCCGAGGAGATCGAGCGGGCCACCCGGGTCGCGGTCGAGACGACCTCGGGCCGGGTCCCGGTCCTGGCCGCGGCGGGCGGCCCCGTCCCGGTCGCCCGCGACCACGCGGCCCGTGTCGCCCGGGCGGGCGCCGACGGCATCCTGCTGCTCCCGCCCTACCTGGTGACGGCCCCGCAGCAGGGCCTGGTGCGCTACGTCGAGGAGGTCACGTCCGCGAGCGACCTGCCCGTCGTCTTCTACCAGCGCGGCACCGCCCGCCTCACCGAGGAGACGGCCGCCGAGATCGCCGCACTCCCCAAGGTCGTCGGCCTCAAGGACGGGCTCGGCGACATCGAGCGGATGCACCGCGTCGTGCGCGCGGTGCGCGCCGTGCCCGGCACGGAGGACTTCCAGTTCTTCAACGGCCTGCCCACGGCGGAGATGACCGCGCCCGCCTACCAGGGCATCGGTGTCTCGCTGTACTCCTCCGCCGTGTTCGCCTTCGCGCCCGAGATCGCCCTCGCCTTCCACGGGGCGCTCGCCGCGGGCGACCGCCCGCTGGTCGAGACGCTCCTCGACGAGTTCTACGGCCCCCTCGTCCAACTCCGCGACGAGGTACCGGGGTACGCCGTGGCGTTGGTCAAGTCCGGAGTCGCCCTGCGTGGCCTGGACGTGGGTGGCGTACGGGCGCCCCTGGTCGATCCCGCCCCGGAGCACATCGCGCGGCTGTCCGAACTCATCGATCACGGCCTGGAGGTGGTCGGCGCATGAGCGACCCGACTCGGATCAAGGAGCTGATCGTCACCCCGATCGCCTTCCGCGACCCACCGCTGCTCAACTCCAACGGCGTTCACGAGCCCCTCGCCCTGCGGATCATCCTGCAACTCGTTCTGGAGGACGGCACGGTGGGGCTCGGCGAGTCCCCCGGCGGGGTCGCCCGCCTGGAGCGTCTTGAGGCGGCCGCCAAGGTCGTCGTGGGCAGGGACGTCTTCGACACGACGGCCGTCGGCGCCGCGATCGACGCCGCTCTGCTGCCGACGGTTCCCTCCAGTCACGAGCGTGGTTGGACCACCTCCGCGGTGGAGGTGGCGTGCCTGGACGCGCAGGGCAAGCTGCTCGACCGCCCGGTCAGCGACCTGCTCGGCGGGACGGTCCGGGACTCGGTGCCGTTCGCCGCGTACCTCTTCTACAAGTGGGCCGAGCACCCGGCCCTCGACGGCCGCGCCGCGGTCGGCGACGAGTGGGGCGAGGCCCTGGACCCGGCCGGCATCGTGGAGCAGGCCCGGCTGATGCAGCAACGGTACGGGTTCAGGTCGTTCAAGCTGAAGGGCGGTGTCTTCCCGCCCGACGAGGAGATCGCCGCGATCAAGGCGCTCGCGGAGGCCTTCCCCGGGCAGCCGCTGCGCCTGGACCCCAACGTGGCGTGGACGGTGGAGACGTCGAAGTACGTCGCCCGCCGACTGGACGGAGTCCTGGAGTACTTGGAGGACCCGACCAGGTGCATCGAGGGCATGGCGGCGGTGGCGAAGGACGCGCCGATGCCGCTGGGCACGAACATGTGCGTGATCGCCTGGGAGCATCTCAGGCCCGCGGTCGAGCAGAACGCCATCCAGGTACTGCTGACCGACCACCACTACTGGGGCGGCCTGCGCCGCACCCGTGAACTGGCCGCGGTCTGCGAGGCGTTCGGCCTCGCCCTCTCCATGCACTCCAACTCGCACCTGGGCATCAGCCTGGCCGCCATGACCCATGTGGCTGCGGCGATCCCCAACCTCGACCACTCCTGCGACACCCACTACCCGTGGAACCACGCCGACGACGTGATCCGCCCCGGTGTCCTGGAGTTCCGCGACGGCGAGGTCAAGGTCCCGACCGGCCCCGGTCTCGGCGTGGAACTCGACCCCGCCGCCCTGGAACGGCTGCACCGCCGCTACGTCGACTCCGGGGTACGCAGCCGGGACGACACCGGATACATGCGACGGTTCCAGCCGGACTACGAACTCCGGCTCCCCCGTTGGTGACAGGACCCCCATGAGACAGGGCGCCCGGTGAACCCGGGCGCCCTGTCTTTTTTCGCGGCCGTCGATGGCGGCAGTCGAGAAGTCGCTTCGCGCGATGGCATCCGCCCGGTCGGCGAGGCGGTGTGCCTGGTCACCGGCTGCGGCTCAGCACGGTCCAGGCGCCGCCGCGGAGTTTCATCCCGGAACCTCAGGACGCCACGCACAGATCAGACTGAGTGGGTTCCGACCTGTCTCGCTGTTGTCAGGCGCCCTCACGGCACGGACACCGACTCCGCAGACGGGGCGGACGTGGCAAGGATGACCCTCCCGCCGAAGATCCGCCGGTGCTTCAATGTCACCCCCTGGGTGGAGGAGCGAGGGCATGGGCAGAGTCCTGGTGACCGGTGGCAGCGGTTTCGTCGGCAGCCATCTGGTACGTCGGCTGCTGGAGCGGGGTTACGACGTGCACGCCACCGTGCGCAGTCTCGCGAACTCGGCGAAGGCGCGCCCGCTACGGGACATGCAGGGCGAATTCCCCGGCCGACTCTCCCTGTTCGAGGCGGACCTCCTCAAGGAGGGCTCCTTCGACGAGGCCATGGCGGGCTGCCGCGTGGTCTTCCATGTGGCCTCGCCCTTCTTCATGCCGGAGAAGATCAAGGACGGGCAGAAGGACATGGTCGACCCGGCCCTGACCGGCACCCGCAACGTCCTGGCCGGCATCGAGCGCACGCCGACGGTGGAGCGGCTGGTGTTCACCTCCACGGTCGGCGCCATCTTCGGTGACTACGCCGACGTACGGGCCATGGACGGTCAGATCCTGTCGGAGGAGTACTTCAACACCAGCAGCACGGTGGAGAACAACCCGTACCACTACGCCAAGACGGTCGCCGAACGCGCTGCCTGGGACGCGGAGGCCGCGCAGGGCCGCTGGCGCATGGTGTCCGTCAACCCCGGTCTGATCCTGGGCCCTTCGCTCACGCCCGCCTCCGAGTCCGGCAGCCTCTTCCTCCTGGAGGAGCTGTTCAAGGGCTACTTCTTCTACGGCGCCCCGGACTTCAGCTTCACCACGGTCGACGTCCGTGACGTGGCCGACGCCCACATCGCGGCGGCGGAGAAGCCCGACGCGAAGGGCCGTTACATCCTGGCCGCGCAGACCATGACGTCGTTCCACGAGATGTCCCGCATCATCCGTACCCGATACCCCCGCGGCCTGCGCATCCCGCGCACCGCGCTCCCCCACTGGCCGGTGCGCGTCCTAGGCCCCGCCTTCGGACTCACCCAGGACTACATCCGCAAGCATCTCGGCATCCGCTTCCGCGTGGACAACAGCCGCAGCGTGAACGAACTGGGCCTCGTCTACCGCCCGGTCGAGGAGACGGTCCTCGACCACTACGAGGCATGGCGCGCCCAGCAGGGCAAACGCTGATCCTCACCGCGAGCAGAGGCCCGTACGCGACGAAGGTCACAGTTACATCTCACGCTTTTCACACTTCAATCTTCACGCGAGCCTCACAAGTTGGCTAAGTTGACGGCGAGCAGCACGACGGAAGGGGCATGACTTTCATGGCGCCGGATCGAACATCGCGCAATGGAGGATTCAGCCTCCCGGCCAAGCGCAACTCCGCCCTCGCCACGGCGGCCATGGCCTCCGCGGCCCTCCTCTCGCAGACCGGGAACGCCGCGGCCGACGAGGGGCCGAGCCATGACGAGGTGAGCCGACGGGTCACCAACCTCTACGACCGGGCCGAGAACGACTCCGGCACCTACAACGCCACGCGCGCGGCCGGAACGGCGTCGAGCACCCGCGGCCGCACCGGTTCGTCGACCGGCGGTGGGAGCAGGGCAGGCGGTGGGAGCAGGGCAGGCGGCGATCCCGCCCTCGACGACATCGCCAAGCAGTGGTACGGCAGTGCCCGAGCGAAGACGGGCCCCATGGTCGCGGCGGTCCTGCCCTCCGACCGCACCGCCGCCCGCCGTGCCGAGCCACGGCGCCAGCGGCCGGCGGACGCCTCCACGGCACGCGAACCGAAGCCGGCCGCCGAACGGCCCGAGCTGACCGCCCGACCGATGCTCGCCCTGCCCAGCGCACCGGAACCGGCCCCGGCCGCCCTCCCCGCGGCCCAGACGCCCTCATGGGCCTCGGAACCGGCCCCGCAGGACCTCACCGGCACCGGCGAAATCCCCACCGTGCGTGCCGCTCAACCGGCCACGGGGGTCCCGGAGTACACCCCGTACCCCCCTCAACCCGTCACCGGCGTCCCGGAGTACGCGCCGCAACTCCTGACCGTTGCGCCCGAGTACACCCCGCAATCCGCAACCCAACCCGGCACCGCGATACCGACGTACCCCGAGTACAGCCCGCAGCTCGGCGCCGGAGTCCCGGAGTACGCACCCCAACTCCTCACCGCTGCGCCCGAGTTCGCGCAGCAGCTCCCCACCGGTGTGCCTGAATACGCACCACGGCCCGGCACCGCGATACCGACGTACAGCCCGCAAGCCGACACCGGCCTACCGGACTACATCGCGCGAACCACCACCGGTATCCCCGAGTACACCTCGCAACCCGGCACGGGATTCCCCGACCAGTCCGGGCAGCTCAGCAGCGCCCTGCCCGAGTACACCGCGCAGACCACCACCGGCTTCGCGGACTACAGCGGTCAACTCGGCACCGGGCTACCTGAGTACGCCGCGCCGGCCGCCACGGGCTTCCCCGAGTACTCCGCACAGAACACCACAGTCTTCCCGGAGTACGCCGCGCAACAGACCACGGGAAACCCCGAGTACTCCGCCCTCACCGCCCCCCTCGCGACGATCGCACCCCCGCCGGTCGACATCGCCCGAACCACCCCGTCCGCCCCGACCTCGACTCAGAGCATCCCGGCCATCCCGGCCCCCCGCACTCCCGAGCAGGCCTGGCAGACATCCCAGCCGGCCCCGGCGCCGGCCCCCGCCGCCGCATCCTTGACCCTGGCCCCGGCCCCCGCCCTCCCCGTCAACGAACCCGAGCTCCCCACCCCCGACCCCGGTTACGACTCGAAGGTCATCCAGGTCCTCGCCTTCGCCCGTTCCCAGATCGGCAAGCCGTGTGTCTGGGGCGCGGCGGGCCCGGGGTCGTACGACAACTCCGGTCTCACCCAGGCCGCCTGGAAGGTCGCCGGCGTCTCCCTGCCCCGCACCTGCGTCGGTCAGGCGAGCACCGGCACGGCGGTACCGCTGTACGCGATGCAACCCGGTGACCTCGTCTTCTTCCACGACGACTTCAGCCATGTGGGCCTGTGCACCGGCAACGGCATGATGATCCACGCCCCGGGCCCGGGAGCGTCCATCCGCGAGGAGTCGATCTACCCGACCGGCGAGTCGATCATCCGGGGCGCCATACGACCCGCCTGACCCGCCTGACTCCGCCCCGCCCCCGCGCCGGCCCGCACCGCCGCCGCGGGAGCCCCCGGCACGGCACTCCCTTCACGCACGCCTCTGGACGCCTCCCGAGCACCTCGCCTAGGGTTCCGGAGAAAGCGCTTTCTGGCCTGACCATGCCAACCTGGGAGTGCGTCTCGTGCCGCACCAGCAATGGACCCGCAAGTCCTTCCTCCAGGGAATGGCCGCCGTCGGCGCGGCCCCCTTCCTCCCCGGCCTGATCCCGGCGAACGCCCAGGCGGCCTCCTCGGGCCGCCCCGACTTCGCGCTGGCCACGGGAGGCACGGCCGTCGGCATCTTCGTGGACGCGGCGGACGACCCCGCCGTCGTGCGCGCCGCGGGCGACCTCCAGGCGGATGTCGAGCGCGTCTCCGGGACGAGACCCGACCTGCTGCGCACGCTGCCCCGGAGCGCCCCCCTGCTCGTCCTGGTGGGCACCCTCGGCGCGAGCCCCGCCATCGACCGCCTCGCCGCACAGGGCCGCCTGGACGTCTCCCGGGTGAAGGGCCGCTGGGAGGCGTCCGTGACCCAGGTGATCGAGCGTCCGCTGCCCGGCATCGACCGTGCCCTGGTCATCGCGGGCAGCGACCGGCGCGGAACCGTCTACGGGATCTACGACACCTCGGAACGCATCGGCGTCTCCCCCTGGTACTGGTGGGCCGACGTCCCCGTCGAGCGCCGGGACACGGTGACCGTCCCCTCGGGACCCTTCACCCGCCACGAACCCTCGGTCCGCTACCGCGGCGTCTTCATCAACGACGAGCAGAACCTGACCACGTGGTCCCATCGCACCCAGGAGACCGACAAGAACATCGGCCCCGAGACGTACCGGCGCGTTTTCGAGCTGCTGCTGCGCCTGAAGGCCAACTACCTGTGGCCCGCGATGCATCCGTACTCCGACTTCTTCAACAAGTACCGCGAGAACCCCGAACTCGCCGACCGCTACGGCATCGTCGTCGGCTCCAGCCACCCCGAGGCCCTGCTGCGCAACGGCGTCCACGAGTGGGAGCCGTGGATCGCGGAGCACCCGAACCCCGACGGCAGCGCGCCGGTGTACGACTACACGGTCAACCCCGCCGTGATCTCCGACTACTGGAGAGCCCGCGCGCGACAGAACGCCGCGTACGAGAGCAGCTGGACGCTCGGCATGCGCGGTCTGCACGACAGCGCGCTGGAGACGAAGTACGCGACCACGATCCCGGAGAAGGTCGTGGTGATGAACGACATCATCGCCGACCAGCGACGGATCCTCGCCGAGGAGGTCGGGGCCGCGGCCGAGCCGCAGATCTTCATCCCGTACAAGGAGGTCCTGGACCTGTACAACGCGGGCGTCCAGGTCCCCGACGACGTCACGCTGATCTGGCCGGACGACAACCACGGCAACATGCGCCAGCTGCCGACCGAGGCGGAGCGGGCGCGGCCGGGCGGCAACGGGATCTACTACCACCTCTCCTACTGGGGCCGCCCGAAGAGCTATCTGTGGCTGGACACGACCCAGGTGGCCAAGGTGTGGCAGGAGCTGCGGCGGGTGTACGAGCACGGCACCGACCGCATGTGGATCTTCAACGTCGGTGACCTCAAGTCGATCGAGACCGGCCTGTCCTTCGCGATGGACATGGCCTGGGACGTGAACCGCTGGGAGGCGGGCGAGGTCGAGGACTTCCTCGCCGAGTGGGCCGGGCGGCAGTTCGGGCACCGGCACGCCCACGAGATCGCCGCGATCCGCACCGAGTACTACCGGCTCGCCGGGGAGCTGCGCCCCGAGTTCATCGCGGCGGGACTCGTGTCCGTCGTCCACCACGGCGACGAGGCGGGGCGCCGGATGGCGGCGTACGACCAACTCCTCGCGCGGGTACGGGCGGTGGGGGCAGAACTCCCGGAGGTGTACCGGGACGCCTTCTACGAGCTGGTCGAATACCCGGTGCACGGCGCCTACTTGATGAACCTGAAGTACTACTGGGCGGATCGCAACGCGCTCGCCGCACGGCAGGGCCGCGGGGCCGGCACCAACCGTTTCGCGGACCTCGCGCTGGCCGCGCACACGGCGGAGGCGGCGCTCACCAACCGGTACAACACCGAGGTGGCGGGCGGGAAATGGGACGGGATCGTCAATCCGTATCCGTCCCAGATCCCGAAGGCGCCGGGACGCCCGGCCGTCACCAGGGTGACCCGGCAGGAGACCTCGGGGCTCGGGGTGGCGGCCGAGGGCAACGAGACCGGGGCCGCCCGGCCGCTGTCGTTCTCCTCGTACACCCGTGACCAGCGCTTCGTCGACGTCTTCAACACCGGTTTCCTGCCGCTGGACTGGGTCGCCGAGGCCAGTCACCCCTGGGTGGTGCTCAGCGTCTCGGGAGGCTCGCTGACCGAGCAGCGGCGGGTGTGGGTGGAGATCGACTGGGAGCGCGCGCCGGAGGGGGCGCAGGAGGCCACGGTCGTCTTCACGGGCGCCGGGCAGCGCCATGACGTGCCACTACGGGTGGACAACGGCCGCAGACGGGTGCGCGGCTTCGTCGAAGCCCACGGTTACGTGTCGATCGACGCGGCACATGCCGACCGGAGGGTGGCGCGCGGCGGCTGCCGCTGGCGGACCGTGCGCGGACTGGGACGTCGTACGGGAGCCGTCGAGGCCGTTCCGCCCACGGCGGCTCCGATCACCGGTGACTTCGACGCGCGGGCACCGGAGTTGCGGTACCGGGTGCGGTTCACCAGCACCGGCACCTTCCCCGTCACCGTCTTCCGGTTGCCCTCGCTGGACGAGCGCGGGCAGCGGCGGCTGGCCGTCGGGCTCGACGACCGGCCGGTGACCGTCCTGTCCGGGCAGGCCGTCGCGACCGGCAACCGGGGTGACGCCTGGGCCCGTCAGGTGGAGGACGGAGTCGAGCGGCTGACCGCCGACGTGACGGTCGCCGAGGCCGGGGAGCATGTGCTGAGGATCTTCATGGTCGATCCGGCGATCGCCGTGGACCAGATCCTGATCGACACGAGCGGGCTGCCCGCCACGTATCTCGCGCCGCCGGAGAGCTACCACCCGGTGTTCAACCCCGAGCCCGCACCCGGCCGGGGCCTGGAGGCGCCGGACCAGTAGCGCCACGGCTTCGTGCGGGCCGCCGGTCCCCCGTGCCGGCGGCCCGCACGCGTCGCGGCCGGCGCTGCCGTCCCCGCGGGGAGACAGGCGTATCCGACGAGCCGCCCTCCCCCCACTGCGGCCCGCCGGAGCTTCAATGTGCTGGAGTACATCCGAGAACGTCGATGTTGCTCGGATGAAGTGTGGGTCAGCGAGGTACAGGGCCGGTATGGGTACAACTGCGTATGAGCGGATGCTGTCGGTCGCCGTGGCCGCGCTCCACGAACGCGCCCCTGAGCGGCTGTGGCCCCTGCTCGCGGCCGAACTACCGGTGCTGTGCGGGGGCGACGCCCTGATCTACAAGCTGGACGACTGGAACGAGCGCGAGGGCACGCTGGGACTGTCCCCCGGGGCCGACGCGGAGTTCGCCTCGATCGGCGACGAGGAGACGGGACTGCTGCGCGCGGGCTACCCGTTGGCCGGGCACTACGCGGGCAGAGCGGACCGGGCGCCGGTCACGGCCCGCCGGGTGGCCGGCCGTTCCTGGTCGGGGAGCCCGACCGCCCGGCTGCTCGACGACCTTCTGGACGTCGACCACGTGCTGGGGATTCCGCTGCCGCAGTCGACCACCCCGGTCACCGGGTGCCTGGTCTACCGCTCCGGGCGGGACTTCACCGACGACGAACTGCGTCTGGCCGAGCAGTTGCAACCGCTGCTGGCCGCCGTCGAACAGCAACGGCAGCTCCTGCGGCGGCTCAACGCCCCGTCCGAGGAGGCGGCCGACCTGGCGCTCACACCCCGGGAGACGACCGTACTGCTCCTGCTCGGCGACGCCCTGACCGCCGTGTCGATAGGCCGCAGGCTCGGGATATCCGAGCGGACGGTGCACAAGCACATCGCGAACATCTACCGCAAACTCGGCACGCACGACCGCGTCAGCACGGTGCTGCACGCCCAGCGGCTCGGTCTCGTCCCTACGGCATCGGCGGCCCGCCCTTGAGGCGTTCCAGGTCGGAGGGGCGGACCTGGATGACCACGACGGCGATGAGCGCGGCGAGCACCGCGAAGATCGCGGCCACGACGAAGGCGGCCGAGACACCGGCGGTCAGGACCTCGTCGCCCCAGGTACCCGGGAGCACTCCGGTGCGGGCGAACAGCCGGCGTTCCGCCGGGGTGGCCTCGGCGAGGAAGAGGGGCACCTGCTTCTCCGCCTCGTTGGTGCTGGCCGTGCCGAACATGGTGACCAGGATGGACAGACCGAGCGAACCGCCCACCTGCTGCGTGGCGTTGAGGAGCCCGGAGGCCGCGCCGGTCTCCGGGGTGGGCACGTTGGAGAGCGCCATCAGGGTCAGCGACACGAACTCCATGCCCATGCCCAGGCCGAAGACGAGCATCGGCCCGAGGACGCTGCCCGCGTAGGTGGAGTGGATGTCGGTCAGGGTCAGCCAGGCCAGCCCGGCCGCCGCGAGGATCGCGCCGCCCACCATGAAGGGCTTGGGCCCGTACACGGGCAGGAACCGCGAGGCGAGACCGGCGCCGACCGCGATGACGGCGCTGACCGGCAGGAACGCGAACCCGGTCGCCAACGGGCTGAAGTCCAGGACGTTCTGCGTGAAGAGGGTCAGGAAGAAGAACATGCCGAAGATCGCGGCCGCGAGGCACAGCATGATGCCGTAGGTGCCCGCGCGGTTGCGGTCGGCGAACATGTGCAACGGGGTGATGGGCTGCCGGGACCGCTTCTCGATCAGCACGAACACCACGAGGAGGACCACCGCGGCGGCGAACGAGGCCACCGTGAACGCGTCCCGCCAGCCCTCCTGGGCAGCCCTGATGAAGCCGTACACCAGCAGCACCATGCCCGCGGTGGCGGTCAGCGCGCCCGCGATGTCGAAGTTGCCGGGATGCCGCTCGGACTCGCGGATGAAGCGGGGCGTGGCGAGTGCGATGAGCAGTCCGATGGGGACGTTGACGAACAGCACCCACCGCCAGTTCAGCCACTCGACGAGGACTCCGCCGGCCAGCAGCCCGATCGCGCCGCCACCGGCCGAGACCGCGGCGAAGACGCCGAAGGCCCGGTTGCGCTCGGGGCCTTCGCGGAAGGTCGTGCTGACCAGGGAGAGGGCGGTCGGGGACGCGATGGCACCACCGACGCCCTGGAGGGCACGGGCGGCGAGGAGTTGGCCCTCGTTCTGGGCGAGCCCGCCGAGCAGCGAGGCGAGCACGAACAGCAGCACACCGCAGACGAACATGCGGCGTCTGCCGAGGATGTCGCCGGTCCTGCCGCCGAGCAGCAGCAGCCCGCCGAAGGTGAGGGTGTACGCGTTGACCACCCAGGCCAGGCTGGTGGTGGAGAAGTCCAGGGAACGCTGGATGTCCGGGAGCGCGATGTTCACGATGGTGATGTCGAGCACCACCATGAGCTGGCAGGACGCGATGACCAGCAGTGCCATGGCGTTTCCGCCCCCGCCGGAGTCCGGTGGGGTGGTCCGTGGTGCAGAACTCGCCTGCGGGTCAGTGCTCATGGTCTCCGTTCGACGGTACGCCCGAGCCCTGGCCCTCACCACTCGAGGACGTGACACCCCCATGCGTCCAGGGACACGAACAGACCGGAGTCGGTCAGTTCGTCTCCGTCACGGTCGTACACCGCCCCGGTGAGCAGGTCGGTCGCACGGCACGTGCGGCCCCCGAGGTCGTCCCACGGCAGGGTCAGCCTCGCCTGGGCCTGGTGGTCGGAGTGGTTCACGACAACCAGGTGGCGGGCGTCGGCGTGCGTCCAGGTCCAGGCCAGCAGGTTGCGGTGGGTGTCGTCGTCCGGCCGGCCCGTCGGTGTCACCGGCCGCCAGTCTCCCCGGCGTACGGCGGCAGCGGTGGGCAGCAGTCGGCCGTAGAAGTCCCGCAGGGACTCGTCGACGGGCTCCTGCGGCCTGCGGCGCAGGAACACGGGGAGCCGCACCCGCCGACCCTCGAACTGGCCCTCGTGCCAGAGCGTGGCACCGGGCAGCGTCGCCACGGCCACGGCCGCCGCCCGTCCCCGGTCGCCCGGCAGGGTGGCGGCGGCCCGCGGTTCGTCGTGGTTCTCCAGGAAGCGGACGAGGCCGCGCTGGTGGGCGGGGTCGGCGCCCAGGTGGGCGCGGACGGAGTCGGCGTCCTCGTGGAGCAGGCGGTCATAGAGGCGCTTGTCGTAGCAGTGGTCGAAGCCCTGCTGCTGGAGAAGCTGTTCGCGGTCCCAGTAGGCCTCGGCGACGAAGAGGAGGTCGGGGTGGCGGGCCCTGACGCGCGGGATGACGTACGGCCAGAAGTCCTCGGCGGGGGCCGGGCCCGCCCGGTCCCCCCAGGTCTTTTCGAAGATGTCGTTCATCAGCAGCATGGCCATGTCGCAGCGCACACCGTCGGCCTGGTCGCCGATCGACACGAGGGTCGCGACGGTCGCCTCCCGGAGTGCGTCGCTGAAGGCGTTCAGCTGCACGACGTCGGGCCAGGGCGGGAAGTACGGGTCCCGGCCGCGGGCGTAGATCCCGGCCCCGGCCCCGGCCCCGGCCTCGAGGAAGTCGGCCGGAGCGCGGGCCAGGTCGCCGGCGGTGCCCTGGACGAGACGGTCGGGGTGCGAGGTGAGCCAGGGGTGGTCGGGGGCCACGTGGTTGGGCACGTGGTCGAGAATCAACCGCACTCCGCGCGCGGCCAGTTGGGCACGGGCGGCGGCCAGTCCGTCCGGGCCGCCGAGCCGGGCGTCCACGACGTAGTCGCGTACGCAGTACGGCGATCCGGCGATGTCCGCGCCCGTGACGTCGGGCAGGGTTTCGCGGAAGGAGGCCACGAGCCCCGGGTCGCGCAGGGCGATCTCCCGGCCGGCCGGGCTGCGTTCCCACACGCCCATCAGCCACACGGTGTCGACGCCGGGGAGCGCGACGGAGTCCCAGACCTCGCCGGGCACGTCTCCGAGGGTGACGGGACGGCCGTGGCGGTGACTCAACTCGCCCAGCCAGACAAGGGTGTTGATCTCGTACAGCACTGTCATGACAAGGGCTCCTCCCGGTCACCGGCCGCCCGCGGGGGGACTCCCCACGGGCGATCCCGTCCCGGCTCAGGCGATCTCGACCAGCAGGTCACCGCCCTCCACCTGCTGGATCTTGTTGATGGCGAGGCGGGAGACCCGGCCGGCCTTCGCGGCGGTGATCGAGGCCTCCATCTTCATGGCCTCGATGGTGGCGACGGTGGCCCCGGCCGCCACCTCGTCGCCCTCGGAGACCGCGAGCGTGACCACTCCGGCGAACGGGGCGGCGACATGGCCGGTGTTGGAGCGGTCGGCCTTCTCCGTGGCCGGGATGTCCGAGGAGACTGCGGCATCGCGGATCTGGATGGGCCGAAGCTGGCCGTTGAGCGTGGACATCACCGTGCGCATGCCCCGCTCGTCGGCCTCGCCGATCGCCTCCAGCGCGATGAGGAGCCGGACACCGGGTTCCAGGTCGACGGCGTATTCCTTGCCCGGGCGAAGGCCGTAGAAGAAGTCCTTGCTGTCCAGCACGCTGGTGTCGCCGTAGGACTGGCGGTGCGTCTCGAACTCGCGGGTCGGGGCGGGGAACAGCATCCGGTTCAGGGTCGAGCGACGGTCCTTCTCCAGGCCCTCGCGGTCCTCGGCGTTCAGTTCCTGGACGGGCTTGGCGTCGGCGCGGCCCTGCAACGCCTTGCTGCGGAAGGGCTCGGGCCAGCCGCCGGGCGGGGTGCCGAGCTCGCCGCGCAGGAAGCCGATCACGGAGTCCGGGATGTCGAAGCGGTCCGGGGTCTCCTCGAACTCCTTCGGCGTCACCCCGGCCCCGACGAGGTGGAGGGCGAGGTCGCCGACCACCTTCGAGGACGGGGTGACCTTGACCAGGTGGCCGAGGATCCGGTCGGCGGCCGCGTACATGGCCTCGATGTCCTCGAAGCGGTCGCCGAGGCCGAGCGCGACGGCCTGGGTGCGCAGGTTGGAGAGCTGGCCGCCGGGGATCTCGTGGTCGTAGACGCGGCCGGTCGGGGAGGCGAGGCCGGCCTCGAAGGGGGCGTACACGCGGCGGACGCTCTCCCAGTACGGCTCCAGGTCGCCGACGGCCCGCAGGTCAAGGCCGGTCGGTCGGTCCGAGTGGTCGGTCGCGGCGACGATCGCGGAGAGCGAGGGTTGAGAGGTCGTGCCGGCCATGGACGCCACGGCACCGTCCACGGCGTCGGCGCCCGCCTGGATCGCGGCCAGGTAGGTGGCGAGCTGGCCGCCCGCGGTGTCGTGGGTGTGGATGTGCACCGGCAGGTCGAACTCACGGCGCAGCGCCGACACGAGCTTGGCGGCGGCGGGGGCGCGCAGCAGGCCCGCCATGTCCTTCACGGCCAGGACGTGGGCGCCCGCGTCCACGATCTGCTCGGCGAGGCGCAGATAGTAGTCGAGCGTGTACAGGCGCTCGTTCGGGTCGGAGAGGTCCGAGGTGTAGCACAGGGCCACCTCGGCGATCGACGTGCCGGTGGCGCGTACGGCCTCGATGGCGGGGCGCATCTGGCTGACGTCGTTGAGGGCGTCGAAGATGCGGAAGATGTCGATGCCGGTCTCGGCGGCCTCCTGCACGAAGGCGTCGGTCACCTCGGTCGGGTACGGGGTGTAGCCGACGGTGTTGCGGCCGCGCAGCAGCATCTGGAGGCAGATGTTGGGGACGGCCTCGCGCAGGGCGGCAAGGCGTTCCCACGGGTCCTCGGCGAGGAAGCGCAGGGCGACGTCGTAGGTGGCGCCGCCCCAGCACTCCAGGGACAGGAGTTCTGGCAGGGTGCGGGCGACGGCCGGGGCGACGGCGAGCATGTCCTTGGTCCGCACACGCGTGGCCAGCAGCGACTGGTGGGCGTCGCGGAAGGTGGTGTCGGTGACGCCGATGGTCGGCGACTCGCGCAGCCAGCGGGCGAAGCCCTCGGGGCCCAGCTCGGTGAGCTTCTGCTTGGAGCCCGCGGGCGGCTCGATGTCCGGCGTCCTGGGCAGCTTGGAGACCGGGTCGATCAGCTCGGGCCGCTCGCCGTGCGGCTTGTTGACCGTCACGTCGGCCAGGTAGGTGAGCAACTTCGTGCCGCGGTCCGCGGAGTGACGGGCCGTCAGCAGGTGTGGGCGCTGCTCGATGAACGAGGTGGTGACGTTGCCCGCCTGGAAGTCCGGGTCGTCGAGGACTGCCTGGAGGAACGGGATGTTGGTGGCCACACCGCGGATGCGGAACTCGGCGACGGCACGCCGGGCCCGGTTGACCGCGGTGGTGAAGTCCCGGCCCCGGCAGGAGAGCTTGACCAGCATCGAGTCGAAGTGGGCGCTGATCTCCGTACCGGCGTGGGTGGTGCCGCCGTCGAGGCGGATGCCGGAGCCGCCGGGCGAGCGGTAGGCGCTGATGCGGCCGGTGTCCGGGCGGAACCCGTTGGCGGGGTCCTCGGTGGTGATACGGCACTGGAGGGCCGCGCCGTGCAGCCGCACCGCATCCTGGGAGAGCCCGAGGTCGGCGAGGGTGGCTCCGGCGGCGATGCGCAGCTGGGCCTGGACGAGGTCGACGTCGGTGACCTCCTCGGTGACCGTGTGCTCGACCTGGATGCGCGGGTTCATCTCGATGAAGACGTGGTTGCCGTCGCGGTCGAGGAGGAACTCGACGGTGCCCGCGTTGCGGTAGCCGATCTCGCGGGCGAAGCGGACGGCGTCGGCGCAGATCCGGTCGCGCAGGTCCGGGTCGAGGTTGGGCGCGGGGGCGAGCTCGATGACCTTCTGGTGGCGGCGCTGAACCGAGCAGTCGCGTTCGTACAGATGGATGACGTTGCCCTGCCCGTCGGCGAGGATCTGCACCTCGATGTGGCGGGGCTCGACGACGGCCTTCTCCAGGAAGACGGTCGAGTCGCCGAAGGCGGAGGCCGCCTCGCGCGCGGCCGCCTCGATGGACTCCCGCAGCTGGGCGGGGTCCTCGACCCGGCGCATACCGCGCCCGCCACCACCGGCGACGGCCTTCACGAACAGCGGGAAGCCGACCTCGTCGGCGGCCCTGACCAGCTCGTCCACGTCGGAGGAGGGCGCCGAGGAGCCGAGCACCGGTACGCCGGCGGCGCGGGCCGCGGCGACCGCGCGGGCCTTGTTGCCGGTCAGTTCGAGGATGTCGGCGCTGGGGCCGACGAAGGTGATGCCCGCCTCCTCGCAGGCACGGGCCAGCTCGGGGTTCTCGGAGAGGAAGCCGTAGCCGGGGTAGACGGCGTCGGCGCCGGCCTTCCGGGCGGCGCGGATGATCTCCTCGACGGAGAGATAGGCCCGCACGGGATGGCCCGGTTCGCCGATCTCGTAGGCCTCGTCGGCTTTGAGTCGGTGCAGTGAGTTGCGGTCCTCGTGGGGGAAGACGGCGACCGTCCTCGCGCCCACCTCGAATCCCGCGCGAAACGCGCGGATCGCGATCTCACCACGGTTGGCGACCAGTACCTTGCGGAGCATTCCCGTTCCCTTCGGCCTGCCGGTGACGCCCCCATGTTCTCGGCAAAGGCCGCCGGTGGCCATGAGAGTCAGGTCACGTGTCGCGGACGGTTTGGGGATGATCTGCGCAGGTACGACGGCGATGACGGCCCGCGGCCCCGGTCATTTCACCGTGCCGGTGAAGGGGGTCACCGGCCGCTCCAGGCGCTCCCCGTCCACGGTGATGTCGACGGCCTCGTTGAAGAAGGCGAGCAGTCCCTTGACGGCACCCACGGCGGGGAGCGGGTCGGGGTAGCTCCAGACGATGTTCGCGTGGTCGCCCACCGACCAGTACCCGGCGGTGCCCTTGTAGGGGCAGGCGGTGTGGTGGTCGGTGGCGTCGAGGAGGTCGAGGCGGACGTCCTCGCGGGGGATGTAGTACCGCGTGGGCAGGCCGGTCTCGAAGAGCAGGACGGGACGCCGGGTGTCGGCGACGACCGTCCCGTCGATCTCCACCTGTACATGGCGGCTGCTGGGCATGGCGTCGACGCGTTTGTGCGGGTCACGGGGGTGGACGAAGATCTCTTCCTCCTCCTCGTACCAGTGGTCGAGGCCGGTCCCCCAGCGCCGGAACCACGCGAAGGCGATGTGGTCGGCGAGGTCGGCGGCCGGGAAGGTCCAGGCGGCGTTCTCGACGAGCTCGCCGTCGACCTCCAGGTCGTAGAAGACCTGGGATCCGGTGTGGGTGCCGGTGGCCGGGTTCTTCGCGGGGCGCAGCAGGTCCTCGCGGACGTCGGCGCGCGGGAAGGCGTACAGCGGGACCGGCACGTCGGGCTCCCAGACGAGGACGGGGCGCCGGCTGTCGACGACCGTGACGTCCCCCTTGCGGCCGCGCACCCAGCGTTCGCTGGGCTCCCACAGCAGGCCTTCCGGGGTGGTCCGTACGTCTCGTGCGGTGGGGAACGTGGTCATGAGCGGCTCTCCCTTCACCTCTTCGGGAAGTTCACCTCTTCAGGAAGTCTGTCAGTCCCGTCAGGAGACGGTCGACGTCCTCCAGGTCGTTGTAGGGGGCGAGGCCGACACGCAGGCCGCCGGTGTCGCCGAGGCCGAGGTGGCGGGAGGCCTCGACGGCGTAGAAGGAGCCGGCCGGGGCCTGTACGCCACGCTCGGCGAGGAACGCGTACGCGTCGGCCGTGCTGTGGTTCTCGAAGGTGAGCAGGACCGTCGGGGTGCGGTCGGCGGCCCGGGAGTGGACGGTGACACCGTCGAGCGCGGCCAGGCCCTCGTCGATCCGGGCGCGCAGGACGTGTTCGTGGGCTTCGAGGGCGGCGAACCCGGCGGCCAGTCGCTCCGGCCGGCTGCCGGTGGCGTCCGGGTCCAGCCGTTCGGCGAGGAAGTCGACCGCCGCCGCCGTGCCAGCGAGGAACTCGTAGGGCAGCGTGCCCAGTTCGAAGCGTTCCGGGACGGCGTCGGTGGAGGGCAGGAGCTTGTCCGGACGCAGGGTCTCCAGCAACTCCGGGCGGGCGGCGAGGACTCCGTGGTGCGGGCCGAGGAACTTGTACGGGGAGCACACGAAGAAGTCCGCGCCGAGCTTCTCCAGGTCCACGAGGGAGTGGGCGGTGTGGTGAACGCCGTCCACGTACACGAGTGCGCCGACCTCGTGGGCCGCCCGGGCGATCGCGGGGACGTCGGGGCGCGTGCCGATCAGGTTGGAGGCGGCCGTGACGGCGACGAGCCTGGTCCGCCCGGACAGTACGGCCCGGATGGCGTCGGCCGTCAACTCCCCCGTCCCCGGGTCGAATTCGGCCCACCGCACCGTGGCGCCCGACTGGACCCAGGGGCGGATGTTGGCGTCGTGGTCGAGGCGGGTGACGACCACCTCGTCGCCGGGTGCCCAGGTTTTGGCGAGGGTGCGCGAGACATCGTAGGTGAGCTGGGTGGCGCTGCGGCCGAAGACGATGCCCGCCGGGTCCGCCGCCAGCAGGTCGGCCATGGCCCGGCGGGCCCCGGTGACGATCCGCTCGGCGTTGCGCTCCCCCAGGGTGATCCGTCCCCGGTTCGACAGGGGCTGCGCGAGCGCGTCGGCGATGGCCCGGATGACGGGCTCCGGGGTCTGGGTGCCGCCGGGGCCGTCGAAGTGGGCGGTCCCGGCGGCGAGGGCCGGGAAGTGGGAGCGGAGGGCGGCGATGTCGTACGTCACGTGCGGCTCCTTGGTCCGACCTGTTGCGGTGCTCTCAGCCTGTCACGCCGTCCGGAGGGTCTCCCGATGAGCCCGGTTCACAGCCATCAGGCCGTCCAGGGCATCCCGGGTGCGGATCAGGTCCGCGATGTGCGCGGAGAGCCGGTCGCGTTCCTCGGCCAACCGCGTCGCACATCCCCCCGCCGCACGCCACCCCCAGGACCGACCCGTCACGGCCATCTCAACCTGTCACGCCGTCCGGAGGGTCTCCCGATGAGCCCGGTTCACAGCCATCAGGCCGTCCAGGGCGTCCCGGGTGCGGATCAGGTCCGCGATGTGCGCGGAGAGCCGGTCGCGTTCCTCGGCCATCCGCACGAGCGCCGCGTCGGACGTCTCCTCGCTCGGTGACTCGACGCACGGCAGGAGCTCGGCGATCGTACGGCTGGACAGTCCGGCCGCGTACATCCGCTGGAGGAAGACCACGCGCTCGACCGCGGTCTCCGTGTAGTGCCGCTGCCCGCTCCCGCTGCGCGTGCTGGTGAGCAGGCCCTGCTCCTCGTAGTAGCGCAGGGCCCGGACGCTGACCCCGGCCCGTGCCGACAACTCCCCGATGCGCACGTGTTCCTCCCTGACGGACTTGACCCTCACGTCGACGTCAGGTTTTAGCGTAACCGCGTGCCCGGGACACGGGCACGACGGATCACGAAGGAGATGTGACGTGACGACGCTATTCACCGGTTTCCGGCTCGGCGGACTGCAGCTGCCCAACCGGGTGGTCATGGCCCCGATGTCCCGCGTGCGGGCCGCAGAGGGCGGTCTGGCGACGCCGTCGATGGCGCGCTACTACGCCCAGCGGGCCACGGCCGGCCTGATCGTCACCGAGGGGGTGCAGCCGAGCCTGATCGGTCAGTCCAATCCGGGCACACCGGGGCTGCACACCGACGAGCAGGTGGCCTCGTGGCGCCAAGTGACCGAGGCCGTGCACACCAACGGGGGCCGGGTCTTCGCGCAGATCATGCACGGCGGGCGGGTCTCGCACCCGGACACCAACGGACTGCGGCCCGTCGGGCCCTCGGCCGTCCCCGCCACCGGCGAGGTGTTCACACCCACCGGACCGCAGCCCGC
The DNA here is from genome assembly GCF_003443735.1 of Streptomyces sp. CC0208. Lineage (NCBI taxonomy): Bacteria > Bacillati > Actinomycetota > Actinomycetes > Kitasatosporales > Streptomycetaceae > Streptomyces > Streptomyces sp. CC0208. Next base: position 7,888,116 of record NZ_CP031969.1, on the reverse strand, counting down.
TCCGGTTCCGCGGGCGTTGGACACCGCGGAGGTGCCCGAGCATGCCGTGTCGTACGCCGAGGCCGCGCGCCGCGCCGTCGACGCCGGGTTCGACGGGGTGGAACTGCACGGCGCCAACGGCTACTTGATCTCGCAGTTCCTGTCCTCCAACGCCAATCTGCGCACGGACCGTTACGGCGGCTCGGTGGCCGGCCGGATCCGGTTCGCCGTCGAGGCGGCCGCCGCGACCGTGGACGCCGTGGGCGCGGAGCGGACCGGGATCCGGCTCTCACCGGGCGGCGGCTTCTGGGGAGTCGAGGAGTCGGACGTCCCCGAGCTGTACACCGCGCTCCTGACCGAGCTGGCCGGGCTGGGACTGGCCTACGTCCATCTGGAGGCCACCGCGCCCGAGGAGACGCTTCTCGACCTGCGCCGGGCCTGGCCGGGCGCGCTCGTCATGAACCCGGTGCTGCCGATGGGCGCCAAGCAGACCGGCCGCTCCGAGGCCGACCACTGGCTGGGGCTCGGCGCCGATCTCATCAGCTTCGGCCGCGCCTTCATCGCCAACCCCGACCTGGTCGAACGGCTGCGCACCGACCTGCCGATCGCCCCCGCCGACGAGGCCACGTACTTCCAGGGCGGTGACAACGGCTATCTGACTTATCCCGCATACCAGTACACGGCATGACGTCCCGGTGGCGGGGACACCACGAATGGGTAACGGGGGTCAACCGTAGGCAACGCCGGGTGGTCTAGCCCGGCATGAAGATCTCTTTCCTGCTCCACAACGCCTACGCGATCGGAGGCACGATCACCACCACGTTCAACCTGGCCCAGGCCCTGGCCGAACGGCACGAGGTGGAGATCGTCTCCGTGCTGCGGCACCGGGAGCTGCCCAACTTCGTGCTGGATCCCCGGGTTTCGCTGCGGCCGCTGGTCGATCTGAGGCAGGAGAAGGATCACCCGTTGCATCAGAGACCGGCGCAAGTGTTCCCGCGCTCGGAATACCGGTACGGGCAGTACAGCGAACTGACCGACCAGCGCATAGCGGAGGCCCTCGCCACCATCGACGCGGACGCGGTGATAGGCACCCGCCCCGGGCTCAACGTGCATCTCGCCGGCCAGGCGCCACCCCAGGTGGCCCGCATCGGCCAGGAGCACCTCACCCTCGACAACCACTCGCCCCGGCTGCGTACCGCGCTGCGCCGGGCCTACCGGGGGCTCGACGTGCTCACCACGGTCACCGAGGCGGACGCTGCCGCCTACCGGCGCAGGATGCGGCTGCCCGGGGTACGGGTGGAAGCACTGCCCAACAGTGTGCCGGACCCCGGACTGCCGGCCGCGGACGGCTCCGCCAAGGTGGTGGTCGCGGCCGGACGGCTGGTTCCGGTGAAGCGGTACGACCTTCTCGTCGAGGCCTTCGCCGCGGTCGCCGCCGAGCATCCGGACTGGCAGCTGCGCATCTACGGCAAGGGCGAGGAACAGGACCGGCTGCGGCGGCTCATCACCGACCTGGGCCTGTGGAACAACGTCTTCCTGATGGGGGCCGCGGCCCCCATGGAGGCGGAGTGGGTGAAGGGCTCGATCGGGGCGGCCACCTCCGACTTCGAGCCCTTCGGCATGACCATCGTCGAGGCGATGCGCTGCGGGCTGCCCGTGGTGAGCACCGACTGCCCGCACGGGCCCGCCGAGATCATCGCGGACCGGGTCGACGGCCGGCTGGTGCCGGTCGGGGACCGGGACGCGCTGGCCGCCGCCCTGCTGGAACTGGTCGGGGACGCCGAGCTGCGCCGCCGTATGGGCCGGGCGGCCCTGGAGAACGCGCGCCGGTTCGCTCCCGGTCCCGTGGTCGAGCAGGCCGAGCGGCTCATCGCGGAGGCCGTGTCGGCGCGGCGGGCGGGCCGGCGGGTCGTGCGGCAGCGCCAGGGCGGAGCGCTGACCGCCCGGGGCTCCGCCGCCAGGGACACCGCGCTGATCGCGGCGAGCGGCGCGCTGCGCCTCGTACGGAAGGGACGGTCATGACGACGCCACGCGCCGGATGCGCGATCGACGCGGAGGGCCGGATCACCTTCGCGCTGCCCGCGGGCCACGGGCACGGACTGCTGCTGCGGCTGCGCCCGAAGAAGGGGCAGCCCGAGGAGACCCTGCACGTCCTCGACCTGGACTCCGCCGACGAGGGCCGCACCCAGGCCGTACTGGGCGCGGAACCCGTGCTCGCGGAGGGGCGGTGGGACGTGTTTCTGCTGGACGGGTCCGAGCGCACGCGTCTGCGTCCGGGCCCCCGTGACCTGCGGGTCCTCGTCGACGGACACCTGCGTGAGCGGCGCGGGCCGCTGGCCGTGCGGGTCCCCTATGTCACCAAGGACGGCTACCTCGCGGTGCGGACCTGGCTGCGGCCCGCGCACGCGGAGGCCGGCCGCGTCGACATCACGGGCGCGACGCTGAGGGTCGCGGCCCGGCTGCACGGCGCCTCGCTGGTGGACGGCGCCGAGGTGCGGCTGCGGCTGCGAGGGGGCGAAGGGACCGTGCGCACGGTGGAACCACTGGTCGCGGAGGACGGCCGGAGCTTCTCCTTCACGGTTGACGACGAGACCCTCGACAGCGGTATCTGGGACATGTTCGTACGACCCGCTCCCGGAGCCCCGATGATCCGGCTCGCCCGCCTCCTGGACGACGTGGCGGACCGCAAGCATGTCCACGTCTATCCCGGCGCCATGGCCGGCGAAGTCCTCGTGCGCCCGTACTACACGGTCGACAACGATCTGTCCCTGGAGGTGAAGCGGACCGGCTGAGTGTCACTCCCGCCGCGGATCAGCCCCAGAGCACATGCAGCGTGGGTGGCTTGCGGAAGACCAGGCCGTGGGGGGCGGCCGGATGGTCCGGGTCGAGGCGGAGGGCGGGGAGACGGTCGAGCAGGTGCCGCAGCGCGATGCGGGTCTCCAGACGGGCCAGGTGGGCGGCGAGGCAGTAGTGGGGGCCGTGCGCGAAGGCCAGTTGGAGGCGGGCGTTCGGGCGGCGGACGTCGAAGCGGTCGGGGTCGGGGAAGACCGCGGGGTCCCGGTTGGCGCCGGTCAGGGAGACGGTGACGAGGTCGCCCCGGCGGATCGCGGCCGGGCCGAGGGTGAGGTCACGGGTGGCGTAGCGGTCCACGACGGCCGCGCCGGGTTCGAGGCGCAGCGACTCCTCGATCGCGTTGTCCAGCAGGGCGAAGTCGGCCTGGACGAGCGCGAGTTGGTCGGGGTGCCGGAGGAGGTGCAGCAGCGCGTTGGTGATCATCGCCTCGGTGGTCTCTATGCCGCCGAACATCAGCACGGCGGCGTTGGAGGCGACCTCCGGCAGCGCCAGCCGGCCGGCGGCGGAGGTCAGGAGCGAGGAGTCGGCCCCTTGCGCGACGGTGGCCTCGACCGCTCGCCGCAGCTGTGCGTACGCCTCCGGGCCCGCGGGTTCCGCCGGGCGGCCCTCCGTGATGTCCGAGACCGACCGCACGATGGCGTCGTACCAGGCGAGCACCGTGTCCGTGCCGGCGTCCACCAGTCCGAGCGCCTCGGTGACGACGGCGACGGCGAGCGGGCCGGCGAAGGCGCGGCGCAGTTCGGCGGCGCCCGCCGCTTCGAGTCCGGTGACGAGCCGGTCGGTCTCCCGCTCGATGAACTCGACGAATCCGTCCCGCACCGCACGCGGGCGAAAGGGCGCGGTGAACGGCTCGCGGTGGCGGGTGTGTTCGTCGCCGTCCAGGGAGAGCATGCTCGGGCCGACGATCCGGGCGGTCGAGAAGCGGGGGTCGTCGACGGTGAAGGTCTCGGCGTCCCGCATCACGTCGAGCGCGAGATCGCGCCGGGTCACCAGCCAGCCGTTCAGCGCGGGCAGCCAGGACACGGGTTCGTGCGCGCGGAGGTCGGCCAGGCGCGGGTGGGGGTCACCGGCGAGTTCGGCCGACGTGGTGGCTGCGCCGAGCAGGAATGCGATCACGCCCCAGGCTAACCCGGCGGAAAACCGATGGAGGATGCGCGCGGGGCGGCCTACGCTGCTCGACGATGACGACTCACACTCCTGAACGATGGGGGGTCCCGTCCGCGCAAGGTGAGCGCTGATGCTCACTTCGACCGCGAACGAGGACATCCGTACGTCCTTCTGGCCGCGCGTGCGCGAGTTCGCCGTGCCGGCCTCCATGATCGAGACCGCGACCGCCCGTCGCCTCACCGGGGACTGGTCGGGGGCGTGTGCCGCCGCGGGCTTCGACGTCGATCTCAACCTCCGTGCGACGGCACGCGATCACGGCCGGGAGCTCGCGTCCCGGGTCCGGTCCGATCTCCGCGCCCTCGCTCCCGACCTGCTGCGCTGGCACCTGCCGAGGATCGCTCCTGACGGGCTGCTGCGGCCCGGGGTGACCCTGACCCTGGCGCGGTACGAGGCCGTCGAGGGCCCTGTGCATCTCGTGGCCAGGACCGCGCCCGCCTGGGCGGATGCCGGGCAGCGGATCAGCCTCGCCCTGTGGTCCCGGTCCACCGCCGACGCCGTAGGGCATCCGCATCCGCGTCCGAACCGACGGTTCCGCCTGGACCTGCACCGGCATCTGTGGGATGCGGGCCGCGCCGGGGAGTTGCGGGCGCGGTCGGGAGCCGGTGAGCCCTCCTTCGGGTCGGCTACCCGTCAACCATCCCTGACTGCACCGGAGTTGGCCGTACCGCCCGACTGTGCCGTCGACCGTTGGGGGGCCGAGGCGCGGATACTGCTCTCAGCCGAAGGCCGGGCCGCTGGTTGTCTGTTGGTGCGGTGGGGCGGACGGCACCGGCTGGTGCTGGAGCTCGCCACGGACGACGACCTGATCCGTCCCGTGTCGGCACCCTCGGCCGATGTCGTCTCCGCGCTTCCCGTCCTGCCCGACGCGGCGACCTGGGTGCTGCCCGACCTCCGGCTGCTGCGCGCCGGTGCGATCTCGGCGGATCGCCTGCACCCCCTGGTCGCCGCCGCGCTGGCACCGGACCGCACGGCCACCGGACCGCCCCGCGCCCCCGACCGGGCCGGACCGCGTCTCGTGGAGTGCCGGGGGGCCCGCCACCGGATCGGCCTGGTCGACGGGGTGCTGGCCCCGCTGGACCACGACCCGGACGAGATCCGGCGGGAGGAACTGCTGGTCGCGCTGACCGGCACCCCGCTCCCCTGCCTCCAGGCGATCGACGAGGCACACCGCCGTCCGCACTGTCTGGACGGCGTGCGCGAACGTCTCGTGCACGGCGACACCGCCGGCGCGCTGGCCGTCGTGGAGGGACTGCTCGGGCCCGAGGCGCTGCTGCGCACCGGTCCCCTACGGGACGCACTGGAGGCGGCCGCGCTGCAGCGCATCACCTACGGCCTGTTCAGGGCGGGCCTGACAGGACCCGGGCCCGCCTGGTTCCGCCCGCGTCCGAGCGGACGCGACTCCCGGAACCGGCGTACCCATCCGCGGCACGCGAACTGATTCCCCGGCCGGGGAAAGCCGCCCCGCGCTCTCTCACCCACTCACTCCTAGCCCACAGGTGATCACTCATGCCCATGACCGGCCCTGCCCCCGCCTCCCAACTCGACATCGCCGCCGACCTGTTGACCCTCCTGCGCGACTCCACCACCGAACCGCGCCCCGACTCCCAGCTGGAGGCCCTCACGCTGGCCGTGGCCGCGGATCTGCCGGTGCTGCTGTGGGGTGAGCCGGGCATCGGCAAGACCGCGGCCCTGACCCAGCTCGCCACCGCACTGGACCTGCCGCTGACCACGGTGATCGCCAGCGTGCACGAGCCGTCCGACTTCTCGGGGCTGCCCGTGGTCGGGGACGATCCCGCGACCCAGGGCGTTCCGATGGCCCCGCCGGACTGGGCGGTGCGGCTGGTGCGGGCCGGCCGGGGACTGCTGTTCCTGGACGAGTTGTCCACCGCGCCGCCCGCCGTCCAGGCCGCGCTGCTCAGGCTCGTCCTGGAACGGCGGATCGGCGCGCTCCGACTGCCGCCCGGGGTACGGATCGTGGCCGCCGCCAACCCCCGGTCCTCGGCGGCCGACGGCTGGGAACTGAGCCCGCCGCTGGCCAACCGGTTCGTCCATCTCCAGTGGACCCACGACCACGAGGTCGTCGTCCGCGGCCTCGGCGGGACCTGGCCGCGGGCCACCCTGCCGCGGCTCGATCCGCGGAAGCTGCCGGAGGCCGTGGAGTTCGCCCGCCGCGCGGTGTGCGGACTGCTCGCCGCGCGGCCCACGCTCGTGCACCGGCTGCCCACCAACGAGACCCGGCGGGGCGGTCCCTGGCCGTCACCGCGAAGCTGGGACATGACGCTGTCCCTGGTCGCCTTCGCGACCGCGGCCGGCTCCGCGCGGGACGTGCTCTCCCTGCTGGTCCGGGGCACGGTGGGCGACGGCCCGGGCCTGGAGCTGCTGGCGAGCCTGGACCGGCTCGACCTCCCGGACCCGGAGGACGTGCTCGCCGACCCGGCGGGGGCTGTCCTGCCCGAGCGGGGCGACCTGCGGCAGGCCGTGCTCGACGGTGTGGTGGCGGCCGTACGCGCGCGTCCGGACCGTGGCCGCTGGGACGCGGCGTGGGCGGTGCTGGTCCGGGCGCTGGAGACCGGGGCCCCGGACCTGGTGGTCGTGCCCGCGACCACGCTCGCCTCGCTGCGGCAGCAGGACTGGGACGTGCCGGCCACGATCGAGAGGCTCGCCGGAACGGTGGCGCTGTCCCGGCGGGCGGACCGGGCGGCGGCCGCCTCCAAGGGCCGGCGATGACCATGAACACCCCCGAAGAGATGAACACCAGCACGTCCGAGGAGATGAGCGCTCACCCGTCCGAGGAGGGGGGCCGCCTGGACCGCGACAAGCTGTTCGCCGCCCGTCTCCACGCCGCCCGGGCCCGCCCGTACCTCGCCACCGCGCTGTTCGCCCTGCACACCGTCGAGTCGAAGCGGGTGCCGACGATGGCCGTCGACCGGCACTGGCGGTGCTACGTCTCCCCGGCCTTCGTGGACCGGATGCCGGTGGAGGAGTTGGCGGGCGTGTGGGTGCACGAGGTGTCCCACCTGCTGCGCGACCACCACGGGCGCGGTGACCGCCTCGCCCGGGAGCGCGGGCTGACCGGGGTCGGGGACCGGCTGCGGATGAACATCGCCGCGGACTGCGAGATCAACGACGACGTGTACGGCGACGGCCTGGTTCAGCCCGAAGGTGCCGTGCGGCCGTGGCGGTTGAAGCTGCCCGAGGGTCAGCTCATGGAGGAGTACGTGGGCGGGATCAGCCTCGGTGCGCTCACCCTTGACCTGTCCTGGCTGGACTGCGGCAGCGGTGCCGACGGTCTGGAGCGCGCGTGGGACCTGGGCCCCGACGGGGCGGACGGGCTGAGCGAGCAGGAGCGGGACGCGGTCCGCTTCCGGGTGGCGCAGGGCATCAAGGCGCGTCCGGGGAGCACCCCGCAGGGCTGGCAGCGGTGGGCGGAAGAGGCGTTCCATCCGTCCCAGCCGTGGCGGGACCTGCTGGGCGCGGCGCTTCGCTCGGCGGTCTCGGGGTCCGGCTCGGGCGACGACTACAGCTACGGCCGTCCGTCGCGGCGCTCGGCCGGGGTGCCCGGCGCGGTCCTGCCGAGCCTGCGGCGCCGGCCGCCCCGGGTCTGCGTGATCATCGACACCTCCGGCTCGGTCAGCGACGGAGAACTGGGCAGTGCGCTCCTGGAGGTCGCCGCGATCTCCCGTGCCGTGGGCGGCCGCCGTGACCTGGTCCACGTCCTCTCGTGCGACGCGGCGGCCGGGGTGGTCCGTCCGCTGTGCCGGGCCGAGGGCATCCCGCTGGTCGGCGGTGGGGGCACCGACCTGCGCACGGGCTTCGAGAAGGCGCTGCGCTCGCGACCCCGGCCGGACGTCGTCGTGGCCCTGACCGACGGACAGACACCCTGGCCGGCCGCACAGCCCTCATGCCGTACCGTCATCGGTCTGTTCCCCCGGCCGGTAAGGAGCCGGCCGCGACGCGAGAACAATCCCGAGTACGAACCGGACTCACCGCCCGCCTGGGCCCGCGTGGTGGAGATCGGCTCGGCATCCGGAACTCGCTGAACCACAAACCCCCGCGGGGTGGACGTGGGGGCGGTGGCCCACGAGATCATGGGGGTCCGCGGAGTCGGAGCACATCGCGGGCCTGGGTGGGAGGAGCGCCATGACCAATGTCGACGTGCACCAGCATCTGTGGAGCCCGTCGCTGGTGACGGCCTTGAGGGCGCGTCGCGAGCCGCCGTACCTGGACGGCTGGACGCTGTACCTGGACGGTGAGCCGCCCTACGACCTGCCGCCCGCCGACCACGACGTGGCCCTGCGCGCGGAACTCGCCGCCACCGACGGCCTCGGCCTCGCGCTCGTCTCCCTCTCGGCGCCGATCGGCGTGGAGTGGCTGCCCGGGGCCGAGGCGCGGCCGCTGCTCGACGCCTATCACGAGGGCGCGGCCGCGCTGCCCGAGCCGTTCGGGGCGTGGGCCGCCGCCTGTGTGCGGGACATCGATGCCAGGGCGACGGCCGGTCACCTCGACCAGGGGTTCGTCGGCCTCCAGCTGCCCGCCAACGCCCTGATGGACGCGGCCGGTTACGCCCGGTGTGCGCCCCTGCTGGATCTGCTGGAGGAGCGCGACCTGCCGCTGTTCGTCCACCCCGGACCCGCGGCCGGTGGCTCCGAGGGGCCCGGGTGGTGGCCCGCGATGGTCCCCTACGTCCAGCAGATGCACGCCGCCTGGTTCGCCTTCCGCGCCTACGGCCGCCCCCGCCACCCACGGCTGCGGGTCTGCTTCGCGCTGCTGGCCGGGCTCGCGCCGCTGCACGGGGAGCGGTTCGCCGCGCGCGGGGGCGGCGGGACACAGCCGGACCCGTCGGTGTTCGTCGAGACGTCCTCGTACGGGCCGCGCGCGGTCGAGTCCGTCGTGCGCGCCCTGGGCGTGGAAGCCGTGGTCCAGGGCTCGGACCGGCCGTACGCGGAGCCGCCGCAGCACCCCGGCCACGGGCTCGGCGGAGCGGCGGCCTACGCCTTCCGGATCGCCAACCCCCGGCGACTGCTCACCGGGAAGGAATGACGGCGCGGCGCGTTCTCGAGCGGAGCGCGCCGTTCTCTAGCCGTGCCGCTCCCGTACGGCCCGTGGCGAGGCCCCCAGCTCCTTGCGGCAGGTCTTGTTGAAGGCCTGGAGATCGGGGATGCCGACGGTCGCCGCGATCGCCGGGATGGCCAGCGTCGAGGCGATGAGCAGGTGCCGCGCGCGTTCCATGCGACGGCGCCGGATGTAGGCGACGACGGTGTGTCCGGTGTCCTCGCGGAACAGCCGGGTCAGGTGGGTGTGCGAGACCCCGGCGGCACGGGCGATGCCGGGCACGGTCAGGGGGCCGGCCAGGTGCTCCTCGATGTGCGCGATCGCCGTCCGCAGCGCGGGGTGCCGGGCCCGGTCCTCACCGGTGCCGGCCAGGCCGGTCGTGCGCCACAGCACCGTCCACAGCTCGGCGGAGGCCCGGGCCGGGGACTGCGTGCTCGCCGCGACCGTCTGCCGCAGCAGCCCGGTCAGTACGGCCGCGTCCGCGCCGGCGTCCTGCATCACCGGGACCCGGCGCCGCTCGCCCCCGCCCGGCAGCCTGAAGTGGGCGTACAGGTGCTCGCAGCGCGTGGCGTCGTAGTGGAAGTGCACCTCGGTGTCGGGCGGGACGAGGCTCACATGGCCGGGGCGGATCGGGTGCCGGGAGCCGCCGAGCTCCAGGGCGCCCGAGTAGCCGTAGAGATGGAGCTGCCACAGGCGCGGGAGGCGGAACACGTCGTGGGGGCCCGCGGAGCCGTGTACGCCGATGCCCGCGTTCTCCACGTGCGGGGGCAGGTCGAGGGCCAGGTCGACGTGGCGGGTCATGGTGGAAAATTACCAGTGGTCGTCGATTACAGCCCACGACCATCCGGGCGGCTGTTCCTACGGTTGCCGTATGTCAACCACACGACAGCTGCTGAACTCCACCCAGGTGGCGCGGTTCGTGGCCCACGGCTTTCTGCGCCTGGACGGCATCGTGCCCCCGGAGATGAACGAGGAGGCACTCGCGGTCTTCACCGCCGGGCTGCCCTCCGTGCCGTACGGCACTCCCGTGCCGAAGGCGTTCCCCGAGGGTTCCTTCGCCCGCCGGCTCGTCGAACTGCCCGCCGTCGCGGGGGCGTTGGAGAGTCTGGTGGGCCCGGATCCGACCGTCGACCACCATTACGTGCACATCCGTGAGCCGCGCGAGGGCAGCGCGCAGCCGCTGCACGGGGACGCCGTCATCGATCTGCGGCCCGACGCGTTCGACGTCCAGCTCATGTACTACCCGCAGGAGGTCACCGCCGAGATGGGTGGCACGCTCATCGTGCCCGGCAGCCATCTGCGCCGCACCAACGAGTCCGACACCGGCCGCTACCAGAACCTGCGCGGCCAGACCCGGCTGACCTGCCCGGCCGGCACGGTCGTGCTGCTGCACCACGGGATCTGGCACGGCGGGCGGCGCAACGACAGCGACATCGTCCGCCACATGTACAAGATCCGCTTCAATCCGACCGTGCCCCAGGTGCGGCTGTGGGACACGGCGGACCTGGACGCGCCCGCCGTCCGGGAGGAGCTGGGGCGCGGTTTCCCCTGGTACGAGCAGGCCACCGGTCGACTGGAGATCCTCAACCGGATCAGGCTGTGGCGGGCCCTGTCCGGTGATCCCGCGTTCGACATCGAGTACTGGGCCACCCGTATCGCCAACCGGCCCGCCGCACGAAGGAGCCAGGCGTGACCATGTCCACCACCGTGCGCCAGCAGGTTCTCGTCCTGTACCTGGACACCTCCGCGCTCGACTCGCGGGTCGTCGGCTGGGCCCGCTACGACGGCACGGGCGCCACCCGTCCCACGACCGGGGACAGCGACGAGCCGCCGTACGAGACGGGTGTCGCCGCCCTGGAGGACGGCTGGCGGCTCTTCCAGGCCGCGCAGCTCGTCCCGCCCTATCCGGGGACGGAGCACGAGACGTCGTTCCTCAAGCACGAGTTCTTCTTCGAGAAGCTGGTGAGCGGCGGATGAGACACAGCTCATAGCCGTGACACCTCGGAATGTGGTCCAATACGCCATAAGTATGACGAATCGGACTCCGGATCTTCGAGGAATCACACCAGATGACCCACCCCCGCTCGTCCGCGCGATCCGCCCCCTTCCTGTCCTCGGGGACGCTGCGGGAGCTGTCGGAGGCGGCCCGGGCGGCGGGGACGGGGCAGGTACTGGACGAGTTGTGGACGGCCCGCCGGTTCCTGGACGGGACACCGGCGGCCGTCGCGGTCCTGGACGCCGACCTGCGCTATCTGTACCTCAACGACACCCTGGCCGAGTTCAACGGGCTGCCCGTCGACGAGCACCTCGGCCGCCCCATGCCGGAGGTGATCCCCGGCTCCGGGCCCTCGGCGGAGGTGGCCCGCGAAGTACTCCGTACCGGACGGCCGCAGACGGTCGTGTTCGACGGCCGGGTGCCCGACCCCACGGTGGACGTGCCGCGCTGGTGGCTCGGCGCCTTCCACCGGCTCGACGGTGAGGACGGCGAGATCCTCGGGGTCGCCGCGGTCGTCATGGAGATCACCGAGGGCATCCGGCAGCGCGAGTCGCTCAGTCGGGCCCGGGAGCGTCTGGAGCTGCTGGAGGAGACCGCCGCCCGGGTCGGCGGCACGCTCGACGCGGCGGAGGCCTGCCGGGCCCTGACCGACCTGCTGGTGCCGCGGTTCGCCGACTACGCCGCCGTGGACGTGCTCGACCCCGAGGGCACGCGCAGAGCCCCTGCCACCCCCGTCCCGGTGCGGCTGCGGCGCATGGCGGTGGCCGCCGCTCCCGGTCTGCCCGAGCCGCTCACCCCGGCGACCAGAAGCGGCGAGGTGATCTTCCACCAGGCCAGTTCGTCGATGTCCCAGGTGCTGACCGCACACAAGCCCGTGGTGCTCAACCGGCCCGACGACGACACCCTGCGCATGTTCGCCCCCACCCGGCAGCGGCTGGAGCGCTACCGCGCCCTGGAACTGCACTCCGTGGCCTGTCTGCCCCTCATGGTCGGCGGCGAGCCCGTCGGGGCGGTCATGCTCGGCCGCAGGGCGCACTCCCCCGAGTTCACGCCGGACGACGTCGAACTGCTGGAGCTGCTGACCGCGCGGGCCGCGACCGGCATCGGGCACGCCCTGCGCTACACCCACGAGCACGAGACCGCGCTGGAGATGCAGCGCGCCTTCCTGGCCACCCCGCACATACCGGGCCCTGGCGTGGAGATCGCCAGCCGTTATCTGCCCGCCGGGCGGGGCGCCGAGGTGGGCGGCGACTGGTTCGACGCCGTGGCGCTGCCCTCCGGACGCACCCTGCTCGTGGTCGGGGACGTCATGGGGCACGGGGTGCGGGCCGCCGCGGCCATGAGCGAGTACCGTTCGCTGCTGCGCGCGCTGGCCCTGCAGGGGCTCGCCCCCGACCGGTTGCTCACCGAGGCGGACCGCACCGCCCACGCGCTCGACCTGGACCGTGTCGCCACCTGTGTGCTGGCCCTCCTGGACCCCGCCGCCGGACACGCAGTCCTGGCCACCGCCGGCCATGTCCCGCCCCTGCTGGTCCGGCCCGGCGCCCTCCCCGAGCTCGCGGACCTGCCGGTCGGCCCTCCCCTGGGCACGGGGTCCGGCGGATACGAGAGCCGGCACTGTCCGATGCCGGCGGGCACCCTGCTGCTGGCCTACACCGACGGGCTCGTGGAGCGGCGCGGCGAGGACATCGACACGAGCCTCGCCGCACTGGCCGGCACGCCCATCGCGGCCGGGCATCCCCTGCCGGACATCCTGAACACCGTCCTCGACCGGCTGGCCCCCGCCAAGTCCGAGGACGACGTCACGCTCCTGGCGGCCCGCACCCTGTAAAGACCCAGGAAGCGCGGAGTCCGCTCCAGGCGTCATCTTCCGCCCCTGGAAGGCCAGTTGTGGCCCCGCAGGCGGTCCTCTCGGTATGGCGATCGGTCAACGGGAGGCAGTCCCGAAGACCCCCGCGCCCGGCCCGCCGCTCCGCGCATACGGTCCCGGAATCCGGCGGACGGGCCCGAGCACGGGTCCGCCGCGACCCACAGGCACAAGGGGAGGCACCGTGGCGAGTGTGGAAGTGTCGCTGAAGGAGATGATGGCCGGGACCGAAGGGGCGGTGGCGGCCGCGGTCGTCGACTACACCAGCGGAATGGCGCTGGGCACCCTGGGCGGCGGCAAGGACCTGGACCCGACGGTCGCGGCGGCCGGCAACACCGACGTCATCCGCGCCAAGGTCCGCACCATGGAACAGCTGGGGCTCAAGAGCGCCATCGAGGACATCCTGATCACGCTCGAGAACCAGTACCACCTCATCCGCCTGGTGACCGGCCGCACCGGCAACGGGCTGTTCCTCTACCTGGTCCTCGACAAGTCCCGCTCGAACCTGGCGATGGCCCGGCACCAACTCAAGCGCGTGGAGGAGCAGTTGGAGATCTAGCGCGGCTTCTGGCCGGGACGCCGTGCGCCCACGATGTGAAGACTTCTTCAAGTCACCACATCCACATGAGCCCAATCCGTGGCCGCCCGGCGTCCCTGCCCAGCAGGATCGGCACCGACGACCCCGTACCGTCCGGCAGGGAGCGAGCGCCGCCCATGCACGTCCCCCTCTACCAGGCCAAGGCGGACTTCTTCCGCATGCTCGGCCACCCCGTGCGCATCCGCGTCCTGGAACTGCTCCAGCACGGGCCCGTGCCGGTCCGCGACCTGCTCGCCGACATCGACATCGAGCCCTCCAGCCTCTCCCAGCAGCTGGCCGTGCTGCGGCGCTCGGGCATCGTCGTGTCCACCCGCGAGGGCTCCACGGTGAGTTACGCCCTCGCCGGCGGGGACGTCGCCGAACTCCTGCGCGCCGCCCGCCGCATCCTCACGGAACTGCTGGCGGGCCAGAACCAGCTCCTGAGCCAGCTCCAGGAGGCCGACACCACCGAGACGGAAACTCCCGCGACGGGAAGACTCCTCACCGATCGGGGCAGCCCTCGTCCGACCCCCTGACCCGCCGTCCGGCACCGTCGGCCACCTCCGCGGTGACCGCGTCGACCGACGGGCGCGTGAGGCGGTACGCGGCGGCGGCCGTGCAGATCATCTGCCGCACCCCGGTGTCGCTCAACGTGTCCATGCCCGGAGGGAGTTCGATCGTCATCGTGCTCCCCTCGACGGTCACCGTCGGGGCGTCCGACGAGGGCTCGCCGGGCGCTTCGGCGGTGGCCGTGGGGAGGGCGGCGGAGGTCGGCAGGCCCGGTACGTCGGTGAGCAGGCCGCCCAGGCGCCCCTCCCCCTCCAGCGGGCCGGCCATCAGCAGCCGCAGCGCCGCCTCGGGATCACCGGGCAGCTCGGTCGTGCGGGGCACCGCGGCGAGGGCGCCGTTCTTCTCGACGAAGTAGACCGGCGTCTGCGGGAGGGTCCCGCTCGCGGGGCCGCCGGCCTGCACCACCCCGGTCGCGGGGATCCCGCAGGAGGTGAGCGCGAGGAGCGCCAGCAGCGGCACGCGGCGCAGGGCCTTCATGACGGGTTCTCCTCGGGGGACTCGTCCCGCCGCAGCGGAAGTTCTACGGTGAAGACGGCGCCGCCCGCCGGGTGGTTGGCCGCGTGGACGGTGCCGCCGTGGATGCGGACGTTCTCGGCGGTGATGGCGAGACCCAGGCCGCTGCCCTCGGAGCGGATCCGGGCGGTGTCCGACTTGTAGAACCGCTCGAAGACATGGGGCAGGACGTGGGCCGGGATGCCGGGTCCGCTGTCCCGCACCTCGATGACGGCCACCGCGTCACCTGCGCTCAGGCGTACCCGCACCGGACGGCCGCCGTGCTTGAGCGCGTTGCCGACCAGGTTGGCGACGACCACGTCGAGGCGGCGCGGGTCGACGCTGCCGCGGACCGCGTCCGGTGGCGGCAGGTCGGTCTCCACCGTGTCGGTCCAGCCGCGGGAGGCGAGGGTGCGGCGGATCGACTCGGCGAGGTCGATCTCGTCCAGGTGCAGCACCGCCGCGCCCGCGTCGAAGCGGGAGATCTCCATCAGGTCGTCGACGAGACGGGCGAGTTTGACGGTCTCCTCGCTGATGAGCCGGACCGCGGTGGCCGTGTCCGGGTCCAGTCGGGCGGCGTCCTCGTCGAGGACGTCGGTGACCGCGGACATGGCGGCGAGCGGGGTGCGCAGTTCGTGCGAGACGTCGGCGGCGAAACGGCGGGCCCGGGACTCCATCTCGCGCAACTCGGCGACCGACGCCTCCAGCGCGGCGGCCGTCTCGTTGAACGTGTGGGACAGGTCGGCGAGTTCGTCCGAGCCGTTGACCGCGAGCCGGGTGTCCAGGCGCCCTTCGGCGATCCTGCGGGTGGCGAGCCGCAGTTTCCGCACCGGCACCAGCACCCCGCGGGCGGCGAGAAGCGCGAGCACCACAGCGAGCGCGAGGGCCGCCACCATGGCCCGTTCGACCGCGGTGACCAGGGCGTCGACGTACGCCTGTTCCGTGGTCTGCGGAACGACGAGGAACACCTGGACCCCGGTGACGGTGGCGGCGGTGTCCCGGCCGCCGAAGAGGATCGACATGCCGACGACGAGGGAGGTGCGGCCCTGGTCGCGCACCCGTTGGAAGACGGTGGCCCGGCTGGATCCGACGGCCTCCCGCAGGGCGGGGGTCACCTCGGTGAAGGGGTCTCCCGGTGTGGAGGCGCCCCTGAGGTCCCCGTAGGTCACCAGCACCCGCCAGCTGCCCTGGGACTCGGTGGCGGCCGTGTCCTGCGCGAACTTCCGCAGCGCCGATTCGTCGGGGGGCAGGGCGAGTTCGGCGGCGTGCTGGTTGAGCTGGGCCCGCAGTTGTCTGATGGTGGCGTCCTGGCTCTGCTGGAGCACTCCGGTGCGCGCCTCCCGGAAGGTGAGGGCCCCGGTCGTGATGGCCGCGACGGCGGCGACGAGCCCGAAGGCCACCACCAGCCGGGCCCGCAGGCCTCGCAGCCGGCGTCTCCTCACGGCGCCGAGAAGCGGTAGCCGAAACCGCGCACGGTGTGGATGTAGCGGGGTGCGCGCGGCGGCTCGGACATCTTGGTGCGCAGCCGCTTGACGCAGGCGTCCACCAGGCGGGCGTCACCGTGGTAGTCGTGCTCCCAGACCGCCTCCAGGAGTTGCTGGCGGCTGAACACCTGGCCCGGCGAGGCGGAGAGGGTGAGCAGGAGCCGCAGCTCGGAGGGGGCGAGGGCGATCGGCTCGCCGTTCAGCGCGACGGTCAGGCCGGCCCGGTCGACGGCCAGATCGCCGTAGGTGTCGATCTTCGGCAGCCCCTCGGCGCCGGGCGTGCCCCCCGCCGCCCTGCGCAGGACGGCGCGTATGCGGGCGTCGAGCACCCGGGCCAGGACGGGTTTGACGACGTAGTCGTCGGCGCCCGCCTCCAGACCGACGACGATGTCCACTTCCTCGCCCCGTGCCGTCGCCATGATGATCGGCAGGGTCTGGTCGACGGCCCGTATGCCCCGGCACACCTCCAGGCCGGTCATGCCGGGCAGCATCAGATCGAGGACAACGATGTCCGGCCGGAAGGCCCGCAGCCGGTCCATCCCCTCCTCGCCGGTCGCGGTGGCGTCGACGTCGTGGTTCTGGCGGCGCAGGGCCAGGGCGACGCCCTCCCGCACGGCGGGGTCGTCCTCGATCAGCAGTACACGTGACATGCGCACAGTATCCACACGACCATGACCGCTAGGAGGGTTATCGGTTCGTTACCTGCCGGGCCAGGTCCGATCACATGGCGATCACATCGTGAACCACCGTGACAGCGCACAAACGAAACCCCGCCGGCCGCCGTCGCCGGAAGCGCTCCGAGCGGAGCGTGAAGCACCAACTGGTGGGCGGACTGGCCGCGTTGGCGGCCTTCGCGGCCGTCGGTGGCGCGGTGGTGGCGTGGCTGCCGTCCGACTCGGCACGAACGTCCGCGGCGCTCAAGCCCGTTGAGAGTCCGAAGCCCCAAGAGACCACCGGGTCACCGGAACCGGAAGAGTCCGGCGCGCCTCCCAGCCCCTCCACGACTCCCCTCCCCCAGAGCGGTCCGGGGACCTTCGTCACCGCGCCCGGCGGGAGCGGACGGGTCGGCAAGGGCACGCCGCTGCGCTACCGGGTCGAGGTGGAGAAGGGCATCACGATCTCCCCCGAGGACGTCGCCGCACAGGTGGAGCGGACCCTGGCCGACCCGCGCGGCTGGACGGCCGACGGCCACTCGGCGTTCCAGCGGGTGTCCGGCGGCCCGACCGACTTCGTGGTCCGCCTCGCCACCCCGGCGACCGTCGACCGGATCTGCGCCGAGGGCGGCCTCGACACCGGTGGCAAGGTCAACTGCAGCGTGAACCAGAACGTGATGGTCAACCTCAGGCGCTGGGTCCTGGCCACCGAGTTCTACCGCAGGGACATCGTCGGATACCGCTCGCTGATCATCAACCACGAGGTGGGCCACTTCCTCGGCCACGGGCATGTGACCTGCCCGGGCAAGGGGCAGCCGGCCCCCGCGATGATGCAGCAGATCAAGGGCCTGCTCGGCTGCGTCCCCAATGTCTGGCCGTACGACAGCGACGGCCGCCCCGTCACGGGTCCCTCCGCCCCGTGACGCATTGATCCCCCAACTGTCAGGAGTTCAGATGGAGTTACGCGCAGGCCACAGACATGCGGCCATGGCCGCGGGGGTGGCTTCCGTCGCCCTGGTCCTCGCCGGGCTGCCGGCCGGTGCGGGAGCCGTGGACACCGGGGGCGGTCGTACGGCCGCCGCGGTACGGACGGTCACGCTGGTCACCGGCGACCGGGTCCTGGTCGGCGACAAGGGCCAGGTCGCCGGAGTGGAGCGGGCACCAGGCCGAAAGGACGTGCCGTTCTCGATCCGGGAGGTCGCCGGACACACCCGGGTCGTTCCCGGCGACGCCGAACTACTGCTCGCGCAGGGCACGTTGGACGCGAGGCTGTTCGACGTGACCCAGCTGCTCAAGGACGGCTACGACGACGCGGGCCGGTCCGACGTACCGCTGATCGTCACGTTCAAGGGCAAGAAGGCGCCCTCGATGAGCCCGTTCACCGAGGCCGGAGCCCGGATGGGCCGTACGTTGCCGGTGGTCAACGGCAAGTCGATGCGTTCCGCCAAGAAGCGGACGGCCGACTTCTGGGACGCTGTCACCGCCGACAAGTCCGGGGCTGTCGAGAAGGTCTGGCTGGACGGCCGGCGCAAGGCCTCGCTCGACAAGAGCGTCCCGCAGATCGGCGCACCTGCCGCTTGGGCCGCCGGATACGACGGCACCGGGGTGAAGGTCGCCGTCCTGGACACCGGGATCGACACCTCCCACCCCGATCTCGCGCACCAGGTCGTCGAGGAGAAGGACTTCTCGGGCTCGGACGGTACCGGCGACAAGTTCGGACACGGTACGCACGTGGCGTCCACCGTGGCCGGCACCGGCGCCAAGTCCGGGGGCAGGTACAAGGGGGTCGCGCCGGGCGCGAAGATCCTCAACGGCAAGGTCCTGGACGACACCGGCTTCGGCTCGGACTCCGGGATCATCGCCGGCATGGAGTGGGCGGTGGCCCAGAAGGCGGACGTCGTCAACCTCAGCCTCGGCGGCACCGATCTGCCGGGCACCGACCCGATGGAGGAGGCCGTGGACCGGCTCTCCGCCGAATCCGACACGCTCTTCGTCGTGGCGGCGGGCAACGAGGGCGAGTTCGGCGAGGGCACGGTCGGCTCGCCCGGCAGCGCGGACGCCGCGCTCACCGTCGGCGCGGTCGACAAGTCCGACGCGCTCGCCGCCTTCTCCAGCCGCGGCCCGCGAGTCGGGGACAGCGGCGTCAAGCCGGACCTGACCGCGCCCGGTGTCGAGATCACGGCAGCGGCGGCGGCCGGCAGCCTCATCGAGAAGGAATACCCCTCCGGCGTCCCTGGCTACGCGACCCTCGACGGTACGTCCATGGCAACCCCGCATGTCGCGGGCGCCGCCGCCCTCCTCGCCCAGCAGCATCCAGACTGGAGCGGCGAGCGTCTCAAGGCGGTCCTCACCGGCTCCGCGAAGCCGGGGACATACAGCTCCTTCCAGCAGGGCACCGGCCGTACCGATCTGGTCCGGGCGCTGGACCAGAACGTCGTCACCGAGCAGGGACCGCTCGACTTCGGCGAGCAGCAGTGGCCGCACGACGACGACAAGCCGTCCACGAAGCAGCTCACCTACCGCAACCTCGGCACCGAGCCGGTCACCCTCGACCTGTCCGTCGACGCCTTCGCGGTGGACGGCAAGCCCGCCGCCGAGGGCATGTTCAGCGTGTCCCCGCGGCGGATCACCGTCCCGGCGGGCGGCACCACCAGCGCCGAGGTCACGGCGGACACCCGCGCGGGGAGCGCCGACGGCAGCTTCGGCGGTTCGGTGCAGGCCACGTCGTCCGACGGCAAGGTCCAGGCGCGGTCCGCGATAGGCGCGGCGCGCGAGGTGGAGTCGTACAGCCTGACGCTCAAGCACCTCGACGAGAACGGCCGGCCGACCGGGGACGCCGTCACCGCCGTCGCCGACTTCGACGGCGACTTCTACGCCGAGTACGCCGACGAGCAGGACGGCGAACTGACGGTGCGGCTGCCCAAGGGCGACTACATCCTCAGCGGGGTCATCCACCCGGAGACCTCGTCGCCCGGCCACGGCATTCTGGTGGAGCCGAGGTTCCGGCTGGACGGCGACAAGACCGTCACCGTGGACGCCCGGCAGGCGAAGCCGGTGGAGATCACCGTGCCGGACCCGGCGGCCGAGAACACCGACGCCACCGTCCTGATCGGCTTCGGGCGCGGCGAGGGCAAGCGGGACGGTTCGCTCCAGTACATGATGCCGAGTTTCGCGGGCTCGCGGTTCGGGCGGCTGGGCGGCGGGGAGCCGGTGGAGGGTCTCAACGCCCTGTACTCCGGTGGCTGGAGCGGCCGGGGCGCGGACGGCGACCGGGTCAACTACCACGCGGCCTGGTTCCGCGAGGGCAGCGTGGACGGTTTCACCGCCAAGGTCCGGCGGAAGCACTTGGCGAAGGTCGACCTCCAGGTGGGCGAGGCGGTCGACGGCCGCCGTGTCCAGGCCGAGGTGAGCCCGCACCTGCCCGACGGCGAACTGGTCTTCGGCTTCACCGACATGCGGGGCGACCTGCCGTTCAAGAGCACCGAGTACATCCTCGACAACGGGGTGAAGTGGTCCATGCGCACCTGGCAGGTCTCGGGCGACAGCCAGGACTCGGTCTTCGAGAACTTCCTCATGAGGATGCCGCGGATCTGGAAGGCCGGTCACACCTACCAGGAGCGCTTCAACGTCGGCGTCTTCGGCCCGGCACTGGCCGGCACCGGCCAGCTCGGACCGGCCAGGGGCTTCCCCGGCGTCGCTCGCACGGGGAACACCGTCAGGGCGTACGTCCCGCTGTTCGGCGACGGCGCCGGACACTGGGGCACCAGCAACACCACCGCGGTGACGTCCAGGCTGGAGGCGAACGGCAAGGAGATCGCCGACGACTACGGCATCCCTCCGACGGACGGGGTCACCGAGTACACGGTACCGGCCGAGGACACCGCGTACAGGCTGACCGTGGACAACTCCCGTGACCCGGCCGTGTATCCGGTCAGCACCCGGGTCCGCGCGGAGTGGACCTTCCGCTCGGCGAAGACCCCGGAGGACGAGTTCACCTCGCTTCCGCTGTCCACGGTCCGTTTCAGCCCCGACCTGACCCTCGCCGGCACGGCGAAGGCGGGCAAGCCCTTCGAGGTGCCCTTCACCGTCGAGGGCGCGGCCGCGGGGCAGCGCCCGGCGGAGCTCGCCTTCCAGGTGTCGTACGACGAAGGAAGGACCTGGCAGCCCGCCCGGTCCGTCGGCGGCACGCACCTGTCGCTCAAGCATCCGGCGACGGCGGGCTCCGTCTCCCTGCGCGCGGAGCTGACCGACCGGGCGGGCAACACCCTGACCCAGACGATCGAAAGGGCCTACCTGACCACCCTGTGAACCCCCATCCACGCACCTCTGCCCGGGACGGCCCCGCCGCTGTCCCGGGCAGAGGTGCGCCTGCGCCGGGGACAGCCGGTCAGCTTCCGCAGGCGCACCCTGCGGCGGCCTTGGCCTCCGCGGGACTCTGCGCGGTGTCGAGGGCCTGCTCCTCGGGTGTGCAGCAGGCGGTGGTGCCGCAGCAGGCGTCCGGGGAGGTGTCGGCCTTCGCCAGGGTGTCGGCGTCGGCCTTGACCACGTACACCTCCCACGGCTCCTTGCCCGGGCCGTGCACCCACACCTTGTCCTGCAGGGCGTAGCAGCACGAGGTGTCGTTCTCCTCGAACGTGGCCAGGCCCGCCTCCTTCAGCCGGGACGTGGCGGCACTGACGTCCTCGGTGCCGGCGACCTCGACACCGAGGTGGTCCAGGCGGGTCTCCTCGCCGCTCTCGCCCTCGATGAGGACCAGCTTCAGCGGGGGCTCGGTGACGGCGAAGTTGGCGTAGCCCTCGCGCCGCTTGGCGGGCTCGGTGCCGAAGAGCTTGGAGTAGAAGGCGATCGAGCCTTCCAGATCGGCGACGCGCAGGGCCAGCTGGACTCGGGACATGGCGGTCTCCCCTTCATGACGATGCTGTATCGACGGATGTCGATACAGTCGAGGTTGGCACCTGGATAGACAGGCGTCAACATAGAGGCATGTCGAAACAAGCTGATCTGCCGTTGCTCGGCCAGGACGAGGCATGTTGTGCCCCGATGGTGCGCGAGCCGCTGGGCGAAGCGGACGCGGCCGAGCTGTCGCGGATGTTCAAGGCGCTGTCGGACCCGATCCGGCTGCGACTGCTGTCCCTGATCGCCTCCCACGAGGGCGGCGAGGCGTGCGTGTGCGACCTGACCGACCCCTTCGACGTCTCCCAGCCGACCATCTCCCACCACCTGAAGGTGCTGCGCGAGGCCGGGCTGGTCGGCTCCGAACGGCGGGGGACCTGGGTGTACTACTGGGTGCTCCCCGAGGCGCTGGGCAGGTTGTCCGCCCTCCTCGAGACACCGGGCGTCCCCGCGAAGGCCTCGGCGTGAGCGCCTCGGTCCCTCTCGCGCGGCGGGCCGCTGCCGAGGCCGTCGGCACCGCGGCGCTGGTGGCGGTGGTGGTCGGCTCCGGGATCCAGGCGAGTGAGCTGACCCGCGACATCGGTGTGCAGCTGCTGGCCAACTCCCTGGCGACCGTGTTCGGCCTGGGCGTGCTCATCGCCCTGATCGGTCCGGTTTCCGGGGCGCACTTCAACCCCGTCGTGACCCTCGCCGCCTGGTTCACCGGCCGCCGCACGGCCGACGGTCCCGGCCCGCGGGAGGTGGCGGCGTACGTGCCCGCCCAGATCGCCGGGGCCATCGCCGGCGCGGTCCTGGCGGACGCCATGTTCGCCCGGCCCCTGGTGCACTGGTCGACGCACGACCGGTCCGCCGGACACCTGTGGCTGGGCGAAGTGGTCGCCACCGCGGGACTGGTCTGGCTGATCTTCGGGCTGGCGCGGGTCGGCCGGGCGCATCTGGGACCGGTGGCGGTCGCCTCCTACATCGGCGCCGCCTACTGGTTCACCTCCTCCACCAGCTTCGCCAATCCGGCCGTGACGATCGGCCGGGCCTTCACCGACACCTTCGCCGGCATCGCTCCCGTCTCCGTGGCACCCTTCCTCGCCGCGCAGCTCGCCGGCGCGGGCCTCGGTCTCGTCCTGGCCGCCGTCACCTTCGGCCGCCCCGCGCCCACGACGGGGGACGAGGTCGTCGTCCCGCACGGCGAGCGGCAACTCCCCTCCCCCGCCCGGCCCGCAGAAGAAAGCACCGTGTCCTCATGAGCTCTCCCGCCGCCCCCTCCGTGCTGTTCGTGTGCGTGCACAACGCCGGCCGGTCCCAGATGGCCGCCGCCTTCCTCACCCGTCTCGGCGGGGACGGCGTCCAGGTCCGCTCCGCCGGTTCCGCGCCCGCCGACGCGGTGAACCCCGCCGTGGTGGAGGCCATGAGGGAGACCGGCATCGACATCTCCGCCGAGACCCCGAAGGTCCTCACCGCCGACGCGGTCCAGTCCTCCGACGTGGTCATCACGATGGGCTGCGGGGACGCCTGCCCGTACTTCCCGGGCAAGCGGTACCTGGACTGGGCGTTGGACGACCCCGCCGGACAGGGCGTCCAGGCCGTCCGGCCGATCCGCGACGAGATCGAACGACGCGTTCGCGGCCTGCTCGCCGAACTCGGCATCGAGGAGACGCCGTGACGGGGCCCTCCACCGGGGAGGGCGCGGACCTGCATGCACGGGCAAAGCAAGAGCCACAATTGCCGCAAGCCGAACACCGGTTCATCGGCCGGAGGCCCTCTACCCGCACCTGGTGCGGCCGGGCACACTGAAGCGTCGGCCAGGCGGCGCGGGCTCGTCTCACCCTTCGCACAAGCACAGCGCGCCACAGCACGAAAGCACGGCACGGCCGGCGACCTCATGGACGTGCGCCCAATCCGACCTACCGCTCCGGGGGGCCTCAGTGAGCAGAGCACGCCGTACCGACATCAGACGTCCACGGCTGATCGCCGCGGTGGTGAGCCTGCTGGTGGTGACCGCTCTTTCCGTGTCCGACACCGCCGCGGCCGCGGCGCCCCCGGCCAGCTCCGCGCCCTCCACCACCTCGGTGTCCGGCGCGGCCTCGGTCGTGGCGTCCCTGGGAATCGCGGGGACGACCTGGACCGTCGACGGGCGCACCGGAAAGCTGCGGATCTCCGCGGACTCCACAGTCGCGGACCCGGACCTGTCCAGAATCCGGCAGGCCACCGGGCGCTTCCCGGGCGCCGCGACCGTCGAACGGCTCGACGGCCGGCTGCGCACTCTCGTGTCGGGCGGCGACGGCATCCACGCCTCCGCCTGGCGCTGTTCCGCGGGGGTCAACGTGCGCGGCGGCTCCACCTACTACTTCGTGACGGCCGGCCATTGCACCGAGGCCATGCCCACCTGGTACACGAGCTCCGCCCTGACCACCGAGATCGGCCCCACCACCGGCACCAGCTTCCCCGGCGACGACTTCGGTGTCGTCCGATACGCCAACCCGGCCGTACCGCATCCCGGCACCATCGGAACCGTAGACGTCACCGGAACCGCGACTGCCTACGTCGGCCAGAGCGTCTGCCGCCGGGGAGCGACCACCGGGGTCCGGTGCGGGACGGTCACCGCGCTGAACGCGACCGTCAACTACGGCGACGGAAGCACCGTCTCCGGGTTAATCCGGACCAACATCTGCGCCGAGCCGGGCGACAGCGGCGGCCCGCTCTACGCCGGCGACAAGGTCCTCGGAATCCTCTCCGGCGGCTCCGGCAACTGCGCCACGGGAGGAACCACCTACTACCAGCCGATCCAGGAAGCGCTGAACGCGTACGGGCTGTCCGTCTACTGACGGGACGCGAGGGGGGACAGAACCGGCTCACCCATACCGGCCCGACATCCACGCACGGAGAGGTGGGAATGGCCATAAAATAGGAAGAGCACTCCATGGATGATCGAGGGCAGTGTGTCGGCCAACGGTATGGCATCGAGCTCATACCCGCTCAGCGCCGCGGGTGTCAGCGATGCGCCCGAGCGCGACGACGCATTGGTGAGGGCCGTGGTCCATGCCGTGGAGGTCACCGGAGCGCACACCGGAAGCGTGTTCCTGCTCTCCGGCGACCATCGCTCGCTCGTCGTGGCCGCGTCCTGCGGGACACCGCCCTCACTGCTCAGCGGGTGGCGTCGGATCCCGGTCAACAGCCGTATGCCCGTGGCGGAGGCGTGCCGCTCCGGGCGCATGGTCCACCTGGCCGGCGCGGAGGAGACGATGCGGCGCTTCCCCCAGCTCTCGATCGCCCTGCCCTACCCGTTCGGCTCTGCATCGGTCCCCGTACGGGCGGGCGGGCGGACCTTCGGCGCCATCGCCGTGGTGTGGACGCCCAGGCGGGACGGGACCGGACTGTCGAGGGCACAGCGCGGGCAGTTGCGCTCCGCCGCCGACCGGCTGGGCACCGCCCTCGCCGGACTGCGGGCCCGCGGCACGCTCGGTGAGTACGACGAGCGGACGGCTCCCGTGCTGGTCCCGCTGCCGTCCGCTCCGGCGATCCGGGTGGGCCTGTTCGACTGGAACCTCGACACCGGCGCCCTCACTGCCGACGACGAGCTGTGCGCGATCTTCGGGATTGCGCCCCGCGCGTTCGACGGTCGGGCGGCCACACTGACGGCCTGCATCGAGCCGGCGGATCTGCCCGGCTTTGGATCCGCCGCCCGCGCCGCGGTCGAGGAAGGACACCTACTGGCGCACCACCTACGCATCCTGGACGGCCGTGGTGGACACCGTGTCGTCGAACTGTGGGGCCGGGTACCGGAAAGCCCCGACGACCCGGAGGCCTCGTGCCACCTGGTCGGCGCCGTGCTGGACACCGGGAGCGGCATGGCCGCCGTGGCGGCGATCGAGCGGCTCGCGGACGGTTTCTTCGCGCTCTCTCCCGACGGGCGCCTCGCCTACGCCAACCACAGCCTGGAGGATCTGCTGCGGGTCCGCCAGGACGAACTGCTCGGCCGGCGCCCCTGGGACATCCTGCCCTGGCTGGCCGATCCCGTGTACGAGGACCGCTACCGGGCCGCCGCCGTCTCCCAGCAACCGGTCTCCTTCCTGGTGCGCCGCCCGCCGGACGAGTGGCTGGTCTTCTCCCTCCACCCGGGCGCTCAGGGCATGACGGGATGGGCCTCACGAGTACGGCAGCCCGTACCGGCCGGCACCGGACCCGGGGCACCGGTCACCGAGGAGGGGCCGCCCTTCTCCTCGGCGCCTTCCCCCGCGGCCCCCCGCGTGGGTTCCCTCTACCGGGTACTCACGCTGGGCAGCGCCCTCACCGAGGCGGCCACCGCGGTCGAGGTGTTCGATGCCGTCGCCGACCAGTTGCTGCCGGCCTTCGGCGGCCAGAAGCTGGCGATCGCCGTGGTGGAGGAACAGCGCCTGCACCTGCTCGCTCAGCGCGGCTACTCGAAACGCTTTCTCGCCCGGTTCGAAGGCACCCCGCTGCACGCCCGGCTGCCCGTGACGGACGCGCTGACCTCCGGGGTCCCGCTGTTCATCGAGTCCCGGGAGCAGCTCCGCGAGAGCTACCCCGAGCTCATGGTGGGTCCGACCAACTCCTGGGCGTTCCTGCCGCTGATCGCCTCGAACCGCCCGGTCGGCGCCTGCATTCTCGGCTTCGACGACGTCCACCGCTTCCACGACGAGGAGCGCGGAGTCCTCACCGCGCTGGGCGGCCTGATCGGCCAGGCTCTGGAACGCGCCAGACTCTACGACGCCGAATTCGCCCTCGCCCGCGGCCTGCAGAACGCGCTGCTGCCGCGCCGGCTGCCCACTCTGCCAGGGCTGCGCGTCACGGGGCGTTATCTACCGGGCACCAAGGGTATGGACATCGGCGGCGACTGGTACGACGTCATCCCCACCGGCGACGAAGTCGCACTGATCGTCGGGGACGTCGAGGGGCACAACGTCCCCGCCGCGGCCGCCATGGGCCAACTACGCAGCGCCATGCGGGCATTCGTCGCCGCCGGCCACCGCCCGAGCGACGTCGCCGCCGGCACCAACCGGCTCCACATGGACCTCGACCCGGTGCTCCTCGCCAGCTGCTGCTACGCCCAACTGCATCCCCGCTCGGGGATCGTGCGCATCGTCCGCGCGGGCCATCTCCCGCCCCTGCTGCGCCTGCCCGACGGGCACACCAAGATCCTGGATGTGCCCGGCGGCCCACTGCTCGGCATCGACGCGACGGCTCGCTTTCCGGAGTCGGAGCTGCGTCTGGCTCCCGGGTCGGTCCTGGTCCTCTACACGGACGGGTTGATCGAGAGGCGCGACTCGGACATCGGCTCCGACGTCGAGCGGCTTCGGGGGTCGCTGGCCCGGCTCGGCGGGGGCGGCCTGGACGATCTGGCCGACGGGCTGCTGCGGGATGCCTGCCACGCTTCCCCCGACAGGGCGGACGACATCGCGCTCCTGCTCACCGAGTACGCCCCGCCGCGTTGACCAGTTCCCACCGCGGCTGTCACGTGCCCCAGATCTTCCGGTACGCCTCCCGGTATCCCGCCGGATCCCAGGTCGTGGCGCCGTGGCTGTTGTCGGCCGTGCTGATGTGGACGGGGGCCACATACCCGCTGGCCGGCCGGCCCGAGAAGGCGCGATTGAACTCGTCGACGATCTGCCAGCCTTGCAGGGACAGCGGCTCCGGCACGGTGGCCGCCTGGTACTGCTCGCTGTTGATGCGCTGGAAGGCGGAGGGGTCGCCGTCGCCGGCGCCGATGTTGAAGGGCGGGCCGGCCCCTTTCTTGCCGGCCGCGCGGAACGCCGGGGCGGCATCGGCGAAGTACAGGTCGTTGATGGCGACGGAGTGGGTCCATCTCTCCTGGAAGCGGGAAAGCAGGGAGGAGATCTCCCGGGGAGTGCGGCTGCCGGCATCCGGGATCGGGATGTTCTCGTACGCCAGCAGCTCTACCCCCGCGCAGGTGGCCAGCTCCTTCCTGATCAGGTCGGACTTGTACTTGGCGAAGGGGACCGAGGCATCGGTGAAGACCACGGCCCCGGCTGTGCCGTCGGAGCTCGAGATGACCCACTGCGCACTGGCTCTGGCCACGTCCTCGACTTTGGTGGTGACGTTGGTGAAGAGCCTGGGTCGCCGGCTGGGACCGGGGGAAGCGACCGCGTGCCAGCCGATGAGCGGGATGCCTGCCGTGTTCGCGCGCGCCACCTGCTGCGAGGTCGAGCCCGGGTCGAAGCCCCCGATGACGATGCCCGAGGGTCTGACGTCCACGGCCTCGCTCATCGCCGCCTGGATGCCGGCGGGGGTGCCGCCACCGTCGATCACCCGGACGTGCCAGCCGATGACGCGTGCGGCTTTCCGCACGCTGTCCGCGGCGCCCGCGACTCCGGGATTGGTCATGGTCTGGGCGACGTAGACGATGGTCTTGCCGGCCACCGCGGTGGGACCGCTGGTCGGTCCGTTCCAGGGGATGTCGGTCCGCTCCGCCCGGCTGACGGCGGCCTGGGCCCTGGTCTGGGCCGCGGGGCAGCCGCTCGGACCCGAGGTGGAGTGCGCCGGGCCGCTCGACGAGCCACGTTCACAGCCGGCCAGCACGAAGAGCGCGACCACCACGGCGGTGGCAGCGGACCGCGCGTTGCGGACGGTGGGAGTGTTGCGGTTGCGGTGCACGGAAGCTCCTTGCGGAGAATGCCGTCCGGGCGCTCCGGCGGTGCGCGCGGCGTGGGTCATGGAGGGCTGCCCGGCGTGCCGTCGTCCTGTGTCCCGGCGGGCGAATCGCGGGTGACGACCGCACCGGTACGCAGTCGGCGACGAGCGGACCAGCCGGCCAGTCCGACGGCGAGGAGCAGGGTGCCGCCGTAGAACAACGGGACCGTCCAGAAGTCGCCGCCCATCTGGGCGATGCCGGTGAGGCCGACGGCGAGGACGGCAACGGCGACGAGGGTGCCCAGGGCGTTGGGGCGCCCTGGTTTGACGGCGGTGGAGCCGAGGAGGGCCCCGACGAACGCGGGCAGCAGGTAGTCGAGGCCGACGCTGGGATTGCCGATCTGCTGCTGGGCCGCGAGCAGCACTCCGTCGAAGCCGACGATCAGTCCCGACGCGGCGAAGGCGTAGACGGTGTACCTGCGGGTCGGGATGCCGACCAGGTCGGCGGCGCGCGGGTTCGACCCGATGACGTGCAGGTACCTGCCGAGCGGCAGCCGCTCCAGGACCACCCAGAGAGCGACCGCGAGGGCGAGCACGTAAAAGGCGGGAACCGGCAGGCCGAGGAACGTCGAGTTGTAGATGTCGGTGAAGGCGGCCGGCAGGCCTTGCGGGCCAGGGACGATCCGGCTGCCGCCGGTGACCCATCCGGTCACCGCGTACATCATGCTGCCGGTACCGAGCGTGGCGATGAACGAATCGATCCGCCCGAATTCGACGACGACACCGTTGAGGACACCCACCACACCCCCTCCGGCGATCACCGTGAGGCAGGCGAGCGGCCAGGGCCACCCGTCGCCCACGACGAGCTGCATCACCATGACGTGCGCCAGGCCGAGACCGTAGCCGATGGAGAGGTCGAACGCGCCGGTCACGATGGGGACCATCGCGGCGAGTGCGAGGACGGCCGGGATCGACTGGTTGAACAGGATCGAGTCGACGGTGTCCCGGGTGGGAAAGGTACGCGGCAGGGTGAGGGAGAAGATCAGGAAGAGCAGGGCGGTGAGGGTCAGGAGGCCGTAGGCGCCGATGAATTGCCCGCTCCGGCCGTGCAGTCGGGCGAGTCGCCTCGGTGGTCCCGGGCGACGCGGCCGTGGCGGGGGCGCAGCCGGAGAGGGGGAGCCGGTCACGGATTCGCCGCGGTTCCGGAGGAGGGCAGGGCCGAAGCCGCCCGCGTGAGCTCGGTGACCGTGAGGGCCGGGCCGGTCAGCTCGGTCGTCACGGATCCGCGGACGAAGACCAGGGCGCGCCGACACACGCCCGCGACCTCCTCGAAGTCGCTGGAGATGAGGAGGACCGCGAGGCCGGCGGCGAGCGCCTCGTCGATGAGGCGGTGGATCGCGGCTTTGGCACCGATGTCCACGCTCGCCGTCGGTTCCTCGAGGATCAGCAGGCGCAGGGCCGGCCGCAGCCACCGGCCGATCATGACCTTCTGCTGGTTCCCCCCGGACAGCGTGGCGATGGCGGCCTCGCTGTCGTCGGGACGCACCGAGAGCCGTTCGATCAGGGTGCCGGCCTCGGCGCGTTCGCGGCGGGGGCTGATCCAGCTCAGCGCCGACCTGCCTCCCGCCCGGGGGTTGGCCAGAAGGTTCTCCCGTACGGTCAGCTCGGCGAGGCAGCCCTCCCGCTGTCTGTCACCGGGTACGAGGGCGACACCCCGTCCGACGGCGTCCGCAACCGTACGGGGACGGTACGGGCGACCGCCGAGAAGGGCCCGGCCGCCGAGGAGGGGCCGGGCGCCCGCAAGGGCTCGGGCGAGGCCCAGGTGTCCGGCGCCCGTGAGGCCGACCAGGCCGAGGACTTCCCCCCGCCGGAGCTCCAGACTGACCGGTCCCGCGTCGGGGGTGCGCACCCCGTCCAGGGTCAGAACGGCCGGGCCGCCGGCCGGGGCGGTGGCCGGGGCGGTGGCGGGGCGGTGATCGATCGGCCCCTCGCCGGTGATGGCGCGCACCAGGCGGGCAGGAGGGTGGCTCGCCGGCGAGCCGTGGCTGACCAGGCGTCCGTCGCGCAGCACGGCGAAGGTGTCGGCGACCTCGTACACCTCGTCCAGGCGATGGCTGACGTAGAGGATGCCGTGCCCCCGGTCGCGCAGGGTGTGCAGCACCCGGAACAGCCGGGTGCAGTCCGCGGCGGGCAGGCGGGCGGTCGGCTCGTCGAGGACGATGAGGCTCGCCCGTGCCGCCAGGGCTCGTGCGACGGCGACAAGGGAACGCTCGGCCGGGGCGAGGCGGGAGATCGGCGTGTCGGGGTCGAGATGTCCGGCGACGGCCCGCAGGGCCTCGGTGCAGTGTTCTCGGGTGAGCCGCCAGGAGATCAGTCCGGCGCGGCGCGGATACCCGGCGCTCAGAGCGATGTTCTCGGCTACCGTCATCCACTCCACCAGCCCGAGATCCTGATGGATGAAGGACATGTGCCGGGCAGCGGCGCGGCTCCCGAGCGGGTGCCCGGCCACGGTGACCTGCCCCGAGTCGGCGTGGTGAACGCCGGCGAGCACCTTGATGAGCGTGGACTTCCCGGCACCGTTGGGACCGAGGAGAGCGAGGACGCTGCCGGCGTGGACATCGAGATCGACCCCGGCCAGCGCGAGGGTTCCCCCGAAGCGCTTGGCAAGTCCGCGGACACGGACCAGAGGTTCCGCCCCGAAGGGCGGCACCGCATGCGCAGAGGTGTCGTGGGCCTCGTGCACGGGCTCTCCCGGGTCGGACCTGTCGTGTTCTTCCCGATGCGCATCAGTGATATTAGCGTCACATGTCGTACATTTTTAGACATCTGGCTGCTCTCTGTCACCCCAACGGAGCAGCGAATCGCCGGGCCGGCGCCTCAGGCCCCCTCAAGCCCGCATTCGGCCCAGATGACCTTGCCCTGCTGGGTGTAGCGCGCGCCCCAGCTCTGCGCCAGCTGCGCGACGAGGAACAGGCCGCGGCCGCCCTCGTCGGTGCTGGCCGCTCGACGCAGGTGCGGGGCGGTGTTGCTGGTGTCGGAGACCTCGCAGATCAGGGTGCGGTCGTGGAGCAGCCGTACCCGGATGGGCCCTGCGCCATGGCGGATGGCGTTCGTGACCAGCTCGCTGAGCACCAGTTCAGCGGCGAACGCGGCCTCGTCGAGTCCCCAGTCGGTCAGTTGCCGGGTGGCGGAGGCGCGCACCTCGCTGACCAGGGCCGGGTCGGCGGGCAGGTCCCAGGTGGCGATCCGCTGGGGGTCGAGGGCGTGGGTGCGGGCGACGAGCACGGCGATGTCGTCGCAGGGGTGGGCGGGAGCCACCGTGTCGAGTATCGCCTCGCAGGTCGCGTCGGGTGTGCCGTTCGCTTGGGCCAGCGTGGCGCGCAGCTGATCGAGGACCACGTCGACGTCGCGGTGGCGGTCCTCGATGAGCCCGTCGGTGTAGAGGACCAGCTGGCTGTTCTCGGGGAGGTCGAGCTCGGCGGCTTCGAATGGCAGACCGCCGAGGCCGAGCGGCGGTCCGGCGGGCAGGTCGGGGAACCACACGGTGCCGTCGGGGCGGACCAGAGCGGGCGGGGGATGGGCGGCCCGGGCCATGGTGCACCGCTGTGTGGTCGGGTCGTAGATGGCGTAGAGACAGGTCGCGCCGATGATGCCCGCGTCCACGGCGCCGGGGTCCTCCCGGTCCAGGCGTCCCACGAGTTTGTCGAGGTGGGTGAGGACCTCGTCCGGAGGGAAGTCGAGTTCGGCGAAACTGCGGGCGGCCGTGCGCAGCCGTCCCATGGTGGCGGCGGAGAGCATGCCGTGGCCGACGACGTCGCCGACGAAGAGTCCGATGCGGCTGCCGGACAGGGGGATGACGTCGTACCAGTCACCTCCCACGTCGGATTCGGCGGGCAGGTAGCGATGGGCGACCTCGACGGCGTCCTGGTCCGGCACGCCGTGCGGGAGCAGGCTGCGCTGCAGGGCCAGGACCATGGCACGTTCGCGCGTGTAGCGCCGGGCGTTGTCGATGGACAGTGCGGCACGGGCGGCCAGTTCCTGGGCCAGCGACCGGTCGTCGTCCCCGAACGCCGGCGAGTCCTGCGCGCGGTAGAAGCCGACCACGCCCAGGACTGCGCCGCGGGCGACCAGGGGCGCCGCGATGAGGGAGTGGACGTGGCTCAGCAGCTGTGCGGAGTGCTCGGGGTCCTGCGCGAACCAGCCCGCGGCAGCCTTCAGGTCCGGTTCAAGCACTGCCTGGCCGCTCGTCAGGCACCGCGACTGCGGCATCGTCGGACCGTAGGCGACCTGCTTGCCGACCGGGTGGAAGGGACAGTCGTCATGGATGCCGTGGACCACCGTACGGCGTAGGTCGACGCGGGGATCGGCGGACTCCTCGCCGCGGAGCACGGCTTCCGGCAGGTCGATGGTCACGAAGTCGGCCAGTTGCGGCACCGCCGACTCGGCGAGCTCCCTGGCGGTACTGCGCACATCCAGAGTGGTGCCTATGCGGACGCCGGCCTCGGACAGCAATTCCAGGCGGCGGCGCGCGGCCAGGGCGTAGGTCCCCACGTGCGGCTCCCCCACCATCATGAACCCTCTCGCCGGGGGCGGGGAGTCGGAGTGCTCGTCCGTCGTGCCGTCGCCGGCCGTGACGCGCTCGACGCCCAGGGCGACGGGGCCGTGCTCCATGCCGGGAACGTACTCCGCCGGCAGGCTGACGTGGAGCTGCCCGGGCGCCACGTCGAGAACCGTCCCGGAGAAGGAGAGGGACGTGGCGACGGCAAGCTCGGCGGACGGGCCCAGCGGCTCGTGGACCTGACGCGGGAGGGCGAGGGGCTCGTGCGGTGAGGGACCGGGGACGACGGCCTCGACAGCGAAGCCCTGCACTCCGGAGGCACTCGTCATCGGCCGGCTCACGAGCGTGACCCGACGGCCGTCGGACAGGGGCACGTCGACGCAGGCCCGCTGCGCGCACGCGATCAGCTCGGCGGCCTTCTCCATGAGGATCGCCCGGTCGCGGGGGCTCATCTCCACGGCCAGTTCCCGCACCGCCATGCGGTGTCGAAGACCTGCAGCGGCCTCGGCTCCGCTGTCCAGGTACGCCTGCAGCAAAGCGCGCTCACGCGAGGAACTCTGCCCGAGCAGCCGCCGCTCGATGGTCTCGGCCGCCTTGCGTATCACGGTGTCCAGCGCCGGGTCCTCGGCGCTGCGGGGATAGCCGAAGCACAGGACGCCCTCGATGTGGCCGCTGAGCGGGTCGCGGACGGGAAGCGCACGGCAGGCACTGCCCTGGGAGCGCTCGGCGAAGTGCTCGGCACCGTAGACCCGGATGGGTTGGCGCTCGGCCAGGGCGAGACCGATGCCGTTGGTACCTGCGACCTTCTCGGCGAACACGAACCCGGGGACAGTCTGGATGTCCGGGAGAACTCTGGCCAGTGACGCTTCTCCGAAACGGCGCAGGAGAACCGTCCCGGTCGCATCGGCGACGGAGATGTTCATCGCGCTGCCGGCGAACATTGCCTGCAGCCGGTCGAGCACCGGAACGGCCGCGCGGATGATCCGTCCGTCCGGTTCGAGGTCCTCCCGGAAGGGAAGGTCGGACTGGTCCGGCGACAGCCCCAGGATCCGGCAACGCCGCCAGGAATTCAGGATCGACGTGCGCACGCCTGCCTCGACCGGCTCACCCTGCAGGAACCGCTCACGGAAACTGGCGGGCCCTGTGCCGCCTGGCACACTCCCCGCCGGTATGGGATCTTCGCCGACCCGAACCACGCTCCGCCTCACTCGCGCCTTCGCCAGTCAACCCTTACGAGCACCTCTTCCGACATATCCGATATGGACGAGGATACGGGCATTGGGGGCGCGAGTCACCGTTTACAATGCCCCTCACGCACGGTGACCGGACCGGATCGGCGTCACAGGACCGCGATCGGGTTGACGGGCGAGCCCGTCCCGCCCGGGACGTTCAGCGGCGCCACGACGAGCATGAAGTCGTAGCGCCCCGCCCTCGCGGTCGCGGCGGACAGCGCTTCCAGGTCGAGGTTGTCCAGCAGTGGCATCCCCATCGCGGCCACAGCCAGGGCGTGGACCGGCGAGTGCACACCGTCCACGGGTGAGGGCCGTACGTCACTGTCGCCGTCTCCGCCCAGCAGCGCGATGCCACGCTCGGCCAGCAGCGGCAGGGCGTCCACATGAAAGCCCGCGCTGGCCGTGTCGGGGTCCCAGGCGCCGAGTTCCTCGCGGCGCCGGACGTGTCCGGAGCGCAGCAGCACCGCGTCGCCCTCGCCGATCGTCACATCGAGTGCCTTCTCCACCTCGACGATGTCTCTCGCGTGCACCGCTCGCCCCGGCTCCAGCCAGGGAATCCCGAGGGCGGCGGGCAGGTCGAGGAGCACTCCCCTCGTGACGAGGGACCCGAGCGTCGACACCGCGCCGAAGCGGGCGCCTGCGGCATCGACGACCTCGTGTGCCGTACGGCCGTCGTAGAGCTGCCCCCGATAGGCGATGTGGCACAGCGCGTCGAGATGGGTGATGCCCTTGCCGTGGTAGTCGGCGGCGATGAAGTCCTTGTGGGTGGAGGGCTCCGGCGCCTCCACGTCACCGAGGTCGGTCATGTGGTGCAGGGCAGGCTTTCGGTTGTCGGGGCCGGGCCGGGTGTTCCACGGCAGCGCCAGCGGGACGACCGTCCCGGTCCGCACGCGCGCTGCGGCCCGCCGTACATGGTCCGCGGTGACCCGGTTCCAGGCACCGCGGTCGGCCGGGGACCAGCGCCCCCACGTGCGAACCGCCTCGAAGAGTGTGTCGAACTCCCGACGGGAGACGGCGGGCCCGTTACCGACGCCGGTCGGCTCGGGATTCGCGGAATCGGCGGAACTCGGACTCATCTGCACTCACCGCTCCCGGGCTGGAACGGCTCCGACGGCAGGCCGTCACCACGGGGTGTGCGCCCGGCTGACGCCGTGACACGGAGAAGCACCGTCCTCGTGATCGGAAAACCAGCCTCGCACATTCACGGGTGTTCGGGCACTTCGCTGTGTACTCATTCTTGCTCAGCCCAGGAAGCTCAGCCGAACTTTACGGTTGGGATTGTCCTTGTTGGTGTCCACCAGGCACACCGACTGCCAAGTCCCCAGCTGTAGCTGTCCGTTCACCACCGGCAGCGTGGCGTGCGGGGGCACGATCGCCGGGAGGACGTGGTCGCGGCCGTGACCGGGGCTG
Source organism: Streptomyces sp. CC0208 (assembly GCF_003443735.1). Lineage (NCBI taxonomy): Bacteria > Bacillati > Actinomycetota > Actinomycetes > Kitasatosporales > Streptomycetaceae > Streptomyces > Streptomyces sp. CC0208. The sequence continues at coordinate 7,852,730 of NZ_CP031969.1, read as the reverse complement.
CCGTGCCGGTGCTGCCAGCGGTCGTCGGCGGGCAGGAGGGTGTGGAGGGCGGCCAGGAGGTCGTCGTCGCTGCCGGCGCCCGTCTCGATGATCGCGACGCCCGCGGTCGCGTGCGGGACGAAGATGTTGAGGAGGCCGTCACGGCCCTCGGCGGCCTCCCTCAGGAAGGCCTCGCAGTCGCCGGTGAGGTCGACGATCCGCTCCGACGAACCGGAGGCGACGTTCAGGACTCGGGTGGTGAAAGCGTCTGACATGCCACCATCCTCACCCCTCGCGCCGGATTCACTCGTCATACATGACTCATCCAGCGATACGGCAGGTCCAGTCCGCGAGACACCGTTGACCGTGGACACGCTGACTGGCTATTTTCGGCCGCATGTTGCGTTCAGTCCTGCTCACCACGCGCGGTCACATCGACCTGCTGCGGGTGGCCTCCGCCGCGTGTCGCCGCGGCCGCTGACGCCCCTTTCCTTCCCTCCCCCGCCCTCGCTCCGCTGACCGGCGCGTGCACTGATCCGTGCCGTCCCGGGTGGCGTCGAGGCGTGTCCTTCACCGGTCGCTCTCCCCCTCCGTGGAGCATCATGAGCATCAGCCATGCCCCGCCCGGCTCTCCCGCGCCCGACATTCCGGAAACGTCCCCGCAGGGTGCTGTCGAGCCCACCGCCCCCGCACCGGCCCCCGACCTCGAACCCATCGTCCCCACCTCCTCCCGACGCACCCGGGTCCCCCGGTGGCTGCGCCGCACCACCGGCCCGGTCCTGCTGCTGGCGTTGTGGCAACTCCTCAGCAGCACAGGGGTGTTGACTGCGGATGTCCTCGCCTCCCCCGGCCGTATCGCCCAGGTCGCGGGCGATCTGGTCGCCGACGGTTCGCTGACCTCGGCGATGACGACCTCGCTCCAGCGGGTCACGGGCGGGCTGCTCCTCGGCACCCTCATCGGCACCGGGCTCGCCCTCGTCTCGGGCCTGTTCCGGGTGGGCGAGGACGTCGTGGACGCACCGGTGCAGATGCTGCGGACCGTGCCGTTCGTCGGTCTGATCCCGCTGTTCATCATCTGGTTCGGCATCGGCGAGGCCCCGAAGATCGCCATCATCACACTCGGGGTGACCTTTCCGCTCTACCTCAACGTCTACGCGGGCATCCGGGGCGTGGACGCGCAGTTGATCGAGGCCGGCGAGTCCCTCGGTCTCTCGCGGTGGGGTCTGGTGCGGCATGTCATCCTGCCGGGCGCGCTGCCCGGCGCCCTGACCGGTCTGCGCTACTCGCTCGGCATCGCCTGGCTCGCGCTCGTCTTCGCCGAGCAGGTCAACGCGGACTCCGGCATCGGCTTCCTGATGGTGCAGGCACGGGACTTTTTGCGGACCGACGTCATCGTGGTCTGCCTGATCGTCTACGCCTTCCTCGGCCTGCTGGCCGACTTCGTCGTCCGCTCTCTCGAAAGGCTGCTGCTGCAATGGCGACCGACGTTCACCGGCCGGTGAGCCCCCAGGTGACCGGGGCATCCGGAACCGAGGAGCCGCGCCTTGCGCGGGCCGTGCGGGTCCAGAACCTGACCCGCTCCTTCGACGGCCGTGCCGTCATCGACGACCTGCGACTCGACGTCCGGCCGGGCGAGTTCGTGGCGCTGCTGGGCCGCAGCGGCTGCGGCAAGTCCACCCTGCTGCGCATTCTCGCCGGACTCGACCGGGACATCGAGGGCACCGTCCTGGTCCCGCGCCGCAAGGCGGTCGCCTTCCAGGCACCCCGGCTGATGCCGTGGAAGAAGGTGTGGCGCAACGTCCTGCTCGGCCTGCCCGGCAAGCCGGACCGCGCCGTCGCCGACCAGGCCCTGGAGGAGGTCGGCCTGAGCCACCGTACGGACGCCTGGCCCAAGACCCTCTCCGGCGGCGAGGCCCAACGCGCCTCGCTGGCCCGGGCGTTGGTGCGCGAGCCCGATCTCCTGCTGCTGGACGAGCCGTTCGGCGCCCTCGACGCGCTCACCCGGATCAAGGCCCAGCGCCTGGTGGGCGAGTTGTGGCAGCGCCGCGGCTGCGCGGTGCTGCTGGTGACGCACGACGTCGAGGAGGCCGTCCTGCTCGCCGACCGGGTCCTCGTGATGGACGAGGGGGTCATCGCGCACGAGCAGGAGATCGACCTCGCCCGGCCGCGCGACATCGCAGACCCCCGGTTCGCCCAGATCCGCGGGCACCTCCTGGAACGCCTGGGCGTGGACACCGCCGCCGAAGCCGCCTGAACTCCCCTACCGACACGTCAAGTTGCACAGAACGGATTCCCCCATGCGACGTCGCCTCGCCCCCGCCGCACTGCTCCTCCCCCTCGCCCTCCTGCTCACCGCCTGCGGAGGCAACGCGTCCGCCGGCACGGGCACCGACACCGACGGCAAGGGCTCCCTCACGCTGAACGTCGGTGACCAGAAGGGTGGTTCGGAGGCGATCCTGCGTGCCGCCGGGGAGCTCGACAACCTCGACTACAAGATCAAGTGGTCGACCTTCAGCTCCGGCCCGCCGCTCCTGGAGGCCGTCAACGCCAAGGCCGTGGACATCGGCGGTGTCGGCAACACCCCGCCGGTGTTCGCGGCCGGCGCCGACTCGAAGATCACGGTGGTCGCCGCCTGGCACGGCACGTCCAAGGGCGACGCCGTCCTCGTACCGAACGACTCCAAGCTGACCGATCCCGCGCAGCTCAAGGGCAAGTCCATCGCGGTGGCGCAGGGTTCCTCCGCCAACTACCAGCTGGTCGCCTCCTTGAAGAAGGCCGGGCTCGGCCTCGCCGACGTGAAGGTCAAGTACCTCCAGCCGGCCGACGCGCTGGCCGCGTTCACCTCCGGCAAGGTCGACGCGTGGGCGGTGTGGGACCCGTACACCTCGCAGATCCTCCAAGCGAAGCAGGGCCGCGTGCTGACGACCGGGGACGGCGTCACCAACGGCCTGACCTTCCAGGTGGCAGCGCCGAGCGCACTGAAGGACAAGAAGAAGGCCGCCGCGATCAAGGACTACCTGGAGCGGCTCCGGCGCGCCTACAAGTGGGTCTACTCCCACGAATCGGAGTGGGCGAAGGTCTGGGCCAAGGAGACGGGGCTGCCCGAGGACGTGGCGCTGGCCGCGGTGAAGCGGACGTACACCACCCGGGTCGCGGTGGCGGTGGACCGGCAGCTCATCGCCTCGGAGCAGGAGATCGCCGACACGTTCACCTCGCTGAAGCTGATCCCGAGGAAGGTGGACTTCGGGAACTTCGTGGACACGCGGTTCAACGGCGATCTGCCCGCGTCCACCTCCGCGCCCCGCCCCGCCGAGGACTGACAGGGGAAGATCCACGACCCGGGGAAGATCCACGCCCTCGCCACGGTTGGTAGAAATGTGAACGACATGCGCGAGGTCGAGGTAGTCGTCGTAGGCGCTGGTCAGGCAGGTCTGTCCAGCGCCTATCACCTGCGCCGCACCGGTTTCGAGCCGGAGCGTGACTTCGTGGTCCTCGACCACTCCCCCGCCCCCGGCGGCGCCTGGCAGTTCCGGTGGCCGTCGCTGACGTACGGCAAGGTCCACGGCATGCACGCGCTGCCGGGGATGGAGCTCACGGGCGCCGACCCGCAGCGGCCTTCCTCGGAAGTGATCGCGGAGTACTTCACGGCGTACGAGCGGGCCTTCGACCTGCGCGTACGCCGTCCTGTCGACGTCCGCGCGGTGCGCGAGGGCAGCGAGGGCAGCGAGGGGAGGCTGCTCGTGGAGACCTCGGACGGGGACTGGTCGACACGGGCGCTGATCAACGCGACCGGTACCTGGGACCGGCCGTTCTGGCCGCGCTATCCCGGCCAGGAGACCTTCCGGGGGCGGCAGTTGCACACCGCGCAGTACCCCGGGCCCGAGGCGTTCGCCGGGTTGCGGGTCGTCGTGGTGGGCGGGGGCGCCTCCGGCACCCAGCACCTCATGGAGCTCGCCCCGTACGCGGCCGCCACCACCTGGGTGACCAGGCGCGAACCCGTGTTCCGGGAGGGTCCCTTCACCGAGGACGTCGGCCGGGAGGCCGTGGCGCTCGTCGAGGAGCGGGTACGGCAGGGGCTGCCGCCGAAGAGCGTGGTGTCGGTGACCGGCCTGCCGCTGAGCGACGCGGTCCGGCAGGCGATCGCGGACGGGGTCCTGGACCGGCAGCCCATGTTCGACCGGATCACACCCGAGGGCGTGGAGTGGAACGACGGGCGGCACGTCGACGCCGACGTGATCCTGTGGGCGACCGGGTTCCGGGCCGCCATCGACCACCTGGCCCCGCTGAAGCTGCGCGAGCCGGGTGGCGGGATCCGGGTCGAGGGCACGGCCGCGGTCGCCGACCCGCGGATCCATCTCGTCGGCTACGGCCCGTCGGCAAGCACCATCGGCGCCAACCGCGCAGGCCGCACGGCCGCACGGGACATCAGACGCCTCCTGACGGCGGAACGCACCGCCGCCTGACACCCCGGCCCACCCCACCGAAGCCGCGCGAGCCGCGTGGCCGGATCCGGGTCAAGAGCACGCGCGCCGTCGCCGACCCCCGGATCCACCTCGTCGGCCACAGCCCCTCGGCAAGCACCACCGGCGCCAACCCGCGCAGGCCGCACAGCCGCACAGGACATCAGAGGCCTCCCGACGCCCGGCTCACCCCGCTGAGGCAGAGTTCCGCTGGTTCTTGTTGAACTCGGCCACGTTGCGCCGGTGTTCCTCGAAGCTGTTCGTGAAGCGGGTGTCCCCTGGCTTCACCGTCACGAAGTACAGCCAGTCCCCCGGGGTCGGATTGATCGCCGCGCGCATCGCGGCCTCACCCGGGTTGTCGATCGGGGTCGGCGGCAGGCCCATGCGCTGGTACGAGTTGTAGGGGCTGTCGATCTTGAGGTCGGCGCCGGTCGTCCGCAGGGTGGAACGGTTCAGCGCGTAGTTGATGGTGGAGTCCATCTGCAACGGCATTCCGCGCTCCAGGCGGTTGAAGACGACCCGGGCCACCTTCCCCATGTCGGCCTCGGTCGCCGCCTCGGCCTGGACGATGCTCGCGATGGTGACGGCCTGGTAGACGTTCATCGCGTTGCGCTGGGCGCCGGCCGCGACGGGAGCGCCGTTGAACTTCTTGTTCGCGGTGTCGACCATGAACGAGAGCAGCGCCTCGGGTGTCGTCTTCCTCCCGTTCCGCTCCAGCGGGTACGTCGCCGGGAAGAGGTAGCCCTCCGGGTTGCCCTCCGCGTCGGCGGGCAGCTTGAGGTTCGCCTTGGCCAGGGACTTCTTGGCGGTGCCCGGCGGCTGGGCGAGGGCCTTGTCGACGGCGTCGTAGATCTGCCCGGCCCGCCAGCCCTCCGGGATCACCAGGGTGGTCGGCTCCCGCTCCCCCTCGCCCCGCAGGCTGAGCAGCGGCACCGCCACGGCAGTGCCGGCCACGACGGCCCCGGTCGCGATGAGGACGAGTCGGCCCCGGCGCGTCAGTCGAATCGTGCTCCGTGGCGGAGTGTTCCTGTACATGCGGGCACGGTAACCCGCATATCGTCACAAACCAGGCATATCTTCGGCTTGTCGGTTTCGGTTCAGCTGGTCGGTTCCAGTTGCGCGTCCTCGCGCACCGGCTCCAGCCGGGCGTCCCGGCGTACGAGCTCCGCGTACCGTCCCTCCTGCTCCAGCAGTTCCTCGTGCGTACCGCGCTCGGCCACCCGGCCCGAGTCGAGGACCACGATCTGGTCGGCGTTGCGGATGGTGGACAGGCGGTGCGCGATGGTGAGCGTGGTGCGGTTGGCCGAGAGGGCGTCGATGGCCTCCTGCACGGCGTGCTCGGTACGGGTGTCCAGCGCGCTGGTCGCCTCGTCCAGGATGAGGACGGGCGGGTCTCGCAGAATGGTCCGCGCGATGGCGAGGCGCTGCTTCTCCCCGCCGGAGAACCGGTGCCCGCGCTCGCCGACGATCGTGTCGTACCCGTCCGGCAGCGAGGCGATGTGGTCGTGGATCTGGGCCGCCCGCGCCGCCTGTTCGATCTCCTCGTCGGACGCGTCCGGCTTGGCGAAGCGCAGGTTGTCGGCGACCGAGGCGTGGAAGAGGTACGTCTCCTGCGAGACGACCCCGATACCCCGCGCGAGGGTGTCGAAGTCGAGGTCGCGGACGTCGACCCCGTCCAGGGTGACCCGGCCGCCCGTCACGTCGTAGAGCCGCGGGACGAGATAGCCCAGCGTGGACTTGCCGGCGCCGGTCGGGCCGACGACCGCGAGACTGCTGCCCGCGGGGACGTCGATGTCGACGCCGTCGAGGACGGGCCCCCGCTGGTCGTCGCTGTCGTACCGGAACTCCACCTTCTCCAGGCGCACCTCGCCCTTGACGCGGTCGAGGTGGACCGGGTTCTCCCGCTCGGTGATGTCGATCGGCAGGTCTAGGTACTCGAAGATGCGCTGGAAGAGCGCGAGGGAGGTCTGGATCTGGACGCCGGTCGACAGGAGGCTCACGGCCGGGCGGAACAGGCCCTGCTGGAGCGAGACGAAGGCGACGATGGTGCCGATGGAGATGTCCGGGCCGCCGGTCCGCAGGGCGAGACCCGCGGTCCAGTAGATGACCGCGGGCATCGCGGACATGACGATCCCGATGACGGCCATGCGCCAGCGGCCTGCCATGTTCGACCGCACTTCGAGGTCGACCAGGCCCTCGGACTCGTCGGCGAAGGACCGGGTCAGCGAGTCGGAGCGGCCCATGGTGCGGCCGAGCAGGATGCCGCTGACGGAGAGCGACTCGGTGACGGTGGCGGCCATCGCGGCCATCTGCTTCTGGCGCTGGGTGGTGATCTTCTTGCGTTCGTTGCCAACGCGACGGCTGATCCACACGAACACCGGGAGCAGCAGCAGCGAGACCACGGTCAGCCGCCAGTCAAGGGCGATCATGGCGACGATCGTGGCGATGACGCTGGTCAGGTTGGAGACCAGGGAGGTGGCCGTCGAGGTGACGGTGGCCTGCATGCCGCCGATGTCGTTGGCGATGCGGGACTGCACCTCGCCGGTGCGGGTGCGAGTGAAGAAGGCGAGCGACATGCGCTGGAGGCGGCCGTAGACCGCGGTGCGCAGGTCGTGCATGACGCGCTGGCCGACCGTCGTGGAGATCAGGGTCTGCAGGACGCCGAAGATGCCGGTGAGAACGGCGCTGAGGATCATGCCCAGCGCGAGCAGGCTGAGCAGCCCGGTGCGGCCCTGGGGGATGGCCACGTCCAGCGTTTCCTTCAGCAGGAACGGGGTGGCCACGGTGACGAGGGAGGCGGCGCCGACCAGCAGGCCGACGACGGCGAGCTTGGCGCGGTAGGGCTTGAAGAGACGGAGGATGCGGCGCACCTGACGGGGCTGGTCGGTCGAGGTGCCGGGCGCGGGGGTCCAGTCGATGTGATCGCGGGGCATGGTCTCCTACGGAAGGTGAGGTGGCGAGGACTGACGGAGCCTAGCTCATTGTTACCTATGCTCACAATGAATAAGGTCCTGATATTGTTCCCGCATGACCACGCCAGATTCCGACAGCCTGCTCGCCGAGCAGTTGCTCAGGCTCACGCGCCGGGTGCACCGCATCCAGAAGCGCCAGCTCCATGAGCGCGGTCTCGGCGTGACTCCGGCCCAGTCCCGGCTGCTGCGCACCCTCGCGCACTGGGAGACGCCGCCCCGCATGGCCGATCTGGCGGAGCGTCTTGAGGTGGTGCCGCGTGCGGTGACGAGCCTGGTCGACGGATTGGAGGCAGGCGGCAAGGTCCGACGCGTGCCCGATCCGGCCAACCGGCGGGTGATCCGCATCGAGCTCACCGAGGACGGCGTGAAGACGCTTCAGGAGCTGCGGGACGTGCGCAGGGCCGCCGCGAAGGAGATCCTCGCCCCTCTGTCGGGCGAACAACGTGAGGTGCTCGGCCAGTTGCTGGACACCTTGGCGGACGGGCCGTGCTGAACGGGGTGTGGCCACCACTTCGGCGAAGTGGTGGCCACACCCCGTTCGGGAACCGGCGTCAGCCGACCTCGGAAACCGGCTCCCTGGGGGACTCCGCCGGCACGGGTTCGTCCTTCTCGGTGGGCACGCTCTCGCCGCCCAGCACCTTCTTCGCCCGGTCGATGTCCAGCGCCCCTTCCCAGCGGGAGACCGCGAAGACCGCGACACAGTTGCCGAGCAGGTTCGTCACGACGCGCATCGAGTCCATGATGCGGTCCACGCCGAGGAGTAGGGCGACGGCACCGGCGGGGATCGCACCGAGCGAGGAGGCGGTGGCGGACAGGGCGAGGAAGGCGGAGCCGGGGATGCCCGCCATGCCCTTGCTGGTCAGCATCAGCACCAGGACCACGGTGATCTGCTGGCCCAGGCTGAGATCGACACCCACCGCCTGGGCGATGAACAGCGTGCCGATGGAGAGGTAGAGCGAGGCTCCGTCGAGGTTGAAGGAGTAGCCGGTGGGCAGCACCAGGCCCACGGCGTCGTCGCGTGCGCCGGCCCTGCGCAGCTTCTGCATCACGCGCGGCATGACGGACTCGGTGGACGCGGTGCCGAGCGCGAGCAGCATCTCCTCGCGGATGTAGCGCAGGAACTTCCAGAGGCTGAGCCCGGTGAGTGCCTTGAGCGCGACGGCGAGCAGCGCGATGAAGAGCGCGGCGGCCGCGTAGCACAGGATGATCAGCTTGGCGTAGGTCTCGATGACACCGAGGCCGTACTGGCCGATCAGGACGGCCATCGCACCGAACACCGCGATCGGCGCGAGGCGCATCACGAAGCCGACGACCGCGAAGATGATCTCCTGCGCCTGCTCGATGGCGGGCAATACCTGCGGCACCTTGGTGTGACCGAGGTGCAGCAGCGCGGCGCCCACCAGACAGGCCAGGATGAGCACCTGGAGGAGGGAGTTCTCGGCGAAGGCGCCGATGAAACTGGTGGGCAGCGCGTTGACGATGAACTCGGTCGTCGAGGGCAGGTGCCCGCCGCCCGTCTTGGCGTCGACCGCGGCGCTGTTGAGCGTGGCCGGGTCGACGTGCATGCCCGAGCCGGGCTGGACGAGGTTGGCGGCGAGCAGCCCGATGATCAGCGCGAGGGTGCTCGCGACCTCGAACCAGATCAGCGCCTTGAGACCGATCCGGCCGAACGCCTTCAGGTCACCGGCCTTGGCGATGCCGACGACGACCACACAGAACACGAGCGGCGAGATGATCGTCTTGATGAGCCGGGTGAAGCCGTCGCCGAGCGGCTGGAGGTCCGAGGCGAAGCCGGGCCACAGCTTTCCGACGAGGATGCCGAGCACGAGGGCGACGGCGACCTGCGTGAAGAGAGAGGTACGCAGTATGTGTGCGACGCGTCGCGGCAGGGACGGGACGGACGGCGGCACGGGCACTCCTTGAGCGACGGGGGACACGCAGAAGCCCGGGGAATACTTCTGCGATACGGAAAGCTGCTTCCGTGCCGATCACTCTGGAGGGACCGTTGATCACGCGCGAAACCGTCGCGTTTCAGCCAGGTAAATCACGCGGCCTGTGACGCATCGCACACAACTCCTGTCAGCAGCCGTCGTGTTCCCGGATCAGCACCCCCTGGGCGGTGCCGACGGACCGGTCGTAGCAGCCGGCCGAACCGCGGATCCGGTAGCGCTCGCTCGTCGTACCGACCGCGTGCCGCTGGTCGCGCGGGACGTTGATCGTGTACGTGGCATCGCCCGCGTAGGTGTCGTCGAGCCGGTACCACCCCGTGCGACGGCCCGCCCGGACCACTGTGACGTCGGCGCGGTCACCGAGGGTCAGCACGGTGCGCAGCCGGTCGCCCGCGCCGATGGTGGTCGTGCCGTCCATCGTGTACGTGCGGTGGGTTCGGGTGGTCCGGGCCGGGCCGCGGCCGTCGACGGTGACCGACTCGTCGTCCGTCCAGGTCGCCTTGAGCGCGTCGGGGTTCTCGCCGTCGGCCCAGCGGTGCGTGGAGGTGTTCGCCAGCGAGCGGCGGACGGTGGTGGTGACGCGGCCGTGCGAGGTGTCGACGTATCCGGCGACGGTGAGCCGGTGGTCACCCTCGGTGTCCACGCGGTGTTCCGCACCGGGCGTGTACGTCGAGGAGTCGGCGAGGTCGCCGCTCGTGTGCGTGGTGAGCTTCCCGGTCACCTGTGCACGCTTGGCGTCCTGCCAGACGAGGACGTTCACGGGGGTGCTCCAGCCGGGCTGCCCCTCGGGGACGCCGACGACCGTGACCTCCACGCGGTGCGCCCGCCCGTCGTTGAGAAGGCCGGCGAAGGGGGTCAGGTCGTATTCGATCGGCTTGATGTCGAGGGCGCGGGGGCCCGGGACGACGTACCAGAGAAAGGGATTGGACCAGCCACCGGTCCACACGGTCGGGAACGGAGCGGCGATCCCGGCGAGTCGGCCGTCGACCTTGATCTGCACCTCGCGGTAGGGGCCGTTGTCGGTCCGGCAGGAGTACGGCGCGTTCGACGGCACCGTCAGGTACCAGTACTCCTCACAACCGCCGCCGGAACCGGTGGCGTACACCTCGGCGACGATGCGTTCGCTGTTGCGCGGGGTGGTGAGGGCGTTGTCGTGGAGCGTCAGCACGCGGTCCGGCACCGGGGCGCCACGCCCCTCGTAGAAGGTGAGCGTGACCTTCACGTCGATGATCCCGGTGTACGTGTCGTCGACGACGTTTCCGATGAGCATCTCGACGTCGTGGCGGGCGCGGAAGGTGTCGCTGTAGCGCGTGACGTCCTTCCCGACGGACCACTCGATGCCGTCGGGCGAGGGCTGCGGCGTGGACGTACGGAAGATCTCGACCCCGCCCAGGTGCAGATATCCGAGTCGGTCGAACTGCCGGCCCTTGACCTTGCCGTCCATGCGCAGCACGACCTTGCTCCAGCGGTCGCCGCAGCCCTCGGGCGGGGTGTAGGTGCCGGTGTACGGGGTGAAGTCGCGGAACTGCGCTTCGGCGAGCGTGACCTGGCAGGACTTGCCCGAGGGTCTGGTGACGGGCGGGGCGGCGGTGACGGGGTCGTGCCAGTCGCTGCCGAACTCGGCGGGGACGTCGGCCGATGCGGCGGTGGCGGACTGGGCCTGCGCGGACTGCGCCTGGGCGGACTGGGCGGGTGCGGCTCCGAGCAGGGTGCCCGCCAGGAGGGTCGCTCCCGCGAGCATGGACATGACGATCCGTCTCTTCATGGCCGTGTTCTACGGCGAGTTGGCCATCTCCCGCAATGACGCCTCCCCCATGAGCCTCAGGCCTTCAGGTCCGCCCTGTCCCCCATCACCACCACGGGATGCCGGTCCGGATCGAGCGTGCGCAGCAGATACCTCATCGCCGGCCTGGCCACGCTGACGCACGCCGACGTACCACTGCCGTGGTCCATGTGCAGCCAGATGCCACCGCCCTCGGAGTAACCCCGGGGCCGGGTCTGGTTGTTCGGCGGGGTGCCCTCGACCCGGTTGTAGTCGATCGCGATGACGTAGTCGAAGTCGTGCCAGTAGGACCTGGGCCACCAGCGCGGGGCCGCCATGGCGGCGGACCTCGTGTACGGCAGCCGGGCCCCGGGGTCCGGGAGCACGCCGCCCGCGTCGCTCAGCGTGAACACGCCGACGGGGCTGCGCCGGTCGCCCTCGCGGTGATCGGTGGTCCAGCCCTTCTTGCCGTTGTGCGCGGGCCAGTCGCGGACCCGGTCCCAGCCGGAACCGTGCCTGGTGTAGAGCACGACGGTGGCGTCCGGGGAGTCCTTGCCGTCACCGTAGACCGCGACGACCTGGCGGGAGGCCGCGGGGATGCGGCGCTGGAGGCGGTCGCCGACATCGGGGATACGGGTCGGTCGGCCCGCCGGTTTGTCGGCGGACCGGCCCTCGGCCCGGGTGTGAAAGCCGCCCGGGTGGGCCGGTCCCGGCCCACCGCAGCCCCCCAGGGGGATCAGCAGTGCTCCCAGGACCGTCGTCGTGACCACGGCACGCCGTGCGCCTGCGCCTCGCATCGCTCCATGGTCGCACCACGGTCCGGGGCAGGCCGAAGCGGAAAGCGCGGCCGACTCCGTTCCGGGCGGCGGAAAACCTGTTGCCTCCGACCACGCTCTGCCGCGAACCTTTCACGGTTTGCAGCCGCCGTGTGCGGCTCCCTCCCATCCCCCTGACACGAGCCACTGGGACGTCACACGTCATGCAGATCCAAGACCTTCCGTATCCCGACCCGGGAGTGCCCGACGCGCGCTCGGGTCCCCGGTTCCTGTGGTGGCTCTTCAGGAACCAACTGGGCGGACAGCTCAAGTCACTGGCCTGGGGACTGCTGCACTTCCTCGCCGTCTCCGCGCTGCCCTTCTGCGTCGGCGTGGCCATCCAGGCGGTCGTCGACCACTCCGGCCGCCGACTCGCCCTCGCGGGCGGCCTGCTGGCGCTGTGCTGCGCCGGCAGCGCGCTCGGCGACACCTTCCTGCACCGCACCGCCGTCACCAACTGGATCACGGCCGCCGCACGCGTGCAGCAGCTGCTGGCCCACAAGGCCGCGAACCTGGGCTCGGCGCTGACCCGGCGGGTCGCGGCGGGCGAGGTCGTGGCCGTCTCCACCGGCGACGTCGAGAAGATCGGCTGGTTCGTGGAGGCCTGGTCCCGGTTCACCGCGGCGGCGGTCACCGTCGTCGTGGTCTGCGCCGGCCTGGTGGTCTACCAGCCGGCCCTCGGCGGGGTGGTCGCCGTGGGGCTGCCGGTCCTGGCTCTCGCGGCACTGCCGCTGCTGCCCCGCGCGACCCGCCGCGCCGACTTCCAGCGCGAGAAGGCCGGTCGCGCCACCGAACTGGCCTCCGACACCGTCGCCGGTCTGCGGGTGCTGCGCGGCATCGGCGGCGAGGAGCTCTTCCTCGACCGCTACCGCAGGGCCTCCCAGGAGGTCCGCCACGCGGCCGTGCGCAGCGCCCGGATGTGGTCCCTGATCGCCGCGATCCAGGTGCTGCTGCCGGGGCTGCTGCTGATCGCGGTCGTCTGGTACGGCGTCCATCTGGCCCGGCAGGGCCGCGTCGAGATCGGCGAACTGGTCGCCGTCTACAGCTCGGTCATGATCATGACCTATCCGCTGCGGCACTTCGAGGAGATCGCCATGGCGTACTCCTTCTCCCGCCCCTCGGCCACGCGGGCCGCCCAGGTGCTGTCGCTGGAGCGGGCCACCTCCGCCGAGGGCTCGCGGGACAGGGCGGGGGACGACCTGCCGGCCGGGGACCTGTACGACCCGGCCACCGGTCTGCTCGCCCCCTCCGGCCGGCTGACCGCGGTGGTGTGCGGCGACCCGGACACGGCGGGGCTGCTGGCCGAACGCCTCGGCGGGCACCCTTCGGAAGAGGGCACGTCGGTGCTGCTGGGCGGGGTGCCGCTGGACGAACTGCCGCTCGGCTCGGCGCGCACGGCGGTCCTGGTCCAGGACAAGGACCCGGTCCTGCTCTCCGGAACCCTGCGCGAACTGCTCGACGTGCCCGCCTCCGGAGACGTCGGTGCCGAGGAGGCGCTCGCGGCCGCCCAGTGCGCGGACGTGCTGGCGGCCCTGGTCCAGGGTTCCTTGGGCGCCGGGGACCCCATGGACGCGCGCATCACCGAACGCGGACGGTCCCTGTCGGGCGGCCAGCGCCAGCGGCTCGCCCTGGCCCGGTCCCTGTTCACCGATCCGGACGTGCTCGTCCTGGACGAACCGACCTCCGCCGTCGACTCGCACACCGAGGCACGGATCGCGCGAGGCGTGCGGGATCTGCGGGCCGGGCGCACGACCGTGGTGTTCACCTCGTCGCCGCTGCTCCTGGACCACGCCGACCGCGTGGTGCTGGTCCACGAGGGCGAGGTCGCGGCGGTCGGCGCGCACCGCGAACTGGTGCGCAAGGAGCCGCGGTACCGGGCGGTCGTCACCCGCGAGACGGACGAAGAGGCCGCGTCGGACAACGTACCGAACGGGCAGAACGTACTGATCGAGCAAGGCCCACTGAACGAACAAGACGTACCGCACGAACAACACGTACTGCACGAACAAGATGTACTGCACGCACTGGAAGAGATCGAGGAGAGCGCATGATCGGCGTGGCGCCACCGGCGTACGACCCGGCGGCACCGACGACGGCGAACACCCTGCCCGTCGGGGCCACCGCGACCGTACGCGCCTACGTGGCCGAACTGTTCCGTCGGCACCGCCGCGCCTTCGCGCTCCTCGTCGGTGTCAACACGGTCGCGGTGCTGGCCTCCATGGTCGGCCCCTGGCTCCTCGGCGACCTCGTCGAGCGAGTCTCGGACGGGACCCGGGAACTCCATCTGGAGCTGACGGCCGGACTGTTCGTGGGCGCACTGGTCGTCCAGGCCGTGTTCGTACGGCAGGTGCGGCTGCGCGGTGCGATGCTCGGCGAGCGCATGCTGGCCGACCTGCGCGAGGACTTCCTCGTACGGTCGGTCGGCCTGCCGCCGGGCGTCCTGGAGCGGGCCGGAACCGGCGACCTGCTGTCCCGGATCACGACGGACATCGACCGACTCGGCAACGCCATGCGCGAGGCCGTGCCCCAGCTGGCGATCGGCGTGGTGTGGGCTGCCCTGCTCCTCGGCGGGCTCGTGATCACCGCGCCGCCGCTGGCCGCCGCCGTACTGCTCGCCGTACCGGTGCTGGTGGTCGGCTGCCGCTGGTACTTCAAGCGGGCGCCCTCGGCCTACCGCGCGGAGGCCGCGGGATACGCCGCCGTGGCCGCCGCGCTCGCGGAGACCGTGGACGCCGGACGCACCGTGGAGGCACACCGGCTGAGCGCGCGTCGCATCGAGCTGTCGGAGCGGCGGATCAAGGAGTGGACGGCCTGGGAGCGGTACACGCTGTGGCTGCGGTCGGTGCTCTTCCCGTGCATCAACGTCAGCCACGTGATGATCCTTGCGTCGGTGCTGATGATCGGCGGGGTGTTCGTCCTCCACGGCTGGATCGGGGTCGGCCAGCTGACGACGGGCGCGCTGATCGCGCAGATGCTGGTCGATCCGGTCGGGCTGATCCTGCGCTGGTACGACGAGCTTCAGGTGGCCCAGGTGTCGCTGGCCCGGCTGGTCGGGGTCCGGGACGTCGAGTCGGCCGTCGGAGACGCGGGGCTCGCCCCCGACGGGCGGGACGTGCACGCGGACCAGGTGCGCTTCGGGTACCTGGAAGGAGTGGACGTCCTGCGGGAGGTGTCCCTGAAGGTCGCGCCCGGCACCAGGGTGGCGCTGGTCGGACCCTCGGGCGCCGGCAAGTCCACCCTGGGCAGGCTGCTGGCCGGCATCTACGCGCCCCGGGACGGCCGGATCACCCTCGGCGGGGCCGAGCTGTCCCGGATGTCCGCCGAACGGGTCCGTGAGCACGTGGCCCTCGTCAACCAGGAGCACCACGTCTTCGTGGGCTCCCTGCGCGACAACCTCCTGCTCGCCCGGACGGACGCCACGGACGCCGAGCTCTGGGCGGCCCTCGGCGCGGTCGACGCGGACGGATGGGCGCGGGCGCTGGACGACGGCCTCGACACCGAGGTCGGCTCGGGCGGACTGACCGTCACTCCGGCCCAGGCCCAGCAGGTCGCACTGGCCCGGCTGGTACTGGCCGACCCGCACACGCTGGTCCTGGACGAGGCGACGTCGCTGCTGGATCCCCGGGCGGCCCGTCACCTGGAACGCTCCCTGGCCCGTGTCCTCGACGGCCGCACCGTGGTCGCCATCGCCCACCGCCTGCACACCGCCCACGACGCGGACGTCATCGCCGTCGTCGAGAGCGGCCGCATCAGCGAACTGGGCAGCCACGACGAGCTGGTCGCGGCGGACGGGGCGTATGCGGCGCTGTGGAGGTCTTGGCACGGGTGAGGGGTGAGGGGCACCGGGTGAGGGGTGCCGGGTGAGGGGTGCCGGGTGACGGGGGCAGCGAGTACCGGAGGTCAAGGTCCCCTGCGGCTGGCGCCCCCGGCCTCCGTACACCCTGACAACACACCCCCGATCTCCAGACCCACCCCCGCTCCAGCCGACGCAGCGACCCCGTGGCGTTGCGCAGTCCCGAAAGGGGGTGGAAGGCTGGACAGCAGCACCGGCTCAGGGAGCGCACGCGGACGGCACGGTTCATCGGCGGGCGCGGCAGGTGCCCCGTCAGTCCGCGGCCCGCCCCGGGTCGCGAAAGGAACGGGTCCGTCCCCTTCACCTGGAGGTACCCGTGGACAGCTCCGACGGATGGGGAGACGACGTCTACCAGCCCGACGGCTCCGAGATCCAGGACGACGCGGGTCTGCTCGACGCGGAGGACACCCTGGAGGACGACGGAGTCGGCGATCCCCTCGACCGCGGCTGGTCCCCGCCGGAGCGGCCGTGGGCGGTGGAGCACAGCGGTGTGACGGCCGCGGAGCGCCGACAGGGCGAGACGCTGGACCAACGGCTCGCCGAGGAGACGCCCGATCTCGCGCCGTCCGACGGCGACGGCATCGGTGACTGCGACGGCTCCGACGGCGAGCTCCTGGACAACGAGGTCGGCGCGCTGCGTTCCGGCCGTCTCGTGGCCCCCGACGAAGGGGCTCACGAGGACGAGGAGAGCGCGCTGATCGCCACGGACGTGGGCATCGACGGTGCCGCGGCGTCCGCGGAGGAGGCCGCGATGCACATCGTCGACGAGGAGTCCCTGCCCGGCTGACCGTCGCTGCCGCCCGGCCCTCTCCACACCGCCCACCGACGTACCGCCCGTGCCGTATCCCGCGCCTCCCGAGGAGCAGCCATGCAGCAGGACAAGCACCCCGACTACCGCGAGGTCGTCTTCCGCGACCGCTCCGCCGGCTACGCCTTCCTGACCCGGTCCACCGCCACCAGCGACCAGACCATCGAGTGGGACGACGGCGAGACCTACCCGGTGGTGGACGTGGAGATCTCCTCCGAGAGCCACCCCTTCTACACCGGCAAGGCGCGGACGGTGGACTCGGAGGGACGGGTGGCCGCCTTCGAACGGCGCTACGGCGGCGGGACCGGTCAGGGCAGCTGACGGGGAACGCCGGCGCCCCGGACTCAGATGAAGTTGAGGGCCGCCGCGCAGCCCACGCCCCCGAGCAGCATGAAGGCCGGCATCAGCACCTTCAGCTCGACCCAGCTGCCCGCCCGGAAGCGCATGATCTTCGGCGGGCCGATCGGGTACCAGCGCTTGCGGCCCACCGGGATCGGCCACAGGATCGGGCAGCCGGAAACCGTCAGCGCGTCCCCGATGTCGTGCACGAGCGCGCCCAGCACGACCGGCAGTCCCAGCCACAGGTACTCCTGGCCCGGCTGCGTGAACAGCCAGTCCGAACCGTTGCCCGGCTTGTCCAGCACGCCCGCGATGATCCACGCGCTGGTAGCCGCCAGCAGCCAGACCAGGACGTCGGCGCTGGAGCCCCGGGTCGCCCGCCACAGCAGGCCCTCGATGGCCAGCACCATGTGCACGAACAGGATCGCCAGCACCGCCCAGCGTCCCCCGGTGATCGCCGCCACCGAGCAGCCCGCACCGATGAGTACGGCCCACAGCCAGGTATGGGTCAGGGTGCGGTGCCCGCCGGAGCGACGCGGGTCCCCCTGCTTCTTGGTGGCCTTGTAGACGGCGTACGAGAGTTTGTCGACGATCTCGCACAGGGCCCGTGAGATCGGCCCGAAGGCCCGCGAGATCGTGGCCGCCTTGTGGTCGAGGTCGGGTGCGAGCGCGGCACCCGCGCAGATCAGGGCTCCGGCCAGCAGTACGGGCCACGGCATGGTGTGCCCGGTGGCGGCGGCCGCCGCTCCTACGCCCAGCCAGGCCGCGGCGCCCGACAGTGAGTGTGCTGGTCCCATCATCGGCGTTGCCCGCCCCATTCCTCGTGTGCCACTGTCCAGTTGACCGGCTGTGCTGACGCTGCGTCGGCGACACAGCGTACTGGTCGTGATCATCGGACTCGCATCCGATTCCCCCATCGGGCGTCCGGGCAGGCAAGATGGGTGGGTGACCCTCATCGATCAGCTGCCGCCGACCGCCGACCCCGACGCCCTCTACGAAGCCTTCGAGTCGTGGGCCGAGGAACGCGGTCTCACGCTCTACTCCCATCAGGAGGAGGCGCTGATCGAGGTGGTCTCGGGGGCGAACGTGATCGTGTCGACGCCCACCGGCTCCGGCAAGAGCATGATCGCGGCGGGTGCGCACTTCGCCGCCCTCGCCCGTGACGAGGTCACCTTCTACACCGCGCCCATCAAGGCGCTCGTGTCGGAGAAGTTCTTCGAGCTGTGCAAGATGTTCGGCACGGAGAACGTCGGCATGCTGACCGGCGACGCCTCCGTCAACGCCGACGCCCCCGTCATCTGCTGCACCGCCGAGGTGCTGGCGTCGATCGCACTGCGCGACGGCAAGGGCGCGGACGTCGGCCAGGTCGTCATGGACGAGTTCCACTTCTACGCCGAGGCGGACCGCGGCTGGGCCTGGCAGATCCCGATCCTGGAGCTGCCCCAGGCGCAGTTCATCCTGATGTCGGCCACGCTCGGCGACGTCTCGATGTTCGAGAAGGACCTGACCCGGCGCACCGGCCGGCCGACGTCGGTGGTCCGCTCGGCGACCCGTCCCGTCCCGCTCTCCTACGAGTACAAGTTCACCCCGCTCACCGAGACCCTGACGGAACTGCTGGAGACCAAGCAGGCGCCGGTGTACATCGTGCACTTCACTCAGGCTCAGGCCGTGGAGCGGGCGCAGGCGCTGATGAGCATCAACATGTGCACGCGGGAGGAGAAGGACCAGATCGCCGACCTGATCGGCAACTTCCGCTTCACCACGAAGTTCGGTCGCAACCTCTCCCGTTACGTCCGGCACGGCATCGGCGTCCATCACGCCGGCATGCTGCCCAAGTACCGGCGGCTGGTGGAGAAGCTGGCGCAGGCCGGTCTGCTGAAGGTCATCTGCGGCACGGACACGCTCGGCGTCGGCGTCAACGTGCCCATTCGCACGGTGCTGTTCACGGCGCTGACCAAGTACGACGGCAACCGTGTCCGTACCCTGCGGGCCCGCGAGTTCCACCAGATCGCGGGCCGCGCGGGCCGGGCGGGCTACGACACGGCGGGCTTCGTCGTCGCCCAGGCTCCCGAGCACGTCATCGAGAACGAGAAGGCGCTCGCGAAGGCGGGCGACGACCCGAAGAAGCGCCGCAAGGTGGTGCGCAAGAAGGCGCCGGAGGGGTTCGTCGCCTGGTCGGAGAACACCTTCGAGAAGCTGATCGGCTCCGAGCCTGAGCCGCTGACGTCCCGTTTCCGGGTCACCCACACGATGCTGCTGTCGGTGATCGCCCGCCCCGGGAACGCCTTCGCGGCGATGCGGCACCTCCTGGAGGACAACCACGAGCCGCGCAAGCAGCAGCTGAAGCACATCCGGCGGGCGATCGCCATCTACCGCTCGCTGCTGGACGGCGGCATCGTCGAGAAGCTCGACGAGCCCGACGCCTCCGGCCGCATCGTCCGCCTCACCGTGGACCTCCAGCAGGACTTCGCGCTCAACCAGCCGCTGTCCACGTTCGCGCTCGCCGCGTTCGAGCTGCTCGACCCCGAATCGCCGTCCTACGCCCTGGACATGGTGTCCGTCGTGGAGTCCACGCTGGACGACCCCCGGCAGATCCTGGTGGCCCAGCTGAACAAGGCGAAGGGCGAGGCCGTGGCCGCGATGAAGGCGGACGGCGTCGAGTACGAGGAGCGCATGGAGCGCCTCCAGGACATCTCGTACCCGAAGCCCCTGGAGGAGCTGCTCTTCCACGCGTACGACACCTACCGCAAGAGCCACCCCTGGGTCGGCGACCATCCGCTCTCCCCGAAGTCCGTCATCCGTGACATGTACGAACGGGCTCTGACCTTCACGGAGTTGGTCTCCCTCTACGATCTCGCCCGCACCGAGGGCATCGTCCTGCGCTACCTCGCCAGCGCCTACAAGGCGCTCGACCACAACATCCCCGACGACCTGAAGTCCGAGGATCTGCAGGACCTGATCGAGTGGCTCGGCGAGACGGTCCGCCAGGTCGACTCCAGCCTGCTGGACGAGTGGGAGCAGCTCGCCAACCCGGAGGAGATGACCGCCGAGGAGGCCCAGGAGCGGGCCGACGAGGTCAAGCCCGTCACGGCCAACGCACGCGCTTTCCGTGTCCTGGTCCGCAACGCCCTGTTCCGCCGCGTCGAACTCGCCGCCCTCGACCAGGTCGAGGAGCTCGGCGAGATGGACGGCGAGGCAGGCTGGGACGCCGACGCGTGGGGCGAGGCGATGGACAAGTACTGGGACGAGTACGACGATCTCGGCACCGGCCCCGACGCCCGTGGGCCCAAGCTGCTGCGGATCGAGGAGGAGCCGCAGAACCGGCTGTGGCGCGTCCGGCAGACTTTCGCCGACCCGAACGGCGACCACGACTGGGGCATCAGCGCGGAGATCGATCTCGTCGCCTCCGACGCGGAGGGCCGTGCGGTCGTCCGGGTCACCGATGTCGGCCAGCTGTGAGCCCCAGGCCTGTTGTGAGCCCCAGGCTTGTTGTGAGCCCCAGGCCGGACGTGAGTCCCAGGCCGGACGTGAGTCCCAGGCCGGACGTGAGCCAAGGAGTGTCCCACCCATGACCAACCCGGCCGAGAGGCTCGTCGACCTGCTCGACCTGGAGCAGATCGAGGTCAACATCTTCCGTGGCCGAAGCCCGCACGAATCCCTCCAGCGGGTCTTCGGCGGCCAGGTCGCGGGCCAGGCGCTGGTGGCCGCCGCCCGCACCACGGACGGCGAGCGCCCGGTGCACTCGCTGCACGCGTACTTCCTGCGTCCGGGCCGCCCCGGGGTGCCGATCGTGTACCAGGTCGAGCGGGTGCGGGACGGACGGTCGTTCACGACGCGCCGGGTCACCGCCGTGCAGCAGGGCCGCACGATCTTCAATCTCACCGCCTCCTTTCACAAGCCTGAGGAAGGTCCCTTCGAGCACCAGCTGCCTCCTGCCCGCAAGGTCCCGGACCCGGAGTCCCTGCCGAATGTCGGGGACGAGATCCGGGAGCATCTGGGCAAGCTGCCCGAGCAGTTGGAGCGGATGGCACGCCGCCAGCCCTTCGACATCCGGTATGTGGACCGGCTGCGCTGGAGCGCCGAGGAGGTCAAGGACGCCGAGCCGCGCAGCGCGGTGTGGATGCGCGCGGTCGGGCCGCTCGGGGACGACCCGGTCGTGCACACCTGCGCGCTGACCTACGCGAGCGACATGACTCTCCTGGATGCCGTCCGCCTCCCGGTCCAGCCCTTGTGGGGCCCCCGGAGCTTCGACATCGCGTCGTTGGATCACGCCATGTGGTTCCACCGTCCCTTCCGCACGGACGAGTGGTTCCTGTACGACCAGGAGTCGCCGATCGCGACGGGTGGGCGCGGTCTGGCCCGTGGCCGGATCTACGACCAGGAGGGGCGTCTGCTGGTGTCCGTAGTCCAGGAGGGACTGTTCCGGCCGCTGTAGGTCAGGCGCTCCGGCCGCTGTCGGTCAGGCGCTTCTGCGGCGGAGCCAGCCCAGCAGCCCGCGGGGCGGCCCATGGGGTGCCGGCTCCTCCGGTGACGGGGCGGAAGGCGCCTGCCGGACCGCGGGGCGTGGGGCGGGCCGGAACCGTCGCGCGTCCTGAAGGACGCCGGTCAGTTCGGCCCTCAGCCAGGCGATCTCGGCCGGGTCGTCCGCCGTCATGATGTTCTCGATGAGGTGCGCGGCGGGCGAGCCCTGTGCCCCGTGGGCGGGTGGTCCCGGCCGGAACCGATGAAGGTGGGACCGCTCGTAGGGATCCGGGACGAGCTCCGCGATCTGGACCGGGTCGAGGAAGGCGGCGAGCGCTCCGGCGCTCTCCCACGGGTCCTCGGCCAGGCGCAGGAGGAATCCTCGGTGGCGGCCGCGCCAGTTGCGGGCGCGCAGGTCCACACCCTCGTCCAGCATGTCGCGCAAACCCTCGGGCATACGCCGGGCGGTCAGCAGCGGGGTGTTGTCCTGGACCCTCGTGAACTCCTCCAGTTCGTCGGCCAGATACAGCCACACGACGGCGCGGTACCGGTTCAGATAGAAGCGCACCGGCGAGAACAGGCCGAGGCGCGCCAGGCGGGTGAACCTGCCGGCGGAGATGCCCATGGCCTCCGCGCCCTCGGTGGTGCCCACGAGCCGTACGCGTTGACGCAGTGCCTCGGGAAAACCGCTCGTGGCCCGGAGCCGGTCGACCTCGGAACGCGTGACGCGTCGTCCCCCGCCCCCTTCGTCGGGCACCGTCCGGATCTGGCCCAGGTGGACAGCGAGGTCGAACTCGCTTCGCCTGAGGCCCAGTTCGCGCGCCGCACGGCTGGGTGTGTAGGCATTCCGCTGGAGTTGGGTGACGGTGCTGCTCGTCATGATCGCTCCCCCGTGGAGTCGTCGCTCACGCTGTGTGCGTTCGCTGTGACAGAAACCGTAGCCGGTGGGGCGCGAGCCGTGGCGAGCCTGTGGATAACTTCAACGGACCGGAGAACACGCAGGTCAGAGGTCTGTCGCCGGGCTCCGCTCGGGTCGGCGGGCGTCCACGTCGAGGTGCTCGCCGACCCGGTTGACGAGCAGGGTCATCTCGTACGCGATCCGGCCGAAGTCGGCGTCGGAGCCGCTGAGCACACACAGACAGCTGCCGGTGCCCGCCGCGGTGACGAACAGCACCGCGTCGTCGAACTCGATCATCGTCTGCCGTACGTTGCCCGCGCCGAAGTGGCGCCCCGAGCCCTTGGCCAGGCTGTGCAGTCCGGACGAGACGGCGGCGAGATGGTCCGCGTCCTCGCGGCGCAGTCCCGTGCTGGCGCCCGTCACCAGCCCGTCGTTGGACAGCACCAGCGCGTGCCGCACATGGTCGACTCGCTCGGTCAGATCGTCCAGCAGCCAGCCGAGCCCCTGCTTCTCCGGCATGTGTCCCGTCTCCCCGTGTGACGTCTCCTCCTGCCCGGAGGATCCCCCGGCAAGCCTTCCCCACGACCGTCAACGGGGCAAGGAGAATGGGGACATGGCGCAGAAGATGACCGATGAGGAATGGCGGGAGTTCGTCTCGCACGGCACCCGTACCGGCAAGTTGTCGACCGTCCGGGCCGACGGAAGTCCGCATGTGGCACCGATCTGGTTCGTGCTCGACGGCGACGACCTGGTGTTCAACACCGGGAAGGCGACCGTGAAGGGGCGCAATCTGGCGCGGGACGGGCGTGTCGCCCTGTGCGTGGACGACGACCGGCCGCCCTTCGACTATGTGGTGCTGCAGGGACGGGCCCGGATATCGGAGGATCTCGACGAGGTGCGGCACTGGGCCGGGCGGATCGGGGCGCGGTACATGGGCGAGGAACGGGCCGAGGAGTTCGGCGCCCGCAACGGCGTCCCCGGAGAACTCCTCGTCCGTGTGAAGATCGACAGAGTACTGGCGGAGAAGGCCGTCGCGGAGTGACGTGCCGGTGAGACGGCCGCACCCCTGCGTGGTCAGCCCACCGAGTCGAGCAGCCGGGCGGTGTGCATCCGCCCGGCGTACTCGACCAGCCGGATCAGCACCTCCTTGCCCGAGTCGCGGTCCCGTGCGTCGCACAGCACCACGGGTGTGCCCTGGTCGAGGTCGAGGGCACGCGAGACGTCCTGGGCGCCGAAGGACCGGGCACCGGCGAAGCAGTTGACGGCCACCACGAACGGGATGTGCCGGTGCTCGAAGTAGTCCACGGCCGGGAAGCAGTCCTCCAGGCGCCGGGTGTCCGCGAGGACGACGGCTCCCAGTGCCCCCTGCGACAACTCGTCCCACAGGAACCAGAAGCGGTCCTGGCCCGGGGTGCCGAAGAGGTAGAGCGACAGGCCGGAGCGGATGGTGATCCGTCCGAAGTCCATGGCGACCGTGGTGGTGACCTTCTGGTCCACACCGTCGGTGTCGTCCACCGACTGCCCTGCCTCGCTGAGCAGTTCCTCGGTGCGCAGCGGCCTGATCTCGCTGACCGCGCCCACCAGGGTGGTCTTGCCCACGCCGAACCCGCCGGCGACCAGTATCTTCAGCGCGAGGGCGGTCGTCTCGCCGCCCTGTGCGTCGGAGTTCTCGGAGACCATCGATCACTTCTCTCGGGAGGGCCGGCAACGGGCGGCGACGTCGGCGGTACGGGGTCGCGAAGGCAGCATCATGACAACTGGAGCTCCCCTTCGAGGGGTTGGACCACTTATTGCCCGGTTCTGAACGTTCATCTACAGCGCCCGGAGCCCTTCGATCACCTCACGCAGAATCCGTTCGTCAGGGAGCTGCGCGGGGGGCACCGGACGGCTGACGGTGACACAGCCGAGTTCCAGGAGGTCCCCCAGGAGCACCCTGACCACGCCCACGGGCAGGTCGGCGCCCGCGGAGAGTTCCGCCACGGATTGTGTCTCCGTGCGGCACAGGTCGATCAGAGCCCGGTGTTCCGGACCGAGCGCCGTGTCGTCACCGGCCCCGGGCGCGCCGAGGTCGAGGGTGACGAGGGCGATCAGATCGAAGCGCACCCCGGTGGGGCCGCCGGGTTTGGTGCGCCCGCCCGTCATCGCGTAGGGGCGGACGAGGGGCCCGGCCTCGCCGTCGTACCACTGGCTGCCCTGGTCGTACGGGACGCCCGCCATGTCCTCGGTCATCTGAGCCGACCGCCCTTCCCTCTCATCCGCCGGCAGGCGGCCGCGCGCCCACGCGCGGCGGCGTGTAGAGGTGCTCCCCGACGCGCTTGACCAGCCGTGCCATCTCGTAGGCGACCAGGCCTATGTCCGCGGTCACCGCGGTGAGGACGGCGAGACAGGAGCCGTCCCCCGCGGCGGCCACGAACAGGAAGCCGTCGTCCATCTCGACCATGGTCTGGCGCACTCCCCCGGCACCGAAGTGCCGGCCGGCGCCCTTGGCCAGACTGTGGAACCCGGAGGAGACCGCGGCGAGATGTTCCGCGTCCTCGCGGCGCAGGTCCGTCGAGGCGCCCACGGCGAGGCCGTCGTTGGAGAGCACCACGGCGTGCCGTACCTCACTCACGCGCAGCACCAGGTCGTCCAGCAGCCAGTCGAGTTCGCCGGACCTCCCCCACTCCCGGTTCCGTTCGAGCGGGGGGACCCCCATGTCGGCCCTCGTACTCGGGTCCTGGATCATCCTCGGTCTCCTTCGCTGCTGTCTCTGCCCGCTGGGGAATCTGGGGTGGCACCGCGTCCGGGCTGCCTGCCGCCGCCGCGGGCCCAGCCCTCGCGGTACGCCGCCATCCGCTCCCGCACGACCTCGGGCGTACGGTCGTCGTCGTCCCGGCGGGCGGCTGCCGGGGCCGGTTCCGCGGAGCGCTGCTCGCGCAGCTGGGGAGCGAGGCTCGCCTGCCGGACCCGGCGGGGAAGGTCCTCGGACTCCGCCGGTTCGTCGGGCGGCCGGTGCAGACGCAGGGCGGTGACTCCGGAGGGCGGTGTGTCGGCCGTTCCCCGGTCGGCCGCGGCTGTCAGGGGAGCCACCAGGGCGGGCCGCTCGGCCGCGGCGGGGACGGACTCCTGGTCCCGTTCGGTGGCGGCCACGCGCGCGTACTCGCGTTCCGTGCGCCGTTCCCGGTCCGCGGCCTGGGCGGGGGAACGTTCAGCCGCCTTGATGTGCAGCAGTGCCGTGGGCAGCAGGACGACGGCGGTGGTGCCGCCGTAGGGCGAGGTGCGCAGGTGCACCTTGATGCCGTGCCGGGCCGCGAGCCTGCTGACCACGAACAGGCCCAGCCGGTCGCTGTCGAACAGGTCGAGCGTCTCGGACTGTTCGATGCGGCGGTTGGCCTCCGTGAGTGTCTCCTTGCCCATGCCCAGTCCGCGGTCCTCGACCTCGACGGCGTAACCGTTGCCGACGGGCTCCCCGGTGACGCGCACGCGCGTGTGGGGTGGTGAGAACTGGGCGGCGTTCTCGATGATCTCGGCCAGCAGGTGGGTGAGGTCGGCGACCGCGGCGCCGACGACGGAGGCGTCGGGCAGCTGACGCACCTCCACGCGCGCGTAGTCCTCGACCTCGGAGACGGCCGCGCGGACCACGTTGGTCAGCGAGACCGGCATCCGCCAGGCGCGGCCGGGTGCCGCTCCGGAGAGGATGATCAGGCTCTCCGCGTGGCGGCGCATGCGGGTGGTGAGGTGGTCGAGCCGGAAGAGGTCGCTCAGTTCGTTCGGGTCGTCGGAGCGGCGTTCCATGCTGTCGAGCAGGCTCAGCTGGCGGTGGACGAGGACCTGGCTGCGGCGGGCGAGGTTGACGAAGACCCCGGAGATGCCGCTGGCGAGTTCGGCGCGCTCCACGGCGGCCCGCAGTGCGGCGCGGTGGACCGTGGTCAGGGCCTCGGCGACCTGGCCGGCCTCGTCCTCGGCGGGCGGTCCCGGCGGGGCCTCGGACCGGATGTCGATCTCGTCGCCGGCGCGCAGCCGCTCCATGGCCTCCGGGAGTTTGCGGCGGGCGATGTCCAGGGCGCTGTTGCGCAGGCTCACCAGCTCGATGACGAGCCCTCGTCCGATGCGCACGGAGATGACGAGCGACGCGGCGACGGCGATCAGGCCGAGCAGCACCGCGGCCCCGGCGGGGGTGAGCAGACCCCGGGTGAACGGGTCGGCGCGGTGGGCGACGCCGCTGCCCGCCGCCTGTTCGACGGTGCGCATGCCCTCCTGCACCCGCGCGTGTGCCGGCTGCCAGGTGGCCTCCGGTGTCGACTCGACCGCGCGGACGCCGGGGGCGGCGGCGAGGGTCCGGTCCTCGGCGGCGGTCACGGTGGCGTAGGCGCCGCTGCCTGCGACCTTCCGCCAGGCGGCGCGGTCGGAGCCACGCAGGTCGGCGGCGGCGCCCTCGACGAGGGCTCGACGGGTGTCGACGGCTCCGCTGAACAGCCGCAGCCGCTCTCCGGCGAGCACGCCTGCCAGCCGCGCGCTGGACAGCACGGCGTCCTCCTGGGCCAGCGACTCGCTCGCGCGGGAGAACTCCAGCAGCACACGCGCGTCGGAGCCGAGGTCGGCGTCCTGGATGCCGGTGAGGGCGCCGCCCACCGCGAAGGCGCCGGCGATGGTCCTGGTGTAGCTGCCGTACGTCTCGTCCCATCCGGCGCTGCGGTCGAGCACGGCGGCGCGCACGGGGCGCAATTGTTCGGCGCCGGTCACGAAGGCTTCGAGCCGCTGGGCGACACCGGGGGGCAGCTCTTCGCTGTCGGCGACCGTGTTGTCGTCGCCGAGCCGCAGCCGTGCCACGGCCCGGTCGGTGCGCACGGCGAGCTTGCGCAGGTCGTCGCTCTGTGCGGCGGACGGGTCGGTCGCGTAACGGACGGCGGCGGCACGTTCCGCCTGGAGCGCGGTCACGGTGTCGGCGACGGGAGAGCGGACGGCGCCGTCCACGCGCTGCAACTGCCGTAGCCGGGACACGTCCTGGGCGGTGCTGACCGTGGCGTACGCCCACAGGGCGAGCAGCGAGACCACGGGCACCATGAGCAGGCAGACGATCTTGGCGCGGACCGTGCGGGGGCGTATCCGCCAGTGGCCCGCGCGCGCGGGTATGTCGTCCGGGAGACCCACGGGGTCGTCCGGGCTTTCGTCGGCCGGTGGTCCGGCATGGGCGCGGCGCCCGCGCGCGGGTGTCTGGTGCGGCGTCTCGGCGCCGGCTGTGGGGGTCCTACGCGGTGTACGCATGGCCTCCTCGCTCGGGAGTGGGTCGGGGGCGTGTGGTCGGGCCGTCCGGGGCCCGGATCCGCCGCTAGGAGGCGACGTTCTCGACCGTGCGCTGGGCGGAGGCGGATGCCTCGCGCTCTCCTGTCGTGGGCGACAGCGCGACGAAGGCCGAGGTCAGGAACAGGTAGGAACCGAGTCCGACGGCGAGCGGGAAGATGAACTGCATCGCCGTCGCCCCGGGCAGGACCTCGCCGGAGGGCGAGACCCGCACGCTCACCGCGAACATCCCGGTGTAGTGCATGCTGCTGACCGCGGCGCCCATGATGAGGGAGGCGAGGGTGACGGCGACGGGCGACTTGATGTTGAGCGCCGCCCACAGGGCCGCTGTCGCCGCGACGACCGCGATGAGGACGGAGAGTCCGACCAGCACCGGGTCGTAGTGGACGGCGCCGTGCAGCCGTACGGCGGCCATGCCCAGGTAGTGCATGCTCGCCACGCCCAGGCCAGTGGTGAGGCCGCCCAGGAAGAGCGCGCGGACCCGGTCACGGCTGTAGCCGACCGCGAAGACGCCGGCGGAGACGACGACCATCGCGACCAGGAGGCTGGCGATGGTCAGTGGTACGTCGTAGCGGATGTCGGTACCGCTGACGCTGAAGCCGAGCATGGCCACGAAGTGCATGGTCCAGATGCCGGTCCCGATGGCCGTGGCCGCGGTGATGAGCCAGTTGCGGCGCGAACGTCCGGTGGCGCCGAGCGCGCGCATGGTGCAGCGCAGGCCGAGCGCGGCGCCGATACAGGCCATGACGTACGAGAGTGTGGGCGTCAGCCAGCCCAGGGCTGCGTGGTCCAGGTGTCCCATGGCCAAGGGACGCTAGTCGGGGCAGGGGCGCACAAAGAGGGCGCATTTCGAAAGGTGTTGAAATATGGCGCAGAGGTGTGTCTGAACGATCGCGGCACGCTCGAACATGCGCGCCGGGGCTTCATCCGTGTCGGTGAGGGATCATGCGGAACATGAGCGACGACCACACACACGTTCAGGAGTTCTTCTCGGCCCGCGCCGCCGACTGGGACAGCCGGTTCCCTGACGACGGTCCGGCCTACGCCGCCGCGGTCGCGGAGCTCGGGCTGCGCGAGGGCGACCGCGTCCTCGACGCGGGCTGCGGCACCGGACGGGCCCTGCCGCCCCTGCGGACGGCCGTGGGGCTCTCGGGAGTGGTCCTCGGAGCAGATCTGACCCCGGCCATGTTGCACGCAGCCGTACGCGCCGGACGGGACCGGGACGGACGGCTGCTGCTCACCGACGTGGCCGCGCTGCCGCTGCGCTCCCGGTCGCTCGACGCCGTCTTCGGAGCGGGCCTTATCTCCCACCTGCCCAGACCGGCCGAGAATCTGCGCGAGTTGGCCCGAGTGGTGCGGCCCGGCGGCGTCCTGGCCCTGTTCCATCCGATCGGAAGGGCCGCGCTCGCGGCGCGCCAGGGACGGCAGATCACCCCCGAGGACCTGCGCGCCGAGCCCAATCTCCGTCCCCTGCTGGCCGGTTCGGGGTGGCGCATGACGTCGTACGTCGACGAGGACGCCCGCTTCCTGGCCCTGGCTGTCCGCGAGGACTGAACGAGCTCACAGCCTGCCTGCGACCACCGCGGCGAAGGCGTCGGGGTGGTCGAACATGACGTTGTGCCCGGCACCGGGGACGGTCACCACGCGCACGCCTGCCGCCTCCAGCGTCGTACGCCCCTCCAGTTCGCCGCTGAGCTCGCCCTGGAGATACACGCGATCGATCGGCAGGCCTTCGAGGATGGCGCGCATCATGGGGGCCGATCCGCGCCTGAGCCCGGCCGCGCTGCGGTGCAGGGCGCGCGGGTCGGCCAGCCGCATGGTCGCTGCCCACAGGGGGCCGACCTTTTCGAGCACGCGCGCGTGGCCGCCCGCGACGAAGTCGTCCTCGTCGTAGGCGTCGATCCAGGTGCTGCCCGCCGTGGCCGGGGGCGCCGCGTCGAGGTTGGCCTCCGTGAGGACCAGCCGGGACACGAGCTCGGGCCTGCGGTGGGCGAGCACGAGCGCGACCGACCCGCCCATGCTGTGCGCGATCAGCTCGACACCGGTCAGACGCGCGGCGTCCAACGCGGTGGCCAGGGCGCCCGCGTGGTCCTCCAGCGTGTAACCGAAGTGCTCGGGACGGTCGCTGACGCCGTGTCCGGGCAGATCGACGAACAGGCTGCGCCTGCCCGCGAGTTCGGGCCGGGCCGCGATGTGCGCGTGATAGACGGCCGAGACCGCTCCCAGGCCGTGCACGTACACGCGTGCCGGTTCCTCACCGGGGATCTCTGTCCAGCGGATGCGGCTTCCCTTGTCGTCGAACTCGGCGTGCCTCATGTGCCCTCCCTCGGTGCGTCACGAAGGGACAATACATCGGTATCGATGTATTGCGAAGTCGAGGTAACGCAGTAGGGATGTACAGCGTCGATGCGGGAGAATGCGCGCATGCTGGAGCTCGCCATCCTCGGATTCCTCTACGACACCCCGCTGCACGGCTACGAACTGCGCAAACGCCTCACGGCGCTGGCGGGTCACGTACGCCCCGTGGCCGAGAGCACGCTGTACCCGGCCATCAAGCGGCTGGAGAAGGCGGGGTTGTTGGCGCGCGCGACGGAACCCGGTGCCGTGGCCGCGCCCCGCCATGTCCTGACGCTCACCGATGAAG
The DNA here is from genome assembly GCF_003443735.1 of Streptomyces sp. CC0208. NCBI lineage: Bacteria > Bacillati > Actinomycetota > Actinomycetes > Kitasatosporales > Streptomycetaceae > Streptomyces > Streptomyces sp. CC0208. The sequence goes on along the minus strand of NZ_CP031969.1, from coordinate 7,822,510 downwards.
GCCGTCAGGAGTTGCGCCGACGGCTCGCCGAACCGGCCGCGCGCGACGTCACCGACGAGAACCGGTGGTTCACGGTCCTCGCCTTCCTCCGGCACCTGGCCGACGCCGGCGCGCAGGCGGCCGTACTCCGGCGTCGGCTCGCTTTCCTGGAGGAGCCCGCGAGCTTCTTCTACGAGGGCGACCGCCCGCTGAGCGCCGAGGAGGTGGACGATCCCTTCCGGCGCGGGGTGCTGACCATCGCGCGCGCCACGTCCCGGGCCGAACTCAGCTGGCTGCGGGAGACGATCGCGTCGCTCGACGCGGCTTCCGCGTAGGCGCCCGGCCGCCGTCGAGGATCACGACGCACGCGACGGGCCCGAGTGCGCCCGTCACTGGGCCAGGGCTCCGGGCTCCTCCGGTGCCGCGGGCGGCTCGGTCGGTGTCGGCGCGGGTGGGCCGAAGAGGACGGCCCTGGCCACGGGCGGAGCGAACAAGGCGGTGATGGGCTCGGAGAGGGTCAGGACCGCCCGGAAGGCCCGCCCCACGACAGGGTCGCCGGGGGCGCGCTCCTGGACGCGGCTCAGGTACCACCCCGCGACCTGGTCCGCGGGTCCACCGTCGACCGCGGTACCGACCGCACCCGGCATCTTGCGGTCCGCTCCCGCGGAGATGTCCCACGCGAGCCGGGACGCCGCGAGGAGCGCCTGCTGCACGCGCCGTGTCGTGGGCGTCCGGCGCCGGTCGGCCAGCGCGTCCCGCAGGGCGACCGCGCTCATCGCGGCGACGGCCATGCCCTGCCCGTAGATCGGGTTGAAGGTGCACAGCGCGTCGCCGGTGGCGAGGAATCCTGCCGGACGGCCGGGGAGGTCGTGGCGGCGGCGGATGTTCGCGGTCCGTCGGTGGCCGAACGCCGGGGAGAGCGGTTCGGCCTCGGCCAGCCACCGGTGCAGGGGCGGATGCGGCAGCCTCTTGGCGTACGTCACGAACTCGTCGTCGCCCGTGGGAGGTTCGTCGCCGCGCAGGCCCGAGACGATCACCAGATGGCTGCCGTCCTCCAGGGGCAGCGCACCCCCGGCGTGCACCTGCTCGGGGTCGGGATAGGCGTAGTAGCCGCGGGTCTCGCCGTCGAGGGCGCCGTTGGTGCCGCGGTAGACGCGGGAGGCGTAGGCGAGTCCGGTGTCGATGGTCTCCTCGCGTGGGCGCTCGGCGCCGATCGCCGCGAGCCACTGAGGGGCCTTCGTGCCGCTGCCGGAGGCGTCGACCACCAGATCGGCCGCCAGGGGGCGGGACTCCGCGCGGGTGTCACCGGAGCGGTCCCGCACCAGCACGCCCCGCACGCGCGTGGCGTCACCGAGGAACCCGACGACGTCGGTCCCCTCCCGCACACTGATCACCGGGTTGGCGAGGACCCGCCGCCGCACCAGTTCCTCGAGCTGCGCGCGGGAGCCGGTGTAGATGTGCGTCGACGCCGGCACCCGCCGGAACCAACGGCCGCTCTGCCACAGCACCATGTCCGCCGGCATGCCCACGCGAGGCGCACCCGCCTCCCGCAGCTCCGCCAGGAACCCGGGCAGCAGTGACTCCAGGGCCGTCTGGCCGCCTTGGAGCAGGACGTGCGGGTGGCGGCCCTGCGGCACCCCCGGCCGCGGCTTGGCGCCGTCCGGGAACCGGTCGCGCTCGACGACGGTCACCCGGTCGGCGTGCCCGGCCAGGACGTGCGCCGCGAGAAGCCCTGCGAGGCTCCCGCCCACGACAACGGCGTGCCGTCCGTCCCCGCCGCCGTCTTCTCCCCGACGGCCTGTCTCTCCGGCAGAGTTCACCGAACCCCTCCCCCTGGTCGTCATGTCGCGAGACGACACGAGTATTCCCTCCCGCAAAGGAGGTTGACCGTTTTCCGGCCCTTCTGAGCAACTCGGGAACGTCCGCCTCGGGCCCGGCACGGGCGAGTGCACTGCGGTCCTCGCACCGACCGCCGCACTCCGGCCCTCTTCTGCCGTCGCGGCTCCGACTTTACGTTGAGTAGCAGAAGATGAACGTTCGCCAGGACCACGTCACACAGGGGGAAGGTGATCGGCATGTGGGCCAGGTTCCGCAGGTCCAGCGCCAGAGTCGTCGATGCACTGCGCACCGAGACACCCACCGGCCGGGAAGGCCGCGCGCACAATCTTTTCGAGGCCGCCGCCGCGTATGTCTCGGCCTATGCGGAGGACGACCAGGACCGGATCGACGAGGCGTCGGGCTGGGTGTCGCCGGAGGCACTGTCGTTCGGGGTCAACGAGCTGGCGTGCCGAGCTGTCATCGCCCTCGCGCGGGAGCGCGACGAGTCCCCGCGTACGGTGGCACGTGCGCTCCTCGGACTGCCGGCGGCCTGAGCGGCCGGCAAGAGTGGTCGATTCGCCCCCGTCCAGCCGGAAAACTGCAGCTCCGGGTGTTCTTGGGAGTCGTGACAAGCGCCTTCCTCGCACACTAGGGTGCGCGCCGTTGGACGAACCGATGGGGAGGCTGTGATGGCCGGGACGGACGAGGACGCCGTCGCCGCCGCGGACGACGCGCTCTATGTGCTGACGGCGGTGCTGCTGACGCCGGCGAAGTTCCCGAGCGTGCTGGGCGACGACTATCCGGAGGCCTGCGCGGCGCTCGGTCTGGCACCGCTGGCGGACGGATACGGCCTGGTGATCGGCCAGGACGGCGGCGGCGCCCGGTGGACGGTCGTCGTCGACGACGTCTCCCTGGTCGCCGTCGCCATCGCGTCCTGGGACTGCGGCATGGAGTACGACCTGTCGCCCGACGAGCGCACAGTCGTGGCCGCCCTGCCCGGCTGGCCGCTCGCGGTCGCCGTCGCCGCGCCCGGGGTGCCGGCGCCGCACGATCCCGATCCGGACGCCGCCGACGGCCCGCCACTGACGCCGCCGGACACGTCCACGTGGGGCTCCGCCCAGCGGCGTCTGGGCGCCGACGAGATCGCGCTCCAGTGGGCGATGTGGCGCGAACAGATCGATGACACGAACTTCGCGAGCCCGAACGGCGGGTCTGCGGTGAGTGACGAGGGCGACAAGGCCGTGGACGGCAGGACCACGGCCGTCAGCACCACGGACGGCTTCACCACCGACGGCGGCCTGCCCCAGGACGGCGTGACCACGAACGCGGGCGCCTCGGCCCGCGATGCCTCGCCGGACAAGGCTCCGGGCGATGAGGCTGCGGGGGGCAGCACAGCCGGCGACAGCGCTGCGGGCCACACGGCTGCGGAACCCTCCGCCTCAGGTGCGGCCGGCAAGGAAGCCTCCAAGGGCCACAGCGGCGTCCGGCGTGTCCTCGCCGAGGCCCGCGCCTACGTGGATTCGCCGCCGCCCCTGGGGCGCGTCCGGTCGTCCTTCGCGTCGGGCGACGCGCGGACGCTGCGCGCCGACGGTCCCGGCTGGTCACTGGTCGCCAGGACCGACGACATCGCTTTCGTGCTGCTCGACGACGAGCCCGGGGAGGTCCTGCCGGTGGGCCGGGGCCCCGAGCTGCCTGGGCTGCTGGAAGCGCTCGACAAGATGGCCGTACGTCCCAGCTGAGCCCCCGCACCGCACCGTCCGGGCCTGTCGTGCTCCCGGCCGGTGCGGGTGGGTCAGCGCCCGAGCTCCTTGCGGGTGACGCGGCGCAGCCGGCGCCGCTGTGAGGGGTCCAGGGTGAGGTACGCGGCGGCCGGGACTCCCACGATGATCAGGAACGAGGCCCACCAGGGCAGCCAGAACAGCAGGAGCAGCCCGACCGCCACTCCCCCCGCGGCGATCTTCGCGTTCTTCGACATGTACGTCGCCTCCTTCGCGGCGGTTGCCGCTCTCTGTCCAGGAAACGGGTCCGCGCTTCCCGCAGTTCCGCACCGCGACCCTGAGACATCCCTGAGACCTTGCCCTGAGGCACCCCGGATGCGCGTCGCCTAGCGGTCCGCCCGCAGCGGCTCGCCCACCTCGTGCATGTGGCTCAGGGCCTGTCGGTAGGAGTCGACGAGTCCTGTCTCCGTGTAGGGGATACCCAGATCCCGGCAGTGGGCGCGCACCAGGGGCTGCGCGAGGCGCAGATGGGGCCGGGGCATGCTGGGGAAGAGGTGGTGCTCGATCTGGTAGTTGAGGCCGCCGAGGAACCAGTCGGTGAGGCTACCGCCGCGGACATTGCGGGAGGTGAGCACCTGGCGGCGCAGGTGGCCCCAGGACTCGCCGTCCGGGTCCGGCATCTCCATGCCCTTGTGGTTGGGGGCGAAGGCCATCCCCAGGTGCAGGCCGAACAACGCCTGGTGGAGGGCCGCGAAGGCGAGCGCCTTACCGGGGGACATGGTGGTCAGCAGCAGCGCGGCGTAGGCAGCGACGTGGCTCACCAGGAGGGCGCCCTCGACGACCCGCTCCCCCGGTTCCTGTCGGCGCAGGTCCCGGAAGCCCTGGATCTTCAGGGCGATGCCCTCGAGCAGGGTGAGCGGGAAGAACAGCCAGGCCTGGTGGCGGGTGAGCCGGCGCCTGAAGCCGGTGCGTCCGGTCGCCTGCTCGCCGCTGAAGACGAGGACGTCGGCGGCGACGTCGGGGTCCTTGTCGATGTGGTTGGGGTTGGCATGGTGGCGGTTGTGCTTCTGGTTCCACCAGGAGTAGCTCATCCCGAGCAGCAGGTTGCCGTGGACGAGGCCTATGACGCGGCCGGCCGTCCTGTCGCCGGTGATCTGCGCATGGCCCGCGTCGTGCCCTATGAAGGCGGTGCGGGCGCAGAACACGGCCAGGAGCGGGGCCAGCAGCAGGGTGCGCCAGGAGTCGCCGGACAGGGCGACAGCCGTGACGAGTCCGGCGAGAGCGAGCGCATTGAGGGCTACGGTCCGGGCGTACCAGCCATGGCGGCGGTCCAGAAGGCCCCGGGCCTTCACCGCGCGCAGGAGGGGGGCGAACTCGCTGCCGCCGGGCGAGGGGCCGGACGTACCGCGCGGGCGGGGTGCGACGGTGACGGTGCTCTGGGACATGTCCGGGCTCCGGCTCTCTCAGGAAACGTGCTGACCTGAGGAAACGTACGGACCGGCGACCTGTCGCGACCATGTGGCGGCCCCCCGTCTGCGTGCGGGGGTCAGCACCGGGCCGACAGGGGGGTTGCCGACACCCCCCGCGCGACCTGTGTTTCAGGCCGCTGCCACGAAGGCCCGAGTGGTGATGTACCCTCGACCACCCCGACGACGTAGTCAAGTTTGAGGAGTCCCGCGATCTCTGTGCAGAGAGTTCCCGCGGCATCACCGTCCGAGATCTCCGAACTGGCCTCGTGCCGCGCCGTGTTCGTGCCCGGCGACCCGGCCCGCACCGGCCGTGTGGCCTTCTGGCAGCCCGACGGCGCCCCTCCTCCCGCTGTCGCGGCGGGGACGGTCGAGGACCTCGCGCTCGTGACGCCCGGCGACGACGGTGTGGAACTGGTCGAGCTCCCCGCGGTGTTGCTCCCGGTCCGCGTCGCCCTGCCGGTCCTCACGCGTGCGCGTACCTCCCCGCACGGGCACCGGGCCACCGTCTTCTGGGGAGCTGCGGCCGTGCTGGCCCTGCAGTGCGTGGCGCGCGGGCTGCTGCTGCCCGGCCTGTCCGCCACCGACCACGACGCCTGGCGGGTGGGCCCCCTGGGCCCCGACGATGCCGAGCGGGTGCGCAGGCTGGCCGCGGCCATGCCGCCCGAGGCGCACGCCGTACCGCTGAGCACCGCCGAGCCGCTGCGGCTGCCCGAGCCCGAACAGCTGCTGCGCGCCTTCCTGGACGCGGTCGCCGACGCCCTGCCCCGTTCTCCCGCGGCGCCCCTCGTGACGGGCGGACCCGCCTACGCCGCCCAGGACCCGCGGCACGTACCCGAGCAGCGGGCGTGGGCGGCGGATGTCGCCGCGGGCCACGACGCGGACGTACGGGTCTCGTTGCGGATCGAGGTGCGCGGCCTGACCGATGGTGAGGCGCCCGCCTTCCGGGCCGTGCTCCAGGTGCACAGCGTGAGCGATCCGACGATCGTGGCGGACGCCGCCGACGTATGGGGCGGGGCCACCGCCTTCGGCCCCCACGCGCGGATGGACTGCCTGCTCGCGCTCCGCAGGGCCGCACGCGCGTGGCCCCCGCTCGCCCCGCTGCTCTCGGCGGCCGTCCCGCACGCTGTCGAACTCGCCGACGAGGAGATCACCGATCTGCTCGGAACGGGCGCACACGCGCTGTCCGACTTGGGCGTAGCGGTGCACTGGCCGAAGGACATGGCCAGAAGGCTCACCACGCGCGCGACGGTCGGTCCGCCGGACGACCACGACCGGGGGTCGGCGGACGCTCCGTCGTTCCTGTCCGCCGACGCCCTGCTCGCGTTCGACTGGTGGTTCGCACTGGGCGACCAGCAGCTCACGCGCGAGGAGCTGGACCGGCTCGCCGAGGCCAGCCGGCCTGTGGTGCGGCTGCGTGACCAGTGGGTGCTCGTCGACCCGCGCGAGGTACGCCGGGCCCGCGCCCGGCAGGACCACAAGGTGACGCCCGTCGACGCCCTGAGAGCCGCTCTGACGGGCTCCGCCGAGGTCGACGGCCATCCGGTCGACGTACAGCCCACCGGGTGGCTGGCGGCCCTGCGGGACCGGCTGGCGGACCCGGAGGGCCAGGAGCCGGTCCCGCAGCCCGCCGCGCTCGCCGCGCCCCTGCGGGACTACCAGCGGCGGGGCCTGAACTGGCTGGCCCGTATGACGTCCTCGGGTCTCGGCTGCTGTCTGGCCGACGACATGGGACTCGGCAAGACGATCACCCTGATCGCGCTGCATCTGCACCGGCAGACCGACCCGGCGAGCGCGGGCCCCACCCTCGTGGTGTGCCCGACCTCCCTGATGGGCAACTGGCGGCGCGAGATCGAGAAGTTCGCACCGGGTACGCCCGTGCGCCGCTTCCACGGTCCGCGCCGCGAGCTCGACGGCCTGGCCGACGGGGAGTTCGTGCTCACCACGTACGGCACGCTGCGCCTGGACGCGCCCCGGCTCGCCCAAGCCGCGTGGGGGATGGTCGTCGCGGACGAGGCGCAGCATGTGAAGAACCCGTACTCGGCGACCGCCCGGGAGCTGCGCTCGATCGGGGCACGCGCACGCGTGGCGCTCACCGGAACCCCGGTGGAGAACAACCTGTCGGAGCTGTGGGCGATCCTCGACTGGACGACTCCGGGGCTGCTGGGCCGGCTCGGCACCTTCCGGGCCCGGTACGCACAGGCCGTCGAGAGCGGTCAGGACCCGGCCGCCGCGGAGCGTCTGGCCCGGCTGGTGCGCCCCTTCCTGCTGCGGCGCCGCAAGTCGGATCCCGGAATCGCCCCGGAGCTGCCGCCGAAGACCGAGACCGACCGTGCCGTGTCGCTGACGCCGGAGCAGACGGGCCTGTACGAGGCCGTGGTGCGCGAGACCCTGGCGGAGATCGCGGGGGCGGACAGCATGGCGCGGCGCGGCCTGATCGTGAAGTTGCTGACCGGGCTGAAGCAGATCTGCAACCACCCGGCGCAGTTTCTCAAGGAGGAGGAGCCGGTCGTCGTCGGCCGTTCCGGCAAGCTGGAGCTGTTGGACGAGCTCCTCGACACCATCGTCGCCGAAGGGGCGAGCGTCCTGGTGTTCACGCAGTACGTGCGTATGGCCCGTCTGATCGAGCGGCATCTCGCGGCGCGCGGCCTGCCGTCGCAGTTCCTGCACGGCGGGACGCCGGTCGTCCGGCGCGAGGCGATGGTGCGCAGCTTCCAGGAAGGTGAAGTGCCCGTGTTCCTGCTGTCGTTGAAGGCGGCGGGCACCGGCCTGAATCTCACCCGGGCCGAGCACGTCGTGCACTACGACCGCTGGTGGAACCCGGCCGTCGAGGCGCAGGCCACCGACCGCGCCTACCGCATCGGCCAGACGCGCCCCGTGCAGGTGCACCGGCTGATCGCCGAGGGGACGGTCGAGGACCGTATCGCCGACATGCTGCGCCGCAAGCGGGAGTTGGCCGACGCGGTGCTCGGTTCCGGCGAGGCGGCACTGACCGAGCTGACGGACGCCGAGCTGGCCGAGCTGGTGGAACTGCGAGGGGGCGCACGATGACCGGGCACGAGGGTGACAGGGAGCGCACGTTCGCGGCGCTGCCTCCCGCGCAGGGGCGGGGTTTCGCGCAGACGTGGTGGGGCCGGGCCTGGTTGCGTGCGCTGGAGGACGCCGCGCTCGACACGGGGCAGGTGAAGACGGGCCGCGCACTCGCCCGCGCGGGCGCGGTGGGCGCGGTCTCGGTACGTCCCGGGCGCATCACGGCCGTCGTGCAGAACCGTGATCGCACCACGCACCGCGCCGACGTCCTGCTGGCCGAACTGCCGGCCGAGCAGTGGGACCGCTTTCTCGACATGGCCCTCGAACGTGCCGGGCACGTCGCGGCGCTGCTGGACCGCGAGATGCCGCCGCATCTGGTGGAGGACGCGGCGGCCGCCGGCATCGAACTCCTGCCGGGGCTGGGCGATCTGGAACCGGAGTGCGACTGCGGCGCCTGGGACCACTGCGGGCACACGGCAGCCCTCTGCTATCAGGTGGCCCGCCTGCTGGATCAGGACCCCTTCGTGCTGCTGCTGATGCGCGGCCGGGGCGAACACGCCCTCCTGGAAGACATACAGGCGCGCGGTGCCGCGCCCGCGGAGGAAGCTCCGGGACCGGAGGGGGTGGATGCCGCCGAGGCGTACGCGGCCGGCGACATCCTGCCGCCGCTGCCCGCGCCCCCTGAACTGCCCGAGGAGCCCGGCCTGCCGCCCTCCTTGGACACCGAGGCCCCGCCGGGTCCGGGACTCGACCCGGTCGCCGTCCGTCATCTGGCCGGCCGGACCGCCGTAGAGGCACATCGGCTGCTCGCGGTGGCGCTGCGTCAACGGTCCTCCGAACCGCTTCCTCCCGTAACAGAACTGACGACCGCCCAGGACGCGGTACGACTTGCCGTTGCCGCGCCCGACCAGGCACTGACGGAGCGGCTCGCCGGCGGATCGGGACGTGACCCGCGGTCGCTGGCGGACGCCACGCGCGCGTGGGAGCTCGAGGGCGCGGACGCACTGTCCGTGCTGGAAGACCAATGGGAGCCTTCGGGCGCCGCGCTCGCACGCGCGCGTGCGGCTCTGGACTCGGCCTGGGACGAGGACGAACGGCCGTCGCTCACGGCAGACGGCAACCGGTGGACGGTCGTCGGCGCCCCGGCCCAGGTGCGCCTGGGCCGGGACGGGCGGTGGTGGCCGTACCGCGAGGAAGGGGGACGCTGGATGCTCGCGGGCTCCGCGGCCCTGGACCCGGCGACGGCTCTGGCTTCGGCGGAGCCCGTCTCAGCCGAACCGCAGCGGTAGTTCGACCAGGCCCCTCAGGAGGGTGTTGCTGCGCCAGGCCAAGCTGCCCGGGTCGGTCGCGAAGGCGAGCGCGGGCCGGTGGCTCAGCAGCAGACGCACGGCCACGGTCGCCTCCGCGCGGGCCAGCGGGGCGCCCAGGCAGTGGTGCGGTCCGTGGCCGAATCCCAGGTGTGCGCGCGTGGCGCGGCGCAGGTCGAAGCGGTCGGGGTCGGGATAGCGCAGGGGATCGCGGGAGGCCGCGGCGAGCGAGATCTGCACGGAGTCCCCCGCCTCGATCCGGGTGCCGTCGATATCGAGCGGCTCGGCCGCGAAGCGGAACGCGGTGGCGTGGACGGGCGAGTTGTAGCGCAGGGACTCCTCGACGGCCGGCCCGGTCAGATCCGGTTCGGCGCGGAGCAGGGCGAGTTGGTCCGGGTGGGCCAACAGCGCGTGGACGGTTCCGGAGATCAGGTCGACGGTCGTCTCGTGGCCCGCGACGAGGATCAGGAACGCCATGCCGAGGATCTCCTCGGAGGTGAGGTCCTCGGCTGCCACGAGGTCACCGAGCAGGCCGGACGCCCTCCCCTCGCGTCCTCGGGCGATCAGATCGGTGAGGTACTCGGTCAGTGCGGCTCCGGCGGTGGTCGCCGCCTCGGGCGAGGTGGGCCTGACCAGTTCGTCGGACCAGGCGTGGAACACCTCGCGGTCGGCCGCGGGCACGCCCAGCAGGCCGCAGATCACCGCGACGGGCAGCGGCAGCGCGTACCGGGCGACCAGATCGGCCGTACCCCGCTCCGGCAGTGCGGCGAGGAGGTCGAGCGCGATGGCTTCGATCCTCGGGCGCAGCGCGGCGACGCTCCCGGCCGTGAAGTGGGCCGCCACCAGCCGGCGCAGCCTGGTGTGCTGCGGAGGATCGGTCTGGAGCAGGTTGCGGCCGACCGCGTGTCCGCCGTCGCTCCGCCAGGAGGAGGAATGCCGGATGTCGTTGCGCAGACGGGGGTCGGTCAGCGCCGCTCGCGCCGCGTCATGGGCGACGACGAGCCAGCTCTCACCGCTTCCGGGGACGAGGACGCGATGCACGGGGCCTTTGGCCCGCAGCGCGGCGTAGAACGGGTACGGGTCCGAGGCCGATTCGCGGCCGTCCGGGGCCGGTTCCTCCAGCATGGGCGCGGGCATGGTGCTTCCTTTCGGTCGTGGTCGTCAGGCTTACGGCGTCCCGGTCCGGCCTCTATCGCTCGGCGCGCCAGACCGCGTTCACCGAGGCTGCGAGTTCCGTCGCCTGGGCGTGGCCGGCCCGGGCGGCCTCGGGACCGCGTGCGACGGAGGTCAGGTCGCGGCCCATGGCACGGCGTGCGGTGCGGTCCGGGGTCACGAGAGTGACGTGGGCGCCTTCGGCGGCAAGGGCCGCCGCTTGTTGTCCGGCGCCGGGATGGGGCCCCACGGCGGCCGGGACCGGGGCGATCGCCAGGACGTGGTGATGGCCGCGGGCGAGGTGGACGTTGGCCGTGGCGCGACTGCCTCCGTCCATCCAGCGGCGCCCGGCCACGGTGACGGGAGGCCAGATCACGGGGACCGCGCAGCTTGCGGCGACCGCTTCGAGGAGAGTCACGCCCGAGTCGGCGTCGAAGGCTGTCAGGTGTCCGGACAGGGCTTCGACGGCCGTGATCCGCAGCGCGTGGTCGGGCCAGTCCCCCGCGTTGTGCAGCAGGGAGCGCAGCGTGTCGAACACCTCGGACTCGGGGCCCGTACGGGCCTTCAACGCCGTTCGTCCCAGGCGCTGTACGGAGCGCTGCGGGTCGCGGGAGCCCAGCGCGGCCCACAGGAAGCGGAGTGTCTGGCCGAGGCTGACGCGGAGGTCCACCTGGTCGGCGCCGACCAGTTGGCGTTCGTACAGCTCGCGCGCCGACTCGCCGGCGAGGAGACGCGAACCGAAGATCGCACCGGCCGAGGTGCCGATCACGACGTCCGCGCGGGTCGGGTCGACACCGGCGTCCGACAGGCCCGCGAGAACTCCTGTCATCCAGGCTCCACCGACGGGGCCACCCCCGCCGAGGACGAGTGCCGTACTGCCCACGCCCCACCCCCTCCCTCGAAACGGGGAGTACTCCCCATTTACTTGGTAGACGATAGCATCAACCGGGGAGCACTCCCCAGTAGTGCGGGAGGGCGATCATGACGGACGACGTGACGGCGCCGGTACGGCGCCGCGATGCGCGCCGCAACCGGGAGTTGTTGGTCGAGGCTGCTCACGAGGTGTTCACGGAGCAGGGGCTGGAGGCACCTCTGGACGTGATCGCGCGGCGGGCGGGGGTCGGGAACGCCACGCTCTACCGGCACTTCCCGAGTCGCGCGGCACTCGTCGACGCGGTCTTCCGTGACCCGCTGACAGGCACCATGGCCGCCGGCGAGCAGGCCCGGGCCGCCACGGACCCCTGGGAGGGACTCGTCGGCTACCTGGAGGCCGTGTTCGCCGTGCTGGCCACCGATCGCGGCACGAACGACCTGATGACCACCCACCTCGAGGGCGTCGAGTCCTTGCAGGCCGTGCACGCCCACAACCGGGCGACGATGGACCTGCTGCTGCGTCGGGGCCACGAAGAGGGAAGCATCCGCGCGGACGCCACCACCGAGGACGTCCTGTTCGCGCTGGCCGCGCTCGGCCGGGCCGTGCCCTCCCTCGCCACGGCCGCCGGTCCCGAAGCCTGGCGCCGCCCCCTCGCCCTGCTCCTCGACGGCCTGCGCGCCTCGCCCGCCGTCGCCCCCCTGCCCTCCCCGGCGCTCACCGCGGACGAACTCGGCGATGTCCTTCAGGGCTTGGGACCACACCGGGCGCCGCGCAGCTCCCCGGAGTGAGCGAGGGCGGGACGGCGGTGCCCCGTGTCACGCCCCCGCCCCGCCGCCTGCGACTCACCCGATCAGGGACGGCAGCAGCGATTCCAGGTCACTCGGGAACTCGCTGGGGATGTCGCTGGGAAGCTGCGACGGGAGCCGGCTCGGCAACTCGCTGGGCAGCTGAGTGGGCAGGCTGAACGACGGCTTGGGCGAACCGCTTCCACTGGTCTGCGAGGAGGCCGGGCTCTTGTCCGGCGAGTCCTCGCTGCCCGACGCCATGAGGACCACGACGGCGACGGCCACGGCGACCGCGATCACGGTCAGCAGGGCGAACAACGGGCCGCGGCGCGGTCGAGGAGCGCGGGGGCCGCGGCCGGCCGGGGTGTGGCCGACGGGCGGTATCGGCTGGGTCGACGGCATACCGCCGTACTGATTCGAGCCGTTGCGCCCGAAGTCGTCAGGAGGTGGTCCGAAGCCACCGCCCGGAGGCGGTGTGTCACCCGGCGGTCCGGGCGGCTGGGGCGGTACCGGCGGCATGGCCATACCGTCCAGACTCGCCTCGAACCGGTCATGGGGCGACCCCCACGCGGAGGTTGATACCGGCTCATGCCGTGGATCGCATGATTCCGGAACATTCCACGCAGGGGTCGCAGCCGGTCCGCACGCGCGCGTGCCGTCGGCGGAGGCCACTCACGGCCGACGCCACACGCGCGTGGGCTTTTGATCAGCCGCGCGCACCCAGCAGGTGGTCCATGGCGAGCTGGTCGAGCTGCTCGAAGGCCATCCCGCGGGCCGCGGCCGCCTCCACGTCGAAGTCCTCGAAGGCACTGCGGTCCGCGAGCAGCGACTTGAGGCCGTCCGCCGCCGTCTGCTGCGCCAACTCGTCCAGACGCGAGGCGCGCAGCGCCTCCTGGACCTGCGGGTCGGCGCGGAAGGCGGCCGCACGCTCCTTGAGGATGAGGTAGTTGCGCATGCAGCCCGCGGCCGACGCCCACACACCGTCGAGGTCCTCGGTCCGCGGCGGCTTGAAGTCGAAGTGCTTCGGACCGGCGTAACCGGCGCTCTCCAGGAGATCGACGAGCCAGAAGGCGGCACGCAGGTCACCCGCGCCGAAGCGGAGGTCCTGGTCGTACTTGATGCCGGACTGCCCGTTGAGGTCGATGTGGAAGAGCTTGCCCGCCCACAGGGCCTGCGCGATGCCGTGCGGGAAGTTCAGTCCGGCCATCTGCTCGTGACCGACCTCGGGGTTCACGCCGTACAGCTCGGGGCGCTCCAGGCGCTCGATGAACGCGAGCGCGTGGCCGACGGTGGGCAGGAGGATGTCGCCGCGCGGCTCGTTCGGCTTGGGCTCGATGGCGAAGCGCAGGTCGTAGCCCTGCTCGGTGACGTACTCGCCGAGCAGGTCGAAGGCCTCCTTCATGCGGTCCAGGGCGACGCGCACGTCCTTGGCCCCGCCGGACTCGGCGCCCTCGCGGCCGCCCCAGGCGACGTAGGTCTCGGCGCCGAGCTCGACCGCCAGGTCGATGTTGCGGATCGTCTTGCGCAGCGCGTAACGGCGCACGTCCCGGTCGTTGGCGGTGAACGCGCCGTCCTTGAAGACGGGGTGCGTGAAGAGGTTGGTGGTCGCCATCGGCACCTTCATGCCGGTCGCGTCCAGGGCCTCACGGAAGCGCTTGATGTGACCCTCGCGCGCGCTGTCGGACGCTCCGAAGGGGATCAGGTCGTCGTCGTGGAAGGTCACGCCGTGGGCACCGAGCTCGGCCAGGCGCTGCACCGTCTCGACCGGGTCGAGGGCACGGCGGGTGGCGTCGCCGAACGGGTCCCTTCCCTGCCAGCCGACGGTCCAAAGGCCGAAGGTGAACCTGTCCTCGGGGGTGGGCTGGTAGTTCATGACGCGGCTCCTTGCTGCTCCGGACTATTTCGTCATGGCGGTTTACAAATTAGTATGCACACACGTCTCCGGGAAGAGACAAGGTGTCTTCAGGGGAGACATCAGCCGCATCAAGATCATGAGCCGCGCAAAAAGGGAGAGCCCGATGTCAGCAGCCGAGGGTCCGCTCGTCGTCGGCGTGGACACGTCCACCCAGTCCACCAAGGCCCTGGTGGTCGACGCGGCCACCGGCCAGGTCGTCGCGCGCGGCCAGGCACCGCACACCGTGTCCTCCGGAGCCGGCCGGGAGAGCGACCCGCGCCAGTGGTGGGACGCCCTGTCCGAGGCCCTGCGCCAGTGCGGGGACGCCGCGCGCGAGGCCGCCGCGGTCTCGATCGGCGGCCAGCAGCACGGCCTGGTCACGCTGGACGCGCAGGGCGAGCCGGTGCGCCCGGCCCTGCTCTGGAACGACGTCCGCTCCGCGCCGCAGGCCAGGCGCCTCATCGAGGAACTGAGCGGCCCGAAGGCGTGGGCGGAGCGGACCGGAAGCGTGCCGGGCGCCTCCTTCACGGTCACGAAGTGGGCCTGGCTCGCCGAGCACGAGCCCGAGGCCCTGCGCGCCACGAAGGCCGTCCGGCTGCCCCACGACTACCTCACCGAGCGGCTCACCGGGGAGGGCACGACCGACCGCGGCGACGCCTCCGGCACTGGCTGGTGGGCGTCCGCCACGGAGTCCTACGACAGCGAGATCCTGGCGCACGTGGGCCTCGACCCCGCCCTGCTCCCCCGCGTGGTCCGGCCCGGCGAGGTGGCCGGCACCGTGCGCGACGGCCATGACCTGCCGTTCTCCAAGGGCACTCTGGTGGCCCCCGGCACCGGTGACAACGCGGCCGCCGCGCTGGGCCTCGGCCTGCGCCCCGGTACGCCGGTGATGAGCCTCGGCACCTCCGGCACGGTCTACGCCGTGTCGAAGCGGCGCCCCACCGACCCGACCGGCACCGTGGCGGGCTTCGCCGACGCCCACGGCGACTGGCTGCCGCTGGCCTGCACCCTGAACTGCACGCTCGCCGTCGACCGCGTCGCCGCCCTGCTGGGCCTGGACCGCGAGGCCGTGGAGCCGGTCTCAGGGGTCACCCTGCTGCCCTACCTCGACGGCGAGCGCACCCCGAACCTGCCGAACGCCTCCGGGCTGCTGCACGGCCTGCGCCACGACACCACCGGCGGCCAGCTCCTTCAGGCCGCCTACGACGGCGCCGTACAGGCACTGCTGGGAGCGCTGGACCTGGTGCTCGACGAGGACGCGGACCGTTCGGCACCGCTGCTCCTGATCGGCGGCGGCGCCCAGGGCACCGCCTGGCAGCAGACCGTAAGGCGGCTCTCCGGGCGGCCTGTCCAGGTGCCCGAGGCCAAGGAACTGGTCGCCCTCGGCGCCGCCGCGCAGGCCGCGGGACTGCTGACCGGCGAGGACCCGGGCGCGGTCGCCCGGCGCTGGAACACGGCCGCCGGGCCGGTGCTGGAAGCCGTTGAGCGGGACGACGAAACGCTGGCCAGGATCGCCGGGGTACTCTCCGACGCGGCGCCGCTGCTGGAGCGGGGGACCTCTGAGAAGTGAGGGAGGCATGACCGCACCGCTGCACGACGCCCACCCGGCGGGACCAGGGCGCGGCCTGCCCGACACCCAGCAGGGCATGCGCCGCCGCAACCTGGCCCGTGTGATGCACACCGTGAGCGCCGAGGGGCCGCTGTCGCGTGCCGCGGTCGCCTCGCGCATCGGCCTGACCCGGGCCGCGGTGTCGACCCTCGTCGACGAACTCATACGCTCGGGGCTGCTGGAGGAGCTCGGCCCCGAGCGTCCCGGCCGGGTGGGCAGGCCGGGTTCCGCGCTCGCCGTGAGCGGGCGCGGGCCTGCCGGGATAGGCGCCGAGGTCGGCGTGGACCACCTCGCGGTGTGCGCGGTCGACCTGCGCGGCCAGGTGCGCTCCCGGGCCGTGCGGTACGGCGCGAACCGGGGCCGCTCACCCGAGCCGGTGATCGCGGAACTGGCCTCCCTGGTCAGCCAGGTGGTGGCGGAGGGGGAGGGCGAGGGCCTGTGGCCCGCGGGCCTGGCGGTGGCGGTGCCCGGTCTGGTGGCGCGTGACGTCCGGACCGTCGTCCGCGCCCCGAACCTCGACTGGCACGACACGGACCTGGGCGCCCTGCTGCCCCAGGACCTCCCGCTGACCGTCGGCAACGAGGCCAACTTCGGCGCGCTGGCCGAACTCTGGCTCGGCGACGGCACCCCCCATGACTTCCTGCACGTCTCGGCGGAGATCGGCATCGGCGCCGCACTGGTCGTGGACGGGCAACTGCTGCGCGGCACCCGCGGTTTCGCGGGCGAGCTCGGCCATGTCCCGGTCCACCCGGACGGCCCCCGGTGCCCGTGCGGCGGGCGCGGCTGTCTGGAGCAGTACGCCGGCGAGGAGGCGGTGCTGCGGGCGGCCGGTCTGGAGCCGGGCGAGGACCGGGTCGGACTGCTCGCGCAGCACGCGGCCGACGGCGACGAGGCCGTACGGGGTGCCCTGCGCGAGGCCGGACAGGCACTCGGCATCGCGCTGACCGGGGCGGTCAATCTGCTGGACCCCGAAGCCGTGGTGCTCGGCGGTGCGCTGGCCGGGCTCGCGCCCTGGCTGCTGCCCTCCCTGCGGGACGAGCTGGCCCGGCGCACAGCGGGTCCGGCCTGCCCGGTGTCCGTGTCCGGCCTGGGTTCGCAGGGGCCGCTGCTGGGGGCCGCGCACTCGGTGGTACGGGCCGTGCTGGACGACCCCGCGGTTGTGGGCGAACGGGCCTGACCCCCTGTCAACTCACCCCATCGGGTGATCGGGTTATCCACATTCCCGACGTCGTCCACCGGAACGTCCAGTGCCCCTGCCCCCAACCGGCGTCCGCCGTACCGTCATTCACGCGAGGCATGCGGCTGCCGTGCACGATCGGTCTCCGCGAGGTCCTGATCGTTCGCGACACCAACCACACCCCGTGGCGAAGATCCGCGAGGAACGGCTGTCGGCGCGCGAGACTCACCGCGGAGCGCACGACCGGCTCCGTGAGACCGCGGTGACCCCGCTTGGCTGAACACCGCTGAGGCGAAAGGCACTTGACCCATGGAACGCGCCAGACCACCGCTCGACAGACGGCGCCTGCTGAAGGGGGCCGTGCTGGCCGCCGTACCGTACGCACTGCTTCCCGAGACCCGCGCCGGGGCCGCCCCGCAGCCCGTCGACCATCCGCTCGCCGAGTGGCAGCCGGCCACCACGTCCAACTTCACGGCATCGGACCGCCCCTGGTCCTACCGGGTGGACCGGGTGGTCGTCCACGTCACCCAGACCACCTACACCGACGCCCTCGACATCTTCCGCAACCCGGCGAAGGCGGTGTCCGCCCACTACGTCGTGCGATCGGCCGACGGTCATATCGCGCAGTGCGTGCGGGAGGCGGACGTCGCCTGGCATGCCGGGAACTGGGACTACAACACCCGCAGTGTCGGCATCGAGCACGAGGGCTGGGTGGACAAGCCGGCCTACTTCACCGAGGCCCTGTACCAGGAGTCAGCGAAGCTGACGGCGGGGATCTGTGACAGATACGGCATCCCCAGGGACCGCGCGCACATCATCGGGCACTACGAGGTGCCGGGCACGGACCACACCGACCCGGGCCCCTCCTGGGACTGGGACCGCTACCTGCGCATGGTCCAGGCCGTGTAAGCCGCGCATCGTTCGGGTGAGGCCGGTCCAAGAGGTTGTTTGCGCGCGCACCGGGAGTGACGATGTTCCCACCGCATCGCGTTCCGGGGAGGCCGAGTTGACCGATCCATGGGTGGCCCTGGAGCCGGGGACCGACCTTGCCGAGCAGGTCAGGTTGCTGCGGCGCGCGCATGAGACATTCACCGAGGCAGGCACGGTGCAGCGGCCGGTGCGCCCGGTGGTGGCCGACTCGTGGCGGCGTTCCGCGCGGGCCGGTGTCGGGCCCGACGGGACGGCGGACGTCGAACTCAGCGACGGTGACCTCGGTGCGTACCGGGCCGAGCATCCGCTGGCACGGGTCATGCCGTTGTTCCGCGAGCTGATGGGGACCTTCGCCTCCGACGGGGAGCATCTGCTCGCGGTGTGCGACGAGCACGGCAGACTGCTGTGGGTCGAGGGCCACGCGAGGACCCGACAGCAGGCGGAGTGGATGAACTTCGTGCCGGGTGCGCGGTGGGCGGAGAACGCCGTCGGGACGAACGCCCCCGGTACGGCGGTCGCGGTGGACCGTCCGGTGCAGGTGTTCGCGGCCGAGCACTTCATCCGCCGGGTGCAGCCGTGGACCTGCGCGGCGGCGCCGGTGCACGATCCGCGGACCGGGCGGGTGCTGGGGGCCGTGGACATCACCGGCGGGGACGGGCTCGCGCATCCGCACAGCCTGGGCTTCGTCCAGGCGGTGGCGCGGGCCGCCGAGTCCCAGCTGGCGCTGCTCCTCCCCCACCACCGGGCCACCGACACACCTGAGCTGAGCGCACTGGGCCGGGACGAGGCACTGGTGGTCGCCGGCGGCCGCAGGGTCAGGCTCAGCCGCAGGCACAGCGAGATCCTGGTGCTGCTGTCCCGGCATCCGGAGGGTCTGACCGGGGACGAGCTGTCGTGCGCGCTGTACGAGGACGAGTCGGTGACGCCGGTGACGCTGCGGGCCGAACTGGCGCGGCTGCGCCGGGTTCTGGGACCGGAGCTGCTGGCCTCGCGGCCGTACCGGCTGACCGTGCCGGTCGAGTCGGACGTGGCGGTCGTCGAGCGGCGGCTGGAGAGCGGGGCGGTCGCGGCGGCCGCGGCGGGGTACGCCGGACCGGTGCTGCCGGCCTCGCAGGCTCCGGCGGTGGCGCGGCTCAGACGCCGGGTCGCGGACGGGCTGCGGACGGCGTTGATCGCCGGCCGGGATCCCGACCTGCTGGCGGACTGGGCACACGCTCCGTGGGGCGAGGACGACGTAGAGGTGTGGCGGGCGCTCGCGGCCGTACGGCCCACGGCGACTGTGCTGGCCCGGCTGGCCGCGCTGGAGTCGGAGCTGGCCGCGCCGACGGCAACGTGGTTGCAACGTCCGCGGTCCTAGCCTCCCGCGCAGAGCCGCCCAACGGCGGGCGGCGCTGCTGAAGGAGGCTGGCCAGCATGACCCGTTACGCGGCACCCGGCACCGAGGGCGCGATCGTCTCCTACCAGGCGCGCTACGACCACTTCATCGGTGGCGAGTACGTGCCGCCGGCGCGCGGTCAGTACTTCGAGAACCCGTCCCCGGTGAACGGGCAGCCCTTCACCGAGGTCGCGCGGGGCACCGCGGAGGACGTGGAGCGGGCGCTGGACGCCGCGCACGCCGCCGCCCCGGGCTGGGGCCGGACCTCGGTGACCGAACGCTCCGACATCCTCCTCAAGATCGCCGACCGCATGGAGGCGAACCTGGAGCAGCTGGCCGTCGCGGAGAGCTGGGAGAACGGCAAACCGGTGCGCGAGACGCTGGCGGCCGACATCCCCCTGGCCATCGACCACTTCCGGTACTTCGCGGGGGCGATCCGCGCGCAGGAGGGTTCACTCGGCGAGCTCGACGACGACACGGTGGCCTACCACTTCCATGAGCCGCTCGGTGTCGTCGCGCAGATCATCCCGTGGAACTTCCCGATCCTGATGGCGGTGTGGAAGCTGGCCCCGGCCCTCGCGGCGGGCAACGCGGTCGTCATCAAGCCCGCCGAGCAGACCCCGGCCTCGATCCACTACTGGATGAGCCTGATCGCGGATCTGCTGCCGCCGGGCGTGGTGAACATCGTCAACGGCTTCGGGGTGGAGGCGGGAAAGCCGCTCGCGTCCAGCCCGCGGGTCGCCAAGGTGGCGTTCACCGGTGAGACCACCACGGGGCGGCTGATCATGCAGTACGCCTCGGAGAACATCAAGCCGGTCACCCTCGAACTCGGCGGCAAGTCGCCGAACATCTTCTTCGACGACGTCTGGGCGCGGGACGACGACTTCCGTGACAAGGCGCTCGAAGGGTTCACGATGTTCGCCCTCAACCAGGGCGAGGTCTGCACCTGCCCGTCCCGGGCTCTGATCCAGCGCGGCAACTACGCCGAGTTCCTCCAGGCGGCCGTCGCCCGCACCGAGCTGATCAAGCCGGGCCATCCCCTCGACACCGACACGATGATCGGCGCGCAGGCCTCCAACGACCAGCTGGAGAAGATCCTCTCCTACCTGGACGTCGGCCGACAGGAGGGCGCGAAGGTCCTCACGGGCGGTGAACGCATCGATTACGACGGCGAGTTGAAGGGCGGCTACTACGTCCAGCCGACGATCTTCGAGGGCGACAACCGCATGCGGATCTTCCAGGAGGAGATCTTCGGCCCCGTGGTCTCGGTGACCTCCTTCGACGACTTCGACGACGCCCTGAAGATCGCCAACGACACGCTGTACGGCCTCGGGGCGGGCGTGTGGACGCGGGACATGAACACCGCGTACCGGGCAGGGCGGGCGATCCAGGCGGGCCGCGTCTGGACCAACTGCTACCACGCGTACCCGGCGCACGCCGCGTTCGGCGGGTACAAGCAGTCGGGGATCGGGCGGGAGACGCACAAGATGATGCTGGAGCACTACCAGCAGACGAAGAATCTGCTCGTTTCCTACAGCCCGAAGAAGCTTGGGTTCTTCTAGAGCCTGAAGTCGGTTGCCTGGAGGCATAGTTGCGCGCGGCTCCCGTGCCGTTGGGGAAGGGCTGGAAGTCTCACCCCACAGGCACAGGAGCCGCCGTCGGCCTGCCGGCCGACCGCGCGGCGTCGGTCCCCGCCGACCGTGCCTACGGGCGAGCCGGTCCGCGGTTCGGGAGCCCGTGTTCCGCACAGCGCCGGAAATGGGTCATGAAATGCCCAAAATATCGCAAGGTGGGATAATTTACGTAACTCGGGAACACCGTCACCGGTGTCCCCCACTGACCGTGAAAAGGCGGATCCGACCATGTCGAAGAAACCACGTTCGTCCGAGCCACCGCACGGAAAGGGCCCCAGCCGTCACCAGGGCACCGGACAGCACGGCTGGTCACCCGACGTGGACGAGACGCGCCAGCAGGACAACCCGAGCGCCGAACGCTCCTTCCGTGCCGAGCATGCCGGCAAGCCCGGTCCGGGCCGGACGAAGTCCGCCGAGGAGACGAAGTCCGTCCCCGGTGACACGGTCAAGAGCCCGAACGCGAGCGGCGAGGAGTACGGCGACGCGGACGAGAAGGGCAGGCGCGACACCGGACCCAAGGGCCGCTCCCAGCGCCCCAGCGGCACGAAGGACGCTGCCGCCAAGACCGGCGTGGACCCCCAGGATCCGTCGTCCGGGCGCTGACCGGATCACCCCTCCGATCGGGGCCCGGACGGCAGGCTCCTCGTCGAGCGACACCCCTGTCAGCAGATCCGCGGAAGTTGCTCCCCGATCGGCAGATCGACCACCCGCGTCCCTCCCAGGCCGGTCCGCGCGACGACCATGCCGGGATGCTCCTCCACGGCCTCGCCGATGATCACGGAGTCCGCGCCCAGAGGATGGGCGCGCATCGCCCCGAGGACGGCGTCGGCGTGCTCGCGCGGAACGAAGGCCACCAGCTTGCCCTCGTTGGCGATGTACATGGGGTCCAGTCCGAGGATGGCGCAGGCGTTGGCCACGGCCGGCGGGACCGGGACATCGCGTTCCCGGATGACCACTCCAGTCCCGGAGGCCTGCGCGATCTCGTTGAGCGAGGCTGCGAGGCCGCCCCGGGTCGGATCGCGCAGGACGTGCAGATCAGAGGTGACGGCGAGCATGGCGTCGACCAGACCGCCGAGCGCCGCGCAGTCGCTCTTGATCTCCACTCCGAATTCCAGTCCCTCGCGCACGCTCATGACCGCCACCCCGTGGACGCCGATGGCGCCGCTGACGATCACGACGTCGCCTGGGACGACCCGTTCAGGGCGCAGATCGACGCCCGCCGGGACGAGACCGATGCCCGCGGTGTTGATGTAGATCCCGTCACCGTGACCGGCCTCCACCACCTTGGTGTCCCCGGTGGCCACCTCCACACCGGCGGTGCGCGCTGCCGCCCCCAGAGCCTCGGACACCCGGGAGACAACATCCAGCTCGACGCCCTCCTCCAGGATGAACCCGCAGGAGAGATAGGCGGCGCGGGCGCCGCTCATCGCGAGATCGTTGACGGTGCCGTTGACCGCCAGGTCTCCGATGCTGCCGCCGGGGAAGAACAGCGGCCGCACCACGTAGGAGTCCGTCGAGAACGCCAGCCGGGCACCGCCCAGGGAGAGGACGGCGGCGTCACCCATCTGGGCGAGCACCTCGCCCCCGAAAGCGGGAGCGAAGATCTGCTGGACCAGTTCGGCGGAGAGCACTCCGCCGCCGCCATGGCCCATGACGACCCGCGGCCGGTCCCGCAGGGGCGCCGGACACGTCCACGCCTCGACGTCCAGGGCGGGGACGGGGAGATCGGTGGTGTCAGACAACGGGGGTCGCCTCCTGGGCCTTGGTGGCGGGCATGTCCAGCCGCCGGTAGAGGTAGTACGCGGCGCAGGCTCCCTCGCTGGAGACCATGGTGGCCCCCAACGGCGTACGAGGCGTGCACAGCGTGCCGAAGGCCTCGCACTCGTGCGGCTTGAGCAGTCCCTGCAGGACCTCTCCGCTGCGGCACTCGGCCGGCTCCTGGGTGCGGATGCCCTCGACGGAGAAGCGGTGCTCGGCGTCGTAGGCGCGGTATTTCGGTGCCAGCCGCCAGCCGCTCTGCGGGATCACGCCAATGCCGCGCCAGGCGCGGTCGGTGACCTCGAAGACGTCCTCCAGCATGGCCCGGGCGGCCGGGTTGCCCTCCGCGCGAACGGCACGGGCGTAGGCGTTGTCGACGGTGTGCTCACCGCGTTCCAGCTGCTGAACGGTACGGCGCACGCCTTCGAGGATGTCCAGCGGCTCGAAGCCCGTCACGACGATCGGCACCCGGAAGCGCTCCGCCAGCTCCGGGTACTCCCCCATGCCCATCACGCTGCACACATGGCCGGCCGCGAGGAAGCCCTGCACCCGGCAGCTCGGCGAGGACATGATGGCCTCGATGGCGGGCGGTACGCGGACGTGGGACACCAGCATGCTGAAGTTCGGGATGCCGAGCTTCCGGGCCTGATGGACCGTCATGGCGTTGGGGGGTGCCGTCGTCTCGAAGCCGATGCCGAAGAACACCACCTCGCGGTCCGGGTTCTGCTGGGCGATCCGCAGCGCGTCGAGCGGTGAGTAGACAACGCGCACGTCACCGCCCTCTCCGCGGACCTGGAACAGGTCCCGTCCGGTGCCCGGCACGCGCAGCATGTCACCGAAGGAACAGAAGATCACCTCCGGTCGGGAGGCGATCTCCAGTGCCTTGTCGATGACCTCCAGCGGAGTCACGCACACCGGACAGCCGGGTCCGTGGATCAACTCGACCTTCTCTGGCAGGAGTTGGTCGATGCCGTGGCGGATGATGCTGTGCGTCTGCCCTCCGCACACCTCCATCAGGGCCCACGGCCTGGTCACCGTGGCGTGAATGTCGTCGAGGAGCCGGCGTGCCAGCTCCGGGTCCTGGAACTCGTCGATGTACTTCACTTGTTGCCCACCTCTTCCACCGGTTCCGAGCCCGCCGCCTCCGCCGCCGTTTCCCAGGGGTCGCCGAACTCCTCCTGCAACAGGCCGAGTTCGGCGAAGAGTTCGAGCGTCTGCCGCGCCGACTCCTCGTCCAGCCGTTGCAGGGCGAACCCGACGTGGACGATGGCGTACTCGCCGACCTGGAGGTCGGGCAGATACTCCAGGCACACCTCCTTGACCACGCCGCCGAAGTCGACGGTGGCCATCCGGGTACCGTCCCGTTCCTCGATGTCCAGCACTCTGCCGGGTACCGCCAGGCACATGAGCCTCTCCTCGCTGTGGGTCGCGCGTTTACTCAGTCGGTGGGAGTGGCGCGGGCGGCCACCATCAGTTGGCCCAGGGCCAGGCCACCGTCGTTGGGCGGCACCATGTGGTGCCGCAGGACCGTGAAGCCGTCCTCGCGCAGGGTGGCGGCACAGGCCGAGGAGAGCAGCGTGTTGGCGAACACGCCTCCCGTCAGGGCGACCGTGTCCAGCCCGTGCCGCTCTCGCGCCCGCGCGCACATCCGGTGCACCAGGCCGGTCACACCCCGGTGGAAGCGCGCGGCGACCAGGGCCGGCTCGACACCCCCGCGCAGGTCGCCGACGATCGCCGCGAGTACGGGTGCCGGATCGGCCCGTACGGCGCCGTCCCGGTTCTCCTCCGACGCGTGCAGCGCGAAGGCGTACGCGGTGGTGTCGTCGGCGGGTGCGCGCAGAGCCGCCCCCTCCAGTTCGACGGCGGCCTGTGCCTCGTATCCGGCCAGGTGGCACACCCCGGCGAGAGAGGACACCGCGTCGAAGAGGCGGCCCATGCTGGACGTGGGGACACAGTTCAGGTCGCGCTCCAACTGCCTTTCCAGGAGATGGAGTTCGTCGGCAGGGCAGGCGGTCGTACAGGCGAGGTCGTCGGACCAGTCGATCCCGGCCGCCCTCAGATGGGCCAGCGCCATGCGGTACGGCCGACGCACCGCGGCGTCACCACCGGGCAAGGGAACATACGCGAGATGTCCGAACCGGGTGAAGCGGTCGTAGTCCGCGAGCAGGAACTCCCCGCCCCACACGGCGCCGTCGTCGCCGTGGCCGGTGCCGTCGAAGGCGACGCCGATCACCGGCCGGGTGCCGTCCAGTCCGTGCTCGGCCATGGCGGCGGCGATGTGCGCGTGATGGTGCTGCACGCGTACGACGGGGCGGTGCGCCGCGTTCCGGTCGGCCCATCCGGCGGAGCGGTAGCCGGGATGCCGGTCGGAGACCAGGGCCTCGGGCCGCACTCCCGTGATGGACTCCAACTGTGCCACCGCGCGCTCGAAGACCCGCTGTGTGCCTACGTCGTCCATGTCGCCGATGTGCGCCGACAGCCAGGCCTGACGGCCCGCCCCGAGACAGAAGGCGTTCTTCAGGTCTCCGCCGACGGCGAGGGCCGGCCGCACGGGCAGCGGGAGGGAGACCGGCAGCGGGGCGTAGCCGCGCGAGCGGCGGATCACCAACGGCTCCCCGTCGCAGACGCGGACCACGGAGTCGTCGCACGGGACGTGGATCGGCCGGTCGTGCGTGAGCCAGGCGTCGGCCAGGTGCGCGAGTCGCTCCAGCGCCTCGTTGTCGTCGGTGACGATGGGCTCACCGGACAGGTTGCCACTGGTCATGACGAGCAGCCTGGGGCCGTCGGGGTCGCCGGGCAGACCGAGCAGCAGATGGTGCACGGGCGTGTAGGGCAGCATCACGCCGAGGTCGGGGCTGCGGGGTGCCACGGCCTCAGCGGGCCGGAGGTCCCCGGGGGCGTACGACGGGTGCGGACGCCGCCGCAGCAGGACGACCGGCCTGGCCCGGCCTTCGAGGAGGCTCCGTTCTGCCGGGCTCAGCCGGACGAGGTGACGGACGTCGTCCGCGGTCCTGGCCATGACGGCGAACGGCTTGTCCCCGCGCGCCTTGCGCCGACGCAGGAGGGCGACCGCCTCCTGGTTCGAGGCATCGCAGGCCAGGTGGTAGCCGCCCAGGCCCTTCACGGCGAGGATCGCTCCCCGCTTCAGCAGCGCGCGGGCCTCGGTGACCGGGTCCGCCCCCTCGACATCGCCGATCCTTGCCTCCTGGGCGAGGACCAGCTTCAGACGAGGCCCGCAGGCCGGGCAGGCGACCGGCTGCGCGTGGAACCGGCGGTCGGCCGGATCCTCGTACTCCCGGGCGCAGTCGGCGCACATCGCGAACCCGGCCATGGTGGTGTTCGCCCGGTCGTACGGCACACCGGTGACGATCGTGAAGCGCGGGCCGCAGTGGGTGCAGTTGACGAACGGGTGCCGGTAGCGCCGGTCCGCCGGGGCGGCCAACTCGGCGAGGCAGTCGGGGCAGGTGGCGGAATCCGGGGAGACCAGGGTGCGGGCCGGTCCGCCGGTGCGCGAGGTGCGGATGGTGAACGCGGTGCCGCCGACGGGAGGCATCTCCCGGTGGTGGACGGACTCCACGCGGGCCAGCGGCGGTGCCTGGGCGGCGATCAGGTCGCAGAACCGGGCCACGGCCGAGGCGCTGCCCTCGACCTCCGCGACGACGCCCTCCGGGGTGTTGGTCACGTGCCCGGCCAGGGCGAGTTCGGTGGCAAGGCCGTAGAGGTAGGGCCTGAAGCCCACGCCCTGTACCACTCCCCGGACGGTGACCCGGCGCCGTCGTGGGGTGTTCTCGGCGACGGCGGTCGGAGCCTGCGGACCGCTCACGGGTGGGTGTGGGCCATGGTGCCGGTGGCCTCCGGGTGCGTGTGCGGGTGTGTGTGGTGATGAGGCTGCCGGGTCATGACCGGTGAGTGGACAGGTGTGCCGTCCATGGCGGCCAGCGCCCGGTCGAGCAGCGAGCCGACTCCCTGCCCCCGGCGTGCCGACGTCAGGATCACCTCCACTCCGGGATTGACCTGCTGCACATTCGCGCGGAACGCCGCCTCGTCGAACTCGACGGCCTCCGCGATGTCGGTCTTGGTGACGACGACCAGGTGGGCGAGGCCGAAGGCGGTGGGGTACTTGAGTGGCTTGTCCTCGCCCTCCGTCACGGAGGCGAGGGTGACCCTCAAGGTCTCCCCCAGGTCGTAGGAGGCCGGGCAGACCAGGTTGCCGACGTTCTCCACGAACAGCAGCCGGGTGTCGTCGGGCAGCCACCCGTCCAGGTGCCCGGCGAGCATCCCCGCCTCCAGATGGCACAGTCCGTCGGTGAGTACCTGCTTGACGGGGACCCCCGAACGCGCCAGCCGGGCCG
Organism: Streptomyces sp. CC0208; assembly: GCF_003443735.1. Classification (NCBI taxonomy): domain Bacteria; kingdom Bacillati; phylum Actinomycetota; class Actinomycetes; order Kitasatosporales; family Streptomycetaceae; genus Streptomyces; species Streptomyces sp. CC0208. The sequence continues at coordinate 7,795,652 of NZ_CP031969.1, read as the reverse complement.
CGTCGTTCTCGGTGGCCAGATCGGCGCTCAGCGCCGCGACGGGAACGGCCCGCTCCCGTGCCCGCAGCAGTTCGCGCTCCAGCAGCGCGGTCTTGCCGCTGCCCGGACTGGACAGCAGGTTGACGAGCGCGATGCCTCGAGCCGCGAGGTGCGCGCGCAGTTCGTGGGCGCTCGCGTCGTTCTTCGCGAGTACGGCCTGCCGCAGGTCGACGACACGACACATGGTTCAGCGCTCCTCGGAGATCGGTTCGCGGGTGGGCGTGTGCGCGGGGCCGAGGCCGTCCTCCCAGTGCACGTCGACGATCTGCAGTTCCCGGCCCGCGAGCAGGTCGGTCTGCGTACCGCCGCACGCGGGGCAGGTCAGCCGGGGCGGCATGCCGACGGCCCATTCGTGTGCGCAGGGGGTGCAGCGGGCCCGCCCCGGCACCGCCTCGGTGATCAGTTCGGCGCCTTCCAGCAGGGTTCCGGCGCAGGCCAGTTCGAAGGAGAAGGCGAGTGCGTCGGGTACGACGCCGGCCAGTTCGCCCACCTGGAGCCGTACCGATCGCACCGCCGTGACGTCCTTGGCCCGGGCGGCGGCCTCTTCCACCTGGTTGACGACGGCCAGCGCGATGGACATCTCGTGCATGGGTCCGAGTCCTTCCGCAGCCTGACTCCCGCCGGGCTTCATTAGAGGCGGGTGCCTCCTGGTCGCACGGCCCGGCACGCCGTCACCGGCCGACAGATACGCCGTTCGACGCAATGGCTCGGCACACCGGTGGCTCCCACGGTTCACATCCGTCGGATCCGCAGGTAGCGCCGGACGTCGGGAAGCACCTCGGCGACGACAGCGACCAGGGCGGCGAGGGCCGCTCCACCGAAGATCATCTTCTTCATCCCGTCTCTCCTCATGTCGAGATCCCATCGGCCGTGGCCCGCGGCGCGGACTCTCCCGGCTCCCCGTGCAGCAGCTCTTCGATCAGCCGGACGGCCTCCGGTACGGCATCGGACACCGGTGGGCTGAGACCGATGCCCTCGTCCACCGAGGCCGGTTCGCATCCCACGACCAGGACGCGGCGTGGTGGCTCGCCGCCGGTCCCGGCGCACAGGGTGCCCAGCAGCGCCAGGACGGTGTCGGGGGTCATCCGGTGGCCGTCCAGCGCGGGGGCGGCGGGTGAAGGGCTCCCTCCGCCGATGTCGTGCTCGATCACGTACAGCGTGCCGGGGGCTTCGCCGCGTGCCGTGGCGTCCACGAGAACGAGGGTGTCGTAGCCGTCCAGCAGCTGATAGGCGAGGTGCACCCCGCGCACCCCGATGTCCACTACCTCGATGTGTCCGGGCAGGTCGCGGTCGGCGAGCCGGCGGACGGTCTCCACGCCGAAGCCGTCGTCCCCGAGGAAGACGTTGCCGATGCCCGCCACGAGCGTCCTTGGACCAGGCGGTGGGGGAAGGTTCATACGTCGTCCTCCAGCGGTGTGACCTCGTCGGGCTGGAAGTACAGGAACCGTCCCTGCTCGCGGCGGACGTCGGCGCCCGGGTCGCCCTCGACGGTGACCGCCAGGTGCACCCCGCCGTCCACGTCGTGCAGCACCGCTTCGACCTTCGCGGTGCGGCCCCGCAGGAAGATGTCCTGCGCGTCGGTGCGCCGCGCCCCGGGACGCAACTCGACGCGGCTGCCCTGGCCCACCGACCGGCCGTCCACGACCACCCGGTCCTGCGCCGGGTCGAAGCCCGCGTCGCTCGCGGGGTCCCACCAGGGGGTGTCCGGCCGCATCACCCCGTGTTCGTCGGGGAAGCCGCCGTCCGGGGCGGCGGGGCCGGGACCGGTCACCTCGCGCAGGCTCCGCACCGCCCCGTGCAGCCGCTCCAGGACCTCGGCCGGCATCGAGTCCGCCAGTTCGATCACGGCGGCCGCCCGCTCGTCCGTACCCCGGGCCTCGCGTTTCTCCTCGTCGGTGAGGGCCGCGGTGCGCAGCGCGAGGATCTCGTCGATCTCCAGGGCGTCGTAGAGCGCGCCGGGGCTCTCCGGCGCGATGGCCGGATGGTCCTCCAGGATGATCGGCGAGGACAGCACGAGGTCGGCGCGGCCGGGTTCGCCGGCGAGCACGGGCCAGGTGTGCAGGTTGCGGCAGGCGGCGACCGCGCCCTTCGCCCACTCGGGGGGATCGGTCATCGACAGGAACGATCCGGCGCTGAGGGCCATGAGGAGGTGGCTCGCCACCAGGGAGTGCGGCAGCGCCGCCTCCCGGTCCGCGCCGCGGCCTTCGGCGGGTGTCCATTCGCTGGTGTTCTCGACTACGGCGGTCAGCCGCAACACCCGGTAGGGGCCGTCGAGTTCGCGGGCGGACAGCCGGACCCTCCCGCTGATCTCCTCGCAGCGCCGGACCAGCTGGCCGACGACGCGTCCGGCCTCGTCCAGGACCGGCTCGGTGTCCTCGCGGGCGGGGAGCCGGAAGGGGTACGTGACGCCGTCGCCGAGGAGTTCGTCGACCGACGCGACCACCTCGACGCGCTCCTGGCCTCCCTCGTCCCAGGGCACCAACACCCGGTCGTCGAGGCGGAGTTCGGGAACCGTGTCGTAGCCGCCGTCCGGGCGGACCTGCTGCACCGTGCGCCGTCGGGCATGCAGGAAGCGCACCTCGACCGAGAGGGTCGCCCCCGCCTTCGGTTCCATCAGGCATTCGGTGTGCTGGAAGTCGTGTTCCTCGCACTCGGCGCCCCAGCCGGGCGGCACGAGCACGCCGAACTGCCAGCGCAGCCGGTTCTTGGCCGCCGAGGCGCGGTACGGGTAGAGCACATAGCCCTCGAAGAGGACGGCGTCGGCCACCTGCCGGGCGAGAGCGAGGCGCTCCTCGGTCTCGGGGGCGAACGCGGTCACGGTCACGGATCGGTCCTTCCGGTGGTGGCGGTGAGGGCGCGCAGCGGGTCGTGCGCGGGCGGATCGGCCCCCTCCTCCAGCAGCGCCGCGACGGTCGCCTCCCAGGAGGGCAGGGCGTGCCGGGAGCGGTAGGCGAGGAGGGCGTCCATGGTGTCGCGGGGCAGCCGGATCCAGCCGCAGCCGGGGAAGTGCTGCTCGACCATCTCCCGCCAGGCGGTGACGGGCATCCGGAAGGCCGCCTCGCGGTCCCACGGGACGGGCTCCACCTGGAAGCCGCCGTCTCCGGTGAACGCCGTACCGGAGAAGAGCATCAGCAGGGGGACCTCGCCGTCGGTGAGGGCGGTGAGGTAGCGGGTGGCGGCGATGTCCATGTCGTAGGTGCAGGGCACGACGAGGTCGGTCTCGATCTCTCCGGTGAAGCTCGGGACCATGACCGCGACCTGGGCGAACTGCACCGGCTGGAGCGTGCTGCCCCAGCGCGAGCGCTCGCCGAAGAGGTCCGCGAGACCGTCGGCCTCGGCGGGCTCGTAGCCGCGGCGGGCGGGTTCGATGCGGATCTGGCAGCGCAACGCGAGGGCGTGCACGCGCGCGTTGTCGCCGGCGGTGACGCGCAGCCGGAAGACGAGGGTCGGTCCGGCGGCGTACTGGTCGGCGCGGACGCCGGTGCAGGCGAAGGAGAACGCGGTCACGGGTGACCCACCTCGCCCAGGGGCCGGACGCGTCGCGCGACGTCCGCGAAGAACGCGTCCAGCGCGGCGCGGGCCTCGGCTCCGCCGTCGAAGCCCTGCCACAACAGGCGCATACGGCCGACGAGTTCGTAGCAGATGTCGATCGGTACGAGGTGGCACTCGAAGCGGCCGTCGGTGCGGCGCAGCAGCAGTGCCTCCACGTCGGGTTCGAGCAGTTCGGCGAGGCGGCTGCCGCCGAGGACGTCCGTCCAGGTGGCCGGTTCGAGTTCGCTCTCGGTGGCTCCGGCCGGGCTCGGGTAGAGGGCGACCAGCCGGTCGAGCGCCGCGTTGCGGAAGAGGAAGGCGACGCCGACCGGGATCTGCAGCGCCTCCCACGCGGTCTCGTCGAGGCGGTGTCCGGGGTCGGTGAGGTAGCGGGCCGGGACCGTACGGAAGCGGCCGGCGGCGGCGCCCGGCTGCTCCATCAGCAGCGCGCACGGAGGGCAGGCGCAGACGAGGGCGCGTTTCTCGGTGTCGACGAGATGACGGTGGCCCGCCTCCACCGCCACGGCGCACAGCTCACACCGTTCGGGCTGCGGAGGCCTCTCGGTGAGGAACCTCCGCAGGCCGGGCGGGCGCGTCGCCGGGGACGCCGTCATCGGGCCCCCGTCGGTGCGGTGCCGATCTGGAGGAGCGTCGGCCCCGCGGGGGCGGTCTGTACGTCGACCGCTCTGACCTCCGGTGCGAAGCAGGCGAGCGCTGCCTCCGCGGCCTCCCGGGCATCCGTGCCGGAGCCGCAACCGCAGCCGCCGGCCTCCCGGGCCCGCACGGTCAGGGTGCCGCTCTCCTCGTCGAAGCCGACCACCTCCAGGGGGTGGTCCCGGACCCCGTCGAGGGCGCGGGTGATGCGGGTGTCGCGGTCCTCGGGGTGCAGGTCGTGCAGGACGAGCAGGCTCGCGACCAGGTCGTCGCCCAGGAGGCGTGCGGCTGCCTCGCCGGGAGCGCCGGACAGCAGGTGGAGGATGCGGGCGAGGCCGGCACCGTAGAAGTCCATGAGGGACCGGACGAGTTCCTCCGCCGCCGCGGCGGCGGCCGGGTCGCCGCTCTCGGCCAGCCTGTCGAGGATTTCCTCGACCCGGCGCCCGGTCTGCTCCGTGGAGCTGACCGCGCTCATCCGCCCAGTCCGCTCAGGCCGGTGGGCACGTGCATCGACTTCACCGTCTTGCCGCCGCCGACGTACATGTGGACGCCACAGGGCAGACAGGGGTCGAAGCTGCGGACGGCGCGCATGATGTCGATGCCCTTGAAGTTCTCCGGGGTGTTCTCCTCGAAGATGGGCGTGTTCTGCACGGCGTCCTCGTACGGGCCGGGCGTGCCGTAGGTGTCCCGGACGCTGGCGTTCCAGGGGGTCGGCGGGTACGGGTGGTAGTTGGCGATCTTGCCGTCCCGGATCACCATGTGGTGGGAGAGGACACCGCGGACCGCCTCGGTGAAGCCGACACCGATGCTCTCCTCCGGAACCTCGAACTTCTCCCAGGTCTGGGTGCGTCCGGCGCGGACCTCCGCCAGTCCCTTCTCCGCGAAGTGCAGGGCGACGGCGGCGGCGTACGCCTGGAAGTACGTGCGGGCGCGGTTGCGCTCCAGCGCGTTGGACCACTTCGGGATCTTCCACTCGAAGGTGGTCTCCGGCTTGGTCATGGTGCGGGGCAGGTTGATGACCACGCTCTGGCCGGTGGCCTTGACGTACCCGATGTCGACGAGACCGGACAGGGCGGTCGACCACAGGCGGGCGATGGGGCCGCCACCGGTGTCCAGGGCGAGGTGGTCCTTGCCGTCGAACCAGCGCGGGGACATGACCCAGCTGTACTTGTCGTCGAAGTTCCGCTTCTGCGGGGTGGGGATGGTGTGCTGGTTCCACGGGTGGCGCGGGTCCACCGGGTTGCCGAGTGGGTCATGGGTGACGAACTGCTCCTGGCCCTGCCAGTCCTCGTAGTAGGAGCTGCCCAGCAGGATGCGGACGCCGAGGTTGATCTCGGTGAGGTCGTTGGTGACGAGCTTGCCGTCCACGATGATGCCGGGGGTGACGAACATACGCCGGCCCCAGTCGGTCATGTTGGCGTAGGTGAAGTCGCAGTACTCGGGGTCGTTGAGCGCGCCCCAGCAGCCGAGCAGGACACGTCGGCGGCCCACTTCCTCGTACCCGGGCAGCGCCTCGTAGAAGAAGTCGAACAGGTCGTCGTGGAGGGGCACGACGCGCTTCATGAACTCCACGTAGCGCATCAGCCGGCTGAGGTAGTCCGTGAAGAGCTGCACGGAGGCGATGGTTCCGACGCCGCCCGGGTAGAGCGTGGAGGGGTGCACATGGCGTCCCTCCATCAGGCAGAACATCTCGCGCGTGTAGCGGCTCACCTGGAGCGCCTCGCGGTAGAACTCGCCCTCCAGGGGGTTCAGCGAGCGCATGATGTCGGCGATCGTGCGGTAGCCGTGCTCCGCGGCGTGCGGGGCCTCGGTGCGCTCGGCGAGTTCGAGGACGCCGGGGTTGGTCTCCTTGACCATCTTCTCGCAGTAGTCGACCCCGACCAGGTTCTCCTGGAAGATGTTGTGGTCGAACATGTACTCCGCGGACTCGCCGAGGTTGATGATCCACTCGCCGAGGTGCGGGGGCTTCACGCCGTACGCCATGTTCTGCGCGTACACCGAGCAGGTGGCGTGGTTGTCACCGCAGATGCCGCAGATGCGGCTGGTGATGAAGTGGGCGTCGCGGGGGTCCTTGCCGCGCATGAAGACGCTGTAGCCGCGGAAGACCGACGACGTGCTGTAGCACTCCGCGACCCGCTTCTGCTTGAAGTCGATCTTCGTGTGGATGCCCAGGCTGCCCACGATCCGGGTGATCGGGTCCCAGGCCATCTCCACCAGGCCGCTGCCGTCGCCGGCCGCCTTCGTCGTCGGTGCCATCTGTGTGCCGTGCCCTTCGTTGCGCGGGAGGTTCAGGTGGGGGGTGCATGCACGAGAACGGGGAGCGGATCATCTGCGGCGGACGCTCACCACGGGGGTCGGTATCCGGTGGTGATCCTGTCTCCGGTACGGCGCCACTTGGGCTCCTTGTCCACCGTCTTTGCGGTGATCGACCGCAGCTTGCGGACCACGGCGCCGTACGCTCCGCTGGCGTTGCTCGACACCTTGGCGCCGGGGGGTTCATCCATGAACGGCATGAACTTGTCGGGGAAGCCCGGCATGGTGCAGGCGATGCAGATGCCACCGACGTTGGGGCAGCCGCCGATCCCGTTCATCCAGCCGCGCTTGGGCACGTTGCACTTGACGACCGGGCCCCAGCAGCCGAGCTTGACCAGGCACGTCGGCGAGTCGTAGGACAGGGCGAACTGGCCCTGCTCGTAGTAACCCGCGCGGTCGCAGCCCTCGTGCACGGTGGCCCCGAACAGCCAGGTCGGGCGCAGCTTGTCGTCCAGCGGGATCATCGGGGCGGCGCCGGTCGCCTGGTAGAGCAGGTAGGTGAGGGTCTCGGAGAAGTTGTCGGGCTGGATCGGACAGCCGGGGACACACACGATGGGGATGCCCGCGTGCGACTTCCAGTCCCAGCCGAGGTAGTCGGGCACGCCCATCGCGCCGGTCGGGTTGCCCGCCATGGCGTGGATGCCGCCGTAGGTGGCGCAGGTGCCGATGGCGACGACCGCCAGTGCCTTCGGGGCGAGCCGGTCGATCCACTCGCTGGTGGTGATCGGCTGGCCGGTCTCCGGGTTGTCGCCGAAGCCGCACCAATAGCCCTCGGGCTTGATCGCCTCGTTGGGGATGGAGCCCTCGACGACCAGGACGAACGGGTCGATCTCGCCCCGCTCCCCCTTGAAGAACCACTCGATGAACGTGTCCGAGCCGCCGACCGGACCGCACTCGAAGTCGATGAGCGGCCAGTGGACGGCGATCTTCGGAAGGCCCGGCAGCACACCGAGCACGATCTCCTCGATGCTGGGCTGCATGGCCGCCGTCAACGCGACCGAGTCGCCGTCGCAGCTCAGGCCCGCGTTGATCCAGAGAATGTGGATCGTAGGTGCCTCGTCGGCGGGCGCGCCGCTCGCGTCCGCAGCGCCGACCGTGTCCGGCGTCGCCTCAGTCATGGGACCGCCTCCTGGGGAGGTAAGGGATGAAAGCCCAGATTTCGACCATCGCTTTTCTTCGTATCAGCCGTTCGTCCGTGACGCGACGGCATGCAGGGCCATTCCGGTGACATCCGCGGCGGAGGGGGTCGGACCGGTTTGCGCAACCTGGGCGGGGCCGAGGTGCGGCGGGGTGCACGCCGGCCGCTCCTTGTGGACGAAGGAACGACGCAGCGAGTGGTACGGGGCGTCCGGGTCGTCGAAGGTCCGGCACATGCGGGCCAGCTCCAGCTCACGGAAGCCGGCCAGCGGTGTCACGCTCTCCAGCCGGTCCAGCTCCGTCTTCTTCGCGGTGATCCGTGCCGCCGTGGCCGGCAGTGACGCCAGACGGGCCGCCAGGCCGCCGACCTCCCCCGCGAACGCGTCCGGACCGCAGTCGACCACCCGGTCGACGAGACCGAGGCGCAGGGCGGCCGCCGAGCTCACCGGGAGAGCCTCACGCATGAGTCGTTCCGCCGTCGCGGGACCCACCCTGCGGGGCAGGGTGTGCGTCCAGTACTCCGAGCCGTACAGGCCCATGAGGCGGTAGTGAGGGTTCAGCACGGCGCCCGAGCGGCACCACACCTCGTCGGCCGCCAGGGCGAGCATCACCCCGCCCGCCGCGGCGTTGCCCGCGACCGCCGCGACCACCAGTCGGTCGGTCGTCGTCAGGACCGCCTCGACCAGATCGTCGATGGCGTTGATGTTCGCCCAGGACTCGGCAGCGGGGTCGTCCGCGGCCTCGATGACGTTGAGATGGATCCCGTTGGAGAAGAAGTCCCGTTCGCCGCCCAGCACCAGTACGGACGTGGGCCGCTCGCACGCCTCCCGGTAGGCGTCCAGCAGACGTCGGCACTGCTCCGTGCTCATGGCGCCGCCGGGGAAGGAGAACAAGAGGAACCCGACGTTCCCCTCCTCCCGGTAGCGGATGTCCGTCCAGGTACGGTGCCGTACCTCGGGCAGCAGGGGCAGGGCATGATCGGGCAGGGGCGGCAGCAGGTCGCCCAGTGCCCGCACGGCAGGCAGTTTGTACGTGGGCGGCTGCCCGGACACGCGCCGGGGCCGCAGCTCGGGGATCCACACGGCGCCGTCCTTGGTGGCCCGGCACACCGCCCCGGCCCTGGTGGCCAGCAGCTCGCCCGGGCGGCCGCGCAACACGCTCTCGGGATGACCGCCGTGCAGATACCACTCACGGCCGAGCAGGACGTCCAGCACACCGGGCTGGGAGTCCGCCGCTCTCAGCTTGCGCAGGACGTCGTGCGTGGAGTCCTCGGCCCAGTCGATGCGCCGGACGCTCTGGTCGAGGTAGGGGCGGGGGCGCAGACGGGCGTCGGCCGTGCGTGCCGCGTCCTGCTTGCGTGGGACGTGGGTCCCCTCGGCGAAGCGCTCCACCGCCAGCAGGACCGCCTCCAGCGCGGCGTCGGCGATCTCACCCCGGTACAGCTCGCTCTTGGGAACGGGAGGGACCCTGCACGGCACGCAGGCCCACACGTCACCGGCGTCCATCTCCGCGTCGGCCTGCAGGACGGTGACGCCCCACTGGTCGACGCCCTCGTGGATCGCCCAGTCCAGGGAGGAGGGTCCACGGTCGCCCACGGGCCCCGGATGGACGATGAGGCAGGTGTGCGCTGTCCACACCTCCTCGGGAATCGCCGTCTTCAGCATCGGCGCCACGATGAGCTGCGGTGCGTGCCGCCGCACGGTTTCGGGCAATGGGCTGCCAGGAAGGGCGAGTTCCACCGCCACGGTGTGGCCACGGTCGCGCAGTTCGGCGAAGACACGCTGGGTGAGGCTGTTGAACGCACTGGCCAGGAGCAGGATGTGCACCGCTGCCTCCGAGACGGACGTACGGCAGGCAGGGATGCCCGCCGGACGCGATCCTCGGGCAAGGCGGCCTGTCGTTCCCGACGACAGGCGGGGGGATCATCCGAAAGCGGGCGCCGATCCGCCGTCCGGCCTCACTGGCAGGCCACGACCGACGGCGCCACTGATGATCACATGCGTCGCAGGCCGCTGGTGATGCGCTCCCACCGGGAGCGGGTGGCACCGAAGTGGGTCTCGTGTGCCCAGATGTGGGTGCAGGACCGGCACTGCAGGTGAAGCAGACTGCCGACGTGGGAAAGCAGGTAGCGCCAGTGCTCGGAACAGGTGCGCCCCTGCTCGCAGGTGGCGCACCCGCGATGATCGTCGCAGTTCGGGCAGGCCACCCAGGCGCGCCGCCCGATGTCCGCCTGCGGGTCAAGCGGCAGCATCGCCGCCCCCTCTCCGCGGCAGCACGCCGGCCGAGACCAGCTCGTCGTACACGCGCTGTTGCTCCGCGCTGAGGCCGGAATACAGCAGCTCGTACGCCGCTTCCTCACCGCGCAGCACGGCGACGGGGTCCCAGTCCGGGCCGAGAGCGTCCACGACATGAGCGCGCCGGAGCAGTTCATGCGAGCTCAGGTCGACATCGAGGTCGACCGTCGGGAGCGGGTCGGTTCGGTCCGTCGCGGGTCTGCTTTCCGCGGCGGTTTCGTCCGGTTCGCCCGGAAGGGCGCGGCCATGGGAGGACATGCGACCGAACGTAGGCAAGCGCTTCTCGCCCCGGCAAGAGCAGGTGGGAGAAGTCACAGCAGACCCGCGCATGGACACCCCCGGGAAGAGGACCGATGTGGAGGTCGGCCCGATCTGCGGCGGGCCATCTCCGTTGAGCAGATGCTGCAGCCCAGCAGGGTCGCGACGGACTCCAACTCCGCAGCCCAGAACTCGACTTCAGTAATCCCCTCCACGACCGGCCAACGTGAAGAAGCAGCTCAGGACCCGATCGCTAGCACGTTTTGCCAGCCGATGCGGTAAATGCGAGGATTGAAGTGATAAGCGAGTCATCAGGAGAAACAGGTGACATCAGGGCAAGGTGACGTGCCCGAGAAGGAGTTCGTCGAGGCTCTGGTTGAGCTACAGGCCGAGGCTACGGTGCATGACCTGGTCTCGTGGTGCTCCCGTCATGGCATCGACGTGGTGCCCATGACCGCCGGGGCACTGGTCACCGGGTCGAGCGGGAAGTTCTGCGAGGCGTTCGGCATCGCGCCGCTCGAGCACCGTTCACGTCCGCAGACGCTGCCCGTACCACTGGCACTCGCGAACATCGCGAGGTCCGTCACCGTACTGCCGATTCCCATGCCCGGAGCCCGCGACGGGGGTTCGTGACCGGCTGCCGTGGCTCGTGCGTCCGGGCCTCCCCTTCTGGAGGACAAATGACGAACCCCACAACGCCCCAGTACGGACAGGACGTTCCGGAAACCGTGTACGGCTATGTCTCCGCCCGCTCGCAGGGCGGGGTGCCGGCGACCCAGGCAACCGCCTTCTCCTCGGCCAGGCCGTTCCGTGCCGAGGGTGACGCCCTGGAGCGCGCCAAGGAGTACGCACGGACAGCGGGGCTGACCGTGACTGCCGAGAGCCGGCTGGGCTTCACCGTCGCCGGTACGCCGGCCGCGTACGAACAGCTCACCAGCGGGCGGATCGCCAGCTACGAGGTGCAGCAGCTGGGGCCCATGAACCGGGAGCGTTCCGTCACGCACCTCGACATCGTCGGCGACCGGCAACCGGCCGCCCTCGGCGTCGGCGCCGCACCTGGCGAGGACGCCATTGAGGCGGTGGCCCTGGAGCGTCCGCGCACGCCCATGCGTCTCCTCCCGGCCGACGCCAGGCCACCGGACGTCGACGCGTTCCACCTCACGCTCCCGGACGACATCGCCAGGCTGCTCAACGCGACCCCGGCACATGAGGCGGGGCACACCGGTCGCGGTGTGCGGGTCGCCATGGTCGACACGGGGCAGGCCGAGCACGCCTTCTTCACCGCCCACGACTACGACGTCGCCCCGCCCGTCGCGCTCGTCCCCGGCACCAGCCCCGCAGAGGATCCGATCGGGCACGGCACCGGGGAATCGGCGAACATCTTCGCCGTGGCTCCGGGCGCGCGACTGCGCCCGTACCGCGCGAGCAACCACCGGGGCGACCTCACGGCCGCCACGGCCGGCTTCCTGCGTGCCAAGGCAGACCACCCGCAAGTTCTCACCAACTCGTGGGGCGGAGACGGGGACTTCCCTCCGCTCGGAGACCCGAGTCAGGCCGACGTGATCTTCGCGCTGGAGATCCTGGACGCGGTGGAGCAAGGCATCGTCGTCGTCTTCTCCGCGGGCAACGGCCAGTTCGCCATCGAACCCCAGGTGCCCGGAGTGATCGCCGCAGGCGGAGTGTTCGCAGCGCAGGACGGCCGACTGCGCGCATCGAACTACGCGAGCGGATACGTCAGCCCCTGGATCGACGGCGTCCGCGTGCCGACCGTGTGCGGTCTGGTCGGCCTGCTCCCCCGGGCCCAGTACCTGATGCTGCCGGTGCCGCCCGGATGCGCGATCGACGTCGACGAGAGCCGGCCAGGCCCAGGCGACCCGACCAGGGACCCGGGCGACACCACAGGTCCAAGGGACGGCTGGGCGATGTTCTCGGGCACGTCGGCCGCGGCACCGCAGATCGCGGGAGCGGTGGCCGTACTCCTCGGAGCCCAGCCGGGGATGACCCCCGCCCAGGTGACCAAGGCGCTCACCACGACCGCCACCGACGTCACGACCGGCACCAATCACCCGCGGTTCGGCAATCGCGCCCACATCGGCATCGACACAGCCACCGGACCCGGGCTGGTCAACGTGAGCGCCGCGCTGGACCTCATCCTCACCCAGAACCCCTGAGCCTCGGTTCTGCGGGGCGTGGCCCGGATCCCGGCCTCGGACGACGACGGCGACCTGATCACCGGCCTCGACGATTAGCGGAACTGTGGAGCGGCCGGCCAGCAGGGCTGTTGGCGGGCGTGCGCTGCCTGTCGGATCCAAGCGGGAGGTTCGTCCTGGCCGCGCTCGCGGCGGTGCGGTACAGGCCGACGTCCTCAGCGGCGTGATGCGGCACCCTCGACCTCGTCCCGCGCGGGCGCCCTGTGGCTCGATCCGGTGCCGCTGCCCGAGCTGCGGTGTCCGCCTACGCCGGGTTCACGTCGGCGTACAGCACATGATGGTCCGAGACCTGGTTCGGATGCACACGGTGTCTGGCGGGGACGTAGCCGCGGAGGAAGACGTAGTCGAACTTGCTCTGCCAGTCGGTGGTCGGCTCGCAGGTGGTGGCGGCGCCGGGACGGCAGTGGGGGTCCGCGTCCGTGGCCAGTCTCCACATCTTGGTGAGTTCGTAGGCGTCCGGCACGGCGTTGAAGTCTCCGATGACGATCGCGCGGTCGTGCCGGGCGACCTCTTTGGCGAGGACGCCGACCTGGTCCGCCCGGACCGCCTCCTGACGCCGTTCGGCGAGGTGGGTGTTGAAGACCCGGACCGGGCGGCCGCCCACCGTGGTGGTGACCTCCATGTATCCGCGGTCCTCGGAGCCGCCGTCGGGATACTCCTCGGTGACGACGTCGGTCATCGGGGCCGCCGAGAGGATCGCCTCGCCGTAGCCGCCCGGGTTCCAGGGCGCTCCCCCGCACCGGCCCCAGCTCTGGAGAACCGCCCCGTACTCGACGTGGTAGACGAGTCCGTGGAGGTTCTCCAGATAGTCCCGGATCTTCTCGACGTCACCCACGCACGCTTCCTGGAGGCCGATGACCTGCGGGGCGAACGTGGCGATCTCCGCCGCCCGGTCGTCGTTGCCCGTCTTGCAGGGGTTGCAGAGGTTCCAGGTCATGACGCGGTTCGGTACGACGTCCCTGACGGGTTTGGCGGGCACGGATCGGGCGTCCAGGGCACCGCTCGGCGCGCTGGGGCCGGAGAGCACCATCCAGGCCACGACCAGGGCACCCACGAGCAACCACGTGCCCTTTCCGAGCACCACTGCCTCCTCGACGTGGATCCGCAGGGCAACTGACGTCTACCTGAACGATGTTAGGGGACCGGGCTCACTCCTCGTCGCGCAGCCGGGCCGCCAGGGAGATCAGGGGCTCGGTCTCCTCGGTGTGGCCCACGGCTGTCAGGTGGGAGACCGCGGCGTCGAGGCGGGTGAGAGCGGGGGCGGGGCGTTCCAGGTAGAGGCCCTCCACGGCGCCCGCGAGGCGCACGCACTCCGCCCACTCACCGGCCCGGTCGTCCTCCGGTCCCGGCTCGCCGAGCAGGGCCAGGGCCTTCTCCAGGGCGGCCAGGGCCTCCTCGTACGCGCCGGCGTAGGCGCTCACCCGCCCGTGTTCGTAGGCCAGGGCACTGTCCAGGGAGCGGCCGCGGGGCTCGTATCCGGCGGCGCGGGCCTCGTCGGCGATCCGGGCTGCGTCGGCGAGGAAGGCGCGGGCATCGGCCAGGCCCTCGGCGCCCTCCTGCTGGGCCTGGAGGCGGGCGAGTTCGCGCAGGCAGTTGCTGAGCAGTTCGTAGCGCGGGTCCCGGGCGTGGGCGGCGATCGCCTGGTCGGCCGCCTCGCGGGCCGGGCCGAACTCGCCGGACTCACCGAGGAGTACGGCCGTCTCCGCGGCGATCATGGCGTGGCTGCCCGGGTCGTCGTCCCAGCCGGCCGACTCGGCCGCGAGTGCGGCGAACTCGGCCGTGGCGGCCTTGACGTCCTCCCCCGCGCGCAGGGCGCGGGCGCGGGTCAGGCGCAGTTGGGCGGTGAGCCGGTCGTCCAGCTCTCCGGCGGCGACGTCCGGTTCGGCCAGCAGGGAGTCGAGCAGGGCGATGCAGTCCTCGACGCGGTCCAGGTCGAGGCTGAGCTGGGCCGCGTTGCTGTAGGTGCAGAAGGCGTCGATCCGGTTGCCGCGGCGCAGGTCCGTCTCCGCCGAGCGCGTCAGGTGCCGCAGGGCCTCGCCGGGGCGGCCCAGGTGCATGCAGGCCTCGGCGAGATCGCCGTGGAGGCGGGTGATGTCGATCGTGTCGGCCGGCCAGTCGGCGGCCCGTCGCAGCGCTTCGGTGAGGTCCGTGTGCGCGGCCTCGGGGTCCCGGAGGGCGAGCTGGAGCCGGCCGCGCAGTCCGAGGGTGCGGGGCACGTGCCAGGCGGGGCCGTGCGCCTTCAGCCGGTCGAGGAGGGCGTCGATCTCCGTGACGGCGGCGGGCAGGTCACCGGAGAGGGCGTGGGTGCTGGCCCGCAGCATCAGGGCGCCGGAGATCTGCCCGGCGAGGTCGTGCCGGGTGGCGAAGGCGTGCAGCAGGTCGGTCTCGGCGAAGACCGGCGCGACGTGCTCCGTGCTTCCCGTCGTCTGCAGACGCAGGCCGAGCGCGGTCGCCCGCAACCGCAGCAGGCGGGCCTCCAGGTAGGGAGGGAGGCCGGTCGTCTCCTCGTGCAGGCGGACCACGGACGCGTGGGCGGCGGTCAGCGCGGCCGCCTTCGTCTCGGCTCGGTCCGTGTCCTCGCCGGGGATCTGGGCGGCGGCGAGCAGGGCGCGGGCGCGGGCGACCGCCGCGTGACCGGGCTCCGAGGCGTCGTCGTAGAGAGCCGCGGCCTCCTCGTCGAGCGCGGCGGCTTCGGCGAAGTCGTCCTTGTTGGCCGCAGAGGTCGCTTCGTCGGCCAGCAGGTCCGCGCGCAGCCGGACCAGGGGGCCCACGGCCGGGTTGTCGGGGTGGGTGTAGTCGCGGGCGGCGACGAGGGTGCGCAGGCGCGCGAAGCAGGTCTGGGCCTCCGGGTGCCCCTCCTCCTCCCACTTCCGTGCCTGGATGATGAGTTCGGGCAGGGAGTCGGGGACTGCGGCGGTCGTACGGGAGACGGGCGCGGTGACCGGGGCGGCCGGGGCCACGTCGTCGAGGCTGCGGGGGCGCAGGGTCAGTTCCAGCGCGTCGAGGAGGGGGGCCCGGTCGAGGCGGGTCCTGCGGCGGTCGGTGTGGGTCGAGGTTCCGTTGCGGGCGTCGAAGCGGGCGGCGAGGTCGTCGGCGCGGCCCCGCACCTCCGCGCGCAGGCCGGACACCGTCCAGGTGCGGCCCGCGTATCCGGCGGCCGGCAGTTCGCCGTGCCCGAGGTGCTCGACGCGCTGGAGGAGGACCTCGACACCGGTGAGGAAGTCGAGCTGGTCCAACGGCGAGTCGACCTCGTCGAACAGGTTCCGGTTCTCGGCGAGCAGCTCCAGGCCGCGCGCCTCGTTGCCGGTCAGCGCGCAGAACTCCAGGTGCCGGCCGACCTCCCCGGACATCGAGGGGTTGCGGCGGCAGCCGCGGTAGCCGACGAGGTGCAGTTCGCGGGCCCGGTCGGCGGCGCCGGTGCGCAGCAGGGGCAGCAGCGCGTACGAGAGGGAGCGGGCCGGCTCCTCCTGGCAGGACTCCTTCCCGTTCAGGACGGGCTCCCAGGTGCGCAGGGCCCGCTGGTCGTCGCCCGCCGCGAGGTGGAACAGGGCGCGCTCGCAGATCTCGCAGGCCTCGCAGTCGCTGAGCCGGGTGCGGGTGCGGCCCGCCCACAACTCGTAGGCGAGGGTGGTGTCCTCGCCCACGTGGGCGGCGAGCTGGTACGCCTGTCCGTAGTAGGGCTGGAGGCCGAGGCCGGCCTTCTCGTAGCGGTCGCGCATCTCCGTCAGCCACTGGCGGAGGCTGGCCAGCGGTATCTCGGGCAGCTGACGCAGGGCGTGGCCCACCCACTTGAACCGCCAGAACACCATGTGGCGCAGGCGCTCGTCGAAGACGTCGGGCTGCTCGTCGAAGAGGGTGAGCAGCCGGGCGAAGACGACGGGCGACTTCCGGGGCTCGGAACCGTAGGTGTACGCCTCCTGGAGTTCGAGGAGCGCGTGGACGAGCGGGACGGGCTCCTCGAACTGCTCGGCGACGTCGACGAGTTCCTCGGCGGTGACGGTGCGGGTACGGCCGTAGGGACGCTGGTCATTGTCCTGGAGCGCCTGGTACAGCTCGTCGGTGGTCTGGATCGCGGTGGGCATCGTCAGCTGTCCTTGCGGAGGGCGTGGGCGAGAAGGTCGAGGAAGGAGCGGTTGATGAGGCTCGACTCGGCGGGCCTGAGCGGGCGCCGGGACAGCATCGCGGCCTGTCCGTAGAGGGCTTCGGCGCTGGTGCGGGCCAGCTCGGGCTCGTCGATGGTGACGGCGGTGCGCACCAGCGGGTTGAGCTGGTTGAGGATCAGCTGCGCGCGCGGGGCCTCCTGGCGCAGGGCGCCGAGGATGTCGCCCCACACGCCGCCCTGCTGCTCGCGGGCGAGCTGGGAGCGGGTGCGCTCGTGCCGGGCCTCGCGGCTGTCGAGGAGGAGGGCGGGGGCGGAGGCGGGCTGGAAGGTGCGCAGCGCGACATCGCAGTCGAAGACGGCGAGGGCGTCACGGGCCTGGGCGAGATAGGCCGAGGCGGCCAGTTCCGTCTCGCGGTCCACCGGGTCGAGGTGGGCGGTGAGGGTCCCGGGGTCGAGGTCCGCGACAGTGACCTCGGGCCTGATCTCCGGCAGCCGGTGGACCAGTTGACGGTCGTAGGTGTAGCCGCCGTTGACGACGCCGAGGCCGGCGGCCGAGGCGATCGCCGCGACCTGGCGGAACTCCTCCACGCTGGACGTGACGAGCACCGTGCGGTGGGTGCGCGCGAACTCGTCGAGGGTGGCGTGCCCGTCGGTGGTCTCGAACGGCAGCCAGGGCAGCAGCATCCGCATGATCTCGTCGTCGTGCACCGCGAGCGACTTCACGGCCAAGTGGTGGACCTGGAGGAAACGACCGAGCAGTTCGGGGTCGCTGGCGGCGGCCCGGGCGATCCACGCGCGCAGGCGTTCGGCGAGCGCGTCGCGGACGGCGGCGAGGGTGTCGTCCTCGTACAGGGACTCGCGGGACGCGGTCGGGCGCAGGCTCTCGGCGTCGACGACACAGCGGACGAAGAACGCCCAGTCGGGCAGGATCTCCTCGGCCTGCTCGGACAGCAGCATGCCTTTGACGTGCACGCGGTGGCCGTGGCGGCGCCCGGCCGGTACCGCCTCGGGCAGCACGCAGGCGATGCCCTTCAGGCCCACGGCCGGCAGGTCCAGTTCTATGGTGTCCAGCGGCGTGAACCCGAAGACCTCCTCGCCGTACGCGGCCAGGGCGCGGGAGCGGGCTCCGGGGGTGGCGTGGCTGCGCGCCCAGGGTGCGGGCTCGGGGTTGACGGGGGCGCCCCGGTCGCCGGGTCCTGCGGTGCCGTCGTCGAAGGTCACCGGGTGGCGCAGCAGGGAGCCGAAGTGGCGGGCCAGCGCGTGCACCTGGGCCGGGCGGGTCCACTCGCCCGCGTCGGCGCGGGGCGTCAGGGTGACGGTGGTACCGGGCCGGGGGCGGGTGGAGGCGGGCAGGGTGCGGACGGTGTAGCTGCCGTCGCCGCGACCGCGCCACTCCACGACGGGCGCGTCGGGGGTGCGGGCGGAGCGGCTGAGGACGTGGATCTCGTCCGCGACCAGGAAGCAGGAGAGCAGGCCGATGCCGAACTGGCCGATGAAGTCGGCCCGTTGGTCGGCGATCTGGTCCGCGCGCTTGCTGCTGCGGCCGATCGTGGCGAGGAAGGTGTGCACGTCGGCCTCGGTGAGACCGACGCCGTCGTCCTCGACGCGTACCACGGAGCCGTCGGCGTACAGGCGGATTCCGAACACGTCGGCGGGGGCGCCCTGTTCGAGGCTGTGCCGGGCGGTCAGCGCGTCCACCGCGTTCTGGAGGAGTTCGCGCAGGTAGACGCGGGGGCTGGAGTAGAGGTGGTGGGAGAGGAGGTCGACGAGGCCGCGCAGGTCCACCTGGAAGGTGCGGTCGGCGGGGCTCGCAGGGGTGTCGGGCAGAGTCATCGGGCAGTCCGGGGTGAGGTCGTCGGCAAGGGGCGGGCGGGGACGTGGTCAGGCACGGCGCCGGAAGCGGGCGTACGCCTTCTCCGGCTCGGCCATGTACGTCCAGGGCCACGAGGTGTAGGCGCCGCCCAGCTCGTGGAAGACCCGCGGGGCCACGACACTCTCGGCGGACAGGGCCAGCGCCATGGCGAAGATGTTGAAGTCCTCCTGCCAGCCGAGGGGCCTGTCGTAGGCGGGGTGGAGAATGCTGCGCCGGGCCGCCTCTCTGAGCTCCTCCTGGACCTGGGGGGTGTCGAGATGGTCGCGGCTGTCCGACTCCACCCACTCCTCGATGTGGGCCATGGCGACCACACAGCCGAGGCGGTGCCCGTCGGGCGCACCGGCGAAGGCCTCGCGGGCGAACGTCAGGGCCTGGCCGGGCTCGCCGCCCCACCTGGGCTGCAACTGGGACACCCACTCGATGTGGGTCTCCAGGTCCAGCGGGTCGCGGCGCAGGGCGGCGTCGCGCCGGGTCTCGTTGACGGCGGGGCCGAGCGACATGCCGCGGCCGGAGGTGAGGAGGCGGCGCCAGGGGGTGATCCAGTCGGGCCGCAGCTCGGCGGCTTCGAGCAGCTGCTCCTCGGCGATCTCCAGCCGCTCGTGGAAGATCCGCCACTGCTCCTGCGTGACGTTCACGGCGCGTGCGGAGGTACGCGCCTCCCAGCCCCAGCTGATGTGGCGCGCCCCGGACATCAGCAGGGCCGTCGCCCGGTGTTCCTTGTCCTCGTCCACAGCCCGGCCGATCCAGTCCTGCAGACCGTCCAGCTCGGCGAGTTCGCCGAGCACCGCGTGGTCGCGGCCGAGATCGAAGGGGACCAGTGCCGCCTTCACCGCCTCCCAGTCACCGGCGTCGGCCGCTTCCACCAGCGCGAGCACCCGGGTGTCGCCGAGGGCGCGCAGCGGATACGTCCCGTTCTTCTGTCTGCGCGGGACGGGCAGGGCGTACGGATTCGCCTCCGGTCTCTCCGCATCCCTGCCGAACAGCTTGCCGAACATGCCGCGCCCTCCCCTGGTCCCGCGTGATCGTCCGTGCAGCATAAACGGCCCCACTGACACCGCTTCCACAGGGTTTTCACCGGCGCTCCACTTGCTGAGCTGCCAGGTCACCAACGGGTTCCCCAGTCACCGAAAAGTGCGTTCTTCCATGTCACCGATCGCTCTCTTACGGTTTTCCAGTAACCAGAAGAGACCAAGGGCCTTGGGTGCCCGCTCATGGAGGCGCAGAAAATGTCCATCACCTTGCTGAATCCCGACGGACTGCCGGAGATCGATGTCTACCGGCAGGTGGCGGTCGCGTCCGGGTCGAGGCTGGTGTTCGTCGCCGGTCAGGTCGCCTGGGACGCCGAGGGCCGCACGGTCGGTGCGGGTGACCTCGCCGCGCAGGTCGAGCAGAGCTACCTCAACGTCGGGACGGCCCTGGCCGCGGCCGGCGCTTCCTTCGACGACGTGGCGAAACTGAACGTCCACGTCGTCGACTGGACGCCCGACAAGATGCCCCAACTCCTGGAGGGGATCTCGCGGGCGGCCGCGAAACTGGGAGTCACCCCCGTCCCGCCGGCCACGCTGCTGGGCGTCGCGGCACTGGACGTCCCCGACCACCTCGTCGAGATCGAGGCCACCGCGGTCCTCGACTGAACACGCGCCCAGGGAACCCGCCGCTCCAGGAGGTCCAGCGGCAGCTCCCAGGTGCCGGTCAGCGGGACTTGTCGAGGGCCAAGCGGTGGTCGGCGTCACCGGCCGTCCCGCGGCGTCACCGGCCCTCCCGCTGTGCGTGCGCCTCGGCGAGGAGGAGGTAGGCCGCGGCCGTCCAGGTGTAGGCGCGGTCGCGCAGGCCCGTGCCGGTGAGGGCGTCGAAGTTCTCCGCGAAGCCGTGCTTCTCGCACAGGGCGCGGAAGCGGGCGCTGACCTCGTCCGCCAGCCGGTGGTGGCCGCCGCGGCGCAGTCCGTCCTCGACGAGGACCGTGGCGGGCGCCCAGATCGGGCCGCGCCAGTACCCGTCGGGGAGGTAGTGCGGCGAGGTCGGCAGCTCCGTGGCCAGGCCGTACGGGGTCAGATGGGCCTCGATCCGGCCGGCCAGGACGTCGCTGATGTCGGGCGGCAGATGCTCGCCCAGCACGATCGGCATCAGGTCGAGCAGGCTGGACGTGCCCCAGGTGTCGCCGCTCTCGACGCCCCGGGCGACGAACCGGTCCCCCGTCCACAGCTGGTCGAGCATCGCCCGCTGCGTCTCCTCGGCGGCCCGCGTCCACCGGCGGGCATCGTCAGGCCTCTCCAAGTGCGCTGCCAGGTCGGCGAGTTCGTGCAGCTGGAGAGTGAGGAAGGCGGCCAGGTCGGCGGTGACGACGACCCGTTCGGGGTCGAAGGTGGTGGCGTTGTCCCAGCCGCTGTCGTTGCCGTGCTGGTAGTGCGGCAGAGCGGCGCCGGGTGCGCGCCGGGCGGTGAGCCAGAACTCCGTCCAGCGTGCCAGCCTGTCGTACGTCCCGGTCAGTTCCGCCCGCCCCACGGGGGTGGGCAGCCGACGGCGCAGCCGGCCGAACGTCCAGCCGTGGATGGGCGGTTTGACGAAGTTGTGGAGCACCTCGGAGTGGGTGACCGAGTCGGGCAGCGCCCCGGTCTCGTCCTGGTGGTCGAAGGGCAGCTGGAACTGGTCCCAGGCCAGTCCGGGGCAACCGGGCGCCAGGGCGAGGGCGTTGAAGCAGTGGTCCCAGCTCCAGACCTTGTCCATCCAGTGCTTGGACATCAGCACGCCGGGCCGGGTCACCAGGCCGGCCGGACGTACGGTCGCCGACCACAGGACATAGGCCGCGAGTTCGGCCGCCGGGGTGGCGGAGGAGCGCCACGGGGCCACGGTGTCGACGAAGTCCGCGAAGGAGTTCCGTGCGGTCTCGACGACCTTGCCGAAGGCCGCCGCCGGCACGTAGGCGGGGCGGGCGGTGTCCAGTTCCTCGACCGCGATCTCCCACGATCCGTCCGCCTCGGCGCCGATCGTGAGACCGCGCTCACCGTCGCCCAGCGCCTGGGAACCGGCCACCTCGGCCACCGTGCCGGACAGCAGGGTGACCCGGTAACGGCGGCCGGTCTCGTACGAGGTGAACACATAGGCGTCGGCGGCCGGTTCGCGGAAGAAGTACGTCCCGCTGAACGGGGTCAGCGTCCGGGCCGCCGCCGAGATCCGCAGCGACGCACCGGCACCGCGCAGGCGTACGGTGTCCGGCGTCTCGTAGGCGAGGTCGATACGGCCGTCCGCGCCGGTCCAGCTCAGCAGGCCCGGTGTCGCCTCGACCAGGGTCTCGGCCCGCTCGCCGGTCGTGGGATCGAGCGGCACGAGGCTCAGGACGGGGTGCATGCCGTTCTGGTGCGAGACGAGGTGGAGGTCCTCGGCGCGGGTCTTCTCCGCGAGCACGGGGGAGATGCCGAACCAGGAGCCGTGCGTGCTGAACGGGATGTCCTGGACGGAGAAGGCCGGGCCGGGGCGGTCGGCGGTCATGAAGGGGCACTCGTTTCTCGAGCAGGGATCGTCGGTGATCATCGGGGAAGGGGGGCGCCGCGGACGTCAGTCCTTGACGGCGCCGGCGGTCACGCCGGCGGCCACATAGCGCTGGGCGAGGACGAGGATGACCGTGGCCGGCAGGGAGGCGACGACGGCGGTGGCCATGATGGCGTTCCACTGCTGGTTGTTGTTGCCGATGTAGTGGTAGATGCCGAGGGTGATCGGCTCGTGGGCGCCGCCGCCCGCCAGGGTGCTGGCGAAGATGAAGTCGGACCAGGACCACAGGAACGCGAACAGTGACACGGTGACGACGGAGTTGCGGCTCATCGGCAGCACGACCGACCAGAAGGTGCGCAGGGCGTGCGCCCCGTCCATCTGCGCGGCCTGGAGGAGTTCGCCGGGGATGGTGGACATGAACGCGGTGAAGATGAGCACCGCGAAGGGCACGGCCAGGGTGGAGTCGGCGACGATCAGGCCGGGCACCGACTGGAGCAGGCCGAGTTGCAGGTAGATGGCGTAGAAGCCCATCGCCATGATGATGCCGGGGATCATCTGGGCCACCAGCAGGAGGAAGCTGAGCATTCCCCCGCCGCGCGGGCGGAGCTTGGCCAGCGCGTAGCCGGCCGGGGCGGCCAGGGCCACGGTCAGGGCGACGGTGCCGAGACCGATGACGAGACTGGTGCCGAGGTAGGGCAACTGCTGGTCGAGGACGGCCCGGTAGCCCTCCAGGGTGCCGTGCACAGGGAACAGGTCGGGTGGGCTCTTGCGCATGTCCTGGTCGCGGGTGAGGGACACGTTGAGCATCCAGTACACCGGGAAGAGCATGATCGCGGTCAGCAGCAGGCCGAGGGCGGTCTTCAGTGGCCTTGTGCTCATGACAGCGCCTGCTTTCGCTGGACCCGTACGTAGATCAGGCCGAAGACCAGGGCGGCGACGACGAGCAGGTTGCCGACCGCGGCGCCGGGGCCGAAGGCGGGCAGCAGGTTGCCGAAGCCGAGCTGGTAGGACCAGGTGGCGAAGGTGGTGGACGAGTCGGCCGGACCGCCCTTGGTCATGATCCAGATGATGTCGAAGACCTTGAGCGTGTAGACCAGCCCGAGCAGCAGGGTGATGGCGGAGACCGGGCGCAGCAGCGGGAAGGTGATGCTCCAGAAGCGCTGCCAGGCGTTCGCACCGTCGATGGCGGCGGCCTCGTAGAGGCTGGTGGGGATGGACTGCAGGCCGCTGTAGAGGACGACCAGGTTGAAGGGGACACCGATCCAGATGTTCGCGATGATCACCGAGGCCAGCGACCAGGACGGCGAGGTCAGCCAGTTCACCGGGCCGATGCCGACGGCGTGCAGGACGGCGTTGACGATGCCGGAGTCGCTGTTGAGCATCCACGACCAGGTCGACGCCGACACGATCAGCGGCAGCAGCCACGGCACCAGGAACAGGGCCCGCAGGGTCGCCGAGAGCCGGAAGTTCTGGTGGAAGAAGACCGCCAGCGCCAGACCGATCGCGTACTGGAAGACCAGGCACACGCCGGTGAACACCACGGTGTGGGTGAGGGCCGGGGCGAAGGTCGGGTCGTCGAAGACCATCCGGTAGTTCGCCAGGCCCGTGAACGGCGCGTCGCCCCGCACGAAAGAGCGCACGGTGTAGTGGCGCAGGCTCAGGTCGATGTTGCGGTAGAGCGGATAGGCGTAGAACAGGGCGAGGTAGAGGGTCACCGGGGCGAGGAAGGCCCAGGCGGCCCACTGCGGGGAGACGGGACGGCGCGGAGCCTCCGGGGTCGCGCCGTCGGAGTCGGTCCGCGGGCGCGGTACTCGTGTCGTCGTCTGACTCATCAACTGACCCCGGGATGTGCTCACTTGACGGCGGACTGCGCGTCGGCCATCGCGTCCTTCGGGGACTTGGAGCCGCTCAGCGCGGACTGGACGGCCTTCCACATCTGCTCGGAGATCTTGGGGTACTTGGTGCCCAGGTCGTCGCTGGTGCGGCCCTTGGCGGCCTTGACCGCGTCGACCCACGGCTTCAGCTCGGCGTTCGCGGCCACCTGCTTGTCCTGGACCTCGGTGGTGGGGGCCACGTAGGACAGGGTGGTGTCGGTGTCGTACAGGTTCTGGGTGCTGGTCAGGCAGGTCGCCAGCTTCTGGGAGGTGGTGTAGCGGCCGGTGTCGTCCTGGACCGGGAGGGTGACGAACTCACCGCCGGTCGGGGCGGCCGCGCTGCCGCCGGAGGCGCCGGGTATCGGGAGCACGCCGTAGTCGAGGCCGGCCTTCTTGGCGCCCGCGAGCTGCCAGGTGCCGTTCTCCGCGAAGGCGTACTCGCCGGTCGCGAACTCCTGCCAGCTGGTCGTCTGGGTGTTGTTGAGGACCGAGTTGGGGGCGACGCCGCTCTTGACCCAGCCCTTCCACAGGGAGAGCGCCGACTCGCCCTGGGCGGAGTCGAGTTGGGTCAGTTTCGCGCCCGCGCCCCAGAACCAGGGCAGGAACTGGAAGCTGCCCTCCTCGGTGCCGATCGCGGAGAAGGTGATGCCCTTCTTGCCCGCCTTCTTCACCTTCTCCAGCGCCGCCGTCAGGGACGCCCAGTCCTTCACCGAGGCGACGTCGACGCCGGCTTCCTTCAGGACCTTCTTGTTGTAGTAGAGGGCGAGGGTGTTGGCGCCGATCGGGGTGCCGTACGTCTTGCCGCCCGACTGGCCGGCCGCAAGGAGGTTGGGGTCGGTCTTCGAGGTGTCCAGCTTGTTGTCGTCGGTCGTGGTGAGGACGCCCGCCTCGGCCAGGGTCGAGACGACCGGGTTGTCGACGATGAGGAGGTCCGGGGAGTTGCCCTGCTGGGCCGCCAGGAGGGCCTTGTTCGTCAGGTCGCTGGTGTCGAACGCCGTCCGCTTGACCTTCACGCCCGCCTGGGTGCCGCACTTGTCCAGCAGGTTCGTCCAGGCCGAGCCCTTGGCGAACTGCGGGTACGGGTCCCAGACGGTGTACGTCTTGCCGTCGGCGCCCTCGGAGCCGCTGCTGCCCGAGCCGGAGCCGCAGGCGGTGACTCCGGTGGCGACGGCCAGGGAGATCAGGACCGCGGCGGTCGGACGGCGTCGTCCGGAGAAGCTGTTCATGGCGGGTTCCTTCGGTTTGTGGCATGCGGGTGCCGCGGCGGTGGGTCGCGCGGGGAAACCGCGAACACGCCCTCGGGTACCTGGCGTTCGGGCGTGCGGCGGGGTGACGAGTGCTCGGAGGACCTGATCAGGTCTGCGGGACTCCTGCGGGTCCGGTGCTGGCCCGCAGCGAGATCGGCGGGGTGAGGAGGTGCTGCCGGGGCGGCGCGTCGGAGTGGTCCAGCCGCTCCACGAGCAGGTCGACGGCGAGCCGGCCCATCTCGGCCGCCGGTACGTCGGCGGCGGTGAGCTGCGGGGTCACCGTCTCCGCCCAGCGGTTGGCGACGACCCCGGTGACGGAGAAGTCGCGCGGCACATGGCGGCCCGCGTGCGCGAGCCCCCGGTACAGGCCGCCCAGCGCGGCCTCGTTCAGGGTGACCAGGGCCGTGGTGGCCGGGTCGTCGTGCAGGATCTGTTCCAGGCAGGCCTGGCCCGCGGCGGCGTCGTCCCCGCAGCAGTACGTGCGGACCGTCAGCCCGCGTTCGGCCGCGGCCTTGGTGAAGCCGTCCAGGCCGCGGTGGGCGGACTCGTATCCGGTCCTCAAAAGTTGTTCGGGCCGGTTGACGAAGGCGATGCGGCGGTGGCCGAGGTCGGCGAGGTGATGGACGCAGGCCGCCGCCAGCGCGGTGTGGTCCAGGGCGACGTACCAGCCGTCCTCCGGGTGGGCGGTGCGGCCGATGGCGACGGAGGGGAAGCCGAGCGCGGCCAGGTGATCGGCCCGGTCGTCCTCCAGCCGGATCTCCATCAGGATCGCGCCGTCGACCCTCCGCTCCCCCAGCAGCCGCTGGAAGGAACGGTCGCTGTCGACGCCGCTGGGCGACAGCAGCACGTCGTAGTCGTGGGCCGCGGCGGCCTCCACCACGCTGCCGATGAAGTCCAGCTGCATGCCCGTGTAGTGGTTCCCGGCGGGCGGGAACACCAGACCGATCGTGCTGGTCCGGCCGTTGGCCAGGGCGCGGGCGCTGGCGCTGGGCTGGTAGCCCAGTTCGTCGACGATGCGCTGGATCTTCCGGCGCGTGTCCTCCGACACGGGGCGCTTGCCGCTCAGCGCGTAGGACACGGTGCTGCGCGAGACACCGGCCCGCCGGGCGATCTCACCGATGTTCACGGCGACTCCTCGGGACGGGCGACCGGCTTGTCGAACCGGTTCGCGTGGAAGTGAACGTAGGAACTGCCCGGGCGCCTGTCAATACTCTCGACGTAATCGCCGACGGGGCCCCGTGGGACCGTGAGATCCCTGTGTCGTAGGCATTGCTGGCCGGATGTCCCGGTGCTAGCTTCGCCGAACCGGTTCGGCGCGGTCGCCCCTCGCGGCTCCCTCGCCGCGCGCCGCCGTAGAGCCGCCCCACCCCTTCCCCCCGCACACGCCTCTTCCCCCGCACCCGCCCGGATCGAATCGGTTCGACGGCGCCCCGAGGCGGGCCGACCTGAACCCGTTACGACGATTGAGGACGTTCTCCATGTCATCCCCCGACAGATCCACGCGCCGCCGGGCGCCGGCCGCCATGGCGCTGGCCCTCGGCGCGGGCCTGCTGGCCGCCCCCGCCGTGTCCGCGCACGCGGCCGAGGCGCCCGGGCCCGCCGCCCGCTACACCTTCGACCAGGACGACCTCGCCTCCGGAAAGATCACCGACAGTTCCGGAAACGGCCTGACGGCGAGCCTGGTGAACGGCTCGACGGCCCAGTCCGTGGCGGGCGCGGACGGCGGCAGGGCGCTGGCCCTGCCCGGCGGGGCGCCCACCTCCGACGGCGCCTATGTCCGGCTGCCCCGCGAGGTGGTCGGCGACGCGAGCGACCTGACCGTCTCCGCCCGGGTGAAGTGGAGCGGCGACAAGTCGTCCTGGCAGCGCATCTTCGACCTGGGCACGGACACCAGCAGGTACCTCTTCAGCACCCCGTACAACGGCAACGGGCTGTTCCAGACCTCCGTGACCACCGGCGGAGGCGGCGCGGAGAACCAGGTCCGCGGCTACGCGCCGCTGCCCGCGGACGCCTGGCGGACGGTCACCGTCACCCTCGACACCACCGCGGGCCGGCTCACCACGTACCTCGACGGTGTGGCGGTGTCCTCCGCGGCCACCGCCATCAAGGCCAAGGACCTGCTGGGCAGTTCGGCGACCGCCGCGGGCTACATAGGCAAGTCCCTCTATCCCGACCCGCTGCTCAAGGGCGCCGTCGACGACTTCGCCGTATGGCACTCGGCGCTCAGTGCCGAGCAGGTGGCCGGCCTGGTCGGGACCGTGCCGACCCTCGAGGACCTGTCGCAGACCTCCTTCGACGTCCGGACGACCGACGGGACCGCCCCGACCCTCCCGGCCACCGTCCGCTCCACCTTCTCCGACGGCTACGACCGCGACACACCCGTCGTCTGGGAGGCGGTGCCGCCCGAGAAGTACGCCAAGCCCGGGACGTTCACGGTGGCCGGCACGGCGGCCGGACGCGGCGTGAAGGCGAACGTCACCGTGGTCCGCGAGGGGCAGCTCACCGTCGACCTCGGTTCGGACACCGGCGCGTTCCACGGCGGCGCCTCCGGCACCCTCTACGGCGTGTACGGACCGGACGTCCCCACCAACAACCTCATCGAGGGCATGGGCCTGCGCACGGTCTCCACCAAGGCCCAGGACGGCCCGCAACACCCCGGTGCCGACGCGCTGGACGTGGTGAAGCCGCTCGCCGACTCCACCGACGGCGATGTGTACATCTACATGACCGACATCCACCGCGGCTTCCCGTACGAGTGGCCGGGTGACACTCCCGCGGAGAAGCTCAGGCTCTACGAGGAGAAGATCGCGGGGCAGGTCGACCAGGTACTGAAGCTGCCGAAGCAGTACCAGGACAACATCGTCTTCGTGCCGTTCAACGAGCCCGAGGGCAACATGTTCGGCACCGGCGAGTGGAGCTACGACAAGGTCAGCTGGCTCAGCGACCCCAAGGACTACTTCGCCGCCTGGGACTCCGCGTACAAGCTCATCAAGACCAGGATGCCGGACGCCCGTATCGCCGGTCCCAACACCAGCATCCTCTATGACCAGGTGAAGGGCTTCCTCACCCACGCCCTGGCCGCGGGCACCCTCCCGGACGTCATCACCTGGCACGAGCTGAGCCACCCGGAGGCGGTGCGCGCGAGCGTGGCCAAGTACCGGGTGTGGGAGAAGGAGCTGTTCAAGGGCACCGACCGCGAGGGCATCGAACTCCCCGTCAACATCAACGAGTACGCCTTCAACTACCACACCTCCGTCCCCGGCCAGATGATCCAGTGGGTCTCCGCGATCGAGGAGTCCAAGGTGGACGCCGACATCGCCTACTGGAACATCGACGGAAACCTCTCCGACTCGGCGGTGCAGTCCAACCGCGGCAACGGCCAGTGGTGGCTGCTGAACTCGTACGCCTCGATGAGCGGGCACACGGTGTCGGTGACCCCGCCGTTCCCGGGCGAGAACTACACCATGCAGGGCGTCGCCACCCTCGACGAGAAGAAGAAGCAGGCCCGGCTGCTCTTCGGCGGCTCCACCGGCAAGGGGCACATCACCTTCGCGGGTGTCCCGAAGAAGCTCTTCGGCGAGAACGTGCACGCCTGGGTGCGGGAGATCGAGTGGAGCGGGCAGGTCGGCGACCACTCCGGCCCGAAGCTGCTCACCGAGACGAACCTGAAGGTCGCGGACGACGGCACGGTCACCGTGGACTTCGGTGACGGCACGCTGCCGAAGCTGAAGGAGTCCTCGGCGTACGAGATCGTGCTCAGCCCGGCGGCGAAGACCGGGAAGGCCGCGAAGCCCCAGTCACCGCCGGTGCGTTGGCAGGGCTCCTACGAGGCGGAGGACGCCGCCCACACCGGGTCCGGCTACTCGAAGAACGGTCCGGAGGGCTCCACCTCCGACGTGTCGAAGTTCTACACCTCCGGCGGCTACGACGTGGGCGGGCTGCGCACCGGCTCGGACGTCACGCTCGACTTCACGGTGGACGTGCCCGAGGACGGCACCTACGACCTGAGCGTGTTCGCCAACTCCCTCAACACCTTCGACAAGGTGAAGGAACAGGGCCCCACCAATGTCTTCCTGCGCGTGGACGGCCAGGCGGGCAGCGAGCAGCAGCTGTATCTGCCGCTCGGCTACAAGTGGGTGGTGTGGGACCACACCGACACCACGGTGAAGCTCACCAAGGGCAGGCACACCCTGACGCTCGCCGCGAAGAGCCTGGACGGCAAGCGTGTGACGAAGGGTGACGCGATCGTCGACCGTCTCACCCTCGCCCTGCCGGCCGCCTCGGCCACCACCCAGGTGTACGAGGGCGAACTGGCCTGGCTGGGCGGCGGAGCACAGACCGCCTACAACGTGGCGGGCTCCGGCTCGGGTGCGGCCCGGCTCGCCAAGGGCCAGACGGCCACGTTCTGGGTGTACTCCCCCGCCGACCGCGAGGCCACCCTCAAGGTCGACACCCTCGGCGGCACCGGGGCCAGGCTCTCCGTCAACGGACACGACGTGCTGCGCCTCGCCAAGGACCGCAACCGTGTCGCGGTCTCCCTCTCCGGAGGAGTCAACAAGGTGACCCTGACGGGCGGTTCGTCCACCACTCTGCTCGACCGTCTCACGGTCACGCCGAGCAAGGGCGCGCTCAAGGCGCGTACGTACGAGGCCCAGGACGCGGTACTCGCGGGCTCGGCCACGCTCACCCCGCTCTCCCTGGCCACCGACGGCACGGCGATCACCGGCGTCGGCGGCGACCCGGGCAACGGCAACACGGCCACCTTCACGGTCGCCGCGGACCGGGCCGGGCTGTACGCGCTGCGGATCCGCTACTCCAACCCGGAGCAGTCGGAGGCCACCCACTACAACCCGGACCCGCTGGCCCGCCACGCCGACATCACCGTCAACGGGGGCGAGACGAGGCGGGTCGGCTTCCCGCACAGCTTCCACCAGAACAACTTCTGGGAGCTGACCGTCCCGGTCACCCTGAAGAAGGGACAGAACACGATCGCCTTCCGCTCCGAGGAGCTGCCGAACTTCGGCGGCACGAGCTACGCCTCGGACACCTTCCCGGGTGTGCTGCTCCGCTCCCGGTACGCGCCGCTGATCGACCGGATCACCGTGGCGCCCTACTCACAGGAGAGGTGATCGTCACCGGCGGCGCCGCAAGGCGCCGCCGGTCTCCGTCTCTCAGCCGCCGACCTGGACGAGCCGCCACTCCTGCGAACCGTCCGCGACGGCGTTCTGGAGGGTCAGGGGGCCACCCGCGGACGCGCCGGTCAGGTACACGCTCGTGTTCCTCACCGCCTGGAACCGGTAGTAGCCGTCGGCCGTTCTGACGAGGTTCCAGCTTCCGCCGGCGCTGTTGTCGACCCACTGGCCGATCCGCTGCCCGACGGTGGCGTTCCCCGTCCAGATGGCCGCCGCGCGGCCGCCCGACCTGTTCAGCAGGGTCGTGCCGCCGTTCGGCTCGGTGACCACGTGCCAGGACTGGGTGTCCTTGTTTGCCGACGCGCCCGCGTTCTCCAGGACGACGTCGGACACGTCGCCGTTGCCGAGGTTGGCGTCGTTGGTCCTTCCGCCGGTACCGATCACCTGGCCGGTCTTCCGGTTCACCACCTGGTAGTAGGTGCCCTGGGTCCGGCCCAGGTCGACCTCGGCGAAGGCGATCGTCGAGGTGTCCTGATTGTTGAGGATGGCGATACGGCCGGTGCCGGCGACGTACTGGAGGTTGCGGCTGTAGCCCGCCCGCGAGGTGGTCTGGTACTCCTTCCACACGCCGGTGCTGCTTCCGCTGTCGTTGACCCACACGTTGCCGCTGCCCGCCGCGTTGTAGACCAGGCGCCCGTCGGGAAGCCTGATGATCACCGGGCTGCCACCGGTGGCGAGCGGGTGCGACCCGGTGTCGACCGGCAGGGAGGTGACCGCGCCCGAGGAGCCGCCGCGGAACTTCAGCGGGTCGGCGGCGAGCGCGTACCGGACGTTCGCTCCGCCGCCCCAGTACTCGTACGTCAGCAGCCACTTGCCGTCCGTCGTGGGCGCGACGTTCGTCATGCCCGGCCGCCCGCCCCCGATCTCCGTCTTGCCGCCGCCCATGTCGTCGGTCAGTCCCGCGATGTCGACGACTGGCGAACTCCACTCCGCGCTACGGCCGTCCCACGTCCTGTGGGCGAGGATCTGGCCGTGCGAGTCGGTTGCGGTGGCGTTCGCGGGGTCCGGTATCGGGGCGCCGGTGGCCGGGTCGACGCCGAGGTAGTCGTTCTCGTCGGAGTAGTAGCAGACGAGTTGGCCCTTGTGGACCATCAGGTAGGGCTCCCAGAGGGGGTCCACCTGTTGGTGCGTGTTGGCGGCCGCGATGTTCTGGCCGACCGCGCCCGCGCTGCCGCCCTGCCAGCCGCCGGTGGCGACGACGTTGAGGACCTTCCAGGTGCTGCCCTCATCGGTGCTGGAGTACAGGGCGATGGCCAGGTCCTTGCGGTCGCCGTCGTTGGAGGGCGTCCAGTTCGGGTCGGCTGCCTTGTGCTCCTTGTAGTAGTAGTCGTCGCCCGACACGACACTCGCCAGCAGCAGGGTGCCGGCTTGCAGGTTTCCGACGGCCTGCGGGAGCGTGTAGAGGTACGGGTTGGTCCAGTTGCTCGTGTACTTCGCGTACTTGGGGTCGGTGGAGAGGTAGGCCGGGGCCTTCACCTCCGAAAGCGGCTGCCAGGACGTGCCGCGGTCGTCGCTCTTGTAGACCGGGAGGGTCTCTCCGTCGGCGCTTGACGACTGCGGCACGACGGTGGCCTTCTCGAAGGACGCGACCAGCCGTCCGCTCGGCAGTTGCGCCGACTTGGGGTAGACGGCGCAGTTGCCCCTCCCCTTCAGGCAGGGTTCGCTGCCGAGCTGGTAGAGGATTCCTCCGGTCGGGTTGTACGCGTGCGCGCTGCTCAGGGGGATCGTCGCCAGCGCGGTTGCCGCGGCGAAGGTGCCCAGTGTCTGTCCCAGCCGTCTTGTCTGCATTGCCTCTCCTTTGAGGGTGACCGCGGTGGTGCTCAGTTGTCCGCGGTGACGAGCACGCGCACGTCCCAGGCGCCGAGCTCCAGTTCGGCTCCGGCGGGGACCGGGGCGTCGTTCAGGACGTCGGTCAGGTCAAGGGGAGCGCCGACACGGGTCGGCTCCCAGCTCCAGTTGTGGACGATGTGCACACGCTGCCCGCCGGGAGCGGTGCCGGTCGTCGCGGTGACCGTGTCCGGGAGGTCCTGCCAGCCGTGGCGGGGGGCCGGTGCCAGCCACTGCGCCAGTCCTCGCGCGAGGGCGCGGTCCGGGACCGTGCCGACACAGGTGACACGGCCCTCGCCGTGCCGACGGGTGGTGATCGCGGGCCAGTTCCCGAAGTGCGGGTGCCGGTAAGTGGCCAGCACCTCGGCGTCGGCGACGGTCAGGGCGTCGGCCCAGCGGGTCGCCGTCGCGCCCTCCGGCAGCCTCAGGGGGCCCACGGAGTCCACGGGGATGCGGTGCGCGAGGTTGCTGAATTCGTCGTACGAGACCCCCGCGGCCTCGGTGAGGCGTCCCGGTGCCTTCTCGTGCCGGGCGCGGGCCTCGTGGTCGGCGTATCCGGTGCGCGGGCCGAGGACGAGGTGGCCGCCGGCGTGGGCGTAGGCGGCGAGCCGGTCGAGAGTGGCGTCGTCGGCGATGTACAGCGCGGGTACGACCAGCACCGGGTGGCGGCGGGCGGTCTCCTGCGGTGTCATGCCCTCGTGCAGTTGCCGGGCGTGCACGATCCGCACCTGACGTCCGGACTCGAAGGCGCCGCGGTAGAAGGGGTCGAAGATGCGGTGGTAGGCGGTCGGGTCGGGGTTGCCGTCGGGAGTGGCCAGCGGGGGGTGCTTCTGCATCAGCCACTTGCTGGGCGTCGAGTAGACCAGCGTGACGTCGGCGTCCGGTTCGAGTCCGGCGACGAGCGGTCCGGCCTTCGTGAACTCGGCTCCCAGGCGGGCGAGTTCGGCGTAGGTGCGGCCCGGCTGTCCGCTGTGCGGGAGGACTCCGCCCCAGTAGGTCTCGGCGCCGAAGCGCAGGGTCTGCCACTGCCAGTACTCGATCATCCGCGCGCCCCGGGCCACGTGCGCCCACGCGGCCTGGCGCCACTGGCCGTCGTAGCCGGGCCGGTTGTCCCAGGCGAAGCCGATGGAGTTCGCGTTGGTCTCGGTGACGAGGAAGGGCTCCTGGCGGGAGGAGAACATCCAGTCGGCGGTCTGGTACATCGACCAGACACCGGTGGTCTTCCAGCGCTGTTCGTGCTCGTCGGGTGTGGGGTCGGGCAGCAGGAGGCCGTCCTGCATGTCGTAGTACGGGTTGCCGGAGGCGATGTCGAGCCGGGCGGACAGCTCGTCGTCCGCGACTGCCTGGCGGGTGTAGGAGATACAGGTGGTGACGAAGTGCTCGGGGGCCGCGTACTCGCGGACGATGTCCGCCTGCCAGCCGATGAACTCGGTGACCTGCCGGGCCTGGAACTCCCGCCAGGCGACGTCGTACTGGGGCTGTTCGTTGCCGTCCGGGGTCCACAGGTCGGCCCAGGTGGACAGGCGGTGCGACCAGTACTCCAGCCCCCACTCGCGGTTGAGGGTCTCGACGTCGCCGTACCGGTCGCGCAGGTGGTCGACGAACCGCTGGAAGACGCCGTGGTTGTGGAAGAGGTGCAGGCCCGGTTCGTTGTCGACCTGCCAGCCGATGACCGCCGGGTGGTCCGCGTACCGGGCGACGATCTTCCGGATGATCCGCTCGGCGTGGAAGCGGAACGCGGGGTGGGTGAAGTCCACCTCCTGCCGGGCGCCCCAGCCAATGCGTTCGCCGGTCCGCCGTTCACCCGTGATCTCCGGGTACTGGCGGGCCAGCCACGGCGGTACGGCGTAGGTCGGGGTGCCGAGGACGACGCCGATGCCGCGCTCGTGGGCGCCGTCGAGGACCGGCTGCAGCCAGTCGAGGTCGAAGCGGCCGTTCTCGGGCTCCCAGGTCGACCAGACCGACTCACCCACGCGGATCACGGTGAAGTTCGCCTCGGCCATGAGGTCGAGGTCGGTCTTCAGCCGTTCGTCGGGCCGCAGTTCGGGGTCGTAGGCGGGCGTGTACTCGTGGTAGTACGCGGCACCGAACAGGACGTGGTCGGGCAGGACCGCCATCGATGAACCTCCAGGGAAACAGGGGGGAGTTACTGCTTGACGCTGCCGGTCGCCAGGCCGCTCTGCCAGTAGCGCTGGAGCACGAGGAAGGCGATGGCGAGCGGCACGATCGAGATCAGGGAGCCGGTCACGACGAGCGGCAGCATGTCGCTGCTGGCGCCGGCCCCGCCGTTCTGCGCCTGGGCTGCCCAGGACGAGAGCCCGACCGTGACGGGGTACAGATTCGGGTCGTTCAGCATGATCAGCGGCAGGAAGTAGTTGTTCCAGGTCGCCACCAGCGTGAACAGCAGGACGGTCACCAGGCCGGGGGCCAGCAGTCTGAGCGCGATCCGGAAGAAGATCCGGGCCTCCCCCGCGCCGTCGATGCGGGCGGCCTCCAGGAGGCTGTCCGGGACGGCGTCGGCCGCGTAGACCCGCATCAGGTAGAGGCCGAAGGGGTTGACCAGCGAGGGCAGGATGATCGCCCAGGGCGTGTTGACCGGGCCGGCCTTGGCGAACAGCAGATAGGTCGGGATCGCCAGGGCGGTCGCCGGGACCATGATGGCGCCGAGGACGAGGTTGAAGGCGAACCGGTCGCCGCGGAAGCGGAACTTGGCGAAGCCGTACCCCGCGGCCGCCGCGAGCAGGGCGGCGCCGAGCGCGCTGACGACCGCGTACAGCACGGTGTTGAGCAGCCAGTGCACGAAGACGCCGTCGTCCTGGGTGAAGGTCGCCTCGATGTTCGTCAGCAGCTGCGGAGTGTGCGAGAACCACAGGCCGAAACTGTTGAACAGGTCCTGGGTGCTCTTGGTCGAGGCGACCAGCAGCCAGCACAGCGGGAGCAGGAAGTAGGCCAGGGCCACGAGCATGGCGATCGTCAGCGGGGTGCTGCGGCGCCGGGCGGCGGGCCGGTGCCGTACGGGTGCGGCCGGGGACTTGGCGGCCACCGGTGGCTGCCGCAAGGTGGTCGTCATGCGGACCTCCTGCGGTTCGCGGTCAGGAGGACGGCGTAGGAGGCGATGACGATGACCAGTCCCAGGAGGAAGGAGACCGTCGCCGCGTAGTTGAGCTGGTCGCCGGTGAACGCGAGGGAGTAGGCGTAGAGGTTGGCGGTGTAGGAGCTGCTGATGACGTCCGGGGCGATGGCCATCAGCAGCTTGGGCTCGTTGAACAGCTGGAAGCTGCCGATCACCGAGAACAGCAGGGTGAGGAGCAACGCCGGGCGCAGCGCGGGCAGTTTGATCGACCGGGCGATCCGCCAGGCGCCCGCCCCGTCCATGGCGGCCGCCTCGTACAGGTCGTGCGGGATGGTCCGCAGCGCCGCGTACAGGATGATCATGTTGTAGCCGACGAACTCCCAGGTCACGATGTTCGACAGGCTGCCCAGCATCCAGCCGCCGCTCAGGAGGTCCGGGGCCGGCAGGTCCAGTTTCCGGCTCAGCTGCGCGAAGGGGCCGAAGTCGGGGCCGTAGAGGTAGCCCCACATCAGTGCGGCGACCACGCTCGGGACGGCGTACGGCACGAAGATGCCGAGCCGGATCACGCGGGCGAGGCGCAGCAGGCCGCTGTCGAGGGCGAGGGCGAACGCCAGGGCCAGCAGCAGCATCAGCGGGACCTGGAGGAGGAAGAAGAGAGCCACGCGGCCGACGCCGTGCAGGAGCAGGGGGTCCTTGAGGGCGGTGACGTAGTTGTCGAGGCCGACGAAGACCGTGCCGCCGACCAGGCGTTGCTGGAAGAGGCTGAGGTAGGCGGCGTAGCCGAGCGGAGCGAGGAAGAGCAGCAGGAAGAGGATCAGGAAGGGGGCCACGAACAGCGGCCCGGCCCTCCTTGACCGAACGGCGGTCATCTCAGGCCCCCTTGACGGTGAAGCCCTGCTTCTTGGCGTACGTCGTCAGGCGCGACTGCCACTGGCCGAGCGCGGCGGCGGTGTCGGACTTGTCGGCGAGGGACTTGCCGACGGTCTCGGTCCAGTCGGTGGCCGCCTGGTCGAGGAACGGCGGCCACTGGAAGGAGGGCGAGACGGTGTCGCCGATGTCGGCGAAGACCTGGTTGACCTTCTGACCGCCGTAGAAGGCGGGGGCCTCACCGGTGAAACTCGGGTCCGCGAGGAGGGACTTGGTGGCCGGGAAGAAGAACTGCTTGGTGGCGAACATCTTGGCGCTCGCCGGGTCGCTGTTGAGGAACTGGGCGAACCGGGCCGCCGCGACGGGGTTCTTGGTGGAGCGCATGGCCGCGGTGGTGGAGCCGCCCCAGTTACCGGAGGCGGGCTTGGCGGCGTCCCACTGCGGGAGCGGGGCCGCGCGCCAGTTGCCCGCGGTGGACTTGGCCGAGCCGGACAGGAAGGCGGGGCCCCAGGCGGCGGTGAGCCAGGTGGCGTACTTGCCCTTGTTGAAGCCCGCGTACCAGGCGTCGACGAAGTCGGGGTCGGTGCTGATGACGCCCTCCTTCGCGAGTCCGCTCCAGTAGTCGGCGAGCTTCCCGGAGACCGCGTCGTCGACGTCGACGGTCAGGGTGCTCTTGCCGGAGGTGGCGTACGGCTTGGCGCCCGCCTGCCACAACAGACCGTGCCAGGCGGCGGGTTCGTTGGCCGCGAGGTTGGTGAGGTAGACATCGGGGCCGGCCTTGTGGAGCTTGCGGGCCGCCTCGGCGAACTCGTCCCAGGTCGTGGGGACTTCGATGCCGTGCTTGTCGAAGATGTCCTTGCGGTAGAGCATCCCCATCGGGCCGGTGTCCTGGGGGATCGCCCAGACCTCGCCGTCGGGGCCGCTGACCTGTCCCCAGGTCCAGTCGACGAACTTGTCCTTGAGCGCGGAGGCGCCGTACGGGCTCAGGTTCAGCAGGCTGTCGGTGATGGTGAAGGTGGGGATGGCCTGGTACTCGATCTGCGCCAGGTCCGGGGCGCCGCTGCCGGCCTTCAGCGCGGTGCGCAGCTTGGTGTAGTGCGTGATGCCCTGGCCCGCGTTGACGACCTTGACCTTGATCGCCGGGTACTTCTGCTCGAAGAGGGCCACCTCCTGCTGGATGTCCGGGACCCAGGTCCAGAAGGTCAGCTGGGTCGGCGTCTTCATCGCCTTGTCGATGTCGGCCTGGCCGACCGGCTTCGTGGAGCCGGCGGAGCCGCCCGGGTCGCCGCCACCGCAGGCGGTGAGCGCGGCGCCGAGGGAGAGGGCTCCGGTCGCGGCGAGGAACCGCCGACGGCTCATGGCGGACGTGGGTACGAAGTCTCTGGGCATGGTGAACTCCCGCCGAAAGGGCATCGGGACGGCACGCCTGGCGAGGGCGCGTCGTGAGGGTGGGAAAGGGAGGAGTACGGCTCCGGCGTCGCTACCGGGGGTTGGGGCAGGCGGCGCGGGGATCGGGACGGGCACGCGGATGCTGTGTCGCGTGGCGGAAGTCCACGGTCGGGGAAGGCGGTTCGGAAGCGACGAGCACAGTTCGGGCTCATCTCCCGGCCCGGGAGGAGTCGTCTCGCGGGCCGGGAAGCGTGGATCAGTCGGCGGTGGTCGGGGGCGCGTGCGCCGAGTCGCGCGAACCGGGGGCCGGGCGCCCCCCACCCGTCGGCGGGGGTGCCGTCGAGGCGCGTACGACGAGCTCGACCGGTGGGTCGCCCGCCGGTGCCGGCTCGGCGTCCGGTTTCTCGATGGCCTGCACCAGGAGCCGGAGCCCTTCGCGGGCCACGGCGTCGAAGGGCTGGCGGACGGTGGTCAGCGGTGGGGTGACATACGCGGAGACGGGGATGTCGTCGAAGCCGACGACACTCACGTCGTGCGGCACCCGCAGGCCCGCTTCCAGGAGGGCGCGGATCAGGCCGACGGCCATGTCGTCGTTGGCGGCGAACACCGCGGTGACGTCACCGGCGGCGGCGAGTTCGTGGCCCGCCGTGTAGCCGGACGAGGCCGACCAGTCGCCCTCGATGACGGGTGGCTGCTCGCGCTCGCGGGCCGCGAGCGCCGCCCGCCAGCCCTGGAGCCGGTCCCGGGCCGCGAACCACCTCTGCGGCCCGGCGAGGTGATGGACCGTCACATGTCCGAGGTCCAGCAGGTGTTCGGTGGCCGCCCGGGCCAGTGACTCGGCGCCGACACCCGCGGCCACGGCACGTGGACCGCCGAAGGCGGCGGGTGCCCCGAGGACCAGAACCGGGATGTCGACACTGAGTGACACCGAGCCCTCATCGATGGGCTCGGACACGACGATGCCGTCCACGCCCTGTTCCAGGAGCGACTCCACGGCCCCGGCGACACCCGCCGGGTCGCCTTCCAGCGTGTTGACGACCCGGAGCGCGTATCCCGCGTCCCGGGCGGCCCGCTCGATGCAGATGAGCAGGGAGGCGGGACCGTACAGGGCGGTGCCGAGGGTGACCACACCGATCGAACGGGTGCGTCCCGAGGCCAGGGCCCGGGCGGCGCCGTTCAGCCGGTAACCGACGCCCTCCGCGGCCCGGAGCACCCGCTCGCGCACCTCGGCGGACACGTACCGCTCGCCGTTGAACACCCGGGAGACGGTCTTCTGCGAGACGCCGGCCAGCCGGGCCACGTCCACGGCGCGCGGCGCGCCGGGGCCGCCGCCCTGTCCTCCCACTGGCGTCATTGCTGTCTCCCGATGTCGGCGGCTCAGATCCTAGCCAGAGCGGTCCGTCGAAGGCTTGTCCGCCCTCTATGACTGCGCTGTCATGACTGCGCAGTCATATCTACGCAGTCGGCTGGGGCGTGTCAAGGGTTCGCGCAGGATCGAGGGGGTGGCAGGGCTGAGCGGGGCCCGGGCGCGCCCACCCGACGCCCAACTCCCGACGGAGGGCGGCTCACCCCCGGACCGCGGATCAGCGCACCCGAGACGGGCGAAAGGTCTCGACGGGCAGGGCGGTGAACCGGCGCGGGATCGACGTGTCCAGGGCGTACGCGGCCACGTACAGCAGGAGCGCGTCGACGGCCCAGGCGGCGGACTGCACGGCGACACAGCCGGCGAGCGGGGTGCCTCGGCGCCCCCTCACCGACCCGGACGATCCCGAGGTCGCCGCGCGGCCCACGGTGTGACCGCCACAGCGGAAGCCGCCCCTTGACCAAGGGCCGCCCCAGCCGGGACCATGTTGCGTATCAGTCGCACTGTTGCGTAATGCGCAGCCATCGGGAGGACTTCGTGTCTCTTCGACCGCTACCCGACCGCGAGTTCGTCCTCACCCTGTCCTGCCCGGACCGGTCCGGCCTCGTCCATGCCGTCACCGGCTTCCTGGTCCGGCACTCCGGGAACATCCAGGAGAGCCAGCAGTTCGACGACCGGCTCCAGGACCGCTTCTTCATGCGCGTCCACTTCGACGTCTCGGACCCGGGCACCACCCTGGAGGATCTGCGGTCCGGCTTCGCACCGGTCGCCGAGGCGTACCGCATCACCTGGCAGCTGCGGAACGCGGCCACCCCCACCCGCACCCTGATCATGGTGTCGAAGTTCGGCCACTGCCTGAACGACCTGCTCTTCCGGCAGCGCACCGGCGCGCTCGGCATCGAGGTGCCGGCGATCGTCTCCAACCACCGGGACTTCGCACCGCTCGCCGAGAGTTACGGCATCCCCTTCCACCATGTGCCGGTGACGCCGGAGACGAAGGCGGACGCGGAGGCGCGGCTGCTCGAACTGGTCGACCGGCTGGACATCGACCTCGTGGTCCTCGCCCGTTACATGCAGATCCTCTCGAACGACCTGTGCAAGCAGCTCGAAGGCCGGGCCATCAACATCCACCACTCGTTCCTGCCGAGCTTCAAGGGGGCGCGGCCCTACGTCCAGGCGCACGAGCGGGGCGTGAAGCTCGTCGGGGCCACGGCCCACTACGTCACCCCGGACCTCGACGAGGGGCCCATCATCGAGCAGGACGTCATCCGCGTGAACCACGCGCAGAGCGCGGAGAGTCTGGTCACCCTGGGGCGAGACGTCGAGGCGCAGGTCCTCGCCCGGGCCGTGGAGTGGCACTCCCAGAGCCGGGTGATGATCAACGGTCATCGCACGGTGGTCTTCCGCTGACCAGCGGCGACCTGTTCGCATAAGGTTCCGCCATGAGCAACAACGGCACCGAGTCCGGGGGCACGTCCGGCGGCGGGGTGCAGTCCGTCGACCGGGCCGTCACCGTGCTGGAGATCCTCGCGCAGCGCGGCGAGGCAGGCGTCAGTGAAGTGGCCGAGGCGATCGACGTCCACAAGTCCACCGCGTTCCGTCTGCTGGGCGCGCTGGAGGCGCACGGGATGGTCGAGCAGGAGGGCGAGCGCGGGAAGTACCGCCTGGGCTTCGGCATCGTGCGGCTGGCCGGCGCGGTCACCGGGCGCATCGACGTCACCAAGCACGGCCGCGGGATCTGCGAGCGCCTCGCCGACAAGCTGGGCGAGACGATGAACATCGCGGTCCTGGAGTCCCATCATGTGATCAACCTCGACCAGGTGCGCGGCCGGTCCGCCATCACCGCGCAGAACTGGGTCGGGCGGCTGACGCCGATGCACTGCACGTCGAGCGGCAAGGTCCTGCTCGCCCACCTCACCGACCGGCGCCGGGACGAACTCGTCGCCACGGCCGGGCTGGAGCGGATGACGGCACGCACCTTGACCTCCCGGCAGGAGCTGGAGGCGGAGCTGGTCCGGGTCCGCGAGCAGGGCTACGCCATGACGGTGGAGGAGTACGAGGAGGGCCTCAACGCCATGGCGGCGCCCGTGCGTTCCGCTGAGGGCAAGGTCGTCGCCGCCCTCACCGCCTCGGGCCCCGCCTTCCGGCTCACCGAGGAGCGGATGCACGAACTGGCACCGGTGCTGGTGGAGAGCGCCGACGAACTCAGCCGCCGACTCGGCTACTTGGGCTGACGACCCGCCTTCGCCGCGCCCCGCTCACCCCCGAAGTCGGGACATCGCCGGGTCGAACAGCGGCTCCTCGGCCACGACCGCCTCCACGCGCTGGTCGAAGTAGCCGATGTGCACGGTGGTCCCGGGGGCGGTGAGCTCCGCCGGCAGCCACGCGTAGGCGATGCCCTTGCCGATGGTGTAGCCGAAGGCCGCGCTGGTGACGTGGCCGACCGCGCGCTGTCCGTCGTACACAGGCTCCTTGCCCATCACGACGGCCCGCGGGTCCTCGATGGTCAGGCAGGTCAGTTTCCGCCGCACGCCGGCCGCGCGCCGCTCCAGGGCCGCCTTGCCGACGAAGTCCTCCTTGTCGGCCCTGACGGCGAAGCCGACCCCGGCCTCGTAGGGGTCGTGCTCGTAGGTCATGTCGGTGCCGAAGGAGCGGTAACCCTTCTCCAGGCGGAGGCTGTTGAAGGCGCCCCGCCCGGCCGCGATACCGCCCAGCGGCTTCGCCGCCCGCCACAGGGTGTCCCACAGCTTCTGGCCGAGGTCGGCCGTGGTGTACAGCTCCCAGCCGAGCTCGCCGACGTACGACAGGCGCATGGCCGTCACCGGGACGGACCCGATGTGGGCGCGCTTGGCGCGGAAGTACTTCAGGCCCGTCGCCGAGAAGTCCTCGTCCGTGAGCGGCTGGAGGACGTCCCGGGCGAGCGGTCCCCACAGGCCGATGCAGCAGGTGCCGGGAGTGATGTCGCGGACCTGGACGGTGCCGTCGGCGGGCAGGTGGCGGGTGAACCAGTCGAGGTCGAGGTTGCCGTTGGCGCCGACCTGGAAGACATCGGGGGCCAGCCGGGCGACGGTGATGTCGCTGCGGATGCCGCCGTCGTGGTCCAGGAGCAGCGTGTACGTCACCGAGCCGACGGACTTGGCGACCTTGCCGGTGCACAGCCGCTCCAGGAAGGCGGCCGCGCCCCGGCCGCTCACCTCCAGGCGCTTGAGGGCCGTCATGTCGTACATCGCGACGGTCTCGCGGGTGGTCTGGGCCTCGGCGCCGACGATCGGTGACCAGTACCGGGCGGCCCAGTCGTTGGGGGTGACGATCGAACGGCCTTCCACCAAGCCCGCGTTGGCCTCGTACCAGTGCGGCCGCTCCCAGCCGTTCGCCTCCAGGAAGAAGGCGCCGAGTTCCTGCTGGCGGGCGTAGAAGGGGGTGGTGCGGATCGGGCGCGGGTCGCCGGAGGGCTGGAGCGGGTGCAGGATGTCGTAGACCTCGACGAAGTTCTGGCAGTCGCGGGCCAGGACGTACTCCGGGGAGAGCTGGTGCGGCTCGAAGCGGTTGACGTCGCACTCGTGGAGGTCGAAGGAGGAGCAGTGGCCGTCGACCAGCCACTCGGCGACGGCCCGGCCGACACCGGCGGAGTGGGTGACCCAGACGGCCTCGGCGACCCAGAAGCCCTTGACGTCCGGGGACTCGCCGAGCAGGGGCAGGCCGTCGGTGGTGAAGGAGAACAGGCCGTTGATGCCCTCCTCGACCTTGGCGTCCTTCGTGGCCGGGAGCAGTGACTGCGTCTCGGTCCAGGCGTCCGCGAAGTCGTCCTCGGTGAACTTGAGGACCGAGGGCATGGTGTCGGCCTCGTCGACGGAGAGGATCTCGTCGGCGGTGATGGGCATGGGGCGGTGGCCGTAGTAGCCGATGCCGAGGGTGTCGTGGCGGTCGCGGTAGTAGAGGTCGGCGTCCTGGTGGCGCAGGATCGGGCGCACCGCCTCCTCCTTCTGGCCCGCGAGCGCCGGGACCGGGCCGGTCCAGGCGAGCTGGTGGCCGAGCGGGGTGAGCGGGAGGTTCATGCCGACCATGCGGGCGATCCTGGGGCCCCAGATGCCGGCGCAGCACACGACGATGTCGGCTGCCAGGTCTCCCTGGTCGGTGCGGACGCCCGTGACCTCGCCGTCGGCCCGGAGCACGTCCAGGACCTCGTGGCGGGCCAGGAAGGTCACTCCGCGCTCGGTGGCCCGGCGGATCTGCGCCTCGACGGCGAGGACGGCCTTGGCGAGGCCGTCGGTGGGGATGTGCAGGCCGGCGAGGACCCGGTCGCGGTTGACCAGGGGGTGCTTCTCGACGCACTCGTCGGCGGTCAGGATCCGCGACTCGACGCCCCAGGCGGTGAGCCAGCCGTGCCGGCGGTGGAGTTCGGTGACGCGCTCCGGGGTGGTCGCCACCTCCAGGCCGCCGACCTGGAGGAAGCAGGGCTGTCCGTCGACGTCGAGGGAGCAGAACTTCTCGACGGTGTAGCGGGCCAGCTCGGTCATGGTCTTGGAGGGGTTGGCCTGGAAGACCAGACCCGGCGCGTGCGACGACGACCCTCCGGTGGCCGGGAGCGGGCCCTGGTCGACCACGGTCACCTCGGTCCAGCCGCGCGCGGAGATCTCGTCGGCGAGTGCCGCGCCGACGACGCCCGCTCCGATGATGACCACTCGGGGTCCCGCCATCGCCGCACCTCCGGTTAAGTTGCTTTGTGCGCAACACGATTCAGGCTGCGCAACTCAATGTGCCCGCCGTGCGGGTGGGTGTCAAGAGGCCCGGTGACGTGGCGGAACGGGCGGGGAAACGGCTCCGGAAACGGCAATGCCCGGTGGGCGGCGCACATCCGGGCGCGCCGCCCACCGGGCTTCCTGACAGGCTTGCCTGATCCCTGTCAGGCTTACTTGATCCAGGCGTCGACCT
Organism: Streptomyces sp. CC0208; assembly: GCF_003443735.1. Lineage (NCBI taxonomy): Bacteria > Bacillati > Actinomycetota > Actinomycetes > Kitasatosporales > Streptomycetaceae > Streptomyces > Streptomyces sp. CC0208. The sequence continues at coordinate 7,751,991 of NZ_CP031969.1, read as the reverse complement.
TGCCGCGGTTGGCGTCGACCCACTTCTTGGCCGCCGCTTCCGGCGTCATCTTGTCCACCGCGATGTACTTGGCCACGGTGTTCTGGTCGTCGTTGGTCCAGTTGAACTTCTTCACCAGGTCGTAGGCCGGGCTGCCCGACTTGGCGAACTTGGCGCTGACGATCTTGTCGAGGTCGTAGACGGGGTAGTCGCAGGCGACCTTGGCCGGATCGGCGTCGCAGCCCGTCTTGTAGGCGGGCAGGTCGACCTTGACCAGGGGCACCTCGGACAGGAACCACTGCGGCTCGTAGAAGTAGCCGATCACCCACTGCTTGTTCTTCTCGGCGTTGCGGTACGCCTGGATCAGCGCGGTCTCGCTGCCCGCGTACACCACCTTGAAGTCCAGCTTGAGGTTCTTCACCAGCGCCTCGTCGTTGGTGACGTACGACGGGTCGCCGTCCAGGAGCTGGCCCTTGCCGCCGGACTCCGAGGTCTTGAACTTCGCGGCGTACTTGTTGAGGTTCTTCCAGTTCTTGATGTCCGGGTGGGCCTTGGCCAGCCACGGCGGCACGTACCAGCCGATGATGCCCTTGTTGCCGGTCGAGCCGGCCGCCACGGCGGTCTTCTGCTGGGTGATGTACTTCTTCTTCAGATCGTCGTGGCCCCAGTTCTCCAGGACGGCGTCGACCTCACCGGTGCCGAAGCCCTGCCAGGCGATCTCCTCCTTGAGGTCCTTCTTGGTGACCTTGCACTTCAGGTCGTGCTCGGCGACGTACGCGACGACCGCCGCGTCCGCCTCGTAGCCCACCCACGGGTTGACCGCGAGGTTGAAGGTGCCGCACTTGCCCGAGCTGCCCGAGCCGCCGGCCTCCGAGGAGTCACCGACCTTCGCGCCGCCGCAGGCCGTGAGGGTGAGGCCGAGGACGGCCAGGCCGGCCGCGCCGGCTCGCCAGTGTCTTGCCATCGTGTCGTGCTCCTCAGTTACTGGTGCGGCGAGCCGCTGCTTGAGTGATCCGGTCGAACATGACGCCGAGCAGGACGATGGCGAGACCGGCCGCCAGGCCCTTGCCGTAGAGCTGTCCCTGCGAGAAGCCGGCCACCACGTCGTAGCCGAGGGCGCCCGCGCCCACGAGGCCGCCGACGACGACCATCGACAGCACGTAGATCAGGCCCTGGTTGGTCGCGAGCGTCAGGGCGCTGCGGGCCATCGGCAGCTGCACCTTGGTGATGATCTGCCAGGTGTTGCACCCGGAGGAGGTGGCCGCCTCGACGGTGGCCGCGGGCACGGTACGCACCCCGTCGGCGATGATCTTGATGGCGACCGGGGCCGCGTAGACGATCGCGGCGACGATGGCCGTGAACCGGGTCGCACCGAACAGGGCGAGGAACGGCACAAGGTAGACGAACGGCGGCATGACCTGGGCCGCGTCGAGGGTGGGCCGCACGAGCCGGTCCACCAGCGCGCTGCGGCCCATCCACACCCCGAAGACCATGCCGAGCAGCATGACGAGCACGGTCGCCACGACGGTCGAGGCGAGGGTCGTCATGCCGTCCGACCACACGCCGGTGGCGACGAGCAGGCCCACGCACACGGCGGTGGTGATCCCGGCACGCCACCCGCCGAGGACCACCGCGATCCCGACCAGGGCGGCGCCGACGAGCCACCACGGGGAGTCGGTGAGCAGCGTCTGGAACGGGTTGAGCAGGCCGTTGGTGATGACGTCCCGGAAGCCGTTGGTCAGCCCGGACAGGTGGTCCTGCGCCCAAGTGGTCACGTTGTCCGCCGCCTTGGCGATGGTGCTGCCGGTGCCGCCGTCGCCGGGGAACTCGGCCGCCCACAGGTAGGTGTGGGACAGGTACACGAGCACGGCCGCCACCGCTCCCCCGGCCACGAGCAGGTGCCGCCGCCACTTGAGCAGCGGGTTGCCGGACCGCCGGGCCGCCTCCGCCCGTTCGCTCGCCGCAGTGGTGACCCGGTCCAGGACGATCGCCATGACGACGATCGCGAGGCCCGCGTTGAAGGCCGTGCCGACGTCGAGGGACTGGAGGGCCTGGACGACGGTCTTGCCGAGGCCGGGGGCGTCGATCAGAGCGGCGATGGTCACCATGGCGAGGGCGGCCATGATGGTCTGGTTGACGCCCATCACCACGGTCCGCCGGGACATCGGCAGCAGCACCTTCAGCAGGGACTGCCTGCGGGTGGCGCCCATGGACTCGGCCGCCTCGACCGTCGTCGGGGGCACCGAGCGAATGGCGTGCGCGGTGATGCGCAGGGCCGGGGGTGCCGCGTAGATGACGGTGGCGATGGTCGCGGAGGCGCCGCCGATGAGGAAGAACAGAGTGAGCGGCGCGAGGTAGACCATGGTCGGCATCGTCTGCATGAAGTCCAGGAAGGGCGTGACGATCCGGTTGACCCGTTCCGACAGGCCCGCCCACACCCCCAGCGGGATCGCGAACAGCAGCGCCACGAGGACCGCGGAGAGCGTCAGCGACAGGGTGTCCATGCTCTCCTGCCACAGGCCCTGGAGCCCCAGGAAGGTGAAGCCGGCCACGGCCAGCAGCGCGACCCGCCAGTTGGCCACTGCCCAGGAGACATAGCCGGCGAGGCCCACCACGCCGAGCCAGCCGATCTGCGGGACCGGGCGGTCGCCGGACGGCTGGGAGATCAGGTCCTGGACGAAGGTCACCAGGTTGTCGATGACCAGCCGGATCTCGTTGAAGAAGTACAGGAACAGCGGGTTGGAGTTGCGGTCGGCGCCGATGGAGTCGTTGACGTCGTTGAGCCAGCGGTGCAGATCGGTGAGGTCGGCCGCGGCCAGCGACAGGGTCTGCCGTCCGCGCAGTACGGCGAAGAGGAGGAGCCAGACCACCAGGATCGCGCCGACCACCATGGCCCGGCTGATCCGGCGTACGGGGGCGACGGGTGGCGGCGGGACGGACTGCTGCGCCTCCCCCGAGGTCTCGGGTTTCTCCATGGCGACGGTCATCACGCGTCGCCTTCCTGTCCGGCGACCACCGCGAGGATCTCCTCGTCGCCGACGATGCCGAGCAGTTCGCCGTTCTCGACGACCTTGACGGGCTTCTCGGCCGCGAGCACCGCCCGGGTGGCCTCCTTCACCACCACGTCCGGGCCCAACTCGGGTCCGTCCAGGGGGTCTTCGGGTGTTGCCGGGCGCATGATCCAGCGCAGGGTCAGCACATCGCCGCGCGGCACGTCCTTGACGAAGTCGCGTACGTAGTCGTCGGCGGGGGCGCCGACGAGTTCGTCGCCGGTGCCGCACTGGACGGTCTTGCCGTCGCGCATGATGAGGATGCGGTCGCCGAGCTTCAGGGCCTCGGAGAGGTCGTGGGTGATGAACACCATCGTCTTGCCGACCTCGTGGTGCAGCCGGATGACCTCGTTCTGCATGTCACGGCGGATCAGCGGGTCGAGCGCCGAGAAGGGCTCGTCGAAGAGGAGGACGTCCGGATCGCCGGCCAACGCCCTTGCCAGGCCCACGCGTTGCTGCATACCGCCGGAGAGCTGGTCGGGGTAGGAGTTCTCGTATCCGGACAGTCCCACGAGTTCGACGACCTCCAGCGCCCGCCTGGTGCGCTCGGCCCGGCCCATGCCGCGGATCTCAAGCCCGAACGCCACGTTGTCGACGACGCGGCGGTGGGGCAGCAGACCGAAGTGCTGGAAGACCATGGAGAACTTGCTGCGCCGCAGCTCGCGCAGCCGCCGCTCGTCGGCGTCCCGGATGTTCTCGCCCTCGAAGACGATCTCGCCGGCGGTGGGCTCGATCAGACGGGTCAGACAGCGCACCAGGGTGGACTTGCCGGAGCCGGACAGCCCCATGACGACGAAGACCTCGCCGGGCGCGACATCGAAGTCCACGTCCCGCACGGCGGCGGTGCAGCCGGTGCGGTCCATGAGCTCGCGGCGGGTGAGCCCGCTCAGCTCCTCGGAGTCCGGTACCTGGTCCGCCTTCGGCCCGAACACCTTCCACAGCCCGCGTACGGATATGACGGGCGTGGGGGCCGCGTCCTCGGGGGTACCGCGGCGCGGCGGCACCTCGGTCTGGGTTGGGGTCATGGTCGACCTCTTCTCGGCGTTCAGCCGCGGAACCAGTGCTGCGGCCGGGGTTGGATGTTCTGCCAGATGTGCTTGGGCTCGCGGTACTCGTCGAGTCCGGTCGGTCCCAGTTCCCGGCCCACACCGGAGTGTCCGAAGCCACCCCACTCGGCCTGGGGCACATAGGGGTGGTAGTCGTTGATCCACACGGTGCCGTGCCGCAGCCGGCGGGCGACCCGCTGGGCCTTCCCCGCGTCCTGCGTCCAGACCGCTCCGGCGAGGCCGTACTCGGTGTCGTTCGCGATGCGTACGGCGTCGTCCTCACCGGTGAAGCGCTCCACGGTCAGCACCGGCCCGAAGGACTCCTCGTGCACCACCCGCATGTCCTGCCGGCACTCGTCGAGCACAGTGGGCGGGTAGTAGTGGCCGTTCGCGAGGGCCGGGCCGGCGGGCCGTTCGCCGCCGCAGCGCAGGACGGCGCCCTCCTCCACACCGGCCGCCACGTACGCCTCGACCTTCTCCAGGTGCTGCGCGGAGATCAGCGCCCCGGTCTCGGCCTCGGGGTCGAAGGGCCCGCCGAGGCGGATCTGCCGGGCCCGGCGGACCACCTCGTCGACGAAGCGGTCGTGCAGGGAGTCCTCGACGATCAGCCGGGCACCGGCCGAGCAGACCTGCCCGGAGTGCAGGAAGACGGCCGTGAGCGCGAAGTCCACGGCCGTCTCGAAGTCGGCGTCGGCGAAGACGACGTTGGGGTTCTTGCCGCCGAGCTCCAGCGCGACCTTCTTCACGGTCGCGGCGGCCGTGGCCATGATCCGTTTGCCGGTCTCCACGCCTCCGGTGAAGGAGACCATGTCGACCCGGGGATCCTCGGAGAGCGGCGCGCCCACCTCGGGCCCGGTGCCGAGGACGAGGTTGGCGGCACCGGCGGGAAGTCCGGCCTCCTCCAGAGCCCTCATGAGCAGGATCGAGGTGGAGGGGGTGAGCTCGCTGGGCTTGAGGACGATCGTGTTGCCGGCGAGAAGGGCCGGGGCGACCTTCCAACTCGCTTGCAGAAGTGGGTAGTTCCACGGTGTGATCAGTCCGCAGACCCCGATCGGCTCGTAGACCACGCGACTGACGGCGTCGTCCCGGCCGGTGTCGGTCACACGGCCGGCGTCGGTGCCGCCGAGCCCGCCGTAGTAGCGCAGACAGGAGACGACGTCGGCGATGTCGTACTCGCTCTCCACCAGCCGCTTGCCGGTGTCCAGCGACTCGGCGCGGGCGAACTCCTTGGCGTCGCGCTCGATCAGGTCGGCGGTGCGCAGCAGCAGGGCTCCCCGCTCACGCTCGGGGGTGCGCGGCCAGGGCCCTTCGTCGAAGGCCCGGCGGGCGGCCGCGATGGCCGCCTCGGTGTCGGGGCGGGTCCCCTCGGACACGGTGGCGGACAGCGTTCCGTCGGCGGGACATCGGATCTCCCGGCGGCCTCCGGCCACCGGATCCCGCCATTCACCGTCCACGTACAGGTCTGCCACGTCGGGAGCCCTTCGAGCGATTTCGTTGCGCATGACGCATCGCATTGCTTGTGGTGGAACACTCTGGAGACTGCGGCAACCCACGTCAAGGGGTTGGGGGATGACGGTTTGGGCACGCGGGCGCGTTGCGCGCCGCTCGAACCCGGCGGGTTTCCGGGACAAGCGGTCCCGGGAAAAATCCGCGTTACCCCGCCTGCGTCCGGGCGTCCCGGTGCCGGTAGTACGCGGCCTCGGAGGGCGCGAGCGGCTCCTTCCCGAGGATGAGGTCGGCCGCCTTCTCCGCGATCATCATCACCGGCGCGTAGATGTTGCCGTTGGTCACGTAGGGCATCACCGACGCGTCGACGACCCGCAGCCCCTCGACCCCGTGCACACGCATGCTGGCGGGGTCGACGACGGCCATCTCGTCGGTGCCCATCTTGCAGGTGCAGGAGGGGTGCAGGGCGGTCTCGCCGTCCTTGGCGACCCAGGCGAGGATCTCCTCGTCGGTCTCGACGGACGGTCCGGGCGAGATCTCCCCGGCGTTGTAGGGGGCGAGGGCCGGCTGGTTGAGCAGCCTGCGCGCGACGCGGATCGCCTCGACCCACTCGCGGCGGTCCTGCTCGGTGGACAGGTAGTTGAAGCGCAGCGCCGGGTGCTCGTTCGGATCCCTGCTCTTGATCTTCACGGAGCCCAGGGCGTCGGAGTACATGGGCCCCACGTGCACCTGGTAGCCGTGCCCGCCGGCCGGCACGGAGCCGTCGTAGCGGACCGCGATCGGCAGGAAGTGGAACATCAGGTTGGGGTAGTCCACGTCCTCGTTGCTGCGCGCGAAGCCACCGGCCTCGAAGTGGTTGGTCGCTGCGGGCCCCTTGCGGAAGAGCCATTGCAGGCCGATGAAGGGGGCACGCCATTTCGCGAGGTACGGCTGCATGGAGACGGGCTGCTTGCAGGCGTACTGGATGTAGACCTCCAGGTGGTCCTGCATGTTCTCGCCGACGCCCGGCAGGTCGTGGACGACGTCGATGCCGAGGGCGCGCAACTCCTCCGCGTTGCCGATGCCGGAGAGCTGGAGCAGCTGCGGGGAGTTGATCGCGCCGCCGCACAGGACGACCTCCTTGGCGCGCACCTGCTGCGGCGCGCCCTTGCCGCGCCGGTACTCGACGCCGACAGCCCGCTTGCCCTCGAACAGGACGCGGGTGACGAGGGCGCGTGTGGTGACCGTGAGGTTGGGACGCTTCCTGACGGGCTTCAGATAGGCCTTGGAGGCCGAGAGGCGGCGTCCGCGGTGGACGTTGCGGTCGAACTTCGCGAAGCCTTCCTGCCGGTAGCCGTTGACGTCCTCGGTCGGCGCGTACCCCGCCTCCTCGGTGGCCTTGAGGAAGGCGTCGAAGAGCGGGTTGGTGGCGGGGCCGCGCTCCAGGACGAGCGGGCCGTCGTGGCCGCGGAACTCGTCGTCGGGGTCGGCCGCGAGACAGTTCTCCATGCGCTTGAAGTACGGCAGACAGTGCGCGTAGTCCCAGGTCTCCATGCCGGGGTCGGCGGCCCAGCGCTCGTAGTCCATGGGGTTGCCGCGCTGGAAGATCATGCCGTTGATGCTGCTGGAGCCGCCCAGCACCTTGCCGCGGGCGTGGTAGACGCGCCGGCCGCCCATGTGCGGCTCGGGTTCGGACTCGTACTTCCAGTCGTAGAAGCGGCTGCCGATCGGGTAGGTCAGCGCCGCGGGCATGTGGATGAAGACGTCCCACGGGTAGTCGGGGCGGCCGGCCTCCAGGACCAGCACCCGGTTGCCCGGGTCGGCGGAGAGCCGGTTGGCCAGTGCGCTGCCGGCCGATCCACCACCGACGATGACGAAGTCGTACTGCTGGGGAGCCATGGTGCCTCGTCTCGCTCGCGCCGTCGATACGCGCGGCATGCTAGTACGGGTAGCGTGATACGCACCAGGTTGCGAAGCACGCAACTTGCACGACACATGCACCATGTCCTCGAAACAGACTCACGTCCTTGTTGTTTACCCCCCGTATAGTTGCGTTGTGAGCAACTACAACCCGGATAACGAAACGACAGGGTCGTCGAACGGCGGAGTGCAGTCCGTGGACCGGGCCATTCACGTCATGGAGATCCTGGCCCAGCGCGGCGAGGCCGGGGTCAGCGAGGTGGCGGCCGAGATCGACGTGCACAAGTCCACGGCGTTCCGTCTGCTCGGCGCCCTGGAGGCGCGCGGCCTGGTGGAACAGGCGGGTGAGCGCGGCAAGTACCGGCTCGGTTTCGGCATCGTGCGCCTGGCCGGCGCGGTCACCGGACGCATCGACATCACCCAGCAGAGCCGCCCGGTCTGCGAGGACCTCGCCGAGGAGATCGGCGAGACCGTGAACCTCGCCGTGATGCAGGAGCGTTACGCGGTCAACCTCTACCAGGTGCGCGGCCCGGGTGCCGTCACCGCGCAGAACTGGGTCGGCCAGCTGACCCCGTTGCACGCCACGTCGAGCGGGAAGATCCTGCTGGCCCACCTGCCCGCCAAGGAGCGCTCCGCGCTGCTGACGGAGACAGGGCTGAAGAAGGTCACCCCGCGCACCATCACCGCGAAGACGAAGCTGGAGAAGAACCTCGCCGAGGCCCGGGAGCGTGGGTACGCCTGGGCCCTGGAGGAGCTGGAGCTCGGCCTGCACGCCATGGCCGCGCCGGTCCGCGACCGGGACGGGGAGGTCATCGCCGCGCTCAGCGCCTCAGGGCCCGCGTACCGGCTCTCCGAGGAGCGCCTGCACGAGCTCGCCCCGGTCCTGGTCAAGGGCGCCGAGGAGATCAGCCACCGGATGGGTTACCTGGGCTGAGCCCCCAGCCGGGCCTGGACCCAGTCGTGGAACGCGCCGATGTGGTGCTCGCTGGGGACCAGGACGCCGCCCTTGGCGTACAGCCGTGAGCTCATGGCCGGCTGGGTGCGCTCGCACGCGTCGAAGTCCTGCCGGTTGACCCGGTCGAACAGCTCCACCGAGCGGCTGACGTCCTTCCCGCTCTGCACGACATCCGGAAGGTACAGCCAGTCGCACTCCACGACGGTGCGGTCGGCGGCGACCGGGTACATCCTGTGGAAGATCACATGGTCGGGCACGAGATTGACGAACACCTGCGGCCGCACGGTGATCGCGTAGTACCGGCGGTCCTGGTCCTCGGAGACCCCCGGAATGCGGTCCAGCCCCTCCGAGCCGTCGACGGTGAAGCCCTGGATGTCCTCACCGAACTCCGCGCCGTGCCCCACGTAGTACTGGGCGGCGTATCCGTCGGCGAACTCCGGGAGCACCTCGGTGAGTTCGGGGTGGATGGTCGCGCAGTGGTAGCACTCCATGAAGTTCTCGATGATCAGCTTCCAGTTGGCCTTCACGTCGTACGTGATGCGCCGGCCGACCTGGAGGTTGTCGATGTCGTAGTGCTCGATCGACTCGGTGTCGCCGAGGCGCGTGACCACCTCCTGGACGACCTCGTCGAAGGGCGGCGGGTTCTCGGCGAGGCACACCCACACATAGCCGAGCCACTCGCGCACCGCCACGCTCGCCAGGCCGTACTCGGTCCGGCCCACGTCCGGCATCTTGGTCAGGTTCGGCGCGGCCACGAGCTTGCCCGTCAGGTCGTACGTCCAGGCGTGGTACGGACATTGGAACGCCCGCTTGACCTCCCCCGACTCCTGCGTGCACAGCCTGGCGCCCCGGTGCCGGCAGACGTTGAAGTACGCGCGCACCGAGTTGTCCCGGGCCCGCGTGATCAGGATGCTCTCCCGGCCCACCTGCACGGTCCGGAAGGCGCCGGGTTTGGGCAGCTCGGAGGCACGCACGGCGCAGAACCACATCGCTTCGAAGATGTGCTCCTGCTCCTGGGCGAAGATTCCGGGATCCGTGTAGGAGGCGCCGGGGAGGGTGGCGATCAGGCTGTCCGGCAGGCTGGTCGAGGTCACAGTGCACTCCTCAGGGACGTCGTGGGCCGGTGATGCACGCACGCCGCGACGAGCGGACGGCGTTCTGCGCGGAGCGACAGCGGCGGTGCTGTCAGGCCGCGGCGGCAAGCTGCTTGCGCCAGCGCGTGAACAGCCGCGGCTGGTTCATCCCGAGCACGGCGACCGGCTGCCCGGAACGCCGGTAGACGGCCAGGACGTTGTGGTCGTCCCGGGCGCCCTCCTCGATCGTCACGCTGTCGGCGGCGGCCGCGTGACCGGCGAACTGGATCTTCACGCCGTACTGGTCCGACCAGAAGTACGGCGGCCTCGGCGCGCTCGGTTCCACCGCGCCGCCCGCCAGCAGCGCGGTCACGGCCGCGTCGGGCCGCTCCCGGGCACCCGTCCAGTGCTCCACGCGACGGTGCAGGCCCGCGCGCGGGTCGTACCAGGAGGCGCAGTCCCCGACCGCGACCACACCGGCCAGCCGGGTGCGGCCGTCGGCCCCGCAGGTGACGCCGTCGTCGAGGGCGAGCCCCGAGCCCGCGAGCCACTCGACGCACGGACGCGCGCCGACCCCCACGACCACGATGTCGGCGGGGACGCTGCGGCCGTCCTCCAGCAGGACGGCCTCGACCCGGCTCTCGCCGCGCAGCCCCTTGACGCCCACCCCGCACCACAGCCGTACGCCGTGGTCCGCGTGGAGGGCGGAGACGATCCCGCCCATGGTCTCGCCGAGCGGCCCGGCCAGGGGGGTCGGGGCCGCTTCCACGACGGTCACGTCGAGCCCGAGGGCGTACGCGGTGGAGGCGACCTCGGCGCCGATGAACCCGCCGCCGATCACCACCAGCCGTCCCCCGAGGGCCAGTTCGTCGCGCAGGGCGCGGGCGTCGTCCAGGGTGCGCAGGGTGTGCACCCCGGCCAGTCCGTCCGTGCCGGGCAGGGTCCGGGCGGCGGCGCCGGTCGCGATGACGACGCCGTCCGCCCGCACCTCGCTGCCGTCGGCGAGCCGTACGGCGCGCTGCGGGCCGTCGAGGCCGACGGCGCGAACGCCCAGCAGCCACTCGGCCCGCAGGTCCTCGTCGTCCTGTTCCAGCGCGAGATCCGCCTCGGCCAGGGCGCCGGCCAGGAACTCCTTGGACAACGGAGGCCTGTCGTACGGGCGGTGGAGTTCGTCGCCGATGACGACGAGCCGCCCGTCGAAGCCCTGCTTGCGCAGCGAACGCGCCGCCGACAGGCCGGCGAGCGAGGCGCCGACCACGGCGACCGTCCTCACGCGGGTCCGCCGGCGAGGCGGGCCGTGACGCAGGGCGGCAGGTTGGGGGCGTCCAGGGACAACCGGACGTAGATCATGCCGTCCTCGACACGGACCTCGTGGGTGCGGACCGGGCGCTTGGCCGGCGGGGCGTCCACGGCGCCCGTCCGCAGGTCGAACTTGGAGGCGTGCAGCGGGCATTCGACCTCGCAGCCCTCCAGCCAGCCGTCGGCGAGCGAGGCGTCCTGATGGGTGCAGGTGTCGTCGATGGCGAAGACCTCGCCGTCATCGGTGTGGAACACCGAGACCGGCGGATCGATGTCGAGCCGGTAGGCCTCGCCTCGGGGAAGATCCACGAGACGGCACGCGGGAATCATCATGACACCTCGGTGCGTATAGCGAAACGGATTGCGTTGAACGCAACGTCAGTTTGAGGGCGGCCGCAAACCCTTGTCAAGGCGTCCAGAGGCCGGACCCGCACGAACATCGGTGTTGCCCCCTGCGCAACATCGTGCACGATGAACAACACCGAGGCCCCTCTCACAGGACCACCACGGAGCGCAGCACCTCGCCGCGGTGCATCTTCTCGAACGCCTTCTCCACGTCTCCGAGGCCGATGGTCTCGGAGACGAACGCGTCGAGGTCGAAGCGCCCGTCCAGGTAGAGGTCGATGAGCGCCGGGAAGTCCCGCGAGGGCAGACAGTCGCCGTACCAGCTGGACTTCAGGGCGCCACCGCGTCCGAAGACGTCGAGCAGCGGCAGTTCCAGCTTCATCTCGGGGGTCGGCACACCGACCAGGACGACGGTGCCGGCGAGGTCGCGGGCGTAGAAGGCCTGCCGGTACGTCTCGGGGCGGCCGACCGCCTCGACGACCACGTCGGCGCCGAAGCCGCCGGTCAGTTCGCGCACCGCCGTCACGACGTCCGTGGTCGAGCCGTCGACGGTGTGGGTGGCGCCCATCCCCGCGGCCCGCTCCAGCTTGCGCGGGTCCACGTCGACGGCGATGACCTTGGTCGCACCGGCGAGCCGCGCCCCCGCGACGGCGGCCATGCCGACCCCGCCGCAGCCGATGACGGCGACGGAGTCCCCGCGGCCGACGGCGCCGGTGTTCACGGCCGCGCCGAAGCCCGCCATGACACCGCAGCCGAGCAGTCCCGCGGCCGTCGCCGGGGCCGCCGGGTCCACCTTGGTGCACTGCCCGGCGGCGACCAGGGTCTTCTCCGCGAACGCGCCGATGCCGAGGGCGGGCGCGAGCGGGGTGCCGTCGAGCAGGGTCATCGGCTGGGTCGCGTTGTGGGTGGCGAAGCAGTACCAGGGTTTGCCCTTGCCGCACGCCCGGCACTTGCCGCACACCGCACGCCAGTTGAGGATGACGAAGTCTCCCGGCTCGACGCCGGTGACGCCCTCCCCCACGGCTTCGACGCGCCCGGCCGCCTCATGTCCGAGAAGGAAGGGGAAGTCGTCGTTGATCCCGCCCTCCCGGTAGTGGAGGTCGGTGTGGCAGACCCCGCACGCCTCTACCTTCACCAGCGCCTCGCCGGGTCCCGGGTCGGGGACCACGATCGTCTCGAGGGAGACCGGGGCGCCTTTCCCGCGGGCGACGACAGCACGAACCTCATGAGCCATGGGTCACTCCTCCGACGACGCTAATCGGTTGCCTAGTTCGCGACACGTGCCGCTATACGCAACCGAGCATCGAGGAGGAGGACTCATGGGTCAAGAGGTCGGTTCCGGCCGGGCGAGTGCCCCGCTCCTGACCCGAACCCCGATCCGGGGCCGAACCCCCGTCACTCCCCCACGTACGCCGCCAGATGCTCCGCCGTGAGCGTGCCCCCCGCGGCGACGAGCTCCGCGGGCGTCCCCTCGAACACGATCCGTCCGCCGTCGTGGCCCGCGCCCGGACCGAGGTCGATGATCCAGTCGGCGTGGGCCATGACCGCCTGGTGATGCTCTACGACGATGACGGACTTGCCGGAGTCGACGAGCCGGTCGAGCAGGCCGAGGAGTTGTTCGACGTCGGCGAGGTGGAGGCCGGTGGTCGGCTCGTCGAGGATGAACACGCCGCCCTTCTCCCCCATGTGGGTCGCCAGCTTCAGCCGCTGCCGCTCACCGCCGGACAGCGTCGTGAGCGGCTGCCCGAGGGTGAGATAGCCGAGCCCGACGTCCGAGAGCCGCTCCAGAATCCTGTGCGCGGCCGGCGTGCGCGCCTCACCGGTGCTGAAGAACTCCTCCGCCTCCGTCACCGGCATCGCGAGCACCTCGCTGATGTCCCGCCCGCCGAGGCGGTACTCCAGCACGGAGGCCTGGAACCGCTTCCCCTCGCACTCCTCGCAGGTCGTGGCGACCCCGGCCATCATCGCGAGGTCGGTGTAGACGACTCCCGCGCCGTTGCAGGTGGGGCAGGCGCCCTCGGAGTTGGCGCTGAACAGCGCCGGCTTCACCCCGTTGGCCTTCGCGAACGCCTTGCGGATCGGCTCCAGCAGTCCGGTGTACGTCGCCGGGTTGCTGCGCCTGGAGCCGCGGATGGCGCCCTGGTCGACGGACACGATCCCCTCCGCGGCCGGGATCGACCCGTGCACCAGCGAGCTCTTGCCGGAGCCCGCGACCCCGGTGATCACGGTCAGCACCCCGAGCGGGATGTCGACGTCGACGTCCTGGAGGTTGTGCGTGCTCGCGCCGCGGACCTCCAGCGCGCCGGTGGCCTTGCGGACCGTGTCCTTGAGTCCGGCCCGGTCGTCGAAGTGGCGGCCGGTGACGGTGCCGCTGGTCCGCAGCCCCTCGACGGTCCCCTCGAAACAGACCGAGCCACCCGCCGTACCGGCCCCGGGGCCGAGGTCGACGACATGGTCGGCGATCACGATCGTCTCCGGCTTGTGCTCCACGACGAGCACCGTGTTGCCCTTGTCCCGCAGGCGCAGCAGCAGGTTGTTCATGCGCTGGATGTCATGGGGGTGCAGCCCGATCGTCGGCTCGTCGAAGACGTAGGTGACATCGGTGAGCGACGAGCCGAGGTGGCGGATCATCTTGGTGCGCTGCGCCTCGCCGCCGGACAGCGTGCCCGAGGACCGGTCGAGGGAGAGATAGCCGAGCCCGATCTCCACGAAGGAGTCGAGGGTCTCGCCCAGCGCCGTCAGCAGCGGCCCGACCGACGGCTCGTCCAGGGCCCGCACCCACTCGGCGAGGTCGCTGATCTGCATGGCGCAGGCGTCGGCGATGCTGATCCCCTTGATCTTCGAGGACCGGGCCCCCTCGCTCAGCCGGGTGCCCTCGCACTCGGGGCAGACCATGAAGGTGATCGCGCGGTCCACGAACTCACGGATGTGCGGCTGCATCGACTCGCGGTCCTTGGCGAGCATCGACTTCTGGATGCGCGGCACGAGACCCTCGTAGGTCATGTTGATGCCCGCGATCTTCATCCTGACCGGCTCGCGGTACAGGAAGTCCTGGAGCTCGCGCTTGGTGAACCTCCGGATCGGCTTGTCCGCGTCGAAGAAGCCGGACTCGCTGTAGAGGCGGTAGTTCCAGCCGCCGGCCTTGTAGCCGGGGATGGTCATCGCGCCCTCGGCGAGCGACTTGGAGTCGTCGTAGAGCTGGGTGAGGTCGATGTCGTTGACCGTGCCCCGGCCCTCGCAGCGCGGGCACATGCCGCCGACGATGCTGAAGCTGCGGCGCTCCTTCACGGTCTGTCCGCCGCGCTCCATGGTCACCGCGCCCGCTCCGCTGATCGAGGCGACGTTGAAGGAGAACGCCTTGGGCGAGCCGATGTGCGGGGTCCCGAGTCTGCTGAAGAGGATCCGCAGCATGGCGTTGGTGTCGGTCACGGTGCCGACGGTGGAGCGCGGATCGCCGCCGAGGCGCTGCTGGTCGACGGTGATGGCGGTGGTCAGTCCGTCGAGGACGTCGACCTCGGGCCGCCCCAGGGTCGGCATGAAGCCCTGCACGAAGGCGCTGTAGGTCTCGTTGATCAGCCGCTGCGACTCGGCGGCGATGGTGTCGAAGACCAGCGAGCTCTTGCCGGAGCCGGAGACTCCGGTGAAGACCGTGAGCCGGCGCTTCGGGATCTCGATGCTGACGTCCTTGAGGTTGTTCTCGCGCGCCCCGTGCACGCGGATCAGGTCGTGGCTGTCAGCGGCGTGCCGGTCGCCCTCAGTGGCCTTGCTCATGGTGACGTGTCCTCCCGTTTTCGACAGCTTCGAACATTACGTCGGCGCGCGCGCCTCAGCGCAGCTCCTGGACGCGGATCACGTTGCCCGCGGGATCGAGAAAGGCGCAGTCCCGGATGCCGTGCGGCTGCTCGATCGGCTCCTGGATCACCTCGGCGCGGGCCTGGAGCCGCTCGAAGACCGAGTCGAGGTCGGGGGTGGCGAGCAGCAGCTCGGGCTCCTCGCCCGCCGGGCGCAGCACGACCGAGGTGCCGGCCGGGCCCGCGGGGCCGACAGTGATCCGGCGCGCCGGCCCCTGGCCCACGTCACCGCGCACCTCGAAGCCCAGCACGTCCCGGTAGAAGGCCAGGGAGGCCTCCGGGTCGTCGTGCGGGAGGAAGCTCGCCCCGATCGTGATGTCCATGTCCGTCACGCTAGCCACGGCCCCCCGGCCCGCGCTTCTCGAATCCTGACCGGTCCGCCGGTCTCAGCGCACCAGGCCCGCGATGTGCGCCGTGACGGTGTCGAGGATGTCCTCCCAGGCGGCCGCGTCGCCGAGGACGAGGTAGTTCAGGGTGAGCCCGTCGGTCATGGCCGCGAGATAGCGGGCAAGCACGGAGACGGGCACGCGCAGCTCCAGATCCATGTGCCCCCGCAGCTGCTCGATCAGCTCGGCGTACGCCTCGCCGTACAGCTCGTACTGCCGCCTGGCCAGGTGCTCGAAGCCGGGCTCGCGCAGGGCGTACTGGGTGAGCTCATAGGTGAGCATGTGCGCCTCGGGGTGGGCGCGGACGTGGTCCCAGTAGGCCCGGAAACCGGCGGCGACGGTCTCCTCCAGGGTGTCCCTGGGGCGCAGCGCCTCCTGGACCACGCTCACCGACTGATCGGTGAGCGTGGTGATCACGGCCTCGATCAGGGCCTGCTTGGAGTCGAAGCAGTAGTGGAAGACGCTCAGGGACACGCCGGCCTCGGCGGCGATGGACCGGGTCGTCGTCCTCGCGACGCCGTCCCGGGCCATCGCCCTGATCGCCGCTTCCGTCAGCTGTCTGCGCCGCTCGGCCGACGGCATGCGTGCCATGCGATCCCCCGCTGTCCTGTGAATCAGCCGCTGTGGACGCCCACCTCGTAGAGCGAGTATCCCCAGTCGGTACCGCGGTCGAGACCGTGGACCCGGACGTAACGGGCCGGGGTGCCCGCGAACCTGGCCGTGTCGAGCCCGCCGTCACCGGCGGTCGTCGACCAGGCGGTCGTCCAGTTCGTCCCGTCCGTCGACAGCTCGATCCGGTACGACTTCCCGTACGCCCGCTCCCAGTCGAGCGTGACCCTGGAGACCAGGTTGGTGGCGCCGAGGTCGACCTGCCACCACTGGTCGTCGCTCCAGTCGCTCGCCCAGCGGGAGGAGTCGTCACCGTCGACCGCCCGTCCCGGCTGATAACTGGTGAACGGGTTGGACTCCGACGAACTGGCCGTCGCCGTCCTCCCGTCGGCGAGGTTCACCGACGCCTGGTGCCGCTCGGCGGCGCCCCAGGTGTCCAGGTAGGACTCGGCGCCACGGAACAGGTCGTCGACCACACCCTGTCCGCCGACGAGCCGGATGTCCTCGATCCAGTCCGGGATCATGCCGACGTGGGCGGCCCCGTCGGTGTTGAAGTCGAAGGTGCGCTGCCCGGAGGTCTGCTTGTCGATGACCGAGCCGCCGTCGACGCTCTTGAAGGGGTACGTCACCTTGTGCGCGGCGTCCGCTCCGCGCGGTGCGGGGTGGTCGCCGATGCCGTTGAAGTCGGTGCCGTAGCCGTAGCCCACGCCATATTTGTCGCGCAGTGCGTCGGTGCGCTTGGCCTCCGCGGCGAACCCTTCGGAGCCGTGCATGTACTGGGCGACGAAACCGCCGAGGGAGTAGACCCGCTCGGTCCAGTTGAGGTCCATCCAGCTGTGCGAGGAGAGCACGCCGGGGTAGTTCGCGGCCTCGAAGATGTCGAGGACCTGGCCGGTGGCCTTGACGCTCATGTGGTCGATCTCGAGCATCATCTTGCGTTTCATCATGCCGCGCACGGCGTACTCGCCGAGATCGGTGAGCCCGCGGACGTTGCACTGCGCGGCCTTGTCGTACTCCGGGACCTCGGTGCCGGCCGGCAGGTCGGCCTCCGCCTCCGAGGCGGCCGTACCGATGGGGTTGTCGTGCTGCGGGCCCTTACAGGTCTCGGTCTTCCAGAAGGTGCCGGTGGACAGGAACTGCCCGACGTTGATGGCGGTTCCGAGGCCGCCCTCGTCGAAGCGGACACCGCACAGGGCGTTGTCGAACTTGTGGCACAGGAACATCGAGCGCACGCCAAGGCCGTAGAGCTCGTCGAGCCCCTTGTCGATGTCCGCCTTGCTGCACTGGCCGATGTCGAGGATCTGCTTGCAGCCGAACGGCTCGGAGGTCTCGACGCCGAGGACGACCGCCAACTTGCCCTGCTCGATGACCTGTCGGGCCTGCGCGCTGTCGGTGACGATCCGGAACCAGCCCTTGCCGGTGCCGCCGTACATCCTGTCGACGAAGGCCTGGAGGTCGTACGTCATCCTGGCCTGGAGGCGGATCGAGGTCATCTCGTCACAACTGCGGTCCTTGAACGGGTAGACCGAGCAGATCATGCCGTTGGTGACGAGGTCGTTGACGAGCACCCGCTGGCCGCCGCGCCAGGCCCGCTCCACCCAGGCGTAGTAGTTCGCCTGATGAGTCATCGAGTCGTACGCCGGCCAGTCCTTGAAGGTCGGCCAACCGGTCGGGTCGTGCTTGCCGTCGCCGCCGTGGGTGATGT
Organism: Streptomyces sp. CC0208; assembly: GCF_003443735.1. Taxonomy (NCBI): domain Bacteria; kingdom Bacillati; phylum Actinomycetota; class Actinomycetes; order Kitasatosporales; family Streptomycetaceae; genus Streptomyces; species Streptomyces sp. CC0208. The sequence continues at coordinate 7,734,348 of NZ_CP031969.1, read as the reverse complement.
AGTCGAAGAGCGCGAGGCTGCCGTCGGGGTAGTGCTCGGGGCAGTCCTTGAGCGCGTCGGCAACTCCGGACTCGGAGTACACCTTGCCGCAGATCAGCCGCCCGCCGAAGGCCTCGTTGGAGAAGAGGTGGTTGTGGGCGTCGACGAACCCCTTCACCTCACCGGCGGAGTTGGTGCCGGTGAAGGGCGCTCCGGTGACGTTGACCCCGGCGTCGGGGGTGGGCCTGGCCGTCGGTGTCCACCAGTCGGTGGCCGCCGAACTCGGCGTGGGGCCGAGGATGGCGGCCAGCACCAGGAAGAGCACGGAGACGACGGTCATCTTCTTGCGTCTGCTGTTCTTGCCTCTGCGGCAGGAGCGTCCAGCCATGGCCCACGTCCCTCGGTCGGCGGGGGCGCCGTCGACCGAGGGCGTTTTGACTGCCCTTGGAGTTGTCATGACCGGCGCAATAGATGCGTCGAGGATCGCGACCCAGCGCGTTCCGAGTCAAGAGTCCGGGACAGTTGACCTGATACCTGGGGGTCATCAACCGTTCACGCAGGCCGCTCCGTTGAGAGTGAAAGCGGCGGGGGCGGTGTTCGTGGCGCCCTTGGTGCCGATGAACCCGACGGTGACCGAACCTCCGGCGGCGATGGTGTTGGTGTAGGAGGCCGGTGTGACGGTCACCGAGCCACCGCTCTGTGCGGCGGTCCCGCCCCACATGGTGGAGACCGTCTGCCCGTCGCCGAAGGTGAAGCCGAGCTTCCAGCCGGTGATCGCGGCGGTGCCGGTGTTGCGGATGACGATCTCGCCCTGGAAGCCGCCCTGCCACTCACCGACGACCCGGTACCCGACGGAGCAGCTCCCGGCGGGCGCGTTGGCGGTGGTGACGCCGACCGTAGCCGAGCGGGCCGACCGGTTGCCGGCGGCGTCCCGGGCGTAGACGGCGAAGGAGTAGGCCGTGCCCGCGGTCAGGCCGGTCACGGTCACCGAGTTCGTCGTGGAGGCCGCGGCCTTGGTCTCGGTGCCCCCGCTGACGCGGACGACGTCGTACCCGGCCACGCCAACGTTGTCAGTGGACGCCGTCCAGGTCAGCCGGGCCGAGGTCGCCGTCACCGCGGAGGCGGTGGGAGTGCCGGGGGCGGTCGGGGCCTGGGTGTCGGTGGAGCCGCCGCCGAAGATCGTGGCTTCCTTGGCGGTCTGGGCGATGCCGTTGGCACCGTTGAAGACGCGCTGACCCCATGACGTCATCCGCGCCGGGTCGAAGTCGAGCACCAGGTCGAGGACCGGATCGGTGTTGCCGCTCCAGGACCAGGCCAGATAGCCGATGTGGAGCTGCTCGGCGGTGGCCATCATGGTGTCCTCGTCCGGATCGCCCCACTGGTCGGCGGGCCCGCCGAACTCCCCGATCACGATCGGCAGTTTGGCGCTCACGAAGGCGTTCAGGTAGTCCGTGACCTCCGCCGCGGTGTCGTAGACGCTGTACATGTGGATCGAGAAGATCAGGTTGCCGGTGGTGTCGGCCGCGTACACCGACTGGGCGTTGGTGCGCATGACCTGCTGCCAGTCCTGGCCCCAGTTGGGCGCGTCCACCATGATCGTGTGCGCGAGGCCGGCGTTCCGCAGCTTCTGGATCGCGGCGATGGTCGGGGCGGTCCAGCCGGCCGGGTCGGTGTTGCCCCAGGGCTCGTTGCCGATGTTGATGACGATGTAGTTCTCCTGGCCGGCGAGCACGTTCTTCAGGCCGATCCAGTAGTCGGCGGCCTGGTCGAGGGTGCCGGCGGCGCTGTCCTCGCCGTATCCGGTGGTGTCGTGCACCTCCAGGACGCAGATGAGCCGGTTGGCCTTGCACTGGGCGACGACGTCGGCCACGTCCGAGGCGGTGTTGGCGGTCCAGCGATGGCCGTCGGCGAGGACCACGCGGACGGTGTTGGCGCCCTGCGCCTTGATGTCGGCCAGCGACCCCAGCTCGTTCGGGTACCAGGTGTGGGCGTGGTTGACACCGCGCATCACGAAGTCGTTGCCGTTGCCCTCGACCAGGCGGCCGTTGCTGATGTGCAGACCGGCGGCCTGGACGCCGGGCTCCTGGGCGGCCTGGGCCGTGCCGGGACAGAGGGCGCCGAGCACCACCAGCCCGACGAGGGCCGCCAGCCGGGCCAGGAGGGTCCTTAAGGGGTTCGTTCTCGTTCTTCTCATTGCGGCTCCAGAGGTGGGCGAGGCAGTCGGGAGGAAAGCATGGGAGCGCTCCCATAGAGCCACTCCGTCAAGTACACGTCAAGATGCGCGACGGCAAAGGGCCGCGACCGCGCATAGGGTTCCGAACCTCGACCACCGCACCTGGGAGGCACGTTGACCACGCGACCCGTCGACCCCGAGGCCGTCAACGCCGAGGCCTGGCACGCCTACGGCGACCACCATCTGCGGCGCGGCACCGTGCTGCCGGAGCTGGAGCGGTTCGACTGGGGCCCGGCAGGCACCGGCCCGGGCGCCGGGATCCTCGGTGACCTCGCCGGGCGGCGGGTGCTGGACCTCGGCTGCGGACCGGGCCGGCACGCGGCGCACCTCGTCCGGACGTACGGCGCCTCGGTGGACGCGGTCGAGTCCTCCCCCACCCAGCACGAACGCGCCCGCGCCCGCTACGACTCCCTGTCCGGTCTGCGCCTGATCAGGTCCGACGCCGTGGAACACCTCGGCACAGCGGAACCGTACGACGTCGTCTACTCCGTCAACGCGGTGCCGTACATCGATCCCCGGCGGCTGCTGCCCGCCCTCGCCACCGCGCTCCGGCCCGGCGGGACGCTGTGCTTCACCGTGCTGCACACCAACTCGCGCGGCGACGGCCCCTCCCGCGTCGTCGAGTCCCGGCCCGAGCTGCTGCGGCTCGCCGGGGGCGGCGAGACGACCGTACGGATGTGGGTGCTGACTCCGGAGCTCTGGACGGACCTGCTCGGCGAGCACGGTCTGCGCGTCGAGGGCGTCGACGTCCTCGACGCGCCGGAGGACGGCAACCACGCCTCGTACCGGATCTTCCGGGTGACCCGGCCCGTCCGGGTCTCCTCCCGTCCGCGCACCGATCGGGGTCCGGTGCCGCACGCGGCGATCGGGGTCGGCGCCATCCTGCACGGCCCCCAGGGGTTGCTTCTCGGCCGGCACCGGCGCGGCACCTGGGAGCTGCCCGGCGGCACGGTGGAGCCCGGGGAGTCGCTGCGGGAGACGGTCGTACGCGAACTCCGGGAGGAGACCGGGATCGGGGCCCGGCCGGCCGACGTCCGGCTGCTGGGCACGCTCCTCGACGACGTCGACGGCGTGGTGCGGATGACCGTGGCCGCACAGGTCACCGCGTGGCGGGGCGAGCCCTGCGACCAGCCGGACGAACGCGTCGGCGACTGGCGCTGGTTCGCCCTGGACCGGCTCCCGGAGAACCTGTTCGTGTGCAGCGCCCAGGGTCTGACCGCCTGGCGCCCGGACCTGCCGATCGACCACACACCCGCCCACTTCACGCCGTACGCCCACTGACGCCGTGACGGGCGACGCTCGCCCCGTCGCGGCCCGCCCGCTCCCTGGGCTCACGGAGCAGAGACCTACACTCGGTCCGTGCTCTTCATCGCCGGCGGCCAGACCGTTTATCAACTCAGCGAGAAGTTCGGCGAGTCCGATGCGATTGTCTGGATCGGCCTACTCGTGATCTGGTCAGTGTCGGCCAAGTGGAGGCAGCCGGCCGTGGCACAGGGCGAGGACCCGAACCGCCTGCAGCAGCTCGGCCGCAAGCGGTCGCGCCGGATGGCGGTGTGTCTCGTCGCAGCTGCCATCCTGTGGCCCGTTCTTGGCTTCTTCTTCCTCCTCGACTTCGGCTGCGACTTCGCCTCGTGCTAGTGCGTGCCACGCGGTGAGGCCTCCGACGAGAGGAAACCTGATGAGAACGGATGACCGTATCGAGCTCAAGGATGTGCTGGCCGACTGGCTCGACTATGACGTCGCGGCGTTCCGGCTCGGTGTCTTTCTGGGCGCCTTTCCGCGTGACCAGAAGTTCTCCTCGGTGAAGCGGATGTTCTGGGTGGACGGGTATCCGCTGGGCGACATGCTGGTGGACATCCTGGACCGGATGGCGCAGGCCGGAGTTCTGCTCAAGGATGAGGAGGACTCGCGGTACAAGTGGAACCCGGCGCCCGTCGACCTGTCCTGAGGCCCGCCGCCCGAGTACCGGACCGTGCAACCCCCTCGCAACCTTCCCCGTGCTGCACTCGGCGACCATGGACGAGGATTCCGGACCTGCCGTGTACGACGAGGTGCCGCGCGTCGAGCTCACGCCCGCGGCCGCCGAACTGCTGCGCCGGTTGCGCGGGGCGCACGGGCCGCTGATGTTCCACCAGTCGGGCGGCTGCTGCGACGGCAGCGCCCCGATGTGCTTCCCGGAGGGCGAGTTCCGCACCGGCGGCTCGGACGTGCTGCTCGCCGAGCTGGACGTGGAAGGGGTCGGGGAACCGGTGACCTTCTGGATGTCGAGGAGCCAGTACGAGGTGTGGGCCCACACCCGGCTGATCGTCGATGTGGTCGCCGGCCGGGGCAGTGGATTCTCTCTCGAGGCACCCGAGGGGGTGCGTTTCCTCATCCGTTCGCGTGTGGTCGACGCCGAGTAGCCCCTCGGGTCGCCGTCGTCTGGTGCACTTCCCCTGAGTTCTGGGACAGTTGACACGACCTCAGGGGAGAGCTGTGACGCACCGTCAAAGACGTTCCGGCGCAGGCAGATCGGTACTCACGTTTCTCGCGGCATTCGGCACGCTGGCCGGCGCGGCCCTGGTGGGGGCGGCCCCGGCCGGCGCCGCGCCGGGGTGGACACGGCTCGCGACGGGCGTGCAGTACGAGCAGTTCGACATCTCCGCGGCCGCGGGGCCGGCGCACGCCCATGTGATCCGAGTGGATCTGAGCGAGCCGGGGGTGCGGGTGGAGCTGCTGTATCCGGGGGCGGTGGCCGCGCGGGCCACGGTGTCCCGGCTGGCCACCGCACAGGGCGCCCTCGCCGGGGTGAACGGCGACTTCTTCAACATCTCGGAGGCCCAGCATCCCGGCGTCGAGGCCACCGGCGCGAGTGTGGGCCCCGCGATCGCGCAGGGCCGTGACCTCAAGGCGGCGGTGCCGAAAGGGCAGCGCTTCGGGCCCGCGCTGCCGCCCGGCACGAGCACCAGGGACGTGTTCGGCGTGGGCACCGACCGTCGGGCCCGCCTCGACGACCTGGCGCTCGACGGGTCCGTGCGCACCCCCGAGGGGCAACTGCCGCTCGGCGGGCTGAACCAGTACGCGCTGCCCGTCGGTTCGGTCGGGGCGTTCACCTCGGACTGGGGCAGCGCGTCCCGGGTGCGCGCGATCTGCGGGACGGACCGGGACCGGGCCGCCCCGTGCAGCACGGACACCTACGAGGTGACGGTCCGGGGCGGGCAGGTCGTCGCCGCGGCCGACTCCCCGGGCAGCGGGCCGATCGCCGACGGCACCACCGTGCTCGTGGGCCGGGAGGCGGGCGCTCAGCATCTGCGGAAGCTCTCGGTCGGCTCGGCGGTGACCGTGCAGCACCGCCTGGTCGCGGCCTCGGCGGGAATCGCGTACCGCTTCGCGCTCGGCGGCTATCCGGTGCTGTACGGCGGCCTTCCGCTGCCCGGCCTCGACGACTCGACGTCGGCCGTGCGCACGGCGGTGGGGATCGCGGACAGCGGCCGGCGGCTGTATCTCCTCGCGCTGGACGGGGCGGCCGACTATCGCAGTGGGCTGACGATCGCCGAAGTCGCCGACGCCATGCGGACGTTGGGCGCGGTGGACGCCTTCAGCCTGGACGGGGGCGGCTCCACGACCATGGCCGCCCGCAAGCCGGGCACCAGCACGGTCACCGCCCTCAACCACCCCTCGGGCGGCGCCGAACGGCCCGTTCCGAACGGCATCGGAGTCTTCTCGACGACCTGACGCGGCCCCGGTCAGGGACGCAGACCGCTGACGATGTCGGCTGTCGCCGTGACGCCGCTGTGAATGGTGGGCGCGAGGCTCGTACCGGCCAGATAGAACCCGAGCAGCGCGCACACCAGGGCGTGCGAGAACTTGAGTCCGCCGCTGCGCAGGAAGATCACCGCCAGGATCAGCAGCAGCACCAGTACCGAGATGGAAATCGCCATGGACAGCCTCCTCCGCCACGCCGCCGGGTCCGTTTCGCGGCGTTCGGCCGCAAGTGTGGCGTAGCGGAGGGTTCGTCCGGGCGGCTGAGGTGTCCTCCGAACGAGTGGTGTCCGCGCCCGCTCGCAGGCGTCTATCGGTGGGTGTCCAGGAAGGCCTCCAGGCCCGCCAGGTCGTCGGTGTTGAAGTAGTCGACGTCGGCGGCGAGGAGCTCGGTCCACAGCGCGTCCCGGGCGGGGCCGGCCAGGTCCGGAGTGGCCCAGAACCGCACCTTCTGCCCGCGCGTGTGGGCCTGCCGGACGATGCTCCGCAGCTTCTGCCGCTCGGTGTCGGGGAAGGCGCCCTCGCCGAGCCAGGTGAAGTTGAGCGTCCAGTTGTCGCTGATCAGCGGAATGAGGGAGGCGGGCGCCGCGGTGCCGAGGTCGGCGAGCCGGCCGTCGTAGAAGGCCCGGCGCACTCGCTGGGCCTCCAGCGGGACGCGGGCGGCGCGGTCGCCGGAGATCACGGCGGTGACCGGACCGGGGACGACCTTGCCGTGCACGTACGTGGTGAACAGGTGCCTGTACCGCCGCAGATGGCGGTCGAGTTCGAGGTAGGTCGAGGAGCCCTCGGTCTTGATGTCGACGAGCAGTTGGAGCGGACGGCGGTAACCCCGGTACACGGACCCGTGGTTGGCCTTGACGATCCTGGCCAGCGGGTCGAGGTAGAGGGACTCCAGAGTGCGCGTCGGGTCGAGGTCGTCCACGGTGTGGCCGATGAGGAGCTGGTCGCCGACGAGGAAGATGTCCGCCTCGACGCTGCCGAAACGGTGGTCGAGAGCGTCGAAAAGGGGGCGCGGGTGTTCGTAGTCGTTGTGGGCGTGGGCGCGCCACAGCGGACGGGGGCGGTGCTTGGGGCTGGCGGCCCACGCACCGGCGGCGGGCGGGGCAAGGGTCGCCGCGGCCGCGGCGCCGAGGGTGGTGAGGGCTCTGCGACGGGTGATGAGGGCCATGTTCTGCCTCCCTGTGGGGCGGGTCGGAACCACAGGGAGTATGGGGCCCTTCGGCCGTCAATGGACCTGTACGTGCCAGGAGTTGGCCGGACCGCCGCCACCCGTTCACTCCTTCCGCGCAGCCGCACGGAAAAGCCCGCCCCAGGTGGGGCGGGCTTCACCGTCGTTCGCCGGGTGACGCTCAGGGCGCCTGGAGGTCGACGAGTTCGGCCAACCGGGCGCGGTGGACGCCCGCGGTGCCGTAGGCGATCGAGTCGGCCTTGGCCCGCTTGAGGTACAGGTGGATCGGGTGCTCCCACGTCATGCCGATCCCGGCGTGCAGTTGGAGCGCCTCCTCGGCGGCGTGCACGGCGACGGAGGCCGCGTAGGCCTGCGCGACGGCGACCGCCACGTCGGTGTCCTCACCCGTCGCGAGCGCGTCGGCGGCGTTGCGGGCGGCGGCCCGGAGGTTGACGACCTCCAGCCACAGCTGGGCGAGCCGGTGCTTGAGCGCCTGGAAGCCGCCGACGGGCCGGTTGAACTGCTTGCGCTCCTTCAGGTAGCGCACGGTCTCGGTCAAGGTCCATTCGGCGAGCCCGAGTTGCTCGGAGGCGAGCAGCCCGGCCCCGGCCCGCAGGGCCCGGTGCACGGCGACCTCGGCGTCGCCCAGCAGGCGGCCCGGAATCCCGTCGAGGCTGACGGTCGCGAGCGGCCGGGTCAGGTCGAAGGGGATCTGCGGGGTGACGGTCGCGGCGGAGGCGTCCACCGCGTACAGCCCGCCGTCGTCCGCGGGCACCAGCAGCACATCGGCCGCCTGGGCGTCCGCGATGGCGGTCAACTCCCCGTGCAGGGCGCCGCCTTCATGGCGTACGACCTGGTAGGCGCCGCCCGGGGCGACGTTCAGCGCGACGGCGAGGGCACCGATCCGGCGCCCGGACGCGAGCTCGGCGAGCAGGTCGCCGGTGTCACAGGCGAGCAGCGCCTCGGTGGCGACGACCGCACTGGTGAGATAGGGAACGGGAGCGACCGCGCGCCCCAACTCCTCCAGGACGACGGCGACTTCGCGGTGCGAGGCGCCCTGACCGCCCTTGTCCTCCGGGACCAGGAGTCCCGCGAGGCCCATGCCGTCCGCGAGGGCCTTCCAGGCCGCGAGGTCGTGCGGGGTGTCCGACTCGGTGCGGGCGATCACGCCCGGCGCGTCGCAGTGGTCGGCGAGCAGGTCCCGTACGGCGGCCCGCACCGCCTCTTCCTCCTCCGAGTACAGCAGGTCGGGCTGTGTGCTCATCGGGCCAGGTCCTTCCAGGCGACGTCCTTGTCGGTGCGCGGCTCGGCCGGGAGGCCAAGGACGCGCTCGGCGACGATGTTCAGCAGGACCTCGCTGGTCCCGCCCTCGATGCTGTTGCCCTTGGAGCGCAGGTAGCGGTAGCCGGCGTCGCGGCCGGTGAAGTCCACCAGCTCGGGGCGGCGCATGGTCCAGTCGTCGTACAACAGGCCTTCCTGGCCGCGCAGTTCGACCTCCAGGCCGCTGATCTCCTGGTTGAGGCGGGCGAAGGCGAGCTTCATGCCGGCGCCCTCGGGCCCGGGCTGTCCGGCGACGAGCTGCTGGCGCAGTCGTTCGGCGGTGAGGCGGGCGACCTCGGAGTCGACCCAGAGCTTCAGCAGGCGCTGGTGCAGGTCCTGGGTGCGCAGTTCGGGGCGCTCGCGCCAGGTCTTCGAGACCGGGCCGATCATGCCGCCCTCGCGGGGCAGCCGCATGCCGCCGATGGCGACGCGCTCGTTGTTCAGCGTGGTCTGCGCGACCCGCCAGCCCTCGCCGATCTCGCCGAGGCGGCGGGAGTCGGGGATGCGGACGTCGGTGAGGAAGACCTCGTTGAACTCGGCCTCGCCGGTGATCTGCCGCAGCGGGCGGACGTCGACGCCGGGGTCGGTCATGTCGCAGATGAAGTAGGTGATGCCCGCGTGCTTGGGCACGTCCGGGTCGGTGCGGGCGATGAGGATGGCCCAGCGCGAGTTGTGGGCGCCGGACGTCCACACCTTCTGCCCGTTGACCACCCAGTCTCCCCCGCTCTCGGCTTCGCTCGAGCGGGAGGGGCCCCCATCCTCACGCACCGCTCGCGTGCCGAGCGCGGCGAGGTCGGATCCGGCGCCGGGTTCGCTGAACAGCTGGCACCAGACCTCCTCGCCCACCCACAGGGGCCGCAGATAGCGCTGCTTCTGCTCCTCGGTGCCGTACTTGAGGATCGTCGGCGCGGCCATGCCGAGGCCGATGCCGTTGCGCCGCGGGTCGTTGTCGGGAGCGCCCGCGGCCTCCAGCTCGGCGTCCACGACCACCTGGAGGGAACGGGGCGCGTTCAGTCCGCCGAGGCCTTCCGGGTAGTGCACCCAGGCGAGCCCCGCGTCGAAGCGGGCCTTGAGGAAGTCGAGCCGGTCCGTGCTCGCGGGCGGATGCGCGGCCAGCAACTCTGCGGTGCGGCGCTGGAGTTCGGCTGCGTCGGTCATGCCTGCGCTCCCGTGGGTACGACGGCGATCCGGCCCGTGGTCACCCCGTCGCCGAGGCGCTGCACGGCGTCCGCGGCCCCGGCCAGCGGCACCCGCTCGCTGATCAGCGGCTTGATCGCGCCCCGGGCGGCCAGTTCGGTGAGCTGCTCGTGGCAGTGCTGGACGAGCTTCGGGTTCTTGGTGTTGTACAGGCCCCAGTGCAGGCCCAGGATCGCGTAGTTCTTCACCAGGGCGTGGTTGAGGCCCGGGCTCGGGATGGTGCCGCTTGCGAAGCCGACGACCACGATCCGCCCCTCGAAGGCGACGACCTTGGTCGACTGCGTGTAGGCCTCGCCGCCCACCGGGTCGTAGATCACATCCGCGCCCCGGCCCCCGGTGGCCTCCTTCACGGCGGCGACGACGTCCTCGCTCCGCCGGTCGACCACCACGTCACAGCCCAGCTCGCGGGCCACGGCGGCCTTCTCGGCGCCGCCGACGACACCGATGACGGTGGCGCCGGCGGCCTTGCCGAGCTGCACGGCCGCGCTGCCGACCCCTCCTGCGGCAGCGTGGACGAGCAGCGTCTCACCGGCTTCCAGACGGGCCCGCCGGTGCAGTCCGAACCAGCCCGTCTGGTAGCCGATGTGCAGCGCGGCGGCCTCGGCGTCGTCCAGCGAGTCCGGCGCGGACAGCAGGGCGGCGGCGTCCGCGACGGCGTACTCGGCGAAACCGCCGTACGGCAGCGCGGGGTTGGCGATCACGCGCCGGCCGTCCTCGGTCTCGCCGCAGATCTCCACGCCGGGCGTGAAGGGCAGCGGCGGGCGGACCTGGTAGTGACCGCGGCACATCAGCACGTCCGGGAAGTTGATGTTCGCGGCGCGCACCTTCAGCAGGACCTGGCCGTCGCCAGGTACGGGCCGCGCCACCTCCGCGAGGCGCATCACCTCGCTCGGCTCGCCGTTCTCGTGCACTTGCCAAGCCTGCATGGGGGGCCTCCACGGGACTGCGTCGTCATGCCGGGGTCTGACCGGGGTCCTCCGCATACTAAGCGGTCGCTTGCCGATCAGGGAACAGTCCGCGGGGAAAGTGTGGGCCTGCACACCGAGGGGCCGCGCAGCGGTTGCGCGACCCGGTGAGCCTGAACAGGGTGACAGGGACGAGTCGGGCACCCGTCCCCCACCGGGCGGCCCCCGACGATCCCCGGAAAGGACCCGCGCACATGACGGTCATCAACAGTCCGCTGCCGGACAAGGAACGCGACATCGCGGGGACCGCCCTGCAGGCGACCCTGGTCGACCTGCTCGACCTGTCCCTGGTAGCGAAGCAGGCGCACTGGAACCTGTACGGGCCGCGCTTCCGTTCCATCCACCTCCAGCTCGACGAGGTGGTCACCACCGCCCGCGCATACGCCGACACGGTGGCCGAACGCGCCGCGGCCCTGGGGGTCAGCCCGGACGGCCGGGCCGCCACCGTCGCGGCCACCAGCGGCGTCCCGGAGTTCTCACCCGGCTGGACGAAGGACGTGGACGCCGTCGGCGCCCTGGTGCGGGCCTTCTCCGCGGTCGTCGAACGGGTACGGGAACGCATCGAGCAGACCGGCCCGGCGGACGCCGTGACCCAGGACCTGCTGATCGGCCTCACCGCCGAGCTGGAGAAGCAGAGCTGGATGTTCCAGGCCGAGCACGGGGGCTGAGTCCGCCGAACGGCCTCGAACCCGCCCCGGCCCCGCGCCGGCGCTCAGTGCTCCAGCCGGTGCGGATGGGCCGGGTACACGCCGAGGATGCGTACCTCGGTGGAGAAGAACCGCAGTTCGTGCAGGGCGAGGGCGACATGCGGCTCGTCGGGGTGGCCCTCGATCTCGACGTAGAAGCGGCTCGCGTTCAGCCCCGCACCGATCTGATAGCTCTCGATCTTCGTGAGGTTGACCCCGCTGGTGGCGAACCCGCCGAGCGCCTTGAACAGGGCGCTGGGGATGTTGCGCACGGAGAAGAACAGGCTCGTCATCGTCGGCTCCCCGGCGTCCGGGGCGACGCCGGCCTCCCGGGACAGGACGACGAACCGCGTGGTGTTGTCGGGGTCGTCCTCGACCCCGGAGCGCAGCACGTCGAGGCCGTACAGCCCGGCCGCGGCGGGCGGGGCGAGCGCCGCGTGCCGGGGATCCGCCAGCTCGGCCACCTCGCGCGCCGCTCCGGCCGTGTCGTCGGTGACCAGGGTGCGCCAGCCACCCTCCCGCAGCACCTTGCGGCACTGCCCGAGGGCGTGCACATGGCTGCGTACGCACTCCACCTGGTCCGGTGTCCCCCCGGGCACGCCCATCAGGTCGAAACGGATGCCGAGGAAGTGCTCGGCGATGATGAACAGCCCCGACTCGGGCAGCAGATGGTGCACGTCCGCCACCCGTCCGGCGGCGGAGTTGTCCACTGGGATCACGGCGACGTCGGCGGTGCCGAGCGTCACCGCATCCAGCGCCTGCTCGAAACCCGTGCAGGGCTGCTCGGCGCACCCGGGGTAGAGGGTGTGCGCGGCGGTCGCCGAGTTCGATCCGGGTTCACCTTGGTAAGCGACGGTGGTCACTGGGTTCGGTCTCTTGTCGTCGGGCGGCAGAAGCTCCGTAACGTATCAGGGAACCCCCGCCCTCAGATCCAGGTGTCCAGCCACATCCTGGAGTGCCAGTCGGCGTACGGGATCGTCGCGCCGGTGTAGAGCGGGAAGAAGTAGATGAAGTTCCAGGCGATGAGCAGGACGAGGGTGCCCGCGGCCACCGCGCCCCGTGTGCGCCGTGTGCGGTCCGCCCCCGGTGGCCCCAGGAGCGCGCCCACCGTCATCGCCACGGCCAGGCACAGGTACGGCACGAAGACGACCGCGTAGAAAGAGAAGATCGTGCGGTCCTGGTACAGGAACCAGGGCAGGTAACCGGCGCCCACCGCACACAGGACGGCCCCGGCCCGCCAGTCACGGCGCAGCGCCCAGCGGAAGAGCAGATAGAGCAGGGCACCGCACGCCGACCACCACAGGAGCGGGGTGCCGAGGGCGAGGACGGTCCGGGAGCAGTCGACCGCGGTGGTGCAGCCGTCCTGTCCGGGTTTCGGCGACTGGTAGTCGAACAGCACAGGCCGGCCCTGGACCAGCCAGCTCCAGGGGTTGGACTGGTACTTGTGCGGGTTGTGCAGGCCCACGTTGAAGTCGTACACGTTGGTCTCGTAGTGCCACAGGCTGCGCAGCGGGGCGGGGATCCACGACCAGGTGCCGTCGCGGCCGTCGGCCCAGTGGCGGTCGTACCCGTCGTCGGACAGGAACCAGCCGGTCCAGGTCGCCAGATAGGTCGCCACGGCGACCGGGACCAGGGACAGGAGGGACCAGCCGAGATCCCTGTTCAGCACCGCCAGGTAGGGGCGGGGGGAACCGGCCACGCGGCGGGAGCCGACGTCCCACAGCACCGTGAGGACCACGAAGAAGACCAGTACGTACAGGCCGTTCCACTTGGTGGCGGCCGCCAGTCCCAGGAAGACGCCGGCGGCGAGTCGCCAGGGACGCGATCCGGTCCCGGCGTGGTCGCCGGTGTGCACGTCCGGGCGCGCGCGGCCGTCCTCGCCGACCGGCAGGGCGGCCGCGAGGCGGGACCGCGCGCGGTCCCGGTCGACCAGCAGGGAACCGAAGGCCGCCAGGACGAAGAACATGACGACGAGGTCCAGCAGGGCGGTACGGCTCATCACCACGTGCAGGCCGTCCATCGCGAGGAGCGCGCCCGCCAGGCAGCCCAGCAGGGTCGAACGGAACAGCCGGCGCCCGATGCGGCACAGCATGAGCACCGACAGGGTGCCCAGGGCCGCCGTCATGAAGCGCCAGCCGAACGGGGTGAGGCCGAACATCCACTCCCCTAGGGCGATCACCCACTTGCCCATGGGCGGGTGCGCGACGAACGTCCCCGTGTCGGAGAGCGAGACGACCTGGGGGTCGGCGAGGATCTGCGGGTCGGCGATCTTGCGGTCCGGCCACGTGCCCTCGTAACCGAGCCGCAGCAGGGACCAGGCGTCCTTGGCGTAGTAGGTCTCGTCGAAGACCACGGCCCGCGGCCGGCCCAGGTGCCAGAAGCGGATCACCCCGGCCAGGGCGGCGACGAGCAACGGGCCCAGCCAGTCCCACACCGACGCCTTCGGGAAACGCGGAACGAGACGCTCGCGCAGCTCGGTCGCCGGGTGGGCCGTGTACCCGAACCGGCGAAGCCGCGCCTGCCAGTCCCGGGGCGCTGTCTGAGCGGGGGCCTCGACGACAGGGGAAGAGGTCAGGTCACTGCTCGTCACCGAACAGCCTGCCGTGCAGCGGAGTGCGCCCAGGGCGATATTTCGTCCACCCGGTGAACTTACCTGGGCTGTCGTCGAGTTGTCTCAGTTCTTCACGCCTTCCGGGGGCGGGCCCGTACGTGCATCCGCTCGCCCTGCGGCCCGAAGAGACTGAGGAACTCCGCAGGCCCCTCCCCCGTCGACCCGAACCAGTGCGGCACCCGGGTGTCGAACTCCGCCGCCTCACCCGCCGACATCACCACGTCATGGTCGCCCAGCACCACCCGCAGCCGCCCCGCCAGCACGTACAGCCACTCGTAGCCCTCGTGGGTGCGCAGCTCCGGCTCCTCCTCGCGGCGCGGCACCAGCACCTTGAAGGCCTGGAGGCCGCCGGGCTGCCGGGTGAGCGGCCAGAAGGTGCGTCCGTGCCGTTCGAGCGGCGCGGACCGCACCCGGGGGTCGCCGACCGGCGGGGCGCCGACCAGTTCGTCCAGCGGCACCTGGTGGGCCTGCGCGATCGGCAGCAGCAGCTCCAGGCTGGGCTTGCGCAGACCGGACTCCAGCCGGGAGAGCGTGCTCACGGAGATGCCGGTCGTCTCCGAGAGGGCCGCGAGGGTCACCTCCCGGTCCTTGCGCAGCCGCCTGAGCCTGGGTCCCACTTCGGCGAGAACGTCGTCGGTACTCATACCCGTATTGCAGAATCGGCAAAGTTGTTTGTCAATCCCGCGTCCGCGGAGCGACCGTGGCGGCATGACGGAGACACACGGCGAGACTTACGGCGAGACATACGAAGTGATCGTTGTCGGTGGCGGCGCGGCAGGCCTGTCCGCGGCCCTGGTCCTGGGCCGGGCCCGGCGTCGCACCCTGGTCGTCGACGCGGGCGAACCACGCAACGCGCCCGCCGCCCACCTTCAGGGCTTCCTCACCCGGGACGGCATGCCGCCCGCCGAGTTCCTGGCCATCGGCCGTGAGGAGATCAAGGAGTACGGCGTCGAGCTGGTCCGGGACCGGGTGACCGACATCGCCCCGGGCTTCGCCGTGACCCTGGCGGGCGGACGTGTGGTCCGGGCCCGTCGACTGGTCGTCGCGACCGGCCTCAGGGACGAGCTCCCGGGCCTGCCCGGCGTCGCCGAGCGCTTCGGCAAGGACGTCCTGCACTGCCCGTACTGCCACGGCTGGGAGGTCCGCGACCAGGCCTTCGGCGTGCTCGCCACGAGCCCGCTCAGCGTGCACCAGGCGCTGATGGTCTCCCAGTGGTCGAAGGACGTGACCCTGTTCCTGCACACGGTCGCCGAGTCCGAGCTCTCGGACGACGACCTGCGCAGGCTGGCCGCGGCCGGCGTCCGGGTGGTGCCGGGCGAGGTCGCCGAGCTGGTCGTGACGGACGACCGGCTCACCGCCGTACGGCTGGAGGACGGCACGACGCACGCGCGCGAGGTCGTCTTCACCGCCCCTCGGGCCGTCCCGCGGAACGACCTGCTGGAGCGGCTCGGAGCCGGGTTCCAGGAGACGCCCTTCGGCAACTATCCCGTGGTCGACGGGAACTGGCGGACGACCGTGCCCGGCGTGTACGCGGTGGGCAACGCGGCCGGCTTCGGGGAACAGGTGATCAACGCGGCGAGCGCCGGGTACCGGGCGGCCGCCACCCTCAACGGGGAGTTGCTGATGAGCGACCTCGACGCGGCCGCCGGGGTGTAGACCCGGCCCCTGCGGTGCACCCTGGATGCATGCTGCTTGCCCGGCTGGCACACGTGTCCCAGGAGGTCGCCGCCACCTCGGCCCGGTCCCGGAAGATCGCGCTCCTCGCCGAGCTGTTCCGGGAGGCCGAGGCGGACGACGTCCCGATCGTCATCCCGTATCTTGCGGGCCGGCTCCCGCAGGGCCGGCTCGGTGTCGGCTGGAAGGTGCTGAGCCGCCCGGTCGCCCCGGCCGCCGGGCCGACCCTGACCGTGCACGCGGTGGACGCCCTGCTGAGCGACCTCGGCAAGGTCGCGGGCGCGGGCTCGCAGGCCGAACGCGCCCGGCTGGTGGGTGAGTTGATGGGCGCGGCCACCGAGGACGAGCAACGGTTCCTGTTCGGGCTGATCACCGGCGAGGTGCGGCAGGGGGCGCTGGACGCGGTGGCGGTCGAGGGGCTCGCCCAGGCGACGCAGGCACCTCCCGCCGACGTACGCCGTGCCGTGATGCTCGCGGGCTCGCTCCAGACGGTGGCCGAGGCCCTGCTCACCGACGGCCCGCCCGCCCTGGACCGGTTCCGCCTCACCGTCGGCCGCCCGGTCCTGCCGATGCTGGCGCACAGCGCCTCCTCGGTGGCCGAGGCGGTCGACAAGCTCGGCACCTGCGCGGTCGAGGAGAAGCTGGACGGCATCCGGGTGCAGGTCCACCGGGACGGCGACGCCGTACGGCTGTACACCCGCACTCTCGACGACATCACCGACCGGCTGCCCGAACTGACCGCCGCCGCACTGGAGTTGCGGGGTGAGCGGTTCATCCTGGACGGCGAGGTGATCGCCTTCGACGAGGCAGGGCGCCCGCGGTCCTTCCAGGAGACCGCGGGCCGGGTCGGCTCCCGGGTGGACGTGACGACGGCCGCCGAGGCGGTGCCCGTCTCCCCCGTCTTCTTCGACGCCCTGTCCGTCGACGACCGCGACCTGCTCGACCTGCCGTTCGCCGAACGGCACGCGGAGCTGGCCCGGTTGGTGCCCGAGCCGATGCGGGTGCGGCGCACGCTGGTGTCCGGGCCGCAGGATCTGGGGACGGCCGAGGAGTTCCTCGCCGAGACCCTGGAGCGCGGCCACGAGGGCGTCGTCGTGAAGTCCCTCGACGCCCCGTACAGCGCGGGCCGGCGGGGTGCGTCCTGGCTGAAGGTCAAGCCCGTGCACACCCTGGACCTGGTGGTGCTGGCCGCTGAGTGGGGCCACGGCCGGCGTACCGGCAAGCTCTCCAACCTGCACCTCGGCGCCCGCACGGCCGACGGCGGCTTCGCGATGCTCGGCAAGACCTTCAAGGGCATGACCGACGCGATGCTCACCTGGCAGACCGAGCGGCTCCAGGAGTTGGCGGTGGACAGCAGCGGTTTCGTGGTGACCGTACGGCCCGAACTCGTCGTCGAGATCGCCTACGACGGCCTCCAGAGGTCGACCCGCTACCCGGCCGGGGTCACCCTCCGGTTCGCCCGTGTGGTCCGCTACCGGGAGGACAAGCGGCCGGAGGAGGCAGACACGGTGGAGACGTTGCTGGCCGCACACCCGGAGGTGAAGCCGTGAAGACCAGCGCCGGGCTGCTGTTGTTCCGGCACACGTCCGACGGCCTTGAGGTGTTGCTGGGCCATATGGGCGGCCCGTTCTTCGCGCGCCGGGACTCCGGGGCGTGGAGCGTGCCGAAGGGCGAGTACGGGCCCGAGTCGGAGTCGGCCTGGGACGCGGCCCGCCGGGAGTTCCAGGAGGAGCTGGGGCTGCCGCCGCCGGACGGGAAGGCCGTACCGCTCGGTGAGGTCCGGCAGACGAACGGCAAGGTCGTCACGGCCTGGGCGATCGAGGCCGACCTCGATCCGGCGACCGTGGTGCCGGGGGTGTTCAGCATGGAGTGGCCGCCGAAGTCCGGGCGGACCCAGGAGTTCCCCGAGCTGGACCGCGTCGAGTGGTTCGGCCTGGACCGGGCCCGGACCGTGATCGTCAAGGCGCAGGCCGCGTTTCTCGACCGGCTGGCTGAGCACTCGGGCTGACGTCCACGCGTTGCGGTCGCCCCCGCCGCGCGGGAAGGTCGAAGCACAGTCAGCTCTTCAGGAGGTCGGTCATGCCCATCGCGACGGTGAACCCGGCGAACGGCGAGACGCTCAAGACGTACGAGGCCATGGGCGAGGAGGAGATCGAACGCAGGCTCCAGCTCGCCCAGGCGACGTTCCGCACCTACCGCACGACGTCCTTCGCCGAGCGTGCCGGTCTCCTGAACCGGGCCGCCGAGCTCCTCGACGACGCCCAGCAGGACATCGCCCGGGTCATGACCACCGAGATGGGCAAGCCGGTCAAGCAGGCCCGCGCGGAGGCCGCCAAGTGCGCCAAGGCGATGCGCTGGTACGCCGAGCACGCGGAGTCACTGCTGGCCGACGAGGAGCCCGCCGCGCACGACGTCAAGGACTCCGGCGCCTCCCGCGCCCTGGTCCGCTACCGGCCGCTGGGGCCCGTGCTCGCGGTGATGCCGTGGAACTTCCCGCTGTGGCAGGTGATCCGCTTCGCCGCGCCCGCGCTGATGGCGGGGAATGTCGGTCTGCTCAAGCACGCCTCGAACGTGCCGCAGACCGCCCTGTTCCTGGAGGACCTCTTCCATCAGGCGGGGTTCCCGGAGGGCTGCTTCCAGACCCTGCTCGTCGGGTCCGGCGCGATCGACGAGATCCTGCGCGACGACCGCGTCAAGGCGGCCACGCTCACGGGCAGTGAGCCCGCGGGCCGGGCGGTCGCCTCCACCGCAGGGGACATGGTGAAGAAGACCGTGCTGGAGCTCGGCGGCAGCGACCCGTACATCGTCATGCCGTCCGCGGACGTCGACCGGGCCGCCGAGGTCGCGGTGACGGCGCGGGTGCAGAACAACGGGCAGTCCTGCATCGCCGCCAAGCGGTTCATCGTGCACACGGACGTCTACGACCGTTTCGCCGAGCGGTTCGTCGCGGGCATGAGGGCCCTCAAGGTCGGCGACCCGCTGGAGGAGGACACCGAGGTCGGACCCCTGTCGAGCGAGCAGGGACGGACCGACCTGGAGGAACTGGTCGACGACGCCAGGCGCAGCGGGGCGAGCGTGCTGTGCGGCGGGCAGCGGCCCGACGGACCCGGCTGGTACTACCCGCCGACCGTCGTCGCCGACGTGAGCCGCGAGATGCGCATCCACCGCGAGGAGACCTTCGGTCCGGTGGCCACGCTGTACCGGGCGGCCGACCTCGACGAGGCGGTGCTGATCGCCAACGACTCGGCGTTCGGGCTGAGTTCCAACGTGTGGACCCGGGACGAGGCCGAGGTCGACCGGTTCGTACGGGACCTGGAGGCCGGCGGGGTGTTCGTGAACGGGATGACCGCCTCGCATCCGGCGTTCCCGTTCGGCGGGGTGAAGCGGTCCGGGTACGGGCGTGAGCTGTCCGGGCACGGAATCAGGGAGTTCTGCAACATCACGACGGTTTGGCACGGAGCGTGACACTTGCGCGGCTAACATCCCGGGTGTGAACCGCGAAGTGACTCTGCCTCTGATCGTCGACGACCGCGGGACCCTGCAGGTGGCTGCGGCCGATGTGAGCAAGCTGCTCCGCAGTCTCGGCGGGCGGTGGCTGCACCTGGTCGAGGCCGGCGCCGACGGGCTGGACGAGGATACGGTCGCCGCACTGACGATCGAGCTCGCGAAGCTCGCCGACCGGATCGACGTCGCGTGCATCGCGCACAGCAGCGGCGGGGCGCCGTAGGAGGTACCGGCGCGTCCCTCGGCATCCCGCGTTCGGCGCAACCCGGCGCGAAGTCGGCCGCCCGTCAGGTGATCGTGGACGGGACCAGTCTTCGGTTCCGGGACGGGACGGCGTGCGATGAGCGAAGAGACGATCACCGAGATCCTGCCCCCGATCCGGCACTGGCCGGCGCTCGACCTGAAGGGCGTCGACTTCGACCCGGTGCTGACCGAGCTGATGCGCGAGGGGCCGGTCACCCGGATCCGGCTGCCGCACGGCGAGGGCTGGGCCTGGCTGGTCACCCGGTACGACGACGTACGGACGGTGACCGAGGACCCGCGCTTCAGCCGCCAGGCCGTCACGGACCAGCCGGTCACCCGGCTCGACCGGCATGGCACCCCAGGGCGCGGAGCGGTCACCTTCCTCGACCCGCCCCACCACACCCGGCTGCGCCGCTCCGTGGCCGCAGCCTTCAGCGCCGAGGGTGTGGAGCGGGTCCGGGACACGTCCCGCAGGATGCTCGACGAACTGGTCGACGAGCTGCTCCAGGACGGCCCGCCCGCCGACCTGACCGCGGCGGTGCTCAGCCCCTTCCCCGCCGCGGTGCTCTGCGAGCTGATGGGCGTCCCGGCCGCCGACCGGCACCGCATGCACGCCTGGACCCGGCTGATCCTGTCCTCCTGGCACGGCGCCCAGGCCGGTGAGCGGGCCAGGGAGGAGATGGGCGCCTACTTCGCCGACCTCATCGGTCTCCGGGAGGGCGGCACCGGTCAGGACGTGGCCTGCCTCCTCGGGGCCGCCGTGGGCCGCGGCGAGGTGACGCTTGAGGAGGCCGCGGGGTTCGCGGTGCTGCTCCAGCTCGGCGGCGCGGCGGTGACGGACAACAGCGGCCAGCTGTTCCACCTGCTGCTGGCCCGGCCCGCCCTGGCCGAACGCCTGCGCGCCGAGCCGGAGATCCGCCCGCGGGCCGTCGAGGAGCTACTGCGCTACATACCGCACCGCAACACGGTCGGGCTGGCACGGATCGCCCTGGAGGACGTGGGCATCCGAGGGGTACGGATCAGGGCGGGCGACGCGATCTACGTGTCGTATCTGTCCGCGAACCGGGACCCGGACGTCTTCCCCTACCCGGAGACGATCGACTTCTCCCGCAGCCCCAACCCGCACATGACGTTCGGCTCCGGTCCGCACCGCTGCCCGGGCGGGACCCTGGCCCGGCTGGTGACCGGGCTGCTGGTCGAGGCGCTGCTCGACCGGGTGCCGGGCCTGAGGCCGGCGGTGCCGCCGGAGCACGTGCCCTTCAAGAAGGGCACGTCGATCCGCGGCCCCGAGGCGCTCCCGGTGACGTGGTGACGGACGTCAGCGGATGGACATGCCGGACAGGGTCCGGGCGATGACCAGGCGCTGGATCTCGCTCGTGCCCTCGAAAATGGTGTAGATCGCGGCGTCGCGGTGCATGCGCTCCACCGGGTACTCGCGCGTGTAGCCGTTGCCGCCCAGGATCTGTACGGCCTGCGCCGTGACCGTCTTCGCCGTCTCACTGGCGAAGAGCTTCGACATCGAGCCCTCGGCGGCGGTGAACTGCTTGCCGTTGATCGCCATCCAGGAGGCACGCCAGACGAGGAGGCGGGCCGCGTCGATGGAGGTGCGCATGTCGGCGAGCTGGAAGGCCACGCCCTGGTTGTCGATGATCGGCCGGCCGAACTGCTCACGCGTCTTGGCGTAGTC
The DNA here is from genome assembly GCF_003443735.1 of Streptomyces sp. CC0208. Classification (NCBI taxonomy): domain Bacteria; kingdom Bacillati; phylum Actinomycetota; class Actinomycetes; order Kitasatosporales; family Streptomycetaceae; genus Streptomyces; species Streptomyces sp. CC0208. Next base: position 7,713,340 of record NZ_CP031969.1, on the reverse strand, counting down.
GAGGGCGACCTCGTACGCGGCGCGGGCGGTGCCCACGGCCATGGCGCCCACGGCGGGCCGCGAGGCCTCGAACGTGGCCATCGCCGCGTTCTTCACCCGCTCCCCGCCGGTCTTCGCCCGCTCACGGGCCCGGGCGAGGCGCTGGTCGAGCTTCTCCTTGCCGCCCAGGAGGCAGGAGCCGGGCACCCGGACGTTCTCCAGCACGACCTCGGCCGTGTGCGAGGCGCGGATGCCGTGCTTCTTGAACTTCTGGCCCTGGGACAGCCCCGGCGTGTTCGGCGGCACGATGAAGGAGGCGTGGCCCTTGGAGCCGAGCTCCGCGTCGACGACCGCGACGACGACATGGACGTTGGCGATGCCGCCGTTGGTCGCCCAGGTCTTCGTGCCGTTGAGCACCCACTCGTCCTTGGCCTCGTCGTACACGGCACGCGTGCGCATGGAGGCCACGTCGGAACCGGCGTCCGGCTCGGACGAGCAGAACGCGGCGACCTTGACGTCGTTCGCGTCGCCGTACATCTGGGGGATCCAGGTGCCGATCTGTTCCTCGGTTCCGTTGGCGAGAACGCCGACAGCGGCGAGTCCGGTGCCTACGATCGACAGGGCGATGCCCGCGTCGCCCCAGAACAGCTCCTCCATCGCCATCGGGATACCGAGCCCGGTGGGGTCGAAGTACTGCTGGGCGTAGAAGTCGAGGGAGTAGATGCCGACCTTCGCGGCCTCCTGGATGACCGGCCAGGGAGTCTCCTCACGCTCGTCCCATTCGGCGGCCGCGGGGCGGATGACGTCGGCGGCGAAGCCGTGCAGCCAGTCCCGGACCTCCTTCTGTTCGTCGTTGAGCTCCATGGTGAACTCGGCCATGTCCCCTCCAGCGGCGACGCACGTGCATGTTACTTGCGGTAACTCGAGTCTGTTACCCACGGGTAGGAAAAGTCAACTCCCACAGACCAGTCAGCAGCCTGTTCGATGTCCATCATCGGTCGGGTGTTAGTTTGCGCAGGCGTTACCGATTCAGCACGGGTGGGGAGAGCTCATGGACACCACACAGCGGACCGATCAGCAGCGGTCCGCCGACCGCCGTCGGCGCGAGCTGCTGGAGGCCGCGGACAGAGTGGTGCTGCGCGACGGCCCGCAGGCCTCCATGAACGCCATCGCCGCGGAGGCCGGCATCACCAAGCCGATTCTGTATCGGCACTTCGGTGACAAGGGGGGACTTTACGCCGCGCTCGCCAAGCGGCACACCGACGCCCTGCTGGACTCGCTGCGGGCGGCGCTGGACGCTCCCGCGGACCGGCGCGAGCGGGTCGAGGCGACCCTGGACACGTACCTGGCCGCGATCGAGGCCCGGCCGCAGGTCTACCGGTTCCTGATGCACCCCTCCGACGGGGGCCAGGCCGGGGACCAGGGGTTCGACGTCGGCCAGCATTCCGCGCCCCTGCTGCGCAGAATGGGTGAAGAGTTGGGGCAGGTCATCGAGGACCGGCTGGATCTCGGCCCGATGAGTCAGCTGCTCTCCCGGGTGTGGGGGCACGGGATCGTCGGGATGATGTACGCGGCGGGCGACTGGTGGCTCGGGGAACGGCCGTGTTCCCGCGCCGAGTTGGTGCGGAACATGGCTGACCTGCTGTGGGGGCGGCTCGCGGCGGTGGGGGACAGGGTGGGGGGCCCGGGGTTCTGACGGTGTGCTCTGGGCTGCCGGCCGGTGGGGGCTGGTCGCTCAGTTCCCCGCGCCCCTAGGTGGGATCACTTGCCCTGTGCCAAGAAGTCCGGGCCGCTTGGCGCATGAGTTTTCGCTTGCGCCACCCCGTCAGGTGGTCTGCGTAGACCTTCCCCTCCAGGTGGTCGATCTCGTGCTGCAGGCACCTCGCGAAGAAGCCCGTGCCGTGGATCGTCACGGGCTCTCCGGTCACCGTGAAACCCTCCACCACCGCATGGTCGTACCGCTCTGTTCCCGCCTCCAGGCCCGGCAGGGACAGACAGCCCTCCGGGCCCCGCAGCACCACACCGTCCGTCTCCACCAGCCGTGGGTTCACCACATGTCCCAGGTGGCGGACCTCTTCGTCGTCGGGGCAGTCGTACACGAACACGCGCAGAGGGACGCCCACTTGGTTCGCCGCGAGTCCCACCCCCTCGTACGCGTACATCGTCGCGAACAGGTCCTCCACGAGCGTCGCCAGTTCCGGGCCGAAGTCCGATACGTCCTCGCAGGGTTCGTGCAGCACGGGGCTGCCGAGGAGGGAGAGGGGCCGGACCCGGCCACGGGTGCCCGGAATGGAGCCGTTTCGCATGGCCGCAAGGGTACGGCGATTCGGGACTGCCTACGGATCTCGATAGGCTGAGGTCCACACCACGTGGCCGGAGGCTGAGGCGCGGCGCGTACGCAAGGAGGATCGAGATCTGATGACAGGCAACTCGGACCCGCTCTCGCCGCGGGCCAAGCTGGCCGTGACGGCGGGCAAGGCCGTCGCGGCGGCATCCCGAGCCGCGGGTCGCGGCAGCGGTTCGGTCATCGGCGGCCGAGTGGCCCTCAAACTCGACCCCGACCTCCTTGCCCGGCTCGCCCAGAACCTGGACGTCGTCCTCGTCTCGGCGACCAACGGCAAGACCACCACGACCCGGCTGATCGCGGAGGCGCTGGGCGCCGCCGGACCCGTCGTCTCCAACGCCCTCGGCGCCAACATGCCCGCCGGTATCACCTCGGCGCTCGCCGGCGGCTCGGAGGCCCGGTACGGCGTCATCGAGGTCGACGAGAAGTACCTCGCGGGCGTGGCCCGTGACACCGACCCCAAGTGCATCGCGCTGCTGAACCTCTCCCGCGACCAGCTGGACCGTGCCGCCGAGACCCGCATGCTCGCGGAGAACTGGCGCGAGGGGCTGGCGGGTTCGAAGGCCGTGGTCGTCGCCAACGCCGACGACCCGCTCGTCGTGTGGGCCGCCTCCTCCTCCCCCAACGTCATCTGGGTCGCCGCCGGACAGATGTGGAAGGACGACGCCTGGTCCTGCCCGTCCTGCGGCGGCGTGATGCAGCGGCCGGGCGACGACTGGTTCTGCGGCGAGTGCGGGTTCCGGCGGCCCACGCCCAGTTGGGCGCTCTCCGGCGACCATGTGCTCGACCCGCACGGCTCCGCCTGGCCGATCCACCTCCAGCTGCCCGGCCGCGCCAACAAGGCCAACGCCGCGTCCTCCGCCGCTGTGGCCGCCGTCTTCGGTGTACCGCCGCAGGTCGCCCTGGAACGCATGTACCAGGTGCAGGCCGTGGCCGGCCGCTACGACGTGGTCCAGTTCCAGCAGCGCGACCTGCGCCTGCTGCTCGCGAAGAACCCGGCCGGCTGGCTCGAGACGTTCAGCCTGATCGACCCGCCGCCGACCCCCGTGATCCTCTCCGTCAACGCCCGCGGCGCCGACGGCACCGACACCTCCTGGCTGTGGGACGTCGACTACACGCGCCTCACCGGCCACCCGATCTGCGTGATCGGCGACCGCAAGCTGGACCTCGCGGTCCGTCTGGAGGTCGCGAACCAGAACTTCCAGGTCTGCGACAACCTCGACCAGGCCGTGCAGATGAGCCCGCCGGGCCGCATCGAGGTCATCGCCAACTACACCGCCTTCCAGGACCTGCGCCGCCGCGTCGGCAACTGAGACACAGGGGACTTTTGTGAGCGACAACCAACTGCGGATCGTCTGGATCTACCCCGACCTGCTCAGCACCTACGGCGACCAGGGCAACGCCCTCGTCATCGAGCGCCGGGCCCGCCAGCGCGGCCTCGACGTGGCCCGCCTGGACGTGCGCAGCGACCAGCCGATCCCGACCTCCGGTGACATCTACCTGATCGGCGGCGGCGAGGACCGGCCCCAGCGGCTGGCGGCCGAGCGGCTGCGCCGGGACGGCGGTCTGCACCGGGCCGTCGGCAACGGCGCGATCGTCTTCTCGGTGTGCGCCGGCTACCAGATCCTCGGCCACGAGTTCATCAACGACCTCGGCCAGCGCGAGCCCGGCCTCGGCCTGCTCGACGTGGTCTCCGTGCGCGGTGAGGGCGAGCGGTGTGTCGGTGACGTGCTCGCCGACATCGACCCGCGCCTCGGCCTGCCCCCGCTGACCGGCTTCGAGAACCACCAGGGCGTCACCCACCTCGGCCCCACCGCCCGCCCGTTCGCCAACGTCAAGCTGGGCAAGGGCAATGGCACCGGGGACGGTACGGAGGGGGCGTACAACGACACGGTTTTCGGCACGTACATGCACGGGCCCGTGCTCGCGCGCAACCCGCTGATCGCCGACCTGCTGCTGAAGCTGGCGCTCGACGTGAACGCGCTGCCGCCGACCGACGACCGCTGGTACGAGGCCCTGCGCAACGAACGCATCACGGCCGCTCAGCAGCCCGCCTGAGCACAGAGTTCACCTCGGTTCCAGGCGGGTGTCACCAGCCCGTCTGACGAGGTCTCCGCACAGGTGAGCGGGGTCGTCCAGCTGGCGGACGCGTGCTTCGGCCCCGCCCCCTCCTGCCGCTAGGGTGGCGGGGTTCGAGCCGGACAGCGTGGTCCGGACCCGTGCCCCGTTCACTCGCTGAGAAGGTTCTTGCGGCTATGCGCATTGGTGTCCTCACCTCCGGCGGCGACTGTCCCGGCCTGAACGCCGTCATCCGGTCCGTCGTGCACCGTGCCGTCGCCGACCACGGCGACGAGGTCATCGGTTTCCGGGACGGCTGGAAGGGCCTCCTGGAGTGCGACTACCTCAAGCTCGACCTCGACGCGGTGGGCGGCATCCTGGCCCGCGGCGGCACGATCCTCGGTTCCTCCCGGGTCCAGCCCTCGCATCTGCGGGACGGCGTGGAGCGGGCCAGGGGACATGTCGAGGAGCTCGGGCTCGACGCGATCATCCCCATCGGCGGCGAGGGCACACTCAAGGCGGCCCGGCTGATGTCGGACGCCGGTCTGCCGATCGTGGGCGTGCCGAAGACGATCGACAACGACATCGCGGTCACGGACGTCACCTTCGGGTTCGACACGGCCGTCGGGGTCGCCACCGAGGCGCTCGACCGGCTCAAGACCACCGCCGAGTCCCATCAGCGGGTGCTCGTCGTCGAGGTCATGGGGCGACACACCGGGTGGATAGCGCTGCACTCCGGGATGGCGGCCGGCGCGCACGCCATCGTCGTACCGGAGCGTCCCTTCGACATCGAGGAGCTGACCCGGCGGGTCGGCGAGCGGTTCGAGGCCGGGAAGCGGTTCGCCATCGTCGTAGCGGCGGAAGGCGCCAAGCCGGCGCCCGGTTCCATGGCCTTCGACGAGGGCGCCAAGGACATCTACGGGCACGAGCGCTTCGCCGGGATCGCCCGCCAGCTGTCGATCGAGCTGGAGGAGCGGCTGGGGAAGGAAGCCCGGCCGGTCATCCTCGGGCATGTGCAGCGCGGCGGTACGCCCACCGCGTACGACCGGGTGCTCGCCACCCGGTTCGGCTGGCACGCGGTGGAGGCCGTGCACCGGGGCGAGTTCGGTCACATGACGGCTCTTCGCGGGACCGACATCGTGATGGTGCCGCTGGCGGAGGCCGTGGAGACGCTGAAGACGGTTCCGGAGGACCGGTACGCGGAAGCCGAGTGCGTGCTCTAGTTCCCGCGACCGTGGCCCCCGGCTGAAAGATCAGCCGGGGGCGGTTCTAGTCTGTGTGGCGGACAGACTCGTACAACCCCCACGAATCAGGAGCCGCCGCGATGGACCACAGCGGGCACGGCATGACGCACGATCTGCCGCCGTTCACGCTGGGACGAGGGCTTCAGTGGTCGGCCGACCCCTTCTTCCTCGTCGCCTGCCTCCTCGCGCTCGGCCTGTACGCCTGGGGAGTCGTGCGACTGCGGCGGCGGGGGGACTCGTGGTCCGTGGGGCGGACCGTGTCCTATGTGCTCGGCGTGCTGTCCATCGGGCTGATGATGTGCACGAAGCTGAACGACTACGGCATGGTCATGTTTAGCGTGCACATGGTGCAGCACATGGTGATCAGCATGCTGTCGCCGATCCTCATCCTGCTCGGCGCCCCGGTCACCCTGGCCCTCCGGGCGCTGCCCGTCGCCGGCAAGGGACGCAAGGGGCCCCGCGAGCTGCTGCTGGCGCTGCTGCACAGCCGGTACATGCGGATCGTCACGCATCCCGCGTTCACCATTCCGCTGTTCATCGCGAGCCTGTACGCCCTCTATTTCACGCCGATCTTCGACTCCCTGATGGGGTCGAAGACCGGGCACGTCGCGATGATGGTCCACTTCCTCGCCGTCGGTGTCGTCTTCTTCTGGCCGATCATCGGCGTCGACCCGGGGCCGCACCGGCCCGGCTATCTGATGCGGATGCTGGAGCTGTTCGCCGGGATGCCGTTCCACGCGTTCTTCGGCATCGCGCTGATGATGGCGTCCGAGCCCATGGTGGAGACGTTCAAGAACCCGCCCGCCTCGCTCGGCATCGACGCGCTCTCCGACCAGAACTACGCCGGCGGTATCGCCTGGGCGTTCAGTGAGATTCCCTCCGTCCTGGTTCTGATCGCACTGCTGTTCCAGTGGTACGGCTCCGAACAGCGGCAGGCCAAACGCACCGACCGGGCCGCGGACCGGGACGGCGACAAGGAACTCGAGGCGTACAACGCATATTTGGCCTCATTGAGCACCCACGAACGTTAAAGGCTTCGCCTTTCCGGAGCATTCAGTAGCATGAAGCGCGTTGGGGGAACCGCCGCCGGGGGGAGCGGTCATGACACTTCGCGCGTTTATGCACAGGATCGCTGTTCTGGCGGTTTTCTCACTGCTGCTGAGCGGTTGTGAGAGGGGAAATCCACTGACGGTGGTCAAGGCGGTCGCCGTCGGCGTGCCCTCGCTCGCACCGTTCTTCGAGGAGAACAGCGGACTGGGCGAGGACGCCGTCGCCGTGCGGGCGCAGCCCGTGCGAGGAAGTCTCCAGCAGGGGGACACGCCCGGCCTGTACGGCGGCAGCAAGAAGCCGACCGTCTGTGACGTCACCCGACTCGAACGATTCCTCACCGACACCAGGAATCACGCGAAGGCACAGGCGTGGGCCGGGGTGCTGCACATCGGCACGGAAGAGATACCGGAATATCTCGATCGGCTCACACCGGTCCTGTTGCGTCACGACACTCTCGTCAAGAACCACGACTACAAAAAGGAAAAGGCCGTCCCGTACAACTCCTTGCTCCAGGCGGGAATCGCGATTCTCGTCGATGAACAAGGGCTTCCGGCTGTGAAGTGCTCGTGCGGAAATCCACTGCGGCCCTTCGAGGGGGACACCGGCCGGATTTCCGTCCGGTTCGAGGACGGCAACAAGAAGTGGGCGGGATACGAACGTGAGTCCGTGGTGGCCGTGAAACCCGCGCCGCGGAAACTGGAACGGGTCGCTCTCGTCGATGTCCAGGAACCCGCCCGAGGCATCGACCGCCCGGTCGGCACCACCGGCGAGAAGGACACCCCCTTCGACGCGAAGCAGCGGCGCACGGTGCCGGACCTCGCCGGGCGGAGCTTCGCCCAGGCCGCCCGGGAACTGATCGACGCCGGTCTGGCGGCCGGGTACGCCGGACAGAGGGCGCCGTCCGGGGACGCGAAGGTCACGGCGACCGATCCGCCCGCGGGAACCGAGCTGCCGTTCGGGCGGTACGTGATGCTGACCGTGGCCGGGGGTGGCACGGGTGCCTCCGGCGTGACGAGCGGGCCCCCGACCACTCCCCCACCGCCGCCTTCCGGGCCCAGGACACCGCCCACGAGTACGCCACCGTCGTCGGGACCGACGGGACCGTCGGCTCCGTCCTCGTCGAGCGGCAGGCCCGCGGTGTCTCCGTCACCGCCTTCGTCGAGTACGGCTCCCGGCTCGGCGTCGCCCGAGAGGTCGAGCAGCCGCCCTAGCCCACCGCCCTCGACCGTCTTGCCGCCGACCAGCGCCCCGGTCACCAGCAGCGCGCCCGCTCCGCCCCCACCGCCTCCGCCGCCTCCGCCGCCTCCGCCGCCTCCGCCGACGACCAGTGCGCCCCTCACGAGCGGTCCGGCGACCAGCGAGCCCGCCACGGACGGACCGAGCACCACCCTCGCCACCTAGCGTCCCGCAGAACCGGGGAGTCACCGGATGCCTTCAGGATCACCGACGTCGGGAGTGGGCCGGCTCATAGCCGGCCGGTATCTGCTGCTGAACCCGCTCGGCAGCGGCGGCATGGGCCATGTGTGGCTCGCCCACGACCAGAGACTCGTCTGTGAGGTCGCGCTCAAGGAGATCGTGTTCCGTGACCCGGTGGAGGCGGACCACGAGCGGGAGGCCCGGGTGGCGCGGGCCCGCGCGGAGGCCCGGCACGCGGCGGGGCTGCGCGGCCACCCGCACGTGGTGACGGTGCACGATGTGCTGGAGCACGAGGGGCTGCCGTGGATCGTCATGGAGTACGTCGCGGACGCCGTGGACCTGCGCGACCTGGTCGCCTCGCACGGACCGCTCGCCCCGGCGGAGTGCGCCCGCATCGGACTCGCCGTGCTCGACGCACTGACCGCCGGGCACCAGCGGGGCGTGCTGCACCGGGACGTGAAGCCGGCGAACATCCTGCTGGCGCCGGACCGCGCGGGATCGCCGTACGGCCGTGTCCTGCTCACCGACTACGGCATCTCCGTGCAGCCGGACGCCGGCGAGCCCCGGTACACGCTGGCGTCGGTGCTGGTGGGCACGGCGGGCTATCTGGCGCCGGAGCGGGCCACTGGCGGCACGCCCACTCCGGCCGCCGACCTGTTCTCCCTGGGCTGCACGCTGTACCACGCGGTGGAGGGCATGGGTCCCTTCGAGCGGGAGTCCCATCTCGCCGAGGTGACCGCGGTGGTCATGGAGGAGCCGCGGCCCGCCGTGCGCGCCGGTGCGCTGGGTCCCGTACTGCGGGCGCTGCTCGCCAAGGACCCGGGGCAGCGGTTGTCGGCCGCGGAGGCGGAGACCGCGCTGTCGCGGATCATGACCCCGCAGGCCGAGCCGTACGTCCGGACGCAGACCGACCTCGGTTCCCAGCCGCCCTGGGCGGCGGTGCAGGCGCCGCCGCCTGTGTCGCCGCCCCTGGACGGACACCGGCCGCACACCGAGGCGCTGCCGCCCCGGGGCGGCAGCCGTCGGCGGGAGCGCTCGCACGCCCTGCGGGCCGTCCTCGCCTGCGGTCTCGGGCTGCTGCTGGCCCTGGGCGGTGTGTGGTACGCCATGGCCGACCGGTCGCCGGACGGCGTGGGCGGGCCCCAGGCCGCGCGGCAGCCGTACGGCGGGACGGTCGGGCTCACACGCCCCCTGCGGGACGGCGACTGCGTGATCGCCGACTGGCCGGGCTCGGAGCGGTTCCGGGGGACGCCCCGGCTGCGGCTGGACCCCACCTGCGGCACCGCCCCGGACGGCCAGGTGACGGCGTTCGCCCCGGCCGCCTCCGCGGACCAGGCGCGGCGCACGGGGGCGGCGGAGTGCGAGGAGCGGACGCGGGAGATCCGGGGCCGGCTCGCGGACGTCCGCAGCCAGGCCGTCGTACCGACCGACGGGGGGTTCGAGGCCGCGGGACGGCGTACCGCCTGTCTGGTGCTCGGCGGGAGCGGGCCGCTGTACGGGCCGATCGGCAGCCGTCGCGGGACGGGCTCGGGGTTCGCGGACACGGCGACCATGGAGCGGCGGGACTGCCTGGACGTGCGCTCCAACCGGGACGCCCGGCTGGTCTCCTGCGAGGGCTCCTACGACGAGCAGGTGCTCGGGTTCACCCGATTGGCCCCCGACGTCACGCTGTCCGAGGCGCGGACCGAGTCGGACACGGCATGCGCGCGGGACGTGCCGCCGGGCGACTACGGCTTCGATCCGTCCGTGTACACGGCGGGCTCCTGGACCAGCGAGGGCCCTTGGAAGAACGGCACACATTTCGTCGTCTGCACTGTGCGCAGGCAGAACGGGGGCACCATGGAGGGGGACGAATCCTGAGGAGGGTGTTGCGATGCCCGGTAGCGGTTCCACGGACGGCTCGACCCGAACGATGGGGGTGCTCACCGTCGGCGGTCTCGTCGCGGTGACGGCCTACACGGTGGCGCTCGGCAGCAACGGCTGGCTGTGGTTCGGCTGGGTCGTGCTGGGCCTGATCACCCTCGGCATGGTGGCCACCCGCAGCACCTGACGTCAGCCGTCCGTGAGACGGCCCGCCGAGTGCACGCCCGGCTGGTACTTGGGCAGCCGGGCGGTGATCTTCATGCCCGCGCCGACGGCGGTCTCGATGACGAGTCCGTAGGAGTCCCCGTACACCTGGCGGAGCCGGTCGTCGACGTTGGACAGGCCGATGCCGCCCGAGGGGCTGACCTCGCCCGCGAGGATACGGCGGAGCAGGACCGGGTCCATGCCGGCGCCGTCGTCCTCGATGACGACGAGGGCCTCGGCGCCGGCGTCCTGGGCGGTGATCTGCAGCCGGCACTTCTCGGTCTTGCCCTCCAGGCCGTGCTTGATGGCGTTCTCGACCAGGGGCTGCAGGCACAGGAACGGCAGGGTGACGGGCAGGACCTCCGGGGCGATCTGGAGGGTGACGGCGAGGCGGTCGCCGAAGCGTGCCCTGACGAGCGCCAAGTAGTGGTCGATGGCGTGGAGTTCGTCGGCGAGGGTGGTGAAGTCGCCGTGCCTGCGGAACGAGTAGCGGGTGAAGTCGGCGAATTCGAGGAGCAGTTCGCGGGCGCGCTCGGGGTCGGTGCGGACGAACGAGGCGATCACCGCGAGCGAGTTGAAGATGAAGTGCGGGGAGATCTGGGCCCGAAGTGCCTTGATCTCGGCCTCTATCAGCCGGGTGCGGGACTGGTCCAGGTCCGCCAACTCCAGCTGCACACTGACCCAGCGTGCGACCTCCCCGACGGCGCGGACCAGGACGGCCGACTCGCGGGGCGCGCAGGCGACCAGGGTGCCGTGGACGCGGTCGTCGACGGTGAGCGGGGTGACGACCGCCCAGCGCACCGGGCAGTCCGGGGCGTCGCAGGTCAGCGGGAAGGCCTCGCCGCGGCCGGTCTCCAGCGGGCCCGCGAGGCGTTCCATGATCTCGGTGCGGTGGTGACTGCCCACGCCGTCCCAGACCAGGACCTGCTTCTGGTCGGTGAGGCACAGCGCGTCCGTGCCGAGCAGGGAGCGCAGTCTGCGCGCCGACTTGCGGGCGGTTTCCTCCGTCAGCCCCGCCCGCAGCGGGGGCGCGGCCAGGGAGGCGGTGTGCAGGGTCTCGAAGGTGGCGTGCTCGACGGGGGTGCCCAGGCCGCCCAGGGTCTGCGGGTGGGCCGTGCGCCGGCCCAGCCAGAAGCCCGCGGCGAGCAGCGGGAGGATCGCCACGCACAGCCCGGCCAGGAATCCGCTCATGCCGTCACCCGTCTCATGCCTTGACCTCCGCCCGCAGTTCCTCCGGCAGGTGGAAGCGGGCCAGGATCGCCGCCGTGCCCGCCGGTACCCGGCTCGCGGTGGCCAGGGACACCAGCACCATGGTGAGGAAGCCGAGGGGCACCGACCAGAGCGCGGGCCAGGCGAGCAGGGCGTGCAGCGGGCCGCCGGCCGGGAAGCCGGCCATGGTCGCGGCCACGGCGAGGAAGGCGGAGCCGCCGCCGACCAGCATGCCCGCCGCCGCGCCGGGCGGGGTCAGCCGCCGCCACCAGATGCCGAGCACCAGCAGCGGACAGAACGAGGAGGCGGAGACGGCGAAGGCGAGCCCGACCGCGTCGGCGACGGGCAGTCCGCCGACCAGGACGCTCGCGGCGAGCGGGACGAACATCGCGAGGACCGTGCCGAGCCGGAAGTGCCGTACGCCGCGCGCGGGCAGGACGTCCTGGGTGAGGACGCCCGCCACGGCCATGGTGAGTCCGGAGGCCGTGGACAGGAAGGCCGCGAAGGCACCGCCCGCCACCAGCGCGCCCAGCAGGTCACCGCCGAGTCCGCCGATCATGCGCTCGGGGAGCAGCAGCACGGCGGCGTCGGCGTCGCCGGTGAGGGTGAGTTCCGGGGCGTACAGGCGGCCGAGGGCGCCGTAGACCGGGGGCAGGAGGTAGAAGCAGCCGATCAGGCCGAGGACGGCGACCGTGGTGCGGCGGGCGGCGACGCCGTGCGGGCTGGTGTAGAAGCGGACGACGACGTGCGGCAGGCCCATGGTGCCGAGAAAGGTGGCGAGGATCAGTCCGTACGTGGCGTACAGGGGCCGGTCCTCGCGGCCCGCGGCGAGGGAGGTCGACATGCCGTCGCTGGTGCCGCGGTCGGCGGTGGGGACCGTGGTGCCTTTGGCGAAGGTGAGACGGGTGCCCCGTTCGATGTGGTGGGTGCCGGTGGGGAGTTCGAGCTTGTGGTCGTCGTGCCGGCGGCCGTCGACCGTGCCGGTGACGGTGACGGTCAGGGGGCTCTCCAGCTTGAGGTCGAGGGTGGAGTCGACGCGGACCACGCGCTGTTCGCGGAAGGTGGCCGGTTCCTCGAAGGCGTGGCTGGGGGCGCCGTCGCCCTGCCAGGCGAGGATGAGGAAGAGGGCGGGGACGAGCAGCGCGGTGAGTTTGAGCCAGTACTGGAAGGCCTGCACGAAGGTGATGCTGCGCATGCCGCCCGCGGCGACCGTGGCGACCACGACGGCCGCGACGATGACTCCGCCGAGCCACTGGGGCGCCCCGGTGAGCACGGTCAACGTCAGCCCGGCGCCCTGGAGTTGCGGCAGCAGATAGAGCCAGCCGACGCCGACGACGAAGGCGCCCGCGAGCCGCCTGACGGCCTGCGAGGCGAGCCGGGCCTCCGCGAAGTCCGGGAGGGTGTAGGCGCCGGAGCGGCGCAGCGGGGCGGCGACGAACAGGAGCAGGACGAGATAGCCGGCCGTGTACCCGACCGGGTACCAGAGCATGTCGGGGCCCTGGACGAGGACCAGGCCCGCGATGCCCAGGAAGGAGGCGGCGGAGAGGTACTCGCCGCTGATGGCGGCCGCGTTGAGGCGGGGGCCGACGGTGCGGGAGGCGACGTAGAAGTCGGAGGTGGTGCGGGAGATACGCAGGCCGAAGGCGCCGACGAGGACGGTGGCGACGACGACCAGCGCGACGGCCGGTACCGAGTAGCTGGAGTTCATCGGTCCTCGACCAGCCGCACGAAGTCCCGTTCGTTGCGTTCCGCGCGGCGCACGTACCAGCGGGCCAGCAGGACCATCGGGACGTACAGGCCGAAGCCGAGGACGCCCCATTCGAGGCGGTGGGCGTCCGGCATGGCCGCGAAGAGCAGCGGGAGCGGGCCGATCAGCAGGCCGAGGAAGGCGAACACCGCGAGGGCGGCGCGCAGTTGGGTGCGCATCAGGGAGCGGACGTAGGTGTGGCCGAGGGTCGTCTGCTCGTCGATCTCGGTGCGGGGCCGGTAGTAGCCGGAGGCGGGGCGGCCGCGGCGGGGCGGGCCGGTGACGACGACCCGGCGCTCCCCGGGGTCCTGGCCGGGCACCGTCAGGGCCTCCTCATCAGCAGGTCCCGCAGCTCGCGGGTGTGGCGGCGGCTGACCTGGAGTTCCTCGCCGCCGACGAGGACGCTCACCGTGCCCGCGTCCAGGCGGAGTTCGCCGACGTGGCGCAGGGCGACGAGATGGCGGCGGTGGATGCGGACGAAGCCGCGCGAGCGCCAGCGCTCCTCCAGCGTGGACAGCGGGATCCGGACGAGGTGGCTGCCCCGGCCGGTGTGCAGCCGGGCGTAGTCGCCCTGGGCCTCGACGTGGGTGATGTCGTCGACGGCGACGAACCGGGTCACCCCGCCGAGTTCGACGGGTATGTGGTCGGGGTCGGGTTCGTGCACGGGGATGCGGGGCGCGGCGTCGAGGCGTTCGGCGGCCCGTCGGACGGCTTCCGCGAGGCGCTCCTTGCGCACCGGTTTGAGGACGTAGTCGACGGCCTTGAGGTCGAAGGCCTGGACGGCGAAGTCCTCGTGGGCGGTGACGAACACGACCAGCGGTGGCTTGGCGAAGCCGGTCAGCAGCCGGGCGAGGTCGAGGCCGTCGAGGCCCGGCATGTTGATGTCCAGGAAGACCACGTCGATGGCCTCGGGCCCGTTCGGCCCGGACTCCAGCGCGCGGTTGATGCGGCGCAGCGCCTCGGTGGCGTCACCGGCCCCCTCCACACTGCCGATCCGGGGGTCGGCGCTCAGAAGGTAGAGCAGTTCCTCCAGCGAGGGGCGTTCGTCGTCGACAGCCAGGGCGCGCAGCATGACCCCGGAGTCTAGGAGCAATTCGTATGACTGGACACGTGCCGAGATGCGGCGCCCCCGCTGGATACAGTGCCGGCATGAACAGCAGGACCGCCGCGTTCGACGAGCTCGACCGGAAGATCATCACCGCTCTGATGGCGAACGCCAGGACCTCCTTCGCGGAGATCGGTTCGGCGATCGGGCTGTCCTCCACGGCGGTGAAGCGGCGGGTGGACCGGCTGCGGGAGACCGGGGTGATCACCGGGTTCACCGCCACGGTCCAGCCTTCGGCGCTGGGGTGGCGCACGGAGGCGTACGTCGAGGTGTACTGCGAGGGCGCGGCCCCGCCGCGGCGGCTCGCGGAGGTGGTCCGCAACCATCCGGAGATCACCGCGGCGATGACGGTGACCGGCGGCGCGGACGCGCTGCTGCACGTGCGGGCGCGGGACGTGGAGCACTTCGAGGAGGTGCTGGAGCGCATCCGCGTGGAGCCGTTCATCCGGAAGACGATCAGCGTGATGGTGCTGTCCCACCTCATCCCGGAAAGCCCCGAGGCGGGGGCGAGCCAGCCTGCGCCGGAAGCGTAGGCCGTAAACGCACCAACCGTGCGTTTCACCGGAGGAACACGCAGCATTCCTGCACAGACACGCAATTCTTGTTGCTTGTCGGGCCTGCCGCCCGTTTTCTACCGTGGTGTCAACCCTCAGTAGACACCGCAGGAAGCGGAGGAACCCCTCTGTGTCCGACTCCCGTGTGCCGCTCCGACGGCGTTTCCTCGTCTGCGAACCCAGACATTTCGCCGTGCAGTACGCGATCAATCCCTGGATGCATCCCGACACCCATGTCGACGTGGACCTGGCGCAGGAGCAGTGGCGGACACTGATCCACGCCTACGAGGCCCACGGTCACAGCGTCGACGCCGTGGAGCCGGTCCCCGGTCTCCCGGACATGGTCTTCGCCGCGAACTCGGCGGTCGTCGTCGGCGGCCGCGTCTTCGGCTCCCTGTTCCACGCGCCCGAGCGGCGCCCCGAGTCCACGCACTACGACCTGTGGTTCAAGAAGGCGGGCTACGACGTCCAGCGCCCCCAGGCGGTCTGCGAGGGCGAGGGCGACCTCGTCTGGACGGGCCGCTACGTGCTGGCGGGCACCGGGTTCCGCACCACCCGGGAGGCGCACCGCGAGGTGCAGGAGTTCTTCGGCCACCCGGTGATCAGCCTGACGCTGGTGGACCCGCACCTCTATCACCTGGACACCGCGCTGTTCGTCCTGGACGAGAACAACATCGCCTATTACCCGGAGGCCTTTTCGCCGGGCAGCCGCGCGGTACTCGCACAGCTGTACCCGGACGCGGTGCTCGCGACCCGCGACGACGCGATGGCGTTCGGTCTGAACTCCGTGTCCGACGGCCGGCACGTCTTCATCGCCCCGCAGGCCGAGGCCCTCGCCCTGCGCCTCGACGACCACGGCTATGTCCCCGTCCCCGTCGACCTCTCCGAGTTCCACAAGGCCGGCGGCGGCATCAAGTGCTGCACCCAGGAGATCCGCTCATGACCGCACCCGTAGGTACGCGTTCCTCCGCCGATCTCATCAGCGCCGAGGAACCGGTCCTCGCGCACAACTACCATCCGCTGCCCGTGGTCGTCGCCCGTGCCGAGGGCACCTGGGTGGAGGACGTGGAGGGCCGCCGCTACCTCGACATGCTGGCCGGGTACTCCGCGCTGAACTTCGGCCACCGCCACCCGGCGCTGATCGAGGCGGCCCACCGGCAGCTGGACCGGCTGACGCTGACCTCCCGCGCCTTCCACAACGACCGGCTCGCCGAGTTCGCGGAGCGCCTGGCCGAGCTGACCGGCCTGGACATGGTGCTGCCGATGAACACCGGCGCGGAGGCGGTGGAGAGCGGCATCAAGGTGGCCCGCAAGTGGGCGTACGACGTCAAGGGCGTCCCGGCCGACCGGGCGACGATCGTGGTGGCGGCGGAGAACTTCCACGGCCGTACGACGACGATCGTGTCCTTCTCCACGGACGAGACGGCGAGGGCGGGCTTCGGCCCCTTCACCCCGGGCTTCCGGATCGTGCCGTACAACGACCTGGCGGCGCTGGAAGCGGCGGTCGACGAGACGACGGCCGCGGTGCTCCTCGAACCCATCCAGGGCGAGGCCGGAGTCGTCATCCCGGACGACGGCTATCTGACCGGCGTCCGTGAGCTCACCCGCCGCAAGGGCTGCCTGTTCGTCGCGGACGAGATCCAGTCGGGCCTCGGCCGCACGGGCCGTACGCTCGCCGTCGAGCACGAGGGGGTCGTCCCGGACGTCCTGCTGCTCGGCAAGGCCCTGGGCGGCGGCATCGTCCCGGTCTCCGCGGTGGTCGCCCGCCGGGACGTCCTCGGTGTGCTGCGCCCCGGCGAACACGGCTCGACCTTCGGCGGCAACCCGCTGGCGGCGGCGGTGGGCACGGCGGTGGTCGAACTCCTGGAGACGGGCGAGTTCCAGCGCCGGGCGGCCGAGCTGGGCACGGTCCTGCGCGACGGGTTGACCGGGCTGGTCGGCAGGGGCGTGGTCGGGTTCCGCGCGCGGGGCCTGTGGGCGGGCGTGGACATCGACCCGGCGATCGGCACGGGCCGCGAGATCAGCAAGCTGCTGATGCACGAGGGCATCCTGGTCAAGGACACCCACGGCTCCACGATCCGCCTGGCACCGCCGTTGACGATCACGGCGGAGGAACTGGCGTCGGCGCTGGGAGTACTGGAAAAGGTACTGCGGCGCTGACCCGCCCCGCCCCCTCCGGCCGCGCCCTCCCGCACACCGGGTGAAGATGTGACGAAGAGGTGATAGACCACTCTCAGCGACAGAGAGGTCGTCCGTGGGCGCTCAGCAGGAGCACGACACCGCGCGGCACCGGTTCGACGTGGCCGATGCCGCGCCTCTGCTGCTCGACGCCCACGGGGTCGTCAAGGGCTGGACCAGGGACGCCGAGCGCCTGCTTGACTACGGCGCCCGGGAGGCCGTGGGGATGGCGGCCGCCGCCCTGCTCAGCGCCGAGGACGCCGACCGCCTGCCCGGACTCGCGCAGCGCTGCCGTGCCGACGGCGGCTGGGCGGGCCTGCTGACCGCCCGGCGCAGGGACGGCCGGCCGGTCCGGGTGATGGCACGGATCACCGCGGCCGACGACTCCGACGGCTCCGCCCGCTGGCTGGTCCTGCTGTCCGAGATGGCGGAGGCCCCCGGCTGGGACATGAGCCGCCGGGTGCTGGAACAGATGGTCACCCGCTCCCCCATCGGCATAGCGATCGTGGACACGGACCTGCGCTGTGTGTGGTCCAACCCGGCTCTGGAACAGTTCGGCAGTGGTCCGGCACAGCGGCGGCTGGGCCTGCGGTTCGCGGAGATCCAGCCGGGTCTGGACGCCGAGGCGATCGAGGCGCAGATGCGGCACGTGCTGGAGACCGGCGAGCGGGTCGTGGGGTACGAGCATGTCGGCCGGGTCCGCTCCGCCCCGCATCGCGAGACCGCGCACACCATGTCGTTCACCCGGATCGACGACGACCGGGGCCACCCGATGGGCGTCTACTACACGGTCGTCGACATCACCGAGCGGCACCGGGCCCGGCAGCGCCTCGCCCTGCTCGACCGGGCCGGCGAGTACATCGGCCGCAGCCTGGACATCCGGCGCACCGCGCAGGAGCTGGCCGACGTGGCGGTACCGGCGCTGGCCGACTACATCACCGTGGACCTGCTGGAGTCGGTGCTGCGGGGAGCTGAGCCCACCACGCGGGTGACGCTGCTGCGGGCCGGGCAGCAGTCGGTGAACGAGGGTGTCCCCGAGGCCGTCGTCGAGGTCGGCGAGGTGGCCGCCTACCGGCCCGGCTCGCCCCCGCTGCGGTGCCTGGCCGAGGGCGTGCCCCTGCGGGAGGAGCGACTCGACCCGCTGGCCGCCGAGTGGGCGACCGACATACCCGGCGGACGGCAGGCCACGTTCCTGGAGCTGGGCCTGCACAGCGTGCTGGTCGTGCCGATCCGGGCGCGGGGCGCGACCCTGGGCGTCGCCACCTTCTTCCGCCGGCGCCGCCAGGAACCCTTCGACGAGGACGACCTGAACCTCGCCGAGGACCTCGTCTCCAGGGCCGCCGTGTGTGTGGACAACGCCTGGCGCTACACCCGTGAACGGGAGGCCGCGCTCGTCCTCCAGCGCAGTCTGCTCCCGCACCGGCTGTCCGAGCAGGACGCCGTGGAGGTGACCGCCTGCTACCGGCCCGCCGACGAACTGACGGGCCTCGGCGGGGACTGGTACGACCTCATCCCGCTCTCCGGCGCCCGCGTCGCCCTGGTGGTCGGCGAGGTGCCCGGGCACGGCATCAGGGCCGCCGCGGCGATGGGCCGGCTGCGGACCGCCGTACGGACGCTGGCGGCACTGGATCTGCCGCCCGAGGAGGTGCTGGGTCATCTGGACGACCTGGTGGCCCGGACGGCGCGCGAGGAGGGCGTGGGGCCGGAGCCGGAGGACACGGACAGCGCCCGGGGCTCCGGATGCGTGTACGTCGTCTACGACCCGGTCGACGGGCAGTGCACGATGGCCGCCGCCGGCCATCCCGCACCCGCCGTGATCATGCCCGACGGCACGGTCGCCTTCGTGGACCTGCCGCAGGGACCCTCGCTCGGCGTGGGCGGTCCGCCCTTCGAGTCGGTCGAGCTGGCCCTGGCCGAGGGCAGCACCCTGGCGCTGCACACCGACGGGCTGCTCGCCCGCGGCAAGGAGGGGGCCGCGGACACGGGGCGGAACCGGCTGCGCGAGGCCCTGGAGAGGTCCGCGTCCTCGCTCGACCTGCGCTGCCGCGCCGTGGTCGACGCCCTGGCCCCGGCCCGGCCGCACGACGACGTGGCCCTGCTCATGGCCCGCACCCGCCTGCTGGGCCCCGACCAGGTCGCGGACTGGGACGTGCCCGTCGACCCGGCCCGGGTCGCCGAGGCCCGCAAGACGGCGTCCCGGCAGCTGACGGAGTGGGGTCTGGAGGAGTTCGCCTTCACCACGGAGCTCGTCGTCAGCGAGCTGGTCACCAACGCGATCCGGCACGCCGTCGGGCCTGTCCGGCTCCGGCTGATCCGGGAACGGTCCCTGATCTGCGAGGTGTTCGACAGCGGGGACACCGCGCCCCATCTGCGCCACCCGCGCACCACCGACGAGGGCGGCCGGGGGCTGCTGCTGGTCTCCCAGTTCGCCCGGCGCTGGGGCACCCGGTTCGTACCCGAGGGAAAGATCATCTGGGCCGAGCAGTCCCTCGCGGATCCGCCGGACTGACCCCATACCCCGCATAGCGTGGGAAAATGGTGCGATCCCGGCAGGGAGGCGGCAGCCATGAGCGAAAGTTTCACCGGCCCCGACTACGAGGCCGTGTTCCAGGCCCTGCCCGGTATGGTCGCGCTGCTGACGCCCGAGCTGGTGTACGCGGACGTCAACGAGGAGTTCCTGCGCATGGCCGGGCGCCGGCGCGAGGAGGTCGTGGGCCGCTATCTCTTCGACGTCTTCCCGGACAACCCGAACGACCCCGCGTCGACCGGCATGCGCAATCTGGCCGCCTCCCTGCGCCGGGTGGTGGAGACCGGGGAGCGCGACGCCATGGCCCTGCAGCGGTACGACGTCGAGGTGCCGGGCCGACCGGGGGTGTGGGAGGAGCGCTACTGGAGCCCCTGCAACGCCCCGGTGCTCGGCACGGACGGCAAGGTCGAGCTGCTCGTGCACCGGGTCGAGGAGGTCACCGAGCTGATCCGGGCCCGCGGCCCGAGCGGCGACCGGGACCGCGTCCTGCAGGCCGAGCTGTACGCCCGCGCCCGTGAACTCCAGGAGGTCAACGAGCGGCTGCGGCAGGCCCACGCCCGTGACCGCGAGGTCGCGCTGGCCCTCCAAGAGGCCATGCTGCCCGCCAGCCGGCAGACGCTGCACCACAGGGCCGCCGTGCGCTACCGGCCGGCGGTCGGCGCGCTGCACGTGTGCGGCGACTGGTACGACCTGGTCGACCTGGTGGGCGGCCACCGCGTCGGCGTCTCGGTCGGTGACGTGGTGGGCCACGGTCTGGCGGCCGCCGGGGTGATGGGCCAGCTGCGCAGTGCCCTGAGCGCCGCCTCCCGGGTGGCCGAGGGCCCGGCGCAGGCCCTGGACGTGCTGGGCCGGTACGCCCATGTGGTCGACGGCGCCGAGTCCGCCACCGCGGTCACCACCTTCATCGACTTCGACCACGGCACCCTCACCTACAGCAGCGCGGGACACCCGCCGCCGATGCTGGTGCACCCCGACGGCCGGGTGGAGTGCCTGGACAAGGCGACCGACCCGCCGCTCGACGCCCGCCCCGACCCGATGCGCCGGCCGCAGGCCACGACCACCTTCACCAGCGGCGCCACCCTCGCCCTGTACACCGACGGCCTGGTGGAGCGGCGCCGCGAGGACATCGACACAGGGCTCACCCGGCTCGCCGCGTCCCTCGCCCGGCACCGCGAGGACGATCCCGAGACCCTCGCCGACGCGGTCCTGCTGGAGCTCCTCCCGCCCGGCGGCGCCACGGACGACACGGCGCTGGTGATCGTACGGCTGTGAACAGGCCAAGGTCCGGTGAGAGCTGCCCTCGGCCCTGTTCCGGGGCCCGCCACCTGCGCCTACACTGGCAACCCCATCTCACGCCGGTTGACCAGCCAGAACGCGGAGTTGAGCCGTCCGCCCGACCGAGGAGCGCCCCCTCTTGTTCTACTACCTGCTCAAATACGTGCTGTTGGGGCCGTTGCTGAGACTGGTCTTCCGGCCTCGAATAGAGGGCCTGGAGCACATCCCTGAGTCGGGTGCGGCCATCGTCGCCGGCAACCACCTGTCCTTCTCCGACCACTTCCTGATGCCCGCTGTGCTCACCCGGCGCATCACCTTCCTGGCGAAGGCCGAGTACTTCACCGGCCCCGGCATCAAGGGCCGGCTGACCGCCTTCTTCTTCCGCAGCGCCGGGCAGATCCCGGTCGACCGCTCCGGCAAGGAGGCGGGCCAGGCCGCCATCCGCGAGGGCCTGGGCGTGCTGCGCAAGGACGAGCTGCTCGGCATCTACCCGGAGGGCACCCGCTCCCATGACGGCCGCCTCTACAAGGGCAAGGTCGGCGTCGCCGTGATGGCGCTCAAGGCGCAGGTTCCGGTCATCCCGTGCGCGATGATCGGCACCTTCGAGGCACAGCCGCCCGGCAAGGTCATCCCCAACATCCATCCCGTGGTGATCCGCTTCGGCAAGCCGCTGGACTTCTCCCGCTACGCCGGTATGGAGAACGAGAAGGCGATCCTGCGGGCGATCACCGACGAGATCATGTACGCCATCCTGAAGCTGTCCGGCCAGGAGTACGTCGACCAGTACGCGGCCGTGGTGAAGGCGGAGGAGGCGGCCGCGGCGAAGGAGCGCAAGTTCCCGCGGCTGCCGCTGAGTTGAGATCTGCCGTCGGCAGAACCCCCTGGAGGGTCCGGGGGTGAGCGCCGTACCGTCGCCGCATGACACGACGTGCTGTGGTGATCGGGGCGACGGGACAGATCGGACGGGCGGCCGTGGGGACGCTCGCCGGTGACGGCTGGGAGGTGACGGCGGTCTCCCGGGGCGGCGGACGGGACGAGAGCTGGCCCGCCGAGGTGCGTACCGTGCGGGCCGACCGGGAGGACGACGCCGCCGTGGCCGCCGCGGTGGGCGACGGCTGCGAGGTCCTGGTGGACATGGTCGCCTACGGGCCCGCGCACGCACGGCAGCTGGTGTCGCTGGCCGACCGTGTGGGCTCGGCCGTGGTGGTCTCCAGCATCACGGTGTACGAGGACGACAAGGGCCGCGGTTTCGACACCCAGGGCGAGCCGGACGGCTTCCCGGAGTACCCGGTGCCCCTGACCGAGGAGCAGCGGACCGTCACCCCGGGCGACACCTCGTACAGCACCCGCAAGGCGGGGCTGGAGCGTGAACTCCTTGCGGCCGGGGAGCGGTTGCCCACCACGCTGCTGCGGGCCGGTGCGATCCACGGACCGCACTGCCGGACGCCGCGCGAGCTCTATTTCGTCAAGCGCAACCTGGACGGCCGGACCCGGCGGGTTCTCCCCTTCGGCGGGCAGAGCCGTTTCCACCCCTCAAGCGTCCACAACATCGCGGAGCTGATCCGGCTCGCGGCCGCGCAACCGGGCACCCGGGCCCTGAACGCCGTGGATCCGCAGGCCCCGACGGTGGCGGAGATCGCCGCCGCGATCGACGCCGTGATGGGCGTGGAGACGGAGACGGTCCTGCTGGACGGGCCGCCGCCGTCGCCGACCGTGGGCGACACCCCGTGGTCGGCGCCCGTCCCGGTCGTCTGCGACATGTCCGCCGCCGAACGGGAGCTGGGCTACCGGGCGGTGGTGCGGTACGCGGACCGGCTGCCGGAGACCGTCGCCTGGATCGAGGGGCAGCTGGCCGGACGGGACTGGCGGGAGGCTTACCCGAAGATGTTCCAGACGTATGGCGACCTCTTCGACTACGCGGCGGAGGACGCGTATCTGGAGTCGCTCGGCGCATGAGAAGAGGCGGCCGGTGGCTTCCGGCCGCCTCGTCCCGTCGTACGTGCTACGGCTTCGGCGTGGCGTGCGGGGTGCAGGTCACGTCGGCCTTGTCCAGCTTCCCGTTGAGCAGGTAGGCGTCCACCCGGGGGTTGATGCACGGGTTGACCAGGCTGGTCACACCGTGGGAGCCCGCGTCCTTCTCGGTGATCAGGCGGGAGCCCTTGAAGCGCTTGTGCAGTTCGACGCCGCCGTCGTACGGGGTGGCCGCGTCACGCTCGGACTGCACGACCAGTACGCCGGGCAGGCCCTTGCCGGTCCTGACGTTCACCGGGGTCTGCTGCTTGACCGGCCAGGTGGCGCAGGGCAGGTTCAGCCAGGCGTTGGCCCAGGTCATGAACGGGTACTTCTTGTGGAGCGCGGTGTTGTCGCGGTCCCACTTCTTCCAGCTGGTGGGCCACTTGGCGTCGGTGCACTCGACGGCCGTGTAGACGGCGTTGCCGTTCTCCGAGGAGATGTTGCCCGCGGTGTCGGACAGGTCCGGGGCAGCCGCGTCGACGAGCGCCTGGGTGTCACCGGCGACGTACTTGCTGAACGCCGTCGCGACCGGCACCCACGAGGAGTCGTAGTACGGGGCGCTCTGGAAGAAGCTGATCAGCTCGGCCGGGCCGACGAGCCCGCCGAGGGGGTTCTTCTTGGCGGTGGCGCGCAGTTCGAGCCACTTCGCCTCGACCGCGGCCCGGGTGGTGCCGAGGTGGAAGGCGGCGTCGTTGGCGGCGACCCAGTCCTCCCAGTCCTTCCAGCGGCCCTCGAAGGCGATGTCCTGGTCGAGGTTGGCCTCGTACCAGATCTTCTCCTTGGACGGGTTGACCACGCTGTCGACGACCATGCGGCGCACGTGGCCGGGGTACATCGTGCCGTAGACGGCGCCGATGTAGGTGCCGTAGGAGACGCCCAGGTAGTTGAGCTTCTTCTCGCCGAGCGCGGCACGGATGACGTCCAGGTCGCGCACGGTGTTGGGCGTGGTCATCTGCTGGAGCATCGCCTTGCCGGTGCGCTCGGCGCAGCCCTCGGCGTACTCACGGGCCAGCTTGCGCTGGGCGCGCTTGTCGGCCTCGGAGTCCGGCACCGGGTCGGCCTTGGGCGCCTTCACGAACTCCTGCGGGTCCATGCAGGAGATGGGCGCCGAGTGGCCGACACCGCGCGGGTCGAAGCCCACGAAGTCGTAGGCCTTGGCCACGTTCGCCCAGATCGGGTTCTTGTTGACGACGCGGAGCGGGAAGCGCATGCCCGAGCCGCCCGGTCCGCCCGGGTTGTAGACGAGGGCGCCCTGGCGCTCCGCCGTCGTGCCGGTGTTGCCGATGTGGTCGACGGCGAGCTTGATCTGCTTGCCGTTCGGCTTGGCGTAGTCCAGCGGCACGCTGACCCAGCCGCACTGGACCGGCTTGGCGATCCCCCAGTCGGCGGGGCAGTCCGCCCAGTCGATACCGGCCTTCGCGGCGCGCGCGGCGGCGATCGCGGCGCCGGCCGTCTCACGGTCCTGTCCGTGCCGGGCCGTCCTGTCGGACGAGTTGGCGCCGGACGCGGGTGCCGCGACGGCACCCGATATGAGTGTGGCCGTGATGAGCACGCCGGCCGAACCGAGTGCCGTCGTGCGCCACTTCGGTCTCGTCTCCCTCAAGAGGGATCCCTCCCCGTATGTCGTTTCGATTTCGTACGGGGATCCTCGTCGTTGTGAAGTCGCTGTGAACAGGGTTTGCCGGGCTTCTTTGCCAATCCGATAAACGGAAGAAAGTGTTCGCTCGGCGGACTAGGGGGCGAGCGTCACCAGCGC
This sequence comes from Streptomyces sp. CC0208, assembly GCF_003443735.1. Taxonomy (NCBI): domain Bacteria; kingdom Bacillati; phylum Actinomycetota; class Actinomycetes; order Kitasatosporales; family Streptomycetaceae; genus Streptomyces; species Streptomyces sp. CC0208. The sequence goes on along the minus strand of NZ_CP031969.1, from coordinate 7,688,818 downwards.
CGCGTCCAGCACCCGGCGCAGCAGCCGGGCGTCCGGGGCCACGGCGGTGACGAGCGCGGCGGGCCCGGCGAGCGGCATGACGGCGGCGCCTTCGCCGAGCACCTGCGCCGACACCGGCTCTTCGGCGAACTCCGGCCGTACGACGAGGAGTTGACCGACCGCCCGGTGGCCTGCGAGCACGGCCGGGCCGTCCCAGCCGCCCGGCGCCCCGGGTCCGCAGGCCAGCTCCTGGTCGAGCACGGTCCGTCCCGCGACCCGCAGCACGAGCCGGCTGGTGAGCCGCCCGGGCTCCTCCCCCACCCGCCCGAGGACCTGCTCCTCCCGCAGCACCAGCCGGGCCGTCGCGCCGAGGTCGATCCGCGTGCTGACGTACAGGTCGCTGCCGCCCGCGGAGATCAACTGCTCGGGCAGCCAGCGCAGTTCGCCTCCGTCGGCGACATTGAGCCGAACCTCGTAACGGGCCTCGCCCTTGGTCTGTCCCGGCAGGGCGATGGTGGCTGCGGCCGATCCGACGTGCAGCCGGGCGCCTTGCTGGATGTCGGCCGTCACGGTGAAGTGGTCCCCGCCGAGAGGTCCGCTCATCGCGCCGACGAGCATGACCCGCGGCTCCGCGCCGCTTCCCCGGGTCCGTCGCAGCGCCAGCGGCCCGTCGCTCTCCAGCACGGGCAGTGCCGTGCCGCCGCGCCCGTCGTCGCGCGCGACCATCCGGGCGGTGGCCCGCACCCCGGCCACGGCCGCGGTCACGCCGTCCACGCGGCGAGCTGTGCCCGGACCCAGGCGGCGGTGTCCTTGACGCCGGTCTCGCTCCGCAGCGACTGGAAGACGACGGGCAGTTCGGCGCGCTGGGCCTTGGCGTCGGCGGCCATCCGCGCGAGGTCGGAGCCGACGTGCGGGGCCAGGTCGGTCTTGTTGACGATGAGCAGGTCGGCGGTGGTGACGCCCGGGCCGCCCTTCCTCGGGATGTCGTCTCCGCCGGCCACGTCGATGACGAAGATCTGGGCGTCGACCAGGCCCTTGGAGAAGGTGGCGGTGAGGTTGTCGCCGCCGCTCTCCACGAGGATGAGGTCCAGGGGGCCGACCTCGTCCTCCAGGTCCTCGACGGCTTCCAGGTTGGCGGAGATGTCGTCCCGGATCGCGGTGTGCGGGCAGGCGCCGGTCTCCACGGCGGTGATCCGCTCGGGGGGCAGCACGGCTTCCCTGAGCAGGAACTCCGCGTCCTCGCGGGTGTAGATGTCATTGGTGACGACGGCGAGGGACAGCTCGTCGCGCAGGGCTCGGCAGAGGGCGGCGACGGTTGCCGTCTTGCCGGAGCCGACGGGGCCGCCCAGGCCGATACGCAGAGCTCGGTGGGAGCCGTCCGGTCGGTGGGCGTCCGCGCTCACTGCGGCGGGGCCGGTGTGGTGGTGGTCCAAGTGCATGTACGGCTCCTGGGGTTCGTTGTCGGGTGCGGGTGCGGGTGCGTGGGCTGGTCGCGCAGTTCCCCGCGTCCCCAAAAAAGGTGGGTGACCTGGGCCCTCTACGATGCGAACAGGCGTACCGGCCAGGCCGCGTGCAGCTCGGCGGCGATCTCCAACAGGGGCGCGGAGGCCGCGGGCAGCGCGTCGGTCCCCTCGTCGGCAACCTTCCGCGCCGCCTCCACCGCCAGGTCGGCGACCCGGTCCAAGTCCTGCGTCAAGCGGGCCAACACACCTGTCGCGTCGAAGGGGTCGAGGCTCAGCAGCCGCACCGTCGCCGACGCGGGCCCGCTCACGCTCTCGTACGCCGCGCAGTAGGCCGCGTCCAGGGGTTCCAGGCCCGCCGCCCTGGCCGCCAGTCCCAGCACCACGGGCTGATGTGCCCCTTTCGGGAACTCCCGTGCCAGCGCGTCGAGTTCGGACGACGGCCACGTCGCCCGGGCCGCCCGCGTCAGCTGGCGGCCCAGCTTCCGTGCGGCGACCCGCAAGGCGGGCGACGGCGTACGGGCATCCGCCGCCGCATCCAACTCCGCGGGAGGCACGCCGAGTACGGCCGCCGCGGCCAGTGCCGCCGACACCAGCCCAGCGGTGTGCAGCCGCCCCCGGCAGAAGGACTCCAGGCTCTGCGCTCCGGTGATCCGCCCCGCCTTCACCGCGGCCTCCGCCCCGCCGGAGTGCGCGTGCCCTCCGGCGGGGAAGCGGCCGTCGGCCAGGACCAGAAGTGCCGCCCTGGACATCAGAAGAGGAAGTATCGCTGGGCCATGGGCAGTTCGGCCGCCGGTGTGGCCTCCACCAGCTCCCCGTCGATGTGCACGGCGAAGCTGTCGGGGTCCACGCGTACGTCGGGCCGCGCGTCGTTCTCCCGCATGTCGGCCTTGGTGACACCGCGGGTCGACTCGGTGGCCACGAACCGTTTCCCGAGCTGGAGCCGCTCCGGCAGTCCGTCCTCGATGGCAAGGGGCGCCACGAAGTTGAAGGAGTTCGAGGCGGGGGCCCGCCCGATCGCCCCGTACATCGGCCGGGGAAGGATCGGCTGCGGGGTCGGGATGGACGCGTTCGCGTCGCCCATCTGCGCGTAGGCGATCTGGCCGCCCTTGATCACGAGGTGCGGCTTGACCCCGAAGAAGGCGGGCTCCCACAGCACCAGGTCGGCCAGTTTGCCCGTCTCCACCGATCCCACCTCGTGCGCGAGCCCCTGGGCGACGGCGGGGTTGATCGTGTACTTGGCGACATAGCGCCGCACCCGGTGGTTGTCCGCCTGCCCGTCCCCCGGCAGCGCACCCCGGCGCCGCTTCATGACGTGCGCGGTCTGCCAGGTGCGCATGATGACCTCGCCGACGCGTCCCATGGCCTGGGCGTCGGAGGAGATGATCGAGATGGCACCCAGGTCGTGCAGGATGTCCTCGGCGCCGATGGTCGTGGGACGGATGCGGGACTCGGCGAAGGCGAGGTCCTCCGGCACGGCCGCGTTGAGGTGGTGGCACACCATCAGCATGTCGAGGTGTTCCTCGGCGGTGTTGACGGTGAAGGGCCGGGTCGGGTTGGTGGAGCTCGGCAGCACGTGCGGCTGGGAGACCACGGTCATGATGTCCGGCGCGTGCCCGCCGCCCGCACCCTCGGTGTGGTAGGCGTGGATGCCCCGGCCGGCGATCGCGGCGAGCGTGTCGCCGACGAAGCCGGCCTCGTTGAGGGTGTCCGTGTGGATGGCGACCTGGATGCCGGTCCGCTCGGCGACGGTCAGCGAGGCGTCGATGACGGCCGGGGTCGAACCCCAGTCCTCGTGCAGCTTGAGGCCGAGCGCGCCCCCGCGGATCTGCGAGAGCATCGCTTCGTGGGAGACGGTGTTGCCCTTGCCGAGGAAGCCGATGTTGAGCGGGTACTGCTCCATCGCCTCCAGCATCCGGGCGAGATGCCAGGGGCCGGGGGTGACGGTGGTGGCCTTGGACCCCTCGGCGGGGCCGGTGCCGCCGCCCACCAGGGTGGTCACGCCGGACGCCAGCGCCTCGTCGGCGATCTGCGGGCAGATGAAGTGGACGTGCGCGTCGATGGCGCCGGCGGTGAGGATCCGGCCGTTGCCCGCGATGATCTCGGTCTCGGGGCCGATCACCAGGTCCGGGTGCACCCCGTCCATGGTGTCGGGGTTGCCCGCCTTGCCGATCCCGGTGATCCGGCCGTCGCGGATGCCGACGTCGGCCTTGACGACACCCCAGTGGTCGACGACGACCACGCCCGTGATGACGGTGTCGGGGGTGCCTTCTGCGCGCGTAGCGCGTGACTGGCCCATCGACTCGCGGATGACCTTGCCGCCGCCGAACACGGCCTCGTCGCCGGCGAGCCCGGGGCCGCCGGAACGATCCTCCTCGACCTCGATCAGCAGATCGGTGTCGGCGAGCCGGATGCGGTCGCCGGTGGTGGGGCCGAACAGGTCGGCGTACGCGGCACGAGAGATCTCAGGCATCGAGGGCACCTCCGGTCTCCCCGCGCAGCCCCGGCACCACACGGGCACCGGCGAGCGGGACGAGTTCCACGTCGACCGGGATACCGGGCTCGAAGCGCACGGCGGTGCCGGCGGCGACGTTCAGCCGCTTGCCGCGGGCCGCCGTCCGGTCGAACTCCAGGCCGGGGTTGGTCTCGGCGAAGTGGTAGTGGGAGCCGACCTGGACGGGCCGGTCGGCGGCGTTGAGGACGGTCAGCCGGGTGACCTCGCGACCCTCGTTGTAGGCAATCGGCCCGTCGGCGAAGAGGATCTCTCCGGGAATCATCGGCGGCCTCCTCAGACGATCGGGTCGTGGACGGTGACGAGCTTGGTGCCGTCCGGGAAGGTCGCCTCGACCTGGACGTCGTGGATCATCTCGGGGATGCCCTCCATGACGTCTTCGCGGGTCAGCAACGCCCGCCCGGAGGACATGAGTTCGGCGACGGTACGGCCGTCACGTGCGCCTTCGAGGATGTGTGACGTGATGAGGGCGACCGCCTCGGGGTGGTTGAGCCTGAGCCCGCGCGCCCGGCGCTTCTCGGCCACGTCGGCCGCCACGTGGATGAGCAGCCTCTCTTGCTCGTGCGGGGTCAGTTGCACGTCCCACCTCACAGTCCTCGCTCCGGACCGTGCGGGGTCCGATTGCCTCAGCCCCGGGGCAAAGTCCCTGGTGGCGTGGATCCGCAGGCTAGTTGGATCCGGTTTCAGGGGTGTTAACCGAGCTGTGATCCATCAGCGTGTGTCGGCCTCGTCCCGCATGCTCATCAGTGCCCGCAGGCCTTCGCCCAGGACCTCGGCGGGCGCCGGCCCGAACAGGGCCTGTTGCGCGAGGAAGCCCATCGCGGCCGCCATCATCGTGCGGGCCACGTACTCCGGAGCCACGTCCGACCGCATCACACCGGCGTCCTGGTACGCCCCGACGATCCGCGTCCAGGCCTCCCGCACGACGCCGTACCCTTCGCGCAGGACGGCCGCCAGCTCGTCGTTGCGGAGGGTCTCGGTCCACACCTGGACGACCAGCCGGGGGAACGCCGGCCGCCCGTCCACGGTCAAGGACTCCTTGGTGGCGAGGACACGGCCGAGCACCGACACCACCAGGCGGTCCGGAGGCGGGGGCGGGCTGCTGCGGGCCGCCTCCTCGAAACCCTCGTGGACCTGGCCGAGCACCTCCTCGACGATCGCGCCGATGAGCTCCTCCTTGCCGCTGAAGTAGCGGTACACGGCCCCGGCCGAGAGATCGACCTCCCTCAGGACGTCCTGCATGGACGTGGCATGGAAGCCGTTGCGGGCGAAGCAGACCGCCGCGCCGTCGAGGATCTGCCGACGCCTGGCGTCGAGGTGTGCCTGGGATACGCGAGCCATGGCGCCCAACGTAAAACGAACATTCCTTCTTGACAAGGCGCCCAGGCGGCGGGACGGTGTTCTCCGAGCTAAAACGAATGATCCTTCTTTTTAGCGGGGCTCTTCTGAGCCCCGGAGAGGACCACCATGTCCACCCGTCGCATGATCGCGGTCATCGTCCTGGTGCCACTGCTCGCCGCCCTGGCCCTGTGGGCCTTCGCCTGGCCCGCCGCCCGCACCGCCCCGCGCGACCTGCCGCTCGGTGTGGCCGGGCCGTCCGCAGCGACCGCACAGGTGGAGCAGGGGCTGCGACAGCACGAGGGCGCCTTCGAGATCCACCACTACGCCGACGAGGCGGCCGCGCGGGCGGCGATCGAGGACCGGACCGTATACGGTGCCGTCGTCGTCACCGCGCGGGGCCCGGAGCTGCTCACCGCGTCGGCCGCGAGCCCGGTCGTGGCCCAGCTCCTCCAGCAGGCCGTGACCCGGCAGGCCGCGGCGAGCGGCGCCGAGGTGAGGACCGTGGACGTCGTCCCGGCCCCGGCGTCCGACCCGAGGGGCGCGGCACTGAGCTCGTCCGTGCTGCCGCTGGCGCTGAGCGGCATCATCGCGGGCGCGGGCGTGACCCTGCTCGGGCTGCGCGGGGTGCGCGCCGCGACTGCGCTGATCGTCGCCGCCGCACTGGTGGGCCTCGGTGCGGCCGCCCTGGCCCACAGCTGGCTCGGCGTGCTCGCCGGCAACTGGTGGGCGGAGGCGGGGACGCTCGCCCTGGCGACACTGGCGGTGAGCGCGGCCGTCGCGGGACTCGCCGCCCTGGTCGGCCAGGCGGGCATCGGCGTCGTCGCGTTCCTGGTCATGTTCCTCGGCAACCCGTTCTCCGGCGCCGCCTCGGCCCCGCAACTGCTGCCCCAGCCGGTGGGCACCATCGGTCAGTGGCTGCCGCCGGGCGCGAGCGCGACCCTGTTGCGCTCCGTGTCCTTCTTCGACGGCGCAGCAGCGACCGGCCCCGCCCTGACCCTCACGTGGTGGGCCGCGCTGGGCCTGGGCGCCGTAGCACTGGGGAACGCGCTGAAGTCCCGGCCGAAGCACGCCACACCCGCCGCCGACGCGCATGCGCTCACACCGATCGGCTGACCAAGCTCGGGCGCGGCCGACCTGCCCACTGGGGTTGGGCGCCGTCACACTGAAAGCCCCCTGAAGTCGCGGCCGAGGCACGCCACACCCGCCGCCGGTGAGCGGGCACTGACTCGGGTCGGCTGAAGGAACCCGCTCTCTGCGCGCCGGCCCCGCAGTGGCCGCCCGAGCCAGTGAGCACCATCAGCCCGTGACCGGCCCCCAGGCACGAGCGCGAGCCTGCCCGCCGGGCCTGGGCGCCGCAGCTTCGAGGAGCGCACGATGGCGACGGGCCCCGTCAGCAGAAGCGAACCCGCCTCCGCCCCACAGCCCCACCCTTGCCGCCCAAGCTAGTGAGCACCATCAGCCCGTGACCGGCCCCCAGGCACGAGCGCGAGCCTGCCCGCCGGGCCTGGGCGCCGCAGCCCCCGGGGGGAACGCACACCCCCGACCGGCCCCTCTCACGTGCCCCAGCCCCCACGGCCAGTACGCCCCTAAGAGGCCCCGCTCCCCCGATGATGCGCCGCGATACCGAACCGCTGCTGTTCGCGAGGAGCGGACGGGACCTCTCGGACAGTGGAGACCGCGCTGATCACCGGCTCCTCGACGGGTTCCTGGGACTCCTCCAGCCGTTCGAGGTCGGCGGCCGAGACCAGGGCGACCAGCGGCTTTCCGTGCCGTGTGACGACGACGCGCTCGCCGCCGTACACCACCCGGTTGATCAGGTCGGCGAGCTCAGCCCTGGCTTGCGTCACCGGAATCTCGTAGGCCATGCCCCTAGCTTACGGGGCGTCTACCTGGTCCACCGTGGCCTGCGGCAACATCAAATGTCCAGGTCAGAGGCTCTCGCGTTCACCTGTGCGCTCTCGCATGCGAGACGAGGTGAGACGAAGAGCCATCTGGTCGCACTGAATCCTGGCAGGTCTCCGGTGCGTCAGACCGCCCCGCTCCGGCCGGGCGGGGGCTTGTCCGTCGACGCACCGGAGGCTGGGCGGATCTCCACCCAGCCTCCACATCGGCAAGCCGTGGTGGGCATCATGCGTGCGGCGTGATCCCGAGGCTGGCGACGTCGGGGTGCCTGCGCAGGCGGCCTTGGCGCGCCGCCGGGGTCCGCCCACCGAACTCGGCGTCGAAGGGCCGCCACCACCGCAGGGTCTCCAGTCGCGCGCCGGAACGCTGCGGCCCCAATGCTCAGGGCACACTCACGCTCCTCCTCCTCGACGACCTGAGCGAGACGGCCGAACAGCCGCACGGCGTCGAGCGGGTCCGTCTTGCTGATGTCGAGCACGAGTGGTCGTTGAGGGCCTTGGGCGGGGATGGGCTCGCGGGGACCAGGGCTGTTGCGGCAGATCAGCTTGAGGCACGCCCATGCGCCCGCGTGCCGTACGTGAGGTCACCCTGCCAGTACCCAGGGTGCGTGAGTCCGCCCGTCGCCGCAGCGGTACGGTATGCGGCAGTCGATCGGGCGTTCTACGATCGCTGACCAACAAGGGGGTTTCATGAAACACCGCCGCCCGCGGCCGCCTCGTAGAGCCATCGCCAGAGCGGTCGGTTCGGCAGGTGCGCTGGCCGTTGCCCTGGGAGTGGGGATGACCCCGGCGATGGCCGCCGGGAACACGTCCGCCACGCCTACGGCCACCGGGTTCTCGCCCGACGAGCCCGAGCCGAACACAGATTGGGCGCCCGAGAACGACGAGGCGCCGCTGCCCCAGAAGTCCGTACACCCCGAGGCGCTCGCCTCCAGTCGCACGGCCGCGTCCGGTCTGCAGCTCAAGATGCCCGCGCCGACCGGGCCGAACAGCGTGGGCATGGTCGGCCTGCATCTCGTCGACTCGTCCCGTACGGATCCGTATGTGGGCGGCAAGCGCGAGGTGATGGTCTCGCTCTGGTACCCGGCCACCGCCACGTCCGGGCACTATCAGGCGCCTTGGATGCCGTCGATCTCCGGGGCCCACTACCTCACCACGCACGGGATGTCACCGCAGCAGGTGACCCTGCCGAAGACCGCGGGGCATGTCCTCGCCCCGGTGAAGACCTCGCTCGGCAAGCTGCCCGTCCTGCTGTACTCGACCGGGCTGCACTCGGACCGCGCGCAGGGCACCGCGCTCGCCCAGGATCTCGCCAGCCGCGGCTACCTCGTCGTCACCGTCGACCACACCCACGACGCCAACGAGGTGCAGTTCCCCGGCAACCGGCTCGAGCTCAACAGGATGGCGCCGGGCACCCACTCCTCCGACACGCTCAAGGTGCGCGCGGCCGACATCAAGTTCGTCATCAACGCGCTCGGCAAGATCAGCAGTGGCAGCAACCCGGACGCCGGCCACGCGACGCTCCCCGCCGGGCTGACGCGGTCGGTGGACATGTCCCGTATCGGGATGTTCGGCTGGTCGCTGGGCGGTGGGGCGGTCCCCACCGCCATGCAACTCGACAAGCGCATCGGCGCCGGTGCCGACCTGGACGGCCAGTTCTTCGGGTCGGCACCGAACAAGGACCTGGACCGCCCCTTCATGCTCTTCAGCTCCGGCACCCACAACCGCAACAACGACGCGTCGTGGCGCACGATGTGGTCGCACCTGAAGGGGTACCGGGTCGACATCAAGCTCCGTGGTGCGGCGCACCTGTCGTTCTGCGACCAGGAGTGGATGGTGCCGCAGGAGGCGGGCCTGCTCGGGCTCTCCAAGGCTCAGATCGAGCAGCAGTACGGCACGATCGACCCGGCCCGGGCCGTCCAGGTCCAGCGCGTTTATCTCGCTGCCTTCTTCGACCAGACGCTGCGTCACAAGCACAGCACCCTGCTCGACGGGCCCAGCGACAAGTACCCGGAAATCTCTTTCGTCCGCTGACGGGGAGTCAACCGGACAGCTGACCATGTGTTCGAAGGGTCGGGCCTGCTCATGGGCCCGCCCTTCTGCGTGCCGGGGCGGGGGTCTGCAGAGATCGCCGCCCCTCAATCCTGTGAATTCGAATTAACACGTACGTCACATGGGGCGAAAGTGTGATGGTTACGTGACAGGCGGGGGCTAGGATGTTCGTACTCTCGAACACTTGGGCGCTCGACGCCAGTTGAGGAAGGATCCGTTCCCCTGCCCTCCGCACCCCGGGCGCCGCGCCGACACCGCATCCGCCGCCGCGCCGATATGCCGATGCTTGGCGGGGTGCGCCCGCCGATAGCCTCACTTGTCGCACTCCTGCTGGTGGTCGCCGCCCTGACCGTGATCGGCCTCGGCGGTGTGCACACCGCAGGTATCCCGCAGGCCGTACTGAACGGGGAGCAGCAGATCGCTGCGGACACCGCGCAGTCGATGCGCACCGCGATCGACGCCGAGGCGAGCACCGTACGCCGTACGGCGGGCGCGTACCCGGCGACGAGCACCTCGACCCCCGTGACCACGCTCAAGGCGCTGACCGCTGCCAGGAAGACGATCCTCGGCAGTGCGCTGCTCGACCGGCCCACCGGCAAGCTGCTGGCGGCCGGCGGCCGGACGGTGCCGCTGGCCGGGACGGACGCCGCGAGGACGGCGTCCGGGGCGATCCCGCCCCGGCTGGTGACGTCGGGCGGCGCGCCGCAACTGCTGTACTTCGCCAGGGTCACGTTGCCCGCCCAGGAGGACCCCGACGAGGACTACCAGGCCCCCAACCGGCCCGAGCGGCAGTGGCTGCTGGTCGTCTCGGAGGCGCTCCCCTCCGTCGCGGCCTACGGCGACGGAGGCGCCGCCGAAGTGCTGGACGCGAGCGGCACGGTGCTCGCCACCGCGGTCCATGACAAAGCGTCGCCGGGCGCCGCCGGCAGCCGCCTGTCCGCGGCTGCGGCCCGCGCGGCCCACAGTTCCGGGGGTGACGCCGACGCCTCGGGAAACCTGCTGGGCGCCACCACCGGCAGCAGGCGCACCGTGGCCGGCTGGGCCCAGGTCGCCTCGACGACCGGTCCGGGCGACACCGACGACCTGGGTCTGGTGGTAGTCACCTCCCGCGCGGTGCCCGCCACGACCACCACCGTCGACTACTCGCGCTTCGCGCTCGAGGCCGCCGGGGCGCTGGTCGGGGTCGCTGTGCTGCTCGGGCTGGCGCTGTACTTCTCCGTGCAGCGGCCACTGCTGCGGCTGTATCTGTCCGCCGGCCGCCTGGCCCGGGGCGCGACCCAGGACTGGCCGACCGCGTCGGCCGAGCTGTCCAGGCCGGTTCCGGTGCACGGCTTCGGAGAACTGGGCCGGATCGGGCGGGCACTGGACTTACTGCGCCGCCAACTGCTCGGCGAGAGCGGCCCGCAGGAGTTCCCGGCCAGGCGTGGACCGGGCTACCGGGCGCTGGCCGTGCTCGGCGTGGTGGTGCTGGGCTGCTGGTCGGTACCGATGATCTTCCTGCTGAACCGCGCGGACACCGCGACCGCGGTGCCCGCTCCGGTCCTCGCCGACCAGCAGGCGCGCACCGAGATCGCGACGAACCGGATCCGGCAGTCCCTCGACCAGTCGTACAACGATCTGAGCGCCACGGCCGCAAGCCTGCCGGGCAGGAGCCGGGCCGCCCAGACCGAGGTTCTTCGGCATTCCCTCGCCGACCACGGGCAGTACCGCTCGCTGTATCTCCTGGATCGCTCGGGCGGCATCACGCTGAGAGTGGGCGGCACACCGCTGCGCACCCTCGTCCACGTGCCCGAGGGCGGCGGGATCACCACCGTGAACACCTCGGGACGGATCCCGGCGATCGCCGCCTACGCCCAGGTCCGGGCCGTCAAGGGCAAGGCCAAGGCGGCCGGGGTGGTCCTGTTCGGCGAGATCGACGTGAAGGCGCTCAACTCCATCCTGCCCAGGCCCAAGTTGGGCAGCGTCTGGGTGACGGACAGCAACGAGAAGGTGCTGGCGGCCAGTGTGGGCTACCAGGCCTTCCAGTCGCTGCCCGGCCCGGGTCTGACCCGTCTCGCTCGCTCCACCCAGAGCGCCCCGGGGACCGCGGGCACCGCCACCTCAGCAGTGCATCTCACCTCCTCCGGCCCCTCGGTCGACGCCGCCGCGCCGCTGGCGCAGAGTGGTCCGACGGCCCGCCTCGGCTGGCACGTGGTGACCGCGGAGCCCGCGGCAGCGCTCCAGATCCCCGCGGTGCAGGCCGAGCAGCGCACCATGCTCGCCGGCATCCTCGGCATCGCCGTGGGCGCGGCCTGCCTGGGCTGGCTGCATGTCGTGGTGATCCGGCCGCTGCGCGCGGTCGCCGTGCTCGGCGAGCGGCTCGCCGGCGGCGACCGCCGTACCGTGCTGCATCCGGTCAACCACGACGAGATCGGCTCGGTCACCCGCAGCCTGGAGCTGATCCGCCAGGCCCTGGCGGAACGCGACCGGGCAGCCAGGTCGGGTCACGCCGCCGGGCCCGTGCGGCCCCTGCGTGAGAACACCCTCCAGCGGTAGAAGGACGGAATCGGCGTGCTCTTCCTCTATGTCATCGTCCTGCTGTGCTGCGCCGTGCTGTGGATCGCGGGCGCCCTCGAACAGCGGCGGCACTTCGCCTCGCTGGAGCAGATACCCACGCGGGTGCTGGTCAACGGCATCCGCGGCAAGAGTTCGATCACCCGGCTGTGCGCGGGCGCGCTGCGCGGCGGCGGCCTGGTCACGGTGGCCAAGACCACCGGCACCGCGGCCCGGTTCATCCATCCCGATGCCACCGAGGAACCGATCTACCGCAAGTTCGGCATCTCCAACATCGTCGAGCAGATCGGCATCGTACGGCGGGCGGCGACCTACCGGCCGGACGCGCTGGTCATCGAGTGCATGGCGGTGATGCCCGCGCTGCAGGAGACCAATCAGGAGAAGCTGATCCGTTCCACGATCGGCGTGCTGTGCAACGTCCGCGAGGACCATCTGGAGGAGATGGGGCCGACGCTGGACGACGTCGCCCGCTCGCTCTCCCGCTCGATGCCGGTGGGCGGGGTGTGCGTGACGGCGGAGAAGGACCGGCTGCACATCCTCCAGGAGGAGGCCGACAAGCGGAACTGCCGGCTGATCGCGGTCGATCCGGAGTCGGTGACCGACGCCGAACTGCGCGGCTTCAGCTGGTTCACCTTCAAGGAGAACGTGGCGATCGCGCTCGCCGTCGCCGAACTGCTCGGCGTGGAGCGGCAGACCGCGATGCAGGGCATGTGGGACGCGCCGCCCGACCCCGGCGTGCTGTCGGTGGAGCGCTACATCACCCCCGAGGGCAAGAAGCTGCGGTTCGCCAATGTCTTCGCTGCCAACGATCCCGAGTCGACGCTGATGAACGTCAAGCAGCTGGAGGATCTGGGCGCGATCAAGCGGCCGATCAACGTGGTCATCAACTGCCGCCCGGACCGGGTGGAGCGCAACGGCCAGATGGGCGCCATCGTCCCCGACCTCGCCGCCGAGACCGTGTTCCTGATCGGCCACCCGACCAGGAGCGCCCGCGAGGCGATTCCGGCCGGCTTCACCGGGCGGGTGGTGGATCTCGGCGGTGATCGCCGGGACCCCGATGAGCTGACCGCGGCGATACTCGCGGAACTCGGCCCGGCCTCCTCGCTGGTGGCGATCGGCAACATCCACGGTCAGGGCGAGCTGTTCCTGGAATGCCTCGCCGAGCTGCCGCTGGACGAGTCCGAGGACCTGTTCGACGCCGTTCCCGACGGTGACGGCCTGGACCAGGAGACCATGCAGATCGCCCTGCCCCGGCCGCGGGTCTCGGTGGCCCGGCCGCCCGAGCCGGAGCCGTACAGCTGGGTGGCCCCGCTGGAGACACCGACGTACGCCCTCCGCATCCCCGAACAACGCGACCTCGCCCGCCGGTTCGCCGCTCGCCACGGCCGGTCCGATGACCAGAGCACCGCGGACGACCCGCACCACTCCCACGACCGGTACCACGCCTACGATCCGCCCCAGTCCCCGAGGAAACCGTGATCCCCGCCCACCTCACCGCACAGACCGCCGCACTCGGGATCGCCCTCGGGCTGGTCTTCTCGCTCGTCTGCTATCTGACCACCAACCTCTCCCCCGGGGGGATGATCACCCCGGGCTGGATCGCCCTCACGCTCGTCACCGATGTGCGGATGGCCGGGTTGATGGTCGGTGTCGCGGGGGCCACGTACTTCATGACGAAGCTGTTGCAGCGCACCGTGATTCTCTACGGCAAGCGGCTGTTCGCCGCCGTGGTGCTGTGCGCGGTGGTGATCCAGACCACCGTGATGCTCGCCCTCAGCCACGAGTTCCCGCTGCTGTACACGTCACAGACCCTTGGCTTCATCGTCCCCGGCCTGGTCTCCTACCAGATGGTCCGGCAGCCGATGGCGGCCACGGTCATCTCGACCACGGCGGTGACCCTGGCCACGTATGTGGTGCTGGTCTCCGGCCTGTTGATGGGCGCACTGCCCACCGCCTGACCTGTCCAACCCCCTCTCACCTGACACTTCCAGGAGGATCGGCCATGCACTCCAACCCCGTCGGCAGGCGCGGCGGCCCGACTCGCCGCGCCGTGCTCGGAACGATCGCGGGCGTCGCGGCCGCCGGGGCGGCGGGCGGGTACGCCTGGGACCAGCTCCGGCACGGCAACGACGACCCCGGCGGCACGGTCGCCGACGGGGCCGGCACCGCCCCGAGCGCCCGGGCCACCGGGGCCCACACCTTCGAGCGGCTGTCCGCCCCCGCCCGCACCGTGGTCCGTGCCGCCGACGGCGGCACGCTCGCCACCTTCACCGACGGAGCCCGTACCGCCGTACTCACCGGGCCCACCCGCACCTTCAGCGAGCCGCGGACCACCGAGGCCAAGGTGACCACGGACGCCTGGGTGCGGCTGCTGCCGCACGAGTGGCAGCGGGGCATGGAGAAGACCGCCTCGTTCAAGAGCTGGTTCCGCAAGGCGCTCGTCGACACCAGCCCGGACGTCTTCGCGGTGGCGTTCCAGTACAGCAGCGCCGGGGCGCCCGACAAGCACAACGCCGCCGGAGTGCGGTACGCGGGCACCGCACATTTCGGCCCGCGCAACGCCGCGGTCAACAACCCGCTGGACTTCGCCTTCCACGACGAACAGTCCGACTTCTACGACTATCTGGGCCTGCCCTGGACCTTCCCGGACGGCACGCGAGTGCAGCCGGAGAAGGACCGCTACGGCGACGCCGACTGCTCCGGCTTCCAGCGGCTGGTGTGGGGCTACCGGATGGGCATTCCCCTGCACAACACCAACACCGAGGGCGCGGGCCTGCCGCGCCGCGCCTACGCCATCGCCGCCCACGGTCCCGGCCGCATGGTGATCCCGCACACCGGCAAGCAGCAGGCCACCGACCTGAGCGCCCTGCAACCCGGCGATCTGGTCTTCTTCGCCATCATCAAGGACCGGCCGGACTTCATCGACCACTGCGGCATGTACATGGGCCTCGACGACCAGGGCCGGCACCGCTTCTACTCCAGCCGCTCCGCCGCCAACGGCCCGACCATGGGCGACATGTCGGGCCACGCGCTGCTGGACGGCACGGACTTCTACGCGCGCGGCTTCCGGGCGGCCCGCCGCCTGTGACCACACCGCCCGCGCACCGCCGCCTCACCTGACCTGCTGATCCGAGGACCACTGCCATGACCGCCATCCCCGCCGTCCAGCCCACCGGCGCGCACCGAGGCCGCCGGGCGGCGAACCGCCGCTCCGGGCCGCCGGAAGACGCCGCCCCGCGCTGGGAGCGCCCGGCGCTGGTCGCGGTGCTGGTCGTCGCCACGGTGCTGTACTCCTGGGGCATCGGGCACGCCGCGCTCCACCCCTTCTACGGCGCGGCGATCCGGTCGATGGCCGAGAGCTGGCGTGCCTTCTTCTTCGGCGGGCTCGACGCGAGCGGTTCCATCAGCATCGACAAGCTGCCGGGCGCCTTCTGGCCCGACGCCGTTTCCGTCTGGCTCTTCGGCCCGCACACGTGGGCGGCCGCGTTTCCGCAGGTCGTCGAGGGCGTGCTCACCGTATGGCTGTTGCACCGGATCGTACGGGCCTGGGCCGGTCCGTTCGCCGCGCTGATCGCCGCGCTGACGCTCACTCTCACCCCGGTCACCGTGGCCCTCAACCGTGCCACCATCCCGGACACCGCGCTCACGCTGCTCCTGGTGGCGGCCGCCGGCGCGCTGCAGAAGGCGGTGCGCACCGAGCGGCTGCTGCCGCTGATCACGTGCGGGATCTGGGTCGGGCTCGCCTTCCAGGCGAAGATGCTGCAGGCGTGGCTGGTGCTGCCGGTCTTCGCCGCGGTCTACCAACTCGCCGCGCCCGGAACCTGGTTGAAGCGGGCGCTGCGCGTTCTGCTGGCCGGGGCGGTCGCCCTGGTGGTCTCCTGCTCCTGGGTGCTGATCGCCTGGGCGACACCGGCCGCGAGCCGCCCGTACCTCGACGGCACGTCCGACAACGATCCGTTCGCCCTGGTCTTCGGCTACAACGGCCTGAGCCGCTTCAGCAGCGACTCCACCGCGTTCGGCGCCGTGGCGGGCACCGCCGCCAGCCGCACCACCGGCAACACCGGCTGGGACATGCTGATCAACCACACCGTCGGCCCGCAGATCGCCTGGTTCCTGCCGCTCGCCGTGCTCGCCGTGGTTCTGGGCATGGTCTGGCGCGCCGGACAACCGCGAACCGACCTGCCGCGCGCGGGATTTGTGATGTGGGGTGGCTGGCTGGCCGTACACGCCCTGGTGTTCAGCGCCTCCAACGGCAACCACGCCTACTACACGGCCGTCATCGCCCCGGCGCTGGCCGCGCTGGCCGGCGGCGGGCTCGCGCTCTTCCGATCGGAGTACGAGGCGAAGCACGGGCCGAAGCTGACGGCGAATGACGAACCGGAGCACGATGCGCGCGGCCGGCGGCACCTGGCGCTGCCGGTGGCGATCGTGCTGACGGCAGTTTGGGCGCTGGTGCTCGACTGGCCGACCCGATTCGTCTCCTGGTTGCTGCCGGTCGCCGTGATGCTCGCACTGTGCGGCGTGGTGGGCCTGTGCAGCCGCGGGCCGCGCACCTCCCCGCGGATGATCTCCGCTGCCCTCGCCGCCGGAATCGCGGCCACCCTGGTCGTACCGGCCGGCTGGGCCGTCTCCGGCCTCGACCCGCTCTACGCGGGCGCAGCCACCTCCCCGATGGCCGGTCCGGTCGGCAAGTCGTACTACGAGCATCCCCGCCACGCTCCGCGCAGGAGAGAGCTCGGTCGACCCAACGCCCGCGACACCGCCCTGCTCGACTACCTCACCACGCACCGCCACGGCGAGAAGTACCTGCTCGCCACGCAGGCCGCCTACACCGCCGAGCCCCTGCTGCGCGCGACGTCCGAGCCCATGCTCGTCATGGGCGGCTTCACCGGCAGCACCCCCTTCCCCACCGCCCAGCAGCTCGGCAACCTCGTCGCCACCCACCAGCTGCGCTATGCGCTGCTCACCACCCAGCGCCCCACCACTCCCGCCACCACCTGGGTGAAGTCCCACTGCACCCGCATCCGGCCCACCGCCTACCGCCAGACCAACAGCAGCTTCACCCTCTACGACTGCAATCCCCAGCGGTGAGGCGACGCCCGAGGTCAGGGATCGCGGTCAACGGCCGAGTGCCGACCTGTGGACCCTGGAACGAGTCGGCGCGGTCGTCACCGGGCAACGGGGGTGGTGTTCTCGAGGGCGTCGGTGTGGCGGCTGCTGACCGGCCGGCTCGGATGGAGCCTGCGACGACCCGAGCGGCGGGCGGTCCTGCGGGGCGAGTCGGAGATCGCCTGCTGGATCACGCACGAGTGGCCGCGCATCAAAAGGGGCCGTGAACACACGTGCCTCACGGGCCACGATCAGCGGACGGATGTCCTTGATGCCGATCTGCTGGTTCCGGTGACCGGTCAGCGTCACCCGCACAGTGACGGCGTCCAGATTGACCGCCCCGATCGACCGCAGCGTCCCGAGGACCCCCAAGACGATGGTCCCCGCCCACACCCTGGACGACCTCACCGATTGGGCGACAGCGCGCAGTCCTGTGGGCTGAGACCTGTTCCGCGCCCGCGGGAAGGGCGTGCGTATCCGCAAGTGTCTCCTCGCCTCCACGGGCCCACCATAGCGACACGTACGTCCTGTACATTTTTCACAGACAGGAGTCGCAGCGAGGAGGGGTACGCCATGACCCGACCGATCGCCCGTTACGTCCTGCCCGAGTTCCATGAGCGCACGAGCTTCGGGCAGAAGTCGATGGATCCGTACTCGAAACTGCTGGAGGAGCGGATCGTCTTTCTCGGGACGCAGATCGACGACACCTCGGCGAACGATCTGATGGCGCAGTTCATGTACCTCGAGTACCAGGACCCGGACCGGGACATCGCGCTGTACATCAACTCCCCCGGCGGCTCGTTCAGCGCGATGTCGGCGATCTACGACACGATGCAGTACGTCAGCTGCGACGTGGAGACGACCTGCCTCGGCCAGGCCGGCTCCTCCGCGGCCGTGCTGCTCGCGGCGGGCACCCCGGGCAAGCGGTCCGTGCTGCCGGGCGCCCGGGTGGTGATCCACCAGCCCGCGCTGAGCGAGCCCGTGCAGGGGCAGGCCAGCGATCTGGCCATCCAGGCAGACGAGTTGCTCCGGGTGCGGGCCCGCCTGGAGGAGATGCTCGTCCGGCACACCGGGCGCAGCCCCGAGCAGGTGAGCGCGGACATCGAGCGGGACAGGATCCTGGACGCGCAGGGCGCCCTGGACCACGGCCTGGCGGACGCGATCGTCCCCAGCCGCAAGTCCTCGCCCACCGCACCGGGCGCGAGGTGAGCCCTCGATGGTGCCGGACCTTCCCCCGCTGCCCGCGCTCACGCACGCCGAGGGCGAGCTGATCGACCGTTATCTCGAGGTGGTCGACCTGCTGGGCCGGATCAACCCGGCCCGGCGCGAGGACACCTACGGCGGACTGCGCGCGGCCCAGGCGCTGGTGAGCAGGGCGGCCGAGCTGCGTGACGCGCTGGTGCTGATGCACGGCCGGGGCGAGCGAGAACTGCATGCCGCGACACTGGCGCGGGCCCTGCGGGTTCTGGACGGCGAACGGCGTACGGCCCGGGTCACCGTGCCACCCGAATCCGGCAACTGACGCACCGGCAGCCGTTCCGGACGCCCCATGGTCTGACGGGGCGTCCGGGACACGGTTGAAACGGACCAAAAGACGTACCGCCATTTGCAGGAGACGCGGCTCCTTTTTCGAGACCCCTGAGGTTGCACAACGCGCGTGGTTCAGGGAGGGAATGAGGAGTTTCTGTGCTGGTCGCACGGCCCGTGGACCCCTCGACGCCCCTTCGCTAGCTCAGGTGTCCACCCGAACGGGTGAGTGGTGAGTAACAACACAAACCCCCGGTTCCATTGGGTTTTTGGGACATCAGTACGCCAAGATCCCTGTCTGACGACAAGCCCCCGCCGCAGCGGCGGGGCGATCCGGGCGGACGCCGAGTCCTGCCGCCGCCCGGATGACCGGTCGACAGGAGTGGATCGGCAGGAGTGGAGGACCCAAGCAACGACGGGTCGCCGGAACGGTCACGCCATGGCCGGGTCGAGCAGCCCTTGGGGTGAAGCCGCGTCAGCGGCCGGGCAACTTTGTCAGCCCGAATCCGACAGGTCATCCTTCACAGGCGGCTGACGAAGGGTTGCGCATGACTGCGCTCAATCGTGTCCCGTCGCTGATGGTCCGGGCCGGTACGGCCTCGGCCTTCGCCATCGCCGCCGTGGGCGGCTCCGTCGTGGTCCCGGGCCTCGCGCCCGACGCCGCGGCCGCGACGCCTGCGACGAAGGCACTCAAGGTAGCGGCCTCCAAGAAGGGCTCGCCGTACAAGTACGGCGCCACCGGGCCCCGCCGCTTCGACTGCTCAGGGCTCACGCTGTACTCGTTCAAGAAGGCGGGCAAGAAGCTCCCGCGCACGGCGGCCCAGCAGTACAACAAGACCCGCCACATCGGCTCGGGCAGCCGCAAGGCCGGCGACCTGGTGTTCTTCCACTCGGGTTCGAACGTCTACCACGTCGGCATCTACGCCGGGAAGGGAAAGATCTGGCACGCCCCGAAGACCGGGGACGTGGTGAGGCTGCAGAAGATCTGGACGAAGAGCGTCTGGTACGGCCGGGTCAAGTGACGCCCCCGAGGGGACGGCGGCGACCTGACCTCCCGCCGTCCCCTCGGGTCCCCGCTGGAGAGCGCCGACCGCGCCTTCGGCGAGCTGCTCCAGCAACTGCGCGTCCCCCAGAGCGGGGCGCAGATCCTCTTCGCCTTTCTGCTGACGCCGGCCTTCACCCAGCGCTTCCCGCCCCTCGACACCTTCCAGCGCGTCACGTACGCCACCACACTGCTGTCCCGGCTCACCACGGCCGGCATGGGCGTTCCGGTGCTCGCGTTCACCGGCTCGGTTCTGCTCACAGAGGGACACAGGGCGGCGCAGGCGCAGTCGCACCCGGCCCCCGGGCCGATGCAACGCGAGGTGATCAGGCCGCGAGCGACGGTTCGGCCGGGAGCCTCACCCCGAGAGCCGTCACCGCGTCTGCGGTGACCCCGGGATGCATCGCGCTGCCGAACTGATGTCTGCTACGGCTCCTGCTGCCCCGCGGCGGTGACCGGCTCCGCAGGAACCGTCCACGGGAGTTCGATCGAGACGGTCTTGCCGCCTTCCCGGGTGGGCCTGACTCTCAGCCTGCCGCCGCTCTCGGCGGCGAGCCAGCGAACGATCACCATCCCCCGTCCGTTGTCCTGCTGGACCGCGGCCGGCAGTCGCTTGGGGAAGCGGGGGTGGCTGTCGGTGACCCCGATGCGCAGCTGTTCGTCACGGTCCAGCTCGATGTCCACCGTGAAGGTGGGGGACTGCCCGAAGGTGTGCTGTACGGCGTTGGTGGCGAGTTCGGAGACGATGAGCCGGACGGTCTCGGCGGCGTCCGTGGTCGGCGGCAGCCCCCACTCCGCCAGGGTGCTCAGGACGTAGGTGCGGGCCGCGGAGACCGAGGCGGGTTCGCTCGGCAGGGTGACGGATGCTTCCAGGTGGTCTGCCATGGCGACGTCGTCCCTTTCCCACGGGACCGGAGTCCGACACGGTGCGGATGGTTCGAGTACGGTCCCGGACTGGTGGTTCATCGCCAGAGTGCCATCACCAAGGCTGTGACGGGTGCCGATCCACCAAGATGTGCATATATCTGTCGCTCGAAGCGGTGAACTCTGCGACGCGAGACCGTATTTGGGCGGCTCGTAAGGAGTAAGGAGGAGCGCATGCAGCACGGCCCCGCGGTGCGCCGGCGGAAACTGGGCGCCGAACTGCGTGCGTTGCGCGCGGGTGCGGGGCTCACCAGCGGTGAGGCAGCCCGGCTCGTGGGCTGGCACCAGTCGAAGGTGAGCCGCATCGAGACCGGTGCCAGCGGGGTGAAACCGGCCGACGTGCGGTTACTTCTCGACGCCTACCGCGTCGGGGACGCGAATCTGCGGGAGCTGCTTCTGGTATTGGCGGGCTCCGACGAGAGCGGCGGCCGGCACCACTGGTGGCACGCGTACCGGGGTGTCCTGCCGCCGACGTACCGCGACTTCATCAGTCTGGAGTCCCAGGCGAGCGCGATGCGCACGCTGGAGACCTCGGTGGTGCCCGGGCTGCTCCAGACACCCGAGTACGCCCGCGCGGTGACCCGGGCCGCCGTGGACGGCCTCGACGACGAACGTCTCGACGCGCTGGTCGAGGTCCGGCTGGCCCGGCAGGACATCCTTCGGGCGCAGCCGCCCCTGGAGTTGAGCGCGGTCCTGGACGAGGCGGTGCTACGGCGAGAGGTCGGCGGGCCCGAGGTGATGGCCCGTCAGCGCAAGAGGCTCCTGGAGGCGGCCCGGCTGCCTCAAGTGCGGCTGCAGGTACTGCCGTTCACTGCCGGGGCACATGTGGGTATCACGGGGCCTTTCGTAATCTTCTCATTTTCGCGCACTTCTGATCTGGACGTGGTTGTTCTCGACCACTTGACGAGTAGCCTCTATCTCGAGCGGAAAGAAGACCTCCAGGCCTACACCGAGGCCTTCAACACCCTTCGGATCCACGCCCTTTCGCCCGAGGACTCGTTGGATTACCTCGCCGAGACGGGTGACGGCACGTAAGGAGGCACCATGTCCGCATTGCCTCGGAACGCAATCTCCAGTACCCGATTGCCCGAAGTGCGCTGGCTGCGCAGCAGCTACAGCACCGGGGCGAACAACTGCGTAGAGACAGCGAGGCCGTCGGCCGGGCCCTGTGCCGGGCTGCTCGCCGTACGCGACTCCAAGAACCCGGACGGACCCGCGCTGCTCTTCTCCCCCGAGAGCTGGGCGGGCTTCGTCCGCGCGTTCTGACCGTTTCCGTCCGTTCGGCGCACGGCCGTGTCACGCCGACTCATGGTCGTGTCCCGCCGATCACCTGTACGGCGCGCTCGATCTGCTCCTCGGAGAGATCCGCGCGGGCGGTCAGCCTGAGCCGTGAGATGCCGTCGGGCACGGACGGGGGCCGGAAACAGCCCACGAAGAGCCCGGCCGCACGGCAGTCGGCCGCCCACTGAACGGCCTCCTCCGGGGAGGGCGCGCGCACCGAGACCACCGCGGCGTCCGGACGTACCGCTTCCAGACCCGCGGCGGTCAGGCGTGCGTGCAGTCCGGTCGCCACCTCGCGCGCGCGTGCGGCCCGCTGGGGCTCACGGCCGAGCAGCCGCAGGGCCGCGAGGGCGGCTCCCGCCGAGGCGGGGGCCAGACCGGTGTCGAAGATGAACGTCCGTGCCGCGTTGACCAGGTGTTCGACGACCCGTGCGGGGCCGAGGACGGCGCCGCCCTGGCTGCCGAGCGACTTGGACAGCGTGACCGTGACGACCACGTCGTCGGCGCCCGCGAGTCCCGCGGCCTGCGGGGCGCCGCGGCCGCCGGCGCCGAGCACACCCAGGCCGTGGGCGTCGTCGACGACCAGGCCCGCGCCGTGCTCCCGGCACGCCTCGGCGAGACCGGCCAGGGGCGCCGCGTCGCCGTCGACCGAGAAGACCGTGTCGGACACGGCGACGGCGGGCCCCTCGTGGGTGCCGAGCGCCTTGCGCACCGCGTCCGGGTCGGCGTGCGCGACGACCTGGGTCGTACCGCGGGCCAGCCGGCAGCCGTCGATGAGGGAGGCGTGGTTGCCCGCGTCGGAGACGATCAGAGAGCCGTGCGGCGCGAGGGCGGTGACGGCGGCCAGGTTCGCCGCGTAGCCGGAGGAGAACACGAGCGCCGCCTCGAAGCCGCAGAACTCGGCCAGTTCGCGTTCGAGTTCGGTGTGCAGCTCGGTGGTGCCGGTGACGAGCCGGGACCCGGTCGCACCGCCGCCCCAGGTCCGCGCGGCCGCCGCGGCGCCCGCGACGACCTCGGGATGACGGGCCAGGCCCAGGTAGTCGTTGCTCGCGAGATCGAGCAGCGGCGAGTCGGCCGGACGCGGCCGCAGGGTCCGCACGAGCCCGGCCTCCCGGCGCGCCGCCGCCTGCTCGTCGATCCAGCCGAACGCCATGGGTCCTCCGGGGCTTTTGTAGACAACGGACAGACCCTAGCGTCAGCAAACGCTACCCACGGTGTGGCAATACCCACACGTCGAAGCGGGTGTGTTGTCCGATCCCTACCTTGGCCCCGAGCGGGTCCATAGGACAGGATCGGCTCTCATGGACCTGCTGAACACGCTGGTGGACAAGGGGCTTCGGCGCGAGCTGCCGACCCGCGAGGAGGCGCTGGCCGTGCTGGCCACCTCCGACGACGACCTGCTCGACGTGGTGGCCGCGGCCGGAAAGGTGCGCCGGCACTGGTTCGGACGGCGGGTGAAACTCAACTATCTCGTCAACCTGAAGTCCGGGCTGTGCCCCGAGGACTGCTCCTACTGCTCACAGCGGCTGGGCTCCTCGACGGGCATCCTCAAGTACACCTGGCTCAAGCCCGAGCAGGCCTCCCAGGCCGCGGCCGCCGGCCTCGCGGGCGGCGCCAAGCGGGTCTGCCTGGTGGCGTCCGGGCGCGGTCCGACCGACCGTGACGTGGACCGGGTCGCGGGCACCATCAAGGCGATCAAGGAGCAGAACGAGGGCGTCGAGGTGTGCGCCTGTCTCGGTCTGCTCTCCGACGGCCAGGCCGAGCGGCTGCGCGAGGCGGGTGCGGACGCCTACAACCACAACCTCAACACGTCCGAGTCGACCTACGGCGACATCACGACCACCCACACCTACGCCGACCGGGTCGACACCGTGACCAAGGCGCACGCTGCCGGTCTGTCCGCCTGCTCGGGTCTGATCGCCGGCATGGGCGAGAGCGACGAGGACCTGGTCGACGTCGTCTACTCGCTGCGCGAGCTGGACCCCGACTCGGTTCCGGTCAACTTCCTGATCCCGGTCGAGGGCACCCCGCTGGCCAAGGAGTGGAACCTCACCCCGCAGCGCTGTCTGCGCATCCTGGCGATGGTCCGCTTCGTCTGCCCGGACGTCGAGGTCCGCATCGCGGGCGGCCGCGAGGTCCATCTGCGCACCATGCAGCCCCTCGCCCTCAACCTCGCCAACTCGATCTTCCTGGGCGACTACCTCACCACCGAGGGCCAGGCCGGCAAGGCCGACCTGGAGATGATCGCGGACGCCGGGTTCGAGGTGGAGGGCGCGGGCGAGGTGACGCTGCCGGAGCACCGGGCGACGGCCGGGGGCGGCTGCGGCTCGCACGAGTCCGCCGGCTGCGGGTCCCACGAGTGCGCGGGCTGCGGGTCCCACGAGGGCGGCGGGGTCTGCGGTACGACGGTCCCGGCGGCCGCCCCCGCCAACGAGGCGCGGACCGATCTCGTCGCCGTACGCCGTCGAGGCGCCGGAACGGATCTCGCGCCCAATGCCTGATCTGCCCGGCCTGCCGGTGCCGGAGCTGCTGGCGCTCGACCGGCGGCACGTGTGGCATCCGTACGGTCCGATGCCCGGCCGGGTCGATCCGCTCGTCGTGGAGTCGGCGAGC
This sequence comes from Streptomyces sp. CC0208, assembly GCF_003443735.1. NCBI lineage: Bacteria > Bacillati > Actinomycetota > Actinomycetes > Kitasatosporales > Streptomycetaceae > Streptomyces > Streptomyces sp. CC0208. The sequence continues at coordinate 7,664,524 of NZ_CP031969.1, read as the reverse complement.
GGGGTGCGGCTGCGGCTCGCCGGGGGCCCCGAGCTGGTGGACGGGATGTCCTCCTGGTGGTCGGCGATCCACGGCTACAACCACCCGGTGCTGAACGAGGCCGCGCGCGAGCAGCTCGGGCGGATGAGCCATGTGATGTTCGGCGGGCTCACCCACGAGCCCGCCGTCCGGCTCGCGAAGCTCCTTGTCGACATGTCTCCCGACGGGCTGGAGCATGTCTTCCTCGCCGACTCGGGGTCCGTGTCGGTCGAGGTCGCGGTGAAGATGTGTCTGCAGTACTGGCGCTCGCTGGGCCGTACGCGCAAGCAGCGCCTGCTGACCTGGCGCGGCGGCTACCACGGTGACACCTGGCAGCCTATGTCGGTGTGCGACCCCGAGGGCGGGATGCACGAGCTGTGGTCCGGGGTCCTGCCCCGCCAGGTGTTCGTGGACGCGCCCCCGGCCGAGTACGAGGAGTCGTACGCGCACCAGCTGCGCGCGGCGATCGAGCGGCACGCGGACGAACTGGCCGCGGTGATCGTGGAGCCGGTGGTGCAGGGCGCGGGCGGGATGCGGTTCCACTCCCCCGCGTATCTGCGGGTACTGCGCGAGGCGTGCGACGCGCACGACGTGCTGCTGGTGTTCGACGAGATCGCGACCGGATTCGGGCGCACGGGCGCCCTGTTCGCCGCGGGGCACGCCGCCGTCACGCCGGACGTGATGTGTGTGGGCAAGGCGCTGACCGGCGGTTATATGACGATGGCGGCGACCCTGTGCACGCCTCGCGTGGCCGACGGGATCTCGCGGGGCGAAGTGCCGGTGCTCGCCCACGGCCCCACCTTCATGGGGAACCCGCTCGCCGCCTCGGTGGCCTGCGCGTCGATCGACCTGCTGCTCGGGCAGGACTGGCTCGCGGAGGTCAAGCGGATCGAGGCGGGGCTGCGGGAGGGGCTGGCGCCGGCCCGTGACCTCCCGGGGGTGAGGGACGTGCGGGTGCTCGGCGCCATCGGGGTCGTGCAGCTGGACCACGACGTCGACATGAGGGCCGCGACGGAGGCCGCCGTACGCGAGGGCGTGTGGCTGCGGCCGTTCCGCGACCTCGTCTACACGATGCCGCCGTACGTCACGGGCGACGAGGACGTGGCACGGATCGCGCGTGCGGTGTGCGCCGCCGCCCGGGAGGGATGACATGACGGTACTGGTGATCACGGGGACGGGCACGGAGGTCGGCAAGACCGTCACCACGGCCGCCGTCGCCGCCGCCGCGCTCGCCGCCGGACGGACGGTCGCCGTCCTGAAGGCCGCGCAGACCGGCGTACGGCCGGACGAGCCCGGGGACGCCGATGAGGTCGCCAGGCTCGCGGGTGCCGTGACGAAGGCCGAACTCGCCCGCTTTCCGGAGCCGTTGGCCCCGGCGACGGCCGCGCGGCGGGCCGCTCTCCGGCCGGTGCGCCCGCGGGAGGTCGCCGAGGCCGCCGCCAAACTGGCCGTCGAGCACGATCTGGTGCTGGTGGAGGGGGCGGGCGGGCTGCTCGTCCGCTTCGACGACGAGGGCGGGACGCTGGCCGACGCGGCGGAGCTGCTGCGGGCGCCGGTCCTGGTCGTGGCGTCGGCGGGTCTGGGCACGCTCAACACCACGGAGCTGACGGCCCGTGAACTTGGCCGCCGTGAACTCGACTTGGCGGGTGTGGTGATCGGCAGCTGGCCCGACTCCCCCGACCTCGCCTCGCGTTGCAACCTCGCGGATCTTCCGGACGTGTCCGGGGCTCCACTGCTCGGCGCCCTGCCGGCCGGCGCCGCCCGGCTGGCCCCCGCCGACTTCCGTGCCGCGGCGCCTGGTTGGCTGGCACCGCGGCTGGACGGGACATGGGACGCGGAGGTGTTCGGGGTGCGCGAGGCGCCCTGAGAAGTCCTCAGGGGGATCTCGTGCGCGGGCGCGCGCCCGTCGGGCGGCGATCTGGCAGTCGGCGGGGGCACGAGTGCGCGGAGTTCGGCACGGGCCCATGTCGCGCAGTGGGGTGCTCCGAAGTGTGCGAAGTCTGTGTGCGGCGGATCGTCTCCCGGCGGGCCGCCCCGCGCGGGACGACGTTGTCCGGCCGCCCGCGCACGACGAGGGATGTCGGCGTTGCCCACGCCGTCCACGATCAGGTGCGCGACTTCGTCCGGTGAGCCCGCGCAGGGGTGCGACACGGTCCCGCGGGGGACAATTGCGGTGAGGTCAGTCCTGTCCGGTGAGGGAGGCTGCCATGGCGCCGCGGTCCGCCGGTTCCGGCAAGGTGTCCCGGGACCCCGTCCACCATCCGCTGTTCGCCCGGTACTACGCCCGGGTCAGTGTCGCCGCCGATACCCGGATGGGCATGGCCGGGGTGCGGGAGCGGCTGCTCGCCGGGCTGTCCGGGCGGGTGCTCGAGATCGGCGCGGGCAACGGCCTGAACTTCTCGCACTATCCCCGCGCGGTCTCCGAGGTCGTGGCGATCGAACCGGAGCGCCGGCTGCGGCAGTTGGCGGTGGAGGCCGCCCTGCGCTCGGAGGTGCCGGTCGACGTGGCACCCGGGGCCGCGGAGGCGCTGCCCGTCAAGAGCGAGGCCTTCGACGCCGTGGTGATCTCGCTGGTGCTGTGCAGTGTGCGCGACGTGCCGCGCGCGCTCGGCGAGGTGCGCCGGGTGCTGCGGCCCGGCGGGGCCGTGCGGTTCTTCGAGCACGGCAGGGGCGGCGGCCCGGCGATGCGCTTCACCCAGCGCGCCCTGGACCGCACGCTGTGGCCGCCGCTGAACGGCGGCTGCCATCTGGGGCGCGACCCGGTCGCGGCCCTGCGGGCGGCCGGATTCGAACTCGGCCCCTACCGGCGGGTGTTGATGCCGGAAAAGGGGCCTACGCTGCCCACGTCCTTCTGCGTGCTGGGCACCGCCTGGCGGCCACCGACGGCGGAGCGCTGATCAGAGCGTCCATCTCCGCAGCTCGCGGGCGATGTCGTGCACCGAGGCGTCGCCCTTCTTGGCCACCTTGGCGAGGTCCCGGACGAGTTCGGGCGAGGTGACGACCCTGAGCCCGCTCGCGACGAGATAGGCGTACCCGACCGCGCAGGCGAAGAGCACGTTGGTGCGCTCCAACGCCGGGACGTGGATGAGGAGTTGCAGGAGGGCGGCGGCACGCAGGTGCGGGCCGTCGTAGACCGGGATGTCGAAGATCTCCGCCTGGTGGCGCGCCACGGCGGCGACCAGGGCGCCCCAGTCGGTGACCTGGGGATCGCCCGGGGTCTTCTGCTCCGCGAGCATCAGCAGCCAGGCGAGGTCGATGTGCAGATCGCTCAACGAGTCTCGTGGTCCTTGCCGAACTCCTCCGCGAACACGGACTCGTACTGCTTCATGAAGTCGGCCGCGGCCTCCACGAAGGCCTGGCCCGCCTCGCCGGTGTCTTTCATGACCAGTTCCTCGATGTAGCGGTTGACGCTCACGCCGCGGGCGAGGGCACGTTCACGGGCGGCGCGGGCGGTGCCCTCGTCCACCCGCACGTTCAACTGAGTCTTCGCCATACCTCGAAGCTAGCGCCAAAGTGCTAGCAAGGGCAAGGGGGGGCTGGCGGCCGGTGGAATGTGCCCCTTACATCGACATCGGGAGCCCGACCTGCGGTGGAGGCCTTCTCGACCCCACGGGGGATATCCGGTGTGGGGTGGATCACATTACCCTCGGCCGGATGGGGACCACCCGGTCCGCGAGCACCGTCCACGGACGCCGTCCACGGATGCCGTCCACGAGCGAGGAGAGAGCCTTGTCCACAGCTGCTGCGGAGCACGCCCCGGCCGACGCGATCGCGGCCCGCGCCCGCGGTCTGACCAAGGCGTACGGCTCGGGCGAGACGGCCGTGATCGCCCTGGACTCGGTGGACGTGGACATCGCGCGGAGCCGCTTCACCGCGGTCATGGGACCCTCGGGCTCCGGGAAGTCCACGCTGATGCACTGCCTGGCGGGGCTCGACACCGTGTCGGCCGGCCAGGTGTGGCTCGGCGACACCGAGATCACAGGGCTCAAGGAGCGCGAACTGACCCGGCTGCGCCGGGACCGGATCGGGTTCATGTTCCAGTCGTTCAACCTGATCCCGACGCTGAACGCGGCCGAGAACATCACCCTGCCCATGGACATCGCGGGCAAGAAGCCCGACGAGAAGTGGCTGGACCAGGTCATCGACACCCTGGGCCTGCGGGACCGTCTGAAGCACCGGCCCGCGCAGCTCTCGGGCGGCCAGCAGCAGCGCGTCGCGTGCGCCCGGGCGCTCGCCTCCCGGCCCGAGCTGATCTTCGCGGACGAGCCGACCGGCAACCTCGACTCCCGGGCGGGCCTGGAAGTCCTCGGGTTCCTGCGTGAGGCCGTCGACCAACTCGGGCAGACCGTCGTCATGGTCACCCACGACCCGGGCGCCGCCGCCCACTCCGACCTGGTGCTCTTCCTCGGGGACGGGCGGATCGTGGACAGCATGGAGCTGCCCACCGCGGAGGCCGTGCTGGAGCGCATGAAGCGCTTCGACGTGATCCGCGGCCAGTTCGACGCCGACGCCGACACCGACGAGGACTGACCCCGTGCTGAAGGCGACCCTGCGCAGTTTCCTCGCCCACAAGGGACGGCTGCTGCTCTCCGCGCTGGCCGTGGTCCTGTCCGTGGCGTTCGTCTCGGGCAGCCTGATCTTCTCCGACACCCTGAGCCGCACCTTCGACCGGCTCTTCGCCTCGACCGCGCCCGACCTCACGATCAGCCCCGAGGAAGACCTGAAGGAGGCCATCCCGTCCGGCACCACGGCCACCCTGCCGGCCGCGCTCGCGGACCGGGTCGCCCGGGTCGACGGGGTCGGTGCCGCGCGCTTCGACGCGGAGGACGACGGCATCACCGTCGCCGACGCCGAGAACGAGTCGGTGGGATCGACCACCGGCGCCCCCACCATCGGCACCGACTGGAACCCGACCTCGCGCAGCCCCGTGAAGCTCACCTCGGGCCACGCCCCGCACGGCCCGTCGGAGGCGCTGCTCGACTCGGAGACCGCCGACCGCAAGGACCTGCACATCGGCGACCCGCTCACCGTGATCGCGGCGCCCGGCTCGTTCAAGGTGCGGATCGTCGGCATCGCTACGTTCACCACCACCAACCCCGGTGCCACGCTGCTGTTCCTCGACCCGCCGACCGCGCAGGCGAAGCTGCTCGGCTCCGCGAAGGCCGCCACCAGCATCTCGGTCGACGCGGCGGAGGGCGTCAGCAACGACCAGCTCAAGCAGCGCGTGACCGCCGCGCTCGGGACGGGAACCTACGAGTACCGGACCGCCGACGAGCAGGCGAAGTCGGACGTCGACCAACTGGGCGGATTCCTCGACGTCATCAAGTACGTCATGTTGGGATTCGCCGGGATCGCCGTCCTCGTCGGTGTGTTCCTGATCGTCAACACCTTCTCGATGCTGATCGCCCAACGCACCCGTGAGCTGGGCCTCCTGCGCGCACTCGGCGCCGACCGGCGCCAGGTCCGCCGCTCGGTGCTGACCGAGGCCACACTGCTCGGCCTGGTCGGCTCCACGGTCGGGCTCGGCACGGGCATCGGGCTCGCCGTCGGGCTCATCGCGCTCATGAACGCCTTCGGCATGAACATCCGGACCGGCGAGATGGTCATCGGCTGGGGAACCCCCGTGGCGGCCTACGTCGTCGGCGTGGGCGTCACCTTCGTCGCGGCCTATCTCCCGGCCCGGCGCGCGGCCGGTGTCTCCCCCATGGCGGCCCTCGCGGACGCCGAGATCGCGGGGATCGGAAAGCCGCTGCGCACGCGGGCGATCGTGGGCGGGGTGGTCGGCGCGGCGGGCGCGGCCGCGCTGGTGGGCTGTGTCACCTCCTCGAAGACGGCGTCCGCGGCCTCCCTCCTCGGCCTCGGCGTCGTCCTGACGCTCCTGGCCACCGTCATCGCGGGCCCGCTGCTGGTGCGGCCGGTGATCCGGGTGCTGGGCGGCGCCTTCCCGGCCCTCTTCGGCCCGGTGGGGCGGATGAGCCAGCGCAACGCCCTGCGCAACCCCCGCCGTACCGGCGCCACCGCGGCCGCCCTCATGGTCGGGCTCGCCCTGGTCGGCGGGATGTCCGTGGCCAGCGCCTCGATGTCCAAGTCCTTCGACGACCAGATCGACAAGACGCTGGGCGCCGACTACGTCGTGCAGAACGGCAACTTCCTGCCGTTCCCGCAGGAGGTCACGGACGCGGTGCGCAGGACCGAGGGCGCGGGGCTCGTCGTGCGGTCTCGGTTCGCCCCGATCGCCGTACGGCTGCCGGACGGCAAGCGCGTGGAGACCAGCGCCGCCGGGTACGACCCGCAGCTCGACGAGGTCGCCCACATCACCTACGCGCAGGGCGACACCGCGGCCGCGCTCGCCACCGGGCACCTCGCCATGGACTTGGACTTCGCCCGCGACCATCACGTGAAGGTCGGCAGCAGGATCCCCGTCGAGTTCCAGGGCGGCCGCCGGACCGAACTGACCGTGGGCGCCCTCACCGACCAGGACTCGGCGGACGGGTTCGGGACGCAGGGCGGCATCTACTTCGGTCTGGGCACGCTGGAGCAGTTCGTGCAGGGCGGCCAGGACTCCGCGCTGTATGTGAACGCCGCCTCAGGCGTCGGCGCGGACCGGCTGCGCGCGGGCCTGGAGAAGACGCTCGACCCGTATCCGCAGGTCCAGGTGCGTGACCTCGCCGACTACAAGGACCTGGTCCACGACCAGATCGCCGTCCTGCTCTATCTCGTGTACGCGCTGCTCGGGCTCGCGATCGTCATCGCGGTGCTGGGCGTGGTCAACACTCTCGCCCTGTCGGTCGTGGAGCGCACCCGGGAGATCGGGCTGCTGCGCGCCATCGGGCTCGCCCGCCGTCAGCTCCGGCGGATGATCCGGCTGGAGTCGGTGGTCATCGCCGTGTTCGGCGCGGTCCTCGGGCTCGCCCTGGGACTGGTGTGGGGTGTGTGCACCCAGCAGGTGCTGGCGCTCCAGGGACTGAACGCGCTGGCGATCCCGTGGGGCACGATCGTCGCGGTCGTCGTCGGCTCGGCGGTGGTGGGCATCGTGGCGGCGCTGCTGCCGGCGTTGCGTGCATCGCGCATGAACGTACTGGCGGCCATCGCGCACGAGTGATGGAATCGCGGGGCAGACAACTCAAGTCGCTTGATGCTGAGGAGAGTTCATGCCCCGCCCCGAACAGCTCCGCCCCTTCCGCTTCGCCGTCAACCTGACCGCCGCCGCCACCGACGAGGACTGGCGCACCAAGTGTCGGCGGGCCGAGGAACTCGGTTACGACGTGATCCTGGTCCCCGACCATCTCGGCAAGATCGCGCCGTTCCCGGCGCTGGTCGCGGCGGCGGAGGTCACCGAGCGGCCACGGCTGGGCACGTTCGTCCTCAACGCGGGGTTCTGGAACCCGGCACTGCTCGCCCGTGAGGTCGCCACGGTGGACGCCCTCACCGGCGGTCGCCTCGAACTCGGCCTGGGCACCGGCTATGTGCGGTCCGAGCACGACGGGGCGGGGCTGCCCTTCGGCTCGCCGGGCGAGCGGGTGGACCATCTGCGGCGCACGGTCGAGGAGCTGGAGCGGCTGCTGTCCTCGGCGGACCATGTGCCGCAGCCGGTGCAGCGGCCCCGGGTACCTCTCCTGATCGGCGGCATAGGCAACCGGATGCTGAGGCTGTCCGCCGAGCACGCCGACATCATGGCCTTCACCGGGGCGACCCTGGTGCCGGGCAACACGACCGGCAAGCTGATCCCGACCACCGCCGAGCAGCTCGACGAGCGCGTCGCGCGCTATCTGCACCTCGCCGAGGGGCGCAAGGAGCCTGCCGAACTGAACCTGCTCGTCCAGACAGTGGTCGTCACCGACGACCGCGAGGCCGTCGCCACCCCGTTCCTGCACCGGTTGCCGGACCTGACCCTGCAGCAGGCCCTGGACCTGCCCATCATGCTGGTCGGCACGGTCGACGAGATCGTCGCGCAGGTGCTGGCACAGCGCGAACGGTACGGCTTCACCTATCTGACGGTGCTGGAGGCGTCCATGGAGGCGTTCGCGCCGGTGATGGCGCGGCTGCGCGGGCAGTAGCCGTCCGGATGGCGGAACTCCGGGTGCCGTGCCGTCGGGCGTGATGGGATCGCCGTATGACCGACCTGCGGATACGGGCCGCGACGCCCGACGACCTCGACACCGTGCTGGCCTTCTGGACGCGGGCTGCCGAGGGGACGAGCATCAGCGACGACCGGGACGGCGTGGAGCGGCTGGTCACCCGCGACCCCGAGGCGCTGATCCTGGCCGAGCTCGACGGCGAACTCGTCGGCACGGTGATCGCGGGGTTCGACGGCTGGCGGTGTCATCTGTACCGGCTCGCGGTGCACCCGGAACGCCGTCGGCGGGGCATCGGTTCGGCGCTGCTCACGGCCGCGGAGGACCGGTTCGTACGGCTCGGCGGGCGGCGCGGGGACGCGATGGTGCTGGTGCGCAACGAGACGGCACAGCACGCTTGGCGCGCGGCGGGGTATGCGCCCGAGGAAAAGTGGCGGCGCTGGGTGAAGCCCCTCGCCGGCTAGGACGGGCGATCCTGGGGACCCTGTCCGATCATGGGACGGAGGTGACCCGATGACCGAAGTGCTCCTCCTGCTGGTGGCGATCCTGCTCTCGCTGGCCTGCGGTGCCTTCGTGGCGGCGGAGTTCTCGCTGACCACGGTGGACCGCGGCCAGTTGGAGCGGGCGGCGGAGAGCGGTGAGCGGGGCGCGTCCGGCGCCCTGAAAGCCGTACGGAATCTGACGTTCCAGCTGTCCGGGGCGCAGCTCGGGATCACCGTGACCAACCTGGTCGTCGGCATGCTCGCCGAACCGTCGATCGCCGCGCTGATCGCGGGGCCCCTGGAGTCGCTCGGGATCTCGCGGTCCACGTCCCGGTCGCTGGCGCTGGTGCTCGGCACCGCGCTGTCGACCGTCTTCCTGATGGTGGTCGGCGAGCTGGTGCCCAAGAACTGGGCGATCTCCTCGCCGTTGGCCATGGCCAAGCGGGTGGGCACCGCGCAGAGCTGGTTCAGCGCGGCCTTCCGCCCCTTCATCACCCACCTCAACAACACGGCCAACCGGGTGGTGCGCCGCTTCGGTCTGGAACCCGCCGAGGAGCTGGCCTCCGCGCGCGGGCCGCAGGAGCTGGCCGCGCTGGCCCGGCACTCCGCCCGGGCGGGCGCGCTGGAGGCGGACACCGCCGAGTTGTTCGTCCGGACGCTCAACCTCGCCGACCTGACCGCGGAGAACGTGATGACCCCGCGGGTGCAGGTGATCGCCCTGGACGTCCAGGCCACCTGCGAGGACGTGGCGAACGCGACGCGCGCGACCGGGCTGTCCCGGTTCCCCGTCTACCGCGGCAGCCTCGACTCGGTCGTCGGCATCGCGCACATCAAGGACATCCTGGCGGTACCGGCCGACCGCCGGCCCCGCGCCTCGGTCGCCGAGCTGCTGCGCGAGCCGCTGCTGGTGCCCGAGTCGCTCACCGTGGACCGACTCCTGGACCGGCTCTCCGGCAAGCGCACGATGGCGGTCGTCATCGACGAGTACGGCGGTACGGCGGGCGTGGCCACGCTGGAGGACATCGTCGAGGAGGTCGTCGGCGAGGTACGCGACGAGCACGACCCGCACGAGACGTCCGACCTGGCCGCCGCGGGCACCGACGAGGAGGGCAGGGAACTCTTCCAGGCCGACGGTTCGGCCCGCATCGACCAGCTCGCGCGCGTGGGACTACGGGCGCCCGAGGGGCCGTACGAGACGCTGGCCGGCCTGCTGGCGACGGAACTGGGCCGGATCCCGGCCGTCGGCGACTCGGTGGAGATCACCGGCTGGCAGCTGGACGTGACGGACGCACAGGGCCGGCGCGCGGCGCGAGTGTTGCTGCACGCTCCCTTGCCCGGGGAAGGGGCCGAGCGATGACGGTCGTCCAGTTGCTGATCGGTCTGGCGACGCTCGTCGTGAACGCCTTCTTCGTGGGGGCCGAGTTCGCGTTGATCTCCGTTCGGCGCAGTCAGATCGAGCCGTACGCCGAACAGGGCGACCGGCGTGCGAAGGGCGTGCTGTGGGGGCTGGAGCACGTCTCCGCGCTGATGGCGGCCGCGCAGCTCGGGATCACGTTGTGCACGCTGGTTCTGGGTGTCGTCGCGGAGCCGGCGATCGCGCATCTGCTGGAACCGGTGTTCCACGCGGTGGGCGTGCCGAAGGGCGCGGGGCACGCGGTGTCCTTCGTCATCGCACTGACCCTGGCGACCTATCTGCACATGCTGCTCGGCGAGATGGTCCCCAAGAACATCGCGCTCGCAGAACCGGTGCGCAGCGCGCTGCTGCTCGGGCCGCCACTGGTCGCGCTGGCGCGCGGGCTGCGCCCGGTGATCTTCGCGGTCAACGCCTTCGCGAACCTCCTGCTGAAGCTGCTGCGCGTGGAGACCAAGGACGAGGTCACGGCCACCTTCTCGGACGCCGAGCTGGCGCGGATCGTACGGGACTCCGGCGAGGCGGGGCTGATCGACGAGCGCGCGCGGGAGCGGCTGCACGACGCGCTGGAGCTGGGGCGGCGGCCGGTGCGGGACGTGGTGCTGCCGCTGGAAGAGGTCGTCTATGCGCGCGTGGGGGTCACGCCGGAGCAGTTGGAGGCGCTGTCGAACGAGTCCGGGTTCTCGCGGTTCCCGGTGGTGGACGAGGGGCGCCGGATCGTCGGCTACCTGCACGTCAAGGACGCGCTGGACGCCTCACCGCGGGATCTGCCGTTCCCGGTGCGGGACATGCGGCCGATCGCACGGATCCGGGAGAGCACCCCCCTGGACGACGTGCTGACGGCGATGCGGCGCAGCCGGACGCACCTGGCGGCGGCACTCGGCGCGGACGGGCGGCTGGCCGGGCTGGTGACGATGGAGGACGTGCTGCGGGAGCTGTTCGGACGGCAGGTGTGGCCCCCCGGACCCACCGACCGGTAAGTATGTGAGCGGGTTACCATTTCTTCCGCCATGCAGACGAATCCCACCTACTCCAGCCTGGTCGCGGTCGGCGACTCCTTCACCGAGGGCATGTCGGACCTGCTGCCGGACGGCTCCTACCGGGGCTGGGCCGACCTCCTCGCCGGCCGGATGGCCGCCGTGACGCCCGGCTTCCGGTACGCCAACCTCGCCGTGCGCGGCAAGCTGATCCAGCAGATCCTCGACGAGCAGATCGACGTGGCGGCGGCGATGCAGGCTGACGTGATCACGCTGGTGGGTGGCCTCAACGACACCCTGCGACCCAAGTGCGACATGGTCCGGGTGCGCGACCTGCTGACGGAGGCCGTGGAGCGGCTGGCCCCCGCTTGCAAGCAGCTGGTGCTGATGCGCAGCCCCGGCCGCCAGGGCCCGGTCCTGGAGCGTTTCCGGCCGCGCATGGAGGAGCTGTTCACGGTCGTCGACGAGCTCGCCGCACGCCACGGCGCGGTGGTCGTCGACCTGTACGGCGCCCCCTCGCTGGCCGACCCGCGCCTGTGGGACGTGGACCGGCTGCACCTGGCGGCCGAGGGCCACCGCCGGGTCGCCGAGGCCGTGTGGCAGACCCTCGGCTACGACCCCGAGGACACGGATTGGCGTACGCCGATCCCGGCGACGGTGCCCCCGAGGTGGGTCGCCCGGCGCATCGCGGACGCCCGCTTCGCCCGACAGCACCTGCTCCCGTGGATCGGCCGACGCCTGACGGGCCGCTCCTCGGGCGACGGCCTGCCGCCGAAGCGCCCCGACCTCCTGCCCTACGAGCACTAGGACGTCGTGCACACGCGCGTGGTCAACGTCAGGGGCCGTCTCCACGAGTACGGCCCCCGCCTCGAACACGCGCCCGCCGACCTTGTCTACGTCGGCCGTCGCTGGACGATGGGCGGCTGGGACCTGCCGAAGCACCCGCTCTACAACCCCTTCGCCTACGACACCCCCGCGCGCCGCCGGGACGGCACGCGGGCCGAGGTGATGGTGAAGTACCGGGCGTATCTGCTGGCGCGGCCGGATCTGCTCGCTCTGCTGCCCGGCCTTCGCGGCAAGGCCCTGGCCTGCTGGTGCGCGCCCGAACCGTGCCACGCCGAGGTCCTGGCGGAGCTCGCGGACGAGCTCTCGTGAATTCCGACTCACGGGACCCTGACGCTGGCCTGCGGGAATCGCCATTGGCGGCGACAACGCGTTCGGCAACTGGCCGGTGGTCCTCCCCCGGGCGGACGGTCTCGGAGGTACACGTTGCGACGCTCATGGGCCGCCGTCACTGGGACGGCGGCCCAGACGTGGCGGCCAACGCGCGGAGCGCGGTGACCGGTTTGCGCAGTCCATAGGCGACTGCCGTCGACGTTCCGTCGGCATGGCTCCAGGTCAGCAGCGCGCGTCCGTCTGCCACGCTGCCCTGCACCGTGGTCGGTTCGCCGATGAGCGGCAGGCGGCCGACGATTTTGACGGTGAGGCCGGCGACCTCTGTCCAGAAGTAGTCGTCCTGCGACGGTCCCGACGGGGGGAGACCGAGGACGGAGGCCGCCGCGGTCCTGCCCTGGGCGAGGGCGTTGGACCAGAAGGGCGCACGCCGGTCGGGCCGTGTGCCGTCGCCGCGGAGGTAGGTGACGTCGCCGGCGGCGAACACGCCGGGCACGGTGGTGGCGCAGGCATGGTCGATACCGACGCCGAGACGGTCGGCGAGGCCCGTCCCTGCCAGCCAGTCGATGCAGGGGACTTCTCCGGCGCAGGTGACCACCAGATCCGCGGTGAGTTCGGTGCCGTCGGGGAGCGCCACGCCGCTGACGGGGTCGCCGGTCAGGGTGGCGAAGCCGGTGGCCTGTACGAAGCGGATGCCGTACGCCGCAGCGCGTGCGGTGATCGCGGCGGACAGATGGTCGCCGAGGATGCGTTCCAGGGGCCGGTCGGTGTCCACGACGGTGACCGGGATGCCGCGGGCGGCGCAGGCGCTGGCCACCTCCATGCCGAGGAAGCCGGCGCCGATCACGATCGCCGAGCCGGCCTCCGCCAGGCGGACGCGGAGCAGGCGGGCGTCGTCCAGGGTGCGCAGGACGCGTTCGCCGCGCTGCCTGGGGGCGGCGAGCCTGCGGGCCTCCGCTCCAGTGGCGACGATCAGCGCGTCGTAGCCGACCTGGCGGCCGTCGGCGGTCGTGACGGTGCGACGCCGGGTCTCGGCCGTGACGGCGGCCGAGCGGATGACGTCGACGTCGAGCCCGTCGAGGGCCAGGCCCAGGGTCTGGTCCGCGGCCGGGTCCTTCAGGACTGCCTTGGACAGGGGCGGGCGGGAGTACGCACCGTGGTCCTCGGCGCCGATGAGCACGACGGGTCCGGTGTGGCCGAGGGTGCGCAGGTGGCGGGCCGCGGCGGTGCCGGCGAGTGACTCGCCGACGATGAGCACCGTGCGCGGTGCGGTCACGACAGGACTCGCAGGGCGGCGACCGGGCAGGCGTTGACAGCTGCGCGAGCGGCCGGCCGATGCGCGTCGGGGACTTCGGCGCCCTCGAAGTGGTAGGTGAGTTCGGCGTCGTCGTCCAGGCTGAAGACGTCGGGAGCCTGGTCGGCGCACAGGCCGTGGCCTTCGCAGCGTGGATGGTCGACGGAGATCTTCATGGTGCTGTCCTCAGCAGTCCTCGAAAGGGCGAGCGGCGGGGTTCAGGCAGGGATGAGTTCGAGTGGCAGGCGCCCGAGGCGGTGGATGACGTTGTTCAGGGCCCACTCGGGTGGGCCGGTGGCCTCGATGCGGTCGACGCGTTCGACCAGGGCGTGGAGGATCGCGGAGGTCTCCATGCGCGCCAGTCCCTGGCCGGCGCAGCCGTGGGCGCCCTGCCCGAAACCGAGTTGGCGGGCGGCGTCGCGGCGGATGTCGAAGGTGTCCGGGTCGTCCCACTCCAGCGGGTCGCGGTTGGCGGAGCCGTACAGGACCAGTACCCGGGAGCCCTTGGGGAGGGCGATGCCCGCCAGTTCCGTGTCACGGGCAGCGGTGCGGGAGAAGGCGCGGATCGGGGATTCGTAGCGGACGACTTCGTTGACCGCTTTCGGGACGAGGTCCGGGTCCGCCTTCAGCAGGCGCCACTGTTCGGGGTGGCGGGCGAACAGGTACAGCGCGCTGGAGATGGCGCTGATGGTGGTGTCCAGGGAGGGTGCCAGGTAGTCGATCATCATGGTGGCGCACTCGGCGGGCATGATCCGGCCCTCGTCGGCGGCGCGCAGCAGGTCGTGGCCCATGCTGCCGTCCAGCACGGACCGGTCACGGACGACACCGCGCGCGTAGCGCAGCATGCCGAGGGCCGCGGGCAGTGTGCGCACCGCCTGGCGGTTGACGGGGCCCATGGCGTCGAAGGTGGCACCGGCCCAGCGCAGCAGATGCTCGCGGCCCTGCTGGGGCCAGCCGACCAGGTCGGGGACGACTGCCATCGGCAGCGCCATGGCGAACTCCACCGCGTCGACCGTCCGCCGGGCCACGGCTGCCTCGACCACGGTGGCCGCCTGCTGTTCGACCGTGTCCTTCATCGTGCGCAGCGCCCTGGGAGTCAGGCGGTGTGCGAGGAGGGAACGGCGGCGGGCGTGCTCCTCGCCGTCACTGCACAGGGTGGTGCCCTGGCCTGCACGGTTGGCGACCGGGTTGAGGGCGACACCGCCCGAGGAGACGAAGGTGTCGTCGTCCAGCAGCACTTGCTTGCACTCGGCGTAGCGCGGGAGGGCGTAGACCTTGTGCTTGCTCAGCCAGACCACGGGGCCCAGCTCACGCAGTGCGGCGTAGTGCGGATGAGTGTCGCGGATGGCCGACGCCGAGTACAGATCGGGACGGTAGGCGGGGATCTCCGTGAGCATGGGCATGAAGGGCCCTCCTGAAGGAGCCGCGCGAGAGGGGGACGGGGTGCGTGTGGGGCAGGCGGTCCGCGGACGTTTGCGTTGCACGGACCGGTGCCGTCATCGCAACGACGCCGTAATGATGAAATACTCAAGCTTGATGGAATGCCGCGTCAAGAGTTACGACCAAGAAAACGATGAACTCATCAGAACTGCTGATTCCCTCTTGCGCGCCGCGGTCACAGCCGGCCACGCTCCTCCCCGTCCAGCTCGGCCCAGACCGTCTTGCCCTGCCGGGCATGGCGCGTTCCCCAACGCTCGGCGAGCTGGGCGACGAGGAACAGGCCGCGTCCGCCCTCGTCGAAACTGCGGGCCCGGCGCAGATGGGGGGTGGTACTGCCGGCGTCGGAAACCTCGCACAGCAGAGAGCGGTCACGGATGAGACGCAGGCGGATGGGGGGCCGGCCGTAGCGGATGGCGTTGGTGACCAGTTCGCTGACCACCAGCTCGGTCAAGAAGGCGAGTTCCTCCAGTCCCCAGGCGGCCAACCGCTCGGAGGTGTTCGCACGGGCCCGGGCGACGGCAGCCGGATCGGCGTCCACGTCCCAGGCGGCCACCTGGTGGTCCCCGAGGGCACGGGGACGGGCCAGCAGCAGAGCGACGTCGTCGTAGGGCCGGTCCGTTGGTACCAGGGCCTGGAGCACTGTGTCGCAGGCGGCTTCCAGGGACGCGGAGGGCTGGGCCAGGGCGCGGCGCAGGAGGGTGAGGCCTGCGTCGATGTCTCGATCGCGACCTTCGACCAGGCCGTCGGTGTACAGGGCGAGCAGGCTGCCTTCGGGCAGGTCGACCTCCGCCGCTTCGAACGGCAGTCCGCCCAGGCCCAGCGGTGGACCGGGCGGCAGATCCAGAAGGTCGACGGTGCCGTCGCCGCTCACCACCGCGGGCAGCAGGTGCCCTGCGCGGGCCAGGGAGCAGCGGCCGTCGACGGGGTCGTAGACGGCGTACAGGCACGTGGCACCGATTTCCCCGGCCGTTTCCGTCTCCGGGTCGCCCGACGCCTCGGCGGACAGCCGGATGACGACGTCGTCCAGGTGCGTCAGCAACTCCTCCGGAGGCAGATCAAAGTCGGCGAGGGTGCGCACCGCGGTGCGCAGGCGCCCCATGGTGGCGGCGGCGTGAATGCCGTGGCCGACCACGTCGCCCACGACCAGGGCGACCCGGGCACCGGACAGCGGGATGACGTCGTACCAGTCGCCGCCCACACCGGCCTGGCCGCCGGCCGGCAGGTAACGGCAGGCGACGTCGACAGCGGACTGCTCCGCCGTACGCCGTGGCAGCAGACTGCGCTGCAAGGTGAGGGCCGTGCTCCGGGCGTGTGTGTAGCGGCGGGCGTTGTCGATGGCCAGGGCCGCCCTGGCCGCGACCTCTTGGGCGAGGAACAGATCCTCGTCGTCGAAGGGAACCGGGTTGCGGTGACGGCGGAACCGCGCGACGCCGAGAGTGGCGCCGCGCGCACTCAGCGGCACCACCAGCGTCGAGCGGGCAGAGTTGGGGCCGACGACAGCGGCCGGATCCGTCGGCGTCGCCGTGTGCCGGGAGGGCTTGCCGGTGGCCAGGGCGTGTGCCGTGACCGATCCGTCCGGGCAGGCGTGAACCTCCCCCAGCCCCGCCGTCGGCTCCGGGCCGACGCCTTGTACCGAGGACGCCTGGGCGACGCGGTGCAGTACAAGGAGGCCCGGCGCCGGAGTGTCGTGCCCGTGGATCACGGAGTCGAGCAGGTCGACGGTGACCATGTCGGCGAAATGATCGAGGGCGAGGTCCGCCAGCTCCTGGGTGGTGCGAGCGATGTCCAGGGTGGTCCCGATGCGCAGACCGGCCTCGTTCACCAGGGACAGCCGCCACTGCAGGCGACGGTCCCGCTCCTCCTGGAACGCCATGACACCCTGCTCGGACGCGTCGTCCACGTATCCGTTGGCCATGGCGATCAGGAGGCGCGATGCCGCGCTGACCAACTCCGCGTCCTTCGTCAGCCGCGGCATCTCAGCAAGCAGTCTGTCCAGGACGACGCCCTGACCGAGCCGGAAGGCCCGCAACAGCGCTGTGACCGGCGCGCCGTGCCGGGCCAGCCGACGTGCTCTTTCCAGCTCGGCGGCCGGCGGATCGATGTCGCTCGGCTCGATGCCGTGTTCCAGGCCGACCAGTACACCGACGACGTGCTCGGCGATGTTCTCGGACGTCATGCGGACGAGATCCGGGTTGCTCCACAGTTCGGGAACCTCACGCCGCAGACACCGCACCACGTCGGCGATCACCTCGTCCGCCATGGGCCCGAGGTCACCGGCGACACGGGACACAAGGCCGGCGGCCGTGTACTCCACACCATCGACGGTACGCCGGAAACAGGGCCCGTGAGCCGTCGGGCGTCGACAGCCTCCCGCTCGACCCGGCGCACACTCGGACCGTCAGCCGGTGACGGCGTACGCCACCGCCATCAGGGCCAGTACCGCGGCGGGCAGGGCCCGTGTACGTGCCCGCCAGCGGCTGCCGCAACCTACCTCGGCCTGCGCACCGAACACCCCCTGCTCGACCCCGCCTGTTCGGCATCCGGGGCTTCCGAGCCGGTGCCATCACCGTGCTGGTGCAGTTCACGGCCGTCTTCGGTTTCTTCTTCGTCGGCCTGCAATACCTGCAACTCATCCTGGGCTACAGCCCGTTGAAGGCCGCCGTGGCCCTTGTTCGGGTCGCGCCGGCGGTGCTGCCCACCTCCCTGCTCACCCCGCGCCTGGTCCACCGGGTCGGCATGAAGGCCGTCATGTCCGCCGGCCTGCTCCTGCTCGCCGTCGGCCTGTACGTCATCTCCTTCCTCGGCGTCGACTCCGGCTACCTGCCCTTCCTCGGCGGCCTGGTCCTGGCGGGCTTCTGCATCGGCCTGAGCGGAGCCGTCGGCACGGCGGCCATCAGCGGCTCCCTCGGCCAAGATCGAGCCCATTAGGGCGATGCCGAGCGCCTTCATGGACGGCTTGTCCGCCTCCCTGATCGCCGTGAGCGTCGCCGCGGCGATCGGCAGGCTGCTGCGCGCACCGAAGACACCGCCGGCGGCCGACTGACCTCCTGCGGCACCAAGGTCAGTGGGGACGGGTCCGTACCCGCTGACCTTGGTCTCCGCGGCAACGTGACCGAGGTACTAGGCACGTCGTGCCAGGCACGATTCGCCGGTCCCGCACGGGCAACAGCTCGCCCCGCGGGCACAGCACGCGCGGACGCCGTCGGACTGCGGGCGCATACATCCCGGTGACCGCCCGGCCGGTTCGCCGCCGAGTGACGCGGTAGGCCATGGACCTGCACTTGACACGATCGCCTTATCGGCAACAGTGTATCCACTATGAGCATCTGGTCCGAGCCGCAGCCCGATTCCCGGTTCGTCGTGGTGGATGGACTGCAGATCCACTACAAACGCGCCGGACGGGGGCCGACACTCGTCCTACTGCACGGCAGCGCTTCGTCGCTTCAGCACTTCGACCGCGTGGCGGCCCTGCTGTCGGAGTCGTTCGACGTCATCCGCCCCGACCTACCGGGGTGCGGCCTGACAGGCCCTCGCACCGACCGCGACTACCGCGTCCCGGCCTATGCCGCGACGGGGGCGGACTTCCTGGAGACCTTGGGCGTGCCGCGCTACGCCGTGGCGGGCAATTCACTGGGCGGCAACATCGCCTGGAACCTCGCGCTGGACCATCCGGAGCGGGTGACCGGCCTGGTGCTGGTCAATGCCACCGGATACCCGGAGAAGGAGGTACCGGCAGGCATCCGCCTGGCCCGCAACCCGCTGCTGCGCCCCCTGCTGCGGCGAGTGATGCCGCGCGGCGCCATCGAGCGCAACCTGCGCGCCCACGTCGGCCCACACTCGACGATCGTGGACGACGCCATGGTGGACCGCGCCCACCAGCTCATGAACCGGCCCGGGAACCGCTCGGCCTTCGTCGACTTCTGCAACACCGACCAGCCCGACCGCAGCGCGCAGATCCCCAGCATCACGACACCCACGCTCGTACTGCGCAGCGCGGGCGTCGACGGCCAGCACTTCACCCGCGACATCCCCGGCGCCCAGGAGCTCGTGCACCCGCACAGCGGTCACCTGCTGCCCGAAGAGGAACCCCAGTGGGTCTCGGACGCGATCGCGCAGTTCCTCCGCTCCTCCACCGACACCCCCACGCACTGAGGCCAAGGAGGCCCATTCCATGAAGTACTTCGTCGCACCGGGCGAGGACCGACAGCTCACCGCCGCATCGCGGCAAGCCCTGCGCGGCGGTTTCGTCGAACTCTCCGACGGCGTCACGCACTACGAACTGAAGGGCCCCGAGGACGGCGAGCTGGTCGTGATGGCGGGCGGCCTGACCATTCCGCTCTTCTACTGGGACGACCTCGTCACCGAGCTGAACGCCCGCGGACTGCGGACTCTGACCTGCAGCGCGTACGGCCGCGGCTACTCGGACCGCGTGCGGGCGCGATACGACGAAACCCTCTTCACGCGACAGCTGGCCGAGTTGACCGAACGGCTCGGCGTGTCCAAGCGCCCACTGCACCTCATCGGCACTTCCATGGGCGCGCTCGTCGCCATGACCTACGCCGCCCAGTACCGCTCGTCGGTGTCCACCCTGACCATCGTCGGGCCCGCCGGTCTCGCGAAACCGCGGCCGACCTCACCTCACCGGCTCCTGCGCAACGATCTGCTGGCCGGTGTCATCGCCCGGCGGCGCGGCCGCCAGATACTCCAGGGACACCTCGGGCACAACGTCCGCGACGCTCAGCTCGGCGCGAAACTGACGGACATGGTCCTCGACGCCTTCCGCTTCGAGGGTTCGCTGTACGCGGTCTTCGACACGCTGCAGCACCTGCCGGTCTCCGGACGGGACGATCTGTTCCGGCAGACGGGCGCGCTGGGGATTCCCACGCTGCTCCTGTGGGGCGACGAGGACAACGTCACGCCACTGACCCACCTCGACACGGCTCACGCCCTGCTGGCGCCCCGGCATCGTCATGTCATTCCGCAGTGTGGGCACATGGCCCCGTTCGAACGCCCGCGCCACGTCGCCGATCAGATCGTCCCGTTCGTGGCCGCACGCGCCGAAAGGCTCGACTCATGAAGAACCCGCAGGTCATCGACGTACTGGTCATCGGCGCGGGCCCCTCGGGCACTGCCGTGGCGATCGACCTCGTACGGCGCGGACTCGACGTGCGGATCGTCGACAGGTCCCCCCATGCCTTCGACGGCTCCCGCGCCAAGGGCGTCCAGCCCCGCAGCCTCGAAGTCCTCGAAGACCTGGGCGCCCTCGACGAGGTCCTCGCCGGCGGCAGCACCTACCCCAGGCTCGGGATCCATGCGGGACCCCTCGGCGTGCCCTGGAAGATGTTCCCCCACAGGGAGGCGGCCCCGGACATCCCCTACCCGAACACCTGGCTGATCCCTCAGTTCCGCACGGACCGCGCCCTGCACACCCGGCTCAGTGAGCTCGGCCGTGAGATCGAGTTCGGCAGGGAACTGACCGAGCTGACGCAGAACGAGGACACGGTGGTCGCCACGGTGGCGGGCGCGGACGGCACCGAGGAGATCGTCGCCCGCTACGTCGTAGGCGCTGACGGCGGTTCCAGTGTGGTGCGCAAGCAGCTCGAAATCGGGTTCGTCGGGACCACGGACGAAAGCGACCGGATGCTCATCGTCGATGCCTCGGTGACGGGGCTGGCCCGCAACCGGTGGCACATGTGGCCCGGCCGGGGCGGCAGGTTCATCGGCGCCTGTCCGCTCCCGCACAGCGACATGTTCCAGTGGATGATCCGTCTCAAGCCGGACGAAGAACCGCCTGCGAAGAGGGACGACATTGTCCAGCGGATCCACTCCCACACCCGTGATCGACGCATCCAGCTGCACGACATCCACTGGACTTCGGTGTTCCGGCCCAACATCCGCCTGGCGAAGAACTACGGCCGAGGGCGTGTCTTCCTTGTCGGTGACGCCGCGCACGTCCACACCCCGGCCGGTGCCCAGGGCCTGAACACCGGCGTGCAGGACGGCTACAACCTCGGCTGGAAGATCAGTCAGGTACTCGCCGGGGCGAACGCGGCGCTGCTGGACACCTACGAGGCCGAAAGACAGCCGATCGCCGCCGGGGTCCTGGGCCTGTCCACGGCGAAGTGGGGCGGCATCGCCAGACTCGACCCGTCGAGCATGAAGCGAGGCAAGGACGAACAGCAACTCGCCCTGAGCTACTACGGCGGCCCGCTGGCCCCCGCCGACGGCATGCGTACCTCGACGCTCCGCGTGGGCGACCGCGCCCCGGACGCGCAACTGCGCCGCGCCGACGGAACCGGGACCCGGCTGTTCGACGTCTGCCGCGGGCCGCACTTCACCGCCCTCGCCTACGGTTCCGATGCCGCCCGCGACCTCGAAGTGCTCGCCTGGCCGACGGCCGGCGCTCCGCTGAAGAGGCTGACGGTCGGGGCCAGTGCCGCCGACGGTCTCGCCCTCTCCGATCCTGAGAACACGCTGAAAAGTGCGTACGGCCTGGACGGCGACACGCTGCTGCTGATCCGTCCCGACGGCTACATCGGGCACATCGCCACCCGGGACTTCCTCACCGCCACACAAACCGCCGCGCGGGCAATGACGCCATGAGCAAGGAGCCGCACCATGTCCCAGCAGAGCCGCACCTCCCCCGGTTCGGGGGCCGGCGCGTGAGCCGCGTACTGCTGCGCGGAGCGCAGGTCATCACGATGGCGCCGGGCCGTCCCGACGCCGAGCACGCCGATGTCCTCGTCGACGGCGACCGCATCGCCGACCTCGGCGAGAACATCGAGGCACCCGACGCCGAAGTCGTCGACTTCACCGGCCGTATCGTCATCCCCGGCCTGGTCAACGCCCACCTGCACACCTGGCAGACCGCGCTGCGCTCCGCGGGCGCCGACTGGACGCTGATGGAGTACCTCACCCACCTCCACGGCGAGTGTGTCGGGCACTACACCCCGGCCGACATGCACATCAGCAACCTCGCCGGCGCGCTCACCCAGCTCGACTGCGGTACGACCACCGTGGGCGACTGGTGCCACAACGTCCTTTCGTCCGAGCACGCGGACGCGGCCGTGGAGGGCCTTGCCCAGGCCGGTGTCCGCGCCGTCTTCCTGCACGGCACGCCCTACCGCGCACCGAACATCCCCCACCCGCTCGCCGAGATCGACCGGCTGCTCGACGGGCCCGTGCGCGAGCACGCCCTCCTCACCCTGGGCATGGCGCTCCAAGGGCCGCAGTACTCCTCCGTCGAGACCGCGGTGGCCGACTTCCGGGCCGGCGCGGAACGCGGCCTCGTCGTCTCGATGCACCAGAGCGGCGGAGAACCCACACCCGGCTGGGAAGCCGTGCGCGACGCCGGACTGTTCAGCCCTCTGACCAACATCGTGCACGGGATCGACCTGCCCGACGACTGGCTGAAGATGCTCCTCGAAGCGGGCGTCACCTTCACCACCACCCCGGAAAACGAACTGGGCCAAGGACACGGCACGCCCATCACCGGGTCCCTGCTGCGCCTGGACGCGGCGCCCTCCCTGGGTACCGACATCGACACCGCCGTACCCGGCAAGGTCCTCACCGCGGCCCGCATCGCCCTGGCCCACCAGCGCAGCCTGGACCACGCCCAGCACCGACAGATGACCGGCACGCACGCCAACACCGCCTCGGTCACCGGCAGACAGGCACTGGCCTGGGCCACGGTCGAAGGGGCGAGGGCGCTGGGCCTGGCCGACCAGGTGGGCCGGATCGAGGTGGGTATGCAGGCGGACCTGGTCGCCGTCGACGCCCGGGCACTCAACCTGTGGCCGGCGCACGACCCGGTCGCCACGGTCCTGCACGCCGACATCGCCAACATCGAGGCGGTGATGGTCGCCGGTGTCTGGCGCAAACGTGATCACGCCCTGCTCGTGTCCCGGCTCGACGAGGTCAAGGACCGGCTCCGCGAGTCCGGGGAGCGGCTGCTGCGCAGCATCGGGCCCGCAGGCCCTCGGGACTGACACCCCGCAGCGGTCTCGACGCAGGCACCGCGCGCCGACGGGCACCGCATTCCGTGCTCGTCGGCGCGACGGTCGCCGTCCCCGGCCCTCGGATCCGCGTGCCTCCCTCACACGCGCCAGAAGGAGACGTGAACAGGGCCGTGACGGCTACCCCGTGCGTGCGATGTGTGTCCGGCACCCCTGGTTCCTGACCGCCATGACGGCCCAGCCGCTCGACGGCCCCGCCAGGGACCGCCATGACCGACACCTGCTCGCGGTCCTCGGTCAGACCTCGTCGCGCAGGCGGGCAAGCCCGCTGAGAAGCAGCTCGAGGCCGAAGGAGAACTCCTCCTCGATCGGAACCGGCATCGACCCGGCAACGGCAACGGTTGCGGGGAACAGGTCCGGATCCATGCTCTTGAAGACGGCTGACAGCTGTGCGTCATCGGGTTGCCCTGCGCCGCCGTGCGCGTCGACCTGTACGGCGAAGCCGAGGACGTAACGGCCAAGGGTCGCGTACGCGTGCGCGGCCACGCGCGGCGGGAAGCCGCTGTTCAGCAGCACCGCGAGACAACTCTCCCGCAGTGCCATGGCGTTCGGCCCCATGGGAACCTGTTCGACCAGCAGGCGAGCCGCGTTCCGGTGCCGGGCCAAGGCGTCGAACATGGTGTGCGCGCCCGTCCGTAGCGCCTGCTTCCAGCCCATCGCGAGCAGCTCGTCGGCGTTCAGCTCCACGACGCCGAACATGCGGTCCACGACATGGGCGACCAGCGCTGCCCGGTTGTCGAAATGCCGGTACAGCGTCGCCGTGCCCGAGCCCAGACGCTGGGCCAGCGTCCGCATCGACAGAGCGTCGGCGCCCTCCTCGTCCACGATCTGCAGTGCTGTAGCGACGATGCGCTCCAACGGCACCGGCGGCCGCCCCGGAGAACGCCGGGCCGATGTGGCGCCCGCTCGCGCAGTATCAGGTTCTGCCACGGACGTCCCACCTCCTGGAACAGCACCATAACAGCAACGCCGTAGCCGATACGAAGATCATTCTCCCAGCACCCGGCGCAGGTAAGGGTTGGTGCTGGGTTTGGATTTCAGCCACGAAAACTCCCGCCGGAACGTCGCAGTGCCGTCAGCGCGACGAAGATCCGCCGGGCGAGTCTCGTCTCCCTCCAACTGCTGCTCCCTCAGCAGCTGGAGGGTCTGCGCTATTGGGGGATGGTGACCAGGATGCGGCCGTGGCCACCGCCGGCGTCGACGTGGTCGTGGGCCTTGGCGATGTCGTCCAGCGGGTAACAGTCGCCGACGGCGACGGTGAGGTCGCCGACGGCGGCGGCGGAGGTGAGGTCGCGGGCGGCCTGGCGCTTGGCCTCGGCGGGGAAGTCGTCGCTGCCGAGCAGCCGCAGGGTGACGTTGTTGAACAGCAGAGGCCAGAAGGGGATCTCAGTGTGGTCCGCGCGGGTGGCGTAGGCGGCGATGACAGCCCCCTGGGCGGCGACGGCGTTGTCGAGATCGGCGTTGTCGGACAGCGCGACCTCGATGATCCGGTCGACGCCCCGCGGCGCGTACGAGCGGATGGCAGCGGCGGGCTCGCCGGCATCCAGGGCGACGGCGTGGGAGACGACGGCCGCGTCGACGCGGCCGAGGTCCGCGGTTCGGCGGACGGTCGCGATCACAGTGGCGCCGGCCCAGTGGGCGAGCTGGGCGGCCAGGGAGCCGACGCCGCCGAGAACTCCGTGGACCAGGACCAGTCGGCCGTCGACCGGGCCGTCGGCGAAGACGGTGCGGTGGGCGGTGATGCCGGGGATGCCGAGGCTCGCCCCCAGCTCATCACTCAGATGATCTGGCAGAGGCACGGCTTGGTGGTCAGGTACGACGGTGTACTGGGCGGCTGTGCCGAAGGGGCGGTAGGACTGGGCGCCGTATACCCAGACCCGCTGTCCGACGCGGTGGGCGTCGACTTGGGCGCCCACGGCGTCGATGACTCCGGCGGCGTCGCTGTGCGGGATCACCCGCGGGTAGGGCATGGACGAGCCGAGCCAGCCGCGCCGCTTCTTGGTGTCGCCGGGGTTGACGCCCGAGACGGTGACGCGGACGCGGACCTCGCCGGGGCCGGGGGCGGGATCAGGGAGTTCGCCGACGTGCAGCACGTCGGCGGCGAGGCCCTGGTCGTCGTACCAGGATGCAAGCATGGGGGTACCTCCGTGGACAGTCAGCTCGCGGGAGGGGCGGGCGCATGCGGATCGCTGTCAGTGCGTCCGGTGTCGAATACGGGCGGTTCCTCCCCGAGGGCCTCGCGCAGCCAGGTTCGTTCGGCGCGGCTGGTGGCGCGGGCGGTGAGCAGCATGCCCCGCCGGTAGGGGTCGGCGATCTGCTCGGCACGCAGGGGCCGCTCGTTGTCGTAGAAGAAGCTCGCGGGCTCTTCCAGGAACTCCAGCCGTCTGCGCAGCACCGTGTGCTGTTCGGCCACGTCGGGCAGGTGGGAGAGGAATGCCAGGACGACGTAGAACCGGGTGAAGTCGGTGATCTCGTGGTCGGCGGGCTTGCGCAGGCGCTGAAGCATGTCGGCCCGCCCGGCCGCGGTCAGGCTGAGCACGTACCGGGCCGCCCCCGCGGCCGGGTCGGCGTGCCGCTCGATCAAGCCCGCCCCGGTCAGGCGATTGATCGCCGGATACAGGCTGCCGTCGCTGACCGGCCGCGTATAGCCGGTCAGCTGTGAGACGCGGCGGCGCAGCTCGTGTCCAGGCAGGGGTCCCTCGGCGAGGAAGCCGAGTATCGCGAGTTCCAGCATGAGTACACCTTCGCACGCGAACATCGATTCGATGTGAACATCGATTCGATGTTACGCTCGCAGATACCCGCCCGAACGTCTCTGGAGAGGCACAGCAAGATGCCATCGCAGTCCACCGAGTCAGTGATGAACCGTTTCGTCGAGTTCATCAACACGGGCAACGAAGATCTCGCCCGCGAGGTCATTTCTCCGGACGCGGTGTTCCACGCGCCAAGCCACCCGGAAGCTCTGCGGGGGCCCGATGGGTACCTGGAAGTCATCGGGATGATGCGCAGCGCCTTCCCCGACGTCCAGTGGACGCTGGAGGAGAAGGTCACCGAAGGCGACACCGTGGCCGCGCGGTTCACCATGCGGGGAACCCACGACGGTGAGTTCTTCGGGATCCCGGCGAGCGGCAACAAGATCTCGGTGCAGGCCATGAACTTCTACTACCTGGCCGACGGCCGGATCGTCGGCGAACGGGGCCAGCCCGATCTCCTCGGGGTGATGCAGCAGATCGGTGCCGTACCGGCGCCATAGACCTCGTAGCGCCGGGTGAGCCTTCTGCCGAGCGGGATCCCGCTGCCGGGAGGGGGCCGTACGGCGCGGTGGCAGAGGGCGAAGGCCCGCACCGGAGCGCGGGCGGCCGGCGCGGGTTCACCGCAAGAGGCGCGTCTTCTTCTCGCTCCGGTGTCTTCGCGCGGACAGCGCCCGTTCGGCGAGAGCTTTACACCTTGTCACCGCTGACGTGACCGAGGAGGCTCCCCAACCCGCCCCCGCCTACCTTGTCGTCCGGCTTCCGGATGGCACAGTCGGCCGGGCACTGGAGGGCGGCATCGGGGAGGTGCTGCCCGGCGGAGGGCACCGGGCCACCACACCTCGTACTCCGGGTCGCGGGGCGGCGCGAGCTTGTCCAAGTCCCACATCGTGGTTGACGGTGCGGGCAGCAGATCGGGCGTCTTCCACTCGTCCCACAGACCCCACGGAAGAGCGCAGGTCGGAGTGCATCCGACCTGCGCTCTCCGGACTCCATGGACGTTTCAGAGCCCCCCACGGACGGCAGGTAAACTCCGTACACGTGACTTCCGCTCCCGCCAAGCCCCGCATCCCCAACGTCCTCGCCGGACGCTACGCCTCCGCCGAGCTCGCCACGCTCTGGTCGCCCGAGCAGAAGGTGAGGCTCGAGCGTCAGCTCTGGCTCGCCGTGCTGCGGGCCCAGAAGGACCTCGGGATCGAGGTGCCGGAGCAGGCCCTCGCCGACTACGAGCGGGTCCTGGACACCGTCGACCTGGCCTCCATCGCCGAGCGCGAGAAGATCACGCGGCACGACGTGAAGGCGCGGATCGAGGAGTTCAACGACCTCGCCGGGCACGAGCAGGTCCACAAGGGCATGACCTCCCGGGACCTCACCGAGAACGTCGAGCAGCTGCAGATCCGGCTCTCCCTGGAGCTGATCCGGGACCGCAGCGTGGCCGTCCTGGCCCGCCTCGGCAAGCTGGCCGGCGAGTACGGCGAGCTGGTCATGGCCGGCCGCTCGCACAACGTGGCCGCGCAGGCCACCACCCTCGGCAAGCGTTTCGCGACCGCGGCGGACGAGCTGCTCGTGGCGTACGGCCGGGTCGAGGAGCTCCTCGCCCGTTACCCGCTGCGCGGCATCAAGGGCCCGGTCGGCACCGCGCAGGACATGCTGGACCTGTTGGGCGGGGACGCGTCAAAGCTGGCGGAGCTGGAGCAGCGGATCGCCGGTCACCTGGGCTTCTCGCAGGCCTTCACCTCGGTCGGCCAGGTGTACCCCCGCTCCCTGGACTACGAGGTCGTCACCGCGCTGGTGCAGGTGGCGGCGGCTCCGTCGTCACTGGCGAAGACGATCCGCCTGATGGCCGGGCACGAGCTGGTGACCGAGGGCTTCAAGCCGGGTCAGGTCGGCTCCTCCGCGATGCCGCACAAGATGAACACCCGGTCCTGCGAGCGCGTCAACGGCCTCATGGTCATCCTGCGCGGCTACGCCTCGATGACCGGCGAGCTGGCGGGCGACCAGTGGAACGAGGGCGACGTGTCCTGCTCGGTGGTGCGCCGGGTCGCGTTGCCGGACGCGTTCTTCGCGCTCGACGGCCTCCTGGAGACCTTCCTCACCGTGCTCGACGAGTTCGGCGCCTTCCCGGCCGTCGTCGCGCGCGAGCTGGACCGGTACCTGCCCTTCCTCGCCACCACCAAGGTGCTGATGGGTGCGGTGCGCGCGGGTGTCGGCCGTGAGGTGGCGCACGAGGCGATCAAGGAGAACGCCGTCGCCTCCGCCCTCGCGATGCGCGAGCAGGGCGCCGAGCGGAACGAGCTCCTCGACAAGCTGGCCGCCGACGAGCGCATCCCGCTCGACCGCGCCCAACTGGACGAGCTGATGGCCGACAAGCTGTCCTTCACGGGCGCCGCGGCCGACCAGGTCGCCGTCGTCGTCGGCCGGATCGAGGAGATCGTCAAGCAGCACCCGGCGGCTGCGGGCTACACGCCCGGGGCGATCCTCTGACCCGCCTGACGCGATGACGCGCTTCACGCCCGAGGAGTTGGAGGCCGCCCGCGACCGTCTGGTGCCGGACGTGGTCGCGGACGGTCTCCATGTGCTGTTCTGCGGCATCAACCCCGGTCTGATGACGGCCGCGACGGGCCATCACTTCGCCCGGGCCGGCAACCGGTTCTGGCCGGTGCTGCATCTGTCCGGCTTCACCCCGAGGCTTCTGAAGCCGTCCGAGCAGCGGGAGTTGCTGTCGTACGGGCTCGGGATCACCAATGTCGTGGCCCGGGCGTCCGCGCGAGCGGACGAGCTGAGCGCCGAGGAGTACCGCGAGGGCGGGCGGCTGCTGGCGGATAAGGTGGCGCGGCTCAGGCCGCGTTGGCTGGCCGTGGTCGGGGTCACCGCCTACCGGGCGGCCTTCGACGACAAGAAGGCGAGGGTCGGGCCGCAGGAGCGGACGATCGGGGCCTCGCGCGTGTGGGTGCTGCCCAATCCGAGCGGGCTCAACGCGCACTGGACCGCGGCGACGATGGCGGAGGAGTTCGCCCGGCTGCGGGTGGCGGCGGAGCAGGGCTAGCGGCTCACACCGGGTCGATGTCCGAGGCCACGGCGAGGACGTGGACCTCGTCGGCCTCGTCCCGGTAGCCCACGCCGAGGGCGATCCAGCGGTCCGAGCCAGGAGGCTGCCAGAGGTCCAGGTCGTCCGTCACGATGCTCGTCGTGAACCAGGGCTCGGGTATCTCCTCGCCCCGGTCGAGGCGCAGCTTGAGCGTGTCCATGCCCCAGGGCCGCTGCTGCCTGCCCCAGCGGTCGTCCAACTCCTGGCCTATGCGGCTCTTGAGGGCGTAGAAGTCCCCCACGATCGCCATGCGTGGCGCCGCGTCGCCGTCCCGCGTCCCATGGCTCACCGCTAATGACTCGATGCGGTAACCGGGCCCCGACCGGTAGGCGCCGGACCCGCCGTCCGCCGCGGTCAGGTCGCGGGCGCACAGCGAGTCGATGGCGGCGAGGTACTTCGCACTGTCCATGTGATCCAGTAAAGCGGCCGCCACTGACATTTGGCGGGGCGTCAGGCGATATATGGGGTCAGGCGTCCCGGTGTCGCACGCTCCAGGCCCCCGCGGCCAGGGCGGCGGCCGCCCAGGCCGCGGTCACGGCGAGTCCCGTCCACGGTCCCAGGGGCCCGTCGTACGTCTCGTACAGGACGATCTGGCCCGCCCTGTCCGGCAGGAAGTCGGTGGCCCCGCCGGCCACGTCGCCGATCACGAACGAGACGACCAGGATGAACGGGATCAGGAGGGAGAGCGCTGCCACCCCGCTGCGCAGCACCGCCGCGAGACCGGCCGCCAGCAACGCCATCAGGGTGAGGTAGATCCCGCAGCCGACGACACCGCGCACTTGTTCACCGGTGCTGAGACCACTCGCCGCCTCGCCCAGACCGGCACGTGCCACGACGAGCGCGGCGAAGGCGGTGACCAGGCCGACCACGAGCGTGGGGACGGCGATGGCCGTCGTCTTCGCCGCGAACCAGCGCCCGCGTCGCGGCACCGCGGCCAGCGACAGCCGGAGCCCACCTCCGTGGAACTCCGACGACAGGGCCATGGCACCGAAGGAGATGGCCGCGATCTGGCCGGGCATCACCCCCGACAGCGCCATGAACAGGGGGTCGAACTCGGGGTCGGAGGTCTCGGAGGCCCCGGCGATCGCGGAGAACGCGGTGGTCGCCGCGAACAGGGCGAGCAGTGCGCCGAGCAGCGAGCGCAGCGTACGGATCTTCAGCCACTCGGAGCGGAGGACGGGGGCGAAGGGCATGTCAGGCCTCCTGGGGGTGGGCGGTGAACTCGGTCTCGGTGGAGGTCAGGTCGAGGTAGGCCTGCTCCAGGGTGGCTTCCTCCGCGGCCAGTTCGAGGAGGTGGACGCCCGCGGCGGAGACGATGGAGCCGATCTCGTCCACGCGTGCGTGCTGCACGGTCCAGTGCCCGTCCTCGTGCTCCACGGCGTCATGGCCGTGCCGGGCGAGGGCGCTCCTGAGTGCGGTGGGGTCGGTGGTGCGGATGCGGACGCCGGGCCGCACGCGTGCGTGGATGAACTCCCGTACGGGTGTGTCGGCGAGCAGGCGCCCCCGGCCCAGGACGACGAGGTGGTCGGCGAAGGACGCGGTCTCGTTCATGAGGTGGCTGGAGACCAGCACCGTGCGGCCCTCCGCGGCCAGTCGGCGCAGCAACTCGCGGATCCAGACGATGCCTTCGGGGTCGAGCCCGTTGGAGGGCTCGTCGAGCATGACCACGCCGGGGTCGCCGAGCAGGGCGGCCGCGATGCCGAGCCGCTGCCGCATGCCCAGGGAGTACGTCCTGACCTGACGCCGGGCGACCGAGGCCAGCCCCGTCTCCGCCAGCACCGCGTCGACCCGGTGGTCGGGGATGCGGTTGCTCGCCGCCAGGATGCGCAGGTGGGCGCGGCCGGTGCGGAAGCCGTGCGCGGCGTGGGCGTCGAGCAGGGCGCCGACATGGCGCAGGGGTTCGTCGAGTGTGACGTAGGCGCGGCCACCGATCGTGGCCGTCCCTGAGGTCGGGTGGTCGAGGCCGAGGACGAGTCGCATGGTGGTGGACTTTCCGGCGCCGTTGGGGCCGAGGAAGCCGGTGACACGGCCGGGGAGGACACGGAAGGTGACGTCGTCCACGGCTCGTCGGGTGCCGAACTCCTTGGTGAGGGACTGGACTTCGATGCTGGTCATGGCAGCAGCCTGGCCGGTGCCGCGGAAGCGGGGCCTCCCCCGCGCGTGGAGATCGTCTCCCCCGTGCGGGGGAGGCTGGTTGTCGGTGGCGGCTGGCACGATGACGCAATGGTCCGCTTGCTGCGCCCGTTCGGCCGGGCGGTGACGTACACACGATGGCTGCATCTGTTCATCGCCGTCGTGTGGCCGGCCATGTGGATGTTCGTCGAGGAGGCGTGGTGGACCTGGCTGGTCGCGGCCGTGACGCTCGCGCCCGCCGCTCTGGTGCCCGCGATGCGCACCGTGGAGGGGCTCCAGGCGAGGCTGCTGCTGACCGGGCACCGGCACAACAGCGAGAGCAGCGACATCGTCGTCGCGCCGTCGGTGTCCTGGCGCGACCGGGGTCGGCTCGTGCTGTGGCTGGAGGCGCGGCTGCTGCTCGGCTGGGCGACGGCGATGCTCAGCGTGAAACTGCTCCTCAGTTCGGTGGACCTGGTGGCGTCGGCCTTCGGCCAGGACGTCGACGAGGGGGTGCTGATCCTCCTCGGCGGGCACCGGTGGTGGCACGTCCTGCTCGCGCCCGTGTCGTTGGCCGCGCTGGCGGCGACCGTGGTCGGCTCGGGCCTGCTGATCACCGCGCTCGCGCTGCGGCTGCTCGGTCCCTCCCCCGCCGAGCGTCTGGCTGCCCTGGAGGAGCGCACCGAGCAGCTTCTGGAGCGCACCCGTATCGCGCGTGAGCTGCACGACTCGATCGGGCACGCCCTGACCGTCGCCGTCGTCCAGGCGGGCGCCGCCCGCGCGGCCGGCGATCCGGCGTTCACGGACCGTGCGCTGGACGCCATCGAGGAGACCGGCCGGGCCGCGCTGGAGGACCTGGAGCGTGTCCTCGGCATTCTGCGCGAGTCGGAGCGGCCGGTGAGCAGCCGCCCGACGCTGACGGACGCCGACCGGCTGCTGGAGTCCGCGCGCGCGTCGGGCGCGAAGGTGGACGCCGAACTGACCGGGCCGGTGGACACCGTGCCGGGGCCTGTCTCCCGGGAGGGCTACCGGATCCTCCAGGAGGCGCTGACCAATGTGCTGCGGCACGCGGGGGCCGTCCCGGTCCGGGTCCGTATCGACGTCACGGGTGAGGCCCTGGCCCTGGAGGTCCGCAATCCGCTGACGGCCGACATACCGGGCCCCGGGCGGGGCAGCGGGCTGCGCGGCATCCGCGAACGCGCGGCCCTGCTCGGCGGCCACGCGCACACCGGACCCGACCGGGGTGACTGGCAGGTGCATGCCGAGCTGCCGTTGCGCTGATCTACGCTGACGGGATGCCGGTCACCGTTCTCCTCGTCGACGACGAGCCCCTCGTACGCGCCGGTCTGCGGGCGGTGCTGGAGGCGCAGCCCGACATCGAGGTCGTCGGCGAGGCGGCCGACGGGGCGGCGGTGATCCCCCTGGTGCGGCGGCTGCGGCCCGACGTGGTCGCCATGGACGTACGGATGCCCCTGATGGACGGCATCGAGGCCACGCGCGCGGTGCTGCGGACGGTCGAGCGACCGCCGAAGATCGTCGTGGTGACGACGTTCGAGAACGACGAGTACGTGTACGAGGCACTGCGGGCCGGTGCCGACGGGTTCCTGCTGAAGCGGGCCCGCCCTGCCGAGATCGTGCACGCCGTGCGGCTGGTCGCCGAGGGCGAGTCGCTGCTGTTCCCCGCCTCGGTACGGCAGCTGGCCGCCCAGTACGGCGGCGACGAGGACGGCAACCGGGCCGCCCGGGCCGCGATGGAACGGGCCCAGCTCACCGAGCGGGAGGCCGAGGTGCTGCGGCTGATGACGCGCGGTCTGTCCAACGCGGAGATCGCCGCGCGCCTGGTCGTCGGCACCGAGACGGTCAAGTCGCACGTCAGCGGCGTGCTGGCGAAGCTGGGGGCGCGCGATCGCACCCAGGCGGTGATCGCGGCGTATGAGTCGGGGTTCGTGGCGCCGGGCTGAGCCGAGCGCCCGGCCGGGGCGTGGGACGTATCTCCCTGCCCGGCACTGCCGAGGGGGCGTTCGGCCGAGTACGATCCGCCCAACACGCGCGCGAGCTGGGAGGACGGACGTTGGGGCGACTGACCGGCGGGGACCCCTCGCTCCTGCGAAGGATCAATTCCGCGGTGGTGCTGCACGCGCTGCGTGCCACGGACTGCGCGACGCTGACCGAGATCACCCGGGTGACGGGCCTGTCCCGGCCGACGGTCGAGGGGGTCGTCGAAGGGCTCATCGAGGGCGGCCTGGTCGTCGAGAAGGCCGCGGACGAGAGCGTCGCCCGACGACAGGGGCGGCCCGCGCGGCGCTTCCGGTTCCGGGCGGAGGCCGGGCACCTGCTGGGCCTCGACATCGGCCCGCATCGGGTCGCCGCGCTGCTGTCCGACCTCGACGGCCGGGTGCTCGGCGCCGTGGCCAAGGACGTCGAGGAGACGGCCTCGGCCGAGGAGCGCCTGGAGCGGCTGCGCACCGCGGTCGCCGAACTGCTGCGCCGGGCCGGGGTCGCGCGCGACTCCCTGTGGGCGGTGGGGGTCGCCTCGCCGGGCATCGTGGAGGCGGACGGCACCATACGGTTGTGCGCGGCGCTGCCCGAGTGGACGGGGCTGCGGCTGGGCGAGCGGCTCAGCCGTTCCTTCAAGTGCCCGGTGCTGGTCGAGAACGATGCCAACGCGGCCGCGGTCGCCGAGCACTGGAAGGGTTCCGCGACCGAGTCCGACGACGTCGTGTTCGTGCTGGCCGGGCTGAGCCCGGGGGCGGGTTCACTGATCGGCGGCAGGCTGCACCGGGGGTACGGCGGGGCGGCCGGGGAGATCGGCGCGCTGCATCTGCTGGGCCGCGAGGTCACTCCGGAGACGCTGCTGTCCACCACGGACGAGCCCTTGCACCC
This sequence comes from Streptomyces sp. CC0208, assembly GCF_003443735.1. Classification (NCBI taxonomy): domain Bacteria; kingdom Bacillati; phylum Actinomycetota; class Actinomycetes; order Kitasatosporales; family Streptomycetaceae; genus Streptomyces; species Streptomyces sp. CC0208. Next base: position 7,630,806 of record NZ_CP031969.1, on the reverse strand, counting down.
GCTCGACGAGCAGGCCGTCGCCGAGGTCTTCGCGCAGGCCCGGGAGGGCGACCAGCGGGCCCGAGCGGCCGTGGACCGCTTCCTCCAGCGGCTCGTGCACGACGTGGCGGCCCTGGTCCTGGCCCTGGACCCGGAACTCGTCGTGGTGGGCGGCTGGGCGGCCGGCCTGGACGGTGTACTGGAGCCACTGCGGCGCGAGTTGGCCCGCTACTGCCTGCGTCCGCCGAAGGTCGCCCTGTCGATCCTGGGCGAGGCGGCCGTCGCGACGGGTGCGCTGCGCCTGGCCCTGGACCACGTGGAGGAGCAGCTGTTCGCTGTGGAGGGCACGGTCACCGCACGACGGTGACGCAGCGGCGCCCGGACCTCGGGAGAGGCCCGGGTGCGGCCGTGTCGCTCAGGAGGCCTGGCGTTCCGGCCCCTCGTGGATCTCCACGGCGCCGGAGTCCCCGAAGGTCAGCCGGCAGGTGTCCGCGCGGTAGGTGGCCACCGAGACCGCGGCGGTGCGGCCCCCGGCCAGGTAGCGGGTGGTGACGACGAGCACCGGGGCGCCGGGCAGGCGGTCCAGTTCCTTCGCGTCGTCCGCGCGGGCCGAGCCGAGTTCGACGGCGTTCTCACGGCTCTCCAGCTCCAGCCGCTGCAGCTCGCGCAGCACGGCACGCGCGCGTGCGGCCCCGGACGGCGCGTCTATGGCGGAGAGCTCCGGCACCGACGCCTCGGGGATGTACAGCAGTTCGGCGGCGACGGGCTGGCCGTGGGTCATCCGGGAGCGGCGCACGGTGTGCACCGCCTGCTCGCGGTCGGTGCCGAGCGCGTCCGCGACGGACGCGGGCGGCACCGCGGCGGCGCAGTCGACGGTCTGCCAGTCGTCGCCGGCCGCACCGGGCCAGGCCTGCTGCTCGCTGCCGACGGCCACGCCCACCCGCGGCGGGGCGACGGTCGTCCCGACACCGCGGCGGCGCTGCAGCCTGCCTTCCAGCTCCAACTGCTCCAGAGCCTGGCGGAGCGTGGCGCGGGCGACGCCGAAACGGGCGGCGAGGTCGCGCTCGTTGGGCAGGATCTCGCCCACGGAGAATTCGGAGTCCAGTGCCTCACTGAGCACGGTCTTGAGATGCCAGTACTTCGGTTCCGGCACCGATTCGAGCTGCGTGGTCCCCACCCTGTCCTCCGCAATCGCCGTGGTCCGGCGGCGTTTTCGCGCCCTTGTTTATTAAAGGTTGTTGCACTTCTCTGCGACCATAGGGCGGCCCCCACCCTTGGTCAAGACCAATCGTCGATCCCCTGCGGGGCGCGCGGGCCTGATGCCACACAGCGTTGACGAGGTGTTCAGACAGCGGCCAGGGAGTGCAGCTTGTCGGGGTTGCGGATGACGTAGACGGACTGGATGCGGCCGTCCAGGACGTCCAGTTGGAAGACGGAGTCGGGCTTGCCCCCCGACAGGATGAGCACCGCGGGCCCGCCGTTGACCTCCAGGAACCGCCAGGAGATGTCCGGGACGCCCTTCCCGGCGACACCGACGAGGAAGCGGCCCACGTGGTCGGCGGACTCCAGGACCCGCAGCGGCGCCTTGCTCTTGCCGCCGCTGTCCCCGACGAGCCGGACGTCCGGGGCGAGCAGCGACAGCAGCTCCTTCAGGTCGCCGCCGCCCGCGGCGGCGAGGAAGCGCTCCGTCAGGTCGCGGCGCCGGACCGGGTCGACGTCGAAGCGCGGCCGTCGTTCCTCCACGTGCCTGCGGGCCCGTCCCGCGAGCTGGCGTACGGCGGGTTCGCCGCGGTCGAGCATGGCGGCGATGTCGGCGTAGGGGTAGCCGAAGGCCTCCCTGAGGACGAACACCGCCCGCTCCAGCGGTGACAGCGACTCCATGACGACCAGGACCGCGAGGGAGACCGAGTCGGCGAGGACCGCCTGCTCGGCGGTGTCGGGCACGGTGTCCCCGAAGTCGGTCACGTACGGCTCGGGCAGCCAGGGGCCGACGTACGTCTCGCCGCGCGCCTTGACCTGGCGCAGCCGGTCGATCGCCAGGCGCGTGGTGACCCGGACCAGGTAGGCGCGCGGCTCGCGCACCTCGCTCCGGTCGGCCGCCGACCAGCGCAACCAGGCTTCCTGCACCACGTCCTCGGCGTCGGCGACGCGCCCGAGCATGCGGTAGGCGACGCCCAGGAGGACGGGTCGGTGTTCTTCGAAGACGTCGGTCTCGGTGTCAGTGGCCACGGGTTCATCCCAACGCAGACGCCGGTGCGTGTCCAGGCGATATGGGCGTGCGGCGCGCCCTTCCGGCCGGAGGGGTCTACCCGCCAGTAGCAATTGCTGACAAGCTGTCTACGACGCGTCCGCCGTGCGTCACCGCCTCAGCCCCGTGAGTCGCCGTCAAGGAGCCCTCATGTCCGCCACCGTCTCCTTCAAGGTCCCCTCCGCCACGGGGCCGCAGCCCGTGACCGTCTCCTACGCGCGCGTGGGACGCGGAGAGCCCTTGCTCCTGCTGCACGGCATAGGCCACCACCGCCAGGCCTGGGACCCGGTGGTCGACATCCTGGCGACCGAACGCGACGTGATCGCCGTGGACCTGCCGGGGTTCGGCGCGTCGCCGGGGCTGCCCGAGGGGCTGTCGTACGACCTGGCCACCACGACGTCCGTGTTCGGGGCGCTCTGCGAGGCGCTGGAGCTGGACCGCCCGCACGTGGCGGGCAACTCCCTCGGCGGACTGCTGGCCCTGGAGCTCGGCCGCGAGCGGCTCGTACGGTCCGTCACCGCGCTGTCTCCCGCCGGGTTCTGGTCGGAGGCCGAGCGGCGCTACGCGTTCGGCGTGCTGCTCGCGATGCGGCACATCTCCCGGCGGCTGCCGCTGCCGCTGGTCGAGCAGCTGGCCCGCAGCGCGGCCGGCCGCACGATGCTCACCAGCACCATCTACTCCCGCCCTGGCCGGCGTTCACCCGAGGCCGTGGTCGCCGAGACGCTCGCCCTCGCGCAGGCCACGGGGTTCGACGAGACGCTCCGGGCCGGTACCGCCGTCCAGTTCGCCGACGACGTCCCGGGGCTGCCGGTCACGGTCGCCTGGGGCACCAGGGACATGATCCTCGTGCGTCGGCAGGGCGTGCGGGCCAAGCAGATCATTCCCCGGGCCCGGCTCGTACGGCTGCCCGGTTGCGGCCACTGCCCGATGAACGACGACCCGGCTCTGGTCGCTCGGGTCATCCTCGACGGCAGCCGCTGACACCCTCCGTTCGCGGCTCAACGCCCCCGATCCGAGGGCGACTCCGGCGCCGACCAGGGCGCTGCCCACCGCCTGGGCCGCGCCGTAGGAGCCCGTGCCGACCAGGGGTGCGGTACCGGCGGCCGCGACCGGGATGAGGCCGGAGAAGAGCGTGGCGCGCTCCGCGCCGATCCGCTGCACGCCCATGTACCAGCACACGAAGCCGACGACGGTGACGACCGCCGCCTGCCACAGCAGCGCGCCGGCCTCGGCGGCGCCGGGGCGGCGCAGCCACGCGGTGCCGTCCAGGAGGAGTCCGGCCACCGCTGCCTCGACGGCGGCGACCGCGCAGACGGTGGCGGACAGCAGCCGTGGGCCCAGGGGCCGGAGCACCGGTACGGCGAGCACCGCGAAACCGACCTCACCGGCCAGCGCGCACACCGAAAAGGCGATACCCACGCCGTCCGTACGCCCCCAGCCCTGCACGGCGAAGGCGCCGAGGGCCACCAGCGACGCGCCCCGCAGGACCCGGCGTCGGGGCCGGCGTCCCTCCAGCAGCGGGACGAGGACGGCTACCAGCACGGGGGCGCAGCCCACGAAGACGCCGGGCACGGCCGGTTCCGCGGTGCGTTCGGCGGCGATGACGGCGAGGTTGAAGCCGACCATGCCCACGCCGGCCAGGAGCGCGAGGCGTGTCCACTGCCGGGGCTCCAGCGCACGCAACCGGGCCGCGGCGCCCTGCGCGGCCAGGGGTACCAGCAACAGCGCGGCAAGGCCGTAGCGCAGGAACTGGCCGCCCGCGTACGGGTAGTCGCCGAGGAGGCTGTTGGCGGTGAAGGACGCTCCGACGAGGACGCAGGCGAACGTGGCGAGGAGGGAGCCGCGCGTGGTGGTGGCGTTCATGGGGACGACGCTAGGAAGGGCCGCGGCCCGGTTTAAGGTCCAGTGCCATGACGTCATCGGGGACCAATCCGGAGCGACGGCCGCCCGACGACCCCGTCGGGTCGGCCGCCTGGGAACTGCTGCTGCCCGCCGTCTCCGCTCCGGCACGCACGCGTGGCCGCACCCTTCAGGCGGCCCTGCGAGAGGCGGTCAGGTCCGGGCGGCTCGTGCCGGGAACCCGGCTGCCGTCGAGCCGGGACCTGGCCACCGACCTCGGTGTGTCGCGCGGGCTGGTCACCGAGGCGTACGAGCAGCTGACGGCGGAGGGCTATCTGCGCAGCGGCCGGGGAGCCGGTACCTGGGTCGGCGGAGCCGTGCGGGCCGCCCGGCCACGCGCGCGTGACCTGGCCCCGCGCACGCCGGGCACCCGCGCGGACTTCGTCGCGGGCACGCCCGACCTGTCGTTGTTCCCCCGCGCCGCCTGGGCCACCGCGCACCGGGGCGTGCTGTCGGAGCTGCCGCACCAGGACCTCGGCTATCCCGACCCGCGCGGACTGCCCCGGCTGCGTGCCGCCCTGGCCGAACTGCTGACGCGCCGCAGGGGCGTGGTCGCCGATCCGGAGCGGATCGTGGTCGTCTCCGGCGTGGCACAGGCGACCACGCTGCTCGGATTCGCGCTCCACGCACGCGGGTTGCCGACGGTCGGCGTGGAACACCCCGGAAGCCCACAGCACGACGCCCTGTACACGGCGGCGGGTGTCACCACCGTTCCCGTGCCGCTGGACGAGGACGGGATCTCCGTCCGCCGTCTGCGCGACGCGGGCGTGCGGGCCGTGGTCGCGACGCCCTCCCACCAGTTCCCCACCGGTATCGCCTACTCGGCGCGGCGGCGCGCGGAACTGCTCGACTGGGCGCGTTCCGTCGACGGCTTCGTCCTGGAGGACGACTACGACGGCGACTTCCGCTACGACCGGGCTCCCGTGGGGGCGCTCCAGGGACTCGACCCGGACCGCGTGGCCTACGCGGGATCGGCCAGCAAGTCCCTCGCCCCCGGACTGCGGCTCGGCTGGCTGCTCGTGCCGCAGACGCTGGCCGACGAGGTGATCGAGCGCAAGCGGACCATGGACCTCGGCCATCCCACGATCGACCAGGCGCTGTTCGCCCGTTTCGTGGAGCGCGGAGACTACGACCGCCAACTGCGCCGCTGCCAGCGCGCCTACCGGGAGCGGCGCGACGCGCTGGTCTTCGCCCTGGACGAGCACCTGCCCGGCACGGAGGTCTCCGGGATCGCCGCCGGGCTGCATGTCATCGCCGAACTGCCGCGTCGGTACGGCCCCCAGGAGAAGGTCCTCCCGCGCCTCGCCGCGGCGGGTGTGACCGTCCGTCCGCTGACGGACTACGCACACGCGCGTGCCGAGCCCGACGAGAAGCGGGGTGTGCGGCTGGTCCTCGGATACGCGCACCTGTCCCCGACGCGGATCCGGGAGGGCGTACGGCTGATGGCCGAGGCCGCCCGCGGCTGAGCCGCGCTGTTCGGGCACACGGGTTCCCTTGTTCCCGCGGCCGGTTGTTCACCCGCGGTTTCCGTGTGCGCTGCGGCGCCCCAGTAGGTGTGGCATCACACACTGGCCGGATCCCGTCCCTGGAGGCGCATTCATGTCCCACCGTCCGTTCCCCGGCCGCCGCAGCGTGCTGCGCGGCTCCCTGGCCGCGTCGGCGGCCCTCACGCTTCCCGCGGTCTCCGCAGGCGCGCCGGCCTTCGCCCTCTCCGGACGCCCCGGGGCGGGCTGGGGGGTGCAGACGGGAGACGTGACCTGCGACTCCGGTCTGGTGTGGGTGCGTTCCGACCGTCCGGCCCGGATGATCGTGGAGACGTCCGCGACCGAGTCGTTCCGCAACCCGCGCAGATGGCACGGCCCGATGCTCGGCGCGGACACCGACTTCACGGGGACGACCCGGCTGCGCGGACTGCCCTCGGGCGAGCAGATCCACTACCGCGTCCTGCTGGCCGACCCGGACGATCCGCGCCGCACCGGCGAGCCGGTCGCCGGCACCTTCCGCACGGTGTCCCACAAGCGCCGTGACGGGGTGCGGTTCCTGTGGTCCGGCGACCTCGCAGGGCAGGGCTGGGGCATCAACCCCGACTTCGGCGGCTACACGATCTACCAGGCGATGGCCAAGCTGGACCCGGACTTCTTCCTGTGCAGCGGCGACAACATCTACGCCGACGGCCCGATCTCGGCGACCGCCGCCCTGCCCGACGGCAGCACCTGGCGGAACATCACCACGGAGGAGAAGTCCAAGGTCGCCGAGACCCTGGCCGAGTTCCGCGGCAACTTCCGCTACAACCTGCTCGACCACCACCTGAAAGCCTTCAACGCCCAGGTCCCGTCGATCATCCAGTGGGACGACCACGAGGTGCGCAACAACTGGTACCCGGGCCAGAAGATCCTGGACTCCGACACCCGCTACACCGAGAAGAGCGTCGACGTGCTCGCGGGCCGGGCGCGGCGCGCGTTCAGCGAGTACTTCCCGGTCTCCACCCTGCGGCCGGGGGCGCGGGACGGCCGGGTGTACCGGGTGCTGCGGCAGGGGCCGCTGCTCGACGTGTTCGTGCTGGACATGCGGACGTACCGCAACGCCAACTCGCCCGACGACCAGACCGTGGACCCGCAGGGCATCCTCGGCCGGGAGCAGCTGGAGTGGCTCAAGCGGGAGCTGTCGCGCTCGCGGGCGGTGTGGAAGGTGATCGCCTCCGACATGCCGCTCGGCCTGGTCGTGCCCGACACCACGGAGGGCAAGGCGAACATCGAGGCGGTGGCACAGGGCGACCCTGGCGCCTCGCTCGGACGGGAGCTGCAGATCGCCGAACTGCTGCGGTACGTCAAGCACCGGCGGATCACCGGCACGGTGTGGCTGACGGCTGACGTCCACCACACCTCGGCCCAGCACTACCAGCCGTCGCGGGCCGCGTTCACCGACTTCGAGCCGTTCTGGGAGTTCGTGTCGGGTCCGCTGAACGCGGGTGCCTTCCCGGCCAGCGCGCTCGACGGCACCTTCGGTCCGGAGCGGGTGTTCGTGAAGGCGCCGACCGCCGCGAACGTCTCGCCCGCGGGCGGCTACCAGTTCTTCGGCGAGGTCGACATCGACGGCCACAGCGGCGAGCTGACGGTGCGTCTGCGCGAGCAGGACGGCACGGTGCTGTTCACCCAGGTGCTCCAGCCGGGCCGGGTGGGCCAGTAACTCCCGTAGGCTCTACAGCGGGGCGCGCACCGGCGTCATCCCCCGGTGCGCGCCCCATGAACGGTTGAAAAGGGCACAAAGCGTACGGACCCACACTTTACCGCCCAGTCACAATGCGTTCGTGATCACGCAACACCGTTCCTCCACAGTGGCTGCATGACTCGAGACATGTCTGATGTGACCCGTGCGAAAGACGGTCGCCCCGTGCACCACTGGCGGCGCGACGTGATCGAACTCGCCGCCCTGTTCACGGCCGTCGCGGTGGCCGACACCGTGGCGAACCTGATCGGACACGGCCCCGACGGCAGCGCGCTGCTGGTGATCTCGGCGGTGGCGCTTGCCGCCACGGCGGGATTCCACACCTGGTGGGCACGGCGCCACGGCCACGCGCCCCCGACGGGCGATACCGGCGCCCGGCCGCTGCCCGAGGGCGAGCGGGCCGGGCCCTGCGACCAGCCGTCGGGGACCACGGACCCCGAGGCCGCGGAGAGCACGCTGTGGCGGATGCGCACCACGGTGAAGGACGCACCGGGCTCGCTGGCCGCCCTGTGCACGGTCCTCGCCGAGCAGCGCATCGACATCCTCAGCCTGCAGACCCACCCGCTGGCCACGGGCACCGTCGACGAGTTCCTGCTGCGTGCCCCCGGCGCGCTGGAGGGCTCCGAGATCACCCGGGCCGTCGCGCGGGCCGGCGGCACCGACACCTGGATCGAGCGGGCCGACACGCACGACCTGGTGGACGCCCCGACCCGGGTGCTGGGCCTCGCCACCCGCACCGCGCTGGACGCGGCGGAACTGCCGCTCGCACTACGTCAGTTGCTGGGCCGGTGCACGATCCGGTCCCTGCCGGCCGTTCCGGTGGGAGGCGGTCGAGGACCGGAGGGAGTGCCCGTGGAAGGAGCCCTGGAGGACACCGTGATGCGGTTGCGGGCGCCCGAAGGCGGCGTGATCACCGTGGAGCGGCCGTATCTGCCGTTCACGCCGACGGAGTTCGCCCGCGCCCGGGCGCTGGTCGAACTGGACGCCCGGCTCGGTCCGCGGGTGCCGCGCAGCCAGGACGTCCTGACGCTGCCGGAGGGCCACGACATCACCGTGCGCCGGGCCGACACCGGGGACCTGGAGGCCGCGGTGGCGATGCACGAGCGGTGCTCGGCGCGGACGTTGGGCCTGCGGTACCACGGGCCGGTCGGTGACGCCGACCGCTATCTGAACCATCTGCTCAGTCCGCGGTTCGGGCAGACCCTGGCCGTGCGGTCCGCTTCGGGCCGGATCGTCGGGCTCGGGCATCTGCTGTGGGACGGGGACGAGACCGAGGTGGCGCTCCTCGTGGAGGACGCGTGGCAGCGCCGCGGCATCGGGGGCGAGCTGCTGGAGCGGCTGGTGGCCCTGGCCGCCGAGGCCGGGTGCGCGAGCGTGTACGCCGTGACGCAGTCGTCCAACACCGGGATGGTCGCCGCGATGCGGGGGCTGGGGCTCCCCCTCGACTATCAGATCGAGGAGGGAACCCTGGTGATCACCGCGCGCATCGCTCCGCAGCCGGAGCCGGAGCGCGCCGTGGGAGTCACGAGGACCGAGGCGCCGTAACGACCGAGGTCTCCTGGAGGGCGGTGTCCAGATCCGCCCACAGGTCCTCCACGTCCTCCAGGCCCACCGACAGGCGCAGCAGCCGGTCGCTCACTCCGGCGCCCCGGCGGTCGTCCGCGGGCACGATGCGGTGGCTGATCGACGCCGGGTGCTGGATGAGGGTGTCCACGCTGCCCAGGCTCACCGCCGGGGTGATCAGGCGGACCCGGTCGATCACCGCGTGCGGGTCGCCCTCGACCTCGAAGGCGACCATCGCGCCGCCGATGCGCGGGTAGTGGACCCGGGCGACCCGGGGATCGGCGGCCAGGCGGCCGGCGAGTTCCGCGGCGGTCGTGGAGGCGGCGCGGACGCGGACCGGGAGGGTCGACAGGCCGCGCAGCAGGAGATAGCCGGCGAGGGGATGCAGGACGCCGCCCGTGGCGAAGCGGACCTGCCGCAACTGCCCGGCGAACTCCTCGTCGCAGGCCACCACCCCCGCCATCACGTCCCCGTGGCCGCCGAGGTACTTGGTGGCGCTGTGCAGTACCAGGCGGGCACCCTGCTCCGCGGGGCGTTGGAGCACCGGGGTGGCGAAGGTGTTGTCCGCGAGGAGGGGCACGGAGCCGCAGGAGTGGGCCAGGGCCCGCAGATCGATTTCGGCGAGGGTGGGATTGGCCGGGGACTCGACCAGGACCAGGCCGGTGTCCGGGCGCAGGGCGTCGGCGACTCCCGCCGGGTCGGTCCAGGTGACCTCCGTGCCGAGCAGCCCGGCGGTCAGGAGGTGGTCGCTGCAGCCGTACAGGGGGCGTACGGCGACGACGTGGCGCAGGCCAAGGGAGGCCCGTACGAGGAGGACGGCCGTCAGTGCGGCCATGCCGCTGGCGAAGGCGACCGCGGCCTCGGTGTTCTCCAGGCGGGCCAGGGCCGTCTCGAAGCGGGCGACGGTCGGGTTGCCGAGGCGTCCGTACACCGGCGGGCCCTGCGGCTCGGCGCCGGTCGCGGCGAAGGCGTCGATGCGGGCGGCCTCACCACGGCTGTCGTAGGACGGGTAGGTCGTCGACAGGTCGATGGGCGGGGCGTGCAGTCCCTGGCGGGCGAGGTCGTCGCGGCCGGCGTGGACGGCCTCGGTGGCCAGTGCTCTGAGCGGCGTACGGGAGGCGGTGGCGGTGCGCGCTGAGTCCATGACCGCCAGGGTGAACACCGAACGGCGGTTACGGGACGAAGCCCGTGCTACGTTCGGCCGATGGCCGAATCTGTCGTACTGGACCCGGTGGACCTGCAGCTGCTGCGGCTGTTGCAGAACGACGCCCGGACCACCTACCGCGATCTCGCCGCCCAGGTGGGGGTCGCCCCGTCGACCTGCCTGGACCGGGTGACCCGGCTGCGCCGCTCGGGCGTCATCCTCGGGCATCAGCTGCGGCTGGATCCGGCCAAGCTGGGCCGGGGCCTGGAGGCACTGCTGTCGGTGCAGGTCAGGCCGCATCGACGGGAACTGGTGGGGCCGTTCGTGGAGCGGATCCGGGCGCTGCCGGAGTCGCGGACCGTCTTCCACCTGACCGGTCCCGACGACTACCTGGTGCATGTGGCCGTGGCCGACATGGCGGATCTGCAGCGGCTGGTGCTGGACGGGTTCACCTCCCGGCCCGAGGTGGCCCGGGTGGAGACGCGGCTGATCTTCCAGCAGTGGGAGTGCGGGCCGCTCCTTCCGCCTGCCACGCCGACAGCGGAATCGGGGTGACTCCCACCAGGTCTCCGTATGAGGATGGACCGCATGTCTGAGACTCAGAGCCCGCTGCCCCGTCAGGTCGCCGACACCTACGTCGACGAACTCATCGCCCTCGACCCGATCACCGGTACCTACCTGGGTGTGAAAGAGAGTTCGAGCAGGCTGCCCGACACATCACCGGCGGGCCAGGAGGCGCTCGCGGAGCTCCGGCGGGCCACGCTCGCGAAGCTCGACGAAGCCGAGGGCCGGCCCGGCGCGGACAGCGACATCGAGCGCCGGTGCGGCCGGCTGCTGCGCGAACGCCTGACGGCCGAACTCGCCGTGCACGAGGCCGACGAGGGCCTGCGCGCGGTCGGCAACATGGCCACGCCCGCGCACGAGATCCGTGAGATCTTCACCGTCACGCCGACCGAGACGGAGGAGGACTGGGCGGCGATCGCCGAGCGGCTGCGGGCCGTGCCCACCGCGTACGCTGGTTATCGCCAGTCCCTCGAACTCGGTCTGGAGCGCAAGCTGTACGCGGCACCGCGCCCGACCGCCACCTTCGTCGAGCAGCTCACCGAGTGGGCGGACACCGACGGCAACGGCCGCGGCTGGTTCGAGGACTTCGTCTCGGCGGGCCCTGACGCGCTGCGTGCCGAGCTGGACGAGGCCGCCCGCACCGCGACCGCCTCCGTGGTGGAGCTGCGCGACTGGATGCGGGACGTGTACACGCCGGCGATCGAGGGCGCCCCGAACACCGTGGGCCGGGAGCGGTACGCCCGCTGGGCCCGCTACTTCAACGGCACGGACCTCGACCTGGACGAGGCGTACGCGTACGGCTGGTCCGAGTACCACCGCCTGCTGGGCGAGATGAAGCAGGAGGCCGAGAAGATCCTGCCCGGCGCCGAGACGCCGTGGGTGGCGCTCGCCCACCTCGACGAGCACGGCAAGCACATCGAGGGCGTCGACGAGGTCCGCGACTGGCTCCAGGGCCTGATGGACCAGGCGATCGACGCGCTGGACGGCACCCACTTCGAACTCGCCGAGCGGGTACGGAAGGTGGAGTCCCGCATCGCCCCGCCCGGCGGCGCCGCGGCCCCGTACTACACGGCCCCCTCGGAGGACTTCTCGCGTCCCGGCCGCACCTGGCTGCCGACGATGGGCCAGACCCGTTTCCCGGTCTACGACCTCGTCTCGACCTGGTACCACGAGGGCGTCCCCGGCCATCACCTCCAGCTCGCGCAGTGGACGCATGTGGCGGGGAACCTCTCCCGCTACCAGGCCTCGGTGGGCGGGGTGAGCGCCAACGCCGAGGGCTGGGCGCTGTACGCGGAGCGGCTGATGGACGAGCTGGGGTTCCTCACGGACCCCGAGCAGCGGCTCGGCTATCTCGACGCGCAGATGATGCGGTCCACCCGGGTCATCGTCGACATCGGCATGCACCTGGAGCTGGAGATCCCGGCGGACTCGCCGTTCCACCCGGGTGAGCGCTGGACGCCCGAGCTGGCGCAGGAGTTCTTCGGCGCGCACAGCAGCCGTCCGGCGGACTTCGTGGAGAGCGAGCTGACCCGCTACCTCACGATCCCCGGCCAGGCGATCGGCTACAAGCTGGGCGAGCGGGCCTGGCTGCTGGGCCGGGAGAAGGCCCGCGAGCGGCACGGGGACGCCTTCGACCTCAAGGCCTGGCACATGGCGGCGCTGTCGCAGGGTTCGCTGGGGCTGGACGACCTGGTGGACGAGCTGGCGCGGCTCTGACGCCAGAGATCCGGTGACCGACTCGGATCGCGTGGTCCAGGTCGGTCACCGGCCGCAGCTGTTCGGCCGCCACCGTCGCGCAGATGGACGGCCCCTCAGTCCGGGAGCCTGCGCAACTGGACGAGACCCAGCCAGGTCTCCGGTCCGGGCCGCACGTCGGCGGCGCGGACCGCGTACCGGCCGGGGGTGAGCGAGACCTTCAAGTGGTCGGTGTTGACCGCGTCGTCGCCGGGCCAGGCCGCGTCGAAGAGGACGACCGGACCGGGTACCGTCCAGCTCACCTCGTCCTCCCAGACGGCCGCGGCGAGCGCGGTGGGGACCACGGCGAGGAGTTCGTCCTCGGAGTCGGCGGCGCACCACCGTACGAAGGTGTCGTGGTCGGGCAGATAGGAGGTCGAGGCGGGCTCGTCCCCGAGGACCAGGGCCGCGGCGTCGCCGACCGGCAACAGGCCCACGCAGCCGTCGACTTCACAGGCCCGGTCGTAGTCGGAGGCCGTCTCGTCGCCGTCGGCGCCCGCCCAGAACGTCAGCACCGTCTCCGGCACCGCTATGAGCGGACCGCCGCCCGACTCCACCCACTCCACCGCGCCCGGCTCCGCGTATCGCACCATGGGCCAGAACCTACACGCACGGGAACCTCAAGGTTGCACCTGCACAGGAACCCCGCTGGAATCCCAGGGACTCAGCAGCCGCAGTCCTCCGAGTCGGCGGGCGCGGTCAACGCGTCTGCGGGGCGTCGCTCTCGGCCCTCCCAGGTCTCGAACGCGAAGCCCTCGCGCACCCAGTACTCGAAGCCGCCGAGCATCTCCTTGACCTGGTAGCCGAGTTCGGCGAGGGCGAGTGCGGCGCGGGTGGCGCCGTTGCAGCCGGGGCCCCAGCAGTACGTCACCACGGGCACGGCCCGGTCGAGGAGCTGTTCGGCCTGCTCGGCGATGAGGGCGGTGGGCAGATGGACCGCGCCCGGGATGTGCCCCTGGTCCCAGGCGGCGGTGGAGCGGGAGTCGAGGACCACGAAGCCGGGGTCGCCGTCGGCGGCGAGCGCGGCGGCGACGTCGGAGACGTCGGCGTGGAAGACCAGGCTGGCCCGGAAGTAGGCGGCGGCCTCGGCCGGGGCGGCGGGGGCGACGCGCAGGACGGGGTTCGAGGTGAGCGAGTCGGTTGTCGTCATGGCCAGAAATCTACGGGCGGTGATCACCGACCTGAAGGGGGATTCCACGGCACCGGTGTTGCCCGGCCGGGGATTCCCCTGCTATTTCTCGGCCATGACCGCGTATTCCCCGGACGCCACCGACTGGCGCATCCTCGATGTCCTTCAACGGGAGGGCCGGGCCAGTTTCGCCGAGCTCGCCCGTGCCGTCTCGATGTCCGCGAGCGCGGTCACCGAACGGGTGCGGCGCCTGGAGGAGGCGGGTGTCATCCAGGGGTACGCAGCCGTCGTGGACCCCGACCGGCTGGGCCTGCCGATCCTGGCGTTCGTCCGCCTCCGGTACCCCAACGGCAACTACAAGCCCTTCCACGACCTGGTCGCCGTGACGCCCGAGATCCTGGAGGCGCACCACGTGACCGGCGACGACTGCTTCGTCATCAAGGTCGCCGCCCGCTCGATGCGGCACCTGGAGGAGGTGTCGGGCAGGATCGGCACGCTGGGCTCGGTGACCACGAGCGTCGTCTACTCCTCCCCACTGCCCCGGCGGCCCGTGGGGCGCTGACCTCAGCCTCCGCCGCGCTGTCTCAGCACCGAGCCCGAGCGCCCCTTCACGACCTCCAGTTGCGCGTGGACACGGCGGCGCAGATCGGCGACATGGCTCACGATGCCCACGCTGCGGTCGCGTTCGCGCAGTGAGTCCAGGACGTCGAGGACCTCGTCCAGGGTCTGCTCGTCGAGGCTGCCGAAGCCCTCGTCGATGAAGAGCGTGTCGAGCCGGACCCCGCCCGCCTCGTCGGTGACGACGTCCGCGAGGCCGAGCGCCAGCGCGAGCGAGGCGAAGAAGGTCTCGCCGCCCGAGAGGGTGGCCGTGTCCCGCTCCCGTCCGGTCCAGGCGTCGACGACGTGCAGTCCGAGCCCGCTGCGGCCGCGGCCGGTGCGGTCGTCGGAGTGGACGAGGGTGTAGCGGCCGGACGACATGCGTTGCAGGCGCACGGTCGCGGCGGCCGCCACCTGCTCCAGGCGGGCCGCGAGCACATAGGACTCCAGCCGCATCTTGCGCTCGTTGTCCGCCGAGGTGCCCGCGGCCAGCGCGGACAGCCGGGCCACCCGGTCGTACTCCTCGCGCAGCGGCGCCAGCCGTCCAAGGCCGGCGGCCGAGCGGGCCGAGAGCCGGTCGAGTTCGGCACAGCGCCGGGCCGCCGCGTCGCGAGCGGAGGCGGCCTCGCGGACCCGGCGGCCCGCGTCGGCGGCGGCCCGCTCGGCCGCGAGGACGTCGGCGGGCGGCCGCTGGGCCGCCTCGGCGGTGTCGGTCTCGGCGAGAACGGCCCGTACGGCGGCCTCCTCGGCCTGCCACGCGTCCAGCCGGTGCTGGAGATCACGGTGGGCCTGGTCGTCGAGGAGGGCGGCGGCCGCGGCCTGCGGGGTGTCGAAGCCGGCCCGGAAGGCGGCGTCTGCGAGCCGGGCGTCGGCGTCCTTGAGCCGCTGGGCGGTGTCCTCGGCGACGCGCACGGTGTCGGCGGCGTCGGTGAGCAGCGCGGCCTGTCGTTCCAGCTGGACGGCGCGGGCGGCCACACTGTCGGCGGCACCGCGCGCCTCGGCCAACTCCGCTTCCAGAGTGGTTCGTTCCCGGTCCAGGGCGTCCCGGCGGGCGCTGCGGGTGGCGGTGCGCACGGCGGCCTCCTGCTGGGCCGTCAGCCGTTGTTCGCGCTCCCGCTCGGCCTGCCGCAGCCGTTCCGTCGCGGTGTGCAGCGCCGAGGCGAGGGTGCGGACCTCTGCGTACTCGCGCTCCAAGTCGTCCGCCTGGAGGGCGAGTTCCTCGGTGGAGGTGTCGCCGGCCTCGCCCTGGGCTGCGGCCAGCGCCCGCTGGACGAAGGCGAGGCGCCGCTCGGCCTCGGTCCGCCGTTCGTCGGCGTGCTGCGAGGCGGCGAGCGCGCGCTCCTCGGTCTCCCGGTCGACGTGCCCGGCGTCCTTGCGGGCGGGGGCGGGGTGCTCGGTGGCGCCGCAGACCGCGCAGGGCTCGCCGCCGGTGAGCTGTGCGGCCAGCTCGGCGGCGATGCCGTTCAGCCGCTGTTCCTTGACCTCCAGCCACTTTGCGCGGGCCTTCTGGGCGCGGTCCGTCAGCTCGATGACCTGCTGCTGGGCGTCGTCGGTGTCCCGGGCGAACTGGTCGCGCTGACGAGCGGCGGCGAGCCGCTTGCGGGCGGGCTCGCGCTGCACGGCCAGCTGTTCGGCGCGGGTGGCCGCCTCCTGGGCCGACTCGACGGCCTGCTGGAGCCCCGCGCGGGCCTCCTCCCACCCGGCGAGCCAGGTCTCGGCCTCGTGGAGGACGTCCTCGTCGGACCGCTCCTCGCTGTCCAGCACGGCGCGCTCGCGTACGAGTTCGGCGAGCCGCTGCTCGGCGCGCCGGGCCGAGTCCAGGCCGCCCAGCTCCTCGGCCGCCCGGCGTGCGGCGGCCGCGAGTCCGGCGGCGCCCGCGTCCACGAAGGTCACCGGCAGCAGCCCACGCGCGCGTGTTTCGGCTTCGGCGGCCCGCCGGTGCTCGGCCTCGGCCGCCTCCCGCAGTTCCAGTGCGGGCGCCACCGCCTCCGCCTTGCGGGCCCGCTCCATCCGGGCCTGCGCCTGGTGGTAGCCGTCGGCCCGCTCCTCCAGCAGCACGGCCCGCTCACGCGCCTGGGCGAACCGGCGTTGCAGCCGGTCGACTTCGCGCACGTCGGCCAGGGCGCGCTCGGCGGCGGCCTGGGCGGACTCGGCGGCACCGAGCCCGCAGTGGGCGATCGTCAGCTGTTCGCGGGCGGTGCTGCGGGCGACGGCGGCCGCGCTCAGGACGGCCTCGGCAAGGCCAGGCTCACCGGGCGTCAGCCGGGGCAGCTCCATGGCGTCGCCGGCCGCCTGCTGCATGCGGTGCGCGTCGGCGAGCAGGGCCGCGTCGCCCTCGCGCACCTGCGTCTCGGCCGCGCGGCGTCGCTCGGCCAGCCGCTTCTCGACCTCGGCGAACCGGTGGGTGTCGAAGAGCCGTCCCAGCAGCTTGCCGCGTGCCTCGGCGTCGGCCCGCAGGAAGCGCGCGAAGTCGCCCTGGGGCAACAGCACGACCTGGCAGAACTGCTCGCGGCTCATGCCGAGCAGCTGGGTGATCTCCTCACCGATCTCCTGGTGGGACCGGCTCAGGTCCTTCCAGGCCCCGGCGGCGCCGTCGTACTCGCGCAGCCAGCTCTGCGCCTTGTCGAGCGTCGTACCGCTACCGCGCTTCTTCGGGCGCTCCCAGGGAGGTTGCCGGGTGATCTCCAACCGGCGTCCCGCGACGGTCAGTTCGAGACGGATCTCCGTGCGGGTGCTCGGGGCGGCGTGATCGCTGCGCAGTGCCGTCCCCTGGCCGCTCTGCCGGGACCCCGGTGCCGAGCCGTACAAGGCGTAGCAGACGGCGTCGAGCACGGAGGTCTTGCCGGCGCCCGTCGGACCGTGCAGCAGGAACAGTCCGGCCGCCGACAGCTCGTCGAAGTCGACCCTCTGGGTGCCGCCGAACGGTCCGAAGGCGGTGATGTCCAGCCGGTGCAGCCTCACCGCGCCACCTCCCGCACGGCCTCGTCCGCGCGCACGGCGTCGAACGCGTCCCGCAGCACGGCCTGTTCGCGCTCGTCGGGCCCGGCGCCGCGCACATGGGCCACGAAGTCCTCGGCGATCTCCTGGTCACCGCGCCCCGCCAGCCGCCGGGCGTAGGACACGTCGGGGTCGTCCGGCGCCCGCTCGGGATCGAAGACGAGGCTGAGCGTGTGCGGGAACCGCTCGCAGAGGCGGGCCATGGGTTCGGCGGGGCGGACCGGGTCGGTGAGGGTCGCCTCGACCCAGGCCTCCTCCTGCGGCACGAGCCGCGGATCGGCGAGGAGTTGTTCCAGGGTCCCGCGGATCCGGGCCAGCGCCCGTGGCACCGGGCAGTCGACGCGCTCGGCGGTGACCGCGCCGCCGGCGTCCAGGTCGACCAGCCACATGCTCTTGCGGTGGTCGCTCTCCGAGAAGGAGTACGGCAGCGGGGAGCCGGAGTAACGCACCCGCTCGGTGATGGTCTGGCTGCCGTGCAGATGCCCGAGGGCCGCGTAGTCGACCCCGTCGAAGACACCGGCGGGCACGGCGGCCACTCCCCCCACGGTGATGTCCCGCTCGCTGTCGCTGGCCTCGCCACCGGTGACGAAGGCATGGGCGAGAACGACGGACCGCGTCCCCGGCGCGCGCGTCGCGAGGTCGGCGCGGACCCGGTCCATGGCGGCGGCGAGCACGGCCTCGTG
This sequence comes from Streptomyces sp. CC0208, assembly GCF_003443735.1. Classification (NCBI taxonomy): domain Bacteria; kingdom Bacillati; phylum Actinomycetota; class Actinomycetes; order Kitasatosporales; family Streptomycetaceae; genus Streptomyces; species Streptomyces sp. CC0208. The sequence goes on along the minus strand of NZ_CP031969.1, from coordinate 7,613,044 downwards.
GCCGGCCTTCCGCACCCCGAACTCGTCCTTCACCAGAGCGGGTTCCAGATAGGGCAGGCCGTAGAACGCCACGTCCCCATGGGCGTCGGAGAGCACCACGGGAGTCCCGCACGCCGCCGGCTCGGTCCGCAGATGGATGCCGGCCCGCCCGATCAGTCCCGCGCCGACGCCCAGGCGGCGGGCGGAGTCGTGGTTCCCGGAGATCATCACCGTCGGCACGCCGAGGTCGGCGAGCCGGTGCAGGGCGTCGTCGAACAGCTCGACCGCGGCGAGCGGCGGCACCGCACGGTCGTACACGTCTCCCGACACGACCACCGCGTCCACCGCGTGCTCCCGCACGGTGGTGACGAGGTGACCGATGAACTCGGCCTGGGCCCCGAGCATGCTGACCCGGTGGAACGCGCGGCCGAGATGCCAGTCGGACGTGTGCAGCAGTCTCATGATCCCCGACCCTAACGGCCAGGTCTGACACCACGGGCGGTTACTCCCGTATCGCCCCGTCATGACCAGACACAGGAAAGGGCGTTATGCCCGAAAAGGGCAACTAGACGTCTCCGTACGCCTCTCCCCCGAGCTCGAACCCCGCAGTCCCCGCCGTCGCGTCCGCCAGCCACCCCCGGACCGCCTCCACGTCCGCGTCCGGCAGTCCGATCTCGATCGTGACGGCCTCGCCGTAGCGGACGTCCCGTACCTCGCGTCCGGTCGACCGGAGGTCGTTCTGCACCTTGCCCGCGCGCTGGTGGTCGACGGTCACCGTGGCGAGGCGGAACCGGCGGCGCGTGAGCGTGCCCACCGCGTCCAGGGCCTCACCGACCGCGCCGCCGTACGCCCGGATGAGTCCGCCCGCGCCGAGCTTGACGCCGCCGTAGTAGCGGGTGACCACCGCGACGACGTACCGCATGTCGCGGCGCAGCAGCATCTGGAGCATGGGGACGCCGGCGGTGCCGCCGGGTTCGCCGTCGTCGCTGGCCTTCTGGATCGCGGCGTCGGCGCCGATGACGTACGCGTAGCAGTTGTGGGTGGCGTCGGCGTGCTCCTTGCGGACGGCGGCGACGAAGTCCTGGGCCTCCCGCTCGGTGGCCGCCGGGGCGAGGGCGCACAGGAAGCGGGAGCGGTTGACCTCGGTCTCGTGCACACCCGCGCGGGCCACTGTGCGGTACTCGTCCGGCATCCGGTCAGCCTAATCCGTGGTCGAGGACGTCCCAGGAAGGGGACGCTCACTTCCTCCCCCGCGCCACCGTCACGGACGTGAGCAGCGCCGTCCCCGGCTCCAGATCCCGCCAGGCCGTGCCGTGCCAGGCCAGCACCGCGATCGCGGACGTCGGGAACTTCACCCGTACCTCGTCCAGCGCGTCGTCGAGGCCGTCCCCGGCCAGGGTGAGGACCAGCTCCTCCAGGCCGGGGTTGTGCCCGACGAGGAGCAGGGTCACGACGTCGGGAGGTGTCTCGTCCAGGGCCGCCAGCAACTCCGGTACGCCGGCCCCGTACAGCCCGGGGTCGAGGCGTACCGGCGGCGGGGTGCCCCACTGGGCGGACGCCAGCTCCCAGGTCTGGCGGGCGCGTACGGCGGTGGAGCACAGGGCGAGGTCGGGGAGCAGGTCGGAGGAGGCGAGGACACGGCCCGCCTCCGGCGCGTCCCGGCGGCCGCGGGGGCCGAGGGGCCGTTCGTGGTCGGCGACGCCCTCGGGCCAGGCGGACTTGGCGTGTCTGAGCACGACCAGGCGGCGCAGCGGGCCCGCTCCGGTGCGCGCGATCACGCCGGGGATCCCAGGTCGCGGGTGAGTTCGAGGCCGAGCAGCCGGTCCGCGTAGGCGTACGTCTCGAAGCGGGCGCCCTCCGGCAGGTCCGACTCCTCGACCCAGCGCAGCACGCGCAGCACCTCGGGTACGTCCAAGTCGTCCTCCCAGGCGCTACGGAGCCGTCCGCGCACCTTCTCGGGGACGGGCCGGGACGGCTGCCGCGCCCAGGCGGCGACGGCCCTGCGCCAGCGCTGGAGGGTGCCGCGGGCCTCGGCCAGGGCTGCCTCGTCGAGCTGTGCGGGCGTGGTCCGGGGCGGGGTGAGCAGGGCGAGACGGACCTCGGCGGGGTCGGCGCCCTCCGGGAGGCCCGGGGTCTCGACGGGCGCGACAGCGACCCGGATCCCGTCCGGGGCCGCACCGCCCTCTCCCACCACATGGACGACCTGGGACTCTCCCCAGCCGGGGCCGACGTCCCGGCGGTCCTCGAAGGGCCGGATGCCCAGGGCGGCGGCGCCCGCGTGCAGCTCCGCCTGTTCGCGGTCGCCGGTGAGCAGCGCCCACACGGGCGTGCCGCCGATCTCCAGAGCTCGGGCGAGGAGGTCGGCGACGAGCAGGACGCGGAGGGCGGAGGTGCCGTAGCCCGGCACATGGGCTTCGACTCGGGTCAGGCCTCTGCGGGCGGGGACGGCGTCGACGGGCTCGCCGGTTCGGGCGTCGGTGATGCGCAGCACGGGGCGAGCGTAGGCGGGTGAAGCGCGCCGCGCAGGTGACTGGCCGGTATTCCGGACACGGTTGCGGAATTCAACCGACCGCGCCCGCTCCCTCCAGGACATGAGCGGGTCCGCTCAGAGACTCGCCGCGTGGTCGGGGACATAGGTCTGCAGATCACGCGGCGGGCGCTGGTACCCGGTCGACCCCGGCCGCTCGGGCAGTTCGAGGACCGGCGGGGGCACCTCTCGGTACGGCACGGAGCCGAGCAGGTGGGCGATCATGTTCAGCCGTGCCCGGCGCTTGTCGTCGCTCTCCACGACGAACCACGGTGCCTCCGCGATGTCGGTGTGCACCAGCATCTCGTCCTTGGCCCGGGAGTACGCCTCCCAGTGGGTGATGGACTCCAGGTCCATAGGCGACAGCTTCCAGCGCCGCAGCGGGTCCTCCAGACGCTTGCGGAACCGCTCCTGCTGCTCGGTGTCGCTCACCGAGAACCAGTACTTGCGCAGCACGATCCCGGCCTCGACGAGCATCCGCTCGAAGATCGGGCACTGGCGCAGGAACAGCTGGTACTCCTCCCTGGTGCAGAAACCCATCACGTGCTCGACGCCAGCCCGGTTGTACCAGGACCGGTCGAACAACACGATCTCGCCGGCCGCGGGCAGGTGCTCGACGTACCGCTGGAAGTACCACTGGCTGCGCTCGCGCTCGGTCGGCTTCGGCAGCGCCGCGATCCGGGCGACGCGGGGGTTGAGGTGCTCGGCGACCCGCTTGATGGTGCCGCCCTTGCCCGCCGCGTCCCGGCCCTCGAAGACCACGACCACCCGGGCGCCCTCCGCACGCACCCACTCCTGAAGCTTCACCAACTCCGTCTGGAGACGCAGAAGTTCCTTCTCGTAGGTCTTGCGCGGCAGCTTCTCCGCGCCCTTCTCGGTCATGCCGCCTCCACCCTCCGACAACCGCCGGACAACCGTCCCGTGCCCGAGGTCGAACACCTGGCCGCCACCGTACTTTCCGCCACCGCCCCGCGCACGCCGAAGGCCCGTCGACGTGCGGCCGAGCCAGAACCACACCACCGCGCGAGCCCCGCACACCGACCGCCCGACCGGCTACCGGCGGCGCTTGTACAGCGCGATCGCCGCCACCGCGCCGCCCGCCACCACTCCCACACCCACGCCGGCCGACGCAGCACGGCAGCACCGGCGCGCCCGAGCGGGCCTGCCCGCCAGTCACCCACTCCCCCCCCGGCCACAAGCCCGCCGACGATCGATCGAGGCGGAACCGGACCGCCGCGGAAGTCCCGCACACCGACCGACCTCCCGGCCCGCGCGGCACGGCAGCATCCAGGCACCCGAGCGGGCCTGCCCGCCAGTCACCCACTCCCCCCCCCCACACACAAGGCCGCCGAGCCGACGCCCCCTCGGTAACCTCCTCCAGCCGCGGCCACCTGCGGCGCACAGCCCAGGGCACACGCAGCCGGGCCTTGAGCACCCCACCCGCCCGTGTCCCACGAAGATCTCCCGGCATTCGCCTCCCTGGAACGACAGTGCCACCACCAACCGGGCCAGGCCACACGTCGGGAAGACCAGGACGGCATCCGGTGTTCCCCCACATGCCGAAGTCCCCCTCCCGAGGAGATCCACCGTGTACGGCGACCCAGCGACGATCCGCAAGATCCTCACCGAACTCGGCGACACCTGGGCCGTCGTGGGCCTGTCGTCGAATCAGGGGCGCGCGGCCTACCGCGTCGCCCAGGTACTCCAGCGCCACGGCAAGCGGATCGTGCCGGTCCACCCCAAGGCGGAGACCGTGCACGGCGAGCAGGGGTACGCCTCCCTCGCGGACATCCCCTTCGACGTGGACGTGGTCGACGTGTTCGTGAACAGCGACCTGGCGGGCGCGGTCGCCGACGAGGCCGTGGCCAAGGGCGCGAAGGCCGTGTGGTTCCAGCTCGACGTCATCGACGAGCCCGCGTACGACCGCACCCGCGCCGCCGGCCTGGAGATGGTCATGGACAAGTGCCCGGCGATCGAGATCCCCCGTCTGGGCTGACTCCTCTCCCGAATTCCTGAAACACTCGCAAGGAATTCCCCGCAGAGAAGTCAAATGAACGAAAACCACCTTTAACTCAAAGGCGGTTGATTCGTAATCTGGGGCCGCTCACACAGTAAATGTATGTAATTCGTGAGAGGCCCCTTAATTTATGGTAAGCGTCGATTCAGCACCGGGAACAAAGGGAACGTCAGGCGGCGGCCTGCGACGGGACGTGGGGCTGATCGGGCTCATGTGGGCCTCGGTGGGTTCCATCATCGGCTCGGGCTGGCTCTACGGCGCCCAGGAGGCGGTCGTCGTGGCCGGCCCCGCGGCCGTGATCTCATGGGTGATCGGCGCGGTGGCCATCGTGCTGCTCGCCCTGGTCCACGCGGAACTCGGCGGAATGTTCCCGGTGGCGGGCGGCACCGCCCGATATCCCCATTACGCTTTCGGCGGCCTCGCCGGAATGTCCTTCGGCTGGTTCTCCTGGCTCCAGGCGGCGACCGTGGCGCCGATCGAGGTCGAGGCGATGATCGGTTACGCCGGTCACTGGTCGTGGGCGCAGGGACTCCAGCACTCGGACAAGACGCTCACGACGAGCGGACTCCTCGTCGCCGTGCTCCTCATGGCCGTCTTCGTGGTCGTCAACTTCCTCGGCGTACGGGCGCTCGCGCACACCAACAGCGCCGCCACCTGGTGGAAGATCGCGGTACCGCTGGCGGCCATCTTCATCATCGCGATCGGCAACTTCCACCCGGGCAACTTCCACTCGGAGGGCTTCGCGCCGTTCGGTGCCAAGGGGGTGCTGAGCGCGATCAGCACCAGCGGCATCATCTTCGCCCTGCTGGGCTTCGAGCAGGCCATCCAGCTGGCGGGCGAGAGCCGCAACCCCAGGCGCGACCTGCCGCGCGCGACCATCGGCTCGGTCGCGATCGGCGCGGTCATCTACGTACTGCTTCAGGTCGTGTTCATCGGCGCCCTGCCGCACAGCACGTTCGCGCACGGCTGGGCGAAGCTCGACTACCCCGGGATCAGCGGTCCTTGGGCCGGCCTGGCGACGCTCGTCGGCCTCGGCTGGCTGAGCGTGGTGCTCTACCTGGACGCGGTGATCTCACCGGGCGGCACCGGTCTCATCTACACGACCGCGACCTCGCGGGTCTCCTACGGCCTGTCCAAGAACGGTTACGCGCCCAGGCTGTTCGAGCGGACCGACCGGAGGGGCGTGCCCTGGTTCGGCCTCGCGATCTCCTTCGTGACCGGCGTGGTCTGCTTCCTGCCCTTCCCGAGCTGGCAGCAGCTGGTCAGCTTCATCACCTCGGCGAGCGTCCTGATGTACGCCGGTGCCCCGCTGGCGTACGGCGTCTTCGCCGACCGCCTGCCCCACCACGAGCGGCCCTACCGGCTGCCCGCCGGTTCGGTCCTGTCCCCGGTGTCCTTCGTGGTGGCCAACCTCATCATCTACTGGGCGGGTTGGCACACCCTGTGGCGGCTGGGCGTGGCGATCGTCCTCGGCTATGTGCTGCTCGGCGGTTACGCGCGCTACGCCCTCGCCAAGGGCCTGCCCGACGCACCCCGCCTGGACTGGAGAGCCGCCCAGTGGCTGCCGGTCTATCTGGTGGGCCTGGGACTGATCTCCTGGCAGGGCGGCTTCGGCGGCGGCTCGGGCCGGATCGGCCTGTGGTGGGACATCCTGCTGATCGCGGTCTTCTCCCTCGCGATCTACTACTGGGCGCGGGCCACCGCGTCCCCGGCCGCGGAGATCGAGCGCAGCATCGACGAGGTCGTCGTCACCGACGCGCCCGCGCACTGAGGCAGGCGGACCGGGTGCCTCCGCGCACCGAGGCACCCGGCACCCCTCCCCGCCCGCACCGCACCGCACCGCGCCGCGCGCCGCCGACATAATGGCACGGTGACCTCCCACTCCAACTCCGGTGCGCCACAGCGCTTTCCGGTCGTCATAGTCGGTGCCGGACCCGCCGGACTGACGGTCGGCAACATCCTCCGGGCCGCGGGCGTGGACTGCCTCGTCCTGGAGGCGGAGACCCGCGCGTTCATCGAGCGGCGGCCCCGCGCGGGCGTCATCGAGGAGTGGGCCGTACGGGGTCTGCAGCGGCGCGGTCTGGCCGACACCCTGCTGGAGCGCGCCCAGTTGCACAGCGAGTGCGAGTTCCGCTTCGCCGGCGACCGCTTCCGTTTCGCCTACGGCGAGCTGACGGGACAGCACCACTTCGTCTACCCGCAGCCTCTGTTGGTCACGGACCTGGTCCACGAGTACGCCGACACAAGAGGCGGCGAGATCCGCTTCGGCGTCCGGGACGTCCGGCTGCACGACCTGGAGACCTCCCGGCCCTCCGTGTCGTACACCGATGCCGGGACGGGCGAACGACAGCTGGTCGAGTGCGAGTTCGTGGCCGGCTGCGACGGGGCCCGCGGGGTGAGCCGCACCGTCCTTCCCCACACCACGCACATCGCACGGCACGACTACGGCATCGGCTGGCTGGCCCTGCTGGCCGAGGCACCGCCGTCCTCCGACTGCGTCCTGTTCGGCATCCACCCGAACGGTTTCGCCGGGCACATGGCCCGCAGCCCCGAGGTCACCCGTTACTACCTGGAGTGCCCGCCCGGCGACGACCCCGACAACTGGTCCCACGACCGGATCTGGGCCGAACTGCAGCAGCGTCTGGGCGCGGACGGCACCCCGCCGCTCACCGAGGGCCCGTTGATCGAGAAACGCGTCCTCGACATGCACAACTACGTCGTCGAGCCCATGACGTACGGCCGCCTCTTCCTCGCGGGAGACTCCGCCCATCTCACCGCACCCATAGCGGCGAAGGGCATGAACCTCGCCCTGCACGACGCCTTCCTGCTCGGCGACGCGCTCGTCGCCTACCTCGGCAAGGACGACGGCAGCGGCCTCGACGGCTACTCGCAGGCCTGTCTGCGGCGCGTGTGGGACTACCAGGAGTTCTCGCAGTGGCTCTCGGAGATCTACCACGGCACCTCGTCGGGCGACGAGTACCGCGCGGGGACCACCTTCGCCCGCCTGCGTCGCCTGTTCACGTCACCGGCGGCCGCGGCGGCCTTCGCGGAGCAGTACCTGGGTACGGCGGCCGCGTACTGACGTGTCAGTCATGCACCGGCCGGTCGCTGAGCCGGTGGTCGGCCACGTTCAGGGCCTCGTCCACGAGCCGGCGCAGATGCCCGTCGCGCAGTGCGTAGATCACCCGGCGCCCCTCCTTCCGCGTGTTCACCAGCCCGGCCAGTCTGAGCCGTGCCAGGTGCTGGCTGACGGCCGGCCGGGCCGCCCCGCACGCCTCGGTGAGGGTCGTGACATCGGCCTCTCCCCCGGCCAGGGCGTGCAGGAGGGTGAGGCGGGTGCGGTCGCCGAGCAGCGCGAGGATCTCGGCGGCGAGGGCGAACTGTTCCTCGCCGGGGGTGCGCGGGTGCGCATCGTGTGCAGGTGATAGGTGCATGCGTGCGCTCATACGCACATAATGGCTCCGTGGGCGCGGTACGTCCACCACCGCGCGCATCGGAAGGGGCACCACGTGAGCGACCACGACCACCACCACGGCCATCCGCATGGGCACGAGCACCGACGCCATGGCTTCCGTCACCGCCTCGCCCACCTCCTCACCCCCCACTCCCACGAGACCGCCGACAAGCTCGACTCCGCCCTGGAGTCCTCCGCCCGCGGCCTGCGCGCCCTGTGGGTCTCGCTGGCGGTGCTGGGGGTCACGGCCATGGCGCAGGCGGTCGTCGTGGCCGTGTCCGGGTCCGTCGCACTGCTCGGCGACACGGTGCACAACACGGCGGACGCGCTGACCGCCGTACCGCTGGGCATCGCCTTCGTGCTGGGCCGGCGTGCCGCCACCCGCCGTTTCACGTACGGCTACGGCCGCGCCGAGGATCTCGCGGGCATCGTGATCGTGCTGACGATCGCCGCGAGCGCCGCCTTCGCGGGGTGGGTGGCGATCGACCGGCTGCTCGATCCGCGTCCCGTGGCGCACGTCCCGGCGGTCGCCGCGGCGGCGCTGGTGGGCTTCGCGGGCAACGAGTGGGTCGCCCGCTACCGCATCCGGGTGGGCCGGGACATCGGCTCGGCCGCGCTGGTGGCGGACGGACTGCACGCCCGCACCGACGGGTTCACCTCACTGGCCGTGCTCATCGGGGCCGGCGGCTCGGCCCTGGGCTGGCAACTCGCCGATCCGATCGTGGGGTTGGCGATCACGGCCGCCATCACGCTGGTGCTGCGGGACGCTGCGCGCGAGGTGTTCCGGCGGGTGCTCGACGCCGTCGACCCGGCCCTCGTGGACCGAGCCGAGGACGCGCTGCGGGAGGTCGAAGGGGTGCACGGAGTGGGCGAGTTGAGGCTGCGCTGGATCGGGCACCGGCTGCGCGCGGAGGTGGCGGTCGTGGTGGACGGGGAGATGACGGTACGTCAGTCGCACGCGGTCGCCGTCGAGGCCGAGCACGCCCTGCTGCACGCGGTGCCCCGCCTCACGGCAGCCCTGGTGCATGCCGACCCGGCCCCGGCCCCGGGCGAGACGGACCCGCATCACGCCCTCGCCCACCACGCGCCGGCCTGAGGTCAGGCGACGCCGAGCCCTTCGAGCACCACCGCTCCCGGCAGTTCCGCGAAGGCCTTCCCCGGCACCAGCAGCTTGCCGCGTCGGCGTCCGCTGCCGACCAGGACGTACGGCAGGTCGACCACGGCCGAGTCGACCAGCACCGGCCATGCGGCAGGAAGCCCGATCGGGGTGATACCGCCGTACTCCATCCCGCTCTCGCCCGTCGCGGTGTCCATCGACGCGAACGAGGCCTTGCGCGCACCGAGTTGACGGCGGACGACCCCGTTGACGTCGACCCGAGTGGTGGACAGGACCACACACGCGGCGAGGGTGGTCTCGCCACCGCGCTTGCCTGCCACCACGACACAGTTCGCCGACTGTTCGAGGAGCTCCCGGCCGTAGTGCTCCACGAAGACCGCGGTGTCGGCCCACCGCGGGTCGGTGTCGACGTACACGATCTGTTCGGCGGGGACGCTGCCGCTCCAGCGGCGTACGGCGTCGGCGACCGGGCTGATCAGCTCGTCGAGGGCGGCGGGGGCGGGGGTGGCGTGGTCGAAGTGTCCGATGGGTGCGTCCATGGCGGCACGCTAACAGCCGCTCAGGACACCGCCGGTACCGAGACGGCCATGACCATCTCCATCGGAACGGCGCCCTGATTGCCGTACGTGTGCGGGGTGTTCGCCTCGAAAGAAGCGCTCGCGCCCGCGGGGACCCGGTGCTCCACCCCGTCGACGGTGAGGGTGAGCTCGCCGGCCATGACGTGCACGAGCTCGACCGTGCCCGTGGGGTGCGGGTCCGACGGGCTGCTCTCGCCCGGCATCAGCCGCCAGTCCCACATCTCCAGCGGGCCCGGGGCCTCGGCGCCCGCGAGGAGCCGGTTGTAGCTCCCCGCATCGGTGTGCCACAGCCGTACGGCCTGCTCGGCGGGGACGATCCGCACCTTCGGCCCCTGCTCGTAGTCGAGGAGCGTGGTGATGCTGATCCCGAGGGCGTCGCCGATCTTCACGACCGTGCCGAGGCTGGGATTGGTGCGGGCCTGCTCGATCTGGATCAGCATGCCGCGGCTGACGCCGGCTCGGGCGGCGAGCGTGTCCAGGGTGAATCCGCGCTCGGTCCGCCAGCGCTTGACGTTGCGCGCGAGGGACTGGGTCAGGAGGTCGAGGTCCGACACGTCACGTCCAATATTCTGTATGACACAGTACAACTGAATGAACTACGGTGGGGTGCACCCGATCGTTCACCGAACTGTACTGCGAGGCGAGCCGTGACAGCATTCTTCGCCCTGGCCACCAGCCTGTTGTGGGGCCTGGCCGACTTCGGCGGCGGGATGCTGACCCGACGGCTCCCGGCGCTCACCGTGGTGGTCGTGTCGCAGGGAATCGCGGCGGCCGTACTCGGCGCGATCGTGGTGGCGACCGGTGGCTGGAGCGAGGCGGGGCCCCTGCTGTGGTTCGCGTTCGCCGCGGGGCTGGCCGGGCCGGTCGCCCTGATCTGCTTCTACAAGGCGCTCGCGCTGGGCCCGATGGGAGTCGTCTCCCCGCTGGGCACGCTGAGCGTGGCGGTGCCGGTGGGTGTCGGTCTCTGCCTCGGCGAGCGTCCCGGGCCGGTGCAGGCCGCGGGCATCGCGGTGGCGGTCGTCGGAGTGATCCTGGCGGGCGGCCCCCAGTTGCGCGGGGCACCGGTGCAGCGTCAGGCGATCGTCCTCACCCTGATCGCGGCGCTCGGCTTCGGCACGGTGTTCGTCCTGATCGCGGAGGCGTCCACGACCGTCACCGGCCTGTTCCTCGCCCTGTTCGTGCAGCGCCTGGTCAACGTGGCGGTGGGGGGCACCGCACTGTACGTCTCGGTGAGGCGGGGCGCCCCGGCCCTCCCGACCACCGGCTTCCCCTGGCCGTCCCTCCCCGCGCTCGCCTTCGTCGGCCTCGCGGACGTGGCGGCGAACGGCACGTACTCGGTGGCCGCCCAGCACGGCCCGGTCACCGTGGCCGCCGTCCTCGCCTCGCTCTACCCGGTCGTCACGGCCCTGGCCGCCCGCGGGTTCCTCAGCGAACGCCTCCGGACCCTCCAGGCAGCGGGCGCGGGCCTGGCCCTGGTAGGCACCCTGCTCCTCGCGACGGGCTGACAGCAGCACACCTCAGCGATCCGCCTGGACGGGGGCGAAGGCGACCGCCCCCCAGCCGGCACAGTCAGCGTCCCCGGCCGCCCTGAGCCAAGCCGCCCCGGCATACCTCGCAACGAGCCCACCCGCCCTCACGCCTCCGCCGCCCCACAACAAACCGACCCTGCCCCCTCCCCCCAGCCAGCCCGCCCCCTGCGCCCAACCGCCTCGCGCAGAACCGCCCAACCCCTCCACCAAGGCAGCTCGCCAGGCACCGCCCGCCGCCCCTGAGCCCAGCTCATACCGCGCCCTCCCGACCCGGCGCACGCCCGCGCCGCCGTCCGGCGCCCCTCAGTCCAGTCCCGCAAGTCTTGTGGCCGCGTCCTCGTCCAGTTCGGCGAGTCTCGCCGCCGTCTCCTCGTCCAGGCCGGCCAGCGCGTTGAGCTGTTCCGCCGTGGCGCCCTCCGGTATCGGCACCGGTGCCGGGGTCCTGAGCGGTGGCTGCCAGCCGTCCTCGGCGGTCCATCGGCGTACGACCCGGGCGGGCGCCCCCGCCACCACGGCGTGGTCCGGCACCACCCCCCGGACCACGGCACCGGCGGCGACCACGACGTTCCGTCCGATCCGCGCCCCCGGCAGAATCACCGCCCCGGTCCCGATCCAGCACCCCGGCCCGATCTCCACCGGCTCCATCCGCGGCCACTGCTTGCCGATGGGCTCGTGGGGATCGTCGTAGGAGTGATTCGTGGACGTGACATAGACGTACGGCCCGAAGTAGCAGTCGCTGCCGATGGTGACCGTGGTGTCGGCGATGACGTGGCTGCCGCGCCCCAGCACGACCCCGTCGCCGATGCGCAGGATCGGCTCCGGGCCGAGATCCAGGTCGGGCATCAGACCGGCGGTCAGGGTCACCTGCTCGCCGACGATGCAGTGGGAGCCGACATGGATCCACGGCTCACCGAACACCGTGCCCAGCGGAAAGGCCAGGCGGCTGTGCGCACCCAGCGCGCCGAAGCGGAAGCGCCCCGGGCGCTCGGCCGTGACGGAGCCCGTGCGCTGCACCCAGGCCCAGCCCGCGTGGACGGCACGCTGGACGAGGCGGCCCCGCCAGGATGAGAACGCGTTCTTGTTCTTCGGCACGAGCTCACCGTACTGAGCACACGCCGTCCACATGAGTCCGAGGGCTTGTGATCTTCGCCCCACCGGGTGGCGTACGGTTCGGGATATCTCGAACCAGGAGGCGAAATGGCGCACAAGGCGTTGATCACGGGCATCGGCGGAAGGGAACCGAGGATCGACGAGGAGGCCTTCGTGGCGCCCACCGCCTCGGTGATCGGGGACGTGACGCTTCAGGCGGGGGCCAGTCTCTGGTACGGCGCGGTGGCCCGCGGCGACGTAGAACGCATCTCAGTCGGCGCCCAGAGCAACATCCAAGATAATTGCACGCTCCACGCCGACCCCGGCTTCCCCGTGACGATCGGCGAGCGGGTCTCCGTGGGGCACAACGCCGTCGTCCACGGCGCCACGGTCGAGGACGACTGCCTGATCGGCATGGGCGCGACCGTGCTGAACGGCGCGGTGATCGGCGCCGGTTCCCTGGTCGCGGCGCAGGCGCTGGTCCCGCAGGGCATGCAGGTCCCGCCGGGTTCCCTGGTGGCGGGCGTACCGGCGAAGGTGCGGCGGGAGCTGACGGAGGAGGAGCGTCAGGGGGTCACGCTGAACGGAACGCTCTACGCGGACCTGGCGAAGGCCCACCACGAGGTGCACGAGACACCGTGAGGGTCACTCGGCGGCCGGGACGGGCTCCGGCTCGGCCGCCTGCTGCTGCTGTGCCGTCGCCTTCTTCGCCTTGCGCTTCAGCACGAGCATCGAGGTGAGGCCGATCAGCACGGCCAGCACCAACCCGAGCCACGAGAACCTCTTCAGCCAGGACTCCGCGACGATTCCGACGTAGTAGATGACCGCCGTCGTACCGCCCGCCCAGATGATCCCGCCCAGGACGTTGGCGATCAGGAACTTCCAGTACGGCATCCGCAGCACACCGGCGAGCGGCCCGGCGAAGATCCTCAGCAGGGCGACGAAGCGGCCGAAGAACACCGCCCACATGCCCCACTTCTCGAAGGACCGCTCCGCCGTGGCGACATGACCCTCGCTGAAGTGCCTCGGGAACTTGTCGCCCAGCCAGGTGAGCAACGGCCGGCCGCCCTTGCGTCCGATCGCGTAGCCGATGGAGTCACCGACGACCGCCCCGACGCTGGCGCACGCGCCGAGCACCACGGGGTTGATGCCCGCGTGCTGCGAGGACAGCAGCGCGGCGGAGACCAGGATGATCTCGCCGGGCAGCGGGATGCCCAGGCTCTCCAGGCCGATGACCAGGCCCACCAGGGCGTAGACAGCGGCCGGGGGCACGGTGTCGAGCCATTCCTGGACGTGCAACGCCGGTTCCTCCTGAGTCGCGTTCCCGGCGCGCGTCCCTGCAGACGCACGCCGAGGCAGCCTACCGGCTCACGAGAACCGGTGTCCGGTGCGCGGGGTCACCCGCTGATGCCCCGCACTGCACCGGCGAGGAGCCCGGCCGGCGTCGAAGTGCCGGGCGCCGTCACCGATCTCACGGTGCCCACCACCGCGCCCACCGCGGCCCCGGCCCGCTCGACCGGCGCGGCCGGGAGGGCTGGAGCGGCCGGTCCGGCGTCACGGTGGTCGACCTGCGCCGCCCGGGTCCCGTACTGCTCGGGCGGGGTTCCGTGCTGGTCCGAGGGCTGTCCGGGACTCGGGGCGTGGAGGGCGTCGGGACCGGCGGGCGGGGCCGGGGCGAGACGGGGGGTGACCGGATCCTCGCCCGGCCCTCCGGAGGGCCAGCCCGGTTCCGCGTCCTGCGGCGACCGCGTGCCCTGTTGTCCCGGCGCGCTCTCGCCGTTGGACTCCAGCAGCCACCTCTGCCCCTTCGAGCCGTTCCGCTCGGTGACGACGACGGTCTCGTCCTTGCCTGGCGCGACCAGGAGCCCCTTCCCGCGGCGCAGCAGCAGTTCGCCGCGCACGGTGAGGTCGTAGCGGACCTCCCCAGTGGAGGTCAGGCAGTCGGCGACCACGACCGACCGTTTCTCGGTGTCCGCGTCGAGGCAGAGCCCGGGGTCGGCCGCGCTGCGCAGCAGTCCGTCCTCCAGGTACGTCCACTGCTGGGACCCGGCGGAGGAGCACTTGGCCAGTACGGCCTTCGCACCCGCCACGGTCTGCGCGCCGTGGGTGTCGAGGCACAGGCCGGCGTCGGCGCTGCGGAGCCTGCCGTGGCCGGCCTCGACAGGGTGACTCATGGAGGCGGTGGACGGGGACCCGGTGTCCTGGGAGGAATCCGACCGGCTCGGCCGTACGGTGTTGCCGCTCACCGCGCCCCAGGTGGCGCCCGAGGTGGGAGCCCCGCCGTCTTCGGACCACCCCTTGGCGACCAGCACGGTCGCGAGCAGGGCCAGGGAGGTCAGACCGGCGCCCACGAGAACGGCCCGGGCGCTCCTGCCCGGCTGAGCGAGGAAACCCGCCGGGACAGGGCGGTGACGCCCGCCGGGCTTCGTACGGGCCGTATCGGACGGGGCCGGGGCCGGACGCTCGGCGACCCGCGCGGGGCGCGACTCGAGATAGCGGTGGGCGCCCCAGCCGAGCACCGTCTCGGCGAGCAGCACCTCGAGGCCGCCCTCGAAATGGCTGAGCTGTTCGGCGGCGTGACGGCAGTACCGGCATTCCGTCAGATGTTTGCGGACATCGGGCAGAAGGCCCCCGCCCCGACGAATCGGGACATCCAGGAGACGATTGTAGAAACGGCACTCACTGGTGGGCGCGAGTTCCCGGTGGGCACGGACGCAGCCGGTACGGAATTGCTCCCGCGCCTGCTCGAGGGCGCTCGCCGCACGGGCCGTTTCCACACCCAGCAGACCGGCCGGTATGGATATGGGTTCGGCCTCGACCTCGGCATGCCACAACAGACATTGGGAAGCCCCGGGAAGGGCCCTGAATGCGCGCTCGGCGAGCAGACGCCTTTCGGGGGTGACGGACCTCGCCGCGCGCAGACCACGGCCGCCGATCGTCTTGCGGAGTTCCGGAAGTACGTCGGCGATTTCGTCGTCCGCGGCCCACTCCTTGACGGACTCCCTCACGGCGACGAGAAGTTGGGGACGCAGTGCGCCGTCACCCGCCCGGCCGAGCACGCGGTGAAAAGCAGCAGCGGCCGCCATCGAGGCCGAACCGGACCAGGAGGCGAGGCAGATGACGGAGTACGCGTAGGTCGCCTGCCAATGTCGCGCCATCAGCAGGGCGACCGCATGGCCGTCCACGCTGTTCTCCCCCAGCCGGGCCAGGAGATTGCGGTCGGACTCCGCCGGACCCGATCCGGGACGTGGCGGGTAAGGGGGACGTGGGGGGTAAGCGGATTGCACGGGACCAATTCCTTCCAAGCCGCAGGACCGCATGAAATATGCGCTCCTCGGAAAGCAGGCGCCTGATTGGTGCATACCTATGCCGCGTCAGATGTGACCCGGCCGTCGCGGGGGCGCTCACCTTCGCACAATTCACGCACGGCAAACAAGAAGGTGGAGTGACCCATGTTCAAAAAGAGGCGAGTTCAGAAAAGTTACCGCCGGTATCCGTACCCGCATTCGAAATAAACGGGACGCGAGCGTCGAGTGGTGTGCGGCCGCCGGATGCTTGGCACACGAAATCTCCCGCCCTGGCCGGGTCCACAGCGGGGTCCACAGCGGGCTCCCAGGCGTCTCCCGGTGTGCTCTCATCCTCGTGCCGCAGCATGATCCGCATGATCGTCCCCCACACGACCGACACCCCCGCCCCCACCCCCACGGTCCGCAAGGCGGTCGTCCCGGCCGCCGGGCTCGGCACCCGGTTCCTGCCGGCGACCAAGGCGACACCGAAGGAGATGCTCCCGGTCGTCGACAAGCCGGCCATCCAGTACGTCGTCGAGGAGGCCGCCGCGGCCGGGCTGGACGACGTCCTGATGGTCACCGGCCGCCACAAGCGGGCCATCGAGGACCACTTCGACCACGCCTTCGAGCTGGAGCAGGCCCTCGCGGCGAAGGGCGACGCGGTACGGCTCGACGCCGTACGCGATCCCGCGCGCCTGGCCAACATCCACCACATCCGCCAGGGCGAGCCGCTCGGCCTCGGCCACGCGGTGCTCTGCGCCCGCCGCCACGTCGGCGACCAGCCCTTCGCCGTCCTCCTCGGCGACGACCTGATCGACCCGCGCGAGACCCTGCTGAGCACCATGCTCGACGTCCGCGAACGGTACGCGGGCAGCGTGATCGCCCTCATGGAGGTGCCTCGCGAGCAGATCCACCTCTACGGCTGCGCGGCGGTGGAGCCGACCGAGGAAGAGGGCGTGGTCCGTGTGACCGGCCTCGTGGAGAAGCCCTCCCCCGAAACCGCCCCCAGCACCTACGCGGTCATCGGCCGCTACGTCCTCGACCCGGCGGTCTTCGACGTCCTGGACCGCACCGCGCCGGGCCGCGGCGGCGAGATCCAGCTCACCGACGCCCTCCAGACCCTGGCGACCGACGGCACGGTCCACGGCGTCGTCTTCGAGGGCCTCCGCTACGACACCGGCGACAAGGCCGACTACCTCCGCACGGTAGTCCGCCTGGCCTGCGCCCGACCCGACCTGGGCCCGGAATTCACCACCTGGCTCAAGGGGTTCGTGGCGGAGCTGGAGGGCCGGGAGGGGGCTGGACGGGGACGCGGACTGGCGGCCTGACAGGCCGCCGCTCCTCCGAACTCAGGCCGCCGCCCCCGAACTCAGCCGTTCGGTCGCAGGGTCCACACCACCGTCATCTCGCCCGTGACCGCCCCGTCCCCGCGGCGGATCTCGATCGTGACCGGGAACTCGGGGCGCTCCCCGGCGTCGAGCTGGGCGACCACCTCGGAGGCCGGGCGGCCCAGGGTCGCCGTGGCGGTCACCGGGCCCATCGCGAGCTTGCGGTAGGCGATCTCGGCGTTGACGGCCAGCGGAACCGCACGCGAGAGCTGGTCGCCGAACGCGGCCAGGACGACCGCCCCGCTGGCCGACTCGGCGAGCGTGAACATGGCCCCGGCGTGCGGCCCGCCCACGTGATTGTGGAACTCCCCCTGGTCGGGCAGGGCGACCACGACCTTCTCCGGGCCGGTCTCCAGGAACTCGAGGTTCAGGGTCCGCACCATGGGCACGGTCGCGGCGAGCATCTCACCGACGGACATCTGGTCTGCGCTCATGCCCGAGATGTTACCCACGAGTAGATAGCGCTGACCAGGCCCGGCGTCAGTGACCGGCGTCTCCTCCCGATCCGGCCCGCAAACCGTTTGGCAAGGCCGTACCCCGCGGGCGATAGTCGGCCGGTGACCCCCTCCACCGACTTCTCCCGCGTCCGCAGACCGGCCTGGGCGAGCCGCAACTACGGTCTGCTGACCGCCGCCGCGTTCGTCACCAACCTCGGCAGCAACGGCGCCCTGATCGCCGCCGCGTTCGCCGTGCTGGAGGCGGGCGGCGACAGCGGCGACGTGGGTCTGGTGGCCGCCGCGCGCACCCTCCCGCTGGTGGTGTTCCTGCTGATCGGCGGCGCCGTGGCGGACCGCCTGCCCCGGCACCGCGTGATGGTCGCGGCCAACACCCTCAACTGCCTCTCCCAGGGCGCGTTCGCCGTCCTCGTCCTGGCCGGCGAACCCCGGCTGTGGCAGATGATGCTGCTGACCGCGCTCGGCGGAACGGGCCACGCGTTCTTCAGCCCGGCGGCCGAGGGCATGCTGCTGTCCTCGGTGAGCGGCGAACAGGCCGGCCGGGCCTTCGCGGTGTTCCGGATGGCGATGCAGGGCGCGGCGCTGGGCGGTGCCGCGCTCGGCGGTGCGATGGTCGCCGCGGTGGGCCCCGGCTGGGTGCTCGCGGCGGACGCCCTCGCGTTCGCGGTCGCCGGTTCGCTGCGTGCCTTCCTCGACGTCGGTCACATCCCGGTCCGCGCACCGGGCGCCGGCATGCTCGCCGACCTGCGGGACGGCTGGCGGGAGGTCGCGGGCCGGCCGTGGCTGTGGGGCGTCGTCGTCCAGTTCTCCGTGGCCAACGCGGTCCTGGGCGCCGCCGACGCGGTCTACGGCCCGCTCGTCGCCCGGGACGACCTGGGCGGCGCGGGCCCCTGGGGCGTGGCCCTCGGCTTCTTCGGCGCCGGCACCGTCGTAGGGGCTCTCCTCATGACCCGGTGGAGGCCGCACCGGCTGCTGTTCGTGGGGATCCTCTGCGTGTTCCCGATGGCGCTGCCGTCCGCCGCGCTGGCCGTGCCGGTCTCGGTGCCCCTGCTGTGCACGGCGATGTTCGTGGCCGGTGCGACCGTCGAGGTGTTCGGCGTCTCCTGGATGACCGCCCTGCACCAGGAGATACCGGAGGACAAGCTCTCCCGGGTCTCGGCCTACGACTGGTTCGGCTCGGTCGCCCTCATGCCTCTCGCGGCGGCCCTGGCGGGTCCCGCGGAGTCGGCGTTCGGACGTTCCGCCGCCCTGTGGGGCTGCTCTGGCCTGATCGCGGCGGTCACGGCGGCCGTGCTGTGCGTGCCGGACGTCCGCAACCTGCGCCGGAGCACCAAGCAGGTGGCCCAGATCGCCGTGACCGACTCAGCCGATGCCGAACGCCCCGTCGGGGGGCTCGGGTGACGCCACCGCCTCCTCGTCCCGCACCGGCCGCGCCGCACCGATGAACCTCCGCAGCCCGGCACCGTGTTCAACCCGCGCGGGAAACGCGTCACCCGCCGTACGCCGCGCCAGAGCCGCCGTGTCGAGAGGCACCCGCGCGGCGACAAGGTCACCATGACCGACTCAGCCGATGCCGAACGCCCCGTCGGGGGGCTCGGGCGACGCCACCGCCTCCTCGTCCCGCACCGGCCGCGCCGCACCGATGAACCTCCGCAGCCCGGCACCGTGTTCAACCCGCGCGGGGAACGCATCGCCCGCCGTACGCCGCGCCAGAGCCGCCGTGTCGAGAGGCACCCGCGCGGCGACGAGCACCGCGTTCCCGAACCGTCGCCCGCGCAGCACCCCCGGCTCGGCGATCAGCACGAGCTCCTCGAACGACTCGGCGAAGTTGGCCAGTTGGGACCGCAGAAAGGCGAAGGGGGCCCCGTCGGCGAGGTTCGCGAGATAGACCCCGTCGCTCCGGAGCACCCGTGCGGCCTCGCGGGCGTACTCCAGTGAGGTCAGGTGCGCCGGGACCCGCGACCCGCCGAAGACGTCGGCGACCAGCACATCGGCACAGTCCGCCGGGGCGCTTTCCAGCCACGCCCGCGCATCCGCCGCGTGCAACGCGATCCCGGCCCCGTCCGCGAGCGGCAGCTGCTCGACGACCAGGTCCAGCAGAGCCCGGTCGGCCTCGACGACGTCCTGCCGGGACCCTGGCCGGGTGGCGGCCAGATACCGCGGCAGCGTCAGAGCACCCCCGCCGAGATGCACCACGTCCAGCGCCCGCCCGGGCTCCCCGATGCCGTCGAGGACGTGCCCGAGCCGCTGGGCGTACTCGAACTCCAGATAGGTCGGCTCGTCGAGATCGACGTACGACTGCGGAGCCCCGTCGACCGTCAGCAACCAGGCCCGCTCCCGGTCCACGTCAGGCATCAACTTGGCGAACCCGTGATCAACGGCACGGGCGACGGGCAGGGACTCGGTCATCTGTTCATTGTGCCTGGGCGAGAACGCCCCATCAGGGGCGCGGGGGACTGCGCGACCAGCCACAACGGCCCCGCAGTCCCCCACACACGGCGACCACCCTCACACGACGGCTGTCACCGTGCCCGCCCCCACGGTCCGCCCACCCTCACGGATGGCGAACCCGAGCCCCGCCTCGAGCGGCACGTCCCGCCCCAACTCCACATGCATGACGACCTTCTCGCCAGGCCGGGCGACAGCGACCTCACCGAGGTCCACGTCCCCCACGACATCCGCGGTACGGATGTAGAACTGCGGCCGGTACCCGGTGGAGACGGGCGTCGTACGCCCGCCCTCCCGCGCCGACAGCACGTACACCTGCGCGGTGAAGCGACGACTGGGCACGACACTGCCGGGCGCGGCCACAACATGGCCCCGCCGGACCGCGTCCCGGGGAACACCCCGCAGCAGCAACGCCACGTTGTCCCCGGCCTGCGCCTCCTCCATCGGCTTGCCGAAGGTCTCGACGCCGGTCACCACCGTCTCCAGGGCGGCCCCGAGCACGTCGACCCGGTCGCCGACCCGCACGGTGCCCCGCTCGACCGCACCGGTCACCACGGTCCCCCGGCCGGTGATGGTCAGCACGTTCTCGACCGGCATCAGGAAGGGTGCGTCCAGATACCGCTCGGGAAGGGGCACATAGGTGTCCACCGCGTCGAGCAGCGCCTCGATCGACGCCGTCCAGCGCGGGTCCCCCTCCAGCGCCTTCAGCCCGGAGACCCGTACGACGGGCACGGCGTCGCCGCCGTAGCCGTGCGCGGTGAGCAGCTCGCGGACCTCCAGCTCGACGAGCTCGACCAGTTCCTCGTCGGCCGCGTCCGCCTTGTTGAGGGCGACCACCACGTGGTCGACACCCACCTGCCGCGCGAGCAGCACGTGTTCGGCGGTCTGCGGCATGATCCCGTCGAGCGCGGAGACGACGAGGATCGCCCCGTCGAGCTGCGCGGCCCCGGTGACCATGTTCTTGACGTAGTCGGCGTGGCCCGGCATGTCCACGTGCGCGTAGTGCCGGGTGTCGGTCTCGTACTCGACGTGCGCGATGTTGATGGTGATCCCGCGCGCGGCCTCCTCCGGGGCCCGGTCGATGCGGTCGAACGGCACGAACGTGCCGCTGCCGCGCTCGGCGAGGACCTTGGTGATGGCGGCGGTCAGGGTGGTCTTGCCGTGGTCGACATGACCCATCGTGCCGATGTTGAGGTGCGGCTTGGTGCGCACGTAAGCGGTTTTGGACATGGCTGTACCTCGAAGCCTCTTCGTGTTCGCGGAAGAACGGGGACCCCAAGGACTCGCCGACCCTCCCCCTGCGGGGTCCGCCGGACGATCCGGGAAGGGTCAGCTTCGGGCGCCGTCTGCGGCGGCCAGGAAGACGGGAACGGCAGCCTTCGGCGCATCCGCGACTGCGGATGCTGCGAGAGCGAAGGCGTACCGGAACATGACGCAGATCATGTCCGACGTGTCGTCCCACGTCGAACGGTTTTCTGCGCCGCCCGTCCGTACAACGGACGGCACCCGTACGGCGATCACCCGTCGGTGTCGGTTACCGTCACAGGATGCTCGATGCCACCACCCGCTCTGGGGGCACCGCCACGGCCACTCCCCCGGCCATCGCCACGGAGTTCGCTCTCCCCGCCCCCGCTCCGGTGGGTCTCACCGCCCGCTGCACGAGAGTGCTGCTGTCGCCGTGGTCCCGGCTCTCCCTGCTCGTCGCGCTGCTCGCGGGCGCCGCGTCCACGGTCTTGCTGTTCGAGCCGCAGAGACTGCTCTCGGACGGCTGGCCGCCCCAGCTCGGCGGGGTGGCGGCCGCGGTCGTGTTCGGGGTGGCCTATGGGCTGTGCACGGTGGCGTTCGTGCCGCGGCCGCTGCTCAATCTGGCCGCCGGAGCGCTCTTCGGGTCACAGCTCGGGCTCGCCTCGGCGCTCGCCGGTACGGTGCTCGGCGCGGGGATCGCGTTCGGCCTGGGCCGGGTGCTCGGGCAGGAGGCGCTGCGGCCGCTGCTGCGGGGGCGGTGGCTGAAGGCGGCGGACGGGCAGTTGAGCCGGCACGGGTTCCGCTCGATGCTGGCCGCGCGGCTGTTCCCCGGAGTGCCGTTCTGGGCTGCCAACTACTGCGCCGCCGTGTCCCGTATGGGCTATGTGCCGTTCCTCGCCGCGACGGCGCTCGGGTCGATTCCGAACACCGCCGCGTACGTGGTCGCCGGTGCGCGGGCTTCAGCCCCGACCTCGCCGGCGTTCCTGATCGCCATGGCCGCGATCGCCCTGCCGGGGTTGGCGGGGGCGGTGGTCGCGTGGCGCAAGCGGCATCATCTGCGGCGCCCTTGAAAGACGTCGATCACACCCTCTCCAGAACCATCGCGTTGGCCAGTCCGCCCGCCTCGCACATCGTCTGCAGGGCGTAACGGGCCCCGCGTTCCCGCATCGCGTGCACCAGCGTCGTCGTCAGACGGGTGCCGCTCGCGCCCAACGGGTGGCCGATCGCGATCGCGCCCCCGTGGACGTTGACCTTGGCCGGATCCGCGCCCGTCTCCTGCTGCCAGGCCAGGACCACGCTGGAGAACGCCTCGTTGACCTCGAAGAGGTCGATGTCGTCGAGGCTGAGGTGGGCCCGGCGCAGGACCTGCTCGGTGGCCGGGATGACGCCGGTGAGCATGAGGATCGGGTCGGAGCCGGTGACGGCGAAGCTGTGGAGCCTCGCGAGGGGGCGCAGGCCGAGGCGTTCGGCTGTCTCTCCCGACATGATGAGGACGGCCGAGGCGCCGTCGTTGATGGGGCTGGCGTTGCCCGCTGTGACGTTCCACTCGATCTGGGGGAAGCGTTCGGCGAAGATCGGGTCGTAGTAGGCGGGCTTGAGGCCGGCGAGGATCTCTGGGGTGCTGCCCGGGCGGACGCACTCGTCGCGTGAGACACCCTCCAGGGGCGCGACCTCGGCGTCGAAGAGACCCTTCTCCCAGGCCGCCGCGGCCTTGCGGTGCGAGGAGACGGCGAAGGCGTCCATCTGCTCGCGGCCGATCGACCACTTGGCGGCGATGAGTTCGGCGCTGATGCCCTGCGGGACCAGGCCCTCCTCATAGCGTGCGGCGACCCCGGGGCCGAAGGGGTCCTTGCCCTCGGGGACGTTCGACCACATCGGCACGCGGCTCATCGACTCGACCCCGCAGGCGACGACGATGTCGTAGGCGCCCGCGATCACGCCCTGCGCGGCGAAGTGCACGGCCTGCTGGGAGGAACCGCACTGGCGGTCCACGGTGGTCGCCGGGACCGTCTCCGGGAACCCGGCCGACAGGGCCGCGTAGCGGGTGGTGTTCATGGCCTGCTCGCCGACCTGGTCGACGGCGCCGCCGATGACGTCGTCGATGAGCGCCGGGTCGACGCCGGAGCGCTCGACGAGGGTGCGCAGGGTGTGGGCGAGGAGTTC
The DNA here is from genome assembly GCF_003443735.1 of Streptomyces sp. CC0208. Taxonomy (NCBI): domain Bacteria; kingdom Bacillati; phylum Actinomycetota; class Actinomycetes; order Kitasatosporales; family Streptomycetaceae; genus Streptomyces; species Streptomyces sp. CC0208. Next base: position 7,589,768 of record NZ_CP031969.1, on the reverse strand, counting down.
GACGGGGTGCACGTGCGCGAGGGCGCCGCTCGGCTTGCCCTTGCCCACGGGGGTGCGTACGGCTTCGACGACGACTGCGTCACGCATGGTGGGGCCTCCATCAATGAGGGCGATTACTGGTGAGTAGGAAATCCAAACTCACCATAGCCTTGTGGGTTGGAAAATCAAACCCATAAGTTGGAGAACCAAACTCTCCCCTAGACTGGGGATCATGGCCGCCACCCGAGACCCGCGTCCCTGCTCCATCGCCGACACCCTGGCGCTCGTCGGCGAGAAGTACTCCCTGCTCGTGCTGCGGGAGGTCTGCCTGGGGAACGGCCGCTTCGACCAGCTCGTGCGCAACATCGGGGCCCCGCGCGACATCCTGGCCACCCGGCTGCGCCGACTCGTCGACGCAGGGGTGCTGACCAAGCGGGTCTACAGCGAGCGGCCGCAGCGCTTCGAGTACCGGCCCACACAGGCAGGGCTCGAACTGGAACCCGTGCTGCTGACCCTCATGGCCTGGGGAGACCGGCACGTGCGCAAGGACGACGACCGGCCGATGGTCGTCGAGCACGGCTGCGGCAACGAACTGCTGCCCCAGGTCACCTGCTCCGCCTGTGGGGACACGGTCCGCCACGAGGACCTGACGGCTCACCCCCAGGCCCCCGGCTGGACGGTGACCGGGCCGACGGCGGCCTGACCGCCCCTGTGGCCGGCCCGTCACCGCGGGGCGTTACGCTGCCCTCGCACCCCGATCACCGCGCCCGGTGATGCGGCACGCCCGACTCCCGTCACACGACCAGCACTTGGACGCCGTAACTTCATGTCTTGGTTCGAATCACTCATCCTCGGACTCGTCCAGGGGCTGACCGAGTTCCTTCCCGTCTCCTCCAGCGCGCATCTGCGCCTGACCGCGGCCTTCTCCGGCTGGAAGGACCCCGGGGCGGCCTTCACCGCGATCACCCAGATCGGCACCGAGGCCGCCGTGCTGATCTACTTCCGCAAGGACATCGGGCGGATCATCTCTACGTGGAGCCGTTCCCTCGTCAAGAAGGAACTGCGCAGCGATCACGACGCCCAGATGGGCTGGCTGGTGATCGTCGGGTCCATCCCCATCGGCGTGCTGGGGCTGCTGTTCAAGGACCAGATCGAGGGGCCGTTCCGCGATCTGCGCATCACCGCCACGATGTTGATCGTCGTCGGCATCGTCATCGGCGTCGCCGACCGGCTGGCGGCACGCGACGAAACCGGCGGCCGGCATCGCGCGCCCAAGCAGCGCAAGGGACTTGAGGACCTCGGAGTCAAGGACGGCTTGATCTTCGGCCTGTGCCAGTCCATGGCCCTCGTCCCCGGCGTCTCCCGCTCCGGCGCCACCATCAGCGGCGGCCTCTTCATGGGCTACCGGCGCGAGTCCGCGGCCCGCTACTCCTTCCTCCTCGCCATCCCGGCCGTACTCGCCTCCGGGCTCTTCGAGTTGAAGGACGCCCTGGAGAGCGACCACGTCTCCTGGGGCCCCACGATCTTCGCCACGGTGATCGCCTTCGCCGTCGGTTACGCGGTGATCGCCTGGTTCATGAAGTTCATCTCGACCAAGAGCTTCATGCCCTTCGTCTGGTACCGCATCGCGCTCGGGATCCTGCTGTTCGTGCTGGTCGGTGCCGGTGTGCTGAGCCCGCACGCAGGCGAATCCGCGGGCTGACACGGTAGGCGCATCTAGCGCTGTCCAGCATTTTCTAGCGCCTGACTGCATCACCACGCCATGATCATCTTGCAAGGGAAGGGCCCGCACGGCATGCCGTGCGGGCCCTTCCGCGCAGAGGGTAGTGCGGGTCAGCTGAGGTTCATGTCCGGCCTGGGCCGCGACCCTCACCACGCGGAAACGCAGCCGCTCATCCACCGTGTCCCAGGTGGCTGCCTCACCGTGCCCCGTACACCGCGATGGCGACTTCCCCCATGTCCCCGTTGATCGCGAGGACCTGGAGGAGCCGGAGGTCCCCAGCCGCCGGTGATCTCATCTGGCGCGCGGCCCTAAAACTGGCGCTCCACCACCGCCGCCCGTCCCCGCTCACGGTGGACGAGGGACGGTCTCGATCGAAGCTCGCCGCGTAGAGCGCGGACACACGAGACAACTCATCGATGAACAAGAGGTCCCTGATGCCGACCCCATCGACACTTGAGCGCCTGTGCGACATGCGCGAGCTGGAGCACGCGAACGACGGTCACTCGATCACGATCCGTAAGCGGATTGCCGATAGCGAGATCCCTGCTGCCCGGGTCGGCGGCAAGCTGAAGATCCGCGAGCCGGACCTGCTTCCGCCCGCCGAGCCGGTCGACCTTCTCGTTCCGATGGGCAGGTCGAGGAAGAGACGCGCCCGCTACCCCGGCCTCCAGAAGACCCACCTGGAGCACGTCCTCTCCGCCGTTGCACTCAACCTCGTACGCCTCGATGCCTGGTGGAATGGCCACCCGTTCGTCCGCACCCGCGTCAGCCACCTTGCCTGCCTCGACAAAGGCTCACACCGTGGCGCGGGCGTCGACGCGGGTTCACCGCAAGAGGTTGGTCTCCTTCTCCGAGCGGCTGGCGGCGGTGCCCACCGAGACGGCGTTGGCGGTGACGATCACGGTGATGGCCAGCCACGATGCCGCACCGAGGTACTGGTCAAGGACGAGCATGCCGATCAGAGCGGCGAACACCGGGTTGACGCTCATGAAGATCCCGAAGAAGCGGGCGGGGACCCGGCGCAGCGCGAGCAGGTCGGCGAGAAACGGCACCGCGGAGGACAGCACACCGGCAGCAAGCGCGCACAGCAGGGAGCCGACGGTGGGCTGGTGGAGCCACAGGACCGCAGCGCCGAGGGGCAGGTAGAGCAGGCCGGAGACGGCCGCGGCGGCGGCCGATCCCTGCAGCCCGGGCAGGCGCTCGCCCACGGCGCGGTTGAGGAGGATGTAACAGCCCCAGCAGACGGCGGCGATCAGGGCCAGGCCGATGCCGAGATAGTCCGTGCTGGGCCGGGGGCGGGTGAGGACCACCACGCCCACCGCGGCGGCGAGAGCACAGGCCAGATCGATACGCCGGCGAGAGCTTGCCAGCGCCACAGTGAGCGGGCCGAGGAACTCCAGGGTGACCGCCAGGCCGAGCCCGATCCGGTCGATCGCCGCATACAGCGTGAGGTTCATGGTCGCGAACACCGCGGCAAGGCCAAGGACCGGACGCCACTGCGCGGCGGTGAATGAACGCAGGTTCGGCCGGCCGGCGCTCAGCAGCACCACGGCGGCCACCCACTGGCGCACCGCCACCACTCCCGCCGGCCCCAGCACCGGGAAGGCGAGCGCGGCTATTGATGCTCCGACCTGGTTGGACAGGCCGCTCCCCATCATCAGCGCCACCCCGGACCACCGGGGCGACGACGCCTGCGCCGGGGCGGCCGAAGTCTCTGCGCGAGCTTCGAGTGTCATGGCACGACCATCCGCCGGACCGACGCATACGCAAAATGCATCCGAACCCCCAGCTATACGCTGGACGTATGGATGGTCGTACGGAACTGGAGCTGCGGCACCTGCGTTGCCTGGTCGAGATCGTCGACACCGGCAGCTTCACCGACGCCGCGATCGAGCTGGGAGTCTCCCAGGCCGCGGTCTCCCGCACACTGCTCGCACTGGAGCGCATCCTCGGCGTGCGACTGCTGCACCGCACCAGCCGCACTGTCACCCCCACCACCGCAGGCGTGCAGGTTCTCGCCCGCGCCCGGAATCTCCTGGTCGACGCCGACGAACTGGTCCACCAGGCCACCACCGGCCACACCCGGCTGCACATCGGCCACGCCTGGTCCGCGATGGGCCGCCACACCGCCGAGTTCCAGCGCCGCTGGCACGACCGCTACCCCAACGTCGAACTCCACCTGATTCGCCACAACACCCCCACCGGCGGCCTCGCCGAGGGCCTGTGCGACCTGGCCGTCCTCCGCACCCCCGTCGACACCCGCCGCTACGCCCACGCCCTCGTGGGCCACGAGCGCCGCTACGTCGCCCTCGCCTCCGACGACCCATGGACCAGACGTCGCAGCATCCGCCTGGCGGAGATCCGCGAGCGCACCCTGGTGGTGGACCGTCGAACCGGCACCACCACCTTGGAACTGTGGCCCGAAGACGCCCGCCCTGCTGTGGAGTACACCCGCGACGTCGACGACTGGCTCGCCACCATTGCCGCCGGCCGCTCTGTCGGCGTCACCCCGCAGGCCACCGTCGCCCAGTACCGCCGCGACGGCATCACTTATCGCCCCCTGCGCGACGCTGTCCCTGTCCCCGTCCTCCTCATCTGGGGCCGACAGGACCCCCACCCGGCCACCCACGCCGCCGTCGCCCTGTTCACTGACCTCTACCGCGAAGACGCCTGACACCCGGGCCCATGGTCTACCCTCCGCGCCCCAGCGGCACGTGGATCCCAACAACCATGGTGGGCACGGAGGTCATCTTGCCCCCACAGTCTCCGCCCGGCTCAACAAGGAGCGAGCCGCGTCAACAGCCCTACTGAGGTTGAAAAGGGCTCAGTCCCCGCCCCTACTGAGCTGTCGCAGCCAGGGACTTTCAGTCTCTGGCCGTTGACAGGAGATCCGCGGCCGTGACGCGATGGAGGTGTATCAGCACGTCGAACTGGCGCCCGAGCGAGGTTTGGTAGGGGTCCTCCGGCCAGGCGTTCCCGATGGAGCGGGTCAGCCGCTTCGCCATCAGCCAGTCTCGCGTCGGCTCGGGCACGGCCCGTAGATCGACGTAGTAGTCCCGCCGCGAGACTCTCTCCAGCACCTCCTCACTGCTGCCCGCGCCCAGCGGCTTCACGGAGAAGCGACGGTAGGGCTCTTCCGGATCCGTCAGATCCATCGCGTTGAACGAGCCCTGCCCGAAGGTGTAACCGATGTTCACGTACTCGGCCCCGACCGTCTGGCGTATGAACTCCCCCTGGGTCTTCGGATACTGCTCAGGGTTGTCGGACTCGTAGGAGACATGGCCGTTGTGGGCCGACAACAGCATCCGGTGGCCGGTGTGCCGCTGCCACCACACAGTGTTCTCCGCCATGATCTGGTCGCGGTAGAGCATGGCCCGAGCGATCTTCGCCGGGTCGGAGAAGTCGTAGTACGCGTAGAGGGTGCCGGTCTGGGAGATGGCCCTGGCGTGCTGGAGGATCCACTGGTACGCCTGCGGATTCTCGTCCGGCCCTTGCGCCTGAAGCAGCTGGTAGGCGCGCCGCACATCCACGGCCGTCCGCTCGCGCTCGGCGATGGGCTTGGCCATGTTTTCGTTGACGGTCTCCTCCACGCTCCCCGTCGGCCGGAGCCCGCGGTAAAGGCGGCGGAACTCCGGCAGCAGCTCCGGGTGGTACGTGGCCACATAGTCCGTGACCGCGTCGAAGAGCTCAGGTCCCGCGTAACCGTTGTCCTCACCCATGAACTGCACGGGGCGGTCGGGGTGGCGAACGTTGTGGGCGCGCATCCACCTCAGCAGGTCGAGATACTCGCGGGTGTTCCATATCCGGTACGAGCTCTGGAACTCCTCCCGCATGAGCTTCTCCGGGTCGCCCTTCCCGTACAACACGTAGTCGTTGAGGACCAGGCCGGTGGACCAGGGCGCCTCCAGCGCGAAGGTGGTGAAGCCTTGCTCCTCGACGAGATACCGGAAGACACGGTGCTTCATCGTGAAGAACTGCCGAGAGCTGTGCGTAGCCTCGCCCAGGCCGACGATCTTCGCCGAGCCGATCATGCGGCCGAGCGGGCGCAGATCGCTGCCGGGGGCGCCTGCCTCCGTGGAACGCAACGGCTTCGCGACGCGCGCCAGTTCGCGCACCGGATCGGTGGTGGTCATCGCGTTCACGTTCGCGTGCGCCGGCCGGGCGGCGACCGTCAGCGTGCCGACCCCGAGCGTCAGCGCCAGCAGGAGTAGCAGTAAGCGATGCAATCGATGTGATCTGTGAAATACAGGCATGGATCAAGGCTGCCGATGGGCGGCAGGTCCCGGGCAGCCTGCCACCTTCAGTTTTCCTCCTGGGGATAACCGCAGGTCCGCTGTAGAGCAGATGCCACGCCTGGACCTGCCGCTTGCCTGCGGCGCCCCCCACCCATGTGAGCCTGTCCGGCGGATCTCGCCGGGCCGACGTGCCCAGGGTGGATGAGGCAGTACTCGACGGGGTGGTGTTCATTAATCACTCGCGCGCCCCTACGACCTGCGGGAGACTCCCCGCGATGACGCAACGAACCGATACGCCTCCCACCTGGGACGAGCGCACGCAGCTGATCACCTTCCTGGACTACGCTCGTGACACGGCGCGAGCCAAGTGCGAGGGCGTGTCCGCACAAGACGCCCGCAGGGCCCCGCTCCCGAACTCACCGCTGATGACCCTGTGTGGGCTGATCAGCCATCTGCGGTGGGTCGAGTACCACTGGGTCCAAGTGATGTTCCTGGGGGAGGAACCAGCGGGTCCGCTCACGCAGGCGAGTGACGACGACCCCGACCCCGAGATGCGGACAGCTGTCGACGTCCCGTTGCCCCAGCTTCTCGCCGCATACGAAGAGCAGAGCGACCGCTACCGTCGCCTGCTGTCCGACCACGACTTGAACGCAAGGGCCAAGCGTTCCATCAGTGACGGCCGCCACGTGGACCTCCGTTGGGTGATCCTCCACCTCATCGAAGAGATCTCCCGACACAACGGGCACCTCGACATCGTGCGAGAGCTCGTCGACGGACGGACCGGCGTCTGATCAGCTCCCTTCAGCTGGTCACAAGCGGAGCCAGCGTCTGATCGAAGCGACGGTGACGGTGCCGTGGACGACGTAGGCACGCTTGTCGAACCTCGTGGCCACAGCCCGGGAGTTCTTGAGGGCATTGATCGTTCGCTCGACTTCGTTCCTCCTCTTGTAGCTCGTCTTGTCGAAGCAGGTGGGCCGGCCGCCCTCGCGGCCCCGGCGCTCGCGGTTGGCCCGCTGGTTCCTCGGTTCGGGGATGGTGTGCTTGATCTGGCGCCGCCGCAGGTAGCGGCGGTTGCGGCGGGAGGAATACGCCTTGTCGCCGCCGAGATGGCCCGGCCGGGTGCGCGGACGCCCGAGTTGGGGCCGCCCGAGTGGATGCTGGATTCTCTGGCCGCAGCAGCGCGGGCCGAGGGGATCGAGGGTGGGCCGCTCGCTGGTCCGGCGCATCCTGCTTGCCCGGCAACCGCAACGATTGCAAGGCATGGGAACTTTCCGGTGCGAATGCCGCTGTCGGCCGGGCCACGGTCATCGCGGACGGCGGCTATCGGGGCACCGGTCTACTCATTCCGCACCGCCGTGAATGCGGCCAGACCGAACTGCCAGCTTGCAAAGAGGAGCACAACCCCTCGCACCACAACATCCGGGCCCGTGTCGAGCACGTTTTCGCCCGGATGAGGGCATGGAAGATCTTTCGTGACTGCCGTCTGAAAGGCGACGGCGTTCACACCCGCCGTACTCGGCGTCGCCCGGCTGCACAACCTCGCCCTCGCAGGCCAACTTCCGCCCCATGCGAGACCGGAGAGGCCCAAGGGAGGTGGCTCCCGGCCTCCCGGCTCGAAGAATGTTCAGTCGATACAGAACTCGTTGCCCTCGATGTCCAGCATCGGGATGCACGACTCGTTTTCCTCATCGGCATACAGCGTTTGCACGTGGGTCGCACCGAGCGCGATCAGTCGTGCGCACTCGGCTTCGAGCGCAGCGAGGCGCTCGTCCCCCACGAGCCCGGTCCCGACCCGGACGTCGAGGTGCACCCGATTCTTAACGTGCTTGCCTTCCGGGACGCGCTGGAAGAACAGACGCGGGCCTACGCCTGAGGGATCACTGCAGGAGAACCATGATCCCTGCTTCTCAGGAGGCAGGGTGCGGTTGAAATCGTCCCAGGTGGTGAACCCCTCAGGTGGCGGCGGCGTGACGTACCCCAACACTTCACACCAGAAGCGAGCGAGGCGCTCAGGTTCTGCGCAGTCAAAGGTGACTTGGAACTTCTTGATCTCTGACATCGGCGCACCGTACCGCGTAGCAGGGTGACCCTGCCGCTCATTTCCCCAGGCAGATCCGCCCGCCACCCGTCGCATCCTGGGCCGCCTCGGACACCTAGTGTTCAAACCGAACAGTCCAGGAGAACGACGCGACCGTGGCAGCGCAGCGCCTCAGTGGTCCCCCGGATCCAGTCCGCGACGACGGAGGGCGCCCTCCGCCGTCGTAACCCTGGACAGCCTGGCCGGCGATGATCGACAGGAACGGCTACCTCACCAAGGTCATCACCGCCACCGGACTGCCCGCCTTCTCCGTGTCCGGCATGGCAGACATAGCCACGGTGTAGAGCTCATCACGCCCTGGAGATTCCTCTCCGGGGCGTCGGCCCGTTCACGCTCACTCAAGGGCCAGGGCTGCGGCCGCTGCCTGGACATCACCGGCCGCTCCCAGGCCACGGAACCCTCGCTGGGATCTGGGACTGCAACGGCGCCGCCAACCAACGGTTCACCAGCACCAGCGCGGGCGAGCTGCGGGTCTACGGCGGCGCCAAGTGTCTGGACGTCGTCGGCGCAGCCACCGCCAACGGCACCGCCGTGAACATCTGGGACTGCAACGGCCAGTCAACCTCGCCGAGTCTGATGGAGGCTCAAACGACCTCTCGGCGCCCACGTCGCGCCACTCGCTGCCGTGGAATCGGCCCGGCACCTCGTCAACCCCGACGACGCCATCGTCGGCGGAGGTCCCTGCGGCGACGGGCCCTCTCTCACATCCGAAGAGACGACGGGGTCGGAGAAGGAGGCGTCCTCGGCGGCAGACGCCTAGGCGTCGCAGGCCTCGCCACCGCTGCCTGAGACAGCCCGGAACCGGGCTCCACCATGCCGCGACGCACCATCAGACACCGCCCACCCGACAACGTGACAACGCCGCTTACCTGCTTCGGCACGGCGGCAAGGAGTGGTTGGACGAAGATCGGCACAGTCGAATCGCAGTGGAGACCCGCATCGGCCACGAGGTCGCCGGCGTGGAAGGTCTCCACTCGCATGTGACCCTGACCATGGAGCAGGAGATCGCCGATTCACTGCAAACTCGGTGGCTGCGCTTCGTGGCCAGCGAGGGAGAGCACTGGAAAGTGCCATCTCCCACCGCTCCCTGATTCGATCTTGAAGAGTGGTGGAAAACGGCAGGTCAAAGCGGCTCAGGACCTCGACGCATGAACTGGTTCATGAAGTTCATCTCGACCAAGAGCTTCATGCCCTTCGGCGTCCTGAGCCCCCACGCGGCGGAGTCGGCGGGCTGACCCGCGCACCCGCCCCAAAACCCGTGACGCATCGCATACCTTCTGTGTAGCCGTCCGGTAGCGCACTGTCAGTGCTTGCGCCTAGGCTTGTACGCATGTCCCCCGATTCCCTGACCCCTGGTTCCGTGCGCTCCGCCTCCGAGGTGAACGAGCAGATCCGGGCGCTGTGGATGCGCGCCGGCGGCACCCTGTCCTCCCAGGAGCGCGCGGAGTACGAGCTGTTGGTGGTCGAGTGGGCGGCCGCGATCCGCGGTGACGTCATCAAGGCGGCCTGAACTTCCCAAGAAGAAGGCACATCCCTCGAAGTGAGGACATGCCATGAGAGCGATCGTCGTGGGCGCGGGCATCGGCGGACTGACCGCGACGCTGAGCCTGCGCCGGGCCGGCCATGACGTGACCCTCGTCGAGCAGTCGCGGCGGCTCACCGAGGTCGGCGCCGGCATCCAGCTCGCCCCCAACGCCACCCGCGTACTGCGCCGTCTGGGACTGCTCGACACCGTCGCCGAACACTCCACGCGCCCGGACCACATCAGCTTCCGCACCTGGTCCGACGGCTCCGAGATCTGCCGCTACGTCATCGGCCGGGAGGCGGAGGAGGAGTTCGGGGCGCCGTACCTCCAGATCCACCGGGCCGATCTCCAACGCGCCCTGGTGGCCGCCGTACCGCCCGATGCGCTGCGCCTGGCCACCGCCGTCGTGGGGATCGACCAAGACGACAAGGCGGCCCATGTGACCACGGCGAGCGGCGAACGTCTGGACGCCGACCTCGTCGTGGCCGCCGACGGCATCCGCTCCGCGGCCCGCCAGTGGCTCTTCGGCGCGGACGAGGCGGTGTTCTCCCACACCGCCGCCTACCGGGCCCTCCTCCCCGCCGCCGAGGTCGCCGACCTGGACCTCCCGGAGTACGCCGGCTGGCTCGGCCCGGACCGCCACGTCGTCCACTACTGGCTGCGCGGCGGCGAACTCCTCAACATGGTGGCCGTGTTCGTGACGGACCGGGCGGCCCAGGAGTCGTGGACCGCGCGGGCGGAACCCGGTGAGCAGCTGCGCACCTTCGCCGGGTGGGATCCCCGGCTGCTGACCGTCCTCGACCGCGCGGGCCAGGTGTTCCGCTACGGCATCCACACGCGCGCCCCGCTCGCGCGCTGGAACCTCGGCCGGGTCACGCTCCTCGGGGACAGCGCCCACGCCATGGTGCCCTTCCAGGCCCAGGGCGCGGCCCAGGCCGTCATGGACGCGGCCGTCCTCGGCGACTGCCTGACCGACACGGCACCGGACGAGGTGCCCGACGCGCTGGACCGGTACGTCCGCAGGCGGGCCCCGGCGGCCACGACCGTGCAGGCGAGCTCCGCCCGCGCCGGCGACGACTACCACGTGCCGGACGGCCCCGAGGCCGAAGCCCGCAACGCCCGCATGGTCGCCCTCGCGGCCAAGAACAGGTTCGGCCCCCACTCGACCGCCTGGCCCCTCGACGTCCTGGCCGAGGGCTGACCGGCCGCCCCCGCCGACCGGCCGTCCCGCTCGTCCCCCACCCCGCCCTCCGAATGTCCCCGCACGCCCCTTGGCTCGGCTCGCCGCATGCCCAACACTGAGCCGATGACGCAGCGTGTGGAGCTCGCGACCGTGATGGACCGGCTGACCGTGGACGCACTCGTCACCGATTACGCCGTGGCCGTCGACGACGGCGACTGGGAGGCGTACCGGGGACTGTTCACCTCGGACGGCCGGGCCGACTACCGCTCCGCGGGCGGGATCGAGGGGGACGCGCACCACGTCGCCGCCTGGCTCGCGGAGAGCCTGCGGCTGTTCTCGATGCGCCAGCACCTGATCGTCAACCGCCGCGTCCGGTTCGACACCCTGGACCAGGACACCGGCGACACGGCCCACGTCCAGGCCGACTACATCAACCCCATGCGCCTCGCCGACGACGCCCCCTCCACCGCCCCCGACTTCGTCTGCGGCGGCCGCTACGCCTTCGCCCTGCTGCGCACGGACGACGGCTGGCGGCTGCGCGAGGTCGTCGTGCGGGAGAAGTGGCGGCGTCTGCCGGACCCCCGGCCCACACCTGTGATCAACTGAGCCGGCACCCTCGGGGTGGTCAACCACACGCACACTGGTCACCCGCACGGGGTAGGAGGTGCCGTATGAACCTGTCCGGCCACTGGCTTGCCTCCCCGTGGCGGCGCTCGACCGTCGCGGTGCTGGCAGGCGCCCTCCCCGTCCTCGCGTTCCCGGCACCGTCCCTGTGGTGGCTCGCCTACGTCGCCCTCGTCCCCTGGATCGCGCTGATCCGCTCGGCTCCGACGGCGAAACGAGCGGCGTACGACGGCTGGGCCGGCGGTTTCGGGTTCATGGTGGGAATGCACCACTGGCTGCTGCCGAGCCTGAGCGTGTTCATCTTCGTCATCGGCGCCTTGCTCGGCGCGCTGTGGGCCCCGTGGGGCGCGCTCGTCCGGCACTTCCTGGCCGGAACTCCCTCGCGCGGCCGGATCGCCGCCGCCCTGGCCGTACTGCCGTCGGGCTGGCTCGGCATCGAGCTCGTCCGTTCCTGGCAGGGGCTCGGCGGCCCCTGGGGCGTGCTCGGGGCCAGCCAGTGGGAGGTCGCGCCGGCCCTGCGGCTGGCTTCGGTGGGCGGGGTGTGGCTGATCAGCTTCCTGATCGTGGCCGTCAATGTGTCGTTCGCCGTGCTGGTGACGGTCCGCGAGTCCCGGGTCCCCGCGGTGGCGGGCCTGGTCGCCACCGCTGCCGTGACCTCGGCAGCCTGGATGTGGTCGCCGCGTCCCGACACGGGCGGCGGCACCCGCATCGCCGTCGTCCAGCCCGGTGTCATCGACGGCCCCGACCGGCGCTTCGCCCGCGAGGAGCAGCTGACCCGCGACCTCGCGGGGCAGGACGTCGACCTGATCGTCTGGGGCGAGAGCAGCGTCGGTTTCGACCTCGGGGACCGGCCCGACCTGTCGAAGCGGATCGCGGCGCTCTCCGAGGAGACCGGCGCCGACATCCTCGTCAACGTGGATGCCCGCCGCTCCGACAAGCCCGGCATCTACAAGAGTTCGGTCCTGGTCGGTCCGGACGGCCTCACCGGCGACCGCTACGACAAGATGCGCCTGGTCCCCTTCGGCGAGTACATCCCGGCCCGCTCGCTGCTCGGCTGGGTCACCTCGGTCGGCAAGGCGGCGGCCGAGAACCGCAGGCACGGCTCCGAGCAGGTCGTGATGAACGTGGGCCACGGGCTGAAGGTCGGTCCGATGGTGTGCTTCGAGTCGGCGTTCCCCGACATGAGCCGCCATCTCGCCGAGAACGGCGCCCAGTTGCTGATCGCCCAGTCGGCGACCTCGTCCTTCCAGCAGAGCTGGGCCCCCGAGCAGCACGCCTCGCTGGCCGCCCTGCGCGCCGCCGAGACGGGCCGCCCGATGGTGCACTCGACCCTGACCGGGGTCTCCGCCGTCTACGACGCGAGCGGACAGCGCGTCGGACCGTGGGTCGGCACCGATGCCAGCACCGCGCGCGTGTACGACGTACCGCTGGCCACCGGGACGACGCCGTACGTCCGCTTCGGCGACTGGCCGGTGCACGCGGCACTGCTGGTCCTCGCCGTGTGGGGCGCCCTCCAACTGGCCGGGCGGTTCAGGCGGCCCGCTCCTGCACCGCGCGTACCACCCGCTCGCACAGCTCATGGGTCGCCAGCGCGTCCCGGGCGCTGAGCACCTTTCCCGCGCGCACGGCGTCGAGGAAGGCGAGCACCGCCTGCTCGATGCCGCGCTGCCGGGCCACCGGCACCCAGTCGCCGCGGCGCCGCACGGTCGGCTGGCCCTTGTGGTCGATCACCTCGGCGAGGTTGAGGACCTGCCGCTTGGTGTCCTGCCCGGACACCTCCAGGATCTCCTCGGCCGAGCCGCTGAGCCGGTTCATCACCCCGAGCGCGGTGAAGCCCTCCCCCGCGAGCTGGAGCACGACGTGATGCAGCAGGCCGTCCTCCACGCGCGCGCGTACCGTCACGTCGTCGACCGCCCCCGGCACCAGGAACCGCAGGGTGTCGACGACGTGGATGAAGTCGTCGAGGATCATCGCGCGCGGCTCCTCCGGGAGCCCGATCCGGTTCTTCTGCATGAGGATCAGCTCGCGCGGATGCTCGGCGCATTGCGCGTACCCGGGGGCGAACCGCCGGTTGAAGCCGACGGCCAGGCTCACGTTCTGCTGCTCGGCGAGCGCCACCAGCCGTTCGGAGTCGGCGAGTTCGTACGCGAGCGGCTTGTCGACGTACGTCGGTACGCCCGCCTCCAGCAACCGCGCGACGATCTCGGGGTGCACGCTCGTCGGCGCGTGCACGAAGGCGGCGTCGAGGCCCTGGGCGAGCAGCGAGTCGAGGTCCCGGTGCCGTTGCCCCTCGGGCAGGTGGAGCCCGTCGGCGACCCGGGTCAGCGTCGCCGGGGTCCGCGTCTGCACATGCAGTTCGACGCCGGGCCGACCGCCGAGCACCGGCAGATACGCCTTCTGCGCGATGTCACCGAGTCCGATGCAGCCGACCTTCACGTGGACTCCTCCAGTTGTCTGGCCAGGGCCTTGCCGGAAGCATACGGCGGCGGCGCGGGGCCCCGGCCGGCGACCGGGAATTCGCTGGTGGTCGGGGGTGAGCTGGGTAAGGATGCGAGTATGACGACTCAGCGCACCGAACCCTCGACCACTGCCGACGAACGCACCATGCTGGAGGGCTGGCTGGACTACCACCGGCAGACGCTGGCCTGGAAGTGCGAGGGTCTGACCGACGCCCAGCTCAGGACCGCCTCGGTGGAGCCGTCCATGCTCTCCCTGATGGGGCTGGTGCGGCACATGGCGGAGGTGGAGCGCAGCTGGTTCCGCCGGGTCCTGGCCGACGAGGACGCCGGGCCGATCTTCTACAGCGAGGACGATCTGGACGGCGACTTCCGTACCACCGAGGCCGACACCTGGCAGGAGGCGTACGGCACCTGGCAGGCCGAGATCGCCAAGGCCCGGGAGAACACGGCCCGTTTCGGCCTGGACGACATCACCGTGGGCAAGCACCGCCGCACCGGTGAGCGGTACAACCTGCGCTGGCTCTACACCCACATGATCGAGGAGTACGCCCGCCACAACGGCCACGCCGATCTGCTCCGTGAGCGCATCGACGGCGCCGCCGGCGACTGACGTCAGCACCGGGCGGTCTCAGCACGCCGTACGGGGACGGAGATCACCCGTGCGGGGCAACCTCCGCTTGTCCACTGTCGCCTAGGTCGCCCGACCCAGCAGAGTGACGCGGGTGCATCGAACCACGACTACCGCAACGCTCCTGGTCACCGTGGCTGTCTCGGCTCTCACCGGCTGTGTGACGGTCCAGCGTCCACCCGTGTCCGGGCCGCCGACGACAGCACCGTCGCAGCTGCCGGGAGCGGGGGACGCCCGTCCGGAAGGTCAGGCGGAGCCGCAGATCGTGCAGGCCCCGGCCCAGGAGGCGCTGTCCATGATCGACCCGTCCCCGTCCTCGAAGCCGGGGGGAACCGCGCCCCGCGACCGGGCTCCGGGGACCGCCGGGGCCCCCGCGCAGCCGCAGCACCGACCCCCGGCGCACGCGCATCCGGCGCACCCGGAGGGCCCCGCGCGCCCGGCCCGTCCGGAGCCGTGGCACCCGGACGTCCCGCACCACCGCAAGCCGCGCGTCGAGATCCCGGACGTGGCCAAGTCGGTCCCCAAGTCGGTTCCCCGGGGCCCGAAGGACGTCTGTGCGCTGGGCAGGAAGTACGGCCGCTGGCAGGAGGGCAGCCCCGAGTCGGTCATCTGTGACCAGACCTACGGGCGTTGAGGCCCCCAGGGCTCAGGGCCGCTGCCGCGGCGGCCCCCACCTTCCGTCGCCGGTGGATCCTCCGTCACCGAGCCGCAGCTCCAGTCTGCTGATCGCCGCCCGCACCCCGTCGCTGTAGTTGTCCTCCCCCAGGGCCTCCGCCGCCCTGCGGGCCCGGCGCAGATGGGTGCGGGCGGCGTCCGCGCGGGCGAGCCGCACATAGTCGGCGGCCAGGTTGAGGTGCAGCGAGGGATACAGGGCGCGTACGGCGATCGCGCTCTCGTGCCGGGCCGGCCGGTCGTCGGTGAGTTCCTCGGCGGCCGTCAACGCCCTGAGGTCCCAGGCGAGTTCGTCGCAGGGGTCGTCCTGGGCGTCGGCCATGAAGTGGGCCAGGGTGCAGCGGTGCAGCGGGTCGCCGTCCTCGCCGATCTCCGCCCACAGCTCCAGGAAGCGGTGCCGGGCCTCCTCGCGGTCCCCCGCGTGGCACAGCATGACGACCTGCCCGATCCGTGTCATCACGGCATCCGGCGCCGTCTGCTCCTGTCGCTCCGTCACTCGTCCTCCAGGCCCTGGTCGGCTGTCGTCGCTGTCCTTCCCGACGCTAGCCGTCCGCACCGACAATCCCGGTCAGGCGGGACCGGGACCGGTCGGTGCGGACCGGCCCGGTGTGCGGGGTCAGCCGAGGTTCGGGATCGTCCAGTCGATCGGCTCGTGACCCTGCTGGGCGACCGCCTCGTTGATCTGGGTGAACGGGCGGGAGCCGAAGAACTTCTTCGCCGACAGCGGGGAGGGGTGCGCGCCCTTGACCACCACGTGGCGACTCTCGTCGATCAGAGGGAGCTTCTTCTGGGCGTAGTTGCCCCACAGGACGAAGACCGCCGGGTCGGGCCGCTCGGCCACCGCGCGGATCACCGCGTCGGTGAACTTCTCCCAGCCCTTGCCCTTGTGCGAGTTGGCCTCGCCGGAGCGGACCGTGAGCACCGCGTTGAGCAGCAGGACGCCCTGCTGGGCCCAGGGCATCAGGTAGCCGTTGTCCGGGATCTCCAGGCCCAGCTCCTCCTTCATCTCCTTGTAGATGTTGCGGAGGGAGGGCGGGGTCTTGACACCGGGACGGACCGAGAAGCACAGGCCGTGGCCCTGGCCCTCGCCGTGGTACGGGTCCTGGCCGAGGATCAGGACCTTCACCCGGTCGTAGGGCGTCGCGTCGAGGGCGGCGAAGACCTCCTCGCGCGGCGGGTAGACGGGACCCCTCGCCCGCTCGTCCTCGACGAACTCCGTCAGCTCCTTGAAGTAGGGCTGCTGCAGCTCGTCGCCCAGAACCCCGCGCCAGGACTCGGGCAGCATGGCGGTGTCGGTCACGTCAATTCCTCACGATGTGCGGTCACTTGCAGGCTTCAGAACCTACAGGCGCCCACTGACAATCGCTGCCGTGAGGGGACCTACCAGCTGGTCTTCCAGTACAGCTCCCACATCGTCATCATGGTCGCCGGGTCGATGACCTTCTCGAGACCGCCGATCTCCTCGTTCGCGGCCACGTACTGCTTGCCCTGCCACAGCGGGACCAGCCGGGCGTCTTTCACGAAGACCTGCTGCGCTTCCTCGATCTGCGGCCCCACGGCCCCGCGGTCGCTCTCCGCGCGCGACTCCGGCAGCAGTTTGCCGGTGATCTCGGGGGCGTCGTACGGGGTGCCGAGCGCGTTCTGCTTGCCCACGAAGGGCGAGATGAAGTTGTCGGCGTCGTGGAAGTCGGGGAACCAGCCGCGCCCGAACACCGGGTACTCACCCTTCTGGTAGCCCTCGACGTAGGTCTTCCACGGGCGGCTCTTGAGGGTGATCGTGAACAGGCCGGAGGCCTCCAGCTGCTTCTTCAGCTCCTGGAAGGCGGGCTTGGTCGTCGAGCCGTAGCGGTCGCTGGTGTACCAGAGGGTCAGCGGGACGCGCTCGGTGATCCCCGCCTCCCTGAGGAGCTTCTTGGCCTTGGCCACGCTGGGGTCGCCGAAGTCGTCGAAGAAGCTGGTGGTGTGGCCGGTGAGTCCGGCCGGGACCATGGAGTACAGCGGCTCGACGGTGTCCTTGTAGACGTAGTGCACGAGCGCCGGGCGGTCGACGATCTGGGCGACGGCCTTGCGGACAGCGGGCTTCGCGGACCACGGGTCGCGGGGGTTGAACACCAGGTAGCTGATCTCGGTGGTGGGGTTCTCGACCAGCTGGAGCCCCTCCTTCTGCTGGTTGACCTCGATGTCCACGGTGTCGGAGGCGCCGAGTCCGCGGTAGACGACCGAGATCTTTTTGTCCTTGAGGGCCTTGACCATCTCGTCCGACTGCTTGAAATAGCGGATGGTGACGGCCTTGTTCTTGCGGTCCGCGATGCCCTTGTAGTTGTCGTTGCGGACCAGCTCGGCCTTCTCACCCTCCTGGTAGGAGTCGAGGCTGTAGGGCCCCGAACCGCTGATCTTCCCGTCCTTGCGGATCGAGGTCGCGGAGTACTCCTCGGGGTCCACGATCGACATGGCCGGTGTGGTGAGCACCAGGGGGAAGGTGGCATCGGGCTGGCTGAGGTGGAAGATCACCTCGCGGTCGCCCTTCACCTGCACCCGGGACAGCGTTCCCAGCAGGCCCGCGGGGCCGCCGTTGACGTTGATCTTCTTGATGCGGTCGATCGAGTATTTGACGGCGTTGGCGTCCAGGGTGTGCCCGTCGGAGAACTTCAGGCCCTCGCGCAGCGTGCAGCTGTACACGGTGCTCGACGCGTCCGTGAACTCACAGCGCTCGGCGGCGTCGGGCTCGGGGTCGGACCCGCCCGGGGAGTAGTTCAGGAGCGTCTGGTAGACGTTGCGGAACAGCTCCCAGGAGTTGTCCCAGGAGGCCGCCGGGTCCAGCGTGGCGGGGGCGCTGGTGGTCCCCACGACGATCGCCTTCCCGCTGTCGGAGGAGTCCGAGGAGAACACACCGCATCCGGCCACCGTGGATATGGACACGAGCGCCGCGAGAGGCGGCAGGTATCGGTTCCGCTTGAACACGCGCTTGCTCCTCGAATGCCGTGCCGAGAGTCGGCAAAACATACCGCAGCGGTGCGCACACTCAACCGGTTCGGTCACAGGCTGCTTGATCATCTCATCGGTGATGACCCTGTAGTGCACTTGTGAGGCTTTTGTGCGTCGACACGGGCGCCGTCACTGTCAACGGACGCCCGTGCCGAGGCGACGAGGGTCAGCCCACGCCGGCGTTGAGGAAGATGCCGCCGTCCACGACAAGCGTCTGGCCGGTCACCCAGTCGGACTGCGAGGAGGTGAGGAAGGCCGCGGCGCCCCCGATGTCGGAGGGCACCCCGAGCCGGGCCAGCGGGTAGGACGCGGCGGCCTCAGCCTCCCGGCCCTCGTACAGGGCCTGCGCGAACTTGGTCTTCACGACCGCCGGGGCGATCGCGTTGACCCGCACTCCCGGGGCGAACTCGTGCGCGAGCTGCTGGGTGAGGTTGATCAGCGCGGCCTTGCTGACGCCGTAGGCGGCGATGAAGGGCGAGGGCGCGAGGCCCGCGACGGAGGCGATGTTGACGATCGCGCCGCCGTTGTCCTTCTGCCAGGCGTGCCAGGTCTTCTGCGCGAAGCCGAGCGCGGAGATCACGTTGGTCTCGAAGACCTTGCGGGCCACGTTCAGGTCGAGGTCGGCGATGGGCCCGAACACCGGGTTGGTACCGGCGTTGTTGACCAGGTAGTCGACGCGGCCGAAGGCGTCCATGGCGCGCTCGACGGCGACCCTCTGGTGCTCCTCGTCGTGCGCCTTGCCGGCGACGTAGAGGGCCCGCTCGGCGCCGAGCTGCTCGACGGCCTCCTTGAGGGCGTCCTCGGTGCGGCCGGTGATGACCACCCGGTCACCGCGCGCGACGAGCGCCTCGGCGACGCCGTAACCGATACCGCGGCTGGCGCCCGTGATGAGCGCGACCTTGCCCGAAAGCTCGGGGAGTTGCGAAGTCATGGTCCCGTTTCCCTAGTCGAGCGGTCCGCCGGCGACGTACAGCACCTGGCCGGAGACGAATCCGGCCGCCTCGCCCGTGAAGAAGGCGATGGCGTTGGCGATGTCGTCGGGCTCGCCGACGCGCGCGACCGGGATCTGGGTGGCGGCCGCGGCCTTGAACTCCTCGAAGCCCATGCCGACGCGCTCGGCGGTCGCGGCGGTCATGTCGGTGGCGATGAAGCCGGGCGCGACGGCGTTGGCGGTGATGCCGAACTTGCCGAGCTCGATGGCGAGGGTCTTGGTGAAGCCCTGCAGACCGGCCTTGGCGGCGGAGTAGTTGGCCTGGCCGCGGTTGCCGAGCGCCGAGGACGACGACAGGTTGACGATCCGGCCGAAGCCCGCGTCCACCATGTGCTTCTGGATGGCCTTGGTCACCAGGAACGAGCCCTTGAGGTGCACGTTCAGGACGGTGTCCCAGTCGGAGACGCTCATCTTGAACAGCAGGTTGTCGCGGAGCACGCCCGCGTTGTTCACGAGGATCGTCGGCGCGCCGAGCTCCTCGACCACGCGCGCGATGGCGGCCTGCACCTGAGTCTCGTCGGAGACGTCCGCGCCGACCGCGATCGCCCGGCCACCGGCCGCGGTGATCTTCTCCACGGTGTCCTTGCAGGCGGCCTCGTCGAGATCGATCACGGCGACCGCGCGGCCCTCGGCCGCCAGTCGTACGGCGGTGGCGGCGCCGATGCCGCGCGCGGCACCGGTGACGACGGCTACCCGCTGCTCAGTGGTGGACATTGCTGATTCTCCTCGCCCTTGAGAACGTTCGGCCCGGGTCGGTGAGCGACCGCTTAGTACCTTCGGCAGACGTGACGCTAGAAGCCCTGGCACTCGGTGTCAACGTCCCACGGGACCGGTGTGATCCATTACCTCACCAGCAGGCCGAGCAGACGCTCCGATTCAGCGGCCGGATCCAGGGTGAGTCCGGTGTGCACGGGGCCCGGCTGCACGACCGTGGAGCGGGGTGCGACGAGCCACCGGAAGCGGCGCCCGGCGTCGTCGCGCCCGGCCTGCCCGGCCGTCTCGCCGCCCGCACAGACCGCTTCGATGCCGCTGAGGGCGGCCCGGACACCGGCCACGTCCACGGCGGGGTCGAGCACGCGCAACCGGTCCTCGTCGAGGTGGGTGCGCACACCGACGTATGCCTTTGCCCGGCAGTAGACAAGTACGCCGGCGTTGATGGACTCGCCGCGCTCGACTCGGGGAACGACCCTCAGCAGGGCGTACTCGAAGACGTCCCGATCACTGGCCCGCCCGCCCTTGATCACGTGGCGTTCCACCACACTGCCGGCCATGTGGATGTGGCGCTCGCTCACTTGTCCCCCTCGATGCCGGTGATCCGTTCGCGGACTGCGGCGGCCCGCAGGAGCAGGGGCCGGGCGTACGCCCTTCTGAGCTCGTCCGGGGTGTCGAAGCCGGGCTCGTCCGCCAGCCAGGCGTCCGGAATCTCGGCGGTGACCTCGGCGAGCAGGTCCTCGGTGACGCGGGGGGCGAGTTCGGCGGCGGCAGTGGCGAGATCCGGCGCGAAGGGCTTCAGGACGTGGTCCGAGGCGTCGTAGGGACGATCGGCGGACTTCTCGGCGCCGGGCCAGTTGTGCTGCCAGATCATGGTCGCGCCGTGGTCGATGAGCCACACCTCGCGCTGCCACCACAGCAGGTTGGGGTTGCGCCAGGAACGGTCGACGTTGTTGACCAGGGCATCGAACCAGACGATCCGGCCGGCCTCCTCGGGGCTCACCGGGAAGGCGAGCGGGTCGAAGCCGAGCGCTCCGGAGAGGAAACCCATGCCGAGGTTCGTGCCGCCGCTGGACCTGAGAAGCCCCTGCACCCGCTCGTCGGGCTCGCCGAGGCCCAGGTCCGGGTCGAGGTCGAGGGTCAGCAGCCGCGGCACCCGGAAGCCGAGCCGGCGGGCG
Source organism: Streptomyces sp. CC0208 (assembly GCF_003443735.1). Lineage (NCBI taxonomy): Bacteria > Bacillati > Actinomycetota > Actinomycetes > Kitasatosporales > Streptomycetaceae > Streptomyces > Streptomyces sp. CC0208. The sequence goes on along the minus strand of NZ_CP031969.1, from coordinate 7,568,777 downwards.
AGTTCCCCGGCCACCACCTCGGCGACCAGCGTCTTGCGGCCCTGCCCGGCGCCGGTGAACTTGATGACGTACGTCCCGCGGTCGTCGGCCTCGACGAGCCCCGGCAGCGAGCCGCCCTCACGCAGGGGCGTGATGTAGCGGGTCACGGTGACCTCTTTCAGCATTTCCTCGGGCCACCTATCCCATCAACCTTGAAATCCACGACCGACTCCGGCCTCCGGCATGAAGTGTGCATCGTAACCAGGGGTGATCGACGGCGACGAGTACATGAGCGAGGCACAGGTGTGCCGCAGCACGTGGAAGTCGTCCTCCGGCGACGCCCACTGCCACGGTTTCGCTCCCGTGGAACGCGGCGGGATGATGCCGACCTCGGCCAACGCGGGCCTCCAGGTACAGGCATCGCGGTGGAGAGCGGAGCAGGGTCTGCTCCGGCCAGCACGGTCGGACAACGGCTACCGCGAGTACGCAGAGGCAGACGTCGCCATGCCTCGTAGTAGCGCAACAGCCGCCTGCTCACCCCCGTTTCGCGGGCGAGGTCGCCAATTCGCATCCGAGGCCTTCCCCTTGACCTTCACACTGATGTGAAGGTCTTACCGTCTCCAGTATTGCTGATCACAAAATGGAGGGGCCGAAGCATGCCTGGTGCAGTGATCATTGGTGCGGGACCGGGGATCGGGCAGGCAGTCGCCCGTCGGTTCGCCCGAGAGGGGATGCCGATCACGCTGGTCGCCAGGGGCGCACAGACGCTGCGTGTCGTCGCGGACGGCCTTGCTCCCTATGACGTCCCGATCATTACGTTGCAGGCCGACAGCGCCGACCGGGCCGCGTTGGACGCGGCCCTGGACCAGGCCGTCGGCGAGCACGGCGTACCGGAGGTTGCCGTGCACAACGCCGCGCTCGTCCGCGCGGACGAGCTGGGCGAGTTGTCGGTGCGCGACCATATGGAAGCATGGGCGGTCAATGTGGTCGGCGCACTGAATGCCGCAGCGCACCTCGCGCCGGCAATGGCAGCACGAGGGAGCGGAACGTTCCTTGTCACAGGCGGCATGCCCGAACCCAAGCCGGAGTATGTGAGCCTCTCCCTGGGTAAAGCGGGCGTCCGAACCCTGATCACGCTGCTCGATCAGCATTACGGCTCCTTCGGAGTCCACGCGGCGAGCGTCACCGTGGATGGCCCGGTCGCCCCTGGCACCGACTTCGACCCCGACGACATCGCCGAGCACTACTGGCACCTGCACACGCAGCCGCGCCACCTGTGGGACCGCGAGGCGCTGCACGCCGGCCGCTCCTGACAGCGCACTCAAGTGGGTGGAGGCCCAGTGCGGCACGAGGACGGCAGCCGGTTGCGACTAGGTCGCCCGCCCGGGACCAGAAGGCCGCCGGCACCAAGGTAGTGACCTGGCCGTGCAACCTCGGCTGACTCCACCCCTGCCCGGGCCGGGCACGCCCGGCTCGGACAGGGCGAAAACTCCGACTTGACCCACCCCCTTGTCAGGGGCATGACCCTCTTCTACAGTCCCCGGATACGGATGTCGTGGGAGCGCTCCCATGGTGAGGTGTTCCAGCGCTCACTCCCTTCCCTCCGAGAGGACTCCACACGAACGTCACGGCGCCCCGTCACGAAGAAGGCGGATCCCCCCATGCAGCTTCTTTCGACCCTCCGCTCGCCGGCCCGAAGGCGCACCGCCACCTTGCTGGCAGCGCTCTGCTGCGCCGCGTTACCCGTCATGGCCGCGGCGGCCCAGCCGCCCGCGGCGAATGCCGCCGCACCTGAGGTCCTGGGCAACGCGACCCACTTCGCCGGGCTCGGCAGCCCCTACGGCGGCTGCGGTCTGCCGCAGCGCGAACTGGACAGTCAGGACTTCGTGGCGCTCAACGTGTTCAACACACCCGGCGACTACTCGAGCACCTACCCCCGCCCGGTGCCGGACTCAAGCGCGTCGGTCAAGGGCGTCTTCGACAACGGCCGCAACTGCGGCCGCTGGGTCAAGGTCACCATCGGGGACTACTGCACCGGCACCAACGACGGCGCCCCGGGCCTGCCCTTCTGTCGCAACGGCTCCTGGGTGGCCGACAAGTACAACGGGGCCGCCATGACCATGCTCGTCGCGGACAGCTGCGCCGATTCCAACGCCTGGTGCCGGGACGACCCCAACCACCTCGACCTGGCAACCGACTCCCTCAACCGCTTCCGGATCGGCGGCACCCCAGTGGGGACGATGTACCCGGACCACTGGAACAACCGTCACGTCTCCTGGAGCTTCGTCCCGGCCCCTGACTACAGCGGCGACATCCGTATCGGCTTCCTCAGGGGAGCCCAGCGGTACTGGCCCGCCATCGCCGTCTCCCATCTGCCGGGCGGCATCCACGGCGTCCAGTACCTGGCGAACGGCACCTGGACCGACGCCGCGATGAACAGCGACATGGGGCAGTCCTACGTCATCGGCGCGACGGCCTCCGGCCAGAGCGGCTTCACCATACGGATCCGCGACGCAGCCGACGCCTGGCTGGGCGGCGGCCGTACGTACTCCTTCTCGCTGCCGTCAGGCTGCGCGGGAGGCTGCTCGCAGGACTACACCGCCGTCGCCTACACCACCGACGGCTCCGGAGGGACACCACCTCCCACTCCCGCGCCGAGCCCCTCCGGCGACACCGCCTGCACGGCGCAGTGGAAGCTGACCGGCTCGTGGCAGGGCGGGTACCAGGCCGACGTCACGGTCACCAACACCGGGTCCCGGCCGGTCACCGACTGGTCGGTGCACCACACCCTGCCGGGCGGTGTCACCGTGGCGAACCGCTGGAACGCGGTGGTGGATCCGTCCCGTCCCGCCACCACCGTTCACAACGCCTCCTACAACGGCTCGCTGGCACCGGGCGCGTCGACGACCTGGGGGATGACGCTCAGCGGCGACGACCGAGACCTCGGCACACTCTCCTGCACCGCGTCCTGACTCCCGGAGATTGATCATGGTCATGACTTCATTGCGCGTGCGCCGCCACCGCCTGCCGGTCTGGGCATGGGTGCTGACCGTGGTGGCGGTGGCCCTTCCTGCCATCGCGACGTCGCGCGCTCAGGGCGCGGCGACGGGCTGCACGGTCACGTACACCACCAACGAGTGGTCCGGCGGCTTCACCGCCCAGATCCGCGTCACGAATCTCGGCGCCGCCCTGAACGGCTGGCGGCTGGAGTGGACCTACGGCGGCGACCAGCAGGTCACGTCCGCCTGGAACGCGCAGGTCACCCAGTCGGGCAGCGCGGTGACCGCTGTGAACGTCGCGCACAATGCCGTACTCGCCGCCGACGGGTCCGTGGACTTCGGGCTCCAGGGCACCTGGCGCACCGCCGACCCGGCTCCCACCGCCTTTGCCCTCAACGGCACGCCGTGCGGCGGAACCGCGAGTCCCACCCCGCCGGCGACCCCCTCACCGACAGCGACCGCGACAGCCACGGCGCCGGCCGAATGCGCCGGGGCCACGATCTGCTCCGACTTCGAGGACCAGACCGGTTCCGTGCCCTCGGGCCCCTGGCAGACCACGGCACCCGACTGCCAGGGCACGGGGAAGGTCAGCGTCGACACGTCCGTCGCCTACAGCGGCACCAGGTCGCTGCGCGTCGACGGCGGCGCCGGCTACTGCAACCACGTCTTCGCAGCCTCCACCCGCGATCTGTCCTCCGTCGGGCCCGTGGTGTACGTACGCATGCGGGTCCGGCACACCACCGCCCTGCCCACCAACCACGTCACCTTCGTATCCATGCCGGACGCCGCACAGGGCGGCAGGGCGCTGCGCGTCGGCGGGCAGAACGGCGCGCTGCAGTGGAACCGCGAGAGCGACGACGCGACGCTGCCGGAACAGAGCCCGGCGGGGGTCGCGCTCAGCACGCCGCTGCCGACCGGCCGGTGGCTGTGCCTGCGGTTCCAGATCGACACCACCGCCCAGTCCATGCGCACCTGGGTCGACGACCAGGAGGTCGCCGGACTGCACGTGGACGGAGTGGCGACCCAGAACGTCGACGGGCAGTGGCTCGCCCGTAGGACCCCTCCCCGCCCCACCGCCCTGCGCCTGGGCTGGGAGAGCTACGGCACCGGGGACGACACTCTCTGGTTCGACGACGTTGCCCTGGGCTCCTCACCGATCGGCTGCTGACGCCCGCGTGGGATCCGTCGGGGGGACAGGATTCGAACGCGCGACAGTCGTTGATTCCTTGATCCGTACGGCACGCAGTACCCGCCTGGTGGACCGGTCAGCCGCAGGCCCTCGGCCTGGGCCCGGCTCACGAGGTCGTCGATCAGCTGGGCATCGAGCTCATCGATTCCTTACGGCAACGAGGAGATCAAGTGAAACGTCGTCACGCCCTGATGGCCACCGGCGCCGCCGGTGCACTGATCCTGGGTGGCCTTGCCTTCGCCACCCTGCCCGCATCGGCAGCCGCCACCGGCTGCTCGATCGCGTACAAGGTGCAGAGCGAATGGCCGGGAGGGTTCACCGCGAACCTGGCCATCACCAATCTCGGCTCCCCCGTGCGAGGGTGGACCGCGACGTTCGGCTTCCCGAACTCCGACCAGAAGGTCACCAACGGCTGGAGTGCCACGTGGACACAGTCCGGGACCGAGGTGTCCGCCGCCAGTCTGGATTGGAACCAGTCGCTGGACACCGGCAAGTCCATCTCCATCGGGTTCACCGGTGCGTGGAAGGGCGCCAATCCGGAACCGGCGTCGTTCGCGCTCAATGGCGTGACCTGCACCGGCTCGGCGACATCCCCCACCCCCACTCCCACTCCGCCCGGCGGTTCCGGCGGCCCGGCCCCGAAGCTGAAGGTCTCCGGCAACAAGATCGTCACCGCGGACGAGAAGCAGTATCGGCTGCTGGGTGTGGACCGCTCCAGCGGTGAATTCGCCTGTGTGCAGGGCAAGGGGCTGTGGGACAGCGGCCCGGTCGACCAGGCGTCCGTCGACGCGATGAAGACCTGGAACATCCACGCGGTACGCGTGCCGTTGAACGAGGAATGCTGGCTCGGTATCAACGGCTCGCCCAGTGGAGCCACCTACCAGCAGGGCGTCAAGGACTACGTCAACCTGCTGGTGGCCAACGGCATCACCCCGATCCTCGATCTGCACTGGACCCGGGGTGCCTACACCAACGGGCCGGACTGGCACTGCAAGGACGCCACTGCGACCTGCCAGAAACCGATGCCGGACGCGCAGTACGCCCCCCAGTTCTGGACCGGTGTCGCCAACGCGTTCAAGGGCGACGACGCCGTCGTTTTCGATCTGTTCAACGAGCCGTACCCGGAGGTCGCAAGCAACTGGGACAAGACCCTCGGTTGGACGTGCTGGCGAGACGGCGGCACCTGCACCGGCCTTCCCTATGAAACCGCCGGCATGCAGGACCTGGTCGACGCCGTCCGGGCCACCGGCGCGACGAACGTCCTGATGCTGGGTGGCCTGGAGTGGGCCAACGACATGCGGGAGTGGCTGACGTACAAGCCGACCGACCCACTGAACAACCTCGCCGCGTCATGGCACTCCTACAGCTTCAACGCCTGTGCGACCGAATCCTGCTGGGACAGTCAGGTCGCGCCGCTCGCACAACAGGTGCCGGTCGTCATCGGTGAGTTCGGCCAGGACAACTGCGGCTTCGACTACATGCAGCGGCTGGTGGACTGGGCCGACGCGCACAACATGGGTTATCTCGCATGGACCTGGAATCCGTGGGGCTGCAGCACCGGCGCCGTACTCATCAAGGACTGGGCCGGAACCCCGGAACCTGGCATCGGCGAGGGTCTGAAGGCCCACCTGATCAGCCAGGACCCCTACACGACCCCGTAACCGCGCACCCAGCGGCTGCCCAGCCGCGTACGGCGCCGCCCGGGCCGGATGCCCGATCCGAGCATCGCCCCAGGTTACTGAGGGGTGTCTGAACAACGGGCACCCCGGGGCCGTACCTCAGGGCAGTTCGGAGAATCCGTGGAAGGGGAAGTCAGCATGGCCAGCGAATCGATTCATCCCGCATCGGCTCCCAGTCGCCGGGTCGTCGTCGCGGCGGTCGGCGCGGCAGGACTCGCCCTCACCCTGAACGCGTGCGGGTCGGAGGACGACTCCTCCTCGTCGTCCGACGCTGCCCCGGCCGGCAGTGTCCTCGCGAAGACCTCGGACATCCCCGAGGGCGGCGGCAAGATCTTCAAGGACTCGGGGGTGGTGGTCACCCAGCCCACGGCGGGCCAGTTCAAGGCGTTCTCGTCAAAGTGCACCCACCAGGGGTGTGCGGTGACAGGCATCACCAACGGGGTCATCACCTGCCCGTGCCACAAGAGCGAGTTCTCGGTGACCGACGGCAGCGTGAAGAAGGGTCCTGCGACCCAGCCGCTGCCCGAGGAGAAGATCACCGTCAGCGGCGACTCGATCTCCCTCGCATGAGATGTCAGCCGCGGCGGGACCGTTGCAGACAGGTCAGCACCTCGTCCGTGGTCGCGAGGGTGGCCACGAGGGCGAGCGTGTGACGGATCATCGCCGGGGTGTAGTCGGAGGGCACCCCTGCGATGGCGTCCGTCACCACCAGGGCGTGGTAGCCGCGGTTCACCGCGTCGAAGACGGCGTTGGGCACCGCCACATTGGCGGAGACCCCGGTCACGACCAGGGTGCGGCAGCCGAGATTGCGCAGCAGCGCGTCGACCTCGGTGCCCTGGATCGGCGACAGGCCGTGCAGCCGTCGTACGACGAAGTCCGACTCGCTCACCTCGATCGGGGGCGCCACCCGCACCGCGGTGGTCCCGGACAGCTGCTGGACTGGCAGGCGTTCGGCGGCGTGGAAGAGGCGGGCGTTGCGGTTCGCGCCGCGACCGTCCGGACGGCGTTCGGCGATCGCGTGGATCACCTGGACCCCCCTCTCGTGCGCGGCGGCGACCAGCCGGGCGACGTTGGCGAGTACGCCCGAGTTCCGTGCCGCACGGGCGAGTTCGGGCAGGGCGCTCTCGGGTCCGACCACGCCCTGCTGGCACTCGACGGTGAGCAGGACGGTGCTCTCGGGATCGATCAGCTCGCTGAGTTGTTCGTACGACGGCACGGTTCCCCCTCGTCGCCGACGGCCCGGAGCCGGTGACAGTAGCGACCATTGCGTGTGGGCGGAAGACGGCCCATCCTTTTCTGACGTGATGTCAGAGGATCTTTCCTCTGACACGACGTGAGAGAAAGAGGGGGATGCATGACCGTCACTCAGCGCCGAGGCCGGAAGATCATGATGACGCCGGGCGAACTGGACGAGTTCCTCACCAGCCAGCGCACCTGCCGGGTCGCCACGGTTTCCGCCGACGGCGCTCCGCATGTGAGCACGCTCTGGTTCGCCTGGGACGGCACCTCGATGTGGCTGTACTCCGTGGTGCGCAGCAAGCGCTGGACGGATCTGCGGCGCGATCCGCGGGTCGCGATCGTGGTCGACACGGGCGAGGAGTACGACGAACTGCGCGGCGTGGAGCTGTCCGGGACCGTGGACTTCGTGGGCGAGGCCCCGCGCACCGGCGAGCTCCGCGCCGAACTCGACGTCCCCGAGACGCTGTTCGCCCGCAAGAACTTCCGGCTGGAGGAGATGCCGCACGACGGACGGCACGCGTGGATACGACTGACCCCGGAGAAGATCGTCTCCTGGGACTTCCGCAAGCTGGGCTACGCGTAGGCCCGTTCCGCGGACGACGCCGGCCGCGGGGGACAGCGCCTCACCGGACACCCTGACACGGGCTGGTCCGGCCGCGCTGTCCGGGCCGGACTCAAACGGCCTTCTCCGCCGCCGACTTCAGTGCCTCGACCGCCGCCCGGATCGACGGGCGGCGGTCGGCGTCCGCGCGCCACACGGCGTAGATGTGCCGCCTGACCGACTGCCGTACGGGCACGGTCCGCACGCCCTGCGGGATGGGCCCGCGTCCGAGCCGGGGCGCCACGCACACGCCGAGTCCGGCGCCGACCAGGGCGAGTTGGGTCGGATGCTCCTCCGCGCGGTGCGCGACGCGCGGCTCGATCCCCTTGGAGCGCAGGGTGTGCATCAGCCACTCGTCGCAGAACTCGCCCTCGCCCCAGGTGACCCAGTCGTCGTCGGCGAAGTCCTCCAGGTCGACCTCGTCGCGGTGCGCGTGGCGGTGGGTCGCGGGCATCGCCACGTCGGCCGTGTCGTCGACGATCGAGGCCTTCACCAGCCCGTCCGGCATCGGCAACGGCTTGTTGTACCAGTCCAGGACGACCGCGAGGTCGTAGTCACCGCGGATCACGGCCAGGACCGCGGCTTCCGGCTCCATCTCGCGCGAGCTGATCCGCAGCGCGGGATGCGCCGAGCGCAGCCCGGCGATCGCGGCCGGGAACAGTCCGCGCACGGCCGTCGGGAACGCGGCGAGCCGCAACTCCCCCACCACCTGGCCGCGTTGGGCCTCCAGGTCGGACTGGGCGACCTCGACCTGGGACAGGATGCGCGCCGCGTGGTCGGCGAGGAGTCGGCCTGCGTCGGTGAGCCGCACGCCCCTGCCGTTCTTGGCGAGGAGCTGCTGGCCGACCTCGCGCTCCAGTTTGGACATCTGCTGCGAGACGGCCGAGGTCGTGATGTGCAGGCCCTCGGCCGCGCCGCTGACCGAACCATGCCGGGCGAGGGCGTCGAGGGTGCGCAGGCGCTCCAGGTTCAACATGTAAGCAATCCTACGAGATATCTCGCGGAAAAACTCGCTTGTGCTACGAGATCGCTTACTGGATCGTGGTCGGCATGACCACCGCGACCGTCGCCGAAGCCCCTGTCCGGGCCGCCCGCCGCCCCGCCCTCGACTGGCGCCTGCGCTTCGGCGTGCTCTCGCTGATCTGGGGGTTCAGCTTTCTCCTCATCAAGGTGGGCACCGAGGGATACGCGCCCTTCCAGGTGACGCTCGGGCGGCTGGTGTTCGGGACGCTGGTGCTCGCCGCGGCGATGGCGGTGAAGCGGGAGCGGCTCCCTCGCGGGGTGCGGACGTGGGGGCACCTGGCGGTCGCCGGGTTCCTGCTGAACGCGCTGCCGTTCTCGCTCTTCGCCTACGCGGAGCTGACGATCCCCTCCACGCTGGCGGGGATCTGCAACGCGACCTCGCCGTTGTGGGGGATGGTGCTGTCCCTCGTGGCCCTGTCCGAGGACCGGCCCACGCACGTGCGTGTCGCGGGACTCGGGCTCGGGTTTCTGGGAGTGCTGACGGTTCTCGGCGCGTGGCAGGGCTTCAGCGGACTGGACGGCAGGGGGACGGCGATGGCCCTACTGGCCTCGCTCAGTTATCCGGTCGGGTGGATCTACGTGCGGCGGACCCTGGCCGGGGTGGGGTACTCCCACATATCCCTGACGGGGGCGCAGTTGCTGCTGGCCACACTGCAACTGGCGGTCGTCACTCCGCTGTTCACCGGTGTTCCGACCCACGTCGGCCTGCTGCCCCTGCTCGCCGTCGCCGCCCTGGGGGCGCTCGGCACGGGACTGGCCGTGCTCCTGCAGTACGGGCTGGTCGCCGAAGTGGGGCCGACCACCGCGCAGATGGTCACGTACTTCATTCCGGTCATCGCCACGGGGGCGGGCGTCGCGCTGCTCGGGGAGTCGTTGAGCTGGTCCACGCCGGTGGGGACGGTGGTGGTGCTGGCGGGGGCCGCGCTCACGCAGGTTCGGCGGCGCGCCTGACCTGAGGGGTGGGGCCACTGGGATTCCGACGGGTGGCGGGCCCGTCGTGGCCGGTCGCGCGGCCCCCTTGAGCAACTCACCTGTACGTACCCGCGGGGCGCGCCGGGCCCAGCGCCCGCGCGACGGCGTCCGCCAGCGGGGCGACCTCGGCGTCCCGCAGGGTGGCCACGGTCACCCGGATCCCCTGCGGTGCGCCGATCCTGAAGCGGGCGCCCGGGGCCACCGCCCAGCCCGCGTGCAGGAGGCGGGACACCGCGCCCGTCTCGTCCGGGACCGGGATCCATACGTTCAGGCCACTGCGGCCGTGGGCCTCGACTCCGCGTTCCGCCAGCGCGTCGATCAGCCGGTCGCGGCGCTCGCGGTAGGCGGCCGCCACGTGAGCCGTGTCCAGGACCCCGTCCGCCCACAGGTGCACCACCGCCCGCTGCGTGATGCGGCTGACCCAGCCGGGGCCCAGGCGGTGGCGGCCGTGGACGCGGTCGACGGTGACCTCGTCGCCGGTGAGGACGGCCAGCCGCAGATCGGGGCCGTACGCCTTGGCCACCGAGCGGACGAAGGCCCAGTGGCGGGTGACTCCGGCCAGGGGGCGCAGGGGGAGGTCGACGATGCCGTGGCCGTGGTCGTCCTCGACGAGGAGGATGTCGGGGTGGTCCACGAGGACCGCGCGGAGGGCACGCGCACGCGTGGCGGTCACCGAGGCACCGGTCGGGTTCTGGGCCCGGTCGGTGACGATCAGGGCTCGGGCGCCCGACTCCAGGGCCCGGCGGACGTCCTCGGGGCGCGGTCCCTCGTCGTCCACGCCCACCGGGGCGATCCGCAGGCCCAGTGCCGGGACCAGGTCGAGGAGGCTGCCCCAGCCGGGATCCTCCACGGCGACCGTGTCGCCCGGCTTGAGGTGGGCGGCCAGCACACGCTCGATCACGTCGAGGGATCCGGAGGCGACGGCGAGCGGGCCGTCCGGGACGCCGTCCGCATCGAGCGCCCCGCGCGCCAGACGTGCCAGCTCGGGGTCCACGGTGGCCTCTCCGTACAGGACCGGTTCCCGGTCGCCCTGTGCGGCGGCCGTCGCGAAGGCGGGCGCCAGCGGAGGCAGCAGCGCGGGGTCCGGGTTGCCGTTCGCCACGTTCCGCACGCCCTCCGGTACCTCCACCCGGATGTCCTCGCGGGCCGTGGTCGCCGGCTTCGGCCGGACCCGGCTGCCCCTGCGGCCGGCGGTCTCGATGACCCCGCGCTCGCGCAGGGTGCGGTACGCCGCCGCGACCGTATTGGGATTCACGCCCAGCTCGTTCGCCAACTCCCGCATGGGTGGCAGCAATTGACCGGGCTCCAGCTCCCCGGCACCCACCGCGCCCTCGACGCTCGCCGCAATCTCTGCTGCGCGCCGCCCTTCGATCCGATATTCTCCTAGCACAAAGCAGATTATGCACTAGTGCAATGGAGACCGCAATGCAGGGGACCACCGCGACCACGCCGGAGCCGACCGCGTACGCGCCGACCGACCGCACCGTCCCGACGCGCTCCCCCGACCGGGCCTCGTACGACAGGGAACTGGTGCACTCGATACTCGACGAGGGCTACGTCTGCCACCTCGGCTTCGTCCGGGACGGCGCCCCCGTGGTGCTGCCCACGCTGTACGGCCGGGTGGGCGAGCGGCTCTACGTCCACGGCTCGACCGGTTCGCGCCCGCTGCGGATGACCGGCCAGGCGGACCCCGGGCTGCCGGTGTGCCTGACGGTCACCCATGTCGACGCGCTGATCCTGGCCCGCTCGGCCTTCCACCACTCGATCAACTACCGGTCCGTGGTGGTGCACGGACTCGCGTACGACGTCACGGACCCCGAGGAGAAGCGCCTCGCCCTCGACGCGCTGGTCGACCACGTGGTCCCCGGGCGGGCCCTCGACTCCCGCCCCGCCAACAAGAAGGAACTGGCGGCCACCGCCGTCATCCGCCTCGACCTCGACGAGGTCTCGGCGAAGCTCCGCACCGGCGGTGTCAACGACGAGCCCGAGGACCTCGCCCTCCCCCACTGGGCCGGCGTGGTCCCGCTGCGCAAGGGCTACGGCACCCCGGTCGCCGACGGGCACCTGGACCCCGGCACCGAGGTCCCGGACTACCTCGCGGTGCTGTGATGCTGATCCACCCCTGGGACGCGGCCCGTGACGACGCCGAATGGCAGCAGTGGCTCGCCGTCCACGACTTCGGGCAGCTCGCCGTCAACGGCCCCGCGGGCGAGCCGCCGTTCGTGCAGCCGCTGCACTTCGTCTACGACCCCGCGCGGGCCGAGGCGCTGACCCACCTCGCGCGGCCCAACCCGCTGTGGGGTGCGCTGGAGGCGAGTCCGGACTGCCTGCTGAGCGTGGTCGACGACTACGCGTACGTCCCGGGCCCGTGGCAGGCCGACCCGGACGGCCCGTCCGAGCACGGCACGCCCACGAGCTTCTACGCGGCGGTCCAACTGCGGTGCCGGGCCCACGTGGTGGACGACCCGGCCGACAAAGCCGCGCTCCTGAACCAGCAGGTCGGCCACTTCCAGCCGGAGGGCGGCTCCGCGCGGGTGGCGGTGGGTGAGGTGCCGTACGGGCGGATGCTGTCGGGGATTCGCGGACTGCGGCTCGAAGTGACCGGTGTGCGGGCGAAGTTCAAGTACGCCGGGAAGCGGACCGCGGAGGTGCGGGACCGGATCGCGGACGGGCTGGCGGACCGGGGCGGTCCCGGCGACGCGGCGGCACGCCAGCATCTGTTGCGGCGGCAAGGCGCGTGACCTCAGGGGCCCTTCTCGGAGAAGGGCCCCTGCGCCCGTCAGGCGGGCACACGCGTCTCCGTCACCGCGAGCCCCGCGACCGCGCCCAGCATCAGCAGGGTGCCGAGGAGGACGGCCGGGGTGAGGCGCTCCCCGAACAGCACAACGGCCAGCCCCGCCGCGCTCACCGGTTCGAGCAGCATGATCACGGAGACGGTGGTGGAGCGGACGACCGCTGCGGCCGCGAAGTAGAGGCCGTAGGCCAGAGCCGTCGGGACGGTCGCCAGGTAGGCCAACAGACCCAGGAGCAGGGCGGGTCGGGCCGTGTGCGGGAGCAGTCCCTCGGCCAGTGCGAGGGGCAGCAGACACAGGCTGGTGACCGCGAACACCGCCACGGACGTTCCGGAGGACTCCGCCCCGGCGGCACGCGTGATCAGGGTCATCACACAGCAGCCCGCCGCCGAGAGCAGCCCGAGCAGCACACCCAGGGGGCGCACCGACGCGTCCGCACCGCCCAGCGTCAGCACACCGAGTCCGGCGAGTGCTCCGGTGACGGCGACGGTTCCGCCGCGCCCGAGCCGCTCCCCGAGGACGAGGCGGGCCCCGAGCGCGACGAGGACGGGCCCAGCGCCGAGGGTGACGACCGTGGCCACGGCGAGCCCGGTGGACCGTACGGCGGCGAAGTAGGCGGTCTGGAACACCGCGAGCGCGATGCCGGACGCGCCGACCCGCAGGGCCCTGCGACCGAGCGGTTCCGGGACGGCCGTACGCGCGCGTGGCCGTACGAGACGGACCGCGAGCAGGACCATCAGCCCGGCCGCGCAGCGCCAGAAGGACAGGGCCACCGGGCCCAGGTCACTGGCCCGGTACACCAGGGAGGCGACCGCTCCCGCGGTGCCCCAGGTGGTGCCGGCGACGATCAGATAGAGGAGGCCTCGCCCGACGGGCAGGCCTGAGGAAGCATGCGACACGTGTTCTCTCCGCAGTCGCGCCGAGGCGCGGAAGTTCGGAAGAGGACGCCCGCTCGTGGGCGGGGTCCGCGGACTTCGTCTGCGGGCAGCACCGTCCGGCCCGGCGACAGGCCGGGCATGGTCTCCGGAGGGCCCGCCTCAGGCGGCCGGAGGAGAGACGATCAGCGTGCGCGTATGCATGATGCGGGAGCCTAGGCGGCGTTCTCCCGGGCGGACAACCGACTTTCGGCGCCGCCGGCGGCGACCGGCTCCGCGGACCCCTTGGCCGGGGTCGAGGACTGTGCGATGAAGGCGCCCAGCAGGACGACCGCGCCGCCCACGATCTGCGGGGCCGAGAGGTGCTCGCCGAGCAGCACCCAGGCGAGGACGGTCGCGACGACCGCTTCGAGGCAGGCCACGACCCCGGCTATGGCCGGTGACAGCCTGCGTACCGAGACCACGCCGGTGACATAGGCGAGGACGGTGGCGATCAGCACGATCCAGCCGAGCAGCAGCCCGGCCGCGACCGGGGTGCCGTTCATGTCGGCGCGCTGTGCGAGGACGGAGAAGTCCATGGTCCAGGGGCGGGCCACGGCGGTCAGGACGACGGTGCCGACGAGCAGGCCGTAGGCGATCACTCCGAGCGGGTCGGGAGCCTGGTCCCCGGATTCGCTGCCCTGGTCGGACAGGACGAAGTAGCCGACCTGGCAGCAGGCGGCGCCGAGGGCGAGGAGCAGTCCGAGGGCGTCGAAGCTCAGGCCCGACCAGACCTCGACGACACAGGCGAGCCCGCCCACCGCGAGGACCACGCCGAGCGCGGCGGCGCGGGTGACCGGCCTTCGCTGCACGAACCGCACCCAGCCGAGCACCAGGGCCGGGGCGAGGTACTCGACGAGCAGGGCGACACCGACCGGGATGCGGGAGATCGAGGCGAAGTAGAAGGCCTGGACGCCCGCCACGCCGAGCAGCCCGAAACCGGCGAGCAGGGCGGGACGGCTGCGCAGCAGCGCGCGGTGGCGGACGGCGAGCGGCAGCATCACCAGGGCGGCGCCGGCCACCCGCAGCCACACCACGTGGAGCGGATCGAGGCCCGCCTCGATCAACGGCTTGGCCGCGACCCCGGATCCGCCGAAGGCGAGCGCGGACACCAGCGCGAGACCGAGTCCGACGCCCTTGCCGTCACCGGGACCGACTCCCTTGCCGCCACCGGCCCTGCTGCTCTCAGACGTATGCACCGGCCCATGATGACAGGGCACGACATGAGCGTCACCCCCGTTGACTCCTGTCTCATCGGCTGGACCGCGGGGGGCCGCCCCACAGCCCCCCGCGCAGACGGTCGTCGATCCGCGCCGACACGGCCAGGGCGTCGATTCCCGCACGGGTCAGCACCTCGACGGCCCGCGACTCGGGGTCCACCAGAATCGCCGCGAGCAGGTCGATCCCGCGGGCGGGCCCATCGGCGCGGTGCTCGGCCCGGGCGCAGGCGTACTCCATCGCGCCCGCGGCGAGCGGTGAGAAACCCTCGGCCACCGGCACCACGGGGACCGCGCCGGAGTCCTCGACGGTGCCCTGCCAGCGCAGTCCGTAGCCGATGCTGCGCTGCACGAGATATCCGAGGAGCCGCGGCAGCTGGGGTTCCGCGTCGAGGACGGCGTACGCCTCGGCGTCGGCGTCCAGCAGCGAGTGCAGCAGATGGGCCGTGTCGATCTGCCGGTCCCCGTCCCTCAGCGCGCGCCTGCGGGCACCGGACACCACCGCTGCCAGTTCCGCGCTGAGCCTGACATCGCCGTCCGGGCGGACCGGCGGCGGGCCGCTCTGCTCGCGGGCCGACTGCCGGGGGATACGGGGGTGCACATCCCCCATCCCATCAGTCCCACCGAATCCGGGCATCCCCGAGGGGAAGCATCTTCGCGTCCCACGGAGAGCGGACGCCGGGGCCGGGATCTCCTCCTTACGGATGAGATCACGCCGTTCCGCCCCGGTGGGCGTGCGCCGCCTTGCCGTGCGCCCCTCGCGCAACCGCCGTACGACGCCGTTCGTCCCACACAGGAGTGGAGAGCAGGAGTTGGCTGGTGGCATTGCCGGCCGTGGACGGCAGACAGTACGTGTACCGGGTGTACGCCCCGGAGGACGCGCTGCTCGCCGACCTGTTCTGGGAGGCCTGGCACTGTCACGACGAGAGCGCGTACCCGCGCGCGCGGGACCTGTTCGACGCGGCGGTGATACGGCAGGTGGGGTGAGCACACGTCAGGTGGGGTGAGCACACCTCCCCACATCCCCGCTTTCTGACGGTTCATCAGTATTGAATGTTGCGCCCCCGGCGGCTACTTTCCGCGACACCACAGCCCGACACGAAGAGGTGGCCGCATGGCGGAAATCAGCGCGGAGGCACGCATCCCGGCACCCGCGGAGAAGGTCTGGGCCCAGCTCACCGACTGGTCCGCGTACGGGGAGTGGAACGCGACCCACACCAGTTTCCCCAACGGCGGCCCGACGGTCCTGGAACCGGGCGGGACCTTCCAGGAGAACATGAAGCTGATGGGCTTCCCGGCCGAGGTCGAGTGGACCATCGACCAGGTGGAGCCGGCCCGGCTGTTCGCCATCCGGGGCAAGGGCCCGATGGCGGTGAGTGTGGCCACGCGTTACACCCTGACTCCCGACGGGGACGCCACGACGGTCCGCATCGACGGCGAGTTCACGGGCGCCGCCGTCTCCCTGATGGCGGGCAAGCTGAAGGACTCGGGGACCGCCGCGCTGAACGAGTCGCTGCGCAAGCTGGCCGGGCTGGTGTCCTGACGGCGGCGCGCAGGAAGGCGCCCCGGGAGTCTCCTCCCGGGGCGCCTGTCGCCGCCGTACGCCTGTGATCAGTCCTCGTCGGCGAGGATGAGGTACAGCTTCTTGCGGGCCTCGTTGATGACGGCCACCGCCTTGTCTCGCTGTTCCTTGCTGCCGGTCTTCCAGACCTGGCCGAAGGCCTCCATCAGACCGAAGCCGGCCTGCCGGATCTCGCCGAGCGCCTCGAAGTCGATGCCGCGGGAGGCTTCCTCCCAGGGCGCGTCGGGGCCCTCGCCGGCCGCGGTACGGCCGGCCTCGGTGAGCGAGAACAGCTTCTTGCCGCCCTCGGTCTCACTGGCAATCAGCCCCTCGTCCTCCAGCAACTGGAGGGTGGGGTACACCGAACCGGGGCTGGGCTTCCACGCCCCGCCACTGCGCTCGGCGATCTCCTGGATCATCTCGTAACCGTGCATGGGCCGGTCCTTGAGCAGGGCCAGGATCGAGGCGCGCACGTCACCGCGCCGCGCCCTCCCCCTGGGTCCGCCCCGACCCCTCGGCCCCCAGGGCCCGGGGCCGAAGCCCGGCCCTCCGAAGCCGGGGCCACCGGGGCCGCCCGGCCCGAAGGGCCCGAAGGCACCCCGCAAGCTCTCGGGACCACCACGGCCCCGACGACCGGCTCCACCATGTCCACGCTCGAATCCGTGGGAACGCATCTCAATCACTCCATCCATCGTTGATCTGTCGCGATGCTTCAACGATATATCGGAACCGATCGCATGGCAAGACCCTTCTTGCGGGAAGGCGTTGTCCTGTCTCACTCAATCGAGTCGTTTTCTCAACGAACCGAGTCGTTCGGGCTTCTGTCTCAGCGAACCTAGTCGCGCGGTTGAGCGCGTTGGGGGTGCTGGATGGCTGTACCGGCTGGGGTGGATCAGGCAGGGCGGTGTATCGAGTTGTCGTACGTCGACGCGGTGCACGAGCGTCGTCGGCGTCCGCTACGGGACTGTGTGACGGGCCGGTTCGAGGATGTCGATCCCGTGCGTACGTTTCGCTGGTCGCGCGGTGAGCGTCACTTCCCGGGCTGGTACTGGTCGGCGACGACCGGACGGCACGTCGGCTTTGAGTCGTGGTTGGAGCGGGACCGGCTGCTGCTGATGGACTTCGATCCGAGCGTGGTGGGGATCGGCTCGCAGCCGTTCTGGCTGCACTGGCATGACGGTGAGCGGGAGCGTCGGCACGCCCCGGATTACTTCGTGCGCCGCGCGGACGGCTCGGCGGTGGTCGTCGATGTTCGTGCGGACGATCGGATCGAGCCGAAGGACGCCGAGGCGTTCGAGGTGACGCGTCTGCTCTGCGCCCAGGCCGGGTGGAGGTTCGAGCGGCTGGGGGTGCCGGACGCGGTGCTGCTCGCGAATGTCCGGTGGCTGTCGCGCTACCGGCATCCACGGTGTCTGCACCCCCCGGCGGCTGCCCGGCTCCGGGAGGTCTTCGCAGCCCCGGGACCTCTCATGGTGGGGGCAGAAGCCGCCGGGGACCGGCTGGCGACGCTGCCCGTGCTGTTCCACCTCCTCTGGCTTCAGGAGCTGAGCGCCGAGGACATGGCGGCCGAGTTGCTGGGACCGCACACGATCGTGCACTTGACCGACGGAGTTGACCGGTGACCGGGAAGAGGCGGGTGCCGCCGACGTCCCGGATCGCGGAGTTCCCAGAGGCCGCCGCTGAACAGGCCTGCTGGTGGGAGAGGCACATCCTGGAGGTCTTGCACGGTCTGCCGCCCGATGCTCCGGAAGGGACCAGGCCGCGGCCAGGGTTCGATCCGAAACGGCATTCGCTGGCCCAGCGCGAGCGGGCCAAGGCGGCCGAGCTGACTGCGGCTGGGCACCAGGTGTCAGCCAGCGGCATCAAACAGCGGCGCCAGCGCTACCAGCGGGATGGGCTGGTCGGGCTAGCGGACGGCCGGTCGGCCAAGCGGATGCAGGCCTTCGGCCAGGTCGAGTCGGCCGTGGTGGACGCAATGCGACAGGCAATCACGGAGACCGCCGACGCGTCATCGAGGACCATCGGTTTCATCATCTGGCGGACCCAGCAGATCCTTTCCGATCGGGAGGAGACCGCCGAGGTTGAGCTGCCGTCACGGGCCACGCTCTACCGGCTGTTCGACAGGCTCGCCGTCGGCACCCACGCCAACGGGTCGGCCCGCACCCGCCGCTCCGTCGGAGCACGGCCGTCCGGGCCGTTCGGCGAAGTGCCGGCCAGCGCGCCCGGCGAGCTGATGCAGATCGATTCCACGCCGATGGACGTGCTGGTGCGGCTGGATGACGGCGTCGCCGAGAAGGTCGAGTTGACGGCCATGGTCGACATCGCCACCAGGTCGATCACCGCAGCGGTGCTGCGTCCCTCCACGAAGGCCGCGGACGCCTCCGCGCTGCTGGCTCGCAGTGTTACCCCTGAGCCGATGCGTCCTGGCTGGGCGGAAGCCTTGCGGATGTCCCGGTCAGCGTTGCCGCACCGGCGGCTGCTGAGCATCGACAAGCGCCTGGAACACGCGGCCGCCCGCCCGGTGATCGTGCCGGAGACGATCGTCTGCGACCACGGCAGCGTCTTCATCTCGCACGCCTTCCGCGCGTCCTGCCGCTATTTGGGCATCAACCTGCAGCCGGCGCACAAGGCGACGCCGACCGACAAGGGCACGATCGAGAAGTCCCTGGGCTCTGTTGCCACGCTGTTCGCCCAGTTCGTCGCGGGATACACCGGCTCGACGACAGACCGCCGCGGCCGTGGCCTGGAAGAAGGACCGCTGTGGTCGCTGCCCGAACTTCAGAACCTCCTCGACGAATGGATCATCGCCGTCTGGCAGGCCAGGCCCCACGACTCTCTGCGCGACCCGGACTCACCGGCACGGGCGTTCTCGCCGAACGAGAAGTACGCCACGCTGCTCGAGTCCTGCGGATACGTGCCCGTGCCGCTCAGCGGGGAGGACTACGTCGAGTTGCTGCCGGAGCGCTGGCAGGCGATCAACGCCTACGGGATCCGCATCAAGCACCGCACCTATGACAGCCCCGAGTTGAACCCGCTGCGCCGCCAGCGCTCCGGGGTGACGACGAAGAAGGGTCTGTGGGAGGTCCACTACGACCCCTACGACATCTCCCGGATCTGGGTACGCGACTCCCGCGCCGATCGGTGGATCACCGTGTTCTGGAAGCATCTGCGCCGCGTCGGAGTCCCCTTCGGCGAGCTCGCCTGGGACCACGCTCGCGCCCAGGTCCCCGGCGGCACCGAGGAAGAGATCGCCGATGCGGCCGCGGCCCTGCTGCGGCGGGCCCACGACGGTCCCGCTGCGGAACAGGACCGTCGGACCAAGCGCTCGAAGCGCGACCGCCGCGTCGCCGCTCGCACCCGGGCCACCACGACCGACCGGCCGGTCCTCGATCCGCCCGTCACCGAGCCCGAACACAACGACGAGTCGGACACCGAGCTCGCCGATGTCATCCCGCTGGGCCTGTTCGACCCGCTCGCCAACCCTTGGAGGCGACCATGACCCTTTCCTGCCCAGCGGCCGGGCCCACGACAGTGCAGGAGGCCGACGCCGAGGCGAACCGGCAGCTGACCACTCTGGCCGGCTGGCGGAAGTTCATCGACGGCCCGCCTCCGCCCCCGGCCCGGCTGTCCGCGGATGAACTGCGGCATCTGTCACCAACCGAGCGGGACCTTTACGACGAGGACCGCCTCGACCATCACGCCCGGATGCTCACGGTCTCCACGTCATTCGTCGAGAAGACGCGGATCTGCGGCCGTCGCCTGGTCCTGCTGAACCGGCACGCGATCAGCGCCCGCCGCGGGCTAATGGTCTCGGGCCTTCCAGGCACAGGCAAGACCAGCGCCATCGCTCAACTCGGTCGCGCTCACGAACTTCTCGACCGGGCCCGTCACCCGACGGTCGGCGACCGAATTCCGGTTCTCTACATCACGGTTCCGCCTGCCGCGACTGCCCGCATGGTCTCGGCGGAGTTCGCCCGGTTCCTAGGACTTCCGGTCCGTCCCCGGTCGAACATGACCGACATCATCGAGGCCGTGGTGGGTGTCTGCACCGACACCCGCACCGGCCTTGTGGTCGTCGACGAGATCCACAACATCTCGCAGAGGACCCAGGCCGGCGCCGAGGTCTCCGACACCTTGAAGTACTTCTCCGAGCGGATCCCCGCCACCTTCGTCTATGCGGGGATCGGCTTGGAGACCAGTGAACTGCTGGTCGGGACGCGAGGCGCTCAGATCGCGGGCCGTTTCACCCTCGTCCCCACCGGCCCGTTCCCCTACGGCGACGAATGGAAAGGGCTGATCGCGACCATGGAAGAGACGCTGATCCTGCACGACCATCCACCGCGCAGCCTGGTCAAACTGGACCGCTACCTGCACAACCGCACCGACGGGATGATCGGAGCCCTGTCCCACGCCATCCGGGGCGCCGCGATCGACGCGATCCTCAACGGCACCGAGCGCGTCACCAAGGAAGGCCTCGACGCCATCCCCCTGGATCACGCTGCGGAATCCGTTCGTCCCGTTCGAAAGCCCACCAGGCAGCGATGATCGATATCCCTCCTCCCCGCCTGCCGATCTACGTTCGCCCGGCCGACGACGACACCGTCGACTCCTATATCCGGCGCCTGGCGCACGCCAACCATCTCCCGCCCGCTGATCTGCGCTCCCACCTCTGCGCGGTGGGCTCCGTCGGCCCGCCCCTCGTCGAGAAGGTGGCCGCGGTCACGGGACGTCCCCTTGCTGATCTGCAACAAGCGCTGATCGACACGCGATGCGGCAACTGCTTCCAGCCCCTACGCTCCCGGAGGGTCAAGGGCCGACCCGCACGATGGTGTTCCGACCGCTGCCGCGTGATCGCCCGCCGCAAGCGCGTCCCGCTCTCGCCCCAAGGCGCCCGCCGGCACACCGTCCATAGAGCACCCTGCGCCCGCTGCGGCACCGTCGTCGAACGCAACCGCCCTTTTCGCTGGTGTTCCGAACCTTGCAGGCAAGCCTCCTATGAAGCCCGGTGGGCCAGGGGGCAGTGCGGACACTGCGGGCAGGATCTGCAGCAGAAGACAGGCTCCTCACGCGGAAGTCGGTGCCAGCCGGTGTGGTGTTCCCGTCTTTGCCGCGCAGCGGCCCACCGTGAACGCCTCAGAGCCCTCCCCGACCTCCGCCGTCTGCGGGAACGCGACGATTAGTGCCGCCGCGACAGCCGCTTCCGCGCACCGTTCCCCCCTTTCACAACGAGACCCTGGACTCCTTCCTCCACAGGCTCGCCGCAGCCAACCACCTTCCCGCCGACCAGTTGCTGCCCCTCTTGGCGATCCGCCGCACCAGGAAGACTCCGGCCAGCGCGCTCCTTGAGCCTCTCGCCGTCGCGGCCGGAGTCCGCCAACGCGCCCTGGAATTGGCCCTGCCTGAATTCCTCGACGCCAACGCCACCGACATGCCCGGCACCATCGGCCGTCCGCGCTCAACCCTGCACACCGCCATCCAGCGCCCCGCCTGCCGCCGTTGCACCCACGCCGCAGGCATCACCATGACCGTGACCTGCTGGACCACTCATGACCGCAACGTCTGTCTCCGCCACCGCCTCTGGATCGGTAACGGCATCGCCAACGCCGACGAGCAAGTCGACGTCAGCAGGCTCCCTGACACGCTACGAGCTCAGAGACACCACCGAAATCTGGTGGCCCGCCACGGCCGCCGCTGGGTTCGCAACGCCTATCCGGATGCGCGAAAGATGTACTTCGCCTGGCTGCAGCAGTCCGCTGACCCGTTCGATCTGCTCGACACTGCACGCCACATCCTCACCGACGGCACCGGGAACCTCCCCTCTCCCGACCTGACGCTCACGATGGTCTTCCACCCTCAAGTCGTGACGCTCGCCGGACTTCTCGCCGGCCGGGAGTGGGAACGCCGCGCTGTCGCCACCGGCCACGTCGCCTGGCTCGTCGAGCAGATCACCGCCCGCAACATCCTTCTCGGCTACGTCCCCAAGGAGCGCACGGACCCTCTGATCCAGTGGGTTGAGCAGCATTTCTCCATCCACAAGTTCGTCGCCTTCCACCGAAGTCCGACGATCTACGACGCGTTCTTCCCCCGCGAAACCATCCCGCCACCACGCCAGCCGAATGAAACCGACGCCGAAACACGGTGGAGCCCGTTCCACCCCTACTACCGTTACTGATCCCCACCGAGCCCCACGGCACCGCCCCTCTCAAGCGATCTCGATGCTGAGTTGCGAGCCCAGTTCCTCGAAGCCCAATGCGGCCGCAACACGCCGGGAGGCGGGAGGACGCGCGCGCCACTGCGGCAGCAGCCCGGCGGCAAAGGCGTGAGCGACCGCAGCTGAGCCCGTCACTCGTGCCAGACCTCGCCCTCGCGCTTCTGGCGCCGTCAGTACGCTGATATGGGCCGTCCGCCTCGGCCAGGCCAGATATCCCGCAGCAGCAACAACCTGGCCATGCTCGCGAACCACGAACGCGGGCGACGTGATCTCGTCCAGAGCAGCCTCACCAGCGTCCTCATGACCAGCCACCTGCTCCAGTATCCGCAAATCCGGGTGAGCCGCTGACAGTTGCTCCACCGGCAACGCGCCAGCTTCCACCGGCCGGAAACTGCCTGGGGACACATATGACAGCGCCGCTGGCCCGAGCACCCGAGCCACCGGAAGGGCCTTCCGGACCAAAGCGCTATCCACGACGGCCTCAACCGGCAGTCTCCCGAATGCGCCACGAACGATCACGGCGGCACTGTCACTCGGCGCGGTCACAATCGCTGATCCGCCCAGAGCTACCACTCCGACCCAGCCCACCGGGCACAGCCCTGACCGAGGGGAGACCACCACGTTCACACCGCCCTGCGGGGCGAACGACACCGGCACCTGGGCCAGGTCTTCCCAGAGCCCACGGGCTCGGACCACCAACGCATCCATCGACATGGCGCCGATCCTGTCAGTCGAAGCAAGCTGCTGACCTGGGAATTAACCAGCGGCGTCGGCGGATGCGGCACGGCGACACTCCATCGACGTCGTCTCAGGCGAACCCGATCAACTGAGGTCACATGAGACGGACAGATGCAGTCTGTCTCAACGAACCGAGTCCACGCGTCTCACCCAATCCAGTCCACGCAGGTCAGCGCCACGCAGACGACTAACTTCGCTGAGACAGGACAAGGCGTCTCCTGGTGGGACGCGGCGCGGTTCTGCAACGCCCTCTCCCGGCGCGCCGGCCTCACGCCCGTGTACCACTTCCGTGCCGAGGCCGAAGACATCGAGTGGGCCATCCGACTTTCCATGTCGACGCGGACGGAGTGACGTGCTCCCCGTTCTCGCTGGCCACGACGTGGATCGTGGGCTTCCGCGTCGCGCGTTCCGTCGTGTGCTTGAAAGCGGAGGACCCGGCCCGCGGAATCGATCCGGCGATAGCGTGATCCTCATGACGGCTGAAGGCGAGGCGCTGGTCGGCGGCATGGCGAACGCGGGGGCGGTCTTCCGCCGGGGGGAGTTGGTGGAGCGACCGGCACCGCGCAACGCGCGTGCCCTGCACGCCTATCTCCTCGCGCTGAAGGAGCACGGCTTCGACGCGGCGCCGGCCCCTGTCGGTCTCACCGCGGACGGCCGTGAGCAGCTGGCCTTCATCCCCGGCGACGTGGCTCTGCCGCCGTTCCCGGACTGGGCGATGACGAGTTCTGCCCTCGAATCGGTGGGGAGCCTGCTGCGGCGTCTGCATGAGACCAGCGCGGCCGTCGCGGTCGACACCCGTGCCGAGTGGCCTCGCGACCTTGCCGACCCGGAGGGGGGAACCATGTTGTGCCACAACGATGTGTGCCCGGAGAACGTCGTCTTCTGCGACGGTCGTGCCGCGGCCCTGATCGATTTCGACTTGGCCGCCCCGGGCCGTGCCCTCTGGGACATCGCCATGACCGCCCGCTATTGGGTGCCCATGCTCGATCCCGGGTCCGCGGCCGCGCTCTATCCCTCCGGGCTGGATGCGGCCGCACGGCTGCGGATTCTTGCGGACGGCTACGGCCTCTCGGCGGGGGACCGCGCCGAGTTGCCCGGTGTCATCGAGCAGGCCACGGAGGTCTGCCGGGCCTTCGTCACCCGTCGCGTGGCCGACGGAGACCCCGTCTATCTCCGGGCGTTGGCCGAGCGTGATGGATGGGAACGCTGGGACCGCATGCAGAAGTGGCTGGTGGACCACCGCGAGACGTTCACGGCTGCCCTGCTGAACTGACCGGCCTGGACGTTGGAAGTGGTACCCCGCAGAATGCGCAGGTCGGGCGTGACGCACCACAACGGTCCGTGCCCGGTCTCCACCGATCCGGCCCGGTTCGCCCGACCCCTCAGGCGGTCCGGTCCGCGGCGGCCTCGTCGTCGCTCATGGCCGAGTAGACGGTGACGATCGACGCGACGACGTCCACCTCGACGGGACCGACGATCCTCAGCCATGCGAGCTCGGGCAATCCGCCGAAGCGACCGACCATGTCGGCGGTTTCGGCGGGCCAGGGGCGCGGTGTCCGCGGCAGGTGGACCAGGGAGATCTCGTCGACGAAGCCCTCGAGGCCGGAGTCCTTCGCGACCGAGACGTAGCGCACGCCGGCGAGCGAGACCACGATGTCGGGCTTGTGCGGTCCCGCGCGGAGAGTGATCTCCAGTGAGCCGGCCTCGGGGAAGGCGTCGAACGCGATGCGGTGGATGACATGGCCGACGCACGGCGCGAGAGTGCGCGCCGCGTGCTCACACCGGTTCTGGAAAGCGCCGTCGGCCTCGGTCGTGTCGATCACAGCGAGAGGCTACGAGCCCGGGGGGCTTGCGTCGACCGAGTTGTCGCAACAGGTCGAGAGGCCGGGCATGGCCGGGTCGGCGTGACCAGCCTGCGGGCTGAACCACGGAGGCCTCGGCCGGCAGGACCTGGCCGACCGTGCCGGGCTGGGCGAAGGCGAGGTCCGTGCGGTGCGCTCCGGCGGCTGGCGCCCGCACTGGGCTTCCACACCATCGACCTCTTCGTCCTCGCTCGACGGCGCGTCTCCCGGCGGCCGAACGCCGTGACCTCCTGCGGCTGGTCCGCTCACTCACAGGAGGAACAACGCTCCAGATTCACTAGCCTGTGGGCGGCGCGGCGTCCGTCCGCCGCCCAGGCACGACACACCCGCGAGCTTGCGCGCTCCCTGCCGAGGGACTGACTTCGTCGGGGCGGAACGTCACCTCAGGGCGTCGCGCAGCGTGCCGGCCATCAGGTCGATGGCTTCCTTTCCGGCCGCCACCGGGCCGGTGTGGGTGAAGTAATGGTCGACCCCCTCGAAGACGCGGTGGGTGACCGGGACCCCGGCGGCCTCCAGGGCCTTGGCGTATGCGTCCCCCTCGTCGCGCAGGCGGTCGTTCTCCGCGGTGACGACCAGGGCGGGAGGGAGCCCGGCGAGATCGTCGGCGAGGGCAGGCGAGACGAGGGGGTGGGCGAGGTCGGCGAGGTCGGGGACATAAGCGGCGGTGAAGATCCTCATGAGCTGCGGGGTGAGCAGCGGCTTGGCCACGAGGGACCGCTTGGTGGCCGGGTCGGCGACCTGGTCCAGCGGTGCCGAGTCGATGATCTGGAGCCGGGGCGAGAAGGCGCCGCGCTCCCTGGCCAGGCGGCACACCGCGGCGGTCAGGTTGGCCCCGGCGCTGTGTCCGCCCACGGCGAGCCGTGAACCGTCCCAGCCGTTCGCGGCGCCGTTCTCGGCGACCCAGGCGGTGACGTCGTAGGCCTGGGTGACCGGTGCGGGGTACGGCCGCTGCGGCGCGACCGCGTAGTCGACGTTGATGACGACGCAGCCTGCCGTGGCGGCGATGTAGCGGCAGATGTGGTCGTCCTGCTCGGGGCGGGCGACCACGAACCCGCCGCCGTGGAAGTTGACGTACACGGGGGCGGGGGTGGCGGGGGTGGCCGGCGGGCGGTAGACGGTGCAGGTCACCGGTCCGGCACCGGTCTCCACGCGGAGGGTCTCGGTGCGCGCCGGGATGTCGGTGAAGCGCAGGTCCTTGTGTACACGGGACATCATGCGGCCGAGCAGGAGCTGGATCCCCCTGGCCTTGATTCCGGGGCTGAACGGCATAACTGAGCACCCATCGCTGCAAGATTAAAATAACAGGAATCCTGATGATGGATGCTCGCCGCCAGGAGCGCAATGGGCGGAGTCTCACTCCGCTGTCGGCGCCGACCGAAGCGTCAGCGGGGTCTCCGACGCGACGCGGGTCAGCTTCTGCGGATTGCGGACGTAGTACAGGCCGCTGATACGGCCGTCCTCGACACGGACCGCGAGGACACCGTCGATCTCGCCGTTCACCCGCAGGACGAGCGCCGGGCTGCCGTTGACCTCGGTGGCCTCGCCGGTGAGGGTGACGGTGTACTTGGCGATTCCACCCGCGATGAAGCGGGCCACCTTGTCGGCGCTGACGATCGGACGCAGCGCGGCCTGCTTGACGCCGCCGCCGTCGCTGACCAGCACGACATCGGGGGCGAGCACGTCGAGCAGCCCCTGGAGGTCCCCGGTCTCCAGCGCCCGCCGGAAGGACGCCACGGCCGCCCGCGCCTCACCGACCGACGCCGTCCTGCGGGGCCGCCGGGCGTCAACGTGCCGGCGGGCGCGGTGGGCGATCTGGCGCACCGCGTCGGAGCTCTTCTCCACGGCGGCCGCGATCTCGTCGTAGTCGACGTCGAAGACCTCCCGCAGTACGAACACGGCACGCTCGGTCGGCGACAGGGTCTCCAGGACGCACATCAGCGCCATCGACAGGCTCTCGGACAGCTCCACGTCCTCGGCCACGTCCGGTGCGGTGAGCAGCGGCTCGGGCAGCCAGGGTCCTACGTACGCCTCCTTGCGGCGGGTCATGGTGCGCAGCCGGTTGAGGGCCTGCCGGGTTGTGATGCGGACCAGGTAGGCGCGCCGGTCCTGGACCTGCCCGAGGTCGACCTTGATCCACCGCAGCCAGGTCTCCTGGAGGACGTCCTCGGCGTCGGCCGCCGACCCGAGCATCTCGTAGGCGACCGTGAACAGCAGGTTGCGGTGGGCGACGAACGTCTCGGTCGCCGGGTCGGTGGTGCGCTCGCTCATGTGTGGGTCCCTCCCCCGTCGCAGCGCGCGGCCTAGGCCGCCTGTTCGGCGGTGACCGGCGCCTCGGTCAGTTTCTCCGCGGTCAGCTTCTCCCGGCGCTTGGCGTCCTTGGCCCACCAGGTGCGCACACCGGGCTTGCGCGCCTCGTAGCCGAGCTGCCAGACGGTGCTCCGGCAGACGATCTCCTTGAGCCTGGCACCCAGGAAGCCGCCGAGGTAGAGGCTGATGGCGGTGTCGTCCTTGCGCGCGAACTGGAAGATCCCGACGCGTCGGCCCAGGCTGATGCACTGACCGGCGAACCCCACGTCGACGGTCGCGGGCCGCTCGCCCGCGATCCGGCTGAGCACGGTCTGCGCGGCCTGCGGGCCCAGCTGTACCGCGGACTGGCAGCCCATCCGGTACGGCAGGTCCGACGGCGCGGCCGAGTCGCCGGCCGCGACGATGCGCTCGTCGTCCACGCTGGTCAGGGTCTCGTCGGTGCGCAGGCGCCCGAGGGCGTCGGTGCTCAGCCCGCTGCGCGCGGCAAGGTCGGGCACACCGAATCCGGCGGTCCAGACGGTCACCTCGCTCGGCAGCTCGCGACCGTCGTCGAGCCGTACGGCGTCGCGGGTCACGGCCGTCACCCTGGCGCCCGGGCCTTCGAGGACGGTCACCCCGAGCCGGGCCAGGCGCCGCGCGACCGAGAGCCGGCCCCGCGGGTGCAGGTACGGGCCGAGGACGCCACCGCAGACCAGGGTCACCGCGCGCCCTTCCTCCGCCAGTTCGGCGGCGGTCTCGATACCGGCCGGGCCGGCCCCCACCACCGTCACCGGTGCCGTCGTGGGCACGGCGTCGACGACGGGCCGCAGTCGCCGCGCGTCCTCCAGCGTGGCGATCGGGTGGGCGAACTCGGCCGCCCCGGGCACGTCCGGGTCGGCGCTGCCGCTGCCCACGGCGTAGACCAGGTAGTCGTAGCCGAGCGTGTCCCCGGTCGTCAGCGTCACGCCGCGCCCGGCCGAGTCGATCCCGGTCACGGTGCCGACGACCAGGCGCACCCGCTCGGCGAGGACCTTGCGGTACGGGACCACCGCGTCGTGGGAGCCGCCGACCAGCTGGTGCAGCCGGATCCGCTCGACGAAGTCCGGGCGCGGGTTGATCAGGGTCACCGTCACGTCGGCGCGCAGGGTCAGGCGGTTGGCCGCCATGACGCCCGCGTATCCGCCGCCGATCACGAGGACTTCGGTGCTCATGGTGTCTCCTCCGTCTCAAGGGGTTCGGCCTCAAGACACCGGGCGGGCGGACCCTGTGACAGGCTGTGACCCAGATCACACCCAGAGGGGGGAAATCGGTCCAGCGACCTCCGATTGGCCTTGTCCCGGCCGCGAGAGCGCGCCGTACCGTCGGCGCATGCGCATCCGAATCGTCGACGCCTTCACCGACCGCCCCTTCGCCGGCAACCCGGCAGGGGTCCTGCTCCTGGACGACGCGTTCCTGGACGACGACCGGCTCCAGAACATCGCCCTGGAGATCAACCACGCCGAGACGGCCTTCGCCCACCGGCTCCCCGCGGGCGGCGAGGCCGACTGGGCGCTGCGGTGGTTCACGCCCGCCACCGAGGTGAACATGTGCGGGCACGCCACGCTCGCCACGGCCCACGTGCTGCACGGCACCGGCGCCCACCGGGGCCCGGTGCGGTTCGCGACCCGCAGCGGTGTCCTCGTCGCCATGCCCGGCGAGGACGGTTCGATCACCCTGGACTTCCCGACCGCCCCACTGACGCCGGTCGCGCTTCCCGAGCGACTCGCCGAGGCGCTGGGAGCCGAGCCGCTGACCGCCTTCGACACCGGTCCGAACATCGGTGACCTGCTGGTCGAACTGGCCGACGAGAAGACCGTCCATGCCCTGCGCCCCGACCTCAAGGCCCTGGGCGCCTGCTCGGAGCGGGGGATCATCGCCACCGCCCGCGCCGAGAACCCGGACCTGGGCCACGACTTCGTCTCCCGCTGCTTCTTCCCGAACGTCGGCATCGACGAGGACCCGGTCACCGGCAGCGCCCACACCGCCCTGGCGCCCTACTGGGCAGAGCGTCTCGGCCGTACGGATCTCACCGGACTGCAGACCTCGCCCCGCTCCGGCCGGGTCCGCACCGGGCTGCGCGGCGAACGCACGCTGCTGACGGGCCGCGCGGTCACGGTCATCGAGGGCGAGCTGCTCGTCTGACCAAGGGCTTCACGCCCCAGGGGCTTTACGCCGTGGGCAGCCAGCCCACCTTGCCCGCGAGCAGCGCGTAGCCCACGAACGCCCCGATGTCCAGCAGGGAATGCGCCACCACCAGGGGGCCCACTCGGCCCCACCGCCGGTACAAGTAGACGAACACCACGCCCATGACCATGTTGCCGAGGAAGCCGCCGATGCCCTGGTACAGGTGGTAGCTGCCGCGCAGTACGGAACTGGCCACCAGGGCGGTGCCCGGAGTCCAGCCCAGCTGGTTCAGCCGGCGCAGCAGATAGCCGACGACGATCACCTCTTCGAGGATCGCGTTCTGCATCGCCGAGAGGATCAGCACGGGGTACTTCCACCACACGTCGGGCAACGCCTCGGGCACCACGGTGAGGTTGAAGCCCAGGCCGCGTGCGGCCAGGTAGAAGGCGATTCCGGTGCTGCCGATCACGGCCGCGATCCCGGCTCCGCGGGCGAGGTCGGGGCCGGGCCGGGTGCGGTCGAAGCCGAGGGTTCTGAGGCTCTGCCCCTCGCGCAGCAGGAGGTGCGCGACGAGCAGCACGGGCACCAGGGCCGACGCGATCCCGAAGAGCTGCCAGGCGAGATCCAGCCAGGGACGGCCGGGCGCGGCCGAGGCGTTGAGGGTGGCTGCCTGGTCCTTGAGACCCCCTGGTTTCGTGACCGATCCGACAAAACTAATCAGCGCGGACACACCGCTCGCACCGAGCGAAAGCCCCAGAACGAGCAGCGTCTCGTCACGGAAGAACTTCCGTGAGAGCGCCATCTGCGGAAAAGAATCGGCCACTGCCCCTTCCTCCGCCTGCACACCTGCCTCCAGTTGAGTAATCCAGCCTCATCCGTATCCCCGCCCCGCTAGGGTCCTTCGAAAGAAGTTACGAAGATCGTGCGCAAGGCCGTCGGGGGGACGGACGCCGTACGGGGGCGTGCCTCCCTCCCTCCTGCCGCCAAGGCTGTGCCGGCACGAGGATCAGGGGAGGGCACCACCGTCATGGGACGTCACAGCTTGCCCGATCAGTATGGGGCGGGCGGCAGCGACCCCCGTCCACGCACCCGCCGCCGCACCGTGGCCGTCGCGACCGTGCTCGTCCTGACCGTCGCCGGCGGTACGGCCGCCGCCGTCCAGGGCGGTCTGCTCTCCTTCGGCTCCTCCTGCCGGGAGGAGGCGGTACGGATCGAGGTCGCCGCCTCCCCCGACGTGGCCCCCGTACTGCGCGCCGCGGCCGAGCGGGCCCACGACGAGAACCTCACCTCCGACGGGCGCTGCCTCGACATCTCGGTGACCGCGCGTGAGTCGTACAAGGTCAGGGACACGCTCGGGGCCGGCAAGGACCCCGGGGCGCAGGTGTGGGTGCCGGACTCGGACGTGTGGCTGGAGCAGCTCTCCGCGGACGCGGGCGCGACGAAGGTGGCCCGCGTGGGCAACGTGGCCTCCAGTCCGGTCGGGATGGCGATGGTGCCGGCCGCCGCGAAGTCGCTGGGCTGGCCGCAGAAGACGTACGGCTGGCTCGAACTGGCGGGTGCCACCCTGCGGGACGACTCCCTGAAGCTGGGCGCCGCCGATCCCGCGCGCAGCGCGTCCGGGCTGCTCGCCCTGACCCGGCTCAGCAGTGCGGCGGGACAGGTCAAGGGCGGGGCGACGCAGGCCGCGGCGATGATGAAGTCGCTCTCGCAGCGCATCTCCGACAGCGACGGCCAGCTCGTGGAGACGCTGCCGCGGGACTCCTCGGGCACCGAGCAGGGCAATCCCAAGCGCAACCAGGCGCTGGTCGTGTCCGAGCAGGCGGCCTTCGCGCACAACTCCTCGGCGGAGTCCGGGGACGACCTGGACTTCTTCTACCCCAAGGACGGCTCACCGCGGCTGGACTACCCGTACGCGCTGGTCGACGAGACACGGCTGAGCACGGACGAGAGCCGGGCGGCGATCCGCTTCATGACGTACCTGCGCAGGCCCGAGCAGGAACAGCTGCTGACGGACCGGGGGTTCAGGACCTCCGACGACCAGGTGTCGGCCTCACTGGTCGCGAAGGCGGGCGGCCGGGCGCCGCAGCCGTACGCGGCGGCGGCCGGTGAGCCCGCCTCCGCGACAGCGCTCCAGGAGGCCCTCGGCACCTGGACGATCACCGTCCAGAGCGCGCGGATCACCACGGTCGTGGACGCCTCCGCCTCCATGTCGGAGGCGGTGCCGGGCACCGGCCGCTCCCGGATGGACGTCACCAGGGCCTCCCTCCTCCAGGCTCTCGCCACCTTCACCCAGGAGGACGAGATCGGCCTGTGGGAGTTCTCCACCGAGCTGGACGGCGACAAGGACTACAAGATCCTCGTGCCGACGGACCGGCTGGGCGACAGCACGGCCGCGGGCACCACCCAACGGGAGCGGCTGTCGGCCGCGTTCGGCGGCCTGGAGCCGGTGCCGGGCGGCGCCACGGGGCTGTACGACACCACGCTCGCCGCGTACAAGGCGGCCACCTCCTCCTACGCCAAGGGGAAGTTCAACGCGCTGGTGGTGCTGACCGACGGGGTCAACCAGGACCCCGGCAGCATCTCGCGCGGGGCGTTGATCTCCGAACTGGAGAAGCTCTCCAGCCCCGCCCGCCCGGTCCCCCTGATCGTGATCGCGGTGGGCCCCGACGCCGACCGCGCGGAGGCCGAACAGCTTGCCGAGGCCACCGGCGGCTCCGGCCAGCAGGTCAACGACCCGGCCCAGATCCACACGGTGATCCTGAAGGCGATCGTGGCCGCGGGCGCCCAGGGCGGCAGCGGCGGCTGACCTCACGCCCGGCGACGCCCCTCACCCCAGCGGCGCCGGCTCCGGCAGCCCCACCGGCCAGGTGTGCACCGGCTCTCCCGTGCGCATCAGCTCGCCGTACCGCCGCGTCGTGGCCGCCAGCGCCGCGTCCCGCGACATTCCCGCCTCCCGGGCCCGGTGGAACGTCGCCGCCTGCCAGGAGGCCCCGTTGGCCCGGCGCCGGCACCGCTCCTCGATCACCCCGAGATACAGGTCCCGGTCGGCGGCCTCGACGCCCCACGCCGCGAGCCCCGCCTCGGCCAGCGGCAGCAGTTCGTCCCGTACGAGGGTCACCGCGTCGACCTCGACAGTGCCGCCGTACCGGCCGCGCCGGGGCCAGGTCATGCGCGCGTCGATGCCGTGCCGGCAGGCCGCGTCGAAGTTGGCCGCGGCCGCCTCGAACGGCATCCGGGTCCACACCGGCCGCGGCTCCTCGGCGAGGGCGCGGACGAGGCCGTAGTAGAAGGCCGCGTTGGCGATGACGTCGGTGATGGTGGGTCCTGCGGGCAGCACACGGTTCTCGACGCGCAGGTGCGGGACGCCGTCGGCGATGTCGTAGACGGGCCGGTTCCAGCGGTACACCGTGCCGTTGTGCAGGACGAGTTCGGCGAGCGAGGGCACGCCGCCCTCGTCGAGCACCTTCAGCGGGTCCTCGTCGTCGCAGATCGGCAGCAGGGCCGGGAAGTAGCGCAGGTTCTCCTCGAAGAGGTCGTACGCCGAGGAGATCCACCGCTCCCCGAACCAGGTGCGCGGCCGCACCCCCTGGGTCTGGAGTTCCGGAGGGCGGGTGTCCGTCGACTGCTGGAAGAGGGGCGGCCGGGACTCGCGCCACAGCTCGCGGCCGAACAGGAAGGGCGAGTTGGCGCCGACGGCGATCTGCACGCCGGCCACCGCCTGCGCCGCGTTCCACACGTCGGCGAAGCGCCCGGGGGTGACCTGGAGGTGCAGTTGCACGGAGGTGCAGGCGGCCTCCGGGGCGATGGACTTCGAGGTGCAGGTGAGGCGTTCCACCCCGTCGATGTCGAGGACGAAGTCCTCACCGCGGGCGGCCACGATCTGGTCGTTGAGCAGCGTGTAGCGGTCGACGTCGGACAGGTTGGAGGAGACCAGGTCGTCCCGGTCCAGGGTCGGCAGGATGCCGATCATGACGATTCCCGCGTCGAGCTCGCCCGCTTTAC
The DNA here is from genome assembly GCF_003443735.1 of Streptomyces sp. CC0208. Taxonomy (NCBI): domain Bacteria; kingdom Bacillati; phylum Actinomycetota; class Actinomycetes; order Kitasatosporales; family Streptomycetaceae; genus Streptomyces; species Streptomyces sp. CC0208. The sequence goes on along the minus strand of NZ_CP031969.1, from coordinate 7,535,350 downwards.
GGTCGGCATATGCCAGTGAGGTACGGAGTTCCTCCGCGAGCTGGTCGAATACCCGCCCGCCCAGCCGGTGTGGGGCTATGTTGACTTCCAGGTTGAACATGGCGAGTTCTGTTTGGAAATCTCGGCTTGCGATGCGTTCCAGCACCTCTCCATTCAGCATTTTCGGCATACCGTCGGCGCCGACCAGATTCAATTCGATCTCCAGACCCATCAGGTTCTTGGGGCGATCGAACCGCTGCTCCGCCAGAAGCCGCTCCAGCCCCGTCAGGCACCTGCGGAGCTTGTCGCGGTAGCGCTGGCGATCGGACAGGTCGAACTGGCCTGCCACGACCTTCTCCCCCATGAAGGGTCCCTCCTCGTTGCGTCATGCGTCAGGTGGGATAATGCCCAGCCGGAACGATCGATAACGTCCCGGCGCGGCCCCGAACCCGCTACGCTGTCGGATGTGACCGGTGGCACATTCACTCGGCATGGGGCTGCCAGCAGTTTCGAGTGCCCCGAAGAACTCGTGAAAAACGCCGACGAGAATTGGCCGACCGCTTCCCGAACATTCCCCGAGGTCACCGGCGCGAAGTAGCCGCGGTATCGGGATGATTCCCGCGTATCGCCGACCGAATGAGTCCTTGCCCGATACAGCGGAACCGGCTAGACGAAACATCGACTGAACACACGTCGTATAAACTCCGCGAACAAGGCAGAGGGTTGGCACCCGCGGTCCTGGATCCTGCCGTCAGGTGACGTCCGGCAGCCTCACCCGCACCTGCGTCACCGGACCCCGGCCCCCGCCTCTCTGACCCCTTGAGCTGACAGCGTCGTCCGCCCCCGCCCTCGCGCCACCGTGCCTGTCGAATGAGAGGCGACCCACCATGCCGCTGCATGTCCCTCCGGCTCCCGCACCAGCACTTCGCTCCGTCCTCACCGCACTCGCCTCGCCCACCGCGGTCCGCGAGGCCCGGACTCCTTCCCTGTTGCGCGCGCAGGGACCCGTCACACCCGAGCTCCCGCTGCCCGTGCACATCCTGGACGGAACCGGCACGAGGCTGGCCGGATGGCGGTTCCTGATCCGCTGCGGCGAACGCTCGGTGGCCGCGGCCGAGACCATGCTGACCCCGGACGGCTGGGCGTTCTCGCACTTCTTCGAGGGGCCCTACATCGCGTCCACCGAGCGCGCGCTGCGCCAGGCCGAGGTGATGCAGCAGCCCTACCAGCCGCGCCTGCTGTCGATTCCGGGTCTGTACATGCTCGCGCTGTGGCTGCACGGCGACTGCGCGGCGGACGCCGGCACGGGCCGCCTCGCCGCCACCGACCTGCTCGTCCCGCTGGCACCGGCCCCGCCCGGTATCGCCGCGCACCGCCCGCACCGGGCCGCCGAACTGCTGCCGGTACTGACCCATCGGGTGACTCCGGCCCCGCTGCTCGGCTCACCCGCCTGACACCCCGCCCGCCATGCTCGTACCCCGCGCCCCGAATTCCGGGTAGCGGGGTACGACTCCGTTTCGTGCGCCATTAAGGTCGTTACGCAATCCCCAGGGATCACCCGGAAGCCATTTGCTCGTACGAGCAGGCAATTGCTCGGACGAGCCGATTGCGGGACCGGCTCCAGGTGGGCTAGCCCTTTCCGGCCCCCTCGAACCACCCGAAGGGACAGTGCAGTTGGGCTGAACCGTCCGACCGGGTGATGCGTCTCCAACCTGTGAAGAAGTGGTGATGCGAAATCCCTGCGGATTGACGCCCGTAGGGCAACACTGGGTTCCGACTGAGTTATCGCAACGGGGGACGTCATGACCACAACACAGCGAAAGATCCCACCAATGTGCCAGCACCAGCCACCGTGTCCCACCGCCGACTCCGCCGACCGGGAATCCGCCCGCCTCGTGGCGCACCACCCGGAACAGGGCTGGAGCCTGCTGTGCAACGGCGTTCTGCTCTTCGAGGACACCGGTGAGCTCCTGCCCGACGGTCGGGTCATCGCCCCGCACCGCCCAGTCGCGGCAGCCACCGCCGCCTGAGCACGACCGGGCGGCGGCCGCCGTACCGCCCGGGGACCTCGAGGGGCCGGCTCGCAGCGACTGTCTGCGCACCGGCCCCGACGCATGTCCATCGGCGATCACTCCCTGTGACGCCTTGTGTATGGGCCCACGTTTCCGGAAGACTCCTGGAAGTTTCGAGCCCGACGTTCTCGAGGCTCCGACGCGGAGGTGGGCAAGTGACAGCAGGCGAGGCCGACGCCGTGCCCCGGGGCAGAGTCACCATCACGGAGATCGCCCGGCAGGCCGGGGTCTCGGTGCCGACGGTTTCCCGCGTGGTCAACGGCCGGTCGGACGTGTCCCCGCACACCCGCGCGCGGGTCGAGGAACTGCTCCAGCAGTACGGCTACCGCAAGCGCCCCGCGGCCCCCGGCACCCGCGCCGCCCTGCTCGACCTGGTCTTCAACGACCTCGACAGCCCCTGGGCCGTGGAAATCATCCGTGGTGTCGAGGAGGTCGCCCACACGGAGGGCGTCGGCACCGTGGTCTCCGCGATCCACGGCCGCTCCGGCGACGCACGCGAGTGGATGCGCAACCTGCGGGCCCGCGCCTCCGACGGGGTCATCCTGGTCACCTCGGCGCTTGACATGGTCCTCCACGACGAACTGCGCGTGCTCGGCGTCCCGTTGGTGGTCGTCGACCCGGCCGGCTCCCCCGCGCTGGACGCCCCCACCATCGGGGCGGCCAACTGGGCGGGAGGGCTCGCCGCCACCGAACACCTGCTGTCCCTCGGGCATCGCAGGATCGGCCTGATCGCCGGGCCGCCGCGGCTGCTCTGCTCGCGGGCCCGCCTCGACGGCTACCGCGCCGCCCTCGAAGGCGCCGGGCTCACCTTCGACGAGGCTCTGGTCGTGCCCGGCGACTTCCACCCGGAGTCCGGCTTCGCGGGCTGCGAGAAGCTCCTCGACCTGCCCGAGCCGCCGACCGCCGTGTTCGCGGCCAGCGACCAGATGGCCCTCGGCGCGATCGAGGCGCTGCGCAGGCGTGGGCTGAGGGTGCCGGAGGACATGAGCCTGGTGGGTTTCGACGACCTTCCGGAGGTCCGCTGGTCGGCTCCGCCGCTGACGACCGTCCGCCAGCCCCTCGCCGACATGGGCAAGCTGGCCGTCCGCACCGTCCTCGAACTGGCCCGCAACCAACGCCCGGACTCCCCGCGCGTGGAACTCGGAACGGAACTGGTGATCCGATCGAGCACCGCACCACCTGCCGGGGTCTGACGAATCAGGGCGCTACCACCGAATTGGGTCTGGTCGGGTGGACCTGGGAGTCGTCCGCCTCTCCCCCCGGGCGGGAGGGGGGTTCCGTCTCGCCGGGCCCAGCCGAGCTGCCGCGCGCGCCTTAGTGGGGGGCAACCGTCAAACGGGGCCCCCGGTTGCCGCAGGGCCCGAGCGGACGCCTCCCACACCAGCCCGACCGGCCCCGGAACAGAACGCCGTGGAGGCACTGCCCGCCTGGCGCGGGCGGCCCGACCCGGTGCGCCCGCTCCCCCGTATTCGGCGCCCCCCGGCCGACCGACCGGCACGGCCAGGATTCCCACCCCGTCTCTCAGGACCGCCGGTCAAGCCAACCCGGCGGCCCCGGCAGGACAACGTGACTCCGCCGCGGCCGCCCAGGCCCCTCTCCCCGCCCCCTACTTCAGCGCGGCCCGGATCGCGTAGTACGCCGGCTTCGGCTGGAACTGCTCGTCCCAGGGCAGCGCGGCCCCCTGGCCCTCGAAGAACGCCGGGATCCAGGAGTACTTGTCGGTGTAGTCCCAGACCGTGATGCCGACACACCGCCGCACCGCGAGGCACGCGTCGGTCAAGTCGGCGTACCACTGGGCCTGTTGGGCCAGCTTCTCCTCGGTCGCGGGCAGGATCATCCGGATGTCGACCTCGGTGAGCGCGGTGTCGAGGCCGAGCTTGGCGAAGCGGCGGAGGTTGTCCTCCAGTGTGGTCGGATAGCCGTACTGGAGCGCGAGATGGGTCTGGAGACCGATGCCGTCGAGCGGAACGCCCTTCGCCTTCAGCTCTTTGGCCAGGTTGTAGTAGGCGTCGCTCTTCGCCCCGATCCCCTCGATGTTGTAGTCGTTGAGGTAGAGCTTGACCTTGGGGTCGGCCTGGCGGGCCCAGCGCAGGGCGTCGGCGATGTAGCCGGGGCCGAGGGTCTTGTAGAAGACGGACTCGCGGTAGGTGCCGTCCTCGTTGAAGGCCTCGTTGACGACGTCCCAGGCGAACACCTTGCCCCGGTAGTGCCGTACCTCGGTCTGGATGTGCTTCTTCAGTACGGGCCTCAGCTCGTCCGCCGTCCACTCGCGCGAGGTGATCCAGTCGGGCAACTGGCTGTGCCACACGAGGGTGTGACCGCGCACCTTCTGGTGGTTCGCCCGGGCGAGGTTCACGATCTCGTCGCCGTTGGTCCAGTCGAAGACCCCCTGCTCGGGTTCGGTGGCGTACCACTTCATGCCGTTGCCCGGCGTGATCTGGTCGAACTCGCTGCCGAGGAGCTTCTTGTACGGCTCGTCGACGAGCTCGGGGTTGTCGGTCGCGCTGCCGAAGTAACGGCCGTGGCGGTGGGCGAGGTCGGCCAGCGTGACCGGCTTCCCGTGGGCCTGGGCGGGTGCGCCGAGGCCGGTGACCACCAGGGCCGCGGCCAGGACTCCGACGAGTCTCAGACGGTTTTTGCGCATGGGGCGACTCCTCACGTGCGGGTGCGGGGTGGGTGAGCCGTACTTTTCGAGATGCCGCCGTCAGCCCTTCGTGGCACCGGCGGTGAGGCCGCCGACCAGCTGGCGCTCGGCGACCGAGTAGAAGGCGAGGGCGGGCACCATCGCCAGGACGAGATAGGCGAAGACACGGGCGTACTCCGCGGAGTACTGGCCCTGGAACTGCTGCACCCCGATGGGCAGCGTCCACCACGTGTTGTCGGTGAACACCAGCAGCGGCAGCATGAAGTTGTTCCAGCTGGTGACGACGGCGAGCACCGAGACCGTGCCGAGCGCGGGCCGTGCCATGGGCAGCAGCACCCGCCAGAAGAACCCGAAGGAGCTGCACCCGTCGAGGGTGGCAGCCTCCTCCAGCTCCCCGGGGATCTCCCGGAAGAAGGCCCGCAGGATGATGATCGTCATCGGCAGTCCGAAGGCGGCCTGCGGCAGGATCACGCCCAGCGGGTTGTCCAGCAGCCCCAGGTAGCGCAGCAGCAGGAACAGCGGGAGCACCGCCACCGCGAAGGGGAACATCAGCCCCATCGTGAAGAGCGTGAACAGCGCCTCCCGGCCGCGGAAGGCGAACCGGGCGAAGGAGAACGCGGCGAGTGCGGACAGGGCGACCACCAGCACCGTCGTACCGACCGCGATCAGGGTGCTGCTGCCGAGCAGCCGCCAGAAGTCGCCGCCGCCGAGGATGTCGGTGTAGTTGCTGGTCAGCCAGTGCTTCGGCAGGCCGAAGGGATTGCTGGAGAGCTCGTCGGTGGACTTGAACCCGGACAGGGCGGCATACACGAGCGGCACGATCATCACCGCGCCGACGACGACGAGGATCACATGCAGCGGCAGGGTGCGCACACCCTCTGTACGGCGCGTCACTTGCCGTCTCCCCTCATCGTCGTGGTGGCCCCTTCTAGGTCGCGGCGGAGCACGAACCGCTGGTAGGCGAGGGCGAAGACGAGGCAGATACCGAACATGACCACGCTGATCGCGCTGGCGTAGCCGACCTGGTAGCGCTTGAAGCCGTACTGGAACATGGTCACGGCCATCGTCTCGGAGTGGTGGTCGGGCCCGCCCTGGGTGATCACCCAGACCAGGTCGAAGAGCTGGATCGCTCCGATGACGGACAGGAAGACGCTGATGCGCAGGGTGGGCGCGAGCAGCGGCAAGGTGACGTTGCGGAACCGCTGCCAGGCACCGGCGCCGTCGATGAGCGCCGCCTCGGTCAACTCCCGTGGGATGGACTGGAGTCCGGCCAGGTAGAGCATCATGTGGAAGCCGAAGTACTTCCAGGTCATGACGAGGAAGAGCGTCGCCATGACATACGACGGGTCGGCGAACCACAGCCCGCCCAGGCCGTCGAGTCCGACCGCGCCCAGGACATGGTCGGCGAGTCCGTCGTCCGGGGCGAAGACCATGCTGAACAGCACACCCGTGATCGCCTCGGACAGGACGTAGGGCGCGAAGAACAGCATCCGGTAGACGGCCCGGCCGCGGAGCTTCTGGTTGAGCAGGACCGCCATGGCGAGCGCGAACGGAAGCTGGAGCACAAGGGAGAGCAGGACCAGGACCAGGCAGCGCCACAGGTCGCCGAGGAAGATCGGGTTGTCGAAGAGGTCGGTGAAGTTGTCGGTGCCGACGTAGTCGGAGGGCATGCCGAAGCCGCCCCAACGGAAGAAGGCGGCGTACAGCGCGAACAGCATCGGCAGCAGGACCATGCCGATGAACAGCACCAGCGCGGGCAGTTGGAAGCCCACCGCGGTCAGCCAGTGCAGTGCGCGCCGACGGCCCCGCCCCCGGGCCCTGACCGATTCCGGGGGCGGGAGATCGGTGCCCGGACCGCTCCGCTTGTCTGCGAGGAACGTGGAGGTCATCGCGGGCTACTGCTCTTCCTTCGCGGTCTGCGTGATCGACTGGGCGACCTGCTCGGGAGACTTGGAGCCGGCGATCAGGGCGGCCACGCTGTCGTTGACCTCCTGGCCGACGGCGGGGGCGTACGCCTGGTCCAGGTACAGCTGGAAACCGGTGGCGGACTTCAACTGCGCCTGTACGAGCCTGAGGTTGGGGTCGGTCATGGCCTTCTCCGCGTTCGGGAGCACGGGAAGGACGCTGGTCTTCTTGACCAGTTCCAGCTCGGTGGCCTCGGAGGCCCAGAACTTCAGGAAGTCGACCGCCGCCTGCGGTGCGCCCCGGCGCAGGGCGTGTCCGCCGCCGCCGCCGAACACCTCGGTGATGGCGCCCTTGCCGCCCTCGACCGCGGGGAACGGGAAGAACCCGAGGTCGTTGCCGAGGCCCTTGCCGGCGTCGGCCTCCACGGACGGGGCCCACTGACCCATGAGTTCCATGGCCGCCTTGCCGTTGCCCACGGCGGCCGCCTGGCCGGTCGGGGTGGAGTAGGCCGCGTTGAGGAACCCCTTCTGGAAGGGCTGGAGGTCCACGAGCTGCTTGAGGTGCCGGCCGGCCTCGACGAACCCGGCGCCGGTGAAGTCCTTGTCCTCGCTGGCCTTCTGAAGCGCGTCGATGCCCGCGGTGCGCATCGCGAGGTAGGCCCAGTAGTACATCCCCGGCCACTTCTCCTTGCCGGCGAGGGCGATGGGCGTGATGTTCTTCGCCTTCAACTTGCTCACGGCCTCGAGGAATCCGCCCCAGGTGCTGGGCGGTTCGCTGACGCCGGCCTGCTGGAAGAGCTTCTTGTTGTACCAGAAGCCGATCATGCCCATGTCGAACGGAATGCCGTAGACCTTGCCGTCGTAGATGTACGGCTCCTTGGTGACCTTCAGCAGACCGTCGGCCCACGGCTTGGTCCGGTCGGTCAGATCCTCGACGAGGCCTGCGTCTACCTGCTGCTTGAGAACGCCGCCGCCCCAGGTGTGGAAGATGTCGGGGAGCTTCCCGGAGGCGGTCAGCGCCGTCATCTTCGACTTGTAGGCGTCGTTCTCCAGCTGGACGATCTTTATCTTGACCTTGGGATTCTGTGCCTCGAACTTCTTGGCGAGGCTCGCCCAGACACTCTTCGCCGGCTCGGTGGTGGAGATGTTCCACCACTCCACCGTGGTCGTCCCGTCGGACGAACCTCCGTCCGAGTCGCCGCCACAACCGGTCAGTGCCGTCATGCCCAGACCGGCCGCGGCGGACGCCGCCAGAAAACCACGGCGGGACAGTGCCGGGTCGCCCATGATGCGCTCCTTGGGTACGGGACGGAGCCGTCCTTGTCCGTCCTGAGATCCGAAAGTTTCGGAGTAGATCCAGAAAGCTTCGCTGCTGCCGCACCCTAGAGACAGCTACTAAACGGTGGCAACCCCCTGTGCACGGGGAATGTTCGGGGATTGCCCGGCCAACTCGCCCCGGCGGGCCTCGCGTCGGGGAACGGGAGACCGCTCGCCGCGCGAGCACCCGCCCCGCGACCGCGATCCGGGGCGCCCCGCACGGCTCCCCCCGACGGCGGGCGCCGAGGCGTCGAGACCGCGTGACGGTCACACAACGGGTGGGGGCACGGCGGGGCCGGACCCGGCGCCCCGGCCCGGAACTCGGGAGCCGGCGATCCTCCCGCGCGATGCGGGGGCGGATGGGCCGCCCCGCCGGACAGCCACTCCGTACGGACCGGTCCACCGTGCATGAGGACGGGGGTAGCCTCCTACGGCCGTGTCGTCGCGCCCCGCATCCGCCTGACCCCCTGAGGTGCCGAAACATTCGCTAACACTGGCGAACATTACGAAGCGGATCGAGTCATCGTCGGGCATGCCCGGCTGGATCACCTCGTCAGGTGTCGATCGGCAAGACGGCGAGTTCACCGGACGCGGCCGAAGTCGCTGCCCACCACACCTCGGCTCCGGGGCGGAACCCTCGCTGCTCTCGCCCCCGACATGACGCTGCGTGTCCGCCTCGACTGACCCACCCGCGCAGTGCGAACCGGGAAGAGGCAGCCCCCTCAACTGGGCCATCCCTCGTCTCCGACGCCCCAGGCCGAGTCTTAACGGAAGTTTGACGCCCCCGCAGCCCTGCACCGCGGGCCCGAACGTCACTCTCCGCTTACGCTGGTCCCGCCGTCGGACAGGCGGCCGCACCCGAGCTGAGCAGTACCTAGGAGCGCCCCCAGATGGCCACCACCGAGCACCCTCCCCCGAGTCGTCTGCGGTCCTGGATGCTGGAAGGTCTGTCGGACATGGGCAAGGGCGGCGGCCACGTGGGCCCGCACGCCGAACCCGAGCCTCCGCACCGGGGTCAGCCCTGGTACCGGGTGATGTGCCTGACCGGCGTCGACTACTTCTCCACCCTCGGCTACCAGCCCGGCATCGCCGCCCTCGCGGCCGGCCTGCTCTCCCCCGTCGCCACCATCGTGCTCGTCCTCGTCACCCTGGCCGGCGCCCTGCCCGTCTACCGCCGCGTGGCGGAGGAAAGCCCCCACGGCGAGGGCTCCGTCGCCATGCTGGAACGCCTGCTGTCGTTCTGGCAGGGCAAGCTCTTCGTCCTGACCCTGCTCGGCTTCGCCGCCACCGACTTCCTGATCACCATCACCCTCTCCGCCGCCGACGCCTCCACCCACCTGGTCGAGAACCCCCACCTCACCGGCACCCTGCACAACCAGCAGATGCTGATCACCCTCGTCCTGGTCGCCCTGCTCGGCGCGGTCTTCCTCAAGGGCTTCCTGGAGGCTGTCGGCGTCGCGGTGGCCCTGGTCGGCGTCTACCTGGCCCTCAACGTGGTAGTGGTGGTCGTCGGCCTGTGGCACGTCCTCACCGCAGGTCATGTCGTCGCCGACTGGTCCAGCGCGCTGACCGCCGAGCACGGCAACGTCTTCGCCATGGTCGGCGTGGCCCTGCTGGTCTTTCCCAAGCTGGCACTCGGCCTGTCCGGCTTCGAGACCGGCGTCGCCGTCATGCCGCACGTCAAGGGCGACCCCGGCGACACCGAGGAACGTCCCACCGGCCGGATCCGCGACACCAAGAAGCTGCTCACCACCGCTGCCCTGATCATGAGCGTCTTCCTGATCGCCACCAGTTTCATCACCACCCTCCTGATCCCGGCGAAGGACTTCGAGTCGGGCGGCCCGGCCAACGGCCGCGCCCTGGCCTACCTCGCCCACGAATACCTCGGCGGCGCCTTCGGCACGGTCTACGACGTCTCCACGATCGCCATCCTGTGGTTCGCCGGCGCCTCCGCGATGGCCGGTCTGCTGAACCTGATGCCCCGCTACCTGCCCCGCTACGGCATGGCCCCGCACTGGGCCCGCGCCGTGCGCCCCATGGTCATCGTCTTCACCCTGATCGGCTTCCTGGTCACCTGGATCTTCGACGCCGATGTCGACGCCCAGGGCGGCGCCTACGCCACCGGCGTCCTGGTCCTCATCAGCTCAGCGGCGATCGCGGTGACCATCGCGGCCCGCAAGGCCGGCCAGCGGGGCTGGACGATCGGCTTCGCGGTCATCTCGGCGGTCTTCCTCTACGTCACCGTCGCGAACGTCATCGAACGCCCCGACGGCGTCAAGATCGGCGCCTGCTTCATCGCCGGCATCATCCTCGTCTCCCTCCTCTCCCGCCTGGCCCGCGCCTTCGAGCTGCGCGTGACCAGCGTGCACCTGGACGACATGGCAGAACGTTTCATCCGGGACATCGCCAGCCGCAAGATCCGGTTCATCGCCAACGAGCCCGACCAGCGCGACCAGGCGGAGTACCGCGAGAAGGTCGAACAGATCCGCGCCGACAACGACATCCCCGGCGAGGACTTCGTCTTCGTCGAGGTCACCGTCCTGGATCCCTCGGAATTCGAGGCGAGCCTCACCGTCCGCGGCGAGGTCCTGCACGGCCGCTACCGCGTCCTGACCCTGGAGTCCTCCTCCATCCCGAACGCCCTGGCCGCCCTCCTCCTGCACGTCCGCGATCTCACCGGCTGCATCCCCCACATGTACTTCGAATGGACCGAGGGCAGCCCCTTCCACAACTTCCTGCGGTTCTTCCTCTTCGGTCAGGGCGAGGTCGCCCCCGTCACCCGAGAGGTCCTCCGTGAGGCGGAGCCCGACCGCGCCCGCCGTCCCCGGGTCCACACCGGCTGATCCCGGCGCAGCCGGCACATTCCCCCGAGCGAACAGTCCTGGCCCAACGACAGAGGGCCCCGCCGAAGCGGGGCCCTCTTCACGTCAGGTCAGTCGTCGTACGCGTCCAGCGGCGGGCACGAACACACCAGGTTCCGGTCACCGAACGCCTGGTCGATCCGTCGTACCGGCGGCCAGTACTTGTCTGCCACCGACACCCCGGCCGGGAACACGGCCTCCTCGCGGGTGTACGCGTGCTCCCACGCGCCGCCCAGCGCACCGGCGGTGTGCGGAGCGTTCCGCAGCGGGTTGTCGTCCGCGTCCCACTCCCCTGCCCCGACCTTCTCGATCTCCCCACGAATGGCGATCATCGCCTCGCAGAACCGGTCGAGCTCGGTCAGGTCCTCGGACTCGGTCGGCTCGATCATCAGTGTCCCGGCCACCGGGAACGACATGGTCGGCGCGTGGAAGCCGTAGTCGATGAGCCGCTTGGCCACGTCGTCGACGCTCACCCCGGTCGCCTTCGTCAGCGGCCGCAGATCGATGATGCACTCGTGCGCGACCAGCCCGCCGGGACCGGTGTAGAGCACGGGGTAGTGCGGCTCAAGCCGCTTGGCGATGTAGTTGGCGGAGAGCACCGCCACCTGCGTGGCCCGCTTGAGCCCCTCGCCGCCCATGAGCCGGACGTACGCCCACGAGATCGGCAGGATGCCCGCGGAACCCCAGGGCGCGGCCGAGATGGGCCCGACGCCCGTCTCGGGACCGGCCGCGGGCTGCATCGGGTGGTTCGGCAGATACGGCGCGAGATGCGCCCGCACACCCACCGGCCCGACGCCCGGACCACCCCCACCATGCGGGATGCAGAAGGTCTTGTGCAGGTTCAGGTGCGAGACGTCACCGCCGAAGTGCCCCGGCTTGGCCAGCCCCACCAGCGCGTTGAGGTTGGCCCCGTCGACGTACACCTGGCCGCCGGCCTCGTGCACCTGGGCGCAGATGTCGGCGACGTGCTCCTCGAACACACCGTGCGTCGAGGGGTAGGTGATCATCAGCACGGACAGCTCGTCGCGGTACTGCTCGATCTTGGCCCGCAGGTCCTCGACGTCGATCTCGCCGTCCCCGGCGGTCTTCACGACGACGACCTTCATGCCCGCCATCACGGCGCTGGCGGCGTTGGTCCCGTGCGCGGACGACGGGATCAGACACACGGTCCGCTGCTCGTCCCCGTTGGCCCGGTGATACCCGCGTACGGCGAGCAGCCCGGCCAGCTCGCCCTGCGAACCGGCGTTGGGCTGGAGCGACACCTTGTCGTACCCGGTGACCTCGGCGAGCCGCTCCTCCAGCTCCTGGATCAGCGTCAGATAGCCCTGCGCCTGCTCGGCGGGCGCGAAGGGGTGCAGCTGCCCGAACTCGGGCCAGGTGACCGGCTCCATCTCCGTGGTCGCGTTGAGCTTCATGGTGCAGGAGCCCAGCGGGATCATGCCGCGGTCGAGCGCGTAGTCGCGGTCGGCGAGCCTGCGCAGGTAGCGCAGCATCGCGGTCTCGGAGCGGTACTGGTGGAAGACGGGGTGGGTGAGGAAGTCGTCACCGCGCAGCAGCGCGTCCGGCAGCGCCTCCTCGGTGGCGGCGTCCAGTGCCTCGATGTCGGCCTCGACCCCGAACGCGTTCCACACGGCAGCCACCTGGGCCCGCGCGGTGGTCTCGTCGCACGCGACGGACACGTGGTCGGCGTCGACGAGGTGCAGGTTGACGCCGTTCCGGCGCGCCGCGGAGACGATCTCCGCGGCCTTGCCCGGCACCCGTACGGTCAGCGTGTCGAAGTACGACCCGTGCACGACCTCGACCCCACCGGCCGTCAGCCCCGCGGCGAGGATGTTCGCGTACCGGTGCGTCCGCCGCGCGATGCCCTTGAGCCCGTCGGGCCCGTGGTAGACGGCGTACATCCCGGCCATGACCGCGAGCAGCACCTGCGCGGTGCAGATGTTGCTGGTCGCCTTCTCCCGGCGGATGTGCTGCTCACGCGTCTGCAGCGCGAGCCGGTAGGCCTTGTTGCCGTCGGCGTCCACGGACACGCCCACGAGCCGCCCGGGCAGGCTCCTGGCGAACTTCTCCTGGACGGCCATGTATCCGGCGTGCGGCCCGCCGAAGCCCATCGGCACACCGAACCGCTGCGTGGTCCCGACCGCGATGTCCGCCCCGAGCTCACCCGGCGACCTCAGCAGGGTCAGCGCGAGCAGATCGGCGGCGACGGTCACGAGCGCGCCGAGCTCGTGAGCCTGGTCGATGAGCGGCTTGATGTCCCGTACGACCCCGGAGGCGCCGGGGTACTGGACCAGCACGCCGTTGATCTCACGCCCGGCGACCTCGGCCGGGATCCCGTCGCTGAGGTCGGCGACCACGACCTCGAGGCCGGTCGGCTCGGCACGGGTCTGGATCACGGCGATGGTCTGCGGCAGCACGTCGGCGTCGACGAGGAAGAGCCCCTTCTTGTTCTTCCCCATCCGGCGGGACAGTGCCATGGCCTCGGCCGCCGCGGTCCCCTCGTCGAGCAGCGAGGCTCCGGAGGTGGGCAGCCCGGTGAGGTCGGCGACCATGGTCTGGAAGTTGAGCAGAGCCTCGAGCCGTCCCTGCGAGATCTCCGGCTGGTACGGCGTGTAGGCCGTGTACCAGGCCGGGTTCTCCATGACGTTGCGCAGGATGACGGGCGGGGTGAAGGTGCCGTAGTACCCGAGTCCGATCATGGAGTCGAGCACCTGGTTGCGGTCGGCCAGCGACCGCAGCTCGGCCAGCACCTCGGCCTCGGTGCGCGCACCGGGCAGTTCCAGCGCATCGGCGTTCTTGATCACATCCGGCACCGCGGCGGCCGTGAGCTCGTCCAGCGAGCCGTAGCCGACCTGCGCGAGCATCTTGGCGCGAGCCTCGTGGTCAGGGCCGATGTGACGCTGCTCGAAGGGAATTCCCTGTTCGAGCTCGGAGAGCGGAATGCGGTGGGCGGTCATTGCGGAGGCCTCCTGGTCTGACGCGACCTTCGAGGGGTACCCCGGCGCGGGTACCCCGACGGCCTCCCCCTCTGTCATCTCAACCTGAGAGCTTCACCGGACCACCCGAAGGCCGCCCGGCTTTCACCGTCGGTGAGGGCGGAAGCCGTCGACACCCGCCCTGCTTTCCAGAGTGACCTCGTCCGTGCGGTACGTGAGCCTGAGAGATTCCGGGGAGGATTTGCTCCTTCGGCGCCTCCGATGGTGTCCGGAGGACTCTCCCGCGCGGGGTCAGCAGCCGCTCGCAAGCCTACCAGCGAGGTCACCGCACGGGTCTTCGAGTGGCCGCACGCCCCGATGTGCTCTTTCGTAGTGCTTACGACCGCTTCGGATGAGTTGCGACCAAGTGGAGGGCACGTGCAGACCGACATCGATCCGCGCAACCTGATCGGCCGCAAGGCGTTCGACCGCAACGGCACCAGGATCGGCACCGTCGACGAGGTCTACCTCGACGACGCGACGGGCGTGCCGGAGTGGGCCGCCATACGCACCGGCCTCTTCACCCGGGACGCCTTCGTGCCCCTGGAGCCGAGCGAACTGGTGGACGGCTCCCTGCACGTCCCCTTCGACCGCACCCTCATCAAGGACGCCCCCGACTTCGGCGTGGGCCGCCACCTCTCCCCCGACCAGGAACTCCAGCTCTACCACCACTACGGCCTCGACCTGGCCACACCACCGCCGTTCCCGGACCGGAACTTCGGCAGACTGGCAGGCACGGAGGACGTGGAGGCCTGACGACCACCCCTGACGCTCCCAGCACCAAAGCCTGCGCTCTTCGCCCCCCGTCACACGCCCCACACCTGACCGCCTCTAACGGACACCCCGGCCCCGCGAGACAGGCAGCGAGCCCCGGCACGAGCCGTCACGACAGAGCAGCGCCGACCGCGCACCGACCGAGGCCCAGCCCGACCCCCACCAGCCCCCGCCAGACACGCCTTAAGCCCCCGAGCGAGCCGTCACGACAGACCAGCACCGGCCCCCCACCCGACCGAAGCCCAACCCGACCGACACCAGCCCCCGCCAGACACGCCTTAAGCCCCCTGCGAGCCGTCACGACAGACCAGCACCGGCCCCCCACCCGACCGAAGCCCAACCCGACCGACACCAGCCCCCGCCAGACACGCCTTAAGCCCCCTGCGAGCCGCCGAGCGGTGCCGACCGCGTACGTGACCGAGGCCCTCCCCGACCGAAGCCCCGCCCGACCGACACCAGCCGTAAGCCCCACCACGAGCCCTCACGACAGACCAGCACCGGCCCCCACCGACCGAAGCCCAACCCGACCAGTCCCCGCGACACAAGCCGTAAGCCCCGGCGCCAGCCGACCACCCCCGAACCGCCACAATCCAGCAGCACCGGCCCCTACCCGACCGAAGCCCAACCCGACCGGCACCAGGCCGCACCCAGCTCACTGTCCGCGCCCAACCGACTCCCACCCCGGCCCCGCCGGCCGGCCCACAGACCCGCCTGGCCACCCCGGCGCATCAGGCGCCCACCACCTCCAAGCCCCCGCCCGGACCTCGGCAGCCGAGCCGAAGCAAGCCGACAGCACCGCCCGCGGCCCCGCTTCATGACCGCCAAGGCACTCGCACTCCTCGACGCCGCCCCCTCCCTGCGCCCTACAGGCCCACCGCAAGGCCGGACGCCCACATAACCTCCCCGACCCCACCCGCAGCCCCCGACGAGCGCCCTACACGCCCCGCTGACCCACCCCAGCCCGGCGGAGCCCCCGCACCCGCCGAAGAACCCGTCACGGATGACGCGGCCGGGCACCCATCACCTCAACCAACGGCAACGGCTCGGCCGACTCCAGCGCAGGGTCGTCGACAAGAAACGTCCGCACCCGCCCCGGCTCCGAATCCGGCGTCTCGAAGCGCACGGTCACCCGCCCCAGCCCGCTCCCCTGCACCCACCCGTGCCCGTACTCCGCGTGCCGCACGTCATGACCGGCAACCCACCGCCGCTCGACCACCACGTCCCGCTCCTCGGCAGAGACGTCGTCAGCCACCTCCTCGACGGCATGGTCCACCCTCTCCCCCGCGGCCTGGGCGAACAGGTCCTCCTGCGTGAAGTCGGCAAGCCCGGACACCCCCACCCCCAGCAACCGCACGCCCCCCGTCGAGTCGACGCCCTCCAGCAGCCGCAGGGCGGCCTCCCGCACCACCGCGGGATCGTCCGTGGGCCCCCGCAGGGTCTCGGACCGCGTCAAGGTCGAGAAGTCGTACCGCCGCACCTTCAACACAATGGTCCGCCCCGACAACCCGGCCCCCCGCAACCTGCGCACACACCGGTCCGCCAACCGCTGCACCTCGAGCCCCACCCGGACCCGGTCATGGATGTCCACGTCGTACGTGTCCTCCACCGACACCGACTTGGTCTCCCGCTCCGCCACCACGGCCCGCTCGTCCCGCGCCAGCGCCATCGCGTACAGCCCGTGCCCGTGCGCCTTCCCGAGCAGCCGTACGAGCTCGTCCTCCCCCGCCTCGACGATCTCGTCGACGGTATGGATCCCGGCCCGCCGCAGATGGTCCCCCGTCGCCGGCCCCACCCCCGGCAGGGTCCGCACCGACAGCGGCCCGAGCAGCGCCCGCTCGGTGCCCGGCTCGATCACCACCAGCCCGTCCGGCTTGGCCTGTTCGGAGGCGATCTTCGCGAGCATCTTGGACGCGGCCAGCCCCACCGACCCCGTGAGCCCCGTGAAGGCCCGTATGTCAGCCCGCAGCTTCGCCCCGACCAGCCGCGCCGACGCCTCGTCCCAGGCCGCCCCCTCGGCCTCCAGATCCACGAACGCCTCGTCCAGGCTCAGCGGCTCCACGAGCGGCGACAGCTCTCGCAGCAGGCCCATCACCTGCTCGCTGATCGCCTTGTAGAACCCGAAGCGCGGCACGAGATACGCGGCGTTCGGCGCGAGCCGTCTCGCCTGAGCCATGGGCATCGCCGAGTGCACCCCGAACACCCGGGCCTCGTAGGACGCGGTGGCCACCACTCCCCGCGGCCCCAGCCCGCCCACGACTACGGCCTTCCCGCGCAGACTCGGCTTGGACGCCTGCTCCGCCGAGGCGTAGAAGGCATCCATGTCGAGATGCAGGATCGTGGGCGCTTTTCTCACATGTCCGATGCTGCCCTACGCCACTGACAATGCCCCGCCGCGGACGGCGGGGCAGGCCTCAGACCGCCCGGTTGCGGCGCCTGGCCAGCTCGTCCGCGGGGTTGTGCCCGATGAGCGTCTCCCCCGTGTCGATGCGCTCCCCGTGCAGCTGCGACAGGGCGCTCTCGACATCCCGCCACACGACACCCACGGCGATCCCGAAGACGCCCTGGCCGCCCTGGAGCAGCGCGTGGACCTCGTCGGGCGAGGTGCACTCGTACACCGTGGCCCCGTCGCTCATGAGGGTCATGCGCTCCAGGTCCTGGAACCCTCGCTCCCGCAGGTGCTGGACGGTGGTGCGGATGTTCTGCAGGGACACGCCGGTGTCGAGGAACCGCTTGACGATCTTGAGAACGACGACGTCCCGGAAGCTGTAGAGCCGCTGCGTCCCCGACCCGTGGGCGGGCCGCACGCTCGGCTCCACGAGCCCGGTGCGCGCCCAGTAGTCGAGTTGCCGGTAGGTGATACCGGCCGCCGCGCAGGCCGTAGGACCGCGATAGCCGATCTGCTCGGACGCCATGGACCTCGCCCCTCCGCTGCTCGGCACGGCCGTCGGTCGCTGCGGAGCGTGATCGGCCGCGCTGCCCTGAAAAGCGCTGCCGGGATGGGGGTCCCCCCACCTCGAAGGCAGTTGAGAGCTTGGGGGAGGGTACGGACCGCTCGCCCCGAGACTCCGTCCGGGGGCACCCCCAGCCGTACCGTCGCCGCTGCTTCTCACGCCGACCTCCGTCCTTGACCTGCCTTCTCGACGGTAGGCAGTCACCAGGGGTGCGTCAACGATCGCCACACTCGGCACGCCGAGTGATAATCACCCTAGGAGTGGTTTGCCGTACCCCACTGCGGGGAAAGGCTAGCCGAATGCGCTCCGAACGGGCCGCAGGACGCTCTCCGGCGCCGGTGGCAAATGCCAGCATTTTGGTGACGACCGGACACGGCCGACCCGTCACGGACCGCTGATCCGCCGGATCGGCCCCGGCCGCCTCACTGACTGCTGGTGCCGAAGTCCTCGGGGGAGATCTGGTCGAGGAACTCGCGGAACTTCTCCACTTCGTCCTCCTGCTCGTCCGGGATCGCGATACCGGCGTCGTCGAGCACTCCGTCGCTGCCGTAGATCGGCGTCCCGGTGCGCAGGGCCAGCGCTATGGCGTCGGACGGCCGCGCGCTCACCTCGACCCCACTGGCGAAGACCAGCTCCGCGTAGAAGACGCCCTCACGCAGATCCGTGATGCGCACCTCGGTGAGCTCCTGGCCGACCGCCTCCAGCACGTCCTTGAACAGGTCGTGCGTCAGCGGTCGTGCGGGGGCCATGCCCTGCTGCGCGAAGGCGATCGCCGTCGCCTCTCCCGGCCCGATCCAGATGGGGAGGTAGCGGTCGCCTCCCACTTCACGCAGGAGCACGATCGGTTGGTTGGAGGGCATTTCGACCCGGACACCTACGACATCGAGCTCGTTCACACAGCAACCCTAGGCCGTGCCCGGGACGTTTGGGTAGTCGGGCAGGAAACGGGGGACGATCCGGCCCCCGACGCCCTCAGGGCAGGCGCACGCCGAGCGCGGTCTGCACAAGTGCCGCGTGCAGCTTCACGGTCAGCCCAGCCAGCTCCTTGGCGCGGGCTTCGGCGTGTGCGCGGGTCTGCGGGTTGCGGTGGCGCTTCAGCGGGGCCACCACCTGGTCCACGAGCCCGGCCTCACGGTCGGCGGCCGCCTTCATCGCCCGCAGATGCCGCGGCTCGATCCCGAACCGCCCGAGCTCCACGACAAGTGCAGCCACCGTCACCGCCTCGGCGTCGTAGGCCCCGTCCGGCAGCGGCGTGATGAGGCCGTACGCCTCCCACTCCGCCAGCTGCGGCTCGTCGATCTCGGCGGCGGCGAGCAGCTCGGCCCGGCCGATCCGTGCCACGGTGGGGCCCTCGGAGACCTCCAGGACCGTTTCTCCGTCCCGCTGGCGGCCCACCGTGGGCAGCGCGACGGCCTCGCCGCGCTCCATGGCGTCCAGGTGCTCCCGGATCACCTTGAGCGGCAGATAGTGGTCCCGCTGCATTCTCAGGACGTGGCCGAGGCGCTCGACGTCCCGGTTGCTGAACTTCCGGTACCCGGAGGGGGTCCGCTGCGGTTCGATGAGGCCCTCGGACTCCAGGAAACGGATCTTGGAGATCGTGACTTCGGGGAACTCGTCGCGCAGCACGTTCAGCACTGTGCCGATGCTCATCAGCCCACTGTCCGTGGCGGCGGTGCCGTGTCCGGCACCGCCGCTCGGTGTTTGAAGCATGGACCTTCCCTGGGAGGGTCAGTAGCCCTGCTGGCTCGCGTAGAACACCAGCCGGTACTTGCCGATCTGCACCTCGTCGCCGTTGTTCAGAGCGACCGCGTCGATCCGCTCGCGGTTGACGTAGGTGCCGTTGAGACTGCCCACGTCGGACACCGTGAACGAACCGTCCTGACCGCGGCGGAACTCCACGTGCCGACGCGAGACCGTGACGTCGTCGAGGAAGATGTCGCTCTGCGGGTGACGGCCGGCCGTGGTCAGCTCGCCGTCCAGCAGGAAACGGCTGCCCGAGTTCGGTCCGCGGCGCACCACCAGGAGCGCGGAGCCCAGCGGGAGGGCGTCGACGGCCGCCTGCGCCTCCGGGGAGAGCGCCGGCATCTGGGTCTGACCGGTGACCTCGGAGTCGTAGGCCTCGAGACCCGAGATGGAGATGGTGGAGGTCGTCTCCGAGGGGCGCTCGGGCACGGCACCGGGCCGCAGCGGGGCGCCGCAGTTGGAGCAGAAGCGGCTGTTCTCCGCGTTGCGGTTACCGCACCTCGTACACACCAGGGCCGACATAGGGGAAAACCCTCCACCCGTACTTGAGGTTGACGGCTGCCCGAAACCTATGCCGCCGGACTGGGCAGGGTCAACAGACGGCACGCCCTGACCTCCGGAAACGTCACCACCCTGACCGGCGACCTGGTCCCGGAACAGCGGGCGCTGACCCTCGGCGTCGGGCTGTGCGCGATGACGAGCGGTCGCGTTGTTGTCGCTACCTTCTCGGGCGCTCTTGCCGAACAACTTCGCAAACAACTTCACGGGCGATTCCCCTTGACCGAAACAGACCCGCCCGTGGGGCAGGACGAACCCTGATTGAACACACCGGTCGACCCGGACATCCTCACAACGTCCGTTTCCACCTGACAGTTTCCACCACGCACCACCCATTCGGTGCGCCGACCCCCCGCAACCTCATGCCCTGGCCGGATGCCCCCCATGCACCGCCGGTTCACTGGGAGGACGACCGAGCGTAGTCAGGCCGCTTCGCCGCTCGCAAGGCGTCCACGACGATCTTGCCCGACCGCTCGACGGTAATGGTGGCCTGCTCCTTCTCGAGCGTCTGCACCACGCCTCCAGGGATGTTCAGCGCCGGTTCGAGGTCCTGCGGATTGCCGATGACCTTGAAACGAAACGGCGCGGTGATCTTGTTCCCGTCGACGCTCACGCTCTTGCCCGCGTCCGACAGATAGGTTCCCGCGACGACGCGTACGCCGTTCACCTGGATCGCCTCCGCGCCTGCCGCCCGCAGCTCCTGGATCG
Source organism: Streptomyces sp. CC0208 (assembly GCF_003443735.1). NCBI lineage: Bacteria > Bacillati > Actinomycetota > Actinomycetes > Kitasatosporales > Streptomycetaceae > Streptomyces > Streptomyces sp. CC0208. The sequence continues at coordinate 7,514,864 of NZ_CP031969.1, read as the reverse complement.
CGTCGAGCAGCATGTCCGCCTCGACCGTCCCCTTGTTGTCCTCGATCGTCATCGTGATGCCCGGCCCCTGAGCGGCCACCGTGCCCGCGAGGATGCCGAGTTGCCGCTCCTTCTCGACCGTCTGCTTGCGGGCCTCCTCGGCCTGGTCGGAGCTGTTCTCCAGCTCGTCCCGCTGCTTCTCGAGGCCCTGCTTCTCGTCTTCAAGACGCTGAGTACGGTCGTCCAGTTCATCGAGGATGCGGACAAGATCTTCCTGCCTCGCGCCCCGCAGCGCGCTGTCACTGTCGCTGTTGGACGCCACCTGGACGGCGAGGCCGAATCCGAGGCCGAACAGCAGGACGGCGACGATGAGTTGGGCCCGCGTCACGCGGGGCGGCCACAGCCCCTGCACAAGCCGTTGACGACCGGTCAGCCCGGGCTCCGCAGCCGGCGCGCCGGGCCCCTCGGTCTCCTCTGCCGGCGTCGCCGGGAGTTCCTCGGGCAGTTCCTTGCGCAGCCTGCCGCCGGGGGTCTCTTCCTGTTCGCTCATCGGCGTCACGCCCGGAAGACGTGCCGACGGATCGCCGCGGCATTGGAGAAGATCCGGATGCCGAGCACGACGACGACACCGGTCGACAGTTGGGCGCCCACGCCCAACTTGTCGCCCAGGAACACGATCAACGCGGCCACGACCACGTTCGACAGGAACGACACGACGAAGACCTTGTCGTCGAAGATGCCGTCGAGCATGGCCCGCAGCCCTCCGAACACTGCGTCGAGCGCCGCCACCACGGCGATCGGCAGATAAGGCTCGACGACCGCCGGAACCTCAGGCCGGACCAACAGGCCGGCCACGACTCCCACGACGAGGCCCAGTACGGCGATCACGATGTGCCCTTCTCAGTTCTCGGCTCTGCTGTACGTACGATCACACTCGGTGCGGCCGGCAGCCGGAGGTCGTCCTCCGCGGAGATGGCGGTCCGGATGCCGTAGTTCTCTTGCAGGGCGTGCAGATACAGCCCGTCGGCGCTGTCCTGGAACCTGGTGCTCAGCCGCTGCCCGTCCCCCACCGCGAGCACCGTATACGGCGGAACCAGCGGCTTGTTGTCGACCAGTATCGCGTCACCCGCGGCCCTGATCGCCGACAGCGCGGTCAGCCGCTGTCCGTTGATGGAGATGGCCTCGGCCCCCGACTCCCACAGCCCGTTCACGACCCGCTGCATGTCACGGTCGCGCACTCGCCCGGTGTCGGAGAACCCCGACGTCTCTCGCGGGTTCCCGTCGCCCCCCGTACTGGCTTCCTTGGCATCGTTCACGACCAGTTTGACGCCCGGCCCGTGGACCTCCACGGCGCCCGAGAGGATGCCCACGAGGTCGGCCTGGCCGCTGTCGCCCGTGTGCTTGAGCGCCTCTCGCTGCCGCGTGGTCACGTCGTCGCGCAGCTGGTCGACGCTCTCCTCGAGCTTGTCCGCCGTCCCGGTCTCCCGGTCGATACGGTCGATGAGCTCCTCGCGCTCCTTGGCCACGACCGGAGCGGCCACCCGCGCCTGCGCCGCCCCCACGGTCACCACGAGAGCGGCGAGCACCAGCCCGAGGGCCAGACCCAGCCTGGCCCGCAACGTCTTGGGCAGCCCACCCTCACCGGCCGCCTTCTTGCGGTCTGCGGCCTCCGCGTACCCGTCGTCGAGGCTGTGGTCCATGACGTTGGTGAGCAGCGACATGGAGGCGTCCGGGCGCGACGGGCGCGTGGGGGTGCTCCGAATGGGGGGCTGCTGCGGCATGCCGCACATCGTCGCACGTCGCGGCCCCTACCTCCGAATGGCCCCATCGGCGTGCCGGACAGGCCCCTTTGGGGACACATGTCCGGCACGCGCGTGTGCGCGGCTCAGCGGCCGGCGCTGTCCACCACCGCCGACCACTCGTCGAGCAGGGCCTGCGCGGACGCGTCGTCGGGCCCCTCGGCCCACAGATGGGTCACCGCCTCCGCCGGGTCCGGCAGCACCATCACCCAGCGTCCGTCGGTCTCGACGACCCGGACACCGTCGGTCGTGTCGACAAAGCGATCGCCCGCCGCCTCCACGACCCTGCGCATCACCAGCCCCTTGACGGCCCACGGGGTCGCCAGATCCCGCTTGAGGACATGCGCCCGCGGAATCCGCGCGTCGATCTGGCTGAGCGTGAGCTGCGTCCGCGCCACCAGCCCGATCAGCCGTACGAAGGCCGCCGTACCGTCGAAGACACTGCTGAACTCCGGGATGATGAAGGCACCCTTGCCGTCACCGCCGAAGATCGTCGAGTCGTCGCGCCCGACCCGGGTCAGATCGTCGGGCGAGGTGGTCGTCCACTCGACCTGCGTGCCGTGATACGCCGCCACCTGCTCGGCGATCCGCGTGGTGGTCACCGGCAGCGCCACCCGGCCGCTGCGCCGCTCGGCGGCCACCAGGTCGAGCATGACGAGCAGGGCTCGGTCGTCCTCGATGATCCGGCCCTTCTCGTCCACCAGGGACAGCCGCTCACCCACCGGGTCGAACCGCACACCGAACGCGGCCCGCGCGGACGCCACGATCTCGCCCAGCCGCACGAGCCCGGACCGCCGGGCATCCGCCGTCTCCGTCGGCCTGGACTCGTCGAGCCCCGGGTTGATGGTCAGCGAGTCCACCCCGAGTTTCCCGAGCAGACTCGGCAGCACCAACCCCGCACTGCCGTTCGACGCGTCCACGACGACCTTCAGCCCGGCCTCGGAGATCCCGGTGATGTCGACGTTCCGCAACAGTGATCCGGTGTACGAGTCGAAGACGCTCGCCGGGAAGTGCAGGTCCCCGATCTCGCCGGGGAACGCGCGCCGGTACTCCTGCCGCGCGAACACCCGGTCCAGCTTTCGCTGGCTGCCCTGGGAAAGGTCCGCGCCTCGCCCGTCGAAGAACATGATGTCCACGGAATCCGGCACCCCGGGCGTGGTCCGGATCATGATCCCGCCGGCGCTCCCTCGCGCGGTCTGCTGCCGCGCGACGGGCAGCGGCACGTTCTCCAGGTCGCGTACGTCGATGGCGCTGGCCTGCAGAGCGGAGATGACCGCCCGCTTCAGTGCCCGCGCGCCACGGGAGTGGTCGCGGGCGGTGGTGACGGTCGAACCCTTCTTGAGGGTCGTCGCGTAGGCGCCGGCCAGCCGGACCGCGAGTTCAGGGGTGATCTCGACGTTCAGGATGCCGGAGACGCCACGGGCGCCGAAAAGATGCGCCTGGCCCCTGGACTCCCAGATGACCGAGGTGTTGACGAAGGCACCGGCTTCGATGGTCTTGAACGGGTAGACCCGCACATTCCCCTGAATAATCGATTCCTCGCCGACGAGGCACTCGTCGCCGATGACCGCGCCGTCCTCGATACGGGCCGCCCGCATGATGTCGGTGTTCTTCCCGACGACACAGCCACGGAGATTGCTCTGCTGCCCGACATACACGTTGTCGTGCACGACGGCCTTGTGCAGAAACGCCCCGCTCTTCACGACCACGTTCGAGCCCACGACGGTGTGCTCACGGATCTCGGCGCCGGCCTCGACCTTGGCGTAGTCACCGATGTACAGCGGACCACGAAGAACGGCGTCGGGATGTACCTCGGCTCCCTCGGCCACCCACACGCCAGGAGAGATCTCGAAGCCGTCGATCTCGACGTCGACCTTGCCTTCGAGAACGTCGGCCTGCGCCTTCACGTAGCTTTCGTGCGTGCCGACGTCCTCCCAGTAGCCCTCCGCGATATAGCCGTAGACCGGCTTGCCTTCCTTCATCAGCTGAGGAAAGACGTCACCAGACCAGTCCACGGGCACATCGGGGTCGACGTAGTCGAAGACCTCGGGCTCCATGACGTAGATACCCGTGTTCACGGTGTCCGAGAAGACCTGGCCCCAGGTCGGCTTCTCCAGGAAGCGCTCGACCTTGCCTTCCTCGTCGACGATGGTGATGCCGAACTCGAGCGGATTGGGCACACGCGTCAGACAGACGGTGACCAGTGCGCCCTTTTCCTTGTGAAAGTTGATGAGCTCGGTGAGGTCGAAGTCGGTCAGGGCATCACCGGAGATGACGAGGAAAGCATCGTCCTTCAACGCCTCTTCGGCGTTCTTGACGCTCCCGGCGGTACCGAGTGGCTTCTCCTCATTGGCATAGGAGAGCTCCATTCCGAGCTCTTCACCGTCACCGAAGTAGTTCTTGACCAGTGAGGCCAGGAACTGCACGGTGACGACGGTCTCGTTGAGCCCATGCCTTTTGAGCAGCCGCAGCACGTGCTCCATGATCGGCCGGTTTACCACCGGCAGGAGCGGCTTGGGCATGCTCGAGGTCATGGGACGAAGGCGTGTGCCTTCGCCTCCGGCCATCACGACGGCCTTCATGTCGGAAGCGTCCTCCTTAAAAGATGACGGTCCAGCCGACTTCACCCGTCCAGATTGTCCCGCACTTTTCCGCCGGGGGCCATTGAGCCGCTACGGCCGTGGCAATGGGCGAGTTCAGTCGGCCTGGGCGTCCGCACGGACCAGTCGGCGGACTTGGACCACATAGAGCACTCCTGCCCACCAGTACAGGGTTGTACCCCATCCGGCGAACGCCCATCCGAAAATAGCAGCGAGTGACGAGATCCAACCAGTTCCGTCACTGAGCAAGAGCAGCGGGAAGGCGTACATCAGGTTGAAGGTGGCGGCCTTGCCAAGGAAGTTCACCTGCGGCGGCGGATAACCGTGACGCCTGAGGATGCCCACCATCACCAGGAGAACCAGCTCTCGCAAGAGCAGTACAGCCGTCAACCAAAGTGGCAGAATCTCGCGCCAGGTGAGACCGACCAGGGTCGAGAGAATGTAGAGACGGTCGGCGGCGGGGTCGAGCAGCCGGCCGAGGCTGCTGATCTGGTTCCACCGCCGGGCCAGCTTGCCGTCCAGGTAGTCGCTGATACCGCTCAGAGCCAGTACCAGCAGTGCCCAGGTGTCACTCTTGGGCCCTCCGAACTCGGGCCTGAGGATCAGCCACAGGAAGAGCGGCACCCCAACGAGCCGCGCCATGCTGAGGATGTTGGGGATGGTGAGGACCCGGTCCGTCTGGACCCGGGTCTCCTGGACCTCCACCCGGGGGCCTCCTGTGGGAAACGTGCGAACGATGCTCCCTGACCCTACCTCAACGCAAAAAAGCTCTGGCTCTTGAGCTGTGTGCCCAAGAGCCAGAGCTCTAAAAGGAGTTCGGCGGTGTCCTACTCTCCCACAGGGTCCCCCCTGCAGTACCATCGGCGCTGTAAGGCTTAGCTTCCGGGTTCGGAATGTAACCGGGCGTTTCCCTCACGCTATGACCACCGAAACACTATGAAGTTCGACCGGAAAAAGACACAGTCGTTGCCTCAGAACTAACACAGTGGACGCGAGCAACTGAGGACAAGCCCTCGGCCTATTAGTACCGGTCACCTCCACCCATTACTGGGCTTCCAGATCCGGCCTATCAACCCAGTCGTCTACTGGGAGCCTTAACCCCTCAAGGGGGTGGGAGTCCTCATCTCGAAGCAGGCTTCCCGCTTAGATGCTTTCAGCGGTTATCCCTCCCGAACGTAGCCAACCAGCCATGCCCTTGGCAGGACAACTGGCACACCAGAGGTTCGTCCGTCCCGGTCCTCTCGTACTAGGGACAGCCCTTCTCAAGACTCCTACGCGCACAGCGGATAGGGACCGAACTGTCTCACGACGTTCTAAACCCAGCTCGCGTACCGCTTTAATGGGCGAACAGCCCAACCCTTGGGACCGACTCCAGCCCCAGGATGCGACGAGCCGACATCGAGGTGCCAAACCATCCCGTCGATATGGACTCTTGGGGAAGATCAGCCTGTTATCCCCGGGGTACCTTTTATCCGTTGAGCGACGGCGCTTCCACAAGCCACCGCCGGATCACTAGTCCCGACTTTCGTCCCTGCTCGACCCGTCGGTCTCACAGTCAAGCTCCCTTGTGCACTTACACTCAACACCTGATTACCAACCAGGCTGAGGGAACCTTTGGGCGCCTCCGTTACTCTTTAGGAGGCAACCGCCCCAGTTAAACTACCCATCAGACACTGTCCCTGATCCGGATCACGGACCCAGGTTAGACATCCAGCACGACCAGACTGGTATTTCAACGACGACTCCACCTGAACTGGCGTCCAAGCTTCACAGTCTCCCAGCTATCCTACACAAGCCGAACCGAACACCAATATCAAACTGTAGTAAAGGTCCCGGGGTCTTTCCGTCCTGCTGCGCGAAACGAGCATCTTTACTCGTAGTGCAATTTCACCGGGCCTATGGTTGAGACAGTCGAGAAGTCGTTACGCCATTCGTGCAGGTCGGAACTTACCCGACAAGGAATTTCGCTACCTTAGGATGGTTATAGTTACCACCGCCGTTTACTGGCGCTTAAGTTCTCAGCTTCGCCACACCGAAATGTGACTAACCGGTCCCCTTAACGTTCCAGCACCGGGCAGGCGTCAGTCCGTATACATCGCCTTACGGCTTCGCACGGACCTGTGTTTTTAGTAAACAGTCGCTTCTCGCTGGTCTCTGCGGCCACCCCCAGCTCGAGGAGCAAGTCCTCTCACCAGTGATGGCCCCCCTTCTCCCGAAGTTACGGGGGCATTTTGCCGAGTTCCTTAACCATAGTTCACCCGAACGCCTCGGTATTCTCTACCTGACCACCTGAGTCGGTTTAGGGTACGGGCCGCCATGAAACTCGCTAGAGGCTTTTCTCGACAGCATAGGATCATCCACTTCACCACAATCGGCTCGGCATCAGGTCTCAGCCTTATGTGCGACGGATTTACCTATCACACGGCCTACACCCTTACCCCGGGACAACCACCGCCCGGGCTGGACTACCTTCCTGCGTCACCCCATCACTCACCTACTACAAGTCTGGTTCGCCGGCTCCACCACTTTCCTTTCCCCGAAGGGTCCGGAACGGCTTCACGGACTTAGCATCGCCTGGTTCGATGTTTGACGCTTCACAGCGGGTACCGGAATATCAACCGGTTATCCATCGACTACGCCTGTCGGCCTCGCCTTAGGTCCCGACTTACCCTGGGCAGATCAGCTTGACCCAGGAACCCTTAGTCAATCGGCGCACACGTTTCCCACGTGTGTATCGCTACTCATGCCTGCATTCTCACTCGTGAACCGTCCACCACTAGCTTCCGCTGCAGCTTCACCCGGCACACGACGCTCCCCTACCCATCACAGCGGGCGTTGGCCCTCATGCTGCAATGACACGACTTCGGCGGTACGCTTGAGCCCCGCTACATTGTCGGCGCGGAATCACTAGACCAGTGAGCTATTACGCACTCTTTCAAGGGTGGCTGCTTCTAAGCCAACCTCCTGGTTGTCTCTGCGACTCCACATCCTTTCCCACTTAGCGTACGCTTAGGGGCCTTAGTCGATGCTCTGGGCTGTTTCCCTCTCGACCATGGAGCTTATCCCCCACAGTCTCACTGCCGCGCTCTCACTTACCGGCATTCGGAGTTTGGCTAAGGTCAGTAACCCGGTAGGGCCCATCGCCTATCCAGTGCTCTACCTCCGGCAAGAAACACACGACGCTGCACCTAAATGCATTTCGGGGAGAACCAGCTATCACGGAGTTTGATTGGCCTTTCACCCCTAACCACAGGTCATCCCCCAGGTTTTCAACCCTGGTGGGTTCGGTCCTCCACGAAGTCTTACCTCCGCTTCAACCTGCCCATGGCTAGATCACTCCGCTTCGGGTCTTGAGCGTGCTACTCAAACGCCCTATTAGGACTCGCTTTCGCTACGGCTACCCCACCCGGGTTAACCTCGCAACACACCGCAAACTCGCAGGCTCATTCTTCAAAAGGCACGCAGTCACGACGCATTGAGTAAACTCAATGCGCGACGCTCCCACGGCTTGTAGGCACACGGTTTCAGGTACTATTTCACTCCGCTCCCGCGGTACTTTTCACCATTCCCTCACGGTACTATCCGCTATCGGTCACCAGGGAATATTTAGGCTTAGCGGGTGGTCCCGCCAGATTCACACGGGATTTCTCGGGCCCCGTGCTACTTGGGTGTCTCTCAAACGAGCCGCTGATGTTTCGACTACGGGGGTCTTACCCTCTACGCCGGACCTTTCGCATGTCCTTCGCCTACATCAACGGTTTCTGACTCGTCTCACAGCCGGCAGACTGTGAAAGAGAGATCCCACAACCCCGCATGCGCAACCCCTGCCGGGTCTCACACGCATACGGTTTGGCCTCATCCGGTTTCGCTCGCCACTACTCCCGGAATCACGGTTGTTTTCTCTTCCTGCGGGTACTGAGATGTTTCACTTCCCCGCGTTCCCTCCACATACCCTATGTGTTCAGGTATGGGTGACAGCCCATGACGACTGCCGGGTTTCCCCATTCGGAAACCCCCGGATCAAAGCCTGGTTGACGACTCCCCGGGGACTATCGTGGCCTCCCACGTCCTTCATCGGTTCCTGGTGCCAAGGCATCCACCGTGCGCCCTTAAAAACTTGGCCACAGATGCTCGCGTCCACTGTGCAGTTCTCAAACAACGACCAGCCACCCGTCACACACCACTTACGCGATGCTTCACCGGGGCCGGTATCAGAGGGGGTTCATTCCCTCAGACACCCAACAGCGTGCCCGACACCCTCGCCACTCGTGATCAGCTTTCCACGCTCCGAAGAGCAGTACTGGCAGCCCGAGATGACTGAAAGTGCCGAATAATCAACGTTCCACCCATGAGCAACCAGCATCAGACATTCGCTGATGTACTGGCCTCTGACCGAGCGAACCCGGTAAGAAGTGCTCCTTAGAAAGGAGGTGATCCAGCCGCACCTTCCGGTACGGCTACCTTGTTACGACTTCGTCCCAATCGCCAGTCCCACCTTCGACAGCTCCCTCCCCACAAGGGGGTTGGGCCACCGGCTTCGGGTGTTACCGACTTTCGTGACGTGACGGGCGGTGTGTACAAGGCCCGGGAACGTATTCACCGCAGCAATGCTGATCTGCGATTACTAGCAACTCCGACTTCATGGGGTCGAGTTGCAGACCCCAATCCGAACTGAGACAGGCTTTTTGAGATTCGCTCCACCTCACGGTATCGCAGCTCATTGTACCTGCCATTGTAGCACGTGTGCAGCCCAAGACATAAGGGGCATGATGACTTGACGTCGTCCCCACCTTCCTCCGAGTTGACCCCGGCGGTCTCCTGTGAGTCCCCATCACCCCGAAGGGCATGCTGGCAACACAGGACAAGGGTTGCGCTCGTTGCGGGACTTAACCCAACATCTCACGACACGAGCTGACGACAGCCATGCACCACCTGTACACCGACCACAAGGGGGGCACCATCTCTGATGCTTTCCGGTGTATGTCAAGCCTTGGTAAGGTTCTTCGCGTTGCGTCGAATTAAGCCACATGCTCCGCTGCTTGTGCGGGCCCCCGTCAATTCCTTTGAGTTTTAGCCTTGCGGCCGTACTCCCCAGGCGGGGAACTTAATGCGTTAGCTGCGGCACCGACGACGTGGAATGTCGCCAACACCTAGTTCCCACCGTTTACGGCGTGGACTACCAGGGTATCTAATCCTGTTCGCTCCCCACGCTTTCGCTCCTCAGCGTCAGTAATGGCCCAGAGATCCGCCTTCGCCACCGGTGTTCCTCCTGATATCTGCGCATTTCACCGCTACACCAGGAATTCCGATCTCCCCTACCACACTCTAGCTAGCCCGTATCGAATGCAGACCCGGGGTTAAGCCCCGGGCTTTCACACCCGACGTGACAAGCCGCCTACGAGCTCTTTACGCCCAATAATTCCGGACAACGCTTGCGCCCTACGTATTACCGCGGCTGCTGGCACGTAGTTAGCCGGCGCTTCTTCTGCAGGTACCGTCACTTTCGCTTCTTCCCTGCTGAAAGAGGTTTACAACCCGAAGGCCGTCATCCCTCACGCGGCGTCGCTGCATCAGGCTTTCGCCCATTGTGCAATATTCCCCACTGCTGCCTCCCGTAGGAGTCTGGGCCGTGTCTCAGTCCCAGTGTGGCCGGTCGCCCTCTCAGGCCGGCTACCCGTCGTCGCCTTGGTGAGCCATTACCTCACCAACAAGCTGATAGGCCGCGGGCTCATCCTTCACCGCCGGAGCTTTCAACCCGCACAGATGCCCGTGCGAGTGGTATCCGGTATTAGACCCCGTTTCCAGGGCTTGTCCCAGAGTGAAGGGCAGATTGCCCACGTGTTACTCACCCGTTCGCCACTAATCCCCACCGAAGTGGTTCATCGTTCGACTTGCATGTGTTAAGCACGCCGCCAGCGTTCGTCCTGAGCCAGGATCAAACTCTCCGTGAATGTTTACCCGTAATCGGGTGCACACACACGAGAGCGGAACAACCACCGGAATAAGGCGGTCGTTCACAGCGTCCTCGCTGTGTTTATTTCAAAGGAACCTCGCCACCGGAACAAGTCCGATGGACGGGGTATCAACATATCTGGCGTTGATTTTTGGCACGCTGTTGAGTTCTCAAGGAACGGACGCTTCCTTTGTACTCACCCTCTCGGGCTTTCCTCCGGGCGCTTCCCTTCGCTGTTCCAAACTCTATCAGTGTTTTTCCGGCCCTCTGACCACCGTCCTGCAGACATGCAGAAAGTGACCCCGAGATAGGATCTGACAAGTTGGATGCTGCCAGGCTGGGACGCTCGGTGGCGCCGCTCGGCCTCAAGCAGGAGTACGACTGTACACGGGGCCTCGAAGACGGTGCAAATCCATTGGGCTGGTGGTCTAGACCACCAGCCGGTATCTTCCGTGCGGAACCCTTACTTCATCTGACATACGCTGCTGGACAGCGCCGCCCGAGACAAGCAGTGACGGCGCATATACGCAGCTCCACCCCTGGGAGGCTTCCCATGACCACCGTGACGTCCCCTCTTGCAGGACGCGCCATCGGACTGGCCGCAGTGCCGGATCCGGTCTTCTCCGGGGCCATGGTCGGCCCGGGTACGGCGATCGAACCCGTGCATGAACCGTCCGAGGCCGTCGCGCCCGTCGACGGTGTGATCGTCTCTCTCCACCCGCACGCGTTCGTCGTCGTGGACGAGCAGGGACACGGCGTGCTCGTGCACCTCGGAATCGACACCGTGCAGCTCAACGGTGAGGGCTTCGAGCTGCTGGTGAGCAAGGGCGACACCGTCACGCGCGGTCAGGCGATCGTGCGCTGGAATCCGGCCGCCGTCGTAGCCGCCGGCAAATCCACCGTCTGCCCGGTCGTGGCACTGGAGGCCACGGTCGAGGCTCTCTCCGAACTCCGTGACAACGGCGATGTGAAGGCCGGAGACAGTCTGTTCAGCTGGAAGTGACGTCAGTGCCGTCGTACTACGGCGACTAGGGACGACAACCATCGCGGCGGCGGGACCCGCCGCACTATCGGAGACGGGTGAGATGGACACAACGCTGCGAGGCGTCGGCGTGAGCCACGGTGTGGCGATCGGCGAGGTTCGGCACATGGGAACGGCGGTGCTGGAGCCGCCTGCCAAGCAGATTCCGGCGCAGGACGCGGAGCGTGAACAGGGGAACGCCCGCAAGGCAGTGGAAGCTGTGGCGGCCGACCTGATGGCGCGCGGCAATCTGGCCGGGGGCGAAGCCCAGGCGGTGCTCGAGGCGCAGGCCATGATGGCCCAGGATCCCGAGCTGATGGCGGACGTGGACCGGCGTATCGCCGTCGGCAGCACGGCCGAGCGGGCCGTGTACGACGCGTTCGCCGCGTACCGGGAGCTGCTGGCGGGCGCCGGTGAGTACCTGGCCGGACGCGTCGCCGACCTCGACGACGTGCGGAATCGTATCGTCGCTCGGCTGCTCGGGGTGCCCATGCCGGGAATCCCGGACAGCGACGAGCCATACGTCCTCGTGGCGCGCGATCTTGCTCCCGCCGACACCGCTCTGCTGGACCCGACGCTGGTTCTGGGTTTCGTCACCGAGGAGGGGGGGCCGACCAGCCACAGTGCGATTCTGGCGCGGGCGCTCGGGGTGCCGGCCGTTGTGGCGCTGCCGGGTGCAGGTGAGCTGGCCGAGGGCACGGTCGTCGCTGTCGACGGCAGCACCGGTGAGATCTTCGTGAACCCGAGCGACGAGAAGAAGGCCGAGTTGGAGGCCGCTGCCGCCGAGCGGAAAGCCGCGCTCGCCGCGTCGACGGGGCCGGGGGTCACCGCCGACGGTCACAAGGTGCCGCTGCTGGCGAACGTCGGTGGTCCGGCGGACGTACCTGCCGCGCTCGAGGCCGGGGCCGAGGGTGTCGGTCTCTTCCGTACCGAGTTCCTCTTCCTCGACGACAGCAAGAACGCCCCGTCCGAGGAGAAGCAGGTCGAGGCGTATCGCCAGGTCCTCGAGGCGTTTCCCGAGGGGCGTGTGGTCGTCCGTGTGCTGGACGCGGGCGCGGACAAGCCGCTGGACTTCCTGACGCCGGCCGACGAGCCGAACCCGGCGCTGGGTGTGCGTGGGCTGCGGACGCTGCTGGACCACCCCGAGGTGCTGCGGACGCAGCTGACGGCGCTCGCCAAGGCCGCCGAGGGGCTGCCGGTCTACCTCGAGGTCATGGCCCCGATGGTGGCGGACCGTGCCGACGCCAAGGCGTTCGCCGACGCGTGCCGTGCGGCCGGGCTGCGGGCGAAGTTCGGCGCGATGGTGGAGATCCCCTCTGCTGCCCTGCGGGCGCGGTCGATTCTGCAGGAGGTCGAGTTCCTGTCGCTGGGGACCAACGACCTCGCGCAGTACACCTTCGCCGCCGACCGTCAGGTGGGTGCGGTGTCGCGGCTGCAGGATCCGTGGCAGCCCGCGCTGCTCGACCTGGTCGCGCTGTCCGCCGAGGCGGCGAAGGCCGAGGGCAAGAGCTGTGGTGTCTGTGGTGAGGCCGCGTCCGACCCGCTGCTCGCCTGTGTGTTGACCGGTCTTGGGGTCACCTCGCTTTCCATGGGTGCGGCGTCCATTCCTTATGTCCGGGCGACGCTGGCGAAGTACACGCTGGCGCAGTGCGAGCGTGCTGCCGCGGCCGCGCGGACTGGCGACAGTGCCGACGAGGCGCGTGCCGCGGCGCAGGCGGTGCTGTCGGGCGAGTAGTCGGACCTGCTCGGCCGGCTGACGGTTTCCGGAGGGCGCTCCACCTGTGGGTGGGGCGCCCTCCTTGTGTTCAGTGGCTGTGGTGTGGGGTCGGTCCTTCCGGTCCGAGGTCGGGGGGTGCGCAGTAGTCGACGTCTGATTCCGGGGAGATCAGATCGCCGGAGTCGATGTCGGTGCAGTAGGCGTCGAAGACCTCTCCTGCGGTGAGGGGGTCGAGGCCGTCGCCACGCAGGCGCCAGCCGTAGATGCGGTCGGCGGTTCCTGGGGTGCTGGTGCGCATGACGAGTCCGCCGGGGCTCTGAGTGGCGATGCCGAGTGCGAGGACCGTGGTGAATTCGAGGGCCTCGGCCTCGTCGAGTTGTACGGATCCGTCGGTGTTCTCGTCGGAGTGGAGGACGGATACGAGCGTTTCCGGGGTGCCGGTGACGCTGCAGACGAGGTGATGTTCGCCCGGCAGGGCGGTGTCGAGGATCCGCAGGAGGAGGTCCGAGGCGCGGGTGAAGGCCGCCCGGCCGATGTCCTCTCCGCAGGAGCCGCAGGTGCCGAGGCGTGCGAGGAGTGTGGTCGCGTACTCCCAGGTGGCCTGGCGGACCGCCTCGTCCACGAGGGCGGGTACGAGGTCGGTGAGGGGCTGGCCCTCGTACGGGAGTGTCGGGCCGGTGCCGGCGAGTTCGGCCGTGAAGCGGGTGCGGCTGGACGGGGCGTCCGGGTCGAGGCCCGTCTCCTCGCAGAACTCGGCGTACTCCTGGGGATCGAAGAGGGCGATGGTGGTGTGGCTGCCTTGTGCGGAGCGGGTCCTCAGCAGGTCTTCGACCTGTTTCAGGTAGGTCGCGTGGTCGTCGAAGGTGAAGGTGCGGTAGCGCCGCATGGCGCGGAAGTCGTGCTCGTCGGTGAGCAGGCCGATGGTGCCGGCGATTTCGCGGCGCAGGACGCGTCGCATCGTCTGGTGGTCGGTGTGCGCCATGTTTCCCCCTGTGCGCAGTCGATCAATGCTCACTCACAGTAACCGGCGGCACTGACAATGGGTGGTGGGCGAGGCGCCTCCGGACCAGTCGGTGCTGGATTACGCAGGTCAGAGCGATGACTGTGCCGAAGGTGACCCATCCTGCCGGGCCGGTGGCGATGGCCGCGGTGACCGCGAGTGGTCCGAACGTGCGCTGCACGGACTGGGCCAGGCCGTGGACGCCGAGGTAGGCGCCCTGCGCGGTGTCCGGGGCGAGGGCGACGGAGAGTTCCCAGGAGACGGTGGCGTGGAGCATCTCGGCCATGGTGAAGGCGGCTGCGGCGGCGGTGAGAAGCGCGGTGGCGGTGACGGCTCCGCCCGTGGCCGCGAGTGCCATGGCGATCCCGCCCAGGGCGAAGGTGGCGGAGAGCGGGAGGAGCAGGTTCCGGGCTGCGGCCGTGGTGATGCCGAATCGGGCGAGGGGAACCTGGAGTGCCACGACCATGACGTTGTTGAGGACCATCAGGAGTGGCGCGAGTCCGTTCGGTGCGTTGCTCTCGTGTGCGATCCACAGGGGCAGACCGACCTTGAACACGGCGTCGTCGAGGAAGAGGACGGTCTCGGTGGCGACGTAGGCGAGATAGGTGCGGTCGCGCCACGGGTTCGTCGGTCTGGTCGTCGGGGCCGGGTGTTTCGAGGTGATGACGGTGCGGGAGGGTGACGGGGGTTCGCCGCAGCGCAGCGTGAGAAGGGCTGAGGCGATGAAGGAGAGGGCGTCGCCGGCGAGGAGCCACTGGTAGGCGGTGGTGGTGCCGAGCGCGAGGGCCGCCGCGGCGGTGAGGCCTCCCAGCGCCCAGCCCGCGTTGGCGACGGTTCGGTGGAAGGCCTGGTAGCGGACGCGGTCCGGGCCCGCGACCCGGGTGGCGTAGAGCTTGGTGAGGATGCTGGCGGCGCGGTCGCCGAGGCCGCCCATCGCCGAGAAGGCGAGGAGCAGGGCGTAGTTGTTCGTGGTGAGCAGGGCGCAGGAGGCGACGGCACGCACGAGCTGGACGGTCAGCAGGACTCGGGTGACCGGGAACCGGTCGGCGAGCTTGCCGCCTATCGGTGCCCCGGCGATGCCGATGGCGCCGGCGGCAGCGGCGAGGGTGCCGACCTGGGCCAGGGAGAGGTCGGAGACGTAGGTGAAGTAGAGAACGGAGACGGACGCCCACAGCCCGCTGCCGACGCGGTCGACGAGCGCTATGGCGAGCATTCTGCGCCCGTCGCGTCCTCCGGGGACGCTTCTCGACCATGCTGCCGCGCGCCGTATCGGATGCACTGCTCCCCCTTGCCCCTTGCTTTGCCCGTTGCTTTTTGATTATGTACTGATACATACTTTTGAACGTGGCAACACAATATGAGATCAGTGGGGCGACGGCCAAGGGAATTGCGGCGTCCGTCGAACGGGCCGTGGCCGAGGGCTCTTTGGCGCCCGGGGCTGCGCTGCCTCCGGTGCGGCGCCTGGCGGACGACCTCGGCGTGAGCCCGGGGACGGTCGCCACGGCGTACAAGGAACTGCGGCAGCGCGGGATCGTGGCCACCCGGGGCCGGGGCGGGACCGTTGTGGCCTCGGCTCCTGCGGTGGCGTCACGTCGGCCGCCGAAAGTGCCCGAGGGGCTGCGGGACTTGGCGGGCGGTCACCCCGATCCGCGGCTGCTTCCCGGTCTGGTGCCGCCCTCGCGGCTGTCCCCCGGCGCCCGTTCACACCGGTCGACGCCCCGGCTGGCACGGCTCGAGGACGCCGTACGCGCGTGGCTGGGGCCCGACGGCGTACCGGTCGAGCATGTGACCTTCGCGCACGGGGCGTTGGATCTGGTCGGGCGGTTGCTCTCCGTCGAGCTACGGCCCGGTGATGCCGTGGCGATGGAGGATCCGGGCTATCACCATCTGCTGGATCTGGTCACGGCGTTGGGGCTGCGCATGATCCCCGTCGCGGTCGACGACGAAGGAGTGCTGCCCGAGGCCGTGCGCGCGGCGCTGCGGGCGGGGGCGCGGGCGCTGGTGTGCAGTCCGCGGGCGCAGAATCCGTACGGCGGCCGCTTCTCCGCCGAGCGACAGGAAGCACTGCTGGGTGTGCTCAGGGAACACCCGGAGGTGCTGGTCGTGGAGAACGATCACGCGTCCGCGGTCGCCGACGCCCCGTTGCGGACCCTGACCGGCGCGGGGCTGTCGCGCTGGGTGCATGTGCGGACGGTGAGCAAGTTCCTGGGGACGGACCTGCGCTGGGCGGCCGCCGCGTGTGATCCGATCACGCTGGGGCGGCACGACGGACGGCTGCTGCTGACGTCCGGCTGGGTCAGTCATCTGCTCCAGGAGACGGTGTACGGGCTTCTCTCCGACGAGAGCACGCGCGCGTTGGTCGCTCGCGCCGAGGAGACCTACACCGTGCGCCGGAACGCCCTGGTGCGGGAGCTCGGCGAGCGGGGCGTCGAGGCGCACGGGGCGAGCGGGATGAACGTATGGGTGCCCGTCCGGGACGAGTCGGCCGTGGTGAACGGGCTGCGGTCGTACGGCTGGTGGGTCGCGGCCGGGGCCCGGTTCCGGCTGTCGGCGGGGCCGGGCGTGCGGATCACGGCCGCCGAGCTGGAGCCGGCCGACGCGGCGCGGCTGGCCTCGGACTTCGCCGGAGTGCTCGGTGAGTCCGAGGCCACCTACGGGGGGTGACCTGGTCGGTCAGGCGCGTTTGCGGGCCAGGTCCTCGTAGAAGTGGAGCAGGTCGAGGTTGTCGATGGAGCCCGGGTTGACCGCCTTCTCCAGAGGGGTGCCCTGGAGGAGGCGCTTGACGGGGACCTCGATGCGCTTTCCGGTAAGGGTGTGCGGGATGCCGGGGACCTCGATGACCTCGTCCGGGATGTGGCGGGGTGAGAGGTTCTCGCGGATGGTCTGCTTGATGCGGTCGAGGAGGGTCTGGTCGAGGACGGCTCCCGGGGCCAGCTGCACGAACAGCGGCATCCAGTAGCCGCCGTCGGGCTGTTCGATGCCGATGACCAGGGACTCCTTGATCTCGGGGAGCCGCTCCACGGCCTCGTAGATGTCGGCCGAACCCATGCGGACGCCCTGGCGGTTGAGTGTCGAGTCGGAGCGGCCGTGGATGACGACCGAACCGCGCGAGGTGACGGTGATCCAGTCGCCGTGCCGCCACACTCCGGGATACGTGTCGAAGTAACTGTCGTGATAGCGGCTGCCGTCGGGGTCGTTCCAGAAGTGGATCGGCATCGACGGCATGGGGTTGGTGACGACGAGCTCACCGACCTCGTCGATCAGGGGTTTGCCGCTCGGGTCCCAGGACTGCAGGTCGGTGCCGAGGCTCGGTGCCTGGAGCTCGCCGATGTACACGGGCAGGGTGGGTACGGCGCCCGCGAAGCACGAGCACACGTCCGTGCCGCCGCTGACGGAGGCGATCCACAGGTCGTCGCGGACCTCGTCGTGCAGCCAGCGGAAGCCGTCGGGCGGAAGCGGTGAGCCGGTGGTGGCCACGCACTGCACCTTGGAGAGGTCGAAGTCGCGTCCCGGGTGCACGTCGGCCTTGCGGCAGGCCATGACGTACGCGGCCGAAGTGCCGTAGAGGGTGGCGCCCGTGCGTTCGGCGACCCGCCACTGGGCGCCGGTGTCGGGGTAGCCGGGACTGCCGTCGTACAGGACGACGGTCGTGCCCGTGAGGAGGCCGGAGACGAGGAAGTTCCACATCATCCAGCCCGTGGAGGTGTACCAGAAGAAACGGTCCTCGGGGCCGAGGTCGCAGTGCAGGCCGAGTTGCTTGAGGTGCTCGACGAGGATGCCGCCCTGCGACTGGACGATCGCCTTGGGCAGGCCCGTCGTGCCGGAGGAGTAGAGCACCCACAAGGGATGCGCGAAGGGCACCTGTTCGAAGACGGGTTCCGTGTCCGCGCGCGTGAGGGCGGCCCACTCCAGGGCGCCTTCGGGAGCCTCGGTGCCGAGGAGGGGGATGTGGACGACAGCACGCAGGGAGGGCAGTTCGCGGCGGAGTTCGGCGACCGTCTCGCGGCGGTCGTGCTCCTTGCCCCCGTAGCGGTAGCCGTCGACGGTGAACAGGACGACCGGTTCGACCTGCTGGAAGCGGTCCAGGACGCTGCGGGCGCCGAAATCGGGGGCGCAGGACGTCCAGACGGCGCCCACGGCGGCCGTGGCGAGGAGGGCGACGACGGCCTGCGGGATGTTCGGGAGGTAGCCGCTGACGCGGTCTCCGGACCGGACGCCCAGGGCGCGCAGCTCGGCGGTCAGGGAGCCCACCTGGCGGCGCAGCTCGGACCAGGTCACCGGGGTCGGCTCATGGGCCTCGTCGACGTACAGGAGGGCGGGTTCGTCCGCGCGGGTCTCGGCCGCGCGCAGGGCGTGTTCGGCGTAGTTGAGGGTGGCGCCGGGGAACCACTCGGCGCCGGGCATCGAACGGTCGCCGAGCACGCGCGCGTAGGGCGTGGAGAACCGTACGTCGAACCACTGGGTGAGGGCTTCCCAGAACGGCTCCAGCTCGTCCACGGACCAGCGGTGGAGTGCCGCGTAGCCTCCCTCGGCCGGGGCGCCGTGGTGCTCGGCCGCCCATGCCTGGAACCTGGTGACCTGGGACCGGGCGATGCGCTGCGGATCTGGCTGCCAGAGCGGCTGGGGATTCACGGTCGACATGGGGGCTCCCGGACTGTGCGCGTCGTGTGCGTCTCCCGCGCACGGGCCAGGGGTGTGCGCGTGACGCGGCTGACAGGGACGATGCCATGTGATCAACTTCTACGCCAGGGTGCGCCCCACATAGTCCGTGTCGTGAAGATGTGGCCCCAGCACGGGTGAACGGCAGTTGAACGGCACGCGCGCGTGGGGCGGTGAGTGGCAGGGTGAGCAGCATGAGCGGTCGTGACCTGGTGCGTTCGATATGGGCGGTCGGTTCGGCGGGGGCGCCCCAGGGGTTGCGTACCGTGCGTGCCGCGTGGCGCAGGAGGCGTACCGACGCCGTCGGGCTGCCGGCGCGGGGGGCCGAGCGGGCGCGGGTGCCGGGGCCGGTCCAGGACGCGGAACCGGCTCCCGGCGGGGGTGTCGTCCGGTTCAGCCGCTCCGAACTGCGGATCGTCGTCGCCGTGAACGGGGCGGTCTTCTGGGGGTGGGACGGCGCCGGGCCGGAGCCGTCGTACGCGCTCGCGGGCCGCTGCCCGGAGCCGGATCCCCGGGCGGTCCTGGAGCCGGACAAGGACGGCGGCTGGCGGGTCGTCGCCGAGCGGGTGACGGTCATGGTGTCGCGGCACGGAGCGGTCGAGGTGCGTACGCCCGGCGGGGTGACCCTGCGCCGGGATCTGCCGCCCCGCTGGTGGGAGCCGGTGGGCGGGGGCGAGGCTCGCTGGATGCAGCGGACGGAGGTGGCCGCCGACGCACGGTTCTTCGGCCTGGGTGGACGGGCCTGCGGGCCTCGGTTGCGGGACGGGACGTACCGGCTGTGGAACACCGATCCCGGCCGCGCCTTCGGGCCGGGCGACGATCCCCTGTACGTCACGATGCCGGTGCAGCTGGTGGTGGCCGACGCCGCCACCCATCTCGTGTTCCACGACACCTCGTGGGACGGCACCGTGACCCTGCGGGAGGGCGAGGAGGGCGCCGGTTCCGGGCACGACCGGGCGGGGATGTCCGAGCTGCGGATGGCCGGCGGTCCGCTGCGCTGCTGGGTGATGGTGGGCACTCCCGCGCGCGTGCTGCTCGCCTGGGCCTCGCTGACCGGTGCGCCCGCGTTGCCGCCGTCCTGGGCGCTCGGCCATCATCACGCCCGCCGCGGCTTCGGCAGTGAGCAGGAGGTCCGGCGGATCGTCGCCGGGTACCAGGAGCGCGGTCTGCCGCTCGACGCCGTCCACCTGGACATCGACCACCACGACGAGCACCAGGTGTTCACGGTCGACCAGGAGCGCTTTCCCAAGCTGCCCCAACTGGCCGAGGAACTGCGGCGGGACGGGATCCGGCTGGTGTCGATCGTCAACCCGGCGGTCAAGGCGGCGCCCGGCAACGCCGTCCACGACAGCGGGACGGCCGAGGACGCCTTCGTCCGGGACGCGTCGGGGCGGCTCGTGGAGGGGGTCGGGTGGCCCGGGGAGGCGGTCTATCCGGACTTCACGCACGCGCGTGTGCGTGCCTGGTGGGGTCGCCTCTACCAAGAGAGGCTCACGGCGGGGTTCGCGGGCTTCTGGCACGACATGAACGAGCCCACGTCCTTCAACGCGTTCGGTGAGTCCACCCTGCCGCGGTCGGCCAGACACTCCCTGGAGGGCCGCGGCGGCGACCACCGGGAAGCGCACAACGTCTACGCGCTGTGCATGGCCCAGGCCGGATACGAGGGTCTGCGCGAGCTGGTGCCGGGCGAGCGGCCCTTCCTGTTCTCGCGCTCCGGCTGGGCCGGCATACAGCGGTACGGGGGCACCTGGTCCGGTGACGTGGCCACCGGCTGGCCGGGCCTGCGGGCCTCGTTGTCGCTCGTGATGGGGCTCGGGCTGTGCGGGGTGCCGTACTCGGGGCCCGATGTGGGCGGCTACGACGGGCACCCCTCGCCCGAGCTGTATCTGCGCTGGTTCCAGCTCGGCGCCTATCTGCCGTTGTTCCGTACCCACGCGAGCCTGCGGGCCGGACGCAGGGAGCCGTGGGAGTTCGGCGCCGAGGTGCTGGAGCACGCGCGCGTGGCGCTCGTGGAACGCCGACGGCTGCTGCCGTACTTCATGACGCTCGCACAGCTGGCCCGTCGTACCGGAGCGCCTTATGTACGACCCCTGTGGTGGTCCGTGCCGGAGGACCGCGCTTTGCGGGACTGCGAGGACGCCTTCCTGCTCGGCGACAGCCTGCTCGTGGCACCGGTGCTCGATCCGGGCAGCGACCGGCGGGCGGTGCAGCTGCCACGGGGGCGCTGGTACGACACGACCACGGAGCAGGTGTACGAGGGGCCGGGACAGGTCCTGGTCGACGCCCCCCTGTCGCGGATCCCGGTGCTCGCGCGCGCGGGCGCCGTCATTCCGGTGCGAGCGGACGACGGCGGGATCGAACTGGAGGTGTGGGCTCCCGCCCGGGGACGGAGCGGCGGCGGGCTCGTCGTCGAGGACGCGGGCGACGGTTGGGACGAACCGGAGATCGAACGGTACGTCGCCCGCTGGGAGGGCCGGAAGCTGGTGGTTCAGCGGGAGGGCGAGGACGGCTTGAGCGAACCGTCCCACCCGGTGCGGCTGCGCGGGCTGGGAGCGCGCTGAGACTCAGAGGTAACGGCCCTCGAACCAGGCCCTTACGGCCAGCGTGTGCAGCGGGAAGGCGAGCTCCTCCGGCCTGCGCAGCAGGTGCCAGCCCTCCGTCTCGTTCGTGGCCGCGGACTGCGGGAGGCCGTCGGCGGGGCGCTCCGGCAATGCCCCGAACAGCAGCAGGTGGCCGTCGTGCGAGCTGAGTGCGTCGACGAGCCGTACGTCGCGGCTCGCCGCCTCGATGCCGGTCTCTTCCTTGAGTTCACGGACCAGGGCGTGCCGCCAGTCCTCGCGGTCGTCGATGAAGCCGCCGGGCAGCGCGATGCCTCCGCGCGCGGGGGACACGGTTCGGGTGATGACGACCAGGGCGGTGCCCTGGGTGTCGTACACGGGCTGGAGTGCGACGGCGACCGGCAGGGGGTTGCGGTACGCGACGGTGTGGCAGACGGGACAGATGCGGGGCCAGTCCGCGACACCCTCTCCGTAGGGCGCTCCGCAGCTCGAACAGTGGGAGCCGGGGGCGGAGTTGGGGGTGGAGTGCTGAGTTTCGGACACGCCGCGGACTGTATCCGATCATCAGGTGTTCCGGTTGCGTCGGGCCCTCTGCCTCTTTGCGGCCGCCCGTGACACACTTCTGACGTCCCGTCAGATCTGGGCCTGGGAGGACCTGTGCCGCGCACGCACACACCTGTGGTCGCCGGGTGGTTCGCCGGTGACGGAGACGACTTCACGCTTCTCGGAACCCGCTGCTCCGCCTGTGCCTCGGTCTTCTTCCCGCGCGAGGACGGCTGGTGCCGCAACCCCGGATGCGCCGGTGGCGATCTGGCGGAGATTCCCCTTTCGCGGCGCGGTCGCGTCTGGTCGTACACGGACAGCCGGTACCGGCCTCCGTCACCGTATGTGACCGATCCGGAACTTCCGTGGGAGCCGTACACGTTGATCGCTGTGGAGCTGGCCGCCGAGCGGATCGTGGTGCTGGGGCAGGCGGTTCCCGGGGTCACCGTCGCCGATCTTGCCGTGGGCGCGGAGGTGGAGGTCGTCGCCGGGGTGCTCCATGAGGACGGGGAGACGGTCTGGACGACGTGGCAATGGCGGCCGACGGGGGTGACGGCATGACGGGAGAGGTGGCGGTGCTCGGCGCGGGCATGCACCCCTGGGGCAAGTGGGGGCGCGGCTTCGTCGAGTACGGCGTGGCGGCGGCGCGCGCGGCGCTGGCCGACGCCGGCCTGGAGTGGCGGGACGTCGGATCGATCGTCGGCGCGGACACCGTGAGGGGCGGCTATCCGGGCTACGTGGCGGGGGCGACCTTCGCCAGAGCGCTGGGCTGGCAGGGGGCTCGCGTCGCCAGCGTGTACGCGGCCTGCGCGTCGGGGGCACAGGCGGTGGCCGCCGCGCGGGCCCAGATTTTGGCGGGCCTGGCCGACGTGGTGCTCGTGGTGGGTGCCGACGCCGCCCCGAAGGGGTTCTTCCGGCCCGCGGGCGGTGACCGGCCCGACGATCCGGACTGGCTGCGGTTCCGGGTCCTCGGCGCGACCAACCCGACCTACTTCGGGCTGTACGCGCGTCGGCGCATGGCCGTGCACGGGGACACGGTGGAGGACTTCGCCCAGGTCAAGGTGAAGAACTCGGCTCTGGGCGCGCTGAATCCGTACGCGCGGTACCGCAAGCGGGTCAGCGCGGACGAGGTCGCGGCCTCCGCCGTGGTCGCCGATCCGCTGCGGCTTCTCGACATCTGCGCCACCTCGGACGGCGGGGCGGCTCTGGTGCTTTCCAGCCTGGAGTTCGCGCGTCGCAGGGGCGTGACCGAGCCCGTGCGGATCAGGGCGGTGTCGACGGTGACGCCGACGTATCCGAACACGGTGCTGGATCTGCCGGACATCGCGACGGACTCCGCCGCCGCGGCCGAGCCCGCCACCGAGACCTTCCGTGCGTCGATCGCGCGCGCGGCCTACGAGGAGGCGGGTGTCGGGCCGGAGGATCTCTCTCTCGCCGAGGTCTACGACCTGTCCACCGCTCTGGAGTTGCAGTGGTACGAGGACCTCGGGCTGTGCGGGGAGGGCGAGGGCGCGAAGCTGCTGCGCGAGGGGGCGACGGCACCCGGCGGGCGTATACCCGTCAACATGAGCGGCGGCCTCGCCTCCTTCGGCGAGGCGGTGCCGGCCCAGGCGATCGCCCAGGTGTGTGAGCTCACCTGGCAGCTGCGGGGCGAGGCGGGGGACCGGCAGGTCGAGCACGCACGCGTGGGGATCACCGCGAACCAGGGGCTGTTCGGGCACGGGTCGGCGGTGATCGCGGTGAGATGACCGACCGGACCGGCATCCTGGAAAGGGGTTTCCCTACGCTGTGTGAGCGGCCGGGAATCCTGCGTGAACGTCTCATGAACTGCGCTTGGGCGTGGTCCAAGGGCGCCATCATGCTCCCGTGCGCTCCTGGACGGACACTCTCCGCTTCGCCTTCCAGCCCGTGGTCAATCTGGCCACCGGCGGAGTCGCGGGGCTGGAGATACTCGCCCGCCCCGAGACCGGCGACATCCTCGCTGAGGCCCGCCGCGACCCCGAACTCGACGGACAGCTCGCCGTGTTGGCGGTAAGGGCGGCGGCGCGCCGGGAAACCCTGCTGCCCCTGCACGTCAACGTGTTCGCGGGCACGCTCGCCGACCTGGGCGGCCTCACCCCGCTGCACCACGCGGTGCGTGAGGCGGGGCGGCTGCCGTGGGAGATCACGCTCGACGTGGGGCCGCCGTACACGCATGTGCCGCACCAGGCACTGCTGGAGGCGCTCACCGAGCTGCGGGGGCAGGGCTTCCGGATCAGTGCGGACGGCGTGGGCGACGGGGACGTACCACTGAGACTCCTTGTCGACATGTCGCCCGACCTCGTGAAGCTCGACGCGTCGCTGCTGGTCCGGCCGTCGGCGGTGCGCGCGATGCGGACCCTGTGCGACGAGCTGGGAGCGCTTGTCTGCGTGGAGGGCGTGGAGACGGAGCTGCAGTACGGGGCCGCGCTGTCGGCCGGTGCGCAGTTGGCGCAGGGCACGCTGCTCGCGCCACCGTCCCGGCTTCCCGCGGCGGAGGTGTACGTTCCGCCCCGCTCCCCCGCCGACGCGGCGCCCCTGCGGTCCGGTCCTTCGGTACGGGAGTTCGTGCGCCCCGCCGCGCTGTTGCCGGCCACCGCGTCCGCGGGGCAGGTGCGGGCACTGCTGACCGGGTCGCCCGACGTGTCCGGGGTGCTGCTCGTGGACAGGG
This sequence comes from Streptomyces sp. CC0208, assembly GCF_003443735.1. NCBI lineage: Bacteria > Bacillati > Actinomycetota > Actinomycetes > Kitasatosporales > Streptomycetaceae > Streptomyces > Streptomyces sp. CC0208. The sequence continues at coordinate 7,490,346 of NZ_CP031969.1, read as the reverse complement.
AGGGGGTGCCGTTCCGCTCGGTGCACCGCTCGCGCTTCCTGCTGTCGATGTCGGGGCGCTACGGACACGCCCTGTACGCCGACCGCCCCGCGGCCAAACTCGGCGATCCGCCGCGGACGGTGGGCATCGACGCCACCGCGTGGGAGGTCCTGGACGTGGTCGCCGTCGGCGACCGGGACCGTACGTCGGACGACGTCGCCGTGGTCGACCGGTTCGGCCGCTGCGTGGGAGTCGTGCGGCTCGCGGATCTCGTACGGGCGCTGAGCGAGACGCGGGTGGAGGAGGCGGCCGGGCTCAACCCGCTGACGCGGCTGCCCGGTTCGGACGCGATCACGGGCGAGGTGGACCGGCGTATCGCGGCCGGGCGGACGTTCGCGCTGAGCTGGCTGGACGTCGACCACTTCAAGCAGGTCAACGACGGGGCGGGATTCGCGGCCGGCGACGAGCTCATCCGCGAGGTGGGGCGGGTGCTGCAGCATGCGGCGACCGGCACCGCGTGCGTGGGGCACATCGGCGGGGACGACTTCCTGGTGCTGACCGACCCGGAGGAACTGGCTCCGCTGGCCGCGTCCGTTCTCGACGCTCCCTGGGCGGCGGGCGGGCGGCCCGTGACGCTGTCCCTGGCCACCGTGGTGTGCGTGCCGGGCAGCGTGGCGGGCTACCGGGAGGCGGCCGCGTGTCTGGCGCCGTTGAAGAAGGCCGCCAAGGCGCTCAGCGGGGCGAGCTGGGTCGTGGGGCGGGCAGGACTGCCGGGGCACGAGATCCGGCGCGGCACGGGGCCACAGGCACCTTCGGTGGGGTATGCGGTGGCGGAGCCGGGGAACGGCTGAAGAGGCGTCCGGTAAGGGGCCGTTCGGCTCGAAGGGGACTCGGCCGGCCCCGCGCCCGTTGATCAAGGCGGTCCGGGTGCCCGTCCCAACCGTTGCCGTCGGCGACCTTGACGCTCCCCGGGGCCCGGTGAACACTTCCGGTGTCGGTCGACATCGCCGTACATTCTCGGCGTTCCAGGCACCACGCCGCGCGGGCCCCCCTGAGCCAAGGCCCATACCCCCACGGGCGATTCGGCTGCGACGGCACGCTCGTCGCGGACGCCGGGCGGGGCGCGGGATCCTCCCTGCCCTCGGCAGTTCGCCAAGGAACCGCAACCCTGCACGGAGAACCGGGGCGGGAAGCCCCGGGCCAGGGCCTAGGAGCCGCCATGAGCAACGGAGACGTATTCCTCGGTGAGGTCATCGGTACGGCGATTCTGATCCTCTTCGGCGCCGGCGTGGTCGCCGCCGTCGTACTCAACCACTCCAAGGCGAAGGACGCCGGCTGGGTCGTCATCGCGTTCGGCTGGGGCTTCGGCGTGCTGGCCGGGGCGTACACCGCCGCACCCCTGTCCGGCGGGCATCTCAACCCGGCCGTGACCATCGGGATCGCCGTCGACACCGGGGACTGGGACCAGGTGCCGGTCTACATCGCCGGGCAGATGGTCGGTGCCGTGCTCGGGGCGGTCCTGTGCTGGCTGGTCTACTACGCGCAGTTCCGGGCCAACGCCGACGAGGAGATCGCCCAGCCCACGCTCGGGATCTTCTCGACCGCTCCGGCGATCCGCAATCCGGTGGCGAACCTGGTCACGGAGATCATCGCGACCGTCGGCCTCGTCCTGCCGATCCTGGCCTTCGGCCTCACCAAGGGTCTCGGCGAGTCCGGTACCGCGGTCCTCGTCGTCGCCTTCCTGGTGGTCGGCATCGGTCTGTCGCTCGGTGGGCCCACCGGATACGCCATCAACCCGGCCCGTGACCTGGGCCCACGCATCGTCCACACCCTGCTGCCGATCCCCAACAAGGGCACCTCGGACTGGAGTTACGCGTGGATCCCCGTGGTGGGCCCGCTGATCGGCGGAGCATTGTCCGGGGTGATCTTCAACGCGGCCTTCTGAACCACAGCCCTTGTGAACCACAGCCCTCGGAAACGCAACCCTCGTGAAACGCAGCCTCGTGCAGGAACCGACGAAGGGGACGTCATGACGGACAAGTTCGTCGCCGCCATCGACCAGGGCACCACCTCCAGCCGCTGCATCATCTTCAACCACGACGGCGCGATCGTGGCCGTCGACCAGCGCGAGCACCGCCAGATCTTCCCCAAACCCGGCTGGGTGGAGCACGACGCCACCGAGATCTGGTCCAAGGTGCAGGCTGTGGTCGCCGGTGCGATCGCGAAGGCCGGGCTGCGCGCCGACCAGCTCAGCGCGCTCGGCATCACCAACCAGCGCGAGACCACGGTCCTGTGGGACCGCGCCACGGGCAAGCCCGTGCACAACGCGATCGTCTGGCAGGACACCCGTACCGCGGCTCTTACCCACCAACTCGGCGGCTCGGACGGTCAGGACCGTTTCCGCGAGCAGACCGGCCTGCCGCTGGCCACCTACTTCTCGGGGCCGAAGGCGGCCTGGCTGCTCGACAACGTGCCGGGACTGCGCGCGCGTGCCGAGAACGGCGAGATCGCCTTCGGCACCATCGACTCCTGGCTGATCTGGAACCTCACCGGCGGCACGGACGGCGGGCGGCACGTCACGGACGTGACCAACGCCGGCCGGACCATGCTGATGAACCTGGAGACCCTCCAGTGGGACCAGTCCATCCTGTCCGCGATGAACGTGCCCGACGCCGTGCTGCCCGAGATCAGGTCGTCCGCCGAGGTCTACGGCACCGCGGTCGGCCAACTCGCGGGCGTGCCCGTGGCGTCGGCGCTGGGCGACCAGCAGGCCGCGGTGTTCGGGCAGGCCTGCTACGACGTGGGCACGGCGAAGAACACGTACGGCACGGGATCCTTCCTGCTGCTCAACACGGGCAACCGGCCGGTCCCCTCGAAGAACGGCCTGTTGACGACGATGGGCTACAAGATCGGCGGTGAGGCGCCGGTCTACTGCCTGGAGGGGTCCATCGCCATCACGGGCGCCCTGGTCCAGTGGTTCCGCGACCAGCTCGGCATCATCCGTACCGCCGACGAGATCGAGCCTCTCGCGGCGAGCGTCGAGGACAACGGCGGCGCGTACATCGTGCCCGCCTTCTCGGGCCTGTTCGCGCCCTATTGGCGTTCGGACGCGCGCGGGGTCGTCACGGGCCTGACGCGATACGTCACCAAGGCGCACCTCGCGCGGGCCGTGCTGGAGGCGACGAGCTGGCAGACGCGCGAGGTCGTGGACGCCATGTACCAGGACTCCGGGGTGCCGATCACCACCCTGAAGGTGGACGGCGGCATGACCAAGAACAACCTGCTCATGCAGCACCAGGCGGATGTGCTCGACGTGCCGGTGGTCCGGCCGAAGGTCTCCGAGACCACGTGTCTCGGCGCCGCGTACGCGGCCGGGCTCGCCACAGGTGTGTGGAACGACCTCGACGAGTTGAAGTCCCACTGGCAGAAGGACGTCGAGTGGACGCCGAACATGGAGGCGTCCGTGCGGGACCGCCAGTACCACAACTGGCGCAAGGCCGTGGAGAAGAGCTTCGGCTGGGAGGAGGACGGCGAGAACTAGGCACGCGCGCGTAGTGCCGTCGAGCCGCGGCCCGTACCCCTGTCGGCGGGGGTACGGGCCGCACCCGTGTCTCAGGTCGTGACGCTCTGGCGGCGCCGCGCCGAGTACGCCATCGCGTGCTGGACGACGCCCACGAGTACGTCCTTGACCGACTGCTTGTCCCGGGCATCGCACAGCACGACCGGTACGTCCTCGTCGAGGTCGAGGGCCTGCCGTACGTCCTCTTCGGGGTAACGGACCGCTCCCTCGAAGCAGTTGACGCCGACGAGGAAGGGTATGGAGCGCCGTTCGAAGTAGTCGACCGCGGCGAAGCAGTCCTCCAGGCGGCGGGTGTCGACGAGCACGACGGCTCCGAGGGCACCTTCGGAGAGCTCGTCCCACATGAACCAGAACCGTTCCTGCCCGGGCGTGCCGAACAGATACAGCACCAGGTCCTCGCGCAGGGTGATCCGCCCGAAGTCCATGGCGACGGTGGTGGTGCGCTTGTTCTCCACACCGCTGGTGTCGTCGACGGGGCGGCCGGCCTCCGTCAGCAGTTCCTCGGTGCGCAGCGGTCTGATCTCGCTGACCGCGCCCACGAACGTGGTCTTGCCCACGCCGAAGCCGCCGGCCACCAGGATCTTGAGCGTGACGGGCTCGACCGGGGGCTTGCCGCGCTCAGATCGCCCGAAGATCATTGGTCTCTTCTCCTGCTTGGTGGGGGTGTGGGGTGGACGGCGGTGCGCGGGCGGCCGTACGGGCGTCGCGCGGCGATGTCCGTGCAGGTACCGTCTCGGTCGACCCGGAACTGCCGGCCTCTCGTCACGTCCGTCTCCCCGATCGCACTGCTCGCAACCGTGTCCGCGGGCCGCTGGCCGGCCGCCTGCGGATGGTCGTCGACGATCAGTCAGATCATATCGGCAGGGGGGTTCCTGGTGTCCGCCGCGGACCGGCAGGGCCTCCCGGCGCGGACGCGCGGCCCGCTCTCGGCGTTCTGCGAGGGCGGGCGCGCGCGACGGCCCGTCACAGTGCCCGCAGGCCGTTGATCACGTCGCGCAGGATGCTCTCGTCCGGCAGTTCGGCGGGCGGCACCGGCCGGTTCACATGGACCCACTCCGAGGCGACGAGGTCGCCCACGAGGACCCGTACGACCCCGATGGGCAGGTCGAGTTCGGAGGACAGCTCGGCGACCGACTGGGGGGTGTCCCGGCACAGGTCGACGATGTCCACGTGCTCGGGGGACAGCGAGTGGTCCCCTTCCGGATCGTCCGTGTGGGATTCGGCCACGACGACCGCGATCAGGTCGAGGCGGTGCTGGCCGGCGCTCGTGGTGCGACCACGCGTCATGGCGTACGGACGAACCACCGGTCCGGCCTCGTCGTCGAACCAGTGGCTTCTTCCCTGACCGTCAGTGCTCATGTCATCTCACTACCCGCCCTGAGGCAGATCGGTGCGCGGAGCGGCACTGAGATGCACACCGACCCGCTTCACCAGGAGCGTCATCTCGTACGCGACGAGACCCACGTCCGAGTCGGCGTCCGAGAGGACGGCGAGGCAGCTGCCGTCACCCGCGGCCGTCACGAACAGGAAGGCTTCGTCCAGTTCCACGACGGTCTGGCGGACGTTGCCCGCCTCGAAGTGCCGGCCCACGCCCTTGGCCAGGCTGTGGAACCCGGACGCCACGGCGGCGAGGTGCTCGCTGTCCTCGCGGGTCAGGTCCTTGGACACGCCGGTCGGGAGGCCGTCGCTGGAGAGCACCAGGGCCTTGCGGATGCTCGCGACGCGCTCCACCAGGTCGTCGAGGAGCCAGTTGAGCTCGCCGGACTTGTCGGTCGCCTTCGGTGCGGTCATCGACCGTCCCCCTTAGTCGTTCGTTGTGGTGCTGTGCCGCCGGACGTGTCGTCGCTCTCGGCGTTCTCCTCACGGCCACGCTGCCAGCCCCGTTGGAGCGAGGCCATGCGGCTGCGTACCTCGTCGGCGTCCCGCTCCGCGGGCTCCGCCTGGTTCCGGGGGCGCCGCTCCGGGGCCTGCTTGAGCTGCGGGGCCAGGTTGGCCTGTCGTACCCGGCGGGGCAGCGGAGCGGTGCCGGAGCCGGCCTCGTCGGGCCCGCGCGCGGCGCCGAGAGGCGGCCTGCCGGAGCCGGACGCTCCGGGGACACCGCCGGCGGACTCGCCCCAGCCCGGCCGTACGACGCCGCCGGGCGCGGAGTCGGTCGCGCCGCCCCTGCCGGTGGCATCCGCGGTCGGGCCCACGGCGCCGAGGGCGGACGTATCCGAACCGCGCCCGCCGGTGGCCGAGTCCTCCGCGACCGGGCCGCTCGACGCGATGTCGGTACGCCGGGTGCGTCGGGGCAGGCCAGGGGCTGCGGGTCCGCCTCCGGGCCCACGGACCGGGGAGGTCGAGGGGGCCGGTGTCTCCGTCGGCTCGTCGAGACGGTCGGCCACGCCGGTGCTCCGGCGCAGGGCCGCGGCACGGCGACGGCTCGGCAGGGTCGGAGGTTCGGAGCGCGCGGGCCCCGTCGCGGGGGCGGTCTGTGACCGGGACGGACCCGGACCGATGGCCGGGGGCTGGTCCGCCTCCTCGCGTCCCGTCCGCTCGCCGGTGACCGGGCGTCCGTGGGAGCTGACCAGCTTGGGAGCCCGGCGACGGGACAACGACACCGGGGCGTCCGCGCCACCGCCGATGTCCGCTCCGTCGGTTCCGGGGGCTTCGTCGTCGGCCTGGGCCAGGGAGCGGCGCGGCCGGAACAGTCCGCCGCGCTCGCTGTCCTCGGACTCGAGGACGCCCGGCAGGTCGCTCAGGGTGTCGAGGTCGACCGGAGCCTCCAGTTCGACCGGGCCGTCCAGGATCGCGGGCGGCATGCCCGACAGCGGTGCCCCCCGGGTGAGCGCGACGCGCTGGGCCTGCTCCAGTTCGGCCTCCTTCGACGGCCGGGGCCGGTCGAGGCGGAAGCCGATGCCGTTGGTGTCGGGGACGTCGTCGGTCAGCAGCGCGTCGGGAATGAAGACGACCGCCGTGGTGCCGCCGTACGGCGAAGGCTGCAGCGAGACCCTGACGTTCTGCCGCTGGGCGAGCCGGCTGACCACGAAGAGCCCCAGCCGGTCGGTGTCGGACAGCTCGAACTCCGGTGTCTCGGCGAGCCGGAGGTTGGCGTCCAGCAGCGCGTCGGCGGCCATGCCGAGTCCGCGGTCGTGGATCTCCAGGGTGAAGCCGTTGGCGACGCGCTCGCCCAGGACCTGGACTGCGGTGTGCGGCGGGGAGAACACCGTGGCGTTCTCCAGGAGTTCGGCCACGAGATGCGTGAGGTCCGCGACGGCCGGGCCGGTCACGGCCACCCTGGGCAGTCGGCGGACCTCGATGCGCTCGTAGTCCTCGACCTCGGCGACGGCGGCGCGGACGACGTCCATGAGCTGGACGGGTTTGCGCCACTGCCGGGAGGGGGCGGCGCCGGAAAGGATCACCAGGCCCTCGGCGTGCCGTCGCATACGGGTCGTCAGGTGGTCCAGGCGGAACAGGTCGGCGAGTTCGTCGGTGTCCTCGGTGCGGCGCTCCATGGTGTCGAGCAGGGTCAGCTGCTTGTGCAGCAGAACCTGACTGCGCCGGGCGAGGTTGACGAAGACCTCGGAGACGCCGGCGCGCAACTCGGCCTGTTTGACGGCGGCTTCGACGGCGGCGCGCTGGAGGGTGTTGAGCGCCTGGCCGACCTCGCCCATCTCGTTCTTGTCGTACTCCAGGCGCGGGACCTCGGTCTCGATGTCGACCTGTTCGCCCACGGACAGGCGGCGCATCACGCTGGGCAGCCGTACGCCGGAGGCCTCATGGGCTTCCAGACGCAGTTGCCGCAGGTCGCGGATGAGGCCGCGGCCGACCCGCACGGACAGCACGAGCGAGAAGAGCAGGGCGATCAGACCGAGGACGCCGACGGCGGCCGCCTTGATGATGACGTCCATCGCGTCCGGCCGGACGCGGTCCTGGAGGCGGTCGCCCGCCTGGTCGTCGAGCTTGGCGAGTTCGTCGAGCGCACTGCCCGCGGCGGCGTCCCAGCTCTTGGCGCTGACGCTGCCGGTCGTGCCGGGCTCCGCGGTGATGACGGAATGCTCGGCGGAGCGCAGCGGAGCGGTGCCGGCGTTCTTCCAGAAACGCTCGTAGCGCTCGCGCTCCGAGGCCGGCAGGACTGCCAGGCTGACGTCGTACATCAGGGTCCGCTGGGCGGCGAGGTCGGAGACGTCGCGGATCTCGTCACGGGTGAGCTTGCCCACCACGAGGGCGGAACCGAGGAGGGCGTCCTCGCGGGAGAGCAGTTCGCGGGCACGGGTGATGTTGACCAGCGCCCGGGCCTGCTTGTCCAGTTCCACGTTGTCGATGCCGTCGAGCGTGGCCAGGAGGGCGTAGGCGGGGTCGACGAGGCGGTTGTACTGGTCGAGGGCCTGGAACCTGGAGACGGTGCCGTCCTCGACACTGCGGCGCAGCGAGTCGATGCCGTCGAAGGCGTCCAGGACGGCGGTGAGGCGCTCGTCGTCGTCCTGGTCCAGGCCGTCGCGGACATCGGGATCGTGTGCGTTCCGGCGGAACTTGGCGATGGCTTCGTCCGAGGCGCTCCTCGTGCCGCGCAGCGCGGACAGGGCGTCCGAGGCGCGCGGATCGGCCAGGTAGACAAGTGTCTGGCGGCGTTCCTGCTGGAGCACACGCACGGTGTCCTCGATGGGATAACCGAGCTTCTCCGTGACGGTCGACACCTGGAAGAGCCGGGCGACCTCACGTCCCGTCAGCACCGTGGCGAAGCCCCACACCGCGATCAGGGACACCAGCGGCACGAGAAGCAGCGCCACGATCTTCCGGCGGATCGACTTCCCGCGAAAGCGCATGGCCTCCCCCAGCTCGACCCCCGCCGGCCGGGGGTACACATGTACGTCAACAAACCGGCGCGAGCCTACTACCGACGCACACGTAACTCGAAGTTGCGTCCGGAACCCGAACTCTGCCGTGGTTTCGAGAGATGGGTGCTTGTCCTCCCATTGCGGGAGATTGCGTCCTGCGACCAGGTGGGGTGATCGGACCGGAACTGATCGGCCAGGGTGGGCGGTTGGCTGGATTTTTTCGTTTCTTTGACGTCGCGGGGGAATCTTGAAGGGGTCTTGTTCGTCTTTCTCTTCGGGAGATGGCGGTGGATTCGGCCACAGGAGCCGCATCTGCAACTGGGCGGCGTAAAGCAGCGCAAGCCGGGCAGTCACCCTGGAAGCCCGGTTCACGAACACCGGGACGAGGGTCTGCCGGCGGTGGGGAGTGACACGGTGATGGGCACGGCGGAACGGCAGGAGGCGCCGGGAATCGGCGTGGGGACAGTGAGTCCGGCGGTGCCCCGGCGCACCGAGGCACGGGTTCCCGACATACCGGCGGAGCAGGCTCCGCCGCGCAGGCGCGGCGCGGCCCGGGAGGAGGCGTACCGGCCATTGTGGGTCGAGGAGCCCGCGCGCAGGCGTCGGCTGCCGGATCCGGTGCGGACCTCCGCGGTGCGGGCGGGGCTCATCATCGCGGTGACCCTGCTTCAGGCGATGGTGGCCTTCCTGTGCACCCTGGCCGGGTCCTGGCTGGCGTTCCCGATGGTGCTGAGCAGTGTGGCGAGCACCGTGGTGGCCACCTGGGCCGCCGTGGACGTCTGGGTGACCCGTCAGGTGTGGAACCAGCGCCACGGGGTGGTGTCGACCCCGAGCAGCACGGCGCGTGCGCTGCGTCGTGAGCGCCGCAAGGCCCGGCGGCACGCGCGGGTCACGGAGCGGGCCCAGGAGCGGATACGGCGTCAGGGCGGCAGCGCGGGACAGCTGTCCCACCCGTGAAGGCTTGAGCAGTCACGCCGTCGGGTACGGCCGACCGCTCGCCGGATGCCGCCCCGCGCCGCCTACGGAGTCGCGGGCGCCGGACGCTTGAACATCCGGGTCGCCGTGATCTCGCTGTGCCCCGCCTCCCCGGCCTGCGGCTGCTGCGGCAGGCCGGGGCGTAGGTGTTCCTCCACGCTGATGTACTTCAGGCCGGCCCTGAGGTCCGCGTCATTGCGCAGCCGGATGACCAGGGGGAACTCGGCGAGTGCTGTCGTGTCGAACAGGCCGGTGGTGTACAGGAGTTGGACACCCAGCGCGTCCGACACGGCCCGCTGGAGCTCCAGCAGATACGTCGCGTTGGCCCGGCCGATGGGGTTGTCCAGGAACAGCGTCCCCGCGTGCCGGTGCTTGTCCCGGCCCCGGTCGTTGGACCTCAGGGCCGCCATCGTGCAGTACAGCGCGATGGCGGCGGTCAGCAGCTGACCGCCGGAGAACACGTCACCCATCTGTCCCACGGGCACCCGCTCGGCCCGCAGCACGGCGTCCGGCTTGAGGATCTCCACGGCCACCCCCTTGGGCTGGAGTGCCGCCCCGACTCCCCGCAGCAGCAGGGACATTCCGTCCCGCCGCAGGTCGGAGTTCTTCTTCACCGCGGCCCTGGTCGCCTCGTCGATGACCTCGCCGAGCCGCTCGGTCAGCGTCGCCTGGTCGGGCTCCTCGAAACGGATCCGCAGGAACTCCTGCCCGGACCACTCGCCGAGCCCCTCCGGCAGCCGGGACAGCCGCTGGGCGGACCTGAGCGTGGCGAGGGCGGACTCCACGAGCCCCCGCAGCCGGTCCACGATCGAGTCCCGGTTCCGCTCCAGCTGGGCCAACTCGTCGGTCAGCACCCGCAGTCGGGGGGCGAAGGCGTCCGCCCACTTCTGCGCGTGCTCGGGCAGGGCGGAGGCGGGCAGCTCACGGATCTGCTGCCGCGCGGGGGTGCGGACCTGCTCGTAGCGCGTGGAGTTGGCGTGCCGCACGAGGACGTCACTGGCCTCGCGGACGGCGGACTCGGCGGCGGAGAGGTCGGCGGCACAGCCGCGCAGTGACCGGCGAGCCTCGGCGGCGGCCTGCCGGGCCTCCTCGGGGCTGCCCGGGTACGCCTCCTGCTCGTCCTGCTCGTCCTCCATGGCGTGCTCGCGCAGCAGGTCGCGCAGCATCGCGGCGATCTCGTCGAAGCCGCCCGCCGCGTCCTCGGCGGCCCGGTGGGAGCCGAGCAGCTCCGCGTGCGCCTCCCTGGCCTGCGCCAACGCCTCGGTGCGGGAGGCGAGTTCGGCGGTGGCCGTACGCAACAGCGCCTGCGCGTGCTCGGCGTCGCGCGGCTCCAGCTCCGGCGACAACTCGGTGTGCGCCTCGCCGTCCTCGGGCGCGTGCCGTTCGGCCTCGCCACGCAGCCGGCCCAGCTGCTCGCTCGCGGTCGACACACGGGTCTCCAGGAGCTGCACCAGTTCCTCCGCGCGGGCGGCGGCGGCCTGCCGGGAGGGCCCGTCGGAGCCGTCGGGCGACTGGAGCAACTGCGCCGCGCGGGTGCGGACCTTGTTGCTCAGCCGGTCCAGTTCGGCGAGGGCCGCGCTCTCGTCGCTCTCCGCCCGGGCCTGCTCGGCCCGCAGGTCGGCCCCGACCCCCACCTTCTCGTAGAGCTGGGAGGCGGCCCGGTAGGCCTCGCGGAGCGCGGGCAGCGAGGACTTGGAGGCGTCCGGGTCACTGTCCGGTACGTCGTCCGGGGCGCCGGCGATCTCGGCGCGCTCGGCGCGCAGCGCCCGCGCGGTGCGGCGGGCGTCGTCGGCGGCCCGCTGGGCCCCGCGCCGGTCCTCGTCGGCGGCCCGGGCCCGCTCCAGACAGGTCTGGGCGCGGGCTTCCGACTCGGTGGCCTCGTCGGCCAGTTCGCGCAGCTTGGCCTGCCAGCCGGCCCGCTCGCGCAGCCGGTAGGCCAGCCCGGCGAGGGCGTCGGCGGCGCGCCGGGCCTTCTGGGCGGCCTCCTGCCGCTCGTCACGTGTCTGCGCGGCCTCGGCGGCGGCTTCGTCGGCCTCGGCTCGCACCGTGCGCGCCTCGGCCAGCTCGGCCTCCGACTCCTCGGCGAACACGCGCGTGTCCCGGGCGGCCTGCGCCAGTTCGACGAGCCGGCCGGCCGGGCAGCCGGTGCGCCAGGAGGCGAGCCGGGCGGCCAGTTCACGGTCCTTGCCGAGGCGCGCCGCGAGCGACCGGATCTCCTCGTCCCGCTCGCCGGCCCGCGCGCGCAGCGCCTGACGCTCCTCGTCGGCGGCGTGCTCGTCGTGCATGGCCGGGTTCGGCGGCACGAGGAAGACGTCGGCGCCCTGGGAATCGGTCGCCGGGGTCGGCGCGAGCAGCGCGGCGGCCGTGCCGACGGCGACGGCGGAGCGCGGAAGGAGTGCCGCGTCGTGCAGGGCCTCGCGGGCACGCGCGTGGGTGTCGGGATCGGTGATGATCACGCCGTCGACCAGTTCGGGCCGGGCGGCCAGCACGCGCGCGTGGTCGACGGGGTCGACGGCCTGGGCGAGGTAGCGCCAGCCGGGCAGGGCCGGGATGCCGTTCTCACCGAGGAACTCGACCGTGGCCAGCACGTCAGGGCCCGGCGGCAGAAGCCCGCCGTCACCGAGCGCGCCAAGGATCCGGGAGTCGTCGGCGGCGGCCGTACGCAGCTCGAAGAGCTGGCGTTCGGCGGCGGAGACGGAGTCGTCGAGCAGTTCACGCAGTTCGTCGGCGAACCGGTCGAGATCCTCGGGGGTCAGACCGGCGTCGGCGTGACCGCCCATCGAGCCGCTGTGCGGATCGGCGTCACTGCCGGCACCCTCGCTTCCGCCCGCGCCGCTCGTCTTGGCGCCCTCGGCGCCCGCGCGCGGTCCCGGCACGGCCGCGGAGGTTCCGGTCAGGCTCAGCAGCTCTGCCAGCCGCTCCTCCCCCGCCAGCCCCTCGGCCAGGCGCCGCTCGGCCTCGTAGGACCGCGCTGCCGCCGTGGCCGCGTCCTCCGCGCGGGCGGCCGTGAGCTCCGCTCGGGATTCGGCGGCGGCCGCCTCGCGCGCGTGCTCGGCGGCCCGGTTGGAGGCCTCGCGGGCGGTGTCCCAGGCGGCGACCGCCGTCTTCTCGGCGTCGCTCGCGGCGAGGGCCGCCCGCGCGGGGTCGGCGTCGGGGGCGCTGTCGTCGAGCCAGCCCGCGCGCACCGCCTCGGCGGTCTCCTGCTCGACCTCGCTCAGCCGCTGGCGCAGATGGCCGATCTCACTGCGGGCGCGCTGCGCCTCGGTGGCGGCCGACGTGGAGTCCCGGTGGGCCGACTCGCTGACCTCCTGGAGAGCGGCGGACCGCTCCTCCTCCTCGTTGGCGAGCGTCTCGGCACCTTCTGCGGCCGCGTGCAGGGCCCGTACGAGATCGACGGCGGCCTTGGCGCGGGCGGCGAGCGCGGGAGCCGCGTCCCGCTCGGCCTCCTGGATGGCGGCGGCCACGCGCGCGACCCGGTCGGCGGCGGCACGGTGCCGCAGTACGGCCTCGGCGGCCTGCCAGGCGGAGTGCAGCGTGCGCGCTTCGGCGAGCTCGCGCTTCTGGGCCGCGGCCGACTTCTCGGCGGCGGCCAGCGCCAGGGAGGCGTGCCGGTAGGCGAGTTCGGCGGCGACGAGCGCACTGCGCTCCCGGCCCGCCTCGGCGTGTGTGACGGCGTACGCGGCCGCGGTGACCCGCTGGGCCAGGTCCGCTGCCCGTACCCGCTCCTGGACGCCGCGCGCGGACAGCCGTCGGGCCAGCGTCCGGGTACGGCGCTCGGCGCCCGCGTGGATGTCACGCGCGCGTGAGCGTGCCTCGGCGGCTTCGACGATCCGGCCCAGCAGGTCCACGGAGCCCGCGGTGAAGTCCCGTTCGGCGATGAGTTCGGCGCGTCGCCCCAGCTTGTTGCCGAACCCGCTGACCAGGTCGGCGAGCCCGTCGGTGTCGCGGGTGTCGGTCACGGCGCGCAGCAGCAGGTCGGTGAAGTCGGAGTCCTTCTTCACCGCGAACAGGCCGGCGGCCTCGCCCTCGTCGGCGTTCATCTCGCGCTGGTAGCGGAAGAGTTCGGGGTCCAGGCCGAGGTCGCCGAGGTGCTCGATCCAGCGGTCGTGGATCTCCTCCCAGTGCACCTCCAGATGCGGATACGCCTTGCCCGCCTCGGTGATGGCGTCCCGGAAGCCCTTCATGGTGCGGCGGCGGCCCTGTGCGGCCGACTGGCCCTCGGCGGGCGGCCGTACGGCGGTGGACTCGGCGACGGGCAGGTTGTCGAGGCTGAGCCCGGGTCCGGGCCGGAAGGAGTACCAGGCCTCGGCGAACTTCCGCGGGTCGTTGGAGACCTGGCGGCCCCGCCACTCGCTGACCTTGCCGACGACGACACACTCGCCGGTCAGGGTGTGCTGCCACTCCAGGGCCACGTGTCCGCAGTCGTCGGCCAGCAGGAACTTCCGCAGCACACCGGAGCTGGCGCCGCCCAGCGTGTTCCGGTGGCCGGGCAGCATCACCGAGAAGATCAGCTTGAGCAGGACGGACTTGCCGCCGCCGTTCTCCAGGAAGAGCACTCCGGCGGGCGCGGGACGGCGGGGCGGGCCGACGGGCTCCTCCTCGAAGAACTCCGCCTGGGTGGGCGCGGGGTCGGGCACCTCCGCGCCGACACCGCGCAGGTCAAGCACGGTGTCGGCGTAGCGCGCACCGGCGGGACCGATGGAGTAGAGGCGGACCCGGGACAGCTCGTACATGGCGGACTCTCGTAAGTCTTCGGCAGATCAGGGAAGTTCAGGAGTGGAACGGCAGCCCGGCATCGGCCGCCAGCTCCAGGTCGTCGCCGTCCTCGGGGGGCAGCAGCGTCGGCGTACCGTCGGTGACCGGGACCACCCCCAGCTCAAGGAGTTCGGCCATGGCGGCGCTTCCGGCCATGTCCCGCACCTGGAGCTGGTAACGAGCCGTGGTCCGGTAGGTACCGCCGTTGTCGTCCCCGGTGCGCTGGAGGAAGCCGGAGTCGGTGAGGAAGGCGGCGGCCTTGCCGACGATGCCGGTCGTGGACCCGGCGAGCCGGCGCGCGTCCTTGGTCGCACCGGCCGCGCTGCGTCTCGCCCAGATCCGCCAGGCCGCCTCCAGACCGGGGGCGTCGGTCGCCGGGTCGGTGTTCTCGCCGACTTCCTCGGCCCGCTCCTCAAGGCGCCGGCAGGCCTGCCGCACGAAGGCGTCGACACCGTTGACCGAGACCCGCCCGATGTATCCGTCGTCGGCGAGGTCCTCGGGCCGTGGGAACGCCATGGCGGCGACGGCGAGATGGGCGAGGCCGTGCAGGAACCGGTCGCCGCCGTCGGCGGACGTACGACGCGCGTAGTCCCCCATCCGGACGGCGAACACGGAGTCCTCGGCGGCGGTCACGGCCATCCCCGCGCGCGGGGACACCTCGAGGACGACCAGTCCCAGTCCGGCGGCGACGGCGTCGGCGAGCCGCGCGAACGGCGGGTCCTCCCGGTAGCGCCGCAGCAGGTCGGCGTACTCCTGGTCCCGCGCGGGCTGCAGTTTGGGCTGCAGCCCGAAGGCGACGAGCCGCGCGGCGTCGGCGGCGTCGGCGGGCGTGACGGCGGCGGGCGCCGACGGGGTCGGGACCTCCGTGTCGCTCCACTCGACATGCTCACTCACGGCTGGGGCTCCTTGTCACGCTGTGGCTCACTCATGCTGCTTCCGTCCGGTCTGCCGCCATCCCCGCGGCGTCCAGCAGGGCGGTGCCGACGATGAGGTCGGCGCCACCGAAGTCCGGATCGTCCAGTTCCGTCCCGTCGTCCACCGCGAAGAGCAGCTTCTCCTCACCCTGGCGGTAGGCGGTGCCGACGGCGGGGCTGGCCGCGTGGATCGACATCAGGGCCACCAGGTAGGCCAGATCGAACCCGCCCGTCCGGCGGGCCTCCGCGAGCAGCCCGGAGAGCCGCCGCGGCGCGTCCGCGGGCAGATCCAGCAACTTCTTCGCGGACGCCAGCTGTTCCTCGCTGAACCGGCTGTCGTCGGGCGTGGCGATGAGGTCAGGCTCCGGCATCTCCGCGCCCAGGTGCTCCCGCTCCATGGGGGGCGTCAGCAGTATGTCGACGAGATCGCCCACCCGGACCGACACCGGTGTGCGCAGGCCGGTCCCGCGCGCGAAGAACGCGTCGGTGACCCGGGTGGCCTGCTCCAACGGCAAGGGCAGCAGCGGCGCGAACAGCTGGCCGTACAGGTCTGTCCCCGACGTCGTCATGGGGGTGGCGAAGGCCTGCCGGTCCTGCTCGGCGCGGAACAGCGGGCCCGCCTCCAGGAGCCGGGACTGCAGCTGGGTGTGGCGCCGGATGCAGTCCTTGACGATGTCCACGAGCTCGGCGGCACGCCGCTTCTGCTCGGGGTCCTCGGACTCGTCCCGTGCCTTGCGGATGTTGGTCAGGATCGCGTTCTCGTGGCGGTACCGGTCGGCGACGTGGTCGAGTGCCTCGGCGATCATGTCGGGCACGGAGTTGAGCCAGTCGACGGCCCGGACATTGCGCCGGGTGGCGTCCAGGGCCCTGCGCAGGGTCTCGGAGTACTGCACGGTCCGGTAGCGGGCCTGCTCCGCGGCGAGCTGGGCGTCGGCGAGGCGGCCGCGGCTGATCAGCACCTCCAGCTTGACCTCGGCGGCGATCTGGGCGCTGGTGACGTCGGTGTCGAGGGCCCCGACGAGGACGTTGACCGCCTCGTCCGTCGTCCGGAGATACACCGAGCCGCCGGGCCCCGGGACCTCCTCGATCAGCTTGAAGTCGTAGTCACGCCGGACGTAGGTCCCGTCCGGTGCGAACGTGCCGTAGACCGCGCGGAAGCCGCGGTCGACGCTTCCGACGTTGATCAGGTTCTCCAGGACCCAGCGGGCCACGCGCTCGTGCTCGGCGACGGGCCGCTGCGGGGCCTGGGCGGCGATGCGCGGGATGAGGCGGGCGACGACCTGGTCGTGGTCGGCGCCGGTGTCGAAGTCCATGTTCAGGGTGACCAGGTCGATGGCGGCGAGGGCCACCTCCGCCATGCCGTACACCGAGTACTCGCCCGCGAGATTGGCCTTGCGCACGTCGAGGTCGTGCAGCGGCGCGGTGCAGGCGAGCGCGCGCAGCCGACGCGCCAGTCCCTCGTCGGCGGCCGGGCCCGGTGCGGGGCGCGGCCCCGCGCTGAACTGGGGCGGAACGCTGTCCGTCGTCGCAGGCGAAGTCACGGTGCACAGACTAGGTCCTCGGTCTGACAACTCCCCAAACGGCGCGGATCGCCTCCGGCGGTGGGACGGGCGACCACCTGCTGTTCGTCGTCTGCGGGTCGGTGGGGGCCTGTCGCGCCCACGCGGCGGAGCCGCATATCAGACACAGCCCCGCGCCCCTAAATGTCCTCGCCCACCCTTCGCCTGTACACCTCGACCACTCGCCCCAAAGAATCCGAGAGGTACACGGCGAGCAGCCGTTCCGCCTCTTCCCTGTCGCCCGCCTGAAGCGCCCCGAGAATCTGCTGGTTGCGGGCCAGGTACGGCTCGTGCAGGGCCTTGGGGTCGTCCACGACGTGGAAGGCGAGGCGGAGTTCGGCGAAGACGCTGCGCATCAGTTCGTCGGTGCGGTCGCTGCCCGCGAGGGCGACGAGTTCGCGGTGGAAGTGGATGTTGGCCGTGCCCAGCGTTTTCCAGTCACCTTCGCGCACCGCCCGCTGTCCCTCCACGACCGCCTCGGCGAGCGCGTCCAGGGCGTACGGCGGTTCGCCCAGCCCACGGACGACGGCGCACTCCACGAGCGCGCGGGTGCGGTAGATGTCCTCCACGTCCTCGACCGCCAGGACCCGGACGAACACACCGCGGTTCAACTCGTGGACCAGCAGCCGCTCGTGGGTGAGCAGCCGGAACGCCTCGCGCAAGGTGTTGCGGGAGACCCCCAGCGCTCCTCCGATGCTGTCCTCCGACAGCCGGGTCCCCGGCGGGAAGTAGCCCTCGGCGATGCGGCTCCTGAGGATGTCCGAGACCCGCTCGGCCGTGCTGGTGCGGCCCAGGAGGGCGCGATCGTCGGCCAGTCCGCTCAGCTGCTCTGCCATGCCCGGAATTCAACCGCAGACACGAGAACGAAACAACAGGGGTATTGAAGGATCGTTGAACGATCCTCTACGTTACTCACCACCGCACGGTTCAGCTCCGCAACCTCCGTCCTCCCACTGCGAGGTGCTCATGAGCACGACCCCGCCTCCTCAGACCCTGACCGATCAGCACACAGCCACCGAACGCCCCGCCGAAGACGGGGCGTTGGGCTGGTTCCGCGCCCTCGGTCCGCGCGGCCGGCGCGCCTTCGCCGGTGCGTTCGGCGGCTACGCCCTCGACTCCTACGACTACTTCACGCTCCCGCTGAGCATGGTCGCGCTGGCCGCCTACTTCGGCCTGGACAGCGGCCAGACCGGTCTCTTCACCACCGTCACCCTGTTGGCCTCGGGCATCGGCGGAGCCCTGGCGGGGGTCCTGGCCGACCGGGCCGGCCGGGTCAGGGCGCTGATGATCACGGTGGTCACGTACGCGATCTTCACCGTGGCCTGCGGCTTCGCGCCCAACTTCGAGTCACTGCTGGTCTTCCGCGCCCTCCAGGGCCTCGGGTTCGGCGGCGAATGGGCGGTGGGCGCGATCCTGGTCGCCGAGTACGCGAGCTCGAAGCACCGGGGCCGCACTCTGGGTGCGATCCAGAGCTCCTGGGCCGTGGGCTGGGCACTGGCCGCGATCGTGTACACGGTGGTCTTCTCGGTCTTCGACGCCGACACCGCCTGGCGCGTGATGTTCTGGACCGGCGCGCTGCCCGCGCTGCTGGTCGTCTGGATGCGGCGCCAGGTCCAGGACGCCCCCGAGGCGATCGCCGTGCGCGAGAAGAGCGCCGGAAAGGGATCCTTCACGGCGATCTTCAAACCGGACCTGCTGCGTACGACGATCTTCGCGGGGCTGCTGTCCACGGGCGTCCAGGGCGGCTACTACACGCTCGCCACCTGGGTACCGACGTATCTGAAAAGCGACCGCGGACTGTCGGTCGTCGGCACCGGCGGCTATCTGACCTTCCTGATCTCCGGCGCCTTCCTCGGCTATCTGACCGGCGGCTACCTCACCGACCGGCTGGGCCGGCGCCGCAACATCTGGCTCTTCGCCCTCTTGTCGGCCGTCTGCATCGTGGCCTACGGCAACATCCCGAGCGGGGCCGACACCTGGCTCCTGGTCCTCGGGTTCCCGCTCGGGTTCTGCATGTCGGCGATCTTCAGCGGCTTCGGGTCCTATCTGAGCGAGCTGTACCCGACGGCGGTACGCGGCTCGGGACAGGGCTTCACGTACAACGCGGGCCGCGCGGTCGGCGCCGTCTTCCCGACCACCGTCGGCTTCCTGGCCGACAGCTGGGGCGTGGGCGGGGCACTCGTCTTCGGCGCCATCGGCTACGGAATCGCCGCACTGGCCCTGCTCGGACTGCCGGAGACCCGTGGGAAGGAACTCGCGTGAACCGCACGGAAGACCGTCCCCTGACCCTCGTCACGGAAGACCGTCCCCTGACCCTCGTCGACGAGCACGCGCACGCATGGAGCCCGGCACAGGCACGCGCCCGCTTCCGGGCCGGCCTGACCGGCCCCACCGCCGGGGTCGCGGCCGGACACACCCAGGTCAACCTGATCTCGGTGCCCGCCGACTGGGCGTACGACATGCTGCTGTTCTGCCAGCGCAACCCCAAGCCCTGCCCGGTTCTCGACGTCACGGACGCCGGTGACCCGGCCACCGTTCTCGCCGAGGGCGCCGATCTGCGCACCGATCTCCCGCGCTACCGGGTGTGGGAGGACGGGCACCTGGTGGACGAGCCGACGGACGTGCGCGCACACTGGCGTGACGACCTCGTTTCGTTCCTGATCGGGTGCAGTTTCACCTTCGAGTGGGCACTTTCGGAGGCGGGCGTCCCGATCCGGCACATCGAGCAGGGCCGGAACGTTCCGATGTATGTGACCAGTCGACAGTGCCGTCCCGCGGGGCGGCTGCACGGACCCATGGTGGTCTCCATGCGTCCGGTGCCGCCGCAGCACCTGGCCGCGGCCCTGAGGGAGAGCAGTCTGCTCCCGGCTGTGCACGGCAGCCCCGTGCACTGCGGCGATCCCTCCGGGCTGGGCATCGAGGACCTGGGCCGTCCCGACTTCGGTGACCCGGTGGATGCCGAGCCGGACGACATCCCGGTGTTCTGGGCCTGTGGAGTGACCCCGCAGGCCGCGGTGATGGCCTCGCGCCCGCCGTTCGCCATCACGCACGCACCGGGGCAGATGTTCCTGACGGACGCCCGCGACGAGCAGTACCGAGTGGCCTGAGAACCGCTTGACCCTCTTGAAGATCTGAAAGGAGACGCGAGACCTCAATGACCTCGATCGACCTGAACGCCGACCTCGGCGAGGGCTTCGGCCGCTGGCGGCTGACCGACGACGAGCAGCTGCTGTCCGTCGTCACCAGCGCCAACGTGGCCTGCGGGTTCCACGCCGGGGACGCGGTCACCATGCGGCGGGTGTGCGAGCTGGCCGCCGCGCGCGGGGTCCGTATCGGCGCCCAGGTCTCCTACCGGGACCTCGCGGGGTTCGGGCGGCGCGCGATGGACGTGCCGTCCGCCGAGCTGACGGCCGAGGTGGCCTACCAGATCGGTGCCCTGGAGGTCTTCGCCCGGGCGGCGGGCACGCGCGTGTCGTACGTCAAACCGCACGGCGCGCTCTACAACCGAGCCGTCCACGACGAGGAGCAGGCCACGGCGGTCGTCGCGGGCGTGCTCCTCGCCGATGCCTCCCTGCCCGTGCTGGGCCTGCCCGGCTCGCGTCTTCTGGAGGCGGCCGGGAAGGCGGGCCTGGAGCCCGTCACGGAGGCCTTCGCGGACCGCGCCTACACCGACGAGGGCACGCTGGTACCACGCGGCCAGGAGGGTGCGGTGATCACCGATCCCGAGGCGGTCGTGGAGCGCTCGCTCGGCCTGGCCCGGAACCGCGCGGTCAGCGCCCGCTCCGGTGCCCGTATCGAGGTCGAAGCCCGCTCCCTGTGCCTGCACGGCGACACACCGGGCGCGGTGGAGCTGGCCCGACGGGTCAGGGAGCGCCTGGAGTCCTCGGGCGTGCGGGTGGAGGCGTTCGTATGAAAGCACTGCCGGTCGGGGACGACGCCCTGCTCGTGGAGGTGTCCTCGGGCGAGGAGGCCCAGGCCCTGCACGCGGAGCTGGTGCGCCGCCGCGCGGAGGGCTCGCTGTCGGTCCGCGAGATCGTCCCCGCGGCCCGTACGGTCCTCCTCGACGGCCTCGCTGACCCCGCCCGCCTGGCCGACGAACTCACCGCCTCCGAGGTGCCGCCCGCTCCCCCGCGCGCGCATGAGGTGATCGAGCTCCCGGTGCGCTACGACGGCCCGGACCTGGCCGACGTGGCCGCGCACTGGGGCGTCATGCCCCAGGAGGTGGCCCGCATCCACGCCGGCACCGAGTTCACGGTCGCCTTCTGCGGATTCGCGCCCGGCTTCGGCTACCTCACCGGCCTGCCCTCCCGCTACGACGTCCCGCGCCGGGCCACCCCGCGCACGGCCGTCCCGGCGGGCTCGGTGGCGCTCGCGGGCTCGTACACCGGCGTCTACCCGCGCTCCTCGCCGGGCGGCTGGCAGCTCATCGGGACCACGGACGCCGTTCTGTGGGACCACGCGCGTGTGCCGGCCGCACTGCTGTCGCCCGGGACACGGGTGCGCTTCGTGGAGGCGACATGACGGACCGCGCGCTCTCCGTCGTCCGGGCCGGAGCACTGACCACCGTCCAGGACCGGGGCCGCCCGGGCCACGCCCACCTCGGCGTCCCCCGCTCGGGCGCACTGGACGGCCCGGCGGCCGACCTCGCCAACCGTCTGGTCGGCAACCGCCCCGGGGCGGCCGTCCTGGAGACCACGCTCAACGGCTGTGCGGTACGCCCCCGTTCGACGGTCACCGTGGCCGTCACGGGCGCCCCCTGCCGGATCACGGTGGACGGCCGTCCGGCGGCCTGGGGCGCACCGGTGCGGGTACCGGCCGGAGCGCTGCTGACGGTCGGGACGGCCGTTTCAGGGCTGCGCGGCTATGTGGCCGTCTCCGGCGGCATCGCGGTGGAGCCGGTCCTGGGCAGCCGATCCACGGACCTCCTGTCGGGCCTGGGCCCGGTCCCCCTCACGGACGGCGCGGTCCTGCCCCTGGGCACGCCGACACCGCTCCACACGCGCGTGGACGCCGCGCCGCAGCCGGCACCCCCCGCGGAACTCGTCCTGCGCGTCACGCTGGGCCCACGAGCCGACTGGTTCACCCCGGAAGCGGTACGGGCTTTCACCTCCCGCGCCTTCCGGGTGTCCTCGGCGAGCAACCGCATCGGCCTGCGCACGGAGGGGCCGGCTCTGCAGCGGGCGTTCGATGGTGAACTCCCCAGCGAGGGCATGGTTCTGGGCGCCGTCCAGGTCCCTCCCGACGGCAGGCCGGTGGTTTTCCTGGCAGACCACCCGACCACCGGCGGCTACCCGGTGATCGGCGTGGTCCGCACACCGGACCTGGCTGCGGCGGCGCAGGCGGTACCCGGCATCCCGGTGCGCTTCGTAGAGGTGCGGCGGCGCCAACTTCCCTAGGGCCGCAGGGAAGTGCGCGACCAGCCGCAGCGCACCCGCACCCGCACCCGCACCCGCACAATGCACTACGCGGCCTCAGGTCGTTGCTCCTGAGCGGACAAGGCCGCCAACGCCGTGGACACCCCGTGCGCGGCCCGCAGATCGAGCCGCGCGCTGGTCCCCCGCGCGCGATGCCGCATCTCGTCCACCGCGAGCGTCACCAACTGGGGCAGCAGATCGGTGCACCGCCGCACCACCCACCCCGTGCCCGCCGTGGCCAGCCACCACAGACTCGCCGCCCTCGCGGGCACGGGAAACTCGGGCTCGGCCAAGGGCGCGACGCCGGTCGCGACCCCCCGCTCCGCCAGCACCGCGTGGAACCGCACGGCCAGCTGCCGGTGCCCCCGCTCGCTGGGATGCAACCGGTCCGCACTCCACATCGCGGGCTCGGTGGTCCAGGCCCCCTCGGCCGCATGCAGATGCACCGCCCCGTACCGCTCGGACAGGGCGTGCACCACCGCGTTCACCGCCCGCTGCCGCCGAGCCAGCGGACGCGCCAACGCGCCGGGCAGCCCGAGCATGGTGCCCGGGTCGGGCAGGCACGCCGTGAGCAGGACGGCCCCCTGCCCGGTGAAGGCCGCGTACACCTCGTCGAGCCGCGCGGCCACGGCATGGATGTCGAACGTGCAGCGCAGGGTGTCGTTGACGCCGACGACGACCGAGACGACATCCGGCCTCAACCCCAGCCCCACCGGCAACTGTCGCTCCAGCACGTCCCGCGTCTGCGCCCCGCTCACCGCGAGCTTGGTGAACTCAACGGACTCGGCGATCCCGTCGGCGAGCAGCGCGGCCCAGCCGCGCCATCCCCCGCCGACGGGATCGCCCACGCCCTCGGACAGCGAGTCACCGAGGGCGACGAAGCGCACGGTTCTCATGACGCGCCCCTGCTCACGACACACCCCTGCTCATGCCACGCCCCCCGGCACGGGGCCCCGTACGAAGACCTCCGCATCGTGCGCGGCGAGGAACGCCCGGACCGCCGTGTCCCAGCCGAAGCACTCCGCACGCGCGCGTGCGGCCTCGCGGCGCTCGGCCTCGGAGCGTTCAAGGAGCATGTCGACGGCGTCCGCGAAGGCGTCCCCGCGGTCGGCGGCGACGGCCCCGGCCGGTCCGATGACCTCCGGCAGCGCGGAGGAGGCGCTCACCACGACCGGCGTACCGCACGCCATGGCCTCCAGCGCGGCGAGCCCGAAGGTCTCGGCGGGCCCGGGCGCCAGGCACACGTCGGCGGAGGCCTGGAGCGCCCCGAGCAGCCCGCGGTCGGAGACGTGTCCGAGGAACGTGACCGGCAGCCGCCGTTCCCGGGCCCGCTGTTCCAGGCGCGGCCGCAGCGGCCCGTCCCCCGCCACCACGAGTACCGCCCGCCGGCCTCGGCGGACCAAGGACTCCAGGGCTTCCAGGGCCGTGCTCGGCCGCTTCTCCACGGACAGCCGGGTGCACGTCACGAGAAGGGTCTCGTCCTCGCGCGCGTAGCGGGCCCGCAGTCCCGTGTCGTACAGCGCCGGGCGCCGCTCGACCAGGTCGACGCCCAGTGGGGCCCGTACGACGTTGCGCGCGCCGATCCGGACGAACTCCCGCTCGGCGAATTCGGTGGTGCACACCACGCGCGCGTACGTGTGCGCCGTACGGACGTTGAGGGCGTCGGCGGTGCGCCGGGCCGCGCCCTCCGGCAGGCCCCAGGTGCGCAGCACGCCGTCGGCGGTCTCGTGGGAGACCATCACGGCGGGTACGCGGGCGCGCCGGGCCCATTTGCCGGTCCACCTGAGGGTCGTACGGTCGGAGACCTCCAGGCGGTCGGGGGCGAGTTCCTCCAGGAGCCGGGCCACGCGCCCCTTGTCGGCGAGGACGCGGTAACCGCCGGTGCCGGGCAGCAGCGGGCCGGGCAGGGTGATGATCCGTCCCTGCTCGGTGCGGCGGTCGCTCGCGCGCTCTCCGGGCACGATGAGGACGGGCTCGTGTCCGGCCGCCCGGTAGCCCTTGCCGAGCTCGCGCAGGGCGGTGCGCAGGCCGCCCGAGGCGGGCGCGACGAAGTTGGCGAGACGGACTATCCGCAGCGACGGTCCGTTCATGCCGCCACCGCCGTCTTCCGGCCGGTGAGCACGGCCGCGTAGTGGCCGATCAGCTGGTCGCCGACGGCCGCCCAGGTGCGTCCCTCGACCATGGCCCGCGCGGCGACGCCGAACGAGGCACGTGTCTCGGGGTCGGCGGCCAGGGACCGTACCGCGTCCCGTACGGCGGCCGGGTCGCGCGGCGGGACGAGGTACCCGGTGCGCCCGTGGGCGACCAGGTCGAGCGGGCCGCCGGCGGCGGGCGCGACGACGGGCACGCCGCTCGCCATGGCCTCCTGCACGGTCTGGCAGAAGGTCTCGAAGGGGCCGGTGTGCGCGAAGACGTCGAAGGAGGCGAAGATCCGGGCCAGTTCGTCGCCCATGCGGCGGCCCAGGAAGACCGCGCCGGGCAGTGCCTGCTCGAGAGGGGACCGGCTCGGCCCGTCCCCGACGACCACGACCTTGACGCCGTCCAGGCGGCACGCGTCAGCCAGCAGTTCGATGTGCTTCTCGGGGGCGAGCCGTCCGACGTAGCCGACGATCATCTCGCCGTTCGGGGCGAGCCGGCGGCGCAGCGCCTCGTCGCGCAGGTCGGGGCGGAAGCGGACGGTGTCCACGCCCCGTGGCCACAGCTTGACCCGGGGCACGCCGTGCGCCTCCAGGTCGCGCAGGGAGGCGCTGGACGGGGCGAGGGTGAGGTCGGCGGCGGCGTGGACGGAACGGATGCGGCGCCAGGCGGCGGCTTCTCCCGCGTGCACATAGGTGCGGGCGTATCCGGCGAGGTCGGTCTGGTAGACGGCCACGGCGGGGATGCCGAGCCGGGCGGCGCCGGCCATGCCGCGGACGCCGAGGACGAAGGGGCTGGCCAGGTGGACGATGTCGGCCCGGTGCTCGGCGATCGCCGTGGCCACGCGCCTGCTGGGGAGGGCAACGCGGACCTGGGGGTAGCCCGGGAGGGGGAGGGAGGGGACACGGACGACGGGGCACGGCGCGAGGGCGTCCACGCCGGGCCCGGGGCCGGACGCGGTGGCCGGCGCGACGACGAGCGGAAGGTGACCGCGATCTACGAGGTGCCGGGCGGTCTGGAGCGCGCAGTGGGCCACGCCGTTCACATCGGGGGGAAAGGATTCGGTCACTATGACGACACGCATAAGGGTGTTCTCGCCGCGTTGGACGTGGCCGCGTCAACGTGGATCTTTGCGAACGATGAACGTCCCATGAGCGTTCCGCTGCACACCCGAGCAGGTCAGGCGGCGTCCACGCGCGCCTGACCCGTGGGTCGTCCTGTGTTCACCCGGCGGGTGTGACAGCGCCCGGAGGTTCACACCCGAGGGTGGTTTCACATGGCTGCGGTGTCCGGTCCGATACGGCTGCGGACGGCCGTCTGGACCTCGGCCTCCTCGGCCGGGTCGGCGGCCAGTCGGCGCAGTCGCTCCACGACCCGGGCGTCGCCGGTCTCGGCGTGCCGGGCGGCGATCTCGCGGGTGGTCTCCTCGCAGTCCCAGAGGCATTCGACGGCGAAGCCGGTGGCGAAGGAGGGGTCGGTGGCGGCGAGCGCGCGGGCGGCGCGGCCACGGAGGTGGGAGGAGGCCGTCTCCCGGTAGATGTGGCGCAGTACGGGCGCGGCACAGGCGATGCCGAGCCGGCCGGTGCCGTCGACGAGGGTCCACAGGGTGTGCGCGTCGGGGCCCTCGCCCCGTACGGCCTCCCGGAGGGCCGCGAGCACGAGGTCCCGGTCCTGGGTTCCGCCCAGGCAGGCGAGCATGCGGCCGGCGGCGGCGCCCAGCGGATCGGGCCGGCGGGCCCAGCCACGCGCGCGGTCGACGGCGGCGATACTGCGCATGCGTTCGAAGGAGTCGAGGGCGGCCTCCACGACGAGCGGTGAGCCGGTGGCGGCGGCCAGCTCGATCAGATCGAAGGCGTCGGGATCATTGCTGTCGGCGAGATAGCGCAGCGCGGTGGACCGCGCCCCGTCGGTGCCGTCCTTGGCGGCGCCGAGGATCTCGGGCCGGTCCTCCGGCCCCGCGACGGCGGTCAGACAGCGGGCGGCGGGCACATGGAGGGCGGCCCCCCGCTCGATGCCCTGCTGAGCCCACTCGAAGACGGCCTGCACACTCCATTCCGGGCGGGGCCCGGCCGGTCGCATCTGGCGTTGCCAGCGGTCGAAACAGCCGGCCTCGTGAGCGGCACGCACGCGGGTGGAGACGGATTCGCGGGGATCGTCGGCCCACAGCCGCCACGGCCGCGGTTCGAAGGCGTCGCGGACGGCGGCGGCCAGTTCGGCCTCGCCCTCGGGATCGGTCCCGAAGCGGGCGAGCACGGGCACGGCAAGGGCACGCAGGCCGGCGTCGTCGTCACGCAGCGCGAGTTCGTCCAGCGCCCAGGCCCAGTTCGAGCCCGAGGCGGCGTACCTCCGCAGCAGTTCCAGCGCGTCGCGCCTGCCGTAGGAGGCGAGGTGGCCGAGGACGGCGAGGGCGAGGCCCGTGCGTGATTCCTCGGTGTCGAAGACGTCGTCCACCTCGAAGAGGTGCGCCTCGATCTCGTCCAGCTCGCCATTGAGGTCGAGGAAAAGACGGGCGTAGTACAGCGAGCGGTTCTCCACCTGCCAGTCGTGGCGGGGATCACGCAGCACGCAGTGGTTGAGGGCCGCGAGCGCCTCGGCGCGCGGGGCGGTGAGCGCGTGCAGTGTGCCGTCGCCGCGGCCCCGCTGGAGCAGGCCGAGCAGCGTGCCGCTGGGCGCTATGACCGGATCGAACATGGGAAACAGCCTCACATCAAGCGTCGACGCAACCGGGGACGTGCATTACCTGGCCGCGTGACAACACGTCGGGGCGCCCGCCGTTTCCTGCTTGCTGTAAGCCATCTTCCTCTGCCTCTCGTCGGTGGCCCATGCGGACCGTGTCACGGTCCGCGCGGTGCGGCATCACCTGCCCGGCCATCACGTCCGTGAACCACGACGTCATGATGACTCGGCACTTACATCTGCCGCGACCGAAATTTCGGCGGCCCTGTACCGCCTCCCCCGTTGTCTGTGTTTTCGCTGGTCAGAAAGTGCGGATCAGTGTGCGGCGAACAGTTCGAGGAGTTCCGTCCTGCCGAACATCCGGGCGGTGTCGAGGGCCGAGGGGGTGCCCTCGGCCGGATCGGCGCCGGCTTGCAGCAGGGCCTCGATGACGTCCGTGGAGCCCTTGAAGACAGCCCCGGCGAGGGGCGTCTGCCCCCGGTCGTTGACCCCGCCGGCCGCCGCCCCGCGGGCGACGAGCTCGCGCACGGCGTCCGCGTGGCCGTGGTAGGCGGCGAGCATCACGAGCGAGTCCCCGCGGTCGTTGGTCAGGCCTGCCGGGACACCCGCGTCGACATACGCCACAAGGGCCTCGGTCTGCCCCTGCCGGGCCAGATCGAAGATCTTGGTCGCCAGCTCCACGACCTCGGGGTCGGGGGCTTCAGTCATCGGCCGGACCGCCTCTCATACAACCGTTCAGGTGAATCGCAAGGGTACTGGCTCGCGCGGCAGATGACCCGAAGTGCCGGAGGTAAGGATCACCGCGGCTCCACCAACTAGGTGAAATCGTGAAAAATTCATTCATTTGCACCTTTTGTCGTATGGATACATGCTGTGATGCTGGAAGTACTCATGGTGACTGTCCCCACGAACCAGGAGCACCGAAATGATCCTCTCCATCTCAGGTGTCGTACTGCTCGGCATCGTCGTCTTCATCTTCTTCCGCAAGGACGGGCTCAAGGCATCGCACGCCCTGATCTCGGCGCTGTTCGGCTTCTACCTGGCCAGCACGGCCATCGCTCCGAGCATCAAGGCCGGCGGCGAGAGCCTGGCGAGCCTCCTCGGCGGCATCAAGTTCTGACGCCGCCCGTCCCGTCCGTACGCACCTCCAGGAGACAGCAGTGGCCCGCCGCCCCCTCCCCCGCATCCTGAGCACAGGCAGCGCGCAGATCGCCCGGAGCCGGGAGCTGGCCCGGACGGCGGCCGACAGCGCCACCGATGTCCTCCACCCGCTGATCACGGTCAGCCGTGGTCTGCGCCGACTGGCCTCCGCCGGGCGGCGCAGGTGGGCCGAGACCCCCAAGGACCGGCGCGGACCGCTGCTGTTCCTGGTGGCCTCGGTGGTCCTGGTCGTGGCGCTCGTTCCGTACGGCCCGCTGCTCGCCGTCATCAGCCTGATGGCGGCGGCAGCCTGGCAGGGCCGGGACCGCAAGCCGTCGGAGCCGGACGGACCCGACGAGTCGCAGACGCAGCGCCTCCAGTCGCTGTACGAAGCGCTCGTCCCGTACTTCTCGGCGGCCGAGGACCCGGCCCCGCTGTACACGCACGGCGGCGAGTGGGAGAAGGCCTTCCCCGCGTACGACTTCGACGCCACCGGCCGTGTCACCCATCTGTTGATCCGCTACCCGGCGTACTTCACCGACGGCGAGGCAGAGTCCCGGGCCCGCATCGAGCAGCTGCTGCACGCCAAGTCCGGCCGCGGTCGCGAGTACCACTTCGCCTGGGACGAGGAGGGCAACGAACTCACGGTCACCGTCCTCGCCCCGCTGCCCACCGACATCGCCGCCCAGCGTTTCGTCACCGCCCCGGGCGAGACGGTCCTCGGCTTCACCGACCCCACCCAGGTCCAGCGCACCCTCCCGCTCGGTTACGGCGACGGGCAGCGCGACGTCCCGCCGGTCGTCTGGCGCACCGGCATCCGCTCCACCGAGCCGCACCTGCTGGTCATGGGCCAGCCGGGCAGCGGCACCTCGACCCTGCTGCGTTCGATCGCACTCCAGGCCCTTCAGTGGGGCGATGTCGTCATCGTCGAGGGCGGCAGCACCGGTGAGTACGCGTGCCTGATCGGGCGGGACGGTGTCCTCGCGGTCGAGTGCGGGCTCTCGGGGGCGGTGGCGAGCCTGGAGTGGGCGGCGACCGAGACGGAGCGCCGCCTGATCGCGACCAACCGCGCCCGGCAGGCCGGCCATCCGCCGCCCGACGACACCAAGCGTCCGCTGTGGATCCTCCTGGACCGTCCGAGCGCCTTCACCCACCTGGCCGCCGCGGACGGCCGCAAGGATCCGCAGTCCCTGCTCCAGGTCCCCCTGCGGCACGGGCGGGCGGCGAATGTCACGGTGGTGGTGGCCGATCAGTTCGACAGCGCGGAGGCGTTGAGCGATCCGGTACGCCAGCACACACGCGCGCGTGTCGTGCTGGGGCCCGCGACGCCGGACCAGTTGGAGGCGTTCCTGGGAGCGCCCCCGCACACGACCCCGGTGACCGAGGTGCCGCCGGGCCGCGGGTACGCCCGCCTGGGGACGGGCCCGGTGCATCGCCTCCAGGTGCCGGCGACCCCGGACCCGTACGACGACGCGACGAGCGAGGCGGACCGGCAGGCGGTGCTGGCGTTGCTGCCGGAGCGGACGACTCCGGCCGACGCGGAGACGGTCCCCTCGGAGGCGGCGCCCTCGGAAGCGGCGTCCTCTGAAGCGGTGGCCGCGGAAGCGGCGCCCTCGGAAGCGGTGGTCGCGGAAGCACCGTGACTCCGGGCGTCGTCGGGCGGCTACCGGTGCGCGGGGCTTCTCGCGCCCCGCAGCGGAGCTGCAAACAGATACAGCCCCGCACCCCTGAAGGGGCTCCTCAGGCGACGAAGGTGCGTGGGGACTCCCCACCCCCCGACCCGCCGCTCTCCACCACCCGCGCCGCCGCGGCCAGCCGCGCCGCCGCCTCGTCGGCCACCGCTCCCCCAACGGTGAACGGCAGTCGCACATACCCCTCGAAAGCACCGTCGACCCCGAATCGCGGTCCCGAGGGCACCCGCACGCCGACCCGCTCACCGACCTCCGCCAGCCGCGACCCGGACAGCCCCCCGGCCCGCACCCACAGCGTCAGGCCGCCCTGCGGCACCTCGAACTCCCAGGTGGGCAGCTCCTTGCGCAGCGCCGTCACCAGGGCGTCCCGGTTCTCCCGGGCCTGGGCCCGCCGCAGTTCCACGGCCTGCTCCCACCCGCCCGTGCTGAACAGCCAGTTCACGGCCAGCTGTTCGAGAACCGGCGTCCCCAGGTCGGCATAGGCCCGCGCGGCGACCAGGCTGCGGATCACGTCCGGTGCCCCCCGGACCCACCCGATCCGCATCCCCGCCCAGAACGCCTTGCTGGCGGAGCCGACGGTGACCACGGTCGATCCGGCCGGGTCGAAGGCGCACACCGGCCGCGGCATCGAGACGTCCTCGTCCAGCCACAGCTCGGTCATCGTCTCGTCCGCCACCAGCACGGTCCCCGCGGACCGCGCCGCCTCCACCAACTGCCGCCGCTGGTCCTCGCCGGCCAGCGCTCCCGTCGGGTTGTGGAAATCGGCGACGACATAGGCGATCCGCGGCGCCGCGTCCCGCAGCACCTGACGCCAGCGGTCGATGTCCCAGCCGGTCAGCCCTTCCGCCATCGCGACGGGCACGAGCCGGGCGCCCGCCTCCCGCATCAGCTGAAGGATGTTCGCGTAGGAGGGGGACTCCACCGCGATGCGCTCGCCCCGGCCCCCGAACAGATGACAGATCGCGTCGATCGCGCCCATCGCCCCGGTCGTGACCATGATCTGCTCGGGCATCGTCGGGATCCCGCGCGCGGTGTACCGCTCGGCGATCATCGCGCGCAGGGCCGGAAGCCCCGCCGGGTAGTCCCCGTGCGTGTGGGCGTACGGCGGTAGCTCCTCCAGGGCGCCCTGCACCGCACGCGTCAGCCACGGCTCCGGCGCGGGCAGTGCCGCGCAGCCCAGGTCGATCATCGAGCCGAGGGCCTCCGGCGGGAGCGGTTCCAGTCCGCGCGCCGGGAGCGGGTTCCCGGCCGGTACGGCCGTCCAGCTGCCCGCGCCGCGCCGGGACTCCAGGAAACCCTCGGCCCGCAGCGCCTCGTAGGCCGCCGCCACGGTCGTACGACTGACGGACAGGGACAGGGCCAGCTCCCGTTCCGCGGGCAGCCGGGCGGCCACCGGAACTCGCCCTTCCAGGACCAGCAGGCGGATGCCGTCGGCGAGTGCGCGGTAGGCCGGCGGCCGGCGCGTGCCAGGGCCCGCCGGACGGTCCTGCTGGGAGTTGAGCAAGCGGGCGAGCTGCGCCGCCCCCATCGCCGAGGTCCACTGCGCCACTGAAATCAGTCCACCTTCACCGAATTGGCCATGGATGACATGTCATCCCAAGCCACAGGGTGTCATGCATCAGGCCACTACCACCACAGGGGGACCCACCTTGTCCACGCGGAGCCGTCTGGGACGACGGTTGATCCAGCTGTACGCCGGACTCGCTCTGTACGGGGCCAGCTCCGCGCTGCTCGTCGAGGCGGGGTTGGGCCTGGAGCCCTGGGGGGTGCTGCACCAGGGGCTCGCCGAACGCACCGGAGTGTCGATCGGTGTCGTGTCGATCATCGTGGGCGCGGCGGTGCTGCTCCTGTGGATCCCGCTGCGCCAGCGGCCGGGCCTCGGCACGGTCTCCAACGTCTTCGTGGTCGGCCTCGCCATGGACGCCACCCTCGCCGCGGTCCCCGACGCGCACGGTCTCGCCGTGCGGATCCCCCTCCTGCTGGGCGGCATCGTGCTCAACGGCGCGGCCACCGGCCTCTACATCGCCGCCGGCTTCGGTGCGGGCCCCAGGGACGGTCTGATGACCGGGCTGCACCGGCGGACGGGACACTCGATCCGGCTGATGCGGACCGCGATCGAAGTGGCCGTCGTGGTCACCGGATTCATGCTCGGCGGCACGATCGGCGTCGGCACCGTCCTCTACGCGGTGTCCATCGGCCCGCTCGCCCAGGTCTTCCTGCGCGTGTTCGCCGTTCCCCGGGCATCCGACGGCAGCACGGTCGTTGCCGGCGGGCAACCGCGGGGAGCGATACTGCGTCCGTGACCTCGCGGATACGCCACCCCTACCTCGACCACCCCGGCCCCATCCCCTTCGCCCACCGGGGCGGGGCGGCGGACGGTCTGGAGAACACCGCGCTCCAGTTCCGGCGCGCGGTCGAGGCGGGGTACCGGTACCTGGAGACCGACGTCCACGCCACCGCCGACGGCAAGCTGGTCGCCTTCCACGACACCACCCTGGACCGGGTGACCGACGGCGCGGGCCGGATAGCGGACCTGCCCTGGGCCGACGTACGGCACGCGCGCGTGGCGGGCAAGGAGCCGGTGCCGCTCTTCGAGGAGCTCCTCGAAGCCTTCCCCGAGGCCCGCTGGAACGTCGACGTCAAGGCCGAGCCCGCCCTCCAGCCGCTCCTGGACCTCGTCGAGCGCACCGACACCTGGGACCGCATCTGCGTCGGCTCCTTCTCCGAAGCGCGGCTGATGCGCGCCCAGCGGCTGGCCGGGCCGCGCCTGGCGACGTCGTACGGCACCCGGGGCGTGCTCAACCTCCGGCTGCGCTCATGGGGAGTGCCTGCGGCCCTGCGCCGCTCGGCCGTCGCCGCCCAGGTACCCGAGGCCCAGTCGGGCATCCAGGTGGTGGACCACCGCTTCGTGCGCGCCGCCCACGCGCGCGGGCTCCACGTGCACGTGTGGACCATCAACGAGCCCGAGCGCATGCACCGGCTCCTGGACCTGGGAGTCGATGGCATCATGACCGATCACATCGACACACTGCGCAAGGTCATGGAGGACCGGGGCGTCTGGGTCTGACCCACGTCCGACCCGCCCTCCGCCGGCCCGCGCACGGCACGTTCACGGGGAAGCGAGGGCACGGGTGGGCACCGACACCGTGCGGGTGGGCGCGGCGGACGAGGCCGCCGACCGGCGGCGTGAGCAACGCGGCTGGTACTTCTACGACTGGGCGTGCTCCGTCTACTCGACGAGCGTGCTCACCGTGTTCCTGGGCCCCTATCTGACGTCGGTCGCCAAGAACGCGGCGGACGCCGACGGCTATGTCCATCCGCTGGGCATCCCGGTGCGCGCCGGCTCCTTCTTCGCGTACTCGGTGTCCCTGTCGGTGATCGTGGCCGTGCTGGTGATGCCCCTGGTGGGGGCCGCCGCCGACCGCAGCGGCCGTAAGAAGCCCCTTCTGGCGGCCGCCGCCTACACCGGGGCCGCCGCGACGACCGGCATGTTCTTCCTCGGCGGCGACCGCTATCTCCTCGGTGGCGCCCTCCTGGTCGTCGCGAACGCGGCGCAGTCCGTGGGGACGATGCTCTACAACTCCTACCTCCCGCAGATCGCCCCGCCCGAGGAGCGCGACGCCGTCTCCTCCAAGGGCTGGGCCTTCGGCTACGCGGCGGGCGCCCTGGTACTGGTCGCGAACCTCGTTCTCTACATGGGCCACGACTCCTTCGGTCTCTCCGAGAGCGCCGCGGTCCGCATCTGTCTGGCCTCGGCCGGCCTGTGGTGGGGCGCCTTCACACTGGTTCCGCTACGACGGCTGCGCGACCGCCGGTCGTCCGCGCACGAGACCAAGGAGCCCACGGCCCCCGGCTTGCGGCAGCTGGCCGCCACCGTCCGGGACATGCGCCGCCACCCGCTCACGCTCGCCTTCCTGCTGGCGTACCTGATCTACAACGACGGCATCCAGACCGTGATCTCCCAGGCGTCGGTCTACGGCTCGGAGGAGCTGGGGCTCGGGCAGTCGACGCTCATCGCGGCCGTGCTCCTGGTCCAGGTGCTCGCGGTGGCGGGGGCGCTGGCCCTCGGCCGACTCGCCCGGACCTACGGGGCCAAGCGGACAATCCTCGGCTCGCTCGTCGCCTGGGCGGTGATCCTGGGGGCCGGGTTCTTCCTGCCCGCCGGCGCACCCGGGTGGTTCTTCGTCCTCGCTTCCGGCATCGGGCTCGTCCTCGGCGGCAGTCAGGCCCTGTCCCGCTCCCTGTTCTCCCACCTCGTCCCGCCCGGCAAGGAAGCCGAGTACTTCTCGGCATACGAGATGAGCGACCGGGGCATGAGCTGGCTGGGCCCGCTCCTGTTCGGGATCACCTACCAGGTGACCGGAAGCTACCGGGACGCGATCATCTCCCTGGTGGCCTTCTTCGTCATCGGATTCGCCCTGCTCGCGCGGGTCCCGGTGCGGCGGGCCATCAGCGACGCGGGCAATCCCGTACCCGAAAGGATTTAGCGTTCAACACCAAAGCGCTGTAGTGTACGCGTTTGGCCTGCCAGGCGTACCGTTACTGCGCGTCAAAGATACTGAAGCGCTGGGTGACATCTGCTTGCAGATGTGACAAACCGGGCGCTGGTGGGTACAACAAGGGGCGGCTACGACGGCGACGCATTGCCCGGGACGGGACCCGGAACGGGAATCTTTACCGCCGACCGGACGTTGACCGGTATGACGACGACAGCGACACCTGTCCTGTGGGCGACAAGCCCGGGAGGCACGATTCATGAGTGAGCGAGCTCTTCGCGGCACGCGCCTCGTGGTGACCAGCTACGAGACGGACCGCGGCATCGACCTGGCCCCGCGCCAGGCCGTGGAGTACGCATGCGAGAAGGGGCACCGCTTCGAGATGCCCTTCTCGGTCGAGGCGGAGATCCCGCCGGAGTGGGAGTGCAAGGTCTGCGGGGCCCAGGCACTCCTCGTGGACGGCGACGGCCCTGAAGAGAAGAAGGCCAAGCCCGCGCGTACACATTGGGACATGCTGATGGAGCGACGCACCCGAGAGGAACTCGAAGAGGTCCTCGAGGAGCGTCTGGCGGTTCTGCGTTCCGGCGCGATGAACATCGCTGTTCATCCCCGGGACAGCCGCAAGTCGGCCTGAGCGGGAACAAGCGCATACACAAGTAACCGCGGGCGCGGTACGTGACTCACGTACCGCGCCCGCGGTTTGTGCTGTCCGCGCCCGGGTCAGCGGGTGAGCGGCGGGCGCTGCTCCCGCGAGGAGTCGCCGCCCGGCTCGTCCCGGACGATGACCTCGCCCTGGACCACCTTGCCGTCCGGACGCTGCATACGGGCCTGCTGGAAGGCGTCACCCAGGGTGCCGGGGACGGCGGCGCGGATCCTGCGGTCGAAGGTGCGCTCGGCGTAGCGGCCGACGGCCTTCTGGACCGGCGGGATCAGCAGGAGGAGCCCCACCGCGTCGGAGAGCAGGCCGGGGATCATCAGGAGCAGGCCGCCCAGCATCATCAGGCCGTTGCCACTGCTGCCGGAGCCCGAGGGGGCGCCGCCCCGCTGGAGCGCCTCGTTCAGGTTCTGGAAGGCGCGGCGGCCGGCCCGCTTGATGACCACCGAGCCGAGCACGAAGCCGGCGACCAGCAGCAGGAACACCACGAAACCGCTCGCCGCGCCCGCGACCACGGACAGCAGCCAGATCTCCAGCACCAGCCAGGCGGCGATGCCCAGCGGCAGGAACGTGCGCACACGGGAGCGGCGGGGCCGGGCGGGGTACGTGGGGGTCGAAGCGCCTGTCGTCATACGTCCAGTGTGCCTGGGCACGGCTCAGCACGGCATAAGGGGACGATCGACCCCGTCCGTGAGGTCACGGGACTACGGCTGTGCGCGCTTTCCCCGCCCGGTGAGCCTGCCGACCCGCTCCCCCACACCCCAGGTGGTGACCCGCCAAAGGGCCTCCACGAGGATGTCGCGGCTCATCTTGGAGTCGCCCAGTTCGCGCTCCACGAAGGTGATCGGCACCTCGACGACGTGGTAGCCGGCCTTGACCGCGCGGCGGGCGAGGTCGACCTGGAAGCAGTAGCCCTGGGAGGCGACGTCGTCGAGGCCAAGGCCCTCCAGGGTCTCGCGACGGAAGGCGCGGTAGCCACCCGTGATGTCACGGAGGGGAAGGTCGAGGGCGACGCGGGAGTAGAGGCTGCCGCCGCGGGAGATGAACTCGCGGGACTTGGGCCAGTTCACGACCCGGCCGCCGGGCACCCAGCGGGAACCGA
Source organism: Streptomyces sp. CC0208 (assembly GCF_003443735.1). Classification (NCBI taxonomy): domain Bacteria; kingdom Bacillati; phylum Actinomycetota; class Actinomycetes; order Kitasatosporales; family Streptomycetaceae; genus Streptomyces; species Streptomyces sp. CC0208. The sequence goes on along the minus strand of NZ_CP031969.1, from coordinate 7,454,457 downwards.
GAACCAGGTCGGCGCCCTTCAGAGCGGTCAGCAGACGGGGCAGTTCCTCGGGCTGGTGGGAGCCGTCGGCGTCCATCTCGACCAGAACGCCGTAACCGTGCTCCAGGCCCCAGTGGAAGCCCGCGAGGTAGGCGGCGCCGAGGCCCTCCTTGCCCTTGCGGTGCAGGACCTGGACGTGGTCGTCCTCGACGGCCAGTTCGTCGGCCAGCTTGCCGGTGCCGTCGGGGCTGTTGTCGTCGGCCACGAGGACGTGTGCCTCCGGGACGGCCTGGCGCACCCGGCCGACGATGGCCTTGACGTTCTCCGCCTCGTTGTAAGTCGGAATGATCACCAACGTCGTGCCGAGCGGGCCGAATCGCCTCTCCTGCCCCGCGTGGGTCCCGTCGCCGTCGTTCACCGCTGCCCCTTCGAGTCATTGCGCAGGCGTCCACCATAGTGCGCACGGCCTGCGATGACGTGACAAGGCGTTCGTATGCTGGTGTCGTTTCCACAAGAGCGGGGTAAGACTAGTATTTTCGGCCGCTATGGCTGAATCGCCCCCCTCGCTGCGGATGGGGGCCCGGCGCTCTTCGGGCCGACCTGGGGCCCGCTGGCTGCGGGTCGACCGAAAGCCGTTGTCTACTGAGCGCCCGGGCCCCACCCGGGTCACACCTCCCCGGCCGGACGGAACGTTCCCTCGTCGTGGCGCGAGCGCTGAGCCTGGCTCCCAGTGGCGGTGTTCCGGTGCGGCACACCGTCCCTGACCCAGCGGCGCTGCGACGACTGGATGGAAATTCCCCGGTCGGGCGTCCGGTGGTGGACCCGGCCGAACCTACCGGCCTCCTGCCGTCGGCTGTCAACAGTCGTTCGACCTGCGCATCTTCCGACAATGCCCTGGTCAGGGCGGAGGATGCGCAGGTCGCGCGACAGCAGCGCGGGGTCCGATCGATACCGCGCCACCCCCGGAGATCACTCGCCCGGCCGTACGAAGACCGTCCGTCCGCCGACCACGGTGCGCAGGCAGACGGGCAGGTCACGGCCCGGCGTCAGGTCGGGCAGGCCGGGGGTGCCGGAACGGGGGTCCGTGGACCAGCGGGCGACCCGGTCGTCGGGGGCCTGCACGACCAGTTCGCCGGTGTGCCACACGGCGTAGTCGGCGGGGGCGCCGGGCACCAGGACGCCCGCGTCGTCGCGGCCGACCGCCCGCCAGCCGCCGCGGGTGTGCGCGGTGAAGGCGGCACGCACGGAGACGCGGTGCTCGGGGGTGCGGTGGAAGGCGGCCGCCCGGACCGTGCCCCACGGGTCGAGGGGGGTGACGGGGCTGTCGGACCCGAAGGCGAGCGGCACGCCGGCGCGCAGGAGGGCCGCGAAGGGGTTCAGACGGCTCGCCCGCGCCTTGCCCAGGCGCCGGGCGTACATGCCGTCCTCGCCGCCCCACAGGGCGTCGAAGGCGGGCTGGACGGACGCGGTCAGACCGAGTTCAGCGAAGGCGGCGACGGCCTCGGGAGTGAGCATCTCGACATGCTCGATGCGATGCCGGGCGGCACGGACGCGGGCGAGGCCGAGCTTCTCCGCGACGGCGCGCACTCCCTCGACCACGGCGGTCACCGCCGCGTCGCCGATCGCGTGGAAGCCGGCCTGGAGGCCCGCCTCGGTGCAGGCGGCGACATGGGAGGCCACGGCGGCGGCGTCCAGGTAGGCGCGGCCGGAGTGGTCGGCGTCGGTGTACGGCTCGTGCAGGCACGCGGTGTGGGAGCCGAGGGCGCCGTCGACGAAGAGGTCTCCGGCGGCACCGAGCGCCCCGAGCTCGCGTGCCTTGTCGACATCCTGCTCCGCCCAGTAACCGACCACCCGCGGGCCCGGCTCCTCGTTCGCGAGCCGCAGCAGACCCGTGAAGTCGTCCTCGGAGGAGATCTCGGGGCCTGCGCATTCGTGAAGGGTGCCGATGCCGAGGGAGGCGGCGTGGGCTAGGGCGGCGCGCTGGGCCTGCGCGCGCTGGGCCGGGGAGACGGAACCGAGCGCCTTCGCGCGGACGGCGTGGTGGGCGTCGGCCGTGAGGGGGCCGTCCACCGCCCCGAGGGAGGTCATGTCGAGGAGGGCGGTCGTCACCACCGCCGAGTGGACGTCGATGCGGCTCAGGTAGAGAGGGCGGCCGCCTGCGGCCTCGTCGAGTTCCGCGCGGGTGGGAGGGCGGCCGTCGGTCCAGCGGGAGGCGTCCCAGCCGTGGCCGAGGAGGACGTGGTCGTTCGGGCGGGCGGCCGCGAACTCTCGCACGAGACGCAGAGCCGCGGCCAGGGAGGGGGCGTCGGAGAGGTCGAGGCCGGTGAGGGCGAGGCCGGTGGCAGTGGTGTGCACATGTGCGTCGGTGAACGCGGGGGTGACGAGGGCTCCGTCCAGGTCGACGGTCTCGTCCACGCCGTCCGCGAAGGCGTCCGCGGCGCCTTCCGAGCCGACCCAGGCGACTTGGCCCCGTTCCACGACCATCGCTGTGGCGAACGGGTCGGCGGGGCTGTGGACCTCGCCGCGGCGGAGGAGGACGGTGGTCGGCTCGGGGGTGCGTTCACTCATGACCGACAGTTTCTCCCGTCGATCCGCCGGAACCGCACCTGGGGCGACCTCAGATGCGCGGCGGGCGCGCCTCGTACGGAGTGGACAGCACGACCGTCGTCCGCGTCGAGACCCCCGCCAGGGACCGCACGCGCGCCAGCAGCTCCTCCAGCTCGTGCGGGGTCGCCACCCGCACCTTCAGGATGTAGTTCTCGTCGCCCGCGACGCTGTGGCACGCCTCGATCTCGGGGACGCCGGCCAGGCGGTCCGCGATGTCGTCGGGGGCGCTGGGGTCGAACGGTTTCACCGAGATGAAGGCCGTCATGGGCAGGCCCACCGCCTCCGGGTCGACCACCGCGGCATAGCCGCGGATGACACCACGCTGCTCCAGCCGCCGCACCCGCTGATGCACGGCCGAGGTGGACAGGCCCGTGGCCTTGCCCAGGTCCGTGTAACTCATCCGCCCGTCCTTGACGAGCAGCTGCACGATTTGTCGGTCCAGCTCCTCCATGGCGCAAGAACCTACAGTGCGCCTGATCTCCTCGGATACCCGAGCGCCCCAGGTCATGCCCGGTTCGTGATGTGACCGGGAGGTGCCTGTGCGTCTCCTGAGGGACAAAGCCACCGCCACGGGCATCTGCGAGCGGCATGTGACGAAGGCCACACCCTCCGAACGGCCCCTGTGATGTTCTCGTGATTACCGCCACGACCGGACGGGAAGTGCTTGCTGTGGTCGAGGCCGCAGCGCCTTCACGGCCCAGCCCGAGGGGGAGAACCCAATGCAGAGTCTTCAGCGTCCTGGTCGTACCGCGCCCAAGCGCCTCCAGGTAGTCGAGTTCGAGCCGGAGGGCGTCGAACCCGACGCCCTCGACGACGACTTCGACGCGTACGACACCTTCGAGATGTACCGGGTGATCTGCCCGGACTGCGCACAGCCCATCGCCCTGCTGGCGGACGAGGAGACGCTGCCGGAGCACGCGCTGTGCGCCTCGCCGTGGAATCCGTTCGGCCTCACGGTCTGCGCCGGTACGGGCCGCAAGGCCTCCGAGGCCCGGTCCGCGGACGAGTCGGCGGAGCCCCAGGAGCAGGACACGGCCCTGCTGTTGACGCTCCCTCAGGGGCTCGACTGGCGGACCCAGCCGTTCTCGCACGTCGGCGGCCCCGGTTCGCGCCCCCTGCGTGTGCCGGTGATGCGCCGTCAGGCCGCCTGAGCCGCCTCGCTCAATCCCGGTAACTGCCCTGCACCATGGCCCGCAGGCTGCCGTGGTGCAGGATCAGTGTGTCCGGGTCCGCCGGTACGGCCACTTCGCCGAAGTGCGCCTGGCGGTAGGCGATGCGCAGCATGACGATCGCGTGCCGCAGCGCGGCGTACAGCGTGAAGAAGTCCATGTCGTGCGGTGTGTGGCCGGTGAGTTCGGCGTAACGGGCCTCGATCCGGTCGCGGCGCAGGAAGTCCGGCAGCCCGGGCCCGTCGCCGTCCTGGACTGGGAGATGGCGGCCCTGGCCCCGCGCGAGGTCGTCGAAGCCGTCGTAGATCACGTTCCCGATGCGTGCGTCGCCCCAGTTGAGGACGGGCGGGCCCGGGTCGGTCTGCCAGAGTTCCTCCAGCCGGTCGAAGGCCTGCTCGATGAGGGGTGAGCGGGCGAGTCCGTCGACCACCCAGTCGTAGTAGGCGCGTTGGGCGGTGACGTGGCGGCGCAGTGTGTCACCCTCGCCGGGCAGTTCCAGGAACGCCGCTTCCCCCGTGGGGACTTGGTCGTGCAGATGGGCCAACAACCCGATCGTGGCCGCCTCCAGGTGCTCCCGTTCGGCGTCGCTCGCGGCGTGCAGCCAGTTGCCTTCGTAGGTGTAGGGCACGACGTCCGGCGGCACGCGCCCTCGCGCGCGTTCCATGACGAGGAAGGCGCCCCGAGCGGGTCCGGGTCCTCCTCCAGCCACTGCACCCTCGGCATGGGCAGGTCCGTGCAGCGGGCCACCGCGAGCATCGTGCGGTACTGGCGGACCATGTCGTACACCGGGAAGACGGTGTACGCCGAGGAGTCCGCGGCGAGCCGCAACGCGCAGGACCGCAGGGGCGGTTCCTGGTGCACGGGGTACTCGTCGAGCGGTACGGGGCGGTCGTCGGTCATGGCCAACCTCCCTGCCGACGATTGGCTGACGGTACGTCAGGCCGCTGTCACTGGCCAGATTGCTCGGCCGGACGCCCGCGAACTCACGGTCGATTGCGGACAGCGTGACCCGGCCGCCGACTTCCGCGTTGCCCCGGTATGACCCGTACGTATGCACCGGTCGCAGAATCGCTTCCGCCGACCCCGTCCCCCTATCGCCCGGCCCCGCCGGCACCCCAGGACCCGCCCATCTACCGGGATCTGATGCGCACCTGGGCGAGCGGCGGGCGCACGCTGCCGGGGCGCCACGACCCGGAATGGGTTCGGCTCGCGGCGCCGCAGGTCAGGCCAGGTCAGTTCAGCGGGTCTCCGGACCCGCTAGGTGGCGGGCGATGACCATCCGCTGGATCTGGTTGGTGCCCTCGACGATCTGGAGGACCTTGGCCTCGCGCATGTACCGCTCGGCCGGGAAGTCCGCGGTGTAGCCGTAGCCGCCGAGGACCTGGACGGCGTCGGTGGTGACCTTCATGGCGGTGTCGGTGCAGTGCAGCTTGGCCATGGCCGCCTGCTTGGCGAAGGGCCGCCCGGCGTCACGCAGCCGCGCCGCCGCGAGGTACAGCGCCCGGCCCGCCTCGATCTGGGTCGCCATGTCGGCGAGCATGAAGCGCAGCCCCTGGAAGTCGGCGATCGGCCGCCCGAACTGCAGTCGCCCGGTCGCATAACCGACCGCCTCGTCGAGGGCCGCCTGGGCCACCCCGATCGCGCAGGCCGCGATGCCGAGCCGTCCCGAGTCGAGCGCGGACAGGGCGATCGCGAAGCCCTGCCCCTCGTCACCGATGCGCCGGACGTCCGGGACGCGCACTGCGTCGAAGTGGACCTGGGCGGTGGGCGAGCCCTTCATGCCCATCTTCTTCTCCGGTGCCGCGGCGCTCACGCCGTCCGCGTCGGCGGGCACCAGGAACGCGGTGATCCCGCGCGGGCCCTCCTCGCCGGTGCGTGCCATGACGGTGTAGAAGTCGGCGACCCCGCCGTGGGTGATCCAGGCCTTGGTGCCGGTGATCACCCACTCGTCGCCATCCCGGGCCGCCCTGGTGCGCAGCGAGGCCGCGTCCGAGCCGGACGAGGGCTCGGAGAGACAGTAGGCGCCGAGCAGTCCGCCGCCGAGCATCGCGGGCAGATGCTCGACCTGCTGCTCCTTGCTGCCGTAGGTGGCGAGGGCGTAGGAGGCGAGGGTGTGCACGCTGACGCCGAGGCCGACGGTGAGGCGGGCCGCGGCGAGTTCCTCGAGGACCTGTAGGTAGACCTCGTACGGCTGGTCGGCGCCGCCGTACTCGGAGTCGTAGGGCAGGCCGAGCAGGCCGGTGCGGGAGAGCAGGGTGAAGACCTCGCGCGGGAATTGCCCGGCGTCCTCCTCCTCGGCCGCCTTCGGAGCGATCTCGCGCTGCGCGATGTCGCGGACGAGCGAGATCAGATCCCGGGCCTCGTCCGTGGGCAATTGCCGGTCCACCGGCTGCGGGGCGCGGTCGGGCATGGCGACGCTCTCCTCCCTGTAGGGCGCTGGCGGGCGCACGCCGTGGGGTGGGGCGGCTCCGCAGGTCTCACTGGACGCCGGTCGCTGCTCGCGGCTCCCGGGTCACGGAAGCTGCTGACCAGCGGCTGCGCCCTGTGAGTATGCCCGAAAGGAGACACCCGGTCACTGGTTAACGACCGCTCACTTCAAGATATCTCAGGGCGCCGACAAGCGGTCCCGAATCGACCCGGGATTGGTCCGAACCATTGACCGGGTGGTCTAGTCCTCCTACTCTTCCGGCAGCGCTTCATCGCGTTCATGCCAAACGGCTGGCGTTCCCCTCTCCCCCACGAGGAGACACCGATGCACCTTCCCCACCGCGCCCGCTTCCGGGCGCTGATCTCCGCCGCGTGCTGCGCGGTCCTCGGCGCGGGCCTGCTGGCCGGCGCGAACAGCGCCACCGCGGCCGCCGCGACTCCGCAGGTGAAGGCGGCCGGCTCCAAGGTCGTCGGCTATTTCACCGAATGGGGCACCTACGATCGCAAGTACTACGTCAAGAACATCGAGACCTCCGGCTCGGCGGCGAAGCTGACCCACATCAACTACGCCTTTGGCAACGTCACCGGCGGCAAGTGCGCGATGGGCGACGCCTACGCGGCGACCGACCGGACCTACACGGCGGCCGAATCCGTGGACGGGGTCGCGGACACCTGGGACCAGCCGCTGCGGGGCAACTTCAACCAACTGCGCGAGCTGAAGAAGAAGCACCCGGGCCTGAAGGTCATCTGGTCGTTCGGCGGCTGGACCTGGTCGAGCGGCTTCGGCGAGGCCGCCCGCAACCCCGCCGCGTTCGCCCAGTCCTGCTACGACCTGGTCGAGAACTCCAAGTGGGCCGACGTCTTCGACGGCATCGACATCGACTGGGAGTACCCGAACGCCTGCGGCAACACCTGTGACACCAGCGGCAGGGAGGCGTTCAAGAACCTGATGGCGGCGCTGCGTGCGAAGTTCGGCAGCGGTTCGCTGGTCACCGCCGCGATCACCGCGGACGCCACGGCCGGCGGCAAGATCGACGCGGCGAACTACGCGGGCGCGGCCCAGTACGTCAACTGGTACAACCCGATGACGTACGACTACTTCGGCGCCTGGGACGCGGCAGGACCGACGGCCCCGCACTCACCGTTGAACTCCTACTCCGGCATCCCGAAGGCGGGTTACTACACCTCGGCGACCATCGCCAAGCTCAGGGGCCTCGGCATCCCGGCCTCGAAGCTGCTGCTCGGCATCGGCTTCTACGGCCGCGGCTGGACCGGCGTGACCCAGTCGGCGCCGGGCGGCACCGCGACGGGCCCGGCGGCGGGCACCTACGAACAGGGCATCGACGACTACAAGGTGCTGAAGTCCAAGTGCCCGGCGACGGGGACGGTCGGCGGCACCGCGTACGCCAAGTGCGGGAACAACTGGTGGAGTTACGACACCCCCGCGACCATCGCGACGAAGATGACGTACAAGAACCAGCAGGGCCTGGGCGGCACCTTCTTCTGGGAGCTGAGCGGGGACACCACGAACGGCGAGCTGATCAAATCGATCAACTAGCCGGGATCAGGTCATGAACTGACCGGTCCCACGGGGGACTTGGGGCGGGGGACCACGAGCCTCCGCCCCAGCTCGTGGCCGTCAGTCGCCGCGGCGGGCCGGTTCCGGGGCCGGATGGGCCGGGTCCAGCTCCTCGATGGCACGCATCGAGGCGCCGAGCGTCTTCACCAGGAGGTCGCGCATGGTGTCGCGGGAGAGCTGGGGCGGGCCGTCGATCCAGTCCAGGGTGGCACCCTCGACACTGCACACCCAGGCGAGCAGCCCCATGCGGGCCAGCGGGGAGATGTCGGTACGGCCGTACGCCCCTTCGGCGATGGTCGCGACGATCGCCTCCCGCACCCCGTCCCGGATGGCGTGCACCTCGGCGTCGAAACCGACACCACCGCTGACGACGGTCCGGTAGGCAGCCTGGTTGTGCTCGGCGTACCGCAGATAGCTGTCCAGGGTGCGGTGGACACGGTCCACCTGCTCCATCTCCAGACCGCTCGCCGCGTAGGTGACCAGGTCGGCGACGGAGTCCTGGATGATCGCCAGGTAGTAGCCCCGCTTGGACTGGAAGTAGTAGTAGATCAGCCCCTTGGCGACATGCGCCTGCTTGGCGATGTCGTCCATGGAAAGCGCGTCGTAGGACGTGTCCGCGAACAACTTCCGCCCGATGGCGATGAGTTCGGCGCGGCGCGCAACCGAGCGCTCGGTGCCGCGGGCCCGCGGCCGGGCGGCTTCACGCTGATCACTGATATTCAAATTTCGCCCCTGGTCTCGGGCTGGCGGCGGGACATCCGCAGTATGTCAGGTCACTTGTGGATCAGGTCACAGGAGACCGAGCTGCGTGACCAGCATCGCGATCACCGCGACGAGGGTCCAGCCCGCGACCTGTTCGAGGACCTTGGGACCGTGGTCCTCGGGGCCGCCGGTACGGGTGCGGGCGGCGGTGGCAGAGTGTGCGGTCATGGCGTCTCGCTGATCTCGGAAGTACGGTCGGATCCCCCCGCCGATCCGTCCACCTTGCCACCTCTCGTCGCTTATGCGGCCGAGACCTTGGTCACAGCGAACGGCCCCCGACGGATGCCGGGGGCCGTCGCACGGCGGCTCAGCGCACGCCCACCGCCGCGAGCGCCTTGCGCTGGCGCAGGGTCGGGCAGGCGGGGAAGTACAGATAGCAGACGCCTCCGGTGCCGGAGACGACCTTGCCACTGGCGTTGTACCGCTTGGTGCGCAGCCAGATGTTCTCCCACTCGCGCCGCTTGTAGACGCGCCGCACCGCCTCGTCGCTGGGCGAGGCCGGGTCGTTGGCGATCACATCGCCCTCGGCGGTGAAGCCGATCACCGTCATGAGGTGGCCCGAGGTGCCGTAACCGGCTCCCGTGAGCTCCTCCTTGAGGAACGACTGGGACGTTATGGCCGGGATGCCGGCCGCGATCAGGGTCTCCAGGTCGGTGAGCGAGCCGAGCCGGGTCACCACGCCCTGGAGGTCCTTGAAGGTGGCCGCGTAGGCCGCGTTGAACGGCCAGTTGCCGCAGCCCGCGTACTGGTAGTCGTAGGTGTACCGGGCCGCGTGGCAGACCTGCGGGTCGGCGTACGACGGGTCGACCCAGGACAGCTGCTCCTCGGTGAGCCGGCCGCCCCAGTACTCGATGATCATCTGTGAGGAGGTGGGGCTGCACCAGGCCTCGCCGCCGTTGTCGTACTCCGGGTACTGGCCCTTGTGGATCTCCTGCGAGTAGCGCGGGACGATCAGTTCGCGGGCGACGCCGGGCACGGTGGCCGGCACGGTGAAGCGGTCCGGAACGTCCGAGCCCATCGCGCCGAGCCGCCAGACGGTCGGCGTGTTCTTCGCGCCGGGCTTGCGGTACAGGGTCAGCCGCAGCCGGTACGAGGCCAGGCGCAGCCCGGTCGACGGGTCGTCGATCGCGAAGGTGTCCGTCCAGATCGTGCTCTTGCCGTCGGTCTGGTCGTCGACCGAGGTCCGCTTGATGTCCCCGTCGCCGGCCGCCCAGCGGCCCATCACGAACCAGGGGGTGGCCGTGCCGTCGGAGTAGGTCCCCTGGAGTTCGATCTGGATCCAGGTACCGGCCGGGGTGTGGGCGTTCCAGGACGCGATCACCTCGGTCGAGGGCACGGCGAGCGGGTGGACCGGCGAGGTCCAGGTCGCGTACTCCCAGGTGGCGGTGGTTTTGGTGTGCGGGTCGGTGTACTCGGTGGTGCCCGCGGGGGCACTGATCACGACACCGGGGCGGCTGCCCGCGACAGCACGGGTGCCGTCGGCGGTGCCACCGCGCCAGTCGGTGTACGTGGTCCAGGCGTGGTTGTCGACCGGGCGGGCGGCGGTGTCGTCGGGTTCCGCGGTGGTGTCGTCCGCGGCGGTCGCGGGGCTAGCGGCTCCTGCCACCGCGGCGGCGACCGCGACAGCCAGAACGGTTCTACGGGACGGCTGTTGGGCTCTGCTCATGGGTGGGAAGACCCCCAGGTGTCCGATTCGGAGCGGGCCGATGCACGGTTGTGCGCCAACTATGAACGAGGCGGCATGCTCCGGCCAGCACTTCGGCCCGTGCCACGCCCATGAACATTGGTCTCGTCCACTGGCATGACCTGGGAAGCTGCGATTCCGGCGGCGATCACAGGCCCCTCACTAGACTGGACGGGCACGACCGCCCATCCGTATGAGCACCTCAGGAACTCGTCATCCACTTCCTCGCCTCCCGGCTCCGCCGGCTGCCCCCGTCCTGCGGCCCGGTCCGTCTGATCGGCGTCGACGGGCACGCCGGTTCCGGAAAGTCCACGTTCGCCGGGCGGCTGGCCGACGCCCTCGGCGGCGCGCCGGTGCTGCACCTCGACGACATCGCCAGCCACGAGGCGCTCCTCGGCTGGACCGGGCGGCTGCTGGACGAGGTGATCACCCCGCTCGGCCGTGGCGAGACCGCGCACTACGCCGTCTACGACTGGCACGCCCGCCGCTTCGGACCGTCCCGGACCCTGCCGCCCGCACCGGTGATCCTCCTGGAGGGGGTCGGCGCGGGCCGGCGCGCGCTGCGGCCGCACCTGGCGCGACTGCTGTGGATGGAGTTGCCACCCGAGGAGTCCTGGGCACGCGGCCGCTCCCGGGACGGGGCGGAACAGCGGGAGTTCTGGGAGGGATGGGTCAGGGCGGAGCAACGGCATTTCGCCGAAGACCCCTCCCGGCCCTACGCCAACCTCCTGGTACGGCAGTGCCGGAAGGGATACACGCTCACCAAAGGGGCGGCCGGGACCGTTGGACCGGACCACGATGTCACCCACGGTGACGGTCCGACGGCGATGTGTTGAACCTGTGAAGACCCACCAGTAGGAACTTGCCTGAGTCGCCCAACTCCGCTTGACCGAGGGGCCGTACAGGTCTTACGTTCTGAATGTGCGGCCGTTCGAGGCCGCCCGCAGTCGCGAAGCCCCCGGTTGTTCCCCCGTGATCGGGGGCTTCGTTCTGCCCTCACACGGATTTCCGGACGCCGTGAGGCGTGATTCGGTCACCCTCGGTCACCACCCGCGGTGCGCCTCATCTGCTCCCACCTCGTCAAACGGCCTGTGCGGCACCCTACGGCGAGCGACACCACCGCAGGTACGATGCCCTCGGTGCGACCTACGGACGACTGCTCTGCGCACCGTTGCAACTCCGGTCCGCGGCACAGCGGTTGGACGAAGGCGGCCACCGGGCGTCGGCCCGGTGGTGAAACCACGGGGGCACGGTTTGTGGGGGACGTGATGGATTTCGGCACGCAGGGCCCCGAGGCCCCGGCCGACCTCGCCTGGCTGCGAGGTGTGGACGCCTACACGATGGGCGCCTATCCACAGGCGGAGGAGGAGTTCCGGGCCGCGGTACGGATCGATCCCGGGATGGCCGACGGCTGGCTCGGACTGCACGCGCTGCGCGTCGACACGACGACCGCGCTGCTCAGGATGTTCCGGCACCGCGAGCGCTTCGGCGAACAGCGCGCACGGCACCGGCGCACCCTCAACTCCTGGTACTGGCTGGGGTGGTGGGTGCAACCGGTCCTCGAGAGCCCGCGTGACCTGCTGCTCGCGCACGCCTCGCACTGGCTGGACGGCCGCCATGTCCCGGAGCTGGACCGGGCCCTCGCGGGCCTGCCCCCCGTGGACACCGACCACCAGGTCCGCTTCCTGCACGCCTGCCGCGCCTATCTCGTCAAGGACTGGGAGCAACTGGTCCGGCACACCGACCCGTTGATCGACGACGCCATGCTCGGCATCGAGGCCGGCCTGTTCGGCGGCATGGCCCGGGTCCGCCTGGAGATGTACGGCCAGGCCGAACCGCTGCTCTCGGCGGCCCTGATGCGCTGTCGCAGCGAACAGCCCCAGCGCAAGGAGCTGCGGTACTGGCTGGCCCGGGCGCACGAGGGGACGGGCCGATCGGCGGCCGCGCTCCCCCTCTACCGGGCCGTGCACCGCGTCGACCCGGCCTTCATGGACACCTCGGCCCGGCTCGCCGCGATCGCCGAGGGCGACGGGTACGACGACCCGGCCGACCTCGCGGCGATCACGCTCACCGGATTCGGCCAGGACGTGCTGGAGGGACCCGACGGCATCGACCCGCTGTTCGGCATCGAGGGCCGGGAGCTGAAGCTCTCCGCCCCGGAGCCGCCGTCGAGCGGTCCGCTGCCCTCCATGACCGACCCGGCCGGACGCGAGCGGTCCGGAGTGCCGACGGGGCCGCTGCCCGCGGGGCCCACCGATCCCGCCCTACTCGAGGAGGCGCTCACCGAGCTGGAGCGCATGGTGGGGCTGGAGCCCGTGAAGCGCCAGGTCAAGGCCTTGTCCGCCCAGTTGAACATGGCCCGTCTGCGGGCCGGGCAGGGCCTGCCGGTCCAGCCGCCCAAACGTCACTTCGTCTTCTCCGGACCCTCCGGCACCGGCAAGACCACGGTGGCCCGCATCCTCGGGCGCGTCTTCTACGCCCTCGGCCTGCTCGGCGGCGACCACCTCGTGGAGGCGCAGCGGGCGGACCTCGTCGGGGAGTACCTCGGCCAGACGGCGGTCAAGGCGAACGAACTGATCGACTCGGCCCTCGGTGGGGTCCTCTTCGTCGACGAGGCGTACTCCCTCTCCAACTCCGGTTACGGCAAGGGGGACGCGTACGGCGACGAGGCACTCCAGGTGCTGCTGAAGCGGGCCGAGGACAACCGGGACCACCTGGTCGTGATCCTGGCGGGCTACCCGGAGGGCATGGACCGGCTGCTCAACGCCAATCCGGGGCTCTCCTCCCGCTTCACGACCCGCGTCGACTTCCCGTCGTACCGTCCCCTCGAACTCACCTCCATCGGAGAGGTGCTGGCGGCGGAGAACGGTGACGTCTGGGACGAGGAGGCGCTGGACGAGCTGCGCTCCATCGCCGGACACGTGGTGGACCAGGGCTGGATCGACGAGCTGGGCAACGGGCGGTTCCTGCGGACGCTCTACGAGAAGAGCTGCGCGTATCGGGATCTTCGGTTGTCAACGTATCCGGGAACGCTCAGTCGCGACGACTTGTCGACACTGCGGCTGCCGGATCTGATGCAGGCGTACGGGGAGGTTCTGTCGGGGCGGGGGCCGCAGGATCCGTCGGCGATGTAGTTCGTCGGCTGCGGGCCGGTGGGGGCTGGTCGCGCAGTTTCCCGCGCCCCTTAAAGCAGTGGGTGCAGCGCGGGGTACTACGCGATCAGCCGCCACTCGGCCGCGACCGGAAAACTACGACGCCAACGCCTCCTCGCTGCTCCGAGGCTCAGTGACCCGGACCTCCGGCAGGTCCCGGTGCGCGGGGTCCCGTACCTCTCCCACCAGCAGTTCCAGTACGTCCTCCAGGGCGACCAGACCCAGCACCCTGCCGGACCCGTCCGCCACCTGGGCCAGGTGGGTCGCCGCACGCCGCATCACCGTGAGGGCGTCGTCGAGCGGCAGGTCGGACCTGAGCTTCGTCATCGGCCGCCAGATCTGCTGGGGCACCGCCCGCTGCGAGTCCTCCAGGTCCAGTACGTCCTTCACGTGCAGGTACCCCATGAAGGCGCCGTTCTCCGCGGCGACCGGGAAGCGTGAGTACCCGGTACGGCCGGTGAGTTCGATGATCTGGCCCGGGGTCACCGAGGGACGCACCGTCACCAGCGACTCGCGCTTCAGCAGGACGTCGGTGACGGGGCGCGAGCCCAGTTCCAGCGCGTCCTCCAGGCGTTCCTGTTCCTCGGGGTCCAGCAGGCCCGCCTGGCCGGAGTCCTCGACCAGCCGGTTCAGCTGTTCGCTGGTGAAGACCGCCTCGACCTCGTCCTTGGGCTCGACGTGGAAGAGCCGCAGGATGGCCCGGGCGCAGGCGCCGAGGGCGATGGTGATCGGCCTGCAGAAGCGGGCGAAGTAGACCAGCCCGGGGCTGAGCCACAGCGCGACCTTCTCCGGGGCCGCCATCGCGAGGTTCTTCGGGACCATCTCGCCGATGACGAGGTGGAAGAAGACGACCGCGGCCAGGGCGATCACATAGCCCAGGGGGTGGATCATGCCGTGCGGCAGGTGGACCCACTCGAAGACCGGCTCCAGCAGGTGCGCGACCGTCGGTTCGGCGACCGCGCCGAGCGTCAGCGAGCACACGGTGATGCCGAACTGGGCCGCCGCCATCATCTGGGGCAGCCGCTCCAGGCCGTACAGGACCTGGCGGGCGCGTGCCGTGCCGAGCGGTTCGACCTGGCTGCGGCGCACGGAGACGAGCGCGAACTCGGCGCCGACGAAGAAGCCGTTGGCGAGCACGAGCAGGGCTGCGAAGAGGAGTTGGAGCACGCTCATCGGGCGGCCTCCATGACGTTGACCGCGGGGACCGTGCGGACCAGGCGGACCCGCTCGGCACGGTAGTGCCCGACCTGGCGGACGGTGAGCCGCCAGCCGGGCAGTTCGGCCCGGTCGCCGACGGCGGGGATACGGCCGAGCAGGTCGGCGACCAGCCCGGCGACGGTCTCGTACGGCCCCTCGGGCACGTCGAGGCCTATGCGCTGGAGGATGTCGACACGGCAGCTGCCGTCGGCGTCCCAGGCGAGGCGGCCGTCCTCGGGCGGGGCGGCGGCGAGTTCGGGGACGTCCTGTCCGTCGTGCTCGTCGCGGACCTCGCCGACGATCTCCTCGACGATGTCCTCCAGGGTGACCACGCCGGCCGTGCCGCCGTACTCGTCGACGACGACGGCGATGGGCTGCTCGTTGCGCAACTGGGCCAGGAGGGGCTGGACGGGGAGGGTCTCGGGCACCAGCAGCGCCGGGCGGGCGATGCGGGCGACGGGGGTGCGCAGCCGGTCCTGGACCGGGACGGCCAGGGCGTCCTTGAGGTGGACCATTCCGACGATCTCGTCGATCTTCTCCCGGTAGACGGGGAAGCGGGACAGGCCGGTGGCGCGGGTGAGGTTGACGACGTCCTCGGCGGTGGCCGAGGCCTGGAGCGAGCTGACCTTCACACGCGGGGTCATGACGTGCTGCGCGGTCAGCTCGGCGAGCGAGAGCGTGCGCACGAACAGGTCCGCGGTGTCCTGTTCCAGGGTGCCGGCCTGGGCCGAGTGGCGGGCCAGGGAGACCAGCTCGCCGGGGGTGCGGGCGGAGGCCAGTTCGTCGGCGGGCTCGATGCCGAGCGCGCGGACGAGACGGTTGGCGACCGCGTTGAGCGCGGCGATCACCGGCCGGAACAGACGGGCGAAGGCGTGCTGCGGGCCGGCCACGAAGCGGGCGACCTGCATCGGCTTGGACACCGCCCAGTTCTTGGGCACGAGTTCGCCGATCACCATCTGCACGGCAGAGGCCAGCAGCATGCCGACGACGACGGCCACTCCGGAAACCGCGCCCTCGGGGACGCCGAGGGCCCTGAACGGGCCGTGCAGCAGCTCCGCGAGGGCCGGTTCGGCGAGCATGCCGACGACGAGGGAGGTGATGGTGATGCCGAGCTGGGTGCCGGAGAGCTGGAACGACAGCTCCTTGAGCGACTCGGCGACCCTGCGGGCACGACGGTCGCCTTCCGCGGCGGCCTTCTCGGCGTCCGTGGCCTCGACGGTGACGAGGCCGAACTCGGCCGCCACGAAGAAGCCGTTGGCGAGAATCAGCAGGAATGCCGCTCCCAGGAGCAGCAAGGGGATGGTCATGCCGCCGCCTCGATATCGCGCTCGATATCTCGGGAGGGGGCGGCGCAGGTACTACAGGACGATCCGTCCATCGCTGGAGGGAGTCACTCCTCGGGTAGCAGGAACAACGTAAGGCGGAGGCGCAAGGAAAAACGCCTCCGCCAACAGATTAATCAAGACATGGCCGACTGCGGCAGGGGAGAAGCCCCTGAGTCAGCCCTGATCTTCGTCGGAGCGGGCGGTGGAGCGGGCCTCGGCGAGCGCCCGCAGGGCCTTCGCGTCGGCGATGGCCTGCTGCTTCGCGATGCCCGGCTGGATGCCGAGGGCGGGCAGGCTGGTGCCGTCACTCAGGTTCAGGAAGACCCAGGGGTCGCCCGGGCGGAGGTTCACCTGGATGATCTCGGCCCATTCCAGATGCCGGCGGCCGGCGATGTTCTGGACGGTGACCCCGGACTCGTCGGCGACGACCTTCACCCTCGCCAGCAGGAACAGCACACCGGCGAGCAGGGCCGCCGTGACGATGAAGCTCAGGCGTTCGCCGGGGCCCAGCTGCTCCAACAGGAGAGCGATCACCGTGATCGTCACGAAGATCGCGACACCCGCGGTGATGAGCACGGCCCGGGTGCGGCCCGGCCGGAAGGTGACGGGGAGGGTGGGCGGTTCGGAGGACATCTGCGGCATTCCCTCACAGACGGCAGGCGTGGATGGCCGTCGTCAGGATGGCCCGCGCGCCGATGTCGTACAGGTCGTCCATGATCCGCTGCGCCTCCTTGGCGGGGACCATCGCGCGGACGGCGACCCAGCCCTCGTTGTGCAGCGGGGAGACGGTCGGCGACTCCAGGCCCGGGGTGAGCGCGACGGCCTTCTCCAGCTGCTCGACGCGGCAGTCGTAGTCCATCATCACGTACGTCCGTGCCACCAGGACGCCCTGGAGGCGGCGCAGGAACTGCTGGACCTTCGACTCCGCGGCCTCGTCGGCGTCGGCGCCGGTGCGGCGGATGACGACGGCCTCGGACTTCATGATGGGCTCGCCGAAGACCTCCAGGCCGGCGTTGCGCAGGCTGGTGCCGGTCTCGACGACGTCCGCGATGACCTCGGCGACCCCGAGCTCGATGGCGGTCTCGACGGCGCCGTCGAGGTGGACGACGGAGGCCTCGATGCCGTTGTCGGCAAGGTGTCCCGCGACGATTCCCTCGTACGAGGTGGCGACCGTCTTGCCCTTGAGGTCCTCGACGCCGTTCGCGGTGCCCGGCTTGGACGCGAAGCGGAAGGTGGAGCGGGCGAAGCCGAGCGGGAGGATCTCCTCGGCGTCGGCGCCGGAGTCGATCAGCAGGTCGCGGCCGGTGATGCCGATGTCGAGCTGACCGGAGGACACGTAGATCGCGATGTCCCGGGGGCGGAGGTAGAAGAACTCCACGTCGTTGACCGGGTCGACGATCCGCAGTTCCTTGGACTCACGGCGCTGCTGGTAGCCGGCCTCATGCAGCATCTCCCCCGCGGGGCCTGACAGGGAACCCTTGTTGGGGACGGCGATGCGCAGCATGAGGTCGGCTTCCTTTGCTCTGAGGGGTGGTTTCGGCGACTGGCTTACAGGTGGGCGTAGACGTCGTCGAGGGAGATCCCGCGCGCGACCATCATCACCTGGACGTGGTAGAGCAGCTGCGAGATCTCCTCGGCGGCCGCCTCCTTGCCCTCGTACTCGGCGGCCATCCAGACCTCGGCGGCCTCTTCGACGACCTTCTTGCCGATGGCATGGACACCCTTGCCGACCAGCTCCGCGGTGCGGGAGGTGGCGGGATCGCCGTTGGCGGCCTTGTGCTGGAGCTCGGTGAAGAGCTCCTCGAACGTCTTATTGGACATGGTGGCGCCCACTTTACGCGTAAGCCCGGACCACCTAGTGCCACGGTTCAGATACTGAGCGGAGGGTGGCCGCCGTGGCCACCGCCGCCGTCACCGCCTCGTGCCCCTTGTCCTCGTTGGAGCCCTCGAGGCCGGCCCGGTCCAGGGCCTGCTCCTCGGTGTCACAGGTCAGCACGCCCATGCCGACGGGGACACCGGTCTCCACCGAGACCTGGGTGAGGCCCTGGGTGACGCCCTGGCACACGTACTCGAAGTGCGGGGTGCCGCCGCGGATGACGACGCCGAGGGCGACGATCGCGTCGTAGCCGCGGCCCGCGAGGACCTTGGCGACGACCGGGAGCTCCCAGCTGCCGGGGACCCTGAGCAGGGTCGGCTCGTCGATGCCGAGGTCGTGCAGGGCCCGCAGGGCGCCGTCGACCAGTCCGTCCATCACCTTCTCGTGCCACTGCGCCGCGATGACGGCGACCCGCAGGTCACCCACGTTGCGTACGGACAGCTCCGGTGCACCCTTGCCGCTCACGTTCTCGAACTCTCCTCGAAGTGCTTACTGGTTGCTGCAGGTGGACACCGGGGTGGTGTCCAGCCAGGGCAGGTCGTGGCCCATCCGGTCCCGCTTGGTGCGCAGGTAGCGGAGGTTGTGCTCACCCGCCTGTACGGGCATCGGCTCTCGCCCGGTGACCTTGAGGCCGTGCCGCAGGAGGGCGTCGGACTTGTCGGGGTTGTTGGTCATCAGGCGCAGGCTGCGGACACCGAGGTCCTGGAGGATCTGGGCGCCGGCACCGTAGTCCCGGGCGTCGGCGGGCAGGCCGAGCTCCAGGTTGGCGTCGAGGGTGTCGTGGCCCTGTTCCTGGAGTTCGTACGCCCGCAGCTTGGACAGCAGGCCGATGCCGCGCCCCTCGTGGCCGCGCAGGTAGACCACCACTCCCCTGCCCTCGGCCTGGATGCGCTCCAGGGAGGCGTCCAGCTGGGGGCCGCAATCGCAGCGCAGGGAGCCGAAGATGTCGCCGGTGAGGCACTCGGAGTGGACGCGGACCAGGACGTCCTCGCCGTCACCGATCTCGCCGTGGACGAGGGCGACGTGCTCGACGCCGTCGACGGTGGAGCGGTAGCCGTACGCCGTGAAGGTGCCGTGAGCGGTGGGCAGCCGGGTCTCGGCCTCGCGGCGGACCGTGGGCTCACTGCTGCGGCGGTAGGCGATCAGGTCCTCGATGGAGATGATTGTCAGGCCGTGCTTGCGGGCGAAGGGGATCAGTTCGGGCAGCCGCAGCATCCGGCCGTCCTCGCCGGCGATCTCGACGATCGCGCCGGCCGGGCGAAGTCCGGCGAGCCGGGCGAGGTCGACGGCGGCCTCGGTGTGACCGTTACGGGTGAGGACGCCTCCGTCCTTGGCGCGCAGCGGGAAGATGTGGCCGGGGCGGACGAAGTCGGTGGGCCCGGCGGCGCCGCTCGCGAGAAGCTGGAGCGTGGTCGCGCGGTCGGATGCCGAGATCCCGGTGGTCACGCCGTGGGCGCCGGACGCGTCCACGGAGACGGTGAACGCGGTCTTCATCGACTCGGTGTTGTCGTCGACCATCTGCGGCAGCTTGAGCCGGTCCAGTTCGTCGCCCTCCATGGGGGCGCAGATCAGGCCACGGCACTCGCTCATCATGAAGGCGACGATCTCGGGGGTGACCTTCTCGGCGGCGACGACCAGGTCGCCCTCGTTCTCGCGGTCCTCGTCGTCGACGACCACGATGGGGCGGCCGGCCGCGATGTCGGCGATGGCCTGCTCGACGGGGTCCAGCGCGAAGTCCTCGAACCCGTCGGTGCTGTACAGAATCGGTGCGGCGGTCATGCCGGCGCTCCTTCCATGACGGGCCGCGCGGACTCACGCGAGCGCAGCCACCAGTCGCGCATGCCCCACAGGACGAGCGCGCCGTAGATGACGTAGACGAAGCCGGAGAAGGCGTAGCCGTTGGCGAAGTTCAGCGGGACGCCGACGAGGTCGACGAGGAGCCAGGCGAACCAGAACTCGACCATGCCGCGGGCCTGGGCGTACATGGCGACGACGGTGCCGACGAAGATGTAGGCGTCCGGCCAGGGGTCCCAGGACAGGCTGGGGTAGGCCTTGAAGAGCAGGGCGACTGCGACGGTGCCGACGGCGGCGGCGCCCACCAGTGCTCCGCGCTCGCGCCAGGTGGCGAAGCGAGGAGCGATGTGCCCGTCGCCGGACTGGCCCTTGTTGCGGTTCCACTGCCACCAGCCGTACAGGGCGACGACCATGACGACGACCTGCTTGCCGGCGCTGCCGGTGAGGTGCCCGTAGAAGGCGCCGAAGAGGATGAGGCCGGAGGCGAACTGCACCGGCCAGCTCCACAGGTTGCGCCGCCAGCCGAGGGCGAGGGCGATGAGGCCGAGTATGTTGCCGATCATGTCCGACCAGAGGATGTGCTGGCCGAACAGGGTGAAGGCCTCGGTGTTGAGGGAGTTCACTTTCCCGCCCCCTGACCGCTCGCGAGCAGGCGCTCGACGTACTTGGCGACGACGTCGACCTCGAGGTTGACCGGGGCGCCGGGCTGCTTGAGGCCGAGCGTGGTCAGGGCGAGGGTGGTGGGGATGAGGCTGACCGTGAAGTAGTCGGGGCCGGCATCCACGACGGTGAGGCTGATGCCGTCGACCGTGATGGAGCCCTTCTCGACGACGTACCGCGAGAGGTCCGCGGGGAGCGAAATCTTGATGATCTCCCAGTTCTCGGAGGGCTTGCGCTCCAGGACCTCGCCGGTGCCGTCCACATGTCCCTGGACGATGTGTCCGCCGAGGCGCGCGCCCACGGCGGTGGGGCGTTCCAGGTTGACGCGGGAGCCGACGCCCAGGGCGCCGAGACTGGAGCGGTCGAGGGTTTCGGCCATGACGTCGGCGGTGAACTCGTCGCCCTCGTGGTCGACGACGGTGAGGCAGACGCCGTTGACGGCGATGGAGTCCCCGTGTTTCGCGCCCTCGGTGACGACGGGACCGCGCAGTCGGAAGCGACAGGCGTCGCCGAGGTTCTCGACGGCGGTGATCTCGCCCAGCTCTTCGACGATTCCGGTGAACACTTCCCGGGTCCTCCCTGCCTCTTGGGGCACGGACTCCGGGGCTGTCGATGACGACAGAATGAACGAGCGGGGACACCGGAGGCGACGCCGGACGCACTCGTCCCTCAGGACGAACGGATACGACGGCGCGCACGAATGCCCGCCCGCCGCGCACTGCCTCCCATCCGGACTTTAACCGTCGGTCCAGGAATTTCACCTGGTCAACCGGCCGCTGGAAGCGGCCGGGTCGCGGACTGTAACCGCCGGTTCGGACTTTCACCGACCCCGGAGTGCGCTGCTTCTGGTACAGAGCCAGTCTGCCACGCCTGATCGACGTCCATACAGGTGATGGATGTGGGGTGGCTCACAGACGCTACCGATGGACATGTCGGGACCGGCCTCCCGGCCGATTCCCAACAGGCGGATGGCGCAGATCCATTGACGTAATGGTCTAGTCCTTTTTAGGGTCGGCGTGCGTGGACACCCGTAGAGACGGGCCCGGCGGCGGTGACGACGGCCCTTGCCCGCCGCCGGGTCTCCTTCCCTGGTGAGAGTGCGTCCGGGCGGCCCGTCACCAGGCGGATGTCACATCCGGGGGCGCTGTGCCGTCTGTGGGGTGACAGGGCGGTCCGTCCGGGAGCGCCCGACGTCCCGAGGGGATGGACAGATGACCACGATCCTGGTGACCGGTGGCACCGGAACGCTGGGCCGGCTCGTCACCGAGCGGTTGAAGGCGGACGGGCACGAGGTGCGGGTGCTGAGCCGGCACAGCCCGCGGTACCCGGTCGATCTGCGCGAGGGCGGGCCGGGGTTGGACGCGGCCGTCGCGGGGGTGTCGGTGATCGTGCACTGCGCGAGCACGCCGCGGGGCGGGGACGAGCGCTCGGTGCGGAACCTGCTGGACGCGGCTCGACGGGCCGGGACGGGGCATCTCGTGTACATCTCGATCGTCGGGGTGGACCGGGTGCCGTTCCCGTACTACCGGACCAAGCTCGCCGTGGAGCGGATGATCGAGGAGTCGGGGATCGGGTGGACGATCCTGCGGACGACCCAGTTCCACGATCTGCTCGTGACGCTGTTCCGGGGACTGGCCAGGCTGCCGGTGGTGTTCGTACCGGCGGGAGTCCGGGACCAGCCCGTCGAGGTGGCCGAAGTGGCCGCGCGCCTGGCCGAGTTGGCGACGGGGGCACCCGCGGGGCGGGTGGCGGACATGGGCGGGCCTCAGGTGCGTACGCTCGCCGATCTGGCCCGTGCCTGTCTGCGGGCCACCGGAAGGAAGCGGCCGGTGGTGAGTGTGCGGTTGTTCGGGAAGGCGTACCGGGCGTTTCGGGCGGGTGGGCATCTCGCGCCGGAACAGGCGGTGGGGAAGGGGACGTTCGAGGACTACCTGCGGGCCGGCGGGAGCTGATCGCGCCCGCCCGGGCGGAGCCGCATGATCAGGCAGGGCCCCGGCGCCCCTGGAGGGGCGCGAACAACTCGTCCTGAGCCCTCTCCCTCGCCGTGAGCAGGGCGCCCCGCAGGACCGCCCCTCCTCCCAGCGCGCTCGCCCGCACCTCCGTGGGCAGCGGTGACATACGGCGGACCCGCCGCTCCACTCGCGCCGCGAGGTCCGCCCCACCGGCCCGGCCCACCTCACCAGCCAGGACCAGGCAGCCCGGGTCGAGGATGGCCACGACCGCGGCGACTCCCACGGCGAGCCGGTCGGCGAGGGCGTCGAGGAAGTCCGTCGCGGCACTCGCCACCCCTGCCGTCGCCGCACTCGCCCCCGCCACCGTCGCGGCGCTCGCCCCCGCCCCCGCCACCGACGCGGCGCTCGCCACCGCATCCCGGACCACGCTCGCGGCCAGCGGCTCGTACCCCTGCGTCTCGACCGTCAGCCCGTGCCGCTCCGCCAGGGCCACGATCGCCGCCGAGCCCGCCAGCGAGTGGAAGCCCCCCTCGCAGTCCACGGCCGACGGCAGTCCCGCCGTGCCCGGCACGGGCAGGAAACCGATCTCCCCCGTGCCGCCCGACGCCCCCCGGCGCAGGGTGCCCTCCAGGACGACGGCCGCGCCCGTGCCGTGACCGAGCCACAGCAGCACGAAGGTGTCCCGGTCCTTGGCCACCCCGTCGCGCTGTTCCGCCAGCGCCGCGAGGTTGGTCTCGTTCTCGACGTGGACGCGGGTCTCCGGGAGCCGCTCCTGCAGCGCCAGCACCAGCCGCCGGTGCCAGGCAGGCAGGCCGCCGGAGTCGCGGAGTTCACCCGTGGCCGGGTCGATCAGGCCGGGGGCGCCGATGCCGACGGTGTGGAGTTCGGGCACCCCCGCCTCCTTCGCCGCCCGCTCGACCAGCGCGACGGCCTGCTCGACCGCGGGCCCGGTCCCCGTGTCCCCGCCGATGGGCACCGACGCCTCGGCCAGCACGCCTCCCAGCAGGTCGGAGACGACGACGGAGACGCCCTCGGTGCGGACGTCGAGGGCCGCGAGATGGGCCTGGTCGGCGACGATGCCGTACAGCTTCGCGTTCGGGCCGCGGCGCTGCTCCCCCGACTCCCCGACCACGTCGATCAGTCCGGCGGCGGCCAGGCGCTCGACGAGGTCGGCGACGGACGGCCGGGACAGTCCGGTGAGCTGCTTCAACTGCCCTGCCGTCAGCGGGCCTTCCTGCTGGAGCAGGCGCAGGGCGAGCCGGTCGTTGATGGCCCGGGCGGTGCTCGGGGATGCGGGCATGCCGGGAATCCTCTCAGATCCGCGTGCCGAATACGCGCTATCTATCAGGCAGGGTGCCTGATAGTTTACGGCGGCAGCATGGACAGCACGAGGATCCGGGAGGGGCCCGACCATGAGCGATGTGGTGTACGCGCCGGCAGAGGTACGGCGGGCCCGTTACGCCGTGGCCGCCGTGTTCGCCGTGCACGGGGCCGTGACCGGGTCGTTCGCGACCCGGGTGCCGTGGATCCAGGACCATGCCTCGGTGAGCGCCGGCCAGCTGGGCCTCGCGCTCGCCTTCCCCGCGCTCGGCGCGTCCGTGGCGATGCCGCTGGCGGGAAGTGTCAGCCACCGCTTCGGCGCCCGGAACGCCCTGCGCGGTCTGATCACCCTGTGGACGCTGGCCCTGGTGCTGCCCTCCCTCGCCCCGAACCTCCTCACGCTCTGCCTGGCCCTGTTCGTCTACGGCGCCACCGCCGGCATGGCGGACGTGGCGATGAACGCGCTCGGCGTCGAGGTGGAGAACCGGCTGGGCCGCTCGATCATGTCCGGCCTGCACGGCATGTGGAGCGCGGGTGCCCTGATCGGCTCGGCGGCCGGCACCCTCGCCGCACATCTGGGCTCGGACGCCCGCCTGCACCACGCGCTCGCGTCGGTCACCCTCACCCTGCTCGGCCTCTTCTTCTGCCGCTGGGTGCTGGACCTCCAAGCCACCGAGGACGAGGAGCCGCCGCCCCGGTTCGCACTGCCCCCGAAGTCGGCGCTGCTGATCGGCGCGGTGGGGTTCTGCGCGGTGTTCGCGGAGGGCGCGAGCCTGGACTGGTCGGCGGTCTATCTGCGGGACCAGCTGGAGACCTCGGCCGGACTCGCGGCCGCGTGCACCACCGGTTTCACGTTCACCATGGCGGTCGCGCGGCTCGTCGGCGACCGGATCGTGGACCGGTTCGGTTCGGTGCGCACGGTCCGGGCGAGCGGGGTCATGGCCGTGCTCGGCGGGCTGCTCATCGTGGTCGCGAACCATCCGGCCGTGGCGATGGGCGGGTTCGCGCTGATGGGTCTCGGTATCGCGGTGGTCGTGCCGCTGTGCTTCGCAGCCGCGGGCCGCAGCGGGCCCAACCCCAGTCTGGCGATCGCCGGAGTCGCGACGATCACCTACACCTCGGGGCTGATCGCCCCGAGCGCGATCGGCACGCTGGCCCAGGCCACCAGTCTGGTGGTCTCCTTCGTCCTGGTGACCGTCCTGGCCGGCGGTCTCGTCGCCTTCGCGGGTGTGCTGCGCGCCGGCGACCGCGACCGCCCGAAGGTCAGTCCTGCGGCCGCAGCAGTTCCCGACCGGCGGCCCTGAAGCCCTCGCTCCAGGGCGTGGGGCGCAGCGTCTGCGGGTCCAGCCGGACCAGCACCCGGGTACCGCGGGCGTACGTCGTGACCCCGTCCGCGGAACAGAACCGGAAACCGTAGGTCAGGCCGGTGGTGCCGAGCCGCTCCAGCCAGAGGTGAACGGCGTAGGGGCCGGTCCGGGTGACCGGGGCCTCGTAGCCGATCAGCAGCTCCTTGACCACGTTGCAGGCGTCCCCGGCGCTCGCCCAGTCACCGTCGAAGCGGATGCCGCGCTCCTGCCAGAACTCGGTCCAGGCCCGCTCGACGAGCAGCGGATAGCGAGCGTTGTGGAGCATGCCCAGGGCGTCCAGGTCATCGAAGTGGACGGTGACCGGGATCAGCCGTCCGTAGGACAGGGCGGTGGCGAGGGCGGCTTCGGCGGTCACGGCGGGGCTCCTGGGTGTATACGACAACGACCCCTATCCTAAGCGGTCGCTCACCCCGACTGGCGTGGCGGTCCGCCTACGGCACGGCCAGGTCGTAGGCGTACGACGGGCTGAACGTGCCCGGTGTGCCCCTGCAGCCGTCCGACTCCCCCGGCAGCTTCACCCACAGGTAGGCGTCGATCTTCGCCTCGCCGGTGCTCAGGGTCGGGGGCCGGCCGATCTTCCGGCCCGCCGGGTCGCACCACTCGCCGTCGGGCGGGGCGCCGTTGCCGTTGCGGCTGGTGTCGATGACGGCACCCAGGGTCGACGGTCCGGCAAGGGCGTCGAGGACCCGGCGGTCGTAGGCGATCTCGGCGGACGTGGTGTGGAAGTTGGAGACGTTGCTGAAGATCCCGTCGGAGGAGGCGGCCGAGGCGGCGCCCGCCTGCTTGAGCAGGGCCGCCTGCTCGGCCGCCGGACGCCAACCGGAGTGACCGGCGTCGTAGTAGACGCGGGCCCTGGGGTTCGCGGCCTTCAGGACGCGGCCCGCGCGGGCCAGCGAGGCGAAGCGGTCGGCGCGCCCGGCGTCCGAGAGGCAGTCGGACTGGGCGATCGAGTCGGGTTCCAGGACGACGACGACCTCGGTCGAGCCGAGCCCGGCGGCGAACCGGTCGATCCAGGCGTCGTACGCGCCGAGGTCCGGTGCCCCGCCCTCGGAGGCGCCGCCGCAGTCGCGGTCCGGGATCGCGTACGGCACGAGCACCGGAACCCGGCCCTGCGCGGCACCGCCCGAGGTGACCGCGCGGACCCGGGAAGCGATGGTCGCCGGGGTGTAGTCGGCGAACCAGACCGCGGCCGGCCGGTCGGCGATGCGGGCCGCTATGACGTCGGCGCGCCAGTCGCCGGGGTGGTCCTGCACCCAGTCGAGGACCTGGGAGTCGGGGTGGCGGTAGAGGCGGGTGGTGGGCCGGGCCTTCGCGGAGCGGGGGCTCGCCTTCCCGGGGGACGGTGACGCGCTCGCCTTCCCGTTCCCGGAAGCCGAGGCGGAGGAAGAGGCGGAGGGGGAGGCCGGACGGGACGCCGACGGCACGGCGGACGGCGAACTCCGGCTCGGGGAGCCGCTGACGAGTCCGGGCCGCGCCTCGTCGGAGCCGTACCGGTCGTCGAGCGCGGAGAGCATCCCGGTCGCGGTGCCGACGGCGACCACCACGGAGGCCGCCGCGACCATCACACCGCGGCCCGTGGCCCGCCTGCGCGCGGCGCGGCGCGCGGCCAGCCGCTGGGCACGTGAGCCTGCCACCCTGGCGCTCCCCCCTCACGCGACGGGCGCGTTCCCCCGTTCTGGGGAAGCGTCGGGCCCGCCGGTACCCGGGCCAGCCTAGGACTGGGACCCTGCCGCTATGGCGCAATTGGAACAGTTCACCACTCCCCTCGACACGGTCGTCTCCCGTATGCGCGCCCTGCACGAGGACCTGCCCGAACGGGACGGCGTCGCGGTCTTCAACCGCGTCTACCTCGCCGTCACCGAGGCGGTCGACCGGTGCGTCGACGGGGGGCGGTTCGCGGACGCGCGGGCCGCGATCACGCTGGACGTGCGGTTCGCCGAGCGCTATCTCGCAGCGGTGGACTCGGCGGCCCGCGAGCAGCGTCCACCGGCCTGCTGGCGGCCCCTGTTCCAGTTCCGTCGTCATCCCGGTGTACGTCCACTTCAGTTCGCGCTCGCGGGCATCAACGCGCACATCGGCCACGACCTGGCGCTCGCCGTGGTGGACACCTGTCGTAGCCTCGACTGCGAACCTGCGGACGTGGAGGACGAGTTCGACCGCGTGGGCGATCTCCTCGTCTCGCTGGAGGAGCGCATCCGCGAAGATCTGATGCCGGGCCCCGACCTCCTCCAGATCGCCGACCCGCTCACCCATCTGCTGGGCTCCTGGAGCCTGGAGCGCGCCCGCGACGCCACCTGGACCGCGGCCCGGGCGCTGTGGGCCCTGCGCGGACTGCCCGACGTGGCCGGGGAGTTCACCGAGCGCCTGGACACGGCGGTGGGGTTCGCCGGACGCATGCTGCTCACTCCGCTGCCGGACTGAACCGACTTGGCACGAGATCGTCGATGCGCGCAGCCGACTCGCGCACAGGCCCTAGTCCTCGGGAAGTTCGACCGGCGCGATCTCCTCGTACACGTCCCCAGGGCCCGGGTTGGTCGTGTCGGTCTCGCCGCCGAAGTGGTGCATGACGCCCCAGACCGCGTTCAGCGCGGTCTGGATCGCGCCCTCGGCCCAGCCGGCCGTCCAGGAGATGTCGTCGCCGGCGAGGAAGATGCCCCGCTTGTCCTCGGGCAGCCGGTCCTGCATGAAGTGGGTGAACAGGCGCCGCTGGTAGCGGTAGTGACCGGGCAGGTTGGCCTTGAACGCGCCCATGAAATAGGGCTCGTTCTCCCAGGAGACCGTCACCGGGCTGCCGATGACGTGCTTGCGGATGTCGACCTTGGGATAGATCTCGCCGAGCGACTTCAGCATGACCTCCATCCGCTCGTTCGCGGACAGCGGCAGCCACTTCAGGCTGTCGTCGCACCAGGTGTACGAGAGGCAGATGACGGCGGGCTTGTCCGGGCCTTCGTCGAGGAGGTAGGTGCCGCGCGTCATACGGTCGGTGAGGGTCATCGACATGACGTCCCGGCCGGTGTCCTCGTCCTTGTCCAGCCAGAACGGCCGGTCGACCGGGACGAAGAGCTTCGAGCTCTCCATGTAGTGGGTGCGCTCGATCGCCGTCCAGTGGTCGATCGGGAAGAGCGAGTCGTCGCACGCGATCTTGGACAGCAGCATCCAGGACTGGGCGGTGAAGATCGCCGCCGCGTACGTGCGGATGTCACCGTGGGCGTCCGTCACGGTGATCCGGTTGCCCGCCGTGCGGTGCAGACGGGTGACCGCGGGACGGGGCTCACCGCCGGCGTGCAGGGACTTCAGGGACGTCCCGTACGCCCAGTGCACGATCTTCTCCGGCTCGCGCTCCCACAGCCTGAGCGGCAGTTGCTGCGAACCGCCCACGATCCCGCGGTGGTGGTCGTCGGCCTCGGTGTAGACGACACGCAGGATCTCCAGGATGGAGTTCGGGAAGTCGGTGTCCCAGCCGCCGGTGCCGAAGCCGACCTGGCCGAAGATCTCGCGGTGCCGGAAGGACTTGAAGGCCTCGGAGTCGCAGAGGAAGCCGTAGAAGGTCTGGTTGTCGAGCTTCTCGACGAGCTTCGCCCAGATCTCCCGGATGCGCGGCACGTCCCGCTCGCGCATGGCCTGGTTCATGTCGGAGAAGTCGGCGCCCTCTTCGAGGCACCTGTTCCAGGCGGCGGCGACATCGCGGTAGACCTGCGGCAGGTCGTCGATCGTCTCGGCGTAGTGGGACTCCCCCTTGAGGTCGACGACCGTCGAAGGGGTGGCCTCCGCGAGGGGGTTGGGGAAGGGACGGGTCTCCAGGCCGACGAGGTCGATGTAGTGCTGGAGGGCGGTGGAGGAGGGCGGGAAGCGCATCGCGCCCATCTCCGCGGTCAGCGTGGGGTCACAGCCCTCGAAGCCCACGGTCCGCAGCCGCCCGCCGATCTGGTCGGCTTCGTACACGACCGGCTTGAGGCCCATCTTCATCAGCTCGTACGCGGCCACGATCCCGGAGAGACCGCCTCCGATCACCGCGACCTCGGTGCCGTGCTCGGTCGCAGGTATCTGGCCGAGGCCCGCCGGATGGGCGAGGAAGTCGTCGTACGCGTACGGGAAGTCCGGTCCGAACAT
Organism: Streptomyces sp. CC0208; assembly: GCF_003443735.1. NCBI lineage: Bacteria > Bacillati > Actinomycetota > Actinomycetes > Kitasatosporales > Streptomycetaceae > Streptomyces > Streptomyces sp. CC0208. The sequence continues at coordinate 7,425,497 of NZ_CP031969.1, read as the reverse complement.
GGTGATCGGCGGTTGCTGCTCGTCTGCGTGCTCGACGGCGTTGGGCACGGTGGACGTCATGGGGTACGGACTCCTTGGAACAAAGGGGTGGTTCAGACGAGGGACCCGTAGAGGCCGGGCCGGCGGTCCGTCAGATAGGGGTTCGCCTCGCGGGAGGCGGTGAGGAGGGCGGGGTCGGCGTCGGCGAACACCAGCTCCTCGGCGCGTCCGGCGCGAGCACGGGCCACCCCGTCGGGGCCGGCCAGCGTGGACAGTCCGACGAACTCGAACTCCCCTTCCTGGCCGACCCGGTTGACGTAGGCGACGTACAGCTGGTTCTCCCAGGCCCGCACCGGCACGAGGGACTCGGCGACGAACTGGAAGGGGTGCATCTGGGCCGTCGGCACGATCAGGAGGTCGGTGCCGGCGAGGGCGTGGGCGCGGACGTTCTCCGGGAACTCGACGTCGTAGCAGATCATGAGGCCGACGGTGAGTCCGCCCAACCGGGCCTGGACGACCGGCTGTTCGCCCGGCTCGAAGTGGTCGTGCTCGAAGCAGCCGAAGAGGTGGGTCTTGCGGTAGTTGGCCAGCCGGACACCGTCGGCGGAGATCAGCTGGGCGGAGTTGAAGACGGACTCGCCGGCCCGCTCGGGGTAGCCGTAGGCGATCGCGACCCCGTGCCGCCCGGCGATCTCCGCGACCGCGTCCGCCGAGTCGCCGTCGGCCGCCTCGGCGAGGCGGGCGATGTCGTCACCGATCGCGTACCCGGTCAGGAACATCTCCGGTGCGGCCAGCAGCGCGGCGCCCGCGGCGGCGGCCCGGCCCGCGGCCTCGTCGAGGACCTTGAGGTTCCCCTCGACGGAGCCGGGACGGCCGGAGCTCTGGAGCAGGGCGGTGCGCATGCGTGATCCTCACCGGGCGGAGGTGGATGTGGGGGCCATTGGAAGGGCCCTGTAGACGGTACGGGTGGCCCACCAGGGCGGACAAGGAGGAGCCGTTGCGTGCCGGTAAGCGGTTTGTTGCGTGTGCCGGGGCCCGGACGGCGATTCGTTGCGTACGGCTGGGCCGGGGCCCGCGTCCTGCCCGGACCCCGGCCCTGCGCGAGCCCGCGCACCGCCCTGGCCCCCTCCGTCCCCGACCTCCTGCCGTCCCCGGGCCCCTGCCCCTTCGGGTCCCCGGACTCACCCCGCGACGCATCCCCGCGACCCGTCCCGCCACACCCCGCGCTGACGGGTCGCGCGCGACCAACCGCCCCGACCGCTGTGCGTGACGAGCGAGGGACACCCCCATCACCGCACAGCGCGCCCGACGGTCACACCCCACCGCCGCGCAGCGCACCCGGCCAACCCCCTTCACCACGCCGTCACGACGCCTCAGGCGCGGTCCCGCAGCCCCAGTACCAGCGCCGTCACCAGATACGGCACGGAGAGAATGACGAACACTGTGCTGTGCGCCAGGGACGCCCCAAGCAGGGTGTACACCCCGAACACCGCGAGCGTCACCAGCTCCGTGCCCAGGCTCGCCACCGAGGTCACCGTGGCCCGGCGGGCGTCCTCGATGCGGTGCTGGAGGCGGACGTCGGCGAGGACCTCGGCCAGTTGGAAGCCCGCGAAGGCGAGGCCCACGAGGGCGATGCCGGCCGGGGTGCGGACCCCGGCGCCCACCGCCAGGGCGAGCGCGGAACCCGCGATCAGGGCGGCGAGGCCCCGGGTGCCGAGACGCTCGGCGGGTCCGGCGCACAGGCTGCCGAGGGTCACCATCGTCCAGACCAGCAGGACCAGGTAGGGGACGGTCGCGTCGGCCACCCCGAGGTCGCGGATCAGCAGCGAGACGTACTCGTCGAGGGCGCTCCACACCGCGGTGACGGCCGGCACGAGCAGCAGGGCGCCCCGGACGGTCCGGTCCCCGCGGGCCTCGGCGAGTCCGGCCCGCAGGGTCGCCGACCAGCGCGTGCTCCCCTTCTCGTCCGGCACCCGGTGTTCGGGGAGCCGGGTCGCCGTCGCCGCGGCCAGCAGACAGGCCACGACGCTCGCGGCGCCCACGGCCGTGTAGCCGCCGAGGGCGAGGACCGGTCCGGCGAGGCCCATCGCCGCGACCGTGGCCAGGAGCCGTGCCGCCCGGGTCCGTCCCATCACGCGCGCGTACCGCTCGGTGGCCCCGAGCCGTTCCAGCTCGTCGTAGACCAGTGCCTCCAGTGATCCGGAGCCGAGCGCGCCGCCGGCCCCCCACAGGACGAAGCCCAGCGCGAAGGCGCCGTAGGACGGCACGGTCACCCACAGGGTGAAGCCGGCGGCCGTGAGCAGCGGGCCGATCCACAGCAGCCGGCGCCGCGAGACGGTGTCGGCCCAGGCGCCGGAGGGCACCTCCAGGACGACGGCCGTGAGGGACCACAGGGCGAACAGCGAGGAGATCTGCCAGAGCGGCAGACCGGTGTCGGCGAACAGCAGCGCGTACACCGGGTAGAGCAGGACGAGGTCGTCGAGGAACGCGTAGCCGTACAGCGTGGTCGTCAGCCGGCGGACGCCGGTCGCGGGCACACGTGCGGGTGAGAGTGTCATGAGGCCTTCCCGGAAGGGCGGTTCGGACGTCGTGGGTACGGCGTCCGAGGCGGCCCTCGGGAGGCACGGCTGGTGGATCAATGTCGCCAGGTCATGGCACCGATGTTAGACAGGTGCGGGCCCGCTGCCCAGCGAAAATGTGGTGATCACCGCGGCGTGGTCGGACGGCCAGTCGTTGTCCTCGACGTCCGGCCAGGTCCGGGGGGTGTCGCTGACGCAGGTCCGCGAGTCGAGGACCCGCAGGCCGCGGTGGAGGACGAAGTCGATCCGGTCCTGCGGCTCCGGGTGGGCGTGCACCGGCGACCAGGTGTGGCCCGGGTCCCGCACGGCATCGGGACGGGCCTGGCGGAAGGAGTCCCCGAAGCCCGCCTCCTCCGCCGCTTTGGTCACCGGCCACTCGACGTCCGGCCAGTCCAGGTGGGAGGGACAGTTGAAGTCTCCGACGAGGACGACCGGCGCGCTGTCGCCGATGCGGTGCAGGGTGTCCCGCATCTGGGCGAGCCGCACCTCCTCGTGGGCGAGCGGCTCGGACGCGTAGGGCCCGTACCGCTCGTAGTCGAGGTGGGCCGTCCAGACCTCGACCTCCCGCTCCTCTACGGCGATCCGCGCGCCGGCCGCCCCGTAGAACCCGACGTCCGGGTCGCCCAGCACGGCCGTGATGGGGAAGCGGCTGATGATGCCGAGGTTGGTCCCGGCCCGGTGGTGGTGCCAGCCGAGTGCCTCGGCGAGTTCTTCGGCGGCGCTGCCGTACGTCTCCTGGAGCCCGACCACGTCCACGTCGGTCTCGGTGATGACCTTGAGCTGCTTGGCCCGGTGGTCGTGGACCTTGGTGCCGCCGAACCAGAGGTTCCAGGTCATCACACGGAGCCGGTGGGGCAGCAGGGCGCGCAGCCGAGCCACGGTGACACCTTCCAGGCCCTCCGGGCCGGTGAGGACCGTGCGGCCCGGGGCCGCCTCGATGGGGGCCAGGGAGGGCACGGCCAGGACCGCGCAGCCGGCCGCCTCGGCGGAGCGCACACCGGTCTCCGTGTCCTCGACGGCCACGCACCCCGATGGATCCACGCCGAGCGCGCGGCAGGCGGCGAGATAGGGGTCGGGGGCGGGCTTGGTGTGCTCGGTGTCGTCGGCGGTGACGGAGACGGCGAAGCGGCTCGTGCCGCCCAGGGCTGCCAGGACGGTGTCGGCGACGGAGCGGGGGGACGCGGTCACCAGGGCGGTGGGGATCTGCTCGCCTGCCAGGGCGTCCAGCAGGTCGAGCGCGCCGGGGCGGGGCACGACACCGGAGCGGACGCGGTCCGCGAACTCCCGGTGCAGGGTCTCGGCGAGGCCGGCGGCCGGGGCGCCCGTGGCCGCGGCCAGCCAGGCGGCCGTGTGCTCGACCGGACGACCGAGCACGTCCGGCCGGTCGGCCTCGGTCAGGGGCCGACCGGCGACCAGCTCCACCGCCTCCCACCACAGCCGCTCGGTGTCGACGAGCGTGCCGTCCATGTCGAACAGGACGGCCTGGAGCGGGAGTCGCGTCACGGTGATCTCTTTCGTGTGGGGGGAATCAGCGGTCGTACGGCGGTCAGCGGGTGCGTTCCACCACCAGCACCGGCCGCTCGGGCAGCGACACGCTCACCACGGCGCCGGCGGTGAGCTCGGCGGCCTCGTGCGCGGCCAGGTCGGCCTTGACCTCGGTGCCGTCGGCGAGCCGGACGGTGACGCGGACGGCCGCGCCCAGGAAGGACGTGGCGACCACGCGGGACTTCCCGTCGGCCTCGGGCCGCACCCGCACGGCCTCAGGACGCACCAGCACGTCGACCTCGGTGGCGGACGGCACCGGGCCGTCGACCGGCAGCCGCTGCCCGAGCACGTCGACCGTGCCGTCGGCGAGACGTCCCGGGATACGGCTCATCGTGCCGACGAACTCGGCGACGAAGGGGGTCGCGGGACGGCCGTACAACTCGCTGGGCGGCGCGCACTGTTCGAGCCGGCCGGCGTGCATCACGGCGACCCGGTCCGCCATGGACAGGGCCTCCTCCTGGTCGTGGGTGACGAACAGGGTGGTGATGCCGAGCTCCTGCTGGAGCCGCCGGATCTCCTCGCGGAGGCTGAGCCGCACCTTGGCGTCCAGTGCCGACAGGGGCTCGTCGAGGAGCAGCACACGCGGGCGCAGGGCGAGCGCGCGGGCCAGCGCGACCCGCTGCTGCTGGCCGCCGGAGAGCTGGTGCGGGAACCGGCCGCCCTTGTCGGCTAGCCCGACGAGTTCCAGCAACTCGGCGGCCCTGGCCCGCCGTTCGGACGTGCGCACCTTGCGCATCCGCAGTCCGAAGGCCACGTTGTCAAGCGTGTCGAGATGCGGGAAGAGGCTGTACGACTGGAAGACCATCCCGGCGTCCCGGCGGTGGGCCGGCACTCGGGTCACGTCCTCGCCGTCCACCAGCACCTCGCCGGCGTCGGGGTGCTCGAAGCCGGCGAGCATGCGCAGGGCGGTGGTCTTGCCGCAGCCGGACGGGCCGAGCAGGGCCAGCAGTTCACCGGGCTCGACGCTCAGGTCGAGTCCGTCGAGGGCGACGGTCGGGCCGAACTCCCGCCTGAGTCCCCGGAATTCTACGGTTGCAGCTGTTTCAGGCATGGGTCATCCCCGGGAGGTAGGACGGGTACGGCCGCCGAAGCCGGCCAGGACGAGGAGCAGCACCCACGTCACGAGCAGGCTGAGCACGGACACGGCGACGGACAACTGGGCCTGCGAGCCGCTGACGTTGACGATCCACACGGCGAACGGCCTGAAGCCCAGCAGTTGGGCCACGGTGAACTCGCCGAGCACCAGGGCCAGGGTGAGGAAGGAGGCGTTGAGGAGGGCGCCGCGCAGATTGGGCAGTACGGCCTGGACGAGGGCCTGCGGCCAGCCGGCACCGCAGCTGCGGGCGGCCTCGACGAGGGTGCGGACGTCGACCGCGCGCAGTCCCGCGTCCAGGGCCCGGTAGACGAAGGGCAGCGCCATCACCACGTAGGCCAGGACCAGGACGAAGGGGAAGTCGGGGTTCTGGATCGCCACGAAGGTCTCGAACAGCGGGGTGCGGGAGAGGTGGTCGGGCCCCCACTTGAGGACCGTGCCGATACCCGCGACGAAGGCGATCGGCGGGACGACCAGCGGCAGCGAGCACACCACCTCGACGACCGGCCTGAGCCGGGGCGCGCCCAGCCGCAGCGCGACCATGGCGGGCACCATCAGCAGCAGCACGACGGCGATGGTGGCGAGGGCGAGTTCCAGCGAGAGCAGCAGGGCGGAGACGAATCCGTCCGTGGAGAAGATCTGGGTGTAGGCGTCGAAGGTGATCCCCTGGCCCGGCACGTCGACGGTGAAGACGACGGACGCGGCGAGCGGCACCAGGAAGTACAGCCCGGCGAGGCCGAGCACGCCCCACCGCCACAGGTTCAGGCGAGCCATCGGGCGCTCCTTCGCTGAAGGGGCAGGTACACGGCCATGACCAGGCCCGCGACCAGGACCATGTCGAGGCTGAGGGCGAGCGCCACGTTCTCCTGGCCGACGAGCACGTTGCCGGAGATCGCGTCGGCTATCTGGAGGGTGACCAGCGGGATCGAGCTGCCCACCATCGCGGCGGCGGTGGCGTACGCGGCGAAGGCACTGCCGAAGAGCAGCACGAATCCGCCGAGCAGCGTGGGCAGCAGGACGGGCAGGGCGACGAACCGCCAGTACTGCACGCCCGTCGCCCCGTTGTTCTGCGCGGCCTCGCGCCACTGGACGCGCAGCCCGTCCAGGGCGGGGGTGACGGTGAGGACCATGAGCGGGATCAGGAAGTACAGGTAGACGATGACCAGGCCCCAGAAGCTGTAGAGGTCCCAGCCCTTGTCGGTGAGGCCGAAGTGGCGGGTCAGCACACCGGCGTTGCCGAGGGTGGCGACGAAGGCGAAGGCCAGCGGGACGCCGCCGAAGTTGGCGAGCACCCCGGACGCGGTGAGCACGGCCTCGCGCAGGGCGCGGAAGCGGGAGGACACCACGGCCTGGGCGAGCGGCAGTCCGACCAGAGTGCCGAGCGCGGCGGACACCGCGGACAGCTTCACGCTGCCGAGCAGCGCGGTGAGATACGCACCCTTGAGGGAGGTGGTCAGGTTGTCGAGGGTGTACGAAGTCGCCCCGGTGGCCGGGTCCTTGGCGGTGAAGGCGCCGTCGAGCATGGCGAGCGCGGGCAGCCCGAAGGCGACCGCGACGAACGCGAGCAGCGGGACGACCGCGACCCAGCCGAGGGACCGGCGCCGCCGCTTGGTGCGAGCGGCGGGCGCCGTGTCCACCCGTACGGCAGTGGCCGTCATCCGGAGACGGCCTTCGCCCAGCCCTGTCCGAGGACCGTCTTGGCCTTGTCCTGCTGGGCCTCGGTCGGGAACTTGGGCGTTCCGGTGACCTCGGGCAGCTTGGCCGCGGCGGCCTTGTCGAGGGTGCCGGCCTTGTCCATGGCGGTCATCAGGGCCGGGCGGGCGTAGCCCCCCAGCCAGAGGTTCTGGCCCTCGGCGCTGTAGAGGTACTCCTGCCACAGGCGAGCGGCCGCGGGGTGCGGGGCGCCCTTGTTGACGGCCTGGGAGTAGTACTGCGAGAACTGGCCGTCGCTCGGGACCGTGACCTTCCAGTCGACGCCCTTGGACTTGAACTCGTCGGCGTACCCGGCGTTCAGGTAGTCCCAGTCGATGCTGATCGGCGTCTCGCCCTTCTCGACGGTGGCCGGGGTCGACTCGACGGGCGTGTAGTTGCCGTTCTTTTTCAGCTTGGCGAAGAAGTCGAGGCCGGGCTGGATGTCGTCGAAGGAGCCGCCGTTCGCGAGCGCGGCCGCGTAGACCCCGCCGAAGGCCGAACCGGACTTGGTGGGGTTGCCGTTGAGGGCGACCTGGCCCTTGTACTGCGGCTTGAGGAGGTCGGCGAAGGTGGTGGGGCAGGTCTTGACGCGCTTGGCGTCGCAGCCGATGGAGATGTAGCCGCCGTAGTCGTTGTACCAGCGGGCCTGCGCGTCCTTCTGCCCTGTCGGGATGTCGTCGTACGAGGCCACCTTGTAGGGCGCGAGCAGGCCCTGCTGGGCGGCGCTGATCGCGAAGGAGCTGCCGAGGTCGAGGACGTCGGGCGCCCGGTTCTGTCCCTTGCGCGAGGTCACGGCGTTGATCTCGTCCTGGCTGGAGCCGTCGGGGTTCTCGACGGAGATCTTGATGCCGTACTTCTTCTGGAAGCCGTCGATGAGGGCGCCGTAGTTGGCCCAGTCGCGGGGCAGCGCGATGGCGTTGAGCGTGCCCTCCTTCTTGGCCGCGGCGACCAGCTTGTCCATGCCGCCGAAGTCGGCGGCGGAGGTGGCGGTGGCGGCGTTCTTGCCGTCAGCGGTGGTCGACGCGGTGTCGGGGGCGGCGCCACAGGCGCTCAGGGCGAGGGCGGCGAGGGTGGCGAGAACACCGGCGGCGGCGGTTCTCGGCAGGGACACGGTCACGGCTTCTCCAGGGGACGCGCGAGGGTGCAGGAGTCGAACGGGACTCAGAAGCGAGAGAACTTGTCTGAACAAGTTGGCCTCAGTAAGGCTGCCGCTGGTGTCCTGTTCGTAAACACTGGCGAAACGCTTGCCCTTGAATTCCCACACAATCAGGACTTCTCCGGGCCGACCGCGAGGTCGACTACGCTGGTCACGCTGTGCACAGCCACCGACTCAGAGGGGAAGCATGGGGGCGCGACACGAGGAGATCGCCGACGAACTGCGCCGGGCGATCGACCGCGAGGAGTACACCGTCGGCAGTCTGCTGCCCGCGGAGACGGACCTCGCGGCCCACTACGGCGTCTCACGCGGCACGATCCGCCAGGCGGTCGCGGCGCTGACGGCCGAGGGGCTCATCGGCTCCCGCCAGGGCGCCCGCCGCGTGGTCCTCGCCAGCCGCCGCAGTCAGAGCTTCGCCGAACTGCGGAGCTTCGCCGAGTGGGCCCGGGCGATGGGGCGTGCGGCGACGGGCCAGGTGGTCGCACAGGAGTACCGTCCGGCCACCAAGGAGGACTCGGTACGCCTCCAACTTGCCGTCGGGACACCGGTGTTGCACGTCCTGCGGGTGCGCGGCCTGGACGGCGAACCGGTGTTGCTGGAGCGGACGGTGTACGCCGACTGGATCTCCCCGACCGTCGAGGCCATCGAGCCCGAGTGCCCCTCGGTCACCCAACGCCTGTACGACGACACGGGGTTGGTGTTCGCCTACGGGGAGCACGTCATCGACGCGGTGGCCGCGGGGGCGCGGGACGCGGAGCTGCTGGGCGTCCGCCGGACCAGCCCGCTCCTGAGGGTCCGGCGGGTGACCACGACCCGTGAGGGCCGACCGGTGGAGTGGTCGGACGACCGCTACCGTTCGGACGCGGTGAGTTTCAGCGTGCACAACTCGATCGGGAACAATGCGCTGGCCAGGAAGACCGCCGACTGAAGGAGTCCCTCATGGAGATCAGCAGCCTCCCGCACGTGGACGAGCACACGCAGTTCGTGGCGGCGGACGCCCACGCCGTGTGGCAGAGCGTCGGCGAGGTTCTGGACCGCTCCTTCTCCGAGGGACGCCTCGCCGGATACGCCCGTCTGGTGGGCTGCCCGGACCGCACGGCCGCCGGACCGCGCCCCCTGGCGAAGGGCTCGGCCTACCCCGGCTTCCATGTGCAGTCCGCCGCCCCGGGCCGGGAGCTCGTCCTGGTGGGCCGCCACTACTTCTCGACGTACGCCCTGGTCTTCCGCCTCGACAGGGCCGGCCCCGGTCGGACCCGACTGCGGGCCGAGACCCGGGCACGGTTCCCGGGTCCGTTCGGCACCCTCTACCGGCTGCTCGTGATCGGCACGGGCGGGCACGCGCTCTCCGTACGACGGCTCCTCGCGACGGTCCGGCGCAGCGCCGAGGATGTCGGATAGACGCCGGGTGGTCTCCAAGCAGACGCCAGGCGGACGTCAGGTGGGCGAGCCCGAGGAGAAGCGGCGCAGCAGGGGCGAGAGGACCAGAACCGACTTGGTCCGCTCCACGAACGGCTCGCCCGCGATCCGCTCCAGGACGCGTTCGAAGTGCCGCATGTCGGAGGCGAAGACCTGCACGACCGCGTCCGCCTCGCCGGTGACGGTGGAGGCGGCCACGACCTCCTGGTAGCGCTCCAGGCCCCGCTGGATGGTCTCCGGCGAGGTGTTGCGCCGGCAGTAGATCTCGACGAACCCCTCGGTTTCCCAGCCGAGGGCCGCCGGGTCCACCCGTACGGTGAATCCGGTGATGGCCCCGGTGGCACGCAGCCGGTCCACGCGCCGTTTCACGGCGGGCGCGGACAGGCCGACGATCTGCCCGATGTCCGCGTAGGAGCGGCGGGCGTCCTCGGCGAGGGCGTGCACGATGCGTTCGTCGAGATCGTTCAGCACGGTGGGTGGATCAGCTTTCGGGTGTTGCGAGTCGGGAACGGCGATGGCCGTATACGAAGTAGAACACGAGTCCCACGGCCATCCAGACCCCGAAGACCACCCAGGTGACGGTGGACAGGCTGCCCATCATCCACACGCAGAAGCCGAAGCCGAGCGCCGGGAAGACCGGCGAGAGCGGGACGCGGAAGGTGCGGGGCATGTCGGGACGGGTCCGGCGCAGCACGACCACGGCGATGTTGACCAGGGCGAAGGCGAAGAGCGTGCCGATGCTGGTGGCGTCGGCGAGCTGGCCGAGCGGGATCGCCGCGGCCAGCACCCCGCAGAACAGGGACACGATCACCGTGTTGGCGCGGGGCGCGCCGGTCTTCGGGTGGACCCGGGCGAAGACCTTGGGCACCAGTCCGTCCCGGGACATCGCGAAGAGGATGCGCGTCTGGCCGTAGAGGACGGTCAGGACGACGCTCGCGATGGCGATGACCGCGCAGAACGCCAGCAGGGTGCCCCAGAAGCTCTGTCCGGTGACCTCGCGCATGATCTGGGCGAGCGCGGCCTCCGAGTCGTTGAAGTGCTGCCAGGGCTTCGCGCCCACCGCGACGGCCGCGACCAGGACGTACAGCGCGGTCACGATGACCAGCGACAGCATGATCGCCCGCGGCAGGTCGCGCTGGGCGTTCTTCGCCTCCTCGCCGGCGGTGGAGGCGGCGTCGAAGCCGATGTACGAGAAGAAGAGCGTGGCACCGGCCGCGCTGACGCCCGCCATCCCGAGGGGCATGAAGTGCTCGTAGTTGCCCGAGCGGAAGCCCTGGACGCCGATCGCGCAGAACAGCACCAGCGCGGCCATCTTCACGACCACCATGACGGTGTTGGCGCGGGCCGACTCGCGGGCGCCGCCGAGCAGGAAGGCCATCGCGAGGAGGACGACGATCAGCGCCGGCAGGTTGAAGACACCGCCGTCGCCGGGCGGGGCGGACAGTGCGTCCGGGATGGTGACGCCGATGGTCCCGTCGAGCAGCTCGTTGAGGTACTCGCCCCAGCCGACGGCCACGGCGGCGACCGAGACGCCGTACTCCAGGACCAGGCACCAGCCGCAGATCCAGGCGATCAGTTCGCCCATGGTTGCGTACGCGTACGAGTACGAGGACCCGGCGACCGGGATGGTGCCCGCGAGCTCGGCGTAGGAGAGGGCCGAGAACAGGGCGGTGAGGCCGGCGATCACGAAGGAGAGGGTGACGGCCGGGCCGGCCTTGGGGACCGCCTCACCGAGGACGACGAAGATGCCGGTGCCGAGGGTGGCGCCGATGCTGATCATCGTCAGCTGCCACAGTCCGAGCGAGCGCCTGAGGGCCCCTCCCTCGCCCTGGCCGCCCTCGGCGACGAGGCGTTCCACCGGCTTGCGCCGCATGAGGCGTGCGCCGAGCCCCGTCGCCTGTGGGGTGCGCTGTCGCGGGGGTGCGCCTTGGTCGAGCACGCGCTGACTCCTTCGTCGTTGCAGGTGAGTACAGCGAAGCACCCTACGAGCCCGGAGGTCACAGCCGTAATGCAGCAACCTTGCACGCACTCGCAAGATCGTTGCGTTCCGCGCCGAAGGGTGGGCGTTCGTTGCGCGCACCCCCTGCCCGCCCCCTTCGACCCTCGCCGGCGACCCTCCGGCGCCCCCCGGACCGCCGCGCCATGACCGCGTCCGCCCGGGCCCTGCCGCGACCCGCCACCCGGGCCTGAGCACGCGCCCCCTCCAACCCCCGTTACGCCCTCCCCCGCAGTTCTCCCGCGCCCCGCCCCCGCCCGCACCTCGATCACACCCCTCCCACCGAACCCCACCCGCCCCGCCGCCCGGGCACCGATAGACACCCCCGCCACCCCCCTTCGACCCTCCTCAGCAGTCCTCCGACTCCCCCGCCACCGCCCGCGCCGCGGCCACGTCCGTCTCGTCGAACCCCAGCTGCCCGGGCCTGCCGTGGGCCGCGGCCTGAGCGTCGATCCAGCGGGTGTGCGCCTCCCACGCGGCCTGCTTGCTGGTGCCCAGTGCGGCCCCGATCTGCGACCAGGAGGCACCGGCCTCGCGGGCCGCGCGCACGGTCAGCTGACGGCCGTAGGACGCCTTGCGCGCCACGACCTCGCTCAGCGCGAGGAGTTCGAGCAGTTCGGCCCGGTCGGGGGCGTCCGTGGCCCCGCCCGCGCCCATCGACTCCCGCATGCGCAGCGCGTCGAGCCGGGAGACGGCGGTCAGCAGGGTGTACTGCGGCTCGATGCTCTCCGGTGTCGTCATGGCCCCAGAGTCGCGTCAAGCACGCTTGACGTCAAGACGGCCTGACGGGAGTTCCCGGACGAGGAACACGCAGGCGTCGACGCACTCACGGATCGTGCCGTCGTGGTCCTCGTACGTGTAGCGGTCCAGGTAGTCGGTGACCGGCCGGTAGCCGAGCCGTGCGTACAGGGCGGCCGCGCGCGGATTGTCCTTGCCGACCCCGATGCCCACGGTCGTCAGACCCCGCTCCCGGGCCAGTTCCTCGGCGGCCCGGATCAGCTCGGTGCCGATGCCCCGCGAGCGCAGTTCCTCGGGCCACACGGCGAGGCCGCCGATCTCGGGGCAGTGCAGGGTGACCTCGGGCGCCGCGCAGCCGATCCAGCGCAGCTCCGTGTGCCCCACGGGCCGCCCGTCCAGCCACGCGACGAGGTAGGTGCACTCCCCCGCCTCCTGCCGCGCGAACCGCCGGGCACGGAACGACGTGGCTCCCGGCGAACCCAGGTACCGGTCGAGCAGCGCGACATCACCGCTCCGGCAGACGGTGATCTCCATACGCCGACCGTACGGTCCGCGAACGCGAACGGCCCCCGAATTTCGGCGGGGGCCGCGCACAACGGGACTCAGCTCCAGCTGGCGTGCAGCGGCTTGCCCTCCGCATAACCGGCCGCGCTCTGGATGCCCACGACCGCGTTCTCGGCGAACTCCTCCAGGGAGCCCGCGCCGGCGTAGGTGCACGAGGAGCGGACGCCCGCGATGATCGAGTCGATCAGGTCCTCGACGCCCGGACGGGCCGGGTCCAGGAACATCCGGGAGGTCGAGATGCCCTCCTCGAACAGCGCCTTGCGGGCCCGGTCGTACGCCGACTCCTCCGACGTGCGGTTGCGCACCGCCCGCGCGGACGCCATGCCGAAGGACTCCTTGTAGAGCCGTCCGCTCGCGTCCTGCTGGAGGTCGCCCGGCGACTCGTAGGTGCCCGCGAACCACGACCCGATCATCACGTTGGACGCGCCGGCGGCCAGCGCCATGGCGACGTCACGCGGGTGCCGGACCCCGCCGTCGGCCCACACGTGCTTGCCGTACTTCTTCGCCTCGGCGGCGCACTCCAGGACCGCCGAGAACTGCGGCCGGCCGACCCCGGTCATCATGCGGGTGGTGCACATGGCGCCGGGACCCACACCGACCTTGATGATGTCCGCGCCGGCCTCGATCAGGTCCCGCACGCCCTCGGCGGCCACGATGTTGCCGGCCACGATCGGGACCTGCGGGTCGAGCGCCCGCACCGTCCGGATCGCGGTGATCATCGACTCCTGGTGGCCGTGCGCGGTGTCGATGACGAGCGTGTCGACGCCCGCGTCGAGCAGCTGCTTGGCCTTCTCCGCGAAGTCCCCGTTGATGCCCACGGCGGCCGCGATGCGCAGCCTGCCCTGCGCGTCGACGGCAGGCGTGTACAGCGTGGCGCGCAGGGCGCCCTTGCGGGTGAGGATGCCGGCGAGACGGCCGTCCCGGTCCACGGCGGGGGCGTAGCGCCGGTTGGCCGCGTCGAGGCGGTTGAAGGCCTCACGCGGGTCGATGTCCGCGTCGAGCAGCAGCAGATCGCGGGACATGACCTCGGCGAGCTGGGTGAAGCGGTCGACCCCGGACAGGTCCCGGTCGGTGACGACTCCGACGGGGCGGCCCTCCTCGTCGACGACCACACCGGCGTTGTGCGCGCGCTTGGGCAGCAGGGCCAGCGCGTCGGCGACGGTCTGGTGCGGGGCCAGCACGATCGGGGTGTCCAGGACGAGGTGGCGGCTCTTCACCCAGGAGACGACCTCGGTGACGACCTCGATCGGGATGTCCTGCGGGATGACCACGAGGCCACCGCGCCGGGCCACGGTCTCGGCCATACGGCGTCCGGCGATGGCGGTCATGTTGGCGACGACCAGCGGAATCGTGGTGCCCGTGCCGTCCGGGGCGCTGAGGTCCACGCCCTGCCGCGAGCCCACGGCACTGCGGCTCGGGACCATGAAGACGTCGTCGTACGTCAGGTCGTACGGGGGCTGGATGTCGTTGAGGAAACGCACGTGCTGCACATCCCAGTCGATCAGAGGTGGCCCCCGGACAGGTCAGCCAGGGGGAAAGAGCACGTACTTCATTCTCCCATGCCGGGCGCGGAGCCACCCACGGGCAAATCGTCCAGACCGGCCGCGGGGTCCCTAGGACGAATCTCCAAGCGCGAGCGCCACGGTGAGCGCGGACGCCTGCGCGAACACCTCGCGCGCGGTCGCCCACTCGTCGGGCCTCGCCTTGGCGTACCGGTCCCAGTGCCGTACGACCACGACGGTCTCCTCCCCGACGCCGACGCCGTCGCCGTCGCCGTCGCCGTCGCCGGAGTTCTCGGACCACAGGCCCGGGTCGGAGAGGACGTCGGCCAGCGCGTCCCAGTTGCGGCCGAACCAGTCCGGCAGCCGCAGGTCCCGGGCGCAGCGGTCCATCAGGCCCGCCTTGTCCGTGACCCCGTCGAGGTCCAGCGTGACCGCGCGTGCCGTCATCTCAGTACCGCCCTGAACGAGTCGTAGTGATCATCGGTGTAGTAGACCTCGCCGCCCTGCCCGGTGACGATCCGCCGGGCTCCGCGGTCGCGCGAGCCCGGCGTGGGGACGGTGTACTCGTGGTAGTAACCGCGTTGGTGGGCGGGCAGCAGCCGCTCGAAGTTCCCGAAGACGGCGCCGTCCTTGGCGTACGGGAACGGACCGCCCCTGTCGATGAGCTGGAGGGTCTGCCGGGCCTCGGCCGGGAGCTCCGACGCCTGGACGGTGGCCAGGCCCCCGCCCGGCGACGGATCGGTGTCGGTGGCCGAACACCCCGTCAGGAACAGCACGCACAGAAGCATTCGGGAGACGAACCGCAGCAGCATGCGTTCGATGCTGCCACGGCCGCCCCCTTACGATCCTCCGTCAGGGCCCGTCCGGGTCCGCCCTGTTGAGCGCCGGCTTCGGCGGTGTCCCCGCCGTCATCAGGTAGTCCGCGGCGGAGGTGTCCGTCACCAGGCTGGTGACGAGTCCGGACCGCAGCACCGCGTCGATCGCGGCCGCCTTGCGCTGCCCGCCCGCGATCGCGACGACCTCGGGGATACGGCGGAGCTGGTCGGCCTTGACGGTGATGCATCGCTCGCCCAGGTCCCGCCCGACCCTGCGGCCCTCGGTGTCGAAGAGGTGCGCGGACATCTCGGCGGCGACTCCGAGCGAGGCGTAGTGGCCGCGCTCCTCGTCGCTGAGCATGTCGTGCACCGTCGAGATGCCCGGCTCCCAGGAGCCGATGGAGACACAGGCGACCGTGACCTTGTCGAAGTACTCGTAGGCCCGGGCGATCCCGGGCTGGTTGCGCAGCGCGATCGCGGTGGCCGCGTCCGGCAGCAGCATCGGCGCGTAGATGGGGTGGGCGTCCCCGCCGGACACCTGGGCGGCCCGCCGTACCGCCTCCACCGAACCGCGCTCGGCGGTCCCGGCGTCGTACACGCCCGTCAACTGCACCACCGTGCACGGCGGGAGCCGGTCGAGGGCGGCCGCCATGTGGATGGTGGAACGCCCCCAGGCCAGGCCCAGGATGTCGCCCTCGTCGACCAGTTCGCCGAGCAGGTCGGCGGCCACTTCTCCCAGGTTCTCCGGGTCGGGGGTCTCCTCGGCCTCGGCCGGGGACTCCACCACGACGGCGTGCCTGAGGCCGTAGCGGGCCCGGAGCGCGTCGGAGCGCTCCGCGTCCAGCTCGGCCGGCACGCGGATCTCGATGCGGACGAGATCCCGTTCGAGGGCGGTCTCCAAAACCCGGGCCACCTTGAAGCGGCTGACGCCGAACTCCTCCGCGATCTGGATCTTGGACTTGCCCTCCAGGTAGAAGCGGCGGGCCATGGCCGCCGCCTGCACCAGCTCAGCGGGTCCCATCCGCATGGCTGACCGGCCCGCCGACATACCCGACACGGCGTTCTCCTCACTGCTGTTCACACTCTGGATTCGCCGTTCATCCTTGCAGATCCGGCGCACTTGATCAGCCCTGACCGGAGCCGTTCACGTTCCCTTGGCTCAGTGGTCGCACGCCCACGAAGCCTTAGCGGTCGCCCCCTCGGCTTGGTTGCGCAATGCACGTACCGCCTCTGCCGGGTCGGAAGCCCCGTACACCGCCGACCCGGCGACGAAGACGTCGGCGCCCGCGTCCGCGCAGCGCTCGATGGTGGACGCCGAGACGCCGCCGTCTACCTGGAGCCACAGCTCAAGACCGTGCTTGCTGATCAACTCGCGAGTCCGGCGAATCTTGGGGAGCATGATGTCGAGGAACGCCTGTCCCCCGAAACCGGGCTCGACCGTCATGATCAGCAGCATGTCGAGCTCGGGGAGCAGGTCCTCGTACGGCTCGATCGGCGTCGCGGGCTTCAGCGCCATGGAGGCGCGGGCACCCTTGGCCCGGATCTCCCGGGCGAGCCGGACCGGAGCGGCGGCCGCCTCCACGTGGAAGGTGACGGAGGAGGCCCCCGCCTCTACGTACTGGGGCGCCCAGCGATCGGGGGCCTCGATCATCAGATGGCAGTCCAGCGGGGTGTCCGTCGCACGGGCCAGAGACTCTACGACCGGCACACCGAGCGTGAGGTTCGGGACGAAATGGTTGTCCATGACGTCGACGTGGAGCCAGTCGGCTCCTTCGACCGCCTTCGCCTCGTCCGCGAGACGGGCGAAGTCGGCGGACAGGATGCTGGGATTGATCTGCGCGGCCATGCCCCAAGCCTCCCATGCCGGAGCGCGAACGGGCGCGCCGGTCCAGACCTAAGCCGTTCATCGGATGTTGTGGACGACCTGGGCGTGCCATGCTGGGCGGCTGATCGGCTCGACTGGTGGCGCCGGGGGTGGCCATGACCGGGAATCGGGGCATCGCGCACTACGTCTGCGGACGGCGTGCCAAGTGGGTGGTACTGGCGCTGTGGCTGGTGGTGCTGTTCCTGACGGCGCCCCTCGCCTCCAAGCTCACCGACGCCCAGGACAACGACGCGGCCTCCTGGCTGCCCGGCTCCGCGGAGTCGACCCAGGTCCTACAGGTCTCCGAGGACTTCAGGCCGGAACAGATCCCCGCGGTCGTCGTCTACGCGCGCGACAGCGGCCTCACCCCGCAGGAGCGGGCCGCGATCGCCAAGGACGCCGCCGAGATCAAGCGGCTCACGGCGCACGGCATCCGCGGCGCGGAGACCCGGGGGCCGATCTACGACCGGCAGGGCGACCCGCGCGCGGCCCAGATCCTCGTCCCGATCACCATGGACGAGAAGGGCTGGCAGGAGATCACGCCCGCGGTCGACTCGATCCGTGACGTCGTCGGCAAGGGCGGCGACGGTCTCGCCGTGCACATCACCGGCCCGGGCGGCACCTCCGCGGACTTCTCCAAGGCCTTCGAGGGCATCGACTCGACGCTGCTGCTGGCGGCGATGGGCGTCGTCGTCGTCATGCTGCTCATCACCTTCCGCAGCCCCACTCTGCTCTTCGTCCCGCTGCTCTCGGTGGTCGCCGCCCTCTTCACCGCGCAGGCCTTCATCTACCTGCTGGCGCGCCACGCGGGCCTGACGGTCAACGGCCAGAGCGCGGGCATCCTCACGGTCCTCGTCTTCGGCGCGGGGACGGACTACGCCCTGCTGCTGGTCGCCCGCTACCGGGAGGAGCTGCACCGCCACGAGGACCGCCACGAGGCGATGGCCCGAGCCCTGCACCGCGCGGGCCCGGCGGTGATCGCCTCCGGGGCGACCGTGATCCTCAGCATGCTGGTCCTGCTGGCCGCAGAGATGAACTCGACCCGTGGCCTCGGCCCCGTCGCGGCGATCGGCGTGGGGGTCGCCCTGCTGGCGATGATGACGCTGTTCCCGGCCCTGCTGGTGATCTGCGGCCGCTGGATCTTCTGGCCCACGACCCCGCGCTTCGGCTCTCCCAGCCACCTGGAGTCCGGCGTCTGGGCCCGCACGGGCCGCCGTATCGCCCGCCGCCCGCGCTTTGTCTGGGCCGTCACGGCACTGGTCCTCGCGGTCTGCTCGCTCGGTCTGATCCAGCTGCGCGCGGAGGGCATCAGCAACGCCGACGCGTTCACTGGGAAGCCCGACTCGATCGTCGGCCAGGAGGTGTCCGCGAAGTACTTCCCGGCGGGCAGCGGCGACCCCCTGGTCGTGGTCAGCAACCAGGCCCAGGCACGGCAGGTCGGCGAGGCGGTCGCGGGCACGCGCGGAGTCGTGCCCGAGTCCCTGGGCCTGCCACCGGGCACGAAACCGTCGTTCGAGGGCAAGGTCCTCTTCGAGGCGACGATGACCGCCCCCGCCGACAGCGAGGCCGCGAAACAGACGGTGGAGCGGGTCCGGGACGCCGTCCACGCGGTCCCGGACGCCGACGCCCGGGTCGGCGGCGGTACGGCCGCCCTGCTGGACATGGACAGGGCGACCACGCACGACAACATCCTGATCATCCCGCTGGTGCTGGTCGTCGTGATGCTGATCCTGTGCGGCCTGCTGCGCGCCCTGATCGCCCCGCTGCTGCTGATCGGGACGGTGATCCTGTCCTTCGCGGCGGCCCTCGGCATCAGCGCCCTGGCCTTCCGCCACCTCTTCGACTACGCGGGCGAGTCCACCGACTTCCCGCTGTTCGTGTTCGTCTTCCTGGTGGCCCTCGGCATCGACTACAACATCTTCCTGACCACCCGCATCCGCGAGGAGGCGGCCCACCAGGGCACCCGCCCCGGCGTGGTCACGGGCCTGGCCGCGACCGG
The DNA here is from genome assembly GCF_003443735.1 of Streptomyces sp. CC0208. Lineage (NCBI taxonomy): Bacteria > Bacillati > Actinomycetota > Actinomycetes > Kitasatosporales > Streptomycetaceae > Streptomyces > Streptomyces sp. CC0208. The sequence continues at coordinate 7,406,559 of NZ_CP031969.1, read as the reverse complement.
CGCGGTCATCACCTCCGCCGGCCTGGTCCTGGCCGGCACCTTCGCCGCCCTCGGCACCCTCCCCATGGTCGCCTTCGCGGAGATCGGCTTCGCGGTGGCGCTGGGGGTTCTGCTGGACACGTTCATCGTCCGGTCGGTCCTGGTCACGTCCCTGTTCCTGGACGTGGGCGCAAAGGTGTGGTGGCCGCACAGCCTGGCCAAGGAGCAGGTGACCGACTCAGGGGCGCGGGGAGCTGCGCGACCGGCCGAGACGGCGCAGCAGACGCACGACTAGATCACCCTGTCCTGCGGATGACCGCCAGGTACATCGCATCGGTCCCGTGCACATGCGGCCACAACTGAACGTCCGGCCCCTCCCCGAGCTCCGGCACACCGGGGAACAACGGCCGCGCGTCCACCAGCTCGGCACCCGGCCACTGCTTGAGCACGTCCTCCACCACCGCCCGGGTCTCCGCGAGATGAGGGGAACAGGTCGCGTACCCGACCACCCCGCCCACCCTGACGGACTCCACCGCGGTACTCAGCAACTCCCGCTGCAACGGCCCGAACCCCTCCAGGTCCTCCGGCCGCCGCCGCCACCGCGCCTCCGGCCGCCGCCGCAACGCGCCGAGCCCCGTGCATGGCACGTCCATCAGCACCCGGTCGAAGCTCCCCGGCTGCCACGGCGGCCTGGTCCCGTCCGCGGCGATCACCTGATACGGCCCCGGATTCCCGGCGAGCGCCTTGGCGACGAGCCCGGCCCGATGGGGCTGCTTCTCGGAGGCGAGCAGCATCGCCCCGCGCTCGGCGGCGAGCGCGGCGAGCAGCGCGGCCTTGCCGCCCGGCCCCGCACACCCGTCGAGCCACTTCTCGTCCCGTCCCTCGACAGGCACGTTCGCGAGGGCCAGCGCGACCAGCTGACTGCCCTCATCCTGCACCCCGGCCCGGCCTTCGCGTACGGCGTCGACGGCCCCGGGCTCACCGCCCTCGGCCAGCCGTACGGCATACGGCGACCAGCGCCCCGGTACGGCGGACTCCTCGCGCAGCAGCTCCTCGGCGGTGGCCCGCCCCGGCCTGGCGACCAGGGTCACCTCGGGCCGCTCGTTGTCGGCCTCCAGCAGCCGCTCAATACCGGCGCGTCCGCCCCCGAGGGAGTCCCACAGCGCGGAGACGACCCAGCGGGGGTGGGAGTGCACGAGGGCGAGATGGTCCTCGGGGTCGTCGTCGTAGGGCGGAGCGACCTTCGCGATCCACCCGTCGAGGTCGTCCTGCGCGATCTTCCGCAGTACGGCGTTGACGAACTTGGCCCGCCCGTCCCCGAGCACGACCCGGGCGAGCTCGACGGAGGCGGACACGGCGGCGTGCGTCGGGATGCGCGTCCCGAGCAGCTGATGCGCCCCGAGGCTCAGCACGTCCAGCACCGGCGGATCGACCTCACGGAGCGGCCGGTCGACGCACTCGGCGATGATCGCGTCGTACGTCCCCTGCCGCCGCAGTGTGCCGTACACGAGCTCGGTGGCGAGCGCCGCGTCCCGCGCCTCGAAACCGTCCTTCTCCCGTGCCTTCCTGAGCAGCGGCGGCAGGACGAGGTTGGCGTACGCGTCCCGCTCGTCCACGGCCCGCAACGCCTCGAAGGCGAGGAAGCGGACGGGGTCCTTCTGGGGCCGACGGTAGGGCTTGCCGGGTTTGCGGGGCCGACGGGGCTGCTCGCTCACGAAAAAGGTGCTCCGGGTTCAAGGTCTGCTGACGCCCCAAGGGTACGTCCGCCTGGGGTTGCGTCACCCTCCGAGCGGCCCGGTGCTCCGGGGGCGCGTCACGCGCCGACGCTCTCCCCGTCCGCGATCCTGACGCCCCGCGCCCAGTCCGCGGCCTTCATCGGCTTCTTGCCCTGTGCCTGCACCCACAGCAGTTCCACGCCGTACGACCCGGTACCCACGTGGACGCTGTTCTTGCCGACGGCGAGCGCGCCGGGGGCGAGATCCGTGCGGTCGGGCACCGGCTGGACCTGGATGAGCTTGAGCCGCTCGCCGCGGAAGGTCGTCCAGGCGCCGGGCGAGGGGTGGCACCCCCGCACGACCCGGTCCACCCGCAGCGCGGGCGCGGCCCAGTCGACCCGCGCGTCCTCGACGGTGATCTTCGGGGCGACGGTGATGCCCTCGGTCGGCTGCGGTACGGCCTTCAGCGTGCCGTCCGCGATGCCGTCCATGGTCGCGGCGAGCAGCCCCGCCCCGGCGAAGGCCAGCCGGGTCAGCAGGTCACCGCTGGTGTCGGTGTGCCGGATCTCCTCGGTGACGGTGCCGTAGACGGGCCCGGAGTCCAGGCCCTCCTCGATGAGGAAGGTCGAGGCGCCCGTGATCTCGTCCCCCGCCATGATGGAGTGCTGCACGGGCGCGGCCCCACGCCAGGCCGGCAGCAGCGAGAAGTGCAGGTTGACCCAGCCGTGGGCGGGGATGTCGAGGGCGACTCGGGGCAGCAGGGCACCGTAGGCGACGACGGGGCAGCAGTCCGGGGCGATCTCGCGGAGCCGTTCGAGGAACTCCGGGTCCCGCGGCTTGACGGGCTTCAGCACCTCGATCCCCGCCTCCTCGGCCCGCTCCGCGACCGGGCTCGCGACCAGCCTGCGTCCCCGCCCGGCCGGTGCGTCCGGCCGCGTGACGACGGCGGCGACCTCATGCCGTCCGGAGGCGATGAGAGCGTCCAGGGCGGGAACGGCGACCTCGGGGGTACCGGCGAAGACGAGCTTCATGGGTGGGCAGGGCCTCTCGGACGGGTGACTCGCACGGGTGACTCGCACGGGTCTCGACGGGCGACACACAAGTCTATGGCGAGGCCCGCGTTCCCGATCAAGGCGCGAACCCCCCACACCCGGCGCACGCATATGCCGGTGCGCCCCCACTGCGTGACCAGCGGAGCGTAAACGCGTTGGTCAAGAAAGAGTTGACCACAGCGGGCCGCGATCGCGGCCCCATCCTTTTCAACGCCGGTTCGAGAGGCTTGTTCATGGCCGACCACGCAACCCACGACGCCCAGGCTCGGGCCAGCCTGCACTTGCTGGTGCGGGACATCGAGCGGGTCCGCCGGCAGGTGGACGCACTGCGCACCCTGACCGCCCAGTTGGGCAACGTCTACCGCCCGCGCCGCTCCGGCCCCTCCACGGGCTTCGTCGTCTACGGACGCGCCCCCGCCCCCACGGTCCGTCTCGCGCAGGAACTGCGGGACAGCGTCGAGACCCTGGTGACGGCCGCGGTCGACTTCGACCGCTCGCTCGGCTTCTCGTGGGACGCGGTGGGCTCCGCCCTCGGTGTCACCAAGCAGGCGGTCCACCGTCGTTACGGTGCCCGCCGCGCCGCGGCCCAGGCGACAGCCGAGGCCGAGCGCGCCACGGATCCGTCGGGAACCCGCACGGTCAGCGTCAACACCGGTATCCCCACGGTGCCTTCGGTCCCCACGGTCCCCACGGTCCCCGCGGCCCGCTCCATGCCGACCCAGCCCACCGCGGGCAGCCCCACCCTCCGCGAGGAGGCAAGGCCCACGGCCTTCCCCGGCCCCCGCAACGGCTGACCCGTCTCCCTTCTCTGCCCTCCCACCTCACGACCGGGAGGGCAGACGCATGTCCGGGGGCCACCGCCGTACGACCGTCCCGCGATCGGTCGGACGCCGGCCCCGAGACCGGTCATGCGCCCGTCCCGCGATCGGTCAGGCCTCTATCCCAACCGGTCAGGCCTCCATCCCGCGACCGTCGCAGATCGCCGGGCCACCCTCCGCCGCCCCCCCACTCACACTCACACTCACACTCAACCCCCACTCGCACCCGCACTCGTCACCCGATGTCAGGGGGATCGATCCGCACCCATACCGCCCCCTCGCCGGCGCTCCCTCCGCCCCGAGCCATCCGCGAAGCCTGCGCGGCCTTGAGCGCAGCCGCCAGCGCGGCCCCCCTCCCCGGCGGAACCCGCACCAGCACCCGCTCCCACCGCTCCCCAACGGGCGGCGCCCCCACCCTCCGAGGTCCCGCCGCCCCCGTCACGGGCAACGGCACGGGCCCCAGCAGTTCGGCCTCTTCCGGCAGTTCCGCGGCCGCCAGGAACTCGGCGAGCGCCTCCCCCGCCCCCGACACCGCGGCCATCCGCGACACCGGCGGAAAGCCCAACTCGGCCCGCTCCCCCAGCTCCCGCACCGCATGCCCCACGGGGTCCCAGCGCACCAACGCCTGCACCGGCCGCAGCGTGGGCTCGGCGACCACCACCACGGTGCCCCCGGCCTCCTGCGCCCGCACCAGCGCCGCCGCCGCGATCCAGCGCCGCAGCGCATCCTCCCCGGCCCGCAGATCGGGTCGCCCGAGCATGGCCCAGCCGTCCAGCAACAGCGCCGCCGCATATCCGCCCTCGGCGACCGGCTCCGCACCCGGCGTACTCACGACCAGTGCCGGTGCCCCCGGCACGGTGTCCAGCACATGCTCACGCCCGGACGTCCGCACCGGAACAGCCGGAAACGCCCGCCCCAGCTCCTCCGCGGTGCGCCGGGCTCCCACCACCTGCGCCCGCAACCGGAACCCCCCGCACTCCGGACAGTGCCAGGAGCCCTCCTCGCGCCCGCACCACCCGCACCTCAGCGCCGCTGCGGACTCCTGCCCCTCCAGCGGTCCGGCACAGTGCCGACACCGCGCGGGCTCCCGGCAGTTGGCACAGGCCATCCGCGGCACATACCCCCGCCGCGGCACCTGCACGAGCACCGGTCCGTGCCGCAGGCCCTCCCTGACGGCCTGCCAGGCGAGCGTGGGCAGCCGGGCCGCCCGCGCCGCCTCGTCCCGCGCGAGATCCTGGTCGCCGACGGTCCGCACCAGCGGGGCGACGGCCCGCACCTGCTCCCGCGAGGCCACGAGCGGCCGGGCCCACCCGCTCTCCACGAGCTGCGCGGCCTCCACGGTGCAGCTCCAACTCCCCAGCAGGAAGCCGCACTTGTCCTGCGCGGCCCGCAACAACAACACCTCGCGCGCATGCGGCTGCGGGGCGTGCGGCTCGCTGTGACTGTCGTCGCCGTCGTCCCACAGAGCGACGAGCCCCAGGTCCCGCACCGGGGCGAACATGGCGGCCCGCGTCCCGACCACGGCCCGCACGGCGCCCCGCCGCACGGCCAGCCACTCCCGATACCGCTTCTCGGGCCCGGCGTCGGCGGTCAGAACCGCATGCCGCCCCTCGCCCAGCACCGAGGTCAGGGCGGCGTCGACCCGTGCGACAGCCCGCCCGTCCGGCACGACGACGAGCGCGCCCCGCCCTGAGGCCAGGGTCGCGGCAACGGCCCTCGCCAGCTCCTCGCTCCACTCCGGCCCGGGCAGGGCGTTCCACACCGCGCGCGGCGCGCCCCCCGAGGCCAGTGACTCCAGAAACGCGCCCCCCCGCTCGTACCGCCCCCAGGACCCCGCCTCCGGCGCGGCGGGCGGCGGCAACGGCTCGGGCGAGGGCCGCTGCTCGGCACGGGCGCTACGAGGCGGCACGGCGAGCTGCAGCACATCGGCGAGGCTGCCCGCGTACCGGTCGGCGACGGCCCGCGCGAGCCCCAGAAGCTCCTCGCTGAGCACTGGCTCGGACGAGACGACCTGGGCGAGCGCCGCCAGCGGCCCGGAGTAGTCCGACTCCGCGAGCCGCTCGACGAGAAACCCGTCGATCAGCCCCCCGCCCTCACGCCGCCCTTCCCGGACCCGCCCCCGCCCGGCCCCGAAGCGCACCCGCACCCGCACCCCCGGCTGCGCGTCCGCGTCCAGCTCCTCGGGCACGGCGTAGTCGAAGTACCGGTCGAGATGCAGCACGCCCTTGTCGACCAGCACCCGCGCGACCGGCAACTCCTTGGCCAGCGCGGCCCCCCGCCAGGTCCGCGGCTTGGCCCGCGGCACCTTGGCGTTCCGCACACTCTCCCGAATGAGCGCAAGCTGCTCGGGCTGCGCTCCCTCGGCGCCACCGTCCACCGACCCGTTCTCGCTGCTCACGCTTGCATTCTTACCAAACCCCACTGACAACCGACGCCGCCCGAACCCGAAGGGACCGGCCAGTGACACGTGAGGCCCGGCATCCCGGGACGGCGCGAGGCCCGGCATCCCAGAGGGACACCGGGCCTCGCGGCGAGCCGCAGGGGGCTTACGGACCTACAGGCCCGCGGCCTTGCGCAGCGCCTCCACGCGGTCCGTCTTCTCCCACGTGAACTCCGGCAGCTCCCGGCCGAAGTGGCCGTACGCCGCCGTCAGGGAGTAGATCGGGCGCAGCAGGTCGAGGTCGCGGATGATGGCGGCCGGACGGAGGTCGAAGACCTCGTCGATCGCCTTCTCGATCTTGTCCGCGTCGATCTTCGCGGTGCCGAAGGTCTCGACGAACAGGCCCACGGGCTCGGCCTTGCCGATGGCGTAGGCCACCTGGACCTCGCAGCGCGAGGCAAGACCGGCCGCCACGACGTTCTTGGCGACCCAGCGCATCGCGTACGCCGCCGAGCGGTCCACCTTGGACGGGTCCTTGCCCGAGAAGGCACCGCCGCCGTGACGGGCCATGCCGCCGTACGTGTCGATGATGATCTTGCGGCCGGTCAGACCCGCGTCACCCATCGGGCCGCCGATCTCGAACCGGCCGGTCGGGTTGACCAGGAGACGGTAGCTGTCCGTGTCCAGCTTGATGCCCTCGTCCAGGAGCGCCTTGAGCTCCGGCTCCACCACGAACTCGCGGATGTCGGGGGCCAGCAGGGAGTCCAGGTCGATGTCCGACGCGTGCTGCGAGGAGACCACGACCGTGTCCAGACGGACCGCCTTGTCACCGTCGTACTCGATGGTGACCTGCGTCTTGCCGTCGGGGCGCAGGTAGGGGATGGTGCCGTTCTTGCGGACCTCGGACAGGCGCTTGGCCAGACGGTGCGCCAGGAAGATCGGCAGCGGCATCAGCGTCGGGGTCTCGTCCGTCGCGTAGCCGAACATCAGACCCTGGTCGCCCGCGCCCTGGCGGTCCAGTTCGTCGTCGTCGCCCTCGACCCGGTTCTCGTACGCCGTGTCGACACCCTGCGCGATGTCCGGGGACTGCGCCCCGATCGACACCGAGACACCGCAGGAGGCGCCGTCGAAGCCCTTCTTCGAGGAGTCGTAACCGATCTCCAGGATCTTGTCGCGCACCAGCTGGGCGATCGGCGCGTAGGTCTTGGTCGTGACCTCACCGGCCACATGCACCAGACCGGTGGTGATCAGGGTCTCGACAGCGACCCGGGAGGTCGGGTCCTCCTTGAGGAGCGCGTCGAGGATGGTGTCACTGATCTGGTCAGCGATCTTGTCGGGGTGGCCCTCGGTCACAGACTCCGAGGTGAACAGACGACGGGACACAACGCTCCCTGGGGTTGCAGCGGCTGCTGGCTGATCATTGGCGGACGGGCTCGGGGGCTGCGCCCGGCACAGTCCGAGAACAGTTTATCGGTCGTGCTCGGCCACCGGCCCCCCTGTCTCGCCTCTCGGAAGGGCCGTGACCTGCGGCACGGGCATTGTGCCCAATTCCGAGTGGACTTGGCCAGGGGCGCCACACCTCTACCGCGGAGGTACGTGGGGCCGAGAAACGGATGAAGCGTTCAGTGCAGGCGGCTCACCACCAGGTCCCAGACCGTTTCGGCCAGGAACTCCTTCGGGCCGTGCGGCACCGGGGTCTCGCTGCCGTCGGCGCCCAGCACCACCGCCTCGTTCTCCTCCGACCCGAAGGTCTTGCGCTCGCCCACCTCGTTGACGACGAGCAGGTCGCAGCCCTTGCGCTCCAGCTTCGTACGGCCGTTGGCCAGCACGTCGTCGGTCTCGGCGGCGAATCCGACGATCACCTGGCCGGGGCGGGCGCGCTCGGCCGAGATCTCGGCGAGGATGTCCGGATTCCGCACCAGGACGATGGGCTCGGGGTCCTGGCCGTCCTTCTTCTTGATCTTTCCGGCCGCGTAGGTCTGGGGCCGGAAGTCCGCGACCGCCGCCGCCATGACGACGGCGTCGGCGTCGGCCGCCGCCTTCAGGACCGCTTCGCGCAGCTGTACGGCCGTCCCCACGGGGACCACGTCCACGCCGGCGGGGTCCGGCATGCCGGTGTTAGCCGCGATCAGCGTGACCCGGGCGCCGCGCGCGGCCGCGGTGCGGGCCAGGGCGTACCCCTGCTTGCCGGAGGAGCGGTTGCCGAGAAAGCGGACCGGGTCGAGGGGCTCGCGGGTGCCGCCGGCGCTGACGACGACGTGCCGGCCCTCGAGGTCGGGCTCGGTGGCACCGCGGGCCAGCACCCGGCGGCAGACCTCGAAGATCTCGGCGGGGTCCGGCAGCCGGCCCTTGCCGGTGTCGACGCCGGTCAGCCGGCCGACAGCCGGTTCGATCACGAGGGCGCCGCGGCGCCGAAGCGTCGCCACGTTCTCCTGGGTGGCCGGGTGCTCCCACATCTCGGTGTGCATGGCGGGCGCGAAGACGATGGGGCAGCGGGCCGTGAGGAGCGTGTTGGTCAGGAGGTCGTCCGCCAGGCCGTGTGCCGCCTTGGCGAGCATGTCGGCCGTGGCCGGGGCCACCACGACGAGGTCGGCGTGCTGCCCGATGCGGACGTGCGGGACCTCGTGGACGTCGTCCCAGACCTCGGTCGAGACCGGCTTGCCGGACAGCGCGGACCATGTGGCGGCGCCCACGAAGTGCAGCGCGGAGGCGGTGGGGACGACGCGGACGTCGTGGCCTGACTCCGTGAGCCTTCTCAGCAGCTCGCAGGCCTTGTACGCGGCGATGCCGCCGCTGACCCCCAGCACGACCTTCGGCTTGTCCACCGTCTCTCCCCGGCTCGGCAACGTACGCGGGCGGCGTACGGGTCCATCACACACCACAGGCCCGGCAGTCGCGCTGCCGGGCCTGTGGATAAGTCAGCGAAAAGCTGAAAGTACTACTACTGCGCCGGGCCCTCGACGGCCTCGGACGTCAGCAGACCCGCGTTGATCTCGCGCAGGGCGATCGAGAGCGGCTTCTCGTGGACGTGGGTGTCCACCAGCGGACCGACGTACTCCAGCAGGCCCTCGCCGAGCTGCGAGTAGTACGCGTTGATCTGGCGGGCCCGCTTGGCCGCGTAGATCACGAGGCTGTACTTCGAGTCAGTGGCCTCGAGGAGCTCGTCGATCGGCGGGTTGATGATGCCCTCGGGCGCGGAGATGGAAGAGGACACGCTCTACCTTCCGATGGATGGGAAAGAATCAGTGCAGAGGATCAAGCCTCGATGAGCAGGCACGATCACACAACATCCACCAAGGCTAGCAGCTCGCGCGCCACGTCCTCGACGGAGGTGTTGACCAAGGTCACATCGAACTCGGGTTCAGCCGCCAGTTCGATCTTCGCCGCGTCCAGGCGGCGCTCGATCACCTCGGGCGGCTCGGTGCCACGTCCGGTGAGTCTGCGCACGAGCTCCTCCCAGGAGGGAGGAGCCAGGAACACCAGCTGGGCGTCCGCCATGGACTCACGGACCTGCCGGGCACCCTGGAGGTCGATCTCCAGGAGGACGGGCTCGCCCGCCTCCAGCCGCTCCAGCACGGCCGCACGCGGCGTGCCGTAGCGGTTGCCGGCGAACTCCGCCCACTCCAGCAGCTCGCCGTTGGCGATCAGCTTGTCCATCTCCTCGTCGGTGACGAAGAAGTACTGGACGCCGTGCTTCTCGCCGGGGCGGGGCTTGCGGGTCGTCGCCGACACCGAGAGCCAGACCTCGGGGTGTTCCTTGCGCATATGGGCGACGACCGTGCTCTTGCCGACCCCCGAGGGGCCGGAGAGCACGGTCAGCCGCGGACGTACGTCCGGGGGCTCGGGGGTCGTCCCCCGGAATGTTGCAGCCATGCAGCGATTATTCCAGCAATCCCGGAGTGCCCGGGACTGCCTGCCCGGAGTGACCCGGATCAGGAACCGGTGCTGCCGAACTCACGCTCCAGCGAAGCGATCTGGTTGGAGCCGAGGCCGCGTACACGACGGCTCTCGGAGATGCCCAGTCGTTCCATGATCTGCTTGGCGCGGACCTTGCCCACGCCCGGCAGGGATTCGAGCAGGGCGGAGACCTTCATCTTGCCGATGACGTCGTTCTCCTGGCCCTGCTTGATGACCTCGTGGAGAGAGGCGCCGGAGTGCTTGAGTCGATTCTTGACCTCGGCCCGCTCCCGGCGAGCCGCGGCGGCCTTTTCGAGCGCGGCTGCGCGCTGTTCAGGGGTAAGGGGCGGAAGAGCCACGCCTACGTCACCTCGGATGTCGAACTGTCGGATACGGACCGGTGAGGAACCTAGTCGCCCCACACCTGGGGAGCCACGAGCAACACGCTTGCCCGTTGACTCTGCGTCGGAGACTAGCGGCCAAGTCCGCCAGAGTCAGCGAGAACAGCGGAAAAGTCCTGGTCAGCCTCCGTCAGGCCGGACATTCCTGACATACTGCCCCGGATTTGAGGATGTATTCAGACTCAAGCGGTCCTCGAACCCCTCGCCGGAGGACTCGAACGAGGGGTTCGAACATCGTCATGCGCTCGGCAGCGCCGACCGGATCTCGTCCGCGAACCGCTCGGCGGAGTCGCGCAGCGCACCGGTGTCGGGGCCGTGCCGCAGCACTCCCCGGCTGACGTTCGGGACCACATTGCGGATCGCCGCCCCGAAGACCCGGGGAAGATCGGCCGGGGTGGCCCCCTGCGCACCGACGCCGGGCGCCAGGAGCGGACCGTTGATGTCGAGGTCGTAGGTCGACAGATCGCCCAGCGTGGCCCCGACGACGGCGCCGAAGGACCCCAGGGGCTCCTCGCCGGTGTTCTCGGCGGCCAGATGGGCCAGCATGGTCGCGCCGACGTTCCGGCCGTCCGCGCGGACCGCGTGCTGGACCTCGCCGCCCTCCGGGTTGGAGGTCAGGGCCAGTACGAACAGGCCCGCACCGCTCTCGCGTGCCAGCGCGACGGCCGGCGAGAGCGAGCCGTAGCCGAGGTACGGCGACACGGTCAGCGCGTCCGAGAACAGCGGGGAGTCCTTGCGCAGGAAGGCCTCGGCGTACGCGGCCATGGTCGAGCCGATGTCACCGCGCTTGGCGTCCATGAGGACCAGCGCACCGGCCGCGCGGGCCTCCTGGACGGTCTTTTCCAGGACGGCGACGCCGCGCGAGCCGAAGCGCTCGAAGAACGCGCTCTGGGGCTTGAACACGGCGACCCGGTCGGACAGCGCCTCGACGACCGTGCGGCTGAACCGCTCCAGACCGGCGACGTCGTCGGTCAGGCCCCACTCGGTGAGCAGCGAGGCGTGCGGGTCGATCCCCACGCACAGCGGGCCACGCTCGTCCATGGCGTGGCGCAGTCGGGCACCGAAGGGCTCGGTCATACGGTGATTTTCCTCACGTCGGCGCCGACCGCGTCGGCGAGGGTGGCGTACGGGCTCGTGCGCAGACGCGCAGCGAGGCCCTTGTGGACGGCGCGGGCCCAGAAGGGCCCCTCGTAGACGAAGGCGCTGTAGCCCTGGACCAGCGTGGCACCCGCCAGGATGCGCTGCCAGGCGTCCTCGGCGTTCTCGACGCCCCCGACGCCCACCAGGGTGATCCGGTCGCCCACGCGCGCGTACAGGCGCCTGAGGACCTCCAGGGACCGCTCCTTGAGGGGTGCCCCGGACAGGCCGCCCGTCTCCTTCATCAGGGCGGCTGCGGACTTCAGCCCCAGTCCCTCGCGCGCGATGGTCGTGTTGGTGGCGATGATGCCGTCCAGGCCGAGCTCGACGGCCAGGTCGGCGACCGCGTCGACGTCCTCGTCGGCGAGGTCGGGCGCGATCTTCACCAGGAGCGGGACCCGGCGGTTCGCGACGATCCGGTCGGCGGCCTCGCGGACGGCGGTCAGGAGCGGCCGCAGCGCCTCGGTGGCCTGGAGGTTGCGCAGGCCGGGTGTGTTGGGCGAGGACACGTTGACGACGAGGTAGTCGGCGAAGGGCGCGAGCCGCTCCGCGGACTTCACGTAGTCGCCGATCGCCTCGGCCTCGGGGACGAGCTTGGTCTTGCCGATGTTGACGCCCACGACGGTCTTGAAGACCAGCTCACGGGACGCCAGACGGGCCGCGACGGCCAGCGAGCCCTCGTTGTTGAAGCCCATGCGGTTGATGAGCGCACGGTCCGGCACCAGGCGGAACAGCCGCTTCCTGGGGTTGCCCGGCTGGGCCTCCCCGGTCACCGTGCCGATCTCGATGTGGTCGAAGCCCAGCATCGCCATGCCGTCGATCGCGACCGCGTTCTTGTCGAAGCCCGCGGCGAGGCCGAAGGGGCCGTGCATGCGCAGCCCGAAGGCCTCGGTGCGCAGCTCCTTGTAGCGGGGCGCGAGGGCGGCCGCGACGAAGGTGCGCAGCACGGGGACGCGGACGGCGAGCCGGATCCAGCGGAAGGCGAGGTGGTGGGCCTTCTCGGGGTCCATGCGCTGGAAGACGAGCTTGAAGAAGATCTTGTACATGGTGTCCTCATGAAGAGGGGGACACCGTTTCCGGTGTCCCCCTCAGGGCTGCTAGTCGCGGGCCGCGGTCAGGTGCTGCGCGTGTTCCTGGAGCGAACGGACTCCCACGTCACCGTGGTTGAGGGCGTCGATGCCCTGGACGGCGGCGGCGAGCGCCTGGACCGTCGTCAGACACGGGACCGACCGCGCCACGGCCGCCGTACGGATCTCGTAGCCGTCGAGGCGGCCGCCGGTGCCGTAGGGCGTGTTGACGATGAGGTCGACCTCGCCGTCGTGGATGTACTGGACGATGGTCTTCTCGCCGTTGGGACCGGGGCCCTCGGACTGCTTGCGCACCACGGTGGCGTTGATGCCGTTGCGCTTGAGGACCTCGGCCGTGCCGGAGGTGGCGAGCAGCTCGAAGCCGTGCGCGACCAGCTCACGTGCCGGGAAGATCATCGAGCGCTTGTCGCGGTTGGCGACCGAGATGAACGCGCGGCCCTTGGTGGGCAGCGGACCGTAAGCGCCGGCCTGCGACTTGGCGTACGCCGTGCCGAAGACGGAGTCGATGCCCATGACCTCGCCGGTGGAGCGCATCTCCGGGCCGAGGACGGTGTCGACGCCGCGGCCGTGGATGTCGCGGAAGCGCGACCACGGCATGACGGCCTCCTTGACGGAGATCGGCGCGTCCAGCGGGAGTTCACCGCCGTCGCCGTTGGCCGGGAGCAGGCCCTCGGCGCGCAGTTCGGCGACGGTCGCGCCCAGCGAGATGCGGGCGGCGGCCTTGGCGAGCGGCACCGCGGTCGCCTTCGAGGTGAAGGGGACGGTGCGGGACGCGCGCGGGTTGGCCTCCAGGACGTAGAGGATGTCGCCGGCCATCGCGAACTGGATGTTGATCAGGCCCCGGACGCCGACGCCCTTCGCGATGGCCTCGGTGGAGGCCCGCAGGCGCTTGATGTCGAAGCCGCCCAGGGTGATCGGCGGCAGCGCGCACGCCGAGTCGCCGGAGTGGATGCCGGCCTCCTCGATGTGCTCCATCACGCCGCCCAGGTAGAGCTCCTGGCCGTCGTAGAGGGCGTCGACGTCGATCTCGATGGCGTCGTCCAGGAAGCGGTCGACGAGGACCGGCCGCGAGGGGCTGATCTCGGTCGACTCGGCGATGTAGGACTCCAGGCGGGTCTCGTCGTAGACGATCTCCATGCCGCGTCCGCCGAGGACGTAGGAGGGCCGTACCAGGACCGGGTAGCCGATCTCGTCCGCGATGGCCTTCGCGCCGGCGAAGGTGGTGGCGGTGCCGTGCTTGGGGGCCGGCAGACCCGCCTCGGCGAGGACCCGGCCGAAGGCGCCGCGGTCCTCGGCGGCGTGGATCGCCTCGGGCGGGGTGCCCACGATCGGCACGCCGTTGTCCTTGAGCGCCTGCGCCAGGCCCAGCGGGGTCTGGCCGCCGAGCTGCACGATGACGCCCGCGACCGGGCCGGCCTGCTTCTCCGCGTGGACGACCTCCAGGACGTCCTCCAGGGTGAGCGGCTCGAAGTACAGCCGGTCGGAGGTGTCGTAGTCGGTGGAGACGGTCTCCGGGTTGCAGTTGACCATCACCGTCTCGTACCCGGCGTCCGACAGCGCGAAGGACGCGTGCACGCAGGAGTAGTCGAACTCGATGCCCTGGCCGATGCGGTTCGGACCCGAGCCCAGGATGATCACCGCGGGCTTGGTCCGGGACGCGACCTCGCTCTCCTCGTCATAGGAGGAGTAGAAGTACGGCGTCTTCGCGGCGAACTCGGCCGCGCAGGTGTCGACGGTCTTGTAGACCGGGCGTACGCCGAGCGCGTGCCGCACCTCGCGCACCACGTCCTCGCGCAGGCCGCGGATCTCACCGATCTGCTGGTCGGAGAAGCCGTGCCGCTTCGCCTCGGCGAGCAGATCGGCGTCCAGGCGCTCGGCGGCGGCCAGCTCGTCCGCGATCTCCTTGATCAGGAAGAGCTGGTCGACGAACCAGGGGTCGATCTTCGTGTACGCGAAGACCTCCTCGGGCGTGGCGCCCGCGCGGATGGCCTGCATGACGGTGTTGATCCGGCCGTCGGTGGGCCGTACGGACTCCTCCAGGAGGGCCGTCTTGTCGCCCGGCTCGCCCACGAAGGTGAACTGACTGCCCTTCTTCTCCAGCGAGCGCAGCGCCTTCTGGAAGGCCTCGGTGAAGTTGCGGCCGATCGCCATGGCCTCGCCGACCGACTTCATGGTGGTCGTGAGGGTGGAGTCGGCGGAGGGGAACTTCTCGAAGGCGAACCGCGGGGCCTTGACCACCACATAGTCGAGCGTCGGCTCGAAGGAGGCCGGGGTCTGCTCGGTGATGTCGTTCGGGATCTCGTCCAGCGTGTAGCCGACGGCGAGCTTCGCGGCGATCTTGGCGATCGGGAAGCCGGTCGCCTTGGAGGCGAGCGCCGAGGAGCGGGACACGCGCGGGTTCATCTCGATGACGATCACGCGGCCGTCCTCGGGGTCCACCGCGAACTGGATGTTGCAGCCGCCGGTGTCGACGCCGACCTCGCGGATGATCGCGATGCCGACGTCGCGCAGAACCTGGTACTCACGGTCGGTGAGTGTCATGGCGGGCGCGACGGTGATCGAGTCGCCGGTGTGCACGCCCATCGGGTCGAAGTTCTCGATGGAGCAGACGACCACGACGTTGTCGTTCTTGTCGCGCATCAACTCCAGTTCGTACTCCTTCCAGCCGAGGATGGACTCCTCCAGGAGCACCTCGGTGGTCGGCGAGAGGGTCAGGCCCTGGCCGGCGATCCGGCGCAGCTCCTCCTCGTCGTGCGCGAAGCCGGAGCCGGCGCCGCCCATCGTGAAGGACGGGCGGACGACGACCGGGTAGCCGCCGAGCGTCTCGACGCCCTTGAGGACGTCGTCCATGGAGTGGCAGATGACCGAGCGGGCGGACTCGCCGTGCCCGATCTTCTTGCGGACCTCCTCCACGACGTCCTTGAACAGGTCGCGGTCCTCGCCCTTGTTGATGGCCTCGACATTGGCGCCGATCAGCTCGACGCCGTACTTGTCGAGGGTGCCGGCCTCGTGCAGCGAGATCGCGGTGTTGAGGGCCGTCTGGCCGCCCAGGGTGGGCAGCAGGGCATCGGGGCGCTCCTTGGCGATGATCTTCTCGACGAACTCCGGGGTGATCGGCTCGACGTAGGTGGCGTCGGCGATCTCCGGGTCGGTCATGATCGTCGCCGGGTTGGAGTTGACGAGGATGACGCGCAGGCCTTCGGCCTTGAGCACGCGGCATGCCTGGGTGCCGGAGTAGTCGAACTCGGCGGCCTGGCCGATGACGATCGGGCCGGAGCCGATGACCAGGACGGACTGGATATCGGTGCGCTTAGGCACGCTGGCCCTCCATCAGAGATACGAAGCGGTCGAACAGGTAGGCGGCGTCGTGCGGGCCGGCTGCCGCTTCGGGGTGGTACTGGACGGAGAAGGCCGGCTGGTCGAGCAGCTGGAGCCCTTCCACGACGTCGTCGTTCAGGCACACGTGGGAGACCTCGGCGCGGCCGAACTTCGTCTCGCTGACCTTGTCGAGCGGCGCGTCCACGGCGAATCCGTGGTTGTGCGCGGTGACCTCGACCTTGCCGGTCGTACGGTCCTGGACCGGCTGGTTGATGCCCCGGTGCCCGTACTTCAGCTTGTAGGTGCCGAAGCCGAGGGCCCGCCCAAGGATCTGGTTGCCGAAGCAGATGCCGAACAGCGGCGTCTTCCGCTCCAGCACGGCGGTCATGAGCGCGACCGGGCCGTCGGCGGTCGCCGGGTCGCCTGGGCCGTTGGAGAAGAACACCCCGTCCGGTTCGACGGCGTAGACCTCGTCGACGCTCGCCGTGGCCGGCAGCACATGCACCTCGATGCCGCGCTGGGCCATGCGGTGCGGGGTCATGCCCTTGATGCCGAGGTCGATGGCGGCGACGGTGAACTTCGCGGTGCCGATCGGAACGGCTTCGCCGTCGGGGCCGACCGCGGGGACGACGTACGTCTCCTTGGTGGCGACCTCCTCGTACAGCGAGGCGCCCTTCATGTGCGGCTGGGCCTGCACGCGCGCGACGAGCTCGGGCTCGGCGGCGATCGCCTCGCCGGAGAAGATCCCGGCGCGCATGGAGCCGCGCTCACGCAGGTGGCGGGTGAGGGCGCGGGTGTCGATGCCGGAGATCCCGACGATGTCCTGCGCGACCAGCTCGTCCTCCAGGGAGCGCTTGGCCCGCCAGTTGGACGGCACGCGCGCGGGGTCGCGCACGACGTAGCCCGAGACCCAGATGCGGCGGGACTCGTCGTCCTCGTCGTTCCAGCCGGTGTTGCCGATCTGTGGGGCGGTCGCGACGACGATCTGGCGGTCGTACGAGGGGTCGGTCAGGGTCTCCTGGTAGCCGGTCATGCCGGTGGAGAACACGGCCTCGCCGAAGGTCTCCCCCACGGCCCCGTAGGCACGGCCGCGGAAGATCCGGCCGTCCTCCAGGACGAGTACCGCGGGGGCCTTGGTGGCCCCCCTTGTGGAGGTGGTCATCGTGCGCCTTCCGTTTCCGTCTTGTTGATCATGGAGTTAATGGCGTCGACCCAGTCCGTGTGCTCGGCCGCGTGGTCCGAGCGGAACCCCGAGTCGATCAGTCGCTCGCCGTGCGCCCAGGTCACGACGAGGAGTCCGCCCTCGGTCAGGACCTTGCCCGCGATGCCCTTGCCGAGCACGGCTTCCCGCAGGGCCTCGCGCGGGACGAAGAAGTCGGTCGCGCCGGGGCGCACGACGTCCAGTCCCGCGTCCGTCAGGGTGAGCTCGACCCGACTGCGGGTGCCCAGGCCGTGCGCCACGATCCGGTCGAGCCACTGGCCCGCGGTGGTGGAGCCGTGGTAGCGACCGCTCATGCTCAGTCTCGCCGGGCCGGGGTCGTCGGGCACGGCGGGGAGCTCGGGCAGGTCGCCCTGGAGCGTGCCGCGCCACTTCCAGCCCTCGCGCATCAGCCAGTAGACGAGCGCGACGAAGAGGGCGAGGCCGACGAGCCAGCCGATGCGGGCGGCCCAGTCGGTGACCTCGGCCGACTTCTTCTCGGCGGCGAGTCCGGCGGCGATCAGGGTTACTGGTGTCACGTGAGCTTCCCGTCGACGAGCGTGGCCTTGCCCCGGAGCCACGTGTGGGTGACACGGCCCGGCAGCTCACGCCCCTCGTACGGAGTGTTGCGGCTGCGCGAGGCGAAGCCCGCGGGGTCCACCGACCCACGGTATTCCGTGTCGACCAGCGTGAGGTTGGCGGGCTCACCAGCCGAGACGGGACGGCCGTGTCCGGTGGCCTGCCCGATGCGAGCGGGCGTGGCGGACATGCGCTCGGCGACCCCGGCCCAGTCGAGGAGCCCGGTGTCCACCATGGTCTCCTGCACCACTGACAACGCGGTCTCCAGGCCGACCATCCCCATGGCGGCGGCGGCCCACTCGCAGTCCTTGTCCTCGTGCGGGTGCGGGGCGTGGTCGGTGGCGACGATGTCGATGGTGCCGTCGGCCAGGGCCTCGCGCAGGGCGAGCACGTCCCGCTCGGTGCGCAGCGGCGGGTTCACCTTGTAGACCGGGTTGTACGTCCGCACCAGCTCGTCCGTGAGGAGCAGGTGGTGCGGTGTGACCTCGGCCGTGACGTCGATGCCGCGGGACTTGGCCCAGCGCACGATCTCGACGGACCCGGCGGTCGACAGGTGGCAGATGTGGACGCGGGAGCCGACGTGCTCGGCGAGCAGGACGTCCCGGGCGATGATCGATTCCTCGGCCACCGCGGGCCAGCCGCCCAGGCCCAGCTCGGCGGAGACGATGCCCTCGTTCATCTGGGCGCCCTCGGTCAGCCGCGGCTCCTGCGCGTGCTGGGCGACGACCCCGCCGAAGGCCTTCACGTACTCCAGCGCGCGGCGCATGATCACGGCGTCGTCGACGCACTTGCCGTCGTCGGAGAAGACGGTCACGCCGGCGGCCGACTCGTGCATGGCGCCCAGTTCGGCGAGCTTGCGGCCCTCCAGGCCGACGGTGACGGCGCCGATGGGCTGGACGTCGCAGTAGCCGTGCTCCTTGCCCAGCCGCCAGACCTGCTCGACCACACCGGCGGTGTCCGCGACCGGGAAGGTGTTGGCCATGGCGAACACGGCGGTGTAGCCACCGGAGGCGGCCGCGCGCGTACCGGTGAGGACGGTCTCGGAGTCCTCGCGGCCGGGCTCGCGCAGGTGGGTGTGCAGGTCGACGAGTCCCGGCAGCAGCACTTTGCCGTCGGCCTCGACGACCTCGGCGCCCTCGGCCGACAGACCGGCGCCCACCTGGGCGATGGTCGCGCCGTCGATCAGCACGTCCTGCGGCTCGCCGCCGAGCACCTTCGCACCACGGATCAGGATCTTGCTCATGTGACTTACTTCTCCTCGGTACGGGTGGGGCTGACGGCGGGCTCGTTGCCGCCCAGAAGCAGGTAGAGAACGGCCATCCGGATGGAGACTCCGTTTGCGACCTGCTCCACCACGGTGCAGCGGTCGGAGTCGGCGACCTCGGCGGTGATCTCCATGCCGCGGACCATCGGGCCGGGGTGCATCACGATGGCGTGCTCCGGCATCCGCGCCATGCGGTCGCCGTCCAGGCCGTAGCGCCGCGAGTACTCGCGCTCGGTCGGGAAGAACGCGGCGTTCATGCGCTCGCGCTGGACGCGCAGCATCATCACCGCGTCGGACTTGGCGAGCGTGCTGTCGAGGTCGTACGACACCTCGCAGGGCCAGGTCTCGACGCCCACCGGCACCAGGGTGGGCGGGGCGACGAGGGTGACCTGGGCGCCGAGGGTGTGCAGCAGGTCGACGTTGGAGCGGGCGACCCGGCTGTGCAGGACGTCCCCGACGATCGTGATGCGCTTGCCGGCGAGGTCCTGGCCGATGCCCGCGTCCCGCCCGACGAGCCGGCGGCGCATGGTGAACGCGTCCAGCAGGGCCTGGGTGGGGTGCTGGTGGGTGCCGTCACCGGCGTTGATGACGGCCGCGTCGATCCAGCCGGAGTTGGCGAGGCGGTACGGCGCTCCGGAGGCACCGTGGCGGATGACGACGGCGTCGACGCCCATGGCCTCCAGGGTCTGGGCGGTGTCCTTCAGGGACTCGCCCTTGGACACGCTGGAGCCCTTGGCGGTGAAGTTGATGACGTCCGCCGAGAGCCGCTTCTCGGCGGCCTCGAAGGAGATACGCGTACGCGTGGAGTCCTCGAAGAAGAGGTTGACGATCGTGCGGCCGCGCAGGGTCGGCAGTTTCTTGATCGGCCGGTCGGCGACCCGGGCCATCTCCTCGGCGGTGTCGAGGATCAGGACGGCGTCGTCGCGGGTGAGGTCGGCGGCCGAGATGAGATGACGCTGCATCTGTCAGGCTCCGTAAGGCAGTTCAGGTATCGGGAGGATCCGGGCAGGCGAGGGCGCACCGAGAAGTGCCCCCATGCACCTGCTGCTAGGTCTGCTTCACACCGAGCAGCACGGTGTCGCGACCGTCCTCCTCGACGAGCTGGACCTTGACCGTCTCCCGCAACGACGTGGGGAGGTTCTTGCCGACGTAGTCGGCGCGGATGGGCAGTTCGCGGTGGCCTCTGTCGACGAGGACCGCGAGCTGGACCGCGCGGGGCCGCCCGATGTCGTTCAGGGCGTCCAGGGCGGCGCGGATGGTGCGGCCGGAGAAGAGCACGTCGTCGACGAGGACCACCAGGCGGCCGTCGATGCCGTCACCCGGGATCTCGGTGCGGGCCAGCGCTCGCGGCGGGTGCATGCGCAGGTCGTCGCGGTACATGGTGATGTCGAGCGAACCGACCGGAATCACGCGGTCGGTGATCTCCTCGAGCTTCGCGGCGAGCCGCCGGGCGAGGAAGACGCCCCGGGTGGGGATGCCGAGGAGCACCACGTCGTCGGCGCCCTTGGCGCGTTCGACGATCTCGTGGGCGATACGGGTCAGCACGCGCGCGATGTCGGGGCCTTCGAGAACGGGCCGGGCATCGGACGCCTGGATGTCGGAAGTGTCCTGCTTGTCCATACGAAACGGACCTCCTTCTCCGCCTCACGGGACGGACCTTAAAGGACGTCGGATTTGCGCCATCCACGGTAGCAGGCCGGGACGGGGCCCCTGATCACCCCCTTGGCCCAATCGGTCCCCACTCTCACGGAAGCGTCGGTGTGGACCATTCGGCTTGACGCAGAAGAGTCACGCTGCGTAACCTCACAGTGAGTTACCAGACGCGCGGCTCGAAACCACTGCGGCCGCGTCGATCCAGTGTCCGGGGAGCTATATGTCCAGCGAATACGCCAAACAGCTCGGGGCCAAGCTCCGGGCCATCCGCACCCAGCAGGGCCTTTCCCTCCACGGTGTCGAGGAGAAGTCCCAGGGACGCTGGAAGGCGGTCGTGGTCGGTTCGTACGAGCGTGGCGACCGCGCGGTGACCGTGCAGCGTCTTGCCGAGTTGGCGGATTTCTACGGCGTTCCGGTGCAGGAGCTGCTGCCCGGCACCACTCCGGGCGGGGCCGCCGAGCCGCCGCCGAAGCTGGTGCTTGACCTGGAGCGGCTGGCCCACGTCCCGGCCGAGAAGGCGGGCCCCCTCCAGCGTTACGCCGCGACGATCCAGTCCCAGCGCGGTGACTACAACGGCAAGGTGCTGTCGATCCGCCAGGACGACCTGCGCACACTCGCCGTCATCTACGACCAGTCGCCCTCGGTCCTCACCGAGCAGCTGATCAGCTGGGGCGTGCTGGACGCGGACGCGCGTCGCGCGGTGTCCCACGAGGACAGCTGAGCCGCTCCCAGCCAGAGCAGAAACGTGCCGCCGGGGTGGCCGGAACTTCACGGTTCCGGCCACCCCGGCGGCTTTCTGCGGGCCTCGGGGAGCTTTCACGTACACACACGCCTGAGGGCCCGCAACGCTCACGCTGCGGGCCCTCAGGCAATTCGCGTCTCGAGCCGCCTCGGCGTCTCGGCTTACGCCTCGTCTCGGCGCAGCGACGGCTTCAGGTCCTTGAGCCGGCCCAGCAGGCCGTTCACGAACGAGGGCGACTCGTCCGTGGAGAACTCCTTGGCCAGCTGCACCATCTCGTCGAGCACCACCGCGTCCGGGGTCTCGTCGGCCCAGATCAGCTCGTAGGCGCCCAGACGCAGGATGTTGCGGTCGACGACCGGCATCCGGTCCAGCGTCCAGCCGACCGAGTACTGCGCGATCAGCTCGTCGATGCGCTGCGCGTGCTCCGCGTAGCCCTCGACCAGCTGCATGGTGTACTCGCTCACCGGCGGCTGCCGGGTGTCTTCCCGGGAGTGCCGGATCCAGTCCGCGAGGACCGTCAGGACGTCGGCGTCGCGCTGGTCACCCTCGAAGAGGATCTGGAAGGCGCGCTTGCGGGCCGTGTTGCGGGCAGCCACGGTTAGCTGTTCACCCGGCCGAGGTAGTCGCTCGTGCGGGTGTCGACCTTGATCTTCTCACCGGTGGTGATGAAGAGCGGGACCTGGATCTGGTGACCGGTCTCCAGGGTGGCGGGCTTGGTGCCGCCGGTGGAGCGGTCGCCCTGGAGGCCCGGCTCGGTCTCCTGCACGACGAGCTCGACGGCGGCCGGCAGCTCGACGAAGAGCACCTCGCCCTCGTGCTGCGCGACGGTGGCCGTGAAGCCCTCGATCAGGAAGTTGGCAGCGTCGCCGACCGTCTTGCGGTCGATCATCAGCTGGTCGTAGGTGTCCAGGTCCATGAAGACGAAGTACTCGCCGTCCATGTACGAGAACTGCATGTCGCGCTTGTCGACAGTGGCCGTCTCGACCTTGACGCCGGCGTTGAACGTCTTGTCGACGACCTTGCCGGACAGCACGTTCTTGAGCTTGGTGCGCACGAATGCGGGGCCCTTGCCGGGCTTGACGTGCTGGAACTCGACGACGGACCAGAGCTGGCCGCCTTCGAGCTTGAGCACCAGGCCGTTCTTGAGGTCGTTCGTGGAAGCCACGGTTGCGGAATCTCCTGGACTGACGTGGACGACCCCGGCGCACGCACGTTGCCTAAAGTGCGAGCAGCTCCTTGGTCGTGATGGTGAGTAGCTCGGGTCCGCCGTCCGCCTCGGGGCGTACGACGAGCGTGTCATCGATCCGGACGCCGCCCCGTCCCGGGAGGTGGACCCCCGGTTCGACGGTGACCGGCACGCAAGCGTCCAGTTTACCCATGGCCGCGGGGGCCAATTGCGGGTCCTCGTCGATTTCGAGTCCCACACCGTGTCCGGTGAGGGTCGGGAGCCCCTCATGGTGGCCCGCGGACTCCAGCACCTGGCGTGCCGCCCGGTCCACATCACGGTAGGCGGCGCCGGGTGCCAGCGACTCCCGTCCGGCCCGCTGAGCGGCGAAGACGAGGTCGTAGAGCTCGATCTGCCAGTCGGCGGGGGACGTACCGATGACGAAGGTACGGCCGATCTCGCAGCGGTAGCCGCGGTAGTTCGCGCCCAGGCAGACGGAGAGCAAGTCGCCCTCCTCGACGCGGCGGTCGGTGGGGCGGTGGCCGGGGCGCCCGGAGTTCGGGCCGGCGCCGACGGAGGTGGCGAAGGCCGGGCCGTCGGCGCCGTGGTCGACGAGGCGGCGCTCCAGTTCGAGGGCGAGGTGGCGCTCGGTGCGGCCGACGAGGATGGACTCCAGGAGTTCGCCCAGTGCCTGGTCGGCGATCTCCGCGCCGATGCGCAGGCAGGAGATCTCCTCCTCGTCCTTGATGACGCGGAGCTGTTCGACCGCGCCGCCGAGGTCGGCGAGGCGCAGCCGCGGGACGACCGATCGGATGGCCCTGTGGCGGGCCATGGTGAGGTGGTGTTCCTCGACGGCGAGGGATCCCCAGCCCCGTGCCTCCGCGAGGTCGGCCGCCGCCACGGCGGGGTCGCCGCCGGCGCGGGAGAGGGTGTGCAGCCGCAGGGCCTCGTCCGGACGGCCGTCCGTGCGGTCGTCCAGTGGGCCGGGGCAGAGCAGCACGTCCTCACCGGCGCCGAGCAGGAGGACGGCGCCGCGGGGGGCGGTGCCCGCGAGGTAGCGGACGTTGGCGGGGCGGGAGATCAGCGCGGATTGGCTACCGCCGGCTTGGCAGCGGTCTCTCAGGCGGGCTCTCCGGGTGACGTACACCTCTGACATAAGTCGAGCGTAGGAGCCTTGCGAGTGCGGCGCCGTTCGAGGAAGGCCGAGTGGGGGTCGGCCGTAGCCCGCGGACCGGTGGGGGCTGGTCGCGCAGTTCCCGCGCCCCTTCAGGGGCGCTACCAGGTCGGTGGGCTCGCGATGGAGCGTGCCAGTACGTCGTCCAGGACCCTCGCCGTCTGCGGTACGTCCATCTGGGAGTTGTCGATGATCGGCAGGCCCGAGCCGTACCAGCCGGCCATCCGACCGTGGATCCGTGCCACCTCCTCGTCCGTCAGGCGGCGATTGCCGGAACGCTCCGCGTTGCGCTCCAGGACGATCTCCAGGCCGGGCAGCAGGACCACCGGCAGCAACCCCGGGCCCACGTGCCGCTTCCAGCCGCCGAGGCCGACCACCGGCCGGTCCGGGAAGACCGCGTCGTCGAGGATGCAGGAGATGCCGTTGGCGAGGAAGTTGCGGGCGGCGAAGCCACAGGTGCGGCGGGCGAGGCGGTACTGGGCCTCGGAGTGGTCGTTCCAGCCGGACTGCGGGTCGGCGAAGCCCGAGCGGACCCACTCGCGTACGTCGTCGAGGCTGATGTGGGCGGTGGGGACCCGGCGATGGTCGGCCCAGTACTTGGCGACGCTCGTCTTTCCGGCGCCCGCAGGACCGATGAGCAGCACCGCGAGGGTGGTGCCCGCGGGGTCGGGCGCGGCGACGGGCGGCGTGCTGGGCGCGCCCACGGGTGCGCCGGTCGGCAGGGGCACATGGCCGGTGGTGTCCGGTACCGGCCCCGGTGAGTGCTGCGGCGCGGGCGGGACCGGGGAGTGCTGCGGCGCGGGCGGTACCTGGGAGTGCGGGGGCGTCGGCGGTACCGGGGCCGGGGCGAAGCCCGGTGCCGACGGTGGTGGGGGCACCGGGGCGGAGCCCTGGTGCGCACCCGGGTGATGCGGTCCCGGGTGGTGTGCGGCCGGCGACCAGCCGGCGGCCGGTCCGTGCCCCGGCTGATGGGGCGGCGGCAGCGGAGAACCCACTGCGTGCTGCATCCGGTGCCACTCCGTCTCGTCTTTTTCGGCTTGCTCGCCTCGGGGGCGCTCGCGTCGGTGCCGCGAGCCCGACCGGGCGCGGCCCGAAGGCCTCCGCTCGCTCGTCCTCACGTCTCCGACGCGCCCCTCCGGCTCGCTCGCGTCAGGCTGATCGGCGCTGGTTACGGGGATGTGCCTACCCCGCTCGCCATCGAACGGTACCGTCCCCGGCCCACGTTTGGTGAAACGGCCGGGGACGCCCCGAAGTGCCCCTGGTGCAAGGCGAATCAGGCGGAACGCCCGTCGCGGGACTTACTGGCCGACCTCGCCGTACGCGGCGAGCAGAACAGCCGGGTCCGGGCCCTCCAGAACGGTGGGCTTGCCCAGTCCGTCGAGGACGATGAACCGCAGCAGGTTGCCGCGGGACTTCTTGTCGACCTTCATGGTCTCCAGCAACTTGGGCCACTGGTCGTAGCGGTAGTGCAGCGGCAGGCCGACCGACTCCAGGACCGTGCGGTGACGGTCGGCGGTCGCGTCGTCCAACCGGCCCGCCAGCCGGCCCAGTTCGGCGGCGAAGTGCATGCCCACGGCGACCGCTGCGCCGTGCCGCCACTTGTACCGCTCGTTCTTCTCGATGGCATGGGCGAGCGTGTGGCCGTAGTTGAGGATCTCCCTGAGGCCCGACTCCTTGAGGTCGGAGGAGACCACCTCGGCCTTGACCCGGATCGAGCGCTCGATGAGCTCGGAGGTGTGCGGGCCCGCCGGGGTGCGCGCGGCCTCGGGGTCGGACTCGATGAGCTCCAGGATCACCGGGTCGGCGATGAAGCCCGCCTTGATGATCTCGGCGAGCCCGGAGACGTAGTCGTTGACCGGCAGGGAGTCCAGCGCGGCCAGGTCGCACAGGACACCGGCGGGCGGGTGGAAGGCGCCGACGAGGTTCTTGCCCTCGGCGGTGTTGATGCCGGTCTTGCCGCCGACCGCCGCGTCGACCATGGCCAGCACGGTTGTCGGGACAGCGATCCAGCGCACCCCGCGCAGCCAGGTCGCGGCCACGAAACCGGCGAGGTCGGTGGTCGCGCCGCCGCCGACGCCGACCACGACGTCGGAGCGGGTGAAGCCGGACTGGCCGAGCGCCTTCCAGCAGTAGGCGGCGACCTCGGCGGTCTTGGCCTCCTCCGCGTTCGGCACCTGGATGGCCACGGCCTCGTAGCCCTGCTCGGCGAGGTCGGCGCGCAGGGCGTCACCGGTGTCGGCGAGCGCCTCGGGGTGGATGACGGCGACCCGTTGGGCCTTCTCCCCCACCAACGTGCCGAGCTCACCCAGGAGTTGACGTCCCACCAGGACCTCGTACGGCTCGCTGCCCGCGGTGCCGCCGACCTGGATGCGCGTCACTGCCTCGCTCATGCTTCCTTCAACTCCAGTGCGTCCAGCGCGATTTGGGTGACTTCTTCGGGGGTACGGCCGTCGGTGGCCACGACCGCCGTGGCGATCGACTCGTACAGGTGGCGGCGCGCCTCCATCAGCTCGCGCCACTGCTTGCGCGGGTTGACCGCGAGCAGCGGACGGGCGGCGTTCAGGCCGGTGCGCTTGACCGCCTCCTCGACGTCCATCGACAGGTACAGCACGCGCTGCCCGGCCAGCAGGGCGCGGGTGCCCTCGTCGAGGATCGAGCCGCCGCCGAGCGCGAGGACGCCGTCGTGCTCGGCGAGCGCCCGCCGCACGGCGGCCTTCTCGATCGCCCGGAAGGCGGCCTCGCCCTCGTCGACGAAGATCTCCGCGATCGCACGGCCCTGCTCGGCGACGATGTCGTCGTCGGTGTCCCGGTACCCCACCGTGAGGCGCTCGGCCAGCAGCCGCCCGACGGTGGACTTGCCCACGCCCATCGGACCGACGAGGACGACCACAGGGCTCATCGGATGGCCAGGTTCTCGAGGTAGGACCGCACGTTGCGGCGGGTCTCGGGCACGCTGTCGCCGCCGAACTTCTCGGCCACCGCGTCGGCCAGGACGAGTGCCACCATCGCCTCGGCGACGATGCCGGCGGCCGGGACCGCGGACACGTCGGAGCGCTGGTGGTGGGCCTGCGCGGCCTCGCCGGTGGTGACGTCCACGGTCTGCAGGGCCCGCGGGACGGTGGCGATGGGCTTCATCGCGGCCCGCACCCGCAGCAGCTCACCCGTGCTGAGCCCGCCCTCGGTGCCGCCGGAGCGGCCGGAGACTCGCCGGATGCCCTCGGGGGTGTTCACGATCTCGTCGTGCGCCTTCGAGCCGGGCACCCGCGCCAGCTCGAAGCCGTCACCGAGCTCGACACCCTTGATCGCCTGGATGCCCATCAGCGCACCCGCGAGGCGGGCGTCCAGCTTGCGGTCCCAGTGCACGTGCGAGCCCAGGCCCACGGGCACGCCGTACGCCAGGATCTCCACCACTCCGCCGAGGGTGTCGCCGTCCTTGTGGGCCTGGTCGACCTCGGCCACCATCGCCTTCGAGGTGTCCGCGTCCAGGCAGCGCAGCGGGTCGGCGTCCAGCTTCTCGACGTCGGCCGGGGTCGGGTAGACGCCCTGCGGAGCCTTCACGGAGCACAGCTCGACGACGTGGCTGACGATCTCGATGCCGGCCGTCTCCTTCAGGTACGACCGGGCCACCGCGCCCAGCGCCACCCGGGCCGCCGTCTCCCGCGCGGAGGCGCGCTCCAGGATCGGCCGGGCCTCGTCGAAGCCGTACTTCTGCATGCCCGCCAGGTCGGCATGGCCGGGGCGCGGACGGGTCAGCGGGGCGTTGCGCGCGAGGCCCGCCAGGATCTCCGGGTCGATGGGGTCGGCCGACATGACCTGCTCCCACTTCGGCCACTCGGTGTTGCCCACCATGATCGCGACGGGGGAACCGAGGGACAGACCGTGCCGGACACCGCCGAGGAAGGTGACCTGGTCCTGCTCGAACTTCATCCGGGCACCGCGGCCATAGCCCAGCCGCCGCCTCGCCAGATGGTCCGCCACCATCTCCGTGGTGATCGGCACACCGGCGGGAAGGCCCTCCAGCGTCGCCACGAGTGCGGGACCGTGGGACTCCCCCGCGGTCAGCCAGCGCAACCTGCTCAACGGTGCTCCTCAGTGCTCGCGCCCTGGTACTGCCCTGCTTACGCGCGTCCTCGCGTACGGCAACGGCGCGACCAGGTGCGCGGCCCCGGCCCGCCACCTCCGATCCTCCCACGTCCGGCCGCCACCACCGGTCACAGGTCCAGCAGACGGACGTGAAAGCCACGGCCGCCATGATCCGCCAGGCCGGCAGTAGCCGCACCGGGCCATGTCCGGGCGTCCGCAGAGCACGACCTGGGGTTGCTTCTCAGTGCAGCGCTTTCACAGGATCGCCCTGTCCCGCTGCGTCACACCACGTCAGCGCGCCGCCAGGGCGTGCTCGCCCGCCTTGCGCATGGCGTCCACGGGCGCGGGCACGCGGCCCGTCATCTGCTCGACCTGGAGCACCGCCTGGTGCACGAGCAGATCGAGGCCGCTGACCACGGCTCCGCCGATCATCGACCAGCGGGCCGCCAGCTCGGTCGGCCAGGGGTCGTAGAGCACGTCGAACAGGGCCGCGGGGCGCTCCGGTACGGCGTGGGCGAGGGCGTCCGTCGCCCCGGCGGGGGTCGTGGCGATCACCAGCGGGGCGCGCAGGGCCTCGGCCGCGTCCGCCCAGTCCGCGGTGCGGATCTCGACGTCGAGGCGCTCCCCCCACTGCCGCATCTCGGCCGCCCGGGCCTCACTGCGCACGTAGGCCACGACCGCCCCGGTGCAGATCCGGGCCAGCGCGGCGAGCGCGGAGGAGGCGGTGGCGCCGGCGCCGAGGATCGCCGCCGAGTCGACCTGCTCGATGCCCCGCTCCCTGAGGGCGGCGACCATCCCCGGGATGTCGGTGTTGTCGCCGAGGCGACGGCCGTCCTCGGTGAACACCACCGTGTTGACGGCCTCCACCGAGGCGGCGGTGTCACTGATGCCGTCCAGCAGCGGGATGACCGCCCGCTTGAGCGGCATGGTCAGCGACAGCCCGGCCCACTCCGGCCCGAGCTGTTCCACGAACGCGGGCAGTGCGGCCTCGTCGAGCTCGAACCGGTCGTACGACCAGCCCGTGAGGCCCAGCTCCTCGTAGGCGGCCACGTGCAGGACCGGTGAGAGGGAGTGGGCGATGGGCTTGCCGAGAACGGCAGCCCGGCGGGCGTCAGCTGCCCGTGCTTGCATTGAACTTTTCCTTGAGCCGTAGGAATTCGGCATGGGTCTTGGCGAATTCGGTCTTCTTCACACCGTCGGTCGCGACGAAGTAGTACCAGCCGTCGTCGGTCGGATCCAGTGTCGCCTTCATCGCGGTGTCGCCCGGGTTGTCGATGGGGCCGGGCGGCAGACCCTTGTTCGTGTACGTGTTGTACGGGTCCTTGTTGCTGTTGATCTCCTTCTCGGAGATCTCGATGTTGCTCTCGTTCTTCACGTAGTTGAAGGTCGAGTCGAACTGCAGGAACCCGTAGGTCTCGGGGTTCGCGAGGTTGAGCCGGTTGTAGACGACCTCCGCCATCTTGCGGTAGTCGTCCTCCGTCTTGCCCTCGGCCTGGACGAGGCTGGCGACCGTGATGACCTGGAGCGGGCTGTCCAGCTTGAGCGCCTTGGCCTTGGCCTCCAGGTCGTACGCGGCGTACTTCTCGGCGGCCTGGGTGACCATCTCCTTGAGCACCGATTCGGGCTTCATGCCCTTCGCCGCGGGATAGGTGCCCGGATACAGGAAGCCCTCCAGCGGGTCCTTGATCTCCCGGTTGTCGTTCGCCCAACTCGGCAGGCCGAGGCTCTTGTATTTCTGTTCGGCGATTTTCCTGGTGGTACCGGAAGCAAGATCGAGTTTCTCGTCGATCCTCTTGTAGACGGCGGCGTTCCGGACACCTGGAGCGACCAGCACGTTGTTCTGGCTCTTCGGGTCGAGCATCATCGCCACGGCGCTCTCGGCGGACATCTCCTTCTTCAGGAGATAGGCGCCGGCCTGGATCGAGTTCCCCTTGGCGTTCTGCTCCTGGGCGGACACGAAGGCGTCGACGCTCTTGACGACACCCGCGTCCTTGAGCAGCCGACCGATCGCGTACCCGCCCGCGCCCTTGGGGACCTGGACGGTGACCATCTGGCTCGTCCCGCCCCCGGCATAGTCCGGAGCCGTGCCGAAACGATTTTTGTAGAACTGGTACCCGAAGTACCCGACGCCCGCGGTGCCGCCGCCGAACACCAGCAGCACCACCAGACAGGCGCAGCCGCTCTTGCGCTTCTTGGACCCTTTGCCGCCACGCCCTCGCCGGTCGCCCCGGCCGCCCTGCGGGTCGTCGGAATCGTCGGGTTCGCCCTGGTCGTCGTCACCGCCCGCGAAAAACGCGTGTTCACCCTGGTCGGGGCCCGGGTCCCAGTCGGTCTGCGGCTCCGGTTCGGCACGCCGGCGGCTCGGCGGCTCCGGCGGCGGGTAGGCGTCCGGGCTGCCGTAGTAGTCCTGCTGCTCGGCGCCGTACGCGGCGGCCTGCTGACCGTAGGGATCCGACGGGTCGGCGGGGTACGGGATCTGCCCCTGAGTGCCGGACGCCCAGCCGTTGTTGTCGTACGACTGCTGCTGCTGGTCCTGATAGGCCTGCTGGTCGTACTGCTGTTGACCGTACTGCTGCTGGTCGTACTGGTGGTTGTACTGCTGCTGGTCGTACTGACCGTCGTGCTGCGGGTACTGCTGCTGCGCCTGACCATAGGCAGCTTGCCGGCCCTCGTCCCAGCCACCGTTGTCGTACTGCTGCGGCTGCTGCGGGTAGTGCTGCGGCTGGCCGCCGTAGGGGGACTGCTGACCCGCGTGGGCCTGCTGTCCTTCCCATCCACCGTCCCCGTACAACGGGTCCTCGGGATTCCACGGTTCGGAGCCTTCGCCCCGGCCATACTCAGTCATCGATCCCCTAGAGCCGCGAGGCGGCGGTCTCCTGCTTCCACGATCCAGCTACCGATCCGCCTCTTTCTGTGCGGTGACTGTTCGAATGTCGCCGCATCGCGCGGCACGTTACCGTATCGCGATCAGATGACCACTTCGACGCCCTCGCCGGGTGCTTTACCTGACACCCGTTCGGATTCCAGGGCCTGCTGAAGAATGATCACGGCTGCTGCCTGGTCGATGACCGATCTGCCCTTTTTGGATTTCACTCCGGATGCGCGCAGTCCCTGGCTGGCCGTCACGGTGGTCATGCGCTCGTCGACGAGCCTGACCGGAACGGGCGCGATCCCCCGGGCGAGCTCTTGGACGAAGCCGCGGACCTTCACGGCGGCCGGGCCCTCGCCCCCCTTGAGGGAGCGAGGGAGACCGACGACGACCTCGATCGGTTCGTACTCCTCGACCAGCTGCTTCAGCCGGCGGTGGGCCGCCGGGACGTCACGGCCCGGGACCGTCTCCACCGGGGTGGCGAGGATCCCGTCGGGGTCGCACGAGGCGACCCCGATACGGGCGTCCCCGACGTCGATCGCGAGCCTGCGGCCTCGGCGCATTACTTGGCCGTCTCCCCGACCGTGCGCTCCACGGCGTCCACGGCCTCGCCGATCGCGGCCGGGTTCTGGCCGCCGCCCTGGGCGACGTCCGGCTTTCCGCCACCGCCGCCACCGAGGGTCTTGGCGGCCGTGCGGACCAGGTCACCGGCCTTGAGGCCGCGCTCGCGGGCGGGCTCGTTGGTGGCGATGACCGTCAGCGGCTTGCCGTTGTTGACGGTGAACAGGGCCACCACGGCGGCCCGGCCGCCCTGGATGCGGCCGCGCACGTCGAGGACCAGCTTGCGCAGGTCGTCGGGGGTGGTGCCGTCCGGGACCTGACCGGTGACGACGGCGATCCCGCGGACGTCCTTGGCGGACTCGGCGAGACCGGCGGCGGCCTGGAGGACCTTCTCCGCGCGGAACTTCTCGATCTCCTTCTCGGCGTCCTTCAGCTTGCCGAGCATGGCGGAGACCTTCTCCGGGAGCTCCTCCGGACGGCCCTTGATCAGCTCCTGGAGCTGGGCGACGACGGTGTGCTCACGGGCGAGGAAGTTGTACGCGTCGACACCGACGAGCGCCTCGATACGGCGGACCCCGGAGCCGATGGACGACTCACCGAGCAGCTTGACCAGGCCGAGCTGCGAGGTGTTGTGCACGTGGGTGCCGCCGCACAGCTCCTTGGAGAAGTCGCCGATGGTCACCACGCGCACCCGCTCGCCGTACTTCTCGCCGAACTCGGCGATGGCGCCCTGCTTCTTGGCCTCGTCGATGCCCATGACGTCGGCGCGGACGTCGAGGTCGCGGGCGAGCACCTCGTTGATCTTCTGCTCCACGTCAGTCATCACGGCCGTCGGAACGGCGGACGGCGAACCGAAGTCGAAGCGGAAGCGGCCGGGCTGGTTCTCGGAACCGGCCTGGGCGGCCGTGGGGCCGAGCGCGTCCCGCAGCGCCTGGTGGGTGAGGTGGGTGGCCGAGTGGGCGCGCGCGATGGCCGTACGCCTGCGGTTGTCGATGGCGGCGTGGGCCTTGGCACCGACGGTCACCTCGCCGAACTGGACGACGCCCTTGTGGACGTAGACGCCCGGGACCGGCTTCTGACAGTCGCGGATCTCGATGACGGCACCGGAGTCGACCTTGATGCGGCCGGTGTCGCCGATCTGACCGCCGCCCTCGGCGTAGAACGGGGTGCGGTCCAGGACGATCTCGACTTCGTCGCCCTCGGTGGCGGCCGGGGAGGAAGCGCCGTCGACGAGGATGCCGACGATCGTGGACTCGCTCTCGGTGTCCGAGTAACCGAGGAACTCGGTCTCGCCCGCCTGGTCGGCGATCGCACGGTAGGCGCCCGCGCCGGCGTGGCCGGTCTTCTTGCCCTGGGCGTCGGCCTTGGCGCGCTCCCGCTGCTCCTTCATCAGGCGGCGGAAGCCGTCCTCGTCCACGGACAGGCCCTGTTCGGCGGCCATCTCCAGGGTGAGGTCGATCGGGAAGCCCCAGGTGTCGTGGAGCAGGAACGCCTTGTCACCGGCGAGGACCTTGCCGCCGGCGGCCTTGGTCTCGGTGACGGCGGTGTCGAGGATGTTGGTGCCGGCCTTCAGCGTCTTGAGGAAGGCGTTCTCCTCGGCGACGGCGACCTTCTCGATGCGCTCGCGGTCGGTGACCAGCTCCGGGTACTGCTGGCCCATCATGGCGATCACGGTGTCGACCAGGTCCAGCACGACCGGGCCGGTGGCACCGAGCAGGCGCATGTTGCGGATGGCCCGGCGCATGATGCGGCGCAGGACGTAGCCGCGGCCCTCGTTGCCGGGGGTGACACCGTCGCCGATGAGCATGACGGACGTGCGCATGTGGTCGGTGACCACGCGCAGCGAGACGTCCGAGTCGTGGGCGTCGCCGTAGGCCACGCCGGTCAGCTCGGTGGCCTTCTTGATGACGGCCATGGAGGTGTCGATCTCGTACATGTTCTGCACGCCCTGCAGGATCATCGCCAGGCGCTCGAGTCCGAGGCCGGTGTCGATGTTCTTGCTGGGGAGCTCGCCGAGGATCTCGAAGTTGTCCTTGCCGATGCCCTCGCCGCGCTCGTACTGCATGAAGACGAGGTTCCAGATCTCCACGTACCGCTCGTCGTTGACGGCGGGGCCGCCCTCGACGCCGAACTCGGGGCCGCGGTCGTAGTTGATCTCGGAACAGGGGCCACAGGGTCCGGGAACGCCCATGGACCAGTAGTTGTCCTTCATGCCGAGGCGCTGGATGCGCTCCTTGGGCACACCGACGACCTCGTGCCAGATGCGCTCGGCCTCGTCGTCGTCCTTGTAGACGGTGATCCACAGACGATCGGCCTCAAGGCCGTAACCACCCTTGTCCTGGGGGCTGGTGAGCAGCTCCCAGGCGTACTTGATGGCGCCTTCCTTGAAGTAGTCGCCGAAGGAGAAGTTGCCGCACATCTGGAAGAACGTGCCGTGCCGGGTGGTCTTGCCGACCTCTTCGATGTCCGGCGTGCGCACGCACTTCTGCACGCTGGTGGCGCGGTCGAAGGGGGGCTTGACCTCACCCAGGAAGTAGGGCTTGAAGGGCACCATGCCAGCGGGGACGAGGAGCAGAGTCGGGTCGTCCGCGATGAGCGACGCCGAAGGGACGACGGTGTGCCCGCGCTCCTCGAAGAAGCTCAGCCAGCGGCGGCGAATCTCGGCCGACTCCATCAGTGGTCCTCATTCCGGTTGTACGAATGCGTCTTGTGCGACTTCGTCGTGTACGTCGTGTTCTCGATGGCGGCGACGCGCCTGGGGGCGGGAAGTTCGGGATCCTCCCGGATACCCAGGGCGTCCGTCAGCTCGGCCTCCCGCTGGGCCATGTTGTCGCGGACGTCGAGCGCGAAACCGACCGCGCGGTCCTTGATCCGGGCGCCCGTCTCGATCGCCTTGTTGGCCGCTGTCACGGCGAGGTTCTCGGGGGTCAGCTGCTTCAGCTTGCGGTTCACCTTGGTGGTGGCCCAGACACCGGCGGCCACGCCTGAGGAGAACCAGAAAGTGCGGCGGAACATCTCTTGAGCCTCAGTCCTTCTTGCCTCGGCCCCGGGAGACCGTCCGGCCCACGATCACGGTACGCCGGGAGGGTTTGGCGGGCATGTCGTCCTTGCGGCCGCTGATCGCACGGCGCACGCCGTAGCCGAAGGCCGCGACCTTGACCAGGGGGCCGCCGAAGGTGGAGGCGACGGTGGTGGACAGCGCGGAGGCGTTCGACGTGACCTCCTGGACGTCCGAGGCGATCGCGTCGACCCGCTCGATCTGGGTCTGCGCGGAGCGCACCGCGGTGGAGGCCTCGGCCAGCAGCGGGACGGCCTGGTCGGTCACGTCCGCCACGAGCTTGGTGGTCGCCTTGAGCGTCTGGGCCAGCCTCGCCAGCGCGACGGCGAGGAAGGAGACCAGGATCGCCCAGAAGACGGCCACCAGGATTCCGGCAACCTCTCCACCGGACACTGTGTGCACCCGCTCCCTGAATTCGTGCTGTCTATGGAAAAAGTCTCCGCCGAGCCTATCGCGCCGGGGACGGCGGTCCGCACCGGATTACCCCTCGCCCGCACCCGAGTTGTCCATGACGATTGTACGGAGTGCATACGCTTCAGTACGCTCCGTGTTCCATGCGCAGTCATCGACCCGACGACACCGAGGTGAACGGCAATCTGCCCCTGGAGCTCGCCGGCTTCGTGGGCCGGCGCGCGGAACTCCCGGAGCTGGCACGGGCCCTGGACGCCTCGCGCCTGGTGACGGTGACGGGCCCCGGCGGTATCGGCAAGTCACGGCTCGCGGCGCGGGTGGCGAGCGGTCGGCGCACCCCGCCCGACGGCGTGTGGCGCGTAGAGCTGGCCTCCGTACGCGACCCGGAGTTCGTCGACTACGCCGTCGTGGAGACCCTGGGGCTGACGGACCACACCGCACGGCCCCCGCGCGCGACGCTGCTGGCCCACCTGGCCGGGCGTCGGCTCCTGCTGGTCCTCGATGGTTTCGAGCATCTGGTGGACGCGTGCGCGACCCTGGTCGCCGACCTGCTGGGGCAGGTGCCGGGGTTGGCCGTCCTCGCCGTGGGGCGCCGGCCGCTGCGCGTCGCCGGCGAGCAGGTCTTCGCCCTGGGCCCGCTGGGCGAGGACGAGGCCGTGGAACTGTTCGCGGAGCGGGCCGGGCGGCAGGGCGTGACGGTCGGCGACGATCCTCACGTACGGGAGCTGTGCCGGCGCCTGGACGGCATTCCGCTGGCGATCGAGCTGGCCGCGGGCCGGCTCGGGGCCCTGTGCCCAGGGCAGTTGCTGGAGCGGCTCGACGACCGGTTCCGGCTGCTGACGGGGGGCGGCCGGGACACGCTGCCCCGGCACCGGACGCTGCGCACGGCGATCGGCTGGAGCCACGAACTGTGCACGCCCGAGGAGCGGTTGCTGTGGTCACGGCTCTCGGTGTTCGCCGGTCAGTTCGACCTGGAGGCCGCCGAGTACGTGTGCAGCGGCGGTGGCCTGCACTCCGACGACGTCCTCGACGTCCTGTCCGCGCTGCTCGCCCAGTCGGTGGTGGCCCGCGAGGAGACCGCGACTGGCGTGCGCTACCGGATGCTCGACACGGTCCGGGCGTACGGCGCCGAGTGGCTGGAGGCGACGGGCGACGCGGTCCGGCTGCGCAGGCGGCACCGCGACTGGTACGTGGGCCTGGCCACCTGCTGCGAGCTGGACTGGTTCTCCCCGCGGCAGAACGAGGTGGCCGCGCGGATCGAGGCCGAGCTGCCGAACCTGCGCTGTGCTCTGGAGTACTGCCTGACCGCGCCGGACGGGGCTGAGCTGGGCCGGCATCTCGCGGGCTCCCTGTGGTTCTGCTGGGTGGGCTGCGGCCGGCTCTCGGAGGGCCGGCACTGGCTGGAGCGCAGCATCGAGCTGGAGCCGGGCCATGAGCACTCCCGTCTGAAGGCCCTGTGGGTCCTCGGCTATGTGG
Source organism: Streptomyces sp. CC0208 (assembly GCF_003443735.1). Lineage (NCBI taxonomy): Bacteria > Bacillati > Actinomycetota > Actinomycetes > Kitasatosporales > Streptomycetaceae > Streptomyces > Streptomyces sp. CC0208. The sequence goes on along the minus strand of NZ_CP031969.1, from coordinate 7,370,541 downwards.
CGATCCTCCAGGGCGACACCGCGCCGGCGCTGGCGGCGCTGGAGGAGTGCCGGACGGAGGCGGAGCGGTCCGCGAATCCGACGGCTGTGGCGTACGCCGAGCACCGCACGGGCTGTCTGGCGCTCGTCTCGGACGACATGCCCCGCGCGGAGAGGCTGCTGCGCTCGTCGCTGGAGCGCTACCAGGAGATCGGCGAGCTCAACAGCAACGTGCTGATGGCCCAGGTCGAGCTGGCGATGGCCCGCGCCTTCCTGGGCGATCTGCCGGACGCGGTGCGGCTGTGCGAGGACGTGCGCCGGGTGTGCGAGGACCACGGCGAGCGCTGGGCGCGGTCGTACGCGCTGTACGTCCTCGCGTACGCGGCCTGGAGCGAGGGGGACCCGGCACGCGCGCGGGAGCTGCTCACCGACTGTCTGGCCTGCGCGCACGCCTTTCACGACCTGCTCGGCTCGGTGCTGTCGATCGAGCTCCTGGCCCTGGTCACGGTGACCGGGGGCGACGCGACCGAGGCCGCGGTGCTCCAGGGTGCGGCGGCCTCGCTGTGGCCGTCGGTGGGCCTCCCGCTGTTCGGTTCGGCCTACTACAACGCCCCGCACGAGCTCTGCGAGACGCTGGTTCGGCAGCGGCTGGGCGACGAGCGGTACGAGGAGTGCGTACGGCAGGGCAGGGCGCTCGGGCGGGAGGCCGCCGTTTCCCGGGCGCTGGGCCGTGCCCACCCTGCCGCCGGGCTGCCGGCGCCGCGGGGCTGCGAGCGGCACACCGAGGCGGCCCGTGGCACGCAGCAGCCCGCCGCCTCGCCCGCCCGGAAGGGCGGGGAGACGGCGGGCTGACGTGGTGCGTGTCCTACGGCCTGCGGATGATCAGCGGGCGTAGTACTCGACGACGAGCTGCTCGTCGCAGATCACCGGGATCTCCTTGCGGTTCGGCTCACGGTCCAGGCGGAACGCCAGGGCCTTGAGGTTCACCTGGAGGTAGCGCGGGGTCTCGCCCTCGGGGGCGAAGCCGCCCTCACGGGCGATCGAGAAGAGGGTCTTCTCGCGGCTGCGCTCGCGGACCATCACGACATCGTCGGGACGGACGCGGAAGGACGGCTTGTCGACCTTCTGACCGTTGACCTCGATGTGGCCGTGGACGACCATCTGGCGGGCCTGGTAGATCGTGCGGGCGATGCCCGAACGCAGGACCAGCGCGTCGAGACGACGCTCGAGCTCGATGACCAGGGCCTCACCGGTCTTGCCCTGGGTCTTGGCGGCACGCTCGTAGGCGCGGACGAGCTGACGCTCGGACACGTCGTACTGCGCGCGCAGACGCTGCTTCTCGAGCAGACGGACCTTGTAGTCCGAGTTCTGCTTGCGGCCACGACCGTGCTCACCCGGCGGGTAGGGACGGGCCTCGAAGTACTTGACGGCCTTCGGGGTCAGCGCGATGCCGAGGGCACGCGACTTCTTGACCTTGGGGCGGGGCTGGTTCGCCACAATCTCTCATCTCTTGGTGTTCGGCTTGTCAGAGTTATGGGAGGTCGCCTCCGCAGCCGGGGAAACCCGCCAGGTCCTCGAAGGACCCGGTGGGCAGCCGCTCCCCTGGTCTGGGCACATACGTGCAGCACGCGAGTGGCCCACCTACCGCTGGCGGTGGTGGGCTGCCCGCGACACCATTCGAACGGTGCGCGACGCTCCTGGAACCCCCGCTGGGGGTTCCGGCTGACCGTCCCGTTCTGACTGCACGGGACACAGCACTTCGAGGGATTCTACAGGGTGCTCAGGACCGCTTGCGACCGAGGTGCTTGCGGGTCCACTCCACCGCGTCCGCGTACCGGGCCTCGGCGCCGTGCCGGGTCGGTTCGTAGTACGCGCGGTCCTTGATGGCGTCCGGGGCGTACTGCTGCTCGGCGATCCCCTCGGGCAGGTCGTGCGGATACACGTACCCCTGCGCGTGCCCGAGCTTGGCGGCGCCCTTGTAGTGCCCGTCCCGCAGATGCGGCGGCACCGGCCCGGCCAGCCCCTTGCGTACGTCCTCCATGGCGACGCCGATCGCCATGGTCGCGGCGTTGGACTTCGGGGCCAGGGCGAGCGCGATGGTGGCGTGGCTCAGGGTCAGCGCGGCCTCGGGGAAGCCGATCATGGCGACGGCCTGGGCCGCGGCCACGGCTATGGGCAGGGCGTTCGGGTCGGCGAGGCCGATGTCCTCGCTGGCGGAGATCATCAGGCGGCGGGCGATGAAGCGGGGGTCCTCGCCGGCCTCGATCATCCGGGCCAGGTAGTGCAGGGCCGCGTCGACGTCGGAGCCCCTGATGGACTTGATGAGGGCGCTGGCCACGTCGTAGTGCTGGTCGCCGTCACGGTCGTACTTCACGGCCGCGCGGTCGACCGTCTCCTCCAGCGTGGTGAGGGTGATCTCCGGCTCGCCCTTGTCGAGCGCGGCCCCGGCGGCCGCCTCCAGGGCGGTCAGGGCGCGGCGGGCGTCGCCGCCGGCGATCCTCAGGAGGTGATCCTCGGTGTCCTCGGGGAGGGCGACGGCGTCCTTCAGACCGCGCTCGTCGCTCAGCGCCCGCTTCAGCAGTCCTCTGACGTCGTCGTCGGTGAGCGGTTCGAGGGTCAGCAGCAGAGACCGGGACAGCAGTGGCGAGATGATCGAGAAGTACGGGTTCTCGGTGGTGGCCGCGATCAGGGTCACCCAGCGGTTCTCGACCGCGGGGAGCAGGGAGTCCTGCTGGGCCTTGCTGAAGCGGTGGATCTCGTCCAGGAAGAGGACGGTCTCCTTGCCGAAGCCGCCGGTGGCGCGGCGGGCGCCCTCGATGACCGCGCGGACCTCCTTGACGCCGGCGGTGATCGCGGAGAGCTCCACGAAGCGCTTGTTCGTCGCCTTGGAGACGACGTACGCCAGGGTCGTCTTGCCGGTGCCGGGCGGGCCCCAGAGGATCACCGAGGAGGGTCCTGCGGGGCCGCCGCTGCCCTCGCCGACCAGCCGGCGCAGCGGCGAGCCCGGCTTGAGCAGGTGCTGCTGGCCCACCACCTCGTCGAGGGTGCGCGGGCGCATCCGGACCGCCAGGGGACTGCCGGCCGGGTCCTTCTCCTGGCGCTCTTCCGCCGCGGCGGTGAACAGATCGGGCTCCACGTTCAAAACCCTATGTCACGCCACTGACAACGCCCGAAGTCTCAGGCCCAGAGCTTGTCGCCCCAGCGGGTCAGGATCATCATCGCGATGATGCCGCAGTGCGTGACCGGCAGGACCCAGGTGAACTCGGCGAGGAACCGCTTGAGCCAGCCCGGGGACGACAGCAGGTCGTTGCGGATGTTGAAGGAGGTCACGTACCAGAACATGGTGATCGTCGCGACCCAGGCCAGCGAGCACCACAGGCACAGGGCGTTGATGCGGTACAGCGACTGGAACTGCAGCCAGGTGCAGAAGGCCACGCCGAAGAGCGTGCCGAAGTTGAAGGTGAGCCAGTACCAGCGCGGGAAGGTGGCGCGGGCCAGCAGGCTCATGCCGACACAGATCACGATGCCGTAGGCGACCAGGCCCAGCATCGGGTTGGGGAACCCGAAGGCGGCGGCCTGCTTGCTCTCCATCACGCTGCCGCAGGAGACGATCGGGTTGAGGGAGCAGCTCGGCGTGAACGTCTTGCCGCTGACCTTGCCCTCGAGGATCTTGAACTTGTCGATCGTGATGACCCACGCGGCGAGCAGTCCGGCGGCGCCGGTGATCACCAGCAGCAGGGCGAAGGCACGGCTGCCGCCCACCGTCCGGGGCGCGGCGTCGGCGTTCGCCGACGAGGGCTCGGGCCGCGTGGAGACGTCTTTCACTGTGGTCTTGCTCATCACGCCGATCCGTCTGCTTGAGAGTTGGACCTTCTTCGGGCAGGGCCATTGTGCCGCACACGGCGGCCTGTCCACCGTTCGGTGGACATAAGGAAGTACGCACGGTCGTCCCTGAACGTTCGGTTCCGGCCGATGCTCATGGGCATGACCACACACGCGAACGAACTCGCGGTGGACGTTCGGGGGCTGCGCAAGCAGTACGGCGACGTGACCGCGCTCGACGGGATCGATCTCGGCATCCGCAAGGGCGAGGTCTTCGGCCTGCTCGGGCCCAATGGCGCGGGCAAAAGCACCACGGTGGAGATCCTCCAGGGCAACCGGGACCGGGACGCGGGTGAGGTGTCCGTGCTCGGCGCGGACCCGGCGCACGGCACACGCGCGTGGCGTTCAAAAGTCGGAATTGTCTGGCAGGACGAATCCGCGCCCGCCGAGTTGACGGTGGCGGAGACCGTCCGGCATTTCGCCCACTACTACCCGCGGCCACGGGACCCCGAGGAGGTCATCGGGCTGGTGGGTCTGGAGGCGAAGGCGGGCAGCCGGATCAAGGCCCTGTCCGGCGGTCAGCGCCGGCGCCTCGACGTGGCCTTGGGCGTGATCGGGGGCCCCGAGCTGCTGCTCCTGGACGAGCCGACGACCGGCTTCGACCCGGCGGCCCGGCGCCAGTTCTGGGACCTGATCCGCAAGCTGTCCGTCGAGGGCACCACGATCCTGCTCACCACGCACTACCTGGAAGAGGCCGAGGCGCTCGCCGACCGGCTGGCCGTGGTCTCCCGGGGCCACGTCGTCGCCGAGGGCGAGCCGGCCGCCCTGCGGGAACGCTACGGCTCCGGTGCCACCGTCGAGTGGACCGAGCCGGACGGCACCCTGCGCGCGGTGCCCACGGACACCCCGACCAGGACGGTCGCCGAGCTGATGCCCCGCTTCGACGGCGAGATCCCGGGGCTCCGGGTCAGCCGCCCCACGCTGGAGGACGTCTACCTCCGGCTCACCGGACAGGAGGACGCGTGATGACCACGACCGCCGTACGGTCCCGGACCGCTCCCGGCACGGAGAGGCTGCCCGGCGTCTGGGGGCTCGGGCTGCGCCGGGGCGCCCTGGAGATCAGGCAGTTCTTCCGCCAGCGCGACCAGGTGGTGTTCACCTTCGCCTTCCCGGTGGTCTTCCTGTTCCTGTTCGCGTCGATCTTCAGCGACGACGTGGAGGGAGCGGGCATCAAGGCCTCGCAGCTGTACGTCCCGGCGATGATGGCCGCCGGCATCATGTCGACGAGCTTCCAGTCGCTCGGCATCTCGATCGCCGTCGAACGGGACGAGAAGGTGCTGCGCAGGCTGCGCGGGACCCCGATGCCGCCGGCGGCGTACTTCCTCGGCAAGATCTGGCTGGTTCTCGTCACCGGCATCCTGGAGACGGCGATCCTGCTGCTCGTCGGCACCACGCTGTACGACGTTCATCTGCCCTCGGACGCCGGCCGGTGGTTCGCGTTCGCCTGGATCTTCGTGCTCGGTCTCACCGGCTGCGCGCTGCTGGGCATCGCGGTCAGTTCGGTGCCCAAGTCCAGCAAGAGCGCGAGTTCCGTGGTCGTCCTGCCCTTTCTGGTCCTCCAGTTCATCTCCGGGGTGTACATCTCGATCGACACGATCCCCGACTGGATGCTGAACATCGGCGCGCTGTTCCCGCTGAAGTGGATGTGCCAGGGGCTGCGCGGGGTGTTCCTGCCGGACTCGGCGCAGGTTCTGGAGCAGGCCGGCGGCTGGGAGTTCGGGCGCACCGCCCTGGTGCTGGGGGCGTGGTGCGTCGGAGGATTGCTGCTGTGCCTGCTGACTTTCCGGTGGAAGAACCGGCGCGACGGGTGAACGTTCCGGCGGACGCCATGGGCGCGTACTCGTGGGACCGCTCCTTCCGGCTCTGGGACACCTACTTCGCTCTGATCTGGCTGGCCACCCTGGTGTTCGTGCTGGGCACCGGGTATCCCGAGTGGTCCATCCGCGTCACCGCGGCGGCGCTGCTGGTGCCGCTGGTCCCGCTCTTCGTACGGGTCGGGCGGCCCCTGCTCCGGCAGGATCCGCCCCTCGGGCGCGAGGCTCTCCTCTACCTCGGCGCGATGCTGGCGCTGTTCCTGCCGTCGGCGATCCTGGTCGGCGAGACCCGGCTCATGACCTTCGCTCTCGTGCCCCAGTGCTTCATGACGCTGCGGATGCGGTGGGCGCTGACCGCCGTGGCCGTGATCAATCTCGCGCCCGTGGTGGGCTGGGCCCTGGTGTGGTGGCCGAGCGACCAGGAGGTCTTTTTCAACGGCCTGTTCGCCGTCGTCACCCTGGTCTTCTCGGTGGCCGTCGGCAGCTATGTCATCCGGATCATCGAGCAGAGCCAGGAACGGGCGGCCCTGATCGCCGAGTTGGACGCCAGCCGGCACGAGGTCTCGCGGCTGTCGGCGGCGCACGGGGCGCTGACCGAGCGGGAGCGGATGGCGCGGGAGATCCACGACACCCTCGCGCAGGGCTTCACCAGCCTGCTGATGCTGGTCCAGGCCGTGGAGGCAGAGCTCGACCACGACGTGTCGCAGGCCCGCCGCCATCTGGCCCTGATGGACGAGACGGCCCGGTTGAACCTCGCCGAGGCACGGGCCCTGGTCGCCGACGGCACCCCCGCCGACCTGGAGGGTTCCTCGCTGCCGGACGCCCTGTGCCGGCTGGCGGCCCGGCACGCGGCGAAACTCGACGTGACCGGACAGGTCCGTCCGCTGCCCGCGGGACCCGAGGTCGTCGCCCTGCGCTCGTGCCAGGAGGCACTGACGAACTGCCGTAAGCACGCGGGAAGTGCGGCAGCGGTGGGGATCGGCCTCGCCTACGCCGACGACAGCCTCACCCTCTTCGTACGGGACGACGGTCACGGCTTCGACCCGGGGGCCGTCCATGACGGCTACGGTCTGGCGGGGCTCCGCGCCCGCGCCGCCGAGGCCGGCGGGACGGTCCGGGTGCACAGCGTGCCCGGCGACGGCACCACGGTCACCGTCCGTCTGCCCATACCGCCCCCGAGGAGCTGTTCATGATCCGGATCATCCTGGCCGACGACCACCCCGTCGTACGGGAGGGCCTGCGGGCCATGCTGACGGCGGAGCCGGACCTGGAGGTGGTCGCCGACGCGTCCAGCGGGCCGCACGCGGAGGCACTGGCCGCCGAACTCCGCCCCGACATCGTGCTGATGGACCTGCGGATGCCGGGCGGCTCGGGCGTGGAGTCGATCGCGCGGATGACGGAGGCGGGTCTGCCCTGCCGGGTGATCGTCCTGACGACGTACGAGACGGACCGGGACATCCTGCGGGCCGTGGAGGCGGGAGCGGCCGGCTATCTCCTCAAGGACCTGCCCCGCGCCGAACTGGCCCGGTCGGTACGGGCCGCCGCGCGCGGCGAGACGGTCCTGGCGCCCACGGTCGCCGCCCGCCTGGTCGACCAGCTGCGCACCAGGCCGGAACGGCCCCGGCTCTCGGCGCGCGAGACGGCGGTGCTGCGCCTGGTGGCGGACGGCTGCACGAACGCGGAGATCGGCCGCAGGCTGTACATCGGCGAGTCGACGGTGAAGACCCATCTCCTGCGCGTCTTCGGAAAGTTGGGCGTGGACGACCGGACGGCGGCGGTGACGAGCGCCATGCGGTTCGGGCTGTTGGAGTGAGGGGGCTCGCCCCCCTCACCCCGTCGCGCTCAGCCCAGGCGTGACTCCAGCTCCGCCACGATCTCGTTGACCCCGATCGCCGACTGCTCCCCGGACTCCATGTCCTTGAGCTGTACGACGCCCTCGGCGAGGTCACGTTCGCCGGCGACGACGGTGTAGCGGGCGCCGCTGCGGTTGGCGTTCTTCATGGCGCCCTTGAGGCCCTTGCCGCCGTAGGCGAAGTCCGCCGCGATGCCCACCTTGCGCAGTTCGGTGACCTTCGCGAACAGGACACGCCGGGCCTCCTCCCCCAGCGGGACCGCGAACACGGCGGTGGTGGAGGGGAGTTCGAGCTCGACGCCTTCCGCCTCCAGGGCGAGGACCGTGCGGTCGACGCCGAGGGCCCAGCCGACGGACGGCAGCGCGGGGCCGCCGATCATCTCCGACAGACCGTCGTACCGGCCGCCACCGCCCACCGCGGACTGGGAGCCCAGACCGTCGTGGACGAACTCGAAGGTCGTACGGGTGTAGTAGTCGAGGCCGCGCACCAGCTTCGGGTCGTCCTCGAAGGCCACGCCCGCCGCCGTGATCAGCTCACGGACCTCCTCGTGGTACGCCTTGCAGGCGTCGCACAGGTAGTCGCGCAGCAGAGGGGCGTCCCCGAGCTGCTTCTGGACCGACTCGCGCTTGTCGTCGAGGACCCGCAGCGGGTTGATCTCCGCCCTTCGCAGGGTGTCCTCGTCCAGGTCCAGTCCGCGCAGGAAGTCCTGGAGCGCGGCCCGGTACACCGGTCGGCACTCCTTGTCGCCCAGGCTGTTGAGCAGGATGCGGAAGTTCCTGAGGCCCAGCGAGCGGTACGCCTGGTCGGCCAGGATGATCAGCTCGGCGTCCAGCGCCGGGTCCTCGGCACCGATCGCCTCGGCACCGACCTGGGAGAAGTGGCGGTAACGGCCCTTCTGAGGGCGCTCGTAGCGGTAGTACGAGCCGGAGTACCAGAGCTTGACCGGCAGGTTGCCGAGCTTGTGCAGGTTGGCCTCCAGCGCCGCGCGCAGCACGGAGGCCGTGCCCTCGGGGCGCAGGGCCAGCTTGTCGCCGCCCTTGGTCTCGAAGGCGTACATCTCCTTGGTCACGATGTCGGTGGACTCGCCGACCCCGCGCGCGAACAGCTCGACGCTCTCGAAGCCGGGCGTCTCGATGTAGCCGTAGCCCGACGTGCGCAGCGGAGCGGCGATCGCCTCCCGGACGGCCAGGAACTTGGCGCTGTCCGGCGGGATCAGGTCGTACGTGCCCTTGGGGGCCTGAAAGGTGCTCACGAAGTCTCTCGTCACATTCCTCGTCGGGGAGCCTCGGTGGCTCCCTGGCCGGCGGCCACGTCCCGCAGATACGGGTTGGTGGCGCGCTCCTGGCCGATGGTCGTCTGGGGGCCGTGGCCGGACAGCACCACGGTCGAGTCGTCGAGCGGCAGGCACACGCGGGCCAGCGAGTCGAGCATCTCGGCCATGTCACCGCCGGGCAGGTCGGTGCGTCCGATGGAGCCGGCGAAGAGCAGATCCCCGGAGAAGAACACGGAAGGGATCTCCGCGGTCTCGGGCATCCGGAAGGTCACCGACCCCTTGGTATGGCCCGGCGCGTGCGCGACGGACAGCTCCAGGCCCGCGAGCTCCAGCTTCGCGCCGTCGGTCAGCTCCTTGACGTCGTCCGGCTCTCCCACGGTGATCTCGCCCATGAGCGGCATCCCGATGGAACGCCCGAGCCCCATCGACGGGTCCTTCATCATGTAGCGGTCCTCGGGGTGGATCCACGCCGGTACTCCGTGCGCTCCGCACACCGGGACGACCGAGGCCACGTGGTCGATGTGGCCGTGGGTGAGGACGACGGCGACGGGCTTGAGCCGATGCTTCTTCAGTGCTTCCTCGACGCCTTCGGTGGCCTGGTGGCCGGGGTCGATGATCACGCACTCCTCGCCGGCGGCGGGGGCGACGAGATAACAGTTCGTCCCCCAGGCCCCGGCGGGGAACCCGGCAATGAGCACGATCGTCCTCGTTTTGTGTCGGTACGGGCGGTCTTCCGGGCGGCTGCCCCAGTGCTCAGAGCCTACCGGCGCTGCCGATTCCTCAGCGAACCCATATACGGTACGGGGCACACGCAGGCGGTCGGTTCATAGGACGCATGCGTACCGGTCGGCGTACGAGACGCATGAGGAGAGAACCCCGTGGTCACCCAGGAACAGCGGAAGCGGCAGCTCGCGCGGGAGAAGTTCTTGCGGCAGCAGCAGCGGCGCACGGCCGCGCGCCGTAAGGCCCGTGCACGCAACTCTGTGATCGCGTCGGTGCTCGGCGTGATCCTGGTGGGCAGCGTGGCGCTCTACACGTCCGGGGTCATGAAGGACGACGACAAGGCCAACGCGAGCTCCGAGACGAGCCCCAGCGCGGCGGCGACCAGCAAGGCGCCGGACCCGTGCGAGAAGCCCGCCGCCGGCAAGGTCGAGACGCAGAGCTGGAAGAAGGAGCCGGCGATGTCCGTCGACAAGTCGGCGAAGTACACGCTCGACCTCGCGACGACGTGCGGGAAGATCGACATCGCGCTGAAGACGTCGGCGGCCCCGCACACCGTGAACTCGTTCGACTTCCTCGCGAACAAGGGCTTCTTCGACCACACCAAGTGCCACCGGCTCACCACGAACGGCATCTACGTCCTGCAGTGCGGCGACCCCACGGGCTCCGGCAGCGGCGGGCCGGGCTACACCATCCCGGACGAGAACCTGAAGGACAAGAGCCTCAAGTCCAACGTCTACCCGGCGGGCACCGTCGCGATGGCGAACACCGGGCAGGCGCACACTGGAGGCAGCCAGTTCTTCCTGGTCTACCAGGACAGCCAGCTGCCCCCGAGCTACACCCCGTTCGGGACCATCTCGGAATCCGGTATGAAGGTGCTGAAGAAGATCGCCGCGGCCGGTGAGAGCACCGGCGCGGGCGACGGCGCGCCGAACGCGACCGTCGTGATCAACAAGGCGACCGTCACCAAATCCTGACCGTCAAGTGCGAAATTTCGGTCGCGCGGGATGCGGACAGGCAACCCGCTGGTCGCCTATGTTGGCCGTGACGAAACTGTGGACGATGCCCGGGGGCTGGGAAGCCTCCCGCAGGCATCATGTGGAGGAGGCGCTGTGAGCAGCGACCCGTGGGGCCGCGTCGACGAGACGGGGACCGTGTACGTGCGTACGGCCGACGGCGAGCAGGTCGTCGGTTCCTGGCAGGCCGGCTCCCCCGAGGAAGCCCTGGCCTACTTCGAGCGCAAGTACGAGGGCCTGGTTGTCGAGATCGGCCTCCTCGAGAAGCGGGTGAAGACCACCGACCTCTCGGCGAAGGACGCTTCTGCGGCCATCGACCACATCCGCGAGCAGGTCGACGCGCATCACGCGGTCGGCGACCTGGAAGCGCTCAAGGTGCGGTTGGACAAGCTCGTGGAGACCGTCGACAAGCGCCGCGAGGAGCGCAAGCAGCAGCGTGCGAAGCAGTCCGACGAGGCCCGGCACGCCAAGGAGGCGCTGGTCGTCGAGGCGGAGGAGCTGGCCCAGTCCGACCAGTGGCGGGCCGCCGGTGAGCGGCTGCGCGCGCTGGTGGACACCTGGAAGGGCCTGCCGCGCCTGGACCGCAAGTCCGACGACGAGCTGTGGCACCGCTTCTCGCACGCCCGCTCGGCCTTCTCCAAGCGCCGCAAGGCCCACTTCGCGTCGCTGGACGCGCAGCGCGAGGAGGCCCGCAGGACCAAGGAGCGGCTGGTCGGCGAGGCCGAGGCGCTGTCCGGGTCGACGGACTGGGGTCCGACGGCCGCGCGCTACCGCGAGCTGATGGCCGAGTGGAAGGCCGCGGGCCGCGCCCAGCGCGAGCACGAGGACGACCTGTGGAACCGCTTCCGCGGCGCCCAGGACGTGTTCTTCGCCGCCCGCAGTTCGGTGTTCGCCGAGCGGGACGCCGAGCAGACCGAGAACCTCAAGCTGAAGGAGGAGCTGGCCGAGGAGGCCGAGAAGCTCCTGCCGATCGGCGACCTGAAGAGCGCCCGCGCCGCCTTCCGCGCGATCAACGAGCGGTGGGAGGCCATCGGCCACGTCCCGCGGGACGCCCGGCCGAAGGTCGAGGGCCGGATGCACGCGGTCGAGCGCGCCCTCCAGGAGGCCGAGGAGACCGAGTGGCGCCGGACCAACCCGGAGGCACGCGCGCGTGCCGCGGGTCTGACCGGCCAGCTCCAGGCCGCCGTGGACAAGCTCCGGGGCCAGATCGACCAGGCCCGCGCCCAGGGCAACAACGCCAAGGCCGACAAGCTGGAGCGTGAGCTGGAGGGCCGCCAGGCACTCCTGGACCAGGCCCTCAAGGGTCTTGAGGAGTTCGGCGGCTGACAAGGCCGCAGCTGCGAAAGGGCCCCGGTTTCCCGGGGCCCTTTCGTGCGTCCTACGTCCGGTTCCGCGCCGACGTCACGCGGTACACGTCGTACACGCCCTCGACTCCCCTGACCGCCTTCAGGACGTGACCGAGGTGCTTCGGATCGCCCATCTCGAAGGTGAAGCGGGAGGTGGCGACGCGGTCGCGGGAGGTCTGGACGGCCGCGGAGAGGATGTTGACGTGCTGGTCGGACAGGACACGGGTGACGTCCGAGAGCAGCCGGGAGCGGTCCAGGGCCTCGACCTGGATAGCGACCAGGAAGACCGAGGACTGGGTGGGCGCCCACTCGACCTCGAGGATGCGCTCGGGCTCCCGGGACAGTGACTCCACGTTGACGCAGTCGCTGCGGTGAACCGATACGCCACTACCCCGGGTGACGAAGCCGATGATCGGGTCGCCGGGGACGGGGGTACAGCAGCGGGCCAGCTTGACCCACACGTCCTCGACGCCCTTGACGACGACACCGGGGTCGGCGTTGGTACGCCGCTTGCGCCCGCGGCCGTGGGACGGCGGGACCGATTCGTCGATCTCCTCGGTGGCCGCCTCCTCGCCGCCGAGCGCCTGGACCAGCTTCTGCACGATGCTCTGCGCGGAGACATGGCCCTCACCGATCGCCGCGTACAGCGCGGAGATGTCCGAGTACCGCATCTCGTGCGCGAGCGTGACGAGGGAGTCACCCGTGAGGATGCGCTGGATCGGCAGGTTCTGCTTGCGCATCGCGCGGACGATGGAGTCCTTGCCCTGCTCGATCGCCTCGTCGCGGCGCTCCTTGGAGAACCAGGCACGGATCTTGTTGCGGGCCCGAGGCGACTTCACGAAGTTCAGCCAGTCCCGGGAGGGCCCGGCCCCGGGCGCCTTGGACGTGAAGACCTCGACGAGGTCGCCGTTGTCCAGGGTCGACTCCAGCGGTACGAGACGGCCGTTGACGCGGGCTCCTATGGTGCGGTGGCCCACCTCGGTGTGCACCGCGTACGAGAAGTCCACCGGGGTGGCACCGGCCGGCAGCGCTATGACGTCGCCCTTGGGGGTGAAGACGAAGACCTCGTTGCGCGAGAGGTCGAAGCGCAACGACTCCAGGAACTCGCCGGGGTCCTCGGTCTCCTTCTGCCAGTCGAGGAGCTGACGCAGCCACGCCATGTCGTTGAGGTGGTCGTCCTTGCCGGTGGTCCTCGGCTGGTCCGAGCGGACCTTGGAGGTGCCGGCGACGGCCTCCTGCTTGTACTTCCAGTGCGCGGCGATGCCGTACTCGGCGCGGCGGTGCATGTCGAAGGTGCGGATCTGCAGTTCGACCGGCTTGCCGTTCGGCCCGATGACCGTCGTGTGGAGCGACTGGTACATGTTGAACTTGGGCATCGCGATGTAGTCCTTGAACCGGCCGGGGACCGGGTTCCATCGCGCGTGCACGGTGCCGAGGGCGGCGTAGCAGTCGCGGACGGTGTCGACGAGGACGCGGATGCCGACCAGGTCGTAGATCTCCGCGAAGTCGCGACCGCGGACGATCATCTTCTGGTAGACGCTGTAGTAGTGCTTCGGGCGGCCGGTGACGGTGGCCTTGATCCGGGCCGCGCGCAGGTCGGACTGCACCTCGTCGGTCACTACGGCCAGGTACTCGTCACGCTTCGGTGCCCGCTCGGCCACCAGCCGTACGATCTCGTCGTACATCTTGGGATAGAGGATCGCGAAGGCGAGGTCCTCCAGTTCCCACTTGATGGTGTTCATGCCGAGGCGGTGGGCGAGCGGCGCGTAGATCTCCAGCGTCTCGCGCGCCTTCTTCTCCTGCTTCTCGCGCTTGAGGTAGCGCATGGTGCGCATGTTGTGCAGCCGGTCGGCGAGCTTGATGACCAGGACGCGCGGGTCCTTGGCCATGGCCACGACCATCTTGCGCACGGTCTCGGCCTGCGCGGCCTCGCCGAACTTGACCTTGTCCAGCTTGGTGACGCCGTCGACGAGCAGGGCGACCGAGTCGCCGAAGTCGCGGCGAAGCTGGTCGAGGCCGTACTCGGTGTCCTCGACGGTGTCGTGCAGCAGCCCGGCCATCAGGGTCGCCGGGTCCATGCCGAGCTCGGCGAGGATCGTGGTCACCGCGAGCGGGTGGGTGATGTACGGGTCGCCGCTCTTGCGCTTCTGGCCGCGATGCCAGCGCTCGGCGACCTGGTACGCCTGCTCGATCTGGCGCAGGGTCGCGGTCTCGATCTTCGGGTCGTTGCTGCGCACTATCCGCAGCAGGGGCTCCAGGACCGGGTTGTACGGGTTGGAGCGCTGGACGCCGAGACGGGCGAGACGGGCGCGGACGCGGTTGGAGGAGCCGGTGCGGGCGGGCTGGCCCGTGTTCGCGCGGGCCGCCGGAGTCGGCGAGGTGGCGGACTCGGGCGAGGCGGGCTTGGGCCGGGGCGGCTCGGCCGGCTTGTCGACGGGCGCGGACTGGGCGTGCTCGACCGGCCCGCGGGCGTCGTTCGTCGCGGTCTTCGCGTCCGGCGCGGGCTTCGCCGCGGGCGCCGAGGCGGGCTCGGGCTTGGCGGCGGTCAGTGGCTGGGCCTCGTCTGGCAAGAGGACTCCTCGTGCGCGATCCGAATCCCCCGGTCAGGCTCCGGAGAACCCATGGTAGCGATCCTGCGCCCCGGGATCGCCTTCAGGCCGATGTGAGGGTCGTCAACCTGTGGAACACGAGGGACTGCCGCCGGAATTCCGCCGGATCGGGCGGGGCGCCTCGCTCCCTCATGCGAAACGGCCGTCCCGGTCTTCCGGAACGGCCGTCACGCAGTGAGTGCGGGGTGCTGTCGGCGATCAGACCACCAGCAGCGCTTCCAGCGGGGCGCCCGCAAGGGCTGGCTCCAGACGGGCCCGCCCGCCGAGGAAGCCCAGTTCCATCAGCACCGCGAGACCAGCCACCTCGGCGCCCGCGCGGCGGATCAGCTCGATGGACGCCTCGGCGGTGCCGCCCGTGGCCAGCACGTCGTCGACGATCAGGATGCGGTCGTCGGCGGACAGGTCCTCCGCGTGCACCTCGATCTCCGCCGAGCCGTACTCCAGGTCGTACGCCTGGCTGAGGGTCGCGCCGGGGAGCTTGCCCGCCTTGCGCACGGGGATGAAGCCCAGTCCCGCGCGGACGGCGACCGGGGCGCCGAGGATGAAGCCCCGGGCCTCCAGACCGACGACCTTCGTGGCACCGGTGTTCGCGGCGACCGTGGCCAGCGCGTCGGTGAGCGCCGTGAACGCCGCCGGGTCCGCCAGGAGCGGGGTGATGTCCTTGAACATCACCCCCGGCTCCGGGTAGTCGGCCACATCGCGGATACGGCTGAGCAGCAATGGCGTGATGTCCACGAGTCCGGTCATCGGCGCTTGCCCGACGGACGGCCACGGCCCCGGCCGCGGGAGGTGGGCTGGGTGCGCGGACCGACGACCGCGTGCGCGGAGTCCTCCGGCTCACCGTCGTCCACGAAGTCGCCGCGGACTTCCGCGAGTTCCTCCTCGGGGGTGGCCTGCGAGCGCTTGGCCAGCACCCGCTTCTTCAGGGCCTTCATGGCCGGCTCGCGCTCCTTCAGGTCGGCGACGAGCGGGGTGGCGATGAAGATCGAGGAGTACGCACCGGCGGCGAGACCGACGAACAGCGACAGCGAGATGTCGTTGAGCGTGCCCGCGCCGAGGAAGCCGCCACCGATGAACAGCAGGCCCGCCACCGGAAGCAGCGCGACCACCGTGGTGTTGATCGAGCGGACCAGGGTGCCGTTGATCGAGCGGTTGGCGATGTCGCTGTACGTCCAGCGGTTCTGCTTGGTGATGTCCTTGGTCTGCTCCTTGAGGGAGTCGAAGACGACCACCGTGTCGTAGAGCGAGTAACCGAGGATGGTCAGCAGACCGATCACCGTGCCCGGCGTGACCTCGAAGCCGACGAGGGCGTAGATGCCGACGGTGATGGTGATGTCGTGGATCAGGGCGACGAGCGCCGCGATGGCCATGCGCCACTCGAAGGCGATCGCCAGATAGATCACGACGAGGACCATGAAGATCGCCAGACCCTGCCAGGCCTTGTTGGCGATCTGGTCACCCCAGCTGGGACCGACCAGGTCGGCGGCGATGCTCTCCGGGTCGACCTTGAAGTCCTTGGCCAGGTCCGTCTTGATCCGGTCGGACTGCTGGGTGTCCATGCCGGCGATCTGGATGCGCAGCGTGCCGTTGCCGAGCTTCTGCACGACGGCGTCGTGGCCGGAGGCTTCCTTCGCGTACTCCTCGGCCTGGGAGACCGAGACGCTGGTCTTCCCGGTGGTGAAGACCGCGCCGCCCTGGAAGTCGATGCCCATGTTCAGGCCGCGGACCGCGAGGCCCAGGATCGCCGTGATGGTGATCAGGATCGAGATGCTGTACCAGAGCTTGCGGTGACCGATGAAGTCGTAGCTGATCTCGCCACGGTGCAGTCGGGCGCCGAGGTTGCCGAGTTTCGACATGCTCACGCCTCCTTCGTGTGGGCGGGGGCGGGGCGGCGGGTGCGGCGCAGCGGTGGCTTGGCGCCCAGGCTCTTCGGGTCGAGGCCGGACCACTTGCTGCCGCTCGCGAAGAACTTCCGGCGGGCCAGCAGCGTCATCAGCGGCTTGGTGAAGAAGAAGACCACGACCACGTCGAGCACGGTGGTCAGACCGAGCGTGAACGCGAAGCCCTGGACCTTGCCGACCGTCACGATGAACAGCACCGCGGCGGCGAGGAACGACACGAAGTCGGAGACCAGGATGGTGCGCCGGGCACGCGGCCAGGCCCGCTCGACGGCGGGGCGCAGCGAGCGGCCCTCGCGGATCTCGTCCCTTATGCGTTCGAAGTACACGATGAACGAGTCCGCGGTGATACCGATCGCGACGATGGCACCGCACACGGCCGGCAGGTTCAGTGCGAACCCGATGGCCGGGCCGAGCAGCGCCATGAGCACGTAGGTGAGGATGCCGGAGACGAGCAGCGAGGCCATCGCGACGAGCGACAGACCGCGGTAGTAGGCCACCAGGTAGATGACGACCAGGAAGAGGCCGATGGCACCGGCGAGGAGACCGGCGTGCAGCTGGTCACCGCCGAGCGCCGCGGTCACCGTGGTCACGCTCTGCTCCTTGAAGGAGAGCGGGAGGGCGCCGTACGACAGCATGTTGGCGAGGTTCTGGGCCTCGTCCTGTGTGAAGCTGCCGGAGATCTGGGCGCTGCCGCCGGTGATCGAGGAGCTCACGGTGGGGCTGGAGACGACCTGGCCGTCGAGGACGATGCCGAACTCGTTCTGCGGCTGGGTGTTCTTCGCGAGCTGGCCCGTGATGTCCGCGAACTTCTTGGCGCCCTTGCTGTTGAAGGTCATGGTGACCTGCCAGCCGGCGGCGTTCTGGGTGTCGAAGACCGCCTGGGCCTTCTTGACCTCGGTGCCGGCGACGGCGGCCGGGCCGAGCAGGTACTTGTACCAGACGCCGGAGTACTCGCCGCAGCCCACGGTGGTGTCGCCCGGCTTGGCGCCCTCGCCCGCCTTGGTGCGCTGCGCCTTCTTCGAGCAGTCCAGGGCGGTGTACTGGGCCTGGAGCTTGGCCTGGGCGGCGGACGGAGCGGTGCTCGCGGGGGCCGACGGGGACGCGGAACTCGACGCGCCGGCGGACGCCGACGGGGTGGCGTCGGCCTTCAGCGCGTCGGTGACGGCGCGGCCCTGCGAGGTGGCGGAGGCCGACGGGGAGGACGACGAGGTCGCCTTCTCGCCGGTGCCGGACTTGCTCGCGGAGGGGCTCGGCGAGGCATTCGAGGAGCCGCTGGCGGACGGGCTCGGCGAGGTGGCCGCGGCGGGGCCGGTGGCATCCTGCGCGAGGACCGGACGGAAGTACAGCTTCGCGGTGGTGCCGACCTGGTCGCGGGCCTCCTTGGAGTTGGTGCCCTTGGGGATGTTCACGATGATGTTGCGATCACCCTGGGTCTGCACCTCCGCCTCGGAGACGCCCAGGCCGTTGACACGGCGGTTCATGATGTCGACCGCGGTGTTCATGTTGGCCTTGTTGATCGCGGACCCCTGCTCGGCCTTGGCCTCCAGCGTGATGCTGGTGCCTCCGGCAAGGTCGATGCCGAGACGCGGGGTGGTGTGTCCGGAGAGGAACATTCCACCGGTGAGCGCCACGATGGCGATCAGGATCAGGGCCAGCGTGCGCCCTGGCTTGCTCTGGGCACTCGAGCTCCGGCCCCTTTTGGGTGCTGCCACCTTCTCGTACTCCCTCTCGGGCCGCTCTCGCGCCGGATCGGCGGGCGGGCGGCCATGACTGGTGTCGGGATCCCGTGCGAGCCGCGCAGGTCCGGGGCGCGCGGAGCTGTTCCGCGCGCCCCGGAGTGCGACTACTTCGCGTCGGAGTCGCCGTCGGTCTTCTTCGGCTCGTCGTCCGACTTCGCCTCGGCGGCCTCGGTCCCCGCGTCGGCCTTGGCGGGCGCGTCGTCGGCGGGCTCCCCGGCCGTGTCCTTCTTACCGAGGTCGACGGACTTCTCGTCGGAGGCGGCGGCAGCTTCGTCGGCGGACTCGTCGGTCTCGGTGAGGGAGGAGGCGTCGTCCGGGACGACGTCGGAGTCGGACTTCAGGTCGTGCTCGATGCCGTGCACGATGCGGTTGTACTCGTCGTCGGTCAGGACGGCACCGATGGCGTTCTTCGCGAAGAGAAGATCGACGCCGGGACCGGCGTCGAGGAGGACCGTGTCCTCGTTGACCTCCTTGACCGTGGCGTACATGCCCCCGATGGTGCGGACGCCGCTGCCGGGCTGCATGTCGTTCCGCATGCTCGCGGCCTGCTGCTGCTTCTTCTTGGCCGAGCGGGTCATCAGGAACATGGCCCCGATGAGCACGATGAACGGGAGGAGGGTCACGAGACTCACGGGTCGGTACTTCCTTCACGCGACCGCGAAGTGAGCGGCCTGATGGTTGGGGGTATATCTGCCGCCGACAAAGGCGGCATCGGCGGAGTCTAAGCGAGTCCGCGCGCAGGGAACAACGCTCAGCATCGCACCTGGGTTCCGGACCCGGCCAATGCTTCGCCGTCACAAAGGCATCACGTCCCGAACAGGTCCTGTTGTCCGTTTCCTGTGGACGCCGAGCGGGGCGGGGTGAGGCCGAGATGTGCCCATGCGGCGGGTGTGGCGACCCGTCCGCGCGGAGTGCGGGCGAGCAGGCCCTCCCGTACGAGGAAGGGCTCGGCCACTTCTTCGACGGTCTCGCGCTCCTCCCCCACCGCGACCGCGAGCGTGGACAGGCCGACCGGGCCGCCGCCGAAGAGCTTGAGCAGGGCCTCCAGGACTCCGCGGTCGAGCCGGTCGAGGCCGCGGGCGTCGACCTCGTAGACCTTGAGCGCGGCCGCGGCGATGTCGCGGGTGATGATCCCGTCGGCCTTGACCTGGGCGTAGTCCCGGACCCGGCGCAGCAGACGGTTGGCGATACGGGGCGTGCCGCGGGAGCGGCCCGCGATCTCGGCGGCGCCTTCGGAGCCGATCTCGACGTCGAGCAGGTGGGCCGAGCGGTGGATGACACGCTCCAGCTCGGCGGGCTCGTAGAACTCCATGTGGGCGGTGAAGCCGAAGCGGTCGCGCAGCGGGGGCGGCAGCAGGCCGGCGCGCGTGGTGGCGCCGACCAGGGTGAACGGGGGCAGCTCCAGCGGGATGGCGGTGGCGCCGGGGCCCTTGCCGACGATGACGTCGACGCGGAAGTCCTCCATCGCCATGTACAGCATCTCCTCGGCGGGCCGCGACATGCGGTGGATCTCGTCGAGGAAGAGGACCTCGCCCTCCTGGAGGGAGGAGAGGATCGCGGCGAGGTCGCCGGCGTGCTGGATGGCGGGGCCTGAGGTGATGCGGATGGGAGCGCCCATCTCGGCCGCGATGATCATCGAGAGGGTGGTCTTGCCGAGGCCGGGGGCACCGGAGAGCAGCACATGGTCGGCGGTGGCGCCTCGCGCGCGGGCGGCCCGCAGGACCAGGTCGAGCTGTTCGCGGACCTTCTCCTGGCCGATGAACTCGTCCAGGTCCTTGGGGCGCAGGGCGGCCTCGACGGCCTGGTCCTCACGGTCGGCGGACGCACCGACGAGCCGCTCGGCGGCGGTCTCGTCGGTGGTGTCGTCCCAGTTCACTGACGTTCTCCTAGCGGGCGCGGTTCAAGGTCTGCAGGGCGGCCTTCAGCAGCTGGCCGACCTGAGGCGTGCCCTCGGACGCCTCTGCCTGCGGGGTCACGGCGGTGACGGCCTCGTCGGCCTCGCGCGTGGCGTACCCGAGGCCGATCAGGGCGGCGTGCAGCTGGTCGCGCCAGCCCTGGGTGACGGGAGCGCCGATCGCGGGGGCACCGATCGGCTCGCCCAGCCGGTCCTTGAGCTCCAGGAGCAGCTTCTGAGCGCCCTTCTTGCCGATGCCGGGCACCGCGATGAGCGCTTTCTCGTCACCTGTGGCCACCGCTCGGCGCAACGCGTCCGGGGCGTGCACGGCCAGCATGGCCTGGGCGAGGCGCGGGCCGACTCCGCTGGCGGTCTGGAGCAGTTCGAAGATCTGGCGCTCGTCGTCGTCGACGAAACCGTAGAGGGTGAGGGAGTCCTCGCGTACGACCAGGGAGGTGGCGAGCTTGGCCGGCTGACCGAGGCGAAGGGTCGACAGCGTGTTCGGCGTGCACTGCACCGCCATGCCGACACCGCCGACCTCGACCACCGCGGTGTCGGGAGCGAGTGCGGCGATGGTGCCGCTCACGAAGGCGATCATGCCGTACGGCCTTTCCGTGCTGTGGCTGTGTGCAGGGCGACGGCCTGCTGGAGTCGGTTCTGGGCGGGCGCGCGCCAGATGTGGCAGATGGCGAGTGCGAGAGCGTCGGCGGCGTCGGCCGGTTTCGGGGGTGCGTCCAGCCGCAGCAGGCGGGTGACCATGGCGCCGACCTGCGCCTTGTCGGCGCGGCCGCTGCCGGTGACGGCGGCCTTGACCTCGCTCGGGGTGTGCAGGGCGACGGGGATGCCGCGGCGGGCGGCGCACAGCATGGCGACGGCGCTGGCCTGGGCGGTGCCCATCACCGTACGGACGTTGTGCTGGCTGAACACCCGCTCCACGGCGACGAATTCGGGCCGGTGCTGGTCCAGCCACTGCTCGATGCCCTGCTCGACGGCGACGAGCCGCTGTCCCAACTCGGCGTCCGAGGGCGTGCGCACGACTCCGACGCCGAGCATGGTCAGGGGTCGGCCCGCCACCCCCTCGACGACGCCCACACCGCAGCGTGTGAGTCCGGGGTCCACCCCGAGTACGCGCACCGTGCCCCTCCCTCTCGATCTCCTGTTTGTGCAGGCTATCTGCTGCCACCGACAACGGCGGCGGGCCGGTGGGGTGTGTCCCACCGGCCCGCCGGATCCGCTCAGTTCGCAGCGCTACGCGTCGACCTTCTCCATGACCTCGTCGCTGACGTCGAAGTTGGCGAAGACGTTCTGGACGTCGTCGCTGTCCTCCAGGGCGTCGATCAGCCTGAAGATCTTCCTGGCGCCCTCCTCGTCCAGCTCGACCTGCATGGTCGGGACGAAGTTGGCGTCGGCGGAGTCGTAGTCGATCCCGGCTTCCTGGAGGGCGGTGCGGACCGCGACCAGGTCGGTGGCCTCGCTGAGGATCTCGAAGGACTCGCCCAGGTCGTTGACCTCCTCGGCGCCCGCGTCCAGGACGGCACCGAGCACGTCGTCCTCGGTGAGCTCGCCCTTGGGGACGATGACGACGCCCTTGCGGTTGAAGAGGTACGACACCGAGCCGGGGTCGGCCATGTTGCCGCCGTTGCGGGTCATGGCGACCCGCACGTCGGAGGCGGCGCGGTTGCGGTTGTCGGTGAGGCACTCGATGAGCACCGCGACGCCGTTCGGGCCGTAGCCCTCGTACATGATCGTCTCGTAGTCGGCGCCGCCGGCCTCGAGGCCGCCGCCACGCTTGATGGCGGAGTCGATGTTCTTGTTGGGAACAGACGACTTCTTCGCCTTCTGCACGGCGTCGTACAGCGTCGGGTTGCCGTCCAGGTCCACGCCGCCCATGCGCGCCGCGACCTCGATGTTCTTGATCAGCTTCGCGAAGAGCTTGCCGCGCTTGGCGTCGATCACGGCCTTCTTGTGCTTCGTCGTGGCCCATTTAGAGTGGCCGGACATCTGCCTGTCTCCTTCGCGTAACCCATCTCTGCAACCAACGCCTGAGATCCTACAAGGACTCCCGCGTCCGGTACGCGCGCACCATGTCGACAAAGAGAGAGTGCACGCGGTGGTCGCCGGTCAGTTCCGGGTGGAACGACGTGGCGAGCGCGTTGCCCTGACGGACCGCGACGATGTGACCGTCGTGCTCGGCGAGCACCTCGGCCTGGGCGCCGACGGACTCCACCCAGGGGGCGCGGATGAAGACGCCCTCCACAGGCTCGCCCGGAACGCCCTTGACATCGACCGCGGCCTCGAAGGACTCGTTCTGACGTCCGAAGGCGTTGCGGCGCACGATCATGTCGATGCCGCCGATCGTCTCCTGGCCCGAGCGCGGGTCGAGGATCTTGTCGGCCAGCATGATCAGCCCCGCGCAGGTGCCGTAGACGGGCATGCCGTCCCGCACACGCGCCCGGAGCGGCTCCATCACGCCGAACAGGACCGCCAGCTTGGAGATCGTGGTGGACTCGCCGCCGGGGAGGACGAGGCCGTCCACCTCGGCGAGTTCGTCGGGGCGCCGTACCGGCCTGGCCACGGCGTCGGCCGCGGCCAGGGCCACGAGGTGCTCCCGGACGTCGCCCTGCAGGGCCAGGACGCCTATGACAGGAGTGCTCATGAGTGGTTACCAGCCGCGGTTGGCGTAGCGCTCGGTCTCGGGGAGGGTGTCGCAGTTGATGCCGACCATGGCCTCGCCGAGGTTGCGGGACGCGTCCGCGATGATCTTCGGGTCGTCGTAGAAGGTGGTGGCCTTCACGATGGCGGCGGCGCGCTTGGCCGGGTCGCCGGACTTGAAGATGCCGGAGCCGACGAAGACGCCCTCCGCACCGAGCTGGCGCATCAGAGCGGCGTCGGCCGGGGTCGCGACACCACCGGCGGAGAACAGCACCACGGGAAGCTTGCCGAGCTCGGCGACCTCCCTGACGAGCTCGTACGGGGCGCGCAGCTCCTTGGCGGCGGCGTACAGCTCGTTGTTGTCGTAGCCGCGCAGGCGGGCGATCTCGTTCTTGATCTGGCGCAGGTGGCGGACGGCCTCGACGACGTTGCCGGTGCCGGCCTCACCCTTGGAGCGGATCATGGCCGCGCCCTCGGCGATGCGGCGCAGGGCCTCGCCCAGGTTGGTGGCACCGCAGACGAAGGGGGTGGTGAAGGCCCACTTGTCGGAGTGGTTGACCTCGTCGGCCGGGGTGAGGACCTCGGACTCGTCGATGTAGTCGACGCCGAGCGACTGCAGGACCTGGGCCTCGACGAAGTGGCCGATGCGGGACTTGGCCATGACCGGGATCGAGACGGCCTCGATGATGCCCTCGATCATGTCCGGGTCGGACATACGGGCCACGCCGCCGTCCTTGCGGATGTCGGCCGGGACCCGCTCCAGGGCCATGACGGCTACGGCGCCCGCGTCCTCCGCGATCTTCGCCTGCTCCGGCGTGACGACGTCCATGATCACGCCGCCCTTGAGCTGCTCCGCCATGCCGCGCTTCACGCGCGCGGTGCCGGTCTCGGGAGCCTGGTTCTCGGTGCTGGACACGGGTTGACCTCGCTGAAGTGAAAGGGACTGCTGCAGCACCGAGGAAACGTCACCGGACCAGTCCACAGCAAGGGCCAATGGAGAGCCGGTGGATCGTTTTGCCGCGCCGGGGTACCGCGCCGGGGTGCCGCGCTGCGGCGGGCGGTCAGGTCGGCCCCCGGTGCCGGTCTACGCTGCCCGGTCCACCAGGGCCGCGGGCGGCTCGTCGTCCATCTCGAAGGCCATCGGGAAGGGGGCGTGCCCGGCCAGGCGGAACCAGCGGACCTTGCGGTGCTGGCGGAGCCGGCGGGCGGCGCCGACGGCGTCGTTGTGGAAGCGACGGGCCATCGGGACCCGGCGTACCGCCTCGGTGAGCTCGTGGGCGGCCGACTCTCCCCCGGGCACCTCGTGAACGGCCTCCACCTGGGCCGGCTCCGCGAACACGGCCCGCAGTGCCTGGCTCAGCTCGCTCTCTGCCACCTCCCGCTGCTCCTCCTCGGCCTGCCGGGCGGCGTGCGCGGCCTCGTACAGGACGATCGACGCGGCCGGGTCGAGCACGCCCGAGGTGGCCAACTCCTGGGCGACGGAGGCCCGCCGGAGCAACTGCGCGTCCAGGCCCGCGCGCGTGGCGTCGATCCTGGCGTGCAGCCGGTCGAGACGGCCCGCGGTCCAGCTCAGATAAAGGCCGATCGCGACGAGCGCGACGAGGATCCAGATGAGGGTGGCAGTCACGGGCAGCAAGGCTATCGGGGCGGGTGGGGGCCGGGTGTGCCAGGCACGGGGTGGACGTCTGCGGGTGGGACGAGGACCTGCCGGGGGGTGTCCGACCGCCACGAGGCTGCCACCGGCGAACCGGGAGGTCCGCGTCGGCAGTCCTTCCCGGGCGCCTGAGCGCCGGCGTCCGAGCGCGGGCGGGTCGGCCGGTGCCGTGTCGGGCGGCCGCCCGTCCCTCGGGGCCGCCCAGTCGTCGGCGCGGTCGCCCGGTCGGTGAGGAGTCCCGGCCGAATCGGCGGCCTCACCGGGTGACCGGGCGCGGGACGAGACAACCAGACCCTGTCGGCCGTGCAGGCGCCCATGACTCGCTCAGCGGCTCCAGCCCCAGCCACCCCGCAGCGCCGCGACGCCGCCCAGCCGTCGGCGCGGCGATCAGGCCCGAGCGAGTCCCAGACAGGTGGCAGCCCCTGCCCGGGCATCCGAGCGCGGAGCAGGTCCAGCCAGTTCCCTGTCGGGCGTGGTGGCGCCCACGCTTCGCCCCCGCGAGGGCGCGCAATCGTCCGCACGACGATCGTCCCCCGCCGCGCAACCCAGCCCCACCCACCCCGTGACGCCGCCCCGTCATCCGCCCGGTGGCTCAGTCCCGGGCCAGGCCCAGGCGCGCCCGCAAGCCCGGCCCCCGGTCGTCGTCCGTCGCCGCCACCGCTGCCGTGCCCGACGTCACCGTTTCGTAGACCGACAGGATGTCCGCCCCGACGGTCGACCAGTCGAAGCGGCGGACGTGTGCGCTGCCGCGCTCGCGGAGTTCGGCCAGTCTCGCCGGGTCGCCGAGCAGCCGTACCGCCGCATCGGCCAGCGCGTCCGCGTCCTCGTTGGCGAAGAGCTCGCCCGCCGCGCCGTGGTCGAGGACCTGGGCGAAGGCGTCGAGGTCGGAGGCGAGCACCGGGGCGCCCGCGGACATGGCCTCGACCAGGATGATCCCGAAGCTCTCGCCGCCGGTGTTGGGGGCGACGTACAGGTCGACGCTGCGCAGGAAACGGGCCTTGTCCCGGTCGCTGACCATGCCGAGGAACTCCACGCGCGCGCGCAACTCCTCGGGAAGCGAGTCCACCGCCTCCTCCTCGTCGCCGCGCCCGGCGACCAGCAGCCGGGTCTGCGGACGCTCGGCGAGGATCTTCGGCAGGGCCTTCATCAGCACCGGCAGGCCCTTGCGGGGCTCGTCGATGCGGCCCATGAAGCCGATCGTGTCGCCCTGCCACTCGGGCTTGGGCTCGGCCTTGGCGAAGAAGTCGACGTCCACGCCGTTCGGGATCACCACCGCGTCGCCGCCGAGGTGCTCGACGAGTGTGCGGCGGGCGTACTCGCTCACCGCGATCCGGGCACTGATCTTCTCCAGGGCGGCCTGGAGGATCGAGTACGCGGCGAGCATGACGCGGGAGCGCGGGTTCGAGGTGTGGAAGGTGGCGACGATCGGGCCCTGCGCGGCCCAGCAGGTCAGCAGGCCGAGCGACGGCGAGGACGGCTCGTGGATGTGGACCACGTCGAACTCGCCGTCGTGCAGCCAGCGCCGGACCCGGGCCGCCGACAGGAAGCCGAAGCTCAGCCGCGCCACCGAGCCGTTGTACGGCACCGGGACCGCGCGGCCGGCCGAGACGACGTACGGCGGCAGCGGGGTGTCGTCGTCGGCCGGGGCGAGGACGGACACCTCGTGGCCGAGACGGATGAAGTACTCGGCGAGATCGCGGATGTGGAACTGGACGCCACCCGGCACGTCCCAGGAGTACGGGCAGACGATGCCGATTCTCACGGGCGGGCCCCGTCCGAGGCTCGTGGTTCGAGGTCCTTCAGCCACAAACGCTGCAGCATGTGCCAGTCCTCCGGATGGTCGGCGATCCCTGTGGCGAAGGCATCGGCCAGCGCCTGTGCCATGACAGACGTCTTTTCGGCCCGCGTACCTGTCTCGGGCACCCCGACCGGGGGATGCACCCTTCCCCGCATGACGGGCGAGTCGTCGTACCAGAGTGTCACCGGCAGCAGCAGCGCGCCTGTCTGCTGGGCCAGCAGGGCCGGGCCCGCGGGGATGCGGGTCGCCTCGCCGAAGAACCGCACCTCGACCCCGGAGGAGGACAGGTCGCGCTCGGCGACCAGGCAGACCAGACCGCCGTCCCGCAGCCGTCGGGCCAGCGTGCCGAAGGCGCTGCCGCCGCTGTGCGGGAGCACCTCCATGCCCAGGCCCTCGCGATAGGCGACGAAACGGTCGTACAGAGTCTCCGGCTTGAGCCGTTCGGCGACCGTGGTGAACGGCGTCTCCAGCTTGGTGGTGACCCAGGCGCCGGCGAGATCCCAGTTGGCCATGTGCGGCAGCGCGAGGATGACGCCCTTGCCTGCGGCGAGTCCGTCGGTGAGGTGGTGGAGGCCCTTGGGGTCGAAGCCGGCCTTGATGCGGTCCTTGCTCCAGGCGGGCAGCCGGAAGGACTCCATCCAGTAGCGCAGATACGACCGCATGCCCGCGCGCGAGAGCTCGGCGAGGCGCTCGGGGCTCGCGTCGGGCACCACGCGCGCGTAGTTGCTCTCCAGCCGCAGCACACCCTTGCCGCGCTGCTTCCAGGCCAGGTCGGCGATGCTCCGGCCGAGGCGCACCGCGACCGGCTCGGGGAGCTTCTTCACCACGCCCCAGCCGAGGCCGTACAGCGAGTCCGTCAGCCGGTCCTGGGCGCTCACTTCGCGGCCTCGCTCCCCTGCTCCCGGGACTCCCCGGCCGCCGGACCGGTGGCGGAGGGCTCGTCCGCGGAGGGCTCGTCCGCAGCCTGCACGGCCTCCGCGGCCTGCTCGGCCTCAGCGGACTCCCGGCGGACCGTGACGACCCGCTGGATCAGCGTGATCAGGCTGCCGACGGCCACGACCCACAGGGCGATCGGCAGCAGGTACTGGATGCCCGGCACGCCGAACTTGTGCAGGCCCGCGAGGCCCGCCAGGGTCAGGGCGATCACCAGCCGCTCGGCGCGCTCGACGAGGCCGTTGACGGCGACCGGCAGCCCGATCGACTCGCCACGGGCCTTCGTGTACGACACCACCTGACCGCTGGCCAGGCAGAAGATGGAGACCGCGCACAGGGCGATGTCGTCGCCCCCGCCCGCGTACCAGAGGGCGAAGCCGCCGAAGATCGCGCCGTCCGCGACCCGGTCGAGCGTGGAGTCCAGGAAGGCCCCCCAGCGGCTGGAGCGGCCGAGCTGACGGGCCATGTTGCCGTCGACGAGGTCGGAGAACACGAACAGCGTGATCACGACCGTGCCCCAGAAGAACTCGCCCATGGGATAGAAGACCAGCGCGCCCGCGACCACTCCGGCAGTGCCGAGGAGGGTGACCGTGTCGGGGCTGACGCCCCTTCTGATCAGGAACGAGGCGAACGGCGTGAGAACACGCGTGAAGAAAGCACGCGCGTACTTGTTCAGCATGGCCTTCCCGAGGGTCGGTGTGGCCGCGCGGCCCCTGCTGGCCACCGGCTGGCCCATCGTAGCCACGCGCGCGCGTGGGCGACGGCCGGGCACCCGGACCCCGTGTCACGGGCTCGACGCGTCCAGGTCACGGCGCGATCGCGTCCGTCGTATGGACGCACCGTGACGAGAGTGGAAAGCTCGAAGGACCGCGGGCGTCACCGGAGCCGCACCGCACGCGGGTCCGCATGTCCGCGCCCACAGAGACCTCACCGTGCACGGGAGGCAAGGCCATGGGCGACAAGGCGAACGCACACCCCGGAGCCGCCGGCAGGGCAACAGCGGCCGACCACCCCGCGTCCGTACGGAATGTGGTGCTGGTCGGCCACTCCGGATCGGGCAAGACGACATTGGTGGAAGCTCTCGCACTCACCGCGGGGGCAGTGAACCGGGCGGGCCGCGTGGAGGACGGCGGCACCGTCTCGGACTACGACGAGATCGAGCACCGGCAGCAACGCTCGGTACAGCTCTCCCTGGTGCCCGTCGAATGGGACGGGTACAAGATCAACCTTCTGGACACCCCCGGATACGCCGACTTCGTCGGAGAACTCAGGGCCGGTCTGCGAGCGGCTGACGCGGCCCTTTTCGTCGTCTCGGCCTCGGACGGGGTGGACGGCTCCACGCGGATGGTGTGGGAGGAGTGCGCGGCCGTCGGGATGCCCCGCGCGATTGTGATCACGCATCTGGAGGCCGCGCGGGCGGACTTCGAGGAGATGACGCGGATCTGCGCGGAGACCTTCGGCGGCGACGACCCCGACGCCGTGCTCCCGCTCTATCTGCCGCTGCGCGGGCCGCAGGGGCCCGACGGGCACGCGCCCGTGACCGGCCTGACCGGACTGCTGTCGCAGAAGCTGTTCGACTACTCGTCCGGGGAGCGCAAGGAGTCCGAGCCGGGCGAGGACCTGCTGCCGGGGATCGAGGAGGCCCGCAACCGGCTGATCGAGGGGATCATCTCGGAGAGCGAGGACGAGACCCTCATGGACCGCTATCTGGGCGGCGAGGAGATCGACTTCAAGACGCTCGTGGAGGACCTGGAGCGGGCCGTCGCGCGCGGGGTGTTCCATCCGGTCCTGGCGGCCGCCCCCGCGGCCGACGGTGCCCGGCAGGGGCTCGGCACGGTCGAGCTGATGGAGCTGATCACAGGCGGGTTCCCGACACCGTTCGAGCACCCCACGCCGGGCGTCACGACCATCGACGGCAAGCCGCGCGAGATCAAGGCGTGCGACACCGAGGGGCCGCTGGTCGCGGAGGTCGTGAAGACGGCGTCCGATCCCTATGTCGGCCGGATCTCGCTGGTGCGGGTCTTCTCGGGCACCTTGCGCCCCGACGAGACGGTCCATGTCTCCGGGCACGGGCTCGCCGACCGCGGGCACGAGGACCACGACGTCGACGAGCGCATCGGTGCCCTGTCCGCCCCCTTCGGCAAGCAGCAGCGCCAGCTCTCGCACTGCATCGCGGGCGACCTCGCGTGCGTGGCCAAACTCAGCCGCGCGGAGACCGGCGACACCCTCTCGGCCAAGGACGACCCGCTGCTCATGGAGCCGTGGGAGATGCCGGACCCGCTGTTGCCGCTCGCCATCCAGGCGCACAGCAAGGCGGACGAGGACAAGCTCTCGCAGGGCCTCGCCCGACTGGTCGCCGAGGATCCGACCATGCGGCTCGAACAGAACCAGGACACCCACCAGGTCGTCCTGTGGTGCCTGGGCGAGGCGCACGCCGACGTGGCGCTCGAACGGCTGCGCAGCCGCTACGGCGTGCAGGTGGACGTCGTACCGCACCGGGTGTCCCTGCGGGAGACGTTCGCGGACAAGTCGGCCGGGCGCGGGCGGCATGTGAAGCAGTCCGGCGGCCACGGGCAGTACGCCATCTGCGAGATCGAGGTGGAGCCGCTGCCCGGCGGCTCGGGCATCGAGTTCGTGGACAAGGTCGTCGGCGGTGCCGTGCCGCGGCAGTTCATCCCGTCCGTCGAGAAGGGCGTACGGGCGCAGGCGGCCAAGGGAGTGGCCACCGGCCACCAGCTCATCGACGTCCGCGTGACGCTGCTGGACGGCAAGGCGCACTCCGTGGACTCCTCGGACGCCGCGTTCCAGACGGCCGGGGCACTGGCACTCAGGGAGGCGGCGGCGGAGGCGAGGATCCATCTGCTGGAGCCGGTCTCCGAGGTGTCCGTGCTGGTCGGCGACGACTACGTGGGCGCCGTGATGAGCGACCTGTCCGGGCGGCGCGGCCGGGTGCTCGGCACCGAGCAGACCAACGGCGGTCGCACGCTCATCAAGGCCGAGGTGCCCGAGATCGAGATCGGGCGGTACGCGGTGGACCTCAGGTCCCTGTCGCACGGCACCGCGCGCTTCAGCCGCTCCTATGCCCGCCACGAGCCCATGCCGCCGCAGATCGCCGAGAGGATCCGTGAAGAGGCGCGTGCCGCCTCGTAGTTGGGTCCGGACACCGCACAAGTGACGTCCGGAGCCCCTCGGGTGACGTTTGTGGAACGCTCCCCTCCGAATCGGCGGGCGGCTTCGGCCGTCCGCCGATTATTGTCAGCGCGTACCGATACGCTGATGACCTGATCAACAGGTGTGCGAAGCACGGAAGTCGGGAAGGCCGCAGTGGGTGAGTCCGGCGGCGATCGGGGGCGGGAATGACCGTTGACGGCGGTTACGCGGACATCTTCGGTCCGCAGGTGCCGCGCACGGGCGACGAGGCGCAGACGGCGACGTTCGCCCTGGCCTCGGCGGCCTATCGGGACAGTCCGGTGGAGGAGATCCTCAAGGCCAACAACGAGTGGCACGAGTCGGCCGTCAAGGGCGGCCGCAAGTGGGCGAAGATCTTCCGCCCCAACCTGGGCGAGGCGTTCTCCACGGCCGTGGTCACCCGCATGCTCGGCGCGGGCCGCAAGCCGCTCATCCAGTCCTTCGGAGCCGAGCCGCAGGTCGTGGTCGAGCACTGTCTCGCTGCGAACAACATCCGCCGGGACCGGGACAACTGGCTGACCGCCGTGATGGTGCTGTGCGGGGTGCTCTTCCTGCCGGGGCTCCTCGTCTGGCTGCTGGTCTTCACGCTGCGCACCAACATCGCCAAGCGTGAGGACAACAAGCAGGCGGGCGCGCTCGCCACCGCGCTGCTCGTCGCGATGGGCGCCCTCGCCGTGCTCTTCCTCCTCAAGATGCCGTTCAGCGGATTCTGGGGTCTGTACGCACGCGCGTGCGTCGTCCTGCCCGTGGTCGGCTGGTTCTGGGCCAAGCAGATCTGCGAGCGCACCGCCAGGGATCTGCGGGACCGCTGGGCCAGTCTGCTGGCCGGCAGCAGCGTGGGCGCCAAGGTGCCCGAGGCGGTGCCGAGCAACCCCGGCGAGACAGCGGCCGAGCAACTGCGCCAGTCCTTGGCCACGCTCAGCGCCGAGCAGCAGTCCAACTCGGTCTTCTACGCCGGTCCCAAGGGCATACTCGGCATGGGCACCCGGTGGGGCAGCTGGCAGCTCGCGGAGGACCTGGTGTCCGCCGACCCCACCCGGGAGATCCACCCCTTCCGCAGCTGGGACGTCATCCGTTCCATCCACGACCAACTCCGCATGCTGGAACGCAACACGATCAACACAGGCGGCTTCCCGAAGCCGTCCGTACGCCACTGGGTCGTCACCCCGATCGCGGAGGGCTCGAAGGAGGTGTCCCGGCCCGGAGGCACGGACGTGGACGCGTACCAGGTCAAGACCCACGCGATACAGGACATCTGCAACAAGCAGCAGTTCGGCGGCGGCGACCGGCACTACCTGGGCGTCCAGTGGACCCTCTGGGAGGGGCAGCTGGTCCTCACCATGCTGATCACGGTGACCGTGCTGCACGAGACGCTGCGCATCGAGGTCACCGGGCACGCACTGGGGCCGGTGCACGGCCTGTTCACCTCGAAGCCGGCGGCCAAGGAGAAGGAAGTCGCCAAGCAGGTCAAGTTCTGGGAGACCAAGAAGATCAAACTTCCGCTGGTCGACACGGACGAGGTGGTCCGCCTCACCGCGCGGGCGCCCCTGACCCGGTATCCGCCGCTGCTGAACTGGCTCGGCGGCTCGCTCGCCCTGCCCGAGCCGTTCGGTCTGCGGCACGCCTGGGCGGACAAGCCGTGGCGGCACCGCTTCATGGCCGACGACGCGCTGCGCGCCGCGACCCCGGTACTGAGGGTCGTGCACTCGGCGGCGATCCGGGTCCTCCGGGAGAACGGCGTGGACACCGAGAAGTTCGGCACGCGGGCGGGCTTCCTGAGCACGCAGGTGCAGGAGGTGTCGCCCCGGAAGGCGGACGTCTACGACGCGTAGGGGTGACGCGTAGGGGTGGGGGCCGGAATGGCCGGCCCCCTGCCTCACTCGCTCGGCCAGGCCTCCGCCAGCATCTTGCGGGTGTCGCCAAGGAGCTGCGGCAGCACCTTCGTGTGGCCGACGACCGGCATGAAGTTCGTGTCGCCGCCCCAGCGCGGGACGATGTGCTGATGGAGGTGGGCGGCGATACCGGCGCCGGCGACCGTCCCCTGGTTCATGCCGATGTTGAAGCCGTGCGCCCCGGAGGCCGCCCGCAGGGCCGTCATCGCCTGCTTGGTCAGCGCTGCCAGCTCAGCGGTCTCCGGCTCGGTGAGGTCGGTGTAGTCGGCCACATGACGGTAGGGCACGACCATGAGATGGCCGCCGGTGTAGGGGTAGAGGTTGAGCACCGCGTACACCAGCCGGCCACGCCGGACGACCAGACCGTCCTCGTCGGACTTGGCCGGAATCGAGCAGAAGGGGCAGCCGTCGTCGGCACCCGGGCCGGTCGGCTTGTTCTCGCCCTGGATGTAGGCCATCCGGTGGGGTGTCCACAGACGCTGGAACGCGTCCTGCGTCCCCACTCCCAACTGCTGCTCCGGCTCACTCGTCATGCAAAGCAGCATATGACTTCGCCCGTTCGCGCCGTGTCGGCGGGGTTGTGGGAAAAGCAGCCCGGGCCAAGCTGGGCGGGTGGACGACGACAGCGGCACACGCCCCGGCGGCGACAGGCAGGGAGCCGACGACAGCGGCACGCGCCCGGACAGCGACGGCCAGCGAGCCGACGACAGCCGCACGCGCCCCGGTGGCAACGAACAGGGAACCGACGACACCGACGATCGCCCCGGCGGCAACCGGCAGGGAGCCGACGACAACCGCACCCGCCCCTCCGGCAACGAACGGGGGACCGACGACACCGACGCGCGCCCCGGCGGCAACCGGCAGGGAGCCGAAGACAACCGCACCCGCCGCGGTGGCAACGAACAGGGAACCGACCACACTGACGCGCGCCCGGACAGCGACGGGCAGGGAGCCGAAGACAACCGCACCCGCCCCAGCCGCAACCGGCACGAACCCGACGGCACAGGCGCGCGCCAGCCTCAGGACACCGACGCGCACCAGGCTCAGGACTCGGACGCGCACGAGCCTCAGCGCAACGACCCGCGGCAGTCCTCCGGCAACCACGCTCCTGAGAGCGACGGCAACGACGGGCACGAACCCGACGGCACAGACGCGCACCAACCTCAGGGCTCGGACACACACCCGCGGCAGCCCTCCGACCACAACGCTCCCGAACCCCACGCCCCCGGCAAGCGAGAAGGCCACGGCCCAGCAGGCGACGAGGCCCGCGACACCCACGAAGCCGACATCCACAGCACCCCGGATGACGAGACCCACGACACACCGGGCCGTCCGCCCCGCGCCGGCCCCACCCACCGCCGCACCCACACCACGAACACCTCCGGAACCCACCGCAGCCCCGAGGCCGCCCACCGCCAGGCCCGCTGGGAGCAGCACGCCGAGATCCCCCTCGCCGTCGCCTCCCTGGTCTTCCTCGCCGGCTACGCGCTCCGGGTCCTGGCCCGCGGTCTCCCGGAAGCCGCACTCGACCTCTGCCTGGCGGTGACGCTGGCCGCCTGGGCACTGTTCGCCGTCGACTACGCGGTGCGCTGGCGTCTCAGCGGGCAGCGGCTGCACTTCGTACGGAAGCACGTGCTGGACACCGTGGTCCTGCTCCTGCCACTGCTGCGGCCGCTCAGGGTCGTGAAGGTGTACGAGGCCGTCCTGCGCCGCCGCGGCGAACCCCGACTCGCCCTGCACGCGCGCGTGATCGCGTACTCCGGTCTCTCGACCCTGCTGCTGGGCTTCGCCGGTGCCCTCGCCGTGTACCAGCAGGAGCGCGACGCCCCCGGCACCACCATGCCCACCTTCGGCGACGCCGTCTGGTGGGCCTGCGCCACCCTGACCACCGTCGGCTACGGCGACGTCACCCCGGTCACCCCACTGGGGCGTCTGATCGCGGTCGGCGTGATGATGATCGGGATGGCCCTGCTCGCCGCGGTGACCGGCACCTTCGCCTCCTGGCTGCTCCAGGTGTTCTCGCGGGAGGACGACGAAAGGCCCCCGGGAAGCTGAACTCCCCGAGGGCCCCGCCGTACGGGCATCAGACCTGCGCCCGCTCCTCCACGACCTTCGCGATCTTCGCGATGGCCTCGTCGAACGGGATGCCGTTCTCCTGCGAGCCGTCGCGGTAGCGGAAGGAGACCGAGCCGCCCGCCATGTCCTCGTCGCCCGCGATGACCATGAAGGGCACCTTCTGCTTCTGGGCGTTGCGGATCTTCTTCTGCATGCGGTCGGACGAGGAGTCGACCTCGACGCGCAGGCCCTGCTTCTTGGCCGCGGCCGCGAACTTCTCCAGGTACTCGACGTGCGCGTCGCCGATCGGGATGCCGAGCGCCTGGACCGGGGCCAGCCACGCCGGGAAGGCGCCCGCGTAGTGCTCCAGGAGCACCGCGAAGAACCGCTCGATGGAACCGAACAGCGCGCGGTGGATCATGACCGGACGCTGCTTGGAGCCGTCGGGCGAGGTGTACTCCAGCTCGAAGCGCTCCGGCAGGTTGAAGTCCAGCTGGATCGTGGACATCTGCCAGGTACGGCCGATGGCGTCCTTGGTCTGGACGGAGATCTTCGGGCCGTAGAAGGCGGCGCCACCGGGGTCGGGCACGAGCGGCAGGCCCTGCTTCTCGGCGACCTGGCGCAGCGTCTCCGTGGCCTCTTCCCAGACCTCGTCCGAGCCGACGAACTTCTCCGGGTCCTTGGTGGACAGCTCCAGGTAGAAGTCGGTCAGGCCGTAGTCGCGCAGCAGGCCGAGGACGAAGGTGAGCGTCTTGTCGAGCTCCTCCGACATCTGCTCACGGGTGCAGTAGATGTGCGCGTCGTCCTGCGTGAAGCCACGCGCACGCGTGAGGCCGTGCACGACGCCCGACTTCTCGTACCGGTACACGGTCCCGAACTCGAAGAGGCGCAGCGGCAGTTCGCGGTAGGAGCGGCCGCGCGCATCGAAGATCAGGTTGTGCATCGGGCAGTTCATGGGCTTGAGGTAGTAGTCCACGCCCTCGTCGAGCTGCATGGGCGGGTACATGCCGTCGGCGTACCAGTCCAGGTGCCCGGACTGCTCGAAGAGCTTCCCCTTCGTCGCGTGCGGGGTGTAGACGAACTCGTAGCCCTCCTCCTCGTGGCGGCGGCGCGAGTAGTCCTCCATCACCCGGCGGATGATGCCGCCCTTGGGGTGGAAGACGGCGAGTCCGGAGCCGATCTGCTCCGGGATGGAGAACAGGTCGAGCTCGGAGCCCAGCTTGCGGTGGTCGCGCTTCTCGGCCTCGGCGAGGAAGTCGAGGTGCGCCTTCAGCTCGTCCTTGGTCGGCCACGCGGTGCCGTAGATGCGCTGGAGCATCGGGTTCTTCTCGCTGCCGCGCCAGTAGGCGGCCGCGTTGCGCATCAACTTGAAGGCCGGAATCGCGCGGGTCGACGGCAGGTGGGGGCCGCGGCAGAGGTCCTTCCAGCACAGGTCGCCGGTCTTGGCGTCGAGGTTGTCGTAGATGGTCAGCTCACCGGAGCCGACCTCGACGTCCGCGCCGTCGTCCGAGGAGGCCGAGCCCTTGAGGCCGATCAGTTCGAGCTTGTACGGCTCGTCCGACAGCTCCTCGCGAGCCGCCTCGTCGGTCACCACGCGGCGGGAGAACTTCTGTCCCCGCTTCTGGATCTCCTGCATCTTCTTCTCGATGGCCTTGAGATCCTCGGGCGTGAACGGCTTCTCGACGTCGAAGTCGTAGTAGAAGCCGTCCTTGACCGGCGGGCCGATGCCCAGCTTGGCCTCGGGGAAGAGCTCCTGCACGGCCTGCGCCATCACGTGCGCGGTGGAGTGGCGCAGGATGTTGAGACCGTCCTCGGAGGAGATCTCGACGCCCTCGACCTCCTCGCCCTCGGACAGGACGTACGCGAGGTCCTTGAGCTCGCCTCCCACGCGCGCGGCGACGATCGAGCGCTCGCCGGCGAAGAGCTCGGCGGCCGTAGTGCCCGTCGTCACCACGCGCTCTTCCCGCTCGGAATCGCGATGGATGATCACACGGACGTCTGACACCGGTCTCTCCTGACTGAAGGTGGGTGCGGCGCCATACCGGGAGCGCGCGCAATAGGGGATCGTACCGACCCGGCACCCACCAGCGCGAAATCAGTCCCCAGCGCGGGACTCCTCGAAGGGCTCCTCGCCCGACCCTTCGCAGGCCTCCTCGAAGAAGTCGAGATTCTCCTGGAGGGACTTCATCAGCCGGTCCCGCTCGGCCTCGTCGACCTGCACGGGCACGACGCCCGTGGCCCCGGTGAGCCTGCGGAAGCCGCCGCGGCTCTCCAGCCTGCCGTGCACCCGGACCGGGAGCCCGACCAGGTGGGCGTGCCCGGCGATGCGGTACGCCTCCTCGTCCAGGGTCAGCCGGACGTGCGGGATCTCGGCGCCGGCGAGCACCCGCAGCCGTACCGACCCGTCCCCGCGCGGCCCCGACCTGCGCATCCGCACCACCGTCCCGGTGAGCCGCACCGCGACGGAGGGCTCCTCGCGCAGGAAGCGGGCCCCGGCCTCGCGCAGCACGGACAGGTCGCCGGGCGAGAACTCGACGGCCTCCGAGGACGCCGCGCACCCTGCGGGGACCCCGGCGGCGGGTGCCCACTCGACGGCGATCCGCGCGCCTTCCGTCCCGCGGACGAGGGCGATCAGCGCCTCGGTGAGCTCGCGGCTGACCCCGGCCTCCACGGCGCCGTCGAAGGCGTCCATGCCGCCGGTGGCCCGCTGGTAGTCGATGGCCTCGCGGGTGGCGCACAGAGCCTGGTGCAGGCGGACGGCGAGCGGGCGGCCGGTGTCGACGGGAACGAAGGCGGTGAGGCGGCGGCCACCGGCGGCGGAGCCGACCAGGACGGTGTCGAGGGACGCGGCCGCCGTACGGCGGTAACGGGCGCCGTAGTAGCCGGCACGCGCGCGTGTGGCGAGCGCGCCGGCGAGCAGGGTCTGGCGGGCGGCGGCGCGCAGTTGCTCCTCGACGGTCCAGGCCGTGGCGTCGGCGGGGCCGGTCGGGACGTCCCGCCACCAGCGGATCTCGTCGCTGGGCACGGCGAGCCCGAGGAGCACCTCGCGCGCGGCGGGCGTGCCACTGCGGGACAGGGCGACGAGGGCCTCGCCGAGGAGGTCCTCGCTGTCGGGGAAGGCGCGGCTCTCGGGCACCAGCAGGCTGGTTCCGCCGCCGCCCGGCCCCGGCGGGGTCCAGCGGCCGTAGCGACCGGGGGCGCCGCCCCGCCGCTGCCAGCCGTGCCGGTGCAGCAGGGCGCTCAGGACGGCGGGGTCGACCTCGTCGGGGGTGGGCGGACGGTCCCAGTGGGCCTCCGGGTGGGGGCGTACCGCGCGCAGTGGCTCCTGAAGCGGGCGGTGGGTCATGGTCTGCCTCCCGTCCCGACCCGCGTCATGATCTCGCACAGCGCCCGGTCGTCGAAGATGCGGTTGGTGGGGATCCGCACGGTGGTCCGGGTCCGGCCGGTGATGGGGTGGCCGGCCAGGTTGACCCAGTAGCAGCAGTGCCTGAGGTCCAGGCGGTCGTGGCCGGCGCGCAGCCAGTCGTCCTGGGCTCTCGGCACGAGCATGACCACGAGGATCTTGTGCACCGAGACCGGGGTGCGGGCGAGTTTGCGCAGATGGTCGTTGTCGAGCGTGAAGGAGAAGAAGCGGCCCGGCGGGTTGGGGGCCACCTGGTAGGTGCACTTGAGCTGCACCTTGATGGTGACCTCGTCGTCGACGGTGTGTCCGGGTGAGCCGTGGCTGACGTGCCAGTCGATGCCGTTGTCCGGAAAGGGTTGGGACAACGAGCAGCCGGCCGCCGCCGCGACCGCGTGCAGATAGCCCACCTGCAGTGTCTCCATGCAGGCGGTGGTGGCGAGCGTGCCGCGAAGGGGGCCCGCTCGTTCGGGCAGCAGCCCGCCCCGCTCGGGCTGCGCTATCGCCATGACCAACAGCCTTCCAAGCCAAGTGACATGCCCTCACAAGGGCCACATGAATCCCACGCCGGGCCGCTGAACTGCAAAGACCCGCACTCCTGTTGTGTCCTTCCGGCGTACGTCGCAAACAGCCCGGGTATCACCAAACGGGGCAGAAGACGGTGCGTCAGCTGCCGTGGGTGAACGAGGGGTTGAGTTGGTATGACGTGCTGGTACGAAGGGCCCCTGGCCGCTTTCGACACCGAGACCACCGGCGTGGACGTCGAGACCGACCGGATCGTGTCGGCCGCCGTCGTCGTCCAGGACGCGGCGGGCACCCGGCCACGGGTGAGCCGGTGGCTGGTCAATCCGGGTGTGCCGGTGCCCGCCGGGGCGACGGCGGTGCACGGGCTGACGGAGGAGCATCTCCAGCGCAACGGCCGCTGGCCGGCGCCGGTGATGTTCGAGATAGCCGAGACGCTGGCGGAGCAGGCGGCCGCGGGCCGTCCGCTGGTCGTGATGAACGCGCCGTTCGATCTGACCGTCCTGGACCGGGAGTTGCGCCGCCATCGGGCCTCGTCGCTGGATCGCTGGCTGGATTCCTCGCCGCTGCTGGTGCTGGATCCGCGGGTCCTCGACAAGCACCTGGACCGCTACCGCAAGGGCCGTCGCACCCTGACCGACCTGTGCGAGCACTACGGTGTCACTCTGGACGGCGCGCACGACGCGGCGGCCGACGCGCAGGCGGCGCTGGATGTCGTACGAGCGGTCGGGCGCCGGTTCGCCACCCGGCTGGAGCGGCTGGAACCACCCGAGCTGCACAGCCTCCAGGCGGTGTGGCACGCGGCCCAGGCGCGGGGCCTGCAGGCCTGGTTCGCGCGCAGCGGCTCGGAGGAGTCGGTGGACCCGGCATGGCCGCTGCGCCCGGACCTGCCCGCGGCGGCGTGACGCAAAAAACCGGTCTGCGAGTGC
Organism: Streptomyces sp. CC0208; assembly: GCF_003443735.1. Classification (NCBI taxonomy): domain Bacteria; kingdom Bacillati; phylum Actinomycetota; class Actinomycetes; order Kitasatosporales; family Streptomycetaceae; genus Streptomyces; species Streptomyces sp. CC0208. Next base: position 7,331,492 of record NZ_CP031969.1, on the reverse strand, counting down.
AGACCGGTCCTTTTCCGGGTGGGCGATACTGGGTTCGAACCAGTGACCTCTTCGGTGTGAACGAAGCGCTCTCCCACTGAGCTAATCGCCCGGGAACGCACTGAACAATACAGGTCCCCGCGGGTTTCCTTCAAACCGCTTCCAAGTAGGCGACGAGCCCTCGCCGTCCGGCGCGCATCATCAGCCGGTGGTTGGCCAGGAAGACCGGCCGTCCGGGCACGGCGAAGCGCCGGAGCAGCGGCTTGTTCACCTCGGTGACCTGGTCGTAGTGGGCGAGGCTGCCGTCGCCGTCCGCGGTGATCGTCCAGCGCGCCCAGCCGTCGAGGTCACCGTCCATCGCGAGCTCCAGCACCCCGGCCGCCGGGTCGCGCCGCACCTCGCGCGCGGTGAAGACCAGGTCGTACGGCAGCACGGCGCGGATCGTGATGAGGCCGCTGGTGTCGTCGAGCCGTCGCACCTCGCGCACCTGGGGCCACCAGCGCGGATACTCCTCGGCACGCTCCAGCACGTCGTAGACGACGGCGGGCTTCGCGGGCAGGGACCACAGGCTGCGGAAGCGGTATCGGGTCCAGTCCATGGGGAGAGTCTGGCATCGGATCCGAGTACGTTTTGAGTACCCGTACTCATGTCGCGCCGCGTGACCCAGCCCACACTTCAGGGCATGACACACATCCCGCCCCCGGCCGAGGAGCTGCGCCTCCTCGACGCCGAGCTGTGGCAACTGGACGCCCGCCGGGCCCAGTTGCTGGCCCGCCGGGCCTGGCTGGTCGCCGCGCTCCAGCCGAAGTGGCAGGCGCCGCAGCCGACCGGCCCGGCGCCCGCCGCACCTCCTCGCCCCGAGGCGAGCGCACCGAGCGTGCAGAACGTGCTCCTGGTGCTCGGCGGTGTCCTGCTCACCGTCGCGGCGATGGTGTTCACCCTGGTCAGCTGGGGTCACCTGGGGATCACCGGCCGGGCCCTGGTCCTGGGCGCCGTGACGGCGGCCACGCTCACCGCCCCGCTTCCGCTGCTGAAGCGCGGGCTGCGCTCGACGGCCGAGTCGGTGGCGGGCCTGGGTCTGGCGCTGACGGTCCTGGACGCGGTCGCGCTGCACGGCGCCGTGTTCCCGCAGAGTGCCGGGGCGCTGTACACGGCGGTCGCCTCGGCCCTGCTGGCCGGACTCTGGGCGGCGTACGGCCTCCTGCCGCGCATGTCCGAGCTGCGCCTGCCTCACCCGTTCGCCCTGGTCGCGGCCCAACTCCCGCTGTTCTTCTGGGCGATCGCGGCCGACGCGGGCTCGTACGGGCTCACGGCCGCGCTCCTGGTGACGGCCGGCCTCGACACGGTCGTGGCGCTCCGGATGACGTCCAGGTCCCTCCGTGTGGTCGCCGCGATCGGCGCGTACGGGGTGGGGGCCTGGGGCGTACTGGCCGCCGGCTGGCTGACCTGGACAGCCTCCGGCCCGAGCGCCGCCACCCGTGCGGCGGCGCTCCTTCTCCTCGCGAGCGCGATCGCGCTGAGCGCCGCGTGGCAGAGCGCCGGCACCGGCCGGTCCACGCCCGCCGACGGTCGGTCCGTCGGTCTGGGTGTCGCCTCCGGCCTGCTCGCGGTGGCCGCGCTCGGTGGCACGGCACGTTCCCTGCTGCCCGAGTCGTGGACCGTTCCGGCTCATCTGGCCTTCGGGATCGCTCTGTTGGCGGCACTCGGGCTCGACCGACTGCCCGGCTCGGTGCGGCAAGGTCTGGCCTGGGCCTCCGGGGCCGTACAGGCGCTGTCCCTGCTGTGGGCCCTGCCCGTCCTCGGTGTCGTCGTGCTGGGCCCGCTCGCCTGGGTCTCGCGGGCATGGACCGGCGCCCCGGCGGACGCCCGCGCCGCGGTGACCGTGGACGTGGCCTGGCCGCCGCACGCGGAGGCGGTGCCGGTCGTCCTGGCCGGTGTCGCGGCCGTACTCGCCCTGGCCGTACGGAACACGACCTGGCGTCCTCGCGCGCTGGCAGGGGCGCTGGGCCTGGCCTGGGCCACCACCCTCGTTGTTCCGGCCGTGCTGGAACTGCCTTACTTCGCAGGCTTGTTGATCCAGGGCGCCGCAACCGTCCTGGTCCTGACGGCAGCGGTGTTCCTACGGCAGCAACTCACCGCGCTCCTCCTCGCACTCGTCACCTCCGCAAGCCTCGCTCTCGTGGCGCTCGCCTCCCAGACGGAGACCCTCGTCGTGCTCTGCGGCCTGATCGCGGTGTTCGCGGCGGCCTCCTGGCGCCTCGCCCCCGTCACGGCCCCGACCGCCCTCGTCCACGGCGCCGCACTGGCCTGCGCGATCGGCGCCGCCGCGGGCTGGTCACCGGCGCACACCGGCCTGCTTGTCCTGGTGGTCCCCGTGATCGCGGCCCTTCTCGCCTGGCGTCTCGGCGACTCGAGGGCCACCGTGCCCGTCGAGGTGGCCGGAGCCGCGGCCGCTGTCCTCGCCATCGCGCTGGCGGCGACCGACCTGCCCCTGCTCGCCACGGTCCTGGCCCTGTGCGGAGTGATCGCGGCGGGCACGGCCATCCGTGCGGACCGCCGCCCCGTCGGCTACGCGGCCGCCGCCCTGTTCGTCCTGGCCATCTGGGTCCGTCTGGCGGCCTGGGACGTGAGCACCCCGGAGGCGTACACGCTCCCGGTCACGATCCCCGCGCTGCTGGTCGGAGCCCTGCGCCACCGCCGTGACCCGCGGACCTCGTCCTGGACGGCGTACGCCCCCGGTCTGACCGCCACACTCGTCCCGAGCCTCTTCGCGGCGTGGGGCGACCCCCACTGGACCCGTCCCCTGCTGCTCGGCCTGGCCGCCCTGCTGGTCACCCTGGCGGGCGCCCGCCACCACCTCCAGGCCCCACTCCTGCTGGGCGGCGCGGTCCTGCTCCTGGACGCCCTGCACGAACTGGCCCCGTACATCGTCCAGGTGACCGACGCCCTCCCCCGCTGGGTGCCCCCGGCCCTGGTCGGCCTGCTCCTGCTCGCACTGGGCGCCACCTACGAACACCGCCTCAGGGATGCCAGAAGGATGCGCCACTTCTTGACCAGCATGCACTGAACACGCCCAGGGGCGCGGGGAACTGCGCGACCGCCACGACGAGCCGGCAGTTCCCCGCCACACAAGCCAAGCCCCTACGGCATCTTGTCTCCCAGCAGCGCCAGGTTCTCGATGGCGGCCAGCCCGTACAACGCGGTGTCGTTCGTCGACACCCAGGCCGCCTCACTGCCCGCCACCAACGAGACCGGACCGCTCAACGCCTCCGTCTTCCAGGGCGCCGACTCCTTGTACCCGTCGGAGTTGTAGAACTTGTCCCACGCGCGCGTGGCCAGCTTGGCGTCCCCGGTCTTCACGGCCGCGTAGGCGTCCAGCCGGGAGTGGCCCTGGAAGAGCAGCAGGGTCCCGAAGTTGGACCCGTACCGCGCCGCCTGCTCGGCCTTGGTCGCGTTGAAGTAGCGGCAGTAGTCGAAGTACGCCTCGTTGAACTTGGGCATGTCGACGAGGTCGATGAGCTCGGCGCACAGCTCGTTGAGCCCGAACACCGCGGACAGGTGCGAGACCCCGACGACCGGCGCCGAGGCCACCGCGAACTTGCCGGTGTCGAGGTCGTACAGGCCACTGCCCTGTACGAATCCGTTGGGCTGGGCGGCGATGCCCTCCATCGTCGACAGGACGCGCGCCTTGGCCTTCTCCCACTTGGGCCCCTTGCGCTCCCACTCGGTCAGCCAGGCAGAGACGAGCCCGCTCCAGTCCGTGCCGAAGCCGACCGACAGGGCGTGCCGGTCGGGCGTGTACGGGTCGGTGCGTACCTTGCGCAGGGGGTCCAGTACGAGGAACGTCTCGTCGGAGTCGACGTTGGCGTGCATGAGGTCGCCGACCCGCTCGTCCGCGGTGAGGAAGTAGTAGTAGCGGCGGTACGTCGTGTTGGCGATGCGCTGCTGCTTGGCGCTGTCGGCGTAGTGCTGCACCCCGTGCCGGGTGCCGAGTCCGGCCCACTGGCCCAGGTGGTACACGTCGACCTCGCCGGTGTGCCGGGTCATCGCCTCGGCGAACCGGAAGATGTCCGCGCGGCCGCTGCGGATGTACGCGAACCACAGCCACAGGTCCGGTGAAAGCTCGGAGTTGTCCCAGGCGTAGCCGCCGATGTCGTACCGCCACTGGTGCCTGACGGTGTCATAGGTGTGCATGATGTCGCCGTAGTCCCAGAAGCCGTACCAGCGGCGCTGCTCCACCTGGTCCTTGTAGTAGGTGAAGAGGAAGTCGAGGTGGTCCTCGATCTTCGCCTTGGCGGGCGTGGACCGGTCGGGCTCGGAGTAGAGGCCGGGTCCGAAGACCTTCGCCTCGATGAGCTGCTTGGGCGGGGCGGCGAGCTGTGGCAACACCCGTACCGCCTCGACCTGTTGGGCGAGAGTCTCCGGGGACGGCGTCGACTCGTTGGCCCAGAACAGCAGTTCCGAGGTGCGGGCGATGCCGTAGGGGGTGCCGAACTCCGGCTCGTAGTCCTCGTAGGTGATGTTGAGGCCCTCGAGCTGTTCGGCGAAGGTGTCCTGGCCCATGCCGTCGTGGTAGAAGCGCAGGTCCATGGGCTGGGCCTCGGGCGACCAGAGCCAGAGAGTGACCTCGGCCTCGTCGGTCTGGGCGTCGCGGATGTCGAGCTGGGAGGGGTGCTTCTCCCAGAAGTCCCGCAGGCCGAAGGAGAATCCGCCGCTCGCGCCACCGACGTAGCCGAAGCCGGAGGCCCGCCTGCCGCCGCCGGCGCCGACCCAGCCGTGTCCCTTCTTGGTGCGCTTGCGCAGGGTGAAGCCGTCGGCGGAGAGCTGGGAGAGGGTGTAGTCGCCCCACTCGGGGATGTACTGGAGCCGGGTGGTGACCCGCTGGTCCCAGGTGGCGGGGTCGGGCAGCTTCCTGCCCGCGTACTGGGCCTCCTGCACGGCGATGCCGGGGTCACGGCGCAGCCCGGTGATGCCCTTGACGGCCTCCCGCAGCAGGCCGGTGCCCTCGCCGCCGATACGGATGTGGCGGTCGTACGCCTGGTCGCGCATCGGCACGGTGAAGCGGACGCCGAGGCCGCGGATGAAGTCGCCGCTGGCCTTGCCGGGTTCCTGGGTGCCGTCGTAGGTGATGGTGTGCACCATGCGGAAGGAGTCGGCGCCCGCGTAGAAGTAGAGGCGGATCGAGAAGGGCAGCCAACTCCGTTTGCCCTTGCGGTGCTTGCCGTCGATCTTGACGACCGCGCGGACCGGGCCCGACTGCTCGACGGTGACCTCGGAGACGGCCCCCTCGAAGCGCTCGGTCTTGACCGTCCCCTGATCCTCGTCCTCGATCTCGGGCTGGCGGATCAGCACGAGCCGCCCGTTCTTGGCGATCTCCGTCGAGCCGCGGGTGACCGACTTGATGAGGGTGGCGCCCGACTTGCCGATCTTGGCGGTGATGACACCGGTGGAGACGGTGATGGTGCCGCCGCTCTTGTCGACGGTGACCTTCTTCTCGGGTACGGCGGCGTCACCCGCGCTCAGCGACAGCTTGCCCGTGCCCGAACTGACCGCGTGCGCGGTCCACTTGAGGGAGCCGTCGGGCCAGTAGGCGATCGGCCAGGACTGGACGGGCACGGCCTTGCCGTCGGCGTCCGTGACCGCGAACTTCTGGTCCTGCTGATAGGTGCCCTTGGGCCAGGGGACACCGACGGTGGAGCCGGGGGCGGCGCCGAGGCCGCCGTCCTCCAGCCAGTCCAGGGTCACGGGAGAGTCGTCGGCCTCGGCGGCTCTGGGCGCGGCCTGCGCGTCCTTGGCTCCCAGCGCCCAGCTGAACTGCGCGGCGGCGCCGGCCACGGCGGCGGCTTTGAGGATGGACCTGCGGGGGATGGGGGACATGGCCATTCCTTTCCATGGAACAGGCTGGTCAGGGGCATGACAGAGAGAGGTTCGACGCCGAGGCGCCGACCCTGTGCTGACAAGAGCACCGCTCGTCAGCGGCGCCGGTAGCGCTCCTCCACGGCCACGGCCGCCGCCGCGACAGCCCCGAGGACCGGGACCGCCAGCGGCGCGACGAACCCCGCGGACAGGGCCACGACGGCCAGGCCGGCGACGATCAGGAAGGACCCGGCAGGGTCGCGCAGGGTCCGGCGTACGGCGTCGGCGAGCAGCGCGCGCCAGGAGGCGCCCGGAGCCCAGACCGCCGCCGCGCGCAGCCCGGCCACCACGAGGCCGATCAGCGCGAACAGTCCGACGGCCCCGACCAGCGGGCCGCCGGGGATCCCGGCCCGCGCGGCCTGCACGTCCACCCAGACCGCGGCCGCGGCCACCCACCCGGCGACCCCGACGAGCCACCCGCGGCGCACGGCCGTACGGAAGTCCGCGACGAACTCCCGTCGGCCGCCGCCCTCATGGCTTGTACGACGCCGCAGGTGGCGTGCCCCGGCGGCGAAGGCCGCCGGATAGGTGACGAGCCCGAGGCAGGCCACGGCGATCCACACGCCGGTGAGCAGGGTCTCGGCGAAGAGAGCGAAGCGCTCGCCGCCGAACACGGACGCCCTGCGGGCCTTCACACGCACTTGCGCCATGCTGACCGCCTCACTTCAGTCCGGACGTCGCCATGCCGTCGATCAGATAGCGCTGGAAGGCCATGAAGAAGGCGATGACCGGCACCAGCGCCACCAGCGACATCGCGATCATGCTGCCGTAGTTGGAGATGCCCTCCTGGTCGCGGAACATCATCAGGCCGAGCGAGACGGTGTACTTCTCGGGGGTGTTGAGGTAGATCAACGGCCCCATGAAGTCGTTCCACGCGTTGATGAAGGTGAAGATCGCGCTGGTGATGAGGGCGGGGCGGCACAGCGGCAGCACGATCGACCAGTAGGTCCTCAGGTGCCCGCAGCCGTCGAGCTTGGCGGCCTCGTCCAGCTCGCGCGGCAGCCCGCGCATGAACTGCACCATCAGGAAGACGAAGAACGCCTCCGTCGCCAGGAACTTGCCGGCCACCAGCGGCACCAGCGTGTCGACGAGTTCCAGCTTGCGGAACATCACGTACTGCGGGATGAGCAGCACGTGATACGGCAGCAGCAGGGTGCCGATCATGAGCGTGAACAGCAGGTTCCGCCCGGCGAAGCGGATCTTGGCGAAGGCGTACGCGGTCAGCGAGCTGGAGATCACGACACCGGCCACGGCCAGGCCCGCGTAGGTCAGCGAGTTCAGGAAGAAGCTGCCGATGGAGATGCCGGAGATGCCGTCGGCGAGGCCGGAGAAGTTCGCCCAGACCGGCTTGGACGGCAGCAGGTCGATGCTGGCGATGATGTCCTTGCTCGGCTTGAACGAGGCACCGAGGACCCAGATCACGGGGTACAGGACGACCGCGAGGACGGCGAGCGCGCCCACGTGCCAGGCGATCGATCCGGCGCGCCGCCTCTCGTTCGCGGTGCGCATCGCGGGGGTGCTGACAGTGGTCACTTGGCGGCCTCCTCGTAGTGCACCCACTTCTTCTGCGACCAGAACAGGACCGCCGTGACCAGCGCCACCGCGACCACGAGCGACCAGGCCATCGCGGAGGCGAAGCCCATCTGGGCCTCCTTGAAGCCCTTCTGGTAGAGGTAACAGGTGTAGACGAGGGTGGCGTCGGCGGGCCCGCAGCGGGTGTCGGAGACGACGTAGGCGGAACCGAACACCTGGAACGCGTGGATGGACTCCAGCAGCACGTTGAAGAACAGCACCGGGGAGATCATCGGCAGCGTGATGTTCCAGAACCTGCGGAGGGGACCGGCCCCGTCCATCTCCGCGGCCTCGTACAGCTCCTGGGGGACCTGCTTGAGACCGGCCAGGAAGATGACCATCGGCGCGCCGAACTGCCAGATACTCAGGGCGACCAGGGAGTACAGGACGTAGTCCGGGTTGCCGATCCAGCCGCCCACGTCGACACCGAAGATCTTCTGGGTACGGTCCACGATCGCGTCGTCGGAGAACAGCGCCCGCCACACGAAGCCGACGGAGACGCTGGCGCCGATGAGCGAGGGCATGTAGAACGCGGCCCGGTACAGACCCTGCCCGCGCCGCTTCTGCGCCAACAACAACGCGACGCCGAGCGCGAGCAGCAGCTTCAGCGGGGTGGCCACGACGACGTACTTGAGCGTGACCTCCACCGACTTCTGCCAGCGCGGGTCCTGGAACATGGTCGTGAAGTTGTCGAAGCCCACCCACTCCGGCGGAGTGAAGAGGTTGTAACGGGTGAACGCGTAGTACAGCGAAGCGATCATCGGCCCCGCCGTGAGCAGCAGGAATCCCGCGATCCACGGCGACATGAAGAGATAGCCGGCGAGGTTCTCGCGGCGCCGCCCGCGCCGCCCGGCGACAGGAGCGGCGGACCGCTTCTTCGCCGGGCGCACGGGCGCTTCCTTGACGAGCGTCATGGTGGTACGTCCCCTCAGCCCGCGAACGCGGCCTTGGCCTCGCTGAACAGCGCCTTGGCGGCGTCGGCCGGCTTGGACTTGCCCTGGGCCACCTCACCGCCCAGACGCAGGAACGCCGCCTCGATGACGTCGGCGCCGGACGGGTGCGGAGTGATCTTCCCGAGCACACCGGCCTTGGCGACCTCGTTCTCATAAGCCGCGACACCCTTGTTGTTGGCGTCGGCGGGCTTGAACGCGTCGTACTGCTCGGTGGTGGCGAGGATGCCGCGGTCGTAGCCCATGATCTTGCCGACCTCGGGGTCGTGGACCATGAAGGAGATGAACTGCGCCGCCTCCTTGGGATGCTTGGTCCCGGCGAAGGCGCTGAGCATCAGCGAACCGAGGTACTGGCCGGTGTCCTTGCCGTCCGTGGTGGGGATCGGCGCGAGGCCGTAGTCCGACTCGCCCTCGCCCTCGTAGCGGATGGAGAAGTTGTCCCAGGTGAACTCGGACGCGGCGAGGCCCGCCGAGAGACCGGACTTGGGCTTGACCTGCTCGATCTTCTTGGGGTCGGCGACCAGCCCGGACTTTACGCGCTTGTAGCCGTCCGTCCACCACTGCGTCAGGTCGTCCTCGGTGAAGCCGAGATCGGAGTCGGTGAAGAAGGCCTTGCCGTTCTGGCGCAGGTACAGGTCGTAGAGGTACATGATGGCGAAGTAGCCGGTGTCACCGGCGATCTTCAGCTTGTCCTGGATCGTCTGGAGCGCTTCGAAGTACTCGTCCCAGGTCCAGCCGAACTTCGCCTCGACGCCCGCCTTCTTGAAGGCCTTGAGGTCGATGACCAGTGCCATGGTGTTGGCACCGACGGGGATGCCGATCTGCTTGCCGTCGACCTGACCGTTCGCCAGAACGCCGTTGCGGAAGTTGTCCAGGCTCAGATTCCCGGCGTCCGCCTGGGTCTTGAGATCCAGCAGAACACCGCGCTTGTCGTACTTGCGCAGGAAACCGACCGCGTTCTGGAAAACATCCGGCGGATTTCCACCGGAAGCCTGGGTCTGGAACTTCTCCCAGAACGCCTCGTAGTCGGTGAATTCAGGCTTGATCTTGATCTTCGGGTACTTCTTCTCGAAGAGCGCGATGGTCTTCTTGATGGCGATGGTGCGCGGCTCGCCACCCCACCAGGCGTAACGCAGTGTCACCGTTCCGTCGGCGGAACTGTCACTGTCACCACCGCAACCCGTCGTCGCGGCCAGTCCCAGCGTCGCCGCTGTAGCCCCGGCCGCCTTCAGGATCGTTCGCCTCTCGACATTCCTGCTGGTTCCCACAGTCGAGCCCCTCCCCGCAGCGTCGCCGCCTGCATGAATCGTTTCAAGTAAGCGCTTGCTGGCACAAGCTACGGAGGCCTCGGAGGTGCGTCAATGATTCGGACAGGAATTTATTGAGAGTGTGGTGAGAGGCCGGAGCGCCTTCAACGGGCGCGCGGGACAGGGGAACTGACGATGCCCCAGGTGAGAGGCGCGGGATCGACCGGTCGAACAGCACGCGGGCTGCGCCGGAGGAGCGTCGGGCGGCCGAAAAATGACGGCCGGCCAGGACGCCTCGCCGCGGACCGTCACGCGCAGCGGAGCCGGCGGCCTTCGCACTGGTCCGTGCACACGCCGACGGCCCGTCCGCGATCTCGCAGACGGGCCGTCGGTCCGGGTGGGCGATACTGGGTTCGAACCAGTGACCTCTTCGGTGTGAACGAAGCGCTCTCCCACTGAGCTAATCGCCCGGGCGCAGGAAGTACATTACCCCATGTCAGGGGGTGCCTGTGACCAGCGGTGACAGGCACGGCACCCCCGCGCGACTCACTGGTCCTTGATGTTCCAGGGCATCTCGAAACCGAACTTCCAGAGGTAGACCCCGAGGATCGCGCCGATGATCACCAGGCCGATCGAGGTCAGGATGATGTTGCGCCGGCGCACCCTGGGATCGAGGGCGCGCTGGGCCGCCTCGGTCACCTTGCGTTTGGTCCAGCGCAGCACGAGCTGGGCCCAGACGAACTCGGTCGCCCAGATCGCCATACCGCCGAAGATCACGACCCAGCCGGGCCCGGGCAACGGCAGCATGATGATGCCGGCCACCACGACCGCGAGGCCGATGACGAAGACCAGAACCTGCCAGCTCAGGTGCAGCAGCCGCCGCGACTTGATGAATTCCGGCGCCTTGGAACCGAGCCCCTGCTCGTCGTGCGCCTTGTCCGACTTCTCGCCGCTCTGCTCATCAGGTGCCACGGCGACCTCGCGCGGCTCGTCACTCCCCGTATTCATACAGCCCAACCCTACCGGAGAGAAACCGGTCACCGGAATGGTCGTACCTCCGCAAGGGGGCCTCGGCCGGAAGAGTTACGTAAAGGCACGCAAAACACTCAGAGGGGTTTACAACGGCACCGTAGGTGGCATGTCGATTTCGCCGACGTGCGAATCCCCGAGCGCACACTGAGCGAAAGGCCCTGGCGCTTATGAACACCACGGTCAGCTGCGAGCTGCACCTGCGCCTCGTTGTGTCGAGCGAGTCCTCCCTGCCTGTCCCCGCAGGCCTGCGGTACGACACGGCCGACCCCTACGCCGTGCACGCCACCTTCCACACCGGAGCCGAGGAGACCGTCGAGTGGGTGTTCGCCCGCGACCTTCTCGCGGAGGGCCTCCACCGGCCCACCGGAACCGGCGACGTCCGAGTCTGGCCGTCGCGTAGCCACGGTCAGGGCGTCGTCTGCATCGCCCTGAGCTCCCCGGAGGGGGAGGCACTGCTCGAGGCCCCGGCGCGGGCCCTGGAGTCGTTTCTGAAGCGGACCGACGCCGCCGTGCCCCCGGGCACGGAGCACCGTCACTTCGATCTGGATCAGGAGCTCTCGCACATCCTGGCGGAAAGCTAGGGCGAGGCCGCACAGAGCCGCCCGGCGCCGTCCACTCGGGGAGACGGCTCGGGCTGGTACAACCGCATAAGGAAGGACAGGCGCCGTGGCTGCGGAGCGCTCCGCAGCCACGGCGCCTGTCGTGCGGCCCGCCACTCAGCACCGGCGAGCCACTACCATCGGCCAGCATCGGCGGGCGTCCGCCCGACCCCCAGGCCAGGGAGCGAATCGTGCTGATCACCCACGACACCCGGTGCGCCCTCGACACCGTGGTCGATCTGGTGAACACCGCACCGGAGGACGAAGCGTCGCCGGACGCGCTGCCGGATGTCGCGGCGCTCGCGGATTTCGTACGAAACCACGAGATCAGCGATGTCGGAGTGCTCTCGGAGCTCGACCTGTCGGCGGTGCGCAGGATCCGCGGCCGGTTCGCCTCGGTCTTCGCCGCCCCGGACGCCCGGGCCGCCGCCGCCGTGATCAACGATCTGGTCGCGGCCGCGGGCACCACTCCCCGGCTCACCGATCACGACGGTTACGAGTGGCATGTGCACTACTTCGCGCCCGGCGCCTCCGTCGCCGACCACCTGGCGGCCGACTGCGGGATGGCGCTGGCGTTCTTCGTGGTGGCCGGTGAGCAGGAGCGGCTGCGGCGCTGCGAGGCGCCCGACTGCCGCCGGGCCTTCGTCGACCTGTCCCGCAATCGCTCGCGGCGCTACTGCGACAGCCGGACCTGCGGAAACCGTCTGCATGTAGCCGCCTACCGGGCGCGGCGCAAGGAGGCCGCGGGCTGAGACCCGGGCGGGGGTGTCGTCGTGGTCCCCGACGGGTGACGCCGGGGACCACGGGTACGGCTCAGAGCAGCAGCAGGTCGTGCAGCGCAGCCATGAGCAGGAGAGACCCGATCACCGCAAGGAAGATCATCAGCGGTGGCTGGGAAAGGGCGAAGAGGCATCCACGCGGCTCGTCCTGCGGCGGCGCGGTATCGCTCTGTTTCGTGTCCAGCATCTCGCGGCGATGATGGCGCAGTCGGCGCCCCCGACGCGATCAACACGCCCGGAATGACCGGTAGTTCGCCGGATTCCGTGATGCCCGTTTCGAGTCGTGATCACTTACGGACCGACGCGGGTGCCACTGCGAACGTTTCAGTTCACCGCGCGACCTTCATATGCCGTGCTTCTTCAGGATGGCCTCGATGTCGCTGAAGTCCTCCCCGGCGGACTCGGTGGCCCGGGACTTGCCCGCGGGCCGGGTCGTCTGGGTACGCACGGCCGGGCCGAGGGAGGGTGCCGAGGCCGTGGGGGCCACCGCCTCCTGCTGGGCACCACGGGCCGCCCTGCGCTCCTTGCGGGTGCCGCCGCGGCGGCGCTCCACCGCGCGCGTGGTCGAGAACAGCACCCACGACAGGCCGAGCACACCGAAGCCCGCCCAGGCGGTCGGGCTGAAGGCGGTGTCCGCCAGCCAGTCGACGACGCCGGTCATCACCAGACCGAGCGGGACGAGGGAGTAGGCGGCGAGGCGGGTGGCCGCGAGGAAACGCTTCCGGTACGCGGTGACCGCCGCGATGCCCAGGCCGGCCGCGGCGACGGCGGAACAGACGGTCTCGGCAATCATCCGGTCCTCCAGGCGGGGCTCGATCGGCAACGTACCGCTTCGTCCCTGTCCATCCTGCACCTCCCGACCCCCACCGGGCCATGCCTGGGCAGGACATCAGGGACATCTCCGGGTCACCTCCTCCGCAGGTGCCGGTCGGGCTCGCACCGGTGACACGGACGGAGCCGTCGTGGACAGGCGGGGGCGATTCGTCCGGGTGGACCCGAGCTGGGAGACTGGGCCCATGAGCGACCCCTCCCCCGCCCGTGCCGCCGCGCCCGTTCTCGATGTCTGGTGCGAGCTCCAGTGCCCGGACTGCCGTGACGCGCTGGACGACGTCCGGGCCCTGCGTGCCCGTTACGGCGACCGTCTGGAACTCCGGCTGCGGCACTTCCCGTTGGAGAAGCACAAGCACTCCTTCGCCGCCGCGCAGGCCGCCGAGGAGGCGCTGGAGCAGGGCAGGGGCTGGGAGTACGTCGAGGCCGTGCTCGGGCGCGTCGAGGAGCTGGACCGTAAGGGAGAACCCTTCCTGGTCGAGGTCGCCCGTGAACTGGGGCTCGACGCCGAGGAGTTCGACACCGCGCTGATCGACGGCCGGCACATCCTGGTCGTGGACGCCGACCAGGCCGAGGGCAAGGCGATCGGCGTGAGCGGCACACCGACGTACGTCATCGACGGCGAGCGCCTCGACGGCGGCAAGAGCCAGGACGGGCTGCGCGCGCGGATCGAGGAGATCGCGGACCGACTGCTCGCCGGGCAGGACTGAGCCGGGCAGGACCGGGCCCGGCAGGAGTGAGCCGGGCTCAGAGCAGGCTCTTGTACATCGAGTAACCCACCGTCACGTACCCCAGCGACTCGTACAGCCGCTCGGCCGGTGTGTTGCCCGCGAAGACGTTGAGGCCCAGGACCCGTCGGCCGGCGGCGATCGCTTGGGCCTCGGCCAGCAGCATCAGGGAACGGCCGTGTCCGCGGCCGCGGAATGCCTCCTCGGTCTCGACGTCGTAGACCATGGCCTTGGCGCCGACGAACTCCACCCACAGGACCCCGACCCGGACACCGTCGTGCTCCAGGACGCTGTACAGCGCCTCCGGCGTCGCGAGACCCCGCTGCACCAGCTTTTCGTGGTCCTTGCGCGACCGCGCCATGGCCTCGGCCTCGGGCACCCCGCGGGTGCTCCAGTCGCCTGCGTACTCCGTGATGCCACGCTCCGCCCACGGCCAGAACTCGGCTTCCGTCATGGGCCTGCCCCGGCTGCCCGCGGGCAGTTCCGGCGCGTCGGTGCCGAGTGGCTTCTCCATGCCGCGGTTGCGGTGGACGTAGCCGAGCATGGTGGCGAGCCGCAGCGCGGGCTCGGCGTCGGCGGGGACCCTGATCTCCAGCTGCCCGCAGCCCCAGCCCCGCGCCACCTCCTCGGCGGCGAGCGCGGCGACGGTGCCGCGGCCGCGCCTGCGGTCCGGCTCATCGATCCGCAGGTCCCGGATCTGGGCGACGGCCGCACCGAAGGACGGGTGGGTCGCCAGGTGTATCGCTCCGACGGGACGGCTGTTCACGCACACCGTGAAGTGGCGGGACAGCGCCCCCTCGGCACCGCGCTGGAGCGGCTCGGTCGGCCGCAGGGTGGTGGTCATCACCGGAGTTCTACCCTCTGCGGCACGCCGGAGCAGCTCAATATCCCGGGCCTTTACGGATCGAGGTCGTCCCCGGCCCGCTCCTGGAAGATCCGCATGGCCTTGGCGGTTACCGGGCCGGGCGCCGCCGGCAGTTCGCGCGCGTCGACGCGATGGACGGCCTGGACGTCCCGCAGGGTGGAGGTGAGGAAGATCTCGTCGGCCCGCTCCAGGACGTCCAGCGGCAGGTCGGTCTCCTTGGCCCCGGTCCATTCGACGGTCAACGCGCGCGTGATGCCCGCGAGGCAGCCGGAGGCGAGCGGCGGGGTGTGGATCTCGCCGTCGAGCACGACGAAGACGTTCGACCCGGTGCCCTCGCACAGCTGCCCGACCGTGTTCGCGAACAGCGCCTCGGAAGCGTCGTCCGCACGCGCGCGTGCGAGTGCGACGACGTTCTCGGCGTACGAAGTGGTCTTGAGCCCGGTGAGCGCGCCGCGCTCGTTGCGGGTCCACGGCACCGTGATCACGGCCGTGGAGTCGGGGCGCGGGGAGGACTCGCCGAGGGCGACCACCAGGGTCGGCCCGTGCTCGCCCCGGTCGGACCCGAGGGGGCCGTGACCACCGGTGTAGGTGATGCGCAGGCGCCCCAGCGGCATCGGATTCGCCTCGAGTACGGCGGCGCAGGCGCGGCGGACCTCGTCGTGATCGGGGTCGGGCAGCCCGAGGCCCCGCGCCGACAGGGTCAGCCTGTCGAGATGCCGGGTGAGGGCGAAGAGGCGGCCGTCCACGGCCTTCACGGTCTCGAAGATGCCGTCGCCCACGGTCAGCCCGTGGTCGAAGACGGAGACGCGGGCGGTCTCGGTGTCCTGCAGCCCGCCGTCGAGCCAGATCTTCACGTAAGGGTCCCTCCACTCACCTCGTACGTCCCCGACGCTACCGCGAGCAGCCGGGAGGCCTTCAGCTCGGTCTCCCGCCACTCCCCCTCGGGGTCGGAGCCCCAGGTGATCCCGGCGCCGGTGCCGAAGCGCAGCACTCCCTCGCCCCGGTCGATCCAGAAGGTGCGGATGCCGACGGCCACCTCCCCGGTGCCCCGGTCGGCGTCGACCCACCCGATCCCGCCGCAGTACGGCCCCCGGGGCGCAGTCTCCAGGTCCTCGATGATCCGCAGGGCGCTGGACTTGGGCGCGCCGGTGACCGATCCGGGCGGGAAGGCGGCGCCGAACAGCTCGGCCCAGCCCGCGCCCTCGCGCAGCTCGCCCCGCACACTCGACACGAGGTGGACGAGGCCGGGGTGTTTCTCCACGGCGCACAGGTCGGGAACGGTGACGCTGCCCGTGGCGCACACCCGCCCCAGGTCGTTGCGCACCAGGTCCACGATCATCACGTTCTCGGCGTAGTCCTTGGCCAGCAGGTCGTCCTCGGTCCGCCCGGTGCCCTTGATCGGCCCCGACTCCACGCCCCGCCCCGCCCGGCGCAGGAACAGCTCAGGGCTCGCGGTGGCGATCTCCACCCCGTGTCCGGGCAGCCGGATCGTTCCTGCATACGGTGCCGGGTTGCCGCGGGCCAGCAACGCGGTCAGCGCGTCCACGTCGGCGCCGGGTGCGAGGGGCGCGGTCAGGACACGGCAGAGGTTGGCCTGGTAGACCTCGCCGGCGGCGATGTGCGCGCGAATCCGTCGTACGCCCTCCGTGTACGCGGCGCGATCCAGCGACGACGTCCAGTCACCGGCTGCGGGCCCCCGCCAGGCTCCCGGTACCGGAGCCGGCACCGGTGTCCGGCGTACGTCGGCGAAGCGGGCGCAGGTCAGGCCGCCCTCGAAGTCGGCCGCGACGGCCCAGAAGCCGCTGGAGTCCAGGGCCGCGGGATCGCTGGTGACATCGAGGAGACCGGTGGCGACGCGGTCGCCGAAGCGGGCGAGAGGAGCGAGGTCGAGCACGCTGTCGAGTCTATGGCGGGTGTCCTGCGGGTGACCTGGCCATGTCCTTCCGGCCCCCCTGACCACGTACGTCGACATACGCACCGCAGCACGCTGCGCAAACGCGTTTTTGTACTGGCCCCGGAATCCGCTAGAGTTCAACTCGTCGCCGGGCCGCGAGAGCGGACCGAAACGACAAGCGGACGTAGCTCAGTTGGTAGAGCGCAACCTTGCCAAGGTTGAGGTCGCGAGTTCGAGCCTCGTCGTCCGCTCGATGGAACCAGGGGATCTTCCCGAGCCCCTGCACTCCTGGTGGAGTGGCCGAGAGGCGAGGCAACGGCCTGCAAAGCCGTCTACACGGGTTCAAATCCCGTCTCCACCTCCAAGGACGATTAGCTCAGCGGGAGAGCGCTTCCCTGACACGGAAGAGGTCACTGGTTCAATCCCAGTATCGTCCACTGGATCCTCGGATCCTCCGCGCGATTAGCTCAGCGGGAGAGCGCTTCCCTGACACGGAAGAGGTCACTGGTTCAATCCCAGTATCGCGCACGCAGTAGACACGATCCCGATCGTGGTTTCCCGCGCGATTAGCTCAGCGGGAGAGCGCTTCCCTGACACGGAAGAGGTCACTGGTTCAATCCCAGTATCGCGCACACACCGAAGCCCCCGGCCCTGCGGCCGGGGGCTTCTTCGTCTCCTGGTCAGCTGGAGAACAGCATGTGGCCGAAGCCGCGGTTGCGGTGGTGGCCGCCGTGATGTCCGCCGTGGCCGCCGTAGTGGCCACCGCCGTGCTGCGGGGCGCCCCAGGCCGGTGCGCCGGGCTGAGCCGGGTACTGCGGAGCGGCGGGCGGTGGCGGAACGGCGGGGCCGCCGCCCCACTGGCCCTCCAGACGGGTCAGCGCCTCCAGCTCGCCGTAGTCGAGAAAGATCCCTCGGCAGCCGCTGCACTGCTCGATCTGGACACCGTTGCGGTTGTACGTGTGCATGGGGGCGTGGCACTTCGGACACTGCATCGTCGGCTCAACTCCTCGCCGGTTGATCCTGCTTAGCGTTACGCCAGGACAGACTCTGTCCGGCTCTGGTCGGTTGCACCCTACTTCGCGAAACCGTCCGCCAACTGCGGCGGGGCGGAACCCATTCGGTCACAGGCCTCGACGACCGCCTGCTCCACGTCGTCCAGCGCGCGGTCCGCCTCGATCGCCTTGACGACCGCCCGGGCCGCGGTCTGCACGGTGAGGGCGCGGGCGGGGACGTCCAGGGCCGCCCAGGGGTCGCCGCCGACCGGAACAGCGGGGCCGCCGGCCGCCCGGTAGGCACCGAGGAAGCGGGACCAGTCGTCGGGCGACAGCAGGCCGCAGGCGTACCAGGCAGCGGGGCGGGCGAGGTCCCAGGCGGGTTCACCCACGCCGAGGTCGTCGACGTCGATGAGACGCCAGGGACCGTCGGGAGCGGGGTGGCGCACGAGCTGGCCGAGGTGCAGGTCGCCGTGACAGAGGGTCTCGGTGTCGGACATGGGGGTCTCGGCACGAGCCCAGGCCGGCAGGGTGAGCCAAGCCCGCAGCACGGGAACGGCGTGCCCCCGGCGGGTGGTGGCGAGCAGACGGGCAACGGCGAGGGCCGCTTTGACCGGGCCGCGCATGGGGGGCAGACCTGGCGGGGCGGGAGTGCGGTGCAGGTGGGCGAGGAGAGTGGCGGCCTGTTCCCAGGGGGCGGCGCCGGGGTTCTCCGGGTCCACGGGTGCACCGTACGGCCAGAAGGTGACGAGCCTGCCGTGCAGGTCGACCGGGGTCTCGCCGAGTGGGGGCAGGAGGATGCCGGGGAGGCGGGCGGCCATGGCGAGGCGGGGGGCCAGGTCCGCGGGGACCGTGCCGGGGGCGTGCGCCTTCGCGACGGTGTCGGCGTGCCGGACGACGGTGGCGTCGGGGCGGTCGGCGAGGGTGCTCGCATCGCAGGCGCACGCCTTCTGCTTCCCGGAGTGAGCCTCGCTTCTCGCTCTGAGGGTGAGCTCGGTGAGCAGGGGGTGGGTGGTCACGGGGCTCCCTGGGCGGCGGGGTCTGGCGCACTCAGTATGTGCGGGCAGCTGCGATGGGCTTGGGCGGGGCGCCTATGGGGGGCCGGGTTCGGTTGTCGGGCGGGTGCGGGTGCGTGGGGGCTGGTCGCGCAGTTCCCCGCGCCCCTAGGTGGGTGCAGTCACCTGCGCCAGGACGGGCCGTTCGTCACCCTCCCCGCCGCGACGAACCGCGCGCCACGGCCGGCCGGTAGCCGCGTACGGCGGGAAGGGGACGGGGTGGGGGGTGTCCGCCCGCAGCGGCCGGCGTCCGGCACCGAGCACAGCTGAAGCAGCAGCAACCGCCGGACCGAGGACGGATACCCCCCACTCCGGCCCCGACCCACAACACACCCGCACGCGCTACACCCGCCCCCACCGGGGCCGCGCAGGCCGCCGCAGGCATCAGGGGCGCGGGGAACTGCGCACAAACACCCGCCCCCACCGAACCCGCACCCGGACAAGACACCGCCCACCCCCCGGAGGGAAACGCAATGCCGGCGCAGCTCCCCAGCTGCGCCGGCATTTTGCCGTCCGCCGCACCCCCGTCCCCACGGGGTTTCATGGGTTGATGTCCCCGCCCGGACCGCTCTTCCGGGCCTGGGGTCGCCGCTCAGCGCCCCAGCATCACTCCCACGGACGACGCCTGTGTGGCCACTGTCTCCCAGCCGTCGAAGACGACGAGGAGCAGGACCGCCAGAGGAAGGGCCATCAGCGTCGCCACCAGCGGGTGACGACGGCCCGTACGGCGGGGCTGACGTGTGCGGGCCAGTGTCCGCGGTGCCGTAAGAGCCATGGTCCCTCTCCTGACCGTTCTGTTGTCGTTGGCAGCGGCGGGTGTCTGACCTCGGGGGACGAGTGCTGCACCCGCCGCTTGACCTCAAATCTAGGCGTCATGGGCTCCCCGCACGTCATGCCCTCGTACCGATTGCCGGGCCTCCCCGAGGATGAGCCATGACCAGCGGAGTACTCCCGTGGGTGGAGACGAGGGCCTAGGTCTCCGGGTCTTCCCGGAGGGGTCGCCCGGTCTGCCCCGCTTTCTCCGAGCTGTCCTCGCGCGGCACCGGCTGCTCCACCAGAGCCAGCACCCGGGTCGCCATGAACCGGGCCGTCCGCACCACCGATCCGTTCCGCGTGACTTCGCTCACTTCCACGACACCTCGCCGTACCGCCGTCTCCACCCGGCGGCCCGCCCTGCTCGCCACCACCTCGTAGGTGCGCGTCGTGTCCCCTGCGTCCACGACTATCTCCACGCGATCACCCTTCACGGGTTCAATCCCCCTTCTGCGACAGGTGGTTGGGATCACATCCGAAGCGAAGTCCGCCCGCCCTCCGGCTCCCTGACCACCCTTCAATTCTCCCACCCGGCACTGACAATCCATCGGGACGAGAGGGCGCGGCCTCTGCGCGCGGCGGCCCGCGGAAACGTAAGCTGTGGCTCGTCACACGGACCGGGCAGCGGGGATGAACATGGCGATGATGCGCCTGAGGCGCGAGGACCCGCGCGTCGTCGGCTCGTTCAGGCTTCACAGACGGCTCGGCGCCGGGGGAATGGGAGTCGTCTACCTGGGCTCCGACCGCAAGGGGCAGCGGGTCGCGCTGAAGGTCATCCGGCCGGATCTGGCCGAGGACCAGGAGTTCCGGTCACGGTTCGCACGCGAGGTCTCCGCGGCCCGGCGGATCCGCGGCGGCTGCACCGCCCGGCTGGTCGCGGCCGATCTGGAAGCGGACCGTCCGTGGTTCGCCACCCAGTACGTGCCCGGTCCCTCCCTCCACGACAAGGTCGCCGACGAGGGTTCCCTCGGCGCCGCCGAGGTCGCCTCCATCGGGGCCGCCCTGTCGGAGGGGCTCGTCGCCGTGCACGAGGCGGGGGTGGTGCACCGCGATCTCAAGCCGTCGAACATCCTCCTCTCCCCCAAGGGTCCCCGGATCATCGACTTCGGCATCGCCTGGGCGACCGGAGCCTCCACCCTCACCCATGTCGGCACCGCCGTCGGCTCCCCCGGTTTCCTCGCGCCCGAGCAGGTACGCGGCGCCGCGGTGACGCCGGCCACGGACGTGTTCTCCCTGGGCGCGACCCTGGCATACGCCTCGATGGGCGACTCGCCCTTCGGGCACGGCAGTTCCGAGGTGATGCTGTACCGCGTGGTGCACGAGGAGGCGCAGCTGCACGGCGTGCCCGACGCGGTCGCCCCCCTCATCCGCGCCTGTCTGGCGAAGGACCCCGAGGAGCGGCCGAGCACCCTCCAACTCTCGCTGCGACTCAAGGAGATCGCGGCCCGCGAGGCACAGGGCCTGCCCGATCTGCGCCCGCCCGCCCCGCGCGCCGGAGAGGCGGACCGGCCCACCGGACGCATCGCCGACACCTACCCGGAGCGGGCCGGCCAGCGACGCCCCCAGGGACAGCCGGGCACGTCCGGCTCCCAAGGCGCTCCTCCGGCCCGCGGTTCCGGACAGGCCCGGGGCCAGGCCCCCGCGCGAGGCGGCGCCCCGTCACGCGGCGGCAGCACCCCGCGCGGCAACGGCGTGCCCTCGTCCCGTCCCGGTTCCCGGCCCACCCCGCCCTCCTCCTCGCGGAACACGACCCGCTCCGGCAGCGGCAGCCGACCCGCGCCGCGCAGCGGTACCGGCCGCCCGACCTCCAGGAACACCAGGACGGGGCTGCGCCCCGCGAACCCGCGCCTGCTGCGCCAGCGGCTGTTCGTGTTCGTCGTCGTGACCCTGCTCGTGGCGCTCGGCATCGCCGCGGCCCAGGGCTGCCAGGGGCCGCCGCGCGGACTCGGCGGCGACGGCGACGGTGCCGTACGGGAGCAACGGCAGGGACAGGTGCACGCGTCGCCGGACCAGGTACCGCCGCAGTGGCCGGCCGGGGTCGGCACGGACTGAACAGGCCGCCGGGACCGCCGTAGGCGATGCCCGGGGCAAGAGAAACCGCTGGTCAGGCCTGCGGCCGCCCCGTCGCCACCGCGTAGAAGGCGACCGCGGCCGCCGCGCCCACGTTGAGGGAGTCGACGCCGTGGGCCATCGGGATGCGGACCCATTCGTCGGCGGCGACCAGGGCCTGGGTCGTCAGGCCGTCGCCCTCGGCGCCGAGCATCAGTGCGACCCGGTCCATCCGGTGCGGGGCGGCCTCGTCGAGGGTCTTGGCCTTGGCGTCCGGGGTGAGGGCGAGGAGGGTGAAGCCGGCCTCGCGGACCGAGTCCAGGCTCTTGGGCCAGGTGTCGAGGCGGGCGTAGGGGACGGAGAAGACCGCGCCCATCGAGACCTTGACGCTGCGGCGGTAGAGGGGGTCGGCGCAGTCGGGCGACAGCAGCACCGCGTCCATGCCGAGCGCCGCCGCGGAGCGGAAGATCGCGCCGATGTTGGTGTGGTCGTTGACCGACTCCATGATCACCACGCGCCGGGCGGTCTGGAGCAACTCGGCCGCCGTGGGCAGCGGTTTGCGCTGCATGGAGGCGAGCGCGCCGCGGTGCACGTGGTAGCCGGTGACCTGCTCGGCGAGCTCCGGGCTGACGGCGTACACCGGGGCGGGGAGTTCGTCGATGACGTCGCGCATGACGTCGACCCACTTGGCGGACAGCAGCATGGAGCGCATCTCGTAGCCGGCGTCCTTCGCCCGGCGGATGACCTTCTCGCCCTCGGCGATGAACAGGCCCTCGGCCGGCTCGCGTTTGCGACGCAGTTCGACGTCGGTCAGGCCCGTGTAGTCGTGCAGGCGCGGGTCGTCGGGATCCTCGACGGTGATGAGATCGGCCACAGGGTGATACTGCCTTGTCCTGGGAGCGGTGCCAACGGCTGGGAGCGGGTTGTGTTACCCCGGGTTACTCCGAGGGCTCCGACACCCGCGGTCCTACGGCGACGACCTCGCCGACGACGATGACGGCCGGGGGCTTCACGTCCTCGGCGACGACCACCTCGCCGACCGTCGCCAGGGTGGCGTCGACCCGGCGCTGGGCGGCCGTCGTGCCCTCCTGGACCAGGGCGACCGGGGTGTCGGGCGACTTGCCGTGGGCGACCAGGGTCTCGGCGATCCGGCCGATCTTGTCGACGCCCATGAGGATCACCAGGGTGCCGGTGAGCTTGGCGAGCGAGGGCCAGTCGACCAGGGAGCGTTCGTCGTCCGGCGCCACATGGCCGCTGACCACCGTGAACTCGTGGGCCACACCCCGGTGGGTGACCGGGATGCCGGCCGCGCCCGGGACCGAGATCGAGCTGGAGATGCCGGGCACGACCGTGCAGGGGATGCCGGCCTCGGCGAGGGCGTGCAGCTCCTCCATGCCGCGGCCGAAGACGTAGGGGTCCCCGCCCTTGAGCCGTACGACCGACCTGCCCTGCTTGGCGTGCTCGATCAGGGCGTTGTTGATGGCCTCCTGAGCCATGAAACGGCCGTACGGGATCTTCGCCGCGTCGATCACCTCGACGTGCGGCGGGAGTTCGGCGAGGAGGTCGCGGGGCCCGAGGCGGTCGGCGATCACGACGTCGGCCTCGGCGAGGAGGCGGCGGCCGCGGACCGTGATCAGGTCGGGGTCGCCGGGGCCGCCGCCGACGAGGGCGACGCCGGGGGTGCGGGTGCGGTGGTGGGGGGCGACGAGGGTGCCGTCGCGCAGGCCCTCGACGACCGCGTCCCGGACGGCCGCCGTGTGGCGGGGGTCGCGTCCCTTCGCGTTGGTCGTGAGCACGGCGACCGTGACGCCCTCGCTGTGTCCCGTCGCCGGGGTCCAGGCGGTGGCGGCGTCGGCGTCGTCGGAGCGGACGCACCAGACGCGGTGGCGCTCGCCTTCGGCGGAGGCCCGCGTGTTGGCTTCCGTGTCACTGGTGGCGATGAGGGCGTACCAGGCGTCCGCGAGGTCGCCCTCGTGGTAGGTGCGCTTCTCCCAGGCGATCTCGCCCGCGTCGGCCATCGCCTCCACCGAGGGGGTGGCCTCGGGGGACACCAGCAGGACGTCCGCGCCCGCCGCGATGAGAGCGGGCAGCCGGCGCTGGGCGACCTGGCCGCCGCCGAGGACGACGACCCTGCGGCCGGTGAGGCGGAGGCCTACGGGGTAGGCGGGGTGTTCGGCCATGAGGTGCGGCTCCTCGTCCTGGCAAGGCGATGGGTGCTACGGCGCTGGAGCAGCCCTGACGTGCAGATTTTAGAGATGGGTTCAGCGTACGGCCGGGGTGGGGTGCACGCAGGAGCGCGTACCCCACCCCGGTCGCGGGGTCACTTCTCGGTGACACCCGCCGAGTCGAACGTGGCGACCTCGTGCATGGCCCGCGCCGTGCTCTGGACCAGCGGCAGGGCCAGCAGGGCGCCCGTGCCCTCGCCGAGACGCAGGTCGAGGTCGACCAGGGGGCGCAGGCCGAGCTTGTTCAGGGCGGCCACGTGGCCCGGTTCGGCGCTGCGGTGGCCCGCGATGCAGGCCGCGAGGACCTCCGGGGCGATCGCGCGGGCCACCAGGGCGGCTGCGCCCGCGCTGACGCCGTCGAGGATGACCGGCGTGCGCAGGGAGGCCCCGCCGAGCAGCAGGCCCACCATCGCCGCGTGTTCGAAGCCGCCGATCGCCGCCAGGACGCCGATCGGGTCGGCGGGGTCCGGCTGGTGGACTTCGATCGCGCGGCGCACGACCTCGGTCTTGCGGGCCAGGGTCTCGTCGTTGATGCCGGTGCCGCGGCCGGTGACCTCGGCGGGGTCGGTGCCCGTGAAGACCGAGATGAGGGCGGCGGACGCGGTGGTGTTCGCGATGCCCATCTCACCGGTGAGGAGCGCCTTGTTGCCGGCCGCGACCAGGTCGCGCGCGGTCTCGATGCCGACCTCGATGGCCTGCTTGGCCTCCTCGCGGGTCATCGCGGGGCCGGTGGTCATGTCGGACGTGCCGGCCCGGATCTTGCGGGGCAACAGGCCGGGGGTGGCCGGGAGTTCGGATGCCACGCCGACGTCGACCACGCACACCTCGGCGCCGACCTGGCCGGCGAAGGCGTTGCAGACCGCGCCGCCGCCGAGGAAGTTGGCGACCATCTGGGCCGTCACCTCCTGCGGCCAGGGGGTGACGCCCTGGGCGTGCACGCCGTGGTCACCGGCGAAGATCGCGACGGCCGCGGGCTCCGGGATCGGCGGCGGGCACTGCCGGGACAGCCCGGACAGCTGGGCGGAGATGATCTCCAGCATGCCGAGCGCACCGGCCGGCTTGGTCATCCGCTTCTGCCGCTCCCAGGCCTCGCCGAGCGCCTTGGCGTCCAGCGGGCGGATCTGGGCGACGGTCTCGCCGAGCAGGTCGTGCGGCTCCTCGCCGGGCAGGGCGCGACGGCCGTACGTCTCCTCGTGCACGACCCAGGACAGCGGGCGGCGCTTGGACCAGCCGGCCTGCATCAGCTCGGGCTCGTCCGGGAACTCGTCGACGTACCCCACGCACAGGTAGGCGATGACCTCCAGGTGCTCCGGGAGTCCCAGCGCACGGACCATCTCGCGCTCGTCGAAGAAGCTGACCCACCCGACGCCGAGGCCCTCGGCGCGGGCGGCGAGCCACAGGTTCTCCACGGCGAGCGCGGCGGAGTACGGGGCCATCTGCGGCTGGGTGTGCCGGCCGAGGGTGTGGCGGCCGCCGCGGGTGGGGTCGGCGGTGACGACGATGTTCACCGGGGTCTCGAGGATGGCCTCGATCTTCAGTTCCTTGAACTGCTTGGCGCGGCCCTTGGGCAGCGACTTGGCGTACGCCTCGCGCTGACGCTGGGCCAGGTCCTGCATCGCCGCGCGCGTCTCGGCGGAGCGGATGACGACGAAGTCCCACGGCTGCGAGTGGCCGACGGAGGGCGCGGTGTGGGCGGCCTCCAGGACGCGGAGCAGCACCTCGTGCGGGATCGGGTCGCTGCGGAAGCCGTTGCGGATGTCGCGGCGCTCCCGCATGACCTTGAGGACGGCCTCGCGCTCGGCGTCGTCGTAGGCGGGCGCGGCGGGGCCCGTGGACTGTCGTGCTTCTGCCACGGGGGCCGTGCTCACTTCCTGGTCTTGCTGGTCTTCCTGATCGGCCGCCCGGGTGTCCAGGTCGTCCGCCTGCTGGGCGAGTTGGGGGCCGACGACCGCGTCGCGCGGGGCCGGGACCGCGGCTTGCGGGGTGTCGTCCGTGGGGAGTGACAGGGGGTGGGGCGGGGTCGGCGCGAGGTGCGGGGTGGTCGGCACCGTTCCCTCCACCGGCACGAACTCACCGAGGGGCTGACCCGGTTGGGGTTCCAGGGGAACTCCCGCGGGCAGGACGACGTCCGCCTCGGCGGTACCGGGGGCCGCGAACTGGTGCTGCGCGTCGGGGAGTCCGGCCGCGAACGGCTGGGTCGCCGGGCCCTGCGGCGCCTGGTCCGGGGTGGGCGGGAACTCCGCCGGCGCGGCGGGCTCCGACTGCTGGACTCCGTCCGCCGCAACCGTCGGGTCCACCGGCTGTACGTCGGTGTCGGCCGCGTCCGCCGCGACGGGCTCCGGCGCTTCCTGGACGGGGTCCTGCGGGGCGGGGTCCTGGGCGGGGTCCTGCGGGACGCTCTGGACGAGGTCCGGGGCGGCGGGTGCGACGTGGGGCGGCTGCGGCTCCCCGGTGGACGCGGCCTGGGCGGCGGGGACGGCCTCCTGGGCCTGCTCGGGCGCCGGTGCCGCCTGCTCGACGGGCACCGCCTCCTCGACGGGGAGGGGCTCGTAGGCCTCGGCGGGGAGCGGTTCGGAAGCGTCCGCGGGGAGCGGCTCGAAAGTCTCGGCGGCCGAGTCGTCCTCCGCGAGTGCGGGGAGGTCTTCGGTCGGTGCGGTGACGGCGTCCGCGTGCTGCGGGGCCGGTTCCGCCTCCGCCGGTACCTCGAGGGGTACGGTTTCGGGGTCGTCCGGGGTGGCCACGGCGACGGCTTCCTGGGCCGCGTCGGGAGCGACCACCGGTTCCTGGGGCAGGTCCTCGGCCGTCACCATTTCCGGGGCGACCGCTTCCGGGACGACTGCTTCCGGCGGGGCAACAGCGGCCACCGCCTCCTGTTCCTCCGCTGCCTGCTCGGCTCCGGCGATCTCCGTCTCGGCCAGGACGGGCTCGGACACCACGGGCTCAGACACGACGGCCTCGGCGACCGGCATGGTGGCCTCGGTCTCAACCGCCGCAGCGGGGGCCTCCACGACGGGCACGGCCTCGGGCACGGGCGCCTGCTCGGCCGCCTGGGCCTCGTCGATCACCGAAGCGGCCTCATGGGGGGCGACCGCGTCCTCCGTGGTGACCGCAGCGTCCGCGCCGGCAACGGGACCGGGCTGAACCTCGTCGGGCAGGGAACCGTCTCCCGGCACCTGTGACTGAGCTCCGTCCGCCCCGGAACCGTCGGCCAGGACCTGGCCCGCTTCCGCCACCGGAGCCTGCGACGGCTCCGGCGCGTACGCGGCCTCGGCGACCGGCCCGGCATCCGGCACCGGAGCCACCGCAGCCTCGTACTCAGCGCCTTCCGACTCCCCGCCCACCGGTTCCGGTTCCGGCGCCGGAACAACCGTTTCGGCAGCCGGGGTCACCGTACTCACCGGCATCTGAACGGCGGCCTGGGCCGGAGCACCCCACGGGACCGCGCCCTGCGGCTGCGGGGCTTCGTAGTACTCGGGGCCGGGGCCGGGCGCGGCCGGCTGCCGTACCGGCGCGCCCGCGGGGCCGCGGTCGGCGAGGGAGCGGACCGGGCTCGCGGAGGCGTCGGGGATCGGCGGCCCGAGGTGCAGCGGCCGGCGGGGCGTGATGGGCGGGATCGGCACCGTAGGCGCCTGCACCTGGGGTGTACGGACCGCGCTCAGATCGTGCGCTCCGCTGTCGCGGCCGGACATCTCGTGCGGGCCCGGCTCGTGGACGGTCTCGACGACCGGCTCCGGGGCGGGCGGGGCGACCTCGTTGCCCCAGGGGCTCTGGGCGCCCGGCAGCAGCAACAGGTCTTCGTCCTCGGCGGTGGTCTCGGAGAGGTAGGCGTACGCAGCCGGCGCGGGAACGCCGGGCTGTTCCACCATGCCTGCGTTCTCCGGCAGTCCCTCGCCCGGAACCTGGCCGGTGTCGGTCATGCGTACCCCTCGCCCATCGGTTAGTGCTTCTACGACCAGCTCACCGGGGGACGGCGCACCGACCGCCCCCGTAGTGAAGAACGAGCGTGCGTGCCCAGCGGCACGAACGGCCCGCCGAGAAAGACGACAAAGCCATTAACTGGCATTGTCCCGGCCGTTCTCCCGTCGCGACAGGTTGATCCGCGACAGCCCACTGTGGACTGCGCCACGTTGCGCGTCCTCCGGTTCTGCCGTACCGCACCCCATCCCAAAACGGGCGCGCTTTCCGGACATTGACGAACGAATGCCGGTCGGCCGGGAGCGGTACAACGGTCGGCCAGCCTACCGCGCGCAGTACGACAACAGGATCACGGGGACGGCGAACGCACCGCGAGCGTCGTCAGGCCGTGCGGTCCGGCAGGACCCCGCTGAGCAGGAACGCGACACTCCGTTCCGTCTCCGTCCAGGCCCGGGTGTCGAGTTCGACGGACTGGAGGAGGGCGCACTCGACGCGGTAGCCGTGCTCGGTGAGGTCCCGGCCGACGAGTTCGGCCTCGTCGCGGGTGGCCGCGTGGGCGACGATGCGCTGCGGACGCCGGTCGGCGACCGCGGAGACGACGGCCACTCCCCCGCCGCCGACGCGGACGACATCCGGTTCGGGCAGGTTCTCCAGGACGTGCGGGGCGATGCCGGGGACGATCTGGACCTGGAGTCCGAAAGCGCGGGCGTTGGCCTCGGTGCGCTCGCAGGCTCTCAGGTCGCGGTCGACGGCGATGACGGCGGCCCCGGCCCGGGCGGCCTCGGTGGCGAAGGCGCCGCTGCCGCAGCCGATGTCCCACACGAGGTCACCGACGCGCGGTCCCAGTCGGGCGAGTTGGGCCGCGCGGAGCGGCTCCAGTTCCCCTTCGCCCATGAGGCCGCCGTAGGCCTCGGCAGGCAGGGTCCAGCCGCGGGGCGCGGCGGCCGGGTCGCGGCCCGCGATCCAGCCGCCGTCCTCCGTGACGGCGGCCGTGCCGCCGATGACGATGACGAGGTTGGGGTCGCGCCAGGTGTGGTCGGCGGCCTTGTCGGAGGTGACGACGGTGACCTGTTCGCGGTCGGTGCCCAGTTCCTCGCAGATGACGAAGGTGCGGTGGACGCCCTCCATCAGCAGGCCGAGTTCGGCGGGTCCGGCGCCGGGCGAGGTGAGGACGGCGACCTTGGGGTGGGCCCGGCACACGTTCACCGCGCGGCGCAGGGTGCGCCGGTGGGCGACGACCACCTGGGCGTCGTCCCAGGGCATACCGGCCCGCGCGAAGGCGGCGGCGACCGAGGACACGCCGGGGACGACCTCGACCTCCAAACCGAACTCGGGTGCGCGCAGGGTCCGTACGACTCCGAAGAATCCGGGATCGCCGTCCGCTAGCACGACCGCGGTGCCGCGGTGGCCGGTGATACGGCGGGCGGCGAGGGCCACGCTGCCGAGGCGGATGCGTTCGGCGGCGGGGGGGACCTCGGGCAGTGCGAGGTGGTGGGCGGCGCCCGCGACCAGCGTGGCGGCGCCGAGGGCGGAGCGTGCCGCGGCGGTCAGCGGCGAGCCGTCCCAGCCGATCACCGTGACCCGGTCGGCCATCGTCTCTCAGTCTCCAGGGGTGTGCGCGGGTTGTCGTCGGTGGGCAGCCCGCGGGCGGCTCCGTGAGGGTACCCGCTGCGCCACTGAAGCGCTTTCGCCGGCCCGGGTCCGGATCCGGTCAGTTCCAGTCGGAGTAGGTCGTGAAGCCGTCCGTGTCGGCCAGCCGGTCGCCCGCTCCGTCGAGGTCCTCGGGCAGCAGGCTCCACACGATGAAGTCGGTGCGGACGTCGCTCCAGGTGCCGTCGTCGGCGCGGACGTGCGCTATACAGGCGCCTCGCAGGACACCTTCGCTGATACAGCCGATCTTCTGCGCGACCTGCTGGGAGGCGGTGTTGTCGGCCGCCGTGCGCAGCTCGATCCGCTCGAACTTCTGGTCGGTGAACAGCCACTGGGCGGTGGCGAGCGCGGCCTCGGAGGCGTAGCCCTCGCCGCGGGCCCAGGGGGCGATGATGTACGACAACTCCGTGGAACGGACGTGCCAGTTGGTCTTCGCGAGCTGGACGACGCCGACCAGGCGCTGGGTGAGGAACTCGGTGACGGCGAAGTTGATGCCACGACCGGACTCCCGCTCGGCCGGCGCGTACTGCGTGATCCAGCCGCGCGCCTGGTCCTCGCTGTAGGGCTGGGGCACGTCGGTCCAGGCCCCCACCTGCTCGTCGTTCATCATCTCGGCCAGCGCGGGCACGTCGTCCTCGTCCAGGGGGCGCAGCACCAACCGCTCCGTGCTGATGGAGATGTTGGGGAAGGTGCCAGTCATGCGCCACTCCGTAACCGTCGGAAAACCTGCGAGGCCTGCTGAACTGCCCAGCATGCAGCATGAAAGCACCGAACCGCATCACGGGGCCCACACATGGTGAGCGAGTGGACCCCGTGCGTGGCGATACGTCGTATACGCGCCCTGGCTACGCCGTTCAGAAGGAGGGGATGACCGAACCGGCGTACTTGTCCTCGATGAACTTCTTGACCTCGGGGGAGGTGAGGAGCTTGGCGAGCTTCTTCACGCGCGGGTCGTCCTGGTTGCCGTCCTTCACCGCGAGGAAGTTGCCGTAGGGGCTGTTCTTCGCGGACTCCAGGACGAGGGCGTCCTTGGCCGGCTTGAGGTCGGCGGAGATGGCGTAGTTGCCGTTGACCACCGCCGCGTCCACGTCGTCGAGGGAGCGCACGGTCTGGGCCGCCTCGACCTCCTTGAACTTGAGGTTCTTCGGGTTCTTGGCGATGTCCTGCGGGGTCGCCTCGCTGCCGACGCCGTCCTTGAGCGTGATCAGCCCGTTGGCGGCGAGCAGCTTCAGGGAGCGGGCCTCGTTGACGGCGTCGTTCGGGACCGCGACGGTCGCACCGCTCTTCAGGGCGTCGACGCTCTTCACCTTGTGGGAGTAGAGGCCGAGCGGCTCCAGATGCACCGTGACGACGGGCACGATGTGCGTGCCGCGCTTCTTGTTGAAGTCGTCGAGGTAGGGCTGGTTCTGGAAGTAGTTGGCGTCCACCGAGCCGTCCTCGGTCGCCGTGTTCGGCACGATGTAGTCCTGGAACTCCTTGACCTCCAGGTCGAGGCCCGCCTTCTTCGCCAGGTTCTCCTTGATGTAGTTCAGGATCTCGGCGTGCGGGGTGGGGCTCGCGGCGACGACCAGCGGTCCGCTGGTGTCGGAGGCGGAGTCCGAGTCCGACGAACCGCAGGCGCTGAGCCCGAAGGTGAGGGCTCCGGCGGCGAGGACGGCGGTGGAGAACTTTACGGTGTTACGCACGAAAAGTGCCTTTCCTTTTGGGTGCAGTGATCCCGCGATGGGGTGCACGGGACGTTCGGGTGTCGTCAGACGGTCTTGGTGTCCGCCGTCGAGGCCTTCAGCAGCCGCAGCTTCGGCGCCGGGCCGGAGCGACCGCCGCGGCGGTGCAGCGAGCGGGCCGCGAAGTCGCCGGCGAACTGGATGAGCGAGATGACGACGGCGAGGATCGCGACGGTGATCCACATCAGCTGGGTCTCGAAGCGCTGGTAGCCGTAGCGGATGGCGATGTCGCCGAGACCGCCGGCGCCGACGGTGCCGGCCATCGCGGAGTAGCCGATGAGCGCGACGATCGTGGTGGTGGTGCTGGCGATGAGCGAGGGCAGCGCTTCCGGCACGAGGACCTTGCGGACGATCGTCCAGGTGTTGCCGCCCATCGACTGCACGGCCTCGACCAGCCCGCCGTCCACTTCGCGGACAGCCGTCTCGACGAGGCGTGCGAAGAACGGGATCGCGCCGATGGCGAGCGGCACGATGGCGGCCTCGCGGCCGATGGTCGTGCCGGTGATCGAGCGGGTGAAGCCCATGAGCGCGACCATGAGGATGATGAACGGCATCGAGCGGGCGACGTTCACGACCTGCCCGATGACCTTGTTCGCGACGACGTTCTGGAGGAGCCCGCCCCGGTCGGTGAGGACGAGCAGGACACCGAGCGGCAGACCGCCCACGACGGCGATGACGGTGGACCAGCCGACCATGTAGAGGGTGTCCCAACACGCCTGCTCCAGCAGGGGCTGCATCTCGGACCAGGTCACTTGGCACCTTCCTTCGCCAGCTGGGGCTCACCGACGATGTCGATCTGCAGGCCCTGTTCGCGCAGGAAGCCCACCGGCACCACGTTGTCCTCGTAGCGGCCGGGCAGTTCGATGCGCATCCGGCCGACCTGGAGGCCGCCGACGGTGTCGATGGCGGCCCCGAGGATCGATATGTCGATGTTGTAGGTGCGCGAGAGCTGGGAGATGACGGGCCGGGTGGCCGCCTCCCCCTGGAAGGTCACGTCGATGACGGTCCGGTCCTCGCCGGTGGCGGCGCCGCCGACGGGGAAGAGAGCGGAGGCCAGCTCGGAGCCGGGAGTCCCGAGCAGTTCACTGACCGTGCCGGACTCCACGATGCGACCGTTCTCCATCAGGGCCGCCGAGTCGCAGACCGACTTCACGACGTCCATCTCGTGGGTGATGAGCAGGACGGTGAGGCCCAACTGCCGGTTCAGGTCGCGCAGCAGCTGGAGGATCGAGCGCGTGGTCTCGGGGTCGAGGGCGCTGGTGGCCTCGTCGGACAGCAGCACCTTGGGGTCGCCGGCCAGGGCGCGGGCGATGCCGACGCGCTGCTTCTGGCCGCCGGAGAGCTGGGCCGGGTAGGCGCCCGCCTGGTCGGCGAGTCCGACGAGCTCCAGGAGCTCAAGTGCCTTGCGGGAGCGCTCCTTGCCGGACTTGCCGAGGATCTCCAGCGGTAGTTCGACGTTGTCCCGGACCGTCCGGGTGGACAGCAGGTTGAAGTGCTGGAAGACCATGCCGATACGGCTGCGCGCCTGCCGCAGCTCCTTGCCGGCGCGCTGACCGCGGCCCGCGAGGGCGGTGAGGTCCTGTCCGGCGACGGTCACGGTGCCGGCGGTGGGGCGCTCCAGCAGGTTGACGCAGCGGATGAGCGAGGACTTGCCGGCGCCGGACTGGCCGATGACGCCGTACACCTCGCCTTCGCGGACATGGAGATCGACGCCGTCCAGGGCGGTGACCTCACGGCCGCGCGAGCGGTAGACCTTGGTCAGGCCTGTTGTCGTGATCACTGGGTTTCCGTCACTGTCGAGTACCCGGGCGTGGGTGTGCCCTGGTACGGGAGAGAAGTCGTGCGCGGGCACATGGGTCACGTACGGCGTTCACGGCGTACGGACGTGCCGGGGCGGCTCGCTTCGGGGCGCGAGACTCAAGGGGGTGGTGCGGGGGCCCTCTAACAGGCGCACATTCGACACATACAACGAGCACCGGGCGTCAGGGTCGCCTCGGTCGCAAGGGTGCGGGAGCTCGTCGTGGTCATGCGATCAGTAAAGCAGACGTATGGGGGCGGCCAAGAACCCGTTGTCCGCATGGTGGACAGCGGTGGACAGGCGTCAGGAGCGGACGGAGATCTCCACGTTCTTGGCGGTGACCAGAGCCGACAAGGCCGACAGGTTCTCCACCACCAGGTCGGCGTCGAGCTCATGGGCCTGGTGGGTTGTGGTCAAGGCCACGGTGGTCATACCGGCGGCGCGGCCTGCGCGCAGGCCCGCGGGGGCGTCCTCGAAGACGACACAGCGGGACGGGTCGACGCCGAGTTCGCGGGCGGCGAGCAGATAGGGCTCGGGGTCGGGCTTGCCGCGGGTGACGTCGTCGGCGGCGACCAGGGTCTTGGGCAGG
Organism: Streptomyces sp. CC0208; assembly: GCF_003443735.1. NCBI lineage: Bacteria > Bacillati > Actinomycetota > Actinomycetes > Kitasatosporales > Streptomycetaceae > Streptomyces > Streptomyces sp. CC0208. The sequence continues at coordinate 7,298,293 of NZ_CP031969.1, read as the reverse complement.
ATGCCGACGGCGTCGAGCCGGGCCTCGGCGAGACGGCGGGTGGCGGAGGTGACGACGGCCCAGCGGATGGGGGTCCCCCGGGCTTCGAGCGTAGCCGAGAAGTTGGGGGAGGACAGCGAGTCCAGGAAGGCCGCGGTCCCGGGCAGCAGATGAACACCGCCGTTGGGTACGTCCTCCACCTCCAACTCCTCGATCCGCGCGAGGGCCCGTGGCACGACGTCGGCGGGGAGCAGGTCCGCTGCTATCTCGACGGCCGGGCGCCCGTGCAGTTCGACCTGTGCGAACGCCTCCGCGGTGATGCCGAACTCCGCCGCCCAGCGCGTCCAGCAGCGGTGGACGGATTCGAGGGAGGAGACGAGGGTTCCGTCGTTGTCGAACAGGAGGGCTTCGGCCTGGATCTTCATGCCGTCGACCCTACGGTGCCGGGCGGGGGCGGCCGCATCAGGCCTTTTGCGCCGTAATAGGCTCGCCGCATGTTTGATGTCCTGACGCTGGTGACCGGCGTCGCCGCGCTGCTGCTGGCCGCCTGGTGCGGCTGGGCCGCCTACCGTGACGAGCCGACCAAGGACTGGCACTTCATCGGGATGGCCGTCGTGTCGGTGCTGGCGCTGGTTCAGCTGGTGGTCGGGATCGTGCAGCTGGCACGGGGCGAGAAGCCGGAGCAGGGGACGACGATCTTCGTCGCCTATCTGCTGGGGGCGTTCGCGTGTGTGCCGGCGGCGGGGTTCATGTCGCTCGCGGAGCGGACGCGGTGGGGATCGGTGACGGTTGCCGCCGGCGGTGTGGTGCTGGCCGTTCTGGAGGTGCGGCTCTATGACATCTGGGGAGGCTGACGTGAGCGGCGGCCGGCGGCGGCTGACCAGTGGGCCGGGGACGCTGCTGGTATGGCTGTACGGGGTGATGGTGGTCGGAGCGGTTTCGCGTTCGGCCGTGCAGATCTCCACGGAGTTCGACCGGGCGCCGCTTGCCTATTCGCTGTCCGCCGTCGCCGGTGTCGTCTACGGGTTCATCACGTACTCGTTGGTGCGGGGTGGGGAGACGGCTCGCAGGGCGGCGCTGGTGTGCTGTGTCGTGGAGCTGTTGGGTGTGCTGACGGTGGGGACCTGGACGTTGGTCGAGCCGTCCGCGTTTCCTGACGCGACCGTGTGGTCGGACTTCGGGATCGGGTATCTGTTCATTCCCGTGCTGCTGCCGCTTTCGGCCATCTATTGGTTGCGGAAGGGTGCGCGGGACGGGGATGCCACCTGAGGTCGAGTGGCGGCATCCGGTCCGTCGTGGCTGGTCGCGCAGTTCCCCGCGCCCCTTAAAGGCACATATCAGGCCGTAGCTGCATACGTCCCCGCCGGCTTCTCCAGGACGATCATCGGGACCCCGTCCTCACCCTCCGACGTGCCCACCGTCTGGTAGCCGACCTTGCGGTAGAGGCGGAGGTTGCCCTCGCTGCGGTGGCCGGTGAAGAGGCGGAAGCTGGTGGCGCCGCGGTCGTCCGCGAGGGCGGATTCGGCCGCCCGGAGGAGACGGGCGCCGATGCCGTGGCCCTGGAGGCGGGGGTGGACGCAGAGTTTGCCGATGGCGGCCGAGCCGTCCTCGGTGACGCGGCCGCGGACCGAGCCGACCACCTCATCTCCCAGGCGGGCCACGAAGACACAGTCCGAGGCCACCTCGGCACGGACCGAGTCCAGGGTCTGGACGAGCGGATCGATGCGGTAGTTGCCGTACAGCGCCGCCTCACTCTGGAAGCACAGGTACTGCAGCCTGAAGATCTGCTCCGCGTCCTGCTCGGCCGCCGCAGAGATGGTCACGCTCATGCCCATGTGCGCACGCCTCCCGCTCACCTGATCGCCTGTCGTCCCCCACTCCTATCCCCGTGTTCGGCGTGTCGCAACCTCCGGTGCAAGCAGTCGTCGCAGACATCCCAGGCATCTGGAACGTTCCGGACCGAGACTGCCCTGTGAGATACCCAACTCCCCCGCGATCTCCCGGTAGGTGAGGTCCCTCGGGGACAGGAGGGCCGCCATCAGCGAGGGGCAGCGGCCGGGCAGTCGGCGCACCGCGTCGTGCAGGGCCCTGCGCCGGGCCGCGGCGAGGGTGAGCTGCTCGGGGGTGCGGTCGGCGTCGGCCGCGGGCTCGGTGTCGTAGGGCCGTTCGAGGCGGGTCGTACGACGGCTGCGGCGGGACTCGGAGCGGACGGCGCGGCGGAGCCAGCCGGGCGGGTCGAGGGGCGGGCCCTGGGTCTCCAGGTGCTCCAGGAGGCGGAGCCAGACCGCCTGTTCCAGATCGGCGGGTTCCGTACCGGAGGCATGTGCCTCCGCCGAGGCCTCGGCGGTGAGCAGCGGGCGCAGGGTGGTGACCAAGTCGTGCGTCATATGCGGTACGACCCGGCCGCCCGGGTCGTGGGTTGCCCGGGCGGCCGTAAGTCACCCCCATCGGGGGGCCGTCGGCTCAGCCGTTGACGAAGTCCTCACGCGCCAGGACTCCGGTGTCCGCGTTGTCGGTGAAGACGCCGTCGATACCGGTGGCGAAGTACCGCTTGAACGCGCCGAAGGCGTCTCCGTAGGCGTCCGCGTCCGTGCCCTTGCGGTACTCCGCCGGCAGGAAGGGGTTCTCGTTGCGCATGGTGTAGGGGTGCAGGATCAGCCCGACCTTGTGCGCGTCGGTGACCAGGGTGGTCTCCGTGTCGAGGCTGCCGTCGGCCTTCTTGGTGATGACCAGGTCGAGGGTCGGGCCGATGCCCTGGGCGTAGCCCGCGATCTCCCTGAGGCCCTTGGGGGTGATCAGGTCGGCGACCGTGCGCGGGTCGCCCGTGGCGACGAAGTCCCAGGGGCGGGTGTTCGCGGCGGACAGGAGGACGACCAGGGGGTTGTCGACGAGCTTGTTCAGGCGCTGGATGCTGGTCGGCTCGAAGGACTGGAGGATGACCGGGGAGTTGCGCCTGGCCTTGCCGTGCTTGTGCAGAAGCTTCGCGACCCGCTCCTCCAGGCCCAGGCCGAGCCCCCGGAAGTAGGTGGGGTGCTTGGTCTCGGGGTAGATCCAGACCTGCTTGCCGCGCCTGCGGGTCTGCTCGTCCTGCCACTTGAGGACTTCCTCGAAGGTGGGGATCTCCCAGCGGCCGTTGTAGAGCGTGTTGTGCGGGCGGTTGGCCGGGATGCGCTCGATCGCGCGGAGCGTCTTGAGCTCGGCGAGCGTGAAGTCCTCGGTGAACCAGCCGGTGGTGGAGACGCCGTCGAGGACCTTGGTCTTCTTGCGGTCGGCGAACTCCTTGTGGTCGGCGACGTCGGTCGTGCCGCCGATCTCCGGTTCGTGGCGGCAGACGAGGTGACCGTCTCTGGTGGGGACGAGGTCGCCGGCCTCGACGATGTCGGCGCCCAGGTCGAGGGCGAGCTGGTAGGAGCCGAAGGTGTGCTCGGGGCGGTAGCCGCTGGCACCCCGATGGCCGATGATCGTCGGCACGGGCAGGCTCTTCAGCCCGCCGCCGTGCCCGGCGGATCCGGCGGTCGCGGCTCTCGCCGTACCGGAGAGACCGAGGACGGCTCCCCCGGCGCCGAACATCGCGGCCCCGAGAAGTGCCCGTCGTCCGGTGCCGTCCGTGTGCTCGTCCTGCGATCCCATGGGGACCCCTCCTGCCGTCGCCTCTTCGATGCGGGCCGATCGTAGGTCCGGGTCCGTGACGGGCGGGAGACCTCCGGCGGAACACGCGGGTGACGCGGGATGTCGTACGGGAACAGATGTCTGATGGTTCGTCGGCTTCAGGGCGGAGCGGCGGGGTACGCGTCGACCGGGGCGACCTCCGTCACATCGTTCCGCCCGGGTTTCCGGGAGGCAACGGGGTTCAACCGCAGGTAAACGAGTGTCAACAGTGCGTAAGACCTCGGTGAACCCCGGGTGCCCGATGTGCACGACCCCCCGAGCCGCGAGTAATGTCCTCACCTGCACAGACTCATACAGTTTCCCTGGTCGTTCTCTTGACACCGGAGGGCCCGTTGTCCCGCTTCGCGCTCATCAAGGCAGTGCTCGGACCGATCATGCGCCTGATGTTCCGCCCACAGGTGGAGGGCGCGGAGCACATCCCGGGCGACGGTCCGGTCATCCTGGCCGGCAATCACCTCACCTTCATCGACTCGATGATCCTTCCCCTGGTCTGCGACCGGCAGGTGTTCTTCATCGGCAAGGACGAGTACGTCACCGGCACGTCCCTCAAGGGCCGGTTCATGGCCTGGTTCTTCACCGGTGTCGGCATGATCCCGGTGGACCGCGACGGCGGCCGCGGGGGCGTGGCCGCGCTGATGACCGGTCGACGGGTCCTTGAGGAGGGGAAGGTCTTCGGGATCTACCCCGAGGGGACCCGCTCCCCCGACGGCCGGCTGTACCGGGGGCGTACGGGTATCGCCCGTCTGACGCTGATGACGGGTGCGCCGGTGGTCCCCTTCGCGATGATCGGCACGGACAAGTTGCAGCCGGGGGGTGCGGGGATGCCGCGTCCGGGGCGTGTGACGGTTCGGTTCGGTGAGGCGATGGAGTTCTCCCGCTACGACGGGATGGACCGGGACCGCTATGTGCTGCGGGCCGTGACGGACTCCGTGATGACCGAGGTCATGCGACTGTCCGGGCAGGAGTACGTGGACATGTATGCGACGAAGGCGAAGGCCGCGTAGCCGGTTCGTCGTCGGGCGCGGGTTAGTGGGGCTTCTCGCGCAGTTCCCCGCGCCCCTAAATACCCCTGTCCAGCCGTTGGTTCCTCAGCATGACCCACGCTGTCGCCGCTGTCGCCAGGAGGACTGCTGCTCCTGCTCCGGCGGCGATGGTGAGGCCGTCCACAAAGGCTTCTCGGGCTGACGACAGCAACTCCTGAGCCGTGTTCGACGGCAGCCCGGACGCCGCCTCCACTGCGCCGCCCAGTGACTCGTGCGCTCCGGCCGGTGTACCCGTCGGACCGCTGAAGCCCCGGTACACGCCCGTCACGATCGAGCCCAGTACGGCGATGCCCAGAGCAGCACCCAGCTCGTACGCCGTCTCCGAGACCGCCGACGCCGCGCCCGCCTGTTCCTTCGGGACGCTCGACAGGATCACGTCCGCCGTCACGGTGAACGAGAAGCCCGCGCCCACGCCGACCACCAGCAGGGCCGCGCCCAGGATCGGGTAGCCCGTGGACTGGTCGAGCAGCGTCAGGGACGCCAGGGCCAGCCCTATGGCCGCGAGGCCGCCGGAGACCACCGCGCGTACCGAGTACCTGCGGGCGACCGTACCGGCCACCAGGCCCGCCGCCACCGCGCCCACCGCGGCCGGGAGTTCCGCCAGGCCCGCCTTCAACGGGCCCATACCCTGCACGAGTTGCAGGTACTGGGAGAGGAAGAAGACCAGGCCGGACAGGCCGAGGATGGTGAGCAGGTCGGCCAGCACGGCGCCGCTGAAGCCGTGGTTGCGAAAGAGGCGCATGTCCAGGAGGGGGGCCGGGAGGGTCAACTGGCGGCGGACGAAGGCGTAGAGCGCTGCCGCGCCCAGGGCGCCCGCGGCCAGCGGCTCCCAGGTGACGCCGTGCGCGGCGAACTCCTTGACCGCGTAGACCACGCCGATCATGCCGACCAGGGACAGTGCCACGCTGGCCATGTCCCAGGGACCCGGGTTCGGATTGCGGGACTCCGGCAGCAGTTTGACGCCGACGAGGACCAGGACCGCCATCACCGGCAGGTTGATCAGGAAGACCGAACCCCACCAGAAGTGTTCGAGGAGGAAGCCGCCGACGATCGGGCCGATCGCCGTACCGGCCGAGGCGGTCGCGCCCCAGACGCCGACGGCGAGGCTGCGTTCGCGCGGGTCGTGGAAGAGGTTGCGGATCAGGGCCAGGGTGGCAGGCATCAGCGTCGCGCCGGCGACGCCGAGCAGCGCCCGGGCCAGGATCAGCAACTCCGGTGTCGTCGCGTAGGCGTTGAGGACCGACAGCGCGCCGAACGCCGTCGCGCCCAGCAGCAGGATCCGCTTGCGGCCGATGCGGTCGCCGAGGCTGCCCATCGACACCAGCAGGCCCGCGATGACGAACGAGTAGACGTCACCGATCCACAGGAGCTGGGTCCCGGTGGGCCTCAGGTCCTCGCTGATGTACGGGGTCGCGAGGCCGAGGACGGTCGCGTCGACGGCCACCAGCAGCACGGCGAGCACCAGGACGGACAGCGCGAGCCAACGGCCGGGACGCTTCACCGCCTCGGTCGTGGTCGCCGGCTGCAGGGTGCTGGTCATGATTCCTCTCTCGGTCGTGCGGAATGACGTAGTGCGCCACCGAGCAGCAGCTCGGTGATCATGTGGGTGAAGTCCTTGGGAGCCACGCGGCCCGCCTGAGCGGCCCAGGCGCACGAGGCGACCAGTCCGTAGAGCGCTTCGGTGAGCCAGACCGGGCTGAGGTCGATACGGAACTCGCCGTTCTGCTGGCCGCGCACGAACACCGAGGCGATCCGGAGGTCCAGTCGTGACCAGGAGTCGCCTCCGCCGTCCTCCCACAGCTCGTTCTCGCCGTAGAGGAAGGCCAGCAGCCCGGCGACGGGTTCGATCTCCCGCACGAGCCTGCGTACGGCGTCGCTCGCGAGCCCCTCGTCGAGGCGCGCCGCGTCGAGCGCCGCCTCGCACTCGGCGATGCCGTGCTCCTCCAGCGCCCGGACGAGCGCGTCCCGTCCCGCGAAGTGGCGGTGCAGCGTGGCCCGGCTGATCCCCGCGGCCTTGGCGACCTCGTCCATGGTCGCGGTGGATTTGCGGGTCAGCAGGGCCGCGGCACTGCGCAGCACGTGGTCACGATCGACAGCCATGAGACGAGAATACCTCGTGTGAGACATTTTTGTCTCACACGAGGTGCGGGCGTCTCACTACGTTCGTCGAGGTGGCTTTTCTCAGTGCCAGGGCAGCTGCCCGCGCCGCTCCCAGTACTCCTGCGGCTCCTCCACCAGTTCCGCGAGCCGGGACAGCTGTGCGTCGTCCAGGTCCACGACGGCAGCGTGCAGGTTGGACGCGAGCTGGACGGTGGTGGCGGCTCCCGAGAGAACGACTCCGGCCCAGGGCTGACGCAGCACGAGTGCGAGGGCCACGGCGTCACAGCCCAGGGACATCTCCTCGGCCACCGCCCGCAGAGCGTCCGGGGCGTGCGGCGCGGCGAGCCTGCCGTTGGCCATGCCCTCCTTGACGATCACCGTGAGACCGGCGTCGTGGGCCTCGGCCAGGGCGGGGCCGGCCGAGGTCTCCAGGGCGTTGTACGTCGACTGGACGGTACGGAAGAGAGGCTCAGCGTCGACCGTCACGGCGAGGGCGGCACGGATGGCGTCCGCCTGGGCGGGACCGCTGGTCGAGAAGCCGATCGTGGTGCCCTGGGCGGCCGCCTCCGCGAGCCTCGCGTGGAGTTCCTTGTCGGTGAGGGCCGGGCTGTCCGGGGTCACCGAGTGGATCTGGTAGAGGTCCAGGCGGTCACCGAGGAGCTCGGCGGTCTCGGCGCGCTGACGGTCGTAGGTCCGGACGCCGTGGTCCTTGACCTCGTGCTTCTCGGCGTCGGTGGTCCAGTCGGCGGTGTAGGTGTAGCCCCACTTGCTGCCGACGACCACGTCGTCTCGGCTGGGGTTCTTGTCGAGCCAGTCCGCGAGGAACTCCTCGGAGCGGCCGTAGGAGCGGGCCACGTCGAAGTAGCGGACACCCTGGAAGTAGGCGGCGTCGAGGAGTTCGTGGGTACGGGTGCGGAGCCTCTCGACACTCCGGTCGGCTCCCAGGTCTTCGTCCCGGCCGAGGTTGATGTAGCCGGGGCGGCCCACTGCGGCGAGGCCGAGGCCGATGTGGCAGGTGGGGGTGGTGGCGGAGGCGAGGCGGGCGAAGGGCATACCGACAACGTAACTCGGGATGCCCTTTCGCCTCAGGAGGCGGGGTGTGCGGTGCTTCGGCGGGTGCGGGAGCAGTTGTGGTTGCTCGCGCCCACGCGGCGGAGCCGCACATCGATACAGCCCCGCGCCCCTAAAGGCGCTTGGCCCACTGGTGTTGAGCTGCCACGTTCGCCTTCACCTCTGTCAGCTGGACCGCCACCGCGCTCGGGGCCGTGCCACCCCGGCCGTTGCGGGACGCGAGCGCGCCCCGGACGTTGAGGACGGTCCGCACCTCGGGGGTCAGATGGCTGGAGATCTTGGCGAACTGGTCGTCCGTCAGGTCGTTCAGCTCCTTGCCCTCGGCCTCCGCCGCCTTGACGCACTCGCCGGCGACCTCGTGGGCCACACGGAAGGGCACGCCCTGCCTGACCAGCCACTCGGCGATGTCGGTGGCGAGGGAGAAGCCGGCCGGGGCCAGTTCCTCCATGCGCTCGCGGTTGACCGTGAGGGTCGCCATCATGCCGGTGAAGGCGGGGAGCAGGACCTCCAGCTGGTCGCAGGAGTCGAAGACCGGCTCCTTGTCCTCCTGGAGGTCGCGGTTGTAGGCGAGCGGGAGGGCCTTCAGGGTCGCCATCAGACCCGTCAGGTTGCCGATCAGACGGCCGCTCTTGCCGCGCGCCAGCTCCGCGATGTCCGGGTTCTTCTTCTGCGGCATGATCGACGAGCCCGTGGAGAACGCGTCGTGCAGGGTCACGAAGGAGAACTCCTTCGTGTTCCAGATGATGATCTCCTCGGCGATCCGGGAGAGGTTGACGCCGATCATCGCGGTGATGAAGGCGAACTCGGCGACGAAGTCACGGGAGGCCGTGCCGTCGATGGAGTTGCCGACGCTGCCGTGCTCGAAGCCGAGGTCCTTCGCGACCGCCTCCGGATCCAGGCCCAGGGAGGAACCGGCCAGGGCACCCGAGCCGTACGGCGAGACGGCCGTGCGCTCGTCCCACTGGCGCAGCCGCTCCGCGTCCCGGGACAGCGACTGGACGTGGGCCAGGACGTGGTGGGCGAACAGCACCGGCTGGGCGTGCTGGAGGTGGGTGCGGCCGGGCATCGCCACGTCCGGGTGGGCCTCCGCCAGGCCGATCAGGGCGTCCTGGAGCTCGGCGATCAGACCGCCGATGATCCGGGCGTGGTCCCGCAGGTACATGCGGAAGAGGGTCGCGATCTGGTCGTTGCGGGAGCGGCCGGCGCGCAGCTTGCCGCCGAGGTCGGGGCCGACCCGCTCCAGCAGGCCCCGCTCCAGGGCGGTGTGGCAGTCCTCGTCGGCGATCGTGCCCACGAAGGAGCCGTCGGCCACGTCGGCCTCCAGCTGGTCGAGCCCGGCGAGCATGCGCTGGAGCTCGTCCTCGCTCAGGAGGCCCGCCTTGTGCAGCACGCGCGCGTGGGCACGGGAACCGGCGATGTCGTACGGCGCGAGGCGCCAGTCGAAGTGGACGGACGCGGACAGCTTCGCCAGCGCCTCGGCGGGACCGTCGGCGAAACGACCGCCCCAGAGCCGGACGTCACCGCTGTTGCTGCTCACTTGCGTTGCTCCTCACCGCTGCACTCCAACGTCCTGCATGATTATGCAGAGCTCTGCATGATTCGTCAATTCGGGCTCGGGGCGGCGGAGAATTTGCGGTCCCTTTGAACACCGGAAACCGCTTGCCCGTATTCCACGCCGAACGCAGGCGCCGCGTTGTGAACACAGACCACTCCCGACCCGAGTGAGGCATCCGCATGTCCAGGGCTCTTCCGAAGTACAACAAGCGCCGCGTGGCGATCATCGGCGGCGCCGCCGCCGTGGCACTGACCGGGGCGATCGTCGCCGGTACCGCCCTCGCCGGGGAGACCTCCAAGAGCGGCACCGCCACCGCCCGCACGCTGGCCGACCCCGGCACCATCACGTGCCCGGACGTGGCCTCGCAGCTGCCGGCGATCCCGGCCACCGCGCAGGCCGAGGTCGACCGCAACCTGACCCTGCTCCAGACCCAGATCGACGAGGCCAACAAGCGGCTCGTCGACACGGTCGGCCAGGGCGGACCGAACTTCGTCCAGAACGCCATCCTGGGCCCGCTGGAGGACAAGCGGATCGCCACGGTCAACCGCATCGCCACCGCCATCGGCCGTACGGCGGAGAAGCCGCAGGGCCTGGACGCGCTGGCCCCCTGCGCCCTCAACGCGGGCGGCGCCGCCGACACCGGTGCGCAGGCGGGTGCGGGCGAGGAGGCGGGCGCGGGCGAGGAGGCCGGAGCCGGTGCGGGGGCCGAGGCCACACCGAGCGAGGCGGCCGGTGCCGAGGAGACCGGGAACGCGGGGAACGCGGGAGACACGGGTGAGGCCGCAGGCGCGGGCGCCATCTCCTGCCCGGACGTGGCCTCGCAGCTGCCCGCGATCCCGGCCACCGCGCAGGCCGAGGTGGACCGCAACCTGGCGCTGCTCGACACGCAGATCGCCGAGGCGAACAAGCGGCTGGTCGACACCGTCGGCCAGGGCGGACCGAACTTCGTCCAGAACGCGATCCTCGGCCCGCTGGCCGACAAGCGGAAGTCGACCATCGACCGCATCGCCATCTCCATCGGCCGGACCGCGGAGAAGCCGCAGGGTCTCGACTCCCTGGCCGCCTGCACGCTCACCAAGTGACGTGACAGGCGCTGTGGCCGCCCCGTGTGAGCGCCGGCCGGGGCGGCCACGGCCGTCTGCTGGGCTCTTTACTCAAATGGACGCCCGAATTACTCAAGTGGACGCCCGAATTCCTTAGACAGTCGAACAACTTGCACCCATAATCGTTAGACATGGGAAAGACCTATGAGCGCATAGACGGCCGGCTCCGCTCCTTCATCGAGGCGCAGCCCCTCTTCTTCACCGCGACCGCTCCCCTCTCCGGCGACGGAACGGTCAACCTCTCCCCCAAGGGTCTGCGGGGCTGCTTCGCGGTCCTCGACGAACTCACCGTGGCCTACCTCGACTTCGCCGGTTCCACCGCCGAGACGGTCGCGCATCTGCGGGAGAACGGCCGGATCACCCTCATGTGGTGCGCGTTCCAGGGGCCGCCGAACATCGTCCGGGTGCACGGGCGCGGTGAGCCCGTCTTCCGGGACGACCCGCGCTTCCGGGAGCTGCTCTCGCACTTCCCGGACATCGACCCCGCCGCGCACGGACTGCGGGCGATCGTCGTCGTGACGGCCGAACTGGTCCGCGACTCCTGCGGTTACGCGGTGCCGTACATGGCGTACGAGGGCGACCGCGAGCTGCACGGCAAGCGGTTCTCGCGCGAGGACGACGCCTCGCTCAGCGCGTACTTCGCCAAGAAGGAGCACATCGCCACGAGCCTGGACGGGCTGCCGGGGCTGCCGTTGCCGCTGCCGCCGTCCACGGTCTGATCAACGGTTGCCGAACCGGACGGTGAAGGTCGTCGAGCCGGGCCGGCTCTCCAGCGTCACGCTTCCCCCGTGCGCCTCCACCACGGCCGCCACTATGGACAGGCCGAGGCCCGCGCCACCGGTCTGCGCCTTGGTGCTGCGGTCGGCGCGGGTGAAGCGTTCGAAGACGCCCGACTGGATCTCCTCGGGGATGCCGGGGCCGTCGTCGTGGACCTTCAGCAGTGCCGTGGGGGCCTCGGCCTCCAGGGTCACCGTCACCTTGGTGCCGGCCGGGGTGTGCAGGCGGGCGTTGGACAGCAGGTTGGCCAGGACCTGGTGGAGACCGTGTTCGTCGCCCGTCACCGTCACGGGCTCCTCGGGGAGGTCCAGAGACCAACGGTGCTCGGGTCCTGCGACCCGTGCGTCCGTCACCGCGTCCAGGACCAGGCGGGTCAGGTCGACGGGCCGGGACTCCAGCGGGCGGCCCGCGTCCAGGCGGGCCAGCAGGAGCAGGTCGTCGACCATGGCACCCATGCGGGTCGACTCGGCGGCGATGCGTTCCAGGGCCCGGGTGATCTCCGGCGGCAGCGGGCCGGGGTGCAGCAGGGCGAGTTCGGCGTGACCGCGTACCGAGGCGACGGGGGTGCGCAGTTCGTGGCTGGCGTCGGCGGCGAAGCTGCGCAGCCTCTCCTCGCTGGCGTGGCGTTTGGTGAAGGCGTCCTCGACGTGGCCGAGCATGCGGTTGAAGGCGCCGGCGACCCGGCCCACCTCACTGCGCGGGTCGGCTTCCGGGGCGCGCGGCGGGAGGGCCACCTCCCCGCTGGCCAGCGGGAGTTCGCTGACCCGGGCGGCGGTCGCGGCGACCCGGCTGAGCGGGCGCAGGGACCAGCGCACCCACAGGGCGCCCGCGATGCCGGCGGCCGTGAGGGCGGCGCCGAAGACGATCCCGGCGACCAGTTCCAGGCGGTGGACGGTGACCTCGACGGGCTCCAGGGGCAGCCCGGTGACCAGGACGTCCCCGTCCAGTTCCCGGGTGGCCAGCACCCGGTAGTCGTCCAGGGCGGAGAGGTCGACGCTGTGGCCCCGGCCGTCGACCGGGACAGTCGCGAGCCGTCTCCGGTCGGCGGCGGTGAGGTCGACCTTCAGGGTGCCGGTGGAGCGGACCACCGCCGCATCGGTGACCGTGCCGTCCACCAGCCGGGCGCCGAAGGTGCCGGCGGCCTGTCGGCGGGTGTCGGCGTGCTCGTCGCCGTCGTGATCGTCCTTCTGCGGTTGGCCCTTGTGTTCCAGACTGACCGCGAAACGGTTCCCGGCCTCGGTGAGCTGCTCGTCGAGGCGACTGGTGAGGAAGCCCTTCAGCCCGAGAACCGCGGCGACACCGACCGCGGCGCAGCTCACCGCCAGCAGCACCACCAGGCCGAGGGTCAGCCGGGCCCGCAGCGTGTGCGGCCGCAGGTCCCTCACGGCGTCACCGGCTTGATCACGTACCCTGCCCCGCGCACGGTGTGGATCAGCGGCTCGCGGCCGGCGTCCACCTTCTTGCGCAGGTAGGAGATGTACAGCTCGACGACATGGGCGCGGCCCCCGAAGTCGTAGGACCAGACCCGGTCGAGGATCTGCGCCTTGCTGAGCACGCGGCGCGGGTTGCGCATGAGGAAGCGCAGCAGCTCGAACTCGGTCGGGGACAGTTCGATCAGCTCGCCGCCGCGGGTGACCTCGCGGGCGTCCTCGTCCATGACCAGGTCGCCGACGGTCAGCCGGGGGCCCTCGTCGAGCTGCCGGGCCAGGCCCGCGCGGCGCAGCAGTCCGCGCAGCCGGGCGACGACCTCCTCCAGGCTGAACGGCTTGGTCACGTAGTCGTCGCCGCCCGCCGTGATGCCCTTGATGCGGTCCTCGACGGTGTCCCTGGCGGTCAGGAAGAGCACGCACACGTCGGCCTTCACGCTGTGCAGGGCGCGCAGCACGGCGAAGCCGTCGGTGTCCGGGAGCATCACGTCCAGGACGACGGCGTCGGGCAGCAGTTCCCGGGCGGCGGCCACCGCCGAGGCGCCGTCGCCGGCCGTGCGGATCTGCCAGCCCTCGTAGCGCAGGGCGCCGGACAGGACCTCGGCGAGATCGGGGTCGTCGTCGACCACGAGGACGCGCAGCGGGGTGCCGTCGGGGCGGGTGAGGGCGGGGCGGCCGGAGCGGGTGGTGTTCATCGCTCTTCCAGGATCGCCCCTCGCCTGGGCCGCGGCCGTCCCGGGAAGCTCTGAGTTTCCTCTGAGTCCGCTCAGTCGGCTGCCCGTTCAGAGGGTCCTGAGAGGTTCACCTCGCACAGTGGTGTCCCGGACAGGCGAAAGGACACCCCTATGACCACGGTCTACGAGCGGAGGGCGGCACCGGCCGCGGCGCCGCCCGCGCGACGCTCCCCCGCGGGTGCCGTGCTGGCCCTGCTGTGGGCCGGTGCGGCGGCCGTGATCGGGCTCTGGTGGGCGGACACCGGTGCGGTGGTCGGTACGGCGGCCTGGCTGACCGGGGCCGGGCGGATCGCCGGACTGCTGTGCGGGTACGCCTGCGCGGTGCTGGTGGGCCTGATGGCGCGGGTCCCGCTGCTGGAGCGGCGGATCGGCTCGGACCGGGTGGCCCGCTGGCACGCGATGGCCGGCCGCTACACCGTCTGTCTGCTGCTCGCGCACATCGCACTGATCCTCGCCGGGTACGCCGCGCAGGACGGCGCCTCGCTGTGGCACGAGAGCGTCACCGTGGTCCTGGACTACCCGGAGATGCTCAAGGCGAGCGCCGGCACGGTGATCCTCCTCGCGGTCGGCGTCACCTCGGCGCGAGCGGTACGCCGCCGGACCGGCCACGAGTTCTGGTACTACGTCCATCTCCTCACGTACGCGGCCGTGTTCCTCGCCTTCGGGCACCAACTGGCCCTCGGCAACGACCTGAGCGGGAACGCCGTGGCCACGGCCGCCTGGTACGCGCTGTACCTGGGCGTGGCCGCCCTGATGCTGTGGTTCCGGGTCCTCGCCCCGGTGCGGCTGAACCTGCGGCACAGGCTGCGGGTGGAGTCGGTGCACCAGGAGGCGCCGGGCGTGTGGTCCGTCGTCGTGCACGGGCGGGAGCTGGACCGGCTGGGCGCGCAGGCCGGGCAGTTCTTCCGCTGGCGGTTCCTCGCCGACGGCCTGCGGTGGACGTCGACGCCGTACTCCCTGTCGGCGCCGCCCCGCCCCGACCGCATGCGGATCACCGTCAAGGCGCTCGGCGACCACAGTACGGCCGTGGCGTCGCTGCGGCCGGGCACGCGGGTATGGGCGGAGGGGCCGTACGGATCGCTCACCGGGGACCGGCGGACCTCCTCCAAGGCGCTGCTGATCGGGGGCGGGGTCGGGATCACCCCGCTGCGGGCCCTGTTCGAGACACTGCCGGGCGAGGTCACGCTCCTGTACCGGGCGCGCACGGTCGAAGACCTGGCGCTGGGCGGGGAGTTGGAGGCCGTCGCGCGGTGGCGCGGGGCACAGGTGCACTACCTGCTCAACGGGCCGCAGGGGCAACGGCCGCGTATCACCGCCGAGTCGCTGCGGGCGGCCGTCCCCGACCTGGCCGCTCACGACGTCTACCTCTGCGGCCCGCACGGGTTCGCCCGGGAGCTGTACGAGGAGCTGCGCGCCGCCGGGGTGCCGGACCGCCGTATCCACCACGAATCCTTCGAGCTGTGAGGCCTCACACGTGCACGCGTTGAAGAAGAACAGTCCGCTGCGCAGGATCGTGCTGGCGAGCGCCGCCACCGTCTCCGGCATGGTGATGCTGCTGTCGCTGAAGCCGCACACCTCGCCGGCCCTGGCGGTGACGTCCGGGTCGACGGCCCCCGCGGTCACGGGAACCCGAACCGTCACCGGCGATTCCGTCCAGACCCGCTGGGGGCCCGTACAGGTCCGGGTCACCGTGAAGAACGGCAAGCTCACCGACGTCACCGCCGTCGTCTACCCCTCGGACAACCCCCGGGACCAGGAGATCAACAGCTACGCGATCCCGCGGCTGCGGACCGAAGCGCTGCAAGCCCAGAGCGCGGAGATCGACACGGTCTCGGGGGCCACCTACACGAGCGACGGTTACCGCCAGTCACTCCAGTCCGCACTGGACTCCGCGGGCAGCTGAACACACCGGCGTCACCGCACGTATCTGAGGACCAAGGGACCACGCCCACCCCCCTTGCCCCCGTCCCCGGAGGAAACGTGACCACGACGCTCGCAGGCGGCCGCGCCGCCCGCCGCCAGACGATGCGCCGCATCCGCCCGCGCCGTTCCCCGGCGACCGTCCTGCTGCTCGCCGTATGGGCGGGCGCGGCCGGTGTGCTGTGGCTGTGGTGGCACAACACGCCGTCCGTGGCCGACGACAACAGCAAGATCCTCAACGCGGGCCGGATCACCGGTCTGCTGGCCGGCTATCTGATGGCGCTCGTGGTGCTGCAGATGGCCCGGGTGCCCGCGCTGGAACGCCGGGTGGGCTCCGACCGGGTCGCCCGCTGGCACGCGATGACCGGCCGCTACACGCTCTGCCTGGTCGTCGCCCACGTCTTCCTGATCATGTGGGGCTACGCCCTGCAGGCCGGCAAGGGGCTCGGCGACATCGTCCAGCAGACGATGGACTCCATCAACCAGCTCCCGGACATGGGCAAGGCGGCCATCGGCACCGGGCTGCTGTTCGTGATCGGGCTGATGTCCATCGGCGGGGTGCGCCGCAGGATCCCGTACGACACCTGGTACCACGTGCACCTGCTGACGTACGCGGCGGTCTTCCTGACCTTCTGGCACCAGCTGACCACCGGCAACGACTTCGCGGTCGAGCCGGTCGCCAAGACCGTCTGGTACGGGCTGTACGGCTCGGTCACCGCGCTGGTGGTCTGGTACCGGATCCTCACGCCGATCCGGCTGAACCTGCGGCACCGCATGTACGTCGAGGCGGTCGTCGAGGAGACGCCGGGCGTGGTCTCGGTGCTGATCGGCGGGCGCAAGCTGCACCGGATGGGCGCGGAGGCGGGCCAGTTCTTCCGCTGGCGGTTCCTCGCCCCGGGCATGCGGTTCAGCTCCCACCCGTACTCGCTGTCCGCCGCGCCCCGACCGGGCATGCTGCGGATCACGGTGAAGGCGATCGGCGACCACAGCGAACGGCTGCGCGAGCTGGAGCCCGGCACCAAGGTGTGGGCCGAGGGACCGTACGGCGCCCTGACCGCCCAGCGCCGCAGCCGCGGCAAGGTGCTGCTGGTGGCCGGCGGTGTCGGCATCACGCCGATGCGGGCCCTGTTCGAGACACTGCCGGGCGCGGCCGGTGACATCACCCTCCTGTACCGGGCCAACACCACCCAGGACCTGGCCCTGTGGGACGAGCTCTCCGCCATCGCCGACGAGCGCGGCGCCCGCCTGATGTACGCGGTGAACAGTCCGGACGGGGAGCGCCCGGACATCTCCGCCGAGTCCCTCCAGCGCAAGCTCCCCGACATCGACAAGCACGACGTGTTCATGTGCGGGCCGAACGGTTTCGCGCAGGCCGTGTACGAAGCACTGCGCGGCGCGGGTGTGCCCGCCCGCCGCATCCATCACGAGTCGTTCGAGATGTGACGACGGGAATTCAGGAGCTGTTGAAGCGATGAGGAAGTCTCACCCCGTCCGTCGAGTCGTGCTCGCGACCGCCGCCACCGTCTCCGGTGTCGTGCTGCTGCTGTCGCTGAAGCCGTCCTCGGACCCGGCGTCCGCCCAGGCCGGCGGAACGATCCCGCAGCAGACCGCGGCGGCGCAGGAGTCGGCCCAGGGCGGCACCGGGGCGGCCGCGGGCGGAGCGTTCACCGGCGACGTGGTCCAGACCCAGTACGGTCCCGTCCAGGTCCGTATCACCGTCAGCGGAAGCAAGATCACCAAGGCCGAGGCGGTCCAGGCGCCCAAGGGCGGCACCAGCGACCAGAAGACGGCGCTGTCCGTCCCGAAGCTCAACCAGGCCGTGGTCGCCAAGCAGAGCCCGCAGGTCGACACGGTGTCCGGGGCGACCTACACGAGCGAGGGCTACAAGAAGTCGCTCCAGTCGGCGATCGACAAGGCGAACGCGGCCGCCCCCGCCCAGCCGTCGGCCCAGCCCTCCCAGCCGGCCGGCGGCAGCGCCGGGGCGGCGGCGAAGACGGTCACCGGAGCCGTCTCCCAGACCCAGTACGGCCCGGTCCAGGTCCGGATCACGGTCAGCGGCGGCAAGATCACCAAGGCCGAGGCCGTGCAGGCGCCGAAGGGCGGGACCAGCGACCAGAAGACGGCGCTGTCCGTCCCGAAGCTCAACCAGGAGGCCGTGGCGGCCGGCAGCGCGGACATCGACTCGGTGTCCGGTGCCACCTACACCAGCGAGGGCTACAAGAAGTCGCTGCAGTCCGCGCTGGACCAGGCCGGTGGCTGACACGGTGGCCGAGTCGGCACAAGCTCCCGCCGCGGTGCGTCACGCGGAGGAGGTCATGGGGACGGTCTTCTCCTTCGACGTCCGCGGCGGGGAACCGCTTGCCGTGCAGGCGGCACTGCGGGAGGCGGTGGCAGGACTGCACCGCGTGAACGAGGTGTTCAGCACCTACCGCGACGACAGCCAGGTCTCCCGCCTGGCCCGCGGTGAGCTGACGGTCGACGACTGCGATCCCGAGGTCGCCGAGGTCCTCGAACTCGGCGCCGAGGCCGAGCGGTTGAGCGACGGCTGGTTCAGCACGCGGTACGAGGGCCGGCTCGACCCCACCGGCATCGTCAAGGGCTGGGCGGTGGAACGCGCGGCCCGTCGTGTGGCCGAGTCGGGCGCGACGGGCGTCAGCGTCAACGGCGGCGGAGACGTACAGCTGTTGGGCGTACCGGGCCCCGAACGCCCTTGGCGCGTAGGCGTCTCGGACCCGCTCCGCCCGGGCGGTCTGGCCGCCGTGGTCTCGGCGGCTGGCGCGACGGAACTGGCGGTGGCGACTTCCGGCACGGCCGAACGCGGCGCCCACATAGTCGACCCGCGCACGGGCCGCTCGGCGGTCACTGACCTGCTGGCGGTGACGGTCGTGGCCCCGACGATCACTTGGGCGGACTGCTGGGCGACAGCGGCCTTCGCGATGGGTTCACGGGAGGGCCTGGCCTGGCTGGAGGCGCTACCGGATGTGGAGGCCCTGCTGATCACGGCGGGCGACGAGGTGCTGATCACGGGGGGCCTGGCAGCTAGGTTGGGGTGAAGGCCTTTAGGGGCGCGGGGCTGTGTCGATTTGCGGCTCCGCCGCGCGGGCGCGACAAGCCCCCACTCACCCGCGCCCGACGAACAACCGTCAGTGCCCGTTCTGAGCCAACCGCAACAAATGCTCGGCCAGCGCCTGCCCACCCGTAGGGTTCCGACTGATCAACATCAACGTGTCGTCACCGGCAATCGTCCCCAAGATGTCATGCAGCTCGGCCTGATCAATCGCCGACGCCAAGAACTGCGCGGCCCCCGGAGGAGTCCGCAGGACCACAAGGTTCGCCGAAGCCTCCGCGGAGATCAGCAGCTCCTGGGAGAGCCGCCGCATCCGCTCCTCCTTCGCCGACTCCCCCAGCGGAGCACGAGGGGTCCGGAAACCCCCCTCGCTCGGCACCGCGTAGATGAGATCCCCGTCGTTGTTACGGATCTTCACCGCGTTCAGCTCGTCGAGGTCCCGGGACAGCGTCGCCTGAGTGACGCTCAGCCCGTCGTCGGACAGCAGCTTCGCCAACTGGCTCTGCGACCGCACCGGTTGCCGGTTGAGGATGTCCACGATCCGCCGGTGGCGCGCGGTACGCGTCTGCGGCACCGCGGGCCCCGCGACCCCGTTGTGCTCGTGCTCCTGCGCATGGCTCATCGTCGTCTCATTCTCCGGATCATCCGTCTCCCTCGGCGGCACCCAGGATGCCGGGGAGAGCCTGAAGAAGCGCGTCCACTTCGTCGTCGCCGAGGTTCAGCGGCGGCATCAGTCGTACGACATCGGGGGCGGGCGCGTTCACCAGGAAACCGGCGTCCTGAGCCGCCTTCTGCACCTGCGGTGCGAGCGGCTCGGTGAGCACGATACCCAGGAGGAGTCCCGCACCCCGGACATGGTCGACCAGCGGGTGCCCCAGTGACTCGATTCCGTCCCGCAGCTTCTCGCTCTGCCGCTTGACGTTCTCCAGCAACCCGTCGTTCTCGATGGTGTCGAGAACGGCGAGTCCCGCGGCGCACGCGACCGGGTTCCCGCCGAAGGTCGTCCCGTGCTGCCCCGGCTGGAGCAGCTCCGCGGCCCGCCCGAAGGCGACGGTCGCGCCGAGCGGAAGTCCGCCGCCGAGCTGCTTGGCGAGGGTGACCACGTCCGGCAGCACGCCTTCGTGGGCCTGGTACTCGAACCAGTGTCCGGTACGGCCGATGCCGGTCTGCACCTCGTCGAGGACCAGCAGCGCGCCCTTGGCCGCCGTGATCGCCCGGGCCGCCTTGAGGTAGCCGGCCGGAGGCACCACGACACCGTTCTCGCCCTGGATGGGCTCGATGACGACGAGCGCGGTGTCCTCGGTGACCGCGGCGGCCAGCGCCTGCGCGTCGCCGTACGGCACATGCGTGACGTCGGCGGGCAGCGGCAGGAAGGGGGTCTTCTTGGCGGGCTGGCCGGTGAGCGCGAGGGCGCCCATGGTCCGGCCGTGGAAGCCGCCCTCGGTGGCCACCATGTGGGTGCGCCCGGTCAGCCGGCCGATCTTGAAGGCGGCCTCGACGGACTCGGCGCCGGAGTTGCAGAAGAAGACCTTGCCGTCCCGGCCGAAGAGCTGGAGCAGCCGCTCGGCGAGGGCGACGGTGGGCTCCGCCATGAAGAAGTTGGAGATGTGGCCGAGGGAGGCGATCTGCTTGCTCACGGCCTCGACGATCGCCGGGTGGGCGTGGCCGAGCGCGTTGGTCGCGATGCCGCCGACGAAGTCGAGGTACTGCCTGCCCTCGCTGTCCCACACCTTGAGTCCCTCGCCACGGACGAGAGGGAGCCGGGGGGTGCCGTAGTTGTTCATGAGCGAGCCCTGCCAGCGCTGGGTGAGCTCCTGATTGTCGGTCATACGGCATCCCCCTCTTGCGCGTCCGGCACGACCATCGTGCCGATGCCCTCGTCGGTGAAGATCTCCAGCAGGATCGAGTGCTGGACCCGCCCGTCGATGACCCGGGCCGTGGTCACGCCGTTGCGCACGGCGTGCAGACAGCCCTCCATCTTCGGGACCATGCCGGAGCTCAGCTCCGGCAGCAGCTTCTCCAGTTGGGAAGCCGTGAGGCGGCTGATCACCTCGTCGCTGTGGGGCCAGTCCTCGTAGAGGCCCTCGACGTCCGTGAGGACCATGAGGGTTTCGGCGTCCAGAGCAGCAGCGAGTGCCGCAGCCGCCGTATCAGCATTGACGTTGTAGACATGTCCGTCGTCCTGGCTCCGGGCGATCGAGGAGACGACCGGGATCCGGCCGTCGGCGAGCAGCGCCTGGATCGCGCCCGTGTCGATCGCGGTGATCTCGCCGACCCGCCCGATGTCGACCAACTCGCCGTCGATCTCGGGCTGGTGCTTGGTGGCGCTGATGGTGTGCGCGTCCTCGCCGGTCAACCCGACGGCGAGGGGCCCGTGCTGGTTGAGCAGGTTGACCAGCTCGCGCTGCACCTGCCCGGCGAGCACCATCCGTACGACGTCCATGGCGTCCTCGGTGGTGACGCGCAGGCCGGCCTTGAACTCGCTGACGATGCCGTGCTTGTCGAGGGCCGCGCTGATCTGCGGGCCGCCGCCGTGCACGACGACCGGCTTGAGTCCCGCGTGGTGCAGGAAGACGACGTCCTGGGCGAAGGCGGCCTTCAGGTCCTCGTCGATCATGGCGTTGCCGCCGAACTTGATGACGACGGTCTTGCCGTTGTGGCGGACCAGCCAGGGCAGCGCCTCGATGAGGATCTGGGCCTTGGGGAGCGCGGTGTGCTTTCGCGTGGTGCTCATGACGAGTAGGCGCTGTTCTCGTGGACGTAGTCGGCGGTGAGGTCGTTGGTCCAGATCGTGGCGGTCTCGGACCCGGCGGCGAGGTCGGCGACGATGTGCACCTCGCGGTAGCGCATGTCGACCTTGTCGCGGTCCTCGCCGACGCCGCCGTTCTTGCAGACCCAGACGCCGTTGATGGCGACGTTCAGCTGGTCCGGCTCGAAGGCCGCCTTCGTGGTGCCGATCGCGGAGAGCACGCGGCCCCAGTTGGGGTCCTCGCCGTGGATCGCGCACTTGAGGAGGTTGTTGCGGGCGATGGAACGCCCGACCTCGACGGCGTCGTCCTCGCTGGCGGCGCCCACCACCTCGATCTTGATGTCCTTGCTGGCGCCCTCGGCGTCCCGGATGAGCTGCTGGCCCAGGTCGTCACAGACGGTCCGTACGGCCTCGGCGAACTCCGCGTACTCCGGGGTGACTTCGGAGGCGCCCGAGGCGAGGAGCAGCACGGTGTCGTTGGTGGACATGCAGCCGTCGGAGTCGACCCGGTCGAAGGTCGTACGCGTGGCGGCCCGAAGCGCCTGGTCCAGTACGTCACTCGGCAGGTCGGCGTCGGTGGTGAGGACGACCAGCATGGTGGCGAGGCCGGGGGCGAGCATGCCCGCGCCCTTGGCCATGCCGCCGACGGTCCAGCCGTCCTGAGTGACGACGGACGTCTTGTGGACGGTGTCGGTGGTCTTGATGGCGATGGCGGCCTTCTCACCGCCGTGCTCGGACAGCTGAGCCGCGGCGGCCTCGACTCCCGGCAGGAGCTTGTCCATCGGGAGGAGCAGGCCGATGAGCCCGGTGGAGGCGACGGCCACCTCACCCGCGCCGATCTCCAGCACCTCGGCGACCTTCTCGGCCGTCGCGTGCGTGTCCTGGAATCCCTTGGGGCCCGTACAGGCGTTGGCGCCACCGGAGTTCAGTACGACTGCGGTCAGCTCGCCGCTCTTGAGGACCTGCTCGGACCACAGCACCGGCGCGGCCTTCACACGGTTGGAGGTGAAGACGCCTGCGGCGGCGCGGCGGGGCCCGGTGTTGACCACGAGGGCCAGGTCCGGGTTGCCGTTCTCCTTGATTCCGGCGGCGATGCCCGCCGCCTGGAATCCCTTGGCTGCCGTGACGCTCACGGTGCGACTCCGATCGTGGAAAGACCGAGCTCCTCGGGGAGACCGAGGGCGATGTTCATGCTCTGGACGGCACCGCCCGCGGTGCCCTTGGCCAGGTTGTCGATGGCGCTGATCGCGATGATGCGGCCCACGGACTCGTCGAGGGCGACCTGCACCTGAACGCCGTTCGAACCGTAGACGGACGCCGTGGCGGGCCACTGGCCCTCGGGGAGCAGGTGCACGAAGGGCTCGTCGGCGAAGGCCTTCTCGTAGGCGGCGCGGACGGACTCGGCGGTGACGCCGGGCTTCGCGGAGGCGCTGCACGTGGCGAGGATGCCGCGGGGCATCGGCGCGAGGGTCGGGGTGAAGGAGACGTTCACCTTCGCACCGGCCGCCGCGCTGAGGTTCTGGATCATCTCGGGCGTGTGCCGGTGCCCGCCGCCGACGCCGTACGGCGACATGGAGCCCATGACCTCGCTGCCCAGCAGGTTCGGCTTGGGCGCCTTGCCCGCGCCGGAGGTGCCGGAGGCGGCGACGATCACGGCCTCGTTCTCGGCGAGGCCTGCGGTGTAGGCAGGGAAGAGGGCGAGCGTGACGGCGGTCGGGTAGCACCCGGGCACCGCGATCCGCCTGGTCCCCTCCAGCGCGGCGCGGGCACCGGGCAGTTCCGGGAGGCCGTAGGGCCAGGTGCCGGCGTGCGCGGAGCCGTAGAACTTCTCCCAGTCGGCCGCGTCCTTCAGCCGGAAGTCGGCGCCCATGTCGACGACGAGGACGTCCGGGCCGAGCTGTTCGGCGACGGCGGCGGACTGTCCGTGGGGCAGGGCGAGGAAGACGACGTCGTGTCCGGCGAGGACGTCGGCCGTGGTCTCCTGGAGCACCCGGTCGGCCAGCGGCAGCAGGTGGGGCTGGAGCGCGCCGAGCTTCTGCCCGGCGTTGGAGTTGCCGGTCAGCGCGCCGACCTCGACCTCGGGGTGCGCGAGGAGCAGTCGCAGGACCTCACCGCCCGCGTATCCGCTCGCTCCGGCCACCGCCGCACGTACCGCCATGTCATCCTCCTCCTGGATGGCATGACTATACGTTTCGCTGCACGTTTATGCAACCGAATGCATACTCACGCCCCCCTCCTGCGCACAGCCCTGAACACACCGAACCCGGCGAGAGCCACGAGCGAACCGCCCCCGGCCGCCGTGCCCAATCGCAGCCCGGGTGGATGGAAAACGCAGGTGACTCGGGTAGAGGTGCCGTCGAGCGGCACGGCGACCAGGCCGTGGTACTCCTTCGCGGGTACGGCGGCCGCGTCACCGGCGGCGCAGCGCCAGCCGGCGATCCGGGGCGCGGCCACGACGGCGACACCCCTGCTGGCCGCCGGAAGCTCGGCCCTGATCGTGCCGCCGGAGCCGGAGACGGTCACCTTCGTGGCACCGGAGGCCTTGAGCCGCCGCACGACGGCGTGCAGGCGCCCGGTGTCCAGGCAGCCGACCGCCTGGTCCGGCACGACGCCCAGCCGGCTCGCGGACAGCTCGATCGTGAGGCGCCCGGAGTCCGGGACCGTGCCGAGCCGCTCCATCGCGGCGATCTTGGTGAGGGGCCGCCAGTCGGCCCGGAACCGTCCCGTCAGGCCGCGGGCGGAGGGCCCGGAGAGCCGTGCGGTGCCCGCGAAGTGCGGAGCCCAGAGGTAGACCTCGCTGCCCGCCCGGCACCGGGCGCTGATCGTCGCCTTTCCTCCCACCCGCACGCCCTGGCGCCGGTCGGTGCTGCGGTCCGCGTCCTTCCCGGCTGCGTTGAGCACGGTGATGCGCGGCAGGGTGTAGACACGGGCACCCAGCAGCAGCTCCTGGTTGCGGTACGGCGAAGGGCCGAAGCCACCGGTCGCGGCGGACGGCCGTACCGTCACCAGGGGCGGGACGTCCTCGCGGGTCACGGTCTCCCCGGTGCCGTCCTGCGGGAACCAGTTCTGGTGCGGGTCCGGCGGGGAGTGCACCCGGGCGCCGACGGAGAAGATCGCGTCCGTGACCGCGTTGTCCAGGCTCTGGAGGCTGCGGCCGCCGGACGTCCAGCCGCCGCCGAGGGCGGTGAGCGTGCTGCTGAGCACGGCCGAGGTGTGGCTGCTGTAGTACTGGGCGCCCTGCCCGCCGACCTCCAGCGGGTCGTTGCCGACGGTCTGCTCGCGGCCCGGGTCGGTGCGGTAGCGGGGCCAGCCGTCGGCCTGCGCGATCGCGTCTGCCTGGTCCTGCTGCCGCCGGCCCCAGGGGGCGTAGTCGTCCATGTGCCCGAACCGCATCCGGGTGGCCACGGCGGAGGTGGCGGTGGCCTCGCCCAGCTGCGCTCCTACGAGCAGTACGGCGGCCAGCGCGGCCGGGGCCATGCGCAGCACGGGCCGCGCCCGGCCGAGCAGGACCAGCCCGAGCAGCGCACCCACGGCCGCCGTCAGGAGCACCGGCCACGTGAACGAACGGACCAGCCGGCTGCCGCTCGCGACGAGGGCGATCAGCGCGAGCAGTCCGGCCGCCGCGCCCAGTGCCCGCCGGTCGAGGGGGCCGTAGGAGAGCGCGTGCCAGGCCGCGATCACCAGCAGGGCGCACACCACGAAGGTCTGGCGGTAGGAGCTGCCCTGCGGCTCGGCGAAGGCGTGCCACATCAGATGGGTCGGACCCCACTGCATCGACAGGGTCACGACGACCACCAGCAGCGTCCACCCGGCGCGCACCCGGGGCGGAGCCGCCCGGTGGAAGGGCAGGGCGAGGGCGAGCAGCAGTGCCGTGGTGCCCACGAAGAGCGCAGGGGAGCCGAAGCTGTACGTCGTCGGCAGCAGCCGGGCCAGCAGGTCCTGCGTGCCCACCGGCGCGAACCGCGTGAACCGGCCCTCGGAGGCGTGCGCGCTGCCGAAGTAGACGACCGTCACCAGGGGTGCGGCCAGGCCGATGCCGAGGGCGAAGGTCAAGGCGGCCCGGCCCGC
Organism: Streptomyces sp. CC0208; assembly: GCF_003443735.1. NCBI lineage: Bacteria > Bacillati > Actinomycetota > Actinomycetes > Kitasatosporales > Streptomycetaceae > Streptomyces > Streptomyces sp. CC0208. The sequence continues at coordinate 7,273,031 of NZ_CP031969.1, read as the reverse complement.
CGCGGTGAGCCTGCGGCGGCGCGGCAGGTCGGCCAGCCACAGCCGCAGCAGGAACACCAGAGCGGCGGCGAGGGTGGCCATGTAGGCCGTGTAGAAGTTGGCGACCCAGGCGGCCGTCACCACCAGCACCCCGAGGAACGGACGCCGGCCGCTCAGGACCCACTCGCCGACCAGGCACAGCAGCGGCAGGGCGATCAGCCCGTCGAGCCACATGAGGTTGTACGAGGCGGTCGCCACGGTCCAGCCGCACAGCGCGTAGGACGCGCCCAGCAGGCCCGCCGCCCACCAGCCCCCGGGCCGCAGCCTCAGCAGCAGCCAGGCCATGGCGGCACCGGCGCACGCGATCTTCAGCACAGTGATCACGTACACCGCGAGATCGATCTCGTCCCGCGGGAACACCGCCACGAGCAGCGCGAACGGGCTGGTGAGGTAGGTGCCGAGGTCGGGCAGGAAACTGGTGCCGAACCCCGACTGCCAGTTGACCAGCAGCCCGCCGGTGGCCCGCCCGTGCAGCAGGTCCCACAGGTGCGCGTGGAAGGGCACGTACTGGTTGCCCAGGTCGTTGACGTTCCTGGTGCGCGGCCCGAAGGGGTAGCTGCGGGCGACGGCGTCGGCCGCGCAGAGCACGACGACGGTGACGGCCGCCGCGAGCAGGGCGGCCTGCCCCGGTCCGGGCCGCAGTCGCTCCCCCGTGAGGTCGTCGGCTGTTTTCGGTTCGGGCGGGACGGTCGGTCGCACGCCCTGTTGACTGGTCAATTCAGGCCCCCGTCCGGGGTGTTCACCCCGTGCGTTGTCACTGCGCCGATTTAGACCATGGGTGCTTACGGTTGGTTGTCCGACCGTCGATGGCGGTGAAGTGAACTTCGGACGACCCGGAGGCCAACCACGGCCGAGGGGGACGTACGGGCAGAGGGAGCCGACATGAGCGAGAGCACCACCCGCGAGGAGCGCTTCGCGCGGGGCCTGGAGCTGCTGGGCAGCGTCAACCCCGAGGTGGGACAGCGGGTCGTCGACTCGCTCGCCGACATCAGCCCGGAGATGAGCCACCAGATCATCGCCTGGGGGTTCGGCGAGATCTACTCACGGCCCGGGCTCGCTCCACGGGACCGCCAGTTGGTCACACTGGGCATGCTCACCGCGCTCGGCGGCTGTGAGACCCAGCTGGAGGTGCACATCAACACGGCCCTGAACGTGGGCCTGACCCCCGAGCAGATCGTCGAGGCGCTGTTGCAGTCGGCCGGGTACTGCGGCTTCCCCAGGGCTCTGAACGCCATGGCCGTGGCGAAGAAGGTCTTCGGCGAGCGGGGGCTGCTGCCCGTCGGACAGCAGCCCGCCGACCCGTCGGCTACCTCTGCCTGATCCTCAGGAAGGTGACCGAGTTCGCCGGGAAGGTGTACGAGAACTTCCCGGCGACCCCGTCGAAGGTGGACGTCACCGGGGCGACCGCGGTAGACGTCTCGCTGTTCACGGCGTCCGGGGCGGCCGCCAGGGTGGTCACCCGGGCTCGGGACGCGACCTTGGCACGGCCCAGGTCGATCGCCGTACGGGCCGCCGCGTCCTGGGCGTTGACGACCTTGACGATCAGGTCACCGGTCTTCTGGTCCCTGGTCACGACCTGGCGGAACGGCTCGGCCGGCTTGTCGTCGGTGAAGCTGCCCCACTCCTGTCCGTCAAGGTAGAGGGTCACCTGGCGGCCGCGCACCTTGACGTCGATGTCGTAGGCCCGGCCGGTCTCGACCGACCCGGGCTTCGAGATCAGCGTCGACTTGCCGCCGTCCACGGCCTGTTCGACGGCGGTCTGGGTGTTGTTCCAGCCGCCGATGTTCCACCAGTAGTAGTTGCCCGTGTCCTTCACGCCGAAGGCGACGAGGAAGCCCTCCTTGCCGGCCTTCTTGGTGGCCTTCACCTTCAGGTCGTAGTCGTGCCAGGACGGGTCGCCGGCCGAGACCATGGTGTTCTCGGCGTTCACGTCGGTCTGCACGTACTGCCCGTCCTGGACGCTCCAGCTGCCGCCGCCGGTGTGGGTCCACTGCGAGGCGCCGGAGGAGAAGTCATCGGTGAGCAGCGCCCGGCCGTCGGCATCCGTGACCCTCACGTCGTCGTACGCCGCCGTCGTCGCCCACGTCGACAGGCCCACGGCGCCGGTGATCGGGGCGAGCAGCGAGGGCGTTCCGGTGGCTGTCGAGGGCACCACGCGGTCGCCGACGTTGTTCATGAACAGCTTCTGGACCTCGTAGTTGGCGGAGCTCCAGGAGGCGTGGTTGTTGAACCAGATGAGGTCCGGGCGCCACTGGACGTAGTCCTCGTTGGCGAACAGCGGGGCGTAGGAGGCGAGTTTGACGACGTCGGCGTTGCGTTCCAGGCCGGTCATGAACGCGGCCTCGGTGAGGCCGTTCTTGAAGGTGTTGCCCTGGGAGGCGTACTCGCCGAGGAAGACCTTCGGGCCGCTGCGGTCGTAGGAGTCGTAGCGGTCGTTGTTCTGGAGGAACCACCGCGCGCTGTTGTAGTAGTGCTCGTCGACCATGTCGACCTTGGCGTCCTTGTTGAGCTGCCAGGCCGTGTCGAAGGTCGTACCGGAGTCGTCCGGGCCGGAGTTGGAGATCACCTGGATGTCCGGGTACTTCGCCTGGATGGCGGCGCGGAACTCCTTGAACCGGGCGAAGAACTCGTCGGGCAGGTTCTCCTCGTTGCCGACCTCGATGTGGGTGAGATGGAAGGGCTTGGCGTGGCCCATCCTCGCCCGCACCTTGCCCCACTTGGAGCTCGCCGGGCCGTTGGCGAACTCGATGAGGTCGAGGGTGTCCTGGATGTGCCGCCTGAGCAGAGCCTCGTCGACGACGGCCTTGTTCTGGCCGCAGCCGGTCACCAGGGCGGGGACGACGGGCAGTGGCATGGCGCCGATGTCCTCGGAGAGGCGGAAGTACTCGTAGTAGCCGATGCCGTAACTCTGGTTGTAGCCCCAGAAGTTGGCGTTGGTCGCCCGCTGCTCGACCGGGCCGACGGTGTCCTTCCACTGGTACGAGCGCTTGCGCTGCCAGCCGGAGGCCTGGCTGTAATCCTCCATGGACCCCGTGTTGACCAGGCAGCCGCCCGGGAAGCGCACGAAGCCCGGGTGCAGGGCGGCGATCTTCTCGGCGAGGTCCTTGCGCAGGCCGTTGGGCTCACCGCGGTAGGTGTCGCGCGGGAAGAGGGAGACCATGTCGAGGGCGGCCGCGGCGGAGGAGGCCACGGTCAGACGGCCGTTGCTGCTGGTCCTTGCCACGGTGAAGGTGGCCTTGTACTGGGCCCAGCCGCTCTTCGTCACGGCGACCTTGCGGGCTGTGGCGAGCGTGCCGTCGGCGTCCTGCAAGGAGATCGTGAGAGTCGTACCGGCGTCCGCGCGGGCCCACACCGAGAAGTCGTACTTCTTGCCCTCGTCCACGTGGATGCCGGTGTTGTATCCGGCGTTCGTGACGGACGAACCGGCGGCCAGGGAGAGGTAGGTGCGGTTGCGCTCGTTGAGGCGCCCGCCGTCGTTCAGCGCCTGGGCGGTGCCCTGCACCGTCCACGAGGTCAGCGGGGTGTACGAGGAGTTGTCGGCGGTCGAGTACTCGAAGGACCGGTTCTGCACGAGCTCGGCGTACAGACCGCCGTCGGCGGCCCGGTTGATGTCCTCGAAGAAGACGCCGTACATCGTGTCGTCGATCTTCGCGCCCTTAGCGGCCGGGTCAACGGTGATCGTGTAGTCGGTGACGTCCTCGGCATGGGCGGGGGCGGGGACCAGGCCGGCGGCCACCAGGAAGGCGGTGGCGCCGAGACCGAGTCTCCAGCGGGTGCGTGACATGGATGCTCCGCGGCTCTCTGTCGAAGGTGACGTTCGAAATATCAAACGATGATCAGCACTTCGAACGGCAAGATAGGGAGGGTGATCCGGAGCGTCAACGGGTCGCGCGGCTTCGAAAGTGTCGGAAGGGATCGGAGGGGCGGGGCGGATGGGCGAGTTCTGGCCAGTGACGGATGTGCTGGGGTATCTGGCCGGGAGCTGGCGGACCGAGCGAACCGTGCGGGATCTGGCGAGCGGGGGCGAGGGGCGGTTCTCCGGTACGACCGCTTTCGGCCGACTGGAGGGCGGCGGGCTGCTGTCCCAGGAATCGGGCGTCTTCGTCTGGCAGGGCGTCCCGCGCCCCGCGGAACGGACCCTCCGCTTCCTGCCGGGCGGGACATCGGGCACCGCGCACATCCACTTCTCGGACGGGCGCCCCTTCCACGATCTCGACCTGACGTCCGGCCACCATGTCGCCGACCACCCCTGCGCGGCGGACCTCTACCGCGGCGAGTTCACCGTCCTGGACGCGAACCACTGGCGCACGGTGTGGCGGGTGGGCGGCCCGGCGAAGGACCTGCTCCTGACGACCGGCTACACACGCGGGACCACGGGCGCGGACGACGCAGCCGGGCCGACCGGCGAGGCCCGGCACCCGGCACCCGGCACCCGGCACCCGGCACCCGGCACCCGGCACCCGGACACAGGGAACGGCTGACAGCCGCGGGCACGAGACGGCCGACGACCCGCCGCGTGTGAGACCGCGGGCAGCCACCCGCACGCAACCGTCGGCGAGTCCCCCTGGGGCGTGTCTCTTTGACGGGTCCGATCAGTGAAGCGCACCCACGACGAGAGTCCACGAACGGGAGGAACCCCGGCCGACACGCGGCTGGGGTTCCTCAAGGTGGTGAGTATCGGTCAGCGGGTGGAGTTGCCCACGCCGTAGACAGCTCGTCTAAGCGTCGGCGGACCGCACCCCATCGCGATCACCGTGGATCAGGCGCGTCAGCGCTGCAGGGTGAGCAGGCCCGGCCGGTACGGCAGGGCCGGGTAGGGGGGGTTTCCCGTGAAGTCTTTGAGGCCCTGGTAGAGGAACTGCAGGTTGCAGGGATCGATGGTCATGGTCTGGTCGGGGTTGTTGCGGATCAGGTCACCGTGGCTGACGCCCTGGGCCCAGGTGGAACCGCTGTTGGCCTGGCCCGCGAAGGGGTTGCTTTCGGTGCCGGCCTGGACGGTCCACGGACCGTCCAGGCTGGGGGCGGTGAACGAGCGGAAGAAGCGGTTCGTACCCTTCGCCTCAACGATCATGAGGTACTGGTCCCGGCCCTGGACCTTGTAGACCTCCGGCGCCTCGAACAGGTTGTTCTCGGTGTCGCTCATGACCGTCGTGTACGAGGAGCCGAAGCTGCTGGGGAAGTTCGCGAGCGGCATGCTCGCCCGATAGATCTTGCCGTTGTCACCGGCGAAGAACAGGTACATGTTCTGGTTGTCGGCGATCATGGTCGCGTCGAGCGGGGCGTCGTGCTTCTCCGGATCGGGGTTCGGGGGGAGGCTGCCGGTGAACAGCGGCTGCGGGTCGGACCAGCCGTTGGGGTTGGTGGGGTCGCTGGACGTGCTGTAGACGAACGACGGCCACTGGTACACCATCACCCAGATGTTCTTGGTCGAGAGGTAGAACAGGTCGGGCGCCACCGCGTCCCGGTTCGTCTTGTTCTGGGTGGCCGCCCCCATGTCCGACCAGTTCGTGAAGGGACTGAACCCCGTCGAGTGCCACTTGTCTCCGTCGGAGGTGGTCGCGTAGACCAGGTGCTTGCCGTTGTACGTGGTGGTGGCGAAGTCCTTCAGCGCGACCTGCCCGTTCGCCGGCTCCGCCAGCGGACCCGTCGAGGTCCACCGGTACGTCGACGGAAGAGCACACGCGTTGGTCACTCCGGACAGGCCGGTCCACTTCTGGTTGGCGCCGCCGGTGCACGACCAGAGCCGCACCTCTGTGCCGTTGGCCTTGCCCCAGCCCGAGACCTCCAGGCACAGCCCGGACCGCACGCCGACGATCGTGCCGTCGGGGTTCACCCGCCACTGCTGGTTCTCGGTGCCGGTGCACGTCCAGATCTGCACCGGGGTCCCGGCCGTGGTGCCGCCGTTCCGGGCATCCAGGCACTTGTTGCCGTACACGGTCAGCTGGGCGCTGTCCGTCAACGTCCACTTCTGGTTGATTCCACCGTGGCAGTCCCAGATCTGTACGTTCGCGCCGTCGGTCTGACTGAAGCCCGACACATCGAGACACCGGCCGGAATCAACACCGCGCACGTCGCTGGTGGTGGCCGCCTGAGCCGGGCCGGCGACGAGCAGCGCCGCCAACGCGGCCAGGGCCGCGACCGCGGCGGCGAGCACCGCGGAGGGGCGTCTGCGGCTGAAAATACGTCTGCGCATAAGGACCTCGTCATCCTTGAGCAAGCGCCTCCGGTGGGCCCGTCAGGGGCTGTCCGGCGGCGTGGTGCGGCCTGGAGTGTTCGACATATCGAACGTCGGTCGAAGTGTCGAGCGAACTGGATAATAGGGTTCCGGTGATCAGCGTCAATACCTCGCGCGATATTCGCGGGCAGAAACGTTCGCAGGCTGAAACCAGGCGGCTTCAAGTCCCGTGGTGGTACGGGTCTTTGGCGTGAAGGGCAGGTAGCGGTGCGGACGCGGGCTTGGTGATCATTACTCGCCGACCGGCACCACACCACCGACCAGCACCACGGGGGGATCGTCGGCGTCCACACCCGCAGTGCTGGGCAGGTCGCGCCGGGGTGAGCAGGTGCGGTACTTCCACCCAAACAGCCTCAAGGGTCCGGCTGTGGTCAGCCCACCGTCGCCCACGGGCCGGATCGGCCGGCATGACCAACCCATCAAAGAGACATGCTCTACGCCCGCGCAGGCTGCGTCGGGACCCCCTCGAAACGTAGGTTCCAGCGGCCGGACCTGCCGGTCACGGTGGTCGCCGACAGGGGGCGTACGTCGATGTTCCAGTAGGTCGACGGCGGGGCCTTCAGCGCGTAGACCAGCGCGGCCCGGATCACGGCGGGTTCCGCGACGGCGACGACCCGGCCACCGTCCTCGACCGGCCGGGTGTCGAGCCATTCCCCCACCCGCGAGATGAAGGTCAGCAGTGACTCACCGCCGTGCGGGGTCGCCCGCGGGTCGGCGAGCCAGGCGTCCACGGACTCCGGCTCGCGGGCCATCGCCTCGCCGAGCGTCAGCCCCCGCCAGCGCCCCATGTCACAGTCACGCAGGCCGAGTTGGACCAGCGGGGAGTACCCGAGGGCGTCCCCGGTGGCGCGACTGCGGGGCGCGGGTGAGCAGTACCGCAGCTCGGCCGCCGCCAAGGGCAGCAGCTCGTGCGCCACGCCCAGCACCTCGTCCCAGCCGGCCTGGTCGAGCGGACGGTCGTCCTCGAACCGCTCGGCGAGCAGCGAGGAACTGCGCGCGGCGGCGACGAACGTGACCCGAAGTTGCATGCGGCGATCGTGAGCCGCGAAAGTGCGCAGGTCAAGAGGCGTTACCGGGGAGTTACCGAGGGCGTCCCGGGGCTCACTGCCCGGGGACCAGCGCCATCCACCGATCGGGCTCGGCGAGCGGCGCGAACCCCAGCTTCTCGTACACCCCGTGGGCGTCGTGGGTGGCGAGCAGAATGCGCCTCAGGCCGTAGGGCCGCAGGTGCTCGCGCACGGCCCCGACCAATGCCGTGCCGATGCCCTCGCCCCGTACCGACCGGTCCACGTACACATCGCACAGCCAGGCGAAATCGGCCAGGTCGGTGACTACCCGGGCATAGGCCACCTGATCCCCCGATTCCACCGCGTACACCCCGAAGTTCAGCGATCCGGCGATCGCCCGGTCCTGCTTCTCCCGCGGCCGTCCGATCGCCCAGTACGCATCGGTCGACAGCCAGTGGTGCACGCGCCCGGCGTCGATGCGCTCGGGGTCGGTGGAGATCTCGTAGCCCTCGGCGAGGGGCGGGGTGTTGTCGGTCATGGGCGGGACGTTGACAGCTCAGGTGGGCCGGAGTCGAGCGCTTTTCGCCGGGAGCACCTCGTCGCAGGCGGTCCGCAACCGTCGTACCCCTTCCGCGATCTCCCCCGCTCCGGCCACCGCCGCGAAGCTCAACCGCAGGTGTCCCGCGGGGGGTTCCGCGCTGAAGTACGGGCGGCCCGGGGTGATCGCGACCCCCGCGCGCAGGGCCGCGGCGGTCAGGGCGGTCTCGTCCGTGCCGTCCGGGAGGCGGAGCCAGAGGTGGTAGCCGCCCGAGGGGATGTGCGGGAGGGCGAGTTCGGGCAGGCCGAGGCGGAGGGCGGTGGTCATGGTGTCCCGGCGGGTCTTCAACTCCGCCGAGATCGTGCGCAGATGACGGGGCCAGGCCGGGGAACCGACCAGTTCCAGGGCCGCCTCCTGGAGGGGGCGGGGGACGAAGAACGTGTCGACGATCTGGATCGCGCGCAGCCGCTCCAGCACCGGGCCGCGTGCGGCGAGCGCGCTCACCCGGAAGCTCGGCGAGGTCGCCTTGGTCAGCGAGCTGACGTGGACGACGACTCCGTCGGTGTCGTCGGCGGCCAGCGGGCGCGGCAGAGGGCCCGCGTCCTCGTGCACGAGCCGTCGTACGAAGTCGTCCTCGACGACGAACGCACCGGCCTCGCGGGCGATCCGCAGCACCTCGCCCCGGCGCTCGGGGGCCAGCACCGCCCCGGTCGGGTTCTGGAACAGCGGCTGGCACACGAACACCCGGGCGCCGGTCGCCCGGAACGCGTCGGCGAGCAGGGCGGGCCGCACCCCGTCCGCGTCCACCGGGACGGGCACGGGGCGCAGGCCCGCCGAGCGGGCGATCGCCAGCATGCCGGGATAGGTGGGCGACTCGACGAGCACGGGTGCGCCGGGCGGGGCCAGCGCACGCAGCGCGGTCGTGAGCGCCGACTGGCCGCCCGCGGTGATCAGCACCTCCGCGGCCGTCACCGCGCCGCCGATGTTCCGCGCGAACCACTCGCGCAGTTCCGGCAGCCCTTCCGTCGGTGGCCGCCCCCAGGCTCCAGGGCGGCGGCCCGCGCGGGCCAGGGCCGCGGACATCGCGCGCTCCGGCTGGAGGGTGGGGTGCAGATAGCCGCCGTTGAACTCGACCACCCCGGGCGCCGGTGCGGCCAGCGAGACCAGGACACCGGACGCGTCCACCGAGCGCGGTACGAGGTCGGCGGCGCCGTCCGCGCTCAGCGCGACCTCCTGCCAGGAGGTGTCCCCGGCCGCGGCGGCCGTGGTGCGCGCCTGTGCGCGGAAGGCGCCGGCGCCGGGCCGGGTGACCACCAGCCCCTCGGCGGCGAGCTGGGCAAGGGCACGGGAGACGGTCACCGGGCTGACCCGGAACCGGTCGACGAGGGCCCGACTCGACGGGAGCTTTCCGCCAGGAGAGTAGCGGTCGAGCTCTTGCCGCAGCCGTTCTGCCAGGTCGGTGACGCTGCTACGCTCTTGCATGAGAGTACAGAGTAGCGCTACCGCACCGACCGGGATAGCGGTTTCGGCCCCGACGAAGACCTTCGGCACCCTCCAGGCCGCGCTCGGTGTCGCCGCCTTCTCCCTCACCTTCCCCGCCACGGCGTGGGGTCTCGAGGGCTTCGGGCCCTGGTCGCTGGTCGCCGTGCGCAGCGTCCTCGCGGCACTCGTCGCGGGCGGATGTCTGCTCGCGCTGCGCGTCCCGGTCCCGAGCCGTCGTCACTGGCCGGGGCTCGCGGTCGTCGCCGCCGGGGTCGTTGTCGGGTTCCCGCTGCTGACCACGCTCGCGCTGCGGACGTCGACCACCGCGCACGCCGCCGTCGTGGTGGGTCTGCTCCCCCTGACGACCGCGCTGCTCTCCGCCCTGCGCATGGGCACCCGCCCCTCGCGCACCTTCTGGGCGGCGGCGCTCGCGGGGGCCGCCGCGGTGGTCGCCTTCACCGTCCAGCAGAGTGGTGGCGCCCTGACCACCGCCGACCTGTATCTGTTCGCCGCGCTGCTGGTGTGCGCGGCCGGCTACACCGAGGGCGGCCGGCTGGCCGGGGTGATGCCCGGCTGGCAGGTCATCGCCTGGGCACTGGTGCTGTGTCTGCCGTTCAGCGTGCCCGCGGCGGCTCTCGCGCTGTCGTATGAGCCCGTGCACCTCACCGCGCACAGTGTCGCCGGGCTGCTGTGGGTGGCGGCGGGCTCACAGTTCGTCGGCCTGGTCGTCTGGTACCGGGGCATGGCGGCGATCGGCATCCCCAAGGCCAGCCAGTTGCAGTTGGCCCAGCCCCTGCTCACACTGGTGTGGTCGGTGCTGCTGCTCGGCGAGCACCTGACGGTGGCCGCCCCGCTGACGGCCGCGGCGGTGCTGGTGTGCATCGCGGTCACCCAGCGGGCGCGGGGCTGACCGACGCGCACGCGCCGGTCCCAACGGGCCCCGCGCCGTAAAATCGGGCCACGGACCGCTGCTCCCGCACTTGGTGAGGAGGCCCCAGACGATGCGTGCAACCGTGGGCGACCAGCTTGTCCAGCACGGCAGGGTGGTCGGACAGCAGGACAAGGTCGGCGAGATCGTCGAGGTGATGGGTCAGGAGGGCACCCCTCCGTACCGCGTCCGCTTCGAGGACGGGCACGAAGGCGTGTGCTCACCCGGCCCCGACACCGAGATCAGGCACCGCTTCCAGCAGACCGGCCGGTGACCCGGCGCGGGGGACCCGCCGGCTCCCGGTAGTGGTCGGCGACCACCCGCGCCATCGCCCCGATCCGGTCGGAGGCGAGCTCCTTCGCCGCGAAGAAGACATGCCCGCGCACCTGCGCGTACTCGCGTGCGAACGTGAGATGCCGGGACAGCTCCGCGGGGTCCTGCCAGGCCGCGGGCTGCGCGGGGTCCCCCGCCTTGTAGAGCGCCTCGCCGAGGTACAGCTCGGTCCTGCTCCCCCGCGCCTGCTCCGCCCACCAGGGCACCAGTTCGGCGTAGTCGGCGGCGGCGAAGCCGATGTTCCAGTACAGCTGCGGCACGAGGTAGTCGATCCAGCCCTCGCGCACCCACTTGCGGGTGTCCGCGAAGTTGTCGTCGTACGACTGCACCCCCGCGCGCGTGTCCGAGCCGAGCGGGTCGGTGGCCGCGTTGCGCCACACGCCGAAGGGGCTGATGCCGAACTGTGCGGTGGGCCGGACCCGCTTGATGCGGGCCGCGGTCTCCAGGACCAGCTTGTCGATGTTGTCCCGCCGCCAGTCGGCCCGGTTCGGGAAGTCGCCGCCGTACGCGTCGTAGGCCGCGTCGTCGTCGAAGGTCTGGCCGGCCACCGGATACGGGTAGAAGTAGTCGTCGAAGTGGACCGCGTCCACCGGGTACTTGTGCACCGCGTCGAGGATCGCGTCCTGGACGAAGGCGCGGACCTCGGGCAGTCCGGGGTTGTAGTAGAGCTTCCCGCCGTACGGCACCACCCAGTCCGGGTGGATGCGCGCGGGGTGCGAGGCGACCAGCCTCGTCGGGTCGGCATGGTTGGCGATGCGGTACGGGTTGAACCAGGCGTGCAGTTGCAGGCCCCGCCGGTGTGCCTCGGCGACGGCGGTGCCGAGCGGGTCCCAGCCGGGGTTCTTGCCCTGCGTCCCGGTGAGGTACTGCGACCACGGCTCGTACGGCGAGGGCCACAGGGCGTCGGCGGTGGGCCGTACCTGGAACATCACCGCGTTCAGCCGGTCCGCGGCCACCCGGTCGAGGTGGGCGATCAGCTCAGCGCGCTGCTGTGCGGCGGTCAGCCCGGGCTTCGACGGCCAGTCCCGGTTGGACACGGTGGCCAGCCACACGCCCCGCATCCCGGTCGCGCCCCGCCTCCTCGGGCGGCCCGGCGCGGCGGCCGCTCCCGAGGCCGTCGTCAGGGTGGACAGCGCGGCCAGCGCGAAGGCCCGGCGCGACAGACGTCCCATGTGCACACTCCCCCTACACCACGGATCCGCTCGGTCACGGATCGTCTCCGCGCCCCAGAATGCCCGAACGATGCCGGACCCAGACGATCGATCATCGATACTTGGGAGTAACGTGCTCGAACGGAGCAGGATCCGGCCACCGCCGGCCTGCCACCAGGTGAAGATCAGCGAAAGGGACGAAGTGACGGACTTCCCGGCCGGAGACATCGCACGTGTCGGAGTGGTGGGCTGCGGCCAGATGGGGGCGGGCATCGCCGAGGTGTGCGCCCGCGCCGGTCTGGACGTGAAGGTCGCCGAGACCACCGGCGAGGCCCTGGAGATCGGCCGTACCCGGCTGTTCAACTCCCTGACCAAGGCCGCCGAACGCGGCAAGATCAGCGCGGAGGAGCTGGCGGCCACGCAGGCCCGGCTCTCCTTCACCACCGACCTCGGCGAGTTCGCGGACCGCGATCTGGTCATCGAGGCCGTCGTGGAGAACGAGCAGGTGAAGACCGAGATCTTCCAGGTGCTCGACCAGGTGGTGACCCGCCCGGACGCGATCCTGGCCTCCAACACCTCCTCCATCCCGCTGGTCAGGCTGGCGGTCGCCACCTCGCGGCCCGACCAGGTCGTCGGCATCCACTTCTTCAACCCGGCCCCGGTGCAGAAGCTCGTCGAGCTGATCCCGGCGCTCACCACCTCCGAGGACACCCTGGCCCGCGCCCAGCAGTTCGCCGAGAAGCTCCTCGGCAAGCACGCGATCCGCGCCCAGGACCGCTCCGGCTTCGTGGTCAACGCGCTGCTGATCCCGTATCTCCTGTCCGCGATCCGGATGTTCGAGTCGGGCATCGCGAGCCGCGAGGACATCGACAACGGCATGGAGCTGGGCTGTGCCCACCCGATGGGCCCCCTGAAGCTGTCCGACCTGATCGGACTGGACACCGTCGCCTCGGTCGCCTTCTCGATGTACGAGGAGTACAAGGAACCGCTGTACGCCGCTCCCCCGCTGCTCCAGCGCATGGTCGACGCGGGCCGGCTGGGCCGCAAGTCCGGCTCGGGGTTCTACACCTACGGCTGACCCGCACCCTGTCCGTTCCAGGGTGCTGATTACACAGTGCTACGAACATGGGCCCGGCACTCTGGGAGTGCCGGGCCCATGTCATTCACACACCGTGTGCGCGCCGGGCCCGCATATGCCTGTCGCACACTCTCCCCACGCACCCACCAGGCGAGTTGACTCTTCATGCGCATGCAAGGGATGTGACGACTACGGAAAGGAGCGGACCCGTGACCGCCGACCCGGAGCATCCCGTGGTCCATGGAGAACTCGCAGAGTTACGACGCCGCCTCGATGTCGCGTACGCACGTGTCGAGGGAGGTCTCGCTCTGCTCAGTCACCGTACGGAGGAGACGGACAAGGAGATCGACGATCTGAGCGCACGGATCATCGCCCTGGAGCACGCCCGCTGGCCACTTCCCGCGATCTCGGCGATCACCGCCGCGGGCGCGCTCGTCGTGGCGATCTGGCAGGCCCTCGGTCGCTGAGGCTTCGGGACACCCGGGTGGGGGATCAGGGCAGGGGCCTGTCCGGTGGATCAGGCCCTAGGTGTCCTGACCGAGCCTCAGATGATGCAACAGGAGTAACGCGGCCGCCATGTTGGCGGCCGGGACCTCCCCACGGGCGACCATGTCGGGAACGAGTTTCAGGGGGACCCATTCCCGGCGGTCGGACTCGAAGTCGTCCACGGGGTGCCCGATGTACTCGCCCTCGTCGGCCCAGTAGATGTGGTGCCGGGCGTCGGTGAGCCCGTTGGAGGGCTCCACGCTCATGAGGTGCTGGAGCGGCCCCGGTCGCCAGCCGGTCTCTTCCTCGAGTTCCCTGGCGGCCGCGACGGCGATGTCCTCGCCGTCCTCGACCACACCCGCGGCGAGTTCCCAGCCCCAGCTGTCGGTGATGAAGCGGTGGCGCCACAGCAGCAGGACCTCGTTGGCCTCGTTCACCACCGTGGCGACGGCGACGGGCCGCAGCCGTATCAGGAAGTGGTCGAGATGCCGGCCGTCCGGCAGCTCGACATCGGCGAGATTGACGCTGAACCAGCGGTTTTCATACACAGTTTGTTCGTTCTGTTTTGCCCACTGCACGGTTCTGCCACCTTCCGTCGAGTAAGTGGCAATATCGCAGCAGGGACTGTGGGGTGTCGGCGTCCGTGTGCCGGCCTACAGGGGCACGCGCAGTGCGCCGTCGATCAGTTCGGCTGCCTCGGACGTGCCCGCGCAGCCGCTCCGGACCAGGTGTTCGCGCACCGCTCTGAGCCTGTCGCGCAGGCGCTGGGACTCCATTCCCCGGGCCTGTTCCGCCATCTGCACGGCGGTGGCCACCGCTTTGTCGGTGTTCCCCTGACGCAGTTCGATCGTGCTGAGCATGGCGAGCCGGTGCACCCGGCCCCGGTCGTGGGCCGGGTTGTCGACGGCGGCCGCCGCGTGCGCGGCCGCTGCCGCGAGTTCGCCGAGACTGAGAAGCGCCTCCGCCACCTGGACGTTGACGAGGCCCGGCTGGACATAGCCGGTCTCGTCCGGCTCGTGTCCGCGCCGGATGCGTTCGGCGGCCTGCTCGGCCCGCCGGATGCAGGACAGCGCGGTCGTGCCGTCGCCGAGGTGGGCGTACGCCTTGGCCTGCATCGCGTAGAGATCGCAGGCGAGCGCCGGGGTGATGTGCTTGCCCGCGGCCCGCAGCGCGGCCTCGGCGAAGGCGACGGCCTGGCGGTACTCCCGCATGAACAGGGACTGGTTGACCAGCAGCGCGATGACGTACGCGCCGAGACCCCGGTCGCCGCTGGCCTTGGCGAGCCTGAGGGCCTGGTGGAAGTAGCGCTGGGCGAGACCGTGCGCGTCGGAGTCGTAGGCGCAGATCCCGGCGACCGCGACCAGGCCGCCGGTGGCGCGGTGCAGTTGGCGGCCCGTCTCGTCGGTGTAGCTGCCGCGCAGCAGCGGGGCGGCCTCGGCGTTGAGGAATCCGACGATCCGGGTGCGGGTCGCGATGCCGCCGGCCTTGCGGTACATCTGCTCGTAGTGGGTGCGGGCGGCGCGGAGCATCTCGATGTCGGCGCGGGTGACCCGGTGCCGGCCACCGCGGGAGACGTCGACGTCCTCGGGCGGGTTCTCCCACTCCCAGACGGGCATGACGGCGGGTGTGCCGGTGACCGCTGGGGCGCCCAGGATGTGCGGGCGCTGCTGTTCGTCGGAGCGCCACAGGGCGGTGGCCCGCTCGACGAAGCCGGACAGGGAGGTGCCGTGCGGGGCGGACGGTTCGCCGGGCACGCCGAGGCCGATGTCGTCGAGGGTCACGGGACGCTGGAGCCGGCGCGCGAGCACCTCGCAGATCAGGTCGGGCACCTGGCCGCGCGGGCGCTGGCCCTTCAACCACCGCGCCACGGCGGTGTGTTCGTACCTGAGCGCGAGACCGCGCGCCCTCCCGGCCTGGTTCACATGTGCGGCAAGCCCGGCATGCGAGATCCCGGCTTCGTCAAGGATCGCGTCGAGCAGAGTGTTGGGCTGCATCTGTGCCCCCCGGGTGGCTCGGTGCCGTCAGATTAGTGGGTCCGCCTTCACACGGGGTGTGAACGGAGTGCTCGAATCCGCAGCGTGCGCGCACTGTTGCGGAGAGTTTCCACCCGGTTGACTGAAATGCCTCGCAAGAGGACGGCCGGGCCGCCGGCTCCCCCTCGTACAGTGCGGTGGCCTGGCCGGCGGCTTGACGGGGGCGACATCCGGGGTGCCGCTAGAGGTGCGTTGTCGGCTGCGGGTTCGTGGTGGTCGGCCGCGCGGTTCCCCGCGCCCCTGAAGGGCGTTTGTGCTGGCGGTCGTTCCGAAGGACCAGTAAGGCCACGTCGTCCTTCGGTGTGCCGCCCGTGTGGTCCAGTAACGCCGTGAAGACCCTGCCCAATACCGCCTGAGGTGGGGCTTCCGCGGCCCCCTGCAGGGATTCGGCCAGAGAAAAGAACCGGCCATGAGCGTCCCTGGCGTCTTCGGCGCCGTCCGTGTGCAGGACCAGGGTGTCGCTCGGCAACAGGTGGCCGCACTGTGACCCGGTCAAGTCGCCCGGCAGCGGGAACGGCCCGAGCGGCGGCAGCGGTTCCTCGCAGGACAGTGGCTCGACCGCTGAGCCACTGAGCAAGTACGGCCACGGGTGACCGCAGTTCAGTGCGCGCAGCTCGCCGTCCTCGCCTATCTCCAGGAGCAGCACGGTCACGAACTCCTCCGCGGCCGTGCCGTCCCGTTCGGCGCGCTCGCGCAGGTGCCGGGCGAGCGCACGGTCCAGTCTGCGCAGCACTCCCCCGAGTTCGGGCTCGTCGTGGACGGCCTCGCGGAAGCTGCCGAGAACCGCCGCGGCCGTACCGATGGCGGCGAGGCCGTGGCCCCGGACGTCGCCCATGACCACCCGTACGCCGTGTTCGGTGGCGACGGCCTCGTACAGGTCCCCGCCGATGGTGGCGCCCCGGTCGGCGGACATCTGGGCCGCGGCCACGCTGAGCCCGTCGATCCGCGGAGGCAACGGCCGCAGCAGCACGCCCTGGGCGGCGCCCGCGACGTGACGGGCCTGCCGGAGTTCCCGCAGCAGAGCGCGCCTGACATGGACGATCAGTCCGGTGCCCACCGCGAAGAACACGGCACTGGTGGCGACCCGCGCGCCCAGGCCGTTCTGCTGCGCGAGCGGACAGGTCAGCTTGTACGTGACGGCCACGGCACCCCACATGGTGGGGAGCCCCATCGAGAGGACACGGCGCAGCGACCCCGCCCGGGGAACCGCAGCCTTGATGGACATCATGCCGATGGCCCCCCAACTAGGCCCTGCACACGCAATCGGACCGGCCTCGAAAGGCCGGTCCGATTCTGTCGAGCGCATGGACCAAAAGGGCCAGATCGCCGGGAGAACTCACCCTATCGAGTGAGGTGACCGGATATGGGGCATGCGGGCGCAGCCCGCAGCCCCCCGGCGACTAGGCCCTCAGCACCGCCCCGGTCCGCTCGCCCGCAAGGGCGACCGCCGCGTCCCGAGCCGCAGAAGCCTCGTCGACCGTCAGCGTCCGGTCACCCGCACGGAAGCGCAATGCGTACGCCAGCGACTTCCGCCCGTCACCCAGCTGCTCCTCGTTCTCGTACACGTCGAACAGCCGGATGCCCTCGAGGAGTTCGCCCGCACCCTCACGCAGCGCGGCCTCGACCTCGGCGTGCGGCACGAACTTGTCGACGACCAGGGCGACATCCTGCGTGGCCACCGGAAACGTGGAGATGTTCGGCGCCTGCGGGGTGTCGTCGCCGGCCGCCTCCAGGACGTCCAGGTCCAGCTCCATCGCGCAGGTGCGGGCGGGCAGCCCGAAGGCCTTCACGACGCGCGGATGCAGCTCACCGGCATGACCGACGACGGTGTCGCCGACCACGAACTCGGCACAGCGCCCGGGGTGCCACGGCCCGTACTGACCGCCCCGCACGACCAGTTCGACCCCGGCCTCACGCGCGACCAGGCGACCGGCCTCGACCGCGTCGGCCCAGTCGGCCGGACGGCCCCTGCCCCACCAGCCGGCCTGCTCGCGCGCCCCGGCGAGCACCACGGCCACGTGCCGCGGCTGCTCCGGCAGAGCGGCGTCCAGTTCGGCGATCTCGGCGTCCGTGGGACGCCGGTCGACCGGCAGCACCGCGGCGACCCGCTGCTCCGAGCGCGGCAGGAAGACCAGCCCGGTCTCGAACAGCGCCAGGTCGTGGGAGCCCCGCCCGTCGTTGCGCCGCAGCGCCCCGAGGAGACCCGGCAGCAGCGAGGTCCGCAGCGCGGGCTCCTCGTCGTTGAGCGGGTTCGTCAGCCTGACGACCCGGCGGGCCGGGTCGTCGGCCTCCAGGCCGAGCTGGTCGAAGACCTGCTCGCTCACGAAGGGGTAGTTCGGCGCCTCGACGTACCCGGCACCGGCCAGCACCCGCCCGGCCCGGCGGTGCAGCCGCTGGCGGTGGGTCAGGCCACGCCCGGCCGGCGGCCTGGGCAGCGTGGAGGGCAGGTTCTCGTAGCCCTCCAGACGGATGACCTCTTCGGCCAGGTCGTTGATCTCCTGGAGGTCGGGACGCCAGGACGGCACGGTGACGATCAGCTCGTCCTGCCCGTACACGTCGCAGCCGACCTCCTGGAGACGCCGTACGACGGTCTCGCGGCCGTAGGAGACACCGGCGACCTTGTCGGGGTGGTCCGCCGGGACGCTGATGGTGTGCGGGGCCGACGGAGCGGTGACCTCGGTGACACCGGCCTCGGCGGTGCCGCCCGCGAGCAGCACCAGCAGGTCGACCGTGCGCTGCGCGGCAGCGGCGGCGGCCTGCGGGTCGACACCGCGCTCGAAGCGCCGGGACGCCTCGGAGGACAGCTTGTGGCGGCGGGCCGTACGCGCGATGGAGACCGCGTCGAAGTGGGCCGCCTCGATGACGACGTCGGTGGTGCCTTCACCCTCGGCGTGGTCGGCGATCTCGGTGTTGGCGCCGCCCATGACACCCGCGAGACCGATCGGGCCGCGTTCGTCCGTGATGACCAGGTCCTCGGCGTGCAGCTTGCGCTCGACGCCGTCGAGGGTCTTGATCCGCTCGCCCTCCTCGGCCCGGCGCACCCCGATGGTGCCCTGGACCAGGGAGCGGTCGTAGGCGTGCAGCGGCTGGCCGAGCTCCATCATCACGTAGTTGGTGACGTCGACGGCGAGCGAGATCGGGCGCATGCCGACCTTCTGGAGCCGGCGCTGCAGCCACAGCGGGGAGCGGGCCTCGGGGCTCAGACCGGTGACGGTGCGCGCGGTGAAGCGATCGCAGCCGAACGGGTCGGAGACCTGGACCGGGTAGCCGAAGGCGTTCGGGCCCGGGACGTCGAGGAGCGCGGGGTCGCGCAGCGGGAGGCCGTAGGCGATGGCGGCCTCGCGGGCCACACCGCGGATGGACAGGCAGTCGCCGCGGTTGGCGGTGACGGCGATGTCCAGGACCTCGTCGACCAGTTCCAGGAGCTCGATGGCGTCCTTGCCGACCTCGGTCTCGGGCGGCAGCACGATGATGCCGTGGCTGCCGTCGTCGCCCATGCCCAGCTCGTCGCCGGAGCAGATCATGCCGTGCGAGGTCTTGCCGTAGGTCTTGCGGGCGGAGATCGAGAAGCCGCCGGGCAGCGTGGCGCCCGGGAGCACGACCACGACCTTGTCTCCGACGGCGAAGTTCCGGGCGCCGCAGACGATCTCCTGGGGCTCGCCGGTGCCGTTGGCCTGGCCGACGTCGACCGTGCAGAAGCGGATCGGCTTCTTGAAGCCCTCCAGCTCCTCGATGGTCAGCACCTGGCCGACGACCAGGGGGCCCTTGAGGTCGGCGCCGAGGTGCTCGACGGTCTCGACCTCAAGCCCTGCGGAAACGAGCTTGGCCTGGACGTCACGGCCGGTTTCGGTCGCCGGCAGGTCGACGTACTCCCGCAGCCAAGAAAGCGGGACCCGCATCAGATCTCCATCCCGAACGGCCGGGTGAACCGGACGTCACCCTCGACCATGTCTCGCATGTCCTCGACGTTGTGGCGGAACATCAGCATCCGCTCGATGCCGAACCCGAAGGCGAAGCCGCTGTACTTCTGCGGGTCCACGCCACAGGCGGTCAGCACCTTGGGGTTGACCATCCCGCAGCCGCCCAGCTCGATCCAGCCCTCCGAGGAGCAGGTACGGCAGGGACGGTCGGGGTTGCCGACGGACTCGCCGCGGCAGACGTAGCACACCATGTCCATCTCGGCGGACGGCTCGGTGAAGGGGAAGAAGTTCGGGCGCAGCCGGGTCTTCATGCCCTCGCCGAACAGGGCCTGGACCATGTGGTCCATGGTGCCCTTGAGGTCGGCCATGGTCAGGCCCTCGTCGACGGCAAGCAGCTCGACCTGGCGGAAGACCGGGGTGTGCGTGGCGTCCAGCTCGTCGGTGCGGTAGACGACACCGGGGCAGATCACGTAGACCGGCAGCTCACGGCTGAGCAGCGAGCGGATCTGCACGGGCGAGGTGTGGGTGCGCAGCACGACACCGGACTCGGTGCCGCCTTCCGGGCCCTCGACGAAGAAGGTGTCCTGCTCACCGCGGGCCGGGTGGTCCGGGCCGATGTTGAGCGCGTCGAAGTTGAACCACTCGGCCTCGACCTGGGGGCCTTCAGCGACCTCGTAGCCCATGGCCACGAAGACGTCCTCGATGCGCTCGGAGAGCGTGGTGAGCGGGTGGCGGGCGCCGGCCGGTACGCGGTCGTACGGCAGTGTGACGTCCACCGCCTCCTCGACCAGCACCCGCTGGTCACGCTCGGCCTCCAGCTCCGCCTGGCGGGCGGCGAGGGCCTTGTTCACCGCGCCGCGGGCCTGACCGACCAGCTTGCCGGCGGCGGCCTTGGCGTGCGGGGGCAGGGCGCCGATCTCGCGGTTGGCGAGGGCCAGCGGGGAGGCGCCCCCGGTGTGGGCGACCTTGGCCTCCTGGAGCGCGTCGAGGGAGCCCGCTGCGGCGAAGGCGGCGAGCGCCTCTTCCCGCATGCGCTCGATCTCTTCCGGTTTCAGGGCCTCGACCTCTACAGGGTCGTACGACTTGTTCGGTGCCGACATCTCTTCCCGTGCTTCCGATTGGCTGGCTGAAGGTCCCCGTCACCGACTCACTCAGAGGTCAGAGGGCCGTCCATGGGACACATGGGTGCCAAAGGCCGAGTCTAACGGGGCGGGGATGTACGCATGCGCCCGCGGGCGGCTCAGGTCAGATAGGCCGGAGCGCTCACGGGCAACGTAAATCGGAACTCGGCGCCGCCCTGGGGGCCGCGGCCGACCGTGATGGTGCCGCCGTGGGCCTCGACGATGCCCTTGACGATGTAGAGCCCGAGGCCGGTGCCACCGCGCTTGCTGCCCCGCCAGAAGCGGGTGAAGACGCGGTTCATGGACTCCTCCGGGATGCCGGGACCCTCGTCGCTCACCGTGACCGACGTGCCGGTGTCCTCGTCCTCGCGGGGGGACGCCGTGGGCGTGATGGCAATGGTGACGGTTCCCTCGCCGTGCCGCACCGCATTTTCGAGCAGGTTGCTGAGCACCTGGTCGATCTTGTCGGGGTCGGCCCACAGCATGGGCAGCGGCTGCTCCAGGCGCAGCAGGAACCGGTCGGCGGCGAGGCCGGCGGCGACGTAGGCCTGGATGTGTCGTCCGACGGCGGCGCCGATGTCGACGGGCTGGCGGCGCACCTCAAGGCGTCCGGAGTCGATGCGGGAGATGTCGAGCAGCTCGGCGATGAGGCGGGTGACCCGGTCGGCGTCCGCGTCGACGGTCTCCAGCATCAGCCGTTTCTGGTCGTCGGTGAACCTCTCCCACTTGGCGAGGAGGGTCGCGGTGAAGCCCTTGACGGAGGTGAGCGGGGAGCGCAGCTCGTGGGCGACGGTGGCGATCAGCTCGGCGTGGCTGCGCTCGGTGCGGCGACGGGCCTCGGTGTCGCGCAGACCGACCACGACACGGTGGACGGGTCCGGTGGGCTCGGTGCGCACGTACTGCGCGGAGACCAGGACCTCACGGCCGCCCGGCAGCAGCAGGTTCCGCTCGGGCTGTCGCCTGCGGATCGCGAGACCGCCGTAGGGATCGGTCAGCTGCCACCAGCGCCGCCCCTCCAGGTCCTCTAACGGAAGGGCCTTCTCCAGCCGCTGTCCGAGGGCGTCCTCGGCGCTCAGGGCGGTGATCCGGGCAGCGGCGGCGTTGAAGCAGATCACGCGGCCCTGCTCGTCCGCGACGACGAGGCCGTCGGGCAGCTGGTCGGGATCGATGCCGAGCTCGGCGGGACCACCGGCACAGGCCTCGGACACGCCACGCGCGCTCCTCGTGCCGACACTCATCCCCGCACCCCACCTCTCAGGCGTCTGAGGGGCCCCCGAGCTGGTCACCTTACTGGTTCTCGGTGACGGAGCGGCACCCTCCGGAGGCGCGCTGTGCACGGGCTGACGCATAGAGACATACGGCGGCGGCGGTGGCGAGGTTCAGGCTCTCGGCCTTCCCGTGGATCGGGACGCGCACCACGGCGTCCGCGAGTGCGCGGGTCTCCTCCGGGAGCCCCCAGGCCTCGTTGCCGAACACCCAGGCGGTCGGCCCGCCCATCGTGCCCTTGTCGAGCTCGGCGTCGAGGTCGTCGGTGCCGGCCCCGTCCGCGGCGAGAATGCGCACACCGGCCCGCCTGAGCCCCTCGACGGCCTCCTCCACGGGCACGCCCACGGCGACCGGCAGGTGGAAGAGGGAGCCCACCGACGCCCGTACGGCCTTGGGGTTGTAGAGATCGACGGACGCGTCGGTCAGGACGACCGCCTCGGCTCCGGCGGCGTCGGCGCAGCGCAGGACGGTGCCGGCGTTCCCGGGGTCCCGTACGTTCGCGAGCACGGCGACGAGCTTCGGCCGGGCGGCGAGGATCTCCTCGAAGGGGGTGTCGAGGAACCGGCAGATCCCGACGAGCCCCTGCGGGGTGACGGTCGTCGAGATGTCGGCGATGACGTCCTCGGCGGCGAGGTGCACGCGGGCCTGCACGGCCCGGGCCTCTCCGATGATGTCGGCGTAGCGTTCGGCCGCCTCCACGGTGGCGAACAGCTCGACCAGCCCGTGCCCGGCGGCCTCCCGCACGGCCTGCGGTCCCTCGGCCAGGAACAGCCGCTCCTTCCCCCGGAAGTTCCGCTTGGCGAGCCGCCGGGCGGCGGAGACGCGGGGGGAACGGGGGGAGATCAGCTCGGGGGCAACCGGGGGCATCGCGCTCACTTTCAACCAACTTTCCGCCGCAACGGCGATCAACCACGAGGGCGGAAGCCGGCGGTGCCGCACCCACCCCGCCACTCAACGCAACGGACCCGCAGGCACAGGGCCCACGGGTCCATCAAGTCACGTCGGCCTAGAGCCAGCGCGGCGTCACGCGGCCTTGGGGGCGTTCACGTCCGCCGGCAGCGCCTTCTGGGCGACCTCGACGAGCGCCGCGAAGGCGGTCGCGTCGTTGACGGCCAGCTCGGCCAGGATCTTGCGGTCGACCTCGATGTTCGCGGCCTTCAGACCCTGGATGAAGCGGTTGTACGTGATGCCGTTGGCGCGGGCAGCGGCGTTGATGCGCTGGATCCACAGCTGACGGAAGTCGCCCTTGCGCTTCTTGCGGTCGTTGTAGTTGTAGACCAGCGAGTGGGTGACCTGCTCCTTGGCCTTGCGGTACAGGCGCGAACGCTGACCGCGGTAGCCGGAGGCCGCCTCGAGGATCGCCCGGCGCTTCTTGTGGGCGTTGACTGCCCGCTTGACGCGTGCCACTTGTTAACTCCTTGTAGCGGGGCCGTGGTTGGACTCACACGGCCCGGTATCGATTGGGTCCCGGTCCAGACGTGCGGCGCTCAGGCAGGGCGCCGCGTACGTCACTTGCCGAGAAGCTTCTTGATCTTCGCGGCGTCGCCCGGGGCCATCTCGGCGTTGCCGGTGAGGCGACGCGTCACGCGGGACGACTTGTGCTCGAGCAGGTGGCGCTTGCCGGCGCGCTCGCGCAGCACCTTGCCGGAGCCGGTGATCTTGAAGCGCTTGCTGGCACCGCTGTGCGACTTGTTCTTCGGCATAGCGCCGTTCTCTCCTCGTCGGTGGCGCTCCGGTGCCCGGTCCTGAAACCGGGCACTGTGAGCGTCGCTCTTGTATCGGTTGGGTCCTGGGGACTCGCGTCCCCCGGGATCACGCCTCGGCGGAAGCCTCTGCCGGGGTCTCGACCTCGACGTCGGTCTCGATGCCGGCCTCGTCCTCGTCGGACTCCGCGGCGTTCTGCGACTTGCCGGGGTTGGCCTTCGCGTCTGCCTTGCGGGCTTCCTGCGCCTGGCGGGCCTCGGCCATCGCCTCGGTCTTCTTCTTGTGCGGACCGAGAACCATGATCATGTTTCGGCCGTCCTGCTTCGGGTTCGACTCGATGAACCCGAGGTCCTGGACGTCCTCCGCGAGACGCTGCAGCAGTCGGTAGCCCAGCTCGGGCCGGGACTGCTCGCGACCACGGAACATGATCGTGATCTTGACCTTGTCGCCCTGCTTGAGGAACCGGACGACGTGACCCTTCTTGGTGTCATAGTCGTGCGGGTCGATCTTCGGCCGGAGCTTCATCTCCTTGATGACCGTGTGCGCCTGGTTCTTGCGCGCCTCACGGGCCTTCATGGCCGACTCGTACTTGAACTTCCCGTAGTCCATGAGCTTGCACACAGGCGGACGGGCGGTTGCCGCCACCTCGACCAGGTCCAGGTCGTACTCCTGCGCAAGCTCCAGTGCCTTGGCCAGGGGGACGATGCCCACCTGCTCGCCACTGGGACCGACAAGTCGCACCTCTGGAACGCGAATCCGGTCGTTGATGCGGGGCTCGGCGCTGATGGATCCTCCTCGGTTAGCACCACACGGCGGTCTGGCGGACAGCCGCGTATGTCATTTTCGTCAGACCTAACCGCGCCGAAGCACAAAAAATGCCCCGGACGATCACAGACGGGGCTCCAAACACTGCCGGAGCACCGCCGCGATGCCGCGGGGCGCGCTTTCGGGCGACTCCATCGTCCGTACGGAACGATGGGGGCCGCCTGACCGGGGTGACCCGCCGTCCCGGAGGGCGGTCGGGTGGGAGATCGGAGCCTCCACTTGTGGGCCGGTCACACTTACACACAGGCGTGTCCGGCCGGTCGTCACACAAGGTTAGCAGCATCGAGGGGGTGGTGCGAACCGGCCTGCACCGGGCCCTATCGTGGGGGCCATGAGTGACACCCCTCCCCCGTCTGCCGACGCCCCCGGCTCCCCCGACTTCGACGAGATGACCCGCGACATCGCCGAGGTCCCCGCCGTCGAGGTGATCGTGACGGTCGCGGTCAACCTGATGAGCGCCGCCGCCGTGAAGCTCGGTCTGACCGAGGAGGGCGACAAGTACAAGGACCTGGACGAGGCCCGCAAGCTGATCCACGCCCTCGCCGGCCTGCTGGACGGGAGCGCGACGGAGATCAGCTCCTTCCACGCGGCCCCGCTGCGGGACGGCCTGAAATCCCTCCAGCTGGCCTTCCGCGAGGCGTCCCTGGTCCCGGACGAGCCGGGCCAGGGCCCCGGCGAGAAGTACACCGGGCCGATCTACGGCTAGGTCATCCCCGTACGTACAAGGGCTCGCCCGGCGGCGTGGCCCCGGCCGGCAGGACTGCCAGGTCGAGGCCGCGCACCAGGCGGGCCCTCAGTGTCTCGTCGGCGGCGAGGCGCTCGGCGACGGCCCGTGCGGCGTCCGCGGGCGTCGCGGACGGCTCCAGCACGAGGGCCAGGGTGCCGTCGGCCTGCCCCGGCCCGAGATGGGCGCGGAGCACGGCGGGCTCGGCGGCCACGGCGTCCCGTACGGCCCCGATCACGGCCGGGTCGGCCAGCGGGTCGGCGCTCACACGGCCCTCGGCTAGCGCGAGCAGCGCGGGACCGGTCAGCTCGAAGGGCACCGGGCCCGCCAGGTCCAGGACGACCGTGTCGGCCTTCTCGTGCGCGGCGGCCTGCAGCGCCTGGTGCAGGGGTACGGCGACGGGGCGGGCCTCGGGGTCCCAGCGGGCCAGCGAGTCGGTGGAGGTGAAGGCCGGCAGGGCGGTCCGCGATCCGGCCTTGAGGGTGGGGACGGCCATGTCACTGGTCTTCTCGCGGCGCAGCCCGTTCTCGTCCTCCTCGACCTCGCCGAGCACGGCCACCACGGGCACGAGCAGCCGGGCTCCCTCAAGGGCCTCCAGGACGGGGCCCACGGCGGCGCGGTCCTCGGCCCAGGCGGCGAGCGCCGCGCTCAGCCGGGGATCGGCGGAGCCGTCGTCGTCGGAGAAGCCAGGGTCGGGAATGTTCTTGTTCGCCACGGTCACCGACCCTATAGGGGGCTTGCTGTTGCGGTTGTGCGGGCCCGGAAACGTGCCCGTGACGGCTTTCACGGGTTTCTCAGAGTTCGCTGACACAGCTCTAACGTCCGTCTAACGGCCCGCACAGTCGACGGCCCGACGATCGGCGCCATGGAGTCCTCCAGAGCCGCCAGACGCCGCGCCCGCAGGTTCCCGCGACGGCCGTTGATGTACACCGCGCTGGCCTGCGTCACCGTCGTCGGTGCCACGGCCGGCGGGACGGTGTACGTGAAGGCGCGGGCGCACTCCGGGAGCACCGTCGTATCGTCGGCGGCGACGCCGGCGGTCTCGTCCTCGTCGGCGGCGACGCCGGCGGTCTCGTCCTCGTCGGCGGCGACGCCGGCGGTCTCGTCCTCGTCGGCGACCACGACTGAGGAGGCGGCCATGGCGGAACCCGTGGTGGATCTCGACGAGCGGCTGGCCGACGCCATGACGTCGGTGGGCGTGACGGGCGAGCAGAAGGTCTCGACGGCGGTGCTCGACCTGGAGTCGGGCGACAGCGCGGTCCACGGCGACGGCGCCTTCGACACGGCGAGCATCGTGAAGGTCGACATCCTGGCGGCGCTGCTGCTGCGGCACCAGGAGGCGGGCACGCGGTTGAGCGCGCGGGAGAAGGCGTACGCGACGACGATGATCGAGAACAGCGACAACGCCTCGGCGTCCGCGCTGTGGGACGCCATCGGGAGGGCCGCGGGGCTCGACGCCGCCAACGAGACGTTCGGGCTGACCGGTACGGAGGGCGGCGACGGGGCGTTGTGGGGGCTGACCTTGACCACGGCCGCCGACCAACTCATCTTGCTCCAGCAGGTGTTCGGGGACGACTCGAAGCTGAGCGAGGCCTCGCGGTCGTACGTTCAGGGACTGATGGGGCGGATAGAGGCCGATCAGCAGTGGGGGGTGTCGGCGGCGGCCGACGGGTCCGGCTGGGCGCTGAAGAACGGGTGGCTGCCGCGCAGTACGACCGGGCTGTGGGACGTCAACAGCATCGGACGGGTGTCGGTGGACGGCCGCGCGTATCTGGTGGCCGTGCTGTCGAACGGCAACTCCACTCAGGCGAAGGGGATTTCGCTGGTGGAGGCGGCGGCGAAGGCGGCGGTGTCGGTGTTCACGGCCGGAGACGCGTCGGCCTCGGCCTCGGCGAACGCCACGAGTGCGGCGGCTCGCTGAGGCTTCGGATCCGCCTCAGAAGCCCTCGTAGGACCGACGGGGCCCGCGGCGGCCGCGCCACAGGAACACCGCGGCGATCAGCAGGGCCACACCCAGGCCGCCCGCCAGCGGGGCCACCCAACTCGCCATGTGCTCCTCCGACTTGGCGGTGTCCGGTCCCGGGCCGAAGTACTTCTCGCCGTAGGAGGCCGGCTGCAGGCCCTGCGGCTTCAGCCGGTCCGCCGCCTTCAGCGCCGCCGCGGGGTCGATGAAGCCGAAGCCCCGGGAGTCGTCGCGGCCGCCCGCGGGGGCGTTGCGGGCCGTGTCCTCCAGGAGGCGCTTGATCTGCGCGGGCGTCAGGTCGGGGTGGGCGGCCTTGACGAGGGCGGCCGCGCCCGAGACGAACGCGGAGGCGGCGCTGGTCCCCCACCCCTCGTAGTACTTGTGGTCGGGGTCGGCGATGACCACGTCGTCGCCGGGGGCCGCGACCGTGGCGTACCAGCGTCGGGTGGAGAAGGAGGCACGGGTGCCGAACTTGTCGACGGCGGTCGCGGCGATGACGCCCGGGTAGGCGGCCGGGTAGGAGATGTGGTCGCCCTTCTCGCCGCCGTTGCCCGCCGAGGCGACGACGACTGAGCCCTTCCTGAGGGCGTACTGGACGGCGTCGTCCTCGCCGGCCTCGGGGTGCGCGGAGGCGGAGTCGTCGCCGAGGGAGAGGTTGATGACGTCGGCGCCGTGGTCGGCGGCCCAGCGGATGCCCTCCGCGAGGGCGTTGCCGCGGGTGTTGCGGGCCTTGGCGCGGGCCGGGTCGCCGTCCTCGAGGATCACGCGGACGGGGAGGATCTTCGCCTCGGGGGCGATGCCCATGACCCCGTCGCCGTTGCCGACGCCGTGTCCGTGACCGGCGATGATGCCGGCCATGGCGGTGCCGTGCCGGGCCCAGGAGCGGTCACCGCGGGTGGCGCCGAAGCCGATCATGTCCTTGCCGGTGAGGACGTTGCCGACGAGGTCGGGGTGGTCGTTCTCGACGCCGGTGTCCAGGACGGCGACGGTGACGCCGGCACCCTTGGTGGTCTGCCAGGCCTGCTGGGTGTGCATGGCGTCCAGGGCCCACTGTTTGGCGCGGATGCCGTCGGCGTGCGCGGCGGTGGGCGGGACGAGGGCGACGGAGGCGGCGAGGAGGACGCTCAGGAGACCTGCCCTGCGGGTGCTGACGCTCATGAGGACTGCTCCGGGGGCGAGGTGACCGTCTTGCGCAGGGCCCGTTCGACGCGGTCGGCCAGGCCCTGTGCCTCGTTGCCGAGGCCGGCCTGGGCGGCGGGGGTGGTGTCGCCGGACTCCATGGCCTTCTCGGCGGGTTCCGGGGTGTCGACCGTACGGCCGTCCGCCCAGCCGGAGACGGCGTAGGCGACGACGGGGGCGTCGGTGAGGACGGAGATCGTCCAGGAGGCCCGCTGCCCGGCGCCGAACCCTGCCGCGAGGGTGTTCTTCGCGGCGTACGGGAGGGGCATCAGGTCGGTGCGGGAGGCCAGGCCCTCCCGGGTGAAGCGGGTGTCGAGGTCGCGCATGGCGGTGGCGTCGGCGTCGGTGAAGAGGAGGCCGACGGTGGTGACGTAGCTCTGGGTGGCGTCCGTGTAGGTGGCGCGCAGGAGCCGTTCGCAGCCGACGGGGGCGAGGGCCTTGCGCAGCAGGGGGTCGAAGGCGTCCTTGCAGCCGCTGTCCGGGGCGACGGCGATCCGCGTCCAGGTGCGGTCCGCCCCGCCGGGCCCGGCGCCCTGGCCGTCCACGGTCGGCGGGAACAGCCGGTCGACGGGCACGCTGTGCCACAGCTCGCCGGCCTGGGTGAAGGTGTCGCCACCGCCCTCGTCCCCGGAGCCCCCGATCAGCCAGCTCCCGGTCACGGCACCGCCGATGAGCCCGAGTCCGAGCACGACGCACGCGGCCACGGCGACGATCCGGGGAGGAATCCGCACCCCCCACGACCGCTCCTTGTAACCGACCTCGGGCTCACCGAACGACACAACAGGCCGCCCGTTGGCGGGAGTTCCGTCATGCGGGGGCAGGGCGGCGCTCCAGGAGAGAGCGGGGTCGGGGGTGAAGGAGGCGGTCCGCGGCGGTGTCGTGGGCCGCGGAGGCGTACCCGGGGCACCGGAGACCGGCGCCTCACGCGTGGGGCGCGGCGGGAATCCGGGGCGGGCGTCGGGCATGGGCGGTACGGCGGTGCCGCCGGACCCCTCCCGGGCCGCGGACGCCGCCCCCGTACGGCCGTCCCCGGCCGTCGGAGCGGGTCGCATCCGGAAGGTCGGTTCCGAGGCGGCCTCGGCGGGGGCGCCGGTACGACGCGGAGGGACGGTGGGCCGAGTCCTCGGCCGGGGCGGCACGGACGCACTCCCGGTGTCCGTCCCGCGCGACCGGGCACCGGAAGCGGGCGGCATCGGGCCGGGGGCGGCCATGCCCGGGTTCGTGGCGGGCGACGCGGAAGTGCCGCCGGCGCTCGGCCCGTAGGACTCCGGAGTCCGGCTCGCCGGACGCGGCCGAGCACCCGGAGCGCGGTTCCCGGCGCTCGCAGCGGGCGGCATCGGACCGGGGGCGGGCCGGCGGGGGGTGGGGGGCGGCGGGGACGTGTCGGTCTCGGGCCTGGACGACGGCACGGGCGTCACAGGGCCGGGCCGCGATGTCCTGTCACCCGGCGTGGGGCTGCCTGCGGGCCCTCCACGGCGGCCTGCGTCCGTGCTGGACTCCGCGCCGCCGGAGGCCGGTGGGGTGTCGGGGAAGCGGGCCGAGGCCGGGGGTGGGGGCGGGATGCTGCCGGGGTACGGCGCTCTCGGGCGGGGAGGCTCCTGGGGGCCGGAGCCCGAGCCGATACGGGGCTGGGCCGCTGCGCCGGAGGTGCCCGCAGGCGTCGAGGTGGCCCGGTTGCCGGGACCGTCCCCGTCGGTCCTACCGGAGTCCGACGTGCCGTGTGCCTTGTCGCGGGCCGGCGTCGAAGCCGGGTCGGTGCCGTGCGTCGTGCGTATGGGCGGCCGTCCCGCGCTCATGTCGCCGAGCCCGCGGGGTGCCGTACCGCCGACGTCCTGTCGGCCCGCACCGGCACTCCCGAAGAACGTGCGGCCGGAGTCGCCGACCCCTTGCCGCGTCTCCCGGCCGGCCTCCGCGGACTCGCGCCCCTGCGCGGGGCCCGGCACAGGGCCGTCCGTCTCGCGCGGGTCCTGCCAGTCGAACCCGCCGAACGTCGGCCGTGCCGCCGTCCCTGGGCCCCGTCGGTTCCGCTCGCCGAACGCCTGCCAGTCGGAGCCGCCGTCGTTCATCCGTCCGTCCGGGTCGACCATCGCTCGCTCGACCGGCTCACCGGTCTCCCGTCGTCCCGGCTCCCCGGACGACTCGGAGCCGATCCCGCCCTCGCCCGTCGCCGGCGGCTGGGCCGGCCGCGGTGGGGTCGTCGGGCGTGGAGGAATCGAGGCGCGGCGTGCTTCGGTGCTCATGCACCCCCCGTTTCCTCATGTCCGGGCCGTTCGGTCGTGAGCGGGCCCTCGCCGGAGTCGTCGGTGTGGAAGACCTCCGTCCGGGCACGCATACCCGCACGGAGGAGCCGGCATCCCGGCGCGGCGGCGACGGGGGGCGAACAGCCCTGCGTGCGTGCGCGTCACTCTACGGGTTGTTCCTGGGCGAACGGGAACCAGTCCGCCAGGCCGGGGGGCATCTGCCCGGAACGTCCCCCTACCCTGCGGTAATCCTGTCTGGCAGGCTTCGTTCATGACTGCACCCGCCGCCGACCGGGCCCGTTACGACCGGGCCACCGCCCATCTCGACGCCCCCGTCGCGATCGTGGATCTGGACGCCTTCGACGCCAACGCGGACGATCTCGTACGCCGGGCGGCGGGCAAACCCATCCGTGTCGCCAGCAAGTCCGTGCGGTGCCGGGCCCTGCTGGAACGTGTCCTGGCGAAGGACGGCTTCGCGGGCATCATGTCGTTCACCCTCGCCGAGTCCCTGTGGCTGGCCCGGAGCGGTTTCGACGACATCCTGCTCGCCTACCCCTCCGCCGACCGCGCCGGGTACGCCGAACTCGCCGCCGATCCCAAGCTCGCCGCCGCCGTGACGGTGATGGTCGACGACCCCGCGCAGCTCGCCTTCATCGACGGTGCCCGCGCGGGCGGCACCGAAGTGATCCGGGTCTGCCTGGAGTTGGACACCTCGCTGAAGCTCCTCGGCGGCCGGGTCCGGGTCGGTGCCCGGCGTTCACCGCTGCACTCCCCCGCCCAGGTCGCCGAGATGGCCCGCGCGGTGGCCCGGCGTCCCGGGTTCCAGGTCGTGGGGATCATGGCCTACGAGGGGCACATCGCCGGTGTCGGGGACTCCGTCGCCGGACGGCCGCTGCGTTCCCGGGCCGTACGGCTGATGCAGGCCACCGCCCGCCGGGAACTGGCCGAGCGCCGCGCCGCCGTGGTGCGCGCGGTGCGGGCCGTCGTACCGGACCTGGAGTTCGTCAACGGCGGCGGCACGGGCAGCGTGCAGCACACCGCCGCGGAGGACGCCGTCACGGAGATCGGCGCGGGGTCGGGGCTGTACGTGCCGAGGCTGTTCGACAACTACACGTCCTTCAGCGGGCGTCCGGCCGCCCTGTTCGCCATGCCCGTGGTGCGCAGGCCCGGGGTGGGCGTGGTGACCGTGCTCGGCGGCGGCTACCCGGCGTCCGGCGCGGCCGGACCCGACCGGCTGCCGGTGCCCTATCTGCCGGAGGGGCTGAAGTACGACCCGCAGGAGGGACCCGGCGAGGTGCAGACCCCGCTGCTCGGCGCCCCCGCCGACGACCTGCTGCTCGGCGACAAGGTGTGGTTCCGGCACGCCAAGGCCGGTGAGCTGTGCGAACGGTTCGAGAGGCTGCATCTGATCGAGGGGGACGCGGTGACGGCGACCGTGCCGACGTACCGCGGCGAGGGCCACACGTTCCTCTAGGTCAACGCTCCACGGGCCGGATCCCCCCGGTGATCCGGTCCATGTCGGTGAGCGGCGGCCCGTCCGGACCCGCGTCGAAGGCGAAGCGGACGACGACGGTGTCGGCGGGGCCGCCGCGGTCCGGGGCGAGGGCCAGCGACTGGACGTAGGCACCGGGCCCCTGGGCTGTCTTCACGCGCCAGCGCACCAGGTATCCGGCGCCTCCGGCGACGGCGACGCGCTCCGACCTGACGACCCGGTGGCTGCGGATGCGACCGTAGGACGTGCCGGCGGCCTGCGGGATGTCCTGCTGGGCGAGGGCCGCCGGGGCTCGCCCGGAGTCGGCGGGCAGGGTGCGGGTGGAGACCCTGCCGCCGTCGGTGGTCATCACGACGTTGTCGCGGGTGACGTATTTCGAAGGGGCCCAGCCGTCCGGCAACGGCAGGCTGATGCCGTCGAGTTCGTCGACCAGGCGGGACGGGGCCGGGGAGGCGGTGGTGGGCGTCGGGCTCGCGACCGTCGGTGCCGTGTCCGCCACCACGTCGTCCCCGTCGCCCCGGGCGAGGGCGAACGCCCCGCTGACGATCGCGGCGACGAGGGCGGTCCCACAGGCCGTGAGGGCGACGGCCCTGGCGCGCCCCGCGGCCCGGCCGGCCGCCCGTGGCGGGCCGGGGGCCTCGGGGGCGCGCCGGTGGTCCGTCCAGGCGGTCCCGTTCCACCAGCGCTCCAGCAGCGGAGCGTCGGGGTCCGGGTACCAGCCGGGCGGGAGCGTCCTGCTCATCGATGCACTGTAGGACGATCCCTACAGCGGTGTGACGTACGCCCCCGAGATCCCGCCGTCCACCAGGAAGTCGCTGGCGTTGACGAAGGAGGAGTCGTCGCTGGCCAGGAAGGCGACGGCGGCGGCGATCTCCTCGGCCTCGGCGAACCGGCCGACCGGAATGTGCACCAGACGTCGCGCGGCCCGCTCGGGGTCCTTGGCGAACAGTTCCTGGAGCAGCGGGGTGTTGACCGGGCCCGGGCACAGGGCGTTCACGCGGATGCCCTCGCGCGCGAACTGCACGCCCAGTTCACGGGACATGGCGAGCACGCCGCCCTTGGAGGCGGTGTAGGAGATCTGAGAGGTGGCCGCGCCCATCCTCGCCACGAAGGACGCGGTGTTGATGATGGACCCCCTGCCCTGCCGCCGCATGTAGGGGATCGCGGCCTTGCAGCACAGGTAGACGGAGGTCAGGTTGACCTCCTGGACGCGCTTCCATGCCTCAAGGCCCGTCTCCAGGATGGAGTCGTCGTCCGGCGGCGAGATGCCCGCGTTGTTGAAGGCGATGTCGACGCTGCCGTAGGTGTCGTACGCCGTCTTGAACAGCGCCTCGACCTGCTCGGGGTCGGTGACGTCGACCTTGACGAAGAGCCCGCCGACCTCGTCGGCGGCGGCCTTGCCGCGGGGTTCGTCGACGTCGGCGCACACGACGTGGGCGCCCTCGGAGGCGAGCCTGCGGGCGGTCGCGAGACCGATGCCGCTGCCGGCTCCGGTGATGACGGCCGTACGGCCGACGAGGCGACGGCACACGATCTGATCGGTCGAAGAGGTCACTGGGCGGGGCCTTCCGTGCTGATGAAGACGTTCTTGGTCTCGGTGAATGCGGTCAGGGCGTCCGGGCCGAGTTCCCGGCCGAGTCCGGACTGCTTGTAGCCGCCGAAGGGGGTCCAGTAGCGGACGCTGGAGTGGGAGTTGACGGACAGGTTGCCCGCCTTGACGGCCCGGGACAGGCGCAGCGCGCGGCCGATGTCGCGGGTCCACAGGGAGCCGGAGAGGCCGTACGGGGTGTCGTTGGCGAGCCGGATCGCGTCCTGTTCGTCGGTGAAGGGCAGCAGGACGGCGACCGGGCCGAAGATCTCCTCGCGGGCGGCCTCGGAGTCGGGCGCCTCGCCGGTCAGGACGGTCGGAGCGAACCAGAAGCCGGGCCCGTCGGGGGCGCTGCCGCGCAGGCCGGGGGCGCCCTCGGGGACCAACGCCCGTACGCGGTCCAGTTGCTGACGGGAGATCAACGGGCCCATCTGGGTCTTCTCGTCGGCCGGGTCGCCCACGATCACGGACGCGACGGCGTCGGCGAGCAGGTCACGGACATCGTCGTACACCGACTCCTGGACCAGGATCCGGGTGCGGGCGCAGCAGTCCTGGCCGGAGTTGTCGAGGAAGGAGAAGGGGTCGACGGCCTGGGCGAGGTCCGCGTCCGCGAAGACGATGTTGGGGCTCTTGCCGCCCAGTTCGAGGGTGACCGGCTTGACCTGGCGCGCGCAGCGCTCCATGACGTCACGGCCGGTGCGGGTGGAGCCGGTGAAGACGATCTTCGCGACGCCGGGGTGCTCGACGAGGGCGGTGCCGGCGACCGGGCCGTGTCCGGGCAGCACCTGGAACAGGCCCTCCGGAAGCCCCGCGTCCAGGGCGAGTTCGGCGAGGCGGAGGGCGGTCAGCGGGGTCGTCTCGGCGGGCTTGAGGACGACCGCGTTGCCGGCGGCGAGCGCGGGTGCCGTGCCCCAGGCGGCGATCGGCATGGGGAAGTTCCAGGGCGCGATGACGCCGACCACGCCGAGGGGTTCGAGGAGGGTGACGTCGAGGCCGCCGGGCACCGGGATCTGGCGGCCGTTCAGCCGCTCCACCCCGCCCGCCGCATAGGCGAGCAGGTCACGGACGTTGCCGGCCTCCCAGCGGGCGTTGCCGAGGAGGTGACCGGCTTCCCGGACCTCCAACCGGGCCAGTTCCTCGACGTGCTGGTCGACCACGTCGGCGAACCGGCGCAGCAGCCGCGCCCGGTCGGCGGGGGCGACGGACGCCCAGCGGTCCTGCGCCTTCGACGCGCGGGCGACGGCCGCGTCCACGTCGGCCGCGGTGGCGGCGGGGACGGTGGCGACGACCTCCTCGGTGGCCGGGTTGAGGACGGTCAGTTCATGCTCGTACGACAACGAAGTACCTCTCACAGACGTCCGACATCACAGAAGTTCGACATCGCAGAAGTTCGGCATCACAGACGTTCGAAGGAGCGGCGCAGCTCCCAGTCGGTGATCGCCGCGTCGAAGGCCTGGAGTTCGACGCGGGCCATGTTGCGGTAGTGCGCGACGACCTCGTCGCCGAAGGCGGCCTTGGCGATCGGGCTGTTCTCCCAGAGCTCGGCGGCCTCGCGCAGGGTGGTGGGGACCTGCGCGTACTCGGCGGTGTAGGCGTTGCCGGTGCACACCTCCGGCAGCTCCAGCTTCTGCTCGATGCCGTAGAGCCCGGCGGCGACCAGACCGGCGACCGCGAGGTGCGGGTTGACGTCCCCGCCGGGCAGCCGGTTCTCGAAGCGCAGGGAGCGGCCGTGGCCCACGACCCGCAGCGCGCAGGTGCGGTTGTCGTGGCCCCACGCGACGGCCGTGGGGGCGAAGGAGCCGGGCTGGAACCGCTTGTAGGAGTTGATGTTGGGGGCGTAGAGGAGCGAGAAGTCCCTGAGGGCCGCGAGCTGCCCCGCGAGGAAGTACTTCATCACGTCCGACATCCCGTCGGGGCCGGCCATCGCGTTGGTGCCGTCGGCGTCGGCGAGCGAGAGATGGATGTGGCAGGAGTTGCCCTCGCGTTCGTCGTACTTGGCCATGAAGGTGAGCGACACGCCCTCCTGGGCGGCGATCTCCTTGGCACCGGTCTTGTAGATCGCGTGCTGGTCGCAGGTGACCAGGGCCTCGTCGTACTTGAACACGATCTCGTGCTGGCCGGGGTTGCACTCCCCCTTGGCGGACTCGACGGTGAGACCGGCGGCCGTCATGTCGTTGCGGATCCGGCGCAGCAGCGGTTCGATACGGCCGGTCCCCAGCACCGAGTAGTCGATGTTGTACTGGTTCGCCGGTGTCAGCCCCCGGTACCGGGCGTCCCAGGCCTGCTCGTAGGTGTCCTTGAAGACGATGAACTCCAGCTCGGTGCCGACCTGGGCGGTGTAGCCGAGTTCGGCGAGCCGCTCCAGCTGGCGGCGCAGGATCTGGCGGGGCGCGGCGACGACCGGCGAGCCGTCGTTCCACGCGAGGTCGGCGATCAGCATGGCCGTACCGGCGTTCCAGGGCACGCGGCGCAGGGTGCTCAGGTCCGGGTGCATGGCGAAGTCGCCGTAGCCGCGGTCCCACGACGACATCGCGTAGCCGTCGACGGTGTTCATCTCGATATCGACGGCGAGGAGGTAGTTGCAGCCCTCGGTGCCGTGGTGGAGTACCTCGTCGAGGAAGAAGCGGGCGGCGAACCTCTTGCCCTGGAGCCGCCCCTGCATGTCGGGGAAGGCCAGGACGACAGTGTCGATCTCGCCGCTCGCGACGAGGGCGTGCAGCTCCTCGACGCTGAGCGGGGGTGTGCGGTCTGCCACGGGAGAGCTCCTTCGGCTGCTGCGCGTTTTTCCGACCGGGCCGGGAGCCATAAGGTATTGCTCTGAACCATTGCTTGGGAAGGGGGCTCGGCCATATGTCGGTGGACACTGACGGCGGCGCGGCCGACCGGTTGACTCCGGTGTTGCGGCCGGTCAGGGCGGGCAACGGCTTCGAGGAGGCGCTGGAGCAGATCCTCCAGGTCGTGCGGCTCGGGCTGGTGCCGGGGGGCGAGCGGCTGCCGGCCGAGCGGGAGCTCGCGGAGCGGCTCGGGATCAGCCGGGTGACGCTGCGCGAGGTGCTGAAGGTGCTCCAGGACCAGGGGCTGGTGGAGTCGCGGCGCGGGCGGTACGGCGGCACGTTCGTGCTGCCCCGTACGCCGGACGCGGTGGGCGAGGAGGAGCTGCGGCGCCGGATCGCCGAGGCGGACATCGAGGACGTGCTGCGCTTCCGGGAGGTCCTGGAGGTGGGCGCGGCGGGGCTGTGCGCGGCACACGGCCTCACGGACGAGCAGGCGCAGCGGCTGCGCGCGGCACTGGCGGCCACCCAGGAGGCACCGCTGGGGGACTACCGGCGCCTGGACACCCTGCTGCACCTGACGATCGCCGAGCTGTGCGGCTCACCGACCCTGACCGCGCAGTACGCGGCCGTGCGGGCCTCGGTGAACGATCTCCTGGACTGCATCCCGCTCCTGGTCCGCAACCTGGAGCACTCGCAGCGGCAGCACGCGGCGCTGGTCGAGGCGGTGCTCGACGGGGACGCGGACGGGGCGCGGGAGATGATGCGGGAGCACTGCGCGGGGACGGCGGCCCTGCTGCGGGGATTTCTGGCCTGACCTTGCGGGTGGGCGTCCCGGGAGGCAAAGGTATACCTGTGGGCCATTGCAAGGCTGGGAGGGCCGAGTGACGACCGTACGACCGCTGATCGGCATCAGCACGTATCTGGAGGCCGGGGCGCGCTGGCGCGTCTGGGAGCTGGAGGCGGCGCTGCTGCCGGTCGGCTATCCGCGTCTGGTGCAGCGGGCGGGCGGTCTGGCCGCGATGCTCCCGCCGGACGCCCCGGAGCACGCGGCGGCGACGGTGGCCCGCCTGGACGGCCTGGTGATCGCGGGCGGCCCGGACGTGGAGCCGGTCCACTACGGCGCCACGCCCGACCCCCGCACCGGTCCGCCCGCCCGCGCCCGTGACGTCTGGGAACTGGCCCTGATCAAGGCGGCGTTGACGGCAGGCCTCCCCCTGCTCGGCATCTGCCGGGGCATGCAGCTCCTGAACGTGGCCCTGGGCGGCACCCTCAACCAGCACGTCGACGGCCACGCGGAGACCGTGGGCGTCTTCGGCCACCACCCGGTCAAACCCGTACCGGGCACGCTGTACGGCGACCTCGCCCCGGAGGAGACCTCCGTACCGGCCTACCACCACCAGGCGGTGGACCGCCTCGGGGAGGGCCTGCTGGCCTCGGCCCACGCGGCGGACGGCACCGTGGAGGCAATCGAACTCCCCGGCCCGCACTGGGTGTTGGGGGTGCAGTGGCATCCGGAGATGGGCGAGGACCTGCGGGTGACACAGGCCCTCGTCAACGCCGCAGCCGGCGCCTGAGCCAGGCCAGGGCCGCGTCGCCCTGAGCCCGTTGGAAGGCCCGGACGGTCGGGATGCCCGGCGGTGGGGGCAGCAGGCAGTGGTACAGGAAGTAGCCGGTCAGGGCGGCGAGGGCGGTGGTGACGGCGTCGGGGTCGGCGCTCGCGCCCAGCGGATGTGCCGTGAACAGGTCCTCCGGATCCGGGCCGCCCTGGGCGCGGACGCACGGCAGCATCACCAGCAGGTCGAACCAGACGGCGGCGCGCAAAGCGTGCGGCCAGTCGACGAAGACGGTACGGCCGTCGTCGGTCAGCAGGATGTTGTCGGCCCGCAGGTCGCCGTGGGCGAGGGTGTCACCGGTGACGGCCTCGGGCCAGGGGGCGGCGAGTTCCGCGAGAAGGAGCAGGTGGCCGGCGACCCAGGGGTCGAGGCGTGCCGTGAGGTCCTCGTGCTCACCGTGCAGGAGCCGCTGCCAGCCGCTGAAGGTGCGGTCGAGGGCCGTGGCGGCGGGTGGGGCGTCCAGGGGCGAGGGGGTGAGGGTGCGGCCCAGGTCCGCCACGGCGTCCAGGACGCGCTTCAGTTCGGCCGTGTGCCACGGGACGTGGGGCTGGCGGCCCTGGACGTCCTCGTAGACGAGCGCCACCCAGGTGCCGTCGTCGTGGGTGCCGAGGAGGCGGGGTGCCGGGACGGCGGCCGGCAGCGCGGCGGCGTTGCGGGCCTCGGTGCGGTGCAGTGCCGGGCTGTCGGGGTTGGTGTCCCCGCTGACGGCCTTGACGAAGACGCGGCGCCCGTCGGTGGTGCGCACGCGGGTGGCGGCGCCCGGGGAGAATCCGCCGGGTTGGGTGACGGCGTGGGCGACCGGCTCGCCGAGCACGTCCGCGACGGCGTTGCGTACGGCCTCGGGGAGGTCCTCCCAGGGGGTGCGGACGCCGGTGGCGGGTGGGGCGGTCGCGGTCATGCGGTTCATGGTGCGGGTCCGCCGCGTCGCCGCGCCAAGGGTTTTTCGCGCGCCGACGCGCCCAGGGTTTCGGCACCAGCGCGCCTGCGCGCCGAGGGTCCTCGCACCCTACGACCGGGTCAGCGACAGCAGGTCCCTCGCCGGGCCCACCGGCCGGTGGCCCGTGGGCCACACCGCCCGCAGGTCCCGGGCCAGTGACACGCCGGCCACCGGGACCCGCACCAGTCGGCGCAGCGCGAGTTCCTCGCCGACGGCCAGTTCGCTCAGGACCGCCGGGCCCGCCCCGCTCACCGCCGCCGCCTTGACGGCCGTGGTGGACGAGAGCTCGATCAGGGGGCGGGCCAGGCCGCCCAGAGCCGCGTCCAGGACCTGGCGGGTGCCCGAGCCCTTCTCCCGGAGGATCAGCGGCGTCGCGGCCAGTTCGGCGGCTTCCAGGGGGCGGCTGCGGCGGGCCCAGACATGTCCCGGGGCCGTCACCACGATCAGGTGATCGTGGGCTATCACCACCGAGTCCAGGCCGGACGGGACCGTCAGGCCCTCGACGAAGCCCAGGTCGGCCTCGTCCGACAGCAGTCGCTCCGCGACCGTCGCCGAGTTCCCCGCGTGCAGCGACACCGCCGTGTCCGGGCGGCCCGCGCGCAGGGCGAGGAGCCACCCCGGCAGCAGGTACTCCGCGATCGTCATGCTCGCCACCACCCGCAGTCGGGAGTCCCGGCGGTCCCGCAGCGCCTGCGCCCCGGCGTCGAAGGCCTCCGCCGCCTCCACGATCCGCCGCGCCCAGTCCGTGACCAGCGCACCGGCGTCCGTGAGCCGGGAGCCGCGGGGCGAGCGGTCGACCAGGGCCACCCCCAACTGCCGTTCCATGGAGCGGATCCGGCTGCTCGCCGCAGGCTGGGTGATGCCCACCTCCCGCGCCGCCCCGCCCAGGCTCCCCAGCCGCGCCACGGCCAGCAGCAGCTCCAGCGCGCCCAGATCCGGCACCCGGTGGGACAGTCCCCCGCCCACCGTCGGCTCCCGCTCCTCCACACCGCTCATAAAGACAGCTTATGCCCTCATAGAGTCATACTCCCTGGTAGCGGCCCTCCCCGCACGGCACCGTGGAGACATGGTCACCGCCGTCCGTCACCTCGGACCCCACTGGTACGCCTCCGTCATGGGCACCGCGATCGTCGCCACCGCGGGCGTCGCGCTCCCCGTGCACCTCCCCGGCCTGCGCACGATCTGCGCCGGCGTCTGGCTGCTGTCCCTGGCCCTGCTGCTCGTTCTCCTCTGCGCCCGCGCCCTGCACTGGCACCACCACGCCGACCAGGCCCGCGCCCACCTCCTGGACCCCGGCGCGGCCCCCTTCTACGGCTGCCTCGCCATGGCCTTGCTGGCCGTGGGCGGCGGCGCCCTCACCGTCGGCCGGTACTGGATCGGGACGACGGCCGCGGTCGCTCTGGACACCGTGCTGTTCACCGCCGGTACGGCCGTGGGGCTCGCGGCCGCCGTCGCCGTGCCGTACCTCATGGCCGTACGGCAGCACGCCGAGCCGCGGCAGGCCACGCCCGTGTGGCTGCTGCCCCTCGTCGCGCCCATGGTGTCCGCCGCTCTCGGCCCGCTCCTCGTGCCGTATCTCCCCGCGGGCCAGCCGCGCGAGACCCTCCTGCTGGCCTGCTTCGCGATGTTCGGGCTCAGCCTTCTCGCGACGCTGGTGATGCTGCCGCTGGTCTTCGCCCGGATCGTCACCGGCGGGCCGCTCCCCCTCGCCCTCACCCCGGCTCTCTTCCTGGTCCTCGGCCCGCTCGGCCAGTCCACCACCGCCGTCGGCAAGTTCGCGGACGTGGCCCCCGGTGTCGTACCGGCCCCCTACAGCCAGGGCTTCGGCGTCCTCGCGGTCCTGTACGGCGTGCCCGTGATGGGGTTCGCGCTGCTGTGGCTGGGGCTCGCCACCGCGCACGTGGTCCGGGCCCGTCGGCACGGGATGCGGTTCTCGATGACCTGGTGGGCGTTCACCTTCCCGGTCGGCACCTGTGTCACGGGCGCCGAGTCGCTGGCCCGGCACACCGGGCTCGTCGTCTACGACTGGCTCGCCACCGGGCTGTACGTCGCTCTTGTCGCCGCCTGGGCCACGGCCGCCGTGCACACCGCGCGCGGGGTCGTCAGCGGAGCGCTGCTCGCAGGGCCTCGTCCAGTGCCCGTGGTGCTTCGGCCAGCGACGGCCCGTACCACGTCAGGTGCCGTCCGCTGACGAGTGCGCAGGGCAGCCCGGGGAAGGCCTCCGGGCCGTCGTCCGGGGTGAAGCGGTACGGCTCGTCCGGGAGGACGACCACGTCCGGGGCGGCCGCCCGCAGCTCCTCCAGCGGGATGCGCGGATAGCGGTCGGCGTGGCCGGCGTGCACATGGTCAACCCCCAGGCGGGACAGCACGTCGCCGGCGAAGGTGTCCCGGCCCAGCACCATCCACGGCCGGCGCCAGATGGGCACGACCGCCGTCACCCGGTGCTCCCGCGCGGGAAGGGCCGACCAGGCCTCCTCGGCCTCGTCCAGCCAGCGCGGCCGTACGACGCCGCACGCCTCGACGACCCGGGCCAGCTCCCCGAAGGCCTGCGACACGTCCCGGACCTCGGTGAGCAGGACCTCCAGGCCGGCCGCGCGCAGGGCGTCCAGATCCGGCTCGCGGTTCTCCTCCTCGTTGGCGATCACCAGGTCGGGGGCGAGGGCGACGATCCGGTCGACCTTCGGGTTCTTGGTGCCGCCGATCCTGGGGACGTCGAGGTCCGCCGGGTGCGTGCACCAGTCGGTGGCGCCGACCAGGGCGCCGGGTGCGGAGCGGGCGATCGCCTCGGTGAGCGAGGGGACCAGGGAGACGACCCTCACTGCCGGGGCCGGTCCTGGAGCGCCTCGATGTGTTCGGCCACGGCCACGACGATCACGCGGGTGTCGGCCACGGTCGCCCGCCAGCGGTGCCGCACCCCGCCGGTCAGGTACAGGGTGTCGCCACGGCCCAGCCGGTAGGCGCGCCCCTCGGCCTCGACGTCCACCGCGCCGTCGGCCACGTACATCAACTGGTCGTTGCGGTACTGGAATTCACGGCCCGCGTCATGGTCGCCGGTGAACTCCTGGGCGTGCATCTGGTGGTGACCGCGCACCAGGGAGCGCATCCGGGGTTCACAGCCCGGCTCCGGGCCCTCGGCGTGCACGACGTCGACGCTGCACGCCGGGTCGGCGGCCGCGAGGAGTTCCACTGCCGTGGTGCGCAGGGCGTCGGCCACCTTCTCCAGGGAGCTGCGGCTGGGGCGGGCGCGTTCGTTCTCGATCTGGCTCAGGAAGGGGACCGAGAGGCCGCTGCGCTCGGCGACGACGGCGAGGGTGAGCTCCAGCGCGCGGCGCCTGCGGCGCACGGCGGCGCCGACCCGAAGGGGCTGTTCTTTGTGGTCGCCCATGGCTCCGGCTCCCTCCTTGGCTCGTCGGTCCTGTGACCCGTCCCCTGATGAGTTGTCTGCACCCTACGCATGTTCGGCAAACCGTTTCACGCGGCCGTCACATCGATGCCATACGGCGTGCGACCGTACCTCACCTTTCGCGCCAGCCGAACGGCCCCCTGGAGGCTGCCAGGGGGCCGGGTTTCGGTCACCCGTCCGTCGTGCGCCGCCCAAGTCCCCTTGTCGGCATCGGAGTTCGGGCGATGGCATAGCTCTATGTGGTTGGCCGGATCCTTACCGTGCACACGGAGCGGTTATGACGGCGTCATCCGCCCGACCATCTCCGGGTGCTCCTTCAGCCAGGCGGTGACCGCCTGCTCCTCGTGACCCTGGCCGTACTTGTTGATCTCGCTCTCCAGGGTACCGAGCTCGTCCTCGCTCATATGGAATCCCTTGATCCACTTGGTGAGCCGGGGGTACTGCCCGGGGAACTTCTCATTGGCGATGGTGCGGATCGTGTTGCCCTCGCCGAAGAGCTTCCTGTCGTCCTTCAGCTTGGTCAGGTCGTACTGGCTGTACGCCCAGTGCGGGGACCACAGGACCACG
Source organism: Streptomyces sp. CC0208 (assembly GCF_003443735.1). NCBI lineage: Bacteria > Bacillati > Actinomycetota > Actinomycetes > Kitasatosporales > Streptomycetaceae > Streptomyces > Streptomyces sp. CC0208. The sequence continues at coordinate 7,230,405 of NZ_CP031969.1, read as the reverse complement.
GCCACCGGCTGCTTCCTGGCGTAGGCGCGTTTGAGCTCGGCCAGCATCGCGGGCGTGGAGCCGTCGACGACCTCGTACTCCTTGTCGAGGCCGTAGCCCGGCAGGACCTTGTTCTTGAGGAGGTTCATCTCGCCGGTGCCGGGCTCGATGCCGATGATCTTCCCGTCGAAGAGGGACGCCTTGCCCTTGAGGTCCTCGTACGTCTTCACCCCCTTGACGTACGACGGCACGGCGACCTCCAGCGACGTCGGCCGGTACCAGGTGCCGAGGTCGGCGAGGCTGTCCTTGCTCTTGTCCCAGTAGTTCTTCTGGGCGTACGGCAGCCAGGCGTCGAAGTTGAGGTCCAGGTCGCCGGAGGCGAGGCCGGTGTAGACCGGGCCGACGTCCATCTGCTTGAGGTTGAGCTTGTAACCGCGCCTCTCCAGGACGTTCTTCCACAGATACGTGACGGCGATGTCCTCGTCCCAGGGGAACCAGGCCACGTTGACCGGCCGCTTCGCCTCGGCCGGAGTGCCGCTGTCCTTGACGGGGGCCAGCTTGTCGACCAGGCCCGGGTGCTGCTTGAGCCAGGTGCGCACGGCGTCCTGCTGTTCGCCCTTGCCGGCCTTGTTGATCTCGGCCTCCAGGCTGGTGAGCTGCTTCTCGTCCAGCTTGAAGTTCTTCAGCCACCCTCCGACGACCGGGTTGTCGTCGGCGAAGCCCTTGCGGGCCACCGTGTGGATGCCGTCACCCGAGCCCCAGGCGCCCTTGGGGTCCTTGAGCTTCTTCAGGTCGTAGTCGTTGTACGCCCAGTGCGGCGACCAGAGCGTGACCGCGATCGGGGCCTTCTTGGCGTACGCCCGCTTGAGCTCGGCCAGCATGGCGGGCGTGGAGCTGTCGACGACCTCGTACTCCTTGTCGAGGCCGTACGCCCCCAGGACCTTGCTCTTGAGCAGGGCCATCTCACCGGCGCTGGACTCGATGCCGGTGATCTTCCCGCCGAACCGCGCGGCCTTGCCCTTGAGGTCGGCCAGGGAGTTGATGTCCTTCATGTACGACGGGACGCTCAGCTCCAGAGACGTCTTGTCGTACCAGGCGCCGAGGTCGTCGAGCTTGCCGCCGTACTTCTTCCAGTACTGCTCGTGGGTCGTCGGCAGCCAGGCGCCGGTCATGAAGTCGGCGTTGCCGGAGGCGAGGGAGGTGTAGAGCGGCCCGGCGTCGAACTGCTTGGCGTCCACCTGGTAGCCGCGTTCCTCCAGGATCTCCTTCCACAGGAACGTGGAGGCGACTCCGTCGTCCCAGGGGACGTAGCCGATGCTGATCTTCTTGCCCTGGCCGACGTCCTTGCCGCCGGAGACGGCCGTGGCCTCGCCCGAGGTGCCGCCGAAGATCCCCATGCCGCCCGCGACGAGGGCGAGGACGACGACGCCGATGACGGCGATCTGGGGGCTGGGACGGTAGGACCAGATCTTCAGCCCGCGTTGGGACGCGCGGGCCTTGGCGGCGGCGCGGCGGCCCAGCGGGGAGACCTGGGTGCCGAGCGCGCTGGTCATGCGGTCCAGGTAGATCGCGAGGATCACGATGGCGACACCGGCCTCGGAACCGAGGCCCACGTTGAGCTGGCCGATGGCCTCGTTGACGTCACCGCCGAGGCCGCCGGTGCCGACCATGCCGGCGATCGCGGCCATGGACAGGCCCAGCATGATGACCTGGTTGACGCCGGCCATCACGGTGGGCAGCGCCAGGGGGAGCTGAACGCGCAGGAGGGTGTCGCGAGGGGTGGTGCCGAACGCCTCGGCGGCCTCGACGAGCTCCTTGTCCACCTGGCGGATGCCGAGCTCGGTCATGCGGACACCGGGGGCCAGCGCGAAGATCAGGGTGGCGACGATGCCCGCGGAGGCGCCGGTGCCGAAGAACAGGATCGCCGGGATGAGGTAGATCATCGCGGGCAGCGTCTGCATGAAGTCCAGGACGGGGCGGACGATGCCGCTGACCCGGCTCGAGCGGGCCGCCCAGATGCCCACGGGGACGGCTATCACCAGCGCGATGATCGTGGCGACGAGGACCAGGGAGAGGGTCGTCATCGCGTCCTCCCACAGTTCGAGGGAGTCGATGAAGGCGAATCCCGCGAACGTGAGGAGACCGGCGAGGGTGCCGCGCAGCCAGAAGGCGATCACGGCGAGGATGCCCGCGAGGAGCAGGGGCTGGGGCGCCTGGAGGACGGCGTCGATGCCGTCGTAGGTGCCGGTGAAGACGGTCTTCAGGAAGTCGAAGAGCCAGGACACGTGGTCGAGCAGCCAGTCGACGGTGTCGTTGACCCAGTCGCCGAGCGGGATCCTAGGCATGAGCGGCCTCCTGGGGGGATTCCGCGTCGCCCATGAAGGCGATCAGGCGCTCCTGCCGGACCACGCCGACGAGCTTGCGCTCGTCGTCGAGCACCTTGACCGGGCGGCCGGAACGGGCGCTCATCGCGCAGAGTTCGGTGAACGGCGTGTCGGGCGTCGCTGTCCGGCAGTCGTCCGCGACCTCGTCGCCGCGCACGTCCGTGTCCATGACGGCGGACGCGGTCAGGACCCGGGAGCGGTCGACGTCCTTGGTGAAGGAGGCGACATAGTCGTCGGCGGGCCGCACGAGGATGTCCTCCGCGCTGCCGATCTGGACGATCCGGCCGTCGCGCATCACGGCGATCCGGTCGCCGAGCCGCATGGCCTCGTTGAGGTCGTGGGTGATGAAGACAATGGTCTTCTTCAGGGTCTTCTGGAGCTGGAGGAGCTGGTCCTGCATGTCCCGTCGGATCAGCGGGTCGAGCGCGCTGAAGGACTCGTCCATGAGGAGCAGGTCGGCGTCGGTGGCGAGGGCCCGCGCCAGGCCCACGCGCTGCTGCATACCGCCGGACAGCTCGTCGGGCCAGGACTTCTCCCAGCCCCCCAGGCCGCACAGCTCCAGGGCCTTCGTCGCCCGCTCGATGCGCTCGGCCTTGGGGACGCCCTGGACGGCGAGACCGTAGGCGGCGTTCTCCAGGACGCTGCGGTGCGGGAAGAGCGCGAAGTGCTGGAAGACCATGCTGATCTTCTGGGCGCGTACGGCCCGCAGCTCGCGGTCGGTGAGCGCGGTGAGGTCCTGGCCGTCGAAGCGGACATGGCCCGCGGTCGGCTCCAGGAGGCCGTTGAGCATGCGCAGCAGCGTGGACTTGCCGGAACCCGACAGGCCCATGACGACGAAGATCTGGCCCGGGTCCACCGTGAAGGACGCGTCGATCACCGCCGCGGTGGTGCCCTCGGCGCGCAGTCCCTCCCGGTCCGCGCCCTCGCGAAGTCTCTCGACCGCGTCGTCCGGCCGTCTTCCGAAGACCTTGTACAGCTGCTCTGCCTCAAGCCTTGATGACACGCGTGCCTCTCGTCTCTTCGACCACTGGGGGGGAGACGAAGGGCCGCGAACAGTTGAAAGTGCAACCTGCCTCGCTCCGAGGCGGCGCCTGCCCATAAGCCTTTCGGCCAAACACGCGGGTGTCCTGGTTCACAGGACGCGCACACCGCCGAACGGGTCGAGCGACGGCGGCCGCTGTCGGTGCCGTACGGCATGATGCGAGACGTGACCGGACGACTGATGCTCCTCGACACCGCCTCGCTCTACTTCCGTGCCTACTTCGGTGTGCCGGAGTCGGTGAAGGCACCCGACGGCACGCCGGTGAACGCCGTGCGCGGCCTCCTCGAATTCATCGACCGCCTGGTCAAGGACCACCACCCCGACCTGCTGGTGGCCTGCATGGACGCCGACTGGCGCCCCCAGTGGCGGGTCGACCTCATCCCCTCCTACAAGGCGCACCGCGTCGCCGAGGAGCACGAGAGCGGCCCGGACGAGGAGGAGGTGCCGGACACCCTGTCGCCGCAGGTGCCGGTCATCGAGGCCGTCCTGGACGCGCTCGGCATCGCGCGCGTGGGGGTGGCCGGATACGAGGCGGACGACGTGATCGGCACCTTCACCGCGCAGGCGACGGGCCCGGTCGACATCGTCACGGGCGACCGCGACCTGTACCAGCTGGTCGACGACGAGCGCCAGGTGCGGGTGCTGTATCCCCTCAAGGGCGTCGGCACGCTCCAGCTGACCGACGAGGCGTGGCTGCGCGAGAAGTATGGGGTCGACGGCCGTGGGTACGTGGATCTGGCGCTGCTGCGCGGCGACCCGAGCGACGGGCTGCCGGGCGTGCCGGGCATCGGCGAGAAGACGGCGGCCAAGCTGCTCGACCAGTTCGGCGACCTGGCCGGGATCATGGCCGCGGTCGACGACCCGAAGGCGAAGCTCACACCGTCGCAGCGCAAGCGGCTGGACGAGTCGCGGCCGTACGTGGCCGTGGCGCCGAAGGTCGTGAAGGTGGCTGGGGATGTCCCGCTGCCGCGGGTGGACACCGCGGTTCCGCGCACCCCGCGCGATCCCGCGGCACTGGAGAAGCTGGCGGAGCGGTGGGGGCTCGGCGGATCGCTGCAGCGACTGGTGGCGACGCTCGGCGCGTAAAAATTGCCCTCGCTTTCCACGAGTGGCATGCCGTCGCCAGCGAGGCTGATGCTAACTTAGGTAAGCCTAAGCGTAGGGAACTGGGAGGCCGCCATGGCAGAAGGACCGGGACGCAAGCCGCGGAAGCCCCATTCCGCACAGGTACTGCGCACCGAACGCCTCACCCCGCACATGCAGCGCGTGGTGCTCGGCGGCGACGGACTCGCCGAGTTCGCGGCGGACACCTGCACCGACCACTACGTCAAGATCCTGTTCCCGGCCGAGGGCGCGACCTACCCCGAGCCCTTCGACATGCAGCGGATCCGCGAGGAGTTCCCCCGCGAGCAGTGGCCCGTGACCCGCACGTACACCGTCCGCCACTGGGACGCCGAACACCGCGAGCTCACCCTGGACTTCGTGATCCACGGCGACGAGGGCCTGGCCGGCCCCTGGGCGGTACGGGTCCAGCCAGGCGAGACCGTGCGCTTCACGGGCCCGGGCGGCGCCTACGCCCCGAACCAGGACGCCGACTGGCATCTGCTCGTCGGCGACGAGAGCGCGCTGCCCGCGATCGCCCGCTCCCTGGAGTCATTGCCCGACGGCACCCGGGCGCACGCCTTCATCGAGGTCTCCGGGCCCGAGGAGGAGCAGAAGATCGACTCCGACGTGGAGGTCGTCTGGCTGCACCGCGGCTCCCGCCCCGTCGGCGAGGCCCTGGTGGAGGCCGTCCGCGCGCTGGAGTTCCCGGAGGGCCGGCTGTGCGCGTTCGTGCACGGCGAGGCGCACTTCGTGAAGCAGCTGCGCCACCTGCTGCGGGTCGAGCGCGCGATCCCGCGCGAGGACCTGTCGATCTCCGGCTACTGGCGCCTGGGTCACAACGAGGACGGCTGGCAGGCCTCCAAGCGGGACTGGAACGCGCGCATCGAGGCGGAGCAGGAGGGGGCGGCGCCCGCCGCTTAGGCCTACGTCCCTGAAAGGGGCGGCACCTTCAAGGGTGCCGCCCCTTTCGTCGTGTCCGGGAGCGGTCACACCGACCGTTGGTACGACCGGAACGTGCGGATCGACAGCCACACCGCCACGACCGCCAGCCCGAGCAGCGCTCCCCCGCGGCTGGCCACGACGCCCCAGTCGGGATCGGCGGACAGGGCCGAACGGCCCGCCACCATCGCCCAGTTCAGCGGGTTGAAGTCGGCGACGTGCCGCATCCAGGAGGGCATCTGCGAGGGCGCCATGAAGGCGCTGGACAGGAAGGTGAGCGGGAGCAGCAGGAAGGTGTTGATCCCGATGATCGACTCCCGCTCCCGCACCAGCATGCCGAGCGCGTTGGACAGCGCCCCGAAAACGGTGCCCAGCAGGACCGAGGCGAGCACCAGGACGGCGATCCCCACGATGCCGCCCGGGTAGTCGGCGCCCCCGAGGAGCCCGAGCAGGACGATGACCACCGACTGGAAGGCGGTGACCAGGCCGTTGTTGACGACGTTGCCGTTCATCAGCGCGGCCCGGCTGACCGGGGTGGTCAGGAAGCGGTCCAGGGTCCCGCGCTGGATCTCCTCCAACGTGCCCATGCCGGCCCACATGTTGGAGCCGAGCGCGCTCATCACGACCACGCCCGGGACGAGGTAGTCGAGATACGAGGTGGTCCCGAAGCCGCCGAGCTCGACGACCTTCCTGAAGAGGCTGCCGAACAGGAACAGCCAGATCACCGGCTGGATCAGGGTGATGATCGCGTACGCGGGCTGCCGTACGAACACCATGAGTTGACGCTGCGTCATGTACCAGGTCTGGGAGACGGCCGTGCTCATCGGGCACCCACCAGGTCTTCGGCGTCGGAGTAACGGCGGCCCGCGTAGCGCAGGTAGACGTCGTCGAGGGACGGGCGGGCGACGGTCGCGGTGGCGACCTTGACCCCGGCCCGCTCCAGAGCGGCGAGGAGGGCGGGTACGGCGGCGGCCCCGTCGTCGGCGCGGACGCTGACGCGGTCTCCGTCGGCCAGCACCTCGTGCACGCCCGGCACGTCGCGCAGGGCGCCGGTCAGCAGGGTGCGCCCCGCGTCGCCGAGCGGCTCGCGCAGCTCCACATGCACGGCGTCGCCGCGGAGTTCGCCCTTGAGCGCGTCCGGGGTGCCCTCGACGACGATCCGGCCGCGGTCGACGACAGCGACGCGCTCGGCGAGCCGGTCGGCCTCTTCGAGGTAGTGCGTGGTGAGCAGGATCGTCAGCCCCTCCTCCGCCGCGAGCCGCCCGATCTCGTCCCACATCGCGCTGCGGGCCTCGGGGTCGAGGCCGGTGGTGGGCTCGTCGAGGAAGAGCACCTCGGGGCGGTGCACCAGGCCGAGGGCGACGTCGAGCCGGCGTCGCATGCCGCCGGAGTAGCCCTTGACCGGACGCCGGGCCGCCTCGGTGAGCGCGAAGCGGTCGAGGAGCTCGTCCACCCGCTGGTCGAGGGCGGCGCCCTTCAGGCCGTAGAGCCTGCCCTGGAGTCGGAGGTTCTCGCGGCCGGTGGCGACCGGGTCGGCGCCGGAGCCCTGGGCGACCACCCCGATGGCCCGCCGGACCCGGTCCGGGTGGCGCAGCACGTCATGGCCGGCGACGGTGGCCGAGCCGGAGTCGGGGCGGGCCAGGGTGGTGAGGATCTTGACGGTGGTGGACTTGCCGGCGCCGTTCGGGCCGAGCAGGCCGAAGACGCTGCCCCGCTCGACGACGAGGTCGATGCCGTTGAGGGCGGTGACCTGACCGCCGTAGGTCTTGATCAGTTGACGCGCCTCGATCGCGGGCGCACGGGTGTTCATGGCAGGTGCTCTCCTGGGTCTCCTGGCCGAGCGGATGACAACTGATCCGCGTGAGGAGCACCGGGCTATCCTGGGTGTGCCGCACCTCGATCGCCTGGATGTGCCTCAGGGCGGATTCAGTTCGGGGTTCGAGGCCCCGGCGGGCTGCTGCAACAGCCGTGCCGGGGCCAGTTCTTGTTCAGGTCATGGTTCTCGTACGGGTTCTGTTTCTTGTACGGGTCCTGTTTCTTGTACGGGTCCTGTTTCTTGTACGGGTCCTGTTTCTCGTTCAGGGCCTGGCTCTCGTTCAGGGCCTGGCTCGTGGAACGCCTTCCACTCCTCGATGCCGGGGAGCGCGCCCTTGGTGAGCTCGTCGAGGAAGCCGCGGACCCACTCCGCCTCCGCCTCGACCATGTGGAGCTGGTACTCGTTCTCCACGAGGAAGAGCCGGGGCAGCGTCTCGTACAGCTTCTCCAGCGCGCCTCGGCCGCTCGCGATCTGCACCTCCAGTGCGTCGAGCCGCTCCTTCAGCAGCGGCACCACCTCGTCGGGGTGCAGCACACCGAGCAGGGAGAGCGCGGTCTCGAAGATCGGGTACTCCTTGACCGGGAAGGCGACCAGGTCCGACATCCACTCGGTGGTCTCCTGGCGGCCGGCCGCGGTGATGCCGTAGACGGTCCGCTCCGGCCGGTTGCCCTGCCGCTCCACGTCCGTGACCTCGACGAATCCATGTTTCTCGAGGTTCTGCACGACCGTGTAGAGCGAGCCGTAGTTGATCTTCGTGCTGGAGTCCTTGCCCTGACGGCGCAGGGTCTGGGCGATCTCGTAGGGATGCATCGGCTTCTGCCAGAGCGTCGTCAGCACGGCGAGCGCCAGGGGGTTGCGGAGCTTCCGACGCCGCATGTCCGATTCACCTCGCCTCCGAATATCCGGTGCCGAACATATCGCGATCCACGACGATCCGTCAATGGACACGATGTATCGTGTTTGACGCCCGGCCGCAAGGGCGTGAGAACTTGGGCCCAGCCACGACACGGCCCCGTCATGCACCGGAAACAGCACCTCCCTAATTTCTGTCGCCCGACAGGAATTCGCCGCCTAAGGCAGGTGCCGCCGTGACGACGACCAGCCCCTCCGACGTCCGCCCCGATCCCCCGCACTCCTCCACCCCCTCCCCCGACGACCGGTCCCTCGCCGAGTTCGGCTATCCCCAGGAACTGCACCGCAGCCTGGGCCGGTACGCGTCCTTCGCGGCCGGGTTCTCCTTCATCTCGGTCCTGACGACCGTCTTCCAGTTCTTCGCCTTCGGGTACGCGTTCGGCGGCCCCGTCTTCTTCTGGGCCTGGCCGGCGGTCCTGGTCGGCCAGCTGCTGGTGGCCGCCTGCTTCGCGGAACTGGCGGCCCGCTACCCCCTTTCGGGCGCGATCTACCAGTGGTCGTCCCGCCTCTCCAACGCGACCTTCGGCTGGTTCGCCGGCTGGATCATGGTGATCGGGCAGATCGTCGTGGTCGCCGCGGCGGCACTGGCCCTGCAGATGGTGCTCCCGGCGATCTGGTCGGGCTTCCAGCTGGTCGGCACCGACCCGGCGCCGACCTCGGCGGACGGGGCCGCCAACGCGGCCGTCCTCGGCGTGATCCTGCTGGTCCTGACGACCGTCGTGAACGTCCTCGACAACCGTGTCCTGTCCCTGGTCAACCGGGTCGGCGTCACCGCCGAGATCATCGGCGCGGTGCTGATCATCGTGCTTCTGCTGACCCACTCCGAGCGCACACCGAGCATCACCTTCCACACCACGGGCGCCGCGCAGAGCGGCCTGTTCGGGGCACTGCTGGTGGGCTCGTTCACGGCGGCGTACGTGATGATCGGCTTCGACAGCGCGGGCGAGATGAGCGAGGAGACCCGCAACCCCCGGCGCGTCGCGCCCCGTACGATCCTGACGGCGCTCGGCTCGGCCGGCGCGCTCGGCGGCCTGATCGTCCTGGGCGGCCTGCTCGCCGCCCCCAGCCTCACCGACGGGCATTTGTCGGTCGACGGCCTCAGCTACGTCCTCACCAGCAGCCTCGGCGACGGTGTCGGCAAGGCCCTGCTGGCCGACGTGGTCATCGCGATCACGGTGGCCACCCTCGCCATCCAGACAGCAGCCTGCCGCATGCTCTTCTCCATGGCCCGCGACGGCCAGCTGCCCTTCGCGGGCCGCCTCGCGCGCGTGAACCCCCGTACCGGCATGCCCACCGCCCCCGCTCTGGTCGTCGGCATCCTGGCCGCCGCCCTGCTCCTGCTCAACTTCGCCTCACCGGAGGCGTTCCTGGCGATCGGCACGACCTGCATCGTGATGCTGTACCTGGCGTACGCGATGGTCACGGGCCCGTTGCTGATCCGCCGCATCCGGGGCGAGTTCACCTCGTCAGGCACCGACGAGGAAGGCGGCCGACTGTTCTCCCTGGGCCGCTGGGGCATCCCGGTCAACGCCCTGGCCCTCCTCTACGGCCTCCTGATGACCGTCAACCTGGCCTGGCCCCGGGCCGAGGTGTACGACCCGGCGGGTGGGCACTGGTACTTCCAGTGGTTCACGGTGCTGTTCCTGGCCGCGACCCTGGCAGTGGGCGTGGCGTGGCGTGCGCTGCGCCGGCCTACGTCGGCGGGATAGCGGACGGAGCGCGGCGGCCGCCTCACGTCGGGCGGCCGCGTCTCCACGGGCGGCCGCACCTCCACGGGCGGCCGCCGTCCACCCGTGGCAACTCGACAGTCCGTCAGTCACCCCGCACCCGCGCGTGCAGATGCATGTCGTGCCAACCGTCGGGATGCAGCACCGCACTCCGCTTGGTCCCTTCCAGAACGAAGCCCGTCTTGGTCGCGACCCGGCACGACGCCTCGTTGCGGACGGCGTGCATGAGCTCGAGACGGTGGAACCCGACGGCGTCGAGAGCCCAGCGGGACAGGACGACCGTGGCACGCGCCGCGACCCCCCTCCCCCGAGCCCCCGTGGTCGTCCAGTACGCCATCTCGGCCTGCCCGTCGTCGAGACGGATCTCGCGCAGGGCCACCCGGCCGAGCAGCAGATCGGTGTCCACGTCCACCACGGCCCACTGAGCGGTCCTCTCCTCGCCCCATGCCTTTCGCCACTCCTCGATCCAGCCGCCGACCTCGTCCACGGAGTCGGCGGCACGGGCGTGCCACTGGTGCATCACCGGATCCTGGAACGCGGCGTGCACCGCCGGCGCGTCCTCGGGCCGCCAGGGACGCAGGAGCAGGCCGTCGCCGGTGGGGAGGGTGGGCTGAGGGGTGCGGGAGAGGGTGCCGGGTGTGAGCACCGGTCCGGTGAGGTACGGCATGACCCGCATCCTGCCAACCGGACGATGCCCGTCCCAACGGGTTTTCCTCTTGACGAGAGGAAGGCAGGAACCCCGTGTTCCACCCCCGGAGGGACCGGTGTCCGCGTCCCGGCCGCCCTGGACGGATGTGCCGTCCCCGCGACGAACTTGCTTCCCAACAGCCGCAAACGGGGGTGGTACCCGCGGCGCATCAACGGCCTGGAATGCGCGGCCGTGCATCCGGCGGCCAGGCGATCCGCTCCGTGCGCCGGGGCTGCGCCCCCTAGCCCGCGGCCGAAAATCGTCGCATGGTGCGAAGTGGTGGGCTGTCAGGGTGAAGTGCAGGCATGAGCGGCCTCACACCCGGGCCGGTGAGGGTGGTGGCCGGATGGCTGCGATGGTCGGCGGGGGGTCTCGGGAAGGTGTTCCGCGCGAGACTCCGATGTGCTCCGCACGGTCGGCACGTTCGTGTACCAGTGCGAATCCACCCGGGTCGAGTGCTCCCCTCTTAGCGACCGGGCTGCCCGGAATGTCGCCGAGCACATCCGACCGGCCTCCGTCCGAAGCGCCCCTCGCAGGCGTCCTCCGAGGCGCCTGACACCAGCGTCAACTAGCCCCGCACAGTTGACGAAACGCATGGTGGCGCTGGAAGGTAGGGATGATCCACGACCTCGCCTCCGACAACGCTGTCCTGGCGGTGGTGGCCACTGATTCTCCGTACCGTCCGGCTGCCGCCGCGAAGACCACGGCCGCAGGGCGCGCAGTTGACGAGGCCGGCTCAGTGCACGAGTTCAGCCACGCTGCCGGCGCAGCGTACGGAACACAACGCGTAGTTCATGGACTTCGTCGACTCCGCCACCGGAGGCATCATGAATGGCTCTGCTCCAGGCGAGTCGCCCGGGCCGTTCCACTGATCGGGCACGCACTCGCCGCCAGGCGCGCGTCACTCTGGCCGTGACCCCCGCCCTCTAGCGTCCCGAGTACCAGTACCCCCGGAACGCCTGTCAATTCCGTGTTCTACCCAAGCCGAAGGACCTGAGAAGGACTGGCCATTCCAGGTCTTGAATACGCGACGGGAGATCAGCACGATGAGTATTACCTCGTCCTCGGTATCTTACGCGTGGACGTACAGCACGGGGCCATTTTCCAGCCTTTCGTCACACCAGGCGATTCCCAAACACAGGCGCATCAGGGGACGCGGGCTCCGAGCAGAGGGAGCGCCAGGTGAGTGACCTGATGGGTCTGACGGGCGCCCTGAGTCCCGGAACTCCTGGTCAGGTGATACCGAGCCTGGAACCCGCACAGTGGCGGAATTCGGTTGACTCTCTCCTTTCCGACCCTCATGCCATGGCATTGTCCGGAATACTTTGCCATGCGATCGACGCGGAGACCGCCAACGGCAGTCGCTCCGTGCTGAGGTCGCCCAGCTCGCATCTCGATGCGGTCCGGTCCCCCGGCCTGCGGGCCGTGCGTACCCTGCTGCGCCGTGATCAGCGGCAGGTGAACTGGCAAACCCTGCTCGGCAGGGACACGGGCGGGCTGTTGGCCGCAGCCTGCGACCGGCTGATGCGCAGCTCGGACGGTCCGCCACTGATCGACTTACGGGGGGATCTCTCCGTCGACCGAGCCCAGCAGTGGTGCCAACGAGCCGTGGGCCACACGGCTCCCTACTCCTTCGCCATGGAGATGTCGGGTCTTTTCACCGCACTGTGCACCGCACCCGAGTCGAGCGCCGCGCTCGAAGCCAGGGCCACGTTCCTGTGGGGCATTCTGGCGGGAATCAGCGAGTACTACGCGGGAACCGTCCCACAGGTGCAAGAGATCGGCAGGCTCGCACGGGATGCGGTGACCGCTTCCCGGCAATGCGTACGGCTGCACGGGCGCGAAGGCGAACTGGTGGTTGCCGCACAAGTGGAGTGCGGGGCCGTTCAACTCGTCGACAACTTGACCGGAATCCTGCAGCTGCCCGATCTCTTCACGCCCGAGGAGTACATCCGGATCCGGGGCGCGGACATCGGAGTGCACATCTACACCGTCCAGGACGACCGCTCGGAACGTTTCCGGGAGATCGTCGATGAAACCACGATGGTGGCCGTGCTCGCTCATGACCTGATCGACCAGGGGCGTGACACCGAGAACGGCAACCGCAACAATCTGGCGCTGCGGCTGGCCGACAGCGATCAGCTGTGGGACATCCTGGAAGTCTGTCTGAGCCACACCTGCGCCGCAGGGGGAGCGCAGTGGCAACGTGTCGTCGCAGGTTTCGTGGTGGGCACGTGCCTGTACGCACGAGGTGGCCGGGAACGGGTGGATGACGGCACCGAGACGCTCGTGCGCAAGAAGCTTCGCCCGAGTGTGGAGTGGACGTACGCGCCCCGGCTGGCCGAGTACTTCTCCCGGGGCCGATGCACCTGCACCGACCAGGCCGGCCCGGTCGACATCGGGCCGGCACTCGACAGGCTCTACGCCGACAGTTCGACGATCGTGCGTGGCTGGCTGCGTGATCGCTGGGACGCGTACTTCGACGTGACAGATCTCCAACGGCTGGCCCTCGCGTGCGCATCGGCCGTACGGACCAGGAGCACGCTGTTCTCCGGCCGAAACGGAGCAGAAGCCATCCCATGAGCCCTGAGGGTCGGTCCGCGGCACGACCCTCTCCCTCCATGCCCGGTCGTAGGCTTGATCGTGATGAGACGCCGCACTCCGCCCCCGCCCCCTCCCCTGCCGCAGCGCGACGGGGTCGATCCGGTGCGGGTGCGGTTGCCGCCCGGTGACGCCTGGGCGACCGTGCGGGATCATCTCGTGGCGCGGCTCGCGGCCGACGCCGAGGTGATCGACGGGATGCTGGAGACGGGCCAGATCGTGGACGCCGCCGGACATCCGGTGCCGCGCGACATGGCGTACGCGCCGGGGATGTCCGTGTGGTTCCACCGGGAACTGCCCGACGAGGAGCGGGTCCCGTTCCCGATCGACGTCATCTACCGCGACGAACACCTGGTGGTGGCCGACAAGCCCCACTTCCTCGCCACCACCCCGCGCGGCAGCCATGTCGCCGAGACGGCCCTGGCACGGCTACGCCGGCAACTGGACATCCCTGCGCTGGGCGCCGCGCACCGCCTGGACAGGCTGACGGCCGGCCTGGTGATGTTCACCGTGCGGCCCGAGGAACGCGGCGCCTACCAGTCGCTGTTCCGGGACAGACGGGTGGCCAAGGAGTACGAGGCCGTCGCCCGGTACGACCCGACGCTGCCTCTCCCCCACACCGTGCGCAGCCGCATCGTCAAGGAGCGTGGAGTCCTGGCCGCTCAGGAGGTCGACGGTGAGCCCAATGCCGTCAGCCGGGTCGAGTTGCTGGAGCACCGGGGCGAGCGCGCCCGGTACCGGCTCACACCGGGCACCGGGCAGACGCACCAGCTCAGGGTGCACATGAGCGCCCTCGGAGTGCCGATCCTCGGCGACCCCCTCTATCCGGTGGTCACCGCCCCCGTGGCGCCCGGCGACTTCCGACGTCCGCTCCAACTGCTGGCGCGAGTCCTGGAGTTCACCGATCCGGTTACGGGACACGAGCATCGGTTCGTCAGCCCGCGCGTGCTGCGGGCCTGGTCGTCCTACGAGGAGTGGGCGGCCGGGTGACTCCAACGCCCTCGGCTCACTCGCCACGCCACCAGCGCAGCAGACGCTGGAACGCCCCGAGCCGTACGACCGGTTCGGGCACCGGTGCCGGAGCGACGGGCTCCGGCGCCACCGGCTCCCGCTGCGGCGTGCTGACCTGCCAGTCGGTGCGGCGCTGGGACGGAGCCGGGTGCGCGGGGCGCGCCATGACGTCTTGCTGGGGCCTGGGCGCGAACTTCACCGGCAGGGCCACCAGATGCCGGTTGGAAAGGGTCTCCTCCCACTCCAGATCGTCCTCGTCGCAGGCGAGTTCCGCGTCCGGAAGCCTGGTCAGCAGCGCGTCGACACCGACATCGGCGATGGCACGGCCGATATCCTGACCCGGGCATTCGTGGGGACCGCCGCTGAAAGCCAGGTGGGAGCGGTTGCCCTGCATGTTGGCCTTGGTGTCGGGACGGACGCGGGGATCGACGTTGCCCGGCGCGATGCCCAGGATCAGACCGTCACCCTTGCGGATGCGCTGACCGCCCAACTCGGCGTCCTGCTTGGCGAAGTACCCCAGAACGGCGCTGAACGGCGGCTCGTCCCACATGGACTGCTCCACCGCCTGGGGCACCGTCATCTGGCCTCCGTTGAGCTGGGCGCGGAACCGCGGATCGGTGAGCACCACCCGCAGTACGTTGGCAAGGAGGTTGGCAGTGCTCTCGTACGCGACGATCAGGATCAGGCGCAGGTGCTGGCTGACCTCCTCGTCGGTGAGCCGCGTCGGGTGGTTGATGAGGTGGCTCGTGAAGTCGTCCTCGGGTGCGGCCCTGCGACGGGCGGTGAGCCGTGTGAGGACGTCCATGATGTAAGCGTTGCTCTCGATGGCCGTCGCGGTGCCCTTGGGCAGGTCGCGGGCGGCCTCCACGATCCGGTCGTTGTACTCGTCGGGCATGCCGAAGATCTCGCACATCACCATCATCGGCAGGCGCTCGGCGAACTGGCTGACCAGATCGGCGCTGCCCCGCTCGCAGAACCTGTTGACGAGGTGCTGGGTCGCACGGTTGATGTGACGGCGGACGCCCCGGTGGTCGATGGTCGAGATGGCACCGTTGACCGCTCCGCGCAGTCGCAGGTGCTCCTCGCCCTCGGCATGGGAGCAGAGAGGCTGCCAGGCGAGATGCGGCATCATCGGGTGAGTCGGCTTGACCGTACCGTCCTGCATGGGGCCCCACAGGCGGGTGTCACGGCTGAAGTGCGAGGGGGTGCGGAGCATGTGCATGTTCTCGGTGTGGCCCAGCACGACCCAGATCGGCACGTCATCATGGAGCAGCGCTGGAGCCACGGTTCCGTGTTCGGCGCGGAGCGTCTCGTACACGGCTCCGAGGTCCTGCGCCTCGGGGCCGTACAACCGACGCAGTCCGCCGACGCCGATGCCGTGCGCGGGGCAGCCCGGGGGCGGGGCGGCTGTCGAGTGATCCGTACCGGCCGGGGAAAAGGGTTCAGGCGTCACGATGGTCGCTCCGGAGCTGAGGTCGATCTGGTCTGAAAAAAGTCATGGTCTGACGGCTCTGCCGGGCCTCGGCTCACACCGGAGCCCTCTCCACCGCCAGCGAATGCAGAAACCGCATCAAGGTCATCAGCACATCCCGACTCGACGCCCGCCGACGCGCGTCGCACTCGACGATGGGGATGTCCGCGCTGAGGTCGAGCGCGCTGCGCAGGTCCTCGATGGCGTGGCGGGGGCCGTCGGGGAAGGTGTTGACGGCGACGACGAAGGGCACGCCCCGTTCCTCCAGGCGGTCCATGACGTCGAAGCTGACTTCGAGGCGTCGGGTGTCCACCAGGACCACCGCGCCGAGCGCTCCTTCGAACAGGCCGTTCCACAGGAACCAGAAGCGTTCCTGGCCGGGGGTTCCGAAGAGGTAGAGCACCAGTTGCTCGGTGATGCTGATGCGGCCGAAGTCCATGGCCACCGTGGTGGCCGTCTTGGTCTCGGAGCCGTAGTTGTCGTCGACCCCGATGCCGGCCTGGGTCATGGTCTCCTCGGTGGTCAGCGGTTTGATCTCGCTGACCGAGCCGACCATGGTCGTCTTGCCGACGCCGAAGCCGCCGACGATGACGATCTTCACCGCGGCCTGGGCGGTTTGGGGGAGGTGGTCCTCTGTTCGCGGACCTGGGATGGTGTCAGAGCCTTTGAAGTCCATGCATCACCGCTTCGAGGAGGGAACGGTCGGCCAGCGCCTGGCGGATCACCGGGGCGCGCGCCGTCACCAGTTCGGCCGTCAGCAGCTCGGTGAGCAGGACGGTCACCACGCTGAACGGCAGGCTGAGATAGGCGGACAGCTCGGCCACGGACAGCGGGGCCGTGCAGAGCCTGAGCAGCGCCGCCTGCTCGGGCGTGGCGGAGGGCGGGGGGTCGGCGTGCGCCACGATTAAGGTGACCAGGTCGAGTTCCGAGCGCTCGGCTCCGTCGGGGCCGGTGATGACGTACAGCCGCTCGGGGTTCTTCTTCGGTCCCTCGGGTGGGTCCTGGCCCTCCTGCGGGGGTTGCGGTTCCGGACTGGCCTTGGGGAATCGCCGTCGGCGTTGTGGAGGAGTCATACGGTCTGCCCGTTGCGGCGGGGCGGACTGGTGAGGTGCGCGCCGATGCGGACGACCAGATCGCTCATGCGGGCGCTCATGTGGCCGGGTTCGGTGATGATGTCGGAGAGCACCGCGAGATACGCGTTGGGGCCGGCGGCCATCAGGTAGAAGTAGCCCCCGTGGATCTCGATGAGGACCATCTTCATCTTGCCGTCGCTGCCGGGGATCTCCCCGGCCACGGCGCCCGCCAGGCTCTGCAGGCCCGCACAGGCCGCGGCGACGCGGTCGGCGGTGTCCGGGTCGCCGCCGTGGCGGGCGATGCGCAGGCCGTCGGCGGAGAGCACCACGATCATCTGGATGCCCGGTACGCCTTTGGCGAGGTCCTGGAGCATCCAGTCGAAGTTGCCTCGCTGCTGGATCACTTGAGGTTCCCCTCGTCTTCGGCCTCGGTACGGGCCGGTTCGTCGGTCGGCTGACTGGCGGTGGAAGCGGTGGGGCGCTTGAGGCCGTCCATGAACGCCTGGACCCACAGGCCCGGCGGGGTGTCGTCCGGCTTCTGCTCGGGCTCGGGTCCGCGGCCGGCCGTCGACCAGATGGTCGGGCGGCCTTCCCGCTCGGCGCGTTCGATCTCGGCCTGCTCGGCGTAGCGCTGGGTGAGGGAGGTCTTGACCCGGCTGCGGCGCTGCGGCAGCCCGTTGGCCGTCCACTCGGTGACCTCGGGGACGTCGTCCTCCATCGACACCGGTGTCGTGAACTTGGGGCTGGTGGGGCGGCGCTTCTTGATCGTGCGCTTGGGTCCGGGCAGCGCGCCGAGTTCGGCCTTGGGGACGGCGGTGGCGCCGATGCCGTGGGCGAGTCCGACGCCGGGCTCGTCGGTGAGCATGTCGCTGGGCACGACGAGGATGGCGCGGACGCCGCCGTACGCGGAGGCCCGCAGGGAGACCTGCATGTCGTACGCCTGGCAGAGCCGGCCCACGACGGCGAGGCCGAGGCGCGGCGACTCACCGAGGTCCTGGAAGTCCACGCCGGCCTTGGCCCGCTCCAGCATGCCCTCGGCCCGCAGCCGGGCCTCCTCGCTGAGGCTGACGCCGGCGTCCTCGATCTCGATGCAGACGCCGGTCTGCACCTCGGTCGCGGTGACGTGCACCTTGCTCTGGGGCGGCGAGTACCGGGTGGCGTTGTCGAGGAGTTCGGCCGCGGCGTGGATGACCGGCTCGACGGCGGTGCCCTTGACGTTGACCTTGGCGATCGAGGAGAGGTCGATGCGCCGGTACTCCAGGATCCGGGACATGGCGCCGCGCAGCACGCTGTACAGAGCGACGGGCTCGGGCCACTGCCGGCCGGGGCGGCCGCCGCCGAGGACGGAGATGGAGTCGGCGAGCCGGCCGATCAGCGCGGTGCCGTGGTCGATGCGCAGCAGGTCGTCGAAGACCTCGGGGTTGCGGCCGTGGTCCTCCTCCATCTCCCGCAGTTCGTTGGCCTGCTGATGGACGATGGCCTGCACGCGTCGGGCGATGTTCACGAAGGAGCGCTGCGCGGCGTCGCGCATGATCTCCTCGGTGTCGACGATGGTGAGCACCGTCTTGAGGAGCCGGATCTGCGGCTCGGGCAGGTCCGCCCACGCGGGGTCGAACTCGCCGAGTTGGCGAATCACCTCTCCGGGCGAACTTCCGCGGCGCAGCCAGTCCAGCGCGGTCGGCGCGATCTCCTTGGCGAACCGGATCAGGTCCTGGTCGTGATCGGCGATGCGCTGCTTCAGATGAGCCGTGTGACGGACGTGCTCGAGTCGCTGCTCGCGCAGTTCACGACCGCGCCGGACGGCTTCGGCCGCCACCGCGATCACCAGCAGCGTGGCGACGGCTCCGCACCAGCCGACCGCGGCCCTGGCGGGCTGCTGCACCAGCGCGACACCGGCCCCGGTCACTGCGGCCATGACTATGGCGGGGAGCAACAGCACGCGCGCATACGGCAGTTCACGGCGTCCTGGGGGGGATTGAACACTCACCATGTGGGCCCTCTGAGACGTATCGACGGGGAGTCGCACATATAGGGAACAAGCGCACGAATACACATCAACTCGGTGCGCTGCGGGCGAGCTTAGTCCGACCGGATCATCGCCGTGTCATATTCAGCAAGCGCCTGAAACGGGCATTGCGACTGGAGTACCCTCGGCCCATTTATACGCTCCGACATCACCCGAACACGTCGAGTCATGACGTACGGGCGCGCGAAAACCCCTCACCGCGGCGAGTGAGGATCAGCCTCCGGCCGGGTGCCGGAGCCGGACTCCGGCGATGCGCAGGGCGGCGTCCGCGGTCGCCTCCGCGAAGGCGGAGGCGGGTCGCTCGGGGTCGGAGCGGTGGACGAGGATCACGCCCTCGATCAGGCCGAAGAGCAGGTCCGTGCGGAGATCGAGCTCACTCTTGGCGAGGGCGCCACCCGCGGCCGTCGCGGCGAGCAACTGCCGGTAGGCATCCTTGAGTTCGGCGCGCACGGCATGGAAGCCGGCGAACCGCTCGGCGCGCACCTCGGGCAGCAGGTAGAGGCCTCCGAGGTTGTGCGGACCGCCGCACAGCACCTCGACGTCCGCACGGCACAGCTCCCACAGCCGGTTCTCGGCCGGTGCCGTGTCGTCGGCGAGCAGCTCACGCGCGTACGTCAGTGAAGGCGTGACGGTGGACTCCAGTAGCTCGGCGAGGAGCTCCTCCTTGCCGGAGACGTAGTGGTACATGGACGCCTGCCGCATGCCCGCGCGCTCGGCGACGGCCCGGGTGCTGGTGGCGGCATAGCCAAGCGAGGTGAACAACTCGGCTGCGGCGACCAGGAGTTCCTCACGCGGAGCCAGCCCGCTGTCCGGCCGCCGATCGGCCCGCGGCCTGCCGACCCGCCGCCCGGACTCCGCCGCCCCACCTGTCGTACCCATGCGTTCGATCCTCGCACACAGGGCGCGCGGCGCTCTCCTGGCGACGGCGACCTTCGGGCACCCCGGGACAGCGACAGCGCGAGATGGCCGAGGCGGCCCCACAGGACGAGCCCGGCGATGAAGGCACCCGCGACCGCCAGGTTCTGGAGGACCGGTCGGCGGGCGGCCCGGGACAGCCGCACGACCGCCGGAACGGTCGCGCGCCCGTCCGGTACGACCACCACGTCCGCGGTCTCCAGCGCCAGGTCGGAGCCCGCACGGCGACCGCGAACTCGGAGCCCGCACCACGACCACGAGACCGGAGCCCGCAACCACGACCGCGAGACCGGAGCCCGCAACCACGACCGCGCCCCATCGACGGTCTCGCCACCCGCCAGGGCGCAGCCCGCGAGTACCCACGCCGGGAACACCCACCGAGGATCGCCGCGCGCCATCAGCCCCCCTCCCCCACCCCCCGGTGAGCCGCCGGTAACCACCCGGCAACACCCGGGCAACTCCCCCGACCTACCCGGCCCCTAATTTCTGTCAAGCGACAGAAACACTTCACCCCGCCCCACCCTCACCACGCCCCACCCCCACCCCACCCAACCCCCGCCCCGGAACCGGAGGTCCGCCATGGCCACAGAGACCACATACGGAGCCCGAGACCACGCCCGTGCACAGGAGGGCACCCGTACCGAGGCCATGCCCGTCGTCCCGGCCGGCGACTGGCCCGACCCGCCCCCCGCAGCGGGCCCCCTGGTGTGGGCGGAGACCGTCGCGGGCGGCAACTACACCCACCGCGTCCTCGCCCGCGGCACCGAACTGCGCCTCACCGACCTCCACGGGGACGCCTGCGCCCACCTCATCCTGTACGCGGAGGGCCGCCCCTGGGAGCGGCTGAACGTCGCCGACACGGTGAAGGTCCAGTGGAACGCCTACCTCGGTGAGGGCCAACTGCTCCTGTCCGACCAGGGCCGTGTCCTAGCGAGCGTCGTCGCCGACAGCTCCGGCCGCCACGACGCCCTGTGCGGCACCTCCACCCTGGTCCGCAACACCGCGCGCTACGGTGACGGCACGCCCCAGAGCCCCTCCCCCGCCGGCCGCGAGCTCTTCAAGCTGGCAGCCGCGAAGAACGGCCTCGAACCCCGCGACCTCCCGCCCTCCCTCTCCTTCTTCCAGGGCGTGCGGATCCGCGAGGACGGCAGCCTCGACTTCACCGGCTCGGCGGGCCCCGGCGGCAGCGTCACCCTCCGCGCCGAACAGGACGTGACGGTCCTGATCGCGAACGTCCCGCACCCCGCCGACCCCCGGCCCGCCTACGTCAGCACTCCGCTGGAGGTCCTCGCCTGGCGCGCCGAGCCCACCCGCGCCGGCGACCCCCTCTGGGACGCCACCCCCGAAGGCCGCCGCGCCTTCCTGAACACCGCCGAATTCCTGGCCTCGAAGGGACGCGCATGAAGACCGTGGTTCCGGCCCGCACCGCCTGGTCCTCCGTCATCCGCGAGGGCGAGACGCTCACCATCACCGACCTGCACGGCAACCAGGCCGTCGACTTCCTCGTCTACGACGCCCACGACACGGCGGTCCGCTACAGCGCCCCCGACACCATTCAGGCGCAGGGCGGCATCTTCCTCACCACGGGCAGCGTGCTGATGTCCGACGAGCACACCCCGCTGATGACGGTCACCGCCGACGACGTGGGCCGCCACGACACGGTCGGCGGCGCCTGCTCCAAGGAGTCGAACACCCTGCGCTACGGCCATCACACCTGGTCGCAGCACGCGTGCGTGGACAACTTCCTCGCCGAGGGCTCGAAGCACGGCCTCGGAAAGCGCGATCTCGTCTCCAACATCAACTGGTACATGAACGTGCCGGTCGAGAAGGACGGCACCCTCGGCATCGTCGACGGCATGTCCGCCCCGGGCCTCTCCCTGACCCTGCGCGCCGAACGGGACGTCCTCGTCCTCGTCTCCAACTGCCCCCAGATCAACAACCCCTGCAACGGCTTCGACCCGACACCCGTGGAGATGACGATCGACGCCGCAGAGGTGGTCGCGGAATGAGCTTCGACACCCTCCTCGTCGCCAACCGGGGCGAGATAGCGGTCCGGATCATCCGCAGCGCCCGCGAACTGGGCCTACGGACCGTCGCGGTGTACTCCGACGCCGACCGGTCCGCCCCCCACGTCCGGCTCGCCGACCAGGCCGTACGCCTCGGCCCGGCGCCCGCGAAGGAGTCGTACCTCGACGCCGACCTGGTGCTCAAGGCGGCCAAGGACTCGGGCGCGGGCGCGATCCACCCCGGCTACGGTTTCCTGTCCGAGGACGCCGCGTTCGCGCGCCGCTGCGAGGACGCCGGGATCGTGTTCGTGGGCCCGACGCCCGAGCAGCTGGAGCTGTTCGGCGCGAAGCACACCGCACGGGCCGCGGCGCAGGCGGCGGGGGTGCCGCTGGCGCCGGGCACGGGCCTGCTGCCCTCCCTCGACGAAGCCCTCGAAGCGGCCGGCGCCATCGGCTATCCCGTCATGCTCAAGGCCACCGGCGGGGGCGGCGGCATCGGCATGTCGGCCTGCCGCTCCGCCGACGAACTGACCGACGCCTGGGACCGGGTGCAGCGCGTCGCCGCCGCCTCCTTCTCCTCCGCCGGCGTCTTCCTGGAACGGCTCGTCGAGCGGGCCCGCCATGTCGAGGTGCAGGTCTTCGGCGACGGCGACGGCACGGTCGTCACCTTCGGCGACCGCGACTGCTCCCTCCAGCGCCGCAACCAGAAGGTCGTGGAGGAGGCTCCCGCGCCCGGTCTCCCCGCTCACGTCCGCGCACAACTCACGGACAGCGCCCGCGACTTGTGCGCCTCCGTCGGCTACCGCTCCGCGGGAACCGTCGAGTTCGTCTACGACGCCGCCCGCGAGGAGGTCTACTTCCTGGAGGTCAACACCCGTCTCCAGGTGGAGCATCCGGTCACCGAGGAGATCTACGGTGTCGACCTGGTCGCCTGGATGCTCCGCCTGGCCCGGGGCGAGCGGGACGTCGTGAGCGAGCCGGGCCCCCCGCGCGGCCACGCCGTGGAGGCCCGCGTCTACGCCGAGGACCCCTGTCGCGAACACCGGCCCAGCGCCGGCCTGTTGACGCGGGTCGAGTTCCCCACCGGGGTCCGCGTCGACGGCTGGGTGGAGACCGGCACCGAGGTGACGACGTCGTACGATCCGATGCTCGCGAAGGTCATCGCGTACGGCCCGGACCGCGCCCACGCGCTCCAGCGGCTGGACCAGGCCCTGGCACGCACCCGTGTCGACGGCATCGAGACCAACCTGGGCCTGGTCCGGGCGGCACTGGCCGACAGCGACTTCAAGGCGGCCGCCCACTCCACGGCGACCCTGTCCGGGGTCCAGGACCCGACCCCGCGCATCGAGGTCGTGGCCGCCGGCACCCTCACCACGGTCCAGGACTGGCCGGGCCGCACCGGCTACTGGCAGGTCGGCGTTCCGCCGAGCGGCCCGATGGACGACCGTTCGTTCCGGCTCGGCAACAGGGCGCTGGGCAACCCGGAAGGCGCCCCGGGCCTCGAATGCACCTTGCAGGGACCGTCGTTGAGGTTCACCCACCCCACCACCGTCTGTGTGACGGGCGCTCCGGCCCCGGTCACCCTCGACGGCACCCCGGTGCCGCAGTGGGAACCGGTGACCGTGCCCGCGGGCGGAGTCCTGGAAGTCGGCGCACCCGCCGAACACGGCCTGCGGACGTACGTCCTGTGCGCGGGCGGCCTCGACGTCCCGGCCTTCCTCGGGAGCGCGAGCACGTTCACACTGGGCCGCTTCGGCGGACACGGCGGACGGGCGCTGCGGACGGGTGACGTACTGCACGGCGGAGCCCAGGCCGACGGCACGCCCGTCGGGGAGCGCCCCTCTTTCACCTCCACCTGGCACATCGCCGCCGCCGAAGGCCCGCACGCCGCCCCGGAGTTCTTCACCGAGGACGACATCCGCGACTTCTACGCCGCCGACTGGAAGGTCCACTTCAACTCGGCCCGCACCGGCGTCCGCCTGGTCGGCCCCAAGCCCCGCTGGGCCCGCACCGACGGCGGCGAGGCCGGCCTGCACCCGTCCAACATCCATGACACCCCGTACTCGGTCGGCGCGGTCGACTACACGGGCGACATGCCGGTGCTGCTGGGCCCGGACGGGCCCTCGCTCGGCGGGTTCGTATGCCCGGCTACCGTCATCAGCACCGAGCGCTGGAAGCTGGGCCAGCTGCGCCCCGGTGACACGGTCCGCTTCGTCCCGGTGCACACGGACGGCTCCGCGCGCCCGGCGATCGTGGACGGCGGCATCCTCGCCCGCGACGGCGACGTGACGTACCGCCGCAGCGGCGACGACAACCTGCTGGTCGAATTCGGCCCCATGCAGTTGGACCTGGCGCTGCGCATGCGCGTCCACGCGCTGATGGAGGCGGTCGCCGAACAGGGCCCGGACGGCATCACCGACCTCACCCCCGGCATCCGTTCCCTCCAGATCCGGACGGACCCGAACCGGCTGCCCCAGCACGAACTGCTCGCCACCGTAAGGGAGATCACCGGGTCGCTCCCGCCCTCCGACCAACTGGTCGTCCCCTCCCGCACGGTTCATCTCCCGCTCTCCTGGGACGATCCGGCGACCCGCGAGGCCATCGCCCGCTACATGGCGGGCGTGCGCGACGACGCGCCCTGGTGCCCGTGGAACATCGAGTTCATCCGCCGCGTCAACGGCCTGGACTCGGTGAACGACGTCTACCGTACGGTCTTCGACGCGGAGTACCTGGTCCTGGGCCTGGGCGATGTCTATCTCGGAGCCCCGGTGGCCACGCCTCTCGACCCGCGCCACCGCCTGGTGACCACGAAGTACAACCCGGCACGCACCTGGACGGCGGAGAACTCCGTCGGCATCGGCGGGGCGTATCTGTGCATCTACGGCATGGAGGGCCCCGGCGGCTACCAGTTCGTGGGCCGTACGACCCAGGTGTGGTCGCCCTGGCGGCAGCGCGGCGCGTTCGAGCCGGGCTCGCCCTGGCTGCTGCGCTTCTTCGACCGCATCAAGTGGTATCCGGTGGAGGCGGACGAGCTGCTGGAGCTGCGCGCCGACATCACGTCCGGCCGCTTCGTGCCCCGCATCGAGGAGGGCACCTTCTCGCTCGCCGAGTACCAGGCCTTCCTCACCGAACACGCCGAGCCCATAGCGGAGTTCAGGGAGCGCCAGCAGGCGGCCTTCTCCGCGGAGCGGGATGCGTGGGAGGCGGCGGGCGAGTTCGCGCGGGCCGAGTCGGCGGCCACGCCGGCCGTCGCCCCCGTCGACATCGCGGTCCCCCCGGGCGGCCGTCTGATCGAGGCCGAATTCGCCGCGTCCGTATGGCAGTTGAACGTCGAGCCGGGTGACGAGGTGGCGGCCGGGCAGCCGCTCCTGGCCCTGGAGGCGATGAAGATGGAGTCCAGGGTGCACGCGCCGGCGGCCGGCGTGGTCGCGGAGATCCTGGCCAGGCCGGGCGACCAGGTGGAGGCGGGGACGGCACTGCTCGTCCTGGCCCCGCCCGCACAGTGAACGCCCGCACAGGCCGCAGAGCCCGCACAGTGAAAGAGGAGCGCGCCATGTCCAGCACCGTCACCCGGGTCCGTGCCGCCCACGACCGCGTCGAGGCCGTGGACCGCCCGGAGATCTGGATCGATCTGCGTCCGCGGGAGGAGGTCGAGGAGGAGGCCCGGGCGATCGACGAACGGCTCGCGCGAGGCGAGCGACTCCCCCTCGCGGGCCGCCTGTTCGCCGTCAAGGGCAACATCGACGTGGCCGGCCTGCCCACCACCGCGGGCTGCCCGTCGTACGCCTACCGTCCCGGCGCCGATGCCCCGGTGGTCGCCCGGCTCCGCGCGGCGGGCGCGATCGTGCTCGGCACCACGAACCTGGACCAGTTCGCGACGGGCCTGGTCGGCACCCGCTCTCCGTACGGCGCGGTCCGCAACGCGTACGACCCGGCGAGGGTGAGCGGCGGTTCCAGCTCCGGTTCGGCGGTCGCCGTGGCGCTGGGCATCGTCGACTTCGCGCTCGGCACCGACACGGCGGGCTCGTGCCGGGTCCCGGCCGCCTTCAACGGCATCGTCGGGCTCAAGCCCACCCGCGGCCTGGTCCCCACGGCCGGGGTCGTCCCGGCCTGCGCCTCGATCGACTGCGTGACGGTCTTCGCCCGCACCCTCCCGGAGGCCGAACAGGCGCTGTCCCACATGACGACCGGCACCGCCCCGGCCCTCCCCGGACGCCGGCCCGGCCCCTGGCGCATCGCGGTCCCGCCGCGCGAGCAGCTCGGCGAACTGGACGAGGGCTGGGCCGAGGCGTACGAACAGGCGGTGGAGCAGCTGATCACGGCCGGCGCGTCGGTACGCGAGCTCGACCTCGCGCCCTTCACGGAGGCGGCGGCGATGCTCTACGAGGGCGCGTTCGTGGCCGAGCGCTACACGGCGGTGGGTGCCTTCGTCGACAAGGCGGCAGCGGCACACGACGACTCCCTCGACCCCACGGTCGCCGCCATCATCACCGGGGCCCGCGACCTCCCGGCCCACCAGCTCTACGCCGACCTGGACCGCCTGGCCACGCTCCGCACCCGGGCCCTGGCCGAGCTGGCCGACGCGGACGCCCTTCTCCTGCCCACCACCCCCGGTCACCCCACCCTCGCCGAGGTCGCCGCCGACCCCCTCGGCGCCAACGCCCGCCTGGGCCGCTTCACCAACTCCACGAACCTCTTCGACCTGGCCGCGGCAGCCGTTCCGGCGGGCGAGGTGAACGGTCTCCCGTTCGGCGTGATGCTGATCGGCCCGGCGCACACCGACGAGCGCCTGGCGAGCATCGCGCGCCTGCTCCAGCCGGAGACCCGGCTCGCGGTGGTCGGCGCGCACCTGACGGGCCAGCCGCTCAACCCCCAACTGCTGTCCCTGGGCGCCCGCTACGACCGTACGACGACCACGGCCCCGGTGTACCGCCTGCACGCCCTGCGGACGGTCCCGCCGAAGCCGGGCCTGGTCCACGTGGGCGAGGGTGGCGCCGCGATCGAAGCAGAGGTCTGGCGCCTCCCGGCGGAGGGCCTGGGTCGCCTCCTGGCGACACTCCCCCGCCCCATGGCCTTGGGAAGCGTAGAACTGACGGACGGCACCAGGATCCCCGGCTTCCTGTGCGAACCAAGCGCACTGGAGGACGCTGAGGACGTCACGTCATACGGAGGATGGCGCGGCTTTCTGCAGCACAGGCCGAGCCAAGGTTTTTAAGGGGCGCGGGGAACTGCGCGACCAGCTCCCCACGCACCCGCACCCGCACCCGCCCCCGAACCCGTCACCCCACCGACGAGTAGGCCACAACCCCCCGCAGCAACAGATCAACGGCCTTCCGCGCGTTCTTCGCGACGGTGGACCCCTCGCCCCCGGAAACCGGTGCCGCCGCCGAGATCTGCCCCAGCACGTCGATCACCTGCTTGCACCACCGCACGAAGTCCCCGGCCGGCATCTCCGCCTCCCGCAGCACCTCGTCCAGCCCCTTGCCGGAAGCCCACATGTAGGCAGCCCAGGCGAACCCGAGGTCGGGCTCACGCTGGCCCACTCCCTCGGTCTGGTTGATGCGGAAGTCCTCCTCGAGGGCGTCCAGCCGTCCCCAGATCCGCACCATCTCGCCGAGCGCGGCCTTGGCCTTGCCGGACGGCACTTTGGGCGCCATGGCGTCGTCGCCCACGCGGGACTCGTACACCAACGCCGACACGCACGCGGCCAGTTCGGCGGGGCCGAGCCCCTCCCAGACGCCTTCCCGCAGGCACTCGCTGGCCAGCAGATCGAGCTCGCCGTACAACCGGGCCAGCCGCTTGCCGTGCTCGGTGACCTCGTCGGCGCGCAGGTAGTCCAGCTCGGTGAGCAGGGCCACGATCCGGTCGAAGGTCCGCGCGATGGTGTTCGTGCGCCCTTCGATGCGCCGCTCCAGCTGCGAGGTGTCGCGCAGCAGCCGGTGATAGCGCTCGGCCCAACGGGCGTGGTCCTCGCGGTCGTTGCACCCGTGGCAGGGATGCGCCCGGATCGCCGTCCGCAGCCGCGCGATCTCACGGTCGTCGGCCGCCTGCGCCCGCTTCTTGCGGGCCCGCTCCGGCGGAATGTGCCCGGCCTTGGTGCGCAGCGCGGAGGCCAGGTCCCGACGGGACTGCGGCGAGCGGGGGTTGAAGGACTTGGGGATCCGCATCCGCTCCAGCGCCTCGACCGGCACGGGGAAGTCCATCGAGGCGAGCCGCTTGACCTGCCGCTCGGCGGTCAGCACCAGGGGCCGGGGGCCGTCGTGGTGCTCGAAGCCCCGGTGGCCGTTGGACCGCCCGGCGGGCAGGCCCGGGTCGAGTACCAGTGCGAGGCCCGCGTACTTGCCCGTCGGCACGTGGATGACGTCGCCCGGCTTGAGCTTCTCCAGGGCCACGGCCGCCTCGGCCCGCCGCTGGGAGACGCCCTGCCGGGCCAGCTCCGTCTCCCGGTCCTTGAGCTCGCGGCGCAGCTGTGCGTACTCCTCGAAGTCGCCGAGGTGGCAGGTCATAGAGGCCTTGTAGCCGTCCAGCCCCTCCTCGTTGCGCTGCACCTGCCGGGAGATGCCGACGACCGACTTGTCGGCCTGGAACTGCGCGAACGACGTCTCCAGGAGCTCGCGCGAGCGGTGCCGCCCGAACTGCTCCACGAGATTGACCGCCATGTTGTACGACGGCTTGAAGCTGGAGCGCAGCGGGTACGTGCGCGTGCCGGCCAGTCCCGCCAGGTGCTCGGGGCTGCTCCCGCGCTGCCACAGCACCACCGCGTGGCCCTCGACGTCGATGCCGCGCCGGCCCGCACGCCCCGTCAGCTGGGTGTACTCGCCGGGCGTGATGTCGGCGTGCTGTTCGCCGTTCCACTTGACGAGCTTCTCCAGCACCACCGAGCGCGCGGGCATGTTGATGCCCAGCGCGAGCGTCTCGGTCGCGAACACCGCCTTGACCAGGCCGCGTACGAACAGCTCCTCGACGACCTCCTTGAACGTCGGCAGCATGCCCGCGTGGTGGGCGGCGATACCGCGCTCCAGGCCTTCCAGCCACTCGTAGTACCCGAGGACGTGCAGGTCCTCGTGCGGGATGGACGCGGTGCGCTCCTCGACGAGGGCGCGCACCCGGCCCCGCGCCTCGTCGTCGTTGAGCCGCAGACCGGCGTACAGGCACTGCTGTACGGCCGCCTCGCACGCGGCGCGGCTGAAGATGAACGTGATGGCGGGCAGCAGGCCCTCGGCGTCGAGGCGCTCGATGACCTCGGGCCGGCTCGGCGTCCACACCTTCGACCGCTGCCGCCGCTCGCGCTCCCGGTCGGCCTCGCGCATCGCCCGGCCGCGCCTGCGGTCCTGGTACGACGGCCGCTGGGCCTCCATCCGGGCCAGCCGCGCGAGATCGGGGTTGACGGCCTTCTTGTTGCCCTCGCCCTCCTCGAACAGGTCGTACATCCGTCGCCCGGCGAGCACGTGCTGGAACAGCGGCACGGGCCGGTGCTCGGAGACGATCACCTGGGTGTCGCCGCGGACGGTGTCGAGCCAGTCGCCGAACTCCTCGGCGTTGGACACGGTGGCCGAGAGCGACACCAGGGTCACCGACTCGGGGAGGTGGATGATCACCTCTTCCCATACGGCGCCCCGGAAGCGGTCGGAGAGGTAGTGCACCTCGTCCATGACCACGTATCCGAGGCCGAGGAGGGTCTGCGAGCCCGCATACAGCATGTTGCGCAGCACCTCGGTGGTCATCACGACCACGGGGGCGTCGGAGTTGACGCTGTTGTCGCCGGTGAGCAGGCCGACCTTGTCCGCGCCGTAACGGCGGCTCAGGTCCGCGTACTTCTGGTTGGACAGCGCCTTGATGGGGGTCGTGTAGAAGCACTTCTTGCCCTGCTGGAGGGCGAGGTGGACGGCGAACTCGCCGACGATCGTCTTGCCGGAGCCGGTGGGGGCGGCCACCAGCACGCCCTTGCCGGCCTCGAGAGCCTTGCAGGCCTCGATCTGGAAGGGGTCGAGACCGAAGTCGTACATCTCGCGGAAGTCCGCGAGCGCGGTGGCCTGCTCGGCTGCCCGCAGGCGGGCTGCCGCGTACCGCTCGGCCGGTGAGAGGTCCTCTGTCATCGTGCTTTCGAGCGTACCCGGCACCACTGACAACAGGACGATCATTATCCGGATCGGAGTGCGCGAAACCTGCCCTTCACGCAGTTCAAGGGCCCACCACGGGCACCGCCCCGCGGACACAGCGCGCGCTCAGCGGCAGGGGCCCGAGCGGCTCGCCGTCCGCGTACCCCGTGACACCCTCGGCGGTGATCTCGACCTTCGCCGCCTTCAGCACGGTGACCTTGGGATGGTCGACGTGGGTACCCCGGTACACGCGCGGGAACACCCGCAGCAGGGTCGTACGGCTGCAGTCGCCGACCACGGTGATGTCGAACAGCCCGTCGGTGAGGTCCGCGCCCGGGCAGATGCGCATGCCGCCGCCGTACGACGATCCGTTGCCGACGGCCACCAGGGTCGCCTCGACCTCGTGGACCCGGCCCTCGTCGAGCGTGATCCGGTACCGGAGGGGCCGGAAGGCGGCCAGTTCGGCGAGCATCGCGAGGTCGTACTTGAGGCGGCCGGTGGGCCATCTCATCCGGTTGCCGCGGTCGTTGACGCGGGAGTCGAAGCCGGAGGCGAGGACGGTGCCGAACCAGTGGTCACCGGCCTGCCCCAGGTCGGTGTCGTGGACGCGGCCCTCCTTGAGGGCCTCGGCGATGAGCCGGCCCGCGGCGGCGGGGTCCCGCACCGGCAGCCCGAGAGCGCGGGCGAAGTCGTTACCGGTGCCGGCGGCGACCAGGCCGAAGGGGGTACGGGTGCCGGCCACGGCCTGGAGGGCGAGGTTGGCCATGCCGTCGCCGCCGACCGCGATCAGAGCGCCGGTGCCGCCGGCGACGGCGGCACGCGCGCGTGCGAGGGCGTCGGCGGCGTCCACGCCCAGTACGGTCCGCACGGCGAAGCCCGCGGCCCGCAACGCGGAAGCGGCCGGCTGCGCCGCGTGGGCGCCCCGGCCGCGGCCCGCGGTGGGGTTGACGAAGAGGGTGATCTCGCTGGTCACGGAAGTGACCTTACGAGCCGCTTCCCGGTCGTCAGGTCACGTCGTCATAACCGTTGACCCGGTCCGTGGCCGACTGCTCGGGCAGCGCCCGGCTGGCGGAGACGGTCTCGACCTCGCCGATGTCCTCAGGGGTGAGGTCCAGGTCGGAGGCCTCGTCGTCGTCGGGTCCCTCGGCCTCGCGACGGCGCCTGCGCCGGTCGTTGAGCAGGGAGAAGGCGGTCGCCGCGAAGTACAGGACCCAGATCGGGGCGGCGAGCGCCAGCATGGTGAGCGGGTCGGTGCTCGGTGTGGCGACGGCCGCGAACACGGTGATGGCCATGATCATGCCGCGCCACCAGCCGAGCATCCGCTTGCCGGTGATCAACCCGGTGAGGTTGAGGAAGACCAGCAGCAGGGGCAGCTCGAAGGAGAGGCCGAAGACCAGCACCATGCGCAGGACGAGGTCGAGCAGGTCGTCCAGCGGCAGCAGGTTGGAGGTGCCGCCCGGGGTGAAGCCGATCAGCACCTGCGCCGTGGTCGGCAGGACCGTGTAGGCGAAGTAGGCTCCGATGAGGAAGAGCGGAGCGCCCGTGCCGACGAACGCGTACGCGTACTTCTTCTCGTGGCGGTGCAGGCCGGGGGCGACGAAGGCCCACAGCTGGTAGAGCCAGACCGGCGAGGCCGCGACGACGCCGGCCATCAGCGACACCTTCAGGGCCAGCGTGAAGGGCGCCAGGAGGCCGTTGATCGTGATCTCGGCGCACGGCTTGGTCGACTGCGTCGACTTGGCCAGCTCCGCGAAGGACTTGTCACAGCCGACCGAGTCGAGGATCGGCTTGGTGATCAAGTTGATGATGTCGTTGTAGAAGAAGGCGGCGACGACCGTGACGATGACGATGGCCAGCATCGCCTTCGCGAGCCGGTTGCGGAGCTCACGAAGGTGATCCGCGAGAGGCATCCGCCCCTCGGGATCCCTCTCCTCTTTGCGGGCAGACTTGAGCAACCCACGTTCCCATCTCGTGCGGGCGGGCCGGTGATCACCGGCCCCGCGTCAGCGCTTGGTCGTGTCCGTCGGCTCGGTGACCGGGCGCGAGCTCGTCACGTCGCCGGGGGCGGCCTGGATGGTGCGCTGAGCCGGGTTCTGCTCGTCGGTGTTGGGCGGGCCGGCCGGGGTCGCCGTGCCGCTGCCCTCTTCCTTCATCGCCTTGGCCTCGCTCTTGAGGATGCGAGCGGACTTGCCGAGCGAGCGCGCCATGTCGGGAAGCTTCTTCGCGCCGAACAGCAGGATGATGACGACGAGGATGAGAATGATCTCGGGGGCGCCGAGCCTTCCGAACATAAGTCTTTACCTTCTCACCGAGGCGGCTTGTGGGGTGCTGTCCGACCGGTCGGACATGTGTCCGATCAGTCGTGCTGACAGCGATCGTAACGCTCAGGGGTGAACGCCTGGCAATCCCCGTGCGTACTCCCGGTTCGCGGCCGAGCCTCGTTATCCGGACCGCGACCAGCAGCGTACCTGCCGACCCCGCCAGGGTGACAGGGCGAAGTGTCCCAAAACGCATGCGCCGCTCGACTCACACCCAACTCTCAGCCGTACTCACAGTGAGTCGACAGAACGGGCCGTACTGACCGCCGCGCGCTCC
This sequence comes from Streptomyces sp. CC0208, assembly GCF_003443735.1. NCBI lineage: Bacteria > Bacillati > Actinomycetota > Actinomycetes > Kitasatosporales > Streptomycetaceae > Streptomyces > Streptomyces sp. CC0208. The sequence continues at coordinate 7,198,017 of NZ_CP031969.1, read as the reverse complement.
AGATCCTCCGCGGCCCTGTTGATGCGCTGCGCGGAGTCCGCGACCTGGCGCCCGAGACGCTGGGCCTCCAGGAAGACCCGGACGGCGAGCACACCGAGTACGGCGAGACCCACGAAACCCACAGCTACCGCGAACATCGGCCAGAACATGACACCGAGCCTAGAGGGTCTAGAGGGTGGAGTGCAGCCGCAGCGTCCGCACCCCGCCGCCGGTCAGCAGCTCCACGATCCGCTCGCCGGCGGGCTTGCGGACGGCCGCGCCACACCCGGGGCAGGTGAAGGAGTAGAAGGTGGTGCGGCTGGTCGCGCCGATGGCGAGGCGGAAAGCGCTGGCGGCCAGCTCGAACCGCTCCCGGCAATCCGGGCAGCCGGCCTTGAAGGTCACCGGAGCCGCGCTTCTCATTCCCGCGAAGGCGGCAGCCACCGAGATACCCGCACCGGACGTCGCCGACTCGCTCAAAGCCCCTGCTCCTGCCTGTCCTGCTGACCGTCGCCCTGCCCGTCGTACTGACCGTCGCGCCCCGCGTCCGCCGTCTGCGCGCCCTGCGCCTCGACCCCGTCGTAGGCCGCCAGTGCCTCGCGGGCCGCCTCGCGGGCGCTGTCGGCGAGGCCGCGCGGCGAGACGATGCGGCCGTCGCGGCCGAGCCGGAGGGCCAGCCTGCGCAGCGATGCCGGGTCGGGGGTGCGGAGGGTAATACGCAGCCCGCCGTCGGAAAGCTCATCCGCACTGTCGTGCGGGTAGTACTCGGCTACCCACCGGCCGCCGGGACCGACCTCGACGACCACCTCGGGGTCCTCGGCCGCGGGCTGCACCAGCCCCTCCGACAGGTCCCTGAGCTCGACCTCGGGCGGCGCGGACGGCTCGTCGAGGATCTTGATCTCGGCGACCCGGTCGAGCCGGAAGGTGCGCCGCGCCTCGGAGCGGCGGCACCAGGCCTCGACATAGGTGTGGCCGACGCTGACCAGGCGGATCGGGTCGATCTCACGCTCGGTGAGCTCGTCACGGGCGGGCGAGTAGTAGCGGATCCACAGCCTCCGGCGCTCGGAGATGGCCCGGTCGACGTCCGCGAAGACACCGCCCTCCGACTCGAAGGTCACCGAGAGCCGGGCGCTGGCACCTGCCGTCTCACCGGCCGCGGTCTCCACCTTGGCGGTGGCTCGCAGCAGCGCCTGCCGGTCGCTCTCCCTGAGGCCGGGCAGCGTGGAGACCGCGCGGGCGGCCACCAGCAGCGCGGTCGCCTCGTCGGCGGCGAGCCGGAGCGGCTCGGCCGTCTCCTCGCCGAGGGCGGCGGGGTTGTGCCACCAGATCCGCTCGCCGTCGGTGTCGATGTCGAGCAGATCGCCGCCGCGGAAGCTGGTGCCGCACATGGGCAGCACATCGAGGTCGGAGACCAGCTCGTCCTCGGTGATCCCGAAGGCGCGGGCCACGTCCTCGACCCGTGCTCCGGGGCGCTCCTTCAGATAGGTCACCAGCGAGAGCATCCGCCGGGTCTGGTCGATGGCGTTCGTGGGCCTGACCGGTTTGCCTGCCACAGTTCTCTTCCGCTCCCCCTCAGCCCTTGGCCACGGCACGCAGCCGGTCCACCACGTCGGCCCGCAACTCGGCGGGCTCCAGGACCACCACGTCGGGACCGAACTCCACCAGCCAGGCGTCCAGGCCGTGGCCGTACGGAATCTCCAACTCGTCCCAGCCGTCGCCCAGTTCCCGCACCGAGGTGGCCTTCGCCCGCAAGGGGTACCCGGCGTCGGTGCGCAGCCGGATCCGGGCGCTGCGGTCCGCGGTCTCCCCCGCCCAGCTGGCCACGGTCTCGCGGACGGTGACGACATCGGGGACCGGGGCCGTGAACCGGGTGCCGCGCGAGCGCACCTTGCCAGTGATCCGGGAGAGCCGGAACACCCGCTCGGCGCCCCGGTCCCGGTCGAATCCGGCCAGGTACCAGTGGCCGCGCCAGCACTCCAGCGCCCACGGCTCGACATGGCGCGGCTCGGGGCGGGCGGCGGTGGCCTTGCGGTAGTCGAAGACGACCGGACGGCGGTCGCGGCAGGCGAGCATCAGCGGCTCGAAGGAGGCCTCGTGCACCGGGATGCGCGGCTCCAGGGCGCCGTGCGCCTCGTACGGGTCGACGTCCTCGGGCAGCCCCGCCGCGCGCAGTTTCTGCAGCGCGCCGCTGGCCGCGCCGGCGAGCCGGGCCTGCTGCCACACCTTGGCGGCCAGGCCCAGGGCGGCGGCCTCCTCGGCGTCGAGCGTGATGGGCGGCAGCCGGTTGCTGTCCCGGCGGGCGAGATAGCCGACTTCGCCGTCGAGGTTCTCCACGGTCTCGATCACGAGCCCGAGTTCGCGCAGATCGTCCTTGTCGCGCTCGAACATCCGGTTGAAGGAGTCGTCGGAATTGGCTTCCAGGTAGGCCTCGATGGACTCCCTGAGCTCACGCTTGCTCAGCGGCCGTCGCGTCCCGAGCAGACACAGCGCCAGGTTCATCAGCCGCTCGGCCTTGGCAATGGCCATCGACGCCCTTCGCCTCCCTATGGTGCTTACGGACGTTGACCGTACCGCCCCGAAGGAGCAAGGCAAAAGCCGAGGGCCCATGCCCGGACAGGCATGGGCCCTGGTCGATCAGGTCCGGTCGGATGTCGTACGGCGATCCGGCCGCGACGCGATCTTTTACGGCTGCTCCGGTGACACCGGTACGACGATCAGACGCCGAGGAGGTCGACCACGAAGATCAGGGTCTCACCGGGCTTGATCGCCGGAGTCGGGCTCTGGTTGCCGTAGGCGAGGTGGGCCGGGATGGTCAGCTGGCGACGGCCGCCGACCTTCATGCCCTGCACGCCCTGGTCCCAGCCCTTGATGACCCGGCCGCCACCCAGCGGGAAGCGGAACGGCTGGCCACGGTTCCAGCTGGCGTCGAACTCCTCGCCGGTGCTGAAGGAGACGCCCACGTAGTGGACGGTGACGGTCTGGCCGGCCTGCGCAACCTCGCCGTCGCCCTCCCAGATGTCCTTGATCTCCAGGTCCGCCGGGGGCGCGCCCTCAGGGAAGTCGATCTCGGGCTTGTCGATGCTCACGTCACTCGCTCCTGCTTGTTCACGGAAAGGCAACAGGGTCCAGTCTTACATCCCGGTCACGGAGACCCGCGCGCATGTCCCCCCGTGCGTCACATCTTCGCGAGGATGTCCACGGTGAAGACCAGCGTGGAGTCCTTCTCGATACCGCTGCCGGCCGGCGGGTTGTCGCCGTAGCCCAGCTTCGGCGGGATGGAGATCAGCACCCGGCTGCCGACCTTCTTGCCGGTCAGGCCCTGCGCCCAGCCCTTGACGACCTGCTGGAGCGAGAACGACGCCAGCTGCTTGCGGCTGTACGTCGAGTCGAACTCCTTGCCGGAGTCCCACACCACGCCCTTGTACTGCACGAGCAGCGTGCTGTCGGCCGCGACCTCGTCGCCGTCGCCCTCGATGACGTACTCCGACACCAGCTTGGTGGGCGCGTCCGCCTTGGGGATCTCGATGGAGGGGGCCTTGCCGTCGGTGTTGGTGCCGACCTTGGGCAGCTTGGCGTCGCCCTGCGCGACGGTCTTGCCCTTGGCGGAGCTCTTCGCGTTGAACGTGTCCTGCACATCGACGACGAAGACCAGCGTGTCGGTGCCCTTGATGCCCGCCTGCGCATTGCCCTGCTTGCCGTACCCCCAGGTGGGCGGGACGGAGAACTGGACGCGGCTGCCGGCCTTCTTGCCCGTCAGGGCGTACCGCCAGCCGTCGATGATGCTGTTCTGCGCGAGCTGGATGACCAGCGCCGTCTTACGGTCGTAGGAGTTGTCGAAGACCTTGGCCGTGTTCCAGATCTGCCCCAGGTAGTGGGCCTGGATGTAGTCGCCCTCGGCGATGGTGGTGCCGCCGCCCGCGATGAGCGTCTTGACCGCGAGATCCTTCGAAGGGTCGCCGCTGCCCTTGGCGACCGTCGGCTTCTCACCGAACTTCGTGCCCGCCGTGACCGCCGGCAGCGGACCGGCGACGATCTTCGGCGGCGGCGCCGGGGAGGCCGAGGACGACGGCGAGGGTGACGCGCTGTCGCTCGCCTTGCTCGAGTCGGACTTGTCGTCACCGCATGCGGCGAGTGTGGCCAGTCCTGCGGGAACGGCGATGAGAAGGGAGCGTCGGCGCACGGTGAAAGCCTCGTAATCGGTCGATCTTGTTGATGGCGTGCGCGCAACTCTACGGCGTGAGAAGGGCGCCGTACGGGAAACGTACGGCGCCCGTGTTGCGTTCCGGCGCTGATCCGGAACGCTTTGCTCACATTCCGGCGATCAGTTTCTCGACCCGGTCGTCGACCGATCGGAACGGGTCCTTGCACAACACCGTGCGCTGTGCCTGGTCGTTGAGCTTGAGATGGACCCAGTCGACGGTGAAGTCCCGGCGCTGTTCCTGGGCCCTGCGGATGAAGTCACCGCGCAGCCGCGCCCGAGTGGTCTGCGGCGGAACGGACTTGCCCTCGAAGATCTTCAAGTCGTTGCAGATACGGGCGGCTTGACCCTTCCTCTCCAGAAGGTAGTAGAGCCCACGACGGCGGTGAATGTCGTGATACGCGAGGTCTATCTGCGCGACCCGCGGGTGGGACATGGTCATGTTGTGCTTGGCCCGGTACCGCTCGATGAGCTTGTACTTCATGACCCAGTCGATCTCGGTGCCGATCCGGTCGAGGTCCTCCGCCTCGATCGCGTCCAGCGTGCGGCCCCACAGCTCCAGGACCTGGTCGACGGTGCCGGTGCGGATCCCGCGCCGCTCGACGAAGTCCACGGCCTTGTCGTAGTACTCGCGCTGCACCTCCAGCGCGGAGGCCTCGCGACCGCTGGCCAGACGCACCTTGCGCCGGCCGGTGATGTCGTGGCTGACCTCGCGGATCGCCCGGATCGGGTTCTCCAGGGTCAGGTCACGCATCACGGTGCCCGCCTCGATCATGCGCAGCACCAGGTCGGTCGCGCCGACCTTCAGCAGCATGGTCGTCTCGGACATGTTCGAGTCGCCCACGATGACGTGCAGGCGGCGGTAGCGCTCGGCGTCGGCGTGCGGTTCGTCCCGGGTGTTGATGATCGGCCGGGAACGGGTCGTCGCCGAGGAGACGCCCTCCCAGATGTGCTCGGCTCGCTGACTGACGCAGTACACCGCGCCCCGCGGGGTCTGCAGCACCTTGCCGGCACCGCAGAGAAGCTGCCTGGTGACGAGGAACGGAATGAGAATGTCCGCGAGCCGGGAGAACTCCCCGTGGCGGGCGACGAGATAGTTCTCGTGGCAGCCGTAGGAGTTGCCGGCCGAGTCCGTGTTGTTCTTGAAGAGGTAGACGTCGCCCGCGATTCCTTCCTCGTGCAGGCGTCGTTCGGCGTCCACCAGGAGTCCTTCGAGAATGCGCTCGCCCGCTTTGTCGTGGGTGACCAGTTCGGTCACGTTGTCACATTCGGGTGTCGCGTATTCCGGATGTGAGCCCACGTCGAGATAGAGGCGTGCGCCGTTTCGCAGAAAGACATTGCTGCTGCGGCCCCATGACACGACACGGCGGAAGAGGTACCGCGCCACCTCGTCGGGAGACAGGCGTCGCTGTCCCCTGAACGTACACGTGACGCCGTACTCGTTCTCCAGCCCGAAAATGCGGCGGTCCATGACTGAACATTACGCCCGATCCCCCGAGCTGAAACGGGGTTCGGCCGCACGGTTTGGATCATTTTCCGATGAAGCCGCAACCACCGCCCGTCCGGCGGGAGCTGCGAGGACCCGCCCGGTGGCCAGCAGGACCACCAGGGACACACCTCCCGCGACACCCGGTACGGCGAAGCCCCACAGGGCCCCTCCACCCTCGACGACCGGGCCCGCGAGCCCCGTTCCGACCGAGGCGCCCACCGTGAACGTCGTCACGATCCAGGAGAAGGCCTCGGTCACCGTCCCGGCCGGCGCGTGCCGGTCGACCAGCACGAAGGCGCAGGCGATCACGGGCGCCAGGAACACACCCGCGAGAACCATCAGCAGCGTCATGGCGACCGCGCCCGGCATCAGCGTCAGCGGCAGGTAACACACCGCCAGAAAGCCCACCAGGACCTGCAGTCGCCGCGCGGGCTCACCGGCCCACTGCCGCGCCCCGTACACCGTGCCGCCCACCAGGGCCCCGAGACCGATCCCGGCCATCAGCCAGCCGTACACCGCGTCCCCGCCGTGCTCGTCCGCGTACGGCACGGAGGCGACCGTGATGGACCCGAGCGCGATCCCGACGAACAGGAACGCGCCGAGCAGCGCCAGGAGTCCCGGCGAGCGCAGCGCACCGAGCCAGTGCGCCTCACGCGGCCCTGAACGCCACGCGCGCGAGGGCGGCGACACGACGACCGAGAGCGCCCCGAGGACCCCGATGACGTTCAGCACCACCAGCGCCGCCTGCGCCGACCAGAGCGACACGCACAGCGTCACCAGCAACGGCCCCACGGTGAACATGACTTCCTGCGCCACCGCGTCCATGGCGTACGCCGTGTGCACCTGGTCCTCGCGGCGCAGCACGCTCGGCCACAGCGCGCGCAGGCCGCCCTCCAGCGGCGGCGTGAAGAGCCCCGCGGCCGCCACAGCCGCGTAGGCGAGCGGCAGCGGCTCGGTGCCGTTGAAGGCGAACACAGCCATCGCGAGGGCCGACAGCACGGCGGACGGGAGCTGCACACGAGGCTGGCCGTGCAGGTCGACGAGGCGCCCGAGCACCGGCTGCCCCACGGCGTTGGCGACCCCGTAGACGGCCGCCAGAGCCCCCGCGAGGCTGTACGTACCGCCCTGCGCCCGGACGAACAGCACGATCGCGATCGCCGCGGTGGCGTTGGGCAGCCGGCCCACCAGCGTCCCCGTCAGCAGGCGCGCCGCATGCCTCGCCCTGAGGATCTCCAGGTATCCCGCGGCCATGTCCCGCCTCCAAGTAATACGTATAACTTCGGCTCCCATACGTACCATGTGCGCTGTTCGGACGTCCAGACGAAGGAGCGGACCCACGGTGGCACGCAGCAGCACGCGACCGACCAGCCGCGACGTCGCACAGGCGGCCGGCGTGTCCCAGGCCGCCGTCTCCCTCGTCCTCGGCGACAAATGGCGCGGCCGGGTCTCCGAAGCCACCGCCGAACGGGTCCGGGAAGCCGCCCGCGACCTCGGCTACCGGCCCAACCTCGCCGCCCGCAACCTCCGCCTCGGCCACACCCGCACCGTCCTCCTCGTCGTCCCCGCCCTCACCACCGAGTTCTTCGCCGGCGTCTACACCGGCGCCGCGCGCGTCGCCGCCGACCACGGCTTCGGCGTCGTCCTGTACCCCTCCCCCGAGGGCATCGGCCCCGCCCGCGACCCCTTCGCCTCCGCCCAGGCAGCCCTCGACGGTGTCATCGCCTCCTCCATGGCCGCCGACGCCCTCACCGCCATCCGCGGCGACCAGCTCCCCCTGGTCATGCTCGACAGCGACCCCTCGGGCAGCCTCGGCGCCGCCACCGTCAACCTGGACATCGCCGACGGCGTCCGCCAGGTCGCCGCCCACCTCCTGGGTCTCGGCCACCGCCGCTTCCTGCACCTCGCCGCCGACGTGCCCTCCTGGACCTTCGAGGTACGCGCGCGTGAACTGGCCGCACGGCTGGCCGCGGTCCCCGGCACCTCCGTCCGCACCGCCCACGCGCCCATCTCGATCGACGGCGCCCTGACCGCCGCCGAAACCGCCCTCGCCGCCCCCGGCCCCCGCCCCACCGCCCTCGTCTGCGACGACGACAAGCTCGCCGCAGGCGCCTACAAGGCCGTACGACGACTCGGCCTGCGCATCCCGGACGACATCTCCGTCACCGGCCTGGACGACCTCGCCCTCGCCACCGCCCTGGACCCCGAGCTGACGACCGTACGACTGGACGCCGAACTGTTCGGCGAACGCGGCATGCAAGCCCTCCTGGCCGTCCTGGAGGGCCGCACACCGCAGGCCGGCGACATCCCCGTCGAACTGGTCGTACGAGGCTCCACGGCCCCGCCCAGCACCTCATGAACGCCCTGTGCCCCGGCCTGGTGATCGGCCGGGGCACAGAAAGGGAAACGGTCAAGCGGAACGGAGAGGGCTACTCCTCCTCGGAGCCCTCCGCCTCGTCCGAGCTCTCCGCCTCGGTGGACGCACCGCCGGCCTCCAGCAACCGACCGAGCTGACGCCCCACGATGCGCTTGAACTTGCGCTGCTGCGGACGCGTACGGTCCAGCACCGCGACCTCCAGCCGCTCCGCCGGGATCTCCCGCTCACTGCCGTTCGTGTCACGGGACAACGCCTGCACGGCCAGCTTCAGCGCCTCCGCCAGGCTCATACCGTCCTGATGACGCTGATCCAGATAGCTGCTGATCGTCTCGGCGTTGCCGCCCACCGCGACCGAGCCGTGCTCGTCCACGATGGAACCGTCGTGCGGCAGCCGGTAGATCTGGTCCCCGTCCGGCGTCTCACCGACCTCGGCCACGACCAGCTCCACCTCGTACGGCTTCTCACCGGCCGAGGAGAAGATGGTGCCCAGCGTCTGGGCGTACACGTTGGCGAGACCGCGGGCGGTCACGTCGGCACGGTCGTAGGTGTAACCACGCATGTCGGCGTAGCGCACGCCGCCGATCCGCAGGTTCTCGTACTCGTTGTACTTGCCGGCGGCAGCGAAGCCGATCCGGTCGTAGATCTCGCTGAACTTGTGCAGCGCGCGGGACGGATTCTCGCCGACGAACACGATGCCGTCGGCATACTGCAGCACGACCAGGCTGCGACCACGGGCGATGCCCTTGCGGGCGTACTCCGCCCGGTCGGCCATCGCCTGCTGGGGGGAGACATAGAACGGCGTCGACACCGGTTATCCGTCCCTTTCTGTGGAAGTCACTGCGATCACCTTGAACAAGACGAGAACCGCCTACAGCAGCGCGGCCCGCGGGCCGTCGGGCTGCTCAAGGCGCCGCTCGAGAATCGAACGGGCGATCTCGGAGGACTCGTCGTCGGTGAGCCGACGGAAGCCGTCCTCGGTGATCACGGTGACGATCGGGTAGATCCGGCGGGCGACATCGGGACCACCGGTCGCCGAGTCGTCGTCAGCCGCGTCGTACAGGGCCTGCACCACGAGCGTGGTGGCCTGCTCCTCGGTCAGGTCGCCACGGTAGAGCTTCTTCATGGCACCGCGCGCGAAGACCGAGCCCGAGCCGGTCGCGGCGAAGTTGTGCTCCTCGGAACGGCCGCCGGTGACGTCGTAGGAGAAGATCCGCCCCCTCTCCCGGTCCACGTCGTACCCCGCGAACAGCGGCACCACGGCCAGCCCCTGCATCGCCATGCCGAGGTTGGAACGGATCATGGTGGACAGCCGGTTCGCCTTGCCCTCCAGCGACAGCTGGGCGCCCTCGACCTTCTCGAAGTGCTCCAGCTCCAGCTGGAACAGCTTCACCATCTCCACGGCGAGACCGGCGGTGCCGGCGATCCCGACGGCCGAGTACTCGTCGGCCGGGAACACCTTCTCGATGTCCCGCTGGGCGATGACGTTGCCCATCGTGGCGCGACGGTCACCGGCGAGCACGACACCACCGGGGAAGGTCACCGCCACGATCGTGGTGCCGTGCGGCGCCTCGATCACACCCTGCATGGGCGGCAGTTGCCGGTTGCCCGGCAGCATCTCCGGCTGGTGCTCGGACAGGAAGTCCATGAAGGACGACGACCCAGGCGTCAGGAAGGCAGCTGGTAGACGCCCGGTGCTACGAGTGTTGGCTTCCACGCGATTCCTTCCAGGTAAGCGGCGGCCCGACGGACGGCGTCGGGATCGTCTCCCAACTTGCCGATGGCCGAATTGCAGTTGAAGCACAGTACGCCTCGGACCCTACCCGTCTTGTGGCAATGATCCACATGCACGGCCGGAGCCTTCAGACAGATCACGCAGAGCCCCATCTGAGAGGCGACCATCTCGTCACGCTCGGCTTCCGTGAGGCCGTAGTGACGCTTCAGGTGTCCCGCACGACCTTTCACCGCTTTGCACGACTTGCAGAGCGTCGCCAGACCGTCCGAGGCGCTACGGTTCCGCTGCCACTCGCTGTGCGGCTTGATCTCGCCACAGGTGCGGCAGTACTTGTGCCCTTCGGGCACCTCTACTCTGGGCCGGACGTTGCACCCCTTGGCCACCTGCCTCTGCTGGTGGTACGCGGCCGCGCACTCCCGGCAGTAGGCCTGCAGGCCATCACGCATCGACTTGTTCTTCGCGAACGCTGCTCGCGGCTGTGCTGCTTGCACCGCGAACAGCGTCTCGCGTCATCTTCGATTGCCAGCTCGCGCATCCCCCGACGCCTTCAATTCGAAGGCTACTCGCCGCCCTTCTGAACGAAGCTTCGAACGAAGTCCTCGGCGTTCTCCTCTAGGACATCGTCAATCTCGTCCAGGACGGAATCCACGTCGTCGCTCAGCTTCTCCTGGCGCTCCTTGAGGTCCTCGGAACCCTGCGTCTCCGCGGTCTGCTCCTCGACCTCCTCGGTGTTGCGTGTGGCCTTCTGCTGTCCGCCGCCGGTGTCCTTGGTCGCCATAACCCCTCACCCCGCTCGGTTCGACGTTCTTGATCAGACCCTACAAGCAGGGTCTGACATCGGCCCCGCAGTTTCTACAACGTACGGGGGCCATCTCGATGATTCCCTCTGGCCGGGTTTTCCACCCTGCGGGGCGACCCGGCCCGGGTATCCGTTCAGTTGCCCGACAACACCCTGACCAGGTCTTCTGCCGTGCGGCAGCGGTCCAGGAGCTCCTTGACGTGATTTCGCGTTCCGCGAAGCGGTTCGAGGGTTGGAACCCGCTGGAGCGAGTCCCGGCCCGGGAGGTCGAAGATCACCGAGTCCCAGGAGGCAGCGGCGACGTCGTCGGCGTACTGCTCCAGGCAGCGGCCGCGGAAGTACGCGCGGGTGTCCTCCGGGGGCTTGGTGCGGGCTCGCTCGACCTCGTTCTCGTCGAGGAGGCGCTTGATGCGGCCGCGGGCCGCGAGACGGTTGTAGAGGCCCTTGTCGGCCCGTACGTCGGCGTACTGGAGGTCGAGGAGGTGCAGCTTGGCGGCGTCCCAGTCGAGGTCGTCGCGGCGCCGGTAGCCCTCCATGAGTTCCCGCTTGGCGACCCAGTCGAGCTCGCCGGCGAGGCTCATGGGGTCGTGTTCCAGGCGATTGAGGGTGTCCTCCCAGCGGGAGAGGACGTCCTTGGTCTGGTCGTCCGCGTCGGCGCCGAAGCGTTCTTCGACGTACTTGCGGGCGAGCTCGTAGTACTCCATCTGGAGCTGGACCGCGGTGAGTGTGCGGCCGCTGCGGAGGGTGACCAGGCGCTGGAGCGTCGGGTCGTGGGAGACCTGGTGGAGTGTGCGGACCGGCTGGTCGACGGCGAGGTCGACGGCGATGAAGCCGTCCTCGATCATCGACAGGACCAGCGCCGTGGTGCCGAGCTTGAGGTAGGTCGAGATCTCCGAGAGGTTGGCGTCGCCGATGATCACGTGGAGGCGGCGGTACTTCTCGGCGTCGGCGTGGGGCTCGTCGCGGGTGTTGATGATGGGGCGTTTGAGGGTGGTCTCCAGGCCGACCTCGACCTCGAAGTAGTCGGCGCGCTGGCTGAGCTGGAAGCCGTGTTCGTGGCCGTCCTGGCCGATGCCGACGCGGCCGGCGCCGGTGACGACCTGGCGGGAGACGAAGAAGGGCGTGAGGTGGCGCACGATGTCCGAGAAGGGGGTTTCCCGCTTCATCAGGTAGTTCTCGTGCGTGCCGTACGAGGCGCCTTTGTTGTCGGTGTTGTTCTTGTAGAGGTGGATGGGCTGGGCGCCGGGGAGCTGGGCGGCCCGTTCGGCGGCTTCGGCCATGATGCGTTCGCCGGCCTTGTCCCAGAGGACGGCGTCGCGGGGGTTGGTGACCTCGGGGGAGCTGTATTCGGGGTGTGCGTGGTCGACGTAGAGCCGTGCGCCGTTGGTGAGGATGACGTTGGCGAGGCCGATGTCCTCGTCGGTGAGCTGGCTGGAGTCGGCGGCTTCGCGGGCGAGGTCGAAGCCCCGCGCGTCCCGCAGCGGGTTCTCCTCCTCGAAGTCCCAGCGGGCCCGGCGGGCCCGGTGCATCGCCGCCGCGTAGGCGTTGACGATCTGGGATGAGGTGAGCATGGCATTGGCGTTGGGGTGGCCGGGGACGGAGATCCCGTACTCCGTCTCGATGCCCATTACTCGCCGTACGGTCATGCGGCCCTCCTTGCCCGGCGGCGCCCTCGGTCGGGGGCGGCGCTCAAGTACCGCTGGCGCTCCGGTGCGTGTGCGGTGCCCGTCCCCGCACTGCGCGACTCGGCGGTACCGAAGAGCCTAGAACGGCTCTGCGCTGGTGGGGAGATCATTTGCGTCATTGCCTTGCTCGCCTTTGATCCGGTTGGTTGCCTGAAAAACAGTCGGCTGCGGGTACCCCGGTGAGGGCACCCGCAGCCGCCCTGTCTTTACAGGTACTGACCGGTGTTCGCCACCGTGTCGATGGAGCGTCCGGTGTCGGCGCCCTGCTTTCCGGTGATGAGGGTGCGGATGTAGACGATCCGCTCGCCCTTCTTTCCGGAGATGCGGGCCCAGTCGTCCGGGTTGGTGGTGTTGGGCAGGTCCTCGTTCTCCTTGAACTCGTCCACGCAGGCCTGGAGGAGGTGGGAGACCCGAAGGCCCTTGGAGTTGTGGTCGAGGAAGTCCTTGATCGCCATCTTCTTGGCGCGGCCGACGATGTTCTCGATCATGGCGCCGGAGTTGAAGTCCTTGAAGTAGAGGACTTCCTTGTCCCCGTTGGCGTAGGTGACCTCCAGGAAGCGGTTTTCCTCGGATTCGGCGTACATGTGTTCCACGGCCGTCTGGATCATGCTCTGGACAGTGGTGGACCGGCTGCCGCCGTGCTCTCCGAGGTCGTCGGAGTGCAGCGGGAGGCGCTCGGTGAGGTACTTGCCGAAGATGTCCTTGGCGGCTTCGGCGTCCGGCCGCTCGATCTTGATCTTCACGTCGAGGCGGCCGGGGCGCAGGATGGCGGGGTCGATCATGTCCTCGCGGTTGGAGGCACCGATGACGACCACGTTCTGCAGGCCTTCGACGCCGTCGATCTCGGCGAGGAGCTGCGGGACGATGGTGTTCTCGACGTCGGAGCTGACGCCGGAGCCGCGGGTGCGGAAGAGGGATTCCATCTCGTCGAAGAAGACGATGACGGGGGTGCCCTCGCTGGCCTTCTCACGGGCACGCTGGAAGACGAGGCGGATCTGCCGCTCGGTCTCGCCGACGTACTTGTTGAGGAGCTCGGGGCCCTTGATGTTGAGGAAGAAGCTCTTGCCGGTGGCCTGGCCGGTGACCTCGGCGACCTTCTTGGCCAGCGAGTTGGCGACGGCCTTGGCGATGAGCGTCTTGCCGCATCCGGGGGGCCCGTAGAGCAGGACGCCCTTGGGCGGGCGCAGTTCGTGCTCCTTGAACAGGTCCGGGTAAAGGTAGGGGAGCTCTACGGCGTCCCGGATGGCCTCGATCTGGCCTCCGAGTCCGCCGATCTGCTCGTAGCCGATGTCGGGGACCTCTTCGAGGACGAGTTCCTCGACCTCGCTCTTGGGGACGACCTCGTAGACGTAGCCGGATCGGGGTTCGAGAAGCAGGGCGTCGCCGGGGCGGATGGTGATGTCCAGCAGCGGCTCGGCGAGCCGTACCACCCGTTCCTCGTCGGTGTGCCCCTGCACGAGGGCGCGCTCGCCGTCCTCAAGGACCTCCTTGAGGGTGACGATGTCGCCGACGCTCTCGAACTCCATGGCCTCGACCACGTTGAGGGCTTCGTTGAGCATCACTTCCTGGCCGCGCCGGAGCTCTTCGAGTTCGACGCTGGGGCTGACGTTCACCCGCAGTTTGCGGCCGCCGGTGAAGATGTCGGCGGTGCCGTCCTCGTTCGCTTCGAGGAAGACGCCGAAGCCGGCCGGCGGCTGTGCGAGCCGGTCGACCTCCTCCTTGAGGGCCACGATCTGGTCGCGGGCCTCACGGAGCGTGTTGGCGAGTCGCTCGTTCTGGGCGGACACGCCGGCCAGGTTGGTCTGCAGCTCGACGATCCGCTCTTCGAGAATCCTCGTGTGTCGCGGAGAGTCGGCGAGCTTGCGTCGCAGGACGGCGATCTCCTGCTCAAGGTAGGCAATCTGCCCGGACGGGTCGTCGGACCCTCGTCCCGGGCGGATGCCGCGGTTCATGTCGTCGTCGTGGGCTGCCACGGTCCTCACCTCCTCCAAGGGGAGCTGGACGCTTCCAGACCCTACCTGGGTGGGTGTCGATTGAAACCCCTAGATCACAAAGACTGTCGAGGTGTGTCCGATCTTCACCCTTGCGCTCTCCCTCACGCCAGGGGAATACCCACCGAACAAGATTGGAAAGCTGCCGGAGGTAGGGTCGAAGTGTTCAACACCCGTCAGAGCTGGCCGGATTCCCGTTCGGTTCGACGCATAAACGGCAGGAGAGATGAGAGTGCAGCAGGAGGTCGGGGCCGGCGGCGAGACCCTGGAGGTCTGGATCGATCAGGACCTCTGTACCGGTGACGGCATCTGTGCCCAGTACGCGCCGGAGGTGTTCGAGCTGGACATCGACGGCCTGGCCTACGTGAAGGGCTCGGACGACGAGCTTCTGCAGGACAAGGGCGCCACAACGCCCGTACCGCTGCCGCTTCTCACCGATGTGGTCGACTCCGCGAAGGAGTGTCCGGGCGACTGCATCCACGTACGGCGAGTTTCGGACAGGGTCGAGATCTACGGACCGGACGCAGAGTGACCGGAAAGCCACCCTGCGTGACCACTGTCTGATTTCTCACAGATGTGAGCGCCTGGGTCAGACGGTGTGCGTGCCCGCGGGGGTCGAACGGACGAACGCGCCGTCCTTCCACTGCCACTTCGCCTTGTCCTTCACGTCCGGACAGCAACTGGGGACGTCGGACGTGGAGTAGCCGAGCAGGGTCGCGAGGACGGCGCCGTCGCTCAGCGTGAAGTCGGTGACGGTGTTGCGGGTCTTCGGGCTCAGCAGGGTGGCGACGACACGGGGTTCACCGGTGCCCTTCGCGTGTGTGATGACGTAGACGGCGTCAGGCGGGGTGCCCATGGGGGCGTCGCAGTGCACCACGACGACTGTTTCCGGCCGTCCGTCGCCGTCGAGGTCTCCGGAGACCCGCTTCTGCACCTTCGCCTTGACCGGGCCGCAGTCGATCGGGAAGTGGACGGCCGCGGGGTCGGGCGCCGTCGTGGCCACCGGGGCGGGTCTGCCCTCGGGGCCGGCTGCCTGGGCTGCCGTCGCGGCGTTGGGTTGCAGGATCGAGGAGAGGGCCACGACCCCCGCGACGGCGGTGGCGGTGGCGACCCAGTGGATCGGGCGGGTGTGCGTGTGTGCCAGTTCCGGGACGGCGGATTGCTGCACTCGGAGCGTCTCCTGTGAGGGCTGTGCCGGTGGGGGGGTGGCCAGCATGGTGCCACACGTCACAGGTGGGGGGGAACGGCGGGGTGGGTACTTGTCCTGGTTGCCCTGGGGGCGTTTTCTGCCGTTCCCTCAACACGAAGGCGTCGGGGTGGAGTTCCTCTGGTCTGCGGGAACTCCACCCCGACGCCTGTTCGTTGATTGCGGCACGGGGCCGGCTCAGCGGCCGGTGCCTCCGTCGGCGTTGGGGCCGGTGTAGTCCTCGCCGTAGGCGCCCTTGGCGGGGCGGCGGCGGCGCATGGGCGGCTCGACGCCGTCGGCGAGGCGACGGGCGGTGAGCAGGAAGCCGGTGTGGCCGATCATGCGGTGGTCCGGGCGGACGGCCAGGCCTTCCACGTGCCAGTTGCGGATCATCGTCTCCCAGGACGTCGGCTCGTTGAAGGAGCCGATCTCGCGGATGGACTCCACGGTCCGGGCGAGCTGGGTGGTGGTGGCGACGTAGCAGCACAGGATGCCACCGGGCACGAGTGCCTTGGAGACGGCCTCCAGGCACTCCCAGGGGGCGAGCATGTCGAGGATGACGCGGTCCACGTCGGTGTCGGACAGGTTGTCCTGGAGGTCGCCGACGGTGAGCTGCCAGGCGGGGTGCGGGCCGCCGAAGTAGCGCTCCACGTTCTGCTGGGCGATCTCGGCGAAGTCCTCGCGGCGCTCGTAGCTGTGCAGCATGCCCTGGTCGCCGATGGCACGCAGCAGGAAGCTGCTGAGCGAGCCGGAGCCGACCCCGGCCTCCACGACGCGGGCGCCGGGGAAGATGTCGGCGAAGGCGAGGATCTGCCCCGCGTCCTTGGGGTAGACCACGGCGGCGCCGCGGGGCATGGACAGGACGTAGTCGGGGAGCAGGGGGCGCAGCGCGAGGTAGGCGACGTTACCGGTGGTGCGGACAACGCTGCCCTCGGGTGCGCCGATCAGCTCGTCGTGCGGGAAGGAACCCTTGTGGGTGTGGAAGTTCTTTCCCTCTTCGAGCGTGAACGTGTAGTGGCGGCCCTTGGGGTCGGTCAGCTGAACCTGGTCCCCGACCTTGAAGGGCCCGCGCCTGCGGGCGGCACCGGTCGGTTCGGACATGTGAACAGCCTACCGGTCCGCGGAGGGGCCGCCGACCACTAGGACGGTCTGGCCATGGCCTTCACGAAGGCGCGCTCCACGTCGGCCGCGGACAGGACGCCGTAGATCTCGCCGGTCTCCTCGACGACGAGGTATTCGGTGGCGGGGGTCGCGCGGAGGGTGTCCAGCAGGTCCTCCCCCGCGAGCTCGGCGGAGACGCGCATGCCGTCGGTGATGTCCTGGGCGAGGCCGCTGACGGCGACCCAGGGGCGGCGGTGTTCCGGTACGCCGACGATGGCGGCCTCGCGGACGAGGGAGAGCGGGGTGCCCTCGGCGTCGACGACGACCAGGGCGCGGGCGCCGGCGTCGTTGGCGCGGCGCAGGGCCTCCGAGAGGGGGGTGTCGGTCTCGACGGGGACCGCGCGGCGGGTGAGGGTGCGGGCGCGCAGGTCGGGGAGGTGTTCGCGCAGGCGGGCCATGCGCAGGCTGTTGCCGGCGCCGGTCCAGATGATCGCGGCGAGGATCGCGGCGAGCAGGGCGTCCATCACGGTGTCCATGCCGACGTTGTCCTCGGCGGAGGAACCGAGGGCTCCGGTCTGGGTGAGCAGCGGGAGGCCGATGAGGACGCAGACGGCGAGGGCGCGGCCGACCCAGGCGGCGGCGATGGTACCGCTCATGGGCTTGCCGGTGATCTTCCAGACGACGGCGCGGAGCATGCGGCCGCCGTCGAGGGGGAGGCCGGGCAGGAGGTTGAAGGCGGCCACGATGAGGTTGGAGACCATCAGGCCGGCGAGCAGGACGCCGGGAACCGTGCCGGGTTCTACGGGCTGCATGGCGACGTAGAAGAGGCCGGCGAGGATCAGGGAGAGCAGCGGGCCGACGAAGGCCAGCACGAACTCCCGGCCGGGGGTCTCGGCTTCCTTCTCGATCTCGGAGACGCCGCCGAAGAACTGGAGCTGGATGCGGCGGACGGGGAGCTTGAAGCGCAGGGCCGCGACGGTGTGGGCCAGCTCGTGGACGAGGACCGAGGCGTAGAAGGCGACCGCGAAGAAGAGGGAGACGAGGTAGCGGGCGGCGCCGAGTTCCGGGAGCACGCGGTCCAGTTGGCCGCCGAACACCCAGGTGATGAGGGCGGCGACGAGGAACCAGCTCGGGGCGACGTAGACGGGCACGCCGAAGGGACGGCCCATCAGAAGCCCGCCGCGCGGCTGGGGGGACTGGGGCGGCGGGTTCTTGGGGGCGCCGGAGTGGGCGAGGGTGCGGTGTTCGTCGGCGGTGTGGGGTTCGCGGGGCTCTTCGGGTCGGGGCAGGCCGGCGCGCTCGCCGGTGTCGGCCTCGGGGGCGGGCGGAGGCTCGACCTCTCCGGTACCGGTCTCGCTCCCGGGGGCCGGGGTCTCGGCGGGTGCGGGGGTGTTGTCGGAGGTCGACGGGTCCTGGGCCGCGTTGTCGTCCGCGGCCGGCTGTCGTACGGAGTCGGTGGCGCCGTCGGTGGACGGGGCGGCGGCCGGGTTCCCGTCCTCGTGCGGGTCGGGGATCGTGGGGTCGGTGGTCTGGGCCGTGGGCCCTGCGTGGGGCTTGGTCGGCCGGTCCGTGCCGGACCGCGGCTGCCCGCTCCCGCCGCTCTCGTCCACGATGTCCCCTCGTTCGAAGCGTCTTCCGCGCCTGCCGTGCGGAAGGTCTCGGGTCGATGGTATGCGGCGGTCGCTGCGCGTTCCGCCCCGGCACCCCCCGTGTTTCCTCAGGGACCACGGCGGTCACAGCCGCGAATGGGTCACTGTCAGTGGCGGGCCGTATGGTCTGTGGTCATGGAGACGAGCACGGAGGGCGTGACCGAGGCCGCCGCCGACGACGCGGGGGCGGCGGAGGCGGTGACCGCCGCGCAGGCCGGGGCGGCGGAGGCGACCGGGCCCGGGACCGCGCCGACGACGGTCGCAGATGGTCAGCAGGGCGCGGACCCGGAGGACGAGGACCCGGCAGCGGCCGAAGCGGCGGTCGCGGCACGACCCACGACGGGCGACGCACCGACTCCGACCGGACCCGGCAGCGCCCCGACGACAATCGCGGACGGTCACGCGGGCACGGCCGACGGAGCCCCGGCGACGGCTGTCGCGGCGCAGCCCGGGACGGGGGACGCGGCGGACGCAACCACCCCGACGGCAGTCACAGCGGGTCAGCGCGGCGCGGGCACGGCCCACGAGGACCCGGGAGCAGGGCAGGCGCCGGTCGCAGCGCAGTCCGCGACCAGTGACGCGCCGGATCCGGCCGAACCAGGAACCACCCCGACTGCGATCACGGTCGGTGAGCAGGGAGGGAACCCGGGCGAGGCGGGCCCGGAAACGGCGGCGGGGTCCGCGACGGTGAAGGCGCCGGACCCGGCCAACCCCAGGACCACACCGCCGATGGGCGTAGCCGGTCATCCCGGCGGGTCCCCCGCCGACGCGGACCCGGAGACGGTCGAAGCGGCGGTCGCGGCACAGCGCGCCATGGTGGAGACACCGGACCCGGCCGGATCCGAGACCGCTCCTGTGGCGATCGCGGACGAGGTGGCGGGGATGCCTGGGGGCGGATCGGTGTCCGGGCCCTCCGTGGCGGCGGCCGTCGCGCCCGCCTCCCTGTCCCCCTCCCGTGCCAATGACTTCATGCAGTGCCCGCTGTTGTACCGGTTCCGGGTGATCGACCGGCTGCCGGAGAAGCCGAGCGCGGCGGCGACCCGGGGGACGCTGGTGCACTCGGTGCTGGAGCGGCTGTTCGACGCGCCGGCCGGGGAGCGGACCGCGCCCGTGGCCAAGTCGCTGATCCCCGGTCAGTGGGACCGGCTGCGGGAGAGCCGGCCGGAGGTGGTGGAGCTGTTCGCCGACGATCCGGACGGCGAGCGGCTCGCGCAGTGGCTCGGAGAGGCGGAGCGACTCGTCGAGCGGTGGTTCACGCTGGAGGACCCGACGCGCCTGGAGCCCGCCGAGCGGGAGCTGTTCGTGGAGGCGGAGCTGGACTCGGGGCTGCGGCTGCGCGGAATCATCGACCGGGTCGACGTGGCGCCGACCGGCGAGGTGCGGATCGTCGACTACAAGACCGGCAAGGCGCCCCGGCCGGAGTACGCCGAGGGCGCGCTGTTCCAGATGAAGTTCTACGCCCTGGTGGTGTGGCGGCTGAAGAACGTGATCCCGCGCCGGCTCCAGCTCGTCTATCTCGGCAGCGGCGACGTCCTGACGTACGACCCGGTCCTCGCCGACCTGGAGCGTGTCGAGCGCAAGCTGCTGGCGCTGTGGGAGGCGATCCGGCAGGCCACGCAGTCGGGCGACTGGCGGCCGCGTCCGACGAAGCTGTGCGGCTGGTGCGACCACCAGGAGCACTGCCCGGAGTTCGGCGGCACTCCCCCGCCCTACCCACTACCGGTGACGTCCGCGATCGGTGAGCAGGGCAGAATGGGGCCGGACTAGCGAAGGAGACTCACGTGGCCATCCGCGTCCTACTGGTCGACGACCAGCCGCTGCTGCGTACCGGGTTCCGGATGATTCTGGAGGCCGAGCAGGATCTCGCGGTGGTGGGCGAGGCCGGAGACGGCCTTCAGGCCATCGATCAGGTGCGGGCGCTGCAGCCCGACGTGGTCCTGATGGACATCCGTATGCCGCGGATGGACGGTGTCGAGGCGACCCGGCAGATCACCGGTCCCGGGCGGGACGGTCCGGCCAAGGTGCTGGTGCTGACCACCTTCGACCTCGACGAGTACGTGGTGGAGGCGCTGCGGGCGGGGGCCAGCGGGTTCCTGCTCAAGGACGCCCCGGCCAACGAGCTCGTGCAGGCGATCCGGGTGGTGGCCGCGGGCGAGGCGATGCTCGCGCCGAGCATCACCCGCCGGCTGCTCGACAAGTACGCCACGCACCTGCCGTCCGGTGACGAGCCGGTGCCGGACACTCTGCACACGCTGACCGACCGCGAGGTCGAGGTGCTGAAGCTGGTGGCGCGCGGACTGTCGAACGCGGAGATCGCCGCGGATCTGTTCGTCAGCGAGACCACCGTGAAGACGCATGTCGGTCATGTGCTGACCAAGCTCGGGCTGCGGGACCGGGTGCAGGCCGCGGTGTACGCGTACGAGAGCGGTCTGGTGCGTCCCGGCGCGCAGTAGCCGGGCGCGGCAGCAGCGGTACGAGAGCGAAGAGGGCGTCCCCCACCTGACGGGGGGCGCCCTCTTCGTGCGTGCGGCCGCCGGAACAGCGCTTGCTGTCGGCCCGTCGGATCAGGCCTTGCTGAGCTCCCAGAAGCGGAACACCGTGGAGGCGTCGAGGCAGTACTCGAGGCCGTAGACGTCGTCCCGGACGACGGCGTACTGCTTGGCCTGCCAGACCGGCAGGACGGGGACGTCCTTGGCGACGAGGTCCTGGAGCGTGCCGAAGTGTTCGTCCGTCGCGGCGCGGTCGGGCTGGGCGGCGGTCTCGGGGATGAGCGAGCCGGTGATCTTGTTGTTGTTGTAGTTGTTCTCCAGCACGTTGCCCTTGCCGAAGAAGGGGGCCGTGAAGTTGTCGGCGTCCGGGTAGTCCGGTACCCAGCCCTTGACGTACACGCCGTACTTGCCGGCGGCGATGTCCTTCTCGTACTGGTCGTAGGCCACGGACTTCACGTCGGCGTCGAACAGGCCGCTGGCGTTGAGCTGCCGGGCGATCGTCTTGAGTTCCTGGTCGGTGGCCGGGCCGTAGCGCGACGGGGTCGACCACAGGGTCAGCTTCACCTTGCCGGTGATGCCCTCGTCGGCGAGGGCGGCGGCGGCCTTGGACCGGGAGGGCTGGGCGCCGTAGGTGTCGAAGAAGGCCGTGTTGTGGCCCGCGATACCGGCCGGGATGATCGAGTAGAGCGGGGTCGCGGTGCCCTGGTAGACGTCGTGGATGAGGGCCTCGCGGTCGAGCAGGTAGGCCATCGCCTTGCGGACGCCGAGCCGGCCCGTGACCGGGTCGTTCATGTTGAAGACGAGGTGCTGGACCTCGGCGCTGGTGCCCTCGACGACCTCGACACCGGAGTCGGGTGAGGCCTTCTCGATGTCGGCGATGTCGCCCGCGCTCAGACCGCGGTAGGCGAGGTCGACCTTGTCGTCGGTGAGGGCGGTCTTCAGGGCGGCCTGGTCGCCGTGGAAGAACTTCAGGGTGACGCCGGAGTTCTGGGGCTCGGCGGTGCCCTTGTAGTTCTCGTTGACGGAGAAGACGGCCTGGTCGTCGTCGAACGAGTCCAGCTGGTAGGGGCCGGAGCCGAACGCCTTGCCGTCCTCGCGGAGGCCGTCGGCGTCGTACTGCGTGTGGTCGACGATGGAGCCGGCACCGGAGGCGATCTTGCTGGGGAAGGTCGCGTCGGGCGTGTTCAGCCGGAAGACGACGGTCTTCTCGTCCGGGGTCTCGACCTTGTCGAGCATCGGGAACATGATCGCGGGGCCGGCGTCGTCGTTGATCTTCAGAGTGCGGTCGAAGGAGAACTTGACGTCCTCGGAGGTGAGCGGGTCACCGTTGCTGAACTTGAGGCCGTCCTTGAGCGTGCACTCGTACACCCGGGTCCTGGTGTCGGTGAACTCGCAGCTCTTCGCTGCGTCCGGCTCCGGTTCCGTGCCGCCCTTGGGGAAGCTGAGCAGCGACTGGAAGACGTTGTTGAACAACAGCCAGGAGCCGGGGTCGTAGCCGGAGGCCGGGTCGGTGGCGAGGACGTCGTCGGACATCCCCATGACCACGGAGGAGCCGCCGGACCCGGAGTCCCCCGACTCCGTGCCGCAGCCGGTCAGCAGACCGGAGGCCAGCCCCGCCATGATCGGCAGGACCTGCCACTGGATGCGCTTGTTCACGAGCGAGTGCCTTGTCGTCGGTTCTTGTGGAATCCCGGGCCCGTCCGCCTGGACCCGGGGCGAAGGAGGCGTGGGCCGGTGGTCAGCCGCTCACGCCTGTGTCGAACGGCCGGTCAGCCGCTCACGCCCTTGCCGAGTTCCCACAGCTGCAGCGTCGAGGAGGAGTTGAGCGCGTAGGCGGTGCCCGTGACGTCGTCGCGCGCGGCGACGTACTGCTTGCCCTGCCACAGCGGCAGCACCGGGACGTCCTTGGCGACGATGTCCTGGATCTCGGTGAGGCTTCCGGACGCGGCGAGACGGTCGGCCTCGCGACGGGAGTCCGGGATCAGGGTGTTGCGGATCTGGCCGTTGCTGTAGGGCGAGCCGAGGAAGTTGTCCTTGTCGAGGAAGGGGGCGAGGTAGTTGTCCGCGTCGGGGAAGTCCGGGAACCAGCCCATGCCGTAGACGTCGTACTTGCCCTTCTGCTCGGCCGGGCGGAAGGTGTCCCAGAGTTCGCCCTTGATGGTGACGTCGAAGAGCCCGCTGGCGTTGAGCTGCCTCTGCAGGTCCTCGAACTCCTCCTTGGTGCCCGGCCCGTAGTGGTCGGTCGTGTAGTGGAGGGTCAGCTTCACCGGAGTGGTGATGTCGGCCTGGGCCAGCAGGGCCTTGGCCTTGGTGACGCTCGGGTCGCCGTACCGGTTGAAGAAGGAGTTGGAGTGGCCGGTGATGGTGGCCGGGACCAGCGAGAACAGCGGCTCGGCCTGGGTGCCGTAGACCTTGGAGACGAGTTCGCTGCGGTTGATGAGCTGGGCCATCGCCTGGCGCACGGCACGGGACTTCACGGTCGGCGCGTTGGTGTTGAAGGCGAGGTAGCGGATCTCCAGGCCGGCCATCTCGACGAGGTCGACGTTCCCGCCGGACTCGTTGGACATCTTCTGGATCTGCTGGGGCGACAGGGTGCGGGTGATGAGGTCGATGTCGCCCTTTTCGAGGGCGGTGCCCATGTCGTCGGCGTCCTCGTAGGAGCGCAGTTCGACCTTGTCGTTGTTCACCGTCAACGCCCCCTTGTAGTTGGGGTTCTTGGTGAACACGGCGTTGACGAGCACGTTGTTCTTGACGTCGGCCTTCATGGTGTACGGGCCGGAGCCGTCGACGTCGAAGCCGTCGCGGAGCTTGTTCTTCGCGTAGTCGTCGGGGTTGACGATGCCGGCGACCGGGGTCGACAGCTTGTACGGGAAGGTGGCGTCGGCGGTCTTGAGGTGGAAGATGACCTCGCGGTCGCCCTTGGTCTCGACGGTGTCGATGGTGGAGAGCAGGGCGAAGACGCCGGAGTCGGCCTTGATGGCGCGGGCGCGGTCGATGGAGTACTTCACGTCGGCCGCGGTGACGGCGTCGCCGTTGGCGAACTTCAGGCCGTCGCGCAGGGTGCAGACATAGCGTTCGTTGCCGCTGTCGCTGAAGCCGCAGGACTGGGCCGCCTCGGGCACGGGGTCGCCGTCGCCCTTGGGCTGGATCATCAGGGTCTGCACGGTCTGGCGCAGGACGTTCCAGGTGCCGACGTCGTAGGCGAAGGCCGGGTCGAGGGGCGCCGGAGCGTCCTTCGTCGCGGTGAACCGGTCCGTGGTGCCGACCCCGATCGCGTCGCCCCCGCCGCTGCCGCTGTCGGAACCGCCGCAGGCGGCGAGCACCGGCGCGAGCAGACCAATGACGGCCGGCAGCACCAAAGTCTTGCGGTTCATGCTCGAGTTTCTCCACAGCTGTTCAGTCCGTGTACCCGGCATGCAGGGGTGGTGCGGCCGATCACGGGGTTAGGGCGATGTTCTCACCAGGAGATTAGTCCGCACCTGCAGGAGGGTTCGCAGTCACGGGAGTTGGGCTTCCATCACACAGCGAAACCGGGTGTGGACGCACCGAAGGCCCGCCGGGGGAAGGATTGGTGCAGGGTTTCATCAATCGGGACACATGGGCGCGTCCGCGCCCCTCGAAGCGGGGCGTTCGGCACAGCCCGGGGCACCTGTCGAGAGCCTGTCGAGTGAAGAACCTCACACCCGTAAGGGGGGCGCCGACAGGTCGGAATTCGGCCGTCCGGCGCGCTTCGAATTCTTGCGACAGGGCCCTGGGGAATTACCCCGCTATCCGCGCTGCACGCTGGGTGAACAGCCGAGGCATTTCCGTCATCGAAGAGCGATCAAGCTCCGCAGAAATGTCAGGTCGACGTCTTCGAGCGACCCGACGACCGTGCGTCCGGGGGCCGGGGGGATGGGTGCCACGGAGGGCACGGCCACGACCTGGCAGCCGGCCGCCTCGGCTGCGGCGACACCGGTCGCGGTGTCCTCGACGACCGCGCATCGGGCGGGGTCCGCGTCGAGACCGGCGGCGGCGAACAGATACGGGTCCGGGTGCGGCTTGGTGCGCGGCACCTCGTCGCCGGCGACCGTGAGGGCGAAGTGCCGGTGGCCGAGGGCGTCGAGGACCCGGTCGATGATGCGCCGGTGCGAGGCGGAGACCAGGGCGGTGGGGATCCGGTGCGCGGACAGCTCGGCCAGCAGGCGGGTGGCGCCGGGCATCAGGGGCAGGGCGTGGCCGATCCGTTCCTCGAAGCCCTGGTTGAGCAGGACGCTGAGCTCGGGGAGGGTGATGTCGGCGCCGGTGGCCTCGATCAGGAAACCGGCGCTGCGGGTCATGGGGCCGCCGACCACGACATGGCGCCAGGAGTCGTCGAGGGTGTGGCCGAGGCGGGCGAAGACCTCCACCTCGACGTCCCACCAGAAGCCCTCGGTGTCCACCAGGGTGCCGTCCATGTCGAGGAGGACGGCCTGGAGGGCGGAGCCGTCTGCCGTACGGGTGATCGGCGCGGGGACCGTACTGGTCATCCACGTACCTCCTTGGGGGGACGAGCAGGCCGGTTCCCACGAAGGGAACCGGCCTGCGGTGGACCGACCAGTGTACGACTTATCCGATCAGTGTGCTCGCCGAACCGGAACGAGCCGGGCTCGGCCGTCTCAGCGGGCGTTGAAGTACTTCGCCTCCGGGTGGTGGATGACGATCGCGTCCGTGGACTGCTCGGGGTGGAGCTGGAACTCCTCGCTCAGCTGGACGCCGATGCGCTCGGGCCGGAGCAGGTCGGCGATCTTGGCGCGGTCCTCCAGGTTCGGGCAGGCGCCGTAGCCGAGGGAGAAGCGGGCGCCCCGGTACTTCAGGGCGAACATGTCCTCGACGTCGGCCGGGTCCTCGCCGGCGAAGCCGAGCTCGGAACGCACGCGCGCGTGCCAGTACTCGGCGAGCGCCTCGGCCAACTGGACGGACAGGCCGTGCAGTTCGAGGTAGTCGCGGTAGGCGTTGGCCTCGAAGAGCTTGGCGGTCTGCTCGCCGATCCGGGAGCCGACGGTGACGACCTGGAGGCCGACCACGTCGGTCTCCCCCGACTCCTCGGGGCGGAAGAAGTCGGCGAGGCAGAGCCGGCGGCCGCGGCGCTGGCGCGGGAAGGTGAAGCGGGTGCGCTCGTTGCCCTGCTCGTCCAGGATGATCAGGTCGTCGTCCTTGGACACGCAGGGGAAGTAGCCGTAGACGACGGCGGCTTCGAGGAGGTTCTCGGTCTGGAGCCGGTCCAGCAGTCCGCGCAGCCGGGGCCTGCCCTCGGTCTCGACGAGCTCCTCGTACGTGGGTCCCTCGCCGGTGCGGGCCTGCTTGAGCCCCCACTGGCCCTTGAAGAGGGCGCCCTCGTCGAGCCAGGAGGCGTACTCCTTGAGCTGGATGCCCTTGATGACGCGGGTGTCCCAGAACGGCGGGGTGGGCACCGGGTTGTCGGTGGCCACGTCGGAGCGGACATGCCCCTCTTCGGGCCGCTCCTCCTCCACCTGTACGGCGCTGGCGCGCACCCGGCGCTGCTTGAGCTCGGGCAGCTTGGCGCCGGGCACGCCCCGCTTGACGCCGATGAGGGCGTCCATGAGGCGCAGTCCCTCGAACGCGTCGCGGGCGTAGCGGACTTCGCCCTCGTAGATCTCGTGCAGGTCCTGTTCGACGTACGCCCGCGTCAGCGCGGCTCCGCCCAGGATGACCGGGAAGTCGGCGGCGAGGCCGCGCTGGTTGAGCTCCTCCAGGTTCTCCTTCATGATCACCGTGGACTTGACCAGGAGGCCGGACATGCCGATGACGTCGGCGCGGTGCTCGGCGGCGGCGTCCAGGATCGCGGAGACGGGCTGCTTGATGCCGAGGTTGACCACGTTGTAGCCGTTGTTGGACAGGATGATGTCGACGAGGTTCTTGCCGATGTCGTGGACGTCGCCGCGGACGGTGGCGAGCACGATGGTGCCCTTGCCGGCCTCGTCGCCCTCGACCTTCTCCATGTGCGGTTCGAGGTAGGCGACGGCGGTCTTCATGACCTCGGCGGACTGGAGGACGAACGGCAGCTGCATCTGGCCGGAGCCGAAGAGTTCGCCGACGACCTTCATGCCGTCCAGGAGGGTGTCGTTGACGATGTCGAGGGCGGGGCGGTCCGTCAGGGCCTCGTCGAGGTCGGCCTCCAGGCCGTTCTTCTCGCCGTCGATGATGCGGCGCTTGAGGCGCTCGTCCAGCGGCAGGGCGGCCAGTTCCTCGGCCCGGCCCGCCTTCAGGGACTTGGTGGTGGCGCCCTCGAACAGGGCCATCAGCTTCTGGAGGGGGTCGTAGCCCTCGGCGCGGCGGTCGTAGATGAGGTCCAGGGCGGTCTGGACCTCCTCCTCGGTGAAGCGGGCGATGGGCAGGATCTTCGACGCGTGCACGATCGCCGAGTCCAGGCCCGCCTTGGTGCACTCGTCGAGGAAGACCGAGTTGAGCAGGACGCGGGCGGCCGGGTTGAGGCCGAAGGAGATGTTGGACAGGCCCAGCGTGGTCTGGACGTCCGGGTGGCGGCGCTTGAGTTCGCGGATCGCCTCGATGGTGGCGACGCCGTCCTTGCGGGACTCCTCCTGACCGGTGCAGATGGTGAAGGTCAGGGTGTCGATGAGGATGTCCGACTCGTGGATGCCCCAGTTGCCGGTCAGGTCGTCGATGAGCCGTTCGGCGATCTCGACCTTCTTCTCCGGGGTGCGGGCCTGACCCTCCTCGTCGATGGTCAGCGCGATCAGCGCGGCGCCGTGCTCCTGGGCAAGCTTGGTGACCTTCGCGAAGCGGGACTCGGGGCCGTCGCCGTCCTCGTAGTTGACGGAGTTGATGACCGCGCGCCCGCCGAGCTTCTCCAGACCGGCCTGGATGACGGGGACCTCGGTGGAGTCCAGGACGATCGGCAGGGTGGAGGCGGTGGCGAAGCGGCCGGCGAGTTCCTTCATGTCCGCCACGCCGTCACGGCCCACGTAGTCCACGCAGAGGTCCAGCATGTGGGCGCCCTCGCGGATCTGCTCGCGGGCCATCTCCACACAGTCGTCCCAGCGGGCCTCCAGCATGGCCTCGCGGAACTTCTTCGAGCCGTTGGCGTTGGTGCGCTCACCGATCGCCAGGTAGGAGGTGTCCTGGCGGAAGGGGACCGTCTGGTACAGGGAGGCGGCGCCGGGCTCGGGCTGCGGGTTGCGCTCGGCGGGGGTGAGCTCGCGGACCCGCTCGACGACCTGGCGCAGGTGCTCGGGGGTGGTGCCGCAGCAGCCGCCGATCAGGGAGAGGCCGTAGTCGCGGACGAAGTTCTCCTGGGCGTCGGCCAGGCCCTCGGGGTCGAGCGGGAAGTGCGCGCCGTCCTTGGTGAGGATCGGCAGGCCCGCGTTCGGCATGCACAGCAGCGGGATGCGGGAGTGCCGGGCGAGGTAGCGCAGGTGCTCGCTCATCTCGGCGGGGCCGGTCGAGCAGTTCAGGCCGATCATGTCGATGCCGAGCGGCTCCAGCGCGGTCAGCGCGGCGCCGATCTCGGAGCCGAGCAGCATGGTGCCGGTGGTCTCGAACGCCATCGAGACGACCAGCGGCACATCCGCGCCGGTGGCCTCCAGCGCGCGGCGGGCGCCCAGTACGGAGGCCTTCGTCTGGAGGAGGTCCTGCGTGGTCTCGACGATCAGGGCGTCGGCGCCGCCCGCGAGCAGTCCCTCGACGTTGGCCTGGTAGCCGTCGCGGATCGTGGCGTAGTCGATGTGGCCGAGGGTGGGCAGCTTGGTGCCGGGGCCTACGGAGCCCAGGACCCAGCGCGGGCGGCCGTCGCGGGCGGTGTGATCGTCGGCCGCCTCACGGGCGATCCGGGCGCCCGCCTCGGACAGTTCGTGCACGCGGTCGGCGATGTCGTACTCCGACGCCGCCGTGTGGTTGGACCCGAAGGTGTTGGTCTCGACGCAGTCGACGCCCACCGCGAAGTACGCGTCGTGGACGGAACGGACGATGTCCGGGCGCGTCACGTTGAGGATCTCGTTGCAGCCTTCGAGGTTCTCGAAGTCCTCGAGGGTGGGGTCCTGCGCCTGCAGCATGGTGCCCATCGCTCCGTCGGCGACCACCACTCTGGTGGCGAGCGCCTCGCGGAGCGCGGACACACGGGTCCGGCTGTCGGCGGAAGGGGTCGGTGGCGACGAGGCCATGAAGGGGCTCCCTCAGTTGCGACGGCTGTCGGCTTCAGGCGCCCGCGCGTCGTCCGACGCCGGGCGCACCACGCCAGGGTAGCCGGGTCGTCGCGAGGATGGTCGGCACGTCCACGGGACGGACGAAGGTGGCGGGCAGGTCACCGGCGGGATACCAGTGACGCAACAGATCTCGACCGACCATTAGCGGGAGATCGGCATGGACCGGTAGTGTTCGGCATTGCCGAACAGCGGCAGCGACGCCGTAACACTCGGCAGTCGAAGGGGACGGAGGCAGCACGGCGATGGCACGGAACATCCAGTCGCTCGAACGGGCGGCCGCGATGCTGCGGCTCCTCGCGGGCGGCGAGCGGAGACTCGGCCTGTCGGACATCGCCTCGTCCCTGGACCTGGCCAAGGGCACCGCGCACGGCATCCTGCGCACCCTCCAGGCGGAGGGGTTCGTGGAGCAGGACGAGGCCTCCGGGCGGTACCAGCTGGGCGCCGAGCTGCTGCGCCTGGGGACCACCTACCTGGACGTGCACGAGTTGCGCGCGCGTGCGCTCGTGTGGACCGACGACCTGGCCCGTTCCAGCGGCGAGAGCGTCCATCTGGGTGTGCTGCACCAGCAGGGCGTGCTGATCGTGCACCACGTCTTCCGGCCCGACGACAGCCGGCAGGTGCTGGAGATCGGGGCCATGCAGCCCCTGCACTGCACGGCGCTCGGCAAGGTGCTCTCGGCGTACGACCCGGTCGCGCACAGCGAGGCGCTGGAGAGCGACCGCAAGGCGTTCACCGAACGGACCGTGTGCGACCTGGAGGACTTCGAGCAGCTCCTGGACGTCACACGCGCGCGTGGGTACGCGGCGGACGTCGAGGAGACCTGGGAGGGCGTGGCGTCCATCGCGGCGCCCATCCACGACCGGCGGCGGATGCCGGTCGGCGCGGTCGGCATCACGGGCGCCGTGGAGCGGCTGTGCCGGCCCGACGAGGACGGCGCGCTGCGCCCCGAGCTGATCGCGGCGGTGCGGGACTGCGCCCGCGCGGTCTCGCGGGACCTGGGCGCCGGGCGGTTCTGAGGACCGCAGGTCAGGGCTGGTACGTCGGTGACGTGCCGGCCCTTCGTCGTACCCAGACACAACGGCATAAATCGGCGGAACAAGATCGTTGACTCACGGCCGTCAATAACGATCGTGTTTTCGACAACAGAACTCTTGACGTGCGCGTAACCCCGGAGCAAGACTCCCGTCCATCGGTCGGCATTGTCGAACACCTACCGGCAATACGCGCTAGAGTGTGACAACGCCAAGGGCCGGCATCGCTCTCACCCCGAGAGCAGCTCGAACCTCCGGAGGGACCCGGGGTTCGGTCCCCTGGACGAAGGACAAAGGAGTCGCGGGTGTCCAGCTCCGACATCTTCATCGGCGAGACCATCGGTACCGCCATACTCATCCTGCTCGGCGGTGGCGTGTGCGCCGCCGTCACGCTGAAGGCCTCCAAGGCCCGCAACGCCGGCTGGCTCGCCATCACCTTCGGGTGGGGTTTCGCCGTTCTGACGGCTGTCTACACCTCGGCGCCGCTCTCGGGCGCCCACCTCAACCCGGCCGTGACCCTGGCGCTCGCGCTCAAGAAGGACGGCATCTCCTGGAGCGACGTCCCGATCTACTGGGGCGGGCAGCTGCTCGGCGCCATGATCGGTGCGGCGCTGGTCTGGGTGGCCTACTACGGCCAGTTCCACGCGCACCTGACCGACAAGGAGATCGTCGGCGCTCCGGGCGCGCAGGCCACGACCGCCAAGGCCGTCGAGGCACAGGAGAAGGGCGCGGGCCCGGTGCTCGGCATCTTCTCCACCGGCCCCGAGGTCCGGGTCGCCTGGCAGAACGTCGCCACGGAGGTCATCGGCACGATCGTGCTCGTGCTGGCCGTCCTGACGCAGGGTCTCAACGGCGACGGCAAGGGCCTGGGCACCCTGGGCGCCCTGATCACCGCGTTCGTGGTGGTCTCGATCGGTCTGTCCCTCGGTGGCCCGACCGGCTACGCGATCAACCCGGCCCGTGACCTCGGTCCGCGCATCGTGCACGCCCTCCTGCCCCTGCCCAACAAGGGTGGCTCCGACTGGGCCTACGCCTGGGTCCCGATCGCCGGTCCGCTGATCGGCGCGGCGATCGCCGCAGGCATCTACAACATCGCTTTCGCTTAGAACATCTCAAGCGGTCGTACAGCAAAGCAGTCGTAGAGCAGTCGTAGACCGTCCCTCACTCACGGAACCCCAGGAGCACACAGTGACCGACGCCCACACCGCCGGCCCCTTCATCGCCGCCATCGACCAGGGCACCACCTCCAGCCGCTGCATCGTCTTCGACCGGGACGGACGTATCGTCTCCGTCGACCAGAAGGAGCACGAGCAGATCTTCCCGAAGCCGGGCTGGGTCGAGCACAACGCCACCGAGATCTGGACCAACGTCCAGGAAGTCGTCGCCGGAGCCGTCCAGAAGGCCGGCATCACCCGCGACGACATCAAGGCCATCGGCATCACCAACCAGCGCGAGACCACGCTGCTGTGGGACAAGAACACCGGTGAGCCCGTCCACAACGCCATCGTCTGGCAGGACACCCGCACCGACGCGCTGTGCCGGGAGCTCGGTCGCAACGTCGGCCAGGACCGCTTCCGCCGCGAGACGGGCCTGCCGCTCGCCTCCTACTTCGCCGGCCCGAAGGCCCGCTGGCTGCTCGACAACGTCGAGGGCCTGCGCGAGCGCGCCGAGCGCGGCGACATCCTCTTCGGCACCATGGACAGCTGGGTCATCTGGAACCTGACCGGTGGTGTCGACGGCGGCAAGCACTACACCGACGTCACCAACGCCTCCCGCACCATGCTGATGAACCTCCGCACGCTGGAGTGGGACGAGAAGATCGCCGAGTCCATCGGCGTGCCGCTGTCGATGCTCCCGGAGATCCGCTCCTCCGCCGAGGTCTACGGCGAGGTCAGCGGCGGCAAGCTGGGCGACCTGCTCGGCGGCATCCCGGTCGCCTCGGCGCTCGGCGACCAGCAGGCGGCCCTGTTCGGCCAGACCTGTTTCGCCGAGGGCGAGGCCAAGTCGACGTACGGCACCGGCACGTTCATGCTGATGAACACCGGTGACAAGATCATCAACTCGTACTCGGGGCTGCTGACGACCGTCGGCTACCGCATCGGCGACGAGGCGCCGGTCTACGCCCTGGAGGGCTCGATCGCCGTCACCGGTTCGCTGGTGCAGTGGATGCGCGACCAGATGGGCCTGATCTCCACCGCCGCCGAGATCGAGACGCTCGCGCTCTCGGTCGAGGACAACGGCGGCGCGTACTTCGTGCCCGCCTTCTCCGGACTCTTCGCCCCCTACTGGCGCCCGGACGCCCGCGGTGTGATCGCCGGCCTCACCCGGTACGTCACCAAGGCGCACATCGCGCGCGCCGTCCTGGAGGCCACCGCCTGGCAGACCCGTGAGATCAGCGACGCCATGACCAAGGACTCCGGCGTCGAACTCGCGGCCCTCAAGGTCGACGGCGGCATGACCTCCAACAACCTGCTGATGCAGACGCTCTCGGACTTCCTCGACGCCCCCGTGGTGCGTCCGATGGTCGCCGAGACCACCTGCCTCGGTGCCGCCTACGCCGCCGGTCTCGCCGTCGGCTTCTGGACCAGCACCGACGACCTGCGCGCCAACTGGCGCCGGGCCGCCGAGTGGACCCCCAACATGGCCGCGGAGAAGCGCGACCGTGAGTACAAGAGCTGGCTCAAGGCCGTCGAGCGGACCATGGGCTGGCTCGAGGACGACGAGAGCTGAGCACCACCCTCAACAGCTCTGACGAGGAGTAAGAACCCCACATGACCAGTCAGTCCACCCTGCAGTCCGTGCCTGCCCTCGGTACGCACCCGGCCTCCGGCTCCCACCCGAGCCGCGCCGAGACCCGGGAGCAGCTCTCCAAGGCGTCGTACGACCTCCTCGTGATCGGCGGCGGCATCCTGGGCATCTCCACCGCCTGGCACGCCGCGCAGTCCGGCCTCAGGGTGGCACTGGTCGACGCCGGCGACTTCGCCGGCGCCACCTCCTCCGCCTCCTCCAAGCTGCTCCACGGCGGTCTGCGCTATCTGCAGACCGGCGCGGTGAGGCTGGTGGCGGAGAACCACTTCGAGCGCCGTGCGGTCTCCCGCCAGGTGGCCCCCCACCTGGCGAACCCGCTCACCTTCTACCTCCCCGTGTACAAGGGCGGGCCGCACGGCGCCGCGAAGCTCGGGGCGGGCGTCTTCGCCTACTCCGCGCTCTCGGCGTTCGGTGACGGCGTCGGACACCTCCTGTCCCCCTCCAGGGCGGCGCAGGACGTGCCCGAGCTGCGGACCGAGAACCTCAAGGCCGTGGCCGTGTACGGCGACGACCAGATGAACGACGCGCGCATGGCGCTGATGACGGTCCGCGCGGCCGTCGAGGCGGGCGCGGTCGTGCTGAACCACGCCGAGGTGACCGGGCTCCGGTTCACCAGGGGCCGGGTGACCGGCGCGGACCTGCGCGACCGGCAGTCCGGCGACGAGTTCGGCGTGAACGCCCGGCTCGTGCTGAACGCGACCGGGCCGTGGGTCGACCACCTGCGCAAGATGGAGGACCCGAACGCGGCGCCGTCCATCCGCCTGTCCAAGGGCGCCCACCTCGTCCTGAAGCGGACCTCGCCGTGGAAGGCCGCGCTGGCCACCCCGATCGACAAGTACCGGATCACCTTCGCGCTGCCCTGGGAGGACATGCTCCTGCTCGGCACCACGGACGAGGAATTCGAGGGCGACCCGGCGGACGTCGCGGTCACGGAGAAGGACACGGCCCAGATACTCGACGAGGCCGCGTTCTCCGTCCGTGACCAGCAGCTCTCCAGGGACCTGATCACGTACTCCTTCGCGGGTCTGCGGGTGCTGCCGGGCGGTCCCGGTGACACGGCCAAGGCCAAGCGCGAGACCGTGGTGACGGAGGGCCGTGGCGGCATGCTGTCGGTCGCGGGCGGCAAGTGGACGACCTTCCGGCACATCGGCCGTACGGTCATGCAGAAGCTGGAGGCGCTGCCGGGCGCCCCGCTCGGTGACGACTTCGAGCCGATCTCCGCCCTGCCGAAGAGGCTCCCGCTTCCCGGTGTCGCCAACCCGCGCGCGGTCGCACACCGCCTGCTGGTGGACAACCCGGCACCGGGTCCGCGCATGGCCGCCGACACGGCGAAGCACCTGGCGACCCACTACGGCTCGCTCGCCTTCGACATCGCGCGCCTGGCCAACGAGAACCCGGAGCTGGGCGAGCGGGTCCACCCCGACGCCCCGGAGATCTGGGCGCAGGTCGTGTACGCCCGGGACCACGAGTGGGCCGAGACGCCGGACGACGTGCTGCGCCGCCGGACGACGCTGACGATCCGGGGCCTGGCCACGGACGAGGTCCGCGCGAAGGTCCAGGACCTGCTCGACAAGAAGTAGCCCGTACGCCAGGACCGGGGCGGCTCCTCACCGAGGGGCCGCCCCGGTCGCGTGCCGGGAAAAGGGCGGGCACGCGGGTCCGTGCCCTGTCTACGGTACGGCTGTGACGATCACCGACGCCGAGATGGCCGCCCTGCTCGCCCCCGGGGGCTTCCGCTTCCTGCGCCGCCTGGCCGACGACGAGGTCCCGCCCGTCCCGACGCCGCCCGACCGGGGAGCGGCGAGCTGTCTGCGCGAGCACGGACGGATCGACTCTGCGCCGGTGGACATCGACGATCCGGATCTGCCGGCCAAGGTGCGGGCCGGCTGGCATGACATGGCCGTCGAGTACGGACTCCTCGACGACGGTCGCGAGTTCCTGCTCGGCGTCGACTACTCGGACCCCGAGGACGTCGACAGCGAGTGGGCGTGGGCCCGCGTGCGGCTTCTCGACGAGTGGGAACTGGGCGGTGGTGACGACGGTCCGCTGCCCCTGTGGATGCGGTTCTACATGGGCCGAAGGTTCGTCCCGGAGTTCACCGTGATGAGCCTCGACGGCCGGCTGCTGATGAACACCACCCTGTGGGGCAACGGGACGGTCAGCACCATCGTCATCTGTCCGTCGCGACTACTGCCCTGACGTCGTCCGGCGTCGCCAACTCCGCGCGGCGCACGATCAGTTCACGGCCGATCAGCAAGGCCCTGCGGGATGCCTCCACCGGGTCCTCGAGTGTGGTCAGGTCCGTCAGGTGGGCGTAGCCGATGATTCTGCGGATGATCTCCGTGCCCGCGAAGCCCAGGGATTCCGTCCAGACCTTGCGCAGGAAGCGGTCCAGGTAGGCGTCGTCGAAGAAGGTGTCGACCCTCGTGGGCCACAGGGCACGGAACTCCGACTCGAACGCCTCCCAGGACAGGCGGAGTTGGTCGGCGTGGTCCGTCAAGCGGCCCAAGGTGCGCGCTCGTTCCTCCGAGACCAGGGCGTTGGCCCAGTACAGGCCGAGGTCGAAGCCGATCGGGCCCACGAAGGAGAACTCGGGGTCGAAAACGCGGACGACCGGGGCGCCTTCGCGGGTGCCGACCATGACGCTGCCCGAGTGGAGGTCGCCGTGGAGAAGGGACTGGGCGCTGGTCATGAAGACGTGGCGGAGGTCGGCGACCTCGGTGCGCAGCCGCACGTCGGCGCGGAACTGCGCCGCCAGGTCGGCCACTCCCTCGTGCCAGTGGTTGTGCTCGTGCTCGATGTACGGCTCGGAGAGGACCACGTCCTCGGTGATCTTGCAGAGCTCCGGGTTGACCGAGGCCGCGATCAGCGCCTTGCGCTCGGCGGACGGCATGCCGAAGTCGCTGGTGGAGAAGGCGAGTCGGGCCACCAGGCGGCCGATCTGCGACGAGGTGTGGGGGCCGTAGGAGGCGCCCGCGTTGAGGACCGTGCGCAGGACCTCCAGGTCGGAGAGGTCCTCCATGACGAGGGCGTAGTTCTCGGGGTCGTAGCCGTGGATCGCCGGGATCTCGTCGGGGGCGACCTTGGCGAGCTGCTCGTAGGCGCGGGCCTCGGCGTTCGCCCGGTCGGGGCTCAGCGGCCAGGAGGGACCCGCGACCCGCACCCAGGGCAGCGCCTGCTTGAGGGCTACGCTGCGGGTCCCGGCGGCGTCGGAGGCGAGGAAGACCCGGTTGACGTTGCCGTCGGAGACCTCCCGTACGGCGATGTCGTCCAGGTCCTCCCAGTGGCCGCGCTCACGCAGGTACGCCGGGATGTCGCCGGTCTCCAGGATGCGGTAACCCATCGTGAACTCCCCTATGCGGTGCGGCGCTTGGACAAGGTGAAGCTGAAGACCAGGGCGAGGATGAGGACCGCGCCCTCGACCACGTCCTGGGTGTAGTAGGGCAGTCCCTTGATGGTCAGGCCGGTGGTGATGATGCCGATGAGCACCGCGCCGAGGGCCGTGCCCCAGACGTTGGGGCGGCCCCGGCCGAGGACGGACGTGCCGACCAGCGCCACGGCCACCGCCTCCAGAAGCTGCGAGGTACCGGCGGAGACATCGCCCTGGCCGATGCGCGACGCCAGGATCAACCCGCCGATCGAGGCGAGGACGCCGGAGAGGACGTAGGCGAGGGCCCGGTACGCGCCCACCCGGATGCCGGCCAGGCGGGAGGCCTCGGGGTTGGCGCCGATCGCGTAGAGCACCCGGCCCCAGCGGGTGCGGGCGAGGAAGACCCAGGCGGCGATGGTCAGGCCGCCGAAGACGAGCACCGAGATCGGGATGCCGAGGACCGTCCCGCGGTCGATCTTCAGGAAGCCCGCGGTGAACCTGCCGGGCGCGGTCGAGCCGTCGTCCATCGTCATGCCGGGGGTGATGGACTGCCCGTCGACCAGGATGAGCTTGCTGCCCTGGATCACGAACATGGTGCCGAGGGTGGCGAGCATGTCGGGGATCTTCAGTACGACGATCAGCAGCGCGTTGAGCAGGCCCGCGAGGGCGCCCGCCGCGAGCACCGCGATGATCGCGACCGTGCCGACCTGGTTGAAGACGACCATCGTCTGGGCGGCGACCGAGACGCCGAGGCCCGCGACCGCGCCGACGGACATGTCCATCCCGCCGACGGCCATGGTGAGGGTGACGCCGAGGCCGAGGATCGCGGCGACGGAGACGTAGCGGAGGGTGTCGAGGAGGGTCGCCGACTCGCGGAAGGAGCCCTCGCTCAGCGCGAAGTACAGGAACAGCGCGACCGTGACGAAGATGAAGCCGTACTTGATGACGGCGTTCTGGACCCGTACGGCGGTGCTGGTGGCGGGCGGGAGCGCCGCCTTCGTGGGGACTTCCGTGCTCTGGGTGGTGGTCATGGCGTAGTTCCTCAGGGAGCCGGGGTCACACGGACGCCGAGATGGTCTGGATGACACGGTCGCGTTCCGCGTCCTCGCCGTAGGCGTCGAGGTGGATCTCACCGGCGGCGAGCACGACGACCCGGTCGGCGATCTCCAGGATTTCGTCGACGTCGGCGGACAGGACGAGCACGGCGGCGCCCTCGGCGGCGAGGGACCGGGCGCGGCGGCCGATGTCACGGCGGGCGCCGATGTCCACGCCTCGGAACGGCTCGTCCAGAATGAGGACGCGGGGTGTCTCGGCGAGCCAGCGGCCGACGACGACCTTCTGCTGGTTGCCGCCGGACAGCTCCTCCACGGTGCTGTGTTCGTCGCGGGCGACGACACCGAGGTTCTCGATGGTGTCGCGGCCGAGGGCGTCCTCCTTGGCCGTGTTCATCAGTCCCGTCCGGGACAGCGATCTCAGGAACGGCAGCGAGACGTTCCGGGCCAGCGACCAGCCGGGGACGAGCGCGTCGGCATGCCGGTCCTCCGGGACCAGGTGGACGCCGGCCCGGATCGCGTCGGAGGGCCGCTTGGGCCGGTACGGCCTGCCGTCCAGTGCGACGGAACCGGTGGTGAAGGGCTCGGCGCCGAACAGGCCGCGGGCCAGCTCGGTCTTGCCGGCACCCAACAGGCCCACGATGCCGGTGACTTCGCCGGTGCGCAGGTCGAGGTCGAGGGGATCGCGGCCCTCGAAGAGCCGCACGCCCCGCAGCGAGAGGGCGACCTCGCCTTCGGCGCCTTCCCGGACCGGTCGTGCCGTGGTCGCCTCCCGCGCCTGCCGGGCCGGCCGTTGTTGCAGCATCGCGCGCAGGGCCGCGTCCCAGTCGAAGGGCTTGGCCTGGTCCTCGGTGAGACGGCCGTCTCGCAGGACGACCAGGCGGTCGGCGAGCGCGTCGATCTCGCCGAGGCGGTGGGAGACGTAGAGGACCGCGATGCCGTCGTCGCGCATCCTCTCGACGAGCGCGAAGAGGCGTTCGGCCTCGGCGGCGGACAGGGCCGAGGTCGGTTCGTCGAGGATGAGCAGCCGGGGGCGGGTGGCCAGGGCGCGGGCGAGGATCAGCAACTGGCGGTCGGAGATGCCGAGTTCGATGACATCCCGCCGGAGCAGGGCATCACTCCAGCCGAGATCGAGGCCGGCCTGGATCTCCCGGGCGCGCGCCAGTACCCGGCGCCCGTTCAGGAACGGGTTGCCGCGTGCCTGCGCCAGCTCCTCGAAGACCAGGTTCTCCGCGACCGAGAGCCCCGGCACGATGCCCTCGCCGATGCGCTGGTGCACGGTCTGGACGCCCAACTGGCGGGCGGCGAGCGGGGACTGGAGAGCGGCGGGCTCCCCGGCGACCCGCACCTCTCCCCCGTGGTCGGTGTGCACGCCCGACAGGATCTTGATCAGCGTGGACTTGCCGGCCCCGTTCGCGCCGAGCAGCGCGACCACGCTGCCCGGGGCGATGTCGAGGGTGACCGAGGCGAGCACGGTCTTGCCGCCGAAGGCCATGCTGACGTCGGTGAGACCGACCGCAGGCGTCTCAGTGGGCGACATTCGCGATCCAGTCCGCGGTCGACACCTGCGACAGGTTCAGTGCGGGCAGCGCCTGACGCAGCTGGTCCATGTTCTCGATCTTCTTCGCGCGCAGGAAGTCCTGGGTGATGGCGACGGCCGGGAACTCCACCGAGGTCTTGTTCAGCTGACCGGCCAGCTCCAGGGCGGTCGTACGGACGACGGCCGCGCCGACGGCGGACGGGTCGGTGCCGGCCGTGGCCACCCACGGGCTGTCGGCGGCGGTCATCTGCTGGATGTCGGCGTTGGAGACGTCCGCGCCGAAGACCTTCACCTTGTCCTGGAGCTTCTTGTTCTGGACGGCGAGGACGGTGCCCTTGGCGAGTTCGTCATAGGGGGCGAAGACGCCGCTCACCCCCGCGTGCTGGGTGAGCGCGGCGGAGACCAGGGGGACGTTGTCGGTGGCCGTGGAGTCGGTGACCTTGCCGACCTTGAACTGCTGCTTCCAGCCCTGGGCGGCGACCTCCTTCGCCCAGACGGTGTTCCGCTTGTCGAGGGCCGCGTAGCCGGCGACGTTGACGTAGCCGACCTCGGCGTTCTTGCCGAGATCCTTGGCCATCACGTCGAGGACGGCCTGGGCCATGCTGGCGTCGTCCTGCTCGGTGCTGACCACTCCCTTCGTGGAGGTCTCCACGTCGTAGACCACGACCTTGATGCCCTTCTTCACCGCCTTGTCGATCTCCGGCTGGATCGTCGCCGGGAAGCCGTGATCGATGATGATCGCCTTGGCGCCGGAGTTGATCGCGGAGGAGAGGTCGGTGGCCTGCTTGGCATTATCGGCCTGGGCGTCGTAGACCGTCAGGTCGATACCGAGGGCCTTGGCCTGGGCCTTGGCGCCGTTGCCCCACTGCTCGAAGTAGTCGCCGGCGCCGCTCTGCCGGACCAGGGCCACCTTGACCGCGCCCGCGCTGAAGGGGGCGGGCTTCTTGCCGGTGGCGGCCGAGGCGGAGGCGGCGGCGTCGCCGGTGTTCTTGGACGCGTCCGTGGACTGCGAGCAGCCCGAGAGCACGAGGGCGGAGACGGACGCGAGGGAGAGCGCGGCGAGGGGAAGACGGATACGGGACATGAGGGGCTCCAGGTACGGGGTGGCGCGAAGGGATGAAGGGGGTGCTTGGCCCGGAGCAGGAAGAAAGGAATGCGCCACCGCACGGAAGGGGGGCAGGCAGGCCGGGGCTCCGGAAGGGGTCAGCGACAGCTGGCTGTGGTCGACCGGAGCAAGTCCACGTACAGCCGCCGCACGAGCAGCAGCGTCTTCATACGCAGATCATGGGAACGTTTTCAGCCAGACGTCAAAGATATGGAACCGCTTTCTCATCAAGTGAGACAACGACTACGTCACACCCGGCCCTGGTCACGGCCGGAGTTACCATCACAGGACCGGCACCCGACCCGGCACAGTGAGGCCCCCATGACGACACCTGGCGCGAAAGCGATGCACATGCCCTGCATGCGCCGCTGTTGCAGCGCGCTGTGTCGCGGCTGACCGACCGCTGCCGGTCACCCTTCGCCGCCCCCTTTCCTCCCCCGCCCGTCCGGTGCCTGTCCCGGTATCCGGACTTTCCTTCCAGAGCCCTGGAGTTGTCCCCATGACGCTGCTGACCACCTGGTCCGAGTCCGGCCCCGAGACCCTGGTCCGCCGCACCTCGGACCCCGCCGAGATCGCCGAGGCCCTCAAGCCGCTCGGGGTGCGCTACGAGCAGTGGCCGGTGCGCGAGGACGTCCCGTTCGACGCCGACAGCGAGACCGTGTTCGCCGCCTACGGCCCCGAGATCGACAAGCTGAACGCCGAGGAGGGCTTCACGACGGTCGACGTCCTCGGTCTGCACCCCAGCGACGACCCGGAGTTCCCGGCGAAGGCCAAGGCGGCCCGCGAGAAGTTCCTGCAGGAGCACACCCACGACGACGATGACGAGGTCCGCTTCTTCGTCTCCGGCTCCGGGATCTTCTACCTGCACGTGAACGGCGAGGTGCACGCGGTCTTCTGCGAGAAGGGCGACCTGCTCGGCGTGCCCAGGGGCACCACCCACTGGTTCGACATGGGGACCAACCCGTCCTTCACCGCGATCCGCTTCTTCCACGAGGAGGACGGCTGGATCGGCACCTTCACCGGCTCCACGATCGCCGCCCGCTTCCCGGACTACGACACCATCGCGGCGGGCTACGAGGCCGACCGGGCCGCCGCATGACGTCGCACTACGACGTCGACGCCGTGGTGCTCGACATCGAGGGCACCACGAGCGCCACGGGGTTCGTCGTCGACGTGCTGTACCCGTACTCGCGCTCACGGTTCGCCGCGCTGCTGACCGAGCGGTCCGGGGACCCGGAGGTGGCGCGGGCGGTGGCCCAGGTGCGCGCGGAGATCGGCGAACCGGACGCCGACGCCGCACGCGTCGAGAAGGCCCTGCACACCTGGCTCGACGAGGACCGCAAGGCGACCCCGCTGAAGACCCTCCAGGGCGTCATCTGGTCCGAGGGCTTCGCCCGGGGCGACCTCGTCTCGCACTTCTACGACGACGTCGTACCGGAGTTGCGCGCCTGGCACTCGGCGGGCGTACGGCTCTACGTGTACTCGTCCGGGTCGGTCGCCGCGCAGCGGGCGTGGTTCACCAACAGCCCGCAGGGCGACCTCACTTCGCTGCTCTCCGGGCTCTACGACACCGAGAACGCCGGGCCCAAGCAGGAGGCGGAGTCGTATCACCGGATCGCCTCGGCGGCCGGCATCGCGCCGGACCGTCTGCTGTTCCTCTCCGACCGGCCCGGCGAACTGGACGCCGCCCGTGCCGCGGGCTGGCACACCGTCGGGATCCGGCGGCCCGGGGAGCCCTACTTCGAGCAAGGCGTCGGCGACCACGCGCAGGCGGGGACGTTCGACGAGATCACCGTCTCCAGGAGCACCACATGACCGCCGACATCAGCGCACTCGACCTGGAAGAGGCGGGGGCCGTGCTCGCCGCCGAGTCCGCCCGTTTCGCCTCCTTCGGCTGGATGCGGGGGACCTCCGGCAACCTGTCCGTGGTGCTCTCGCGGGAGCCGCTGCGGCTCGCCGTCACCGCCAGCGGCCACGACAAGGGCGAACTGACGCCCGCGGACGTGGTGCTGGTGGACGGACAGGGGGCGGCCGTACAGGGCGGGAAGCCGTCCGCGGAGGCCGAGCTGCACGCGCGCGTGGCGGCGCTCACCGGGGCCGGTGCCGTGGTCCACGTGCACACCGTCGCCTCGGTGGCCATGGGGAAGCGGAAGCCGGGCGGGATCGTCTTCAGCGATCTGGAGATGCTGAAGGGTGTCGGGCAGCCCGCGCACGACGTCGAGGTGACCCTGCCGGTCATCGCCAACAGCCAGGACATGAAGGTGCTCGGGGACCGCCTGGAGGAGGCGCGGAACCCGCGGATGCCGGCGGTGGTCGTGGCCGGGCACGGGCTGTACGTGTGGGGCGCCGATCCGCGCCAGGCCCGGCATCACACCGAAGTGGTCGAGTGGCTGCTGGAGTTGGAGCTCGCGGGCCGCTGAGACGGCGACAGGGGATGCCCGGGGCGGGGAATGCCAGGGGCGAGGGTCCCCCTCTCGTGTCCGAGCGTCTACTGCAGCCGGTCGCCGGGGAGTTCGCCCGCCGAGACCTCCAGCACGCCCCGCTCGGTCACCAGGCCCGTCACCAGTCGTCCCGGGGTCACGTCGAACGCCGGATTGTGGCCCCGCGAGCTTGCCGGAGCGGTCCGTACCCCGGCCCACTCCAGCACCTCGGCCTCGTCGCGGAGTTCGATGTGGATGTCGTCACCCGTCTTCGTGGCGAGGTCGACCGTCGTGGTCGGTGCCGCCACCAGGAAGGGGATGCCCGCGTCGGCGCAGGCGAGGGCGACGCCGACGGTGCCCACCTTGTTCGCCGTGTCCCCGTTCGCCGCGATGCGGTCGGCTCCGACGATCGCCGCGTCGACCTCGCCGCGCAGGATGGTGCCGGCGGCGGCCCCGTCCGCCTGGACATAGTGCGGGATGCCCTCCTGGACCAACTCCCAGGCGGTCAGCCGGGATCCCTGCAGCAGGGGGCGCGTCTCGTCGGCGTAGACGACCTCCAGGCGGCCGCGCGCGTGGAGTTCGCGGATGACACCGAGGGCCGTACCCCACCCGGCCGTGGCCAGCGCGCCCGTGTTGCAGTGCGTGAGGATCCGCAAGGGGCGGCCCGGGCTCACCTTCTCCAGCAGCCAGTCGGCGCCGAAGGCGCCCATCGCCCGGTTGCCCTCGACGTCCTCACGCTGGACCGCGGCAGCCTCCTCGAGGACCGCGTCGAGGCCCTCGGGCAGGCGGGCGGCGACCCGGTCGACGCAGACCATGAGGTTGACGGCCGTGGGACGGGCCTGCCGGATGCGGCCGACGGCCTCGCGGAGCCGTCCCTGCTTCCAGTCCTCCCGCTCGCCCTGGAGCAGCGCGATCGCGACGCCGTAGGCTCCGGCCGCCCCGATGGCCGGAGCGCCGCGCACGACGAGGCGCTGGATCGCGCCGACCAGCGTGTCCACATCGCGGACGACCACCGTCTCGGTGCGGTGCGGGAGCAACGTCTGGTCTATCAGCGCGAGACCGGATCCCGTCCACTCGACAGCGCGCAGTTCCTGGGGCATTTCGGGGCACTCCTGATGTTCTGGTGGGTCTCGCTCACCGTACATGAGCCGCACATACCACAGTGCGAGATATTCGAACGTATACCCGAGACGGCAGGACGCTGAGCAGCGTCCATAATGACCTGAGACATCCGACGTCTCAGCCCACCGCAGGGCGAGAAGGAGGCCGGACATGGCTGTCACCGACGAGGCGATCGAGAAGATCAAGGGAATGATCGTCTCCGGCGCCCTGCGCCCCGGCGACCGGCTCCCCAAGGAGAGCGAACTCGCCTCCGAACTGGGGCTGTCCCGCAACTCGCTGCGCGAGGCCGTGCGGGCGCTGTCTCTGATCCGCATCCTGGACGTACGACAGGGCGACGGCACGTACGTGACCAGCCTGGACCCGCAACTCCTGCTGGAGGCGATGAGCTTCGTCGTGGACTTCCACCGCGACGACACGGTCCTGGAGTTCCTGGCGGTGCGCCGCATCCTGGAGCCGGCCGCCACCGCGATGGCCGCCTCCCGGATCAGCGAGCAGCAACTGGACGCGTTGAGCGCCCAGTTGGAAAAGCTCGGCGGCAGCCCGTCGGTGGAGGAACTGGTCGCCTGCGATCTCGACTTCCACCGCGGGATCGTGCAGAGCTCCGGCAACTCCGTGCTCTGCTCCCTCCTCGACGGCCTGTCGGGTCCCACCACCCGGGCCCGGATCTGGCGCGGACTGACCCAGGAGGACGCGGTCAGCCGCACCCTGCACGAACACCGCGCGAT
Organism: Streptomyces sp. CC0208; assembly: GCF_003443735.1. Taxonomy (NCBI): domain Bacteria; kingdom Bacillati; phylum Actinomycetota; class Actinomycetes; order Kitasatosporales; family Streptomycetaceae; genus Streptomyces; species Streptomyces sp. CC0208. Next base: position 7,153,971 of record NZ_CP031969.1, on the reverse strand, counting down.
CCTGGCGGCCCTGCGGGACCGGGACGCCGAGGCGGCCCGCTCCTGGGCGACGGTCCACATCGCGAGCGTGGAGCAGTGGTTGCGCTCCACGCTGTGAGAAGCCTGTGTGAAGCCTCCGAGCGGCACCGGAACAGGGGGTGTTCCCGGGTGGCGAACGGGGCAGTGATCGTTCACTCCCCCGTGCAAGGGGGCTGCGAGCGCCCCCGCCGGACGCCGTAAGGTTGGTGCGTTAAGCGAGGGCACGTCGGAAGGAGGCGCTGGGTGATCGAGCTCGAGGGGGTTCCCGAGCTGATCGACCCGGTCATGGTGGCCGCGTTCGAGGGCTGGAACGACGCCGGCGACGCCGCCTCCACCGCGGTCGCGCATCTGGACAGGGAGTGGAAGGGCGAGGTGTTCGCGGCACTCGACGCCGAGGACTACTACGACTTCCAGGTGAACCGCCCGACGGTGTGGCTGGACGGCGGAGTGCGAAAGATCACGTGGCCGACGACAAGGTTGTCGGTGGTCCGCGTCGGCGGTGACAAGCCGCGCGATCTCGTACTTGTCCGAGGTATCGAACCGTCGATGCGGTGGCGCTCGTTCTGCAACGAACTGCTGGGCTTCGCCCACGAACTGGGCGTGGAGCTGGTGGTGATCCTCGGCGCGCTGCTCGGTGACACCCCGCACACCCGTCCGGTTCCGATCAGCGGGACCACGTCCGATGCGGACCTGGCCCAGCGGATGGACCTGGAGGAGACCAAGTACGAGGGTCCCACGGGGATCGTCGGCATCCTCCAGGAGGCCTGCGCCCACGCGGGCGTGCCCGCGGTGTCACTGTGGGCGGCCGTTCCGCACTATGTGTCGCAGCCGCCGAACCCGAAGGCGACGCTGGCCCTCCTGAACCGGCTGGAGGACCTGATCGACGTACGGATCCCGCTGGGCGAGCTTGCGGAGGACGCGCGCGCCTGGCAGGTGGGCGTGGACCAACTGGCCGCCGAGGACAGCGAGGTCGCCGAGTACGTCCAGACGCTGGAGGAGGCCCGGGACACCGCGGAGCTGCCGGAGGCCTCGGGCGAGGCGATCGCCCGGGAGTTCGAGCGGTATCTGCGGCGCCGGGACGGCGGCCAGCCGGGTCAGCCGGGCGGACACGCGACCGCGGACGGCAGCGACAGTTCAACCTATCTGCGGGACAGCCCCGGCGGCCGTACGAAGCCTCCCAAGCCGCCGAAGCCGGAGGCGGAGACGGAACCGGAACGGGCACCCGACCGGGAACCGGAGACGGACGACGAGGACTCGTCGCCGGAGGACTGAGCGGATGAGGGCGGTGCACACGCACCGCCCTCTCCGGTCTTTCAGCTCTGGATCCGGTTCACCGCCACCGCGTCGTAATCGGTGGTGGGCGTGGGCTCCACGTCGAACCGCGCGTTGGGCAGGTACAGGCGCCTGCCCCAGGCGGCGACCGTCGTCGGGATGCGGAAGCGCGGGTCGGTGATGCGGGTGATCGCGGTGCCCCGGGTGCCGGAGTCGTTCAGCCGGAACACGTCGATCGCGTTCTGCTGCTGCTGGACGGCGTAGAGGGTCCGGCCGAGCAGCAACAGGCCGTCGCCGTTGGGGAGCTTCGCCGTGCCGAGGTCGACGGCCCGGGCGGTGCCGGTGCGCGGGTCGACCCGCATGAGGCCGCCGCCGTTCGCGAAGCCGTTGACCACGAGCAGGGCTCGGCCGTCGGGGGTGCGCTCGATGCCGTTGGCCGTGAAGTCGGGCCCCTGCTGCCAGTCCCCGGTCAGGGGTACGGTCGTCACCGCGCCCTTGGCCAGCTTGTAGAGCACCGGCTTGAAGGAGTCGGTGAACCAGGCGGCGCCCGGGGTGAGGACCACGTCGTTCACGAAGGTGCCGCCGGTGGCGTACACCTGCTCGGTCTCACCGGAGCGGACGTCGACGGTCCGGATCTCGGCGCTGTCACCGCCGGCGAGGAAGAGTCTGCGGCCGTGCCGGTCGATCTTCAGGCCCACCGTCGGGCGGCCGGTGCCCTTCGCAACGATCCCGCCGCGGCCGGTGGCCAGGCTCGCCCGGTAGATGTCGCCGTTCGCGAGCGAGCCGAACCAGGCGTACGGCTCGGAGCCGATGGTGATGCCCTCGGGCTGGAAGCCGTCGGGCAGGGGGAACTGCGCGGGCCACGCGGCGTGCCGGGTTTCGGTCGCGTGCGCGGTGCCGCCGAGCAGGGACGCTCCGGTGAGCGCTGCGGTCGTGGTCAGGAGTGTGCGACGTGCGAAGGAACGGTCTGCGGGTGCCACGGTGCGTCCTTCCGCAAGGGGGCCGACGCGGGGCCGGCCGAACGGTCAAGCAACGCTCCCACCCCATCACATGACAGCGGCCCCCACAGGCTCCGGCCGGATTGTGACGTGACATCAGTTTCCGGATGGATTGCGTCCGATGCCCGATTCAACTTCCGCTGACCCGCCCGAGCAGCAGGAAGGGGCGCTTCCCTCCGCAGGGAGAAAACGCCCCTTCCGTTCGGCCTCCTAGAGAGCCACGCCGAGCAGTGCGTCCACCGCGCGGGTCACGACTCCGGGGGCGCCCATGTCGGTGCCGCCCTGCTCTTCCTGGAGGGCGGCCCACCGGTCGACGGCGGTCAGCGCGGTGGGCGCGTCGAGGTCGTTCGCGAGGGCCTCGCGGATCTCCTCGACGAGCTCTTCGGCGGAGGGCCCGTCGGGCCGGGAGACGGCGGCACGCCAGCGGCCCAGCCGGTCCACGGCGTCCTGGAGGACCTGGTCGGTCCACTCCCAGTCGGCCCGGTAGTGGTGGGCGAGCAGCGCCAGCCGGATGGCGGCGGGGTCGACGCCCTCGCGGCGCAGCTGCGACACGAAGACCAGGTTGCCCTTGGACTTCGACATCTTCTCGCCGTCGAGGGCGACCATGCCGGCGTGGACGTAGGCCTTGGCCATGGGGAACTCGCCGGTGAGCACCTGGGCGTGCGAGGCGCCCATCTCGTGGTGCGGGAAGGCGAGGTCGGAGCCGCCGCCCTGGACGTCGAAGGTCATGCCGAGGTGGTCCAGGGCGATGGCCACGCACTCGATGTGCCAGCCGGGGCGTCCCCGGCCGAGGGAGGCGCCGTCCCAGCTGGGCTCGCCCTCGCGGGCGGCCATCCACAGCATCGGGTCGAGGGGGTTCTTCTTGCCCGGACGGTCCGGGTCGCCGCCGCGCTCGGCGGACAGCAGCCGCATGGCGGCCGCGTCGAGGTTCGAGACCTTGCCGAAGTTCGGGTCGGACTCGACGGAGAAGTAGGTGTCGCCTTCGAGCTCGTAGGCGGCACCGGCGTCCCGCAGCCGCTCGACGAGCGGCACGATCCCGGGTATCGCCTCGACCGCACCGATGTAGTGCCGCGGCGGCAGCATCCTGAGGGCGGTCATGTCCTCGCGGAAGAGGACCGTCTCCTTCTCGGCGAGGGCGGCCCAGTCGATGCTGTCCCGCTCGGCGCGCTCCAGGAGCGGGTCGTCGATGTCGGTGACGTTCTGGACGTAGTGAACCTGGCGCTTGGTGTCGAGCCACACGCGCTGCACGAGGTCGAACGCGTTGTAGGTCGCCGCGTGCCCCATGTGGGTGGCGTCGTACGGCGTGATACCGCAGACGTAGAGACGGGCGACAGGACCGGGGTCGAGGGAGACCAGACCACCGGTCGCGGTGTCGTGGATCCTCAGGTCGCGGCCCTGACCAGGCAGGGCGGGGACCTCGGAAGCGGGCCAGGCATGCATGTCATGAGCCTAACCGGACGGATGTTCCGTATACGAACCGGACCGGGCCGGATGGCCGGTAAGGCCTTCTTGCGCGGTACGGCCCGGTGTGCAGTGTGCGCCGCGGGCCTGGGTGCGGTGGCCTGCTAGACGGGCGGCCAGGGAATGGCCGGCCACTCGCCGCTCGGCTCGGGATGCTTCCCGGAGTCCAGCAGCGCGTCGATACGCGCGCGTGTGGCGTCGAGTTCGGCGGGGATGATCAGAGCGGCCAGCCGGGCGGCCAGCTCGCCCGACAGGGCCTCCTTGAGGCCTTTCAGAACGTCGACCGCCTCTCCCGTCAGCGGCTCGCCCGCCCAGCCCCACAGCAGGGTCCGCAGCTTGTTCTCGACGTTGAAGGTCACACCGTGGTCGATGCCGTAGAGCCGGCCGCCCTCGGCGGGCAGCAGATGGCCGCCCTTGCGGTCCGCGTTGTTGATCACCGCGTCGAGGACGGCCAGCCTGCGCAGCCGCTCGTCGTCCGCGTGCACCAGCAGCGCGGTCTTCCCCTCGCCGACCTCGGCGAAGCCGATGGCCTTCCAGCCCGGCTCGGGCTCCTCGCCGTCGACCAGGGCGAGGAGTTCGCTGCCGGGCACCCCCTCGATCCACAGCTGGCACATGCCCTCGCCGAAGGGCCCGTCGCGCAGCACGGTGGGCGGCACCAGGCCCCAGCCGGTCGCCTCGGACACCTCGTACGCGGCGACCTCGCGCTGGGCGAGGGTGCCGTCCGGGAAGTCCCACAGGGGGCGCTCGCCGCGGACCGGCTTGTAGACGCAGAGGACCTCCTGGCCCTCGTACGAGACGGAGCAGTGCAGCACCGCGTTGGAGGCGTCCCGGATCTGCCCGCGTACCGTCAGCTCGCCCCGGGCGAGCACCTCTGCCGTGGTCACGCTCCGCGGCGGTATCCGTTCTGGCGCGGACATACGTGTCCTTCCGGGTCGAGCGGGAGGCTGCACAGCGGGCACGGCGGCCGCCCCGCGTTGACGACGTCGAGGGCGCGCTTGGCGAAGGCCCTGGCCTGCGCGCCGGTGAGGCGGACCCGCAGCATCGGGGGCCCGTTCTCCTCGTCCTGGAGGAGCCTCTCCTCGGCCTCGGCGAGGTCCTCCTCGGATTCGGCCTCCAGCTCCACGAGGGCCTGCGCCTCGACGATCATGCGCTGCTCCTCGCCGTCCCAGGCGAGGGCCATGGTGCCGACCCGGAACTCCTCCTCGACGGGGGTGTCGAGGGGCGCGGTGTCGGCGATCTCGGTGGGCGGCACGGCCGGCACGGGAGCGCTGCCGCCGCTGCGGCGCACGACCTCGTCGAGGAGTTCGTCCATCCGCTCGGCGAGGGCGGCCACCTGCGTCTTCTCCAGGGCCACGCTGGTCACTCTGGGGCCGGCCGTGGCCTGGAGGAAGAACGTACGGCGCCCGGGCAGTCCGACCGTGCCGGCCACGAAGCGGTCCGGCGGGTCATAGAGGAACACCTGACGGGACACGTCCTGTCTCCATGGATTCGTGAGTACGGGAACGACGGGAACGACGGGATCGTCCGTGCGTCAACGCGCTTGTGTGAACCGCTTCACCCTACTGCGCCCGACGATCACGGTGCGCCCGCACCACCCCCCACCGGGGCGTCACCGCCCGCGGCCTCCTCGCGCGGCACCAGGGAGGCGAAGTCGCCGGTGTCGCCGAGGCGGACAAGAAACGGCCGCAGCCGTGTGTAACGGATGACGGTGATGGAACACGGTTCAACAGAGATCCTCTGGAAGAGGTCGAGATGAAGTCCGAGTGCGTCGGCGACGAGCGACTTGATGATGTCGCCGTGCGAGCACATCAGATAGACGGCGTCGGCTCCGTGGTCGCGCTCCACGCGCGCGTTCCACTCGCGTACGGCCTCCGCCGCGCGCGTCTGCATCGCCCGCATGGACTCGCCGCCGGGGAACGCGGCCGCCGACGGATGCGCCTGGACGACCTCCATGAGCGGCTCGTCACCGAGCTCGGCGAGCTTGCGCCCGGACCAGTCGCCGTAGTGGCACTCCCCGATGCGCTCCTCGCTGTGCGCCCGGAGACCGGGCCGGGCGTCGAGCAGCGGCTGGATCGTCTCCTGGCAGCGCTGGAGGGGACTGGCGACGATCTCGGAGATCGGTACCCCTTCGAGCCGTCCGGGCAGCGAGGCGGCCTGCGCGGAGCCGCGCTCGTCCAGGGCGACCCCGGGCGTCCACCCGGCGAGCAGCCCCTCGGTGTTCGCGGTGGATCGTCCGTGCCTGACAAGGATCAACGTGGGCATGCGGCCCAGGGTAGGCGTACGCCGGACCGCGGCGTCCTTCGAGCGAGGGGAGAACACGCTCCGTGATCGTTGACTGTGCCATCTACCGGGAGGGACACCGGTCGGAGGGGCCCGAGGACCTGTCGGACGCGCTGGATCAGGCGCGGCGGGCGGGCGGGTTCGTCTGGATCGGGCTGCACGAGCCGTCGGAGAACGAGTTCGAGCTGGTCACGAAGGAGTTCGGACTGCATCCGCTGGCGGTGGAGGACGCCCTCAAGGCGCATCAGCGGCCCAAGCTGGAGGTGTACGACGACTCGCTGTTCGTGGTCCTCAAGCCGGTGGTGTACGAGGCGGACAGCGACACGGTGTCCGCCGGCGAGGTCATGCTCTTCCTCGGCGACGCCTTCGTGGTGACGGTCCGTCATGGCGTGGGCTCGCCGCTGAAGGCCGTGCGGGAGCGCCTGGAGCACGAACCGAAGCTGCTCGGCAAGGGGCCCACCGCGGTGCTGTACGCGGTGGCCGACGCCGTCGTGGACCACTACCTGGAGGTGGCGACGGAGCTGGGGACCGACCTGGAGGAGCTGGAGGCGGAGGTGTTCTCGCCGGACGGCGGCGGTTCGCGGGGCACCGCGTCGCGGATCTACACCTTCAAGCGGCAGGTCCTGGAGTTCCGCCGGGCCACCGTCCCGCTCACGATGCCGCTGACCCGGCTCGCGGGCGTCGGGGCGTACGGCGGGACGGTGCCGTTCGTGAACGACAAGGCACGGCCCTTCTTCCGGGACGTCAACGACCACCTCGCGCGCGTGAACGAGTCGGTGGAGGGCCTTGACCGGCTGGTGTCGGACGTGCTGTCGGCGCATCTCGCGCAGATGAGCGTTCGGCAGAACGACGACATGCGGAAGATCTCCGCGTGGGCGGCCATGGCGGCGATCCCCACGATGATCGCGGGGATCTACGGCATGAACTTCGACCACATGCCGGAGCTGCACTGGGTGTGGGCGTATCCGGCGGTGATCGTGCTGATGGCCGTGCTGGAAGTGCTGCTGTACCGGACGTTCAAGCGCCGGGGGTGGCTGTAGCGGGCGCTCAGGCGAACTCGGGGGCTGAGGTGGCGGGCCCGCCGAGGGCGTCGCGGCGCTCCGGCTGCTTCAGGGAGACCATGCGGCGCCAGCCCGCGGCGCGTTCGTAGGCGTAGACGCCGTGGATGCCCGCGGCGAGGACGGCGGACTTGGCCCGGGACCAGCCGAGGATGCGTCCCATGTGGGCCATCACCGCGAGGCTGACGTCCCGGTAGACGCGGATCTCGGCCAGCGCGCACTGCCTGAGCGTGTGCTGGATGGCACGGCCGTGGCCTGCGCGGGCGAGGCGCAGCAGTTCCTCGTGGCAGTAGGCGAGGTGGTTGTCCTCGTCGCCGGAGATCATCCGTACTGCCCGGCCGATGTCGGGGTGGTCGGCGAAGTGCTTGCGCAGCAGTTCCATCTGCTCGGAGGCCCGCTGTTCGGTGACCCGGCTGTGGGCGAGGTAGGTGACGATGTCGTGCACGGTCAGCGGCTCGTCGCTGTTGAGCTTCTCGTGGGCGAGGCCGATGCCGTGCTTCTCCAGGAGCATCGTGTAGTCCGTCTCCGGCGGCACCGGGACGGGTGCGAGACCGCGCTTCTTGATGAGGGCGTTGAAGATCCGCCCGTGCTTGTCCTCGTCGGCGCCGTGCCGGGCGATCCTGGGGGCGAGTTCGCGTTCGTCCGGCGGCACCAGAGCGGCGATGCGGGCGTTCTCCCAGCCGCCCTGCGACTCCCCGCTGGCCGCGATGGAACAGAACAGCCGGAAGGACTCGTCGTGGTCGAGGATCTCCTGGAACAGGCTCTTGGCCGAAAGCATCGTGGGGCACCTCTCTGCGGGACTCCGCGGCAATCCGCAAAGAACGAGTCAAATGCGGCGGGAGGGGTGCTGCAACAGCTGTGTCGGACGACTCCGCCAAAAGGGGGATGCCCTGGGTCACCAGGGGGCGTAACCGCGCGGGCGTGGGCGCGTTGAATCACGTGACGGCCGTGGCGGGGAAGACCCCCGAGCCCCCACCACGGCCGCGGAAGCCTCCGGCGGTCGAACGGGGTACGGCCCTGGCTGTGATCGCGCGTTCCGGACCGGCTCCGTGGCCGCGCAAGCGAGGTGCAGCGGTCCACGGAGCCGGTCCGCAGGGCAGGTCGGGGGAGCAGGTCTAGGCGAGACCCGCCCGCTCCAGGGCCTCGGTACCGGCGCGGAGCGACGCGAGGCGCTCGTCGAGGGTGAAGCCGGCGGGGGCCAGGGTCAGGGTGGTGACGCCGGCCGCCGCGTACTCCTTCATGCGGTCCGCGATGCGGTCCACGGAGCCGAGCAGTGTCGTCTTGTCGATCAGGTCGTGCGGGATCGCCGCCGCGGCGCCGTCCTTGTCGCCGGCCAGGTACTTGTCCTGGATCTCGGCGGCCGCCGCCTCGAAGCCCATGCGCTGGGCGAGCTGGTTGTAGAAGTTCTGCTTGCGGCTGCCCATACCGCCCACGTACAGCGCGGTGTAGGGGCGGAAGGTGTCGGCGAGCGTGGTGACGTCCTTGTCCTCGCCGAGGGCGAGCGGGAGGGTCGGGGCGATGTCGAACCCGTCGAGGGTCTTGCCCGCCTTCTCGCGCCCGGCACGCAGATGCCGGATCGCGGTGTCCTCCAGGTGCTCGGCGGAGGGGAAGATCAAGAGAGCGCCGTCGGCGATCTCGCCGGTCTGCTCCAGGTTCTTCGGGCCGATCGCGGCGATGTACAGGGGGATGTGCTCGCGCTCCGGGTGCACGGTCAGCTTGATCGGCTTGCCGGGGCCGCCGGGCAGGGGCAGTGTCCAGTGCTGGCCTTCGTAGGAGAGGCGCTCGCGCGACATGGCCTTGCGGACGATCTCGACGTACTCACGCGTGCGTGCCAGCGGCTTGTCGAACTTGACGCCGTACCAGCCCTCGGAGACCTGCGGGCCAGAGACGCCGAGGCCGAGGCGGAAACGGCCGCGGGAGAGCGAGTCGAGGGTGGCGGCGGTCATCGCGGTCATCGCCGGCTGGCGGGCCGGGATCTGGAAGATGGCCGAGCCGACGTCGATGCGCTCGGTCTGGGCGGCGACCCAGGTGAGCACGGTGGCCGCGTCCGAGCCGTAAGCCTCGGCGGCCCAGCAGACGGCGTATCCGAGCCGGTCGGCCTCCTGGGCGACGGCGAGATTGTCCGCGTCCATTCCGGCGCCCCAGTAGCCGAGGTTGATCCCGAGCTGCATGGCCGATTCCCCTTACCGATCAGTAACGTCCTTGTCGCAGACCATAGCGCGGCCGGGCGGTCCGGGGCAGGCCGCGGTCGGTGCCGTGACCTGGGGGCGATGACCGCGCACCTGTCTGAATCCGTTGTCCACAGGCCCCCACGCGACAGGTTCTGGCCAGTAATCTCGGCGTTCATGGAGCAGAGGCATCTCGGCCGTACCGGCCTGCGCGTGTCCCGCATCGGACTCGGCACCCTCACCTGGGGCAGGGACACCGACGAGCACGACGCTGCGGACCTCCTGAAAACCTTCTGGGAGGCGGGCGGCACGCTGGTCGACACGGCGGACGTGTACGGCGACGGGGAGGCCGAATATCTGCTCGGGCGCCTGATAGAAGGCCTGGTCCCGCGCCGGGACCTGGTCATCTCCACGAAGGCGGGCAGCGTGCCCGACCCGGACGTCCGCGTCGACGGCTCGCGCGGCCATCTGCTCTCCGCGCTGGACGACTCCCTGGCCCGGCTCGGCACGGACTACGTCGACGTGTGGCACATCCACTCCTACGACCCCTGCACCCCGTTGGAGGAGACGCTCCAGGCCCTCGACATGGCCGTCAGCAGCGGTCGCGCCCGCTATGCCGGGGTCTCCAACTTCTGCGGCTGGCAGCTGGCCAAGGCGGGGACCTGGCAGCTGGCTGCGCCCGGGACGCGGACCCGGCTGGCCGCCACCCAGCTGGAGTACTCGCTGCTGCAGCGCGGGGTGGAGCGCGAGGTGCTGCCGGCCGCGCTCGATCTGGGCATCGGGCTGCTGCCCTCCTCGCCGCTGGGCCGTGGTGTGCTGACGGGCAAGTACCGCAACTCCACCCCGGCCGACTCGCGGGGTGCCTCGGAGCATCTGGCGCCGTTCGTCGCGCCGTACCTCGACGAGACCGCGAGCCAGATCGTGGAGGCGGTGACCACGGCGGCCGACGGACTCGCGGTGACGCCGCTCCAGGTGGCCCTCGCATGGGTCCGTGACCGGCCCGGAGTGACCGCGCCGATCGTCGGCGCGCGCAACGCGCAGCAGCTCACGGCGGCATTGTCAGTGGAGGCCCTTAGTCTTCCTGACGAGATCTGCCGGGCGCTCGACGATGTGTCGGCGCCCGTGCACCGCTATCCCGATCACGACTGGAGCACGCTGTGAGCACGGAGCCGGAGCCCACGGAGGAGACCGAGCCGGGGACGCGGGGCGCCGCACCGGAGCCGGAGGGCACGGAGGAAGCGCCGGTGCAGGAGGCGGACGGCGCGGGGGGCGGTGAAGCGGGCACGGCGGAGTCGGCCGGGGGCGGCGCTGGTGAAAGCGTGAGCGAGGAACCGGGGGCCGACGCGGGCGAGGACGGTGACTCCACCGGCGTCGACGCGGACAGCGTGGAGAAGGCGCGGTTGTCCGAGGCCGAGGCCGAGTTGGCGGCGCAGCGGATCGAGCGGGAGCGGATCGCCCGGCGGAAGGCCGAGAAGCAGGGGCCCGTCGCGAGCGGGGCCAAGCTCAGCGGGAAGGCGGCCGATCTGCTGGCCGCCGTACGGGCGGTGGAGAGCGGGGCGAAGCCCGTGGCCGCCGTCTTCAGCGAGCCCGAGCCACCGCGTCGCCCCGCCCAGGAGCCGGTGCGGCCCCGGCCGGTGTCGGCGGAGGCGCTCGGCGCCGGCGGTTCGGTCGGCGCACCCGCGCCGGGGGCCGTGGAGGCCGTACGGCGTGTGCTGGCCGAGGGCGGGGCGCCGGAGGCTCTCGCGGCACAGGTGGCCGCGGTCCTCGGCGAAGGAGCCGACGACCAGCTGCGGGCGGATCCGTGGCAGTTGCTGCGGGTCACGGGCGTACGGCCCGAGCAGGCCGACGGGTTCGCGCGGGCGCTGCTCGGCGCCGAGTGCGCGCCGGACGACGAGCGGCGGGGGCGGGCGGTCACCGTCTGGCTCCTGGAGCAGGCGGCGCTGGCCGGGCACACGGTGCTGGAGATGCCGGCCCTTGTGACCGCGCTGGCCCAGCGGGGCGTGCCGGACGCCGACGCGGCCGTGCAGAGCACGATCGCCGAGGCCGAGGCCCTGGTCTTCCAGGACGCCCTCGACCCGGCGGCACCGGAGCCGGAGGACGACGAGGAGGGGGCGGAGCGGCCGGTCCGGATCCTGGTCGGCCTCGAGCGGTACGCCCTCGCGGAGGAAAGCCTCGCCGACGGACTGGCCCGGCTGATCAACTCCGTGCCCAAGGAGGACGGTTCGGCCGCGGACTGGGAGCGCGCCGCGGGGTCGGCCGAGGGCTCGGCCGCCGAGCTGATTCGCGCGGCCGCGGCGGGCGGCCTGGTCCTGCACACCGGCGGCGAGGCCTCCCTGACGGAACCGGCGGCGCTGCTGATGGCGGCGCGCGGGCTGGGGCTGCGGGCGTGGGCGGCCACGCACAGCCCACTGGGCCGCGACCGCTTCGGCGCCCTGCTCGACGAAGCCGCCACCCACGCACCCGGCCCCCACGCCCCCGACCGGCAGGTCGCCACCGTCGCCGGACTCCTCTCCGGCGCCGAGGGGCCCGGTCGGGATGCCGACGGAGCGTTCGATCTCGACCTGCTCGTCGTGCTCGACGCGCCTCAGCTGGACGTCGAGACGGCCGCGCTGCTCGTGGAGTCCTTGCCGGACGGGGCGCGGCTGGTGCTGGGCGGGGACCCGGCGGTGCTGTGGTCGGCGGGGCCCGGGCGGGTGTTCGCCGATCTGCTCGCCGCGCGGATCTGTCCGCAGGTCGCCTCGCGCAGGCCGGACCCCGGCCCCCTGGGCGAGCTGGTCTCCGGGATCGGCATCGGTGAGCTGAACCAGGTCGAGGCCCCCGGCAAGGAGGTCGTGATCGTGCCGGTGCGGGACGCGGGCGAGGCCGTGCACCGGACCGTGCAGCTGGTCGCGGACTCGGTGCCGCGGGCGATCGGGGTCCCCGCCGAGGAGACCCAGGTGATCACCCCGGGCCACGGCGGCGCCGTCGGCACCCGCGCGCTCAACGCGGCCCTGAAGGAGCGTCTCAACCCCGGCCCCGGCCGGTTCGGCGGATTCGACCCCGGTGACCGCGTCGCCTACTCCCCCGCACCGGGCCGTACGCTCCCGGGCCAGGTGGTGAAGGCCGACGCGGACGGCCTGCACCTGACCTGCTCCGGTGAGCCCGTGGTCGTGCCGAAGGAGCGGGTGGAACAGTCCGTGCGGCACGGCTGGGCCCTGACCGCGCACCAGGCGGTGGGCGGCCGCTGGCCCGCGGCCGTGGTGGTGCTGCCCGGGGACGCGGCGCAGGCCCTCAGCCGGCCCTGGGTCTACACGGCGTTCGGCAGGGCGGAGCGCCACCTGTCCGTGGTCCACGGCGTGGAACAGGCCCTGCCGAGGGCGGTCGCCGAGATCCCGGCCAAGCCCCGGACGACCCGGCTGCCCGTCCTCCTCGGGGCACAGACGCCGACGTCCGGCTGAGCCGCCCGAAAAAGGAGCGCGGCCCCGGAGAAATGTTCTCCGGGGCCGCGTTCCCGCGCCTCAGCGGCGATCGACGTCCAGCGGTTCCAGATCCTCGCCCTCGACGTCGGCCTCGTCGGTGTCGGCGTCGTCCAGGTCGTCGTCATCGTCGTCGAACACCGCGCTGACATCGAACCGGCACACCACCCGCTCGACGTCGACCTGCTCGAACGGCGTCTCCAGCCACTCCCCCGGCTCGGCCGGTTCGTCCGCCGCGGTCACCCACAGCGTGGAGTCGCCCTCCTCAAGACCGAACTCCTTGTGCCGGGAGGCGATCTCGTCGGGCTCGAACTCGCCGAACAGCACTTCCAGCGCACCGTGCACCGTGCCGGAGGCCTCCGTGCCGAGCCCCTCGTCGGCCGCCTCGACCCGCTGGGCCTGCGCCAGCAACCGCTGCGGCTCCACCACGGCGTAGTCACGGCGGATCAGCACGCTCAGCGCGTTCGGCTCCTCGGGGCCCGTGTAGGGCGGGGCGTCCTCCGCGCCGGGGATCTCGAAGGGGGTGACCTCGTCATAACGGTCGTAGAGCAGCTCGTCGTACACCTCGGCGGCCGCGGCCAGTTCGTTGAAGGCCTCGTATACGGCGGGGTCGTCCTCCCCCGACCTCCGTTCGACCGCGGCCAGGTGGCGGTCGAGCGCGGTCTTGACCGCCTCGGCGGCGGCACGTACCTCGGCAGCGGTGGGCTGCACAGCATCAGACATAGTGCAGACGCTATCCGTAGCGGGCCCCGGCCCGCACAATAGATGCGATGCCGGAATACGAATTTGTCGACGTGTACGTACCGCGGGGGGTCTCCCGCAAGGACGCCACACGTCTGCTGACGGACCATGCCGAGTACGGACACTGGGAGTTGGACCGACTGAGTCTCATGCGCGACGGCAGCCGCAGGGTGCGGTTGCGCCGGCGGATCATCCGCCAGGTGCGTGCCACGTGGTGAGACAGCACGAACGGAGCGGGCCCCGCCGTGGCGGGGCCCGCTCCGTTTCACCTGGTGTGCCCTAGGCCGAGGCCCTCGCCTTGCGGTAGAGCACCGCGCCCGCCAGGAGCGCCCCGGCGCCCACCGGGACGGCCAGCCCGATCGGCAGGTCGCTGCCGGTCTGTGCGAGCTGCGCGCTGCCCAGCGGCTGGGTGACCGTCTGGGTGCCGGGGTGGTTGCCGCCGCCGGGTCCCGCGTGCGCTCCGCGCGGGGTGGCCGGGGAGCCGGGGTGGCCGGGGTGGCCGGGCTCCACCGGGTCACCGGGGTGGCCCGGAGTGCCGGGCTGCGCCGGGGTGCCGGGCTGTTCCGGCGATCCGGGCGGGGTGTGCTGCCCGCCGCCGGAGCCGCCGGCACAGTCGTTGCCCATGGCGGGGTTGCCGATGCCGATGACGTCGACGCTGTTGCCGCAGGCGTTCACCGGGACGTCGATCGGCGCCTCGACGTGGTTGCCCGAGCCCACGCCGGGTGAGCCACCGGTGTGACCGCCGGCGTGCGAGCCTCCGGAACCGGAGCCTCCTGCACCCCCGTGACCGCCGTGGCCCCCGTGACCGCCGCCGTGCCCCCTGTGGCCGCCGCCGTATCCGCCGGGCGCCCCGCTGCCGCCGCCCTTGTTGGCGCAGCTGTTGCCCATCGCGGGGTTGAGGACCCCGACGACGTCCACGGTGTTGCCGCACGCGTTCACCGGTACGTGCACCGGCACCGACACGGTGTTGCCCGACAGCACGCCGGGAGAGTTCGCGCTTGATCCGCTCGCGCCCGCGTCGGCGTGGGCGGCTCCGCCCGCGGCGGCGATCACGCCGGTCGCGGCCGCCACTGTCATCAGGCCCTTGCGGGTGACTTGTCGCATGTACCTAATCCCTGCTTTCGACCTTGTCTCGAAATTCCGCCGTATCGCGGTTCTGTTTCTTTTCGAAAAGGCCGGTCGGCCCCGGAGTGCATGGCTTGCACTCCGGGGCCGACGGGCTCATCCCTGTTAACTAAGGGCGAGGCACAACGTCACTTGTTGATGCACGTGTTGCCGAAGGCGGGGTTCAGCAGGCCGATCACGGAGACCGTGTTGCCGCAGACGTTCACCGGGACGTGAACGGGAACCTGCACGACATTGCCGGACAGCACACCCGGGGAGCCCACAGCGGCACCCTGCGCACCCGCATCGGCGACGGCAAGGCCCGCGCCCGCGAGAACCAGGCCACCAGTGGCAGCCGCAGCGGCGACGACCTTCTTGATCATTGTTCCTCCTTGTTGGCAATGCGACCCCAAGTAGCGGACCGCATCACCTGTAACGAGGAGGGAGTAATGGGGATACGAGCTTATGAGCACATTCACTCTTCCCGGCCAATTTCGCACGCCCGGCCGAATAACCACGTCAACATGCGTCAGCTCACATCAGCTCACGTCAGCTCGCGTCGATGAACCGGTCGAGAACGCGCACGCCGAACTTCAGCCCGTCCACGGGCACGCGCTCGTCGACACCGTGGAACATTCCGGCGAAGTCCAGCTCCGGGGGCAGCTTGAGCGGCGCGAAACCGAAGCCCCGGATGCCGAGCTCGTCGAAGGACTTGGCGTCGGTGCCGCCGGAGAGCATGTAGGGGATCGCCTTGGCGGCCGGGTCCTCGGCGACCAGCGCGGACTGCATGGCGTCCACGAGCGCACCGTCGAAGGTGGTCTCGACGGCCTTGTCGGAGTGCACGTCCTCGCGCCTGACCTTGGGGCCGAGGATCTTGTCGAGGTCGGCGAGGAACTCCTCCTCGAAGCCGGGCAGGAAGCGCCCGTCGACGTGCGCGGTCGCCTCGCCCGGGATGACGTTGACCTTGTAGCCGGCGCCGAGCTGGGTGGGGTTGGCGGTGTTGCTGAGGGTCGCGCCGATGAGCTTGGCGATGCCGCCGAGCCGGGCGAGCGTGCCCTCCATGTCCTCCGGGTCCAGCTCGGTGCCGAGCGCGTCGCCGAGCTCGTCGAGGAAGGCCCGGGTGGTCTTGGTGACCCGCACCGGGAACTTGTGCCGGCCGAGCCGCGCGACCGCCTCCGACAGTTCGGTGATCGCGTTGTCCCGGTGGATCATCGAGCCGTGCCCGGCGGTGCCGGCCACGGTCAGCTTCATCCAGTGCATGCCCTTCTCGGCGGTCTGGATCAGGTAGAGCCGGCGCTGCTCGTTCACCGTGAAGGAGAAGCCGCCCACCTCGCTGATCGCCTCGGTGACGCCCTCGAAGAGGTCGGGGTGGTGGTCGACGAGGTGCCGGGCGCCGAACTTTCCGCCCGCCTCCTCGTCGGCGAGGAACGCGAGGACGATGTCCCGGGGCGGCCTGCGGCCGCTGCGCAGCCGGTCGCGGACGACCGCCAGGGTCATCGCGTCCATGTCCTTCATGTCGACCGCGCCCCGCCCCCACACGCACCCGTCGGCGACCTCGCCGGAGAACGGGTCGTGGGTCCAGTCCTGCGCGTTGGCCGGTACGACGTCGAGGTGGCCGTGGATCAGCAGGGCGGGCCGGGACGGATCCTCGCCCGCGATCCGGGCCACCGTGGAGGCGCGGCCCGGGTGCGACTCGAAGATCTGCGGGTCGAGCCCCACCTCGGCGAGCTTCTCCGCGACCCACTCGGCCGCCTTGCGCTCGCCCGGGCCGGAGTGGTCGCCGTAGTTGCTGGTGTCGAACCGGATCAGCTCGCGGCAGAGGTCCACGACCTCGTCCTCGCCGGTGACGCCCCTGGCCGTGTCCGTATCGCTCACGCTGTTCCTCCCGCTGTCACTGCTGGTGGTTGCCCTCATCCTCTCTCCGCGACCCGGTCGGCCCCAAAGCCGGGCCCGGCCCGTCACACGCCGTTCACGCGTGCCCCGGGAGGGGACGGGGGGTGATCGGGCCCTCTCGAAAGCCTGGTAATGTTTCCTTCGTCGCCGCGAGGGAAACCCCGCACGACAGACACCTTGTCCGGGTGGCGGAATGGCAGACGCGCTAGCTTGAGGTGCTAGTGCCCTTTATCGGGCGTGGGGGTTCAAGTCCCCCCTCGGACACCAGCCGAATCCCCTCGGCCGCTCTGGCGGCTGGGGGGATTTGTCGTGCAGGACTCCTTCTTCGCCGTATGTGGGGCATCTCTCGCTCACTGTAAAGATCACCAGGTCACAGGCGTGCGGCAGCTCGACTGCGCCCCCCCGAACGGCCTTGCCGAGTCGCTGTCCCGATGGTTCGAACCTAGCGTCGTACTAAAATTTCCGGCTTGTTACGAGCTGGAGCCGGACAACCCCAGGCAGACCTGCGGGCCCGCCAGCGCCCCGGAGGCCCGGGATCGAGACGCGAGGACCGATGGCAGCCATAGACGAGAGCAGCGCTCTCGGCCTGCTCAACGAAGAGTTCAGCGCAGAGATCCGCGCGCAGTTCGGTGACACCGCCCGTTTCTCCGGGGGTCCCGCGGCCTCCCCGCGCACCCTCGTCGACGTGTTCGACGCGTCCGTGCGGTCCTACCCCGACGAGCTCGCCCTGGACGACGGGACGGCCCGGCTCACCTACCGTGCCCTGGCCGTCGAGGTCGAGCGGCTGCGGCTGCGGCTCGCCGAGGCCGGGGTCGGGCTCGGCGACCGGGTGGGCGTCCGGGTGCCGTCCGGTACCAATGACCTCTACGTCGCGATCCTCGCCGTGCTCGCCGCCGGTGCCGCCTACGTTCCCGTCGACGCCGAGGACCCCGATGAGCGGGCCGAGCTGGTGTTCGGGGAGGCCGAGGTGCGGGCCGTGCTCGGCGCCGGGCACGAGCTGACCGTCAACGGGCGTGCCGAGGTCCCCGCCGCCCGGCCCGGCATCGAGCACGACGCGTGGATCATCTTCACCTCCGGCTCGACCGGCAAGCCCAAGGGCGTGGCGGTCTCGCACCGCAGCGCCGCCGCGTTCGTGGACGCCGAGGCCGCGCTGTTCCTCACCGAGGACCCCATCGGCCCCGGTGACAGGGTCATGGCGGGGCTGTCGGTCGCCTTCGACGCGTCCTGCGAGGAGATGTGGCTGGCGTGGCGGTACGGGGCCTGTCTGGTGCCGGTGCCGCGTTCGCAGGTCCGCAGCGGGGCCGATCTCGGGCCGTGGCTGGTCGAGCAGGAGATCACCGTGGTCTCCACGGTGCCGACGCTGGCCGCGCTGTGGGAGCCCGAGACCCTCAACGACGTACGGCTGCTGATCTTCGGCGGTGAGGCCTGTCCGCCCGAGCTGGCGCAGCGGTTGGTGACGGAGGGGCGTGAGGTGTGGAACACCTACGGGCCCACCGAGGCGACCGTGGTGGCCTGTGCGTCGCTGATGAGCGGCGAGGAGCCGATCCGGATCGGGCTGCCGCTGAACGGCTGGGAGCTGGCCGTCGTCGACGAGGCCGGGGATCCCGTGCCGATGGGCGCGAGCGGACAGCTGGTGATCGGCGGGGTCGGACTCGCCCGGTACCTGGACGCCGAGAAGGACGCGGAGAAGTACGCGCCGCTGAAGTCGCTGGGCTGGGAGCGGGCGTACCGCAGCGGTGACCTCGTGAAGGCGGAACCCGAGGGGCTGGTCTTCCTCGGGCGGGCCGACGAGCAGATCAAGCTCGGTGGCCGGCGGATCGAGCTCGGTGAGGTCGACGCGGCACTCCAGGCGTTGCCGGGGGTCGCGGGAGCGGCCGCCGCCGTGCGCACGGCCCGCAGTGGCAACCAGCTCCTCGTCGGGTACGTGGTCACACAGGACGGCTGGGACCATGCGGCGGCCGTGGACAGGCTGCGGGCCGAACTGCCCGCCGCGCTGGTGCCGTTGCTCGCCCCCGTCGACGACCTGCCGACGCGGACCTCCGGCAAGGTGGACCGCAACGCGCTGCCGTGGCCGCTGGAGGGGCTCGAAACCGGCGGCCCCGCGGAGGAGTTGTACGGCACCGAGGCCTGGCTCGCCGAGCAGTGGGCGGAAGTCCTCGGCATCCCGGTCTCCAGTGCTCGCGACGACTTCTTCGCGATCGGCGGCAGCAGCCTGGCCGCCGCCCAGTTGACCACCCGGCTGCGCACCCGCTACCCGAGCGCGGCCGTCCTCGACATCTACCAGCAGCCCACGCTGCGCAAGCTGGCCCGGCACCTGGAGAAGTCCGCGCAGGACGACGGGGCGGCGCGGGTCATCGCGCCGGTGCCGGTCAGGGCTCAGGTGATCCAACTCCTCGTCCTGGTCCCCCTGTTCACGCTGATGGGGCTGCGCTGGCTGGTGCCGCTGGCTGCCATCGGGAACCTCCTGCCTTCCTACGGCTGGCTGCCGTCCGCCTCCTGGTGGCTGGTCGGAGCCGGTGCCCTGCTGCTGTACAGCCCGCCCGGACGCCTCGCGATCGCCGCGGGCGGGGCTCGGCTGCTGCTGCGAGGCGTCCAACCAGGCCGCTACCAGCGCGGTGGCAGCGTCCACCTGCGGCTGTGGACCGCCGAACGGCTCGCCGAGTTCACCGGGGCGACCTCGCTGACCGGCTCCTGGCTGGAGCGGTACGCGCGTGCGCTCGGCGCCAAGATCGGTCCGGACGTGGATCTGCACTCGCTGCCGCCGGTCACCGGCATGCTCAAGCTGGGCCGGGGCGCCGCCGTGGAGTCCGAGGTGGACCTGTCCGGCTGGTGGCTGGACGGCGACCGGCTGGAGATCGGCCAGGTCAAGGTGGGCGGACACGCCGTCGTCGGCACGCGCAGCATCCTGTTCCCGGGCGCCCGGGTCGGCAAGCGGGCCGAGGTGGCGCCGGGTTCGGCGGTCACCGGGCAGATCCCGACCGGTCAGCGCTGGGCGGGCGCGCCCGCGGTCAAGCTCGGCAAGGCCAAGCGGAACTGGCCCAAGGAGCGGCCGGCGCGGGGGACGTACTGGCGGGTGATGTACGGCCTGACCGGCTTCTCCATGAGCACGCTCCCGGTGCTGGCGGGCGGCGCGGCCTTCCTGGCCGCCCGGCCGTTCCTCGCCGCGTTCGCGCCCCTGCAGGGTGCCTTCCTCGCCCTCGTCCCGGCCACGCTCGCCTTCGGGCTGGCCTACGCGCTGCTGCTCCTGGTCGCCGTACGGCTGCTGAGCCTGGGGCTGCGCGAGGGGACGTATCCGACGCACAGCCGGGTCGGGTGGCAGGCGTGGACCGTCACGCAGCTGATGGACCGCTCGCGCGAGACGCTGTTCCCGTTGTACGCCGGGCTGGTCACGCCGGTGTGGCTGCGGCTGCTCGGGATGCGGATCGGGCGGGGCGCCGAGGTGTCGACGGTGCTGGCGCTGCCGAGCCTGACGACGGTCGGTGAGGGCGCGTTCCTCGCCGACGACACGCTGACCGCGCCCTACGAGCTGGGTGGCGGCTGGGTCAGGATCGGGCGCGCCGAGATCGGGCGGCGGGCGTTCCTCGGGAACTCGGGGATGACCGCGCCGGGGCGGACCGTGCCGGACGGCGGTCTTGTCGGGGTGCTGTCGGCGACGCCGAAGAAGGCGAAGAAGGACACGTCGTACCTGGGGCTGCCGCCGGTGAAGCTGCCGCGCAGCGCGGCCGACAACGACCAGAGCCGGACGTACGAGCCCTCGGCGGGGCTGCTGTGGGCGCGCGGTCTTGTGGAGCTGTGCCGGATCGTGCCCGTGTTCTGCTCGGCCGGGCTGGTCGTGCTGACGATCGCCGCCCTGAGCGTGCTGGGGCCGTGGGCCTGGCCGCTGGCCGGGGTCGTGCTGCTCGCGGCCGGTTCGGTGGCCGGGCTGGTGTCGATGGCCGCCAAGTGGGCGCTCGTGGGGCGGCACCGCAGTGGGGAGCACCCGCTGTGGAGCGGCTTCGTGTGGCGCAACGAGCTCGCGGATACCTTCGTCGAGGTGCTGGCGGTGCCGTGGCTGGCGGGTGCCGTGCCCGGTACGCCGGTGATGACGGCGTGGCTGCGCGGGCTCGGCGCGAAGATCGGCAGAGGCGTCTGGGTGGAGAGCTACTGGCTGCCGGAGACCGACCTGGTGACGCTGGGGGACGCGGCGACCGTGAACCGCGGCTGTGTGCTCCAGACCCACCTCTTCCACGACCGGATCTTGCGGACGGATACTGTGGTGCTCCGTGAGGGCGCCACGCTGGGCCCTGGCGGGATCGTGCTGCCCGGCAGCACGATCGGGGCCCGCACCACGCTGGGCCCCGCGTCGCTCGTCATGGCCGCGGAGTCCGTCCCGGACGACACCCGCTGGCTCGGCAACCCGATCGAGGCATGGCGGCCCTGAACGCGGGCCACTCGGAGTCGATGGGCGGTGTACCGGCGGATCCGAGTGGCAGCGCGGCGCAGGGAGCGGAAGCGGCAGTGGCAGTTCAGCAGGCGGCGGGTTCGGACCCGTACTTCCCGGACCACGGTGACGCCCGGTACCGGGTGCACCGCTACGAGCTCGCGCTGGACTACCGCCCCGCCCCGAACCGGCTGGCCGGGAGTGCCCGGATCAACGCCATAGCGGGGCGTTCACCGCTCGCCGAGTTCATGCTCAACCTGTCCGACTTCAAGATCGGCCGGGTGCGGGTGGACGGCCGGCCGGCGCATTACACGCACCGGGGCGGGAAGCTCAGGGTCCGGCCCGCGAAGTCGGTGCGGTCCGGGGCCGCGTTCACGGTCGAGGTGCACTGGTCGGGCAATCCCAAGCCGGTGCACAGCCCGTGGGGCGGGCTCGGCTGGGAGGAACTGGAGGACGGGGCGCTGGTGGCGAGCCAGCCCATCGGGGCGCCGTCCTGGTATCCGTGCAACGACCGGCCCGCGGACAAGGCGTCGTACCAGATCTCGATCACCACCCCCTCCGCGTACGCGGTGGTGGCGGGCGGGCGGCTGCTGACCCGTACGACCAAGGCGTCCACGACGACCTGGGTGTACGAGCAGGCCGCGCCCACCTCCAGCTATCTCGTCGGGCTGTCGATCGGCAAGTACCAGACGGTGCTGCTCGGCGACCCGGGTCCTGGCGGGGTGCCGCAGCACGGGCACATCCCGGCGCATCTACTGCCGGAGTTCTCCCGGGACTTCGCGCGGCAGCCGCAGATGATGGAGCTGTTCCAGGAGCTGTTCGGGCCGTATCCGTTCGACGAGTACGCGGTCGTCGTCACGGAGGAGGAGCTCGATGTGCCCGTGGAGGCCCAGGGGTTGTCGCTGTTCGGTGCCAACCACGTGGACGGCGCCCGGGGTTGGGAGCGGCTGGTGGCGCACGAGCTGGCGCACCAGTGGTTCGGCAACAGCGTGTCCATAGCGGACTGGCGGCACATCTGGCTGAACGAGGGGTTCGCCAAGTACGCCGAGTGGCTGTGGTCGGAGCGCTCGGGGGGTCGTACGGCCCAGCAACTGGCCGCCGCCGCACACCGGTTGCTGTCCTCGCTCCCCCAGGACCTGCGGCTGGCCGACCCGGGCCGCAAGTCGATGTTCGACGACCGGCTCTACGAACGCGGCGGGCTCACCGTGCACGCGCTGCGCTGCGCCATGGGCGACGAGGCGTTCTTCCGGATGCTGCGCGGCTGGGCCGGGCTGCACCGGGGCGGGGCCGTGACCACCTCGACGTTCACGGCCCACGTCAACCGGTTCGCGGACGAGCCGCTGAACGGGCTGTTCGACGCGTGGGTGTACGGAGCGGCGCTGCCTGCGCTGCCGACGGCGATCCCGGCGCGGCCGACGCACCCGCCGACCAACACCGGCACGGTGCAGCCGTGACCCGGCGTGCCGCACGGCAACGGCCCGGCTGCCCCTGCGGTCTTCAGCAGCCCTACGACGACTGCTGCGGCCGCTTCCACCGGGGTGCCTCGGCGGCGCCCACCGCCGAAGCGCTCATGCGGTCGCGCTACGCCGCCTTCGTGAGGCTGGAGCGGGACTACCTGCTGCGCACCTGGCACCCCCGGACCCGTCCCGGCTCACTGGACCTCGATGCGGGCCTGCGCTGGACCGGCCTTGAGATCCTGGGCACGACCGACGGTTCGGCCTTCCACGGCTCCGGGACCGTGACGTTCCGCGCCTCGTTCAAGGGCGGCTCCCTGCACGAGCGCAGCCGATTCGAGCGGGTCGACGGGGCCTGGGTGTACGTCGACGGGGAGTTCCTCGACTGAACTTCGGGCCGACTGAACTACGGGGCGAGGATGTCGAGTTCCTGAAGGGCGCCCTCCGCGATCTCGCGGGTCAGCGCCTCCGCGTGGCCCGCGTCGCCCGCGCGGATCGCCTCGGCGAGCCGGACATGCAGGGTGACGGCGGCCGGGTCGGGGTCCTCGAACATGACCTCGTGGCGGGTGCGGCCGGTGAGGACCTCGGCGACGACGTCACCGAGGCGGGCGAACATCTCGTTGCCGGAAGCGTTGAGGATCACCCGGTGGAAGGCGATGTCGTGGAGGAGGTAGCCCTCCAGCCGGTGGCCCTTGGAGTTGGCGACCATGCCGAGCGCGCACTCGGTGAGCTCGGCGCACTGTTCGGCGGTCGCGTGCTTGGCGGCGAGCCCCGCCGCCACCGGCTCGATCGCCGAGCGCAGCACGGTCAGTGAGCGCAGCTGCTGCGGACGGTCGGCGCCGGCCAGCCGCCAGCGGATGACCTGGGGGTCGTAGACGTTCCACTCGGCCTTGGGCCGGACCGTCACGCCCACGCGGCGGCGGGACTCGACCAGGTGCATGGACTCCAGGACCCGGACCGCCTCGCGCATCACGGAGCGTGAGACGTCGAAACGCTGGGCGAGTTCGTCGGTGCGCAGAACGCTGCCCGGCGGGTACTCGCCCGCGGTGATCGCGGGTCCGAGGGCTTCCAGTACGCGTCCGTGCAGCCCCCGGCCCAATGTGCTCATGCACTCAGAGTACGGGGCACGTCACAACAAGAAAAAGTCAGACTTATTCATCACAGGGTCTTGAATTCGTCGTACGTAATCGGCTTCAGTTGCGTCGACATCGGATGTCGAGGGCGACAACGGACAGTGAGGCAGCGATGAGTACCCCGAAGGTCGTCGTGGTCATGGGCGTCGCGGGCACCGGGAAGACCACCATCGGTCCCCTGCTCGCGGCCCGGCTCGGCGTCCCGTACGCCGAGGCCGACGACTTCCACCCCCCGGCCAACATCGCCAAGATGTCGGCCGGCACCCCGCTCACCGACGACGATCGGTGGCCGTGGCTGGACGCCATCGGCTCCTGGGCGCACGGGCGGGCGGGACTCGGCGGGGTGGTCAGCTGCTCGGCGCTGAAGCGGTCGTACCGCGACCGGCTGCGGGGCGAGGCGCCCGGGGTCGTCTTCGTGCACCTGGCGGGGGACCGCTCCCTCATCGAGGACCGGATGTCGCACCGGCAGGGGCACTTCATGCCCACCGCGCTCCTCGACTCGCAGTTCGCCACGCTCCAGCCCCTCCAGGAGGACGAGGCCGGGGTCGTGGTGGACGTGTCCGGCAGTCCGGAGGAGATCACCGGACGGGCCGCGAAGGCGCTCGCCGAACTCCCGTGACACCCCTTTCCACACCCTTTCCGAAGAGCACCCTTTCCGAAGAACATCCCCGTACCTGCAAGGGACCCCCGTGACCAGACTCAGCGTCGAGATGCTGGCAGCGGACGCACCGGAGCCGATCACCTCGGCCGGTCACGCTCAGCTGGGCATCGCCGTCCTGGTGGGCATCGCCGTCATCGTGCTGCTCATCACCAAGTTCAAGCTCCACGCGTTCCTGTCGCTGACCCTGGGCACGCTCGTGCTCGGCGCGGTCGCCGGAGCGCCGCTCGACAAGGCCATCCTCAGCTTCACCACCGGGCTCGGCACCACGGTCGCCGGCGTCGGCGTGCTGATCGCCCTCGGCGCGATCCTCGGCAAGATGCTCGCCGACTCGGGCGGGGCCGACCAGATCGTCGACACGATCCTCGCGAAGGCCGGCGGCCGTTCGATGCCGTGGGCGATGGTCCTGATCGCCTCCGTCATCGGGCTGCCGCTGTTCTTCGAGGTCGGCGTCGTGCTGCTGATCCCGGTCGTGCTGATGGTCGCCAAGCGCGGCAACTACTCCCTGATGCGGATCGGCATCCCGGCCCTCGCGGGTCTGTCCGTCATGCACGGCCTGGTGCCGCCGCACCCCGGCCCGCTGGTGGCGATCGACGCGGTGCAGGCCAACCTCGGGGTGACCCTCGCGCTCGGCGTGCTGGTCGCCATACCGACGGTGATCGTCGCGGGGCCGCTGTTCTCGAAGGTCGCGGCCCGCTGGGTGGACGTCCCCGCGCCCGACCGGATGATCCCGCAGCGCGCCTCGGAGGAACTGGAGAAGCGGCCCGCCTTCGGCCCCACACTCGCCACGATCCTCCTCCCGGTCGTCCTGATGCTCTCCAAGGCTCTGGTCGACATCGTGATCGACGACCCCGACCACACCGTGCAGCGCGTCTTCGACGTCGTGGGCTCGCCGCTGATCGCCCTGCTGGCGGCGGTGCTCGTGGGCATCTTCACGCTCCTGCGCCCCGCCGGCTTCGGCAAGGACCGCCTCACCCCGCTCGTCGAGAGGGGCCTCGCACCGATCGCCGGCATCCTGCTGATCGTCGGCGCGGGCGGCGGCTTCAAGCAGACCCTGATCGACTCCGGAGTGGGTCAGATGGTCCTGGACATCTCCGAGGACTGGTCGATACCGGCGCTGCTGCTGGCCTGGCTGATAGCGGTGGCGATCCGCCTGGCCACGGGTTCGGCGACGGTGGCCACGGTCTCCGCGGCCGGCCTGGTGGCCCCGCTCGCCGCCGACATGTCGACCGCCCACACGGCCCTGCTCGTCCTCGCCATCGGCGCCGGCTCGCTCTTCTTCAGCCATGTCAACGACGCCGGGTTCTGGCTGGTCAAGGAGTACTTCAGCCTGGACGTCGGCCAGACCGTCAAGACCTGGTCGATCATGGAGACGATCATCTCCGTGGTCGGGGGCGGTCTGGTGCTGCTGCTGTCGTTGGTCCTCTAGCGGTACGACCACGAGGGCACCCGGACGGGCGAGGCACGGTTTCCGGCCTCGCCCGTCCGCCGTTGCCGGTCCGCCCCTGGGGAGCCGGCGTCGAGGTGCCCTAGAGTCACCGCATGCGGCGAAGGACGGGACTGGCGGTGGCCGGGGCTGCGGCCCTGGCCTGGGGCGAGTGGGTGAACCGGCGCTGGTCCCGAGCACTCGTGGGGAACAGCCAGGGCGCCTCCACGGCCGTGGTGGTGCTCGGCTACCGCAATTCCGGGGCGACGGTGAACCTGGTCAACCGATGGCGGGTGCGTGCCGGGATCCGCTCCGCCACCGCCGACGGTGCGCACGGGACCTGCGTGATCTTCAGCGGCGGTACGACCGGCGGCGGCGCCACGGAGGCCCGGCTGATGGCCGACTACGCGAAGTCGGTGCTCGCCTTCGACGGCCCGGTGCTCCTGGAGGACCGTTCCACGACGACGTGGGAGAACATCGCGAACGTGATCCCGCTGCTCGAGAACGCGGACCGCGTCAAAATCGTCTCCCAGCCGGCTCACGCGCTCAAGGCCCGCGCGTACCTGCGGCGGCAGCGCCCGGATCTGGCGGCGCGGCTGGTGCGCGCGGACGACTACCGCCCCGGCGAATGGATCGTGGTCAAACCGCTGCTGGCGCTGTACGGACTGTGGACGCTCCGCGGTCTGCGGGCCGACGAACGCAGGCTCGCGCCGTAGCGAGCGGCTGTCGCGTGAGGTCGCTCAGCGAGAGCCGGCGCTACGGCCGCCACAAGGGGTGCTCCCGTTCCGCCCACTCCCGGCTCACCGAGCCCGTCCGCAGCCCCCGTCGGGCCTCCGGGTCGCCGAGGGCCATGCCGATGTGGCCCGCGAGGACGATGCCGATGGTCAGCGCCAGCCAGTCGTGGACGAAGGTCGCGCTGGTACGCCACTGGATCGGGGTGAGGTGGGTGAACCACATCAGCAGGCCGGTGCCGAGCATCACGAGGGTCGCGCCGGCGATCCAGGAGGCGTAGATCTTCTGGCCCGCGTTGAACTTGCCCGCCGGGCGGGAGGACCGGCGTTTGTCGCGGTGCAACGCGGCCCGCAGCCAGATCCGGTCGTGCGGGCCGAAGCGGTTCAGGTAGCCCAGGTCGGCGCGGAAGGCGCGGGAGGCCAGGCCCGCGAGGACCGGTACCGGCAGGGCCAGGCCCGCCCACTCGTGGACGCGGACCACCAGCTCACGGCGGCCGACGAGTTCGGCGAACTGGGGGACGTAGAGACAGGCCGCCGTCACCACGCAGATGCCCATCAGCGCGGCTGTGGCCCGGTGGACCCACTTCTGGCCGCGGCCGAAACGCCGGACACGGGTCGGCGAGGGGGCGTCAATTCGTAGGCTCATCGTCCCGCCCGTTCGATCGGCCGACCCAGGCGTCCACGTCGTAGCCGCGGTCCTCCCAGTAGCCCGGCTCCACGACCTCGGTGACGGTGATGCCGGACAGCCACTTGGCGGACTTGTAGAAGTACATCGGCGCCACGTAGAGGCGGACCGGGCCGCCGTGGGAGTGGCCGATGTCCTTGTCCTGCATGCGTAGCGCCACCAGGACGTCCGGGCGGCGGGCCTGGTCGAGGGTGAGGCTCTCGGTGTACGCCCCGTCGAAGCAGCTGAAGCGGACGGCGCCCGCCTTGGCGGTCACTCCGGCGGCGTCCAGCAGCGCGGAGAGCCGTACGCCTTCGAACGGCGTGTCCGGGACCCGCCAGCCCGTCACGCACTGCACGTCCTTGACCAGCCGGGTCTGGGGCAGCGCCCGCAGGTCGGCCAGGGTGTACGTCCGCGGGTGCGAGACCAGACCGTCGATCTTGAGCTGGTAGTTCCCGGCGTTCTTGTGCGGCACCGAGGACGTCACGGAGTAGTAGCGGAAGCCGCCGCCGTTGGGGAGCAGGCCCGTCAGACCGGTGGGGTCCTTGTCGGCGGCGCTGCCGAGGAAGGCCTCCAGGCCGCGTTGCAGGGTGGGCGCGGACACCACGCCGAGCGCGCCCAGGCCGAGGGTGCCGAGGAGGACACGGCGGCCGATGGGCCGGCCGCGCTGCTCCTCGGGCTGTTCGGAGTTCACGTACTCATTCGAACACCCGCGATGCCTGCGGGACCAGGACTCGCGGGTGCTCGTCAGACTTCCGTAACCACTTCTCACCGCGTTCTCAGGCTGCTACGACGCCTCCTCGGCGGCCTTCTCCAGCTGGAACGCCTCGTTTCCGAGCCCGATCCGGGCGTGCGCCTCGGGCTTGCGGGCCCGCAGGAGCAGGCCCTGCGCCAGGCCCACCAGCACGGCCAGCCCGATGATGCCGGGCAGCACCCAGCTGAGCGAGGAGTCCGGGCCCGCGCCGACCAGGACGTCGAAGTCCTTCACCGTGTAGACGGCGATCACCAGCAGGGCGATCCCCGCGAGGGCAGAGGTCGCCAGGCGCCAGGCCTGCGCACCCGCCGCCCCGCGCCGGACGAAGAAGACGACGACCGAGGCGGAGGCCGCCGCCATCAGCACGATCACCCCGAGGGAACCGATGTTCCCGAACCAGGTGAACAGGTGCAGGACCGGCACGGTCGGGTCGCCCGTGGGCTTGTCGTCGGCGATCGCGAAGACGGCCACGACCAGCACGGACACGGCGGTCTGGAGCAGCGAGCCGGTGCCGGGCGCGCCGCTCGCGCTGTTGGTGCGGCCGAAGGCGGCGGGCAGCAGGCCCTCCCGGCCCATGGCGAAGGCGTAGCGGGCGACGACGTTGTGGAAGCTGAGCATGGCCGCGAACATGCCAGTCACGAACAGGACGTGCAGGATGTCCGTGAAGGTGCCGCCGAGGCGGGACTCGGTGAGCCCGAAGAGCAGTCCGGCGCTCTGCTTCTGGGACTCGGCGACGATCGCCGAGGGTCCGGTGGCGATGGTGAGTGCCCAGCTGCTGAGCGCGAAGAACACGGCGACGCCGCCGACGGCCAGGAACATCACGCGCGGCACCAGGATGTGCGGGCGGCTGGTCTCCTCGGCGTACACGGGTGCCTGCTCGAAGCCGAGGAAGGCGGCGATGCAGAAGCACAGGGCGGTGCCGACGCCGGCGCCGCTGAGGGTGTCCGGGTTGAAGGCGTGCAGGGACAGGCCCTGGGCCGCGGGGTCGGCGACGGCGGCGATGTCGAAGATCACGACCAGGGCGACCTCGACGATCAGCAGGACGCCGAGCACGCGCGCGTTCACGTCGATCTTCAGCCAGCCCAGCGCGCCGACCACCAGCGCGGCCACCAGCGCGGGTATCCACCAGGCCACCGACAGGTCGGCGTACGTGGCGAACAGTCCGGAGACCTCGAAGCCGAAGATGCCGTAGATGCCGACCTGGAGTGCGTTGTAGGCGACCAGGGCGACGAGGGCCGCGGCCGCCCCGGCCGTGCCGCCGAGGCCGCGGGAGATGTAGGCGTAGAAGGCGCCCGCGTTGTGGACGTGCCGGCTCATCTCGGCGTAGCCGACGCTGAACAGGACGAGGACGACGCCGAGGACGACGAAGAGGAGGGGCTGGCCGACGATCCCCATCACCGCGAATGTAGTGGGCATGACACCCGCGACGACCATGAGGGGGGCGGTCGCCGCGAGGACGGAGAGCAGCAGGCCCCCGGTGCCGAGGCGGCCGGCCCGCAGCGCGCGGTCCTGCCCCTTGAACGTACTGATCTCTGGTCTGCTCTTGCTGGAACTCTCGGTGGCCATGGGGACCGTCCTTCTGGGGTTCGGGGGTGTCACACCGTGCCGAGCGCGTGCTCGCGCGCGGTACGGAAGGCGGAGTACGGCTCGCGGTCCGGATAGGACCAGGGGGCCGGGGTGGGGCGTTCGCCGATGCGGTGGAAGAGGGCGGCGGCCTCGGCGCCGCGGCCCTCGCAGACCTTCGCGTGGGCGAGGAAGTTGAGGTCGACCAGGCGGCGGGGGTGGCCCTCCTGCTCCCATTCCAGCCACCAGTCGAAGGCAGCCTTCATCACCTGCCGGGCCCGGCGCCCGGTCCAGTGCGCGGAGGCGGCGGGGTCGTGCGGCTCGTGCCCGGCGGCGGCGAGGGCGCGGTAGCGCTCGGCGTGCGCGATGACCGGCAGGATCGCGAGGGGTGAGTCGGCGGGGGCCTGTTCCGCGGCCCAGTTGGCGAAGTCGTAGACCTCGTGCAGCGGGTCGGGGCCGGTCTCGGCACGGCGCTCGGCGAGCCGGGCGACCATCAGGTGGTGGGCGTGGTGGTGGTCGGCGTACCGCTGCCGGATCTCGCCGAAGACATCGGCGACCTCGTCCGCGGCCCCGAGGTCGCGCTCCAGCAGGAGCAGGCCGAGCCAGGGGGTGGGGTCGGCGGGCGCGAGCCGGGCCGCGGTCCGGCAGGCCTCGCGGGCCGCGGCGGGCTTGCCCTTGCCCCGCCGGACGCGCTGGACCAGGGCGAGGGCGAGCAGTACGGCGGCGTCGGCGGAGTCCGGCTCGGCCACCAGCCAGTCCCTGGCCCAGGCCTCGCTGTACGGCTCGGCCGCGAGCACCGTGACCCGGTGGCCCCGCCGGTCCCACTCGTCACCCGTCCGGGCGAGCAGCGCCCGGACCGCCTGCCACCTGCCCTGCGCCAACGCGGCGCGCACGTCGATGAGTTCGGCGTCGTCGAGGGCCGCGTCGAAGGCCTGGGAGGCGCGTTTGCGACTGCGGCCGAAGGGGGGTGGGGGCGGGGACACCGTGTGGGTTTTCCTCACGGAACATGGCTCGGGGCCGGTGGGGCGGAAGGGGGTGGCGGGGCAGGTGGGAACGGTGCGGAAAGGCGGGATGCCGGGGCGGGTGCGTACGGAAGGGAAGCGGGGTGCCTGGGCGGATGCGGGCAGGCCGACCGTCGACGCGGGCAGGTCGGGGTGCTGATTCGCACCGCCATCGACTGATCACGGACAGCCAACCCTCCGCCAATGGTTTGCGTCAAGGGTCGAAGGCGCATTACACGCGTCAACTGTCCACACCTGGGAGGAAGTTGTGGCGATTTAGTGCTGGTGGGGCGGGGTCAAGTCCCCGCTTCTGTGGCGTACGCCATGGCGCCGCCCTTTCGCGCCCCGCACCATGACGGGACACCCCGTCGCCGAGAATGGTTCGGCGGCCGAGTCGACGGCCCGAATCCGGGTACTCCCAGGGGCGAGCCGGACACTGGGACGCTACAGTCGGCGACTACCACCCCGCCGCCCGGCAGGACGATCGAGGTACGCAGCGTGTCGGTTCTGGTTCTGA
The DNA here is from genome assembly GCF_003443735.1 of Streptomyces sp. CC0208. Classification (NCBI taxonomy): domain Bacteria; kingdom Bacillati; phylum Actinomycetota; class Actinomycetes; order Kitasatosporales; family Streptomycetaceae; genus Streptomyces; species Streptomyces sp. CC0208. The sequence continues at coordinate 7,123,202 of NZ_CP031969.1, read as the reverse complement.
TTCTCGCCGTGAGTGCTGCCTGTTGCCTGGGCTTCGGCTTCGTGCTGCAGCAGAACGCGGCCCGTCAGGCCCCGCTGAGCGACTTCCTCTCCCCCCGGCTGCTCCTCGACCTGGTGAAGGTACCGCGCTGGCTCGGCGGCATCGGATTGATGGTGGCCGGCATGGTGCTGGGCGCGATCGCGCTCGGTCAGGGCGAGGTCTCCCTGGTCGAACCCCTGCTCGCCACGAACCTGCTGTTCGCCCTCGCCCTCTCCCGCAAGCAGACCAAGCAGCCGCTGGGCCGCCAGGGCTGGGCGGGGCTGGCGCTGCTGGCGGGAGGGGTGACCGCGTTCATCGTGGCAGGCGAGCCGCGCGGTGGTACGGCGGTCACCGATCCCCTCCGCCACTGGCTGATCATCGGCGTCATGATCGGCCTCGCCCTGCTGCTCACGACCTACGCCAAGCGCTCCCGCCTGAGTGCCGGCCCGGTCCTGCTGGCCCTGGCGGCCGGTCTGCTCTACGGCGTCCAGGACGCCCTGACCCGGGTCAGCGGCCAGCGCTTCTCCGCGGGCGGCCTCGCCGAGCTGCTGACCGGCTGGCAGCCGTACGCCGTGCTGGCCCTCGGCATCACCGGGCTCGTCCTGGTGCAGAGCGCGTTCGAGACCGCCCCGCTGCGGATGTCGCTGCCCGCGCTGACCGCGGCCCAGCCGCTCGCCGGGATCGTGTGCGGGGTGGGCTTCCTGGGCGACCGCCTGCGCACCGACACCGCCGCGCTGGCCTGGGAGGCGGTGGGGCTCGCGGCCATCGTCGCGGGCATCGTGCTGCTGGGGCTGCACCCCGCGATGCCCTGCGGCGCCGACCGGTCGGAACCTACGCGGAATCTTCAGCCGAGCTGAGCCGGGTCCCTGCGGGGAGCCGGGGCCTGCGCGGACGCGGGGGGTTGAGGGCGGGACGGTGGCGGGCCGACACTGGGACGTGAGCCGGGGCTTTGATGCGGGCGGCGGCATGGTGCGGGGTTCGGCCTGAGTGCGGGTCACCGTATGGGTGCGTGAGCCTCCTCGACTCCGGACCGGCGCGAGGCTTCGAGCCCCGGCCCGGACACCCGCTCCGGCGCCGGTGACGGCTCCTGTCCAAGGGCGGGTCCGGCCCGACCCTGCGTCCCGGCCCGGACACACCGCCCAGCTTGACTGAACGACCCGGCCTGCATGTACGCCCCGGCCTGGGTGCGCTTCCCTGTATGGATGCGCGCCTCTCCCTCGCCGCGGCCCGCGACATGGGTAGGGGATGCCACCTGCGGGCGGGCCCCGCACGGACACGCCCCCTCCGCCGGCTGCGGAGAGCAGTGCGGGGTCGCAGGTCCGTGCGGATGCTGCGAGCCCCTGCCCAGGCACGCATCCCCGCCCGGGGGCGTACCCCGGCACGGGTACGGCCCCCGCACGGACACGCCACCTCCCCCCGCAGCGAAACCGTGCAGGCTCGCAGGTCCGTGGAGATGCTGCGGGCCCCGGCCCCGGTGCCAGCTCCTGTCCCGGTGCGAGCTGCTGCCTGGGCGCGGGGCTGCTCAGGCGCGTATCCCCCCGCCTCGGTGCGTACCCCGGCACCGGTAAGGGCCCCGCAGGGATGGGCCCCCGGCATGGACCCGCGCCCCTGCTTGGATAGGGGCCATGAGCGCTGCTGACGAGATTCTCGACATCGTCGACGAGCACGACAACGTCGTCGCACAGTCGCCGCGCGGTGAGGCGTATGCCCAGGGCCTGCGTCATCGCTGTGTCTTCATTCAGGCCAGGGACGCCGAGGGGCGCCTCTTCGTCCACCGCCGTACGCCCACCAAGCTGGTCTTCCCGTCCCTCTACGACATGTTCGTGGGCGGAGTGGTCGGCGCGGGTGAGTCCTACGACGACGCGGCCCTGCGTGAGGCCGAGGAGGAACTGGGTGTGACGGGCCTGCCCCGACCGGAGTACCTCTTCAAGTTCCTCTACGACGACGGCGCCGGAAACACCTGGTGGTCCGCGGTGTACGAGGTCCGCTGCGAGCTCCCGGTCAGCCCCCAGGTCGAGGAGGTCGCCTGGCACGACTTCCTGACCGAGGACGAGGTGGAGCTGCGCCTGCGGGACTGGGAGTGGGTCCCGGACGGCCTGGCGGCCTACGAGCGGCTCAGGGCGTACCGGTCGATGGGCTGACCGCCGGGAGCGCCACCGTGACGCGCAGCCCGCCGCCAGGGCGTGGGGCCACGGCGAGCGTTCCGTCGTGGGCGTGGGTGATGGTCTTCACGATGGCCAGGCCGAGCCCCACCCCCGCGTGATCGGTGTGCACGCGCTCGGTGCCGCGCTGGAACGGTTCGGTGAGCGTCGCGGCCAACTCCGGGGTGAGCCGATCGCCGGTGTTCTCGGCCGTGAGCACCACCGCCCCGGGGCGGACGCCGGTCGTGACCCGCACGGTGCCCCCCTCGGGCAGGTTGTGGATGATCGCGTTGTGCACGAGGTTCGTCGTGAGCTGGAGCAGGAGCGCGGGGGACCCGTCGGTGAGGGCGGCGTCCCCGCCGGTCTCGAGGGTGACGCCGTGCTTCTCCGCCAGCGGCAGAAGTTCCTCGGTGGCCTCTTCCGCGAGGAGGGAGAGGTCGACGGGTTCTCGGGTGAAGGACCGCTGGTGGACGCGGCTGAGCAGGAGCAGCGCCTCCGTGAGGTCGATCGCCCGGGCGTTGACGGAGTGAAGGCGTGCCATGACCTCGCCGGTGTCGGCGTGCGGGTCGGCGCGGGCCACGTCGAGCAGGGCCTTCGAGATGGCCAGCGGGGTGCGCAGTTCGTGCGAGGCGTTGGCCGCGAACCTCTGCTGCTCGGCGACATGCGCTTCCAGCCGGGCGAGCATCGCGTCGAAGGCGTCGGCGAGTTCGCGGAACTCGTCCTTGTGCCCCGGCAGCAGGATCCGGTGGGAGAGCGATCCGTGGGTGGCCAGGCGGGTGGCCTCCGCGATGCGGGTCAGCGGGGCGAGCATCCGGCCGGCGAGGATCCACCCGCCCACGAGGCCGAACACCAGCAGGAACGCCAGCACCGCGGCCGCCTTCGGGGCGAAGACCTCCAGCAGGGCGGACCGGACGGGGAAGACACCGCCCGTGGGGCTGTCGTCGGGGTTGTAGAGCATCGCGCGGTTGGGGACGTAACGCAGCAGGAACAGCCACACCGCGCCGAGCAGCAGGAGGCCCGCGACCATGAGGAACCCGGCGTAGCTGAGGGTGAGTTTGAGGCGGACGCTCAACCCGGGTTGCCTATCCACGGTCCGTTCCTCCGACGATGCGTTTGGCGGTCCGGTCACCTGAGGGGCCCAGGCTGTCGCGGATGGCCTGGGCCGGACAGGGCTCGTCCTCGACAGTCAGCACACGCATGCTCCCGATGCTACGAACCGACGCATATCGTCGGCGTATCGAAATCCGCATACGGCCCGACAACATCGCGCTCCCTTGACTTGCGGTACGACGCGGATCCCGCCCTCGGCACGTGCGCGCTCGCCGACGGTGCCTCCCGGACGGCGTGACGGTCGACGACGGCTGCCCGCGCAGGTGTGCCGACCCCATCCCGTACCCGAGGACGCAGCAGTGACCAGCAGTGAGCAGGAACGGACCACGATGACGCAGGTGGAGACGGCGGAGGGCGAGCGCCGCCAGGACATCGGCTCCAGGACCCCACGTGCCGGAGCCGGTGGCCGCCGGGCGGTCCTGTTCGTCGCCCGCCCCGAGCTCTGGAGGCGCGGCCCGCTGCTGACCGTGTCGGCGCTGCTGCTCGGCCTGCTGATGCTGCTGCACGGAAGCGTTCCGAACCGGATCGGGCAGCTCGGCAGTCTGGTGGAGACCTTCCTGCCGTGGTTCGGTCTGTTCGTCCCGGTGCTGCTGGCCGGGGCACTGTGGCGCCGCTCCGCCTCCGCGGTGGTCGCGCTGCTGCTGCCGGTCACGGTGTGGCTGAACCTCTTCGGAGGACTGCTCGGCGACAGGTCCCACGCCGGCGGCGACCTCACCCTGGTCAGCCACAACGTCGGCGCCGACAACCCCGACCCCGCGGCCACCGCCGGCGACCTGGTCGCCTCCGGCGCGGACGTGCTGGCGCTGGAGGAGATCACCCCCGAGGCCACGGGCACCTACGAGAAGGAACTGGCGGGGACGTACCGGTTCCACGCCGTGCGGGGCACGGTGGGACTGTGGAGCAGGCTGCCGCTGTCGGACACCCGGCGGGTCGACATCGCCATGGACTACGGGCCGCTGGCCGACACCAAGCCGGTCGACACGACCGCGACACGGGCGCTGCGCACCACCGTGACCACGGACCGGGGGCCGCTGGTGGTCTACGTGGCCCACCTGGCGTCCGTGCGGGTGACACCCAGGGACGGCTTCGGTACGGCCCAGCGGGACCGGGGCGTACAGGCGATCGGCCGGGCCGTCGCCGCCGAGCGGAACGCGCGGGTGGTGCTGCTCGGCGACCTGAACGGCACCCTGGACGACCGCGCGTTCTCCGGAGTCGGCGCGTGGATGACCTCGGCCCAGGACGCGGCCGGGGACGGCTTCGGCTTCACCTGGCCGGCCGGGTTCCCGCTGGCGCGGATCGACCAGATCCTGGTCAGGGGGGTGCGGCCGGAGAGCTCCTGGGTCCTTCCGGCCACCGGGAGCGACCATCTGCCGGTGGCGGCGAGGATCAGTTGGTGAACGCCCCGGGAGGACCGGCCACACCCTTGAGTACCGGCAACGCCCCTTGACGACAGGGCCGATAGGCTCGTGTGCGTGATCGATTTTGCACGGAACGTCCGCCTCTGGTTCACCCCCGAGGAGGTCCGGCAGGAGGGCCGTACCCCCGACTACCGGTTCTCGCTGGCCAACGAGCGCACCTTCCTGGCCTGGCTGCGGACCGCGCTCGCCCTCATCGGCGGCGGCTTCGCCGTGGACCAGTTCCTGCCGGATCTCCGCTGGGGGTGGCGGGTCGGGCTGGCGCTCGCGCTGCTCACGGCGGGCGTGCTGTGCTCGTTGCGGGCGGTCAATCACTGGGTGCGGTGCGAGCGGGCGATGCGGCGGGGCGACGATCTGCCGGTGTCGCGGTTCCCGGCGCTGCTGAGTGTGGTGGTCGCGGTGGTGGCCGTGGCCATGGTCTTCGTGGTGCTGGTCGGGTGGGAGGGATGAGCGAGGGCGCCGTCGTGGACCGCGATCCGGGGCTTCAGCCCGAACGCACCCGCCTCGCCTGGCGCCGTACGACCCTCTCGGGCACCGTCTCCGCCGTACTCGCCGTGAAGACGGCCCTGCACGGCGGCCCGTCCCCTGCCGCCCTCGTCGCCTGTGCCCTGTGCTGCGCGCTGTGGCTCGGCTTCCTCTACCTCGCCCACCGCCGCATCCGTACCCTGTCCGCGTCCGACACCCCGCCGACCCTGACCCCGCGAACCGCCACGACAGCAGTCCTGTGCACGCTGGCCATGGCGGTGTGCGGGGCGGCGCTGGTGTTCTGAACGGGGCCGGGGCGCCGTAGAGGACATGGCATCAGGCGCAGTCGCCCCCGGGCCCTGCGGGACCGGAGAGCGAGCCACGCAGCACCCCGGCGACGCGGCGAGCACTCGATCACCGCGCACCGGCCGCGCCCACGCACGCGTGAACCCCACACCTGCACCCGTGCACCCGTGCACCCGTGCACCCGCAACCGTGCACTCCCGCACACGTCGCACCCCCGCACCGGTGCACTCCCAACGCCCGCCGTCCCCCGCACCCCTGCACCCGGCGTCCCCCCGCACTCCCGCACCCGCCCAGCCCCAGCCCAGCTCCCACCTCACCCCACCCCACCCGGCACACCCACGCCACGCGCGCCGAATCGCCCGATATGCACCCCGCCCGTGGCAGCCTGTCCGACGTCATCGCCCGTCGCTTCGAAGGTGAGCACCATGACCACCCTCCACCACGAGCACGCCTCCCACACGCACACGCACGGCTCGGACTGCGGACACACCGAGGTGCCGCACGAGGGCCACGTCGACTACGCGCACGACGGGCATCTGCACCGCGAGCACGAGGGGCACTGGGACGAGTGCGAGCCGGGCGGGCACGTGTCGCACGAGGGGCACGACCACCGGCACGGCCAGGACTGCGGACACGAGAGCGTGCTGCACGGCGATCACGTCGACTACCTGCACGACGGTCACCGCCACGCCGCTCACGAGGGCCACTGGGACGACCACTGACCTGGGCGAGAGCCGGCAAGAAGCACAACAAGCAGCCGATAGGCACCACCGACAGCTCCCCGCCGCATCCGCGCGGGGAGCTGTCGGCCTATCGTGGGCCGGATCACGTTCACCGTTCCCCCTGGACGACATACCGACCAGTCGGCATGATGGTCCGTACCCCGTTCACGCGCGCGTAAGGAGCCCCGATGAGCCCCGACCATCCGCCAGGCCTCGATCTCGACCGGCTGCGCGGCCTGCTCGACCTGGAGCGGCCCGGCCTGGTGCAGGGCCCCCTGACCGGCCGGCTGATCGAGGGCGGACGGTCGAACCTGACGTACGCGGTGTCGGACGGCGCCACGAAGTGGGTCGTCCGACGGCCCCCGCTCGGCCATGTCCTGGCCACCGCGCACGACATGAAGCGCGAGCACCGGGTCATCAGCGCCCTGCATCCCACGGACGTGCCGGTTCCGAACCCCGTCCTGCTGTGCGAGGACCCCGAGAACGAGGCCGCGCCCGGATCGCCCTTCTACGTCATGGAGTTCGTCGAGGGCACCCCGTACCGCACCGCCGACCAGCTCGCCCCCCTGGGCCCCGAGCGCACCCGCGACGCCGTGCTGTCCCTGGTCGACACCCTCGTCGAGCTGCACGCCGTGGATCCTGCGGAGGTCGGGCTCGCGGACTTCGGGCGCCCGGAGGGCTTCCTGGACCGCCAGCTGCGCCGCTGGGGCAAGCAGCTGGACGCCTCCCGCAACCGTGACCTGCCCGGCATCGACGAGCTGCACGCGACGCTCGGCCGGCGTCTTCCCCGGTCCCCCGCGGCCACCGTCGTGCACGGCGACTACCGGCTCGACAACGTCCTGATGGGCGACGACGACCACATCAAGGCGATCCTCGACTGGGAGATGTCCACCCTCGGCGACCCGCTCACCGACCTGGGCCTGCTGGTGATGTACAGCCTGCCGCTGGGCATGCCCGACTCCCCGGTCTCCACGACCGCCGAGGCCCCGGGCCACCCGGATCCGGCCGAACTGGTCGCGCGGTACGCCGAGCGCTCGGGCCGGGACGTCTCGGCGGTGTCCTGGTACACGGCGTTCGCGTGGTTCAAGCTCGCCGTGATCCTGGAGGGCATCCACTACCGCTACACCCTGGGCCAGACCGTCGGCCGCGGTTTCGACCGCATCGGCGACCTCGTCCCGGTCTTCATCCAGCACGGTCTGACCACTCTTCACGACGGCATCCAGGAAGGCTGATCCGCATGGACTTCGCGTTCGACGCGCACACCGAGGAGTTGCGCGCCAAGCTGCTCGCCTTCATGGACGAGTACGTCTATCCCGCCGAGGCCGTCGCGGAGGAGCAGCGCGCGCAGCTGGCCTCGCCGTGGGACACCCCGGCCGTGGTCGAGGAGTTGAAGGCCGAGGCACGCAGGCAGGGGCTGTGGAACCTCTTCCTGCCCGACCCCGCGTACGGCGCGGGCCTGACCAACCTCCAGTACGCCCCGCTCGCCGAGATCACCGGCCGCTCCCCGCAGCTCGCGCCCACCGCGCTGAACTGCGCGGCGCCGGACACCGGCAACATGGAGGTCCTGAGCCAGTTCGGCGACGAGCAGCAGAAGAAGCAGTGGCTGGAGCCGTTGCTGGCCGGTGAGATCCGCTCGGCGTTCGCGATGACCGAGCCGGAGGTGGCCTCCTCGGACGCCACGAACATCACGACGTACATCGAGCGGGACGGCGACGAGTACGTCGTCACCGGCCGCAAGTGGTACATCTCCGGGGCGATGAACCCGGACTGCAAGATCTTCATCGTGATGGGCAAGACCGACCCGGACGGCGCGGACATCCGCCGCCAGCAGTCCATGATCCTGGTCCCCCGGGACACCCCCGGCGTCACGGTCAGGCGCGCGATGCAGGTCTTCGGCTACGAGGACCACTACCACGGCGGTCACGCCGAGGTGATCTTCGACCGCGCGCGCGTACCGGCGTCCAGCCTCATCGGTGAGGAGGGCGGCGGCTTCGCCATCGCCCAGGCCCGCCTCGGCCCGGGCCGGATCCACCACTGCATGCGGCTGATCGGCATGGCCGAGCGGGCGATCGAGCTGATGTGCAGGCGAGCCGTCTCCCGCCACGCCTTCGGCAAGGCGCTGGCCCAGCAGGGCGTGGTCCACAACTGGATCGCCGACGCGCGCGTGACCGTCGAGCAGCTGCGACTGCTGGTCCTGAAGACGGCCTGGCTGATGGACACGGTCGGCAACAGGGGCGCCCACACCGAGATCCAGTCCATCAAGATCGCCACGCCTCGCGCGGTCGTCGACATCATCGACCGGGCCATCCAGCTGCACGGCGCGGGCGGCCTCAGCCAGGACTTCCCGCTGGCCGAGCTGTACGCCGGCGCCCGCACCCTGATGATCGCGGACGGGCCCGACGAGGTGCACCAGCGCTCGCTCGCGCGCCGGGAGCTGAAGAAGTACCTCTAGAGGGCCAGGAAGGCGCGCTACGGCCGCAGGGCTCGCAGGAGGAGGTCGGCCAGGTGGTCGGCCACCTCCTGCGGGCCCATCGGGCCGTCGGGGCGGTACCAGGTCGACAGGTGGTGGACCGAGCCGAAGTGGTAGTCCACGACGAGGTCGGCCGGGGTCGCCTTCGAGAAGACGCCCGCTTCCTGGCCCTCCTCGATGAGCGCGCGGAAGCGCTCGTGGTACTTGCGCCGTTCGGCCCGCACCTGCTTGTTCTTCTCCGGGCTCAGGTGGTGCATCGAGCGGAAGAAGATCATCGCGTCGTCGAGGTTCTCGATCGTGGTGACCACGACGTCGGCGGCCGCCGCCCGCAGTCGCTTCTCGATCGGCTCGTCGGCGTTCGCGAGCGCGTCCAGGCGTTCCTGCTGGACGCGCAGCACGCGCGCGTACACCTCGTGCAGGAGGTCGTCCTTGGAGCCGAAGTAGTGGTACAGCGCCCCCTTGGTGACGCCGGCCGCCTCGACGATCTCCTGCACCGAGGTGCGGTCGTAGCCCTGTTCGGCGAAGAGCCGGGTGGCGGCGGCCAGCAGCCGCTGCGGGACGGGCGTACCGTCTCCGTCCGTCGTCCTGGGCACTGTGCCGCCACCTGCCTTTCGAGAGGTCAATCGTTGTCGTGCGGTCGGGAACGGAGTTCCCGACGGAGGATCTTCCCACTGGCCGTCTTCGGCAACTCGGGCAGGATCTCCACCTGCCGCGGGTATTTGTAGGCCGCCAGTCTCTCCTTGCAGTACGCGGCGAGCGCATCGGGGTCCGTTTCGGCACCCGGACGGAGGCTGATGTACGCCTTGACGGTCTCCCCGCGGTACCCGTCGGGCACCCCGACGACGGCCGCCTCGCGCACCGCCGGATGCGTGTACAGCACGTCCTCGACCTCGCGCGGCCACACCTTGAAGCCGGACGCGTTGATCATGTCCTTCTTGCGGTCGACGACGTACAGCCAGCCCTCGGGGTCCATGAACCCGATGTCACCGGTGCGCAGCTCGCCGTCCGGGAAGGTCTCGGCGGTCGCGTCCGGCCGCCGCCAGTACCCGGGCACCACCTGCGGCCCGCGCACGACGATCTCGCCCTGTTCTCCGAACGGCACCTCGACGCCGGCCTCGTCGACGATCCGTACGACCGTGTCGGGCCCCGGCACCCCGACGGCGAGCGTCCCGGACACCGGGTCGACGGGCGCCTCCCGCTCCGGCGGCACGGACGCGCAGGGCGCGGAGCACTCGGTCAGCCCGTAACCGTTGCGGATGTACGGCCCGAACCCGGCCCGGAACTTCTCGACCAGGGCGGGCGGCAGCGGGGCCCCGCCCGAGGAGATGTTGACGAACGAGGAGAAGTGCTCGCGGGTGACGTCCGGGTGGGCGGCCAGGGCCATGAACGCGGTCGACGGACCGACCGTGTAGTGCGGCCGGTGCTCGGCGAAGGCCTCCAGGACCACGCCCGCCTCGAAGCGGTACGTCAGCACGAGCGTGCCCACGCTGTTCAGACACGCCCCGAGCTGGCAGACCATGCCGGTGATGTGGAACAGCGGCGCCAGGGCGTAGTACACGGGCGCCTCGGGCAGCGCGAGCCCGGTCCGCTGCCGCTCGGCGTTGTACATGATGTTGCCGTGCGTGTTGGTGGCGCCCTTGGGCGTGCCGCTGGTGCCGGAGGTGTAGCTGATCAGCGCGATGTCGGAGGGTGCGACGTCCCGCCCTTCGGGCGCCTTGTGCCCGGCCCGCGCGACCGCGACGAGGTCGTCGGTGTCGTCGGCCTGCGGCAGCCGCTCGAAGGTGAGCACGCGCGCGTCCCCGCGGGTCTGGAAGTCCAGCTCGCAGCCGGTGAGCACGATCCGCACCGGCGAGCCGGCCGCCGTCTCGCGCAGATAGGTCTCCCAGGCCCGGTCGGAGCAGATCAGCGCGGCCACCTCGCCGTCCCGCAGGACATGGCCGACCTCTCCCGACTTGTACATGGGGTTGACGGGCACGACGACCGCGCCCGCCTTCCAGGCACCGAGCAGCGCGAGCACGAACAGGGGCGAGTTCTGGAGCAGGATCGCCACCCGGTCCCCGCGCTCCAGACCGCGAGCGGCGAGGTGCCCGGCGACGGAGTCGCTGAGCTCGTCGACCTCGCGGTAGCCGAGCCGCCCGTCGAAGTAGGCGAGGAAGGGCCGCTCCGGCGCCTCGGCGGCGGCCCGCCGCAGAGCGTGCACGAGGGAGTCGTCGGGCTCGATCGGACCGCGCTGGGCCTCGCTGAGCAGGCCCAGCCAGGGCTTGGCGGCGTAACGGGACTCGCTCACCGGGTCTCCTCCCACTTGCGCTGGAGGTGGTTCATGCCGGCCAGCCAGCGGTCGGGCCCGGCGGCCCGCGCCTGGTAGTACTCGGCGACCTCCGGATGCGGCAGGATCAGGAACCGGTCCTCCGCGATTCCCCGGAACAGGGCCTCGGCCACGTCCTCCGGCTCGACGGCGGTCGGCTTGAGCACCAGGTCACCCGCGGTCCCGGTGGCCGCGAGCATGTCGGTCCGCACTCCCTGCGGACAGATGGCGTGCACCTTGATCCCGCGGTGCCGGTACGTCAGCGACAGGTACTCGGCGAAGGCGTACGCCCCGTGCTTGGTGACGGCGTAGGGTGCGGCCCCGATCATGGTCAGCAGCCCGGCGGCGGACACGGTCGACACGAACCGCCCGCTCCCCCGCTCCAGCCACCCCGGAAGCAGCGCGTGGGCGGCTCGTACATGGGCCATGACGTTGACGTCCCAGGAGGTCGCCCAGCCGGTCTCGTCGAGCGGCTCGTCGGCGTTCCCGCCCCCGAAGGCGACCCCTGCGTTGGCGCAGTAGACGTCGACCACGCCGTTCAGGGCGTCACGGGCGTCGGAGACCACGTCGGAGGCGTCCCCGGCGACGGCGATCCCGCCGATCTCCTCGGCCACCGCCTTGGCCCGCCCGGCATCCAGGTCGTTGACGACGACCCGAGCCCCCTCAGCGGCGAACCGCCGCGCAAGCGCAGCCCCGATGCCACCTCCCGCTCCGGTGACGACCACTCCGGCATCGTGCAGGGCTTCCACCATCGGTCTCCTTCGACTACGGCTCGACTGCAGGCCCAGACTAACCGGTCGGTATGTCGGAAGGAAGGGTGACCGGAGCGCCCCTTGGGGGCGCGGGGAACTGCGCGACCAGCCACGAAGCACCGCAGCTTCCCCACAACCTGCGGGAGCAATACCGTGCACCTCATGCGCCTATCCAGACGAACCCTGCTGGCAGCAGCAACGGCAACGGCGTCACTCACCTCCGCACCCCCCACCCAAGCAGCTCACCCCCGCAGACGAACCGGTTTCGAGAACCTCGCTGCGACCGGCTACGAACAACTCCGCGGCCGTCGAATCGGCGTCGTCACCAACCCCACCGGCGTCACCCGAGACGTCCACCACATCGTCGATGTGATGCACGCGGACGAAAGAGTGAACCTAGGGGCCGTCTTCGGCCCCGAACACGGCTTCCGGGGCACCGCGCAAGCGGGCGGCTCCGAGGGCCGCTACGACGACCCCGCGACCGGCCTGCCCGTCTACGACACGTACCTGAAGAGCGGCCAGGCCCTCGCCGACATCTTCACCGCCTCCGCCGTGGACACGATCGTCTTCGACATCCAGGACGTCGGCGCACGCTTCTACACGTACATCTGGACCCTGTACGACTGCATGGAGGCGGCCCAGCTCGCCGGAAAGCGGTTCGTCGTCCTGGACCGCCCGAACCCGGTCACCGGACGCGCGGCCCAAGGACCGGTCCTGCACAGGGAGTTCGCGACCTTCGTGGGCAGGCAGCCCATCTCCCAGGCGCACGGCATGACCGTCGCGGAACTGGCCCGGCTCTTCAACGGCGAGTTCCTCACCACCCCCGCCCCCCTGGACACGGTCCTGATGACGGGCTGGAGGCGCTCGGAGTTCTACGGCGCCTGGGACCTGCCCTGGGTCCCGCCGAGCCCGAACATGCCGACCCCCGACACCGCCCTGGTGTACTCCGGCACCTGTCTCTTCGAAGGCACGAACCTCTCGGAGGGCCGTGGCACCACCCGTCCCTTCGAACTCCTCGGCGCCGAGGGCCTGGACGGCCGCTGGGCCGCCGCCGCGAACGAACTCGGCCTGCCCGGTGTGCACTTCAGGGAGGCCTACTTCGCCCCCACGTTCTCCAAGTTCCAGGGGAAGACGATCGGCGGCATCCAGATCCACGTCCACGACAGGCCCGCGTACGACCCCGTCCGGACCGGCATCGCCCTGCTCGTGACCGCCAAGCAGACCTGGTCCGGGTTCGGTTGGCGCGCGGACAACTGGATCGACAAGCTCACCGGCTCCACCCGGGTCCGCACGATGATCGACGCCGGCGCGAGCACCGACGAGGTCGTGGCGGGCTGGCGGGAGGAGCTGAGCGAATTCCGGAGGATTCGGAAGAAGTACCTCCTCTACAGCTGAGCCGTCGCGTACAGATGAGCCGTCGAGTATGGCCAAGTTCGCCCGGTAGCAGGACGATACGCACCACTACGGGGGACGAGGTGGTCGGTGATGGCGGATCCGGCGATGAGCGTGACGCCGTACTGGGAGCTGACGTTCGACGCGGACGGGGACCCGGACCCCGGCCGACGGGACCGGCTGCTCGCGGAGGTGGTGGACCGCGGGGTCGGGGACCTGGTCGTCCTCTCGCACGGCTGGAACAGCGACCGCTCGGCGGCGACCCGGCTCTGCGGCCACTTCTTCGCGCCGTTCCCGGAGCTCGCGCCGGCGGCGAGGCTCGGGTACGTGGGGGTCGTATGGCCGTCGATGCGGTTCTCGGACGAGCCGATCCCGGACTTCCCGCGGGCGGTGGCCGCCGAGCTGCCGCCGCGTCCGGTGCTCGACAAGGACACCCGGCACGCGCTGCTCGAGGCCTTCCCTGGCCGGGCCACCGTGATCGACCGGTTGGCCCGGTTGCTGGACCAGCAGCCGCGTGAGGAAGCCGAGTTGGAGGAGTTCGGGCGGCTGGTGCGGATGCTGGTGGAGGTCGTGCCGCCGGGGCCGCAGGCGCTGTTCGGGGCGGACACGCTGGCGGAGGGGGTGCCGCAGGACGAGCCGGAGAATCTTCGCCGGGTCGGCGGCGGAGGTGTGCGAGGAGTTCGCGCAGGCCCTCACCCATCTCGAATCACCCGGCGAGGCGCGGGAGTTCACGATTCCCAACCCGTGGGACGGGGCGCACGAACTGCTGCGGCAGGGGACGTACTACGCGATGAAGCGGCGCGCGGGCACGGTCGGCGAGCGCGGGCTCGGCCGGGTGGTCGGGCAGCTCGCGCAGGCGGCGCCCGGGGTGCGGGTGCACCTCGTGGGACACAGCTTCGGTGCGCGGCTGGTGTCGTTCGCGCTGCGCGGGCTGCCCCAGGGGGTGCGGACGGTCAAGTCCGTCACGCTGCTCCAAGGGGCCTTCTCCCACTACGCGTTCGCGGCCCGGCTGCCGCACGACGCACGGGCGGGAGGGGTGCTCCAGGGCCAGCACAACCGCGTCGACGGGCCGCTGGTGTGCTGTTACTCCCGCCATGACTCGGCGCTGGGCACCCTGTATCCGCTGGCCTCGCGGATGGCGGGTGACGCCCGGGGTGTCGCGGCCTTCGACATCGGCCGGACGCTGGGCGCCAAGTGGGGTGCGATGGGGCACGACGGGGTGCAGGCCGTGCCGGGTACGGCCTTCCTGGAGCTCGCCGAGGCTGCGACGAGGCTCCCCGTGAAGGGGTGTGTGAACGTCGACGCGGCCGCCGTCGTCAGACGCGGCGGACCGCCCGCGGGCGCGCACAGCGACATCTGCCACCGCGAGCTGGCCCGGCTGGTGCTGGCGGCGGGCCGTATCCACTGACCCGCCGCCAACGGCCGTACAGCTGCCGGTACTTCTATTGGCACTTCTATCGGTGCGAGGTGAACTCCACCACCTGCTGGAAGGTCGGGCGGTTCTGCCAGCTGATGTTGTAGTGCTTGATGCCGCCCAGGGTGCGCTGGACGATCGAGTCGGCGCACCACTGGTCGCCCGCCGAGCACAGGGTGTCGCCGGGGTAGACCTGGGCCGTGGTCTTGCCGGCCGCGGTCTTCAGGGTGCTGATCAGGACGTCCCGGCAGGCACTGAGGCTGCCGCCGCCGCAGTACTTGTCCGCCAGCGGGCCCTGCACGCTCTCACCGAACACCGCGCGGACGTCCTTGTCGACGTAGCTCCACCAGCCGTACTGGAAGGAGCTGCCCGCGTGGGCGCCGGTGGGGCCGTGCGCGGCCGACGGGGACTCGTCGACGGGCAGGTTGGCCTGCATGGCGGTGTACAGGCCGGTGCCGAGGCCCGGTTCGAAGATGCCCTTCGCCAGCAGCGGCCACCACGCGTCCAGGATGCGGACCGCGTCGGCGTCGGCGTACTTCTTCGAGCCCGCCGAGGTCTCGGTGCGCTTGCCGCCCGCTGTCAGCCACGCCTGGAGCTTGCTCACCGCGGCCGCGGCCGTGGAGTCGGTGACCGTCGAGCTGTTGATCACCTTGAGCAGGTCCGGGAGGACGTCCTCCGCGCGCAGGTCGGCGAGGGACGCGTCGGCCATGGCCTTCACCAGCGAGGTCCGGGTGACCCCGCCTGCGGCGACCAGCTTCTTCACCCGGTCCTCCAGCAAGTTGCCGCGGTGCACGGACCCGTCGCCCCAGGGCGCGGTCGTGTAGTCCTTGGCCTGCTTGTTGTTCCAGGAGATGTAGTAGTCCTGGTCGATGGAGTTGGGGTGCGCGGAGGCCGGTGTGTAGTCGGCGGTGTTCGTCGTCGGGTTCCAGTTCTTCCACTCGTACGCCGACTGCGCCCACACCGGGAACTCGGCGTCGACGCCGGACGCGCGCACCGGGTTGTTCCCGCTGTTGTAGTACGCGGTGTGCGTGGAGTCGGCGTAGAACCAGTTGAAGGTGTAGTTGATGTGCTGCACCGCGCTCTGGAAGGTCTGTGGGCTCTTGACGTAGTCCGGGTCGTTCAGCATCTGGAAGCCGATGATCGAGTCGGCCTCGTGCAGGTAGGAGGAGCGCAGGGTGGTGTAGGCCACCTTCTTGCCGCCGACGGTCGCCCGGTACTCGACGGGGCCGTACTTCGTGCGCCAGACCCTCATCGTGTACGACCCCGCGGCGGTGCCGTCGGCCGTGGTCGGGGCCCAGGAGTTCTTCTGCTCGATCTTGTCCATGGCCGTGCAGGTGCCGTGGTAGAGGTAGTGGTAGTCGTCCTGGCACAGCTCGACGGCGTAGGTGTCGATGATGTCCTGGCCGGAGGTCGTGGCGGACCACGAGTAGTCCTGGCCGCGGCCGAGTTCCACGTACATGCTCAGGCCAGCGAAGGAGGCGCCGCGGGCGCTGATGCCGGGGCCCTGGATCTCCTGGAGCATGAGGAGCTGGGGGGCGAAGTAGCCGGTCTGCGGTCCGAAGACGGCGACCGGGTGGCCGCTGGCGGTGTACTTGCCGCTCACCACAAGGGCGTTGGACATGCCGCGCTTGGCGGAGGTGAGGGCGTTCGCGGTCGCCGTGGCGGAGGCCGCGCTCGCGCTCTGGTCGGCGCCGGTGCCCGTGGGGTCGTAGACCAGGGGCTCGGTGGTCACCGAACCGGCGTCGGGCAGCGCCTCGCCCTGCGCGTTCGCGGGCTTGCTGGCGTACGGGAAGCTCTCGCCGTTGTGGACGGTGAGGACGGCCTCGGGGTCGTTGCGCTCGCGGAAGGACTCCCAGACCTCGGTGCCCTTCGTCACGCCGTAGTGCTCCTGGGCGGCCATCAGCGAGATCGCGTTGTTGACCTCGCCGCCGCCCCCGGAGCCGAACAGGGAGCCGATGACGGAGGCCAGCGCGACCAGGTCGGTGATCTTGAAGTGGTCGATGGTGCCGGCGTTGGTGACCGAGTCCTTGTGGCCGGTCAGGACGTACTCGCCCGGGAAGTAGCGGCCGCTGTCCGAGGCGTCGATGTAGGAGTTGATGCCGGCGAGATAGGCGTTGGCGTCGGCGAGGGCCTGCTGGCCGCGGGCACCGTTGGCCGCGACCGCGTTGTCGATCTGCGCCTGGAGGTCGGCCTCGCTGTAGGGCGCGTTGCGCCAGAACTGCTGCTCCAGGCCCTGGTTGGAGGCGGCGCCGCCCGCGAAGGCGGTCAGCTGGCCGCGGCCCACGTGCCGGAAGACGTCCATGAGCCACAGCCGGTCCTGGGCGGCCGCATAGCCCGCGCCGAACTCGGTGCCGTATCGGGTGGTACCGGTGATGTGCGGCACGCCCGTCTTCTTGTCACGGACGATCGTCACGTCGGTGCGGCCGGCCGGGCTCAGGGTGGAGGCGACCTGGTCGGACGGGACCCCGAAGGACGCGTCGTTGAAGAAGGTGTTGATGGTGGAGTTGGTGAGGGTGGGGTACCCCTTGGCCAGGTTGGCGTAGGGGCCGAGCTGGTCCTCGGCGTGGTCGGGCTGGGTGCCGAAGGCCTGGTTGAGGAGGACCTGCGCGAGGGTCGCGTTGCCGTTCTCGCCGGGCGGCAGGATGTCGGAACACTGGCCGCCGCAGTAGTCGTTCGCCGCTGTGACCTCGGCGGCCGAAGCGGTCTGGGCGAGCGGGGACAAAAGACCGGCAATCAGGACGCATATGGATGCGGACTTCAGGAACCCGGTGAGTGTGCCGGGAGTTCTCAGTCTGTCGAGTGCGGTGCGCGAGGCGCGTCGAGGCATGGCAGCTCCAACCGACGGGGGGTGTGGCCGGACGTTACCGCCGGTATCCCCGGGATTGAAGATGAGCATGCGTCAAGTTTTGGCAGGGGTTCTCGAGCTTATGGGGGGCATCGGAAATCGGATGGAGCCAAATCGCTTGTCGATACGTCTATTCGGCAACGCCGAGCGAAGTCCGCTCGGTGACAACGCCGAAGTGACCGAAGTACAGGTGCAGGTGTGACGGAGGTGCAGGGCGATGGCCGGTTTCCGGAGTCTGGCGAGACAGGTGCGGGATCCGCGGTGCGATCTGGCGCTTCGGCGCTACTCGCTGCGCAAGTGCCTTGAGCGGTTCGCTCCTTACGGGCACAGGGCGACCTGGGACCACTTGTGCTCCCGGGCGGGATTCGGTCCCGAGGACCGCTCCCCCGACCCGGCGCGGCTCGTGGCCGCACTGGAGGAACTGGAGGAGGCCCGTTCGGTCTGGCTTGCCTACGAGGTCGAGTTCGCCGAGCGGCGCAAGAAGGAGAAGCACGACGGGTTGCGCAGGCCGGGCAGTGTGGACGACTGGCACCGGCTGACCTGGGGCGGGTTCGGAGTCGCATGGTGCGACGACCCCCGGGTGCACCCCGATGACTCACTGGCCGAGGTGCTGCGTAGGCTGATCTCCGCGCTGGAGCGCGAGCCGGGCGCGGTGTGCCCGGTGTGCGACGGGGAGCGGCTCGTCTGGAAGTACGAACTGGACCATGAACCCTCGACCGGCCCGGTCTGCGCGGACTGCGGAATCCTGGTGCCGCGGCCCGTGCTCACCTCCGAGGCCCTGGCGGACGCCAGGCGCGGACTGTTGCTGATGTCGGCCTAGAGCGTACGAGCGCGCCGGGGGTGCGCCGGGGATGCCGCACCCCCTGTTGGACAGTGTGAGCTGTCGGTGCCGCCTGGCACCATCGAGGAATGGTGCAGGTGTGTCTCAACGGCCCGCGCGGGGCCGCCGACGGTACGGCGGTGCCGCTCACGCCCGAGTCCCTGGCGCAGGCGGCGGCCGAGGCCGTCGCGGCGGGCGCCACGGACATCCATGTCCACCCCAAGACACCTTGTGGGCAGGACAGTCTGTCGCCGCGGGTGGTCGCGGCGACCCTTGAGGCGATCCGTGCGCGGGTGTCGGTCCCGGTCGGTGTGACCACCGGCGCCTGGGCGGAACCGGACCCGACGACCCGCCTCGCCCGTGTCCGGAGCTGGACCGTGCTGCCCGACCACGCCTCGGTGAACTGGCACGAGCCGGGCGCCGAGGAGACGGCCGCCGCGTTGATCGACCTGGGGATCGGTGTGGAGGCGGGCATCTGGTCGGGCACGGACGCGGCGGCCCGGTTCGCGGTGTCTCCGCTCGGGCCGAAGGTGCTGCGCGTGCTCGCGGAGGTGACGGACACCGAGACGGCGGAGGCCTCGGCCCGCGCGCTTCTCACCGAGCTCGGCGCGGCGCACGGCCGCCCTGTGCTGCTGCACGGCGAGGACGGCGGCGCCTGGCCGGTGCTGCGGCTGGCGGGCCGCCTGGGCCTCGCGACCCGGATCGGCCTGGAGGACACGCTGGTCCTGCCGGAGGGTCAACCTGCTCTCTCCAACGCTCAGTTGGTGGCGGAGGCACTGGTCCAGTTCGGGTGGTCCCAGCGGTCGTCGTAGGGCAGGGCGAGGAGTTCGGCCTTTTTCGCCAGGTCGGGCTCGCCCTGGCCGCGGAGGCAGGCGGGCGCGTGGGCCGCCAGCCAGGACTGGAGCGCGGTCACCAGGACGCCGTCGTCACCGCGATGCCACCAGTGGAACGGCGAGTCGTCGGTGATCAGGTCGAACATCCAGGCCCTCGTACAACTCACCACGTGCGCCTCGACGACCGGCTGCGTTCGGAAGCGGTCGAGAAGCGGGGTCAGGTCGTCCAGGATCGTGGCACAGGTCTCGAACACGTCGGGGACGGGGTACGGCGGTTCGGGCGTCGTGAGCGTGTCGTCCCACCACGCGTGCACGAACGCCTCGACGGCCGCCGCCTGCTCGGGCGGCCAGGCCCACCAGTCCACCCGGCTCAGGCCGTGCTCCGACCAGCCGATGCCCCTCAGGCTGCCGTCGGCCATGGCGTGCGCGGTCTGCGGCAGGAGACGGCGCATCACCGCCGCGTGATCCTCGAAGTGACCGGGACCCTCGAAGGCGAACCGGCGGACCAGATCGGCGGGCACCCGCGTGTACGGCGTACGCAGGTATGCCGTCTCCTCGGGGAGGTAACACCGCTCGCAGCCGCTCTCGGTGGGACTGGCGAAGCCGTTGAAGACGCTGTCGATGTCGTCGAGGGCCGCGGCAAGGGCTGTTGAGGTCATGGGAGTTGAACCCGTCAGGACTCCGGTGCAGTGTCGCCACCGGCCGAAGATCGCGACGCTACCAGGTACCGGGAGGAGGCATCAGCGGTTTCACCGGGACACCGCGGCCTCCTGCACGGCTCAGCAGCACTCGTCCGCCGCCTCCCGCCGTTCCGGTTCCCGGCGACCGTTCTTCCGCCGGGCCCCGCCCTGCTCCACCAGCAGCCGCGAACCGGTCAGCCGGTCGCCGAAGACGTCGTCCGGGTTGGACAGGACGCAGGTGTCCAGGGAGAGGCAGCCGCAGCCGATGCAGTCGGTGAGGTGGTCGCGGAGGCGGTTCAACTGCTGGATGCGTTGGTCGAGTTCGGAGCGCCAGGCCTCGGAGAGGTGGGCCCAGTCCTCGCGGGTGGGGGTGCGTTCCTCGGGGAGTTCGGAGAGGGCGTCGCGGATCGTGGCCAGGGGGATGCCGACGCGTTGGGCGGCCCGCACGAACGCGACCCGGCGCAGCGCGTCACGGGTGTAGCGGCGCTGGTTGCCGGTGGTGCGCCGGCTGCTGATCAGGCCCTTGGACTCGTAGAAGTGCAGGGCGGAGACGGCGGCGCCGCTGCGGGCGGCGAGCTGGCCGACCGTGAGTTCATGGATCTTCTCGGGAATCTGGGGCACCCCTCGAAGCCTACCCATGCCCTCACCCTCGCGGTCCGTTGACAGGGGCTTCCCGGCCGACCATGCTAAGCAGTCGCTTAGATATTGTGCGGCAAGGAGGCCGGGACATGGCAGAGCCGAGAATCTTCACGGGCGCCGACGACCTGAAGGCGGCGGTGGGCGAGCAGCTGGGGTACACCGACTGGCTGGAGGTCGACCAGAAGCGCATCGACCTGTTCGCGGAGGCCACCGGTGACCACCAGTGGATCCACGTCGATCCGGAGAAGGCCGCCGCGGGGCCTTTCGGCACCACCATCGCGCACGGCTATCTCACCCTGTCACTGCTGCCGCTGTTCGGACCGCAGCTGATCAAGGTGGAGGGCGTGAAGATGGGCGTCAACTACGGGACGAACAAGGTGCGTTTCCCCGCGCCGGTACCCGTGGGCTCCCGGCTGCGCGCCACCGCGCAGATCACCGGCGTCGACGACGTGGCGGGCGGCGTCCAGGTCACCGTCGCCTTCAGCGTGGAGCGCGAGGGCGGAGACAAGCCGGTGTGCGTCGCGGAGTCGGTGTCCCGGTACTACCTCTGAGCAGCTACTTCGCCGCGGCCACCATCCGCAGCACGAGGTCGGCGTCGAGCGCGCCGACCTCGTCGGGTGTCCAGGGACCGTCGACGTTGAACCAGCGGGCCACGTCGATGCAGAGCGACATGACGGCGAGCGTGGTGCCCTTGACGTCGAGCACGTCGAACTCGCCGGAGGCCACGCCGTCCTCGATGATCCCGCGCACCACGGCGTCGCACTGGCGGCGCAGGTCGAGGATTTCGGCACGGGCGTCGGGGCCGAGGGAGTCCAGCTCGTACTGGACGACCCTGGCGGTGGTACGGCCGCCCGCGTGCCAGCGTACGAAGGAGCTCACCGCGTCCGCGAGCCGCTCGGTCGCGGTGCCCTCGCCGCGGGCGGCGACCTGGAGGATCTCCAGCGCCTTCGTGTGGCCGATCCGGCTGATGCGGTGGAGCAGCTCTTCCTTGGTCTTGTAGTGGATGTAGAGCGCGGCGGGGCTCATCCCGGCCCGGCCCGCGATGTCCCGGGTCGTGGTGGCGTGGTAGCCGCGCTCGGCGAACGCCTCCACCGCGGCGACGAGCAGCCGCCGCGCCGCGTCGGGCGTGACCTCACCCCACGCCGACAGCTCGCCGTCGGCCGTCTCCTCCGCCGTACTCATCGCACGCCCCTCTCCACAGTAAGAACCCCCACCATACCGCCGAACCTGAGCGAGCGCTTAGCCTGCCCGCTCGGGGGGCGCCCGTACGGGGGCGTGGAGGGGGAGCTGTTCGGTGCGGGCCGGGACGGAGTGAACGGGGCCGGGGGCAACTGTTCGCCGCGAGTGCCGGAGGCTGGGCCGAAGGGAGTGTCTGCTGCGGGCGCCGGCCACAGGGTCGGAACCGTGCGCAAGAAGGCGCAGCGCGCCCGCCCTTCGGTGCTCGCGCCGGCCGCAGGACGGAACGGCACCCAAGGAGCCGCAGGACACCGGCCGCTCGGCCCGAGCCCCCGGCCCCCGACCGCCCGCCATCGAGCACGTGACCACCGACCACCGGGTCCGGGCGCCCGGACCCGGCCAGAGGTCACCCCCTCCCCGGCGGACCCGCTCAGAGCTTCTCGAAGGGGTCGTGCTCCGCGAGCAGTTTCTCCAGGCGGGCCTGGTCGACCCGGCTGACGATCTGGCCCGCCTCCTGGCGGTCGCGGATGACCTTGGCGAGGGTGAAGGCGGATGTGACGAGGTACAGGACGGCGATCGCGAGGAAGCCGCGCACCCAGGCGTCGGCGTTCAGTCGGAAGATGCCCGCGGCCGTGGCGGCCATGGCCACGGCGAAGGAGGCGACGGCCTGGCCGTAGAAGGCGCCCGTGTTCTGCTGCTTGACCGGTGTGTCACTCATGGCCAGAGTCTCTGCCACGAGTGGCACGGCCACATCCGCTCAGGTACTCAGACGGTACTCAGAACGCCGAGACCCCCGTCAACGCCCGCCCGATCACCAGCTTCTGGATCTGGCTCGTGCCCTCGTAGAGGGTCATCACCCGGGCGTCGCGCAGCAGTTTGCCCGCCGGGTACTCGTCGATGTAGCCGTACCCGCCGAACACCTGCAACGCGTTGTTCGCGGCACGCACGGCCGCTTCCGAGGCGAACAGCTTGGCCTTGGAGGACTCGACCGCGAAGGGCTCGCCGCGGTCGATCAGGTCGGCCACCCGCCAGGTCAGCAGCCGGGCCGCGTCCACGTCGACGGCGATGTCGCTGATCAGCTCCTGGACCAGCTGGTGGCCGGCGATCGGCTTGCCGAACTGCTCACGCTCGCCCGCGTACCGGAGAGCCGCGTCCAGGGCGGCCTGGGCTATGCCGACACACCCCGCCGCCACCGACATCCGCCCCTTGGCCAGCGCGGACATGGCGACGGAGAACCCCTTGCCCTCCTCGCCGACCATCGCGGAGGCGGGCACCCGGACCCCCTCAAGGACCAGTTCGGCGGTCGCCTGGCCGCGCAGCCCGAGTTTGCCGTGGATCGTGCGGCGGGTGAGGCCGGGGGTGTCCGTCGGTACGAGGAAGGCGGAGACGCCTTTGTGGCCGGGAGCGTCCGTCGACCGGGCGAACAGCAGCACCACGTCGGCCCACGTGCCGTTCGTGATGAACATCTTGGTGCCGTCGATGACGTAGTCGTCGCCGTCCCGCACCGCGCGCGTGGCGAGGTTGCCCGCGTCGGAGCCGGTACCGGGCTCGGTGAGGCCGAAGCAGCCGACGTACTCGCCGGAGGTGAGCCCGGGAAGCCAGTGCCGCTTCTGCTCCTCGGTCCCCCACGCGGCGACCGTCTTGGCGACGAGCCCCAACGAGACGGACACGATCCCGCGCACGGACGAGTCCCCGCGCCCCAGCTCCTCGGTGACCAGGCAGTACGCGAGATGGTCGCCGCCCGAGCCGCCGTACTCCTCGTCGATCGTCAGCCCGAGGAAGCCGACCTCGCCGAGCTTCTTGACGAGGGACCGGTCGACCTCCTCGGCGCGGTCCCAGGCGATGACGTGGGGGGCGATCTCACGGTCCACGAACTCCCGCGCCAGCCGCCGGACGGCTGCCTGCTCCTCACTCAACCCCAGGTCGACCACGAGTTCACCTCACTTGAGAGCGGCGCCATTAAATTAGCACTGCTAGTTTCCATTCCACAGCCCTACTATGTGCGCCATGGCCCGACCGCGCAAGCCCCTCCTCAGCACCGACCGGATCGTCGAGACGGCACGCGCGCTCGTGGACGCGGAGGGCCTCGCGGCCCTGTCCACGCGCCGGCTGGCGGCGGAACTCGGGGTCAGCGGCCCGTCCCTCTACAACCACTTCCGGACGAAGGACGAGATCCTGGAGGCGGTCGCCGACTCGGTGAGCGCCCAGGTCGACCTGTCGATGTTCGAGGACGGCCGGGCCTGGCGGACCGCCCTGCACGACTGGGCCGTCTCCTACCGCGCCGCCCTGCGCGACCACCCCAACATCGTCCCGGTCCTGGCCCGCGGCCCCGGCCGCCGCCCCGCCGGGCTGCGCCTGGCCGACGCGGTCTACGGCGCGATGGTCGACGCGGGCTGGCCGCCGGCGCAGGCCACGTCCATCGGCGCGCTGATGCGGTACTTCATCATGGGCTCCGCGCTCGGTTCGTTCGCCGGGGGCTTCGTGGACGACGCGAGCGCGTACGACCCCGCGGACTATCCCCACCTCGGCCAGGCGCACCTGCTCGCCGAGCAGCAGGAGAAGATCGACGAGCGGGCTTTCGAGACCGGACTCAGGGCTCTGCTGGACGGTCTCGCGCAGCAGTACGAGCAGGTCACAGGCGCCGGGTAGCGATGTTTCGGTGGGCGCCGAAGCGTTGCTGCCCCATGCTGGAAGGCATGACCAAGGACCCGCAGGCACCCCGGCTGGCGAGGCTCGCCGCCCTGATCGCCGACGAGACCCGGGCCGCCTGTCTCCTGGCCCTGCTCGACGGCCGGGCCTGGACCGCGGGCGAGCTGGCCCGCCACGCGGGGGTCGCCGCGTCCACCCTGAGCGAGCACCTGGGCAAACTGGTCGCGGGCGGTCTGCTGACGCAGGAGCGCCAGGGCCGCCACCGGTACGTGCGGC
The DNA here is from genome assembly GCF_003443735.1 of Streptomyces sp. CC0208. NCBI lineage: Bacteria > Bacillati > Actinomycetota > Actinomycetes > Kitasatosporales > Streptomycetaceae > Streptomyces > Streptomyces sp. CC0208. Next base: position 7,098,774 of record NZ_CP031969.1, on the reverse strand, counting down.
TGGCCGACGCGAGGGTGGCCCACCTGGTGGAGGACCTTGCGGCACAGGTCTCCCCCGACCCGGACGCGGTCCCGCGCCCGCGCAACCTGCGGGAGTCGAGCGCCGACTCGGCCATGGCCCGGGGCCGCACCTGCTACGACCACTTCGCGGGCCGCCTTGGCATTGCCCTGACCGACGCCCTGACGTCACGTCACCTGCTGCGCCAGGACACGGGTTTCGCCCTCACGGACGCGGGCCTGGCCTGGTTCGAGGACGTGGGCATCCCGTTCGACCGCAAGGGCCGCCGCCCCCTGGCCCGGGGCTGCCTCGACTGGACGGAACGCCGCCCGCACCTGGCGGGGGTCGCGGGGGCAGCCCTGTGCCGCCACGCCCTCGCCGAGGGCTGGTGCGTACGCATCGGTTCGGAGCGGGCCGTGAAGGTGACGGGGACGGGCGAACAAGCCCTGTCGGAGCTCCTGGGCATCGACGGATCGACCTTGCGCTGAACACGCCCCGCGGACGGCCGCACACACGTCCGAAATCCGCGGGCTTCCGCACTCCGCCTTCCCTAACCTCAGGAGCATGATGAACCTCCGCCGCACCGAACTCCTCGCGGCCGGCGCAGCCACCGTCACCGTCGTCCTCTGGGCCTCGGCCTTCGTCTCCATCCGCAGCGCGGGCGGGGCCTACTCACCCGGCGCGCTCGCCCTCGGCCGCCTCCTGTCCGGTGCCCTCGCCCTCGCCGCGATCTGCCTGATACGCCGGGAAGGACTCCCCCCGCGCTCCGCGTGGCGCGGCATCGCGATCTCCGGCGTCCTCTGGTTCGGCTTCTACATGGTCGTCCTGAACTGGGGCGAACAGCAGGTGGACGCGGGCACCGCGGCGCTGGTCGTGAACATCGGCCCGATCCTGATCGCCCTGCTCGGCGCCCGTCTCCTCAAGGACGCGATGCCGCCCCGCCTGTTGGCGGGAATGGCGGTGTCCTTCGCGGGCGCGGTCACCGTGGGCCTGTCGATGTCGGACAACGGCGGCTCCTCGGTGCTCGGCGTGGTCCTCTGCCTGCTCGCGGCGATCGCCTACGCCGGCGGAGTCGTCGCCCAGAAGCCGGTCCTGGGCTCGGCGACCCCGCTGCAGGCGACGACGTTCGGCTGTCTGGTGGGCGCCGTCGTCTGCCTGCCGTTCGCCGGCCAACTGGTGTCGGAGGTGGCCGACGCCCCCGCCTCGGCGACCCTCAACATGGTCTACCTGGGCGTGTTCCCGACCGCTCTGGCCTTCACCACCTGGGCCTACGCCCTCGCCCGTACGACCGCCAGCCGCATGGGCGCGACCACCTACGCCGTTCCCGCCCTGGTCGTCCTGATGTCGTGGCTGGCCCTCGGCGAGGTCCCGGGGCTGCTCACCCTCGCGGGCGGCGCGCTGTGCCTGGCGGGCGTGGCGGTGTCCCGCTCACGTGCCGGGCAGACGGCCGCGGCCCCGGTGAATGCACCGGAGCCGCGGCCCGAGAAGACCTCAGACTCCACGTGAACGCGCCCTGTCCGCAAGCACCTTGATGCAGAGCAGTGCGATCACCGAGAGCACGATGATGTACCCGGAGACCGCCATCGAGGTCCCGGTGGCCTCCAGCAGCAGCACCATCAGGAAGGGCGCGAGCCCACCGCCGAGCACGGCGGCGATCTGGTAGCCGAGGGAGGCGCCGGTGTACCGCATCTCGGGCGTGAACAGCTCGGCGAACAGGGCGGCTTGAGGGCCGTACATGATGCTCAGGAAGCATCCGGCGACGAAGGTGGCGACCGCCAGCCACAGCAGCGACCCGGTGTCGATCAGCAGGAACATCGGTACGGCCCACAGGGCGATGCCGACCGCGCCGAGGGCGTAGATCCTGATGCGGCCGAGGCGGTCGGAGAGGGCGGCTGCGGCCGGGATCAGCACCAGCTGGGTGAGGCTGATGCAGAGCGAGACGGTGAGAACGGCACTGCGTTTCATGCCGAGTTCGCGGGTGGTGTAGTCGAGGACGCCGGTGATCAGGATGTAGAAGGTCGCGGTGTTCACGGCGAAGGAGCCGCCCGCGAGCAGGACCGTGCCGAGGTGGTGCCGGAGGACCGTGCGCAGCGGGGAGTTCTGCTCGGTCTTCTCCTGCTCGGCCAACTCCCGCTCCGCCTGGCGGAATTCGGGGGTCTCCTCGACCTTGGCGTGGATGTACCAGGCGAGCACGAGGACGAACAGGCCGATGAGGAACGGGATGCGCCAGCCCCAGGCCGCGAAAGCGGTGTCCGTGGTGAACGCCCCGGCCAGCAGGAAGACCGTGTTGGCCGTCACCACGCCGATGGGGACGCCGAGTTGGACGACACTGCCGTAGAGGCCGCGCTTGCCCTCGGGGGCGTACTCGGTGGCCAGCAGCATCGCGCCGCCCCACTGCGCGCCGACCGCGACGCCCTGTACGACGCGGAGGAGGACGAGCAGGATCGGGGCCGCGACGCCGATCGTGTCGTACGTCGGCAGCAGGCCGATGCCGGTGGTGGCGAGGCCCATGAGCGTGAGGGCGAGCACCAGCATGGGCTTGCGGCCGCGCTTGTCGCCGATCTGGCCGGCGACGATGCCGCCGATCGGGCGGGCCAGGAAGCCGACGGCGAAGGTGGCGAAGGCGGCGAGGACGCCGGCGGACGAGCTGCCCGCGGGGAAGTACAGATCGCCGAGGACGAGGGCGGCGGCTATGCCGAAGACGAAGTAGTCGTACCACTCGACGGCGGAGGCGAGGGCGGCCGCGGTGGCGACGCGACGGCGGTGGGGAGACGCCGGCGCGCTGACGGAAGCGGGATGAGCGGTAGGGGCCGTGTCCATGCGGTGCACACTCCGGTGGGTGCGTGGGGACGTTGGCGGCTGAACATACTGACCGGACGGTATGGGGTCAACGGTTGTGCGGGAAGGTTGCCCGGAGCACCTGAGGCGGGACTCCGGGCAACCGTCGGTCAGAACACCACCAGCGCCCTGCCGCCCTTGCCCGCCAGCATGTTGTCGAACGCCGCCGGGATGCCGTCCAGCGCGATCCGTTCCGTCACCAGGGAGCCGAGGTCCAGGCGGCCCGCCCGGACGTGCGCGGCGAGCACGGGCAGGTCCTCGGCGGGGTTGGAGTTGCCGTAGACGCAGCCCGCGAGGGTACGGCCCCAGTGGAAGATCTCCAGGGCGTTGAAGGTGACCTGCTGGTCCTTGCCGCCGATGCCGACGACGGTCGTACGGCCGCCGCGGCGGGTGGAGTCCCAGGCCGTACGGATGGTCGACGCGCGGCCCACGCACTCCACGGCGACGTCGACGCCCTGCTTGCCGGTCAGGCCCCTGATCTCGCGGGCGGTGGTGTCGGAGGCGATCACGTAGTCGGTGGCCCCGGCGGCGCGCGCCAACTCCTCCTTCTCCGGGGAGACGTCGACGGCGACGATCCGCGAGGCGCCCGCGATCCGGGCCGCCTGGAGCGCGGCAAGGCCCACGCCTCCGACGCCGTACACCGCGACCGTCTCGCCCTCCCGGACGCGTGCCGCGTGGTGGACGGCGCCGTAGCCGGTGAGGACCGCGCAGCCCAGCAGGGCGGCGTCGGTGAGCGGGATGCCGTCGGGGAGGGGCAGGAGGCAGGACTCGGAGACGACCGTCTCCTCGGCGAACGCGGCGACGTTCAGGCCGGGGTGGAGGTCGGTGCCGTCCGCGGTGCGGGCGTAGACGTCGGCGGCGCCGTTCAGGGCGTTGGCGCACAGCCAGACCTCGCCGAGTGAGCAGGCGTGGCAACTGCCGCAGGAGGGAGCCCAGTTGAGGACGACTCCAGCGCCTGGCGCCACCCCGGTGACGCCCTCCCCCACGGCGACGACCGTGCCCGCGCCCTCGTGGCCGAGGACGGCCGGGACGGGGACGCGCATGGTGCCGTTGGACAGGGACAGGTCGGAGTGGCAGACCCCGGCGGCGGCGAGACGCACCCGGACCTGGCCGGGGCCGGGCTCCGGGAGGTCGATGTCGATGACCTCCAGGGGAGCGCCCACGGCGGGAAGGACGGCGGCACGAACCACGGGAAGGCTCCTCAGAACTGGAGGGACTTGGTCTGGAGGTACTCGGCGAGACCGTGCGAGCCGAGCTCGCGGCCCACGCCGGACTGCTTGTAACCGCCGAACGGGGCAAGGGGGTTGAAGCGGCCGCCGTTGATGTCGACCTGCCCGGTGTCCATCCGGCGCGCGAAGGCCACCGCCTCCGCCTCCTCGCCGGCCCAGACGGCGCCCGCGAGGCCGTAGACCGTGCCGTTGGCGATGCGCAGGGCGTCCTCCTCGTCCTCGTACCGCAGGACGGACAGGACAGGACCGAAGATCTCCTCCTGCGCGACGGTCATGTCGGGGGTGACGTCGGCGAAGACGGTCGGGGCGACGAAGTAGCCCCGCTCGCGCGGGGATTCGGGGCCTCCGGCGACCAGCCTGGCCCCCTCCGCCAGGCCCTTCTCGATGTAACCCCGCACCCGCGCCTGCTGCTTGGCGCTGACGACGGGTCCGATGCGCTCGCCGTACTTCGCGGCGGCCGCGGCGGCGAGCTCGACGGCCTCGTCGTACTGGGCCGTGTGCACCAGCATCCGGGTCCAGGCGCTGCACGTCTGGCCGGAGTTGGACATCACGTTGGCGACGCCGACGTTGACCGCCTTGGCGAGGTCGGCGCTCGGCAGGATGACGTTGGCGGACTTGCCGCCGAGCTCCAGGGCGACCTTCTTCAGCGCGGCACCGGCACTCGCGCCGATCTGCCGGCCGACCGCGGTGGAACCGGTGAAGGAGACCAGGTCAACATCCGGGTGCTCGACCAGGGCCTGCCCCGCGACCGGGCCGAGGCCGGTGACCAGGTTGAAGACACCGGCCGGTACGCCGGCCTCGTGGATCGCCTCGGCGAAGAGCTGGGCGACCAGCGGGGTGTCCTCGGCGGGCTTGAGGACGACCGTGCAGCCCGCGGCGAGGGCCGGGGCGACCTTGGCGACGATCTGGTGGAGCGGGTAGTTCCAGGGCGTGATCGCGGCGACCACGCCGATCGGCTCCTGGTGGACGGTGGAGTTGCCGACCTTCTCCTCGAAGGGGTGCGTCGCGGCGAGCTCGGCGTAGGAGGCGGCGACCGCGACGGGGACGGCGGCGTGGACGTTCTGCGAGAACTTCAGCGGCGAGCCGAGCTCGGCGGTGACCGTCTCGGCGATCTCGTCCTTGCGGGCGGCGAGGACGTCCCTCAAGGCCGCCAGGCGGGCGGACCGCTCGGCCGGAGCGGTCGCGGCCCAGGCCGGGAGCGCGGCGCGGGCGGCCCGTACGGCGAGGTCGACGTCCTCGGCGGTGCCGGCCGGGACCCGCGCGATGACCTGCTCGTCGGCCGGGTTCACGACCTCGATCACGTCCGGGCCGCTGGCCGGGCGCCACTCGCCCTCGATGTACATGCCGTCGTGCGCCTTCATGGTGCGTCCTCCCGGGCTGGCCGTGCCGTGTTGTCGTCCGGCTCATAAACTAGCGACGATAGTTTTTTCGCGCCAGGGCGGGCCGGCCACACCTCGGCGGGGACCGGACCGGCCACGGCCATCAGAAGTCGACCCGGGCCCGCTCGTCCACCCGCGCCACCGCCTCCTGCCCGAACGTCTTCTCGATCCTCCCGCTCACGTCGCGCCACTGCCCGCGCCCGGACTGCACGGTCAGACCGTCCGGGAACCCGGGCGTGACCTCCTTGGCGACGAAGGCCCTGAACTGCTGGCCGGTGATGGCCGGTCCACCGCCAGGCCGCTCGGTGCCGAAGAACGGCTGGGTCCCGACGTACGGCGCCCCGCGTTCCGGCACCGGGGAGCCGGCCTCGGCGAGGGTGGCGTAGGCGGTGGTGCGGCGGCGAGATGCGCCCCTACCTAGCGGGACCTTCCCGCCAGGCCCGGCTTCCGTGCCCTCGGGTCACTCCACCAGGTCGAAGGCGTGCCGGGGAGGGACGGCCGTGAACCCAACGCCGAGCCGCACCCTCCCCCTCACCCGGACCCTCACTCGTCCAGGTCCGGAAGGTGGTCCGGGGACGGGCAGATGCGTTCTCCGTGCTGGTCGAAGACGAAGAGGTGGGAGATGTCGACGAGGAGGGGGACCTGCATGCCGCGGCGGAGGTCGAAGTCCGGGGTGGTGCGGACGACGAGGTCGCCGGGCAGACGGGGGTCGACCGCGGGGGGTTCGGGGTCCGGCGGGTCCTCCAGCACCACGACGGGACCGGCGCGCAGGGAGACCGCCCGCTCTCTCAGGCGGTCCAGGACCGTGCCGTCGCGGCGGCGGCGCCGGGGCGGGCGCGTGGCCGGGCGCGGGGCCTCCAGGTCGGGGACCAGGGCGGGACTGGAGCCGGTGTCGAAGTGGACGAGGACCTCGTGGCCCTGGAACTCCACGTGCTCCACCAGGCCGGTGATCGGCATCTCGCCGGGGCGGGCGGAGGTCCGTCTGGCGATGCGGATCGCCTCCGAGCGCAGGCCCACGATGACCTCGCGGCCCTGCTGGACGCGGAGCAACTGGTGGTCCAGGGAGAGGGGTTCGGGCAGCCGTAGGTACTGCTTGCCGAGGCTGATGGTCATCGCGCCGTCCAGCGGGGCCCGGACCACCCCGCGCAGCAGGTTGATGCGCGGGGTGCCGATGAAGGCGGCGACGAAGACGTTGCGGGGCAGCGCGTACACCGAGCGCGGGCTGCCGACCTGCTGGAGGACTCCGCCGCGCAGGACGGCCACCCGGTCGCCGAGCGACATGGCCTCGGCCTGGTCGTGGGTGACGTAGACCGTGGTGACGCCCAACTCCCGGGTGAGTCCGGCTATTTCGGCGCGCAGGTGGTTGCGGAGCTTGGCGTCGAGGTTGGACAGCGGCTCGTCCATGAGGAAGGCGGTGGGGTGGCGGGCGATGGCCCGGCCCATCGCCACGCGCTGGCGTTCGCCGCCGGAGAGCTGGGCCGGGTAGCGGTCGAGGAGGTCCTCGATGCCCAGCATGCGGGCGGTGGCGTCCACGCGGGCCCGGGGGTCCTCGCCGGGGGCCTCGATGCGCAGCGGGAAGCCGATGTTCCCCCGGCTGGTCATGTTCGGGTAGAGGGCGAAGTTCTGGAACACCATCGCCATCCGCCGCTCGGCGGGGAGCAGGTCGTTGGCGTACTCGCCGTCGAGCCTGAGCTCGCCCTCGGTGATCTCCTCCAGCCCGGCGATCATCCTGAGCACGGTGGATTTTCCGCAGCCGGAGGGGCCGAGCAGGACGAGGAACTCGCCGGGCACGATGTCCAGCGAGAGCCGGTCCACCACCCGTACGCCCCGGGTGTAGGTCTTGCTCACGTGGTGCAGAGATATGGCGCGTGTCATGAGGGTGCCCCCGAGGGCTGGTTCAGGCGCTGGTGCTCCGCGGTGGAGAGGCCCCGTGCGGGTCGTACGGGGCTGTGAGTCACGGAAGTTAACGGAATGCATGCGGCCGGGGGAAGAGACTGGGCGGGATCGAGCGGTCCCGTCCAGCCTGCGAGATGACGGACGCCCGGATTCAGCACGCCGTCACCCTCGTCGGTACGCCTTCAGCTCACCGTCGCGCTCTTCGGCGGCCGGGGCTCGCGGGTCCGGGTGAGGTGGGCGAAGACGACGACGTTGCTGGTGTAGCCCGTCCGTCGGGTGAAGAGTCCACCGCAGGTGATCACACGCAGTTCCGGGCGCCGGACCGGGCCGTAGACCTCCTTGTCGGGGAAGCCCGCCTTGTCGAAGACCTTCACCCGGTCCACGGTGTAGACGGCGGTACGGCCGTCCGCGCGCCCCGCCTCGATCACCTTGCCCGGCTTCACCTGGGCGAGCGCGGCGAAGACAGCGGGGCCGGTCATGGTGTCGCGATGTCCGACGGCGATCGCCGTGCCGGACTCGCCGGGCGTGGGTCCGCCCCGGTACCAGCCCACGAGCTTCGGCTTGTCGACCGGCGGTGTGGACAGCTCCCGGCCCTTGGTGAGTCCGAGGCCCATGACCGGGGCGTCGATGCCCAGGGACGGGATCCGGAAGGTCGTCGGCCGCGACCGGGGCAGCGGGCGGGGCGGAGGTGTGCGGGTGGGTGTGGGGCGGGCTGCGGGGGCCTGCTCGCCCGCCGCCTCCGCGTCCGGGCCCGCGGCGGCCACGGTGTCCGGACCGTCGGGTCCGTCCGGCGCTGTCGACTTGTCGTCACCCGTACACCGGACCCCCACCGTCACCAGGACGACCGTGAGCAGGGCCGTCCTGGTGAGGCGGTAGGCGCGGGTCCGGTACCAGGGCCTGCGTCGGCGCCTACGCGGCGCCATTGGGCCGACGGCGGTTCAGCCGGAAGTACGCGACACCGCCGACCGCCACCAGACCGACGGCTCCCGCGGCGGTCACCGGCGCGAAGGCGGCCGCGGTGTCGACGAGACCGCCGCCACCCGCGTGCACCCCGCCCTTCGGACCCTCGGGGTCGCTCTTGCTCCACCCCCCGCCGTCGCGCTGGTCCTCGATCTGGTCGCCCGGCCGGCGCTCCGCGTCGCGCTTGCCGTCATGGCAGTTGACGCGGAAGACCTTCTCCTTGGGGGCGCCCGCCACGATCCAGGTGATCTTGTACTGTCCGTCCGCCACGCCCAGCGGGTCGGTGTGGCCCGCGCCCCCGGCGAGCTGGATGGTGCCCGCGACGGTGGCGGCGGTGGGCAGCGGAGGCTGGGGCGTGATGGTGTACGCGATGGTGGTGAGGACGTCGAAGTTGACGGCATCCAGGTAGAACTTGCAGACCCGGGGATCGTCCTTGGAGACGCCGAATGGCACGCCCACGTGGTGGATCCTGATGTCGCCGTTCTCGCCTGCGGCCGATGCGGTCGGCGCCGCCACCCACGAGGCGCCGGCCGCCGCGAGGGCGGTGAGGACGACCGAGGCGCCCGTGCGGACGCGGAAGGTACGTGGGAGTTTCAGGGTGGGCATGCGCGCTCCTCCGATTCAGACGATTTCCATACAAATCGCTCTTTCGGCAGCACTCTCCTTCATGCGCGCGACGGTGAGCCGCATCGACGCCCGGCGCGCCGTCAGATGTCGCTCGTGCGGCGCAATCCCGGGCGCTTCGGCCGCTTTTCCGCGGCCGGTCCGGCCCCTTCGGACCGCCCCGGCGACCGCAGCGCCACCCCGGCCGACAGCAGCAACAGCGCCCCGAGCATCACGAACGGCGCGGCCACCCCCGCCACTCCCGCGACCAGGCCCGCGGTGGCCGGTGCAGCGACCTGGCCGAGGCGGTTGCCGGTCAGCCGCAGGGCGAGGGCGGTGGAGCGGGCGCCGTCGGGGGCGGCCTGGACGACCGTGGTCATGGACAGCGGCTGTCCCACACCGAGGCAGAAGCCGAGCAGCGCGAGCATGACGGCCAGCGCCCACACCGGGACCGACAGCGCGATGCCCGCGCACAGCACGGCCGCCAGCAGACACGTCACGGTCAGGAGCAACGCCCGCCCCAGCAGCCGTAGCAGCGGAGTCAGCACCAGGCGGCAGGCGATCGTGGCCGCCGCGCGCAGGCTCAGCAGCAGTCCGATCACCGAGGGGGCGATGCCCCGGTGTTCGCCGACCACCGGAAGGTAGGCGGTGAGGATGTCCGTCGCGGACAGCACGGACAGGCTCACGAAGATGCCCCCGGGAACGCCCCGGGACCTGAGGATGCGCCCGACAGGGACCCGGTCTCCCTGCCCGGCACGGGACTTGGCCGCCGTGCCCCGGTGTTCGATGCGCCACAGCGACGTGCACGCGACCGCCGCCCCGGCCCCCGAGACGAGTAGTGCGATCGCACTCGTGCCCGCCCTGTCGGAGCCGCCGATCAGCGCGCCCGCCGCGACCGGGCCGACCAGCTGGCCGAGGGAGGCGCCGATGGTGAAGTGGCCGAAGTTGCGGTCCTGTTCGTGCGGGGCGGACTGGCGGGCGACAAGGGACTGCGCGCCGATGACGAAGCAGAGGTGTCCGAGCCCCATCACCCCGCTCCAGACCGCCATGGTCCACAGGGAGCCGGCGAGGCCGCTGAGCGCGCAGCCACCGGAGATCAGGACCACACCGACGGGCAGCAGCGGCGCACAACGCCCGTGATCCGTACGGCGGCCCAGCGGGACCGCCGCGAACAGCGGCAGCAGCGCGTACACACCGGCGATGACACCGATCGCGCGCTCGTCCGCGCCCAGCGCGAGGGCCCGGTAGGAGACGGCGGGCCGGGCCATCGACACCGCCCCCTGCGCGAAGCTGAAGGCGATGACGAGGCGGAGCAGCCAGCCGCGGTTCCCACCGGGCGCCATGTGCGTGTCCTCCGTGGACGCGAAGAAGCCGATCAGATGATTCCGAAGAGGATTCCCGCCCCGAGGATCAACAGGCAGGTGAGCGCGGCCCACTTGACCACGAACTTGGTGTGGTCGCCGAACTCCACCTTGGCCATGCCGACCAGGACGTAGACGGCCGGGACGAGCGGGCTCGACATGTGCAGCGGCTGTCCGACGAGGGAGGCGCGGGCCATCTCCAGCGGGGTCACGCCGTGCGCCGCGCCGGCCTCGGCGAGGACCGGGAGGACACCGAAGTAGAAGCCGTCGTTGGACATGAAGTAGGTGAGCGGGAGGCTCAGCACGCCGGTGACGAGGGCCATGTGCGGGCCCATGCCCTCGGGGATGACGTCCACCATCCAGCGGGCCATGTGGTCGACCATGCCGGTGCCCTGGAGGACGCCGGTGAAGACGGCGGCGGCGAAGACCATGCCGGAGACGTTGAGGACGTTGTCGGCGTGGGCGGCCAGGCGGGCCTTCTGGTCGGGGATGTGCGGGAAGTTCACGGTGAGCGCGAGCGCGGCGCCGATCAGGAACAGCACCGGGATCGGCAGCCACTCCATGATCATGGAGGTGAGCAGGGTGGCCGTGAGCAGCGCGTTGAACCAGTACAGCTTGGGGCGCAGGGTGGGGCGGTTCGGGTCGAGGACCTGGAAGCGCTCCGCGTCGCCGGCCTCGTCGTCCTCGGCGTCGGTGCCCGAGCCGGACCCGCCGGTGGCTGCCGTGGCCTTGCCCGTGCCGGAGGCACCGGAACCCGCACCGACCAGGACGGTTTCGGTCTCCTCGACCTTCTCGTCCACCAGGATCTCGTTCAGCGTGAGCACGCCGAGCCGCTTGCGCTCGCGCATGCCGAGGACGTACGAGAGGACGAAGACGCCCAGCAGGCCGACGGCCAGGGCCGGGATCATCGGGACGAAGATGTCGCTGGCGTCGAGCTTCAGCGCGGTGGCCGCGCGGGCCGTCGGGCCGCCCCAGGGCAGGGTGTTCATCACGCCGTTGGCCATGGCCGCGACACCGGTCATCACGACCAGGCTCATCTTCAGGCGCTTGTACAGCGGGTACATCGCCGAGACGGTGATCATGAAGGTGGTCGAGCCGTCGCCGTCCAGCGAGACGATCGCGGCGAGGATCGCCGTACCGACGACGATCCGCATCGGGTCGGCCTTCGCGAACTTCAGGATCCCGCGCACGACCGGGTCGAAGAGGCCGACGTCGATCATCACACCGAAGTAGACGATCGCGAACATGAGCATCGCCGCGGTGGGGGCGAGGCTGGTGACGCCGTCGATGACGTAGTCACCGAGCTTGGCGCCCTTCCCGACGAAGACGCAGAACAGGGCCGGGATCAGTACGAGCGCCGCGATCGGCGACATCTTCTTCATCATGATCAGGACCAGGAAGGTCGCGATCATGGCGAAGCCGAGGATGGTCAACATGAGTGGATACCTAACGTTCGCCCTTGAACTCCCACCGGAGTCGGCAGTGCGATGACGTTAGGTCCCGTCAAGCAGCGTTAACAAGACGTTGACATGCGAGCAATAAGCGCAAAACTGCTGGTCACAGCTTTGCGCTGCTCACAGCGTCGCTACCGCGGCCAGTTTTACGGGTACGCCGTTGAGGACCGCGTTGCCCGAGAGCGGGTCGAGCAGGCTGCCGTCGAGGAGCTGGTTGACGTTGACGCCGGGGTCCTTGGCGGCATGGCCGAGCCGGGTCCCGGGCCGGTCGTGCCCCCAGCCGTGCGGCAGGCTGACCACGCCGGGGCGCACGCCGTCGGTGACCTCGGCCTCGGTGACCACCTCTCCCCCGGCCCCCTTGATCCGCACCGCGCCGCCGTCCTTCAGGCCGAGCCGTTCGGCGTCCTCGGGGTGGATGTGCAGGGTGCAGCGGTTGGTGCCGCCGGTGAGGGCGGGGACGTTGTGCATCCAGCTGTTGTTGGAGCGCAGATGCCTGCGGCCGACGAGGACGAGCCCGTCCGGCTTGTGGCGCAGGGACTCGCGCAGCCGGGGCAGGTCGTCCGCGATCGGCCGCGGCAGCAGCTCGACCTTGCCGCTCCGGGTCTTCAGCGGCTGCGGCAGCCGGGACTTCAGCGGCCCGAGATCGATCCCGTGCGGGTGTGCGAGCAGCTTGGTGAGGCTCAGCCCGTCCGGGCGTACGCCGAAACCGTCGCCGTAGGGGCCGAGGCGCAGCATCATGTCGAGCCGCCGCTCGGGGCCGGTGTCACCGGCGAGGGCGGCGGTGAGCTCACTCGGCTCGCGGCCGTGCACGGGCGAGTGGGCGTCCTTGACGGCCTTGCCGAGGGTCTGGCCGATGACCAGGTCGTCCACGGCGGACGGGTCGGCGCCGTGCATGCCGGTCGCGGCGAGGATCAGCCGGGCGAGGATCTCCGTCTCCGCCATCCGGCCGGGCTCCAGCGGGACGGCGGGGCGGGTGTAGCGGACCTGGTTGCGCACGGCGAGGGTGTTGAAGGCGAAGTCGTGGTGCGGGCTCTGGGAGGGCGGGGGCGGCGGCAGCACGACGTGGGCGTGGCGCGAGGTCTCGTTCAGGTAGGGGTCCACGCTGACCATGAAGTCGAGCGAGCCGAGGGCCTTGTCGAGCCGGTTGCCGTCGGGGGCGGACAGCACGGGGTTGGCGGCGACGACGACGAGAGCCCGGATCGGCTCGCCCTCCTCGGTCGCGGTGTCGATCTCCTCGGCGAGCGCGGAGAGCGGCAACTCCCCCTTGGCCTCCGGGTGTCGGCTCACCCGGGAGTGCCAGCGCCCGAGGGCGAACCCGTGGCTGGGTCCCGCGGGCCGGGGTGTCCGGTCGGTGGCCGCCTGCGGGAAGAGCGCGCCGCCGGGCCGGTCGAGGTTGCCGGTGAGGATGTTGAGCACGTCGACGAGCCAGCTGGCCAGGGTGCCGTGCGGGACCGTGCAGCTGCCGATGCGGCCGTATACGGCGGCGGTGGGGGCGGCGGCGAGTTCACGGGCGAGGGTGCGGATCTCGGAGGCTTCGACGTCACAGGTGCCGGCGACGGCCTCGGGGGTGAAGTCCCGGACTGCTTCCCGGAGTTCGGCGACCCCTTCGAGGTACGGGGTCAACTCCCCCGTGTCCACGAGCCCTTCCTCGAAGAGCACGTACGCCATCGCCGCGAGCAGCAGCGCATCGGCGCCGGGCCGGACGGCGATGTGCCGGTCGGCGAGCCTGGCGGTGCGGGTGCGGCGGGGGTCGATGACGGTGAGGGTGCCGCCGCGGGCCTTGAGCGCTTTGAGCTTGCCGGGGAAGTCGGGTGCGGTGCACAGACTCCCGTTGGACTCCAGGGGGTTGGCGCCGATGAGGAGCAGGTGGTCGGTGCGGTCGAGGTCGGGCACGGGGATGGCGTTGGCGTCGCCGAAGAGCAGACCGCTGGAGACGTGCTTGGGCATCTGGTCGACCGTGGAGGCGGTGAAGACGCTGCGGGTACCGAGTCCGGCGAGCAGGACCGGCGGGTAGAGGGCGCCGGCCATGGTGTGGACGTTGGGGTTGCCGAGGACGACCCCGACGGAGTTCGCCCCGTGCCCGTCGACGACCGCGCGGATGCCGGCGGCGACCGCGTCGAAGGCCTCCTCCCAGGTCGCCTCGCGCAGCTCACCGTCCCGTCGCACGAGAGGCGTGCGCAGCCGGTCGGGGTCCCCGTCGACGGCCCCGAAGGAGGCCCCCTTCGGGCAGATGAACCCCTTGCTGAACACGTCGTCGCGGTCTCCGCGGGCACCGGTGACCCGGGTCCCCTCGACGGTGAGCGTCAGACCACAGGTGGCCTCGCACAGGGGGCAGATACGAAGAGCGGTGCGGGACACGGGTCCTCCCGGGGCAGCGGTGCCGGTCCGGGTGAGCATACCGACCGGTAGGGATCAAAGGGAGAGGGGAAGGGAATGAGGTCGAGAACGCGTCGGGTGGTCAGTCGAAGAGGATCGAACCATTGCGGGTGCCTACGATCAGCTCCCCGGCGGGGCCCGCGGCCAGAGCGGTGCACGGAGAGGGCAGTGTGAGGGAGCGCAGGACGGTGCCGTCATGGACCCTGGCAACGGCCAGCTCGTCCTGGGCCGCGACGGCGTAGGTCTCCTGGTCGGGAAGGAGGACGGTGTGGCGGGCCTTGTAGGACGGGAGTACCACGTCGTGCTCGTGCCGGGGAGCGGGCACCGGGAGGGCGGGGCGCCGCAGCCACGGCCACCGGCGGTCGACCGGCCTCAGGCGGGGCGGACGTTCGCCGGACGGTGTGAAACAGGCGCGCAGCACCTCCCAGGCGTAGACCCTCGTACACTCGCCGCCGACCAACAGGAGCGCATCGGCAAGGGCGAACGCGCCGACGAGGTCATCCTCGGGCAGTTGGGCCCAGTGTCCGGTCCGCACGTCCAGCACGCGCACCACCTTGTCGAGGACGGGCACCAGGACAAGGAGGGTGTCGGCGCAACGCACTGCCCGGAGGGGCCCGATCGGGAGCTCTTCGTTCATGGGGCGGCAGGGTCGGCCGGGCAGAGGGCCGAGGGCCACGTCGTGGACGGCGACGTACGTGTCCTCGGAGCGGACGTGCCAACCCATGGTGGAACGGCCGTCGTACGGCGTGACCGACAGCAGGGACTGCGCGCCGCGCCCGTCGGGCTGCACCGACAGCACGGCTCGCTCGTCTTGGTGCGGCACCGGGGTGACCAGCGGCTGCCCCGCGGCCCGGCCCCGGCCGGATGTGCCGAAGTCCCAGTACTCCAGGACCCCGTACTCACTGCGTGCGAACAGCAGCGGCCTCGAGTGCCTACCGGGCGATTTCCAGGCGACACCGGCCAGCTCTCGCACACCGCTGTCACACACTGGCCGCAACCGGCGCACCAGTTCACCTCGTGCCCCGTCCCGCACCTGGAGCGAGCCGTCCGCGCTGCCCGAGGCGATCAGGGTCCTCCCGTCCGCGGTGAACGCGGTCACCGCGGACACGGGTCTGACCGCGTCAACGGCCTCGGCCACCTCAAGGCCTGTCTCTCGCAGGGCCACCCGCCATACCTGGCCGCGCTCGTCCCCCGCCAGCACGCCACCGTCGGCAGTGGCCCAGAACGACACGAAGGGCACGGGCGTAGGCTGCTCCCAGCCCTCGCCGTACGACACCAGGCGGTGATCGCCTCCGGAGCCGATCAGTCGGCCGCTCGCGTAGACCAGGGCGCAGACCTGACGCCGGTGCGCGGCGCGGGCGGGCCCGTGCGGTCGGCAGGTCGGCAGCGACCACTCACGTACCGTCCCGTCGAGCCCTCCGACAGCGACCCGGCCGGAGCCGTCCGGGGCCAGTGCGAGGGCCGTGATCCACACTTCGGTCTCCGGCACCGGGCCGAGCGCGTACATCCGCCCGGCGTCCATGTCCCAGCAGGCGAGCCGACCCGAGCCGGTACCGGCGACGACCACATCACGGCCGCGCACCCGACCGGTGACCAGCCGCGTGACCACGTCGGGCACGGTGAACTCGTGCTCGGCGACCGGGAGTCCGTCCCGCAGCAGCAGGACCCGCACCCGGCCGCCGTACTCGGCACTCGCCACGACGTCCCGACCGTCGGCGGTGCGCCCTGTCGTCGCGCAGCCCACCAACGGAACCCGCCAGATGCCCGGATCCAGGATCCTGCGGCGCCACAGCTCACGCGGGCGGTCCACGGTCCAGCAGCGGATCTCGTGGTCCTGGCCGACGCTCACCAGCGCCGGAGCCCCGTCGGGGCCCCGGACCATGCCGAGGGCGAGGACCCGAGCCTCGTGGGCGGTGAGCTGACCGGAGTCGGCCGCGTGCGGAGTGGGCCAGAGCCTGAGGACCCCGTCCGAGCCGCCGACACACACCGTGTCGCCCACCATGCACAGGGCAGACGCCTCATGACTCAGCACCTGCCCGCCGATCCGCTCGCCGGTGACGAGGTCGTACAGCTGCATACCCCGGATGCCGCCGTTCACCGACAGGCAGGACACAGTCCCCAGAGTGAATATCGACACCTCGACATGGCCGCGGTCCCCGCGCAGCGGCAGCCCGAGCGGCCGAGCGCTGTCGAGGTCGATGCGGTGCACTTGCCCGTCCGCCGTGGCGACCACCACGACCCACTGCCGTCCCACCTTGCGCACCGCGAGCGAGACAACGCGCGAGTTCCCGGAGTACAGGCAGCGGACGGGTTCACCTGAGACCAGGGAGGAGACGCGTACCGCGCCGTCCGCACCGGCGGTGACCAGCAGGCGTCCCTGAGAGTGACCGGTCACCAGGTCGATGTGGGTGAGGGGGCCGGCGTGACCTGTGGTGACTCTACGGGCAATGTCGAGCACCGCCTCGCTCTGGTCCGTTGCGCACGGGACGACCTCACCGTCTTCGTAGCCGAACAGCAACGTGCCGTCGGCCAGGCCGAGCGGGGCCGCGCACGCGGTGATCCGCCGCCGGTCCTCCGTCACCTTGGGACCGAGGGCCGCCATGACAGTTGCGGCCAGCTGATCGCTCCGGTCACTCCAGTCCTCTATGTCACGTTCGGACAGCGTCCGGCGCATACGCCGCGTGAGCGCGCCGTAGACGGGGTGGTCGGAGAGGGTGTACACGATCACATGGCCGTCGTCGAAGCGCAGAACGGCTCGCCTCGCGTTCGAACGGCTCGTGACAAGCACCAGCTGGGCGGGCGGAGCCGGCTCGCGGAAGCCAGGTTCGTCGTCGAGGATCTCGTGGGGCGGCAGGAGCCAGGTCGTGCCGGGGCTCCAGGGGTTCCACAGGTGCAGGATCCGCGCGCGACGCCACGCCAGTACCTGGTTCCGGAACGCGAAGCTAAGGCCGTAGGAGACAACCGCCGCGTGCCCGGGCAGGTGGGGCGGGGCAACGAATGTCCCGAAGTACATGCCGCCGGCGAAGGACGCGGTCCGCCGCGCCTCGCCGTCCTTCAGGTTCCACCAGCGCAGCCCCTCCAAGTACGCGTTGTCCAGGTACCAGGCACCTTCCTCGTCGGGCACCACCACGCCGATCCCGACGGTCATCCCCGCGTACCGCCGTGCCCCTTCGTGCGGATTCCACGTGGCCCAGCGGGCCCGCCACGGCAGCGCCTCCCCCGCGTCACACGACAGGGCCAACGCCTCCGCCCTCCGGCACACCGCCGCGAGCCTGAGCCGTGCCCTTGCCTCCGGCTCGTACTCGTCGGCGTCCCGGTGACGCAGCATCTCCTCCACGTCGCGCACCGCCTGCCCAGCCCTTCGCCCCTCCCTGGTGCGCAGTTGGCGCAAGGCGGCGAGGAGCTGCGTGGGCTCCGAGTCCAGGACGAAACGCGCACGCTGTACGAGCGGGTCCAGGACGCCGCCCGCACCGGCGTGCAGGGCCAAGTAGCGGCGGACGTAGGGGTGCTCGACGTCGCGCAGGACGTCGGTGATGGCGCGTTGGACTGCCTCGGCGTCCCGGCCCTCCCTCAGGTACTCGATGAGCGCCCGGTGATAGACCCGGTAGACCGAGCCCCCGCTCTCCACGCTCTCCACCACATAGGAACCGGCCGCCTGCCGCAGCCACACTATGTGGTCGTCGGAGTATTCCCGGCCGGTGAGCGCGGTCGCCAGCCGCGGCCAGATCCCTGCCCACGGCAGGCCGGCGCCCTGCGAGTAGGCAAGCGGGAGGAGGAGGTCGCGCGCCTGGCCCGCCTGGTGTCCCAGGCGCTGCACCAGGTCGCGTTCCATGGCCTCACCGGGCAGCCGGGGCAGTTTGTCGCGCCAGCGCTGGTCGTACGGGTCGTCCGGAGGTGCCTCACGGGTCAGGGTACGGGCGGTGATGCGGGCCACCAGGAACGAGCGGCCGGCCGCCTCGGCCACCGCTTCTCCGATCGCGTCGATCAGCCTGTCCGGGACGGTGGCCAGGGTCGAGCCGGGAGCGCGCAGCAACTTGCGGGCATAGGCGCGGACCGCGTCGGGGTCACCGTACCGCTCCGAGTCGAGGTCGATACGTGGGGCGGTCGTCGGCAGGCGGGCCGCAATGTGGGGGCGAGCGCCGACCAGCAGCCGCAGTGGGAGACGGCGTTCGGGGTCGGTGAGCGGGGTGAGGAGCTCGTCGACGGTCTCGTGCGGGGTAAGGGCCTCGTCGAGGGAGTCGATGAGGATGACCAGGGGGCCGGTTCTGGTCTGGAGCTGGGCGGTGAGTGCGCCCAGCGACTCAGCGGCACAGCCAGCTGCCGCGGACAGGGCCTCCAGCAGCTGACGGGTGGAGAGGTGGCTGGCGTTGATGCGGACATCCACGTCACCGAGGCGCGGCAGCAGGGCAGGCAACCCGGTGCGCGGCACGGACGGACCGCGCTCGGGGTCGGTGAGGACGGCGACCAGCCCCAGCAGCGACGACTTCCCAGAGCCGGGATCGCCCGTCACAACGCATAGCTGCTCCGCGGCCCTTCGCGGGTCGAGCCAGGTGGTGAGGTCGCCGAGGGCCGTGTGCCGTCCCGTGAAGTCCCAGACGTCCTCGCTGGGGATGTCGGTGCCGCGGGCACGGGGCAAAAAGAAGCCGCGCATGTCCTGTTCGCGCGCTTCGCGCTCACGGGCACCCAGCGCGACGATGCGGTCGATCTCCTCCAGTCGGAGCCCGTCCGCGTCCGGGACGTGTCGAGGGTTGGGCAGGAAGGCCGGGATGTCGCCGGTGGCGTGAGTCAGGGACCAGACGGGGCGCTGTGCGGACGGCACCTCCGGGTCGGAGCGGATGGCTGCCATCACGTGTTCGAGGCTGATGTGGGCGGGTGCATGCCCGGCGGTGGCGTGACGGCGCACGGCCCGGTCGAAGGCCGCCGACAGCGCGCCCGCGTAGGTCTCCTCCTTGCGGCGGGAGGAGGAGACCAGGACGAGCCCGGTACTGCCGTGCTCGGTTACCGGCTCCCGGAACCGGCGGGCTTCCAGGGCCGCGCGCAACGCCCGGTCCGTACCCTCCTCTGCGTAGCAGGCGTCGATGAGCACGAGGAGCCGCTCCACTGCGGTGTCCTCCCACAGGTGGACGACCAGGTCCTCGGTGGGCAGCGCGGTGCCTGGCAGATCGCGCGCCTCGCTGTCGTGCAGGAGGAGGTAGTGCCGTCCGCTGGACTCACTCGTCAGTCCGTGTGTGGCTATGTAGAGAACCACGTGGTCGTCGGCACGACGCTCGGACGACATCGCGAACTCGCGGAGTGCCATGGTGAGTTGTTGCTTCGTCGGATTTAGACCGAGGTCGGGGCCGGTACGGTAGCCGAGCTCGCCGAGGAACAGCTCCTTCATCCGGTGTACGTCGTCTGCCAGTTCGGCGCGCTCGGCCTCCGGGTGTGCGACGACGTCGGTCACGGCAGTGGCGATCAGGAAGCGGCGTGCGGCGGCGGAACCCGGGACGGACCCGGGCGCCGGTGACTCAGTCGGAACCGAATCCATCGAGGACCGCCCGGCCGGCCTGCGGTGTGTTGAGGTAGCGGGTCACGTCGTGCGCCCTTGCGCCGTTATGGACGAGATGACAGTCGACGCGCGGGCCGAATAGCGGCCGCAGGTCCTTCACGAGGGCGACGACGTCGCCCTCGTCGGCGATGTTCGTCCACCGCTCGACACGCCCTGGCCAGGAGCCCGGCTTCCCGTCGTGGCCGACGCGCAGTCGGTCGTAGACGAGGTTGCGGATGCCCAGAGGCGAACCGAGCGTGAGCAGCGCGCGCACCGGCCAGTCCGGGTTCGCGCACAGCGCCTCGTAGGCCACGACGCTGCCGAGGGAGTGCCCGACGACCACTCGGGTGCGCTCGGTGACCGCGGCGGCTACGCGCTGCCGTATGGCCGCGGCCACGTCCCGGTCACAGAGGTAGGTACGCACTTGCTTCAGATCGAGGACGAGGGCGCGCATGGCCACGCCGGCGAAGAAGCGGGAGCGGCTGAGGACGTTCAGGGCCCGCTGCGCCTGCCGGGGCGTGCGGACCAGGGTGCGGGCGTCGGGCGGAACGACGCCCTCGTCCGTGCGGGCGGCCTCCGCCCAGAACGCGAGGAGGAGATCGGTCTCGAAGCCCTCTGCGACGTCGAAGGCGTCGAGGGGCGGATCCTGAAGAGCCAGGGCGCGTCCCGGCGGGCGGAACAGGTCGCCGTAGAAGACACAGCTCACGTCCTCCTCAGAGATGGCCAGGTCGCGGTCCGCGCGGGTCAGTCCGTCAGTGAGCGCCGGATACCAGGAGCCGAGCAACTCCCGCTCCCCCGTGTACTGTTGGCCGATGCCGTGGATGCAGACCACCCGAGCCATCGCGTCCCCCCATGCCTGCTCCGTGGTCGGATCACCTTAGCAACGGACGGCCCGCGAAAGTCGCCCGTCAGTCCAACACACGCGCCAGATACGCCCGCAACATCTCCCGGGCCTCCTGGATGATCCGCTCGTCCCCCTCGGGCGCCATTCGGAAGGCCAGGTGGACCAGGGTGTCGGCGGTCTCCACGGCGATGAGGAAGGTGCGGCGCAGGTCGTCGTCCGGTTCGCGGGAGAGGTAGCCGGAGAGGAGGTCGGCGAGGCGGTCGGCCACGCGGTGGTTGGGCTCGGCGTGACGGGCGCCGACGGGGATCTGGTTGCCGAAGTCCACGAGGGAGAAGCCGGGGGCGGTGCGCTTCATGGCGAGGTACTCGTCGAGGACGACATCCATCGCCGTACGCCAGCCCCCTTCCTCGCCCGACTCCTTGAGACGCTCGGTGACGCCGACCGTGAAACGCTCCAGGTTGCGCTGGGCGAGGGCGTCGGCCATCTGCCGCTTGTTGCCGAAGAAGCGGTAGACCGAGCCGATGGGCACACCGGCGCGCAGGGCGACGGCGCGGGTGCTCAGGTCGTCGTAGCCGACCTCGTCGAGCAGGTCGGCGCAGGCGTCGAGGATTCTGGTCAGCCGTTCGGCGCTGCGCCGCTGCACGGGGGCGCGGCGAAGCGAGGTCGCTTGGGGCACGGGGTTCATGATGCCTTTCCGCCGCCGTCCGGTGAACCCTGCCACCTGGTACGGGCCGGGAGGCCTGCGGCACTCATCGGCTACCGCCGGCGCTTGCCGCCGGCCGCGCCTGCGAGGCCGAGCTGTCGGTCCGCAGGAGGGAGACGCCCTCGCCGGTGCTCACCACGGGCCGGGATTCCGGGGCTGTGCCGCCACCACCGGTGCCGGCCTGTGCGGTCGCGTCACTGCCGCCGGCACTCGTCAGGAGCCGCGCTCTCGAACTGGGGCCGCCCTGCGTGGCCGGGACGCCGCCCCCTGCACGCGTACCGGCCCCCGCGAGCGCGACGCCACCGCCGACGGCGGCCACCGGCTGCGATCCCGGGACGTCGCCGCCCCCGCTCGCACTCTGAGCGAGCCGGGCCCCCGAAGCACCCCCGCTCGCGCCCCTGCCCATGACGAACCGCGCCCCCGAACCCCCGCCCACGCTCCCCCTGGCCCCCGACTCCGCAGCGCCGCTCCCCGTCGGCTGGGGTTCCGAGGCCGTCACGTCCGCCGTGCTTTCGACCGGGGCGCCGTCGACGGCCCAGACGGTGCCGTCGTCGGCGTAGAGGCGGGCGGTGACCTTGTGGGTGCCCTGGGGGACGTACGCGGCCGTGAGGTGGCAGGACGGGGCGCGCAGGGTGGTGACGGGGCGGTCGTCCACGAAGAGGACGGCGACACCGCGGCCGGAGACCGCCTTCGCCTTCGTCGTGGCGGGCGAGAAGGTGAAGTTCTCGACGGTCAGCCGCACGGACCAGCCGTCGGCGGTGTCCGGCTGCACCACTATGCCGACGTCGGGGGCGTGGTCCTTGTCCACCTCGCGGTAGTGCCGACCCTCGTGATCGGTGTCGTCGAGGACCTTGCCCACCGGTGACACCGACTGCCCGTCCTTGTTCTTCTGTGCCCCATCGGCGCCACAGCTCACGGATCCGGTCACCAGCAGGACACAGACCGCGAGCAGGGCAAGGAGTCCCCGCGTCCACGACATGCCGGGGAGCGTAGAACACGGGTCCGACAACGCGAATCCCCCTGGGGTCTGGTTCTCGTCCTCCTCCCTGAGGAGGTCACGAGGGGGACTTCGGTTCCACGGAACATGCTCTTGCGCCGAGGACACCGCAATCCTACGGTGTTCCATAGGAATCAGACCGCAAGGGAGCGATCATGAACGGGGACGCAGCGCTCGCGCGCGGCGACGCACGCAAGACCGCCGAGGGCCTGGCCCACCTCTCCGGATTCGGCAACGAACACGCCTCGGAGGCCGTCCCGGGCGCCCTCCCCGTGGGCCGCAACGCCCCGCAGCGCGCCCCCCTCGGCCTGTACGCGGAACAGCTCAGCGGTACGGCGTTCACCGAGCCCCGCGCCCACAACCGCCGCTCCTGGCTGTACCGGATCCGCCCCTCCGCCGCGCACCCGGCGTTCACGCACACCCACAACGGCCACCTCCGTACGGCCCCGTTCACCGAGTGGGTCCCGGACCCGAACCGACTGCGCTGGAACCCCCTGCCGGAGCCCGTCGAGGGCACCGACTTCCTCGCCGGCCTGTGGACCCTCGGCGGCAACGGCGACGTCACCCAGCGCACCGGCATGGCCGTGCACCTCTACCACGCCACCGCCTCCATGGACCGCGTCTTCAGCGACGCCGACGGCGAGCTGCTGATCGTCCCGGAGCGCGGCGGACTGCTGCTGCGCACCGAGTTCGGGCTGCTGCATGTAGAGCCGGGACATGTGGCGCTGATCCCTCGTGGGGTGCGCTTCCGTGTGGAGCTCCTGGATACTGCGTCCGATGGCGGGCAGAGCCCGACGGCCCGAGGCTATGTGTGCGAGAACTACGGTGCCCCCTTCCAGCTCCCCGACCTCGGCCCGATCGGCGCCAACGGTCTCGCCAACGCCCGTGACTTCCTGGCCCCCGTCGCCGCCTACGAGGACGTCGAGGGGCCGGTGGAGGTGGTCAACAAGTTCTGCGGCAACCTCTGGACGGCGACCTACGACCACTCCCCGCTCGACGTGGTCGCCTGGCACGGCAACCATGTGCCGTACGTCTACGACCTGCGCCGCTTCAACGTCATCGGCTCCATCTCGTACGACCACCCCGACCCGTCGATCTTCACCGTCCTGACGTCGCCCTCGGACACCCCGGGCCTGGCCGGAGTGGACTTCGTGGTCTTCGCGCCGCGCTGGCTGGTCGGCGAGGACACCTTCCGGCCGCCGTACTTCCACCGGAACGTGATGAGCGAGTACATGGGCCTGATCGAGGGCGCCTACGACGCCAAGGCGGAGGGCTTCGTGCCCGGCGGCGGCTCGCTGCACAACATGATGTCGGCACACGGGCCCGACCGGGAGACGTTCGACCGGGCGAGCGCGGCCGAGCTCAAGCCACAGAAGGTGGACGACGGGCTGGCGTTCATGTTCGAGACGCGCTGGCCGGTGACGCTCACCGCGCAGGCGGCCCGGGCGGACCACCTCCAGCCGCACTACGACGACGTGTGGCGGGGCCTGGAACGTCACTTCCGCCCGTTGCACTGACGGATCCGCGGAAGGTACGGATAGCCCGTGACCTCCTTCGCCCCGGACTCGATCGTCCTGAACCGCAAGCTGCCGCTCTGGTACCAGGTGTCGCAGTCCCTGCGCGCCTCGATACTCGGCCGCTCCCTCCAGGACCCGCTCCGCCTGCCCACCGAGGAACAACTGGCGGGCCACTACGGCGTGAGCGTGCTGACCATGCGGCAGGCGCTGAAGGAGCTGGAGGACGAGGGGCTCATCACCCGTCACCGCCGCCGGGGCACCTTCATCGAGCCCGACGCGCGAAGGGGTGCCCCGGTCCGGCTGCTCGGTTCCGTGGACGCCATCGTGGCCCAGCAGTCCGGCATGACGACCGAACTGCTGGAGCACGGCAAGTCGCCCGTGCCGCCCGAACTCGCCGAGTACTTCCCGGACCTGGACGAGGTGGCGTCGTACCACCGGCTGCGCAGCGACGAGACGACGGGCGAGCCGACCAACCACGCCCGCAACTACGTCCGCCCCGAAGTGGCCGCCCGTATCGACCCGTCGGACTTGGCGCGCCGGCCGATGACGAAGGTGCTGCGGGACGTCGTCGGGGTGGACATCGGCCGCATCACGGACACGGTTCAGGCGCGGCTCGCGGACCCGGAGACCGCCCGGCTGCTCCAAGTCCCGCTGCTCAGCCCGATCCTGCACTACACGGGGGTCACCTACGACACGGGCGGCCGGGTACTCGACGCGGCGGTGATCCACTACCGGGGCGACCGGTTCTCCTTCTCGGTGACTCTGGACGCCACGTGAACCCACTGTCCGTCACTGGTCGTACGATGCCCAGCGTGACGCACGACGACGCTCCGCCGCTGGCGGACCTCATGCCGTGGTCCGTCGCACCGCCGCGGCTCGGCCGAGGGTGGCCGACGGGCCCCGACGCGACATCCCTCAAAGCCCGCTGGGACGCCCTGCTGAAGGCCGAGGGGCCCGACCGGGAGGCCCTGTTCGAGCCCACCCGCTCCCGCACCCTGCGCTCGGCGGTCGGACAGCTGCCGGGGCGGACGGGCGGCACCGAGAAGCTCGCGCGCGCCTCCGGCCCGTGCCCGGAGCCGGTACGGGTCCTGGCCGCGCCCTTCGACGAACAGTGGCTGATCCCGGACCAGCGGCTGATCGACGCGGCCCGGCCCGAGCTGTGGCGGGTGGCGGACGACGAGCAGGTGTTCGTGGTGGAGACCCCCACGGACGGCCGCGGCCCCCAGCTCCTCGCGACCTCGATGCTCCCCCTGCTCCGCCCGGGCCGTGTCCGCCCGCTGTACCGCCGCCCGGGCGGCACCGAACCGAACCTGGCCCCGGGCCTCCTGGAGCACCTGCGCACCCGCCTCGGCAGCCCGGTGACACCTCTGGACGCCCTCGCCTGGATCATGACGGCGGTCCGCCCGGACCTCACCGTCCCGCTCACCGACGACCCCGAACTGTGGTCCCACGGTGTCGAGTCGGGCCGCCGCACCCTGTGGCTGATGCGCCGTGACGGCGACCGCCCGAAGCTGCCCGGAGGACGCCGCCCGTACGTCCGCGCGCCTCTGCCGTCCCGTCCCCTGATCCTGGACTACGACCGCGACGAGGAGGCCCTGCTGCTTGACGAGGGCCGCGTCTCCCCCGTGCCGCCGAAGGCCTGGGACTTCGAGGCGGGCGGCGTGCGGGTGCTGGAACAGTGGTTCGCGGCCCGCATGACGGAACCGGAGCCGGGCACCCTGTCCGCGATCCGCCCGGCGACCTGGCCGCAGACGTGGACGTCGGAGCTGCTCGAACTGATCACCGTGCTGGCCCTGCTCGCGGATCTCCAGCCGCTCCAGGACGAGTTGACCTCACAGGTCACGGCGGCCGACCTGCGCGAGGCGGGGGTGCTGCCGGTCCCGGACTCGGCCCGAAGGCCCGCGTCGGTCCTGGACGGGCACGAGGAGGGGCCGGAGGGGCAGCTCGCGCTGCTCTAGGTTCTGGGTGCGAAGCCGTCAAGGACCCGCTCCAGCATCCGCTCGAACACCGCGTCCAGATCGATCGGCCCCGCGTCCTCCATGAACGACGCCGCCAGCCGCGGATAGGCCCCCGAGGCCACCTGGCTCCCCAGGTACGCGATCCGCACCGCGTTCTCCTGCTCCTGCGACCACGGCAGCGACCGCACCCGCTCGGCCGTGGACAGCTCGTTCGAGACGTACGTCGTGACACACCCGTTGAGCATCGCGACCAGCTCGATCTTCGTGCCGGCGGGGGCGTCCAGCGGGTCGAGACAGGCGAGGCAGTGCTCCAGGTAGCGCAGGGCGTTGGGGCTGAAGCCGTACACCCCTGACATCAGCCGCACCATCCAGGGGTGCCGGTGCATGAGCGCCTTGGTCCGGCGCGCGTTGCGCAGCATGTCGGCCCGCCAGTCACCGGTCGGCTCGAACAGTTCGTGCTCCCCGCTGACCGCGTCCACCATCAGCTCGTACAGGTCCTCTTTACGGGGGACGTAGTTGTACAGCGACATCGTCCCGCAGCCCAGTTCGGCCGCGACATGGCGCATCGACACCGCGTCCAGCCCGCCGGCGTCGGCCAGCCGCACCGCCGCCGCCGCGATGTCCGCCCTGGTGAACGCGGGCTTCGGCCCACGCCCCGTCCGCTCGGGACGGGCCCAGATCACTTCGGGTACGGCCGCTCGGCCCGCCATCGATCATCACCTCGGCCACCATCCTAGTTACGTACAGCGTACGTAGTGCGCTATGGTCCTGCCATGACTTCTACGTACGCTGTACTTAGTGAAGGTCTGGAAAAGCGGTTCGGGGAGGTCCATGCCGTGCGCGGCCTGGATCTCGCCGTGGCCCCGGGCACGGTCTGCGGCATCCTCGGCCCCAACGGCGCGGGCAAGACCACGGCCGTGCGGCTGCTGACCACGCTGCTGCGGCCGGACGCCGGCTCCGCGCGGGTCGCCGGGCGCGACCTCGTCCGGGAACCGGAGGCGGTACGCCGCGCCATCGCCGTCACCGGTCAGTACGCGTCGGTCGACGGGGATCTCACCGGGCGGCAGAACCTGCGGCTGTTCGCCCGGCTGCACCGGGTGCGAGGGCCGGCCGAGCGGGCCGCCGAGCTGCTCGACCGCTTCGGGCTGACCGAGGCCGCCGACCGGGCCGTGTCCACCTACTCGGGCGGGATGCGCCGCCGCCTCGACCTGGCGGCGAGCATGGTCCGCCGCCCCGGGATCCTGTTCCTCGACGAGCCGACGACCGGACTCGACCCGGCCAGCCGCAACCTCATCTGGGACGCCGTGCGCGATCTGACGGCGGACGGCACGACCGTGCTGCTGACCACGCAGTACCTGGAGGAGGCCGACCGACTCGCCCACGACATAGCCCTGGTGGACAAGGGGCGGGTCGCGCACACGGGTTCGCCGGCCCAGCTCAAGGCGCTGATCGGGGCGCACGTCGAGATCGTCGTCGCGGACGCGGACCTCCTGGTGAAGGCGGCCGGGATCCTCGACCACCTCACCGGCGGGCAGCCGTCGTTCGACCACGACCGGAACGCGGTCGGCGCCGTCACCCGGGACTCCACGCTCACCCTGCCCCGGCTGGTGCGCGAACTGGACGCTGCGGGCGTGCCGTTGCTCGACGCGAGCATCCGGCCGCCGACCCTCGACGACGTCTTCCTGCGACTGACCAAGGAGTGTGCGGTATGAGCACGTTGGCCTACGACGGCACCGCGATGCTGGGCCGTCAGCTGCGGCGGGTGCGGAACAACCCGGGGCTGCTGATCCTGACCCAGACCATGCCGATCACCATGCTGCTGTTCTTCGGCTATGTCTTCGGCAGCGCGCTGGCGATGCCGGGCGAGGAGTACCGGTCCTTCCTGGTGCCGGGCCTGCTGGTGGCGACGGCGGCGAACGGGATCATGACCGGGATGTTCCAGGCGGCCCAGGACGTCCACCGGGGCGTGACCGACCGGCTGCGTACCCTGCCGATCAGCAGGGCGGCCGTGCCGCTGGGCCAGTCGGTGGCGGACGTGGTGGTCACCGCGGCCGGCCTGGTGCCGTTCCTGCTGGTGGGACTGGCGGTGGGCTGGCGCGTCGAGGGGTCCGCGCTCCGGGCGGCGGGCGCGCTCGCGCTGTTGCTGCTGTTCCGGTTCGCGACCACCTGGATCGGCATCTTCCTCGGCCTGCTCACCGGTAGCGAGGAGGCCGCGGGCCAGCTGGGCGGGGCGACCTTCGTCCTGCCGCTGCTGTCCAACGCGTACATCCCGGCCGAGGGGCTGCCCGGGTGGCTGCGCACTCTCGCCGAGTGGAACCCGATCAGCGCGGTGACCACGGCCCTGCGGGAGCTGTTCGGCAACGCCCCGGTGCCGGAGGGGGCCGCCTGGCCGGTCGCACACCCGATCGCCGGGTCACTGATGTGGTGTGCGGTGCTGATCGCGGTCTTCGCACCGCTTGCCGTACGGCGGTATGCACGCGGGGAGGACTGAACGTCTGTTGTCGGGAGGGGAGTTCGGTCACCTGGATCGTGCTGCATGCCGTGGGGATGACGGGCAGGATCGCAGCACGATTCCGGGCGGCCAGGGCTCAGTGCCCGCCGAACAGCGAGCGGCGCAGTCGGCGCAGCGGCGCGAACAGCGAGACGCGGCGTACCCGCGCACCCCTGTCACTGCGCTGCTTGGTGGTGTCACGCGCGGTCAGCTCGCGCATCAGTGACGTCGCCTCGGCCGCCTCGCGCTGCGGGACGGCAGGTCCCGACAGCACCGAGAGATGGCGGTCGAGGCGCGAACTGGTCGCGCTGCTCCCGCAGGTGATCGCAGGGACCCTCGCCCTGCGCACTGTTATCTGTTCCATGTCACTCCCCACCCGTACGAGTCCACCCGGCCCGGGCAGGGTAACCCTATCGCCCCGTTGGGGCACACGTGTATCGGCGTCACAGGATTCACCTTCCCCGCAAGGGCGTTGACGACCCCTCCATGATTACTCTCCGAATCCGACCGATTTCAGGGCGAGTTGGACAACCGGCTGGGTAGTGGGCTGTGGTGATCCCCCGTCGGGTTCGACCGTCACAGCGAGTGATGTAGCGGCCTTGTCGAGTCCGCTCGCGACCAAGGGCGTGTCGGCGGCGAAGAGCCCGAGGGAGCGCGGTTGCTCGCCCGGGCGCATGAGCCACAGTTGGCGCACCCGGCCGCTCGGAGGGGCGCTGTACCCGCTCAGGGTGACGACCGCGCGCCCCTCGGATGCGGAAGCGATCACTCCGATCGTCCGGCCCTGTGCGTCCTGTCCCCGGGTCGCCCGCGCGTCCGCGGCCTGGAGAACGTGGGCGATCTCACTGGCCTGGGCCTTCTGCGCGTCCAGTTCGTCCTGGGTCCGGTCGGCCTGTACGGCGAACAGGGAGGCGACGACGAGGGCCGCGGCCGCGGTGGCCGTCGCGAAGGGCACGAACAGAGGTCGCCGCTGACGCTGCCTGGGCGGCGGCTGGGCGCCCCAGACATGCGGCGGCAGCTGCGACTTGCGCGCCCGTACCGGCTCAGGCCGCGCGCGGGCCGGCTCCGGCCGTACGGCGGACTCCTGCGGGATGGTGCGTACGGCGGCCAGCACCCGGTCGCGCATCGCGGTCGGCGGCGGAGCGGCGGCCGACCACGCGAGCCGTACCGCGTCCTCGGACAGGGCACGCACTTCCGCCGCACAACTGGCGCAGTCCTTGAGGTGCCGTTCGAAGCGGGCCCGTTCGGCGGGCTCCAGCGCGTCAAGGGCGTACGGGGCCGCGAGGGAGTGCAGATCTTCCCGGCGGAAGAGGCTCATGCCGCACCTCCCAGGCACTCCCGCAAGCGGGTCAGTCCGTCACGCATCCGCGTCTTCACCGTGCCCAGCGGCAGCGAGAGCCGCTCGGCCACTTCACGGTACGTGTAGCCGTCGTAGTAGGCGAGGGTGACGGACTGGCGCTGGAGCTCGGTCAGGCGCTCCAGGCACCGGCGCACCCATTCGCGTTCGAGGCCCGCCTCGACCTCCTCGGTCACCTGGTCGAAGGCGGGGTGGTGGGCCCGGTGTGCCTCGCGCTGCTCGCGTTCACCGGCCGCGCGGGCGCTGCGCACCCGGTCGACCGCACGGCGGTGCGCGAGGGTGAGGATCCAGGACAGCGCGCTGCCCCGGCGGGGGTCGAACCGCGCGGCGGACCGCCAGGTCTCCAGCAGCACCTCCTGCGACACCTCCTCCGACTGCGCCGGATCCCGCACCACACGCCGTACCAGCCCGAACACCGGCCCGGCCACGAGCCCGTAGAGCTCCTCGAACGCCATCTGGTCCCCGCCCGCCACGAGCAACAGAAGCTCGTCCGCTTCCAACTCGCCGCCCCCTCCCGCAAAGCCGCACCTGGGCTGTCCCGTCCCACGAGGTATTCGCAACGAACACACCTCCGGATGGGGTTACGGATCAGAAGCTCGAAAACGCGGGTCGAGCAGCAGAAAAGAAGTTTTGAGATTCGACCAATCCGCCCCGCCCACCGCTCCGAATCACCGGCGTCAGGCAAGTTGGACTGAGGACGGACGGCATGACACCTATCTCCAGGAGTGGCTCGCGACGCAGGAGCCTCGCGACCCTCGTATGTGGTGCGCTGGCCGCCGGAGGGCTCGCAGCCGCCGGTGTGGCCACGCTGGAACCTGGGGCGGCCTCCGCCTCCAGTCACCGGGAGGCCCCGCTGATCTCGGGCGACCCCCAGTACGACAACACGGACGTCTACGCGTTCGTCAGCCCCGACAAGCCCGACTCGACGACGATCGTCGCCAACTGGATCCCGTTCGAGGAGCCCGGGGGCGGCCCGAACTTCTACCAGTTCGCCGAGGACGCGCAGTACGACCTCCACATCGACAACAACGGTGACGGGCAGGGCGATCTGCTCTACCGCTTCACCTTCAAGACCCACGTCAAGAACAAGAAGTCGTTCCTGTACAACACGGGCGTGGTCGACAGCCTCGACGACCCGGACCTCAACGTCACGCAGACGTACGACATCGAGCTCTTCCGGCTGAAGTACGGGAAGGTCCAGTACAAGACGAAGGTCGCCGACGACATCCCGGTGGCGCCGTCGAACGTCGGCAAGGCGTCCATGCCGAACTACGAGAAGCTGCGCGACCAGGCGGTCTACAAGCTTCCCGGCGACGCGACGGCCTTCGCCGGCCAGGCCGACGACCCGTTCTTCGCCGACCTGCGCGTCTTCGACCTGCTGTACGGCGGGAACCTCACCGAGGTCGGCAACGACACGCTCAAGGGCTACAACGTCAACTCGATCGCCCTGCAGGTCCCGACGGAGCTGATCGCCGAGTCCTCGCACCAGCCGGTCGTGGGCATCTGGTCGACGACCCAGCGCAGGAACGCGCAGGGGTACTACTCCCAGGTCTCGCGCCTGGGCAACCCGCTCGTCAACGAGGTCGTCAACCCGCTGAAGGACAAGGACAAGTTCAACGCGTCCTCGCCGTCCTACGACGGGCAGTTCCTGAAGAACGTGACCAACCCCGAACTGCCCAAGCTCATCGAGGCGATCTACAAGATCCCGGCCCCGAAGGAGCCTCGCAACGACCTCGTGGACGTGTTCCTCAAGGGTGTGAAGGGGCTGAACCAGCCGCCCCACGTCCGCCCCGCGGAGGAACTGCGCCTCAACACGTCCATCAAGCCCACCGATTCTCCGAAGCGGCTCGGTGTGCTTGATGGCGACAACGCCGGATTCCCGAACGGCCGTCGGCTCACCGACGACGTGATCGACGCCTCGCTCCAGGTCGTCGAGGGCGAGCTGGTCGGGTCCAAGAACGACCTGGGTGACGCGGTCGACAAGAACGACAAGGACTTCGAGAAGTCCTTCCCGTACGTGGCGCTGCCGACGGAGGGTTCTCGCGGTCCGCTCGCCAAGGGCACGTCCGGTGGGAACGACGTCCGTAACCAGCTCGGGGACGCGCTCTCCCCCGCAGGGACCTCCGGGTCGGACAACATGTCCCTGATCGCGGGGTCCGCGGGTGCGGGTGCGGCCGGGATCGTGCTCATCGGGGCGGCGCTGATGTGGTGGCGCCGGATGCGGCGGCGCGCCTACTAGGCGCACCGAGGCGCCACCCCTCTTTACTGGCGCGGCCCGCACGACTCCATCCCCCACGGTGCGGGCCGCGCCGCAGTACACGATCGATCACGAACGAATCAGGAGAGGGCATGTCCGGGTCTACGACCGACAACGCATCCGAGGACGAGCAGAGCGGTTCGTCGGAGGCCGTGGAGCCCTCTGCTCAGGCCGATGACGAGAAGGCCGCCGCCGTGCGGCGGGTCTCGGCGGCCGGCCGGCGCTGGCGGGCCGCTCAACTCGCCGGTTGCGCGGCCCTGTTGGCGGTCGCACTGACAGGCGGGTCGATCGCCTTCGGAGCGCTGCGGGACGGTGGTACGGCCACCGTCGCCAGTTCTTCGTCGGCCGTCTCGCCCGGGCTCATGGCGAGCGGTGACCTCGACGCGGGCATCAAGGCGATCCAGGCCCATCTGCGCGGCCAGCCCAGGGACTTCGGCAGCTGGGCCACCCTCGGACTCGCCTACGTCGAGCAGGCACGGACCAAGGGTGACCCGTCCCGGTACCCGCAGGCCGAGCAAGCCCTCAAGAAATCATTGGAGTTGGAGCCCGACAACGACCAGGGGCTCGCCGGTCTCGCAGCCCTCGCCGCGGCCCGGCACGACTTCAAGGGCGCCCTCACGTACGCCGACAGGACCCTGAAGCAGAACCCGTACGACGAGCGCGCCCTCTGCTCCCGGATCGACGCCCTCGTCGAACTCGGCCGCTACGCCGAGGCGTCGAAGGCCGCCGACCTCGCGGACGAACGTCGGCCCGGCATCCCGGTGTTCACCCGCTACGCCTACGTCCACGAACTCCGCGGCGACGTCCGCACCGCCCGCGCCGTCCTGGAGCGGGCCCTGTCCACCGCGACCACTCCGGGCGACATCGCCTACGTGGCCGCCGCCCTGGGTCAACTCGCCTGGAACCAGGGCGACTACGACACGGCCCTGACCGACTACGCCCGCGCCCTCGCGGCCGACGACAGCTACCTCCCCGCCCTGGAGGGCAGGGCCCGCGCCCAGGCCGCGAGCGGGAACCGGGCCGCCGCGATCAAGGGCATGGAGGCCGTCGTGGCCCGGTATCCGCTGCCCGGACCACTCGTCGCACTCGGGGAGCTGTACGAGGACCGGGGCGCTGACGGCGACAAGGCCAGGGCCGGCGACCAGTACGCGCTCGTGGACGCCTGGACGGCCCTCGCCCGGGCCAACGGCGTCAACGCCGACCTCGACACCGCGATGGCCGCCGCCGACCACGGCGACAAGGCCGCCGCCCTGCGCGCCGCCCGCGCCGAGTGGGCCCGCCGGCACACCGTGCACACCGCGGACGCGCTCGCCTGGGCCCTGCACGTGAACGGCCGGGACAAGGAGGCGCTGCCGTACGCCCGGCAGGCCACCGCCACCGGCTACCGCAACGCGTCCTTCCTCTACCACCGCGGGATCGTCGAACTCGCCACCGGTGACCGGAAGGAAGCCCGGAGCCATCTCGGCTCCGCCCTGAAGCTCAACCCCGGTTTCTCCCCCCTCGGCGCCCGCGAGGCCCGCAAGGCTCTCAAGGAGGCGTCCAAGTGAAGCCCCGCCGTCTGTTCGCGTCCCTCACGGCCGTCCTGACGGCGGCCTGTGCGCTCGCGCTGCTCCCTTCCAGCAGCGCGAGCGCACACCCGCTCGGCAACTTCACCGTCAACCGCTACGACGGTCTCGTCGCCGCACCCGGCCTGCTCCGCATCGACCACGTCGAGGACCTCGCCGAGATCCCGGCCACCCAGGCCAAGCCGGACATCGACAGGCTCGGCATGACCGAGTGGGCCGCCCAGCGCTGCCGGAAGGCGGCGGAGGGCGGCAAGGTCACCGTCGACGGCCGTGCGGTCGCCCTCGGCGTGAAGACCAGCCACGCGCGCGTGCGTCCCGGTCAGGCGGGGCTCGACACCCTGCGCGTGGAGTGCCGGCTGACCGCCCCGCTGCCCGAGGACGCCACCGTCACGCTCGGCTTCCACAGCGCGGGCACCGACTCAGGCCCCGGCTGGCGCGAGATCACCGCGCGCGGCGACCGGACGACGCTCACGAAATCGGACGTGCCCGCGAAGTCGGCCTCGGACGAACTGACCACGTATCCGAAGGAATTGCTCTCCTCTCCCGCCGACACCGTGACGGCCTCCCTACGCGTGCGGCCCGGTGGACCCGCCCTCTCCGAGGAGCGGCCGGCCGCCCCCGCCGCCTCCGTGCTGCCCCGGGGCGCCGACCGCTGGACGCGCGCCCTGGACTCCCTGGTGGCCCGGCACGACCTCACCGTCGGCTTCGCGGCGCTGGCCCTGCTCATCGCGGTCGTCCTCGGCGCGATGCACGCGCTGGCCCCGGGGCACGGCAAGACCCTGATGGCCGCGGTGGCCGCGGCCCGCGGCGGCAGGGCCAGGATGAAGGACGTCCTGCCGCTGGCCGCATCCGTGACCGTCACCCACACCCTGGGCGTGGTCGCCCTGGGCCTCCTCGTCACGGCCGGCTCGGCGGCGGCGCCCTCGGTGATCGCGTGGCTGGGCATCGCGAGCGGGCTGATGGTGACCGCGGCGGGCGTCACCCTGCTGCGCCGCGCCCTGCGCACCCGCGCGCACCAGCACGGACACGGCCACGAGCACGGCCACGGACACGGCCACACGCACGACCTCGGACACACGCACGACCACTCGCATGACACCGGGAAGCACGAGGAGCGCTCCCTGGTCCTGGTCGCCGCCCACACACAGACGGCCACGGCACCGGCGGCCACGCACACACACGCCCACGCGCCGAGCCACACACACGACCACGACCACGACCACGACCAGCGTCACGGGCACGACCACCCGCACCCCCACGACCACCCGCACCCCCACGACCACTCCCACGCCCTGGAGCACACCCACGGCGGCTTCACCCACACCCACGCCGTCGCCCCCACCGTCCGCGGCACGATCCTGCTCGGCTTCGCGGGCGGTCTCGTGCCCAGCCCCTCCGCCGTCGTCGTGCTCGTCGGGGCCGCCGCACTGGGACAGGCGTGGTTCGGACTGCTGCTCGTCGTGGCGTACGGGGTCGGGCTGGCCCTGACGCTGACCGCGGCCGGATTCGCCGTCGTCAGGCTGGGCAGTGGAGTCACACGGCTGCTGGACAGGCGCCCCCGCCTGGCCGCGAGCCCGATGACCGCCTTGGTGCGCAGGACCGCGCCCCTGATGTCGGCGTTCGTCGTGGTGGCTCTCGGGGCAGGATTGGTGCTCAAGGGGGCGGCATCCGCACTCGGCTGAGCTACTTTTGTACAGAATTCTCGTGCAACATCACGCGGAGTGGAGATTTCGCCCGGATGCGAATGGGGGACGCCCGTGTCCGAAGAACCGGGCAGTGAACGAGTGATCGCGGGCCGCTACCGCCTGCTGTCCCCGCTCGGCGAGGGCGGCATGGGAACCGTGTGGCGCGCCCGTGACGAGGTGCTGCACCGCGAGGTCGCCGTCAAGGAGGTGCGCGCGCCGCACGGCCTGGCGACGCACGAGGTCGAGCGGCTGTACGCCCGCCTCGAACGCGAGGCGTGGGCGGCGGCGCGGGTCGCCAACCGCAATGTGGTGACGGTGTACGACGTGGCCACCGAGGACGGCCGCCCATGGATCGTCATGGAGCTGGTGCGGGGCATCTCGCTCGCCGAGCTCCTGGACGCGGAGGGCCCGCTCAGCCCGCAGCGGACCGCGCACATCGGTGCCGAGGTGCTCTCCGCGCTGCGGGCCGCGCACGAGGCCGGGGTGCTGCACCGGGACGTGAAGCCCGCCAACGTGCTGCTGTCGAACGACGGCCGCGTGGTGCTCACCGACTTCGGCATCGCCCAGGTCGAGGGCAGTTCCGCGCTCACGATGACCGGCGAGGTGATCGGTTCGCCCGAGTTCCTGGCCCCGGAGCGGGCGCTCGGCCGCACCCCGGGCCCGGAGTCCGACCTGTGGTCGCTGGGCGTGCTGCTGTACGCCGCCGTCGAGGGCAACTCCCCCTTCCGGCAGAACACCCCGCTGAGCACCCTGCGCGCGATCGTGGACGAGGAGCTGCCGCCGCCGTACCGGGCCGGTCCGCTCACGCCGGTGATCGAGGGGCTGCTGCGCAAGGATCCCGCGCAGCGGTTGCCGGCCGACCGGGCCGAGCAGGAGCTGCGGATCATCGGGGCGGGAGGCACGCCCCGGGCGGATGCCGTGCAGGCGGGTCCTTACGCCCCGACCATGGCGGCGCCCTTCCCGCAGGAGCCGCCGACGGCCCCGTACCGGCCGGCGCCCACTCCCACCTCCACCCCCGTCGCGGCCTCCGGGCCCCCGGAGCGCAACCGTCGCGCGACCGTCGTCCTGGTCGCGGGCGTGCTGGCCCTCGCGCTGGCGATCGCGGGGCTGACGTACGCGCTGCTGAACCATGACAACGGCGACAAGGGCGGGGAGACCGCCAAGGACAGTGGTCCGGCGGTGAGTTCACCCGCACAGACCAAGACGGACGAGCCCAGCGACACCCCCTCGCCGAGTCCGAGCAAGAGCACCACGAGCGCGCCCCCGCCGCAGTCGGTGGCCGTCTCACTGTCGGGCTCGAACACCGACTACACGGGCAGCTGTCCGCCGGACAGATCGGCGGCCCCCACCTTTACGGTCACGCTGGAGGTCGGGCGGCTCCCGGCGACGGTGACCTACCGCTGGGTGTCGAAGAACGGTTCGGTGAACGGCAGTTGGAAGACGCTCACGTTCCCGGCCGGTGGCGGGAAGAGTCAGCAGGACAGGCGGTTCGTCACCACGCAGGACGACAGCGGGACGTTCGAGGACACCATCAGCGTGGAGGTCCGCGACCCGGTCGAGAAGACGTCCAACTCGGTCCCCTTCTCGTTGACGTGCGTGGCGGAGACCCCGACCGGTACCGGCGAGGCCTCCCCCACTGCGTCCCCGTGAGGGGTGATCAGGCCGCGCTGTTCAGGACCGGGAGGTAGCCGCCGGACTGGCCGGCCGCGGTCGGGTGGTAGGACTCGCCGATGTTGAGCAGGTTGAGGCTGTGCAGCCAGGCGCTGCCGGAGCAGAGTTCGTGCCCGGTGAAGGCGGAGCGGACGTCGCCCCAGGCGAAGCCGTGGTCCGCGGCCCGCTTGGCGATCGCGGTGTCGAGGTAGTCGGCGGCGTCGTTGATCGCCTTCCGCTTGGTCTCGGAGAGGCCGAGGCAGGTGGTGCCGAGCTGGTAGAAGCGGGGGTAGCCGAGGACGACCACGTGGGCGTTGGGGGCCCTGCCGCTGATCTGCGAGTAGACGTTGTCCAGTTGGCCCGGGAGCGTCGAGTCGACGTACGCCTTCGCGGTGTTGATCCGGGACAGGCAGGAGCTGTCGGACTGGAGCACACAGGTCGTCATGACGTCGGAGAAACCGGCGTCGTTGCCTCCGATGCTGATCGAGACGAGTGCGGTGGCGGAGCTGAGCGGCGTCAGCTGATTCGCCAGAACATCACCCGTACGGGCGCCCGAGCACGCGGCGAACGTGAACGACGAGGGTGAGTGGGCGGCCGCCCAGAGGTAGGGGTAGGCCTTGGTGCTGCGCTTGCAGTCGCCGCTCGAACTGATGTAGCTGCCCGAGCCGACACCCGAGGAATACGAGTCCCCCAGGGCCACATAGGGGCCCTGAGCGGCGTGGGCGGTGCCTGTCCCGGTGAGGACTGCGGCGAGGGCGAGGAGGAGTGAGCCGACGTACGCGGCAAATCGGGAACGTCTCATGGAACCTCCCTTTAGCAGGATCTCTGCCGTATCCGTCGTAGCAACGACACGCAGCAACGGGAAGTGTCCATGCCAAAATCGCCGTTGATTTCGTGGACATGACAGATTTGTTGACTCCTCCTCAACTCCCTTGTTCGGCCCGCGTAGATGACCCAGCCTTTACCTCAGCCGGGAGCGGAACGCGACGTTCCCGGTTGTGTGCGCGAGCACGCGCACACCCCCCACGGACCGCGCCCAACCCAGGCGCGTGTCGCCCATGAGGAGGACTCCCTCGTAATGGCACAACTGCGTAGCAAGAGGTTCCGGTTCGCCGCGATAACCACCCTGGCGACCACCGCCCTCGTCGGCGGGCTCACCGCCCTGCCCGCCGCGGCCGCCCCGGCCGAGGGCAAGGTCCTCGCCGCCGGCTCCCCCACAGCCGTCAAGGACAGCTACATCGTCACGCTCAAGAAGAACGCGGGCTTCAGGTCCTCGTCGAGCCAGGGCAAGGGGCTCATCAAGGAGTACGGCGGGACGGTCGGGAAGACCTTCGGTTCCGCGCTCAACGGCTACACGGCCACGCTCTCCGCGACCGAGGCGAAGAGACTCGCCGCGGACCCGGCGGTGGCCGCCGTGGAGCAGAACCAGACCGTCCACCTGGCCGACACCACGCAGTCCAGCGCCCCGTGGGGCCTGGACCGCATCGACCAGGCCGCGCTCCCGCTCTCCGGCACGTACACCTACCCGGACACCGCGGGCAGCGGCGTCACGGCGTACGTCATCGACACCGGCGTCCGCATCACCCACACCCAGATCAGCGGGCGCGCCTCCTACGGTTACGACGCGGTCGACGGCGACACCACCGCCGCCGACGGCAACGGCCACGGCACCCATGTGGCCACCACGATCGCGGGCTCCACCTACGGCGTCGCCAAGAAGGCGAAGATCGTGGCGGTGCGCGTGCTCGACAACGCCGGCTCCGGCACCACCGCCGGCGTCATCGCGGGCATCGACTGGGTCACCAACAACCACTCCGGTCCCTCGGTCGCCAACCTCTCGCTCGGCGGCGGCGCGTCCACCACCCTGGACACCGCCGTCAAGAACTCCATCGCGAGCGGCGTGACCTACGCCGTAGCGGCGGGCAACAGCAGCGCCAACGCCTCCTCGTACTCCCCGGCCCGCGTCACCGAGGCGATCACTGTCGGCGCCACCACCAGCACCGACGCCCGGGCCAGCTACTCCAACTACGGCTCGGTGCTCGACATCTTCGCCCCCGGCTCCTCCATCACGGCGGGCTGGAACACCAGCGACACCGCGACCAACACCATCTCCGGTACGTCGATGGCGACTCCGCACGTCGCGGGCGCGGCAGCGGTCTACCTCGCGGGGCACACCTCGGCCACCCCGGCCCAGGTCGCCACGGCGCTGGTGGGCGGCGCCACCTCCAACGCGGTCACCAGCCCCGGCACCGGTTCACCCAACAAGCTCCTCAAGATCGTTCCGTAGTGCTCTGAACTCCCGTTCCCCGGAGGTGCTTTGCGCCTCCGGGGAACACTCGCGTCCAAGTCCGTACCAGACGGTCTTGACGGCTCCCTCGGCCCTGCGCGACATTGAAGCCCGGCATCCGGCGCTTTCTGGGGGGAAACGTCGCCCATGCAGACAACACGTATCCGGAGACCTTCGCGTGCGTCCGGGAGAGACCTCACGCCCCTGCTCGCGGGCGCCGCGACCGCGGTGGGGGGATGGGGCGCCCTGCTCGCGCTCACCAACTCCGACTCACCCATGCGCGCCCCGCTCACGCTCTTCTTCCTGCTCACGGCACCCGCCGCCGGAATCGCCGCCGCCCTGCGCGGCTTCGATCCCTTCGCCCGGGCACTGGCCTCGCTGGCCGGCTCGGTCGTCCTCAACATGCTGGTGGCCCAGGGCATGCTGGCCACGCACCGCTGGTCGGCGCGCGGCGGCGTCATGGCGATGGCCGTGATCAGCGCCCTCATCCTCCTGCTGGTGCTGATGCGACGGCACCGCGCGGCGAAGGGTCAGGACCTCTGACGTGGACATCAGCGTGTACCGCCCCGGCGAGCTGAGTGCGGCCGACCGGGTGGCATGGACCGCCATGCAGTCCAAGGCCCATCTCCACGGGGCGCCGGGCCTCGCGAACCCGTTCCTGTCCCCCGAGTTCACGCTCGCGGTGGGCCGGTGCAGGCGGGGCGTGCGGATCGCCGTCGTACGGGAGCAGGGCGAACCCGCCGCGTTCCTGCCGTTCCAGAGAACCGCCACCGGTGTCGGCCGGGCCGTCGGCCTCGGCGTCTCGGACGCCCAGGGACTGGTGCACCGGCCCGGATTCACCTGGGACGCCCGGGAGTTGCTGCGCGCCTGCGGGCTCGCCGTCTGGGAGTTCGATCATCTGGTGGAGGGCCAGGGGCCGTTCGAGGCGGAGGCCTCCGGCAGGTTCCCCTCTCCGGTCATGGACGTCGAGCAGGGGTACGCGACGTATCTGGCCGGGCTGCGGGAGCGCTCCCCGAAGTTCGCCCGCACCACCCTCGCCAAGGAGCGCAGACTGGCCCGTACGGCGAGCGGGGTGCGCTACGTCCACGACGAACGTGACCCGGCCGCCCTGCGCACCCTGATGGGCTGGAAGTCCGCCCAGTACCGCAGGACCGGCCGCAGCGACCGCTTCTCGCACGACTGGATCGCCCGGCTCGTGGAGCAGCTGTTCCACACCCGCTCCGAGCCGTTCGCCGGGATCCTCTCCGTGCTGTACGCCGACGGGAAGCCGGTCGCCGCCCACTTCGGGCTGCGCACCGAGCGCGTCCTCGCGTGCTGGTTCCCGGCGTACGACCCGGAGTACGCAAAGTACTCCCCGGGCCTGGTCCTGCATCTGCGGATGGCCGAGGCGGCCGCCGCCGACGGCGTCGCGTACCTCGACCTGGGCCGGGGGCAGAAGGAGTACAAGGACTCCCTGAAGACACGGGAACTGACCGTGTCGGAGGGGTGGGTGACCCGCCGGCACCCGGTCGCGGTCGGACACCGCGTCCGCCGGGTTCCGGTGCGGGCACTGCGCAACACCGTGGTGGCACGGCCGGAGCTGTTCGAACCCGCCGACAGATTGCTGAAGAAGGTGGGCAAGATCCGCTCAGGCCGGACTGTAACGGTCAAACCATCAAAAACGTGAGGCCTCGTTCCAGGTCTTGCCATACGGGTTCAATCGTCAATACCGTCATACATCACACCCGCACCGTCCCGTCATCGAGCGGCTCTAGGGGAGGGCTCAAGGACCGCGACGGGGGCGCGGGGCGCGGTAGGGGGGTGCCGTGCTCGGTGACCGCACCGGTGACCGAGTCGTGCCGCGCGACCGGCTGTCGTTTTCTCCAACAAGCACAGCACGACGGTGGTCGGCCAGCTTTGCCAGCTCACCCGGCAGGTACGGAGATTCCTTCCGGCTTGCCGTGTGTGAGAACCCCCCTTTCGAACCGGAGCAACAAGCCGGACCGCCCAGGGGCGGGCGGTCCACCGGACGAGAGGGAACCAGACTCATGAGTTCAGTTCTGCGCCCGGCGACTGCGGGCCAGGATGTGCCGACAGCCAGCCAGTACCGGCCGATCTCCACCCACCTGGCCATTGCGCCACCGGTGAGTGTGGTCATACCCGCCATGAACGAGGCGGAGAACCTTCCGTACGTCTTCAAGACGCTGCCCGACTGGATCCACGAAGTGGTCCTGGTGGACGGCAACTCCACGGACGACACCGTCGCGGTGGCCCGCGAGCTGTGGCCCGAGGTCAAGGTCGTGAAGCAGCACGGCAAGGGCAAGGGGGACGCCCTGATCACCGGGTTCGAAGCCTGCACCGGTGACATCGTCGTCATGATCGACGCGGACGGCTCGGCCGACGGCAACGAGATCGTCTCCTATGTGTCCGCCCTCGTCTCGGGCGCGGACTTCGCCAAGGGGTCCCGCTTCGCCAACGGCGGCGGCACCGACGACATGACCTTCATCCGCAAGCTCGGCAACTGGGCGCTGTGCACGATCGTCAACCGCAAGTTCGGCGCCCGCTACACGGATCTCTGCTACGGCTACAACGCCTTCTGGCGGCACT
Organism: Streptomyces sp. CC0208; assembly: GCF_003443735.1. Taxonomy (NCBI): domain Bacteria; kingdom Bacillati; phylum Actinomycetota; class Actinomycetes; order Kitasatosporales; family Streptomycetaceae; genus Streptomyces; species Streptomyces sp. CC0208. Next base: position 7,057,260 of record NZ_CP031969.1, on the reverse strand, counting down.
GCCTCGACAAGATCGACCTCGACTGCACGGGCTTCGAGGTGGAGACCCTGATGAACATCCGGGTCGTCAAGGCGGGGCTGAAGGTGCAGGAGATCCCGAGCTACGAGTACCTGCGCATCCACGGCGCGAGCAATCTGCGGGCCGTCCGGGACGGGTTCCGGGTGCTCAGGGTGATCCTCGGGGAGCGGTCCAACCGGCGTGCGCTGCGCCGTCGCGCCCACCACTCGCCGATGCTCGACTCGCGCCGGGGAGAGGTGTCTTGAGCGATCCCGACATCTCCGTCGTGATCTGCGTGTACACCGAGGACCGCTGGGAGGACATCCTCGCGGCGGTCGCCTCGGTGCGGACGCAGTCGTACCCGGCCCTGGAGACGCTGCTGGTCGTCGACCACAATCCGGCGCTCCTGGACCGGCTGACCAAGGAGTACAAGGAAGTCCAGGAGGTCCGCGTGTTCGCCAACGCGGGCCCCCGGGGCCTGTCCGCGGGCCGCAACACGGGGATCGCCGCCTCGCGCGGCGAGGTGATCGCCTTCCTGGACGACGACGCCGTCGCCGAGCGGGACTGGCTGCGCCACTTCGCCTCCGGATACGCGGACCCGCGGGTCATGGCGGTCGGCGGCCGTACGGTACCGATCTGGGCGTCGGGGCGCCGGCCTGCCTGGTTCCCCGAGGAGTTCGACTGGGTGGTCGGCTGCACCTACAAGGGCATCCCGGCCGGGCTGGTCAGGGTGCGCAACGTCCTGGGCGGCAACGCCTCCTTCCGCCGCAGCGCCTTCGACGCGGCGGGCGGCTTCGCCACCGGCATCGGACGGGACGGCGACAAGCGCCCGCTGGGCTGCGAGGAGACGGAGCTGTGCATCCGGCTGAGCCGGGCCAGACCGGACGCGGTCCTGCTGATCGACGACCGGGCAGTGATCCACCACCGGGTGCCCGAGGCGCGCGAGCACTTCGGGTACTTCCGCACGCGCGCGTACGCGGAGGGCCTGTCGAAGGCGCTGGTGGCCCGAAGTGTGGGCGCGGACAAGGGACTTGAGTCGGAGCGCCGGTACGCCACGAGGGTGCTGCCGGCCGGGGTGGTGCGCGGGCTGCGGGACGCCGCACTGTCCCGGCCGGGGGGCGCGCGACGGGCCGGCGCGATCGTCACCGGGGTGCTCACCGCGGCCGGCGGGTACGTCGTCGGCACCGTCCGGGCGCGACGGGGAGGAGCCAGCTTCTCGGTCGTGAAAATTGAGGGGGACAGACATGGCTGAGCCGCCCGTACCGATCCTCATGTACCACGCGGTCGCCACCGACCCGAACGACGCCACCCGCGTGCTGTCGGTGTCCCCGGAGGCCTTCGCCCGGCAGATGGAGATCGTCGCCGAGTCAGGCTGCACCCCGGTCAGGACGGCGGACCTCGCGGCCCGTTGGCGCGACGGCCGGCCACTGCCCGCGCGGCCCGTCCTGATCACGTTCGACGACGGCTACGAAGGCGTCCACCGCCACGCCCTGCCCGTGCTCGCCAAGCACGGCTACCCGGCCACGGTGTTCGTCTCCACCGGCTGGATCCGGGGCGCGTACGACACGGGCGGCGGCCTGGACACCATGCTCGACTGGGACCAGGTCCGCGAACTCGCCGCGGCGGACGTCGAGATCGGCGGCCACACCCACACGCACCCGCAGCTCGACCAGCTCGACGACAGCGCGCTGCGCCATGAGCTGATCCACTCCAGGGAGATCGTCACCGACGAGGTCGGCACCGCGCCGGTCTCGCTCGCCTACCCGTTCGGCTACTCCAGCCGCCGGGTGCGCGAGGCGGCCCGCGAGAGCGGGTACGGCCAGGCTCTCGCCGTGAACAACGCCCTCGCGCGGCGCCGCCAGGGGCCGTACGCGCTGACTCGGCTGACCGTGCGACGCGCCACCACGGCCGAGGAGTTCGAGCGGCTCGTCCAGGGCCGGGCGATCGCCCGGGACTTCGCCAGGGACCGTGCCCTCACCAAGGGGTACGCGTTGGTCCGAAGAGCACGACAGGTCCGCCGGAAGGTCTCCCGTTCCCGTGTCTGACACGACGACCACGACCGAGCCCGAGTCGACCGCGGCCAAGGCGCCCGAGCAGTCGGGGCGCCGTCTCCGGCTGCCCGGACTGGGCGGGGGCGGGGGCGGGGGCGGCAACCAGCTGTTCCGCAACGCCTACGCCCTGATGCTCAACACCGGTATCTCCGCGGTGCTCGGCCTCGGCTTCTGGCTGGCTGCCGCCCGCTACTACTCCGAGTCGGCGGTCGGCCAGGGCTCCGCCGCGATCGCCGCGATGAAACTCCTCGCGGGACTGACCGCGGTGACCCTGACCGGAGCGCTGGCCCGCTTCATACCGGTCGCGGGCCGGGCCACCGGGCGCCTCATCGCCCGTACGTACGCGGGCAGTTCGGTGCTCGTGGCGATCGCCGCGGGCGTCTTCCTGCTCACCCTGGACGCGTGGGGGCCGTCGTACCGGTTCCTGCACGGGCCGGTGAACGGCCTCGGCTTCATCGCCGCCGTCATCGCCTGGAACCTGCTCACCCTCCAGGACGGCGTGCTGACCGGGCTGCGCAGCGCGCTGTGGGTGCCGGTCGGCAACACCGTGTTCTCCGCGGTGAAGCTGGGACTCCTGGTCGCGTTCGCGGTGGCGATCCCGACGGCCGGTGTCTTCGTGTCGTGGGTCGCGGCGATCGCCGTCTCCGTGCTGCCCCTCGGCTGGCTGGTGTTCCGGCGCCTGGCGCCGCGCCATGTGAAGGCCACCGAGGACCACGCGAAGCCGCCCTCCCTCAGGGAGATCGGGCGTTTCCTCGCGGGCGACTACACCGGCTCGCTGTTCTCGCTCGCCGTGGTCTATCTGGTCCCGGTGATCGTGGCCTCCCAGGTCAGCTCCCAGGACAACGCGTACTTCTACATCACCACCACGATCGGCGGCACCTGCAACCTGCTCGCCATCAACATGGGCGCCTCCCTGACCGTCGAGGGCTCGCACGACCCGGGCCGGCTCGCCGCCAACACCCGGGCCGCGCTGAAGCGGATGGCGCGGATCATGCTGCCGGTGGCCGGGATCCTGTTCTTCGGGGCGCCCTGGATCCTCGGCGTGTTCGGCTCGGGCTACGCCGACGCGGCCACCCCGCTGCTGCGCTGGTTCGCCGTCGGCGCGGTGCTCCGGGTCGTCATGGAGACGTACTTCGCGGTGCTGCGCGCGCAGAGCCGCACCTCCGGACTCGCCTGGCTGCAGGGCCTGTTGTGCGCGATGGTGCTCGGTCTGACGCTGCTGCTCCTGCCCCGCATGGGGCTGACCGGAGCGGGCGTCGCCGAGATCTCCTCGCTCGCGGTGATCGTGGCGATCGCCGCGCCCAGGCTGTACCGGACGGTCCGGCTCGCCCCGGCCCCCGAGGTGCCCGCGACCGCCGCTCCCGACGGCGACCTCGCCGACCTCGGCGCGCGCGAGGTACCCGCCGCGGGCCGCGCCCGCCGTCCCGGCTGGGCCCTCGACCAGGACACCCTCGCGCTGGGCATCCACGTCGACTTCGACCACCAGGAACGCCGTCCCGACGTACGCCCCGGACCCGGCACCCCGCCCACCGGCACACCCGTGAACGGCGTGACGCGCGACCGGCCGACGTGGGCGCTGCAGAAGCCGCCCGAACTCGGGCTGCCCGTGGAAGAGCGGGAGCCGGGCTCCGAGTCCTCCGTGGGACCGGCCGAGACGGAGGTGGACGCGCCGTTCGAGGTGGCCTTCGACACGGGCAAGGAGGTCGACGTCCCGGAAGAGCCCGCCGTACCCGAGGAGGCGCCGCAGTCCGCGGAGCCGCCGCGGCCGCTGTCCTGGCGGGAGCGGCTGCAGCCCACCTGGCTCGGGGTGTTCCTCGGCTGCCTGCTGTCCCTCGCGCTGCTCCTGTACTGGGTGCCGGCCCTCGGCCTGGGCGAGGCCGACCTGGACCGGATGGGCGGGCTCGGACTGATCTCGGTCCTGCCGCTGCCCACGTTGGCGGGCGCGGCCCTCCTGGTCGTGGTCTTCGCCTCGCTGCTCTGGCTTGGCCGCGAGCACAAGGCGCTGCTGCTGGTCACCCTGGTGGCGACCGTGTTCTCGCTGCACGCGCTGCCCGCGGTGATCGAGGTCGAACCGCGGTTCGCGACGGCCTGGCAGCACCTCGGGTTCCTCGACTACATCGACCGGACCGGCTCCGCGGTGCCCGACCTGGACGCCCGCTGGAGCTGGCCGGGCTTCTTCGCGGCGGCCGCGTTCGTGGGGCAGGCGTGCGGGGTCACGGACTTCACCGAGATCATCCGCTGGTGGCCCACCGCGATCCAACTCGCCTACCTGGTACCGATGTTCCTGCTGGTACGGCACATGCGGGCGAGCTGGCGGGCCAAGTGGACCGGCATCTGGATCTTCGTGCTCAGCGGCTGGGTCGGCCAGGACTACTTCTCCCCGCAGGGCTTCACCTATCTGCTGTATCTGGTGTTCGTGGCGGTCCTGCTGGTCTGGTTCCGCGCCCCGCGCGTGATCTGGACGAAGCGGCGGCCCGGCGAAGCGGAGGTCGAACCGACGAACCGCCGCCAACGGGCCGTGCTGCTTGCGGTGTTGATCGGGCTGTTCGCGGCGAGCGTGCCCGCCCACCAGCTCACCCCGTTCGTGATGCTCGGTGTGCTGGCGGTGCTCGTCCTGATCGGCCGCAGCGAACTGCGCGGTCTGCCCATCCTGTTCGCCGTCATGGTGACCGCCTGGATCGGCTGGATGGCCGAGCCGTACTGGTCGGGCCACTTCGACGACCTGTTCGGCGGGGTGGGCGGGGTCGGCGGCAACGTCTCCTCGTCGGTCTCCGGCCGTATCGAGGGCGGCAGTTCGACCCACAAACTGGTTCTGTACGTGCGTGTGCTGCTGGCCGGCGGGGTCATGGCGCTGGCCTGCTACGGCTGGTGGCGGCGGCGCGAGCACAGGTACCGGGAAGCCGCGCTGCTCGTCCTGACCTTCGTGCCGTTCCTCGGCTTCGGCATGCAGTCGTACGGCGGCGAGATGGCCTTGCGGGTCTTCATGTTCGCCCTGCCGGGCGCCGGTCTGCTCGCCGCGCTGGCGCTCTTCCCGCGCACCGGGGTCACCGCGAAGGAGCGCGAGAAGGACCGGGTCTCGCTCGCCCCGGTGGCCGCGCTGATGGCGGGTCTGCTGCTCGTCGGCGGCTTCCTGGTGGCCCGTTGGGGCAACGAGCCGTTCGAGCGGATCCAGCCCGGCGAGGTCGCCGCCATGGACTACGTCTACGCGCACGACGATCCGACGGTCCGGCTGCTGTGGCTGTCCAACGACACGCTGAACAACGTGACGCCGGCGATGCCGTGGGGCGCGAAGGACATGGAGAAGGTGTCCTATGTGCCCACGCTCGCGCCGACCGACCCGGTGCTGGTGTCCGGGCTGGTCAAGGCGCTCAAGAACGCGGGCCCGAACTCGTATCTGATGGTCAACGTCAGCCAGGTCACGTATCTGCGCCTGGACGTGGGCTATTCGGGGACGTGGGAGCCGCGGCTGCTCGACAACCTCGACAGCCGCAAGGAACTCAGGCGGGTCCTCACCAACGACGACGTGACCATGTACGCCCTGCGGGACCAGCCCGCCGGAAAGGTGCCGAAGGCCGATCCGGGGCCGATCGGGCCGCAGGTGACCTGGACGCCCTGGTCGGTGGTGGGGGCGCTGGCCGCGCTGGCGCTGATCCTGCTGCTCTCGGCCCGTGAGGTGGTGCGGGTCGCGGTGCGGCCGGGGGTGCGGCAGCTGCGGTGGCTGCAGAGCAGCTTCTGGTTCGCGCTGCCGCTGCTCGCGGTGTTCCTGGCGGCGCTGGTGCAGCGGTTCCTGACGATGAAGTGACGCCTTCGGACGTTCTTTCGGAGGTCAAGTGGCTCAGCGGGTGAGCCACTTGACCTCGTAGGCCTGCATGTCGAACCGCTTGCCGTCGACCCGCGCGCTGATCTGCCGGTTCAGGGTGTTCACCACGAGGACCGTCCGGTCGGTGGCCAGGACCCGGACGTTGGGCACGTCGTCGGCGGCGACGGAGACGTTCTCGTACGTGCTCCCTGGCGCGAAGGCCTTGCTGAACCGGCTCAGCAGGTCGAACATCGGTAGCTTCTGCCCCCCGCTCCCGTTGTTCGTCGGCGTCCAGAGACAGCCCGCGCAGTCCGTGCCCTTCTCGTTCTCCGGGTTCCAGTAGAAGGCGGACGTGGTGCCGCCCCTGGCCAGCGCGATCATTCCGGCGGCCTGCACCGCGACCCGGCGGTTCTCCGACCAGCCCTCGCGCTCGTCCCGGCTGTCGGCGGGCTCGACGTAGTACTCGGCCCACCACAGGGGCAGGTTCCCGGTCCGCTGCCGCACCCAGGTGCTCACCGCGGTGAACTTGTCGGTGGCCGCGAACTCGTCGGGCAGCAGTTCGTCGTCGTTGGTGTAGCTGGAGCCGTCCACGACCACGAAGTCGGCGCCCGCCTTGTTCCTGTTCCAGTAGTCGAAGGCGTCGAGGATCCGCTGGTCCATGGCGCCCCAGGCGCCCTTGAAGGTCGCGGAGGCGTCCTCGGAGCGCGGGTCGACGCTGTCCATCACGAGATACGGCCCGCCCACCATGATCTTGGGGTCGACCTTCTTCAGCGCCTTGTAGACCAGGTTGTAGAGCTGGGTGTAGCCCTCGTAGTCCCAGCGGGCCCTGGTGTCGTTCCAGAAGCCCTTGAACTCGTTCCAGACGATGAAGTGGCGTACGTCCGGGTACCGCTTGGCGACGGTCGCGGCGAGCGCGGCGTAGTCCTTGAAGTGGGCGGGGTCCGGCGCGGTCTCCAGGGCCGCCTTGCTCCAGTCGGTGTTGCCGACGCCCGCCTCGCCGCCCTTCATCCAGTCCGGCGCGCAGCACAGGGTGATGGTCGGTGTGGACCCGGAGGCGCGGATGAAGTCGACGCGCCGGTCCAGGTCCTCGAAGTCGTAACGCCCCTTGACCGGCTCGGGGTTGTCGGCGCCCCAGCCCATGATGTGCTGGTTCTGCGGGAGGCCGCCCGCGTCCTCGATCCGTTGTCCGACCCGCTCGGTGGCCGCGGAGCTGCCCTCGTCGGCGCTGAACTGGGTGTGCGTGAAGCCCCAGCCGACGTCCGGGGTGTCCGCGTCCGGTGTGGTCGTCGGGGTGCCGTGGACCCGGTCGCCGTTGCGTGAGGTGCCGTCGGTGCCCGCGCCGCCGCCAGGAAGCGTGTTGAGGAGGGTCACGACCAGCGCCAGAGCCACCGCGCCCACCCCGAGCAGAGCGGTGAGCCGCCACCGCCGTGCCCCCGAATACCACTCATGACGTCCCATCGGGGGCAACGGTATCCGCGAACACACCTGTGCGGGCAGATGTCGGAGATGCACAGCCTTGTAACAGGAGGTAGCGGACAGACCGGAAACACCGGACGCCGACGACACGATCCGCGCACTCCGGAAACCGGGTGCGTATGGGGGTCCCGTGCCGGATCATGGGCCGCATGTCTGCGAACCCACACGACGCTCTGCCGATCCGGCTCAACGTCGACGACAGCGACTCGCCGTCCGACGTCGTCGACGCGCTGTTCCTCGGCCGCTTCGCGACGGGCGAGCAGCCGTACTCCCACGCAGCCAACATCGACCGGGTCCGCACCGGGGCCACGCTCCTGCCGCCGGGCGCCCGGGTGCTGCGTGTCGCCCGCGACGACGACCGCAGCGCGACGCTCGCCGAGGGCGACGGCTGGACCCTGCTGATCTCCCGCTGGAACCGCGGCGCCGACGTCACCGTGACGGCGACCGACGCCGAGCTGGCCGAGAAGGTCCTGGACCAGGCCACCGACGGCGCGGCGGACGAGCCCGAACCCCAGCCGGAGAACGTGACGATGGGGTTCTGGTACGTCTCCCCCAGGCGCGGCCCGCACCGCACGACCCGCCAGATCTCCGCGGGCACCTGGGACGAGGTCCGCCAGAACTACACGGCGCCGGTCGCGGACGCGATGGACCGCCTGATGAAGACGACCCCGGAGGACATCGCGGGCCGTCTGCTCCTGCTGCACGGCCCGCCGGGCACCGGCAAGACCTCCGCCCTGCACACGCTGGCCCGCTCCTGGCGGGACTGGTGCCAGGTGGACTGCGTCCTGGACCCGGAGCGGCTGTTCAGCGACGTCGGCTATCTGATGGACATCGCGATCGGCGAGGACGACTCGACGGGCAAGGGCCGCTGGCGGCTGCTGCTCCTGGAGGACTGCGACGAGCTGATCCGCGGCGAGGCGAAGCACACGGCGGGCCAGGCCCTGTCACGCCTGCTGAACCTGACCGACGGTCTGCTGGGCCAGGGCCGCAACGTCCTGGTCGGCGTCACCACCAACGAGGACCTCGAGCGCCTCCACCCCGCCGTGGTCCGCCCCGGCCGCTGTCTGGCCCGGATCGAGGTGGGCCCCCTGACCCGCGGGGAGGCGGTGGGCTGGCTCGGCACCGAGGAGGGCGTGGGCCGCGAGGGGGCGACCCTGGCGGAGCTGTACGCCCTGCGCCGGGGGACATCGCCGACGGCGGTGCCGGAGCCGCGGCCCGGGGCGGACGCGGGGCTGTACCTGTAGTGCTTTGATGGGCGTATGACCCTGTTCGTCGGCACGTCGGGGTGGCAGTACAAGGACTGGCGGGGCGTCCTCTACCCCGACGGCGTCCCCGTGCGGCTCTGGCTGGAGGAGTACACGGCGCACTTCCCGACGGTCGAGATCAACAACGCCTTCTACCGGCTGCCGAGCCGGGAGACCTTCGAGGCGTGGCGCACGCGGGTGCCGGGGGACTTCGTGGTGGCGGTGAAGGCGAGCCGGTACCTGACCCACATCAAGCGGCTCAAGGATCCCGAGGAGCCGGTGCACCGCCTGATGCGCCACGCGGAGGGGCTGGGCGACCGACTGGGTCCGGTGCTCCTCCAGTTGCCCCCGACCCTGCGCGCCGACACGGAACTGCTGGACGCCTGCCTGGCCTGCTTCCCCGCCTCGACGCGGGTCGCGGTCGAACCCCGCCACGAGTCCTGGTGGACGCCCGAGACCCGTAAGGTCCTGGAGACCCGCGGCGCGGCCCTGTGCTGGGCAGACGTCCGGGCCCGCCCGGTGAGCCCGCTGTGGCGCACCACCGACTGGGGGTACGTCCGCTTCCACGAGGGCCGGGCACAGGCGTGGCCGCACTACGGCAGACGGTCCCTGGAGACCTGGGCCGAGCGGATCGGGGACACCTGGACCGGGGACGAGGACGTCTACGTGTACTTCAACAACGATCCGAACGGTGCCGCCGTGCGGAACGCGAAGCTGTTCGCGTCGCTGTGTCAGCCGCGACCGTAGGCCGCCCGCAGCGCGTCCCGTACGGCCGCCAGGGCGTCGCCCTCCGTCAGCCCCAGTCGCCTGGCCCGCTCCACGTAGGCCTGGGCGGCCGACGCGAGTTCCCGTTCCGCCGCCGAACCGGCCGCGGCGACGAACGTGCCGTTGCGGCCGCGCGTCTCGATCACCCCGTCGCTCTCCAGCGCCCGGTACGCCTTGGCGACGGTGTTCGCGGCGAGCCCGAGCGACTCGGCGAGCCCCCGCACGGTCGGCAGCCGGTACCCGACCGGCAGCACCCCCGCCCGCGCCTGCTCGGAGATCTGCACCCGCACCTGCTCGTACGGCGGTGCACTGTCATCGATGTGGATCTTCAAGGTCACGAGCCGATTGTCCCGCACCCACCGGAAATTGAGAGGCACCCGGGCAGGCCTCCCCCGTAACGTGCGCCTTCATGACTGTGATCGTGCGTGACCTTCGCCCCCAGGACCCGGCCGACGTCGAGAGCTTCGCCCACGTCCGCCATCTGGCCCTCCCGTACATGCTGTGGACCCCGGCCGGTGTACTGCACCGCCTCGTGCACACTCCCGCGGACGCGCACTACCGCTCCCTCGTGGCCGAGGAGGACGGCGAAGTGATCGGCACGGCCCAGATCGGTCTCGCCCATGACAGCCCGGAGCCGGGCCAGGGCTACCACAACATCTACGTACGCCCGGACCGTGTCCGGCGCGGCGCCGGCGCCCTCCTCGTCCGCACCGCCGAGGAGCATCTGGCGGCGCACGGGGCGGCCAAGCTGTTCTCCTGGGTCCTGGACGAGCCGCAGAACCGGGTGTTCGCCGAGCGGCACGGCTACCGGCCCAGCCGCTCCGCGCACTTCCTGCGCCTGGACCTGGTCAACGGCACACTGCCGCCGCTCCAGCCCCTTCCCCCCGGCGTCGAACTGCGCACCGCCGCCGACTTCGCCGACGACCCGCGGCCCTTCTTCGAGCTGGACGCGGAGACGGCGGAAGACGAACCGAGCGACGTGAACACCGAGTTCACGGACTACGACCTGTGGATCGAGGAGAACTGGAAGCACCCGCTCCTTGACCGTGCCCTGACCACGATCGCCCTCGTCGACGGCCGCCCGGCCGCCTTCAGCGCCGCCCACACCGACGGCGCCGGCCGCTACGCCACCGCCATGACCGGCACCGCCCGCGCCTTCCGCGGCCGCGGTCTCGCCAAGCTCGCCAAGAACGCCTCTCTGCACCGGGCCCGCGCCGCCGGCTGCACAGAGGCCCTCACCGGCAACGACGCCGACAACGAACCCATGCTCGCGATCAACAAGTGGTTCGGATACGAGATCTGCGCCACGGAGGTACGTCATGTCCGCGAACTCACCTGAGCCCCTGCGGCGGGTGGACGTCGTCCTGCTCAAGGCAGGCCGCACCAAGATCCGTTACGAGGCCGGGCTCCTCACCGACGACGGCAACCGCGTCACGGTCCGCGCTCCCTGGGCAGGGGAGGGCGTCCGCGACTTCGGCTTCGTCCGCTTCGAGCCGGGCGACGTCTTCACCGAGCACTACTGGCGGGACCGCTGGTACGCCGTCAAGGAGGTCCGCTCCTCGGACGGCACCCTGAAGGGCTGGTACTGCGACATCACCCGCCCGGCGACACTGGACGGCGCCGAGTTGGTCGTCGAGGACCTGGACCTGGATCTGTGGGTCTCGGCGGACGGCACGGAGGTGCTGCGTCTGGACGAGGACGAGTTCGAGGAGAGCGGTCTGAGGGAGCGGGACCCCGCGGCCGCGTCAGCGGCGACAACGGCTCTGGACGAGCTGGACACGCTGGCCCACACACAGCAGTGGCCCCCGAGTTCCTAGTCGCCCCGCACCACCACCGCGTACCGCTCGTCATCCACGTCCTTCCCCCACAACACGGATTCCTCCGAGAGCCGCTCCACGAGCACCCGCCCCCCGAGCGGCTCCGCGAGCCCCGCCACCGTCTCCGCGGCTATCCCGAAGGCCCCCCACACCCCCTCCACCAGCACCAGCCGCCCGCCGGGCCGCAGCAGACCCCACCACTGCCGCAGCACCCGCCCAGGATCCGGCAAGGCCCACAGCACATGTCGGCAAAGGATCACATCGAACCGCTGCTCCCCCACCGGAGGATGCGCGGCGTCACCGACGAGGAACACCGCGTCACGCCCGGCGAGCTTCGCGCGGGCCAGGTCCACCATGGCCGGGGAGCGATCCACCCCGGTCACCCGGTGCCCCTGTTCGGCCGCGAGGAGTGACAGGCTCCCGGTGCCGCACCCGAGGTCGAGGACGTCGGACGGTCTCTCCGGAAGCCACCCCCGCAGCCGCTCGGCCCAGGCCCCGCGCACCTCGGGGTCCCGCAACCCGTGGTCCGGCTCCTCGTCGAAGGACTCCGCCTCGGCGTCCCAGTCCACGCCGCCCACGCCCCCACCGTCACTGTTCTTCGTCATGCGCCCAAGAGTGACACCCGCCACTGACAGTCGAATCGTGACAACCGCCACTGACAGACCGGCGACCGATGAGGAACTCTCCCCCAAAGCGTCTACCTCCGTGAGAACGCGGAACACGGTAGGCACTGAAGGAGGCAGCCATGCGCCGCACCACCGTGCAGAAGCCCCTGAAGAGGACGGACGCCCGGCGACTCCCCGAGGAGGCCGATGAACGCCCCGCGGGACGACCCGAGGTCCGCAAGGACATCGCGCGGACCTGGTGGCCGGACGGCTGACGGCGGCAGGCATGCTCCGTGTCAGACCAGTCGCTTGCGGTAGTGGACGCGGTCATACGGCCCGTCCACACAGCCTGACCTCGGCAGTCCCAGCGCACGCGCTCGATGCAGTGCTCACGCCACCTACCTGATCTCCGTCTCAGCACTCCCTTAAGAGGGCCATAAAGATCGCCACCGGCCGTCACAGGCCGGGGATTTCAGGGTTTCTTTGATCCGGCACCCATCAGTACCGGTTCCGAGGAGATCCCGCATGCCCGCACGCCGCAAGGTCGCAGCCGTCGCCGCCGGTCTGGCCCCGTTCGCCCTGACCGCGTTGGCCGCCGCGCCCGCGTCCGCGCACGGTTCGATGGGCGACCCGGTCAGCCGGGTCTCGCAGTGCTACGCGGAGGGTCCCGAGAGTCCGAAGTCGGGCGCGTGCAGGGCGGCGGTCGCGGCTGGGGGTACCCCCTCTGGGGGAGGCACCCAGGCGCTCTACGACTGGAACGGCATCCGCATCGGCGACGCGAACGGCCGGCACCAGACGCTGATCCCGGACGGCAGGCTGTGCAGCGCGAACAACGACGAGTTCAAGGGGCTCGACCTGGCCCGCGCCGACTGGCCGGCGACGAGCGTGAGCAGCGGGTCGTACACCTTCAAGTACCGGGTGACCGCCCCGCACAAGGGCACCTTCAAGGTGTACCTGACCAAGGAGGGCTACGACCCCGCGCAGCCTCTGGCCTGGGACGACCTGGATCTGTCCCACCCGGTCGCGACGGCCACCGACCCGGTCGCCCCGGGCGGCTTCTACACGTTCTCGGGCACGCTTCCCGAGCGCTCGGGCAGGCAGCTCCTGTACGCCGTCTGGCAGCGCTCGGACAGCCCGGAGGCGTTCTACTCCTGCTCGGACGTGACGTTCGGTGGCACGGCGGGCGCTTCGACACCGGCTCCGAGCGCCTCCGCACCCTCCGAGGAGCAGATCGAGGACGGCACCGACAAGTCGACGGTCGAGCACCACGGGCACGGCGACGACGACGCCGGCACGTCGGCGGAGCCGGTGGCCGCCGGGACGCAGACCCTTCCGGCCCCTGACGTGCGGGCGGCGAGGACTTCGCCGAGGCTCGCCGAGACGGGCGGCGACAGCGGCACGGCGTATCTCGCGATGGGCGGCGCCGCCACGCTCGCGGTCGGCGCGGCGGTCCTGTTCGGCTCGGTGCGCCGGCGCGCGGTGAACGACGGCGGGCAACAAGGCCGTTGACCGAGGGAACTCCGGGGCCTGACCGGCGGCTCAGGCCGGACAGGCCCCGGCGGCGCTCAGCTCAGCGCCGACGCGCAGGTGGTGGCGGTGGCGTGGGCCGGGTCGAGGGCGTTGGCCACCTCGTGGAAGGCGATCCGGTCGAACAGCCCGATGGCCACGTGCTCGGAGAGGTCGAGCGGACACAGGTCCTGGAGCAGGACGTTGTGGACGCCGGACCCGCTGAGGAACTGACTCCGGTACGGCGTGACGACCTCGTCGTACTTGGTGGCGAGGACCGTGTACTTGACGCCGGGGACGGTGTCACCGCCTTCGTTGAGCTTGGTGAGGAAGGCGGAGCCGACGACCTGGTCAGCAAGGGCGGGGGTGTTGGTGGTGAGGAAGTCCCCGACACCCGGGAAGTACGGCAGCAGGTTGGTGAGGCCGGACAGGGTGGTGCCGTGGTTGTCGGGAGCGATGCCGACGAGGGCGTTCACCTTGGCGGCTCCGCCCAGGAACCTGAGGTAGTAGCGGGGCATCAGGCCGCCCTGCGAGTGACCGACGAGATCGGTCTCGGCGGCGCCGGTGGCGGTGAGCACCTTGTCGACGAAGGTCTTCAACTGCTCCGCCGACTTGTCGATGGGGCCGAGGCCGTGAAAGAGGGGCACGCCGGAGAGCTCGCCGTAGTCGAAGGAGAAGACGCAGTAGTCGCGGCTCTCCAGATACGGGGCGAGGGCCAGCCAGTTGTCGACGGAGTTCGCGAAGGTGCCGTGGACGAGGACGACGGGGCGGGGGTGGGCGGCGGAGGGCTTGCAGGAGTAGTCGTTCCAGCCCCTGGTCGGGGCGTTGGCCGCCTGGGCGGCGGTGGCGGCGGGGACGACGGCGACCGTGGCGGTCAGCAGCAGGGCGGCGAGGGGTCTGAGCAGTCGTTTCCAGGGCAGCATCGGGTGATCTCCTTGCGGCTCAAGGGAGTTGCGATGGCTGTTCGCCCTGTGACCCGGATCACGAGGATGCTGTTCAATTCGAAAGTTACGGACGAGTAGTGCACTTGTGAAGTTACGCGTCAGTAAAAACTTCCAGTGCTAACCATTTCGCCTGCGCCTGCTGATGAACCGTCACCAGGCGGGCCTGATGGGACCATAGGGAGCGATACGCCCCAATCGCTCGCGCAACGCGTGCACTTCACCCTCACCGAGTACATCGGTCCACGCCCGCACGGCCTCCGCGGCGGCCTCCTCCGCCGCACGGGTACAGGCCCACCCCCGCTCGGTCAGCACGACGAGCCGGGCCCGCGCGTCCGCGGGATGCGGCCGCCGCTCGGCGTATCCCTTGCGCACGATCTCGTCGACCAGCTGGCTCGCGGCCTGCTTGGTCACCCCGAGATGACCGGCGAGCTCAGTGACCGTGGCCCCGTCCGGCGCGAGCCGTGTGAACGCGAAACCCCAGGCGGGCCGCGCCTCGAACCCCCGGGCGACGACCCCGTCGTTGATGCGCTGGGTCAGATCACCGGCGGCGGCGAGCAGGGCGGCGGCGAGGGCGAGGGCTTCGGAGTTCTGCACCCAGGCATTGAAACACCCTTGACGAACTGGTCAAGCAGCTTGACTATGGAGCCATATAGTCAAGCTGCTTGACCATTTATGACTCGGAGGTCCCGCATGCCCGTAGTCCGCTCGTCCGACGCCGTCACCCACGAGATCCACGGCGCCCGTTTCGTCTCGTACGCCACCCCGCTCAGCGGCGCCAAGGAGCTCTGCGCCTGGCGCGGCGAGATTCCCGGGGGGACGAAGGCACCTGCTCACACCGTCAACCGCGAGGAGATCTTCCATCTGCTCATCGGTGAACTCCTGGTCACCCTCGACGACGCCACCCATCGGATCACGGCCGGCGACACGGTGATCGTCAACCCCGGGGTGACCTTCGCCGTCGAGAACCCCACCGATCACACCGCCCTCACCTGGGTCACCACCTCCATCGGCCTGGAGGCGGAACTGGCCGACGGCACCCGCATCACTCCCCCGTGGGCCAACTGACCTCTAGGCCCTGTCGTCAAATTCCCGTCGTCCGCCCGAAGGGCGGGCCCCGCGGCGTCAGGAGAGTGCGTGCATGGCGTCGCGGGGCAGGCGGGAATTTGACGACAGGGCCTAGGCCGCCAGCGCCCCCGGCAGCACCGCCAGCGGTCCGAACCTCGCCCGGGCGCGGTCCGCGGCCTCCTCGATACGGCGGAGCTTGTCGTCGGTGGGGTCGAAGGTGAGCTGGTGGGAAGCGTGTTCGGCGGGGTCGAGGCCCTCGGCGCGCAGAGCGATGGAGCGGACCCGGGCGCGCTGGAGACCCAGCGCCTCGTACATGCCGTAGGCCGCCCTGGTGAGGGCCGCCGAGTGGGCGGTGGGTTCGCCGAGGGTGCGGCTGCGGGTGGTCGCGGTGCGGTCGGCGTAGCGGACGGTGAGGGTCAGGGTGCGGCAGACCTTGTCGAGGGCGCGCAGCCGGGAGCCCAGTTCCTCGGCGGCGGAGAGCAGGGCGCGGCGGTGCCGGTCGGGGTCCAACTCATCGCGGGTGAAGGGGCGTTCGGCGGCCAGGGACCGGGAGACGCCGTTCGGGACCACCCGGCCGCGGTCCACGCCGTTCGCCTTCTCGTGCAGTTCGCGGCCCGCTTTCGCGCCGACCAGGCGCTGGAGTGTGGACAGGGGTGCGGCGGCGACCCGGCCCAGGGTGTCGAGGCCGTACTCGCACAGGGTGCGGGCGGTCGCGGCGCCGACGCCGGGGAGCGCGGCGACGGGCCGGCCGGCGAGGAAGTCCGCCGCCGCGTCCCCGGGGACCGAGCGGGTCACCCCGGGCCGGGCGTCCTTCAGCGCCATGCGGGCCAGCATCGGCCCGGGTCCGGCGCCGATCGCGCAGTCGACGCCGTGCAGGGCGAGGGCGCGGACCCGGATCACCGAGGCCAGTTCGACGGCGTCCCGCTTGAAGTAGCGTTCGGCGCCCCGCAGATCGGCCAGTGCCCGGTCCGGCGGCAGCGCTTCGACGACCGGCGTGAACTCCTCCAGGAGGCCGAGCAGTTCGGGCAGGGCCGCCTCCCGCGTCGGCGGCAGCTGGAAACGTACGCAGAGGATGGTCATCCCGCACTCCCCGGACTCTGGTGCCACAACTTCCGTACCTGTGATGCCTCTTGACCCGCCGGTCGCAGATCGGCCCACGGATGTAGTTCGTATCCCGTCGGCATGTGGATTCGCCTGCCGCCGGTCGGATCGCCGGTCTCGTCGCCGGGTCTTGCCGGCACCGGCTCGGCCAGGCGTGCCGCCACCGCGTCGAGGCCTTCCCCGTCCCGCAGTTCCACCAGTTCGGCGAGGTTCCAGGCGGCCGCGCCCACCACGCTGAGGCTGCGCGGGCCGCGTCGCTGCACCACCCCGCGCACCAGCAGCAGCCAGGAGTGGAAGACGGTGTGCGCGCAGGCGTCGTGGGAGTCGTCGAAGAAGGCGAGGTCGACCAGGCCTGTGCCGTCGTCCAGGGTGCTGAAGATGACCCGCTTGCCGGACCGGATCGGCGGTGTCTGGGTGGCCGCCTTGGCCCCCGCGACCAGCACGGTCTCGCCGTGCCGTGCCTCGCGCAGCCGTCGCGCGCTGACCACGCCCAGCTCCTGGAGGAACTCCTGGTGGTCGTCCATCAGATTGCGCGAGACGTCCATCGACAGCACGCCCAGCTCGGCGCTGAGCTTCTCCACGGAGGACAGGTCCGGCAGTCCGGCCGGGGCCGTCTTCCGCCCGCCGGACAAGGGGAGTTGACCCCCACGACCGGCACGTGCGCCCCGGTGCAGCTCGGTCAGGTGCAGTTGCAGGTCCCGTCGGTTGGCACCGAAGGCATCCAACGCGCCGACCTGGGCCAGCCTTTGGGCCACCGGACGGCTCGGCCGCCCCCGCTCCCAGAAGTCCAGCAGTGAGGCGTACGGCTGCCCCTCGGCGATCCGCACGGCCTCGGCCTCGCTGATGCCGTGCACGTCGGACAGGGCCAGGCGCAGCCCCCACACCGAAGGATATTCAGACACCAGTTCGATCCGATGGGCGACCCCCGACTCGTTCACGTCCAACGGCAGGATCGGCACCCCGCGCCGCCGCGCGTCCGCCAGCAGCAGCCGCTTCGGGTACATGCCGGGGTCGTGCGTGAGCAGCCCGGCGTAGAAGGCCGCCGGGTGATGCGCCTTCAGCCAGGCCGACTGGTACGTCGGCACGGCGAAGGCGACCGCGTGCGCCTTGCAGAAGCCGTACGACCCGAAGGCCTCGACGATCTCCCAGGTCCGCTGAATCGTTTCCGCGTCATAGCCGTTCGCCGCCGCGCGCTGGGCGAACCAGAACCGGATCCGCCCCTGTGACTCCGGGTCGGACAGCCCGCGCCGCACCTGGTCCGCCTCGCCGCGCCCGCACCCGGTCATGATGTCGACGATGTCGATGATCTGCTCGTGGAAGACGACGACCCCGTACGTCCCCTCCAGCGGCCGCTCCAGGTCCGGGTGCGGATACCGGACGGGCGCCCGCCCGTGCCGTGCCTCGATGAACGGCCGCACCATGTCGGCGGCGACCGGTCCCGGCCGGAAGAGCGAGATGTCGACGACGAGATCGTGGAAGGTGGCCGGCTGGAGCCGCCCCACCAGATCCCGCTGTCCCGGCGACTCGATCTGGAAACACCCGAGCGTCTCGGTGGACCTGATGAGTTGGTACGTCGCCGGGTCGCCCGGCGGTACCGCGTCCAGGTCGACCCGCTCCCCCGTCGCCCGCTCCACCTCCGCGACCGCGTGCGCCATCGCCGACTGCATCCGTACGCCCAGCACATCGAGCTTGAGCAGCCCGAGATCCTCGACGTCCTCCTTGTCGAACTGCGACATGGGCAGCCCCTCGCCGCTGGTCGGCACGACCGGGGTACGGCGGAGCAGGGACGCGTCGGAGAGCAGCACCCCGCACGGATGCATGGCGACCCCCCGGGGAAGGGCGTCGAGGGCCTCGACCAGCTCCCACATCCTGCCGTGACGCTGCTTCTCTCCTGACAGCGCCTTGAGTTCGGGCAGTTCCTCCAGCGCCGCGCGGGCGTCCCGGGCCCGGATGTGCGGGAAGGACTTGGCGATGCGGTCGATGTCGGCGGGGTCCATGGACAGGGCCGCCCCCACGTCCCGGATCGCGTGCCGCACCCGGTACGTCTCCGGCATCGAGACGGTGGCGACCCGCTCGGTCCCGAACCGCCCGATGATCGCCCGGTAGACCTCCAGGCGGCGCGCGGACTCCACGTCGATGTCGATGTCGGGCAGGGCGAGCCTGCGCTTGGACAGGAACCGCTCCATCAGCAGTCCGTGCTCGACGGGATCGGCGTGGGCGATCCCCAGAAGGTGATTGACCAGGGAACCGGCGCCGGAACCTCGCGCGGCGACCCGGATGCCCATGTCCCGTACGTCGTCGACGACCTGAGCGACCGTCAGGAAGTAGGAGGCGAAGCCGTGGTGGGCGATGATGTCCAGTTCCTCGTGCATCCGCTCCCAGTACGTACGCCTGCCCGCGTATCCCTTCAGTACCATCCCGGCCGCTGCCCGTGAGGCCAGGGCCCGTTGGGCGGTGCGGCGGCCCGCGCCCACGAGGTGCGCTTCGGGGAAGTGGACGGTGCCGATCCCGAGGTCGTCCTCGGGGTCGACCAGGCACTCGGCGGCCGTCGCCTGCGTCTGCTCCAGCAGCCGGTACGCGGCCTCGCGCCGGAAGCCCGCGGCCTCGACGATCCGCTCCGCGGCCGCCAGCATGGCGCCCTCGTCCTTGAGCCATGCCTCACCGGAGTCCAGTTCCTTGACGGCGCCGACGGGGACGAGACGGCGGGCGGAGTCCAGGACGTCGGCGACCGGCCCCAGTCCGGGGTCGGCGTAGCGTACGGCGTTGCTGAGCACGGGCCGGATCCGCTGCTCGGCGGCGAATCCGACGGTACGGGCGGCCAGCCGCAGCGAGCCGGGTCCGGTGCCCTCGCGTCCGTGCCAGACGGCTTCGAGACGCAGGGCGTCGCCGTAGGTCTCCCGCCAGGGGACGAGCAGCCGGGCGGCCCGGTCGGGGCGGCCGGCGGCAAGGGCACGGCCGACCTCGGAGGCGGGCCCGAGCAGCACGGTCAGCCCGTCCCCCCGGTTCTCCGTCCGGGGCACCAGCGGCGTGCCCCGCTCCCCCTTGTCGGCGTGGGCCACCGTGACGAGCCGGCACAGGTCGGCCCAGCCGCGGGCGCCGTCCCGGGCGAGGAAGGTGACCCGGGGGGCGGACTCGTCGACGAAGGCACCTCCGCGCACGGGAGCACGGCGCCGCTCCTGCCGTACGGGCTCGGCCTCCGCCACGGCCAGCCCCGCCCCGAACAACGGCCGCACCCCCGCCTTCGCACAGGCCTTGGCGAACCGGACCGTGCCCGCGAGGGTGTCGCGGTCGGTGAGGGCGAGGGCGTCCATCCCCCGCTCGGAGGCACGCTCGGCGAGGCGCTCCGGATGCGAGGCGCCGTAGCGCAGGGAGAACCCGGAGACGGTGTGCAGATGAGTGAAGCCAGGCATCCGCACCTCCCGCTGTCGAACATCAGTTCCCTATCGCCTCACCTCCACCATAGACCAAAATCCGAACATGTGTGCGACAGCGTTCGAGTCACCTCTCACCTGCGGAAACGGCCTATTCGGACCCGGATGTGTCGGTCTCGGCGGATTCCTCGGCAAGAGGCTCGGCCGCGGCGGCCGACCGGGCGCCGGCGGTCGTCGCACGCTGTGCGGTCTCCAGGGCGTGCAGGCGCCGTTTGATGTCGCGGAGCTCGGTGAGAAGGGTGTCGGGGCGGTTGATCCTGGTCACGGGGTACTCCTCCGGTTCATGGGGTGCTGATGGCGGGCGTGACGGTCAGCTGGACCTGCTCCTCACCCGCGTCGTTGCCCGGGGTGACCTCGATCCCGGTGATCCGTACCCCGAACCGGACGCCCTCGGGAAAGAACACGTCCTTGATCACCACGAGGGCGTCGTCGCCGACCTGGTAGGAGCCGAGGACGGGTTCCCGGTCCGCGCGCACGGTCAGCTCGGGCAGGATGACGGGGGCCGAGACGGCGGCGAGGGCCGAGCGGGCCTGGGAGCGCAGCAGGTCCGTGTCGGTGAGATGGACGTAGGAGACCTCGGTCTCGGTGAGCGGGCGCCCGGTGCCGGGGGCCTCGGCGACCGCGACGAGCTGGCTGCCCTCGCCCTGCTCCCCGAGGGCGAAGACCCGGGTCGCGGTGGAGGCCCCGTCGGCCGGCCAGGTGTAGCCGATGAGGTTGGCGCCGTACTCCCACACGTGCGGGGTGCCCTGCTGGCCGAGGTGCGGAGTGCCGACGCGCAGTCTGCGCACGGGTCGGCCGTCGCTGCCGTACGCCATGTCGAAGAGGAAGTCGGGGCCGTGCTCCAGGCTGGCCAGTTCACGCAGCGCCTCACCGGTGCTCTTGAGGTCGCTGCCGGGATAGACCAGCGTGCGGGTGATGCCGGACAGGGCGTCGGACTCGGGACGTATCCCGATGTCGCCGTGAGTGTGTTCCTGGGCGACGGCGACGAGGGCGCGGGCGATGTCGCTCTGGTCGCGGTCGGTGAAGGTGACGCTGACGGAGCCCAGGTCGGAGGCGGCCGGGTCGAAGGCGGCGGGCAGGACACGGCGGTGGTCGAAATAGGAGAGGAAACCGGCCGCCCCGATCTCCAGGTGCTGGTCGGCGGAGGTGTACTTGACGGTCCGGATCACCCCGCCCCAGACGAGCACGCCGTCCCGCTCGACGTAGAGGGCGGCGCGTCCCGGTTCGGTGAGCTCGCGGGGGCGGTGGACGGTGATCCTCGGGTCACCGAGGGGCAACCGGGCCCGGAACTCGCCGGCTTCGTTGAGCTCGGTGCTGAACGTGGCGTCGTACAGGGGGAGTTCGTCGGTGATGGCGCCGGTGGCGAGGTCGGCGGTGTAGTAGGTGTAGCGGGTCGGGCGGCCGGTCACTGGCCCACCAGCCAGGTGGTGTTGATGTAGACGATCTGCTCGGCGGGCAGGGCGGTCGTCTGCGGGTAGAGGTTCACGTTGCCGTCGGTGTCGACTATGCCCTCGATGCCCGTCCGGGTACCGCCGAGCACCACGTACCAGTGATGCCGTACCAGCGGGCGGAAGGCGGCCGGGAGGTTCATGAGGACCGTGGGATTGGCCGATTGGGCGACACCGGTGCGCATCGCGCCGCGCAGGTAGGCGACCGCGCCGACCCTGCGGACAGCCGGTGCCTCGCTGTTGTACACGGTCCAGCCGGCGGGAAAGGTGAGGGGGGCCCAGCCGGTGTCGTTGTTGACCGCCCGCCAGTTCCCCGAACTGTCGTACCACTCCAGGTGGTTGGTGTCCCCCCGGTGGATGTACATGCCGGCGTAGGGGTACGTGGGGCGGCCGCCCTCGCCCCAGACCCGCAGGATGCCGCCGACCGCCGAGGTCCAGGGGCGCAGGTCGTCGATGTCGGGAGCGGCGACGGACGACGCGTTCTTCGCGACCCTGATCCGGGCGAGCGGGATGAAGTCACCGGTCACCTGGGGGTCGGTGGGGGTGGCGGCGGCCGTTCCCTTGACGAGTTCGACGGTCATGCCGGTGCCGGCGTCGCCGTACTGCGCGTCGCGCTGCCGGGCCACCACGAGATCGTTGCGCGGGTTGCTGGGGTCCGCGGGGTTCGTGCCGAGGACGTCGAGGGTCTTCTGCTGGCCGAGCGTGACGAGATAGGCGCCGGTCGCGCTGGCCCTGGTCCCCTGGATCACCCCCTGGAAGGGAGCGACGGTGACCTTGCCGGAGACGGTGGCGGTGGCCTGCACCCGGCCGGGGTCGCCGGTGGCCGGCCGGACGCCGCTGCGGGCCTGGACCGGGCTCGCCCCGGGCGCGGCGAACACACCGGTGGCGAGGCGGGCGTCCTCGGCGTCGACGACCCCGCCGGAGATCCAGCCGGAGTCGCGTTCTGGGGTGGGCGTGCTCATGGGTGCCTCTTCCGGTCGGAGGGGTCAGGTAACAGGGAAGGCCAGCACCCGGAGTCCGATGTAGACCGGGATGAGCCAGCTGGAGGGCACGCTCACCGTCCCTGAGCCGGCGACCCGTACGACGTGCTGGGCGAGCACCAGGGGGGTGGTACCGGCGGGCACCAGACGGTGGGCCGTCGCGACGGTCGTGGTGGCGAGCGTCGGCCCGACGCTGAAGGCACTGATGCTCAGATTGCCGCTCTCGCCGAGCACTTTGATCACGTGGTCGAACCTGGCGTCGGCGGACTGGGCCTGGGCGGTCACCTGGCCGGTGCACATCAGCATGCGCGGGTAGGGCGCCGGAGTGACCGTCACCTGGTTGAACTGGAAGGCGGTCCCCTCCGTCGCGCCGGCCTTGGGCCAGCCCGTGTCCGCCGGCCCGAAGAACTCCACCGCCCCCGTGACCGCGGGACGCCAGTCCGTGCCGGTGCGGACCAGGTCGAGACCGGTCTCGAGGTCGTGGAGCCGCTGTCCGGCGTATCCGTCGGCCGGGAGCGACTCGTGGGACTGCAACGGCAGCACCCCGCCCGCGGCCACGGTGAACACCCGCAGGTCCTTGATGTCCGCCTGGGTGACGGAGCCCGCGTTCGCCCGCACCGTGATCTGCGCGAGGCGCAGGTGGTCGCCGGTGACCGTGGGCGCGACCGGCGACACCGCGGGCGCTCCGGCCACCACCTGCACCAGCATGCCGTCGCTCTCGTCGCCGTACTGCCGGTCGGTCTGCCGGGCCACGACGAGGACGATCCGGGCGTACGACGAGTGGGCCGGGGCCGCGGTGAGCACGTCGAGGGTCTTCTGCTGGGCGAGCGTGATCAGATACGCGCCCGCGGCGGTCGTACGGGTGCCCTGGATGACGCCCTGGAAGGGACGCACCGTCACGTTGCGCGAGGGGGTGGCGGTCGCCTCGACGTTGCCCGGGCTGCCGGGGCCGGGCCTGATGCCGGTGCGGGCCGCGATCGGGTTGCCGGGGTCCGCGGCCGCCGAAGCGAGCACGCCGGTGGCGAGCCGGGCGTCCTCGGCATCCACGACACTTCCGGAGAGCCATCCGGAGTCACGCTCGAAGTCAGCCATGCGGGTGCGTTCCTTCTGGTAGCTGAGGGCGGGCGGGGTCAGAGCCAGGCGTCCCGCCACTCCGCCGTCAGCCGGGCTGCCGGGGCGTAGTCACGGGCACGGAAGAGCACGGGCGTCGCACCCGGCGGCAGCGGGAACCAGTCCGAACCGGGCAGCAGGGTGGCCCTGCGGGAGGCCGTGCCCTGGAGCAGAACCGAGCGCGCGTCGGTGTCGATGAGCAGGAACTCGCCTTCCTGGAGGGTGAGTTCGAAGGCGAGCTCCTCACCGGTCGCGGTGTTGCTGATCACCGGCTGGACGCAGGGTCCACTGATCCGCCAGACCGGCCAGGTCGGGACGGTGCCCTTGTTCTCAAGGAGCAGCCGGCCACCGGAGGAACCGGACCCGAAGTCCAGCGGGAAGGAGAGCGGGAAAGAGACTCCGCCACTGGAGGAAGGCAGCGGACAGGTGCTGCTGTTCAGGCCGTACGAGTACCGCAGCGGGTCCGGCGCGGTCATCGTCAGGGAGAACTCGAAGGCACCGGACTTGCGGTCGACGATCTTCGTCTCGGCGGTGAGGCGGACCAACGCCCGCCGGACGCGGTGCGGTTCGGTGACGACCAGCGGCGACAGGATGCTGCCGTCGGCGAGTACGGCGGCCAGCCGGTCCTTGGCCTCCTCCCGTACGGCGCGTTCGGGGGCGATGGCCAGGCCCTCCAGGGTGACCACGCGAGGTCCCCGGTAGGAGGGGGCGTCGAACGCGCCGTGCCGCTCGGGGCGGTCGGTCAGGGTGAGCCGGACGGGCGGGGCGGCGGCCCAGCCCTGTTCGCTGGTGACCCACCACTCGACGCCGTCGTCGTCGACGGTGTTCCCGGCCCAGCCGTCCACCTCGAACACCGGCTGCTGGAGCTGGCGCGGGCTCATCGCTTGGCCGCCCAGGCGAGTTCGCGGGCGGTGATCCGGCCGATCTCGTACTCGGACTGGCCGGGGCGGGGGTGGACGTTGACGGTGACGGGGGCGCCGGCCGCGGCGCCTTGGGGCCGGGTCGACGCGCCGCCGGCGACTCCGGCGAGGCTGTAACCGGGTCCGATGACGCTCCGCGCGGTGGCGGTGGCCAGCCGTCCCGCAGCTCCCGCGACCCTGTTGCCGGCCCCCTCCATACCGAGCGCGAGCCCCTCGCCGACATCCCCGCCGAATCCCATCATCACCTTGGACGGGGAGGCGATGCCGAGGATGCTGCGGATGGGGCCGGGGATGGTGTTGACGATGAAGTTCTTGACGGTGTTGAGAAGGGCACCGGCCGAGTTCTTGATGCCGTTGATGAGCCCCATGACCAGATCGCCGCCCAAACCCCGTAGCTGGTCGGGTAGTTGGGCGAAGAAGCCCCAGATCATCCCGGGGACTCCGCGCAGGAAGTTGACCGCGGCGTTCCACTTGTCGACGATCCAGTCCCGGACCGACGCGACCGCGTCCTTGATCCGGTCCCAGTTCTTGACGATCGCGAGCACGGCGATGCCGACGGGCCCGGTGAGAATGGCGACGAGCAAAGGCCAGTTGGCCTTCAACCAGTTGATGACGTTCTTCCCGGCATCGATCAGCCAGTTGATGGCGACCGACGCCCCCTTCATGACCGTCCCCACCACCTGCCCGATGATCTTGAACGCCGCCTGCATGACGGCCTGCACGGTCTTGGACTCCATCGCCATGTCGATGAGCTTGGTGATGAGCGGCATGATGAGGGAGAGGATCGCGCCGAGGATATTGGCCTTCATAGCGGTGTTGAGCCCGCGCTGGGCGGTGGTGGCGGTACGCAGCCCCTGACTGAACCGCGAGAACAGCCCGCCCCCGGACGCGGCACTCCGCCCAGCCCGCTGCACATCGGCGGCGGCCCGGGTAGCGGCGGTCCGCACCTGGTTCAGCCCGGCGCTCGCCTGAGTGGCCCCGGTCCGCAGCCGACCGGTGGCGGTACTGGCCTGAGTGGCCGAACTCCTGAGCCGATCGACCGAGCTGCCGGCCCCGGTCGCGGCAGTGCGCAGTCTGCTTCCGGCCGCGCTCGTCTGGGTCAGTGCGGTCCGGAAGCGCGTGAGCGCGCCGGTGGCTTGTACCAGTGCGGCTCTCATCCTCCGCACCTCCCTTCGGATGGACAGGAATCAGGTGAGACTGCGCCTGATCTCCAACAGCTTTGTCTCGAAGTTGCGCATGTCCGGATTCGCCCCCCTAAGGGCAAGGCTCAGCTGCCTCAAGGCCTGGCGCAGATTCCGCTCCTGGTTCTGGAGCTTGTTTGCCTGCGCCTGCAGTGCTCTCGTGTCCGCCGCGCGCTTCGCTGCGCCCTCTGTAGCCCTCGTCGCTTGACGTTCGAGTGCCGCTATGCGTACGACGGCTCTACGAATGACCCCCAGAATCCGCTGTCTCCGAGCGGCGTCTTGCCGGATGTCACTCATCCTCGTTTCCGCTGCGGCGGTCACCTGGCGTTTGAGACCGGCCACGATCCCCTCAGTGGAGCGAATCCGCCCGAGCAGGGCCTCCGGAGCCAAGTCGGCCGATCTGTATTCAGCTCCCTCCTTTTTCAGCTTCCGGTCCCGCAGGAGATTGTCGTAGGCTTCCTGGATCTTTTTTCCTGGATCCCACAGGTTGAACTCCAGCTTTGCGGCGTTGACCGCGGTGAAAACTCCGAGCGCCTCGGCCTTGGCAGGCCCTGCGGCGATCACCGCCTCTGTTTCGAAGCTTTTCTTGACAGCAGTCCGTGCCAGCTCATTGATTGTCTCTCTCGCCTTGCCCAGTTCCTGATCGAAGAGCCTTTTCGCCATTTCGACGGGCCACATCGGGTCAGTCGGCACGGTCATGTTCTACTCCCTCTCAACCGGGCGAACTCAAAAACGCCACGATCTCGACCGGGCTCGCGGCGCGTCCCTCTCCGGCAGACGAGAGGTCGACGAGCGGAGTATCAGTCGAAGTCGGGCCGTCTCCCGGACGTGGCAAAGGCTCCGGATACTCCGCCGGTTCCGTGTCCTCGTCCCGGTGGACCGTCGCGAACATCCAGTTGGCCACGGCGAGATGGTCGACGACGGCCGCCAGCAGATGGTCCGTGACCGTCCACTCCGCCTGTTCGCCGTGGACCGCTCGGGCGAACGACGAGTCCGAGGGAAGGTGTTCGACCAGCACCCGAAGGCGGCGCGAGGAGAGCCGCCCCCGGTGCCAGTCGAGGAGGTCGACCCCGTAGTGGCGGAGCAGATCCGCCTCCAGAGCCTCGGCGTGCTCGTCGACCAGCGCGCCGAGGCTCAGCCTTCCCCCAACGACATGCCGGTGTCGTTGCCGTACGCCTCCAGGATCGCGGAGACGTCCTGCACACTCGTGTCGTACTTGCAGAACCGCTCGAACTGCTCCGCACCGAGCAGCAGCGCCAGCAACCCGTCGATGTCGTTGTCGTCCAGCGCGGCGATCTGCTTGGCGATACCGCGCGGGAACTCGGTGGGGAGCCGGAACACATCACCGTCCACCTCGAACTCCCAGTTCTTCCCGACTGCTTCGAGACGCTGGGCACGGGCGGCGTTGACGTTGAAGGGGGCCATGTCGGTGGGGCTCCTTGCTGCGAGACGGCACGAATGACACGAGACGAACGAAGGAATCAGGCCGCGCTGAAGCTCGGGTCCTTCATCAGGAAGGTCGCCAGCGGGGCACCGTCCACCGTGGCCAGCGCGGTGAAGGTGACCCCGAGCTTCACGGGAGCCGTACGAACGAGGGCGAGCTCCTCCGTCTCGGTCACCTGGCCCCGGGCGACGATCATGCGGTACTTGACCTCGTCGCCGTCCACGAACTCCACCCCGAGCATCCGCTCGTCGAACTTCGGCTCGGCCGCCAGCTCGTATTTGTAGAGGCCGGACCCGGCCGCCGTCTCCTTGACCTGCCCGCCGCCGAAGAAGAACGGCAGGGTGTCCTCGTTCAGCTGGAGGAGCTGGAACTTGAAGCTGAGGTCGCGGTCGGAGTAGACGAACCTCGCCGAGCTGACGCTCTGCCAGGTGTCCACGGGGTCCAGCTTGTCCTTCTTGGTGATCTTGACCCCGTCGGTGGTGGTGTAGCCGAGGTCCTTCCACCCGGCACCCCACGCCGCGGCGGTGTCGGCGGGCGGTGCGGTGGCGAGCGGGGCGATGAGCACGCGGCCATTGCCCGCGACCCGGATCTCCTTGGCGTTCGTTCCGGCCATCACTGCTCCTTGCTGGGAGATGGACATGACGTGCTGCTGTGGGAGTACGGCGAAGCCAAGCCGGTCATACGGCGAAGCGAAGCCGGTGATACGGCCGTTCAGGCCGGGCGGACCACCAGGCGGGTGGTCGAGACATAGCGGTTGGCACTCGCGTGCCGATAGTCGGGCAGCCAGCGCGGCCCGTCCTCCTCGACCACGTCCACGACGGTCGCCCCGCCGTACCGCACGCCCCGGAGCTGGAGCACCAGGGAACGCGCCACGAGGGAGACGGTGTGGGCCGCCGCCTTGGAGGGGCCGTACACCTCCAGGTCGACCAGCGGATTGTCGAGCCGGGGGTCCTCCGCCCAGGCACCGCCCATCCGGGAGACCAGTACGGCGCGCTGCGAGCCGTCGAACCCGGCGGGCGGCGCGACATCGACGACGACGCCTGCCAGCTCGCTGCGGTCCTTGAGCAGATCGACGACCAACTGCTCGACGTCCGGAAAGGTGACGTACGGCTCACTCATCGGAGTCTGCGGGGTCCGCGGCGTCTTCGGATTCCGCGTCGCCCTCCGCGGGGCGCGCGATGACACCGAGCAGTTCCCGCGCGGCCAGGTCGTCGACGTCCACGACGTCACCGGGCTCGTGCCCGTTCCACCAATAGGTCAGCTGGATCTTCTGCACAGCGTTTCCCCCGAAACATTTGGCTGTGAAGGCACCTGCCGAGAGATCAACTTCCGTCGGTCAAAGGGAAGTTGAGCCCCAGGAACCGCAAATGTAACGGCCGCCCCAAGCACGGCGTGAGCAACGTGCGGTCTCGAACGGATAACGATGACAGGAGACGCGAAAGTCCCGCCCCCCACGCAGGGGGCGGGACTTCACGTACCGCCGAACCGTCAGCCGATCGACGCCCCGGTCGCCGACAACGCCTCCGTCACCGGCTGGAAGAACGTCTCCCCACCGGAGGTGCAGTCGCCGCTGCCACCGGACGTCAGTCCGATCGCGCTGCTCCCCGAGAACAGCGACCCGCCGCTGTCCCCCGGCTCCGCGCACACATCGGTCTGGATCAGCCCGTTCACGATGTCGCCGTTGCCGTAGTTCACCGTCGCGTCCAGACCGGTGACCTTCCCGGAGTGCACCTGGGTCGTGGACCCGCTGCGCGTCACCGACTGGCCG
The DNA here is from genome assembly GCF_003443735.1 of Streptomyces sp. CC0208. Lineage (NCBI taxonomy): Bacteria > Bacillati > Actinomycetota > Actinomycetes > Kitasatosporales > Streptomycetaceae > Streptomyces > Streptomyces sp. CC0208. Next base: position 7,028,608 of record NZ_CP031969.1, on the reverse strand, counting down.
ACGGTCGCCGACGCGGCCCCGGTGATCGCCTGCGCGGACCCGTTGTAGAGGTTCACCTCGCTGGGATGGTCGACCGAGGCCGTGTACTTCACCAGCCCGAAGTCGTTGTCCGGGAAGCTCGACACCTCATTGGTGCCGATCTTGTTCCCACTGGAGTCCGACCACGTCGAGATCGCCTCGGTGCAGTGTCCGGCGGTGAGGAAGTACGGCTGTCCGCCCTTCACCACGTTGAAGCCGAGGGAGCAGCGCCCACCGGATCCGCTGATCGCGTCACCGCCGGCGACGAAGGGCGTGAACTCCCCCTTCGTGCGCTGGAGTTCGGCAACCGATCCCAGCCCGTCGACCACCTTGGCGAGCTTGGCCCACTCGGCGGCGGAGACCGTGCGGTCGGCCGTGACGACGACCTTGTTGGTGGTGGGGTCGGTCACCCAGGACGTCCCCGGGACGGTCGCGTCGTCGACGAGCGTCGTACGCGCGCTCTTCAGCTCGGCGAGGGAGTTCGAGACGACTCTGGCCGTGGCCCCGGCCGCCGAGACGGTCCGCGCCGCGTCCTCGTCGAGCACGTTCACCACGAGGCTCTTGGTCTTCGCGTCGTAGAACGTTCCCGCCGCGTCCGCGCCGAGTTCGGTCCCGAGCGTCGAGGCGAGCTTTCCGGCCGCGACAGCCGAGAGGGTCTTGACCTGGGGCGAGGCCGGCGTCTCGCTGGCGTTCGCAGTCTGCAAGGTGACTCCCGCGGCGACCAGCGCGGTGATGCCCGCACCTGCCACGACGATCCGCCGCCTGGGTATGCGTCGGTGCTTCAACTCGGGTCCTCCTGTGGGGGGGCGGCCCTGAGATTGTGGGGATCTCGCGGGCCGGAAGGCTGGTTGACGAGCCCTTACTCTTCCGAACCCCACAGGGGGCGTACAAGGGTGACTTCCGGACGCGCGTAGAACGCGGTTGCGCGCCCCTGCCATTTTTGACAGCTCACGGTCAGCCCAGGCCGTTCACGCTGCAAACACTACGAGCGAGTAACACCTCATCAGCCCGTAAGGTCTAGTCCTGTCCTGAATTCGACCCCTCGGAATCAGGATCCGGCCGGGACTCAAGAGACGGACGTTGCTCCTGCACCGATTCCCGCACCGATTCCCGCACCGGTTGCTGCACCGATTCCCGCACCGGTTGTTGCGGAGCGGGCGCCGCCACCCCCTGCTGCGCCCTCTCCAGGAACCGCAGCAGCTCGACGGGGAACGGCAGCACCAGGGTCGAGTTCTTCTCCGCCGCCACCGCCACCACCGTCTGCAGCAGCCGCAGCTGCAGCGCGGCAGGCTGCTCGGACATCTCCTTGGCCGCCTCGGCCAGCTTCTTCGACGCCTGGAGCTCCGCGTCCGCGTTGATGACCCGCGCCCGCCGCTCCCGGTCCGCCTCGGCCTGCCGGGCCATGGACCGCTTCATGGTCTCGGGGAGCGAGACGTCCTTGATCTCGACCCGGTCGATGGTGACGCCCCACTCCACCGCGGGGCTGTCGATCATCAACTCCAGTCCCTGGTTGAGCTTTTCGCGGTTGGACAGCAGATCGTCCAGCTCGCTCTTGCCGATGATCGACCGCAGCGAGGTCTGCGCCATCTGCGCGACCGCGAACCGGTAGTCCTCGACCCGGACGACCGCCTCGGCCGGCGAGGTCACCCTGAAGTAGACGACGGCGTCCACCCGCACCGTGACGTTGTCCCGGGTGATGCCCTCCTGCCCGGGCACCGGCATGGTCACGATCTGCATGTTGACCTTCCGGAGCTTGTCGACGCCCGGAACGATCATCGTGAACCCCGGCCCGCGCACGTCCGGCCGAAGCTTTCCGAGACGGAAGACCACGCCCCGTTCGTACTGCTTGACAACCCGCGCGGCCGCCATCGCGTACACCGCTCCGGCGGACGCGAGCGTCACGCCCGCCGCCACCAGCTCCTCGACCATCGCGACCCCCAGGGTCCGAACCAGGCGCTCAAGGTGTGTACTTCGACGGTAACTCCGCTGTGTACACAAAGGGGAGACGGAGGACACGGGTGGTCCACGGCATCAGGACACAGGACGGCCGCCGGCTGACGGTCGAGGAGCACGGCGATCCGGACGGCAGTCCGGTGGTCCTGCTGCACGGCACCCCGGGCTGCCGCTTCGGTCTCGTCCCCCGGGACGTCGTCGCCGCGCATCCGCACATCCGGTTCATCGCCTACGACCGCCCCGGTTACGGCGACTCGGACCGTCTGCCGGGGCGCCGCGTGGCCGACGCCGCCCGGGACGTGGCGGAGCTGGCCGGAGCCCTCGGGCTCGGCCGTTTCTCGGTGCTCGGCCACTCCGGCGGCGCCCCGCACGCCCTGGCCTGCGCCGCGCTGCTGCCCTCCCGGGTGCGGCGCGCGGCGGCACTGGCGTCCCCCGCGCCCCCGGACGCGAGGGACCTGCGCTGGTTCGACGGTATGGCCGCCTCCCAGGTCGAGGAGTACACCCGGGCGCTCACCGACCCGCTCGCCTTCGCCGGGCGCCTCGACGCCCGCGCCGCCGACATCCGCCGCGACCCCGCGCAACTGCTGGTCTCCCTCCGCGACGGGCTCACGGACTCCGACCGGCGGACCGTCTCCACCCCGGCGGTCGGCGAGATGCTGCTGCGCACCTACCGGGAGGCGCTGCGCGGATCGTCGTACGGCTGGCTCGACGACGGCCTCGCCCTGCTCAGCGGCTGGGGCTTCGACCCGGCGGCCGTCACCCGGCCCGTGCTGCTGTGGCACGGCGCCCAGGACACGCTCTCCCCGGTCGGCCACTTCACCTGGCTGGCGGACCGCATCCCCCGGGTCCGGCCCGTCCTCCAGCAGGACACCGGCCACTTCGGCGCGCTTGAGGCCCTGCCGGCCGTACTGGACTGGCTCTGCGCGCCACCGGAGCGGACCACCTCGTGATCGCGACGAGCCCCCGTACGGCGGATGCGTACGGGGGCTCACCAGGTACCGGCCGCGGTTCAGGCCGCTGCCGGGCCTAGAAGACGCTGACGCCGTAGGCGCTCAGGGCCTCGGTGACCGGCTGGAAGAAGGTAGTGCCGCCGGAGGAGCAGTTGCCGCTGCCGCCGGAGGTCAGACCGTAGGCGATACCGCTGTTGGAGTAGAGCGGGCCGCCGGAGTCGCCGGGCTCGGCGCAGACCGTGGTCTGGATCATGCCGTAGACGATGTCGCCGCCACCGTAGTTGACGGTCGCGTTCAGCGCGGTGACCCGGCCGCTGTGGATGCCGGTGGTGGAACCGCGACGGTAGACCGTGGTGTTCACGGACGGGGTGGCGGCGCTGGTGATGTCGACGCTGCCGACGGTGCCGGAGATCGACGAGACCGGGTAGCTCGACGAGTACTTGACGAGGCCGTAGTCGTTCGTCGGGAAGCTGGACCCGGCCGTCGAGCCGAGGGTGGTCGTGTGGCCCGAGTTCGACCACCAGGTGCCCGCACCGTCGGTGCAGTGACCGGCGGTCAGGAAGTAGTAGGTGCTCCCGCTGCGGACGTTGAAGCCGAGGGAGCAGCGCCAGCTACTCGCATAGATGGCGTCGCCGCCGGAGATCAGCTTGTTGAACTTGCCCGGGGTGTGCTTGATCGTGAGCGCGTCGGCGTTGCTGCCCGCCTGCTCCTTGATCTTGGCGATCTCCGCCTGCGAGACCGTGCTGTCGACGGTGACGACCACACGGTTGGTCTTGCTGTCGACGGCCCAGGCGGTGCCCGGGATGTCGGCCTTGAGCACCGAACTGCTGGCGCTCTTGAGTTCGGCGGTGCTGAACGGGGTCGCAGCGGTCGCGTTCGCGCTGGGGACCGCGATCGCGGCCGCGGCCACGAGGCCGGTGGTTCCGGCGATCAGCCGGGTCCGTCTCGTAATGCCACTGCGGGGGTTGGTGCGCTTGATCCTCACGTTTCGTTCCCTCCAAGGGAAGTCGGGGGCCCGCGTGGGGTCGGGGCCCGTGAGGCGCAGTCAGCGGCACGGGCGTCCGGTTTTCGAACACGCCGTGCTCCTGACAAGCGCTGAGGGGGAGTATTCGGCCGAACGGACGGTCGGCGCAAGGGCGCCTTTCGGCCGTCAGTCTTTGAAAGACCTTTGTGCTTCACAGGGAACGGCCATGCCTCGAATCCCGTCCCGCTCCCCCGCCACGAGGGCCACGCCGAGAGCCTTCCCCGGCGGCGGAAAGCGGCAGATACGGTGGTCGGCGAAGTGGCAGGGCGTCAGCGGCGCTCCGCGACGCCGACCGTCGTACGGCCGTCGGCCACCGGCGCGGACGGGTACGGAACCCGGAACCGGCGGCTGCCGTTCCCTTTCGCCGCATCGCCGAAAACAGCCCCTGGCGAGTTACCCGCACCGGTGGGCGGGGACGGCGAGGTCCAGGTGCTCCCGGAGCGTGCTGCCCGGGTAGAAGGTGCGGAACAGTCCGCGGTGCTGGAGCAGCGCCACTGTGCCGTTGACGAGCCGTTCCAGGTCCCGCAGCGGTTCGGCGGGGGTGAGGTGGAAGCCGTCGACGACGCCCTCGCCGTGCCAGGTGGCGATCAGTGCCGCGAGGTCGACGGGGCCGCCCCGGTACAGCGGCCCCTGTGCGGTCTGGCGGGGTCCGCCCCCGCCGTGCCCCGGCGCGGCCGCGTGCTCGCCGTCGCCGAGGTCGACGAGGAGACCGGCGAGGACCCGCAGTTCGTCGGGGCGGCGCCCGAACTCAGCTGCCGTGGCGCGGAGTTGATCCCGTACGGCGGCTGCCTGCGCGGCGCTCGCGGCGCGGACGAGGGCCACGTCGGCGTACCGGGCGGCGGTCCTGCGGGCGGGTTCGTCGGTGGCGTCGACCACGCGGACCGGGTGGCCGTGCGGGGGTCGCGGGCCGCCGTTCGGCATGTCCCGTATCTCGGTGTCGTCCTCCCGCACGTCGCACGGTTTCGCGGCCACGTCGGCGACTTCACCCGTCTCCCCGCGCAGTGGACCGGCCGGTGCCGCGGGTCGGCGGCCGAGGAGTCGGGCCTCGGCCCCGGTGGTCGAGCCGTCGATCCGCCAGCCGGCCCGGCCCCGGCTGACCCGGTCGAGGGTCGCGACGGCGGCCAGGACGCGGAAGAGCTCGGGGTGGGTGCTCGTGACCGTGGGCACCAGGCCGATCCGGCCGGTGGCGGGCGCGACCCGGGACAGCACCGTGAGCGGGTCGAGGCCGGGCCGGGCGAGGGTGTCGTCCAGGGTCACGAAGTCGAGCCCGCCGCGCTCGGCGAGCCGCGCCGCCTCGACGTAGGGACGCGCGTCGGACGCCGACGGCTGGTCGAGGGCGGCGGCGAGGTGCACCAGCCCCCGGCCGTGCGAGGAAGCCATGTGGGGGAATCCTTTCGGAGGAGAGTCCGGCCCGCCGCGGCGGGGAACAACCACGACCGCGCGGACCGGCGGCCGTCTCGCACCGGCGGCTCAGGCGACCGCACGGCCGGCGAGCTCGCCCAGGAACCGCAGTGCGGCCCGCGCGGTCGCGTCGTTCTGCCGGAACGCGGGCCCGCCGGTGCGCGGCCGGGTGAAGGCGCCGGGTGTACGGCCGTCGGTGTGCGGCCCGAGGGCGAAGCGCCGGGGGTGCGGGCGCCCGGACCGGTCCAGGAGCCGCCCGTCGGCACGGTCCACCCGCAGCAGCCCGTCCGGACTCTCGGCGACCCCCTCGTCGTGCAGCGCGCGCAGCAGCGGATCGAGGGCCCGCCGCACGGTCGGCTCGGGCAGCCGGGCCTCGACCAGGGCCCGCGCCTCGACCGAGTGGCCCGGCACGGTGGGGCTCGACGCCCGGAACACCCCGCCCTCGGCGCGGATCTCCATGTCCGCCCCGACGAACCGGAGCACCCCGGCCCGGGACAGCGCGAGCAGCTGCCGCAGCCGGGGGCCGGGCGGCCCTGAAGCCAGATAGCTGAAGAACCCGTGCCACCGGCCACCGATGTCCCCGAGCCGCACCAGCTGCCCGTAGACGGAGAGCAGTCCGAGGAACACGGCCAGGTCGGGGCTGTACCGGGAATCGTGCCGGCGGCTCAGGTCGGCCTCGACATACGCCCGCAGCCCCTCCTGGAACTCCTCGTGCGTCGCGTACCGCAGGCCCTCCAGCGGCCGGTCGAGCGCGACGAGGTCGAGCCGGTCACGGGGATCGGGCACGGCGGAGGCCACCAGGGTCTCCCGTTCGAGGGCCACGTCGACGGCCGCGTACTTCTCCTCGAAGTCGGTCCAGGACATCGCGGTCCGCTCCGGGTGCACGGTGAACAGCCGGTGGTAGTGGGCGAATCCGAGCTCCTTCGCCACCAGCGGCCACACGTCCCGCCGGAAGTCGACGGCCCCGCGCCGGGCGAGCAGCGCGTCGATCTGGGCCGGCCCCAGGAAGCGGGGCAGCGGCGGCCGCTCGCCGGTCCAGTCGTAGCCGATCTTCGAGTGGTACGGCACCCCGCGCCGCGATCCGACGTGGAGGACCGGCTCGCGCCCGGACGGGACATAGGTGTCCCCCTCGTAGCGTCCGCCCCGGCCCTCGGTCAGCAGCGCCATCAGGTCGACGAAGGCGAGCCCGAACCCGCGGACCAGGACCGGTTCGCCGGGCGCGAGCGCGGACAGGTCGCTGTCGGCGGTGAAGTCGGGCGGCAGGTGGACGAGGCCGTGGGCGCGGGCGTACGCAGCCAGGTCCCGCTGCTCGTCGTCGAGTTCGGCGTCCAGATGCCCCAGGGTGAGGACGACCAGGTCGGCGAGGAGCGGGCGCGGTCGGCCCTCCAGCCAGACCCGCTGACGTCCCGCACGCGGTCCGCTCACCCGCAGGGCACGTCGCGGATGGTGGTGGACGGACACGGACGGCGGCAGCGCGGCCACCGCCTGCTCGTGCACCCAGCGCAGGTACGCGCCCTGGAGCTGCCGGTCGGCGAAGGTGCGGCCGTCGATGCCGGCCCACTCGTGCAGGGTGGGGCCGGAGCGCACGGGTCCGGCCATGTCCACCGTCTCGTCGGTGAACATGGTGACGTCCTCGGCGTGCGAGTTCATCCACAGCAGCGGTGACTGCGCCTCGCGCCAGATGCGTCCGGCGCCGGGCTCGTGCGGATCCACCAGGTGCAGGTCGAGGCCCGAACCGTCGTACAGCTCCGGGGCGTTGGCGGCGATCCGCTCGATCAGGCCGGTCCCCCGCGGCCCGGCTCCGACGATCACCAGCGAGCGCCTCATCGGGTGCGCTCCGAGCCGTGGGCGTCATGTCTGTCCGCCGGCGCACCTGTCGGTCGGAGTGCGGCGGGGGCTGGGGCAAGGGTGTCGGAGGGCATGCGAAGGCTCCGTGACATCGAGTCGGTCGAACTCGGACGGGTGCCTTCACACGGACACAAGAGATACGGCCGAGCCCCTCAGCAGGGCCGTATCCGCCGAGACTACGGGGCCGTTTCCCCGCGCTGTCAAGGTTGTCCACACTGTGAGCGGTACGTCTCAGGCTGGTTGACGCCCCACCGAATGCCTGTTCCACTTGGGCACATGCATTCACAGCAGTGGCTGGTCAAGCGCTCCCACATCGACTTCGGTCGCGTGTGGTCCTCTTCCTGTTGAGCCGACCCACTGCTCGCCCTGCCTCCGGCGGGGCGCCTTTCGCGTTCTCCTCCTCCGCCTTCACACGGGCCCTCCCCCTCACCCGGCGTTCCTCGCTCCCAGCAGACCGCTTCACCCTGACCACCGCGGGTCCCCTTCTCCACGGACTCGGCGATAACGAAGTCCCGGATCTCCCCTCCGGAAGGGAAACACCCTTGCGGGCGCGCCGCCGTATCGGTGTGCGGCTCCGCGCCCGCCGCTGCGGCCGAAAAAGAATCTCCGGCGATCTGAAGCGCCGTCAGAACCGATACCCGCAAGCCGACGGCGGCGGGCCCGGCGAATCCGCGCACGGCGATTCCCCGTGGCCGGAACGGCGTTGAGCAGCGGATTCGTCCCGGCGGTGCCGTTCACCCGTACGCGCCAGCCCTCACCCGGACGCCGTGAAGAATCATATTTCACTCACAGTCAGCAGCCGTATGGGACACGACCCTTGGGGTACCTGGGCTCTCGACGTATTCGCTGTGCACCAGTACCGTCACAAACCCCCCGCGCGGCGGCTATTCACTTGGCGCGCGATCCGCATCATGGATGACCATAGGGATACAGAAGCAAGACAGACCGCTGCGAGAGGAGGCGTCCATGGGATCGGTGCGCAAGGCGAGTGCCTGGCTGGGCCTCGTTGACGACAACGATGACGAGCGTTACTACGACGACGACGGATACTCCGAAGGGACCGAGCCCGGGGATGCCTGGGTCACCGACCCACGGGTCAAGGTGGCCTCGGACGTCGCCGAGGAGAAGGGCCGTCGCATCGGCACGGTGACCCCGGACAGCTTCCGGGACGCCCGCGCCATCGGCGAACTGTTCCGTGAGGGCGTCCCCGTCATCATGAACCTCACCGCGATGGAGGCCGGTGACGCCAAGCGCGTCGTCGACTTCGCGGCCGGGCTGATCTTCGGACTGCGCGGTTCCATCGAGCGCGTGTCCACCCGGGTGTTCCTGCTGACCCCCGCCAACACGGAGATCGTGAACGGCGATCCGGCCGCGCACCGCACGGACGGCTTCTTCAACCAGAGCTGAGGCAGGGCCGCTCACCGGCCCTGCCCCCAGCAGGGTTCACCGGAAGGCATCCAGTCCGGTGAACGCCTTGCCCAGCACCAGTTGGTGCATCTCGACGGTGCCCTCGTACGTCAGCACCGACTCGAGGTTCGTCGCGTGCCGCATCACGGGGTATTCGAGGGAGATCCCGTTGGCACCGAGGATCGTCCGCGCCGTACGGCAGATCTCGATGGCCTCGCGGACGTTGTTGAGCTTGCCGAAGCTGACCTGCTCGGGACGCAGGCGGCCGGCGTCCATGCGCCGCCCCAGATGGTGGGCGAGCAGAATCCCCTTGTGCAGTTCGACCGCCATGTCGGCGAGTTTGGCCTGGGTGAGCTGGAAGCCCCCGATGGGCCGCCCGAACTGCTCCCGCGTCTTCGCGTAGTCGACGGCGGTCTCGAAACACGACCGCGCCGCTCCCATCGCACCCCACACGATCCCGTACCGGGCGTGCGAGAGACAGCTGAGCGGTCCCTTGAGCCCGACGACCTCCGGCAGCACCGCGTCGGCGGGCAGTCGTACGTCGTCCAGGACGAGTTCGCTGGTGACGCTGGCCCGCAGCGACCACTTGTGCTTGATCTCCGGCGCCGAGAAACCCGCGGTGTCGGTCGGCACCACGAACCCGCGGATCCCGTCGTCGGTCTGCGCCCACACGACGGCGACCCCGGCGACCGACCCGTTGGTGATCCACATCTTGCGCCCGTTGAGGACCCAGTCCGTGCCGTCCTTCTTGGCGAACGTCCGCATCGCTCCGGGGTCGGAGCCGTGATCGGGTTCGGTGAGCCCGAAGCAGCCGATCACCTCGCCGGCGGCCATGCGCGGCAGCCAGGTCTGCTTCTGCTCCTCGCTGCCGAAGCGGTGGATCGCGTACATGGCGAGCGAGCCCTGTACGGAGACGAGGGACCGGATCCCGGAGTCGGCGGCCTCCAGCTCCAGACAGGCGAGCCCGTACTGCACGGCGGAGGCTCCCGCGCACCCGTATCCGCTGAGCGACATCCCGAGGGCGCCGATCTCCCCGAGTTCGCGGGCGAGTTCCCTGATCCCCGGCAGCTCGCCCTTCTCGTACCAGTCGGCGACGTGGGGCAGGACGCGGTCGGCGGCCCAGGTCCGCACGGTCGCGCGGATCGCGAGGTCCTCCGGCTCCAGCAGGTCGTCGATACCGAGGGGGTCGGCGGGGTCGAACGGGGGCATGGCACATCCTCCGGCAGAAGGGCTCCAGCGGGCTGGCGGCTGGAAGTCGGCTCGCTGGAAACTAGCACCGCTAATTTAAGGCTTCCGTCGCCGACGTTACAGCGTGCTCCGCCGCACATCCAGACGCCGGTCAGGCGGAGACGCGTGACTCCGCGACTTCTCTGGGCGCCGGAAGCCCGACGGCCGCCGGGGCCTCGCCGCACTGCATCGTGCGCGGCAGCCGCAGCGCCATCACCGCGCCCAGCAGCAACAACCCCGCACTCACCAGCAAGGTCACGTGCAGCCCGTGCACGAAGGAGTCCCGGGCGGCCCGGCGCAGGGCCACGCCCGCGGGTCCGCCGAGGCGTCCGGCCACCTCGTAGGCCTCGCCCAGGGAGTGCCCCGCCGACCTGGACGCCCCCTCGGGGACGCCGGGCACGCGCGAGAGGCCGGGCGTGTACGCCGCGTTCATCACGCTGCCGAGCAGCGCGATCCCGATGCCCGCCCCGAGCTGGTACGAGGTCTCGCCTATCGCCGCCGCCCCGCCCGCCTGCTCCGGCGGTGCCTCGCTGAGCATCGACTCGTACGCCCCGAAGAGCGTCGTCTCCAGGCCGAACCCGAGCAGCACGAACCCGGACACCAACAGACCCGTGTTGTCCGCGTCACCCATGGCGGTGAGCAGCAGCACGGCCAGGGCCGTCAGGCAGAACCCGGCGCTCACCATCAGGCGCGGCCCGAACCGCCGCAGCAGACGCGCCCCGGCCAGCCCCGCCGCCATCGCGGCGATGGTCAGCGGCAGCAGCCGTAGACCGGTCTCCAGCGGGGACAGGTCGAGGACCAGCTGGAGGTACTGCGCCGCGATCAGTTCGAGCCCCACCAGCGCGAGCATCGCGAGGACGATGCAGCCGACCGAGGTGCTGAACGCGGGACGCGCGAACATCCGCAGATCCACCAGGGGATGCGTACGCCGCCGCTGCCGTCGTACGAAGAGGACGAGCAGTGCCGCGCCCAGGACCAGCGGGATCGCGGTGAACGCGTCGAGCTCACCGCCACCGAGCCGCTTCACGCCGAGCACGAGGGCGAACAGCCCGGCTGCGGCGGTCAGGGCGCCGACGACGTCCCAGGGGCCTTCGCCGCTGCCCTTCGACTCGGGCAGCAGCAGTCGGCCGGTCGGCAGGCTGACCAGCATCAGCGGGATGTTGACGAGGAAGACCGAACCCCACCAGAAGTGCTCCAGGAGAAAGCCGCCGAGCAGCGGCCCGACCGCGGCGCCGACCGCCGCGACCGCGCTCCAGATGCCGATCGCGAGCGCCCGCTCACGCCGGTCGGGGAAGACCTGGCGCAGGATCGACAGCGTCGCGGGCATGATCATCGCGCCGCCGACGCCGAGCAGCGCCCGCGCGAGGATCAGTACCTGGGCGGTGTCCGCGAAAGCGGCGACACCGGAGGCGACGCCGAACAGGCCGTAACCGAGGAGAAGGACTCTCCTGCGGCCCACGCGGTCGCCGAGCGTGCCGAAGAGGATCAGGAGCGAGGCGCAGACGAGCGGATAGACGTCGACGATCCAGAGCAGTTCTATCGCGCCGGGCTTGAGGTCCTCGGTGACGGCGGGCACCGCCACGTGCAGCACTGTCGCGTCGAGGGCGACCAGGAGCAGGCTCACGCACAGGACGACGAGGACGACCCAGCGGTTTGCACCGGCCCCGGCCGTCCGACGGCGCAGCATCGCGGCGGCCGTGGTCGTCCCGGACATGTACGTACCTCCCAGATGTTCCCTGGCGTTCGGCGGGCACATGGGGTGGGGACTCCCCATGATCTCGGCCGGAGAGGAGCGGTGGTCTCCGGCCCGCGCAGCGAACGGCGGGTGACACGTCAGCGTACGCGAGTTCGCACGTACGCCCAGTGGCGGACCTCTCAGACTTCGGACCCAACACGTGTGGCGTACGCCACTTTCACCGCCTGTCGCCGTGCCCCGTCGGACGGACGGGTACGGCGACCGGTCGATAATCGGACCCGTGACCGATCTTGGAACGCGCACCGAACCGGCCCTGCGCCGAGCCGCCCCGGCGCTGCTCGGCTATGCGGCCGTCCGCGTCCTGGGCCTGCTCACGCTGGCCCTGTGGAGCGCGGCGCGCGACAAGAGCGCGTACACCCTGCTGACCGCCCGCTGGGACGCCCTCTGGTACACGCGGGTCGCCGAACTCGGTTACGGCTACGAGGTACGGCTGCCGAACGGCGACGTGCACTCGAACCTGGCGTTCTTCCCGCTCCTGCCCTGGCTGGAGCGGCTGCTGCACGCGACGACCCCGCTGTCCTACGCCGACGCGGGCTTCGTGGTGGCCCTGCTCGCCTCGCTGACCGCGGCCTGGGGCGTCTTCGCGGTGACGGACCATGTGTACGGCCGCCGGGCGGGCGTCTGCGCGGTCCTCGTGTGGGCCGTCCTGCCCGTCGGAATCGTCCAGTCGATGGCGTACAGCGAGTCGCTGTTCACGGCGCTGGCGGCCTGGTCGCTGTACGCGGTGCTGACCGGCCGCTGGGTGACGGCGGGCCTGCTGGCCTCCCTGGCGGGCCTGACCCGCCCGGTGGGCCTGGCGGTGGTCGCGGCGGTGTGGGTGGCGGGGATCGCCGCCTTGCTGCGGGACCGACGGGACCGCGCCCCCTCCGGGTCCGCCACGGCCTCGGGGGAGGGAACCGCCTCGACCGTGCGCGACCCGAGCGCCCCTCACGCCGGCCCTTTCGTGCGGAACCGAAGCGCGGCCGGGGAGCGCGGCGCACAGGCCACCGGACACGCCCCCGCGCCCGACCTGACCCGCGGTCCCGGCACCGACGCCGGCTCCTCGCACCTGCCCGGCACCCATCCCGTCCGCCGCGCCCTGGGCCTGGCCCTCGCGCCCCTCGGCGCCGCCGCCTACGTCCTGTGGGTCGGTCACCGCACCGGCAAGGGCCCGTTCGGCTACCTCGACGTGCAGGCGGGCTGGCGCAACGGCTTCGACGGCGGGTACGCCTTCGCCCGATTCGTCGCCGACAAGTTCACGTCGTTCCCGTCGGCCCTGGCCGGGGTCGGGCTGATCATCGGCGTCGGCCTTGTGGTGTGGCTGTACGTCGTCTGCGTGCGGCAGGGCCAGCCGCTCCCCCTCCTGGCGTACTCCGGCGTCGTCACCGCGCTCGCCCTGTGCGCGTCGAGCTACTTCGGCTCGAAACCGCGCCTGCTGATGCCCGCTTTCCCCCTGTTGCTGCCCCTCGCCCTGGCCCTCGCCCGCTCAGGGACCCGCAGGTCAGCCGTGATCGTGACCCTGGTCGCCACCGCCTCCGCCCTGTACGGCGCCTTCTGGCTGAACGGCTCCGGTCCGCCATGATCGACTCCGGAGCGTCGATGAGCGCCCGGAGAATTCCGCCCCATGATTCGGTGAACGAATTCATAAGGCCCATAAAACCGCAACCCGGAATGATCAAAGGAATTGAGGGACGCAGCCTCCGGCCTTTGCGGAATCCCTGAAAATAAACCCCCGCCTGAGAGGAATCCCACATCACATCGTCATCACAAAGCCGCTGATTCGACGGGGATCAGAGCTCACTCGCTGTAACGTCGATTGGGTGCGTACCGAACGAAACCCCACCCGTCTGGACCGGGTGTTCGCCAGGCTGGACCGTGAGCCGGAACGGCCGGCCCACCTCAGCGTGCCGCGGGCGAGCCGCCACCGGACCGTCCTCGTGGTCGCCGCCCTGGCTTTCTACCTGGCGATCGTGTGGCTGGTGGTGACCACCTCGTGGCTGGTCCGCCTCGACTGGCAGGTCATGTTCTTCCGGCCGTACCAGCAGTGGGCGTCCATCCACTGGTTCGTCGACTACTACGTGGTGCTGGGCCAGCGCGGCCCGACCGCGGTGATGGTCGCGGCCTGGCTGGGCTGGCGTTCCTGGCGGCAGCACACCGTGCGCCCGCTGCTGACGCTGGGCACCTCGCTGCTGCTGCTGAACATCACGGTCGGCGCCGCCAAGTACGGCATGGGACGACTCGGACCGCACTACGCGACCGTCATCGGCTCCAACGAGATGGGCCTGGGCGGCGATATATTTCCCAGCGGCCACACCGCCAACGCCGTGGTGACCTGGGGAATCCTGGCGTATCTGGCCTCCACCCCGAGAGCCCGCCGCTGGCTGTCCGCGATCTCCGCGGTGACCTCGCTCGGCGTCGGCATGGCCACCGTCTACCTCGGTACGCACTGGCTGAGCGACGTCGTGCTGGGCTGGGTCGCGGGTCTGCTGATCCTGCTCGCGCTGCCCTGGTTCGAGCCGCTGATCGCCCGCACCGAGGTCTACGCCTTCGACCTGCGCGACCGCTGGCGGGCCCGTGGCGGCGCGAAGGCCCCGGCCCCGGTCACCCCCGTCACGGCCCCCGCGCCCGCCCGCCTCAAGCCGCTCACGGCCCCGCAGAACGAGACGGCGGCCCGCGAGGCCCTTGCCCCGGCACGCGGCCCCAGGTCGCCCGCCCACATGGCGCCGGGCCCGCACACCACCCGGTCGGAGCGCACCCCGGTCACCCCGGCCGGCAGCCGCCGCCCGCCGCACCCGGACCGGATCGTGCGCGGTACGCCCTCCCCGGTCACCCGGCCGGTGTCCGGCGGCTGATCCTTCACCTCGAAGCAGCGGGGCCGGTACGCATCACCGCCCCGGACATGACGCGGGCCCCGGTTCCTGTCGAGGAACCGGGGCCCGCGTCACGCGGTTCAGCCCTTCCAGGCCCGCGCCACGCGGCCGTCCTTCACCTCGAAGTTCAGCCGGCCCGCGCGGTACTCCATCGTGATGATCGCCCCCGGCGGCAGCGACCGGACCGTCGACCAGCCCCGCTCACGCGCGAGCCGCTCGGCGGCGGAGGGGTCGAGGCCGACGTAGGTGTCCGGGCTGTCCTGGGGTTCGGCGGGCGGTGTCGGAATGGGTGCCATACCGCCACGCTAGGCCCTGCCCGGCGGGCGCGGAAGTCCGGATCCCGCACGCCCCCTGTCACGCTTCTGTCACAGGCTCGCCTCACCCGTTTCCCTCGCACTGCGTCACACGGACGAGCGTTTCCCTAGCCCTTCCGCAGGTATTCGAACGCAATTCCCGCGTGTCGTACGACTTCGCCGAATGCCCCGTGAGAAGGCTTGTCCGAGAACTGGCCCGGGCCCCTTTGTCCACCGATTCCGGACAGGGCCACGCAGGCTGACACCGCATAGGAAATACACGGTTCCGACACAGAACCCCCTTACGCCCCCTGTCGCCGCGCACGCCCGCGCGAGCATCATGGCGTGAGCCGAGCGAAGGGGCGAGCGATGGGAACGCAGACCGTTCAGGCGGCGGCACGACCGGCGGGGACCAGGGGGCACGGACGCCTGGTCGTGGACTGGCTGACCACCACCGACCACAAGAAGATCGGCCACCTCTACCTGATCACGTCGTTCGCGTTCTTCCTGATCGGTGGGGTCATGGCACTGCTGATGCGGGCCGAACTCGCCCGGCCGGGGCTGCAGATCCTGGACAACCAGCAGTTCAACCAGTTGTTCACGATGCACGGCACGATCATGCTGCTGCTGTTCGCGACCCCGAGCTTCGCGGGCTTCGCCAACGAGCTGATGCCGCTCCAGATCGGCGCCCCGGACGTGGCGTTCCCGCGGCTGAACATGCTGTCGTACTGGTTCTTCCTGTTCGGCGGCCTGATCGTGCTGGGTTCGCTGCTCGTGCCGTCCGGTCCGGCCGCCTTCGGCTGGTTCGCCTACGCACCGCTGAACAACTCCGCGCACTCCCCCGGCGTCGGCCCCGACCTGTGGATCATGGGCCTCGCGCTGGCCGGCTTCGGCACGATCCTCGGCGCGGTCAACTTCATCACCACGATCATCGGGATGCGCGCACCCGGCATGACCATGTTCCGGATGCCGATCTTCACCTGGAACACGCTGTTCACGTCGATCCTGATCCTGCTGGCGTTCCCGGTCCTTGCTGCCGCGCTGCTGGTCCTGGAGGCGGACCGGCGCTTCGGCTCACAGGTCTTCGAGGCGGACAACGGCGGGGCACTGCTGTGGCAGCACCTGTTCTGGTTCTTCGGGCATCCCGAGGTCTACATCATCGCGCTGCCGTTCTTCGGGATCATCACGGAGATCCTCCCGGTCTTCAGCCGCAAGCCGCTCTTCGGCTATCTGACACTGGTGGCCGCGACGATGGCGATCACCGGTCTGTCGGTGGTGGTGTGGGCGCACCACATGTTCGTCACGGGCGCGGTGCTGCTGCCGTTCTTCGCCTTCATGACGTTCCTCATCGCCGTGCCCACGGGTGTGAAGTTCTTCAACTGGATCGGCACCATGATGAAGGGCTCGCTGTCCTTCGAGACGCCGATGCTGTGGGCGTGCGGCTTCCTGGTGACCTTCCTGTTCGGCGGTCTGACCGGGGTGATCCTGGCGTCGCCGCCGCTGGACTTCCACGTCTCCGACAGCTACTTCGTGGTGGCGCACTTCCACTACGTCGTGTTCGGCACGGTCGTCTTCGCGATCTTCGGCGGGCTGTACTTCTGGTGGCCGAAGTTCACCGGGAAGATGCTCGACGAGCGGCTCGGCAAGATCCAGTTCTGGACGCTGTTCGTCGGCTTCCACACCACGTTCCTGGTCCAGCACTGGCTGGGGGCCGAGGGCATGCCCCGCCGGTACGCCGACTATCTCGCGGCCGACGGCTTCACGGCCCTGAACACCATCTCGACGATCGGCGCGTTCCTGCTCGGCGCCTCGACGCTGCCGTTCCTCTACAACGTGTGGAAGACCGCCAAGTACGGCGTGCCGGTGGAGACCGACGACCCCTGGGGCTTCGGCCGCTCCCTGGAGTGGGCGACCTCCTGCCCGCCGCCGCGGCACAACTTCACGACCCTGCCCCGGATCCGCTCCGAGTCCCCGGCGTTCGACCTGCACCATCCGGAGTACGCGGCGCTGACTTCGCAGCCCGAGCCGAAGAGCGAGCAAGCGAGCGAGCAAGCCGGTCGTGGGCCGTCCTGATCGCCTCGGTCAGCTCGGCCGGCTCCAGCACCTCGAAGTCGAAGCCCGTCATCATCACGTGGATCACCATCACGTCGAGGCTCGACGCCCCGGTGCGCAGGACGCAGCTGTCGGGTCCCTCCGCCTCCAGCACCCCGGCGCTCGGTGAGATCCGCTCGGCGGCCCGCTCCTTGGGCACCAGCAGCCGCACAACCGCGTGTGAGGCGTACGCGCGCGTGGAGACGCCTCGCGAGACGTAGGCGGCGAGGTCCTCGGCGGGTGGGGTGCGCGGCGCGAACCGGGGCCCGTGCGGCGGCTTCGGGGTGATCCGGTCGACGCGGAAGGTCCGCCAGTCGTCCCGGTCCAGGTCCCAGGCGACCAGGTACCAGCGCCGCTCGCTGCACACCAGACGGTGCGGTTCGACGGTACGGCGGCTGGCGGCACCGCCGTGGTCGCTGTACTCGAAGCGCAGCCGCTCGGCGTCCCGGCAGAGGTTGGCGAGCTCGGTGAGCACTCCCGGGTCGACGGCATTCGGTTGCGGGCCGCGCAGCATCGGCACGGTGAAGGCGTTCAGGGCGCCCACGCGGCGGCGCAGCCGGCTCGGCAGGACCTGCTCCAGCTTGGACAGGGCCCGTACCGAGGTCTCGCCGATGCCCTCGATGCCCTGTCCCGCGGCCGTGCGCAGGCCGACGGCGACCGCGACGGCCTCGTCGTCGTCCAGGAGCAGCGGGGGCAGCTCGGCGCCCGCGCCCAGCTGGTAGCCGCCGCCGGTGCCGGGGCTGGCGTTGACGGGGTAGCCCAGCTCGCGCAGCCGGTCCACGTCCCGGCGCACGGTGCGCGCGGTGACGCCGAGGCGGTCCGCGAGGTCGGCGCCCGACCATTCGCGGTGGGCCTGCAGCAGCGAGAGCAGGCGCAGAAGTCGTGCCGAGGTCTCCAACATGATGCCGAGTCTGGCAGCCATTGCGGACAGCGGCTGTCCGCAAGCCTTCCTACCTTGGACCCATGGCAGACAACAGCGCGACCGCAGAGAACCGTGAGATCCGCCCCTTCCGGATCGACATCCCGCAGGCGCAGCTCGACGACCTGCACACCCGCCTGGACCTCACCCGCTGGCCGGACGAGCTTCCGGAGGCCGGCTGGGAGTACGGCGCCTCCCTGCCGTATCTGCGCGATCTCGCCGCGTACTGGCGGGGCGCCTACGACTGGCGCAAGCACGAGGCCGCCCTCAACGAGCTCCCGCAGTTCGTCACCGAGATCGACGGCGCCCAGGTGCACTTCCTGCACGTCCGCTCCGCCCGGCCGGACGCGCTCCCGCTGGTCCTGACGCACGGCTGGCCGGGGTCGGTCGTGGAGTTCCTCGGCGTGATCGGCTCGCTGAGCGAGGACTTCCATCTGGTGATCCCGTCCATCCCGGGCTTCGGCTTCTCCGGTCCGACGCGCGACAAGGGCTGGAACGTCAACCGGGTGGCCCGCGCGTGGGCGGAGCTGATGCGCAGGCTCGGCTACGAACGCTACGGCGCCCAGGGCGGCGACATGGGCGCGCTGATCTCCCCCGCGCTCGCCCGGATCGCGCCGGAGTCCGTGGTCGGTGTCCATGTGAACGCCGCCTCGGTCGGCTTCATCCCGCTCGGCCCGGTCGACGAGGAAGCACGGGAGGGGCTGACCGACCGTGAGCTGCGGAGCCTCGCGAGCATCGCCGAGTTCACCACGGACGGCTTCGGCTACAACGCCCTCCAGTCGACCCGCCCGCAGACCCTGTCCTACGGCCTCACCGACTCGCCGGTCGGCCAACTGGCGTGGATCATGGAGAAGTTCCAGGCGTGGACGCACTCCTCGGCCGCGCTGCCGGAGGACGCGATCGACCGGGACACCCTGCTGACGAACGTGATGCTGTACTGGCTGACCGGCACCGCCGGTTCCGCGGCCCGCATGTACTACGAGAACAGCCATGTACCGGACTGGTTCCCGACGCAGACCTCGGGAGTGCCGACCGCGGTGGCCAACTTCGGCGAGGACGTGGCGATCCGCCGCTGGGCCGAGCAGGCCAACACGCTCGTCCGCTGGACGGAGTTCGACCGCGGCGGCCACTTCGCGGCCCTGGAGGTACCCGAGCTGCTGGCCCGTGACGTCAGGGAGTTCTTCGGCTCACTGCGGTGAGGGGCACGCGGTGACGGACACCGACAGGTCGTTGTCCCGCGTGTAGTACGGCCCGGCCTCCACCGGGCCGTACGCCGTGTCCACCCGCGCGCGTGGATAGGTGAAGACGGGCTTCTTGTCGGCGACGTCGTCCAGCAGCCGCGCGATCCGCACCCGCGGCCCGCTCTCGCCGTGCGGCCGCAGCCACAGGTCCCAGACCCCGGGCCCGAGTGCCGCGTACCCGACCGAGAAGCCGAACCGGTTCTCGTCCACGGCGACTTCGACGCGGCGGGCGGGGCCCGGGGAGTGCCGGGCGCGCACCTCGGCACAGGCGCCCGGGGCGAAGCCGGTGCCGAACAGCCGCCCGCGCACGGTCAGTCCGGCGCCCTGGACACGCAGGTCACCCGCCTCGGCGTGCGGTGCGCGCAGCCAGCTGCGGACGGTGAGGTCGCCCTGCCGGGATGGGGGTCCCCCCGCTCGAGCGAAGCCGAGAGTGGGGGAGTAGGGGATGCGGACGGCGACATGGCCGCGGGAGCCGCTCGGGACGCGGACGGCGAGCGCGCGCAGGTCGGTGGCGCCGGGTGCGAGGCGCAGCGGCTCGTCGTCGGCCACGCACGCGTACGCGTCCCAGCGGCCCTCGGGCAGGGGGACCGTGCTGGGCAGAGCGGCGCGCAGTCGTACGCCCTGCCCGGCGGGCATGGTCCTCCCGTGGTTCATGGTGCCCTGTCAGACCGTCGGACACCCCCATTGGTTGCGTGCGTGCGGTGACTCACTGCTGGTACGGCAGTTGCGGAACGTCGAAGCACGTGCGGTCCATGTCGCCCTGGGAGACCCAGCCCCGGCCGTCCTTCCAGCGGGCCACCGAGAGACAGGTCCTGCGGGACTTCGGCGGCTCGGCCAGCCGCTCGAACCGGACGGGGAGAAGCAGGCCGTCCGCGGTGTAGTCCTGGCTGCGGTTCATGTGGGCGTCGACACACGCGCGCGTGATGCCTTGTGGCGCACACGACTGCGCGGCGGCCGTGAACCACTTCGCGGCCGCCCAGCCCTCCAACTGCCACTGGGAATGCGTCCTGAGGCCCTTGGTGGCTTCCCTGAACTCGCGCACGGCCGCGTTGCCGACGTCCTCGAAGTTCCGGCTGGACCCGGTGGCCCACAGGGCGTTGCGGCAGTGCGGGGCGTCCTTGTAGTCGTCCTGGACGGTGGAGGTCCAGTTCTGCACGTTGGTCACCTTGGCGGTGACCTCGACGCCGGCCGCGTCCATCGCCTCGCACAGCTGCGCGTTGCCATGGCTGTCGACGGCGTCGAAGACCAGGTCGGCGCCCTGCTCCTTCAGGTCGGCCGCCACGGCACGGAAGTTGGGCAGCGCGAAGTCGACCTGCTCGGTGACGACCTTGTATCCCTCGGCCTTCAGGCCCTGCTCGACGAGCCGGGCGTAGGCGGCGGACGCTGCCTGGTTGTAGGAGACCACGGCGGCCGTACGGGCTCCGTGCTCGCGCTTGAAGTAGCGGTAGACCTCGGTGCCGCCGTACTGCTTCCCGTCCCAGCCGGTCGTGCCGTCACGGGGCGCGAGGCTGCCGTAGACGCCGTAGAGGTGCGGCCAGGTGTCGTAGGCGGCGCCGATGGGCTGGCCGCCGATGTCGGGCACGCGCGCGTGGGAGACGCGGGAGGCGCCCGCGTAGTCGAGGACGGTGGTGGCCGCCAGGGCGACCACCTTGTCCTCGTCGATCAGCCGGTGCACACAGGTGTTGTTACCGACCCCGCTGCCCCCGTCGTCGCACTCGCGCACCTCGATCCGGCGGCCGTCGAGACCTCCGCGCGCGTTGAGCCGCTCGAAGTACGCCTTGGCGCCGTCGCGCGGGCCGGTGAAGGCGCTGCCGCCGACCGGGCTGGTGGCGCTGGTGACGATGCCGACGCGGATCGGGGTGCGGTCCTGGGCGGGGCTCGCCCGCTCCCGGTGCTCGAAGTCGCTCTCCGGCAGCCTGCTGCCGCACGCCGTGCCCACCGTGAGCAGCAGGACCGCGAGGGCGGCCTCAGCAGCCCGGAAGAGCCGACGCCGTGGCATTGCCGCTCAACTGCACGAGCGCGCACAGGGTGTTGACCGACACCTTCCAGGTGCCGTCCTGTTCGACCGCCGTTCCGGAGGCGTCCGGCAGGGCGGTGGCACCGTTCAGCATCAGGGTGTACGTCACGTCGGCCGCGGTCGGTTTGGTGAACCCGATCTTCGTGACCTTCGCCTGCACCTGTCCGCCGCGCTGGTCACCGCTGAATGCCTGGAGCACCGGCCCCATCTCGTCGCCGTTCTCCAGGACGGCCTGCTTGTCCTTGGTGGAGGTCTTCGGGTCGAAGAACTTCTCCCAGTTCGTCTTGATCTCCCGCTGGGCGGCGGCCGCGTCGGCGGGTCCGCTCGGTGACGGTGACGCCGAAGGCGTGGTCCGCTCCACGGAAGGCGTCGGCGGCGGGCTCTCGCTGCCGCCGCCGCTGTCGTCGCTGCACGCCGTGAGGGCCACGGCGAGGGCGAACCCCACCGCCATCAGCCCCCGGCTGCCGTTCCCCCACGTGCGGTCGCTCCCGAGAACCATCTGGCTCACCACCGGGTGTCGGTCCGGGCCACGTGCGCCCGGTGCTTTCAGGGTCAGCTTCAAGAAGGCATAGTGCAAGCGATTGGCTTACATGGACAGGCATGCGACATGTGGGAGCCAGAGATGCGGACAGCCCGACTGCGGACCGTGCACCCCGTCCTGTGGGCCGGCTGGGCCGCGCTCGCCGCGGGCGCGGTGCTGTGCGTCCTCGGCTGGTACGGCGTGTCGGGCGAGCTCTACGCCGAGCGGCAGCTGCCCTATCTCGCCTCCTGCACGGTGCCCGGCGCCGCGCTGATCGTCGCCGGGGCGGTGCTCCTCACCCACGGCCGTGGCGCGCTCGCCGCCGCGCGCGTGGAGGAGCTGTACGGCCTTCTGGTCGCCGCTGAGCCCACCGGGGCCGAGGAGTCCGGCACGGCGGCCGGGGCGCCCTTGGCGGTCAGCGGGGACCTGCTGATGGTGCCCGGCGGCACGCTCTGGCATCGCGCGGACTGTCCGCTGGTCGCCGGGAAGGCGGAGTCGGTCCCGGTGGACGCCAAGCTCCTGGCGAGCGGTGAGCTGGGGCCCTGCCCGATCTGCGAGCCCGTCGAGGAAACCGACTGATGTCGTCGCTGACCTACGACCTGACCCTCGCCGGGTTGTCGGTCGGCAGTGCGGCCGCGCTCACCGGAATCGGCCTGATCGTGACGTACCGCGCGACCGGGGTGCTGAACTTCGCGCACGGGGCGATCGCGATGGTGTGCGCGTACGTGCTGCGGCAGTGCGTGGTCGAGTGGGGCTGGCCGCTGTGGGCCGGGGCCGCGGTGACCCTGCTGCTCCTGGCACCGGCCCTGGGCGTGCTCCTGGAGCGTTTCGTCTTCCGGCCCCTGTCCGTCCTGGGCGGCGACCCGGCCCAGACCCTGGTGGCCTCCATCGGCGTCTTCGTGCTGCTGGTGGGCGGGGCGGCGCTGCTGTGGGGCCAGGGCGCCCGGGACGACGCCCCGGAGCTGGTGTCGGCGGACCCGTGGGGGCAGCTGGCCGTCGCCCTGGTCCTGGCCGCGGGCGTGGGCACGCTGATCCGCTGGACGCGCTTCGGACGGGAGCTGCGGGCCGTCGTGGACGACCGCGGGCTGGCCGTGCTCGGCGGGATCGACGCCGACCGGGTGGCGGCGGCCGGCTGGGCGTTCGGGTCGTTCACGGCGGGTCTGACGGGCGTCCTGCTGGCCCCTTACGTCCGCCTGGACCCGTACGGGCTGCCCCTGCTCGTCATGGAGGTGGTGGCGGTCGCGGTGGCCGCGCGGATGCGCAGCCTGCCGGTGGCGGTGCTGGTCGCGCTGACCGTCGGAGTCGCCCAGAGCCAGCTGACGAGACTGCACCCGTCGGGCTGGGGCGAACCGCTGCTCCAAGCGGTGGGGGCGAACCTGTTCGTCGTGGCCCTGCTGATCGCGTCCTTGGCACTCCCCCGCATCGGCACCCGGGACGCGCTCCCGCGCACGGCCACCGCGCGGGTGCCGACCCCTCAGGGCGCGTGGATCGTCGCGGTGGTGCTGTTCCTGCTGCCACTGGGCTTCGCGGGCTCGGACCTGCACACCTCGGTGCAGGTCCCCGCGCTGGGCGTGGTGCTGCTCTCCCTGGTGGTCGTGACGGGCCGGGGCGGCCAGATCTCCCTCGGCCAAGCGGCCTACGCGGGCCTGGGCGCCTTGTTCACGGCCCTGCTGGCGGCGGGCCGCTTCCCGGGCCTGCCCCGCGTTCCGGAGCTGGCCGCGCTCGCGCTGGCGGTGGTCCTGGTGGCCCCCCTGGGCCTCCTGACCGGCTGGCCGGCGATCAGCCGCCGGGGCCTGGCACTGGCCCTCGCGACCTTCGCGGTCGGTGTCGGCGTGAGCCGCTTCGTCTTCGCCCAGCCGTACGCCACGTCCGGCCTGTCCCTGGGCCGTCCCGAGGGTTTCGACGGCGACCGCGCGTACTACGTCCTGGAGCTCGCCCTGCTCGCCGTCGCCCTGCTGGCGACCCACGCGCTGCGCAGAGGCCGCACGGGCCGGGCCCTGGCCGCCCTGCGCGACCACGAGTCCGGCGCCGCGGCGGCAGGCGTCCGGGTCCCCGCCCTGAAACTCCTCGCCTTCGTCGCGGGCGCCGCGTTGGCCGCCCTGGGCGGCGGAATGCTCGGCATGGGCCTGCGCGCCTTCGATCCCACCGCCTACGACCCGGTCCGCGGCCTGCTCTGGTTCGCCGCGGTGGTCGTCCTGGGCGCCGACAGCACGCTGGGCGCCCTGGGAGCGGCGGCTCTGCTGGTCGGCCTGGACGCGGGGGCCCGGGGCGGGGTGGCGGCGGCGCTGATCGGGGTGCTGGCGGTGCTGGTGGGCCGCTTTCCCGGGGGGCCTTACGAGGCGGTGCGCGCGGTGGCGGGGCGGCTGAGGCCAAGCGGGCCGGCCGTCCTGACCTCGCTGGGAGCCGAGGTGAGACGACGCCTGCACACATCCGTCCGTGCACGCACGTCCACACCTGTGTCCACACCCGCGCCCGCACCCGCACCCGCACCCGCACCCGCACCCGCACCCGCACCTACGAACGACGCCCCACCCGCACCCGATCACGAAACCCGCACGGGTGGTGCGGGTGGGAACACGATCCCGGCCGAAGGCCGGGCCGTCCTCACCACCCACGACCTCCACGCCCGCTACGACGGCTTCACCGCCCTAGCCGGAGTCGACCTCACCGTCCCACCCGGCACCATCACCGCGATCATCGGCCCCAACGGAGCCGGAAAGTCCACCCTCTTCCACTGCCTAGCCGGAACCATCCGCCCGTCACAGGGCCAAGTCCGCTACGGCGACCGGGACATCACCCGCCTGTCCCCCCACGCCCGCACCCGCCTCGGCATCGCCCGCACCTTCCAACAACTCGCCGTCTTCCCGACCTTGACGGTGACCGAGAACATCCAGGTGGGCGCGGAGCAGGGCCACGTCCCGGACCCGGCAGCGACGGACCGGGCACTGAGGCTGTGCAGTCTGAACGGCCCCCGAGCGAACGCCCCCGCCGCCGGCCTCCCCACCGGCACCCTGCGCCGGGTGGAACTCGCCAGAGCACTCGCCGGCTCCCCGAGCGTCCTGCTCCTCGACGAACCCGCCGCCGGTCTGGACACCGCCGAGGTGGCCGCCCTGGCCCGCGTCCTGAGGTCCCTCGCGGCGGACGGCACCGCCCTCCTCGTCGTCGAGCACGACCTCGACCTGGTCGCCGACCTCGCGGACGTCGTGCACGTCATGACGGCGGGCCGCATCATCGCCTCCGGCCCCCCGGCCCACGTGCTGGACACGCTCGACGCCCGGGAGACCGCCGTATGACAGCGAAGACCGCCGTGTCCCTGCGCCACGCGCGCGTGCGCTACGGCCCGCTGGAGGCCCTGCACGGCATCACCCTCACCGCCCCGGGCCCCGGCCTCACCGTCCTGCTGGGCCGCAACGGCTCCGGCCGTACGACGGCGTTGCGCGCCCTGGCCGGAACGGTGCCGCTCACCGACGGCAGCGTGGTGTGGGACGGCACCGACGTGACCCGCGTACCGGCGTACGAGCGGGCCCGGCGCGGTCTGTGTCTGGTTCCCGAGCGCCAGGCGGTGTTCGGGTCCCTCACCGTCCGCGAGAACCTCGAACTCGCCGCTCCCGCCGCCGACCTGGCCCTGGACGCCTACCCGCAGCTCGCCCCCCTGCTCCCCCGCCGCGCCGGCACCCTCTCCGGCGGCGAGCAGCGCATGCTCGCCCTCTCCCGTGCCCTCCTGGCACGCGCGCGCGTGGTTCTCGTCGACGAACCCGCGCAGGGCATGTCCCCCACGGTCGCGGCCCGCACGTACGAACTCCTCGCCGGGCTGGACGCGTGCGTGGTGGTGGCCGAGCAGCGGCTCCCACCCACGCTGCACGACCGGACGACGATCGTGTACGAACTGCGGCGCGGCTCGGTCGTGTTCAGCGGGGAGGCGGCGGAGCTGCGTACGGGGCGAGCCTGACCGCCCCGTACGCCTCCAACCGTCAACGGACAGTTCTCAGATGTCGAGGCGCTGCCCGGGCACGATCATGTCGGGATCGGTGCCGATGACGGCCTTGTTGACGGCGTAGAGCTTCTGCCAGGTGGTCCCGTGCCGGGCGGCGACCTTGCTCAGCGTGTCGCCGGGGCGGACGGTGTAGTCGCCACGGGAGACACTGCGGTCGGCGTGGTTCTCCGCACGGGTCGGGGTCTTCGCCGGCTCGGCGGGAGCGGCCTTGGTGGTCCCGGACGAGGTGCCCGCCGGGCCGGAGGAGGCCGCGGGCGCGTTGCCGTAGGCTCCGGCGCGCGCCGAGCAGGTCGGCCAGGCGCCCCACCCCTGGGCGCCCTGGACCTTGGTGGCGACCGCGATCTGCTGGGACTTGGTGGCCTGGTCGGCGGTGGCCGCGTAGGCCGTACCGCCGTACGCGCGCCAGGTGCCGGCGGAGAACTGGAGTCCTCCGTAGTAGCCGTTCCCGGTGTTGATGTGCCAGTTCCCGCCGCTCTCGCACTGGGCGATGCGGTCCCACACTCCGCCGTCCGCCGCCACCGAGTTGCCGGCCGCGGCCAGCAGTCCGAGGGGCGCGAGCAGGGCGGCCCCGGCCAGGGCCACGGTGGTTCGGGTCTTACGAACGTTGTCGCGCGAGGTATGAGCACATTCGGACATGTAGTTCCCTCTCCAAGGACTCGGGGTCCCCAAGACGGCGCGCGCTCCCCGGCGCAGGGGCCGGGTGGTCGCGCTCTGCCCCGTCCGCCGGAAAGTGGGGCGTGGTGCGTAGTGCGTGGTGCTGGCTTCGTACGTCGGCGGACGTTCCCGAGCGGTGCTCGCTGCACACGGCGGAGGAATGTAGAGAGACTGTGGAGGCGACAGCAACCAACACCTTGTCGCGCCAGGCCAGTTGGCCGTTACCGCGGGTATCGTCGATTTTCGGTCACCCACTTCATTAGTTGATTTCCTGATTTGTCGACCAGTCCTCCCAGAGACCTGTGACCCACTTCACGCAACCAACTTCCTTTGATATCCCTCTACTTGACACTGAGTGCCTGATTCCGCACCCCAGGTGACCCTGCGCGGTGGTTGGTTCGATTCCGTTCGCCCTGGGGCGTGACTCCCGCCACAGATCACCCGTTGTCTTCTTCATGAGCCCGGGACCCACCCGGGCACCACATCCGAGGGAGCCACCCGTGCCGCGCATGCTCGACGTCAGCGACGAGGTACGCGCTGAGATCGGCGACGAAGAAGCCGACCGGCTGCTCGCCGGAGAGAACGCCCCCGGCGGCTACGACTGCACGTCCTGCCGCACCCAGGGCGACTCCGAACAGGAGCGCACCAGCACCGTCCTGTTCATCGGCGACGAGACCGCCGTCCTGGCCTTCGCCCACGCCACCTGCCTGCCCTCCCAGGTCGTCCAGGTCACCGAGGAGCAGCTCCGGGGAGCGGTGAAGTCCATCACCGGCGACACCGTCGACCTGGACCCGGACAAGGTCGTACCCGAGCAGGCGGTGCTCGGGGTGACCAGCGGACTCGTCCTGATCGCCGGGGAGTTGCACCCGGCGCTGGTCGTGGAGCCGACCGGGCCGATCGCGCGGCCGGGCGCGACGGGACGCGGCGACGACTTCCTGCCGCTGCTGATCGAGCAGGGGTTCATGCCGCTGACGGCGATCGAGTCGGTGCCGCCCGTGCTGCACGGCTGGTCGGTGCTGCTGGCGGTGGGGCAGCTGCACGCGGTGCTCCAGCCGTCGGCGAACGGCGGGCAGCCGGTGGCCTGGTGGCAGGCGCACCAGCCGCTCCAGGTCACGGAGAGCTGGCGGGCGGCCGCCAACAAGCACCAGCAGGTGCTGATGTTCGCCGCGCCGGTGGGGTCCATCGGACGGCAGCCCCGCGAGGACCTGCTGCGGGACGCGCTGGACAAGGCGGCGGCGAACGGGAAATTGGTCGCGGCCGCGATGCCTCTCGCGGGGACGTGAAGCGCGGGGACGTGACGACCGACTGAAGGATCACGCCGGACCGCATCCCCGGGGTCCCCGGTGTCGTTTGGACATACGTGCACCCATACGACGCTCCGCGCCGGTTTCCCGGCGGACCATCGGCCACGCCGATCTACGACGCGCTCTACTCCGAGTACGTCAAGGCCTTCCGCTCGCTGCCGGGCGACCGCAGCGGCGAGGAGGAGCTGGGCTTCACCGCGTTCGGGAACATCCCGCACGCCTCGGGCTCGTTCAGCAGCTCGTACAGCGCCTACAGCGCGGGGGCGTTCAGCGCCCGCCAGCAGTCGCAGTGGCAGCGGGTGGGACACATCGGGCAGCAGCACACCGGGATGCACCACGTCCCGGCGGCGCTGCCACCCGGTCCGCGCAGAGGGAACTGAGGCATGAGGAAGGGCGGCCCCCGGCGGGGGCCGCCCTTCCTCATGCGTACGTCACTTCTTCTTCGTGCCGCGCTTCTCGCGCACCCGCACCGAGATGTGGATCGGGGTGCCGTCGAACCCGAACTCCTCGCGCAGCCGGCGCTCGATGAAGCGCCGGTAGCCCGCCTCGATGAACCCGGAGGCGAAGAGCACGAACCGCGGCGGCTTGGTGCCCGCCTGGGTGCCGAAGAGGATGCGCGGCTGCTTGCCGCCCCGGATCGGGTGCGGGTGGGCGGCGACCAGCTCGCCGAGGAAGGCGTTGAGGCGTCCGGTCGGGACCCGCGTCTCCCAGCCCGCCAGAGCCGTCTCGATCGCCGGGACCAGCTTCTCCATGTGACGGCCGGTCTTCGCCGAGACGTTCACCCGCGGCGCCCAGGCGACCTGGCCGAGCTCGGTCTCGATCTCCCGCTCCAGGTAGTAGCGGCGCTCCTCGTCGAGGGTGTCCCACTTGTTGTAGGCGAGGACGATCGCGCGGCCCGCCTCGACGGCCATCGTGACGATCCGCTGGTCCTGGACCGAGATGGACTCGGAGCCGTCGATCAGGATGACCGCCACCTCGGCCTTCTCGACGGCGGCGGCGGTACGCAACGAGGCGTAGTAGTCGGCGCCCTGCTGGAGGTGGACCCGCTTGCGGATACCGGCCGTGTCGACGAACTTCCAGGTGACTCCGCCGAGTTCGATCAGCTCGTCGACCGGGTCACGGGTGGTGCCGGCCATCTCGTTGACGACGACCCGCTCCTCACCGGCCACCTTGTTCAGCAGCGAGGACTTGCCGACGTTCGGGCGGCCGATGAGGGCGATCCGGCGCGGGCCGCCGATCGCGGTGCCGAAGGTCTGCTGCGGTGCCTCCGGCAGCGCCTCCAGGACGGCGTCCAGCATGTCGCCGGTCCCCCGGCCGTGCAGCGCGGAGACCGGATGCGGCTCGCCGAGTCCCAGGGACCACAGGTACGCCGCGTCGGACTCGCCGCTCAGGCCGTCCACCTTGTTGGCGGCCAGCACCACGGGCTTTCCGGCCTTGCGCAGCAGTCGTACGACCGCCTCGTCGGTGTCGGTGGCACCCACCTTGGCGTCCACGACGAACACGACGGCGTCGGCGGCCTCGATGGCGTACTCGGCCTGTGCGGCCACGGAGGCGTCGATGCCGAGGACGTCCTGCTCCCAGCCGCCGGTGTCGACGACCTTGAAGCGGCGCCCCGCCCACTCGGCCTCGTAGGTGACGCGGTCGCGGGTGACGCCGGGCTTGTCCTCGACGACGGCCTCACGGCGCCCGATGATGCGGTTCACCAGAGTCGACTTGCCGACATTCGGGCGGCCGACGACGGCGAGCACGGGCAGCGGACCGTGGCCGGCCGCCTCGATGGCACCCTCGACGTCCTCGGGGTCGAAGCCCTCTTCCGCGGCGAGCTCCATGAACTCCGCGTACTCGGCATCGCCAAGCGCCCCGTGGTCGTGCTCCTCGCCCGAGCCCTCGGAGTGGATGTGGTCGTTCATGAAGTCCGTACCTCGTTCATCGTGGTGATCGGTGGATCCCCGGTTTTCCGCCGGTTTGATCCACTACTCAGTGTCGCCTAGCGCCCGGTCAGGCGCCTGGCGTTTTCCAGGTGGGCGCTGAGCTGCTTCTGGATGCGCTCGGTCGCCTCGTCGAGCGCCTTGCGCGTCCGCCGTCCGCTGCCGTCGCCCGCCTCGAAGGGGTCGCCGAAGACGACGTCGACCCGGCTGCGCAGCGGAGGCAGCCCCTTTATCAACCGTCCCGGCCTCTTGGAGCTTCCCAGAACCGCCACCGGCACGACCGGTGCCCCGCTGCGCACCGCGAAGTACGCGAGCCCGGCCCGCAGGGAGGCGAAGTCGCCCTCGCCCCGGGTGCCCTCCGGAAAGATACCGAGGACCCCGCCGGCCCTGAGGACGTCCAGTGCCCGGGTGATCGCCCCGCGGTCGGCGCCGGAGCGGTCCACCTTGACCTGCCCGATGGCGGTCAGGAAGGGATCCAGCGGCCCGACGAACGCCTCCTTCTTGATCAGGAAGTGCGTCGGCCGGGGTGACACGCCCATGACCATCGGGCCGTCGATGATGTGGGAGTGGTTGACGGCGAGGATCGCGGGCCCGGTCGCGGGCATCCGCCAGGCGCCGAGCACGCGCGGCTTCCACAGCCCGTACATCAGCCCGACGCCGATCCGCCGCCCGACCTCGGCGCCCCGCTCCGAAGGAGCCGTACCGGCAGCAGCCCTGCCGGAGGAGTCCGTGCTCACTTCCCGGCCCGCTTCTCCTCGACGAGGGTGACGACGCACTCGATGACCTGCGCGAGGGTGAGCTCGGTGGTGTCCACCTCGACCGCGTCGTCCGCCTTGGCGAGCGGCGAGGTCTTGCGGCTGGAGTCGGCCGCGTCCCGCTTGATCAGGGCCTCGCGGGTGGCCTGTATGTCGGTGCTCTTGAGCTCCCCGCTGCGGCGGGCGGCGCGGGCCTCCGGCGAGGCGGTGAGGAAGACCTTGAGGTCGGCGTCCGGCAGCACGGTCGTACCGATGTCCCGGCCCTCGACGACGATCCCCTTCTCGGCGGAGGTGGCCAGGGACCGCTGCAGCTCGGTGATCCGGGCCCGCACCTCGGGTACGGCGCTCACGGCGCTGACCTTCGAGGTGACCTCCTGGCTCCGGATCGGTCCGGCCACGTCCGTCCCGTCCACCGTGATCGTCGGGTTCTCCGGGTCGGTGCCGGAGACGATCTCCGCCTTGCCCGCCACGGCGGCGATGGCGGTCGGGTCGTCGATGTCGATCCCGTTGGTCACCATCCACCAGGTGATCGCACGGTACTGGGCCCCGGTGTCCAGGTAGCTCAGCCCCAGCTGCGCGGCGACAGCCTTCGAGGTGCTCGACTTGCCCGTGCCGGAGGGGCCGTCGATGGCGACAATCACGGGCTGGGCGGCGCCGTTTTCCACGGGGGGACACCTTTCGGGTGCGGTCTGGCGAGTGGTGTGGGGGCGCGACTGTGCCCCGCACCAGGTTACTGGGTGCGCGTCACTCGTCCGGACGCCCTCGTCCGGACTCCTGCCCTACTGCCGAATGGCCCAGCCCCGCTCCCGCAACGAGGCCGCCAGCACGGGTGCGGCCGACGGCTCCACCATCAGCTGCACCAGACCGGCCTGCTGCCCCGTCGCATGCTCGATCCGCACATCCTCGATGTTGACCCCCGCCCGCCCGGCGTCCGCGAAGATCCGGGCGAGCTGCCCCGGCTGGTCGTCGATGAGTACGGCCACGACCTCGTACATCCGAGGAGCCGACCCGTGCTTCCCTGGCACCCGCACCTGACCGGCGTTCCCCCGCCGCAGCATGCCCTCGATCCCGGCCGTGCCCTCGCCCCGCTTCGCCTCGTCCGCGGACTGCAGCGCCCGCAGCGCCCGCACCGTCTCCTCGAGATCCCCGGCGACATCGGTGAGCAGATCGGCCACCGGACCCGGGTTCGCGGAGAGGATGTCGATCCACATCCCGGGGTCGGACGCGGCGATCCGGGTCACGTCCCGGATCCCCTGGCCGCACAGCCGTACGGCGGCCTCCTCGGCGTGCTCGAGCCGCGCGGCGACCATGCTGGAGACCAGATGGGGCATGTGCGAGACGAGCGCCACGGCACGGTCGTGGGCGTCGGCGTCCATGACCACCGGCACCGCGCGACAGTGCGAGACCAGTTCCAGCGCGAGGTTCAGCACCTCGGTGTCGGTGTCCCGGGTGGGGGTCAGCACCCAGGGCCGCCCCTCGAAGAGGTCCCCGGAGGCGGCCAGCGGCCCGGACTTCTCCCGCCCGGACATCGGATGCGTGCCGATGTACGAGGAGAGGTCGAGTCCCCAGCCCTCCAGCTCCCGCCGCGGCCCGCCCTTCACGCTGGCCACGTCGATGTACCCGCGGGCCACTCCCCGCCGCATCGCGTCGGCCAGCACTCCGGCCACGTGCGCGGGGGGCGCGGCGACGATCGCGAGGTCCACCGGCCCCTCCGGCGCCTCGTCCGTGCCCGCGCCGAGCGCGGCGGCCGTGCGGGCCTGCTCGGGGTCGTGGTCGGCGAGGTGGACGGTGACGCCCCGCCCCGCGAGCGCCAGCGCGGCGGACGTCCCGATCAGCCCGGTCCCGATGACGAGTGCGGTCCTCACTGGGCGATGTCCTTGCGCAGGGCGGCCGCGGCGCCGAGGTAGACGTGTGCGATGTCGGCGCGGGGCCGGTCGGACTCGATGTGCGCGAGCACCCGGACGACCCGGGGCATGGCGCCCTCGATGTCCAGTTCCTGCGCGCAGATCAACGGTACGTCGACGATGCCGAGCTTGCGGGCCGCGGCCGCCGGGAAGTCGCTGTGCAGGTCGGGCGTGGCCGTGAACCAGATGCTGATCAGGTCGTCCGCGGTCAGCTCGTTCCGCTCCATGATGGCGGTGAGCAGCGCCCCGACCTGCTCGTCCATGTGGCCGGCCTCGTCCTGTTCGAGTTGGACGGCGCCCCGGACCGCTCGTACCGCCACGGCATTGCTCCTTGCTGATGTACAACCCGGCTCTTTGTACAACCAGCCTAGTCAGCCGGTGCGGGCCGGGTGCGGGGCGCCCGCCTCCTGAGACGGCCTCCCGGACCGTTCCGATGTCACCCGAATGTCCCAGTTCCGCTACCAGGGGTGCGAACACGCCCGTGCGCCTCTGGACGCGGGACCCCGGGTCCGCTCTGATGGCAGGAAACTCGCCTCGGGGGAGGCCCCATTTCATGAAGCGTTCCGGACCGTTGCTGACCCTGCTCGCGGGATTGCTGGTCGGCCTGTTCATGCTCTCGCTCAACGCCACCACGGGAGAGAAGTCCACGTCGTCGTACGAGAAGCCGTCGGCGTCCGTGAAGCCGTCACCCAGCACCAAGGCGTCACCCAGCACCCCACCGGCGCGGACGTCCACGCCGCCCAGCCCGTCCCCGGCCCGGACCCCCGTGCCCGCGGGCGTCTACACGGGCCGTACCGACGACGACTCCTCCGCGGTGGCGATCACCGTGCGCGACGACAAGGCGATCGCGTACGTCTGCGACGGCCACAACATCGAGTCGTGGCTCCAGGGCGACGTCAAGGACGACGGCAGCCTGCGGCTCACCGGAAAGGGCGGCGCGAGCCTGGACGGCAAGGTGAAGGGGACCAAGGAGATCCGCGGCACGGCCCACGTCGGCAGCGGGAACCATGCCTTCACCATCGGCAGGACGAAGAAGTCGTCCGGGCTCTACCGGGCGAACAGCACCGTGGCCGGCGCGAGGATCGAAGGCGGCTGGATCGTGCTGCCGGACGGCGAACAGGTCGGCATCCTCAAGCGCGACGGCAAGCCCTCCCCGGCACCGAGGATCGACCCCGAGACCGGTGCGGTGACGGTCGACGGACAGCAGCTCACGGCCCGCCCGGTAACCCCCTGACCTCCTCCCGAGGGAGCCGATCATGACCGTCGACCCGAACGCGGCCACCCAGAGCTGGCCCTCGCCCGAACCCGAGCGCCGCCCCGGCGCGGCCCGCTATCTGATCCCGGCCCTGGTCGCCGCCGCGGTGGCGGTCGCCCTGGGCGCCTACGGCAAGGTCCACGACCCGGCGGGGACGGCCTTCAACCTCGCCGGCTTCAGCAGCACCGGCGCGGTGAAGTCATGGCTCGCGACGGTCGCGTTCTTCTTCGCGCTCGTACAGCTCGTCTCGGCACTGATGGTGTACGGCAAGCTGCCGGGCCCGAGCTGGTCCGCCACCGCGCACCGCTGGTCCGGCCGAGTGGCGTTCCTCGTCGCGGTCCCGGTCGCGGTGCACTGTCTGTACGCGCTGGGCTTCCAGTCGTACGAATCACGCGTTCTGTGGCACTCCCTCCTGGGTTGCTTCTTCTTCGGTGTGTTCAGTGCCAAGATGCTGCTGCTCCGCTCGGAGCGACTTCCCGGGTGGCTGCTGCCGATCGTCGGCGGGCTCGTCTTCAGCGCGCTCACGATCCTCTGGCTGACCTCCGCCCTCTGGTTCTTCCGCACCTTCGGAGTCACGACATGACACAGAGCCCGACGCGGCGCACGATCCTTCTCGCGACGGGCGCGGCCACGCTGACCGCCGGCTGCAGCGAGTACGGCAACGAGAACAGCGACTCCGGGTCCAGTTCGGTGCAGGCCGGCACCGAACTGGCGAAGACGAGCGAGATCCCGGTCGGCGGCGGGAAGATCTTCAAGGAGGAGAAGGTCGTCGTCACCCAGCCGAAGAAGGGCGAGTTCAAGGCCTTCTCGGACATCTGCACCCACCAGGGCTGCCAGGTGAGCAGTGTCTCCGGCGGCACCATCAACTGCCCGTGCCACGGCAGCAAGTTCCACATCGCGGACGGCTCGGTGGCCAACCCGCCGGCCACCAGGCCGCTGCCCGAGAAGCAGATCAGGGTCAGCGGGGACTCGATCGAGCTCGCCTAGGGCCTTTTACGAAAGCGGCCTCGGCGCACCGTCCGGTTAGAGTCGGGCGGTGCCCGAGCTGAAGCTGTTGCGTGCTGCTCACGCCCCGGCGGTCCTGGCCTTCGAGCTGGCGAACCGCGCGTACTTCGCCGCCTCGGTCCCCGACCGCGGTGACGACTTCTTCGACCGGTTCGCCGACCGGTTCAGCGCCCTGCTGGCCGAGCAGGAGGCCGGCATCTGCGTTTTCCACGTGCTGGTCGCCGAGGACGGCTCGATTCTGGGCCGGTTCAATCTGTACGACCTCGAGGACGGCACCGCCGTACTCGGCTACCGGGTCGCACGGCACGTGGCCGGCCGCGGCACGGCGACCGCGACCGTTCTGGAACTGTGCGAGCTGGCGACGAAGCGGTACGGGCTGCACACCCTGCGGGCGGCCACCGCCCACGAGAACGTCGCGTCCCGGAAGGTGCTGGTCAAGGCCGGGTTCGTCGCGGTCGGCCCGGCCGATCCGGCAGAGCTCGGCGGCAAGCCGGGCACCTGGTACCAGCGCGATCTGGCACTCCGGCAGTAGCCCGCGCCGGCTTGCCCGGCGCACCGGCTGAGGCCTCAGGAGTCCCAGAGCGCCCCGAGCGTCACCAGTTCACTGCCGTACTCGATCCGGTCGGCCCACTCGACCGGCCACGCCTCCGCTCCCAGATGGGCGCCCGCGAAGGCGCCCGTCAGACAGGCGATCGAGTCGGAGTCGCCGGAGCTGCACGCGGCCCGCCGCAGGGCCGTCAGCGGCTCCTCCGGGAACTGCAGGAAGCACAACAGCCCGGTGGCCAGGGCCTCTTCGGCGATCCAGCCCGCTCCGGTGGCCAGGCACGGGTCCTCCTCCGGCGAGGCGTTGCGCACGGCGTCGTCGAGCCGGTCGAGGACCGCCAGGCACTCGTCCCAGCCGCGCGCGATGAACTGCCCGGACGTCGGGTCCTGGCTCCGCGTCCACAGGTCGCCGAGCCAACGCTCGTGGTACTGGCCCCGGTTCACCAACGCGTACGACCGCAGCAGCCCCACCAGCTCGCCCGGCGCGGTGCCCAGTGCGAGCAGCCGTACGGCTCGTGCGGTGAGATCGGAGGCGGCGAGCCCCGTCGGGTGGCCATGGGTGAGCGCGGCCTGCAACTGGGCGGCGCCCGCGCGCTGTTCGTCGCTGAGTCCGGGGACGAGTCCGACGGGGGCGACGCGCATGTTGGCGCCGCAGCCCTTGGAGTTGATCTGGCTGGCGTCCTGCCAGGGCAGTTGCTCATTCTTGAGCAGGTGGCATGCCCGCAGACACGTGTTTCCCGGCGCTCGGTTGTTCTCCGGCGACTGATACCAGTCGACGAACTCCTCCCGTAGGGGCCGCTCCAGGCGCTTGGGCCCGAGAACCCCCCGGTCCATCGCTGTACGCAGCCCCCTGCCCACCGCCAGCGTCATCTGTGTGTCGTCGCTGACGACGGCCGGCGTGCTCAGCTCCATCTCCCGCCACGGCCCGCACTTGACGAGGATCGACCGCACGTCGTTGAACTCGGTCGGGAAGCCGAGGGCGTCCCCGAGGGCGAGGCCGACGAGGGTGCCGGTGGCGGCGCGTTTGGTCACGATCATGGTCATGCGGGGCGTCCTTCCGGGGACGGTCGAAGGAGAGGGGGGCGCAGGGTGGCGGCCGGTCCCGCGCGGTAGAGCGCCGCCGGTTTGCCGCGGCCGCCGGTCAGCCGCGCGGCGCCGGGGACGGCCTCGACGAAGCCGGGCGTGGTGAGCACCTTGCGGCGGAAGTTGGGCCGGTCCAGGGCGGTGCCCCACACGGTCTCGTACACCTGCTGGAGCTCGCCGAGAGTGAACTCGGGCGGGCAGAAGGCGGTGGCGAGGCAGGTGTACTCGAGCTTGGCGCCGACGCGTTCGTGGGCGTCGGCCAGGATGCGGTCGTGGTCGAAGGCGAGCGGTCCCGCCTTGTCGTACGGCACCCAGCGGGCCTCGGCCGCGTCGCTGCCGCCGTGCGGCTCGGGAGGGTCGGGCAGCAGTGCGGCGAACGCGACGGAGACGACCCGCATCCGGGGGTCGCGGTCGGGCTCGCTGTAGGTCCGCAACTGCTCCAGATGCAGCCCGGAGAGGTCCGACAGGCCGGTCTCCTCGGCGAGTTCGCGCCGGGCCGCCGTCTCGGCGGACTCGTCCGGGTGCACGAACCCCCCGGGCAGCGCCCAGTGTCCGGCGTACGGCTCCTGGCCCCGCTCCACGAGCAGCGCGTGCAGGGCGCCTTCGGCGACGGTGAGGACGGCGAGGTCGACGGTGACGGCGAAGGGTTCGTGGGCGTACTTGTCGTAGTCCACACGCACTCGCCCCCTTTATGGTCAGCATGACTAATAGTCATCACGACTATAAAGGGGGCGGGGGTGTTCGACAAGGCCCTAGGAGCGCCGTCCGAGGAAGGCGAGGAGCCGTGTCCCGGCAGGTGCGCCGGACGGTGCGGCGACCGGTGCGCCGAACCGCACACCCCGGTCCTCCTCCCCCACCACGCACCGGGCGACGGACAGGAGTTCGACCGCGAGGCCCTCGGGAACGGGCCGCGGCCGACCACAGGACCGGGCCACGTCCCATCCGTGCACGGCGATCTCGACGGCGCCGACGGCGGCCATCACCCGCACGTCCAGCGGGCGTTCACCCACCAGCACCTCCTCGGGCGGCCCGGCGGCCCAGGCGCCGAGCACGGCACACGCGCGGGTGCGGAAGCCGCAGACCCGGTCGGCGTGCGGGAGCAGCCCGATCCGCGCCCCGCTCAGCCCTTCGTACAGCGCGTCCAGCGAGTCGTCGAGATGCTCCAGCAGCTCCCCCAGATCCCACTCGGGGCACGGTGTGCCCGTGCCGAGACCCACGCGCTGCGCCCCCGCCACGCTGCCCAGCGCGTAGGCGAGCGAGCGCTCCAGCAACTCCCCCGCGCTCATGACGGCACCTCCGCCCAGCCTGCCGTCACCAGGCATGCCCCCGCCGGACCGCTGCAGCCGCCCGTCAGCGACCTCACAGGCACCTCCTGGACCCCGGGGAGCCCGACAGGCCGCGAAGGCCGCACGCGGCCCTCC
This sequence comes from Streptomyces sp. CC0208, assembly GCF_003443735.1. NCBI lineage: Bacteria > Bacillati > Actinomycetota > Actinomycetes > Kitasatosporales > Streptomycetaceae > Streptomyces > Streptomyces sp. CC0208. Next base: position 6,991,248 of record NZ_CP031969.1, on the reverse strand, counting down.
AGCGCTGCCGAACACGTCCCGCCAAGGTTTCCGCTCCTGGCTTCCATCCCCACTCCCTCCGTCATGGATACAGACCAGGGGCAGGGCGAAAACGCATCGGCCGGCCCCGGAGGATTCCGGAACCGGCCGCACACACGCGTGGAGGGACTACAGGTCGACTTCCTTCATCAGCATGCCGACCTCGGTGTTGGACAGCCGCCGCAGCCAGCCCGACTTCTGGTCGCCCAGGGTGATGGGCCCGAAGGCGACCCGCACCAGCTTGTCGACCGGGAAGCCCGCCTCGGCGAGCATCCGGCGGACGATGTGCTTGCGCCCCTCGTGGAGGGTGACCTCGACGAGGTAGTTCTTGCCGGTCTGCTCGACGACCCGGAAGTGGTCCGCCTTCGCGTACCCGTCCTCCAGCTGGATGCCGTCCTTGAGCTGCTTGCCCAGGTCCCGCGGGATCGGGCCCACGATGTGCGCGAGGTAGACCTTCTTCACGCCGTACCTGGGATGGGTCAGCCGGTGGGCCAGCTCCCCGTGGTTGGTGAGCAGGATCACACCCTCGGTCTCGGTGTCGAGCCGCCCCACGTGGAAGAGCCGCGTCTCACGGTTGGTGACGTAGTCGCCGAGGCACTGCCGGCCCTCGTTGTCCTCCATCGTCGAGACCACGCCGGCGGGCTTGTTCAGCGAGAAGAACTGGTACGACTGCGTCGCCACCGTCAGGCCGTCGACCTTGACCTCGTCCCGCTCCGGGTCGACCCGCTTGCCCTGCTCCAGCACGATCTCGCCGTTGACCTCGACCCGGGCCTGCTCGATGAGCTCCTCGCAGGACCGCCGCGAGCCGTAGCCCGCGCGGGCGAGGATCTTCTGCAGCCGCTCGCCCTCCTGCTCGGCGCCCGGGAAGGTCTTCGGCGGCTTCACGTCCTTCTTGCCCGCGTACCGCTCCCGGTTGCGCTCCTCGGCCCGCGCCTCGTACTCACGGGAGGTCGCCGGCACCGAACGGCCGCGTCCGGTTCCCTGGCCCTGCTTGGGGCCGCCCTTGGCGCCACCGCGCGCGGAGGCACCGCGCCCGGACTTCGGCCCCTCGTGGGTGCCGCCGGGACCCACGTCGTAGCGGCGCTCCTCGGGGCGGGGCTTCTTCGGCCGGCCGCCCTGCTTGTCGTCGCGGTCGTTGCCGGCGCCGCGGTAGTTACCGCGACCACCGGTGCTCCCGCCGCGACCACCGCTGCTGCCGCCGCGGCCGCCGCTGTTGCCACCACGGCTCCCGCCGTTGTTTCCGCTGCTGTTCCTGCCGCTGCTGCTTCGCATCAAGTTTCCGTCTAGTTGTCGTCTGTGTCCTCGGAATCCGGGGCGTCCGGATCGAACGACGGTACGGCTTCCTGGGTCTCGGCCTCGATCGCCTCCGCCTCCGGGAGGAAGGGCGCGAGTTCCGGGAGCTCGTCCAGACCGCGCAGGCCCATCCGCTCCAGGAAGTAGTTCGTCGTCACGTACAGGATCGCACCTGTTTCGGGTTCCGTGCCCGCCTCCGCCACCAGGCCCCGCTGGAGAAGGGTGCGCATCACACCGTCACAGTTCACTCCGCGCACCGCGGAGACCCGGCTGCGGCTGACCGGCTGACGGTAGGCGACCACCGCCAGCGTCTCCAGCGCCGCCTGGGTGAGCCGGGCCTGCTGACCGTCCAGGACGAACCGCTCCACGGCGGGGGCGTACGCGGCCCGGGTGTAGAACCGCCAGCCGTTCGCGACGTGCCGCAGCTCGAAACCGCGCCCCTGAGCGGCGTACTCCCCCGCCAGCTCGCGCAGCGCCCTGGTGATCTGCCGCTTCGGCCGCTCCAGGATCTTCGACAGGTGCTCCTCGGTCGCGGGCTCGTCCACGACCATCAGGACGGCCTCCAGGGCCGGCTTCAGATCGAGGTCGGCGACGCCCGGCGGTCCCGCCGGGGCTTCGGTGGTCTCCTCGCTCACGCCTTGTCCTCCTTGGGCGGCTCGGGCGGTCGGTCGAACTCGTCGGTCACCATCGGCTCGGCCTCCCCCGCACCGCCGGTCCACCGCACGACCAGCTCCCCGAGCGCGGTCTCCTGGTCCAGCGCCACGGCCTTCTCCCGGTACAGCTCCAGCAGCGCCAGGAAGCGCGCCACGACGGTCAGGGTGCCGTCGGCGTCCTCCACCAGCAGGCGGAAGCTGGCCTCACCGAGTTCCCGGAGCCGGGCGACCACGATCCCGGCCTGCTCCTGGACGCTCACCAGGGGCGCGTGGATGTGGTCGACGTACACCTGCGGCTTGGGCTTGGGCTGCATCGCCTTCACGGCGAGCTTCGCGAACCCCTCGGGCCCAATGCTGATGACGACCTCGGGCAGCAGGTCGGCGTGGTGCGGTTCGAGTCCGACGGTACGGGGGTAGCGCCGGGCCTCCTCGTCGAGGCGCCGGTTGAAGATGTCGGCGATCTGCTTGTACGCGCGGTACTGGAGCAGCCGCGCGAAGAGCAGGTCCCGGGCCTCCAGGAGCGCCAGGTCGGCCTCGTCCTCCACCTGGGCGGCGGGCAGCAGCCGAGCCGCCTTGAGGTCGAGGAGGGTGGCGGCGACGACGAGGAACTCGGTCGTCTCGTCCAGGTCCCAGTCCGGCCCCATGGCCCGGATGTACGTCATGAACTCGTCGGTGACCTTGGAGAGCGCGACCTCGGTGACGTCCAGTTTGTGCTTGGAGATCAGCTGGAGGAGGAGGTCGAAGGGGCCCTCGAAGTTGGCAAGACGGACTTTGAAGACACCGTCGGCCGCAGGTTCCCCCTGAACCCCGGCCACAGGACCGACCTCAGCCCCAGGCACAGCCTCGGATTCCGGCTGCGGTCCCGGCACCGGCCCCGGCCCCGGCCCCGGCCCCGGCACAGTTTCGGTGTTCGCGACCGGCTCCGGGACGGTCTCAGCCCCAGGAAGGCTCTCGGACCCACGGACGGCCACGGGCTCCAACTCGGCCGCAGGCTCCGGCTCGGTATCCGCCTCCGGCACAGCCCCAGCCCCAGGGACGCCCTCAGACACAGGGCCGACCTCGACCCCAGGAACAGCCCCAGGCGCCCGGACGCCCCCAGGCTCCAACACAGCCTCGGACTCCGGCCAGGTATCCGCCTCCGGCACCGCAACGGCCTCAGCCCCGGGGAAAGCCCCAGCTTCCAGCTCGGCGTCGGGCTCCGGCTCCCGCACCGGCACAGCCCCGCGCTCCGGAATCTCGATCCCGGTTTCATCCGGGACCGGAGCCGCACCCGGCTCGACCCGCGGAGCGCCCGGCCCCCGCCCCAGCACACGCCGACGACCGGCAGCTGCGCCGGCGCCGGGGGGAACGTCGTTCGAGGTCATAGCCCCCGCAGGCTACCGCTAGCGCCCACGCAGCCGACGGACGAGAATGCTCGCGTCCCCGCGGGACTCCAGATCCGCCAGCACCACGGCGACCGCCTCGCGCACGATCCGCCCGCGGTCCACCGCCAGCCCGTGCTCGCCCCGGAGCACAAGACGGGCGTGCTCCAGATCCATGAGCTCCTCGGCCGACACGTACACGGTGATCTTCTCGTCGTGCCGCTCGCGCCCACTGGGCCGCCGGGCGGGCGACCGGCCGCGCTTGCCGCGCGGCTGCGCACCGCCGGAGGCCTGGGCAGAACCTTCCTGCGCCTCCTGACGTCGCGCGGAGCGCTCCGCGGCGGCCGCCCGGAGTCGGGACTCGCCCGCCTCCGCGGACTCGGCGTCGGCCGCCACATGCTCGGCCCCGTCGCCGTCCCCGCCCTGTGCGGGCACGGACTGCGGTGCGTCCTCGGCCCCGTCCGGCTCCCCCGCGGGAGCCGGTACCCGGGCCTCGCCGTTGGCCCCCCGCCGGGGAGTGGACGCCTGGAGCGCCATCCCCCCTGTCGTACGGAACAGTTCGTCGGCCCCCGGCAGACTCACTCGGCGTGACACCGGGCGAGCACCTCCCTGGCGAGCTGGCGATAGGCGGCGGCGCCGACGGAGTTGGAGGCGTACGTGGTGATCGGCTCACCGGCGACCGTGGTCTCCGGGAAGCGCACCGTGCGCCCGATGACCGTGTGGTAGACGTGGTCGTCGAACGCCTCGACCACACGGGCCAGGACCTCACGGCTGTGGACCGTGCGCGAGTCGTACATCGTGGCGAGGATCCCGTCGAGCTCCAGCTCCGGGTTGAGCCGCTCCTGGACCTTCTCGATGGTCTCCGTCAGCAGTGCGACACCGCGCAGGGCGAAGAACTCGCACTCCAGAGGCACTATCACCTTGTGCGCGGCCGTCAGGGCGTTGACCGTGAGCAGGCCGAGCGAGGGCTGACAGTCGATCACGATGTAGTCGTAGTCGGCCATGAGCGGCTTCAGGGCACGCTGCAATGTCGACTCACGGGCGACCTCGGAGACCAGCTGGACCTCCGCCGCCGACAAGTCGATATTGCTCGGCAGCAGATCCATGTTGGGGACCGCGGTCTTCAGCAGGACCTCGTCGGCCGCCATGCCCCGCTCCATGAGCAGGTTGTAGACGGTGAGGTCGAGCTCCATCGGGTTGACACCGAGACCCACCGACAGCGCGCCCTGCGGGTCGAAGTCCACGAGCAGCACGCGCCGGCCGTACTCCGCGAGCGCGGCACCCAGGTTGATGGTCGACGTCGTCTTGCCCACGCCGCCCTTCTGGTTGCACATCGCGATGATCTTCGCGGGGCCGTGGTCGGTCAGCGGGCCCGGGATCGGGAAGTACGGCAGCGGGCGTCCGGTCGGGCCCACGCGCTCACGGCGCTGACGGGCCGCGTCGGGCGCGAGCGTGGCCGCGTACTCCGGATCCGGCTCGTACTCGGCGTCGGGGTCGTAGAAGTGCCCCTCGGGCAGTTCGTCGTAGTCGGCGAAGTGGTTGTGGGGCGCGCCACTTCCGTCGCCGGCCATGGCGTTCACGTGATGGCCATCCATGCTGTGGTGTGCTGTCCGCACGGTCTGCGGACTCTGGTGGGCTGCGAAGGTGCGCACCGCGACGGAGCCGACAGCCTCGAACCCTGCGGGGCTCTGGGCCCCGGCAGGCATTCCTGGTTGACCACCCCCGGGAGAAAATGTCGACTCATTCACAAGTCGTCTTACCTCCTTGGTGACCAGGAAACTTCTAGACAAGGTCAGCGTGGCACCGTGCCGACGGTTGGCGACTCTATGGCGTGTCGGGTGTTCACAGCAACACAATCCGCCGGACCCGGCAGGATGTGTCGGCAATGAAACATCCCGCTGTCAAGGGCGTACGGCAGTCGCACGGCAGGTTTCGCCGGTGTACGAATCGGTTCAAGGGTTACGTTCGACGCGAGTTGACCGAGAGTCGCAAAGTGACCATACACACATCCGGCCGGACCTTGTGGGGCAAGGTCCGGCCGCATGTGCCTCGTTGACGCGCCTTGTTGACGTATCGCCTTTACGAAAAGGTGACTTAGCTATCAGCCCAGGTCACGGACTCAGCCGAGCAGCGTCTCGAGCTCGGTGTGCTCCAGGCCGTGCGCCTCCGCGACCTCCCGGTAAACGACCTTGCCGTCATGGGTGTTGAGGCCCTTCGCCAGCGCGGGATCGCGGCGCAGCGCCTCCACCCAGCCCCGGTCGGCGAGTTCGACGATGTAGGGCAGCGTGGCGTTGGTGAGCGCGTAGGTGGAGGTGTTGGGCACCGCGCCGGGCATGTTGGCGACGCAGTAGAAGACCGAGTCGTGGATCTGGAAGGTCGGCTCGGCGTGGGTGGTCGGCCGGGAGTCCTCGAAGCAGCCGCCCTGGTCGATGGCGATGTCGACAAGGACACTTCCGGGCTTCATCCGGGCCACGAGCTCGTTGGTGACCAGCTTCGGGGCCTTGGCGCCCGGGATGAGCACCGCGCCGATGACGAGGTCGGCGTCCAGGACGGCCTTCTCCAGCTCGAAGGCGTTGGACATGATCGCCCGGACCTTGGTGCCGAAGACCTTGTCGGCCTCGCGCAGCTTGTTGATGTCGCGGTCGAGCAGCGTGACGTGGAAGCCCATGCCGACGGCGATCTGCGTGGCGTTCCAGCCGGAGACACCGCCGCCGATGACGACGGCCCGCGCGGGCTGGGTGCCGGGGACACCGCCGGGCAGGACACCGCGGCCGCCGACCGAGCGCATCAGGTGGTAGGCGCCGACCTGCGGGGCGAGCCGGCCCGCGACCTCGGACATCGGGGCGAGCAGCGGGAGCGCGCGGGAGGGCAGCTCGACGGTCTCGTAGGCGATCGCGGTGGTGCCGGACTCGATGAGCGCGTCGGTGCACTCCTTGGAGGCGGCCAGGTGCAGGTAGGTGAAGAGCGTCTGGTCCTTGCGGAGGCGGTGGTACTCCTCGGCGACCGGCTCCTTGACCTTCAGCAGCAGGTCGGCGGTGGCCCACACCTCGTCGGCGGTGTCCAGGATCCGGGCGCCCTCGGCGACGTACTCCTCGTCCGGGATGGAGGAGCCGACGCCGGCACCGCGCTCGATGACGACCTGGTGGCCGTGGCGCACCAGCTCGTGCACACCGGCGGGGGTGATGGCCACCCGGAACTCGTTGTTCTTGACCTCGCGGGGGATGCCGACCTTCACGTGGATCACGGTCCTTGGCTCAGAGTGTGTGGGGCAATACAACACATACCCGGGCATGCGTGAGCACACCAGGAGACACCGCAGGAGAAGGTGCGGCAGAGCCAGTCTAATGAAGGTGTTCCCGCTGTCTAGCCTTTCATTGCATCAATCTTCAGCGGATGTACTACGGATTTCGCAGGCATCAGCATCATGTTTCGGATCCTCTGCCTGCTGAGAGGCCGGTTCTTCCTGGGAAAGCTCCTGCCCCAGCAGCCGCTCGGCGGCGCCGCGGTGCAGCTGAGCGGCCGCGGGATCGCCGAGGCGGTCCAGCGTGTCCGCGAGCCGCAGCTGGAGCGCGGCCAGCAGCCGGACGTCCTCGGCGCGCCGCGCGCACTCCACGGCCTCCTGGCAGGTGCGCAGCGACTCCTCGGGGTGTCCGGCGTACTCCTGGACCCGGGCGAGTTCGCTCAACGCCCGTGCGTGGGCCGCGACATCGCCCTCCTTACGGTGTCCGGCGAGCGCGGCCCGCCAGTTCCTGACCGCTTCGCCGTAGTGGCCCGCGTACGTGTGCGCGGCGGCGATGCGGCCGTACAGCCGGGCGGCCTCCTCGCGCTCGTCCCGGGCCAGACGCTGGGCGAGGGCCCGGCCGAACCAGTCGGCGGCCCGGTCGTAGTCCCCGAGCTCCAGATGCGCGCCGCCTACGGATTCCATCGCACGGCAGGTCGCGTACGGGTCGTTCGCCTCCCGTCCGGCGTCCAGGGCCGCCCGGTAACGCGTCAGTGCCTCCCGGGTGCGACCGGTCTGGGCGTCCAGGTCGGCGAGGTTCAGCAGGGCGGCGGCCTTCTCCCGGGGCAGAGAGCGCCGCTCGGCCACGTCCAGGACGAGGCCGTGGATGCCGTAGAGATCGGGGGCGGCGGCCTTCATGCCGAAGTGGGCCACCATCGTGCGCACCAGCTGCGACATCAGGCGCCGGGCCAGGGTGTCCAGCTCCCCGTCGGCGACCGCGAGACGGGCCGCGGCGAGCAGGGCCGGCCTGCGGATGCGCAGCCAGTCCTCGGCGGCTCGGGGCGTCGGGAAGCGCACCGAGTCCGGCATGGCCTGAAGCTTCTCGCGGGCGTCGGGACTGTCGGTCTCGGTGATCGCGCGGGAGGACTGGAGCAGCCGTACGGTCCGCTCCAGCATGCGGGCGCGGGCCAGCTGGAGCTCGGCCGGGCGGTCCCGGGTGTCGGCGAGGGCCTTGAGCAGGGGGTGCAGACAGCCGGGGACCTCGTACTGCGGCAGGGGTGAGTCCACGGCGTGCAGCAGACCGAGTCCGACGAAGTCGTCCAGGGTGGAGCGGGCGCCGCTCACCGAGCAACCGGCGAGCGCGGAGGCGGTGTGCGGGTCGAGGAGGCCGGCCGGGGCGAGGGAGAGCAGGCGCAGGGTCCGGGCGGCCGCGGCGGGCAGGGACGCGTAGACGAGCTTGAAGACCCGGCTGAGCGGGCTCCCCTCGTCACTCTCCGCATGCAGCTGCTTGGCCAGATCGGAGACGGCGGCCTTGGGCCGGGCGGCGAGCCAGCCCCCGGCCAGCATCAGCGCGGCGGGGTGGCCCTGGCACTCCTCGACGAGCCCCTCGGCGGCCCGGGGGTCGACGGTGATCCGGACCGACCCGGTGTGCCGGGACAGCAGTTCCAGGGCGGACTTGGTGTCGAGCCCGCCGAGCGTGCACGGACGAACGTCCGCGATCCCGGTCAGCGGACCTCCCGACACGGCCACGACCAGGCACTCCGGGGTATCCGGAAGCAGGGCGTCCACCTGTTCCGCGGCCACCGCGTCGTCGAGCAGGACCAACGCGCGACGCTCGGCGAGGGCTTCGCGCAGCACCGCGGTGAGGTCGTCCTCGGCGGCTCCGGCAGGTGCCCGTACGTCGAGCGCGGTGAGCAGTTCCCGGGCGGCGTTCCCGACCGGAACGGGGGTGCCGTCGGGCTCGCTCAGCCGGGCGCGCAGCACCCCGTCGTCGTAACGGTCAGCGACCACCCGGACGAGTTCCTCGGCGAGTGCGGTGCGGCCGGACCCGGGGCGCCCCGCGATGAGCAGCACGCGCGCGCGGGGTGCCTTTCTGCCGGAGAGCGTGTCGAGTCCCGCCCGCTCGATGTCGGCGCGCAACTCCTTCAACTCCCGCGTCCGACCCAGGAATCGGTCCTCGCCGGACAACCGTACGCCGCCTGCGTCCACCGCCTGATCCGTCACGGGCCACACTCCCGTCCCACCGCACGCGCAAAGCCCGCCGGTGACCCCGGTTCGGGCTTTTCAGAGCCTAGTTCACCCTGTGCAACGTTCCTGGCAGAGCGCGACCGGCGAGGACCGGAGAGTCCCCCGATCGGATCAACGGATCATAGGAACTACGGTTCTGCGGCACACCTAGGGGCGCGGGGAACTGCGCGACCAGCCACGACGGGCGTGCACCCCGCCACGAACCGCACCCCGAACGGCGAACCCCGCAGAAACTCAAGCCTCAAACGGCCGTGCCGGCCACTCCGCCTCAGCCGGCCTCAACCCGTCCAACTCACCGGAGGCCCGTGCCGCGACCAAGGACAGAACCCCCACCACCAGGCAGTTGTTGTGCAGCTCCCCCGCCAGTACTCCCCGCACCAGCTCAGAAACCGGCACGCGCGCGTACTCCAGGTCGATCTCCTCGTGCTCGACCTCGAAGCGCTCCCCGTCGGCCTCGGACAGCCCCCGCGCCAGGAAGATCCGGATCGCCTCGTCACAGCCCCCCGGCGAGGTGTAGACATCCGTCAGCACCCGCCAGTCCTCCGCCTTGACGTGCGCCTCCTCGTACAGCTCGCGCTGGGCCGCGTGCAGCGGATTCTCACCGGGCACGTCCAGCAGTCCCGCCGGGATCTCCCACAGCTTCTGCCGTACGGGGTGCCGGTACTGCCGGATGAGCAGGACCCGGTCCTCGTCGTCGAGAGCGAGGACCGCCACGGAACCCGGGTGGACCTGGTAGTCGCGGCCGACCACCGACCCGTCGGGCATGACCACCTCGTCCGTGCGCACGGAGGTCTTGTTGCCCACGAAGGGGGTCTTCGTCGCCCGGATCTCCCACTCCTCGGGAGCGTCCTTGATCGTCATGCCCTGTCCTTCCCCACGTGCATAAAAAGAAGCCGGGGCACCCGCTTTTGAATGCGTGCGCCCCGGCCACCGTACAACTGTCGTGCTACTTGGAACTCTGCCGCTCCACCGCCGCCTTCACCAGGCCGGCGAACAGCGGGTGCGGCCTGGTCGGACGCGAGCGCAGCTCGGGGTGGGCCTGCGTGGCGACCAGGTACGGGTGGACCTCGCGCGGGTATTCGACGTACTCGACGAGCTTGCCGTCCGGCGAGGTGCCGGAAAACAGGATGCCCGCCTTCTTTTCGAGCTCGGCACGGTAGGCGTTGTTCACCTCGTAACGGTGACGGTGCCGCTCCTCGACGTACTCCTTGCCGTCGTACACCTCACGGACGATGGAGCCCTCGGCGAGCTTGGCCGGGTACATGCCGAGCCGCATGGTGCCGCCCATGTCGCCCTCACCGGCGACGATGTCGAGCTGCTCGGCCATGGTGGAGATGACCGGGTGACCGGTGGCCGAGTCGAACTCGGTGGAGTTGGCGTCCGGGATGTCGGCGAGGTTGCGCGCGGCCTCGATCACGATGCACTGCAGGCCGAGGCAGAGGCCGAGCAGCGGGATCCTGTTCTCGCGGGCGTACTTGATCGCGCCGACCTTGCCGAGCACACCGCGGTCGCCGAAGCCGCCCGGGATGCAGATGCCGTCGACGTCCTCGAGCTGCGCCTTGGCCCCGGCCGGGGTCTTGCAGTCGTCGGAGGTGACCCACTTGATCTTGACGCGGGCCTTGTTGGCGAAACCGCCCGCGCGCAGCGCCTCGGTGACCGAGAGGTAGGCGTCGGGCAGGTCGATGTACTTGCCCACCAGGGCGAGGGTGATCTCGTGGTCGGGGTTGTGGACGCGGTCGAGCAGGTCGTCCCAGGTCGTCCAGTCCACGTCCCGGAACGGCAGGTCCAGCTTGCGGACGACATAGGCGTCCAGGCCCTCGCTGTGCACGGTCTTGGGGATGTCGTAGATCGAGCGGGCGTCGGGGCACGCGACCACGGCGGCCTCGTCGACGTCGCACATCAGCGAGATCTTGCGCTTGATGGCGGTCGGAACCTCACGGTCGGACCGCAGCACGATCGCGTCCGGCTGGATACCGATGTTCCTGAGGGCCGCAACCGAGTGCTGGGTCGGCTTCGTCTTCAGCTCTCCCGACGGGCCGATGTACGGCAGGAGGGAAATGTGGACGACGAAGACGTTGTCACGGCCGACCTCGTGACGGACCTGGCGGACCGTCTCCAGGAACGGCAGCGACTCGATGTCGCCGACCGTGCCGCCGACCTCGGTGATGACGACATCGACCTCGTCGGTCGCCATGCGCCGGATGCGGTGCTTGATCTCGTTGGTGATGTGCGGGATGACCTGCACGGTGTCGCCCAGGTACTCACCGCGCCGTTCCTTGGCGATCACCGTGTTGTAGACCTGGCCGGTGGTGACGTTGGCGGAACCGTCGAGGTCACGGTCGAGGAAGCGCTCGTAGTGGCCGATGTCCAGGTCGGTCTCGGCGCCGTCGTTGGTGACGAACACCTCACCGTGCTGGAAGGGGTTCATCGTGCCCGGGTCGACGTTGAGGTACGGGTCGAGCTTCTGCATCACGACGCGCAGGCCCCGCGCCTTGAGCAGCATGCCGAGGCTGGAGGCCGTCAGTCCCTTGCCGAGCGAGGAGGCGACACCCCCAGTGACGAAGATGTGCTTGGTCGTCGTGGCTGTGCTGTTTCGAAAAGCAGCGGTCATGGCCAAGAGGGGGCTCCCGTGGTCGCGATCTGGAGGTGCGGTTCGGGGGTCAGACGCCCACCGGTCCACGGGCTACCAGGGTATCAGCGCCTCGGGGAGATGGCTTCCGGCCACGCTCCGCACACACGCGGACACGGACCCGCACGAACACACCCGCTTCTCACCCGTTGCTCACCCGTTCGGCCCAGCCGCGTTGCCCGGAGCGGCACACAGATCATCTACGTGCGTCGTATCCTGCTCGGACACTCACTGCCGAGCCCGGCCGGAAACTCGGGACCACCCCCACCCGTAAGTGCCGGAACAACGAGAGCTCGTCAGTTCGTTGAGCAACAGTTGTCGTTTTGCCTCACAGCAGCAGGACTGTTTTGCTTCACCGCTCAACGACGCATTACAACGACCCCCTTGACCGCACCAAGCGACAGCCCCCTTTCCTTCAGGGGGTGACGTGGCCGTTCGACTGGAGTTGCACGTGGCCGGGCGCATCGAAGACTACGCACTCATCGGAGACATGCAGACCGCAGCCCTGGTCTGCCGGGACGGCACGGTGGACTGGCTGTGCCTGCCCCGCTTCGACTCGCATGCCATCTTCGCCGGCCTGCTGGGCACCGAGGAACACGGCTTCTGGCGGCTCGGCCCCGCGCACGCGGCGGACGCCGAGCCCCCCACCGCGGCCCGGCGTACCTACCGCGGCGACTCCCTGATCCTGGAATCCGAGTGGGACACCTCACGCGGCACGGTCCGGGTGACCGATTTCATGCCCCCGCGTGACGGTGCCCCGCAACTGATCCGGATCGTGGAGGGCGTCTCGGGCCGGGTGCCCATGCGTTCGGCCCTGAGGATGCGTTTCTCGTACGGCCGTGTCGTCCCGTGGGTCCACAAGCACGAGGGGCGCACGGTCGCCGTGGCGGGCCCGGACTCGGTCTGGTTCGACACCGACTGTGAGACGTACGGCAAGGCGCTGACGACGTACTCGGACTTCACGGTCGCCCCGGGTGACCGGATCGCGTTCACCATCTCCTGGGAGCCCTCGCACAAGCAGCCGCCCCCGCTGCCGGAGCCCGAGCAGTCGCTGGAGGCGACCGAGGACTTCTGGCGCGAGTGGGTCGAGCACTGTACGTACCACGGCCCGTACCGCGAGGCGGTGATCCGCTCCCTGATCACCCTCAAGGCGCTGACGTACGCCCCCACCGGCGGCATCGTCGCCGCCCCCACGACCTCCCTGCCCGAGGACATCGGCGGCGTGCGCAACTGGGACTACCGCTACACCTGGCTGCGCGACGCGGCCATCACCCTGTCCTCGCTGCTGCGCACCGGCTACCGCGAGGAGGCCCGCGCCTGGCGCGAGTGGCTCCTGCGGGCCGTCGCCGGCGACCCCGAGAACCTGCAGATCATGTACGGCATCGCGGGCGAGCGGGAACTGGGCGAGGCCGAGCTGGACTGGCTGCCGGGATACGAGAACTCGGGACCCGTCCGGGTCGGCAACGGCGCCGCGCACCAGCTCCAGCTCGACGTGTACGGCGAGGTCACCGAGGCCCTGCACCTGGCCCACATGACGGGCCTGTCCCGCAACGACTACGCCTCCCTGCTCCAGCTCAAGCTGATCCGCTACCTGGAGCAGCACTGGGACGAGCCGGACGAGGGCATCTGGGAGGTGCGCGGCCCGCGCCGCCACTTCGTGCACTCCAAGGTGATGGCCTGGGTCGCCGTGGACCGCACCATCAAGCTGATCGAGTCCGGAGACGCGGACGGCCCGCTGGAGAAGTGGCGCGAACTGCGCGACGACATCCACCGGGACGTGTGCGAGAAGGGCTACGACAAGGAACGCAACACCTTCACGCAGTCGTACGGCTCGAAGGAGCTGGACGCCTCCCTGCTGCTGATCCCGCAGATGGGCTTCCTGCCGCCGGACGACAAGCGGGTCATCGGCACCATCGAGGCGATCCAGCGCGAGCTGTCCACGTCGGACGGCTTCATCCTGCGCTACCCGACCACCAGCGGCGACGAGAACGTCGACGGCCTCCCCGGCGACGAAGGGGCCTTCCTGGCCTGCTCGTTCTGGATGGCGGACGACCTCGCGATGATCGGCCGCGTGGACGAGGCCCGCAAGCTCTTCGAGAAGCTGCTCTCCCTGCGCAACGACCTCGGTCTGCTCGCCGAGGAGTGGGACCCGCGGCTCAAGCGCCAGGTCGGCAACTTCCCGCAGGCCTTCAGCCACGTCCCGCTCATCGACACGGCCCTGCGTCTGACGGCGTCGGGGGCGTACGGGGGCTGATCCTCACGGTGCGGTGACCCGGACCTCTTCGGCTCAGGCCGGCCCGAGGGCCGTCAGCGTGCGTTCGCCGCCCGGGTCCCCCGCCGTGGCCGGTACCAGGGCGATCTCGTCGAGCCCGGCCTCCGTATAGGCGTCGATCCGCGCCCGTACGGCGTCCGGGTCGCCGACCAGTCCGACCGTGCCCGCGGCCGCCGCGGGCAGGGCGCGCACCAGGGTCTCCCGGTCCGCCCCGCTCGCGGCGAGCTCCACCGCGTCCCCGAACCCCGCCTGGGCGAAGACCTCGCTGTAGCCCGGCACGGTCAGATATCCGGCGATGCTTCCCAGCACCTGCGCGAGCGAGCGCGGGTCGGGGTCGACGGCCGCGGGCAGCCAGGCGGCGAGCGCGGGCCGCGTACGGCCCGCCTTCCGGGCCGCCGCGTCCAGCTCCGCGCGGAGCGACCGCACCTGCTCCGGGGAGACCACGTCCAGCAGCATGCGGTCGGCGTGCGCGGCGGCCGTGGCGATCGCCCGCGGCCCGAAAGCGGCGACGGTGAGGGGCCCGCCGGGCGGTGGAAGGGGCTGCCGGGCACGACCGGTTCGCCAGGAGAAGCGTGCAGAAACCGTCGTACGGCTGCCGCCTGCTCCTCCAGTACGGCGGCGGGCCGTGCCCGGGGCCGGTCGTGCACCCCCTCGACCACGCGCTTGCTGGAGGTGCCCAGGGCCACCCCGACCGGGCGGCCGACGAGGGCCGCGACCGAGGCGGCGCCGCGGGCCGTGGTGTACGGGTCGCGCACGTTCACCGGGACCGGACCCGCGGTCAGCGCGACCCGCTCGGTGGCCCGTCCGATCGCGGTGGCGAGGACGAAGGAGTCCCACGTCGGGCCCTCCCCCGCCCACACCTCCCGGTACCCGAGCCGGTCGGCGGTCACCGCCACCCTGAGCGGCTCCTCGACCGGACTGTCGTCCTCCCGTGCCACGGCCACCACACTGAAGTCCATGCGCGGCCGCTACCCCGCCGCGCCACGGCGCACGCCTCGGGTAGCGTCCGGCTCATGGACAGCGGCACGAACAGCGGTTTCGACACCCAGGGCGCCGGGATCACCGTGCGGCGCGCGCTGGAGCTGCCCGGTCTGCGCAGCGGGCTCCCGGAGATCCTCGCGGGCGCGGACCGGCTGAACCGGACCGTGCGCTGGGTGCACGCGGGCGAGGTGCCGAACATCGCTTCCCTGCTGAAGGGCGGGGAGCTGCTGCTGACCACCGGCTACGGGCTCGGCACCCGTCCGGCCGAACAGCGCGCGTTCGTGCGCACCCTGGCCGAGCGCGGGATCGCCGCCCTGGTCGTCGAGCTCGGCCCGCGTTTCACCCGGCTGCCCGCGGCCCTCGTCGACACGGCCCGCGCGACCGGCCTGCCGCTCGTCCAACTGCACCGCGAGGTGCCCTTCGTGGCGGTCACCGAGGAGATCCACACCGAGATCGTCAACGGCCACTACGCGCTGCTCCAGCGGGCCGAGGAGGTGCACCGCCGCTGCACCGAGGCCCTGCTGGGCGGCGGCGGCATCCCGCAGGTCCTCGGCATCCTGGCCGACTTCAGCGGCAACCCGGTCTTCCTGGAGACGACGGACGGACAGCTCCTGTACGCGGCCGGGGAGGGCCCCGAGGGCGCTGACCCGCTGCAGGTCTGGGAGGGGCTGCGGGGCCAGCACAAGGACACCCCGCCGTCCGGCTCGGCTCTCGTGGACGTGCCCGGGGGCGGGCCCGGTGCGGGTTCGGTTCGGGCGCGGCTGGTCCTGCTTCCGGTACGGGCCCCGCTGGCCCCCGTGCACCGCATGGCGGCGGAACGCGCGGCGGGCATCCTGGCCGTCGTCCTGATGCAGGCCCGCCAGGAGGAGGAGCTGGCGGCCCGCGGCCGCGGCGACTTCCTGACCGACCTCGCCGAGGGCCGCATCACCCCTGAGGACGCGCCGGCACAGGCGCGCGTGCTGGGCTTCAAGCCGGGCAGCGGGCCGCTGCTGCCGGTGGTGATGCGGCTCGGCGACGCTCTCGCGCCGGGCGGCGGCTGGGCGGTGCTGGCCCGGGCGGTCTCCGAGGAGCTGGCCTCGGTCGGCGTGCCGGTCCTGCTGGGCGTACGACCCGTCGAGGGCCGGGTGCTGGTCCTGCTCGGCCTGCGCTCGGAGTCGGAGCGGTCGGCGGTCGCGGACCGGGTCGCGGCGGCGCTGCGGGCGGGCGTGGAGCGGGCCGGGATGCAACGCCCGGGCGCCCAGCCGCCGGTCGTGGTCGTCGGAGTCGCCGGCGGCTGGGCGGCGGCCTCGGCGAGTCTGCGGCACGCGGCCGAGACGGCGACGGCGGCGCAGGGCCTGTCGGACCGCCCCTGGTACGACGCCCGCCGCCTCGACATCGACCTGCTGCTGTGGCGGCTGCGCGACCACCCCGACCTCGCGGCCTTCGTGGACCGTGCCATCGGCCCGCTGCGCGCCCACGACGACCGCTCCAAGCCGCCCCTGCTGCCGACCCTGCAGACCTATCTGGCGCACGCGGGCCGCAAGGCGGAGACGGCCCGCGAGCTCCACCTCAACCGGCAGACCCTCTACAACCGCCTGGCCCGCATCGGCGAGTTGCTGGGCACGGACCTCGACGACCCGCAGACGGTACTGGCGTTGAGCCTGGCGCTGCGGGCACGCCGGCACGTGCCCTAGCCAGGTTCGGGCGGGCTTTCACATGAGCGGCAGGGGCTGGGTCAACTCGTCGTAGACACTGAGCACTTGCGCCACGGTCTCGTCCTCGGTCGGCCAGGTCGCCGCCTGCCGAACCCCTCGCTCCTTCAGCAGCTCCCGGCGCTCGGGATCACCGAGCAGCCGTACGACGGCCTCGCCGAGCGCCTCCGGGTCGCCGTACGGGACGAGTTCGGCCGCGTCGCCGACGAGTTCGGGGATGCCGCCGACCTCGGTCGCGACGAGCGGCACACGCGCGTGCAAGGCCTCCTGGGCGAGCACCGAGCGCGCCTCCCAACGGCTGGGCAGGAGCGCGAGATCGGCGGCGGTGAGCAGTTCGGAGATGTCGTCGCGCCGCCCGAGGAGCCGAACCGGCAGCCCTTCGTCCTCGATACGGCCCTGCAGGACCGCCCGCAACGGCCCCTCCCCCGCGACGACGACCAGGGGCACGGGGTCGAGAAGGCGCCACGCGCGGGTGGCGTCCAGCAGCGTCTCGTAGCCCTTGTGCCGCTCCAGGGCGCCGACCGCCACCAGCAACGGCCGCCCGATGGCACCGAGTTCGGCCCGTACCTTGGGCCGCAGCCGGTCGGGATCCTCCGGCTCGACGCCTCCGCGCGGCCCGGGCAGGGCGACGGCGGCGAGCCGCGCGTCCCGGGCGCCGGTCCTGCGCGCCCGGTCCACGAGCACCGAGGTGGACCCCAGCACCACGGAAGCCGCCTTCACGACCCGGCGTTCCAGAAGGCGCACGAAATGGGCCCGCGCTCCCTCGGCGTACGCCCGGTCGTGCCAGGTGACCACGAGCGGGGTCCGTCGCCCGCTGAGCGCGAGCACGGCGCGGAACGAGGCGTGCAGCCCGTGAGCGTGCACCAGATCGGCGTCCGCGCAGGCCGCCCGCAGCACGGCCACGGAGGTCGGGTCGCTGCTGCGCGGCACGTGCACGTGTTCGGCACCGGCCCCGGAGAAGTCGTAGGAGCGATCCGCCTCGGCGGGGGCGCACACCGTGACCCGCACGCCCCGCGCGACGAGCCCCGAGGTCAGGGAGCGCACATGCGCGCTGCTGCCGGCATTGCCTCCGCCCAGCACCTGCACGGTGCGCAGCGGCGACTGGCCGTGCGGTGAGTGGCTGCTCACGGGGGTCACGTGGCCGGGCTCCTGGTTCGGGTCGGGCGGTCACGAGGAAACGTACAGAAGGTATCGAGCGGAGGGGTGTACCGCGCGCTTCCTACGCGTGATGGGTTCTCCGCCAAGGATGCCAGGACGTACGGGTGTTCCGTGCATGCGGAGAACGGGAGAAGAGCGTGTGCGGCGCGTCGGGTCACTCACAAGAGTGACGTGACCCCTCTTCCGACCTGCGCGAGAAGCGCCACCGGTCCGCAGCCGCCACACGACTCACCTGATCCCCACCGACGGCTGCGGCGACGACTGCGGCCGCGTGCACGAGAAGCCCCGCCCTCCCGTTTCCTGCGACGACAGCGGCTCCCAGCGCAGCCCCCAGAGCATGCGCCCCCACGTCCCCGATCATCACGCGCTCGGAGAGGTCGTCCGGCAGCACGGCGAGCGCCGCGCCCACGGCCACCGCGGCCAGCTCCGACCGCGCCATCTCCGGCGCCCCCAGTGCGACCACCGCACCGGCCGCCCGACCGGGCCGTACGTCCACGAGGTTGACGAAATGCGCGGCCCCGGCGATCACCACGCCCGCGAGCGCCTTGTCGACGACCCGCTCCTTCATCAGCGCGCCCGCGACCAGCCCGGCCGCCGAGATCCCGAACAACTTGACGGCCCCGCTGGTGACCTCACCGTCCCGCAGCGCGCCCAGATGGGCCCGGAACCCCCGCCGATGGTCCCCGGCTAGGTCGTCGTACGCCCCGCAGAGCCCGGCGACAGCGACGGCCACTCCCGCGGCGGGCCGTACCCGTCCCGCGCCCAGGGCCACCGCCAGGGCGGCCGCGGGCCCGGCGTACAACTCGACCGTCCGCCCGGCGTAGTTCTTCCGCTCCCACCGCTCCCGGCCGCCCGGCGCATTGGCGCGCAGGGCGGCCATGCCGGCGCGCGTCAGGGCGGCGCTGAGTCCGAGGGACGTACCCCTCACGCGTCGGCCCGGGCGGTGGCCAGCAACTCCTCCGCGTGTGCCCGGGCCGTCTCCGAGTCCTCCTGTCCGGCGAGCATCCGGGACAGCTCGCGCACCCGGTCCTCACCCTCCAGCACCTTCACACCGGAGCGCGTGACGGACCCGTCGTTGGTCTTCTCGACCAGCAACTGCCGGTCCGCGAAGGCCGCGACCTGGGGCAGGTGGGTCACCACCACGACCTGCGCGGTCTTCGCGAGCCGCGCGAGGCGCCGCCCGATCTCGACCGCCGCCTTGCCGCCGACACCGGCGTCCACCTCGTCGAAGAGGTACGTCGGCACCGGGTCCGTCCCGGCGAACACGACCTCGACGGCCAGCATCACGCGCGAGAGCTCGCCGCCGGACGCGCCCTTGGCGATGGGCCGTGGCGGCGCGCCCGGATGCGGGGCGAGCAGCAGCTCGACCTCGTCCACGCCGGCGGGCCCGTAGGCGACCGCACGCCCGCCGACCTCCACGCCGTCCGGGTCCTCGGTCTGCCGGATGGCGAAGGACACGCGCGCGTGGGGCATCGCCAGCGAGGCCAGCTCTGCCGTCACCGCCGCCGCAAACCTCTCCGCGGCCTCGGTGCGCGCATCTGTCAGCGCCTGCGCCAGCCCGCCCAGTTCGGCCCTGAGCGCGTCCCGCTCGGCGGTCAGCTCGTCGATCCGCTCGTCGTCGCCGTCCAGTTCGGTGAGGCGAGCGGCACTCTGCTCGGCCCATGTGATCACGGCGGCCACGTCCTCGCCGTACTTCCGGGTCAGCGCGGTGAGCGCGGCCCGCCGCTCCTCGACGGCCGAAAGGCGCAGCGGATCGGCGTCCAGGTCGTCGGCGTATCCCGCGAGCTCCCCGGCCACATCGCCCAGCAGGATCCCGATCTCCCCGATCCGGTCGGCGAGCGCGGCCAGGGCGGGGTCGTACGACCGCACGGCCTCCAGAGCCCGCTGAGCGCCCGCCACGAGCGTCGCGGCGTCGATCCCCTCGGGGTCCTCGGGGTTCCCGGCAAGGGCGGCATGAGCGGCCGTGGCCGCGGACGACAGCGCCTCGGCATGGCCAAGACGCTCCGCCTCCTCGGCCAGCTCGACGTCCTCGCCGGCCCGTGGCTCCACGCCGGCGATCTCGTCGAGGCCGTACCGCAGCATGTCGGCTTCCTGGGCCCGCTCACGCGCGCGCGTGACGATCTCGTCCAGTTCGACGGAGACGGCCCGCAGCCGCCGGTAGGCCTCGGTGTACTTGGTCAGCGGCACGGCGACGGCGTCCCCCGCGTACCGGTCGAGCGCCTGCCGCTGCCGGTTCAGCTTGAGCAGCCCCTGCTGATCGGTCTGCCCGTGGACGGCGACCAGTTCGTCGGCGAGCTCGGCGAGCACCCCCACGGGCACCGACCGCCCGCCCAGATGCGCCCGGGACCGCCCTTCGGCGGAAACGGTACGGCTGATCAACAGTGCCCCGTCGTCGAGCTCCGCCCCGGCCTCCTCGGCCCGTACGACGACGGAGTCGCCCGGGGACACGGTGATGCGCCCCTCCACGACCGCCTTCTCGGCCCCGATCCGCACGAGCGCCGCGTCAGCCCGCCCACCGAGCAGCAGCCCCAGGCTGGTGACCACCATGGTCTTGCCCGCGCCCGTCTCACCCGTGACAGCGGTGAACCCGGGCGACAGCTCGACAACGGCGTCATCGATGACTCCGAGCGACCGTATCCGCATCTCTTCCAGCACGGTGAAGACCTTACGAGGTCGGGGCGGGCGAGTGCGAGGTGCCCTTGTCACTCGGGCGAGTGTCAGGCCTTCGGGGGCGCGGGGAACTGCGCGAGCAACCACGAACCACCGTCACCCGCGCACGCTCCGCAACCGGCCCCCACGGATGGCTAGTGCGGCGCCCCCCGCCACCCGGAAACGGGCAACGCGAACTTCGCCACCAGCCGATCCGTGAACGACGCATGATGCAACCGAGCCAACCGCACCGGCACAGCCCCCCGCCGAACCTCCACCCGCGCCCCCGGCGGCAGCTCGAACGTCCGCCGCCCGTCACACCACAGCACACCCGGCGGAATGTGCGGCAGCAACTCCACCGCCAGCACAGAGTTCGGCGAGGTCACCAACGGCTTCGCGAACAGCGCGTGCGCCGAGATCGGCACCATCAGCAGCGCCTCGACCTCGGGCCAGACCACGGGCCCGCCCGCCGAGAAGGCGTACGCCGTGGACCCGGTGGGCGTGGACAGCACGATCCCGTCACACCCGAAGCCCGTCACCGGCCGCCCGTCGATCTCCAGCACGACCTCGAGCAGCTTCTCCGCACCGGCCTTCTGCACGGCGGCCTCGTTGAGCGCCCAGTCGGTGTGGACGATGTCACCGTTCCGGTGAACGACGACGTCGACGGTCATCCGCTCCTCGACCTCGTACGCCTTGGTCACCACCCGGTCCACGACCTTGTCGAGGTCGTCCCGCTCGGCCTCCGCGAGGAATCCGACACTGCCGAGGTTGACGCCCAGCATCGGCACCCCGGACGCGCGGGCGAACTCGGCGCCGCGCAGCAGCGTCCCGTCACCGCCGAGCACGATCAGCAGCTCGCACCCTTCGAGGCACTGCGGAGTCGCCTCCTTGACGAGCTCCACCTCGGGCGGCAGCGGCAGGTCGGCGGCCTCGTACTCCAGGACGCGCACGCCGATGTCGGAGCGCAGCAACCCCTTCACCACGAGCTCGGCGCTGCGGATGGCCGCCGGCCGCCCGGTGTGGGCGAGCAGGAAAACAGTACGAGCTCGGTTCTGGCTCAACGGGGCCCCTCCGCCACTGCACGGTCGACATCGGCCGGGTCCAGGGCGGGCGCCCCGGCACGCAGCCACAGAAAGTATTCGACATTGCCCGAGGGCCCGGGCAACGGGCTGGCCGTGACACCCTTCACCCCGAGCCCGAGTTCCCCCGCCTTCTCGGCCACTGCCCGCACGGCCTCCGCCCGCAGCTGCGTGCTCCGTACGACTCCCCCGCTGCCCAGCCGTTCCTTCCCCACCTCGAACTGCGGCTTCACCATCATCACCAGATCGGCGTCCGGCTTCACGCACCGCACCAGGGCGGGCAGTACCAGTCCGAGCGGGATGAAGGACAGATCCCCCACGACAAGATCCACTGGTTCCCCATCGATCGCTTCGAGCGTCAACTCGCGTACGTTCGTACGGTCCTTGACGGTGACGCGTTCATCGCTCTGGAGAGACCACGCGAGTTGGCCGTAGCCGACGTCGACGGCGACCACGTGCGCGACCCCCGCCCGCAGCAGCACATCGGTGAAGCCGCCGGTGGAGGCGCCGGCGTCCAGCGCCCGCCGCCCCTCGACGGCCAGCCCCTGCGGCACGAACACCTGAAGGGCGCCCGCGAGCTTGTGCCCGCCTCGCGACACGTAGTCGGGATCGCCGTCGTCGCTCTGCACCACGATCGCGGCCGCCGTCTCCACCTGGGTGGCGGGCTTGGTCGCGACGGTCTTGCCGACGGTGACCCGGCCGGCCGCGATCAGCTGGCTGGCGTGCTCACGCGAACGCGCGAGCTTCCGCCGGACCAGCTCCGCGTCCAGCCGACGGCGTGCGACTCCTGCCACGTTCGGTTCAGCTCCTAGTGCCATACGAGGGTGAAGGCGCCCTCTGGTCGTACGAGGGTGAGGGCGCCGGAGGTCCCGGGCGGGCGTCGAGCGCGGTGAGCGCGTCGCGCAGCCCCCGGTGTACATCCTCGTACACCTCCATGTGTCCGTCCGTGGCGAGGTGGTCGGCGTCGCCGAGCCGCTCCAGCCGGGCGTCCACCTCGGCGTCGCCGGTGGGGGTGCGGGGCACGTTCAGAGGCGCGGGGGCGGCGGGGTCGTGCTCGGGGTCGACCGCGACCTCTTGTGAAGGCTCTGGAACAGCGTCGCTCATGCCCAGACGCTACCTCGAACCGCTGGGGTACCGTCGATCGCGATGGCCACGATCGAGGAGTGCCGCGCCGCACTCGAGAAGCTCTCCGACAACATGGGCAACGCCGAGGGGGATGTCGCCACGGCGGCCTCCATGGACCGCTCGGTGAGCTGCCGTATCACCGATCTCGACGTCACCTTCGTCGGCCGGATGGCAGGCGGCCGGATCGTGGTGCGGGACACGATCCAGGGCCCTCCGAAGGAGAAGGCCCAGATCAGGCTGACCATGGCGGGCGACGACCTGGTGGCGCTGGTGAACGGCGAGCTGAACTTCGCCAAGGCCTGGGGCTCGGGCCGGGTGAAGCTGGAGGCGGGCCTGCGCGATCTGCTCCAGCTCAGGAAGCTTCTGTAGGCTATTACGCCTTTTCTACGGCTTCCACGCGCACGCGTGCCTTGCGCGCGGCCGGCACCACCAGCGGAGTCCCCGTCTCCGGGTCGTCGATCACCTGGCAGCGCAGCCCGAAGACCTCCTCGACCAGCTCGGCCGTGACGATGTCGTTCGGGGCGCCCTCGGCGATGATCTTCCCGCTCTTCAGCGCGATGAGATGCGTGGCGTACCGGGCCGCGTGGTTGAGGTCGTGCAGCACGGCGACCAGGGTGCGGCCCTGCTCCTCGTGCAGCTCGGCACACAGGTCCAGGACGTCGATCTGGTGCTGGATGTCGAGGTAGGTCGTGGGCTCGTCCAGGAGCAGCAGCGGGGTCTGCTGGGCGAGGGCCATCGCGATCCACACCCGCTGCCGCTGACCGCCGGACAGCTCGTCGACGTACCGCTCGGCCAGTTCCACGACCCCGGTCTGCCGCATGGACTCCTGGACGACCCGCTCGTCCTCGGTGGACCACTGGCGCAGGATGCCCTGGTGGGGGTAGCGGCCGCGGCCGACCAGGTCGGCGACGGTGATCCCGTCGGGCGCGATCGACGACTGCGGGAGCAGGCCGAGGGTGCGGGCGACCTTCTTCGCCGGCATCGACTGGATGGTCTGCCCGTCCAGCAGCACCTTGCCCTGACTGGGCTTGAGCATCCGCGAGAGGGCCCGCAGAAGCGTGGACTTGCCGCACGCGTTGGGGCCGACGATCACCGTGAAGGAGCGGTCGGGTATCTCCACCGACAGCTGCTCGGCGATGACCCGCTGGTCGTAGGCGAGGGTGACGGTGTCGGCGGACAGGCGGTTCACGGTGCTCCTTGTGCTCCTTGGGGTGTTCATATCCGGCCCGCCCTGCGCTCGGTGACCAGGAGCCACAGCAGGTAGACGCCGCCGAGGACTCCGGTGACCACGCCGACGGGCAGCTGGTCCGCGCCGAAGACCTTCTGCGAGACCCAGTCGGCGGTGACCAGGAGGGTGGCGCCCATGCACAGGGACGGCAGCAGGTTGGGGCCGGGCGAGCGGGTGAGGCGGCGGGCCAGCTGCGGCGCGGTGAGCGCGACGAAGCTGACCGGTCCGGCGGCCGCGGTGGCGGCGGCCGTGAGCAGGACGGCGGCGACCAGGAGCAGCAGTCGTACGCGCTCGACGCGTACCCCGAGCGCGCCCGAGATGTCGTCGCCCATCTCCATCATCCTGAGACCGCGGGCGTTGGCGAGGACGAGCGGGACGAGGACGGCGCACAGCCACAGCAGCGGCCAGACCTGCGTCCAGTCCCGGCCGCTGAGGGAGCCGGTCATCCAGACGACCGCCTGGGCCGCCTCGGTGAGCGTGGACCTGGTCAGCAGATAGCCGTTGACCGCCGTGACGATCGCGGAGACGCCGATGCCGACCAGGACCAGCCGGTACCCGTGCACCCCCTGCTTCCAGGCGAGCAGATAGATGGCGAGCCCGGTCACGAGTCCGCCCACCAGCGCGCCCAGGGTGATCTGGTTCGCGCTCCCGGAGAACAGCACGATCATCGTGAGCGCCCCTGCCGTGGCCCCCTGGCTGAGGCCGAGCACGTCGGGACTGCCCAGCGGATTGCGGGAGACGGCCTGGAACAGGGCACCCCCGAGCCCGAGCGAGGCACCGACCAGGAGCCCGACGAGGACCCGCGGCAGCCGCAGCTCGTTGACGATGAACTCCTGCCCGGCGTTGCCGTGCCCGAAGAGCGTCTTCAGCACGTCCCCTGCGGGGATCGGGAAGTCGCCGGTACCGATCAGCACGACGCTCGCGGTGAGCGCGGCGAGGAGGATCAGGGCGACGACGACGGTGGCCCGCACGTCCAGTCGGACGGAGAGCCCCCCGGGCGTCCTGACGGCACGGTTGGTCCTCACAGCTGCGCAGTCCTCCGCCGTCGTACGAGAAAGATGAAGACCGGCCCGCCGACGATCGCGGTGACGATGCCGACCTGGAGCTCCGCGGGCCGGGCCACGATCCGGCCGACGACGTCGGAGCCCAGCAGCAGCACGGGCGACAGGATGGTCGCGTACGGCAGGATCCAGCGCAGGTCGGGGCCGGTGAAGGAGCGCACGATGTGCGGCACCATCAGGCCGACGAACACGATCGGACCGCAGGCGGCGGTCGCGGCCCCGCACAGCACGGTCGCGGAGAGCATGGCCAGCGCCCGGGTGCGGTTGAGGTGCGCGCCCAGGGCCTTGGCGGTGTCGTCGCCCATCTCCATCGCGTTGAGCGGCCGGGCGAGCGCGAGGGCGAGGAGCGAGCCGGCCGCGAGGAACGGCAGCACCTGGAGGATGGTCGAGTTGTTCGCCGAGGACAGCGAACCGACCGTCCAGAAGCGCATCTTGTTGAGCGCCTGGTCGTCGGTGATCATCACGGCCTGGAGATAGCCGTACAGCGCCGCGCTGATCGCCGTACCGGCCAGCGCGAGCCGCACCGGAGTGGCACCCCGGCTGCCGCCCAGGAACCAGACCAGGGCTCCGACCGCGGCCGCGCCGAGAAAGGCGAACCACACATAGCCGCTGAGCGAGGTGACGCCGAAGAAGGTGATCGCGGTGACGACCGCGGCGGACGCGCCGGCGTTGATGCCGAGCAGCCCGGGGTCGGCCAGCGGATTGCGGGTGAGCGCCTGGAGCACCGCCCCGGACAGGCCGAGCGCGGCGCCCGCGAGCAGCCCGAGGACGGTCCGCGAGAGCCGGTCGGCCACCACGACATCGCCGTAGGTCCCCGTGTCCTGGAACAGTCCGTGCCAGACCTGTTCGACGGACAGCCCTTTCGCCCCGACCGCGATGCTCGCCACCGCGACGAGCACCAGGATCACGACGGACACCAGGAGCCCAAGGACTCGTATCGCCCGGCGGGTTGGGGGCGCGGGGGCGGTCTCCGCGCGCTGTTCGGGAGGACTGTCGACCAACACGCAGTTAGGTTAGCCTACCCTGGCAACGAGCCACGATCCCGAGGCCCGAACCCGCCGGGACGCGCACGCGACCGGTGCTCACAGCCCCAGCCTGGCCAGCGCCTTCCCCGCGTCCAGCTCGCACACACCCTCACCGGCCGCCGTCCAGGCCGCCGCGCACAGCGCCCGCAGCCCGTCCAGCGCCTCGCCGTCACCGTCGAGTTCCAGCCGCTCCCGGCCGGCCTTCGCCGTCCAGCCTCCGCACCGGAAGCCCTCTCCCGCCTCGGTGACCTCGGGCTGCCCGGTGAGCATGCCCCGCAGGTCGGCGTCCACGTAGGTCGGCCGGTGCTGTGGTGGCGCGGCCAGCAGCTGGGGGCCGTCGGTGACGCCGGTGAGCACGAGCAGCGAGTCCACCTCGCCGTTGAACGCGCCCTCGATGTCGGTGTCCAGCCGGTCCCCGACCACCAACGGCCGCTCAGCGCCGGTCCGCAGGATCGTCTCCCGGTGCATGGGAGGCAACGGCTTGCCCGCGACCTGCGGCTCGGCACCGGTCGCGATCCGCACGACCTCCACCGCCGCGCCGTTGCCCGGCGCGATCCCGCGCCCGCTCGGAATCGTCAGGTCGGTGTTGGACGCGAACCAGGGCACCCCGCGCGCGACGGCATAACTCGCCTCGGCGAACCGCCCCCAGGGCAGGTCCGGCCCGCCGAAGCCCTGCACGACAGCCGCCGGATCGTCCTCCGCCGACTCCACGGGCTCGAGTCCCCGCTCGCGCAGGGCCACCCGCAGCCCCTCGCCACCGATGACGAGCACCCGCGCCCCGGCCGGCACCTGCTCGCTGATCAGCCGCGCCACCGCCTGGGCGGAGGTGATGACGTCCTCGGCCCCCGTCGGTATCCCCAGCTCGGTGAGGTGCTCGGCCACGGCATCGGGCGTGCGCAGCGCGTTGTTGGTGACGTAGGCGAGGTGCATACCCCCCTCACGCGCGGTGGCGAGCGACTCGACGGCGTGCGCGATCGCGTTCCCGCCCGCGTACACCACCCCGTCGAGGTCGAGCAGCGCGGTGTCGTACGCCTCGCTCAGGGCCCGCCCACTGCCCTCGGGCCTCGTCCTTGCGCGCTGGCTCATTCCGCATCGCTCCTCGTTCGACGGCTTTCCCCCGATCATCCCCCATGGCACTGACACCCGTACGATGCCGGGATGAACTCAGCAGGTCACCCGGAAGCAACAGCGCGCCGAGGCCTGGAACTCACCCCGTTCCGAGGCCTGCGCTACGACCCCGACCGGGTCGGCAGCCTGGCCGCCGTGACATCACCGCCGTACGACGTCGTGGTCCGCCCCGACGGCCTGCACCAGCTCCAGTCCAACGACCCGTACAACATCGTCCGGCTGATCCTCCCGCAGGCGAGGACACCCGCCGAACGCAACGAACAGGCGGCGCGCACCCTGCGCGGCTGGTTCTCCGAGGGCATCCTGGCCGCCGACGCCGAGCCCGGCCTGTACGTCTACGAACAACAGGACGGCGCCGGCCTGCTCCAGCGCGGAATCATCGGCACCCTGCGCCTGTCGGAACCGTCGGAGGGCGTGGTCCTGCCTCACGAGGACGTCATGCCGCACGTCGTCGCCGACCGCGCGGCCCTCATGCGCGCCACCTCCGCGAACCTGGAGCCCCTGCTCCTCACCTACCGCGGCAACGGCTCGGAGTCCGTCACGACGACCGCGATCGAACGCACGGCCGAGCAGCCACCCCTCCTCGCCACCACCACCGAGGACGGCTACCGCCACCGCCTGTGGTCGATCACCGACCCCGCCGAAGTGGCCCGCATCCAGTCCGACCTGACCCGGTACCAGGCCCTCATCGCCGACGGCCACCACCGCTGGGCGACCTACCGCCGGCTCCGCGCGGAGCACCCCTCCCCCAGCCCTTGGGACCACGGCCTGGTCCTCCTCGTCGACACGGCCCGCTACCCCCTCCGAGTCCGGGCCATCCACCGTCTCCTGCACGAGGTCCCGGTGTCCCGGTCCCTGGCGCTCCTCGACGGCCTCTTCCGCGTACGACGCCTCGACGTGCCCCTGGCCGAGGCCCTGGACACCCTCGCCGACGCGGCCTGCGCGGGCAACGCCTTCCTCCTCGCCGGCGACGGCGCCTTCCACCTGGTGGACCGCCCGGACCCGGACCTCCTGTCCCGCACGATCCCCGCGGACCACCCCACCGCCTGGCGCACCCTGGACGCCACGGTCCTGCACGCCACGCTCCTCGCCCATGTCTGGCACATCCCCGAGGACGACCCCGCCCGCATCGCCTACATCCACGACACCGCCGCCACGGTCGAGAAGGCGGAACGCGACGGCGGTACGGCGGTCCTGATGCACCCGGTCCGCGAGGAGGTCGTCCGTGATCTCGCCCGCCAGGGCGTCACGATGCCCCGCAAGTCGACGTCGTTCGGCCCGAAACCGGCGTCGGGCCTGGTCCTGCGCGCACTGGACGTATGACGCACAAAGGGGCGGGATCCCGGGATCCCGCCCCTTGTTCATCGCTCATCGACGCGTAGGTCAGTCCTTGAGGTCACCCTCGTCGACTTCCTCGACTTCCTCGACTTCCTCGTCCTCTACGACCTTCTCAGCGGCCTCGGTGACACCCGCGTCCTCGGTCTCAGCCTCGTCCTCATCCTCGAGCTCGTCCTCGGCGAAGGCGTCGACGAACTCGACCCCGTCCAGCTCGGCGAGCCGGTCGGAGGCGTCCGTGCTGCCGTCCTTGTCGGACTCGATGGCCTTGGCGAACCACTCGCGCGCCTCGTCCTCCCGGCCGGCCGCGAGCAGCGCGTCGGCGTACGCGTACCGCAGTCGCGCGGTCCACGGCTGCACCGAGTTGGAGGCCAGCTCGGGGCTCTGCAGCGTCACGATGGCCGCGTCCAGCTGTCCCATGTCACGCCGGGCACCGGCGGCGACGAGCCGCATCTCCACCTGGCCGGCCTTGTCGAGCTTGTGCACCTCGGGCGCCCCGGCCATGTCCAGCGCCTTCTCCGGCCGCCCGAGCCCCCGCTCGCAGTCGGCCATGACGGGCCACAGCTCCACGTGCCCGGTCATCCGCCGCGCGGCCCGGAACTCGGCGAGCGCCTCGCTGTACTTCTGGTTGGCGTACGCCGCGAACCCGGCCGCCTCGCGTACGGCGGCGACACGCGACGCCAGCCGCAGGGCCACCTTGGAGTAGCCGTAGGCGCCCTCGGGGTCCTCGTCGATGAGCCGGGCGACCATCACCAGGTTCTTGGCGACATCCTCCGCGAGCCCCTTCGGCAGGCTCTGCAGCTCCTGCCGTACGTCCTTGTCGATCTCCTCGCCTGTGACGTCCTCGGGGATCGGCAGCCGCTTGATCGGCTCACGATCGCGGTCCCGCTCGTCGCGGAAACGGCTGCCACCGCCACGCCGGTCGTCGCCACCGCGCCGGTCGTCCCGCCCACGGAAGCCACCGGGCCGTCCGCCGCGGTCGTCCCGACGGGGCCCACTGCTTCCACCACGGTCGTCACGGCGGAAGCCACCGCGGTCCCCGCCACGGCTGTCACCACGGTCGTCACGGCGGAAGCCACCGCGGTCCCCGCCACGGCTGTCACCACGGTCGTCGCGGCGGAAGCCACCGCGATCGCCACCACCACTGCGGTTGTCGTCACGACGGAAGCCACTACGGTCGTCGCTGCGGCGGTCGTTGTCCCGGCGGAAGCCGCCGCGGTCGCTGCGGTCGTCGCTGCGTCGGTCATCACGTCGGTCGTCGCGGCGCGGGGCGTAGCCGCTGCCCCGGTTGTCGTCCCGGCGGAAACCACCACGATCGTCACGGCGCTCTACACGCTCGCCGCGGTCCCCACGCTCGCCGCGGTCGTCACGACGGAACGCAGGCCGGTCATCGTCACGCCGGAAACCACGGTCACGGTCGTCCCGGCGAGGCCCAGCCGGCCGGTCGTCGCGACGGAACGGAGGACGAGCCCCACGGTCCCCACCACGGTTGTCACCACCGCGATCGTCTCGCCGGAAGCCACCACGATCACCACCACTGCGGTTGTCATCGCGGCGGAAGCCGCCGCGGTCGCCGCGGTCGTCGCTGCGTCGGTCATCGCGACGGTCGTCACGGCGCGGGGCGTAGCCGCTGCCCCGGTTGTCGTCCCGGCGGAAGCCGCCGCGGTCGCTGCGGTCGTCGCTGCGTCGGTCATCACGTCGGTCGTCGCGGCGCGGGGCGTAGCCGCTGCCCCGGTTGTCGTCCCGGCGGAAACCACCACGATCGTCACGGCGCTCTACACGCTCGCCGCGGTCCCCACGCTCGCCGCGGTCGTCACGACGGAACGCAGGCCGGTCATCGTCACGCCGGAAACCACGGTCACGGTCGTCCCGGCGAGGCCCAGCCGGCCGGTCGTCGCGACGGAACGGAGGACGAGCCCCACGGTCCCCACCACGGTTGTCACCACCGCGATCGTCACGGCGGAAGCCACCACGATCACCACCACCACTGCGGTTGTCGTCACGACGGTCGTCGCGGCGGACGTAACCACCACCGCGATTGCCGCCACGGTCGTTCCCACCGCGGTCGTTGTCGCGGCGGAAGCCGCCGCGGTCCCCCCGGTAGCCTCGATCGCCGCGGTCACCACTGTCCCGTCGTTGCTGGTCGCGCTCCGGTCGGTCGTCGGGAGAGTTGGTGGACATGGTGACTCCTGTCTTCGGTACTGCAAGCATTCTAAAAACAAAAGGACCCCTGGTCCCAGCTGAACGCTGGGACCAGGGGTCCTCCAAATATTGTTCGGCGGTGTCCTACTCTCCCACAGGGTCCCCCCTGCAGTACCATCGGCGCTGTAAGGCTTAGCTTCCGGGTTCGGAATGTAACCGGGCGTTTCCCTCACGCTATGACCACCGAAACCCTAATGGTTTCGAGCGAACAAGCACACTTTTCTGTTGTGTGGTTCAAGCTCTAACCGACAACTGTTCGTTGTCTCAGAACTAACACAGTGGACGCGAGCAACTGAGGACAAGCCCTCGGCCTATTAGTACCGGTCACCTCCACCCATTACTGGGCTTCCAGATCCGGCCTATCAACCCAGTCGTCTACTGGGAGCCTTAACCCCTCAAGGGGGTGGGAGTCCTCATCTCGAAGCAGGCTTCCCGCTTAGATGCTTTCAGCGGTTATCCCTCCCGAACGTAGCCAACCAGCCATGCCCTTGGCAGGACAACTGGCACACCAGAGGTTCGTCCGTCCCGGTCCTCTCGTACTAGGGACAGCCCTTCTCAAGACTCCTACGCGCACAGCGGATAGGGACCGAACTGTCTCACGACGTTCTAAACCCAGCTCGCGTACCGCTTTAATGGGCGAACAGCCCAACCCTTGGGACCGACTCCAGCCCCAGGATGCGACGAGCCGACATCGAGGTGCCAAACCATCCCGTCGATATGGACTCTTGGGGAAGATCAGCCTGTTATCCCCGGGGTACCTTTTATCCGTTGAGCGACGGCGCTTCCACAAGCCACCGCCGGATCACTAGTCCCGACTTTCGTCCCTGCTCGACCCGTCGGTCTCACAGTCAAGCTCCCTTGTGCACTTACACTCAACACCTGATTACCAACCAGGCTGAGGGAACCTTTGGGCGCCTCCGTTACTCTTTAGGAGGCAACCGCCCCAGTTAAACTACCCATCAGACACTGTCCCTGATCCGGATCACGGACCCAGGTTAGACATCCAGCACGACCAGACTGGTATTTCAACGACGACTCCACCTGAACTGGCGTCCAAGCTTCACAGTCTCCCAGCTATCCTACACAAGCCGAACCGAACACCAATATCAAACTGTAGTAAAGGTCCCGGGGTCTTTCCGTCCTGCTGCGCGAAACGAGCATCTTTACTCGTAGTGCAATTTCACCGGGCCTATGGTTGAGACAGTCGAGAAGTCGTTACGCCATTCGTGCAGGTCGGAACTTACCCGACAAGGAATTTCGCTACCTTAGGATGGTTATAGTTACCACCGCCGTTTACTGGCGCTTAAGTTCTCAGCTTCGCCACACCGAAATGTGACTAACCGGTCCCCTTAACGTTCCAGCACCGGGCAGGCGTCAGTCCGTATACATCGCCTTACGGCTTCGCACGGACCTGTGTTTTTAGTAAACAGTCGCTTCTCGCTGGTCTCTGCGGCCACCCCCAGCTCGAGGAGCAAGTCCTCTCACCAGTGATGGCCCCCCTTCTCCCGAAGTTACGGGGGCATTTTGCCGAGTTCCTTAACCATAGTTCACCCGAACGCCTCGGTATTCTCTACCTGACCACCTGAGTCGGTTTAGGGTACGGGCCGCCATGAAACTCGCTAGAGGCTTTTCTCGACAGCATAGGATCATCCACTTCACCACAATCGGCTCGGCATCAGGTCTCAGCCTTATGTGCGACGGATTTACCTATCACACGGCCTACACCCTTACCCCGGGACAACCACCGCCCGGGCTGGACTACCTTCCTGCGTCACCCCATCACTCACCTACTACAAGTCTGGTTCGCCGGCTCCACCACTTTCCTTTCCCCGAAGGGTCCGGAACGGCTTCACGGACTTAGCATCGCCTGGTTCGATGTTTGACGCTTCACAGCGGGTACCGGAATATCAACCGGTTATCCATCGACTACGCCTGTCGGCCTCGCCTTAGGTCCCGACTTACCCTGGGCAGATCAGCTTGACCCAGGAACCCTTAGTCAATCGGCGCACACGTTTCCCACGTGTGTATCGCTACTCATGCCTGCATTCTCACTCGTGAACCGTCCACCACTAGCTTCCGCTGCAGCTTCACCCGGCACACGACGCTCCCCTACCCATCACAGCGGGCGTTGGCCCTCATGCTGCAATGACACGACTTCGGCGGTACGCTTGAGCCCCGCTACATTGTCGGCGCGGAATCACTAGACCAGTGAGCTATTACGCACTCTTTCAAGGGTGGCTGCTTCTAAGCCAACCTCCTGGTTGTCTCTGCGACTCCACATCCTTTCCCACTTAGCGTACGCTTAGGGGCCTTAGTCGATGCTCTGGGCTGTTTCCCTCTCGACCATGGAGCTTATCCCCCACAGTCTCACTGCCGCGCTCTCACTTACCGGCATTCGGAGTTTGGCTAAGGTCAGTAACCCGGTAGGGCCCATCGCCTATCCAGTGCTCTACCTCCGGCAAGAAACACACGACGCTGCACCTAAATGCATTTCGGGGAGAACCAGCTATCACGGAGTTTGATTGGCCTTTCACCCCTAACCACAGGTCATCCCCCAGGTTTTCAACCCTGGTGGGTTCGGTCCTCCACGAAGTCTTACCTCCGCTTCAACCTGCCCATGGCTAGATCACTCCGCTTCGGGTCTTGAGCGTGCTACTCAAACGCCCTATTAGGACTCGCTTTCGCTACGGCTACCCCACCCGGGTTAACCTCGCAACACACCGCAAACTCGCAGGCTCATTCTTCAAAAGGCACGCAGTCACGACGCATTGAGTAAACTCAATGCGCGACGCTCCCACGGCTTGTAGGCACACGGTTTCAGGTACTATTTCACTCCGCTCCCGCGGTACTTTTCACCATTCCCTCACGGTACTATCCGCTATCGGTCACCAGGGAATATTTAGGCTTAGCGGGTGGTCCCGCCAGATTCACACGGGATTTCTCGGGCCCCGTGCTACTTGGGTGTCTCTCAAACGAGCCGCTGATGTTTCGACTACGGGGGTCTTACCCTCTACGCCGGACCTTTCGCATGTCCTTCGCCTACATCAACGGTTTCTGACTCGTCTCACAGCCGGCAGACTGTGAAAGAGAGATCCCACAACCCCGCATGCGCAACCCCTGCCGGGTCTCACACGCATACGGTTTGGCCTCATCCGGTTTCGCTCGCCACTACTCCCGGAATCACGGTTGTTTTCTCTTCCTGCGGGTACTGAGATGTTTCACTTCCCCGCGTTCCCTCCACATACCCTATGTGTTCAGGTATGGGTGACAGCCCATGACGACTGCCGGGTTTCCCCATTCGGAAACCCCCGGATCAAAGCCTGGTTGACGACTCCCCGGGGACTATCGTGGCCTCCCACGTCCTTCATCGGTTCCTGGTGCCAAGGCATCCACCGTGCGCCCTTAAAAACTTGGCCACAGATGCTCGCGTCCACTGTGCAGTTCTCAAACAACGACCAGCCACCCGTCACACACCACTTACGCGATGCTTCACCGGGGCCGGTATCAGAGGGGGTTCATTCCCTCAGACACCCAACAGCGTGCCCGACACCCTCGCCACTCGTGATCAGCTTTCCACGCTCCGAAGAGCAGTACTGGCAGCCCGAGATGACTGAAAGTGCCGAATAATCAACGTTCCACCCATGAGCAACCACCGCAGAACGTTTGCCTGCGTAATGGCCCTGGACCACCAAGCAAGCTTGGCGGCCTAGATGCTCCTTAGAAAGGAGGTGATCCAGCCGCACCTTCCGGTACGGCTACCTTGTTACGACTTCGTCCCAATCGCCAGTCCCACCTTCGACAGCTCCCTCCCCACAAGGGGGTTGGGCCACCGGCTTCGGGTGTTACCGACTTTCGTGACGTGACGGGCGGTGTGTACAAGGCCCGGGAACGTATTCACCGCAGCAATGCTGATCTGCGATTACTAGCAACTCCGACTTCATGGGGTCGAGTTGCAGACCCCAATCCGAACTGAGACAGGCTTTTTGAGATTCGCTCCACCTCACGGTATCGCAGCTCATTGTACCTGCCATTGTAGCACGTGTGCAGCCCAAGACATAAGGGGCATGATGACTTGACGTCGTCCCCACCTTCCTCCGAGTTGACCCCGGCGGTCTCCTGTGAGTCCCCATCACCCCGAAGGGCATGCTGGCAACACAGGACAAGGGTTGCGCTCGTTGCGGGACTTAACCCAACATCTCACGACACGAGCTGACGACAGCCATGCACCACCTGTACACCGACCACAAGGGGGGCACCATCTCTGATGCTTTCCGGTGTATGTCAAGCCTTGGTAAGGTTCTTCGCGTTGCGTCGAATTAAGCCACATGCTCCGCTGCTTGTGCGGGCCCCCGTCAATTCCTTTGAGTTTTAGCCTTGCGGCCGTACTCCCCAGGCGGGGAACTTAATGCGTTAGCTGCGGCACCGACGACGTGGAATGTCGCCAACACCTAGTTCCCACCGTTTACGGCGTGGACTACCAGGGTATCTAATCCTGTTCGCTCCCCACGCTTTCGCTCCTCAGCGTCAGTAATGGCCCAGAGATCCGCCTTCGCCACCGGTGTTCCTCCTGATATCTGCGCATTTCACCGCTACACCAGGAATTCCGATCTCCCCTACCACACTCTAGCTAGCCCGTATCGAATGCAGACCCGGGGTTAAGCCCCGGGCTTTCACACCCGACGTGACAAGCCGCCTACGAGCTCTTTACGCCCAATAATTCCGGACAACGCTTGCGCCCTACGTATTACCGCGGCTGCTGGCACGTAGTTAGCCGGCGCTTCTTCTGCAGGTACCGTCACTTTCGCTTCTTCCCTGCTGAAAGAGGTTTACAACCCGAAGGCCGTCATCCCTCACGCGGCGTCGCTGCATCAGGCTTTCGCCCATTGTGCAATATTCCCCACTGCTGCCTCCCGTAGGAGTCTGGGCCGTGTCTCAGTCCCAGTGTGGCCGGTCGCCCTCTCAGGCCGGCTACCCGTCGTCGCCTTGGTGAGCCATTACCTCACCAACAAGCTGATAGGCCGCGGGCTCATCCTTCACCGCCGGAGCTTTCAACCCGCACAGATGCCCGTGCGAGTGGTATCCGGTATTAGACCCCGTTTCCAGGGCTTGTCCCAGAGTGAAGGGCAGATTGCCCACGTGTTACTCACCCGTTCGCCACTAATCCCCACCGAAGTGGTTCATCGTTCGACTTGCATGTGTTAAGCACGCCGCCAGCGTTCGTCCTGAGCCAGGATCAAACTCTCCGTGAATGTTTACCCGTAATCGGGTGCACACACACGAGAGCGGAACAACCACCGGAATAAGGCGGTCGTTCACAGCGTCCTCGCTGTGTTTATTTCAAAGGAACCTCGTCCCAGCAGATGCTGGAGACGGGGTATCAACATATCTGGCGTTGATTTTTGGCACGCTGTTGAGTTCTCAAGGAACGGACGCTTCCTTTGTACTCACCCTCTCGGGCTTTCCTCCGGGCAGTTTCCCTTCGGTCTTGCGTTTCCGACTCTATCAGATCCTTTCGGGCCTGATTCCCTGTCGGCGGGGCCTTTCGACATTCACTACGTTAGCCGATTCCCTCGGCAACTCATAATCGAGTTCCGCGAGTTCGAATTCGGGCGTGCGGGCACGCCGAAATCGCCCCCGCTGAGGGGATGTCGTAGGTAGTGGTTTGGCCGCTCTCGGCTGCTGGCGATCGCCGTAACCGGGTCAAGCGGCTCGGGCCACGTTACGCACCTTCCAAGAGCGAGTCAACTTGAGCGCCGCCTCGGGGCATGCGCGCGATAGGGGCTCACTGTCGGGTCGTTGGCGACCCAGAACCGCCAGGGGTGGACGCCTCCGTCGCCGGCCACTCCGGTTCGCGGACCGTTGAGTACCTGGTCGGAGGCGACCGGAGTGCCGGTGAGCACCCTCAGCGGGGTCTCGCCCGGGTCGCAGGCGTCCGTACCGTCCAGGGCCCGGTCCACGCCGAGGGCCGTGGCCAGACGGGCCGGCCCTTTGGCCAGTTCCTTGTCATTTCGGGCCGAGAGTCGACGTTTGCGTGCCAGCTCGGCGCCTTCGAGGACCTCGCCGGCGCGGAGCAGGACGGCGCTCGCCCGGCCTTCCGGTCCGCACACCAGGTTCATGCAGAACCACATGCCGTAGGTGAAGTAGACGTACACATGCCCGGGCGGACCGAACATCACGTCGTTGCGGGCCGTGCGGCCGCGATAGGCGTGGGAGCCGGGGTCGTTCGGACCGTCGTACGCCTCGACCTCCGTGAGGCGCACCACGATCGGGCCGTCCGGGGTCGTACGGACGAGGGTGCGGCCGAGGAGGTCGGGGGCGACTTCCAGTACGGGGCGGTCGAAGAACTCTCGTGGCAGTGGCGTACGGTCCGGGGGCGTGATCATGGCGTACGAGCGTAGTCCAGACGGGTGTGTGCCAAGGGGTGGCCAAGGGTTCGTCCGCTTGCCAGGGTGAGGGCGCGGAACCGACCACGGCCGGATCGCGTTTGTAGGGATCAGGAATCCGCGCGTTCTAAGAGGAGAGACATGGCGTTCAAGAAGCTGCTCGCGAGCCTGGGGGCCGGCGGGGCTTCGGTGGAGACGGTGCTGACCGAGGTCAACGTCGTCCCGGGTGGTGTCGTCCAGGGCGAGGTGCGGATCCAGGGTGGATCCGTCGACCAGGAGATCGAGGGGCTGTCGGTCGGGCTCCAGGCCAAGGTCGAGGTCGAGAGCGGCGACCAGGAGTACAAGCAGGACATCGAGTTCACGAAGGTCTCGCTCGGCGGTGCCTTCACGCTTCAGGCGAACGCGGTACACGCGGTGCCGTTCGGTCTGGAGATTCCCTGGGAGACGCCGATCACGATGATCGACGGCCAGACGCTGCGCGGTATGAACGTCGGCGTGACGACCGAGCTGGCGATCGCGCGTGCCGTGGACTCCGGTGACCTGGACCCCGTCAACGTGCACCCGCTGCCGGCGCAGAAGGCGATCCTGGACGCCTTCATGCAGCTGGGCTTCCGCTTCAAGAACGCGGACCTGGAGCGCGGCCACATCCGGGGGACGCGGCAGCAGCTGCCGTTCTACCAGGAGATCGAGTTCTTCCCGCCGCAGCAGTACCGCGGGCTCAACCAGGTCGAGTTGAGCTTCGTCGCGGACGGCAACGCGATGGACGTCGTGCTGGAGATGGACAAGAAGCCGGGGCTGTTCAGCGAGGGCAGTGACACGTTCCGGTCCTTCCAGGTGGGGCTGCACGACTACCAGAGCACCGACTGGGCCGCCTACCTCAACCAGTGGCTGTCCGAGGTCGGCAGCAGGCGCAACTGGTTCTAGGCTCGGGAACTGCTGATTCCGGTAATCGATCAGGAGGTACCGAGGTGACCGAGCTCAAGCGGCGTCCGCTCCCCCATGACTTCCATCCGCCCGTCCCGTCGTTCACGGTGACGAGCGAGGACGTACAGGAGGGCGGCACGCTCAAGGACGCTCAGGTCTACGCGGCCGGCAACACCTCTCCGCAGCTGCGCTGGGAGGGCTTCCCGCCGGAGACCAAGAGCTTCGCCGTGACCTGTTACGACCCCGACGCGCCTACGGGCAGCGGGTTCTGGCACTGGGTCGTGTTCGACATCCCGGCCTCGGTGACCGAGCTGCCGGTCGGTGCGGGCAGCGGCAAGTTCGAGGGGCTGCCGGAGGGTGCCGTACAGGCGCGGAACGACTACGGGTCGAAGGACTTCGGTGGGGCCGCTCCGCCGGCCGGGGACGGGCCGCACCGGTACGTCTTCACCGTGTACGCCGTGGACCAGGAGAAGCTCGGGCCGGATGCCGATGCGTCGCCTGCTTATGTGGGCTTCAACCTGCGGTTCCACACCGTCGCGCGGGCCCAGTTGATCGGTGAGTACGAGGTGCCCGCCGAAGACTGACGTTCATCGGGCGTTTGCCCGCCTCTGGTCTTGGAATTGATCAGAGGCGGGCACTTTTTTATTGCGTTGTCCATCTCGGCGTGCCCGGCCAGAGTTGATCCAAGCCCAAGCCCGCCAGGGGGTGGGACGGTGCACATGGGAGGTGGGCTGACATGCGGGACACGCTGGTACTGAACGCGAGCTTCGAGCCGCTGTCGACGGTGACGTTGAACCGAGCCGTCGTTCTGGTGCTTCAGGACAAGGCCGTCGTCGAGCAGTCCCACCCCGAACTGCGCATGCGCGGAGCCGCGGTCGACATACCGGCGCCCCGGGTGATCAGGTTGTGCAGGTATGTGCGGGTGCCCTTCCGAAGACAAGCCCCGTGGTCGCGGCGGGGTGTTCTGGTGCGTGACCGGCACAGGTGCGCGTACTGCGGGCGGCGGGCGACGACCGTGGACCACGTGGTGCCGCGGTCGCAGGGTGGTCAGGACACCTGGCTGAACACGGTGGCCTCCTGCGCGGAGGACAACCACCGCAAGGCGAACCGGACTCCGGCGGAGGCGGGGATGCCGTTGCTGCGGGAGCCGTTCGAGCCCACTCCGGCGGACGCGATGCTGTTGTCGCTGGGGCACGAGGACTTCTCGGCGTTGCCGGATTGGCTGGCTGGAGAGGCCGCCTAGTCGTCTGCCGGGATCGGTTGGGTTGCGGCTGACGGTTCGTCGTGGCCTGTCGCGCAGTTCCCCGCGCCCCTGGGTGGGTGCGGGGAACCTTGTGTTCACGGCTCTGTCAGTCGATCTTCGGGGTTTCCCGGCGTTCCGAGCCGCCGTTGCCTGCGCCCGAACCGCCGCCGAAGTTGCCGAAGTTGCCCATCGCTCCGGAGAGGCCCTTGAGGGCGTCGCCGATTTCGCTGGGGACGATCCAGAGCTTGTTGGCGTCGCCCTCGGCGATCTTCGGGAGCATCTGGAGGTACTGGTAGGAGAGGAGCTTCTGGTCCGGGTCTCCGGCGTGGATCGCCTCGAAGACCGTGCGGACGGCCTGGGCTTCGCCTTCGGCGCGGAGGGCGGCGGCCTTGGCCTCACCCTCGGCGCGCAGGATCTGGGACTGCTTCTCACCCTCGGCCGTGAGGATCGCGGCCTGGCGCGTACCTTCGGCGGTGAGGATCGCGGCGCGCTTGTCACGGTCGGCGCGCATCTGCTTCTCCATCGAGTCCTGGATGGAGGTCGGGGGCTCGATGGCCTTCAGTTCCACGCGGTTGACGCGGATGCCCCACTTGCCGGTGGCCTCGTCGAGGACGCCGCGCAGGGCCGCGTTGATCTCCTCGCGGGAGGTCAGGGTCCGCTCCAGGTCCATGCCGCCGATGATGTTGCGGAGGGTGGTGACGGTGAGCTGCTCGATCGCCTGGATGTAGCTGGCGACCTCGTAGGTCGCCGCCCGGGCGTCGGTGACCTGGTAATAGATGACCGTGTCGATGTTGACGACCAGGTTGTCCTGGGTGATCACCGGCTGCGGCGGGAAGGGGACGACCTGTTCACGCAGGTCGATGCGGTTGCGGATGGTGTCTATGAACGGGACGACGATGTTGAGTCCCGCGTTGAGCGTCCGCGTGTAGCGGCCGAAGCGCTCGACAATCGCGGCGCTCGCCTGCGGGATGACCTGGATCGTCTTGATCAGGGCGATGAAGACCAACACCACCAGGATGATCAAGACGATGATGACCGGTTCCATCGTGCTCCCCGTGCCCTTCTCTGCCTCGGCGTTCTCGGAAGATCTTATGGTTGTTGAAGATCTTGCTGGTCGAGTCTGACAGACCGTCGCACAACTCGTGGTGCGTTCGGTTCAGTTGCATCCTGCGAGGTCACATGATGATCGCCGTGGCTCCCTCGATGTCCACGACATCCACTTCCTGGCCTACTTCGAAGGCACGGCCGGTGTCGAGAGAGCGGGCGGACCAGACTTCGCCGGCGAGCTTGATCCGGCCACCCGTGCTGTCGACACGCTCCAGGACGACGGCCTGTTTGCCCCTCAACGCGTCGATACCCGTGGCGAGTTGGGGCCGCTGGGAGCGATGCCGGGTCGCGATGGGCCGTACGACGGCGATGAGGGCCACCGAGACGACGGCGAACACGAGCACCTGGACGACGACGTCACCGCCGAGTCCGGCCGCGATCGCGGCGGCGAAGGCGCCCGCCGCGAGCATGCCGAACTCCGGCATCGCGGTCACCACGAGCGGGATTCCGAGCGCTGCCGCGCCGACGAGCCACCACACCCATGCGTCGATGTCGTTCACATGGTCATGGTAGGTCCGGGGGTACCGCCGCGGACAGGGCGCGATGGCGCGGGACGGGCTTCTTACCCTTGTTTTTGCGGGGACTTCACGTGATCACGACAGCGGAAGGCCCTGTGCGGTCCAGCGCTCGCCGACCTGCTCGACGACAAGGGGGAGGCCGAAGCACATGGAGAGGTTGCGGGAGGTGAGTTCGAGCTCCAGGGGACCGGCGGCGAGCACCCTGCCCTGACGGATCATGAGGACGTGGGTGAAGCCGGGGGCGATCTCCTCGACATGGTGGGTGACCATGAGCATCGAGGGGGCGATCGGGTCGCGGGCGAGCCGGCCGAGGCGGCGGACCAGGTCCTCGCGGCCGCCGAGATCGAGGCCGGCGGCGGGCTCGTCGAGAAGCAGGAGCTCGGGGTCGGTCATGAGGGCGCGGGCGATGAGGGTGCGCTTGCGCTCGCCCTCGGAGAGGGTGCCGAACTTGCGGTCCAGGTAGTCGCTCATGCCGAGGCGGTCGAGGAAGGCGCGGGCGCGCTGCTCGTCGATCTCCTCGTACTCCTCCTGCCAGCCGGCGGTCATGCCGTACGCCGCCGTCAGCACGGTCTCCAGGACGGTCTGGCGCTTGGGGAGCTTGTCGGCCATGGCGATGCCGGCCATGCCGATGCGCGGGCGCAGTTCGAAGACGTCGGTGCCGGGCCTGCCGAGGGTCTCGCCGAGGATGGTGGCGGTGCCCTTGCTGGGGTAGAGGTAGCTGGACGCGAGGTTCAGGAGCGTGGTCTTGCCGGCGCCGTTGGGGCCGAGGATGACCCATCGCTCGCCCTCTTTGACCGACCAGGAGACCTGGTCCACCAGAGCCCGGTCCTCGCGGACCACGGATACGTCCTGAAGCTCCAGAACATCGCTCATGAGCGCGTTGTCTCCCCTTGCAGTGTGACCGGTGTCGGCGTCTCGGCTGGCGCGTGCGCGCTTTTGGGCGCAGCCCTCGATGAAATCTACGCCACCGGTCGGCGGCTCCCGTCCAGTGGTCCGGTCCTTAGGCTGGGGGGCATGTTCTCGGAACCGCGCTCTGGACGCCTTGCCGCTTGGGGAAACGGTCTTTTGGCCGGACTTGTCTCGCCGGACGACGCCGTGTCGGCGATCGTCGGTGACGATGCCGTGCACCGGGTCGAGGGGCTGCCGGGTGAGCCGGCGGCCGTCGGTCTGACGCTGGCGCTGGGGCGGCTGCGGTCGCTCGGCGTGACGGGACTGCGGGTGGCGCTGCCCGCGCCCGGGCATCCGCTGGGGTTGAGCGGTCCGCCGGAGTTCAACGCGCGGGCGTTGGAGGCGGAGGAGGCGGTGGTCTGTCACGGCGCCGCGCTGGGCCTGGTGCCGGAGGTGTACGAGGCCGGGCCCGCGGGTGATGTGCATGTCGAGGTGGTGTGGCAGGTGCTGCCGGTGCGGGAGGCTCCGCCGGCGGACGTTCCCTCGCTGGGTGAGGCCGAGCGGGAGCTCGCGGAGGCCTTGCGGGAGGCGACGGAGGTGTTGTCGCGGCTGGACGTGGCCGCTTCGGGGCCGGTGGCGGAGGCGGCGATCGGGGCGTACCGGGCTCGGGCCGAGCGGGGGCGGGAGGTGCTGGCGCCGGGGTATCCGCCCAGGGCGGTGCGGGTGCTGGAGCTTGCTCAGCGGGTGGGGTTGTTGGTGTCGCTGGCCCACGAGAGGGGGCACGGGGGTGCGGTGAGCTCCGCCGAGATGCGGGCTCGGGGGGAGGCCTTGCGCCCGGTGGAGCGGACGGGGCGGCGGGCACAGGTGGCCGCCTACAACGCGTACGTGGAGGAGTTGGAGCGAGGGGTGCGGTGACCGGCGTGGGGCTGGGCTGCGGCGGCGGTGAGTACGCGGTCCGGCACCATGGGTGCACAAACGGACCGGCCTCCCGGGTGCGTGAGGC
This sequence comes from Streptomyces sp. CC0208, assembly GCF_003443735.1. Lineage (NCBI taxonomy): Bacteria > Bacillati > Actinomycetota > Actinomycetes > Kitasatosporales > Streptomycetaceae > Streptomyces > Streptomyces sp. CC0208. The sequence goes on along the minus strand of NZ_CP031969.1, from coordinate 6,948,827 downwards.
ACCCGGGAGGCCGAAGTCACTGCCCGCTCGGCGAGGGACGTCAGTGGTTGAGACCGAGGTTGCCGAAGGCGGGGTTCAGCACGCCGATGACGTTCACGCTGTTGCCGACCGCGTTCACCGGGACGTGCACCGGGGCCTGGACGAGGTTGCCCGAGATGACGCCGGGCGAGCCCACGGCCTTGCCGTCGGCGTGCGCCCCGTCGGTGGCGGAGGCCATACCGGCACCGGCGGCGATCAGCCCTCCGGCCACCATCGTCACGGCCGCTGCCTTCTTCAGGTTCTTCACTTCTAAGCCCTCCCTAGCGATTGCCGCGGCACTCGCCGCAGCACGCACTGGAGAACGGCGGGCCTCCACGAAGGATGCGCCATTCGGGGGACATTCCCACGACGGTATGAATCTCACTCCGGAGCGGAACCCTCCGTATTGCCGTGCACCCGAGGGATCAACCGGCCAATCCGTGACGAACCGCCCACAGTGCCGCCTGTGTCCGGTCTGCCAGGTCGAGTTTCATCAGGATGTTCGAGACGTGCGTCTTGACGGTCTTCTCGGAGAGGACCAGCGCGCGGGCGATCTCCCGGTTGGAGCGGCCGTCCGCGATCAGTCCGAGCACCTCGCGCTCCCGCTCGGTGAGCGAACCGCCTCTGCCCTGGCCGGAGTTGTTCTCCTCCTGGGACAACAGGACGCCCGCGACCTCGGGTTGGAGCAGGATGTGCCCGGCGTGCACGGAGCGGATGGCGCCGGCGAGGGCGTCGGGGTCGATGTCCTTGTAGACGTAACCGGCGGCGCCCGCGCGCAGGGCCGGGACCATTGTGCGCTGTTCGGTGAAGCTGGTGACGATCAGCACGCGCGCGGGGTTGTTCAGTTCGCGCAGTTTGCGCAGGGCGTCGATGCCGTCCATGCCCGGCATCTTGACGTCCATGAGGACGACGTCGGGCTTCAGTTCCTCGGCGCGCGCGACGCCCTCGGCGCCGTCGGCGGCCTCGCCCACGACCGCTATGTCGTCCTGCACTTCGAGGAAGGTGCGCAGTCCCCGGCGGACGACCTGGTGGTCGTCGACGAGCAGGACCTTGATCGCGTCAGCCACCGGGGACCTCCATCTCGATCGTGGTGCCCTTGCCGGGCGCCGATTCCACGGTCAGCGTGCCGCCGACCCCGCTGGTGCGGTCCCGCATGGAGACCAGGCCGAGGTGGCGTCCCGCGCGGCGGATCGCCTTCGGTTCGAAGCCGCAGCCGTCGTCCGTGACGCGCAGGACGGCTCCGCTGCCGCGCCGGTCCAGGGTGACGTCGACATGCTCTGCTCCCGAGTGCCGCAGCGCGTTGTGCAGGGCCTCCTGGGCGACGCGGAGCATGGCCTCCTCCTGGGCGGCCGGCAGTGCGCGGAAGTTACGGGCGGCGAAGGTCACGCGCGCGGTGTGGGCGCGGTCCAGGACGTGGATCTGGGTGCGCAGGGTGGCGGTGAGGCCGTCCTCGTCCAGGGCGGCGGGGCGCAACTCGACGACTGCGGCGCGCAGTTCGTCGGCGGCCTCGGCGGCGAGCACGGCCACCTGGTGCAGTTCGCCCTTGGCGCGGGAGGGGTCGCGGTCGACGAGGGCGGCTGCGGCCTGGGCGGTCAGGCGCAGGGAGAAGAGCTTCTGGCTGACCGCGTCGTGCAGTTCGTGGGCCAGGCGGGAGCGCTCCTCGGCGATCGTGAGCTCGCGGCTGCGTTCGTAGAGGCGGGCGTTGGTGAGGGCGATCGCGGCGTGCTGGGCGAGGATCGAGAGGAGTTCCTCGTCCTCCTCGGTGAAGCCACAACTTCCTTCAGGCTTGGGGCAGTTCTTGTTGGCGAGGAACAAGGCGCCGATGACCTCGTCGCCGTCGCGGATCGGCAGGCCCAGGAAGTCGACCAGGTCGGGGTGGGCGGACGGCCAGCCCTCGAAGCGGGGGTCCTTGCGGACATCGGCCAGGCGCTCGGGTGTGGCCTCGTGGAGCATCGCGGCGAGGATGCCGTGCTGGCGCGGGAGCGGGCCGATGGCCTTCCACTGCTCGTCGCTGACACCGTCGACCACGAACTGGGCGAAGCCGCCGTGGTCGTCCGGGACGCCGAGGGCGGCGTACTGCGCGTCGAGCAGTTCGCGGGCCGAGGCGACGATCGTCTTGAGGACGTCACGCACTTCCAGGTGCCTGCTCATGGCCAGGAGCGCGGAACTCACCGCGGCGAGGCCGGACCGGGGGCCTTGACTCATGCCCTCAGAGTACGGGCGGGGTGTGACAGCGCGGATCGGACCTGTGACGGCTCCCGGCTAGGGCGGGCGACCTAGGGCGAAGGGCCTCACCGCTTTGCGGCCCGCGTCCGAGGCGGCCGGGTCGGCCCCGTTCCTACGTTGGGGGCACGCCGATCAGGAGGCGTGGAGGACGAGGGGACGTGTGTCATGCCGGTAGCGATCATCACGGGGGCCTCGAAGGGGCTGGGGCGGGCGCTCGCCGAGGCGCTGGCCGCGCGGGGCTGGGACCTGGTGCTCGACGCGAGGACGGCGGAGGTCCTGAAGGAGACGGCGGCCGCGCTCGCCGGGCACGGGACCCGGGTGACGGCGGTGCCCGGTGACGTCACGGATCCGGCGCACCGCTCCGAGCTGGTGGCGGCGGCCCGGAAACTCGGTGGCGTCGATCTGCTGGTGAACAACGCGAGCGCGCTGGGCGCCGAGCCGCTGACGCGCCTCGAGGGGCTGCCTCTGGACGGGCTGCGCCGCGCACTGGAGGTGAACGTCGTGGCCGCGCTGGGCCTGGTCCAGGGGGCCCTGCCGCTGTTGCGGGCCTCGGAGGCCGGCACGGTGATCGCGGTCAGTTCGGACGCCGTCGCCGAGGCCTATGAGACGTGGGGCGGCTACGGGGCGTCGAAGGCCGCCCTGGACCACCTCACGGCGGTGCTGGGCGAGGAGGAGCCGCGGCTGCGGGTGTGGGCCGTCGATCCCGGGGACATGGCGACGGACCTGTACGCGGCGGCCGTACCGGACGACCAGGACCCGCGGCCGGAGCCGGCGAGTGTGGTGCCGGCGTTTCTGCGGCTGCTGGACGAGCGGCCGGTGAGCGGGCGGTACGGGGCTCCGTCGCTGCTGGAGGGGCGATGACACTCGCTGTGCACGTACCGGAGGAGTTGTCGGCGCGGGTGCCCGCCGAGCAGCGTGGACCCGGGCTCGACCGGGACGCCGTACGGCTGCTGGTGTCGCGGAGCACCGAGGTGTCGCACCACGCCTTCGGGGAGCTTCCTCGGCTGCTGCGGGCCGGGGACCTGCTCGTCGTGAACACCTCCCCCACGCTGGCCGCGGCCGTCGACGGTCGGATCCGGCACGCGCGTGTGGTGGTGCACTTCTCCACACGCGGGGACGACGGTCGGTGGGCGGTGGAGCTGCGGGATCCCGACGGTAGGGGCACCACGCGTGCGCGGGCGGGCGGGCCCGCGGGGACGGAGGTACGGCTGCCCGGGGGCGGGCGGCTGATCCTGGAGGAGGCGGTGAGCGGGCGGCTGTGGTGGGCCCGGGTGTGCGGCGGGGAGGTCCTGGGACTGCTGCGGGAGCACGGGCGGCCCATTCGCTACTCCTACACGGAGCGGGACCAGCCGTTGTCCGTCTACCAGACGGTGTTCGCGCTGCCGTCGCCCGACGGAGCGGGCAGCGCGGAGATGCCCAGTGCCGCGCGACCCTTCACCGCGCGGCTGGTGGCGGAGCTGGTGAGCCGGGGTGTGCAGTTCGCGCCGGTCACGCTGCACACGGGGGTGGCCTCGGCCGAGGCGCACGAGCCGCCGTATCCCGAGCGGTTCTCGGTGCCGGAGGCCTCCGCGCGGCTGATCAACGCTGCGAAGGCCGGGGACGGCCGGGTCGTCGCCGTCGGCACGACGGCCGTGCGGGCCGTGGAGTCGGCGGCCGGGGCCGACGGGGTCGTACGCGCGCGTGCGGGGTGGACGGATCTCGTCGTGACCCCGGAGCGCGGGGTGCGGGTGGTGGACGGGCTGCTGACCGGGCTGCACGAGCCGGAGGCCTCACATCTGCTGATGCTGGAGGCGGTCGCGGGGCGGGCGGCGATCGACCGCGGGTACGAGGAGGCGCTGCGCCGGAACTACCTGTGGCACGAGTTCGGGGACGTGCATCTCCTCCTGCCACAGGAGGGCCCTCACGCAGAGCATTGCGGCCGCAACTACCGGTGAGGCGGCTGTGCACTCGATGTGAGGCCGCACATAGGGCGCAGATCACGTACTAACCGAAATAGGAGAAAAGACCCTCACGCATGAGCGGGGCAGACGTTCCGGTCTGTCCCGTTTTGCCCTCCCCCGGTCCACTATCCGGGGTCGTACGTCACACCTTTGCCGGGTGGTTTTGCGCCAGCTAAGAATGGCCAACGTCGCTCAGCGCCGCGGGTTCCCCCCGCGGCGTTTGTGCCGGAAGCACCCGTGTCCGACGCCGGACAGCGAGCGACCTCCGCGCTATTCGAAGAGGTCCATCCCGCATGCCCAAGATTCCTTTCACCCGTGGTCATAGTCGTGCGCTGACGAAGCGCCACAAGATCGCCGTCGCCGGAGTCGCGACGCTCGGTGCCGCCGCCATCGCCTTCAGCGCGGTTCCTGGCAACGCAGAGACCACGACGTCCGAGGCGGCCACCTACTCGGCCCCCGTGAAGTACTCCTCCGAGCAGCTCAAGGGCCTCCAGTCGGACGTCAGCGAGCAGCTCGCCGCCAAGGCTCTGCAGGGCAAGGCCGCCGAGGCGAAGGCGAAGGCAGAGGCTGCGGCGAAGGCGAAGGCCAAGGCCAAGGCCGCGACCGCCGCGAAGAAGAAGGCCGCCGCGGCCGCCGCCGCCAAGAAGGCCGCGCACGCCCGCAAGGCCAAGGAGGCCGCGAGCCGGGCCGCGCACCGCGCCAAGCTCAAGCGCGCGGTACACCGGAGCTACGCCAACAACCTGGACGGCTGGATCAAGCAGTCCCTGGACATCATGAAGTCCAAGGGCATCCCGGGCAGCTACAACGGTCTGTACCGCAACATCATGCGGGAGTCCTCGGGCAACCCGAACGCGATCAACAACTGGGACATCAACGCCATCAACGGCATCCCCTCGAAGGGGCTGCTCCAGGTCATCCCGCCGACGTTCCAGGCGTACCACGTCGCGGGCACGTCCTGGAACATCTACGACCCGGTCGCCAACATCACCGCCGCCGCGAACTACGCGGCCCACAGGTACGGCTCGATGGACAACGTGAACAGCGCGTACTGAGGTCGCGCGGACCTCTCGTACGCACAAGGGCGGCACCCTGTCGGGGTGCCGCCCTTCGCCGTCGTACAGCAGTGATCACTTGCGCATGACCTCGGGCTCGTGACGGCGCAGGAAGCGGGAGACGAGGAATCCGCAGACGACGCCGATGGCGATGAGGGCGATCATGTTGAGGCCCCAGGTGCTGACCGCGTGGTTCCACAGCGGGTCGGTCGTGTCGCCCGGTTTGACGGGCGGGTTGACCTTGTTGAAGTCCAAGGTGGCGCCCGCGGCGGCGACCGCCCAGCGTGACGGCATCAGATACGAGAGCTCGTTGACACCGAGGGTGCCGTGCAGGGGGAACAGGCAGCCGGTGAAGACGACCTGGACGATCGCGAACATGACCAGCAGCGGCATGGTCTTCTCGGACGTCTTCACGAGGGCGGAGATGATCAGCCCGAACATCATCGAGGTGAACCCGAGCCCCATGATCGGCAGGCAGAGTTCCGCGAGGGTGGCGTTGCCGAGGACCAGCCCTTCCTTCGGCAGTCCGCGGCTGGCGAAGCCGATGAGGCCGACCATCAGCCCTTGCAGGATGGTGATCACGCCCAGTACGACCACCTTGGACATCAGGTACGCCGAGCGGGACAGGCCGGTGGCGCGCTCCCGCTCGTAGATCACCCGTTCCTTGATCAGCTCGCGGACGGAGTTGGCCGCGCCGGCGAAGCAGGCGCCGACCGCGAGGATCAGCAGGACGGTGGTGGCCGTGCTGTTCGGCTCGGGAAGCCTGGTCCTGGGGTCGATCGGCTTGGGCAGCAGGTTGTCGCCGAAGTCGATGAGCAGGCTCACCGAGCCGAGGACGAGCGGCAGGATCACCGTCAGGGCCAGAAAGCCCTTGTCGGACGCGATGACCGAGACATAGCGGCGCACGAGTGTGCCGAACTGGCCCGTCCAACGCTGCGGCTTCGGCGGCTTCATGCCCTGCATCGGAGGCATCTGTACGGACTGCGGGGCAACGGCGTCTATGTCCGCGGCGTACATCTGGTAGTGCTGCGAGCCCTTCCAGCGTCCGGCCCAGTCGTAGTCGCGGTAGTTCTCGAAGGCGGAGAAGACGTCGGCCCAGGTGTCGTAGCCGAAGAAGTTCAGCGCCTCCTCGGGCGGCCCGAAGTAGGCGACCGCGCCACCAGGAGCCATGACGAGCAGCTTGTCGCACAGGGCCAGCTCGGCCACGGAATGGGTGACGACGAGGACCGTACGGCCGTCGTCGGCGAGGCCGCGCAGCAGTTGCATGACATCGCGGTCCATGCCCGGGTCGAGGCCGGAGGTCGGCTCGTCGAGGAAGATCAGGGACGGCTTGGTCAGCAGCTCCAGGGCCACGGAGACGCGCTTGCGCTGGCCGCCGGAGAGGGCGGTGACCTTCTTCTCCCGGTGGATGTCGAGCTTCAGCTCGCGCAGCACCTCGTCTATGCGGTGCTCGCGCTCCTCGCTCGTGGTGTCGGCGGGGAAGCGGAGCTTGGCCGCGTACTTGAGGGCCTTCTTGACGGTCAGCTCCTTGTGCAGGATGTCGTCCTGCGGGACCAGACCGATGCGCTGGCGCAGCTCGGCGAACTGCTTGTAGAGGTTGCGGTTGTCGTAGAGGACGTCGCCCTGGTTGGCCGGCCGGTAGCCGGTGAGTGCCTTGAGCAGCGTCGACTTGCCGGAACCGGACGGTCCGATGACCGCGATCAGGGACTTCTCCGGCACCCCGAAGGAGACGTCCTTGAGGATCTGCTTGCCGCCGTCGACCGTGACGGTCAGGTGGCGGGCGGAGAAGGAGACCTCGCCGGTGTCGACGAACTCCTCCAGGCGGTCGCCGACGATCCGGAACGTGGAGTGGCCGACGCCGACGATGTCGCTCGGGCCGAGCAGCGTGGAGCCGCCCTTGGGGATCGGCTGGCCATTGACGTAGGTGCCGTTGTGGGAGCCCAGGTCGCGGATCTCCATGCGGCCGTCGGGCATCGAGTGGAACTCGGCGTGGTTGCGGGAGACCTGGAGGTCGGAGACGACCAGGTCGTTCTCCAGGGCACGGCCGATGCGCATGATGCGGCCGATGGTGAACTGGTGGAACGTGGTCGGACTGCGGTCGCCGTAGACCGGCGGCGCGCCCGCGCCGACACCCCCGTCGGCCCCGGGGCCCTGCTGCTGCGGGATCTTCTGCGGCGGCTGGTGCGAGTACGGATGCGAGTGCGGCTGCGGCTGCGGCTGCTGCCGGGGCTGCGGTTGCGGCCAGCCGGACGGGGCGGCCTGTGATGAGGCCTGGTGCGGGGCCTGGTGCGGGGCCTGTTGTGGTGTCTGTTGTGGGGCCTGGTGCGGGGTCTGCTGGGCCCAGCTCGGGTTCGCGCTCTGCGCGGCGTACGGCTGCTGCCTGGGCTGCGGCTGTACATCCGAGGCCGCGGTGCCGGAGAGGCTCAGCAGCGGGCCGTCGCTCGCGTTGCCCAGGTGGACCGCCGCGCCGGGGCCGATCTCCGTCTCGTGGATCCGCTGGCCCCGCACGAACGTGCCGTTGGTGCTGCCGTGGTCCTGGAGGACCCAACTGCGCCCGCTCCAGCTGATCGTGGCGTGACGCCAGGACACCCTGGCGTCGTCGAACACGATGTCCCCCTGCGGATCGCGTCCAAGGCTGTACGACCTGGACGGATCGAGCGTCCAGGTACGTCCATTTGCTTCCAGTACGAGTTCCGGCACTCCAAGCCCCACTGAGTAGTCCCCCGCATTGCCCCCGTCACAGGGAGTGTAGGGATGTCGAACATCGTCGGGAACTCTTTCAGGATCCCCCTCATGACCGAAAGTCGAGCCCCGAGAACACCACGTTCGCGCGCTTCGGCCGGTTCCGTTGACGGGGTTGAAACCGACCCGGAGAGTGGGTAATCCACGCGAGGGGGACAAGCGCGGTCTCGGCCGCGCCGCGGATCGGGGGGTCTGCCATGAGTGCGTCCAGGGGCGTCGAGACCACGAAGCACGGCGTGCGGCTGCCGTGGGGAGACATCCTGCTGTCCGCCATAGCCGCCGTGAGCTGGGCGTTGATCGGGATGGCGGGTGCGGCCGCGCTCGGACTGCATCTGCTGGAGGCCGATTCCGCGGCCTCGCTGGGCCCGATGACCGCGGCTGTTGTGGCCCTTGCGGCGGGTGGTTCGGTGACTCCCTCCGGTGATGTGTCCGCGTTCGGGCTGACGGGGGCGCAGGCGGCGACCGCCATCGAGATCACGCCACTGGGTGTCAGCCTGGTCGGTGCGGTGCTTTTGTCCTGGTTCTTCCTACGGTCCCTGCGGGGGGCCGGGGCGGTGATCGCGCCGTCCGAACTCCTCGCGCGCGCGAGCTCGGTGGTCGTCCTGTTCACGGTGATGATGGGCGGGCTGGCCTGGGCGGGGCACGACGTCATCACGATCGACGGGGGTGCACTGGGGCTCGACAAGCTGCCCGGCGGGGGCGGGGGCGGCGGTCTCGACATCCCCGGGCTGGGGGACGTCGGGGACATCGGTGGCCTGCTGCCGGACCGGATCGGCAACCTCATCGACGCGAAGGCCGCGGTCGGCTTCACGGTGGACACCGCACCGACGCTGCTCGGCGGGCTCGGCTGGTCGGCCGGGATCCTGCTGATCGCGCTGCTGGCGTCCCGTCGTACGCCGCTGCCGCGCGGCTGGGAGGCGGTGCACCGCGTCGTACGGCCGGCCGTCTCCGCCCTCGTGACGGTGCTGCTGGTCGCGGTGGCCGCGGGGCTCTCGGCGGCGGCGTACGCGGCGATCGGCGACGACCACCCCAAGCGGATCGCCGGAGCGGCGCTGCTCGGGGCGCCGAACGGGGTGTGGCTGGGGATCCCTGTCGGCCTGTTCGTCCCCTTCGACGGCCGGGCGACGGGCGTCCTGACGAACTTCCTCCCGGACCCCCTCGACCGGCTGCTCGACTCGGACTCCGACCAGTCGATGACATTGGGGCACCTGGCGGAACTGGACGGGCGGGTGTGGCTGCTGGGGGTGGGGGCGGCGCTGATGATGCTGTTGGCGGGGGTGCTCACCGCTGTGCGGACGCCGGTGGGGGTGAGTGACGAGGGCGCACGGGATCCGGGAGCCCTCGGTTTCGCGGGCCGGTGCGCGGTGCGGCTGGGCATCGCGACCGCGTTGGCCTTGCCGCTGCTCGCCTGGCTGACGGAGGTGTCGGTGGACGCCTCGCTGTCGGTGCTGGGGTTCGACGCGTTCGGCGCTGGGGTCCGGCTTCGGGGTCAGCTCGGCATGGCGGTGCTGCTCGGCGCGCTGTGGGGAGCGGGGGCGGGCGCCGCGGGGGCGCTGCTGGCGAGGGCGACGGGGGCGGCGGGGTCTCGGGCGGCGGGGTTGGCACTGGGTGACTCGGCGGGGGGTCTGGGTGCGGGTTCTGGTGTGGGGGCTGGGGCGGGCGCTCCTTACGGGGGTGGGGCGAGCGCTCCTTACGGGGGCGGGGCTGGTGCGGGCGCGGGAGGGGCCGGGACGCGTTGGGGGGAAGCCGGGGGTGAGCCGGGGGCTTCTGGGGGCGGGCCAGGGAGGTACGAGGGGACGGGCGGCTCGTACGACGACGTGTCGAGGTCCTACGAGGGCGGGGCGCTGTCCTATGAGGAGGGTGCGGCTGCGGAGTACGGCGGTGAGGCCGGGCTCTATCGCAGTGGACCGGGGGCCGATCGCGGCGGGTCACCGCTCTACGAGGGGGGTGCGGCCGGACCGTACGGCGCCCAGGCGGGGCCACACCGCGGCGGCCCCGGAACCGACCAAGGCGGAGCACAGCCCAACGACAAAAGCGCAGCCGGACCGTACGGCGCCCAGGCAGGACCACACCGCGGCGGGCCAGGGGTCGATCGAGGTGAAGCGGGAGCGCAGGCCGATCAGGGCAGGGCCTACCCCGGTCAGGCAGGGTGGCCCGGGTGGGAGGCGCAGCCGCAAAGCGGCGAGGCCGGGGTGCAAGGCGGTGGAACCGCGCCGCGCGATGGTGAGGCGGGGTCGCAGAGCGCCGAGGCCGGCACATCTCGCGGCGAGACCGGGCCGTACGTGCCTGGTGCGCCTTATCGCCCGCCCAATCCGGCCACCAACCCGTACCTGCGGGTCCCGGACGAGCTGCGGGGGCCCGAGGACGCGCGGCCCGCCGGCGACGGTGGGCCAGTGCCGGGGGCTGAGGGCGATCGGCCGGGCCGTCGTCGGGGAGAACAGGGACCGGCAAATTCGGGAGAGGGCAGCGGTGGGCGGCCTCAAGACACGGTGCAGCCTCCTGAGGAGAGCGCTCGGCCTACGGCGGGACCGCGTCGGCCTGACGGTTCGCCGCCGCCCGACAACGACAACGTCTACGGCGCCCCGACGATGGCCCGACCGATCGACCAGCCCCCTCGTTCACCGCGCCGACCCCCCGGGCAGCGGCCCGGCGCCCGACGCTCCGGGGACGAGGGCCCGCAGTCGCCACCACCGCCTCCTCCCCCGCCCCCGCCGCCACCGCCCCCCGGGAAGCCGAAGGGACGGCGCTGACCGGCACACACCCGTACGACGACGCCGTGCATGCAGGGCCCCCGGCGACGCCACCCCAGCACAAAGCCCCCGCACAAAGCCCCCCCCCCCGCAGTGCGCCTGTGTCCCGCCCGTATCCCGCCCGTAAAGACCTCGCCACCCGCTCGACACCCACTGTTCCGTGTCCGTCAGACGGACCGCGGGAGCGGAAGGCACTGGGTGCCGGATACGGTGGAGGCACCATGAGCGCTGAGCAGACCTCGTTCTCCGACGTCCCCACCCTTCTCGTCAAGATCTTCGGGAAGGACAGGCCGGGCATCACGGCCGGCCTCTTCGACACCCTCGCCGCCTACTCCGTCGACGTGGTCGACATCGAGCAGGTCGTCACGCGTGGCCGAATGGTGCTGTGCGCGCTCGTGACCGCGCCGCCCCGCGCACTGGAGGGCGATCTGCGGGCGACCGTCCACAGCTGGGCCGAGTCGATCAAGATGCAGGCGGAGATCATCTCCGGTCTCGGCGACAACCGGCCGCGAGGGCTGGGGCGTTCCCTGGTCACCGTGCTCGGGCACCCGCTCACCGCGGAGGCCACCGCCGCGATCGCCGCCAAGATCGCCAAGGCGGGCGGCAACATCGACCGTATCTTCCGGCTGGCCAAGTATCCGGTGACCGCCGTCGAGTTCGCGGTGTCCGGCGTGGAGACCGAGCCCCTGCGCACCGCCCTGGTGACGGACGCCGGCAAGCTCGGCGTGGACGTTGCCGTCGTGGCCGCCGGTCTGCACCGCAGGGCCCAGCGGCTCGTCGTCATGGACGTGGACTCCACGCTCATCCAGGACGAGGTGATCGAACTCTTCGCCGCGCACGCCGGCTGCGAGGACGAGGTCGCCGAGGTGACCGCGGCAGCGATGCGCGGCGAACTGGACTTCGAGCAGTCGCTGCACGCACGCGTGGCCCTGCTGGGGGGGCTGGACGCCTCGGTCGTCGACAAGGTGCGTTCCGAGGTGCGGCTGACGCCGGGCGCGCGGACCCTGATCCGTACGCTGAAGCGGCTCGGCTTCCAAGTCGGTGTCGTCTCGGGCGGGTTCACCCAGGTCACCGACGACCTCAAGGACCGGCTGGGGCTGGACTTCGCCCAGGCGAACACCCTGGAGATCGTCGACGGGAAGCTGACGGGCCGGGTCACCGGGGAGATCGTGGACCGCGCGGGCAAGGCGCGACTGCTGCGCCGGTTCGCCGCCGAGGCGGGGGTGCCGCTGTCCCAGACGGTGGCGATCGGTGACGGCGCCAATGACCTGGACATGCTCAACGCGGCCGGGCTCGGCGTCGCCTTCAACGCCAAGCCGGTGGTGCGGGAGGCCGCGCACACCGCGGTGAACGTGCCCTTCCTCGACACCGTGCTGTATCTGCTGGGCATCACCCGCGAAGAGGTCGAGGCGGCGGACGCGCACGAGGAGGACTGACCTCCGGACGACGGATCGGCAGGGGCCCGGCACCGTGGTGGTGCCGGGCCCCTGCCGTGTCTCGCGCCAGTGGGAGGGCGTGTCGCCGTCAGTCGTCGCCGTCAGTCGGACGGCGCCCAGTAGTCGACGAGGGTGGCCGTGCCGGGCTCCAGGGCCTTCCAGGGGCCGCTGAACGACAGGACGGCGAAGGCGGCGGCCGGGAAGCCGCGGCCGCTCATCCGCTGGCGGGCGTCCCCCTCGGCGGCGCCCGCGAGGACGTCGGCGAGGCCCTGCACGCCCGGGTTGTGGCCGATCAGGACGGCGTTCTGCACGTCGTCCGGAGTCTCGTTCAGCACGGCGATCAGCTCACCGGGAGAGGCCTCATAGATCCGCTCCTCGTAGACCGTTTTCGGCCGGTGCGGGAATTCCTGCACAGCGAGCTTCCAGGTCTCACGGGTCCGGGTCGCGGTGGAGCAGAGGGCCAGGTCGAGGGGGATGGCGGAGTCGACCAGCCGTCGCCCGGCTTCCGCTGCATCTTTTCGCCCCCGGTCGGCGAGCGGCCGCTCGTGGTCGGTCACCTCGGGCCAGTCGGCTTTCGCATGCCGGAAAAGGACAATCCTGCGGGGATCTGCGACGCTCATAGGATCCAGCTTCGCATGAAACAGGCCATGGGGCGCAGGGAGTTGACGGGCGGCTTTGCGGGTGCTCAGCGGGCTATGAGCTGCTGTACGCGCTCCAGGAACTGGGTGACGAGGGGGTCGCCGGAGGCCGCGTGCGCGTCGGCGGGATTGAGGATGAGGGCCAGGAGCACCACGAAGGCGAGCGTCGGCATTGCGAGGGCCCACCAGGGCAGCCGGATGTCGACGCCGCCCCGGGACGCCGGGTGGGGCGGGGTCTGCGTAGGGGCCGACATGAGTGCCTCCGCGGGTCTTCGAGTCCCGTGATCCGCTTCTCGCGGTCACATCTCGAAGGTACGGAACCGGCGGCCCTCAACCCATCCGGTGATCCACCCAGTTGACCCTGACACTCACCCCCTAGGGGATGTGGGGTTAACCCCACCACAGGGTCGGGGAGCTGGTGAGCGGGATCAGGGCGAGGCGATCGTCGCGATGATCGCGATGATGACGAAGATGGCGAAGAACGAGCCGAAGACCAGCAGCATCTTCTTCTGGCCGTTCTGGGGATTCGGGTCGAGCACTGGCATACGGCCAGTCTCGCACCCCGGTCTCTTACCAAGGCTGCCAGGGTGGCCTCAGCGGGCCGCCTCCTCCTCCACCGTGCGGTCGCGGCCCGCGAGGACCCCGACCGCCATCTGCGGGATCATCAGGCCGATCATGAGCGCGATCGGCAGGCCCCAGCCGCCGCTGTGCTGGTAGAGCACGCCCACCAGGAGCGGTCCCGGGATGGAGATCAGATAGCCGGTGCTCTGCGCGAACGCGGACAGCTGGGCGACGCCCGCGCCGGTCCTGGCACGCATCCCGACCATGGTGAGGGCCAGCGGGAAGGCGCAGTTGGAGACACCGAGCAGGACGGCCCAGGCCCAGGCTCCGGCGGCGGGAGCGAGGTAGAGGCCCGCGTATCCGGCGAGACCGCAGACGCCGAGCGCGAGCACGATCGGGCCCTGGTGCGGCAGCCGGGTGGCCACGCGCGGGATGACGAAGGCCAGCGGGACGCCCATCACCATCGTGACGGCCAGCAGCAGCCCGGCGGTGCCCGCGGGCACGCCCGCGTCCCGGAAGATCTGCGCCATCCAGCCCATGGTGATGTAGGCGGCGGTGGCCTGGAGCCCGAAGAAGACGGCGAGCGCCCAGGCGGTCCGGCTCCGGGTGATCCGCAGCGCGGGCGGCTCCACGCGCGCGTGTACGTGCCGGACGGGCCCGGCGCCCTGCACACGCGTGTGTACGCTCCGGGCCACCTTCGACTCCGCAGAGGCCGGCCCCCCGTCCCGTACGAGCGGAATCCACGGCAGTACGGCCGCCGCGGCCAGGCCCGCCCACACCGCGAGCCCGGACTGCCAGCTGCCGCCCAGCGCCTCGGTCACCGGTACGGTCACGGCGGCCGCCGCCGAGGTACCGAGGGCCAGGGCCATCGAGTACAGGCCGGTCATGGAGCCCACCCGGTCCGGGAACCAGCGCTTGACGATGACCGGCATCAGGACGTTGCTGACGGCGATGCCCATGAGGGCGAGGGCGCTGGCGGCCAGGAAGCCCGCCGTGGAGCCCGTGTACGGCCGTATGAGCAGGCCCGTCGTGATGGCGACCATGCCGGCGCACACCACCGCGCCCGCGCCGAAACGGCGGGCCAGACGCGGGGCCATGACGCCGAAGACGGCGAAGCACAGCGGGGGCACCGAGGTGAGCAGGCCGGCCACGCTGCCGCTCATGCCGAGTCCGTCGCGCACCTCTTCGAGGAGGGCGCCGAGGCTGGTGATGGCGGGGCGGAGGTTGAGGGCGGACAGCACGATGCCGACGACGACCAGGCGCACCGCCCACGCGCGCGGGGCGGGCGCCAGGGGCCCTCCCCCCTCGGGCGGGGTGGCGGAACTGCGGGTGCTCATGGACTTCGCTGTCCGGGTTTCCTCACGGGCCATGACACCCATCATAGAATCATAGGATGATTGGTTGTCCATCCCCGGGTCGTCCGATGCCGTCCCGCCCGTGCGAAGGTGTGCCATGCCCCTGAGCCATCCCCGCCGCTCGGCGCTGTCCGAGCAGGTCATCGCCGCGCTGCGCAACCAGATCACCTCGGGCGAGTGGCCGGTCGGCTCCCGGATCCCGACGGAGCCCGAGCTGGTCGAGCAGCTCGGGGTCGCCCGCAACACCGTCCGCGAGGCCGTCCGCGCGCTCGCGCACAACGGCCTGCTCGACATCCGCCAGGGCTCGGGAACATACGTCGTGGCGACCAGTGAGCTGGCGGGCGTGATGCACCGCAGGTTCGCCGACGCGGACCCACGGCACGTCGCCGAGCTGCGCTCCACCCTGGAGTCGTCCGCGGCGCGGCTGGCCGCCGAGCGGCGTACCGAGAAGGACCTCAAGCAGCTCGACGTGCTCCTGGTGCGGCGCGAGGAGGCCTGGCAGTCGGGCGACGCGGAGGCCTTCGTGACGGCGGACGCCACCTTCCACCTGGCCGTGGTGGCCGCCTCGCACAACGACGTGATGACCAAGGTGTACGCGGACCTCGGCGAGGTGCTGCGCGACTGGCTGCGCGAGGACGTCGGCGAGGAGCTGACGCCGGAGACGTACATGGACCACACCCGGCTCGTCGACGCGATCCGCGCGGGCGACGCGGCCGCGGCCGCCGAGGAGGCGGCCGGCTACCCCTTCGTGTGCCGTCCGGGACGGTTCAGCGCGCCAGCTTCCGGTGGCTGACCCACACCGAGCGGACCTCTTTCCAGCACCGGCCCGTCAGCCGCACGGTCTGCGCGGGTCCGGCCTCGACCTCGGCGCCGTCGGTGTCGAGGTCCCACCAGCGGTCGCACTCGATGTGCAGGCGCACGCCGTCGGTGCGGGGATAGGGGTTGTGGCAGTAGGTGGTCACACGGGAGCCGGTGACCTTGCTGCGGCAGGAGGCACCGAACAGCTCCGAAGCGGTGGCTGCGGGCTCCTGCACGCGGGTCTGCGACATCGCTTCGTACGACAGGGACCCCACGAGACAGACGGCTGCGGTCACTGAGGCCAGACTGCGGGACAGGCGCACAAGGGGACCTCCTCGGCCGTGCTGGGGAGGGAATCGCAAGGTGAACGCGTAATCCAGGGTGCCCAGTTGCCGGCCGTGCGCGCCCGGCCTGGTAGGCCGAACGGGGGACGCCCCGCTCCCTGGGGGAACGGGGCGTCGACGAGGTGGGGGAGCTCAGGCTCCGATGGCGTGCAGCCCGCCGTCCACGTGGATGATCTCGCCCGTGGTCTTCGGGAACCAGTCGCTCAGCAGGGCGACGATGCCCTTGCCAGCCGGCTCCGGGTCCTTGAGGTCCCACTCCAGCGGCGAGCGGTTGTCCCACACGGCGGCCAGGTCGCTGAAGCCCGGGATGGACTTGGCGGCCATGGAGGCGAGCGGGCCCGCGGAGATGAGGTTGCAGCGGATGTTCTGCTTGCCCAGGTCACGGGCGACGTAGCGGCTGGTGGCCTCCAGGGCGGCCTTGGCGGGGCCCATCCAGTCGTACTGCGGCCAGGCGTACTGCGCGTCGAAGGTGAGGCCGACGACCGAGCCGCCGTTCTGCATCAGCGGCAGGCACGCCATGGTGAGCGACTTCAGGGAGTACGCCGAGACGTGCATGGCCGTGGCCACGGACTCGAACGGCGTGTTCAGGAAGTTGCCGCCGAGCGCGTCCTGCGGCGCGAAGCCGATGGAGTGCACGACGCCGTCGAGGCCGCCGAGCTCCTCGCCGACGAGGTCGGCCAGCCGGCCGAGGTGCTCGTCGTTGGTCACGTCGAGCTCGATGACCTTGGTGGGCTTGGGGAGCTTCTTGGCGATGCGCTCGGTCAGCGTGGGCCGCGGGAACGCGGTCAGGATGATCTCCGCGCCCTGCTCCTGGGCCAGCTTCGCGGCGTGGAACGCGATGGAGGACTCCATCAGCACACCGGTGATCAGGACGCGCTTTCCCTCGAGAATTCCGCTCATGGTGTTCAGTGACCCATTCCCAGTCCGCCGTCAACGGGAATGACGGCTCCAGTGATGTACGAGGCGTCGTCCGAGGCGAGGAACCGCACCGTCGCGGCGACCTCCTCGGGCTGCGCGTAACGACCGAGCGGCACCTGCTTCACGATGCCCTCACGCTGCTCGTCGGTGAGCGCCTTGGTCATGTCGGTGTCGACGAAGCCGGGCGCGACGACGTTGAAGGTGATGCTGCGCGAGCCCAGCTCACGGGCGAGCGAGCGGGCGAAGCCGACCAGGGCGGCCTTGGAGGCGGCGTAGTTGGCCTGGCCGGGGCCGCCGTAGAGGCCGACGACCGAGGAGATCAGGACGACCCGGCCCTTCTTGGCGCGCAGCATGCCGCGGTTGGCGCGCTTGACCACGCGGAAGGTGCCGGTGAGGTTGGTGTCGACGACCGAGGTGAAGTCCTCCTCGGACATCCGCATCAGGAGCTGGTCCTTGGTGATGCCGGCGTTGGCGATCAGCACCTCGACCGGGCCGTGCTCGGCCTCGATCTCCTTGTAGGCCTGCTCCACCTGCTCGGTGTCGGTGATGTCGCACTTGACGGCCAGGCAGCCCAATTCGGTCAGGGCGGCCGGCGGCTCCCCCGAGCGGTATGTGATGGCGACCTTGTCGCCGGCCTCGGCGAATGCGCGGGCGATGGCGAGGCCGATGCCCCGGTTGCCTCCGGTGACGAGAACCGAGCGGCTCAACGGATCACCCTTTCCATAGGGGTCTGACACACCCGCCCGAACACCCTGGATGGCAGGCGGCTTCACCGAAAACCTATCGGGCCGCTCCCGCCGGAGGACATTCGGGCACCGACAGTGGCTTACGGGACTCGCTGTCGGGTCCCTACAGAAAAGTGTCGGCAGCGGTCACAAACGTGTGGTCCGCGCACCGGTCGCCGCGACATGATCGGAGCAGCCGTCGCCCGCCCTCGTGCCGGACGCTCACACCACAGGACAGGAAGAGACCCAGGTGCCTCATACCATCGACGAAGCCTTCACAGCGCTTCCCCTACGTGCCCTCGCCGACGCCGCGCTGGCACGCGCGCGTGCGCTCGGCGCCGACCATGCGGACTTCCGGTTCGAGCGGGTGCGCAGCGCGGACTGGCGGGTCCGGGACGCCAAGCCGTCCGGGTCCTCGGACACCACCGACCTCGGGTACGCGGTGCGGGTCGTGCACGGCGGGACCTGGGGCTTCGCGTCGGGTGTGGATCTGACGATGGACGCCGCCGCCAAGGTAGCCTCGCAGGCCGTGGCCATGGCGAAGCTGTCCGCGCAGGTGATCCGCGCGGCCGGGTCCGACGAGCGGGTGGAGCTCGCCGACGAGCCCGTGCACGCCGACAGGACGTGGATCTCGTCGTACGAGATCGATCCGTTCACCGTGCCCGACGAGGAGAAGGCGGCGCTGCTCGCGGACTGGAGCGCGCGGCTGCTGGCGGCGAACGGGGTCAACCACGTCGACGCCTCGCTGCTCACCGTGCACGAGAACAAGTTCTACGCCGACACCGCGGGCACGGTGACCACACAGCAACGGGTCCGGCTGCACCCGCAGCTGACGGCGGTGTCGGTCGACGAGTCCAGCGGCGAGTTCGACTCCATGCGGACCATCGCGCCACCGGTCGGACGCGGCTGGGAGTACCTCACGGGCACCGGCTGGGACTGGGAGAGCGAGCTGGAGCAGATCCCGGAGCTGCTCGCCGAGAAGATGCGGGCGCCCAGTGTCGAGGCGGGCCTGTACGACCTCGTCGTCGACCCGTCCAACCTCTGGCTGACCATCCACGAGTCCATCGGCCACGCCACCGAGCTGGACCGCGCGCTCGGCTACGAGGCCGCCTACGCCGGTACCTCCTTCGCCACCTTCGACCAGCTCGGCAAACTGCGCTACGGCTCCGAGTTGATGAACGTCACCGGCGACCGCACCGCCGAGCACGGCCTCGCGACCATCGGCTACGACGACGAGGGCGTCGCGGGCCAGTCCTGGGACCTGGTGAAGGACGGCACCCTTGTCGGCTACCAGCTGGACCGGCGGATCGCGAAGCTGACCGGGTTCGAGCGGTCCAACGGCTGCGCCTACGCCGACTCCCCCGGGCACGTCCCGGTGCAGCGCATGGCCAACGTGTCGCTCCAGCCGGACCCGGCGGGCCTGTCGACGGAGGATCTCATCGGCAGCGTGGACCGCGGGATCTACGTCGTCGGGGACCGGTCGTGGTCGATCGACATGCAGCGCTATAACTTCCAGTTCACCGGCCAGCGGTTCTTCAGGATCGAGAACGGGCGGATCACCGGGCAGCTGCGGGACGTCGCCTACCAGGCGACCACCACCGACTTCTGGGGCTCGATGGCGGCGGTGGGCGGCCCGCAGACCTATGTCCTCGGCGGCGCCTTCAACTGCGGCAAGGCCCAGCCGGGCCAGGTCGCGGCCGTGTCGCACGGCTGCCCCTCGGCCCTCTTCAAGGGCGTCAACATCCTCAACACCACGCAGGAGGCCGGTCGATGAGCGCCCGCACCAACAAGCCGCACGAGATCGTCGAGCGGGCCCTCGCGCTGTCGCGGGCGGACGGCTGTGTCGTGATCGCCGACGAGCAGTCGACCGCCAACCTGCGCTGGGCGGGCAACGCGCTCACCACGAACGGTGTCACGCGCGGGCGCACGCTCACCGTCATCGCGACCGTCGACGGCAAGGAGGGCACGGCCTCCGGAGTGGTCTCCCGGTCCGCGGTGACCGCGGACGAACTGGAGCCGCTGGTGCGGGCCGCCGAGGCCGCCGCCCGCGGAGCCGGGCCCGCCGAGGACGCCCAGCCGCTGGTCACCGGCGTACCGGAGTCCCCTGACTTCACGGACGCGCCCGTCGAGACCTCCTCGGCGGTCTTCGCCGACTTCGCGCCGGCACTCGGCGAGTCCTTCGCACGCGCGCGTGCGGGCGGCCGCGAGCTGTACGGCTTCGCCAACCACGAGCTCGTGTCCACGTACCTGGGCACGTCCACGGGGCTGCGGCTGCGTCACGACCAGCCCAACGGCACGCTGGAGCTCAACGCCAAGTCGCCGGACCGGACCCGCTCGGCCTGGGCCGGTCGCTCCACGCGGGACTTCAAGGACGTCGACCCGGCGGCGCTGGACGCCGAGCTCGCCGTACGCCTGGGGTGGGCCGAGCGGCGCGTCCCACTGCCCGCGGGGCGGTACGAGACGCTGCTGCCGCCGACCGCGGTCGCGGACCTGCTGATCTACCAGCTGTGGTCGGCGTCGGGCCGGGACGCGGTCGAGGGGCGGACGGTGTTCTCCAAGCCCGGAGGCGGTACCCGGGTCGGCGAGGCGCTCACCGGTCTGCCGCTGACCCTGCGCAGTGACCCGAACGAGCCGGGCCTGGAGACCGCGCCGTTCGTGGTCGCGCACTCCTCCGGGGGCGACCAGTCGGTGTTCGACAACGGCCTTCCGGTCGGGGCGACCGAGTGGGTACGGCAGGGCACGCTGGCGCATCTGACCACCACCCGGCACAGCGCGGCCCTGACCGGGCTCGCCGTGGCCCCGGCGATCGGCAACCTGATCCTGGACGGCGGCCAGGACCTCTCCCTGGAGGAGATGGTCGCGAACACCACGCGCGGGCTGCTGCTGACCTGCCTCTGGTACATCCGCGAGGTGGACCCGGCCACGCTGCTGCTGACCGGGCTGACCCGGGACGGTGTGTATCTCGTCGAGAACGGCGAGGTGACCGGCGAGGTCAACAACTTCCGGTTCAACGAGTCGCCGGTCGGCCTGCTGGGACGGGCGACGGAGGCGGGGCGGACGGAGAAGACGCTGCCGAGGGAGTGGAGCGACTGGTTCACCAGGGCCGCGATGCCTGCGCTGCGGGTGCCCGATTTCAATATGAGCTCTGTCAGTCAGGGCGTATAACCTCGTAGCCGGTAGCCGTTCGGCTGCCCGAGGATTTTCCAAGGAGACGCGAGAACCGTGACGGACATCGTCGACGAGCTGAAGTGGCGGGGGCTGTGGGCCCTGTCCACCGACGAGGACGCTTTGCGCAAGGCGCTCGCGGACGGTCCCGTCACGTTCTATTGCGGTTTCGATCCGACCGCGGCCAGCCTGCACGTCGGTCACCTGGTGCAGGTCCTCACCATGCGCCGTCTCCAGCAGGCGGGCCTGCGCCCGCTGGCGCTGGTGGGCGGGGCGACCGGCCAGATCGGCGACCCGCGCCCCACGGCCGAGCGCACGCTGAACGACCCGGAGACGGTCGCGAACTGGGTGACCCGGCTGCGCGCGCAGATCGAGCCGTTCCTGTCCTTCGAGGGCGAGAACGCCGCGGTCATGGTCAACAACCTGGACTGGACGGCCGGGATGTCGGCCATCGAGTTCCTGCGGGACATCGGCAAGCACTTCCGCGTCAACAAGATGCTCACCAAGGACTCGGTCGCGCGCCGGCTGGAGTCCCAGGAGGGCATCAGTTACACGGAGTTCAGCTACCAACTGCTCCAGGGCATGGACTTCCTGGAGCTGTACCGGCGGTACGGCTGCACGCTCCAGCAGGGCGGCAGCGACCAGTGGGGCAACCTCACGGCGGGGCTCGACCTGATCCACCGGCTGGAGCCCGACGCCTCGGTGCACTGTCTGGCGACGCCGCTGATGGTCAAGGCGGACGGCACCAAGTTCGGCAAGACCGAGGGCGGCGCCGTATGGCTCGACCCGGAGATGACGACGCCGTACGCGTTCTACCAGTTCTGGCTGAACGTGGACGACCGGGACATCTCGACGTACATGCGCATCCTGTCCTTCCGGTCCCGTGAGGAGCTGGAGGAACTGGAGAAGCAGACCGAGGAGCGGCCGCAGGCCCGGGCCGCACAGCGGGCGCTGGCGGAGGAGCTGACGACGCTGGTGCACGGCGCGGACCAGACGGCCGCGGTGATCGCCGCTTCGAGGGCGCTCTTCGGGCAGGGTGAGCTGGCGGAGCTGGACGAGCGGACGCTGACCGCGGCGCTCTCGGAGGTGCCGCACATCCAGGTCGCCGAGCTCGGTGCCGTGGTGGATCTGTTCGCCGAGGTCGGGCTCGTGGCCAGCAAGTCGGCCGCGCGGCGGACGGTGAAGGAGGGCGGAGCCTACGTGAACAACGTCAAGGTCGCGGCCGAGGACGCCGTTCCCGCCAAGGAGGACCTGCTGCACGGCCGCTGGCTGGTGCTGCGCCGGGGCAAGAAGAACCTGGCCGCGGTCGAGGTCACGTCCGCGTAGGTCTTGGTACGGCAGACGGGGGCGCCCCTCCTGACGGAGGGCGCCCTCTTCGTCGTACGGCGTCGTACGGCTCTCAGACCCGCCGCTGCTTCCTCTTGCCCAGCGTCGCCATGTAGAGCATGTCGCCGACGGCGACGATGATGATCGCGGCGATGAGCTGGAAGGCGTGGCGGCTCCAGTCGATGCCAGGGGTCTCCTCCACGCCGAACCCGCGCGCCATGGCGTTGCCGGCGATGGCGCCGAGCATGCCGAAGATGGTGGTCAGCCAGAGGGG
The DNA here is from genome assembly GCF_003443735.1 of Streptomyces sp. CC0208. NCBI lineage: Bacteria > Bacillati > Actinomycetota > Actinomycetes > Kitasatosporales > Streptomycetaceae > Streptomyces > Streptomyces sp. CC0208. Next base: position 6,926,559 of record NZ_CP031969.1, on the reverse strand, counting down.
ACTGTGCTGCTTGCCGGGGATGATCGCCTTCGCGATCAGGCCCAGCACGAATCCCACGATGATCGCCCACAACCAGCCCATGGCTGCCTCCTCGTACGGCTCTACGTGCGGATCCACGTGAGCATTACGGCCAGTGTCGGTCCGCTCGCTCTACGCCGCATGCCGGGTAGGGCCGTACGTGCCGTGGGCGACCCGGTTGGTCCGGGCGGGAGTGCCCCGGTCTCGTAGGCGACGCAGGCACGGCGTACCGTGGAGGCTGTCCGGGTCCGATACCTCCACCGGGTACGGAGCGGACGCGGAGCCGGGAGCAGTCCGAAGCGGGCGGATGGTGGAATGTGATGCGGAAGCAACATGGCGGCGGCAGCGCCCAGGTGTTCCGGATCACCGGAGCCCGGACGAGCCTTCAGGAGGACGTGCGCGGACGTCAGCGCCGGTACGTCATCTCGATGACGGTCCGTACGATTTCCGTGGTGCTCGCGGCCACGCTCTGGAACGTCGAACGGCACGTGGCGATCGTCGCGCTGGTGCTGGGTGCGGTTCTGCCCTATATCGCCGTCGTCATCGCCAACGCGGGGCGGGAGAACGCGCCTTCGCTGCCGTCGACCTTCGTGACGGCTCCTACCCCGCCGATGATCATGCCGCCGCGGGTCGACGACGACTTCGCGGAGCCCGTGCCGGAAGGCGGGGCGGGCGGCGCGGCGACGGGTACCCGGGGCGAACCTCGCGAGCGGACGTGACAGGTCTTCCAGTCACCAAGCTCAAGAAAAGCTCAGATCAATCATGTTGTTCCGGTGCCGGGCCAAGGGTTACCCGTGACATACTTCGTACGCGCTCCGCATCCCCCGTCGGAGCGACAGACCGACGCCGGGCAGCTCCCCCCGTGGCTGCTCGGCGTCGCCTTTTCCCCCCGCTTGTGAGACGAAATCCGTGAGTGACGAGACCCCGATCTGCTCCGCGAAGGGCTGCCGTGTCGGCGCCGTGTGGGTGCTCGCGTGGAACAACCCGAAGATTCACACGCCGGAGCGGCGGAAGACCTGGCTGGCCTGCGAGGAGCACCGGGAGCATCTGTCCCAGTTCCTCGGCGTGCGGGGCTTCCTCAAGGACGTCGTGAAGTTCGAGGACTGGCAGGCTCCCGAAGAGGCCTAGCCTCCGATCGCGGACATGGGCCGGTCCGGCTGGACGAACGTCGGGTCGTCCAGGCCCGCGCCGGCCTTCTTGCCCCACATCGCCTCCCGCCAGATGCGGGCGATCTCCTCGTCGCCGGCGTCGGAGCGCAGGGCCGCTCGGAGATCCGTCTCCTCGCGGGCGAACAGGCAGGTACGTATCTGGCCGTCGGCGGTGAGGCGGGTGCGGTCGCAGGCCGCGCAGAACGGGCGGGTGACCGAGGCAATGACGCCGACCACATGCGGGCCGCCGTCGACGATCCAGCGCTCCGCGGGGGCCGATCCGCGCTTCTCCGCACCCTCCTCGGTGAGGTCGAAGCGGGTGCGCAGGGAGGTCAGGATGTCCCCGGCGGTGATCATGCCGTCGCGCTTCCAGCCGTGCTGGGCGTCCAGGGGCATCTGCTCGATGAAGCGCAGTTCGTAGTCGTGCTCCACCGCCCAGGCGAGGAGGTCGGGGGCCTCGTCGTCGTTGAGCCCCGGCATCAGGACGGAGTTCACCTTGACCGGCGTCAGACCCGCCTCGCGGGCGGCGTCCAGGCCCTCCAGGACGTCCTGGTGGCGGTCCCGGCGGGTGAGGGTCTTGAAGACGTCCGGGCGCAGGGTGTCCAGCGAGACGTTGACCCGGTCCAGGCCCGCCGCCTTCAGGGCCTTCGCGGTGCGCTTGAGGCCGATGCCGTTGGTGGTGAGGGACATCTGGGGGCGCGGCTCCAGGGCCGCGACGCGCTCGACGATGCCGACCAGACCGGGGCGCAGCAGGGGCTCACCCCCGGTGAAGCGGACCTCCTCGATCCCCAGGGAGGTGACGGCGATGTCGATCAGGCGGACGATCTCGTCGTCGGTGAGCAGGTCGGGCTTGGCCAGCCACTGCAGGCCCTCTTCCGGCATGCAGTACGTGCAGCGCAGATTGCAGCGGTCGGTCAGCGAGACTCTCAGGTCGGTGGCCTGCCGGCCATAGGTGTCGATGAGCACGTGGGCCCCCTCCCTCGTTGCGGATCAGTGCCGAGTCCATCGGTTTCCGTCACTTGCGAGCCTACGTGACGTCACTGACAACGACAGTGCCCGATCCGACGACGTACGGAGCGGCCGCCTCGTAGGGATCTACGAGGCGGCCGCTTCAGGGGACGCGTCAGTGGGCGCCGGTGCCGGTCAGCGACCGGACCTCCAGCTCCGCGTACTTCGCCTTGTCCGGCTCCTCCTTGGAGAGGTAGGTGCCGATGATGCCGAGCAGGAAGCCGACCGGGATCGAGATGATGCCCGGGTTCTCCAGCGGGAACCAGTGGAAGTCGATGTCCGGGAACATCGAGGTGGGCTTGCCGGAGACGACCGGTGAGAACAGCACCAGGCCGACCGCCGTGACGAGGCCGCCGTAGATCGACCACAGGGCGCCGGACGTGGTGAACCGCTTCCAGAAGAGGCTGTAGATGATCGTCGGCAGGTTCGCCGAGGCGGCGACCGCGAAGGCGAGCGCGACGAGACCCGCGACGTTCAGGTCACGGGCGAGGGCGCCCAGCAGGATGGAGACCGCGCCGATGCCGACGGTGGCCCAGCGGGCCGCGCTCATCTCCTGCTTCTCGGTGGCCTGACCGCGCTTGATGACGTTCGCGTAGATGTCGTGCGCGAAGGAGGACGACGAGGCCAGGGTGAGGCCGGCGACGACCGCGAGGATCGTGGCGAAGGCGACCGCCGAGATGGTGGCCAGCAGGATCGCTCCCCAGTTGGAGTCGACGCCGCCCAGATGCAGTGCGAGCAGGGGCGCGGCCGTGTTGCCCGCCTTGTTGGAGGCGATGATCTCGTCCGGCTTGATGAGGGCCGCGGCACCGAAGCCGAGGGCGAGGGTCATCAGGTAGAAGGCGCCGATGAGGCCGATGGCCCAGATGACCGACTTACGGGCGGCCTTGGCGGTGGGCACCGTGTAGAAGCGGATCAGGATGTGCGGCAGTCCGGCGGTGCCGAGGACCAGGGCGAGACCGAGCGAGATGAAGTCCAGCTTGGTGGTGCCCGTGGCGCCGTACTTCAGGCCCGGCTCCAGGAAGGCCGCGCCCTTGCCGCTGTTGTCGGCGGCGGAGCCGAGCAGGTCGGAGACGTTGAAGTCGAATTTCAGCAGCACCAGGAAGGTCAGCAGCAGGGCGCCCGCGATCAACAGGACAGCCTTGACCATCTGGACCCAGGTGGTGCCCTTCATGCCGCCGATGGTCACGTACACGATCATCAGGACGCCGACGAGGGCGACCACGCCGATCTTGCCGGCGTCGCTGGTGATGCCGAGGAGCAGGGAGACCAGGACGCCCGCGCCCGCCATCTGGGCCAGCAGGTAGAAGATCGAGACCACGATGGTGGAGGTGCCGGCTGCCGTACGCACCGGGCGCTGGCGCATCCGGTACGCGAGGACGTCACCCATCGTGTAGCGGCCGGAGTTGCGCAGTGGTTCGGCGACCAGGAGCAGGGCGACGAGCCAGGCGACCAGGAAGCCGACGGAGTACAGGAAGCCGTCGTAGCCGAAGAGGGCGATGGCGCCCGCGATGCCGAGGAAGGACGCGGCGGACATGTAGTCGCCGGAGACCGCGAGGCCGTTCTGGAAACCGGTGAACTGGCGTCCGCCCGCGTAGAAGTCGGCCGCGTCCTTGGTCTGGCGGCCGGCCCAGACCGTGATGACGAGGGTCGCGACGACGAAGACCGCGAACAGGCTGATGATCAGCGGCCGGTGCTCGCTGGCCTCGCCGGCCGCCAGGGTGATCGCGGGGCTCATGCGCCGCCCTCCATCCGGGACTTGATGGCCTCGGCCTTGGGGTCGAAGCGGGCGGCAGCGGTCCGCGCGTACCACCAGGCGATGAGGAACGTGGTGAGGAACTGGGCGAGGCCCAGGACGAGGGCCACGTTGATGTTGCCGACGACCTTGGTGCCCATGAAGTCGCCCGCGTAGTTGGACAGCAGGACGTACAGCAGGTACCAGGCGATGAAGCCGACGGTCAGCGGAAAGGCGAAGGAGCGGTAGGAGCGGCGCAGTTCACCGAACTCAGCGCTCTCCTGCACCTCGGTGAACTCCTCGCTGGTGGGGAGTTTGTGCGTCTCTTTCGAGGGTGGCGGTGCGTCGGTGGCCACGGACTCTCCTCGCGGTGCGGGTGCGGTTGTGACGGGGATCGGGGGCGAGTGTCCTCGCGTTCCCTGTTCAAGGTCACGGCGCCGCGCTGGTCGCGGTTCAACTGGCTTTGCTTCTTTCCGAACTCACCTTGGGGAAGTCATTGCTGGCCATCGACTTCGGGAGATAGCTTCGGCCTGCACCACCCGTCATGTACCTGCCCGAGCGACACCTGTGTCCCGGGCCGGTTTCGTTTCCGGATGATGTGGAGACCCCATGTCCCAGGCGCGTTCCAGGCGTTCCGGACGCAGCCTGGCGCTCGCCGTGCCGGCTCTGCCGGATCCCGGACACGCCCTCGCGGAACGGCCGCATCCTGTCGACCCTGGCGAACGGCCAGTACGGCTTCCTTCAGGGCACCTCGATGGCCTCGCCGCACGCCGCGGGCGTCGCCGCGCTGCTCAAGTCGACGCACCCCAAGGCGAGCCCGGCCCAGCTGCAGGCGCTGCTGAAGGCACAGGCGAATGCCACGAGTTGCCCGGCCTCGTACGACCAGGAGGGCGACGGCACGCAGGACGCGGTGCGAGGGCGGCACCCGGGCCAACGGGTTCCACGGCTTCGGCATCGTCAACGCGCTGCGCGCGGTCAAGCGACCCGCCGCCCCCGCGACTTCGCCCGACTCCGCACCCCGCACCCCGCGCACGACACCACCCGCACGAACCGCTTCTGCTGAGAACGAACTGGAGAGATTCGCATCATGACTGGGCCCCACCCGCGCTGTCGGCGCACACTCGCGATCCCGCTCGGCATGGCCATCGCGACGGCCATGGCGTTCCTGCCGGGCGCCACGGCGTCCGCGACCGACCTGTCCGGCACCGCTGCCGTCAGCCCCGGTGCCGTCAGTGACGCCCTCGCCTCCGCCGCCGCGGACGGGACGGCGCTCAGCTACGTCGTCAACGTCCGCCCCGGGCACGGTCCTTCCGCCCAGGTGAAAAAGGCCATCGGCTCGGCCGGCGGCACGATCGTGACGTCGTACGACCAGATAGGCGTGATCGTCGTCCACTCGTCGAACCCCGACTTCGCCAAGACGATCCGCAAGGTCCGCGGGGTCGAGTCGGCGGGCAACACGCGCAACGCGCCGCTGCCCGCGCAGTCGACGACCGACGAGGGCACACCGAAGGCGCTCAACTCGGCGCAGATGGCCGCCGCGCAGAGCGCCGCGGCGGCCGGCCAGGACCCGCTGGAGTCGTTGCAGTGGGACCTGCCCGCCATCAAGGCGGACAAGGCGCACGAGAAGTCGCTGGGCAGCAGCAAGGTGACGGTCGCCGTGATCGACACCGGCGTGGACGACACCCACCCGGACCTCGCGCCGAACTTCGACCGGGCCGCGTCGGTCAACTGCGTGACGGGCAAGCCGGACACCACCGACGGGGCGTGGCGGCCGAGCGCGGCGGAGAGCCCGCACGGCACGCACGTGGCCGGTGAGATCGCGGCCGCCAAGAACGGCGTCGGCATGACGGGCGTGGCGCCCGGTGTGAAGGTGGCGGGCATCAAGGTGTCGACCACCGACGGCTACTTCTACACCGAGGCCGTGGTCTGCGGCTTCATGTGGGCGGCCACGCACGGCGTCGACGTCACCAACAACAGCTATTACACCGACCCGTGGTACTTCAACTGCACCGACGACCCGGACCAGAAGGCCCTCGTGGACGCGGTCACCCGGGCCTCGCGGTACGCGGAGAAGCGGGGCGTGGTCAACGTCGCCGCGGCCGGCAACGAGAACTACGACCTCGCGGCCGACGAGATCACCGACCCGGTCTCGCCGAACGACGGCACGCCCTCGGACCGGGTCATCGACCCGTCGGAGTGCTTCGACATACCGACCCAGCTGCCGGGTGTCGTGACGGTCGCGGCGACCGGCGCCAAGGGCATCAAGTCGTCGTTCTCCAACTACGGCCTGGGCTTCATCGACGTCGCCGCGCCCGGCGGTGACTCGACGGCGTACCAGACGCCCGCGCCGCCCGCGACCAGCGGTCTGATCCTGGGCACGCTGCCCGGTGGCAAGTGGGGCTACATGGCCGGTACGTCGATGGCCTCGCCGCACGTGGCGGCCGTGGCCGCCCTGATCAGGTCGACGCACCCGTACGCCCCGCCGGCCCTGGTGAAGGCGCTGCTGTACGCGGAGGCCGACGCCACGCCGTGCACGGACCCGTACGACATCAACGGCGACGGCAAGGTCGACGCGGTGTGCGAGGGGTCCAAGAACCGCAACGGCTTCTACGGCTGGGGCACGGTGGACGCCCTGGACGCGGTGACGAAGTAGCGGTACAGGACGATCAAGGCTCGTCCATATATTGATTCCGTCAATACTGCATAGTGCAGTCATGACGGGAATCAAGTTCGTGGTGCGGGAGGGCGCTCTTCAGGGGCGCCTTCCCGTGCAGAAGCTGGCGCGGAACTGTGTGGCCGAGTGCGCCCTGGCCGCCGCCGGTCTCGCGGCGCGGCGGGCCGGCCTCGCCGAGCTGCCGGTGGCGCGGGTGGACGACGGGGCGGTCGCCACCGCTTTCCTGAGCGAGCGTCACCTGTTGATCAACGGTCGCGCGCCGGTCAACTTCGCACCGCTGTCCCGGTTCTGGCAGACGGCGGACGGCTGGGTCCGCACCCACGCGAACTATCCGCACCACCGGGCACGACTGCTCGACGCCCTGGGAGTGCCGGAGGACGCGGCGGCCGTCAAAGCGGCGCTCGCCGAGCGGTCCGCCCTGGACGTCGAGGAAGCCGTGTACGCGGCCGGGGGTCTCGCCGTCGCCCTGCGCACCCCCGAGGAGTGGGCCGCACACCCGCAGGCCGCCGACCTCGCGAAACGGCCACTGGTCGAACAGGGGCGACTGGACACGGCACGCGTACGTACCTTCGCGCCGCTCGACACCTCTCCCCTGCTGCCGGCCGCCGGTCTGCGCGTCCTGGACCTGACACGGGTACTCGCGGGCCCGGTCGCCACCCGCACACTCGCCCTGCTCGGCGCGGACGTCCTGCGCCTGGACGCACCCCGGCTTCCCGAACTCCCGGACCAGCACGCCGACACCGGCCTCGGGAAGCGGTCGGCGACGCTCGACCTGGCCACCGACCGGCAGACCTTCGAAGAGCTGCTCGCGGCGGCGGACGTGGTCGTCACCGGGTACCGGCCGGGCGCGCTGGACCGGTTCGGGCTGTCCGCCGAGGCACTGGCGGAGCGGCGGCCCGGGGTGGTCGTCGCGCAGTTGTCGGCGTGGGGCGCGTACGGGCCCTGGTGCGAACGGCGGGGCTTCGACAGCCTCGTCCAGGCGGCCACCGGGATCGCGGTCCTGGAGGGCTCGGCGGAGCGGCCGGGCGCGCTGCCCGCTCAGGCCCTCGACCACGGGACGGGCTATCTGCTGGCGGCGGCCGTGCTGCGGGCCCTGACCGAGCAGTCGTACGAGGGCGGGAGCCGGTTCGTGCGGCTGGCGCTCGCGCGGACGGCCCGGTGGCTGACGGACGGTGCGGACGGCAGGGGCGACATGGCCGCGGGGGACCTCGGAAGCGACTCCTACGACGGCCCGGAACCCTGGCTGTCCGAGACGGACAGTGCGCTGGGACGGCTGCGGTACGCGCTGTCGCCGGTCTCCTTCGAGGGCGGCCCGGCGGACTGGGGCCGGCCGCCGGTGCCGTGGGGGACGGATGCCGCGCGCTGGTGCTGAGCGGGCCTGAACCGGCAGGGGCACCGGAGCCGTCTGTATGGGTGGAATGCCGTACCACCACTTGTTTCCCTGCAGTTGCCCGCTTCTGTCCGCTGTGCTCAGGATCGTGGGGTGACCTTGACCAGACCCACCTCCGAGGCGACCGAGGCGTGCGGCCCCTCGCGGCGTCCCGGCACCGGTCGGGCGGTCGCCGTCCTCGTCCTGGCCGTACTGGCCGTGGCGGTACCGTTGCTCGGTCCGTCCGCCGCGCTGCACGGCACCGGGGAGGCCACCGCGCCCGGGACCGGTGGGGTGGCCCTGCTGCGGACCGTGCTGTTCGCGGCGCTGTGTGTGCCGCTGGGCGAGCTGTTCGTGGGCCGGCAGGTCCGTTCGGTGCCCGGTGCTCCCCCGGCCGCCCCGCGCTCCTGGGCTCCCTGCGCGGCCGCCGCCGGGTTTCTCGCCGCGCTGGGCCTGGCCTCGGTCGTGGCGACCGGCAATCTGGTGCCCCACAGCCTCTCCGAGATCGATGTCGGCGGCCTGTATGCCTCGCGGGACGGCAAGGTGGCCCTGCTGGAGGTCAACGCGTTCCTGATCGCCGGTCTGTGTGCCCGCTCGGGCCGCCCGGCCGTCCAGGTGTGGCCCCTGTCCGCCGTGGTGATGGCGGAGGCCCTGCGCGCGCATCCCGCCACCGAGCACAGTCCGCTGGTCGGCTCCGGGCTGACGGTGGTTCACCTGACGTGCGCGGCGCTGTGGGCGGGCGGACTGCTGCATGTGCTGCGGACGCTGCGCCGGTGGGGCCCCGGGGAGCCGGGCGCGGCCCTGCTCGGGCTCTACGCGCGCGTGGCGGCCGTTCTGCTCGCCGCCGTCTCCGCGACCGGTGCGTGGAGTTCGCTGCGCCGGATGCCGCCCGGCACGATCCTGGAACAGCTGACGGACACGGCCTACGGACGCACCCTGCTCGCCAAGGTGCTCCTGGTGGCGGTCGTCGCCGCGCTCGCCCTGTGGGCCCGGACCCGGCTGCGACGCGCCCCCGACCCACTGACCGCCTGCGCGCCCGCGCGCGTGGAGGTCGTCGCGCTGGGGCTGGTGGTCGTGGTGTCGGGGCTGCTGACGGCGCTGCCGCTGCCGATCCGCTGGTAGAGCCGCCCGGTGACGGTCAGTTGGTGACGAGGACCTTGAGCGCGGTGCGCTCGTCCATCGCCTTGTAGCCGTCGGGGACGCCCTCCAGGCCGACGGTCATGTCGAAGACGGGTGAGGCGTCGACGGTGCCGTCCAGGACGTCGGGGAGCAGCTCGGGAATGTAGGCGCGGACCGGTGCGACGCCGCCGCGCAGGGCGATGTTCCGGTCGAACATGACACTGAGGTCGACGCCGGTGCCGCTGCCGTGCGGCACGCCGACGAAGCCGATGGCGCCGCCGTCCCGGGTGATGCTGACCGCCGTACGCATGGACTGTTCGGTGCCGACGGCCTCGACGACGGCGTGTGCGCCCTGGCCTCGGGTGAGTTCACGGACGGCCTCGACGGCCGCGTCCCCGCGCTCGGCGACCACGTCGGTGGCTCCGAAGCGGCGCGCGATGTCGGTGCGGACCTGGTGGCGGCCCAGGGCGATGATCCGTTCGGCGCCGAGCCGCTTGGCGGCGAGCACCGCGCACAGGCCGACGGCTCCGTCGCCGACGACGGCGACCGTGGCGCCCGGGCGGGCTCCGGCGCCGAGGGCCGCGTGGTGCCCGGTGCCCAGGACGTCGGAGAGCGTCAGCAGGGAGGACAGCAGGCGCTCGTCGGAGGCCGCCTCCTTGGGCAGTCGTACGAGGGTCCCGTCGGCGAAGGGGACGCGGACGGCCTCGCCCTGGCCGCCGTCGTAGCCGACGGAACCCCAGAATCCGCCGTGCTCGCAGGAGGTGGTCAGGCCCTCGCGGCAGTAGTCGCAGACGCCGTCGGACCACATGAAGGGCGCCACGACGAGATCTCCCCGCCTCAGGGTGGCGACCTCGGAGCCGGTCTCCTCGACGACGCCGAGGAACTCGTGGCCGATCCGCTGCCCCGGCTGCCGCGCCGCCTCGCCGCGGTAGGCCCACAGGTCGCTGCCGCAGATGCAGGCGCGCAGCACCCGGAGCACGGCGTCGGTGGGCAGTTGCACCACGGGCTCGGGCACGTCCTCCACGCGCATGTCGTAGGGGGCGTGGATGGTGGTGGCGCGCATGGCGAGGGTCCTTCTCGTGCGAGGTCGGGCGGCGCTCAGGGGGTGGTCGAGCGCGTGGTGGGGCGCTTGGCCGAGCGCGGGGTCGCGCGTTCGGTCGAGCGCACCTCACCGTACGTCGCCATCGGTCCGGGGCGCGCTTCGAGGGCTCGTGTGGTGCCACTGGCCAGCAGGAACTGCGCGGCCATATACGTGAGCATGATCCAGAAATCGGGCCGTGGGAGCTGGGGCCAGCCGGCGACGCCGGTCGCGATGAGGGTGTCCGAGAGGAGGAAGAGGGCGCCGCCGGCTCCGGTGAGCGCCCCGAACCGCGCCGCCGACGCGCACGCCGTCGTCGTGAGCAGCACGCTGTAGCCGGCGACGGGCACGCGCAGTGCGGCGGGCAGGTCCGGCCACAGGGCGACGACGGTGACGACGAGCGCGGTGGCGTAGACGGGTGCGAGGAGGCCGACACGCGCGCGTGGGCTGCCGTACGCCTGGAAGAGCGCGAGGTAACAGACATGGCCGGCGGCGAAGGAGGCCATGCCGGCGAGGAGGGCGGGGTCGGCGTCGGACAGCAGCAGGACGTCGCCGCCCCAGCCGCACAGGAGGGCGCCGACCAGGAGCCGGGGCGTTCCGGACGCGACGCAGTACGCGGCCAGGAGGGGCATCAGGAGGGGCTTGGCGACGGTGTGGCCGGGAGCGGAGCCGACGGCCAGGGAGGTGAGGTCGACGGCGGCGGTGAGGGCGAAGACCGTGAGGAGTGCGTGGCGGGTGCCGTGGGCGCTCGGGGTTCTCACGCGGGCACGGTTTCCTCGGCCGTCTCCGGCAGCGGTGCCGGTGCCCAGCCCGGCCCCCTGAAGACGCGTCCGGCCCGTTCGCGCCAACTCCGTGCCCTCTTGATGTCCTTGAGGATCGCCACGTACTCATGGGTGGCCACCTTGATCGGGTTGAACGTGTTGATGTTCTTGGTCAACCCGTAGACGGGCCGTTCGGTCTCGGCGACGAACGAGCCGAAGAGCCGGTCCCAGACGATGAGGATGCCGCCGAAGTTGCGGTCCAGGTAGCCGCCCTGGGAGGCGTGGTGGACGCGGTGGTGGGACGGGGTGTTGAAGACGAACTCGAACCAACGGGGCATCTTGTCGATGCGTTCGGTGTGGATCCAGAACTGGTAGACGAGGTTCGCGGAGGAGCAGAACGCGAGCGCGGCCGGGTGGACGCCGGCGGCGACGAGGGGGACGTAGAACGGCCAGACGGTCAGGGTCGTCCAGGGCTGGCGCAGCGCGGTGGTGAGGTTGAACTTCCGGCTGGAGTGGTGGACGACATGGCAGGCCCACAGGATGCGGATGACGTGGTGGCCGCGGTGGGACCAGTAGTAGAAGAAGTCCTGCCCTAGCAGCATCAGAGGGACCGTCCACCACAGGACGGGGACGCGGAGCGGGGTGAACTCGTACAGGGCGGTGTAGACGGCGACGATCGGGATCTTCCAGAAGAAGTCGAAGAAGAGACTGCCCAGTCCCATGCCGATGCTGGTGGCGGTGTCCTTCGCCTCGTAGCCGGCCGCGTCCTCGTCCGGATGGATGCGGACGCTGATGATCTCGATGACGGTGAGCAGCACGAAGGCGGGTATGGACCAGACCACGACGTCGGGGAGGTTCGGCATGCGTGCACCGTAGAACCGCCGGTCGGGCACGGCTAGACGTTGTTACCGACAAGTATTACCGGTGGTACGCGCTTGCTTCTTGGCGATCTCCGCCAAGGGGCGATGGCGGAGGCTAGATCCCCGCCGCCCCCAACAACACCCCCACCCCGTAAGTGATCCCCATCGCCAACAACCCACCCCCCACGTTCCGCAGCACCGCCCGTCCGGGCGCCGCCGCCCCCAAGCGCGCGCTGCTCCACCCCGTCAGTACCAGCGCCGCCACCACCGACACCACGGTCACCGGCACCCGCCACCCCGACGGTGGCAGCACGATGGCGAGGAGCGGCAGCAACGCCCCCGCCGTGAACGCCAGGAAGCTCGCCCAGGCCGCGTGCCAGGGGTTCGTGAGTGCGTCCGGGTCGATGCCGAGCTCCACGCGTGCGTGCGCCCGGAGTGCGTCACGTTCCGTGAGTTGCTGCGCCGCCTCACGGGCCACGTCGCGGGACAGGCCCCGTTCCTCCAGAAGCTGCGTCAACTCCTCCAGCTCCGCCTCGGGCTGTTCGCGGAGTTCCCGTTTCTCCACAGCCAGCGCGGCCATCTCGGAGTCGCGCTGGGTCGACACGGACACGTACTCCCCGGCCGCCATGGACATCGAGCCGGCCAGCAGGCCCGCCAGACCCGCCGTCAGCAACGCCGCGCGGTCGCTCGTCGCGCCGGCCACGCCGACGACGAGGCCCGCCGTGGAGACGATGCCGTCGTTCGCGCCGAGGACCGCCGCGCGCAGCCAGTTGAGGCGGGTGCCGAGCCCACCGCCGTGCGCCTCGCCGTGCGCCGGTCCACTCACACCCTCTTCGGTCATCCCCGGAGGATCGCACCCAGGTCGTCGCGAGCCGGGTACCGACGCCGCCGTGAGGGACTGTCAGTCATGGCCCGTATCCTCGTGAACCATGCTCGAAGACCAGACGACCGCAGCGTCCTCCCCCACAGCGTGGCCGACCGCGTATCCGCAGGGATACGCGGTCGTCGACGTGGAGACCACCGGCCTGGCCCGCGACGACCGGATAATCTCCGCGGCCGTCTACCGACTTGACGCCCGCGGCGAGGTCGAGGACCACTGGTACACGCTGGTCAATCCGGAGCGCGACCCGGGCCCCGTGTGGATCCACGGACTGACGAGCGACGCGCTCGAAGGTGCCCCACTCTTCCAGGACATCGCCGACGAGTTCTCGTCCCGTCTCGACGGCCGCGTGCTCGTCGCGCACAACGCCGTCTTCGACTGGCAGATGATCGCCCGCGAGTACGCGCGCGCGGGCCGCGTGGCGCCGGTCAGTCAGCGGCTGTGCACGATCGTCCTGTCGAAGGAGCTCGGCCTGCCGCTGCCCAACCACAAACTGGAGTCGCTGGCGGCCCACTTCGGCGTCGTGCAGCAGCGGGCCCACCATGCCCTCGACGACGCGCGCGTGCTCGCGGAGGCCTTCCGGCCGAGCCTGCGGGCCGCCGCCGCGCGAAGCGTGCGGCTGCCGCTGCACGAGTGCCGGCCGCTGACCGAGTGGACGGACCGGGCGGTGCCCCGGCAGTCGGCGGGCTACGGCGGTTACCGGACCACCAGTTGGCGGCCCACCCGCAAGCGACCCGCGTGCCCCTACCCCAACCCGGGGCGGTACGAGGACGGCAAACCACTCAAACAGGGCATGCGGATCGCCTTCTCCGGAGACACCTCGATCGAGCGCGACCTCCTGGAGGACCGCGCGATCGAGGCCGGGCTGCATGTCGCCACCAGCATCTCCCGGCTGACCAGCCTGCTCGTCACCAACGACCCGGACTCGGGCACGTCCAAGGTGGTCAAGGCCCGGCAGTTCGGCACGCCGGTCGTCGACGAGGCGGCCTTCGGGCAGCTTCTCCGGGATGTGGAACCGGCGTCGGAGGGATGACCGTACAGGTCGGAGGGATGACCGTACAGAAGGAATGACCGTACGGAGCGCATGGGCCGTACAGAGGGGACGGCCGTAGGGAAGGAACGGCCGTCCGGGAGGAAGGGTCGCGTCGGTCACACAGCCGAGCCGACCTTGTCCACGATGCCGGTCTTGCCCTCCGCGCGGGCACAGTGCGCGCCGCAGAACCAGTGACCGTCCACCTCGACGCCCTGGCCGATGATCTGCACCCGGCAGTGCTCGCAGATGGGTGCCATGCGGTGGATCGCGCAAGCGAACGAGTCGAAGACGTGGCGTGCCCCGTCCCGGGTCTCGACGGTGAATGCCAGCTCGTAGTCGTTCCCACACACTTCGCAACGTGTCATAAGCCGAATCGTCAGGGGCGGGGTCGGCCCTCGCAAGCGGAGAGCGTCCCTCGGGTGGGCATCGGCGGCGGGGGCTGAGCACACCCCTGTGGGAACACCCCGCGGTCCGAGTTGTACGGTCGTGGGGTGTACCGCTTCCTGTTGTCCCGGCAGTGGGTGATCCTCACGCTGGTCGCCCTGCTTCTCATCCCCACGATGATCAGGCTGGGCATCTGGCAGATGCACCGCTACGAGATGCGCACCGCCCGCAACCAGCTGGTCTCCGACGCGCTGTCCGCGAAGCCGGTGCCCGTGGAGCGGATGACCTCGCCCGGACACACGGTCACCACCCACGACCGGTACCGCCGCGTGACCGCGAAGGGGCACTTCGACACCGACGACGAGGTCGTCGTCCGGCGCCGCACCAACTCCGACGACGAGATCGGCTACCACGTCCTGACCCCCTTCGTCCTCGACGACGGCAAGGTGCTGCTGGTCAACCGGGGCTGGATCCCCGCGAACGGTCCGAGCCAGACCGCGTTCCCGAAGATCCCCGCTCCCCCGAAGGGCGAGATCACCGTCACCGGGCGGCTGATGCCCGACGAGACGACCGCGGCGAGCGGCATCAAGAACCTCAAGGGGCTGCCGGACCGGCAGGTCATGCTGATCAACAGCGAGCAGGAGGCGAAGCGGCTCGGCGCCACGGTGCTCGGCGGCTACATCGCCCAGACGGCACCCGAGCCGAAGGGTGACAGCCCGGAACTGATCGGCGGCAACCCCGGCAAGGAGGACGCCGCGCTGAACTACGCCTACGCCATCCAGTGGTGGCTGTTCTCCGTCGGCGTTCCGATCGGGTGGGTCGTCCTCGTACGGCGCGAGCTCCGCGACCGCCGGGAGAAGGCGGAGCGAGAAGCCGCTGCGGAGGCGGAACCGGCCGCGGTGTGACCCACCGGCCCGGCAACAGGTGCAGCTGTGGGTGCTGAACCGGACTCGACGGTGTCACTCCCCCGGCCCCACCCCTGATTGCCCGCACGACCAGCCGGGAAACCGCACAGCGTGCACCCCCGTATCGAGGACTACGCCCTCATCGGCGACGAACAGACCGCCGCCCTGGTCGGCATGGACGGCTCCGTGGACTGGCTGTGCCTGCCCCGCTTCGACTCGGCGGCCTGCTTCGCCAGACTGCTCGGGGACGAGGAGAACGGCCACTGGCGGATCGCGCCGAAGAACGCGGACCGGTGCACGAGGCGCGCCTACCGCCCCGACACCCTCGTCCTGGACACCGAGTGGGAGACCGACGAGGGCGCGGTGCGCGTCACCGACCTGATGCCGCAGCGCGATGTCGCGCCCGACGTGGTACGTGTCGTGGAAGGGCTGCGCGGCCGGGTCACCGTGCGCAGCACGCTCCGGCTGCGCTTCGAGTACGGCTCGATCGTGCCGTGGGTGCGCAGGTCGGACGGGCAGCGGGTGGCCGTCGCGGGACCGGACGCGACATGGCTGCGCAGCGAGCCCCCGGTACGCACCTGGGGCGAGCACTTCGCGACGCACTCGGAGTTCACCGTCGAGCCCGGTGAGAAGGTCGCGTTCGTCCTCACCTGGCATCCCTCGCACGAGCCGCGCCCCCCGCTGACCGACCCCTTCGAGACGCTGGAGAGCAGCGTGGCCGACTGGCAGGCGTGGGCGGCGCGCTGTCGCTACGACGGTCCGCATCGGGACGCCGTGGTCCGTTCCCTGATCACCCTGAAGGCGCTCACCTACCGGCCGACCGGCGGCATCGTGGCCGCGGCCACCACCTCGCTGCCGGAGGAGATGGGCGGGGTGCGCAACTGGGACTACCGCTACTGCTGGCTGCGCGACTCCACACTCACCCTGGCCGCCCTGGTGCAGTGCGGCTACCTGGAGGAGGCCGAGGCCTGGCGGAACTGGCTGCTGCGCGCGGTCGCCGGCGACCCGGCCGACCTCCAGATCATGTACGGCGTCGCGGGCGAGCGCCGGCTTCCCGAGTTCGAGCTGCCGTGGCTGTCCGGCTTCGGCGGTTCCAGGCCCGTACGCATCGGCAACGAGGCCGTGAAGCAGCTCCAGCTGGACGTGTACGGCGAGGTCATGGACTCGCTGTCGCTTGCCCGGCGGGCGGGCCTGGCCGCCATCCCGCACATGTGGTCCCTGCAGAGCGTCCTGTTGGACTTCCTCCGGTCCTCCTGGCGACAGCCGGACGAGGGGATCTGGGAGGTGCGCGGCGGCCGCCGCCACTTCGTCCATTCGAAGGTCATGGCGTGGGTCGCCGCCGACCGTGCCGTGCGCGCCCTGGAGACCTACCCCGATCTGCGGGGCGACCTGGACGGCTGGCGCGCGCTGCGCGACGAGGTGCACCGCGAGGTCTGCGAGAAGGGCTACGACCCCGAACGCAACACCTTCACCCAGTCCTACGGCTCCCGCGAACTCGACGCGTCCCTGCTGCTGATCCCGCGCACCGGCTTCCTGCCGCCCGACGATCCCCGTGTCGTCGGCACCATCGACGCGATCCGCGCGGAGCTGGACCACGACGGACTGGTACGGCGGTACAGCGTCGAGGAGACCTCCGTCGACGGGCTGCCCGGCGGCGAGGGCACGTTCCTGGTGTGCTCGTTCTGGCTCGCCGACGCGCTCCACATGACCGGCCGTACGAAGGAGGCGCGGGACCTCTTCGAACGCCTGCTGGGGCTGGCCAACGACGTGGGGCTGCTGTCCGAGGAGTACGACCCGGTGGCCGGCGTCCAGCTCGGCAACTTCCCGCAGGCGTTCAGCCACATCGGTCTGGTGAACACCGCCCTCACCCTGTTCGGGGGCGAGGAGGCAGGATAGGGGCCATGGATCTTGGACTGAAGGACCGTGTGTACGTCGTCACCGGAGCGACCCGTGGGCTCGGCAACGCGGCCGCGCGTTCGCTGGTCGCCGACGGGGCGAAGGTCGTGGTGACCGGGCGGGAGGAGACGCGAGCGCTTGCCGCGGCCGCGGAGTTGGGGCCGAACGCCGTGGGCGTGGCCGTCGACAACGCCGATCCGTCGGCGCCCGAGCGGCTGATCGCCGCCGCGCGTGAGCACTTCGGCGGCTTCGACGGGGTGCTCATCAGTGTCGGTGGGCCCGCGCCCGGTTTTGTCGCCGACAACACGGACGAGCAGTGGCAGTCCGCGTTCGAGTCCGTGTTCCTCGGGGCGGTCCGGCTGGCTCGGGCGGCCGCGGCGGAGCTGGAGGCGGGGGGTGTCATCGGGTTCGTGCTCTCCGCGTCGGTGCACGAGCCGCTCCCGGGGCTGACCATCTCGAACGGGCTGCGGCCCGGTCTCGCGGGGTTCGCGAAGTCCCTCGCGGACGAGCTGGGGCCGCGCGGGATTCGGGTCGTCGGGCTCCTGCCGTCGCGTATCGACACGGATCGCGTGCGCGAACTGGACGCGTTGTCCGCGGATCCTGAGGCCACCCGGGCCGCCAACGAGTCCCGTATCCCTTTGCGACGGTACGGGACGCCGGAGGAGTTCGGGCGGGCCGCGGCGTTCTTCCTGTCCCCGGCCGCGTCCTATCTCACGGGCGTCATGCTGCCTGTGGACGGGGGCATGAGGCACGGCTTCTGACCGCCGTGCGGCGGCCCGCCGCATGCCCCCGGGTTGCTCAACTGACCCTTTCCGCCTTGTGCCTGACGCCGGTCATGCGGACCTCGGCCGGAAGTGATGCGAGGCCCGCCGAATTGCGGGCGTGGGCCAGCGCCCCGGTCGTCAGGTGGTGCAGGGCCGTTCCCGGGTCCACGTGGGGTTCCAGAAGGAGTCGCACGCGGGTCCCGGGAGCGTCCGGACTGCCGGTCAGATGGGCGTGGGCCCGGTGGACGCCGTCCAACTCGGCTGCGTCGCCCTCGAGTACGCCCTCCAGGGCCCGGCCCCTCAGGAGCGCGCCCTCGCCGTCGCCCGTGTTGACGCGTACCTCCGTGAGCCGGCGCCTGCGCAGCACCGCCGTCAGCCACCACAGGGTCAGGAGCACCACGAGCGCCAGTACGGCGATCACCGTCGGCCACCACCAGCCCTCGCCGTCCCAGCGGGTGCGCTCCGCGTCGCTCAGCAGGACGTCCTTCTCGCCGTCGTGGATCCACCAGGAGGGCGGGTCGAGGCCGAGGCCCACGGCGAGCACCGAGCCCCCGACGACAAGGAGCACCAGGCCCACCAGGCCGATCAGTACGCGGTTGACGGTCCTGGACATCGGCCTCAGCCCTTCTTCCCGGTCGTTCGCGCCACGTGCACCGACAGGGCGGGAGGCCGGGCCAGGCCCAGTCCCCTGATCGCCTCGGTGAGGGTGGCGTCCAGGTCGGCGCGTACGTCGTCCAGTTCACGGAAGTGGGAGACCGTGCGGATGTCGGCCTTCCGCCGCCTCATCCGTACGCGTGCGGACTGGACACCGGACACCTCCATGGCCCGGTCGCGCAGCACCATGGCGGCCGCGTCCCGGTGCAGGCCGGCGCGGACGTCGGGGTGGGTGCGGCTCATCGGGAGGAGGGCGCGCAGACCCGGTGTGACGGCCAGGACGACCAGCCACAGGCCCAGGGCCGCGGCGACACCGGCGCCGATCAGGACCCAGATGTCGTCCAGGGGGCGTTCGGCGAGCTGCGCGGAGAGTGCGCGGCGCCAGTGCATGGCCGGCCGGTCGGCCCGGACGGCCGCGATGTCGTACAGGAAGATCCCCGCGACGAGCAGGAGCAGCAGGGCGACGATGCCGGCCGGAACCCTGCGCGCCGACCAGAAACGGCGTGCGCCGCCGGCCGCCTCTGCCTCCGGTACGGACGGTGGTCCGTACCCGGCCGCCGACCCGGACTGCTCGCGCTGGTCCGCTTCCGCCGCCCGCTCGATGACCGGCAGTCGTTGTGTGGTGCCTTCAGAGCCCTGGGGCTCGCTCATCGCGTCCTCCCCTGTGCCGCGCCGTGCGTCTGTGCCGGATACAGCCGCTCCACCTGGACGGCGACCTCCGACACCTCCATGCCCACCAACGCGACTACCCGCTCGACCACATGCTGACGCACCCCTCGGCACCGCGCGCCGATGTCGCAGGGGTAGTCGAGTTCGAGGTGCATGCGGATGCGGGCCACTTCGTGGTGGACGACGACGGTGGCGTGCGGGCGCCCGGCCTCGGCGGGGAGCTTTCCGAGCGCCTCGCGGGCCGCCTGTCCCGCGACCTTGGCGACCACCCGGTCGGCGATCCTCGTCGCCCCTCGCTCACCGGGCGGAACGGCGGTCGAGGTCAGGGGCCCGCGGAGTCCGTCCACCGTGCCGTTCTCACTGCTCACGGGCGTCATGGCCGCCGGTCGCGTCGGTCGTCACGGGTGCGGAAGAAGTCGCCGATCTCCAGGTCCCCCTCCAGGAACCGGCCGACGACGAAGCCGATGGCGCCCAGCGCCGCCACGAGAAGGAAAGCGCCGAACCCGCCGAAATACCCTGCGAAGCCCAGCGCCATGCCGGCGATCAAGCCGACCACGGCCATGCTCATCGTGCGCTCCCTAACGGTCCTTCAAGGTGTGTGCGGCTACTGCAGCCGGGACTCCGGCTCCTCGTCCTCCTCGTCGGGCAGCTTCACATCGCTCACCGCGACATTGACCTCGACGACCTCCAGGCCGGTCATCCGCTCCACCGCCGCGATGACGTTCTCCCGCACCGCCTTGGCCACGTCGGAGATCGAGACGCCGTAGTCGACGACGATCTCCAGGTCGAGCGCGGTCTGCACCTCGCCGACCTCGACCTTGACCCCACGGCTGGCGGACTTCGAACCGCCGGGCACGCGGTCCCGTACGGCCCCGAAGGTGCGGCTCAGACCGCTGCCCATGGCGTGGACGCCGAGGACGTCCCGTGCCGCGAGGCCGGCGATCTTCTCCACGACACCGTCGGCGATGGTGGTGCGCCCACGGGTCGCCGGGTCGCCGCCGCCGCGCTTGGTGCCCTTCCGCAGTTGCGCCTGCTGCTCCACCTCGGTGCTCTGCGTCATGTCGGTCATCGCGTCACCCCTTTCGCTCGTCCTCCTTCGACCACCGTAAGCGCGGTTGCGCGATCGCGCGCCGGAGATGCGGCAGGCTGGAGGAATGACGGCGGAGCAGTGGGCACGGACGGTGCGGCGGCAGCTGGGGCTGGGCAGACTGCTGCCCCTGGGCGGACCGCGTGACGGCGCGTGGATCTCCGAGGAGGCGGCCCGGGCGGTGCTGCGGGCCGCCGCCGAGGATCTTCGGGGCGTACGGCTGGGGGCGGTGCGCCTCGGGCTCGCCCGTCCGCAGGAGGCGCCCGAGCCCGCCGTACCGCCGCCTCCGAGCGCGCTGCCGCCCGGTCCGCTGCGGCTCACGGCGGAGTTCGAGGCCACGCCCGAGGAGCCGCTGCCGGTGGCGGCGGAGCGGCTGCGCACGGCACTGGCCGGGGTGGCGGCCGGGCTGCTGGGGCTGGAGCTCGCCGAGGTGGACCTGCGGGTGACGGCCCTGCTGGACGAGGACGCCGAACGTTCCCCCGTACGGGTGTCCGAGCCGCCGCGTGCCGCGGAGGCGGGACCCGGCGAGGAGACCCTCGTGGCCGTCGCCGCGCTGGCGGTACCCGGGGTGGGCCGGCTGACCGGGGTGCTGGGGCGGCCGGTGCACATCGAGGACCGGGAGACCGGGGAGGGCGCGCTTCCGCTCCGCCATGTCCGCGTCGAACTGGCGGCGGGCGCGGACCGCCGGGCCCTGGACGTGGCCCGGGAGGTCCGCGCCGCCGTGGGAGAGGTGCTGGCGGACCGGCCGACGGTGGCCGTACTGGTGACGGCCGTGACGGTCTAGGGTCCCCGTCGGCCGGACAGGTCCTATTCGCCGACTCCGGCGAGGTCCCGCAGGCGTCGGGTCTGGGCCGCGCGCTCGGCGCCGCGCTGCTCGTCGTAGGTGCGGTCCTGGGCGCCGCGCAGCAGTGCCTTGGTCTCGATGACCGCGTCGCGGGGGGCGGACAGCAGTGCGGCCGCCAGGTCGTGCACGGCGGCGTCGAGCTGGTCCAGGGGGACGGCGACGTTGGCGAGGCCGGTGCTCACCGCCTCCTCGGCCGTCACGAAGCGCCCGGTGGCGCAGATCTCCAGCGCCCGGGCGTAGCCGACGAGGCCCACCAGGGGGTGGGTGCCGGTGAGGTCGGGAACCAGGCCCAGGCTGGTCTCCCGCATGGCGAACTGCACGTCGTCGGCGACGACACGCAGGTCGCAGGCGAGGGCCAGCTGGAAGCCCGCCCCGATGGCATGCCCCTGCACGGCGGCGATGGACACGACGTCACTGCGCCGCCACCAGGTGAAGCCCTCCTGGAACTGGGCGATGGCGGCGTCGAGTTCGGCGTCACCACTGCGAGCGAGGTCGATGAACGACGGCTCGCCCTCGATCCCCTCCGGCGTGAACATCTGCCGGTCGAGCCCGGCGGAGAAGGACTTGCCTTCGCCGCGCAGCACCACGACCCGGACGGAGCCCGGCACCAGCCGGCCGGCCTCGGCGAGCGCGCGCCACAGAGCGGGGCTCTGGGCGTTGCGCTTGGCGGGGTTGGTCAGCGTCACCGTGGCGAGGGTGTCCTCGACGGTGAGCCGTACGCCGTCCTTGTCGAGCAGGGGAACGAGTTCCTGGCCATCCTGGCTGGACGTCGCCATGGGGCGCCTCCGATGAGTGCGGTCATCCTCCGTGCCGCAGGACGGCACAGCTAAGTGACTGCACAGTAACCACCCGGTCAGTCAGTCGACCGACCGGGTGGCCACCATCGAAGCCGATGGGCCGCCCGGTTCAGGACGATGCGGCCTTCTTGCCCCGCGTCGCTCCGCCACGCCCACGAAGCGTGACGCCCGATTCGCTGAGCATCCGGTGCACGAAGCCATACGAGCGGCCGGTTTCCTCGGCCAGCGCCCGAATGCTCGCACCGGAGTCGTACTTCTTCTTCAGGTCTGCCGCGAGCTTGTCGCGCGCGGCGCCGGTTACCCGGCTGCCCTTCTTCAGAGTCTCGGCCACCCGGTCCTCCTCATGGGAAGTGCGCTCTGGTCCTCTCATGATCACCCCTCGGGGCGTTCATGGCCACCCATTCGGCAAGGTCCGTGAGACATGGTTTTGACGACAGGAGCGGGTCCCCACATACGGAATCCGGGATTCCACCCGGGCGCGTTCGTACCGCCGAACGGGTTCCTTTGTGAAAGGCCAGGTCAGAGACGCACGACGGCCGAGCCCTTGTCGATAAAGGACTCGGCCGTGAAATCGATGTAGGACACACCTCGGTACGAGGAGATCTCACACAGATGATGGATCACCGGTGGGCCGAATGATCCATACGCCGTTGATCACGCACTCGATCAAGCGGCACCGACGGTCAGGCGAGGGCGACGAGGTCCGCGTAGTCCGCGCCCCACAGGTCCTCGACGCCGTCCGGCAGCAGGATGATCCGCTCCGGCTGGAGCGCCTCCACCGCGCCCTCGTCGTGGGTGACCAGGACGACCGCGCCCTTGTAGGTGCGCAGCGCGCCGAGGATCTCCTCACGGCTGGCCGGGTCGAGGTTGTTGGTGGGCTCGTCGAGGAGCAGGACGTTCGCCGAGGAGACGACCAGGGTGGCGAGCGCGAGACGGGTCTTCTCGCCGCCGGAGAGGACTCCGGCCGGCTTGTCGACGTCGTCGCCGGAGAACAGGAACGAGCCGAGCGTCTTGCGCACCTCGACGAGGTCGAGGTCGGGGGCCGCCGAGCGCATGTTCTCCAGGACCGTGCGCTCCGGGTCCAGGGTCTCGTGCTCCTGGGCGTAGTAGCCGAGCTTGAGGCCGTGGCCGGGCACGACCGCGCCGGTGTCCGGCTGCTCGGTCCCGGCGAGCAGGCGCAGCAGGGTGGTCTTGCCCGCGCCGTTGAGGCCCAGGATGACCACGCGGGAGCCCTTGTCGATCGCCAGGTCGACGTCGGTGAAGATCTCCAGTGAGCCGTACGACTTCGACAGGCCCTCCGCCATCAGCGGGGTCTTGCCGCAGGGCGCGGGCTCGGGGAAGCGCAGCTTGGCGACCTTGTCCTGCTGGCGCACCGCGTCGAGTCCGGCGAGCAGCCGGTCGGCGCGCTTGGCCATGTTCTGCGCGGCGACCGTCTTGGTGGCCTTGGCGCGCATCTTGTCGGCCTGCGAGTGCAGCGCGGCGGCCTTCTTCTCGGCGTTCTGCCGCTCGCGCTTGCGGCGCTTCTCGTCGGCCTCGCGCTGCTGCTGGTAGAGCTTCCAGCCCATGTTGTAGACGTCGATCTGGGCGCGGTTGGCGTCCAGGTAGAACACCTTGTTGACGACCGTCTCGACCAGGTCGACGTCGTGGGAGATCACGATGAAGCCGCCGCGGTAGGTCTTGAGGTAGTCGCGCAGCCAGATGATCGAGTCGGCGTCGAGGTGGTTGGTCGGCTCGTCGAGGAGCAGGGTGTCGGCGTCGGAGAAGAGGATCCGGGCCAGTTCGATACGGCGGCGCTGACCACCGGAGAGGGTGTGCAGGGGCTGGCCGAGGACCCGGTCGGGGAGGTTCAGCGCGGCGGCGATGGTGGCGGCCTCGGCCTCGGCGGCGTACCCGCCCTTGGTGAGGAACTCCGTCTCCTGGCGCTCGTACTGCCTGAGTGCCTTCTCCTGGGTGGCGCCCTTGCCGTTGGCGATGCGCTGTTCGTTGTCGCGCATCTTCTTCAGCAGGACGTCCAGGCCGCGCGCGGAGAGGATGCGGTCGCGGGCGAGGACGTCGAGGTCACCGGTGCGGGGGTCCTGGGGGAGGTAGCCGACCTCGCCGGAGCGGGTGATCTGGCCGGCGGCGGGGATGCCCTCGCCGGCCAGGCACTTGGTGAGCGTGGTCTTCCCCGCGCCGTTGCGGCCGACCAGGCCGATGCGGTCGCCCTTGGCGACTCGGAAGGTGGCGGACTCGATGAGGACTCGGGCGCCGGCGCGCAGCTCGATACCGGAGGCGGAGATCACGGACAGACTCCAGGGCGGATTCGGGATTGACGGGTGGGCGGCTGAGGACGTTCCCGCCGTCTAATGCGCGAGGAGAATGGCCATGGGCCAAGTCTAACGGGGGCGTGCAAGCACTTTTTCTGGGTTCGGGTGTTCGGTTGGTCTCCCTCCGGGTATCCGGTCGGTTCCCGTCGCCGTCTCCCGCCCGGAGGTGTCCGCATGCAGTTCGACGACGACGCCAGGTTGGACACCTCCGAGGTCCAGGACGTGCGCGGCAGTCGCGTCCCGGGCGGGAAGGCGACCATCGGCGGTGGCATCGGCGGGTTGATCGTCCTGCTCCTCGGACTGTTTCTCGGCGTGGGTCCCGACCAGCTCGGGCTCACCGACGGCGGCGGACAGCCCGCACCCACGGCCTCCGGACTCACCGAGGTCGAGCGGAGCTGCCGGACCGGGCAGGACGCGAACACACGCGACGACTGCCGGATCGTGGCGGTGGTCAACAGCGTGCAGGACTACTGGGACCAGGAGTTCCAGCGGCGCAACAGCACGTACACCCGCTCCCCCACGTTCTTCTTCAGCGAGCAGGTCGGCACCGCGTGCGGCTCCGCGACCTCGGCGGTCGGGCCGTTCTACTGCCCGGGCGACCGCCAGGTCTATCTCGATCTCGGGTTCTTCGACGAGCTGCGGTCGAAGTTCGGGGCCAGTGGCGGGCCGTTCGCGCAGGCGTACGTGGTGGCGCACGAGTACGGACACCACGTGCAGGACCTGACGGGCACACTGGACCGGTCGCAGGACGGGCGGACCGGCGCCGACAGCAACGCGGTGAAGGTGGAGCTCCAGGCGGACTGCTACGCCGGGGTGTGGGCACGGCACGCGACCACGACGAAGGACGAGTCGACGGGCCGGCCGCTCATCACGAATCTCACCGACGCGGACATCGCCGACGGCCTGGACGCGGCGGCGGCCGTGGGCGACGACCGGATCCAGGAGCGCTTCCAGGGACGGGTGACACCGGAGTCGTGGACGCACGGGTCGGCGCAGCAGCGTCAGACCTGGTTCCGGCAGGGCTACGAGTCCGGCGACATGACGCGGTGCGACACCTTCAGGTGAGGGTCGCGCCGGTGGAGAGGCCGTTGTCGGTGGTCGCTGCGAGACTGGACGCCAGAGGGGATCCGCGACTTCTGGTCACAAGGGAGTGATCGGCATGGCAGGCACGAGCGGTGGGCGTCCGAGCATCTACCCGGCACTGCTGTACGCGGACGCGACGGCGGCGATCAAACAGCTGACGGAGGCCTTCGGCTTCACCGAACTCGCGGTGTACGAGGGCGAGGACGGCCTGGTGAGCCACGCCGAGCTGGTCCAGGGCAACGGCGCGGTGATGCTCGGTTCCAAGGGCACCGGCAGCGCCTACGACAAGGTGATGAAGGACGCGGGCCCGGCCGGGGTGTACGTCGTGGTGGACGACGTCGACGCGCACCACCGCCGCGCCGTGGCGCACGGCGCGGAGATCCTGATGCCCCCGACGGACCAGGACTACGGCTCCCGGGACTACATGGCCCGGGACGCCGAGGGCAATGTGTGGAGCTTCGGTACCTACGCGCCGGAGATCCGCGCCTGACTCACCCTCCGGTGTGCACCTGGAAGGCGGCGCGGCGGACGGCCTTGGCGAGGGCCGGGTCGGGGTGGGCGGCGGCGAGGGCGACCAGGACCTGCACGGTGCGTGGGTGGCCGACGGCCCGTACCTCGTCGAGCAGTTGGGGGACGGTCGGCTGGAGGGCGGACTCCAGGTGCCGCACCAGCATGGGGGCCTCGCCATGGTCCGCGACGGCGGCAGCCGTGTCGACCCACAGCCAGGTGGCCTCTTCCCGGGTGAGGACCTCGTGGGCGTCCTCCGGGTCGATCCCGTCGTGCTCGGCCAGCCAGAGCAGGGCGTACGGCCGCAGGGTGGGCTCGTCCGCCACCGAGCGGACGTCGGGCTCGGCAGGGGCGCCGACCACCCGCAGCGCCTCGAAGGCGAGGCCGCGCAGCAGGGCGTCGTCGCCGCGGGCCGCCCCGAGCAGCTCGGTGACCGCGCTGCCCACGGGGCGGGCGGCGAGCCAGGCGCGGTACTCGGCGCGGGCCGCGTTGGGGCGCAGCTGGGCGCAGCCGCGCAGCATCTCCTCGGCGGCGACCTCGATGTTGCCGGCCGGGCTCTGCGCGGCGACGCAGATCTGCTCCAGCTTGACCCACACCGCCCAGCTGCCGAGCGGGGTCAGGGTGGCCTGGCCGTCGCCGTAGGTCAGGGCGCCGACGCAGGCGAGGGCGCGCAGGGCCCAGTCGAGGAGGGGGGCCAGGGGGGCGTCGGCCGCCTCGGGCTCCGCCACGGGCTCCGGCTGCGGGCCGTAGGGGATCTCGCAGCGTTCGGTGCGCAGTTCGGTGACGCGCTGCTCCAGGAGGTCCAGGAGCTGCTCGACGGGGACCGGGCCGGCCGACAGCTGGAGGAAGGAGAGCACCTGGGGCATGGCCGACACGACCTCGGCGACGGCGGCGGGCTCGCGCTCGGCGGGTTCCGGGACGGCGAGCGACCAGGCGTCGAAGAGGGCGACCCAGCCGCGCAGTACGGCACTGTCGTCGCGGTCCCAGGCGCGCAGCCGCCAGCCCGGGCGGGCGCTGTCGCCATGCACCTCGACGAGGCCGGCGAGGCGGGCGGTGTCCCAGTCCGCGCGGACCTGAGCCGCGGTCAGGCCGAGATCCTCGGCCGCGCGGGCGGCTGTCTCGTCGGAGAGGGTGCCGTTGCCGTCGGAGCCCGTGCCGTCCCTGCCGGGGCCCAGGGCGCCGTCCGCCCAGTGCGCGACGCGGGCCGCGTCGGCAAGACCCCTGCGCGCCATTCTGGCCAGTTCCGCGGGGGCCGGTGTGCCCTCCGGGGGGCGGGGCGCGGGGCGGCGTGAGCGCCGTTGGTTCACAGCTGAGGGGGCGGCGGCCAGGGGTCGCGGGCGGACGAGTCGAAGCCTGGAGTCGCGCGGGATACGGGACGTCACGGGTGCAGTCTTCCGGTTGACGGTCCGAAAACCCAAACGGAATGCCGGCGCGGGCACCGGGCAGGTCCGGCACCGGGGCCGCGCGAACGGGCATACGCCGAGATCAGGCCACTAGTACGGGCTTAAACGGAACCTGTGGGACCGGGGCGCCCCGCGGTCACATCAGGGGCGTGAGGAAACGGCGCAGTGCCTCTTCGTAGGCGCTCGGGTCGGCGTTCCACATGGCCGCGTGGGGAGCCCGGCGGACCGTGTGGAGGGCGATCCGGTCGGGGTGGGCGCCGGCGAGACGGCGGGAGAGGTCCCAGGGGGCGATCGTGTCGTCCGGGCCGTGCAGGATCAGGGTCGGCGGCGGGGGCCGGTCGGGGCCCGTGTCGTCGGTCCGGTCCTCGTGGTCGTCGTAGGGGACGGTGCGGTCGGCGTACAGGCCGTAGTGGTCGCTGGGCAGGCCCGTGCGGCCCTGCGCCGCACGCACCGCGAGCGGGAGCAGGACGCCGGGGGTGTGGCGGGCCGCGGCGAGGGCGCGCAGGGTCAGCTCCCAGCTGAGGACCGGGGAGTCCAGGACGAGTCCCCCGACGCGGTCGCGCAGGCCCGAGTGGGCGGCGGCGCGCAAGGCCATGGTGGCGCCGGTGGACCAGCCGTACAGCACGAGTTGGCGGGCGCCGTTGCCGAGGGCGTAGCGCATGGCCGCGTCCAGGTCGCGCCACTCGGTCTCGCCGAAGTGGTTCAAGCCGTCCGGCGGGCGGGAGGCACCGGCGTCGCCGCGGAGGGCGGGGGCGAGGACCGGGAAGCGGTGGCGGTGCAGGAACTCCATGACGTTCAGGGTGTGTTCGCGGGTCGTGCCGAGGCCGTGGACCGCGATGACCCAGGTGTCCCTCGTGCCAGGGACGAACCACGCGGGCAGGACGCCGAGTTCGCCCGGGATGCCGACGTCGGTGTGGTCGAGGCCGAGGGCCGACCTCGGGTCGCCGACGTGGACGTTCGGGGTGAGCCAGACCTTGTCGCCGGGGGCCAGGGTGCCGTGGGTGACGCGCTCCAGGCGGCGGACGACGGTGTCGGCGGAGTGCGGTTCCGCGGTGAGGACGTCGCCGACGACTGCGTGGGTGGCGTCCGCGGCCAGGCCGTAGGTGCCGGGGCGGAGGGAGGCGAGGTCGCGGGTGAGGGCGATGCGGCCGGCCGCGGTCGAGTGGACGGTGAGGCGGGGTTCGCCGGGCAGCGGGCGGCCCGGGGGCGCCTTCAGTCCGGCGTCGCTGGCGATCCGGCCGGCGACGATGCCGGCCGCGGCGGCGGTGAGGGCTGCGGTGACGGCGGCGGCCGTCGCTTTGACAGTGCGCACGCTTTCAGTGTCGCGGGGGACGGGGGGTGGGGCCAGTGGGAGGGTCCGGTGCGGGTTCGGTTTGGGCGGGCGTTGTGCGCAGTTCCCCGCGCCCCTGGATGCCTGCGGCGCAGCTGCGGCCTCGGTGGGGGCGGGTGTAGCGCGTGCGGTGTGTTGTGGGTCGGGGCCGGGGTGGGGGGTATCCGTCCTCGGTCCGGCGGCTCGGCTGCTTCAGCTGTGCTCGGTGCCGGACGCCGGCCGCTGCGGGCGGACACCCCCCACCCCGTCCCCTGCGCGCCGTACGCGACTGACGGCCCGTCGTGACGCCGGTGACTGCACCCACCCAGGGGCGCGGGGAACTGCGCGACCAGCCACAGCGGATCCGCAGCCGCCCTACGACAGCACGTGGCACTCAGGCTCGCTGCCCGTACCTCCGCAACCGCTCCCCCGCTTCCGCCAGCTGTTCCTCCGTCAGCAGGTTCGGGGTCAGGTCCGGGACCGCGCGGGCCGTGAGCCAGAGGTGGCACATCCAGTCCAGTTGGGCCGTGCGGTCGTAGGCCTGCGCGAGGGTGTTGCCGTAGGTGATCGTGCCGTGGTTCTGGAGGAGGCAGGCGGAGCGGTCGGCGAGGGCTTGGAGCATGTTCTCCGCCAACTCGTCGGTGCCGTAGGTGGCGTAGGGGGCGACCCGGACGGGGCCGCCCAGTGCGCCGGCCATGTAGTGGATCGTGGGGAGTTCGGGCACGAGCGTGGAGACGGCCGTGGCGTGCACCGCGTGGGTGTGGACGACCGCGCGGGCGTCGGTGCTGCGGTAGATCGCCAGATGCATGGGGAGTTCGCTCGTCGGCACCAGTGTGCCCAGGATCTGACGGCCCTCCAGGTCGACGCCGGTCACGTCGTCCGGTGCGAGGCGGTCGTAGGGGACGCCCGACGGGGTGACCAGGACCGTGTCCCCGATGCGCACGGAGACGTTGCCGGAGGTGCCGACGACCAGTCCGTCGGTGACCGTCCGGCGGGCCGTGTCGACCAACTCGCCCCAGGCGTCCGCCTCCTCGGCCCGCACGCCTCTCGTGCCGCCCTCGGCGGCCCGTACTTCTCGCGGATCCCGTTGTTCCTCAGCCATGCCGCGATCCTGCCAGTCGTGGCGTCGGGGGGCGCGAGCTTGAGCTTCAAGGGGCGCGTTTTTTATATGTGCGCCCCTCTTGTGCCCCTTGGCCGGAGATCGACCGTAATTCGACGATCTTCCAGTAGCGTCTGGGCTTTGCCGTGCACGACGCCATTCCGGGGGGACCCATGGCCCGTGATCGCAAGGCCGCCCGTCACCGAACCCGCGCCCTGGCCCTGTCCGTGGCCGCGCTCGCCGTGGGAGGCATGGGGCTCGCCGGGACGCCCGCGTCTTCGGCGAGCCTGCCGCGGGGGCACGACGTGTCCTCACACCAGAAGGACGTCGACTGGTGGAAGGCCAGGGCCGGGGGCGCGAGGTTCGTCTACGTCAAGGCGACCGAGTCGACGACCTACCGCAATCCGCACTTCGGCCGGCAGTACGAGGGGGCGCGCGCCGCCGGCATCCTGCGCGGGGCGTACCACTTCGCGCTGCCGGACAAGTCGTCGGGCAGCGCGCAGGCCGCGTACTTCGTGCGCAACGGCGGGGCCTGGTCCGCGGACGGCTGGACGCTGCCGCCCGCGCTCGACATCGAATACAACCCGTACGACAAGAAGCACAAGTGCTACGGCATGAGCAAGGCGGACCTGGTCGGCTGGATCAGGTCGTTCAGCGACGAGGTCAAGCGGCTCACCGGGCGCCGGCCGGTCCTCTACACGACCGCCCACTGGTGGAACACGTGCACGGGCGGCAGCGGTGCCTTCGCCGCGGACCACGCGCTGTGGGTGGCCCGCTACCACTCGGCGGACGCGGGACCGCTGCCCGGCGGCTGGTCGTACTGGACGATCTGGCAGTACGACAACAGCGGCAGCCTGCCGGGTGACCAGAATCTCTTCAACGGGTCGGCGCGGCAGCTGAAGAGGTTCGCCGCCGGGTCGTAGCCGTGGGGCATATGGGGCGTACGGGGGTCGCGGGGTTCGGCGAAGCCAAGGGCGAAGATTCCGGTCACCGTGCGGCCCGCCCCAGTTCACCTTCCGTTCATCCAGGTTACTTACGTTCAACATGCCAATGACCTCGAACGATTGCCTGGGTAAATGGAAAACTTCTCGCTGATCCTCGCGATTGTGGTTGTCACCGCACTCGCGTTCGATTTCACGAACGGTTTTCACGACACCGCCAACGCGATGGCCACCACCATCTCGACCGGTGCACTCAAGCCCAAGGTCGCGGTGGCCATGTCCGCCGTGCTGAACCTTGTGGGCGCCTTCCTCTCGGTGGAGGTCGCCAACACGATCTCCAAGGGTCTCGTCGACGAGACCGGCATCCGTCCCGAGGTCATCTTCGCCGCCCTGGTCGGCGCGATCCTCTGGAACCTGCTGACCTGGCTGGTGGGACTGCCCTCCAGCTCCTCGCACGCCCTCATGGGCGGTCTGATCGGCGCCACCATCGCCTCGGCGGGCATGGGCGCGGTCCACGGTGACGCGCTCGTCACCAAGGTCCTGATCCCGGCGGTCGCCGCGCCGATCGTCGCGGGCGTAGCCGCCATGCTGGCCACCCGGCTCTCCTACTCGCTGGGCAAGAAGGCCGACGGCAAGGCCGCCGCGAAGGGCTACCGCACCGGCCAGATCGCCTCGGCCGGACTGGTCTCGCTGGCCCACGGCACCAACGACGCGCAGAAGACGATGGGCATCATCACCCTCGCCCTGGTCGCCGGCGGTGCCGTCGCCCCCGACTCCGACCCGCCCACCTGGGTCATCCTCTCCGCGGGTCTCGCCATCGCGCTCGGCACCTACCTCGGCGGCTGGCGCATCATCCGCACCATGGGCAAGGGCCTGACCGAACTCCAGCCGCAGCAGGGCTTCGCCGCCCAGACCAGCGCGGCCACGGTCATCCTGGCCTCGTCCCACCTCGGCTTCTCCCTCTCCACCACGCACTCCGTCTCCGGTTCGGTGATGGGCGCGGGCCTCGGCCGCAAGGGCGGGGTCGTCCGCTGGTCGACGGCGACACGGATGTTCGTGGCGTGGGGCCTGACGCTCCCGGCGGCGGCCCTGGTGGGCGCGCTGGCCGAGTCGGTCACGAACCTCGGCGACTGGGGTACGGCGGTCGTGGCGGTCTTCCTCGTCGCCTCCAGCGCGGTGATCTGGAAGATCTCGCGGCGCGAGGTCGTGGACGCGTCGAACGTCAACGAGAGCGACGAGCCCGCCGGCGTGGTGACCACGGCGATCGCCGCCGTGACCCCGCCGCCCACGGGCACGGTGACCGAGGACCTCACCGCCACGATCCCGGCCCCGCCCGTCACGCCGGAACCGGCGGCCCCGCCGGCCGCCGTCTGAGCCCGCACACCAAGGAAGCCTCACCATGAAGATCGACTGGGAAGCACTCGGCTCCGTCTTCGGCGTCAGCCTCGTCGTCACCGTGGGCCTCGTGGCCCTGTTCACCCTCGGCATCATGGGTCTGTCCCGCCAGGAACGGGCCACGGCCCAGGGCGACTCGGCCGCTCTCGCGGTCACCGGCGCCTACGCCTGCTTCGCGGCGTGCGCGGCGGCGGTGGCGTACGGGATCTATCTGATCGTGGCCTGACGGCACTCCCGTCACTCGACGGCCGGGCGGGCACGGAACTGCAGGTTCCGTGCCCGCCCGGCCGTCTTCCATGAGCGGCGGTGTGGGGTTCTGCACACTCCCCCGCCGCAGGTCAACAGCAAGTTGACGGGTCTCGAAGGCCCGTGGTGGACTGCCGGAGCCATATACGGCGGCAGGAGAGGAAGCCGGTGCGAATCCGGCGCGGTCCCGCCACTGTCACCGGGGTAGACACCCCCGGGAGCCAGGAACTCTCGCCGCCGGACTCGTCGAACCAGGGCGCGGACACCCTGAGTGAGGACATGACGCGATGCTCGCCTGCCGATCGACCAGCAGTACCAGGCACTTGAACGACCCCGCGATCGGCTGACCCGATGCGTGCCGATCGCGTTTTCGCGTACGGCGCCGCCGCCGGCCTGATCGGTGACCTTCTGCTCGGTGACCCACGTCGTGGGCACCCGGTCGCCGCGTTCGGGCGGGCCGCCGGGGCCGTGGAGCGGGTGCTGTGGCGGGACCACCGCGGGTGGGGCGCGCTGCACACCGCCGTGTGCGTGGGCGGTGCCGTGGGGCTCGGAGCCGTCGCGGAGCACGTCGTACGTCCGTCCCGTACCGCTTCCGTCGCGCTCACCGCGGCCGCCACCTGGGCCGTCGTGGGCGGGACTTCACTCGCGCGGGAGGCCCGGGTCATCGGGCGGGCGCTGGAGGCCGGGGACGTCGACGCGGCCCGGGACCGGCTGCCTCATCTGTGCGGGCGGGATCCGCAGGCTCTCGATGCCCACGGGATCGCCCGGGCGGTCGTGGAGTCCGTCGCCGAGAACACCTCCGACGCCGTCGTGGGGGCGCTCGTGTGGGGAGCCGTCGGCGGGGTGCCGGGGCTGCTCGGGTTCCGGGCCGTGAACACGCTCGACGCCATGGTGGGGCACAAGTCGCCCCGGTACCGGCGTTTCGGGTGGGCTTCGGCCCGGCTCGACGACCTCGCCGGGTGGCCGGGGGCGCGGCTGACCGCCGTACTCGCCGCCACGGCGGGTGACCGTCCCCGGGGTGCCGTGCGGGCCTGGCGGGAGGACGCGCACCGGCATCCGAGTCCCAACGCCGGTCCCGTGGAAGCCTCGTTCGCGGGGGCGCTGGGTGTCCGGCTCGGGGGGACCCTCTCGTACGCGGGGCGGGTCGAGCACCGGCCGGTGCTGCATCAGGAGGGGCGCGCCGTCGCCACCCACGACATCGAGCGCGCGGTACGGCTTTCGCGGCGCGTCTCACTGCTCGCGCTCGGCGTCGGTGTCGCCGCGCGGGCCTTCGTGAAGGGGCGTAGGGCATGAGGGGCGGGGGTCTTCTCGTCGCCGGTACCACCTCGGACGCCGGCAAGAGTGTCGTCACCGCCGGGATCTGCCGGTGGCTGGTGCGGCAGGGGGTGAAGGTCGCGCCGTTCAAGGCGCAGAACATGTCCCTCAACTCGTTCGTCACGCGCGAGGGCGCCGAGATCGGGCGGGCCCAGGCCATGCAGGCGCAGGCCTGCCGGGTCGAGCCCACCGCGCTGATGAATCCCGTGCTGCTCAAGCCCGGTGGCGAACAGAGCAGTCAGGTCGTGCTGCTGGGGAAGCCGGTCGGCGAACTGAGCGCACGCGGGTATCACGGGGGGCGGCAGCAGAAGCTTCTCGGGACCGTGCTCGACTGTCTCGCCGAGTTGCGGGGCACGTATGACGCGGTGATCTGTGAGGGGGCCGGCAGTCCTGCCGAGATCAACCTGCGGCGGACCGACATCGTCAACATGGGGATCGCCCGCAACGCCCGCATTCCGGTGCTCGTCGTCGGTGACATCGACCGCGGTGGGGTCTTCGCCTCGTTCTTCGGGACCGTCGCGCTGCTCAGCCCCGAGGACCAGGCGCTCGTCGCCGGGTTCCTCGTCAACAAGTTCCGGGGGGACGTCTCGCTGCTGGAGCCGGGACTGGACATGCTCCACGGGCTCACGGGGCGGTCCACGTACGGCGTGCTGCCCTTCCGGCACGGGCTCGGCATCGACGAGGAGGACGGACTGCGGGTGTCCCTGAGGGGGACGGTCCGGGAGTCCGCGGTGAGCCCTCCGGTGGGTGAGGACGTGCTGCGGGTGGCCGTCTGTGCGATTCCGCTGATGTCCAACTTCACCGACGTCGACGCCCTGGCCGCCGAACCGGGTGTCGTGGTGCGGTTCGTGGACCGGCCCGAGGAGCTGGCCGACGCCGACCTCGTCGTCGTCCCCGGTACCCGGGGCACGGTCAGGGCCCTTGAGTGGCTGCGCGAGCGGGGGCTCGCGGACGCGCTCGTCAGAAGGGCCGCGGAGGGGCGGCCCGTCCTCGGCGTCTGCGGCGGCTTCCAGATCCTCGGCGAGCACATCGAGGACGACGTGGAGAGCCGGCAGGGGCACGTCGAGGGGCTCGGAGTCCTCCCCGTGCGGGTGTGGTTCGCCCGCGAGAAGACCCTCACCCGGCCGGTGGGGGAAGCCCTCGGCGAGCAGGTCGAGGGGTACGAGATCCATCACGGGGTCGCCGATGTCAGCGGCGGTGAGCCCTTCCTGGACGGCTGTCGCGTCGGCCAGACCTGGGGCACGCACTGGCACGGCTCGCTGGAGTCGGACGGCTTCCGGCGGGCCTTCCTGCGGGAGGTGGCGGCCGCCGCGGGCCGCCGGTTCGTACCGGCCCCCGACACGTCGTTCGCCGCGCTGCGCGAGGAGCAGCTGGACCGGCTCGGCGACCTGATCGAACAGCACGCGGACACGGACGCGCTGTGGCGGCTCATCGAGTCCGGCGCGCCACAAGGACTGCCCTTCATTCCACCGGGAGCACCCGCATGAGCACAGTGTTGTTGTTGTCCACCGCCGACACGGACCTGTTGGCGGCCCGGGCCGCTTCCGGTGCCTCGTACCGGATCGGGAACCCGACCCGGGTCGATGTCGCGCAGGAGCTGCCGGCGCTGATCGAGGGCGCGGACATCGCCGTCGTACGGCTGCTCGGCGGCAAGCGGGCCTGGGAGGACGGGCTCGCCGCGCTGAAGGCTTCCGGTGTCCCGACCGTGCTGCTCGGCGGCGAGACCGTGCCGGACGCGGAGTTGATGGCCGAGTCGTCGGTGC
The DNA here is from genome assembly GCF_003443735.1 of Streptomyces sp. CC0208. NCBI lineage: Bacteria > Bacillati > Actinomycetota > Actinomycetes > Kitasatosporales > Streptomycetaceae > Streptomyces > Streptomyces sp. CC0208. The sequence goes on along the minus strand of NZ_CP031969.1, from coordinate 6,891,513 downwards.
CCGCGGGTGTGGTCGCGGAGGCGCTGAAGTACCTCGTCGAGGGCGGGCCCGAGAACCTGGAGGAACTGGCCCGCTTCCTGTCCGACACCGTGCTGCTGACCGGCGAGGGGTTCGTCGAGCCGCGCAAGATGCCGGAGTACGGCGTCCACGGCGACCGTGCCTTCGTGGAAGGCCGCCCGACCGTCGGCGTTCTCTTCTACCGGGCCCACGAGCTGAGCGGCAACACCGCCTTCGTGGACACCCTGTGCGAGGCGATCGAGGCGAAGGGCGCCAACGCCCTTCCCGTGTACTGCGGTTCGCTGCGTGGAGCCGACGCCGGGCTGTACGAGATCCTCGCCGGGGCCGACGCCCTCGTCGCCACCGTCCTCGCCGCCGGCGGCACCCACGCCTCGCAGGCCTCGGCCGGCGGGGACGAGGAGGCCTGGGACATCGGGGCGCTGGCCGACCTCGACGTGCCCGTGCTGCAAGGGCTCTGCCTGACGACGTCCAGGGCGGCCTGGGACGAGTCCGACGCTGCCCTCTCCCCCATGGACGCGGCCATGCAGGTCGCGATCCCGGAGTTCGACGGACGGCTGATCACCGTGCCGTTCTCCTTCAAGGAACAGGGGCCCGACGACGTCCCGGTGTACGTGGCCGACCCGGAGCGGGCCGCGCGGGTCGCCGGGATCGCCGTACGGCACGCGAAGCTGCGGCACAAGCCGAACGCCGAGAAGAAGCTCGCGCTGGTCTTCACGGCGTATCCGACCAAGCACTCGCGGGTCGGCAACGCGGTGGGTCTCGACACTCCTGCTTCGGCGGTGCGGGTGCTGGACGCGCTCCGGGACGCCGGGTACACGCTCACCGAATACCCGTCCGGCGGCGACGAGTTGATCCACCGGCTCATCGAGGCCGGCGGTCACGACGTCGAGTGGCTGACCGAGGACCAGCTGGCCTCCGCGCCCGCGCGGGTCCCGCTCGCGGACTACCGGGCGTGGTTCGACAAGCTGGACCCGGAGCTGCGGCAGGCCATGGTCGACGCGTGGGGTGAGCCGCCGGGCTCGCTGTACGTCGACGGGGACGACATCGTGCTGGCCTCCCTCCAGTTCGGGAACGTCGTCGTGATGATCCAGCCGCCGCGGGGCTTCGGGGAGAACCCGATCGCGATCTACCACGACCCGGACATGCCGCCCTCGCACCACTACATGGCCGCCTACCGGTGGCTGGACCACTCCTTCGGCGCCGACGCGGTCGTCCACATGGGCAAGCACGGCACGATGGAGTGGCTGCCGGGCAAGGGTCTTGGGCTCAGTGGTGGGTGCGCGCCGGACGCCGTCCTCGGTGAGCTGCCGCTGATCTACCCGTTCATCGTCAACGACCCCGGTGAGGGCACCCAGGCCAAGCGGCGCGGGCACGCCACGGTCGTGGACCACCTGGTGCCGCCGATGGCTCGGGCCGACACCTACGGCGACCTCGCCAAGCTGGAGCAGCTGCTCGACGAGTACGCGCTCGTCTCCGACCTGGACCCGACCAAGGCCCCGGCTGTGCGCGCCCAGATCTGGACGCTGGTCAAGGCGGCCGAGCTCCACCACGACCTGCATGTCGACGAACAGCCGGACGACGAGACGTTCGACGAGTTCGTCATGCACATCGACGGCTACCTGTGCGAGATCAAGGACGTGCAGATCCGGGACGGGCTGCACATCCTCGGCGGCGGTCCGGTCGACGAGGCCCGGGTCAACCTGGTGCTGGCCGTGCTGCGCGCCTCTCAGGTGTGGGGCGGACAGGCCAACGCCCTGCCGGGACTGCGGGCCGCCTTCGCCGCCCATTTCGGGCTGGTGGAGAAGGAGTTGCTCGCCGAGCCGGGGGCGCCGGTGAAGGTGCCGGTGGAGCTGTCCGACCTCGTCGACGGCCCCGCGCGGACGGCCGCCGACGCCATCGACCTGTTGGAGCAGCTGTGCCGGCGGGTCGCGGAGGGCATGGAGGCCGTGTCCTGGGACGCGGCGGCCGTCCCCGGTCTCGTCCGTGACGTCCTCGGCACCGAACTCGCCGACGCCGTCGCGGTGTTGGAGTTCGCGTGTACCGAGGTCGTGCCTCGCCTCGCCCGTACGACCGACGAGATCGGGCACATCCTCAAGGCCCTGGACGGCGGTTACGTCCCGGCCGGGCCCTCCGGCTCCCCGACCCGCGGCCTGGTGAACGTCCTGCCGACCGGCCGGAACTTCTACTCCGTCGACCCCAAGGCCATTCCGTCCAGGCTGAGTTGGGAGGTCGGGCAGTCGCTCGCCGACTCGCTGGTGCAGCGGTACCTCCAGGACACGGGTGAGTACCCGAAGTCCGTGGGGCTGACCGTCTGGGGCACGTCGGCCATGCGCACCCAGGGCGACGACATCGCCGAGATCCTGGCGCTGCTGGGCTGCCGCCCGGTGTGGGACGACGCCTCGCGGCGGGTGACCGGCTTCGAGGTGATCGGCCTGGAGGAGCTCGGGCGGCCCCGCATCGACGTCACCGTCCGGATCTCCGGGTTCTTCCGGGACGCGTTCCCGCACGTGGTCGGGCTGATCGACGACGCCGTGCGCACGGTGGCCGAGCTGGCCGAGCCGGCCGACCGGAACTTCGTGAAGGCGCACGCCGACGAGGACACCGTCGAGCACGGTGACCGGCGGCGCGCGACCGCCCGGATCTTCGGGTCCAAGCCGGGGGCGTACGGCGCCGGGCTGCTGCCGCTGATCGACGCCCGCAACTGGCGCTCGGACGCCGACCTCGCCGAGGTGTACGCGGTGTGGGGCGGCTACGCCTACGGGCGCGGGCTCGACGGGCGGGCGGCGCGCGGGGACATGGAGACCGCGTTCAAGCGGATCAACGTGGCCGCGAAGAACGTCGACACCCGCGAGCACGACCTGGTCGACGCCGACGACTACTTCCAGTACCACGGCGGCATGGTCGCCATGGTGCGTCACCTCACGGGTGCCAACCCCGAGGCGTACGTGGGTGATTCGGCCACGCCCGACCAGGTGAGGACGCGGACGCTGGGCGAGGAGACGCACCGGGTCTTCCGGGCCCGGGTGGTCAACCCGCGCTGGATGGCGGCCATGCGGCGGCACGGCTACAAGGGCGCCTTCGAGATGGCGGCGACCGTCGACTACCTCTTCGGCTACGACGCCACGGCGGGCGTGGTCGACGACTGGATGTACGAGAAGCTCAGCGCGGAGTACGTCTTCGACGCGGAGAACCGGGACTTCATGAAGAAGTCCAACCCCTGGGCGCTGCGGGGCATCACGGAACGGCTCCTGGAGGCCGCCGACCGTGGGCTGTGGGCCGAGCCGGACGCGGAGACGCTGGAGCGGCTGCGGGCCACGTACCTGGAGCTCGAGGGCGACTTGGAGGGTGACGAGAAGTGAGTACCCCGTTTCCGTTCACGGCCGTCGTCGGCCAGGACGACCTGCGGCTCGCGCTGCTGCTGAACGCCGTCTCACCGGCGGTCGGCGGGGTGCTGGTGCGCGGCGAGAAGGGCACCGCCAAGTCGACGGCGGTGCGCGCCCTCTCGGCGCTGCTGCCCGAGGTCGCGGTCGTCCCCGGCTGCCGGTTCTCCTGCGACCCTGCGCGGCCGGACGCGGAGTGCCCCGATGGCCCGCACGAGCCGGGCAACGGCTCCGCGCGCCCCGCTCGGATGGTCGAACTCCCCGTCGGCGCCTCCGAGGACCGGCTGGTCGGCGCCCTGGACATCGAGCGGGCGCTAGCGGAGGGCGTGAAGGCCTTCGAGCCGGGGCTGCTGGCCGACGCCCACCGGGGCATCCTCTACGTCGACGAGGTCAACCTCCTCCACGACCACCTCGTCGACCTGCTCCTCGACGCGGCCGCGATGGGGGCGTCGTACGTGGAGCGCGAGGGCGTCTCCGTGCGGCACGCCTCGAAGTTCCTGCTGGTCGGCACCATGAACCCCGAAGAGGGCGAGCTGCGGCCGCAGTTGCTCGACCGGTTCGGCCTGACCGTCGAGGTCGCGGCCTCGCGGGAGCCGGACCAGCGGGTGGAGGTCGTACGGCGCAGGCTGGCGTACGACGACGATCCGGCCGGGTTCGCGACGCGCTGGGCCGACGAGGAGGCCGCCGTACGGCAACGGATCGTCGGCGCCCGGGAGTTGCTGCCGTCGGTGCGGCTGGGCGACGGGGCGCTGCGGCAGATCGCGGCGACCTGTGCCGCGTTCGAGGTGGACGGCATGCGGGCCGACATCGTGATGGCGCGTACGGCGACCGCGCTGGCCGCCTGGGCCGGGCGGACCGAGGTGATCGCGGAGGACGTCCGGCAGGCCGCGCTGCTCGCGCTTCCGCACCGCAGGCGTCGTAATCCCTTCGACGCCCCGGGACTCGACGAGGACAAGCTCGACGAGACCTTGGAGGAGTTCAGCGGCTCCGAGGGCTCCGGTGACGATGACGAGCCGGATCCGGACGGGCCAGGTGGGGGTGGCGGGCAGCCGCCGTCCGGGCCGCAGGACGAAAGGCCGCAGGACGACGGGGGTTCCGGTGCGCAGCCGGAGGCCGGGGACGGTGGTGAGCCGCAGGCGTCCGGAGCCGGTTCCGGGGAGCAGGCGGCCGCCCGGGCTTCCGAGCCGTTCCGCACCAAGGTGCTCAGCGTGCCCGGTCTCGGGGACGGCGCCGCCGGGCGGCGGTCTCGGGCGCGGACCGAGCACGGGCGCACGACCGGTGCGCGGCGGCCCCGAGGGGCGCTGACCAAGCTGCACCTGGCGGCCACCGTGCAGGCGGCCGCGCCCCATCAGCGGGCGCGGGGGCGGTCGGGACGCGGTCTCGTGGTCCGGCGTGACGATCTGCGGCAGGCGACGCGTGAGGGGCGCGAGGGGAATCTCGTGCTGTTCGTCGTCGACGCCTCGGGGTCGATGGCGGCGCGGCAGCGGATGAGCGCGGTGAAGGGGGCCGTGCTGTCGCTGCTCCTCGACGCGTACCAGCGGCGGGACAAGGTGGGCCTGGTGACGTTCCGGGGGTCGGCGGCGGAGGTCGCGTTGCCGCCCACCTCCTCGGTGGACGCGGCCGCCGCCCGGCTGGAGACGCTGCCGACGGGCGGGCGTACCCCGCTCGCGGCCGGGCTGCTGCGGGCGCACGAGGTGCTGCGGGTGGAGCGGCTGCGGGACCCCGCCCGGCGGGCGCTGGTCGTGGTGGTGACGGACGGCCGGGCCACCGGCGGGCCCGAGCCGGTCGCCCTCGCGGGGCGGGCGGCCCGACTGTTCGCCGCGGAGGGCGTCGCCTCGGTCGTCGTGGACTGCGAATCCGGGCCCGTGCGGCTCGGACTGGCCGGGCAGCTCGCCGGTGAACTGGGCGGTACCGCGGTGACGCTGGACGAGTTGCGGGCCGACTCGATCGCCGGACTGGTGAAGGACGTACAGAGGAGGGCCGCGTAATGCCTCAGGGACAGCCGAGTGTGGTGCCGGACGACGGACTGACCACCCGCCAGCGTCGGAACCGGCCGCTGGTCGTCGTGCACACCGGGGTCGGGAAGGGCAAGTCGACCGCCGCCTTCGGGCTCGCTCTGCGGGCCTGGAACCAGGGGTGGCCCATCGGGGTGTTCCAGTTCGTCAAGTCGGCGAAGTGGAAGGTCGGCGAGGAGAACGCGCTGCGGGTGCTCGGGGCGTCCGGGGAGGGCGGGTCGGTCGACTGGCACAAGATGGGCGAGGGCTGGTCCTGGGTGCAGCGCGATGCCCAGATGGACAACGAGGAGAAGGCCCGGGAGGGCTGGGAGCAGGTCAAGCGGGATCTCGCCGCCGAGACGTACCAGCTGTACGTGCTCGACGAGTTCGCCTACCCGATGCACTGGGGGTGGGTGGACACGGACGAGGTTCTCGACGTGCTGCGGGAGCGGCCCGGGACCCAGCACGTGGTCATCACGGGGCGGAACGCCCCCGAGAAGCTGGTCGACTTCGCCGATCTCGTGACCGACATGTCCAAGGTGAAGCACCCCATGGACGCCGGGCAGAAGGGGCAGCGGGGTATCGAGTGGTGATGTCCTCATCCGTTTCCGTCCCTCGGCTGGTCGTCGCCGCGCCGTCGTCCGGCAGCGGGAAGACCACCGTCGCCACGGGGTTGATGGCCGCGTTCGCCGCACGGGGGCTTGCCGTGTCTCCGCACAAGGTGGGCCCTGACTACATCGATCCCGGGTATCACGCGCTCGCCAGCGGGCGGGTGGGGCGGAATCTCGACGCCTACCTGTGCGGTCCTGAGCTGGTGGCTCCGCTGTTCCTGCACGGGGCGCAGGGGTGTGACATCGCCGTCGTCGAGGGCGTGATGGGGATGTTCGACGGGGCCGCGGGGGAAGGGGAGCTGGCCTCCACGGCTCATGTGGCGAAGCTGCTGCGGGCGCCGGTGGTGCTGGTCGTCGATGCCTCGTCGCAGTCCCGCTCGGTTGCCGCGCTGGTACACGGGTTCGCGTCCTGGGATCCCGAGGTGCGGGTGGGGGGCGTGATCCTGAACAAGGTCGCCTCCGATCGGCACGAGGCGTTGTTGCGGGAGGCGTTGGAGTCGGCCGGGGTGCCGGTGTTCGGGGTGCTGCGGCGGGTGGCTCAGGTGGACACGCCTTCTCGGCATCTGGGGCTGGTGCCGGTCGCGGAGCGGCGGGGGGATGCGGTCGACTCCGTCGCGGCGATGGCCGCGCAGGTGGAGCAGGGGTGTGATCTGGAGGCGTTGGCCGCGCTGGCGCGGGGTGCGGGGGCATTGCCGTGTGCGGCCTGGGACGCGGCTGAGGTCCTGGGGGCTGCGCCCCCAGACCCCCATCGGCCCGAAGGGCCTCGTCCTCAAACGCCGGACGGGCTGGTGGTTGCCGTTGCCGGTGGGTCCGCGTTCACGTTCTCCTACGCGGAACACGCAGAACTGCTCCTGGCCGCCGGAGCCGACGTCGTGACCTTCGATCCGCTGCGGGACGAGCAACTCCCCGAGGGCACAAGCGGGTTGGTCATCGGGGGCGGCTTCCCCGAGGTCTACGCCGCCGAGCTGTCCGCCAACGAGCCGCTGCGGAAAGCCGTGTCGGCCCTCGCGGAGACCGGCGCTCCCGTCGCCGCCGAGTGTGCCGGGCTGCTCTATCTGTGCCGTGAGCTCGACGGGCAGCCGATGTGCGGGGTGCTCGACGCCTCGGCGCGGATGGAGGAGAAGCTCACCCTCGGGTACCGCGACGCCGTCGCCGTCAGTGACAGTTCGCTCGCCGTCGCCGGGACGCGGATGCGGGGGCACGAGTTCCACCGGACCGTCGTGGAGCCGGGGGCGGGGGACGCCGCGGCCTGGGGTGTGCGGGTGCCCCGGCGGCGGCTCGAAGGGTTTGTACAGCGTGGTGTGCACGCGAGTTATCTGCACACGCACTGGGCCTCGCAGCCCGGTGTCGCCCGTCGGTTCGTGGAGAGGTGCCGGACGTCATGAGCAGCAGCAGGTTGATCGGGGTCGGGGTCGGGCCCGGGGATCCGGAGCTGGTGACCGTCAAGGGTGTCAACGCCCTGCGCGCCGCCGACGTGGTCGTGGTGCCCGTGATGGACACCGGAGAGCGCGGGCGGGCCGAGGCGACCGTGCTGCACTACGTGCCGCAGGAGAAGGTCGTCCGGGTCGTCTTCGCCCTCAACGAGCGCAGCGATCACGGACGGCGCGAGGCCGCCTGGGACGCCGCCGGGGAGCGGGTCGCCCAGTTGCTGGCCGCGCACACGTCGGTCGCCTTCGCGACCATCGGCGACCCCAACGTCTATTCCACCTTCACCTATCTCGCCCACACCATCGGCGAACTCGTGCCCGGAGTCGTCGTCGAGACGGTGCCCGGCATCACCGCCATGCAGGATCTCGCCGCGCGTTCCGGGGCCGTGCTGACCGAGGGGACCGAGCCGCTCACGCTCGTGCCGGTCACCGCCGGTTCCGCCGTGCTCAAGGACGCGCTCAACGGGCCCGGGACCGTCGTCGCCTACAAGTTCGGGCGGCAGGCCGCGGAGGTGGCCGAGGTACTCAGGGAGACCGGGCGGCTCGGGGACGCCGTATGGGGATCGGCGCTGGGCCTTGAGGCCGAGTCCATCCGGCCTGCCGCCGAGCTCGACGGTGCTCCGCTGCCGTATCTCTCCACCCTGATCGCGCCCGCGCGGCGGGACGGTACCCGGGGTGGCAAGTTGTGACCCCCTCGGCGAACCCCCTCAGAGCGGCCGGGTCAGCCGGCCAGCCCCACCACCAGCCAGATGAAGCCCACGCCGGCGACCGTGCACAGCAGGGTCGAGCGGGCGGGGTGTTCGTGGTGGGCCTCGGGGAGGATCTCGGCCGCCGCGAGATAGAGGAGCGCGCCGCCGAAGAGGCCGAGATAGCCGCCGAGCAGGCCCTCCGGGATGGTCACGAACGACGTCGAGGCGGCGCCCAGCACCGGGGCCGCCGCATCCGCGAACAGCATCCCCAGGGCTCTGCGGCGGTCGTTCCCGTACAGGCTCGTGATCGTGTAGGTGTTGAAGCCGTCCGCGAAGTCGTGGGCGACCACGGCGAGTGCTACCGCCGTGCCCATGCCGCCACCCACCTGGAAGGCCGCGCCGATGGCCACGCCGTCCATGGCGCTGTGGCCGACCATCGCGGCCGCTGCCGTCAGGCCGACCTCGGGGACCCGGCCGTCGTGCTCCTCGCCGCCGTGCGCTGCCTGGCGGGCGGCCAGCAGGCGTTCCACCAGATGGGCCAGCAGGAAACCGGCCACGAACAGGAGCAGGGCCGCGGGCACGCCGAAGACCTCGTCACCGGCCGCGTGCAGCGCCTCCGGCAGCAGGTCCAGGCCGACCACGCCGAGCATCAGTCCGCCGGCCAGGCCGAGGACCAGATGACGGCGGTCGGTCACGCGCTGTGCCGTCCAGCCGCCGGCCAGCGTCATCAGGAACGCGCCGAGCGCGACGAAGACCGCCATAGGGCCTTGGTATCCGATCAACCCCCGTTCGCGCACATCCGGCCACCGCGCCGACCGCAGCCGTAAGAGCTTTTCAAGACCTTTTGTGATGAGAGGACCGATTTCCATGGCCGATGCCCCCACCGGCAAGGTGACCTTCGTCGGTGCCGGCCCCGGCGCCGCCGATCTGCTGACGTTCCGGGCCGCGCGCGCCATCGCCGAGGCCGACGTCGTGATCTGGGCCGCGAGCCTGGTGCAGGCGGAGGTCCTCGAGCACGCGCGCGAGGACGCGGAGATCCTCGACTCGGCGACCATGTCGCTGGAGGACGTGGTCGCCGTGTACGAACGGGCCCGCGAGGAGGGTCTGACGGTGGCCCGGATCCACTCCGGCGACCCCGCCCTGTGGGGTGGTACGCAGGAGCAGCTCGACCGGTGCGCGCGGATCGGCATCGCCACCGAGGTCGTGCCCGGGGTCTCCGCCTTCTCGGCGGTGGCCGCGCTCGCGCAGCGCGAGCTGACCATCCCCGAGGTCGCGCAGTCCGTCGTGCTCACCCGGCTCGGCGGCGGCAAGACGCCGATGCCGCCCGGCGAGGAGGTGCGGGAGTTCGCCAAGCACGGCACCACCATGGCGATCTTCCTGTCGGCCGCGCGCAGCGGGCAGTTGGTGCGGGAGCTGCTGGAGGGCGGCTACCCGACCTCCACGCCGGTCGTGGTCGCCTACCAGGCGACCTGGCCCGAGGAGCTGATCGTGCGGTGCACGATCGAGACGCTGGAGGAGACCGTCAAGGAACACAAGCTGTGGAAGCACACGCTGTTCCTGGTCGGCCCCGCGCTGGGCGCCGAGGGCACCCGGTCGCACCTCTACCACCCCGGCCACTTCCACGGGTACCGCAAGGCCGACCCGGAGGCCCGGCGGGCGCTGCGGGCGTCGAAGGGCGCCGGAACATGATCACGGTCGTGGGTACGGGGACGGGGGCGGCGCCCGCGGAGTCCCTGGCCGGGGCCGAGCTGGTCGTGGGCGGGCGGAGGCATCTGGACGCCGTACGGCTGCCGGAGGCGGCGGAACGGATCGTGCTCGGGCCGCTGGCTCCCGCCCTCGACACCATGGCGGAGTACCTGGAGAAGGAACGGCGGGTGGTCGTGCTGGCCTCCGGCGACCCCGGGTTCTTCGGGATCGTGCGGGTACTGGCCGAGCGGTTCGGGCCCGCCGCGCTGGATGTGCGGCCCGGGGTCTCCTCCGTCGCCACCGCCTTCGCGCGGGTGGGTCTGCCGTGGGACGACGCGGTCGTGGTGAGCGCGCACGGGCGGGATCTGCGGACGGCGGTGAATGTGTGCCGGGCTCATCCGAAAGTTGCGGTGCTCACCGGGCCGGGAACAGGGCCTGCGGCACTGGGGGCAGCGCTCGCGGCAGGGGGTGCCGAGGAAGGTCGTCAGGCGGGTGCGGCGCCATCTGGGCCGGTCGCGCGGTTCCCCGCGCCCCTGCAACGTGTACTCCTCGTTGCCTCTGCACTCGGTACCCGCGACGAACGCATCGAGCGCGTCACCCTTTCTGAAGCCGCTGCCCGGGACTGGGGTACGGCGGTGAGTGTCGTGCTGTGTCTCGACGAGTCGCGGGTCCTCGGTGCCGTGCGTACCGTTGCCGGCCCCCCCTCGGCCCCCGCCCAATGGGCCCTGGAGGAAAGCGAGTTCGCCTACCGCGACTCAATGATCACCAAATTCGAGGTGCGGGCGCTGGCGCTCGCCCGGCTGGGGCCCCGGCTCGGTGACCTCGTCTGGGACGTCGGTGCCGGGTCCGGGTCCGTGGCCGTGGAGTGTGCGCGGCTCGGTGCGGCCGTCGTCGCGGTCGAGAAGGCCGCCGACGGAGTAGAGCGGATCCGTGCCAACGCGGCCGCGCACGAGGTCGACGTACAGGTCGTCCACGGGTCCGCGCCGGACGCGCTCGCCGAACTGGACGATCCCGACGCCGTGTTCGTCGGTGGCGGCGGGCGCGAGCTGCCCGGGATCGTCGCCATGTGCGCGCGGCGGGCCCGGCGCAGCGTCGTTGTCGCCATGGCCGCGCTCGACCGGGTGCCGGCCGTACGCGCGGCGCTCACCGACGCCGGGCTGGACTGCGACGGCGTCCTGCTCCAGTCGTCCCGGCTCGCGCCGCTGCCCGGGGACGTGACCCGGCTCGCGGCGACCAATCCGGTTTTCCTGCTGTGGGGCGTCAGAAACCCCGTGTATCGAGAGGGAGTTGCTCAGTGATCGGCCTTATTTCCGCCACCGCGGCGGGGGCGGCGGCACGCGACCGGCTGGCCGCGGCATGGCCGGACCGCACGCGCGTGTACGACGGACCCGTGGGGGACGCCGTACGGCGGGCGTTCGCGGAGTGCGAGCAGCTCGTGTGTTTCCTGGCCACCGGGGCGGTCGTCCGCCTGATCGCGCCGCTGCTGGGCGACAAGGCGTCCGACCCGGGTGTGGTGTGCGTCGACGAGGGCGGCCGGTTCGCCGTGTCCCTGGTCGGCGGCCACGGCGGCGGCGCCAATGAACTCGCCCGGCAGGTCGGGGAGTTGCTCGGTGCCGAGCCCGTGGTGACGACGGCGACCGACGCCGTGGGGTTGCCGGGGCTCGACACCCTGGGGCTGCCGGTGGAGGGTGCGGTGGCGGCCGTGTCGCGGGCGCTCCTGGACGGGGACGCCGTCGCCCTGCACAACGAGTCGGGCTGGCCCCTGCCGCCGCTGCCGGTCGCCTCGGAGGGGCCGTACGGCATCCGTGTCACGGACCGGCTCGCCGAGCTGTCCGAGCGGGAGGTCGTGCTGCGTCCGCCCACGCTCGTGGTCGGCGTCGGCGCCTCCAAGGGTGCGCCCGCCGAAGAGGTGTGGGAGTTGATCGAGAGCTCGTTGCGCGAGGCCGGGCTGTCCCCGAAGTCGGTCGCCGAACTCGCCACCGTGGACGCCAAGGCGGAGGAGCCGGGGATCGTGGCGGCGGCCGGGCGGCTGGGCGTGCCCCTGGTCACCCACTCCGCCGAGGAGTTGGCCGCCGTCGAGGTGCCCAACCCGTCGGACGCGCCCCTGGCCGCCGTCGGCACGCCGTCGGTCGCGGAGGCCGCGGCGCTCGTACGGGGCGGTGAACTCCTGGTCCCCAAGCGGAAATCGGCCGCGACACCCGCCATGGCGACCTGTGCGGTCGTACGGCGTCCCGCGCGCGGCCGGCTCGCGGTCGTGGGACTCGGACCGGGCGCCCGGGACCTGCTCACGCCCCGCGCGAAGGCCGAGCTCCAGCGTGCTTCCGTGCTCGTCGGGCTCGACCAGTACGTCGACCAGATCCGCGATCTGCTGCGGCCGGGCACCCGGGTCCTGGAGTCGGGCCTGGGGGCCGAGGAGGAACGGGCGCGCACGGCCGTCGAAGAGGCCCGCAAGGGCCAGGCCGTCGCGCTCATCGGCAGCGGGGACGCCGGCGTGTACGCCATGGCCTCCCCCGCGCTCGCCGAGGCCTCCGACGACATCGACGTGATCGGCGTCCCCGGGGTGACGGCGGCGCTCGCGGCGGCCGCGATCCTCGGTGCCCCGCTCGGTCACGACCACGTGTCCGTCAGCCTGTCCGACCTGCACACCCCGTGGGAGGTCATCGAGCGGCGGGTGCGCGCGGCGGCCGAGGCGGACATCGTGGTCACCTTCTACAACCCCCGTTCCCGGGGCCGGGACTGGCAGCTGCCCAAGGCGCTCGCGATCCTCGCCGAGCACCGGGAGCCGGCCACGCCGGTCGGTGTCGTACGGAACGCGTCGCGGCCCGACGAGTCCGCCCGGCTGACGACCCTGGCCGCTCTCGACCCGGCCACGGTCGACATGATGACGGTGGTGACGGTGGGCAACACGGCGACCCGGGACATCGCGGGGCGCATGGTGACGCCGCGCGGCTACCGCTGGCAGGAGGGCGCCAAGTGAACCGTGTCGTCCACCCGATCGAGGTGGAGTCCTACCGGCGGCTGCGTGCCCGCCTGGACACCTCACACTTCCCGCCGCTGACCCGGGCGGTGGTGGAGCGGGTCATCCACTCCGCCGCCGATCTGGCGTACGCCACCGATCTCGTCATGGACGAGGGCGAGTTGGAGAAGGCGCATGCCGCGCTGCACGCCGGGGCGCCCGTCGTCACCGACGTGGAGATGGTCGCGGCGGGCATCACCCGGCGGGAGACGGTCTGCCGGCTGAAGGACGCCAAGTCGGGTCCCGGGCTGACCCGTTCGGCCCACGCCATCCGCCTGGCCCACGAACAGGTCGGCCCCGGCGCGATCTGGGTGATCGGCAACGCCCCCACCGCGCTGGAGGAGTTGCTGACCCTGGACGCGGCCCCGGCGCTCGTCATCGGGCTGCCCGTCGGCTTCGTCGGCGCGGTCGAGTCCAAGGCCGCGTTGCGCGAGAGCGGGCTGCCCGCCGTGAGCAACGTGTCCGAGAAGGGCGGGTCGGCCGTGGCCTCCGCCGCGCTCAACGCCCTGCTGTACCACCCCACTCACCCCTCTGAGGAGAAATCGTGACCACCCCGCCGCCCGCCCTGCTCATCGCCGGTCATGGCACCCGGGACGAGGCCGGAGCCGAGGCGTTCCGCGACTTCGTCCGGGAGCTGGGGGCCCGCCACCCCGAGCTGCCCGTCGCGGGCGGCTTCATCGAGCTGTCCCCGCCGCCGCTGGGCGACGCGGTGACCGAGCTGGTGGAGCGCGGTGTCCGCCGCTTCGCCGCCGTGCCGCTGATGCTGGTGTCCGCGGGACACGCCAAGGGCGACATCCCGGCCGCGCTGTCCCGCGAGAAGGAACGGCACCCGGGGATCTCGTACACCTACGGGCGTCCGCTGGGCCCGCACCCGGCGCTGCTGAACGTACTGGAGCGGCGCCTCGACGAGGCCCTGGGCGCCACCGGGGGCCGCACCCCGCTGGACCGGGCGGACGTCACCGTGCTGCTCGTGGGCCGCGGCTCCACGGACCCCGACGCCAACGCCGAGGTGTACAAGGCGGCCCGGCTGCTGTGGGAGGGCCGCGGATACGCGGGCGTGGAGACGGCGTTCGTGTCGCTGGCCGCGCCCGACGTGCCGAGCGGACTCGACCGCTGTGCGGCCCTGGGCGCGCGCAGGATCGTCGTACTCCCCTACTTCCTGTTCACCGGGATCCTGCCGGACCGGGTGCGGCAGCAGACCGAGGACTGGGCGGCGGCGCATCCCGAGGTCGAGGTGCGTTCCGCGGACGTCATCGGTCCGGAGCCGGAGCTGCTGGACCTGGTCATGGAGCGGTACGCGGAGGCCGTCAAGGGTGATCTGCGGATGAACTGCGACTCGTGCGTGTACCGCATCGCGCTGCCCGGGTTCGAGGACAAGGTGGGCCTGCCGCAGCAGCCGCACTTCCACCCGGACGACGACGACCACCATCACCACGGCCACCACCACGGCGCCCACACCCATGCGCACTGACAGCACCCACGGCGAGGGACACGATCTGCGGCACCACGGCGACGCCGAGGTGCGGGACGACGGTGCGCGGCTCACGGATCTCGCCGTGAACGTCCGCGCGGACACTCCCCCGGCCTGGCTGCGGGAGCGGATCGCCGGGTCGCTGGCCGGGCTCGCCGCCTATCCCGACGGGCGGCAGGCGCGGGCGGCGGTGGCCGCCCGGCACGAGGTGCCCGTGGCACGGGTGCTGCTGACGGCGGGAGCGGCCGAGGCGTTCGTGCTGCTCGCCCGCGCCCTGACGATTCGTCACGCCGTGGTGGTCCACCCGCAGTTCACCGAGCCGGAGGCGGCCCTGCGGGATGCCGGGCACGTGGTCGACCGGGTGCTGCTGCGGGAGGAGGACGGCTTCCGGCTCGATCCGGCGGCCGTCCCCGAGGACGCCGACCTGGTGATCGTCGGCAACCCGACCAACCCCACATCCGTCCTGCACCCGGCCGCCACGATCGCCGGACTGGCGCGTCCCGGGCGGACGTTGGTGGTGGACGAGGCGTTCCTGGACGCGGTGCCGGGCGAGCGCGAGGCCCTGGCCGGACGGACGGACGTGCCCGGACTCGTCGTCCTGCGCAGCCTGACAAAGACCTGGGGCCTGGCCGGACTCCGCATCGGTTACGTCCTCGCCGCCCCGGAGACGATCACCGCCCTGGAGCGGGCCCAGCCCCTGTGGCCGGTGTCCACCCCGGCCCTCGCGGCGGCCGTGGCGTGCCTGGAGCCGCGGGCGCTGGCGGAGGCCGCCCACGCGGCCCACCGCGTCGGCACCGACCGGGCCCATCTCGTCGCCGGGCTGCGGGAGTTCGCCCCGGACGGCCTGCGGGTGGTCGAACCGGCCGAAGGCCCCTTCGTCCTCGTACGTCTGCCGAAGGCGGCCGCCGTACGACGGCATCTACGCGACCTGGGTTTCGCGGTGCGGCGCGGGGACACGTTCCCGGGGCTCGGCGAGGAGTGGCTGCGGCTCGCGGTGCGGGACCGGGCGACGGTCAACTCCTTTCTCCAGGCACTGGATCAGGCCGTGACGCTGGCCCAGCACTGAGGCGGGTGCCGTCGGGGAAACGGATCTCGACGGTGCCCGTCGGAAGGACCGAGTAGAACTAGGCCCGGGCCCCGGACCGCGAAGGCGGGTTCGAAAGCGGGGTCGTTCCACGGCGATCCGCCGGGAGTTCACACGATCGTGGCGCCCCTACTGCACCACCCGGCCGTTCAGCACGACCTGGAGCGGGGCCGCCAGGACCCGTACGTCCGTGCGCGGGTCCTGCTCATACACCACCAGGTCCGCGGACGCCCCCTCCTCCAGGCCGGGGCGTCCCAGCCAGTTCCGGGCGCCCCAGGTCGTCGCCGACAGCGCGTCCAGCGGGGGGATTCCGGCCGTCACGAGTTCGGCGACCTCCGCCGCCACCAGGCCGTGCGGGAGGGTGCCGCCCGCGTCCGTGCCGACGTAGACCGGGATACCGGCGTCGTAGGCGCCGCGGACGGTGTCGTAGCGGCGCTCGTGGAGCCGGCGCATGTGGGCGGACCAGCGGGGGAACTTGGACTCGCCGCCGTCCGCCAGCTTGGGGAAGGTCGCGATGTTGACCAGGGTCGGGACGATCGCGACGCCTCGGTCGGCGAAGAGCGGGATCAGGTCGTCCGTGAGGCCCGTCGCGTGTTCGACACAGTCGATGCCCGCCTCGACCAGGTCCTTCAGGGAGTTCTCGGCGAAGCAGTGGGCGGTGACGCGGGCGCCGAGGCGGTGGGCCTCCGCGATGGCCGCCTCGGCCGCCTCTCGCGGCCAGCTGGGGGCCAGGTCGCCGACCTCGCGGTCGATCCAGTCGCCGACCAGCTTCACCCAGCCGTCACCCCGGCGGGCCTCCTGTGCGACGTACGCGACGAGGTCCTCGGGCTCGATCTCCCAGGCGTAGTTCCTGATGTAGCGGCGGGTGCGGGCGATGTGCCGGCCGGCCCTGATGATCTTCGGCAGGTCCTCGCGGTCGTCCACCCAGCGGGTGTCGGAGGGCGATCCCGCGTCGCGGATCAGCAGGGTGCCGGCCTCCCGGTCGGCCAGCGCCTGCTTCTCGGCCACGTCCTGTTCGACCGGGCCGTGCGCGCCCAGGCCCACGTGGCAGTGCGCGTCCACCAGACCCGGCAGCGCCCAGCCCGACACCGTCCGGACGTCACGGGCGGCGACGGGACGGTCGTAGGAGATCCGCCCGTCGACCACCCACAACTCGTCCCGGACGTCCTCGGGACCGGCCAGGATCCGGCCCTTCACGTGCAGCACCGCGCGATCGTTCATGGACCGCACCTTAGTGACCGTCTAGCCGTCCTTGCCCAGCTGGTCGGAGGTCTCCTCCTCGACCTGGGCCATCGCGGGGTCGAGGAGCCGGGAGAGGAAGTGGCGGGTGCGCTCATGGCTGGGATCGCCGATGACCTGGGCCGGGGTGCCGTCCTCGACGATCACCCCGCCGTCCATGAAGACGACCCGGTCGGCGACCTCGCGGGCGAAGGTCATCTCGTGGGTGACGACCATCATCGTCATGCCCTCCTGGGCCAGCATGCGCATGACCGCCAGCACATCGCCCACCAGCTCCGGGTCGAGGGCCGAGGTCGGCTCGTCGAAGAGCATCACCTCGGGGCCCATGGACAGGGACCGGGCGATCGCGACCCGCTGCTGCTGACCGCCGGACAGGGAGGCGGGATAGGCGTCCGCCTTCTCGGCGAGGCCCACGCGCTCCAGGTTCTCGGCGGCCACCTTCGCGGCCTTCGCCTTGTCCCGCCTGAGGACCCTGCGCTGCGGCAGCGTGAGGTTCTCGGTCACCGTGAGGTGCGGGAACAGGTTGAACTGCTGGAAGACCATGCCGATACGGCGGCGTACGGCGTCGATGTCCACGTCGGGGTCGGTGAGTTCGGTGCCGCCGACGAAGACCTGTCCCTTCGTCGGCTCCTCCAGGAGGTTCACGCACCGCAGCAGCGTGGACTTGCCCGAGCCGGAGGGGCCGATCACACAGACGACCTCGCCCTGGCCGATCTCCAGGTCGATGCCCTTGAGAACCTCGTTGGTGCCGAACGACTTGTGCAGACCGCGTACTTCGATCTCCGGCCGGCTCGCCTCAACGGTCATTTCACGGCCTCCTGGGCCTTGGCCTCCATACGGCGGACCACGAACCCGAGCGGGATCGTCACCAGCAGGTAGCACAGGCCGGCGACGAGGATCGGCGTGGAGTTGGCGGTCGTACTGGCCAGGTCGCGGCCGTACTTGGACAGTTCGCGCTCCTCAAGGGTGACTCCGAGGAACAGCACCAGGGAGGAGTCCTTGAAGAGCAGGACGAGTTCGTTGGTCAGCGGCGGGAGGATGATCCGGAAGGCCTGCGGGATGATGATCGAGACCATCGCGCGGGCCGGGGAGAAGCCCAGGGAACGGGCCGCCTCCATCTGTCCCTTGGGCACCGCCTGGATGCCCGCGCGGATCGTCTCCGCCATGTAGGCCGCCGCCACCAGGCCGAGCGCGAGGGCGACCTTGCCGTACGTGCCGCCGATGATCTCCGTGCCGGGGAACGCGAGCGGTACGGCCACGCCGATGAAGATGAAGATCAGCAGCGCGGGCAGACCGCGGAAGATCTCGATGTAGACACCGGCGAACCAGCGGTACGGGCCCACCGACGACAGTCGCATCAGCGCGATGACCATGCCGAGGACGAGCCCGACGACGAAACCGGACAGCGTGTAGAGCACAGTGTTCTTCAACGCCAGCGTGATGACGTCGGGGAACATCTGGTCGGCGATGTCCGCCTGCGCGAACTGGTTCTTCAGCCGGCCCCAGTCCGCCGAGACCGCGAAGGCGATCACGACGGCCACGAAGACGACGTACTGAATACCGCGGGACAGGCTGCGCTTCTGACGTCGGCTCAGGCCCTTTTTGCGAGGCTGGAGTTGTGCGTCCGTCGCGGTCATGAGGCGGAGGGCGACGCGGCCGAGGCGTCGTACGGGCCGATCCACTTCTCGTAGAGCTTCTTGTAGGTGCCGTCGGCCTTGGCGTCCGAGAGCGCCTTGTTGACGGCGGCCAGCAGCTTGGTGTTGCCCTTCTTCACCGTGAAGCCGTACTGCTCACCGGTGTTGATGTTGTCGGCGACCTGGAAGGCGTCGGCGTTGGCCTTGTTCTTCAGCCAGCCCTGGACGACCGGGTAGTCGATGACGACGGCCTTGACCTGACCGGAGCGCAGACCGTTGAGCACGGCGTCGGAGGACTCGAAGGAGACCGGGTCGAAGCCCTGACCCTTGACGTAGTCCTCGCCGGTGGTCTGCGCCTGGGCGCCGAGCTTGACCTTCTTCGCCTTGGCGTCGGCGAGCGAGGAGATCCCGCTGCCCTTGGCGACCAGGAGGGCCTGGGTGGCGTCGAAGTAGGGGTCCGAGAAGTCGACGTTCTTCTTGCGCTCCTCGGTGATGGTCATGCCGGCCGCGGCCAGGTCGCACGAGCCGGAGTTGAGGAAGGCGCCGGTCTTGAAGTTCTCGAAGGGGGTGTCGAGAATCTCCTGCTTCACGCCCAGGTCCTTGGCGACCAGGTCGATGAGCGAGACGTCGAAGCCCTGGACCTTGCCGTCGATCTCCGACTGGAAGGGCGGGTAGGGCAGGTGGGTGCAGGTGGTGAGCTGTCCGGCCTTGACCAGTTCGACCCCGCCCGCGGCGGTCTTCGAACCGCTGCCGCCGTCGTCGCTGGAGGTGCAGGCGGCGACGAGCAGGAGCCCGGCCGTCGCGGTGGTGGCGGCCAGGACGCGGGTCCGGCGCCCGGAGAGGGTGTTCACGGGAGGCCTCCTGTGGGGGAACTGTGGGTTCCGATTATAAGGAAAGGTTTGAGTCTCTCAAACCAAACCGATGGTTGCGAGGCCGTTCAGCCTAAGAAGTCGCCAGTCGTCGGGGGTTGCAGGGGAACGGTTACGCTCGTCACGTCTACCCCAGTGAGCGAAGAGAGCACCGTCGTGACGCACCCCTTCCTGGACCTGGCCCCGCTCGGCGCGGCACAGTTCGCCTCGATCGAGGACCGTGTGGCGCGGCTGCTGCGCACCGAGCAGGACGTCGTGATCATGCAGGGTGAGGCGCTGCTGCCGCTGGAGGGGGCGATCCGCTCCACGGCCGGTCCGGGTACGACCGCGCTGAACGTCATCACCGGTCCGTACGGGCAGACCTTCGGGGACTGGCTGCGGGACTGCGGCGCGACGGTGATCGACCTCGCGGTGCCGTTCCACACGGCGGTGACGGCCGCGCAGATCGCGGCGGCGTTCGAGGAGCACCCGGCGATCGACTTCGTGTCACTGGTGCACGCGGAGGCGGCGACGGGGAACACCAACCCGGTCGCGGAGATCGGAGAGGTCGTACGGCGGCAGGGCGCCCTCTTCTACCTCGACGCGGTCGCCTCCGTCGGCGCCGAGCCGGTGCTGCCGGACGCGTGGGGTGTGGACCTGTGCGTGATCGGGGCGCAGAAGGCGATGGGCGGCCCCGCGGGTGTCTCGGCGGTGTCGGTGAGCGAGCGGGCGTGGGCCCGGATGGCGGCGAACCCGAAGGCCCCGCGCCGGTCGTACCTGTCCCTCCTGGACTGGAAGGAGCGCTGGATCGACGGCGGCCGCAAGGCCCTGCTGCACGCTCCGGCGCAGCTGGAGATGCTGGCACTGGAGGCGTGCGTCGAGCGGATCGAGGCGGACGGGCTGGACGCGGTGATGGGCCGGCACCGGGCCGCCGCCGCGGCGACCCGGGCGGGGGCGCGGGCGCTCGGCGGGGGCCTGGAGCCCTATGTCCACGAGGACCGCGAGGCCGCTCCGGCCGCCACGACACTGCGTGCGCCGTCCGGCGTGGCGGCCTCGGAGCTCGTCACCCGGGCCCTGTCCTGCGACCCCGCGCTCCCGCTGGCCGCGGGCGGGGGCGCCCTGGCCAAGGAGATGATCCGGGTCAACCACTACGGGGTGGACGCGACACTGGGGGCGGTGCGGGCGAGCCTGGCGGCGCTGGGTGCGGCGCTGCGGGAGAAGGGGATCGCGGCGGACGTGGAAAGCGCGCTGCGCGCCGCGGAGGACGCGTGGCGGTAGCCCTCGGCCGACTCCTTCATTAACGGGTGCATAATTAGCAAGGTAATTCCGGGGTTTATCGGAGAATAGCTTCCCGTCTTCTTCTGCCCGCTTTCCCTCGACCTAAACGCAAAGATTCTGCGAACGCGAAGCGAGGGAATTCAGGCGGATCTCGTGGGGGTTACATGCTTGTGACGCGTTACACACCATGATCAATTTGTCCGTTATTTACTGGGCACAATGGTTCATAACGGTCACTTCTTGCGCGTCGGCGCGCGCCCGCGTGATAACACATGAAACGCCCGCACGTAACCCCGTCCGACGATGCAATTTTGAATTTCCCTCGGTAAATTCAATTCGCATGACTGCCGCACAAGCAGACCTGCAAATCGACCGGCCGACGGTCGCGGACGGAGCCGCGCTGTGGCGGATCGCCCGCGACTCCGAGGTCCTCGACCTGAACTCGTCGTACAGCTATCTGCTGTGGTGTCGCGACTTCGCCGACACGTCGGCGGTGGCACGGAACGACCGCGGAGAGGCGATCGGCTTCGTGACCGGGTACGTCCGCCCGGACCGCCCCGACACCCTCCTCGTCTGGCAGGTGGCCGTGGACTCGGCGTACCGCGGCCGCGGACTCGCCGCCGCCCTGCTCGACGGACTGACCGCGCGGCTCGCCGCCGAGCGCGGGCTGGGCAGCGTCGAGACCACCATCACGCCGGGCAACACCGCCTCCGAGCGGCTGTTCACGTCGTTCGCCGAACGCCGTGGCGCCCGTCTGGAGCGCGAGGTGCTGTTCGACACGAGCCTGTTCCCCGACGGGCCGCACGACCCCGAGGTCCTCTACCGCATCGGGCCCCTCTCCACCGCCTCCCCCACCCCCTCCGCCTGACCCCCCACGCACCCGAGGAGCGATTCGTCGTGACCATCACCCAGCCCGACCTCAGCGTCTTCGAGACCGTCGAATCCGAGGTACGCAGCTACTGCCGCGGCTGGCCCACCGTCTTCGACCGCGCGCAGGGCAGCCGCCTGTACGACGAGGACGGCCACGCGTACCTGGACTTCTTCGCCGGCGCCGGTTCACTGAACTACGGCCACAACAACCCCGTCCTGAAACGGGCGTTGATCGACTACCTGGAGCGCGACGGCATCACGCACGGGCTCGACATGTCGACCGCCGCCAAGCGCGCCTTCCTGCAGACCTTCCAGGACCTGGTGCTGCGCCCGCGCGACCTGCCGTACAAGGTCATGTTCCCGGGGCCGACGGGCACCAACGCCGTGGAGGCCGCGCTCAAGCTGGCCCGGAAGGTCAAGGGGCGCGAGGCCATCGTGTCCTTCACCAACGCCTTCCACGGGATGTCGCTGGGCTCCCTCGCCGTCACCGGCAACGCCTTCAAGCGGGCCGGCGCCGGTATCCCGCTCGTCCACGGCACCCCCATGCCGTTCGACAACTACTTCGACGGCACCGTCGAGGACTTCCTGTGGTTCGAGCGGCTCCTGGAGGACCAGGGCTCCGGTCTCAACAAGCCGGCCGCCGTGATCGTGGAGACCGTGCAGGGCGAGGGCGGCATCAACGTCGCCCGCCGGGAGTGGCTCCAGGCGCTCGCCGCGCTGTGCGAGCGGCAGGACATGCTGCTCATCGTCGACGACATCCAGATGGGCTGCGGACGGACGGGGGCCTTCTTCTCGTTCGAGGAGGCGGGCATCACGCCGGACATCGTCACCGTGTCCAAGTCCATCAGCGGCTACGGCCTTCCCCTGTCCCTGTGCCTGTTCAAGCCGGAGCTGGACATCTGGGAGCCGGGCGAGCACAACGGCACCTTCCGCGGCAACAACCCGGCGTTCGTCACGGCGACCGCCGCCCTGGAGCAGTACTGGGCGGACGGTTCCGCGATGGAGAAGCAGACCCGCCAGCGCGGCGAGCAGGTCGAGCAGGGGCTCATCTCCCTCACCGAGGAGAACCTGGCCGACGTCAAGGAGTACCGCGGGCGCGGGCTGGTGTGGGGCCTGGAGTTCCACGACAAGGACCGCGCGGGCCGGGTGGCGCACCGGGCCTTCGAACTCGGGCTGCTCATCGAGACGTCGGGCCCCGAGAGCGAGGTCGTGAAGCTGCTTCCGGCGCTCACGATCACCCCCGAGGAACTGGACGAGGGGCTGAGCATCCTCGCCCGTGCCGTACGGGAAACCGTCTGAACCCTCTGAACCACCGACTGAACCACCGTCTACGTAGGAGGCATCGCAGCACCGTGATCGTCCGCTCGTTCAAGGACATCGAAGGCACCGACCGGCATGTGAAGGCCGCGTCCGGCACCTGGGAGAGCAAACGCATCGTGCTCGCCAAGGAGCGGGTCGGCTTCTCGCTGCACGAGACGATCCTGTACGCGGGTACGGAGACGTCGATGTGGTACGCGAACCACATCGAGGCCGTCGTCTGCGTCGAGGGCGAGGCCGAGCTGACCGACCACGAGAGCGGGCAGACGCACTCGATCACGCCGGGGACCATGTACCTCCTGGACGGTCACGAGCGGCACACACTGCGGGTCAAGGAGGACTTCCGCTGCATCTGTGTGTTCAACCCGCCCGTGACCGGCCGGGAGGACCACGACGAGAACGGCGTCTACCCGCTGCTCACCGAACCCGAGGAGGTGTGACCGCATGACCACCATGACCACCGTCACCGATCTCTACCCCAGCCGCGGCGCCACCGAGGTGTCGATCCCCCGCAAGGACCCGGTCGTCTGGTCGGCGCCCGGCGCGCCGGGACCGATCGCCACGGCCGACCTGGAGACCTTCGAGCGCGATGGCTTCCTCGCCGTCGACCAGCTCATCGGCCCCGCCGAAGTCCCGGTCTACCAGCGTGAGTTGGAGCGGCTCGTCACCGATCCGGAGATCCGCGCGGACGAGCGCTCGATCATCGAGCCGAAGTCCAAGGAGATCCGCTCGGTCTTCGAGGTGCACAAGATCAGCGAGGTGTTCGCGAACCTGGTGCGCGACGAGCGGGTCGTCGGCCGGGCCCGGCAGATCCTCGGCTCGGACGTGTACGTCCACCAGTCGCGGATCAACGTCAAGCCCGGTTTCGGGGCCAGCGGCTTCTACTGGCACTCCGACTTCGAGACCTGGCACGCCGAGGACGGCTTGCCGAACATGCGCACGGTGTCCGTCTCGATCGCGCTGACCGAGAACTACGACACCAACGGCGGCCTCATGATCATGCCGGGGTCCCACCGCACCTTCCTCGGGTGCGCGGGTGCCACCCCGAAGGACAACTACAAGCAGTCGCTGCAGATGCAGGACGCGGGCACGCCGTCGGACGAGGCTCTCACCGCGATGGCGTCGGAGTACGGCATCAAGCTGTTCACCGGCAAGGCCGGTTCGGCGACCTGGTTCGACTGCAACGCCATGCACGGCTCCGGCGACAACATCACGCCGTTCCCGCGCAGCAACGTGTTCATCGTGTTCAACAGCGTGGAGAACCAGGCCGTGGAGCCGTTCGCGGCGCCCATCCGGCGGCCGGAGTTCATCGGCGCGAGGGATTTCACGCCGGTGAAGTGACCCCGCAGCGACTCTGAGGGGTGACCCTCACAGCCACGACGGCGACGCGGCCCGCTCCAGTACGTTCCGTACGGCGGCCGCGTCGCCGTCGTTTCCCGGGCCCGGTGTCCGGCGCGTACCGGCCGCCAACCAGCAGGCAGAAACCCTGACCGCGAACAGTACCGGCGCCAGCGGTTCAGGAAGACAGGGCGTCCAGCAGCCGGTCGACGTCCGCGGCCGTGTTGTACAGGTGGAAGGAGGCGCGCAGGTTGCCGGCCCGGTTGGACACCTCGATGCCCGCCGCGCTCAACTCGGGCTGCCGGCCGCCGAGTCCGGGCACGGAGACGATCGCCGAACCGGGTGCGGGCAGGGGTTCGTGGCCGAGAGCGGCAAGCCCCTTACGGAAGCGGTCGGCGAGGGCGAGGTCGTGGGCGCGCACGGCGTCCACGCCGAGCTCCTCCAGGAGTTCGAGGGAGCGGCGGGTGCCCGTGTAGGTGAACAGGGCCGGGCTGACGTCGAACCGCCGGGCGGAGTGGGCCAGTTCGGCGACGGGGCCGTAGCAGCTGTCCCACGGGACCTCTCCCGCGACCCAGCCGGCGAGCACCGGCTTCAGGTCGCCGAAGTCCTCCGGCACGGCGAGAAAGGCCGCGCCATGCGGGCCGAGCAGCCACTTGAAGGTGGTGGAGACGGTGTAGTCGTACGACCCGGCGTCCACCGGGAGCCAGCCCGCGGCCTGCGAGAAGTCGACGTAGGTGCGGGCTCCGTGGTCCCGGGCCGCTTCCCGCAGGGCGGACAGGTCGGCGATCCGGCCGTCGGCGGACTGGGCGGCGCTGACGGCGACGAGGGCGGTGCCGGGGCGGACGGAGTCGGCGAGCCGCTCCAGCGGCACGATGCGGACCTTGAGGTCGCCGCGGGTGTGGAAGGGGTTCACGACGGAGGTGAAGTCGTCCTCGGCGGTGAGGACTTCGGCGCCCGGCGGCAGCGAGGCGGCGACCAGGCCGGAGTGGGCGGACACGGAGGCGCCGGCCGCGACGCGCGCGACCGGGACGCCGGCGAGCCTCGCGAACGCGGCACGGGCCGCCTCCACGTCCTGGAACAGCGGATCCAGCGGCCTGCCCTCGGCGCGGATCAGCGCGGCCTCCTGGAGGGCCGTGACGGTCCGGGCGGGGAGCAGGCCGCTGCTCGCGGTGTTGAGGAAGGTGTTCTTCGGGGCGAACTCGGCGCGGACGAGGCTCTCGAAGGTCTCCATGGCTCAACTGTGGGGCCCAGAGACCTCTCGGTCCATTGCGATTTTCTACGTGGTTCCGCCAAGGAACGCTTATAGGTCCGCGCCGACCTGCGTGTTTGTCAGCCCTGCTGGGGTACGGCGCACCCGTCGGGACCGCAGGCCTCCGCGCCGGCGTCGCCCTGGTCGATCAGCCGCAGCGGGGAGCGGTTGCCCCAGGCCTGGGTGAGGGCCTGGGTGAAGACCTCGGCGGGCTGAGCGCCGGAGACGCCGTACTTGCGGTCCAGGACGAAGAAGGGCACGCCGTTGGCGCCGAGCTCGGCGGCCTCGCGCTCGTCGGCACGGACCTCGTCGGCGTAGGCGGTGGGGTCGGCGAGGACCTTGCGGACCGCGTCGGCGTCCAGGCCGGCTTCCACGGCGAGCTCGACGAGGCGCTCGTCACCCTCGGTGAACAGGGACCTCTCCTCGGCGAAGTTGGCCCGGTAGAGGATCTGGATCAGCTCGTCCTGCCTGCCGTGCTCCTTGGCGAGGTGGAGGAGGCGGTGCAGGTCGAAGGTGTTGCCGTGGTCGCGGTCGCGGGTCCGGTAGGCGAGCCCTTCGGCGGCGGCCTGGGCCCCGAGGTTCTCCTCGCCGGCCTGGGCCTGGGCCTCACTCATGCCGTACTTCTTGCTGAGCATGGCGAGGACGGGCTCGACCTCGCCCTTGGCCCGCCCGGGATCCAGCTCGAACGACCGGTGGACCACCTCGACACCGTCACGGTGCGGGAAGGCCTCCAGCGCCTTCTCGAAGCGGGCCTTGCCCACGTAGCACCAGGGGCAGGCGATGTCGCTCCAGATCTCGACGCGCATGGTTCGGCTCTCTCCAGGTCGGGCGGGCTGCGGAGACATCCTCCGCCTGGTTTGCTGAACGTTCAAACAGCGCTGGCCATTCCCGGGGCGCGTAGCGCCCTCAGGGGCGCGGGGAACTGCGCGACCAGCCAGGACGGAGCCGCACCCGCCGAACCCCCGGCGCCGGCACCCCCGTGGGCTTCTGGTCCCGCCGCCGGAGGCTTCAGCTGCCGTCGCGCAGGTCCGCCGGCCACTCCGGCCTGAACTCGATGTGGTCGTACGTCACCACACACCCCTCCCCCATCGGGGACTGGGCCATGAAGCCGACCAGGGCCGCGCCGGTCTCCTTCTCGTCGCCCAGGGTGAAGAGGCGGACGAAGGTCCAGTGCTTGCCGTCCCGGGAGGCGTGGAAGGCGAAGGCGCGGCCGGTGCGGCTGACCCGCAGCCACACCGAACTGCCGTCCACGGTGAAGGAGTTGCAGTCGTCGGAGTGCCCCCGGGTGACGACCGTGCAGACGGTGGGCACGGTCGGCGAGTTCTCCAGGCAGAGCTTGGCCCAGGCCCGCTCGCCGACATGGACGTACAGCACGCCCGCGTCGAACGATCCGTTGAAGCCCACGGTGACCCGGGCTATCAGCTGGAAGTCGCCCTCGGGGGCACCGAGCAGCCTCGGCGCGTCCGCGGCGGGGTCGAGGGATTCTCCGGTGGGCGGCACGAAACGGTCCTGCCGGGGGCCGGCCCAGCCGGAGAGAAAGCCGTCCTCGTACTTCCAGTGCCCGTCGGGGCCGTAGGTGCGGAGAGGGAAAGGGAGTTGGGGAAGGTCGAGGTCCATCCTCAGAGTTTTCCAGTTCCCTCTCCGCGGGCGAGCGTCGGGTGTCTAGCGCTCGAGACGGCCGTTGAAACGGCGGGGCAGGCCCAGCGGGTTGTCGTCCCTCAGCTCCGGCGGCAGCAGGGCCTCCGGCGCGTTCTGGTACGCCACCGGGCGCAGCCAGCGCTCGATCGCCGTACCGCCCACCGACGTCGACGTGGAGGTCGTCGCCGGGTACGGGCCGCCGTGCTGCTGGGCCGGGGCCACGGCCACGCCCGTCGGCCAGCCGTTCACCAGGACCCGGCCGGCCAGCGGGGTCAGCTCGGCCAGGATCTCGGCGCCGCGCCCCTCGCCCGCGGCCTCCTGCTCCGACAGGTGGACGGTCGCGGTGAGGTTGCCCGGAAGCCGGGACAGCACGGCGCGCGCCTGGTCGTCGTCGTCGTAGCGGGCCACCACGGTGACCGGGCCGAAGCACTCCTCCAGGAGCAGGTCGTACGCCCCCTCTTCGGTCAGTTTCTCCGCCGCCACCGTGAGGAAGCCCGCGCTGACCGTGTGCTCGCCGCCCGCGCCGGGCGTCACCGGCGTCTCTACATCGGGAAGCTCCGCGCGCTCGGCGACGCCGGCGACGAAGTTGTCCCGCATGCGGTGGTCGAGGAGGACGCCCGCGTCGGTGTCGCTGACCGCGTCGGTCAGGGACTTCACCAGGCCGTCGCCCGCCGCGCCGGACGGCACGAGGACCAGGCCCGGCTTCACGCAGAACTGGCCGACGCCGAGGGTCATGGAGCCCGCGAGCCCGGCGCCGATGGCCTCCGCGCGCTCGGCAGCGGCCTCCTCGGTGATCACGACGGGGTTCAGGGAGCCCAGCTCGCCGTGGAACGGGATCGGCACCGGCCGCGCGGCCGCCGCGTCGAACAGGGCGCGGCCGCCCTTCACGGAACCGGTGAAGCCCGCGGCGGCGATCAGCGGGTGCTTGATCAGCTCGATGCCGGCCTCGAAGCCGTGGACGAGACCGAGCACGCCCGCGGGGATGCCGTGCTCGTCGGCGGCCCGGCGCAGCACGGACGCGACCAGCTCGGACAGGCCCGGGTGGTCGGGGTGGGCCTTGACGACGACCGGGTTGCCGGCCGCCAGCGCGCTCGCGGTGTCGCCGCCGGCGACCGAGAAGGCGAAGGGGAAGTTCGAGGCCGAGTACACGGCGACGACACCCAGCGGCACCTTGTAGCGGCGCAGGTCCGGGATCGGCGGGGTCGCGGTGTCGTCGGGGTGATTGATCACCACGCCGAGGAACTCGCCCTCGTCGACGATGTCCGCGAAGGCCCGCAGCTGGTAGCAGGTGCGGGCGAGCTCGCCGGTCAGCCGGACCGGGCCGAGCGCGGTCTCGGCGTCCGCGGCCTCGACGAGGTGCTCCTTGGACTCTTCGAGCTTGGTGGCCGCGGTGCGCAGGAAGGCCGCGCGGACCGTGCGGTCGGCGAGCGAAGCGCGCGCCTCGTACGCGGCGCGGACGGCGGCGTCCACCTCCTGGGCTGTGGCCTCCACCGCAACCTGTTCGCGCTGCTTCCCGGTTCGGGGGTCGACACTCCAGACTGGTGCTGCTGCCACCGCGGGTCCCTCCACGTGTATCTGGGTCACCCACCAGGAACGTTCGATATACTGAACGCTGTCTCTGATGGTGAATATGCTGTTGGAGACTATAACTCTGGTTCTCGTCCAACAAAGGGGTCAAGGGCGATGTCGGCAGGCGAGACGGGCGGCGGGTCACAGGTCAAGTCCGCGGTACGGACGGTTGAACTGCTCGAATACTTCGCCGGGCGCCCCGGCATGCATTCCCTGGCCGCCGTGCAGGAGGCCGTCGGGTACCCCAAGTCCAGCCTCTACATGTTGCTGCGCACGCTGGTCGAGCTGGGCTGGGTGGAGACCGACGCGACGGGCACGCGGTACGGCATCGGGGTGCGGGCCCTGCTCGTCGGCACCTCGTACATCGACGGCGACGAGGTGGTCGCGGCGGCCCGGCCCACCCTGGACCGGCTCTCCGACGACACCACCGAGACCATCCACCTCGCGCGCCTCGACGGCACGAACGTCGTCTACCTCGCCACCCGGCAGTCGCAGCACTACCTACGGCCCTTCACCCGGGTCGGCCGCCGCCTCCCGGCGCACTCCACCTCCCTCGGCAAGGCGCTGCTGAGCACCTACTCCGACGAGCAGGTCCGCAAGATGCTGCCGGAGACCCTGCCGGCGCTCACCGAGCACACCATCACCGACCGCGAGAAGCTCATCGAGGAGCTGCACCAGATCCGCGAGCAGGGCTTCTCCGTGGACCGCGAGGAGAACACACTGGGACTGCGCTGCTTCGGCGTCGCGATCCCGTACCGCACGCCCGCGCGGGACGCGATCAGCTGCTCGGTGCCGGTGGCCCGGCTGACCCCGGCGCACGAACAGATGGTGAAGGACGCCCTGTTCGACGCACGGGACCGACTGACCCTGGCGACCCGCAGGCTCTGAGCGCGGCACCCGGGCCCCTCGGACGCAGCGCCCGATCCACCGACCGCAACAGGCTTCTCAGGGGCGCGGGGAACTGCGCAGAACGCCCGCCCCCACCAAGCCGAGGACAAACAACCGCCCCACCGCCGGCAGGCCCTACGCTCTGAGGCATGCAGATCGTTCTCCGCGAAGTCCATGACAGCGATCTGCCGGTCTTCTTCCGGCAGATGAACGACCCCGAGGCCCTGCACATGGCGGCCTTCACCCCGAAGGACCCGGCCGACCGGGACGCCTTCGACGCCCACTGGAAACGGATCCGCGCCTCCGACGCCGTGCACCGCACGGTCCTGGCGGACGGGGACGTGGTGGGCAGCGCGGCGGTGTACGGCGAGCCGGGCGAGCGCGAGGTGACGTACTGGATCGACCGCGCCTACTGGGGGCGCGGCATCGCCACCGCGGCCCTGCGGGAGCTGGTCGCCCAGGTGCCCGAGCGCCCCCTGTACGCCCGGGCGGCCACCGACAACACCGGCTCCCTGCGCGTCCTGGAGAAGTGCGGTTTCCGGGTGACCGCCCAGGCGTCCGGGTACGCCAACGCGCGCGGGGCTGAGATCGACGAGGTCGTGCTCACGCTGCACGCGTGAGGGCGCCGTGGCAGAGGCCGTACAAACGGCCGCGGATGAACGTCCGATGAGAAAAGCGGACGGATGGGAACGACTCGCCGCCGCCTGATCGTCTTCTGTGTGGGATGAACAAGACGATCAGGCGCGCATCGGTCTTCGCGCTGCTCCTGGTGTTCGCTCTGCTGATCCGAGCGACCTGGGTGCAGTTCTACGAGGGCCAGGCGCTCGCGGACGACAACGACAACCGGCGGAACGCGATCGAGACGTACTCCTCGCCGCTCGGGAACATCATCGTGGCCGGAAAGGCCGTGACGGGTTCCGCGAGGACGACGGACAGCGACCTCGCGTACAAGCGGACGTACACGAACGGCAAGCTGTACGCGGCGGTGACGGGTTACGCCTCGCAGGCCTACGCCCCGACCCAGCTGGAGGGCATCTACGCCGACCTCCTCAACGGCACGGACAGCCGGCTGAAGACCGTCATGGACACGATCACCAACCAGCGGGCCGAGCCCGGTGATGTGATCACGACGATCGACCCGGCCGTGCAGAAGGCCGCGTACGACGCGCTCGGCGACAAGAAGGGCGCGGCCGTCGCGATCGACCCGACGACCGGCAAGATCCTGGCGGTCGTGTCGACGCCCTCGTACGACCCGTCCTCGCTGACGGACGCCAACACCGCGGGCAAGGCCTGGAAGCAGCTCACCGCGGACTCCGACAAGCCGCTCACCAACCGTGCGCTGCGCCAGCCGCTGCCGCCCGGCTCGACGTTCAAGCTGGTGGTGGCGGCGGCCGCGCTGGAGGACGGCCTGTACTCCTCGGTGGACGAGAAGACCGTCAGCCCGGATCCGTACACCCTGCCGGGCACGGTGACCCCGCTGGGCAACGAGAACTCCTCGGCGCCCTGTGAGAACGCCTCGATCCGGGTCGCGCTCGAGTACTCCTGCAACACCGTCTTCGCGAAGATGGCCGTCGACCTCGGCCAGGACAAGGTGCGGGCGATGGCCGAGAAGTTCGGCTTCAACAACGCCGAGCAGGACGTCCCGGTGCGAGCCTACGAGAGCGTCTACCCCTCCGACATGGACAAGTCGTCCACGGCGCTGACCGGCATCGGCCAGTTCGACGTCACGGCCACGCCGCTCCAGATGGCCATGGTCTCCGCGGCCATAGCCAACGGCGGCAAGCTGGTCTCACCGCACATGGTGTCGACCATCACCGACCACGGCGGCGACGTCCTGAAGAACTACGACGACGAGGCGGCCACGACGCAGGTCGTCAGCTCGGACACGGCGGAACAACTCCAGTCCGCGATGCAGTCGGTGATCCAGGACGGCACCGGCACCAACGCCCGGATCGACGGCGTCACGGTGGGCGGCAAGACGGGCACCGCCCAGCACGGCGAGAACAACAGCAAGACGCCGTACGCCTGGTTCACGTCCTACGGAAAGGCCGACGGCAAGGAGGTCGCCGTGGCGGTGGTCGTGGAGCAGTCCAACGCGGCCCGCTCGGAGGTGAGCGGCAACGGTCTGGCCGCCCCCGTGGCCAAGGCCATGATGGAGGCGGCCCTGAGGAACTGAGTCCTCCCGGTGGTTACTTGGCGCCGAGCACCTGCTCGATCGGGTCGATCGCGAAGTACACGAGGAACAGCGCCGAGGCCGCCCACAGCAGCCAGTGGATCTCCTTGGCCTTGCCCAGTACGACCTTGATCACGACGTACGCCAGGAACCCGGCCCCGATGCCGTTGGTGATCGAGTAGGTGAACGGCATCACGGCGATGGTCAGGAACGCCGGGATCGCGATGTCGTAGCGGTCCCAGTCGATGTGCTTGACCTGCGTCATCATCAGGAAGCCCACGGCGACCAGGGCGGGCGCGGCGGCCTGGAGCGGGACGATGGTCAGCAGCGGGGTCAGGAACAGCGCCAGGCCGAACAGCCCGCCCGTGATCAGGTTCGAGAACCCGGTGCGCGAGCCCTCACCGACCCCCGCCGCCGACTCGATGTACGACGTGGCGGAAGACGCGGACGCCGCGCCACCGGCCACGGCCGCCGCCCCGTCGATCAGCAGGACCCGGCCGAGGTTGGGCACCTTGCCCTCCTCGTCCAGCAGTCCGGCCTCCGCGCTGATGCCGACGACCGTGCCCATCGTGTCGAAGAAGTCGGAGAGGATCAGCGTGAAGATCAGCAGGACGACCGTGACGATCCCGACGCCGGGCGCGCTGAAGGAGCCGAACAGGCTGAAGTGACCGATCAGACCGAAGTCCGGGGCGTCGACGACCTTGTCGGGCCACTGCGGCGTCGTCAGCCCCCAGGACTTGATGTCGGCGATCGAGTTGATGATCATCGCGAGGACCGTCATGGTCACGATGCTGATCAGGATCGCGCCCTTGACCTTGCGCGCGAGCAGCCCGATCGTCAGCAGTACCCCGAGACAGAAGACCAGGATCGGCCAGCCGCTGAGCGCGCCGGTGCCGCCGAGCTGGACCGGCACAGTGGTGTTGGCCGCGTCGGGGATACGGCTCACGAACCCCGCGTCCACGAAGCCGATGAACGCGATGAACAGCCCGATGCCGACACTGATCGCCTGCTTGAGCGGTTGCGGAATGGCGTGCATGACGGCCTCGCGCAGGCCGGTCACCACCAACACGCAGATGAGCAGGCCCTCCAGGACGACCAGTCCCATCGCGTCGTCCCAGCTCATCAGCGGGGCGATCTGGAAGGCGACGACCGCGTTGAGCCCGAGCCCGGCGGCGAGCGCGAGCGGCAGGTTCCCGCCCACACCCATGACGATCGTCATCACCGCGGCCACCAGGGCCGTCGCGGTGGTCAGCTGGACCGCATCCAACTGGTGCCCGAACTTGTCCTTCGCGCTGCCGAGGATGATGGGATTCAGGACAAGGATGTAGGCCATCGTGAAGAACGTGGCGAAGCCGCCGCGTATCTCACGGGCGAAGGTGGATCCCCTCTCGGAGATCCTGAAGTACCGGTCGACGGACATGGTCGCTGCTCCTGGGTGCCTGAATGATCGGTGTGCGGATGCTGGCTGGATTGTTCCTGCGGTGAACGCGCTTCAGGTTTTCCCCGTGTTACGGATTCGGGGGTCGCCCCGTCAGACCTTGTTCGAAGACCCGTACGGGAACACCTGATCGATCACTGCTACGCTTCCGGATCTCCGGCCGGCCACCCCCGGATGATCACATGTCATTCACATGACACACAAAGGAGAGGGAGCCCGTGGGCACAGTCGTCGACGACGCCGCCTCCGTGGAGTTCCACGCCTTCTTCGAACGCCACTATGCCGAACTGTCCCGCCTCGCCCATCTGCTGACCGGCGAGCCGGACGCCGCCGACGACCTGGCGGCGGACGCGCTGCTGGCGCTGTGGCACCGCTGGGACCGGGTGCGCGCGGCCGACCACCCGGTGGCGTACGCGCGCGGGGTGGTCGCCAACCTGGCCCGCACCCGTATCCGCAGCGCGGTCCGGGAGCGCCGGCGCGTCGCCCTGTTCTGGTCCCAGCGCGAGGAGAAGGCCGAGAACCCGGACGTGGCGGGCGCGGTCGATGTCCAGGAGGCGCTGCGCAGGCTGCCGTTCCGCAAGCGGGCGTGCGTGGTGCTGCGGCACGCGTTCGATCTCTCCGAGAAGGAGACCGCGCTGGCCCTGGGGGTGTCGGTCGGTACGGTGAAGAGCCAGACCTCCAAGGGGATGGCCGAGTTGCAGCGGCTGCTGGGCCCCCAGAACGCTCCGCAGAAGGTGCGTGCCACGATGGCGCGTACCGGTGACGCCGGAGGAAGGGACCGATGACCATGCAGCGGGACGTGCACGGCGCACTGCGCGCCCGGCTGCGGGACGCGGCCGAGTCGCACGAGCCGAACCGCGAGCGGATCCTCGCCCGGGTCGAGCGCGGTATTGCGGAGCAGAGCCGCCCCGACCACCGGGCGAGACGGCCACAGTTCTACGGCTGGGTGCGGGTGGTGAGCGCCACGGCCGCGGTCGCCTGCGTGCTGGGCCTCGGCGGGTACGCGGTGGCGTCCGCGGTGAAGGACGAGCCGCCGGCCCAGAAGGGGGTCGCTGCCACGGGTACGCCCACCCCCTCCCCCGACGCGACCAGCCGTCCGCCCGCCCCGTCGGCGCATCCGACGCGGAACACCGCCCCCACCCACCGGGCCGACAAGCCGAGCGGTACACCCTCGGGCACGCCGAGCGCCTCCGCCGGGGTGCCGGCGTCCGGCGCCGAGGACGGCCCGCTGTGGTCGGACGGCTCGATGGACAGGCACAGCAATCAGTTCTGGGCACAGAGCAATGTCACCGTCAGGACGTCCGAGCAACTGACCTCGCTCACGGTCGAGCTGCGGATCGCACAGACCGGCGGGGTCACCGACACCGGGGCCTGGCGCTCGCTGCCCGAGGGCGACTTCACGCTGACGGTCGCCGAGCGGGACGGGTTCCTCGTCTACACCTGGGTACTCAAGGACGGCCGCACGGTCCCGAAGGGCGAGTGGGTGTTCGCCGGGCAGTACAACCATGAGCGCGGCGGCCGGGACGCGAAGGACGACGGCTACACCGCGACGGCGACCGCCAGGTCCGGGCACCTCGCCGTGAAGGGTGGCTTCGCGGCGCAGGACGACGGGGCCGCGGGCGAAGGGGGCTCGTAGGCCGTTGCCGCAGGCTTGCCGAAAAAAGTTCTCGGCGGGGCGGCAACCTTTTCCTCGTCGGCGGCAACTCCATGGGTGAACGGTCCCGACTCCGACTCCCACGGAGCCCAACAAGCGCTCCCTCACCACAAGTTCTCCCCTGGGGAACAACCATTCGGTCACCATGGACGTCCCTAGTAGTGCCGGAATGACGGTGGTGCCTGAATGACGGCGTACAACTTCACAGACCTGCCGGCCTGAGCCCCCCTCGGCCGGCAGCTGCCGGCTGGAGCCCCCCTCGGGCCGGCACTAGGAACGCCCCGCCTGTGACGACAGGCGGGGCGTTTCCCCGTTCGGCCGCTCAGCCGAAAGCAACCGAAACTTTCGCTGCTTCTCCTCGCGCGCTCACCGATTGACGTGCTGTTTCCCACTCGTAACACTCCGAAGGCGCGCACAGCACCCCACAGAAACCCCCACACCCCCACACCCCCAGGAGTGACATGCGCCCACGTATCCTCCTCGTCGCCTGTCTCTCGCTACTGCTGGCCCTTCTCACCGCACCGCCCGGTTCCGCCCACCCAGGAGCACCACCCGTGAGCCACTCCACGTACGCCGGCTATCTCTTCGCCTACTTCACCGGTGAGGGCACCGCAGACGGCGAGCAGATCCGCTACGCACTCAGCCGCGGCAACGACCCCCTGCACTGGCGCGAGCTGAACCAGGGCAAGCCGGTGCTGACGTCGACGGCCGGCGAGAAGGGCCTGCGGGACCCCTTCGTGATCCGCTCCCCCAAGGGCGACAAGTTCTATCTGATCGCCACAAACCTGCGCATGTACCGGAACAGCAGCGGCAGTTGGGACGACGTCCAGCGGCACGGCAGCAAGTCGATCATGATCTGGGAGTCCACCGACCTGGTCCACTGGACCGACCAGCGCCTGGTGAAGGTCGCCCCGGACAACGCGGGCAACACCTGGGCGCCGGAGGCCTACTGGGACGCCGGCCTCGGTGAGTACGTCGTCTTCTGGGCGTCGAAGCTGTACGCCGACGACGACCCCGGGCACACGGGATCGACGTACAACAAGATGCTGTACGCGACCACCAAGGACTTCCGCACCTTCGGCGCGCCGAAGGTCTGGAACGACCCCGGCTACTCGGTGATCGACTCGACGGTCGTGAAGTACAAGGACACCTACTACCGCTACACCAAGGACGAGCGGGACCCCGCCTCCAGCTCGCCCTGCGCCAAGTTCATCACCGGCGAGGAGTCGACGAGCCTGACCGCCACCAGGTACGACCTGGTCGCGGACTGCATCGGCAGCGGGGCGATGGACCGCGGCGAGGGGCCGACGGTGTTCAAGTCGAACACCGAGAAGAAGTGGTACCTGTTCATCGACGAGTACGGCGGCCGCGGGTACGTCCCCTTCGAGACCACCGACCTCGACTCGGGCAGGTGGACCCCGTCCACGAACTACCAGCTGCCCGCGAGTCCCCGGCACGGCACGGTGCTTCCGGTGACGCAGAAGGAGTACGACCGGCTGCTGGCCGCGTATCCGTCGACGCCCGCCTCGGTGGTGGACGCGACGGCCAAGGGGCAGAAGGGGTACGCGATCCTCACGGAGGCCGCGTCGAAGGTCGTGCTCCCGGTGCAGACCGACACCGACCTCACGCACCTCGCTCCGAAGATCGCCGTGGGTGAGGGCGCGAGCATCGCCCCCAGGTCCGGTACCCAGCGCGACTTCCGCAGGCCGCAGTCGTACACCGTGACGGCCGCCGACGGCACCAGCCGGAGTTGGACGGTCGAGGCGGTGCGGACCGGCAGCCCCGTCCTGCCCGGCCTCAACGCCGACCCGGACGTGCACTACCTGAACGGCGAGTACTGGATCTACCCGACCACCGACGGCTTCAACGGCTGGGGCGGGACCCGTTTCAAGGCGTACTCGTCGAAGGACCTGGTCCACTGGAAGGACCACGGGGTCATCCTCGACCTCGGCGCGGACGTGTCGTGGGCCGACAAGTACGCGTGGGCGCCGGCGATCGCGGAGAAGAACGGCACGTACTACTTCTACTTCTGCGCCGAGCAGCAGATCGGTGTGGCCGTGGCGGACTCCCCCGCGGGCCCCTTCAAGGACGCGCTCGGCAAGCCCCTGGTGGCGAAGGGCGGTTCGCTGCAGGGCCAGATGATCGACCCGGCCGTCTTCACCGACGACGGGACGTCGTACCTCTACTGGGGCAACGGGCACGGGTACGTCGTGCCGCTGAACGACGACATGACCTCGTACGACCCGGCGAAGATCGAGGACATCACCCCGGACGACTTCCGCGAGGGTTCCTTCGTGATCAAGCGGCACGGCACGTACTACTTCATGTGGTCCGAGGACGACACCCGCAGCGAGAACTACCACGTCGCCTACGCGACGGGACCGTCCCCGCTCGGCCCGTGGACCAAGAAGGGGACGATCCTGTCCAAGCGTCCCGAGTACGGCATCCTCGCCACCGGTCACCACTCCGTGGTGAACGTCCCCGGCACCGACGACTGGTACATCGTCTATCACCGGTTCGCCCTGAACGGGCCGGGGAGGCCGGGCGGGGACGGCATGCACCGCGAAACCACCGTCGACCGCCTGGAGTTCGCGGCGGACGGCACGATCAAGCCCGTGGTGCCGACCCTCGAAGGGATCCGGCCGGTGCGGGGTTAGCTCACGAAGTACGTCGGGTTCGGCAGCTTGTACGTCCGGTCGGCGTAACCGCCCTCCAGGTCGGAGTACTGGTCGCCGAAGTTGGCGATGATCTCGAACCCGAGGTCCTTCTCGATGTGCGCGCGGGTGCCGGACTTGTACTGCACGGTGGTGCAGGTCCAGGTGCCCGGTGTGGCGCAGGCGCTCAGGTAGGACGGCGGGTTCGCCTTGTCCTTGAGGAACACGTGGTCGGCGTCGAGGTTCACATCGGCGCCGATCTTCTTCAGGTTCTCGACCGCGGCCGAGCGCTGCGCCTCGCTGAGGCCGGAGTTGTAGAAGACCTCGACGCCCTTCTTCTCGGCGTACCGCACGAGCTCGGGGCTGCCGAAGACGGCCGGGCGGTCGGCCCGGTTCACGTAGTCGGCCCACGTGGTCGGGTTGTACGTGTAGTTGTAGCGCTTCTCGTAGTCGAGGCTGAGCAGCAGCGTGTCGTCGATGTCGAAGACCACGGCGGGCTTCTCACCCCTGTGGTGCGCCTTGCGGGCGGCCTGGTCGATGTACTTCCGGGCCGCCTTGTCGAGGGACGCGAGGTCCTTGGCGTACGGACTGGTGGGCGACGCCTGGTAGACACCGTTCGCGTCGGCGGTGGTGCCGTAGTAGGTGTCGATGTCCTTGACCAGGAGCCCGATGTTGTAGGGCTCGTGCGTGGAGTTCGCCGTGGACTGGCCGGCGGTGGCCGCGCCGGCGCCGTACAGGGCGGCGCCGGCGACCGCACAGGCGGCGGTGGCGGCAGCGATACGCAGTGACTTATGCATGACAGAGGTTCTACGCGCGTCACCATGTCGGGCGCGAGACCCGCCCGGTAAAAAACGGGTCAAGCGCCCTGAGGCGGGGTTTCGGAGGCCGCGTCAGTTCATGGTCGCGCCGATGGTGGTGCTGCCGGTCGTCAGGAACGTGGTGGCGGGCAGGGTGCCGCTGGAGCTGCGCGCGTTGTACGTCGTCGAGGCGTCGGTCGACTTGAAGGCGGGGGTGCTGATCCCGCTGTCCCAGTTGTTGCCGGACGAGGTCACCTTGGACCCCTTGCTGACCGAGCCGCTGCCGTTGCTCACCGCGAGGTTCTTGCCGAGCTTCGCGGAGCTGGTGGCGAAGTAGTAGCCCCACTTGCTGTTGGCGTAGGCGGTGGTGCGGTTGATGGAGATGGCGCCGGTGTTGGAGTTCTCGGTGAAGCCGTTGCCGGCGTTTCCCCAGGCGGCGGAGTTGTTGATGACGTGCGCGACGACCTCGCCGTCGCCGCCCAGCTTGTAGCCGTTGCCGTCGCCCGCGAAGGCGGAGTCGGACCAGCGGTTGACCCCGTTGCCCATGGACCAGGTGTGCTCGACGGTGACCGGCGAGGAGAAGGACCAGAAGTCGATCCCGTCGTCCGAGTTGTTGTAGAGGCGGGCGCCGGTGATGAGGTTGCCGGTGCCGGAGCCGAACTTCACGGCGATGCCGTCGGCGTTCTCGCCGTGGTTCGCGGCGTCGTAGTTGCCGTAGGAGTCGATGTTCTTGACGGTGTTGTTCACGGTTCCGTCGCCGGTGAGCGTGAAGCCGGAGTCGCCGCCGTTGATGGTCTTGATGTTGTTCCAGACCGTCCCGGTGCAGGACTGGCAGACGACCGCGCTGTCCGGGGAGTTCTGGAAGGTGATGTTGGAGACGTTCCAGTAGTCGGCGGTCAGCTTGAAGATCCAGTCGCCGTCGGGCAGCGACGAGCCGTCGATCTTGACGGTCTCCGAGCCGTACGCCGTGAGGGTGATGGGCGCGGAGGAACTGCCGTTGGCCGTGGACTGGAGGGTGGCCGTCGGGTAGTAGGTGCCGCCGCGGACCTGGATGACGGTGCCGGCGCCGGCGTTCTTGATGGCGTTGGACAGGTCGGTCGAGTTGCTGACGACCACGGTCGCGGCCTGCGCCTGGGTCGGGAGGACGGCGAGGCCGACGCCCAGGGACAGGGCCGACAGGACGGTGAGAGCGGTACGACGAGACATGGTGAGCGGGTCCCTTCGTGTGCGGGTGGGGGGATGGTTCACAGGACGGCGTCGAGCCAGCTGAAGACCTCGTCCTGCATGCGGTCGACGAAGACGTGGCCGAGGTCGGGCCAGGTCTTCAGGTGCAACCGCTCCTCGGCGTGGCGGGAGTGCCAGACGGCGCGCAGCTTGTCGTACGCCACGCGGACGCCGTCGGCGGGGAACAGCGGGTCGAGCCTGCCGTTGAAGAACAGCATCGGCCTGGGGGCGGCGATGCTCGCCACGTCGGGGAAGTCGAGGAACCGGGGAAGCCCGGGGTGGAGCATGTAGTAACTGGACTGCCCGCGCAGGGTGTTGTTGCCGGGCACCATCATTTCCTTGAGGCCGGTCATCCAGCAGACCGCGGCCGTGGCCCGGACGGCGTCGGTCAACGCGGCGGTCTGCCAGGCGCGGTAGGCGCCCATGGAGAAACCGACGGCCGCGACACGGCGGGCATCCACCCGGTCGAGACCGGCGAGGAAGTCGGCGGCACGGGCGTCCTCGCGGGCCATGAGCCCGGCGAGGGAGGAGCCGAGGTGGTAGAAGTTGCTTGCCAGGGCCTGCTGTTGGTCGTAGGTGACGGGTCCGCGGTCGCCCCAGCCGAGGGCGTCCGCGCACAGGACGACATAGCCGCGCCGGGCCAGCTCGTCGCCGACGAACCGGCCGCTGAAGTACGTGTCGGCCCAGGTCTGCGCGGAGGCGAGCCGGGTGTCGTCGTACCAGGGCCGGACCAGCTTCTCCTTGCCGATGTCGAACTTCGCCCCGTGGTCGTGGAGCAGCAGCACGGCGGGGAACGGCCCGGGACCGTGCGGGGTGAGCAGGGCGGCGCGGACGCGTTCGTGGTGGGTGAGGGAGAGGGTGACCACCTCCCGCGTGTAACCGTCGCCCTGGGTGCGGCGGGTGAACCGGGGTGCGTACGGCGTCCCGTCCTCGCGGTCGACGAGGAGGTGCTCCTCGACCTTGGCACGAGCGGTCCGCCGCCAGGCGCGGAAGTCGCGGACCGGCGAAGTCCCCCAGGCCAGCGGGAAGTTCAGCTCGGCCTTGAGTGCCGGGTGGAAGTCGGGCAGCGGGCCGTCCACGACCCCGGCCTCCGCGGGGCTCACCGCTCCCCCGGCGAGCACAGCCGCTCCGGCGCCCACCACGAAGGCCCGCCGCCCCAGCGGGTCACCGGCGCTCATAGGGCCTCCAGTCCCCGAGATACGTCCGCCGGGTGTGCGCGGCGGCCTCTTCGGCGGTCAGCTGGGGCCGGTTGTCGGGGACCGAGATCACCGCGCCGGGGCCGGAGTTGGCGTACTCCCGGAAGCGCATGGTCTGCCAGGGATAGGCCTCGCGCATGTTGGTGTAAGGCGCGACCGGGTCGATCCCCGGCCCGATCCAGGAGTTCCGCACCACCAGGGACGGCCAGGCGGTCGTCTCGTACGACGGCACCCAGGGGCGGGCCAGTTTGTACGCCCCGTCCTCGGCGCCGGAGGTGACGCGGGAGCGGACGGCGAGGATGCCGTACGGGTTGGCGCGGGCCGTGGAGGGGGCGAAGACCATGCCCTTGGGGGTGAAGTTCACGTCCCGCCGGAGGGTGTGGAAGTGGCACTCCTCGAACACGGCGGTGGCCCGGCCGAAGACGAAGTCCACGTCGCCCTCGATGTAGCAGCGGCGGAAGTACTGCCGGTCGAAGGAGGCGAGGGCGGTCGTCTCGACGAAGAGGGTGTCCTGGTGGGCCAGGAGGCGGACGTTCTCGAAGTGGGTCCGGTCGCCGTAGGTGCAGGCGGCGACCGCCTGGGTGCCGGTGATGTCGGGGTGGTCGGCGCGCAGCCAGTCGTTGGCGAGGGTGAGGTCGCGGACGGTGAGGCCGGGGGCCGCGGAGGTGAAGGTGGCGGAGCCGGCGGTGCCGTAGGTGCCCGAACCGTCCGGCTTCGGGGTGCCGTTCGCGTGGTCGTACACGATGACCGCGGCGCGCGGGTCCCGGCTCGCGCCGCGCACGGTCAGCTCCGGCTTGTCGGCGGGGACGCTGACGACCTCGCGGTAGGTGCCCGGGTGCACGACGATCGTCCAGCCGGGGCCGGTGACCGCGTCCACGGCCCCCTGGACGGAGTCGCCGGGCCGGACGTGGAGGACACGGCGGGTGCCGGCGTGGGCCGGGGCGGCCGCCGCGAGGGCGAGTCCCGTCCCGGCGGCCATGAAGGTCCGTCTGCGCATCTCAGCACGCCTCCTTCCACGGCTGCCAGTCGCCGAGGTAGGTCTCCCGGGTGGCGGAGTCGGCCTGTTCGCGGGTGAGTTGGGGCCGGTTCTCCGGGACGGTGATGCGGGCGCCGGGGCCGGTGTCGCGGTACTCGGCGAAGCGCTGGTTCTGCCAGGGGAAGGTGTCCGACATGTTGGTGTAGGGGGCGACGGCGTCGATTCCGGGGCCCAGCCAGGTGTCCCGGACCACGAGCGAGGGCCGGGCGGTGGTGTCGGAGCTCGGGACCCAGGGGCGGGCCAGCTTGTAGAAGGCGTCGGGGGCTTCGCTGCTGACGTGGCTCCTGGTCACGAGGTAGCCGCGCGGGTTGGCGCCCGCCGTGGAGGGCGCGAAGACGAAGCCGTACGGCGCCGCCGCCAGGTCGGTCCGGTTCAGGGTCCGGAAGTGGCAGTGCTCGTGGACGGCCGTGGCCCGCCCGAAGACGAAGTCGACGTCTCCCTCGGCGTAGCAGTGCGAGAAGTACTGGCGGGCGAAGGAGGTGAGGGCGATCGAGTCGGTGTAGAGGGTGTCCTGGTGGCCGAGGAAGCGGCAGTGGTGGAAGGCGGAGCGGTCGCCCTGGACCTTGAGGGCGACCGCCTGGGTGCCGGTGATGTCGGGGTGGTCGGCGCGCAGCCAGTCGTTGGCGAAGGTGATCCAGCGGGCGGTGAAGCCGTCGGCCTGGACCGTGGTGGTGGCGGATCCGGTGGTGCCGTACGTGCCACCGCCGGGCTTGGGGGTGCCGGCCGCGTTGTCGTGGACGATCACGACGTCCCGGGGGTCCTCGGAGGCGCCGATCCAGGTCGCCTCGGTGCGGGTGACGTCGACGGCGACGGTCTCCCGGTAGGTGCCGGGGGCGAGGACCAGGGTCCAGCCG
Organism: Streptomyces sp. CC0208; assembly: GCF_003443735.1. Classification (NCBI taxonomy): domain Bacteria; kingdom Bacillati; phylum Actinomycetota; class Actinomycetes; order Kitasatosporales; family Streptomycetaceae; genus Streptomyces; species Streptomyces sp. CC0208. Next base: position 6,849,243 of record NZ_CP031969.1, on the reverse strand, counting down.
CTGCCGGTGGCCGCGGCGACGGCGTCCTTCACGGTGGTGTGGTCGCCGCGGCCCCGGGAGTCGACGTAAAGGGTCTGCGGGGTGAGCCGGGCTGCCGGGGAGCCGAAGCGGCCGAAGGGGCGCCGGTGACCGGCGGCCCGAGCGGGGCTCGACGTGAGCGCGAGGGAGGCTGCCGCCCCGGTGCTCGCGAGCAGGAACCCCCTTCTGGACAAGGGGAGTCGGGTGTTGTGCGAGGACATGCGGGTGCTCCTTGGAAACGCGGCTCAGGGGTGGGGTTCCTCGCGTGGGGGGTGAGGTGGCCGGGGCGGCCGCTGGATTCCGCCCCGGCCGGTCAGGGGGGTGGTGTCAGCAGACGCGGCCCGCGCCCGCGCCGCGGTCGACGATCCCGGGCACCTTCTTGGCCGGGTCGACCTTCGTGCGCAGGGTCGGCGTCCAGCCCGCGCCGGACTCCAGGGTCTCGGCGGGGATCTCGGCGTTGTGGACGGCGATCAGGTCGGTGGGCTTGCCGTTGACGTAGTTGTCGTCGGCGGTGAGCGGGGAGACGTTCCACCGCTTGAGCACCTTGGCCGCGCTGACCCCCTGCGGCAGGGTGAACGCGTTGTGCTCGGCGACGAGGTGGGACTCCTTGCCGATGCCGAAGCTGTAGGCGTAGTCGTCGTTCGCCACGAAGTGGTTGTTGTAGGAGTCGACCTGTCCGAAGCGGACGCGGGGTGCGCGCTCGACGAGGTTCGAGAACAGGTTGTGGTGGAAGGTGACCTTGAGCTTGCCCCGGTCTCCGGCCGCCGTGGACTCGCTGTCGCTGTTGCCGATCAGGATCGTCTTGTCGTGCTGGGTGAAGACGTTCCAGGAGGCGGTGACGTAGTTCGCGCCGCGGACGATGTCCAGCTCGCCGTCGTGCTGCTGGTAGAGCATGCCGAAGTAGGTCGGCGCGGCACTGTCGGGGTGGCTGCCGTCGGTGAAGGTGTTGTGGTCCAGCCAGACATGGGTGGAGCCGTAGACGACGGCGGTGTCGTACTCGGAGTTCCAGTTGCCCTTGTCGCCGTCGGTCGGGTCCCACTGCGGGAAGCAGTCGATGGGGCTCTCGAAGGTGAGGTTGCGGACGATGACGTTGTCGACGGCCTTGATCTGCAGGCTCGCGCCCTTGAACCCGGCGTTCTTGCCGACGCCGACGATCGTGGTGTTGGCGGGCACGTTCGCCTTGATGGTCTGGTCCTGCTGGGCGGCGGAGGCGCGGCGCAGCCCCTCGGGGCTGTCGTCGGGCTCGGCGCTCAGGTCGGTGTCCAGGCCCCAGACCTCGGGCGAGTACTTCGCGAGGTAGGCGTCGAAGTCGTACCCGGGCGCGGCGAGGGAGTCGCAGCCCTCGGAGACGGCGTCGATGGTCCCCTTCACCTTGATGATCTTCGGGGCGCTGCCACCGGCGGCGAGGGCGGCCTTGAAGCCGGCCCAGTCGGTGACGGTGTAGACGTGGGCGGCGTCGGCGGCCGCCCCTCCGGTGGTGCCGGTGCCCTCGGAGCCCCAGCCGTCGCCGGCGGCGAGGGTCTCGCGGGCGGCGTCATGGCCCTTGGCCTGGGCGGTGGGGCCGGTGACCGCGAGGACGAGGGCGGCGCAGCCCGCCACCGCCATCAGCTTGGAAATGGCATGATCATGACATAGCTGTACGTTCATGGTGCGGCTCTCTTCCGGTGGACGGGGAGGGTCAGGCGGTGGCCGAGGACGGCCAGGTGATCCAGGACTCCGGGATCTCGGCGTCGAGCCGGCGCACGTCCCGGGGCGCCAGCACGCGGTGCCGCAGCAGTTCACCGGCGACCAGACGCGCCACCGCGATGGCACCGGGCGGATTGAAGTGCGTGTTGTCCTGCTCAGTCGCGGTCCAGTTGAAGTACTTCTTGGTCTCCTCGACGCCGAGCCGCTGCCACAGAGCGAGCGACAGGGCCTGGATGTCGAGCAGCGTCACGCCGGCCTCCTCGGCGAGCGCACGCATGGCCGCCGGGTATTCGCCATGGGTCGGCACGGCGTTGCCGCTCGCGTCGAACTTGCGCCGCTCGACGGGCGTGGCGAGCACCGGCCGGGCACCCTTCGCACGGGCGCCGTCGATGTACCGGCGCAGATAGTCCTGGTAGGTCGTCCAGGGCTCGGTGTAGCGGGTCGGATCGGCGGTCTTCTCGTCGTTGTGCGCGAACTGGACGAGCAGGAGGTCGCCGGGCCTGATCAGTCCGAGGATCGTGTCGAGTCGTCCCTCGTCGACGAAGGACTTCGAACTCCGCCCGTTCACCGCGTGATTGGCGACTGCCAGGTCCTGACACAGGAAGAAGGGAAGAGCCATCCCCCAGCCGGTCTCGGGAGCGGCGTCGGAGTATTTCTGGGCAGCGGTGGAGTCGCCCGCGATGTAGAGCGTGCGTGTTCTGCGCGGAGCGGCCTCAGCGGTACCGGTCGCCGCGAAAGCGACGGGCACGGCGCCGAGCGCCGCCACGGCGACTTGTCTACGAGTCAGTGACAACGTACGTGACCTTTCCTACCTAGGGGCGCGGGGAACTGCGCGACCAGCCACAACCGGCCGGCAGCTCCCCACAAGCGCAACCGCCCGAGCTCTAGCCGTTCTGTTCCTTCCACTCCGCCTGAGCCTTGTTCAGCTGCTCGGCCATGGTGTCCAGGAAGTCCTTGGCGCTCATGTCGCCCAGCAGCACCTTCTGGAAGTTGGGCTCGTTGTCCGCCTTGGAGATGGTGTTCCAGTCGGGCAGGTAGTACGGCAGCTGAACGATGCTCGTGGAACCGTCGGTCAGCGCCGCCGCCGCCAGCTTCGTAGGCTCCGCCTCGGCGATCCACGAGTCCTTCGCGGCGTCGTTGTTCGACGGCACCTGCCCGGCGGCCTTGTTGAACTTCGAGTTCTCCGCGTGCGAGGTCGCGAACTCGATGAACTTCCACGCGGCGTCCTTGTTCTTCGAGCTCTTGAACACCCCGAGCCCGTCGACGGGGTTGGACACCTGAACCCGCTTGCCGGAGGCGCCGATCGGCTGCGGAATGCCCCGGAACTTGCCGGCCCCGAGCGCCTTCACATGGTCCTGGTACGACCCCAGGTTGTGATTGAGCATCCCGATCGTGCCGGAGTCCCACTGGGCGACCATCTTGGTGAAGTCGTTGTTGAGGTCGGCCGCAGGGGTGTCCTTCTTGTACAGCGCCGCGTACTTCTCCAGCGCCGCCACGTTCTTCGGGTCGTTGAGGGTGGTCTTGTCGCCGTTCCAGAAGGAGGTGATCCCGCTCTGCCCGTACGCCGCGTCCAGGGCCTGGGCGATGGACCCGGCTCCACCACGGATGGTGTAACCGAACTCGTTCTTCTTGGAGTTGGTGAGCTTGCTCGCGGCCTCGTAGAACTTGTCCCAGGTCGTCGGCTCGTCGAGGCCGGCCTTCTTGAACAGGTCGGTCCGGTAGTAGAGCACACCGTTGTTGGCGGAGGTCGGGATCGAGTACAGGGTCCCGTCCCCGCCCCCCGCCGCCTTCAGCGAGTCGACCATGTTCTCGTTGAGCTTGCCGCTCAGCGAGGACTTGGCGAGCCGGTCGTCCAGCGGCTCCAGCGCCTTCTGCGCGGAGAACCCGGCGAGCATGGCCGCCCCGACACCGCCGACGTCCGGCAGGCCGCCGCCCTGGATGGCGGTGTCGACCTTGGACTGGTACTCGGTGGACGCGATGCCGACGTACTCGACCTTGATGTCGGGGTTCGCCTTCTGGAAGTCGGCGATGATCTCCTTCCAGATGTCGGTGCGCACACCGCCGTTGTTGTCCCAGAAGACGATCTTGCCCTTGCCGCTGCCCTCGTCGCCCTTGTCACCGCCGGCGCCGCTGCCGTCGTCACCGCAGGCGGTGGCGGTCAGCGCCAGGACGGACCCGAGGGCGACGGAGATGGCAGCGCGCCTGCTTCTGCGGATACTGATCTTCATTGATCGGCTCTCTTCTTCTTCTGATTCCAGCGGAGAAATGAAGTCGTGGGGGGAGGTCAGTGGGAGGCGTGGGGGGCCCAGCCGTCCGTGCCCCTGAGGTAGTTCGCGACGGTGTACGTCCTCGCGTCGGCGGCGTCGAGCTGCGGCCGGTCGGCGCTCGGGGTCGCGCCGGGCCCGGCGTTGCGGTACTCGGCGAACCGCGCGTCCTTCCAGGAGAACCCGCTCATGTCGGTCCACGGCGAGCTCTTCACGGCGGCCGGCAGCGCGGTGTCGCGGATCAACACCTGTGCCACGGCGGCGGGTTCACCGCCCGGGTGCCACGGCCGCCCCAGGTGGAAGGTCCGGTCCGGGGCGTCGCTGACGACCTTCGACCGGGTGATCAGGAACCCGTACGGGTTGCCCGTCCAGGTCGAAGCGGCCGTGATGTAGCCGTTGTTGGAGTCCGAGCCCCGGCTCAGCGCCCGGATCACGGACCGCTCGATCACGGTCGTCGCCCGGCCGTAGATGAAGTCGACATCGCCCTCGATGTACGAGTCGCGGATGTAGACCCGGCTGATGACGTCCAGCTTGGGGCTGTCGGTCATCAGGGTGTCCTGGTTGCCCAGGAAGGCGGTGTCCTCGAAGACGATCCGGTCGCCGGTCGTCTTCATCGCGAGGGCCTGCTCGCCCTTCAGCTCGACCGCTCCCTCGTCGAAGTCGTTGCTGAAGGTGAGGTGGCGGGCGGTGACGTCGTTCGCGGCGATCCGGACCGTCGCGCTGCCCGTAGAACCGCCGTACTCGGCGGGGGTGTCGTAGACGATGACGGTGTCGGACCGGTCCTGTCCAGTCCCCTGGAGCAGGATCTTCGGCTTGGTCGCCGGGATGTACACCTTGGCGCGGTAGGTGCCCGGCGCGACGGCGATCGTCACCGGCAGGGCGTTCTGGTCGGGCACGGCGTCCACGGCGGCCTGCACGGTCGGGTAGGCGCTGGGGACGTGCAGGGTCACCCCGATCCGCTGCTGCGGGCCGGAGAATTTCGACACCAGCGAGGGCACGGCGGCGGCCGGGTCCAGCCGGTAGGCGTAGAAGGACCGGGGATCGAATGCCGTACCCCACGCGTCCGTTCGCCCGGTCGTGTTCCTCAGGATCGAGCCGCGCTGCACCAACTCCGCGGTGGCGTCCGCCTGGTAGGGATGCTGCACCCCGTCGTAGTAGCTGCTCTCGATGACCATCTTCGTCCGGCCGCGCGACCAGTTCCCGTACGTCCACACCGGGTCCCCGTCGGCGACCTGCGCCGAGAGGTAGTTGTTGTAGAGGTGGGCGTAGGCGCAGTTGTCGGCGGACGGGTTGCGCTGCTTGGTCCCGGTGAACCAGTTGTGGTCGATGGTGATCTGGGTCAGGACGTTGGTCGTCCAGCCGATCCCGAACGCCTTGTTGTGGCTGCGGAACTGGTTGTACGAGACGGTGATGTACTGGCTGTCCTTGCGGATGTCGAGCAGCCCGTCGCCCATGTGCTCGAACCGGTTGTGGTCGATCCAGACGTGGTCGGCCGTGTCCATCTGGATCGCGTCGAAGTCGGTCGTCTTGCCGTCCCAGTCGCCCTCGACGTACGAGTCGCGAATGGTCAGGTTGCGGATGATCACGTTGTGCGTGCCGGGGTTGAGATGCAGCTCGCCATGGACGATCTCGCCGGTGGCGCCGACGCCGATGATCGTCTTGTTCGAGCCGACCACGATGTCCGAGCCGAAGGGTTCGATGGCGATCGCGCCCGAGACCCGTATCACGTACGGCTCCTCGGCCGCCGCGTAGGCGGCCAGCGAGGCCTGGTCGGTGACGGTGACGACCTTGCCGCCGGCCCCTCCGGTGGTGCCGCCGGCGAGGGAGGCGAAGCCGTGGGCCGCATCGCTCCAGCGCTCGGCCGGGGCCTTCTCGGCGGCGACGGCCTTGGCCTGCCCGATCACCCCGAGGCTCAGCGCGGCCACCAGGCCGAGGACAGCGGCCATGACCGTGCCGGGTGCCGGTCTCTGTAAGCGCTTGCTATCAAGGTGCTGCGTCATTGCGGCTCCCAACAGGCGTACGGGTTCGGTGCGTTACAGGTGGTCGATCCTGAAGTGCGAGAAGGTTGCCGCCCCGGCGTGTCCTCCTCCGACGGGCGCGAGCGCGAACAGTCCGAGCAGGGCTCCGACCCAGCGCCAGGGGGTGGCGGCGAAGACGGGTCCGGAGGGCTGCGGGCCGTCGCCGAGGTCGTGGAAGAAGCGGCAGCGCGCGCCCGCGCCGATCTCGATCCGCAGCCGTACCTTTTCGGCGGGAGCGGGTCGCGGTCGCTCGGCGTCCCGTTCCTGTTCGGCGACGCCCTCCGCGAACCGGTGTACGAGGTGCACCGTGCCGTCGGCCCCCCGCTGGAGCCCGATCCAGCTGAAGGCGTCCCCGAGCACCGCGAGACCGGCCCGCGCCCCCGGTTCCGCACTGTGCAGTCGCAGCTCCACCTCGACCGCCGAGGGCGTGCCGGGCAGCCGCTGGGTGAGGACGTTCGGCAGTTTGCGCAGGTCGTGCGCGTCGGCCGAGCGGACGCAGGTGAGCCGTAGTCCGTCCCCGGAGTGGTGGGTGGCCCAACCGGGCCGCGGATTGGCGGTCCACTGCCACTGGCGGCCGAAGCGTCCGCCGGGGAAGTCGTCGTCGGTGGCGGGCGCGGCCTCCGGCTGCGGCGGCAGATCAGGCTTCTCGTGCACGGCGACGGGGGCGCCCTCGTGGCCGAGCACCGGCCAGCCGTCCTCGCCCCAGCGCATCGGCTGGAGGTGGACGACCCTGCCGTAGGCGCCCTTCTGCTGGAAGTGCAGGAACCAGTCCTGGCCGGACGGGGTGCGCACCCAGCCGCCCTGGTGCGGGCCGTTGACGTCGGTGTCCTGCTGCTCCAGGACGACCCTCTCCTCGTAGGGGCCGAAGAACCCGCGCGAGCGGAAGGCGCCCTGCCAGCCGGTCTCCACTCCCCCGGCGGGAGCGAAGATCCAGAACCAGCCGTCGTGCTGGTACAGCTTGGGGCCTTCGAGAGTGAACCAGCCCGGTATCCGGTCGCCGTCGACGATCACCTTGCCCTCGTCGAGGAGTTCGCGGCCGTCGAGGTCCATCCGGTGCCCGGTGAGGCGGTTCTTGACGCCCGAGCGGGACTTGGCCCAGGCGTGCACCAGGTAGGCCTCGCCGCTCTCCTCGTCCCACAGGGGGCACGGGTCGATCAGACCCTTGCCGGACTTGAGAAGGTGCGGGCTGCTCCAAGGGCCCCTGATCCCAGGGGCGTTGATCTGGAAGATGCCCTGGTCCGGGTCGCCCCAGAAGATCCAGAACCGTTCGTCGTGGTACCGGAGAGACGGTGCCCAGACCCCGCAGTCGTGCCGGGGCCTGGTGAACTCCCCCGCCGGTTGCAGGCGTTCGAGGGCGTGGCCGATCAAAGTCCAGTTGACGAGGTCGCGGGAGTGCAGCAGCGGCAGGCCGGGGACGCGGCCGAAGCTGGAGGCGGTGAGGTAGAAGTCGTCACCGACGCGGACGACATCGGGGTCGGACCAGTCGGCGTTCAGGACGGGGTTCGTGTACGTCGTCGACGGGCTCGGGTGTGTCACTGGCTGACCGCCTTCCGTACCAGGGCCGCCACTTCGAGCCGGGACAGGCGCCCGTCGGCGACGACGGTGACGATCCGCCGTACGACCGTCTCGCCGGCCGGGACCGGCAGCCTCGCGTCGTGGGCGAGCGAGGAGCCCACTCCCGGGTACTCGTCGGCGCGCACGAACCACGGGTCACGGCGGGTCCGGTCGGTGGCGCCGGCGAAGACGAGGGTCCAGCCGGCCCCGGAGAGGGCGACCCAGTCGGCCCGGGTGCCGTGGATCGCGGCCTCGCCCTCGCGGTCGACGGTGAAGACGTCCGGCGCGTCCTGTTCCTTGCGGGCCCGCCAGAAGAAGCCGCCGTAGGCCGCGCCCGGGCGGCCGTTGGTGGCCGGGCTGCCGATCGACAGGGCTTCCCGGGTGACGTTGGTGAGGGAGAAGGTGAAGTCCAACGCCCAGGCGGAGCCGGTCAGTTCGGTGGCCGCGACCGTGCGGCGTTCGCGCAGCAGCTCCGCCCCCGAGGCGACCCAGCGCAGCTCCTCCACGAAGCCGTCCGGGTCCCGGAGCTGGAAGGAGTGGTGGCGCTGGGCACCGTGGTTGTCGAGCTCGGTCGGGCCCTGGTCGCGCACGTAGGTGCGCCCGCCCCAGAAGTTGTACCCCTCGACGTCGGGAACGGCTACACCGACGCCGAGGTGGTGGATGTGGTCGGCGGGGCCGAGTTCGGTGACAGCCGTGCCGGCCAGGGTGGTGACGGGGTGCAGATAGGGGCGCGGGGAGAGCCGGGCGGGCAGCTCGGGCCGGGTGACGTAGCGGCTGACCGGGCGGCCCGCGACACGCAGGACCGGCGAATCGGGGGTCGTCATGTGCTCACCTCGTTCGCGACGTGTGGCCGGGCCCAGTCGGCGCCCAGCTCGGAGTAGAGGGCGAGGTTGTCGGCGGCGGCCGCGACGAGTCCGTCGATGCCGGGGACGACCCGGCGCTCCTCGTCGGGCAGCAGGCGCCAGGCCGTGGCCGGGAGCGGAGCCGGGTCCGGGGCCAGCCGGATCGCCTCGACGACCTTCATGAAGGCGCCGGTCACCTCGGGGACGACCAGGAGCTCGTCGCCGTCGGTGACGTGGTCGACCAGGTTCTCCAGCAGGTCGGTGCGGCCGTACTCGTACTCCTCGGGACCGTGGCCGGCCTGCTGGAGCAGCACGCGGTCCTGCTTGTACCAGTAGGTGATCCGGCCGTGGCTGCCGTGCACGACGACGTACGGCTCGTCGGGGTCCTCGGCGCACAGGGTCGCGGCGACGACTACCGGGATGCCGTTCGCGGTGGTGAGGCGGACGCAGGAGGTGTCGTCGGACTCGATGTCGTTGGCGCGTTGCAGCTCGGTCTCGATGCGGGTGACGTGCTCGGCGCGGGTGGTGCCGTTCAGCGCGAGCGCGGTGGCGACGGCGTGCGCGAGGGGGTTGGTCAGCACGCCGTCGATCACGTCGACGCCGTTCATCCGCCGCTTGCCCGCCCAGGGCGCCCGCCGGTAGTACGCCTCCGCGCGCGCCCAGGCACCGGCCCCGCCGATCCCGGTCACCTCGCCGATCGCCCCCTCCTCGACCAGCTCACGGATCGCGGGCACGGCGTGCGAGCCCAGCGACTGGAAGCCGATCTGGCAGGCGACCCCGGTCGCGGCGACCCCGTCGGCCATCCGGCGGAACTCGGCGTACGACGGCGCCGGGGGCTTCTCCAGCAGGATGTGCACGCCCCGCCGTGCCGCTTGGAGCGCAAGGTCCGTGTGCGTCGGGATCGGGGTGCAGATCACCGCGATCCGGGCGCCCGTGGAGTCGAGGAGCGCGCCGAAGTCGGCGGACTGCTCGGGTGTGCCCAGGCCTTCGGGGATCTCGTCGCCGGTCAACGGGGTCAGCTCGCAGATCCCCGCCAGTCGTACGATTCCCTTGTCCTGCAGTCGGCGGATGTTCTCCAGGTGCCAGTGGCCGTGCCCGCGCGCGCCCGCCAGGACGATGTCCACGGTGCCCGGGGTGTTGTCGGTGTTCATGGTGTCCACGGTGTTCATGGCATCCTCCCTGCGCCCGCGCCGCGCGCCACCTCTCGGTCGGACGCCTCGGCGCTGTCGATCTTTGTGTGCAGGGTAGGCGTCCGGCCGACGTCCGCCGTGAGGTGACGGGAGGTGTGGAGGGCGCTGTCCTCGGCGTGGATCGCGGACTCGGTGGAGACGCCGAGGGAGTAGCGGTGGTCGTCGCCTTCGGCGGGATACCGCGCCCGGTCGATGACCGCCGCACCCGGCGTCTCGGACACCCTGGCGTCGCTCCTCGTCAGGAGGGCACGGCCCACGGCTCGCCCCTCGCACCGGACGACGACACCCACCAGGCCCAGCACCAAGCCCCCCACCGCGATCCGACGGAATGTCATCCCTTCACCGCCCCCGCGCTGAAGCCCGTGATCAGCCACTTCTGGATGAAGGCGAACACGATCACCACGGGCACCGCCGCGATGATGCCGCCGGCGGCCAGTGCGCCGAGGTCGACGCTGTCGGCGCTCATCAGGGTGTTGAGGCCGACCGGGATCGTCTGCTTGTCCTGGTTGTTGAGGAACATCAGGGCGAACAGGAAGTGGTTCCAGGAGTGCACGAAGGCGAAGGAACCGACGGCGATCAGGCCGGGGCGCAGGAGGGGCAGGACGACGATCCTGAAGGCTGTCAGCCGGTTGCAGCCGTCGACCCAGGCCGCCTCCTCCAGGGAGTACGGCACGTTCTTGATGAAGTTGCTGATCAGGATCATCGACAGCGGCAGCTGGAAGACCGTCTCGGCGATGATGACACTGCCCAGCGAGTTGATCATCTTCAGCTCGGCGAAGATCTCGAACAACGGCACCAGCAGCAGCGCGCCCGGCACGAACTGCGAGCACAGCAGCGCCAGCATGAACGCGTTCTTGACCTTGAAGTCGAACCGGGCGAGGGCATAGCCGCCGGCCAGCGCGACGAGGGTCGTCATCACCAGGGTGGCGAGGCCGACGTACACGCTGTTCTCGAAGTAGGTGCCGAAGGCACGTTCCGTCCACACCTTCTCGAAGTGGTCGAAGGTGATCGGCCAGGGCACGAGCGAGGTCGAGCCGGCCGGGCGCAGCGCGAAGAGGAGGATCCAGTAGAAGGGGATGAGGGTGAAGACGAGGTAGATCGACAGCGGCAGGTAGATGTGCCAGCGCGGGACCTCGTCCCAGGCGCGGCGGCGCTTCACCGACCGGGGCGGTTCGGGGCTCTCGTGCACGGGCGCGGGCGCGACCTCCGTGGCCTCCTTGGTGATCACTTGGAACCGCCTCCGAACTTGCTCAGCCGCAGATACACCATCGAGCAGAAGAGCAGGATCACGAACGCGACCGTGGTCAGGGCGGACGCGTAGCCGAAGTTGTGGGCGTCGACGCTGGTGTTGGCGATGTAGAGCGGGAGGGTGGTCGTCTCCCCCGCGGGGCCGCCGCCGGTCAGGGTGTAGAGCAGGTCGACGTTGTTGAACTCCCACACCGCGCGCAGCAGTGTGGACAGGATGATCGCGTCCTTGAGGTGGGGCAGCGTGATGTGCCAGAACTGCTTGATGGTGCTGGCCCCGTCGACCTCGGCGGCCTCGTACAGGTCCTTCGAGACGGACTGGAGGTCGGCGAGGATGAGGATCGCGAAGAAGGGGACACCGCGCCACAGGTCGGCGACGACCGCCGCCGAGAAGACGGTGGAGGTGTCCGACAGCCAGCTGGTGCCGTAGGAGCCGATGCCCATGTCGGCGAGGTAACGGGTGACGCCGGTCTGGGAGTTGTAGAGCAGCACCCAGATCGCGGAGGTCAGCACGCCGGAGACGGCCCACGGGGAGAAGACGAGCGCGCGGCCCACCGCCCGCCCCACGAAGGTCTGGTTGACGATCAGCGCGAGCGCCAGGCCGAACAGCAGCTGGAGTCCGACCTCGACGAAGACCCACTTGGCGCTGAAGGTCAGCGTGTCCCAGAACTGCGGGTCCTCGGTGAAGATATGGACGAAGTTGTCGAAGCCCGCGTAGCCGTTCCGCCATGGCTTGGTGGGGTTGTAGTTCTGGAGGCTGTAGTAGAAGACGCTGATCACCGGGTAGGCGATGAAGCCCAGCATCAGCAGGGCCGCCGGCGCGATCAGCAGGTACGGCAGCCTGCGCGGCGTGGCGGAGGCACGGCGCCGCCGGGGTGGCGCGGGCGGTTTCGCCACGGCTGCGGCTTGGGCCATGACAGGGGCTCCGTTCTCGGTGCGGAAAGCGCTTACTCGCTGTGCATGGGTGCACTTGCTGTTGCGTGGCGGGTGCGGGTGCGTTGTGGCTGGTTGCGCAGTTCCCCGCGCCCCTAAAGGTGGGACCAGTCACCCTGCATACGGATCTGGGACCTTGCCCTGCCCGGCCAGGAACTCGAAGTCGCAGCCGGTGTTCGCCTGGGTGATCTGGTCGTTGTACAAGGCGCCGTAGCCGCGCTCGTAGCGGGTGGGCGGTGGCGTCCACTCCGCGCGTCGGCGCTCCAACTCTTCATCGTCCACGTTGAGTCGGAGGTAACGCGCCTCGACGTCGAGGGTGATGCTGTCCCCCGTCCGTACGAGGGCCAGCGGGCCGCCGACGTACGACTCGGGTGCCACGTGCAGCACGCACGTGCCGTAGCTCGTGCCGCTCATACGGGCGTCGGAGATGCGGACCATGTCGCGTACGCCCTGCTTGAGCAGGTGGTCGGGGATGGGGAGCATGCCGTACTCGGGCATGCCCGGCCCACCCTTGGGCCCGGCGTTGCGCAGCACCAGCACGCTGTCCGCGGTGATGTTCGACTCCGGGTCGTTGATGGTGCGTTGCATGGACTTGTAGTCGTCGAAGACGACCGCGGGCCCGGTGTGCTTGAGCAGGTGCGGTTCGGCGGAGATGTGCTTGATGACGGCGCCGTCCGGGCAGAGGTTGCCGCGCAGGACGGCGACCCCGCCCTCGCTCGCGACCGGGTTGTCGCGGGTGCGGATGACGTCGTCGTTGTGGACGACCGCACCCTCCAACTGCTCGCCCAGGGTGCCGTTCACGGTCGGCCGGTCCAGGTGGAGCAGGTCGGTGATCCTGGAGAGGAAGGCGGGCAGGCCGCCGGCGAAGTGGAAGTCCTCCATGAGGTACGTCTGTCCGCCGGGCCGTACGTTCGCCAGCACCGGAACCGTGCGGGCGATGCGGTCGAAGTCGTCCAGGGTGAGCCTGATGCCCGCCCGGCCGGCCATCGCGATCAGGTGGATGACCGCGTTGGTGGAACCGCCGAGTCCGAGCACCGTGGTGACGGCGTCCTCGAAGGCCTCGCGGGTGAGGATCTCGGACGGCCTGAGTCCGGTCCAGGCGAGCTCCACCGCGCGCCGCCCGGAGGCCGCGGCCATCCGCTCGTGCGCGGAGTCGACGGCCGGGATCGAGGAGGCGCCCGGCAGGGTCATGCCGAGGGTCTCCGCCGCCGCGGTCATCGTGGACGCGGTCCCCATGGTCATGCAGTGGCCCGGCGAACGCGCCAACCCGCCCTGGAGATCCCGCAGTTCACAGTCCGTCAGGTTGCCGGCGCGGTGCTCGTCCCAGTACTTCCACATGTCGGTGCCGGACCCGAGGGTCTCGCCGCGCCAGTGCCCCGGCAGCATCGGTCCCGCGGGCACGAAGAGCGAGGTGACATCGGCCGAGGTCGCACCCATGAGCAGCGCCGGCGTCGACTTGTCGCAGCCGCCGAGCAGCACCGCCGCGTCGATCGGATACGACCGCAGCAGCTCCTCCGTCTCCATCGCGAGCAGGTTGCGGTAGAGCATCGGGGTGGGCTTCTGATAGGTCTCCGAGAGGGTGGCGACCGGGAACTCCAGCGGGAAGCCGCCTGCCTGCCACACTCCCCGCTTGACCGCCTCGGCGCGCTCGCGCAGATGGACATGGCAGGGGTTGATGTCGGACCAGGTGTTGAGGACGGCGATCACCGGGCGGCCCCGGTACTCCTCGGCCTCGTAACCGAGCTGACGCATCCGGGCGTTGTGCGACCAGGTGCGCAACTGGCCCTCCGTGCCGTACCACTGATGGCTCCGCAGGTCCTCCGGCCGCATCCGCTCTCGGTCCGTCATATCGACCACCCGGCGGCTATCGCGGCGACCTCGGCGCGCTCGGACTCGGGAAGCTCGCGGCTCGGCGGACGCACTTCACGGCGGCACAGGCCGAGGGAGGCGAGTGCCTCCTTGACGACCGTGACGTTGTCGGCGGAGCCGTTCGCCGCGCGGAGTTCCTCGAAGCGGCGGATCTGCTCCCAGACCTTCATGGCGGCCGGGTAGTCACCGGATCGAAGCGCTTCGATCATGTTCAGCGAGACGGCAGGGGCGACGTTCACCAGCCCGGAGGTGAAGCCGGTGGCGCCCGCCGAGAAGTAGGAGGGCGCGTAGGGCTCGGCGAGCCCGGCGACCCACACGAAGCGTTCAAGGCCCGCGTCCCTCGCGAAGGCGGCGAACCTGGCCGCGTCCGGGACGGCGTACTTCACGCCGATCACGTTCGGGCAGGCGTCGGCGAGTTCGGCGAGGCGGTCCCCGCTCAGCTGGGCGTTGCGGATGTACGGGACGACCCCGAGCTCAGGGACGGCCGAGGCGATCGCGCGGTGGTAGTCGATCCAGCCGCCCTGCGAGACGTAGGGGTGGACGGGCTGGTGGACCATGACCATCCCCGCGCCGAGCTCCCGGGCGTGCCGGGCGGAGGCGACGGCGGTCGGGACGTCATGGCCGACCCCGACGAGGACGTCGGCCCGCCCCCCGGCCTCCTCGACGGTCAACTCCGTGACCAGGCGCCGCTCTTCGGGGCTGAGGGCGTAGAACTCGCCGGTGTTCCCGTTGGGGGTGAGGGTGGTGATCCCGCCGTCGAGCAGCCGACGCAGCAGGGCCCGGTGGGTGACCTGGTCGACGGTGCCGTCCTCGGCGAACGGGGTCACCGGGATCGCCACCACGTCGGCCAGGGCCGCCCGCTGGGGCTCGAAGGTCTCGCTGCTCATTCCTGGCCTTCCTGGTCCAGCACTCCGGGGAACGCTCGTTCCACGAAGGACGCGATGTGGGCGTGCAGGGCGCGGGCCGCTCCGTCCGCGTCGCCGTCCAGGGCGAGCCGCAGGATCTCCCGGTGCTCGCCGGCCTCCCGGTCCCAGGAGGGCGAGGCCGCCCAGGCGACCGCGGAGACCAGGGCGGCCTGGTCGCGGACCTCGTCGAGCATCCGGCCGAGCAGCGGATTGCCGCAGGGCAGGTAGAGGGCGCGGTGGAACTCCCGGTTGGCGAGGGAGCGTTCGGCGGTGTCGGTGGCGTCGTCGGCCTTGGTCAGGGCATCGCGGGCGGCGTCGAGGGAGGCCCCGCGCCGTACGGACCGCTTCAGCGCCTCGGGTTCGAGGAGCAGCCGGACGTCGTAGACCTCGCGCGCCATGTCCGCGTCCACCATGCGCACCGTGACGCCCTTGTACTGGCTCATCACGACGAGCCCGGTCCCGGCCAGGGTCTTGAGCGCCTCGCGCACCGGGGTCTTGGACACCCCGAACTGTGCGGCGAGTTCCGTCTCGACCAGGGCCTGACCAGGCGTCAGGCGCCCGGTGAGGATACGGCGTTTGATCTCCTCCAGCACGTACTGCGTGCGGGAGGGGATCGGCGTGGGCACAGAGGTCATGCGCGCCTCTCGGATCTCGCGTATCTGATCTCGCGTATCGCGTCTCATATATGACGTACGAAGTACGACGCGTTGAAGGTAGGGAGGGGCGCGATGTTTCGTCAATGCTTCCGGCAAAGGAAGTTGAAGTTGCGGTGAAGCGAGGGTCAGACCAGCCGGGTGGCGCCCTCGAAGGCCGTACTGGTGCGTCCGGCGAAGGCGACGGCGGCGCGTGTGGTCGCCGCCTCCCTGGTGAGCGTGGGACCGACGTGGGTGACGATCAGCTCGCGCGCCCCGGCCTTGCGGGCGATGTCGCCGGCGTCCTCGGGTGTCAGATGGACCTGTTCGCCTTCGCGATGCCGGTCGATGTCCGCCTCGCACAGGAACACATCGGATTCCACGGCGAGTTCGACGAGGGCGGCGCAGGGTCCGCTGTCCCCGGAGTACGCGAGGACGCGTCCGGCGCACTCGGCGCGCAGTCCGTACGCCTCGGTGTCGTGCGCCACGGCCCGCGCGGCGAGCCGAAGGTTCCAGTGCCGGACCTCGTGGCCGTCGTACAGGGGGTGGAAGGCGAGGATGCCGTCGAGGAAGCGTACGTCGGACTGTCCGAAGAACCCGGCGAGCCGGTGCGCGCAGCCGGGCGGCGCGTACACCGGGATCGGGGCGGGCGGGGTGAGCCCGCCGAACGCGAAGGCGTAGACGGCGGACAGCAGATCCGCGCTGTGGTCCGCGTGCAGGTGGGAGATCCAGATCGCCGTGAGCCGGGAGGGGTCCGTGTGCCGCTGCAACTCCGCGAAGGTACCGGGCCCGGCGTCCACCCACACCTCGGCGCCCCCGCCGCGCAGCAGATAGCCGGAGCAGGGGCGGCCCGGCGCCGGGTGCGGGGAGGCGGTGCCGAGGACGGTGAGGCTGAGGGGCGGCATGGTCGGGAGCGTACGGTCCGAGCCTGCCGCCCGCCGCCGTTTTCCGTGCCTCTACGGCACTCTCGTACCGGCGTCTACGGCGTCCAGCCCGGGTTCCGCCCGCTCAGGCCCAGGGCCCGGTCCAGCAGTGACGCGTCCTCGGGCACCGGGACGATCGGGCCGAAGATGGCGTCCCGGCTCGGGTCCTCGGCGGAGGCCTGGAGGAAGTCGTAGGACGCCTGGAGCGCGGCGGGGTCCGGCTCGTACGACCGTCCGGTGGCGCGGGCCAGGTCCCAGCCGTGGACGACCAGTTCGTCCACGGCGACGGCGGCGGCGATCTCCGCGGGCAGGTCCACACCGCCCGCGCGGGTCATGCCGGTCCAGGCGGCCGGGTCGCGCCAGGCCTCGGCGAGTTCGTCGAGGATCTTCGGGAGTTCCGCGCGCCAGCCGGGGCCGATGTCCGGGACGGAGTCGGTCGGCGGGGTGTCGGTCGTGGCGCCGAGGTCCTTGCGGGCGGCGTCGCGGAAGGCGGTGGAGAGGCCGAGCAGGTGGCCGAGCATGTTGCGCACCGCGTAGTCCGGACACGGGGTGGCGTTCCCCAGCTGGTCGTCGGTGACGGCTTCGGCAAGCCAGGCGATGACCTGGGTCTGCGGTCCGAAGTCCAGGGGCGGGACAGTCATCGGTGCTCCTCGGGGTTCGCGATGTCGTGAGGGGTGGACCGTCGCCGCTGCGAAAACTCATCGCTCGGCATCGCTCGACATCGCTCGACATCTAGGGAACCTGCCCCATCCCGCCGCGGGGGCCTTAGACCCACGATGTCCAGGCATGACGAAGACATGGGCGGTGCTCCACGACCGCAACGCGAGGCTGTATCTCACCGGAGTGCTCGTCTCCGGCTTCGGCACCTCGGCCCTGTGGCTGGTGTCCGGCGTCTGGGTCAAGGACCTCACCGGCTCGGACGGCCTGGCGGCGCTGTGCATGCTCGCGATGTGGGCACCGACCCTGGCGGGCCCGCTGCTCGGCACGATCGCCGACCGCCTCCGCCGCAAGCCGCTGCTGATCGGTGGCAACCTGCTGTTGGCGGCCCTGCTGCCGGTCCTCCTCACCGAGCGGGCCGCGGTCATCCTCACGGTCCTTTTCGTGTACGGCGCCGTGGGCGTGGTCCAGGACGCGGCGGAGTCGGCCCTGGTCGCCGGCGCCGTCGCCCCGGCCCTGCTCGGCGACTTCAACGGGCTGCGGACGGCGCTCACCGAGGGCATGAAGCTGGTGGCACCGCTGGCGGGAGCGGGCCTCTACGCCCTGTACGGCGGCCCCGCCGTGGCCCTCCTGGACGCGGCCACGTTCGTGCTCGCCGCGCTGCTCTCCTGCGCTCTGCGCGTCCGGAAGGACGGACCCGCGCCGTCCCGCCGCACCCCGTTCGTCGAAGGCGCCCGCCACCTATGGGCCCACCCCACACTCCGTCCCCTGATCATGGCGGCCGGCACCACCATGTTGCTCGCCGGGCTCAACGGCGCGCTCCTGTACGCCGTGATCGACGGCCTCGGCCACTCCCCCGCGTACGCCGGTGCGCTGTACGCCGTCCAGGGCGCCGGTTCCGTGGCGGTGGGGATGGTCTCCGGGCCGGCCCTGCGCCGGCTGGGCGAGCGCCGGTTCGCCGCGTACGGCATCGCCCTGACGGCCGTGGCCGCCGGACTGCGGGCGGTCCCCTCCGACCCGCTGGCCCTGGCCTGCAGCGCGGCCGTCGGCGCGGGTCTGCCCTGCGTGCTGATCGCCGCGCTCACCGCCGTGCAGCGCGAGACCCCGAACGCGCTGTTGGGCCGTACGGTCGCCACCGCCAACACCCTGGTGTACACGCCGAACGTGCTCGGCCTCGCGGCGGGCGCGGCGCTGGTCGAACTGGTCGCCCAGCGGCCGCTGTCGGCCGTTCTCGGCGCGGTCTGGCTCGCCGCGGCGGTCCCGCTGTTTCAGCGGCCGGCCAGCGCCGAGCGGATCGCCTCCAGGTCGCCGTCCGACGCCAACCCGGCGTGATACAGCCGGACTTCGCTCGCCCCGGCCTCCGTCGCGCGGGCCACGTCCGCGGTGAGCGTGCCCGGGCTGCCGCCCATCGCCGAGACGACGGGGAAGTTGGCGGCGACGACCGCGTCCTCGCGGGCCCGGGCGAAGGGCGTGAGCAGGTCCGCTCCGCCCGCGCAGGGCACGACGACCCCGTCCGCGACGGACAGGATGTGCTCGGGGTCGACACCCGGATTGGCCCCGACGTGGTACGTCACGGGGTCGGCGTGCAGCAGGATCTGGAAGCCCTCGGGAGCGGCCGCGCGGACCTCCCGCACCGCCGTCTCCTGGAGCGTGCGGGCGGTTTCGTCGCGCCACGCGCGCGTGGCCGCCGCCGTCCCGGCGCCGAGCAGCTTCTCGACCCCGGCCCAGCCCCCGTCGTCCGGCGCGCCCCGCCACAGCGGCTCCAGCGCGGCCCGTACGGCGGCGGCGAGCGCGTCGGCGTCCAGCCCCTGGTCGCCGTAGCCCTCGCGGCACGTCCCGCAGAAGCAGAGCGCCATGAGGTACATCCCGGCGTCGCCGAGCGGGACCCCGCCGGTCTTGTCGTGGGCGTGCAGGTGCTGGAGGCCGTACCAGCCGAGGGACTCCAGCTCGGTGCCGGCCGCGCCCGGGCGCACTGCCGCCTCGACGGCGAGGTCGACGAGGTACGCGCGCGTGGCGGGCTGTGCGATGCACGGGGCCCACGGGTAGCGGTCGCCGTAGGCGTTGACGACGGAGGTGTCCGGGTGCTCGGCGCCCAGGCGGGAGTTGTGCGCGAGGACGACCCAGGTGTGCACTTCGAGGCCCGCCCCCGTCAGCGCCTCGGCCGCCTCGCCGAAGGCGTCGCCGGGAGCCCAGTCGCCGGCCGGGTAGGGGCGCAGCGCACGCCCTTCCCAGCGGGAGTCCGTCGGGTACAGCACCGCCGCGTGCTCGGCGGTGACGATGCGGTGGCGCGGGTGGCGGGGGGTCAGGGCGCGCGTGGAGTGGTAGGCGGAGGCGAGGGTCGCCTGCTGGACGCCGAGCCCCGCGATGCGGGCCGCGGCCTCCGGGTCCCCGTTGACGTCCCAGGGGTAGACGAACGTGGACGCCTTCACTGTGCCTCCTCCAGCAGCGCGTGGCCGCGCTCGATGATCTCCGCGAGTTGCTTCACATGATCCTCGTCCGGCTCGTGCAGCGGCGGGCGGACCTCCCCCACGTCGAGGCCGCGCATCCGGACACCGGCCTTGACGAGGGAGACGGCGTAGCCGCGGCCCCGCGCGCGCAGTTCGACGAAGGGACGGTAGAAGCCGTCGAGCAGACGGTCGGCCGTCGCCCGGTCGCCGTCGATGAGTGCCCGGTGGAAGTCGAGGGCGATCTCGGGGGCGAAGCAGAAGACGGCGGACGAGTACAGGGGGACGCCGATGGCCTGGTAGGCGAGCTGGGTCTGCTCGGCGGTCGGCAGTCCGTTGAAGTACAGGAAGTCGCCGGGTGCCTCGGTGCGCACCGCGCTGACGATCCGCTGCATGAGGTCGAGGTCGCCGAGGCCGTCCTTGAGACCGATGATCCCCTCGCTGCGGGCCAGTTCGACGACGGTCTCCGGGGCGAAGACGGCGTTGTCGCGCTGGTAGACGATCACCGGGAGCGCGGTCGCGGCGGCCACCTCGCGGTAGTGCCGCAGCAGCCCCTCCTGCCCGGCCACCACGAGGTAGGGCGGCATGGCGAGCAGCCCGTCGGCGCCGGCCGCCTCGGCGAGCCGTGCGTACCGTACGGCGAGCGCGGTGCCGTATCCGGTGCCCGCGACCACCGGGACGCGCCCCGCCGTCTCCTCGACGGCCGCCCGGACGCAACGCTCGAACTCCTCGGGCGTGAGCGCGTGGAACTCCCCGGTGCCGCAGCACGCGAACACGGCCGCGGCCCCCGCGTCCACGCCCCGGCGTACGTGCGCGCGGTACACGGCGAGGTCGACGGATCCGTCCGGGCCGTAGGCGGTGACGGGGAAGAACAGCGGCCCGCTGGGGATGCCGAGTCGATGGGCGAGGTCGGCGGACGGCGTCACAGGCTCTCCCTAGAGTGGCATGCAGAATACTGATCAAAGTTTATATTTATGAACTGACATCGCGCCACCCTTGACGAAGCGAAGACACGATCCCTAACTTGTCCACGCATGTGAATACCGTACCCATGAGGCCATTCAAGGAGACCTGCGGATGCCCGCTCCCCGTACCGTTCTGCTCACCGGTGCCGCCGGCGGGCTCGGCACCCTGATGCGGGATCTGCTCCCGGCCTACGGCTACGACCTGCGCCTGCTCGATCTGCGCCCCGTCGAGGGCGAGCCGGACGCGATCGTCGCCGACCTCGCCGACAAGGAAGCTGTACGCGAGGCCGTGCGAGGTGTCGACGCGATCGTCCACCTGGCGGGCATCTCCCTGGAAGCCCCCTTCGAGAAGATCCTCAAGGCGAACATCGAGGGCACCTACCACCTGTACGAGGCCGCGCACGCGGAGGGCGTCGGACGCATCGTCTTCGCCTCCTCCAACCACGCGGTGGGCTACACCCCCCGCCCCCAGGGCGACGACCCGCTGATCCCGATCGACACCCCGCGCCGCCCGGACACCTTCTACGGCCTGTCCAAGTCCTTCGGCGAGGACCTCGCCCAGTTCTACTGGGACAAGCACGGCCTGGAGACCGTCTCCGTGCGCATCGGCTCCTGCTTCCCCGAGCCCACCAGCGTGCGCATGCTCTCGCTGTGGATGAGCCCGGCCGACGGCGCCCGTCTCTTCCACGCGGCCCTGACCGCCGAGCAGGTCGGCCACACCGTGGTCTACGGCTCCTCCGCCAACACCCGCCTGTGGTGGGACCTGACCACCGCGCGCGCCCTCGGCTACGACCCCCAGGACGACTCGGAGCCGTACGCGGAGAAGCTCATAGCCGAACAGGGCGAACTCCAGGAGGGCAACGAGGGGCACGCCTACCTGGGCGGCCAGTTCGTGACGGACCCGCCGATCTGGCCGTACTGACACGGTTGACAACGACGGGCGGGCACCGAACGGGCCCGCCCGCAGCCGTTCCGGGCACGAGAACGGGTTCTGGGGGCAGGCGCGAAGCGCCGCCCCCCGGGGCGCGGGGAACTGCGCGACCAGCCACATCGGACCCGCAGCCGCCACCCGACCGCGCACCCCACCCCCGCAGGCCCGGCCCGCCCGAACGGGCACACACGGACAGGATCTCCCCCGCAACAGACCTGGTCACCACCCCGCACCCGCTGTAGAACTTCCCCCAGACGGCCCGAACGGGCAGACAGCACAGCAAGGCGGGTGACCGAATGACCAGTACCGCGGAAGAACGCCAGCGGGAGATCGTACGGACCGCCCGCACCACCGGCTCCGTCGACGTCAACACCCTCGCCACCCAACTCGGCGTCGCCAAGGAAACCGTACGAAGAGACCTCCGCGCCCTGGAGGACCACGGCCTGGTCCGCCGTACGCACGGCGGCGCCTACCCCGTGGAGAGCGCGGGGTTCGAGACCACGCTCGCCTTCCGCGCCACCAGCCACGTGCCCGAGAAACGCCGGGTCGCGGCCGCCGCGGCCGAGCTGCTCGGGGACGCCGAGACGGTCTTCGTCGACGAGGGCTTCACCCCGCAGCTCATCGCCGAGGCCCTGCCCCGGGACCGGCCGCTGACCGTGGTCACCGCGTCCCTTCCGGTCGCCGGCGTCCTCGCCGAGGCCGAGAACACCTCCGTCCTGCTGCTCGGCGGCCGGGTCCGCCCCGGCACCCTGGCGACCGTCGACCACTGGACGACCAAGATGCTGGCCGGCTTCGTCCTCGACCTCGCCTACATCGGCGCCAACGGCATCTCCCGCGAGCACGGCCTCACCACCCCCGACCCCGCGGTCAGCGAGGTCAAGGCGCAGGCGATCCGGGCCGCGCGCCGCACGGTCTTCGCCGGTGTGCACACCAAGTTCGGCGCGGTCAGCTTCTGCCGGTTCGCGGAGATCGGCGCGTTGGAGGCGATCGTGACGAGCACCCTGCTGCCCTCGTCCGAGGCGCACCGGTACTCACTGCTGGGACCACAGGTCATCCGGGTCTGACGTCCCGACTGACGTGATCCGTGGGCCTTTTGCGCCGCACGGCGCCCCTTATATCCCCCTATGTCCAGGAGCGATCCATGCGAACCCAGAGCCGACGACGGCCACCGCGAGCCACGCTCGCCATGGCCGCCGCAGGGACGCTGCTCGCCCCGCTGCTCTCCGGCTGCTGGGTCGGAGCCGGCGGGGCGGGATCGGGCGGTGACGCCATCAACGTCCTGATGGTCAACAACCCCCAGATGACCGAACTGCAGAAGCTGACCCGGGCCCACTTCACCAAGGAGACCGGGATCAAGGTCAACTTCACCGTCCTGCCCGAGAACGACGTCCGCGACAAGATCAGCCAGGACTTCGCCAACCAGGCAGGCCAGTACGACGTGGCGACCCTGTCGAACTACGAGATCCCGATCTACGCCCGCAACGGCTGGCTGCACGAGATGAACTCGTACGTGGCCAAGGACCCGTCGTACGACGAGAAGGACGTCCTCGCGCCGATGCGCCAGTCGCTGACCGGCGACGACGGCAGGCTCTACGGCCAGCCCTTCTACGGCGAGTCGTCCTTCCTGATGTACCGCAAGGACGTCTTCGAGCAGAAGGGTCTGACGATGCCGGCCCGGCCCACCTGGCGGCAGGTGGCCGACCTGGCGGCGAAGGCCGACGGGGCCGAGCCCGGCATGAAGGGCATCTGCCTGCGCGGTCTGCCGGGCTGGGGCGAGGTCATGGCCCCGCTCACCACGGTCGTGAACACCTTCGGCGGCACCTGGTTCGACAAGAGCTGGAAGGCCCGGCTCGACTCGCCCGCCTTCGAGAAGGCGACGAAGTTCTATGTCGACCTCGTCCGCGAGCACGGCGAGTCCGGCGCCGCCCAGTCCGGGTTCGCCGAGTGCCTCAACAACATGACCCAGGGCAAGGTCGCCATGTGGTACGACGCCACCTCCGCGGCCGGTTCCCTGGAGGCGAAGGGCTCCCCGGTCAAGGGCAAGGTGGGCTACGCTCCGGCCCCCGTCGAGGAGACGAAGTCCTCCGGCTGGCTCTACACCTGGGCCTGGGGCATCCAGGACGCCTCCCGCAACCCCGACAAGGCCTGGAAGTTCGTCTCCTGGGCCTCCAGCAAGCAGTACGAGCAGCTGGTCGGCGACCGGATCGGCTGGTCCAACGTGCCGGCCGGCAAACGCGCCTCGACGTACACCAACCCCGCCTACGTCAAGGAGGCCGCCGCCTTCCAGGAGATGACCAAGCAGGCCATCGAGCAGGCCCGGCCGAACGACCCGGGTGTGCAGCCGCGCCCCGCGCCCGGCATCCAGTTCGTCGGCATCCCCGAGTTCACCGATCTCGGCACCAGGGTCTCCCAGGAGATCAGCGCGGCCATCGCCGGACGCCAGTCCGTCGATTCGGCCCTGAGGAAGTCCCAGCAGATCGCCGAGAAGATCTCCGAGGAGTACGAGGGACGATGACCGCGACCACCACGGCCCCCCTGGCCACCACCCCTGTACGCACCGCGCGGCAGCCCTCCGGACGACTGCGCGCCTGGGCCACCCGCGCCCCGCTGCTCCCCGCCCTGATCTTCATGATCGTGGTCACCCAACTGCCCTTCGTGGCCACGGTGGTGATCTCGTTCTTCGACTGGAACTCCCTCTATCCCAAGGCGCGTCACTTCACCGGCGTCGACAACTACCGGGACGTCCTGACCGACGCGGACCTGCGCCACTCGGTGTGGACGACCATCCTGCTGACGGTGACCGTGGTCCTGGTCAGCCTGGTCCTCGGACTGCTTCTGGCCCTGCTCCTCGACCGTCGCTTCAAGGGCCGGGGCGTGGTCCGCACCCTGCTGATCGCCCCCTTCCTGGTGGTCCCGGTGGCGGCGGCACTGCTCTGGAAACACGTGCTCTACAACCCCGAATACGGTCTGCTCAACGGGTTGTTGCACTATGTGGGCGGCCCACAGCCCGACTGGATCTCGAACACCCCGCTGCTCGCGGTCGAGGCCTCCCTGGTCTGGCAGTGGACCCCGTTCATGATGCTCATCCTGCTGGCCGGCCTCCAGAGCCGCGACCAGCAGCAGATGGAGGCCGCGCGGGTGGACGGCGCGAGCGACTGGCAGATCTTCCGCTATCTGACGCTCCCGCATCTGCGCCGCTATCTCGAACTCGGCGCCCTGCTGGGCTCGATCTACATCGTCCAGAACTTCGACGCGGTCTTCACGATCACCTCCGGCGGCCTCGGGACCGCCAACCTTCCCTACACCGTCTACCAGAGCTTCTACCAGGCCCACGAGAACGGCCTCGCCTCGGCCGCCGGGGTCCTGGTCGTCATCGGCTCGATCATCATCGCGACCTTCGCCCTGCGCGTGGTGTCGTCCCTGTTCCGTGAGGAGGCGGGCCGGTCATGAGCAACATCATCGCCGTGAAGCGCACAGGAGCCGTACCGCGCAAGGGACTTGGCCTTGGTCTGGTGGCCTGGCTGCTGGGGATCGTCTTCTTCCTGCCGATCGCGTGGATGGCCCTGACGTCCTTCCACTCGGAGACGGACGCGGCCACCAACCCGCCCTCCTTCGGCGCCGCCCTCACCCTGGACGGCTACCGCGAGTTCTTCGGCATGGGCGGCGGCGCGAGCCCCTGGCCGGCGCTGATCAACTCCACGGTCGCCTCACTGGCCTCGACCCTCTTCGTCCTGCTCCTGGCCCTCCCGGCGGCGTACGCGCTGTCCATCCGCCCGGTCAAGAAGTGGACGGACGTCCTGTTCTTCTTCCTGTCGACGAAGATGCTGCCGGTGGTGGCGGGCCTGCTCCCCATCTACCTGTTCGCGAAGAACACGGACATGCTCGACAACATCTGGCTGCTGGTCATCCTCTACACGTCGATGAACCTGCCGATCGCGGTCTGGATGATGCAGTCCTTCCTCGCCGAGGTACCGGTCGCGGTGATCGAGGCCGCGCGCGTGGACGGCGCCCGCCTGCCGACGACCCTCGCGCGCGTGGTGGCCCCGATCGCCCTGCCCGGCATCGCCGCCACGGCCCTGATCTGCTTCATCTTCAGCTGGAACGAACTTCTCTTCGCGCGGGTGCTCACCGGCGTGGTGGCCGAGACCGCCCCCGTCTTCCTGACCGGCTTCATCACCAGCCAGGGCCTCTTCCTGGCCAAGGTGTGCGCCGCGTCGCTCGTCATCTCCCTGCCGGTGCTCGCCGCGGGGTTCGCCGCCCAGGACAAACTGGTCCAGGGCCTGTCCCTTGGAGCCGTGAAATGAAGGCCGCCGTCATCGAGTCCGTGGGCCGTGCCGTCGTCGCCGAGGTCCCGGACCCGACACCCGGCCCGCGCGAGGTCGTGGTCGAGGTCGCCGCGTGCGGCCTGTGCGGCACCGACCTGCACATCCTCCAGGGCGAGTTCGCCCCCGAGCTGCCCATCGTGCCGGGCCACGAGTTCGCCGGCGAGGTGGTCGGGGTCGGCACCCAGGTCACCGAGCTCGCGGTCGGCGACCGGGTGGCCGTGGACCCGTCCCTGTACTGCCACGAGTGCCGGTACTGCCGTACGGGCCACAACAACCTCTGCGAACGCTGGGCCGCGATCGGCGTCACGACGGCGGGTGGCGCGGCGCAGTTCGCCGTCGCACCGGTGGCCAACTGCGTACGGCTGCCCGAACACGTCCGCACCCAGGACGCGGCGCTGGTGGAGCCCCTGTCCTGCGCGGTCCGGGGTTACGACGTCCTCCGGTCCCGCCTGGGCGCCCATGTGCTGATCTACGGCTCGGGGACGATGGGCCTGATGATGCTGGAGCTGGCCAAGCGGACCGGCGCGGCGAGCGTGGACATGGTCGACGTGAACCCGACCCGCCTGGAGACGGCCCGCAAGCTCGGCGTCTCGGCCTCGGCCGCGAACCCGGACGAGCTGGACCGCCCGCAGGGCTGGGACCTGGTCATCGACGCGACGGGCAACGCGGCGGCGATCCAGGACGGGCTGGACCGGGTGGCCAAGGCGGGCACCTTCCTCCAGTTCGGCGTGGCCGACTACGCGACACGGGTGACGATCGACCCCTACCGCATCTACAACCAGGAGATCACCATCACCGGCTCCATGGCGGTCCTGCACAGCTTCGAGCGGGCGGCCGAGCTGTTCGCCACGGGGGTGCTGGACCCCGACGTCTTCATCAGCGACCGCCTGCCGCTGGACCGGTATCCGCAGGCGCTGGACCAGTTCGCGGCGGGAGTGGGCCGCAAGATCGTGGTGGTGCCGTAGGCCCCGCGGAACGGGGGGCGGCCCACTCGCCCCCCATTTGGCCCTCGGGTAAGGGAACGGCAAAGTGGGCCCGATCGTTCACGGAGCATGACAGCTATGACCCCCGGCTCGAACATCCCCCTCTCCGCCGCCCGCGTGACGGTGGACGTCGCCGCGCCCGTGCGGCTCGACGTATCGGGCCTGCTGCTCACCGCCGACGGCAAGGTGCGCTCCGACGACGACTTCATCTTCTACAACCAGCCCTCCGGCCCGGGGGTGACGTACCGCTCGGGCGGCGGTACGGCCCCCGACGCGATCACCGTCGACACGGCGGCCGTACCGCCCGGCATCGAGAAGATCGTCGTCACCGCGAGCCCGGACGCCGCGGGCCAGACCTTCCAGGGCATCGAACCGACGGCCACGATCCGCGACGCGGACGACAACAGCGTGCTGGCCACCTTCACCCCGCCGCAGCTCGGCACCGAGACGGCACTGGTGATCGTGGAGGTCTATCTGCGCAACGGCGCCTGGAAGGCCCGTGCGGTGGGACAGGGGTACGCCAACGGACTGGCGGGCATCGCGACGGACTTCGGCGTGACGGTGGAGGAGCCGGCACCGACGCCCGCCCCGACGCCCGTGGCCGCGCCGGTCCCGCCCCCCGTGCAGACGCCGGTGACCCCGCCCGCCCCGGCCATGGACCCCCGGATCGCCGCGCCGCCGGCTCCCGCCGCTCCCCCGGCCCCGCCCGCCCCGCCCGCTCCCGGTGCCGGGAAGATCAACCTCGACAAGGGCCGGGTCAGCCTCCAGAAGAACCAGACGGTGTCCCTGGTCAAGGGCGGGCGCCCGCTGCTCTCCCAGGTCAAGATGGGTCTCGGCTGGGAGCCCGCGTACCGCGGCAAGGACATCGACCTCGACGCGTCGGTCATCGCCTACGGCCCGCAGCGCAACCACATCGACAGCTGCTACTTCGGCAAGCTGTCCATCGTCGGCGGCGCGATCAAGCACTCCGGCGACAACCTCACGGGTGAGGGCGGGGGTGACGACGAGGTCATCGTCGTGGACCTCGGCCGGCTCCCCCAGGAGGTCACCGGGCTCGTCTTCACGGTCAACTCCTTCTCCGGCCAGAAGTTCACGGAGGTCGCCAAGGCGTACTGCCGCCTCATCGACGCCGCGAGCGGAGAGGAACTGGTCCGCTTCGACCTCACCAACGCGGAGGCGCAGACGGGCGTGATGATGGCCAAGCTGATCAAGCAGTTCTCCGGCGAGTGGGAGATGACCGCGATCGGCGACTTCGTGAAGTCCCGCACGGTGCGGGGAATGGTGAAGCCGGCGGCGCAGGCGCTGTGAGCAGCGCGGGGTAGTGCTTCGACCGCGGCTCGGTGGGGGCTGGTCGCGCAGTTCCCCGCGCCCCTGAGTGGGTGCAGTCAACCCTTGCCGGGCTGTACTCACCTAGGGGCGCGGGGAACTGCGCGACCGGCCACGACGCACCCGCACCCGCACCCGCGCCCGCGCCCGCGCCCGTCAGACGGCACAACGAGGCATCCATAGGCGCCTCAGCCCCGCAGCCCCTCCGTCAGCAGCGTCAGATACCGCCGGATCGACTCCCCGCCCCCGTCGGCCAACTCCGCCGCCCCCGCCACCCCGTGGGCCAGCCGGAGCAACTCCACCGGCTCGACGTCCCCGCGCAGCGAACCTTCCGCCCGCGCCGCCGACACCAGCCGCTCCGCCGCTCCCCGCACATGCGTCCCGCAGGCCGTGAGCACCGTGCTGCCACCGTCCGTGACGGCGGAACCCAGCAGCGTCTTCATGCCCCGCACCTGAATCGTCCCGACACACAGCTCGTACAGCCACTCCGTCAGCGCCTGCCCCGGCGGCAGCTCCCGCGCGAGCTCGTCGGCGCGCCGTGCGAAGCCCTCGACGCGGTCCACGTACGCCGCCTCCAGCAGGGCCTGCCGGGTCGGGAAGTGCCGATAGAGCGTCCCGGACCCCACCCCCGCCCGCTTGGCGATGTCGTCGAGGGACGCACCCTCCCCATGCTCGGCGAACGCCTCGGCGGCCACCTTCAGCAGCCGCTCGTAGTTACGCCGAGCGTCCGCGCGCATGGGTCTGACCTGCGTCATCCAGATACTCCTTGCCAACCGGAGATGGTCTCCGTATCTTATCGAGAACTAACCGGAGACAGTCCCCGCTTATCTCGGGGCAGCCGTCCTCGCGGGCTGATCCGTGCTGCCCGCACGTCTCTCACGGGGGACGCGAGAACAGGAGAACTCCATGTCCACCCCGGCCACGACCACCGCCTCACCCTCCGCTCCACCGGACCGCTCCGCCCGCCTCGGCACGACCCTCCTCGTCGTCGTCACCGCCTACCTGATGGTCGGCGTCGACTCCACGGTCGTCAACGTAGCGCTCCCCGACATCCAGCAGGACCTCGGATTCACACCGACCGGGCTGTCCTGGGTCCTCAACTCCTACACCCTCGCCTTCGGCGGGCTGCTGCTGCTCGGCGGCCGCGTCGGAGACCTCGTCGGCCGTCGCCGTACGCTCATGACCGGCGTCCTTCTCTTCGCCGGCTCCTCCCTGCTCGGCGGACTGGCCACCGACAGCGCGTGGCTGCTGGCCGCCCGCGCGCTCCAAGGCGTCGGCGCCGCCCTCACCGCTCCCAGCACCCTCGCCCTGATCACCACCGGCTTTCCCGAAGGCCCGCGCCGCCACCACGCGTTGAGCGTCTACTCCTCCATGGCCGGCATCGGCGCCTCCGTGGGTCTGGTGCTCGGCGGGATGCTCACCGACTGGGCGTCCTGGCGCTGGGCCCTGCTCATCAACGTGCCGATCGGCATCGCGGTGGCCCTCGCCCTGCCCCGCTTCGTCGCCGAGACCCCGCGCCACGCGGGCCGGTTCGACCTGGCGGGCGCGCTCACCGGCACGGCCGGGACGACCTCGCTGGTGTACGCGTTCATCCGGGTGTCGGAGGCCGGCTGGAGCGATCCCCGGACGCTGCTCGGCTTCAGTACGGCGGCCGCGCTGCTGACCGGCTTCACCCTGGTCGAGTCCCGGGCCGAGCAACCGGTCCTCCCATTGCGACTGTTCGCCGACCGCGACCGGGCCGGGGCGTACGCGGGGGTCATGCTGCTGCCCGCCGGCATGTTCGGCGCGTTCTACTTCCTCACGCTGATCAGCCAACAGGTCCTGGAGTACAGCCCGTTGCGCGCGGGCCTCGCCTTCCTGCCGATGACCCTGGCCATGTTCAGCACCGTGCGTCTGGTGCCCAGGCTGCTCCGACGCCTGGGCGCCAAACCGGTGTTGCTCACCGGAACAGTCCTGGTCGCCGGCGCCTCCGGGTGGCTGTGGCGTCTCGACGCGGGCACCGGATACCTCTCCGGACTCCTCGGCCCGCTGCTCCTGCTGGGGGTCGGGATCGGCCTGAGCCTCATGCCGCTCAACGCGACGATCCTCGCGCACGTCCAGCCCCGCGAGGCCGGCGCCGCCTCCGGGCTGCTCCAGACCCTCCAGTGGCTCGGCGGCACCCTCGGCCTGTCCGTCCTGGTCACGGTGTACGGCACGGCCACCCGGCACGCCACCGGGTCACCGTCCGAGATCCTGGTCCACGGCGCGGCCCGCGCGTTCGGCGTCGGCGCCCTGATCGCCGTGACCGCGCTGCTGGTGTGCGGGACGGTGATCAGGGGCAACCGGTCGAAGCGGCCCGCCTGAAGCCGCGCGGTCGAGACACACCGTCTCTTCCCCTAGAACAGGGCGCTGTACCCGTTGAGCGCCGGCTGCCCGCCAAGATGGGCGTAGAGCACCGTGGAGTCGGCGCCGATCTCCCCGCGCCGGACGAGGTCGATCATCCCGGCCATGGACTTGCCCTCGTACACGGGGTCGGTGACCATCCCCTCGGTGCGGGCGGCGAGGCGCATCGCCTCCAGCGTGGTCTCGTCGGGGATGCCGTAGATCCCGGCGTGGTACCGCTCGTCCAGCTCCACGTCCTCCTCCGTCAACTCCGCCTGTACGCCGATGAGCCGACCGGTGCGGTGGGCGATCCGCGCGATCTGTTCCCGGGTGGTGACGGGCTTGGCGGAGGCGTCGATGCCGAGGACACGTCGAGGCCGGCCGCCCGCCTCCTCCAGCGCCCGGAACCCGGCGACCATGCCGGCCTGGGTGGAGCCGGTCACCGAGCAGACCACGACCGTGTCGAAGAAGACGCCCAACTCCCGCTCCTGATCGGCGACTTCGTACGCCCACGCGGCGAAACCCAGCCCGCCGAGCGGGTGGTCGGAGGCGCCGGCGGGGATGGCGTACGGCTTCCCGCCCGACTCCTCGACATCCCTGAGCGCCTGCTCCCAGCTCTCCTTGAACCCGATCCCGAACCCGGCCTTGACCAGCCGTACGTCGGCACCGGCGAGCCGGCTGATCAGGATGTTGCCGACCTTGTCGTACACGGCGTCCGGCCAGTCCACCCAACTCTCCTGGACCAGCACGCACTTGAGCCCGGCCCGGGCGGCGCAGGCCGCGACCTGACGGGTGTGGTTGGACTGGACGCCACCGATCGAGACGAGGGTGTCGCAGCCCTTCGCGAGGGCGTCGGCGACCAGGTACTCCAGCTTGCGGGTCTTGTTGCCGCCGTACGCGATCCCGGAGTTGCAGTCCTCGCGCTTGGCCCACAGGGCGGCGCCGCCGAGGTGCGCGGTCAGGCGCTCCAGGCGGTGGACGGGGGACGGTCCGAAAAGGAGCGGGTAGCGGTCGTAGGACGCAAGGGGCATGAGGACCTCCCGGGTCGGGTCGCTGGGGACTCAGTCGCTGTCGGCGAGTTCGGCCAGTCCCCGCCAGATCTCCGCCGTGACCCGGACCGCCTCGTCCACGTCACCGGCCGCGCAGGCCTCGATCAGCCGGTCGTGCAGGCCTGCCGAGCGGCAGTTGCCGCCCTCGCCGAAGCGCCGGCGCTCCAGGCGGCGGATGAGCGGGGTGTAACGGGCGGTGGTGGCGGCGGCCGCGCGGTTGCCGCTGACGCGCACGAGGACGTCGTGGAGTTGGTCGTCGGCGCGCAGGGCCTCGTCCACGTCACCGGCGGCGACGGCGGCCGCGAAGCGTTCGTTGGCCGCGCGCATGGTCTCGATGTCGGCGGCGAACAGCCGGGGCACCGCGATCCGTGTGACCAGTTCGTGCATGGCCCCGACCACGGCGGCGGCGTCCCGCACGTCGGCGGCGACGACCTGGGTCACCCGGGTGTAGCTCTGCGGCTTGCTCTCCAGCAGCCCCTCGTCGACGAGCCGCGCGAAGGCCTCCCGCACAGGCGCCCGCGACAGCCCGAGCCGCTCGGCGAGCTCGGCATCCCGCACGACCGCCCCTGGCTCGATCTCCCCGGCCACGATGGCGTCCCGGATGGACGCGTAGGCGCGGTCGCGGAGCAGGGTGCGAGCGAGCGGGCGTATGGCTTCCATGAACTGAAATGTTAGATGTCAGTACAGGACACGGGCAAGGGTGTGGCCCGCACCCCCGTGAAGTGCGGGCCACGCTCGGGGCTCAGGCAGCCCAGGGCCAGTCGGCGTCCTGGGCCGCCTCGAGCAGCGGAACCATCCGGAAGGCCGCGTCGGAGAGGCCGCCGAAGGTGTGGCGGTTACCGGTGCCGGAGGGGCCGTGGCCCGCCCGGTAACCGGCGAGGTTCCAGGTGTAGACCGGTACCTCGGCCGGGATCTGCTGGGTCGGGTCACCGTGCCGGTGGTACGTGTACTGCTCGTCGGTGACGATCAGCACCCGGTCCTGTCCCCGGTAGTGCGCACGGATCGCCGAGGTGGTGTCGGTGCCGCCCAGGTCGCCGAAGCGGCCGAGGATCTTCAGCACCGACTCGCCCTTGCCGAAGGCCAGGCGCCGGCTGGTGGTGCCGAACTCGACGAGGTCCGCGTCGGCCGCCCGCAGCGCGAGCGCCGTGCCGAAGATCGCCGCCGCGTCGGCCCGGTTGAGCCGCGAGCGGTCGGACAGCCGCGCCCACATCGAGCCCGAGCGGTCGACGAGCACCAGGGTCCGGCCGGGCAGCCCGGGCACGTTGCCCAGCGAGTGGCCGAGCGCCTGCTCCAGCGGGTACGCCCAGCGCAGCGAGGGCGCGTGCTGGTACGCGGCGAGGTACCGGAAGGGGAACTGCCGCGACCGGGCCACCTCCGCCGGGTCGCTGATCCGGGCCGCCACCTGGGCAGCCACCTCGTCCGAGACTCCGGCCTCGTCGAAGTTGCGCAGGTTGCGAATCAACGCCATCGCGCCCATGGAGGGGATCACGGCCTCCCAGGCCGCCCTGTCCATCGGCCCCTGGAGCCAACCCGCCAGCGTTTCCCACGTCATTCCTGCCGCGGCCAGTCGCTCGGCCCCGCCCTCGGACGTGACCACGGCACGCCGCTGCCCGGCCGGCAGCGCCATCAGCTCGCGGTGCGCGGTCAGGACGCGGCTCGACGCCGGCGGCACGGCCGTGTCCGGGTGGTGTCGCCGGTCGAGGGCGTACTGGAACAGCTCGCCCTGCCACGGCTTGTCCGGGTCCGGGGCCGCGTGCACGAGGTTGAGGATGTCACCGAAGCGGTAGCCCTTGGACGCGGTGTCGTACTTCAGCAGCGACTTGCCGCTGTAGAGCCGTCGTACGGCGTCGGCGACCCCGCGCTTGACGGGCTGGGGGATGTTGCGGCCGTACTGAGCCGTCCAGTACCCGAGGAACTCGCCGGGCTCGTCGGGCCGCTGGAGTACGGAGGCCACGACCTGCCGGTTCGAGGGGCCGTCGGTGACGCCGGCGTCGAGACGCGCCCTCACGTACTCGGCGGCGCCCACGATCGAGGCGGTGCGCAGGTTGCCCTCGCCGCGCAGCCAGCCGAGCAGGCCCGCGGTCCAGGTCGGGTCGGTGAGGGCGAGCTGCCGTACGAGCGCGGCGAACCGGACGTCGCGGTCCGCGCCGGACTCGTAAAAGGTCTGCTGGGAGACGAAGTTGGCGACTGCGAGCAGAAAGAGCTCGGAGCGGGCGTCGCGCTCACGCCCCCGGCCGCCCTCGTACGTCCGCAGAATGCGTCCTGTCGACGTCACCCGCGAAGTGGGGCGGGCCCGCGCGGCCTTCTTGTTGAATCGCGCCATGGTGAATTCCCCCGAATTCCTGTCGTTCGGAGGGAGGCGCAGCAAAAGGAGGGTGCCCGAGGTCTGATTCGACTGCGGTGCTTATCAACTGGCGCGTCTTCCGTTCCGCCACACCGACCCTGGGTCGATGACGGGATTCGAACCCGCATGAGGGCTTTCCCCCCACCAGTCCCCGAAGTATCCGCCGCCTGCGCACCGGGCACCCACCATGAGCTGCGCCTCCCGAGATCAGAATGCTCGCACCGGGAGGTGCGTGAAGTTGTGGTGTCCAGAGTTCAGATCGGCGGAACCGACATTTAGGTGCTCTAACCCCTGAGCTACACCGGCGAGTTGTACCGGTGGCGGGACTCGAACCCGCGGCCGCCCCATTATGAGTGGAAGTAGGTCCTGCCTTCGCACCTGGACGTTCATCACTCTAGGAGGCGTACCGCGGGCCGGGCGAGCGAATTAAGTTCAGCCGCGCTTCTGCCGCTTCCACGGCCCCGTGATCGCCAGCATGATCCCCGGGGTCTGGATGTTGGCGTACAGGGTCTTTCCGTCGGGCGAGAACGTCACGCCGGTGAACTCGCTGTACTCCGGCTCCTCTTCGGTGCCGATGTTCAGCTCGTTGCGGGCGATGGGGTACGTGCGGCCGCTCTCCGTCGCGCCGAACAGGTGCTGGACGCCCTCGCCGTCCTCGGCGATGACGAGGCCGCCGTACGGGGAGACGGTGATGTTGTCGGGGCCGTCGAAGGCGCCGTCGACGGAGGGGTCGGGGTTGACGCCGAGGAGGACCTTCAGGGTCAGGGTGCGGCGCTTGGGGTCGTAGAACCAGACCTGGCCGTCGTGCTGGACGGGGCTCTCCTCACGGGCGTACGAGGAGACGACGTACGCGCCGCCGTCGCCCCACCACATGCCCTCGAGCTTGCGGGCGCGGGTGACCTGGCCGTCGGTGAACTGCTTACGGACGGAGACCGTCTTGGCGTCGCGGTCGGGCACGTCGACCCAGTCGACGCCGTACACCGTGCCGATCTTCGTGGCGCGGGAGAGGTCGTCGACGAACTTGCCGCCGGAGTCGAAGCACTTGAAGGCCTGGAGGACCCCCGCGTTGTCGGCGAGGGTGCGCAGCTTGCCGCGGCCGTGGTGGAAGCCCGCCGGCGGGGTCCAGCGGAAGAGCAGGCCGTTGGGGCCGGAAGCGTCCTCGGTCAGGTAGGCGTGGCCGCGCTTGGGGTCGATGACGACCGCCTCGTGGGCGTACCGGCCGAACGCCTTGACGGGCTTGGGGTCACGGTTGGCGCGACGGTCCTCGGGGTCGACCTCGAAGATGTAGCCGTGGTCCTTGGTCATGCCGTTCTGGCCGGCCTTGTCCTCGGTCTCCTCGCCGGTGAGCCAGGTGCCCCAAGGGGTGGTGCCGCCCGCGCAGTTGGTGGAGGTGCCGGCGATGCCGACCCACTCGGCGACATGCTCGTGGCGGACCTCGACGACCGTGCAGCCGCCGGAGGCGGCGGGGTCGTAGACGAGGCCCTCGGTGAGCGGCACGGGGTGGGGCCAGTTGGCACGCGGGCCCTTGAGCTCGTGGTTGTTGACCAGGAGGGTCGCGCCGCGGGGGCCGCAGAAGGTGGCCGTGCCGTCGTGGTTGGACGGGGTGAACTCGCCGGACTCCAGCTTGGTCCTGCCGCTGTAGGTGATGACCTTGTACGTGAACCCTGCGGGCAGCGCGAGCAGGCCGTCGGGGTCGGCGATCAGCGGGCCGTAGCCGACACCGCCGTGGACGCCCGCGGTCTGCGCGTCCGCGCTCTCGACGTCGGTGGCCGCGAGCGCGTTGGGGGCGGTGGCGAGAGCGCCGACCGTGCCCGCCAGCACGACACCGGCCCCGGTGATCGCGGATTTCGCGGCAAAGTCCCTGCGGGTGAGCGACATGGTGTCTCCTGAGACGGTGGGTATGCCGTGGAGGGTGGGGGACCTCGGGTCGGCGCTACGCTCCCGCCCACAGCTGAACACCGGTTGAACGCCAGGAGACTTCAGTGGGCCTGGTTCCATGAATCAATAAAGGGCAAGGAAAGCGCACCTTCAGGGGCGCGGGGAACGGCGCGACCAGCCCCCACTCACCCGCACCCGCGACACAACCTCAACCCCCCTGCTGCGACCGCGCCTTGAACGCCGCCTTACGGGCCTCCTTGGCCACCTTCTTGTCCGGATGCAACCGCCCCATCGCCTCCAGCACATCCGCGGTGGCCGGGTGGTCGACTCGCCAGGCCGCCGCGAAGAACCCGCTGTGCTGCTGTGCCAGCCCCTCCACCAGCCCCTGCAGCTCCTCGGAGTTACCCTCCGCGGCGAGCTGCGCGGCGATGGTGTCCACGGTCAGCCAGAACACCAGGTCCTGGGAGGGCGC
Source organism: Streptomyces sp. CC0208 (assembly GCF_003443735.1). Classification (NCBI taxonomy): domain Bacteria; kingdom Bacillati; phylum Actinomycetota; class Actinomycetes; order Kitasatosporales; family Streptomycetaceae; genus Streptomyces; species Streptomyces sp. CC0208. Next base: position 6,813,429 of record NZ_CP031969.1, on the reverse strand, counting down.
CGGCACGTCTGCGAAACCGCGCTCGGCCAGCCAGACCCGGGCCAGCCCACCCAGCTCGGCATCGTCGAGGACCTCCCGCAACGCGGGCTCGGCGACCGCACCGACCAGCGACAGGGCCTGCTGGCAGCGCAGTCGGCGCAGGGGTGCCCCCGCGTCGCTCCCCCGCGCCGCCGCCAGCAACTCCCGTGCCGCCGCGAGAGGTTCGCGCCGGTCCAGCCACTGCTCGGTCTCGGCCTGGGCGGCAGCGGGAGGGAACGCCGAGGTCCCGTCCAGCAACGCGTCCGCCCCCTTGTCGGCGAGGTCTCCGACGGCCGGTGCCGCGATTCCCGCCTCCAGCAGCCGCGAGCGCAGTCCGTACAGGCCGAGCGGGGTCAGCCGCACCATGCCGTACCGGGAGACGTCGGTCTCGTCGACGACCGCGGCGGGCTCCTCGTCGGAGTCGGCCATCAGCGCCTCGTCGACGGGCTGGTACTCGACGATCCCCACCGGCTCCAGGATCCGGAACTGGTCGTCCAGCCGCATCATCGCGTCGGACACCTGCTCCAGGACGTCGTTGGTCGGCTCGCCCATGTCGCTCGGCACGATCATCGACGCGGCGAGGGCGGGCAGCGGCACGGGACCGTCGCCGGGACCGTCCTCGTTGACCGTGAGCAGGTAGAGGTTGCCGAGCACCCCGTCGAGGAACTCCTGCTCGGCCTCCGGGTCCCAGTCCAGGGAGGCGAAGTCGACCTCGCCGCTCTCGTCCAGGGCGTCGACCAGGTCCTCCAGATCCGGCACGCTCGCGTCGGCCAGCGCCGTCTCCAGGGCCGTCAGCCACACGCCGAGCACGTCCTGCGGGGATCCGGACAGCAGGGCCAGGTCCCCGCCCGTGGCGACGGTGCCCTCCTCCTCGTCGACGATCTCGACGAGCCCCGTGTCGACGGCCACCCGCCATGCCTCGCTCGCGTGGGCCGCTGCCTCGTCCCCGGTCAGCCCGAGGTGCGCGGCCGCCGCGGGCAACTGCTCCTCGACGAGTCCGCCCCCGGCGTCGACCCGTGTGTCCTCGCCGGCCCAGCGGGCGAGCCGGGCGGCCCGGGCGAGCAGCGGCGTGGACAGGGCGGCGCGCGCCAGCTCCGCTTCGGAGTGCAGCCGCACCGGCGGCAGGGAGGAGCTGTCTGACATCGGCTGGTTCTCCTAGGGCGCCTCTGAAGGCCGTACCACCGAGTACGGCGGAAGAACGACGGCGGGCCGTACGGCCATCCGGACGCCGTACGACTCCGCCGCTCAGCCTAGACGGATATCCACCCATGCCGCCCGGTTCATCTCCCCGACCGCTTCCGTCCATGGCTGAAACCTTGACAACTGGACTGACCAGGCAGGAGATTGACGCGCGTAGAAATCCGGCGGACATCTGTTCACTGTATTTTCTACGCGCGTCGCCACCGCCCCACAGGTCGCGGCTCCCACCGTTCCACGTTCACCCTCGTCCCGGCGCCTACGTTCGTCCCCGGAGGGATCCCGTTGCCGAGCAAGAAGTCCGCGCGTCTCGCCGCGCTCACCGTCGCCGCCCTGTCCGCGGCCTCCACCGTCGTCCTCGTGTCGCCCGCGCACGCGGCCGCCGTGAGCATCCATGACATCCAGGGCGCGACCCGGATATCCCCGTACGCCGGTCAGAAGGTCACGGATGTGGCCGGAATCGTCACCGGTGTGCGCACCTACGGCTCCTCCAAGGGTTTCTGGATCCAGGATCCGAACCCGGACGCCGACCCGGCCACCAGTGAGGGCGTCTTCGTCTTCACCAGCTCCGCTCCGAAGGTCGCCGTCGGTGACGCCGTCACGGTCACCGGCACGGTCTCGGAGTACGTCCCGGGCGGCACCTCGTCCGGGAACCAGTCGGTCACCGAGATCACCAAGCCGACGGTCACGGTCGTCTCCAGCGGCAACGCGGTCCCGGCGGCCACGGTGATCGACGCGAGGTCGGTGCCGGCCGCGTACGTCCCGGCGGGCGACTCCGCGGCGGGCAACTCGATCAACGGCCTGGCGCTGGAGCCCAAGAAGTACGCCCTGGACTTCTACGAGTCCCTGGAGGGCATGAACGTCCAGGTCAAGGACGTCCGCGTGGTGGGCGCGACCGACCCGTACACCGAGCTGTGGGTGACGGTGAAGCCGCGCGAGAACGCCACCCGGCGGGGCGGCACCCTCTACGGCTCCTACGACTCGCAGAACACCGGCCGGCTGCAGATCCAGTCGCTGGGCGCGACCTCCGCCTTCCCCGTCGCGAACGTCGGTGACGTCCTCACCGGCTCCACCACGGGCCCGCTGGACTTCAACCAGTTCGGCGGCTACACGCTGGTCGCGGGCGAGATCGGCACCCTGAAGAGCGCCGGCCTCGCGCGGGAGACCACGCAGAAGCAGAAGAACGGCGAGCTCGCGGTCGCGACCTACAACGTCGAGAACCTCGACCCGACCGACGCCACCTTCGAGGAGCACGCCTCCGCGATCGTGAACAACCTGAAGTCGCCCGACATCGTGTCCCTGGAGGAGATCCAGGACAACAACGGCGCGAAGGACGACGGCACGACCGCCGCCGACGTGACGGTGACCAAGCTGATCGACGCGATCGTCGCGGCGGGCGGCCCGAAGTACGACTGGCGCTCGATCGACCCGGCCAACGACACCGACGGCGGCGAGCCGGGCGGCAACATCCGCCAGGTGTTCCTCTTCAACCCGGAGCGGGTCTCCTTCACGGACCGCGCGGGCGGCGACGCCACCACGGCGGTGGGCGTCACCAAGGTCCACGGCAAGGCGCAGCTGACGGCCTCCCCCGGCCGTATCGCGCCCACGGACGAGGCCTGGAAGTCCAGCCGCAAGCCGCTGGCCGGCGAGTTCGTCTTCCGCGGCCGCACGGTCTTCGTGATCGCCAACCACTTCAACTCCAAGGGCGGCGACTTCGGTCTGACCTCGGCGACCCAACCGGTGCCGCGCAGCTCGGAGATCCAGCGCCACCAGCAGGCGACCCTGGTCAACGCCTTCGTCAAGGACATCCTCGACACCCAGAAGAACGCGGACGTCATCGCGCTCGGTGACATCAACGACTTCGAGTTCTCCGACACGGCGAAGATCCTGGAGGGCGACGGCGAGCTGTGGTCGGCGATCAAGTCGCTGCCCAGGAGCGAGCGTTACACCTACGACTACCAGGGCAACCAGCAGGTCCTGGACCAGATCCTGGTCAGCCCGTCGATCCGGCGCGGCTGCGACTTCGCGTACGACAGCGTGCACATCAACTCGGAGTTCAACGACCAGATCAGCGACCACGACCCGCAGGTGCTGCGCTTCAAGCCGTAACTGCCCGGAGATCAGGCCTGGTTGAACACCCCGTTCAGCCAGGCCTGCCACTCGGTCTCGCACTGCTTGATGTCGGTGTCCGCCGCGAAGTCGTGCAGGGAGATGCCGACCGGGTGGCCCCAGTGGTTGCGCCCGAAGACGCGGGTGAGGCCCCGGTCGGTGCGCAGTCCGATGAAGTAGGGGTTGCGGAAGTCGACGACGGCCTCGAAGGTGTCGGGCCCGTGGACCGTCACGCGCGTCCCCGCGGCCACGTCCTCGCCGACACCGAGCGCCTGTCCCACGACGGCGAGGGCGTCCGGTGCCTTGGACGCCTCGGGTCCGTCGAAGGTCGCGAAGGCGGCCGGGCGGGGCGCGAAGTGGGTCAGGTACTCGCGCAGGGTGTGCAGATAGAAGTCGGTGTGCCTGGCGGCGCCGTCGTACTGGTTGTCCCAGTCGTCGACGAAGATCCCGCTGTGGACGTAGCGCACCCAGGCGCGCCGGCCCTCGTCACGGGGTTCGACGGTGTAGTCGAGCTGGTTGAGGGTCTGCTGGGAGATGCCCTCGACGTCCTCGACGCGGTTGGTGTAGCGGTGCGGCGGGTCCCAGGCGACGACCTTGGACCCGAAGGGGCCGGTGCCGCCGACGCGGGGCTCGGGCGGCTCCATCGGCCACAGATAACCGCCGGTTCCGGTGGTGATCGCCTCCCACACCTGCTCGGGTGTGGCGTCGACCTCGAACTCGCGGGCGATCTCGAATTCCTTGGACATCGTGCTACTCCAACTCGGTCCAGGTGGGGGTGGGTTCGGTCTCTTTGAGCGTCGGATGGACCGCCACGACGATCCGGTGGTCACGGCCGCCCTCGGTGTCCGGGGCGTCGTACTTGCGGATCAGGGCGGTGACGCCGGCGGCCAACTCCTGGATGAACGCGGCCCGTTCGGCGGCGGAGGCGAAGCGCACCTCACCGTCCAGTGCGAAGGTCGCCAGCCGTTTGCGGGCCTTCGCCGCACCGGTGATCAGTTGGCCGACGTCCCGCACCAGGCGGGCCCCCAGCGCCAGCAGCCAGCGCGCGGAGAGCTGGTCGCGGAAACGGTCGGGGTCGGGCTGCACGGCGGCCAGCGCGAGCGGCGAGATCACGTACGAGGCCGCGGTCGCCCGCATCAGCCGCTCGGTGACATTGCCCTTGCGGCGCTCCCCCGCCAGCTCGACCAGGCCGTGCCGCTCCAGGGCCTTGAGGTGGTAGTTCACCTTCTGCCGGGGCAGCCCGACCTGGCCGGCCAGCATGGCGGCCGACGCGGGCCCTGCCGCCAGCTCGGCCAGCAGCCTCGCCCTTATGGGGTCCAGGGAGACGACTGCGGCCTCGGGGTCCTCGATCACGGTGACGTCCAGCATGGGTCCACCGTCTCACCGAATACTTTTTTTGTCCAGACGGTTCGAGTTTTCGGTGGGAGGCCGGGATCAGGCGGCCCGGGTTCAGTCAGGGACGAGGCCCAGGGCGTGGTCGTACCGGCTGACCACGCTGCTCTTCAGCCCCGGCCAGGTCTGCACGCGCTCCCACTCGTCCGAGGCCGAGCCGATCCCGTCGCCCGGCGCGGCAAGCGCGTCGAGGTGGGCCTTGGCGCTCTCCCACTCGGCGTAGTTGAGGACACGGGTGCCGTCGGTGCTGAGGTGGAAGTGAGTGCTGATACCGCCGGGGTGCGGGTGCGGCTCGCTCTCCAGCGCTTCGAGGACGGCGTCCACCCAGGCCCGCTGACGGTCGGGGTCGGGGCCCTCGAACTCGATGTCGACGACCACGATGCAGCCCGGAACCCGCTGGTCACCGTCCCGGGTCACGCTGCGGTAGTGCCGGTAGCGGCCGAGCCCCAACCGCTCGATGTGAGGCACGGCGGTGTCGATCTCGTCGACGCGCTCCAGCCGCTGGGTCCGCGCGAAGGCCTCGTACGCCTGCTCGTCGGCCCACTGCGAGTAGTGCAGGAGGGTGGCGGTGTCGTGGCCGGTGTAGACGTGGTAGCCGAGCAGTCCGTCGGCGGGCCACGGCCGGCGTTCCCAGGCGTCGGCGATGGCGTCGACGGTCTGCCGCTGCCGGAGCGGGTTGCCCACCCGCCAGGTACTGAAGAGCGACGCGCCCACCTCGGCTCGGGCGGGCTCGGGATGGATGTCGGTACGGCGGGTCATACGAGGCCTCCTCGGATCGCTGAACGATGGGCTCGTCAACCACCCTCCGACCTCAACCACGATTCAGGTCAAGTCGGCGGTTCGAGCGGTGGTTTCGGGAGACCCGCCTCGGCATGGACTCGCAGGCCGACGACCAGCCCGACAGCCCCTCCAAGTTGCCCGCGCGAGCCTGGCGCGCGGTGCTGCGGCGCACGGCGAAGGAGTTGCTGGACGACGAACTCGCCGACCGCGCGGCGGCGTTGACGTACTACGGCGTCCTGTCGCTGTTTCCCGCCCTGCTGGTGATGGTCTCCCTGCTGGGCGTGGTGGGGCAGCGCGCCACGGACAAGATCCTGGGGAACATCGGGGACCTCGCGCCGGGGCCGGCCCGGGACATCCTGCGCGACGCGGTGGTCCAGCTCGGCGACAGCGGCGGCACGGGCAGCGTCCTCGCGATCCTCGGCCTGCTCGCCGCGCTGTGGTCCGCCTCCGGGTACGTCGCCGCCTTCATCCGTGCGTCCAACGCGGTGTACGACCTTCCCGAAGGGCGCCCGGTGTGGAAGCTGACGCCGCTGCGGCTGGCGCTGACCGTGACGTTGATGCTGATGCTGGCGGTGAGCGCGCTGATCGTGGTGTTCACCGGTCCGCTGGCCGAACGGGCGGGCCGGGCGGTGGGGTTCGGCGACGCGGCGATCGCGCTCTGGGGCGTGACCAAGTGGCCGGTGCTGCTGCTCCTGGTCGTCGTGATGATCGGGCTGCTGTACTGGGCCGCCCCCAACGTCCGTGGCCGCGGCTTCCGTTGGATCTCGCCGGGCAGTGTCGTAGCCACCCTGGTCTGGGTCGCCGCCTCCGCGGGGTTCGCCGTCTACGCCGCCAACTTCGGTTCGTACAACAAGACGTACGGCACCCTCGCCGGTGCCATCGTCTTCCTGGTGTGGCTCTGGCTGACGAACCTGGCGATCCTGCTGGGCCTGGAGTTCGACGCGGAGCTGGCCCGGGAGCGGGCGATCGCCTCCGGCGCGGCCGAGTCGGCGGAGGAGCCGTACGTGGAGCCCCGGGACACCCGGAAGTGGCCGCCGAGGTTGCGGGCGCGGGTGTCACGGGGGAAGTGACGCATCCCGGCGGCGGCCGACCGCACGCACGGATGTGGGCGGCACCCGGTGGTTCCGGGTGCCGCCCACATCGGGCCTTCGGTCTGCCGCGGCCTACTTCTTCGGGTACCGCCACGACACGACGACGACGGCGGCCAGGGCCGCACCGACGACCAGCACCGGTCGCGGATGCCGTATCGCCGCCATGACCAGCGGCCGGACCGGCTGGGGCACGCTGTGCTGCGCCCTCCGCTCCAGCGCGGTGCTCGTCTGCGCGGCCTTGCCCTGGGTGATCTCGCCCGCCCGCTGCGTCCGGTCCTGGACCTTGTGGCCGGCGTGGGTGGCCTTGTCGTGCACGGTGTGACCGGCCTGCGCGGCGCTGCTGCGCAGCTGCACGGTCATGGCGCCCGCCTTGTCCCTGAGATCTGCCGCACGGGCCCTCGCACGGCCCTTGACGTCCATCTTGCCTGCCAACTCCTCCACTGTGTCGCCGAGTTCGCTGCGGGTGCGCTCGATCTGCCGCCGCAGTTCATCGGGTCCCTTGGCCCCCGTCATCGGGGGCTCGTTACCCGTCCCGTCCGTCATCGGTGCGCCCTTTCCTTGATCTCCTCGACGTCCGCCTTGACGCTGCCGAGTGCCTCCTCGGGCGTCGGGGGTGTGGCACGGCGCAGCTGGGCGCGGCCGAGAGCGGCGAGCACTCCCGCGATCACGAACAGCACAGCCGTCACGATCAGTGCCGAGGCCCACACCGACAGCACCAGGGAGAGTGCGGCGGTGGCCGTTCCGGCCAAGGCGAGCAGTCCCGCGTAGGCGAAGGCGCCGGCGGCACCGAGCAGCCCGCCGCCCTTCCCGGCCCGCCGGCCCTTCTCGGCGAGCTCCTCCTTCGCGAGGGCGACTTCCTGCCGCATCAGCCTGGAGACCTGTTCGGTGGCCTGTCCGACGAGTTCGCCCACCGAGTGATGTTCGTCGTGCACCGGCCTGGGGGCCGTGGTTCCGGTCACGGTGTTCCGCCTCCTCTCGGTCGGAACACCCGGGTACCCGGCCCGGCCCCCGGCTACCCCACTTGCGGACCGCCGTCCGGGCCGCCCTGTCCGAGCCGGGCCAACTGGCTCTGGAACCAGTCGAGTCGGGCCTGCAACAGGGCCGCCTCGGCGGCGAGTTCGGGCACCCCGAGCTCGCCGGGCAGGACGGGATCACCTGGCGCGGGTACGGCGACCGGCCGTGCCACCACCCGCAGCCCCTCCCCGGCCAGCCGGGCGAACCCGGCGAGCGAGACGGCCGTACGTCCGCGCAGGCAGCCCGCGCAGGAGGGGGCCAGGGCCCGCCAGCCTGGCCGGCCCCAGCCGGCGTCGGCGAGCGCCGCCGCGACCGTGCCGCAGGCACACGCTCCGACGGTGGCGGTGTGCACCCGCTGGCGGGCGTAGCGGAAGCCGAGCTCGAAGCGGAGGTAGCGGCCGAGGACCGTGACGTCGAGGAGGACGGCCGTGCGGTGCTCGGCCGTGCACAGCAGTGCCTCGGCCGCGGCGCGGTCGTGCACGCAGTGGAAGCCGCAGTCGCAGCGGCGGTTCGGTGCCCGGTGCCGCAGGCCGTAGACGCAGGACGCGTCGGCCAGGACGCCGTACGGCAGCGCGCCGCCGAGCGACACACCGGTGAACCCGGCCCGGGTGCCGTCCTGGGACAGCACCGGGTGGGCGATCTTGTATCCGGTCGGCGGCTCCGTCGGGCGTTCCTCCGGAAGCCGCAGTCTCATCGGGCTGCCGGAACCTCTTCGGGCACCTTCAGCTCTTTGATCTCCTCCGGAAGTTCGAGCTCTTCCTCGTGGATCTCCGGCCGCTCTTCCGCGACTCCGGTGGCGAGTGCCTTGCCGAGCTTCATGACGCCTCCAGGACCATTGGTCGTGCACCGTCCTGACCATGGTGACCCATGCGGGCCCGATTTGGACATAGGGCCTTTTCGCAGCATCTTCGCAGCATAGCTTACCGATATACCGTAGAAGAATTAAGTGGAGCTTCACTGTCGGCGGGCCGAGACTACCCCCATGACGACCACGCCTCCTCCCTTCGGCCGCGCCCTGTGTGCCATGGTCACCCCCTTCACCGCGGAGGGCGCGCTCGATCTCGACGGCGCCCAGCGCCTGGCCGCGCACCTGGTCTCGCACGGCTGCGACGGCCTCGTCCTGTCCGGCACCACGGGCGAGTCGCCGACCACGACGGACGCGGAGAAGTCCGCGCTCGTGAGGGCGGTGCGGGAGGCGGTGGGCGCGCGGGCCACGGTCGTGGCGGGGGTGGGCACCTTCGACACCCGGCACACCGTGGAGCTGGCCCTCGGCGCCGAAAAGGCGGGCGCTGACGGGGTGTTGGTGGTAAGCCCCTACTACAGCCGGCCACCGCAGGACGCGCTGGAGGCACACTTCCGTGCGATCGCGGACGCCTCGGCACTGCCCGTCATGCTCTACGACATCCCGGGCCGCACCGGCACCCGCATCGAACCGGAGACGATGATCCGGCTCGCCGAGCACCCCCGGATCGTCGCGGTCAAGGACTGCTCCTACGACCTCCTCGGCGCCCAGAAGGTCCTGCACCGCACGGAGTTGGCGTACTACGCGGGCTGCGACGAGCACATCCTCGCCCTGTACGCGGTCGGCGGAGCGGGCTACGTCAGCACGGTGGCCAACGTAATCCCTGCCCAACTCCGCGCCATCCTGGACACGTTCGAGGCGGGCGACACCCCCGTGTCCGCCCGCCTCCAACAACGGGCCACGCCGTTGATCGAGGCGATGATGTCGGCGGGCCTGCCCGGCACGGTCACTGCCAAGGCCCTCCTCCACGCGCTCGGTCTGCCGGCGGGCCCGGTCCGCGCCCCGCTGCGGCCCGCCGGCCGGGAGGCGGCCGACGGGCTGCTGGCGGAGTACGAACGCCTTGTGGCCGCCTGATCAGGGCTGGGCGAAGAGCGGCTCCCAGCGCCCGTCGCCGTCCGGTGTGCCGCCTTCCCGGAAGCCGGTGAGCGGGATCTCCTTGTCGCTGCCGAGGGTGACGAGCACGAGCCGGTTGTGGTGCTCGTTCTTGTCGTTCTCGCCCATGTCCCATGCGATGAGCTGCTTGTTGCCCACCCAGGCGATCAGCTGCTGTCCGCGCACCTCGGCCTTCTTGCCGGTCCGGGCGTCGAAGACGTACGAGGACGTCTTCCACTTCGTGCCCGCGAACCCGCCCGCGACGAGCTTGCCGTCGGGCGACCTGCCCGCGTCCACGGACCAGTCCAGGTACGTGTAGCCCGCCGGCACGGGGACCTCCTTGCCGGTGAGGTCGTAGAACACGTAGCCGGGCTCCGTGGGGCGGCCCTCCCAGACGTGGCGGCCGTCGTCGGTGAGGGCGAAGTCCTGGCGGCTGTTGAGCATGGTGCCACGCAGGGGGTCGTCCGAGTCGCCCGCGAGCTTGATCTCGGTCCAGGTGCCGTCCCCCGAGGCCACGTCGAGGACATAGAAGCCGGTGCGGCTCGACGTCCACGGCTGGATCCACTCGGCGCTGCCCTGCGCCTTGATCAGCCGGTCGGGGTTCGCGCTGTACGTCGTCGCGACCAGCTTGCGGCCGTCGCGGGAGAAGGTGAGCCCGCCGACGCCGTGGTCGACGTCGATCCACCGCTCGACCTTGCCGGTGGTCAGGTCGAGCAGGCCGATCCGCGAGGCCGGCAGATCGCGCTCTAGGACGGCGGCGGTCTTCCCACCCGGGGCAACGGCGACCCAGGACCAGTCGGCGGCCTTGGCGTACCTGCCGGTCTTCGGATTCAGCAGGTAGTAGGTGCGCTCGTAGGCAGCGCTGTTCGCACTCTTCTTGACCTTCTTCGGGACGGAGTACCCGGCCAGGGTCGTGCCCCCGACGGAGATCCTGTCGCGCGGCGGCGACTGGTCGGGACGGGACTCGACCTTCTTCGGAGTCACGATGCCGCCCGAGGGCCGTACGTCCTCCTTGCCGGAGTCCAGCAGCGGCACCGCCACCCCGACGGCGACCACGGCGACCACGGACACGGCGGCGGCCGTGATCCTGCGGGTACGGCGGCGGCGCCGGACGGCGAGCACCCGGTCGGCGAACCCCGCTGCCGCCGGGGGCTGTTCGGCGGCCTGCTCGCGCAGGGCGTCGCGCACGATGTCGTCGACGTTCACGGACGCACCTCCACGGGCGAGCAGTCATGGGCGTCGAAACGTTCCGCCTCCGCGAGGCCGAGGGCGGCCAGTTCGGGAGCGAGCCGGCGCAGCCGGGCCAGCGAACGATGCGTGGTGGACCGCACGGTGCCGACCGAACAGCCCAGCAGCCGGGCCACGTCGACCTCGGGCAGGTCCTCGAAGTACCGCAGCACCAGCACGGAACGCTGGCGTGCGGTGAGCCGGGACAGGGCCTGGCGCATCACCAGGCGCAGTTCGGCCGCGGCGGTGGTGTCGGCGCCGGGCTCGCCGCCGGCCGGTGGTTCGGGCGGCTCGGCGACACTGATCTCCCGCCGCGGCCACTTGAGCCGCCAGCGGCTGACCTGCTGGCGGTAGAGGACCTGCCGTACGTAGGCCTCGGGTTCGTCGATCTTCTGCCACCGCCCGGCCGTCTTGACCAGGGCGTTCTGCAACAGGTCCTCACCGGCGTGCTGGTCTCCCCCGCACAGCAGCACTGCGGTCTTCAGCAGGGCGGACGACCTGCTGTCCACGAAGTCCCGGAAACTCTCCAGCCCTTCGGCATTCATCGTCACCTTCTCTTCCCCGGCGACGCCTGTGCGCCACCCCTCCGACCCTTGTGACGCGTACGGTGGCCCGCCGCTATGCCATCGCCACGAAAAAAGTCGCCGTAGAGGATGCGATTCCTCTACGGCGACTTCGCCACGCGGTCGCGGGTCAGTTGTGGCTGTGCAGGACGTCGTTGAGGCCGCCCCAGACCGCGTTGTTCGGGCGGGCCTCGACGGTGCCGGTGACCGAGTTGCGGCGGTAGAGGATGTTCGAGGCGCCGTTCAGCTCGCGGGCCTTGACGATCTGGCCGTCGGGCATGGTGACCCGGGTGCCCGCGGTGACGTAGAGACCGGCCTCGACCACGCACTCGTCGCCGAGCGCGATGCCGACGCCCGCCTCGGCGCCGATCAGGCAGCGCTCGCCGATGGTGATCCGGACGTTGCCGCCGCCGGAGAGCGTGCCCATGGTGGAGGCGCCGCCGCCGATGTCCGAGCCGTCGCCGACCACGACACCGGCGGAGATGCGGCCCTCGACCATCGAGGTGCCGAGGGTGCCCGCGTTGAAGTTGACGAAGCCCTCGTGCATCACGGTGGTGCCCGCGGCGAGGTGGGCGCCGAGGCGGACCCGGTCGGCGTCGGCGATGCGGACGCCCTTGGGGACCACGTAGTCCGTCATGCGCGGGAACTTGTCCACGCTCGTCACGGCGAGGTGCAGGCCCTCGGCGCGGGCGTTGAGGCGCACCTTCTCGATGTCGTCGACGGCGACCGGGCCGAGCGAGGTCCAGGCGACGTTGGGCAGGAAGCCGAAGATGCCGTCCAGGCTCTGGCCGTGCGGCTGGACCAGACGGTGCGAGAGCAGGTGCAGCCGCAGGTAGGTGTCGTGCGTGTCGAGCGGCTTGTCGTCGAGGGAGGCGATGACCGTGCGGACCGCGATCACCTCGACGCCACGGCGGGCGTCCGGGCCGATCGCCTTGGCGGCGCCTTCGCCGAGCAGTTCCACGGCCCGCTCGGCCGAGAGCCGCTCGGTGCCGGCCGGGCCGGGTTCGGCGGAGAGCTCGGGAGCGGGGAACCAGGTGTCGAGAACGGTGCCGTCGGCGGCGACGGTGGCGAGGCCTGCGGCGATGGCGCCGGTGGTGCGCGGAGCAGTCGTGTCGGTCATGAGGGAAACCTAACCGGCGCAGGGCGCGGGACGCGAACCCGTGCGCGGGGCGTCTCGGGTGGTGGGCGGCCCGCACTCCCCCGTGGTGCGGGCCGCCCGGTCCGGGGGCGGGTCAGCCGCGTTCCCCCGCCTTGTCGACCACGGCCCTCGCGAGGAGCGAGTTGCCGCCGACCACCTTCTCGCCGACGACCAGGCGCATGCCGACGATCCGGTAGGTCTGCGGATCGATCAGCCACTGGTCCCGCATCGTCGCCCCGCTCTCGGGGTCGGCGGGCCGCGCGTGGTGTTCCAGGGCGATCACCCGGCGCCCGGAAGCGGTCTCGACCAGGTGGTCGACGACCGTCCCGCCCGGCAGGGTCGCCAGCGCCCGGTAGAGCGAGGCCAGCCCCTTGGACGGCAGCACGTCGGCGCCGAGCAGGACACTGATCTCGGTGTAGTCGTCCTCCGCCTGGGACACCCCCTTGGGATCGGCGATGGCGTTCTTCTCGCGCAGCACCTCCAAGGTCGCGGCGCCGTCGGCGGGCAGCGCGGCCAGCACCCGGTACAGCTCGCGCGCCGACCGGTCGTCCCCCTCCCCGCCGTTCTCCAGGTGCATCGTCCTGGTGGTGAGTTCGAGCTTCTCGCCCGTGCGGTCCAGCTCCATCGTGGCCATCGCGGTGCCGTCGTAGCGGATCCAGCTCTCCTGCGGGCCCGCCAGCAGCTTCCTCGCGCCCTCGGCGTGCCGCGCCTGCTCGTCGTACGGCTCCTGCGCCTGCTTGGTGTAGATCCACTGCTGGGCCGTCGGCACCGGACCGTCCGGCTCCGCGGCGACCACGTCGGCGGCCCGCCGCAGGAGGTCGGCCGCGCTCACGCCCTTCAGGGACACCCTGGGAGTGACGGCGGGCTGCACCTTCCGCCCGCCGCCCCCGCCCACCAGCAGGGCCGCGGTCACGGCGACGGCGGTCACCGCGGCCACGACGGCGACGATCACGAACTCCCGGCGCCGCCACGGCGCCCGCCGTCGTTCTCCGGCCCGTGCCGCCTCCAGCAGCCGTGCCCGTCCCGGCGCGAGCCGCGCGCGGTCGGGCACCGGCGCCCCGGCGCGCAGTCCGCGTACCTCGGTCATCTCGTCCATCGCTACGCCACCTCCGCCGCGTCGCTCACGAATGCGGGATCGGCGCCCAGCGCCGTACGAACCTTGCGGCGCGCCCGGTTGAGCCGGGAGCGCACGGTGCCGACCGGGATGTCCAGGGCCTCGGCGACCTCCTGGTAACTGAGATCGGCCCAGGCGACGAGCAGCAGCACGTGCCGGTCTCCGGCCGACAGCGCGGCGAGGGCGCCGGCGAGCGGCCCCTGCGCGGCGATCCTGCTGTCCGTGTCCTCGACCCAGGACTCGCTCCAGGACGTGGCGAGCGGGTCCTGTCCGGTGCGGGCCAGCGCCTTGAGTGCCCGCACCTCGGAACGGCGCTGCTTGCCGATGAGGTTGCCCGCGATGCCGTACAGCCAGGGACGGGCGTTGGGGCGGGCGAGGTCGTAGCGGGAGCGGATGCGGAACGCGACGAGGAAGGTGTCCGACGTGATGTCGTCGGCGGCGCCGTCGCCGAGCCGGCGGGCGGCGTACCGGTGGATGTCCGGCGCGTAGCGGTCGTAGAGCCGGGCGAACAGCTCCGGCTGCTCCAGCGACCGGGCGACGACCTCCGCGTCGTCCTCCGTCCGTGCCGTGGACGGCGGTGGTCCACTCACAAGGCTCCCCCTGGTTCGTCGGTGTGTGCGTGACACCCCCTGTTGCCCGCTGGACGGCGGAGAGTTCACGGACTGCGCGAAAACCTCAGCACCTCACCTGCGCCCCGCCGGGATCACCCGCCCGAAAACCTCTCGCGCATACCCCTCGTCGTACGGCGCCCCCGTCAGCAGCACCTGGAGGCAGATCCCGTCCATCAGCGCGACCAGTGCCCGTGCCGTGACCGGGTCCGTGCGGTGGGCGAGGCGTTCGGCGAGGTCGTCGGCCCATTCGGCGGCGACGGGGCGCAGGGCGGGGCGGCGCAGAGCGGCGAGGTAGAGCTCGTACTCCAGCTCGACGCCGGTGCGGTCGCCGCCGAGCCAGTCGCCGAGGACGCGGGCGAGGCCGGCGGGCAGGTCACCGCCGGGGTCGTCCAGGGCGCCGTGCGCGGCGACCGCCTTGGCGAAGCCCTCGCTGGCCTGGCACAGCGCGGCGACCATCAGCTCGTCGAGGCTCTTGAAGTGGTACGTCGTCGATCCGAGCGGTACGTCGGCCTCGGCGGCGGCGCTGCGGTGACTGAGCCCCGCGAGCCCCTTCCGCCCCACCACCCGGATGGCCGCGTCGATGATCCGCTGCCGGCGCTCGGGGTCGTGCCGCCGGGGCATCAGTGTGCCCCGCCCAGGTTCAGGACCACGACGCCCACGATGATCAGCGCGATCCCGGCGGCCTTGGCGGGTGTCAACGCCTCACCGAGGAAGACCATCCCGATGGTGACGATGGCCGCGGTGCCCACTCCGGCCCAGATCGCGTAGGCGGTGCCGACCGACACCGACTTCAGCGTCTGGGCGAGCAGCGCGAAGGAGAGGACGTACCCGAGGACGGTCAGCAGCGAGGGCCCGAGCCGGCTGAAGCCCTCGGTGTACTTCATGGCCGTGGTCGCTCCGACCTCGGCGGCGATGGCTCCGGCGAGCAGCAGGTATCCCATGTGTACGAGCGTACATAACGACGGGGCGAGGGGCCGTACCGGACAAGCGGGTGCAGAGGTGATCACAACACCCCTCCCGTCGCCCCGACGAGGCGCGCCTGAGAGCCCGCTGAGCGCGGAATGTGGAAACCAGCCGGTTCAAAGGGCTGCTCGGGACCGCTGGCAACCACTAGTGTTCCCCCGGAACCACTTGTGTTTCACCTTTCACACACCGCGTCACCACAGCAGCCGCACGTCGCCTCGCGCCGCGCCGGAGGAACAGCGCATGCCCGAAGACAAGTCCCGGCCGCCCCAGGACCGCCCCTGGGAGAACGGCTGGACGTTGGACACCTCCCGTACACCCGGCACCAGGCGTCTCTATCTCGCCGGGGCGCTGGCGGTGGCCACGATCGTCGCCTGCGTCGCGGCGATAGCCGCCACCGACAAGGAAGGTGACGACTCGTCAAAAACCGCGCGGGACGAGGGAGGTCTGATCTCCTTCTCCTCGCAGCCCGCGACGACCACCGCGCCGCAGGGCGACAGCGGCCTCTCGTCGGTGTCCCCCTCTCCCCGGGGCCCCCGGCAGCAGGGCACCGGCCCCACCGTCGCGGTCTCGGAGACTCCGAAGCCGCCCAAGCCCAAGCCCACCGCCTCGAAGGGCAGTTCGTCGAAGCCGAAGCCCTCCGTGACCTACCGTTCGGTGCGCTCGGTCAACTTCCCCGACCGCTTCTGGCACGTGGACGACGGCTATGTGGGACTGGACCCGGTCAGCGGCTCGGAGTCCCGCGAGGACGCCACCTTCAAGCAGGTCAAGGGCCTGGCGAACGCCTCCTGTTACTCCTTCGCCACCCATGACGGAAAGTACCTGCGCCACCGCAGCTTCGTCCTGCGGGCCGACCGCAACGACGGCTCGTCGCTGTTCAGGCAGGACGCCACGTTCTGCCCCCGGGAAGCCGCCTACACCAGCGCGACGATGCTGGAGTCGGCGAACTACCCCGGCTACTTCCTGCGCCACAAGAACTTCGTGGTCCGTCTGGAACGCTTCGAGTACAGCTCGCAGTTCCTGTCGGACTCGTCGTTCCAGCTGGTGGCAGGATTGGACTGAAGCTGTCGGGGGGCATATGGCGAGGGAACCGAAGTACCCAGAGTTCGGTGCGGCAGTGCGGAGCCACATTTCTGACTCCGGACTCACGCTCGACCGTATCGACGAAGCCTCGCGGAAGTCTCGGCGCATACGCCTGACTCGGACGACGCTGAGCAGCTGGCAGACCGGGCAGAGTCGGCCGCAGAGTTGGACGGCGCTGGAAAGCCTCCTCATCATCGTCAGTCAGCTGTCCGGCCTCTCTTGGAACCAAAAGAGATGGCAGGGTCTCTACAGAGGCACAACGGCAGAGCTGTCCATGCCCTCATCATCGGCCCAGCCCAACCCCTCACACACCCTCGTGCGTGACGCCGATCCCGTCCTGCTGGGCGTACGCCAGGCACGTAAGTCGGCAGAGCACGGTCCCGTGCCGCCCTATGTCGAAAGAGACGCCGACCACGAGATCGATACGGCCCTCGAAGTGGCAACGGTCGGCGGCGGTCTGGTCCTGATCAGAGGGGATTCGACCGCAGGCAAGTCCCGTGCGGCGTTCGAAGCGATGTCCCGTGCGCTGTCCGACCGGCGGTTGCTGATCCCCGGGCGCGGCATGTCGCTGGACGCCTGCGTCGAAGAAGCCCGCGCCCTGTACCGCCGAGGTCATCAGTACGTGGTGTGGCTGGACGACCTTGAGCACTACCTGGGCCCGTCCCTGCTCGATCAGGTCGTCCTGCGTGAGCTGGTCCGTCTGCGAGCCGTCCTCCTCGCCACCATGCGGCTGTCGGAGTACGACCGTCGCACGCCTCAGCTGACTGGAACAGCGAAGGGGGACGACGCCTATTCCCGGATCGATCTCAGCGACCCGGTACTCAAGGCCGCGCACATCATCGACCTGCGACGCAGATGGAGCGACGCCGAACTCGCCCGCACCGAGACTCAGACCGATCCGCGGCTCCTCGAAGCGCTGCGCCACCACAAGCGATACGGCATCGCCGAATACGTCTCCGCGGGCCCACCTCTGTGGGACCGCTGGCACAACGCCCGCTATCTGGGCGGAAATCCGCGTGGACACGCCCTGGTGTCAACGGCCGTCGACTTGGCCCGCTGCGGGCTCGTCCCGGTATCCACCGAGCTGATCACCTCGCTGCATTCCGGCTATCTCGCAGACGAGGAAAGCGCCATGCTCTCGCCGGAGCCTCTGGAAGAGGCTATGGCATGGGCCTGCCAGGACCCTCTCGGGGCGAGCCGACTTCTGATGCCCGCCGGACAGGACCTGTGGCGGCCCTTCGACTACCTGGTCGACACTCTGTCCCAGTTGCCCGACGCGCCTCCCGTTCCCGATGCCGTCCGCGAGGCCGCCGTGGAGCACGCGAGGTCTGTCCAGGAGCGCTACGGCGTGGGTGTCTCCTGTTACCGGGCCGAGCGGATCGATCTGGCGTTGCGCGCCTTCCTGCCGTCCGCCGAAACGGGTCACGTGGACTCCATGCTGTACGTCGGCTCCATCTTCCTGGACCAGAACAGGGAGGCAGAAGCAGAAACCTGGTGGCGTCGGCTGGCAAAGGCGGGCAACGCCCGAGGCATGCTCAACCTGGGAGTTCGGTCCCACCGCAAAGGGCAGCGGAAGAAGGCGGAAAAGTGGTGGCGCCGGGCCTTCGACGCAGGGTTGCCCGACGCCGCGGCCAGGCTGGCCAATGTTCATGAGGACCGCGCCGAGTACGAGGAAGCCGAAAGGCTGTGGCGCATCGCGCTCGACGCGGAGGTCCCGGACGCCTACTTCCGCTTCGGTCTCCTCGCCTACCAGCGAAACGAGTACGAGGAAGCGGAACGGCTCTATTTGGAGGGGGCACGAAGAGGCCACCGCGAGTGCACCACCAACCTGGCCCAGGTGTTCCTCGCACGGGAGGATTACGAGGAGGCGGAGAAGCTCTACCTCATTGCCGCAGAGGCAGGGGATTGCGTGGCCATGCGTGCCCTCGGATTCCTCAATGAATGGCGCGGTCGAATCCATCCGGTGGACGAGGACCCCGAGGAGCGCAGTCGTCGGATCGGTGAGTCCCTGCAGAAGCTCTTCGACGAGGCCGAACGGGAAGGGAAGTGGAACGGGGCGGCCAGGAGCGCCAGGGAGTGGTATCAGCGTGCCTTCGACAGTGGCGACCTGATGTCCTTGCGGGTCCTCGGAAATCTCTATCAACGGCGTGGCAAGTACGGGAAGGCTCACAAGTGCTACCGACGTGCCGCCAAGCTGGGTGACCCCGCGTCCGCCGCCTACTTCAACAAGCCCGTTCTCGCCTATGCCCGGCAGTACGACGTCCCCTTCGACGAAGAGGACGAGTGGGACGAGCCCCCTTGGCAGCCGAGCCCACGCACGCTTCGCGTTCTTGAGGCGGCCTTGGAAATCGAGGCGGACATGGCTGCCGAGGGATTGAAGGAGCTCCAGGACCGACCGATCACGACCTCGGACTGGGCCATCGGCTGCTTCGACGTTCTGCCGGCGCAGACCTGGAACCAGAGCCTGGTCTGGCGGCAACAGATGATCCAGGCTTTCGATGACCTCGCCAAGGACATCAAGGAGGGGCATCAGCCCCGTCCGCGCAGCACGGGTGAGGAGATGGCCCTGCATCTCGCGCTGGAACACGCTGCGGCGATCACAGAGGACAGCCCCGACCTGGCCGAGGAGTTCACCGAAGGGGTCCCCGAACAACCCGACGACTACGACTGGTTCGCCTGCAAGGACCTTCTGTTCGAGGACCACGACGTGCTGATGCTGTACGAGCCGTGGATGGAGGGGATCGAGGACCCTGAGAACACCGTGAACCAGCACATGGACATGGCGAACCTCCATCCCGATGACTGGTTCAAACCGTTCCGGAGTCAGGACGCCCGCGATCCCGACCGGGATTTCCGGTACTGAACCGGACCGGTCCGGATATCCCGTCCACCCTTCGTGACCTGCGAGGACCGTAGTCCAAGCGCGGTTGTCACAGGCGGGACGGCACCTGGTGGAGATTCGATCACCCGGTCCGCACATCCGGTTCCGTCGAAAGGCTCACCGTGTCCCTGCCCGAGGTGCTCCTCCTGCTGCTCCTCCCCCTGGTCTGCGTGATCTCCCTGCTCGTGGCCTTCCTCGCCGCGCTCCGCGGCCTGCACGGGAATCAGCGGCTCAGCGCCTTTCGGACGTTCGTCCGTGCGCTGCACCGCTGAACGGAGCGAGGCCCCCGGAACTTCTCCGGGGGCCTCGACGGGGTCGCTCGGCTGCTCAGACGTTGAACCCGAGCGCCCGAAGCTGCTCGCGCCCGTCGTCCGTGATCTTGTCCGGCCCCCACGGCGGCATCCACACCCAGTTGATGCGGAGTTCGCTGACGAGGCCGTCCGTGGCGGACTTGGCCTGGTCCTCGATGACGTCCGTCAGCGGGCAGGCCGCCGAGGTCAGGGTCATGTCGAGGGTCGCGATGTTCGCGTCGTCGACGTGGATGCCGTAGATCAGGCCGAGGTTGACGACGTCGATGCCCAGCTCGGGGTCGACGACGTCGTACAGCGCCTCGCGGATCTCTTCCTCCGAGGCCGGCTTCATCTCAACGGTCTCGCTCATGCCGTCTTCCTTTCGGCGTCGGCTCCGGCGTCCAGCGCCTGGGCCGTCGCGTCCTTCCATGCCATCCAGCTGAGGAGGGCGCACTTGACCCGGGCCGGGTACTTGGAGACACCGGCGAACGCGACCGCGTCCTCCAGCACCTCCTCCATCGCGTCGTCGGGCTCGATCCTGCCCTTCGACTGCATCAG
Organism: Streptomyces sp. CC0208; assembly: GCF_003443735.1. Classification (NCBI taxonomy): domain Bacteria; kingdom Bacillati; phylum Actinomycetota; class Actinomycetes; order Kitasatosporales; family Streptomycetaceae; genus Streptomyces; species Streptomyces sp. CC0208. Next base: position 6,793,506 of record NZ_CP031969.1, on the reverse strand, counting down.
CTCCAGGAAGGTCTCCTGGATCCGCCGCGCGTCCGCCAGGTCCTTGCCCACCAGCAGATCGTTCAGGACGGACGCGCTGGCCTGGCTGATCGAGCAGCCCTGGCCCTCGTAGGAGACGTCCTCGATCCTCGTGCCGTCGTACTTCACGCGGAGGGTGATCTCGTCGCCGCACGTCGGGTTCACGTGGTGCACCTCGGCGTCGCCATCCCTGAGACCACGCCCGTGCGGGTGCTTGTAGTGGTCCAGGATGACTTCCTGGTACATCGAGTCCAGCTTCATGCGATAGCCCGTTCCCGTCAGCCGAAGAAGTTCCGTACGTGCTCCAGCCCTTCGATCAGTGCGTCGATCTCGGCGGGAGTGGAGTACAGATAGAACGACGCTCGCGTGGTCGCGGGAATTCCGTACCGCAGGCAGACCGGCCGCGCGCAGTGGTGGCCGACCCGGACCGCGATGCCCTGCTCGTCGAGGACCTGGCCCACGTCGTGCGGGTGGATGTCACCGAGCGTGAAGGAGATCGCCGCGCCCCGGTCCTCGGCCGTGGTCGGGCCGATGATCCTGAGGTCCGGCACCTGAGTCAGGCGCTGGACCGCGTACTCGGTCAGCGCGTGCTCGTGGGCAAGGATCTTGTCCATGCCGATCGCCTGGAGATAGTCGATGGCCGCGCCCAGACCGACCGCCTGCGCGACCGGGGGGGTACCCGCCTCGAACTTGTGCGGCGCCGGGGCGTACGTCGACGAGTGCATCGACACGGTCTCGATCATCTCGCCGCCGCCGAGGAACGGGGGCAGGTCCTCCAGGAGCTCCTGCCGTCCCCACAGGACGCCGATGCCCGTCGGGCCGCACATCTTGTGGCCGGTGAAAGCCACGAAGTCGGCCTGGAGCGCCTGCACGTCCACCGGCATGTGCGGGGCGGCCTGGGAGGCGTCGATGCAGACCAGCGCGCCGACTTCCTGCGCGCGGCGGACGATCGCCTCGACCGGGTTGACCGTGCCCAGGATGTTGGAGACCAGCACGAAGGAGACGATCTTCGTCTTCTCGGTGATGATCTCGTCGATGTTGGACAGGTCGAGGCGGCCGTCGTCGGTCAGCCCGAACCACTTCAGCTTCGCGCCCGTGCGCTGCGCCAGCAGCTGCCACGGCACGATGTTGGAGTGGTGCTCCATCTCCGTGATGACGATCTCGGTCTCGGAGTCCACGCGGTAGGGCTCGTCGGCCCAGCCCAGCATGTTCGCCACGAGGTTGAGCGACTCGGAGGCGTTCTTGGTGAAGATCACCTCGTTGCGCGAGGGCGCGTTGATGAACTCGGCGACCTTGTCGCGCGCGCCCTCGTACAGCGCCGTGGCCTCCTCGGCGAGCACATGCACACCGCGGTGGACGTTGGCGTTGTAGCGCTCGTAGTACTCGCTCAGGGCGTCCAGTACCTGGCGCGGCTTCTGCGAGGTCGCCGCGTTGTCCAGGTAGACGAGCTTCCGGTCGTCGTGGACCAGGCGGTCCAGGATCGGGAAGTCCTTGCGGATCGCCTCGGTGTCGAGGAGGCCCGGCAGCTGTGTCACGCGGATACGCCACCCTTCGTGTATGCCTCGTAGCCCTCGTTCTCCAGCTTGTCGGCCAGCTCGGCGCCGCCGGACTCGACGATCCGGCCGCCGGAGAAGACGTGGACGAAGTCGGGCTTGATGTAGCGCAGGATGCGCGTGTAGTGCGTGATCAGCAGGGTGCCGACCTCGCCGGTCTCGCGGACACGGTTCACGCCCTCGGAGACGACGCGAAGGGCGTCGACGTCGAGGCCGGAGTCGGTCTCGTCGAGGATCGCGATCTTCGGCTTGAGCAGTTCGAGCTGGAGGATCTCGTGGCGCTTCTTCTCACCGCCGGAGAAGCCCTCGTTGACGTTGCGCTCGGCGAAGGAGGAGTCCATGTGGAGGCGCTCCATGGCCTCCTTGACCTCCTTCACCCAGGTGCGCAGCTTGGGGGCCTCGCCGCGGATGGCGGTGGCGGAGGTACGGAGGAAGTTCGACACGGACACACCCGGGACCTCGACCGGGTACTGCATCGCGAGGAACAGGCCGGCGCGGGCGCGCTCGTCGACCTCCATCTCCAGGACGTCCTCACCGTCGAGGGTGACGGTGCCGCCGGTGATGGTGTACTTCGGGTGACCCGCGAGGGAGTAGGCGAGCGTCGACTTGCCGGAGCCGTTGGGGCCCATGATGGCGTGCGTCTCGCCCTGCTTCACGGTGAGGTCGACACCCTTGAGGATTTCCTTCGTGCCGTTCTCGACCTCGACGGTGACGTGCAGGTCTCGGATTTCAAGCGTTGCCATGGGTGCCTCAGGACTCCTGGGAAAGGGAGACGAGCACATCGTCCCCTTCGATCTTTACGGGGTATACGGGGACGGGGCGCGTCGCGGGAAGGCCGGACGGTTTGCCGGTGCGCAGGTCGAAGCTGGAGCCGTGCAGCCAGCACTCGATCTGGCAGTCCTCCACCTCGCCCTCGGAGAGCGAGACGTTGGCGTGGGAGCAGATGTCGTGGATGGCGAACACCTCTCCCTCGGTCTGTACGACCGAGACCGGCGTGCCGTCGAGTTCCACCCGCTTCGGGGTGTTCTCCTCCAGCTCGCTCAGCCCGCAGGCGCGTAGGAAGGCCATCAGACGGTGGCCTCCAGCTCCTCGTCGATCTTCGTGAGAAGGCGCTCCTCGATGTCGTCGACACCGATCTGCTGGACCAGCTCGGCGAAGAAGCCACGGACCACCAGGCGCCGGGCCTCGTCGGCCGGGATGCCACGGGCCATCAGGTAGAAGAGCTGCTCGTCGTCGAAGCGGCCGGTCGCCGAGGCGTGACCGGCGCCGACGATCTCGCCGGTCTCGATCTCCAGGTTCGGCACCGAGTCGACCCGCGCGCCGTCGGTGAGGACGAGGTTGCGGTTCATCTCGTAGGTGTCCGTGCCCTCGGCCTTGGCCTCGATGAGCACGTCACCGATCCACACCGCGTGGGCGCCCTCGCCCTGGAGCGCGCCCTTGTAGGCGACGTTCGACTTGCAGTGCGGGGTGTTGTGGTCGACGAGGAGGCGGTGCTCCTGGTGCTGGCCGGCGTCGGTGAAGTACAGGCCGAACAGCTCGGCCTCACCGCCGGGGCCGGCGTAGGCGACGCGCGGGTGCAGACGGACGAGGTCGCCGCCGAAGGTGACCACGAACGACTTGAAGGTGGCGTCCCGGCCGATCAGCGCGTTGTGCTGGGCCACGTGCACGGCCTTGTCGTCCCAGTCCTGGACGGAGACGACGGTCAGCTTGGCGCCGTCGCCCAGGATGTAGTCGACGTTGGCGGCGAGCACCGCGTCACCGGTGTGGTCGATGACGACGACGGCCTCGGCGAAGGCGCCCAGCTCGATCACCTGGTGGCCGAAGCGGACCCCGCCCTCGCCGTGCACGGCGATACGGATCGGCTCGGTGAGCACCGTCTCCTTGGGGACGGTGACCACGCCGGCCTTCTCGAACGCCGAGTACGCCTGGGCGGCGATGCGGTCCACCGGGGTGCCGGCCTTGCCGAGCCGGGCGTCGTCGCGGCCGACGGTCTCGATCACGACCCCCTCGGGGGCCTCGATGTCGACCTTCACGCCGTCGCCGGTGGCGACCGCGGTGCCGTCGTGCAGCCCGCGCAGGCGCTCCAGCGGGGTGAACCGCCACTCCTCCTCGCGGCCGTGCGGGACCGGGAAGTCCGCCACGTCGAAGGACGGGGGCGCGCTCATGCGCGTGGCGACGGTCGACTCGGCGGCCACCGCGATCTGGCCGGCGGTCGTGCTGCCCACCGGGATGTTCTGAGCCTCAGCCATGGCTGTCGGTCTGCTCTCTTCCTACGTCAGGTTTCGCTAGCTGCTTGCGGGGAGACCGGTCTTAACCGACCGCGCCTTCCATCTGCAGCTCGATCAGCCGGTTGAGCTCGAGGGCGTACTCCATGGGCAGCTCCTTCGCGATGGGCTCGACGAAGCCGCGCACGATCATGGCCATCGCCTCGAACTCGGTCAGACCACGGCTCATCAGGTAGAAGAGCTGGTCCTCGGAGACCTTGGAGACGGTCGCCTCGTGGCCCATGGACACGTCGTCCTCGCGGACGTCCACGTACGGGTACGTGTCGGAGCGGGAGATGGTGTCGACGAGCAGCGCGTCGCACAGCACGTTCGACTTGGAGCCGTGGGCGCCCTCGCCGATCTCGACGAGACCGCGGTAGGACGTACGACCGCCGCCGCGCGCCACCGACTTGGAGACGATGTTGGAGGAGGTGTTCGGCGCCATGTGGACCATCTTGGAGCCGGCGTCCTGGTGCTGGCCCTCGCCCGCGAAGGCGATGGACAGGGTCTCGCCCTTGGCGTGCTCGCCCATCAGGTAGACGGCCGGGTACTTCATCGTCACCTTGGAGCCGATGTTGCCGTCGATCCACTCCATGGTCGCGCCCTCGTACGCCACGGCGCGCTTGGTGACCAGGTTGTAGACGTTGTTCGACCAGTTCTGGATGGTCGTGTAACGGCAGCGGGCGTTCTTCTTGACGATGATCTCGACGACCGCGGAGTGCAGCGAGTCCGACTTGTAGATCGGAGCCGTACAGCCCTCGACGTAGTGCACGTAGGCACCCTCGTCGACGATGATCAGGGTCCGCTCGAACTGGCCCATGTTCTCCGTGTTGATACGGAAGTAGGCCTGGAGCGGGATCTCCACGTGCACGCCCGGCGGCACGTAGATGAAGGAGCCGCCCGACCACACCGCGGTGTTCAGAGACGCGAACTTGTTGTCGCCGACCGGGATGACGGTGCCGAAGTACTCCTTGAAGAGCTCCGGGTGCTCCTTGAGAGCGGTGTCGGTGTCGAGGAAGATGACGCCCTGCTCCTCCAGGTCCTCACGGATCTGGTGGTAGACGACCTCGGACTCGTACTGGGCCGCGACACCGGCGACGAGGCGCTGCTTCTCCGCCTCGGGGATGCCGAGCTTGTCGTACGTGTTCTTGATGTCCTCGGGCAGGTCCTCCCAGGACTCCGCCTGCTTCTCCGTGGACCGCACGAAGTACTTGATGTTGTCGAAGTCGATGCCGGAGAGGTCCGAGCCCCAGTTCGGCATGGGCTTCTTGTCGAAGAGGCGCAGCCCCTTGAGACGGAGCTTGGTCATCCACTCCGGCTCGCTCTTCTTCGCGGAGATGTCGCGGACGACGTCCTCGTTGATGCCGCGCTTCGCAGAGGCGCCGGCCGTGTCGGAGTCGGCCCAGCCGTATTCGTACTTACCCAGGCCCTCGAGTTCGGGGTGGGCAGTCTCCGTGGGGAGAGTCATGCGGGGTTCCTCCCGGCCGTGCTTGCGGATGCGATATCAGTGGTGTGATCAGTGCTGTGGGAAATCTTGGGGATGAACGTCGTGCAGACGCCGTCGCCGTGCGCGATGGTCGCCAGTCGCTGGACGTGGGTTCCGAGCAGCTGGGAGAAGATCTCCGTCTCCGCCTCACAGAGCTGCGGGAACTTCTCCGCGACATGGGCCACCGGGCAGTGGTGCTGGCAGAGCTGCTCGCCGACCGGTGCGCTCCGCGCCGTAGCAGCGTACCCGTCCGCGCTCAGGGCCTTGGCCAGGGCTTCGGTGCGCTCCTCGGGGGCGGCGGACTCGACGGCCTGGCGGTATCCCTCGGCCTGTGCGGCGATCCTCGCGCGTGCGAAGGCGACGACCGCCTCGTCCCCGCCGAAGCGCTCCTGGATCCAGCGCAGGGCGTCCGCGGCGAGCTTGTCGTACGACTGGTCGAAGGCGTCCCGGCCGCAGTCGGTCAGCGCGAAGACCTTGGCGGGACGGCCACGCGTCCGCGCGCCGTACACCCGCTGCTCCCGCGCCTCCACGACCTCGTCGGCCGCCAAGGCGTCCAGATGACGTCGTACGGCCGCATGGGTGAGGCCCAGTCGGCCGGCCAGTTCGGCGACGGTCGACGGGCCGTGGTCCAGGATGGATCGCGCGACGCGGTTGCGGGTGGACCGCTCACCGGTCGCGAGCTCCTCCTGAGGGGCCCCCGTGGGGGTCTCCCGAGCCTCGCCGACGTTTTTCACAACGCCATTGTTGCGTAATTCCTCAGGGCCGGGCAACCCGCGTCCGCTCCGACGGACGGTGCCCTGCATCACTTAGGCACCCCTAACCTGACCTGGGGAAACGATCATTGACCGATCAAACCGGTGGCGCCCGGCGGCCTCGTCGGGGACACTCCCGAACCATGCCGATACCGCCTCCCACCGGCCCACTTGTCACTCGCGACACCCTCGCAGGACAACTGCGCGAGCTGGGTGTCAGACGCGGCGAGATCCTGCTCGTGCACGCCTCGCTCAGCTCTCTGGGCTGGGTCTGCGGAGGCGCGGTCGCGGTGGTCCAGGGACTTCTGGACGCCCTCGGCCCGGACGGCACCCTCGTGGTCCCCACCCAGACCGGCGACCTCTCGGACCCGGCGGTGTGGAGCAACCCCCCGGTGCCCGAGGAGTGGTGGGACACGATCCGGGCGAGCATGCCCGCGTACGACCCTCTCGTGACGCCCTCGCGCGGGGTCGGCGTGATCCCGGAGACCGTGCGCACCTGGCCCGGCGCCCTGCGCAGCGCGCACCCGCAGACCTCGTTCGCGGCGATCGGCCCCCGCGCGCGTGACGTCGTGGACGGCCACGCCCCCGACTGCCGCCTCGGCGAGCACAGCCCGCTGGCGCGCCTGGAGGCCCTCCAGGCGCGCGTGCTGCTCCTCGGCGCGGGCTACGACACCTGCACGAGCTTCCATCTCGCCGAGTACCGCATCCCGACCCCGCTGGTGAACGTCGGCCGCCCGGGGCCGGACGGGTGGGAGGTGGTCACGGAGGTCTCGATCACCTCGGACCGCTTCGACGAACTGGGGCACGACTTCGAGCGCGACCAGGCCGCCGTCGTACGGGGAAGGGTGGGCGCGGCCGACGTCCGGCTGTTCCCGGTGGCGGACGCCGTGCGGTACGCGCAGCGCTGGCTGGCGCTGCACCGGTCGCGGGACGACACCCCGAAGAGCGCGCTGGGTGGAGATCCTGCACCCGCCCGTCTGCGGCGCGGGCGGCGAACCTAGACTCGGGCCCATGCGAAGTGAGCCCGTGGTCCAGGTCCACGCCCTGGTGAAGCGGTACGGCACGAAGACCGCCGTGGACGGCCTCGACCTGGTGACCCGGGCGGGCGTGACCGCCGTACTCGGGCCCAACGGCGCCGGCAAGACGACGACGGTGGAGACCTGCGAGGGATACCGCAAGCCGGACTCCGGCACGGTACGGGTCCTGGGCCTCGACCCGGTGCGGCAGGCCCGTGAGCTGCACCCGAGGATCGGCGTGATGCTCCAGTCCGGGGGCGTGTACTCGGGCGCCCGGGCCGACGAGATGCTGCGGCACATGGCGAGTCTGCACGCGCACCCGCTCGACGTGGACGCGCTGATCGAGCGCCTGGGCCTGGAGAGCTGCGGCAGGACGACGTACCGCAGGCTGTCGGGCGGCCAGCAGCAGCGCCTTGCGCTCGCCATGGCCGTCGTGGGGCGTCCGGAACTGGTGTTCCTGGACGAGCCGACCGCCGGCCTCGACCCGCAGGCCCGCCGCGCGACCTGGGACCTGGTCCGTGACCTGCGCGCGGACGGCGTCTCGGTCGTCCTCACCACGCACTACATGGACGAGGCCGAGCAGCTCGCCGACGACGTGGCGATCATCGACGGCGGCCGGGTCATCGCCCAGGGCAGCCCCGAGGAGCTGTGCCGGGGCGGCGCCGAGAACACCCTGCGCTTCGCCGGCCGCCCCGGGCTCGACGTGGGTTCCCTGCTCAAGGCGCTCCCGGCGGACTGCTCGGCGGCCGAACTGACCCCCGGCTCCTACCGGGTCGTGGGCAAGGTCGATCCGCAACTGCTGGCGACGGTGACGTCCTGGTGCGCCCAGCACGGCGTGATGCCGGAGAAGATCTCGGTGGAACGGCACACCCTGGAAGACGTGTTTCTGGAGCTGACCGGCAAGGAGCTGCGCGCGTGACGGCCACCGGCATGTACACCCCGAAGCCGGGCGCGGCGCCCCTGGGACGCATGATCGCGACCCAGGCGGTCCTGGAGACGAAGATGCTCCTGCGCAACGGTGAGCAGCTCCTGCTGACGGTGGTGATCCCGACCCTCGTACTGGTCCTGTTCAGCTCGGTGGACATCATCGACACGGACGAGGGCAAGGCGGTGGACTTCCTCACCCCCGGCGTCCTGGCCCTCGCGGTCATGTCGACGGCCTTCACGGGCCAGGCGATCGCGACCGGCTTCGAGCGCCGCTACGGCGTCCTGAAGCGCCTGGCCTCCTCCCCGCTCCCCCGCTGGGGCCTGATGACGGCGAAGACGGCATCGGTCCTGGTGACGGAGGTCCTCCAGGTGATCCTCCTGACGGTGATCGCCTTCGCGCTGGGCTGGTCCCCGCACGGCAACCCCTTCGCCGTCCTCCTGCTCCTGATCCTCGGCACGGCGGCCTTCTCGGGCCTCGGGCTCCTCATGGCCGGCACCCTGAAGGCGGAAGCCACCCTGGCCGCGGCCAACCTGGTCTTCCTGCTGCTGCTGGTCGCCGGCGGAGTGATGGTCCCGCTGTCCAAGTTCCCTGCCGGAGCCCAGGACGTCCTGAGCCTGCTGCCGATCACGGCGCTGTCGGACGGCCTGCGGGACGTGCTGCAGCACGGGGCCGGGATGCCCTGGGGCGACCTGGGGATCCTGGCGGTGTGGGCGGTGGCCGGTCTGGCCGTGGCGGGATGCTTCTTCCGCTGGGAGTAGTGCGGGAGGAGGGGCCCTCGTGAACGCGTGCACAAGCGGCCCCCCTACGATGGAACGCGTGCCGAACCTGACCCGCGCCGACGCCGTAGCGGCCGTCCGCAACCCGCTCGCCTTCATCGCCGCACGCTGGACCCCGACTCCCCGGACGGTTCAGCGGGCGGCTCTGTCCGCTCTCGTCATGGCGGTGGTCATCGTGGTCACCGGCGGGGCGGTGCGGCTGACCGGGTCGGGACTCGGGTGCCCGACCTGGCCCAAGTGCACGGACGACTCGCTGACCGCGACCAGCGCCATGGGTTTCCACGGCGCCATCGAGTTCGGCAACCGGATGCTCACCTACGTGCTGTGCGCGGCCGTCGGCTGGGCCATCATTGCGGCCCGCAGCGAGAAGCCCCGCCGCCGCAGCCTCACCCGGCTGGGCTGGGCGCAGTTCTGGATCGTGATGAGCAACGCGATCCTCGGCGGCATCGTCGTCCTCGTGGGTCTGAACCCGTACACCGTCGCGGCCCACTTCGTGGCGACGACGGCCCTGATCACGGTCGCCGCGGTGATGTGGCAGCGCACCCGCGAGGGCGACACGGCACCTCGCCCACTGGTGGGCAAGCCGGTGCAGCAGCTGGTGTGGTTCATGGTCGCGGCCGCCGCCCTGCTGATCCTCGTCGGCACGGTCGTGACCGGCGCCGGACCGCACGCCGGTGACTCCAGCGAGGTCGAGCGGATGCCGCTGGACTGGGAGACAGTGGCCAAGGCGCACGCGGTCCTGGCCTGGATCGTGGTGTCACTGACCTTCGCCCTGTGGTTCATCCTCAAGGCGGTCGACGCCCCCAAGGGCCCCCTGCACCGCACCCGCGACCTCTTCCTGGTCCTGCTCTCCCAGGGCGTCATCGGCTACGTCCAGTACTTCACCGACCTGCCCGAGTTCCTGGTCGGCCTGCACATGCTCGGCTCGGCCCTGGTGTGGATCGGCGTCCTGCGCGTCCTGCTGGCCCTACGGGAGCGGTCCGAGGGCGAGACGCCCGAGCTGCCCGCGCAGTCGTACGCCACCACCAGCTCGTCGATCACCGGACCCAGGTAGCTCCGAGCGGGCCGGTCCCGTACCGGTCACTCCAGCCCGTACACCCTGCGCGCGTTCCCGGCCGCGATCAGTCCCGCCACCCGCTGCGCGTCCGCCAGCGACCAGGCCCCCTCGGTGACCCAGCCGCCGAGCACCCGGGCCAGGGCCTCGCGGAACAGCCGGGCGCCCACCACATGCAATTCGGGCAGGCTGTGGGCCCCGCTGGAGAAGACGATCTTGCCGAAGGGGGCCAGTTCCAGGATCTCCGCGAGGACGGTCGCCGCGCGGGCCCCGGTGCGGACGAGGGCGGCGCCGGAGTCGGCGTAGACGTGCGGGAAGACACCGGCGAGATGGGCGGCGTGCCGGTGGTAGGGGTAGCTGTGCAGCAGGACGAGGTCGGTGCCGAGACCGGCGGTGGCCCGGACGAAGTCGGTGAGCAGGACGGGGTCCGTGCGGTCGATGCGCAGGCCCGGCTCGCCGAGCCCGGCGTGCAGTTGGAGGGGCAGGCCCGAGGCGGCGGCGATCCACAGCAGGTGCCGTAGGAGCACGGGATCGGACAGTTCGCCGCCCACCCGGCGGCGCGCCAGCCACCGCCCTGCCGCGCCCCGCACCTCTCCCGGCCCCGGCGGTTCGGGCGCGAGTGCGAGTCCGTGCCGTACGCCCGCCACCGAGGTGAAGGCGACCGCGTTCGCGGCGGCTCCGTGCACCGACTCGGCGAGGTTGGCGAGGAAGGACTCGACGGTGCCGGAGGTGTCGGCGACCTGTTCGGCGAGGAGTTCCAGGCGCACGATCTCGCGGGCCTCGGCGTCCGCGGCGGAGGCCAGCTCGGTGGGCCCGGTGAGGTCGCCGGGCAGTCCGGTGTCGACCAGGTAGGTCGTGATCCCGCTGCCCCGCAGCAGCCTGCGGCCCGCTTCCAGTACGCCGAGTTCCCGGCGCCGGGCCAGGTAGCGGGCGGGCGGACAGTGCGGTTCCAGACCGAGCAGGGGCGGGCACCAGCGTCGTACGGCGAACCCCGTCTGGGTGTCGAACAGCGTGGTCCCCGGGGCGGGCGGGCCCTCGGTGCGGGCCAGCTGGGTCTCGAAGGTGCCGAGACCCAGCTCGGTCCTCAGTACGCCGTGGCAGTACTGGTCCACGAGGGACGGCGTTTCGATCATCCGGGCTCCCCGTGCTTGGACCGTGTCGCTGCTCACAGGTCCTAACGGGTGAACCGGGCATCAGGTGTTGCTGTCACACACCCCGTGCGAAGCGCCGAGCGATCTCATCCGTTCGAGGGACCGCCGACCTGGATGCCCGCCATCCGGCTCCACTCGTACGGCCCCGTCCTGACCTTGGCGGCGAACTCGCCGTCGAACGCCTCGTGAACGGTGATGCCGGACTTCTCGACGGCCTTCTGGGCCGTCTCGTGCGAGGGCGCCACCAGGTCGCCCCAGCCGCCGTCCTCGCCCACGAGGACGATCCGGGTGCCGCGCTCGCCGATGTTGGCGAGCTGGCCCTCGGCGCCACCGTGCTTCTTGGAGAAGGCGCTGATCTGCTTGGCGAGCCGGGCGACCTTGCGCGCGGCCTTCGCGTCAACCTGCTGCGTGTCTGCCATGACCAGGATGCTACCGACGAGTAAAGGCGACGGCGACGTGACCCTTACCTCAGGAAGGGGTCGACCGCCACCGCGAGGAAGAGGATCGACACATAGGTGATCGACCAGTGGAACAGCCGCATCTCCTTGAGCTTCGCGCCCGTCACCTCGGCCTTGGCCCGGTTCTGCAGGCCGTGCGCCTCCCACAGCCAGAAGCCGCCCGCGAGCAGCGCGACCGCCGTGTAGAACCAGCCGGTGTAGCCGAGCGGCGTCAGCAGCAGCGAGACCGCGACCATGACCCAGCTGTAGATGACGATCTGCTTGGCGACCACCTTGTTGGAGGCGACCACCGGCAGCATCGGCACGCCCACGCGCGCGTAGTCCTCGCGCACCTTCATGGACAGCGGCCAGTAGTGCGGCGGCGTCCAGAAGAACATGACGAGGAAGAGAATGAGCGGCGCCCAGGACATGGAGTTCGTGACCGACGACCAGCCGATCAGGACCGGCAGGCAGCCGGCGATGCCGCCCCACACGATGTTCTGCGAGGTGCGGCGCTTGAGGATCATCGTGTAGACGACGACGTAGAAGAGGAGCGCGCCGAGAGAGAGCCAGGCGCTCAGCCAGTTGACGGTGAGGCCGAACAGCAGCGTCGAGACGACCGCCAGCGTGATGCCGAAGGCCAGGCACTCGCGCGGCGACACCATGCCGGTGACCAGGGGACGCTGCGAGGTGCGGTCCATGAGCGCGTCGATGTCGCGGTCGATGTACATGTTGAGCGCGTTGGCGCCGCCCGCCGACAGATAGCCGCCGAGGCAGGTGAGCAGCACCAGCTTCAGGTCCGGCACGCCCTGCTGGGCGAGGAACATCACCGGAACGGTGGTGATGAGCAGGAGCTCGATGATCCGCGGCTTGGTCAGCGCCACGAATCCCTTGACCCGGGCCCCGAACGGCCGGTGACGCGGGCTCTCGCTCGCACCGAGTACACCCGCTGGACGGGATTCGACGGCCGTCACGCACACCCCTACAGAGACATCCCAGCAAGCCTCGCCCGTGTGAAGTCCCGGTAAAGGCTCGCGCGTACCACGCCACTGTAGACGTTGCCCATACCCCGACATTCGCGGGGGTCGGGTCGTGTCCGAGGACGCCCCCGGAAGAGCTCGGCCGCACTCGGTTGAGCACTCGGACGAGCGGCTGCGTATTCAGTTGCCAAGTGCGCTCCGGGCCAGTCGGGAGGCGGATGTCCGCGCGGCCCGGCAGTCTGGAATGACTCGAAAAAACGCACGTACTTGCGGGGGTAGGCTCGACAACGGCCGGGCGTCCCGTGCACCGGCATTTCGACATGCGTGACATGTGGAGAGGAGCCCTGACCCAGGGTGAGCACCAAGCCGACCACCACAGACCTCGAGTGGACCGAGTTGGACCAGCGGGCCGTCGACACCGCCCGCGTCCTGGCCGCCGACGCCGTACAGAAGGTCGGAAACGGCCATCCGGGTACGGCGATGAGCCTGGCTCCCGCCGCCTACACCCTCTTCCAGAAGGTGATGCGGCACGACCCGGCCGACCCCGACTGGGTCGGGCGCGACCGCTTCGTGCTGTCCGCCGGCCACTCGTCCCTGACCCTCTACACCCAGCTGTACCTGGCCGGTTTCGGCCTGGAGCTGGACGACCTCAAGTCCTTCCGCACCTGGGGCTCGAAGACCCCGGGCCACCCGGAGTACGGCCACACCAAGGGCGTGGAGACCACCACCGGGCCGCTCGGCCAGGGTGTCGCCAACGCGGTCGGAATGGCGATGGCCGCCCGCTACGAGCGCGGTCTGTTCGACCCGGAGGCCCCCGAGGGCACCTCCCCCTTCGACCACTTCGTCTTCGCCATCGCCGGTGACGGCTGCCTCCAGGAGGGCATCTCCGCCGAGGCGTCCTCGATGGCCGGCCACCAGAAGCTCGGCAACCTGATCCTGCTGTGGGACGACAACCACATCTCGATCGAGGGCGACACCGAGACGGCCGTGTCCGAGGACACCGCCAAGCGGTACGAGGCGTACGGCTGGCACGTGCAGCGTGTCGAGCCGCAGGCCAACGGCGACCTCGACCCGGTCGCGATCTTCGAGGCGATCGAGAAGGCCAAGGCGGTCACCGACCGGCCGTCCTTCATCGCGATGCGCTCGATCATCGCCTGGCCCGCCCCGAACGCCCAGAACACCGAGGCCGCCCACGGCTCGGCGCTCGGCGACGACGAGGTCGCGGCCACCAAGCGGGTCCTCGGCTTCGACCCCGAGCAGTCGTTCGAGGTCTCCGACGAGGTCATCAACCACACCCGGCAGGCGCTGGAGCGCGGCCGTCAGGCGAAGGCCGAGTGGGAGAAGTCCTTCCAGGAGTGGCGCAACAACAACCCCGAGCGCGCGGCCGAGTTCGAGCGGGTCGCCGCGGGTGAGCTGCCCAAGGACTGGGAGTCGGCGATCCCGGTCTTCGAGCCGGGCAAGGGTGTCGCCACCCGTGCCGCCTCCGGCAAGGTCCTCCAGGCCCTCGGCGCCGTGATCCCCGAGCTGTGGGGCGGCTCCGCCGACCTCGCGGGCTCGAACAACACGACGATCGACAAGAACTCCTCCTTCCTCCCGGCGGACAACCCGCTGCCGGAGGCGGACCCGTACGGCCGCACGATCCACTTCGGTATCCGCGAGCACTCCATGGCCGCGGAGATGAACGGCATCGCGCTGCACGGCAACACCCGCATCTACGGCGGTACGTTCCTCGTCTTCTCCGACTACATGCGCAACGCCGTCCGGCTCTCGGCGTTGATGCACCTGCCGGTGACGTACGTGTGGACGCACGACTCCATCGGTCTGGGCGAGGACGGCCCGACCCACCAGCCGGTCGAGCACCTGGCCTCGCTGCGCGCGATCCCCGGCCTGAACGTGGTGCGCCCGGCGGACGCCAACGAGACCGCGATCGCCTGGCGCGAGATCCTGCGGCGCTGGACCAAGGAGTTCGGCAAGGGCGCCCCGCACGGCCTGGCGCTGACCCGTCAGGGCGTGCCGACGTACGAGGGCAACGAGGGCGCGGTCAAGGGCGGTTACGTCCTGTTCGAGGCCGAAGGCGGTGAGCCGGAGGTCATCCTGATCGCCACCGGTTCCGAGGTGCACGTGGCCGTCGAGGCGCGTGAGCAGCTCCAGGCCGACGGTGTGCCGACGCGTGTCGTCTCGATGCCGTGCGTGGAGTGGTTCGAGGAGCAGGACCAGGGGTACCGGGACAGCGTCCTGCCCCCGTCCGTGAGGGCCCGTGTCGCGGTCGAGGCGGGTATCGGTCTCACCTGGCACAAGTACGTGGGGGACGCCGGCCGCATCGTTTCCCTGGAGCACTTCGGTGCTTCCGCGGACGCCAAGGTCCTCTTCCGGGAGTTCGGCTTCACCGGCGAGAACGTGGCCGCGCAGGCACGGGAATCTCTCGCCGCCGCCCAGCGCTGACGCTCACATACGACTTAGGAGATGTAATTCCATGACAGACGCACTCAAGCGCCTCTCCGAGGAAGGCGTGGCGATCTGGCTGGACGACCTGTCGCGCAAGCGGATCACGTCCGGCAACCTCGCCGAGCTGATCGACCAGCAGCACGTCGTGGGCGTCACCACCAACCCCTCGATCTTCCAGAAGGCGATCTCCGAGGGCGACGGTTACGACCAGCAGCTGTCGGACCTGGCGTTCCGCAAGGTGTCCGTCGAAGAGGCCCTCCGCATGATCACGACGGCGGACGTCCGCGACGCCGCCGACATCCTGCGCCCGGTCTTCGACGCGACGAACGGACAGGACGGCCGGGTCTCGATCGAGGTCGACCCGCGCCTGGCGCACAACCTCAAGGCGACCGTCGCCGAGGCCAAGCAGCTCGCCTGGCTCGTCGACCGCCCCAACACCCTCATCAAGATCCCGGCCACCCAGGCCGGCATCCCCGCGATCACCGAGGTCATCGGCCTCGGGATCAGCGTCAACGTCACGCTGATCTTCTCGCTGGAGCGCTACCGCCTGGTCATGGACGCCTTCCTGGCCGGCCTGGAGAAGGCCAAGGAGCGGGGCCTGGACCTGTCGAAGATCCACTCCGTGGCGTCCTTCTTCGTGTCCCGCGTGGACACCGAGATCGACAAGCGCATCGACGCGCTCGGCACCGACGAGGCCAAGGCCGCCCGCGGCAAGGCCGGCGTGGCCAACGCGCGCCTGGCCTACCAGGCGTACGAGGAGGTCTTCTCGGGCGAGCGCTGGGCGAAGCTGGAGAACGCCGGCGCGAACAAGCAGCGTCCGCTGTGGGCCTCGACCGGCGTCAAGGACCCCGCGTACAAGAAGACCATGTACGTCGAGGAACTGGTCGCGCCGAACACGGTGAACACCATGCCGGAGGCGACCCTGTTCGCCACCGAGGAGCAGGGCGAGATCCGCGGCGACGCCGTCGCGGGCACCTACGAGCAGGCGCGCGCCGACCTCGACGCGCTCGAGAAGCTCGGGATCTCCTACGACGAGGTGGTCCAGCTCCTGGAGGACGAGGGCGTCGAGAAGTTCGAGGCGGCCTGGAACGACCTGCTCAAGTCGACCGAGGCGGAGCTTCAGCGCCTCGCCCCCTCGGAGGGCTGAGATCTTGTCGAGCAGCAATCCGCTGCGTGACCCTGCCGACCGACGGCTCCCGCGTATCGCGGGGCCGTCGGGCCTGGTCATCTTCGGCGTCACGGGCGATTTGTCACGAAAGAAGCTCATGCCCGCCGTGTACGACCTCGCGAACCGGGGTCTGCTGCCGCCGGGCTTCTCGCTGGTCGGCTTCGCCCGGCGGGACTGGGAGAACGAGGACTTCGCGGAAGTCGTCCACGACGCCGTCAAGGAGCACGCCAGAACGCCGTTCCGCGAGGAGGTCTGGCAGCAGCTCATCCAGGGGATGCGCTTCGTCCAGGGCACCTTCGACGACGACGACTCGTTCGAGCGGCTGCGCGACACCATCGACGAACTCGACAAGGCCCAGGGCACCGGCGGCAACTTCGCCTTCTACCTGTCCGTGCCGCCGTCCGCCTTCCCAGTGGTCATCCAGCAGCTGAAGAAGCACCGGCTGGCCGACCAGTCGAGCGGCTCCTGGCGGCGCGCGGTCATCGAGAAGCCCTTCGGCCACAACCTCAAGTCGGCCGAGGAGCTCAACGCGACCGTCGAGGAGGTCTTCGCCCCGGACCAGGTCTTCCGCATCGACCACTACCTGGGCAAGGAGACCGTCCAGAACATCCTGGCGCTGCGCTTCGCCAACACGATGTTCGAGCCGATCTGGAACCGGTCCTTCGTGGACCACGTCCAGATCACCATGGCCGAGGACATCGGCATCGGCGGCCGGGCGGGCTACTACGACGGCATCGGCGCCGCCCGTGACGTCATCCAGAACCACCTGCTCCAGCTCATGGCCCTCACGGCCATGGAGGAGCCGGCCTCCTTCGACGCGGACGCGCTGGCCGCGGAGAAGACCAAGGTGCTCGGCGCGGTGAAGCTGCCGAAGGACCTGGGCCGGGACACCGTGCGCGGACAGTACGCGGCCGGCTGGCAGGGCGGCGAGAAGGCGGTCGGCTACCTCCAGGAAGACGGCATCGACCCGCAGTCCAAGACCGACACGTACGCGGCCATCAAGGTGGAGATCGACAACCGGCGCTGGGCCGGAGTGCCGTTCTACCTGCGCACCGGCAAGCGCCTCGGCCGCCGGGTCACCGAGATCGCGGTGGTCTTCCAGCGGGCGCCGCACTCCCCCTTCGACACGACGGCCACCGAGGAGCTCGGCTCCAACGCGATCGTCATCCGCGTCCAGCCCGACGAGGGCGTCACCGTCCGCTTCGGCTCCAAGGTGCCGGGCACCTCGATGGAGATCCGGGACGTGTCCATGGACTTCGCCTACGGCGAGTCGTTCACGGAGTCCTCGCCCGAGGCGTACGAGCGCCTGATCCTCGACGTCCTGCTCGGCGACTCGAACCTCTTCCCCCGCACGGAGGAGGTCGAGCTGTCCTGGAAGATCCTCGACCCGATCGAGGAGTACTGGGACACGCACGGCAAGCCCGCCCAGTACCCCTCCGGTACCTGGGGCCCGGTCGAGGCCGACGAAATGCTCGCACGAGAGGGACGGAGCTGGCGCCGGCCATGAAGACAGACCTCACCGACACCACCGCCAGCAAGATCAACAAGGCGCTGGTCAAGGCGCGCCGGGCCATCGGCACACCGGCCGTCGGCATGGTGCTCACCCTGGTCATCGTCACGGACGAGGAGAACGCCTACGACGCCCTCAAGGCCGCCAACGACGCGTCCCGCGAGCACCCTTCGCGCACGCTGGTGGTCGTCAAGCGGGTGTCGCGCAGTCCCCGTGACCGCACCCAGTCCCGCCTCGACGCCGAGGTGCGGGTGGGCGCGGACGCGGGCACCGGCGAGACGGTGGTGCTGCGGCTGTACGGCGAGATCGTCGACCACGCCCAGTCGGTGGTCCTTCCGCTGCTGCTGCCGGACGCGCCCGTCGTCGTCTGGTGGCCGGTGGACGCGCCGCTCGACCCGGCCGGGGACCCGCTCGGGGCGCTCGCCCAGCGGCGGGTCACCGACACGTACTCCTCCGAGCAGCCGGTGCGCGAGCTGACGGCGCGCGCCGACACCTACACGCCGGGCGACACCGACCTCTCCTGGACCCGCATCACACCGTGGCGTTCGATGCTGGCCGCCGCGCTCGACCAGGTCACCTGCAAGGTGGAGGCCGTGGAGGTGGAGGGCGAGGAGTTCAACCCGAGCTGCGAGCTGCTGGCGATGTGGCTGGCGGACCGGCTGGACGTGCCGGTGAAGCGTTCACTGTCGAGCGGTCCCGGCCTCACGGCGGTACGCATGCACACGGACAGCGGTCCGATCGTGCTGGACCGTGCGGACGGCTCGCTCGCCACGCTCTCCATCCAGGGACAGCCGGACCGTGCGGTGGCGCTCAAGCGCCGGGACACGGCCGAGCTGATCGCGGAGGAGCTGCGCAGGCTGGACCCGGACGACACGTACGCCTCCGCGCTGCGCTTCGGGGTGGAACGGCTGAACCCGTCGGTGCCCTTTCCGCAACCGGGTCCCGATGCCAAAGGTGCCGGCACGGAAGGTGCCGACGCCAAAGGTTCCGGAGCAGAAGGTTCTGGCGCAGAGGGAGAACCCGTCAAAGGAGAACCCGTCTCCGGAGGACCGTCCGCAGTCTCCACCGAGCTCGCCGTCGAAGCCCCTGTCGAGGGCGCTGCGCAAGCTCCCGGGGCGCACGGGCCGCAAGGCTCGCCGTCGGCATCGCTGAAGCCGGTCCCCTCCGGCCTGTCCGGGAACGGGAAGGCGGCGAAGTGAGCACCCCGCAACTGGTCGTGCACCACGACAAGGAGCTGATGGCCCAGGCCGCCGCGGCCCGTCTGATCACCAAGATCGTGGACGCGCAGGCCTCCCGGGGCTCGGCGTCGGTGGTCCTCACGGGTGGCCGCAACGGCAACGGCCTGCTGGCCGCCCTGGCCGCAGCGCCCGCCCGGGACGCCATCGACTGGGGCCGCCTGGAGCTGTGGTGGGGCGACGAGCGCTACCTGCCCGAGGGCGACCCGGAACGCAATGACACGCAGGCCCGCGAGGCCCTGCTCGACGCCGTACCCCTGGACCCGAAGCGCGTGCACGCCATGCCCGCGTCGGACGGCCCCCACGGGGACGACGTCGAGGCCGCGGCGGCGGCCTACGCCGAGGAGCTGGCCCGTGCGGCCGGGCCCGAGAACCACGGCGCGGTCCCGACCTTCGACGTCCTGATGCTGGGCGTCGGCCCGGACACCCACGTGGCGTCCCTGTTCCCGGAGCTCCCCGCGGTACGGGAGACCGAGCGCACGGTCGTCGGTGTGCACGGGGCCCCGAAGCCCCCGCCCACCCGGGTGTCGTTGACCCTGCCCGCGATCCGCGCGGCCCGCGAGGTCTGGCTCCTCGCGGCCGGTGAGGACAAGGCACAGGCCGCGGCGATCGCCCTGTCCGGAGCGGGCGAGATCCAGGCCCCGGCGGCCGGGGCCCGTGGCCGGGCCCGCACCCTGTGGCTGCTGGACTCGGCGGCCGCCTCCCAGCTGCCGCGGTCGCTGTATCCGCCGGCTTCGTCGTAACGCCGGTCCTGTGCACGGCAGTCGACGCCGGGTCTCTCTCAGGAGAGGCCCGGCGTCCCTGTGACCTCCGGGAAGTCGTACGCTCCCCACTCCCCCGGCGCCTTGCGAATCTGCCGGAGCAGGTTCGAGAACAGCGGCGCGTCGAAGAGCAGGCCGTTGTAGTCGGCCGGGATGCGTACGTAGTTGATCACCGCGGTCGGTGTGCCCGGGCCCCCGGGTTCCTCGCTGCCACCGGCACTCTCGTAGGCCTTCTCGGACGCCGTCACGAAGGCCCGGTACTTCATGTCCTTCACCGCTGAGTCGAAGGCCGGCCCCCGCAACCCCTCGACCTGCTCGGCCAGTTCGAGCAGACGGGCGTCGGTGAAGCCGTCTTCTGCCTCCTCGGGCTGGTGGCGGTAGAGCACCTGGTGGTACTCCGCGAACCTGCCCTGCGCCAGCGCCGCCCGCAGGGCGTTGACCGCCTTCTTCGAGCCGCTGCCACCGAGCCTGGCGTCCAGGAAGGACGCCATGGTGTACTCGGTCCTCGCCTCGCCCCGCACGGTCGCCTCCTGCAGTTCCGGGCCCGCTCCGGTGGATTCGAACTCCTCGCAGACCGGGCACCGCGGGTCCTCGTAGAGGTGCACCGTCACCGGGGCGTGCGGGTTCCCGACGGTGATCGTCGTACCGTCCGGGTCGAGCTTCTCCGGAACGCTCTCCAGACCGCTGTAAGCGTCTTCGGGAGGCGTGCCCCGCTGCCCGCATCCCGCGAGCACCGCCCCCACCAGGGTCGCCGTGAGTGCCACGGCGACCCGTCCCCCATGCTTCATCCGTACCTCTCGTCTCCCCAGGTTCAGCGCGACCCTAGGGCACGGGCACAGAGAACGCACAGGAGTTCCCGCAGAGGGTCTCCTACTGCCGCCCGCGCAGCTCCCGGTACGTCGCCACCAGCGCCTTGGTCGAGGCGTCCAGGCCCGGTACCTCGGCGCCCTCGGTGAGCGCCGGTTCGACGCGCTTGGCGAGGACCTTGCCGAGCTCGACGCCCCACTGGTCGAAGGAGTCGATGTTCCAGACGGCACCCTGGACGAACACCTTGTGCTCGTAGAGGGCGATGAGCTGGCCGAGGACGGACGGGGTGAGTGCCTTCGCGAGGATCGTGGTCGTCGGGTGGTTGCCCCGGAACGTCTTGTGCGGGACCAGGTCCTCGGCCACCCCCTCCGCCCGTACCTCGTCCGGCGTCTTGCCGAAGGCCAGTGCCTGGGTCTGGGCGAAGAAGTTCGCCATGAGCAGGTCGTGCTGGGCCTTGAGCCCGTCGGAGAGCTCGGCGACCGGCTCGGCGAAGCCGATGAAGTCCGCCGGGATCAGCTTGGTGCCCTGGTGGATGAGCTGGTGGTAGGCGTGCTGCCCGTTGGTGCCGGGCGTGCCCCACACCACCGGTCCGGTCTGCCACTCCACGGGGTTGCCGTCACGGTCCACCGACTTGCCGTTGGACTCCATGTCCAGCTGCTGCAAGTAGGCGGTGAACTTGGCCAGGTAGTGGCTGTACGGCAGCACCGCATGGGACTGCGCGTCGTGGAAGTTGCCGTACCAGACACCCAACAGGCCCAGCAGCAAAGGCACGTTGGACTCGGCCGGGGCGGTGCGGAAGTGCTCGTCGACGAGGTGGAAGCCGTCGAGCATCTCGCGGAAGCGGTCAGGCCCGATGGCGATCATCAGGGAGAGGCCGATCGCCGAGTCGTAGGAGTAGCGGCCGCCGACCCAGTCCCAGAACTCGAACATGTTGGCCGTGTCGATGCCGAAGTCCGACACCTTTCCGGCGTTGGTCGACAGGGCCACGAAGTGCCGGGCGACGGCTTCCTGACCGGCCTTCAGCTCGGTGAGCAGCCACGCGCGGGCCGAGGTGGCGTTGGTGATCGTCTCGATGGTGGTGAAGGTCTTGGAGGCGATGATGAACAGCGTCTCGGCGGCGTCCAGGTCGCGGACGGCCTCGTGCAGGTCGGCGCCGTCGACGTTCGACACGAAACGGACGGTGAGGTCGCGGTCGGTGAAGCCGCGCAGCACCTCGTACGCCATCGCGGGGCCCAGGTCGGAGCCGCCGATACCGATGTTGACGACGTTCTTGATCCGCTTGCCGGTGTGGCCGGTCCACTCGCCGGAACGGACGCGGCCCGCGAAGTCGCTCATCCTGTCGAGCACCGCGTGCACGCCCGGGACGACGTTCTCCCCGTCGACCTCGATCACCGCGTCGCGCGGGGCACGCAGAGCGGTGTGCAGCACGGCCCGGTCCTCGGTCGTGTTGATCCGCTCGCCTCGGAACATGGCGTCCCGCAGCCCGAAGACGTCGGTCGCGGCGGCGAGTTCACGCAGCAGCCGCAGCGTCTCGTCGGTGACCAGGTGCTTGGAGTAGTCGACGTACAGGTCACCGACCCGCAGTGTGTACCCGGTGCCGCGCCCGGGATCGGCGGCGAACAGCTCCCTGAGCCGCACCTCGCCGAGCTCCTCGCGGTGCTCGGCCAGCGCGGTCCATGCGGGCGTCCGGTTGAGCCTGGTACGGCCGTCTGCGTTCATGTGCGACTTCAGCCTTCTTTCGTGCCTGTCCCAGCTGTGCCAACCTAGTTGATCATCGCGGGGCGCGAGCCATGACGGCGTCGGCGCCCGGCGCACCCACAGGTACGTGCGCGTGGGGCACGGGTATCAGCGAGACGGCGAACAGCACGGAGAAGACGACTGCGAGCAGGGCAGGCCGACACCGGCCGTGGAGGGGTACGGCGACCCCGCACGGCCGTGAAACGGCTTCGGCCAGGTACCCCTCGGTACCCGGCCGGTTCTCGACGCTAGATCTCGCCCCGCAGTTTGGCGAGCGCCTCGGCGAGGATCGCCTCGCCGTCCGCGTCGCTGCGCCGCTCCCGTACGTACGCGAGGTGCGTCTTGTACGGCTCGGTGCGCGGCGGGTCCGGCGGGTTGTCCCGGTCCTGTCCGGCGGGAAAGCCGCAGCGCGGACAGTCCCAGGTGTCGGGGACCTGCGCGTCGCTGGCGAAGCTGGGCTGCGTCTCATGCCCGTTGGAGCACCAGAAGGAGATGCGCAGCCGGGGCGCGGACTCGCCCCGCTCGGCCTCGCCCATCGGCCCCGCCCCGACCCGGCTACCTCGGATCGCGTTGCCACTTGCCACGGTCGTAACTCCCTGCGTGATGGTGCCGCGAAGCGAGTCGGCGTTGTCGCTTCGTTGCGAGCGCCTCAGTCTACGTAAGGCCCAACGCGCGTCCAGTGATTGGAGTTACCGCCCCCACACCTAGACGCAAGCCCCATGATAGGCCGCGCTCAGGTGCGCGTACCGAACATGGGGCCTTACGTGCGGAATGGACGTGCTGTGTGTGGCGTGACCGCTCAGCTGTTCGTCTTCATGAGGAGACCGAGCACGATGATGCACGCGAACCAGAGCAGACCGACCACGATGGTGATCCGGTCGAGGTTGCGCTCGGCGACCGAGGAACCGCCGACGGACGACTGCATGCCGCCACCGAACATGTCGGAGAGGCCGCCGCCCTTGCCCTTGTGCATGAGCACCAGCAGCATCATCAGGCCGCTGAAGATGATCAGGGCGATCGAGAACCCCATAACCACGGCTGGACCAACTCTCTCGGATTCGGGTGAACGACGGGGGCACGGCCATCAGGGCCATGCCCCCGCAAGGGTACGACGGATCGCCGCCAGGGCCTACTTACTGGTCCCGGAAGCGCACGATCTTGACGAACTCGTCGGCGTCCAGCGAGGCACCGCCGACCAGGGCGCCGTCGATGTCGGCCTGCGCCATGATCTCGGCGACGTTGCCGGCCTTGACGGAGCCGCCGTACTGGATGCGGACCTGGTCGGCCAGCTCCTGGGTGTACAGCTCGGCGATCTTGCCGCGGATGGCGGCGCAGACCTCCTGGGCGTCCTCGGCACCGCAGACCTTGCCGGTGCCGATGGCCCAGACGGGCTCGTAGGCGATGACGACGGACTCGGCCTGCTCGGCCGGGAGGTCCTTGAGGCCGCCCTCGACCTGGGCGAGGGTGTGGGTGACGTGGTTGCCCGCCTCGCGGACGTCCAGCTCCTCGCCGACGCACAGGATCGGGGTGAGGCCGTGCTTGTAGGCGGCCTTGACCTTGGCGTTGACGATCTCGTCGGTCTCGGCGTGGTACTGGCGGCGCTCGGAGTGGCCGATCGCCACGTACGTGCACTTCAGCTTGGCCAGCATCGAGCCCGAGATCTCACCGGTGTAGGCGCCCGAGTCGTGCGCCGAGAGGTCCTGGGCGCCGTACTTGATCTTGAGCTTGTCGCCGTCGACCAGGGTCTGCACGGAGCGCAGGTCGGTGAAGGGCGGCAGGACGGCGACCTCGACGGCCTCGTAGTCCTTGTCGGCGAGTGCGAAGGCGAGCTTCTGGACGTGCGCGATGGCCTCAAGGTGGTTGAGGTTCATCTTCCAGTTGCCCGCCATGATCGGCGTGCGAGTGGTCATGCGGGGTCAGTCCTCCAGTGCGGCGAGGCCGGGGAGCGTCTTGCCCTCGAGGTATTCGAGGGAGGCGCCGCCACCGGTCGAGATGTGGCCGAATGCGTTCTCGTCGAAGCCCAGGATGCGGACGGCCGCGGCGGAGTCGCCGCCGCCCACGACCGTGAAGGCCGAGGAGTCGAGGAGAGCCTGGGCGACCGCCTTGGTGCCCTCGGCGAACTCGGGGTGCTCGAAGACGCCCATCGGGCCGTTCCAGAAGACGGTGGCGGCGTCGGTGATCTTCGAGGCGTACAGCTTGCCGGACGCCGGGCCGATGTCCAGGCCCATCCGGTCGGCCGGGATGGCGTCGGCGGCGACGGTGGTGGCGTCGGCCGGGGCCTTGGTCTTCAGGTCCGGGAACGCGGGGGCGACCACGGCGTCGACCGGCAGGACCAGCTCGACGCCGGTCTTCTCGGCGCGCTCGATGTACTCCAGGACCGCCGGGATCTGGTCCTCCTGGAGGAGGGAGGCGCCGACCTCGTGGCCCTTGGCCTTGAGGAAGGTGAAGGCCATGCCGCCGCCGATGAGGATGCGGTCGGCCTTGCCGAGCAGCTGGTCGATGACGGCAAGCTTGTCGGAGACCTTGGCGCCGCCGAGCACGACCACGTAGGGCCGCTGAACCTCGTCGGTGAGCTTCTTCAGGACGCCGACCTCGGTGGCGATGAGGTAGCCGGCGTAGTGCGGCAGCCGGGCCGGGAGGTCGAAGACCGAGGCGTGCTTGCGGTGCACCGCGCCGAAGCCGTCGCCGACGTACGCGTCCGCGAGAGCTGCCAGCTGGTCGGCGAACTCGCCGCGCTCGGTGTCGTCCTTGGAGGTCTCGCCGGCGTTGAAGCGCAGGTTCTCGATGACGGCGACCTGGCCGGGCTGCAGGCCGTTCACCGCGTCGTGGGCGGCGGGGCCGACCGTGTCCTGGGCGAACGCGACCGGGGCGCCGAGGAGTTCGGCGAGCCGCTCGGCGGCCGGGAGCAGGGAGAAGGCCGGGTCCGGGGCGCCCTTGGGGCGGCCCAGGTGCGAGGCCACGACCACCTTGGCGCCCGCGTCCGCGAGGGCCTTGACGGTGGGCAGGACGGCGCGGATACGGCCGTCGTCGGTGATGCGGCCGTCGGCGAGCGGCACGTTGAGGTCGGCGCGGACGAAGACCCGCTTGCCGTCCACGCCTTCGGCGAGAAGTTCGTCGATCGTCTTCATGAAGGAACTCCTGGTGAGGGTGCTCTGATCGTACGAGAGCTGATCCGAACGTGAGTCAGGGCCCGGACGGCGCGTCCCTGCGCCGCCCGAGCCCTGCTCTCACATCAAAGTGCCTGCTCTGTGGATCAGAGCTGGTTGCCGACGAAGACCGTGAGGTCGACGAGGCGGTTGGAGTAGCCCCACTCGTTGTCGTACCAGCCGAGGATCTTCACCGTGTTGCCCTCCTGGACCATGGTCAGGGAGGAGTCGAAGGTGCAGGACGACGGGTCGCCGACGATGTCCGAGGAGACGATCGGGTCCTCGGTGTAGGTCAGGAAGCCCTTGAGGTCGCCGTCGTCGGAGGCCTTCTTGAACGCGGCGTTGACCTCGTCCTTGGTGACCTCGCGCTGCAGCGTCACGACCAGGTCGGTGGCCGAGCCGGTCGGGACCGGAACGCGCATCGCGATGCCGTCCAGCTTGCCCTTGAGCTGCGGGAGGACCAGCGCGGTGGCCTTCGCGGCACCCGTCGTGGTCGGGATGATGTTCTCGGCGGCGGCGCGGGCGCGGCGCAGGTCCGAGTGCGGGAAGTCCAGGATCCGCTGGTCGTTCGTGTACGCGTGGACCGTCGTCATCAGGCCCTTGACGATGCCGAAGTTCTCGTCCAGAACCTTGGCCATCGGCGCCACACAGTTGGTGGTGCAGGAGGCGTTGGAGATGACGTGGTGGTTGGCCGCGTCGTACTTGTCCTGGTTGACGCCCATCACGATGGTGATGTCCTCGTCCTTGGCCGGAGCCGAGATGAGGACCTTCTTGGCGCCGCCGGCGATGTGCTTCTCGGCGTCGGCCTTCTTCGTGAAGATGCCGGTCGACTCGATGACGATGTCGACACCGAGGTCGCCCCACGGGATGTCGGCGGGGTTGCGCTCGGACAGCACCTTGATGGTGTGACCGTCGACGGTGATCGTGTCGGCGGTGTGCGACACCTCGGCCTTGAGGCGGCCCAGGATGGTGTCGTACTTGAGCAGGTGAGCGGTGGTCGCGGTGTCACCCAGGTCGTTGACAGCCACGATCTCGATGTCAGCACCCTGCTCCAGCAGCGCGCGGAAGTAGTTACGACCGATGCGGCCAAAGCCGTTGATGCCTACGCGGATCGTCACGAAACCGATCTCCTCGTTGGTACGCCGGGTTCGACTCCGGCGAGCTGTATGGGATGTCCCCGACCACCCCCGACCCTACCCCCCTGAGGCTTTCGGAGTGACATCGAGATGCCCCATACACGGCAGGGCGGTCCGTACCCGCCAGTAGGGGTACGGACCGCCCCGGACCGAAAGCTCCGGTCAGCCGGAATGACTGCACCGAGTCACGTCCGGTTCACCCACCGATGGCGGCGAGCGCCTTTCTGACGAGGGCCGTGCGGTCGGCCGCCGCCGTGACGTGCTCCAGGCCGAAGCCCAGCAGCACGGTGTCGTCCGTGGTGACCGCGCCGTAGGTCTTGAACAGCTCTCCGGCGCGCCCCCAGTCCGTCACGACCGCGGGGCTGCCCGCGGGCGGCCCGGGCACGCTCCACGCGCCGAGCGAGGTCTCGAAGCCCTCGGTCTCCACGGCCTGGCCGTGGACGACGACGGAGGTGTTGTCGAGGAGCACACCGCGACCGCCGGACCCGGGGTCGGTGATGTAGCTGAAGGACACCTCGACCTTCTTGCCCGCGTACGCGGAGAGGTCGAAGGAGACCTCCTGCCAGCCCGCCGACGATCCGGTGAGGCTGTTCCACTGGCCGCTGGTGCCGGAGGCCGTGCAGCCACCGGTGCCCTGGGTCAGATACCGCTTGAGCGCGGGGTGGGCCGCGATGAAGAACCCGGCCTCGCACTCGGCGGGGACGGCGTTGCTGGTGGCGCCGTTCTTCTCGGGGAGCGTGGTCCAGTCCTCGGCCCCGGCGGTGTGCGCCTCCAGGACGGCGTGGTCGTAGCCCTCCTCGGTGTCCCACAGCATCCGGGTGCGCAGGGTGGGTGCCTGCGCGGCGGTGACCTGGGTGAGGTCGATGGTGCGGGTGAGGCGGTTCCAGGCGTAGTCGCTGTGCGTGACGGCCGCCATGGAGGCGCCCTCGTACGGTCCGTACGGGTTGGGCGTGCCGGGGTAGGTGCCGGCTCCCGCGCTCGCGAACTGCGGGAAGGCCGTCGCGGGCAGGTTGTCCGAGGTGACGCTGAAGGACCCGGCCGCGTCCAGCGGGTTGCCGGGGGCGGCGCCGAGGGTTCCGGAGGCCCCGGAGAGCTTGCCGGTGCCCTGGAAGGCCGTCGCGCCCGGCAGGGTCGTACGGGTGTAGGCGCCCAGGTAGTACTGGCTGAAGTCGTTCGACAGGGTGCCGCCGCCCAGGTCGACGCTGCCGCCGGTCCGCTCGCCCGCCTCGATCAGCTTGCCGCCCTCGTTCAGGAAGGCGCGCAGCTGGAGCTGGGTGGGGTTGCCCGGGACGGTCGCGCCCGTGTAGTGGACGACCGACTTGAAGTGGTCCAGGACCCCGAGCGCGTCGGGCGCGCCCTGCGTGGCGACGTTCCAGACGACCGCCTTGCGGCCGGCCGCCTTCAGCGCGTCCACGTACGTCTGCGCCTGTGTGGCGGTCGCGCCCTCCTCGGCGACCACGAGCACGTCCGCACGCGGCCGCTGGGCCACGGTGTAGGTGAAGTGCGAGCTGGAGGCGGGCTTCCCGCTCTTGGCCCGGCCGGTGAACCAGACCTCGACCTTGTCGCCCGGGTCGGCGTCCTCGACCTTGGCCCGGTACTCGTCGAAGTAGAGGTTGTCGTCACCGCCGTACGTCTCGCCGCCCTTCCACGCCCTGAGCGGCTCGTGCTGCGTACGGCCGCCGTTGACGCGGTACTTGAGCTCCTTGTCGCGCACCGCCTTGCGTACGACGACGGAGACCTCCTGGTCCGCGCCGCGGGCGTAGGAGGTGGTGAACGTCTTCGGGGTGAAGTCGGCTGCCTTCAGGCCGAGCGAGGACTTCGGCTGGTCGGGCCTGGCGGCGGACTCGGCGACGGAGAGCGCGAAGGGGATGTTCTTCTCGAACTCCTGCTGGATCAGCTTCTCGTCGTCCGGGAAGTTGAAGACCGACTGGCAGTCGGCCGCGTTCCACTGGTCGTTCAGGTCGAGGTCCGAGGCGGTCTGGCAGGTCGACATCTCGGGGGTGAACATCGCCAGGCCGTTGACGTTCGACGCATGGCCGTCCGCCTCACCGTTGGTCGTGTACAGCTCCGAGGAGACCTGCGGACGGTAGCCGGGTATCGCGGAGTTGTCCGGGGTGCCGGCGAGCGCCTTGTACATGATGTCGTCGGGCGTGTCGGTGGCCACCTGCCAGCCGACGCCGTAGAGGAGGAGTTCGGCGGCTGAGTGGTAGTTGATGCCGTACGTGAAGCCGATGCGCTTCTCGAAGGCGTCCAGGGCCTTGGTCTCGGGCTCGGAGGACGGGGCCGGGCCGCGGTAGGTCTCGCTGGTGGGGTTGGGGGACGAACCCTCGTTGTCGTAGCCCCACTTGTAGGAGAAGTTGCGGTTGAGGTCGACGCCGTCGCCGACACCGATGGTGCCGTCGCCGTTGTTGTCGCGCAGGTTCTTGCGCCACAGGCGGTTGTCGGCGTTCTGGAAGGTGTAGTCGTAGCCGTCGGGGTTGGCCGACAGGACGAACCACAGCTCGGTGGAGTCGACGATCTTCCTGAGGCGCTTGTCGGTCTTGTAACCGTCCACGTAGTAGTGGAGCAACCGCCTGGTCATCTCCGGCGTGATCCACTCGCGCGCGTGCTGGTTGGACATGTAGAGGACGGAGGGCTTGGCACCGTCCTTGGACTTCTTCGCGTTCTTGGTCAGTTTGAGCGCGAGGATGTCCTTGCCGTTCACCGTCTTGCCGATGGAGACGACCTTGGTGAGGCCGGGGTTGGCCCGGGCGGTCGCGAGGATCTCCTGCTGGAGGCCGCCGCTTCCGCTGTACGGCCGGAACACGCCCTCGGCCGCCTTGTCCACGCGGGCCTCGGCCTTGGCGGTCAGGGTGTGCTCGGTGAGTTCGACGCCCTGCTTCTCGAGCTTTCGGGCCTCCTGGTCGGTCAGGTAGACCTCGACGGTCGCGGTGCCCTTCGCGGGCACCTGCTCGCTCAGTTCGTGGCCGTCCTGTCCGGCCGCCAGCAGCAGGGGTACCTGCCGGCTGGTGACCTCGGCGCGGAAGACCTTGACTTCGTTCGGATCAGGAGAACCTGCGCCCTGCGCGGCATGGGCGACGGGTGCGATGCCCGCGCCGCCGAGCAGAAGTGCGCCAACAGCGAGGATCGGTCTCGCTCTTCGTCTCATGAGCCCCCCTTGTGGTGGTCCGCCACAGCAGCGAACAGATGCCAGGCTCATGACAGTTCATGATCCAGTCAAGGGTGCCTCACGGATACGCGAACGCCGGTGCCGACACCCAAGTGGGCGTCGGCACCGGCGTGGTGAAGGGCGGTCAGCCGACCAGGTTGTCGGCCATCTCCTCCGTGATGCTGGACTCCGTGCCCGGAATGCCGAGGTCGGAGGCGCGCTTGTCGGCCATGGCCAGCAGTCGGCGGATACGGCCGGCGACGGCGTCCTTGGTCAGCGGCGGGTCGGCGAGCGCGCCCAGCTCCTCCAGGGAGGCCTGCTTGTGCTCCATGCGCAGCCGCCCGGCGGCGGCGAGGTGCTCGGGCACGTCGTCGGCGAGGATCTCCAGGGCCCGCTGGACGCGCGCTCCGGCGGCGACGGCCGCGCGGGCGGAGCGGCGCAGGTTGGCGTCGTCGAAGTTGGCGAGACGGTTCGCCGTGGCCCGCACCTCGCGGCGCATCCGGCGCTCCTCCCAGGCGAGCACCGACTCATGGGCACCCAGACGAGTGAGCAGGGCGCCGATCGCGTCACCGTCCCGGACGACCACGCGGTCCACGCCGCGGACCTCGCGGGCCTTGGCGGCGATCGACAGACGGCGGGCGGCGCCGACCAGCGCGAGCGCGGCCTCCGGGCCCGGGCAGGTCACCTCCAGGGAGGAGGAGCGGCCGGGCTCGGTGAGCGAGCCGTGCGCCAGGAAGGCCCCGCGCCAGGCGGCCTCGGCGTCACAGGTGGCACCGGAGACGACCTGCGGGGGCAGGCCCCGGATGGGGCGGCCCCGGCCGTCCACCAGGCCGGTCTGGCGGGCCAGCTGGTCACCGCCGGCGACGACCCGGACGACGTAACGCGAACCGCGGCGCAGCCCGCCGGGTGCCATCACGATCAGTTCGGAGCTGTGGCCGAAGATCTCCAGGATGTCCCGCTTGAGTCTGCGGGCCGCCATCGCGGTGTCCAGCTCCGCCTCGATCACAATGCGCCCGCTCACCAGGTGGAGGCCGCCGGCGAACCGCAGAACAGCGGAGACCTCCGCCTTCCTGCAGCAGGTCCGGGTGACGGGAAGCCGGGAGATCTCGTCCTTCACCGCTGCCGTCATCGCCATGGGCCGATCCTTCCATGCATCCGAAAAATACGGTCGTACGCGGCGGCCAACAGCTCCGGGTCGTGCCTCGGGGTCCCGTCGGGCCGGGCCACCGGCGCCAGCTCGACCGCGGCGCCGAACCGCTTGGCGGCATCGGTCAGCGAATCGCGGTCGGGCACGGCGGCCTGGTCGGCCAGCACCACGTCCAGGGCGAGTTTAGGGGCGTGTCGTCCCAAAACCTCCAAATGACGCTGCGGGGAGAAGCCATCGGTTTCTCCCGGCTGCGGTGCGAGGTTCAGGGAGAGTACCCGGCGCGCCTTCGTCTGGATGAGCGCGTCCAGGAGTTCGGGCACCAGCAGGTGCGGGATGACCGAGGAGAACCAGGAGCCGGGGCCGAGGACCACCCAGTCCGCGTCCCGGACGGCCTCGACCGCCTCGGGGACCGCGGGCGGGTCGTGCGGCACCAGGTGCACGGACTGCACCTCGCCCGGGGTCAGGGCCACGGTCGCCTGTCCCCGTACGGTGTCCACGTCGTCGGGCCGCTTCGGATCGTGCCCCTTGACCAGGGCCTGGAGCTCCAGGGGTACGGCGGACATGGGCAGCACGCGCCCGTGCGCGCCCAGCAGCCTGCCGACCAGGTCGAGGGCCTGGACATGGTCGCCGAGCTGCTCCCACAGGGCGACGATCAGCAGATTGCCGACCGCGTGTTCGTGCAGGTCGCCCTTGGACTGGAAGCGGTGCTGGATGACCCGGGCCCAGGTCTGGCCCCAGTCGTCGTCGCCGCACAGCGCGGCCAGCGCCTTGCGCAGGTCACCGGGCGGCAGCACGCCCAGTTCGTCGCGCAGGCGCCCGCTGGAGCCGCCGTCGTCGGCCACGGTGACGACGGCGGTGAGGTCGCCGGTGATCCGGCGCAGGGCGGTGAGCGAGGCCGACAGGCCCATGCCGCCGCCGAGCGCCACCACCTTGGGCTGGGCTCCGCGCCGCCGGGGTCTCGCCCCGCGGGCCTCGACGGACCTGCCTGCGCGTCCCTCGGGCACCGTCCGGCGCAGCCTGCTCAGCCGCGAAGAACGTCCTGTCATTCCCGTCCCATGTCCCGGTGCACGACCACCGTCTCGACACCTTCGGCCGAGAGGCGCGCGGCGAGCTTCTCCGAGGTGGCGACCGAGCGGTGCTTGCCTCCGGTGCAGCCGATGGCGATCGTCACGTACCGCTTGCCCTCGCGGCGGTAGCCGGCCGCGACGAGCCGGAGCAGCTCGGCGTACCGGTCGAGGAACTCCTTGGCGCCGGGCTGGTTGAAGATGTACGCCGACACCTCCTCGTTGAGCCCGGTGAAGGGGCGCAGCTCCGGGACCCAGTGCGGGTTGGGCAGGAAGCGCATGTCCGCGACCAGGTCGGCGTCGACCGGGAGGCCGTACTTGAAGCCGAAGGACATGACGGTGGCGCGGAGCTCGGGCTCCTCCTCGCCGGCGAACTGGGCGTCCATCTTGGCGCGCAGCTCGTGGACGTTGAGGCTGGAGGTGTCGATGACCAGGTCGGCGTCGCCGCGCAGCTCGCGCAGGAGCTCGCGCTCGGCGTCGATGCCGTCGACGATACGGCCGTCGCCCTGCAGGGGGTGCGGGCGGCGCACGGACTCGAAGCGGCGCACCAGGGCCTCGTCGGAGGACTCCAGGAACACGATCCGCCGCGTGACGTGCTTGGCCTCCAGGTCGGCGAGGGACTCGCGGAGGTTGTCGAAGAAGCGCCGGCCGCGGACGTCGACCACCACCGCGATCCGGGCGACATTGCCCTGCGAGCGGGCGCCGAGCTCCACCATGGTGGGGATCAGCGCGGGCGGGAGGTTGTCGACGACGAACCAGCCGAGGTCCTCCAGACACTTCGCGGCGGTCGAGCGGCCGGCACCGGACATGCCGGAGATGATCACCAGCTCGGGGATGGCCGCCTCCGGGACTCCGCCCGCGTCGAGGCTCGCGCCCGTGGTCACCTGTGCGTCGTCTCCGCTCTGGTCCTGTCGTTCTTCGTGCTCGTTCACATTCATGTCTCCTGCCCCCGTCGTTCGTCCGGGGCACCCGCCGTCACGGGGTCCCCACCGGAACCCGTGGTGCCGGGTTCCTCCTCATCCATGATCTCTCCAGTCGCCGTGTTCACGGCGGGCGCGGCCGGGGCCGCCTGGGCGAGGGCCACGGCGATCGTCTCGGCCGTCTTGCGGCCTATGCCGGGGACCTCGCAGATCTGGTCGATGGTGGCGGATCGTAGTTTCTTCAAGGACCCGAAATGTTTCAGCAGGGCCTGCTTGCGCGTGTCCCCGAGCCCGGGGACGTCGTCGAGCGGGCTCGACCGGAAACGCTGGGCCCGCTTGGTGCGCTGGTAGGTGATCGCGAAGCGGTGGGCCTCGTCACGGACCCGCTGGAGAAGGTACAGGCCTTCGCTGGTGCGGGGCAGCACGACCGGGTCCTCGTCGTCCGGCAGCCAGACCTCCTCCAGGCGCTTGGCGAGGCCGCAGACGGCGATGTCGTCGATGCCGAGCTCGTCCAGGGCCTTCTTGGCGGCGGCCACCTGGGGCTGTCCGCCGTCGACGACGACGAGCTGGGGCGGGTAGGCGAACTTCTTGGGGCGGCCGTCGTCGTCCTTGAGGCCGCTCTCGGGGACGCCCTGGGGACCGGTCCCGGAGACGGCCGGGACGTCGTTGCCGGAGGCGTCCTTGAGGTCGGTCTGGGAGGCGTCGTCCACCCACTCGCCCGTCTTCTCCTTCTCGGCCAGGTACCGCTTGAACCGGCGGGAGATCACCTCGTGCATGGACCGGACGTCGTCCTGGCCGGCGAAGCCCTTGATCTGGAAGCGGCGGTACTCGCTCTTGCGCTGGAGCCCGTCCTCGAAGACGACCATGGACGCGACCACGTCGTCGCCCTGGAGGTGGGAGATGTCGTAGCACTCGATCCGGAGCGGGGCACTGTCCAGGTCGAGGGCCTCGGCGATCTCCTCCAGGGCACGCGAGCGCGTGGTCAGGTCGGAGGCGCGCTTGGTCTTGTGCAGGGCGAGCGCCTGGAGGGCGTTGCGCTGCACGGTCTCCATGAGGGCCTTCTTGTCGCCGCGCTGCGGGATGCGCAGGGAGACACCCGACCCGCGGCGCTCGGCGAGCCACTCCTGGACCGGCTCGACCGGCTCGGGAAGGGCGGGGACGAGGACCTCCTTGGGGACCGAGTCGCCCCTCTCCTCGCCGTAGAGCTGCTGGAGGGCGTGCTCGACGAGGGCGCCGGTGGTGATCTCCTCGACCTTGTCGGTGACCCAGCCGCGCTGGCCGCGCACGCGCCCGCCGCGCACATGGAAGATCTGGACGGCGGCCTCCAGCTCGTCCTCGGCGACCGCGATCAGGTCGGCGTCGGTCGCGTCGGCGAGCACGACGGCGCTCTTCTCCATGGCCTTCTTCAGGGCCCCTATGTCGTCGCGCAGGCGGGCCGCCCGCTCGTACTCCATCTCCTCGGCCGCGTCCGTCATCTGCTTCTCCAGACGGCGGATGTAGGTCCCGGTGCGGCCGGCCATGAAGTCGCAGAACTCCTCGGCCAGATCGCGGTGTTCGTCGGCCGAGACGCGGTCGACGCAGGGCGCCGAGCACTTGCCGATGTAGCCGAGGAGACAGGGGCGGCCGGTGCGGGTGGCGTTCTTGAAGACGCCGGCGGAGCAGGTGCGGACGGGGAAGACGCGCAGGAGGAGGTCGACGGTGTCACGGATCGCCCACGCGTGTCCGTACGGCCCGAAGTACCGGACGCCCTTCCGCTTGTGGCCGCGCATCACCTGCACGCGCGGGAACTCCTCGTTCATCGTCACCGCGAGGTACGGGTAGCTCTTGTCGTCGCGGTACTTGACGTTGAACCGGGGGTCGTACTCCTTGATCCAGGAGTACTCCAGCTGCAGGGCCTCGACCTCCGTGGACACCACCGTCCACTCCACGGACGCGGCCGTGGTCACCATGGTGCGGGTGCGGGGGTGGAGGCTCGCCAGGTCCTGGAAGTAGTTCGCCAGGCGCTGACGCAGGCTCTTCGCCTTTCCGACGTAGATCACCCGGCGGTGCTCGTCACGGAACCTGTACACCCCGGGGGTGTCCGGGATCTCCCCTGGTTTGGGGCGGTAGCTGGAGGGGTCGGCCATGTCTCACACCCTACTGGCGAGGGCCGACACTCCGGTGAGCCTGTGGACAACGGCCGGGGTCCGTCCGGCCCTGGCCCCTGTCCCCCGTACGACGGCGGTGGAACCGGCCCGCAGTGTGTCCTGCGTCATCATCCTGATCTCCACGCACGCACGAGAGGACTTCGAGGAGCTGATCGCCGGCGGCCCGGCGCGGGGGTTCCTGCCCAAGTCGGCGCTGTCGGCGAGGGCGATCAGGGAGCTGCTGGACGGCGACGGACAGGCCTCCGCCACCTGAGCGGGCGGGGTCACGGACCGGACGGGAGTACACCGCGGTTCGGCGACAGGTGTTGTCGGGACTTGGTCAACACGCTTCAATGCGGGGGAACTCGGGGCCGGGAACGACGGCGTACGGATGTGAAGCCTCCCCCGGCACTGCCACGGACGGCCCCGACACACCCTCACGAACGGCCCGACCAGCCGCCCGGACCTGTACAGAAAGGCCCCTGCATGCCGCACGCCACACAGCACGCGGACGTCGTGAGCGTCGCCGACGCGGAACTGGACTCGGCCCTGCGAGGCGGCCCCTTCCATGTCGCGCTGCGTGCGGCGATCGCCGCACGGGGGCTGCCGCTTCAGCGCGTCCAGCACCATCTGTCGCGCTACGGGGTCAAGGTCGGTGTCACCAGCCTGAGTTACTGGCAGCAGGGCGCCCGGCGCCCGCAGCGACCCGAGTCGCTGCGGGCCGTACGGGCACTGGAGGAGATCCTTCAGCTACCCGAGGAGTCGCTGATCCGGCTGCTCGCCGAGGACGACGACCGGTCGGCCGCCGAGCGGCCCGCGGCCCGCTCCTACCGCTCCCTCCTCGCGGCCTCGGACGTCCTCGGACAGCTCCTCGGCGAGCTGGACGCGCCGCCTGACGGCGGGCTGCACACCCTCGGCCATCACGAGCGGATAGGCATCGGGGCGCATCGTGAGCTGCGCAGCCGCGAGTCGCACCACATCGTGCGCGCCCAGCGCGAGGGCGTCGACCGCTTCATCGCCGTCCACCACGGCGACCCGGGGTGCGTGCCGGAGCTCATGACCGTGCACGCCCTGGAGAACTGCCGTACGGGACGCGTCCGTTCGCACCACGACACCGGGGTGCTCGTGGCGGAGCTGCTCCTCGATGCCCGGCTGCGGGCCGGTGACACCTTCCTGTTCCGTTACTGCGTCGAGGACGGCACGGCCGGGGTGTCCCGCGAGTACGTCCGCGGCTTCGCCTCGCCCGGCGGGCAGTACGCGCTCCAGGTCCGGTTCGACGAGAACGCCCTGCCGCTGCGCTGCCACCGCTTCGCCCAGCACTCCCCCGCCGCACCCCGCAGCGGCCGTCGGGAACTGTCCCTCACCGGCCACCACCACTCGGTGCACCTGGTGGAGCCACGGGTGCGGTCGGGGGTGGTGGGGATCGGCTGGGACTGGGAGTGAACGGTGCGACGGGAGGGCGGTGACGGCGCGTAAACGCTTGCGCAAGCGTTTACGCGGGCTGCTGAATGGGATACCTTCCGGGCCGTGGGCTGCCGTTCCGGTGGCCTGTGAGCGCCGTTCCGGGAGGGGAACCCGATGCCGACCATGGCCGACGTGGCACGCAGTGCGGGGGTGTCCGTGGCGACCGTCTCGCACGTCCTCAACGGCACCAGGCCGGTCCTGCCCCACACCCGCCAGGCCGTGCTGGACGCCGTCGACGAGCTCGGCTACACCCCCAACACCCTGGCCCGTTCCCTGGTGACCTCCCGCACCCGCTCCATCGGGCTCGCGGTGTCGGCGATCAGCAACCCGTACTTCACGGAGATCCTCCAGGGCGTCGAGGCGGGCGCGCTGGAACACGGCTACAGCCTGCTCATCGCCGATCCGCACGACGACCCCGAGCACGAGCGCAAGGTCGTCCAGCTGCTGCACGAACGGCGCGTGGACGGCATGATCGTCGCGCCCTCGGCGGACCCGCGCGAACTCGTCTCCTACCTCGGGCGCCATCAGGTCCCGACGGTGTTCCTCGACCGGGTGATCGACGGGGTGAGCGGGGGTGTGGCCGGCGAGAACGTGGCCGGCAGTGGTGCGGAAGGTGAGGTGACCGGGGGTGGTGCGGTCGGTGGTGGGGGCGACGTCCCTGTCGACGTCCCTGTCGACGCGTCGGTGGACGGCCCAGTGGAGGGCCCGGTGGGCGCCCCTGCGGACGGCCCGGTGAAGGGCCCGGTGGACGCCACGGTGGACAGTCCGCAGCCCTTCGACCAGGTCTGCGCCGAGAACATCCAGCCGATGGCCGAGCTGGTCACCCATCTCGCCGGACTCGGTCACCGGCGCATCGGACTGGTGGCCGGCCTGCCCGGACTGAGCACCACCGCCGAACGGATCGCCGGGTACCGGCAGGGTCTCACCGCCGCCCGCCTCCCCTACGACGATCACCTGGTCGTCCACGGCGACTCCGAGTCGGCCGGAGCCGAACGGGCCACGGCCGCCCTGCTCTCCCTCGCCGCACCGCCCACCGCCCTCGTGACCGCCAACAACGCGATGACCATCGGCGCCCTGCGCGCCCTGCGCGAGCGCGGCCTTTCGGTGCCGGACGACCTCGCCCTGTGCTGTTTCGACGACTTCGCCTGGGCCGACCTGTTCTCGCCCCGGCTCACCGCGATCGCCCAGCCCAGCAGGGACATCGGCGCGCAGGCGGTCCGTGTGCTCCTGGAACGCCTCGACCGTCCGGACCGGCCCGCCCGGACCGTGCGCCTGGACTGCACGTTCATGCATCGCACGTCGTGCGGCTGCCCGGACTCCGGGTGACGGGAGCGGCCCTGCCAGTGCGGCCGGCCCCTCCGGTTCTCCCTCTCCTCCCAGCACCTTCAGCCCCGCAGTTCGAGAAAGGACCCGTTTCGTGATCGTCGTCGCCGGTGAGGCCCTGATCGATCTGGTACCGCAGGGCAGGGGTGCCCTCGCGGGTCTCACGCCGGCGCTCGGCGGCGGCCCCTACAACACCGCCGTGGCCCTCGGCCGGCTCGGCTCCCCCACCGCCTTCTGCTCCCGCACCTCGCGCGACGCCTTCGGCGAGGCCCTGCTCGACGGGCTCCGGGATGCGGGGGTGGACGTGTCCGCCGTGCAGCGCGGCCCGGAACCCACCACACTCGCCGTCGCCACCATCGACACCGCCGGCTCGGCCGCCTACTCGTTCTACGTCGACGGCACCGCCGACCGCCTGTTCGCCGCCCCCGCCGAACTCCCCGCCGGCACGCGCGCGGTGTCCTTCGGCACCTGCTCGCTCGTCCTGGAACCGGGGGCCAGCGCCTACGAGGAACTGCTGCGGGCCGCGGCAGCGCAGGGTGTGTTCACCGCGCTCGACCCGAACATCCGGGCCGGGCTGATCCCCGACGCGGACGCCTACCGGGCCCGGTTCAAGAGCTGGCTGCCGTCGGTGTCGCTGCTCAAGCTCTCCCAGGAGGACGCGCTGTGGCTGGGCGGCACTCCGAGCGAGTGGCTGGCCGCGGGGCCCTCGGCCGTCGTGGTCACCCAGGGCGGTGACGGGCTGACCGTGTTCACCCGGGACGGGGCGGTGCTGCCGGTCCCGGGCGAGAAGGTCGACGTCGTGGACACGATCGGCGCGGGCGACACGGTGAACGCGGCCCTGCTGCACGGCCTCGCCGCCCTCGACGCGCTGGCCCCGGAGGCGCTCGCCGGCCTGGGCGTCGAGGACTGGACCCGGCTGCTGCGGTTCGCGGCACGCGCGGCGGCGATCACCTGCTCACGAGCCGGGGCGCAGCCGCCGTACGCCTCGGAGCTGGGCGAGCTGTAGGGGCTGCAAAAGGAGCGGTGCCCCCGCAGGGAGTTCCCTGCGGGGGCACCGCTTCTTCGCGTGTCCGGTCTCGCGCGGCCGTCGGGCGACTCAGGCCTTGCGGGCCCGGGTCGTCTTCTTGGCGGGCGTGGCCTTCTTGGTGGCTTCGGCGGCCTTCTTGGTCGCCGTCGTCCTGGCCGTCGCCGTCTTCTTCGCCGTGGACTTGGCGGCGACCGTCTTCTTCGCCGCGGCCGTCTTCCTGGCCGGTGCCTTGCGCGGGGCCTTCACCGAGGTCCCGTCGCTGATCCGGTCGGCGCCGAGGATCTCCCTGAGGAACTTGCCGGTGTGGCTGGCCGGGACTCCGGCGACGTCCTCCGGGGTGCCCTCGGCGACGACGAGTCCGCCGCCCGCGCCCCCCTCGGGGCCCATGTCGACGACCCAGTCGGCCGTCTTGATCACATCGAGGTTGTGCTCGATGACGATGACGGTGTTGCCCTTGTCGACCAGCCCTGACAGGACCTTCAGCAGCTTGCTGATGTCCTCGAAGTGCAGACCGGTGGTCGGCTCGTCCAGGACGTAGACCGTACGGCCCGTGGAGCGCTTCTGGAGCTCGCTGGCGAGCTTCACGCGCTGGGCCTCACCGCCGGACAGGGTGGTCGCGGCCTGCCCGAGCCGGACGTAGCCGAGGCCGACGTCCTTGAGGGTGTTGAGGTGGCGGGCGATCGCGGGGACGGCGTCGAAGAACTCCGTCGCCTCCTCGATCGGCATGTTCAGGACGTCGGCGATGGACTTGCCCTTGTAGTGGACCTCCAGGGTCTCCCGGTTGTAGCGGGCGCCGTGGCAGACCTCGCACGGGACGTAGACGTCCGGGAGGAAGTTCATCTCGATCTTGATGGTGCCGTCGCCCGCGCAGTTCTCGCAGCGGCCGCCCTTGACGTTGAAGGAGAAGCGGCCGGGCATGTAGCCGCGGACCTTCGCCTCGGTGGTCTCGGCGAACAGCTTGCGGACGTGGTCGAAGACGCCGGTGTAGGTCGCCGGGTTGGATCGCGGGGTGCGGCCGATGGGCGACTGGTCGACGTGCACGACCTTGTCGACGAGGTCGTCGCCGTCCACGCGCGTGTGCCGGCCCGGGACACTCCTCGCGCCGTTGAGCTCGCGCGCCAGGTGGGTGTACAGGATGTCGTTGACCAGGGTCGACTTTCCGGAGCCGGAGACACCGGTGACCGCGGTGAACACGCCCAGCGGGAAGGACACGTCGATGTCCTGGAGGTTGTTCTCGCGGGCCCCGTGCACCGTGAGCCGCCGGGACGGGTCGAGGGGGCGGCGGATGTCGGGCAGCGGGATGGCCTTCTTGCCCGACAGGTACTGGCCCGTCTCCGACTCGGCGTTGACCAGGAGCTCCTTCAGGGAGCCGCTGTGCACGACCTTGCCGCCGTGCTCGCCCGCGCCGGGGCCGATGTCGACGATCCAGTCGGCGACCTTGATGGTGTCCTCGTCGTGCTCGACGACGATGAGCGTGTTGCCCATGTCGCGCAGCCGGACCAGGGTCTCGATCAGCCGGTGGTTGTCGCGCTGGTGCAGGCCGATGGACGGCTCGTCGAGGACGTACAGGACGCCGACGAGTCCGGAGCCGATCTGGGTGGCCAGACGGATGCGCTGGGCCTCGCCGCCGGAGAGGGTGCCGGCCGCGCGGTTCAGCGAGAGGTAGTCCAGGCCGACGTCGACCAGGAACTTCAGCCGCTCGTTGACCTCCTTGAGGACGCGCTCGGCGATCTTCTTGTCACGGGCACTGAGCTTCAGCTCGCCCAGGAAGTCCGCGCAGTCGCTGATGGACATGCCGGAGACCTCGGCGATCGACCTGCCCATGACGGTGACCGCGAGGACGAGCGGCTTGAGGCGGGTGCCCTCACAGGTGGGGCAGGGCACCTCGCGCATGTAGCCCTCGAAGCGCTCGCGGCTGGCGTCGCTCTCGGACTCGCTGTGCCGGCGCTTGACGAAGGGCACGGCCCCTTCGAACGGGGTCGTGTAGACCCGCTCGCGGCCGTACCGGTTGCGGTAGCGGACCTCGATCTGCGTCTTGTGGCCGTGGAGCAGGGCCTTCTTGGCGCGCTGCGGCAGTCCCGCGAAGGGGATGTCCGTCCGGAACCCGAGCGCGTCCGCGAGGGCGCCGATCAGACGGCCGAAGTAGTCCTTGGTGTGTCCGTGCGACCAGGGGTGGATGGCACCCTCGTCGAGGGACTTGTCCTCGTCCGGGACGATCAGCTCCGGGTCGACCTCCATGCGCGTGCCGATGCCGGTGCACTCGGGGCAGGCGCCGAAGGGCGAGTTGAAGGAGAAGGAGCGGGGCTCCAGTTCCTCGAAGGACAGGTCGTCGTACGGGCAGTACAGGTGCTCCGAGAACATCCGCTCGCGCTCGGGGTCGTCCTCGGGGAGGTCGACGAAGTCGAGCACGACCATGCCGCCGGACAGGCCGAGGGCGGTCTCCACGGAGTCGGTGAGGCGGCGCTTGGCGGAGTCCTTCACCGTGAGGCGGTCGATGACCACCTCGATGGTGTGCTTCTCCTGCTTCTTCAGGGTGGGCGGGTTGGAGAGTTGGACGGTCTCGCCGTCCACCCGCGCGCGGCTGTAGCCCTTGGTCTGGAGGTCCGCGAAGAGGTCGACGAACTCTCCCTTGCGCTCCCGCACCAGCGGCGAGAGCACCTGGAAGCGGCTCCCCTCCGGCAGCTCCAGGACCCGGTCGACGATGGCCTGCGGCGACTGGCGCGAGATCGGACGGCCACACTCCGGACAGTGCGGCTTGCCGATGCGCGCGAAGAGCAGACGCAGGTAGTCGTAGACCTCGGTGATGGTGCCGACCGTCGAGCGCGGGTTGCGCGAGGTCGACTTCTGGTCGATGGAGACCGCGGGCGAGAGGCCCTCGATGAAGTCGACGTCGGGCTTGTCCATCTGGCCGAGGAACTGGCGGGCGTACGAGG
The DNA here is from genome assembly GCF_003443735.1 of Streptomyces sp. CC0208. Classification (NCBI taxonomy): domain Bacteria; kingdom Bacillati; phylum Actinomycetota; class Actinomycetes; order Kitasatosporales; family Streptomycetaceae; genus Streptomyces; species Streptomyces sp. CC0208. The sequence continues at coordinate 6,751,994 of NZ_CP031969.1, read as the reverse complement.
AGAGCGACTCCACGTAGCGCCGCTGGCCCTCGGCGAAGATGGTGTCGAAGGCCAGGGAGGACTTGCCCGACCCGGACAGGCCCGTGAAGACGATGAGCGAGTCGCGAGGCAGGTCGAGCGAGACGTTCTTCAGGTTGTGCTCGCGCGCGCCACGGACGATGAGACGGTCGGCCACGCCGGTCCGCACCTTTCTTGAGAGAAGTGACAGGGGCGGGGCCCCCGTGCTTTCTCAGACTAGGGGGAGCCACTGACAACGCCGGTCGGATTCCCGGATGCATAACAATCCCCGGCCTTCCAGCATGCCCGACGCCGCACTCGACCATATAGCACGCGCATTCGATTTACGGCACTGCTTCACCACCTTCACCCAAAGGTGTGGCGGGGCTAGGGTCAGCACCATGATTGATCACGCTCATGACCTGGTGTCTGTACGTGGTGCGACCGAGCGCCTGCTGACCGCAGCCGCCGCCATGGACAACGCGGCCGTGACCAAGTCGTCACGGCTGCCGGGCTGGAGCCGCGGCCATGTCCTCGCGCACCTCTCCCGCAATGCCGACGCCCTGGTGAACGTTCTGCGGGGGCAGCCCATGTACGCCTCCGCGGAAGCGCGCGACGCCGACATCGAGCGGGACGCCCCGCGCCCCCTCGACGTCCAGCTCGCCGACCTCCGCGCGAGTGCCGCCCGCTTCGACGAGGCGGGGGCCGCACCGGCCGACTGGTCGCGCACGGTCGAGCTCCGCAACGGGGTCACCGACGCGGCGGCCCGGGTGCCGTTCCGGCGATGGGCCGAGGTGGAACTGCACCACGTGGACCTAGGGATCGGTTACGAGCTGGAGGACCTCCCGGAGGAGTTCACGCAGCGCGAGATCGACTTCCTGACGGACCGCTTCCGGGGCCACCCCGACGTACCCGCCCTCGTGGTCGAGGAGGACGACGGCCGCCGGATCCCGACGGGCGGCAACGGGGATCCCGCGCTCGTCGTCACCGGCCGCCAGGCGGACCTGCTCGGCTGGCTCGCCGGCCGCCGCGACGGCTCGGCGCTGACGGTCCACGGCGGCACTCTCCCCTCGCTGCCGCCGCTATAGGCTGCCGCCATGACGTACAGCGGACAGGTGACGGTCGGCGGGCCCGCCGACGTGCACGAGCTCAAGGACCTGATGATCACCAAGATCGCGGTCGGCCCGATGAACAACAACGCCTATCTGCTGCGCTGCCGGGCCACCGACGAGCAACTGCTGATCGACGCCGCCAACGAGGCGGACACCCTGCTGGGCATGATCGGTGACGACGGCATCGCGTCCGTCGTCACCACCCATCAGCACGGCGACCACTGGCAGGCGCTCGCAGCGGTCGTCGCGGCCACGCGTGCGCGTACGTACGCCGGCCGGGACGACGCCGAGGGCATCCCCGTCCCCACCGACGTGCCGGTCGACGACGGCGACGTCATCCGCGTGGGGCACGTCGAGCTGACCGCGCGCCACCTGGTCGGTCACACGCCCGGCTCGATCGCCCTCGTCTACGACGACCCGCACGGGCATCCCCATGTGTTCACCGGGGACTGCCTGTTCCCCGGGGGGCCTGGTCGGACAACACGTCCCGAGGACTTCGAGTCGTTGATGTCGGGCCTAGAAGCGAAGGTCTTCGTGCTCCCGGACGAGACCTGGATCTACCCGGGCCACGGCAACGACACCACGCTCGGCACCGAGCGGCCCCGCCTCGGCGAGTGGCACGAGCGGGGCTGGTAGGTCGGCGGCATCGCCGCCCTGGTGGCACTTGGGGATAGCCGCCTCTCTGGCAGTCGGTCGGAGCCGGCGACCGCCGCACCGAAACGGTCAGGGAAGAGTCCCGTACCCGCCGAGATGGCCGCCTGGACAGCTGCGTCGGCACCCGCCGGTGCAGCTGCGGGCAGGGCGGGCGTGACGATGCGTGCGATTCGACGCATGATCCTGCGGCCCGGGTCGGTTCGGTTCCTTCGCCCTCAAGGGTGTCGATCTCCTCGGCGAGTTCCTCGACGTCTTCCTGTGAGAGCTCCAGGGTCGGCGCGGTCTGCCGCAGCTGGGCGACGAGTGCGGCGAGCGCGTCTCCATCCACGCCCTGATTGACGGTCAGGGTGTTGCCTCCGGCCGTGGCGAGATTGCTGTCGGGGCGTCCCCTTGGACGACGACGCTGCCACGGTAGTTGTCACCGAAGTTGTTGGTGACGAGGAGGTTCTCGGCCTCAAAGGAGTCGACTGCAGCGAATATCTCGTCCCAGGTGACCTCCGTGCCGGCAAACCACCAGTGCTCGTCTCCGGCGAACTCCTGAAAAGCGAAGCCCGCCGACGCCTGCCCACCGCCACCTCCTGCGCAGAGTCGCCGTCACCGCCTGAGTCCTCCAACCGACCTGGCGCACAAGTGGTCTGGGAACGTCAGCCCAGGTCGGCCAGAACGGCGGCCACTGCGTCGTAGGTGTTCTTCACCCCAGCGGCGTTGCCCAGCCGGTGGCGCTCCAGTCGAACGGCACCAAGGTGCCGGACCTCGTAGACCAGCGAACGCCATACCGCGGCGGGAGAACCGTCCCGCTCCCCGTACGCCTCCCAGAACGCCACGCGCTCGTCCTGCTTCGCCGTCGCCATGCGGATCGTCCAGTCCGCGGCCGGGTCGCCCCACCAGGTGCGGTCCATGTCGAGCACCCCGGTGATCGTTGGCTCCGCGGCCCCGGCGTCGAGCATCACGTTGACCGTCCACAGGTCCCCGGTCAGCAGCCCCGGTTCGGTGACCTCGTCGAGCACGGCACGGTCGTGCGCGGCCACAGCGGCGACCTTCCGTACGTCGGCCGCGTCCAGGCCGGCACCGTCCAGGTCGGCGGCGATCTCCTCCAGCGACGTGATCACAGCCTCGCTCCACGTCCCGTGCCCCGGGCCGCCGACGGGCCCGAAGTGCGGTCCCCTCACGTCGTGCACGGAACGGGCGATCACGCCCATCTGCCGGAAGAACACCGGCCACGCCGTGCGCGGATACGTCCCCAGTTGCTCCGGAGCCGGGACGCCGTCCAGGTGGGTCTGGATCATCCAGTCCCGGCCGATCACCTCGTGCGACCAGTCCACGGCGAGGACCTGCGGCATCAGCGGCGCGATCACCGCCAGCCACGGCACGCTGCCGTACTCGTTGCGCATCAGGTGGCGCTCACTGTGGAACTGGCGGCCCTCTTCCGGCGCGACCCGCAGGATCACCGGCCGATCCCGTCCGGCCAGGTTCACGCGGTACACGTTGTTGTACATCCCCGTGCCCAGCTCGACGGCGGACACCGGCGTGGCGGCGCCCCCGAACGCCCGTCGGCAGACGTTCCCGATGTCCTCGGCGCTCACCGACTGCTGGAATGCCTGCGGAACGCGCTCAATCGACCGGAATTCCATGGGCTCCCTTGATCTCGTGGCGGGCGCGGCCGGGCGGATGTCAGCGTCGACGGCGGCGGTTGTGCTCATCATTCTCGGCGGTGACGCGGGCGGAAATCTCCTCGCCGAGTTTGACGTAGTGACCCAGCGTCCCCAGGTGCTTGTGCCGGGACCTGGCCTGCAACTCGGGGGCGGAACGGCCCTTCTCCGCGAGGTGTCCGAGCCCGGAGTGCCGCAGTTGGTGCAGCGTGTGGACGGCCGCCTCCTGGGCTGATTTGAGCGTGTTCAGGTTCGACTGTGGTGGTGTGTGCGCCAAGAGAACTGCCTACGGGGGCCACCGTCCGTGGCGGCTCTCGGCGGGTGCGGCATGTCATCGAGTGTGTTGCTGCGATTTGCCTACCTGGCTGTGACGAACGCCTTCTCGGTCCTGCGGCTGCTGCCGATGAGCGACCGTGACAAGGACGTCGAGATCCTGGTCCTGCGACATCAGCTCACGGTCGTGCAGCGGCAGCTCGGGCTGTCAAGGTGAAGCTCGAACCCGAGCATCGGGCTTTCCTGGCCGCCCTCCTGGCAAACCTGCCCTGCGAGTCGCTGCGCCGACTGCGTCTGCTCGTGCGGGTCGACACGGTCCTGCGCCGGCACCGCGACCTGGTACGGCGGCGTCACGCGAGCGCCTCCCGGCCCCTGCGCCCGTCCTGAGGTTATCGCCGCATGCACGGCGAACTGGCCACCGTCGGGATCAAGGTGGCGGCGTCCACGGTCTGGGAGATCCTGAAAGCCGAGGGCATCGACCCGGCCCCCGACCTGGGGGCCACCACCTGGGCCGACTCCTGGCCTGCGAAGTCCCTGGCCGTCATCGAGCACGGAACCCGGCGCATCCGCGCCCTGGGTACCACGGCCCACCCGACCGCGTCCTCGGTCACTCAGGTGGCGAGGAGCCTTGTCATGGACCTCGAAGACGCGGGCGCGAGCGTCAAATATCCGCGTCCCCCGGATGAACTCCATCATGGAACGCTGGATCCAGACCTGCCGTCACGAACTCCTGGACCGCACCCTGGTCTGGAACCCATCCGCTCCGCTACGGGCCGCCCCGGAACCGATCACAGGTCCAGACCGAATCACCCGCCTGAGCATACGGCCGCTTGACCTGCATGGATGACGTTATCGGCAGGCACAGCGTCCCGCGCGTGCTCGGCGTCGACGCCTCGAAGCGGGTGATCACCTGGGGCGCCCTGCCACTCGGAGGGCTGGCCGGGGGCCTGCCGGGTCAAGCGCTTGGCGTCCACGCCGCGATCCTGCTTGGTCGCGGTGGGCTTCGTCCTGGTGCCGCGCGGACTGCCGCCCACACGTCTGTGGCGTACGGAGGGGCTTGAGGACATCGCACCCGCACGGTGAAGGGTGGTGTGAGGGATACCCCTCCGGCGGATCCGCATCCGCCCTTTTTTTACCGCGCGCTATCCGATGTCAATGAGGGATAACCCGCGCTTGAGGTCAGATTTCCGCAAAGTAGATCACGGATTCATCAAGACTCGCGACGCTCATTGACGCCGCCATAAATGAGTTGCGAAAGTCCACCCAACCTCCCAACCCCCCAAGTCCCCCTGGGGCCTGCGGAGTCCGGGCCAGGACGCGTACGAACACAAGGGCGGGTCATTCCAGGGTTGTTTCAGGAACGAAAATTCTGCGCACAGTCCGCACGGGGCTGACCGGCGTAACTGCTGTGCATTTATTCATGAGTTTGTCTGGAAGTCATCGCTCGAACCCGTAACGCCTGGGTGAGGGCCACACAAGAGAGCTGAGCACGTGGGCCGATTCATGTTGCGCCGTTTCGTCAACTACCTGGCGCTGGTCATCATCGCGGCCTCCCTCACGTACGCCCTCGCGGCGATCAGTCTCAACCCGAGAGCCAACTTCGAGGGCCGCAACCCGAAGCCCTCGGCCGCTTCGGTGACGTCCACGCTCAACGACTACAACCTCAACCCCGACAAGCCCCTCCTGGTCCGCTTCGGCCACTGGGCGAACGGCGTGGCGCACGGCGATCTCGGGCGTACCGTCACCGGCGGTCAGGTCAATGACGAGTTCGGCCGCCGGGTCGGCGTGAGCACCCGACTGCTGCTCATCTCGACGCTGCTGGGCTCCGTGGGCGGAGTCATGGTCGGCGCGTGGGGAGCCATCAGGCAATACCGGGCATCGGACCGAATCTCGACCCTGGCGTCATTCGGCGTGCTCGCCATGCCGGTCTTCGTGATCGCTGTAACGCTGAAGCTCTGGGCCATCGACCTCAACGACGCGGCGGGACACAAGGTCATCGAGTACACCGGGGAGTACGACCCCGGGTTGAGCGGCACGGGCGATATCCTCCTGAGCCGGCTTCAGCATCTGCTGCTGCCCAGCCTGACTCTGATCATCATCCAGATAGCTCTGTACAGCCGCTACCAGCGCAGTTCAATGCTCGACGTGCTGGGCAGCGACTTCCTGCGCACGGCCCGCGCCAAGGGTCTGAGCCGACGGGCCGCCCTGATGAAGCACGGTCTGCGCACCGCGGTCCTGCCGGTCGTGCCGCTTCTCGTCTACAACGTCGTCCTTCTCTTCACCGGCGCCACCTTCACCGAGAAGATCTTCGGCTGGCACGGTATGGGCGAGTGGCTGATCAACTCGATCAGCACCAATGACGTGAACGCCACCGCCGCCGTCGGCCTGTTCACCGCCGTGATCGTCCTGATCGCGGGCCTGTTGTCCGACCTGCTGTACGCGGCTCTCGATCCGCGCGTACGGGTGAGCTGAGCTCCTCTCGCCCCCGTCGAGCCCGTCCCGATCCCGCGCCCAGAGGAAAGCCCCCATGGCCGTCCAGACTCCTTCCGCACAACCCGCAGCACCCGTCGCCGTCACAGCCCAGCCGACCCCTCGACGCAGAAGCCGGACCCGACTCACCGCCATCCGCTTCGCGCGCAACCGCACAGCGCTCTTTGGACTGCTGATGCTCGCCCTGCTGTTCCTGATGGCCTATGTGGCCCCGCTGTTCTACAAGTGGAGCTATACGGACCTGGACTTCAACGCCTTCCAGCAGCCGCCGTCGGCCAGCCACTGGTTCGGCACCGACCAGACCGGCTCCGACCTGTTCGCGCTGACCGCCAGAGGCATGCAGAAGTCCCTGGTCATCGGTCTTCTCACCGGCGTGATCTGTACCGTTGTGGCAGCGGCCGTCGGGGCGAGCGCGGGCTACTTCGGCGGCTGGACGGACCGCGGCCTGATGTGGGTGGTGGACCTGCTGCTGGTGATGCCCAACTTCCTTATCATCGCGGTGCTTTCGCCCCTGTTCCAGGGGACGACCTGGCTGGTCTTCGTGGTGCTGCTGGCTGCGTTCAGCTGGATGATCACCGGCCGGGTGGTACGCAGCATGACGCTGACGCTGAAGGACCGTGAATTCGTCAAGGCCGCGAAGTACATGGGCGTACCGGCCCCGGTGATCATCTTCCGGCACATCCTGCCGTCGATGGCCTCGATGCTGATCATCGACGGAACCATCCAGGTGGGTACCGCGATCATCGGCGAGACCAGCCTGTCGTACTTCGGTTTCGGTGTGCAGGCGCCCGATGTGTCGCTCGGCACGGTGATTGCCACCGGCACTCCGGCCGCCCCCTCCTTTCCGTGGCTGTTCTACTTCCCGGCCGGCTGCCTCGTTCTGATCTGCCTGTCCATCGCCTTCATCGGCGACGGGCTGCGTGACGCCCTCGACCCCAACTCCAGCCGCGCCAAGGCCAGGAAGAACCGCAAGTCCCCGGAAGGACCCACGACGTGACCGCCATTCTGAGCAGCCGCGAGCTGACCGCAGAACCGGAGCTCGCCCCCGCTCTGGAAGTCACCGACCTGCATGTCACCTTCCCGAGCGAGGCCGGTGATGTCCGCGCGGTGCGCGGTGTCTCCTTCTCGGTGCGGCCGGGCGAGGTACTGGGCATCGTCGGTGAGTCGGGATCGGGCAAGTCGGTGTCGTCCATGGCTGTTCTTGGCCTGCTGCCCGAGACGGCCGCGGTGAGCGGCTCCGTAAAGCTCCACGGGAACGAGCTGCTGGGCCTGGACGACCGGTCGATGACCCGGATCCGCGGCAAGGACATCGCCATGGTCTTCCAGGACCCGCTGTCCGCGCTGACCCCCGTGTACACGGTGGGCGACCAGATAATCGAGGCCCTCCGGATCCACCAGGACCTGGACAAGGCCGCGGCCCGCAAGCGCACGATCGAACTGCTCGACATGGTCGGCATTCCCGACCCCGCCCGCCGGGTGGACGCCTTCCCGCACGAGTTCTCCGGCGGCATGCGGCAACGCGCGGTGATCGCGATGGCCATTGCCAACGACCCCAAAGTAATCATCGCCGACGAGCCGACCACCGCTCTGGACGTCACCATCCAGGCGCAGATCCTGGATGTCCTCAAGACCGCTCAGGAGGTCACCGGCGCCGCCATCGTCGTGATCACCCACGACCTCGGGGTGGTGGCCGGATTCGCCGACCGGGTCCAGGTGATGTACGCGGGCCGACCGGTCGAGACCGGTTCGGTGGACGAGGTCTACTACACGCCGCGCATGCCCTACACCATCGGCCTGCTGGGCTCGATCCCCCGGCTCGATGACGACCGGCAGCACGTCCTCACTCCCATCGACGGCAACCCGCCCTCGCTGCACGACCTGCCGCTGGGCTGCCCTTTCCAGACACGCTGCCCCATCGCCGTGGACCGCTGCCGCGAGGCCGAGCCGGAGCTGCTCGCGACGGAGGCCGACGCGGCGGACAACAGGAGCCACTTCACCGCCTGCCACCGCAGCCACGAAATGGCCGAGGGCGGCTCCCTTGTCCCCGCCGAGATCTACCCGGTACCGGAGCCGCCGCAGACGACGGCAGTGGCTCAGGTGCCCCGGGAGGAACGGGCGACGGTTCTGGAGATCGACGGCCTGGTCAAGCACTTCCCGCTGATGAAGGGCGCGGTGTTCAAGCGGCAGGTCGGCACCGTCCGGGCGGTGGACGGCATCGGCTTCGACATCCGCGAGGGCGAAACCCTGGGACTGGTCGGGGAGTCCGGCTGCGGCAAGACCACCACCCTTCTGGAGATCCTGGACCTGCCCAGCGGGCAGGCCGGGACGGTCACCGTGTTCGGCAGGGACATCCGGGGCCTCAAGGGCAGTGACCGCAAGGCACTGCGCCGCGACCTCCAAGTGGTCTTCCAGGACCCCTTGGCCGCTCTGGACGCCCGGATGCCGGTCGGTGACATCATCGCCGAACCGCTGACGACGCACGGCTGGGCCAAGAACCGGATCGCCGCCCGCGTACCCGAACTGCTGCGCCAAGTGGGACTCGATCCCGAACACGCAGAACGTTTCCCGGCGGAGTTCTCCGGCGGCCAACGGCAGCGCATCAGCATCGCCCGCGCGTTGGCGCTGGAACCCAAGCTGGTGATCCTCGACGAGCCGGTCTCGGCGCTGGACGTCTCCATCCAGGCCGGCGTGCTCAATCTGCTGGACGAACTCAAGGCCCGGCTCGGGCTGAGCTATCTCTTCGTCGCCCACGACCTGACCGTCGTACGGCACATCGCCGACCGGATCGCCGTGATGTACCTCGGACGGATCGTCGAACTGGGCAGCGCCGAGTCGATCTTCGAAGCTCCCTCCCACCCCTACACCCAGGCCCTGCTGTCGGCCGTGCCGCTGCCCGACCCGCACAAGGAGCGGCAGCGCAAGCGAATCCTGCTTACCGGCGATCTGCCGAGCCCGGCGGACGTACCGAGCGGCTGCCGGTTCCGCAACCGCTGCCCCAAGTTCACCGCCCTCGACGAGGCGGCCCGCACCCGCTGCCGCGACGAGGACCCGGCCCTGCACGACCTCACCGACAACCGTCCCGGCCACAGCGCCGCCTGCCACTACGCGGCGGCCGCCGCCGTGCTGTAGGCGCAACTCCCCTGCTTCTCACCGTCCCCGTCCCACTCTGCACCGTATGAGGAGAGCACCCTTGAAGAGAACCCGTACGTCCCTTGCGCTGATCACCCTGGTCACCACCAGCGCACTGACCTTGACCGCGTGCGGCGGAGGCGACACCAAGGACGACAGCAAGAAGACCTCAGTCCCCAAGTCCACCGCGAACAACATCGCCGCGACGGACCGGGCCAAGCTGAAGCAGGGCGGCACCCTCAACTGGCCGCTGGGCGAGATCGCGGAGAACTTCAACTACAACGAGATCGACGGCACGCTCTCCGACGGCTACGACGTCGAGCGCGCCCTGATGCCGATCATCATGAAGTCGGACGCCACCGGCGTCGTGAGCCCCGACCCTGACTACGTGACCTCGGCCACCGTGGACGAGAGTTCCGGCAAGCAGGTTGTCACCTACGAGATCAACCCGAAGGCCAAGTGGTCCGACGGCACAGCGCTCTCGTACAAGGACTTCTTGTCCCAGTGGACCGCCCTGAACGGGAAGAACACCAAGTACAAGATCTCCTCCAGTACCGGCTACAACCTGATCAAGAGCGTCGCCAAGGGCAAGAACGACCAGGAGGTGATCGTCACCTTCACCAGCTCCTTCGGCGACTGGAAGAGTCTGTTCAGCCCGCTCTACCCGGCCTCGGTCACCAGCACCCCGGACGGCTTCAACAACGGTTACCTGGGCAAGATCCCGGTCACCGCGGGCCCCTTCAAGTTCGGCGGCATCGACAAGACCGCGAAGACCCTGACCGTTGTCCGCGACAGCACCTGGTGGGGCGACAAGGCGATCCTCGACAAGATCATCTATCGCGCGCTGGACTCCGACGCCACCGCCGGAGCCTTCGCCAACGGCGAGGTCGACTTCTTCGACATCGGCCCGGACCCGGCCGCCTACAAGCAGGCCAAGGCCGTCAAGGGCGCCTCCATCCGTGAGGCCGCAGGCCCGAACTACCGTCACCTCACCATCAACGGCACCCAGGGCGCCCTCAAGGACGTCGCCGTGCGGCAGGCCGTCACCCAGGCACTCAGCCGTGACGCCATCGCCAAGTCCGACCTCCAGGGCCTGGGCTGGACACCGACGCCGCTGAACAACCACTTCTACGTCACGAACCAGAAGGGCTACAAGGACAACGCCGGCGAGTACGGAACGTACGACCCGGCCAAGTCCAAGGCCTCGCTGGAAGCGGCAGGCTGGAAGCTCGACGGCGAGTACCGTAAGAAGAACGGCAAGACGCTCGAACTCAACCTCGTCATCCCAGCCGCGGTCAGCGTCTCGGCCAACGAGGGCAAGCTGATGCAGCCGATGCTCAAGGCCGTGGGCATCAAGCTGAACATCAAGTCCGTGCCGCTCCAGAACTTCTTCGACAAGTACGTCACCCCGGGCAACTTCGACCTGACTGTCTTCTCCTGGATCGGGACCCCCTTCCCGACCTCCTCGACCCAGTCGATCTACGCCAAGCCCGTGGGCTCCGACATCCAGCAGAACTACACGGGTGTGGGCAGCGACGAGCTCGACGCCGCCATGAAGAAGGCCTCCGCCGACCTCGACCCGGCCCAGGCCATCACCGACACCAACGTCGCCGACACCCTGATCTGGAAGCAGGCCAACCTGCTCCCGCTCTACCAGCGCCCCGACATCAAGGCCGTCAAGAGCACCCTGGTCAACCTCGGCGCCTACGGCTTCGCGGACCCGCGCTACCAGGACATCGGCTTCACCCGGTAAGGGAGTGTCCGTGGGCGGAGGGTCCGAGGAATTCCGGGAAGCCTCGGGAGCGTGACGCCCGTGGCTCCGGGTAGCCGGCGGGTCGCGAGCAGCCGGTGGGGTGTGATGGAGCTGCACTCCACCGAGGACAGGGTTGGCGGTCACATTTGTTGTGTTACCCGGTGACCTTTGGTGTTCCCGGGAGGCGTCGGCAACACCCGCAAGGATCCCGAGGTGTTCGCCGCCCTGATCCACGACGTCGAGACGAAGATCTTCGACGTGCTGCCGGACGAAACCTGGGTGTACCCGGGACACGGGAACGACACGACGCTGGGCGCGGAGCGTCCGCAGTTGCCGGAGTGGCACGCCCGGGGGTGGTGAACTCCGAAGCGCGCGCCCCGCACACACCCCTGCGCGCGCACCCCGTGTGAACTCTTCGCACACGCCGGTGTCACGCACGCGCTCCCGGCGCACTTGGTTGCGCAGTCAACTGGGAGCAGCCCCGCACAGGATGACGGCTCCTGCGCGGTACGGGCCGCCGGTCTTTCATCCCCGCCCTCGACCGGCGGCCCCGGCCCGCTGTCCGAAAACTGTTCACAGAAACGCAACACACGTTCCCAATATGCGGACGATTGCCGTCGTGACCTCGACAAACGGGACAGTGGACTGTCACTCTCCCGCCATGCACCCTGCCCCTCGCGCCCTGCGCCGCGCCGCCGCCGCGGCATCCATAGCCCTGCTCGCCACCGCCGTCGGCTGTGCTCCGCAGCCGGAGGACGACGCGAACGCCAAGGCCTCGGGGTCGACCGGAACCACCTGCGCCAAGGGCGAGTTGGCCACCAAGACCTCCGGCAAGCTGACCGTCGCGACCGACGAGCCCGCCTACGAGCCGTGGTTCAAGGACGACAAGCCCGCGAGTGGCAAGGGCTTCGAGTCGGCCGTCGCGTACGCCGTGGCGAAGCAGCTCGGTTACGACAAGAACGCCGTCGTCTGGCAGAGCGTCCCCTTCAACAAGGCCTTCGCGCCCGGGGAGAAGACCTTCGACTTCGACATCAACCAGGTGTCCATCAGCGCCGAGCGCAAGAAGGCCGTGGACTTCTCGTCCGGCTACTACGACGTGCGCCAGGCAGTCATCGCGCTCAAGGGCACCAAGGCGGCCAAGGCGACGAGCATCGCGGACCTGAAGGGCCTCAAGCTGGGCGCCCAGGTCGGCACGACGAGCCTGAACTACATCGAGGACGTGGTGAAGCCGACCCATGAGGCCGCCGCGTACGCCAAGAACGACCAGGCCAAGTCCGCGCTCCAGAACGGCCAGGTGGACGCCATCGTCGTCGACCTGCCGACCGCCTTCTACATCACCGCGGCCGAGGTGACGGACGGCACGATCGTGGGGCAGTTCGAGAACCAGGGCGGTACGCCGGAGCAGTTCGGGCTCGTGCTCGACAAGGGCAGCGCGCTCACCTCCTGCGTGACCGGCGCCGTGGACGCCCTGCGCAAGGACGGCACGCTCGCCAAGCTGGAGCAGGAGTGGCTGTCCGACGCCGTCGACGCACCGGTGCTCAAGTGACCCTCACGAAGGACGAGGCCGGCCAGGAGGACACGGGCGACTCCTACACGCCCTCGCGGCGGCGGATCGAGCGGGAGCGTCTCCAGCGCACCCGCGGCCGTCGCGCGACGGCGATCGCCGCGGTCTCCACCCTGGTCACCACCGTCGTCCTCTACCTGGTCGTCATCAACGCGCCCGGCTGGCCGCGCACCAAGGAGACGTTCTTCAGCGGGCAGTACGCGCGCGAGGCGTTCCCGAAGGTCCTCGAAGGGCTGTGGCTGAACGTCCGGCTGCTGCTGGTCTGCGGTGTCGCCGTGCTGGTGCTCGGCATGCTGATCGCCATCGCCCGCACGCTGCGCGGTCCGGTGTTCTTCCCGCTGCGTTTCCTGGCCGCCGCCTACACGGACTTCTTCCGCGGGCTTCCGCTCATCATCAACTTGATGATCGTCGTCCTGGGCGTTCCGGCACTGCGGCTCCAGGGTGTGACGGTCGACCCGGTGCTGCTGGGCGGGACCGCCCTCACGCTGACGTACTCGGCGTACGTGGCCGAGGTGTTCCGCGCCGGCATCGAGTCCGTGCACCCCTCACAGCGGGCGGCGGCCCGTTCGCTCGGGCTCTCCAACCGGCAGGCGCTGCGGTACGTGGTGCTGCCGCAGGCGGTGCGCCGCCAGGTGCCGCCCCTGCTGAACGACCTGGTGTCCCTCCAGAAGGACACCGGTCTGGTGTCGATCGGGGGCGCGATCGACGCCGTACGGGCCGCCGACATCATCGTCGGCCGGAGCCTCAACTACACGCCGTACATCGTCGCGGGCCTGGTGTTCGTGGCGCTGACCATTCCGATGACCCGCTTCACGGACTGGGTGACGGCACGGATGGACCGCCGGCGGGCCCAGGGAGGAATCGCATGAGCGACGCAGACGCACCGGTGCTGCGGATGGAGTCCGTCCGCAAGACCTTCGGCGACTCGGTCGTGCTGCGGGACGTCGACCTGGAAGTCGCCCCGCACACCGTGACCGCCCTGATCGGGGCCTCCGGCTCCGGCAAGTCGACGCTGTTGCGCTGCGCCAACCTCCTGGAGGAGATCGACGACGGCGCCATCTGGCTGGACGGCGAGGAGATCACCGATCCGCGCGCGGACCAGGACGCGGTACGGCGCCGTATCGGCGTGGTCTTCCAGGCGTACAACCTCTTCCCGCACATGACGGTGCTGGAGAACATCACGCTGGCCCCGCGCCGGGTGCACGGAGTGGCCCGCGCGGAGGCCGAGGAGCACGCCCGAGAGCTCCTGGAACGGCTCGGGCTCGACGGGAAGGCGGACGAGTACCCCGACCGGCTCAGCGGCGGTCAGCAGCAGCGGGTGGCGATCGTGCGGGCCCTCGCCGTGCGCCCCCGGCTGTTGCTGCTCGACGAGATCACCGCGGCCCTCGACCCCGAGCTGGTGGGCGAGGTCCTGAACGTCGTGCGCGACCTGAAGGCCGACGGGATGACCATGATGCTGGCCACGCACGAGATGGGCTTCGCGCGCGAGGTCGCCGACCAGGTTTGTTTTCTGGACTCGGGTGTGGTCCTCGAGCGCGGGACCGCCGAGCAGATCTTCGGCGACCCGCAGCAGGAGCGCACCCAGCGTTTCCTGAAGCGGATCGTGGAGGCGGGACGGTTGTAAGGGCGGTTCGCGGTGTGAGCGCGGTTCGCGGTGTGGCGCGGTACGAGGTGTGGCGCGGTACGAGCTGTAAGGACCGCCCGCCCAGGACATCGGTCCTTACACGTCGGCCTGGGCCGGCCCCGCCAGCGCCGCGACCCGCTCCACCCCGAACACGTACCCCTGCACACCGCAGCCCGCGATGACCCCGTCCGCGCGCAGCGAGACGTACGAGTGGTGCCGGAAGGACTCGCGCCGGTGGATGTTGGAGATGTGCACCTCCAGTACCGGCAGCCCGTCACAGGTGTTGAGTGCGTCCAGGATCGCGACCGAGGTGTGCGAGTAGGCACCGGGGTTGATGACGATCCCGCAGTGGTTCAGCCGCGCCTCGTGGATCCAGTCGACCAGCTCGCCCTCGTGGTTGGACTGCCGGAAGTCCACCGTGCCACCGTGCGCGGCCGCCGCCTTCGCGCACAGGGCCTCGACGTCGGCGAGGGTGTCCTTGCCGTAGATCTCCGGCTGCCGCTGACCCAGCAGGTTCAGGTTGGGACCGTTGAGGATCATGATCGGGGCGTTGGCGAGGGTGCGGGGCACGGTTCCTCCGGTCGGTGAAGGCGGGCTGCTCGGACCCGGTTTATCACGGTGCGCCGGGCGCGGCGCGGCCCGTACCCTCCGGGCGGGACGACGATCTCGTATCCGCCCAAGCCAGGGAGTACGGCCTGGAGCCGGTCGAGTATCCGACGACCCGCAGGATGGGCTCGACGGCGGTCATGGCGTCCAGCGGCGGCGACGACCAGATCACCGTGCTGCCGTTCCTGGACCGGGAGTTGATCCGGGCGAACCCGAAACCGTTCTTCGGGATGAGCGACAACACGAACCTACTGCGGGCCATGCGCCTGTATGCCCCAACACCACCATCGTCTTCGATGTGGACTACGGCCACACCGATCCCCAACTCGTCATCCCCTATGGGGGCTCGTCCGGGGCGACGGTCCTGCCCGGCGCATCACCGTCACGTACTGATCACGCCCGAGCGCGCTCACGCGCCCCCGTAACTCGTGATCACCGTGGGTAGTTGACGCGGCATGCAAGACGTACGCACCGTGAGGGCGCCCTCCATGCCGAGGCTCGCGGCCGCCTCGCTCGCCGGGACGGCCATCGAGTTCTACGACTTCTTCGTCTACGGGACGGCCGCGGCGCTGATCCTGGGGCCGCTGTTCTTTCCGACCTTCTCGCCGGTCGCGGGGACGCTGGCCGCCTTCGGGACGTTCGGGGTGGGGTTCGTCGCGCGGCCGCTCGGGTCGGTGCTGTTCGGGCACATCGGTGACCGGCACGGACGGCGGCCGGTACTCGTGGGCTCGCTGCTGCTGACCGGCGCCGCCACGGTCGCGGTCGGCTGTGTGCCGACGTACGACACGATCGGCGTGGCCGCGCCGGTGCTGCTTCTGGTGCTGCGCTTCCTGCAGGGGCTGGGGCTCGGCGGGGAGTGGGGCGGGGCCGTACTGCTGACCGCGGAGCACGCGCCCGCCGAGCGGCGCGGGCTGTGGACGAGTTTCCCGCAGGTGGGACCCGCGCTGGGCTTTCTGCTCGCCAACGGGGTGGTGCTGGCGCTGTCGGCCACGCTGTCCGAGGCACAGTTCGCCGCATGGGGCTGGCGGGTGCCGTTCTGGGCGGCCGGGGTGCTGGCGGTGGCGGGCCTGTGGCTGCGCTCCTCGCTCCCGGAGAGCCCTGGTTTCCTGGAGATCGACGACCACGCGCGCGTGCCGCTCGCCGAGGTGGCCCGCGACCACTGGCGGCTCGTCCTGCTGACGGCCGGGGCGCTCTCGGTCGGGTACGCGATCTTCTACGCCGTGACGACGTGGTCCCTCGCCTACGGGACAGAGCGGCTCGGGGTGAGCCGTACCGTCATGCTGACCTGCATCATGGCCGCGGTACTGGTGAAGGGCTCGCTCACACCGGTGGCGGCGCTGCTCGGGGACCGGTACGGGCGGCGGCCGCTGTGTCTCGCGGGATGTGCGGCGGCGGCGCTGTGGATGTTCCCGATGGTGGCGCTGCTCGCGACCGGGGACCCGCTGCCGATGTTCCTCGGCTTCCTGGGCGCGATGATCGCGTTCATCACGATGTTCGCGGTGATCGCCGCCTATCTGCCGGAGCTGTACGAGCCACGGGTGCGCTGTACGGGGGCCGCTGTCGGCTACAACCTCGGCGGGGTGCTCGGCGGCGCGCTGACGCCGGTCGTGGCGACGGCTCTGGTGGAGCACGGCGGGCGGGTGCCCTGGGGCGTGGGCGCGTATCTGACCGGGATCGCGCTGCTCAGTCTCGGGTGTTTCGCGTTGCTGCCGGAGACGCGGCCGGTGCCCGCGGCAGTGGTGGCGGCAGAGCCGGCTATGGATTGATCGCCAGCTCCAGGTAGGCCGCGAACACCACCAGGTGGACGCCGCCCTGGAGGGGTGTGGCCCGGCCGGGAACCACCGTCAGGGAGCTCACCGCCACGGTCAGGGCCAGCAGCACCATGTGGGTGGAGCCGAGGCCGAGGACGAGCGGTCCTGAGAGCCAGACAGTCGCCAGGGCGACCGCGGGGATGGTCAGGCCGATGCTGGCCATGGCCGAGCCGAGGGCGAGGTTGAGGCTGGTCTGCACGCGGTCGCGGCGCGCGGAGCGCAGGGCAGCGATCGTCTCGGGGAGCAGCACCAGCAGGGCGATGATCACACCGACGACGGCATGCGGAAGGCCGGCCCTGGCCACCCCGGACTCGATGGTCGGCGAGACACCCTTGGCCAGGCCGACCACCCCGATCAGGGCCAGGCCCAGCAGGCCCAGACTGATCAGCGCGGCGCGGGCGGTCGGCGCGTGGGCGTGGTCGTCGACGGTGATCACCTCGCCCTGGCGGGTGATCGGGAGGAAGTAGTCGCGGTGCCGTACGGTCTGGGTCGCCACGAACAGGCCGTAGAGGATCAGCGAGGACAACGCGGCGAACGTCAGCTGGGTGGTGGAGAACTCCGGGCCCGGCTTGCTCGTGGTGAACGTCGGCAGCACCAGGCTCAGCGTGGCCAGGGTGGCGACCGTGGCGAGGGCCGCGCCGGTGCCCTCGGGGTTGAAGACCGCGGTGCCGTGGCGCAGGGAGGCCACGAGGAGGCTGATGCCGACGATGCCGTTGCAGGTGATCATCACGGCCGCGAAGACCGTGTCCCTGGCCAGGGTCGAGCTCTTGTCGCCGCCGTCCGCCATCAGGGTGACGATCAGGGCCACCTCGATGATCGTGACGGCGACGGCGAGGACGAGCGAGCCGAAGGGTTCGCCGACCCGGTGGGCGACCACCTCGGCATGGTGCACGGCGGCCAGCACAGCTCCGGCCAGCACCAGGGTCACGAGTGCGACGACCGCCGCGGGCAGATCGCGGCCCCAGGTGAACACCAGCAGGACGGCCGCGAGCACCGGCACGAAGGACGTCCAGCTCGTGGTGAGCGACCTGAGCCGAGCGATCATGCAGCGATCGTCGCAGAGGTGCGCGGACCGCGCACTACGCCCGGACTACTTGACTTCACCCGAATCCAGGATGTCGCAGTTGGTGTAGACGCGCTCGCCGACGCTCAGCGCGGCCAACTGCTCCGCGAGTTTGCTCGTCTCGGGGTCGTCGCTGTTGCGCATCGCCTCGTCGAACGACTCGAACTCGATCAGCGCCAGGTAGTGGTTGGGCTTGTCCCGGTCCTTCAGGAGCATGCGGTGGGTCGGGCCGCCGGTCCTGCCCGCGCTGCGCTGCTCCGCCTCCTGCAGCAACTGCCGCATCTCGTCCAGGCGCTCGGTCTCGAAGCCGATGATCTGCACGAACTTCATGGTGTCTCCAGCCGGCCGCGGCGCCCCCGGACCGGGGAACGCGCTCTGGAACAAAACAAGCACCGGGAGCGGTACCCGGCAATTCGCCGTGCACCGCTCCCGGGGGTGGTTCTTCCTACGTCGGCCGTGGTCAGGCCTCGATGCTGTCCTTCGGAGCGCCTTCGCTCTTCGACTGCGCCGCCTCGGCCGCCGCCTGCTTCCTGGAGGCCATGAGGCTGGTGATCGTGGTGACGATCAGGACCGAGCAGATCACGCCGAGCGAGACCGGAATGCTGATCTCGGGGACGTGGACACCGGACTCGTGCAGGGCGTGCAGGACCAGTTTGACGCCGATGAAGCCGAGGATGATCGACAGACCGTAGGAGAGGTGGACCAGCTTCTTCAGCAGGCCGCCGATGAGGAAGTACAGCTGCCTCAGGCCCATCAGGGCGAACGCGTTGGCCGTGAAGACGATGTACGGGTCCTGGGTCAGGCCGAAGATCGCGGGGATCGAGTCGAGCGCGAAGAGCACGTCGGTGGAGCCGATGGCGAGCATCACGACGAGCATCGGGGTCATGACCCGCTTGCCGTTCTCCACGATCCACAGCTTGGTGCCGTGGTAGCGGTCGGCCACTCCGAACCTGCGCTCGGCGGCCTTGAGCAGCTTGTTCTCCTCGAACTCCTCTTCCTCGTCGTCCGCCCGGGCCTCCTGGATGAGCTTCCAGGCGGTCCAGATGAGGAAGGCGCCGAAGATGTAGAACACCCACGCGAAGCTGGCGATGATCGCAGCACCGGCGGCGATGAAGATCGCGCGCAGCACCAGGGCTATGAGGACACCGACGAGCAGCACCCGCTGCTGGTACTGCGAGGGCACCGCGAACTTCGCCATGATCAGGACGAAGACGAAGAGGTTGTCGACGCTCAGGGACTTCTCGGTGATGAAGCCCGCGAAGAACTCACCGGCGGGCTCGCCGCCGGAGAAGATCATCAGACCGAGGCCGAAGAGGCCGGCCAGGGCGATCCAGACGACCGTCCAGATACCGGCTTCCTTGATCGACACGTCGTGCGGCTTGCGGCCGATGAAGAAGTCGACCGCGATGAGGGCGGCGAGGCCCACGATCGTCAGGACCCACAGGGTCACGGAAACATCCACAGTTCCTCCGGCAATACGTAACGGCAAGTAACCAGCGTCGTCGCGCTGCCGGAGGTCTCTTCCACCCACGGTGGGCCGACGCCCCGGGATCAGGCCTGATCCGTATTGACGGGTACGCCGCAGTCGACAGGGAGTACTCCCCTCCGTGCCACCAACCGTACCCAATCACCAAGGAAAGGTAAAGCGATTGGCAAAAGAAAGGTCAAAATCCCTGACCGGAGGGCCTTTACGTGTACTTGGTGCGAGCCTCCGCCACCTGGTTCAGGACCTGTTCGAGCACCTGGCTGCCGGGCGGGACCAGTGCGGGCTCATAGGTCCAGGCGTGCCCGACCCACGGGTCGGCCAAGTGGTCGTCGGGCACCGGGGTCAGCCGCATGAGCGAGCGCCACAGGGGGTCGAGGAGGGGGCCGTAGCCGGAGGCGTCCTCACGGTCCGCGACCATCATCAGGTGGACGCCGACGGACGGTCCCTCGTCGGCCAGGTAGCGCAGCTGGGTCACGGCCCGGTCGTCGAAGCCGTGCGGGAAGTCGTTGACGATCAGGAGCTGTTCGGAGGTGTCGAGGCCGGGCGGAAGGGAGTCGGCCGCGCCGCTGCGCACCGCCATCTGCACGAGGTCCACGCGCTGGGTGAGGCGGGCCAGGACGTCCGCCACACCGGCGGCGCCGACGGCGGGCGGGGCCGCGAGCACGCCGCTCCACACGAGCGGGGCGAGCGCCTGCGCCCCCGAGCCGGCCGGGTCGATGACGTGCAGGCTGTAGTCCCCGGCGGGGTGGACGGCGACTAGCCGGGCCGCGAGCGCCACGGCCGTGTCCATGGCGAGGCGGTGCAGTTCGTGGGGGTCGAGGAACGAGCCGTCGAGGGATCCGGCGGCCCCGCTGTCGATCCACAGACCGCGCTCCAGCGGGAGCCGGACCAGCATCGGGATGCGCAGCTCGGCGCACTCGGGCAGACACAGATCGCCCAGGCGTACGGCCATGGGCACCTCGAACGGCACCCGGTAGCCGTGCCAGACGGGGTTGTCCCAGCGGGCGTACGCCGGCGGCAGGGCGGGTTCGACCACCTCGGACTCGGCCGTGAGCTGGCCGAGATCCCGGTCGTAGGCCGCCCGGGCCTGTTCGACGAGCTGGGCGTGCTTGGCGCGGGCTGCCTCCCGAGCGGTGTCACCCTGTGCGCCGATCCGGCTGCGCGGGTCCGCGAGGGCCGCGTCCAGCTCCTTCTCCATGCGTGAGTCGGCGAAGTCGACGGCACTGCGGTACGCGGCCGTGGACCGGGCCAGGTCCTCGAACATGCCCCACACCTGGTTGTAGAGCCGCTCCTCCATGGACCAGCCGGTGGCGTCCCCGGCAACGGGCTGCGCGGGCTGACCTGGCTGAGCGGGAGGCGCGGCGGGCGGGGGCGGCGGCGGGGCGGTGTTCTGCCGTCGGGGGTGGCTGTAGTCGACCGGGCCGCCGACGGTGGGCGGCTGGGCTGTGGTGTCGGCGGGACCTGGGGTGTGTCCGGGCTGCGGCGCGTCCGCGGCCGGAGTGCCCGGCGTGCCGTAGGGGGAGGCGGGCTCCGGTGTGCCGGAGCCCTGATCGCCGCTCGGGGGCATCGGCGGCGGGGTGCTCAGGGACTGTGTGCCGTACGGCGACAGGGGCTGCGGGGTGCTCGGCGGCGGTGGCTGCGGCGGTACGGCACCGGGTGCGCCCTGGGCCGCGGACGATCCCTGGTCCGCGCCCGGCGTCGGTGCGGCCGTCTGCCGGGGACGGTCGCCGTCCGCCGTGAGCGGTGGTGGCATCGGCACCGCGCGGGCCAGGCCCCGGGCCACCGCCTCATGGATGTCCTGGGCGAGCCGGCCGGCCTGGGGAAGGCCCTGGTCGGTGAGGAGTTCGGCGAGGCCGCCCGCATAGCCCTGCCCCACGGCGCGTACCTTCCAGGCGCCCTGGCGGCGGTAGAGCTCCAGCGCAACGACCGCCGACTCGGCGTCCAGTCCGGTGATGGTGTAGCTGACGAGCTCGGTGCCGTCCAGGCCGGTGACCGCGACGAAGGGGGCCGCGACGGCACCGAAGCGCACGGGGCCGCCCGCCGTCGGCAGCGCGAGCAGCACATGGACCCGGTGGACGACCTCGGGCACCGCGCCGAGATCGACGGCGAGGCGGTGGTCGGCGGCCGCCTGCCGGGAGACCTCCAGACCCGGCAGGGTGGGCGCACCCGGGTGGACGACCCACTCGACGCCGTGCACCCTGCCGTGCTCGTCGCCGAGCGTTGCTCCGGCCACGACCGGCGTGCCGGCCGCGATCCGGATCTCGAGTCGGGCCTGGGAGAGCGGGTGGTTCTGCCCCCGCACCAGCTCGGCCGTCATCGCCTTCTCCCCCCGTGTGGTGGTGTCGGTCGGTGCCGCTCGGCGGGCCGGTTACAGGTGCGGCAGGATCGCCGGCATCAGGTCCTGGAAGGTGCGGCCGTTGGCCGGGGTGCCGAGGGCCGTCATCGTCCAGCCCGCACCCGTCCGGTGCACCTTCGCCATGATCTGGGCGGTGTAGGCGCCGCCGCCGGCCAGCGTGTAGCGGGCGAGTTCGTCACCGTTGGTCTCGTCCACCAGGCGGCAGAAAGCGTTCTGCACTTCCTGGAAGGTCTGGCCCGTGAAGGAGTTCACGGTGAAGACGATCTGGTCGACGTGGACGGGGACACGGGACAGGTCGACGAGGATCGACTCGTCGTCCCCGCCCTGGCCGACGCCGCCGACCAGGTTGTCACCGGTGTGCTTGACCGAACCGTCGTCGCTCACCAGGTGACGGAAGAAGACGACGTCGACGGGCTGCTTGTCCGCGAACAGGACGGCGGAGGCGTCGAGGTCGACCTCCCGTGTGCGCGAGCCGAACAGGCCGCGCCGGGGAGCGGCCTGCCAGCCGAGGCCCATGCGCACCGCGGTCAGGCTGCCCCCGTCGTTCTTCTGCAGACTGATGGCCTGACCCTTGGTCATGTTGACGGTCACGCGCCGAACCCCTCTCGCTGCTGTCCCCTGTTACCGCGGCCCCCGCGGTGGTCAGAACCCTACGCAGGGCCACTGACCGTGACGCACCCCGGAGCGCACTTTGTGTCGGTCTTGCAACACAGCGCGATGCCGCTCAGGCCAGGCCCGCCTCCTTCATCTGCCGGAGCTCCTTCTTCATCTCGGAGACCTCGTCGCGCAGCCGGGCCGCGATCTCGAACTGCAGGTCGGCGGCGGCGGCACGCATGCGTGCCGTCATCTCCTCGATCTGCCCGGCGAGCTCGGCCGCGGGACGGTCGGTCGGGACGGTCTCCTTGGCCTTGCCCCTGGCCGCCTTGGTGCCCGCCGCCTTTCCGCCGAGGGCCGGCACGGGCGCCTTGGCCGCCTTGCCGTCCTTGCCCTGGCGGTAGCCGGAGCCGAGCAGCTGCTCGGTGTCCACGTCCTCGCGGGCGATCTGCGCGACGATGTCGTTGATCTTCTTGCGCAGCGGCTGGGGATCGATGCCCCGCTCCTTGTTGTACGCGACCTGCTTCTCCCGGCGGCGGTTGGTCTCGTCGATGGCCTTCTCCATCGCCGGGGTGATCTTGTCGGCGTACATGTGGACCTGACCGGAGACATTGCGCGCCGCGCGGCCGATGGTCTGGATCAGGGAGGTGCCGGAGCGCAGGAAGCCCTCCTTGTCGGCGTCGAGGATCGCCACCAGGGAGACCTCGGGCAGGTCGAGGCCCTCACGCAGCAGGTTGATGCCGACGAGGACGTCGTACTCGCCGGCCCGCAGCTCGCGCAGCAGCTCCACACGGCGCAGGGTGTCGACGTCACTGTGCAGATAGCGGACCTGGATGCCGAGTTCCAGGAAGTAGTCGGTGAGGTCCTCGGCCATCTTCTTCGTGAGCGTGGTGACCAGGACACGCTCGTCCTTCTCGGTGCGGGTACGGATCTCGTGCACCAGGTCGTCGATCTGGCCCTCGGTGGGCTTGACCACGACCTCGGGGTCGACCAGCCCGGTGGGGCGGATGATCTGCTCGACGACGCCGTCCCCGCGCGAGAGCTCGTACTTGCCGGGCGTCGCCGACAGGTAGACGGTCTGGCCGATGCGCTCGGTGAACTCCTCCCACTTCAGGGGGCGGTTGTCCAGGGCCGACGGGAGGCGGAAGCCGTGGTCGACGAGGGTGCGCTTGCGGGAGGCGTCGCCCTCGTACATCGCGCCGATCTGCGGCACGGTCACGTGCGACTCGTCGATGACGAGCAGGAAGTCGTCCGGGAAGTAGTCCAGCAGGGTGTTCGGCGGGGAGCCGGGCAGGCGGCCGTCGAAGTGCATCGAGTAGTTCTCCACGCCGGAGCAGGAGCCGATCTGGCGGAGCATCTCCAGGTCGTAGGTGGTGCGCATCCGCAGGCGCTGGGCCTCCAGGAGCTTGCCCTGCTTCTCCAGTTCGGCCAGGCGCTCCCCGAGCTCCTTCTCGATGTCGTTGACGGCCCGCTCCATGCGCTCGGGTCCTGCGACGTAGTGGGAGGCCGGGAAGACGTACAGGTGCTCGTCGTCGCTGATGATCTCGCCGGTGAGCGGGTGGAGGGTCGAGAGGGCCTCGATCTCGTCGCCGAACATCTCGATGCGGACGGCGAGTTCCTCGTAGACCGGGAAGATCTCGATGGTGTCGCCGCGGACCCGGAAGGTGCCCCGGCTGAAGGCCAGGTCGTTGCGCGTGTACTGGATGTCCACGAAGCGGCGCAGGAGCTGGTCGCGGTCGATCTCGTCGCCGACCCTGAGGGGGACCATGCGGTCCACGTACTCCTGGGGCGTACCGAGACCGTAGATGCAGGAGACGGAGGCGACCACGACGACGTCGCGGCGGGTGAGCAGCGAGTTGGTCGCGGAGTGGCGCAGGCGCTCGACCTCCTCGTTGATCGAGGAGTCCTTCTCGATGTAGGTGTCCGACTGCGGGACGTAGGCCTCGGGCTGGTAGTAGTCGTAGTACGAGACGAAGTACTCGACGGCGTTGTTCGGCAGCAGCTCGCGGAACTCGTTCGCCAGCTGGGCGGCCAGTGTCTTGTTCGGGGCCATCACCAGGGTGGGGCGCTGGAGCTTCTCGATCATCCACGCGGTGGTGGCGGACTTTCCGGTGCCGGTCGCGCCGAGCAGGACGACGTCCTTCTCACCTGCCTCGATGCGCTTGGCCAGCTCGGCGATCGCCGCCGGCTGGTCGCCGCTGGGCTGGTAGGAGCTGACGACCTCGAAAGGCGCCACCGTACGTTCGATGTGGGAAACGGGCCGCATGAAGTCCACCGTACGACTCCCCACTGACAACGCGGTCCGATCAGGGGTTCCGGACGCCGGCGGAGGACGTGTGCGTCGACGGTGGACGTGCGGCGGCCCCGGGGCGGCCGGGGGGCCGGGGGGCCGGGGGGCCGGGGGGGAGACGGCGAGCCGCGGGATCGGACGCCGCGACGGTGGCAGGGGGCGGGCGGGGCCACCGGAGGGCAGAGGCAGGCCGGCGGCCGGCGCAGGGCGCAGCGGGAGAGCAGGGGGCGGTCGACGGCCCCTGGGCGGCCGGGGCCGGGCAGAGACGGCAAGCACCGGGATGACACCGCCGCGGCGGGCGGCATGCGGCGGGGCACCGGAGGGGCGGGGGCCGGCGTGGGGCGCTGCGGGAGAGGAGGGCCGGTCGACGACCCCCGGGCGGCCTGGGACCGGGCGGAAGCGGCAAGCACCGGGATGACACCGCCGCGGCGGGCGGCATGCGGCGGGGCACCGGAGGGGCGGGGGCCGGCGTGGGGCGCTGCGGGAGAGCAGGGGGCCGGTCAACGACCCCCGGGCGGCCCGGGACCGGGCGGAAGCGGCAAGCCCCGGGAGCGCACCGCCGCGGCGGCGGCATGCGGCGGGCGGGGACACCGGAGGGCAGAGACGGGCCCGGGGCCGGAGCGGGGCGGGAGGGCCGGGGGCGGTCGACGGTTCCGGTGGGTCAGCGGTTCTGTGGGGTGCGGGAGCCGCTGTGGGTCACGTTCCGGTGAGCGCGGAGCGACGGACGGCGGTCGGCCGAGTGGTGGACGAGTTCGCGGGCGGGGACGCCGGGCTTGTTCTCGGCGGGCGACCAGACGGGCTTGCCCATGACCATCAGCGGATCGAACATCACGACGACGCCCGCGAGCAGCAGGAAGGCCAGCGGGCCGATCATCATCGGGGCGAGCAGGGTGGCAGGCGAGTCACCGGCGACGGGGGCGGACGAGCCGTGCAGGTGGACGCTGAGGGCGGCCATGCCGGTGTAGTGCATGCCCGTGACGGCGAGGCCCATGATCAGGCTCGCGCCCACGCTCCACAGGAATCCCCTGACCTGCCCGGCGGCCCACAGGGCGGCGGTGGCGGCGACCACGGCTATGACCACGGAGATGGCGACGGTGACGGTGTTGTACTCCAGCTGTCCGTTCAGGCGCATGCCGGCCATGCCCAGGTAGTGCATCGAGGCGATGCCCAGGCCGGTGACGGCACCGCCGGTCATCAGGGCCGTACCGCTCGCGCCCCGGTAGCCGACGATGAAGACCCCGATGCCCACCATGACGATGGCGACGCCCAGGCTCGCGAAGGTGATGAACCTGTCGTAGTGGATCGGTGTCTGCTCGACCTTGAACCCCATCATCGCGACGAAGTGCATGGTCCAGATTCCGGAGCCGATCGCGACCGAGCCGAGAGCCAGCCAACCTGGTCGCCAGGACCGGCTGACCAGCATGGATCTGGTGGTGCAACGCAGGCCGAGGGCACCGCCGAGGCAGGCCATGAGGTAGGCCACCAGCGGTGTGACGAGTCCGTAGCTGAATCCGTCGACCGTGCCTTGCATGCGCGGCTGCCCTTCCGCCCTCTTACGTCCTGGAATTCCCTGAAATGCGCCCCTCCCCGGCACCGCACGAACGGTCAGGGTCGAGGCAGAGAGTATGACTGCCACCGGAATGGTCGAACGACTTTCCGGCAAAGAAACACGCCCTTGCCCCAGTTGTGCGGCACCCGTGAGCGGACCAGGGACACGCCCATTCAGGATGTGTCCATTGTGTACCCCGGCGCCGTTGACCCGGTGCTGTCACAGTGGTGCTGTACGTGATCGCTCGACGCGAGGAGTACGTATGCACGCGCGCGCCGTGACCGCCCTGACCACCGCGCTCCTGGGGACCGCCGCCCTCCTGCTTCCCGCAACCGACGTCCGGGCCGTCGAGGACGGCACGCCGCCCACGGTAGTCGCCCACCGGGCCGGCGCCGCCTACGCCCCCGAGAACACCCTGGCCGCCATCGACCGGGCCGCCCGGATCGGCGCCGTCTGGGTCGAGAACGACGTCCAGCGCACCAGGGACGGCGAACTCGTCGTACTCCACGACGACAGCCTCCAGCGCACGACGGACGTGGAGCGGGTCTTCCCCGGTCGGGCACCCTGGAAGGTGAAGGACTTCACCGCAGCCGAGATCGCACGGCTGGACGCGGGCAGCTGGTTCGGTGCCGCGTACGCGGGCGCGCGCGTGCCGACGCTGCAGCAGTACGTGCGCCGTGTCGATCTTCACCGTCAGAAGCTGCTCCTCGAACTCAAGAACCCGGAGTTGTACCCGGGTATCGAGCGGGAGGCCCTCAAGCTCCTCGGCAACGAGGGATGGCTCGACGGAAGGCACCGGAGCCGGTTGATCGTGCAGAGCTTCAGCGCGGCGAGTCTGCGGACCGTCCACGATCTCAGGCCCGGGGTGAAGACCGGCTTCCTCGGCACGCCGTCCGTGGCGCAGCTGCCCACGTACGCGGCCTTCGCCGATCAGATCAACCCGGCGTACACCTCCGTCTCCAGGGCCTACGTCTCGGCGGTCCATGCCTTCACCGGCCCGCACGACAAGCCGCTGGAGGTCTTCGCCTGGACCGTCGACACCGCGGACGCCGCGCGGAGGGTCGCCGGGTACGGCGTCGACGGCATCATCACCGACAAGCCGGACGTCGTGCGGGACGCGCTGCGCGGGTAGCGGGCCGTTCGCGCAGGTCACCGGGTGTTGTCAGTGGCGGCTCGTACGGTGGTCGCATGAACAGCCATGGGCAGGACGAGCAGCGGATCGTGTGGGCCGTCGTCGGCACGGACATCGGCCCTCTGCTGCTGGCCGCGACCGACGAGGGTCTGGTCAACGTGGTCTTCCACGCCACCGACGCGGTCCGCGACAAGGCGCTGGAGCGGCTCGCGTCCCGGCTGGGCGCCGAGCCCGTCGAGGCGCCCGGTTCTCCGCTTCTGACCGAGGCGATACACCAGGTCGAGGCCTATTTCGCGGGCGAGCGGCACGACTTCGAGCTGCCCCTGGACTGGTCGCTGATCTCGGGCTTCAACCGGCAGGTGCTGCGCGAGCTGGCGTCCGGCGTGCGGTTCGGCCAGCTCGTCGGCTACGGCGATCTCGCCGGGCGGGTGGGCCAGCCGGGCGCCGCGCAGGCCGTGGGCATGGCCATGGGCTCCAATCCGCTGCCGGTGGTCGTGCCCTGCCACCGGGTCGTCGAGAGCGACGGCGGCATCGGCGGGTTCGGTGGCGGTCTGGAGACCAAGCGGAAGCTGCTCGCGCTGGAGGGCGTGCTGCCCGAGCCGCTGTTCTGAGACGGTCCCGTCCCACGTCCCGAGCGGGTGTGTGCCGGGTCCGCGCGACGGCCGGCCGGAAGGCCGACGCGGCAGCAGACTCCGCCGTGCGCACATTTTCCAAGGCGGCTGACGCGACGGTCATCGGGCTGGAGGACCCTCCGGCGCGGCACGCCGAGTTCGGCCAGGGCGCCAGCCGCAAGTACGTGCACTGAACGGAGTACGCGCGGTCAGTCGTAGTGCCGCGCCTCGAACACGTTCCCGTCCGGGTCGCGGAAGTAGAAGCTGCGCCGGGCCGTTCCGCGGGCGCCGAAGGAGTCGCGGGAGAAGTCCGAGACGGGCACGGACCCTTCCTCGAGGCGGGCACGGAGTGTCTCGAAATCGTCTGCGGGCAGGGCCAGGCAGACATGGTTGACGGGGTGTCCCGCGCTCTCGGCAGCGCCAGGCACCATTTTCATGCCGTCCGCCAGGGTGAGCGGCATGAGGTCGAAGATGGTCTCGTCGTTGAGCCGTACGGAGGGGAAGGACACCGCCCCCGCGGCGAACTCGGTGAGCCGCACGGGTTCCATGCCCAGGGTCTTCTCGTAGAAGTCGGCCGATGCCACCGGGTCGCGCACCCAGAGGACGACATGGTCGAGACGTGTCGAGTTGTCCGTCATGCACCCCAGGCTGGTGTCGTCCTCCACAGTCCGCAAGGGTTTGACCGGACGCACCGCCCGCCAGAGATGAGGGAAGACCGAACGACAGGAGGCAGGCCCGTGGTGCTGGTGGTGTCCGAAGAGGTGCGCGAGGCGATCGACGCGCGTCGACCCGTGGTGGCCCTGGAGTCCACGATCATCGCGCACGGGTTGCCGCGTCCGCGCAATCTGCAGGTGGCGCTGGAGCTGGAGGACGTTCTGCGGCAGGAGGGGGCGGTACCGGCGACGATCGCCGTACTGGACGGCCGCCCCCATGTCGGCCTGGACAAACAGCAGGTGGAACGGGTCGCGAACGAGGACGGGATCCGCAAGCTGGGTCACCGGGATCTGCCGCTCGCGATGGCCGCGGGGGTGAGCGGGGCGACCACTGTCTCGGCCACGGCGCAACTGGCGGCCTTGGCCGGGGTCGAAGTGTTCGCGACGGGCGGGCTCGGCGGGGTGCACCGGGAGTGGACCACGACCCAGGACGAGTCGGCCGACCTCGGCCTGCTGGCGCGCACGGCGATCACCGTGGTGTGCGCGGGGGTGAAGTCCATCCTGGACGTGCCCGCGACGCTCCAGCGCCTGGAGACACTGGGGGTCGCGGTCGCCGGGTACGGTACGGACCGCTTCCCCGGCTTCTATCTGTCCGACTCCGGCTGTCCGGTGGAGTGGCGGCTGGACTCCCCCGAGCAGGTGGCGGAGGTCATGCGCGCGCGTGCGGCGCTCGACGCGCCCGGCTCGGCGCTGATCGTCGCCAACCCGGTGCCGGAGGAGGAGCAGCTGGATCCCGCGCTGCACGCGCGTGTGCTCGCGGAGGCACTCCAGGCCTGCGAGCAGGCGGGGGTCTCCGGCCAGGGGGTCACGCCGTTCCTGCTGGCCTACCTCGTGCGGCACACCGACGGCGCCTCTCTGAGCGCCAACCTGGCGGCGGTGCGGGGCAACGTACGGCTGGCGGGACGGATCGCGGCCGCCCGGGCCGAGGCGTGACGACGGACGGGCTCGGTACCGCCGCGCCCGTCGGGGGCGGTGCCCTCCTGGTGGTCGGGGACGTCATCACGGACGTCGTCGCCCGGCATCGGGGGCCGCTCGCCGCCGGTACGGACACCGCCGCCGCGATCCGTACGGTGCCGGGCGGGGCGGGGGCCAACGTGGCCTGCTGGGCCGCCGCCCGTGGTGGCGGTGCGGAGGTACGGCTGTTGGGGCGGGTGGGCGCGGACGCGGCCGCGTGGCACGAGCGGGAGCTGGCCGCGTGCGGAGTACGGCCGCGACTGGTGGTCGATCCGGAGGTACCGACCGGGACGGTGATCTGTCTCGTGGACGCGGGTGAGGCCGCCGAGCGGACGTTCCTCACCGACAGCGGCGCGTCACTGCGGCTGGGCCCGGACGACTGGTCGGACGCGTTGCTCGATGGCGTGGCGCGACTGCATCTGTCGGGCTACCTCCTGTTCTCGGAGCCCAGTCGGGCGCTGGTGGCGGTGGCCCTGGAGTCGGCACGCGCGCGTGGTGTGCGGGTGAGCCTCGACCCGGCGTCGGCGGGCTTCCTCCGGGAGGTGGGACCGGACCGCTTTCTCTCCCTGATCGAGGGGGTGGACGTCCTGCTGCCGAGCCGGGACGAGGCCTGTCTGCTCACCGGCTTGCCCGACGTGGCGGACGCGGCGGCCAAGTTGAGCCGCCATGTCCCGCTGGTGGTGGCCAAGCAGGGCGCGGAGGGGGCGCTGATCGCCCGATCCGGCACCGTGTACGCGCACGTGCCCGCCGTAGCGGCGACGCCTCGGGACACCACCGGGGCGGGTGACGCGTTCACGGGCGCGTTCCTCGCGGCCCTGTTGGCCGGCGCCGCTCCCGAGGACGCGGCGGCGGAAGGATGCCGGGCGGGCGCGCTGGCGGTGGAGCGGGTGGGCGGGAGGCCGCCGGGGCCGGAGTGAGGGCCGGCCGGTGGACGGGCGACCGCGGGGACCGGACCGACGACGGGCCGGTGGATGGGCGGGCGGGGACCGGACCGACGACCGGCCGGTGGAGGGGAGACCGTTGGTGCCGGACCCGACGGCGACCGTGGACGACCGCCAGGGACGAACCGACGACCGGCCGGTGGGCCGCCGGTGGCGGGACACTTCTCCGGGTTCCCATCGAGCCACCGGCTCCCGCCGACTTCCGCTCCCCTTCCATGCCTTGCGCCTCACGCTGCTACGCCTTACGCCCCCATGCCGAGATCAGCGGGGCCGTGGCCAGGTCCATCGTGCCGGTGGCGATGTTGGAGAGGTGGCGGTCGATGTCCTCGTCCGTGGCGAGGCCCGCCGTGACCAACTGGCCGCGGATCTGGCGGATCGTGGCGGACTCCAGTGCGGCGCAGGCCGTGGAGGCGAGCGGGAAGTACGCGTCGGCGGCCACCTGACGCAGACCGGCCTCGCGGAGCAGGCGCGGGAGGGTGCGGCCGTAGGAGAGGTCGGCACCGCGGTCGGCGAGCAGCCGGCGAAAGCCCTGGCGCAGCCGGTTCGCCAGCTGCTGCTCGGGGCCGTACTCGTCGGGGCAGGTCAGGGGTTGCAGGGCGGGGTCGGCGTCCTCCAGCAGGAGGCGTCCGCCGGGCCGCAGGGATGTGATCATCGACCGCAAGGCCCGTTCCCGGTCCGGCACATGGACCAGGACGAGCCGGGCGTGCACCAGGTCGAAGCCCTCGCCGGGGGGTTCCTCGGCGCTCACGTCGTGGACACGTACGTCGACCGGCGGGCGGGCCGCCGCGGTGAGACGCGTGGTGTCGATGTCCGTCGCGACGACCTTTCCGGTCGGGCCGACCTTCTTCGCCAGCCAGGACACCACGGACGTGCCGCCCGCGCCGACCTCCCAGCAGCGCCAGCCGGCTCCGATGCCGAATCCTTCGATGTGCCGGAAGGTCGTGGGGTCGAAGAGGGTGGCGAAGGCGTCGAAGCGCTCTGCCGCCTCCGCCTGCTGGTTGTCGAGGAGGTACCCGTCGGTTCGTGTCATGTCGCGATGATCCCAGTCGCCGGGCTTGTCCGAAACGGACGACGCGGTTCCTTCTACACGGACTACGAGGACTACGCGGACCACGAGTTTTTCCACAGGCGGGAACCAAGCGGAACCTCCCCTGTCCACAGGCTCGCCCAGCGCTTACCCCGACCTGGCAAACTGGCGTGCCAGGACGCAGAAACGCGTCGCACGGAGATCCACGCGAGGAGATCCCAGATGTCCATGGCAGGGAATCTGCGCAAGGTCACGAGCCTCGGCAGGGTCGGCGGCCTGCGCAAGGTGGCCCGGCTGACGCGGCGGCGCCCGCGCGTCGACCTGAGCCACCACGCCCGTTCCCCGCTGGGCACCTCGGTGGTCAACTGCGTGACGTACAAGGAGGGAGCCCGCATCCCGGTCGACGGTGATCTGGTCGACACCGTGGAGCGGGTGCGCAAGAACCGTGACGGTTTCGTCTGGCTCGGCCTGCACGAACCCTCGGACCATGAGTTCGAGGGCATCGCGGACCTCTTCGACCTGCACCCACTTGCCGTCGAGGACGCGGTCGAGGCCCACCAGCGCCCGAAGGTGGAGCGCTACGGCGAGACGCTGTTCGCGGTGTTCAAGACGGTCTGCTACGTCGAGCACGAAGAGCTCACGGCGACGAGCGAGGTGGTCAACACCGGCGAGATCATGGTGTTCGTCGGCGAGGACTTCGTGATCACGGTGCGGCACGGCAGCCACGGATCGCTGGGCCCGCTGCGCGAGGAGCTGGAGTCCGACCCCGGGCAGCTCGCCAAGGGGCCGGCCGCGGTGCTGCACGCGATCGCGGACCATGTGGTCGACGGCTATCTGGACGTCACCGACTCCGTCCAGTCGGACATCGACCTGGTCGAGACCGCGGTGTTCGCGGACAACGGCGCGCGGGTCGACGCGGGCCGTATCTACCAGCTCAAGCGTGAACTCCTGGAGCTGAAGCGGGCGGTGGTCCCGCTCAGCCGCCCGCTGGAGGAGCTGTCCACCCGGCCGATCCAGGTCGTCGCCCCGGAGATACAGGCGTACTTCCGTGACGTCTCCGACCATCTGCTGCGTGCCAAGGAGCAGATCGCCGCGTTCGACGAACTGCTCAACTCGATCCTCCAGGCGCACCTCGCGCAGGTGACGGTCGCTCAGAACGAGGACATGCGGAAGATCACGGCCTGGGCCGCGGTGATCGCCGTCCCGACGATGGTCTGCGGTGTGTACGGCATGAACTTCGATCACATGCCGGAGCTGCACTGGACGTTCGGCTACCCGTTGGTGATGAGCGTGATAGCCGTCGCCTGTGCTGTGCTGTACCGCGGCTTCCGGCGCAACGGCTGGCTGTGACCGGGGGCGGTGGCGGGACGGGTCAGTGGGTGGTGGAGGAGCGCGCGTAGACGCTCTCGGCCCAGCCGGCGATCTGCTGGTCCGTCAGGTGCCGGGCCAGGTCTGATTCGCTGATCATGCCCACCAGGCGCTTGTTCTCGATGACGGGGAGCCTGCGGATCCGGTGCTCCTGCATCTCGTGCAGGACGTCGGACACGTCGGCGCCCGCGTCGATCCAGCGGGGGGTGCCCTGGGCCAGCTCACCGGCGGTGACCTTGGCCGGGTCATGGCCCACGGCCACACAGCCGATGACGATGTCGCGGTCGGTGAGGATGCCGCACAGCCGTTCGTTCTCGTCGCTGATGGGCAGGGCTCCGACGCCGAGTTCCCGCATCAGCTGAGCCGCGCGGTCGAGAGTCTCGTGGGCGGGGATCCACTGGGCACCCCGGTGCATGATGTCTCCGGCGGTGGTCATGGAGTACCTCCCGATGCCGGACGGCCGGCGCGACGCGGGCGGCACCGCAAGTCCCGGCGCCCTACATTCTCGCCGCGTCAGCGGGGGCCCGCACCCGGAACCCCGCGGCGACGGCAGCCGGGCTGAGGCAGCGATGCCACAGCCCCCGGACCGGCCGGGGTCAGCCGTTCCATGCCGGGTGGCGGGGGTCGTCGGCGCGGACCAGGACGTCGGCCGTGCCGGCCGGGTCGGTCTCGTCGGCGTAGCGCTCGTAGGCGGGGAGGGTCCAGTGGTCGGGCTCGGCGGTACGGCGGCGGAGGGCCCCCTCGGAGAGGAGGACGTGGACGGTCAGGTCGAAGGGGAACCAGTGGCGCAGCAGGAGGGGGCCGTGGAGCAACAGGACGCCGCCGGGCGGGAGGTGGACGTAGGGGCTGCGGGTGGCGCGGTCGGAGACCGGGTCCCACAGGTCGGGCAGGACGCGGCCGTCGCCACCGGGTTCGAGGGGGCCGAAGACCTCGCGCCAGAGTGCGCCGGTGTCGAACCAGCCGTCGTAGTAGGCCTCCAGGTCGTGGTGGCCGTATTCCAGACGGAGCGAGGCGGGGCGCAGGAAGCCCTCCGTGCCGACGACGAGCGAAGGCCGGCCGCGTATCCGAAGGGCCTCCCCCACCCGTTCGGCGAGTTCACCGGGGCGGGCCGCCGGGGCGCCGTCGAGGGCGACGCGGGGCCAGGGGCTGCCGTCGGCGGGCTTCAGATCGAGGAGGCGGTCGGCCAGCCGCTCGCCGAGCCGGTCCCAGGTGATCGCTTCGAGTCGCACGTGGCCATGATGCGTCAGCGGAGGCGAGGGGTGACGGTCAAGTGGCCGACGCGGCATCGGACAACGGTTTCAGCGGTCCGTGTCCATGTCAGGTGTCGGTCCGTGTCAGTCGTGGGTCCGTGCCGGTCAAGGGTCCGTGCCAAGCGTGGTCCGTGCCCGTGTCAGTCACGGGTCCCTGCCAGTCAAGGGTCCGTGTCAGGCGTGGTCCGTGTCAGGCGTGGGGGCGGCCGGGGAAGGAACCCCTCATGACAGGCCTCGCGACTCCCCCGGCCCGTGGTGGACCTCTCGTCGTCCAGCCGTTGCGGAGACGGCACTGTGCGGAGTGCCGGGGCGGGCCGCTGCCGTTGCTCGTCGTCGAGGACGGGGCGCCGCGGTGTCTCGACTGTGCCGACCTCGGA
This sequence comes from Streptomyces sp. CC0208, assembly GCF_003443735.1. Taxonomy (NCBI): domain Bacteria; kingdom Bacillati; phylum Actinomycetota; class Actinomycetes; order Kitasatosporales; family Streptomycetaceae; genus Streptomyces; species Streptomyces sp. CC0208. The sequence goes on along the minus strand of NZ_CP031969.1, from coordinate 6,717,621 downwards.
CACTTGGTGTTCCTGCCGCGCGGGGACACGGCGCTCACGCGTCGGTCGTGGGAGGAGAGCGCGCTGTCGGCGGTCGTCGTGCGGTTCAACCGGCGCAAGGGGCGGTACGAGCGGCAGGGCGTCCTCGTCGAGGAAGCGGGGCTGGCGCGGGCCGAGGAGCGGTGTCTGGCCGACGCGGAGGCCCGACGGCGGCGTCGGGTGCGGGACGCGAGGCGGCGCGCGGTGGAGGACGTGCGGTTCGCGGAGGCGTTCGCTGCGGAGATTCGGCGGCTGTTTCCCGGGTGCCCCGACGAGCGGGCTCGGGCCATCGCCTCACACGCGTCCGTGCGGGGCAGTGGGCGGGTGGGGCGGAGTGCGGCGGGGCGGGCCCTGTCGGAGGGGGCGGTGGTGTCGGCGGTGGTGGCGTCCGTACGGCATGTGGACACGCCGTACGACACGTTGCTGATGAGCGGGGTGGCACGGCACGAGGCGCGGCGGCGGATCTCGGGGCGGGTGGAGGCGGTGCTGCGGGGGTGGCGGGATCCCGGGGCGGTGATGCGGGAGGAGGCGGGGTGACCCTCCCGGCACGGACCGCTTGGCAGTGCTGGGCTGAGCCCCGGCAGCCGTCCACTGGGCCCCGCCGAACTCAGACCCCGGCAGCAGGCCGCCCGGCGCCGCCGGACCGAAGCGCCGGCATCGACGTTCCGCACCGCCGAACGGAACCCCCAGCACCCCGCCCGTTCCGCACCCCGCCCGCTCCACACCGCCGAAGTGGAACCTTGGCCCCCAGCCGCTCCGCACCACCGATCAGCAGGCCGCCCGGCGCCGCCGGACTGGCCCCCCGCCGGCTCCTCCGCACCATTGAAGGAATCCCGGCACCAGCCCTCTCCCCACTGCCGGGCCCGACCCTCGGCCACCTCCCCCTCCGCCCCCGCTCCTGCCTCCCTCCGTCACAGTCAGACAGCCCCCGCAGAGGTCGAGAGGCCGCAGGCGACCGGTGTGAAGGAGTGCTAGGAGGCAGGTGCGGATGGACGTCCGCTTATGGGGGTGCGCGGGATGGCCATGGTGACGAGGGTGGGTGCGGGATTCACTGGTGGGGACGGGTGTGCTGGGTCGGCGGCGGGAGCTGGTGTGGGAATGATCGATGGGCCTTACTTCGTGCTGGTCGTGCTGGGTGTGCTCGGCACCGGGCTGGTGGCCGGGGTGTTCTGCGCGTTCTCGACGTTCGTGATGAGAGGGCTCGCCGCGTTGCCGCCCGCGCAGGGTGTCGCCGCGATGAACGCGATCAATGTGAGCGCGGTGCGGCCGCCGTTCATGGCCGTGTTCGCGGGCTCCGCGGTCCTGTGCGCGGTGATCGCGGTGGTGACGTTCGTGCTGTGGCCGGACGAGGGGACCGTGGAACTGCTGGTGGGCAGCGCGCTGTATCTGTTCGGTTCGTTCGGGCTGACGATGGTGGCGAACGTGCCCCGCAACGACGCCCTGCTCAGGCTGGATCCGGGCACCCCGGAGGCGACGGCGTACTGGCCGACGTACGTGCGCGAGTGGACGATGTGGAACCACGTCCGCGCGATCGCCTCGGGCGCGGCGGCGCTGGCGTACGTGCTGGCCCTCACCTGAGCGCGCACACCGCGCACACACCGTGAGCGCACCGCGAGCACACCGCGCACACCGCTCCCCAGCCCGGAGAACCCGGCCTGGACAGGGCGCTGTCCCAGCGGCCCGCCGGCACTCTGCGCGAGTGGCCCAGGAGTCGTATCGTGGCCGGAAGAAGTTCCGCAGAAGTGCCGCTCGATGACGCACGGCCACGTCGGACGCGTCAGCGTCACCAGCGTGAGCGAGGAAGACGGCCATGGCCGATCCCAAGGGATTCATGACCACCCCCCGCCAGGACTGGCCCCGCCGGCCGGTCGAGGAGCGGGTCCGGGACTGGGACGAGGTGTACGTCCCCGGGGCGCTGCTGCCCATCATCACCGAACAGGCCGATCGCTGCATGGACTGCGGCATCCCGTTCTGCCACGAGGCCTGTCCGCTGGGCAATCTCATCCCGGAGTGGAACGACCTGGTCTCGCGGGAGGACTGGCGGCAGGCCGCCGACCGGCTGCACGCGACGAACAACTTCCCCGAGTTCACGGGGAGGTTGTGTCCGGCGCCGTGCGAGGCGGGGTGCGTGCTCGCCATCAACCAGCCGGCGGTCACCATCAAGAACGTCGAGGTGGCCGTCGCGGAACGGGCCTGGGAGCTCGGGCTCACGCCGCCCCGGCCGCCGGACCGGCTGTCGGGGCGCACCGTCGCGGTGATCGGGTCGGGGCCGACCGGGCTCGCCGCGGCACAGCAGTTGACGCGGGCGGGGCACACGGTCGCCGTCTACGAGAAGGACGACCGACCGGGCGGGCTGATGCGGTACGGCATCCCCGAGTTCAAGATGGAGAAGCGGCATCTGGACCGGCGGATCGAGCAGATGCGCGCCGAGGGGACGAAGTTCCGTACGTCCACGGCGGTCGGGCGGGATGTCGGCGCGGCGGATCTGCGGACCCGGTACGACGCGGTGGTGATTGCCACCGGGGCCACGGCGTGGCGCGAACTGGACGTGCCGGGACGGGAGTTGGCCGGGATTCAGCAGGCCATGGAGTATCTGCCGCTCGCCAACCGGGTCTGCGAGGGGGAACTCGCGGTGTCCCCGATGTCGGCCGCCGGCAAGCATGTCGTGATCGTGGGCGGGGGTGACACCGGCGCGGACTGTCTGGGGACCGCGGTGCGGGAAGGGGCCGCCTCCGTGACCCAGTTGGACATCTACGCCCAGCCGGGGGGCGAGCGGGACGAGGATGTCGAACCGTGGCCCACGTATCCGAAGATCTACCGGTTGTCGGCGGCGCACGAGGAGGCCGGTGAGCTGCGGACGGCGCCCGCGGCCGACGCGGACGCACGGTTGTTCGCGGCGTCCACGCTGCGCTTCACCGGGGACGCGGACGGTCACGTGCGGTCGCTGCACCTCGTCGAGGTGGACGCGGTGCGACGGCCGGTGGAGGGCACGCAGCGGACACTTCCCGCCGACCTCGTACTGCTGGCGCTCGGTTTCTCCGGGCCGGACCGGGGGGACGGGCTGGTGGAGCAGTTGGGGCTGGGGATGGAGCCTCGGGGGACGGTCGCGCGGGACGCGGGGTTCGGTACGAACGTGCCGGGGGTGTTCGCCGCAGGGGACGCCGCTCGGGGGCAGTCGTTGATCGTGTGGGCGATCGCGGAGGGGCGGGCGGTCGCGGCGGCGGTCGACCGTTATCTGACGGGCAGTTCGCAACTGCCGGCGCCGATCGGGCCGTACGACCGTCCGATGACGGTGTAGGGCGGCGCGGAGAAGACCCCTGGCCGCTCAGCCCCCCCCCGGCCGGCCGGTCAGCGCCCCGGCCGCTCAGCCCCGCTCGTCCGTCCCCGCCACCTTCGCCGTCGCCAGGGCCACCCTGTTCCAGGTGTTGATCGTGAGGATCAGCGACAGTACGTGGGCCAGTTCCTGCTCGTCGAAGCAGGCCGCGGCCTGGGCGTAGACCGTGTCGGGGACTCCCCCGTCGGCCACCAGCGTCACCGCCTCGGTGAGGGCCAGGGCCGCCTGTTCCCTCTCCGTGAAGAAATGGCGGGCCTCGCGCCAGACCGGAACCATGTGGAGACGGTCCTCCGTCTCGCCGGCCTTGCGGGCGTCGTTGGTGTGCATGTGGAGGCAGTACGCGCAGTGGTTGAGGTGGGAGGCGCGGATCTGGATCAGCTCCACGAGGGCGGGGTCGAGGCCCTCGCGGGCCGCCGTGTCGAAGCCGATCAGAGCCCGGAACACCTTCGGGGCGGCCTTCGCGAGGTTCAGTCGAGCCGTACCTGTCATGTGCGGGTTCGTCGTCGTCATGGGAACAATCTACGGTCCGGAAAGACCGGCTGTAGGGTGCATTTCCATGGCGGAATCGTGGGTCAATTACGCGGAGCGGATCGGCTCCGACCTGCACCTGGAGCTCTCCGGGCCGGGGAGCAGGCGGGCCGCGCTCATCGGGGCGCTGCGGGACGCCGTACGCAGCGGGCGGCTCGCCCCGGGCACCCGGCTGCCGCCGTACCGCTCGCTCGCCGCCGACCTCGGCGTCGCCCGCAACACGGTGGCCGACGCCTACGCCGAACTCGTCGCCGAGGGCTGGCTCACCGCCCGCCAGGGCTCCGGCACCCGCGTCGCCGAACGGGCCCGGCCGCTCCACCCCGCCGTACCCCCGAAAGCACTCGCGCCGCCCTCACCCGCACCACCCCCACCCGCCCGTGCCGCGCACCGCAGCCGGCCGACCCTGCACGACCTCCGCCAGGGCACCCCGGACGCCTCCGCCTTCCCCCGGTCCGCCTGGCTCGCCTCCTACCGCAGGGCCCTCCACCAGGCCCCCAACGAGGTCTTCGGTCCCGGCGACCCCGCCGGACGGCCGGAGCTGAGAGCGGCCCTCGCCACGTACCTCGCACGCGCCCGTGGCGTGCGCACCGAGCCGAACCGGATCGTCGTCTGCTCCGGGTTCGCCCATGCCCTGCGACTGCTCTTCAACAGCGGAAACGGAGGCGGCGGCAGACGCGGGCAGATCCTGCGCGGTCCGCTCGCCGTCGAGGCGTACGGACTGCCCTTCCACCGGGAGCTGCTCGCGGCCGAGGGCGTACGAACCGTCCCGCTCCCCCTCGACGAACACGGCGCGCGCGTCGACCGGTTGAGCCGCGAGCGGGCCGTACTGCTCACGCCCGCGCACCAGTTCCCCACCGGCGGTCCGCTGCACGCCGAGCGCCGGACCGCGGTGGTCGACTGGGCACGCGCGCGTGGCGCGGTGGTGCTGGAGGACGACTACGACGGGGAGTTCCGCTACGACCGCAGGCCCGTCGGCGCCCTGCAGAGCCTGGACCCGGAGCGGGTGATCCTGATCGGCTCGGTCAGCAAGAGCCTGTCACCGGCGGTGCGGCTGGGGTGGATGGTGCTGCCCGAGCGGTACGTGGGAGGCGTGCTTGCGGCCAAGGGCGAGCGGGAGGCCTGGGCGAGCGTGCTCGACCAGCTGGCCCTTGCCGACCTGATCGTCTCCGGGGCCTACGACCGTCACGTACGGCGGATGCGACAGCGCTACCGCGGCCGCCGGGACCGGCTCGTCGCCGCGCTGGCCGAGCGGGCGCCGCACGTGGAGGTCGGCGGGGTGGCGGCGGGCCTGCACGCGGTGCTGCGGCTGCCGCCCGGCACCGAGAGGCCCGCCGTCGGGGCGGCGGTCCGGCAACGGGTCGCGCTCGACGGGCTCGCGGAGTTCCGCCACCCGGACACGGACATGCCGGCCCACGACGGTCTGGTCGTGGGGTACGCGACGCCGCCCGAGCATGCGTACGGAGCGGCGCTGGAGGCACTGTGTGCGGCGTTGGCGCCGGGTGGGACGCGGGTGTCGTGAACCGTGGGTCAGGGGCGAGCGTCGTGCTTGGTGTTGCCGGTCTCAACCATCAGCAACTATCCATCAGCAACTACCTATCAGTGATTACCCAGCAGTGATTAGCCAGCAGTGATTACCCAGCAAGGAAGCAACGAGGTCAGGAGAGCAGGAAGTCGGCCACCCCCGCCTTCGCGCCCTCGATGAACGCGGTCATCTCGTCGGTGGTGTAGATCAGCGCCGGTCCGTCCGGGTCGGTGGACTGGCGCACGGCGATCCTGCCGTCGGCGAGCTTCATCGCCTCCAGGCAGTTGCCGCCGTTGCCGCCGCTCCACGGCTTGTGCCAGCCTTCGCTCCCCAGCTCCCGGGCCGGCATGCCGTTGTAGACGGGGAGGCGGGGCTTGATGCGGTTCATTCACAGCTCCTTGCGGAGATCCCGGAGGATCTCCTTCGTGCGATGTGCCGTAGCGGCCTGCGCCGCCATGCGGTCCAAGACCTCGAGGTGGGTCGCCACCTCGACGCGCGCGTCCAGATAGATCGCGCCGGTCAGGTACTCGCTGTAGACCATGTCCGGAAGTTCGGGCACGGCGAATCGGAAGAGCACGAAGGGCCCGTACGTGCCGGCGTGCGGCCCGCCCGCGAACGGGGCGACCTGCAGGGTCACGTTGGGCAGCTTCGTCGCCTCGAGCAGTTTGTCGATCTGCGCACGCATCACCTCCGGGCCGCCCACGGGGCGGCGCAGCACGGTCTCGTCCATGACCACCCACAGCCGGGGCGCGTCCTGGCGGGTGAGCAGTCCCTGCCGTTCCATGCGCAGGGCCACATGGCGCTCGATGTCCTCAGGGCTGGTCTGGCCGATGGCGCCCGAGCGCAGGACGCCACGCGCGTAGTCCTCGGTCTGGAGCAGACCGGGCACGAAGTGCGGTTCGTACTCGCGGATGAGCGCGGCCGCGCCCTCCAGGCTGACGTGCATCGAGAACCAGCCGGGCAGCACGTCGTGGAAGCGCTGCCACCAGCCGGGCCGGTTGGCGTCCTCGGCGAGCTGGACGAAGTCCTCGGCCTCCTGGTCGGAGACGCCGTAGGCCTTCAGCAGCAGCTGGAGGTAGGGGATCTTCAGCCCGACCTCGGCCATCTCCATGCGGCGGACGGTGGCGGGGGCGACGCGGAGGATGCGGGCGGCTTCCTCGCGCTTGAGCCCGGCGCGTTCCCGCAGGTCCAGCAGGCGCCGGCCGAGGACGACCTGGCCCACCGTCGGCGCGGACCGCGGTTCGCTCACGCTCCACCTCCACGAAGTCATGTACGGGCGTCACAGGTCGGGCCCGGGCGTTCCGGCCACCAGCATGCTGACAGGCCAGCGGCGCCATTCGAAGACCTAAATCGAAGATCTGTACGGATATGACCGTCGGTACGAATACCGATACGTACGGATCTACGGTGATCCCAACTGGCGCCGCTCAACATGCTGTTGCGAGCAGTGTGCCACGGCCTCCCACCGCGTCACACAGCACTCTGCATTTTTCAGAGTGACACTTGCCAAGTGTTCACGACGGGGCGATAGTGGCAAGCGTGATTCCGTCCCCGCCCTTAGGAACAGACGCTGCCGAAGACCGCCCCCAGGGTCTCGGTGCCGCTGCGGGAGCAGGCCTCTCCAGGGCCGCTGTCCGGCGCCGGTTCCGTTTCGAGCTGGCCGCGCACCCGGGTTCTCCCGCGCAGGCCAGACGCCTGACAAGGGCGCGACTGACCCATTGGTCGGTCTGCGAGGACACCTGCGACTCAGCCGCCCTGGTGGTCTCCGAGCTGGTGACCAACGCCATCGTGCACACCGCGAGCAGCCGTGTGGTCTGCGAGCTGCACGACAACGACGACCTCGTGCGAATAGCCGTACGTGACGAGGGCTGCGCGCCGGGTGAACCCCATCCGTCCCCGCAGCGCGGCGAAGAGGAGCACGGGAGGGGACTGCTCCTCGTCGACTCCCTCTGCCACGCGTGGGGCGCCCATGAGCACGGCCCCGGTCTGCTGGTCTGGGCGGAACTGCCGCGCAAGGCGGACGAGCCGCGCGAGGACACCGGCCCGCGCAACGACCTGGGCTGGGGGGCCCGCCCGAAGCCGGTTCCCTCCGGGGAGCCGGGCCAGGGGGACGAGGCCGAGGAGCATCACAGAGCGGCGCCCGAGGGGGATGCTCGCGAGCACGGAGCGGGGGGCGCGGGCGCATGGGCGTGAGGAGCGGGTCCGGCGGTCAGGTGCTGACCCTGGACACGCTGGTCCGCGTCGGACGTGGGCTGCGGGCACCGGGAACGCCGTACAAGCTGGCCGTGCCGGAGGGGATGACGGTGCCGCTGGGCTGCGACGCGGTGGGGGTGCCGGCGTCGTTGGGCCGGCAGCTGGTGTCCCGGTTGCCGCGGGTCGGGTGCGTGTACGCCGATGCCACGCACTGGTGGTGGCTCGTTCCCGCCGACTCCGACTACGCGCTCGAGTGGCCCCCACCTGCCCAGTACGCCACCGGGGCGGTTGTTCCGGACGCCCCGGTGGTGCCGTCTCTTGTGCGTCGGGGCGCGGGGACCCTGCCCTATACGCCGCCGATACCGCTGTACCTGGCGTTGTGCCGGCTGACGGGGACGACACCCAACTGGTCCCGGCCGGTCAGCTCCGCCGGTTAGGCCGGCTTGCGGCTGCGGGCCTGTAGGGGCCGGTCGGGGGGCCGGTCGGGCAGTTCCCCGCGCGCCCTTGAGCTGACCGGTGCCCCCTGCCCTACAACCGGTGTCCCCTGCGTTCCAAGGTGTGCGCCCGCGCGCTGCCCGTTGTTCCCTCTGCGCCCTGCCCCCGTCCGGTCAGCCCCGCCATAGTTGCCCCCGTCCAGCGATCGGGGGAGGTCCACGGTGGGGAAACAGCCGGACGCCGAGCAACCCGGTGTCTCCGAGTCGGAGCGGCTGCTCTTCGGGGGACCGTTGCGGTACGACGGGGGGTGGAACTCGCACTCCGAGGCGTTCCTGGAGCTGGGGTTCCGGGCCATGGTGGGGCGGCTGCCGTCGCTGCTGTCGGGGAGTCTCCGGCTGGCCTGGCAGGCCGACCGGCAGGCCGCGCGGATCGTGCTGGTCGCCGAGGTCTGCCGGGGGCTGACACAGGCCGTGAGCCTGCTCGCCGTCAACAGTGTGCTGGGGCGGCTGATCGGCGCGGGTGCGCTGGAGGACCGGCTGCGGGGTGCGGTGCCCGCGCTGGTGACGATGGCCGTCGTCATGTTCGTGGGGGCGCTGTTGCGGGCGGCGTCCACGTACGCCACAGGACGCCTTGAGCCCAAGGTCGAGCGGGTGGCGACCGAGCGGTACCTGGAACAGGCGGCCACCGTGGAGCTGGCCGCGATCGAGGACCACGCCTTCCACAAGCTGCTGGACACCGCGCAGTACGGCGCCGCCTCGGCCCGCCGGATGATCTCGTTCGCGACCCGTGTGGTGAACGCGATGATCTCGCTGGTCGCCGCGGCGGGCGTGCTGACCGTGCTGCACCCCGCGCTGTTGCCGCTGCTGGTCACGATGACGATCCCGAGCGGCTGGGGCGCGCTGACGATCGCGCGCCGCCAGTACGCGTCCTTCCACACCTGGGTGCAGCACGTGCGGGCGGGCCGGCTGCTCGGCGCCCTGCTGATCGAGCCGGAGTCGGCGCCCGAGATCCGGGTCCACGGGGTGGGCCCGTTCCTGCTCAGGCACTACCGCGCGATGGCGGAGACGGCGGAGGCGGAGCAGGCCCGACTGGCCCGGCTGGCGGCCCGCACCGGGCTGATCGCGGCGGCCTGGACGGGCCTGGCGACGGTGGCGACGTACGCGACACTCGGCGGGCTGCTGCTGGGGGGCGCGATGGCGCTGTCGGTGGCCGGCACTGCCGTGATCGCGGTGCGCACCGGCTCACAGAGCCTGAACACCCTGGTCGTCGAGATGAACGCGCTGCACGAGGAGGCCCTGTTCGTGGGCGACCTCCAGCGGCTCTACGAGGAGGCGTCCAAGTGGGCGATCCCGGCGGGCGGGACCGCGCTCCCGGACGATCCGCGCGAGATCCGCTTCGAGAACGTCACCTTCGGCTACCCGGGTGACTCGGCCCGCCCCGCGCTCGACGAGGTGACGCTCACCCTGCCGCTGGGCAAGATCGTCGCGCTGGTCGGCGAGAACGGCTCCGGCAAGACCACCTTGGTGAAGCTGCTCGCGGGACTGTACGCCCCGGACCGGGGCCGGATCCTGTGGGACGACGTGGACGCGGCGCACGCGGACCGGCGGCTGCTCGCCGAGCGGGTCGCGATGGTCGCCCAGGACTTCAAGCGGTGGCCGTTCACCGCCCGCGTCAACGTGGCGGTGGGCCGCTCCTCGGTGCCGCTGACCGACGAGCGGGTGTCCGGCGCGGTCACGGAGGCCGGGGCCGGGGACGTGCTGGCCGATCTGCCGCGCGGCCTGGACACGCTGCTGGCCCGCAACTTCAGCGGCGGGCACGAGCTGTCGGGCGGGCAGTGGCAGCGGCTCGGGATCGCCCGGGCCGCCTACCGGCGCGGCCACATCCTGATCGTGGACGAGCCGACGGCCGCCCTGGACGCCCGGGCCGAGCTGGAGGTCTTCGAGAAGATCCGTGCTCTGGCCGGCACCGGTCAGACGGTCATCCTGATCACCCACCGGCTGGCGTCCGTACGCCACGCGGATCTGGTGCACGTCCTGGAACAGGGCCGCCTCGTGGAGTCGGGCACGCCCGACGAGCTCCTCGCCTCCGGCGGTGTCTACGCGGAGCTGTACTCGCTCCAGGCCGAGCAGTTCACGGCAACGGTGCCCGCCAAGGAGGCGGGCTGACCTCAAGCGAGGGCGTCGGCCGCTGCCTCACCACTGCGGACGATCACCAGGAACGTGTCGGACGCGAGGTCCATGACGACCTCCGCCTGCAGTCCCTCAAGACGCCTCGCCTGCGCGAACTCCTCCGCCGGCCACGATCCACGCGGCCCGCCAGCGGGAAAGCGTTCGAGCACTGTTCGCCCGTTCACCACCCTGCACCTCCAGAAAGCGTTGCACTCGTCCGTTGAGCGCTTGTAGGAGTTAACGCCTTCCGGGCCCCGAAAGCCTCGGTGAGTTGCCGTACTGAGACGTAGTTGACACGAGTTCAGCGCGAAGCGTGAGAGTTCGATTACTTAGCGGTCACTTTCGTTGCTCCTTGTGTCAGACCTCGTACTCATCGTGATAACGAATGCGCACGCTGCCTGCGGGCGCCCCCAGAGCGGACGCGCGCCCCTTGGGTTCCTCCCACTCCTCCTGCCGGCCCAGCGCGGTGAGATCGAGGAGGCTGGTGGTCGAGCCGAGCCCGTCGAGACCGCGCGCATAGGTCGAGTAGGTGTGGAAGACCTGGTCACGGTCGCGCAGGAAGCAGCTGATACCCGGCCGCTCGGCCGGCTCCCCGTCGATCTCCAGGGTCGCCTCGAAGTCGCGGTTGAAGTCGCCGCCGTATGAGGAGTACCAGGGCACGGTCCATCCCATCCGCGCCTTGAACGGCAGGATTTTCGTATACGGCGCTCTCGACACGGCCGCGAACGTCGTCCCCCGTGCCTTCAGATGGGCCAGGTGTCCGATCTGGTCCAGGAACGCGGAGCAGCTGCGGCAGCCCGCGTCCCACTCCGGCGCGAACATGAAGTGGTACACGACGAGCTGGCCGCGCCCCTCGAAGAGGTCGAGCAGGGTGGCCTTGCCGTCGCCGCCCTCGAAGAGGTACTCCTCCGCCACCTCGACCATGGGCAGTCTGCGCCGCTCGGCGTTGAGGGCGTCTCGCGCACGCGTGGCCGCCTTCTCTCTGAGCAGCAACTCCTCGCGCGCCGCGCGCCATTCGTCCCTCGAGACGATCTCCGGAAGCGCCATGGGATCCCTCCTGTGCAGCGGTCCGTTCAGGGTGGTGACCGCGGGGAGGGGCGGAACTCATCGGTGGTGCGGGAGATTCCTTCGGTGGGGTCGGCGAGGGAGAGGTGGCCGGAGGGGCCGCGGTCCAGGTCGAGGGGGTCGGGGAGTGCTGGAACCGGGCGAGGACCGCGTTGCCGATCAGCTGCACGGCAGGTCGTCGGCGGAGTCCCGCAGGCCGCAGATGGCCGTGATCGGGAGGGGCGCTGCGCAGGAGGCGATGAGGTCGCAGCGTCGTGCCGTGGTCGCCGAGTGCGTCGAGAAGGCGGCGGGCGGCGGGCGGCAGCCCGAACTGATCGACCACATTCTGGTGAGTCAGCGTCCGGCCCGCCGCATCGCGGAGGCGGGAACGGGATTGCCCGGGCAGCAGGACGACGCGCTCGTTCTGCGTCGATGGACCAGGATCCGGTCAAGCGGGTGGGGACACCCGGGTCGGACCACGCCCCGGTGTGGGTGTGACTCCTAACCGGCGAGGGGCACTTCGGGCAGCCGGATCTCCACTCGCCCCCGCCCCTCGTCGAGCCGGCCGAGTTCGTCGAGGAGTTCGGTGAGCCGGTGGACCTGTTCGGGGGTGAGCCGCCCGGAGTCGTCGAGGTGGACGGCGCACGCGGTGGTCGTGTCGACGATCCGTTCGAGCACGGCGACGATCTCGTCGGCGCCCTCCGAGTGCCGGGCCAGCGCGGGGAGTTCGGCGGCGGCGAGGGTGATGGAGGTACGGGCCTCGGCGAGCGCGCGGTAGGCCTCGCGGCGCAGGGTCCAGCGCAGGGCGCGGGTGTCCTCGGTGGGCGTGTTCTCGGTGGGCGTGCCCTCGGTGCGGACGTCTCGTACGGCCGACTCGGCGCCACGTGGGACGGGCCGCGGTGTCTCCCGCAGCAGCGGCCGCTCGGTCTCCCGCAGCACATGCGCGAGGTACTCCTGCGCCGCCCCGCCCGCCGCGGCCAGCCGGGACCGCACTGCCCCGCCGCGCTGCCCCGGCATCGGCAGATGCCCGACGATCAGCACGATGGCGCAGGCGAGCAGGGTCTCGGTGATCCGGCTGGCGGAGGCCTGGGGCTCGCCGCCGACCATCACGAGCGCCAGCACGAGGACCGTGACGACGGCGGTCTGCGCGGCGAAGTGCCGGGTGGCCACCGGAATGAGGGCCCCGCTGACGGCGACGAGCGCGATGAGCCCTTCGGGCCGCGGCAGCACGAGCGCGAACCCGGCGAAGACCAGCGCGCCCAGGACGGTCCCGGCGGCCCGGCACAGCACCCGGGACGCGAGCGGTCCGAGGTCGGGCTTGACGAGGAAGACGGCGGTGGCGGGCAGCCAGTACCAGTGCTGGTGCTCCCCGTACCAGTGGGAGTGGTGCAGCGCCTGTGCCACGGCGGCGCTGGCCCCGAAGCAGAGGGCGACCCGCAGCCCGTACTCCCGCCCGCCGGCCCCGAAGACGGACCGCAGCAGGTCCCGGACGGTGCGCGGGCGCGTGTGCAGATCCCCGCCCCGCCCGCGGTCGAACGCCTCCGCGGCCCGCAGCAGGGCGTCGTCGAGCGCCCGCAGCGCGGGCCCGGACCGGTTGGGCGCGGGCAACGGCCCGGTGTGCGTGTTCTCCCGTACGGCGGCGCCGAGCCGCCGGGGCCCGGCGGAGGCCCGTCCGGGCACCGCTTCCTCCCCCCAGGCGAGCGCGGTGGCCGCCTCGGCGAGCGGCAGCGCGGCCGCGTACTGCGCGTGCAGCCGCCGCTCGGCGGAGGAGCTGGCGTACCGCCGCAGCCGGGGCCCGGTGAGCGCGTCCTGTGCGTGATCGAGAGCCGCGGTGAGCGCGACGCGGCGGCCGGTGGCGTGCTCGGTGCCCACGGCGTCGAGCAGGTCGGCGACGGCCTCGTACACCGCGGCGACCGCCTCCCGCTCGCCGTCGAACCGGAAGTCCCCGGCGAGGGCGCCGGGCGTGGGCAGCGCGAGCCGCAGCGCGAGCAGCCAGCAGCCCCCGCCGAGATAGGCGACGGCCCGCAGCCACCCCTCCTCCGGCAGCGGCATGCCCGCCCCGATCGCAGACGCGACGAGCAACTGCGTACCGGCCCCGGAGGCGACGGGCCCGACGGCGCTGATGCTGCCGGCGACGAGCCCGACGAGGGTGAGCAGAACGGTGAGGGCCACGGCCCCCACGTACTCCCCCGCGTACGTCCCGACGATCATCCCGACCGCGCCCGCGAGCGCGGGCACCCCGATCCTCTTCACGGAGACCCGCCTGCTGCCGGGCCGGTCGTTGATCCCGGCCAGCATGGCGGCGATGGCGGCGACGACACCGAGGGAGGTGCGGTCGGCGAGCACTCCGGCCAGCAGAAGGGGCCCGGCGGACAGGGCCCCGCGCACCACGGCACTCCAGGGAATCGGCCCGCGCTGGGCACGGAGGGCGTGGGCGAGCCAGGGCGGTAGGTGCATCCGTACGGCGGGGCGGGACACGGGGCTCCTGTCGTCGGGAGAGGCGAGGGTGTGCCTTCGGGCGACGGTGGCCGGGCGTTGGGCTGTGGTCTCCACGATAGAGCGCGTTCTTGGAGGGCCCGGGACTCTCGTGTTACCCGCGTGTGACGATGCATGCAAAAGCCACGTTCTTTATGAACGCAACCCGGGAAGGTGAACCGACGGCGGTTCCACGGCCGCTCAGCCCGCGCTGTCGAACAGCTCCCGCACCTTCGCGGCCGCGCGGACGGCCGACCCGGGTGAGGCCGTCAAGGACTCGACGATCCGGTCGACGTCCCGCAGGCCGGCCCGCTCCAGCAACCGCTTCTCGTTGGTCACCCACTCGCCTCGCGCCGCCAGCACCGAGTGCCCCATCTGCACGGCGGCCGTGGCGAGGCCGCCGGCGGTCTCGGTGAGGCGGTCGGCCGGGGCGTGGTTGGCCTCGGTGTAGGCCAGGGTGAGGTGGGCGGTGTCCCGCCACCGGGTGGCGGCGGAAGTGCGGAGCTTCGCCGGGTAGGCCGTCGGGCGGGGCAGGTCGCCCCTGAGGACCTGGTTGACGGCGAGTTCGGCCACGATCAGGTAGGTGGGGATGCCGGCCAGGTGGAAGAGCAGGGGCTCCACCCGGAAGCGTCCTTCCTCCGCCTCGGCCGACTCCCGTTCCACCACGTCGAGATCCCGGTAGTGGACGTCGACCCGCCGCCCGTCGATCGTCAGCCACGCTCCCCCGTTGAAGACCCCTCCGCCCCAGCCGCCGACCTCGGAGACCTCGCCTTCCCAGCCGACCGCGCGGAGGTCGGCGGGGTCGAAGTCGCCGCGGTAGTAGACCGCCAGGTCCCAGTCGCTGTCCGGCCGTGCGGTGCCCTGGGCACGGGAGCCGCCGAGCGCCACGGCCCGGACGGTCGGGAGGGCGGCGAGACGGTCCGCGATGGCGTCCAGGAAGCCGGCGTCGGGGAAGGCGGGGGGCATGGGCGCAGCGTACGGAGACCGGGGCGCCCTCTCCACGGAATTACGCGGCCGACGAATGCCCGGGCACAGGTGACGAGCTGTAATTCAGGTGCGGTCCGGCCCTCCGGCCCCCGATGATCGAAAGGTTGTCCCCCGTCCGCCGTCCGCCGTCCGCCGTCCACCCTCCGCCCTCCGCCCTCCGCCCTCCGCCACAGGAGTCCACGTGATCGAGCGCGTCACCGCCCCGACCCTCTTCCCGCCGCCGACCTACTCCCACGCCTCCGTCGTCGAGGCCGGCACGAAGCTCGCGTTCCTCGCCGGGTCCGTTCCGCTGGACGCCAAGGGGAACCTCGTGGGCGAAGGGGATCCCGCGCGGCAGGTCGAGCAGGTGATCGCGAACCTGCGGGAGCAACTCCACGCGGTCGGCAGCGACTTGGAGCACGTGCTCGCGACCGATGTGCATGTCGTGAGCAGCGAGCCCGCGGTGCTGTCCGCCGTGTGGGAGGTGGTCGAGGCGTCCGGGCTGAGCGCCGGTCCGCATGCGTCGACGCTGATCGGGGTCGCCTGCCTCGGGTACACGGGCCAGCTGGTGGAGATCACGGCGACGGCCGTGGTGCCCGAGGCGGCTGCACAGTGAGCGCGGTCGTGATCCGCCGGGCCACCGCCTCCGACGCCGCCGCCACGGCCGACGTCTTTCTGCGCTCCTTCGCCGCCGCTTTGCCGACGGTGGTGCGGCCCCGGTCCGACGACGAGGTGCGCGCCTACTTCCGGGACGTCGTGGTGCCCTCGAGTGAGACGTGGGTGGCCGTGGTGAACGACCAGGTCGCCGGACTGATGGTCCTCGCCGGTGACCTGCTCTCCCAGCTGTATCTCGCCCCCGACTGGCGGGGACGGGGCATCGGCGACCGGTTCGTCGCGCTCGCCAAGGAACGGTCCCCGCGAGGGCTGAGCCTGTGGACCTTCCAGGTCAACAAGCCGGCCCACCGCTTCTACGAACGCCACGGCTTCGTCGAGGCCGAGCGCACGGACGGCAGCGGCAACGAGGAGCGGGAGCCGGACGTGCGGTACGTCTGGCGGCCCTGAGCACCCGGGTCAGCCCGACCGCGGTGGCCACACCCGCCTCTTCGGTACCGGCTTCGCATAGCCGCCCGCACGGCTGGTGTTCAGCCCGAGCCCCACCAGCGACTCCGCCAGCTTCACCGCCGCCCCCACCCCGTCGACCACCGGGAGCCCCAGCTTCTCCCCCACCGTCCGCTGAAGTCCGGTCATCCCGGCGCACCCCAGCACCAGCACCTCGGCGCCGGCCTCGCGTACCCGTTCGGCGGCCGCGAGGAAGGCCGCCTCCGTGCGGTCGGCGTCCCCCAGGTCGAGAACGCCCAGTCCGGTCCCGACGACGGCGGCACAGTTGCGCCCCACTCCCGCCAACTCCAGGCTGTCCTCGATCTGCCCGCAGGACCGCTCCAGCGTGGTCACCACGCCGTAGCGCCGGCCGAGCAGACAGGCCAGATGGGCGGCGGCCTCGGTGATGTCGACGACGGGTACGTCCACCAGCTCCCGGACGCCCTCCCGTCCGTGCTCGCCGAAGCCGGCCATGACGACGGCGTCGTAGGAAGGGCCCTCGTACGTGCGCAGCAGGTCGATGACCGCCGCCGCCGAGAGGTAGCTGTCGAGCCAGCCCTCCGCGGACTCGGGGCCCCACGCGGGGGTGAGTCCGAGCACGGTGGTGCCCGGGCCTGCCGCGGCCCGGGCACCTCGTACGATCTCCTCGGTCATCTCCTGCGTGGTGTTGCAGTTGGTGACGACGATCCGCACGCTTCTCAGACCTCCACGGGCTCTTCGACGGGGGCCGCTCGCTCGCTCCGGCACAGCAGCGCGTACAGGCCGGCCGCGAGGGCCGTGCCGATGAACCAGGAGTACGGGGCCACGTCGCTGAAGGTCTTCACCAGGGCGAGGACCCCGGCGACGGCGGCCGCGGGCAGGAACGCCCACAGGGCCTTCGGGTTGACGCCCTTGCGGTAGTAGTAGCGGGAGCCGGGCTCGGCCTTGAACAGCTCGTCGACGTCCACGCGGCCCTTCTTGACCCAGTAGTAGTCGAGCATGATCACGCCGAACAGCGGGCCGAGGAAGGCCCCGAGGCCGCCGAGGAAGTAGTTGACGACCGTGGGGTTGGAGAAGAGGTTCCACGGGGTCACGACCAGGGCGGCGACGGTGCTGATCATGCCGCCGATCCTGAAGGTGATCTTCTGCGGCCAGACGTTGGCGAGGTCGTACGCCGGTGAGACGAAGTTGGCGACGATGTTGACGCCCATGGTGGCGATGGCGAAGGTGAGCGCGCCCAGCACCATCACCCAGGTGTTGCCGACCTTGGCGACCAGTTCGGCCGGGTCGGTGATGGCCTGGCCCCAGACCTCGAGCGAGCCCGCGGTGACGATCACGGAGACGACCACGAAGGCCGTGGAGTTGATGGGCAGGCCCCAGAAGTTGCCGCGGCGGACGGTCTTGTAGTCCGGCGCGAAGCGGGAGAAGTCGCAGAAGTTGAGCATCAGCGTGCCGTAGGTGGCGAGGATCAGGCCGATCGCGCCGAACCACTGCCGCCACTGCTCGCCGACGGAGACGGGGTGCGGGGTGCTGGTGAGCGAGATGCTCCAGTCGGCCTTGGCCAGCACCCAGACCGCCAGCGCGATCATGACGAGCCAGATCGCCGGTCCGCAGAAGTCCTGGAACTTCCGGACCGACTCCATGCCCTGGCTGATGATCAGCGCCTGGATCAGCCACAGCGAGAGGAAGGAGACCCAGCCGAGCGCGTCGAGGCCGAGGAAGGAACTGTGCGTCCACGACTCCAGGCCCGGCCAGGCGGCCAGCAGCATCACGTTGACCGCCACGGAGGCCAGGTAGGTCTGGATGCCGTACCACATGATGGCGATCACGGCCCGGATCAGGGCGGGGATGTTGGCGCCCCACACACCGAAGCTGATGCGGCTGACCACGGGGAACGGCACGCCGTGGCGCTGGCCGATCCTCCCCATCCAGTTCATGCCGATGTAGATGAGCACGAAGCCGACGAGCAGGGACGTGAAGACCTGCCACACGTTCATGCCGAGGACCAGCAGACCGGCCGCGAAGGTGTAGTTGCCGAGGTTGTGGACGTCCGACATCCACATGGCGAAGAGGTCGAAGACCTTCCAGTTGCGCTTGCCCGCGGGCGCGAGGTCTTCGTTGGTGAGCCGGGGATCGGGGACGAACGCTGGTGTGCCGGTGACTTCGGCACGGTCGGCGAGGGACACAGGGCCTCCAAGGACGGGGACAGGAGGATGGCGGCCGCCTGGCATCCAGTTTTGGTATACCAAACTGCGGTCATGGTCCCGCCGTCAAGAGTCCCGACCGATGTCGCGTTTGTTAAGGCTCCGTAAAACAGCTCCGGCGTCAACGACGGCTCGGACGTCGGAGAAGATGGCTCCATGAGCTCCACGACGAACACCGAGCCCCTCGGCGCCGTCCGCGAACGCGTCCTGGCCACCCTGCGGCAGGAGATCATCGCCGGCGGACTGCGGCCGGGCGACCGACTGGTCGAGCGGGAGCTCGCCGAGCGCTTCGGGGTCTCCCGGGTGCCGGTCCGCGAGGCGATCCGCGCGCTGGTCGCCGAGGGCTTCGTGCACTTCGAGACGCCCCGCCGCACGGTCGTACGACGGCTGACCCCGAACGACGTCAAGGAACTCTTCGAGCTGCGCGAGGCGTTGGAGGTGTACGCCGCAGGGCTCGCCGCGGCCCGGGCGACCCCGGAGGATCTCGCCGAGGTGGAGCGGCTCCTCGACCTCGCGGCGACCGCGACCGAGGCGGGCGACGCGGAGACCATCACGGACGTCAACAGCCGTCTGCACGACAGCATCGTGGCGATGGCCCGCAACAGCCTGCTGATCGAGGCCCTGGAACCGGTCGCGGGACGGCTGCGCTGGATGACCCGACGGAACGAGGAGTGGCCCGAACTCCTCGTCGAACACCGCGACTTGTACGAGGCGATCGCCTCGGGCGACCCGGAACGGGCCCGCGCGCACGCTCTCGCGCACGTGCGGACCAACTACGAGTCGACGGTACGGCAGTTGTTCGGGGAGACGGGCGAGATGATCTAGGCGGGCGAGCGGCGGGCGTACGTGTCGGTCGCCGCCACCATCGCGGCCACCCCCAGTTCCCCGGCGTTGTGTCCGCCGCCGTCGATCACCGTCAACTCGCTGCCCGGCCAGGCGTGGTGGAGCCGCCAGACGGTACCGAGCAGGTTGCCGAGGTCGAGACTGCCCTGGACCAGGGTGCCCGGGATGTTCTTCAGCAGGGGCGCGTCACGCAGCACGACACCCTCGTCGTTGCCCTCGCCCAGGAAGTGGTCGTTGCCCCAGTAGTGGGTGACGGTACGGGCGAAGCCCTGGCGGAACACCGGGTCCTCGTACCGCGGCACCGACCGCGGCGGCGCGGGCTCGATCGCGGTCTCCCAGTCGGTCCACGCCCGCGCCGCCCGCTCCCGCACCCCGGCGTCGGGCGACTCCAGCAACCGGTTGTAGGCGGCGGCGAGGTTCCCGGCCCGCTCCTCGACGGGCAGCTCCCCGACGAAGCGCTCGAAGGCCTCCGGGAAGATCTTCCCAAGTCCCCTGGTGAGCAAGGCCACTTCAGGACTCGCGGCGGTCGCGACACCGGTCAGCACCATCTCCGTCACCACGTCCGGATGCGTCTGCGCGTACCGCAGCCCCAGCACCGACCCGAACGACACGCCCCACACCGACGCTCATGTCGGTGTCGTACGCGCTCGCGTGCGGCGTCGACCTCCCGGCACCCCGCTGGTCCAGCAGCACGATCCGGTACGCGGCGGGGTCGAACAGCCGGCGCGCCCACGGCGAGCAGCCGGACCCAGGGCCGCCGTGCAGCACCACCGCCGGCTTGCCGTCCGGGTTGCCGCAGGTCTCCCAGTACACGAGGTTGCCGTCACCGACGTCGAGCATGCCGTGGTCGTACGGTTCGATCTCCGGGTAGAGGGGCACCCGGCGACCCTAACCGTCGTACGACGGCCTCGTCGTCCCGTTTCCACCGGTACGGCCCCGCAGACCCGCCGCCTCGGCCGCCGTGCGCAGCACGTCCCGCAGCATCTCGGGCGTGAGCTTGCCGGTGAAGGTGTTGCGCTGGCTGACGTGGAAGCAGCCGAAGAGTTCGAGGCCGTCGAGCGGGACGCGCGCCCCGTGTCCGAAGGCGGGCCGCGGCCGGGGCACGCTCCAGCCGGCCGCCGTGAACGCGGGCAGCGCGGCCTGCCAGCCGAAGGCGCCGAGCACGACCACGGTGCGGAGCGTGGGCCGCAGCAGGTTCAGCTCCTGGACCAGCCAGGGCCGGCAGGTGTCGCGCTCGCCGGGGGTGGGTTTGTTGGCGGGCGGAGCGCAGTGCACGGGCGAGGTGATCCGCACGCCGTGCAGCTCCAGTCCGTCGTCCGCGGTCACGGCGGTCGACTGCGAGGCGAGCCCGATGTCGTACAGCGCCTGGTACAGCACGTCCCCGGAACGGTCACCGGTGAACATCCGCCCGGTGCGGTTCCCGCCGTGCGCGGCCGGAGCGAGCCCGACGATCAGCATCCGGGCGTCCGCAGGCCCGAAGCCGGGCACCGGCCGCCCCCAGTACGTCCAGTCGGCGAACGCGGCCCGCTTGGTCCGGGCCACCTCCTCCCGCCAGTCGACCAAGCGCGGGCAGGCACGGCAGCCCGAGATCCGGCGGTCGAGGTCGGCGAGGGCGTCCACCCGTCCACGGTACGGGGGTCCACGGTACGGGCAGGTCGCCGGGGCCGTACCGACGGGCACCGCCCGGAAAACCCACCCGGGGTGCGCGGTCCCGGGTACTAAGGTCGGAGCCATGGCTGTGGAACGTACGGACGACAACGAGACCGGTGGGACGGGCCGGGCCGCCACGACGGCCGACGGTCCCGGCGCGAAGGTCGCCGACCAGGCCCCCACGGCTCCCGGTGCCGTGGCCTCCGAGGAGGCGGACCCGAAGATCGCCGCCGCCGTCGCCGCCGCGGAGGCCGCCGGGCCGCAGAGCGGCGAGACCGTGCGGATCGACAGCTGGATCTGGTCCGTACGCCTGGCCAAGACCCGGTCCGCGGGAGCCACCGCCTGCCGGGGCGGGCATGTGCGCGTGAACGGCGAGCGCGTGAAGCCCGCCCACTCCCTGCGCGTCGGGGACGAGGTGCGGGTCCGGCAGGAGGGCTGGGAGCGGGTCGTCATCGTCAAGCGCCTGATCCGCAAGCGGGTCGGCGCCCCGGTGGCCGCTCAGTGCTACGTCGACAACTCTCCCCCGCCACCGCCCCGCGTGGCCGTCGCCCCCGCCGGTATCCGCGACCGCGGCGCCGGCCGCCCGACCAAGCGCGACCGCCGCGAACTGGAACGCCTGCGCGGCCTCGCGGAAGGCAACCGCCGGGGCCGCTTCGCCGGACCCAGCGGCCCGGGCGGAGCCGACAGCAGTCCGGACGGATCCGACGCCCCGGAGGGCGCGGGCGGATCGGGCGCCCAGGCACGCCGTTCGGAAAGAACCCGCCGCTCGGACCGGGGCGGGAACGCGGACCGAACTGGACGCTCGCGCTGAGCGAACTCCCGAGGGGCAGCGGGCACTCGGCACCGAAAACACCTGCGGGCAGCGCGCCAAAGCCGCGCTGACCGCAGGCCGTTCTCCTCATGCCCGTCGTCGCATCATGCCCGTCGTCGCACCAGCCGCAGCAGGTCCGCATTGTGCCGCCGCCTGGCCCAGGCGATCAGGGCGAGCGGGACGATCAGGATGAGGGGAGTCGCCGCGTTCTCCCCGTCGAAGTAGGTGAGCTGCACGACGAAGGCGCCGACCATCAGCCCGCTCAGCGCCACGGCCGCCACCGACTGCAGCACCGGGATCAACAGGGCGATCCCACCGGCCAGTTCGAGCACGCCGATGGTGTACATGCCCGCGCTGCCCCAGCCCATCTTGTCGAAGCCCTCGGCGGCGGAGGGGTGCGCGATCAGCTTGGGGAGAGCGCTGGCGATCACGTAGAAGAGGGCGAGCACGACCTGCAGGGTGCGCAGGGCGATCCGGGCCCGGCGGCCGCGGGGGGTCGAGGACTCGGCGATGACAGGGGCGGCGGCGGAAGCAGCGGTGCGGGTGGCGGGGACGGTGGTCTCGGACATCGGGGTCTCCTGCGGGAAGCGGTCCGTGGTGCTGTCGGAGAGGTAGACCCCCACCCCGCCCCGAACTCATCGCCGGACTCCAGGGGAAACCGGACTACAGGGGAAACCAGCCGTGCCCGATGTACCAGTGCCCGCCGGCCCGCAGGTGATCACCCACGGCCCGCTCCAGCGCCGTCCGCCGCGGCAGGCTCTCCACCGACAACTCCGGGTCCCCGAACACGAACTGCACCGGCTCGGTGTCCTCCGGCTCCGGGTCCTCGGGGGCTGTGCGGAAACGCTCCTGGAACCGGACGATGTTGGAGTCCGCGGGCAGATACTCCTTCAACTGCGGGTCCAGCAGCCAGGAATGACACAGCGCGGCACGATACGGCTCCTCCGCGAAGTGCCGGGCGAAGAACTCGGCGGCCAGGGCCAGCGAGCGGTCACAGGCCTCCGGTGAGAGCGGCCCGAGGAAGTCGGGGATGTGCAGGCTCAGACAGGGCGTGCCGGGAGCGAGGTCCAGTCCGGCCGCCGTGAGCGTCCGGCTGTTCCACGGCCCGTACCGCGTCCGCTC
Organism: Streptomyces sp. CC0208; assembly: GCF_003443735.1. Taxonomy (NCBI): domain Bacteria; kingdom Bacillati; phylum Actinomycetota; class Actinomycetes; order Kitasatosporales; family Streptomycetaceae; genus Streptomyces; species Streptomyces sp. CC0208. Next base: position 6,695,231 of record NZ_CP031969.1, on the reverse strand, counting down.
GAACTGGAGTCGCCCCAGCTGGTACAGCTCGCCCCGCGAGTGCCGGGTCAGCCAGCGCGGTGACTGCACGCCCGTCCTGCCGTACCGCCTGCGGTGCACGGCCATGTTCCGCCCGAGGTCGGCGAGGGTGCGCCGGGACACCTCGGCCGGGATGCCGCGCTCGCGGTGGTACGCGCGCGTGTGGGGCAGCGCCGCCACGAACACGTAGGCGGGGAAGCAGCGTTGGAGGGCGCCGGCAGGCCAGTCGAGCTCGGGAAGGACGACCGGCTCGTCGGCCTTGCCCATGTCCCGGACGAGTTCGTCGACGGAGTGTTCCAGGAACCGCCGCAGCTCCGGATCGTCCATGACCCGCCGGCCCATCCGCACGAGTTCGTTGACGTCCTCATGCGGTACGGCGAGTTCCACCAGCACCTCGGCCAGTTCATCGGCATCCGGAAGCACGCGGTGACCCCCTCATCGGCCCTTTGGTCAACGTTCGTTCCGAAGAGTACGTTGCAGGAGAGGGGTGGTGATCCCGATGCGTACAGGCAGTGAGCCCACGACAGCGCGCAGTGCGCTGCGGGCGCGGTTCTGGCTGAGCGTGTGGGGGCTGGTCTGGGCGGTCTTCGGCACGGCCGCGTTCGCGCTGGCGGGCCGCCCCGGGTGGGCCATCGCCTGCGGGGTGCTCTGGCTGGTGATCACCGTCGACACGGCGATGATCCTCCGGCACATCCGTCAGGGCCCGCACTACCAGCCGGGCCCCGACATCCCGCCCTACCGGCCGCCGGAGAGCCGGCCCAGGTAGCGGGCCGGCCCGCCGCTCAGGAGTCGAACCGGGCCGCCTTCAGGAACTCCGGGTTGGGGTCCAGCGCGGCCGCCAGCCGGAAGTGCCGCCTGGCCTGGTCGGACCGTCCCTGCCGCTCGTAGGTGCGGGCGAGCGCAAAGTGCGCGAAGGCGTTGTCCGGCTCGCGCTCCAGGACGATGGTGAACTCCAGCTCGGCGGGCCGCAGTTGCGCGGCGGCGAAGAACGCCCGCGCGCGCAGCAGCCGGGCCGCGGTGTTCTCGGGGTGGGCGGCGATGACGGAGTCGAGCAGCTTCACCGCGCCCCGCGGGTCCCGCGCGGAGAGCAACTGCTCGGCTGCGCGGTAGTCGATGACATGCGTCTCCGGAGTACGTCCGGTCGATCCGCTGATCTCGGGCACGGCTCAGTCCTTCCCTCACTGGAAGGGTTCAACGCCCGGACCGGGGGACGCTATTCCTGGGACGCCCTGGACGCGCGAGCCCGCCGCAGGAGATCGCCCCATACGTCCCGCACGCGGTGGCGCAGTCCATCCAGGGGTACGTCGTTGTCGATCACGATGTCCGCGATCTCCAGGCGCTTGTCGCGCGTCGCCTGGGCGGCCATACGCGCGCGTGCGTCCTGCTCGGTCATGCCGCGCAGCCCGACGAGCCGGTCGAGCTGGGTCTCGGGGCTCGCGTCGACGACGATCACCAGGTCGTAGAGCGGGGCGAGGCCGTTCTCCGTGAGGAGCGGGACGTCGTGGACGACGACGGCGTCCTCGGCGGCGGCCGCTTCGAGCTCGCGGGAGCGGGCGCCCACCAGCGGATGCACGATCGAGTTGAGTACGGCGAGCCGCTCCGGGTCGGCGAAGACGACGGAACCCAGCTTGGGCCGGTCGAGGCTGCCGTCCTCGGCGAGTACGTCCGCGCCGAAGGCGTCCACGACCGCGGCGAGACCGGGCGTGCCCGGCGCGACCACCTCGCGCGCGATGAGGTCCGCGTCGATCAGGACGGCACCGTGCTCCACGAGGAGCTTCGACACCTCACTCTTGCCGGCGCCGATACCGCCGGTCAGGCCCACCTTCAGCATGACCGGAAGCCTAGACGCTCCTCGCGCGTCAGTTGTCGCCTTCCCGTTCGGCCAGGAAGCGCTCGAACTCCATCCCGATCTCGTCCGCCGACGGAATCTCCACGGGCTCGGCGAGCATGTTGCCCCTGGTCTCCGCGCCGGCCGCCGCGTCGTACTGGTGCTCGAGACCCTGGACGAGAGCCACGAGGTCCTCGTCGCCCTCCTGGATCTGGCGCTCGATCTCGGTCTGGGTGCGGTGGGCGTCGGTGCGCAGCGCGTGGGCGATGCCGGGCAGGACCATGCCGGTGGCGGCCGTGATGGCCTCCAGGGCGGTCAGGGCGGCGTCCGGGTAGGTCGAGCGCGCGATGTAGTGCGGGACGTGCGCCGCGACGCCCAGGACGTCGTGACCGGCCTCCATGAGCCGGTATTCGACCAGGGCCTCGGCGCTGCCGGGCACCTGGGCCTCCTCGAAGGGGCTGCGGTGACCGGGGACGAGGTCGTGACGGTTGCCGTGCGGGGTGAGGCCTACGGGGCGGGTGTGCGGAACGCCCATGGGGATGCCGTGGAAGTTCACCGACAGCCGGACCCCGAGCCGTTCCACGATCTGCTGGACGGCCGCGGCGAAGCGCTCCCACTCCACGTCCGGCTCCGGGCCCGACAGCAGCAGGAAGGGCGCTCCGGTGGCGTCCTGGACGAGCCGCACGTCGATCGTGGGCTCCTCGTAGTCCGTCCAGCGGTCGCGCTTGAAGGTGAGCAGCGGACGGCGGGCGCGGTAGTCCACGAGCCGGTCGTGGTCGAAACGGGCCACGACCTGGTGGGGCAGCGAGTCGAGCAGCCGGTCGACGATCTGGTCACCGGTCTCGCCCGCGTCGATGTATCCGTCGAAGTGGTAGAGCATGACCAGGCCGGCCGACTCCTGGGCGAGAGCCATGTCGACAACGGCGAGGCCCTTGGGCTCCCATGCGTACAAACCCTGCGGATCAAGCACAGTGACCGCTCCTCCTCGTGTTCATACAGCACAACACGCCCTGGAACAGCGGCATTCCCACCCTGGGCCCTGATCAGCCCATCTCTTGACGGCTTTTCATGACCGAGAGCGGCTTGAACTCCCCAGGGGCGCGGGGAACTGCGCGACCGGCCCCACCGGCCTACAGACAAAACACCGAGGGACCGCACCCCGAAAGGTACGGTCCCTCAGTCAAGAGCTAGTGCTCAGTGGGCGTTCAGCTCTGCCCACCCGCCAGCTTCTCCCGCAGCGCGGCAAGCGCCTCGTCGGAAGCCAGCGCACCGGAGGTGTCCGCACCCTCGGAGGAGTACGAACCGCCACCGCCACCGCCGCCACCCGCGGCCGGAGCCGCACCGGCGGAGTCCCCGCCCTCGGCGGCAGCAGCCGCGTCGGCCTCACGGGACTTGATGACCTGCTGCTGGTGCTGCTCGAAGCGGGTCTGCGCCTCGGCGTACTGGTGCTCCCACGCCTCGCGCTGGGTCTCGTAGCCCTCGAGCCAGTCGTTGGTCTCGGGGTCGAAGCCCTCGGGGTAGATGTAGTTGCCCTGGTCGTCGTACGACGCGGCCATGCCGTACAGGGTCGGGTCGAACTCGACCGAGGCCGGGTCGGAACCGAAGGCCTCGTTGGCCTGCTTCAGCGAGAGGCTGATGCGGCGGCGCTCGAGGTCGATGTCGATGACCTTGACGAAGATCTCGTCGTTGACCTGGACGACCTGCTCCGGGATCTCGACGTGGCGCTCGGCCAGCTCGGAGATGTGGACCAGACCCTCGATGCCCTCGTCCACGCGGACGAACGCACCGAACGGAACCAGCTTCGTGACCTTGCCGGGCACGACCTGGCCGATCTGGTGGGTGCGGGCGAACTGCTGCCACGGGTCTTCCTGGGTCGCCTTCAGCGACAGGGAGACACGCTCGCGGTCCATGTCGACGTCGAGGACCTCGACGGTGACTTCCTGGCCGACCTCGACAACCTCGGAGGGGTGGTCGATGTGCTTCCAGGACAGCTCGGAGACGTGGACCAGACCGTCGACGCCACCCAGGTCCACGAAGGCACCGAAGTTGACGATCGAGGAGACCACACCGGAGCGGACCTGACCCTTCTGGAGGGTCGTGAGGAACGTCTGGCGAACCTCGGACTGGGTCTGCTCGAGCCAGGCGCGGCGGGACAGGACCACGTTGTTGCGGTTCTTGTCCAGCTCGATGATCTTGGCCTCGAGCTCCTTGCCCACGTAAGGCTGGAGGTCGCGAACACGACGCATCTCGACGAGGGAGGCCGGCAGGAAGCCACGGAGGCCGATGTCGAGGATGAGACCACCCTTGACGACCTCGATGACGGTACCGGTGACGATGCCGTCTTCTTCCTTGATCTTTTCGATCGTGCCCCAGGCACGCTCGTACTGAGCGCGCTTCTTGGACAGGATCAGACGGCCTTCCTTGTCCTCCTTCTGGAGAACAAGGGCCTCGATCTCATCGCCCACGGCGACGACCTCGTTGGGGTCGACGTCGTGCTTGATGGAGAGCTCGCGGCTCGGGATAACGCCTTCGGTCTTGTAACCGATGTCGAGCAGGACCTCGTCCCGGTCGACCTTCACGATGACGCCGTCGACGATGTCGCCGTCGTTGAAGTACTTGATCGTCTCGTCGATCGCGGCGAGGAAGGCTTCCTCGTTACCGATGTCGTTGACCGCTACCTGCGGAGTGGTAGAGGTGGTCTCGGTGCTGCTCGTCATGTGGGAAAGGGCTCCGGTACGGACAGTGAGTCGTAGGTACTGCTTACGCCGGGAGCCTGTTTCGCTCTGAAGAAGCCGGACAGCCAAGGAAGCGCCACACAAAACCACTGGTGGCGCCTCGACAACCGAGGGGACATACAACAGATGCGAGCGCAGCCTGCTACGTCTGAGGAGCGCAGGCCCGCAGCGCAACTTGTAGCATACGGGGGCAGCCGGACAGGGTCAATGCGCGAAGGCGCACACCCGGGGCGGATCGCCGCATACCCGGCACAAAACCTGTCTCACGAGGCCACGCGCGCGTGACGGCGCCCCATTTATGACGGCCGTCGCGACGGGTTGGACGGAAGAGCCCGCAGACTAATACGAGGGAGCCGATCATCCAAGAGCCCGCATCACACCCGCAGGAGTCCGGCCCGGACGCCGACTCGCAGGCCACCCGCCGTGACGCGGACGTCACGGAGAGCGCCCGCGCCAACCGTGGCTGGTGGGACCGCAACGCGGACGAGTACCAGGTCGAGCACGGCACGTTCCTCGGCGACGACCGCTTCGTATGGTGCCCCGAGGGCCTCGACGAGGTGGAGGCCGAGCTGCTGGGCCCGCCCGAGGACCTCAAGGGCAAGGACGTCCTGGAGATCGGCGCCGGCGCCGCCCAGTGCGCGCGCTGGCTGGCCGCACAGGGTGCCCGCCCGGTCGCCCTCGACATCTCGCACCGCCAGCTCCAGCACGCCCTGCGCATCGGTACGTCCTTCCCCCTGGTGTGCGCCGACGCGGGCGTGCTGCCGTTCGCGGACGGCTCCTTCGACCTGGCCTGCTCGGCGTACGGCGCGCTGCCCTTCGTCGCCGAGCCGGTCCTGGTCCTGAAGGAGGTGCGCCGCGTCCTGCGCCCGGGCGGCCGGTTCGTCTTCTCCGTCACGCACCCCATCCGCTGGGCCTTCCCGGACGAGCCCGGCCCCGAGGGCCTGTCCGTCTCCGCCTCCTACTTCGACCGCACGCCCTACGTCGAACAGGACGAGGAGGGCCGCGCGGTCTACGTCGAGCACCACCGCACCATCGGCGACCGGGTCCGTGACGTGGTCGCCGGCGGCTTCCGCCTGGTCGACCTGGTGGAGCCGGAGTGGCCGGTCTGGAACACCTCGGAGTGGGGCGGCTGGTCCCCGTTGCGCGGGAATCTGATCCCCGGGACCGCGATCTTCGTGTGCGAACGCGACTGAGGCGTCTGGGCAGTCGTACGACACTGGGGGCGTGATCCGTTACGACGCCCTCGACGCCCTTCCCGTACGCGGCGCCCTGTCCGCGCTGGGCGACGCCCTGGAAAGCCACGGCACGGCCGTCCTCGTCGCCCCGCCCGGCACCGGCAAGACGACCCTCGTCCCGCTGGTGCTCGCGGGTCTGCTGGATTCCGGCGCACCCGCGCGGAAGGTCGTCGTCGCCGAACCCCGCCGTATCGCCGCCCGCGCGGCGGCCCGGCGGATGGCGTGGCTGCTGGGCGAGAAGGTCGGGGAGAGCGTCGGCTACTCCGTGCGCGGCGAGCGGGTGGTCGGACGGCACACGCGCGTGGAGGTCGTCACCACGGGGGTGCTGCTCCAGCGGCTCCAGCGCGACCAGGAGCTGACGGGCGTGGACGTGGTGGTGCTCGACGAGTGCCACGAGCGGCATCTGGACGCGGACACCACGGCGGCCTTCCTGTGGGACGTGCGGCAGACGCTGCGGCCGGAGCTGCGCCTGGTGGCCGCGTCCGCGACGACCGACGCGCAGGGGTGGGCGCGGTTGCTGGGCGACGCGCCCGTCGTCGAGGCGGAGGGTGTCTCGCATCCGGTGGAGGTCGTGTGGGCGCCGCCGGCGCGTCCCGTGCGCCCGCCGCACGGCATGCGGGTCGATCCCGCGCTGCTCGCGCACGTGGCGTCGGTCGTACGGCGCGCGCTGTCCGAGCGGGACGGGGACGTGCTGTGCTTCCTGCCGGGCGTGGGCGAGATCGCGCGCGTGGCCGGGCAGTTGGGCGGCCTCGGTGGCGTGGAGGTGCTCCAGGTGCACGGGCGGGCGCCGGCGGCCGTGCAGGACGCGGTGCTGGCGGGCGGGGAGCGGCGCCGGGTGGTGCTGGCGACCGCGGTGGCCGAGTCGTCCCTGACCGTGCCGGGGGTGCGCGTGGTCGTCGACTCGGGGCTCGCGCGGGAGCCGCGCGTCGACCACGCGCGCGGACTGAGCGCGCTGGCGACCGTGCGGGCCTCGCAGGCCGCCGGGCGGCAGCGGGCGGGGCGGGCCGGGCGGGAGGCGCCGGGTGCGGTGTACCGGTGCTGGGCGGAGGCCGAGGACGCCCGGCTGCCGCGTTTCCCGTCGCCGGAGATCAAGGTGGCCGACCTGACGGCGTTCGCGCTGCAGGTGGCCTGCTGGGGCGATCCGGACGCGTCCGGCCTCGCCCTGCTGGATCCGCCGCCGGGCGGGGCGATGGCGGCCGCGCGGGACGTGCTGACGGCCGTGGGGGCGGTGGACGCGGACGGCCGGGCGACCGCGCGGGGTGCGCGGCTGGCCCGGCTGGGCCTGCATCCCCGGCTGGGCCGGGCACTCCTGGACACCTCGGGTGCGGGCGCCGAGGCGGTCGCGCTGCTGTCGGAGGAGCCGCCGCGGGAGTACGGCGACGACCTGGCGGCCGCCGTGCGGACCGCTCGGCGGGGTGGTGACGCCTACGCGGCACGGTGGCGGTCGGAGGTGCGGCGACTGCGCTCCGCCTCCGCGGAGTTCACGGAGCCGGCCGCGGGGAACGATGGTCTCGTCGCCGCGCTCGCCTTCCCCGAACGGGTCGCCAGGGCCGACTCGGGCTCCTATCTCATGGCCTCCGGCACCCGCGCCGAACTCTCCGACGGCTCGCCGCTGCGGGGCTCGCCCTGGCTCGCCGTGGCCGTGGCGGACCGGCCCGTCGGAAAGGGGCACGCGCGGGTGCAGCTCGCCGCCGTGATCGACGAGGACACCGCCCGGTCGGCGGCCGCGTCCCTGTACTCCGAGGGCCAGGAGGTGCACTGGGCGGACGGGGACGTCGTGGCCCGGCGGGTGGAGCGGCTCGGGGCGATCGAGCTCGCGGTCCGGCCGCTGAGGGACGCCGACCCCGTCCTCGTACGCGAGGCCCTCCTCGAAGGGCTCCGCCAGGAAGGGCTACGGCTGCTGCGGTGGACGCCCGACGCGGACGTCCTGCGGCAGCGGCTGGCGTTCCTGCGCCACCACCTCGGCGACCCGTGGCCCGACGTCTGCGAGGACGCGCTCCACGCGCGCGTGGACGAATGGCTGGAGCCCGAGCTGAGCCGCGCCCGCCGACGGGCCGACCTGGCGCGCATCGACGCCGGGCAGGCGCTGCGAAGGCTTCTGCCCTGGGCCTCCGGCGAGGCCAATCGGCTGGACGAGCTGGCGCCGGAGCGGATCGCCGTACCGAGCGGGTCCCGGGTCCGGATCGACTACGGCACCCCCGAACAGCCCGTCCTCGCGGTGAAGTTGCAGGAGATGTTCGGGCTGCAGGAGTCACCCCGGATCGCGGGCGTGCCCCTCCTGGTCCATCTCCTGTCCCCCGCCGGGCGCCCGGCGGCTGTCACGGGCGACCTCGCCTCCTTCTGGGGGGACGGCTACCGAGCAGTGCGGGCAGAACTGCGTGGGAGGTACCCGAAGCATCCGTGGCCGGAAGATCCCGCGGCGGCGGAACCGACCCGGCACACGACAGCCCGGCTGCGTCGGGGCTGAACGTCGGGAAGCGGAGGGTATAGAGGCCGGTCGAGGTGAGGACGGCGACGCGTTCGTCGGCGAGCGGGGTCACCGCCTGGATCCTGCCGTCCACCGGGATACGCGCGGCCTCGGTGCCGGCGTCGAGGTCAAGGAGCCGGAGGGTGTTGTGGTAGTCGACGGTGACAACCACCCGGCGACCGCCCATGTGGTGCAGGTACAGGGAGGAGGGCGAGACCTTCTCGTGGTACGACCAGATCTCGGAGCCGGAGAGGACGTCGTGCACCTTGATGCCCTGACCGAGGCTCGTGTACCCGACGACGGGTTCACCGCTCCATTCGTCGAGGGCGATGGCGCCCGGCTGCCGATTGTGGGCGCCGGAGACTGTGACCGATACATCGGGGCTGTCGGCGAGGTGGAAGACCGTGTTCCCGTCAGGCAGTTCGACGACGCTGAGGCCGTGGTCGTAGACGTAACAGGCGACGTAGAGGCGGTCGGCGACGACGCGGCAGGTGACCGTCCTCGGCTCGGCGGGCAGGGCCACCTCGCACAGGCGGCGTCCGTTCTGGGTCCAGACGGCGACCCGCGTGCCGAAGACGCCCAGCACGGCGGCGTGGTCCCGCCAGGTCACCGGCTCCAGCCAGCGGAGGTCGCCCGGCGGGGCGTCCCGGAGCATCAGGTGCCGCCGGGGCCGGCCGAGCATCTGCAGGGGGCGCAGGCCGGGATGAGGCTCGTGGACGCCGGAGACCAGCACGGGCTGACCGTGTGCACCCCAGGCGGTGCGGGAGTGTCTCTTGCCCTGCCAGGCCACGAGGTCTCCGGTCGCGGTGTCCAGGCAGCGCACACCCGCGCCGTCGGCGAGGGCCACCACTTCCCGCCCCGCCACCCGCCCCTGGCTCAGCCGCGTGCCGAACAGAGCGGAGAACCGCCGCGGTTCGGCGTCCGCGGTTGTGGTGCCGCCGAGCGGTACGGCCCACAGGGATACCGCGGAGTCCAGGAACTCGCCCATGGCCAGCAGGACTTCGTCGGCCGCGGTGACCGCGGCCACCATGCGCGGCATGCCCGGGAGGTCGGCGTGCAGGAGTACGGTGCGGCGCCCGACGGCATCGACCATCTCGACGCCGTTCATGTGCACGGTCATCCGGATCAGGCCGTTGCCCGTCGGCAACAGGAACTCGCCGCCGTGCGTCACGACCCGGCCGTCGGACACGCAGGTCCACTCCTCGATCCCGGCTCCGTGGTCCGTGACGGCGTCCGTGCGTGTTCTGGAGGAGTCGAACCGGACGTGCGACGTGGCGACGACCACGCGCCCCTCGTGGAGCAGGACGTCCTGCACATGACCGGAGCTCAGCGAGCGGCTCACGCTGTCCAGCGTCCGCCAGCCGTTCCGTGGGTCCACGGTCCAACGGTGGACCTCCCGCCCTTCGTCCGCGGTGTATCCGGAACGCACCGCGGCGACCGTGATCACGCCGTCACGGGGCTCCATGACGAGACGCTGGTCCAGCACCAGGCCGCCCCCCACGCGCCGGGGCGTCAGTCGGCACAGCTCCTGCCCGGTGCGCATGTCCAGGAGCCGTACGTGGCCGTCGCTGTCCAGTGCGCCGGCGACCAGGGTGTCGTCATCGGCCAACAGGGCAACGCTCTCGGCACGCACCCCGACCGTGGTGCCCCAGGGCCGGCGCCGGGCGACGTCCCAGACCTGAAGGCGATGCAACGGGCCGCCTGGCCCCTTGAGAAGGGCCCAGCCGCCGGGGCAGGTGGCGATCTCCTCGATGTCCGCCGGCGACCGCCAGGTCTCCCCGGCCGGCTCCGGCAGTTCCAGTTCGCCGAGCGGCTCGCACGTCTCGGTGTCCCAACAGGTGATGCGCCCCTTCTCGCCGAGGAGCAGGATCCGACGCCCGTCGCACTCGACCAGAGCGTGCGGCCAACCCCCTGACGGAAACCGCCCCAGTGACCGGTACGGGTACGGCGGGCTCGGTACATACGCCCAATCTGCCGTCCACGGCTGGTCCGGGACCCGCACCGAGGTGGCGTCCGCGAGCAGCCGGTCCCCCATCTCCAGGGCCGTCAGCCGCAGCAGCGCCGCCCTGGCGCCGACGTCTGTCTCCGCCTTGAGGTGCGGCGCGATGCGCTCGTAACTGTCGCGAACGGCCCGGGCCCGCGGCTGTCGCAGGCCGGGCAGGGTGCGCCGCAGTACGGCCGGGTCGACGGCGACGAGGAACAACGGATCCGTCACCAGATCGTCCAGTACGCCGCCGACCGAGGCATGACTCGGCAGGTGCTCGCGCAGGTAGGGGTCGGCAGCGGCCCAGTCAGGGCCGGTTCCGTCGGCTTTGGGCGGGACGAGGAGCGTCAGGGCCTGGGCGATACGCCCCAGCAGGTCCGCCGGGAGGCCGTCGCGCAGTTCGTCGGCGAATGTCTCGTGGTAGAGGCGGTACACGGAGCGGCCGTGCGGGTCCACGTCCTCCACGATGTGGGAGCCGCCGCTGCGCAGAATCCAGTCCAGGTCGCGCGGGCCGACCGGGTCGCCGGTGAGGGCGGAGGCGATGGCGCACCAGGCGTCGCCGGCCGGCAGGCCGGTGCCCTCGGCCAGGGCGAGCGCGGTGAGCAGTCGCCGCCCGCGCAGCTCCTGCTCCTCGAACTGCTGCCGCAGCGCCCAGCGGAAGGCGGGTCCGGTCGGCCGGGGTGCCTCGGTGATGAGTTCGGGCAGTTGGTCCTGCCAGCCGGGGACGGTGGTGTCGAGGGTGCGGGGGTGTTGGGCGAGGGACCGGGCCGCGAGCCGGGCTACGAGGTAGTTCCCACCGGCGCGGGCTTCGATCGCGTCGGCCACCGGGTCTGCGGTCTCGTGCCGGTAGGGGCTGGTGCTGCCGGGGCCATCGGGAGCAAGCAGGAGCTGGGTGGCGTACGCGCGGACGTCGCCGGCGTGTGTCCACTGGGGATCGTCGAGGTCGAGCCGGTGGAAGCCGGGGCCGAGGGCGGGGACGGCGCGGGGTCGGGTGCCGATCAGGATGTGGACGTGCGGGAGTTCGGAGAGAGGCCGCAGCAGGTGTGCGGCGATGCGCTCCGGCTCGGCGTCGGTGCTGCCGGCCGTGCCCGCCTCGTCGAGCGCGTCCACCGCGATGCGCAGTGGGGCCCGGCGGGTGGCGAGGGCCTCCAGCAGCAGATCCGGGCGCTGCGTCGCCGGGTCCCCCGGGGCGATGCCGGCGGCGTCGGCGATGCCCGAGGTGATTTCCTCCAAGAGCTTGTGCCGGGCGTGGATGGCGGTGAGCGAGGTCCCGGCCGCGCGGGCGTCGAGGACGAGGCGGCCGATCAGCGCGGACTTGCCGACGCCGCCGCTGCCGGTCACCACGACGGACCGGCGGCCGTCGGAGCCGGTGGCGGTCAGCCAGGCGGTGAGTTCGGCACATGCCTTGACCCGGCCGGTGAAGTAGGAGCCTGTGCCGCCGAGGGCGTCCGCGCCGCGGCCCCTGGGGTCGAAGTGGCTGAGGAGTTCGGTACGACGGCGGCGTCCTTCGCGGCTGTTCCAGGTGCGCTGTTCGTCGAGGTCGATACCCGCCGGGATGCCGGGGGCGTAGCGCGGGTTGGGGAAGAAGGGGAATCCCTCACCGCTGGGCAGGGTGCCCCAGGCGGCGTGCTGGAAGGGGCCGTCGACGGCGAGGTCGTCGTTGACGCGGTCGACGACCTGTTCGAGGTACAGCTTGCGCTGACGGTGGCCGCCGAGGGTGAGGTCGTCCACGGCTGACCGCAGCGCGCGGGCGAACGCGCCGTCCTCGGCGGCTTCTCCCGTGCGCGCGGCGGCGATGACGGAGAAGGCGGTGAGCCGACCCTCATCAGCGGCGCGGGTACTGGTGAGCGCGGCCCCGAGCTCGTCGGCGACGGTGCGCGCCGCGTCCACGCCGCCCTGTCCGGCGTAGCAGGTGTCGACGATGAGCAGCAGGCGCTCGACGCCGCTCTCGGTGACGATGCGGACGAGATCCTCGGTGGCGAGGGCGGTGCCGCCGAGCCGCGTGGGGTCGCTGTCGCGGCACAGCACGTAGTGCCGGTGGTGGTCGCGGTCGCCGTGGCCGGTGTAGTAGAGGACGAGGGCGTCGTCCGTGCGGGCCTCGGCGGCGGCCCAGTCGGACAATCCGCGGCGGAAGGAGTCGGTTCCGGCGTCGTGGAAGCGGTGCGCCTCGATATAGCCGAGGGTCCGGAAGACTTCGGAGACGGTGTCGAGGTCGCCGGACACGCCGGGCAGGTGCTCCTGGTGGTCGTACGCGGAAGTGCCGCCGACCACGACGAGCCGGCGAACCGCTGCCGGTTCGCCGAGGGGACGGGCCAGGCGCGGATCTGCGTCGGCCCCTCGGTGCCGGGCACCACGATCACCGGCGCTCACCGGCGCTCGCCCGGCACAGCGAGTCCGGCGGTGACAGCGGCTCCCGTCTCGGCCGCGGTGAGGTGGTGTTCGAGGGCATGGGCCTGCCAGCCATTGTCGACGAGGACGTCACGGATCCGCCGCTCGCCGGCATCGAAGAGGGGGCCCAGGCGCTTGGTGAGCGCGACGACATCGCGTCGGTCACAGAGGTTGGTCCAGTGGTCGACGCCGGCCGGCCACTGTCCGCGACCCTGCGCGGGTGGTGGGGTGAGCCGGTCGAACACGAGCTGGGGGATGCCGAGCGGTGAGCCGATCGTGACCAGACTCGGCACCGGCGTCGCGGGCTGCGCGGCAAGTGCCTCGTAGGCGATGACGGAGCCGAGCGAGTGGCCCACCAGGACCCGGGTGTCGGGGCCGACGGCCGCGGCGACGGCCTCCTGGATGCGGGCTCGCAGGTCCGGTTCGGTGAGGTAGCGGCGCACCTGCCGCAGTACGCCGAGCAGAAAGCGGTCCCCGGCACGGGCGAGGAACCGGCTGCGGGTCAGCGCGTACAGCGCGCGCTGCACGGTGAACGGGGTGGGTGCCTTGCCGGGGCGGGCATCGGGTGGCGCCGGAACACGCTCCGGTTCGAGCCGTGCGGCCTCGGTCCACCAGGCGAGCAGAAGATCGCGTTCGTACGGGTCGGGTGGGTCGCGCGGATCCGGCAGCGGCTCGCCCTTGGTGACCCGGCCGCCGCCGGGTGGCCGGAACAGGTGGCCGTAGAAGGCGGTGGCGATGTCCTCGTCGTCGAGAGCCGGGCCGCCGGCGAGACGGACGCCGTCGCGCAGCGCCGGTGAGACGGAGGCGTGCACGGTGTGGGGGCCGAGGTACTGCTTGCCGATGCCGTGCACGATGACTATGGCGGCCATGCCCCTCCCCCGAGCGGTTGTGCTCAGGATCGTACAACTTGGCTCCGACACTCAGGCGGTGACCGGTTCCGCCTCGGTGTCCTTCGTCGGCTTCCGGTCGCCGGGTCGGCGGCCGCGAGCCTCCAGGTAGAGGGAGAGCGCCAGGAGAAGCAAGCCGAGGACCAGGAATCCCCACGGGAGGTACGACGTCAGCAGCAGGACCAGGGTGCGGTTCGACTTGACCAGGTCGACGGTGTGCCTGATGTAGTCCTCGCGCATCTTCACGTCGCCGGCGAAGACCGTCACCTTGTCGCGGCCGCCGAGCAGGGTGCCGCCGCGCAGTTCCTCCTTGTGGAGTTCCTCGCCGTAGACGGGGGCCCCGGTGAGGGGTTCGACCCAGAACTTCCGGACCGTGGTGTACCAGCGGGTGGTGCCGGTCCTGGCGATGGCCGCGGGGGTGATGCCCTGGACCGGCATGGTCTTCGGGAAGGGCACCTTGGTCCAGGGGATGGTCTGCTCGAAGTAGTAGACGTCGAGGCCGCGGAAGTTCCGGGTGCCCTTGTAGTGGATGGGGGCCGAGGTGCGGGCCTGGGCGTCGAAGTAGACGTAGTCCCGTTTCTCGGTGAGGAAGGGCCACTTGAACTCGATGCCCGCACGCTTCACTGGGTCGCCGTCGACCATCTCGCCGGTGGCGTGGACGGGGTCCTGGGTGTGGGCGTCGAAGATGTAGCGCTCGGGGATCTTGGAGACCATCTTGCCGTCCGGCCCGACGACGTAGGACAGCCCGTCCCAGACGACGACGTCCTTACCGGCCGTCTTCTCGATCTTCTCCGAGGCCTCCACGTTGCCCTTGAGGGTCTGCACGATGGTGACCTTGGAGACCTTCTTCGCCTTCATTCCGTCGTTGTAGTCGATGAGGGTCGCGTCCTTGGCCTCCAGGACCATGTCCTGGTACTGGTTCGCGGGGATCTTGGCGAGGCGCGGGAAGGCGTACCAGCGCAGCAGCGGGGACAGCGCCGCGAAGAACACGGCGAGGGCGAGCAGGACCAGGCTGGTCTTGCGGCGCATCTCGGCCTCCCGGGGGTCACGGGTGTGCGGGCACCGTGGTCAGCAGCGGCTTCGGGGACGTCTTGCCGGTCGGCGTGCCGAGTGCGGTGATGGTGAGGATCAGCGCGAACGCGAGGGCGAGACCGGTCGCGGCGGCGATCAGGGCACGCATGTCCACCTCCCGGCACCGGAACTGATACATCGTCAGGTCCGGCACCGTAGCAACGGGGGGGCGAGATGAGAACAGCTCGCGCACGGCGAAGGGCGCCCTGTCCGCCGTAGCGGAAAGGACGCCCTTCAAAAGCCCTTCGAAAGGGTGGGCCGGTGTCTACGAACTCGCGCTGGGACTCGGCGACGGGCTTGCCGAAGTGTCGGCGGCGGCCGCCACGGTCAACGTCACGTCGAGCGTCGCGCCGCCCGCGGTGGTGATGCGGAGCACGAAGGTGCCGGTGGTGTCGTCGGCGTAGAGCTGCGGCAGCTTGAGCAGGCCGTCCGCGTCCGTGGTGAGGCCCGTCAGGGTGCGGACGGTCTTGCCGTCGGCGTCCTTGAAGTAGGGGCCCTTGTCGTTCTCGGTCGCGTCGTCGTCCGACTTGATCAGGGTGGCGGTGGCGCCGACCTTGTCGGCGACGGCGTCCTTGTAGGTGGCCTTGACCTGGACCGCGTCGGCGAACTGTCCGCCCGGGGTGCAGGTCAGCACGGTGTCGCTGGTGCGCACCAGGGTGTCGGCGACGCGCTGGGTCACGGTGGCCGGGTAGTCCGGGCCGGTGACGGTACGGCCGATGAGGGTGGCGCGGACCGTGAAGGCGCCGGTGGTCTCGCCCGCCTGGAGCGCGGGCGCGGTGGCCACGCCGGAGCTGTTGGTCAGCGCGGTGGCGACCTTCTCGCCGCCGGTGAAGGTGGCGTCGGTGTCGCCGACGATCGTGAACCGGATCCGGACCTTGGCGACGCCCTTGCCGGCGGCGTTCTCGGCCTTGGTGCTGATCTTCTCGGCGAACGCGTCACCCGCCATGGCGGTGAGCTTCGCGGTGCCCGAGTCCTCCAGGTGGTCCACGGTCTGGGTGGGGGTGGCCGGAGGGGACGAGGGCGGAGTGGTGGGGGTCCCCGACGGGGGCGGTGTGGTCGGCGGCGGGGTCGGGCGCGGCGAGCCGGGCGTGCTCGGCTTCGACGGGTGGTGCGGTGCGCTCGGAGTCGAGGGCAGGGACGGCGAGGTGGTCGAGCCGCCGCCGGTCCCGCCGTCGCTGCGGTTGCCCGGGACGGTGCCGGTGCCGTCGGGGATCTCGTGGGTGCCCTTGCGGTAGTACTCCAGCCACGAAAGGACCGTGTTCACGTAGTGCCGCGAGGGGTTGTAACTGAGGATCGCCCTGTCCAGGTCACCGCTGTCCGACAGGTCCCGGCCGTTGCGGCACAGGTAGTGACCGGTGGCGAGAGCGGCGTCGTAGATGTTGTTCGGGTCCTTCACCCCGTCGCCGTTGCCGTCACGGCCGGCCCACGCCCAGGTGGACGGGATGAACTGCATGGGCCCGACGGCCGAGTCGTAGGCGGTGTCGCCGTCGTAGGCGCCGTTGTCGGTGTCCTTGATGAGCTCGAAGCCGTTGCCGTCGAGCTGCGGGCCGAGGATCTTGGAGGTGGTGGTGCCGTCCGCGTCGACCCGGCCGCCGCGGGCCTGGCCCGACTCGACCTGGCCGATGGCGGCGAGGAGCTGCCAGGGCAGATTGCAGCCGGGCTTGGACTCCTGGAGTTCGGTCGCGGCCTTCTTGTAGGCGTCGAGGACGGTCGCGGGTATGCCCGCCTCGGACTCGACCGGAGAGACGGTGGAGGTGCCGTCGGTCGGCGCGGGGCTCGGGGTGTTCAGCGGCGGCAGGTCCGTGTAGTACGGCGAGTTGCCGGTCGCGCCGCTGTCATCGGCGGTCGCGTCGGGAGAGGGCTGGGCGTCGGCGGCGTTGGATCTGCCGTGGTCGTCGACCGTGGCCCCCGGGGCCTGGGAGGCGGACAGTGCCGCGACCGCGGCCGCGGCCACGGCGGTGGTCACCGCTCCCTTGCGCAGCCTCCTGCCGAATTGCGCCGCCATAAAGTGAACCCCTCCTGTGGACGCCCGAGCGCCCTTCTCCGTCTGCCGCTCTCGTCCCGTTGAGACAGTCGAACCGCCCTTGAGGTTGCCCCTGCGACACGCGGTAATTCCTGAGTCGCACGTTCGCCCGAGCTCCCCAGCGCGGTGACCCGTGTGACCCTACGACAACTTCCTTTCCTCGGACACCGGTTCGTGCCCGATATTCACCGGTTGGCCATGTTCGATCGGTGCGGGCCCGCGTCGCCCATACTGGACGGCACCGATCACCCGGGCCGCCGCCCGGCCAACACCCGCCACGAGGAGCCCCGTTGCCGTTCACCCTGAGCCATGCGGCGGCGGTACTGCCCGCGGTGCGCACCGACGGAACGGGCCGGGGACGACTGGTTCCGGCCGTCCTCGTGGCCGGATCCTTCGCACCCGACATGACCTATTACGCGGCAAGTGTCGTACCCGGGGCGATGGAGTTCGGCACCGTCACGCACTCCTTCCCGGGCGTCTTCACGATCGACGTGCTCGTCGCCTGGGCGCTGGTGGGCCTGTGGCTGCTGCTGCGAGAACCACTGGTGGCCCTGCTGCCGCGAAGGCGACAGGGCAGAGCGGCGACGCTCCTGCGCTGCGGCACGCCACGCGCACGCGTGCGTACGGCACTGGCCGCGCGCTGGTACGCCTCCGCCGCCGTCGGAGGGCTGACCCATGTCGTGTGGGACGCGTTCACGCATCACGACCGGTGGGGGATGCGGCTGTTCCCCGCCCTGGGCCGGCAGGTGGCCGGCTCCCCTCTCTACTGGTACCTCCAGTACGGCGGTTCGGCGCTGGCCGCGGTGGTGATCACCGTGTTCTGCGTGCACGCGCTGCGCCGGGCACCCGCGGCGGCCGAGCCGTCCGGTGTCCCCGTTCTGTCGGTGCGGGACAGAGGGTGGGCCGTGGCTCTGATCGGCGGGTGCATGACGGTGGCCGGGCTGCAGCGGGCCTCGCGGTGGTGGGCCTACTGGGGCTCCACCGCGAAGCCCTGGGAACTGATCCCCGCCCTCTGCTTCGGCGCGGGCGCCGGCCTGGTCCTCGGGGTACTGCTGTACGCCGCGGGCGTCAGGCTGTGGCGCCCGGCCCCGGTGTCCGACGCCCGCGAAGAGACCGGTCTCCCGCTCGCTCGCTGACCGCGTCCTCGGCCGCGATGAACACCGTCATGGTGGGCATCGGACGGGACCGGGGCAGCAGGGTGAGGGCGAGCGCGAGATAACTGAGCGCCAGCTCGGCCCACAGCTCTACGGCGTCCCGATCGCGGCGCCCGATGCGGTGCCGTAGCTCCGCGGCGGCACGGCGCAGGCTTCTGCCCACCCGGACCGGAACGCGGGGGCCCGCCGCCCTGGCTCGCGCCCTGCGCAGGAGTGTCGCCAGGTCGAAGGGAATGCGAGCGGTGCTTGCGGCGGCCGCGTGGGCCGGAACCGGGGGACGTACGGACGGGACCTTGCCGGCGTACACCGGTGCCTGCGTCCGTCCGGGGGCCGCCCGGCGGTGGAGCATGCGTATACCCATGACGGCATCCTGGCCGGGGGTCGGGACGAGGGCGCGAGCTGGAGTCCACGCGAGTGACGAACGCTGCGCTGGGCTTGGGCGGGTCGCCTATGAGGGTGCCGGGTTCGGTTGTGGGGCGGGTGCGGGCCGGTGGGGCTGGTCGCGCAGTTCCCCGCGGTTCCGCTGCGCTGGGCTTGAGCGGGGCGCCTATGAGGGTGCCGGGTTCGGTTGTGGGGCGGGTGCGGGGGTGTGGGGGCTGATCGCGCAGTTCCCCGCGCCCCTGGGTGGGTGCAGTCACCCCCCGGCCAGGACGGGCCGTTCGCCACCTTCCCCGCCGCGGCGGGCCGGTAGCCGCCTACGGCGGGAAGGGGACGGGGTGGGGGGTGTCCGCCCGCAGCGGCCGGCGTCCATTACAGGCCCCTTCTGAAGCGACCGAGCCGCCGGACCGAGGACGGATACCCGCCAGCCCGGCCCCGACCCCAGACCACACCGCACGCGCTACACCCGCCCCCACCGAGGCCGCACAGGCAGCCGCAGGCATCAGGGGCGCGGGGAACTGCGCAAAAACGCCCGCCCCCACCAACCCGCACAAGACACCGCCCACCCGCCGGAGGCTAGTGCGCTGCGGACTCCCAGTCCGAACCGTCCCCCACCGACACCCCCAACGGCACCCGCAGATCCACCGCGTCGGACATCTCCCGCCGCACAATCTCC
The DNA here is from genome assembly GCF_003443735.1 of Streptomyces sp. CC0208. NCBI lineage: Bacteria > Bacillati > Actinomycetota > Actinomycetes > Kitasatosporales > Streptomycetaceae > Streptomyces > Streptomyces sp. CC0208. The sequence continues at coordinate 6,676,387 of NZ_CP031969.1, read as the reverse complement.
TCCGCAACCCCCCGCTCCCCCGGCGCAACCTCCAGCACGATTTCGTCGTGGACCTGGAGCAGCATGCGCGAGGCGAGCCCCGCGTCCCGCAGCGCCCCGTCCACCTTCAGCATCGCGATCTTGACGATGTCCGCCGCGGTCCCCTGGATCGGCGCGTTGAGAGCCATCCGCTCGGCCGCCTCACGCCGCTGGCGGTTGTCGCTGTTGAGGTCGGGCAGATACCGCCGGCGCCCGAAGAGCGTCGCGGTGTACCCGGTGGCCCGCGCCTCGTCGACGGCCCGCCGCAGATAGTCCCGCACCCCGCCGAACCGCTCGAAGTACGCGTCCATCAACGCCCGCGCCTCCCCCGCCTCGATGTTCAGCTGCTGCGAGAGCCCGAACGCGGACAACCCGTACGCCAGCCCGTACGACATCGCCTTGATCTTGCGCCGCATCTCCGCGTCGACCGCACCGGGCTCGACCGCAAAGACCTGCGACGCTGCCGTGGTGTGCAGGTCCTCCCCCGAGGTGAACGCCTCGATGAGCCCCGCGTCCTCGGAGAGGTGGGCCATCACCCGCAGCTCGATCTGGCTGTAGTCCGCGGTCATGAGGGACTCGAAGCCCTCCCCCACCACGAATCCGCGCCGGATCGCCCGCCCCTCGTCCGTACGGACCGGGATGTTCTGGAGGTTCGGATCCGTGGACGACAGCCGGCCCGTCGCCGCGACCGTCTGGTTGAACGTCGTATGGATACGGCCGTCCGCGGCGATCGTCTTGATCAGGCCCTCGACGGTCACCCGGAGCTTGGCCTGCTCACGATGCCGGAGCATGATCACCGGCAGTTCGTTGTCCGTCTGGGTCGCCAGCCACGCGAGCGCGTCGGCGTCCGTCGTGTAGCCGGTCTTCGTCTTCTTCGTCTTCGGCAGGCCGAGCTCACCGAAGAGGACTTCCTGGAGCTGCTTGGGCGAGCCGAGGTTGAACTCGTGCCCGGCCGCCCCGTGCGCCTCCTTCACGGCCTGCTGGACCGCCCCGGCGAACATCTGCTCCATGGCTTCCAGGTGGGCCCGGTCGGCCGCGATGCCGTGCCGCTCCATGCGCGCCAGCAGGGCGGAGGTGGGCAGCTCCATGTCCCGCAGCAGGTCGGCGGCCCCGACCTCGGCCAGGCGGCCCTCGAAGGCCGAGCCCAGATCCAGCACGGCCCGCGCCTGGACCATCAGCGCCTCGGCCTCGGCTCCGTCGTCCGCGCCGAAGGCGAGCTGCCCGTCGGCCGCGGCCGGGGGCGCCAGCTCCCGGCCCAGGTACTCCAGCGACAGCGCGTCCAGGTCGAAGGACCGGCGCCCCGGCTTGACGAGGTACGCGGCGAGCGCGGTGTCCATGCTGACACCGGCGACACTCCAGTCGTGCTCGGCGAAGACCCGCATGGCGCCCTTGGCGTTGTGCAGCACCTTGGGCCGCTCGGCATCGGCGAGCCAGGCGACCCACGCCCTCTCGTCGGCCTCGTCCAGCTCGGACGGATCGAACCAGGCGGCCGCACCGCCGGACGCGGCGAGCGCGACCTCGGCGACCGAGCCGGTGCCCAGACCCCAGGTGTCGACCGTGGCGAGACCGAGGGGCTGCCCCGCGCCGTGCTCGGCGAGCCAGCCGGCCAGCTCACCGGTACCGAGCACCGTGCCGTCCACCGCCACTCCGGGCGCGGCGACCGGGGCGCCCTCGGCCTCCTCGGCTCCCGGGTCGACGGCCAGGAGCCGCTCCCGCAGGGAGGGGTTCCTGATCTCCAGGGTGTCGAGGATCATCGCGAGCGACTTGCGGTCGTACGGGGCGCGCTCCAGGTCGGTGACCGTCTTCGGCAGCTCCACCGTGCGCACCATCTCGGTGAGGCGGCGGTTGAGCTTGACGGCCTCCAGGTGGTCGCGGAGGTTCTGCCCGGCCTTGCCCTTGACCTCCTCGACGCGCTCGACCAGCTCGGCGAACGAGCCGAACTGGTTGATCCACTTCGCGGCGGTCTTCTCGCCGACGCCGGGGATGCCGGGGAGGTTGTCGGACGGGTCGCCGCGCAGGGCCGCGAAGTCGGGGTACTGGGCGGGCGTCAGGCCGTACTTCTCGAAGACCTTCTCCGGGGTGAACCGGGTCAGCTCCGAGACGCCCTTCGTCGGGTACAGCACGGTGGTGTGCTCGGAGACCAGCTGGAAGGAGTCTCGGTCGCCGGTGACGATCAGCACGTCGAAGCCCTCGGCCTCGGCCTGGGTGGCGAGCGTGGCGATCACGTCGTCGGCCTCGAAGCCGTCGATCGCGAAGCGCGAGACGTGCATCGCGTCGAGGAGCTCACCGATCAGCTCGACCTGACCCTTGAACTCGTCCGGGGTCTTGGAGCGGTTGGCCTTGTACTCCGTGAACTCCTCGGACCGCCACGTCTTGCGGGACACGTCGAAGGCCACCGCGAAGTGCGTGGGCTCCTCGTCGCGCAGGGTGTTGGCCAGCATCGACGCGAAGCCGTAGATCGCGTTCGTCGGCTGGCCGGTCGCGGTCGTGAAGTTCTCCGCGGGCAGCGCGAAGAACGCGCGATAGGCCAGCGAGTGCCCGTCCATGAGCATCAGGCGCGGGCGGCTGCCGCCGGGGCTGTTGTCGGTCTTCTTCGCTGCTGTCTCTGCCACGCCCCCGATCCTGCCACGCCCCACTGACAGTCAGACCCGCCCGCCGCCCACGGCACGAAAGGTGCAAGCTCTGCCGTCGCTTCCCGCGGGCCCGGCAAACGCCGTTGTCACCGGCGCGTGCGAGGATCGGAGACGTACCTCACAGGTGTGTGCGAAGGAGAGAGTCCGATGGCCACGAAGCCGCCCAAGGGTGATCCGGTTCAGGACGCTCCGCAGGTCACCGAACCGAAGCACGCGGCGGCGGGACTGCCCGCCATCGGGCACACGCTGCGGATCGCGCAGCAGCAGATGGGCGTGAAGCGCACCGCGCTGACACTGCTGCGCGTCAACCAGAAGGACGGCTTCGACTGCCCCGGCTGCGCCTGGCCGGAGCCCGACCACCGGCACGCGGCCGAGTTCTGCGAGAACGGCGCGAAGGCGGTCGCCGAGGAAGCCACCCTGCGCCGGATCACCCCCGAGTTCTTCGCCGCGCACCCCGTCGCCGACCTCGCGACCAGGAGCGGCTACTGGCTCGGCCAGCAGGGGCGGCTCACCCACCCCATGTACGTCCCCGAGGGTGGCACCCACTACGAGCCGGTGAGCTGGGAGCGCGCCTTCGACATCATCGCCGAGGAGATCGCCGCCCTCGGCTCCCCCGACGAGGCGATCTTCTACACCTCGGGCCGCACCAGCAACGAGGCCGCGTTCCTGTACCAGCTCTTCGCCCGCGAACTGGGCACGAACAACCTGCCGGACTGCTCCAACATGTGCCACGAGTCGTCCGGTTCGGCGCTCAGCGAGACCATCGGCATCGGCAAGGGCAGCGTCCTGCTCGACGACCTCTACCAGGCCGACCTGATCATCGTCGCCGGACAGAACCCCGGGACCAACCACCCCCGCATGCTCTCCGCGCTGGAGAAGGCCAAGGCCAACGGCGCGAAGATCATCAGCGTCAACCCGCTGCCCGAGGCCGGACTGGAGCGCTTCAAGAACCCGCAGACCCCGCAGGGCATGGTCAAGGGCGCCGCCCTCACCGACCTGTTCCTGCAGATCCGCATCGGCGGCGACCAGGCCCTCTTCCGCCTCCTCAACAAGCTGATCCTTCAGACGGACGGGGCCGTCGACGAGGCCTTCGTCCGCGAACACACCCATGGCTACGAGGAGTTCGCCGAGGCCGCCCGCGCCGCCGACTGGGACGAGACGCTCACCGCGACCGGCCTGTCCCAGCAGGAGATCGAGGAAGCCCTCGCCATGGTCCTCGCCTCCGAGCGGACCATCGTCTGCTGGGCCATGGGCCTCACCCAGCACAAGCACTCCGTGCCGACCATCCGCGAGGTCGTCAACTTCCTCCTCCTGCGCGGCAACATCGGCCGCCCCGGCGCCGGCGTCTGCCCGGTCCGCGGCCACTCCAACGTCCAGGGCGACCGCACCATGGGCATCTTCGAGCGCCCCGTGCCCGCCTTCCTGGACGCCCTGGAGAAGGAGTTCGGCTTCGCCCCGCCCCGCGAGCACGGCTTCGACGTGGTGCGCGCCATCCGCGCCCTGCGCGACGGCGAGGCCAAGGTCTTCTTCGCCATGGGCGGCAACTTCGTCTCCGCCTCCCCCGACACCGAGGTCACCGAGGCCGCCATGCGGCGCGCCCGGCTGACCGTGCACGTGTCGACCAAGCTGAACCGCTCGCACGTGGTCACGGGCGCGCGTGCCCTGATCCTGCCCACCCTCGGCCGCACCGAGCGCGACCTCCAGGGCAGCGGCGAGCAGTTCGTGACCGTCGAGGACTCCATGGGCATGGTGCACGCCTCCCGGGGCCGCCTGGAGCCCGCGAGCGGCCGGCTGCTGTCCGAGCCCGCCATCGTCTGCCGGCTCGCCCGCCGGGTCCTCGGCGAGAAGAGCCGGGTGCCGTGGGAGGAGTTCGAGAAGGACTACGCCACCATCCGCGACCGCATCGCCCGCGTGATCCCCGGCTTCGAGGACTTCAACGCGCGCGTGGCCCGCCCCGGCGGCTTCACCCTGCCGCACGCCCCACGCGACGAGCGCCGCTTCCCCACCGCCACCGGCAAGGCCAACTTCACCGCCGCGCCCGTCGAGTACCCCGAGCTGCCCGAGGGCCGGCTGCTGCTGCAGACGCTGCGCTCGCACGACCAGTACAACACCACGATCTACGGCCTCGACGACCGCTACCGGGGCATCAGGAACGGCCGCCGGGTGGTCCTGGTCAACCCCGAGGACGCCGACCGGCTCCGGCTCGCCGACGGGTCGTACGTCGACCTCGTCAGCGAGTGGAAGGACGGCGTGGAGCGGCGGGCCCCCGGGTTCCGGGTCGTGCACTACCCGACCGCCCGGGGATGCGCGGCCGCGTACTACCCCGAGACCAACGTCCTGGTGCCGCTGGACGCCACCGCCGACACCAGTAACACCCCGGCCAGCAAGTCCGTCGTCGTACGTCTGGAACAATCGGCAACCGACTGAGCGTTTGCTCAGCGCAGACAGTCGTAGCGACCAGGACGAACGGAGCCCGCCCATGGGTGAGCAGCAGCACGCCACGTTCCCTCAAGAGGTCATCGACGAGTACGCGGCGCTCGGCGTCGACCTCGTCGCCATGTTCTCCGCCGGGCACCTGGGCACCCGCATGGGCGTGCAGATCGTCGAGGCCTCGGCGGACCGGGTCGTCGGCACGATGCCCGTCGAGGGCAACACCCAGCCGTACGGCCTGCTGCACGGAGGCGCCTCCGCCGTGCTCGCCGAGACGCTGGGCTCCGTCGGCTCCATGCTGCACGCCGGCAGCTCCAAGATCGCGGTGGGGGTGGACCTGAACTGCACGCACCACCGCGGGGTGCGCTCGGGACTGGTGACCGGAGTGGCCACACCGGTGCACCGGGGACGGTCCACCGCGACGTACGAGATCGTGATCAGCGACGAGGAGGAGCGCCGCGTCTGCACCGCCCGCCTGACCTGCCTCCTGCGGGACGCCCCCGGCCGCTAGGGGCCGCCCGGGGGACCGGGCCGGCACCGCGGGACCGCCCCACCCCTCCGGGTGCCGCTGCCGCCTGCCGGCCCCCCTGCCCGCCCGGGACACCTCCGGCCGCACAAAACTGGCCGACGACCCGAGCCGGCAACCCCCGCGAGCCGACCCACCCCACCCCTCCGCGACGCCAGCCACCGGGTCCCCACACCCATAGCCCCCCGGGCTCCCCGAACCCGAACAACCCCACCCAGAACGGCCCTTCATCGACACCCCCCGCTCGCCCCACCCCGGCCACACCGCCTCCCGCCGTCCCCCCGGTCCGCCGAGCAGGCCCCGGGGCGTACACCGACTGGGCACGGCCCCCCGACTCCCCCTACCGTTCTCCCATGACCGGTATCGGCCCCGTCGAGCCCGTCGACTCCCCCGATCGCGGGGAGAGTTACGACGTCATCGGCGCCGACGGGCCCCGGCTGACGGACCGCTGGAGCGTGTGGTGGCGCGGCCTGCCGCCACGCGTCCGCAGGGCCACCCTGGCCACCACCGCGATCACCCTGCTCGCGGCCGGAGTTCTCGTCCCCCGCACCCTCTCCGAGGACCACCACCCCGAGCCGGAGCACACCCCCTCCCCCTGGCCCGCCAACGTCACCGCCTGGCGGTACCTCGGGCCCGCCGGACTCCCCGAACCCCCCGGCACCCACCCCACCACCGGCCGCTTCCGCTTCGCCGTCGACGTCGACAGCGGGACCCCCGTCACCCTCCAGGTCACCGGCGCCGCCTTCACCGGCCTCACCGCCCACGCCCTCCCCGAGGCGTTCACCGTCCACCCCGGCACCACACGCCGGGTCACCGTGGAAATCACGGTTTCCGACTGTTCGGGTCTGCCCCTGAATGCCGACCTACCCTTTCTTGACGTAACCCTCCGTAACGCGCGCGCAATACAGCATCACAGCTTCATCTTCGGCCGGGCGTACTCCCGCGACCTTTTCCGGCTCCTTCGGGACGCCTGCGCCACGACATCCGGGCCACAGCCCGGACGGCCAAGCGGAAGTGCAGGTTCTCAAAATGCGGACTGAGGGGATAATCCGCCAAACCGGCTGAGAGCCCCCTCGACGGAAGCCCGCCATCCATCACGTCATAACAAGAAAGTCACAAGCCCGCACACAGCGATGCCCCTGCCTGCAAACCGGGCTTAGAGTCACGGCCAGTCACCGCTCCATCGGGAGTTCGGTAAAGCGCGGGCACCAGCCGCACCCACAAGGGCGCGCGAGCCTGCGGAAAGGAATGATTGTGCGACGTTCCATGGTGATCCTGACCTCCGTCATGGCGACGGGGGCTCTCACACTCACCGCCTGCGGCTCCCGTGACGACAAGGGCAGCGACAGCGACAACGGGGGTGGCACCACCCTCACCATCGGCGTGGACGCCCCGCTGTCCGGCGAGAACTCCACCACCGGTCTCGGCATCCAGTACGGCGCCCAGATCGCCGTCGACGACGCCAACAAGAACAAGCTCGTCCCGGGCGTGACGTTCAAGCTGAAGGCCTTCGACGACAAGGCGCAGCCGGCCACCGGCCAGTCCAACGCCACCACCATCACCGGCGACAAGACCGCCGTCGGCGCCGTCGGCCCCCTGAACTCCGGCGTCGCCCAGACGATGCAGCAGGTGTTCGCCTCGGCCAACATGGTCCAGATCTCCCCCTCGAACACCAACCCCGAGCTGACCCAGGGCAAGAACTGGCAGACGGACAAGAAGCGGCCGTACAAGACGTACTTCCGCACCGCCACCACCGACGAGCTCCAGGGCAGCTTCGCCGCCGACTACGCGTACAACGGCCTCAAGAAGAAGAAGGTCTTCGTCGTCGACGACAAGCAGACCTACGGCGCCGGCCTCGCGAAGATCTTCAACGAGCAGTTCAAGAAGCTCGGTGGCAAGGTCGTCGGCACCGACCACATCAACACCGGCGACAAGGACTTCGGCTCCCTCGTCACCAAGATCAAGAACGCCAAGGCCGACCTGCTCTACTACGGCGGCCAGTACGACGAGTCCTCGCTGATCACCAAGCAGCTCAAGGGCGCCGGCGTCAAGATCCCGCTCTTCGGCGGCGACGGCATGTTCGCCTCCACCTACATCGAGACCGCCGGCGCCTCCTCCGAGGGCGACCTCGCCACCGCCGTCGGCGTCCCCGCCGACACCCTGCCCGCGGCCAAGACCTTCATCGAGACCTACAAGTCCAAGGGCTACAAGGGTGACTACGGCGCCTACGGCGCGTACTCCTACGACGCCACCACCGCCATCATCAAGGCAGTGAAGGCCGCCGTCGACGCCAACAGCGGCAAGGTCCCCAGCGACATCAACGCCCTGCGCTCCTCCGTCGTCGACGGTGTCCAGAAGTCCGACTTCGAAGGCATCTCCGGCAAGGTCGCCTTCGACCAGTACGGTGACACCACCAACAAGCAGCTCACCGTCTACCAGGTCACCAAGGGTGCGTGGAAGGCTGTGAAGACCGGCACCGCCGACCTCGGCTAGTCCAGGCCCCAGCAGCACACAGCGACACCACTCACGGGCCGCGCGGGAGGGGACCCCGACCGCGCGGCCCTTGCCACACCCCACCCCAGCACGCAATACGTGCACACGACCACCAGCGACAATGGAGGCCACGCGGTGAACACCCTGCCGCAGCAGCTGGCCAACGGGCTGCTCCTAGGCTCGATGTACGGGCTCATCGCCATCGGCTACACGATGGTGTACGGCATCGTCCAGCTCATCAACTTCGCGCACGGCGAGATCTTCATGACCGGGGCCTTCGGCGCCTTCACGGTCTACTTCTACATCCTCCCCGACGGCACCTCGATGGCACTCGCCGTCCCCCTGATGCTGATCGGCGGCGGCATCGTCGCCATCCTCATCGCCGTCGGAGCGGAACGGTTCGCCTACCGGCCCCTGCGCGGAGCCCCACGGCTCGCACCGCTCATCACCGCGATCGGCCTCTCCCTGGCCCTGCAGGAAGTCGTCCGCAACTTCTACCCGCACGCCGACCGCGCCGTCGCCTTCCCCGGCCTCGACGCCACCCACGACATCGGCTCCATCACCATCAAGGACGCCGACATCTTCCTGATCGTCGCCGCGATCGTCTGCATGTCCGCCCTCGCCTTCTTCGTCCGCAAGTCCCGCACCGGCCGCGCCATGCAGGCCACCGCCCAGGACCCGGACACCGCACAGCTCATGGGCATCGACACCAACCGCATCATCGTGATCGCCTTCGCCATCGGCGGCTTCTTCGCCGCCGTCGCCGCCGTCGCCTACGGCATGAAGTACGGCAGCATCGACTACCGCATGGGCTTCCTGATGGGCCTCAAGGCCTTCACCGCGGCCGTCCTCGGCGGCATCGGCAACATCTACGGCGCCATGCTCGGCGGCCTCGTCCTCGGCGTCGCCGAGACCCTCGCCTCCGCCTACATCGACGACATCCCCGGCATGCACCTCTTCGGCGGCGGCTCCTGGAAGGACGTCTGGGCCTTCTGCCTGCTCATCATCGTCCTCCTCGTCAGGCCACAAGGCCTGCTCGGCGAACGCGTAGCGGACAGGGCGTGATCACGATGACCGACACCACCACCCGCGGCCTGATCCCCCTGCCCCTCCCCGCGGCCCGCGCACTCCTCCTCGCCGGAGGAATCGCCACCGCCGCCTCCGCCTTCCTCGCCTGGACCTGGACCAGCGAGTTCCCCGGCGACCTCACCATCAGCGGCTACCCCGGCGGCCTCCAGTGGCTCACCTTCATCGCCGGCCTGCTCGTCACGGTGTTCGCGCTCGCGGCATACGAAGTCCCCGGCCTCCGCGGACTGATCCCCGCCCGCAACAACGCCCCCCTGGTACTCACCGCCCTCGGCGGCTTCGGCGTCACCTGGTACACCATCGTCTCGATCGCGGTCGAACTCGGCGGACTCGCCAACCTCGAACCGGGCGGCTGGGTCGCGGCCATCGCCTCCCTCCTGCCCGTCATCGGCGCCTTCGCTCTCCCCGAGCCCCGCACCGCGAGTGCCAAGGGCAACCTCAAGGCCTACATCGCCAAGCCCGACGGCATCCCCGCCGCCGCACCCATCAGCCCCTGGGTCGAGCGCGCGATCATCACCCTCGCCACCATCGTCGGCCTGGCCGTCTTCACCTACGGCATCGACACCGAGTACGGCGAACTCTTCATCGGCTACCTCATCGTCGTCATCTTCGCCGTCTGGGCCCTGCACACCGCCGGCCTCAACGACCGCTTCTCCCGCATCGTCGCCCGCAACCGCAGCTTCACGCTCGCCATGGGCTTCGCCGCGGCCATCGCGTTCCCCTTCACCCAGACCAACGACCACTACGCCAACATCGGCGTCAACATCCTGATCTTCGGGACCGTCGCCCTGGGCCTCAACATCGTCGTCGGCCTCGCGGGCCTTCTCGACCTCGGATACGTCGCCTTCCTCGGCGTCGGCGCCTACACCGCCGCCCTCGTCTCCGGCTCCGAGTTCTCCCGCTTCTCCGGCGTCCACTTCCCCTTCTGGGCCGCCGCCCTCACCGGCGCCGCCGCATCGCTCGTCTTCGGCGTCCTCATCGGCGCCCCCACCCTGCGACTGCGCGGCGACTACCTCGCCATCGTCACCCTCGGCTTCGGAGAGATCTTCCGTATCGCCGTCAACAACATGGACGGCGACTCCGGCCCCGACCTCACCAACGGCCCCAACGGCATTCCGGCCATCCCCGACCTCAACTTCTTCGGGTTCAACCTCGGCCAAGCCCACGACGTAGCAGGCTTCACCCTCGGCCGCTTCGCCAACTACTACCTGCTCATGGTGCTGATCATGGCCATCGTGGTCCTGGTCTACACCCGCGCCGCCGACTCCCGCATCGGCCGCTCCTGGATCGCCATCCGCGAGGACGAGACCGCCGCCACCGCCATGGGCATCAACGGCTTCCGCGTCAAACTCATCGCCTTCGCCCTCGGCGCCACCCTCGCCGGCCTCGCCGGCACCGTCAGCGCCCACGTCACCTACAGCGTCGTCCCGACGCCGTACCAGTTCGCGGGCTCGACACCCCCCAACTCGGCCTTCCTCCTCGCCGCAGTCGTCCTCGGCGGCATGGGCACGGTCGCAGGCCCCATCCTCGGCGCCGCACTCCTCTACCTGCTCCCGGAGAAGCTCGTCTTCCTCCAGGACAAGTCGCTGCTCGCCTTCGGCATCGCCCTCATCCTGCTGATGCGCTTCCGCCCCGAAGGCATCATCGCCAACCGCCGCCGCCAACTCGAATTCCACGAGACCGGCCAACTCGACGTACCAGAAACAACAACGCTGACCGGCGACCCCGCCGCCGTCACCAAGGCGGGGGCGTGAGCACCATGACGACACCTGTACTCGAAGCCCGCAACGTCACCATGCGCTTCGGCGGCCTCACCGCCGTCCGCTCGGTCGACTTCACCGTCAACGCAGGCGAGATCGTCGGCCTCATCGGCCCCAACGGCGCCGGCAAGACCACCTTCTTCAACTGCCTCACCGGCCTCTACGTCCCCACCGAAGGCACGGTCACCTACAAAGGCACCGTCCTGCCCCCCAAGCCCCACCTGGTGACCCAGGCCGGCATCGCCCGCACCTTCCAGAACATCCGCCTCTTCGCCAACATGACGGTCCTCGAGAACGTCCTCGTAGGCCGCCACACCCGCACCAAGGAAGGCCTCTGGTCCGCCCTCCTGCGCGGCCCCGGCTTCAAGAAGGCGGAGAAGGCCAGCGAAGAACGAGCCATGGAACTCCTCGAGTTCATCGGCCTGGAGGCCAAGCGCGACCACCTCGCCCGCAACCTCCCCTACGGCGAACAGCGCAAGCTCGAGATCGCACGCGCCCTGGCCTCCGAACCCGGCCTGCTCCTCCTCGACGAGCCCACCGCCGGCATGAACCCCCAGGAGACCCGAGCCACCGAAGAACTGGTCTTCGCCATCCGCGACAGGGGCATCGCCGTCCTCCTCATCGAGCACGACATGCGCTTCGTCTTCAACCTCTCCGACCGCGTCGCCGTCCTCGTCCAGGGCGAAAAACTCGTCGAAGGCACCTCCGACGTCGTCCAGGCCGACGAACGCGTCATCGCCGCCTACCTCGGCGAACCCTTCGACGGCGACCCCGGCACGGCAGGCACCGCCGAGACCGACGCGGCCGAAGCGCAGAGCACCACCAGCACCAAGGGAGAAGGCCAGTGACCGCACTCCTCGAAGTCGAGGACCTCCGGGTCTCCTACGGCAAGATCGAAGCCGTCAAAGGCATCTCCTTCAGCGTCGAAGCAGGCCAGGTCGTCACCCTCATCGGCACCAACGGCGCCGGCAAGACGACGACACTCAGGACACTGTCCGGTCTGCTGAAGCCCACCTCCGGCAAGATCCTCTTCGACGGCAAACCCCTCAGCGGCATCCCCGCCCACAAGATCGTCTCCTTCGGACTCGCCCACTCCCCCGAAGGCCGGCACATCTTCCCCCGCCTGACGATCTTCGAAAACCTCCAGCTCGGAGCCTTCCTCAGGAAAGACAAGGAAGGCATCGAAAAGGACATACAGCGCGCCTACGAGCTCTTCCCGATCCTGGGAGAACGCCGCAACCAGGCGGCAGGCACCCTGTCCGGCGGCGAGCAGCAGATGCTCGCGATGGGCCGCGCCCTGATGTCCCAGCCGAAGCTCCTGATGCTGGACGAGCCCTCCATGGGGTTGTCCCCCATCATGATGCAGAAGATCATGGCGACCATCGTCGAACTCAAGTCCCAGGGCACGACGATCCTCCTCGTCGAGCAGAACGCCCAAGCGGCACTCTCTCTCGCCGACCAGGGACACGTCATGGAGGTCGGCAACATCGTCCTGTCCGGCACCGGACAAGACCTCCTCCACGACGAGTCGGTCCGCAAGGCATACCTCGGCGAGGACTGACGCCCTTCGTGCGTACGACGAGGCCCGCGCCCCCTTCTCCGGGACGCGGGCCTTCGTCTGTGCCGATCGGGGCTCAGCCCTTGTTGGCCTTCTTCTCGTCGGCGTCCAGAATGACCGCCTCCGCGACCTGCTGCATCGACATGCGCCGGTCCATCGACGTCTTCTGGATCCACCGGAACGCGGCAGGCTCCGTCAGGCCGTAGGAGGTCTGGAGGATCGACTTCGCCCGGTCGACGAGCTTGCGCGTCTCGAGCCGCTGGGTCAGATCCGCGACCTCGTTCTCCAGCTCCTTCAGCTCGGTGAACCGGGACACGGCCATCTCGATCGCCGGCACGACATCGCTCTTGCTGAAGGGCTTGACGAGGTACGCCATCGCACCGGCGTCCCGGGCCCGCTCCACCAGGTCGCGCTGCGAGAAGGCGGTGAGCATGAGGACGGGCGCGATGCGCTCTTCGGCGATCTTCTCGGCCGCGGAGATGCCGTCCAGCTTGGGCATCTTCACGTCGAGGATCACGAGGTCCGGCTTGTGCTCACGGGCCAGCTCGATGGCCTGCTCGCCATCGCCTGCCTCGCCTACGACGCTGTAGCCCTCTTCCTCCAGCATCTCTTTGAGGTCGAGCCGGATCAGGGCCTCGTCCTCGGCAATGACGACACGGGTCGTCAGCGGAGGCACGTGCGACTTGTCGTCGTCGGGCGCGTCTACGGGCTGGGGCGACTCGGGGGCGGTCACGGGGGCTCCTCGTTCAGGGGCAGGGGTACTGCTGACAAGAGCGTACCTAGCTGCGGTAAGGTGGGTGCGCGAGGGGTTGCACTTCTCCTTCCTTTCTAAGGCCCCAGTACTCCAACTGGTTAGAGAGGCCGCTCTCAAACAGCGGACAGTGTGGGTTCGAATCCCACCTGGGGCACTTTTCCTTCGATTCCAAGGTTACCCTCAAGAAGTGGATGTTCCCGTTCTCGTGAACATCCACTTTTTGCTGCGTGTCTTCGCGATCACTCGCGCAGAGTGGCCGCATGTACGACGTCAGCACGCGCAAGCGAGCTCTCGCACTGGTGACACAGGGGCGCAGCCTCAACTCGGTCAGCCGAGAAACGGGAATCTCGCGAGCCGCGATCTGCTCCTGGCAGCAACGCATCGAGCCGTTACCGCGCATGTCATCTCCCGGCCCCGGGCCGCCTGCCGACGAACAGGCCTACGCGTACCTACTGGGCCTCTACCTGGGTGATGGCTGCATCAGCGCACACCCGCGCGGCGGCTACCACCTGCGCATCGCGTGCGCCGACGCCTGGCCGGGCCTCATCCAGGAGTGCCGCGAAGCCATCACCAAAGTGCGCCCAGGTATTGCCGTCTACGCCCTCCAAAAGGAGGGCTACCGGATGATGACCGGCTACTCCCGGCACTGGCCCAGCCTCTTCCCCCAGCACGGACCTGGCAAGAAGCATGAGCGCTCCATCGCCCTCGTTTCCTGGCAGCAGGCCATCGTCGACGTCCACCCATGGGAGTTCATCCGCGGCCTCATCCACTCCGACGGGTGCCGCATCACCAACTGGACGACGCGCCTCGTGGCCGGTGAACAGAAGCGCTACGAATATCCCCGGTACTTCTTCACCAACCTGTCGGGCGACATCATCAGGCTCTTCACCCACACCCTCGACCGAGTGGGAGTCGACTGGAAGCGGGCGAACAGCCACAACATCTCCATCGCCCGCAAAGCCTCAGTAGCCCTCATGGACACCCACGTAGGCCCCAAGCACTGACCACCCCTACTTGGGACTGTCGTCCTCGCCGACGTGATGGACCCGGACCAGGTTCGTCGAGCCGGAGACCCCGGGCGGGGAGCCGGCCGTGATCACGACCACGTCGCCCTTCTCGCAGCGACCGTACTGCAGCAGCAGCTCGTCCACCTGGTCCACCATCGCGTCCGTGGTGTCGACCTGCGGGCCGAGGAAGGTCTCCACACCCCACGTCAGGCTCAGCTGCGACCGAGTCGCCGGCTCCGGAGTGAAGGCCAGGAGCGGGATCGGGGACCGGTACCGCGAAAGCCGTCGCACCGTGTCGCCCGACTGGGTGAAGGCCACCAGGAACTTCGCGCCCAGGAAGTCGCCCATCTCCGCCGCCGCGCGGGCGACCGCCCCGCCCTGCGTCCGCGGCTTGTTGCGTTCGGTCAGCGGCGGCAGTCCCTTCGCGAGGATGTCCTCCTCCGCCGCCTCCACGATCTTCGCCATCGTCCGGACCGTCTCGATCGCGTACTTCCCGACGCTGGTCTCCCCCGACAGCATCACCGCGTCCGTGCCGTCGATGACCGCGTTGGCCACGTCAGAGGCCTCCGCCCTCGTCGGGCGGGAGTTCTCGATCATCGAGTCGAGCATCTGGGTCGCGACGATCACCGGCTTGGCGTTGCGCTTGGCCAGTTTGATCGCGCGCTTCTGGACGATCGGTACCTGCTCCAGCGGCATCTCCACGCCCAGGTCCCCGCGCGCGACCATGATGCCGTCGAACGCGGCCACGATGTCGTCGATCGCCTCGACCGCCTGGGGCTTCTCCACCTTGGCGATGACCGGGAGCCGCCGCCCCGCCTCGTCCATGATCCGGTGAACGGCCTCGATGTCGCGGCCACTTCGCACGAACGACAGCGCGATCACGTCGAAGCCCATGCGCAGGGCCCAGCGGAGGTCCTCCTCGTCCTTGGCGGAGAGGGCGGGCACCGAGACCGCCACGCCCGGGAGGTTCAGGCCCTTGTGGTCGGAGACCATGCCGCCCTCGATCACCCTGGTGTGGACCTGGGGGCCCTCCACCGACGTGACCTCCAGGCAGACCTTGCCGTCGTCGACGAGGATGCGCTCACCCACAGTGACATCCGAGGCGAGTCCGCCGTACGTGGTGCCGCAGGAGCGCTGGTCGCCCTCCGCGCCCTCCTCCACCGTGATGGTGAAGGTGTCGCCGCGTTCAAGGAGTACGGGTCCTTCGGTGAAGTGGCCGAGGCGGATCTTCGGGCCCTGAAGGTCGGCGAGGAGGCCGACGCTGCGGCCGGTCTCGTCGGAGGCCTTGCGGACGCGGTGGTACCGCTCCTCGTGTTCGGCGTAGCTGCCGTGGCTGAGGTTGAAGCGGGCTACGTCCATTCCGGCGTCGACCAGGGCTTTGATCTGGTCGTAGGAGTCGGTGGCGGGGCCCAGGGTGCAGACGATCTTTGCTCGGCGCATGTTTCGACCCTAGACCTTACCGATGGGTAGGGAATTGGGGAGGTATGACTACTCAACAACCTTTGGGTGAAGGGCTGTTGACAAGGGTTGAAGTGTGCGCCACTCCGCTCTGATGAGCATTCCGAATGCAAATTCGAGTGACGCTCATAGTGTGGGTGGTGCCATGGTGAAGCGTGCGTTGACCTGGGCGTGGACGTGTTGGCGTTGGGGTTCGAGGTCGAGGGGGGCGGCCGAGGTGTCGGCTGCGGCCTCGTAGGCCATGGAGCGTGCGCGGCTGGCCTTGCCGACGAAGCGGGGTTCGGGGTCCTCGGCGCCGAGGTCGGCGAGTTCCACCAAAGAGGCCAGTGACGTGCCCAGCGCCTCCGCGTACTCCTTCGCCCGCTGGACCGCGTCCCGTACCGCCTGCTGACGGGCTTCCCGGTAGGCGGGTGAGTCGCGGCGCAGGGCCCACCAGGGGCCGTCGACCCCCGTCAGGTCGAGGTCGGCCAGCCTGGTGGTCAGTTCGCCCAGTGCGGTGAAGTCGGTCAGCTCCGCGGTGATGTGGACGCGGCCGTGGTAGGCGTGGACGCGTTCGCCGCGGCCGTGTTCCTTGAGTTCGGGGGTGACGGAGAAGGAGCCGGTTTCCAGGTGTTCGACGGCGTCGCCGTAGGACTTGAGCAGGTCGAGGGCGTCGGCGTTGCGGCGGGTGAGGTCGTCGAGGGCGGTGCGGCGGTCCTTGCCGCGGGAGGCGACGGTGACGCTGATGCGGGCGATCTCGGGGTCGACTTCGAGGTGGGCTTCACCGCGGACGGCGAGGCGGGGCGCGTCGGGGGTGCCGTAGGGAGCGGAGTCGGTGGCCATAACGCCCCACTGTGTCAGTTTTCACGGGTGGGGTCACCAGATCGAAACCTGTGGGGTCTGTTGCCGTTCGACATGTGCGGGTCAGAATCTACGCGCGTTGTTGACCGTTCCCCGAGGAGATCAAGACATGGCCTTGAACCGCAGGAAGTTCCTGGAGAAGTCCGCCGTGACCGGTGCGGGTGTCGCGCTGGCCGGTGCCGTGAGTGCTCCGGCCGCCCAGGCCGCGGAGGCCGGGAAGGGGCGCGAGAAGCGCTATTCGCTGACCGTGATGGGCACCACCGATCTGCACGGCCATGTCTTCAACTGGGACTACTTCAAGGACGCGGAGTACAAGGACACCGCGGGCAACGCGCAGGGTCTGTCGCGGATCTCGACGCTGGTGAACCAGGTCCGTGCGGAGAAGGGCCGCTGCAACACGCTGCTCCTCGACGCGGGCGACACGATCCAGGGGACGCCGCTGACGTACTACTACGCGAAGGTCGACCCGATCACCGCGAAGGGCGGTCCCGTCCATCCGATGGCCGCGGCGATGAACGCCATCGGGTACGACGCGGTGGCGCTGGGCAACCACGAGTTCAACTACGGCATCGAGACGCTGCGGAAGTTCGAGGAGCAGTGCGACTTCCCGCTCCTCGGCGCCAATGCGCTGGACGCGAAGACGCTGAAGCCGGCTTTCCCGCCGTACTTCATCAAGAAGTTCCATGTGAAGGGCGCGCCGCCGGTGAAGGTGGCGGTGCTGGGTCTGACGAACCCGGGTATCGCGATCTGGGACAAGGCCTACGTACAGGGGAAGCTGACGTTCCCGGGGCTTGAGGAGCAGGCGGCGAAGTGGGTGCCGAAGCTGCGGTCGATGGGTGCGGATGTGGTGGTCGTGTCGGCGCACTCCGGGTCGTCGGGTACGTCGTCGTACGGTGACCAGTTGCCGTATGTCGAGAACTCGGCGGCGCTGGTGGCGCAGCAGGTGCCGGGGATCGACGCGATCCTGGTGGGGCACGCGCATGTGGAGATTCCGGAGCTGAAGGTCACCAACGCGAAGACCGGGAAGACGGTCGTGCTGTCGGAGCCGTTGGCGTATGCGGAGCGGTTGTCGTTGTTCGACATCGAGCTGGTCTTCGCGAAGGGGCGTTGGTCGGTCGAGTCGGTGTCGTCCAAGGTGCTGAACTCGAACTCGGTCGCGGACGACCCGAAGATCACCAAGCTGTTGAAGGCCGATCACGACGTCGTGGTGAAGTACGTGAACCAGGTGGTCGGTACGGCGACGCAGACGCTGACGACGGTGGAGGCGCGCTACAAGGACGCCCCGATCATCGACCTGATCACGAAGGTGCAGGAGGACGTGGTCAAGGCGGCGCTGGCGGGTACGGAGTACGCCTCGCTGCCCGTCATCGCGCAGGCGTCACCGTTCTCGCGGACCTCGGAGATCCCGGCGGGCTCTGTGACGATCCGGGACCTGTCCAGCCTGTACGTCTACGACAACACGCTGGTGGCGAAGTTGCTGACGGGTGCGCAGGTCAGGGCGTACCTGGAGTACTCGGCGCAGTATTTCGTGCAGACGGCGGCGGGCGCGGTCGTGGACGTGGAGAAGCTGACGAACGCGGGCAACCGTCCGGACTACAACTACGACTACGTGTCGGGGCTGTCGTACGACATCGACATCGCTCAGGCTGCCGGGTCTCGGATCAAGAACCTGACGTTCAACGGTGCCGCGCTGGACGACGCGCAGAAGTTCGTGTTCGCGGTGAACAACTACCGGGCGAACGGTGGTGGGGCGTTCCCGCATGTGGCCTCGGCCACCGAGGTGTGGTCGGAGTCGACGGAGATCCGGACGCGGATCGCGGAGTGGGTGACCGCGAAGGGTGTGCTGGACCCGAAGGACTTCGCGTCGGTGGACTGGAGGCTCACGCGGGACGGTGTGCCGGTCTTCTAGAGGTTGAGCGGGGTGGTGTCCACGGCGTCGGCGGTGACTTTCACGCCGGCGCCGTTGGCGTGGAGGCCGTCGCCGGCTTCTTACCGTCCCTCGACGAGGGGGGTCAGGACGGAGGCTTTGCGGGCGGGTGGGATCTGGGGCAGTCGGTCTTCGAGGCCGAAGGTGGTGAAGGCGGTGCGGGTGGGGAGGGGGTAGGTGTCCTTGCCGGTGAGGGTGTTGAGGATGGTGGCGCTGCGCCAGGCGGCGAGGCCGAGGTCGGGGGTGCCGACGCCGTGGGTGTGGCGTTCGGCGTTCTGGACGTAGACGTGGCAGTCGGCGCCGGTGACGGACGGGTCGAGGGCGAGGCGGAAGTGTTCGTCGACGCGGGGGCGTTCGCGGCTGTCGCGGCGCATGTAGGGGTCGAGTCCGGCGAGGATGCGGTCGAGGGGGCGTTCGCGGTGGCCGGTGGCGAGGACGACGGCGTCGGTGGTGAGGCGGGAGCGGGTGCCCTGCTGGAAGTGTTCGAGGTGGAGTTCGATCTTGGTGGTGGCGATTCTGCCGGCGGTGCGGACGCGGACGCCGGGGGTGAGGACGGTGTCGGGCCAGCCGCCGTGCAGGGTGCGGCGGTAGAGCTCGTCGTGGATGGCGGCGATGGTGTCGGCGTCGATGCCGCGGTGGAGTTGCCATTGGGTGGTGCCGAGGCGGTCGCGGACGCTTTCGGACAGGGCGTGGAAGTAGCGGGTGTAGTCGGGGGTGAAGTGTTCGAGGCCGAGCTTGGAGTACTCCATGGGGGCGAAGGCTTCGGTGCGGCCGAGCCAGTGGAGTTTTTCGCGGCCGGTGGGGCGGTGGCGGAGGAGGTCGAGGAAGATCTCGGCGCCGGACTGTCCTGAGCCGACGACGGTGACGTGGTCGGCGGCGAGGAGGGTCCGGCGATGGTCGAGGTAGTCGGTGGCGTGGATGACGGGCACGCCGGGGGCTTCGACGAGGGGCTTGAGGGGTTCGGGTACGTAGGGCTCGGTGCCGATGCCGAGGACGATGTTCTTGGTGTAGGTGCGGCCCAGTGCCTCGGCTTCGCCCTCGGTGTCGAGCTGGGTGAAGTCGACTTCGAAGACGTCGCGTTCGGGGTTGAAGCGGACGGCGTCGACCTGGTGGCTGAAGTGGAGTCCGGGGAGGTTCTCGGCGACCCAGCGGCAGTAGGCGTCGTATTCGGCGCGCTGGATGTGGAAGCGCTCGGCGAAGTAGAAGGGGAAGAGGCGCTCGCGGGTTTTGAGGTAGTTGAGGAACGTCCATTCGCTGGCGGGGTCGGCGAGGGTCACCAGGTCGGCGAGGAAGGGGACTTGGATGGTGGCGCCGTCGATGAGGAGCCCGGAGTGCCAGCCGAAGGCGGGGCGTTGTTCGTAGAAGACGGCGTCGAGTGCGGTGAGGGGCTGGGCGAGGGCGGCGAGGGAGAGGTTGAAGGGTCCGATGCCGATGCCGACGAGGTCGCGGGGTGCGTCGGGCTCGTGGTGTGGGGGGTGGGGGTTCATCGGGGGGTGGTTCCTTCCACGAGGTGCAGGAGTCCGGCGAGGTCGGCCGGCCGGGTGGTGGGGTTGAGGAGGGTGGCCTTGAGCCAGAGCCGGTTCGCCGCGCGGGCTCGGCCGAGGACGGCGCGGCCGTCGGTGAGGAGCATTCGGCGTACGGCGGCTACGGCGTCGTCGGTGGCGTTCGCCGGTCGGAACAGGACCGTGCTGATGGTGGGGGGTGCGTGGAGTTCAAACCGGGGGTGGTCCTCGACGAGCTCCGCGAACTGCCTTGCGAGGTCGCAGACTTGGTCGACGAGTGCGCCGAGTCCCGTGCGCCCGAGGGTCTTCAGCGTGACGGCGATCTTGAGGATGTCGGGGCGGCGGGTGGTGCGCAGAGAGCGGCCGAGGAGGTCGGGGAGGCCCGCCTCGGTGTCGTCGTCGGCGTTGAGGTAGTCGGCGCGTTGGGTCAGGGCGGCGAGGTCGTTGTTGTCGCGGACGGCGAGGATGCCTGCGGCGACGGGCTGCCAGCCGAGTTTGTGCAGGTCGAGGGTTACGGTGTCGGCGGCGGCGAGTCCTTCGAGTTTCCCTCGGTGCTGGTCGCTGAAGAGGAGGCCTCCGCCGTAGGCCGCGTCGATGTGCAGGCGGGCGCCGCGCTGCGCGCACCAGTCGGCGATCTCGGGCAGCGGGTCGATCAGGCCGGCATCGGTGGTGCCCGCCGTGGCGGCGATGAGCAGCGGTCCGCGCGGGGTTGTGTCGAGGGCTGCGGGGTCGAGGGTGCCGTGAGGGGTTCTGACGATGAGCGGTTCGGGCAGGCCCAGGAGCCAGGCGGACCTGGGGAGGGAGTGATGGGCGTTCTCGCCGCAGACCAGGCGGACGTCCGGGCCCAGGGTCTCTCTGGCCAGGAGGAGGGCGAGTTGGTTTGATTCCGTGCCGCCGGTAGTGACCAAAGCTTCGGGCCGGTGGGGGCTGGTCGCGCAGTTCCCCGCGCCCCTGAACAGGTACACCTCGCTCGCCAGTTGCCGTGTCACCAGTGCCTCCAGCTCTGATGCAGCCGGGGCCTGGTCCCATGAGTCCAGCGACGGGTTCAGCACACTGACAGCCAGGTCGGCTGCCGCGGCGACTGCCAAGGGCGGACAGTGCAGGTGGGCCGCGCAGAAAGGGTCCGCCGGGTCTGCAGCGCCTTCCGCCACAGCGCTTACCAGGCGCCGTAGAGCCTCCGGATCGCCCTCGTCCGGGAGTACGGTCCCCACGGCATCCCGCACGCGCGCCGCGACCGCGTGCGGCCCACCCGCCGACAGGGGGCCTCCCCTCGCCTGCGCTCCCTCCCTCAGCGCGTCGACGACCGTGTCCAGCAGCGGGCGCAGGGCATCTCGGCCTTCGGGGCCCGAGGCCAGGGGCGGCGTGTTCATCGTCGACCTCCGGGGGCGCTGGGGGCTTCCAGCTTGGACGCGGTTGCCTGGGCGCGCCCGGAGAGTTCAACGATCCTGACCCGAAAGGGGGTACTCCCGTGCGGGGAAAATCCGCTCTACGACTGCCTCACGCGCAACGCCCGTCCCAGGTCGTCGAGTTGGTCGACCAGTTTGCGGCGCAGGGCGGGAATGGGGTCGGCGTCGCGCAGGCAGGCCTGGCCGAGGGCCTGGTTGTCCTCGTCGATGGCGTAGTCGGGGAACGCCCAGCGGCCGGCGGCGTCGGCGATGGCGGGGCCGCGGCGGGCGGCCAGGGCGACGGCGTCCTCGTAGTAACGGGGCACGTACTGCCGTACGAGGTCGGTCTGTTCGGGTTGCCAGAAGCCCTGGGCGGTGGCGGTGAACAGGTAGTTGGAGAGGTCGTCGCGGGCGAACATGGCTTCCCAGGCCTGTGCCTTGGCCTCTTCCGTGGGCAGGGCGGCGCGGCAGCGGGCGGCGCCTTCCTGGCCGGTGGCGGAGGGGTCGCGTTCGAGTTCGGCGGCGATGGCGGTCTCGTCGGTGGCGCCGAGGACGGCGAGGCGGGCGAGGACGCGCCAGCGCAGTTCGGGGTCGAGTTCGGGGCCGCCTGGGACGGTGCCTTCGGCGAGCCAGGCGGCGATGGTGTCGGGGTGGGCGGCGGCGTTGACGCAGTGGCGGACGGCGATGAGGCGCAGGCCGGGGTTGTCGCCGTCCTCGGTGCGGCGGATGAGGTCGCGGCACAGGGAGGAGAGGGTGGCGAGGGCGGCGGGGCGCTGTTCGGGGGTGACGTAGCGGTCGGTGACGTAGGCGGAGGCGAAGGCGAGGACGCCCTGGACGAGAGCGAGGTCGGTCTCGTGCGGGAGGTGGGTGCGGGCCGCGTCCAGGTAGGCGGTGGGCGGGAGTTCGCCGTCGCGGACCGCGTCCCTGAGGGCGTTCCAGACGACGGCGCGGGTCAGGGGCGAGGGCAGGCCGGAGAGGGTCTCGGTGACCGCTTTGAAGGACTCGGGGTCGAAGCGGACCTTGGTGTAGGTGAGGTCGCCGTCGTTGGGGAGGAGGAGGGTGGGGCGCTTGCCGATGGGCTGCGGGGTGCTCTGCGGGATGTCGAGGTCGAGGCGTTCACGCAGGACGAGGTGGCGGCCCTCGTCGGCGACGTCCAGGTCGTAGAGGCCGACGGCGATGCGGTGCGGGCGGCTGCCCTTGTGCTCGACCTGGAGGGTGTACGTGCCCTCCTCGCCGGGGGTGACCACGGGGCGCAGGGTGTCGACGCCGGTGGTGCGCAGCCAGGCGTCGGCCCAGGCGTGGACGTCGCGTTCGGTGGCCGAGGCGAGGGAGTCGATGAAGTCGGCGAGGGTGGCGTTGGCGAACCGGTGGCGGGCGAAGTGGGTGTTGATGCCGGCGAGGAAGTCCTTCTCGCCGAGCCAGGTGACCAGCTGGCGCAGTGCGGAGGCGCCCTTGGCGTAGGAGATGCCGTCGAAGTTGAGGAGGGCCGAGGCGGTGTCGTTGACTTCCTCGGGGGCGACGGGGTGGGTGGAGGGGCGCTGGTCGGCGTCGTAGCCCCAGCCCTTGCGCATGACGCCGAAGTCGACCCAGCTGTCGGTGAAGCGGGTGGCTTCGGTGAGGGTCTGGTAGCCCATGTACTCGGCGAAGGACTCGTTCAGCCAGATGTCGTCCCACCAGCGCAGGGTGACGAGGTCGCCGAACCACATGTGGGCCATTTCGTGGGCGATGACCATGGCGCGGGTCTGGCGTTCGGTGTCGGTGACGGCGGAGCGGTAGACGAACTCGTCGCGGAAGGTGACGAGGCCGGGGTTCTCCATGGCGCCGGCGTTGAACTCGGGGACGAAGGCCTGGTCGTAGGAGTCGAAGGGGTAGGGCTCCTCGAACTTCTCGTGGTAGCGGTCGTAGCACTGCCTGGTGATCTCGAAGATCTCGTCGGTGTCCGGGTCGAGGTAGGGGGCCAGCGAGCGGCGGCAGTGGAGACCGAAGGGCAGGCCGCGGTGTTCGGTGCGCACGGAGTGCCAGGGGCCGGCGGCCACGGCGACGAGGTAGGTGGAGATCAGGGGGGTGGGGGTGGCCTGCCAGTGGCCGTCGCCGAGGTCGGTGGTGATGCCGTTGGCGAGGACGCTCCAGCCTGCGGGGGCCTTGACGGACAGGTCGAAGACGGCCTTGAGGTCGGGCTGGTCGAAGGCGGCGAAGACGCGCTGGACGTCTTCCATGAACAGCTGGGTGTAGACGTAGGTCTCGCCGTCGGTGGGGTCGGTGAAGCGGTGCATGCCCTCGCCGGTGCGGGAGTACCGCATGACGGCGTCGATGCGCAGTTCGTGCTCGCCGGCGGTCAGTGCCTTGAGGGGCAGCCGGTTGTCCTCGAGGGTCTCGGGGTCGAGGGGGTGGCCGTCGAGGGTGGCCTCGCGCAGTTCGGCCGGCTTGAGTTCGACGAAGGTGTCCGCGTCCGTGCGCGCGGTGAACCGGACGACGGTCCGGGACTCGAAGGTCTCGTCGCCGGTGGTGAGGTCCAGCGCGATGGTGTAGCGGTGGACGTCGAGGAGCTTGGCACGGGTCTGCGCTTCGTCGCGCGTCAGTACGGACATGCAGGACATGCTGCCTGATGGCACGGGCAACTCACAGAGGCGGATCGGTACATGCCTTATGTCCGGTCCTGTTCGAGCTCCCCCGTGTGCGCCCCGTTGATGCGCTGTACCGGGACTCGGGCGTCCGGGTGGGGCAGGGCGCGGTGGCGGGCGGCCGCGTCGTCGTCCTCGTCGTGGTCCTGGCCCTCGTGACCCCTGTCCTCGGTGTGGTCCTTGTCCTCGGTGTGGTCCTTGACGAGGGCGCGTAACTCCCGCACCTCGTGTTCGAGGGCGAGGTGGCGGCGGTGGGTGTCGAAGAGGTAGCGGACCTTGGTGCGCAGGGCCCAGGGGTCGATGGGTTTCATCAGGAGGTCGGCGACGCCGAGGGCGAACGCGGCGGAGGTCAGTTCGTGGTCGGGGCCGAACCCGGTGAGCAGCACGACGGGGATGTGCTGGGTCTGCTCCAGGCGCCGCATGTAGCGGACCACGTCGAGGCCGCTGACGCCGGGCATCCGTACGTCGAGGAGCAGGAGGCCGACCTGGCCCCGGAGCACCTGCTTGAGGGCCTCGTCACCGCTGGTGGCGCGGCCGAGCCGGTAACCCAGGGGGGCCAGGGCGCTCTCCAGCGCGTAGAGCGTGTCCTCGTGGTCGTCGACGATGAGGATCTTGGCATCCGAAGGCATGGCCCGACGTCCCTCCCTCGCGGACAGCCAGCCTACGCCCGTGCACTGACACGGAGTGCTCGCGGGCTGACAAGGAGTGCACAGCGCAGCATGCCGGGTGCGGGCGCCCGTGTCACCTCCCCGGGGCGTTGGGCGAGGTCAATCGGCCAGGGAGGTGGGGTCGTCGACGGTGTCCTCGGCGATGCGCTCGTGGTGCCTGATCACCTCGGCGATGATGAAATTCAGGAACTTCTCAGCGAAGGCCGGGTCGAGTTTGGCGTTCTCGGCGAGGGTGCGCAGTCGCTCGATCTGGCGGGCCTCGCGGGCCGGGTCGGCGGGCGGCAACTGGTGGCGGGCCTTGAGGTGGCCGACCTGCTGGGTGGCCTTGAAGCGCTCGGCGAGCATGTGGACGACGGCCGCGTCGATGTTGTCGATGCTGTCGCGCAGCCGTCCGAGCTCTTCGCGGAC
Organism: Streptomyces sp. CC0208; assembly: GCF_003443735.1. NCBI lineage: Bacteria > Bacillati > Actinomycetota > Actinomycetes > Kitasatosporales > Streptomycetaceae > Streptomyces > Streptomyces sp. CC0208. Next base: position 6,651,313 of record NZ_CP031969.1, on the reverse strand, counting down.
GGCGGGGTCGACGTCACCGGATCCGGTGTTGCTGGTGGTCATGGGCGACAACCCTAAGGGGGCGGGGTGAACGGTTCGGCGTCGGATCGGCCGGAGCGGGGGCCTGGAGGTCGGCGGTCGGCGGACAGGCCGGATCAAGGAGCCTGGACCTCGGCTGCCGGCGAGACGGCTGGAGCGAGGGCCGGGTGATCGGCTACCCGGCGGATCAGCAGGATCGAGGGCCCGAACGACCGACTCCCCGGCCAACGGTCACCCCGGCGCCCCGGCCCCAACTCGCGGCCAACACGCAGATGCCGAGGCCAGGTGACCCGACCCCAGCGGACCCGCCGCCCCGACACCGGGTCGCCACCCCACGCACCGAACCACCGGCCCCGAAACCCCGAACAACCGCCCCCCTCCCGGCAGGCCAGCTCCAGGTCGACAGCGACGATGCAATCCTCAACCGACGGGCCAATCCCGACCCGGCCCCCACCCCCACAGCAAGCCCCCCGGCCCCGGAACCACGGCCATCAGACCCCCATCAGACCGACCGGCTCCAAACCCCACACCCGCCCCCCCTCAAACTCTCGGCGGATCGTCCGGATCCGGTACCTGGTTGCTCCAGCCACCGGGCACGGTCCGGCTCTCCTGGGCGCGGAAGCGGATCGGGGCCATGCCGACGCGGCGGGTGAACAGGCGGGAGAAGTAGGCGGGGTCGTCGTAGCCGACGCGGCGGGCGACGGCGGCGACGGGGAGTTCGGTGGCGGCGAGGAGTTCCTTGGCGCGGCCGAGACGGATGCCGAGGAGGTAGTCCTTGGGGCTGCAGCCGGCGCCGCGGCGCACCGCGGTGCGCAGTTCGGCGAGGGTCATGCCGTGCCGGGCCGCGTGGTCGGCGACCGACAGCGGCAGACAGGCGTCCCGGGCGAGCGCTTTGAGGACGACGTCGCCGTCGGGGGCGAGGTCGGCGCGGGCGCGGCGCAGGGCGACGAGGAGTTCGTGGACGGCGGCGCCGGTCTCGACCTCCAGGAGAGGGTTGTCGCGGCGGGCGGCGCGGGCGATGCGGGCGATGACCGCGCGCGGGCCTGTGGCGTCGGACAGGGGCACGACGGGGCGGTCGGGTTCGATGTACCCGAGTTCGGTGTAGGTGGCGGTCGCGGGCCCCGTGAAGCCGACGAACCCCTCGTCCCAGCCGGTTTCCGGGTCGGGTGCGTAGTGATGCGGGATGCCGGGGGTGAGCCACAGCAGCGAGGGCGCGGTGACCGTCGTACGGCGGCCGTCGGGGGTCTCGTACCACCCGGTGCCGGTACTGATGACGACGGCGACATGGCTGTCGAGGGTGCGGGGGCCGACGGTGGGCAGCGCGCCGTACTGGAGTCCGACTCCCAGGCAGACCACGCCCAGGCGGTGGTGGACGGGGCTGGGAGTGAGGAATCGCATCCAGGTGTGGTACATCGCGCTCCTTGCATGCGCTTCGGTCCAAGCAGCGCCGATCTTTGTCCATGGACCTGATCGTCGCCAGTGGCGAGGGTGGAGCCTATGAGCGAGTTCACGGTGGGTGAAACCGATTTCCTGCTGGACGGCCGGCCGGTGCGGCTGCTGTCCGGCGCGCTGCACTACTTCCGGGTGCACGAGGCGCAGTGGGGGCACCGGCTGGCGATGCTGGGGGCGATGGGTCTCAACTGTGTGGAGACGTACGTGCCGTGGAACCTGCACGAGCCGCACCCGGGTGACGTCCGGGACGTGGAGGCGCTGGGCCGGTTCCTGGACGCGGCCCGGGAGGCGGGGCTGTGGGCGATCGTCCGCCCCGGTCCCTACATCTGCGCGGAGTGGGAGAACGGCGGTCTGCCGCACTGGCTCAAGGGGCACGCGCGTACGAGCGACGAGGTGTACCTGGGGCAGGTGGAGCGCTGGTTCGGGCGGCTGCTGCCGCAGGTCGTGGAGCGGCAGATCGACCGCGGCGGCCCGGTGATCATGGTGCAGGCGGAGAACGAGTACGGCAGCTACGGTTCGGACGCCGCGTATCTGCTGCGGCTGACCGAGCTGCTGCGCGCACAGGGGATCACGGTCCCGCTGTTCACCTCGGACGGCCCCGAGGACCACATGCTCACCGGCGGCTCGGTGCCGGGTGTCCTCGCCACGGTGAACTTCGGCTCCGGCGCCCGCACGGCCTTCGAGGCGCTGCGCCGGTACCGGCCGGACGGCCCGCTGATGTGCATGGAGTTCTGGTGCGGCTGGTTCGAGCACTGGGGCGGTGAGCCCGTCGTACGGGATGCCGAGGACGCGGCCGAGGCGCTGCGGGAGATCCTGGAGTGCGGGGCCTCGGTGAACCTGTACATGGCGCACGGGGGCACGAACTTCGCGGGCTGGGCGGGCGCCAACCGGGGCGGGGGCGCGCTGCACGACGGTCCGCTGGAGCCGGACGTGACGTCGTACGACTACGACGCGCCGATCGACGAGTACGGCAGGCCGACGGAGAAGTTCTGGCGCTTCCGTGAGGTGCTGTCCGCGTACGGTCCGGTGGCGGAGCTGCCGCCCGCGCCGGAGGTGTTGGGTGCCGTCAGTGACGTGGACCTGACCGCATGGGCTTCCCTGTCCGCCGTCCTGGAGGAGCGCGGCGGACCGGTTCACGAGGGCCCTGTGCCGCCGACCTTCGAGAAGCTGGACGTCGACCGGGGACTGGTGCGGTACGAGGTGACCGTGCCGGGGCCGCGGCAGCCGTACCCGCTGATCGCGCGGGGGCTGCGGGATCTCGCGGTGGTGTACGTGGACGGGGAGCGGGCCGGGGTGCTCACCGAGGCCGACGTGCAGCTCAAGGAGCCTGTCGCGGGGTACGCGCGCGTGGAGCTGTGGGTGGAGTCGCTGGGGCGGGTGAACTACGGGCCCCGGAGCGGGGAGGCCAAGGGGATCACCGGGGGGCTGCTGCACGAGCGGCAGTTCCTGCACGGGGTGCGGGCGCGGGGGCTGCGCCTCGACGCGCTGGACTCGCTGGACTCGCTGGACTCGAGGACGGGGATCGGCTTCGGTGAGCTGCCCGGGGACGGCTCGGCGGGCCTGTACCGGGGCGAGGTGAGCGTGCGCGGTGCCGGGGACGCGGTGCTCGAGCTGCCGGGCTGGACCCGGGGGTTCGTGTGGGTCAACGGCTTCAACCTCGGCCGGTACTGGTCCGCGGGCCCGCAGCGGACGCTGTACGTGCCCGGTCCTGTGCTGCGGGAGGGCGCCAACGACGTGTGGGTGCTGGAACTGGAGGAGGCACCGGAGCGCGGGCCCGCCCTCCGGCTCCGCGCCCCGGATCCGGCCCACGAGAATCCGCACGGGACCTCGTAGACGCTCGACCTCGTAGAGTGGAATCGGGTTCAGGGCGTCTTGGGGGTACGGGCGTGACGAACGACGGACCGGTCCAGCACGGCTACCCGCACCTGGAGACGGTGCGGGCCTCGATCAACGCGCTCTACAAGCGGCTCTCCTACGACACCGTCCAGACGTTCGCGACGAGCGTGGCGCCGGTGGACGTGGCGTTCTGCGACACCGACGATCTGTATCTCGGGACGCAGCGGGTGGCCCGGGAGCTGGTGCGGCACTACCGGCTGCCGGATGCCCGGTTCGTGGTCAGCTTCCGGGAGATGACCCACGCGGCGAACGTCGAACTCGCCGCGGGGCCCGAGTACTTCGTCGAGCTGAACGACCGCTTCCGCACGCATCGGCGGGACATCGGCGCGGCACTGGCCCACGAGGTCATGCACGTGTATCTGCACCGGCTGGACCTGTCCTTCCCGGGGGTGCGGGAGAACGAGATCCTCACGGACACGGCGACGACGTATCTGGGGGCGGGCTGGCTGCTGCTGGACGCGTACCGGGAGGACGCGGCGTCGTCGCAGAAGCTGGGGTACCTCACGCCGGAGGAGTTCGGGTACGTGCTGGCGAAGCGGTCGCTGGTGTTCGGGGAGGATCCCTCGGTCTGGTTCACCAGTGCGCAGGCGTACACGGCGTATGTGAAGGGGATGGCCCAGGCCCGCCAGGACTCCGAACAGCCGCCCCTCACGGCGGCGGGCTGGGCGGGCCGCCGCCGCTACGCCCGGGACCGCCGTCACGCCCCTGGGCCGCAGCCGGGGGTTCCCTACACCTTCACCCCGGACGGACCCGGCCGCCTGCGGGTGTCGTTTCCCTGCCCCACCTGCCACCAGCGGATCCGGGTGCCGGTGCGGGGGCGGGTGCGGGCGCGGTGCGCGGTGTGCCGGACGGTTCTGGAGTGCGACACGTAGGGTTTGCGCCCGTCTGCGAGTGTCCTGTGGCTGGTCGCGCACACGCGGCGGAGCCGCAGATCGATGCAGCCCCGCGCCCCTGGGCAGGTCCGATTACGCGCCATACACCGGGGCCGGCGTCTCCGCCTCCCCCAGCAGCTTCCGTGCCGTCTCTCCTGCCTCCGCCGGGGTCCACCTCGCGCCTCTGTCGGCGGTCGGGCCCGGCCGCCAGCCCTCCATCACCGTGATCCGCCCGCCCTCCGCCTCGAAGACCCGGCCCGTCACCCCCGCGCACTCCGCCGAGCCCAGCCACACGACCAGCGGGGACACGTTCTCCGGAGCCATCGCGTCGAAGCCGTCGGACGGAACGGCCATCGTGTCGGCGAACGTCTGCTCCGTCATCCTCGTCCGTGCCGCGGGGGCGATCGCGTTGACCTGGACGCCGTAGCGGGCGAGTTCGGCCGCCGCGACCAGGGTGAGGCCGACGATCCCGGCCTTCGCGGCGCTGTAGTTGCCCTGTCCCACCGAGCCCGACAGGCCTGCCCCGCTGGACGTGTTGACGATCCTGGCCACCGATGCACGGCCCGCCTTCGTCTCCGCCCGCCAGTGCGCGGCCGCGTGCTTCAGGGGCAGGAAGTGGCCCTTCAGGTGGACGCGCAGCACCGCGTCCCAGTCGTCCTCCTCCAGGTTCACCAGCATCCGGTCGCGCAGGAACCCGGCGTTGTTGACGAGGGTGTCGAGGCGGCCGTAGGTCTCCAGGGCCGTGTGGACGAGGGAGGCGGCACCGTCGGGGGTCGCGATGTCACCGCCGTGGGCGACCGCCTCGCCGCCCGCCGCGCGGATCTCCTCGGCGACGAGGAAGGCGGGGCTGTCGGGGTCCGGTGTGCCGTCGAGGCCGACGCCGAGGTCGTTGACGACGACCCGTGCCCCCTCGGCGGCGAAGGCGAGCGCGTGGGCGCGGCCCAGACCGCGGCCCGCGCCGGTGACGACGACGACCCGGCCGTCGCAGATTCCGGTCATCTCACGTCTCCCTGTCGATGGTTCGCGTCTCCTTGTTGACCGTTGCGGCGTCCAGGAACGCCGGTCGCTCCCCGCCGCCGTGCACCAGCAGCGAGGCGCCGCTGATGTACGCGGCGGCGTCCGAGGCGAGGAACACGGCCGCGGCGCCCACGTCGGAGGGTTCGGCCAGACGGCCCAGCGGGACCGTGCGGGAGACCGCCGCGATGCCCTCCTCGTCGCCGTAGTGCAGCTGCGACTGCTCGGTGCGGACCATGCCGACGACCAGGGTGTTCACTCGGACGTCCGGCGCCCACTCCACGGCCATCGAGCGGGCGAGGTTCTCCAGGCCCGCCTTGGCCGCCCCGTACGCTGCGGTGCCGGGCGAGGGCCGGCCGCCGCTGACGCTGCCGATCATCACGATCGAGCCATGGGTCCGTTTCAGGTGTTCGTACGCGGCGAGGGACACCGTGAGCGGGGCGAGCAGGTTCAACTCCAGGACGCGGAGGTGCCGTTCGGGTCCGGCGTCGGCGAGCAGCCGGTAGGGGGCGCCGCCCGCGTTGTTGACCAGGACGTCCAGGCGCGGCAGTTCGGCGAAGAAGTGCCGTACGGCGTCGGCGTCCCGGACGTCCAGCGGCACGAACCGCGCTTTCGGCAGGGGGGCTTCGGGCGGTCTGCGCGCGCAGACGACGACCTTGGCCCCCGCCTCCGTGAAGGAGCGGGCGATCCCGGCGCCGACGCCGCGCGTCCCGCCGGTGACGACCACGACCCTCCCGTTCAGCTCCATTCACCGCTACCCTTCACCTAACAAACGTTTGGTGGAAAGGTAGCTGATGCGGCCATGGGTGTCTCCACCTCGTCCCCGGAAAAGGGGATCGTTCTGGTCGAGGTCGACTTCCCGCCGGTGAACGCCCTTGCGGTGGACGGCTGGTTCGCCCTGGCCGACGCCGTCCGCGCGGCGGGCCGTGATCCGGAGGTCAGGTGTGTGGTCCTGGCGGCCGAGGGGCGCGGCTTCAACGCGGGCGTGGACATCAAGGAGATCCAGACGCGCGGCTCGGCCGCCCTCGTCGGTGCCAACCGCGGTTGCTTCGAGGCCTTTTCGGCCGTGTACGACTGCGAGGTGCCCGTCGTGGCAGCCGTGCAGGGATTCTGCCTGGGCGGGGGCATCGGCCTGGTGGGCAACGCGGACGTGATCGTGGCGAGCGAGGACGCCACCTTCGGCCTGCCCGAGCTGGACCGCGGGGCCCTCGGCGCGGCCACCCACCTGGCCCGCCTGGTCCCCCAGCACCTCATGCGCGCCCTGTACTTCACCTCCCGCACGGTCACCGCCGCCGAACTGCACCGGCACGGTGCGGTGTGGAAGGTCGTCCCGAGGGACGAACTCGCCGCCGCGGCCCTGGAGTCGGCCCGGGAGATCGCCGCCAAGGACGGCGAGCTGCTGCGGCTGGCCAAGGCCGCCATCAACGGCATCGACCCGGTCGACGTCCGCCGCAGCTACCGCTACGAACAGGGCTTCACCTACGAGGCGAGCGTCAGCGGGGTCGCCGACCGGGTCCGCGACAGGTTCGGCAGGGAGGCCGAGTGAGCGACAAGACCATGACGGCCGACGAGGTCGTCTCCCGGCTGCGCAGCGGCATGACCCTCGGCATCGGCGGCTGGGGTTCGCGCCGCAAGCCGATGGCGCTGGTGCGCGCGCTGCTGCGCTCGGACGTCACCGACCTGACGATCGTCTCGTACGGCGGCCCGGACGTCGGCATGCTCGCCGCCGCCGGGCGCATCCGCAAGCTCGTCGCCGCCTTCGTCACCCTCGACTCGATCCCCCTCGAACCGCACTACCGGGCGGCCCGCGAGGCCGGCGCCTTCGAGCTGACGGAGGTCGACGAGGCGATGTTCATGTGGGGCCTGCGGGCGGCCGCCAACCGGCTGCCGTTCCTGCCGGTGCGGGCGGGGATCGGCTCGGACGTCATGCGGGTCAACCCGGGCCTGCGGACGGTGACCTCGCCGTACGACGACCAGGAGACGTTCGTGGCCATGCCCGCACTCGGCATGGATGCCGCCCTGGTGCACCTGAACCGCGCCGACCGGCTGGGCAACGGCCAGTGTCTCGGGCCCGACCCGTACTTCGACGACCTGTTCTGCGAGGCGGCCGACACCGCGTACGTCTCCTGCGAACGGATCGTGGAGACCGCGGAGTTGACCAAGGACGCGCCGCCGCAGTCACTGCTGGTCAAACGGCACACGGTGACCGGCGTGGTCGAGGCTCCGGGCGGCGCGCACTTCACCTCCTGCGCTCCCGACTACGGCCGGGACGAGGCCGTGCAGCGGGAGTACGCGACCACGCCCTGGCCGGAGTTCGCCGCACGGTATCTCGGGGGAGGACTGCATGACCGCGACCCGGAGTGAGTACTGCGTGATCGCCTGCGCCGAGGCCTGGCGGGACGCGGGCGAGATCCTGGCGAGCCCGATGGGCCTGATCCCCTCGGTCGGCGCCCGGCTGGCCCGGCTCACCTTCTCCCCCGACCTGCTGCTGACCGACGGCGAGGCCCTGCTGGTCCGCCCGGACGGCACGCCCGAGGGCTGGCTGCCCTACCGCCAGCACCTCGCCCTGGTCACCGGGGGGCGGCGGCACGTGATGATGGGCGCGAGCCAGATCGACCGCCACGGCAACCAGAACATCTCCTGCATCGGCGACTGGGCGAGGCCGAGGCGGCAGTTGCTCGGGGTGCGGGGCGCTCCGGTCAACACCCTGAACAATCCGACCAGTTACTGGGTGCCGAGGCACTCCCGGCGGGTGTTCGTGGAGAAGGTCGACATGGTGTGCGGAGTCGGCTACGACCACGCCGCCGGGGCACGTTTCCACCGCATCCCGCGGGTCGTCTCCGACCTGGGCGTGTTCGACTTCGACACCCCGGACCGCTCGATGCGGCTGGCCTCGCTGCATCCCGGGGTCACCGTGGAGCAGGTCCGGGAGGCCACGGGTTTCGAGTTGGCCGTACCGGACGAGGTGCCGTACACCCGCGAACCGACCCCCGGCGAACTGGAGTTGATCCGCGAGGTGCTCGACCCGGCCGGTGCGCGCGAACGGGAGGTCGGTTCCTGATGGACACCGCGCTCACCCGGCTGGTCGGGGTCCGCCACCCGGTCGTACAGACCGGGATGGGCTGGGTGGCGGGCCCGCGCCTGGTCTCCGCGACGGCGAACGCGGGCGCGCTCGGCATCCTGGCCTCCGCGACCATGACCCTCGACCAGCTCCGGGACGCCGTGCGGGAAGTGAAGTCCCGTACCGACGCGCCCTTCGGGGTCAACCTCCGCGCCGACGCGGCGGACGCCGGGGACCGGGTGCGGATCATGATCGAGGAGGGGGTCCGGGTCGCCTCCTTCGCCCTCGCGCCCTCCCCCGGGCTGATCACGCGGCTCAAGGAGGCGGGGATCGTCGTCGTCCCGTCCGTCGGTGCCCGGCGCCATGCCGAGAAGGTCGCGGGCTGGGGTGCGGACGCGGTGATCGTGCAGGGCGGCGAGGGCGGCGGACACACCGGGGAGGTGGCGACGACGGTCCTGCTGCCGCAGGTGGTGGACGCGGTGGACATCCCGGTCGTGGCGGCGGGCGGCTTCTTCGACGGGCGGGGTCTGGTCGCGGCGCTGGCGTACGGGGCGGCGGGCGTCGCCATGGGCACGCGGTTCCTGCTCACCTCGGACTCGACGGTGCCGGACGCGGTGAAGGCGCGCTATCTGGCGGCGACGGTGAAGGACGTGACGGTGACCCGGGCCGTCGACGGCCTTCCGCACCGCATGCTGCGCACCGACCTGGTGGCCGCGCTGGAGGGCTCCGGGCGGGCGCGGGCCCTGTGGCACGCGCTGCGACGGGCGGCCCGCTTCCGCGAACTGTCGGGCCTGAGCCGGCGGCAGCTGGTCCACGACGGCCTCGCCCTGCGCCACGGCAGGGACCTCACCTGGAGCCAGGTCCTCCTCGCCGCCAACACCCCCATGCTCCTCAAGTCGGCGATGGTGGACGGCCGTACGGATCTCGGCGTGATGGCCGCCGGGCAGGTCGCCGGGGTGATCGACGACCTGCCGTCGTGCGCGGAGCTGGTGGAGCGGATCATGAAGGAGGCCGAGGAGGTCCTTCAGGACCTCACAGCCTCTCGATGATCGTCACGTTCGCCTGTCCGCCGCCCTCGCACATCGTCTGCAGTCCGAACCTTCCGCCCGTCCGCTCCAGTTCGTGCAGCAGGGTGGTCATCAGCTTCACGCCCGTCGCACCCAGTGGATGCCCGAGGGCGATCGCGCCGCCGTTGACGTTGACCTTGTCCGGGTCGGCTCCCGTTTCCTTCAGCCAGGCCAGCACCACCGGCGCGAACGCCTCGTTGATCTCGACGAGGTCGATGTCGTCGATGGTGAGGCCGGTCTTCTTCAGGGCGTGCGCGGTGGCCGGGATGGGGGCGGTGAGCATGCGGATGGGGTCCTCGCCGCGGACGGAGAGGTGGTGCACGCGTGCGCGTGGGGTGAGACCGTGTTCGCGCACCGCCCGCTCCGAGGCCAGCAACATGGCCGCCGCTCCGTCGGAGACCTGCGAGGAGCAGGCCGCGGTGATGGTGCCGCCCTCGACCACCGGCTTGAGCCCTGCCATCTTCTCCAGGGAGGTGTCCCGGCGCGGGCCCTCGTCGACCGCGACCGGGCCGTAGGCCACGGTCTCGCGCTCGAAGCGGCCCTCGTCGATGGCCCGCAGGGCCCGCCGGTGGGACCGGAGCGCGAACTCCTCCTGGTCCTCGCGGCTGATCCCCCACTTCCCGGCGATCATCTCGGCGCCGACGAACTGGTTCACCGCCCGGTCCCCGTACCGCGCCCGCCACCCCTCGCTGCCCGCGAAGGGCCCCTGGGTCAGCCCGAGCGGCTCGGCGGCCTGCCGGGTCGCGAAGGCGATCGGGATCATGGACATGTTCTGCACCCCGCCGGCCACCACCAGGTCCTGCGTCCCGGACAGCACACCCTGCGCGGCGAAGTGCACGGCCTGCTGCGAGGACCCGCACTGCCGGTCCACGGTCACCCCGGGCACCTCCTCGGGCAGCCCGGCCGCCAGCCACGCGGTGCGCGCGATGTCCCCGGCCTGCGGCCCGACCGCGTCGAGACAGCCGAAGACGACATCCTCCACGGCGGCCGGATCGACCCCCGCCCGCGCGACCAGCTCCTTGAGGACATGGGCGCCGAGATCGGCCGGGTGCACGGCGCTCAGCCCTCCCCCGCGCCGCCCGACGGGCGTACGGACCGCTTCGACGATGTAGGCCTCGGCCATGGCAACTCCCCAGTGAGTTACGTACGTACGGCGATCCCGTCCAGCACCATCGACAGGTACTGCCGGGCGATCTCCTCCGGACTGTGCTGTCCGCCGGGCCGGTACCAGGACGCGGCGACCCACACGGTGTCGCGCACGAACCGGTAGGTCAGCCGGACATCGAGGTCGGCCCGGAACACCTCGGCAGCGACCCCGCGCTCCAGCGTGGACAGCCAGGCCTTCTCGAACCTGCGCTGCGACTCGGCGAGGAACGCGAACCGCTCCTGCGCCACCAGCTGCTTGCTCTCCTTCTGGTAGATCGCGACGGCGGCGCGGTGCCGGTCGATCTCCCGGAACGACTCGGTGACCAGGGCCTCCAGCGTCTCCCGCGGGCCGAGTTCGGCACCCAGGACGGTGTCGTAGCCGTCCCAGAGCTCGTCGAGGAAGGTCCGCAGGATCTCCTCCAGCATCGATTCCTTGGAGTCGAAGTGGTAGTAGAGGCTGCCCGCGAGCATGCCCGCGTGGTCCGCGATCTTGCGTACGGTCGTGGCGTTGTAGCCCTGTTCGGCGAAGACCTCGGCGGCGGTGTCGAGGAGTTCACGGCGGCGCGCGGGCGCGGCGGCGCTCACCTGGGGCTTCTTCTTGGTCGGCACATCGTCCATTGTCCTAGGCGTGTTGGCTGCTGACGGCGACGACCTCGCCCGTCATGTACGAGGAGTAGCCGGACGCCAGGAACACGATCACGTTGGCCACCTCCCAGGGCTCGGCGTACCGCCCGAAGGCCTCGCGCGCGGTCAGTTCCTCCAGCAGCTGGGCCGAGGTCACCTTCACCAGGTGCGGGTGCATGGCGAGGCTCGGTGACACGGCGTTGACGCGTACGCCGTACTCGGCCGCCTCCAGGGCCGCGCACCGGGTCAGCGCCATCACCGCGGCCTTCGCGGCGGCGTAGTGCGCCTGTCCGGCCTGGGCGCGCCAGCCGACGACAGAGGCGTTGTTGACGATCACGCCGCCGCCGGAGTCCCGCATGTGCCGCAGGGCCGTCCGGGTGCAGCGGAAGGTGCCGTTCAAGGTGACGTCCAGGACGCGGGTCCACTGTTCGTCGGTCATGTCGACGAGCGCCGACGTGCCGCCGAGGCCCGCGTTGTTGACGACGATGTCGAGTCGTCCGTGTTCCCTTACCGCCGCGCCGAAGAGCGCCCGCACCTGCGCCTCGTCGGTGACGTCGCACGCCACGGCGGCCACCGCTCCCTGGAACTCCCGGGCGAGAGCCGCCTCGCACTCCTTCAGCCGCCGCGCGTGCGCGTCGCTGATCAGGACGCGCGCGCCCTCCTCGAGGAAGCGGCGCGCGGTCGCCCCGCCGATGCCCGCTCCGGCGGCGGCGGTGATGACGGCGGTGCGCCCCTTCAGCAGCCCGTGCCCCGGTTCGTACACCGGACTCTCGACGCCTGTCATGGTGCCACGCTAACCTACCAAACACTTGTTAGGGAAGGACCGGTGTCCATGGATCTGGCGTTCACGCAGGAGGAAGAGGCCTTCCGCGCCGAGGCCCGCGCGTGGCTGCGCGCACATGTGCCCGCCTCTCCGCTTCCCTCCCTGGAGACCGAGGAGGGCTTCGCGGCCCACCGCGGGTGGGAGGCCGCACTCGCCGCGGACCGCTGGTCGGTGGTCAACTGGCCCCGCGAGTACGGCGGCCGGGACTCGGGGCTGGTCCGCTGGCTGGCCTTCGAGGAGGAGTACTACGCGGCGGGGGCACCCGGGCGCGTCAACCAGAACGGCATCAGCCTGCTCGCCCCGACCCTCTTCGACCACGGCTCACCGGAGCAACGCGCGCGCGTGCTGCCGTCGATGGCCACCGGCGAGGTGGTCTGGGCGCAGGCCTGGTCGGAGCCGGAGGCGGGCTCGGACCTGGCGTCCCTGCGGTCCAGGGGGGTGCGTACGGAAGGGGGCTGGCTGCTCAGCGGCCAGAAGACCTGGTCCTCCCGGGCGGCCTTCGCGGACCGCGCCTTCGGGCTCTTCCGCACCGGCCCGGACACCCCGAAACCCCACCAGGGCCTGACCTACCTGATGTTCGACCTGCGGGCGCCCGGTGTCACCGTCCGCCCGATCCGCCGCCTCGACGGAAAGCCGGCCTTCGCCGAGCTCTTCCTGGACGAGGTGTTCGTGCCGGACGAGGACGTCATCGGCGGGCCCGGCCAGGGCTGGCGGATCGCGATGTCGACGGCGGGCAACGAACGAGGGCTGATGCTGCGCTCACCGGGCCGTTTCCTGGCGGCGGCGCACCGGCTGTCCGCGCTCTGGCAGGCCCAGGGAAGCCCGCGGGAGACCGGGAACCGGGTCGCGGACGCCCTGATCGGAGCCCGCGCGTATCAGCTCTTCACCTACGCGTCCGCCTCCCGTTTCCTGGACGGTGACACGCTGGGCCCCGAGTCCAGCCTGAACAAGGTCTTCTGGTCCGAGTACGACATCGCGCTCACCGAGACGGCCCTGGACCTCCTGGGTGAGGAAGAGGACCCGGACTGGTCCGAGCGCTATGTCTTCGCCCTCGCCGGCCCCATCTACGCCGGCACGAACGAGATCCAGCGCGACATCATCGCCGAACGCCTGCTGGGCCTGCCGAAGGGCCGCCGCTGATGCGTTTCCTTCTGGACGCCGAGCAGCGGGAGTTCGCCGCCTCGCTGAACTCCATGCTGACCGCGGCCGACACGCCCTCCGTCGTACGGGACTGGAGCCGCGGCGACCATGACAGCGGGCGCGCACTGTGGGGCCGTATCGCCGGGGCGGGCGTGTTCGCACTGGCGGTACCGGAGGCGTACGAGGGCCTGGGACCGCGCCCGGTGGAACTCGCCGTGGCCTTCGTGGAGTTGGGGCGGCACGCGGTACCGGGCCCCTTGGTGGAGACGGTGACGGCGGCGACGCTGCTCACGGCGCTGGACGACACGGGCCCGGCGAAGCGGCTGCTGCCCGCGCTGGCGTCCGGTGAAGCGGTGGCGACCGTGACGACGGGGTCGTATGCGCTGGACGCGGACGTGGCGGAGGTCCGGCTGGCGATCTCGGATGCGGGCGAGTGGGGGCTGGTCACGCAGTTCCCCGCGCCCCTGAAGGACCTTCGGCCCCATTCGGCCCCTCCGGCGCACCCGTCCCTGGACCCCGCCCGCCGCCTCTTCCCCCTCCCCACCGGGGGACAACCGCTCGCCACCGGCCCCCAGGTGGCCGCGGCCACGGCGCGCGCCCTCACCACCGCCCGCCTCACCACCGCCGCCCAGGCCCTCGGCGTCGGCCTCGCCCTTCTCGACAGGACCGTCTCCTACGTCAGGCAGCGCACCCAGTTCGGCGTCCCCATCGGTTCCTTCCAGGCCGTCAAGCACCAACTCGCCGACGTGAAGATCGCGTTGGAGTTCGCGCGCCCCCTGGTCCTCGGCGCCGCCCTGACGATGACCCGGGAAGACGTCGCCGCCGCCAAGGTCACGGCGTGCGAGGCGGCGTACCGGGCCGCCCGTACCGCGCTCCAGCTCCACGGCGCCATCGGGTACACGGCCGAGTACGACCTGTCCCTGTGGCTCACCAAGGCCCGCGCCCTGCGCACCGCGTGGGGCAGCCCCGACGAGTGCCGCGCGACAGTCCTCAGTGGTGGTCGCCGCTGGTGACCTCCCGGTACTCCTCCACCGTCGGCTTCGCGATCCGCGTATCGGGCCCGAACATCACCCGCGCGAGCCCGGCCCGCATCCGCTGGGAACGCCTGACCGGCCGCCGCACCCCGTTGGCGTCGGTCAACGGCCCGATCTCGTACGGCGGTTCCTGCTCGTGCTGGGTGAGGGTGTGCAGCTGCTCCTGCGCGAGGGGCTCGTGGACCTCCACGTACTCCCCGTGCGGGAGCCGCCTGATGGTGCCGGTCTCCCGTCCGTGCAGCACCTTGTCCCGGTCCCGGCGCTGGAGCCCGAGGCAGACGCGCTTGGTGATCACGAAGGCGAGCACCGGCGCCACGAACACGGAGACCCGCACGAACCAGGTGATCGCGTTGATCGACAGATGCAGATGCGTGGCCACGATGTCGTTGCCGCCGCCGATCAGCAGCACCACGTACAGGCTCAGCCAGGCGACGCCCAGCCCCGTGCGGACGGGGGCGTTGCGCGGCCGGTCCAGGATGTGGTGCTCGCGCTTGTCGCCGGTGACCCACGCCTCGACGAAGGGGTAGACCCCGATCGCGAGCAGGATCAGCGGGAAGAGCGAGAAGGGGATGAAGACACCGGGTTCCAGGGTGTGGCCCCAGACGTTGATCTCCCATCCCGGCATCACCCGGATCAGCCCCTCGGAGAAGCCGAGGTACCAGTCGGGCTGGGCGCCGGTGGTCACCAGGTGCGGGCTGTACGGCCCGAACGCCCACACGGGGTTGATCTGGGCGAGTCCTCCCATGAGCGCCAGCACGCCGAAGGTCAGGAAGAAGAAGCCGCCCGCCTTGGCCATGTAGACCGGCAGGAAGGGCATGCCGACCACGGACCTGTTGTCACGGCCGGGCCCCGGGTACTGGGTGTGCTTGTGGTAGAAGACCAGGATCAGATGGGCGACCACCAGGCCGAGCATGATCCCGGGCAGCAGCAGCACATGGATCGGGAAGAGCCGCGGGATGATGTCGTGGCCCGGGAACTCCCCGCCGAACAGGAAGAACGACAGATACGTCCCGACGATCGGGACGGACAGGATCGCCCCGTCGGCGAAGCGGATGCCGGTGCCGGACAGCAGGTCGTCGGGGAGGGAGTAGCCGGTCAGGCCGGTGATGATGCCGAGGAACAGCAGGGTCCAGCCGAACACCCAGTTGAGCTCGCGCGGCTTGCGGAAGGCGCCGGTGAAGAACACCCGCATCATGTGCACGAGCATGCCGGTCACGAAGACGAGGGCCGCCCAGTGGTGGATCTGCCGGATCAGCAGTCCGCCGCGCACGTCGAAGCTGATGTCGAGCGTGGACTCGTAGGCCCTGGTCATCACCACGCCGTTGAGGGGCTCGTAGGAGCCGTGATAGACGACCTCGACCCCGCTGGGCTCGAAGAACAGCGTGAGATAGACGCCCGTGAGGATCAGGATGAGGAAGCTGTAGAGACAGACCTCGCCCAGCATGAACGACCAGTGGTCCGGAAAGACCTTGCGCATGTTGGCCTTGGCCAGCGCGTACAGGCCGAGCCGCCCGTCCGCCCAGTCGGCGAGCCTCTCGCCCTTGCCGGCCTCTCCCCGAGCCGTCTGGTTCACCGATCGCGCGCCGTCCATACGTCGTCGCCTCCCCGTCGGATCACTGACAGCGTGGCACGGTCGTGCGGCCAAGCCAACGGGGCGGACAGCCGACTCCGGCCCCGGCGCGGTCTCCCCTCACCGGAGTTCGCTATTTTGTTCGCCGCCGACCCCACCGGCTCGATCATCACCCCTGTCACTTTGAGGAGAGCCGGCCGTGGAACCCGAATCCACCGTCACCACCTGCTATCGCCACCCCGCGGTGGAGTCCCATGTCCGCTGCACCCGCTGCGAGCGGTACATCTGCCCGCACTGCATGCGGGAGGCGGCCGTCGGCCACCAGTGCCCGGAGTGCGTGCGGGAGGGGGCGCGGTCGGTGCGGCAGGCCCGGACCGCGTTCGGCGGGCGGATCTCTGCCGTACCGCTGGTGACGTACGTCCTCATCGGCCTCAACGTGTTCGCCTACGTCGGCGAGCTCGTGCGCCCGGCGATCGTGGACCGGTTCGAGATGCTGGGCGTCGGCCTGGTGGGCCCGGACGGCGGCCACTACGTGTGGCAGGCCTCCTATCCCGCCGACTTCCACGCCGAGGGTGTCGTCGACGGCGAGTGGTACCGGCTGCTGACCGGCGCGTTCCTCCATCTGCCGCCCACCGGGGGCACGTTCGGGATCCTGCACATCGTGATGAACATGGTGTCGCTGTGGAACATCGGCCGCGTGGTCGAGCTCCAGCTCGGCCGGATCCGGTACCTCGCCCTCTATCTGCTCTCAGCGCTCGGCGGCTCGGTCCTCGTCCTGCTGATCGCGCCCACCGAGCCCACGCTCGGCGCGTCCGGCGCGATCTTCGGACTCGGGGCCGCCTACTACGTGATGGCCCGGCGGCTCGGCGCCGACATGGCCCAGGTCAACCGCTTCATGGCAGGCCTGCTGCTGTGGCTGTTGATCTCCGCGGGGCTGACGTCCTGGCAGGGCCACCTCGGCGGCCTGCTCGCCGGAGCCGTCGTCACCCTCGCCTACGCGTACGCGCCCCGGGACGGCCGTCGCGCCCTGGTGCAGGCGGGAGCGTGCGCCGTACTGCTGCTCGTGCTCCTGGTGGCCACCTGGGCCAAGGTCGCCGACCTGACGGGAGGCCGGTGAAACCAGCCCGCCTGCTGCTCCTCGCGTCCGAGGATCCCGGCGCGGGAGGGGCGGGCCCCGACCTCTCCTCCGCCTACCGGTCGCAGGCGGCCGAAGACGCCAAGGGTGCCGAGGGCGCCAAAGCCTGGGCCGAGGGGGCCGGCGGCGCGGCCGACACCGACGTGCTCGCCGGCGCGCCGCCCGGCCTGGCCGCCCCCGCCGAGAAGGACCTCGCGCAGCAGCTCGTGGCGAGCGCCGAGAACTCCACCCTCGACTGGCGCAGCGCCTACGCCTACATCTTCCGGAAGGCCCAGGACACGGCCCGCGACCGGGTCTACTTCGACCCCGCGGTCCGCCTCGCCAAGCTCGACGGACTCGGCCCCCTCGGCCAGTTCGTCTACGACACCTCCCGCGTCGACACCGCGCAGCGGCGGTTCCTGGACGAAGGGAACCTGGACCTGAGGACACCGCTGGAGTGGCAGGTGTACGGGGAGACGTACAAGGTGCCGTAGGAAAGGCGACGGCGCCTGCCTTCCGGTCCGGTCGGGGACGTGGAGGCAGGCGCCGTCAGTGTTCCGTACGCCTTTGTACGGGACGTTCTTCGGGGTGGGTCAGACCATCAGCGAGCGGTCCGTCGGCCGGATCGGTGCGGGGAGTTGGCTCGCGCCGGTCAGGAAGCGGTCGCAGCCGCGGGCGGCCGAGCGGCCCTCCGCGATCGCCCACACGATGAGCGACTGGCCGCGGCCCGCGTCACCGGCGACGAAGACGCCCGGCACGTTGGTCTGGAAGTCGGCGTCGCGGGCGATGTTGCCGCGCTCGTCGAGCTCCAGGCCGAACTGCTCGACCAGGCCGTTCTCGCGGTCGGTGCCGGTGAAGCCCATCGCGAGGGTGACCAGCTGGGCGGGGATCTTGCGCTCCGTGCCCGGCTTCGGGGTCAGCTTGCCGTCGATGAACTCGACCTCGCTGAGGTGCAGCCACTGGACGTTGCCGTCCTCGTCGCCCTCGAAGTGGGTCGTCGAGACGGAGTAGACCCGCTCGCCGCCCTCCTCGTGCGCGGAGGTGACCTTGTAGAGCATCGGGAAGGTCGGCCACGGCTGGTGCGGGGCACGGTCCTCGCCGGGCCTCGGCATGATCTCCAGCTGGGTGACCGAGGCCGCGCCCTGGCGGTGGGCGGTGCCCACGCAGTCGGCGCCGGTGTCGCCGCCGCCGATGACGATGACGTGCTTGCCCTCGGCGGTGATGGGGGGCGCCACGAAGTCGCCCTCCTGCACCTTGTTGGCCAGCGGCAGGTACTCCATCGCCTGGTGGATGCCCTTGAGCTCGCGGCCGGGGACCGGCAGGTCACGGGCGGTCGTGGCACCGGCGGCAATGACGATCGCGTCGTAGCGCTTCTTGAGGTCGGTGGCCCTGAGGTCGCGGCCGATCTCGATGCCGGTGCGGAAGCGGGTGCCCTCCGCGCGCATCTGCTCGATGCGCCGGTTGATGTGCCGCTTCTCCATCTTGAACTCGGGGATGCCGTACCGCAGGAGGCCTCCGACGCGGTCCGCGCGCTCGTAGACGGCGACGGTGTGACCGGCCCGCGTGAGCTGCTGCGCGGCGGCGAGACCGGCGGGGCCGGACCCGATCACCGCGACGGTCTTGCCGGACAGGCGCTCGGGGGCCTGCGGCTCGACGTCACCGCTGTCCCACGCCTTGTCGATGATCGAGACCTCGACGTTCTTGATGGTGACCGGCGGCTGGTTGATGCCGAGCACACACGCCGACTCACAGGGAGCGGGGCACAGACGACCGGTGAACTCCGGGAAGTTGTTGGTCGCGTGCAGCCGCTCGGAGGCGGCGGACCAGTCCTCGCGGTAGGCGAAGTCGTTCCACTCGGGGATGAGGTTCCCGAGCGGACAGCCGTTGTGACAGAACGGGATGCCGCAGTCCATGCAGCGGCTGGCCTGCTTGCTGATGATCGGCAGCAGGGAGCCGGGGACGTAGACCTCGTTCCAGTCCTTCAGGCGTACGTCGACCGGGCGGGACTTGGCGACCTCGCGCCCGTGGTTCAGGAAGCCCTTCGGGTCAGCCATTGATCGCCGCCTCCATCATCTTCTCGGTGATCTCGGACTCGGAGAGTCCCGCCTGCTCGGCGGCGTCCTTGGCGGCGAGCACTGCCTTGTACGTACTGGGGATGATCTTGCTGAAGCGTTCGACCGCGGAGTCCCACTCGGCGAGCAGCTTCTCGGCGACCGTAGAGGCGGTCTCCTCCTGGTGACGGCGCACCACGTCGTGCAGCCACTGCTTGTCGGCGTCGTCCAGGGCCTCTACGGCGTTCACGTTGCCGACATTGACGTTGTCCGGGTCGAGATCGATCACGTAGGCGACACCGCCGGACATGCCGGCCGCGAAGTTGCGCCCGGTCTCGCCGAGGACCACCGCGTGACCGCCGGTCATGTACTCGCAGCCGTGGTCGCCCACGCCCTCGGAGACGACCAGCGCGCCGGAGTTGCGGACACAGAACCGCTCACCGGTACGACCGCGCAGGAACAGCTCGCCGCCGGTCGCGCCGTAGGCGATGGTGTTGCCGGCGATCGTGGAGAACTCGGCGAGGTGGTCGGCGCCCCGGTCGGGACGGACGATCACCCGGCCGCCGGAGAGGCCCTTGCCGACGTAGTCGTTGGCGTCGCCCTCCAGGCGCAGCGTGACACCGCGCGGCAGGAAGGCGCCGAAGGACTGTCCTGCCGAGCCCGTGAAGGTGATGTCGATGGTGTCGTCGGGCAGGCCCGCGCCACCGAACTTCTTCGTCACCTCGTGGCCGAGCATGGTGCCGACCGTGCGGTTGATGTTGCGGATCGCGACCTGGGCGCGCACCGGCTGGGCGTCGGTCGCCGAGTCGGCGGCCAGGGCGTCGGCGGCGAGCTTGATGAGCTCGTTGTCGAGCGCCTTCTCCAGACCGTGGTCCTGCTCGATGACCTGGTGCAGCGGGGTGCCCTCGGGCAGCTCGGGCACGTAGAAGAGCGGGGACAGGTCCAGGCCCTGCGCCTTCCAGTGGTTGACGGCCCGCTCGACGTCGAGCGTCTCGGCGTGGCCGACGGCCTCCTCGATGGAGCGGAAGCCCAGCTCGGCGAGGATCTCGCGGACTTCTTCGGCGATGAACTTGAAGAAGTTGACGACGTACTCGGCCTTGCCCGTGAACCGGTCGCGGAGCACCGGGTTCTGGGTGGCGATGCCGACCGGGCAGGTGTCCAGGTGGCAGACGCGCATCATGACGCAGCCGGAGACGACGAGCGGCGCGGTCGCGAAACCGAACTCCTCGGCGCCGAGCAGCGCGGCGATGACGACGTCACGGCCGGTCTTGAGCTGACCGTCGGTCTGGACGACGATCCGGTCGCGCAGGCCGTTGAGCAGCAGGGTCTGCTGGGTCTCGGCGAGACCGAGCTCCCAGGGGCCGCCCGCGTGCTTCAGCGAGGTGAGCGGGGAGGCACCCGTACCACCGTCGTGACCCGAGATGAGCACGACGTCCGCGTGCGCCTTGGACACACCCGCCGCGACCGTGCCGACGCCGACCTCGGAGACCAGCTTCACGTGAATCCGCGCCTGCGGGTTCGCGTTCTTCAGGTCGTGGATCAGCTGGGCCAGGTCCTCGATCGAGTAGATGTCGTGGTGCGGCGGCGGGGAGATCAGACCGACACCCGGGGTGGAGTGCCGGGTCTTGGCGACCCACGGGTACACCTTGTGGCCGGGCAGCTGGCCGCCCTCGCCGGGCTTGGCACCCTGGGCCATCTTGATCTGGATGTCGTCCGCGTTGACCAGGTACTCGGAGGTCACGCCGAAGCGGCCGGAGGCGACCTGCTTGATCGACGAACGCCGTGCCGGGTCGTACAGCCGGTCCGCGTCCTCGCCGCCCTCACCGGTGTTGGACTTGCCGCCCAGCTGGTTCATGGCGATGGCGAGGGTCTCGTGCGCCTCCTTGGAGATGGAGCCGTACGACATGGCGCCGGTGGAGAAGCGCTTGACGATCTCGGAGACGGGCTCGACCTCGTCGACGGAGATCGGCTGACGGTCCGACTTGAAGCCGAACAGGCCGCGGAGCGTCATCAGGCGCTCGGACTGCTCGTTCACGCGGTCCGTGTACTTCTTGAAGATGTCGTAGCGGTTCGCGCGCGTCGAGTGCTGGAGGCGGAAGACCGTCTCCGGGTCGAACAGGTGCGGCTCGCCCTCGCGGCGCCACTGGTACTCGCCGCCTATCTCCAGGGCACGGTGGGCCGGCGCGATGCCGCTCGCCGGGTACGCCTTGGCGTGCCGGGCGGCGACCTCCTTGGCGATGACGTCGATGCCGACGCCGCCGATCTTGGAGGCCGTACCGCTGAAGTACTTCTGGACGAAGCCCTCTTCGAGACCGACGGCCTCGAAGACCTGGGCGCCGCGGTAGGAGGCGACGGTCGAGATGCCCATCTTCGACATGACCTTGAGGACGCCCTTGCCGAGGGCGTAGATCAGGTTGCGGATGGCCTGCTCGGCCTCGATGTCCGACAGGAAGGTGCCCGCGCGGACCAGGTCCTCGACGGACTCCATGGCGAGGTACGGGTTCACGGCCGCGGCGCCGAAGCCGATCAGCAGGGCGACGTGGTGGACCTCGCGGACGTCACCGGCCTCGACCAGCAGGCCCACCTGGGTGCGCTGCTTGGTGCGGATGAGGTGGTGGTGGACGGCCGCGGTGAGCAGCAGCGACGGGATCGGCGCGTGCTCGGCGTCCGAGTGGCGGTCGGACAGGACGATCAGCCGGGCGCCGTTGGCGATGGCGGCGTCGGCCTCGGCGCAGATCTCCTCGATGCGCGCGGCGAGGGAGTCGCCGCCGCCGGAGACCCGGTACAGACCGGACAGGGTCGCGGCCTTGAAGCCGGGCATGTCGCCGTCGGCGTTGATGTGGATGAGCTTGGCCAGCTCGTCGTTGTCGATCACCGGGAAGGGCAGCACGACGGAACGGCAGGAGGCGGCGCTCGGGTCGAGCAGGTTGCCCTGCGGGCCGAGGGCCGAGCGCAGCGAGGTGACGAGCTCCTCGCGGATCGCGTCCAGCGGCGGGTTGGTGACCTGCGCGAACAGCTGGGTGAAGTAGTCGAAGAGCAGACGCGGACGCTCGCTCAGTGCGGCGATCGGCGAGTCGGTGCCCATCGAACCGATCGGCTCGGCACCGGCCTTGGCCATCGGCGCGAGGAGGACGCGCAGCTCTTCCTCGGTGTAGCCGAAGGTCTGCTGGCGGCGGGTGACCGAGGCGTGGGTGTGCACGATGTGCTCACGCTCGGGCAGGTCGCCGAGCTCGATCTCTCCGGCCTCCACCCACTCCGCGTAGGGCTGCTCGGCGGCGAGGCCGGCCTTGATCTCGTCGTCCTCGATGATGCGGTGCTCGACGGTGTCGACGAGGAACATCCGGCCGGGCTGCAGGCGGCCCTTGCGGACGACCTTGGCGGGGTCGATGTCGAGGACGCCGACCTCGGAGCCGAGGACGACGAGGCCGTCGTCGGTGACCCAGTAGCGGCCGGGGCGAAGGCCGTTGCGGTCCAGGACCGCGCCGACCTGCTTGCCGTCGGTGAAGGTGACACAGGCCGGACCGTCCCAGGGCTCCATCAGGTTGGAGTGGAACTGGTAGAAGGCGCGGCGGGCCGACTCCATGGAGTCGTGGTTCTCCCACGCCTCCGGGATCATCATCAGCACGGAGTGCGGCAGCGAACGGCCGCCCAGGTGCAGGAGTTCGAGGACCTCGTCGAAGGACGCCGAGTCGGAGGCGTCCGGCGTACAGATCGGGAAGACCCGCTCAAGGGCCTTGCTGTCGTTGCCGAACAGGTCGGAGACCAGCTGCGACTCGCGGGCCGCCATCCAGTTGCGGTTGCCCTTGACGGTGTTGATCTCACCGTTGTGCGCGACGAAGCGGTACGGGTGCGCGAGCGGCCACGACGGGAAGGTGTTCGTGGAGAACCGGGAGTGCACGAGCGCGATCGCGGAGGCGAAGCGGCGGTCGGACAGGTCCGGGAAGAAGGGCTCCAGCTGACCGGTGGTCAGCATGCCCTTGTAGACGATGGTTCGCGCGGACAGCGAGGGGAAGTAGACGTCGACCTCGCGCTCGGCGCGCTTGCGCAGCACAAAGGCCTTGCGGTCCAGGTCGATGCCCTCCGAAGCGCCGTCGGTCACGAAGACCTGGCGGAAGGCGGGCATCGTCGAGCGGGCGGTGGCGCCGAGCAGCTCGGGGGCGACCGGGACCTCGCGCCAGCCGAGGACGGTGAGGCCCTCCTCGACGGCGATCGTCTCGATCTTCGAGACGGCGTCCTCGATGCCGTCCTCCGGGAGGAAGGCGGTACCGACCGCGTATCCACCGGCCGCGGGCAGCTCGAAGCCGGCGACCTCACGGAAGAAGGCGTCCGGAACCTGGGACAGGATGCCCGCGCCGTCGCCCGAGTCGGGCTCGGCGCCGGTGGCACCGCGGTGCTCCAGGTTGCGCAGAACCGTGAGCGCCTGCTCGACCAGCGCATGGCTCGCCTCGCCGGTGAGGGTGGCCACGAAGCCGACGCCACAGGCGTCGCGCTCGTTGCGGGGGTCGTACATACCCTGCGCAGCAGGGCGAGCATCCATGAACGACCACTTCTGGCCACTCGTGGAGTGCTGGGACGGCTGGCGCGGCGTACGCATCGGCTCTCCCGTCGTCGTCAATTGGCATATTCAGCTTGCCGAGGGACGACGTTGGCCCTCTGCGTAAGTGCAAAATTTCGTGCAGGTTACATGATGGGACGGATCTCGGGAACCGGATACTCCGTTCCAGCATGCGGACGCCACGCGGTGCGAGGGGGGTGTCGCACACGTGGCTTGAAGTATGTGGGGACCGAGCCGGACTGATCGGTCAGATCGTCGTCCATCGGTCCAGGGGGCGGCGAAGGCGTCGTCGCCGACCCCGCGAGCGCACCGCAAGCGTCATTGCCCGCAGCGCTTACGGCTCATGCCCAGTGGTTAAGCATTCGAAACCAGCGAGTAACGGCTACTTATGCGGCCCAACGCATAAGTAGCAGCCGATCTATCCTACGGCCGTTCCGAAGAAACTGCCCAGGGCGTACGTCACACCGGCCGCCGCGCCTCCCAGGACGAGCTGCCGGAGCCCGCTGTACCACCAGGTCCGCGCGGTCACCCGGGCCACGACGGCACCGCACGCGAACAGCCCGACCAGCGCGAGCAGGAGGGCGGGCCACAGCACGGTCGCGCCGAGCAGATACGGCAGTACGGGGAGCAGGGCACCCAGGGCGAAGGATCCGAAGCTGGACACGGCGGCGACCAGCGGCGAGGGCAGATCGCCCGGATCGATCCCCAGTTCCTCACGAGCATGGATCTCAAGGGCCTGCTCGGGGTCCTTCGACAGCTGCCGCGCAACTTCCCTGGCCAGCTCGGGCTCGACCCCGCGCCCCTCGTACAGGGCGGCGAGCTCGGCCTCCTCGTCCTGGGGGTGCTTGCGCAGCTCCCGGCGCTCCACGTCCAGTTCGGCCTCGACGAGCTCGCGCTGGGAGGCGACGGAGGTGTACTCGCCGGCGGCCATGGAGAAGGCGCCGGCGGCGAGCCCGGCGAGTCCGGTCAGCACGATGGTGTTCTGGCCGACGGCCCCACCGGCGACACCGGTCATCAGGGCGAGGTTGGAGACCAGCCCGTCCATCGCCCCGAAGACGGCGGGCCTGAGCCAGCCACCGTTCACGTCGCGGTGCGTGTGGTTGTCGCGGTGCGCCTCGTGCAGGGGCGCTTCGATGTCGATGACGGCCATTCCGGTCCCCCAGGGAAGCCAAGCCAAAGCTAACTTTGGACACGTTCTAATTCTTAATAACGCACACAGTACGACGGGTCATTCCCGTCCGCCAGCAAGGAAAGGCTGGGCTAACCTGCGGCTTTACCTTCGAATGCGCAGACGATCATGGCCCCGCTCAGATGTCGACCGGGTGACGTTGGCGCAAGGGAGGCTGAGGTCAACCGCCGATGGTGGGACATATGCGGCAAAAGGTTCCGCGTTCCGCGCGAACCTCCTCTGCTCCCTGTTGTGGAGAGGCCGCGTATGACATCGATCGCCCGCGTTTCCTCGGTCCCGGCGCCCCAGGACACCGCCGAACTCCGCGAGCGGGCCCGCGGCGCCCTGCTGGGCCTGGCGGTCGGGGACGCCCTGGGAGCCCCCGCCGAGAACATGAAGCCGTCGCAGATCCGCGCCCGCTGGGGCCGTATCGAGGGCTACGTGGAGGACGAGCCGGCCGGCACGGACGACACGGAGTACGCGATCTTCTCGGGTCTGCTCCTCGCCCGCCACGGCTCGGCCCTCACCCCCGCCCATGTGGAGGCGGCCTGGCACGAGTGGATCGCGGACCGCGACGAGGGCCCGTTCCGGGGCGCCGGCTTCAGCGAGCGCGGCACGCTGGAGAACCTCCGCCGCGGCCTTGCGGCCCCCATCTCGGCCCAGCACCGCCACGCCTGGAGCGACGGCCTGGCCATGCGGGCGGCCCCCTTCGGCGTCTTCGCGGCGGGCCGCCCCGCGGAGGCGGCCCGCCTGGTGGCCGTCGACGGCTCGGTGAGCCACGACGGCGAGGGCATCTACGGCGGCCAGGCGGTCGCGGCGGGAGTGGCCGCGGCGATGGCCGGTGCCCCGACGATCGCCGTCGTCGCCTCCGCGCTGGCGGTGATCCCGGACGACAGCTGGACGGCCCGCTCGCTGCGCCGCGCCGTGGCAGTGGCCCACCGGGGCGAGCGCGCGGTCCGCTCCTCCGTCGTCATCGGCGGCTATCCGTGGACCGACCTGGCCCCGGAGGCGGTGGCCCTGGCCTTCGGCGCGTACGCGGCGGCGGACGGAGACTTCCGCGAGGCGGTCCTCACGGCGGTGAACATGGGCAGAGACGCGGACACGACGGCGGCGGTGGCGGGTGCGCTGGCCGGCGCGACCAGGGGCGCGTCGGCGATCCCGGCCGAGTGGGCCGCGGCGATCGGCCCGGCGAAAGGCAGCTGCCTGCCCTCCATGGCAGGCCATCACGTGCTGGACGTGGCGGAGTTGCTGGTGGCGGGCGAGGACGGCAAGTGGGCCACGACCGGCCTGGCCCAGGAGTGGCCCCCGCCCGACCCGGACGCCTTCACCCTGGCGGCGGGCACCGACCCGGGGACGGACCGGTGAGGCCGCCGGGGCCGTGGGGCGAGGGCTCGACGAACACGTCGGGTTCTGCCGAGCCCGCATCCACGACGAAGCCGAACGCTCCCGCGGCCGCCGACGGCGGGAACGTGCCACAGGGGCCACCGGCACCCGACCACGAAAGCTGCACGGGTGGTGCGGGTGGGAACACAAAGGCCGAAGGCAAAGCCGAGGCCGGCCAGAGAGTCACAGGCCTCCTCCTGGGCCTGGCCGCAGGCGACGCCGCCGGCTGGCCCGCCGCCCGCCACAGAGCCGCCCGCATGCCCGACTGGACCCGCCGCCTCACCCGCGAACTGGACACCTTCGCCGAACAGAACGCCACCACCACCCTCCCCGTCCCCATCGCCCTGAACCAACCCCCCGAGCCCCTCCGCCTCGGCCCCTCAGACGACGCCGAATGGGCGGCCTTCACCGCGGAAGCCCTCCTCAGAGCAGGCGACGACACCGCCCTGGGCGACCTGACGAGAGAGCGCCGTACGAGAGCCGCCATCGACCTCGCCTGGAACGCCCTCGCCGCCGAAGTGTCCGCCGCGGCGGACAAGGCCCCGGAGATCGAGTCCGCGGAAATCCCCCTCCGCGCCCGCATCTCCGTACGCGCAGGCCTCGGCAACCTCGCCACCGGCCTGCGCCCACCCGCCACCGGCCACGACAATCCCCACTACTTCGACGACGCGGCCTGCGTCAGGGCCTGCGTCCTCGCGGTCGCCCACCCCGGCGACCCCCGACTCGCCGCCGACCTCGCCGAGTTCGACGCCCGCTACACCCAGGACGGAGACGGGGTGCACGGAGCGAGGGCGATGGCCGCGGCCCTCTCCCTGGCCCTGACCGGCGCCCCCGTCGAAGCCTGTGTGGCAGCGGCCCTCACCGAGCTCCCCGAGGAGACGGAGATCGGCCGCAACGCCCGCCACGCCCTGCGCCTCGCCCGGACCGCCGGCCGCGCCTTCGCCCTGATCCCCGCCCTGGAACACGAGATCGTCGACCACGTCTACAGCTACGGCATCGCGGCCGCCGAAACCGTCCCCGTGGCCCTCGCCCTGGCCACCGCGGCCCAGGGCCGCATCGCCGAGGCCATCCCCGCGGCAGCCTGTCTCTCCCGGGTCGCCGACTCGGCCCCGGCCCTGGTGGGCGCCCTGACCGGCGCACTCGGCGGGGCCGGCGCGATCCCCGCCACCTGGCGGGACACCTGCCGCACCCTCTCCGGCTGCGCCCTCCCCCGTCTCACCGGCACGGACCTCGTGGAACTCGCCGAACTCCTGGAAGCCGCGCAACCGCCCCTCCCAGGAGGATGATTCCGGGCATGACGCCCAAAAACACAGAAAGCAGCCTTGAGGACCGGATCGCCGGAGCCCTCGTGGGCGCGGCGGTGGGCGACGCCCTCGGCGGGCCCGTCGAGGGCTACTCCCCCGACCAGATCCTCGAACGCCACGCCGGTCGCGTGCACGGCGTCGTCGGCCCCTGGAACGGCGACGCCTGGCGCACCGCCCGCCCCATCGCCCCGTACCACAAGGGCGACGGCCACGTCACCGACGACACCTTGATGACCCACGCGCTGATCCGCGTCTACGACCGGGTCCAGGACCACCTCGACGCCTACGCGATCGCCGACCACCTGGTCCCCGACCTGATGACGAACCCGCGCTGGATCCCGGAGCTTGAGGCCGAGGCCCTCCCCCTGCAGCGCCTCTTCCTCGCGGAGAAGTGGCTGGTCACGCGCCTCCACTACGGCCACATCGACCCCCGCGAGGCAGGCGTGGGCAACATCGTCAACTGTGGCGCGGCGATGTACATGGCCCCGGTCGGCCTGGTCAACGCGGCCGACCCGCGGGCCGCCTACGCCGAGGCCCTGGACATCGCGGGCGCCCACCAGTCGTCGTACGGCCGGGAGGCGGCGGGAGTCTTCGCGGCGGCGGTCGCGGCGGCGGCCGCACCGGGAGCGACACCGGACTCCGTGGTGACGGCCTGCCTGTCGCTGGCGAAGGACGGCACCCGTACGGCGATCGAGCAGGTCTGCGAAGTGGCCGCCCACTACACGGACTTCGAGTCGGCCCTACGACCCCTGCGGGACGCCGTGGCTCCCTACGACACGGTCGGCCCCGACTACCGCGCCCCCTCCCTCGGCGCCCGCCGCCCCTCCCGCCTCCACGCGATCGAGGAACTTCCCGTCGCCCTCGCGATGTTGGTGGTGGCCGCGGGCGACTACCGGCAGGCCGTTCTCGGCGCGGTGAACTACGGCAGGGACTGCGACTCGATCGCCACGATGGCGGGCGCCCTGTCGGGCGCTCTGGGCTTCCCGGTCCCGGACGACTGGTCGAAGACGGTCTCGGAGGCGAGCCGTCTGGACCTGTGGGAACCGGCGACGACGCTGACCGCCGTGACCCGTGGGATCTTCGAGAAGGACGTGGCCCGCCGCAGGGCCCACGAGGCGGCCTTCGCGGAACTCGGAGGCCCGAGATGCTCCGACTGACCTGGGTGCAACCGGAGGACCTGCTCGGCCACGAGCTCCGCCAGGCGGCCCAGGACGGCAGGGAGCCGTCGGCGATCGCGGCGAGATGGCGAGCGGCGGGAGGCGGACCGGCGCCGACCCGAGCGGGCGCCTCGGCGGAGCCCGCGTCCCGGTATCTGCGGCAGCTCGCGGAGGACCTGCTGGACGAACTGGCGGATCTGCCGAGCGCGTGGGCCGACGACGAGCCCACCGACCTCGCGAGGATCAAGGCCCGCTGCCGTACATGGCCGGCGCCCGCCTCCACGGCCCCCCTCACCGAGGCCCGTCTGGAGGCGGCCTGGCTGGGCCGGGCCGTGGGCTGTCTGCTGGGCAAGCCCGTGGAGAAGCTCCCCCTCGAAGCCATCCGCGCACTCGCCCGGTCCACCGGCAACTGGCCTCTGAGCACCTACTTCACGGCCAAGGGCGTCCCCGGCGAACTCCTCGCCGCCCACCCCTGGAACCGCCGCTCCGCGGCGACCTCCCTCGCCGAGAACATCGACGGCATGCCCGAGGACGACGACCTCAACTACCCCTTGCTGAACCTGCTGTTGCTCCAACGCCACGGCAAGCGCTTCACCACCGCGGACGTGGCGAAGCTCTGGCTCGACGAGCTTCCCGCCGGCCGCACCTTCACCGCCGAACGCATCGCCTACCGCAACCTCCTCCAGGGACTGGAACCCCCCAGAACGGCCCGCCACCGCAACCCCTTCCGCGAATGGATCGGCGCCCTGATCCGCGCGGACGTCCACGGCTGGACCAACCCCGGCGACCCGGCGGCCGCGGCCGAACAGGCCCACCGGGACGCCACCCTCACCCACACCGCAAACGGCGTCTACGCGGCGATGTTCACGGCCGCCGTGATCGCCCAGGCGGCGGCGACCCCCGACATCCACACCTGCCTGCGCACCGGGCTCAGCGTGATCCCCCCGAACTCCCGCCTCACCAGGGCCATCGTGCACGCCGTCCGACTGGCCGAACAGCACGGCGACTTCGACACGGTCGTGGACGAACTCCACGCCACCCACGGCGCGACCCACCACTGGGTCCACGCCATCCCCAACACGGCGCTGATCGCCGCCGCCCTCACCCACGCGAACGGCGACTTCACCGGCTCCCTCTGCAGGGCGGTCAGCGGCGGTTGGGACACCGACTCCAACGGCGCGACAGCGGGAAGCATCGCCGGCCTCCTCTCCGGCGCCCCGGAAAACCTCCCCGACCGCTGGACCACCCCCCTGAAGAACCGCCTGGCCACCTCCGTCGCCGACTTCAACGGCACCGGCTTCGACACCCTGGCCCACCTCACCCACCGGGAGGCTGCTCGCCCATGACCCACATCGCCGTGCTCGGCAGCACGAACATGGACCTGGTCGTCTACGTCGAACAGGCACCCCGGCGCGGAGAGACCGTCACCGGCAGGGACTTCCGTACGATCCCCGGTGGCAAGGGCGCCAACCAGGCGATCGCCGCGGCCCGCTCGGGTGCCACCGTCTCGATGATCGGCGCGGTCGGCGACGACGGCTTCGGCACCCGCCTGCGCTCCACCCTCGAACACTCCGGCGTCACCACCGACCACCTGCGCACCGTCGAGGGCCCTTCCGGCACCGCGCACATCGTCGTGGACGACGAGGGCGGCAACGCGATCGTCGTCATCCCCGGCGCGAACGGCACCGTCGACCGCCTCGTCCCCGGCGACGAGGGCCTGATCGCCTCCGCCGACGCCCTGCTCCTCCAGCTGGAGATCCCCCTGGCAGCGGTCCTCGCGGGCGCGCGGACGGCCCGCGCCCACGGTGTCCGTACGATCCTCACCCCCGCCCCGGTCCAGCCCCTGCCGCCCGAACTCCTCGCCGCCACCGACCTGTTGGTCCCCAACGAGCACGAGGCGGCCACCCTCACCGGCCTCGCCGACCCGTTCGCCGCGGGCGCCGCCCTCCTCGACCGGGTCCCGCGCGTGGTGATCACCCTGGGCGCGGCGGGCAGCGTGTATCTGACCCGGGACGCCGAACCCCTCGCCGTCCCCGCCCCGCGGGTCACCGCGGTGGACTCCACGGGTGCGGGCGACACCTACGTGGGCGCTCTCGCCGTAGCCCTCGGTGAGGAACGGCCGATCCGGGAGGCGATGACCTGGGCCGCCGCGGCGGCAGCGCTGTCCGTCCAGCGGGAAGGCGCCTCGGCGTCCATGCCCTACCGCTCCGAGATCGAGGCCCGGTACCCGTCATGACCGAGACCCCCCTCCAAGGCCTGCGCGTGCTCGACACGGCCACCCTCTTCGCCGGCCCGCTCGCCGCCACCCTGCTCGGCGACTTCGGCGCGGAGGTCGTCAAGATCGAGCACCCCACCAAACCGGACCCCTCCCGCGGCCACGGCCCCTCGAAGGACGGCATCGGCCTGTGGTGGAAGGTCCTGGGCCGCAACAAGCGCACGATCACCCTGGACCTGTCCAAGCCGGGCGGCCGGACCACCTTCCTCAAGCTGGCCGCCTCCGCGGACGTGGTCATCGAGAACTTCCGCCCCGGCACCCTGGAGAAGTGGGACCTCGGCTGGCCCGAGCTGTCCGCCGTCAACCCCCGCCTGGTCCTCACCCGCGTCACGGGCTTCGGCCAGTTCGGCCCCTACGCCCACCGCCCCGGCTTCGGCACCCTCGCCGAGGCGATGAGCGGCTTCGCGGCGATCACCGGCGAGCCGGACGCGCCCCCGGTCCTGCCGCCCTTCGGCCTGGCCGACTCCATCGCGGGCCTGGCCACGGCGTACGCGGTGATGACGGCGCTCGCGGCCCGGGACCGCACGGGCGAGGGCCAGGTCGTCGACATGGCGCTCATCGAGCCGATCCTGACGGTCCTCGGCCCCCAGCCGACCTGGTACGACCAGCTCGGTCACGTCCAGGAGCGCACCGGCAACCGCTCCGCCAACAACGCCCCGCGCAACACCTACCGCACCGCCGACGGCACCTGGGTCGCCGTCTCCACCTCGGCCCAGTCGATCGCGGAACGCGTGATGCACCTGGTGGGCCGCCCGGAACTGATCGACGAGCCGTGGTTCGCGACGGGCGCCGAGCGGGCCGCCCACGCCGACGTCCTCGACGCTGCGGTCGGCTCCTGGATCGCCCGGCGCAGCCGCGCCGACGTCCTCGCGGCCTTCGAGAAGGCGGAGGCCGCGGTCGCCCCGATCCAGGACGTCCGGGACGTGCTGGCCGACCCGCAGTACCAGGCGCTCGACACCGTCACCACCGTCGACGATCCGGAACTCGGCCCCCTGCGCATGCAGAACGTCCTCTTCCGGCTCTCCTCGACCCCGGGCGCGATCCGCTGGGCGGGCCGCCCGCACGGCGCTGACACGGACGAGATCCTGCGGGAACTGGGCCTGACCGAGGCCGAGTTGACGGCCCTGCGCACGGAGGGCGCCCTGTGAGACCGTACCCACTGACCTGGCTCTACGTCCCCGGCGACCGCCCGGAGACCGTCACCAAGGCCCTCGCGGCCGGCGCCGACGTCGTGGTCGTCGACCTGGAGGACGCGGTCGCCCCCGACCGCAAGCGGTACGCCCGCGAGGCGACCGCCGAACGTCTCAGCGACCCCCAGCCGGTCCCGGTCCACGTCCGGGTGAACGCCCTCGACGGGCCCCTGGCGGCAGCGGACCTGGCAGCGCTCGCCCCGCTCCCGGGCGTCTGCGGTCTGCGCCTGCCCAAGGTCACCTCCCCCGCCCAGATCACCCGCGTCGCGCGCAGGACGGCCCGGACCGAAGGAGGCGGCGCCCCACCCCTGTACGCCCTCCTGGAATCAGCCCTGGGCATCGAGCGTGCCTACGCCATCGCCACCGCCCACCCGAACCTGCGGGGCATCGCCCTCGGCGAGGCGGACCTACGAGCCGACCTGGGCGTCCGACACGACGGGGGTCTGGACTGGTCCCGCTCCCGAGTGGTCGTGGCGGCGAGAGCGGCGACCCTTCCTCCCCCGTCCCAGTCGGTCCACCCCGACATCCGGGACCTGGAGGGCCTGAGGACGTCCTGCGCCCATGGCCGTGCCCTGGGCTTCCTGGGCCGGGCAGCCGTCCATCCCCGGCAACTCCCGGTGATCGAGCGCGCGTTCCTCCCCACGCAGGAGGAGATCGAGCAGGCGGAAACGATCATCAAAGCGGCGGAGGCCCACCAGGGGGCCCAGGCCCTCGCGGACGGTACGTTCATCGACGCGGCGGTGGTGACCCAGGCCCACCGCACCCTCTCCCTCGCCGACCGCGCCTGACATACGCCGAGGGCGCCCCGACCACTCGGGGCGCCCTCGGCGACGTACGACCGACCGTCAGCTCTTCTTCGCCGACCCGGCCTCGTCGGCCACCTCGGTGGTGTCTGCCTCGGCCTTCTCGTCGCCGTCGGCCTTCTCGTCGCCGTCGGCCTTCTCGTCGCTCGCGGCAGCGTCGCCGGGCTCGGTGTCACCGCCGGGCTCGGTCTCGTCGTCGGTGGCACCCGGCTCGACGGTTTCCTCGCGGCCGGGCCGCTTCTTCGCCGACAGCACGAAGTACGTCACCGCGAGCAGGAACACGATGATCGCGGTCCAGACGTTGAGCCGGACCCCGAGGATGTGGTGGGCGTCGTCGATGCGCATGTACTCGATCCAGCCGCGCCCCGTGCAGTACGCGGCGACGTACAGCGCGAACGCCCGTCCGTGTCCAAGCGTGAAGCGGCGGTCGGCCCAGATGACGAGCAGCGCGACACCGATGCACCACAGCGACTCGTAGAGGAAGGTCGGGTGGTAGTAGCCCGGTACCCGGCCGTCCGTGGAGGACGTGATGTGCAGGGCCCACGGCAGGTCGGTCGGCTTGCCGTACAGCTCCTGGTTGAACCAGTTGCCCCAGCGGCCGATGGCCTGCGCGAGGGCGATACCGGGGGCGAGGGCGTCGGCCCAGGCGGGCAGCGGGATGCCCCGGCGGCGGCAGCCGATCCACGCGCCCACCGCACCGAGCGCGATCGCGCCCCAGATGCCGAGGCCGCCTTCCCAGACCTTGAAGGCGTCCACCCAGTCACGGCCCTCGCTGAAGTACAGCTCGTAGTCCGTGATCACGTGGTAGAGGCGGCCGCCGAGCAGTCCGAACGGCACGGCCCAGACCGCGATGTCGGCCACCGTGCCGACCCGTCCGCCGCGGGCGATCCAGCGCTTGTTGCCGAGCCAGACGGCAACGAAGACGCCGATGATGATGCAGAACGCGTAGCCACGCAGCGGGATGAGACCGAGGTGGTACACCCCGTGCGCCGGGCTGGGAATGTAGGCAAGTTCCATGGCAGGGTCGACGCTACCCTGCCGGGCCGGGCCCACGGCAGGCGGCCCGGCAACGGGTCCATAACAGGCGGGTGAGAGAAGGCGGCCGCCGCCTTACCTCCCGTCACCCCTTGTTGGCGGCCTCCACCTGCTGTTTCAGCTTCGCCGGGGTCATCGTGCGGTCCTGGTAGATGTTCTTGCCGTCGAGCAGCACGGTCGGGGTGCCGGAGAAGCCGCCGTTGCGGAAGGCGGCCGCGGACTTCTCCACCCAGCTGTTGTGGGTGCCCTTCTCGACACAGGTGCGGAACGCGGGCGTGTCGAGGCCGTCGACCTTCTTCGCCAGGTCGAGCAGCTTCTCGTTCTCGGCGTAGTCGTCGCTGGTTTCGTCGGGCTGGTTCTCGTACAGCACGTCGTGGTACCCCGGGAACTTCCCGGCGTCCTGGGCGCAGGCCGCGGCGTTGGCCGCGTTGCGGGAGCCGGTGCCGCCCATGTTGCCGTCGATGATCGTCGCCAGGTGGTACTCGACCTTGAGCTTCCCGGATCCGGTGAGCTCGTGGACGGTCGGGCGGTACGCCGCCTCGAAGGCCTTGCAGGCCGGGCAGCGGAAGTCCTCCCAGACGACGAGCGTCGACCTGGCGCCTTCCTTGCCGACCGGGATGGCGAGACTGTCCTGGCCCTTCGCCCCCGAGGGCACCACGACCGGGCCCGATTTGCTGTCCTTGTCCTTGCCGGAGTTGGCCGCGACGACGCCGACCACCGCCGCGAGACCGAGGACGCACACCACACTCGCGCCCACGATCAGCACCCGGCGCCGCTTCTCCGCGGACTTCTGCTTCGCGCGCTCCTCCGCCAGCCGCTCTCGGGCGGTGCGCTTTCCCTCACGGTTCTTCTCGCTCACACCCGCAGAACGAACCGGGGAGGCGCACCGCGCCTCCCCGGCCCCAGGTCCACCCGTTCGAGTGAGCGGATGTGCCGTCACGCCCTGACGGCGTACCGCGGCCTACGCCTGCCGGCGCACGCCCTTCGCCAGCTCGCCCGCGAGAGCGCGGACGCCCTCGATGCCGGCCTTGTCGTCCGGTGCGTCCAGCATCCGCTTCACGAAGGCCGAGCCGACGATCACGCCGTCGGCGAAGCCGGCCACCTCGGCGGCCTGCTCCGCGTTGGAGACACCGAGCCCGACGCAGACGGGCAGCGCGGCCCCGGCACCGGCGGCGCGGGTGCGCTCGACCAGGTCCTGGGCCTGCGCCCCGACCGACTCACGCGTGCCCGTGACGCCCATCAGCGAGGCGGCGTACACGAATCCGCTGCCGGCCGCGGTGATCTCGGCGAGCCGCGCGTCCTTGCTGCTGGGCGCGACCACGAAGACCGTGGCGAGCCCCTGCTTCTCGGCGTGCTCCCTCCACAGCGCCGACTCCTGCACAGGCAGGTCGGGCAGGATGCAGCCGGCGCCGCCCGCCTCGGCGAGTTCGGCGGTGAAGCGCTCGACGCCGTAACGGTCGATGGGGTTCCAGTACGTCATCACGAGCACCGGCTTCCCGGTGGCCTCGTAGGTCTCCCTGACCGTGCGCATGACGTCCGCGATCTTGACGCCGCCGCGCAGGGCGATGTCGTCGGCCGTCTGGATGACGGGGCCGTCGAGGACGGGGTCGCTGTGCGGCAGACCGACCTCGACGACGTCCGCGCCGCCCTCGAAGGCGGCCTTGATCGCCTCGATGCCGCCGTGCACGGTCGGGAACCCGGCCGGGAGGTAGGCGATGAGCGCGGACCGGCCCTCGGCCTTGGCGGCGGCGAGGGTGTCGGACAGCAGCTGGATGTTCCCGCTCACTTGGCGTCCCCCTCGATCTCCGCGCCGGTGCCGGCCTCGTCCGCCGCGACGGCGGCGTCGGTGTCGTACAGGCCGAAGTAGCGTGCGGCCGTGTCCATGTCCTTGTCACCGCGGCCGGACAGGTTGACGACGATCAGCCCGTCCTTGCCGAGCTCCCTGCCGACCTCCAGGGCGCCGGCCAGCGCGTGGGCGCTCTCGATGGCCGGGATGATGCCCTCGGTGCGCGACAGCAGCCGCAGGGCCTGCATCGCCGCGTCGTCGGTGACCGCGCGGTACTCGCCGCGGCCGGTGTCCTTGAGGTAGGAGTGCTCGGGGCCGATGCCCGGGTAGTCCAGACCGGCCGAGATGGAGTACGGCTCGGTGATCTGGCCCTCCTCGTCCTGGAGGACGTAGGAGCGGGAGCCGTGCAGGATGCCGGGCTCGCCCGCGGTGAGGGTCGCCGCGTGCTCGCCGGTCTCCACCCCGTGCCCGGCGGGCTCGCAGCCGATGAGGCGTACCCCGGTGTCCGGGATGAAGGCGTGGAACAGGCCGATGGCGTTCGAGCCGCCGCCGACGCAGGCGATGGCCGCGTCGGGCAGCCGGCCGGCTCGCTCCAGGAGCTGGCGGCGGGCCTCGACGCCGATGACCCGGTGGAAGTCGCGGACCATGGCCGGGAAGGGGTGCGGTCCCGCGACCGTGCCGAACAGGTAGTGGGTGCGGTCGACGTTGGCGACCCAGTCGCGGAAGGCCTCGTTGATGGCGTCCTTCAGCGTGCGGCTGCCGGACTTCACGGCGATGACCTCGGCGCCGAGCATGCGCATCCGGGCCACGTTGAGGGCCTGGCGCTGGGTGTCGATCTCGCCCATGTAGATCGTGCACTCGAGGCCGAAGAGCGCGCAGGCGGTGGCCGTGGCGACGCCGTGCTGGCCGGCACCGGTCTCCGCGATCACCCGGGTCTTGCCCATGCGCTTGGTGAGCAGGGCCTGGCCGAGCACGTTGTTGATCTTGTGGGAGCCGGTGTGGTTGAGGTCTTCCCGCTTGAGGAAGACCCGGGCGCCGCCCGCGTGCTCCGCGAAACGGGGGACCTCGGTGAGCGCCGACGGGCGGCCCGTGTAGTTGAGGAGCAGGTCGTCGAGCTCGCGGGCGAACTCGGGGTCGTGCTTGGCCTTGTCGTACTCGACGGCGACCTCGTCCACGGCGGCGACGAGGGCCTCCGGGATGAACTTGCCGCCGAACGCGCCGAAGTAGCCCTCGGCGCTGGGGACTTGACCCTCGGGGTCGGGGATGAAGAACTCGCTGGGCATGCGGAAACCTCACGGTGAGTTTGTGGACAGCACTGATCGCCGTGGGGCGGGGGGTTGTTGCTTGGCTGCGGGCCGTATGTGGCTTGTCGCGCAGTTCCCCGCGCCCCTATAGGGCGCGCTGCCATCGACGGCCGTTCACCTGTCCAGGTTCGTCACCGATCACATACCGGACCCGACGGCCATGCACCCTGCGTGCGGGCGCGCGGCAGCCACGGGGGCGGCAGCCGCGCGCCAGGCGCGCGTACCGGTCCGTGGCCGTCGTGAAGGTCGTCGGAGTCATCGCGGGCAAGCCTAGCGGGTGATCATCCGCGCCCGTGGCGCAGTGCGGGGTGCTCGCCCGCCGCCACCAGGTCCGCGACCGCCGTCTTCGGGTCCTTGCCGGTGACCAGGGACTCGCCCACCAGGACCGCGTCGGCGCCGGCGTTGGCGTAGGCGATCAGGTCGTGCGGGCCGCGGACGCCGGACTCGGCGACCTTGACCAGGTGGGCGGGGATCTCGGGGGCGATGCGCTCGAACGTGCCGCGGTCGACCTCAAGGGTCTTGAGATTACGCGCGTTGACGCCGATGATCTTCGCTCCGGCGTCCACCGCGCGCTCGACCTCGTCCTCGTCGTGGACCTCGACGAGCGGGGTGAGCCCGATGGACACGGCGCGCTCGATCAGGGACTCCAGGGCGGGCTGCTCCAGGGCCGCGACGATGAGCAGCGCGAGGTCGGCGCCGTAGGCCCGGGCCTCCCACAGCTGGTACGACGTGACGATGAAGTCCTTGCGCAGGACCGGGATGTCCACGCGCGCGCGGACGGCCTCCAGGTCGGCCAGGGAACCGCCGAAGCGGCGCTGTTCGGTGAGGACGGAGATGACGGCCGCGCCGCCCGCCTCGTAGTCGGCGGCGAGGCCCGCCGGGTCGGCGATCGCGGCCAGCGCGCCCTTGGAGGGGCTGGAGCGCTTGACCTCGCAGATGACCTTGACGCCGTCGCCGCGCAGTGCGGCCACGCCGTCCTTGGCCGCGGGAGCCTTCGCCGCGCGCTCCTTGAGCTCGTCGAGGCTGACGCGCGCCTGCCGTTCCGCGAGGTCGGCACGGACTCCGTCGATGATCTCGTCGAGCACACTCACGCGAGCGGCCCCCTTCCAGACGGTTGACAGTTCCAGCGACCGAAGAAAACAAGTGGTCACTGCGATGGTATCCGCAGGAGGGCGTAGCCCTCGCATCCGGTTGACGCCGGTCCCACTACCTGGACGTTTGCCAGTTGATCAAGGATGAAGCCAGCCACCGAAGGGCAGGTTCCGGACAACCGTGAAGACCAGCAGCAATGTCCCCGCCGTCCACAGGTGCACCGGCCCCAGACCGAGCTCCAGCGGCCGGCCGCGGGCCGCGCGGACCACCCAGACGGTCCACAGCACGGCGAAGCCCAGATAGCCCAGCACGGCCGGCGCGTTGTCCTGGAGCGCGGCCAGGAAGTCACCGTGGATGAACGCGTGCGCGCTGCGCAGTCCGCCGCAGCCGGGGCAGTAGAGGCCGGTGATCCGGTAGAGCGGGCAGACGGGGTAGTGGCCGGGCTGGTTGGGGTCCACGCTCCCCACGTACGCGAAGGCCCCGGCGACGGCCGCGAGGATCCCGCCCGGGACGGCGAGTCGTCCCGCCAGGCCGGTCCGGGGCACCACGCGCTGCGTTTCGGCGTTCACGTCCGCCATTGTCCACCGCCCTCCCGTCGAACGCGTGAGGGGCGGCCCCGGCGGTTTCGCCGGGCCGCCCCTTCACGAGGTGCGCGTGTCAGCTCTTGGCGTCCGCCGACTCGGGCCGCGAGGTGGCGAGCGGCTTGTGGGCGTCCTTGGGCATGCCCATCCCCATGGCGCTCATGATCCAGCCGATGACACCGCCGATGACCACGATCGCCATACCGGCCCAGAAGCCCGCCGGCTGGGCCATCACCATGAAGGCGCCCGCGACACAGAAACCGATGAAGGCGATAGTGACACCGGTCCAGGCGGCCGGGGTGTGACCGTGGCTGCTGCCCGCCATTGCTTGCTCCTAGGTGCTGAGGTACGAGTCCGAGCCGGAAGCTCAGGAGCCATTGTTCCGTACGCCCGGCCGCGATGTATCCGGGGGTCACCTGGTCGCGCGACCGTCACGCCCCCGTTGGATCTTCTCCCCGGTCAAGCGCCTTCCAGATGTCCTCGGGCCGGTCAGGGTCCACGACAGCGGCCTTACGCCGTACCCGAGGCGCCCCGTCCCGCTCGTACCGCCCCGACATCGCGGGCCACAACCGCCCGTACCGAAGAGCGAGCAACCCGGCCAGGAGAATCAGCGCACCCCCCACCACGGCGACATACGGCCAGGCGGTGTGCGAGAGGGAAGCGACCGTCGCCGACGTGTCCCCGGACGCCTTCGCCGCCTGCTCGTCCAGCGCGGACGAATCGCTCGCCCCGAACAGCGCCGCGGCGGCGATTCCCGCGCCGGAGAGCGCGAGCACCCCGGCGACCAGGAGACGGCCCGCCCTGCGGACGGCGAAGACGGCGACGAGCGCGGCGAGGCCCACTATGGCCAGGGCGGCGGGGACGCCCGTGACGTCACTGCCCTTGGCGGTCAGGGGGAAGGCGCCGCCGGCCACGGTCGCGGTGCCCTCCGCCCACTGCTGACGGGTGGCCAGCAACGCCACGGCGGCGCCGAGCGCGCCGCCCAGCAGGGCGACGGCGAGACTCAGACGTCCGGCCCTGGCGGGTCCGGCGGCTTCGGAACGGGGGTGGGGTACGGCAGTCACGTACCCCACTATCACCCGAACCCGGGGCGAACGGGCACCCGGGGCCCCGTGAGAAGCGCCCCATTCGGCGCCGAAGCCCCCTACTTGCCGAGCCGGTTCGCCGTGTGCACCGCCCGCAGGACCGCCGCGGCCTTGTTGCGGCACTCCGTGTCCTCGGCGACCGGGTCGGAGTCGGCGACGATGCCTGCGCCGGCCTGGACGTAGGCCGTGCCGTCGCGCAGGAGGGCCGTGCGGATGGCGATCGCGGTGTCGGAGTCGCCCGCGAAATCGAGGTAGCCGACGCAGCCGCCGTACAACCCGCGCCGGGACGGCTCCAGTTCGTCGATGATCTGCATCGCGCGGGGCTTGGGGGCGCCGGAGAGGGTGCCCGCGGGGAAGCAGGCGGTCAGGACGTCGAAGGCGGTGCGGTCCGGCGCGACCTTGCCGGTGACGGTGGAGACGATGTGCATCACGTGGGAGTACCGCTCCACGGACATGAAGTCGACGACCTCGACGGAGCCCGGCTCGCAGACCCGCCCCAGGTCGTTGCGCCCGAGGTCCACCAGCATCAGGTGCTCGGCGCGCTCCTTGGGGTCGGCGAGCAGCTCGTCGGCGAGGGCCTGGTCCTCCTGCGGGGTCGCCCCGCGCCACCGGGTGCCGGCGATGGGGTGCACCATGGCGTGCCCGTCCTCGACCTTGACCAGGGCCTCGGGGGACGAGCCCACGACGTCGAAGCCGTCGAAGCGGAACAGGTACATGTACGGGGACGGGTTCGTGGCCCTCAGCACCCGGTAGACGTCCAACGCGCTTGCCGTGCACGGCGTCTCGAAGCGCTGCGAGGGGACGACCTGGAAGGCCTCGCCGGCCCGGATGCGCTCCTTGATGTCCTCGACGGCCTCCTGGAAGTCGGGGCCGCCCCAGAGCGCGGTGTACTCGGGCAGCTCGGAGGGCGGGAGGACCGCCGGGGGCTGGGCGACCGCGCGGGACAGGTCCGCCTCCATGGCGTCCAGACGGGCCACCGCGTCCGCGTGGGCCTCGTCGACACCGGTTTCGAGGTCGTTGTGGTTGATCGCGTTGGCGATCAGCAGGACCGAGCCCTCCCAGTGGTCCATGACGGCGAGGTCGCTGGTCAGGAGCATGGTCAGCTCGGGGAGCTTCAGGTCGTCGCGCTCACCGGGGCCGATCTTCTCCAGGCGGCGGACGATGTCGTAGCCGAGGTAGCCGACCATGCCGCCGGTGAAAGGCGGCAGGCCTTCCTGGTGCGGGGTGTGCAGGGCCTCGATGGTGGCGCGCAGGGCGGCCAGCGGGTCGCCGTCGACGGGGAGGCCGACCGGTGGGGTGCCGAGCCAGTGCGCCTGTCCGTCACGCGCGGTCAGGGTCGCGGCCGAGCGCACGCCCACGAAGGAGTAGCGGGACCACGAGCGGCCGTTCTCCGCTGACTCCAGCAGGAAGGTGCCGGGGCGCTCGGCGGCGAGCTTGCGGTAGAGGGCGACCGGGGTGTCGCCGTCGGCCAGGAGCTTGCGCGTGACGGGGATGACACGGCGGTCGGTGGCCAGCTTGCGGAAGGCCTCGAGGTCCATGGCGGCCGGCCTTACTGATCCGAGGCGGCGGGACCGGAATCCGCGCCGTCCTTGAGGAGCACGTCCTCGTCGAAGCAGGTCCGCGCGCCGGTGTGGCAGGCGGCGCCCACCTGGTCCACCTTGACCAGCACGGTGTCGGCGTCGCAGTCCAGGGCGACGGACCTGACCCACTGGAAGTGGCCGGAGGTGTCGCCCTTGACCCAGTACTCCCGGCGGCTGCGCGACCAGTAGGTGCAGCGGCCGGTGGTCAGCGTGCGGTGCAGCGCCTCGTCGTCCATCCAGCCGAGCATGAGCACCTCACCGGTGTCGTACTGCTGGGCGATGGCGGGGACGAGCCCGTCGGCGCTGCGCTTGAGGCGCGCGGCGATCTCGGGGTCGAGGCTGCTGCTGGGCAGGGGCGTGCTGGTCATGGTGCCATTGTGCCGCGCGCCACTGACAGTGACTGTGGGGTGTCCACTGGGCGGACCCCCGGCGCAGTCGTACGCTGACTGCATGTCGACTTTCGCCAAGCGTGAACGACTTCTCCTCGCCGACCTGTTGGAGGCCGAGGGCCCCGACGCCCCCACTCTGTGCCAGGGCTGGCTCACCCGGGATCTCGCGGCGCACGTGGTGGTGCGCGAGCGCCGTCCCGACGCCGCCGGCGGTCTGCTGATCAAGCAGCTCGCGTCCCGCCTGGACCGGGTGATGACCGAGTTCTCCGAGAAGCCCTACGAAGAGCTGATCCAGCTGATCCGCACCGGCCCGCCGCGCTTCTCGCCGTTCCAGCTCAAGCAGGTCGAGGAGCTGTCGAACACGGTGGAGTTCTACGTCCACACGGAGGACGTCCGCCGGGCCCGCCCCGACTGGACGCCCCGCGAGCTGGACCCGGTCTTCCAGGACACCCTGTGGTCCCGGCTGGAGCGCACCGCCCGGCTGATGGGCCGCGGTGTCCCCACCGGTCTGGTGCTGCGCCGCCCGGACGGCCAGACGGCGGTCGCGCACCGGGGCACTCCGGTCGTGACGGCGACCGGTGAGCCCTCGGAGCTGCTGCTGTTCCTGTACGGGCGGCAGAGCGCGGCCAAGGTGGAGCTGGACGGCGACAAGGAGGCGATCGCCAAGCTGCACGAGGCGAAGGAACTCGGGATCTGACGGGTCAGGCGGGGAGCTCGGCGCGGCGCAGGTTCGGTGCGCACAGTGCGACCACCCCGCCGAGCCCGCACACCGCCGCGCTCGTCACGAAGACCGGCCCGGTGCCGAAGGCGCCGATCGCCGCGGCCGACAGCGGCATGCTGAGCGGTGCGAAACCCAGGCTGACCAGTGAGGACACGGCGGTCACCCGGCCCAGGCAGGCGGGGTCGGCCTGGGTCTGGAGCAGTGCCCCGCACAGGGCGCCGCTGAGCCCGGCGAGCAGTCCGATCAGCAGGGCGACCCCGGCCGCCGCGACGATGCCCGGGACGAAGGCCAGCGCACCGATGGCGACCGCCCCGCAGAGACAGGCGTACGCCATCACGTGCCCCGCGTGCGGCACGCGCCCGCGTACGGCGAGCAGCAGCGAGGCGACACCGGCCCCGGTCCCGAACCCGCCGAGCACCCAGCCCATTCCGGAGGCGCCCCAGCCGCGCTCGTCGGCCAGCAGGGTCAGCCCGACGTTGAGCGGCCCGACGAAGCCGAGGTCGCCGAGGGCGATGACCAGCATCAGTGGGGCGAGGACGCGGTGGCGGCGGATGTATTGCAGTCCGGCGCGCAGGTCGTGCCAGGCGGTCCCGGCGGCCTTGGTGTCGTCGGCGGGCAGTTCCCGTGTCCGCACGGCGACCAGCAGCGGCACCGATATCGCGATCAGCAGTCCCGCGAGGGTGAACGCGGCCTTCGCTCCCCCGGCCGCCACCGCGAGTCCGCCGAGCGGGCCGCCGACGACGCTCGCGAAGCGGATGCCGAGCCCTCGCATGCCCTGCACGCGCGCGAGCTGCCCGCGGCTCGTCACGCGCGCGGGGAGGGCTCCCACGGCCGGCATGAACACGGCGTCGACAGTCCCGAAGACGAGGCCCAGCAGGGCCAGCGGCCACAGTCCGGGGCTGGTGAGGAACAGCAGCGCCGCCACCGCGAGCACGGCCGCGCAGCGCACCGCGTCGCTGCCGATGACGACCCTGCGCGGGCCCAGCCGGTCGGCGATCACTCCTCCGCCGAGCATCAGCACGGCCCGCGGCAGCGCGCTGACCGACATCACGATGCCCGCCTGCGCGGGGGTGCCGGACTGGACGGCCGCCCAGGACAGGGCGATGTAGTAGACGCTGTCGCCGGTCATCGAGGCGGTGTAGGCGGCGAGCCAGCGCAGGACGTTGCCGTCGCGGTGGGCGGGGGTGTCGACGACGCCGGCCGTGGGCGTGGCGGCGGTGGCGGTGGAGGTCACGGGTGGGGCCCTCTCGGACGCGGAGCGGGAGTCGGCGGCGGAACGGGGATCAGCGGGGATCAGACCCGGAACGGGAAGCCGTACATGTGCAGCGCGACGTTCTCGCGCCCCTCGGTGTCGCCGGCGGCCTCGGCGGCCCGGCCCTTCTCGTCGTACTTCCTGGCGAGGGTGAGCAACTCCTCGCGCAGCTCGTCCAGTTCGCCTGCCGTCAGGCGCAGCAGGGACTCGCTGTCCGGGGCGGCCTCGTTCCACTCGGCGCTCCAGGTAGGCCGCTCGTCGAGGTAGCGGCGGTACATGTCGGCGCGCTGCTCGTGGAAGAGCCGGGTGGCCGCCAGGTGAGCGGCGGCCCGCTCCGGCGCGTCCCGGAAGTCCCGGTCGCGGATGCTCACGCCTTCCGAGGAGGGCTGCCACCAGCGCTCCCGGCCGTCCCCGCTCTGTGCCTCGGCCTCCTCGATCAGCCCGTGCTCGGCCAGCTTGCGCAGGTGGTAGCTGACCAGGGACACGGCCTCGTCGACCTGGTCGGCGAGGTGCGAGGCGGTGGCCGTGCGGGACACGCACAGCAGGCGGTACAGCCGCATGCGCAGCGGGTGGGCCAGTGCCTTGAGCGTGCCGAGGTCGGTGATCGGGCGGTTCTGCTCGCGTGACATGACCTCACCGTAGATGCGAAAGAAAAGTTGCACAATTGATTTTGCGCAACTTTCCTTT
Source organism: Streptomyces sp. CC0208 (assembly GCF_003443735.1). NCBI lineage: Bacteria > Bacillati > Actinomycetota > Actinomycetes > Kitasatosporales > Streptomycetaceae > Streptomyces > Streptomyces sp. CC0208. The sequence continues at coordinate 6,607,084 of NZ_CP031969.1, read as the reverse complement.
CGCATCTTGGTGGTTCAGCGAACGGGGTGTCCCGCCCCCCGCAGCGTCTCCTTCACCTCGCCGATCCGCAGATCGCCGAAGTGGAACACCGAGGCCGCCAGCACCGCGTCCGCGCCTGCCCCGATGGCCGGCGGGAAGTGGTCCAGCTTCCCCGCGCCGCCGGAGGCGATCAGCGGCACCGTCACGTGCTTGCGGACGGCCTCGATCATCTCCAGGTCGTAGCCGTCCTTGGTGCCGTCCGCGTCCATCGAGTTGAGCAGGATCTCACCGGCGCCCAGCTCGGCGGCCCGGTGCGCCCACTCGACGGCGTCGATGCCGGTGCCCTGGCGGCCGCCGTGGGTGGTCACCTCGAAGGAACCCGACCCGGTGCGCCGCGCGTCCACCGACAGCACCAGTACCTGCCGGCCGAACCGCTCGGCGATCTCGCGGATCAGGTCGGGGCGGGCGATGGCCGCGGTGTTCACGCCCACCTTGTCGGCGCCGGCGCGCAGCAGCTTGTCGACGTCCTCGGCCGTGCGGACACCGCCGCCGACCGTGAGCGGGATGAACACCTGCTCGGCGGTGCGGCGCACCACGTCGTACGTCGTCTCGCGGTTGCCCGACGAGGCGGTGATGTCGAGGAACGTCAGCTCGTCGGCGCCTTCGGCGTCGTACACCTTGGCCATCTCGACGGGGTCGCCCGCGTCGCGCAGGTTCTGGAAGTTGACGCCCTTGACGACCCGGCCGTTGTCCACGTCCAGGCAGGGGATGACTCGTACGGCAAGGGTCATGCTGCGGTGTCTCCTCGGAACGCCTCCACCTCGACCTCGACGACCAGGCTGGGGTCCACGAAGCCGGAGACGATGATCATGGATGCGGCGGGCCGGACGGCGTCGAACAGCTCCTTGTGAGCGCGTCCGACCTCCTCGACGTCCCGGGCGTGGGTGATGTACAGGCGTGTGCGCACCACGTCGTCCCGGCCGAGCCCCAGCTCCTTCAGCGCCGCGAACGCGACGTTGAAGGAGTTGACCGTCTGCTCGTACGGATCGCCCGCGACGATCTCACCGTCCACCACCGAGGTGCACCCGGAGACCAGCACCAGGCCGTTCGGCAGTTCCACCGCCCGGGAGTACCCGAAAGTGTCCTCCCAGGGCGCACCGGTCGTGACGCGTCGCAGATCGCTCACTGAGCCACCGCCTCCAAAGCCTCTTCCAGCGTGAACGCCTTCGCGTACAGCGCCTTCCCGACGATGGAGCCCTCGACACCGAGGGGGACCAGTTCGGCGATGGCCCGCAGGTCGTCCAGCGAGGACACCCCGCCGGAGGCCACGACCGGGCGGTCGGTCGCGGCGCAGACGTTGCGCAGCAGCTCCAGGTTGGGGCCCTGGAGCGTGCCGTCCTTGGCGATGTCGGTGACGACGTACCGGGCGCAGCCCTCCTTGTCGAGCCGCTCCAGCGCCTCGTAGAGGTCGCCGCCCTCGCTGGTCCAGCCGCGGCCCTTGAGGGTCGTCCCGCGGACGTCCAGGCCCACCGCGATCCTGTCGCCGTGCTCGGCGATCACCTTGGCGACCCACTCGGGGCTCTCCAGGGCGGCGGTGCCGAGGTTCACCCGGGTGCAGCCGGTGGCGAGGGCGGCGGCCAGCGAGGCGTCGTCGCGGATGCCGCCGGACAGCTCCACCTTGATGTCCATCGCCTCGGTGACCTGCCGGACCAGCTCCCGGTTGTCGCCGGTGCCGAACGCCGCGTCCAGGTCGACCAGGTGCAGCCACTCGGCGCCCGCCCGCTGCCAGGACAGGGCGGCCTCCAGGGGGGAGCCGTACGAGGTCTCGGTCCCGGACTCGCCGTGCACGAGGCGGACGGCCTGGCCGTCGCGGACGTCGACGGCGGGCAGGAGTTCGAGCCGGGAGAGCTTCGAGGGCATCACAGGGTTCCGATCCAGTTCTTCAGCAGCTGCGCACCGGCGTCGCCGGACTTCTCGGGGTGGAACTGCGTGGCCCACAGGGCGCCGTTCTCCACCGCCGACACGAAGGGCCTGCCGTGGGTCGACCAGGTGACCTTGGGCGCGGTCATCGCCTTGTTGTGCGTCTCCAGCGACCAGTCGTGGACGGCGTAGGAGTGCACGAAGTAGAAGCGGGCGCCCGCGTCGAGGCCGGCGAACAGCTGGGAGCCGGCCGGCGCGTCGACGGTGTTCCAGCCCATGTGGGGCACGATGTCGGCCTTCAGCGGCTCGACCGAACCGGGCCACTCGTCCAGGCCCTCGGTCTGCACGCCGTGCTCGATGCCGCGCGCGAAGAGGATCTGCATGCCGACGCAGATGCCCATGACCGGGCGCCCGCCGGACAGCCGGCGGTCGATGATCCAGTCACCGCGAGCCTCGTGCAGGCCCTTCATGCACGCGGCGAAGGCGCCCACGCCCGGCACCAGCAGGCCGTCGGCGTTCATGGCCTTGTCGTAGTCGCGCGTTATCTCGACCTCGGCTCCCGCGCGCGCGAGGGCGCGTTCGGCGGACCTCACGTTGCCGAAGCCGTAGTCGAAGACGACGACCTTCTTCGAAGTCGGAGCGCTCAATTCCACACCTCCAGCCTCATGACACCGGCGACCAGACACATCCCGGCGGCGATGGAGAGCAGCACGATGAGGCCCTTGGGCATCTGCTGCTTGACGAAGGAATAGATGCCGCCGGCCAGGAAGAGGCCGACGACGATCAGGAGGGTCGACAGGCCGGTCACAGCGCGCCCTTCGTGGAGGGGAGGATGCCGGCCGCACGCGGGTCGCGCTCGGAGGCGTAGCGCAGGGCCCGGGCCAGCGCCTTGAACTGGCACTCCACGATGTGGTGGGCATTGCGCCCGTACGGCACGTGCACGTGCAGGGCGATCTGCGCCTGGGCCACGAAGGACTCCAGGATGTGCCGGGTCATCGTGGTGTCGTACTCGCCGATCATCGGCGCCATGTTCTCGGGCTCGGTGTGCACGAGGTAGGGGCGGCCGGAGAGGTCGACGGTCACCTGGGCGAGCGACTCGTCCAGGGGGACCGTGCAGTTGCCGAAGCGGTAGATGCCCACCTTGTCGCCGAGCGCCTGCTTGAAGGCGGCGCCGAGGGCGAGGGCGGTGTCCTCGATGGTGTGGTGCGAGTCGATGTGCAGGTCGCCCTCGGTCTTCACGGTCAGGTCGAACAGACCGTGCCGGCCGAGCTGGTCGAGCATGTGGTCGTAGAAGCCGACGCCTGTCGACACCTCGACCTTGCCGCTGCCGTCGAGATCGATCTCGACCAGCACCGAGGTCTCCTTGGTGACCCGTTCCACGCGTCCTACGCGGCTCATGTGCTCTGCTCCTTCTTGAGTTCACGTACCGCGTCGAGGAACGCGTCGTTCTCCTGCGGGGTTCCGGCGCTGACCCGCAGCCACCCCGGAATGCCGTTGTCCCGGACCAGGACACCCCGGTCGAGGATCTTCTCCCAGGCCACGTGGGAATCTTCGAACCGCCCGAACTGCACGAAGTTCGCGTCGGACTCCACGACCTGGAAGCCGATCGTGCGCAGCTCGCTCACCAGCCGGTCCCGCTCGGCCTTCAGCTGCTCGACGTACTTGAGCAGCGTGTCGGTGTGCTCCAGGGCGGCCAGCGCGGTCGCCTGCGTGACGGCCGACAGGTGGTAGGGCAGCCGTACGAGCTGGACGGCGTCCACGACCGCCGGGTGCGCGGCCAGGTAGCCGAGGCGCAGGCCCGCCGCCCCGAACGCCTTCGACATCGTCCTGGAGATGACGAGATTCGGCCGTCCTTCGAGCAGCGGCAGCAGCGAGTCGCCGTGGCTGAACTCGATGTACGCCTCGTCGACCACGACCATGGAGGGCTTCGCGGCCTGCGCGGCCTCGTAGAGCGCGAGGACCGTCCCGGGCGGGACCGCGTTGCCGGTGGGGTTGTTGGGGGTGGTGATGAAGACGACGTCGGGCTTCTGCGAGGCGATCGCCTGCGCGGCCACCTCGACGTCGATGGCGAAGTCCTCGTTGCGGGGGCCCGGGATCCAGCCCGTGCCGGTGCCGCGCGCGATGAGCGCGTGCATCGAGTACGACGGCTCGAAGCCGATCGCCGTACGGCCGGGGCCGCCGAAGGTCTGCAGCAGTTGCTGGATGACCTCGTTGGAGCCGTTCGCCGCCCAGACGTTGGGGAGGCCGACCTCGTACCCGGAGGTGTCCGTCAGGTACTTGGCGAGCTGGGTGCGCAGCTCGACCGCGTCCCGGTCCGGGTAGCGGTTGAGGTCGCGGGCGGCCGCGCGGACGCGCTCGGTGATGCGCTCGACCAGCGGCTCGGGCAGCGGGTAGGGGTTCTCGTTGGTGTTCAGCCGGACCGGGACGTCCAACTGGGGCGCTCCGTAGGGGGACTTGCCGCGCAGCTCGTCCCGTACGGGGAGGTCATCGATTCCGAATGTCACTTGCCGGGCACCTTCCAACCGAACCGAGCCTTGATCGCCGCCCCGTGGGCCGGCAGGTCCTCCGCCTCCGCCAGCGTGACCACGTGGTGCGCCACGTCCGCGAGCGCGTCCTTCGTGTAGTCGACGATGTGGAGGCCGCGCAGGAAGGACTGGACGGACAGGCCCGAGGAGTGGCAGGCGCAGCCGCCGGTGGGCAGGACGTGGTTGGACCCCGCGGCGTAGTCGCCGAGGGACACGGGGGCCCAGGGGCCGACGAAGATCGCACCGGCGTTGCGGACCCGGTCGGCGACCGCGGCGGCGTCGGCCGTCTGGATCTCCAGGTGCTCGGCGCCGTACGCGTCGACGACCCTGAGGCCCTCCTCGATGCCGTCAACGAGGACGATCGCGGACTGCCTGCCCTTCAGGGCGGGCACGATCCGGTCCTCGATGTGCCGGGTGGCCGCGACCTGCGGCTCCAGCTCCTTCTCGACGGCGTCCGCGAGTTCGACGGAGTCCGTGACCAGGACGGCCGCGGCCAGCGGGTCGTGCTCGGCCTGGCTGATCAGGTCGGAGGCCACGTGCACCGGATCGGCGGAGGAGTCCGCCAGGACGGCGATCTCGGTCGGGCCGGCCTCGGCGTCGATGCCGATCTTCCCGGTGAAGTAGCGCTTGGCGGCGGCGACCCAGATGTTGCCGGGGCCGGTGACCATGGTGGCGGGCGGGCAGGACTCGGTGCCGTACGCGAACATCGCGACGGCGGTCGCGCCACCGGCGGCGTAGACCTCGTCGACGCCGAGCAGCGCGCACGCGGCGAGGATCGTCGGGTGCGGAAGGCCGCCGAACTCTTCCTGGGCCGGCGAGGCGAGCGCGATGGAGGGCACTCCCGCCTCCTGCGCGGGCACCACGTTCATGATCACGGAGGACGGGTAGACCGACCGGCCGCCAGGCGCGTACAGCCCGACCCGGTCGACCGGCACCCACTTCTCGGTCACGCTGCCGCCGGGCACGACCTGGGTCGTGTGGGTGCTGCGGCGCTGTTCGCGGTGGACGAGACGGGCGCGGCGGATGGACTCCTTCAGGGCCGCGCGCACGGCCGGGTCGAGCTCCTCCAACGCGCGCGTGAGGGCCTCGGCGGGCACCCGCACCCGCTCCAGCCGGACGCCGTCGAACTTCTCCGCGAAGTCGATCAGCGCCGCGTCGCCCCGATGATGCACGGCCTCGCAGATCGGACGCACCTTCTCCAGGGCGGCCGAGACGTCGAAGTCGGCTCGGGGCAGCAGGTCGCGCAGGGCGGGGCCCTCGGGGAGGGCGTCGCCGCGCAGATCGATTCGGGAGATCACGTTCCCAATTCTCTCAGACCGTCGTCAGGGCCCGTTCGCGCATTCCAGTGGCTGATACGCAACCCGGAAGATCCCCTTCACGTCTAGCGTTCGTGGGGTCACCGAGCGGGCATGAACAGGTGTGCGAAACCCGTGAGCAGCCGAGGGGATGACGAAGACGTGACCGAGGGGGCCGGCATCCGGAGCGGAGACCTGCCGGACGATCTGACCGCCGCCGAGGCCGGCATGTGGCAGGCCTTCCGCAACGGCACCGTGTACGACCTGAGCAGTGGCGACACCGTCGTCGACGATCCGCACGGCGGGCACCCGTGGGGCCCCGATCGCACGGTCCGCGCCCGGATCGTGTGCTGGCTGCTCCTGGACGGTCCGCCCGCGCTCGCGGGCCGGGTGCCGTCCCTGAAGCTCACCGGTGTGCAGATCAGCGGCATCCTGGACCTCGCGGGCGGCACGGTGGTGCCGTACGTGGAGATGAAGGGCTGCCGCTTCGAGCGGGAGATCCTGCTGCCGGAGGCCCGCTTCACCACCGCGCGGTTCGTGAACTGCTCGGTGCCGCGCCTGGAGGCCGCCCGGGTGCACACGGAGGGGGATCTGCATCTGCCGCGCTGCCGGTTCCACAACGGCGTACGGCTGACCGACGCGCACATCGGCACGGACCTGCTGATGAACCAGGCGATCGTCTACCGCGACCGCAGCGGCCGCTCCATCGCCGCCGACGGCATGACCGTGGGCCAGGACCTCCAGGCCGAGCTGCTGGAGTCGCACGGCGAGCTGAGCCTGCGCAGCGCGACGATCGGCGTCTCGCTGAGCCTGCGCGGCGCCCGGCTGACCAACCCGTACACCCGGCTCGCGCTGAACGCCCCCCAGCTGACCGTCGAGCGCACGCTCTACATGACCCCCGCGGGCGTCGGCTCCGCCATGCTCAGCGGGGCGACCCCCGCGCGCGGGACGCGGATCCAGCGCTTCGAGTGCCAGGGCGGGGTGCGGCTGGACGACGGGCGGTTCGGGGACGCCGTGGACCTGGAACGGGCCCGCTTCGTCTTCACCGACGAGCAGGAGCTGTCGCTGCGCCGCATCCAGGCGCCCGAGCTGCGCTTCCTCGGCGAGAAGCCGCAGCGCGGCAAGGTGGTGCTGTCGGGCGCACGCGTGGGCAACCTCGTGGACCGGGCGAGCGCCTGGCCGGGGCCCGGCAATCTGCACATGGGCGGCTTCGCCTACGAGAACCTCGTGCCGCACGGCCCCTTCCCGCTGGCCGAGCGGCTGGAGTGGGTGGCAGCCGCGACCGCCGAGTACAACCCGGAGCCGTACGAGAGGCTCGCCGCCGTGCTGCGGGCCGGCGGCGAGGACGAGGACGCGCGCGAGGTGCTGCTCGCCAAGCAGCGCCGGCGCCGCGAGAGCCTGCCGCCGGCCGCCAAGCTGTGGGGGTACGTGCAGGACTGGACGGTCGCCTACGGGTACCGGCCGGGCCGGGCCGCCGTATGGATGGCGGTGCTGTGGGCGGCGAGCTCCGTGGCGTTCGCACACGCGAGCCATCCGCCGCTCAAGGGCGGCGACCATCCCGCCTGGAATCCCGCCCTCTTCGCCCTCGACCTGCTGCTTCCGGTGATCGACCTGGGGCAGGTCGGTTTCTGGCAGTTGCGCGGCGGCTGGCAGTGGCTGGCGGCGGCCATGGTCCTCCTCGGCTGGGTCCTGGCGACCACCGTGGCGGCGGGGGCCACGAGGCTGCTGCGGCGGAGCTGACGGGCCCTGTGAAGAATTCGGCAGGGCACCGGGTGGGACCGGTGAGACCGCTGGTCAGAAAGTTGTTCAACAGTCACCTTTTTAAGGTCCCTTGACCTCCCGGCGTACAACTTTCCACGAATTGCACGTTCGCACTGGCGCAGCCTTCGCCGTCGGACTTTCAATGGTCGACACCATGGCTCTGCTGCCCCCCTTCATCCGCGCCACGCGGATGCCCCCGTACCTCACCGCCGGACTGTCCGCCGACGACGAGGTGCTGCTCGACGCGCCCGACGACCGGCTCGGACCCGCGCTGGTCGCCGCCGGACAGGGCACGTACGGGCGAGCGGCCGAGCTGCTCTCCACGACCCGCGAGAGCGCCGCCTGGGAACTGCGCGACCGGTACGTCCGGCGGCTCTCCGCCTTCGCCCGCTCCCGCCCCGAGTGGTACGACGCCTGGCGCGCCGACGCCCCGTACGACCCGGACCAACTGCTGCTCGGCGCGCAGCTCGCGGTGGACCGGGTGTGGGACTCACCGGCCCGGGTGGAGCTGCTGCGCGAGGTGAGCCCGCTGATCACGGCCGCTGCGCGCGGTGAGGACCGGGACCCGGTGCCGTGGCGGATCGCCCTGGACCACGCACGCGGCTCCCAGGCCGGCCACACCTACTTCGGGGAGCTGTGGGAGGCGGCCCTCAGGCGCGCCCCGCTGCACTACGGCTGCCATGTCGCCGCCCTGCGCTATCTGGCGGCGTCCTGGCGCGGCTCGTACCGCGAGTGCTTCGACTTCGCCGACCGGGCCGCCCAGGACGCCCCGCCCGGCTCTCTCGTCCAGGCGCTGCCCGCCCGGGCGGCCCTCGCGTGTCTGACCGAGGCCGGCTCCGACGCGGTGCCGCGCGAGCGGCTGGACGCGGCCGCCGACCGGGCGATCGAGCTGTCCGCCACGTTCGCGCCGGCCGACCCCTGGCCGGCCGAGATCCGCAACAAGCTGGTGTACGTCCTGGTGCGCCTGGGCCGCTGGCAGGACGCCCTGGAGCAGCTTCGCATGCTCGGCCCGTACGCGACCTCGTTCCCGTGGAGCCGGGAGGCCGGGGACCCGCTGGGCCGCTTCCTGGAGGTCCGGGAGGAGGTCCGGCGGCACGCCCTGATCCATCCACGGAGTGGGCTCGGGGGACGTGTCCGCTCCGCGGGCCATTAGGCTTTGGCGCCGTGACCACCGTGCGGCTCCCGCTCTTCCCCCTGAACTCTGTGCTGTTCCCGGGGCTCGTGCTTCCTCTCAACGTCTTCGAGGAGCGCTATCGCGCCATGATGCGCGAACTGTTGAAGACGCCCGAGGAGGAACCGCGCCGGTTCGCCGTCGTGGCGATCCGTGACGGCCACGAGGTGGCGCTCAGCGCCCCCGGCCTGCCGGACCGGACGGCCGTGCCCGACGTCGGCCCCGCGGCCGGCTTCGGTGACGACCCGGTCAAGGCGTTCCACGCGGTCGGCTGCGTCGCGGACGCGGCGACGATCCGGGAACGGGCCGACGGCACCTTCGAGGTCCTGGCTACGGGCACGACCCGGGTCCGGCTGCTGTCCGTCGACGCCTCGGGCCCCTATCTGACGGCCGAACTGGAGGAGCTGCCGGAGGAGGCGGGCGACGAGTCCGGGCCCCTGGCGGAGGGCGTCCTACGGGCCTTCCAGCAGTACCAGAAGCGCCTGGCGGGAGCCAGGGAACGCTCCCTGTCGTCCGGTGCGGACCTCCCGGACGAACCGTCGGTGGTCTCGTACCTGGTGGCGGCCGCGGTGATGCTGGACATCCCCACCAAGCAGCGTCTGCTCCAGGCCCCCGACACCGCGTCCCGGCTGCGCGACGAACTGAAAATCCTGCGCGCGGAGACGTCGATCATCCGTAATCTGCCGTCGTTGCCGGCGTCGGAACTGACGCGCGGCCCGACGAGTCTGAACTGAGGCCGGAATCCGTCAGATGGCGAAGAAGTCGAAGAAGCAGCAGCCGGGCGGCACTCCGGCGACCGTGGCCCTGACCACCGCGGGCGTCTCCTTCACCGTGCACGCCTACGACCACGATCCCGCCCACCCCTCCTACGGCGAGGAGGCGGCCGAGGCGATGGGAGTCTCCCCGGAGCGCGTCTTCAAGACCTTGGTGGCGGACGTGGACGGCGCGCTGACGGTCGCGGTGGTCCCGGTGGCGGGCTCCCTGGACCTGAAGGCCCTGGCGACGGCCGCGGGCGGCAAGCGGGCGGCGATGGCCGACCCGAACCTCGCGGAACGCACCACGGGCTATGTCCGGGGCGGCATCTCCCCACTAGGCCAGCGCAAGAAGCTGCCCACGGTCCTGGACGCCTCCGCCTCCGCTCACGACACGATCTGCGTCTCGGCCGGCCGCCGGGGCCTGGAGGTGGAACTGGCGCCGAAGGACCTGGCCGATCTCACGAACGCGGTCCTGGCGCCCATCGCCCGCGCGTGACCCCTCGACGAGGGCCCCTTCCTGGACTAAGCAGCAGGGGTATGTCGAAGAGAACGCGCAAGCGCAGGTGGCGCACGAAGAAGGGCCGATCGAACCACGGCAGGCGCCCGGCGTAGGGGCCGACTCCGGCCCAGGTCGCTCGGCCCCGTCCGGCGTTCAAGGGACGGGGCCCTCTCGGAGCCCCTACTGCGCGGGCGTCCCGTACCCGTCCCCCGGGACCGCCGCCCCGTACGCCGGCTCAGGATCCCGCGGCCCGAACAGCGCCGTGAGCCCCAGATGCACGACAAGGCCCGCGAACGACCAGGCGAGCAACGCCCCCTTCGCCCCCAGCTTCAGCGGCGCGGAGAACGTCACCCCCTTGCCCACGGCCTTGGCATGGGCGATCACGTCGGACGTGGGACCGAGCCACGTCCCCACCCGCCACGCGAGCAGAGACGCCAGCACTCCCCCGACGGCCAGCCCCACGACCAGCGGCACCCCGCCCCGCCGCCGCCACAGGAACACGGCCAGCGCGCTCACGAAACCAAAGGCCAGGGCCAGCAGGGTGAGCGTCCCGTCCACCCCGACCGCCTGCTCCCCCTCGGTGTCCTTGAGATAGACGACCCAGCTCCCCTGTTCGTCCACGTCCCCGACCAGCGGCACATGCGGAGCCAGCCACCACCACAGCACCCCGAGCAGCGCCCCCGCGAGCGCCACGGCGACCATGATCACCGTGCCTTCCAGCAGCTCGGTCTTCATCCCGGGCCCGCCGTGCCCGTACCGGGGTTCGGCAGGAGCCGCGTAGGCGGCACCGGGGGCCTGCCAGGCATCGTGCGAGGACGGTTCGTGCGGGGACGGTTCGTGCGGCGGCGGAGGAGGCGTCAACGGAGCGGTCACCCTGACATCGTGCCAGGCCCGCCTGTGCGGCGCGTCACCGGACGGCCGCCCGGCGATAGGCCCAGGTGGCGACGGCCAGCGAGACCACTCCCACGCACCCGCACACGGCGAGGTCGCCGAGCACGAAGGCCCAGTCGGGATGCGGCCCGAAGGTCCGGGCGAAGGCCTCGACGCCGTAGGTCGACGGCAGCAGGTCCCGGGCGAACCGCACCACCCCGGGCATCCGGTCGGCGGGCAGCACCCCGAGCAGCAGCGCGGCGGACATCCCGAGCTGTCCCAGCAGGGTGGCCAGCTCGGGCCGGGGCGCGAGCAGCCCGAGGGCCGCACCGAGGCCCGCCAGAGCGGCTCCCGCCAGCGGAATCACCGCCACCAGCACCCACAGGTGCGCCAGCGGCAGCCCGAACAGCACACACCCGAAGACGGCGGTCACCACGGTCCCGGGCACGGTGAAGGAGGCGTACGCGCCCGCGGCGCCGAGCACCACGGCGGCGGGCGGCACCGGCAGGGTGGCGTAGTGGTCGAGCCCTCCGCTCGCCCGCAGCTGCCCGAAGTACTGCGCGAGCAGATTGAGCGCGACGAAGGCCACGACCAGCACGGACGCCCCGGCGACCACGGACTGCGCCTCGCCCCCGCCGTCCACGACCCCCCGCATCAGGATCATGATCCCGATCGACTGGAAGGTCGCCACGAACAGCAGCGGGATGCGGGCGACCCGCGCGCGGGACAGCTGCGCCCGGTACACGGCCGCCAGCGAAGGCCACAGCCTCGCGCGCGGCCCGAGTTCGGCGGCCGCGTCCCGGCCCGTCTCCTCTACGGCCGGCGCGCCGCCCTGCAGAGCCTCGGCGGGTACGACACTCACGTGGCTCAGCTCCTCTTCGCTCCGGCACTCGCCCTGTGACGTACGGACAGGGCCGTCCGCGTACTCAAAGTGCTCAAGCCTTCACCAGTCCCTGCTGCGCGGCCCCGCCCAGCGCGAGGTACACGTCCTCCAGGCTGGGTGTGGCGAGCGTGAAGTCGTCCAGCGCGGCGAACGCGGCCCCGCCGGTGACGGTGGCGACGACCGCGCGGGCCTCCTCGGGGGCGAGCCGCAGCGTCCAGCGGCGCCCGGCGGCCACGGCCCGCTCCTGGAGCGCGGCGACCTCGGGCACGTGCAGCGGGGCCGCCTCGCGCCACACGAGGTCGACGCGGACCTCGCCCGCGACCTGTTCCTTGAGGCCGGTGGGTGTGTCGCAGGCGATCACCCGACCCTGGTCGAGGACGGCGACCCGGTCCAGGACCGTCTCCGCCTCGATGACGTTGTGGGTGACGAGCAGCACGGTCGTGCCGCGTTCGGCCCGCCGGCGGTCCACGGCGGACCACACCGCGCGCCGCGCCACGGGGTCCATCGCGGTGGTCGGCTCGTCGAGCACGAGCAGCGGCCGCTCCCCCACGAGCGCCGACGCGAAGCAGGCGAGCCGTCGCTGCCCGCCGGAGAGCTTCTTCAGCGGCCGCCCGGCGATCGGCGTGAGCCCCAGCTCGTCGAGTACGGCGTCCCGCTCGGCCCGCGCCTTCCTGGCCTCCAGGCCGCGCAGCCGACCGGTGGTCTCGGCGGCGAGGGAGACGGTGAGTTCGTCGAGGGCGGTGGACTCCTGGCCGAGGTAGGCGAGGATCCGCGAGGCCCGGTCCGGGTGGCGCACGATGTCGTGCCCGAGGATCTCGACACTGCCCCGGTCGGGCCGCATCAGCCCGGTGAGCTGCCGTACGAGTGTGGTCTTTCCGGCGCCGTTCGGCCCGAGCAGCCCGAAGATCTCACCGCGGCGGATGTCCAGCCGTACGTCGTCGGTGGCCCGCACCTCGGGCGTCGCCGGCGTCCCGCGCCGCCCGCGCACCGCGGGATAGGTCTTGGTCAGTCCGCGCACCGCACACACGACATCACCACGGTGTCGAAGTGCCGGTGCAGCGCGCGTACTCACAAAGGACGAGACTACGGGGTCGGGGAGCTTTGCTCGCCCTTGGGGCGGTGTATGTGCCGTTTCACTCCCCGGCGGGGGCGTGCTCCGCGGCCGTCCGCGCATCGATCTCCCGCCAGAAGCCGGCCCGGATCGCATAACGGTCGTGCTCGTCGATCTGGTCGTCCTTGTGCGCCAGCAGCCCGAACCGGGCCGCGTACCGGAGCAGCTCCCCGTCGATCCGGTGCGGCACGCGCGGGTACATCCCGGACAGCCGCTGCAGATGCGGCTGGTCCCCGAGCCGCTCCATCCACCGCCGCGCGAAGACCTGCCCCACCTCGAAAGGGTCGCCGCCGACGGTGGTGATGTCCTCCTCCCGGTCGGCCCACCGCTGCTCCGCCGTGGTCAGCTGCGCGAGCGTCGGCATGGAGGCGACCTCGGGCGGCTCGGCGGCACCACTGGGCCGGTCGACCCAGCCCTTGTCGGAGGACCAGCGCAGGGTCGCGCTCGCGGGGTGCTGGGCGGGCTGCTGGGCACCGGGGGCGCGCAGTGCGGCGAGGTCCTTGGGCGTCGGTACGCCCTTCGGCGCCGGCACCCGCTCCTGCGTGCCGTTCTCCGAGGCGGCCGCCGGGGCGTGCTCGCTCTCCTCGGCGGACCGCTCGGGCGCCTGCGAGGGCGCGGACTCGGGCAGGGGCGCCGACAGGATCGCGGCGATCTCGGGCCGCGGCACGGGCTGCGGCGCGCAGATACCGCCGAGCTCCTTCGCGCGGACGGCCTTGGTGATCCACGCGCGGTCCAGCACCCGCCGCTCGTCCGCCTCGGCGACCAGGTCCTCCGACTGGTTGTAGTCCCCGTCGGCGGCCTGCACGGCCCACAGGTGTACGGCGACCCCGTGCTCCTTGGCGGCCATCATGCCCGGCAGCAGGTCCCCGTCGCCGGTGACGAGCACGATGTCGGAGCAGGCCCGGTTGCGGGCCAGCTCGGTGAGCTCGGCGTGCATGGCGGCGTCCACGCCCTTCTGGGCCCAGCGTCCGTCGCTGCGGGTCAGGGCGCCGAGCCGAACGGTGACCCGGGGCATCACCCGCAGTCGTCGGTGCTCGGGCTGCGGGACGCGGTCGGGGGCGCCGTCGAACCAGTAGATGCGCAGCAGGGGCCGTTCGGTGTCGGACTCGGCCCGGTCGCGCAGCCCCTGCACGAGGGCGGCGTGGTCGACGGTGATACGGGAACGGGAGGGCTCCCCGGCAAGGAGACTGGCGGCGGCCCCCAGCAGATACCCGGCGTCCACCAGGACGATGCAGCGGTCCACGCGATCCACCCTCTTTCCGGGAGGTTTGCTTCGGGCTTCCTTCGAGTCTGCCCGACCGCACGAGGGTTAACGGCCGGAACTCGATCTTCGGCGTGGCGTTTCGGGGCATTGCCCGGCGACATTCCCTGTCACACACGGTAATTGCCCGAAATGCGCCTGCTGTCAGCCTATGTGAATCTGGTCCTGGCCCTGGCCCCTAGATCCCCACAGGAGGCACCACCATGGCCAAGAACAAGAAGCAGAACCGTAAGCCGTCGCAGACCGAGCGTGCCGGGCAGGAGCCCCAGCACTCCTCGATGGAGACGCCGAGCGAGCAGCACGCTCCGCAGGTGACCCCCGGCGACGTGGCCCGCAAGGGGCGGCAGAAAAGCTTCGGCCACAACTGACATCTGCATAAAGGGTTGTTGAGACCCAGGCACACAGAAGGGCGCACCCCATAAGGAGTGCGCCCCTCTGCATGGTCGGTGCCGTCCGGGTCGTTCAGCCCGCCAGGCAGGACGGTCCGAGCAGCACCTTCAGGTCGCCGAAGAGCGCCGGGTCCGGCTTCACTCGGTGCCGGTCCAGCCTGAGGACCGTGGTCTTGCTGGGCCCCTGGAGCCGGATGCGGACCTCGCTCTCCCCCTTGTGATGGCTGAGGATCTCACCGAGCCTGCTGACCATCGGCGGGGTCACCTTCAGCGCCGGGATCGTGAGGATCACGGGCGCGTTGGTGCCCGCGTTGGACAGGTCGGGGACCTGGAGCTCCATCGCGACCAGCCGGGGCACGTCCTCGCGCTTGTCGAGGCGGCCCTTGACGAACACCACGGCGTCCTCGACGAGTTGGGTCGACACCAGCTGGTAGGTCGCCGGGAAGAACATGCACTCGATGGACCCGGCGAGGTCCTCGACGGTGGCGATCGCCCAGGCGTTGCCCTGCTTGGTCATCTTGCGCTGCAGGCCCGAGATGATGCCGCCGATGGTGACGACCGCGCCGTCCGCGTGCTCACCGCCGGTGAGCTGGGCGATGCCCGCGTCGGCCTTGTCGGACAGCACGTGCTCCAGGCCGAAGAGCGGGTGGTCGGAGACGTACAGGCCGAGCATCTCCCGCTCCTGGGCGAGCAGATAGGTCTTGTCCCACTCGTCGGTGGTGAATTCCACGTCGAGTCCGAAGCCGGGCTCGCTGCTGTCCGCCTCACCCATCCCGCCGAAGAGGTCGAACTGGCCCTCGGCCTCCTTGCGCTTGACCGCGACCACGTTGTCGATCATCGAGTCGAAGTGCGCGGTGAGGCCCTTGCGGGTGTGCCCCATGGTGTCGAACGCGCCCGCCTTGATCAGCGACTCCGTGGTGCGCTTGTTGCAGGCGACCGCCTCGACCTTGTCGAGGTAGTCGGGGAAGGAGGCGTACTTCCCCTTGGCCTTGCGGCTGCGGATGATCGACTCGACCACGTTGGTACCGACGTTGCGCACCGCTTCGAGGCCGAAGAGGATCACGTCGTCGCCCTGGGCCGCGAAGTTGTGCTCCGACTCGTTGACGTTCGGCGGGAGCACCTTGATCTTCATGCGTCGGCACTCGTTGAGGTAGACGGCCGACTTGTCCTTGTCGTCCTTGACCGAGGTGAGCAGCGCGGCCATGTACTCGGCCGGGTAGTTGGCCTTGAGGTACGCGGTCCAGTAGGAGACCAGGCCGTACGCGGCGGAGTGGGCCTTGTTGAAGGCGTAGCCGGCGAAGGGGACCAGCACGTCCCACAGGGCCTGGATGGCCTCGTCGCTGTAGCCGTTCTTCTGGGCGCCGGCCTGGAAGATGGTGAAGTTCTTCGCCAGCTCGTCGGGCTTCTTCTTGCCCATCACGCGGCGCAGGATGTCGGCCTCGCCGAGCGAGTACCCGGCGATGATCTGGGCGGCCTTCTGCACCTGCTCCTGGTAGACGATCAGGCCGTAGGTGACCGCGAGGACCTCTTCGAGCGGCTCCTCCAGCTCCTTGTGGATCGGCGTGATCTCCTGGCGGCCGTTCTTGCGCTCCGCATAGTTGATGTGCGAGTTCATGCCCATCGGGCCCGGCCGGTAGAGGGCCGAGACGGCGGAGATGTCCTCGAAGTTGTCGGGCTGCATCTGGCGGAGCAGCGAGCGCATCGGGCCGCCGTCGAACTGGAAGACACCGAGGGTGTCACCGCGGCAGAGCAGTTCGAAGGTCTTGGGGTCGTCCAGCGGCAGGGCGAGCATCTCCAGGTCGATGCCCTTGTTGGCCTTCACCATCTTGATGGCGTCGTCCATGATCGTGAGGTTGCGCAGGCCCAGGAAGTCCATCTTCAGCAGGCCGAGCGACTCGCACTGCGGGTAGTCCCACTGCGTGATCGTCACGCCGTCGGTGTGCCGCACCCAGATCGGGGCGTGGTCGACGATGGGCTCGCTGGACATGATCACGCCGGCCGCGTGCACACCCATCTGCCGGACCAGGCCCTCGACGCCCTTGGCGGTGTCGATGACCTTCTTCACGTCCGGTTCGTTCTCGTACATCGACCTGATCTCGCCGGCCTCGCTGTAGCGCGGGTGGGAGGGGTCGGTGATGCCGTTCAGGTCGATGCCCTTGCCGAGGACGTCGGCGGGCATCGCCTTGGTGAGCCGGTCGCCCATCGCGTACGGGTAGCCCAGCACGCGCGCGGAGTCCTTGATCGCGTTCTTGGCCTTGATCTTGCCGTAGGTGCCGATCATGGCGACCTTGTCGGCGCCGTACTTCTCCGTCACGTACCGGATCACCTCGACGCGCCGACGCTCGTCGAAGTCGATGTCGACATCGGGCATGGAGACGCGCTCGGGATTGAGGAACCGTTCGAAGATCAGGCCGTGCGGGATCGGGTCGAGGTCGGTGATGCCCATGGCGTAGGCGACGATCGAACCGGCCGCGGAGCCTCGGCCGGGGCCCACCGCGATGCCGTTGTTCTTGGCCCACATGATGAAGTCGGCGACCACGAGGAAGTAGCCGGGGAACCCCATCTGGATGATGACGTCCATCTCGTAGTCGGCCTGCTTCTGGCGGTCCTCGGGGACGCCGCCGGGGAAGCGGCGCTCCATGCCGCGGCGGACCTCCTCCTTGAACCAGGTGACCTCGGTGTAGCCCTCGGGGATGTCGAACTTCGGCATGAGGTTCTTCGCCTCGAACATGCCGGTGGTGTCGACCATCTCGGCGACCAGGAGGGTGTTGGCGCAGCCCTCCTGCCAGGCGTCCGAGGAGTCGACGGCGTACATCTCGTCCGTGGACTTCAGGTAGTAGCCGGTGCCGTCGAACCTGAAGCGGTCGGGGTCGGAGAGGTTCTTGCCGGTCTGGATGCACAGCAGGGCGTCGTGGGCGGTCGCCTCGTGCGCGTACGTGTAGTGCGAGTCGTTGGTGACCAGCGGGGGGATGCCGAGCTTCTTGCCGATCTCCAGAAGGCCGTCGCGGACCCGGTGCTCGATCTCGATGCCGTGGTCCATCAGCTCCAGGAAGTAGCGGTCCTTGCCGAAGATGTCCTGGTAGTCGGCGGCCGCCTTCAGTGCCTCGTCGTACTGGCCGAGGCGCAGCCGGGTCTGGAGCTCACCCGAGGGGCAGCCGGTGGAGGCGACGATCCCCTCGGACCACTGGGAGATCGTCTCCTTGTCCATGCGGGGCCACTTCTGCAGCCAGCCCTCGGCGTAGGCGTCCGAGGAGAGCTTGAAGAGGTTGTGCAGGCCGGTCGAGTTCACGGCCCACATCGTCTTGTGGGTGTAACCACCGGAACCGGAGACGTCGTCCCGCTTCTGGTGCGGCTGGCCCCACTGGATCTTGCGCTTGTTGCGCCGGGACTCGGGGGCGACGTACGCCTCGATCCCGATGATCGGGGTGACCCCGGCCTTCTTCGCGGTGTGGAAGAAGTCGTACGCCCCATGGAGGTTGCCGTGGTCGGACATGGCGATATGGGTCATGCCCATCTCGTTGCACGCGTTGAACATGTCCTTGAGCCGCGCGGCACCGTCCAGCAGGGAGTACTGGGTGTGGACGTGCAGGTGCGTGAACGGCGGCTTTGACACGGCGTGGCCTCCATGGAAAACACTCGACGACAGGCGGGCGGACAGTGGGGGGACAGCGTCGAAGTCTATGCCTCGGCACTGACACTCAAGGGGCCGCCCCGCGTACCTTCACAACGAGGGTCGCGGGCACTTTCGCCGGGACCCGCCCGTTGGAGAGACGACAGAAACGCTGTCGTACACATGTACCTGGAGGCACCCCGCGATGTCGGTACCGCAGCTCAACGACGAGCACCGCGGCGAGGAGATCCTCGCTGTCTTCGACACCGCCTTCGGCGAGCTCCTGGCCGCCGATCCGGCAGCGTTCCGCGTGAAGTTCCGGAAGATGGCGGCCTCGGCGTTCGCGTTCTACCGCGGGACGGCGTGCCTCTTCTACCACGACCTCGACGCCGAGAAGAGGGGCGGGCCGTACCTGGACGAGCGCACCTCGCGCGTGTGGATCCACGGTGACCTGCACGCGGAGAACTTCGGCACGTACCTGGACGCCAACGGCCGGCTGATCTTCAACGTCAACGACTTCGACGAGGCCTACGTCGGCCCCTTCACCTGGGACCTCAAGCGCTTCGCCGCCTCCGTCGCGCTGATCGGGTACGCCAAGGCGCTCGGCGACGAGCAGATCACCGAGCTGGTGGAGGTGTACGCGGGCGCGTACCGCGAGCGGATCCACGCCCTGGCCACCGGCGCCAAGAGCGACGAGGTGCCGCCCTTCACCCTGGACACCGCCCAGGGCCCGCTCCTGGACGCGCTGCGCGACGCCCGCTCGCTGACCCGCTTCGGCCTCCTGGAGTCGATGACGGAGATCCGCGACTTCGAGCGCCGCTTCGCGCCGGGCGGCGGCTCCATCGAGCTGGACGCGGCCACCCGCTACAAGGTGCTCGCGGCGTTCGACGGCTATCTGGAGACCCTCCCGGAGGCCTCCCTGGCCCGCCCGGACTCCTACCGCGTCAAGGACGTCGTCGGCCGCCGCGGCATCGGCATCGGATCGGCCGGGCTGCCGTCGTACAACATCCTGCTCGAAGGGCACACCGACGCCCTGGAGAACGACGTCGTGATCTACATCAAGCAGGCCCAGACCCCGGCCGTCTCCCGGCACATCACCGACCCGGCGATCCGCGACTACTTCCAGCACGAGGGCCACCGCACGGTGATCTCCCAGCGCGCCCTCCAGCAGCACGCCGACCCGTGGCTGGGCTGGACCGAGCTGGGCGGCGCGGGCCAGCTGGTCGCCGAGATCTCGCCGTACGCCGTGGACCTGGACTGGGGCGACATCGACGACCCGGAGGAGATCGCGGCGGTCGTCGCCGACCTCGGCCGGGCCACGGCCACCATGCACGCGGCAGCGGACGACACCTCGGGCGAGTCCCTGGTGCCCTTCTCGACCGAGCGGGCCATCGACGCGGCGATCGCGGCCGACGAGGACGGTTTCGCGGGCCTCCTGGTCGACTTCGCGCACAGCTACGGCGCACGCGCGCGTGCCGACCACCAGACCTTCGTCGACCTGTTCCGCAACGGCCGCATCCCCGGCCTGTGACCGGCCCCTCACCGCTGTCGATAACGATAGGGCCGCTCACAGGGACTCTTTAGGGGTCCCTTACAGGCCCGCGTGACACACTCTCCACGCTATGGACATATCCGGGACCCAGCTACGAGCGCTCCGCGCGGCGCTGTTCACGGCACTCGTCGTGACGCTCAGCACCGCGTCGCACGTACTGCTGTCCCGGGCTCCCCTGCCGCTCAACACGGTGGCGGCGGTCGCCGTCGCCGTGTTCGCGCTCACCTTCGCGCTGGCCGGCCGGGAGCGCGGCTTCGGGCGGATCGCCGCCGTACTGATCCCGCTGGAGCTCGCCGCCGACACCGTCTTCACCACCGGCCAGCACGTCTGTTACGGCGCCGCGGGCGGCCCGGTGGCGGGTCCGCTGCGCTCGGTCGGCTGGGACGTGTTCTGCGGGGACGGCACCAGTGTCGGCTCGCCGCTGGCCCGGATGACCGGCACCGACCCCGGCCGGCTCGGCGGCCTGCTCGCCCACGCCGACCCGCAGACCGCCTGGCTGCTGCTGGGCGCCCACATCTGCGTCGGCCTCCTCGCGGCCGCCTGGCTGCGCCGCGGCGAGCGGGCCCTGGCCCAGCTGCTGCGGGCCGTGGCCGCCACGACCTTCCGGCCGCTGCTTCTCGCGGCCGCCGCGCTGACCGTGCGGTCGGCGCCGGAACCGGCCCGCCCGGTGCGCCCCGGCCGCCGTACGGCCGTCGTGCTCGACGCGATCCTCGTGCACTCCCTGGGACGGCGTGGACCGCCGTGCTCGCCCGCTGTCGCCTGAGCCTCCCGCTCGCACAGCGTCCGCGCACCACCAGTCCCGACCCACGTATCCCCGCACACGACGTGTGCGCGTCCCCTCGATGGAGAACACCACCATGAGCAAGCGGAACAGCCAGGCCGCGAAGACCGCCGCCCGCGAGCGGCTGCGGCAGGAGCGCGAGCGCCAGGCCAAGCGCGACAAGATCAAGCGGCAGGTCATCGTCGCCTGCGCCGTGGTCGGCGTCCTGGCGATAGCCGGCGGCATCGGCTACGCGGTCGTGCAGAGCAACAAGCCCGGCTACTGGGAAGCGGCCAAGGACGACAAGCTGGTCAAGCCGGCCAACAGCACGGGCACCAACGGCACGACGGTCGTCATCGGCAAGAGCACCGCCAAGAAGACCCTGCTCATGTACGAGGACCCGCGCTGCCCCGTCTGCGCCCAGTTCGAGCAGACCGTCGGCTCGACCGTCGACAAGGACGTCGCGGACGGCAAGTTCAAGATCCAGTTCGTCGGCGCCACCTTCCTCGACGGCAACCTCGGCGGCGAGGGCTCCAAGAACGGCCTCAGCGCCCTCGGCGCGGCGCTGAACGTCAGCTCCGACGCGTTCCTGAAGTACAAGACCGCGATGTACTCCACGAAGTGGCACCCCGAGGAGAGCGGCCCCGACAAGTTCAAGGACGACGCCTACCTCATCAAGATCGCGCAGACCGTCCCGGAGCTCAAGGACAACAAGACCTTCCAGAACGCCGTGAAGAACGGCACCTACGACAAGTGGGCCCTGGACATGTCCGAGAAGTTCAACAAGGACGGGATCACCGGCACTCCGACCCTGATGATGGACGGCAAGAAGCTGACCGGCCCCGACGGCAAGAACGCGCCGATGACGGTCGCCGACTTCAACACGGCGCTCGCAGCGGCCCTGAAGGGCTGATCCCCGCACTCTTCAGGCAAAGAGCGGGCGAACTTTCATGAGTTCGCCCGCTCTCGTTCATACCGATCAGTAACCTGATCGGCCGTGACTAGTAGACAGAGATCAGCCGACAGCAACTCCCTGTCCCCACGCCGCCGTACGGTCGTCAAGGCCGCGGCGGCCACTGCTGTCCTGGCCGCCCCCCTCGCCGCCGCATGGCCGGCCGGCGCGGTCGAGGCCCCCGCCTTCCTGCACGGCGTTGCCTCCGGCGACCCGCTCCCGGACGGCATCCTGCTGTGGACCCGGGTGACCCCGACCGCCGAGGCGGTGCCCGGTTCCGGGCTCGGCCCGGACACCGAGGTCGGCTGGGTAGTCGCCAGGGACAAGGCCTTCACGAGCGTCGTCGCCAAGGGTTCCGTCACCGCGACCGCCGCCTCCGACCACACGGTCAAGGCGGACGTGCGCGGCCTCGCGCCCGCGACCGACTACTGGTTCCGGTTCTCGGCGGGCGGCACCGACTCCCCGGCGGCGCGCACCCGCACCGCGCCGGCGGCGGACGCGGCCGTCACGAACCTCCGCTTCGGCGTGGTCTCCTGCGCCAACTGGGAGGCCGGCTACTTCTCGTCGTACCGCCACCTCGCGGCCCGCGGCGACCTGGACGCCTGGCTGCACCTGGGCGACTACATCTACGAGTACGGCACCGGCGACTACGGCACCCGCGACACCGTCGTACGGCAGCACGCGCCGACCCACGAGATACTCACCCTCGCCGACTACCGGATCCGGCACGGCAAGTACAAGACCGACCCGGACCTCCAGGCCCTGCACACGGTCGCCCCGGTGGTCGCGATCTGGGACGACCACGAGTTCGCCAACGACGCCTGGTCGGGGGGCGCCGAGAACCACACCGAGGGCGCGGAGGGCGCCTGGTCGGCCCGTCAGGCCGCCGCCAAGCAGGCCTACTTCGAGTGGATGCCGGTCCGCCCGGCGCTCGCGGGCACCACCTACCGCCGGCTGCGTTTCGGCAAGCTCGCCGACCTCTCACTGCTCGACCTGCGGTCCTTCCGCTCCCAGCAGGCCGCCGTGGGCAACGGCTCGGTCGACGACCCGGACCGCACGATCACGGGCCGGGCCCAACTGGACTGGCTCAAGGCGGGGCTGAAGTCCTCCGACACGACCTGGCGGTTGGTCGGCAACTCCGTGATGATCTCGCCGTTCGCGATCGGCTCGCTCTCCGCCGACCTGCTCAGGCCGCTCGCCGAGCTGCTGGGCCTGCCGAAGGAGGGCCTCGCCCTCAACACCGACCAGTGGGACGGCTACACGGACGACCGCCGTGAACTCCTCGCCCACCTGCGCTCCAACGCCATCCGCAACACCGTCTTCCTGACCGGGGACATCCACATGGCGTGGGCCAACGACGTGCCGGTGGACGCCGGTACCTATCCGCTGTCGGCCTCGGCCGCCACGGAGTTCGTCGTCACCTCGGTGAGCTCGGACAACCTCGACGACATCCTGAAGGTCCCCGAGGGCACGGTCACCGCGCTCGCGGCGCCGGTCATCCAGGTCGCCAACCGGCACGTCCACTGGGTCGACACCGACCGCCACGGCTACGGCGTCCTGGACATCACCGCCGACCGGGCGCAGATGGACTACTACGTGCTGTCCGACAAGACGAAGGCGAACGCGACCTCGTCCTGGGCGCGTTCGTACCGCACGCGGACCGGCACGCAGAAGGTCGAGCGGACGTACACGCCGGTCTAGAGCCGCTCTAGAGGCTGTCGAGGAAGCCGAGGGCCACCCGCCAGGTGGCCTCGGCGGCCTCCTCGTCGTAGTCCGGCAGGCCGGGGTCGGTGTAGAGGTGACCGGCCCCGGCGTACCGGTAGATCTCGACGTCGGCGCCGGTGCGGACCATCTGGAGATACCAGGCGCTCAGCCAGTCGTCGGTCTCGAAGGGGTCGGGCTCGGCCACGTGCAGCTGGACCGGCAACTCGTCCGCGGTCACGTTCGGCGCGATGTCGGACGTGCCGTGCAGGAGCAGCAGGCCGCGGGCCTTCTCGTCGCCGAGGGCGAGGGTCTGCGCGATCGAGGCCCCGAGGGAGAAGCCGGCGTAGACGAGACCGCGCTCGGAGTAGGGCGCGGCGGCCAGGACGGCCCGCTTCAGCAGTTCGTCCTTGCCGATCTCCTCGTTGAAGGCCATGCCCTCCTCGACCGTCTCGAACGTGCGCCCCTCGAAGAGGTCCGGCGTCCACACCTCGTGCCCGGCCTCCCGCAGCCGGTCGGCGGCCTGACGGACGGCGGGCCTGAGGCCGTAGGTCGAGTGAAAGAGCATGATGTTCATGAGGCCATGGTGCCAGCCTGCACCGACAGTGCCGTCGCGCGGGCAGGGCGGGGGCCGTACCCACTTCGGGGCAGAAGTCACATGTTCATGATTCTCCAGTCCGGTTAGGTTCGGGGTCATGGAGAACGTACTCCGCCCACTGATCGTGGTCGGCGGCTCAGTGCTGCTCACTCTCGTGATCGGCTGGGCCACCGACCTGTTGTTGCGCAAGGCCGACGACCGCCACAGCGAGACCCCGCTGTGGGGTCTGCTGCGCCGTGGCCGCATCCCCTACATGCTCGTGCTGTGCGCGGCGATGCTGAGAGGGGCGTACGACGAGGCGCGGCTGGCACAGCGGCACAGTGCCGGTATCGGGCAGGCGCTGACCCTGATCCTCATCGGGGCGACCGCCTGGCTGGTGATCCGGATCGCCGCCGCCGTAGTGGAGACGACGTACACCCGCTATGCCCGCGCCCACCACGACGCTGCCCGGGTCCGCCGGGTGCGCACCCAGGTGACGCTGATCACAAGGGTGGTCGCCGCGGTCGTCGGCGTGATGGCGGTGGCCGCGATGCTGCTGACGTTCCCGGCGATGCGCGCGGCCGGTGCCTCACTGCTGGCCTCGGCCGGAATCCTCGGCATCGTCGCCGGTGTGGCCGCCCAGTCGACGCTCAGCAACATGTTCGCCGGGCTGCAGATCGCCTTCGGCGACATGGTGCGCATCGGCGACACCGTGGTGGTGGACGGCGAGTGGGGCACCGTCGAGGAGATCACGCTGACCTTCCTGACGGTACGGACCTGGGACGAGCGCCGGATCACCATGCCGGTGTCGTACTTCACCTCGAAGCCGTTCGAGAACTGGTCGCGCGGCACCCCGCAGATGACCGGCATCGTGTACTGGCACGTCGATCACACGGCCCCGGTGGAGCTGATGCGTGAGCGGCTGCGGGACATCCTGCGCGAGTGCCCCGCCTGGGACGGGCGCGACTACGGCCTCGCCGTCACCGACACCACTCCGAACACCATGCAGGTGCGTGCCCTGGTGACCGCGAAGGACGCCGACGACATCTGGACGGTACGGGTCACGGTCCGCGAACAGATGCTCAGCTGGCTCACCGACCACCACCCGTACGCCCTGCCACGGGTCAACACGGCGGACGCCACGCTGGCGCCTGGGTTCCACCGGAACGGCGACCGACGCAACGGCCACAACTCCGAAGGCGTGACCGTCGGCGGACCCCACGAGCCCCCTCGAACGGGCCGCGGCTGACCCGGCCGTGGGTCGTCGCACGGCGGCCCGCCCTGTCACCCGCACGGCAGGGCGTCCGTCGTGGCGCCGCACGGCAGGGGGTCCGTCGTGGCGCCGCGTGGCCGCACCCACCCAGGGGCGCGGGGAACTGCGCGACCAGCCACGACGGACCCGCACCCGCCGACCCGTCCCGACACCACGCCTCAGTCCCACCACGGCGCCGCACGCCATGGCGCCGCACGACAAAGGGCCCGTCCCGGCACCCCATGACCACACCCACCCAGGGGCGCGGGGAACTGCGCCACCAGCCACGACGGACCCGCACCCGCCCACGGCCCGTCGACGGCCGGCATCCCCCCGTCACCTCCCGCGCTCAGCCCCGCCATTGACCTGCACGATCTGCGACGTCACATGCCCGGCCCCGGGCGACGCCAGCCAGTGCAGCGTGGCGGCGACATCACCCGGCGTCCCCGCCCGCCCGTTGGACGTGTCCCCGATGAGCCGTTCCCGCCGAGCAGGATCGATAGCCGCGCCAAAGAACTCCGTGTCCTCGATGTACCCCGGCGCCACCACGTTCGCGGTGATCCCCCGCGGCCCCAAGTCGCGAGCCAGGTCGTAGGCGTACGGATGCAGCCCCGCCTTCGCCGCCCCGTACGCCCCGCTCCCGGACCCCCGGTACGCGGCGATGGAGCTGACGAACAGGACCCGCCCGCCCGGCGAGGCGAGCCGGTCCTTCAGCCCCTCGGTGAGCAGCGCCGCGGTCAGCAGATTGAGCCTGAAGTTCACGGTCCAGTTGTGGGCGACGGCCTCCAGCGGATCGGTACTGTCAGCGGGCGGTTCAAGCTGCCCGGTGCCCCCGGCGCTGTGGATCAGCACATCCACCGCCCCGAGTTCACGTCCCACGAACCCGACGACCCCGCGCACCTGATCGACGTCGGAGAGATCGGCGGCGTACGTCAGCGCCCCGGGCACCCCGGCCTTCTCCAGCACCTCGGCGCGCCGCCCGAGCAGCAGCACCCGGTCCCCTTCCGCGGCGAACACCTGTGCCGCCGCGAGCCCGATTCCCGTACCGCCACCGCTGATTACCACGTTGCGAGCCATAACCGCAGCCTACAAACACACCCTCGGCGGGTTCACCCCGGTTTCCGCGCGCTCACCGCAGACTGCGGACGTCCAGGTGCCGCAGCACCCGGTCCACCACCTCGGGGTCGGCCCCCGGTTCGCTCCGCGCCGCCAGCACCTCGTGCCGCGCGGCGCTCAGCATCTCCCCGTGGATGCGCCGCACCCGCTTGAGCCGCCGCCGTGCCTCGCGCCGCTCCTCGTCCCCCGTCTCGGGATGGATCCGCACGCCGATCTCGAACGCCCGCCGCTGCATCTGCTCGGCAAGCTCCTCCGGCAGCTCCTCCACGGCCTCGATCTCCCGCAGCCGCCGCTTGGCCGCCTTGGCCGCCCGGACGGCGAGGGCCTTCTCGAACTCCTTCTCCCGCTCGGTGTCGGCCTGTACCCCCAGCCGCTTCACCAGCCACGGCAGGGTCAGCCCCTGGAGCACCAGCGTGGCCATGATCACCCCGAACGCGATGAAGACGATCTCGTCCCGGTCGGGAAAGCCCGCCCCCGACTCGGTCTCCAGCGGAATGGCCAACGCCAGCGCCACCGACGCCACGCCCCGCATCCCGGACCACCACATGATGACGGTCTCGCGCCAGCTGGTCGGGATCTCCTCGCTGTAGTCCCGCTTGGCGTGCATCCGCTTGGTGAGCCAGGTGGCCGGCATCAGCCACGCCAGCCGTACGAGCACGACCACGGCCACGATCGCCGCGGCCCAGCCGAGCATCTCGCCCCAGCGGCCGGACGCGGTCCTGATCGCGTTGTGCAGTTCGAGACCGATCAGCCCGAAGGCCACGCCGGTGACGAGCGTGTCGACGATGTCCCAGAAGGTGTGCCCGGCCAGCCGGGTCATCACGTCGTCGGCGTCGGTGCCGTGCTCGGCGAGGAACAGGGCGGTGGTCAGCACGGCGAGCACACCGGAGCCGTGGAGCTCCTCGGCAAGCACGTAGGAGGCGTACGGCACGAGCACCGTCAGCCCGATCTGGAGGGTCGCGTCACCCAGCAGATCCATCAGCTTGTTGGCGCCCCAGCCCAGCACGAGCCCCACGACGACGGCGACCACGGCGGAGAGCACCAGCTCGAAGACGGCCTCCCCGGCCTGGAACGAGCCACTGACGGCCGCGGCGACGGCCACGTGATAGAGCACGATCGCCGTCACGTCGTTGAACAGGCCCTCGCCCTCCAGGATGGACACCAGTCGGCGGGGCAGTCCGAGTTGGCCCGCGACGGCGGTCGCGGCGACCGGGTCGGGCGGCGCGACCAGCGCGCCGAGCGCGACGGCGGCGGCGATCGGCAGCCCCGGCACGATCGCGTGGGCGACGGCGGCGACACACAGGGTCGTCACGAACACCAGCGCGACGGCGAGCAGGAAGATCGGCCGCTTGTTGGCTGCGAACTGACGCCAGGACGTGCGCCGCACCGCCGCGTAGAGCAGGGGCGGCAACAGAATGGGCAGGATCAGGTCCGGCGGGATGTCGACATTCGGTACGAAGTCCAGCACCGCGAGCACTATGCCGAGCAGGGTCATCAGCACCGGCGCCGGCAACCCGAAACGGTCCCCCACCGGGACACTGATCAGAGCCCCCAGCAACAACACGAACAACAGGGCCAACTGATCCACGGTCAGAGCTCCGGGCAGATCGACGAACCAATGTTCACTTCAGTCTGCCCGCAAAACGCCCGAACCCTCCCGACCGCCGCTCCCGCCGACCGTCAGAGAACCCGCCGCATGGCCCGGTGCGGCATCCCCGCGTCCGGGAACTCCGGCCCGTACGCCACGTACCCCAGTCGCTCGTAGAACCCCAGCGCCTGCGTCTGGGCGTGCAGGTCCACCGCCGTCAGCCCCCGCGCGCGTGCCGCCTCCTCGACGGCCCGCACGAGCGCGGCCCCCACCCCGAGCCCGCGCGCCTCCCGGGTCACGGCGAGCCGCCCCAGCGACCCCACCGACGGGTCACCGCCGGTCTTCCCGGCCGCCGCGTCACCGAACAGCAGCCGCCCGGTCCCGAGCGGCACCCCGTCCTCCCGCACGGCCAGCACATGCACCGCCACGGCGTCGTAGGCGTCGTACTCGATGTCCTCGGGCACGCCCTGCTCGCCGACGAAGACCTCTTTGCGCACCGCGAAGCAGGCCTCACGGTCGGCGGGGTCCTCGGCGACCCGCACCGCGTACGCGAGCGTGCTCACCCGTAGGTCTCCTCACGCACCAGGTCCAGGGCCTGCTGAAGGTCCTCCGGATAGTCGCTCGCGAACTCCACCCACTCCCCGTCCCCGGGGTGCTCGAAGCCCAGCCGCACGGCGTGCAGCCACTGCCGGGTCAGCCGGAGCCGCTTGGCGAGCGTCGGGTCGGCGCCGTACGTCAGGTCGCCGACGCACGGGTGGCGGTGGGCCGCCATGTGGACGCGGATCTGGTGGGTGCGCCCGGTCTCCAGCTTCACGTCGAGCAGGGAGGCCGCGCGGAACGCCTCGATGAGGTCGTAGTGCGTGACGGACGGCTTGCCCTCGGCGGTGACGGCCCACTTGTAGTCGTGCTGAGGGTGCCGGCCGATGGGCGCGTCGATGGTGCCGCTGGTCGGGTCAGGGTGGCCCTGGACGAGCGTGTGGTACCGCTTGTCGACCGTGCGCTCCTTGAACTGCCGCTTGAGCGAGGTGTAGGCCCGCTCCGACTTGGCCACGACCATCAGCCCCGAGGTGCCCACGTCGAGCCGGTGCACGATGCCCTGGCGCTCGGCGGCACCGGAGGTGGAGATGCGGTACCCGGCGGCGGCGAGCCCACCGATCACGGTCGTCCCGGTCCAGCCGGGCGACGGGTGCGCGGCCACACCGACCGGCTTGACGATCACGACCACGTCGTCGTCGTCATGGACGATCTCCATGCCCTCGACCGGCTCGGCGACGATCTGCACCGGCGCGGCCGCCTGTGGCATCTCGACCTCCAGCCAGGCCCCGCCGTGCACCCGCTCGGACTTCCCGACCACCGACCCGTCGACCGTGACCTTCCCCGAGGCGGCGAGCTCGGCCGCCTTGGTCCGGGAGAAGCCGAACATGCGGGAGATGGCAGCGTCGACGCGCTCGCCCTCCAGGCCGTCGGGCACGGGCAGGGTACGGATCTCGGGAATGGTGCTCACCCGTCGAGTATGCCGGACGGGTGAGACAGCCCCGACCGCGCGCTCAGTCCTTGTGGACGGTGCCGTCCGGGTCGAGGCCCTTGAAGGACAGCAGCACGATCAGGATGCCGCCGCACACGATCGCCGAGTCGGCGAGGTTGAAGACGGCGAAGTGCTTGGGCGCGATGAAGTCGACGACCGCGCCCTCGAAGACGCCGGGCGAGCGGAAGAGCCGGTCGGTGAGGTTGCCGAGCGCCCCGCCGAGCAGCAGCCCGAGCGCGATCGCCCAGGGCAGACTGTGGAGCTTGCGGGCGAGCCGGGCGATGACCACGATCACCGCGGCCGCGATCACCGTGAAGATCACGGTGAACGCCTCGCCGAAGCCGAAGGCCGCGCCCGCGTTGCGGATCGCCTCGAGCTTCAGCCAGTCCCCGATGATCTCGATCGGCTCGTGGTGCTCCAGCCTGGCGACCACGATCATCTTGCTGACCAGGTCGAGGGCGTACGCGAAGGCGGCCACCGTGAACAGCACGGCGATACGGCGCTTGCCCCTGGGCCGCGCCGTCTGGTCCTGCTCCGGCTCGGTCCCCGCCGCCTCTGGGGTATCCGGCGTACCGATGATGCGCTCCGCCTCTGCCACGTGAGTCCCTCGACCTAGGTACCTGACTGAGGACGAGGGTACGACACGCCTCCAAGGACCCTCAGTACCGGCGTTCCTGCTTCTGCTTGCACTCCACGCACAGGGTCGCGCGCGGGAAAGCCTGCATGCGGGCCTTGCCGATGGGGTTGCCGCAGTTCTCGCACAGGCCGTAGGTGCCGGCGTCGAGACGCCCCAGGGCGCGCTCGGTCTGGAGGAGCATCTCGCGCGCGTTGGCCGCGAGGGCCATCTCGCTCTCGCGCGTGATGTTCTTTGTCCCGGTGTCGGCCTGGTCGTCGCCGGCGCCGTCCCCGGAGTCCCGCATGAGCCCCACCAGGGACTCCTCGGACGTGGAGATCTCGGTACGCAGCCGCAGAGCCTCGGCCGTCAGTTCCGCGCGGGCCTCCTCGACCTCTTCGGGCGTCCACGGATCCTCACCCGGGCGCACCGCCAGTTCGCCGGGCTCCACCGCGGCGACACGCGCGTTGGGTAGGGCTGTCTTCGCCGCTGTGGCCGTGCCAGGGGTCTTCTTCGCAACCACCGTCGTGGCTCCCGTCTGCTTCGCGGCCTCGGCCGCGCCCGCCTTGTTGGCCGTGCTCTTCCTGGCCGCCGTCTTCCCGGAGGTGCCCTGCCCGGCGGCCCCCTGCGGGACCCCGGCCTCCGTGGCGGCCGTCTCCTCGACCGCGGTGTCCTTCGCGGCCGTCTTCCTCCCCGCGGCCTTGGTCGCGGCCGTGCCCTTGGCCGCGCCCTTCGGCGCGGCTGTCTTCCTGACCGCGCTCTTCGGCGCCGCCGTGCTCTTCGCGGCGGTCTTCTTCACGACCGCCTTCTTCTTCGTGACCGACGCCTTCCCAGTCCCTCCGCCCCCCGTGACGGCCTCCTCGGCGACCGCCTTCCCCGCGACCGCCTTCTCCGTGGCCGCCTTCTTGGCGACCGCGGACTTCTTCGTGGCCGACGCCTTCTCGGCAACCCCAGACTTCCCGGCAACCGCCTTCTCACCGGCTCCGGCTTCCCTGACCGCTCCCTCGGCGACCGCCTCCCCCGTGACCGCCTTCTCCCTGGCCGCGGACTTGGACGTGACCGCCTTCTTGGCGACCGCGGACTTCTTCGTGGCCGACGCCTTCTCGGCAACCCCAGACTTCCCGGCAACCGCCTTCCCACTGGCTCCGGCTTCCCTGGCCGCCTCCTCGGCGACCGCCTTCCCCGTGGCCGCCTTCCCCGTGGCCGCGGACTTGGACGTGACCGCCTTCTTCCTACCCGCAGCCTTCTTCGTGACCGACGCCTTCTTCGTCGCCGACGCCTTCTTCGTGACCGAGGCCTTGCCGACGCCCTTCGTGGCCGACGCCCTCCCGCCGACCGGCGGCTCGGTCGCCGGTCTCCCGGCCGGGAGATCCTCCTGCGCGGCCCCCCGGGAGGCCGCCGTGGCCTTCTTCGCGACACTCTTCGCCGCCGATCCGACCGCCTTCACGGCCTTGGCCGCCGCGCCCTTGCCGGACGACGCGGCCTCGGACGCCACCCCGCGCACACTCTTCTTCCCACCCGCGTCCTTGGCCCCGCCACCGGAGGCACGGGCATGGCTGGAACGGCCCGACGCCGACTGCTGTACGGCGGTCTTCTTCGCCACCATGCCGCGGCCCCTTCACATATTGTGATCTTGCTCGCGAATCGTGCTGGGACGATAAATCGACTTGAGTCCCGCGGCAACGGGGCACGCCGCCCGATTCGCCCGCCCCACGCGCGCGGGGCGGGAAGCATGCATGCGTTGTGCCCAGCTCCCCGCCGGGTAATCCGCACAACCGCCCGTCCCGGAATCCGAACACCGGCGCCGCTCCATTCGGGCCACTCGACGCCCTGCGGCAGCCTCTCCGCCCGGCCCCGGAAAAAGCGGTCGGCCACTGTCCTCGGGGCGCCGTACACTGGGCGGAGCGAAAAGCGTGGATGGGGACGAGTAGCGGCGTACGCAGCCCAGAGCGACCCGGGGACGGTGGAAGCCCGGGGGCGAGCGCGACGCGAAGATCACCCCGGAGCCGCCGGAAGAAAGCCCATGAGGGCCGTTAGACCCGGCATCGCGACCCCAATGAGGGGGCTCACCGACACACACCAGGCGTCGGCGGGCCAAGGAGGGTGGTACCGCGGGAGCGCGCCGAAACCGGCGTACGGAAAGACACGGCTCTCGTCCCTCCGGACGGAAGGCAGCACATCCGCCGGAGGAAGACTGATGACGCAGTACCGCCAGGTGCCCGCCCAGGTCGACCTGCCCGCGCTCGAGCACGCGGTGCTCGACTTCTGGCGCGAGCAGAAGATCTTCGCCAAGACCCTGGAGCAGTCCGAGGGCCGCCCCGAGTGGGTGTTCTACGAGGGCCCGCCCACCGCCAACGGCATGCCGGGCGCCCACCACATCGAGGCCCGCGTCTTCAAGGACGTCTTCCCCCGCTTCCGCACCATGCGCGGCTACCACGTGGCCCGCAAGGCCGGCTGGGACTGCCATGGCCTCCCGGTGGAGCTGGCGGTCGAGAAGGAGCTCGGCTTCAGCGGCAAGAAGGACATCGAGGCGTACGGCATCGCCGAGTTCAACGCCAAGTGCCGCGAGTCCGTGACCCGCCACACCGACGCCTTCGAGGCGCTCACGACCCGCATGGGCTACTGGACCGACCTCCAGGACCCGTACCGCACGATGGACCCGGAGTACATCGAGTCCGTCTGGTGGTCGCTGAAGACCATCTTCGACAAGGGCCTGCTGGTCCAGGACCACCGCGTCGCCCCCTGGTGTCCGCGCTGCGGCACCGGCCTGTCCGACCACGAACTGGCGCAGGGCTACGAGACGGTCGTGGACCCGTCCGTGTACGTCCGTTTCCCGCTCACCTCCGGTCCGCTCGCCGGTGAGGCTGCGCTCGTGGTGTGGACGACGACCCCCTGGACCCTGGTGTCCAACACGGCGGTCGCCGCGCACCCCGAGGTCACCTACGTCGTCGCGACCGACGGCGAGGAGAAGCTCGTCGTCGCCGAGCCGCTGCTCGCCAAGGCCCTCGGCGAGGGCTGGGAGACCACCGGCGAGTCCTTCACCGGCGCCGAGATGGAGCGCTGGACCTATCAACGTCCGTTCGAGCTCGTGGAGTTCCCGGAACCGGCGCATTACGTCGTCAACGCCGAATACGTCACGACCGAGGACGGTACGGGCCTGGTCCACCAGTCCCCCGCCTTCGGTGAGGACGACCTCAAGGTCTGCCGCGCCTACGGCCTGCCCGTGGTGAACCCGGTCCGCCCCGACGGCACCTTCGAGGAGGACGTCCCCCTCGTAGGCGGCGTCTTCTTCAAGAAGGCGGACGAACAGCTCACCGAGGACCTCCAGCAGCGCGGCCTCCTCTTCCGGCACATCCCGTACGAGCACAGCTACCCGCACTGCTGGCGCTGCCACACCGCGCTCCTCTACTACGCGCAGCCGTCCTGGTACATCCGCACCACCGCCGTCAAGGACCGCCTCCTCCAGGAGAACGAGAACACCAACTGGTTCCCGGAGACGGTCAAGCACGGCCGCTTCGGCGACTGGCTCCAGAACAACATCGACTGGGCGCTGTCCCGCAACCGCTACTGGGGCACCCCGCTGCCGATCTGGCGCTGCGAGGACGACCACCTCACCGTCGTCGGCTCCCGCGCGGAGCTCACCGAGCTGACCGGCACGGACCACTCCGAACTGGACCCGCACCGCCCGTTCATCGACGACGTCACCTTCGCGTGCCCGCAGTGCCAGAAGACGGCCACGCGCGTGCCGGAGGTCATCGACGCCTGGTACGACTCGGGTTCGATGCCGTTCGCGCAGTGGGGCTACCCGTACAAGAACAAGGAACTGTTCGAGTCCCGCTACCCGGCGCAGTTCATCTCCGAGGCCATCGACCAGACGCGCGGCTGGTTCTACACGCTGATGGCCGTCGGCACCCTGGTCTTCGACAAGTCGTCGTACGAGAACGTCGTCTGCCTCGGCCACATCCTCGCCGAGGACGGCCGCAAGATGTCCAAGCACCTGGGCAACACCCTGGAGCCGATCCCGCTGATGGACCGCCACGGCGCGGACGCGGTGCGCTGGTTCATGGCGGCCGGCGGTTCCCCGTGGGCGGCCCGCCGCGTGGGCCACGGCACCATCCAGGAGGTGGTGAGGAAGACCCTCCTCACCTACTGGAACACGGTCGCCTTCCAGGCCCTGTACGCGCGTACGTCCGGCTGGGCGCCCAGCGAGGCGGACCCGGCCCCGGCCGACCGCCCGGTCCTGGACCGCTGGCTGCTGTCCGAACTGCACGCC
Source organism: Streptomyces sp. CC0208 (assembly GCF_003443735.1). Lineage (NCBI taxonomy): Bacteria > Bacillati > Actinomycetota > Actinomycetes > Kitasatosporales > Streptomycetaceae > Streptomyces > Streptomyces sp. CC0208. Next base: position 6,573,146 of record NZ_CP031969.1, on the reverse strand, counting down.
CTGACCGACCAGGTGACCCAGTCCCTGGAGTCGTACGACACCCAGCGCGCCGGCAAGCTCCTGTCGGCGTTCGTCGACGATCTGTCCAATTGGTACGTACGCCGGTCCCGGCGCCGCTTCTGGCAGGGCGACAAGGCCGCGCTGCGCACGCTGCACGAGGTCGTCGAGACGGTCACCCAGCTGATGGCCCCGCTGACCCCGTTCATCACCGAGCGGGTCTGGCAGGACCTGGTCGTGCCGGTCACCCCGGGCGCCCCGGAGTCGGTGCACCTGGCCTCCTGGCCGGAGGCGGACCTCTCCGCCATCGACCCGGAGCTGTCGAAGCAGATGGTGCTGGTGCGCCGGCTCGTCGAGCTGGGCCGTGCCACGCGCGCGGAGTCGGGCGTGAAGACCCGTCAGCCGCTGTCCCGGGCGCTCATCGCCGCGACCGGCTTCGACGCCCTCGACCGCGAACTGCACGCACAGATCACGGACGAGCTGAACGTGACCGCGCTCGCCTCCCTGAGCGAGGTCGGCGGCAGCCTGGTCGACACCACGGCGAAGGCCAACTTCCGCGCCCTGGGCAAGCGGTTCGGCAAGCGCGTCCAGGACGTGGCCAAGGCCGTCGCGCACGCCGACGCGGCCGCGCTCTCCCTCGCCCTGCGCGAGGGCACGGCGTCGGTGGAGGTCGACGGCGAGACGATCACGCTCGCCCCCGACGAGGTGATCATCACGGAGACCCCGCGCGAGGGCTGGTCGGTGGCGTCCGACTCCGGTGCGACGGTGGCCCTGGACCTGGAGATCACGGAGGAGCTGCGCCGAGCGGGCCTGGCCCGTGACGCGATCCGCCTGATCCAGGAGGCCCGCAAGAACAGCGGCCTCGACGTGGCCGACCGCATCGCGCTGCGATGGACCTCCACGGACCCGGCGGTCCTCGCGGCCCTGTCCGAACACGCGGCTCTGATCGCCGACGAGGTCCTGGCGACGGACTTCGCCCAGGGCCAGGCGGACGACACCTACGGCACCCCGTTCACCGACGAGGGCCTGTCGCTGACGTTCCGCCTGCGCAAGGCGTAGGACCGAGAAGGAAGGCCCGGTTCCTCCGCGAAAGCGAGGGGACCGGGCCTTCCTCATGTCCGCGACACTGTGATCAACCCGCGTAAAAGGGCAGGGCCCCGGATCGAAATCCGGGGCCCTGCCCTGAACGCTGCCGACGCCTGAGGCGTACTAGAGGCCGTCAGTTGTCGTCCTCGTCGATGAGGAAGCCACGCATGGGCGAGGGAGCCTGCCCCATCGGACCGGGCCCCTGCGGCCGCACCGGCGCCATCGGCTGGGTCATCGCGGGCGACATCTGCTGCTGCCCGCCGTAGGACGGACCGGCCGGCGAAGGACCGCCGCCCATGCCCTGGTTGCCACCGTAGGACGGCGCGCTCGCACCGGCCGGAGCCATCGAAGGCGCCGGGGACGGCGGCAGCGACGCGGTCGCCGGGGTACGCGGCGGAGCCAGCGAGTCGTCGGCCTGGGTCTCCAGCTGACGCAGCTGGGACTCGAGGTACGACTTCAGACGCGTGCGGTACTCGCGCTCGAAGCCGCGCAGGTCCTCGACCTTGCGCTCCAGCGTGGCGCGGGCGGACTCCAGGGAGCCCATCGCGACGCGGTGCTTCTCCTGTGCGTCCCGCTCCAGGGCGTCGGCCTTGGCACGGGCGTCACGCTCGAGACCCTCGGCACGTGAACGCGCCTCGCCGACGATCTTGTTGGCCTCGGAACGGGCCTCCGCGATCGCCTGGTCGGCGGTCTGCTGGGCGAGCGAGAGGACTCGGGCGGCGCTGTCGCCACCGGGGCCCTGACCGGGGCCGCCCATCGGACCGCCCATGGGGCCGCCCATCGGGCCACCCATCTGCTGCTGCATGGGCGGCTGACCGCCCATGGTGCCCTGGCCCATCTGACCCTGGCCCATCTGACCCTGGCCCATCTGGCCCATCGGGCCCTGACCCATGGGACCCTGGCCCATCGGACCTGGACCCTGCGGGCCGCCCTGGCCACCGCCGGGACCGGCGGGCAGCTGCGGCGCACCACTCGGCAGCTGGGGCGGGCCACCCATGGGGCCGCCCATCTGCTGCTGCGGCGGACCGGATATGCCGGCCGGTACGGGGGCGCCGGGACCGGGCCCACGCATACCCTGCTGCGGCATTCCCTGTCCGGGCATGCCACCCTGCTGCTGGTCCTGCTGCTCCGGGGGCTTGCGCATGTTCTGCTGGTTCTGGGCAGCAGCACGCGTCGCCGCGGCCAGCTTGGCGCGCAGGTCCTCGTTCTCGCGCAGCAGGCGGGTCAGTTCGGCTTCGACCTCGTCGAGGAAGGCATCGACCTCGTCCTCGTCATAGCCTTCTCGGAGGCGGACGGTCGTGAACTGCTTGTTCCGCACGTCCTCGGGGGTCAACGGCATCTCTTCACCTCAACGTAGTCATCGGCAGTCGGCAAGACCGTATCGTCCACAGTCACCTCGCCAGGTTTCCCGTGACGGAGATGAGGATGTAGACGATGATCATCAGCACGAAGAAGGACAGGTCGAGCGCCACGCCCCCGAGACGCAGCGGCGGGATGAACCGCCGCAGAAGCTTCAACGGTGGATCGGTGACAGTGTAGGTGGCCTCCAGAACGACCACCATCGCCTTGCCGGGTTGCCACGAGCGGGCGAACTGGAAGACGTAGTCCATGACCAACCGAAAGATGAGCACGATGAGGAACACCATCAGCGCGATGTAGATCACCTGTGCGAACACGCTCATGGACTGTCTTTCCCTCTCCCCTGTTCCGTGCTTCGTTCCGGTTGTTGCTTCTCAGCTCTGGTTGAAGAACCCGCCCTCTGCGATGCGGGCCTTGTCCTCCGCCGTGACATCGACGTTAGCAGGCGACAACAGGAACACCTTCTGCGTCACCCGCTCGATGCTGCCGTGAAGACCAAACACCAAACCGGCCGCAAAGTCGACAAGTCGCTTGGCGTCTGTGTCATCCATCTCAGTCAGATTCATGATCACCGGGGTGCCCTCACGGAAGTGTTCCCCGATGGTACGGGCCTCGTTGTAGGTCCGGGGGTGAAGTGTGGTGATCCGGTAAGGCTCTCGTTCCGACACGACCTTGGGCATGATCACCGGTGCGTTCTTCTCCAGGCTTGCGCGCTCTTGTGTGATGGATGCCACGGGCGCGATGCGCGCCGGACGCACCGATTCCGCGGCGAGCGAAGAGGATCGGGGCACCGGGTCGCGCGGCACCGAGGACTGTACAACTCTGACCGATTCGTCCCTTTCAGGCTGAAGTGCCTGATGTGACTGATGAGACGGCTCATGCCGTCGGCGGTCCCGCTCGGGCTCCGGGTCGAGTTCCGGTTCGAAGTCGTCGTCGGGGTCGAAACCGCGGCCGTCGTACCCATCGTCCTCCACGAGGCCGAGGTAGACCGCCATCTTGCGCATCGCGCCGGCCATTCTCTGAGTCCTCCGCTCTGTGGTGGATCGGCTGACTGCCAAGTGCCCGCGATCCACGAGGTCGTTATGACCGCCTTTCGGCGGTAATGACCATATTTTCTGCTGTGGTCCGACTTCCTGGCGACGTTACCCGAGCCGGGGGCGGACTCCGAGTACCGCGGTGCCGACGCGCACATGTGTCGCCCCTGCCGCCACGGCCTGTTCGAGGTCCGCGCTCATCCCTGCCGAGACCATGTTCGCAGCCGGATGGTCCCGGCGCAGGTCGGTCGACAAATCCATCAACCGCTCGAACGCCGCCTGTTCGCGTCCCGCGTACTCCCCGGTGAGCGGAGCGACGGTCATCAGACCGTCGAGCCGCAGTCCCGGAGCCCGGGCCACGAGACCGGCCAACTCCCCGATTCCGCCCGGCGCCACACCACCCCGCTCCCCACGCTCGCTCGAACCGGCGTCCAGGGCCACCTGGATCAGGCAGCCCACTTCGCGCTCGGCCTTCACGGCCTCCTTGGAGAGAGCCGTCACCAACTTCGAACGATCGACGGACTGCACGAGATCCGCGTAACCCACCACAGATCGCACTTTGTTGGTCTGCAATTGACCAACGAAATGCCAAGTAAGGGGCAGATCCGAGCATTCGGCAGCCTTGGGCGCCGCGTCCTGGTCCTTGTTCTCGGCGACGTGGCGCACCCCGAGCTCGGAGAGAATCCGCACATCGCTCGCGGGGTAGGTCTTGGTGACCACGATGAGGGTCACCTCTTCGCGCCCCCGCCCGGCGGCCGCACACGCGGCGGCGATGCGCTGCTCCACCTTCGCCAGATTCGCGGCGAGTTCGTCCTTACGGTCCGTCATGCCCCATCAGTCCAGCCAGACATATCCCGCGAGTCGCCCTGTGGAGCGATCGCGGCGATACGAGAAGTGGTCGCCCGACTCCAGCGTGCACACCGGCGACTGACGCCGGTCGCGCACCCCGAGCCGGTTGAGCTGCGCGTGCACTCCGGCGCTCACGTCGACCGCGGGAGTGCCCCAACTCGTTTCGGCGTGCGCCGCCGGTTCTACGGCGGCGACCTCGGCGCGCATCTCCTTGGGCACTTCGTAGCACCTGCCGCAGACGGCGGGTCCGGTGCGGGCGACGATCCGGGCGGGATCGGCGCCGAGTTCGGTCATCGCGCGTAGCGTGGCCGGGACGACTCCGGCCACCATGCCGGGGCGACCCGCGTGGGCCGCCGCGGCGATCCCGGCGACCGGGTCGGCGAGCAGCACCGGGGTGCAGTCGGCGGTGAGGACGGCGAGGGCGAGACCGCGTTCGGCGGTGACGACCGCGTCGACCCGGGGCACCGGCTTGTCGCCCCAGGGCTCGGAGACCACCACGACGTCCGCCCCGTGCACCTGGTTCATCCAGACCACGCGGGTCGGGTCGAGCCCGAGTGACTTGGCGGCCAGTTCGCGGTTGGTCGTCACGGACTCGGGGTCGTCGCCGACCGCTCCGCCGAGGTTGAGCTCCTCATACGGAGCGGCGCTCACCCCGCCCCACCGGTCGGTGAAGGCGAAGTGCGCGCCGCTCACGCTGTCGCGCTGTCCTATCACTTCAGGAAGTCCGGCACGTCCAGCTCCTCAGCCGCACTGTCCGAGTAGCTCCGGGACGGCGGGACGGGCGGGGCGACCGGGAGGTCGGCGGCCGGCTCGGGCGCGGGCTCCGGGTCCTCCTTCGGCGTGACGCTGCCGAGCGAGCCGAAGGACGGACGGCTCTCGGTCTGCCGTACCGGAGTGGGCTCCTCCCGGCGGGCCGAGGTCGAGGAGGATCCCATGACCGTCTCGCGGCGGGTCGGCGGCTGGCCCCCGTCGAAGCCGGCGGCGATCACGGTGACGCGGACCTCGTCGCCGAGGGCGTCGTCGATGACCGCGCCGAAGATGATGTTGGCCTCGGGGTGGGCGGCCTCGCTCACCAGCTGGGCCGCTTCGTTGATCTCGAACAGGCCGAGGTCGCTGCCGCCGGAGATGGAGAGCAGCACGCCCCGGGCGCCGTCGATGGACGCCTCCAGCAGCGGCGAGGAGATCGCCATCTCGGCCGCGGCCACCGCGCGGTCGTCGCCGCGGGCCGAGCCGATGCCCATGAGCGCCGAACCGGCCTCGGACATGACCGACTTGACGTCGGCGAAGTCGAGGTTGATCAGACCGGGCGTGGTGATGAGGTCGGTGATGCCCTGGACACCGGAGAGCAGGACCTGGTCGGCCGACTTGAAGGCGTCGAGGACCGAGACCTGGCGGTCCGAGATGGACAGCAGGCGGTCGTTGGGGATGACGATGAGGGTGTCGACCTCTTCGCGGAGTTCCGCGATGCCGTCCTCGGCCTGGTTGGCGCGGCGCCGGCCCTCGAAGGTGAACGGGCGGGTGACCACGCCGATGGTGAGGGCGCCCAGCGAGCGGGCGATGTTGGCCACGACGGGCGCGCCGCCGGTGCCGGTGCCGCCGCCTTCACCGGCCGTCACGAAGACCATGTCGGCCCCCTTGAGGACCTCCTCGATCTCCTCGCGGTGGTCCTCGGCGGCCTTGCGGCCGACGGCCGGGTTGGCGCCGGCGCCGAGTCCGCGGGTGAGTTCGCGGCCGACGTCGAGCTTGACGTCGGCGTCGCTCATCAACAGCGCCTGCGCGTCGGTGTTGATGGCGATGAACTCGACGCCCTTGAGACCGACCTCGATCATCCGGTTGATGGCATTGACACCACCGCCGCCGACACCGATGACTTTGATGACTGCGAGGTAGTTCTGCGGTGCTGCCACGTCGAAGGCCTCTCGCCTCGAGTTACGTGTCGCCGAACCGACGAAGCAGTGCTGCCTCGCGATCCGTCGACTGATGCCGAATGGGACGGTCCGTAGCGCCGACCCGAACCCTAACGCTGAAGTTTAGGGTTACCAGTGTGTCTGTTCCCTGGAGTCTTCTGAACAGGACACTAAGTCGACAAGTGGCGCACGTTCAACGAACACGCCGAACCTCCCGTTTTTCTTTTCACCCTATGTGATCAGCCGTAGCAGTGCCCAACCAGGGTGCTGGCCTGCGCTGATGTGCGTCAACTCCCCGCTGACGCAGGGGCGGTGGGAACGCTGACGTCGAAGTGCCGCGCATCGGGGGCCGCTTTCATGAGAGCGGTCAGGGTGCGAGCCTTGGCGGCGCCGTTCTCGCCACTCCCCCAGGCGACGGTGCGACCGCCCCTCAACTCCAGCGAGATGTCGTCGTACGAACGCACCTTGACGGAACGGGTCGCGCGCGCGACGTCGATCGGAATGTCACCCGCCACGCGCACCGCTTCGCGCACCAGCCGGGACTCGCCGAAGCGGCGCAGGCTCGCGGCGCGGGTGTCCGGTCGACCGAGTGCCAATTGCAGGGCGGGGACGCCTTTCGGGGCCACGGGAACCGTGGCGAATCGGACACCTTCATCGTCCACTTCGACGAAGTTTCCGCCCTTTTGGACAAGCAGAACCGGAGTACGCTCAGTCACTTTCAGCCCGATTCCATGGGGCCAGGAGCGAGCGACATCAACCGAGTCAATTCGGGCCAATTTCTGGCGCAGCCGTGCCTCAATCGCATCGGTGTCGACGGAAATCAGCGGCGAGCCCACCGGGACGTCCGCGGCCTCGCGGACCTGTTCCGGAGTCAGCACCAGGGTGCCCGAGACCGACACGCGTTCCACGCGCAGCCACTGGGAGCCGTACAACAGCCAGACGGCGCCCGCGGAGAGGAGCGCGAGCGCCACGGCAAGGATGATGATCGTACGAAGCCGACGCACCCTCAACCGCCGGACGGGAGGCGGGCCGGACGACTCCTGTTGGCGTTCGCCGCGCTCGGCGGTCGTCGATCCGGCCACGCGCACTCCCTCTTCCTGGCTACTGGCGTCGGTGCGAGGCGATCGCCTCGTACACCATGGCGACGAGCAGGTCGTCGGCGTCCCGGCGGCCGAACTCGGCGGCGGCGCGGGACATCTCGTACAGCCGGTGCGGGTCGGCGAGCACGGGCAGGACGTGACCCCGTACCCACTCGGGCGTCAGTTCCGCGTCGTCGACCAGCAGTCCGCCGCCGGCCTTGACCACCGGCTGGGCGTTCAGCCGCTGTTCGCCGTTGCCGATGGGCAGCGGGACATAGGCGGCCGGGAGCCCGACGGCGGAGAGTTCGGCGACGGTCATCGCGCCCGCGCGGCAGAGCATCATGTCGGCCGCGGCGTACGCGAGGTCCATCCGGTCCAGGTAACTTACCGGGATGTACGGGGGCATTCCCGGCATCTGCTGTACATGCGGCAGTTCGTTCTTGGGACCGACCGCGTGCAGGATCTGGATCCCGGCCTGCTGGAGCAGGGGCGCGACCTGCTGGACGACCTCGTTGAGGCGCCGGGCGCCCTGCGAGCCGCCGGAGACCAGCAGGGTCGGCAGGTTCGGGTCGAGGCCGAACACGTGCCGGGCCTCGGGGCGGACGGCGGCCCGGTCCAGGGTGGCGATGGTGTGGCGCAGCGGGATGCCGATGTACCGGGAGTTGCGCAGCTTGCTGTCCGGCGTGGCGACGGCGACCTGGGCGGCGTACCGGGACCCGATCTTGTTGGCGAGGCCGGGACGGGCGTTGGCCTCGTGGACCACGATCGGCACGCCGAGCCGCTTGGCGGCGAGGTAGCCGGGCAGCGCCACATAGCCGCCGAAGCCGACCACCGCGTCGGCCTTGGTGCGCTCCAGGATCTGCTCGGTGGCCTTGATCGTGCCGCGCAGCCGGCCCGGCACGGTGATCAGCTCCGGGGTCGGCTTACGGGGCAGCGGGACGGCCGGGATGAGCGCGAGCTCGTAGCCGCGCTGTGGGACGAGCTTGGTCTCCAGGCCCCGTTCCGTGCCCAGGGCCGTGATCCCCACGGTCGGGTCCTGCCTGCGCAGGGCGTCCGCGAGGGCGAGCGCGGGCTCGATGTGGCCGGCGGTCCCCCCACCGGCGAGTACGACATGCACCGAAATTCACCGCTCTCCGGACGAACGCGCCGAGGGGGCGCGCCGTCGCATCGTGTTCCATCTCCGAGGACCCCGTGCCGGCACGGCGCCTCCCGCCCGCTTTCTACCAAAGCGGGGTTGCCGCATCGAAAGCGCCATCCGCGCAGCGGGATCGTCACGCGCGAACGCGATCAGCAGCCCGACGGCGAACATGGTCGGCAGCAGGGCGGACCCTCCGTAGGAGAACAGCGGGAGCGGGACTCCGGCGATCGGCAGCAGACCGAGCACCGCACCGATGTTGATCACCGCCTGAGCGGTGATCCAGGTGGTCACGCCTCCCGCGGCATACCTCACGAAGGGGTCCTCCGTGCGTCCGGCCACGCGGATACCCGCATAGCCTAGAGCCGCGAAGAGAGCGAGTACCGACAGCGTCCCCGCAAGGCCCAGTTCCTCACCGGTGACGGCGAAGATGAAGTCGGTGTGGGCTTCGGGTAGTTGGCCCCATTTCTCCACACTCGCGCCGAGCCCGGAGCCGAAGATTCCGCCGGACGCCAGGGCGTAGATGCCGTGCACGGCCTGCCAGCAGTCGGCGCCCCCCGACCTGGGCTCGGTGGCGCCGATGCAGGCAAGCCGGGCCATGCGGTTGGGGCTGGTCTTGATGAGGATCATCCCGATCAGCCCGGCGACCGACAGCACCCCGACGAACAGCCGGGTCGGGGCCCCCGCGAGCCACAGCAGGCCGAACAGGATCGCCGTCAGGATGATCGCCGTGCCCATGTCGCCGCCGAGCATGATCAGCCCGAGCAGCAGGAAGGCGACCGGGACGAGCGGCACCAGCATGTGCTTCCACTGGGTCAGCAGCTTCCTGTCCTGCTTGCGGGCGAGCAGGTCGGACGCCCACAGCACGAGGGCGAGCTTGCCGAACTCGCTGGGCTGGATCTGGAAGGAGCCGCCGAGCGAGATCCAGTTCTGGTTGCCGTTGACCGACATCCCTATCCCGGGCACCTGCACCAGGGCCATCAGGAAGACCGCGCCCGCCAGGATCGGATAGGCGAGCGCCCGGTGCAGCTTGACCGGCATCCGGGAGGCGATCAGCAGCAGTACGGCGCCGATGACGGCGGCCAGGAACTGCTTGCGGAAGAAGAAGGATCCCGGCAACGACATCTGCAGGGCCGTGATCTGGGAGGCCGAGTAGACCATCACCAGCCCGAGCACGGTGATCAGCAGGCTGCCACCGAGGATCAGGTAGTAGGCGGTCAGCGGCCGGTCCCAGGCCTTCCGCGCACGCGAGTAGAGCTGTTGTACGGGGTTCTCGCGCGCCTGCCGGGGGACGGCGGGGCGTCGGGACGCCCGCTGCACGGGCGGCCTGCCGGTTCGGCTGGTGGGCATCAACGCCTCCGCTACGTCGGTCAGGAGCCGAGTTCGCGAACCGCCTCCGCGAACGCGTCACCGCGCTTGTTGTAGTTGGCGAACATGTCCATCGAGGCGCAGGCCGGGGCCAGCAGCACCGTGTCCCCTGCGACGGCGAGGCGGGAGGCCTCCTGGACAGCCGCGAGCATCGCCCCAGTGTCGGTCCGGTCGAGGTCCACCACGGGTACTTCCGGGGCGTGTCGCGCGAGGGCTTCACGGATCAGGGCGCGGTCCTGGCCGATGAGCACGACACCGCGAAGTCGCTTTGCCGACTTGGCGACCAGCTCGTCGAAGGTCGCGCCCTTGGCGAGCCCGCCCGCGATCCACACGATCGACTCGTAGGCCGCCAACGAGGCTTCGGCCGCGTGGGTGTTGGTCGCCTTGGAGTCGTCGACGTAGCCGACCCCGTCCACGTCGGCCACGTGGGAGATGCGGTGGGCGTCCGGGGTGAAGTCCCGCAGCCCGTCCCGTACGGCCCTGGCGGGCACCCCGAATGCGCGTGCGAGTGCCGCCGCCGCAAGGGCGTTGGCGATGTTGTGCGGGGCGGGCGGGTTGACGTCGGAGACCTCGGCGAGCTCCTGGGCGTTCTTGTGCCGGTCCTCGACGAAGGCCCGGTCGACCAGGATGCCCTCGACGACACCGAGTTGAGAGGGCCCGGGAGTGCCGAGGGTGAAGCCGATGGCCCGGCAGCCCTCCTCGACATCCGCCTCGCGCACCAGGTCCTCGGTGGCCTTGTCGGCCACGTTGTAGACGCAGGCGACCCGATTGCCCTCGTAGATGCGGCCCTTGTCGGCGGCGTACGCCTCCATGGAGCCGTGCCAGTCGAGATGGTCGGGGGCGAGATTGAGGACGGCGGCGGAGTGGGCGCGCAGCGAGGGCGCCCAGTGGAGCTGATAGCTCGACAACTCCACGGCCAGGACGTCGTACTGCTCGTCGCCGAGGACCGCGTCCAGGAGGGAGACGCCGATGTTGCCGACGGCGGCGGTGCGCAGCCCCGCGGCCTTCAGGATCGACGCCAGCATCTGGGTGGTGGTCGTCTTGCCGTTGGTGCCGGTGATCGCGAGCCAGGGGGCCGCGTCGGGGCCCCTGAGACGCCAGGCGAGTTCGACGTCGCCCCAGATCTCCAGACCGGCCGCACGGGCCGCCGTGAAGAGCGGCTTGTCCGGCTTCCAGCCCGGCGCGGTGACGACGAGTTCGGTGCCCTCGGGCAGGGTCGCGCCGTCGCCGAGGCGCACGGTGATGCCCAGCGCCTCCAACTCGGCGGCCTGCTCACGCGCGCGTGCGTCGTCGCCGTCGTTGACGACCGTGACGTGCGCCCCGCGCGCGTGCAGCGCCTTGGCCGCCGGGATGCCGGAGACACCGAGTCCGGCGACGGTGACGTGCTTCCCCTGCCAGTCGAGGTGCTCCGAGGAGGTCACTTTTCTGCTGCCCATCCCGCGTAGAAGAGACCAAGGCCGACGATCACGCAGATGCCCTGGATGATCCAGAAACGGACCACCACGAGGACTTCGGACCAGCCCTTGAGTTCGAAGTGGTGCTGGAGCGGGGCCATGCGGAAGACGCGCTTGCCGGTGAGCTTGAAGGAGCCGACCTGGATGACCACCGACATGGTGATGAGGACGAACAGGCCACCCATGATGGCCACCAGCAGCTCCGTGCGGGAGAGGATGGCCAGGCCGGTGAGGACACCGCCGAGCGCGAGCGAACCCGTGTCACCCATGAAGATCTTGGCCGGCGAGGTGTTCCACCACAGGAAGCCGAGGCAGGCACCCATCAGCGCGGAGGCGATCACCGCGAGGTCGAGCGGATCACGCACCTCGAAGCAGGCATTGGGGTTGGTCAGGGTCTGCGCGTTGGCGCAGGACTCCTGGAACTGCCAGACGCCGATGAACGTGTAGGCGCCGAAGACGAGCACGGAGGCACCGGTGGCGAGGCCGTCCAGACCGTCGGTGAGGTTCACGCCGTTCGACATCGCGAGGATCATGAACAGCGCCCAGACCACGAACAGGATCGGGCCGATCTTCCAGCCGAAGTCCGTGATGAACGACAGCCGCGTCGAGGCCGGGGTGTTGTTGTGGGTGTCGGGGAACATCAGCGCGAGCACCGCGAAGCTGATGCCGACGATGAGCTGCCCTGCCATCTTCGCCTTGGCCCGCAGGCCCAGCGAACGCCGCTTGACGATCTTGATGTAGTCGTCGAGGAAGCCGACCAGGCCCATGCCGCACATCAGGCCGAGCACCAGCAGACCCGAGTAGGTGGGCGGGTAGCCGGTGATGACCTTGGACAGGAAGTAGGCGACGACCGTCGCCAGGATGAAGGCGATACCACCCATGGTCGGCGTACCGCGCTTGCTGGCGTGCTCACGCGGGCCGTCGTCCCGGATGTACTGGCCGTACCCCTTGCGCGCGAGCAGCTTGATCAGCAGCGGGGTGCCGACCAGGGTCAGAAAGAGGCCGATGACTCCTGAGAACAGGATCTGCTTCATCATCGGGCGGCAACCTCACCCTCGGCGTCGAGCAGCGCCTGGGCGACGCTCTCCAGGCCGACCGAACGGGACGCCTTCACGAGGACGACGTCTCCCGGGCGCAACTCACTGCGCAGCAGGTCGACCGCCGCCTGTGCGTCGGACACGTGCACCGACTCCTCACCCCACGAACCCTCGTTATATGCGCCCAGTTGCAGCCAGGACGCTTCCCTGCCCCCGACCGCGACGAGCTTGCCGACATTGAGCCGGACGGCGAGCCGTCCGACCGCGTCGTGCTCGGCGAGCGCCTCGTCCCCGAGCTCGGCCATCTTGCCGAGCACCGCCCAGGTCCGCCGCCCCTTGCCCATCGCCGCGAGCGCGCGCAAGGCCGCTCGCATGGACTCGGGGTTCGCGTTGTAGGCGTCGTTGACGATGGTCACGCCGTCCGGGCGCTCGGTGACCTCCATACGCCAGCGGGAGAGGGAGCCCGCCTCGGAGAGCGCGGTGGCGATCTCGGTTGCGGACATGCCCAGCTCATGGGCGACGGCGGCCGCGGCGAGCGCGTTCGACACGTGGTGCTCACCGTACAGGCGCATGGTCACTTCGCTTGCACCGGAGGGTGTGTGAAGCATGAAGGCAGGCTGTCCGCTGTCCGTGAGTCGTACGTTCTCGGCGCGAACGTCCGCTTCGCCGGACTCTCCGAAAAGGATCACCTTCGCCTTCGTACGGGACGCCATGGCCCGTACGAGAGGATCGTCGGCGTTGAGGATCGCCGCACCCTCCGCGGGCAGCGCCTCCACCAACTCGCCCTTGGCCTGCGCGATCTGCTCACGGCCGCCGAACTCGCCGATGTGCGCGGAGCCGACGTTGAGGACCAGGCCGATCTTCGGGGGCGTCAGATCCGTGAGGTAGCTGATGTGGCCGATACCGCGGGCGCCCATCTCCAGGACGAGGAACCTCGTCTCCTCGGTGGCGGTGAGCGCGGTGAGCGGCAGCCCGATCTCGTTGTTGAGCGAGCCCGGCGTGAACACCGTCGGCGCCTTGCGCCGCAGCACCTGCGCGATCAGGTCCTTGGTGCTGGTCTTGCCGGCGGAGCCGGTGAGGGCGACGAGGGTCGCCCCGAGCCGTCGTACGACATGACGCGCGAGGGCGCCGAGGGCCGTCTGGACGTCCTCGACGACGATCGCGGGCACGCCGACGGGACGCTGGGCCAGCACGGCCACCGCGCCCGCCCGGACGGCCTGGTCGGCGTAGTCGTGGCCGTCGACGCGCTCCCCCACGAAGGCGGCGAACAGACTGCCGTCCTTCACCTGCCGGGAGTCGATGACGACGGGCCCGTGCACCTGCGCCGACGGATCCGGTATGTCATGCGTCTGCCCGCCGACGACTGAGGCGATCTCGGCGAGAGAGAGGGCGATCACAAGTTCATCCCTGGGTCTTCTGGATGGCTTCTCGAAGCACCTGGCGGTCGTCGAAGGGACGGACCACCCCGGCGATGTCCTGGCCCTGCTCGTGGCCCTTCCCGGCGACCAGCACGGTGTCGCCCGGCCGCGCGCGGGCGACTGCTGCGGCGATCGCGGCGGCCCGGTCCTCGAAGACCTGGACCTCGCCGCGCTCGTGTGCCGGTACGGACGCCGCGCCCTGGAGCATGGTTGCAAGAATCGCGAGGGGATCCTCGGAGCGGGGGTTGTCGGAGGTCAGTACGGCGGTGTCGGCCAGGCGGGCCGCGGCCGCGCCCATGGGCCCCCGCTTGGTCGTGTCCCGGTCGCCTCCGCAGCCGAGCACGATGTGCACCTTGCCCTCAGTGACCTTGCGGAGCGCCTTGAGCACCGACTCGACGGCGTCCGTCTTGTGGGCGTAGTCCACCACCGCGAGGTAGGGCTGCCCGGCGTCCACGCGCTCCAGGCGGCCCGGCACGCCCGGCACCGCGGCGACGCCGTCGGCGGCGGTCTGCGGGTCGAGGCCCGCGGCGGCCAGGGCGACGATCGCGGCGAGGGTGTTCGCCACGTTGAAGGGGCCCGGCAGCGGCGACCTGGCGCTGATCCGCTCGTCCTTGGGGCCGATCACGGTGAACGTCGAGTCCATCGGGCCGACCTCGACGTCCGCAGCACGCCAGTCGGCGTCGGGGTGCCCCTCGGCGGAGAAGGTGACGACCGGGACCGTGGCCTCCTTGACGAGCCGGCGTCCGTACTCGTCGTCGAGGTTGACCACGCCGAGACGGCTGCGTTCCGGCGTGAACAACTGCGCCTTGGCCTGGAAGTAGTCCTCCATGCCGGAGTGGAACTCCATGTGCTCCGGGCTGAGGTTGGTGAAGACGCCGATGTCGAAGACACAGCCGTCGACCCGGCCGAGGACCAGGGCGTGGCTGGAGACCTCCATGGCGACCGCCTCGACCCCGCGCTCGCGCATCACCGCGAACAGGGCCTGGAGGTCGGTGGCCTCCGGTGTGGTGCGCTCCGACTTGATGCGTTCGTCGCCGATGCGCATCTCGACGGTGCCGATCAGACCGGTGGACCTGACCCCCTTGAGACCGCCCTCGACGAGATAGGCCGTGGTGGTCTTGCCGGAGGTGCCGGTGATCCCGATCTGGAGCAGGTCCCGGCCGGGGTGGCCGTAGATCGTGGTGGCGAGTTCGCCCATGCGCGCGCGTGGGTCCTCGACGACCAGCACCGGAAGCCCGGTCGCCGCGGCGCGCTCGGCGCCGGTCGGGTCGGTCAGCACCGCGACCGCGCCGAGGCCGACGGCCTGGGTGACGAAGTCGGCGCCGTGCAGACGGGCACCGGGGAGGGCGGCGTACAGGTCGCCGGGGCGGACGGCACGCGAGTCATGGGTGATCCCCGTGACCTGCGCGGCCTTCTGCGGCGGCTCGGCACCCAGCTGATCGGCGAGCTCCGCGAGGGGTGTTGCGGAGACCCGGACCGGCCGGGGCGGTCCCGGATAGGTCACGGGTGCGCCCTTCTGGGTGGTTTGGGACTGATCAGCGTGTGGCACGGCGGTGAGCGTACCGGGCACACCCGCCTCGGGGCTAAAAGAGGGCCCGCGCGCAGCGCGGTCGGACAAGGGTGGCGGTGGGCGACGGGCGGGTGAGGGGCGGGGGGCGCCCTGGTTCCCGGAATCGGAGGTGATCGTCGTCACGAGGTGGTTCCTGGTGGCCTTTCCGAGCGCTGATGAGGTGCTGAGGTGGTGCTGATCAGGGCGTGTACGAGACGGGCAGCTTCGCGGCCTTCGCCCCCGTGGGCGGGACCTGGAGGGTCTTCAGGGCGAACTCCATGACCTGCTTGTAGACGGGTCCGCAGATCTGGCCGCCGAAGTAGCTGCCGCTGGTGGCGTTCTGGATGGCGCAGTACACGGTGATCCGGGGCTTGTCGGCAGGCGCGAAGCCGGCGAACGACGAGGTGTAGCCCTTGTACTTGCCGGTGGCCGGATCCACACGGTTGGCCGTGCCCGTCTTGCCCGCGACCCGGTAGCCGGGGATGCGCGCCTTGGTGCCGGTGCCCTCCTCGTCGTCCACGACCGACTCCAGCATCCGGGCCAGCGTCTTGGCCGTCTTGGCGCTGACGACCCTTGTCTCCTTGGGCTTCGCGGCGGGTGTGAAGCGTCCGTCGGGCCCCTTCGTGCCGCGCACGAGGGTGGGTTCGACGCGGACACCGCCGTTGGCGATCGTCGAGTAGACGGACGCGGCCTGCATCGCGTTGAGGGACACGCCCTGGCCGAAAGGAATCGTGTACTGCTGCGACGTCGACCAGTCGGCGGGCTTGGCGAGGATGCCCGGGGTCTCGCCGGGGAAGTCGAGCCCCGAGTAGCGGCCGAGGCCGAATTTGTGCAGGTAGGAGTAGAGGACCTGGTTGGCCTGCGCCTGCGTCTTGCCGAGCTGGCCGGTCGCCAGGATGGTGCCGATGTTGCTGGACTTGGCGAGCACGCCGTTGAGCGTGAGGTACCAGGTCTCGTGATCGATGTCGTCCTTGAAGAGCCGGTCACCGCGGTGCAGCCGGTTGGGCACGATCACATGCGTGAGCGGGGTGGCGACGCCCTGTTCCAGTACGGCGGCCATCGACATGACCTTGGCGGTGGAACCGGGCTCGTAGGCGTCCTGGAGGGCCGCGTTGCCCATGTTCACCGAGCTCGCCTTGGACAGGTCGTTCGGGTCGAAGCCGGGCGAGTTGGCCATGGCGAGAACCTGGCCGGTCCGCGTGTCCTGCACTATCACGTACCCGCGGTCCGCCTTGGACTCCTTCACCTGGTCGGTGATGGCCTGCTGGGCGGCCCACTGGATGTCGCGGTCGATGGTGAGCTCGACGTCGCTGCCGGGCACCGCGGGGGTCTCGGTGGAGCCCACGGTGGGCACCTGCCGGCCACCGGACTGGGCGTAGCGGATCTTGCCGTCCTTGCCGGCCAGCAGGGAGTTCAGCTGCTGCTCGACACCGCCGCCGCCCTTGCCGTCGGCGTTGACCCAGCCCAGTATCCCGGCGGCGAGATCGCCGTTCGGGTACACGCGCTTGGTCGTCGGCACGGACAGGACGCCCCCGAGGACGTTGGCCGTGCCCGGGTCGGTCGAGCTCTTGGTGGCGAGCGCGGACTTCAGGTCCTTGATCTGCTTCCAGACCTGCGGGGTCTGCCGGTTGGCGAGCAGGACGTAGCGGAGCTTCTTGTCCTTGGGCCGCAGCTTCTTGACGATCGCCTCCTGCTCCTGCCCCAGGATCGGGGCGAGCAGGGCGGCGGCCTGCTCGGGGCCGTCGTCGACCTTGAGCTGCTTGCGGGTGAACAGCGTGGGGTCGGCCGTGATGTCGTACGCGTCCTCGCTGGTCGCCAGGGCCACACCGTCGCGGTCGGTGATCCCGCCGCGCTCGGCGGCGAGCGTGTAGCCGACGTACCGGTTCTGCTCGGCCTTGGCGGCGTACGTGCTCGCGTCGACGGCCTGCACCTGGAGCAGTCGTACGACGAAGGCGGCCAGCACCAGCGTCAGCGCGAGGCCGACCAGGCGCAGCCGGGGGCGGGGGCTGCCCAGGCGGATGGTCTTGGGGGCCGCGGGGCGGGGCGCCGACGGGCGGCGGGCCGGGCGGGCGCCGGGGCCCGGACGCGCCCGGCCGACGGGGCGGGCGGAGCGCTCGGGGCGCGCGGGTCCCGGCACGCGGCGGCGCGGCGGTTGCCTGCCGAAGTCGTCGGACACTTCCGTCACCTGCCGGGGGTCGTGGGGAGCGGGGTGGTGGGGAGCGGGACGTCCGGGGAGACGGCCTCGGGGGCTTGTACGACGTCCCCGGGGGCCTGGACGACCGTCTCCGTCGGGGTGGGGCTGACCGTCGGCGTCGGGACGGCCGCCGCGCCGTCGAACGCCTCGGGCGCGAGGACGAGCGGCATCCGGTAGGAGAGCGGTTCGGCGTCGGAGGCGGGGGACGGGACGCCCTTGACGGTGCCGTCGGGGTCGAGGAAGGCCGGGTCGCCGCCGGGCACCATGCCGAGCTCCCGGGCGCGGCGCAGCAGGGCGTCGGGCGCGGAGTAGGCGTCGATGTCCCGCTGCAGGGCCTGCTGCTCGTCGGTGAGGCTCTTCGTGTCCTTCTGGAGGTCGGTGAGCTTGAACGACCCTTCGCTCAGCGCGGAGTTCAGCACCAGCAGCCCGATGAGGCCGCCGCCGAGCAGCAGGACCACCAGGAGCACGAAGGGGGTGCGGGCCGCCTGTCCGGGGCTCGCCGTGCCGGGGAGGAGACGCGCGAGACGGGCCGCCCTCCCCCTCAGTTCGGGTTTCCTACGCACACACCCTCCAGTGAGTCCGGTTTCCCAACCCACTGACGCGCCTCACGCACTTCACTCGATGTCCTCCCTGATGCGCTCGGCGCCTCTGCAACGCGCCGGTGCGGCCCGCCGGTTCTCGGCGATCTCTTCCTCGGTGGGAAGTTCGGCACCGCGCGTGAGCAGCTTGAGCCGGGGCTGGTAGCGCTCGGGGACGACGGGCAGTCCGGGTGGGGCGGTGGTGGCGGCGCCGGCCGCGAAGACCTGCTTGACCAGCCGGTCCTCCAGCGAGTGGTACGACAGCACGGCGATCCGGCCGCCCACCGCGAGCGCCTTCACCGCGGCCGGGATCGCCCGCTCCAGGACCGAGAGTTCGCCGTTGACCTCGATGCGCAGGGCCTGGAAGGTGCGCTTGGCCGGGTTGCCGCCGGTGCGCTTGGCGGCCTGCGGCAGGGAGTCGCGGATCAGCTCGACTAGGCGCGCGCTGTTGGTGAACGGCTCCTTGTCGCGCTCGCGCACGATCGCGGACACGATCCGCTTGGCCTGCTTCTCCTCGCCGTACGCCCTCAGGATCCGGACGAGTTCGCCCGCCGGGTAGGTGTTGAGGACCTCGGCCGCGCTCATGCCGGTCGTCTGGTCCATGCGCATGTCGAGCGGGGCGTCCTGGGCGTAGGCGAAGCCGCGGTCGGCCTCGTCGAGCTGCATGGAGGAGACCCCTAGGTCGAACAGGACGCCCTGCACGCGCGCGATGCCGAGCCGGTCGAGGACGTCCGGGAGTTCGTCGTAGACCGCGTGGACGAGGGTGGCGCGCTCACCGAAGGGCGCGAGCCGCTCGCCGGACAGGCGCAGGGCCTCCTTGTCGCGGTCGAGGGCGATGAGCCGGGCCTCGGGGAACCGCTGGAGCAGGGCCTCGCTGTGGCCGCCCAGACCGAGCGTGCAGTCCACGACCACCGACCCGGGCCGCTCGAGTGCGGGGGCCAACAGGTCCAGGCACCGCTGGAGCATCACCGGGACGTGTCGACTCTGGCTCAAGGGGCCCTCTCAGGTCCGGCACGGGCCGGTACGCACCGCCGGGTCCCCGCCCTCCCCCAGCAAGCTGGGGGGACCCCCAATGAAGGGGAGGCCTGCCGGCGCCGGAAGCGTCAGTCGACCGGGAGCGGGAGGAGGCCGAGCCGTACGTACGCGCCGCGCACGTGGGGAGACCGTCCGCGCGCGAGCCGGGGCCTCCGGGGAAAGTCAGCAGGGAAGCCTCGCCTCCCGCTTCGCGTCACTTTAGTCCACGGTGTCTCGCGGTCAATCAACCGGCCTGCGCGTCGCGCACCGGCACGGACTCGATGCCTCAAAAGCGCGGAAAACACCCGTTCAGGCGCTCCCGATACCCTTGTGGCGTACCTCACACACAAGACGTGATGACGCTCTTTTCCCTTCTCACGGCAGGACCGAGACGGCGGTGACCAGTACCGTCATGGTTATGACGACTTCCGCATCCGTTCCCACCGAAGGCGCCATATCCCGCGACGGCGGCGTGACCGACCGACTGGTCAACGCCAACGAGCGGTACGCCGCCGCGTTCAGCGATCCCGGTATGGACGCCCGCCCGGTCCTGCACGTCGCCGTCGTGGCCTGCATGGACGCCCGCCTCGACCTGCACGCCGCGCTCGGCCTGGAGCTCGGCGACTGCCACACCATCCGCAACGCGGGCGGTGTGGTCACCGACGACGTGATCCGCTCGCTCACCATCAGCCAGCGCAAGCTCGGCACCCGCAGCGTCGTGCTCATCCACCACACGGGCTGCGGTCTGGAGGCGATCACCGAGGACTTCCGCACCGAACTGGAGATGGAGGTCGGCCAGCGTCCCGCGTGGGCCGTGGAGGCCTTCCGTGACGTCGACCAGGACGTACGCCAGTCCATGCAGCGGGTGCGCACCTCGCCGTTCCTGTTGCACACCGACGACGTGCGCGGGTTCGTGTTCGACGTGAAGACGGGCCTGCTGCGCGAGATCGACCCTGCCTGATGACCGCCCTCACGGCCCGCCGTAGCTGTCGTTTCGCTGTTGATTTCGGCCCTCGGGGTGCCTAAAACACCGCAAGACCCGACATAGTGCAGCCAGTTGTCCACAGTCGAGTGACACGAATCGGTAACGGCAGCAAGAATGCGGGAGGGGCGTCACGCGGAACTGTTCACGCGTGGTGTCCGTGATTCGGGGTGGGCCGGTTGCGCATCACAGCGTCGGCCCGGAAAGTACGGGCCGAGGAGGGCCGGGTGACCACCTATGACGATCGATCGAGCCTCACTGATCTGACCGCCGTCGTCGAGCGGGTTCGCAGTTCGGTGGAGGGCGTGATCGAGGGGAAGCCCGAGGTCGTACGGCTTTCACTGACCGTGCTGCTCGCCGAGGGACATCTTCTGATCGAGGATGTCCCCGGCGTCGGCAAGACCATGCTGGCCAAGGCCCTGGCGCGGTCCATCGACTGCTCGGTGCGCCGCATCCAGTTCACCCCCGACCTGCTGCCCTCGGACATCACGGGCGTGTCCATCTGGGACCAGCAGCGCCGGGACTTCGAGTTCAAGCCGGGCGCGATCTTCGCCCAGATCGTGATCGGCGACGAGATCAACCGCGCCTCGCCGAAGACCCAGTCCGCGCTCCTGGAGTCGATGGAGGAGCGCCAGGTCACCATCGACGGGCAGACCTACGAGCTGCCCAGCCCCTTCATGGTGGTCGCCACGCAGAACCCGGTCGAGATGGAGGGCACCTACCCGCTCCCGGAGGCCCAGCGCGACCGCTTCATGGCCCGGGTCTCGGTCGGCTACCCCAGCGCGGAGGCCGAGCTGCAGATGCTCGACATCCACGGCGGGGCGAGCCCCCTGGAGGACCTCCAGCCGGTGGCACACGCGCACGACATCGTGAAGCTCATCGAGGCCGTCCGCGGCGTCCACGTCGCCGAAACGGTCCGGCGGTACGCCGTCGACCTGGTCTCCGCCACGCGCACCCACCCCGATCTCAGACTCGGCGCGTCCCCGCGCGCGACGCTGCACCTGCTGCGCGCCGCCAAGGCCTCCGCCGCCCTCAGCGGCCGCGAGTTCGCGCTGCCGGACGACATCCAGGCGCTCGCCGTGGCCGTCCTCGCCCACCGTCTGCTGCCCACCGCCCAGGCCCACCTGAACCGGCGCACCGCCGAGCAGGTCGTGCAGGAGATCCTCCAGCGCACCCCGGTCCCCGCCGCGCTCCAGCAGGGCGGACTCGGGATCGGCCGGACCGCGCCCGCGTATCCGCAGCAGCCGCCGCGGGGCCTGTGATGTCCACCGGGGTGCCCTCGGCCGGCGGCCCCGAGGCCGACCGGGGCGACAAGGGCGGGGTCCGCACGGCACTGGCCGGACTGACCACCCGGGGCCGCTCCTTCTTCGCCGCCGGCATCGCCGCGGCCGTCTGCGCCTACGTCCTCGGTCAGTCCGACCTGCTGCGGGTCGGACTCCTGCTGGCCGTCCTGCCTCTGGTCTGCGCCACCGTGCTCTACCGCACCCGCTACCGGGTCGCGGGCAGCCGCAGGCTCTCCCCCGCGCGCGTGCCCGCCGGCAGCGAGGCCCGCGTCCATCTGCGGATGGACAACGTCTCCCGGCTGCCCACCGGCCTGCTGATGCTCCAGGACCGGGTCCCTTACGTCCTCGGCCCGCGCCCCCGCTTCGTGCTCGACCGCGTCGAGCCGGGCGGCCGCCGCGAGGTCTCCTACCGGGTCCGCTCCGACCTGCGCGGCCGCTATCCGCTGGGCCCGCTCCAGCTGCGCCTGACCGACCCGTTCGGCATGTGCGAGCTGACGCGCTCCTTCTCGACGTACGACACCCTGACCGTGATCCCGCGCGTGGAGGCGCTGCCCCCGGTGCGGCTGAGCGGCGAGGCCAAGGGGTACGGCGACGGACGGCAGCGCTCGCTCGCCCTGGCCGGCGAGGACGACGTGATCCCGCGCGGTTACCGCTACGGCGACGACCTGCGCCGGGTCCACTGGCGCTCCACCGCCCGCTACGGCGAGCTGATGGTGCGGCGCGAGGAGCAGCCCCAGCGCGCCCGGTGCACGGTGCTCCTGGACACCCGGGGCCACGCCTTCGCGGGCGCGGGCCCCGACGCGGCCTTCGAGTGGGCCGTCTCGGGCGCCGCCTCCGTCCTGGTCCACATGCTCGAACGGGGCTTCTCCGTACGGCTGCTGACCGACACCGGCAACTCCGTGCCCGGCGAGGGCGCCGACGGCTTCGCGGGCGCGAGCCAGGGGACCGCGGACGCGGCCGGGCTGATGATGGACACTCTCGCGGTGATCGACCACTCCGACGGCTCCGGCCTGTCACGCGCGTACGACGTGCTGCGCCGCGGGAACGAAGGACTGCTGGTGGCCTTCATCGGCGACCTCGACGAGGAGCAGGCCGCGGTGGTCGCCAAGATGCGGCAGCGCAGCGGGGGCGCGCTCGCGTTCGTGCTCGACAGCGAGAGCTGGGTGCGGGAACCGACCGACGTGCCCGGGCCGTTGCAGGAGCGCGAGGAGCGGCTGCGGATGCTGCGCGAGGCGGGCTGGACGGCGCTGGGCGTGCCGCGGGGCTCCTCCCTCGAGGAGTTGTGGCGGCTCGCGGACCGCGAGCGCACGGGCGTCGGTGCGGCCGGGGAGGCGTCGTGATGAGCGGGCGGGGACGACTGGCGCTGTGCGCGTGGGCGGCCACGCTGATGGCCGCCTGCGCGCTGCTGCCGCTGGTCGAGCCGGTCACCTGGATCGTGCAGGCCGCCTTCCTGCTCGGGGTGCAGACCGTCGTGGGCGCGGCGACCCGGCGGATCCCGCTGGGCCGTCCGCTGACGGTGGCGGCCCAGGCGCTCGTCACGCTGGTCATGCTGACCCTGATCTTCGCCCGTGACCAGGCCTTCCTCGGGCTGATCCCCGGCCCGGGCGCCCTGGGGCACTTCGGGGACCTGCTCCGGCAGGGCAGCGACGACATCGCGCGGTACGCGATCCCGGCGCCCCTGGCGTCCGAGGGCATCAAGCTGATGGTCTTCGGCGGTGTCCTGATCGTCGGACTGGTGGTGGACGCCCTCGCGGTGACCTTCCGCAGCGCGGCCCCGGCGGGCCTGCCGCTGCTCGCGCTGTACTCCGTCGCCGCGGGGCTGTCCGAAGGCCACGGCGACTGGTTCTGGTTCCTGATCGCGGCGATCGGCTATCTGCTGCTGCTCCTGGCCGAGGGGCGCGACCGGCTCTCGCAGTGGGGCCGTGTCTTCGGCGGGGCGGCCCGCTCCGCGGGTCTCGACTCCGGGCCGGTGGCGCCGGTGCGTACCGGTCGGCGGATCGGTGTGGCGAGTCTCGGCATCGCCCTCGTGGTGTCGGCCGTCCTGCCCTCGATGAACGGCGGCCTCCTGGACGCCACCGGGGCGGGCGTGGGCGCCGGGAACGGCAGCGGCGGCACGATCTCCGCGGTGAACCCGCTGCTCTCGCTGCGCGACAGCCTGAACGTGGACGAGGACCGCCAGGTCCTGTCCGTGCGGACCCAGAGCAGCGACACCTCCGACCTGTATCTGCGGATCGTCTCCCTGGACGACTTCGACGGCCGGACCTGGAAACCGTCCAAGCGGTCCATCGGCGCCGTACCGAAGGACTTCCCCACCCCGATCGGCCTCGGCTCCGACGTCAATCGCACGGAGGTCAAGACGACCATCTCGGCGGCGAACTGGTACGAGCAGAGCTATCTGCCCATGCCCTACCCGCCCAGCGGCGTGCAGGTCCGCGGCAACTGGCGCTACGAGCCCGAGGGCATGGCGCTCGTCGGCGACCACGGGCAGAACACGCGCGGGCTGACGTACGAGGTGAAGAGCCTGGACGTGGAGCCGACGGCCGAGCAGCTCGCCGCGGCACCGGCCGCGCCCCCGGCCATCGAGCGCGAGTACACCGACCTGCCGGACTCGCTGCCGGCGGTGGTGACCAGGACAGCCCGCGAGGTCACCGCGGGCGCCAAGAACCCCTACGAGCAGGCGGTCGCGCTCCAGGACTACTTCGCGGTGACCGGGGGCTTCGAGTACGACACCCAGGTGCAGGTCGGCGACGGGCCCAACGCGATCGCCAACTTCCTGCGGGACAAGCAGGGCTTCTGCGTCCACTTCTCCTTCGCCATGGCGGCGATGGCCCGCTCGCTGGGCATTCCGGCCCGTGTCGCGGTGGGCTTCGCGCCCGGCACCCCGCAGGCGGACGGCTCGGTGTCGGTGGGGCTCAAGGACGCCCACGCCTGGCCCGAGCTGTACTTCGAGGGGGTGGGATGGACCCGCTTCGAGCCCACCCCGACCCGGGGCACGGTGCCCTCGTACACCGTTCCGGACGCCACCGGCAACGTGGACCCCGGTGTGGCACGGCCCTCGGCGGGGTCCTCCACGGCGCCGTCGGCCTCGGCCTCGGCGAGCGAGAACTGCTCGCCCCAGCTGCGGAAGCTTCAGGCGTGCGACAGCGCGTCCCCGGCGGCCGCGGCCGCCGAGGGCGGTGACGGCCCGTGGTGGGCCGTACAGGGCCCGTGGTGGTATCTGAAACTGCTGTTCTGGCTGCTGGTCGGACTGCTCGTGCTCTCGGTCCCCTCGGCGCCCATGCTGTGGCGGCTGCGCACCCGTGCGGTACGTCTGGGCGGGCACGGCCGCAGTGCCGAGGGAGCCGCCGCGCACACCCTGGCGGCCTGGCAGGAGCTGACCGACACGGCCTGGGACTTCGGGATCCCGCCGGACGACTCGCAGACGCCCCGCCGGGCGGCCGCGCGGATCGTACGGCTCGGGCATCTCGACCCGCCGGCCGCGGCCTCGGTGCACCGGGTGGCGGACGCCGTGGAGCAGGTGCTCTACGCCCCGCGGCCCCGGCCGACGGCCGGACTCGCGCAGGACGTCCACCAGGTGATCGGCGGGCTGCGCGGCTCGGCCGGCCGGCGGACACGGGCGCGTGCACTGGTCGCCCCGCGTTCCATCGCGAGGGTGACGTGGGCGGTCTCGGAGTGGTGGGCCGGGGTCAGGACACGCGTGGCGGCGGCCCGGCCGACCCTGCGCAAACCGTCGGGTCAGAGCGGCTGAAGAACGCCGCCCCCGCAGACGGCAGAACGACGGTGGCCCGGGCCTCTCGAAGGCCCGGGCCACCGTGCTGCGAGCAGGACATGCGTGAGGCAGGACATGGGTGAGGGGGTGAGCACCCGGCCGGGTGCTCACCCCCTCAGAACATCTGTGGGAACTGCTTGTCGGGCCGGCTACTGGCCGCCCTGCTCATCGCGGCGCTTCTGCCAGCGCTGCTCGATCCGGTCCATCACCGAGCGCTTCTGGCGTCCCTGACGACGGCCGTGCGGAACGCCCGCAGCGGGTTGCTCGCCCGGCTTGGGGGCCTTGCGCCAGCCGGTCACGGCGAGCACCGCGCACCCCAGCATGACGAGGAAGCCCACCACGCTGAGCCACACCTGCTTGGCGACCATTCCGGCCATGAGGAGCGCGATACCCACGAGGAAGCCGGCGACCGCCTGGTAGACCCGCCGCCGGGTGTACGTACGCAGCCCGCTTCCCTCGAGCGCCGACGCGAACTTGGGATCTTCGGCGTACAGCGCTCGCTCCATCTGCTCGAGCATGCGCTGCTCGTGCTCCGAGAGCGGCACGGCGTCCTCCTCATCGTGCAGTCGCCGGGGCGACTCGGGGGGTCCCTTCAGGATAGGCAGGGAATCGCCCCCGTGAAACCCGCCCCTCTGCGCCAATTGGCCAACCGGATTCCGCCATGAACGCTCCGGCTGCTGAATCTTGTCATTCCCCAGCGGCCGTCCCGTCATGCCGGGCGGTCTCCCTCGATCATACGGCGCTGAGCGGGCGATCGGGGGGCCTGTGGCGTACTCCATGCGCCGGCAAGTACCTGATCAGCACTCCGGCACAGGGGCAGCTCAGGCCTCGGTGGCCTCTCGCGTCTCACCGAGCACATGGAGCTGCGTGGCCACGGAGTGGAATGCGGCCAGCTCGGCCGCCGCCTCCTCCAGCTTCAGCAGAGCTTCCAGGGCTCCGGGCTCGGTGTCCACGAGCACCCCGGGCACGAGGTCGGCGAAGACCCGCACGCCGTGCACGGCGCCCACGGCCAGGCCCGCGCCCTCGACGAGTGCGGTGAGCTGGTCGGCGGTGAACCGGCGCGGCACGGGGTCGCCGTCGCCCCAGCGGCCGTTCGGGTCGTCGAGCGCCTGCCGGGCCTCCTTGAAGTGGCCGGCCAGGGCCCGCGCGAGCACGGCGCCGCCGAGACCGGCCGCGAGCAGGCTCAGGACGCCCTCGGGGCGCAGAGCGGCCACCACGTTGCGCACGCCCTCGGCCGGGTCGTCCACGTACTCCAGGACGCCGTGGCACAGCACCACGTCGTAGCCGCCGCGCTCGGCCACGTCGAAGAGGCCGTGGGCGTCTCCCTGGACACCGCGCACCCGGTCGGCGACATCGGCCTCGGCGGCGCGGCGCTCCAGGGCGAACAGTGCGTTGGGGCTGGGGTCCACGACGGTGACCTGGTGGCCGAGGCGGGCCACCGGCACCGCGAAGTTGCCGCTGCCGCCTCCGGTGTCGAGGACGTCCAGCGCCTGGCGTCCCGTGGCCTTGACCCGGCGGTCGAGGGCGTCCTGGAGGACCTCCCAGACCACGGCGGTACGGAGGGCGGCGCGGGGTCGCAGCGGGTCCGACACGACAGTTGACTCCTCGGCGCGGATGGGAAGGCTTCAGGCGCCTTCCACCCTATTGCCTCCGGTACCCCGCCTGGTCACTCCGGTGCCGTGCCCGGCTGCTCGTCTCGTACGGCGGACCCCGACGGACCCTGGTGGCCCGTAGCGCGGCACGCCGGTCACCCGGCGTCCGGATAGTCACGGTCGGTGCCGTGGCCGCTGTCCTGTGGCCCCTCCGCGTCCTGGCGTGGCTGCGGCAGGACCGGCTGGAGCACCAGCATCCGCTCGACGAGGCGCAGGAACATCGCCACGTCGCGTATGAGGTCGTCCGCGTCCCGGCGGCTGGCCGCGCCCTGGATGCCCGCCTCGGCCCGGGCGCGGCGCCGGGCTCCGGAGGCGAACAGCGCGCTCCACTCGGTGAGCTCGGGCGCTATCTCGGGGAGCACTTCCCAGGCGCTCCGGATCTTGGCGCGGCGTCGGGACGTCGGCTCCGGACGCCCCCGGGCGGCGAGCACGGCGGCCGCGGTGCGCAGGGCGGCCAGGTGGGCCGTGGCATAGCGCTCGTTCGGCGTCTCCAGTGCCGAGGCCTCGTCGAGCCCGGCGCGGGCCTGGGCGAGCAGGTCGAGGGCGGCGGGCGGGGCCGTCGCCCGGCGCAGCACGGGGTGCACGTCGCTCGCCGGGCCGGTCAGTGAGGGGGCAGGGCCGGTGGCGCGGCGCCGACGGGCGGCGGCTGCGTGGTAGCTGGCCATGACGAACCTCCTGTCGTCTGGTTGACGGCAGCTCGCGCTACGGAGTGCCGTATGTGCCCATCGTGAGGTATGCCACTGACAATCCGTTCTGACCTGCGCTTTTGCTTCGATCGAAGGTTCGGGTTAGTTTTTGCACTGACCAGTCAGTTCAAAAAGTTCGCGATTCAAGAAGATCAGGGGGTGGCCGTGGACGGAATCGCTGTCACGGCCGAGGGTTTCGGTCTGAAGGGACCCCGCGGCTGGGCGTTCCGCGGGATCGACCTCGCCGCGGAGCCCGGCGCGTTGATCGCCGTGGAGGGGCCCTCGGGGTCCGGTCGTACGAGCCTGCTGCTCGCGCTCACCGGGCGGATGAGGGCCACCGAGGGGACGGCGACCGTGGGCGGGGCCCGGCTGCCGAAGCAGCTCGCGGCGGTGCGCCGGTTCAGCGCGCCGGCGAACGTCGCCGGTGTCACCGACCTCGAACCGGCCCTGACCGTCGGGGAGCATCTGCGCGAGCGGACGCTGCTGCAGCGCCGGTTCGGCGACTCGTTGCGCGCCCTGCTGCGGCCGCGCGAGGAGCGTGCGGCCGAGGCGAGGCTGCGGATCGACACCGCGCTGTCGGCCGCCGGGCTCGATCCCGAGGCACTGCCCAAGGGCACGCGGACCGCCGTACGGGATCTGGAACGCCTGGAAGCCCTGCGGCTGTCGATCGCCCTGGCGCTGATCGGCCGTCCGCGGCTGCTCGCCGTCGACGACCTGGACCTGAAGCTGTCCGACGCCGAACGCGTCGAGGCCTGGGCGCAGCTCAGGTCCCTCGCCGCGGCCGGGACCACGGTCGTGGCGGTGTGCAGCGAGGCCCCGGAGGACGCCGTGACGGTGTCCACGCGGCCGGAGTCCCGGAAGGAGGAGGAGACCGATGCGCTCGCCGAGACTGGCCGCGCTTGAACTGCGGCGCTTCGGCAGGGGGAAGCTGCCGCGCGCCGCCCTGGTGGCCCTGCTGGTGCTGCCGCTGCTGTACGGCGCCCTGTACCTGTGGTCCTTCTGGGACCCGTACGGCCGCCTGGACCGCATCCCCGTCGCCCTCGTGAACGACGACAAGGGCGCCACCGCCGACGGGAAGAAGCTGACCGCGGGCGACGACCTCACCAAGGGGCTGCGCGAGAGCGACACCTTCGAGTGGCACGAGGTCGACGCCGCCAAGGCACGCGAGGGCGTCGAGAAGGGCACCTATTACCTGTCGCTCACCATGCCGTCCGACTTCAGCCGGCGGATCGCCTCCAGCGCGGGCGACTCCCCCGAGACCGGCACCCTCCAGGTCCGTACGAACGACTCCAACAACTACATCGTCGGGCAGATCTCCCGGACGGTCTTCGCCGAGGTGCGCCAGGCCGCGTCCACCAAGGCGTCGCGGTCCTTCCTGGACCGGATCTTCATCTCCTTCTCGGACATCCACGGCGCCACCGTGAAGGCCGCGAACGGGGCCGACGACCTCGAAGGCGGCATCGGCAAGGCGGAGAAGGGCTCCGAGGACCTCGCAGCGGGCCTTGAGCAGGCCAAGGCAGGCAGCGGCAGGCTCTCCGACGGGCTGGCGAAGCTCGACACGGGCTCCGGTGACCTCGCGGACGGCGCACGGCAGGTCGCCGACGGCACCCAGAGCCTCGCCGACAAGGTCAACGGCGTCGCGGACAAGGCGGGCCCCTTCCTCAAGGACAACGGGAAGACCATCGGCGACACCGCCCGGCTCGTCGCCGACTCGGCCGGGGCCGTCCGCCACAACCTCGGCACCCTGGTGCGGACCGCCCCGGCGGCCGCCGCGGGGGCGCACCGGGCCGCCGACACCCTGGACGCCGTCTACAAGGCGCGCTGCACGGACCCGGTCCTGCCGGACGCCGCCTGCGCCGACCTGAAGAAGGCCCGGCAGGCCGCCGCCGACGTGGCGAAGGTCGCCGACGACGTCAACGCGCTCGTCGCCGACCAGAACGGCGACCTGAAGAAGCTCGACGGCCAGCTCGCCACTCTCCAGCAGCAGGCCCGGGCCCTCGCCGACCGGGCGCCCCACCTCTCCGAGGACCTCGACGACGCCGTAGCGAAGATCAACAAGCTGAACCAGGGCGCCGGCAAGGTCGCCGCCGGCGCCAGGACGCTCCACTCCGGCCTCGGCACCGCGAGGACCGGCGCACAGGACCTGGACACGGGCCTCGGCAGGCTCAAGACCGGGGCCGACACCCTGAGCGGCGGCATGTACAAGCTCGCCGACGGCTCCGGGAAGCTCTCCGACGGGCTGCACGACGGCGCCTCGCAGATCCCCGACTACGACAAGAAGGACCGCGACCGGCGCACCGACGTGATGGCCGACCCGGTCCAGCTGGTCTCCAAGGACCTGCACAACGCGCCGAACTACGGCACCGGATTCGCCCCGTACTTCATCCCGCTGTCCCTGTGGGTGGGCGCGATGGTGGCGTACATGCTCATCACCCCGATGAACCGGCGTGCCCTCGCCGCCGGTGCCGCTGCCTGGCGGATCGCGCTGGCGGGATGGCTGCCCGTGGTGGCGATCGGGGTGCTGCAGGTCGTGGCCCTGATGTCGGTGCTGCACTGGGCGATCGGCCTCCAGATGGTGCGGGCGGCCGGGACCGTGGGCTTCCTGTTCCTGGTGACCGCCTGCTTCGCGGCGATCGTCCAATGGCTCAACGCACGCTTCGGCGCGGCGGGCCGGATCCTCGTCCTGGCTCTGTTGATGCTCCAGCTGACGTCCGCGGGCGGCACCTACCCCGTCCAGACCAGCCCGGGCTTCTTCAACGCGATCCACCCCTTCCTGCCGATGAGCTACGTCGTCGAGGCCCTCAGAAGGCTCATCACGGGCGGCGGTCTCGCCCCCGTGTGGCACGCGTGCGTGGTGCTCCTCGCCTTCACCGCGGGCGCCCTCGCGCTGACCGCCGTCTCGGCCCGTCGCCGGCAGGTGTGGACGCTGGACCGGCTGCACCCGGAGCTGACCCTGTGAGTTCTTCCGCGACCTCAGGGGCGCCCTCACCTGTGAGAATCAGGAGCATGGAAAGCAGCAGCGCCACGGCGGGCGTCAGCACGCGCCGCGAGGCCACCCGGCAGAAGCTCTACGAGGCGGCCGTCACGCTCATAGCCGAGCAGGGCTTCTCCGCCACCACGGTCGACGAGATCGCCGAGCGCGCCGGGGTCGCGAAGGGCACGGTCTACTACAACTTCGCGAGCAAGTCCGTCCTCTTCGAGGAGCTGCTGCGGCACGGTGTGGGCCTGCTCACCGCCTCGTTGCGGGAGGCGGCGGAAGCGACGGCACGCGCGGGGGGCGGCAAGGTGGACGCCCTGGACGCGATGATCCGCGCGGGCCTCGTCTTCATCGACCGCTATCCGGCCTTCACCCAGCTGTACGTGGCCGAGCTGTGGCGCACCAACCGGACCTGGCAGTCCACGCTCATGGTGGTCCGTCAGCAGGCCGTGGCGGTCGTGGAGGACGTGCTGCGCGAGGGGGTGGAGAACGGCGAGTTCAGCGACGAGATCGACGTCCCGCTGACCGCCTCCGCCCTGGTCGGCATGGTCCTGGTGGCCGCCCTGGACTGGCAGTCCTTCCAGCCCGAGCGCTCCCTGGACGACGTGCACGCGGCGCTGTCGCGGCTGTTGCAGGGGCGGGTGAGCGGGCGCAGGGGATGACACCGGGCTGACATGCGAAAGCGCCGGTCCGCTGTGGCCGCGTCCCCCGCGGGCCACCTCGAACCGGCGCCTTCCCTGCTCCCCCGATCCCCCGTTTCCCCCCGATCCCCCGTCCCCCCGTTGGGCCCCCGTTCGGTCGTTCCCCCGCTTTCCGGGTTCCCCCGTGCCTCGCTCCCGCCGACCTCGGCCGACGGAAGGAGCGGGTCCGGGGCGGCTCCGTTCCGGCGCCCCGTGTCGCCGGTGCCGGAGCCGTTCCCCTTCGCCGTGCCCCCACTCTCTCGTCCACGCAGGTCGGGGCCCATCCGCGCGCGTACTCAACTCACCCACTAGGTACGCGTACTCAGGCCTGCGCGCTCACCCCCACGACGGCCATTCGCCGAATGGTTACGATCGCGTCCGTGTCCGTACTCCCCTTGGTGTTCACCAGCGGCTGGGCCAGCGGTGTCAACGCGTACGCGGTGGTGCTGCTGCTCGGCGTGTTCGGCGCGACGGGGCTGAGCGACGACGTCCCCGAGACCCTGCAGCGCCCCGAGGTCCTCGTGGCGGCGGGCCTGCTGTTCCTGTGCGAGGCGGTGGCCGACAAGATCCCGTACGTCGACTCGGCGTGGGACGCGGTCCACACGGTGGTCCGTCCCGTCGCCGGCGCCTGGGTCGGTGCGCTGCTCGCCGGTCAGAGCGGGTCGCTCTCCGACGTGGCCGCGGGCCTGATCGGCGGTTCGACGGCGCTGGCCAGTCACACGGTCAAGGCGGGCACCCGCATGGCGGTGAACGCCTCCCCCGAGCCCTTCAGCAACATCGTCCTGAGTCTGGCGGAGGATCTCGGCGTCGCCGGCATCGTCACCTTCGCGATGTTCCACCCGGAGGCGGCGGCGATCATCGCGGGCCTCCTGCTGACGGCCGGACTGGTGATGCTGTTCTTCCTGATCTCCCGGATCCGCAGATTCCGGCGCCGCCGGGCCCAGCGGCGCGAGGAGAAACAGCTGGCGGCACGCATGGAGCGACCACCGGGCTGACCGCGCGGCGGTCGGAGGGGCGGTGCCGCGCACGGAGGTTGTCGCGGGAGCCGGAGCCTGAGCCGGCACCTGCCGTGCGGCGCGACCTGCGGCGCGCGGAACCGGCGGAACCGGCGGTCCGGCCCGGCTCCCGCCTGTTCCGTCCGCTCAGCCCCTTCCGTCCGGAGGCCCGCCGCCACGTCACCGGCTCAGCCTCCCGGTGACGGCCCGCGGCCGGAGTGTCAGTGGCGGCCGATAAAGTCGCAGGCATGGCACGGATTGCGGTGATCGGCGCCGGGATGGGCGCGATGGCGGCCGCTGCCCGGCTGGCCGTCGCGGGCCACCGGGTGGCGGTGTACGAGCGTACGGAGACCTACGGCGGGGCGGTGCGCCGCTTCGAGCGGGACGGGTTCGCCTTCGACACCGGACCGGGACTGCTCACGCTCCCCGCGGTCTACCGCGACCTGTTCGTCAAGACCGGCAAGGAACCGCTGGAGTCCCTGGTCGAACTGGTCCAGGTCGACCCGTCGTCACGGCACGTGTTCACGGACGGCACCGAGGTGTCCCTGCCGAACGCATCACGCGCGGGAGTGGTCGCCGCACTGGACGAAGCGCTCGGCGCGGGCGCGGGCGCCCGCTGGGGCGACTTCCTCATCCGGGCCCGCGATGCCTGGGACCGCACGCGCAGGCCGCTCCTGGAGGAGCCCCTTTGGCCCAACTGGCAGGTGCTGATGCGCGAGCCCTACCCGGCGGTGCCGCACAAGCGGCTGCTGCGCACCCGGCGGGCCTGCACGCTGCAGGAGATCGGCGGCTGGGAGCTGCGGGACCCCCGCCTCGCGGCCCTGCTGTACGGCCACGCGCTCGCGTACGGCGTCGACCCCGGTACCGCGCCGGCGAGCGCGGCCGTCCTGCCGTACATGGAGCATGCCTTCGGCACCTGGTATGCCCGGGGCGGCATACGGGAGTTGGCGCGGGCGGTGTACGAGCGGTGCGTCCGGCGCAAGGTCGAGTTCCACTTCGGCGCGGAGGTGACGGGCGTCCTGGAGAAGGACGGCCGCACGGCGGGCCTGGAGCTGTCCGACGGGACCGTCGTGGAGGCGGACACCGTCGTCGGCACCGGACCCTGGCGACTGCGCGGGCTCGTACCGGGCCGTGAGCTCTACGGCGCGAAGGACGTTCCTCCCGACGCCGAGGACCTGCACTACGGCCGGGTCGTCGTGTGCCTCGCCCTGCGCGGCCCGCGGGAGCCGGACGCCGTGCACCGCACGGTGGTGTACGGCCCCGAACCGGAGAACGAGCTGGCCCTGTTCGTGGACGGGGAGGTGCCCGACCCCACGGTCCGGGTCGACCGGCCGGACGACCCCGCCCTGCGCCCCGACGCGGGCCACGAGTCCGTGGTGCTGACGGCGACCGTGCCCTGTGGACTCAGGCACGACTGGACCAGGCCGACCGTCGTGGAGAGCTTCACGGACCGGATGGTCGCCGCCGCCGAACGGGCGGTTCCGGGCTTGCGCGAGCGGATTCTCTGGCGCGAGGTGCGGACGCCGGTGCACACCGAGCGGGAGACGGGGGCCACGGGCGGCGCCGTCCCCCCGCCCTCGCTGGCCGGCGGCGAAGGCACCCTGCACCCGTCCAACAACACCGCGCTACCTGGTCTGTTCACGGCCGGAGGCTGGTCGCACCCCGGCGGCGGCCTCGCCCACGCGGGCATGTCGGGCGCGCTGGTGGCCGGACTGATCGTGGAGGGACCGGAGTTCCGCGGTTCTCAGTGAGGGGAGCCGCCCGGCGTCAGAAACGGTACTGCTCGTCGTACCCCTGGCCCTGGTTCTGCTGCCCCTGGCCGCCGTTGTCGGGGTAGTAGCCCTGCTCGGACGGGAGTTCGCCACCGTAGGACTCGTCGGTGCGCTGCTGCGGCACCCACACTCCGCCGGCCGGGGTCTCGCCGCCGTACGTCCCGCCGTACTGGTCGTAACCCTGCTGGACGAACTGCTGCTGGCCGCCGTAGGTGTCGTACGACCCCGCGCCATAGGTCTGGGTGCCGATGTACGGGTCGGAATAGGCGGCGTACTGCTGCTGCCCGGCCTGGTCGTAGCCGTACTGCTGCTGGTCGTAACCGGTGTAGCCGTCGTAGCCGTAGGTCTGGTCGGCGGCCGCCGTCGCGTACTGGTCCTGGGTCTGGCCCGCGGCCGCGTAGGACTGGTCACCGGCGTAGGAGGCGTCGTTGTACACGCCGTAGGAGCCGGTGTCGTCGGGCAGGGGCTGCGGCTCGTAGACCGCGGTGGTCTCGGCGGCCGTGGGGGCGGCGGAGCGCGCGGGCGTGAAGACGTCGTCGCGGTCGTACTCGTCGTCGTGGCCGTAACCGGCGCCGGCCGGGCGGCCCTGGTCGTATCCGGGCTCGTCGCCGTAGGCCGCCTCGCCCGATTCCAGGTCGGAGACCTCAAGGCCGGGCTCCTCGCGGCCGCGCTCCCGGCGGCTCTTCTTGCCGCCGGTCAGACCGCCCAGCGCGGCCGGCGGATTGACCGCCCAGCCCTGCTCGAAGCCGCGACGGAACGACAGGGTGACGTAGGTCTGACCGACCGCGAAGGCGATCGCGCCCAGGCCGATGACGATCACCGACGGGATCAGCACGCCGAGGACCACGCCGAGGAAGCCGACGAAAGCGAGCAACCGCCAGCGCAGACGCGCCTTGTACTGCAGCAGCACCTCGCCGAGCAGCCACAGCGCGACGAATCCGAACGCGATGTAGAGGACCGTCCAGCCCATGTACGCCCCTCTCCCAGTGACCGCTACGCAGTGTGTCGTATATCCGTGCGGCCGGTCTAGGCCTGCGGTCGATGGTGCAGACCCAGGTTTTCGTAGATTTCCAGCGTCGCCGTGGAGTTGTTGAGCGTGATGAAGTGCAGTCCGGGCACTCCCTCGGACAGCAGCCGTGCGCAGAACTCCGTGGCGAACTCGATTCCGATTGAGCGTACAGCGGCCGGATCGTCCTTTGCTGTGAGGATCCGCTCTTTCAGGACAGAGGGGATGCTCGCGTTGCTGAGCTGCGGCAGCCGCTCCAGCATCCGCACGCTGGTCACGGGCATGACCTCGGGAATGACGGGGGTCGCACAACCCGCCGCGTGGACTCGGTCACGCAGCCGCAGATAGGACTCCGGCTGGAAGAACATCTGGGTGATGGCGTAGTCCGCGCCGGCTCGGCACTTGTCGACGAAGCGCGTGACGTCAGAGTCCCAGTCGGCGGAGCGCGGGTGCATCTCCGGGAAGGCCGCGACGCCGACGCAGAAGTCGCCCGACTCCTTGATGAGCTGGACGAGTTCGGCGGCGTAGGTCAGGCCCTGCGGGTGCGCCACCCAGTCGGCCATGGGGTCGCCGGGCGGGTCGCCGCGTACGGCCAGGATGTTGCGGATCCCGGCGTCGGCGTACTGCCCGATGATGTTGCGCAGCTCCGCGACGGAGTGGTCCACCGCGGTGAGATGGGCGACCGGGGTCAGGGTCGTGTCCGCGACGATCTGCTGGGTCTCCCTGACGGTGCCCGCGCGGGTGGAGCCGCCGGCGCCGTAGGTGACGGACACGAAGTCCGGGGCGACCGCCTCGACCCTCCTGAGCGCGCTCCACAGGTTCCGCTCACCCTTGGGGGTCTTCGGCGCCGAGAACTCGAAGGAGTACGTCGTCTTGCCCGCGGCGAGCATGTCACGCACGGTGCGTGCGCGGTCAGTCCTGGTGGATGCGGTTCCTAGGGCCATACCGGCAGGTTAGCCAGGGGGCAGCGGTCACCCAACCAGATCACGGAAATTTGCCCGTTTTGTCGACTTGTTGTCCACCCTTCGGACACCGGGCCGATCATGCGACCGGTCGGCATCTGCCCCTCACCGTGTGTCACGCAAGCGCTTCGCGAACTCCGCGGCGGCCGCGCCCGGATCGTCCGCCTCGGTGATCGCCCGGACGACCACGACCCGGCGGGCGCCGGCCTCCAGGACCTCGTCGAGGTTGCCGAGGTCGATGCCGCCGATGGCGAACCAGGGGCGGTCGGTGCGGAGGGCGGCGGTGTACCGGACCAGGTCGAGACCGGGAGCGTGCCGGCCGGGCTTGGTGGGGGTCGGCCAGCAGGGGCCGGTGCAGAAGTAGTCCACGCCGTCCTGCACGGCGGCCGCGGCGGCCTCCGCCTCGGCGTGCGTGGAGCGGCCTATGAGGACGTCCTCGCCGAGGATCGCGCGGGCGGCGGGGACGGGCAGGTCGCCCTGGCCCAGGTGCAGCACGTCGGCACCGATCGCGTGGGCGACGTCGGCCCGGTCGTTGACCGCGAGCAGCTTGCCGTGCCGCGCGCAGGCGTCGGCGAAGACCTGGAGGTGCTCCAGTTCCTCGGCCGCCTCCATGCCCTTGTCCCGCAGCTGCACGATGTCGACGCCGCCGGCCAGGACCGCGTCCAGGAACGCGGCGAGGTCTCCCTGGCGCCCGCGGGCGTCCGTGCACAGGTAGACACGGGCGTCGGCGAGCTGGGTGCGGGCGGTGTCGGGCATGCGTGTGTCTCCCCCGGGTTCGGTGGCGTACGGGCCGTGCCGGATCGTGGCCGTGGCCCTGGCGGTCACGGCCCGTACACCGGTGTGGTTCGGATCAGACGGCGAGCGCCTGGGCCCGGCGCTTCACCTCCGTGCCGCGATTCTCGCTCAGGGCCTGAGCGGGGGTGCCGGGCAGGCTCTCGTCGGGGGTGAAGAGCCACTCCAGCATCTCTTCGTCGGAGAAGCCGTCGTCCCTCAGGAGCGTCAGGGTCCCGGCCAGGCCCTTGACGACCTTCTGCTCGGCCCCGTCGATGAAGGCGGCGGGGACGTGCAGCGCGCGGTTCTCACCACGGCGTACGGCGATGAGCTGGCCGTCCTTGACCAGCTGCCGCACACGCGTCACCTCGACATCGAGCATCTCTGCGATGTCGGGCAGCGTGAGCCAGGCGGGGACGAGAGCATCGATCTTTGCGTCAATCTCGGTCACGGGATTAAGCGTGCCATCCCGCACTGACAGTCGGAAGCCGGGGCGCCTCCGGCGGGGGAACAGGGGGCGCCCCGCACTGACAGTCGGAAGCCGGGGCGCCTCCGGCGGGGGAACAGGGGGCGCGAATGCCGGGGGATGACTCCGTCAGAACCAGGCGGGTCTCGACGCCCCGGCCCCACCCGACTCCGCCGCACAGATCGCAGCGACCCGCCCGAGATGCCACGCGCAGACCTGCGGCCACCCACCCAAGATGCCACCGCACAGACCACAGCGAACCACCCGACATACCGCGCACAGACCCGCGGCCACCCACCCAAGATGCCACCGCACAGACCGCAACGAGCCACCCGACATACCGCCGCACAGACCCGCAGCCAAGCACCCGAGACCCCACCGCTCAGACCCGCAGCCAAGCACCCGAGACCCCCACCACCCAGCCCCGCAGCCAAGCACCCGAAACCCCACCGTGAAGGGTCGCGGCTGTCGGCCGGGGAGGGCGCCCGGCCCTCGGCTACGCCGTCGCTGCCTTCAGGGGCCTCGCGGGGTCCACCAGCAGCGCCGGGTCCATCTCCGTGCCCGCCTCGATCAGGCGGCGGCCCTGCGCGAGGTCGCGGGGCCGGCCCACCGCCAGTAGGGCGACCAGGCGGTTCTCGCGCAGCCAGCACACCGTCCAGGCCGGGCCGGAGGGCTCGCCGCGCCACAGGGTCGTGTCGGCGGAGGCGTGGTGGCCGGCGTACTGGACGAAGCGGCCGAACTGCTCGGACCAGAAGTACGGGACCGGGTCGTAGACCGTGGGGGTCTCGCCCAGGATGTCGGCGGCCACCGTGCGCGGCCCCTGGAGGGCGTTGTCCCAGTGGTGGACCAGCAGGCGCTCGCCGTACCTGCCCGAGGGGAAGGAGGCGCAGTCGCCGACCGCGTACACGTCCGGCACGGAGGTGCGCAGGCGCTCGTCGGCGACGACCTCGCGGTGGGCGCCGAGTTCGATCCCCGAACCGGCGAGCCAGGCCGTGGCGGGCCGGGCGCCGATGCCGACCACGACCGCGCCCGCGGCCACCCGGGAGCCGTCGTCCAGGACGACCTCGCCGGGCTCGACGCGCTCCACGCGCGCGTGCGTGCGCAGCACGGCACCCGCGTCGGCGTACCAGGAGGTCATCGGCGCGGCCACCTCGGCGGGCAGTGCGCCCGCGAGCGGCCGTTCGGCGGCTTCCACGACCGTCACCGCGCAGCCCGCCTCGCGCGCGGCGGTGGCGAACTCGGCGCCGATCCAGCCCGCGCCGACGACCACGACGTCGTGCTGCCGGGCGAGCACGGGACGCAGCCGCTCGGCGTCGTCCAGGGTGCGCAGCAGATGCACCCCGGGCACGCCCTCCGTGCCGGGCAGCCGGATCGGTTCGGCGCCGGTGGCGAGGACCAGGACGTCGTACGGGAAGGGCCCGTCCTCGGTGTCCAGCTCGTGCGCCTCGGGGCGTACGCCCAACACCTCGCGGCCGAGCAGCAGTTCGATGCCGAGCGCCTCGAAGTCCACGTCGAAGGCGGAACCCTCGGCCTTGCCCAGCAGCACGGCCTTGGAGAGCGGCGGACGGTCGTACGGCTGATGGTGCTCCGCGCCGATCAGCGTGACGGTACCGCTGAAGCCCTGCTCGCGCAGGGCGACCGCGGTCTGCACCCCGGCCATGCCCGCGCCGACCACGACCACCCGCCGCTGCGCCTGCGTCTGCTCGCTCATTTGATCACCATAGCCAGCTGACAATCAGTCAGTCAGGAGTCGTGCGCGGTGACCTGCTCCACAACGCTTGTCCCGCGGCCCGGCTGCGACTCCCACTCCCAGGTCTCCTCCAGCCGCACCCGGCCGTCGGGAAGTTCCACGACCGTCGACACGCAGTGCCCGGAGGAGGTCGTTCCGTCGTGCTTGAGCTGCACGTAACGGAAGTCGAGCCGGTCCCCCGCGCGCGTGCCGACGAGATGTCCGCGGACGACGTCACCGCCCGCGTACTCGGCCCAGATCTCCCCGTCCTGCTCGTGGTAGGTGAACCGGGTCCGCGTCCCGACCTGACCTGGGGCCTGATCGGCCACCGGGGCGAGGACAAGGCCGTCGAGCGAGCGGGGCATGGCGGCGGGCTCCCTTACAGAGGCACACGAACACGGGCTAGGGTGGCCAACGTAGAGCACTCGCGGGAGCCCGGACGTACCGGGCTGAGAGGGAGGCTGGGCGGCCTCCGACCGTACGAACCTGATCCGGGTCATGCCGGCGAAGGGAGGGGCTGGACGCCCATGTCCTCACGTACGTCAGACGTCCTCGTCGTCGGGGGCGGCATCATCGGCCTGGTCACGGCCTGGCGGGCCGCGCAACGCGGTCTCACCACGGCCGTCGTGGACCCCGAACCGGGCGGCGGGGCCGCCCAGGTGGCCGCCGGGATGCTGGCCGCGGTCACCGAACTGCACTACGGCGAGCAGACCCTGCTGGGCCTGAACCTCGCCTCCGCCCACCGCTATCCCGCCTTCGTGGCCGAACTCACCGAGCTGACCGGACACGACCTCGGCTACCGCCGCTGCGGCACCCTCGCCGTCGCCCTGGACGCCGACGACCGCGCGCACCTTCGCGAACTGCACGCGCTCCAGCGGCAGTCGGGGCTGGAGTCGGAGTGGCTGTCCGGCCGGGAGTGCCGGCGCCTGGAGCCGATGCTCGCGCCGGGGGTGCGGGGCGGGCTGCGGGTGGACGGTGACCACCAGATCGACCCGCGCCGCCTCACGCGCGCGTTGCTGACCGCGTGCGAACGGGCGGGCGTGGTGTTCCACCGCATGTGGGCGCAGCGTCTGCGGGTCGCAGGGGACCGGGCCGCCGGGGTCGCCACCACGGACGGCCAGGAACTGGGCGCGGACCAGGTGGTGCTCGCCGCCGGAAGCTTCGGCGGCCGCCTGGAAGGGGTCCCGCAGGCCCTCCTGCCTCCCGTACGGCCCGTCAAGGGGCAGGTGCTGCGGCTGACCGTGCCGCCGCGCCACGCGCCCTTCCTGAGCCGTACCGTGCGGGCGATCGTGCGCGGCAGTCACGTCTACCTGGTGCCGCGCGAGAGCGGCGAGCTGGTGATCGGCGCGACCAGCGAGGAGCTGGGCTGGGACACGACGGTGACCGCGGGCGGGGTGTACGAGTTGTTGCGGGACGCGCACGAACTGGTCCCCGGCATCACCGAGCTGCCGCTGACGGAGACCCGCGCGGGACTGCGCCCGGGCTCCCCGGACAACGCCCCGCTGCTCGGCCCGACGGAACTGCCCGGGCTGGTGCTCGCGACCGGCCACTACCGCAATGGCGTGCTGCTCACGCCGATCACCGGGGACGCCATGGCGCACGTCCTGACGACGGGTGAACTCCCCGATGTGGCGCGCCCGTTCACCCCGAGGCGATTCGCCGCCACGGGACTCCTGGAGCAGCCGGCATGAACATCTCCGTCAACGGGGAGCCGCGGGAGTTCGCTCCCGGCACGGCTCTCGACACCGTGGTGCGGGCGCTGACGCCGGCGCCCTCCGGGGTGGCCGCCGCGCTCAACGAGACCGTCGTCCCGCGCGCTCAGTGGCCCTCGACGTCCCTCGCCGAGGGAGACCGCGTGGAAGTCCTCACCGCCGTCCAAGGAGGCTGACCCATGGCCGACGATCCCTTCGTCATCGGCGGTACGTCCTTCTCGTCCCGGCTGATCATGGGCACGGGCGGAGCGCCCAGCCTGGACGTGCTGGAGCGGGCGCTGCTCGCCTCCGGCACCGAGCTGACGACCGTCGCGATGCGCCGGGTGAACCCCTCGGTGCACGGCTCGGTGCTGTCCGTACTGGACAAGCTCGGCATCCGGGTGCTCCCGAACACGGCCGGCTGCTTCACCGCCGGGGAGGCCGTCCTGACGGCCCGCCTCGCGCGCGAGGCGCTCGGCACCGACCTGGTCAAGCTGGAGGTCATCGCCGACGAGCGCACCCTCCTGCCGGACCCCATAGAGCTCCTGGACGCGGCGGAGACCCTGGTGGACGACGGCTTCACGGTGCTGCCGTACACGAACGACGACCCCGTGCTGGCCCGCAAGCTGGAGGACGTGGGCTGCGCGGCGATCATGCCGCTCGGCTCCCCGATCGGCTCCGGGCTCGGCATCCGCAACCCGCACAACTTCCAGCTGATCGTCGAGCACGCGCGCGTGCCGGTGATCCTGGACGCGGGAGCGGGCACGGCCTCGGACGCGGCCCTGGCGATGGAACTCGGCTGCGCGGGTGTGATGCTCGCCTCGGCGGTGACACGGGCGCAGGAGCCGGAGCTGATGGCGCACGCGATGCGGCACGCGGTGGAGGCCGGACGGCTGGCGTACCGGGCGGGACGCATCCCGCGGCGGCATTTCGCCGAGGCGTCCTCCCCGGTGGCGGGCAGGGCCGTACTGGACCCGGAACGCCCCGCCTTCTGAAACACACGTTCGGCCTGGGACACGGGCAGGTGCGACCTCCGTCACAGGTCAGCTGCAGTACGGCCGCCAAATCCGCCGAACCGGATGGACTGTCGGCGGCGGCTCGTAGACTCGCCTGCGTGGATACGACCCTTCAGGACCCGCTGGTCGGGCAGGTGCTCGACGGCCGCTATCGCGTGGACGCGCGCATCGCGGTCGGCGGGATGGCCACGGTCTACCGGGCCCTGGACACCCGTCTGGACCGCGTGCTCGCGCTCAAGGTGATGCACCCCGCGCTCGCGGCGGACGGGATTTTCGTCGAGCGGTTCATCCGGGAGGCCAAGTCCGTCGCCCGGCTCTCCCACCCCAACGTCGTGCAGGTCTTCGACCAGGGCACCGACGGGTCGTACGTCTACCTCGCGATGGAGTACGTGGCCGGCTGCACCCTGCGTGACGTGCTGCGCGAGCGCGGGGCGCTGCAGCCGCGCGCCGCCCTGGACATCCTGGAACCGGTGCTCGCCGCGCTCGGTGCCGCGCACCGCGCCGGTTTCGTGCACCGGGACATGAAGCCGGAGAACGTCCTGATCGGGGACGACGGCCGGGTCAAGGTCGCCGACTTCGGTCTCGTGCGGTCCGTGAACACCGTGACCAGCACCACCGGAGCCGTCCTCGGCACCGTGTCCTATCTCTCGCCCGAGCAGATCGACCAACCCGGGGCCGCGGACGCCCGCGTCGACGTGTACGCGTGCGGAGTCGTCCTGTACGAGATGCTGACCGGCAGCCAGCCGCACGAAGGCGAATCCCCCGCGATAGTCCTGTACAAGCACCTCCACGAGGACGTCCCGCCGCCCTCAGCCGTGGTCCCGGGACTGCCGTACGAACTGGACGAGCTGGTCGCGTCGGCGACCGCCCGCACCCCGGACCTGCGTCCGTACGACGCCGTGGCCCTGCTCGCGCAGACCCGCGAGGCCCGCGGACGGCTGAGCGCCGACCAGCTGGACGCGGTGCCCCCGCAGGCGCTCGCCACGGAGTACGGGGGCGCCGAGAACCGTACGAGCGTGATCCCGCGCTCGCTGACCGTGCCGCGCCTGCTGCCGGTCAACGAGGACGAGCCCCAGCCGGGGTACCACCGCACCAGCGTCCTGCAGAGCCCCCCGCTCCCGCCGTCCCGGCGTGAGCGCTCCTCGGGCGGCCGTCGGCGCGGCCCGCTCCTGATCGTCGCCGCGGTCCTGCTGGCCCTCGGGCTCGGGGCAGGGGTCTGGTACATCAACTCCGGCCAGTTCACCCACGTCCCGGCCCTCCTGACGAAGACCGAGGCACAGGCCAGGGACCGGCTGGACGAGGCCAATCTGGAGACC
Organism: Streptomyces sp. CC0208; assembly: GCF_003443735.1. Taxonomy (NCBI): domain Bacteria; kingdom Bacillati; phylum Actinomycetota; class Actinomycetes; order Kitasatosporales; family Streptomycetaceae; genus Streptomyces; species Streptomyces sp. CC0208. The sequence continues at coordinate 6,530,335 of NZ_CP031969.1, read as the reverse complement.
GGCAAGGTCACGTACGCCTACAGCGACACCGTGAAGCGCGGCACCGTCATCAGCACGGACCCGGGGGCCGGCAGCCGGATCCGGAGCCACGACTCCGTGTCGCTCACCCTCTCCAAGGGCCCGCAGACGGTGAAGGTGCCCGACGTGGACGGGTGGGCACTGGGCAAGGCGAGAGCCCGGCTGAAGGCGGAGGGACTGGAGCCGGGCATGGCCACCCGGGAGTTCAGTGACGACGTCCCGAAGGGGTTCGTGATCGGCACCGACCCCGAGGTCGGCACCACACTGCGCGCCGGCTCGGCCGTGGCGCTCACCGTCAGCAAGGGCGCCCCGGTCGACGTCCCGGACGTCACCGGCGAGGACCTGGCCGACGCCAAGGCCGATCTGGCGGAGGCCGGCCTGAAGGTCGAGGTCGCCACCACCCGGGTCAACTCCGAGTACGACGCGGGCCAGGTCGCCAAGCAGACCCCGACCGCCGACAGCCAGGCGGCCGAGGGCGACACCGTCACGCTGACGGTCTCCAAGGGCCCGGTGATGGTCGAGGTCCCGGACGTCACGGGCGACAGCGTGGACGACGCCAAGGCCGAGCTGGAGGACGCGGGCTTCCAGGTCGACGAGGACCGCGGCCTGCTGGGCCTGTTCGGCGACACCGTGAAGAAGCAGTCGGTGGACGGCGGGGACACGGCGCCCAAGGGCTCGACCATCACGATCACCATTCGCTGACGGGCGCAGGCACCCTCGCCACACCTGCCCAGGGAACCCCACCCCGTTCAGGCCCCGCAGGCAATGGCACCCTTGACCGGTGACAACTCAGCGCAACCCCGTCGGCGGCCACGTCCCGGTGGCCGGCGGTCTCCACTCGGTGGGCCTGTCGTACGCCCAGGACCTCGACGCCGAGACCGTGCAGGTCTTCGTCGCCAACCCACGCGGCTGGGCCACCCCCGTCGGGAGCCCCCGCCAGGACGAGGCGTTCCGCGAGACCTGCGCCGAACGGTCGATCCCGGCGTACGTCCACGCCCCCTATCTGATCAACTTCGGCTCGCACACCGAGGCCACGGTGGAGAAGTCGGTCGACTCGCTCCGGCACTCCCTGAGGCGCGGGCGCGAGATCGGCGCGCTCGGTGTCGTCGTGCACACGGGCAGCGCGACCGGCGGCCGGGACCGTTCCGTGGCCCTGAAGCAGGTCCGCGAGCACCTGCTGCCGCTCCTCGACGAACTCACCCACGACGACGACCCGTACCTGCTCCTGGAGTCGACCGCCGGCCAGGGCGCCTCGCTCTGTTCCCGCACCTGGGACTTCGGCCCGTACTTCGAGGCCCTGGACGCCCATCCGAAACTGGGCGTCTGCCTGGACACCTGCCACATCTTCGCCGCCGGCCACGACCTGACCGGCCCCTCCGGCATGCACCAGACGCTCGACCTGCTGGTGGACACGGTCGGCGAGGGCCGTCTGAAGCTGATCCACGCCAACGACTCCAAGGACGTCGTCGGCGCCCACAAGGACCGCCACGAGAACATCGGCTCCGGCCATATCGGCGAGGACCCGTTCCGCGCCCTGATGACCCACCCCGCCACCGAGGGCGTCCCCCTGATCATCGAGACCCCCGGCGGCAAGGAGGGACACGCGGCGGACGTGGAGCGGCTGAAGAAGCTCCGGGACGGCTGACTCGGCAACGAATTCAGGAGCGGGAATACCCCCAGGGGGTATACGGTTCCGCGTACAGGAACCGTCACTGACATTGGGGGCACTCATGCGGCACCAGGCACCCGGATGGTCCACAGCCGTCCAGGCCACCCTCCACTGCCTCACCGGCTGCGCCATCGGCGAGGTGCTCGGGATGGTCATCGGTACCGCGCTGGGGTGGGGCAACCTGGCGACCACCGTGCTGGCGATCATCCTGGCCTTCTTCTTCGGCTACTCCCTCACCCTGCGCGGGGTCCTGAAGGCCGGCATGGGCTTCCGGGCCGCGCTTCGGGTGGCGCTGGCCGCCGACACCCTGTCCATCGCCGTGATGGAGCTGATCGACAACGGCGTGATCGCCCTGTGGCCGGACGCCATGGACGCGGAACTCGTCGATCTGCTGTTCTGGGCGTCGCTGGCGATCTCGCTGGCCGTCGCGTTCGTCGTCACCGTGCCGGTCAACAAGTGGATGATCGGCCGCGGCAAGGGGCACGCCGTGGTCCACCAGCACCACGCCCACTGAGCGTCACAACTCGGGGCCGTCCCCCGGCTCCTCCTGGTACGAGTACCGCTGCTGCTTCCAGGGGTCGCCGACGTTGTGGTAGCCGCGCTCCTCCCAGAACCCGCGCCGGTCGGCGGTCATGTACTCCACGCCGCGGACCCATTTGGGCCCCTTCCAGGCGTACAGATGGGGGACGACCAGCCGGAGTGGAAACCCGTGCTCCGCGGTCAGCAGCTCCCCGTCCTTGTGGGTGGCGAAGATCGTGCGCTCGGACGCGAAGTCGTCGAGCCGCAGGTTGGAGCTGAAGCCGTACTCGGCCCAGACCATCACATGGGTGACCGCCGGCGCGGGCGGGGCGATGTCCAGGATCGCGCGGGCCGGGACACCGCCCCACTCGGCGCCCAGCATGCTGAACTTCGTCACACAGTGCAGGTCGCCCACGACGGTGGTGTACGGCAGGGCCGTGAACTCCTCGTGGTTCCAGCAGTGCTTCTCGTCGTCCGCGGTGGCACCGAAGACCCGGAACTCCCAGCGCTCGGGCCGGAACCTGGGGACGGGGCCGTAGTGCGTGACGGGCCAGCCGCGCTGCAGTCGCTGCCCCGGCGGAAGCTCGGAGTTCGCCGCTTCTCCACTCTCCCGCTCCACCGGCTGACCCATGCCTTCCATCCTGACAGACCCGAGGCGATGCACCTGACCAGGCTCCCCCCAATGCCCCCTATATCGGACTAAGCATGCCCTTACTTACTAAGTGAGGGCTTACTGGACGATCTTCTTCGCCGGTGCAAGGATGCGGCGCAGCCTGCCAGTTCCCCACGGTTGGAAGGAGCCTCTGCGATGCAGGGCGACCCCGAGGTCATCGAATTCCTCAACGAGCAGCTCACGGGCGAGCTCACCGCGATCAACCAGTACTTCCTGCACGCGAAGATGCAGGAGAACTTCGGCTGGACGAAGCTCGCGAAGTACACGCGCCACGAGTCGTTCGACGAGATGAAGCACGCCGAGGTCCTCACCGACCGCATCCTCTTCCTGGAGGGCCTGCCGAACTACCAGCGGCTGTTCCACGTGCGCGTGGGCCAGACCGTCAAGGAGATGTTCGAGGCCGACCGGCAGGTCGAGGTCGAGGCCATCGACCGCCTCAAGCGCGGTATCGAGGTGATGCGCGCCAAGGGTGACATCACGTCGGCGAACATCTTCGAGTCGATCCTCGCGGACGAGGAGCACCACATCGACTATCTCGACACACAGCTGGAGCTTCTGGAGAAGCTCGGCGAGGCGCTGTACATCGCACAGCTGATCGAGCAGCCGGAGAGCTGAGCGACCCGAGCTAGGCGGCCTCGTCCAGTGCGGCGCGGGTGGGCTCGCCCTTCTCGACGAGTTCGCCCCGCGAGCACGCCCCGCGGCCCAGAAGGGCCTGAATGCGTCGCACACAGGAACCGCAGTCGGTGCCCGCCTTGCAGGCGGAGGCGATCTGGCGGGGAGTGCAGGCACCGTCCGCCGCGTGCTTCTTGACCTGCTGCTCGGTGACGCCGAAGCAACTGCAGATGTACACGCGGCTCACCTCCCGACGGGTTGATCAGTGCTGCCATCCCGATGATCGGTGAGGCTAACCTAACCTTACCCGGCGCTCAGGAACCGCAAAAGTGGAGCGGGGCGCGGATCGTATGTGATCCGCGCCCCATTCACGTTCCTGTAACAGGTGCCCCCGTCACTGGTCCCTGTACATCTCCGCGACGAGGAAGGCCAGGTCGAGCGACTGGCTGCGGTTGAGCCGCGGGTCACAGGCCGTCTCGTAGCGCTGGTGCAGATCGTCGACGAAGATCTCGTCGCCACCGCCCACGCACTCGGTGACGTCGTCACCGGTGAGCTCGACGTGGATGCCGCCCGGGTGGGTGCCGAGGCCCTTGTGGACCTCGAAGAAGCCCTTGACCTCGTCGAGCACGTCGTCGAAGCGGCGGGTCTTGTGACCGGAGGCCGCCTCGTAGGTGTTGCCGTGCATCGGGTCGGTGATCCAGGCGACGGTCGCGCCGGAGGCGGTGACCTTCTCGACCAGCTCGGGCAGCTTGTCGCGGACCTTGTCGGCGCCCATGCGGACGATGAAGGTCAGCCGGCCGGGCTCACGGTCGGGGTCCAGGCGCTCGATGTACTGGAGCGCCTCCTCGGCCGTGGTCGTCGGGCCGAGCTTGATGCCGATCGGGTTGCGGATCTGCGAGGCGAACTCGATGTGCGCGTGGTCCAGCTGCCGGGTGCGCTCACCGATCCAGACCATGTGCGCCGAGACGTCGTACAGCCGCCCGGTGCGGGAGTCGACGCGGGTGAGCGCCGACTCGTAGTCCAGCAGCAGTGCCTCGTGCGAGGAGTAGAACTCGACCGTCTGGAACTCGGCCGGGTCGGTCCCGCAGGCCCGCATGAAGTTCAGCGCCTGGTCGATCTCCCGGGCCAGCTGCTCGTAGCGCTGACCGGAGGGGGACGACTTCACGAAGTCCTGGTTCCAGGCGTGCACCTGGCGCAGGTCGGCGTAGCCGCCGGTGGTGAAGGCGCGCACCAGGTTGAGCGTGGAGGCGGACGCGTTGTACATCCGCTTCAGGCGCTCGGGGTCCGGGATGCGGGCCTTCTCGTTGAACTCGAAGCCGTTGACGGAGTCGCCGCGGTACGTCGGCAGCGTCACGCCGTCGCGGGTCTCGGTGCCCTTGGAGCGCGGCTTGGAGTACTGGCCGGCGATGCGGCCGACCTTCACGACCGGCACCGAGGCGGCGTACGTCAGTACGGCGCCCATCTGGAGCAGCGTCTTGAGCTTGTTGCGGATGTGGTCCGCGGACACGGCGTCGAAGGCCTCGGCGCAGTCGCCGCCCTGGAGGAGGAACGCCTCTCCCTTGGCGACGGCCGCCAACCGGGCGCGCAGCTGGTCGCACTCGCCCGCGAAGACGAGCGGCGGATACGACTCGAGGTCCGCGATCACTGCGCGCAGAGCCTCGGTGTCGGGGTACTCGGGCTGCTGCGCCGCGGGCAGGTCTCGCCAGGTGTTGCCAGCGCTCGCGCTGGTCTTAGCGTTCACGGTCACGGCATCAACATTACGGGGTCGTGTCGGGGGCCCCTGCTCCGTGCCCAGCAAATGAGACACGGGGTACGAGGGTCGGACATGGGATATGGTGCCTCGCATGTTCGCGCACTCGACCCAGAACTGGTGGTGGACCGCTCATCCGGCGGCCCACTGACTGCGCGTACGCAAGACTTCGCGAAGGCCGCCCGAGGGGCGGCCTTCGGCGTTTCCGGGGTCGTTCCTCTCCGACATCGAGTCATCGACTCATCGGGAGCTGAGGAACCATGGACCTGACACACCTCCTGGGCCACGACCGTCCGTTCGCCCTGGTCCGCCGTCGCACCCCGGGCCACGACGAGAACACCGTCGAACTGCTCGTGGGCCCGGTCCGCACCTACGACCGCCTCGCCGACCTCCCCGACGAGGGGCTCGCGCTCATCCCCTTCCGCCAGATCCGCGAGCGCGGCTTCGACGTCAGGGACGACGACACGCCACTGGCGGTGCTGACCCCCGAGGAGACGTACGAGCTCCCTCTCGCCGAAGTGCTGGAACAGCTCCCCGCTCATGACGTCCGGGTCGAGAACGGCGGCTTCGATGTCGCCGACGAGGAGTACGCCGGGATCGTCGGACGGGTCCTGCACGAGGAGATCGGGCGAGGCGAGGGTGCCAACTTCGTGATCCGGCGCACGTACGAGGGCGAGATCCCGGGATTCTCCCGCGCGGACGCCCTCGCGCTGTTCCGGCGGCTCCTGGTGGGCGAGCGGGGCGCCTACTGGACCTTCGTCGTCCACACCGGGGAGCGCACGCTCGTCGGCGCGAGCCCTGAGGTACACGTCCGGATGACCGGCGGGACCGTCGTCATGAATCCGATCAGCGGGACGTACCGCTATCCCGCGGAGGGCCCGTCCCCCGAGCACCTGCTCGACTTCCTCGTCGACGGCAAGGAGATCGAGGAGCTGTCGATGGTCGTCGACGAGGAGCTCAAGATGATGTGCACCGTCGGTGACATGGGCGGGGTCGTCGTCGGGCCCCGGCTCAAGGAGATGGCCCACCTCGCGCACACCGAGTACGAGCTGCGCGGCAAGTCCTCGCTGGACGTGCGGGAGGTCCTGAGGGAGACCATGTTCGCGGCCACCGTCACCGGCTCCCCGGTGCAGAACGCCTGCCGGGTCATCGAACGGCACGAGGTCGGGGGGCGCGGCTACTACGCGGGCGCGCTGGCGCTGCTCGGCCGGGACTCCGGCGGGGCGCAGACCCTGGACTCCCCCATCCTCATCCGCACGGCGGACATCTCCGCCGAGGGACACCTGAGGGTCCCGGTCGGCGCGACCCTCGTGCGCGGTTCGGACCCGGCGAGCGAGGTCGCGGAGACCCACGCGAAGGCGGCGGGGGTGCTGGCGGCTCTCGGCGTACGGCCGTCCCGGCCCCGTGCGGACCAGGCGCGCGTGAGTCTCTCCGACGATCCACGCGTGCGTGCCGCGCTCGACGGGCGGCGCACGAACCTCGCCCCGTTCTGGCTGCGGATGCAGGAGCGGTCGAACGACCTCGAAGGGCACGCGCTCGTGGTCGACGGCGAGGACACCTTCACCTCGATGCTCGCGCATGTGCTGCGTTCGGGCGGACTGGACGTGACCGTGCGGCGCTACGACGAACCGGGCCTCAGGGACGCCGTGCTCGCGCACGAGGGCCCCCTCGTGCTCGGTCCCGGTCCCGGCGATCCCTCCGACCTCGACGACCCCAAGATGCGGTTCCTGCGCGCCCTGACCGCCGACGTCATCCGCGGCCACCGGCACGGCGTGCTCGGCGTCTGCCTCGGGCACGAGCTGATCGCGGCCGAGCTGGGGCTGGGCATCGTACGGAAGGACGTGCCGTACCAGGGGGCCCAGACGACCGTCGACCTGTTCGGGCGGCCGGAGACGGTCGGCTTCTACAACAGCTTCGTGGCGCGCTGCGACGACGAGGCCGCCCGGGAGCTGGCCGCGCACGGCATCGAGGTGAGCCGGAGCGGCACGCACGAGGTGCATGCCCTGCGCGGGCCGGGCTTCGCCGGGGTGCAGTTCCACCCCGAGTCGGTCCTGACGCTGAACGGCGCGGCCGTCGTACGGGAGCTGGTGGCTCAGCTGCGGGGCACCAGCACGTTCTCGGAGCGGCGGCCGGCCTTGTAGTCCAGGACGTTGCGCACCTCGGGTCGGCTGTGGGCCGAATGTAGGGCCCACAGCCGCGCCCCGCCCGGTCAGCCGAAGAAGACCCCCACCTCCTCGTACAGCTTCGGGTCGACGGTCTTCAGCTGCGCGGTCGCCTCGGCGATCGGCACGCGCACGATGTCCGTCCCGCGCAGCGCGACCATCTTGCCGAAGTCGCCGTCGCGGACGGCTTCGATGGCGTGCAGGCCGAAGCGGGTGGCGAGCCAGCGGTCGAAGGCGCTGGGGGTGCCGCCCCGCTGGATGTGCCCGAGGACCGTGGTGCGGGCCTCCTTGCCGGTGCGCTTCTCGATCTGCTTGGCCAGCCACTCGCCGACCCCGGACAGCCGCACGTGTCCGAAGGAGTCGAGCGACTGGTCCTTGAGGACCATGTCGCCGTCCTTGGGCATGGCGCCCTCGGCGACGACCACGATCGGGGCGTACGAGGCCTTGAAGCGGGAGGTGATCCAGGCGCACACCTGCTCGACGTCGAAGCGCTGCTCGGGAATGAGGATGACGTTGGCGCCGCCCGCGAGACCGGAGTGCAGGGCTATCCAGCCGGCGTGACGGCCCATCACCTCGCAGACCAGGACGCGCATATGGGACTCGGCGGTGGTGTGCAGGCGGTCGATGGCCTCCGTGGCGATGCCGACCGCGGTGTCGAAGCCGAAGGTGTAGTCGGTGGCGGAGAGGTCGTTGTCGATGGTCTTCGGTACGCCGACACAGGGCACGCCGTGCTCGTTGGACAGCGCCGCGGCGACGCCGAGGGTGTCCTCGCCGCCGATCACGATGAGCGCGTCGACCTCCCGCGCGGCCAGGTTCTCCTGGATCCGGCGGATGCCGTCCTGCTGCTTCAGCGGATTGGTGCGCGAGGAGCCGAGGATGGTGCCGCCGCGGGGCAGGATGCCGCGGACGGCCGGGATGTCGAGACGCACGGTGCGGTCTTCCAGTGGACCCCGCCAGCCGTCCCGGAAGCCGGTGAAGTCATAGCCGTACTCCTGTACGCCCTTGCGGACTATGGCCCGGATGACGGCGTTGAGGCCGGGGCAGTCGCCGCCTCCGGTCAGTACTCCGACGCGCATGGACAGTTCCCTTCGCCGCAGGTGCCTGACGAAGGGTCAGTGTGACGCGCGTCTCACTCGTCGTCGAGACCTCGTTCGATGGCGTAGCGGACGAGCTCGACCCTGTTGTGGAGTTGCAGCTTGCCGAGAGTGTTCTGGACGTGGTTCTGGACCGTGCGGTGGGAGATCACCAGACGCTCGGCGATCTGCTTGTAGCTTAGGCCCTTGGCGACCAGCCGCAGTACCTCGGTCTCGCGCTCGGTGAGCTCCGGGGCCCTGGGCCGGTCGGGGTCGGAGGCGGGCGCGGGGTCGGAGGCGAGGCGGCGGTACTCACCGAGGACCAGGCCGGCGAGGCCGGGCGTGAAGACGGGGTCGCCGACGGCCGTGCGGCGGACCGCGTCCAGGAGTTCCTCGGTCGACGCCGACTTCAGCAGATAGCCGGTCGCGCCGGACTTCACGGCCTCCAGGACATCGGCGTGCTCGCCGCTCGCCGACAGGACGAGGACCCGCAGGGCCGGGTTGTGGCCGACGAGCTCCTTGCAGACCTGGACGCCGGGCTTCACCGGCAGGTTCAGGTCGAGCACCAGCACGTCGGGCGCGGCGGCCTGGGCCCGGCGTACGGCCTGGTCGCCGTCGCCCGCGGTGGCGACCACGTCGAACCCGGACTCGGCCAGGTCCCGGGCGACCGCGTCGCGCCACATGGGGTGGTCGTCGACCACCATGACCTTGATCAGGTCCTTGTCACTCATCGCTGTCCTGCCTTCCCCCGGGAGACTTTCGGTACCTTCAGCTCGACCTCCGTGCCCTGCCCCGGAGGCGAGATCAACTCGGCGCTGCCGCCGAGGTCACGCAGCCGGCCCCGGATCGACTGAGCGACTCCGAGCCGCCCCTCCCCCTCGGCCTGCGCGAGTCGCCCCTCGGCGATGCCGGGTCCGTCGTCCCGCACGGTCACGATCACCTCGTCGGGCTCGTCCTCGACGAGGATCCACGCACGCGCGTGCTCACCCGCGTGCCGGTGCACGTTGTCCAGGGCGGCCCCCACGGCCGCGGCCAGCTCGCGCGCGGCGGGCGGGGGCAGCGGGACGGGGGCGCCGGGCTCGACGAGGGAGACCTTCGCCGAGGCGTACGGGGCGAGCAGCGCGCGCAGATCGAGCGGGCCGTCCGGCTCGTCATCGTCCCGCCCCTCGTCGACGACATGGACGACCGCCCCCTGGGCCACGTCGTCGGACACCCGGGACACGGACGTCAGGCCGCCGGAGACCAGGGTGCGCAGCGCCACCTCCTGCTCACCGGCCATCCGGCCCAGCTCGGCCGCCTCGCCGCCCATGACCGCGCCCCGGCGCTGCACCATGGCGAGCACCTGGAGGACGCTGTCGTGGATGTCCCGGGCCAGCCGCTCGCGCTCCCGGGTCGCCGCCTCGATCTCCAGGGCGCGGGCGAGGGTGCGCTCGGAGGCGCGGGCGACCTCGACGACGTAGCCGATGGCGATGGAGGCGACCCAGACGAGGATCACGTTGTGGACGGTGTCGCGGGCCGGGTGGCCGCGCTCGATCAGGTTGGCGGCGGCGACCGGCGTGGAGGCGAGCGCGGCCCAGCGCCAGCCGCCCTTGATGGCGAACGCGAGGACGGAACCGGCGGTCCATATCGACGGCAGGGTGGGGCCGCCGCTGTCGATGTGGTGGTCGTTGACGACCAGCGGGGTCAGCACGATCCCGGTGATCGCGATCGCGAGGTCGACGGCGAGGAAGCGCTTGGTGCAGGCGGCCGCGTTCTGGACGCGGGGCAGGGTGGCGAGCGTCCAGACGCACAGGACGGCGTAGTAGGCGATGGCGACGCCGGGCCGGTCGTACTCGTCGTAGGCGGTGGCGAAGAGCCCGACCGCGTACAGCATGGTGAGCACCCGGTACCCGGTCAGGGCACGCCACAGCGGCTGCTCGACCGACATGCGCATGACGCGCACCTGCTTGGCCATGTCCCCCACCCCCGGGCTCCGACTGCCGTGTCCCAGGATCCTAGGACGCCGGCTGCTCGGGCTTGTCCTGCTCGGCCTTCGCGGCAGCGGCCTTGGCGGCAGCCGCCTTGGCCGCCTTCTCGGCCTTGGCCGCCTCCGTGATCTGCCGCTTGGCGGCGGTCGCGTAGATGTCGACGTACTCCTGGCCGGACAGCTTCATGATCTCGTACATGACCTCGTCGGTCACCGCGCGCAGTACGAAACGGTCGTGCTCCATGCCCTGGTAGCGGCTGAAGTCCAGCGGCTCGCCGATGCGGATGCCCGGCCGCATCAGCTTGGGCATGACCTTGCCCGGCGGCTGGATCTTCTCGGTGTCGATCATGGCGACCGGGATGACCGGGGCGCCGCTGGCGAGCGCCACGCGCGCGAGGCCTCCGGGCTTGCCGCGGTACAGGCGCCCGTCGGGCGAGCGTGTGCCCTCGGGGTAGATACCGAACAGTTCACCGCGCTCCAGGACGTCGAGGCCGCTCTTGATGGCCGCCTCGCCCGCGCCGCGCGCGCCGGAGCGGTCCACCGGGAGCTGGCCGACGCCCTTGAAGAAGGCGGCCGTGAGCCGGCCCTTCACCCCGGGCGTGGTGAAGTACTCGGCCTTCGCGATGAAGGTGACCTTGCGGTCGAGGACCGCGGGCAGGAAGAAGGAGTCGGAGAACGAGAGGTGGTTGCTCGCCAAGATGGCCGGGCCCTCGGCGGGAATGTTCTCGATGCCTTCCACCCAGGGCCTGAAGGCGACCTTCAGCGGCCCGCCGATGGCGACCTTCATCGTGCCGTACAACAACCGAGTGCCTCCTGTGTCCGTCGAACAGACCTTAACCCGGCGCCCTGTCAAACAGTCCGACGGCCCTGGTCGGTGTCAGTGCGGTCGCGTACGGTGAACCTCACCTGGACTTGCTCACGCTTCTTTCATGAACAGGAGACCTAGGTGCCGGTCCTCCCCGGAGCCGAGCCGTTCCGCCATGAGGGCGGGGAGGCCGGTGTCCTTCTCTGCCACGGCTTCACCGGTTCCCCCCAGTCACTGCGGCCCTGGGCCCAGCACCTCGCCGCGCACGGCCTGACGGTCTCCCTGCCGCTGCTGCCCGGGCACGGCACCCGTTGGCAGGACATGGCCCTCACCGGCTGGCAGGACTGGTACGCCGAGGTGGACCGCGAGCTGCGCGCCCTGACCGAGCGCTGCACCTCCGTGTTCGTGGCCGGTCTGTCCATGGGCGGCACCCTGGCCCTCCGGCTGGCCGCCAAGCACGGGGACGCGGTGAGCGGTGTCGTCGTCGTCAACCCGGCGAACCGCATGCACGGCCTCGCGCCGTACGCCCTTCCGGTGGCCCGCCACTTCGTCCGTACGGCGCCCGGGATCGCCAGTGACATCAAGAAGGAGGGCAGCGTCGAGCTGGGGTACGACAAGGTGCCGCTGCACGCGGCGCACTCCCTGCGGACCTTCTTCCGCCAGGTCGACGGTGAGCTGCCGCAGGTCACCCAGCCGCTGCTGGTGCTGCGCAGCGCCCAGGACCATGTGGTGCCGGCGGCCGACTCCGCGCGCGTGCTGAGCCGGGTGTCGTCGACGGACGTGACGGAGATCGTCCTGGAACAGAGCTACCACGTCGCGACGTTGGACCATGACGCGGAGCGGATTTTCGACGAGAGCCTCGCGTTCATCGGCCGGCACACCACCGGCATCGGCAGTGAAGGGACGGCCGCCCGTGGCTGAGCACGACTCCGAGCGCGAGGACCGCGAGGGCCACGAGCCCGAGGAGCAGGGCGTCCCGTTCGACGAGGAGGCCGCGTGGGCGGCCATCGTCGCCGGGTACGGCGAGGAGCCGAAGGACCCGCCGGGGACCAAGCCGTTCAAGTCGGTCGAGGATCTCGCGCTCCTCGAGACCGAGACGAACGACGAGCCGACGGTGACGGCACTGGAGAAGCCGGAGCCCAAGCCGAAGAAGGACGAGAAGCCGGCCAAGCCGCTGGGCGGTTCCGTCTCCTTCGCGCCCGGCGTCGGGCCCCGTGACTACAGCGGCCCGGAGCCCTCCGAGGACGACTTCGAGGAGGACGACGAGGGGCACTTCGTGCCGCCGGAGCCGCCGCCGCTGCCCGCCGCGGACACCACCGCGAAGTTCGCCTGGCTGGGCGTGCTGGGCGGCCCGGTCCTGCTGCTGGTCGCGGTGCTGCTCGGCTGGGAGATGACGTGGTGGCTGGCCACGGTCGGGATCGGCGGGTTCCTGGGCGGCTTCGTCACCCTGGTGACGCGGATGCGGGCGGACGACGAGGACGACGAGAATCCCGGCCGGGGAGCGGTCGTCTAGTCCGGCTCAGCTCGCGGGGATGTCGAGGGTGGCCAGGACCGGGAGATGGTCGGTGGCCGCCCTCAGGTCTGTCTCCGTGATCCCGGGCAGGTCCAGGGGGACCCCGCAGCCGCGCACCTCGATGCCCTTCGTGGCGAAGATCGCGTCGATACGCCGGTGGGGTTCGGTGCGGGTCCAGGTGACCTCGCCGCCGGTCGGGCTGGTCGCCCAGCAGTCCTGAAGGCTGTCCGCGATACGGCTGAAGGCGGGTCCCGTGGGGCGGTCGTTGAGGTCGCCGCCGGCCACGGCGTGCTCCACGCCCATGCCGGCCAGGCGGTCGAGGAGCATGCCCGCCTGGTCGTAGCGCTCGTCCTTCTGCAACGACAGGTGACAGCTCAGTACGCCGAGCCGGGCTGCGCCGATCCGTACGACGGCCGTGGCGAAGCCCCGGCGGTGCTGGCCGGGGATGAGGGGCAGGAGGACGTCCTCGGTGCGTTCGACGGTGACGCGGAGGTTGCAGAGGATCGCGGGGCCCGCCGCGGTGCCGCCTCCGGTGAGGACGACCAGTCCCGCGGTCGACGCCAGCCTTGCCAGCTTCTTGCGCCAGCGGAAGAAGCGGGGGGCTTCCTGGATCAGGACGAGATCCGGTTCGCAGGCCTGGATGACCCGGGCCAGCGCGTCTGTGTCGTCCCGCATCGAGCGGATGTTGTAGCTCAGGACCTTGACCAGAACCATGTGGATCAATCTACGCCCAAAGGGGAGGGGCGCGAGGACGGTGTGCGACTGCCGGTCGTCCGTGGCTGGTCGCGCAGTTCCCCGCGCCCCTGGGCAGGTCCGGTCAACGCCTGATCACATGATCGGGTCCGGCTCTCTCGCCAGGTCGGCTGCCCCGACAAGCCCCGCCTTGTTGCCCAGTTGGGCGGCGATGACGTCCGCCACGGGACGCCAGTTGCCGCCCACCAGCCAGCGCTTGTAGGACTTGCGGATCGGGTCCAGGACCAGTTCGCCCTCGTCGGAGAGGCCGCCGCCGACGATGAAGGCGGAGGGGTCGAAGAGGGAGGCCAGGTCGGCCAGGCCCGCGCCGGCCCAACGGGCGAGCTCGCGGTAGGAGTCGACCGCGACCGGGTCGCCCTGGCGAGCGGCCATGGAGATGTGCTTGCCCTCGATGCCGTCGGGGCTGCCGTCACCGAGTCCGAGGAGGATCTCGGCGTTCTCCGGGGTGGCGTTGGCGCGCTGCTTGGCGTACCTCACCAGGGCGCGCCCGGAGGCGTACTGCTCCCAGCAGCCCTGCGAGCCGCAGCCGCACAGGAGGCCGTCCGGGACCATGCGGATGTGGCCGAACTCGGCCGCCACGCCGAAGTGGCCGCGGCGCAGCTTGTTGCCGATGATGATGCCGCCACCGAGGCCGGTGCCGAGCGTGATGCAGATGACGTTGCGGTGGCCCTTGCCCGCCCCGAACTTGTACTCGCCCCACGCGGCCGCGTTGGCGTCGTTCTCCACGACGACCGGAAGGCCGACACGGGTCTCGACCTTCTCCTTCAGCGGCTCGTTCCGCCAGTGGATGTTGGGGGCGAAGTAGACCTCCGAGCGCTGGCGGTTGACGTATCCGGCCGCACCGATGCCCACGCCCACGATGTCGTGCCCGGCACGCGCGCCCTCCACCGCCGAGGCGATCGCGTCCACGATGCCCTCGGCCGTGCCCGGGGTCGGCACCTTGTGGGTCGAGAGGATGTTGCCTTCCTCATCGACCACGCCGGCCGCGATCTTCGTGCCGCCGATGTCGACGCCGATGGTGAGTCCCATGAATCCCTCAGTTTCGGTCGAGCCCCGCTACGGCCAACCGTACCCGAGGCCCTGCCGTCAGCGGGTTTCAGTCCAAGTCGATGCGCTCGGGACCGGGGCCCTCCTCGCCCTTGTCGCGCAGGGTGTCGTCACGCCGGCTCCAGCGCTGTTCCTGCGCCTGGACCGCGGAGCGGTACGCGGCGAGGAGTTCGCCACCGGCGGCGGCGAGGTGGTCGAAGACGTCCGGATTGCGCTCGATGACCGGCTCGACCGCGGCCTTGGCCTGCTGGACGACCTGCTTGACCATCTGCTGGGCGGCGGGTCCCGCGATTCCCCCGAGCAGCGGGGACTGGAGGCCGGACAGCTTCTCGGCGACGTTGTCGACGAGCTTGCGCAGCTCCTCGGCGGCCGAGCCCGGGGGCTGGCCGTACTGGGTGCGGCGGCGGGCCTTCTCCGCCGCGAGGTCCTCCGCGACCGCCGTCGCCCACGCGTCGGCGTCGGTCGCCCGTACCTCGTCCACGGCGTCCGCGGGCTCACGGTCAGCGGCGTCGGACGGGGGGAGCTCTTCGCTCATGACGGACTCCTGACTACGGTTCGTCCCTACGACGTTACCCGAATGGGCGTACGCGGTTCACGGAGTGCGGGGCCACAGATCCGGGTCCGGCGCGAACCGGATCCGCAGCTCGCCCTCGCGCAGGGCGGCGCCGGCCACGGTGCAGCGGCGCAGGACCGAGGGCAGCGGGACGATCCGGCGGAACTGGCCCGCGCTGACGACGAGTTCGTCGCCGCGCCGGACCAGGTCCAGCTCGTCGCGGAGGGCGCCGGGCAGCGGGATGTGCCACACCAGCACGCCGTCCTCGGCGAGGTGATCGACGACGGGCCACTCGACGGTGGAGGTCGTGTCGTTGACCTCGGGGACGGCGAGCGCGCCGAGGTCGTCGTCGCCGCGCGGGTCGTGGCCGAGATGCGGGACGGCGCGGACGTCGTAGGACTCCTGCCACTCCTCCAGGGCCTTGCGCTGCTGGGCGACGAGTCCCGCGGGCCAGTCCTCCGGTACGACGCGGTTGGCGACCAGGGTGTCGGGGCGCAGGCCGCGCAGGGCGAGGGCCAGGCTCGCGGCCTGTACGGCGTCGGTGCCGGCGGGGCCGGGTTCGGCGACCAGTCGCAGCACGGCCTGCCGGTCGGCGAGGACGGCCTGGACCGCGCCGAGTTCGGTGTCCCAGCGGGCGGCGGTCTCGTACAGCCACTCCGAGGGCATGGGAATGCCGGCGAGCCGTCCGAGGACGGGGCGCAGGCCGGCGGCCGCCTGGCGCTCGGCGGGCAGGAGCCGGCGCAGGTAGCGGCGCAGTTCCTCGGGGAGGGAGAGGAGCGCGAGGGCCTGCGGGGTGGGCGGCAGATCCACGACCAGCAGCTCATGGCGCTCGGAGAGGGCCGCGTCGCGCAGGGCGCGCAGGAGGGTGAGTTCCTCGGCGCCGGGGAGAGGGGTGACCTCCTCGGGGTCGAGGCGGGAGGCGCCGAGCAGGTCGAGCACGTGGGAGGCACGGTCCTGGAAGGCGGCGAGGTCGTCCCGGAATCCTGCGGTGGCGTCGGGGCGCCAGGCGGTGAGAGTGGGGGTGACCTGGGTGGGGGTGGGGCCGGTTTTCGCGCCGAGGACCGTGCCCAGGGTGTCGGTCCGGTCGGCGCTCAGCACAAGAGTGCGGGTTCCCTCGCGGGCGGCGGCGAGCGCGGTGGCGGCGGCGATGGTCGTACGGCCACTGCCGCCAGGGCCCGTGATCAGGATGGTGCGCATAGGGGTGAACCGTAACGGACTCGGCTGCGGGCGCGTCGTGGCTGATCGCGCAGTTCCCCGCGCCCCTGAGTGGGTACAGTCGCGGCCGGTCCAGCTGTACCCACCTTCTTGGGGGCGCGGGGAACTGCGCGACAAAAACGCGACCTCTACTGCCCCGACTCCACCCGCTTCTTCAGCCCCGCCAGCGCCCGGTCGATGATGACCTTCTCCGCCTTGCGCTTGATCATGCCGAGCATCGGGATCTTGACGTCGACCGTCAGCAGGTACGTGACCTCCGTCGCCCCCGCACCCGCCGGCTTCAGCACGTACGAACCGTCCAGCTGCCGCAGCATCTGGGACTTGACCAGCGTCCAGGAGACCTCGTTCTCGCCGGTCCAGGTGTAGCCGAGGACCTGGTCGTCCTTGATGGCGCCCGCGTCCATGACCAGCCGGACCTGCTCGGCACGGCCGGACGCGTCCGTGGAGAGCACCTCCGCCTGCTTCACCTCACCCGTCCAGTCCGGGTAGCGGGCGAAGTCCGCGATCACGGCCATGACGTCGGCCGGCGCAGCTTCGATCGTGATGCTCGAACTGGTGTGTTCCGCCATCGCCGTGGCTCCTCCAGATAAGGTCCGGTGAGGAAGGGTGGTACGCACGTCTGTGCAGCGTGAAGGCTACCGCGCGGACGGAGTCACCATTCCAGCGCCCACGGCTTCCCGCTCCCCGCGAAGTGCCCCACGTTCACGCACTCGGTCGCCCCGATCCGCATCCGCCGGACCAGGGGCTGGTGGACATGACCGAACAACGAGTAGCGGGGCCGGGTGCGGTGGATCGCTGCCAGCAGCGCCCGGCTCCCCCGCTCGAACCGCCGCGCCACCGTGTCGTAGACCAGCTCCGGCACCTCCGGCGGGATGTGTGTGCAGAGCACGTCCACCTCGCCGACCGCCTCGATCTTCGCCGCGTACTCCTCGTCGTCGATCTCGTAGGGCGTCCGCATGGGGGTCCTGAGGCCGCCGCCGACGAAGCCGAACGTCCAGCCGCCGATCTCCACCCGCTCGCCGTCGAGCACGGTCGTGCCGGGCCCGGCGTACTCCCGCCACAGAGGCGGCATGTCGACATTGCCGTAGGTCGCGTACGTCGGTGTCGGGAACGCGGCGAACATCTCGGCGTACTGCTTGCGCACCGCCGTCTCGATCACCGAGGCCCGGTCGGCACCGATCCCGCCCCACAGCCGGGCCCCGAACTCCCGCGCCTCCTCGAAACGGCGGGCGGTGCGCAGTTCCACGATGCGGTCCGCGTTCTCCACCCCGAACAGGTCGGGGAAGATGCCGCGCGAGTGGTCGGCGTAGTCCAGGAACAGCACCAGGTCGCCCAGGCAGATCAGGGCGTCGGCACCCTCGCCGGCTCTGGCCAGGTCACGGGCGTTGCCGTGCACGTCACTGACCACGTGTACGCGTGTCTTCCGGTTTCCGGCCGGTGTGGGTGCCATGACGATCAAGGGTAAGGCTGTGCGGCATACGTGAACAGTGCCGACCGGGCCTGCGGTTACTGGCCAGTCGGCAAGCAGGTGGACTACTGTGCCGGGGAACCCCAATCCGTGTGACGCAGCGAACATCTCGCCGGGACCCCCTGTCGAAGAAGCCATACCGGCGGGTAACGTCCGGGCAGTCCAGTCGTGCTCAGCATTCAATTACTGAAATCCTGAGCACCTGCCCGAGCCTTGGACCGACCGTCGCATCACACAACGTCGTGGCGCCGGCGCCCTATGAGGAGCAGCAGTCTTGCGCGAGTTCAGCCTTCCGGCTTTGTACGAGGTCCCTGCGGACGGCAATCTCACCGACATCGTCCGTAGAAACGCCGCGCAGCATCCCGACGTCGCCGTCATCGCCCGCAAGGTGGGCGGTCAGTGGCAGGACGTGACGGCCACGGCCTTCCTGGCCGAGGTGCACGCCGCCGCCAAGGGGCTCATCGCCTCCGGCGTCCAGCCGGGCGACCGGGTCGGCCTGATGTCCCGTACCCGTTACGAGTGGACGCTGCTCGACTTCGCGATCTGGAGCGCGGGCGCGGTCACCGTGCCGGTGTACGAGACCAGCTCGGCGGAGCAGATCCAGTGGATTCTCAGCGACTCGGGCGCGACCGCCTGTGTCGTGGAGCTGGACGGTCACAGCGCGGCCGTCGAGTCGGTGCGCGAGCAGCTGCCCGCGCTCAAGCACGTCTGGCAGATCGAGGGCGGCGGGGTCGAGGAGCTGGGCCGCGCGGGCAAGGACATCAGCGACGCCACCGTCGAGGAGCGCAGTTCGCTGGCGAAGGCCGACGACCCGGCGACCATCGTCTACACCTCGGGCACCACCGGCCGGCCCAAGGGCTGTGTGCTGACCCACCGCAGCTTCTTCGCCGAGTGCGGCAACATCGTGGAGCGACTGCGCCCGCTGTTCCGCACCGGCGAGTGCTCGGTCCTGCTCTTCCTGCCGCTCGCGCACGTCTTCGGGCGGCTGGTGCAGATCGCGCCGATGATGGCGCCGATCAAGCTGGGCATGGTCCCGGACATCAAGCAGCTCACCGACGAACTGGCGTCCTTCCGGCCGACGTTGATCCTCGGCGTGCCGCGCGTCTTCGAGAAGGTCTACAACTCGGCGCGCGCCAAGGCGCAGGCGGACGGCAAGGGCAAGATCTTCGACAAGGCCGCCGACACGGCGATCGCCTACAGCAAGGCGCTGGACACCCCGTCGGGTCCGTCGCTCGGGCTGAAGATCAAGTACAAGACCTTCGACAAGCTGGTCTACAGCAAGCTGCGGGCCGTGCTGGGCGGTCGGGGCGAGTACGCCATCTCCGGTGGCGCCCCGCTGGGCGAGCGGCTCGGGCACTTCTTCCGCGGCATCGGCTTCACGGTTCTGGAGGGCTACGGCCTGACCGAGTCGTGCGCGGCGACCGCCTTCAACCCCTGGGACCGCACGAAGATCGGCACGGTCGGGCAGCCGCTGCCTGGCTCGGTGATCCGGATCGCCGACGACGGCGAGGTGCTGCTGCACGGCGAGCACCTGTTCAAGGGCTACTGGAACAACGAGGCCGCGACCGCCGAGGCGCTGACCGACGGCTGGTTCCACACCGGTGACATCGGCACCCTCGACGAGGACGGCTACCTCAGGATCACCGGCCGCAAGAAGGAGATCATCGTCACCGCGGGCGGCAAGAACGTCGCCCCGGCCGTGATCGAGGACCGTATCCGGGCGCACGCGCTGGTCGCGGAGTGCATGGTGGTGGGCGACGGGCGGCCGTTCGTGGGCGCGCTGGTCACCATCGACGAGGAGTTCCTGGGCCGTTGGGCCGAGGAGCACGGCAAGCCGGCGGGTTCCACCGCGGCGTCGCTGGCCGGGGACGCGGACCTGAACGCGGCGATCCAGGCCGCGATCGACGACGGCAACGCCGCGGTGTCGAAGGCGGAATCGGTGCGGAAGTTCCGCATTCTGTCCTCCCAGTTCACGGAGGAGACGGGCCACCTCACGCCGTCCCTGAAGCTCAAGCGGAACGTGGTGGCGAAGGACTACGCGGACGAGATCGAGGCGATCTACGCGAAGTAGTCGCCCGTACGGGGCCTATGGCGCGGTGTCCTCCACGAGGACCCGCGCCATCGTGCGTTCGGCGAGCGCGGTGATGGTGACGAACGGGTTCACCCCGATGTTGCCGGGGATCAGCGAGCCGTCGGTGACGTACAGCCTCGAATAGCCCTTCACGCGGCCGTAGTTGTCGGTGGCCTTGCCCAGCACGCAGCCACCGAGCGGGTGGTAGGTGAAGTCGTCGGCGAAGACCCTGCTGGGCGATCCGAAGAGGTCGTACCGGTAGATGGTCGAGTTGGCGGAGTTGATCCGGTCGAAGAGCTTCTTGGCCATGCCGGAGGAGACCGCGCTCTGTGCGCCGCTCCAGTCGAGGCTCAACCCCCCGCTGCCGTAGGAGAACCTGGCGCGCTGCGGGTTCTTGGTGATGGCCAGATACAGGCTCACCCAGTGTTCGAGTCCCGTGGGTAAAGGCGCGATCTCGGCGAAGACGGGGTTGTCGGTGTTGGCCCAGTCGTCGATGCCCATGACCGGCATGGTCGACTGGTTGGCACCGACGGTGTCCCACAGGTGGTTGGCCCGCCCGAGCATCGTGTTGCCGTTGGGCCCCCAGCCCGCCCCGACGCTGGCGTCCAGCGCCGGGAGGGTCCCCGACTGCCGTGACCGGAGCAGGAGTTCACTCGTGCCGAGGCTGCCGCCGCCGAGGAACAGATAGGTGCAGGAGTACTGCTTGGTCTCCACGACCGCCCCGCTGTAGTCGATGCGCTCGGCGCTCAGCACCCAGCTGCCGTCGCCCGCCCGGCTGATCCCGGTGACCTTCTCCATGGTGTGGATGGTGACGTTGCCGGTGCCGAGCGCGGACGCCAGATACGTCTTGTCGAGGCTCTTCTTGCCGAAGTTGTTGCCGTAGATGACCTCCTGGCCGAGAGCGGACTTGGTGGCGGTGCCCGCGGCCTCGCGCTGCATGTAGCCGAAGTCGTAGACGCTGGGCACGAAGGTGGTCTTCAGGCCGGTGTTCTGGGCGTGCTTCCGGGAGACCCGGGTGAACTTGTACCACTCGGTCGACTCGAACCAGGCCGGGTCGATGGTGTTGACGCCGAGCATGGCGCGGGCGCGCGGGAAGTACGTGCCGTACATCTCCGCGGTGTCGACGGTCGGGAACTGCTCGGCGAAGTAGGACTGGAGCGGGGTGACCGCCATCGAGCCGTTGACGAGGGAACCGCCGCCGACCCCGCGGCCCACGAAGACGGACATGTGGTCGAAGTGCACCCGGTCCAGGACGCCGGGGTAGGGGCTGACGTCCTTGTTGACGACGTCCAGCCACAGGAAGGTCGCCAGCGGTGCCTCGGTGCGGGTGCGGAACCACATGGAGCGCTGGTCGGGGTTGGCGGTGTTGCAGAAGACCTTGCCGTCAGGGCCGGCGGTGTTCCACAGCCGGCCCATCTCCAGGACGAGGGTGCGGATGCCGGCCTGGCCGAGACGGAGGGCGGCGACGGAGGCGCCGTAGCCGGAGCCCACGACGATGGCGGGCGCGGACTCGACCGCGGCGGGCTCGTCCGCGCGGGCCGACTGGAGCCCGACGCGGGTGAAGCCGAGAGTGGCCGCCGTCTGAAGGGCGGCCATACCAAGGATCTGACGTCTAGTCAGCTGACGCTGTATCAGTTTTGTTGCCATGCGCGCAGCATCGGCGGATTATCGGCCTCCGGCTATAGCAGTGTCTTCAACTTTTCCGCCAACAAATCCCATCGCCACTTCTCCTCGACCCACTCGCGTCCCCGCTCCCCCATGTGCCTCCGCAGTTCCGCGTCGCCGAGCAGGACGGTGATCCGTTCGGCGGCCTCCTCGGGGGAGCCGCCCCGCACCACCCAGCCGGTCTCGCCGTCGAGCACGGCGTCCGGGGCGCCGCCCGAGTCCCCGGCGACGACGGGCAGTCCGGTCGCGGAGGCCTCCAGGTAGACGATCCCCAGCCCCTCCACGTCGAGCCCGCCCCGGCGGGTCCGGCACGGCATCGCGAAGACGTCCCCGGCGCCGTAGTGCGCGGGCAGCTCGGTCCAGGGCACGGCTCCGGTGAAACGGACGGAGGCGGCGACCCCCGTCTCGTGCGCGAGCCTGCGCAGCTCCTTCTCGTACGGGCCGCCCCCGACGATCAGCAGCACGGCGTCGGGCTCCGCGGCCAGGATCCGGGGCATGGCGAGGATGAGGGTGTCCTGCCCCTTGCGCGGCACCAGCCGCGAGACGCACACGACCACCGGCCGGTCCGTCAGTCCCAGCCGCGCCCGCACGGCGTCGCCGCCCGACCCGGGATGGAAGGTCTTCTCGTCGACCCCCGGCGGCAGCTGCACCATCCGTGCGGCGGCCTTCGGGCTCAGCGCACCGGCGATCCGCGACCGCGTGTACTCGCCGAGGTAGGTGATGGTGTCAGTGGACTCCCCGATCCGGCCCAACAGCTGCCGCGCGGCGGGCAGTTGGGCCCACCCGGCCTCGTGCCCGTGGGTCGTCGCCACCAGCCGCTCCGCCCCGGCCCTCCTGAGCGCCGGAGCCATGAGCCCGAGCGGCGCGGCCGCCCCGAACCACACCGACGTACAGCCGTGCTCACGCAGCAGCCCGACGGTCCTGCGGGTCACCCCGGGCGTCGGCAGCAGCATGGTCGTGGAATCCCGTACGACGGTGAAGGGCTGCTCCGCGTCGAAGGCGGCGGTCGCCTCGACGCCCTCCCGGCTGCGCTTCCACGTGGAGGCGTAGACGACCAGGCGCTCGGGGTCGAGCCGCAGCGCCATGTTGTGCAGGAACGCCTGGATGCCCCCGGGGCGGGGCGGGAAGTCGTTCGTCACGATCAGGGTCTTGTGCATCGCGGCCGACCCTACCGAACCGGCTGCTCACGGCCGGGCGCGGCCGCGTTTATGGCACCCTCACAGGAGAGCGGGACATCATGTTCCCCTCAAGACCGCACGAGAACGGCAGGGGATCACGTGGAGACGAAGGCCGGGCGGCGATCCCTGACCGGACTGCTGCTGACCTGGGGCGTGACCAGGCTGCTGCTCCTGCTGTGGGTCTACAAGGTGTACGTCTTCCCGGGCCCGGACGTCACCAGTGACGTGTCGGTCATCTACCAGGGCTGGTACGACGTCCTGCGCACCGGAACGTTCCCGCAGTCCGACGTGACCTGGCAGTATCCGCCGGCCGCGGCACTCGCGATCCTCTCCCCCGCGCTGCTGCCCTTCCTGGAGTACACGCAGGCCTTCTTCCTCCTCGCCTTCGCCGCCGACCTGGCCGTCCTCCTCCTGCTGCTGTACGCGGGCCTGCGGGACGGCCGGCGGCTGCGGGGGGCCTGGGTCTGGGTGGCGGGCGTACCTCTGCTCGGACCGACCGTCTACTCCCGCTACGACGTGATGGTGACCGCGGTGGCGGTCGCCGCGGTTCTCGCGGCCGCCCGGCATCCGAAGGTGGCGGGGGCGCTGGTGGGCTTCGGGGCCATGCTGAAGGTGTGGCCGGCGCTGATCCTGGTCGGCATCCGCAGGCGGAGCGTCTGGGCCTCGGCGGCGGTGACCGTCGCGGTGGTCGCCGGAGTCTTCTCGGTGGCGATGCCGGGGGCCTTCGCCTTTCTGACCTTCCAGCGGGAGCGGGGCACCGAGGTGGAGTCCCTGGGCTCCCTGGTCTTCCACATCGCCCGCCATCACGGCTGGAACGGCTCGGTCCTGCTCAACTACGGCTCGGTCGAGTTCCTCGGCCCCTGGGTGACCGCCGTCAGCACGGCCGCGCTCGCGCTGACCGGGATGGCCTTCGGTCTGCTGCTGCTGTGGCGGCTGACGGCGACCCGGTTCGAGACGCACACGGCGGCCGACGCGGCGCTGGTGGCGGTGCTGATGTTCACCACCACCAGCCGGGTGATAAGCCCGCAGTACATGGTGTGGCTGGTCGGCCTCGCGGCGGCCTGTCTGTGCTTCCGCGCGAGCCGGATGGGCGTCCCCGCCGCCCTGGTGCTGGTGGCGTGCTTCGTGACGGTCCTGGAGTTCCCGATCTGGTTCGCGGACGTCGTGGGCAGCACCCCGCGCGGCATCGGCCTCCTCCTCGTGCGCAACGGCCTGCTGGTCCTCGCCACGGTCATCGGCATGCGCGAGCTGTGGCAGGCCACGGTCCCCAAACACACCCCGCCACCCCCGGCCCCGGACCAGACCCCCACCCCGGCCCGGGAAACCTCGACCTCCCCCTGAACCCAGGCACCGGCCACCATCCTCAAGCCCCCGATCCCATGCGCGGACGTCATCCGCGGTCCCCCGCTCGACTCCCCACAGCCCACGCCGACCCCGCCCCCGGATCAGGCCACCGCCCCGGCCCGCGCGGCCTCCGCCTCCCCCTCAACCCGCGTACCCGCCCGCCGGAACAGGAGCAGCACGATCCCGCACTGCAGTGCCATGGCCAGTGCGAGTGCCAGACACACGCCGGGCAGGCCCAGGCCCGTGCAGGCGTACGCCAGCGCCAGCTGGACCGCCGTGCCGAGCAGCGTCACCCTCAGCAGCGCCGGTGCTCCCCCACTGCCCTCGAAGACCCCGCCGAGCGCGATGAAGCAGGCCATCAGCAGCAGATAGGGGCCCACGCAGCGCAGGAACAACACCCCGTCGCGGGCGACCTCGGATCCCGCGCCGAACGCGGCCATGATCCAGGGGGCGGTCACGAGAAGCAGCACGGCCGCCGCGAGCCCCACCGCCCCGGAGACCAGTACCGCCTCCCGTCCGACCGCCCGCCGCGCGTCCCGCCCGGCGCCCCGCAGGTGCGCGGTGTGGATCGAGGCGGCCTGCCGCACCGCGTAGGAGGCCATGGTCGCCACGTACATGACCTTGTAGGCGATGGAGTACGCGGCCACCGCCGTCACCCCGAGCCGCGCCACGATCGCGACGAGGACGAGCGCCCCGCCCTGCCGCACGGTGAAGTCGGCGGCCATGGGCAGCCCGGTGGTCAGCGTCGCGCGCAGACGGACGCCGGCCGGAGCCCCCGCACAGGACCGCAGCAGCAGGTTGCGGCGCAGGGCGAGCAGCCCGGCCCCGAGGGCCACCGCCCGGCACAGCACGGTCGAGGCGGCGGCGCCCCGGACGCCGTACGCCTGGATCAGGAAGGGGTCGCACACCAGGATCAGCCCGTTCGCGAGGAGGGCGAGCCGCATGGGTGTCCGGGTGTCTCCGGCGCCCTTGAGGACGCCGTCGACGAGCTGCTGGGCGAAGAAGACGGCGATGCCCGGCAGGGAGATCGCGAAGTAGGCGGTGGCCAGGGACACGGCCGGGCCGCCGTCGAGCACCAGCCGGGCCAGCGGCTCGCGGAGCAGGAAGCCGCCCACGGCGACCACCGGCGTGACCAGCGCCCACAGCGCCAGGCCGCCGCGCACGGCCGCCCGCACCCCACTGGGATCCCGCGCGCCCCGGGCGTGCGCCACCAGCACGGTCGTACCGGAGCCGAAGACGAGCGCGACGCCCAGCAGCACGTTCTCGGTGTTGGTCGCCACGGCCACGGCGGCGACGGCGGAGCCGCCGAGCCGGGAGACCCACACGGTGTTGATGATCCCGGCGGCCACGGAGGCCAGGAGGCCGAGATAGACGGGGTGGGCGAGCGCGACGAGCTGCTTGCGATGGCTGTTCACGGAGCAATCCCCCTCGATACGAGCTACCCCTAAACGAGGTAGCTCGATTAGAGGTAGCATGACGTCAGAACCCCCGCAAGGAGGAATGCAGTGCTGGAGCTGTCGATCCTCGGCTTCCTCGCCGAGGAGCCGCTGCACGGCTACGAGCTCAAGGAGCGCATCAAGGCGCTGACCGGCCATGTCCGCCCGGTCAGCGACGGGGCGCTCTACCCGGCGATCACCCGGCTCGTCAGGGCGGGTCTGCTCGACGAGCGCGCGGAGCCGGGGACGAGCGCCGCGCCACGCCGGACCCTGTCGCTCACCGAAAAGGGCCGCGAGGACCTCCTGGAGCGGCTGCGGCACCCGAAGCAGGCCGAGATCAGCGACCAGGTCCGCTTCAACACCGTCCTCGCGTTCCTGCGGCACCTGCCGGACCGGCACGAGCAGGCGGCCGTGCTGCGGCGGCGGCTGGAGTTCCTGGAGACACCGACGAGCTTCTTCTACGACGGCGGCGAACCGGTGAGTGCGGAGGACGCGGACGACCTGTTCCGGCAGGGCATGCTGCGGGTGGCGCGGGCGACGGGCCGGGCCGAGCGGGCGTGGCTGGCGGAAGCCGTCGAGCAGTTGGATCAGCCGAGCTGATCGCGCAGGTACTCCTGCCATGCGGCGGTGAACGCCTTCAGGTCGGTGTCGAGCACCTTCGCCATGGCCTCCTCCACCGCCCCCGGCCGCTTGGTGTGCGTGCCCACGGCCCGGTAGAACGCGCCGAGCCTGGCCTCGCCCCACCGGTCCGCGATCATCCGGCAGGCCATCCAGCCGCTCTCGTAGGACACCGCGAGCCCGGACGCGGTGCCGTCGAAGCCGAAGTCCGCGTCGGACGGCAGGGCCGTCGGCACCCGGCCCGCGGAGACGGCCTCCCTCAGCTCCGGCGCGACCTCGGCCGGGGTGCGCCCGGTGCCCCGGTACCCGACCCAGTCGGCATACCCCTCCGACAGCCACAGCGGTGTCGCGGCGGTGGTGTCGGCGCGGGTGGCGACATGGGTGGTCTCGTGGGTGAGGACGACCTGCCTGCCCAGGGTGCCGAGCAGGCCGTACGCGTCGGGGTTGACGATGATCCGGTCCGCGGGCGCCCGCGCCGGGGCACCCGTCTCACCGGTGGTGACGGCCGCGATCCCGCGGTACGAGGAGGCCGGCGAGCCGAGCAGTTCCGCCATCCCCTCCAGGGACCTGGGTACGAGCACGACGACGTGCCGGGACCACTCGGTGCCCCAGGCGTCCGACACGGCGGGCACGGCACGGTCGGCCAGGTCCGCGAAAAAGTGCAGCCTCTCGCCGGACTGACCGACGCCGAGGACGATGCTGTGCTTTCCGCGGACGACGGTCACCTCGCCCTGGTCCCACAGTTGCTGCGAGGCCTTCCGGGCGGGCTTCTCCCTGACGACGTACCACCGGCCGGACGCGTCCCGGGACAGGTCCAGGACACGGGCGGCCGTGACGGGGGCCTGGTCGTATCCCTGGACCTGGTAGCGGAGTTCGGCGTCCGCGGTGGCCGTGGCGCCGGTGCGGTGGACGCCGGTGACCTTGTAGGCCCAGGAGGCGAGCGGCACCGCGCTGACGTCCTCGTACCAGCCCGCGGCGCCCGTCCCGGCCACCGCCGCCTTGTCGCGGTCGAGGACGGCCGCGGCCCGCCGGTCGAGCAGGTGCTGCACATCGGCCCTGACGGAGTCGGTGGACGTCGGCCTCCCGCCGCAGGCCACCAGCGAGGCGAGCAGCAGGCACAGCACCACGACACCGTGTTTCGGCACCCGCCTTCGACCAGCCATGTTTCCCGATCGTACGGGTAGCGCGGCCCTGGGTCAGGGGCGCGTGACCGTCGCCCCCGGCATCATGCCCACCGGGTCGTAGCGCACCGGGGCCCCGGGGTACGGGGCGTGCACGACCTGGCCGTTGCCGACGTACATGCCGACATGGCTGGCGTCGCCCCGGTAGGTGACCAGGTCGCCGGGCCGCGCCTGGGAGAGGGGTACCTGGCGGCCGGCGTAGCGCTGGGCCTGTGAGGTGCGCGGGAGGGAGACCCCGGCCTGGGCGTACGACCACTGCATCAGGCCCGAACAGTCGAAGGCGCCCGGCCCGTTGGCGCCCCACACGTACGGCTTGCCGATCGCGGACTGCGCGGCGGCCACGGCGGCGGCCGCCCGGCCCGAGGGCGCCGCGGCACCCGAGAGGTCGGGCATGTCGGAGCGTCCGGAGCGGGAGGCCCGGTCGTAGGCGGCGCGCTCGTCGGACGGCAGGGAGTTGAGCAGCCGGCGCGCTCGGGCGAGCTTCCTCTCGACGGTCCGCTTGTGGGAGGCGACGGCCTTGCGGCTCTTCTCCAGTTCGCTGAGTTTCCGGGCTGCCTCGCTGCGCTCCTGGGCGAGTTCGCGCATGGCCTCCTGGAGGTCCTTGAGCTCGCTCACCTGACGGGCGTTGATGCGGTCCAGGACGGCGGCCTTGTCGAGGTAGTCGTCCGGGTCGTCGGAGAACAGCAGCGCGAGGGACGGGTCGAGGCCGCCGGAGCGGTACTGGGCACCGGCCAGCGAACCGAGCCTCTCCCGCATGGAGTTGATGCGCTCCTGCTGCCGGGCGATGGTGTCCTGCGCGGTGCTGACCTCCCCGCGCAACGAGGCGGCGCGCTCGTCGGCCTTGTTGTAGGCCTCGGTGGCCTGCTCGGCCTGCTCGTAGAGGCGGTCCACCTCGGCCTTGGTGTCGGCGGACGGGGCGGCGACGGCCGGTACGGCGCCGAGCGCGGCGGCCGCCGCGGACAGCACGCACAGTGCGGCACCGGCGCCCCGGTTGAACCCGGACGTCTGGACAAGGCGGCGATGGGACCCCACGGAGGCCGCGCTCCTTCCACTGGCGGACGAGAACGCGGCAGACAGTAGCCCCGGGAAGGGGACCCGGCCAAAGACCTCAATGGGTACACAAAGTGACGCCCCGCCTCAGACGCAGGTCATGGGCGGGGCGTGGAGTCAGATGAGGTTGTCGCGATTCGCCCGAACGGGGGGCGAGTCGTCGCGATCTTGAGCGGCTGCGGGCCTCAGATCCGCACGCCGAACTGGAACGGCATGTTGTTGATCGACTCGTAGCGCACGACCGTGCCGGTGCGCGGGGCGTGGATGACCTGGCCGTTGCCCGCGTACAGGCCCACGTGATGCAGGTCGCCGTAGAAGATGACCAGGTCGCCGACCTTGAGGTCGCTCATGCTGTAGATGCGCGTGCCCGCGTTGGCCTGGGCCTGGGAGGTGCGCGGGATGGTGATGCCGGCCTGCGCGTAGGCCCAGGAGGTGAGGCCCGAGCAGTCGTAGGAGGCGGTGCCGGTGGCACCGTAGACGTACGGCTTGCCGAGCTGGGTCTGGGCGGCGTTGAAGGCCGCCTGGGCCCGGGCGGAGGACGCGGGGGCGTCACCGAGGTCCACGCGCTCGCTGGCGGAGCGGCTGGCGCGGGCGTCGGCGGCGGCGAGGGCGGCCTTCTCGGCGGCCGTCAGCGAGTTGAGGAGCTTCTGCGCCTCGGCGAGCTTGCCCTGAACGGACTTCTTCTGCTTGGCCAGTTCGGTGCGGGTGCTCGCGAGGTCCTTGAGCTTCTCGGAGGCCTCGGCGCGGTCCTGGGCCAGCTCGCGCTGCTTCTCCTGGATCTTCTTCAGCGCCTCGACCTGCTGGGAGCTGAGCTGGTCCGCGGTGGACGCCTTGTCCAGGTAGTCGTCCGGGTTCGACGACAGGAAGAGCTGGAGCGAGGAGTCGATGGAGCCGGTGCGGTACTGCGCGGCGGCCGCCATGCCTATGGAGTCACGGAGTTCGTTCAGGTCGTCCTGGCCGCGGGCCACGTTGTCCTGGATGGTGGAGATCTCCTTCTGGAGCTTCTCCTGCTTCTCCTTGGCGCCGTTGAGCTTCTCGGTGGCCTGCTCGGCCTGCTCGTACAGGGCGTCGACCTTCGCCTTGACCTCGTCCTTGCTCGGCTTCTCGCTCGGCGCGGCATTGGCGGCATTGGCACTGAGGGCCACGGCGGCAGCGGCTGCGGTCGTGAGCACGGTCACGCGCGTACGGCTCGGCTGCTTGGGTCGACGGTGGGACGCCACGGAGGTGAACTCCTTCTTTTGAGTGATCACCCGCTCGGAGGTTCGAGCCCAGACCCTAGTGACCTTCCCGTGATCAGTTCAAATCCTCAGGAGCAAAATCTCGTCACGCCATGCATTCTTTACACATAACTCACCTGCAGTGAGGCAGGCTTGACCCTACGTTGCGTGACGATAGGTCTAATTCGGGCATTAAACCTGGACCTTGATGTTTAGGACAGCCGCTTGAGAAGCACCGCGGAAGCGACCGGCCGCGCCCCCGCCTTGGCGATGCCGTCGGCGACCTCCCGGTCCGTCGAGGCGACGATCACCGGCCGCCCGGGCGGCTCGGCGCGCACCAGCTGACGGATCAACTCGTCGGCGGTGACGCCCGCCTTGGAGAACAGCACCCGCACCCCGCGCGGCGGCGCGAGCAGCACCGGCGCGGCGAGCTCGGCCCCGTCGAAGACGCAGGTCACTTCCGCCCCGGTCTGCGCGGCGAGCTGGGAGAGCTGCCCGAGGAGCCTCAGGCGCTGCTTCTCCAGCGGCATCTGGGGATAGCCGGTCTTGGTGACGTTGTAGCCGTCGACCACCAAGTGCGCCTGGGGCAGGGCGAGAAGCTGGTCCAGGATGGCGGGGTCGTTCTCCGACAGGGCCCGGGCGGCGATGTCCTTCGGGGTCATACGGCCCGGTTCGACCGCGTCCACGGTCTCGGCGGGCCGTACGGAGACCGGCGGCAGAGCCAGTTCCCGGCGCAGCCCCTGGGCCGCGTCCAGAACGGTGTCCAGAAGCAGACGCACGCGCATGTCCTCGACACTGCGCCCCTCCCGTGCCGCTCTGCGCGTGGCCTCCAGAGCCGCCTCCGCCTCCCCGAGGCGTGCCTTCAGACGCCGGGACTCGCTCTCGGCGGCGGACACCCGGGCGTGCTCCTCGGCGCGTACGGTGTCCGTCTCGGCCTGCAGCTTGCGCAGGGCCGCCTCGCCGCGCTTGACGTCACTGAGTGCCGCGCGCAGCTTCCGGTGAAGCGATTCGGCTTCCTTCTTGGCGGACTCCAGCTCGGTACGCAGCCGCTCGGTCTCGGCGCGCGTCTGGTCGCGGGCGGCCGCGAGTTCCTCGCGCAGCCGCTCCAGCTCGGCGCGGTTCTCCTCGTCGGCCCGCTCGGCGTCGGCGCGCTGGGCCTCCTCGCCGGCCGCGGTGACCAGCTTGACCCAGCCGGTGGGCCGCAGAACATAGGCCGCGGCCGCCACATCGAGCGGGTCCGCGGCCGGGGGCGGGGCACCGGAGTCGAGGGCGCCGGACAGCTCCGGCTGGACCTCTCTGAACTTCTCCCCGATGCGCTGGCGGAACAGCGGATCGGTCTCCAGCGCGGCCGCCATCGCGTTGCCCGCGAACTTGGCCCGCCGGTTCGGCGCGAAGCGCGCGTACTGCCTCAGCTGTACGGGCAGTTCACCGACGGTCAGCCCGCCGAAACCCTCGGAGACGATGTGCACGACCCTGCGCCGCACACCGTCGGGCAGCGGACGGTCGAGCACCTCGGCGGTGCCGTCGCCCGGCTCCCCGCCTTGTGTCTCCACCATCCCTCACACCCCATCACTGTGCGGGGCCGGCCCGGTCAGGAGCCGGCGCCCGGCCTGTCGACGAGTTCCACCTGGTCCACGGCGTTGCACCAGCGGCACCGCACCGACTCGATGGTCTCACTGACCACCTCGCGCTCCTCGACCTTCGGGTCTCCCGCCAGGTCGAGGTGGACGTACTCGACGACCTTCGACGAGCGGGTCACGTCGAAGCGCGTGAGGTTGCCGCAGAGGGTGCAGCGCCACCGCGTCGAGGCGGTCGGGAGGGGAACCGTCATCGTGCCTGTGCTCTTTCCTACTAGCCATTGTCGGTGACGCACCGGCGTCCCGGTGCATGTGGCTCGCAACCCTACGGCCTGGCGGGTACTCGCCGCTCGGACGTCCACAGGACCTCTCCGGCGGCGAGGCGCTCTGTTCGGTTGCGTCCCGTTACGTCATGCTCTGTGTCCATGATCAGCAACTGGAGGGTGACAGTCGGTGGAGCAGGCAGGGCGCTGTGGGGGCCGGCTCCGGTCACCTACGGTCTGATCGCCCTGTGCTCTCTGGTCTTCGTGATCGGCCCCGCCTCGGGTCTCGACCCGGCCTACGGCTCCGGGGACGCGGCCCTGGCCGCCCAGCGGGCCTACTTCCACCGCTGGGGGGTGGTCCCCGCCGAGCTCTTCGAGGGCTCGCCGGGTGCCGCCCTCACCCCGGCCACCGCGCTGTTCGTGCACGGCAGCTGGGTGCATCTGCTGGGCAACATGCTCTTCCTCTACGTGTTCGGGGTGATGACCGAGGAACGGATGGGCCGGGTGCAGTTCCTCCTGTTCTACGTCGGCTGCGGCTACCTCGCCCTGCTGGGCTACGCGGCCGCCAACGCCGGCTCCGAGCAGTCCCTGGTAGGTGCCTCCGGGGCGATCTCGGCGGTCCTCGGCGCGTTTCTGTTCCTGTTCCCCGGGGCCCGGGTGACCAGTCTCCTGCCGTTCCTCTTCTTCCTGCCGCTGCGCTTTCCCGCCTGGGTGGTCCTCCCGTTCTGGGCGGCGCTGCAATGGCTCGCGGCGGGCCGGGCCTCCGACGGCCCCGGGGTGGCCTATCTGGCCCACCTGGTGGGCTTCGGCCTGGGCCTGGTCTTCGCCTGGGTGCGTTTCGGCCGTACGACTAGAGTGAGGGCCGCCCCAGCTCCGGCCCCCGAGGGAGAGAACCAGCCGTGATCACCGCGATCGTCCTCATCAAGACCAGCGTGGACCGGATCCCCGAGATCGCGGAGCGGATCGCCGCGCTGGAGTCCGTGAGCGAGGTCTTCTCCGTGACGGGCACGTACGACCTGATCGCCATGGTCCGGGTCAAGCGGCACGAGGACCTCGCCGAGGTCATCCCCGGCAGCATCAGCAAGATCCCGGGCGTCGAGGCGACGGACACCCACGTGGCCTTCCGCACCTACTCGCAGCACGACCTGGAGGCCGCGTTCGCGATCGGCCTCGACAGCTAGGAGGACAGCGCGAGCACGGTGATGCCGTCGGCGGTCGCGACATAGACACGGCCGCCCCTGACCACCGGGGACTGGGTTCCGACGGACGCGCCGCCCTCGACGCGCCGGTGCCAGGTCTGCTTCCCCCTGCGGTCGAGGCCGTAGAGCGTCGAGCCGTGCCGTACGTAGACGGTGTTCCCGGCGACCGTGGGGTCGCTGTACTGGTTTCCGTCGTCGGTGAACTGGAAGGACCACGCCGTCGATCCGTCGGCGGGGTCCAGGGCGACCAGTTCGTAGTCGGACGCGGTGACGGCCAGGCCGGCGAAGGGCACGCAGGTGAGGTAGCGCCCGCCGTACACCTTGTCGTTGCTCGCGTCCCACAGCCGCTTGCCGGTGCGGGAGATGCCGTGCAGCGACTGTTCGCCGCCCGATCCGACCAGCAGAACGTCGCCGACCGGCACGGGCCGCCCGGGGTCGGCACCGGCCGGGGTCGTCCAGAGCCGCTTGCCGGTCTTCGCGTCCAGGGCGTGGACCCGGTCCCCGAAGGTGCCGACGTACACCACTCCGTCCGCCACCACGGGTTCGCCGGTGGGCGCCGGGCCGGTCGACGTGGACCAGCGCACGCTGCCGTCGGGGGCGTAGGCCCGCACCCCGCCCGCGTCCGATCCGTCGCCGTAGGACACCAGGACCAGCCGGCCCGCGGCGACCAGGAACTGGCTGTTCGCGGCGAACGACCTGGTCCAGCGGATCTTGCCGCCCCGGCCGAGCGCGCACAGCTTGGAGGCGCCCTCCTGGCCGTCCTCCAGCAGGCAGTACACGCCGTCGGCGGTGGTGAGGGGGGACATGGCCTCGGCACCGAGCCGGGTCCGCCACACGGTCCGGCCGTCCAGGTCCAGCCCGTGCAGCGCGCCGTCCGCGCCGCCGACGTACACCCGGGTGCCGTCGGGCGAGACGGCCGCGCAGGGACCGCGCCGCCCGCCGAGCCCTTGGACCTTGTACTGCCAGCCCGTCGCGGGTGTGCCCGCCGGGGACCCGGCCCCCGTCTTCACTGATCCGTCCGGCGCGTCGCGCAGCCACAGCCAGCCGCCCACGCCTCCGGCCGCCACAACCCCCGCGCCCCCCGCCACGGCCCGCAGCAGTCGGCGCCGGGACGGCGGTGCGGTGGCGGGTGGCACCAGGGTGGCCGCGGGGACGTCCGTGACGGTCATGGGCGCCA
Source organism: Streptomyces sp. CC0208 (assembly GCF_003443735.1). NCBI lineage: Bacteria > Bacillati > Actinomycetota > Actinomycetes > Kitasatosporales > Streptomycetaceae > Streptomyces > Streptomyces sp. CC0208. Next base: position 6,496,563 of record NZ_CP031969.1, on the reverse strand, counting down.
CGTACTCGACCCGGCTCCCGCGCTCCCCCGAGTCGTGCCCGGGAACCCAACGAGCGCCGCTGTGAACGGTCTCGGGCTCCTTCTCGGCACCGGAGGAGTACCACCCCGGCCGCAGGCCCTCACGCAGCGACGCCTCGCTGTGCCCCGCGGCCGCGACCAGCTCGGCGGGCGTCGGCCGCGCGGCGGGGTCGTCCCGCAGACAGGCCTCCACCAGCGGCAGCTGTTCCTTGGGTACGGCGGACAGGTCGACGTCGCCGGTCAGGATCCGCAGCAGGACGACCGAGTCCTGGCCCTCGCCGAAGGGTTCCCTGCCACCGGAGGCGTAGGCGAGGACCGCGCCCAGGGAGAAGACGTCACTGGCCGGCACCACCTGGGCGCCGTTGCGGATCTGCTCGGGCGAGAGATAGCCGACCGACCCGACGACCACGCCGGTCCGGGTCAGGGCGGTGCCCTCCAGGGCCCGGACGATCCCGAAGTCGATGACCCGGGGGCCGTCCGGCGCGAGCAGGATGTTGGAGGGCTTGAGGTCCCGGTGCACCAGCCCCTTGGCGTGGATCGCGGCGAGCGCCTCGGCGAGCGCGGCCGCCAGCAGCCGTACCGTGTCCGCGGGCAGCGGTCCCCGGTCGAGCACCGCGTCCCTCAGGTTGGGGCCCTGCACGAACTCGGTCGCCATCCACGGCCGCGCGGCCTCGGTGTCCGCGTCCACGACCCGCGCGGTGTACGTGCCCGCCCCGCCGACGGTCTGCGCGGCCCGCACCTCGTGCCGGAACCGGGCGCGGAAGGTGCGGTCCTCGGCGTGCTCGGCCCGTACGACCTTCACCGCCAGCCGCAGTCCGCCGCGCGCCTCGGCGAGATACACCTCGCCCATGCCGCCGGACCCGAGTCTGCCCAGGACCTGGTAGGGCCCGATGGTCCGCGGGTCCGTCTCGCGCAGCTCCTGCACCCCGTGCTCCCCCTGCATTCCGTACGGCTGCTGAGGGGGAGCGTATACGCGCGCCGGACGTCAGTACGTCAGACGGCCGGGACGCAGCGGCCGTCCTCGGTGCGGTACGTCCACTTCGCACCGTCCGCGACCAGTTCCTTCACGGCCTTCACAAACCGCTCCACGTGCTCGTCCGGCGTGCCCGCGCCGAAGCTCACCCGGATCGCGTTGAGGGACTTCTCGCCCGGCGCGGCCTCGGGGGCACCGCACTCGCCCTGGGACTGCGGGTCGCTGCCCAGGAGGGTGCGGACGAGGGGGTGGGCGCAGAAGAGGCCGTCGCGGACGCCGATGCCGTACTCGGCGGAGAGGGCGGCGGCGAAGTGGGAGCTGTTCCAGCCGTCGACGACGAAGGAGATCACGCCGACGCGGGGGGCGTCGTCGCCGAACAGGGACAGGACGCGGACCTCGGGGACCTCGGCCAGCCCTTCGCGGACCTTCTCGATCAGGTGCTGCTCGCGCGCGACCAGGCTGTCGAAGCCGGCCTCGGTCAGCGCCTTGCAGGCGGAGGCGATGGAGTAGGCACCGATGACGTTCGGAGAGCCGGCCTCGTGGCGGGCGGCGCTCTCGTGCCACTCCACGTCCACTCCCCCGTCCTCGCGCCGGGTGACCTTGCGGCTGGCGCCGCCGCCCGCGAGGTAGGGGTCGGCGGCCCGCAGCCAGTCGGCGCGGCCGGCCAGGACGCCGGAGCCGAAGGGGGCGTAGAGCTTGTGGCCGGAGAAGGCGACCCAGTCGACGTCGAGGTCGCGGACGCTCACCGGGTGGTGCGGGGCGAGCTGGGCCGCGTCGAGCACGATGCGGGCACCGTGGGCGTGAGCGGCCGCCGCGAGCTCCCGTACCGGCCACAGCTCACCGGTGACGTTGGAGGCGCCGGTGACGCACGCCAGGGCCGGGCCGTGGGGGTCCCGGTCGGCGAGGGCCTTCTCCAGGGTCTCGACGGCCTGCCGCGGGGTGCGCGGGGCGTCGAGGTAGCTGACCCGGGCGTCCTGCCAGGGCAGCAGGCTCGCGTGGTGCTCGGTCTCGAAGACGAAGACCTGGCAGTCGGCGGGGAGCGCGGCGGCAAGGAGGTTGAGCGAGTCGGTGGTCGACCGGGTGAAGATCAGCTGGTCGTCGTCGCGGCAGTCGAGGAACTCGGTGACGGTCCTGCGGGCGTTCTCGAACAGGTCGGTCGACAGCTGGGAGAGGTAGCCGGCCCCGCGGTGCACGCTGCCGTAGTAGGGAGCGTACGCCGCCACGTCGTCCCAGACCCGCTGGAGGGCCGGTGCGCTGGCCGCGTAGTCGAGCGCCGCGTAGGTGACTTCGCCGCCGGTGACGAGCGGGACGGTGACATCCCGGCCCAGAACGGGCAGCTGGGCACAAATGGTCTGGGCGGCGGCAGCGGTGGAGACAGACATGGGGGACTCCCGTGAAAAGTCGTGGAAAGAAAGGTGAGACGGGTGCGCGGAGGCGGGGCTCGGCGGCCCTATCGCATTCGCTTGCTCACGGGAGACTCCCTCGAATGACCAGGATCCCTGGGTTCGTGAGGGATCCGCGCTTGCCGCAGACCTCGCTGCCTACGGCCTGGTCTTCACCCGGGGCACCCCGCCACGGACGGAGGGTTGCCGGACAGTCGGCCGGGGCCTCATGACTGTCACTCATGACCTGGTCAAAGAACGTACGTGAGGTGATCGCCGTCCCGCAACCCGTGTCCGGATCGCGGGACGACACCCTGGGGTGGCCGTTACGCGTTGCTCGCGGCCACCCATCGCTCCAGCGTCCGCTTCGCCGCCCCCGAGTCGATCGACGCGGCGGCCTTGTCCATCCCGGCCCGCAGTTGCTCGGCCAGGGTCCCGGTCCCCGGGTCCAGGGCCACCAGCGCGGCCGCCGAGTTCAGGAGTACGGCGTCCCGGACCGGGCCCGTCTCGCCGTCCAGGAGCTTCCTGGCGACCTCCGCGTTGTATGCCGGGTCACCGCCCCGCAGGGCCTCCACGGGCACCAGGTCGATGCCGACGTCCCGGGGGTCGAAGCTCTCCTCGGTGACCTTGCCCTCGCGGACGATCCAGACGCGGGAGGTCGATGTGGTCGTCAGCTCGTCGAGGCCGTCGTCACCGCGGAAGACGAGGGCGGAGTTGCCACGTTCGGCGAAGACGCCGGCGACGACCGGCGCCATGCGCGGATCGGCGACCCCGACCGCCTGGGACCGCACCCGGGCGGGGTTGGTCAGCGGGCCGAGGATGTTGAACACCGTGCGGATACCCAACTGCCCGCGGGCGGCGCCCGCGTGACGCAGCGCCGGGTGGAACTTGACCGCGAAGCAGAACGTGATCCCGGCCTCCTCGGCCACCTCGGCCACCCGCCCCGGGGTGAGCTCCAGGTTGACGCCGAGCTTCTCCAGGACGTCCGAGGCACCGGACGCGGAGGAGGCGGCCCGGTTGCCGTGCTTGACGACCGTGGCGCCGGAGCCGGCCACGACGATCGCCGACATCGTGGAGATGTTGACGGTCTTGGCGCCGTCGCCTCCGGTGCCGACGACGTCGACCGTGCGCCCGGGGACCTCGATCACGTTGGCGTGCTCGTACATCGCCCGGACGAGCCCGTTGATCTCCTCGACCGTCTCGCCCTTGGCCCTGAGGGCGACCACGAAGCCGGCGATCTGCGCGTCGGTCGCCTCGCCCTGCATGATCCGGTCCATGGCCCACGCCGTGGCGTCGGCGCTCTGGTCACGGCCGTACAGCAGGGCGTTCAGTACCTCGGGCCAGGAACGGCCCGCCGCGGTGTTGCCTCCAGCGGGGGTCACAGCGCTCATGGGGCCGCTCCAGATGTCGTAGAAAAGTGTGCCCACACCCTATCCAGCCCAGCGCACGACGCAGGGTCCCGTCCGGCGTTCGGACGGGACCCCGGACGGCAAAGGGCCCGTCCGCTGTGTCGGACGGGCCCTTACTACCGCGCGTGGCGAGCGCAGCGACAAGCAGCGATCAGTGGTGGCCGTGGCCGCTCGTGATCTCCTTGTACTCCTCGACGGTCGGCTTGGGGATCTGGGACTCCTCGCCGTAGTACGCCTCGCTCAGCTTGGCGCGCAGCTTCTCGGAGCCCTTGATCTTGCGCTCGACGCCGTTCTCGTCGACCGCGGGGCCGATCTGCGCCGGTGCGTACTGCTCGTGCGCCGTGAGCGTGTGCAGCTGCTCCTGGCTGAGCGGCTCGTGCACCTCGATGAACTCACCGTGCGGCAGGCGCTTGATGATGCCGGACTCGCGACCGTGCAGCACCTTGTCCTTGTCGCGGCGCTGGAGGCCGAGGCAGATCCGCTTGGTGGCGACGAACGCCAGGACCGGGGCGACGAAGAACGCGACCCGCACGAACCAGGTGATGGCGTTGATCGACAGGTGGAAGTGGGTGGCCCAGAGGTCGTTTCCACCACCGATCAGCAGCACCATGTACCAGGTGATCCACGCGACACCGAAGGCCGTACGCGTCGGAGCGTTGCGCGGCCGGTCCAGGATGTGGTGCTCGCGCTTGTCGCCGGTGACCCAGGACTCGATGAACGGGTACACCGCGATCGCGACCAGGACCAGCGGGAAGATCACCAGCGGGATGAACACGCCCAGGACGAGCGTGTGACCCCAGAAGTTGATCTCCCAGCCCGGCATGACACGGATCAGGCCCTCGGAGAAGCCCATGTACCAGTCCGGCTGGGCGCCCGTGGACACCTGGTCGGGACGGTAGGGGCCCATCGACCAGATCGGGTTGATCGAGGCGATCGCCGCGATGGCCGCGATGACGCCGAAGACCAGGAAGAAGAAGCCTCCGGCCTTGGCCATGTAGACCGGCAGCAGCGGCATGCCGACCACGTTGTTGTTGGTCTTGCCGGGGCCCGCGAACTGCGTGTGCTTGTGGTAGAAGACCAGGATCAGGTGGCCGACGACCAGGCCGAGCATGATGCCCGGCAGCAGCAGGACGTGGATCGAGTAGAAGCGGGCCACGAAGTCGCCGCCCGGGAACTCCCCGCCGAACAGGAAGAACGACAGGTACGTGCCGACGATCGGCACGGACAGGATCGCGCCCTCCATGAAGCGGACACCGGTGCCGGAGAGCAGGTCGTCCGGCAGCGAGTAACCGGTGAAGCCGGTGAACATGCCGAGGACGAACAGCAGGAAGCCGAACAGCCAGTTGACCTCACGCGGCTTGCGGAACGCGCCCGTGAAGAACACACGCATCATGTGCACGAACATGCCGGCGAGGAAGATCAGCGCCGCCCAGTGGTGGATCTGCCGGATCAGCAGACCACCGCGCACATCGAAGGAGATGTGCATGGTCGAGTTGAACGCCTCGGACATCAGCTGTCCCTGCAGCGGGACGTAGCTGCCGTGGTACTCCACCTCGTTCATCGACGGGTGGAAGAACAGCGTCAGGTACACACCCGTGAGGATGATGATGATGAAGCTGTAGAGGCAGACCTCACCCAACATGAACGACCAGTGGTCGGGGAAGATCTTGCGCATGTTGGACTTGGCCAGGGAGTAGATCCCCAGCCGTCCGTCGGCCCAGTCGGCGACGCGCTCGCCGGCCGGCGCCTTCCCGCGTGCGCGGGACTCGGAGGACTCTGTAGTACTCATCCGCGCTCCCAGAATGCAGGACCGACGGGCTCCTCGAAGTCGCCGAGCGCTTCGAGGTAACCCTGGTCGTTCACGCCGATCCGCAGCTGCGGCAGGGCGTGACCGGCGGGGCCGAAGATCACCCGGGCACCGTCGGAGAGGTCGAAGGTGGACTGGTGGCAGGGGCAGAGCACGTGGTGCGTCTGCTGCTCGTACAGGGAGATCGGGCAGCCCACGTGGGTGCAGATCTTCGAGTACGCGACGATTCCCTCGTACGACCACTCGAGCTCGCGCTTGTCCTTGATGTTGTCCGGCTGGATGCGGACGATCATCAGGGCGGCCTTGGCGATCTCGGTCTGGAACTCCTCGTCGTGCTCCTCCAGGCCCTCGGGCTTGGCGAAGGTCAGCGAGCCGACCGCGACGTCTTCAGGGCGCAGCGGCTCGTTGGTGTTCATGTTGACGAGCTGGAGGCCCTTGCGCCACATGGTGTGGCGGAGCTTGGTGCCGGGCAGCGGACCGAGGTCGCGCAGCAGCATGACGCCGGAGAGCGGGAACAGGGCCAGCGCGCCGAACATCGTGTTGCGGATCAGCTTGCGACGGCCGAGCGCCGACTCCTTGGCACCCTGCTTGAAGTCCGCGTGCACCTTCGCGCGGACCTCGGGGGACGCCTCGATCGGGTGACGCTCGTCGGCGATCTCCTCGTCGGACATCAGGGTGCGGGCCCAGTGGACCGCGCCCGCGCCGATCGAGAAGAGGGCGAGACCGAGGGTCAGGCCCAGCGCGAAGTTGAGCGCGTTGATGTGCCCGATCGGGAAGACGAAGATCGACTTGTCGTGGGGGATGCCCACGTACGAGGCGATGAACCCGACCGTGGCCAGCATCGACACCGTGAACAGCATGGCCACCGTGCGCTCGGACCGCCTGGCGGCCCGCTCGTCGATGTCCTGCACCCGGTGCTCATGCGGCGGGAGGCCGGGGTCCGCGAACGGGTTCTTCTCGTCCGCGACGCTTACCGCGCCGTGCGCGTCCTGCTCTGCGGGCAGGTTCTCTTCTGGAATGTCTTGGCTACTCATGACTTCTTGGCCTTTGCGGTCCGAGCGGCGACCCAGACGGCGACCGCGATCAGCGCGCCGAGGCCGAAGATCCAGGCGAACAGGCCCTCGGAGACCGGGCCGAGACCGCCCAGCTCAAGGCCGCCGGGGCTCACGGTGTCGTCGCCGTTGACCGCGTTCAGGTACGCGATGATGTCCTTCTTGTTCTGCTCCGACAGCGTGGTGTCGGGGAACGACGGCATGTTCTGCGGGCCGGTCTGCATGGCCTCGTAGATGTGCTTCGGGGCGACACCCTCCAGGCTCGGCGCGAACTTGCCGTGCGTCAGCGCGCCACCCTTGCCGGTGAAGTTGTGGCACTGGGTGCAGTTGTCACGGAACAGCTCGCCGCCCTTGGCGATGTCGGCGCCGTCGGGGCCGTACTGCGCCTCGGTCGGGACGGACGGACCGGCACCCAGCGACGAGATGTACGCGGCCAGCTGGTCGATCTCGGCCTGCGTGTAGATGACCTTCTTGCGCGGAACCTGCGCGCCCGGCTGCTGGGCCGGCATACGGCCGGTGCCGACCTGGAAGTCGACGGCTGCGGCGCCCACGCCGACGAGGCTCGGACCGTCGGAGGATCCCTGACCGCCGGTGCCGTGGCAGCTGGCGCAGCCTACGGCGAAGAGCTTCTTGCCCTCGTCGATGGCCAGGGACTGGGCGGTTTCATCTGCCTTCGCCTTGTCCGCGGGGGCGAACACGGCGTACAGCCCCCCGGTGCATGCCAGCGCGAGGAGTAGGACGACGAGCGCCGCCAGCGGGTGGCGTCGTCGTGCGGAGAGCTTTTTCACGGATTACCCCGGTGTCAGGATCTTCTGCGTCGATGCTTGCGATGTCGGGAGCGGGCCCGGCTACTTGATCATGTAGATCGTGGCGAAGAGGCCGATCCAGACGACGTCGACGAAGTGCCAGTAGTAGGACACGACGATGGCCGCGGTCGCCTGTTCGTGGGTGAACCTCTTGGCCGCGTAGGTACGCCCGAGAACGAACAGGAACGCGATGAGGCCGCCCGTCACGTGCATGCCGTGGAAGCCGGTGGTCAGGTAGAACACCGAGCCGTACGGATCGGAGGAGAGCGAGAGCCCGTCCTTCTTCACCAGCTCCGTGTACTCGTAGATCTGACCGCCGATGAAGATCGCGCCCATGATGAAGGTGATGATGAACCAGCCCCGGAGCTTCTTCACGTCACCGCGCTCGGCGGCGAAGACGCCGAGCTGGCAGGTGAGGGAGGAAAGCACCAGGATCGTGGTGTTCGTCGCCGAGAACGGGAAGTTCAGGCTGGACGCCATTTCCTTCCAGTGGTCGGGACCCGTCACCGATCGCAGGGTGAAGTACATCGCGAAGAGGGCCGCGAAGAACATCAGCTCGGAACTCAGCCAGATGATGGTTCCGACGCTGGTGAGGTTCGGCCGGTTGACCGATGGGTGCGCGTGCCCGGTTGTCTCTGTCGTTGCTGTCGCCACGACCGACATTATGTCGGTCGCTTATCCCGCCCTCACCCCGGGGGGTGCCGTTCGGAGTGTCTCCCTGCTCCATACCGGTGTTGACGTGGTGTTCAAGGGAGTAGCATCCGGCCCAACGGGCCTGTCCTTACGACGCTGACGTCACGGAGGAACAATGCAGCCGACCGCAACGGTGCTGGTCTACAGCGACGATTCCAACACCCGCGAGCAGGTACGGATCGCCTCCGGCCGGCGACCGGCCCCGGACGTCCCGTTGGTCGAGTTCCTGGAGTGCGCCACGCCCGCGGCGGTGCTGAAAGAGCTGGACAAGGGCGGGATCGACGTCTGTGTGCTGGACGGGGAGGCCGTGCCGATGGGGGGCATGGGCCTGTGCCGGCAGATCAAGGACGAGGTGTTCAACTGCCCGCCGGTGCTGCTGCTGATCGGGCGGCCGCAGGACGCGTGGCTGGCCACGTGGAGCCGGGCGGAGGGTGCGGTGACGCATCCCGTGGATCCGGTGGAGTTCGCGGCGGCGCTGGCTTCTTTGCTGCGGAACAAGAAGGCTTTGAGCGCCTGAGAGCTCGGGGTGCGGGGTTCCATGGCGGCTGCGGGCTCGTCGTGGCTTGTCGCGCCCACGCGGCGTAGCCGCATATCGATACAGCCCCGCGCCCCTGAAGGGGCGCTGCCCCTGAGGCGCCTCTAGACGCTCTCCGGCCTCAGCCTTGCCGTCTGGTCCGCGCTCGGGGCGTCCGGGGTGCCTGCCACCAGGGCGCTGCCCTCGCGCCACTTCTTCCAGTCCAGGTTCCAGTCGCCGAAGCCGTTGCCGAAGGGCTCCATGGTGTGGCCGTCCGAGTTGACGACCTGCACCACGTCGCCCTCGTGGACCGTGTCGAAGAACCACTCGGCGTTGGACGTGCTCATGCCGGTGCAGCCGTGGCTGACGTTGGCGTAGCCCTGGGAGCCGACCGACCAGGGGGCGGCGTGGACGTACTCGCCGCTCCAGGTGAGGCGGGTCGCGTAGTAGACCGGCAGGTCGTACGACTCCGAGGAACCCTCGGCGATCCCGATGCTGGTGCCGCGCATACGTACGAAGTACTCCTTGCCCAGCACGACCTTGACGCCGTTGCGGGTCTCGAAGCCGGGCTTGCCCGTGGTGACCGGGAGCTCCTTGATGACCTCCTCGTTCTTGTAGACCTTCATCGAGTGTGACGAGGCGTCCGTCACGGCGATGATGCGCTCGCCGGTCGTCAGCTTCAGGGGCTTGGCCTTGCCGCCCCAGAGCCGGTCGCCGATCTTGATGCCCTCCAGGTCGCTGCGGACCTGGATCGTGGCGTGGGCGGGCCAGTACTCCTTGGGCCGGTAGTGGAGTTCCTTGTCGTCCACCCAGTGCCAGGCGCCCGCTACGGCGGGCGTGGAGTCCACCCTGAGGGCACGCTCGACGACGGCCCGCTGGGCCTTGTCCTTGACGGGACGGTCCAGCTTGGCGGTGACGGGCTGGCCGACGCCGTACGTGCCCGCCTTGGGGCCGAAGGTGACGTTCAGGCGGGTCTTGCCGAGAGGCTTGCTGGTGTCGAAGTCGAGGACCTTGCGGCCGGGTGCCCCGTCGTCGTCCTCGGTGCTCACCCGGACCGTGTAATGGGCGTTTGCGGCCAGCGGGGAGGTGCTGTGCCAGCGGGTGCCGTCGGCGGAGAGTTCGCCCGCCAGGTGGCGGCCCGTGGCGTCCGTGGCCGTGACGTCGGTGATGCGGCTGTCGTCGTCCTCGGCGGTGACCTCGAGCGGCTTGTCCGGGTCGGCCTTCTTGCCGTCGTCCGAGGGCGCGTTGAAGGCGATCTGGTCGGCCGCGTCGTACGGCGTGGCCGCCAGCGGGTTCCCGTCGGACCCGCAGGCGCTGGCGCTCGCGCCGAGGGCGATCACCAGCAGCGTGCAGCTCACGACGGTGCGGGTACGCGGTGCGTGGTTCATGACTTCACGCTAGGAAGCGAAGTCAACTGCGGCACGCCGGGTGACTCGTACGAGTGAGCACTCTTGCGGCAAACGCAGGAGCCCGGACGCTCCTGACGGAGTGTCCGGGCCCCTGATGAGCTCAGCTCGTGCTACTGGGTGCGGTTCTCACCGCGGTAGTACTCGAAGACCCAGCCGTACAGGCCGATCATGATCACCGGCACCGAGAAGTACAGCAGCCACCAGCCGATCGCGACCGACAGGAAGGCCAGGGCGCCGCCGAAGCCGAGGGCGAGCGGCTGCCAGCTGTGCGGGCTGAAGAACCCGACCTCGCCGGCGTCGTCCGCGACGTCGGCCTCCTTGTTGTCCTGCGCGCCGGCGTCCACCCGCTTGGCCGTGAAGCCCAGGTAGAAGCCGATCATGATGGACAGGCCGAAGGCCAGGAAGAGCGCGGTGGTACCGGCCGGCTCCTTCGACCACACGCCATAGACGATCGCCATGGCGAGGATGAAGATGCTCAGCCAGAAGAACATCCGTCCCTGGATCTTCACTTCCCGGCCTCCTTGCCGCCGTTGCCGGCCAGAGCCTTCTCACCGTGACCGGCGTTCTCGAGCTGGTCGAGCGCGGCGATCTCCGGGTGGTGCAGGTCGAACGCCGGGGATTCGCTGCGGATCCGCGGCAGGGTGAGGAAGTTGTGGCGCGGCGGCGGGCAGGAGGTCGCCCACTCGAGCGAGCGGCCGTAGCCCCACGGGTCGTCGACGCCGACCGGCTTGCCGTACTTGGCCGTCTTCCACACGTTGTAGAGGAACGGCAGGATCGACAGGCCGAGCACGAACGAGCTGATCGTCGAGATCGTGTTCAGGGCGGTGAAGCCGTCGGCCGCCAGGTAGTCGGCGTACCGACGCGGCATGCCCTCGGCGCCCAGCCAGTGCTGGACCAGGAAGGTGCCGTGGAAGCCGATGAACAGCGTCCAGAACGTGATCTTGCCGAGGCGCTCGTCGAGCATCTTGCCGGTGAACTTCGGCCACCAGAAGTGGAAGCCGGAGAACATCGCGAAGACGACGGTTCCGAAGACGACGTAGTGGAAGTGCGCCACCACGAAGTACGAGTCCGAGACGTGGAAGTCCATCGGGGGCGAGGCCAGGATGACACCGGTCAGACCACCGAAGGTGAAGGTGATCAGGAAGCCGGTGGCCCAGAGCATCGGGGTCTCGAAACTCAGGGACCCCTTCCACATCGTTCCGATCCAGTTGAAGAACTTCACGCCCGTCGGTACGGCGATGAGGAACGTCATGAAGGAGAAGAACGGCAGGAGCACACCGCCGGTGACGTACATGTGGTGGGCCCACACCGTCACGGACAGACCCGCGATCGCGATGGTCGCCGCGATCAGACCCATGTAGCCGAACATCGGCTTGCGGGAGAAGACCGGGATGACCTCGGAGATGATGCCGAAGAACGGCAGGGCGATGATGTACACCTCTGGATGGCCGAAGAACCAGAAGAGGTGCTGCCAGAGCAACGCTCCGCCGTTCGCGGCATCGAAGACGTGTGCCCCGAATTTCCGATCCGCCTCCAGCGCGAACAGCGCGGCGGCGAGGACGGGGAAGGCGAGCAGGACCAGCACCGCGGTCAGCAGCACGTTCCACACGAAGATCGGCATGCGGAACATGGTCATGCCCGGCGCGCGCATGCAGATGATCGTGGTGATGAAGTTGACCGCACCGAGGATCGTGCCGAAGCCGGAGAAGGCCAGACCCATGATCCACAGGTCGGCGCCGACGCCCGGCGAGCGGACCGCGTCCGACAGCGGGGAGTAGGCGAACCAGCCGAAGTCGGCCGCGCCCTGCGGGGTCAGGAAGCCGCCCACCGCGATCGTCGAGCCGAACAGGTAGAGCCAGTAGGCGAACATGTTCAGCCGCGGGAACGCCACGTCGGGCGCGCCGATCTGCAGCGGCATGATCCAGTTGGTGAAGCCGGCGAACAGCGGCGTCGCGAACATCAGCAGCATGATCGTGCCGTGCATCGTGAACGCCTGGTTGAACTGTTCGTTCGACATGATCTGCAGGCCCGGCCGGGCCAGCTCGGCGCGCATGAGGAGCGCCATCACGCCGCCGATCAGGAAGAACGCGAACGACGTGACCAGGTACATGGTCCCGATCGTCTTGTGGTCAGTGGTGGTGAGCCACTTGATGACCACGCTGCCGCGGTTCTGGCGCCGGACCGGCAGTTCGTCCGTGTAGTGGGACCCTGCCGCCGCGGCACCCTGGGGTTCGTTGAGGATGCTCACAGGTTCGTCGTCTCCCGGTCCTTCTCGTGGGCGGTCTGCTCGATGCCCGCGGGAACGTAACCGGTCTGCCCCTTCTTCGCGAGGTCCTTGAGGTGCTGCTCGTAGCGCTCGGGGGAGACGACCTTCACGTTGAACAGCATCCGGGAGTGGTCGACGCCGCAGAGCTCGGCGCACTTGCCCATGAAGGTGCCCTCCTTGTTCGGAGTCACCTCGAAGGCGTTGGTGTGACCCGGGATGACGTCCTGCTTCATCAGGAACGGCACCACCCAGAAGGAGTGGATGACGTCACGCGAGGTCAGGACGAAGCGGACCGTCTTGCCCTTGGGGAGCCAGAGGGTCGGGCCGGGGTTGCCGGTCTGCGGGTTCCGCGTGGCGGGCGTCCCGAAGTCGTAGACACCGCCGGCGTTCGCCGGGAAGGCGTTCTTGAACCGGGTCGGAATCGCGGCCAGGTTCTTGTCCGTCTTCGCGTCGCCCGTGGAACCAGCGACGGGCTCGATGTAGTTGAAGGCCCAGCTCCACTGGTAGCCGACGACGTTGATGGTGACGTCGGGCTGCTTCTTGAGGCTGAGGAGCTTCGACTCGTCGCGGGCCGTGAAGTAGAACAGGACCGAGACGATGACGAGCGGAACCACGGTGTACAGCGCCTCGATGGGCATGTTGTACCGGGTCTGCGGAGGTACCTCCACCTTGGTGCGGCTGCGCCGGTGGAAGATGGCGCTCCAGATGATCAGACCCCACACCAGTACGCCGACAGCGAGCGCGGCGGCCCAGGAGCCCTGCCACAGGGAGAGGATCCTCGGAGCCTCTTCCGTGGTCGGGGTGGGCATACCAAGGCGGGGGAAGTCTTCCCAGTTGTACGAGCAACCGGTGGCTGTCGCCAGGACCAGGCCCGCAGTCATTGCCTGCAGCAGCTTCCGCCGCATCGGGCGCCGCGGCGAGCGGTCGGAGCCGTTGGGACTCACGTAGCGCCTTCCCGAGAGTCTCGCCCGCGCGTATCGGCTGCGGCCTGGCCTTACTCGGTGGTCGGTCGCCGCCCTGCGTCGGGCAGGGGTTTGGATGTTTATGCGGACCAAACCCTAGCCGACGCCCATCCGGGGGTCGCGAGGAGGGGGGCCTACCGAGTTGGGGGTTCGCTGGATTGGCGGCTGCGGGTGCGTTGTGGCTGGTCGCGCCCCGCGGCGGAGCCGCAAATCGACACAGCCCCGCACCCCTAAGGGGTTAGCGTTGCCGTGTGTCTTATTTCGACGCTGCTTCCAGTGCTCCGCTTCATCCTGTTGCCCGTCAGGCGCTGTTGGCCTCTCTGGATGAAGGGTGGGCTGATCCCTCTCGGTTGTATCGGGAGGGGCGGCGGGCTCGGTTGTTGCTGGATGCCGCTCGGGAGGCCGCTGCCGAGGCGCTCGGGTGCCGGCCGGACGAGCTGACATTCACCTCATCCGGAACCCGGGCCGTGCACACCGGGATCGCCGGGGCGATGGGCGGACGTCGGCGGGTCGGACGTCACCTGATCGTGTCAGCGGTCGAACACTCCTCAGTACTGCATTCGGCTGAGCTGTTCGACGTGAGCGAGGTTCCGGTGGACCGCACGGGCGCGGTGGACCCGCGGTCGTACGCCGACGCCCTGCGCCCCGACACCGCGCTGGCGTGCCTCCAGTCGGCCAACCACGAGGTGGGGACCGTTCAGCCGGTGGCCGAGGTGGCCGCCGTGTGCCGGGAAGCGGGAGTGCCGCTGCTGGTGGACGCGGCGCAGTCGCTGGGGTGGGGGCCGGTCGAGGGTGAGTGGTCCCTGGTGACCGCCAGCGCGCACAAGTGGGGTGGCCCGTCGGGGGTCGGTCTCCTCGCCGTACGGAAAGGTGTCCGGTTCTCCCCCCAGGGACCGGCCGACGAGCGGGAGTCGGGGCGGGCGCCTGGCTTCGAGAACCTGCCGGCGATCGTCGCGGCGGCGGCCTCGCTGCGCGCGGTGCGGGCCGAGGCGGAGCGGGAGGCCGTACGGCTGCGGGAGCTGACGGCGCGGATCCGCTCGCGTGTGCCGCAGTTGGTGCCGGACGTGGACGTGGTGGGCGATGCCGAGCGGCGGCTGCCGGGGATCGTCACCTTCTCCTGTCTCTATGTCGACGGGGAGACACTGCTGCACGAACTGGACCGGGCGGGTTTCTCCGTTTCCTCCGGATCGTCCTGCACGAGCAGCACGCTGACGCCGAGCCATGTGCTCAAGGCGATGGGGGTGCTGAGTGAGGGGAATGTGCGGGTGTCGTTGCCGTTCGGGGCGGTCTCCGAGGAGGTCGACCGGTTCCTGGAGGTGTTGCCGACGGCTGTGGCGTCGGTACGGGAGAAGCTGGGGGCACCGACGCCTTCGGCCGTCGCCCACGAGGACGCACTGGTCGTGGACGCTCTCGGCAAGCGGTGCCCGATCCCGGTCATCGAGTTGGCGAAGGTCATCGGCGAGGTGCCGGTGGGCGGGACCGTCCGGGTCCTGTCGGACGACGAGGCCGCCCGGCTGGACATCCCCGCGTGGTGCGAGATGCGGGAGCAGGAGTACGTGGGAGAGGAGCCGGCGGACCAGGGTTCCGCTTACGTGGTCCGCCGGATCTCCTAGGGGGTCACTTGAGGTGCGTGCGCACCTCGTCGGCCGCCTCGTCGCCGTACGCCTTGGTGAACCGCTCCATGAAGTTGCCGCGCCGCAGTCGGTACTCCTGGGTCCCCACGGTCTCGATGACGAGCGTGGCCAGCATGCAGCCCACCTGGGCCGCGCGCTCCAGGGAGACACCCCAGGCGAGCCCCGACAGGAAGCCGGCGCGGAACGCGTCACCGACGCCCGTGGGGTCGGCCTTGCGCTCCTCCTCCGCGCAGCCGACGACGATCGGCTCCTCGCCGACCTGGTCGATCCGCACGCCCTGGGCGCCGAGCGTCGTGACCCGGTGGCCCACCTTCGCGAGGATCTCCGCGTCGGACCAGCCGGTCTTGGACTCGATGAGACCCTTCTCGTACTCGTTGGAGAAGAGGTACGTGGCGCCGTCCAGCAGGATCCGGATCTCGTCGCCGTTCATCCGGGCGATCTGCTGGGAGAAGTCCGCGGCGAACGGGATGCCGCGGGACCGGCACTCCTCGGTGTGGCGGAGCATCGCCTCGGGGTCGTCGGCGCCGATGAGGACGAGGTCGAGGCCGTCCACGCGGTCGGCGACCGTCTTGAGCTCGATCTGGCGGGCCTCGCTCATCGCGCCCGTGTAGAAGGAGCCGATCTGGTTGTGGTCGGCGTCGGTGGTGCACACGAAGCGGGCGGTGTGCAGCGTCTCGGAGATCCGGACGGAGGCGGTGTCCACGCCGTGCCGGTCCAGCCAGGCGCGGTACTCGTCGAAGTCGAAGCCCGCGGCGCCGACGAGGATCGGGTTCGTGCCGAGCTGTCCCATGCCGAAGGCGATGTTCGCGCCGACGCCTCCCCTGCGGACGTCGAGGTTGTCGACCAGGAAGGAGAGCGAGACCGTGTGCAGTTGGTCCGCGACGAACTGGTCGGCGAAGCGGCCGGGGAAGGTCATGAGGTGGTCGGTGGCGATGGAGCCGGTGACTGCGATGCGCACGGCGAGGCTCTCCAGGGAAATGAAGGGGGGCGCGATAGCGCTCGTTGGAAGGGTGGTGGTGGGAGACGGGAGGGCGTGTTGACGGTTAACGCTATCGGGTCCGTATGGAGTACTGCGAGGCGACGGACGGTGTGGTGAAGCAGGAAAAACTACCCGATAGTAGATCTTTCTTCGCGGGCTCCGGCGTGCTTACGGTTCCGTCATGACGAACCTTGAGCTGTACGCCTCAGCCCCGGCCGACCTGGACGGGGACCTCGCCTCGCTGCGCGGTGACTGTGCCCGGATGGCTCCGCACTGGACGGTTCCCGACCGGATCGCCGCGCTTCCGGTCTCCCCCTCGCTGATCCACGGTGTGACGGTGCCCGAGGGGTCCGCCCGGCTGCTGGAGTCGATGTCGGAGTACGGCGACTGAGTCGCTGCGGCTGACTCACGGCGCGTGCGTCGGCGCGTACGTCGGCGCGTTCGAGGGAACCGCGCGCTCCCCCGCTGCGTCCCATCGCCGTCCCCCGGAAAGGGGATGCGGGATACGACCCGTTTGCCGACCTTTTTGACAGGGTCGGGTCAGGGTCGAGGGACAGTTGCGCAGCAGAAGGAGCGATGCGGTGAACACCGAGCGACCCGACAACAACGACCCCGGCGAGACCTCCGGCGGCGGGGACGGGAGCGCTGTGAAGGCGCACGGTGTCGGTGAAGCGAGCGCTGCCGAGGCCTCCGGCGAGGTCGGGACGGGCCACGCCGGGGCAGGTCAGAGCAGGGCCGATCAGGAGAGTGGGGCCGAGGGCGCCGAGAAGTCGGCCGGTACCGCGGAAGGCTCGGCCGGGCACGCCGAGGGAGTCACCGACGCCGACACGGACGACTCCCCGGCCTCCGGCGCGGGAGCCGGTGCCGGTGCCGGTCCCGCCGAACCGGATGACTTCGCGAGCCCCCACTCCCCTGCCGAGCCGAGCAAGCTCACGACCCCCGACGCCGCCGCCACCGACCAACCCGCCGACCTCGACCAACCCCGGCCCACCGCCGACGCCCACACGGACGCCACCGCCGCCGCGGGAGCCGGTGCCCCCGAACCGGATGACTCCGCGAGCCCCCACTCCCCTGCCGAGCTGAGCAAGCTCACGACCCCCGACGCCGCCGCCACCGACCAACCCGCCGACCTCGACCAACCCGAGCCCTCCACCGACGCCGATACGGACTCCACCGCCGGCGCGGGAGCCGGGCCCGCCGAACCGGATGACTCCGCGAGCCCCGGCTCCCTCGCCGACCTGAGCAAGCGCACGGCCGCCGAGGCCGCCACCGCCGACCAGGCCGCCGGTCTCGCCGACGCCGACGCCGACGCGGACTCCACCCCGGCCGCCGAACCGGACGGCCGCGCAACCGGCGCATCCCCCGCCAACAAGGACGCGCCCAAGGCCCCCGCCCGCCTCGGCACCGATGCCGATGCCGGCCCCGGTCAGGCTGCCCCCGCTCCCGAACTCCCCGACTCCGAGATCCCCCGGCACGGGGATGCCGGCGCACCCCGCCCCGCCCGGCATCGGTCCCCCGTCGCCATTGCCGCCGTGGCCGCTGCCGTGCTGCTGGTCGGAGGAGGCGGGGCGTACCTCGCCGCCGGGGCCTCCGGAGGGTCCGGTGACGGTACGACCACCGGCGCGTCCGGCGACGACACCCCGCCGCCTCTCGCGCTCGACGGTTACCGCGCGGGCGGTGGAGGGGGGAACGGGATCGCGCCCGGGGAGCCGAATCCGTACGGCGTGACCTATCGCGTGGACGGCAGCCTCCCGGACGGGCCCGACTCGGCGCCTGTCTACCGGACCCAGGGGCAGGTCACCGAGGACGACGTGGCGCGGCTCGCCGAGGCGCTCGGGGTCGACGGGACGCCGGTCGCGCAGGGGCAGGTCTGGCGGGTCGGGGTCAAAGACGGTTCGGGGCCGAGTCTCCAGGTGAACCGGCAGGCGCCGGGCGCGTGGACCTTCCAGCGCTACTCCTCCGTCCCCGACGACTGCGGCAGCGCCACTGTGTGCGGGCAGGAGCCCGAGACCCCCACCGGCCCCCCGGTGAGCACGGCGGTCGCGGAGAAGGCCGCCGCACCGGTGCTGAAGGCGCTCGGTCAGGACACCGCGAAACTGGACGCGAGCCAGGTCATGGGCGCCCAGCGGATCGTGAACGCCGATCCGCTCGTGGGCGGGCTGCCCACCTACGGCTGGGCGACCGGCGTCACCGTGAACGGCCAGGGTGAAGTGGTCGGCGGCACCGGCCAGTTGAAGGCGCCGGTGAAGGGCGACACGTATCCCGTGCTGAGCGCCGAGAAGACGCTGGGCCTGCTGAACAAGGTGCCCGCGACCGACCACCGCATGGGCATCGGCGGCTGCGCCAGTCCCGTACCGCTGAAGGACCGGCTGGAGGCGCCCTGCGGGGAGTCGACGGCGAGCCCGGCGAAGAGCACGCTCACCGTCGAGAAGGCGGTGTTCGGGCTGGCCTCGCACTTCGTGGGCGGCCGGCAGGCCCTCGTGCCGTCCTGGTTGTTCGAGGTGCGGGCGACGGGCGCGAAGGACGCCTTCACGGTGACGTATCCGGCGGTCGACCCGCGGTACATCGCCTCCCCGGCGACCGCGACGCCGACCACGCCCGCGTCCCCCACCGCGCCCTCCGACCGGCCCTCCGCCACGCCGAAGACGCGGGACGTCGAGGTGGACGGCTACACGGCCGAGGGCAACGAGCTGACCGTGAGCTTCACCGGCGGGGTGTGCGGGGACTACGCGGCGACGGCGAGCGAGAGCGCGGACGAGGTGACGGTCAAGGTGACCTTCACGCCGTGGCAGGACCAGGTCTGCATCGCGATCGCCAAGGAGATGCAGAAGACCGTGACACTCGACGAGCCGCTCGGTGACCGCAAGGTCGTGGGCTCGGACGGCAAGGAGATCCCGCTGAAGAAGGCGGGGGCACGGCTGCCGGAGACCTCCGGGGCCCGGTAGGCGGAGACGCGCGAAGGCGGCGGCCCCTTCAAAGGGGGCCGCCGCCTTCTGTCGCTCGGAACCGGGTCGGAACCCGCGGCTCAGCTGAAGGAGTCGCCGCAGGCGCAGGAGCCGGTCGCGTTCGGGTTGTCGATCGTGAAGCCCTGCTTCTCGATGGTGTCCACGAAGTCGATGGACGCGCCGCCCAGGTACGGGGCGCTCATGCGGTCGGTGACGACCTTGACGCCGTCGAAGTCCTTGACGACGTCGCCGTCGAGCGAGCGCTCGTCGAAGAAGAGCTGGTAACGCAGGCCGGAGCAGCCGCCGGGCTGAACGGCGACGCGCAGGGCCAGGTCGTCACGGCCTTCCTGGTCGAGCAGGGCCTTGACCTTCGCCGCGGCGGCGTCGGACAGGATGATGCCGTCGGTGACGGTGCCGGTCTCGTCCGATACGGACATCTACATCTCTCCCGGGTTGTACGGAGACTGCTTGCCGACTGGTGCAACCGGCAAGGCCGCGGATTCATTCCGGGCCGGACGCCGGTTTTCGGCGCCTTCTTCATGCTCGCACACGCGACGCGGAGCGGAAAACGGCTCATCCGCCGTTCTTCGGGATTCACGTCACATCGACGCAATGACCATCGTCAAAGTGACGTGAACCGGGTTATGATAGATAACGTCAGTTCGACGAAAAGTAGAAAGGGTGCGTGTCGTGACCACCGCCCAGACCACGGAGCTCGACGTACAGCCGACTCCGCTCGCCCTGTTGCTGCTCGGCCGCGAGGCCGACCCGAGGAGCGAGCGGGGCGTCGAGTGTCCCGGCGATCTGCCCTCGCCGTCCGACCCCGACCTGGTCGAGCGCGCCCGCGCGGCCAAGGAGAAGCTCGGCGACAAGGTGTTCGTCCTCGGCCACCACTACCAGCGTGACGAGGTCATCCAGTTCGCCGACGTCACGGGCGACTCCTTCAAGCTGGCCCGGGACGCGGCCGCGCGCCCGGAGGCCGAGTACATCGTGTTCTGCGGTGTGCACTTCATGGCCGAGTCCGCGGACATCCTCACGTCCGACGACCAGAAGGTCGTGCTGCCCGACCTCGCCGCCGGCTGCTCCATGGCCGACATGGCGACGGCCGAGCAGGTCGCCGAATGCTGGGACGTGCTCACCGAGGCCGGCATAGCCGAGCAGGTCGTGCCGGTGTCGTACATGAACTCCTCCGCGGACATCAAGGCGTTCACGGGCAAGCACGGCGGCACCATCTGCACGTCGTCCAATGCCAAGAAGGCTCTTGAGTGGGCCTTCGAGCAGGGCGAGAAGGTGCTGTTCCTCCCCGACCAGCACCTCGGCCGCAACACCGCCGTGCGGGACATGGGGATGACCCTGGAGGACTGCGTCCTCTACAACCCGCACAAGCCGAACGGCGGCCTGACCGCCGAGCAGCTGCGGGACGCGAAGATGATCCTGTGGCGCGGGCACTGCTCGGTCCACGGCCGCTTCTCGCTGGAGTCCGTGGAGGACGTCCGCGCCCGCATCCCCGGAGTGAACGTCCTCGTCCACCCCGAGTGCAAGCACGAGGTCGTGGCCGCCGCGGACTACGTCGGCTCGACCGAGTACATCATCAAGGCGCTGGAGGCGGCCCCGGCCGGCTCGAAGTGGGCGATCGGCACGGAGCTCAATCTCGTACGACGCCTCGCGAACCGTTTCGCCCCCGAGGGCAAGGAGATCGTCTTCCTCGACAAGACGGTCTGCTTCTGCTCGACCATGAACCGCATCGACCTGCCCCACCTGGTCTGGACCCTGGAGTCCCTGGCCGAGGGCACGCTCGTCAACCGGATCGAGGTCGACAAGGAGACGGAGGCGTTCGCCAAGCTGGCGCTGGAGCGGATGCTGGCGCTGCCGTAGGCCCGCCGCGGACGCCGCTCACCCCGATGTCCCGGGGTGGGCGGGGTCCAGACTGAAGACGGTGCCGTCCGGGGTGGTCACGACCAGTGCGCCGCCGTAGGACAGCACCTCGGGTTTGGTCCCTTCGCTGTTCGAGAGCCGCTCGGCGCGGGGGCCCGTCTCCCACAGCAGCCGGCCCCGGTGCGCGTCCAGGGCCGCGACCCGTCCGCTGGGGCTGACCAGGTACAGGGTGCGGGACCGGGTGTCGTAGGTGGGCCTGCCCGAGCGTTCGACGCCGGTCCGGGTCTGCCACAGCTGCTTGCCGGTCAGCGGGGAGACCGCGGTCACCCGGCCGTCGGTTCCGGCGATCCACAGGGTGCCGGCCGCCATGGTCACCGAACCCTGGTACCTCCGCGTCAGCTTCGTGGTCGTGCGGGTCCCCGACCGCGGATCCAGGAGGAGGACCTCTCCGAACGTCGTGTCCTCCAGGAGCTCCGAACCGTCTCCTCCCGCCACGCAGGCGGCCCGTCCGCCGACGGTGCCGAGCAGGCCGCACGCGTACGGCGCCTCCAGGCGTCGTACCACCGACCCGTCCGTCCGGTTCAGCTCCAGGAACCGGGTGTTCTCGGCGGTGTCCGACGCGAGGCACTGCGCGTACAGGGCGGTGCCGAGCGTCGTGTAGGTGCAGTAGTGATCGGCGGGCGTGGTGAAGGTCCAGCGTCCGGCGCCCGTGCGCGGGGAGCGGGCCGTGAGCTTCCGGCCGACAGGGGTCAGCAAGAGGTCGTCGGCCAGGGTCGCGGCGTTGGCAATCTGGTTCATCTCGCGGGCCCACAGCTGCTCGCCGCTCTCCGCGTCGAGGGCGACCACCTTGGCGAGGGACTGGTTGAAGGACTCCTCGTAAACGATCTGCTGGACGAGTACCGCGCCGTCCCGGACACCGAGGACCACGGAGTCGTACCTCCCCGTCCCGCTGAGGTTCGACGCGAGGTCGGCCCGCCAGACGGTTCTGCCGGTGCGGCCGTCCAGCCGCACGGGAAGGAGGCCGCTGCCCCCGCAGTAGACGGCGTCCTCATGTGTCACACACGTGGACTCGCCCTCCTTCCGCAGCGGCTTGTCCGCGCCCTTCGACGCCGTCGCGTACACCGTCGTCTGCCACGGCTCCCAGTCGGCGGGCACCGCCGCCCAGCGGGAGGCCGCGGACGGACTGGGGCCCGCTGTCCCGGAACTCCCGGGAAAGCCGGGCCCGAACCCCAGATAGGCCAGGAAGCCCAGGGACAGCACGCCCACCGTGCCGGCCGCCACGAGGGAGCGGGTGCGGCGACCCCACCCGCGCCCGGGCCGTGCGGTCGCCGCCGGGCCGGCCTCGACGGGGGCCTCCTCGACGGCCGGCTGTCCGACCGGCCGGAACGTCACGGTGGCCGGGTCATCGGGGTGCGGCTCGGGCAGGATCTCCGCGAACGTGCGCGCCAGTTCGTCGAGGCCGGGCCGCTTGGCGGCCTCCTTGGCCAGACAGCGCTCCAGGACCGCGCGCAGCGGCTGGGCCACACCGTTCAGCACGGGTGCCTCGTGGACGACCCGGAAAGCGGTCAGATAGGGGCTGTCGGCGTCGAAGGGCCCGCGCCCCGTGAGGGCGAACACCAGCAGTGCCCCCAGCGAGAAGACGTCCGAGGCGGGGCCGACGGTGCGGGCGTCGGTGAACTGTTCCGGGGACATGAAGGGCGGAGTGCCGATCATCTGCCCGGTCTCGGTGAGGGTGTTGTGGTTCTCGGCGGCGCGGGAGATGCCGAAGTCGATGACACGGGGGCCGTCCTCGGCCATCAGGACGTTGGCGGGCTTGAGGTCGCGGTGCACGACCCCGGCCCGGTGGATGTCCCGCAGCGCCTCCACCAGCCCGAGGGCCAGCCGCCGCAGTTCGCCGTCTCTGAGCGCGCCCCGCTCACGGATCCGGTCGGCGAGGGAGGGGCCGGGTACGTACTGGGTGGCCATCCAGGGCCGTACCGCCTCGGAGTCGGCGTCCACCACCGGCGCGGTGAAGGCACCGCTCACCTTGCGGACGGACTCGATCTCCTGGCGGAAGCGGGCGCGGAAGACCTTGTCCTCGGCGTACTGGGCGTGCACGACCTTCACGGCGACCTCGCGCCCCGACCGTGCCCTGCCCAGGTAGACGATGCCCATGCCCCCGGACCCGAGCCGGTCGGCCAGCCGGTACCCACCGACCGATTTCGGGTCGTCCTTGTGCAGCGGCACGCCCGCATCCCCTTCCCCCGTGCGGCAGTCCAAGGCACAGCATATGTAACGGGGGTGACCGGACCCGCCGGGGAAAGGCCCCGGCCCGCCCGTCACGCCCCCGGGCGCGAGTTGAGCCGGGCCGCCTGGCGGGTCAGGTAGTCGCGTTCGGCGAGGTTGGGGGCCTTGTGGGCGGCCTCGGCGTACAGGCGTGCGGCGGTCGTCAGGTCGCCGGCGCGTTCGTGGAGATAGGCCGCGGCCGCGGTGTGGCGGGGCAGTGAGTCCTCCAGCGCGGCCAGCGCGGCCAGGCCCGCTCGGGGGCCGTCCGCCTCGCCCACGGCGACCGCGCGGTTGAGACGGACGACGGGACTGTCGGTGAGGCGGGCGAGCTCGTCGTACCACTCGACGATCTGCACCCAGTCGGTCTCCTCGGCGGTGGGGGCGTCGGCGTGCAGGGCGGCGATGGCGGCCTGGGCCTGGAACTCGCCCAGCCGGTCGCGGGCGAGGGCGGCCTGGAGGATCCGCACACCCTCGGCGATCGCCGCGGTGTCCCAGCGGGTGCGGTCCTGCTCGGCGAGCGGCACCAGGCTGCCGTCGGGGGCGGTGCGGGAGGCGCGGCGGGCGTGGTGGAGCAGCATGAGGGCGAGCAGCCCGGCGACCTCGGGATGGTCGATGGCGGCGGCGAGCTGCCGGGTGAGCCGGATGGCCTCGGCGGCGAGGTCGACATCGCCGGAGTAGCCCTCGTTGAAGACCAGGTAGAGGACGCGCAGCACGGTGGCGACATCGCCGGGCCGGTCGAAGCGGACGCCGGAGACGGTGCGCTTGGCCCGGCTGATGCGCTGCGCCATGGTCGCCTCGGGCACGAGGTAGGCCCGGGCGATCTGGCGGGTGGTGAGTCCGCCGACGGCGCGCAGGGTGAGGGCGACGGCGGAGGACGGGGTGAGCGAGGGGTGGGCGCACAGGAAGTAGAGCTGGAGGGTGTCGTCCACGGCGGGCGTGGGGCCGGGCACCGGTTCCTCTTCGATACGGCCCTCTCGCCGGCGGCGGGCGGTGTCCGAGCGGGTCGCGTCGAGGAACTTGCGCCAGGCCACGGTGACCAGCCAGCCCTTGGCGTCCCGCGGCGGGTCGTCCGGCCAGACCCGCATGGCCTCGACGAGGGCGTCCTGGACGGCGTCCTCGGCCGCCGCGAAGTCGGCTCCGCGGCGGACGAGGACGGCGAGCACGCTCGGGGTGAGGCTTCTGAGCAGCGCCTCGTCCATGGACGTGGTCACGTGGTCACTCCGTGACGCAGGTCTGGTGCTCGGTCATGAAGGGGCGCAGCTCGAGCCACTCGTGGATCGGCTTTCCGCCCGCGCCGGGGGCAGCCGACAGCTCCCCGGCCAGCTCGACGGCCCGCTCGTGGCTGTCGACGTCGATCACCATCCACCCGGCGATGAGGTCCTTGGTCTCGGCGAACGGGCCGTCGGTCACCGGCGGCCGACCCTCACCGTCGTAGCGGACCCATGTCCCCTCGGGGGTGAGCGCCTGGCTGTCGACGAACTCCCCGCTCTCCTCCAGCCGGGCCGCGAAGTCCCGCATGTACTGCACGTGCGCCGAGATCTCCTCGGGCGTCCACTGCTCCATGGGCACGTCGTTGGCCGGAGCCGGGGCGCCACGGTAGTGCTTCAGCAGCAGGTACTTGGCCATGGTGTCTCTCCTCGGTCCCGATGCGACCCATTCTGGCCGCTCTCACCACGGGGACGGAGCGGGGCACGAGTTCTCGACATCGCCGCGAGGGCGGAGTGCACCCGGGTCATTCCGCTCTCGGCCGCACCAGCCCCGACTCGTACGCGATCACCACGAGCTGGGCCCGGTCCCGGGCGCCCAGCTTGGCCATGGCCCGGTTGACGTGGGTCTTGACGGTGAGCGGGCTGACCTCCAGGCGCTCGGCGATCTCGTCGTTGGAGTGACCGCCGGCGACCTGGACGAGGACCTCGCGCTCGCGGACGGTGAGGGCGGCGAGGCGTTCGGAGCTCACCGGGTCGTTGTCGTCCGCGTCGCCCTGGGCGAGGAAGCGGGCGATCAGGCCCTTGGTGGCGGCCGGGGACAGCAGGGCCTCGCCGCCGGCCGCGACCCGGATGGCGCTGAGGAGTTCCTCGGGTTCGCTGCCCTTGCCGAGGAAGCCGGAGGCGCCGGCGCGCAGGGACTGCACGACGTAGTCGTCGACCTCGAAGGTGGTCAGGATGACCACGCGGACATGGGCGAGGGAGGGGTCCTCGCTGATCATGCGGGTGGCGGCGAGCCCGTCCGTGCCGGGCATCCGGATGTCCATGAGCACGACGTCGGCGCGCTCCTGCCTGGTCAGCCGTACGGCCTCGGCGCCGTCGGACGCCTCGCCGACCACCTCCATGTCCGGTTCCGAGTCGACGAGCACCCGGAAGGCGCTGCGCAGCAGCGCCTGGTCGTCGGCGAGCAGGACACGGATCGTCATACGGGCTCCCCCGGTTCGTCCCTTGCCGCGGCACGGGTCTTGACGGGCAGGATCGCATGGACGCGGAAGCCGCCTCCGTAGCGGGGACCGGTGGTGAGGGTGCCGCGCAGGGCGGTGACGCGTTCGCGCATGCCGAGCAGGCCGTGGCCGCCGCCGTTGTCCGGGTCGTCGTCGTCGCCGGCACCGTCGTCGAGGACCGTGATCTCCACGTTGGGGCCGACGCGTACGACGCTGACCTCGGCCTTCGCGTCCGTCCCGGCGTGTTTGCGGACGTTCGTGAGGGCTTCCTGGATGACCCGGTAGGCGGCCAGGTCCACGGCGGCGGGCAGGGTGGTGCCGTGGTCGGCGCGGGCGACCTCGACGGGCAGGCCCGCGCTGCGGAAGGTGCCGACGAGTTCGTCGAGGCGGGCGAGGCCCGGGGCGGGTTCGGTGGGGGCCTCGGGGTCGCCGGACTGCCGCAGCAGGCCCACGGTGGCGCGGAGTTCGTTGAGGGCGGAGCGGCTGGCCTCGCGGACATGGGCGAGGGCTTCCTTGGCCTGGTCGGGCCGTTTGTCCATGACGTGCGCGGCGACTCCGGCCTGGACGTTGACCAGGGCGATGTGGTGGGCGACGACGTCGTGCAGGTCGCGGGCGATGCGCAGACGCTCCTCGGCGACCCTGCGCCGGGCCTCCTCCTCACGGGTGCGCTCGGCCTTCTCGGCGCGCTCTCTTATGGCCTGGACGAAGGCGCGGCGGCTGCGGACCGCGTCGCCGGCGGTGGCGCCGATGCCGGTCCAGGCGAAGATGGCGAGGTTCTCCTGGGCGTACCAGGGCAGCGGCCCCGCGAGCATCGCGGCGCTGGTGAGGACGGTCATGGTGAGCAGGCCGGCGCGCCAGGTGGTGGGGCGGTCGGTGGTGGAGGCGACCGTGTAGAGGGCGATCACGGCGGCCATGGCGACGGGGGCGCGGGGGTCGCCGGTGACGCACTCGATGATGGAGGCGGTGCCGGTGAGGGCGAGGACGGTGAGGGGGGCGCGGCGGCGGAAGACCAGCGCGAGGGCGGCGAGGGCCATGAGGACGAGGCTGAGCAGGTCGGGGGTGCGGATGCTCCAGCTGACTGCGTCCTGGTCATGGGGCTCGACGAAGGAACCGGCCACCATGCAGGCGAGTACGCCCGCCGCGAGGACGGCGTCCAGGGCCAGGGGGTGCGCCTTGAGGTGGTGCCGGGCACGGTCGAGGGGGCGGCTCACTCTTGAACAGTACGGGGGCCCTGCCGGGGGCGGAACGGGAGCCACCTGTACGTTTCCGGCCTCGCGGCCCGGGTCGCGGTGACCGCTCCGGGGGCCCTCGGGTCCTCGGACGGGGGGGATGGTGCCGGGGGCGGCGCGGCCTCGGGTGGAACCGCGACCACCTGTACGTTTCCGACGGCCTCGCGGACCGGGGCGCTCCGGGGCCGACCGGTCCTCGGACGCGGGCAGGGTGATGCCGGAGGCGGAGCCCCGGCCACCTGTACGTTTCCGGCCTCGCGGCACGGGGCGTGAGGACCACTCCGGGGCCCGCCAGTTCTCGGAAGTGGGTCGGGGCTTGGGGCGGGCTGAAGCGTGGAGCCCCCGGGGGACGGCGGCGGGAGGGGAGTGGTGCGGGCCCACCCTGGCCGGGCGGGCTTCCCCGAACGGCTGGAGCAGAGCGCCCTGACCGGCTCAGGGATCGATCCCGCGCGCGGAGTGCGGGATCAGCCCGGGATCAGGCCGTCGTCGCTGAGCAGGTCCCGGACTTCCTCCAGGGTCGCGTCCGGGGACGGGAGGATCAGTTCGGAGGGTTCCAGGGAGTCGTCCGGGAGCGGCACGCCCAAGTCCCGGACGCGGGCGAGGAGGGCCTGGAGGGTGCGGCGGAATCCCGGCCCGTCGCCCTTCTCCATCTCGGCCAACAGCTCGTCGTCCAGCTTGTTCAGGTCGGCGAGGTGGCTCTCGGCCAGCCGCACCTGCCCCTCCCCCATGATCCGAACGATCATGTCGCCCTCCTCGGCGTGGGACCTACTGCTTGTCGAAGCGTGGAGTGTCCTGCGGCTGCTGGGACTGCGACTGGCCGGTACCGCCCTCGATGGCCTGCTGCGACGACGAGCCTCCCGCCAGCTCCGCCTTCATGCGCTGCAGTTCCAGCTCTACATCCGTACCACCGGAGAGCCGGTCCAGCTCGGCCTGGATGTCGTCCTTGTGCATGCCGGACTGGTCGTCCAGGGCACCCGAGGCGAGGAGTTCGTCGATGGCGCCGGCCCGGGCCTGGAGCTGGGCGGTCTTGTCCTCGGCGCGCTGAATCGCCAGGCCCACGTCGCCCATCTCCTCGGAGATGCCGGAGAAGGCCTCGCCGATCCGGGTCTGCGCCTGGGCCGCCGTGTAGGTCGCCTTGATGGTCTCCTTCTTGGTCCGGAAGGCGTCCACCTTGGCCTGGAGGCGCTGGGCCGCAAGGGTGAGCTTCTCCTCCTCGCCCTGCAGCGTCGAGTGCTGGGTCTCCAGGTCGGTCACCTGCTGCTGGAGCGCGGCACGGCGGGACAGCGCCTCACGGGCGAGGTCCTCACGGCCGAGCGCGAGCGCCTTGCGGCCCTGGTCCTCCAGCTTCGAGGACTGCGACTGCAGCTGGTTCAGCTGGAGTTCCAGGCGCTTGCGGGAGGTGGCCACGTCGGCCACGCCCCGGCGCACCTTCTGGAGCAGCTCCAGCTGCTTCTGGTACGAGTAATCGAGGGTTTCGCGCGGGTCCTCGGCCCGGTCAAGGGCCTTGTTCGCCTTCGCGCGGAAGATCATCCCCATACGCTTCATGACACCGCTCATGGGCTTCGCGCGCCCCCTTCTGACGGACTTCCAGCTCAGCTCTGCGACAGAACCCACAGTACGGGCCCTGCATCCATTGACGCACTGTTCCGGGACGGATGCGCTCATCCCCAAGGACGACTGACCGATCCCCTGCTCCGGCGTAAGGAGTAGGTGACCTTCAGGGTGAGCAACCGACACCGGACGTCCCCTCTGTCCCCCTGCATGACGACTGGTGTTGCCGGATCGTTCCCCACCGGGCTGGGGTCCAACCCCGGACACCCCTTACCCTTGGGTTTTGTGTTCCGTAGCCGTGCCACCAAGGAAGAGAAGGCCGCCGTCGCCGACAAGGCGCAGCTGACCGACTCCAAGCAGCCCCGCGACCCTCAGGCCCCCAAGGGCCGGCCCACGCCGAAGCGCAGTGAGGCCCAGTCCCAGCGCCGCAGCGTCGCCAACACGTCGCTCACCCGCAAGGACGCCGCCAAGCGCCAGCGCGAGGAGCGCCGCTCGGCGCTGGAGAGGCAGCGCCAGGCGCTGGCCGGCGGTGACGAGCGGTACCTGCCCGCGCGGGACAAGGGCCCGGTGCGCAAGTTCGCCCGCGACACCATCGACGCGCGGTTCAACGTGGCGGAGTTCTTCCTGCCGATGGCCGTGGTCATTCTCGTGCTGAGCCTGGTGCGGGTGGGCGCGCTCCAGAGCATCGCGCTGCTGCTGTGGCTCGTCGTGATCGTGCTCATCGTGCTCGACTCGATCCTCACCGGTTTCCGTCTGAAGAAGCGGCTCGCCGAGCGCTTCCCGGACCAGAACCGCAAGGGCGCGGTCGCCTACGCCCTGATGCGCTCCCTGCAGATGCGTCGCCTCCGGCTGCCGAAGCCGCAGGTCAAGCGCGGAGAGCGGCCCTGAGTACGACGTCTTTCTCCGGGGGTGCGGCCGACGCCTGGCTGGGAAAGCTCGGCGGGCTGCGAAATGTCGTACGACAGGAGCTGGTGGCCCGGCAGCTCGACGAGCAGATAGTGGGCCGGTACCCGGTCGGACAGCGGCTGCGGGTGCTCGACGTGGGGATGGGCCAGGGCACGCAGGCGCTGCGACTGGCCCGGGCCGGGCATCAGGTGACCGGGCTCGAGCGGGACGCCACCATGGTCGCGGCGGCCCGCAAGGCCCTGTCCGCCGAGCCCGAGGGCATCCGGGAGCGGATGCGGATCATCGAGGGCGACGGCCGGGACACCGGGGTGCACTTCCTGCCGGGCAGTTTCGACGTGGTGCTGTGCCACGGCGTGCTCATGTACGTCGAGGAGCCGGATCCGCTGCTTGCCGGTCTTGCGCGGATGCTGGCACCGGGCGGGCTGCTGTCGCTGCTCGTGCGCAACGCTGACGCGCTGGCGATGCGGCCGGGACTGGCCGGGGACTGGGCGGGCGCGCTGGGGGCCTTCGACAGCACCGCGTACCGCAACCGGCTGGGGCTCGATGTGCGGGCCGACCGGCTGAGCACGCTGACCGCGACGCTCGCCGGCATCGGGGCGCCGCTCCAGGCCTGGTACGGGGTGCGGGTGTTCACGGACACGGCGGCGGACGAGGCCGGGACGCCGGACGACATGGAGGCGCTGCTGGCCTGCGAGGAGCGGGCCGGGCGGACGGATCCGTACCGTGGGGTCGCCGCGCTGCTGCACCTGTGCGGGGTGCGGGGCTGAGCCCGTGCGGACGAACAGCGCAGGCCCGGGCCTTCGCCCCGACGTGAGACTCGGGGGGATCACGACCATCGCCTCGCTCTCCGAGGCGCTCGCGGCGGGCAAGCCGGGTCAGAAGACCTCCGTGACCTACACCCGGGACGGCAGCGCGAAGACGGTGGAGGTGACGCTGGGCGAGCAGTAGCGGTGGTGGGCGAGGGCCGGCCCTCGCCCACCCCGGTCACGCTTCCTCTGCCGCCTTCAGGCTCATCGGGCCGTAGATCTCGGTGGCGTCCTCGAACAGCCGCACCTGTTCCGCGCCGCCGGCGAGCAGGGGCTTCCAGTACTCGCCGAGCCAGGACTCGGCGTCGCCCTGGGTGGTGAACTCCTCCGGCTCCACGGCGGGTTGGGTCTCCGCGCCGTCGGCCTTCTCGAATCGCCAGGTCCATGTCGCCATGTGAGCCTCCCGTGTTTGATCCGTTACGAAGAGCACCCTAAGCGGTAGTTCGCGGGCCGCGGGCCGGTGGGGGTTGCGCGCACCCTCGCGGCGGAGCCGCAGATCGGCACGGGCCCGCGCCCCTGAAAGCCTCTCCGCGCGCGCTGGATCACCGGGGAGCGGCGAGAATCGGTCCCGTGGAACTGACTCTGCTCGGCACCGGCGCCCCCGCCGGTCTCCCCCGGCCCTTCTGT
This sequence comes from Streptomyces sp. CC0208, assembly GCF_003443735.1. Lineage (NCBI taxonomy): Bacteria > Bacillati > Actinomycetota > Actinomycetes > Kitasatosporales > Streptomycetaceae > Streptomyces > Streptomyces sp. CC0208. The sequence goes on along the minus strand of NZ_CP031969.1, from coordinate 6,466,027 downwards.
CCCTGTGCCGCGTGCGCCACCGCGCTCGGTGAGAACGCGCGGGCCGCCACCGCCGTGCTCGTCGACGGGATCCTGCTGCTCGATCTCACCCCCGGTGCCGCCTTCGCCGCCGCCCGGGCCGGGCAGTCGCTCGCCGGGGTGGGGCAGGTCCTGCTGTCACACCCCCATGACGGGCCCCCCGTCGAGGTGCCCGCAGGTCTTCCGCAGCCGGGGCGGGTGCCGGACGGGCGGGAGTTGACGTTGTTGACGGGGCATCGGATGCGGGCCGTGCCGATGGACGCGCCGGGGACCGGGTACGCCGTCACCGGGCCCGCCGGGCAGCGGGTGCTGTACCTGCCGCCCGGGGGTGCGCCCGCGGGGCTGGAGAAGGGGGCCGTGGAGTCGTATGACATGGTGCTCGCCGATGTCGTACGGCGGCCGGACGCGCTCGCCCGGCTGCGGGCCGTCGGGGCCGTGGGGCCCACGACCGACGTCGTCGCCGTGCATGTCGATCACGACGTGCCGCCCGGCGCCGAGGTGCGGCGCAGGCTGGCCGCGGCCGGGGCGCGGACGGTGCCCGACGGGACGACTCTGGTCGTCGGCGCCTACGAGGACGTACCGGATGTGCCGCGGCGGACGCTGGTGCTGGGCGGGGCACGGTCCGGGAAGTCGGTGGAGGCCGAGCGGCGTCTTGAGGCGTTCCCCGACGTGCTGTACGTGGCGACCGGCGGGTCGCGGAACGGGGACACCGAGTGGGCCTCCCGGGTCACCGCACACCGGGAGCGGCGGCCCGGATCGTGGCGTACGACGGAGACCTGCGACCTGGTGCCGCTGCTGAAGGACGACGGGGCGCCGTTGCTGGTCGACTGTCTGTCGCTGTGGCTGACGGACGCGATGGACGCCGTCGGAGCGTGGGACGACGCGGAGTGGGCCGACGGCGGGGAGCGGGAACTGCGGTCGCGGGTGCGGGAGTTGACTCAGGCGGTGCGGGAGGCGCGGCGGACCGTGGTGGCCGTGTCGAACGAGGTGGGGTCGGGGATCGTGCCGGCCACCGCGTCCGGGCGCCGGTACCGGGACGAACTGGGGCGGCTGAACGCCGCGTTCGCGGGCGAGTGCGAGCAGGTGGTGCTGGTGGTGGCGGGACAGGCGATGGTCCTACGGGGCTGACGGCTCCTTGCGGGCGATCACCCGGTACGCCTTCGCGAAGCGGGTGCCGGCGAGGAGGAGGGCCAGGGTGTGGTCCAGCGCTCGCGCGGTGGAGGTCAGCATCCCGGGGGTGTCCGGCAGACGGGCCGTCAGTCGGGCCGGGATGTGCGCGGATCGGCGGGCCGTCGCGATGACGGTGCAGCCCCGGGACTCCAGTTCGGCGCGGGGGTCGTCCCGGGACTCCACCAGGAGGTGGCCGCCGGGGCGCAGGACGGCGAGGGCCGCCCGGAGTTCCGCGGGATCCGGGCGGCGGTTCAGCAGGCTGACCACGTCGTAGCGGGCGCGCAGGTGGGCGACGATCCGCGGGTCCGTCAGACGGGCCTGGTAGCCCTCCTCCAGGCGCTCGATCGCCTGGGCGTGCAGGACGCGGGGGGTGGGGTCCAGACCGTCGAAGGCCGTGTAGGGGAAGAACGTTCGCGCCGCCTCCGGGAAGTCGGCGTCCCCGGTGTCGACGTCCAGCCAGCTCTCGGGTTCGGGGAACGGCAGTATGGCGCGGGCGGTGGAGCGAAGACGCCGTACGGAAGGGGCGGTTGGTGCGGGCATGGGGTCTCCCGGGGACGCACAGCAATTCGCTACAAAACGGAACGTATGGGATCCCGATCCCGGGTGCAATGACGTCATGACCCTGTGGCACCCCCGTGTTCGATCAGGGCCGGTACTGTTCGGCGAATGAGCTCGCTTAATCTCGACGACTTCACCGATCTGATCGAGCGCCCCGACGGCGGGGTGCGTCGCGACGCCGAGGCGCGCCGGGAGCGTCAGATCGTGCCTCCCGGGGCGCTGGGCCGCCTCGACGACCTGGGTGAGTGGCTGGCGGCGGCGCAGTCGGCCGTACCGGTACGGTCGGTCGAACGGCCGCGGGTCGTGCTGTTCGCCGGTGACCACGGGATCGCCGAACTGGGTGTCTCGGGGCGGGCCGCGGGCAGCGCGGCGGAGTTGGTGCGGGAGGTCCTGGAGGGCGGCCGTCCGGTGTCGATCCTCGCCCGGCGCCTCGGCGTGCCGGTGCGGGTCGTGGACATGGCGCTGGACTGCGATCCGGACGAGCTGCCGCAGGACGTCGTACGGCATCGGGTGCGGCGCGGGAGCGGTCGTATCGATGTCGAGGACGCGTTGACCCTCGAGGAGGCGGAGGCCGCCTTCCGGGCCGGGGTCGCGGTGGCCGACGAGGAGGCCGACTCCGGTACGGATCTCGTGGTGCTCGGTGATGTGAGCGTGGGCGGGACCACGGCGGCCGGGGTGCTGGTCGCCGCGCTGTGCGGGACCGACGCGTCCGTGGTGACCGGGCGGGGCGGGACCGGGATCGACGACCTGGCGTGGATGCGCAAGTGCGCGGCGATCCGGGACGCGCTGCGACGGGCGCGGCCGGTGCTCGGGGACCAGTTGCAGCTGCTGGCGACGGTGGGCGGGGCCGACCTCGCGGCGATCACCGGGTTCCTGCTGCAGAGCGCGGTGCGCAAGCTGCCCGTCGTACTGGACGGGGTGGTCGTGGCCGCCTGTGCCCTGGTGGGGCAGCGGATCGCGTTCCGGGCGCCGGACTGGTGGCTGGCCGGGCAGAGCAGTGGTGAGCCGGGGCAGGCGAAGGCACTGGACCGGATGGCCCTGGAACCGCTGCTCGACCATGGCGTGACGGTCGGGGAGGGCGCGGGCGGACTGCTCGCGCTGCCGCTGGTACAGGCCGCGGCCGCGCTGGCCGCCGAGCTGCCGGAGAAGCCCGCGGCCTTCGAGGAGTCGCAGGAGGAGGAACCGGAGAAGGCGTCCGAGGAGGAGTCCGAGGAGGAGTAGTCGAGGACAGGTGAGTGCCCTTGCGACCAAATCGCCGGCGCAAAGGGCATGATCGCCCTTCATGGGAGATGTCCGAGTCGCACCTGTTCGGGATGTACGGTCCACCGCCGCCTCGCGACGGTCCGCCGGGTTCGCCGTCTGGTACCTGCGGGTCGTCGCGTTCGTCAACTTCCTCAGTGCGGTGTGGGTGTCCCTGGGGCAGGACGTGCGGCGCCACAACCAGCAGGACTTCTTCACGCCGTATCTGCTGACGGCGGGCTTCGCCTCCGGAGTGTTCACGGCCTTCCTCGCGATCACCATGCGGCGGCGCAAGCGCGCGGCGTGGATCCTGAACCTGGTGCTGTCGGGGGCGTTCCTCGCGCTGTTCGTCCTCGCGATGGCGTTCCCGGAGATCCGGCGGTACGCGCAGAACTGGATCTCCCTGTTCCTCACCGCCGCCTTCGTGGTCGCCCTGCTCGTCGGGCGGCGGGAGTTCTACGCCAAGGGCGACCGGTCCAACCCACGGCTCGCCGCCGCCGTGGCCGTGGGCGGACTGCTGGTGTGCTCGCTGCTGGCCGCGCTGCTGGTGACCGTCACCAACCAGGCCTCGCGGTCGTCGGCCTTCGTGGAACGCTGGTGGTACGGCACGCTGCGACTGGTCTCGGTCGCCGCCGACGACTCCCGCTTCGACGGGATCCTGACGCCGAACTGGGTCAACGTCGTCATCAACGTGCTCAGCACGGTCCTCGTCCTCGCCGTCCTCTACGCCGCCTTCCGCTCCCGGCGTGCCGTCGACCCGCTCACCGAGGACGACGAGCGGCGCCTGCGGGAACTGCTGGACCGGCACGGCGAGCGGGACTCGCTCGGGTACTTCGCGCTGCGCAGGGAGAAGAGCGTCGTCTGGTCGCCGACCGGGAAGGCGGCCGTGACGTACCGGGTGGTCAGCGGGGTCTCGCTGGCCTCCGGTGATCCGATCGGCGACCCGGAGGCCTGGCCGGGGGCGATCGAGCCGTGGCTCGCCGAGGCGCGGGCGCACGGGTGGCTGCCGGCCGTGATGGGCGCGGGTGAGGACGCGGGGACGGTGTACGCGCGGCACGGCCTGGACGCGCTGGAGCTGGGCGACGAGGCGATCGTCGAGGTCGCCGAGTTCACGCTGGAGGGACGGGCGATGCGGACCGTCCGGCAGGCCTACAACCGGGTCAAACGGGCCGGGTACACGGTACGGATCCGGCGCCACGAGGACATCCCCGCCGAGGAGATGGAGGCGCTCGTACGGCGGGCCGACGACTGGCGCGACGGGGCCACCGAGCGCGGGTTCAGCATGGCGCTGGGGCGGCTCGGGGATCCGGAGGACGGGCGGTGCGTGGCGCTGGAGTGCAGTGACGCCGACGGGGAGCTGAAGGCGGTGCTCTCCTTCGTGCCGTGGGGGCCGCACGGGCTGTCCCTCGACCTCATGCGCCGGGACCGCGACGCGGACAACGGCCTCATGGAGTTCATGGTCATCGAGCTGCTGAACCGGGCCCAGGAGATCCAGATCACCCAGGTCTCGCTCAACTTCGCGATGTTCCGCTCGGTCTTCGAACGTGGTGCGCGTCTTGGCGCCGGGCCGGTGCTGAGGCTGTGGCGGTCGCTGCTCAGCTTCTTCTCCCGCTGGTGGCAGATCGAGTCCCTGTACCGGGCCAACGCCAAGTACCGGCCCATCTGGGAGCCGCGGTTCCTGCTCTTCGAGAAGAGCGCGGACCTGCCGCGCATCGGCATCGCCTCCGCCCGCGCGGAGGGGTTCCTGGAGGTGCCGGGGCTGCCGGGGTGGCTGCGGCGCCGGGAGCACTTGAGCACGCACAGATGAGGACGTGGGATGAAGACGCTCGCCCGCTGGGCTCGTGCGGAGTGGGGTGAGCTGTACATCACCGTCCGCGGGCCGCTGCTGCGGCGGCGATGGCGGGCGGTTCCCCTGGCCCTGGCGGCCGTGTGTCTGACGGCGGCCCTGCACTTCGTGCACAACCAGTCGTGGGGTTACGACGTCGTCCAGGACGTCGGTGCCGTGCGCGCCGCGGATCCCCTCTGGCTCGCCCTGCTCCGCACCCCGCTCTCCCTGTTCGTGCCGGCCCTGGACCTGCCGGTGTGGGGTGCGCTGGCGCAGATCCTGTTCGTGTTCGGGATCGCCGAGATCTGTCTGGGCCGGTGGCGGACGCTCACGCTGGCCTACGCCGCCACGCTCGCCGGAACGCTGTACGCCCGGGTGGGCATCTGGCTGGGGCCCGACAGCCCCCTCGGCCTGCCCGCCTCGGACGCCCACGTCGTCGACACCGGCCCGTCGGCGGCCGTGGTGGGGCTCGCCGTCTTCCTCGGCTGGCGCTACGGCGCCCGGGTCACCGCGGGTGCCGTGATCGCGGCGATGGTGGTCGAGGTGCTGGCGAAGGGGAACCTCGCCGGCCGGGAACACGTGGCGGCGATCGCGGCGATGCTGGCCGTGTGCGGCCTCTCAGCAGCCCGCCGCCGGCACGCCCGCCCCCAGGAGGACGCCGACTCGGGCCCACGATGCGCCCCCTGAGCCGGCCAGTCCCTCGACGCCACGTCAGCAGTCGGCGGGCGCGCCTCAGCGCCGCTATCTCCGGGCCACGTCAACACCCGGCAGGTGCCCGCGGCCGACCAGGCCGTACTTGCCCTCTCAGGGGCCGAGGGTCCGTACGGGGATCGAACTGCCGTCCCTCAGAGTCCGGGTGGACGCCCCCGGCCGAGCAGGGATCCCGCTCTCCCTCAACGCCCGACCGGGCGTACCGGGTCCGGTTTGCCGCCGATCAGGTCCTGGAACCTGCGGCGGGGGCCCGACCAGCGTTTGTCGCGGTGGTAGGCGCGCAATACCGCCCGGGCGCGGGCGCGCGGGCGGCGGGCGTAGAAGCGGCGGGCCCAGGGGGAGCCGGGGCGGGCCAGTCGGATCAGGCCGATGAGGCCGACGAGGGGGACGATCACGCTGAAGATCGCCATCCGGGTCTTCCCCTTGAGCAGGACGAGCATCGCGAAGAGGAAGTTGACCACCACGCTGGAGATGACGCCGCCGCGGTCCTGGGCCTCGCCCTGCGACACATCGTTGACGCCGAACGGCGAGAACCCCGCGAGCACCAGCCCGACCAGCGCCACGGTGAGGACGACGACCTCGACGCTCTTGCGGCCCTCCTCGCTCCAGTACACGTCGTCGAGATGCAGGATCAGCGCGAACTCGTCCAGCACCAGACCCGCGCCCATCCCGAAGACCACCGCGCACAGCCCCGCCCCGAAACCGTGCCGCCCACTGGCGACCGCGCCGAAGCCGCCGACGATGGTGAGGACGACACCCGGCACCACGTGGTGGATGTGCACGCCACCGGAACTGACGTTGCCGAAGGGCCCCTTGCCCGCCCGGATCAGCCGGGTGATGACCCGTGTGATCACGAAGGTCAGCACGAACGCGGTCAGGGCGAGGAGCAGCGGCAGCTTGCCGGGTTCGACGATGTTGCGGTGCAGCCAGTGGCCCATGGACCCAGTGTCCGGTCGCCGGGGGTGGGCCGCCCGGCGGTTACGGCGTCCGGGCTACCCTGCCGACGTGTCCATGACCCCGCCCCCGCTCGACGGCCTCCGCTTCGCCTTCGGCACGCTCAGCGTGCTCCCCGTGAAGGTGACCCGCTGGGACCGGGAGGCGGCACGCGGCGGAATGCTGTGCGCCCCACTGGTCGGCGTGGTCCTGGGGTGCGTGTCGGCGGCGGTGGGGCTCCTGCTGCTGTTCCTGGGCGCCTCCGCGCTGCTCGCCGCGGTGGCCACGGTCGCCGCACCCGCCGTCCTCACGCGCGGCCTGCACCTCGACGGTCTCGCGGACACCGCCGACGGCCTGGGCAGCGGCAAGCCCGCCGAGGACGCCCTGCGGATCATGAAGCAGTCGGACATCGGCCCGTTCGGGGTGATCGCCCTCGTCCTCGTGCTCCTCGCCCAGGTGGCCGCGCTGTCGCAGATGTACGGCGACTCCTGGGCGCGGGGTGCGACGGCCGCGGTGGTCTCGTCGACGGCCGCGCGCCTGGCCCTGACCCTCGCGGCCCGTGCCGGGGTCCCGCCGGCCCGGCCGGAGGGGCTGGGGGCCGCGGTGGCGGGCGTCGTCCCGGTCCGGGGCGCGGTCCTGACGACCGCCGCCGTGACGCTGGGGGCGGCCGGGGCGGGGGCGCTTTCGGGGGCGTACGACATGGTCCGCGCGGTCCTCGCGGTCGCCGCCGCCGTGGGGGTGGCCGAACTGCTCCTGCGGCACTGCACGCGCCGCTTCGGCGGAGTGACCGGGGATGTGTTCGGCGGGCTGGCGGAGACGGCGGCGACGACCGCGCTGGTGGTCCTGTCGTTGAACTTCTAGGAAGCCCCGAACCTCTAGCAGGCCTCGCGCCACACCCCGAGCTCGTACTTCTTCAGCATCGAACTCAGCTTCAGCCGCCGGGACTCGGCGCAGAAGCGGCTGACGGGGAGTTCGTACTCGACGTGGAAGACCGCCTTGCCGGCCTTGATGAACGGCTCCACGTCCCCGCACTCGTCGTACTGCGCGCACTGCTCGTTGACGGCGAAGTCGAAGTCGCCCACCAGCCGCGGGATCTGGTCGAGGTCGTTCTTCAGGCCGACCGACATGCCGCGGTCGTGGGCAAGTCGCGCGATCAGGCGGTTGTAGCGGAGCTGGTCGGCCGCCGTCAGCGCGAAGCCCGTGCGGTTCTTGTAGCCGTCCATGTTGTCCGGCTCCACCGCGTCGAAGCCCTTCTCGCGGCACATGTCGAGGCGCTCCGCCATGAGCGGTTCCAGGACGTCGGTCGCCCGGATGTCGAGCCAGCGCTCCCCCTCCCAGCCGTTGCCGCGTCCGATCACGGACTTGGGGAACCTGCCGGCGTCCGGGCGCCAGTCCTCCCACGCGCCCGTGGAGAGGTAGCAGATGACCTTGCGGCCCTTGCCGTGCAGCGACGACACCACGGCCGCCGACTGGTCGAAGCCGTCGATGTCGTACACCGGCACGTCCACCGACGTGTCGACGCGGCCGGTCAGCTGCCACTGCCAGGCGATGCCGGGGCGGGGCCGCCAACGCGAGCCGCCGGACGGGGAGTCGGGGGCGGCCGTGCACCCTGTCACCAGGAGGAGCAGGCCGGCAAGGAGGAGCAGGGGGCGTTTCAACGGACGGACTCCAGGGAGTGCGGCGGGGTACCCCAGGAATGATCTCGCGGGTCGCAGCCGGAGGTACGCTCGGCCGACCCGAGCGTAGGCTCGTCCCGGGTGGTCGCCGACAGGGGTGAAGGCCCCGATCGGGATCCGGATCCGGACAAGAAATAGGGTCGGCCGTCGGGCCCGGTCGACCCCACCCCCCTCGACCCAAGAAACTTCACATCGGAAGCGAGAATTCACCACCGTGACTGCTCTCACTCTCAGCACCTCCGCGGCGCCCGGCCTGCGGGCCGACGCGATCGTGATCGGTGTCGCCAAGGGCGCGAAGGGCCCGGTCGTCGCACCGGGCGCCGAGGCCGTGGACAAGGCCTACGACGGCAGGCTCGCCGGTGTCCTGGAGACCCTCGGTGCCTCCGGGGCCGAGGGCGAGGTGACGAAGCTGCCCGCGCCCGCCGGCCTCAAGGCCCCTCTCGTGGTGGCGGTCGGCCTGGGCGCCGAGCCCGAGAAGGACTCCGCCTTCGACTCGGAGGCGCTGCGCAAGGCCGCCGGTGTCGCCGCCCGCGCGCTGGCCGGAACGAAGAAGGCCGCGTTCGTGCTGCCGCTGGGCGATGCCGCCGACGTCGGCGCGGTCGCCGAGGGCGTGCTGCTCGGGGCGTACTCCTTCACCGCCTACAAGGAGAACGGCAAGGACGCCAAGGCCAAGAACGGCAAGGCTCCGCTGGCCGAGGCCGCACTGCTGGGCGGCAAGCCGCGGGACGCCGCGTACAAGGCCGCGCTCGCCCGGGCCACCGCGGTCGCCGAGGAGCTCAACCGCGCGCGCGACCTCATCAACATGCCGCCCAACGACCTGAACCCCGAGGCCTTCGCCGCGATCGTGCAGGCCGCGGGCAAGGAGCACGGCCTCAAGGTGCAGGTGCTCGACGTGAAGGCGCTGGAGAAGGGCGGCTACGGCGGCATCCTCGGCGTCGGCGCGGGGTCGACCTCGGGGCCGCGGCTGGTGAAGCTGTCGTACACCTCGTCCAAGGCGAAGAAGCACCTCGCGCTGGTCGGCAAGGGCATCACCTACGACTCGGGCGGCATCTCGCTCAAGCCCCCGGGCCACAACGAGACGATGAAGTGCGACATGAGCGGGGCGGCGGCCGTGTTCGCGGCCGTGGTCTCGGCCGCGCGGCTGGGCCTCGAGGTCAACGTGACCGGATGGCTGGCGCTCGCCGAGAACATGCCGTCGGGGTCCGCCACGCGGCCCGGTGACGTGCTGCGCATGTACAGCGGCAAGACGGTGGAGGTGCTCAACACCGACGCCGAGGGCCGGCTGGTGCTCGCGGACGCGCTGTGGGCGGCGTCGGCGGAGAAGCCGGACGCGATCGTGGACGTGGCGACGCTGACCGGGGCGATGATGCTCGCGCTGGGCAGCCGGACCTTCGGGATCATGGCGAACGACGACTCCTTCCGTACGGCGGTGCACGAGGCCGCGGAGGAGGTCGGGGAGCCGGCGTGGCCCATGCCGCTGCCTGAGCACCTGCGCAAGGGGATGGACTCCCCGACCGCCGACATCGCGAACATGGGTGAGCGGATGGGCGGGGGCCTTGTCGCCGGGCTCTTCCTGCGGGAGTTCGTGGGCGAGGGGATCCCGTGGGCGCACCTCGACATCGCGGGTCCCGCGTTCAACGACGGGGGTCCGTTCGGGTACACGCCGAAGGGCGGGACGGGGTCGGCGGTGCGGACGCTGGTGCGGCTGGCGGAGCTTGTCGGCTCCGGTGACCTGGGCTGATGCTCGCCTAGGAGCTCGGCTCCCAAGGGGCGTGGGCGGCTGCGGGCCCGTTGTGGCTTGTCGCGCAGTTCCCCGCGCCCCTGGGCGTCTCACCTGGGCTCTCGTCCGCCTGCGAGCGGCGGCTGGTCGCGCCCGCGCGGCGGAGCCGCAGATCGATACAGCCCCGCGCCCCTGGGCGTCTCACCTGGGCTCTCGTCCGCCTGCGAGCGGCGGCTGGTCGCGCCCGCGCGGCGGAGCCGCAGATCGATACAGCCCCGCGCCCCTGGGTGTCTCACCGCATCCCCCTTTCACATGTGAGCGTGTGGTGTCTCACACCCCGGCCCGGCGTCTCGTTCAGGGCCGACAAGTGCGAAGATGGGGCTCGGCAGGACAGGGCCCCCACCACAGGGCCGAAGAAAGAGCGGCCGGACACCAGCCGCCGCCCGGTCACTGCAGACCGGCGTACGGCGCACATGCATGGAGGACGTGACGTGGCGAACGACGCCAGCACCGTTTTCGACCTAGTGATCCTCGGCGGTGGTAGTGGCGGTTACGCCGCGGCCCTGCGCGGGGCGCAGCTGGGGCTTGACGTCGCCCTGATCGAGAAGGACAAGGTCGGCGGTACCTGCCTGCACCGGGGATGCATCCCCACCAAGGCCCTGCTGCACGCGGGCGAGATCGCCGACCAGGCCCGCGAGAGCGAGCAGTTCGGCGTGAAGGCCACCTTCGAGGGCATCGACATCGCCGGGGTGCACAAGTACAAGGACGGCGTGATCGCCGGCCTGTACAAGGGCCTGCAGGGGCTCGTCGCCTCCCGGAAGGTGCACTACATCGAGGGTGAGGGCCGGCTGTCGTCGCCGACCTCCGTCGATGTCAACGGCCAGCGGATCCAGGGGCGCCACGTGCTCCTCGCGACCGGCTCCGTGCCGAAGTCGCTGCCGGGCCTGGAGATCGACGGCAACCGGATCATCTCCTCGGACCACGCCCTCGTGCTGGACCGCGTTCCGAAGTCCGCGATCATCCTGGGCGGCGGTGTCATCGGCGTCGAGTTCGCCTCCGCGTGGAAGTCCTTCGGGTCGGACATCACGATCATCGAGGGCCTCAAGCACCTCGCCCCCCTCGAGGACGAGAACTCCTCCAAGCTTCTTGAGCGCGCGTTCCGCAAGCGCGGCATCAAGTTCAACCTGGGCACCTTCTTCTCGAAGGCCGAGTACACCCAGGACGGTGTCAAGGTCACCCTCGCCGACGGCAAGGAGTTCGAGGCCGAGGTGCTGCTGGTGGCCGTCGGCCGCGGGCCCGTCTCCGCCGGTCTCGGCTACGAGGAGCAGGGCGTCGCGATGGACCGCGGCTACGTCCTGGTCGACGAGTACATGCGCACCAACGTCCCGACCATCTCCGCCGTCGGAGACCTGGTCCCCACGCTCCAGCTCGCGCACGTCGGCTTCGCCGAGGGCATCCTGGTGGCGGAGCGTCTGGCCGGTCTGAAGACCGTTCCGATCGACTACGACGGTGTCCCGCGGGTGACGTACTGCCACCCCGAGGTCGCCTCCGTGGGCATCACCGAGGCCAAGGCCAAGGAGATCTACGGCGCGGACAAGGTCGTCGCTCTGAAGTACAACCTGGCGGGCAACGGCAAGAGCAAGATCCTGAACACCTCCGGCGAGATCAAGCTCGTCCAGGTGAAGGACGGTGCCGTGGTCGGCGTCCACATGGTCGGCGACCGCATGGGCGAGCAGGTCGGCGAGGCCCAGCTGATCTACAACTGGGAAGCGCTGCCGGCCGAGGTCGCCCAGCTCATCCACGCCCACCCGACGCAGAGCGAGGCGCTCGGCGAGGCCCACCTGGCCCTGGCGGGCAAGCCGCTGCACTCGCACGACTGACCCTCGGTCACTGCACGTCGTAGCGACGACTCAGACTTCCGCAATTCGTAAGGAGCAACCGAAACCATGGCGGTTTCCGTAACCCTTCCGGCGCTCGGCGAGAGCGTCACCGAGGGCACCGTCACCCGCTGGCTGAAGGCCGAGGGTGAGCGCGTAGAGGCCGACGAGCCGCTGCTCGAGGTGTCGACCGACAAGGTCGACACCGAGATCCCCTCCCCCGCCGCCGGTGTCCTGGCCTCCATCAAGGTCGCCGAGGACGAGACGGTCGAGGTCGGCGCCGAGCTGGCCGTGATCGACGACGGCACCGGCGCCCCGGCGGCCGCTCCGGCCCCGGCCGCCGAGCCGGTCGCCGAGCCCGCCCCGGAGCCGGCCGCGGCCGCTCCGTCCACCGAGCAGGCCGCCCCGGCGCCCGCTCCCACCGCCGAGGCCGCTTCCGGCGGCGGCTCCGCCGAGGGCACGGACGTCGTCCTGCCCGCGCTCGGCGAGTCCGTCACCGAGGGCACCGTCACCCGGTGGCTGAAGGAGGTCGGCGAGGAGGTCGCGGAGGACGAGCCCCTGCTCGAGGTCTCCACCGACAAGGTCGACACCGAGATCCCCTCGCCCGCCGCCGGTGTGCTGCTGGAGATCGTGGTCGGTGAGGACGAGACGGCCGAGGTCGGCGCCAAGCTCGCCGTCATCGGTGCCCCGGGTGCGGCTCCGGCCGCCGCCCAGGCCCCCGCCGCTCCCGCTCCGGCCCCGGCTGCCGAGGCCCCGGCCCCGGCTCCCGCCCCCGCGGCTCCGGCGCCCGCTCCGGCTCCGGCCCCGCAGGCGCCCTCGGCTCCGGCCCCGCAGCAGCAGACGGCTCCGGCTCCCGACCCGGCGCCCGCCGCTCCGGCTCCGGCGCCCGCCCCGGTCACCCCGGCCCCGGCTCCGGCCGCGACCTCCGGTGACGACGGCGCCTACGTGACCCCGCTGGTGCGCAAGCTCGCCGCCGAGAACGGCGTCGACCTGGCCGGCGTCAAGGGCACCGGCGTCGGTGGCCGTATCCGCAAGCAGGACGTCATCGCCGCCGCCGAGGCCGCGAAGGCCGCCGCTGCCCCGGCTCCGGCCGCTGCCGCCGCCCCGGCCGCCGCCGCCAAGAAGGCGCCGTCCCTGGAGGCCTCTCCCCTCCGTGGCCAGACCGTCAAGATGCCGCGCATCCGCAAGGTCATCGGCGACAACATGGTCAAGGCGCTGCACGAGCAGGCGCAGCTGTCCTCGGTCGTCGAGGTCGACGTCACCCGCCTGATGAAGCTGCGCGCCCGTGCCAAGGACGCGTTCGCGGCCCGTGAGGGCGTCAAGCTCTCCCCGATGCCGTTCTTCGTCAAGGCGGCGGCGCAGGCGCTGAAGGCGCACGCGCCGATCAACGCCAAGATCAACGAGGGCGAAGGCACGATCACCTACTTCGACACCGAGAACATCGGTATCGCGGTGGACTCCGAGAAGGGCCTGATGACCCCGGTCATCAAGCACGCGGGCGACCTCAACATCGCCGGCATCGCCAAGGCCACGGCGGAGCTCGCGGGCAAGGTCCGCGCGAACAAGATCACGCCCGACGAGCTGTCCGGCGCGACCTTCACCATCTCCAACACCGGTTCGCGCGGTGCGCTCTTCGACACGATCATCGTGCCGCCGGGCCAGGTCGCGATCCTCGGCATCGGTGCCACGGTCAAGCGCCCGGCGGTCATCGAGACCGAGGAGGGCACGGTCATCGGCGTCCGCGACATGACCTACCTGACCCTCTCCTACGACCACCGTCTGGTGGACGGCGCCGACGCGGCCCGTTACCTGACCGCGGTCAAGGCGATCCTGGAGGCGGGCGAGTTCGAGGTCGAGCTCGGCCTGTAAGCGGCTTCGCTTCTACGGTGCCCCCGTCCGGCTCTCCGGGCGGGGGCACCGGCGTTTCCTCACCTGGGTGTCAGCTGCTGGTCCGACCAGCCCCACAGCTCCTCCACCCACACGTTGGGGACGGACAGCTTCGGAGCGGGCGTGAGGTGCTGCGTGCGGTACGCCTTCAGGACGTCGTAGGTGGCGTCCAGGCAGTCCCGCGAGGTGAGTTTCCCGGTCCTCGGATCGACCCCGACGAGGAACCCGCGGGCCTCGACGGTACGGATCATGACCCGGGCCCTGTTCACGTCGTGCGCCGAGGACTTCGTACAGCGGTAGCGGCTGTAGGGGTGCTCCGACCTGCCGGGGTAGTTGGCGTCGGTGCTCATCTCGCTGAGCATGCGGTCGTACGAGCCCTCGGCGTGCCAGGCCCCGATGTCACCGCCCGGCGGGGTGTACAGCTTCTCGCTCGGGTTCTCGACGGCACCGTAGACCCAGCGGCCGGTGCCCGGGACCTTGAAGCCCCAGCCGACGTGGCCGAACTTCTGCGCCCCGTCGGGCTTGACGAACACACAGGCGGCACCCCTGCTCGGCGCCGCACCCGCCATGTCGGTGATCGCTTCCGCGCCGCTCGGTGCCGTCTCCGCCGTCGCCCGTGCGGCCGCCTGTCCGCAGCCCGCCACGGCGACGATCGCGCCGATCACGGCCCCCACCGCCAGTCCCCGTCGTCCCCCGATGTGCATGCCGTCCCCCTGCGGTGCGAAGAGGCGCCCCGTGCGGGAACCCCTTGACGGACGCGACACTTCTCAGGGCCGTGGGGTTCCGTGGCTTGACAGAAGTCGTAGGACTGGGAGCGTGTAAGCCTCGTCTCACCTGCATGAAAGCGCCCCCGCGCGCCCCTCCCGGACGGGGTCTCGGCCTTATTGTCTAAACGTCAAACGCCCTTAAGGAGCTCTCATGACCGCGCCCGTCGTCCACTCGCTGCGCGAACAGATCCGCGAGCACATCGTGGAGGGGATCGTCAGCGGGCGCTGGCAGCCGGGTGAGCGGATCGTGGAACGTCGCATCGCGACCGAGCTGGAGGTCAGCCAGACGCCGGTGCGGGAGGCGCTGCGCGAGCTGGAGTCGCTGCGGCTGATCGAGTCGGCGCCGAACAAGGGCGTACGGGTGCGGAACCTGACGGCGGCGGACCTGGAGGAGAGCTACCCGGTCCGGGCCGGGCTGGAGGCCATCGCGGCGGAGTTGGCGGCGGAGCGGCTGGCGCAGGACTGCTCGGCGCTCGAACCGCATGTCGCCGCGCTCTACGAGGCCGACCGGGACTCCGACGGGACCGGCCAGGTGCGGCACACCGTGGGTTTCCACCGCGAGTTGGTGCGGGCGGCCGGCAACTCGGTGCTGCTGCACACCTGGGAGGGCCTGGGCATCGAGGTCTTCACGGCGCTGTCGATCCGCTGGCTGGGGACGGTACAGCAGTCGTACGCGGAGGAGCACGAGGAGCTGGTGGCCGCGTTCCGGAGGCGGGACCCGCGGATCGCCGACATCGTGAAGTCCCACGTGCTGGGGTGCGCGCCGAGGGCCTGAGGGCCGGGACCACGGCCGGTTCGACACCGCCGGACAGCACCGCTGTGACCGCCCCGTCGCGACTGAGCGCCACCGACCCCGAGCACGGGCACGGCCAAATGCCACCGTGGCCGAACACCGCCGGGCAGAGCAGCATCACGGCTGAGCACGCCAGGCAGAGCACCGTCACGGCTGAGCACCGCCAGGCAGAGCACCGTCACGGCTGAGCACCG
Organism: Streptomyces sp. CC0208; assembly: GCF_003443735.1. Classification (NCBI taxonomy): domain Bacteria; kingdom Bacillati; phylum Actinomycetota; class Actinomycetes; order Kitasatosporales; family Streptomycetaceae; genus Streptomyces; species Streptomyces sp. CC0208. The sequence continues at coordinate 6,450,659 of NZ_CP031969.1, read as the reverse complement.
CCAGGCAGAGCACCGTCACGGCTGAGCACCGCCGGGCAGAGCGAGCGCCGCCGCCACTGAGCGCCCCCGCGGCCGAACACCGCCGGGCCAAGCACCATCGCGGCCGAGCGCCACCGACCCCGAGCACGGCCGCGGCCAAATGCCACCATGGCTGAACACCGTCGCGACCGAGCGCCACCAGGCCCGAGCACCACCAAGCTGAGCACATCGTGGCCGAACACCACCAAGCCCGAACACCATCAGGCCGAGCACCGCCGCGACAGAGCACCATCGCGCCTGAGCACCACCAGACCCGAGCCCCGCCATGGCCGACCACCGCCGGGCCAAGCACCATCGCGGCCGAACACACCACCGGGCCCGAGCACCATCAAGCCGAGCACATCGGGGCCGAGCACCACCGACCCCGAACACGGCCGCGGCCAAATGCCACCATGGCCGAACACCGCCAGGCCGTGCACCGTCGCAACCGAACGCCACAAGACCCGAGCACCACCGTGCCCGACCACCGCCGCTGTCGAGCACCTCCGTGCCGAGGAGCGGCACCCGTGTCCCCGAGAGGTTGCCGAGCAGTCGAGCGCACCTTCGCTCAAACGCCCTCCGACCTGCAAAAACCCGCGCCTTCGCAGTCACCCGGTGCCACCGCCGGAGGCACCCCGTGCCTACTTTGTCGTCATCGAGAAGTTTTGCCCCTCAACCCTTTGATCGATCATCGATCAGCGAGTTAGAGTCGCCGACGGGCCCTTACCGGGGCCCTCCGCCCTGTCCTGCCAAAGACAAAGGGCACCCCCGAAACCCTGCCTGATTGAGGGAACCCCCTTCGACTGAGGAAGGCGGCGACATGACCGACCCCAACGCCATCCAGGCCAGCGAGCTCGACCAGCTCCCCGACCGGGACCCCGAGGAGACCGCCGAATGGCAGGCCTCCCTGGACGCGGTCGCCAAGGCGGCCGGCCCGCACCGTGCCGCGTACCTGATGCGCCGCACGCTGGAGAGGGCGGAGGGCAACGGCATCGCGCTGCCGAAGCTCCTCGAGACCGACTACGTCAACACCATCCCCACCGCCGCCGAGCCGGGCCTGCCCGGTGACCCGGAGATGGAGGCCCGCATCACCGCGTGGAACCGCTGGAACGCGGCCGCGATGGTGACCCGGGGCAGCAAATACGGCGTCGGCGGCCACATCGCCACCTTCGCCTCCGCGGCCTGGCTCTACGAGACCGGCTTCAACCACTTCTTCAAGGGCAAGGAGGCCGACGGGTCCGGCGACCAGCTCTACATCCAGGGCCACGCCTCCCCCGGCATCTACGCCCGCGCCTTCCTCGACGGCCGGCTGGACGAGCACCAGCTCGACAACTTCCGCCGCGAGTCGGGCGGCAACGGCCTCCCGTCGTATCCGCACCCGCGCCGCCTGCCCTGGCTGTGGGAGTTCCCGACGGTGTCGATGGGCCTCGGCCCGCTCTCCGCGATCTACCAGGCGCGTTTCAACCGCTACCTGACCGCCCGCGGCATCAAGGACGTCTCGCAGTCCCACGTCTGGGCCTTCCTCGGCGACGGCGAGATGGACGAGCCCGAGTCCACGGCGGCACTCGCGCTCGCGAGCCGCGAGGGCCTCGACAACCTCACCTTCGTCATCAACTGCAACCTCCAGCGCCTCGACGGCCCGGTCCGCGCGAACTTCAAGATCGTGCAGGAGCTGGAGGCCCAGTTCCGCGGCGCCGGCTGGAACGTCGTCAAGTCGCTGTGGGGCAACGCCTGGGACGAGCTCTTCCAGCTCGACACCACAGGCGCGCTCGTACGACGGCTGCGCGAGGTACCGGACGCGCAGGTGCAGACGTACCAGACGCGCGACGCGGCCTACATCCGCCAGGACTTCTTCGGCAAGGACCCGGCGCTCGTCGAGATGGCCAAGCTGCTGTCCGACGACAAGATCCTCGAGTGTTTCCACCTCTCCCGCGGTGGCCATGAGGCGCGCAAGGTGTACGCCGCCTACAAGGCCGCCGTCGAGTTCAAGGGCGCGCCGACCGTGATCCTGGCCCAGACGGTCAAGGGCCACACCCTCGGCGAGGGCTTCGCGTCGAAGAACGCCAACCACCAGATGAAGAAGCTGTCGGTGGACGAGTTCAAGACGATGCGCGACCTGCTCGAACTGCCCATCAAGGACAGCGACTTCGTCGACGGTGTGGTGCCCTACGGCCACCCGGGCGCCGACTCCCCCGAGGTGCGCTACCTCCAGGAGCGCCGGGCCGCTCTCGGTGGTCCCGCGCCGGCCCGCCGAGTGCACCCCGTGGCCCCCCTGCCGGCCCCGGCGGAGAAGGCCTTCGCCTCCTTCGACAAGGGCTCCGGCTCGCAGAACGTGGCCACCACCATGGCCTTCGTCCGGCTCATCAAGGACTTGGTCCGCGACAAGGAGACGGGTAAGCGCTGGGTGCCGATCGTTCCCGACGAGGCGCGAACCTTCGGCATGGAGAGCCTCTTCCCGTCCCTGGGCATCTACTCGCCCAAGGGCCAGACGTACGAGCCGGTCGACCGCGACCAGCTGATGTACTACAAGGAGGCCCAGAACGGCCAGATCCTCAACGAGGGGATCACCGAGGCCGGTTCGATGGCCGACTTCATCGCCGCTTCGACGTCGTACGCGACGCACGGCGAGGCGATGATCCCGTTCTACATCTTCTACTCGATGTTCGGCTGGCAGCGCACCGCCGACCAGATGTGGCAGCTCGGCGACCAGCTCGGCCGCGGCTTCCTCGTCGGCGCCACGGCGGGCCGTACCACGCTGACGGGCGAGGGCCTGCAGCACGCGGACGGGCACTCCCCGGTGATCGCGGCGACGAACCCGGCGGCGCTGACGTACGACCCGGCGTTCGCCTACGAGGTCGCCACCATCGTGCGCGACGGTATCCGCCGCATGTACGGCGAGGCGGCCCCCGGCGAGGACCCGAACGTCTTCTACTACCTGACGGTCTACAACGAGCCGCTCCCGCAGCCCGCGAAGCCGTCCGGCCTCGGCATCGACGAGGGCATCGTCAAGGGCCTGTACCGCTTCAACACGGCGGAGTCCGCGGGCCTTTCCCCGGCCGCGAACGCCCCCCGCATCCAGCTCCTCGGCTCCGGCACGGCGATCCACTGGGTGCTGAAGGCCCAGCGGATGCTGGCCGAGGAGTGGGGCGTGGCGTCCGACGTGTGGTCCGCGACCTCCTGGACGGAGCTGCGCCGTGACGCGCTGGAGGCCGACGCCGGTCTGCTGCGCGGCGAGGAGCGGGTACCGTACGTCCGTCAGGCGCTGCACGGTGCCGAGGGCCCGGTGCTCGCGGTCTCCGACTACATGCGTCAGGTCCCGGACCAGATCGCGCAGTGGGTCGAGCAGGACTGGTCCTCGCTCGGCGCGGACGGCTTCGGCCTCTCCGACACCCGCGAGGGCGCCCGCCGCCACTTCGGCGTCGACGCCGAGTCGGTCGTGGTCGCGGCCCTGGCCCAGCTGGCCCGCCGCGGCGAGGTCAAGGCGACGGCGGTGAAGGAAGCACGCGAGAAGTACGGGCTGTGAGGGCCTGAGCTTCGACGCTCGCGGTGAAGGGGTACGGCGGCCGCCGTACCCCTTCGCTGTCAGTGGGCCCCGGCATCATGGCCGTATGCGTGCTGCCCGGCTCATCAGGATGGTGCTGTTGCTCCAGTCCCGGCCCTCCATGACCGCCGCCGAGCTGGCGCGGGAGCTGGAGGTGTCGGAGCGGACGGTGTCGCGGGACGCGCAGGCGCTGTCGGAGGCGGGGGTCCCGGTCTACGCCGACCGGGGGCGGGCCGGCGGGTACCGGCTGATCGGCGGGTACCGGACCCGGCTGACCGGACTGGCCCGGAGCGAGGCCGAGGCGCTGTTCCTGTCCGGGGTGCCGGGGGCGCTGCGCGAGATGGGGCTGGAGGACGCCGCCTCCGCCGCCCGGTTGAAGGTCTCGGCGGCCCTGCTGCCGTCCCTGCGGGACGCTTCCCGTACGTCGGCCCAGCGCTTCCACCTGGACGCGCCGGGCTGGTTCACCGAGCCGAAGTCCCCCGAGTCGCTGCCCGCCGTCGCCGACGCGGTGTGGGACGACCGACGGGTCACCGCGCGCTACTGCGGCCGGGAGGGCGAAGTGGAGCGGGAGCTGGAACCGTACGGGCTCGTGCTCAAGGCGGGCGTCTGGTACCTGTGCGCGCGGGTCCAGGACGGCGGTTCCTTCCGGGTGTACCGGCTCGACCGTTTCACGGCGGTGACGGCCGGCGAGGATCGCTTCGAGCGCGACGAGGGGTTCGACCTGCCCGGCTTCTGGGCGGAGCGCGCCGAACAGTTCGCGCGCTCGATCCTGCGGGCCGAGGTCGTCGTACGGCTGTCCGGGGACGGCGTGCGACGACTTCCGTACGTCGTCGATCCGGCCTCCGCGCGGGAGGCGCTGGCGGCCGCGGAAGCGGCTCACGAGGACGGGTGGCTGACCGTGACGCTCCCGGTGGAGTCCGAACAGGTCGCCCACACCCAGCTGGCGGGACTCGGTCCTGAGGTGGAAGTGCTGGCTCCGGAGAGTCTGCGGGCGCGATTCGCCGAGGACGCGAGACGGCTGGGCCGCCTGTACGGGACATAACAATCCGCCGCACTCCACGTGCGCCCCACCCTTTCAGGCCCGATGCTGGACCCGTGATGGACGAGACGGAGTTCTGGGAGCTGGTGGACGCCACCCGCGAGGCCGCCGAGGGCGACCCCGAGGAGCAGGCCGACCTGCTGGTGGACCGGCTGCTCGCGCTGGACCCGGAGATGGTCCTCGACTTCGCCCGTCACTTCGAGGCACGCTTCAACCGCGCGTACACGTGGGACCTGTGGGGCGCCGCCTGGATCCTGCTGGACGGGGCGAGCGACGACGCCTTCGACTCCTTCCGCTGCTGGCTGATCGGCCAGGGCCGCGAGGTGTACGAGGGCGGGGTGCACGACCCCGACTCGCTCGCCGACCTGCTGGCCGACTTCGACGAGGAGATCGACGGCGACGGCGAGGAACTGGGCTTCGCGGCCGACGAGGCCTACGAGCAGCTCACCGGTACCGTCGCGCCCGACCTGGGTATCCCGCCCGCGGCCTCCGAGCCGCTGGGCGCGCCGGTCGACCTGGAGAGCGACCGGGTGCTGGCGGAGCGGTGTCCCAAGTTGTGGGAGCGCTTCAGGGGCTGAGCGCCCGTCACCGGCTGCCGTCTCATGCCGTCTCTCAGGCCGCCGCGTTCCGGCGGCGGGTCGTGTCCGTCGGGATGTACGCCTGCGTCTGGTCCGCCTTCACCGGGTGGTGCAGGGGGGCCGCGTTGGCCTGGTCGAGGGCGGACGCGGTGACCGCGGCCGGGCCGAGGATGACGGCCGCGACGGCACAGACGACCGCCCAGGGGCCGCCGGTGGTACGGAGCCTGCCAGCGGTCTTCTCGGGGCCGTTCATGTGACTGCTGTTCATTTCTTCCCCACCTCCAGTCAGTGCGTGTGGATGACGATAGGGCGGCTGTTTCGGCGTGGTCCTTGAGTCGCCTACGAGAAGCCTGTGAGAGCTGAGGCTCTTGACCCCGGCCGTGACTCCCGGCGTACCGTGGCCGCCCCGAACAGGAGCACCCCGCCCATGACCAGCCCGTATGTGCGCGAGATCACGCGCGAGGAACATCTCGCCCATCTGCGGCTGCATCCCGACGCGAGCCATCTCCAGATCCCCGAGTGGGCCGACGTGAAGCCCGACTGGCTGGCGGAGAGCGTCGGCTGGTTCGAGGACGGGACCAGGATCGCGACGGCCCTCGTCCTGTACCGGCCGCTGCCCGGCACCCGGCGCTGTCTCGCCTACCTGCCCGACGGACCGACGATCGACTGGCTGGGCCCGCGCCCGGAACACCTGCTGGATCCCCTGGTCGCCCATCTGGAGAAGCGCGGGGCGTTCTCGGTGCGGATCGGGCCGCCCGTCGTCGTCCGGCACTGGGACGCCGGCACGGTGACGGCGGGCCTCGCCGACCCCGGCGTCCGCCATGTGCGCGAGCTGCCCGCGGCCGGTGTCGACGGGTTCGCGCTGGACGCCGGGGAACGGCTGCGCGGGCTCGGGTGGCGGCGGTGCGCACAGGACGAGGACAGCGGCTTCGGCCTCGGGCAGCCACGGTACGGCTGTCACATCCCGCTGGCGGGCCGCTCGGTGGACGAGCTGCGCGCGGCCCTCGCGCCGCACTTCGAGCAGTCCCTGCGCACGGCCGAGTCGGCGGGCGTCCGGGTCTCCTGGGGTACGGCCGCCGATCTGCCCGACTTCTACCGCCTCTACGCGGCCACCGCCGCCCGCGACGGTTTCCGGGTCCGGCCCCCGGCCTACTTCCGGCGCATGTGGGAGGCCCTGAACGCCGAGGACTCCGACCGGCTGCGGCTCTATCTCGCCGAGTACGACGGCGAGGTGCTCTCCGCCGCGCTGATGATCAACGTCGGCTCCCGGGTCTGGCACTCCTACGCCGGGTCCGGCCGCCGGGGGCGGGAAGTGCGGCCCAGCAGCGCGCTGTTGTGGCGGATGCTGTGCGATGCGCGGGCGGCCGGTGCGGCGACGTACGACCTGCGTGCGGTCACCCCCTCCCTCGGCGAGGACCGGCTGCTGGGCCGGCTCCACTTCAAGACGGGGGCGGGGGGCCGGGTCGTGGAGTACCTCGGCGAGTGGGAACGCCCCGTGGGGGTCCAAGGGCGGGTGCTGCAGCGGGCGTTGGGGATGTATCTCGGGCGCAGGTGACACGGCCGGGGTGCCCGCCGGGTCACGTCCCGGGGTCAGGTCCTGCCCTGGAGGCGGGCCGCCCTCTGTCTGATCTCCGGGAGCATGGCACGGAGGGCGGCGCCGGGGCAGGTCGTCATGTAGGCGTCGCCGTGGGCCGCGAGGGCGGGCAGTGCCGCGGTGGTGCCGTCGGCGTAGCGGCTGAGGCTGTTGCTGGAGGTGAGGCGGACGGTACTGCGGGGGTCGACGCCGGCGAGGCCGAGTTTCCAGGCGACCAGGGCGGCGATCGCGTCGGTCATCGCCCGCGGGACGGCGACGCCCGCGGTGAAGGTGCCGAGGGCGGCGATGCCCGCGGTGCGGTGGTTGAAGCCCAGGGTGTGGGCGCCGGTGACGGGGCGGTCGATGCCGCCCGCTCGGCCCTCGTAGATGGTGCCGCAACGGTCGACGAGGAAGTTGTAGCCGATGTCGTCCCAGTTCCGGGCGCCGGTCTGGCCGGCGGCGAGGTAGCGGATGATGCGGGGGGAATCGGCGCAGTCGTAGTCGTTGGGCGAGTCGGTGTGGTGCACGAAGACCGCGAGCACCTTGTCGTCGTAGCTGGGGGGCGGCGGGGTACGGGCGGTGGAGTTCTCCTCCCCGCCGACGGCCCACACCGACCTCGGCACGATGTGCGGCCTGAGGGCCCCCCGCGAAACGACCCCGGGCCGCGCCGACGCGGCGCCCCCGGCCCTCCCGGCGTCCACCGCCCGCTCGACCCCACTGACACACAGCACAAGCCCGAGAACGACGGCGAGCCCGGGCACACAGGCCAGCGGAAGGGAGAGGGCGCGGGGCGCACGGCGTCGTGTCCGAGCGGGGGGTGGGGGCTCGATGGGTGCGGGTTCGATGGGTGCGGGGGTCGCTGGGGTCCCTGGGGTCGCTGGTTGGGCGGATGCCGGAGGCCCGGAGGGGGTCGCGGGCACGGCGAGGGCCGTGGAGGTGGCAGCCCCAGCGGGAGCCCTGGTGGGGCGGGAGGGAGCCCCGGACCCGGCAGACGTCTCGACCCCAGGAGAAGCGGCGCCCCGGGCGGGATCCGGATCCCCCGCTGACGCCGTAGACCTGACCAGAGCGGTGCGTCCGGCGCAGGTCGGAGGTCCGCCGGAAGCATCTGCCCCGGCAGCAACCGCAGGCCCGGGAGACCCCGTCGGGCTGACAGGAGCGGCAGACCCGACAGACACCGCACAGTCGCCAGAAGCGCCCGCTCCGGCAGGGACCGCGGTCCCCTGAGGAGCCCCTTCCTCCGCCGCCGCACACCCCGGCGAGCTGACGGGGAAGCGGTTTCGCAGCGCGAGCCGGATCAGGCTCGCGCCGCGTATCCGGGCCGACCGCCGCCTTCGTATCCCCCGGGCTCTTCGGACACGCATGGTCCCACTGTGGGACGGATCCGCTCCGCCCGCGATGTGTGCTGTGCCACCCGGTGGAACCATCGTCCAGGTCCGCGACGTTTTTCCAGGTGCACGCACGCGTGGCCGGTTCCCGGTGCCACGCGTGCGCGTAGCTGATCACTGGACGCCTCGCCTGCGTACTGAAGGTTCCGAGAGAGAAGGGCGGCTCCGTGGACGTGCTCGACATCCTGCTGTTGCTGGTGATCGCCGCCTATGCGGCCTCCGGCTACCGGCGCGGCCTGGTGGCCGGCTGCGTCTCGTTGGCCGGTTTCGTCGGCGGCGCGGTCGTGGGCGTCTGGGCGCTGCCGTGGATCATGGACCTGGTGACACCGGGGAGCACGGCCGCGACGGTGACCGCGGTGCTGACCGTGCTGGCCCCGGCCGCCGTGGGGCACGAGCTGGCGGGGCGGCTGGCGCTCAGGCTGCGCAGGGAACTGGACCAGGGGCCGCTGAGAGTCGCCGACGGCGTCGGCGGGGCCGCGGCCAACTCCGTGGCGGTGCTCATCGTGTCCTGGGTCGCCGCCAGCGTGCTCGGCGCGTCCTCGTCCCCGCTGGTCACCACCGCCATCCGGGACTCCGCCCTGCTCGGCACCGTCCAGGACGCCATGCCGGACACCACACCCTCCTGGTTCTCCCGGGCCACCTCCGCGCTCACCGAGGCGGGCTTCCCGCAGGTCTTCAACCCGTTCGAGAACGAGTCGACGGCCGAGGTGGCCAAACCCACCGGCGACAGCGTCACGGCCGCCGCCACCAACGCGGCCAAGGTCAGCACCGTCAAGATCGAGGGCGCCTCCGGCACCCAGGGCCGCGAGGGCAGCGGTTTCGTGTACGCGCCGCAGCACGTGATGACCAACGCCCACGTGGTGGCCGGCATCGACGAGCCCAACGTCCGGATCGGCGGGGTCGGGCAGGCGTACGAGGCGCGGGTGGTGCTGTTCGACCCGGACCGGGACGTGGCCGTGCTGTACGTCCCGGATCTCCGCGCACCGGTGCTGCGCTTCGACGACGGCGCCGCCCGGGGCGACTCCGCGGTGGTCGCGGGCTATCCGCAGGACGGCGACCTGAACCTCCAGGCAGCCACGGTGGCGGGCCGGGTGAAGGCGACCGGGCAGAACATCTACAACGACGCCACCGTCACCCGCGAGATCTACTCGATCCGCTCGACCGTCCGCCCCGGCAACTCCGGCGGCCCCCTGCTGACCACCTCCGGCAAGGTCTACGGCGTGGTCTTCGCCCGCTCCACCTCCGACGACGAGACGGGCTACGTCCTGACCGCCGACGAGGTCGCGGGCGACGCCGAGAAGGCGGCAGACGCGACGTCACCGGTGGACACGGGCGAGCTGGTCACGTCGTGAGGCGGTGTCCTCCCCGATGATGGGAGGGTCGGCCCCTTTCGTCCTCGCGGAGGCCCCCGTGCCCGTGTTCTTCCTGATCTCGCTGCTTGTGGCGGGGATCGCGCTCCACCTCGTGGTGCGCAGACGCCGTACGACCGCCGCGGCCGACCAGGTCCTCAGAGACGGCGCCCCATGAGCACGTCGTCGACGTACTCCCCCGCCAGCAGGAACTCCTCGGGCAGCACGCCCTCGACCGTGAAGCCCTCGGACTCGTAGAGCCTGCGGGCCGGGGTGTTGTGGCTGAGGACGCGCAGGGTGAGGCGGCGGGCGCCCCGGCGGCGGGCTTCGTCGGTGACCGCGCGGATCAGGGCGCGGCCCACGCCCCGGCCCCGGGCCTCCTCACTGACGGCGAGGCCCTGGATCTGGCGTACGTGGGCGTTCGCCTCGACCGGGGTCGGGAAACCGAGAAGGACGTATCCCAGGATGCGGCGGTCGGTCTCGGCGAGCAGACAGTCGTCGGGGAGGTGATGCTCACCGAAGAAGGGCCGGTAAGGGGGGTGTTGCCGCGGCGTGACCGCGTGCAGGGTCGACCAGGTCGCACGATCGAGGCGGGCCAGTTCCTCGTCGTCGTCGGGCAGGGCGCGGCGTATGGACAGCTCGGGCATGGCTGCCAGCCTAGGGCGGGGTACCGGAACCAGACATCGCTTTTACGCACCCACCAGGCAGGATGAGGTCATGCAACTTTCAAGAATCGCGGTGGCCGGGGCGTCCGGACTGATCGGCTCGGCCCTGGTGCGCTCGCTCGGCGCGGACGGGCACGAGGTGGTGCGCCTGGTGCGCCGGGAGCCCCGGGACGACACCGAGGTCCGGTGGGACCCCGAGGCCGGGCGGGTCGACACGGCCGGGCTCGCCGGGTGCGACGCCGTGGTCAACCTCGCCGGGGCGGGGGTCGGTTCGCGCCGCTGGACGGAGGCGTACAAGACCCGGATCCACGACAGCCGGGTGAACGGCACGAGGGCCCTCGCCGAGGCGGTCGCCTCTCTGGACGAGCCGCCGCGGGTCTTTGTGAACGGCAGCGCGATGGGGTACTACGGCGAGACAGGCGACCGGGTCGTCGACGAGAACTCGCCCGCCGGCCAGGGCTTCCTGCCCGAGCTGTGCGTGGAGTGGGAGGCGGCGGCCGCGCCCGCGCAACAGGCCGGAGTGCGGACCGCGTTCACCCGCACCGGCCTGGTGGTGGGCCGCGGGGGCGGGGCATGGGGCAAGCTGTTCCCGCTGTTCCAGGCGGGGCTCGGCGGGCGGATGGGCGACGGCGGGCAGTACTGGTCGTTCATCGCGCTGCACGACGAGGTCGCCGCGATCCGCCACCTCCTGGAGACCGACGGGCTGTCCGGACCGTTCAACCTCACCGCCCCGCAGCCCCTGACGAACCGTGAGATCACCGAGGCCATGGGCCGCGTGCTGCACCGGCCGACGCTCTTCTCCGTGCCCGCGCCGGCCCTGCGGGCCGTGCTCGGCGAGATGGCCGGGGACGTGCTCGGGAGCGCCCGGGTGCGGCCGACGCGGTTGCTGGAGTCGGGGTTCACGTTCGCGTTCCCGGACATCGAGGGGGCGATCCGGGCGGCGTGAGGAACGCGCCGGGCACGCGTGTGCCGTACGACGCCCCACGCGACCGTCTGTGACGACATGCGACCGGTGTGCGACCGTGCCCTGCCGATGCGCGACTGTTCCTGACCGATGACAGCCCTACCCTCGACCCGAACTCGGGTATTCCCGGAGCCTGTTGGGGCATGACGTCCCCACCGGCCGCGCAACCTCGAGGAGGGGCACGTGCTTGAGCCCGCGTACCAGGCGGACGTCGTGATCGTGGGAGCCGGGGTCGCCGGACTCTCCGCGGCGCATCGACTGACCAGCCAAGGAGTGACCGTCGCGGTGTTGGAGGCCGCCCCCTGTGTGGGCGGCCGCATGTCGACCGAGAAGATCGACGGCTTCCGGCTCGACCGGATCGGACAGCTGCTGTCCACGGCGTATCCCGAACTACGGCTGACACCGGGGCTCGACGGGCTCGTACTGCGCCCGTTCGCGCCGGGGGTCCTGCTGCACGGCGACGGGCGCCATCACCGGGTGGAGGCTCCGGCGGGCGCCCGGAGCGCAAGGGGCGCACTGCGCGCGGTGCGCGCCCTGGCGAGCGCCCCTCGGGGGGTGCCGGGGCCAGGGCTGATGGCGGCGTCCCGGAGGGCCGCGTTCCGGGTGCTGCCCGGTGCCGGTCAGACAACCGTGTCCCGGGTCGCCCGCGGGGCCGCACCGCTCGGCGGTGCCGTCGATCAGGCCCGGCTCGGTGCCGCGCTCACCCGGCTCGCCCACGTGCCCGTCGAACGCCTCCTCGCCCGTCCCGAACTGCCCGCGGGGCACGCGCTCGCGGCCCGGGGGCTGCCCGCGCGCACGATCGACGGGTTCCTGCGTCCGCTGCTCGCCGCGCTGCTCTGCGACCCCGCGCTGACGACGTCCAGCCGGTGCGCCGACCTCGCGCTGCGGGCCTTCGCGGGCGGACGGCTGTGTGTCCCGGAGGGAGGCGCGGAGGCGCTTCCGGAGCTGCTCGCGCGCACGCTGCCGGCGGGGACCGTGCACACGGGGGTGCGGGTCACGTCCGTCGCGACCACGTCGGTGACCACCGCCGAGCACGGCGAGCTCCGGTGCCGGGCCGTACTGCTGGCGACGGACGCGCGGGCCGCGGCTCAGCTGCTGCCGGGCCTGCGGGTACCGGACTTCCACCCGGTGACGGTCGTCCACCACACGACGGACGACCCGCCCCGCACGGGTTCCGCGCTGCTGCTCGACGCCGACCGGGGCGGCCCGGTGGCCCACACGGCGGTGATCAGCGAGGTCGACCCGAGCCGGGCCCCTTCGGGCCGGGCCCTGATCTCCTCGACGGTCCTCGGTCCCCCTCCCACGGATCTGGAAACGGCCGTACGCACCCACCTGGCCCGTCTGTACGGCACGCCGACGCACCGCTGGGAGACCCTCGCGGTCCACCACACCCGGGAGGCGGTCCCGGCCATGCCCGCCCCCCACGACCTGCGCCGCCCGGTACGCCTCCTGGCCGGCCTGTACGTCTGCGGCGACCACCGCGACACGAGCACGGTCCAGGGAGCACTGCATTCGGCCCGCCGGGCAACAACAGCAATCCTGAAGGACCTGGGAGCAGCAGGCTCGATGCACCGAGCGGATCCGACTCCTACGGCTCAGGCAGCGTAGGGTCACCCGCGCCCCGTAGGGGCGCGGGGAACTGCGCGACAAGCCACAACGCACCAGCACTCCGTACACAAGGGTGCGGAGTCACGGCGGCCCCCTACCCCAGCGCAGCCACCTTGTCCCGATAACTCCTCACCGGCGCCGCATCTTTATACGGCTCCAACCGCCGCTCGAAGTCCCGCACGTACTCCACCGCCCGCACCGACCGCATCTCCGCGGCCTGCCCGGCGGCCTCCGCGGCCAGCGAGCAGGCCTGGTCCAGCTCACCGAGCCCCAGCCGCGCGGAGGCGAGCACCACCCGGCAGAACAACCGACTGCGCGCGTACGCGGGCGCACGCAACTGGAGCGAGCGCTCGGCGTGCTGCGCCGCCGCCCGGAACTGCTGCAGATCCCGGTGGCAGTGCCCGAACTCGTCCGCCAGCTGCGCCTCGTCGAAGAACCGTGCCCAGTGCGGGACCTCGTCGCCGGGCCGCGCCGTCTCCAGGGCCCGCTCCGCGCGGACCAGCGACGCCGTGCACGCCCGCACCTCGCCCAGCACGCCGTGCCCCCGCGCCTCAGCCGAGTGCAGCAACGCCTGGACGACCGGTGGAGCCGTCGTCCCGACGCCCTGCTGAGCCACTCGCGCGAGCTGGATCGCCTCCCGGCCGTGCCCCAGGTACACGGCCTGCCGGCTCATCGTGACCAGCACGTACGCGCCGTACGCCCGGTCCCCTGCGGCCTGCGCGAGCCGCAGCGCCTGCACGAAGTACCGCTGCGCGAGTCCGTGCGCCGCGATGTCGTACGACGTCCAGCCCGCGAGCCGGGTCAGGTCCGCGGCCGCGGCGAACAGCCTGCGTCCGGTCGTCTCCCCGTATGTGCCGCGCAGCATCGGCTCGCACTCGTGCTCCAGGTAGCGGACCAGGGCCTGCCGGGCGTGGCCGCCGCCGTACTGGTCGTCGAGGGTGCGGAAGAGGTCGCCGACCGAACCGAGGGCGGCGATGTCGCCCCCGGTGACCTTCTGACCGGGCCCGCGCTCGGCCTGGCCGCGTTGCCGGGGTACCACCGGGCGCCCCTGGGCAGGGACCCGGAGAGGAGGCTCGCCGCGGGCGACCCGGTCGTCGGGACGGCCGATCAGCCAGTCGCGGCTCGGCACGACAAGGCCGGCCGGAGTGAAGGCGATCTTGCGGAGTTCGGCGTGGCTGCCGGAGTCCTTGCGCCACAGGCCGCTGACGATGTCGACGGCCTCCTCGGGTCCGGCGGCGAACTCCAGCCCGGCGTAGACGGGCGCGCAGGCGTCTAGGCCGAGGTCCTGCGCGGAGAGCCGGCGTCCGAGCCGGCGGGTGAAGACCTCGGCGATGAGGGCGGGCGTGGTGCCCCGGGGCTGCTGCCCGCGCAGCCACCGGGTCACGGAGGTCTTGTCGTATCTGAGATCCAGCCCGTGTTCGAGACCGAGCTGGTCCACGCGTCGGGCGAGACCCGCGTTGGAGAACCCCGCTTCTGCGATGAGCGCGGCGAGCTGTCGGTTGGGAGTGCGCTGCGCGGGTCGTTCCGTCATCTGCGGTGCGGTCTCCTGCCTTTCGGGCCGTCACGCGGTCACGTGGTGCCCGGATTGCCTGTGAGCAGCCCTTATGGCCTGCGCGAACGGCGAATGTAGCGGAGAGTGAGCAGACGATCGCACACTTCGACGCTCGTTCATCCGATCGTGTGAGGATTGCCCCCAGGGCTGACGCCCGCGGGGCGGACGTACAGTGGCGTAGGCACCCTTCGTGCCTTACGACCTTCTAGGGAGGCGCTTGCCGTGAGTGGGTTGCGGTTCGTCCGCATGGGGTTCGGTGCGGACGCGGTCGAGTACCGGGAAGCCTGGGACGAGCAGCGCCGGGTGCACACGGCGCGGTTCGAGGACGAGATCCCCGACACCGTCCTGCTGCTCGAACACCCCCCTGTGTACACGGCGGGCCGGCGCACCGCGGACAACGAGCGCCCCCTGGACGGCACCCCGGTCGTCGACGTGGACCGCGGCGGCAAGATCACCTGGCACGGCCCGGGGCAGCTGGTGGGCTACCCGATCCAGAAGCTCCCGCGTCCGGTGGACGTGGTGGCGCACGTGCGGCGCCTGGAGGAGGCCCTGATCCGCACCTGCGCGGAGTTCGGGCTGGAGACCACCCGGGTCGAGGGCCGCAGTGGCGTGTGGGTGCTCGGCGATCCGGTCGAGACGCGCCCGTCCCTCGGCGGGCTCTCCCTGGACTTCGATCCCCGGCTCACGGACGACGAGTTCGACCCGCGCATGAACGGCCCGGAGTACGCCCCCTCCAACGCGGGCCAGCGGCGCGAGGACCGCAAGATCGCGGCGATCGGCATCCGCGTCGCCAAGGGCGTCACCATGCACGGCTTCGCGCTGAACGTGAACCCGGACAACAAGTGGTTCGACCGGATCATCCCGTGCGGCATCCGGGACGCGGGCGTCGCCTCCCTCGCGGGCGAGCTCGGCCGGGACGTGACCATCGACGAGGTCCTGCCCGTCGTGGAGCGGCACCTGAGGGACGTACTGGAGAACGCGGACCTCAAGCCGAGGGTGATCGAGAAGACACCTGCGGCCTGAGACAGGCCGCGGCCTTTCAAATCCACGGGCGTACCCTTGAGCACGCCGAAGAATCAATCGCTAGGGAGCCGGTCGTGTCCGCAGTCGCACCCGACGGACGCAAGATGCTGCGCCTGGAGGTCCGCAACGCTCAGACCCCCATCGAGCGCAAGCCCGAGTGGATCAAGACCCGGGCGAAAATGGGCCCCGAGTACACCGCCATGCAGAAGCTCGTGAAGAGCGAGGGCCTGCACACGGTCTGCCAGGAAGCCGGCTGTCCCAACATCTACGAGTGCTGGGAGGACCGCGAGGCGACCTTCCTCATCGGCGGCGACCAGTGCACCCGGCGTTGCGACTTCTGCCAGATCGACACCGGCAAGCCCGAGGCCCTCGACCGGGACGAGCCGCGCCGCG
This sequence comes from Streptomyces sp. CC0208, assembly GCF_003443735.1. NCBI lineage: Bacteria > Bacillati > Actinomycetota > Actinomycetes > Kitasatosporales > Streptomycetaceae > Streptomyces > Streptomyces sp. CC0208. Next base: position 6,434,971 of record NZ_CP031969.1, on the reverse strand, counting down.
TGGGCGAGTCCGTGGTCACCATGGACCTGAACTACGCCACCATCACCGGCGTCGCCCGCGACGACCTGGAGGACGGCGGCGCCTGGCTGTACGCCGAGACGGTCCGCCAGATCCACGAGCAGACCGCGGGCCGCGAGGCCGGCCGCACCAAGGTCGAGCTGCTGGCCCCCGACTTCAACGCCGTGCCGGAGCTGCTCCAGCAGGTCTTCGAGTCCCGCCCCGAGGTCTTCGCGCACAACGTCGAGACGGTCCCGCGGATCTTCAAGCGCATCCGCCCCGGCTTCCGTTACGAGCGCTCCCTGAAGGTCATCACCGACGCCCGTGACTTCGGTCTTGTGACCAAGTCCAACCTGATCCTCGGCATGGGCGAGACCCGCGAGGAGGTCAGCGAGGCGCTCCAGCAGCTGCACGACGCGGGCTGCGAGCTGATCACCATCACGCAGTACCTGCGGCCGTCGGTGCGCCACCACCCCGTGGAGCGCTGGGTCAAGCCGCAGGAGTTCGTGGAGCTGAAGGAGGAGGCCGAGCAGATCGGCTTCTCCGGTGTGATGTCCGGGCCCCTCGTCCGGTCCTCCTACCGGGCCGGCCGGCTCTACCAGATGGCGGTGGAGAAGCGCGGTTCCTACGTCGCTTCGCAGGCCGTCTGAGCATCAACTGAGCGCCCTTCGGATGGCACGGAGTGCCACTCCAAACGTGTGAATCCGAGCACAAGCAACTACCGCCTGGTAGTGGCCGATTGACGCGGTCCCGGACATCCCCGCAGATAGGGGGGCCATCGGGGCCGCGTCCGTGTTTTCGGGCGGCGCATCGGGGCTTCATGGGCGTTTGACCGGTCGGTCATGCGCTGGTAACACCAATCAGTGACCCTGGTTGTACACCCCGTGCATCACTCACCAGAGCCGCCATCCCGAGGGGGGACCTCCATCATGCAGGCCGCGCCGGTTCGCGCCACCGCCATTCCGTCCTTCTCCACTGCACTGCGTGCCGTCGAGTCGCTGCTCATGAGCAGCGGTCAGCGCACCGCCCGCCGCAACGCCTGGACCTCCGTCCTGGAGGACCGCCGCCGCGCCAAGGACCGGGTCGAGGTGCAGCGCGTGCTGGACCAGACCTTCACCGTCAGCTCCTGAATCCCTCCCCTTCCGAGGGGCGGACACTGCCGTCGTCGGCGTCTGCGGGGCCACGTAGACTTCGGGGCATGGCGAGAAGTGACAGTGCGGCGGATGCCGCGAACAGCGGGCGACTGAAGCAGATCGCCCTGACGTACAAGATGACCCGCAAGGCCGACAAGAAGATCGGCCTGGTACTCGCGGGTGTCTTCCTCCTCATCCTCGGCGTCTTTCTCGCCATCGGTTTCCTGATCGGCCACCCGGTCTACCTCGGCATCCTGGGCTTCCTGCTCGCCTTCCTCGGGACGGCGGTCATCTTCGGGCGCCGGGCCGAGCGGGCCGCGTTCGGGCAGATGGAGGGCCAGCCGGGTGCCGCTGCGGCCGTCCTGGACAACATCGGCCGGGGCTGGACGACCACCCCCGCGGTGGCGATGAACCGCTCCCAGGACGTGGTGCACCGGGCCGTCGGCAAGGCCGGCATCGTCCTGGTCGCCGAGGGCAACCCGAACCGGGTCAAGGGCCTGCTGGCCGCCGAGAAGCGGAAGATGAACCGCATCGTCGCGGACGTACCGGTGCACGACATCCTCGTCGGCACGGGCGAGGGCCAGGTCCCGCTCAAGAAGGTGCGGACCACGATGCTCAAGCTGCCGCGCGTGCTGACCGGCCCCCAGGTGACCGCCACCAACGACCGGCTGCGGGCGATGGGCGACCTGATGAGCAACATGCCGCTCCCCAAGGGCCCGATGCCGAAGGGCATGAAGCTGCCGAAGGGCGGCGGCAAGGCCCGCTGAGTTTTCTCGTACGACGTTGGGGGCGCCCGGTGTGACACCGGGCGCCCCCAACGTCGTGACGGATCAGCAGGTGTTCTGGGCGGACCTGCCCGCGAACCGGTCGCCGAGCCAGGAGACGACATCGCCGACGGCCTGGTTGTCGGTGAGCAGATGGTCGCCGGCGTAGATCTTCCAGCCGGTCCTCACGCCCGCCGCGCAGTAGGCGGAGCGGACGGCGTCCTCGGTGGCGGTGGGGATGACCTCGTCGAGGGCGCCGCGGTACTGCAGGACCGGGAAGGCGATCTTGTAGGCCCCGAGGTTCACGCCGAGTTTCTGGGCGTCCAGGACCTGGCCCCAGGTGCGGCCGTCGCTGCCGCGCTGCTGGTAGAGCTGGTCGAGGCTGAGCCCGGCCGTGGTGAAGTCCTTGATGCTCTTGCCCGCGAGGGCGGTGACGGTGCCGGCCAGGCACACGGACTTGGCGGTCTTCACGGCCTCCTTGCCCTGGTCGTTGAGGAGCGAGTCGAGGGGCAGCGTCGGGTAGGCGGCCTGGATGCCGACGGCCGCGTCGGCGAGGAAGCCGGAGAAGGCGCTGCCGTCGAGCCCGGCCGCCACCTGCTTCAGATCACCGGGGATGCCGCCGGACGCGTCTCCGACCACGTTCAGGTCGGGTGCGTAGGACGCCGCCAGCTGGGCCGCCCACAGGCTGGCCGCACCGCCCTCGGAGTAGCCCCACAGACCGACGCGGGCCTGCCGGGACAGACCGCTGCCCGGCACGGCGGGGGCGGCGCGGGCGATGTCGAGCAGGGCATGGCCGGAGTCGGTGCCGGCGACATAGGTGTGCGTCTGTCCGTCCAGGTAGCCGGGGCCGTCGGTGGCGGCGACGGCGTACCCGGCTCTGAGCAGGGCCGCGATGTTGTCGCCCTCGTACTCGTCCTGGAAGGCCCCGGCGAGCTGCTTGGAGAACGCGCACTGGGGGCCGAGGCCGAGGGTGCCGGGGTGGAAGGCGACGACGGGGCGGGCACCGGTGCCGGTCCAGGGCGCCGCGGGGACGGCGAGAGTGCCGGAGACGGCGACGGGCCGGCCCTGGTTGTCGGTGGAGCTGTAGCGGACCTTCCACGCGGACATGGCGATGCTGCCCGGCACCTGGCTCAGCGTCACGGAACGGCAGGCCAGCACGGTGCCCGGGGTGGCGGGGACGGTGGCGGGGGGTGCGTAGACGTCCGCGTCGGCGGCGGTGCAGGCGGCCGCGGCGGAGGCCTGCGGTGCTTCGGAGACGAGGCCGCCGCCCAGCAGGGCGGCGGCGAGGGCGGCGAGGGCCGTGACAAGGGCGGATCTCTTCATCGGTCCGGAGGGTCCCTTCGCAACGGGGGAGGGTTGCTTGGGTGCCAGACGCTAGGAGCCCGCACCTACTGACCAATAGTCAGTAGCCGCGCATGTTCGTCGCCAGGACTGTCAGGACGCGACAAGGACGCGACAGGGACTCAGAAGGACACAGGGCGTCGTCAGATCCGCACTTCCACGGTCTTCGCGAGCCTGTCGTGCAGGCCACGGCCGTCGCGGTCCCAGATCAGGGCCGGGAGGGCGAGGCAGAGCAGGACCGTGCGCAGGAGGGCGCGCGCCGGGTTCACACGGCCGGTGTCGAGGGCGACCACGCGCAGGCCGAAGAGGCGCTTGCCCGGGGTGAAGCCGATGGTGCCGACCGTGAGGACGCCCATCACGAAGAAGACGAGCAGCGACCAGTTCGAGGTCGAGGGGTCGCCGTAGCTCTGGGTGATCAACCGGGATGCAATCAGGACGCTCATCGCCCAGTCCACGGCGAGTGCGCCCAGCCGTCGCCCGGGGCGGGCGATCGACCCCGGCCCCTCCTCCGGCAGGCCGAGCTGCTGTCCGCGGTATCCGAAGTCGATACCGGCATCCTCGGCGGCCGCGCGGGGGCCGGAGAGCCACGATCCGATTGCATCCCTCTTGTCCACGCGTCCACGGTACTGCCAGCGTTTCGGGATACGGACAGGTGGGGCCCGGCCGACGATGTCCGGTTAACTTGTGCGAAACAAATGGGTCACGCCCGAGAAACCACCCGTCCCTAGGGTCGTGGACAGCGTGTGCCACCGCACTGGCCGCACGAACGAACTACCACCCCGGTCCAGGAACGGTCGGGAGTAGGAGGAGCTGGATGTTCCAGAACGCCGACGAGGCCAAGAAGTTCATCGCGGACGAGGACGTCAAGTTCGTCGACGTCCGCTTCTGCGACCTGCCGGGCGTCATGCAGCACTTCACGCTGCCCGTCGAGGCGTTCGACCCGGACGAGGAGCTCGCGTTCGACGGCTCGTCGATCCGCGGCTTCCAGGCCATCCACGAGTCCGACATGGCGCTGCGCGCGGACCTGTCGACCGCCCGGGTGGACTCCTTCCGCCGCGACAAGACGCTGAACATCAACTTCTTCATCCACGACCCGATCACCGGCGAGCAGTACAGCCGTGACCCGCGGAACGTGGCGAAGAAGGCCGAGGCCTACCTCGCGTCGACGGGCATCGCCGACACCGCGTACTTCGGCCCCGAGGCGGAGTTCTACGTCTTCGACTCGGTCCGCTTCGCCACCTCGTCGAACGAGTCCTTCTACCACATCGACTCCGAGGCGGGCGCCTGGAACACCGGTGCGCTGGAGGACAACCGCGGTTACAAGGTCCGCTACAAGGGCGGTTACTTCCCGGTCCCGCCGGTCGACCACTTCGCCGACCTGCGTGCCGAGATCTCCCTGGAGCTGGCCAAGTCCGGCCTCCAGGTCGAGCGCCAGCACCACGAGGTGGGCACCGCCGGCCAGGCCGAGATCAACTACAAGTTCAACACGCTGCTCGCCGCGGCCGACGACCTCCAGCTCTTCAAGTACATCGTGAAGAACGTGGCCTGGCGCAACGGCAAGACCGCGACCTTCATGCCGAAGCCGATCTTCGGTGACAACGGCTCGGGCATGCACGTCCACCAGTCCCTGTGGTCGGGCGGCTCCCCGCTCTTCTACGACGAGGCCGGTTACGCGGGCCTTTCGGACACCGCCCGCTACTACATCGGCGGCATCCTCAAGCACGCCCCGTCGCTGCTGGCCTTCACCAACCCGACGGTGAACTCGTACCACCGCCTGGTCCCGGGCTTCGAGGCGCCGATCAACCTCGTCTACTCCCAGCGCAACCGCTCCGCGGCCATGCGTATCCCGATCACGGGCTCCAACCCGAAGGCCAAGCGCGTCGAGTTCCGCGCGCCCGACTCCTCCGGCAACCCGTACCTCGCCTTCTCGGCTCTGCTCCTCGCGGGTCTGGACGGCATCAAGAACAAGATCGAGCCGGCCGAGCCGATCGACAAGGACCTCTACGAGCTGGCTCCCGAGGAGCACGCGGGCGTCGCCCAGGTCCCGACCTCCCTCCCGGCCGTCCTCGACCGCCTCGAGGCCGACCACGAGTTCCTCCTCCAGGGCGACGTCTTCACGCCGGACCTGATCGAGACGTGGATCGACTTCAAGCGGACGAACGAGATCGCCCCGCTCCAGCTGCGCCCGCACCCGCACGAGTTCGAGCTGTACTTCGACGTGTGATCGAACCGTAGGCCGTCCCACGGCGGTCTTAGGGTGGCTCTACGGCGCCCCCGTCCCGGCTTCTCGGGACGGGGGCGCCGTCGTATCGTTTCTGGCACGGCTGTTCGAGAGACCGACGGGGGTAGGGGCGATGCCCGAACAGGACGACGCGGAGCGGGAGTTCGATCTCAGGTGGGCCGACGGGGCCGAGTTCAAGGAGCCGTCGGCACGGGCCCGGATGCTCGCCGCCCGTTGGAGGGAGAATCCGCCGCAACCCCAGCCGTTCCGCGCCGATCCCGGGCCGAGGACGCCTCGCCGTTCGTCCTGGCGCTCGACGGCGATCGTGCTCGGGAGTGTGGCGGCCGTCATCCTGCTACTGGGGTACGTGAACTTCCGGGCGTCGTACTAGCCGCGCCCCACAGAGGGTGAGCAGGTAAATCGCAGGGCCTTTCACGCTTGCTCCGCCTACGATCTCCGGACACATCGAGGCCGGGAGCGGGCATGGGCGGGGACAGCGGGAACGGGGCAGCGGCGGCGTTGCGCCTCGCCGAGGGGGCATCGCTGCGGGAGGCGGTCGACACGGCCGACCCGGCCGCCTGGACCGCGCTGGACGCCGGGGTACGGGAGATCACTCCGGGTCCGGACTGGCTGCCGGCCTGGGAGAGGACCGGGGCCGGACGGGCGCTGACGGAGGCCCTCACCGGCGGCTCCAACGCCCGGCCGCTCGCTGCGGGGTGGCTCGCGCTCGGTCTGTGCCACCGGCAGGGCCGGATCCGGGCGGCGGCCCTGGAGATGTCCGCCGCACGTCCCGAACTGCTCCCGCTCCTGGTCGTGCGGTGCTCCGACTGGGCACCGCCGGTGCGTGAGGACGCCCGGCGGCGGCTGGCGGAGGTGCTCGACGCGGAGTCCGCGGTACGGCTGATGCCACTGATCCTGCGCATCGGCCGCCGGGACCGGGGACACTTCGTCACCGACCTGGCCGCAAGACTGCTGCGCGCCGCGCCCCGGGACACGCTCGCCCCGCTGTGGGGTACCTCTCCCCCGCCGAGCTCGCCCGCGCCGCCGCCCGGGACACCGACACGGTCATCCAGTCCCGGTGTGCGGACGCGGCCCTGGCGGGGCTCGCGCGGAGGGGCGCGAGCGGGGAGACCGGCGACGCCTACGACGACGTACTCGAACCGCTGCTCGGTGCCCGTGGGGCGCAGGCCCGGGCGGCCGGGGTCACCGCGTTGCGGCGGGCCGGGCGGAGCGGGCGGGCCGCGGAGTTTCTCGGGGACCGGGCCGGGGTGGTGCGGGCCTGCGCCCGGTATGTCCTGCGGCAGGGTGGGGGCGATCCGCTCGCCTGGTACCGGGAGCGGTGCGGGGCGGGCGGCCCCACGCTGCCGGCCGGGGCCGTGAGCGGGCTCGCGGAGGTCGGGGAACGGGCCGACGCCGAGCTGTTGTGGGCGCTCACCTCGCACGCGGTGGCGGCGGTGCGGGCCCGGGCCGTGGCCGGGCTGCGGGCGCTGGACGTGACGGACGTGGCGCGGATGCGGGAGCTGCTCGACGATCCCGCCCCCGGGGTCGTACGCGAGGCGGCCCTCGCGCTGCTGCCCTCCGCCCGGATGCTGGACGAGCGGTGGCTGATGCGGCGGCTGGCGGCGCGGCGGCCTCGGCAGGAGCGGGTGTCCGCGTTCCGGCTGCTCAACGCGCACGAGGGGCTCGTACGGCTGCGGGCGGCCGTCGCGCTGCTCGACGATCCGGACGACCGGCTGCGGTACTGGGCCCGGCAGTCCGTGGAGCGTTGGCGTCCCACGGCCGATGTGCCGCGCGGGTCGGCGGAGGTGGGCGAGCTGCTGGACCGGGCTCGTCTCCTCGACCCGTACACGGTGCACCGGCTCAAGTGGGAGGCCGGGATCAAGGCCTGAGCCTTTGCTGGTCCTAGGGCTGATCGGGACCGCTTCATGGCCAGCGGCGGGTGCACACTGAAGGGTGGGACGAGTGCCTGACTGCGGGGTGGTGCAGATGCGGAGTCGTTTCCGGAGCGACCGGCGGCTGACCGTGCGGATGACGGTCACTATGTTCCTGCTCGGGTTGCTGTACGTGGCCTTCTTCGCCGCGTTGATCGTGTTGCTGAAGTCCTGGTTGCTGGTCGTGGGACTGATCGCCGTGATGTTCGTGGCGCAGTTCTGGTTCTCCGACAAGATCGCGATGTTCGCGATGCGCGGGAAGGTCGTGGGGCGCGAGGAGTATCCCGAGCTGCATGCGGTGGTAGACCGGCTGTGTGCCATCGCGGACATGCCCAAGCCCGTGATCGCGGTGTCCACGATGGACATGCCGAACGCGTTCGCCACCGGGCGGAACCCGGACAACGCCGTGGTGTGTGTGACCACCGGGCTGTTGCGGCGGCTGGATCCCGCCGAGCTGGAGGGTGTGCTCGCGCACGAGCTGTCGCACGTGGCGCACAAGGACGTCGCCGTGATCACCATCGCCTCGTTCCTGGGCGTGATCGCCGGGCTGATCGTGCGGTTCGCCTTCTACAGCCAGCTGTTCGGCGGGCGGAAGGACCAGAACACCGCCGTGATCTTCGCCGCCGTGATGGGTGTCTCGGCGGCCGTGTACGCGCTCAGCTTCCTGCTGATCAGGGCGCTGTCCCGGTACCGGGAGCTGGCGGCGGACCGGGCGGCGGCCCATCTCACCGGCCGGCCCTCGGCCCTCGCCTCCGCGCTCACCAAGGTCTCCGGAGAGCTCGCCCGCATCCCTACCAAGGACCTGCGCACCGCCCAGGCCTTCAACGCCTTCTACTTCACCCCTGCCACCGGCAAGGAGCCCGGCATCGAGCGGATCTTCTCGACCCACCCGTCCCTGGAACAGCGGCTGGAGCAACTGGGCCGGATCTCCTCGGAGTTGGGTGAGGCGGCGACGCCCGGGAACGGCAGGACGGACTGAGTATGGGGCTGCTGGACATCCTGCTCGGGCGCACGAAGCCCGTCGCGCCCGATCTCGACCAGCTCTTCGCGCTGCCGTCGGCGGCCGTCACACTGGAGGCGGCCGCCTCCTTCACGCCGACCGGGCGCGGGGCGGTGTGCTTCGCCACGGTCGAGGGCGCGGCCTTCGAGCAGACGCACCGGGAGGTCCAGGCCCTGCTGGACGCGGACGCCGACCGGGACGGTCCCCCGGTGCGGCTCACCAGGGACGGGTTCGGCTACTCCTGGCTGGTCTCCGAGCGCACCCCGGACCAGCTGCCGCAGCTGGTCAACGACCTGCACGCGGTGAACAGTTCGATGGAGGTCAACGGCTTCGGGCCGCAACTGCTGTGCTCGCTCGCCGGGTTCCAGGACACCGAGGGCCGTTCCCTCGCGCTGGTCTACCTCTACAAGCGCGGCACCTTCTACCCCTTCGCGCCGCTGCCCGGGGAGGGACAGCGGCGCGACAACCCGCTGGAGCTGCGGGTGAAGGCGGCACTCGCGAACGATCTACGGGTCGAGCAGGACCTGAACCGCTGGTTCCCCCTGTGGGGTGCCCCCGGTCTCTGAGCCCCCGGCCCTATCTCTCGCGCGCCTGCCGACGGGATTCCAGAGGGCGCTCGCGGCGGTACCGGCGGTCCCACCTGGCCTGCTTGTCGCGGCGGTCGCGATAGGCGCGGTAGCTGCCGGGCACGGCCCCCGAACCAGCGCCTGACGAACCGCCCGACGAGCCTCCTGACGAGGACGCCGAGGCACCACCCCGGCCGTACTGCATGTACACGAAGAGCAGGGCGACGGCGACGAGCCACCAGGTGTGGTTCCCGAAGCCCAGGATGACCAGGACGACGGTCCCGGAAAGGACGATGGTGCCCATGACGGGCCTCCGTGTGCGTGGGTGTGGTGTAGAAGCGTAGTCCCGGAGGAGCGCGCTGATGCCTGCCCTGCGCGAAGCTCTTTTCCCGCACTCTGGAGTTGACGGCATGCCCGAGCCCTTCACACAGGACCACGCCGGTGAGCGGCTTCGTGGCGTGTACGGCGGCGGTCCGACCCGGGCCACGGCCCCGACCGCCGTCCTGCTGCACGGAGCCGGCCACGCCGCCAAGGAGCGGCTCCTGCCGCTGCTCGACGAGTTCGTGGCCCACGGCTGCCGGGCGCTCGCCTTCGACTTCTCGGGGCATGGCGAAAGCTCGGGTGACCTGGCCGAGTTGAGTCTGCGGCGCCGGTTCGAGCAGGCGGTCGCCGTGATCGACGCGCATGTTCCGGGGGACGGGCCACTGGTGCTGGTCGGGTTCAGCATGAGCGGGCAGACGGTGGCGGACCTCGCGCGGCACTACGGCGAGCGGGTGGCGGCGCTGGGGCTGTGCGCGCCCGCCGTGTACGCGGGTGAGGCCTGGGGCCTGCCGTTCGGGCGCGGCGACGGGGAGTTCAGCGAGATCATCCGGCGGCCGGACAGCTGGCGGCACTCCCCTGCGCTGGAGGCGCTGCGGGCGTACGAGGGGCGGGCGGTGCTCGCGGTACCGGGCACGGACGCGGTGATCCCGCCGGAGGTGACCGAGGTCGTGCAGGAAGCGCTGACCTTCCGATCCCAGTTCACACGCCTCGAACTGCCACACTCGGAGCATCAGTTGGCCAGGTGGCTGTGCGATCACGCGGACGAGCGGCGGGAGTTGGTGGCCGCGCTGCTGACCGGCCTCGGCGACCGGGGCTGGACGGCGACACGGGGGTGGGTGGCCAAACAGCTCCCCGAGGGCCGTTCGGTCGTCGACTCGGGCTTTCTGTCGGGAGGTTGGACCTCCCAGATGCGGCGGCTCACCCTCGACGACGACACCGAGCTGGTCCTGCGGTCGTTCGTGAAGCCGTTCTTCCGGCGCCACGCCCCCGGTCTGCTGGGCCGCGAGGCCTCGATCCTGACGCTGCTCGCCGGCACCGACGGTGTTCCGGCCCCGGAGCCCGTCGCGGTCGACGCGACGGCCGAACACTGCGACCATCCCTCGCTGTTGATGTCCCGGCTGCCGGGGCGGGTACGCGTCGACGAAGAGGATCATGAACGGCGCCTCGACCTGCTGGCGGCTCAACTCGTACGCATCCACCGGGTCGTTCCCGGGGAGCGGCCGCGCACCTACCAGGCATGGACCTGGCCGGAGAAGGTGCAGGGGGTGACGGGCCCGCTGTGGGAGCGGGCCGTGGACGTGATCCGCCGGGACCCGCCGCCGTACGAAGGCTGCTTCCTGCACCGGGACTTTCACCCCGGGAACGTGCTGTTCACCGGGGTGGGCACCGAGCTGCGGATCAGCGGGGTGGTCGACTGGGTGGAGACCTCCTGGGGACCGGCCGACCTCGATGTGGCCCATTGCTCCACGGCCCTGGCCCTGCTGCACGGCCCCGAACACGGCCTCGCCTTCCGGCAGCGGTACGAGGCGCACGGCGGACGGAGGCTCACGGACGGGCCGGACCACTTGTACTGGCGGCTCCTCGACGCGCTCGCCTACTGCCCCGACGCGGCGAAGCTCGCCGGACCGTGGCGCGAACTCGGACGCACCGATCTGACGCCCCAGGTGCTGGGCGGGCGGCTGGAGGCCTATGTGCGGGAGTTGGTGGAGCGGTACGGGTGAGCGGGAGCGGTACGGGTGAGCGGGCGGGGGCCGGGGGTCACTCGCCCGGGGCCGCCCCCACGACGCCTGCCGCGATGGCGGCGCACAGGGCCGCGTGGTCGGACGTGGTGCGGGCGGCGTAGGCGAGTGCGAAGTCGGCGATCGCCTGGTCGAAGGTGTCGGAGCCGCCGAGGTACGCGGCGATGGCGATGCGGTCGCCGGAGCGGGCGTGGGCCCGGGCCAGGGTGGTGCCGCACAGGCGGGCGTAGGCCCTGAGGTCGGCCGGGGGCATGCCGGCGACATCCGCGGACCCCTTCATGTCCCGCAGTTGACGCCAGTAGAAGGCCCGCCCCTGCGGTCCGCTCATCCAGCCCAGGAAGCTGTCGCTCGTCGCCTGGAGCAGGCGCTGGCCCATGACCACACGGCGGCCGGGATGGACGTAGGGGCCGTGTTGCAGATGTTCCTCCAGTACGGACGTCCGCGCCTCCTTGATCTGCAGGAACAGCGGGTCGTCGAGGTCCCGGCCGGCCAGCAGCACGATGAAGCAGCGCATGCCGACGCTTCCGACGCCGACGACCTTGCGGGCCGCGTCGACGAAGCGGTAGCGGTCCAGGAGCAGCCGGCGTTCGTCGGAGAGCGTGGAGCGGTAGTCGCTGAAGATCTTGCGCAGGCCGGCCAGGTCGGGGCCGCCGGCCGGTTCGAGGAGCGGCGGGTCGTGAATGATGCGGCGGCGGCCGTCGACGACCTCCGTGAGCTTGCCGAGGGCGTGGAGGCTGGTGCGGCGGCGGGCGCGGGTGAGGCTGGACTCCACGCGCCGGCGACGGCGGCCGGAGCGGACGAGGGGCAGCAGGCTGTCGGCGTCGACGCCCGAGTGCCAGACCTCCAGCTCACCCATGCGGGCCAGCCGGCGCATGGCCGTGCGGTACGCGGTGACCGACTCCCCGGCCGCCCGGTGGGCCTTGTCCTCGCTGTGCCCGTTCTCGCGGGCGGCGACGGCGACGCTCGCGGCGAGCCGTTTGACGTCCCACTCGAAGGGGCCGGGGAAGGTCTCGTCGAAGTCGTTGAGGCCGAAGAGGAGGGAGCGTTCCGGAGAGGCGTACAGACCGAAGTTGAGCAGATGGGCATCGCCGCAGAGCTGCACGGTGAGGCCGGTGTGGGGCTGGGCGGCGAGGTCGGCGGCCATCACGGCGGCCGCGCCGCGCAGGAAGGCGAAGGGGGAGGACGACATCCTGCCGTACCGGATCGGCAGCAGTTCCGTGAGGCGGTCGCGGCCCTGGCGTTCCAGCACGGCCACGGGGTCGGGGCGGTCGGCGGAGGGGATCCAGCCGGCGTGGGCGGAGCGGGGGACGCGTTTGCGGGCCGCGCGACCGCGGTCCTGTGGAGTGCCGGGGATGTTCATGTGCCGGGTCTCTGCGTCACGCTCGCCTCCTGGTCGCCGGTGTCCTTCACCTCCTCTTCGCAGTGAAGGGCCGGAGGGGGACGGTGCGCATGCCGGGTACGGCAATCGGGTGACATGCGCTCCGTCGGAGTGCGGCGATGTGTCGCCGTTCGTCTGCGGTGCCGTCGTGGCCGGTCGCGCCCGGGCGGAGGTAGCCGCACATCCAGTACAGCCCCGCGCCTCTCTGGGGCGCGTTGTCAGTGGCCTGCGTCAAGATGGGCCCATGGGTGCTGGGGAGCGGTACATCGGGGTGGACGAGCGGCGGGCTCGGCTGGCGTTGCGGCATCAGCTGGCGGGCAGTGCCCGCGTGGGGAGTCCCGAGGAGGTGGCCGACGCGCTGGTCGCGCTGCACGGATCCGACCCCGCGACCGTGTACCTGGCGGTCGGCGCGCGGCTCGTGGACCCGGGTCGGACCGTCGCCGAGACCGAGCGGGCGTTGTACGAGGACCGGTCCCTGGTGCGGATGCACGGCATGCGGCACACCGTGTTCGCGTTCCCGACCGAGCTCACCGCCGTCGTGCACGCCTCGACCGGTCTCACGGTCGCCGCGCGGGAGCGGGCCGCGCTCATCAAGGACATGGCGAAGGCGGGTGCCCCCGACGCGACCTGGCTGAAGGAGGTCGAGGAGTCGGCGCTGGCCGCGCTCGCCCGGCGTGGGCAGGCCACGGCGTCGGAGCTCACCGAGGACGAGCCGCGACTGCGGGAGCAGTTCGTGTACGCGGCCGGGAAGAGCTACGAGGGCGTCCACACCGTCGTGAGCCGTCTGCTGAGGGTGCTCGGCGTGGAGGGCAAGGTGGTGCGCGGGCGGCCGCTCGGCACCTGGATGTCCTCGCAGTTCCGCTGGGCGGTGGCGCCGCCGCATCCCGAGCTCGATGTGGCCGGGGCCCAGGCGGAGTTGCTGCGGCGCTGGCTGGCGGTGTGCGGGCCGGCCACGGAGGCGGACCTGAAGTGGTGGACGGGCTGGAAGGTGACCGAGGTGCGCCGTGCTCTCACGGCGATCCGCGCGGTGCCGGTGACCGTCGACGAGGGTCCGGCCCACGTCGTGGACGGCGACGACGGTCCGGTCCCGGAGCCCGCGGAGCCCTGGGCCGCGCTGCTTCCCGGACTCGATCCGACGGCGATGGGCTGGCAGCAGCGGGACTGGTATCTGGCGCCCGCCCTGCGGCCCGCCCTGTTCGACCGCAGCGGCAACGTGGGACCGACGGTGTGGTGGAACGGGCGGGTGGTGGGCGGTTGGGGTCAGCGGCCCGACGGGGAGATCGTCTGGCGGTTGCTGGACACCGAGGGCGTGGGGCGCGAGGCGGAAGCGGCCATCGCGGTGGAGGCCGCCCGGTTGCGGGAGTGGGTGGGGGCGACACGGGTGCGGCCCCGGTTCCGGACGCCGCTGGAGAAGGAACTGGCCGAACCCGCGGGCTGACCGGAACGCCGGGCGCCCCGTGGAACAGGAGGGCACCCGGCGCCACGGCCTACCGCGAGTAGCGCATCAACGCCCGCACCATGTGGCACGTCGTGTCCGACGGTGGGTGGACGCCGATCATCTCCGCCGCGTCCCGGATCGTCTCGTTGCGCGCCTGGTTCGGCACGTAGACGCCGGAGTCGAGCAGGGCGATCGCGAGCCGCATCGCCTTGAGACGGCGGTTGTGGGTGACATACCACTCGCGGGGGCGGCCCGGCGGCAACGGGCGCTTCTCCACGGGGGTGTACGGCAGGTCGAGCAGCACGGGGTGCTTCGCGGTGGACTGGGTCGGGAACGGCTTCGGCTTCAGTGCGGCAGCGGGCACAGGCATCCTCCTGTCGCGGTAAGGACGACGGCCGGGGGCTCCGGCGACGCCCTCGAACACTGGTTTTATTCTACCGCCCGGCACTGACAAAAGCCCCTGGCCACAAGGGCTTTCGGGGGTGCTGTGACGCAGGTGGAAGACGGGTTTTCGCGTACCGTGGGTGCCATGGAGATCTGGATCAACCCGGCCTGTTCGAAGTGCCGCAGCGCGATGAGCCTGCTCGACGCGGAGGGGGCCGAGTACACCGTCCGCCGCTATCTGGAGGACGTCCCGAGCGAGGACGAGATCCGCGAGGTGCTCGACCGGCTCGGCCTCGAACCGTGGGACATCACCCGCACCCAGGAGGCCGCCGCCAAGGAGCTCGGCCTCAAGGAGTGGGCCCGGGACGACAGTTCGCGCGACCGCTGGATCGCCGCGCTCGCCTCCCACCCCAAACTCATCCAGCGTCCGATCATCACGGCGGACGACGGCTCGGCGGTGGTGGCCCGCACGGAAGACGCCGTACGGGATGTCTTGAAGAAGAGTTGAGCACATCCGTTCGGTATCTCGTACATAGCGGCGTACGCTTCCCTACTTCTCAGGAGGCGCGAATGTCGCGCAGGAGAACGCTCGGTACGAAGAAGAAGGTCGCGCTGCTGGTGAGCGCGGCGGCGGTGGCGGGTGGTGGGGCCTTCGTGATGGCCGGCACCTCAAACGCCTCGCAGAGTCCGCAGACGGCGGCACAGTCGACGGTCTGCCAGGGTCTCGCCACCGCGCTCGGCAACAACCAGCGGTTCATCGAGGGGCAACGGGCCGAACCCGACGCGCAGTCGGCGGCCCGGATCGCCAACCGGGAAGCGGTGATCGCGCAGATCAAGGTGCAGCAGAAGGCGTCCGGTTGTGTGGTCGGGGAGTCGGCTCAGGGCTCCCAGGCCGCCGCGGGACAGCCCTCGCAGGCCGCGCCCCCGTCGGCACCCGCCGTCTCCCAGGCCCCCTCGACGGGGAACGCCGCCCCCGGGAACGCCGTCTCCGGGCAGCAGGTGTGCAAGGGCTCGACCGTCACGCTGTCCGGCGAGGCCGGTGCGCCTGCCGCGTCCAGCAACCAGTTCCCGGCCGGTACGACGTTGAAGGTCACCAATCTGGACAACAACAAGTCCACCACGGTGAAGGTCACTTCGGTCTCCGGCAGCTGTGTGCTGCTCAACAACGCGGCCTTCGAACAGGTACGGGAGCCCGGCAAGTTCCTCATCCGCCGGGCCGTGATCGAGAAGGTGGGGTGAGGCTGTTCGCGCCCTTCTCCTAGGAACTCGCTGAGGCGGCAGGCGAGTTCGGGAGGTGCGGACTGCGGCAGCGCGTGGTGGGAGACACCGTGGACCACGCCGGTCTCCGCCCGCGGCGGCAGTCCGCCCGCCCGGGCCGCCACCTCGTAGGCGTCATGGGTCCTGCTGCTCGCGGCCACGAGCAGCAGGACCGGCGTTTGCAGGGTGCGCAGTGCGTCCAGGGCGGGGGGGCGGGAACGGGTGACCGGCCTGGCGGCGGGGAAACCGGCGGCGGCCTCCTGAACGCCGAGCCAGTCGTGATCCAGGCGGGCTCCACCCGCCTCGTAGACCGGGGCGGCTCCCCGGGTCTCTTCCGGCCCGGCTCCCGGCTCGGTGCCCCGCCCGGCTCCTGACCCGGCGCCCCGCCCACCGCCCACTCCCGGCCCGCCTACCTGCCCGGCTCCGGCTCCGGCTCCGGCTCCCGGTGCCCACTCCCTGCCCGGCGCCCCGCCCGGCGCCCGCTCCCAGCCGGCTACCGGCCCGCCTACCGGCCCGGCCCCGGCTCCCGGCCCGGCGCCCGCTACCGGCCCGGCCCCGGCTCCCGCGCCCGCGCCCAGCCCGCCTCCCAGCCCCGGCGCTCCGCCCGGCGCCCGCCCCAGCCCCCGCTTCTCAGCCGCGCCCCGCCGCCGCCAGCGCCTTCGCCTCTGTCTCCTCGTCGATGCCCAGCACCGGGCGGTCCGGGCGCTGTGGTGCCACCCCGCCGATCTCCCCCAGCCAGCTCCAGGTGTCGGCCACCGTCTCGGTGACCGGGCGGCAGCGCAGGCCCGCGGCGGCGGCCCGGGAGGTGTCCCCCTCGTGCAGGGAGGTGTGCAGGTCGGTGTCCGGCGGGACCCACACCGGCAGGCCGGTCCACGGGGCGACGCCCGCGGCGAGGACGGTGTCCGGGTCGGTCCAGCACAGCTCGGCCGTCGAGCCGGTCACGGTCACGCAGGCGTCGAGGAGTTCGGCCATGGTGGTGTGGCCGCGCGGGCTCACCAGGTTGTAGGAGCCGTTCAGCCCCGCCGCGGCAGCGCTCAGCGTCCACTGGGCCAGGTCGCGGACGTCGACGTACTGCAGGGGAAGGTCCCGTGGTCCCGGGGCGAGGACCCGGCCGCCGCGGGCGATGCGGCCCAGCCACCACGGCAGGCGGCCGATGTTCTCGTACGGGCCGAGGATCAGCCCGGCCCGGACGAGGAGGGAGCGGTCCGTGCCGAAGGCGTCCAGGACGGCCAGTTCGCCGCCGCGTTTGTCCCGGGCGTAGTCGGTCGCGTCCGCGTCGGCTGAGGCTCCCTCGACCACGGGAGCCTCCTCGGTGTATCCGGCCGGCTGCGGCCAGGTGTACACCGAGCAGCTCGACACGTACGTGTACCGGTCGGCGCGGTCCCGCAGCAGCCGCGCCGCGTCCCTGACCGCCCGGGGCGCCGCCGACCAGGTGTCCACGACCAGGTCCCAGGGGCCCCCGTCGGCCAGGGCGGTGAGGCCGTCGGGCGCGGTGCGGTCGCCGTGCAGCGACCGCACCCCGGCCACGGGCGCGTGCCGTCCCCGGTGGAAGACGGTCACGTCCCAGCCGTGCGCCAGGGCCGCCTCGGCGACGGCCCGGCCGACGAACTCCGTACCACCCAGCAGAAGAAGTCTCATGCCGGTGACTGTGCCCGCCGGCGCGGCGCGGGGGAACCCGGATCTGCCGTGGGCAGAGGGTCAGTCGCCGGTCGGCGGGGTGTACTTGTAGCCGACCCGCCGCACGGTCTGGATCGCGCCCCGGAAGTCCGCGCCCAGCTTGCGGCGCAGCCGGGCGATGTGGACGTCGACGGTACGGCCGTCGCCCACGTGGCCGTATCCCCAGACCGTGGTGACCAGCTGGTCGCGGGTATGCACCCGGTGGGGGTTCTGGACGAGGTGGGCGAGGAGCTCGAACTCCAGGTAGGTGAGGTCGAGTTCGCGGCCGTTCACCTCGGCGGTGCGCTGCACGGTGTCGATCCGCACGAGGGGCGCGTCGGCGTCCGTGACCGTCGGTTCCGGCCGGAAGGGCTGGTGCTGGTCGGCCGGGACGAGCACCAGGTAGCCGATCATCGGGGGCTGGCCCGGCAGGGTGGGAAGGGTGTGCTGGGGAGCGGGCAGCCAGGTGGCGCCCGGCGGAAGGAACTCCGCCACCTGTGGGACCTCGTCCGGGCCGACGGCTCGGAGCCGGTGCCGTGCGCCGTTCTCGGACGGGGTGGGGAGGGTGGCGGTGGAGAGGGTACGAGTGGTCGCCATGAGGTCAGCTCTTTCGCGCGAGAGGATCGTCGGAGGACGTACGTCTGCGCGCTGGCCGAAGGCCGGGATGTACGGCTTTAGAGGGCCGGCGCGTTCGTCGCGCGGCAACACACCCGGTCGAAGTCATGGTGCTGACGGGAAGGCCAGAAGGGCTCGAGGTCATGGCGACCCGTCGCGCTGCACTTCCGGTAGCTGGCCATGAGCTCATTGAACCAGACGTCGGCCGACAACAGGAGCCTCCTCTCACTGCTCGGACAATTCCTTGGCGTGAAATTGGCGTGGCACCTGTGCGGCGCGACGCGCCGAGGGGCGCCCACCGTGGCCGGTGGACGCCCCTCGGGGTGCAGCAGCGGGGATCAGACCTGGCCGGCCTTCTCCAGCGCGGAGCAGCAGGTGTCGACGATCAGCCGCGTCACGACGTACGGGTCGACGTTGGCGTTCGGGCGGCGGTCCTCGATGTAGCCCTTGCCGTCCTTCTCGACCTGCCACGGGATACGGACCGAGGCACCGCGGTTGGAGACGCCGTAGGAGTACTCGTTCCACGGGGCGGTCTCGTGCAGGCCGGTCAGGCGGTCGTCGATGCCGGCGCCGTAGTTCTTGACGTGGTCGAGCGGCTTGGAGCCCTCACCGAGCGACTCGGCCGCGGTGATGATCGCCTCGTAGGTCTCGCGCATCGCCTTGGTGGAGAAGTTGGTGTGCGCGCCCGCGCCGTTCCAGTCGCCCTTCACCGGCTTCGGGTCCAGGGTCGCGGCGACGCCGAAGTCCTCGGCGGTGCGGTAGAGCAGCCAGCGGGCCACCCACAGGTGGTCGGAGACCTCCAGCGGGGAGACCGGGCCGACCTGGAACTCCCACTGGCCGGGCATGACCTCGGCGTTGATGCCGGAGATGGCGAGACCGGCCTTGAGGCAGTTCTCCAGGTGGGCCTCGACGATGTCACGGCCGAAGATCTCGTCGGCGCCGACGCCGCAGTAGTAGCCGCCCTGCGGGGCCGGGAAGCCGCCCTTGGGGAAGCCGAGGGGGTAGCCGTCCTTGAAGAACGTGTACTCCTGCTCGATGCCGAAGATCGGCTCCTGGGCGGCGAACTTCTCGGCGACCTCGGTGAGCGCGGCACGGGTGTTGGACTCGTGCGGCGTCATGTCGATGTTGAGGACCTCGCACAGGACGAGGATGTCGTCGCCGCCGCGGATCGGGTCGGGGCAGGAGAAGACCGGCTTGAGGACACGGTCCGAGGAGTGGCCCTCGGCCTGGTTCGTGGAGGACCCGTCGAAGCCCCAGATCGGAAGCTCCGCGCCCTTGGCGTCGTCCGCCAGGATCTTCGTCTTGGAACGGAGCTTGGCGGTCGGCTGGGTGCCGTCGATCCAGATGTACTCAGCCTTGAAGGTCACGGGCCACTTCCTTCGGGGGATGTGTCTACGCACTGCGGGTGCTGCGGCGCTGCGGCACTGAAACGCCGCCACTTGTTGACGCCCGCGAGCCTGTCAACAGGCGATTTCCCGGTCATTGCTCGAATGTGAACCCCGTGTTACCTGGTGGTGCTGTGGCGCGATTCACGGTGTGAGCGCGGCACAGGGTGTATCCGGCACCACCCCCGAGCGGGCGGACAGACCCAGTGCCCCGCGCCGCCCCGCTGGACGAGACTGACTGTATGACCATGCGGACGGGGAACGGCAGCTGGAGTACGAGGGTGCGGGCCATGGGTCTCGCGGCCCTACGGGGGTTCGGGCTGGCGCTGGTGACGCTGCCGGGGGCGGTGCTCGGTTTCACGCTGGCCGTGGTGTCGATCGCGCTCGTGCCGATCGGCGTCGGGCTGGTCACGACCCCGTGGGTGCTGACCGGGGTGCGGGCCCTCGCGGACTGGCGGCGGGTCCTGGCGGCCGAGTGGGGCGGGGTGCGCATCCCCTCGGCGTACCGGCCGGCGCCGAAGGACCCCAATCCCTGGACGCGCACCTTCGGGCTCCTGCGCGACCCGGCGACCTGGCGGGATCTGCGGTGGCTGCCGGTGGACATGACCGCGGGGTTCGTGACCGCCCTGCTGCCGGCGGTGTTCGTCCTCTACCCGCTGGAGGGGCTGGCGGTCGCGGCCGGACTGTGGCGGCCGCTCGCCGCGTCGGGCGGCTACTGGTACGGCTTCGTGCGCGTCGCCGACCAGACCTCCGCGCTCGCCGCCGGCGCCCTGGGCGTCGCCCTGCTGGCCCTCGCCCCGCTCGCGCCCCGTCTGCTGACCCTCCACTTCCGGCTCACCCGGGCCGTACTCGGCGCCGGACAGGGCGAGTTGGCCGAACGGGTCCGCGTCCTCACCGAGACCCGGCGGGACGCCGTGGACACCTCCGCGGCCGAACTGCGGCGCATCGAGAGGGACCTGCACGACGGGGCGCAGGCACGTCTGGTCGCCATGGGCATGGATCTCGGCACCATCGAGATGCTCCTCGACAAGGACCCCGCGCAGGCCAAGCGGCTCCTCGCGCAGGCCCGCCAGTCCTCCGCGGACGCGCTCACCGAACTGCGCGACCTGGTGCGCGGCATCCACCCGCCGGTCCTGGCCGAGCGCGGACTGGGCGACGCGGTAAGGGCGTTGGCGCTCAGGATGCCGGTCCCGACCGAGGTGATCGTGGACCTGCCGGGCCGGGCGGACGCTCCCGTGGAGTCCGCCGCCTACTTCGCCGTCAGCGAGGCGCTCACCAACGCGGTCAAGCACTCGGGCGCCGACCGGATCTGGATCGACCTTCACCACAGCGAGGGGATGCTGCGGATCACCGTCACCGACAACGGCCGGGGCGGCGCGGTGATCGGGGCCGGTTCGGGCCTGGCCGGAGTCGAGCGGCGGCTGGGTACATTCGACGGCGTCCTGGCCGTCAGCTCACCCGCGGGCGGCCCCACCATGGTCACCATGGAGATCCCTTGCGTGTAGTCCTGGCCGAAGACCTCTTCCTGCTGCGCGACGGTCTCGTACGACTCCTGGAGGCACACGGCTTCGAGATCGCCGCGGCCGTCGAGAGCGGTCCCGAGCTGACCCGCGCGCTGGCCGAGCTGGAACCGGACGTCGCGGTGGTCGACGTACGGCTGCCGCCGACGCACACCGACGAGGGGCTCCAGTGCGCGCTGAACGCCCGGCGGGACAGACCCGGGCTGCCGGTGCTGGTGCTCTCGCAGCACGTGGAGCAGCTGTACGCCCGCGAGCTGCTGGCCGACGGCAGCGGCGGGGTGGGGTATCTCCTCAAGGACCGGGTGTTCGACGCCGAGCAGTTCGTGGACGCCGTACGGCGGGTCGCGGCGGGCGGTACGGCGATGGATCCGCAGGTGATCCAGCAGCTGCTGGCCCGGAGGGCGGCCGACGACCAGCCGCTCGCCCGGATCACGCCCCGCGAGCGGGAGGTGCTGGAGCTGATGGCGCAGGGGCGTTCGAACGCGGCGATCGCAGCCAAGCTCGTGGTCACGGAACGGGCCATCGCCAAGCACACCGCCAACATCTTCGCCAAACTGGGTCTTGAGGTGTCGGACGATGACAATCGCCGCGTTCTGGCGGTGCTCGCGTTCCTGGACCGGGGCCGGTGATCAGATCCTCATTCTCTGTAACTCCTGCTGTTCAGGCGGCTGTTGTCGCCCCGGTTCCCGGTAAACCTCTGATTTGTTTGTGGGACGGCTGAACACCCGTGGGGCGCCCTGCGTATGGGAGGGCGCCGCTTCACTCCTGTCGGGCGCCTCGATGGCCCGGAAAAGGAAGTCAGAGGAGTTCCATGGGACGCAATACACGTAAACGCCGCTCGTCGATGGCCACGAAGGCCATAGCCGCGTCGGCGGCCCTAGCGCTCGGTGGGGGCGGGCTGATCTGGGCGAACTTCTACGCTTCGGCGCACGAGTCGAACAACAACGGCTGGTCCCAGAACCAGACCAAGGCCGCCGCCGCGCAGGTCGCGACCATCTCGTGCCCCGACGTCGGTCAGAAGCTGACGAACGTGCCTCAGAACGCGCGTCAGGGGGTGGCCACGGAGCTGGCCAACCTGGACAAGCAGATCACCGAGGCCTACGCCCGGCTCGCCTCGACGCGGCAGGCCCAGGCGGGTGACTCGGGCTTCGTCCAGAACGCCATCGTCGGTCCCCTGAAGGAGAAGCGGGCGGCCACGATCGACCGGATCCGCATCGACATCCAGCGGGTCGGTGGTCAGTTCAACACCTCGCTCAGCCAGTTGGCGGCCTGCACGACGCAGGCCGCGGCCCCGCAGACCAACGCCGGCGGTGGCCAGCAGAACGGTGGTCAACAGCAGAACGGCGGCCAGCAGCAAAATGGCGGCCAGCAGCAGAACGGCGGCCAGCAGAACAACGGCGGCCAGCAGAACGGTGGTCAGCAGAACGGCGGCCAGCAGCAGGGCAACGGCGGACAGGGCGGCAACGGCCCGGTCGCGGCCGACTTCGTGGACATCACCAAGGTCCAGGGCAACGCCCAGCTCGGCGTGGGCGCCAACGGCCTCCCGGCCAACGGCAACTCGGGCTCGCGGGGCAGCTTCACCACCAAGTGCGGCACCAACGCGAACAAGAACCACAACACGGACAACGTGATCGTGGCTCCCGGTGTCGCCAACGGCGCCCACCACCTGCACGACTACGTCGGCAACCAGAGCAACGACGCCTTCGCGAGCGACCAGGAACTGGCGGCGGCCCAGAGCACCTGCCAGAACCAGGGCGACAAGTCCTCGTACTTCTGGCCGGTGCTGCGCCTGCAGAACGGCACGCAGGACTTCGACCAGAACAAGGACGGCGGTGGCAAGGAAGGCAACGTCGGCAAGATCCTTCAGGCCTCCCAGGCGCAGATCAAGTTCGTCGGCAACAAGAAGGGCAACGTCGTCGCGATGCCGACCGCCCTGCGCATCATCACCGGTGACGCCAAGGCCTTCGTCAACGGCAACGCCAACGCCAACGTGAACTGGTCCTGCACCGGCTTCGAGAACAAGGTGCAGCTGCACGACAAGTACCCGATCTGCCCGCAGGGCAGCCAGGTGGTGCGCACGACCAACTTCCAGAGCTGCTGGGACGGTCAGAACATCGACAGCGCCAACCACCGCACGCACGTGGCCTTCGCCGCGGCGGACGGCTCCTGCGCCAACGGCTTCAAGGCGATCCCCCAGCTCCAGGTCCGGCTCGTGTACAACGTCCCGGCCCCGAAGCTGCAGAACGGCACGGTGGTCAACCCCTACGCGGTGGACACCTTCCCGGAGAACCTGCACAAGCCGATCACCGACCACAACGACTTCATCAACTTCTTCTCCCAGAACACGATGAACAAGATGGTCAACTGCATCAACACCGGCAAGAACTGCCAGTGACGCACTGAGAAAGCCGGCGGTGAGAATCTCTCACCGCCGGCTTTCGCGTGTGCGCGTCCTCAGTGGGCCGAGTGCGTGGCACCCATCTTCGAGTGGTCCGTGCCCTCCTCGATGTCCCCGCCGAGCGTCTTGCGCAGCACCGTCACCGTCTTGGTGGTGTCACCGACGGCGACCCACTTGCGGCCGACCAGGAAGTGACCGCCGTAGTCCTTGGCACCGTTGATCCACTCGCGCTGGCCGCGGTCGGTGGCGAAGGTGGCGAGGATGAACTTGCCGTCGGCGTCCTTGGACTTCTTGCAGACGGCCTGGCGCAGTTCGTCGGCGTCGATCTGGATGTTGGGCGTGCACTTCACCTCGGCGGCCAGGTGTTCCAGGCTCCCGGTGGCCGCGGACGGCACCGCGGCGACGGCCTTCGCGTCACCGCCGGATCCGCAGCCCGCCAGCGCCAGCACCGCGGCCGCGCCGGTCAGCGCGAGCATCGGTCGGGTCAACCTCATCTGTTCCTCCGGTCACGGGGGTCACGTCGGACGGGCCCCGGCGGGGGTCCGTCTCCCCCCATACGGCTGTGGAGCGCGGGACACTCAAATCCTCGTGTCGTCACGGGTACGGCTGTGCGAAAGTGTGCCGGTGAACGAGGACTGGGAAAAGCGAGTGACCGCCGCGTGGGACACCTTCGACGAGTATCCCGAGGAGCGGGCGGCCGAGTTCCGGGCCGTGATCGACGCCCTTGTGGCCGAGCTGCCGGACGACAGCCCGGACGGCCCCTTCGAGCGGGCCTGCGCCTGGGACTCGACGGGGCACTCGGACAAGGCGGCCCCGCTGTACCGGGAGGCACTCGCGAAGGGGCTGCGCGGGTACAAGGGGCGGCGCGCCAAGATCCAACTGTCGAGCTCCCTGCGGAACATCGGGCAGGCGGAGGAGGGCGTCAAGCTGCTCACTCCCGAACTGGACGCCCCGTCCGACGAGTTGGACGACGCCGTACGGGCCACACTCGCGCTGTGCCTGTCCAGCCTCGGCCGCGACCGCGAGGGACTGTCCCTGGTCCTGGGCGCGCTCGCCCCCCATCTGCCGCGCTACCAGCGGTCGATGGCCAACTACGCGCGCGCCCTGGTCGAACCGGAGAGCTGATTCACCTGGGCGGGGGTGACCAACGGACGATTCGCTCGTTCTGCTGAACGTGCAGTCACAGGATGTCGCCCCGCGCCCCGCACCCGGTTCCGGCTCCGCCGCCGACCCCGTCGTCGATGTCGAGCAGGCCGAGGCCGCGCTCGTCGAGCACTACCCCCGGCTGGCAAGGATCGCCTATCTGGTACTGCCGCCGGGCCTCGGCCGTGGCCGGCGGGTCCTGACCGCGCACGCCCTCACCCAGCGCGCCCTGCCGCGGGGCCGCACGGCGACGCCCGTGATCCCGGCCCAGTCGGCCGGCCGCGAGGGCGACCCCGGCTACGCCTT
This sequence comes from Streptomyces sp. CC0208, assembly GCF_003443735.1. Taxonomy (NCBI): domain Bacteria; kingdom Bacillati; phylum Actinomycetota; class Actinomycetes; order Kitasatosporales; family Streptomycetaceae; genus Streptomyces; species Streptomyces sp. CC0208. The sequence continues at coordinate 6,410,478 of NZ_CP031969.1, read as the reverse complement.
CGTCCGCCTCCAGGTGGTGCGTACGGCGCTGGAGGCCGGCCTGCCGCTCAAGCGCCGGGCGTGGCCCAAGCGCTCCCAGCTCCCGCCGCTGCTCCCCCAGGTGTGGGGCCTCAGGCTCTTCCCGCGCTCCGGCGGAGCCGACGAACTCGCCCTGGACCAGCGGCTGTCGGCCATGTCCGGACCGGCCCGCGCCGCCTGGGTCCTGCGCGGCCTGGAGAAGCTTCCCGACGGTGACGTACGCGAGCTGCTGACGGCGGCGGGCGTGGCCGACGTGGACGCGGCGCTCGACGAGGCCGCCGGCACCGAGGACGCGTACGCCCTCCTCGACTCCCCCGAGTTCGATCCCTGTTCGCTCCAGGCCCGCCCCACCGACCTGATGCGGCGCAGGCAGCACATGAAGGCGGCGCTCGCCGCCGCGGCGGCCGTCGCCGTGTGCGGGGCGCTGTTCGGCATGCCCGGCGACGGCTGGGGCCCCGACGGTGCCGCCGCGCCCCCCTACGCGCAGAACCCCGCCACCCAGGCCGCCCTGAACCCGGCCCTGCTGCTCAAGGTCCCGGCCGCCGCGTGGGAGTCCTCGGCGCGCACCGACTTCTCCGTGTGGCCCGCGCGCGGCGGCCTGACCGGCGACAGCGCCCTGCTGCGCCGCGCGCTCGCCGTCTGGGCCCGCCCCGGCGAGAGCGTCCAGGTCTCCGCGACCCCCGGCACCCCCTCGGGCGGCCCCTCCGGCCCGCCGCAGCTCCTGTACGCCGGGATCGTCGACAACGCGCGCGTGGTGCTCCTCTACGACGGTCTGCGCATCGTCCGCTACGCCGAGCCGCGGGACGGCACCAAGGGCGCGGCTCTCGACTTCGCCCGGGTCGACGGCGCGGACCGGGCCGAGGCGGGCGCGGTCGTGCTGGGCCGGGCCGACGGCAACATCCGCTATCTGACGGCTCCTTGGGTGACGAAGGCCGCCGAGCGGGACCTGCTGAAGCCGAGTGCCGGCGCCATGGACCTCACGCTGACCGGCGGCGCCACCGCGCCGATGGCGGGCCCCGCGCAGAGCGGCGCCTGCACCTCCTGGAACGTGCTCCAGCTGACGGACGCCTCCGGAACCCGGCTGCTGACCGACCTGGGCGAACTGGTCCCGGCCCGCCTCACCACCGGCCGTCCCGGGTCCGTGAAGGACGCCTCCGGAGCGGGGGCGCTGCGCGCCTGGGCGCCGTACGCCTGCTCGCTCGGTGCGATGCGCTCCTCGGGCGTGCGCAGTGTGAACGCCTGGGCCTACGCGTCGCAGCCGCTGCCCGACACGGGCGGGGCGGCCGACTGGGTGTGCACCCGTGCCGAGACCTGGCAGGGCGGCGGGGAGCGGGTGCTGGCCCAGTTCCACACGCCCGGCTCGACGTACGGGGCGGTCGCGGCGAAGGCCGAGAACGTGCCGGCGTGCGGGGCGAAGGACCCGCAGGTGCTGGCCGGGGTGCTGTGGAAGTCGGGGACCGGGTCCTGGTACCTGCTGGCGGCGGGGAGCCGGGGGACGTCGTCGATCAGCGCGACGGGCGGGGTGACGGGTTCCGCCCGGGGCAACCTGCTGGCGGTGAAGGCCGAGCAGGGGGGCCGGGCCGAGCTGAAGGGGACCCTGGAGGACGGGCGGGCGGTCAGCGGGCTCCGGTAGCGGCCGGTGCCGGACGTGTGAACACCGCTGGCCGGACGGGACCGTTCCGGGCCGGATTCGATCGGTAAGGTGTTCGTATGACAACCGGGGTCCGTCGAAGAATGGGAGTCGAGGAACGGCGTCAGCAGTTGATCGGCGTCGCCCTCGAACTGTTCGCCCGCCGCTCGCCCGACGAGGTCTCCATCGACGAGATAGCGTCGGCGGCCGGTATCTCGCGACCGCTGGTCTACCACTACTTCCCCGGCAAACTCAGCCTGTACGAGGCCGCGTTGAAGCGGGCTGCGGAGGATCTCGCGAGCCGCTTCGAGGAGCCGCACCAGGGTTCGCTGGGCGGCCGGCTGCTGCGGGTGATGCGCCGGTTCTTCGACTTCGTGGACGAACACGGGCCGGGCTTCTCGGCATTGATGCGCGGCGGGCCCGCCGTGGGCTCGTCGGCGACGAACGCGCTCATCGACTCCGTACGGCAGGTGGCCTACGAGCAGATCCTGTCGCATCTGCGGGTGACGGACCCGCCCGCGCGCCTGGAACTGCTCATCCGCTCCTGGATCTCGCTCGTCGAGTCGACGGCCCTGATCTGGCTGGACGGCCGCCGTATCCCGCGTGCCGAGCTGGAGATCCAGCTCGTGCACGACTTCGCCGCGCTGGCCGCGGTGAGCGCGGCCTACGACGAGGAGATGACCGCGCTGCTGCGGCACATGCTCAAGGACGAGCCGCACGACGGCCCGTTCACCGACCTCGCCGCCCGGCTGATCACGCTGGCCTCCTAGAGCACGGCCTTGGTGTAGGAGGCGTCCAGGTCGCGCACCTCGGCGGAGAGGTGCACGGTGAGACCGTCCGCGGGGCCGACGTGCTTGCGCAGCAGTTCCAGGACGGCCTCGGTGAGCTTCGCCTTGGTCTCCTCGGACCGTCCGGCGAGCAGGGCGATCGTGACGTTCACGATCGCGTGGTCCTCCTTCTCGCCGCCGACCGCCTCGTCCTCGGTGCGCAGCACCCGGGTCTTGCACGCTTCGAGCTTCGCGGCCGCCGTCTCGACGACGACCGGGTGCAGCGCCAGGGCGAACTCCTCCCAGTCGACATGGTCGAGGTACGGGGAGCGTTCGACGGTGATCTGCGGCATGGGCACTCCTGTTCTATGACGGCACAGGTCACCCTAGCCGCAGTGCCAGCATGGCGATGTCGTCCTCCCGGTCGTGGCCGAAGGTGTCCAGGAGGGTGTCGCACAGCGCGTCCAGTCCAGGCAGGGCGCCCGAGGAGGCCGCGCGCAGGTGTTCCAGGGAGGCCGTGAGGTCGGTGCCCCGGGTCTCGATGAGGCCGTCGGTGACCATGAGGAGCCGGTCGGTGGGTTCGAGGAACAGCTCGGTGGCCGGCGGGTGGGGCAGGCCGACCCCGAGCAGCGGGCCGGCCGCCTCGGCGTAGTCGGCGGTGCCGTTGTCGCGGACGATCAGCGGCGGGATGTGACCGGCGTTGGCGATCCGGGTGCGTCCGGTGTCCGGGTCGATCAGGGCCAGGCAGACGGTGGCCGTGGTGTCGGGGTGGTAGCGGCGCAGAGTCCGGTCGAGGCGCTCGGCGAGCACGGCCGGATCGCTCTCGTCGACGGCGTAGGCGCGCAGCGCGTGCCGGAGTTCGACCATGACGGTCGCCGCGTCCAGCGAGTGCCCGACGACATCGCCGACCGCGGTCAGCACGCCCTCGTCCACGCGTAGCGCGGCGTAGAAGTCGCCGCCGATCTCGGTCTGCCGGGAGGCGGGGACGTAGCGGACCACCACGTCGATGCCCGGCAGCTCGGGCAGCTTGTGCGGCTGGGGCAGGAAGCTGTGCTGGAGGGTGAGGGCGACATGCCGCTCGACCTTGTACATGAGCAGCGGCTCGGCGGCCAGCGCGGTGGCCTGCGCCAGCTGGGCCAGCAGGGCCTCGCCCTCCAGTCCCACCCTGCGCATCCCGCGTGCGGGCGCGGCCAGGCACACCGGGGCCCGGCCGTCCTGGCTGACGACGAGCGCGAGGCGGGCGTCGTGCTGGACACCGGGCCGGAAGAACCCGGCGGGCCACAGCGGCGCCGGCACGGTGGTGAGCTGCACTCCGGCCTGCCCCCGGGTGAGGCGGCGCAGCAGAGCGCTGACGGCCCGGTCGGCGGCCTCGTCGGGCAGTGCGACGGGGATCCGGTCACGGGACAGTCCGCGGTAGAGCTGGTCGTCCTGGTCGAGGACGAAGACCGCGGCCGGGGTTCCGGTGAGCCGCGAGACGCCCTCGGCGGCCGCGTCGGACAGTTCCTGGAGGGTGCGTGCCGACTGGATGGTGACGATCGTCTCGGAGAGCAGGGTGAGCCGTCGTACGAGCGCCCGGTCGCCGGCCCGCAGTTGGGCGTTGCGGACGGCGGCCCGGACCACCGCCTCGATCTCCAGGGGCTCGGCGGGGACCTTCAGATAGGCCTCGACGCCCCCGTCCAGGCCCTGGCAGAAGTCGGCCGGGGGCGAGGCCGCGGCCGAGAAGTGCACGACGGGCATCCCGGCCGTGTGCGGGCGTTCCTTGAACAGTCGGCACAGGTCGAAGCCGCTCATGTCGGGCAGCCCGACGTCGACCAGCGCCACGTCCGGCAGGGTGCCCTTGAGCAGCCGGGTCTCGAGTTCGGCCAGGGCCTCGCGGCCGGTGGCGACCGGTACGACCCGGTGCCCGGCGCGGCTCAGCACGCTGCCCATGGCGTACCGGCTGGCCTCCATGTCGTCCACGACCAGCACGGTCGTGCCTGTCAGCTTGCCTTTTGTTTCCATCTGTCAGCCCTCGGGCAGCACCGGTGGAGCAGACCGGGGTTCGGGGTCTGCTCCACCAAGGTAATGCGTTCAACTAGGGATGGTGGATGAAAACAGCCACGGTTCGCGCCGGAACGGCGAACGTACCGGATTCCTTCTCGTAGGACGCCTCCTTGACGGTAGGGTCCGCCCCTGCGCGTTGTACGGGGTGCAGCCGGTAGGTGCTTCCGGCCAGGGCGTCGACCCGCTGGCTCTGTGCCTTCGGTGTCGCGTTGAAGACGACGACGAGGTCACCGAGTTCCATCGTGATCACACCGGGCGTCTCGTCCTTGCCGGACAGCGGGAAGGACAGCCGCGACTGCACCTGGTCCGCCGTGCCGAGCGAGAACGCCTTCTGCGTCATACGGATCCTCAGCAGGTCCCGGTACGCGGCCGACGCCCCCTCGATCTGCGCACAGCCGACCTTCACCGAGCCCAACAGCGGCTTGGCGTACGGCCACTTGGAGGCGTTGTCGACCGCCATGGGCAGTCCGCGGCCGAAGCCGTTGCCGTCCTTGCAGTTCCAGTGGATCGCGTTGAACCAGTCGCCGCTGTCGAAGGAGTTGCGGTCCAGGGACTTGGAACGCAGCAGGTCGGTGCCCGCCTGGGAGAGCGCCGGGCCCTGCGAGAGGGCGGCCGTGGCCAGGGCGAGGACCTGCATCCGGGCCCGGTCGGAGGCGCTGGTGCCCGCGGGCAGCTTGTACGTCAGCGCGTCGAACAGTGACTCGTTGTCGTGCGCGTCGGCGTAGGCGAGGGCGTCACCGGGCGCGTCCGCGTATCCGGCGGGCTGCCCGTTGTAGTCGACCTCGGCGCCGGTGACCTCCTTGCCTTCGGTGTCGGTGAAGGTGAACTGCTTGAGGTTGCCGGACAGGCCCACCTTGATGAGGTCCTGGTAGTGGAGGAGGCGGGCCTTCTGCTGTGCCTCGGTCCCGTTCGCCGTGGACGTGTTGGGGTCCGTGTACAGCCCGGACGCGAAGCCCTGGACGCCGGGGTCCTCGTCGAAGGGTCCGCCGCCGCGTACGGCGTCACGCGCGCGGTCGGAGAAGGTCGCGATCCCGGTCCCGGCCATGTTCTTCTGGGTGGCTTGCACGAAGCGGGCGTCGTCGGCGACCTCGCCGAAGTTCCAGCCCTCGCCGTAGAGAATGATCTTCTTGCCGTCGACGCCGTCCTTCTTGAGGGTGAGCGCGTCGAGGGCCTTGCGCACGGCCAGGATGTTGGCCTTGGGGTGGTGGCCCATGAGGTCGAAGCGGAAGCCGTCGACCTTGTACTCCCTGGCCCAGGTGACGAGGGAGTCGACGACCAGTTTGCCCATCATGGCGTTCTCGGTCGCGGTGTTGGCGCAGCAGGTGCTGTTGGCGACCGAGCCGTCGGCGAGGAGGCGCTGGTAGTAGCCGGGCACGATCCGGTCGAGCACGCTCGTGGCGGCCTGCCCGCTCGCCGCGGTGTGGTTGTAGACGACGTCCATGACGACCCGCAGGCCGTCGTCGTTGAGGGACTTGACCATCTTCCGGAACTCGACCGTACGGCCGGTGCCGTCCGGGTCGGTCGCGTACGAGCCCTCCGGGACGGTGTAGTGGTACGGGTCGTAGCCCCAGTTGTAGGCGTCCTTCGCGGCGGTCTTCGCGACGCACTCCTGCTGCCGGTCGGAGTCGGCCGGGTAGGAGGCGAGGTCGCAGTCGGTGCTCGCCCGGTCCTCCCGGCGTTCGGGAACGGTGGCGATGTCGAAGGCGGGCAGAAGGTGCACGTAGCTCGTCCCCGACTTCGCGAGCTCACGCAGATGCTTCGAGCCGTCGCTGCCCTTGTCGGTGAAGGCGAGGTAGGTGCCCTGGTCCTCGGAGGGCACGGTCCCGTCCGCCACCGAGAAGTCCCGGATGTGCAGCTCCTGGATCTCGGCGTCCTTGAGGGGCACGGCCTTCGGCTTGGTGTACGTCGACCAGCCGCGCGGGGCGAGGGACCGGTCGTCCAGGTCGACGACGAGGCTGCGCTCGGAGTCGGTGGTCAGGGCGACCGCGTAGGGGTCGGTGACCTTGTTGGTGACGACCTTCCCGGCACTGGGCGCCCAGACCTTGACCACATACCGGTAGGGCTTGCCCTTCCAGGACCCCGGACCGGTGACGGACCAGACGCCGGTGGTGGAGTCGCGCTTCATGGCGACCGTGGAGCCGTCGAGTTCGAGCTTCACCGACTGCGCGGTCGGCGCCCAGACCGAGAGCGTGGGGCGTCCCTTGCTGAACGTCGGCCCGAGATCGGCCTTCGTCGCCTCCGGGTACAGGTCGTCCAGCACGCCCGCGATCTGGACGCCGGTCGCGGCCGGCACGGCTCCGTTCGCGGCCCGTTGGGAGGCGACGAGCTGCCCGCTGAGGGCTTCGCGTACGCGGTCGCGGTCACGTGGGTCCACGGACCAGGCCGGGTAGTCCTTCAGATGCGGGAACCTGGCCTTCTGGGCGTCGCTGAGGGTGGTCTTGGTGAGCCGCAGCCATCGCTCGTCGTCGCTGGTCAGCGCGCCGCCGTGAACGGCGATCGAGCCGTCGTGGGAGTACAGCAGCTGGGTGGAGGCGGCCGCCTCGGAGCCCTTCCAGGCGACCGTGTCGCGGTCGATCCAGACCGCCTTGGAGGTGGTCAGGTCGAGCGCGGCGGCGGACCCGGCGGGCTGCGGGAGGAGGTACTTCTCCTGGCCGTTCAGCAGCCACACCTCGTGGCCGTTCGCCGTGAGGTCCAGGGACTGGTCGGTGGGCAGGTCCTTCGCGTCGCCCTTGTGGATGATGTAACTGAGGCTGGTGGCACCGGCGTTGAGGGGAACCTCGTAGACCGCGCCGTAGGCGTCGGTCCGCACCGGCTCCAGCGGCTTCGACCAGTCGGTGGGGTTCGCGGCGCCCGTCCAGACGTGCAGACCCCAGTCGGCGTAGTCGCCGTCGGCGCGGTGGTAGTGGAGGACCGCCTTGGACGTGTCCTGCGCCGGGTAGTCGGGGCGTTCCGTCCGTACGGCGTCCTTGCCCTGCTCGATCCACACCTCGCCGGTCCTGGTGACGTCGATCGTGCGGTCGGTGGAGACGTCCTTGTCGCCGTCCTTGTCGATGACGAGGAAGCCGACACTGGAGGCACCGGGCTTCAGCTTGACGTAGGCGAAGGCGCCGTACGCGTCCCGGCCGACGAAGGGATGGCTGTTCGGCCAGGTGGTGGACTCGCCGTCGGCGAGGTCACCCCAGGCGTACAGGCCCCAGTCGGCGTAGTCGCCGTCGGTGCGCTTGTAGTGGACGACCGCGTAGTCGCGGGAGGAGGCGGTGGGGGTCTCCTCGGCGGGCGGGGTGCCGGTCACGGACTCCGCTGCCGCTGACGCGGTGCGTCCCGTCGAGTCGACGACAACCGCCTTGTAGCGCAGGGCTGTTCCGGCCGCGGTGCCCTTGCCGATGGTCTGGGTGACCTTGTAGGGGGCGTGGTCGGCGGTGCCCAGCGTCCGCCACTTGCCGTTGCCGGTCTGCGCCGCGAAGACGACCCGGTTGAGCTGTCCGCCCCGCACGTCGGCGGTGAGCTCGACGGTGCCGGTGGCGCCGGCGGCCGGGGCCTTGAGGGTGAGCGTCGGCTTCGTGGCGGGCTCGGCGAGCTTGTCGGCCGCCTTAAGGACGATCGCCGAACCGGCGGGGACGGTGACGGTGATCCTCCTGTCCGCGTCGGAGGTCACGCTCGGGGCGCCGCCGTAGACGCCCTGGAAGGCCATGTTCGCCGAACCGGTCGCGAAGGAGGCCGACTTGGCCTCGCCCGCGTTGTTGAAGGCGACGACGTACTCCTGGCCCGTCTTCGCGTCGGTGCGGGAGAAGGCGTAGACGCCGGCCCCGTCGGCCGCGTACCGCTCCTCCTGGACGCCGTCGGTCAGCGCCGGGTTGGCCTTGCGGAGCTTGGCCAGTTCGGCGATCTGCCGGTACAGCGGGGCGCTGGTGTCGTACGCGTCGCTCGCGTGGGTGCGGTCGGTGCCGATCTCGTCGTCGTCCAGATAGTCGGCCGTCCTGGACGCGAACATCGTCTGCCGGGCGTCCTTGTCGCCGCCGGCGCCGGTGAAGCCCTGTTCGTCGCCGTAGTAGACGACGGGGTTGCCGCGGCTGAGGAACATCAGCTCGTTGGCGAGCTTGTCCTTGGCGAGCAGTTCGGCGTCGCCGGCCGTGGGGTTGTCCTGGTTCAGGAAGTACCCGATGCGGCCCATGTCGTGGTTGCCGAGGAAGGTGACCTGCTCGTAGGCGTTGGCCTTGTCGGTCGTGTACTTGTAGTCGTCGCCGAAGACCCTCGCGAGGGACTGTGCGCTGCCGCCCTGGGAGGCGTACTGCCGGGCGGCCTCCTGGAAGGGGAAGTCGAGCGTGGCGTCGAGTCGGCCCTGGGTGACGTACGGCGAGGTGATCGACGTGTCCGCGGAGTAGACCTCGCCGAACATGAAGAAGTTCTTGCGGCCCTGCCCGGCCGCGTAGGCGTCGAGGGCCGTGGCCCACTGGGTCCAGAACTCCATGTTCACGTGCTTCACGGTGTCGATCCGGAAGCCGTCGATACGGAAGTCCCTGACCCAGCGCTGGTAGATCTTCTCCATGCCGGAGACGACCTCGGGACGCTCGGTCCACAGGTCGTCGAGTCCGGAGAAGTCGCCGTAGGTCGTGGACTCGCCGGCGTAGGTCGAGTCGCCGCGGTTGTGGTACATCGCCGGGTCGTTGAGCCAGGCGGGGACCTTGGCGCTCCTGCTGGTGACGGTGGGCGTGCGCGGGAAGGAGTCGGCGTCCACGGCGGGGAACTTCTTGCCGCCGGACGCGTAGTCCGCGTCGTCGAAGGGCTCGCCGTCCTTCGTCAGATACGGGAAGGCGCCCTTGGAGAGGTAGTCGTAGGACTTCTCCTCGTAGTCGACGACGTCGGCCGTGTGGTTGGTGATGACGTCGAAGAAGACCTTCATGCCCTTGGCGTGGGCCTTGGAGATGAGGGTCTCCAGGTCCTTGTTGGTGCCGAAGTGCGGGTCGACCTGGGTGAAGTCGGTGATCCAGTAACCGTGGTAGCCGGCCGAGGCGTTGGACCCCGTGCCCTGGACGGGCCGGTTCTTGAAGATCGGGGCCATCCAGATGGAGGTGGTGCCGAGGCCCTTGATGTAGTCGAGCCGCTTGGTGAGGCCCTTGAGGTCGCCGCCCTGGTAGAAGCCCTTGTCGGTGGGGTCGTAGCCGGTGCTCAGCCGTGAACCGGTGAGCCCGCCCCGGTCGTTGGAGCTGTCGCCGTTGGCGAAACGGTCCGGCAGGACGAAGTAGAACTGCTCACGGGTGTCGTCGTGCCGGGCCGGTTGCGCGGCGAGCCTCGCGTCGGAGGGTGGTGGCGGCGGGGTGTCCGCCCGGGCGGACAGCGGCTGGACGAGCGCTGCGGCCAGCGCGGTCACGGTGACCGCGGCGACCCGTCCGGCATGCGTGGTGCGGCGCCTGGACGGCACCGGCCATCTCGGTATCACAGACGTGGACTCCTTGCGATGTACGGCTCTGCGGGTCCGACCCCGCGTGACCGTATCGCCGCCGTAAGGATTACAGCAAGAGTCCTGAAACGACTGGAAAGAACTTTCAGTGCCGGATGGTGTACGTGACGAGCGAACGGGCCGGGACGGTGGCCGTGAGCGAGCCTGCGGTGACCGGGACCGACGCCTGACGGGCGGTGCTGTTCGAGCCGTTGGTGAGGTACGGCGTCGCGGTCCCGCTGGTGATCCCGGTGTTGCGGAGGCTGAGGCCGGCCTGGTCCGCCTCGGTGGCCGTGTTCAGCGCCACTACGGTGACCGTGCCGTCGGTGTTGCGGAACGCCGAGAGCTTCAGCGCGCTGTCGGGGGTCGTGGCGCCGACTCGGATGGCGCCGGGGCGGATGAAGCGGCTGTAATTGGCCATCGCCCACAGCCGCTTGGAGACGTGGTAGCTGTCGCCGTCCATCTGGATCAGGCCCCGGGTCGCCCCCAGTGAGGCGCCGTACAGGGAGCGCTCCCATAGACAGCAGGGAACGTAGGACGACACTCCTTGAGCGTCAATCCCACGTTTCCCGCCAGCCACCCTCCCGGACTCAGCAGCCGGTCTTGCCCGCGTAGATCGCGAGCGCCGTGTTGGCGCCGAGGGTGGCGGTGAACTGGCCGTTGGAGCCGACCGTCACGCTCGTGTTGTGCTGCACGTCGCAGTACGTCCCGGCGGGCAGCGAGGTCTGGTAGGTGCGGCTGAGGCTGCTCGACTCGTGGTTGATGGCGACGTACCCCTTGGCGCCGCGCCCGAAGGCGATCGCGTCGCCGCCGTTGTCCCACCAGTTGGTGACGGACTCACCGCGGACGGCGTTGCGGAAGGCGACCATGCGGAGGATCTCCGGCCAGGCGTGCTGGCACTTCCAGCCGTCCTGCCAACAGGCGTTCACGGAGCCGCTGTTGGGCGGGCCCGCGTCCTTGTCGGACCATTCGTAACCGGAGTTGATGTCCGGGGCGCCGTACGGATAGGCGAGCATGAAGACGTTGGCGAGTGTGTAGTCGGCGCCGTCCTTGTAGTTCAGGGTGGAGCCGTTGCGCTCGGTGTCGTGGTTGTCGACGAAGACGCCGGCCACCGAGCTGCTCAGGTATCCCCATCCCTCGCCGTAGTTCTTCAGGTAGGCGAGGTTCTCGTTGTTGAAGACCCGCTTGAGGTCGTAGGCGTAACGGAACTCCTGGACGTCCCCGTTGCCGGTGTACTCGGTGGGCTGGACGGCCTCTCCGCTGCCGTAGATGACCTCCTGCTTCCAGTACGCCGAAGGGTTGCTCAGCCGGGACTTGATGTTGGCGAGGTCGGTGGCCGGGATGTGCTTGGCCGCGTCGATGCGGAAGCCGTCGACGCCGTAGCCGAGCAGGGAGTTCAGGTAGCCGGCGATGGTGGCGCGGACGTAGTCCTCGCCGGTGTCCAGGTCGGCGAGGCCGACGAGTTCGCAGTTCTGGACGTTGGCGCGGTTGGTGTAGTCGCTGATGGTCGAGGTGCAGTCGTCCATGTCGTACGAGGAGTACAGGCCGGGGTAGTTGTACTTCGAGTACGACGATCCGCCGGTACCGGTGCCGCTGCCCGCGGACATGTGGTTGACGACGGTGTCGACGACGACCTTCACACCGGCCGCGTGGCAGGTGCTGACCATGTTCCGGAAGGCGGTGGCGTCACCGAGCCGCCCCGCGATCTTGTAGCTGACCGGCTGGTACGAGGTCCACCACTGCGAGCCCTGGATGTGCTCGGCGGGCGGGGAGACCTGGACGTAGCCGTATCCGGCGGGGCCGAGGGTGGTGGTGCACTCCTTGGCGACGGAGGCGAAGTTCCACTCGAAGAGGACTGCGGTGACGTCCTTGCCGCCGGGCGGGGAGGCCTGGGCGGCGGTGGGGGTGAGGACGGCCACCGCGGTGGCGAGCACGGTGGCCGCGGCGGCGGCTGTGACCCTTGCGGAGCTTCTCGGTATCACGTGGGGGTTCTCCTTACGCGACGGCCGGGCGTCTTTGCCCGGCGCCGGCGAGAACGTACCGCTGTTGAAATGTTTACAGCAAGAGTCGCGAAAGTAACGGCAAGAACTTTCACACTTGGCTGGCGGGCCTGCCGGGGAGGTCGCCGCGGCTGCCCCCGCAGGCGTACACGATCTCCACCGACCCGCCGGGCAGGGCCCGTTGGCTCTGGAAGGTCAGTCCGGTCTCGGGGCTGAGCGCCGGGGTGAGCTGGGTGCCGCCGCCGAACAGCATAGGCAGCACGATCAGTTCGAGGCGGTCCAGGGCGCCGAGCGCGTGGAAGGTCGCGATGGTCCGCGGGCCGCCGATGAGGTGGACGTCGCCGCCCCGGTTGGCCGCGCGGATCTTCTCAAGGAGCCGCACCGGGTCGCTGTCGGTGGTGACGTGGTCGGGGGTGCCCTCCGGGCGGTGCGAGCCGAGGACGAACACGTCCAGGTCGGGCCACGGCCAGCGGCTGTTGGTCAGGGCGGGCTCGAAGGTCGTACGGCCCATGAGCGCGGCCTCGCAGTCGGCCAGGAACTCCCGGATGCCGTGGCTCTGGCCGGAGACGAACGCGGGGTCGGCGGTCAGCGCGGGCCAGCCGCTCGGGGTGGTCACATAGCCGTCGGCGCTCATGCTCAGGCGGGCGCGGATCTGCATGATGTCTCCTCGGGTAGGGGGCGCTGTTGCGCCCTTCCACCCAAGCGTCGAACGCGGCTCCCGCCGATCGACACGCCCGGCGAAAAAATCACCGGGCCCGGTCGGGGCCCGGTGATCCCTGTCCGTCCTCAGGCCGTCGTCCACCACACGGTCGTGTCGGCCGGCACCTTCGCGTCCCCGTCGACCTCGGCGACCTCCCCGCTGGCGAGCAGCAGACGGCCGTATGCCGGAGTGGTCACCGACTCGCCCCCGGTGTTGGCGACACAGACGAACTCGCCACGGCGGAAGGCGAGAACGCCCGCGGGCGCGCGCAGCCACTCGACCGCGTCGCCGGCGCCGAGGCCGGGCTGGGCGCGGCGGACGGCGAGGGCCGTGCGGTACAGCTCCAGGGTGGAGCCGGGGTCGCCGGTCTGCGCCTCCACGCTCAGCTCCGCCCACTCCGGCGGCTGGGGCAGCCAGCTGCCGCCCGCGCCGAAGCCGTACGACGATCCCTCGCGCGTCCACGGGATCGGCACCCGGCAGCCGTCGCGGAAGCCGTCCTGGCCCGCGCCGCGGAAGTACGCCGGGTCCTGGCGGACCTCGTCGGCGAGGTCGACGACGTCCGGGAGGCCGAGCTCCTCGCCCTGGTAGATGTACGCCGATCCGGGCAGCGCCAGCATGAGCAGCGTGGCGGCGCGGGCGCGGCGCAGCCCGAGCTCCCGGTCCCCCGCCGTGCGGATCTGGGTGCCGAGGCCGGGCGGGTTGGCGAAGCGGGTGGCGTGGCGGGTGACGTCGTGGTTGGAGAGAACCCAGGTGGCCGGGGCGCCGACCGGGCGCATCGCGTCCAGCGTGCGGTCGATGACCTCGCGCAGTTCCTCGGCGTTCCAGGCGGTGCTCAGGTACTGGAAGTTGAAGGCCTGGTGGAGCTCGTCGGGGCGGACGTAGTTCGCGGTGCGCTCGATGGTCGGGGTCCACGCCTCGGCGACGAAGATCCGCTCGCCCGAGTACTCGTCGAGGATCAGCCGCCACTGGCGGTAGATCTCGTGCACCCCGTCCTGGTCGAAGAACGGCATGACATCGTTGCCCAGGAGCTTCACCTGGTCGTGGGATCCAAGGTCCGGAAGGCCCTCCGCCTTCACCAGACCGTGGGCCACGTCGATACGGAAGCCGTCCACGCCCATGTCCAGCCAGAAGCGCAGGATCGAGCGGAACTCGTCGCCGACGGCCGGGTGGTCCCAGTTGAAGTCGGGCTGCTCGGGGGCGAAGAGGTGGAGGTACCACTCCCCGTCCTCGACGCGCGTCCAGGCGGGGCCGCCGAAGATGGACTCCCAGTCGTTGGGCGGGAGTTCGCCGTTCTCGCCCTTGCCGGGGCGGAAGTGGTAGCGGTCCCGCAGGGGCGATCCCGGGCCCTCGGCGACCGCCCGCTTGAACCACTCGTGCTGGTCGGAGGAGTGGTTGGGCACCAGGTCGACGATGATCCTGAGCCCCAGTCCGCGGGCGTCCCGGATCAGCGCGTCGGCGTCCAGGAGGTTGCCGAACATGGGGTCCACCTCCCGGTAGTCGGCCACGTCGTAGCCGGCGTCGGCCTGCGGGGAGGCGTAGAAGGGGCTGAGCCACACGGCGTCCACGCCGAGGTCGCGCAGGTACGGCAGTCGGGTGCGGATGCCTTCCAGGTCGCCCATGCCGTCGCCGTTGCTGTCGGCGAAGCTGCGCGGATAGACCTGGTAGATCACCGCGTCCCGCCACCAGTCGCTGCGCTTGGCTTCGGCGGAGTGGGCGGCCGGGGCGAGGGCGGAGTGCTGCTGGCTCATGGCGTCCTTGATGTGTAACGGGTTCATCAGGTCAAAGGTAGGAAGAGTGACGAGGCGGCCGCGGTCACAGCGGGGTCGGATGGAGACCACGGCCACCTCGGGTATTGGGGGTGTGGGGGCTTGCCCCCACAGGGGCGCGGGGCTGCATCGCTGTGCGGCTCCGCCGCGTGGGCGCGACCAGCCACGACGGCGCCGCATCGGGCAGCCCTACCCCTTCGTGCCACCGGCGGTGAGCCCAGTGACAAGGTTCTTCTGCACCAGGTAGAAGAACGCCGACACGGGTATCGCGATCAGCACCGCCGTCGCCGCCATCAGGTTCCGCTGGGCGTCGTGCTCGCTCACGAAGCTCTGCAGTCCGACCGCGAACGTGTACTTCGTGTCGGACAGCATGAACGTCGAGGCGAACGCGACCTCACCGAAGGCCGTGAGGAAGCTGTAGAACGCGGCGACCGCGAGCCCCGGCTTGGCGAGCGGCAGGATCAGCCGCGCGAACGTGCCGAAGGGGGTCAGCCCGTCGACGCGTCCGGCCTCGTCGATCTCGAACGGGATGGTGTCGAAATAGCCCTTCAGCAGCCAGGCGCAGTAGGGCACCGCGGTCGTGCAGTACACGAGGACGAGCCCAAGATAGCTGTCGATGAGCTGGAGGTCCGACAGCATCTGGTACATCGGCACCATGAGTACGGCTACCGGGAACATCTGGGTGACCAGGAGCACCCACATGAACTTCCGGTACCCCGGAAAGCGCATCCGGGACACGGCGTACCCGGTGGTCGCGGCGATCAGTACGCCGATCACCGTGGTGCCGAGCGAGACGATCAGCGAGCTCTTCAGCCAGTCGAAGAAGGCCGTGTGCTGGAGGACGAACGAGTAGTTGTCGAACGTCATCTTCTTCCAGATGCCGCCCGGGTGGAGGTAGTCGTCCTTGTCCGGGCCCAGGGACAGGAAGACCAGCCAGAGGATCGGGAACAGCGCGATCAGGCTCGCGACGATCAGGATGCCGTGCGAGACGAGGGAGCCGGCGAGGCTCTTGTCACCGCGGCGGCGGATCCGTCCGGGCGCCTGCGCGGGCGCGGTCCGGGACACCGCGGCGGAGGTCTCGACAGTGGTCGTACTCATGGGAACTCCTGCCTCAGATCGCGAGCTGCTGGTCATTGCGGTTCAGCCAGCGGCGGTAGAAGGAGGTGAAGACGATCAGGATGGCCAGCAGCAGGATGCCGTACGCCGCCGACTGCGCGAAGTCACGCGGCTGCTGTCCGAAGCCCAGGTAGTAGGCCCAGGTGACGAGGATCTGCGCGTCCGGCGCGGTGTTGCCGAACAGCAGGAAGATCACGGCGAACTGGTTGAACGTCCAGATGATGCCGAGCAGCACGACGGTGGAGCTGACGCTTCTGAGGCCCGGGAGGGTGACGTACCGGAACCGCTGCCAGGCGCTCGCGCCGTCCATCTCCGCGGCCTCGTACAGCGAGGCGTCGATGGACTGGAGTCCGCCGAGCAGGGAGACCATCATGAACGGCACTCCGCACCAGGTGTTGACCATGATGGCGGCGGTCCGCTGCCAGAAGGTGTCCTCCAGCCAGGCCGGACTCGGCAGATGCAACGCGTCCAGGACGGTGTTGATGATGCCGCCGTCGGCGAGCATGAAGCGCCAGCCGAAGACGGTGACGAAGGTCGGTACGGCCCAGGGCAGCACCAGGATCAGCCGGTACAGCGTGCGGCCGCGCAGCTTCTGGTTGAGCAGCAGCGCGAGGCCGAGCCCGATGCAGTAGTGCAGGGCGACGCACAGGGCCGTCCAGACGACGGTCCAGATGAAGTGCGACCAGAAGCGGTCGTAGGCCGTGTCGCCCCACAGGATGTCGGCGTAGTTGTCCAGGCCGATGAACTTGTAGGTGGCGTCGATGTGGTTGACGCCGATCGTGCGGGCCGTGTTGAGACTGTTGGCGTCGGTGAGCGTGAGGTAGACGCCGTAGACCAGGGGGTAGAGCACGAGGACACCGAGGACGACCGCCACCGGGGCGATCATCGCGTAGGCGTACCAGTGTTTCTGGTAGCCGTGCTTCAGACGTTGGCCCAGCCCGGGCCGCGGCGCGCGGTCACCGTGGCGTTTGCCGGTGGCGCGGTCGATGGCGACTGTCATGTTCGACACCTTCTGGAAGTTCTGCGGCTCTGAGAAGTGGCTGGGCGACGCGGTCCGCCGGGCGCGGGCCGGTGGCCGCCGGATCCCTCCCCCCGATGACCGGGGGATCCGGCGGCCACGCGGGCTCACTTGCTGAAGTCCGGCACCAGCTTGGCGATGGCGGTCTCGACGTTGCCCAGGCCCTTGTCCAGGGACTCCTTGCCACCGGCGATCTTGAGCAGCTCGGTGTCCAGCGGGGTCAGCAGGGAGCTGTACTCCGGCAGGGCCACGCGCGGCTGGGCGGAGGCGAGGACCGTCTGGTAGCCGGCGATGCCCGGGTCGGCCTTGACCTCGGCGGTGTAGGCGTCGTCGCGGGTGGGCAGCGTGGAGTTCTTCAGCGCGATCTGCGTCTGCGACTTCGCGGAGGTCATGAAGCCCACGAACTTCTCGGCCGCCTTCTGGTGGGCGGAGTCCGAGCCGGCGTAGACCGAGAGGTTGTGGCCGCCCGTCGGGGCGCCCGCCTTGCCGGCGGAGCCGGCCGGGACGGTGGTGATGCCGAGGTTGGACTTGTCCGTGAACGCGGAGCCCTTGTAAAAGTTGGTGATCTCCCACGGGCCCTGGATGATCGCGGCGACCTTGCCGTTGACGAACGCGTCCTGGATGTGGGCGTAGGCGTCGGCGGTGGTGTCGGCCTTGTGCAGGCCCTTGCCGGAGAAGAGGCTCAGCCAGGTGCCGTAGCCCTTCTTGGCGGCGGCCGAGTTCACGGTGATCTTCTTGGCGGAGGCGTCGACGGTGTCGGTGCCCTCGCCGAAGAGGAACGGCTGGGCGTAGTAGGCCGCGGTGGAGCCCCAGTAGCCGTCGACGCCGGTCTTCGCCTTGATCGTGGCGGCAGCGGTCTTCAGGTCGTCCCAGGTCTTGGGGGCCTCGACGCCGGCCTTCTCGAAGAGCTGCTTGTTGTAGACCAGGGCGAGGGTGTCGGTGACGAAGGGGACGCCGTAGGTCTTGCCGTCGTACTGGGCCTGCTCGATCAGGTTCGGCTTGAACTTGGCCTGGTCGGCGAGGGCCTCGGTGCCGTCGAGCGGCAGGAAGTAGCCCTTCTTGGCGAAGGCGGGGGTCCAGCCGACGTCGGAGCGCAGCACGTCCGGGGCGCCGCTCGCGCCGGCCGCGGTGTCGAACTTGTTCTGCGCCTGGTCGAACGGGACGTTGACGTACTTGACCTTGATGTTCTTGTTGGCGGCCTCGAAGTCCTTGATCAGGGCCTTGTACGTCGGCGCCTCATTGGTGGCGTTGGAGGTGTCCCACCAGGTGATGGTGACCGGACCGTCGGCCTTGTCGCCGCTGTCGCTTCCGCCGCAGGCCGTCGCCGCGAGGGCGAAAGACGCCACCAGCGCGGTGGCTGCTATGCCACGCCGCATGAGTTCTCCTTGAGGGTGAAAGCCCGTGAGATGCAGGGACAGGCCCCGTCTGCCGTCCCTGTCTGCCGACTGCGCCGTTGCGGCCGCCGGGCGAGTGGGAACGTAACAGCGATGCAAGACTTGCGAAAGACCTTGCAGAAAAAAAGTGCAAGGGGCAGCGGAAGTTACCCCGCCGTGACCCCTTGTCGACCGTCGCGAGACCCTTGTTTTACGGGGCTGAGCGGGACGACTACGGGTTGTGCAAGACTCTGCAAGCTCTTGCCATCTTCCTCCCGGACGGGAATCATCCCCTTGCGGGGCAAGGTGCACCGACCAGAACAGAGGGACCGCGATGACGATACGGCCGGTACAGTCCGGTGCCGTGACCACACGGCTAGCCGACATCGCTGTTCAGGCGGGTGTGAGCGAAGCGACCGTCAGCCGCGTCCTCAACGGGAAGCCGGGGGTCGCCGCCACCACCCGCCAGTCCGTGCTGGCCGCACTCGACGTGCTGGGCTACGAACGGCCGGTGCGGCTGCGGCAGCGCAGCGAGGGTCTGGTGGGCCTGATCACCCCGGAGCTGGAGAACCCGATCTTCCCGGCCCTGGCCCAGGTGATCGGCCAGGCGCTGACCCGGCAGGGGTACACGCCGGTCCTCGCCACCCAGACCCCGGGTGGCTCCACGGAGGACGAGCTCACCGAGATGCTCGTCGACCGGGGCGTGGCGGGCATCATCTTCGTCTCCGGGCTGCACGCGGACACCTCGGCGGACATGCAGCGCTACGAGCAGCTGCGGGCGCAGGGCGTGCCGTACGTGCTGGTGGACGGTTTCTCGCCGAAGGTGCAGGCGCCGTTCATCTCCCCCGACGACCGCGCGGCGATGGCCCTCGCGGTGACCCATCTGGTGTCGCTGGGGCACACGCGGATCGGCCTCGCGCTCGGCCCGAAGCGTTTCGTGCCGGTCCAGCGCAAGATCGAGGGCTTCGTTCGCACCATGCAGGACCTGCTCGGTCTGGCGGCGGCGACCGTCGAGGCGGACCTCGTCCAGCACTCGCTCTACACCCTGGAGGGCGGTCAGGCGGCCGCGACGGCCCTCATCGACCGTGACTGCACGGCGGTGGTGTGCGCGAGCGACATGATGGCGCTGGGTGCGATACGGGCGGCCCGGCAGCGGGGCCTGGAAGTCCCCCGGGACGTGTCGGTCGTCGGCTTCGACGACTCCCCGCTGATCGCCTTCACCGACCCGCCGCTGACGACGGTCCGCAAGCCGGTGCCGGCCATGGGACAGGCGGCGGTACGGACCCTGCTGGAGGAGATCGGCGGAACGCCCGCGCCGCACAGCGAGTTCGTGTTCATGCCCGAGCTGGTGGTACGGGGTTCGACGGCTTCGGCCCCTGGGGAACGCGGTCGTTCTCAGGGTGGAGAAACCGGGCTTTCCGCAGTGCGCCGGTAGGAGAACGGGGCAGTCTTCCCGCCGTAGGACATGCGACCCGAACCCGACCGGGGGATGATCGGTGAGGTAAGGCGTCTCTGGCAGACTTTGTGTCTATGGGTGACTCGACCGTGACCAGTCTGGAAGACCGCGGGAATGCGGCCGCTCCGGACTCCCTCACGGCCGCCGACCGGCTCACGGCCGCCGACCGGCCGGGTTTCCGGCCAGGTCTGCTGCGCCGGCTGCGGACTCCGCGCCGGCCTCGCCTGTGGTTCGAGATCCTGCTGATCGCGGTGAGTTACTGGACGTACTCGCTGATCCGCAACGCGGTGCCGGAGCAGAAGGCGGAGGCACTGCGCAACGCCGACTGGATCTGGCGGATGGAGCACCACCTCGGCATCGCGGTCGAGGAGTCCGTCAACCACGCGGTGAACTCGGTGACTTGGCTCGTCGTCGGGATGAACTACTACTACGCGACACTGCACTTCGTCGTGACCCTCGGCGTCCTGGTCTGGCTCTACCGCAGCCATCCCGGCCGCTACGCGGCGACCCGGCTGGTGCTCTTCGCGACCACGGGTGTGGCCCTGGTCGGTTACTACCTGTATCCGCTCGCGCCCCCGCGGTTGATGATCGGCGGCGACTTCGTCGACACGGTCGTGGTCCACCAGACCTGGGGATCGATGGCCTCCGGCGACCTCAAGCACATGTCCAACCAGTACGCCGCGATGCCGTCCATGCACATCGGCTGGTCCCTGTGGTGCGGCCTGACGATCTTCGCGCTGGCGTCGGTGCCGTGGGTGCGCGTCCTGGGCCTCGTCTACCCGGCGGCGACACTCCTGGTCATCGTGGCCACGGCCAACCACTTCTGGCTCGACGCGGTCGGCGGCGCCCTGTGCCTGATGTTCGGCTACACGGTGGCGTGGCTCTGGTACGGGGCGCTGCCGTACGCGCTGCCGAAGGTGCCGTACGCGCCGCCGAGGCCCGTGCGGGACCTGCGCGCCCTGCGCGCCCTGCGCGCCCTGCGCGCCCTGCGCCGCAGCAAGGCTTAGCGGGGTCGCGGCGGCGCGGCAAGGCGCAGTCGGGTCGCGCCGCACTGGGGCCTGGCGGGAGCGTTGCGCATGGGGGCCTGGCGGGGCCGTTGTGCGCATGGGGCCTGACGGGGCCGTTGTGCGCATGGGGCTTGGCCGGTCCGCGGCGGCACATCGCGGCTCGGTCGGCCGGCTCGTGACGGGGCGGACGGGCGCGCCCAGCGCCGCAGCAAGGCTTAGCGGGGTCGCGGCGGCGCGGCAAGGCGCAGTCGGGTCGCACCGCACTGGAGCCTGACGGGGCCGTTGTGCGCATGGGGCCTGACGGGGCCGTTGTGCGCATGGGGCCTGGCCGGTCCGCGGCGGCACATGCGGCTCGGTCGGCCGGCTCGTGACGGGGCGCCCAGACTTGGCCGGTCCGCGGCCGGAGGACACGGAGACGCACGGAGACGCACGAAGACGCCCCCTACCCTCCGTAGAACAACTCCTCCACCACGCCCCGGGCCCGCCGGGCCGTCCGCCGGTAGTCCTCCAGCATGTCCCCCGCGTGCCCCGGCCCGTACCCCAGGTAACGGCCCACGGCGGCGAGTTCGCGCGCCTCGGTCGGAAACGTGTCCCCGGCCCGCCCCCGTACCAGCATCACCGCGTTGCGCACCCGGGTCGCCAGCACCCACGCCTCGTCGAGGACCTGGGCGTCGTCAGCGGAGATGAACCCGGCGTCCCGTGCGGCGACGAGGGCCGCGCGGGTACGGGTCGTGCGCAGCCCCGGCACCTGGGCCCCGTGCCGCATCTGGAGCAGCTGGACGGTCCACTCGACGTCCGACAGGCCGCCGGGCCCGAGCTTGGTGTGCAGTTTCGGGTCGGCGCCGCGGGGCATCCGCTCCGACTCCATGCGCGCCTTCAGCCGCCGGATCTCGCGTACGGCGTCGTCGCCGAGGCCGGCCTCCGGATAGCGCAGGGGGGCGATGAGCTCGACGAAGCGGTGGCCCAACTCCTCGTCCCCGGCGACCGGTTCGGCCCGCAGCAGCGCCTGCGCCTCCCAGACGAGCGACCAGCGGCGGTAGTAGGCCGCGTACGAGGTCAGGCTGCGCACCAGCGGCCCAGACTTGCCCTCCGGGCGCAGGTCGGCGTCGATGAGCAGCGGCGGGTCGGCACTGGAGATCTGGAGCAGGCGGCGCATCTCGGAGACGACCTTGTTGGCGGCCTCGGAGGCCACCCGTTCCTCGACGCCCTCGCGCGGCTCGTGGACGAACAGGACGTCCGCGTCGGAGCCGTAGCCGAGTTCGTGACCGCCGAAGCGGCCCATGCCGATGACGGCGAACCGGGTGGGCAGGGTGTCCCCCCAGCCCTCCCGGACGACCGCGCGCAGGGTGCCGGCGAGGGTCGCGGCGGTCAGGTCGGACACGGCGGCGCCGACGCGGTCCACCAGGGCGCCCTGGTCCGGTTCGGCGGGCTGGGTCTCGGTGCCGTAGGAGCCGACGATGTCCGCGGCGGCCGTACGGAAGAGTTCGCGGCGCCGCACTCCACGGGCCGCCGTGACGCCCTGGACGGCGCCCTCGGCGCGGCCGACCGCGGCCAGTATCTCCTGCTCCAGACCGGCCCGCTCGCGGCGAGCGAGCCCGCCGCCGTCGCCGTCCCCGAGGAGCGCCACGGCCTCGGGGGCGCGCATCAGCAGGTCCGGGGCGAGGCGCCCGGCGGACAGAACGCGCGCGAGGTTCTCGGCGGCGGCGCCCTCGTCCCTCAGCAGCCGCAGATACCAGGGCGTCTTGCCCAACGCGTCCGACACCTTGCGGAAGTTGAGCAGTCCGGCGTCCGGGTCGGCCGACTCGGCGAACCAACCCAGCAGCACGGGAAGGAGAGTTCGCTGGATGGCGGCCTTGCGGGTGACGCCGGAGGCGAGCGCCTCCAGGTGCCTGAGCGCGGAGCCGGGGTCGGCGTACCCGAGCGCGACCAGCCGCTCCCGCGCCGCCCCGGCGCTCAACCTGATCTCGCCGGGCCCGAGTTGGGCCACCGCGTCCAGCAGCGGCCGGTAGAACAGCTTCTCGTGCAGTCGTCGTACGACGGAGGAGTGCCGCTTCCACTCGCGGTTGAGCTCGGTCACCGGGTCGGCGCGCAGACCGAGGGAGCGGCCGAGGCGGCGCAGGTCGGCCTCGTCCTCGGGGACGAGATGGGTGCGGCGCAGCCGGTAGAGCTGGATGCGGTGCTCCATGGAGCGCAGGAAGCGGTAGGCGTCGTCGAGCTGGGCGGCGTCGGCCCGGCCGACGTAGCCGCCGGCGGCGAGGGCGTGCAGGGCCTTGAGGGTGGTGCCGCTGCGCAGGGAGCCGTCCTCGCGACCGTGCACCAACTGCAGCAGCTGCACGGCGAATTCGACGTCCCGGAGCCCGCCGGGGCCGAGCTTGAGCTGCCGGTCCAGCTCGGCGACGGGGATGTTCTCGACCACCCTCCGCCGCATCTTCTGCACGTCGGCGACGAAGTTCTCGCGCTCGGCGGCCTTCCAGACGAGGGGTTCGAGGGCGGCGACGTACTCCTCGCCCAGCTCCAGGTCGCCGGCGACCGGGCGGGCCTTGAGGAGGGCCTGGAACTCCCAGG
Source organism: Streptomyces sp. CC0208 (assembly GCF_003443735.1). Lineage (NCBI taxonomy): Bacteria > Bacillati > Actinomycetota > Actinomycetes > Kitasatosporales > Streptomycetaceae > Streptomyces > Streptomyces sp. CC0208. The sequence continues at coordinate 6,387,582 of NZ_CP031969.1, read as the reverse complement.
TCTTGGCCCAGCGCTGGTAGTAGGCGAGGTGGCTGGAGAGGGTGCGCACCAGCGGACCGTTTCTGCCCTCGGGGCGCAGATTGGCGTCGACGGGCCAGATGGACCCCTCGACGGTCGTCTCCGAGCAGACCCGCATCATGTGCGAGGCGAGCTTGGTGGCGGCGCGCAGGGCCTTGCCCTCGTCGGCGCCGTCGACAGCCTCCCCGACGAAGATGACATCGACGTCGGACACGTAGTTCAGCTCGTGCCCGCCGCACTTGCCCATCGCGATCACCGCGAGCCGGCACAGCGCCGCGTCCTCGGGGGCGGCCGCCCGCGCTATGGCGAGGGCGGCGCGCAGGGTCGCGGTGGCGAGGTCGGCGAGCTCGGCGGCGGTCTCGGCGAGGTCGGTGGTGCCGCACACGTCACGGGCGGCGATCGACAGCAGACAGCGCCGGTAGGCGACGCGCAGGGCGACGGGGTCGGTGGCCTCGGCGAGCCCGCGCTCGAACTCCTCGACACCGGGGTGCAGGTCGCGGGGCTCGTAGGTGACGAGGGCCTGCCAGTCGGCGGGGTGCCGGGCGAGATGCTCGGCGAGCGCCTCGGACGCGCCGAGCACCCCGAGCAGCCGGTCCCGGAACGGCTTCGCCGCTATCACCGTGTCGAGCAGTTCCCGGTCGGGCTGCGCCTCCAGGAGCCGTACCAGACCGAGCAGCGCGAGATCGGGATCAGCGGTCGCGCCGAGCGCCTCAAGGAGCACGGGGTCATTGCGTACGCCGCTCAGCTCCGCGCTCTCCAACAGTCGCTCGGCGCCCGACGGGTCGGTGAAACCGTGCCGCAGCAGCCGCGTGAAGGTACTGCTCCTGCGCCCCGGCGCCGCCGTCATCCCGGCCTCCTGTCCGATCTAGGTCGTGTCGATCGAGCCTATCCGGAGAGCGGGGAATGAGCGCTGGCGCGCGGGTGGGGGGATTTCGGGCGGGGTGTGGTCGGGCGCGGGGGCCGAGGGGAGAGTGAGGCGCAAGGCGCGGGGCCAGGGTGGGAACGGGGCCGGGGCGAGGGTGGGAACGGGGCCGGGGCGAGAGCCAGGCACGCGGCCGCGGTGGGAACGGGGCCGGGGCGAGAGCCAGACGCGCCCCCGACGCGGGAGCGGGGCCGGGGCGAGACCCAGACGCGCGGCCGAGGCGGATACGAGACCAGGGCCAGAACCAGACACGGCCGAGACGGGAACGAGGCCGGGCCAGAACCAGACCCGCCCCCCGACGCGGGAACGGGGCCGGGGCGAGACCCAGACGCGCGGCCGACGCGGGTACGGGACCAGGGCCGGAACCAGACACGCCGCCGACGCGGGAACGGCGGCGGGGCGGGAGCGGGGCCAGGGCGGGAGTGGGCGCGTTCGGGGCCGGACGCGCCCGTCGGGCCGAGCAGATCGTCGTCTTCTCCCGCATTCGGGGTACGCCTTGGGCAGACTGGGAATGTCGAGCCGGACCGCATCGGTGGGCCGGGTGTTCCCCGAGCCGGAGGCGTTGTGATGACCGAGAAGGAACCCGAGACCCACCTCGACACGCGCTACAGCGACCCGGACGCGACGGCGCACGCCTGGGCCGACGCGGAGTCACTGCTGGCCTCCGCCGAGCTGTTCTGGATCTCGACGGTACGTCCGGACGGGCGGCCGCACGTCACACCGTTGCCGGCCGTGTGGGCGCACGGGGCGCTGCACTTCTGCACCGGCCCCGAGGAGCGCAAGGCGAAGAACCTCGCGCACAACGCGCACGTGACCCTGACGACCGGCACCAACATCTGGGACAAGGGCTACGACCTGGTGGTGGAGGGCGAGGCGGTGCGGGTCTCGGACGACACGAGGCTGCGCGAGCTGGCCGCCGCGTGGGAGGCCAAGTACGGCGACTTCTGGCGTTTCGAGGTGCGGGACGGCTACTTCCATCACGGGCCGGGACACGCCGTCGTATATGCGGTGGCGCCGCGCACGGTTTTCGGCTTCGGTAAGGGACAGCCGTTCAGCCAGACGCGGTGGCGCTTCTGAGAACGGCCCTGAACGGCCCTCTGTACTGACGTAGACAAGGGAGTCACGCCATGGACATGAGCCTCGAAGTCATCCTGCTGCCGGTCACGGACGTCGACCGCGCCAAGGAGTTCTACCGCGACAAGGTCGGTTTCCACGTGGATCTGGACGGCGAGGTGATGGAGGGCGTCCGCATCTGCCAGCTGACCCCGCCCGGCTCGGGCTGTTCCATCGCCCTGGTGGACGGCCTCCAGGTCCCGACCGGCACCCCGCAGCCCGGGACGTACCACGGCATGCAACTGTGCGTGACGGACGCGAAGGCGGCGTACGAGGAACTCACCACCCGCGGCCTGGACGTCAGCGAACCGGTCCAGTTCGCCCCACAGGACGGCGCCACCTTCATGTACTTCAAGGACCCGGACGGCAACGGCTGGGCGATCCAGGAGTACAAGCGCAGGGAGACGGAGCCGCTGCACGCGGTTCTGTCGAAACTGGCAGAACAGTAGAACCTCGCGCCCTACGGAGAAGGCGGCGAGGAAGGCTGGGCCATGCGGAAACTGATCTACGGCATGAACCTCACCCTGGACGGCTACATCGCCGCGGCCGGCGACGACATCGGCTGGAGCGGACCGCCGAGCCACGAGCTGTTCCAGTGGTGGCTCGACCACGAGCAGGCAAGTGCCCTGACGCTGTACGGGCGCAAGCTGTGGGAGGCGATGAGCTCCTACTGGCCGACCGGCGACGAGCAGCCGGGCGCCACCCCGGCGCAGATCGCGTTCGCGCGGAACTGGCGGGACACGCCGAAGGTGGTGTTCTCCTCGACGATCGACAAGGTCGACTGGAACACCCGTCTGGTCACCGGCGACGCGATCGCCGAGATCACCCGGCTCAAGGCCGAGGACGGCGGCCCGATGACCATCGGCGGCGCCACGCTCGCCGGGGCGGCCATGCGCGCCGGGCTGATCGACGAGTACGCGATCGCCACCCACCCGGTCCTGGTGGGCAGCGGCACGCCGTTCTTCACGGCGCTGGACAACTGGGTGAACCTGAACCTGGTGGAGACGCGGACGTGTCCCGGCGGCGTGGTCCTGACCCGTTACCAGGCGGCCCAGGGCCAGTAACGCACCGAGGCCGACGGTCCGTGACCGTCGGCCTCACGTGGTCGATCAGCGGGAAACCCGCCCTGACCTGCCCCTACAACACCGGCAGGTTCTTCCGCAGCTCGAAGGCCGTGACCTCGCTGCGGTACTCCTCCCACTCGCTCTTCTTGTTGCGCAGGAAGAAGTCGAAGACGTGCTCGCCCAGGGTCTCCGCGACCAGGTCGCTGCGCTCCATCAGGGTGAGGGCCTCGCCCAGGTTCTGGGGCAGGGGCTCGATGCCCATGGCGCGGCGCTCGGAGTTGGACAGGGCCCAGACGTCGTCCTCGGCGCCCGGCGGGAGCTCGTAGCCCTCCTCGATGCCCTTGAGGCCGGCGGCCAGGAGCAGGGCGTAGGCGAGGTAGGGGTTGGCGCCGGAGTCGAGGGAGCGGACCTCGATGCGGGCCGAGCCGGTCTTGCCGGGCTTGTACATCGGGACGCGGACCAGAGCGGAGCGGTTGTTGTGGCCCCAGCAGATGTAGGAGGGAGCCTCGCCGCCGGCGCCGGCGGTGCGCTCGGTGCCGCCCCAGATCCGCTTGTAGGAGTTGACCCACTGGTTGGTGACCGCGGAGATCTCCGCCGCGTGCTTCAGCAGGCCCGCGATGAAGGAGCGGCCGACCTTGGAGAGCTGGTACTCCGAGCCGGACTCGTAGAACGCGTTCCGGTCGCCCTCGAAGAGCGAGAGGTGGGTGTGCATGCCCGAGCCGGGGTGCTCCGAGAACGGCTTCGGCATGAACGTCGCCTGGACGCCCTGCTCCAGCGCCACCTGCTTCATGACCAGGCGGAACGTCATGATGTTGTCGGCCGTGGAGAGCGCGTCGGCGTAGCGGAGGTCGATCTCCTGCTGGCCGGGGGCGCCCTCGTGGTGGGAGAACTCGACCGAGATGCCCATCGACTCCAGCATGGTGATCGCCTGGCGGCGGAAGTCCATGCCGATGTTCTGCGGGGTGTGGTCGAAGTAGCCGGAGTTGTCGGCCGGAGTCGGACGTGAGCCGTCCAGCGGGCGGTCCTTCAGGAGGAAGAACTCGATCTCCGGGTGGGTGTAGAAGGTGAAGCCCAGGTCGGAGGTGCGGGCCAGGGCGCGCTTCAGCACATACCTGGGGTCCGCGAAGGACGGGGAGCCGTCCGGCATGAGGATGTCGCAGAACATCCGGGCCGTGCCGGGGGCCTCGGCGCGCCAGGGCAGGACCTGGAAGGTCGACGGGTCCGGCTTGGCGATCATGTCGGATTCGTATACACGAGCGAATCCCTCGATCGCGGAGCCGTCGAACCCGATGCCCTCGTCGAAGGCCTGTTCGAGCTCCGCCGGGGCCACCGCGACGGACTTGAGGAAGCCCAGCACGTCCGTGAACCACAGGCGTACGAACCGGATGTCGCGCTCCTCCAAGGTCCGGAGCACGAACTCCTGCTGCTTGTCCATCTTCCGCTTCCCCATCCTTGCTGGTCAGGCCGCCTGTCTCCGTGTCCCGCAGGAGGCGGTCGGGCACCTGAGCATCACACCACAACAGCATTTCGTGCGCGTTGCCGACCTTGATCGTCCCGGCGACCCGGGAGTGAACGCCTCACGTCCGGCGGATGTACTGCTCTCCCGCCCATCTTGCCTGCTCGGACTGACATACGTAATGCCCGGCCCACCCCGTCTCACCGCACGCCCCGGTTTCCCGTGGGCGCCCTACGAGCAACCACCCCCGCCCCACTACGATCAGCGGACCGATCGTCACCATCCGTCCCGCCCCTTTCCCCCAGAAGGACACACCTCATGGGTTCCGCCAAGAACAGCACCACCGCGGCACGCAAGGCGCGCATAGAGGAGATGCGGCGCGCCGAGCAGTCCAGAGAGCGCCGCAACCGGATCCTCACCATCACCGCCAGCGCGGTCGTCGTCGCCGGTCTGGTCGCCGGCGCCATCGTGCTGGTGCAGTCGCAGTCCGACGACAGCACGGCGGCCGACGGCAAGGGCAACGGCAAGGGGCACTTCGTCACGGGCTCGGACGGTGTGCGGACCTGGAAGGGCACGCTGGGCCGCAACCACGTCGTCAAGACCGTCAGCTACCCGATGGAGCCCCCGGTCGGCGGCGACCACAACCAGGTCTGGATGAACTGCAACGGTGACGTGTACACCAAGGCGCTGAACAACATGAACGCCGTGCACTCGCTGGAGCACGGCGCGGTCTGGGTGACGTACACCAGCAAGGCCGAGAAGGCCGACGTGGACGCGCTCGCGGCCAAGGTGAAGAAGACGCCGTACACGCTGATGAGCCCGGACGACAAGCAGAAGGACCCGATCATGCTGTCGGCGTGGGGCCACCAGCGGACCGTGACCGGGGCGAAGGACCCGAACGTCGACAAGTTCTTCGCGAAGTTCGTGCAGGGCGAGCAGACGCCCGAGCCGGGCGCGGCGTGCACGGGTGGTCTGGGGCAGTGAGGTTCGCGGGAGTGGCCGTGGCCGTGGCGGGCGTCCTCGTCGCGGCGGGCGCGATCACCTATGCCGTGGCCGAGGACGGCGGCTCGGGCGACACCCCGTCGGCGGAGTCCGCGGACGCCGGCTTCGCGCGCGACATGGCCGTGCACCACCAGCAGGCCGTGGAGATGTCGTACATCGTGCGCGACCGCACCAAGGACGTCGAGGTGCGGCGGCTCGCCTACGACATCGCGCAGACGCAGGCCAACCAGCGCGGCATGCTGCTGGGTTGGCTGGATCTGTGGCAGCTGCCCAAGGTGTCGGCCGATCCGCCGATGACGTGGATGGACATGGGCGACATGCCGTCGGCCGGTGAGGGCTCGCTGATGCCGGGCATGGCGACCGACAGCGAGATGAAGAAGCTGGGCACGCTGAACGGCAAGCAGGCCGAGATCTTCTACCTGCAGTTGATGACGGACCATCACCAGGGCGGCATCCACATGGCGAAGGGCTGTGTGGAGAAGTGCACGGTCGGTGTGGAGAAGCGTCTCGCGCAGGGGATGGTCGCCGCGCAGCAGTCGGAGATCGACCTGATGGCGGGGATGCTGAAGGAGCGGGGCGCGAACCCGCGATGATAGAGGGTTAACCCTCGAACGAGCCTTTTCCATTAGGTTAATTGGGCTTTTCTTGGCATGCCCATTCCCCGGACATGAACGGTTCGTCGCAAGAGTGGCCACACCGTCGAGTGATCACTCGCGACGAACCGCATCTTGGGGGTTCCATGAGATCCAACCGCGCCAAATTCCGCGCCGGGGTGAGCATGGCGGCGACACTGCCGATGCTCGCGGGCGCGCTGGCGCTCGGTATACCCGCGGCTCACGCCGCGGACAGCCCGAACCGTGACACGCTGGCCGGGACCAAGCCCGCGTGGGCCACGGCCAAGGCAGACAAGGGGGCGGCCTCGGACAGTGCCCAGGTCTCCGCCCGGGTCTACCTCGCCGGCAAGAACGCCGCCGGCCTCGCCGCCTACGCGAAGTCGGTGTCCGACCCGTCCTCCGCGTCGTACGGCAAGTACCTGAGCGCGAAGCAGGCACAGGCCCGCTTCGGCGCCACCAAAGCGCAGGTCGCCGCGGTGAAGTCCTGGCTGGAGTCGGCGGGCCTGAAGGTCACCGGGGTCTCGCAGCACTACGTCTCCGTCACCGGTGACGTAGCCGCCGCCGAGAATGCCTTCGGTACCCAGCTGCACAACTACACCAAGGGCTCGAAGACCTACCGTGCCCCGGCCAAGGCCGCTTCCGCGCCGGCCGCTCTGGACGGTGCCGTCCTGACCGTCACCGGCCTGGACAACGCGCCGCACAAGGCCAGCAGCAAGGACCAGCTGCCGCCGCCGGACGCCGTGTTCAAGAACTCCGGGCCGTTCTCCTCGTACTACGGCTCGAAGATCGCGAGCACCCTGCCCGAGGCATACGGCTCGAAGATCCCGTACGCGATCAAGGGCTACACGGGCAAGCAGCTGCGCGCCGCCTACGGCGCGGGCAAGTACACCGGCAAGGGAGTGCGCGTCGCCATCACCGACGCCTACGCCTCGCCGACCATCGCCTTCGACGCGGCCACCTACGCGAAGAAGAACGGTGACGCGGCCTACAAGAGCAGCCAGCTGAAGCAGGTGCTGCCGAAGAACTACACGAAGACCGAGGAGTGCGGGGCGGCCGGCTGGTACGGCGAGGAGACCCTCGACGTCGAGGCCGTGCACGCGGTGGCGCCGGACGCGAACATCACGTACGTGGGTGCCGCGTCCTGCTACGACGACGATCTGCTCGACTCGCTCAGCAAGGTCGTCGACAACCACCTGGCCGACATCGTCTCCAACTCCTGGGGCGACATCGAGGCCAACCAGACGCCGGACCTCGCGGCCGCCTACGACCAGGTCTTCCAGTTCGGCGCGGTCGAGGGCATCGGCTTCTACTTCTCCTCCGGTGACAACGGCGACGAGGTCGCCAACACCGGTACGAAGCAGGTCGACACCCCGGCCAACTCGGCGTGGGTGACGGCGGTCGGCGGTACCTCGCTGGCCGTCGGCAAGGGCGACAAGTACCTGTGGGAGACCGGCTGGGGCACCGAGAAGGCCACGCTGTCCGCGGACGGCAAGAGCTGGACCAACTTCCCCGGCGCGTTCACCTCGGGCGCGGGCGGCGGCACCAGCAAGACGGTCGCCGAGCCCTTCTACCAGAAGGGTGTCGTCCCGAACGCGCTCGCCACGGCCAACAACGCCGCCGGCAACCGCGTGGTCCCGGACATCTCCGCGATCGCCGACCCGAACACCGGTTTCCTGGTGGGTCAGACGCAGACGTTCCCCGACGGCTCGCAGCAGTACAGCGAGTACCGCATCGGCGGCACGTCGCTGGCCTCGCCGGTGATCGCGGCCGTGCAGGCGCTGGCGCAGCAGGCGAGCGGCGGCAAGGCGCTCGGCTTCGCCAACCCGTCGATCTACTCCAAGTTCGGCTCCCGCGTGTACCACGACGTCACGGACAACCCCACGGGCTCCGGACTCGCGGTGGCGCGCATCGACTTCATCAACGGCTCTGACGCCAGCGGTGGGTTGAGCACCTCGGTCCGCAGCCTCGGCAAGGACAGCTCGCTGTCCGCGGTCAAGGGATACGACGACGTGACGGGCGTGGGTACGCCCGCGAACGGTTACGTGCAGTCGTTCGGCCGGCACTGACCGGACGTACGTCCCACTGGGGCCCGGTCCCGAAGGCGAGAACCTTCGGGACCGGGCCCCTCGTACATGTCCCGCCTACCTTCGCGGCATCGGGTCCGTGTGTCCTTGGCGGCGGGTCGTCGCGTGGAGCACGAACCCCACGGCCAGCAGGAGAGCCCCGGCGACGAGGAACGGCACCGGCGTGTACTCCTCGGTGCAGCTCTGCCCGCCGGTCACCGCGTGGCACACCTCTCCCGGACCGCCCCGGTTCAGGTAGGCGAGGTAGAACAGCGGCAGAGCCAGCCCTGAGACGGCGCCCACGACAGCGCGTCGAGGCCCTTTGCGGAGCAGCAACACCGCGGCCACCACGGCGAGTACGACGAAGGCCGCGCCCACCGTCAGGATCGCCGCGAGACCGATGCCGCCGCACGCTCCCACGAGGAGCCAGGCCAGGAACCAGCCCCATCGCGCCGTACGGTCCGGGCTGTCACCGTTCATGCCGCTCGTCCCGCCTCCGGTCGTGGCGCTCATGCCGCTCATAGCGCTCATCGAGGGCAAAGGTAAAGGCCAAAAGTAAGGGCACCGGTAAGGGCCCCTCACGCCTTGGCCCTGGCCCAACCTCTATAGCGTCGCTCTGACGATTACACTGATCCCGTGACTGCCTCGAACTTCTGGTCCATCTATCAGCACGGGTTCGCACGCGTCGCGGCGTGTACGGGTCACACCGTCATCGCGGACCCGCCCGCCAACGCCGAAGCGGTACTGCGTCACGCGCGCCGGTGCTCCGAGGAGGGGGTCGCGGTCGCCGTCTTCCCGGAACTGGGGCTGTGCGGCTACTCCATCGAGGACCTGCTCCTCCAGGACGCGCTGCTCGACGAGGTCGAGACGGCGCTCGGGGACGTCGTCGCCGGGTCGGCCGACCTGCTCCCGCTGCTGGTCGTCGGTGCCCCGCTGCGCCACCGCAACCGGGTCTACAACTGCGCGGTGATCGTGCACCGCGGCCGGGTCCTCGGTGTCGTACCGAAGTCGTACCCGCCCAACTACCGCGAGTTCTACGAGCGTCGGCAGATCGGCGACGGCGCCGACGAGCGCGGCGGGTCGATCCGGGTCGGCGGTGCGAGCGTGCCCTTCGGCGTGGACCTGCTGTTCGAGGCCGGCGACGTCCCCGGTCTCGTGCTGCACGCGGAGATCTGCGAGGACATGTGGGTGCCGGTGCCGCCCAGCGCGGAGGCCGCCCTCGCCGGCGCGACCGTGCTGGTCAACCTCTCCGGCAGCCCGATCACGGTCGGCCGGGCCGAGGACCGCAAGCTGCTGTGCCGCTCGGCGTCCTCGCGCTGTCTCGCCGCGTACGTCTACGCGGCGGCCGGACTCGGCGAGTCGACCACCGACCTGTCCTGGGACGGCCAGGCCATGGTCTACGAGAACGGCGTGCTGCTGGCCGAGACCGAGCGGTTCCCGCTGGGCGACGAGTACGCGGTGGCCGACGTGGACCTGGACCTGCTGCGGCAGGAGCGGATGCGGATGGGCACGTTCGACGAGAACCGGCGGGCCCATCGGACGCGCACCGGTGACTTCCGGACGGTGTCCTTCGAACTCGACCCGCCCGCGGGCGACCTGGGGCTCAAGCGCCGTCTGGAGCGCTTCCCGTTCGTGCCGGCCGACGCCGAGCGGCTCGCCCAGGACTGCTACGAGGCCTACAACATCCAGGTGGCCGGGCTCCAGCAGCGGCTCACGGCGATCGGCGGCCCGAAGGTGGTCATCGGGGTGTCCGGGGGCCTGGACTCCACGCACGCGCTGATCGTCGCCGCCCGTGCGATGGACCGGGCGGGGCGTCCGCGCAGCGACATCCTGGCCTGGACGCTGCCCGGTTTCGCCACCAGCGACCACACCAAGGACAACGCCCACAAGCTGATGCGGGCCCTCGGCGTGACCGCGGCCGAGCTGGACATCACGCCGACCGCGCGGCTGATGCTGCAGGAGATGGACCACCCCTTCGCCTCCGGCGAGCCGGTCTACGACGTCACCTTCGAGAACGTCCAGGCGGGCCTGCGCACCGACTACCTGTTCCGGCTGGCCAACCAGCGCGGCGGCATCGTGCTCGGCACCGGCGACCTCTCCGAGCTGGCGCTCGGCTGGTCCACGTATGGCGTGGGCGACCAGATGAGCCACTACAACGTCAACTCGGGCGTGCCGAAGACGCTGATGCAGCATCTGATCCGCTGGGTGATCAGCAGCGAGCAGTTCGACGAGGAGACCGGCGGGATCCTCGCCGCGATCCTCGACACCGAGATCAGTCCGGAGCTGGTGCCGGGCGAGGAGATGCAGTCCACCGAGTCCAAGATCGGCCCGTACGCGCTGCACGACTTCACGCTCTTCCACGTCCTGCGCTACGGCTTCCGACCGTCGAAGATCGCCTTCCTGGCCTGGCACGCATGGCACGACGACAAGAGCGGTGACTGGCCGCCGAACTTCCCCGAGGCCAAGCGCGTGACGTACGACCTGCCGGAGATCCGTCGGTGGCTGGAGGTGTTCTGCAAGCGCTTCTTCGCGTTCGCGCAGTTCAAGCGCTCGGCCATGCCGAACGGGCCGAAGGTGTCGGCGGGCGGTTCGCTGTCGCCGCGCGGTGACTGGCGGGCGCCGTCGGACAGTTCGGCGAAGGCTTGGCTGCGGGATCTGGAGCGGTTCGACTAGGGCCTGGTGCGAAAGTGGCCTCGTCGCCCGGAGGGCGGCCGCGCGGCGTTCGGTGCGTGCTCTCGGCGTGCTGCCCGGAAGCCCTCGTACTGGGCGCACTCGGGCTTTCGGGCGGTGCGTCGAGTGAGGTGCCCCCTCTGGGGGAGCGTGCCGGGCGTCGCGCGGCAGAGGCCACTTCCGCCATAGGCCCTAGAGGAGAGCGCCCCGCCGACGGGGGAAGATCGGCGGGGCGCTGTGGTGCCGCTGTGGCTCTGACGGGCCGTCGGCCCTAGTGGACGGAGTGCTCCTCCAGCGGGAACGTGCCGCCGACGACGTCCTCCGCGAAGGCCTTGACCGCGCCGGACATCACCTCGCGCAGGTTGGCGTACTGCTTGACGAACTTCGGGACCCGCCCGCCGGTGAGGCCGAGCATGTCGGTCCAGACGAGGACCTGCGCGTCGGTCTCGGGGCCCGCGCCGATGCCGACCGTCGGGATGTGCAGGACCCGGGTGACCTCGGCCGCGAGCTCCGCCGGGACCAGCTCCAGGACGACGGCGAACGCGCCCGCGTCCTGGACGGCCTTCGCGTCGCGCAACAGCTGCTGGGCCGCCTCCTCGCCGCGGCCCTGGACGCGGTAGCCCATGGCGTTGACGGACTGCGGGGTCAGGCCGATGTGGGCCATGACCGGGATGCCGGACTCGACGAGCAGGCGGATCTGCTCGTGGGAGCGCTCGCCGCCCTCCAGCTTCACGGCGCCGACGCCCGCCTCCTTGACCAGCCGGGTCGCCGAGCGCAGCGCCTGCACCGGGCCCTCCTGGTACGAGCCGAAGGGCAGGTCGCCGACGATCAGGGCGCGCGAGGTGCCCCGAACGACGGCCGCCGACAGCATGGTCATCTCGTCCATGGTGACGGGCACGGTGGTCTCGTAGCCGAGGTGACAGTTGCCCGCCGAGTCGCCGACGAGCATCACGGGGATGCCGGCCTCGTCGAAGACGGCGGCGGTCGTCGCGTCGTAGGCGGTGAGCATGGGCCACTTCTCGCCGCGTTCCTTGGCGAGGGCGATGTCCCGGACGGTGATGCGGCGCGTGCCCTTGCCCCCGTACAGCGCCTTGCTGCCGTCGGAGGGCTTGGTGTGGGCAGCCGAAAGCTGCGTCATTGCAACGGCTCCTTACGTCATCTCGAGGCGCCCTCACGGCGTCCCCGGACCACCTCCATGGTGGCACCTCGTGCCAGCCAGGGCCAGGGGTGGTCGGTGTGACCGTTCAGGCACGGCTCGGGCGGGCACCCGGGTGAGTAAGAGCTGGGTAAATTACTAACGATACGAGACGGTGCCGTATCGTAATGGAGCTATTCTCGGACGCATGACTACCGCAGCCCCTGACTCCCGGGTACCGGAGGCGGTGCACCGGCGCCGCTGGGCGATTCTCGGCGTACTGATGCTGAGCCTGCTGATCGTGGTGCTCGACAACTCGATCCTGAACGTCGCGATCAAGACGATCTCGACCCCCGCGCCGACCGGCCTGGGCGCCACCCAGAGCGAGCTGGAGTGGGCGATCAACGCCTACACCCTGGTGTTCGCCGGGCTCCTGTTCACCGCGGGCCTGCTCGGCGACCGGCTCGGCCGCAAGAAGGTGCTGCTGGGCGGCCTGGTCGTGTTCGGCGCCGGTTCCGCCCTCGCCGCGTTCTCCGGCTCGCCGGACCAGCTGATCGCCTTCCGCGCCATGATGGGCCTCGGCGCGGCGTTCGTCATGCCGGCCACGCTCGCCGTCCTGATGAACGTCTTCGAGCGCGAGGAGCAGCCCAAGGCCATCGGCATCTGGGCGGGCGGCGTCGGTCTCGCCATCGCCATCGGGCCGATCACCGGCGGAGTGCTCCTCGACCACTTCTGGTGGGGCTCGGTCTTCCTCATCAACGTGCCGATCGTGGTGCTCGCGCTCACGCTGATGCTGTGGCTGGTGCCCGACTCCCGCGACCCGAAGCCGGGCCGGCTCGACCCCGTCGGTGTCGTGCTGTCCGTCATCGGCCTGGTGCTGCTCGTCTACGGCATCATCAAGGGCGGCCAGCTCGCCGACTTCACCGACGCGACCGTACTGGCCACCATCGGTGCCGGTCTCGCCGTGCTCGTCGCCTTCGTGGTGTTCGAGAAGCGCAGCGACCACCCGTCGATCGATGTCACCTACTTCAAGAACAAGGTGTTCTCGGCTGCGATCGGCGCCATAGGGCTGGTGTTCTTCGCGCTGATGGGCGTGACCTTCTTCTCGGTCTTCTACACCCAGAGCGTGCGCGGGTACTCGCCGCTGCAGACCGGTCTGCTGATGCTGCCGCTGGCCGCCGCGCAGCTGATCTTCGCGCCGCGCGCCCGCCTGGTCGTCGACCGCTTCGGCAACCGGGCGACGACGACCGGGGGCATGCTGCTGATCGCCGCGATGCTGTGCGCGTTCGCCGCGCTGGAGGCGGACACGCCGATCTGGCTGCTGGAGGTGATCTTCTTCCTCATGGGCACCGGCATGGCGCACATCATGACGCCGACCAGCGTCGTCATCATGCAGGCCCTGCCGCGCGAGAAGGCCGGCTCCGCGTCCGCGCTGAGCAACACCTTCCGGCAGGTCGGCGGCGCGCTCGGCATCGCCGTCCTCGGTTCGGTGCTCTCCACGGCCTACCGCAGCGGTATCGAGTCCCACCTCGGCACGGTTCCGCCGGGCGTACGGCACACCGCGGGCGAGTCCATCGAGGCCACGCTCGGCGTCGCCGCGAAGCTCGGCCCCCGGGGCGACGCCCTGGTCGGTCCGGCCAACGACGCCTTCCTGCACGCGATGCACGTCACCGCGCTGTGGGGAGCGGGCGTGGCCCTGGTCGGCGCCCTCGTGGTGGCGCTGTACCTGCCGGGCCGCCCGGCGGAGCGTCAGCCGGGCCAGGAGGAACAGGAGTTGGTTCCCGCGGGCGAGTGAACCGGTGGGGCGGTGGCCGGCCGTCGCCGGCCGGCCACCGCTCCCCCGCATCACCGCAGAGCAGGGATAATCACTTCATCACACAGAGAGGACCCAGCGACGTGAGCGGCCTCGCCGAGAGTCAGTCCAGGCAGCCGGGGGCCGTACGGGGCCGGCCCCGCAGCGAGGCCGTGGAGCGGTCCATCATCGAGGCCGTCATCAAGCTGCTGGAGGACGGCGTGCCGCTCGCCGAGCTGTCCATCGAGCGCATCGCCCGGACCGCGGGCGTCGGCAAGGCCACCATCTACCGCCGCTGGAACGGCAAGGAGGAGCTCTTCGTCGACGTCGTGCGCACCGCCGAGCCGCCGGACGCGGAACTGCCCGGCACCTCGATGCGCGACGATCTCGTGGCCCTGCTGGAGCAGTTGCGGCTGCGCGGGCTGATGACCCGGTCCTCGGCGCTGCTGCACAGTGTCTTCGCCCAGATGAAGAGCAGTCCGAGGGTCTGGGACGCCTACCACGCGATCGTCGTCGCGCCCCGGCACCGCAAGCAGGTCGACATCCTGCGCCGGGGACAGGCCAACGGCGAGCTGCGCACGGACATCGACGTCGATCTGCTCAACGACCTGTTCATCGGACCCATGCTGTTCCGCACCATCATGCAGCCCAACGCCGCCCTGCCGGAGGGCCTGTCCGAACAGATCGTCGACACCGTCCTCGAAGGCCTACGCCCCGTCAGTTCCTAGTGTGCGCGTTTCGTCACAGAGGGCGCTTTCACCCCCCGGACGGGGAACTCGGGAAGGCGACTTGTACGTCATCGCCCCCGTACGGTCGTCATGGGACGACGAGGTGGAAGCCGATCATCCCCTAGGGTCGTACGGGGTTCTGACACCCCACGGCAACGGGGCGAACGGTGTGCACGGCAGGTAGTGAGGCGACGGTATGGCGCAGCAGGCATACGTGACGGAGACGGCGGACGGCGGCTCGGGACCCGAGCGGCGCAGAGACCGGTTCCGGCGCCTGCTCGGCCGACCGTTGTCCGGCTGGCGCGGTGACCCCAGGATCTGGCGCCGTGGTCTCGTCCTGGCCGCCCTCGCTGTGCTCGTCGCCCTGGTGATGCTGCTGCACGCGCAGATCCCGAACGCTGTCGGCAACCTCGGCAGCCTCACGGAGACCTTCCTGCCCTGGCTCGGCCTGTTCGTGCCGGTGCTGCTCCTGCTCGGTTTCCTCCGCAGGTCCGCGACCGCGCTGATCGCGGTGCTGCTCCCGGCGGCCGTGTGGCTGAACCTCTTCGGCGGGCTGCTCTCCGACAAGAACGCCACCGGCGGCGACCTCACGGTGGCCACCCACAACGTCAACGCCGACAACGCCGACCCGTCCGGCACCGCCCGGGACGTGGCCGCCTCCGGCGCGGACGTGGTGGCCCTGGAGGAGCTGACCGCCTCCGCGGTGCCGGTGTACGAGAAGGCGCTGGCGTCGACGTACAAGTACCACGCGGTCGAGGGCACCGTGGGGCTGTGGAGCAAGGATCCGCTGACCGGCGTGCAGGCCGTCGACATCAAGCTGGGCTGGACCCGGGCCATGCGGGCCACGGTGAGCGCGCCGGACGGTCAGGTCGCGGTGTACGTCGCCCACCTGCCGTCCGTCCGGGTGAAGATGGAGGCCGGGTTCACCGCCCGCCAGCGCGACAAGAGCGCCGACGCGCTGGGCGAGGCCATCGCCGACGACAGGCTCCCCCGCAAGATCCTGCTCGGCGACCTCAACGGCACGATGAACGACCGCGCGCTCAACGCCGTCACCTCCCAGATGCGCTCCACGCAGGGCGCGGCGGGCAGCGGCTTCGGGTTCAGCTGGCCGGCGTCGTTCCCGATGGCGCGGATCGACCAGATCATGGTGCAGGGCGTGAAGCCGGTGAGTTCGTGGACCCTGCCCGAGACCGGCAGCGACCATCTGCCGGTGGCGGCGCGAGTGAGCCTCACCACTTCGTCGTAGCCCGTGGGAAGCCTGGGGAAGCAGCGTTTGTTCCGTTAATGAACATAAGCTAGGTACGGAACTCCGCTCTCCCCTGAAAGGCTCGACTTCTTCATGCCTCTGGCCCTGCTCGCACTGGCCGTCGGCGCTTTCGGTCTCGGCACCACCGAATTCGTCATGATGGGCCTGCTGCCCGACGTCGCCGACGACCTGGGCATCTCGATTCCCACCGCCGGTCACCTGGTCTCGGCGTACGCGCTGGGCGTGGTGATCGGCGCCCCGCTGCTCGCCGCGGTCACCGCCCGGATGTCCCGTCGCAAGGTCCTCATCGGCCTGATGGGACTGTTCGTGGCCGGCAACGCGCTCTCCGCCCTCGCTCCCGACGAGCACTGGCTGCTCGCGGCCCGCTTCCTGAGCGGACTGCCGCACGGAGCCTTCTTCGGGGTGGGCGCGGTCGTCGCCACGAGCATGGTGGCGCCGGAACGCAAGGCCCGCTCGGTCTCCCTGATGTTCCTCGGCCTGACCCTCGCCAACATCGCGGGCGTCCCCGTCGCCACCCTCATGGGCCAGCACCTGGGCTGGCGGGCGACCTTCCTCGGCGTCAGCGCGATCGGCCTGGCGGCGATAGCCTCCCTGGCGTTCCTCATCCCGCACGACCACGCGCACGCCCCGGCGGTGGGCCTGCGCCGCGAACTGGTCGCCCTGAAGTCGGTGCCCGTCTGGCTCGCCCTCGGCACCACGGTGGCGGGCTTCGGCGCGCTGTTCTCCGCGTACAGCTACATCACGCCGATGCTCACGGACGCGGCCGGCTACGCCGACTCCAGCGTGACGCTGCTGCTCGCCCTGTTCGGCGTGGGCGCGACGGCCGGCAACCTGATCGGCGGACGCCTCGCCGACCACTCGCTGCGCGGCACCCTGTTCGGCGGCCTGACCTCGCTGGTCGTGGTCCTGGCCCTGTTCCCGGTCCTCATGTCGACGCAGTGGACCGCCGCGACGGCGGTCGTCCTCCTGGGCACGGCGGCCTTCGTCACCGGCTCCCCGCTCCAGCTGATGGTCATGGAGAAGGCCTCGGCTGCCCCCTCCCTGGCCTCCTCCGCCAACCAGGCCGCCTTCAACCTGGCCAACGCCGGCGGCGCCTGGATCGGCGGCCTCGCCCTGGCCGCGGGCCTCGGCGCGACCTCCCCGGCCCTGACAGGCGCCGCCCTGGCCGTCCTCGGCCTCGGCGTCGCGACGGTGGCGACGGTCGTGGACCGGCGGCGCGTGGGCGTGCCGGCCGGCCGGGAGCGCGTGGTCGCCTCGCATGTGCCGGAGCACGCGGAGGCAGTGCGCCACTGAGCAGCCGTACGGCAGGAGGGGGCGCCCGGTGATCACCGGGCGCCCCCTCTTCATGTCCGCGTCCGGGCCCGTTCCCGTACCGCCGGAATCAGGTCGGCAAGACGCTCCAGCTGGTCCTGCTGGGCGGACCGGCCCAGGGCACCGAGGCGGACGACCAGATGCCGGGCGCCTGCGGTGGCGTACCGGGTCAGCTGGTCGAGGACTTCGTCGGCGGAGCCGGTGACGACCGCCTGGATCCTCCTCAGGTCCTCCAGCGGCATGCCGTAGGTGGCGCGGGCGTAGTCGTCCAGTGCGCGGTGGCCGGCGACGGGGTCGTCGTCGAGGCGCAGGGAGACGAACAGGGCCGGGGTGATGTCCTCGGCGCGGCGGCGCGCGTCGGCCGCGGCGCCGCGGATCCGCAGGAGGCCGGACGCGTAGTCGGCCGGGTCGGGAGGGTAGGGCAGCCACCCGTCGTACATGCGGCCGGTCCGGGCGAGAGCTGTCGGTGTCGCGCCGCCGAGCCAGATCGGGGGGCCGCCGGGACGACAGGGCCTGGTGGCGGGCGGGAGGTCGTCGTAATGGAGGATCTCGCCGTGGAAGGAGTCGGCTCCGGTCCACAGGGCCCGCCAGAGGGCGACCGTCTCGTCGAGGCGCGCGAAACGCCGTTCCCACGGGACCTCGGACAGGGTGTAGAGGGGACGGCCGAAGCGGCCGGGGAAGCCGGCGCCGACCGCGACGGTGAGCCGGCCGCCGGACAGGAGGTCGAGCGAGGCCAGAGCCTGCGCGGCCTGCACCGGCCGGCGAAGGAACGGCAGCAGGGCAGCCGTGCCCAGCGTGACGGTCTCGGTCGCCGGCGCCAGCGCGGCGAGCATCGTCAGGGCCTCGACGCGCGGGGTGAGCAACGAGTCGTTGACGAACAGGGAGGAGAAGCCCGCCTGTTCTGCCGAGCGGCCGAAGGCGACCAGGGCGCGCGGGTCTTCGGTCGTGCCCCACTGGGCCGTGCCGGTCGGAAGCAGTACGCCGATGTCCATGGCAGCGATGCTTCCGGCCGGTGGGAATGGCGACAATTCCCTGCGGGGAATGGCCCGGGCTCCCTCGGCCGCCGTAGAACTGACGCGTGGACTTCCCCCGTGCGCTCCGCGACCGTCGTACCCGCCGCCAGCTCAGCCAGCTCGACCTGGCGCTGCGGGCGGGCACCACTCAGCGGCACCTCAGCTTCATCGAGTCCGGCAGATCCCGGCCGGGCCGCACCATGGTCGTACGCCTGGCCGAGTCGCTCGAACTGCCCCTGCGGGAGCGCAACGAGCTGCTGCTGGCGGCCGGATACGCGCCCGTCTATCCGGAGAGCTCGTTCGACGACCCGGTGCTCGCGCCGGTGCGTGAGGCGATCGACCACATCCTGCGCGGGCATCTGCCCTATCCGGCGGTGGTCGTGGACCGCGGGGGTGACCTGATCGCCGCGAACAGCGCGTTCGAGCTGCTCACCGAGGGGGCCGCTGCCGAACTGGTCGGACCGGGACGGAACGTCTACCGGCTCGCGCTGCATCCGCAGGGCCTGGCGCCCCGCATCCGCAATCTCGCCGAGTGGGCGCGCCACATCCTCGCCGGCCTTGACCACTCGGCTGCTCTGCGGGACGAACTCGCCGGGTACCTGCCCGAGTTGGAGCCGTCCGCCGGGCAGCTCGGCTTCGCGGTTCCGCTCCAGCTGGATTCGTCGTACGGCGAGTTGCACCTGATGACGACGGTGACCACCTTCGCCACCGCCGTGGACGTGACGCTGTCCGAACTGAAGCTGGAGGCGTTCCTGCCGGCCGACCCGATGACGACCGAGGCCCTCATCACCGCGCACTCGGCCCGGGTGGCGGGGTAGCCCTCGACCGCCGTTCCTCGACGCCGCCCGTCTCAGGGTGCTAGGGAACATGTGGTCGGCCCTGGTCCGGCCGTCGTCGGCGTCGGGCCGCACCCAAGGTGAAACCCTCCTTCTCGACGGCCTCCCGGATCCCCGCGGGCGGCTGGAGGACATGGGTGCCGTCCTCGGCCCAGAGCCGGCAAGGCCCTGGGGGTCGATGTCGATCACAAGGATCTCCTCGGAGCCCTCGCCGGGAATGCCCCCGGAGGGTCTGTCGGCGGGCTGTAGGTCCCTGTAGGCGACCTGTCGGTGGTTTGTCGGTGGGGGCTGGCACCGTCCTCGGTATGACGCGAATCGACAAGAACCCCCAGAGCGGGGACTCCGCCGTTTCCGTGCGGGGGCTGGTCAAGCACTACGGCGAGACCAAGGCGCTGGACGGCGTCGACCTGGATGTGCGCGAGGGCACCGTGATGGGTGTGCTCGGGCCGAACGGCGCCGGCAAGACCACCCTCGTACGCATTCTGTCCACCCTCATCACCCCGGACGCCGGGCAGGCCACCGTCGCCGGTTACGACGCCGTGCGCCAGCCCCGGCAGCTGCGGCGGGTGATCGGGCTCACCGGGCAGTACGCCTCGGTGGACGAGAAGCTGCCGGGCTGGGAGAACCTGTACATGATCGGGCGGCTGCTCGACCTGCCCCGCAAGGAGGCCCGCACCCGGGCCGACGAGCTGCTTGAGCGGTTCTCGCTGACGGATGCCGCGAAGCGGCCGGCGAGCACCTACTCCGGCGGTATGCGGCGGCGGCTCGACCTCGCCGCCTCGATGATCGGGCGGCCCCAGGTGCTCTTCCTGGACGAGCCCACCACCGGTCTCGACCCCCGCACCCGCAACGAGGTGTGGGACGAGGTCAAGCGGATGGTCGGGGACGGGGTCACCGTCCTGCTGACCACCCAGTACATGGAGGAGGCCGAGCAGCTCGCCTCCGAGCTGACCGTCGTGGACCACGGCAAGGTCATCGCCGCCGGCGCCATCGAGGAGCTCAAGGCGAAGGTCGGCGGGCGCTCGCTGCGGGTACGGCCCGTGGACCCGCTGCAGCTTCAGCCGCTCGCCGGATGGATCGACGAGCTCGGCATCACCGGGCTCGCCACCTCCACCGTGGACACCGAGAGCGGCACCGTCATCGTCCCGATCCTCAGCGACGAGCAGCTGACCGCCGTGGTCGGCGCGGTCACCGCGCGCGGCGTCACCCTCTCCTCCATCACCACCGAACTGCCCAGCCTGGACGAGGTGTTCCTGTCGCTCACCGGCCACCGCGCCAGTGCCCCGCAGGACACCGTCCCCACCGACACCCGCGAGGAGGTCGCCGTATGAGCGCCGCAACCGCAACCGCCACCACCGTCGACGCCGACGCCCGGATCCCGCTGCGCGGGCACCTCCGGCACACCGGCGCCCTCGTCCGCCGCAATCTGCTGTGGATCCGGCAGGACCCGGAGTCGATGTTCGACGCGATACTGATGCCGGTCGTCTTCACCCTGCTGTTCGTCTACGTCTTCGGCGGCTCGATCGGCCAGGCCCTGGGCGGCGGGCAGGACGGATACGTCCAGTACGTCATCCCGGGCATGATCGCGATGATGAGCATGACCCTGTCCCAGGGCGTCGGCACCGGCTTCAGCCAGGACTTCAACTCCGGTGTCATGGACCGTTTCCGGTCGCTGCCGATCGGGCGCGGCTCGGTGCTGTTCGCGAAGATCTCGGTGGAACTGCTGCGGATGCTGTTCGCGACCACCGTGCTGATGATCGTCGCCGTCCTGGTCGGCTTCGACATCCACCACTGGGGCGGTCTGTTCGCGGCGGTCGGTCTGTCCGCCGTGTTCGCCTCCTCGATCATGTGGGTGTTCCTCACCCTGGGCGTGATCCTGAAGAACGCCCAGTCAGTGCAGGCGATGGGCTTCCTGGTGCTGTTCCCGCTCCAGTTCGGCTCGTCGATCTTCGCGCCGACGAACTCGATGCCGGGCTGGCTCCAGCACTTCACCGACTACAACCCGCTGTCCACGCTCGCCGACGCGGCCCGCGGACTCATGGTGGGCGGCCCGGTCGCGCACGACCTGTGGGTCACGCTCGGCTGGTCGGCGGCGATCACGGCGGTGGCGGCACCGTACGCCATCCACAAGTTCCGCACGAAGAACTGACCGGCCTGGACGCCCAGGCGTCGGTGCGCGTCACACCAGGGCGACGGCCTCCCCCGGGGAGAGGCCGTCGCCCTCCGCGTACGCCGACTCGAAGGCCGCGTCGCCGAGCACCGCGCGCAGCTGCTGCTCGGCCCGGCCCCGCACGGTGCGCTCGACGGTCGTCGGTACGTGGTCGGAGGGCAGCAGCCCGTCCCCGACCCTGAGGCAGCGGGCGCCGTCCCGGGCACGGGCACCCCCGTCGGCCCCGGCCAGGGCGATCCCGGCGGTGTGCAGGTACATGGTGCGCATGTGGGGGGCGATGGTCAGGGCCAGCGGGTCCTCGGACTTCTCCAGCGCCCGGCGGGTCAGCCGCAGACACTCCTCGTAGCAACCGTCCCAGGCCTCCAGCCAGGCCTCCGAGCCGAGGATGAAGGCGTCGAAGATGACGAAGTGGGCGATGCCGAACTGCTGCCGCAGCAGCCGGAGTTGTTCGCGCGCCTCGGGGATGCGGCCGGTCAGGCCGAGCCAGCCGGCCAGGAACATCCGGGAGGCGGGCATCGCCTCGTTGCGCGCGCCCTCCTGGTCGGCGATCACCTCGCGCAGCAGGAGTTCACCGCGCTCGGCCTCCCCCGTCTCCAGCAGCGTGCTGCCGAGGCGGGCGTTGAGCACCGACTTCTGGGCGCGGGCACCGAGCTGTTCGGCCCGCTCGATCGCCCGCTCGTAGTCGTCCGCGGCCGCCTGCCACTTGCCCTTGCGCTCGTGGGCCTCGGCGCGCGCGGAGAGCGCCTCGGCGGTTCCCCACACATCGCCGAGCCGCTCGTAGATCTCCAGCGCCTCCTCCGCGTCCTGGATGGCGTCGCCGGCCCAGTCGGAGCGGTTGGCCAGCAGGTTGGCCCGCCACTGGAGGGCGGCGGCGAGCTCCCACTCGTAGCCCGGGGTGGCCCGGCAGGTCTCGACGGTCGCCCTGATGACGTCCCGCAGCCGGTCCATGTCCCCGGTGAGCATGATGGCGAAGAACCACAGGGAGCCCGGCATCCGGCAGGTCTGTGCCATACCGGGCTCGTAGGTGGCGGCGATGGACCGCAGCTTCGCCTGCGCGTGCTGGTTCTGCCAGGCGTCCAACTCGGTGTCCATGCAGGCGAGATGGACGAGATGGGCGCCGCGCCTCGCCTCCTCCAGGACCTCGCCGGTCCATGGCGGCGGGGTGTCCGTGCAGCGCTCCCACACCGGCGCGGCGGGGCGGACCGGCTCGGTGAAGGGGTCGGGGCCGAGGCCCTGGACCTCGCGGGACCAGTTGCGGGCCTCGATGCGCAGGTCGCGCATCTGCCAGTACCAGGCCAGCGACAGGACCAGGCACAGCCCTTCCTGCTCGTCACGGTCGGCCACGGCCCGGCGCAGCGCGGTGCGCAGGTTCTCGTACTCGCGCTCCAGACGCTCGATGGCGGCGAGTTGACGCGAGCCGCGCAGCAACGGATCGGTGACGCGGGCGAGTTCGCGGTAGTACGTCAGATGCGCGCGCTCGGCGTCGGCACGGGCGCCGTCCGCCTCGTCGAGGCGCTCGCCGGCGTATTCGGCGACGGTCTCCAGGAGCCGGTAGCGCATCTCGCCGTCCCCCGAAGGAGCCGCCACCACCAGGGACTTGTCGACGAGCGAACCGAGCGCCTCCAGCGCACCGGAGCCGCAGACCGCTTCGGCGCCGGCCAGGTCGCAGCCGCCGGCGAACACCGACAGCCGCCGCAGGACGTCCCGTTCCTCCTCGTCGAGCAGGTCCCAGGACCAGTCGACGACGGCCCTGAGGGTCTGCTGGCGGGGCAGCACCGTACGGCTGCCGGAGGTGAGCAGCCGGAACCGGTCATCGAGCCGGTCGGCGATCTGGCGAGGGGTCAGCATCCGCAGCCGGGCGGCGGCGAGCTCGATTCCCAGGGGCAGCCCGTCGAGGCGACGGCAGATCTCCGCGCAGGCCGCCGCGGTCTCCTCGTCGGCGTCGACCCGGAACCCGGGCCGGGCGGCGGCGCCCCGGTCGGCGAGCAGCCGCAGCGCGACCGGCTCGGGCAGGGGCTCCACGGGACGCAGCAACTCCCCCGGCACGCCGAGGGGTTCACGACTGGTGGCCAGGATGGTCAGCCCCGGGCAGCGCTCCAGGAGCCGCTCCGCCAGCCGGGCGGCCGCGTCGACCACATGCTCGCAGTTGTCGAGGATCAGCAGCATGCTGCGCCGGCCGCAGTGCTCGGCGAGCCGCTCGACGGGCTCGTCGAGCCGCTCGCTGCCCGCGGCGCGCATCGCCTCGGCGGCACCGGCGCCGTACAGCACGGTCTCGCGGGCCCCGACGGCGGTGAGCACGGCCTCGGGCACGGCGTCCGGATCGTCGACCGGCGCGAGCTCCGCCAGCCACACCCCGTCCCGCACCACGTCCCCCACGGCCTCGGCGGCCTCCTGCGAGAGCCGCGTCTTCCCGGCCCCGCCCGGCCCGAGCAGTGTGACGAGCCGCGCGGTCGCGAGGTCGCCCCGGATGGCATCGATGTCGGCTTCCCGGCCGACGAAGGAGGTGAGCCGGGCGCGGAGGTTGCCGGCGGGTGGGGGTGCGGTCGTGGTCCCCTCCGCCACGGGGGCCTGTGCGGCCGGGGTCTGTGCCGCCGGGGTCTGCGCGGCCGGGGTCTGCGCGCGGGCGCCACCAGCGGGCCCACCCGTCCCCTGGTCCCGGCGGGACGGCTCCGGTCGCAGCAACTCCGCGTGCAGCGCCCGCAGTTCGGCCCCCGGGTCGGCTCCCAGCCGGTCCGCGAGCAGCTGCCGTACGGACTCGTAGGCGGCCAGCGCCTCCGCCGTGCGGCCCGTGTCGCGCAGGGCGCGCAGGCGGAGGCACTGGAGGGGTTCGTCGAGGGGGTGGGTGTCGCAGAGAGCGGTCAGTTCGGGGAGGGCCTGGTCGGCCTGGCCGAGGGCGAGGGCGGCGGTGTGCCGGGCGCGCAGGGCGTCCAGCCTGCGGGCCTCGGCGCGGGCCGCCTCGGCCGTGCGGTCGGGCAGATCGGCCAGCGCCGGACCCCGCCACAGGACGAGGGCATCGTCCAGGACCACGGCCGCCTTCGCGGGGTCGCCGTCGGCCAGCGCCCGCATGCCGTCACCGGCGAGCCGCTCGAAACGGTGCAGGTCGATGTCGTCCGGCGCGGCCGTCAGCCGGTAACCGCCGTCCACGGACGCCACAGCATCCGCGCCGAGCGCCCGCCGCAGCCGCCCCACCAGCGCCTGCACCGCGCCCGTCGCGTCGGCGGGCGGGTCGCCGTCCCACACCTCGTCCACCAGGAGGCTCACCGGGACGGTCCTGCCGGGCCGCAGAGCGAGCACGGTCAGCAACGCACGCAGGCGCGTTCCGCCGACCGGGACGGTCGTACCGTCGGAGCGGAGTGCTTGCGTGGTGCCGAGGATGCGATAGCGCACGGGGTCCATTGTCTCTGCCGGGGGCGGGACGGGTCACGGGGTTCCGGGAGCGGGGTGTCGGTCGGCCGGGCAGGGGTGCCGGGGCCGGGCTGGGGTGCCGGTCGACCTGCCGGGTTTGCCGGGGTTGGTCGGCCGAACGGACTGCGGGGGCCGAACGGACTGCCGAGGCCGGCCGGGGTGCCGGTTGACCTGCCGGGTTGCTCTGGGCGGGTGGGCTGACCGGACTGCCGGGGCTTGACCGGAGTACCGAGGCCGGCCGGGCTGCCGGGCTTGACCGGAGTACCGAGGCCGCCGGCCGGAATGCCGGGGCTGGTCGGTGTACCGAGGCCGGCCGGACTGCCGGAGCCGCCCGGGTTGCCGGGTCGCCAGGGCGGGTGGGCCGGCCAGGCAGCCGGGGCTGGTCGGCCGAACGGACTGCAGAGGCCGGCCGGAGTACCGAGGCCGATCGGACTGCCGGAGCCGACCGGACTGCCGGAGCCGACCGGACTGCCGGAGCCGACCGGAGTACCGGAGCCGACCGGACTGCCGGAGTCGGCCGGAGTGTCGGGGCGCGCCCGCCGGGGCCAGGCGTCCGTGCCGAGGTCCTCCCCGAGAGGCCGTCAAGAGGCCGGCCGTCGGAAGGCTCATCCCCCGCCCGGTACCTCCAGCGTGACCAGGACCCCCGCCTCGGACCGCTCACCCCCACCACCCGCGAACCACTTCGGGCACGCGTCCACCGACCGCAGCGACCGCCGCCCCGGCACCGGCTCCCAGGTCCGCGAACCCGGCTCCGTCCGGCCGTACTCCTGTGTCACGACCTGCACCCTCCGCACCTGTCCCCGCACCTCCGGCAACCGCCCCCCATGCGTCTCGACGGTGAGCAGCCCGACGAACCTGTGAGAGTCCTCCGGCACCGGCACACCTTCCGCCACCCCCACGACCAGGCCGTCCCCGTCCCGCAGCACCCGCACTGCGCCCTGCTCCACCGGTCCAGCGAGCTCGGTGAGGTGGTGGTCCCAGCCGCCACCGAGCACGTCGTCCGCGGCACGGAACAGCAGCGGCCAGCCCACCTCCTCCCCCACCGAGAAGGGCGTACCGCAACACTCCATCTGCCAGTCCGCGTAGAACACGTGCCAGAGCCCCATGTCCCCAGCCTTCCATGGAACCCCCGCCCCACCCCAAGACGTTTTCCCTGTGCCCGGTACCGTCGGGCAGTCCCACCGCGCGCGTGTCCAGTCCAGGGAGCTCCATGACCACCGCCACCACCCGCCACAGCGACCGGCGGATCAGCCCGGTCTTCATAGGCATCTGCGCCGTGACGGCGGTGACGGGCTGGGCCACCTGGACCGGCTTCGCCGAGAAGCCCGGCATCGCCGTGTTCCTGTTCGTGACCGGCGCCTGGATCGTCTCCCTGTGCCTGCACGAGTACGCGCACGCCCGCACCGCCCTGCACAGCGGCGACATCACCATCGGCGCCAAGGGCTACCTCACGCTGAACCCGCTGAAGTACACCCACGCCCTGCTCAGCATCGTGCTCCCCGTCATCTTCGTGATCATGGGCGGTATCGGCCTGCCAGGCGGCGCGGTCTTCATCGAGCGCGACCGGATCCGCGGCCGCTGGCGGCACAGCCTGATCTCGGCGGCGGGCCCCCTCACGAACGTCCTGTTCGCGATCGCCTGCACGGCCCCGTTCTGGCTGGACGCCCTCGACGGGGTCCCGCCGGAGTTCCGCTACGCGCTGGCCTTCCTCGCCCTGCTCCAGGTCTCGGCCGCGATCCTGAACTTCCTGCCGGTCCCCGGCCTGGACGGCTACGGCGTGATCGAGCCCTGGCTCTCGTACAACACCAAGCGCCAGATCGAACCGTTCGCGCCCTTCGGCCTGCTGTTCGTGTTCGCGCTGCTGTGGGTGCCGCAGGTCAACAGCGTGTTCTTCGACCTGGTCGACGCGGTCCTGCGCGGCCTCCAGGTCGACCCCTGGCAGGCCTCGTCCGGCTGGAGCCTCTACCGCTTCTGGACCTGAGCCGCCCGGCCCCGCTTGAGGTAGTACCAGCACATGTTGGAGGAGAGTCCGGCCAGCAACACCCACACGACCCCGAGCCAGCTGCCCTGCGCGAAGGAGACGACCGCAGCGGCCACGGCGAGCAGGCAGACGGCGAGGGCGTAGAGGGCGAGGCGGGGCATTTCCATGGGCTCCTGTCGGGGGGACACTGCTGTGCTTCGCCGACCAGTGTCCCCCATCGGCTCAGACGTCCGTGACCCGCAGCCCCGCGTGCGCCTTGTACCGCCGGTTCACCGAGATCAGGTTGGCGACCAGCGACTCCACCTGGTGGGCGTTGCGCAGCCGCCCCGCGAAGATGCCGCGCATACCGGGGATACGGCCGGCCAGCGCCTGCACGATCTCCACGTCGGCCCGCTCCTCGCCGAGCACCATGACGTCGGTGTCGATCTCCTCGACCTCCGGGTCCTGGAGCAGCACGGCCGACAGATGGTGGAAGGCGGCGGTGACCCGCGAGTCCGGCAACAGGGAAGCGGCCTGCTCGGCGGCGCTTCCCTCCTCCGGCTTCAGCGCGTAGGCGCCCTTCTTGTCGAAGCCGAGCGGGTTGACGCAGTCGACGACGAGCTTGCCGACGAGTTCCTCGCGCAGCGACTCCAGGGTCTTGCCGTGCCCGTCCCACGGCACGGCGACGATCACGATGTCGCTGCGGCGCGCGGTCTCGGCGTTGTCGGCGCCCTCGACCCCGTGCCCGAGTTCCTCGGCCGCGGCCTGTGCGCGGTCGGCGGCGCGTGAGCCGATGATCACCTTCTGCCCGGCGCGGGCGAGCCGGTAGGCGAGGCCCTTGCCCTGCGGCCCGGTCCCGCCGAGCACGCCGACGACGAGCCCGGAGACGTCGGGAAGGTCCCAGGGGTCCTTGGCGGGAGCCTTCTGTGCAGCACTGTCGGTAGAGGTCATGGCGCCGACTTTACGTGCGCCCCGCCCGCCTCGGCCGGTCGGGTGAGCCGCGTCACGGATACCTCCGTGGGCGATCCGCTCGCAGGGCCGTGTCCCTGACCGGTTCGGGCGAATCCGGGGCGAACGGCCGGTCAGGGAGGTCGGCTTGCGGCAGGATGCGGCCCCATGGACGCCGTACGGGTCGCGCTGCTGCGCGAAGTGCTCGCCGGGACCGAGTGGTTGGGAGCCACGCGACGCTTCGCGGGCGTGCTGCGCGGGTCGGTGGTCTCGCACGGCGGCGGACTGCTCCTGGTCGGCACGCCGGAGTACGAACCGTGGCATCTGGCGGCCCACCTGGTCGACGAGGCCGCCTGGTCGGGCACCCCGGAGCTGGCCCCCACCCTCGTACGCCACGACGCGCGTCCCTCCGACCCCGCGCATCTGTCGGTCGGGCCGGGCCGGCTCGCGGCGGCCCGGCGCGGCGAGACCCTGCTGGTGGTGTCCCCGGACCGGCCGGGCGCCCCACTTCTGGAGCAGGTCCATGACGCCCGGCGGGCCGGCGCGACGGTCCTCTCCCTCGGCCCCGGTGAGGGCGGACTGGCCGCGATGGCCCACGAGTCACTGGCCGTGCCGGAGGGCACGGACCTCGATCTGGACACCGTGCAGCACCTGGTGAGCGCGGCGGCCGGCGAGAACGCCGTCCCCACGCCCCGGGGCCGGCGGCGGTTCCGGGACCGGCTGTCGAGGCTGGCCGACCAGCTGACGGCACCCCCTCCGGCCCGCTGGTAGCCGCGGAAAAGCAGTTGCCGGACCGGGAGGCCTCCCCCGACCATGACGGCTCGTGAGCGACGACTCCCCCGAACCCCCTTCCGGCCTTCGCGCGATGCTCCCCGACCTCGCCCCCTGGCGGGCCTCCCGGGACTTCCGGCGGCTGTGGTACTCGGGGCTGATCTCGAACTTCGGCAGTTTCCTGACCTTCGTGGCCCTGCCGGTCCAGCTCAAGGACCTGACGGGCTCAGCGGCCGCGGTCGGCGCGATCGGGGCCGTGGAGCTGGTCCCGCTCCTCGTCTTCGGCCTGTACGGCGGCGCGCTCGCGGACGCCTGGGACAAGCGGAAGCTGATCGTGTGGACCGAGGTGGGGCAGGGCCTGCTGAGCGCGGCCCTGCTGCTCAACGCGCTGTTCCCGCACCCCGCCGTCTGGCCGCTGTACGTC
This sequence comes from Streptomyces sp. CC0208, assembly GCF_003443735.1. Classification (NCBI taxonomy): domain Bacteria; kingdom Bacillati; phylum Actinomycetota; class Actinomycetes; order Kitasatosporales; family Streptomycetaceae; genus Streptomyces; species Streptomyces sp. CC0208. The sequence continues at coordinate 6,358,900 of NZ_CP031969.1, read as the reverse complement.
GTCGCCGCCCTGTCCTCCGCCCTGGTCTCGGTGCAGCGGCCCGCGCTCGACTCCCTGTGGCCCCGGATCGTGGCCCACGACCACCTCCCGGCGGCGGCCTCGCTGAACTCCTTCCGCTGGACGGTGGGCGGGGTCGCGGGCCCGGCGCTGGCGGGCGTGGTGGTGGCCTACGCGGGCCTGGGCTGGGCGTACGGCGCGGACCTGCTGACCTTCGCCGTCTCCGTCGTCCTCGTCGCGCGGATCGCGTCCTCGCCGGCCTCCCACGAGGCGGCCAAGCCGTCGCTGAAGGCCATCGCGGAGGGCGCCCGGTACGCCTGGAGCCGTAAGGAACTGCTCGGCACGTACGCCGTCGACCTCGCCGCGATGTTCCTGGCGATGCCGCTGGCCCTGCTGCCGTTCCTGGCGGACGAACTGGACGCCGAGTGGTCGCTGGGCCTGATGTACGCGAGCGTCCCGTTCGGCGCGCTGCTGGTGAGCCTGATGAGCGGCTGGACGTCCCGGGTCCACCGGCACGGCCGGATGGTGGTGCTGTCGGCGGCCCTGTGGGGCGTGGCGATCGCGGCCGCCGGGGTCATGGACGACGTATGGCTGGTGCTGCTGTTCCTGACCGTGGCCGGCGGCTGCGACATGGTCAGCGGGATCTTCCGCGGGGCCATGTGGAACCAGACCATCCCGGACGAGCTGCGCGGGCGGCTCGCCGGAATCGAGCTGCTGTCGTACTCGGTGGGCCCGACCGTCGGCCAGGTCAGGGCCGGCGGTTTCGCCGCGTGGTGGGGCGTGCGGACGTCGGTGTGGTCCGGCGGCCTGCTGTGTGCGGGCGCCGTGGGCCTGCTGGCCCTGTGCCTGCCGAGCCTGATGTCGTACGACGTGCGCACCGACGAGCACGCGACGCGGCTGCGCAAGCAACGCGAGGCAGCCGCGCCGACCCCCATGGAGGCGTGATCAGCTGTCCTCGCTGCTCGCGGGGGCGTCGTGCCACTTGGGGTCGTTCTCCCACTCGAGGTTGCGCTCGCGGGCCGTCTCCATCGCCTGCTCGGCCTCCTTACGGCTCGCGTAGGGCCCGAAGCGGTCCTTGGCCGGGCACTCGGGCCCTTCCTCGACCTTCTTGTGCTCCAGGCAGTAGTACCACTCGCCGGGCTTGCCGACCGCACGCTTCTTGAACAACGGCATGACCTGCTCCTCTCGCCAACGTCATGTTCCCCCATAGCCGCTGGATAGACTCGTCCGCATGTCTGGCCAGTCGCTGCTCGTGCCCGGGGAGCTGTCCCCCATCCGTTCCGTGCCCGGAAACATCCGGCGCCCCGAGTACGTCGGCAAGCCCGCGCCGACGCCGTACACGGGTCCGGAGGTGCAGACCCCGGAGACGATCGAGGCGATGCGGATCGCCGGCCGTATCGCGGCGCGGGCGATGGCGGAGGCCGCGAAGCTGATCGCTCCCGGGGTGACCACCGACGAACTCGACAAGGTGGCGCACGAGTACATGTGCGACCACGGCGCCTACCCGTCGACGCTCGGTTACCGGGGTTTCCCGAAGTCGCTGTGCACGAGCCTCAACGAGGTGATCTGCCACGGCATTCCGGACTCCACCGTGCTCCGGGACGGCGACATCATCAACCTCGACGTGACGGCGTACATCGGCGGGGTGCACGGCGACAACAACGCGACGTACCTGGTGGGTGACGTCGACGAGGAGAGCCGTCTGCTGGTCGAGCGGACCCGGGAGTCCCTGAACCGTGCGATCAAGGCCGTCAAGCCGGGCCGCCAGATCAACATCATCGGCCGTGTGATCGAGTCGTACGCCAAGCGCTTCGGCTACGGAGTCGTCCGGGACTTCACGGGTCACGGCATCAACTCCTCCTTCCACAGCGGGCTGATCATCCCGCACTACGACAGCCCGCACGCGACGACGGTCATCCAGCCCGGCATGACGTTCACCATCGAGCCGATGCTGACGCTCGGGACGCACGAGTACGACATGTGGGACGACGGCTGGACGGTCGTCACGAAGGACCGCAGGCGGACGGCGCAGTTCGAGCACACGCTGGTGGTGACGGAGACGGGGGCGGAGGTCCTGACGCTGCCGTAGCCCGTCCTGGACCCGTCCCCTGGGGGGACGGGTCGGAGACCTCGACGTTCATGAGCGACCTGCTCGGCGGCACGGCCTTCATCCGGCCCGAGTTGTTCCGGCTGTGGGCGCCGGAGCGGGACCGGTCGGACCGGGTGCGGGCCTGTGCGCTGTCCTGGCCGGCCGGTTACGTCGCGCGTCACTGCACGCGGGTCGTGGCGGAGTGCGTTCCCGCTGTCCGCGTGAGGCTCAGCGCTCCAGGAAGACCCGCCCTCCCACCTCGACCCATCCCCCGGGCTGCGGGGCCGTGAGGATCTGGGAACCGGCGCCCTGGACGATGTTCAGGGCTCGCCCCAGTTCGGCGGTGAGCTGGAGAGCGGCGGCACCGGTGGCCTCGTCCTCCTCGACACCGTCACCCCGGCCGGGAAAGCCGCGGGCCCTGATCCGTCCGGCGGCCTCGTCCTCCCAGGCCCAGGCGTAGATCCACGCCCCCGGCGCCGGGACGGCCAGATCGTCCACCTCGGCGGCGGTGCCGTACTGCCGGAAGGTCCGGGGCGCCGCCCACTCGGCCCGCGCCTCGATCCAGCTGAACTCCCCGTCGAGCCGGGTGCCGACGACCCCGGCGGGCGTGACGAGTTCGGGCACGTCGAGCAGCCAGGCGGCCCCGACACACGGGTATCCGGCGAAGGCCAGCCGTGCGGAGGGCGTGTAGATGTCGATGACGCCCCGCTCGGGATCGTCGACGAACACGGTCTCGCTGAACCCGAGTTTCGCGGCGAACGCCTGTCGCTCGTCCCGGTCCGGCATCACGGACCCCTCGCGCACGACCCCCAGCTCATTGCCGTAGCCGCCGTTCGGCGCACAGAAGACGCGCAGCACGTCGTAGTCAGTCACGGGGGAATTCAAGCATCCGGGGAGGAGCGCCGTAGTACTGGCAGTGCCGGGGCTGGGCGGGGGGCGGGCGGGGCACACCCCCCTGCTGCCGGACGCCAGGAAAGGGCACCGACCCAGAGACGCTGCCGTCGGGACGCGACACAGCCGGGCGGGGCAGGGCACACCCCCTGCCGCGAGCCACCAGGAAAGGGCGCACACCGGAGACGCGGCGGTCCAGGCGCGACACCTTCGGCGAGCCGATCGAGCCGGGGCACACCCCCTCCCGCGGACCGCCAGGAAAGGGCACCCACCGGAGACGCCGTGGGCCAGGCGCGACACGGTCGGCAAGCGGATCGAGCCGGGGCACTCCCCTCCTGCAGACCTCCCGGGAAGGGCACCCACCCGGAGACGCCGCCCTTCGGGACACGACACGGCCGGCGAACCGGGCGACGCAGCGCAAGCCCCTGCAGACCTCCCGGAAAGGGCGCACACCCGAGACGCGGCGGTCCAGGCGCGACACGGTCGGCAAGCCGATCGAGCCGGGGCACACCCCCTCCCGCGGACCGCCAGGAAAGGGCACCCACCCGGAGACGCTGCCCTCGGGACGGGACACGGCCGGCGAGCCGGGCGGGGCACGGCACATCCCCTGCTGCGGACCTCCCGAAAGGGCGCACACCGGTGACGCGGTGGTTTGGGTGCGGCACGGTGCTGGGCTCGTCGGCGCTTTCGCGCGCCGGGGGGCGATTCTGTGCGCCGGTTGTGTCGACGGCGAGGGCCCGGCGGGGGAGATCGTCGTCGGTGACCGGTCTCGCAGGCTCATGACCAGCGGGGCGAGGTGCTTTCGTGCCACCGTACGGCGCCCCGGCCACGCCCCCTGAGCAAAAGCTTTGACCGTCCCTTGACCTTCCCTTGGTGTCTGTTTTGAGCCACCTCGCGGTATCACTCAGGTAAGCCTCAGATAAGTTAGGTCAGCCTCACCAAACATGTGACACCCGTCACGTGATGTTCACGTCAGCACCAGGAGCCCGCATGCGCGCCGCCAGACTGTCCGTCGTCACCGCCACCGCCGTGGCGGCACTGACCGCCGTCGCGGGGTGCACGGAGAAGGGAAGCTCCGGCGACAGCGACCGCGTGATCGACGTGACCGCCACGGACAGCAAGTGCGAGGTCTCCAAGAAGGAGTTCCCGGCCGGCCACGTGGAACTCGCGATCGAGAACAAGGGCTCCAAGGTCACCGAGGTCTACGTCCTGTTCCCGGACGACCGGATCGTCACCGAGCGGGAGAACATCGGCCCGGGCACCAAGCAGAAGGTCACCGCCGAGGTGAAGGCCGGCGCCTACACGATCGCCTGCAAGCCCGGCATGAAGGGCGACGGCATCCGCCAGGAGGTCAAGGCGACCGGCGGAAGCGTGGCCAAGCGCGACCCGCGCCTCGACTCGGCCGTCGCCGCGTACCGCAAGTACGCGCAGGAGCAGGCCGACGCGACCCTGCCGCTGGCGAAGACCTTCGCCGCCGCGGTCAAGGCCGGTGACCTGGAGGCGGCCAAGAAGGCCTACGCCCCCTCCCGGATCGGCTGGGAGCGCACCGAGCCGGTGGCGGAGTCGTTCGGTGACATCGACCCGAAGGTCGACGTGCGGGCCGACGGGCTGGAGGGCGGGCAGAAGTGGACCGGCTGGCACCGGCTCGAGAAGTCCCTCTGGCAGGACAAGAAGATCACCGCCGAGGACAAGACCCTCGCCGACCAGCTGATCACCGACCTCACCGACTGGCAGAAGCGCGTCGGCAAGGCGGACATCACCCCGACCTCCATGGCCAACGGCGCAAAGGAACTCCTCGACGAGGTCGCCACCGGCAAGGTCACCGGCGAGGAGGAGCGCTATTCGCACACCGACCTCGTCGACTTCAAGGCCAATGTCGAGGGCGCCGAGAAGTCGTACGAGCTGCTGAAGCCGGTCGCCAAGGAGAACAACGCGGCCCTGGTCACCGAGCTCGACAAGCAGTTCGCGGCGATCGACACGCTGCTGGACAAGTACCGCGCGGACAAGTCGTCGTACGACTTCACCTCGTACGACAAGGTCGGCGACGCCGATCGCAAGCAGCTGTCGGACGGTGTGAACGCGCTCGCGGAGCCGCTGTCCAAGCTCGCCGCCGCCGTCGTCACCAAGTCCGCCTGAGGCCGGGGCCATGACCGACGCAGCAGAATCCTCGACGCCCTCACGCCGCGCGCTCATCGGCTGGGGCGGGGCCGGGCTCGCGCTCGGCGCCGCCGCGGCCGGTGGCGCGGTCGCGATGACCCGCACCGGGGACGACCTCACCCCGACCGCCGCCGAGGCCGGTGCAGCCGTGGAGTTCCACGGCGCCCACCAGGCCGGTATCGCCACGCCCGTGCAGGACCGGCTGCACTTCGCCGCGTTCGACGTGACGACCGAGGACCGCGCCGAGTTCGTGCAGATGCTCAAGGACTGGACGGCCGCGGCCCGCCGGATGACCGGGGGGAAGGCGGTCGGGGAAGGGGCGTACGGCGGTCTCGCCGAGGCACCGCCGGACGACACCGGGGAGGCGCTCGGGCTCAAGCCGTCACGGCTGACCCTGACGATCGGCTTCGGTCCTTCCCTGTTCGGGAAGTTCGACCTCGCCGATCAGCGCCCCGAGGCACTCGTCGACCTCCCCCAGTTCGCCGGGGACAACCTCGACAAGAACCGCAGCGGCGGCGACCTGTGCGTCCAGGCCTGCGCGGACGACCCGCAGGTCGCCGTGCACGCGATCCGCAACCTCGCCCGGATCGGCTTCGGCAAGGTCGTCATCCGGTGGTCGCAGCTCGGCTTCGGCAAGACGTCCTCGACCACGCCCGACGCGCAGACCCCGCGCAACCTGATGGGCTTCAAGGACGGCACCCGCAACATCGCGGGCACGGAGACGGACCGCCTGGAGAAGTTCGTGTGGGCGGACTCCGCCAAGGACGCCAAGGACGCCCCGTGGATGCACGGCGGCTCCTACCTCGTCGCCCGCCGCATCCGCATGCACATCGAGACGTGGGACCGCACCTCGCTGCAGGAGCAGGAGGACGTCTTCGGCCGCGACAAGGGCGAGGGCGCCCCGGTCGGCAAGGCCAAGGAACGCGACAAGCCGTTCCTGCCGGCCATGAAGCCCGACGCGCACGTCCGGCTCGCGCACCCCGACTCCAACGGCGGGGCGACGATCCTGCGCCGCGGCTACTCCTTCACCGACGGCACCGACGGTCTCGGCCGCCTGGACGCGGGTCTGTTCTTCCTGGCGTACATGAAGGACGTCCGGGAGGGCTTCATCCGCATCCAGCGGCATCTGGCCACCGACGCGCTCAACGAGTACATCCAGCACGTGGGTTCGGCGGTCTTCGCCGTCCCGCCCGGCGTCCGTGACAAGGACGACTGGTGGGGCAGCACGCTGTTCTCCGAGGAGGCCTGACCCGTGTTCTCCAACTACCTGATCGGTCTGCGCGAAGGGCTCGAAGCCAGCCTGGTCGTCTGCATCCTCATCGCCTACCTGGTCAAGACGGGCCGCCGGGACGCCCTGCGGCCCATCTGGATCGGCATCGGCGTCGCGGTCGCGCTCGCCCTCGGCTTCGGATGCGCGCTCGAATTCGGCTCGCAGGAGCTGACGTTCGAGGCCCAGGAGGCGCTCGGCGGCTCCCTGTCGGTCATCGCGGTCGGCCTGGTGACGTGGATGGTCTTCTGGATGCGGCGCACCGCCCGGCACCTGAAGTCCGAACTGCACGGCAAGCTGGACGCCGCCCTGCAGATGGGCACCGCCGCCCTGGTCGCCACCGCGTTCCTCGCGGTGGGCCGGGAGGGCCTGGAGACCGCCCTGTTCGTGTGGGCCTCGGTGCACGCGGCCGGCGACGGCACTCCGCGCCCGCTGGTCGGCGCGGCCCTCGGTATCGCCACGGCGGTCTTCCTGGGCTGGCTGTTCTACCGCGGCGCCCTGCGCATCAACCTGGCCAGGTTCTTCACCTGGACCGGGGGCATGCTGGTCGTCGTGGCCGCCGGTGTGCTGGCGTACGGCTTCCACGACCTCCAGGAGGCGAACTGGCTGCCCGGCCTGCGCGACAGGGCCTTCGACATCAGTGACACCATCCCGCCGGACAGCTGGTACGGCACGCTCCTCAAGGGCGTGTTCAACTTCCAGCCGGACCCGACCGTCCTTCAGGTCACGGTGTGGCTGCTGTACTTGATCCCGACGCTCGCGCTGTTCCTCGCCCCGGTAGGGTTCGCCTCCGGGAAGGGGAAGGTGAAGGCACCTGATGAGCAGGGATCGCGGCCCTCGAAGGCTCCGCAGGCTTGACCGGAGCGCACTGATAGCAGCCTCTGTGACCGCTTTGTCGTTGACGGCGAGCGGATGCGTGGTGGTGCACGGCGAGCGGGAGGTGCTTCCCGCGACCACCCGGGCGGAGGCCGCCAAGGCGCTCCAGCAGTTCACGAACGCGTACAACGCGGCCGACAAGGCGTACGACAGCTCGCTGGACGCCTCCCATGTCACCGGCGCGCTCGGCGCCATCGACGCGGCACGGCTGAAGGCCGGCAAGTCCAACAGCCCTGGCGGCAACGCCTCGCACACCCCGCTGAAGCTGTCGGACGTGACGTACACGATCCCGAAGAAGGCGGGCTGGCCGCGCTGGTTCGTCGCCGACGCGGCCGGCAACAAGGGCGGCACGGCACGCTGGCTGTTCGTGTTCACCCGCGACGGCATGGACGAGCCGTTCCAGGCGGCGTATCTGACGCTGGTGGCCGAGGGCAAGGTGCCGGAGTTCAAGAAGGACGCGGACGGCTGGGCCGAGGCGGTGCCGGCGGACTCGACCGGTCTGGCCACCGAGCCCGGGAACCTGAGCGAGCACTACACGAACTACCTGAAGAACGGCGGGGACGTCTTCGCGGACGGGACGCACACCAGCGTGTGGCGGGCGGACCGGGCGAAGGACGCCATCCGGCCGGGGCTGGCCACCCAGTACATCGACGAGCCGCTGGCGAACGACGCCTACGCGCCGCTGGCGTTGCGCACGACGGACGGCGGGGCGCTGGTGTTCTTCGCCACGCACCACTACGTGAAGGAGACGGCCGCCTCCGGTACGTCGGTGCCCGACCCCGGTGACGCCGTGCTCGCGCTGACGGCCGGCGAGATCAAGCAGTCGCTGATGATGGAGTTCGTCTCCAACGAGGTGGCGCTCGACCCGCCGAAGGGCGCGGGCGACCAGCGGGTCGACGTACTCGGGCGGATCCAGGGACTGACGTCCGCGAAGGGCTCGTAGAAACCGACCGCGGGCCGCGGCCCGTGGTACCACCGGGCTGCCACCGGCCGTTACCGGCGCAGGGGCCAGGCCGCGTTCGTCTGGTCCGGCTCCTCGCCGACGTGGCGGGAGCAGACGTCGGTGAGGACTTCCAGAAGGCTGAGCGGGTCGGGCAGCGGGTGTTCGAGGCCGCGGACCCAGTGCACGGTCTGGTCGCCGGGCAGCCGGGCGGGCGGTACGAGGACGTAGGAGCCGCGGCAGTGCCAGCGCAGGCCGGGGTGTTCGTCCGCCGTCTCGGGGTGGCAGTCCAGTTCGCACGGCCACCACTCGTCCTCGTCCGCGGGGGTGCCGCGGGTGAGGGTGAAGAAGAGCAGCCGCCCGTCGTCGCTCTCGGCGACCGGGCCGACCTCGATGCCGGAGTCCAGGAGCCGCTCCAGGGCCTCCCGGCCGGCCTCCAGGGGGACGTCGAGGACGTCGTGGACCATGCCGGTCGCGGTGATGAAGTTGGCCTGCGGCTGGTGCCGGGCCCAGCGCTCGATCTGGGCGCGGTCGGTGGTCGACTGGGTCTGCCAGGCGAAGGACACGGGGTGCCGGGCGGGTGTGGGACAGCCGACGCGGTCGCAGGAACAGCGGTACCCGGGGGCGGGATGCGCGGCGGGCGCGAGCGGGAGTCCCGCTGAGGCAGCGGCCAGCAGCAGGGCCTCACGACCGCCGTCGTCCCCGGCGGCGGCCTCCTTCGGCCGGCGTCCGCGCAGCCACTGGGAGAGTTTGCCCTGCAGGCCGGTCCGGCCCCCCGACTCCGCGCTCATCTACCACCCTCGCCTCGCTGTCGTGTCAAACAGCATGCCCCATGGTCCCACCTTCCTCTGCTCCGGGGGGCCCTGAGCGGATATGAGGCGTTGGGAACCAATGCCCGTTGACCGTGTGCGGCTCAGCGGGGTGCGATGCCGTGGAGGGCGTAGTCGACGAGGGTGTCGGTGTAGTCGTAGCTGATCGGGCCGGTGTACTGGAGCCAGCGCTGGGCGAGGGGGGAGACCCAGAGTTCGAGGGCGATCCGCGGGTCGATCTCGGGGCGCACCTGGCCGGCCGCTTGGGCGGCACGCACCCGGTCGACGTACAGCTGGAGCGAGGGTTCGAGGAGCTTGGCCACGAAGGCACGGCCGACCTTCTCGTTGACGACGCCTTCTGCCGCCAGGGCCCGGGACGGGGCTTCGAAGCGGGGGTCCTTGAGCTGGTCCACGGTGAGCCGCAGTACGGCCTTGAGGTCGGCGGCGAGGTCGCCGGTGTCCGGGATGGCGTACGCCTCCTCGGGGCCGGCCTCCCGTGCCGCCTGCTCGCTGAGGTCGAGGAACGCCTCCATCAGCACCTCCGCCTTCGACGACCACCAGCGGTAGATCGTCTGCTTGCCGACCCCCGCGCGGGCGGCGATCCCCTCGATCGTGGTCTTCGGGTAGCCGGCCTCCACGACGAGGTCGAGGGCGGCGTCGTAGATGGCGCGGCGGGACCTCTCGCTGCGGCGGGTGGTGTCGGGGGCGGGCTGCTTGGGGTTCTGGGTGGCCATGGGGCGAACCTACCAGGTTGACAAGACGGTGCGTCTCGTCACGGGTCGGGCGAGTGAAAGGGGGAGGTCATGGCGCGGTGGAACGGGCGGCATGCTCGAAGTCGGCGGGACCCGCAGGCGCGCGAGCGCGAGCTGTCGCGGAAACTTCAGGGGAAGGGGAAGGGGAAGGGGGAGGCGGACGGGGTGGGGGAAGCGTCGACGTGACCGCGGCCCCGACGGTTCTACGGCCTGTCCGGCGGGGGCCAGCCGTCGCCCCACGCCGCGTCCCTCGCCGCCTTGTAGAGGTCTCCGTGGCGCTTGGTGACCGTGCGCCGGGCCAGCTGTTCGTCGGGCTCGCAGAGGTCGAGGAGGACCTGGCCCTTGCGGATCTGGGGGCGGCGGATCACCCGGGCGGGTACCGGGGTGGCGGGGAGCCGGGTGGCCGCGACATAGCTGAACTTCTCGTCCTCGTACGGCAGCGAGCCGCCCTTGACCTGACGGTGGAGGGAGGAGCGGCTGACCCGCGCCGAGAAGTGGCACCAGTCCTCGCCGGGGACGATCGGGCAGGCGGCGCTGTGCGGGCAGGGCGCGGCGACCCGGAACCCGGCGGCGATCAGGCGGTCGCGGGCCTCGATGACACGGGCGTACCCGGCGGGGGTCCCGGCCTCGACGATCACGACCGTCTGCGCCGACGCGGCCGCGGTGTCCACGAGGGCGGTGCGGTCGGCCGGGGTGAGTTCGTTGAGGACGTACGAGACGGTGACCAGGTCGGTTGCCGGCAGGGCCAGGTCCTGGCCGATCCTGGCGCGCTGCCAGCGGGCGTCCTTCAGGGCCGGGTTCGCGGCGGCGATCTCGCGGCCGAGAGCGAGCGCGGGGTCGGACCAGTCGAGGACGGTGACCTCCCGGTCGCCCGGCCAGGTGGCGGTGACCGCCCAGGTCGCGGCGCCGGTGCCGCCGCCGACGTCGGTGTGGCCGGCGGGGGTCCAGTCGGGGAGGGCCTGGGCGAGTGCCTCCAGGGCCGCGTGGACCGCCTCGAAGGTGGCGGGCATGCGGTAGGCGGCGTAGGCGGCCACGTCCGCACGGTCTCGCAGGATCGGGGTGTCGGTGGGGGTGGCACCGCGGTAGGTGGCGATCAGACGGTCCACCGCCTGGGCGGCCCGCTTCGGAGGAAGGCCGTCGAGAAGGGCAGCGAGAGCGGTACGGAGGGTCTCGGCCGGGGGCACGGGGGCGGTCACCCGGTGATTCTAGGGGCGGGGGGTGTGGGGGCGGGCCTCGCGGTGCGGGGGCGGGCGTCGCGGTGCCGGGGTGGGCCTCGCCGTGTGGGGGCGGGCGTCGCAGTGCCGGGGCGGGCCTCGCCATACGGGAGCGGCCCTCGCCGCGCAGGGGCGAGCCTCGCCATACGGGAGCGGCCCTCGCCGCGCAGGGGCGAGCCTCGCCATACGGGAGCGGCCCTCGCCATACGAGAGCGGGCCTCGCCGCGCAGGGGCGGGCCTCGCCGCGCAGGGGCGGGCCTCGCCGCGCAGGGGCGGGCCTCGCCGCGCAGGGGCGGGCCTCGCCCTGGCGGTGGACCTCATCCTCGCGGTGGACCTCATCCTGGCGACGGGCCGGACGGTGACAGCGGGCCTTGCCCTGACGATGGGGCCCGCCCTGGCGGTGGGCGCCGCAGGTTCTCGTCCCCGCTGTCACCGTCCGGCCCGTCGCCCCGGGGCGCTTCGGGTCCGTGCGAGGGCTGCGCCTCCAGCCACCTAGCCACCAGCCCCCACCGGCCCCAAGCGCCGCGTCCTCGCGCGCACGGACGGGCCGGGTTCTCCCGGACCGGCGTGGAGAGCTGAGCGCCTCACGCCCTCACGCCCCCCGTACCGCCCGTGCCACCCGCGTCGCCGCCTCCGCCCGTGGTCGGTTGTCCGGGGGGCGTCTTCTCGGGTGCACCGTGTTGGCCAGGAGCACCACGAACGTGTCGGTCGCCGGGTCCAGGACCAGCGACGTGCCCGTGAAGCCCGTGTGGCCCGCGGCTCCCCGCCCCGCCAGCTCCCCCATGAACCACTTCTGGTCGATGGCGAAGCCCAGCCCGGGCGGGGTCAGCAGGAGCTCCACGAAGTCCGGGCCGAGGATGCGGGCGGGGCCGTACGCGCCGCCCGCCAGCAGGGCCCGGCAGAAGATCGCGAGGTCGCGGGCGGTCGAGAAGAGGCCCGCGTGGCCCGCCACCCCGCCGAGCGCCCACGCGTTCTCGTCGTGGACCACGCCCCGCAGCATCCCCCGGTCCGCCTTGGCCCACGGCCGGCGCTGGTCCTCCGTGGCCGCCGCCCTCGGGCAGGGGCCGAAGCGGGTGGACGTCATCCCCAGGGGGCGGGTGATGCCCTCGTGGACGAGGACGTCGAGGGGGCGGCCGGTGATGCGTTGGAGGACGTGCTGGAGGAGGAGCGGGTTGAGGTCGGAGTAGGTGTAGGTGCCGGGGACGCCGATGGGCGGCTCGGCACGCAGGAGGTTCAGGCGCTCCTCGTCGCTGTCGCAGTCGTGGAACGGGAGTTCGGGGCGCAGTCCCGAGGTGTGGGTGAGCAGTTCACGGACGGTGATCGAGTGGGTCACGGCCGCCGTGAAGTCGGGCAGGTAGGCACCCACCCGCGCGTCGATGCCCAGCGTGCCGCGTTCGATCTGCTGCACCGCCGCCACAGCCGTGAACAGTTTGGTGAGGGACGCCAGGTCGAAGGGGGTGTCCGTCCGGACGGGGAGGCGCGCCTCGGGAGGCAGTTCCACGCCCGCGTCGGCTTCGGGGTCGTAGGAGCCGTAACGGACGGCCCAGCCCGACGCCTCCTCCACGGCGATCACCGGGCCGCGCCCCGCGACCAGGACGGCGCCGGGGGCCCAGGGGCGGTCACCGGTAGTGAGGGTGTGGAAGTCCCGGACGAGATGCCGGAGTTCCCCGGGGTCGAGCCCGGCCCGTTCCGGTGTGTCGGTGCGCAGTCTCGGTGCGCTCAGCTCTCCGCCCCCTCCGTAGTCGCACGCCTGTTCCAAGGACGGCACATTGCCATGAAACACAGGAGCGCTACCAGTGCTGCCGCCAACTGGACGACCGCCATCGGGACCGCCGTGCCCTCCCCCGCCATGCCTACCAGCGGGGAGGCGACCGCGCCGATCAGGAAGGAGGACGTGCCGAGCAGGGCGGACGCGGAACCGGCGGAGTGCTTGGTGCGCAGCAGCGCCAGGGACTGGGCGTTGGGCAGGGTGACACCCATCGCGGACATCAGGACGAAGAGGCCGGCGGCGACGGGGAACAGGCCCACCTCGCCGAAGACCCCGGTCGTCATCAGCAGCAGAGCCGCGGCCGCCGCCGTCACGGTCAGCAGCCCCACACCCAGGACCCGGTCCAGACCGACCCTGCCGACGAGCACCTTGCCGTTGATCTGGCCGACCACGACCAGGCCGACCGAGTTCACGCCGAACAGCAGGCTGAACGTCTGCGGGGAGGCCCCGTAGATCTCCTGGATCACGAACGGGGACGCCGAGATGTAGGCGAACAGCGCGGCGAAGGCGAAGCCGCCGGTGAGCATGTAGCCGGTGAACGGCAGGTCGGCGAGGAGGCGGCGCATGGAGTGCAGGGCGTCGACGACGCCGCCGGTGTGCCGCTCGGCGGCGGGCAGGGTCTCGGGCAGCCTCGCCCACACCAGGACGGCGAGCAGCGCCCCGATGGCCGTCAGGACGACGAACACGCCCCGCCAGTCCGTCACCCGCAGGATCTGCCCGCCGATCAGCGGCGCCACGATCGGCGCGACCCCGCCGATCAGCATGAGGGTGGAGAAGAACCGGGCCATCGCCACGCCGTCGTACAGGTCCCGGACCACCGCCCGGGCGATCACTATGCCCGCGGCGCCCGCGAGTCCCTGCACCAGCCGGAAGCCGACCAGGAACTCCACGGTCGGCGCTACGGCACACAGCGCGGTGGCGACGACGTACACGAGGAGACCGGCGAGCAGGGGGCGCCGGCGGCCCCAGCGGTCGCTCATCGGGCCGACCACCAGTTGCCCGAGCGCCATGCCGAGGAGACACGCGGTGAGGGTGAGCTGGACCGTGGCGGCGGGCGCGTGCAGCGAGTCGGTGACCTCCGGCAGCGACGGCAGGTACATGTCCATCGCGAGCGGGGGCGTGGCGGTGAGGCCGCCGAGGAGCAGGGTGACGAGCAGACCGGTGCGGCGCACGGCGGCCGCCGGTCGTTCCGTGTCCGGTACGTCCGCCCTCTCGACATGCCCGCGCTGCTCAAGGTGCCCCTGCTCGGGCATGTGCCCCTCCCTCTCCACGTGATCCGACACCTATGCTCTCAGCTCGTACAGGGTGGCGACGGTCAGGTGAGCGAGGGTGGAGCCGGGAATGACGGAGCAGAGCGTGCGCTGGGGGATTCTGGCGACGGGCGGGATCGCGGCCGCGTTCACCGCGGACCTGGTGGATCTGCCGGACGCGGAGGTGGTCGCGGTGGCCTCCCGGTCCGAGGCCTCGGCGAAGGCGTTCGCGGAACGGTTCGGGATCGAGCGGGCGTACGGCGAGTGGGGTGCCCTCGCCGAGGACGCGGACATCGATGTCGTGTACGTCGCCACCCCGCACGCGGCACATCGCGCGGCCGCCGGGCTGTGTCTGACCGCCGGACGCAATGTCCTGTGCGAGAAGGCGTTCACGCTGAACACGCGGGAGGCCGAGGAACTGGTCGGGCTCGCGAAGGACCACGGGCGCTTCCTCATGGAGGCCATGTGGATGTACTGCAACCCGCTGGTCAGGCGGCTCAAGGCCCTCGTCGACGACGGCGCGATCGGTGAAGTGCGCACCGTCCAGGCCGACTTCGGGCTCGCCGGGCCCTTTCCGCCCTCGCACCGGCTGCGGGACCCGGCCCAGGGCGGGGGCGCGCTGCTCGATCTAGGGGTGTACCCGGTGTCGTTCGCGCACCTGCTGCTCGGGGAGCCCACGGACGTCACGGCGAAGGCGGTGCTCTCCGAGGAGGGCGTCGACCTCCAGACGGGCGCGCTGCTGTCCTGGGACAGCGGGGCGCTCGCCTCCCTGCACTGCTCACTGACCGGCGGCACCGCCACGATCGCCTCGGTCACCGGCTCGCTGGGACGCATCGACATCCCGAACGGCTTCTTCCACCCGGACCGTTTCGTCCTGCACCGCGACGGGCGTGACCCGGAGGAGTTCGTCGCCGACCCGGCCGACGGGCCCCGCAACAGCCTCAAGCACGAGGCCCGCGAGGTGATGCGCGCCCTGCGGGCCGGTGAGACCCAGTCCCCGCTGGTGCCTCTGGAGGGCACCCTCGCGGTGATGCGGACCCTGGACGCGGTTCGGGACCGGATCGGCGTGCGCTACCCGGGAGAGACCGCCGGGATCGTCACGCCGGCGTGAGCCCCCGTCTCACCTACGCTGCGGGTTCATGGACACCAAGAACGTGAAGACCGCCGTGGTGACCGGCGCGGGCTCGGGGATCGGCCGCGCGGTCGCCGTGGAACTGCTGCGGACGGGCTGGTCGGTGGCGCTGGCCGGGCGGCGGACCGAGACGCTGGAGGAGACGGCGGCCCTCGTGCCCGAGGGCGCCGCTCTCGCCGTACGGACGGACGTCTCGGTCCCCGAGGACGTGGCCGCGCTGTTCGCCGCCACCGTGGAGCGGTTCGGGCGGGTGGATCTGCTGTTCAACAACGCGGGGACCTTCGGGCCCGGCGGGGTGCCGGTGGAGGAGCTGTCGTACGACGCGTGGCGGCACGTGGTGGACACCAACCTCAACGGGGCGTTCCTGTGCGCGCAGGCGGCGTACCGGCAGATGAAGGAGCAGGACCCGCGGGGCGGGCGGATCATCAACAACGGCTCGATCTCGGCGCACACGCCCCGGCCGCACTCCGTCGCCTACACCGCGACCAAGCACGCCCTCACCGGCCTCACCAAGTCGCTGTCGCTGGACGGGCGGCCGTACGGCATCGCGGTCGGGCAGATCGACATCGGGAACGCGGCGACCGACATGACCGCGGGCATGCGGGCCGGAGTCCTCCAGGCCAACGGGGAGGTCGTGCCGGAACCGGTGATGGACGTGGCCGACGTGGCGCGCACAGTGCGGCACATGGCGGAGCTGCCGCTGGAGGCGAACGTGCAGTTCGCGACCGTACTGGCGACGGCGATGCCCTATGTGGGGCGTGGCTGAGCAGCCGATTACCACAAGCGGAATACAAGATTCCACCCCACTGCGGCCGGTTGGCGGCTTATGCTCATCACGCGTCCTCCACAAGAGCTTCACACTTGAGGGGTGGCGTTCCGACGACCGCATCCGAGGGGGGAGCGCGGCGGCCATCCATGGACCGGGTGGGGGTGGATCTCGCGTGGGACCGCGAGGTACGCACCGGTCCGTGGACGGCCGCCGCGCACATTCTCAGCTCGCGCACATCCCTTCTCAGCCCTCGCACATCGCTTCCTCACGGCCCCGCAATGCGGCGTCCC
This sequence comes from Streptomyces sp. CC0208, assembly GCF_003443735.1. Classification (NCBI taxonomy): domain Bacteria; kingdom Bacillati; phylum Actinomycetota; class Actinomycetes; order Kitasatosporales; family Streptomycetaceae; genus Streptomyces; species Streptomyces sp. CC0208. The sequence continues at coordinate 6,342,699 of NZ_CP031969.1, read as the reverse complement.
TACCTTGAGGGCGCGCCCACAGCGGGCGCCAAGAACCTTCGAGGAACGGGATGTTTGGCATCTATCTCAAGCGCGAGCTGGGCCGGCGCAAGAAGGCGGCCCTGGTCATCGCACTGGGTCTGGCGCTCGGTATCGCGCTGGTCATCACCGTCAACTCGGTGTCGGCCGGCATGACTCAGGCTCAGGACAAGGTCCTGAAGTCGCTGTACGGCCTCGGCACCGACATGACCGTCACCAAGGCCAGGTCCGCCCCCACGTCCGGAAGTTCGGGCAGACCGAACTTCCGGTTCGACGCCAATTCCAACGACAGCGACGCCACACAGAGCTCCGACCGCGTGATGACCCAGGGCGGTCAGGCCCTGGCGTCCGGCGTGGTCACCAAGGTCGCCGCGCAGAAGGGCGTCGCCGGCGCGGTCGGCGCGCTGACGCTCAACGTCACCAAGGTCGACGGCTCCTTCACCCAGGGCAAGGCGCAGAGTGCCGGCGGAAACACAGGGAACAGCGGCCAGGGCGGTCCGGGCGGCGGCTCAGGCGGCAACAGCACCGCCGCGCCCCAGGTCCAGGGCGGCGGCGCCGACTTCGACGTGAACTCCTACTCGGTCGCCGGCGTCGACGTCACCGACCAGACGCTCGGCCCGCTCGCCGGCTCGAAGATCACCACCGGCAAGACCTTCACCGCAGCGCAGACCAACGCGAAGGTCGCCGTCGTCAGCAAGGCGTACGCCAAGGAGAACTCCCTCAAGCTCGGCAAGACCCTGACCATCTCCGGCAGCAAGTACACGATCATCGGCATCGCGACGCCCGACAGCAGCGAGTCCACCACCGACGTCTACCTGCCGCTGAAGCAGGCGCAGACGCTGGCCGACGCCAAGAACCAGGTCACCACGGTCTACGTCAAGGCGACCGACTCGCAGCAGATCGACTCCGTCAAGGCGGCGATCCAGAAGAACATCTCCGGTACGACCGTCACGACGTCCGCCGATCTCGCGGAGACCGTGTCCGGTTCGCTGTCCACCGCCTCCGACCTCGCGACCAGCGTCGGCAAGTGGCTGTCGATCGCCGTGCTCGTCGCCGCCTTCCTGGTGGCCGCGCTGCTGACCTCCTCCGCGGTCTCGCGCCGGGTACGGGAGTTCGGCACTCTGAAGGCGCTCGGCTGGCCGAGTCGCCGGGTCACCCGGCAGGTCGTCGGCGAGTCGATCGTGAACGGCCTGCTCGGCGGCGCCCTCGGCATCGGACTCGGCCTCGCGGCCGCGTACACGGTGACCGCGATCAGCCCCAAGCTGACCGCGCAGCTCGGGAACACCGGTGGCGGCGGTACGGGTGGCGGTCCGGGCGGTGGCGGTGGTCCCGGCGGGCAGGCCTCCCAGAACACCCTGGAGATCGCGCTGTCCGCGCCGGTCTCGATGACCACCATCGCGCTCGCCGTGGGCCTCGCGGTGACCGGCGGGCTGATCGCCGGGGCGATGGGCGGCTGGCGGGCGTCCCGGATGCGGCCGGCGGACGCGCTGCGCAGCGTGTCGTGACGGCGCCCGAGCGGCCGTAACGGCAGCTGCCCCGCCCCTCTTCCTTTTCTACGGAGTTCCCATGTACAGACTCACGGGTGTCACCAAGCGCTACACGCGCGGCAAGGAGACCGTCGAGGCTCTGCGCGGCGTCGACCTCACCATCGAGGACGGCGACCAGCTGGTCATCCAGGGCCCCACCGGCGGCGGCAAGTCCACGCTGCTCCAGATGATCGGCGGACTGGACCGCCCCACCGAGGGCAGCGTCGAGCTGGACGGTGTCGACCTCGCGAAGATCAGCGAGGCCAGGCTGACCCGGCTGCGGGCCGAGAAGGTCGGCATCATCTTCCAGTCGTTCAATCTCATCCCGACGCTGACCGCGCAGGAGAACGTGGAGACGGCGCTGGTCCCGCTGGGGGTGAAGCCGGCGGAACGGCGTGAGCGGGCGGCCGAGGCGCTGCGGTCCGTCGGCCTCGGCGAACGGCTCACCCACGCGCCGGCCGAGCTGTCCGGTGGGCAGCAGCAACGGGTGGCCATCGCGCGGGCGCTGGTCAAGAAGCCGAAGGTGCTGCTCGCCGACGAGCCGACCGGCAACCTCGACGAGTCGATGCGGGACGAGATCATGGCGTTGCTGGAAGGGCTGTGGCACGAGTACGGGTTGACGTTCGTCATGGTCACCCATGACTCGTCGATCGCCCGGCGGGCGCCGCGGCTGGCGACGATCAAGTCGGGGCAGATCGCCTTGACCGAACAGTCGCCGGCTCAGCGGTAGTCGCCGCGCGAGGCGGGGCCGTTCACCGTGCGAGAAGCCTGTTGATCTCGGTCAACTGGTCGGCGGTCAGCGGCCCCTTCTCGATCGCGCCCGCGTTCTGCTCGGCCTGCGCCACCGACCGGAAGCCCGGGATCGGCACCGTGCGCGGGCTGCGGGCCCAGATCCAGCCCAGGGCGCCCTGGGCGAGCGTACGGCCCTCGCTCGTGAGGATCTCCTTCAGCGCGTCGATGCGGGCCAGCCACTGAGGGTCGGCGGACGCGCCGTCACCGAAGCCCTGCAGCCAGGCCGGGGGCCTGCTGCGGATGTCACCGGCGTCCTTGGGCCCTTGACGCTTGCCGGCCAGCAACCCCATCGCGAGCGGACTGCGGTTGATGCTCGCGAGCCCCGACTCCTCGCACAGGGCCAGCATTTCGGGCGCGTCCTGCATCACATTGAGCGCGTGCTGTACGGCCGCGCAGTGCTCCCCCTCGGCGAACACCGCGGCACGGGCCGGGTCGTCGGTGCTCCAGGCGTAGGCGCGGATGAGCCCCTCGCTGACGAACTCCTCGCACAGATCCCTCAGTTCGGCCGCGAGCGCCGGGTCGAGGTCGGAGAGGTGGAGCTGGTAGAGGTCGATGTGATCGGTGTCCAGGCGTTCCAGGGACGCGGTCAGGGCACGGCGGGCGTACTCGGGGGTGTGGTCTGAGCCGGTGAGGGTGCGGGTGTCCTCGTCGAAGACGTTGCCCCACTTGGTGGCGAGGACGACGTCGTCCCGGCGCTTGCCGAGGGCGCGGCCCAGGACGCGTTCGCTGTGTCCGGCGCCGTAGGTGTCCGCGGTGTCGAAGAAGGTGATGCCCAGGTCGAGGGCGCGCCGGACCGCCCGTACGGACTCCTCGTCGTCGACCTTGCCCCAGCCGAGCGGCTGCCCGTCGGCGGCCTGCCATTCGCCGCCGATCGCCCAGCAGCCGAAGCCGAGCGCGCTGATGTCGATGCCGGAGCGGCCGAGCGTGCGTGTGATCTCCATGCCCAGGAACGTTAGGAGTTGGAGTGCGCTTCAGGGCAAGGGGTTTCACGAGGGCGGCTGCCGGAGGTCAGGCCTGACCGGTCTCGAAGCGGGAGATCCGGCCGTCCTCCCCGACCGTGAAGTCCCAGCGGGTGCGCATCTCGCCCCACGCGTCGTTGCGGTAGCGGGCGAGGAGGGAACGGCCGCCGTTGGACTCGTTGTCGACGTCGAGGTGACCGTGGGAGGTGAAGATCTCCCGGTCGACCCACTCTTCGAGGTCACGGTCGCTGCCGTCGTCCGCCATGGTCGCACCGGGCGCGAGCAGGGCCAGGAAGGCCTCGCGGTCGTGGGCGTTGACGGCGGAGACGAAGGCGCGGACGGCCGGGTCGCTCAGTCGGGCGGTCTGAATCGTCATGCCCGTCACCCTCACACCGCTCCCCCGGCCCCGCCACCCGAACGGCCGCGCGAGTGTTCCGGGCAGGTGTGAGCGGTGCGACGGTGGAAACGCGAGGGGGGTCTCGTCCACTTCTTGTGCTGGGAGTCATCGTGACCGCTTATGACCGACGTGATCTGGGCCTGCTGCTGCTCCGGCTGGGAACCGGGGGTGTACTGGCCGCCCACGGCGCGCAGAAACTGCTCGGCTGGTTCGGCGGGGGCGGCCTGGAGGGAACCGGCCAGTTCATGGAGTCCGTCGGCTACGCGCCGGGCAAGGCGAGCGCCACCGCGGCGGGCCTTGCCGAGGCGGGCGGCGGCACCCTGCTGGCCCTGGGCCTCGCGACCCCGGCCGCGGGTGCGGCGGCGGCCGGCGCGATGGCGGGCGCGTCCGCGGTCCACGCACCCAACGGCTTCTTCAACCAGGGCGGCGGCTACGAGTACGCGGCCACGCTGGGCCTCACGGCGGCGGGTCTCGCGGTGACGGGCCCGGGACGCCTCTCCCTGGACCACGCCCTCGGTCACACGGTGAACCGGAGCTGGATGGTGCCGGTGGCCCTCGGTGCGACGGCGCTGGTGACGACGCTCGTCGTGGGGGCGCGGAATCGGCGGCTGCGGGAGAAGGAGGGTGCGGGCGACGACGGGCAGGCGTCGCTGTTCGAGGAGGAAGAGGCGTTGTTCGCGGAGTAGGCGAGCGGGACCCCGCGCCGTGGCAAGCTCCTCCACATGAGTGATCACGACACCCCCTCCCCCGACCTCTGGACGTCGGTCGACGCCCTGTGGACCTGGCTGGAGACGGATCAGCCGGTGAGCGGGCGCGAGGGTCTCCTCCTGCGCATGCTGAAGCTCTCCGAGGAGGTCGGCGAGGTCTCCGAGGCGGTCATCGGGGCGCTCGGCCAGAACCCCCGCAAGGGTGTCAGCCACACCTGGGAGGACGTGCAGGGCGAGCTGTGCGACGTGGTGATCACCGCGTTGGTGGCGCTGCGCACGCTGACGCCGGACACGCGGGGGGTGTTCCACCGCCATCTGGGTCGGGTCGCGGAACGTTCGCTGGGCCCCGGGGCCCTCTGACTCACCCCTGGGCGGCACGACGAACTGTCACCCAACCGGCCTGGGCCCCCGGGCACCCCGCACCCTGCACCCCGCTCCTCCGACGATGAACCGGCGACGGCAGCGGTCGGAGGAGCCCCGTGAACGACACCCCCGCCCCCTTCACAGAACAGGACTACGCGGCCCGTATGACCAGGGCGGCCAGGGACACGACCGAGGCCGGCCTGGCCGGGCTGCTCATCACCCCCGGCCCCGACCCGACGTGGCTGTGCGGCTACCGCCCCACCGCGACGACGGAACGCCTCACCCTCCTCGTCCTCACCCCCCGCTCCGAACCCCGCCTGTTGGTCCCGTCCCTCGAACGCGACGACGCGGAAGCGGCCCCCGGCGCGAACGCCCTCCGCATCTCCGACTGGCGCGACGGCCAGGACCCGTACGCCGCAGCCACCGGCCTCCTCCTCCCCAACGGCCGCTACGGCGTCTCCGACACCACCTGCGCCCTCCACCTCCTCGGCCTCCAGGCCCTGCCGCTGACGACCTACCGCCCCCTGACCGTCGTACTCCCCCTGCTCCGCGCGGTGAAGGACGCACACGAGGTGGCACGCCTTACGGCAGCGGGAGCGGCGGCGGACACGGCCTACGAGGAGATCCTCGCCGCCCGCTTCACCGGCCGCCGCGAGTCCGAAGTGGCCGCAGACCTGGCCCGCCTGCTCCACGAACAGGGGCACAGCCAGGTCGTCACCGTGGTGGCGTCCGGCCGGAACAGCGCGAACCCACACCACAGTCGGGCGACCGGACGCTCAAGACGGGCGACATGGTGGTCCTGCACCTCGGCGGCCGGAAGGACGGCTACCACTCGCACACGGCCCGCACAGGGCTGAGGGGCTGGTTGCGGGCCTGCCGTCGCCGCGCCGCGTCGGCACGTACTCGATCACATCCGGCATCAGCTCGGCGCCTCCCCTCCCGCGGCCCCGGGAGCCCGCCCGACCGGCGTCGCCGTGTCTCCTCAGCCGGGCAGCCGGTCGAAGCCGAACGGGGCGAGGACCTCGGGGCGGCGGCCGGTGCGGATGTACTCGGCGAGCCGGTGGCCGGTGGCAGGACCCAGGGTGACGCCGAGCATGCCGTGGCCGGTGGCTGCGAATACGTTCTCCCGGCCTGGCACACGGTCGATCACCGGGAGGCCGTCCGGCAGGAAGGGCCGGCCGCCGACCCAGGGGTCGCGGATCAGGCTCACCAGGTCGTCGGGGTCGTCGAACCAGCGGCCCAGGTAGTGGCGGCTGGCGAGCGCCACCGCGACGATCCGGCGCCAGTCGAGGCGGTTGTTGTTGCCGCTCAGCTCCATCGTGCCGCCGATCCGGGTGGTGGTGCCGATCGGTGAGGCGACGGCCCTGCGCTCGCCGAAGTACAGGGTGTGCCGGGGTGCCGGGTCCAGGTCCACCGCGAAGCTGTAGCCCTTGCCGGCCTGGAGGGGCAGCCGGTGTCCGAGCTCGCGCAGCAGCGCCGGGGACCGCATTCCGGCCGCCACGACGACGGCCGAGCAGGGGATCTCGCCCCGGTCGGTCCGGAGCGCGGTCACCCGCCCCGTCCCGGACCGGAATCCGGTGACCTCCGCGTTCTCGTGGACCTTCACCCCCGCGGCGGCGAGCGCCTCGCCGAGTCCGCGGGCGAACCCCTCCGGATCGACCACGCCCTCGCCCTCGACGAGGTAGGCGGCGCGCACCTTGGACGAGAGCGCGCTGTCCAGCAGACGGGCCTCGTCGCCCGTGGTGATGTCGGCGGGCATCGGATAGTGGCCCTCCGCCATCTCCCGCTGGATCGCGAGGTGATGACGGGCCTCGGCCTCCGACAGGAACGCGTGCACCATGCCGGGCCGGGTCAGGGTGGTGGCCACCCCGGCCTCGCTCAGCTCGTCGAAGAGGTCGAAGGTGTCGTGGTTCAGGTCGGCGATCGCCGCGTAGCCCCTCCGGAAGGCGGCCGGTGCGCTGCTGCGCCAGAACCGCCACAGCCAGCGCAGGAACGCCGGGTCGGGAAGGGGCCGCAGATAGAGCGGCGAGTCCGGACGGCCCAGGGAACGCAGGGCGTAGCGCAGCACGCCGGGGGACGGAACGGGCGTCGAGTGGCTGAGGCAGACCCAGCCCGCGTTGCCCCGGGACACCCCCGAACCCAGCCCGCGCCGCTCGACGACCTCCACCGGAAGTCCGGCCGCCGCCAGGTAGTACGCGGTGCACAGTCCTACGACACCGCCCCCGACGACCACCACGGGTCCGTCGCCGGTGAGCGCCGGCGTACCGGTCATGACGCGGTTCCGTACGACGCGAGGAACTCTTGGGTGCGGGCCTGGGAGGGGCTGTCGAGCACGTCCTCGGGCCTGCCCTCCTCCACGATCCGGCCGCCGTCGACGAAGACGACGTGGTCGGACACCTCGCGGGCGAACGGCAGTTCGTGGGTGACCAGCAGCATCGTCATCCCGTCCGCGGCGAGTTCGCGCATCACGCTCAGTACCTCCCGGGTCGCCTCGGGGTCCAGGGAGGACGTGGGCTCGTCGAAGAGCAGCAGCTCGGGCTTGAGGGCGAGGGCCCGCGCGATGGCGACGCGTTGCTGCTCGCCACCGGACAGCTGTTCGGGCCGGCCGAGGGCGCGGTGCGCGACGCCGACCCTGCGCAGCAACGTGACGGCACGCTCCAGCGCCTCCTGCTCCGGGATGCCCGCCTTGCGCTGGGCCAGGACGACGTTCTCCACGGCGGTCAGGTGCGGGAAGAGGTTGAACCGCTGGAAGACCATGCCGACGGTACGGCGCAGCCGGGGCAGGTCGCGGCAGACCGTGCGGCCGTCGCTGTGCACCACCTCTCCGGCGACCTCGATCGTGCCGCGGTCGGGCCGTTCCAGCAGGTTGACGCAGCGCATCAGGGTCGTCTTGCCGCCGCCGCTCTGTCCGATGACGCTGACGATCCGGCCGCGGTCGACCTCCAGATCCACCTGGTCGAGGACGAGGCGGCCGTCGAAGGACTTGCTCAGGCCGTTGATCCGTACGACTGCCTCTGTCGGTGTCCCAGACGTGGTCTGCGGGGTGGTGACCGACTCGGTCATACGGCACCTGCCTTCATGTCGGTCTCCACGGCCGGGGCGAGCAGGGCGCGGGCCGCCTTCAGGCGCCGGCGTCGCCACGGGGAGAGGGGGATGCCCGCCCGTACCTTGCGTTCGAGGAGCAGGAGCAGTTGGGAGAGCGGGTAGCACAGGGCGAAGTAGATGGCCGATATGACCAGGTACACCTCCAGGGCCCGGAAGGTGGCCGAGGTGATGAGCCGCCCCTCGGACATCAACTCGGCCGCCGAGACGGTGACCAGCAGCGAGGTGGACTTCAGCAGGTCGACCAGCATGGTGTTGGTGCCGGGCAGCGCCTGCCGTACGGCCTGCGGCAGGACGATGTGCCCGAAGATTCCCGCCCGGCCCAGGCCCAGCGCCTCCCCGGCCTCCGTCTGTCCGGCGTGCACCCCGCTGATCGCGGAGCGGAAGATCTCGGACAGGTAGGCGGCGTAGAAGACGACGAGGCTGAGGCAGCCGGCGGTGAAGACGTCGAGCCGGATGCCCGCCGAGGCCAGGCCGAAGTAGGTGAGGAAGATGATGGCGAGGAGGGGGACGTTCTTGAACACCTCGGTGTAGACGGCCGCGACGGCCCGCGCGGGCCACGCTCTGCTGAGCCGGAGCAGCGCCACCGCTAGACCGAGCAGGACCGCGCCGACGAAGCTCACGACCGTGTAGGAGACGGTGCGCCACAGGGCGTCGACGAGGTCGGGCCGGTAGTCGGACCAGGGAACCTGAAAGAGGCTGGACATGTCGTCCCCTCACTTCGCGATGGTCGGCGGGTTCCAGTCCTGCGGCCGGTCCACGCCCCGGCGCGCGGTGGCGACGTCGGGGGCCGGCTTCAGGAACTGCCCGGGGTCGCCGCCGTACTTCTCGACGAGCTTGGCCATCTCGCCGTTCGTGTACATGGCGTCGATCTGCGCGGAGATCGCCTGCTCCAGCTTGGTGGCCTTCTTGGGCAGGTAGAAGCCGGTCTGGTACGGCTGGAAGTAGGCGTACGCGGGCTTCGCCTTGACCTCGGCGGCGGTCGGCGGGGTCAGGTACTGGGTGCTGATCTTCAGCTCAGGACGTTCCTTCTGCGCCGCGATGATGAGGAGCGGGTCGAGGAAGCCGACGTCGATGCGGCCCGCGCCGAGGTCGTCGAAGACGCCGTTGGCGTCGGGGTAGGCGTGCAGCTTGGCGCCGGGGACGGACTGGATCGACTTGACCCAGACATAGCCCTCGACGGTGCCGAGGTTCAGATTCTCGAGGTCGTCGACGGTCTTGTACGTCTTGCCGTTGCGGACGGCCATCGCCGGGGGCGAGTAGTAGGGCGGGTCGGTGAACAGCCCCTGCTTCTGGCGGTCCGCGGACCAGGCGACACCGCCGACGGTGATGTCCACGCGGCGGGACTGCACCCCGGCGAGCATGCCGGCGAAGTCCGTCACCTGCGGTTTGACCTCCAGGCCGAGCTTCTTGGCCACGTAGTTCAGGATGTCGCCGTCCAGGCCGACGATCTTGTCGCCCTGGACGCTGGTGTAGGGGGCGTACGGCTCTACGGCCACCTTGATGACGCCGGGGGTGAGCGTGCCCAGCGCGGCGGTCTTCGCCGACACGTTCTTGGGGCCGTCGTCGTCACCGGAGCCGCAGGCGGCGGTCCCGAGGAGCAGGAGGGTGGCGGACAGAGAGACGGCAAGCGGACGCATACGGATCATCGGCATGGGCCTTCCGTAACGATGCTGAAGGATGCAGAGGGGAGCCCGCCGACTCACCGCGCTGTGCCCCCGGCGGGGATGTGAGGGGGATGGATCGGGGAGGTGATTGCGGATGCGATTGGGGCCATACGCTACGAACCGGCTCCGGTTACGTCACCGTGTACTTCGTACAGACTTGTGGCCGAATTCGATCGATCCGCTGTACGGTGCGTCCACCCGGGCCCGCCCGTCGACGGGAGAACCGCTCATGCTGAGCCCGTCACTCGCGCAGGAGATCGCCTCCGACACCACCGCCGTCATCGGCTTCAACGTGCTGATCACCGACGCGGGCGGCTTGGTGATCGGCAGCGGCGACAGCAGCCGGGTGGGCAGCTTCCACGAGGCGTCCGTCGAGGTCGTCCGCACCCAGGAACCCGCCACGCACAACGCGTCGCAGGCACAGCAACTGCGCGGAGTACGCCCGGGAGTCACCCTGCCCCTGGTCGCGAACGGAAAGGCCGTGGGCACGGTCGGGATCACCGGAACGCCCGCGCAGGTGCGCCGGTTCGGGCTGCTCGTCAAACGCCAGACGGAGATCCTGCTCAGGGAGTCCGTGATGCTGCGCTCCCGCCTGCTCGCCGAGCGGGCGGCGGAGAAACTGCTGTCCGACGTCGCGTCGTACGACCCGCAGGTCGTGGAGGGCGACTTCCTGCTGTTCCGGGCCGCCGAACTGGGCTTCGACCTACGGCTGCGGCGGGTCGCGGTCGCCATCGAGGTACGGGTCCCCGAAGCGGGCGCCCGCCGCCAGGGCGCACCCACCCGGGACATGGCACTGGTCCGTTCCGAACTGCTGCGCACGGTCCGCGAGGTCTTCGCCGACCCCCAGGACATCATCGCCTCCACGGCCCCGGGCTGGATCGGCGTACTGCGCAGACTCCCGGACCGGCGCCCGGTGACCTCCCTGCTGGACGACTGCCGGCGGACCACCGACGTCATCGCCGCGCAGGACGGTCTCGTCGCACGGGCCGGCATCGGCGAACCGGCCGCCTCGGTGAGCGGCCTCCACGACTCCTACCAGGACGCCTGCGACGCGCTCCGCCTCGGGGCACGCGTGGCCAGCGACTCCCCCGTCCACCTGATCACCGACCTGCGCGTCCACCAGGCCCTCACGACGGTGTCCCAGCCGGCCCGCAACCGTCTGATCGAACGCACCACCGCGAGCCTGCGCGGCCAGCCGGACTGGCCGGTCCTGCGCGACACCATCACGGCGTGGTGCGAGAGCGGATTCAACCTCGTCCGCGCCTCCGAGGCCCTGCACATCCACCGCAACACCGTCGTCTACCGGATGAACAAGATCGAGCAGGCGACCGGCCGACCACTGCGGGACCACCGGACCACGATGGCGTTGTATCTGGCCTGTCTGGCCGATCGGTTGGGCGGAGGGACGGGGGCCGACGACGGAGGCGAGTGAGTCTCCGGCCCGATCGCCCCGGTCAGCAGCGGCGCAGGAGGGCCGCCCGACCCCCGACTTGAACGCCGCTCTGGGCGACGCGGCATGGCCGGCAGGCCTGATCCGGAACTCGGACCAGGTCCTGATGGAGTGCTACGCCCCGTTGTTCTCCCCCGTAAAGAACAACGTCTGGGCCACGGACCTGATCGCCTACGACAATCTGACCAGCTACGTCTCCTTCAGCTACTGGGCCCAGCAGATGCTGACAAGCAGGCTGGGCGAGACGGTGCTGCCGGCAACGGCACGCGCGTTGCCGGGCTTGGCGACGGTGGCGACGCGCTCCGGGAAGCGGCTCTATCTCGCGGTGGTGAACTACGGGACGGAGAAGGTGGAGGTGCCGGTGAAGCTGCAGGGGTTGGCGAAGGGGGTCAAGAGGAGCGCGACGGTCACGGTCCTGGAACGCACATTGACCTGATACCTGCAACGCGTCAGCCCTGCTGGATGTCAGTGATCTCCACAGAGAGTTCCGTGCTCGCCGAAGGGGTGCTGATCAGAGACTTTCTGTAGCTGAGGCTGGTCTGGTTCGTCAGCTCGGCGGTCTGGATGACCGGCCCGGACTCGTCGCCGTGAATCTCGTAAGTGATCTCGTAGACGGCGTCCGGGTCGAGGACCCCACTACTGCCCAGGTAGGTGAGCTCCGGCTCCACGGTCACATTGCAACCCGCCGATCCGAAGCACTGCCGTGCGGTGGTGCGCAGGTCGATCGAGAAACTGTCGGCTTCGACCTCGCCGTACGTCGGTTCTTCGGCGGGGGTGACGAGATCCTCGTCCGGGATGCTCGACGCGGTGGTGGTGGGCGGCTTGTCGTCGTCATCGGGGGACCCCTTGGTGGCCCCCACGACGACGATGCCCGTGGTGACGATCGCGGCGATCACGATGGCGGCCGAGCCGATGATGATCGCGTTGGTGCGACGCTTTTTCGGCGGGATCGGCGGGATCGGCGGGACTGGCACCTCGGACGGCACGGGCGGGGGGAAGCCGGGCGGCGGAGGTGTGACGGGAGGTCGCGGAGCGCTCTCAGCCATCGTCAGTCCCACCCTCCCAGCAGGCCTGCACTGAGCTGCGCATTGCAGATGTTGTAGTCGCCGGCCGCGTGAGCCTTCTTCACCTTCCCGTCGACCGTGACGGAGCAGTGGATGTCCCCGGACCCCTGGAGCTGTGCAGTGACGTTGAAGTACAGGGCGTCATCGTCGAGGGGCAAGGTGGCCTCGAACTCGCCGTTCTTGAAAGCACCGTCGCGGTTGTCGGAGTCGGACCCGTAGGTGATGTCGAGTGGTCCGAGGGCGCCGGCGGGTGCGGTGCCCCACACCTTGAAGACGACGACCTTCTTGTCGGCCTTCGGCTCGCTGCCGACCTTCTTGTCACTGCTCCTGGAGAGGTCGGCCGCCGTGTCGCTCTTCGACGTCGAGCCGCTGGCCTTGGTGTCATCGGCGCTCTTGGAGTCGTTCGAGCCGGAGCCACTGCCCGCGACGGCGCCGATGAGGGCGATCAGAACGAAGAGCCCGACGAGACCGAGACAGCCCAGGCCGATGACCTTTCCCGCGCCGGCCTTCTTCGGTGGCGGCGCGAACGGCGGCTGCCCGAAGGGCTGTTGAGGGCCACCCGATCCTCAAACCAGATGGATTCATCTGATCGTGGTGAACTCCACGCAAATCGAACACCTTTGGCGTCCGGCAGGGAGGGTCCTGCCGCCGTAGCCGATGGCGAAGCCAGGTCGAATCTTGAGTAGCTTCACTCGAGCAAGTCGGCCGCAGACCGGATCATCGACCACCTCTTCGCGCGGTCCCGGACTAGTCCGTCGTCGCCGACCGTGACGGCCGGACGCAGAGACTGCTGGTCGACGATCACCACCGTCGGCGTGCGGTTGCAGGCGTACACTTCTGAGCAAATGGGTCTTAATTGTTCTATATGGGCAATTCAGGCAGAAGTGTCGTCAGAACTATCGGATCCGGCGTCCGATCTGCCCGGGAGGTCCGCAGCGAGTGGCCGTCGGCAGCCTTGGGAGCGCGGGCGGATCACACAGGCGCCAGGAGGAAGATTTCTCGATGACCCGGCGCGATGATCCGCGCACCGCGGCGGCCCGGGTGTTCGCCGAGGGCGGCGCGTTCGGCGAACTGCTGTCAGGGATCGACTGGAGGGCGACGCCGCTCGGGCCCCCCGTCTCCTGGCCAGGGCCCCTCGTGGACAGCCTGCGCCTCATGCTCACCTCTGAGCATGGGATGGCTCTGTACTGGGGGGCTGAATTCGCCACGCTGTACAACTCGGGCTCCACACCCATTGTCGGCGCCAAACACCCCTGGGCGCTCGGCAGGCCTTATAAGGAGGTGTTCCCCGAGGTCTGGGCCCACCCCGTGAGCTCCCACTTCCACTATGTGACCGACACCCGCAAGCCCCTGCTGGTCCCGGATGAGCTGCTCATCATGGAACGCCACGGCTTTTTGGAGCAGTGCTACTTCGACTCCGCCTTCCAGCCCGTGCTGCTGGATGACGGCACCGCCGGCGGCGTGCTGCAGATCCTCACCGAGACCACCGGCCGGGTACTGGGCGAGCGCCGACTGCGCCTGCTGAGCGAGACCGGCACGCGCACGGCCGGGCTGCCCACTCCGGGCGAGGTCGCCCGCGTGGTCGCCGAGGTGGCGGGCTCCTACCCCGAGGAGATCCCGTTTCTGGGCCTGTACCTGGCTTCCGAGCCAGGGATGCAGCGGCCGGCGGCCTCTACCGGGCTCCGGTCGGCGCCCGAGACCGTCTCACTGAATGCGGCCGACGGGCCGGAGGCGGCGGCCCGGCTGGTGCAGGTGGTCGCCGACGGTGTCCCGGCCACGCTGCCGGCCGCCGCGTTCACCGGCGGCAGCCTGGCCGGACGGCACGCCGCGGCCTCCCTGCTCCCGGTCGAGCAGGCGCTTGCCCTTCCGCTGCACAGCGCGGGCCGGGTGGAGGGCGTGCTGGTGGTGGGCGTCAACCCCTGCTTCCCCCCGGCCGGGGCCTACTACGACTTCCTGGAGGTGCTCGCCTCAGCTGTGGCCGGGGCGCTGTCGGCCGCGCTCGCGCACGAAGAGCAGCGCAGGCGGGCAGAGGCGCTGGCCGAGCTCGACCGGGCCAAGACCACCTTCTTCGCCAACGTCAGCCACGAGTTCCGCACCCCGCTCACCCTGCTCCTGGGCCCGCTCCAGCAGGCCCTGGCCGACGAGGACCGGCCCGAGCGGCGCGAGCAGCTGGAGCTGGCCGAGCGCGGCGCCCTGCGCCTGCTGAAGCAGGTCAACACCCTCCTGGACGTCGCCCGTGCCGAGGCCGGGCAGACGCGCCCCGCCCTCGAGCCGGTCGACCTCGCCGGTGCCACGGCCGAGCTGGCCGGGGTGTTCCGGTCCGCCTTCGAGGCGGCAGGGCTGACGCTGGAGGTGGACTGCCCGCCCCTGCCCAAGCCGGTCCTCCTGGACCGGGAGATGTGGGAGAAGATCATCCTCAACCTGCTCAGCAACGCCCTGAAGTTCACCTTCACCGGCGGCGCCCGGGTGCAGGTGGCCGCGGCCGGCGACCGGGCCAGGCTGACCGTGACCGACACCGGCACCGGCATCCCCTCGGACGAGCTGCCGCGCCTGTTCGAGCGCTTCCACAGGGTCCGCGGCGCCCGCTCCCGCTCCCACGAGGGCAGCGGCCTCGGCCTGGTGCTGGTCAAGGATCTGGTGGAAGCGCACGGCGGCACCGTCGGCGTGGACAGCCGCCTCGGCCAGGGCACCACCCTCACCGTGGACCTCCCCTTCGCCACCGCCCAGCGGCCCCGCCCTGCCCCGCCCGAGGCCGGCGCCGGATCCCCCGGGGAGATCCCCAGGGAAGGCGGAGGCGGGCCCGGCCGCACGGCGGCCTACGTGGACGAGGCGCTGGGCTGGCTGGCGGCCGACCCCGTCCCCGCCACGGCCACCTCCGTCCCCGCCGCGGCCACCTCAGCGGCACGCACCCCGCACGCCCCCGCGACCCACGGTGCCCTCCACGGCCCCAGCCCGCACGAAACCGACCGCCCCCACCGGGCCCGCCTGCTGGTCGTCGACGACAACGCCGACATGCGCGCCTACCTCACCCAGCTCCTGCAGCCCGACTACGACGTGCTGCTCGCCGCCGACGGCCGGGCCGCCCTGGAGATGGCCCTGGCGCAGCCGGTGGAGCTGGTGCTCAGCGACGTGATGATGCCCCGCATGGACGGCTTCGAGCTGGTCCGGGCGCTGCGCGCCGACCCGCGCACCGCCCGCCTGCCCATCGTCCTGCTCACCGCCCGCGCCGGCGAGGAGGAATCCGTGCAGGGTCGGCACGCCGGCGCCGACGACTACCTGGCCAAACCCTTCTCCGCGCGCCAGCTGCTGGCGCGTGTCCGCACCGGGTTGGAACTGTCCCGGCTGCGCGAACAGGCCCTGACCGAGACCCGCAACCAGCTGGCCGTGCTGGCCTCCCTGGCCGACGCGGGCCTGCGGCTGGCCGCCACCCTCGACCCGGACCAGATACTGCAGACCACCGGTCAGATCCTGCTGCCCGACTTCGCCGACCAGATCAGCATCCACCTCACCCCTGCGGCACCCGCCCCGGCGCAGTCGCCCCCGCCGTACATCGCCGGCACCCCCCTTCTTGCCCGCGAGGCCCTGGCCACCGCCGCCACCCGCGCGATCAGCGGCACCGCCCCGGCCCCAGTCGGCCCGCACCCGGCGCCCGCCGCCGTGCTGGCCCTGCCGCTGCGCGCCCACGACCAGACGCTGGGGGCCCTGGTACTGGTCCGGCACACCGGCGGCTATTCCGCGGTCGAACACAAGTATCTGGAGAACCTCGCCCACCGCCTGGCCCTGGCCTACGACAACGCCACCCGGTACCACAACGAGCGCCGCCTCGCCCTGACCCTGCAGCGCGCCCTGCTGCCCCACCGCCTGCCCCAGCTGCCCGGAGTGCGCCTGGCCACCCACTATCGGGCCAGCAACCGCGGCGCCGAGATCGGCGGCGACTGGTACGACGTTCTCGCCCTGCCCGACGGCGCCGTGGGGCTGGCCATCGGCGACGTCATGGGCCACGACGTGGAAGCCGCCACTCTGATGGGCCAACTCCGCTCCGCCCTGCACAGCCTCGCCCTGGAGGGCGCCGGCCCGGCCCAGGTGCTGACCAGGCTGGACGCCTACCTGCAGTCGCTCGCCACCGACCGCTTCGCCACCTGCCTCTACGCGGTCTACGACCCCCACCGCCACCGCCTGCGCTACGCCGCCAGCGGGCACCTGCCGCCCCTGCTGATAGCCGCCGACACCGCCTATCTGGAGCTGCCCCCGGCGCTGCCGCTGGGTCTGGGCAGCACCCCGGTCGACCGCGAGGTGGCGTTCCCGCCCGGCACCGGCCTGCTGCTGTACACCGACGGCCTGGTGGAGAACCGGGCGCTGTCCCTGGACGACGGCCTGGCGGCCCTGCGCCGGACCTGCGCCGCGCTGCCCGCCGCCGCCCGCTCCGACCCCCAGCGGATCACCGAAAGGGCCCTGGAACTGCTGAACACCCCCGACCGGGTCGACGACGACGCCGCCCTGCTCGCAGCCACCGCCGAACCATCACGCCGAACCGACGACCCGCAGACCGACAGAAGTGCCGTACAACCGACCACTACTGCTCGTAGTCGTTGCTGAGGAAGCTGCAGATTTGCTAATTCACTGCTACCGAACTGTCTTCATTAGCGTGACCGTGCGCCGGTTTTCCCCGAGTACCCGTCTGATCTGTACCTTTGAGGGCCGGATCGGCTGTGACCTGCTAGCGCGATGCGCATGAAGTCGCACTAGCGGCGTACCGAGAACCTCCTACGGCTCCGGGTCCGGCCGAGGCCGTGTACCCGCCGGGCTGCCCAGGCCCAGCCGTGTGAGGAACCGCTGCAGGGTGAAGGCCGCCATGCCGAGGGCCACGGCGTTGCCCGGGACCTGGGACGGCTCCACGGTGAGGCCCTGCAGGGAGCCCGGCATGACGTGGTCGGGGAGTTCGGCACGCACGGCGGGGACGAGCCACCGGGCCAGGGCCGTGGAGGTCCAGCCGGTGAGGGTGACGCTGGGGATGTTGAGCAGGTTCACCAGGTCGCCGAGGGCCGCCGCGAGGTAGCGCGACGTGCGCAGGGCCAGTTCCTTCAGCGCAGGGTCGCCCGCGTCGAGACCCAAGGCGACCGCCTCGACGAAGTCGCGCTGCCGTGACTGCGCGAGCGTGGGGTGGTCCGGGTCGATCTCGGCGAGCGTCGTGCGCAGACCGGGGGCGCCGAGGTACGCCTCCACACAGCCACGCCGGCCGCACCGGCACGGTCTGCCGTCCAGCCGGAGGAGCGTGTGGCCCCATTCCCCGGCGTTGTTGGTGGCGCCGCGCATCAGTGACCCGTCGATGGCGATGCCCGCGCCGACACCGGTGCCGAGGTTGACGACGGCCATGCTGTCGACGACCCGCCCGACACCGAACCACATCTCCGACAGGACGACCGCCTTGAGCGGGTTGTCGACGTACACGGGGACCGGGAGCACCTTCTCCAGCAGCTCCTCGATGCGCACGTCGTGCCAGTCCCAGTTCGGTGCGAAGACCGAGACACCGGCGTCGGGATGGACATGCCCAGGCATGCTGACCCCGACGCCGAGGATGCGCTTCTGCTGGACTCCCCCGTCCGCGACGGCCGCCTCGATCGCGCGGACGATTCCGTCGACGACGTACGAGGGGTCGTTCTCGTGCTCGTCGAGTGCGACCTCGCCATGCCCGAGCACGCCGAGTTCGAGGTCGTACACCGTGGCGTCGACGTAGGTCTCGGCCACGTCGACGCCGACGATGCGGCCGCGCTCGGGGTCGATGGTGAGCCGCTCCTGCGGCCGTCCACCGGTGTTGTTCTCCACGGTGGCGACGCGCAGGACACCTTCGGAGAGGAACTCTGTGACGATGGTCGCCACGGTCGCCGGGCTGAGTCCGGTGTGCCGGGCGAGCTCCTGCCGGGTGGAAGGCCCGAGTTCGAACAAAGCGTGCAGAACCTCGAAACGGTTCTCGCTCCGGAGATCCCGGGCCGTGCGCCGCGCCACCGCGCTCCCTCAGTCGTCTGGATACTCCAGCCGCAGTGTGCGGAGCTCCGGATTACCCGGTCCGGCGGTTCCCCGCACCAGCAGGGTGAGGCCGGACCAGCCTGGCGGTATCCATAGTATGTTCGAGTCTCCGCCGGAGAAGGCGGGCCTGTCGCCGGCCCAGACCCGGCCCAGGCACTCCCCCGCGGCCCATCCGGTCACGCGGATCTGCGTCCCGGCCGGCCGCACCGCGAAGCCCTTGTCGGACGGCGGCAGATGCGACAGATCGACGTCGAGCCACGCCTCCTCGCCCGGCTCCAGGGCCAGCGGCAGCCGGATGTCGTACCGCTCAGGGGCGGCGGGGTCGGCGGGGTCGGCCTCGGCAGCGAACCTCGTCAGTACGTCATCGTTCTGGACGGCGCAGGTCCAGTCCGTCACCGGTTCCAGGCCGAGCAGTTCGGCGCGCAGGCCCCCGCCGCTGGGGTGGTGCGGCAGCGTGACGGAGACCCGGTGGGTTCCGGCGGGGAGCAGGACCCAGGGATCCTCCCTGTGGACCGTGCGCGGTTCGCCGTCGTCCACGCTCACCCGCACCGGTTCGACGACGCCCCGCAGGTGCAGCGCCGACGCGGTGGCCGACCGGATCTCGCGGCGGTAGGTGACGGGGATGCCGACCCGGGTGCTGCTCCAGCCGCCGAGCCCGCGGAGGGGCGCGGGCAGACCCGCCCAGTGGCCGTGGACGGCCCACAGCGCCGACACGTCCGTCACGTCCCGGACCGTCCACAGCGAGCCGAGCCCACGCAGCGCGCCGAGTCGGAGGGCCGGCAGCCGCGCGTCGTCGAAGTTCGCGTGCCCCCAGATCTCCACGACGGCCTCGACGCCGACCCGGCCACCCGCTTCCCGGACGTCGACCCGCTGTGCCGCGCCGAACCCGGCGATCGTGGGATGCACCCGGCCGCCGACCGACAGGTCCACGATGTCTGCGGCGCCGACGAGCAGGAGTTCGTCGACTCCCGTCAGATCAAGGGTGGTTCGGTAGGTCCCACGCCCCCGATACACACCGAGTGCCTCCAGCGCGGGCGGCAGCTCATGGGCACCGGCCGGCTCCTCGTGGGCCCCGGCCGGCCGCCGCCGGACGTCCCGTACCTCGACAGACGGCGCCGCACTCGGCAGGGGTGACGCGTCGGCCAAGCGCACCGTTCCGTCGCGCTGCGTCGCCCGAAGTCGTACGGCGTCCCCCGGCGCCAGCGCGACAAGGGTCAGCCCCTCGACCGTCACCCGCTCGGGCACGCCGGCCGCCGGAGCCGGGATCTCGACCCGGTTGCCGCCGAGGACGACGGTGAGCGCAACCTCGGAGGAGAACGTCAGCACGCCGTCCGCCGCGGCCACCAGATCCGCGGAGGCCAGGGTGAGCGTCCCGTCATGGCCCCAGGGCCGCAGCGGCACGTCCGCCAGCATCAGCGGGCACGAGTCCGGGGCTACGGCGACCGGTACGCCGTTCACGATCGCCGTGCCCGGTGCCGTGCCTGCCGTGCCTGCCGTGCCTGCCGTGCCGAGATGCGGTACGGCGATGAGCTGCCCGCCTCCGTCGAGGTCCCGAGCCGAAGGTGAGGAGCTGGTCGGGAAGTCGGCGGTGACCGGCACGCGGGGCACGGACGAGCCGGCGAGTGCCAGCCGCGAGCCCAGAGTGTCGATCACGCGCGCGAGCAGCTGGGCCTGGGCGTACTCGGGGCGTTCGGCGCCGGTGGAGGAGACGTAGCCGCCGAAGTCGTAGCCGTGGCTCATGAAGTTGGCGGGGTCGCCCCAGTTCCCGGTGGACGGGGTGTACCCGAAGTTCCAGCCGGACGACTGGAGATAGGGCGCGATCAGCGAGGCGCCGCTCGCCAGGAGCCTCCGCAGTGTGCGGTGACGGCGGTTGGTCTCGGTGATGAGCAGGGGCAGGTCACGGTCGGCCAACACCTGTGCGTAGCGCCGGACTTCTGGCTCGATGTCCGGGGAGTCGTCATCCGGGTAGAAGTTGCACGCGGGGATGACTCCGGGGACGTCCCCGGTGGCTCCCTCGATGTCGCCCTGCCCGGAACAGGCGATGAGGGGCACGGTGATGCCGTGGCTCAGGGCCTGGTCGCGCAGGGCGGTCAGGTAACCGGCGCGGTCCTCGCAGTCGAAGAAGTCGAGCTCGTTCTCCAACTGCACCATGATGACGGGGCCGTTGGCCGGGTACTGGCGCTCGGCGAGCAACGGCAGCACCTGGTCGAACCATGCGGTGACCTGGGCGAGGAAGCGCGGCTCGTGCTGCCGTACACGGAGGTCGGGATCGAGACCCAGCCAGGCCGGCAGCGCGCCGCCGTCCCACTCGGAGCAGATGTACGGTCCGGGGCGGGCGATGACGTACAGTCCGGTCTCCTGCGCGAGGTCCAGGAAGGCGGCGACGTCGCGCCGGCCCTCGAAGGACCAGCGGCCGGGCGCCAACTCGTGGAAGTTCCACGGCAGGTAGACGTCCACGCAGGTGTATCCCGAGTCCCTGACCTGTTCGAGCCGGGCGCGCCACTGCTCCCGCGGCAGGCGGAAGTAGAACAGGGACGCGCACAGCACGACACGCTCGGTGCCCTCGATCCGGATGCCGCGCGCATCCAGGTCGACGCCGGTACCCGCGATGGTTGAGTGGCTCACTTGACTCCCGCGCTTCCGCCGCTGATGTCCATTTCGTACAGGTACCGCTGGCCCAGGTAGTAGACGGCGATCATCGGCAGGGTGAGCAGGATCGAGCCGACCATCACCAGGTTCCACGGCGGCGGCTGGCCCGCCACGGCCGTCGTGGTGATGTACTGCACGCCCAGCGCCAGCGGCATCTTGGAATCGTCGTTGAGGTAGATCAACGGCCCCATGAAATCACCCCAGTTGTAGGTCAGGGTGAAGATGCCGATCGCGATCAGCACGGGCCACAGCATCGGGAGCATGATGCGCCGGTAGATGCCGAAGAAGCCGAGCCCGTCGACCATGGCGGCCTCGTCGAGCTCGCTGGGCAGGCGGGAGACGAACTGCCGTACCAGGAAGACGTTGAAGGCGTTGGAGAAGAAGTTCGGCACGATCAGCGGGAGGTAGGTGTTCACCCAGCCCAGGTCCTTGAACAGGATGAACTGCGGGATCATCGTGATCTGTGTCGGGATCATCATCGTCGCGATGACGACGAGGAACATGACGTTCTTGCCGGGAGCCCGAAGACGCGCGAAGGCGTAGCCCACGAGTCCGCTCGACACCATCTGGCCGATCACCGAACCGAGCGCGATGATCAGGGAGTT
Source organism: Streptomyces sp. CC0208 (assembly GCF_003443735.1). Taxonomy (NCBI): domain Bacteria; kingdom Bacillati; phylum Actinomycetota; class Actinomycetes; order Kitasatosporales; family Streptomycetaceae; genus Streptomyces; species Streptomyces sp. CC0208. The sequence goes on along the minus strand of NZ_CP031969.1, from coordinate 6,321,376 downwards.
GACGAGGAACCGGCCCATCGGCAGGTCGCCTTCGAAGACCTTGGTGAAGTTTCGCCACTCGAACTCGTGCGGGAAGATCGTGAACGCGTTGGTGGTCACGGTGTGGTCGGTCGACAAGGCGATCGACACGGCGAACACCAGCGGCACGGACAGCACCGCCGAGACGATAATCAGGGTCGCGTAGGTGAACGGGGTCGCCTTGAAGACACCGAGAACGCGACTCGTACCGCCCTCGGGCTCCTCGTCCTTGTCGGCCCCGCCGCCCTGTCGGGGTGCGACGGTGGGTGCGAGGGTCGCCATCACTTCACCTCGGTCTCGTAGAACACCCAGCGGCGGGTGGTGCGGAAGGCCAGCAGGGTGAACACCAGGATCACGGCGAACAGCAGCCACGAGATCGCCGAGGCATAGCCCATGTGGTAGTAGGAGAAGGCCTGGTCGAAGAGGTAAGGCACCATCGTCTGGCTGGCGTTGTAGGTGCCGGGCTGGGAGGCCTTCGGCATGAGGATGTACACCTGCGAGAAGACCTGGAAGGCCGCGATGAGTCCCATCACCAGGTTGAAGAAGATGACCGGGGTCAGCTGCGGGACCGTGATGGACCAGAACTGCCGCACCGGACCCGCGCCGTCGATCTCGGCGGCCTCGTACAGCTCGCGGGGGATGCCCTTCATGGCGGCGAGCAGCAGGACGGTCGCACTGCCGGCGCCCCACACCGACAGCAGGATCAGCGCGTACTTCACCCAGGACGGGTCCAGCAGCCACTGTGGTCCCTTGATCCCGACCCACCCGAGGACGTCGTTGAGCGGGCCGGACGGGGCGAGCACGACCCGGAAGGCCAGTGACGCGGCGACCAGGGGGACGAGTGTCGGCAGGTAGATGAGGGTGCGGAACAACTTGCGGGCCCGGACCTGCTTGTTGAGCAGATTGGCCAGCCACAGCCCCACGAGCAGCCCCAGCGGAACGGAGACCGCCGCGTAGAAGAGGGTGTTCCCGAGGGCCTTCCAGAAGATGGGATCGTCGGTCAGCAACTTGGTGTAGTTGTCCATACCGACCCATTTGGGCGGGGTGAAGGAGTCCCAGTCCGTCATCGAGAAGTAGATCGAGGAGATCATCGGTCCGAGCAGGAACGCGAGGAACCCGATCACCCACGGTGAGACGAAGACGTAGAACCAGAGCGCCTCACGGCGCCGCAACCTCGACATGGCCATGGGCGGTCATCCCGCGGACTTGATGATGGACTCGAGGTTCTTCTGGAGCGCGGTGAGCGCCTTCTTGGCGCTGCGTTCCTTGCCGAGCCAGAAGTCGGCCGTCGCGGTGTCGATGGCCGCGAGCATCTCGTTCCACTCGGGGATGAACGGCGCTTTGAAGAGGAACTCGCTGGACTCGGCGAACACCCCCATGTTCACGTCCGACTTCATCCAGGCGGGCTTGAGGAACGCCTCGCTCTTCTGCACCTCGAGGTTGGCCGGCACGTCCTCGGCGGCGGCGATGATCTGCTGCTGGGCCGCGGGCGAGGTGAGGAAGTCGATCGCCTTGAAGGCGTTGTCGGGGTTCTTCGCGGTACGGGAGATGGCGAGACCGCTGCCGAAGGAGGCCACGGCCTGCTTCTTGCCGCGCCACATCGGCGCGATGTCCCACTCGAACGTGGACTCCGCCTGGCCCGCGATGGCCCAGAACCCGGTGGCGTTGACCGCGACCGTGCCGGCCGCGAAGGCCTGGTCGCCGCCGACGTCCGTGCCCATGTCGGCGTACTGCGCCTTCGTCGGCACCACGCCGTGCTTGAAGGTCAGGTCACCGACCCACTGCAGCGCCTCGACGACCTCGTCGCTGTCCGCGGTCGGCTTCCCGTTGGCGTCGATGATGGCGCCACCGTTCTGGTACGCCATGCTCCACCACTGCGGCCACCAGCCGGCGCCGCCGTAGCCCCACGTCTTCCCCTTCTCCGTCAACTCCTTGAAGGCATCGAGGGTGTCGTCCCAGGTCCACTCGGCGGTAGGAGCCTTGATGCCCTTCTTCTCGAAGAGGGTCTTGTTGTAGTAGACGATCATCGCGCCGGACCGGTCCGGTATCGCGTAGAGCTTGTCCTCGTACGAGTAGAGCGACCCGATCGTCCCGAACCGCTGCGTCAGGTCCAGCCCCGCGCTCTTGGCGAGGTCGTCGAGCGGCCGGAGCTGGTTCTTGCTGGAGTAGACGTTGACGTTCTCGGCGACCTGCATGATGTCCGGGCCGTTGCCGCCCGCGATCATCGTCTGCACCTTCTGCGCGTACGACTCCGACGGGATCAGCTGGAGCTTGACCTTCAACTCGGGGTACTTCTTGACGAGCAGGTTGATGCGCTTCTGGTACGTCGCCCGGTCGGTCTCCCCACCCCACACGGTCATCACCAGCGGGCCGTCACTCGACCCCGCCCCGGACCCGCACGCCGTGAGCGTGATGATGCCCGCCGCGACTCCCAGCCCGAGAAAACCCCGACGCGAAAACTGCGCCCTGTCAAGCGTCATGGCACTGCCCTTCCTTGAAGCATGCACACGCCGTGGAGACGCCCGGGTGATCAGGTCGGGCTTCGAATGGTGGTTAAACTAACCGTCGTTTTAAGGCCGGGACAAGGGCTTGTTTCATGCGAGTTTCAACTGAGTCCGGGGGTAGCGCTCACGAATCCTCAGATAGGAGAGGTAGCGTCGGCCAAACATGACAAAGGGCGCTGACCGGCCATCAGGGCAGGTCAGGTGGCTTGGGGCAGGTGGGTCTGGCTGCACACCGGGTTCTGTCGGGCCTCCATCGCTGCCCCGGGTGCCCTGCATATACGTTGGGCCACCACGCACCGGAAGCGTCCACTACGGCACTCACGGCGTCACGAGAAGGAGAGCCTTCAACTCAGCGGCGTGCCAGGCTGTCGCCACCCTCCCGGGGCAGAATCCTCCGCGGCGATCTCCCGCCACAGCCGGGTTACGGCGGCGGCAAACGCTCCCAACGCCTTCGGGTGGGCCTCGCGCCAGGACTGAACACGCTGCACCCACGAGACCGCGTGCCCTGCCTCCGACCCGGCCTCCATGATCCGCAGGGTGCGCATGAACGGGCCGATCCACGCCGCGCCCCGCGTCGGCCAAGCGCAGCCGATCGAGCGAGACCTGCCGCCGTGGATGAGGATGTTGTCCGGGGCGAAGTCCGTGTGCCACGCGTCCTCCGCGAACAGCTCCACCTGTTCCTCGTCGACGTACTTTCCCCAGCGCTCCCCCGCCGTGTGCAGGTCCACATCATGTCCGTGTGCATCCCCGCCCTGAGGCACAACCGCCACTACCTCAGCCGAGATCCTCCAAGAGCAGGTCGAGGGCCGTCTCCTCGTGCTGGGCGATTCCCAATGCCTCCATGGTCGGGGCCAGTTCCGAGTCCCACACCGTCTCTGCCCGCGGTCCGCTGAGCAGTACTGCGGTGTGCCGTGGGCCTGGGCTCGGGTCACGAGGTACTCGTAGTCCTCTGTCCTCATACGCCACGGCTCCGCGCCGTACCGCTCCACGACACGGTTGGCCAGCATGATCCCCGGCCCGTCGAAATCGCCGTGATACACGAAGGCGCATCCGGCGGAAGCCAGTGCGTCGAGCAGAGTGAGGACGACTGTTGTCGCGCTGCCCGAGGTGCAGATCAACGGTTCGCCGCAACCGGCGTCGGCGGCGGCCTCGACGACTCGTGGATTCTCACAGACGTGGATACGGGTGCGGTAGGGCAACTCCATTCGCAGAGCTCGTAGTTCACGCAGCGTGAGATGGGTCTCCAGGCAGTGGTCCGCACGTTCTCGCAGGGTTCTCTCGCCTCAGGTCGGCCTTACCGCGCCCCGCTGACAGGCAGAATCCCGATTTCACGGCTGCACCGGACAGGACGTGTCCGTGTTCTGCGGTGCGGCATGACCGCCGCCGACGCCGAGACGGTGCTGCTGCCGAGAACAGTTCTGCATGGGTCAGAGGGCTTCCAGGTGCTGCTGCGCGAGGGCAGTGGTCGTCGGCGTCGATACGGGTGCCACGCAGGCTGAACGCAGCCTTGTCCACGACGTGCAGGGTTCGTGCGCTGCTTGTCGCGGGAAAGTTGGCCGAATCCCGCTACCCCGGCGCCTCACATGCCACCAAAACCTCGGCTCCCACAGCACAACTGTGGGATAACGTTGACTCGCGCCACAGCCCTCTCCGGAGGGCAATACGCGATGCGGGCCTACGAGCGCGATTTCCTTCGCCTCGGTCGGACGGATTCGGGACGTTCCCGGCTGGGAGCCCTCCCTGCCATCCGACCGCGCATAAGGAGAAGCTCTCGGATGAGCCCCGTCGAGTACAAGCCTGAACGCCCCCGCAACTGGATCCGCGACATCCTCGTCGGTGTCGCCGCGAGCCTCGGCTCGGACCTGGTGCGGGCCCTCGTCCAGGCAGCGGTGCACCTCCTCGGCTGACCGGGGAGCGGGGCGGGCCTCCGGGTCCGCCCCTTCGCAAGCTGTCATTGCGGCCCGACGGGCTTCCTCCCCAGGACACGCCCCCACCCGCGCGAGTTCTGTCGTGCCTGTGGGGGAAGTACCTTTGCTGCTCCGGAAGTCGGTCGCCGAGCTGCGCCCGCTCATCGTTCCTGTCGGCGCCGAGCACCTGCCGCTCACCCAGCAACTGATCCACGAATACGTTCAGACCCACCCCAACAAGAAGCAGCCGGGGAACGGTCTGGTCGCGTCCTGGGACCACAGCCTCCCCGATGTCATCGAGGCGCTTCTCGCCCGGAACCTCGACAACGTCGAGGTCCTCATCGAATACGCGACCCCCGGCATGGCCGGCGAAGCCGACGCGATCCTCGCGGGACAGCATCCGACGACCCAGGACCTGTCCTATGTCGTCGTTGAACTCAAACAATGGCGCAAGGCGGTGGTGTCCCCCACCAATCCCATCGCTGTGGACGCCGGGTACGGCAAGCCGAAACTCCATCCAGTACGCCAGGTCCAGCGCTACTGCGAGTACCTCATCCAGCACCTCGCACCCTTGCACGGTCACCCCGACCGCATCGCCGGAGTCGCGTTGCTGCACAACGCCAGGCATGAGGTCGCCGCTCTCTTCGACCTGCCCCGCAGCGCCCACGGCCGCCTGTACACCAGAGACCAACTTGGCGACTTCGAGGCGTTTCTCGCCTCGCGTCTGGATCCGGGCGTCTCCGGCGCAAGGGCTGCGGACGTCTTGTGCCGGGCGACGCAGTACGAGGCGCCGTCGTCGAGCGAGGCATTCAGCAGGGTGGGTAGCCCGCATCCGGTCTTCGCCCTTCAGAAAGAGCAGGAGATTGCCTTCCAGGAGGTGTACGAGAAGGTCCGCGCGGGCGGAGCCAAGAGCGGCCGCAAGAAAGTCGTCATCATCCAGGGCGGCCCTGGCAGCGGCAAGACGGCTGTCGCCGTCGAGTTGCTGCGCACCCTTCGACAGGAAGGGCACGAGGTCGTGCATGCGAGCGGTTCCCGTTCCTTCACCCGGAACCTGCGCCGAGCCGCCGTGGATGCGGCACCGCGGGGCACGAAGGGCGCCGTCGAGAAGCAGGCGGTCAGGGACTACCGCTTCTTCCAACAGTTCGGCCAGCTGCCCGAGAACTCCCTCGATGTCCTCATCGCTGACGAAGCCCATCGCGTACGGATCAAGTCCGATGGACGCGACGTACCTAAGTGGGTCAAGGAACGCGGGCTTGCCCAGGCGGACGAGCTGATCCTGGCCGCCGAGGTGCCGGTGTTCCTGCTCGACGACTGGCAGTCTCTGCGGCCGGACGAGGTCGGCTCGGTGGCCTATCTCATCGAACGGGCCGAGGCGCGAGGGTGCGACTACGAAGTCTTCGAACTGCCCGGTATGTTCCGGGCCGAGGGCAGCGCCGCGTTCCGCGACTGGGTGACGAAGCTGCTGAGTCTCAATCCGACAACCGCGTCCCCATGGATACCTGACGGTCGTTTCGACGTTCGTCTGGCGGAGAGCCCCGAGGAGATGGAGACCTTTCTCGAGGAACGCATCCGCAAGGACAATGCACAGGCGCGGATGACCGCCGGGTTCTGCTGGGAATGGAAGAAACCCAACAACGGCGAACTTCTCCTCGAAGTACGCGTCGGCGATTGGCATCGCCCATGGAACGCGAAGGACGGGGTGCGGCTCGAGGACGTACCCGAGACAAGTCAATGGGCCACCGATCCACGCGGCTTCGGGCAGATCGGCTGCATCTTTACGGCGCAGAACTTCGAGTTCGACTGGAGCGGCGTCATCATCGGCCCGGACCTCTTCTGGCAGGACGGACAGTTCCGGGTGGACCGGACCAAGACCCATGATGGCAAGCTCAAGCAGGCAAAGGTGAGCGACCAGGAAGTGAACCGCCTGGTGCGACACGCCTACCACGTGCTGCTCACCCGTGCCCGCAAAGGCATTGTCATCTACGCCGAGGACACGGACACACGCCACGCTCTCCGGGAACTGATCTCCGGGACAGTCGCGGACTCCCCGTTGGCCAAGCCCGCGAGGAAGAAGCTTCCGCCGCAGGTCACCAAGGCGGAGCAGACCGTCGCGCAGCAGCTCGCGATAGAGTTCGACTAATCGTCATTGCGGCCCGACGGGCTTCCGCTCCACGCCGGTGGAGTCTCGAAGGACATGCCCCCACCCGCACGAGTCACTTCGTGCTGCCTGGGGGAGTTCCTTGCTGTTCCGCGAGTCCGCAGAAGCGATCACCGCGCGGACCCTTGACGGTTCGTTGTTCCTGCACCTCGCCGAGCAGTTCGTGCACAACCACGGTTACAAGCCCAGCCTGTCCGAGGCTCGCTCGTGGGAGCGCTCGCTACCCGCTCTTGGGCGGGCCCTGGTCGATGCCGGTCTCAGTCAGGTGGAGGTGCTGGTCGAGTACTCGCTCCCGCTCACCAGCAAGCGAGCGGACGCGGTGCTGGCCGGCGTGCACCCGCGAACCGGCGAACCGTCCTACGTTGTCGTGGAATTGAAGCAGTGGAGCCAGGCGTACCCCGACGAGGACGACCCCCTGCTGTGCCGGGTCGACGCCTACGCCCAGCCCGTCCTCAACCCCATCGAGCAGGTCCGGGGGTACTGCGACTATCTGGTGAGCTTCAATGGAGCGCTTGCCGAACACGGAGATCGGATCTGCGGTGTGGCCTATCTCCACAACGCCACGGAATTCGGGGTCAGCGGACTGTACGAAGCGCAGCAGAGCGAGCGCGGACGGATGTTCACCGCCGAGAGGCGCGGCGAGTTCCTCGACTACTTGCGCTCGAAACTCGCACCACGGCCGGGCGCCGCAGCGGCCGACGCCCTGTTGGCCGGGAAGGCCCGGCCCTCACTCCAGCTGATGACGGTGGCGGCTCAGGAGGTGCGTGAGCGGGAGCAGTTCGTGCTGCTGGACGAGCAAAAGGTGGCGTACGAACTGGTGCTCGCGGCTGTACGCAGGGCGGAGGAGTCGGATCACAAGGAAGTCGTCGTGGTGACGGGCGGGCCCGGCACCGGCAAGAGCGTGATCGCGCTCTCCCTCCTCGGAGAGCTCTACCGGCGAGGCACACCTGCACTGCACGCCACCGGGTCACAGTCCTTCACCAAAACCATGCGAAAGGTCGCAGGCGCCCGCAAACGCGAAGTCCAAGAGCTTTTCAAATACTTCAACAGCTTCATGACGGCACCCAAGAACAGTCTCTCCGTGCTGATCTGCGACGAAGCCCACCGCATCCGGGAAACCTCAGCGAACCGGTACACCCCCTCCTCACACCGCACTGGCAAGCGACAAATCGACGAACTCATAGACGTCGCACGCGTGCCCGTATTCCTCCTCGACCAGCACCAGGTGGTACGGCCGGGGGAAATGGGCACCGTCGAGCAGATCCGGGCCGCTGCGGCTGCACGCGGACTGCGCTGCCGGATCGTGGAGTTGGACAGTCAGTTCCGGTGCGGAGGCAGCGACGCGTATCTGCGGTGGGTAGTACGGCTGCTCGGGCTGGAGGGCACCGGGCCGGTGGTGTGGGAGGACGACGGCAAGGTTGTCCTCGAAGTGGTCGACAGCCCGCAGGAGTTGGAAGCGTTCCTTACGGCCAAGCGCGAGCAGGGCTACGGCGCGCGGATGACAGCCGGATACTGCTGGCCCTGGACCAAGAAGGTTCCGCCCGGCCAGGCCCTGCCCACCGACGTCGTGATCGGCGAATGGGCCCGGCCGTGGAACGTCTTCGGCGAGCGTGCCGTGAATGGTGCTCCGCCGGCAGCCCTTTGGGCCACGGATCCCGCCGGCTTCGGCCAGGTCGGCTGCGTCTACACGGCCCAGGGCTTCGAGTACGACTGGAACGGAGTCATCATCGGCCCAGACCTCGTGTGGCGCGAGGATCGTTGGATCGTCGACCGCACGGCGTCCAAGGACCCCGTGTTCAAGAAGTCCACGCCCGATGGAGATGTGGACCGTTTGATCCTGAACACCTACAAGGTCCTGCTGACCCGCGGCATGGTCGGAACCGTCATCTACTCCACCGACGCCGAGACCCGTACGAAGTTGCGGGAACTCGTGGCTCCCTCGACACCTGTGCCTGCCCTCGCGTGACCATGTATCTGCGGACCACATGTCCCCACAGTCCGCATCAGTCTGCGGTTCGAGTCGCTCACGCTGACTACGATCTTGACGGCACCGTGCCTATCAAATGCAGCTCGGCTCGTGGCGGCTGGCACGCCGGTGGGGTCACGTGCACGCACTGCTTGCCGCCCACGCCACGCGGCATCGGGTCGTAGGCCTTCTTGACGCCGGAACGTCCCACGATCACGCTGGACAGCAGTCGGGCCTTCAGCGTGCGTCGTCGGGCCCCGGCCATTACGAGAGCACACAACGGCCGGGCCCACGCGTCGAGGTCGAAGCGGCCTCCGGTGGCCCCTGCTCAGTCCCGGTGCCCTCAGCCATCACGCCCACGACCGAGAGGTCGCCCCAGTGCACAACGCGTACACACTTGCACGGGAACGCGCGGGAACCCCGAGAGAGAAGCGGAAGTGCCTCGATACGGGATAGGACCCTGACTGGGAAAAAATCCCAGTTCAGGGCCCCGATGGCAGACGAGTCGGGCTGTACGCCGGGTTCTGTCACCCGACCCCCTCGCGGCGGTCGGGGAGACGGCCATCCATCTAGGACCGGCGTTGCCGCCGGTCTCGTGCGGTCTACCCGGGGACTCGGGCGGGCAGCCCTCGAGCGTCCCCGCAGAAACACCGGGGTGTTTCCTTTTGACCTTGCTCCGGGTGGGGTTTACCTAGCTGCCCAGGTCGCCCTGGGCACTGGTGGTCTCTTACACCGCCGTTTCACCCTTACCGAGGACCGAAGTCCCCGGCGGTTTGTTTTCTGTGGCACTTTCCCGCGGGTCACCCCGGGTGGCCGTTAGCCATCACCCTGCCCTGTGGAGCCCGGACGTTCCTCGGGAAGCCCTCCAAGAGGGGACTTCACGCGGCCGTCCGCCCGGCTCGTCTGCCGTGTCGACCATGTTACCGGGCGCGCGCCTCGTCTCTGTCCGGCTGGGGCCCCGCCCGCGGCCTCGCCCCTCGGGGGACCCAGCGCCGGGCGGGCGGTGGCCCCCGCACCGGAGGCGGTCGCCAGTACCGAGCCCGCCAGGATCAGGGTGAAGGCCGCGACGATGGCCGCCGTCAGGGGCTCGGAGAGGAAGATCGCGCCCGCTGCCACCGCCACCGCCGGGTTGACGTACGTGAAGACGGTTGCCCTGGTCGGGCCGGCCTCCTTGATCAGCTCCAGGAAGGCCACGAAGGCGACCGCGGTGCAGATCACGCCCAGGGTGGCCAGTGCGGCCAGGACCGAGGGGGAGGGCATCGTCGACGGCCAGGTCATCGCCGCCGCCGGGGCGTAGACCAGGGCCGCGAGGGCCAGGCAAGGGGCGATGAGCTGGAGGGTGGGGACGTTCTTCAGGTGACGCGCGGCGATCAGGGGGGCCGTCGCGTAGCCGATCACCGTGAGCAGCACCTCGGCCAGGGAGCGGGCGTCGCCGCCGGTCAGGTGCGGGACCGTGAGGACTCCCACGCCGGCCAGGCCCAGGCCGAGCCCGACGACGCGCCGCACTCCCAGCCTCTCCGTTTCGCCGAAGAAGCGCGCCAGGGCCACTCCTACGATCGGGACACCCGCGATCAGCAGGCCCGCTGTCGAGCTGGACAGGTGGCGTTCCGCGTCGGTCAGGGTCCACCAGGGTCCGATGATCTCGATGCACGCGAACGCCAGCATCGGGCGCCAGTGGGTGCGAACGGTGGCGGGCAGGCCGCCCTGCCGTATCGCGAAGGGCAGGAGCAGGGCCGCGCCCAGCGCGCAGCGCGTGAACACCACCATCGACGGGGACAGCGGGGCGTCCACCGCCACCTTGATCAGCAGGTAGGGGATGCCCCAGACCACTCCCATCAGGGAGAACAGGAACCAGCCGCGCGCAGTCATGCGGCCATCCTCAGCGTGTCAGCGGCCCGCGTCTTGAACGCTGTTGCGGTACGCCGCCGGGGTGACCCCGAGTACCCGCCGGAACCAGCGGGTCAGGTGCGCCTGGTCGGCGAAGCCCACCAGGCTCGCGACCTCGGCCGGCCTGAGCCCGGATTCCAGTAGTCCGCGGGCCCGGTGTACCCGGTGCTGCGCCAGCCAGGCGTACGGGGGCATCCCCATCGTCGTACGGAAGGCTCGGAGGAGTTGGTAGCGGGACAGGCTTAGAGCGGTGGCGAGTTCGGCGAGGGAGGGGGGCTCCAGGAGGTCGTCGGCCAGGCGGTCCCGCACCGCGTGGGCGATGTGGGCGGCGCCTGGGACGACATCGTCGGAAGCGCGGGCCGTGGAGTGGCGGCGGGCGAGGGCCGTCAGCAGCCACGGGAGGCGGGACTCGGCCTCCAACGGGTCCGGGCAGGCGCTCAGTTCGGTGTGGGCGCGGCCGAGGGCGGAGGCGAGTTCGGGGTCGTCGAGGAGGGGGTCGCGGAAGTACGGGAGGCCGCCGCCGACGGTGCCCTCGGTGAGGAGGGCGGGGTCGGGGTACAGGGCGCGGTATGCGTAGCCGGCGTCGGCGGCTGCGGGGCGGCCTGTGTGCATTTCGCCTGGGGCCAGTACGACGATGGAGCCCGGGCCCGGGCGGAGGTGGTCGCCTCGGTAGTCGATGACCTCGGAGCCGCCGACGCAGATGCCGATGCTGAACTGCTCGTGCGTGTGCGAGGCGTAGACGTGGCGGTCGAAGCGGGCGGTCAGGAGGTCCAGCGGGGGGCCGCAGCGGCCCAGCCGTGCTCTCGTCCACAGTGCCTGTTCCGCCACGGTCGTCCCCCTGTCCGTCTTGCTCAGAGGGTGCAACGCCGTGGCGGTCAGAGAAAGTCCGCGGTCTCCAGGTCGAAGGAGAAGGGGTCGGGCAGGGTGATCGGCTTCCCGAAGGGGCGGGTGCAGTGCTCCCGGTAGTCGTCCTTCTCCGGGTCGCTGAACAGGGTGACCGACGACGTCTCCCGGTCGACGAGCAGGTAGAGAGGGATACCGCCGCGGGAGTAGCAGCGCCTTTTGGCCTCGCGATCCGCCTTGGGCTTGGTGGACGTCACCTCGAGGACCAAGGCGACGCCGTCGCAGGGCATCCAGGAGTCGGCGCTCCCGAAAAGATCGAGCTCAAGAGGCGCGAGCGTGACGTCGGGGACCACGTGGTTCTTCGGACAGGCTTCGCCGCTTCTCAGTTTCAGCCCCTTGTTCCCGGAGAAGTCCATCTCGATCCGCGCGTGCTTGATCACTTGCCGCACGATTCGGCTGATGTACTTCTCGTGCTCCCCGTCCGGCGGCGGCGTCACAACGATCTCCCCCTCGATCAGCTCCGCCCGGAAACCCTCCGGAGCGTCCAGGGCGAGAAAGCCCTCCAGCAGGACCTCTTCCTGCGTGAGCGACTCGTGGGCCATGGCAGTCATGTCACGCCCCTCCTTCTGTCGCTCGCCAGACTGGGACATCGGAAGATCACCTGCCCGAGAGATCGGGAACCGTTCCCTCGATCGTGGCACACGAGGATGAGCGCCGTCAGTCACCGACGTCAGTCGCCGAGGCCGCCCCTCAACCGCCGGACCCACCGACCTGCGATCAAGCAGGCGCGAAGCGCACTTTCGAGGTTCCCGGATCCGACTGCACGACCTTCACCCTGAGGCGCTCGCCCAGCGACAGATCCTCCCCGTCGATCCGGCCCATGACCGCCGGGGTCTCCAACTGCACGGTCCCCACCGTCGGCCGGTGTTCGTCCACGTCCACCACGCACCCGTCGAACACCTCCCCCACCCGGTCCTTGAGCACCGCCGCCTCGACGAGGTCGACGCACGCCCGTTCCGCCGTGGCCGCACGGTGGCCGCCCTCGGACATCTCGCGAGGCAGCGCCTCGAAAGCGGCGAGCACCCACTCCGGCACCGGCTCCCCCGCCACCGCCGCCAGGCAGATCTCCGACGCGTACCGGTCGGCCAGGCGCCGCAGGGGTGCCGTGCAGTGGGCGTACGGGGCGGCCACCGCCGCGTGGGTGGTGGGGGAGGGCAGGACGCCGTCGCGGAAGACCGTGTAGCCGGCGCCCCGCAGCAGGGTCGTGCACTCCTGGAGGAACGCCGCGTGGGACGGGATCCCCGGGTCCAGGGAACGGATCAGCGCCGCGTACGACACATGGTGCGGCCAGTCGATGCGCAGGGCGGTGGCGGTGCGGCGGAGGCGGCCCACCGCGCCGTCCGGGGCGGCGGGGAGCGTGCGGAGCACTCCCGTGCCGTACGCGAGCATCAGGTCGGCGGCGGCCATACCCGTGAGCAGGGAGATCTGGGCGTTCCAGCCGTCGGCGGGCAGCGGAGCGCGGTAGGTGAGCTCGTACGAGCCGTTCCGCTCGACGATCTCCTGTTCGGGGACCCGCAAGGAGATGCCCCCGCGCTCGACCTCCAGCCGTTCCCGCAGCTCGCCGACGACGCGAAGCAGCTCCAGCGGCTCCTCCGCCGTGCCCGCGTCGATCGTCCGCTGCACGCCCTCGTAGTCGAGCTTGGCCCGGCTGCGGACCAGGGCCCGGCGGACGTCGGCGGCGGTCGTACGGCCCTCCGCGTCGAGGTCGATCGTCCACAGGGCGGCGGGGCGGACCTGGTCCGGGAGGAGGCTCGCGGCGCCCTCGCTGAGCACCGGCGGATGGAGCGGAACGCGGGTGTCCGGGAAGTACAGGGTCATCACCCGCCGGTGGGTCTCCGCGTCCAGCCCCGAGCCGGGGACCACGAAGGCGGCGACGTCGGCGATGGCGTACCGGAGGCGGTAGCCGGTGCCCCGTCGGGAGAGGTGCATCGCCTGGTCGAGGTCGGTGGAGGCGGGCGGGTCGATGGTGAAGAGGGGGAGGTCGGTGGCGTCCTCGTACCCCTGCAGGTCGGGCCCCCGTTCCGCCTGAGCCGTCGCCTCGGGCGGGAAGTCCGAGGGCACGCCGAGTTCGGTGCGCAGGGCGGCGAAGGCGGCCCGTAGCGGGACGTCGGTCACACGTATGCGGCGGCGGGGCATACAGCGAGGGTAAGCAGATCGGGCCCCGTACGCTGTCCGGAGCTCAACAGAAGGAGATGTTCCGTGCTGGTCCTGCTGCCTCCCTCCGAAGGCAAGGCGTCCTCCGGTCGTGGCGCCCCGCTGAAACTGGAGTCGCTGTCGCTGCCGGGGCTCAACGAGAGCCGGGAGGCCGTCCTCGACGCGCTCGTCGAGCTGTGCGCCGCCGACGAGGAGAAGGCGCGCGAGGTGCTCGGACTGAGCGAGGGACTGCGCGGCGAGGTCGCGAAGAACGTCGAGCTCAGGACCGCGGGAGCGCGTCCCGCCGGGGAGATCTACACGGGTGTCCTCTACGACGCCCTCGACCTGGCTTCCCTCGACGCGGCCGCGAAGAGGCGCGCGGGGCGTTCGCTGCTCGTGTTCTCGGGGCTGTGGGGTGCGGTCCGGGTGACCGACCGGATTCCGTCGTACCGCTGCTCGATGGGGGTGCGGCTGCCCGGGATCGGGGCGCTGGGCACGCACTGGCGGACGCCGATGGCCGCCGCCCTCACCGAGGCCGCCGGGAACGGCCTCGTTCTCGATCTGCGGTCCTCCGCCTACGCGGCCGCGTGGAAGCCGAAGGGTGAGGTCGCGGGGCGGACGGCGACCGTACGGGTGCTGCACGCGCCGACCCGGAAGGTCGTCAGCCACTTCAACAAGGCGACGAAGGGGCGGATGGTGCGCAGCCTGCTGTCGGCCGGGGTCTCGCCGAAGGGGCCGGCCGAGCTGGTCGAGGCGCTGCGGGAGCTGGGGTACGTGGTGGAGGCGTCCGTGCCCGCCAAGGCGGGGCAGGCCTGGTCCCTGGATGTGCTGGTGGACGAGATCCACTGAGACGTCGTTGCATGGAATGCAACGACCTTTGCGCACAGTGCAGCGCTTCGGCAGGATGACGCCATGGCCTCCTCCCCGCATGCCTCTCTGCTCGACATCGCGCCCGTCGTGCCCGTCGTCGTCATCGCGGACGCCTCCGACGCCGTGCCGCTCGCCCGGGCGCTTGTCGCCGGCGGGCTGCCCGCGATCGAGGTGACGCTGCGGACGCCGGCCGCGCCGGACGCGATCCGGGCGATCGCCGAGGAGGTGCCGGACGCGGTGGTCGGGGCCGGGACCGTCATCACGCCCGGGCAGGTGCGGGAGTCGGTGGCGGCGGGTGCGCGCTTCCTCGTCAGCCCGGGCTGGACGGACGTACTCCTGGAGGCGATGCGGGGGTCCGGGGTGCCGTTCCTGCCGGGGGTGTCCACGGCCTCGGAGGTCGTGGCGCTGCTGGAGCGGGGGGTGCGGGAGATGAAGTTCTTCCCGGCGGAGGCGGCCGGGGGCACGGCCTATCTGAAGTCGCTGTCCGGGCCGTTGCCGCGGGCTCGGTTCTGTCCTACCGGAGGGATCGGGGCCGGGAACGCCCCCGAGTACCTGGCCCTTCCCAACGTCGGCTGTGTGGGCGGGACGTGGATGCTGCCCGCGGACGCGGTCGCCGCGCGGGACTGGGGGCGGGTCGAAAGGCTGGCCCGGGAGGCGTCCCGGCTGCGGCTACGGGCGCAGGTGTGAGGTGTCGTTGAGGAGCCGCACGCTCGCGTTGCCGTCGGCGTAGTACGCGACCACCGACATGGACGCCGCCGAGAGTTCCATGCGGAACAGGGACTCGGGCGGGGCGCCGAGCGCGAGGCGGACGAACGTCTTGATCGGGGTGACGTGCGTGACGAGCAGGACCGTGCGGCCCGCGTACGCCGCGACGAGCCTGTCCCTGGTCGCCGCGATCCGGGTCGCCGTGGCCGCGAAGCTCTCGCCGCCGCCGGTGGGTTGAGCCTCCGGGTCGGACAGCCAGGCGGTGAGGTCGTCCGGGTAGCGCTCGCGCACCTCGCCGAAGGTGAGCCCCTCCCAGGCGCCGAAGTCGGTCTCGATCAGGCCGTCCTCGACGGTGACCTCGAGACCGAGCCGGTCGGCCACGGCGGCGGCGGTCTGCCGGGTACGGGTCAGGGGGGAGGTGAGGATGTGCTGGATCGTGCCTCGGCGTGCCAGGGCGGTCGCTGCGCGGTCTGCCTGTTCCCTGCCGACCTCGGAGAGGGAGGGATCCGTACCGCCGCTCCCCGAGAACCGCTTCTGGGGCGTGAGCGGAGTCTCCCCGTGCCGCAGGAGTACGAAGGTGGCCGGCGCACCCATGTCGGCCGGGGCCCAGCCGGGGGCGGCCACCGCTTTGGCAGCCCGCACGTCGGCCTCGGCCTTGGCGGCAGGCACGTCAGTCTCGGCCTTGGCGGCCGCGCCAGCATCAGCTTCAGCAGCAGGAGACGGCTGCCGAACCGAACTCGCGGAACCCTCCGAATCCATCGCCTCGTTCGCCAGCCGGTCGGCGTGCTTGTTCTGCTCGCGCGGGATCCACTCGTACGTCACCCGCCCCGGCGGAAACACCCGCCCGGCTGCCAGAGCGAGCGGCTTCATGTCGGGGTGCTTGATCTTCCAGCGGCCCGACATCTGCTCGACGACGAGCTTGGAGTCCATGCGGACGTGGACGCGGGCGGAGGGGTCGAGGTCGTGCGCGGCGCGCAGACCCGCCAGCAGCCCCCGGTACTCGGCGACGTTGTTGGTGACGACGCCGAGGTACTCGTACGTCTCGACCAGCGTCTCCCCCGTCGCCGCGTCCAACACCACGCAGCCGTAGCCGGCCGGCCCGGGGTTGCCCCGCGAGCCGCCGTCGGCCTCGACGATGAACTCCCGCACGCCGACGCCCCTTACAGGCCGGAGTCGGACGTGCGCACCAGGATGCGGCGGCAGTTCTCGCAGCGGACCACGGTGTCGGGCGCGGCCGCGCGGACCTCGTTGAAGTCCGTGATGGACAGCTCCTGGCGGCAGCCCTGGCAGGTGCGCTGGTACAGCTTGGCCGCGCCGACGCCGCCCTGCTGCTCGCGAAGCTTCTCGTAGAGCTTGAGGAGGTCGGCGGGGACGGAGGCGGCGATGACCTCGCGCTCCTTGGTCACGGAGGCGATCTCGCCGTCGAGGGTCTCGAAGGCCGCGTCCCGGCGGGCGGTGGCGTCCTCGATCTTCGACTGGACGGAGGACACGCGTCCGGTCAGCTCGGCCACCCGCTCCTGTGCGGACTCCAGGCGCTCCATGACCTCAAGGACGACGTCCTCCAGGTCGCCCTGGCGCTTGGCCAGGGAGGTGATCTCGCGCTGGAGGTTCTCCAGGTCCTTCGGCGAGGTCACGGCGCCGGAGTCCAGTCGCTGCTGGTCGCGGGCGGCACGCTGACGCACCTGGTCCACGTCCTGCTCGGCCTTGGTCTGCTCGCGGGCGGTGTCGCTCTCCTCGGTCTGGGCGGCCACGAGCAGGTCGCGCAGCTGGGTGGCGTCCTTGGTGAGCGACTCGATCTCGGCGTGCTCGGGCAGCGACCTGCGCTTGTGGGTGAGCTGCTGGAGGCGGACGTCGAGGGCCTGGACGTCGAGGAGGCGGATCTGGTCGGCGGGCGCGGCGTTCAGTTGGGGGCTCCAGGTGAAGGGGAGTGGCTGGTCCAGGGGTCGGTGACCGTCTTGGAGACGTGCACACGCAGGTTCCAGCCGTGGCGGTCGGAGATCTCGTCGAGCTGGGCGGCGGCCAGCTCGCACCAGGGCCACTCGGTGGCCCAGTGCGCCGCGTCGAGCAGCGCGAGAGGACTGTGGGCCCGGGCCTCGGAGACCGGGTGGTGGCGCAGGTCCGCGGTGAGGAAGGCGTCGACGCCGGCCGCGCGGACCTGGTCGAAGAGGCTGTCGCCGGAGCCTCCGCTGACGGCGACCGTGCGGACGGTGGCCTCGGGGTCGCCGGCGACGCGGATGCCCTGGGCGGTGGCCGGCAGGCGTTCGGCGGCCCGCGCGGCGAACTCGCGGACGGTCGTCGGGGGGTCGAGCTCGCACACGCGGCCCAGTCCCCGGCGCCCTTCCGAGTCCGTCGGGTCCGGCACCAGCGGCCGTACGACACGGAGGTCGAGCGCGCCCGCGAGGGCGTCCGAGACGCCCGGGTCGGCGCTGTCCGCGTTGGTGTGGGCCACGTGCAGCGCGATGTCGTTCTTGATGAGGGTGTGGACGACCCGGCCCTTGAAGTGCGAGGCCGCCACGGTCGTCGTACCGCGCAGGTAGAGGGGGTGGTGGGTGACCAGCAGGTCCGCGCCCAGCTTCACCGCCTCGTCGACGATCTCCTGGACCGGGTCGACGGCGAAGAGGACCCGCGCGACCTCCTGGTCGGGTTCGCCCACGACGGTGCCGACCGCGTCCCAGGACTCGGCCCGCTCGGCGGGCCACAGGTTCTCCAGCGCGGCGATGACTTCAGACAGACGGGGCACGGGGAAAGGCTACCTGCCTGGTCTGTCCCGCTGAACCTGAGCCGCCCACGGCAGTCCCGGTCAGCACAGTCGCCCCGGTTTCCTCAGGCGAATCGTTCCTGTGCCACCCCTTTGTGTGAAGGGGAAGCCCGCCCGTCCCACGCCCGTGCGTGCGAAAACTAGTTTCGTGACCGGAGGTGACCGGACGATGACGGCCTGTGCCATCGAACCCGCGGCGGCGAACGAGGAGAACGGGGACGGGGAGAACGGGGACGAGGAAAACGGCGACGGGGAGACTTCGCGGACGGAGCACGTGATCACCGAGGACGGCAGGGCCCCGCGGACCGGATGTGTGATCACCGTCGACGGCTCCTACGCGGCCCGCCTCGCCCGGAACGGCGACTCCTGGTTCCCGGAGCGCTGGACCCTGGACGGCCCCGAGCCCTACGCGGTGCCACTGCCCGGCAACCAGCCCGAGGAGCCCGGCACCGAGGTGCAGCCCATGGGCGACGGGCGGGTGCTGATCAGGCGGTTCACGGGCGGGCGGCACACCTTCTCGCTGCTCTACCCGACCGGGCCCCGGACGGGTGAGCTGCCGCTGGGCGCGGTCGAGTGCCCGGACCAGGGCACGGTCCTACGGCTGCTGCCGCCGGCGCCGGGCGGCGAGAAGGCGTACGCCCTCGCGGTGGGCCCGCACTCCAGTGCCGTGTGGCTGGTGGCGGGCGGTGCCTTCGGGCCGGAGCACCTCGCGCAGGTCCCGGGGCGCTGCTCGGGCGGGGTGTGGCTGGACCGGGACGGGCGGATGCTGGCCCTGGACCGGGAGACGGACGGGCGGACCAAGGCGGTCGTGGTCGATCTGGAGCGGGGCGGGGAGGTGTCGCCGCTGCTGCAGATCGCCGACGGCAGTGACGACCGGCTGCTGCTGGCCGACCCGGACAGCGGGCTGCTGCTGATCTCCTCGGACGCGCCGTCGCCGGGGCGGCCGCGGCTGGGCTGGGGGGTGCTGGGCAGCACGCTGCCGGTGCGCTTCCCGGAGTGCCTGCGGGTCCCTGACTGCGCGCTGACGCCGTTCGCGATCCAGCCGGGGCAGGTGCTGGTGCCGGAGAGCTGCGGGGTGGCGCTGCGCGTCGACGGGCCGATGGGCAGCTGGGTGGGCGTGTGGCGGCCCGCCGCCCGGCAGGTCCAGCATCTCCCGGCGCCCGAGGGGTGGTTGGCCGGTGCCGGGCTGTGGACCGAGGACGGGGAGCTGCTCCTGCCGTACGCCACGGCGGACACGCCGTGCGGGGTGGCGCGGTGGGCGGCGGCCTCGGGGCACGGGGCCCTCGCAGGGGAAGCGGAGGGCCCGGGGGGAACGGGGGCGGGGGACGTCGGCCTGGAGGGTTCGGAGGGCGGCGGCGGGGAGGTCGCGGGGGCGCCCGAACCGGTCCCTCCGGTCCCTCCGGAGTCTGCCGTGGCCCGTCCCGTGCCCTTGCAGCAAGCCCCGTTGGGCAATCTTGTAACGAAGTAGTGCCGGTTGGCTCGGCCGCCTGGATTCGCCCTGTGGTGTGCCGGTTAAACTCCCCCCGCTGTAAGAAAGATCATGTTGACGGGGTGAATTACTTCCATGAGCGACGCCAGCACGAACCAGTCGACTGCCGACGTCCAGGAGTCCACGGGCCACGGTAAGCACCGGGGTCCGGTCTCGGTCCAGGACAGCGACACGGCCCCGCGTGGCCGTCACCGCAAGTCGGTCGAGCAGACCGAGGCCGCGGCCTGAGGTCGGACGGCGACACACGGCCCCGCCCTTACTGCAAGGGGCGGGGCCGTTTCGTGTCTACTCCCGCTTGAGCCCCAGCACTTCGGCCGCCGCGAAGGTCTCCCCCGCCGGCCGTCGCGCGTAGTGCGGGGTGAGCAGCGCGTCCAGTTCGTCGTAGCTGAAGGTGTCCTGCTTGCTGTCGAACTTCGCCTGCACCCGCGGCCGTTCGACGATGGCAACCATCCCTCCGTGTACGACCATCAGCTGGCCGTTGACGCGCTCGGCCGCAGGTGAGGCCAAGTAGCCGACGAGCGGGGCGACATGCTCGGGGGCGAGGGGATCGAGTCCCGACTCGGGCTGCTCCAGACCGGCGAAGACTTCCTCGGTCATCCGGGTGCGGGCGCGCGGGCAGATGGCGTTGGCGGTGACGCCGTACTTGGCGAGCGCGAGGGCCGTCGAGGTGGTGAGTCCGACGATTCCCCCCTTGGCCGCAGCGTAGTTGGGCTGTCCTGCGGACCCGGCGAGGAACGCCTCCGAGGAGGTGTTCACGATCCGGCCGTACACCGGCCCGCCCGCCGCTTTGGACCGGTCCCTCCAGTGCGCGGCCGCGAACCGGGTCGTGTTGAAGTGGCCCTTGAGGTGGACCCGGATCACCGCGTCCCACTCGCCCTCGGTCATGGAGAAGACCATGCGGTCGCGCAGGATGCCCGCGTTGTTGACGAGGATGTCGAGCTTGCCGAACTCGGCGATCGCCAACTCCGTGAGCTCACGCGCCTGTTGGTGGTCGGCCACGTCCCCGGTGTGGGCGACGGCCTGTCCGCCCGCGGCCCGGATCTCGTCGGCGACCTGCTCGGCGGGGCCCGCGGAGGCCTCGCCGGAGCCGTCCCGGCCCGGTTGTCCGTAGTCGTTGACGACGACGGCGGCGCCGAGCCGGGCCAGCTCCAGCGCCTCGGCCCGGCCAAGGCCGCGTCCGGCGCCGGTGACGATCGCTGAGAGCCCCTCAAGTGGCAGTGGCACGGTCATCGCAGCCCTCAGATCTCGATGCAGGTACGGAGTGAGCTCCCCGTGCGCATCTGGTCGAGCGCCTCGTTGATCTCGCTCAGCGACACCCGGTGGGTGATCAGACCGTCCAGGTCGATACGGCCGGCCCGCCACAGGGCGATGGTCCGCTCGTAGGAGCGCAGTACGTCCCCGCCGCCGTACAGGGACGGCAGGATGCGCTTCTCGTCGAAGAACAGCTCGAACATGTTGAGCTGGAGGTTGTCGTCCATGGCGCCCGCGCCGACGACCACGAGGGTGCCGCCGCGCCGGGTCGTCTCGTACGCCGTCCTCGCGGTCGCCGACTTGCCGACGACCTCGAAGACGTAGTCGAAGCCCTCGCCCGCGGTCACCTGCTGCTTGGCGTCGGCGAGTTCGTCCGGGGAGACGGCCCGGGTGGCGCCGAACCCCAGGGCGGCTTCGCGGCGCGAGGCGACCGGGTCGACGGCGACGATCTCGGCGGCGCCCTTGAGGCGGGCGCCCTGGATGGCGGAGATGCCGACGCCACCGCAGCCGATGACGGCGACCGACGAACCGGCCTCCACGTCCGCGGTGTTGAGCGCGGCCCCGAGTCCCGTGGTGACCCCGCAGCCGATCAGCGCCGCGATGTCGAAGGGCACGTCGTCGGGTATCGGCACCGCGCAGCCCGCGTCGACGACGACCTCCTCGGTGAAGGTGCCGGTCCCCGCGAAACCGAACACGTCCCCGCCGGGGCGCCGGAAGTTGGGGGTGCCGGCGTTCATGAACCCGGCCAGACACAGCTCGGTCTGCCCGCGCTTGCAGGCGGGGCAGGCACCGCAGGCGGGCAGCCAGCAGACGACGACCCGGTCGCCCGCCTTCAAGTGGCTGACGCCCTCCCCGACTTCGACGATCTCGCCGGCGCCTTCGTGTCCGGGCACGAAGGGCGCCGGCTGCGGGAGGACCCCGGCCATCGCGGACAGGTCCGAATGACACAGCCCTGTGGCCCGTATCCGGATCCGCACCCTGCCGGGTCCGAAGCCCACCGCCTCTACGTCTTCGAGGACTTCGAGCTTTTCCTGGCCGATCTCGTGCAGTACGGCTGCGCGCATGGTGCGGCTCCCCTCGTACGGCGTTGTGGGTTCAGGAGTGTTCGACGACGGTGTCGGCGAGGACGGGCGCGTCGTCGCGCTCCACGGCGCTGACGGCGACCCTGGTGGACTGCGGGGTGTGCCACATACGGATCCGCAGGGTCTCCCCCGGGTACACGACCCCGGCGAACCGGGTGACGTACGACCGCACCCGGGTCACGTCCCCGCCGAGCAGCGTGTCGACGACCGCCTTGAGCGTCATGCCGTAGGTGCACAGCCCGTGCAGGATGGGCCGTTCGAACCCGGCGACCTTGGCGAACTCCGGGTCGGCGTGCAGCGGGTTCCAGTCGCCGGAGAGACGGTAGAGCAGGGCCTGGTCCTCGCGGATGGGGCGCTCCACGGTCCGGTCTGGCTCGCCCGTGGGGGGTTCGAGGCGGGCGGAGGGGCCCCGGTCGCCGCCCCAGCCGCCCTCTCCGCGGACGAAGATCTGAGCGTCATTGGTCCACAACGGGCCCTCGGCGTCCGCGACTTCGGTCCGCATGACCAGGACGGCCGCCTTGCCCTTGTCGTACACGGCGGCGATGCGGTGGGCGGCGGTCGCGGTGCCCTGGGCGGGAAGGGGGCGGTGGATGACCAGTGACTGGCCGCCGTGCAGGACCTTGGCGAGATCGACCTCGATGCCGGGCATGGACAGGCCGCTGATCACTCCCGGCGATCCCGAGCCCGCGACCGTGGCGAAGCTCGGCAGGACGTGCAGCCGGGACTCGAGGGTGTAGCGCAGTTCGTCGGGGTCGGTGGCGGGGCTGGGTTTGTCGGGATGCGAGCCCGCCCCGATGCCGAGGTGGTAGAGCTGGACGTCCTTGGAGTTCCAGGAGATCTCACCGGTCCGGGGTTCGGCGGCGAGGGCCTTGGCTGCGTCGATGGGCATACGGCTCCTGACAGGGGCTCGGTCAAGACCTCGGTACGGCCGTCCGCACCGTCGGCCGCACCGAGGTCGTCGCGGGCCGATCTAGAACGCGTTCCAGTCCGGCGCCCTCTGTATAGCCGAGCACAACGCACTTGTGAAGGCTCCTGACGGTGTGTCAGGTGGGCCGGTTCCGGGGCTCCGGCACCCGTGACATTTGTCCTGCCGGATTCCGTACAAGCGCATCTGCCGGGCGGGCGGGGCGGATTCGTAGCGTGGTCGGCATGACACAGGGGACAGAAACGGCGGTGGCCCTCCGGGGCGCGGTCAGGAGCCTCGGCACCGTGCGGGCCGTCGACGGCACCGACGGCACCGACGGCACCGACCAGGAGTTCGCGCCCGGCGGGAGCGTGGCGGTGCTCGGTCTTCACAGGATCTTCGGCGCGGTGCGGGCCGACGGGGTAGGGGCGATGCCCCACCAGAGGCGGGTGGTCCCGCGGGTCATCGTCCGTGAGCAAGGCGCCTTCACGAACGGCCGCTGTCCGTCGCCGCCGCACGTGGCCGGAGCCCTGGAGCCGGCCGGGACCACCGAACCGGCCGGCCGGCACGGGGACTCGCTCTCCTTTGGCCGGGGCCGGCGTGTGCGGTGCGCCGTGGCCGAGTGGCACGACCCGCTCTCCACCAGCCGACCGCGACGCCTGCGGTACGCCGTGACCGGGCGGCACGGGGACACGCTCTCCAGCGGCTGGGGCCAGCGGGTGGGGCGCGCCCTCGGCGGGCGGGACGACGACCCACTCTCCAGCAGCCCACCGCGACGCCCGCAGTACGCCGTGACCAGACGACACGGGGACACGCTCTCCAGCGGCTGGGGACGGGTGCGGTGCGCCGTGATCGGGCGGCACAGGACCTCGCTCTCCAGCAGCCGGGGCCGGCGGGTGCGGCACGCCCTCGCCAGGCGGCGCAGCGACACGCTCTCCACCAGCCGACCCCGACGCCCGCAGTACGCCGCGACCAGGCGACACGGAGACACGCTCTCCAGCGGCCAGGGACGGGTGCGGTGCGCCATGGCCGGGCGGCACGGCGACCCGCTCTCCGGCAGCGGGCCCCGGTGGGCGCGGAACCCCGTAGGCCGCCGGCCCCGGTGGGTGCGGTACGCCGTGGCGGTCTCCGGAGAGCCCGGCCTGTCCGTCCTGGACGAGCCGGGACACCCGCCCGCGCCCGAGGCGGTCCTCGTGCGGGGAGTGTGTCCGCGGCTGTTGGGTTCGTACGCTGTCCTGTCGTACCGGCGGCACGCCGGGCACCTCTGAGCGGAGGAACGGTCATGTTCTGGTCGCACAAGCTCTCGTGCCGCGTGGACGAGATCCGCGAGGGGGTCCGCGAGGCGCGGAAACACCAGCGGTACTACAAGGCGAACAAGCAGCGCCTCAACGCCGAGTACAAGGCGGCGCAGCAGGCCGGGGAGGTCCCCACGAACGCCGGCCTGGGCAGCGGGTTCGGTCTGCTGCCGTGGCTGCTGATGGGGATGGGCGCCTTCTCCAACCTCTTCCAGAGCGAGACCCCGAGCCCCTGGGTCGGCGGCCTCGGGTTGTTGACGTTCAACTCGCTCTACATCTACGTCGCCTTCCGCGCCTTCCGCAAGGAAACCCGGGAGGCGGTCTCCACGCGGGTGGCGCTGGGACTGCTGGGCCTGGTGACCTGCGGTCTGGCGATGGGGTACGGCGGCAACTGGCTGCTGTTCTTCCCCCTGTTCGGGCTCGCGACGGGCGCGATCGTGCGGCTGCCGCACCTGCGCTGGGTGGGTGCGGTCGTGACCGTGGTGGCCGGCGCGGCCGCCGTCCTCCGTGACGGCTGGGGCGGACTCGACACCGCGTACGCCACGTGGATCTCCACGATGGTGACGGCCGCGATCATGTCCCTCTCCGAAGCGGTACGGCAGTTGCGAGAGGCCCGCGAGGAACTGGCCCGGCGCGCGGTCGAGGAGGAGCGGCTGCGCTTCTCCCGCGATCTGCACGACCTGCTCGGGCACACGCTGTCGGTGATCGTGGTGAAGTCGGAGGCGGCCCGGCGCCTGGCCCCACGCGACCTGGACGCGGCACTCGTGCAGGTCTGCGACATCGAGTCGGTCGGCCGCCAGGCGCTCACCGAGATCCGTGAGGCGGTCACCGGCTACCGCGAGGGCAGCCTCAGCACGGACCTTGACCGGGCCACCTCGGCTCTGCGCGCCGCGGGCATCGAGCCCGTGGTCCACCGCTCCGGTCCTCCGCTCTCGGCCCGGACCGAGGCCCTGCTGGGCTGGGTGGTCCGCGAGGCGGTGACCAACGCGGTACGGCACAGCGGGGCGGAGCGCTGCGAGATCTCCGTGCGGGGCTCGGCGGAACGGGTACAGCTTCGCGTGTGGGACGACGGTCGGGGGGCGGCTGGGGAGACGCGCCTTCCCGGGAGCGCTGCGGGCGCGGTACCGGTACCGGCACCTGCGGTGGCGTCCGTGGCGTCCGTGGCGTCGGTGGTGCCAACGCCCGGCATCGGTGGCACCGGCCTCAAGGGGCTCGCGGAACGGCTGGCCGCCGCCGGTGGGTGGCTGGAGACAGGGCCGGCGCCCCGAGGCGGATTCTTGGTGCGCGCCGAGTTGCCGGTCGAGTCGGAGGAACCGGCAGGGCCCGAGGAACCGGCAGAGCCCAAGGAGTCGGCGGCCACCGTGGGCGGGTCCCGGATCGGCGAAGCGGCCCGGTGACACCGCGCGGAGCCGCCCACACCGGCGTTCCCCCCGCCCACCGCGCCGACCCGTCCGCCGACTCCGCCGACTCCGCCGACTCCGCCGGTCCTGCGGCCCACTCCTCCGCTCCCCCGGTCCACGATCCAGTTCTCAAGGATCAGGCGGGTCGGCGTAACGCGGTCGCACCTCCTCCACCCCCGCCCCCGCGCCCTACCCTTGGGCCGTGAACGAGATGCCCCGGGACCACCGGCCCGCCAGGTCCATCCGCGTGTTGCTCGCCGAGGACCAGCAGATGATGCGCGGGGCACTCGCGCTGCTGCTCGGGATGGAACCGGACATCCAGGTCGTGGCCCAGGTCGCGGCGGGGGACGTGATCGTGGACGCGGTCCTCACGCACCGCCCCGACGTGGCACTGCTCGACATCGAGCTGCCGGGGATGAGCG
The DNA here is from genome assembly GCF_003443735.1 of Streptomyces sp. CC0208. Lineage (NCBI taxonomy): Bacteria > Bacillati > Actinomycetota > Actinomycetes > Kitasatosporales > Streptomycetaceae > Streptomyces > Streptomyces sp. CC0208. The sequence goes on along the minus strand of NZ_CP031969.1, from coordinate 6,295,724 downwards.
GTCTGGACGCCGCCGCCGACCTGCGCGACCAGGCGCCGGACTGCCGGGTGTTGATCCTGACCACCTTCGGAAGACCTGGTTACCTGCGCCGGGCGATGGAGGCGGGTGCCGCCGGTTTCCTCGTCAAGGACGGTCCCGTCGAGGAGCTGGCCGCCTCGATCCGCCGGGTGCTGACCGGCGAGACAGTGATCGACCCCGCCCTCGCCGCGGCCGCTCTCAGCGCCGGCCCGAGCCCACTCACCGGCCGTGAGTGCGATGTCCTGCGGGCCTCCACGGACGGCGCGACGGTGGCCGACATCGCCGACAGGCTCCACCTCTCCGAGTCCACCGTCCGCAACTACCTCTCCTCCGCCATCGGCAAGACCGGCACCCGCAACCGGATGGAGGCGGTACGGGCGGCCCGGCAGCAGGGATGGCTGTGAGGCCGGCCGTGCCCTGCTCGACCACCTCCGCCGACTTGCACTCCGTCCCCATCGGCGCCATGCCCACGAACCAGCCGTAAGGGGAGCCCTCGACCCGGCGGATCGGGCCTGCCGCTGCAGGGGGATCTTGGAAAGCCGGGGTTGACGATCACGCCTGGCGGTCCGGCCGCGAGGCAAATGCCGACGTCACAGTCCGTCTGGCCGCCTGCCGGACATGACGGCATGGCACGTGATCAACAGCCCCTGCGCCATGGCAACCTGCGACCAGCGTGATGACTTGGAGCTGGAGGTACACCGTGGTGGCGGCGAACAGCAACCCCACCGTCAGGAGGCGCCGTCTGGGAGCCGAGCTCCGCCGGCTTCGCCTGGACAGTGGGCTGAAGAGCGCGGAAGTTGCCGAGCGGCTGATGGTCTCCCAGCCGAAGATCAGTCACCTGGAGAACGGCAACCGCGCCATCAGCCCCCGCGACGTGCGCGACCTGTGCGCGCTCTACGGCGTGACGGACCCGCAGGTCGTCGACTCACTGATGCAGATGGCCAGGGAATCCGGGCAGCAGGGCTGGTGGCACGCCTACGGCGACATCCCCCAGAACGTGTACATCGCCCTGGAGACGGACGCCACCTCCCTCCACACGTACGAACCCATGGTGATCCCCGCTCTGCTGCAGACGCCCGCCTACGCCCACGCGATCATCGAGGAAACGATCCCCCAGCTCGCTGTCGAACAGGCCGCCACGCGCCTGAAGGTGCGGCTGCGCCGACAGCACCGGATCTACAACCCGGCCTCCCCGCTGCGCCTGTGGGCCGTCCTGGACGAATCGGTACTGCGCCGTGCCATCGGCAGTCCCGACATCATGCGCGAACAACTGGAACACCTGAACGCGCTCGGCACCGAGCCGCACATCACCGTGCAGATCCTCCCCTACGCCGTGGGCGCCCACCCGGGCCTGTCAGGACAGTTCTCCATCCTGAAGTTCGCCGACGCCCCCGGCGCGGTGGTGTACCTGGAACGGTTCACCAGCGACCTCTACCTGGAGAAACACTCCGACGTGCGGCACTACAGCGTGCTGCACGACCACCTCCAGGCCCAGGCGCTCGACCCGGACAGCAGCCGCGACTTCATCACCGATGTCACCAAGACGTACATCGACGCGGCGAGCCGCCCTTGCGTACAGGAGAGCGTTCGCCCGGCTCAGGATTCCAGCGCTGGGGCCTTGGCGATGGGCTGAAACGGCGGTACTCCCCACAGCGGTCACGGGAGGTCTGAGGCAAAGGTGGTGAGCACCACCTTGAGAACGATCACCTCAGCCCCGCGCGGCGCCCTCGGGGACGGCCGACGTGACGATCGTCAGGGTCGCGGGGGCCAGGGCATGAACCCGGCGAAGGCGATCAGTAGGCGTTCAGGTCTGTGGGCGACTTCAGCCGCTTCCAGCACGCCCGTCACGATCCCCACCCGGCTCCGCTTCCCCAAGAGAACCTAAAGAAATCTTAGTACGCCGAAGCATCGGAATAGTTGCCCATGCATACGTAGTTCAAGCCACACGTAAGCCGATCTTCCAGGCCCGGAGGCCTCCCTCACATGACGCACACGCCGACCGACCAGCCCACCCGGAGAGCGTCCGGCGCTGTCGTCCCGGTGCTCGCCTTCGCGGGCATCGTGGTCGCGGTGATGCAGACCCTGCTCGTCCCGGTCATCAAGGACCTGCCGCAACTGCTGGACACCGCGCCCAGCAACGCCACCTGGGTCCTGACGTCCACCCTGCTCTCGGGCGCCGTCGCCACCCCGATCATGGGCCGCCTCGGCGACCTGTACGGCAAGCGCCGCATGCTGATCCTCAGCCTCGCCGTGATGGTCGTGGGCGCCCTGGTCAGCGCGCTCACCAGCGATCTGCTCACGATGATCGCCGGCCGCACGCTCCAGGGCTTCGCCATGGGCGCGATCCCCCTCGGCATCGGCCTGATGCGCGACATGCTGCCCCGCGAGAAGCTCGGCTCGGCCATGGCCCTGATGAGCTCCTCGATCGGCGTGGGCGGCGGACTCGCCCTCCCCCTCGCGGCCCTGATCGCCCAGCACGCCGACTGGCACGCACTCTTCTACGGCGCCGCCGGGCTCGGCGCCCTCTCGATCCTCCTGACCCTCCTCGTCGTACCGGAGTCCCCGGCGCGCGCCGAGGGCACCTTCGACGTCCTGGGCGCGATCGGCCTCTCCACGGGCCTGGTCCTCTTCCTCCTCCCCATCACCAAGGGCAGCGACTGGGGCTGGACCTCGGGCACCACGCTCGGCCTCTTCGCCGCCGCCGCGGTCGTCCTCGTCCTGTGGGGCGTCATGGAGCTGCGGGTGAAGGCCCCGCTGGTCGACCTGCGCACCACGGCCCGCCCGGCGGTCCTCTTCACCAACCTGGCGTCGATCATGGTCGGTGTCTCCTTCTACGTCGTCTCGCTCGTCCTTCCCCAGCTCCTCCAGCTCCCGAAGGCGACCGGCTACGGCCTCGGCCAGTCGATGGTCGTCGCGGGTCTGCTGGTCGCCCCGCTGGGCCTGACGATGATGTTCACGGCACCGGTGTACGCCCGCCTCTCCGCCAAGTACGGCCCCAAGGTCACCCTCATCCTCGGCATGTTGATCATCGCGATCGGCTACGGCGCGGGCCTGGGCCTCATGAGCGCGGCCTGGCAGAGCCTGGTCATCGCGGTCGTGCTGGGCGCGGGCATCGGTCTCGCGTACTCCTCTCTTCCGGCCTTGATCGTCGGCGCGGTGCCCGCGTCGGAGACGGGTGCGGCGAACGGCCTCAACACGCTGATGCGCTCCATCGGTACGTCCGTGTCGAGCGCCGTGATCGGGATGGTGCTGGCGAACACGGCGAACAACGTCGGCGGCGTCGCGGTTCCGACCATGCACGGGTTCCGGGTGTCCTTCCTCATCGCGACCGGTGCGGTGGCCGTCGGACTGCTGATGGCGCTGTTCCTGCCGAAGCCGAACCGGGCGCCGCAGCTTCGGGCGACCAGTGAGGAAGAGGCGAACCTGGCGCGGGCGGAGGAGGTCCTGCGGGGCTTCCGCGGCCGAGTCCTCGACGCGTCCGGCGCCCCGGTCGCCCGGGCCAAGGTGACGCTGATCGACCGGCGCGGCCGGCAGGCGGGGGCGACGGTCTCCGACGAGGACGGGACGTACGTACTCGGGGTGCCGAGCGGGGGCGCGTACGTGCTCGCCGCACGGGCCGCCGGTCACGGTCCCCTGGCCTCTTCTGCCACTCACGCGGGCGACGAGCGCGCGATCGCCCTCGACCTGGCCCTGCCGGGCGAGACCGAGACGGTCACGGCCTGACGACCGCTCAGCGGAACCACACCCCCGCCCGACACCGAGGGCGGGGGTGTGGCGTACCGGGGCGCACCCGAAGACGTAGGCCCGGCGGAACCCGTTGGCGGCCGGACACGGGGGCACTCCCTGCTCGGACCGGCGCCGGGCGCGACCGTGAGACGGACCAGGCCGACCAGGACATGCGGCCGCCCGGCGAACGCCCCCCGCACCCCCCGTCCCTCGGCGAAGGAGCGTGCGGCAGCATGGGGCGTCCGGCGTCCGCCCGCACGCCCGATCCGTACGACCGAGAGGAACCCCCCATGGCCGCGGCTCCCAAGCCCGAGATTCTCGCCGCCTTCGAGGGCGCGAAGGGGTTCATGCCCCTGGGTGAGGGGCTGGCCCTCTACGAGGCCGCCCTGGACGCCGGGCGGCTCGGGCTGCCGTTGCTGGAGGTGGGTACGTACTGCGGCCGGTCCGCGATTCTGCTCGGGGACGCGGCCCGCGAGGCCGGCGTGGTCGCACTGACCCTCGATCACCACCGGGGCAGTGAGGAGCAGCAGCCGGGGTGGGAGTACCACGATCCGGAGACCGTGGACCCCGAGCTCGGGGTGATGGACACGCTGCCGGAGTTCCGCAGGACGCTGTACCGGGCCGGCCTGGAGGAGCACGTCGTCGCTCTGGTCGGGCGGTCGCCGCAGATCGCGAAGGTCTGGGGAACTCCGCTCGGGCTGGTCTTCATCGACGGCGGCCACACCGACGAGCACGCGAACGCCGACTACGAGGGCTGGGCCCCGCACGTGGCCGAGGGCGGGCTGCTCGTCATCCATGACGTGTTCCCGGACCCTGAGGACGAGTTCACCGGTCAGGCGCCCTACCGGATCTACCTCCGGGCCCTCGACTCCGGCGCCTTCACGGAGGTCTCCGCGACCGACTCGCTGCGGGTGCTGCGCCGGACGCGGGCCGGGACCCGGGAGCGGGGATAGAGTCGCAGACGTGTCGTACGCAGGCCCTGAATTCGGTTCCCCCCAGCCCCGCCGTCCCCGGCGCCGCCCGCTGGCCGTCGCCCTCGCCGTGCTCGTGCCGGGCGCGCTGCTCGGGTGGCTGGTGTACGCGGGGGTGAGCGGGGCCGCCGACAACAACGGGACGGCGGCCGCGGCGAGCCCGCGGGCGAGCGCTCCGCCGACCGTCTCCTCCACCACCGTCGAGGACAAGAAGCCGCTCGGCTCGCTCCGGGGCAAGGTCGTCGTCATCGACCCCGGGCACAACCTCACCAACTTCCGGCACCCGGCCGAGATCAACCGCAAGGTGGACATCGGCACGAACCGCAAGGAGTGCGACACGACGGGGACGTCCACCAACTCCGGTTACGCGGAGGCCAAGTTCGCCCTCGACGTCGCCCACCGGCTGCGCACCCTGCTGGAGCGGCAGGGCGCGACGGTGAAACTGACGCAGGACGCCGACCGGCCCTACGGGCCCTGTGTGGACGAGCGGGCCAGGATCGGCAACCGGGCGAAGGCCGACGCGGTGGTGTCGATCCACGCGGACGGCGCCGGCGCCGGGCAGCGCGGCTACCACGTGATCCTCCCCGGCCGCGTCCACCACGGCATCGCCGACACCCGCCGGATCGTCGCCCCCTCCGCGGAACTCGGCAAACTGATCGCGACCGACTTCCGCCACGCGACGAACACCAGGCCCTCCAACTACATCGGCCACGGCACCGGCCTCGACACCCGCACCGACCTGGGCGGCCTCAACCTGTCGAAGGTTCCCAAGGTGTTCATCGAATGCGGCAACATGCGCGACAGCAAGGACGCGGCACTGCTCACGAGCGGGGCGTGGCGGCAGAAGGCGGCGCAGGGAATCTCTGAAGGAATCGTGAGTTTCCTGCACGGGCGGTGATCCGTGCGCTGATCCCGTCGTACGATCCGCCCGGCCGGACGATAGGGTCTACCGACGACGAGACGACCTACGAAGGACTTGAAGTGAATATCCGCTCCCTCACTCGAGGCGACGGCGTGGTGATCGGTGCAGCGGTGTTGCTGTTCATCGCGTCGTTCCTTGATCTGTACTCGGTCGACGGAGCCCCCGACGACGCCGACCTCCCCAGCGCCTGGGCGAGCGGTCCGGTCGTGATGGGGGTTGTTCTCGCGGGCATCATCGGCGCCGCCCTCGTCGTCGTGTCGCACGGCCTGTCCCAACTCCCCAAGGTGGCGGGCCTCGACCTCGGCCAGGTCGGCACCGCGTTCACCGTCTTCGCCGCCTGGAGCGCGCTCGGCAACGTCTTCGACCCGCTGAGCGCCGCGGACTACGGCTCCAGCTCGGACACCGTCAGCGCCGGCATCGGCCTGATCCTCGCTCTCGTCGCCACCCTGGTCATGGCCGCGGCCGCCGTCGCCACCCCGCTCGTCCCCGCCCTCCAGGCCGGCCTCGTCCCGGCCCCCAAGCCGCCCCAGCCGCAGCCCTACGGTGCCCAGCCGCCCGGTGGTTACGGCTACCCGGGCGCCCAGCCCCACCAGCCGGGACAGCAGGGCCAGCCGGGCCAGCAGGGGCAGCAGCCGTACGGCGGTCAGCCGCAGCCGGGGCAGCCCTTCGGCGCGCAGCCGCAGCCGCAGGCGCAGGCCCCGCAGCCGCCGGCCGCGGAGTTCTCGCCGTTCTGGTTCGCGGTGCCGGTGCCGCGTCCGCTGTTCGCGGAGGACGGTTCACCGACGCCGATCGCCGAACTCGCGCCGGGTACCTGGTACCTGGCGGTCGAGCAGCGCGGTCCGGCTCTGGTCGCCCAGACGCAGGACGGCCGCCGCGGTGTGCTCCAGGACACGAGCGGCATCCAGCGCGGCTGAGTCCTTCCAGGTCGCAGGACGGCCCCTCGCCCTTCCGGGCGGGGGGCCGTTGCCGTACATTCGCGAGCGGTCCCGCAGAGCTGACAGACCGTCAGGAGGCGTCGTGCGACTCGGCCTTGCGCTCGGTTACTGGGGCCGTGGCCCCTCCCCCGACCATGTCCCGCTGGCCCAGGAGGCGGAGCGGCTCGGCTATCACTCGGTGTGGACGGCCGAGTCGTGGGGCTCGGACGCGTTCACCCCGCTCACCTGGATCGCGGCACGGACGTCAACGATCAGGCTGGGCACGGCCGTTGCGCAGATGGCCGCCCGGTCGCCGACCACGACCGCCATGCACGCCCTCACCCTGGACCATCTCTCCGGCGGGCGGGTCATGCTCGGCCTCGGACTGTCCGGGCCGCAGGTCGTCGAGGGCTGGTACGGCCGTCCGTTCCCCAAGTCGCCGCTGACCGCGACCCGGGAGTACGTCGACGTCGTACGGCAGGTGCTGAGGCGTGCGGCGCCGGTGGAGGTGAACGGCCGCTTCCACTCGCACCCCTACCAAGGCCCGGACGGCAGCGGGCTGGGCAAGGCGCTGAAGCCGATCACCCATCCCCTGCGCGCCGATCTGCCGATCCTGCTGGGCGCGGAGGGTCCGAAGAACGTCGCCCAGACCACCCGGATCGCCGACGGCTGGCTGCCGCTGTACTGGTCGCCGAACCGGCCCGAGGTCTACGGGGACGCGCTCGCCGAGGCACCGGAGGGCTTCCTCGTCGCCCCCATGGCCCAGGTGCGGGTCTGCGACGACGTGGCCGAGGGGCTGCTGCCCGTCAAGACGATGCTCGGCTTCTACATCGGCGGAATGGGCCACGCGGCCCGCAACTTCCACGCCGACCTGATGGCCCGTATGGGATACGAGGACGAGGCCCGCCGGATCCAGCGGCTGTTCCTCGAAGGCCGTCGCGAGGAGGCCGTGCTCGCCGTGCCGGACGCGTTCGCCGACGAGATCTCCCTGGTCGGCCCGCGCGAACGCATCGCCGAGCGGCTGGAGTCGTGGCGCAAGGGCCCGGTGACGGACCTGCTGGCGCTGGCCCCGGACCGTCGGTCGCTACGGGTGCTGGCGGAGCTCAACGCGTGACGCCAGGTTTCGCCGGAGAAATCGCGGCCATTCGAACACCATGTCCACTCATACGCGCCGTGGTGCCAATTCAGCCGGGACGGTCATAGCGATCGTCGCCGACATCATGGCCCTCATCCTGGGCCTGTGGATCCTGATGTACCTGCTGGACGCCAACCGTGCGAACGACTTCGTGCAGTTCATCCACGATGCCGCTCGCTGGCTCGCCGGCTGGTCCTACGACCTGTTCACCTTCGACGAGGCATGGGCCCGGGTCGTCGCGGGCTACGGCCTGGCAGCGGTGGTCTACCTGTTCGTGGGCCACGCCATCGCCAACCGGGCCCACCGCCACTGAGCGCTCCGCTGTGGGGGTGCCGTCATCGTCTGCGGCGCCCTCGTGGCTGGTCAGGCGCAGCAGTCCGGGTCGAGACCCAGCGGCAGGCGGTCGCCGGCGAACACCGCGCAGGTGGCCTCGTGGCCGCCCAGCGCGGCGACGGCGAGCAGCAGTGACCCCGCGGTCCAGGTGGTCAGCTCCCGTGGCCACACCGCCCCGTCATCGAACACGTACCCGGTCCAGTACAGGCCGCTGTCCGCGTCCCGCAGATGCTGGATCGACTGGAGGATCTCCAGGGCCCGGTCGGACTCGCCCGTGACCCACAGGGCCAGGGCGAGTTCGGCCGACTCCCCGCCCGTGACCCATGGGTTGGGGACGACACAGCGCACCCCGAGACCGGGTACGACGAACCGCTCCCAGCCGTCCTCGATACGGGACTTGGCCTCCGCACCGGTCAACGCCCCGCCCAGGACCGGGTAGTACCAGTCCATGGAGTAGCGGTCCTTGTCGAGGAAGCGTTCCGGGTGCCTGCGAATCGCATGCCGTAGCGCGCCGACCGCCAACTCCCAGTCGGGCTGCGGCTCTTCGCGCTGTTCGGCGATCGCGAGCGCGCACCGCAGCGCGTGGTGGATGGAGGAGGATCCGGTGAGCAGGCCGTCGTTGACGGGCCTGCCGTCGTCCTCCCGCTTCCACCCGATCTGCCCGCCGGGCTGCTGGAGCCCGAGGACGAACTCCATCGCCGCGTACACCGTCGGCCACATCCGGTCGAGGAACGTGTCGTCGCCGGTGGAGAGGTAGTGGTGCCACACTCCTACGGCTATGTAGGCGACGAAGTTGGTCTCGCGCCCGCGGTCGGTGACCTCCGCGAAGTGCCCGTCCTGGTACGCGGCGTACCAGGAACCGTCCTCGTTCTGGTGGCGTGCGAGCCACTCGTAGGCGCGCTCGGCCGCCTCGTGCTCGCCCGCCGCGTCCAGTGCCATCGCGGCCTCGGTGTGGTCCCACGGATCGAGGTGGTGCCCGCGGAACCACGGGATCGCCCCGTCCTCCCGCTGCACGGCCAGGATGCCGGCGACGGTCGCGGCGGCCTGCTCGGCGGTGAGGACCCCGGGCAGGACGAGGTGTTCTGTCCGGGGGGTCGTCACTTGGCGTCCACCCGGGGGAGGTGCGGCTTGGTCGCGTAGGCCACGAAGCTCTTGCCTATCAGCGGGTTCAGCGCCTGTTCGGCGACCCGGGTGGCCAGCGGTTTCTTCATGATGTCCCAGACCAGCAGCTTGTGGTACGCCTGCACCGGCAGCGCCTTGTCGTTGTCGACGCCGAACGCGCACTTCAGCCACCAGTACGGTGAGTGCAGGGCGTGCGCGTGGTGGGTGCCGTAGGGCTTGAGGCCGGCCTCGCGGATCTTCGCGAGCAGTTCGTCCGCCTTGTAGATGCGGATGTGGCCGCCCTCGACCTCGTGGTAGGCGTCGGACAGGGCCCAGCAGACCTTCTCGGGGCCGTAGCGCGGGACGGTGATGGCGATCCGGCCGCCGGGCTTCAACACCCGGACCATCTCGGCGAGTACGCCCTTGTCGTCGGGGATGTGCTCCATCACCTCGGAGATGATCACGACGTCGAAGGACTCGTCGGGGAAGGGGAGGGCCAGCGCGTCGCCCTCCATCGCCGTCGCGGTGGCACCCTCGGGGGCCTCCCCGGCCTCTTTCATCGCCGCGAACCAGGTGGCGACCTCGCGGATTTCGTCGGCGTTCTGGTCCAGGGCCACGACCTGCGCGCCGCGCCGGTAGCACTCGAAGGCGTGCCGGCCGGCCCCGCATCCGAGGTCCAGGACGCGGTCACCCGGCGCGAGCGGGAACCTGGAGAAGTCGACGGTCAGCACGTGGCCCTGCTTTCGGGATAGACACCGGTGTCACTGGTGGGGGCTGCGGGGGCAGTGGTCTTCGAGGAGCCGAGGGCGGATACGGCGTTGTTCGAGGGCGCCGGAGCGGCGTCGGCACCCGCCTCACCGCCCTCCCCCGCCACGACGTCCGCAGGACGACTCGCGGGAGCCGCGGAGCGCCCGTGATCCGGGTCCGCCGAGCGCGGGTGGGCCGAGGCCGCCGACCGGGACGGGTCCGCCACCGAGCGAGCCGGAACCGCGGACCGATCCTGGCCCGGAACCGCCGAACGACCGTGCTCCGAGGTCACCGAACCGGCCGAGCCCTTCGCCGGGTTGGCCGGAACCGTGGAGTGACCGTCGCCCGGAACCGCCGAGCGGGACGGGGCCGTCGTCGGAGCGGGCGTGGTGCCCGTCGTGGCGTCGGCCATCGCCTCTCGGTATCTGGTGACCGTTCCCTCGGCGGCGCGTGCCCAGGTGAAACGGGCGAGTACGCGCTCGCGTCCCGCCGCCCCGAGTCGGGCCCGCAGGTCCGGGTCGCCCAGCAGTCGGCTCAGCGCCACCGCCAGGGCGCCGGAGTCGCCCGGCGGTACCGCGAGGCAGGTCTCGCCGTCGCGGCCGGCGACCTCGGGGATCGCGCCGCCCGTGGTCGCGACCAGCGGGGTGCCGGTCGCCATGGCCTCGGCGGCCGGCAGGGAGAAGCCCTCGTAGAGCGACGGCACGCAGGCCACCTCCGCCGAGCGGACCAGGTCGACCAGTTCGGCGTCCGAGATGCCCTTGACGAAGTCGACGGCGCCTTCGAGGCCGTAGCGCTCGATCGCGGCGGCGACCGGACCCTCCGTGGGCCGCTTGCCCACGACGACCACATGCGCCCCGGGGTGTTCCGTACGCACCTTCGCCAGCGCCTCGACGAGGAAGACCAGCCCCTTGAGGGGGACGTCCGCACTGGAGGTGGTGACGATCCGGTCGGGCACGACGGGCACCGAGGGATCCGGCGAGAACTGGTCGGTGTCGGCACCGATGTGGACGACGTGGATGCGGTCGTCGCGGACACCCAGCTGGTCGACGATCTCCTGGCGGGAGGTGCCGGAGACGGTGAGGACCGACGGGAGGCGGCGCGCCACCCGCTTCTGCATGCGCGTGAAGGAGTACCAGCGGCGCTTGGACAGCCGCTGCTGCCAGCCCTCGGCCGCGTCCAGCTCCAACTGCCGGTCCACGGTGATGGGGTGGTGGATGGTGGTCACCAGCGGCGCGCCCACGTCGCCCAGCAGGCCGTAGCCGAGGGTCTGGTTGTCGTGGATCACGTCGAACTCACCGCTGCGGGCCCGGAGATGGCGTCGGGCCCGCAGGGAGAAGGTGAGCGGCTCGGGGAAGCCGCCGGTCCACATCGTGGCGACTTCCAGAGCGTCGATCCAGTCCCGGAACTCGTCGCGCCGCGGGGTGCGGAAGGGGTCCGGGGAGCGGTAGAGGTCCAGGCTCGGCAGCTCGGTCAGGCTCAGACCGTCGTAGCCCGGGTCGAGGACCGGGTAGGGCTGGGAGCCGATGACCTCGACGCGGTGGCCGAGGCGGGCCAGTTCACGCGAGAGGTGCCGTACATAGACGCCCTGCCCGCCGCAGAACGGGTTCCCTTTGTAGGTGAGGAGCGCGATACGGAGCGGTCGCTCGCCGTCTGCGGCCGGGTCCTTCGAGGGCCCGGCCTGACTGGCCTCAGCGGTCACTCTGGGCCCCCTTCTGCCTGCACTGTCCCGCGAGATTACGACGAGACGGTAATCTAGAACAAGTTTCAGACTTGATCGTTCAGGAGGCTCTGAATCTACCGGCAGGTAAGGGCCCTGTGAGCGGTGGATCAGGTGATTCACGCCACGAACGCCGCGACCGCGCCACGGCCCGGCACCCTGCCATGCTGTGTGATCGCGAGCCCTCACGGACTGTCACGGAACCCAAGGTGGACAAGGTGGCCAAGTCGGCCGGAGTGGAAGCCAGTACCGCACGACCCGACGCGCCGGCGCTGACCGAGCGGCAGGAGGCCCGGCGCCGCCGCATCCTGCACGCGAGCGCGCAGTTGGCGAGCCGGGGCGGGTTCGACGCGGTGCAGATGCGGGAGGTCGCGGAGTCCTCGCAGGTGGCGCTCGGCACCCTCTACCGCTACTTCCCCTCCAAGATCCACCTGCTGGTCGCCACCATGCAGGACCAGCTGGAACACATGCACGGCACGCTCCGCAAGAAGCCGCCCCAGGGCGAGACGGCCGCCGAGCGGGTCGCGGAGACCCTGATGCGGGCCTTCCGCGCCCTCCAGCGCGAACCGCACCTGGCCGACGCGATGGTCCGTGCGCTGACCTTCGCGGACCGCAGCGTGAGCCCGGAGGTCGACCAGGTCTCCCACCAGACCACGCTGATCATCCTGGACGCCATGGGGCTCGCGGACCCGACGCCCGAGCAGCTCTCCGCGGTCCGCGTCATCGAGCACACCTGGCACTCCGCGCTGATCACCTGGCTCTCGGGCCGCGCCTCCATCGCCCAGGTGAAGATCGACATCGAGACGGTGTGCCGCCTGATCGACCTCACGGAACCGCGATCCTGACGAGCCCGCACGCACGCGTGAACGACCTACGAGACGGGTTCCCTTCGCCGGTATGGTCCGGATCAGGTTCCGGGGGTCGCCGTCGAGCCTTCCCGCTGCTCTCCGGCCTCTCAGCCCTACCGTCGACGTCGGCCCTGGCGGAAGCTTTCACATCTCGCCTGAGTCGGCTACTTCGGTCGGACTCCCTCACTCGCCTCGTAGGCCTATGTCCAGAATAGAACGTTCGTCCGGGAATAGAACCCCTCACATCATGATTTTCTCGACCCCTACTCCTCGGGCGGGAACACCGCCTCCCCGCTCCCCAGCAGCCTGATCATGATGGCCTCCACCGGGCAGTTCTCCGCCGCCGCCAGGATCTTCTCGTTGGCGTCGGTCTCCGGGTCGGCGGGGTGGGACTGACGGGCGGTGTCCAGGCGGAAGCCCTCGGGGGCGGTGTGCACGCACTGCGCGGAGCCGATGCACAGGGAGCGGTCGACCTCGACGAGCCAGCGGTCCCCCATCGCCCTTCACCCCTCCCAGCCGGCCGGCAAATGGATCATCTTGTGCTCCAGGTACTCGCCATATCCCTCCGGACCGAACTCCCTTCCCAGGCCGGAGTTCTTGTAGCCGCCGAACGGGCCGAGCATGTCGAGGCTGAAGGTGTTGACGTTGTAGGTGCCGGTACGGACCTGGCGGGCCACCTCGATCCCGCGCTCGACGTCGGCCGTCCACACGCTGCCGGAGAGGCCGTAGTCCGAGTCGTTGGCGATCTTCACGGCCTCGGACTCGTCGCCGTAGGGCAGCAGGCAGATCACCGGGCCGAAGATCTCCTCGCGCGCGATCCGCATCGAGTTGTCCACGTCCCCGAAGAGCGTCGGTTCGACGTACCAGCCGCGGTCCAGGCCGGCCGGGCGTCCGCCGCCGGTCAGGATCTTGGCGCCCTCCTCCTGGCCGATCCTGATGTAGTCGAGGTTGCGGCGCTGCTGACGTTCGGCGACCAGGGGGCCGACCTGGGTAGCGGGGTCGAGCGGATCGCCGACGACCAGGGAACTCGCCGCCGCGGCAAGGGCCTCGGCGAACTCGTCGTAGCGGGAGCGGGGCAGCAGGATACGGGTCTGGGCCACGCAGGCCTGTCCGTTGTTCATCCAGGCGGACGGGACGATCCCGGCGACGGCCGCCTCGACGTCCGCGTCCGGCAGGACCACGGCCGCCGACTTCCCGCCCAACTCCAGCGTCACGCGCGTGAGGTTGCGGGCGGCGACCTCCATCACCCGCTTGCCCGCGCCCACCGACCCGGTGAAGGAGACCTTGTCGATCCCCGGGTGCCCGACCAGGTACTCGCTGACCTCGCGGTCGGCCGGGAGGATGGACAGGACGCCCTCCGGCAGCCCGGCCTCCTTGGTGATCTCGGCCAGGATGTAGGCGTCCAGCGGTGACTCGGGCGACGGCTTGAGCACCACCGTGCAGCCGGTGAGCAGCGCCGGGGCGAGCTTGGCGGCGGCGACGAACTGCGGGACGTTCCACGGCACCACGGCGGCCACGACCCCGACCGGCTCGCGGCGCACGAGGATGCGGCCGAGGACTCCGTCGCGCTGCTCCTCGTAGGTGAAGTTCCGGGCGACCGTGATCGCCGAGTCCCAGACCATCATCGCGCCGAGGGCCTGCGCGAGGACGCTCCAGGAGTACGGGGAGCCGTTCTCGGAGGAGATCACACGGGCGATCTCCTCGTGCCGTACGGCGATCGCGTCCTTGATCCTCGTCACGACCTCGATGCGCTCGTCGAGCGACATCCGTGGCCAGGGCCCCTCGTCGAAGGCGGTGCGTGCGGCGGCGACCGCCGCGTCCACGTCCGCGCGCGAGGCGTGCGGCACCCGTCCGATGACCTCCTCGGTGTGCGGGGAGATCACCTCGATGACGTCCTCGCCCAGGGGGTCGGTCAACTCCCCGCCGATGAACAGCTGTCCGTGTTCCACGAGCTCGGCCATGGCGAACGCCTCCCAGGACGGCTTGCTGACGAACCATCAGATACGGAACTGATACCAGTTCCCCTCCGAGGAGTCCACGGGCCGCACACCACGGCTGTTGGTGACCTCGGGCTACCGTCGAAACCCGTTCTAGTTATAGTGCTGGGAACGCGGTGATTGGGGAACTCATGGCGCAGGTGCACGACCACGGCGGAGGCGTCCGGTCCGTCCAGGTGCCCATCCCCGACAACCCCCTCGGCCACACGCTGGTGTACGTCGTCGACACCGACCGGGGGCCGGTGCTGGTCGACACCGGCTGGGACGACCCGGACTCCTGGGACACCCTCGCCGAGGGGCTGGCCGCGTGCGGGACCGACGTCGGCGAGATCCACGGCGTGGTCATCACCCACCACCACCCCGACCACCACGGCCTCTCCGGCAAGGTGCGGGAGGCATCCGGGGCCTGGATCGCGATGCACGCGGCGGACTCCGCGATCGTGCGGCGCACCCGGGAGACCCGGGCCGAGCGCTGGTTCACCTACATGACGGTCAAGCTGGAGGCCGCGGGCGCCCCCGAGGAACACATCGCCCCCCTGCGCAGCGCGCGCCGCCGTGAACTCCCGGGCTTCTCCCCCGCGTTGCCCGATCGCGAGATCGTCCCCGGTGAACTTCTCGACCTCCCCGGCCGCCGGCTCCGCGCGATCTGGACCCCGGGACACACGCCCGGCCATGTCTGCCTGCACCTGGAGGAGGAGCACCCGGCCCGGCTCGCGGGCCACGGGCGGTTGTTCTCCGGCGACCATCTGCTCCCCGAGATCACCCCGCACATCGGCCTGTACGAGGACCCCGACGACGCCACCGTGACCGACCCCCTCGGCGACTATCTCGACTCCCTGGAACGCGTCGGACGGCTCGCCCCCGCCGAGGTCCTCCCCGCCCACCAGCACGTCTTCACCGACGCGAGCGCCCGGGTGCGGGAGTTGCTCGCCCACCACGAGGAACGCCTCACCGACCTGCGCTCCCTCCTCGCCAAGCCCCTCACCCCCTGGCAGCTCGCCGTGCGCATGGAGTGGAACCGGCCCTGGGAGCAGATCCCCTACGGATCACGGAACATCGCGGTCTCGGAGGCCGAGGCGCATCTGCGGCGGCTGGTGAAGCTGGGGCACGCGGAGGCGGTGCCGGGGAGCGATCCGGTGACGTACGTGGCCACCTGAAGCCGCTTTCCTACGGGCGAGTAGAGTAGCCGGGTCGTCATCACATGCCGTACGGGGGGAAGCCGGTGCAATTCCGGCACGCCCCCTCCCCCAGTGCCGCAAGGGCCTGGGAGACCGGCCGGTGTGCGGCACCGTCGAGGTATACGGAGCCGAGCCGCCCGGGGTCCTCCCGTGCTGCCCGGCGCTCCACAGGGAGAAGGGCATCCGCCGATCATGAACGTCCGCCGCAGCGCCGCGGTCCTGGCCGCCACCGTGGTGATCGGCACGGCCACGCCCGCCGTCGCCGCTTCCCCGTCCCCGTCACCGTCCCTGCCCTCGGGGCTGTACGGCAGCAGCGACCCCACGTACGACGGGGTCTGGCGGCAGTCGCTCGCGCTGATCGCCCTGTACCGAGCGCACGCGCAGCCCGCCCCCGCGGCCGTCGACTGGCTCGCCGAACAGCAGTGCGCGAACGGGGCGTTCCCGGCCTTCCGCGCGAATCCGGCGAAGGCCTGCGACGCCAAGCTGATGGTCGACACCAACAGCACCGCCGTCGCCGCACAGGCCCTGTCCGTGGTCGGCGGGCACGGCGGCGCGGTCACGAAGGCGGTGGCCTGGCTGAAGTCCGTCCAGAACAAGGACGGCGGCTGGGGCTTCGCCCCCGGCGGGGCCAGCGACGCCAACTCGACGTCCGTGGTGATCGGCGCGCTCATCACCCAGCACACCCCCGTCTCGACGATCCGCAACGGCGCGAAGTCGCCCTACGACGCCCTGCTGAAGCTGTCCCTGCGGTGTGCCGAGGGGGGCGCCTTCGCCTACCAGCCGGACAAGAAGGGCAAGCTCAGGGCCAACGCGGACGCGACGGCGGCGGCGGTCGTCGCCGCGCTCGGAACGAACTTCGTGACGGCGCGGGCCGACACCGGCGAGGAGACCACCTGCGCCGACACCCCGGACCGCACCCCTGAGCGGGCCGCGGCCAACGGAGCCTCCTTCCTCGCCGGGGCGGTCGCGAAGGACGGCTACCTGAAGTCCGTCCTCCCCGGCGCCGAGGACCAGCCCGACTACGGCAACACGGCGGACGCGGTCGTCGCCCTCGCCGTGCAGGGCGGTACCGGGGCCGCGCGGGGGCCGCTGGCGTGGCTGGAGCGGAACTCCGCGAAGTGGGCCGCGCAGAGCGGCCCGGCGGGATACGCCCAGCTGATCCTCGCCGCCGAGGCGGGTGGCGCGGACCCGGGCGACTTCGGCGGCACGGACCTGGTGAAGGAGCTGACCGCGACGGGACCGGAGCCGGTGACCACCGCGTCCCAGGAGGACTCCGGCACCTCCGTGTGGTGGATGATCGGCGCGGGTCTCGCGGCCGGCGCGGGCATCGGCTTCCTGCTCAGCAGCCGCAACAAGAGGAAGCGGCCGTGATCCGCCGGACAGTCCTCCTCTCCTTCGTGGCGGGCGTCCTCCTGGCCACCGTGGGCCCGGCCCACGCCACCGGGTACCGCTACTGGTCCTTCTGGGACCGCACCGGCACGACCTGGACCTATGCCACCCAGGGCCCCTCGACCGCGGTCCCCTCCGACGGAGACGTCCAGGGCTTCCGCTTCGCGGTGAGCGAGGACTCGTCGGACGCGACGAAGCCCCGCGGGCCTGCGTCGTTCACGGGGATCTGTGCGGACACGCCCGCACGGGAAGGCCGTAAACGAGTGGCCCTGGTCCTCGACTTCGGTACGGCCGCGGACGCCCCGTCCGGCGAGACACCCCCGGCGGCCCGCACGGAGTGCGCGTCGGTCCCCCGGGACGCGACCACGGCAGAGGCCCTGGCGTCGGTCGCCGAACCTCTCCGGTACAGCACGAACGCCCTGTTGTGCGCGGTCTCGGGGTATCCGGAGACGGGGTGCGGGGAGCCGGTCGCGGAGCACGCGGAGAAGGGGAACGCCGAGAAGGGGACCGGTGCGAAGAGGAGCGCGTCGGGCTCCGGTCCGTCCGTCGGCCTGTTCGCGGGTCTGGCAGCGATCGTCGTACTGGGTGCGGCTGCGGTGTGGCAGACGAGGCGGCGCGGGAATGCCCCGTAGTTCACCCGCCCGGTCCGTGTCCCCGCACCCCGGCGCCTGGTGGCTCTGGTCCCTCTCCCTCGGGATCGCGGCCACCCGCACCACCAACCCCCTTCTCCTCGCCCTCCTCGTCGTCGTCTCCGCCTACGTGGTGGCGACCTGCCGCCGCCCGGCCCCCTGGTCCCACTCCTACACCGCGTTCCTCAGGCTGGCCCTCGCCGTGCTCCTCGTCCGTCTCCTCTTCGCGGTCGTCCTCGGCTCGCCCGTCCCCGGCACCCATGTGCTCGTCACCCTCCCTGAACTCCCCCTGCCCGACTGGTCCCAGGGCATCCGCCTGGGGGGCAGGCTCACGGCGGAGGCCCTCGTCTTCGCGCTCTACGACGGCCTGAAACTGGCCACCCTCCTCGTCTGCGTCGGCGCGGCGAACGCCCTCGCCAACCCTCACCGGCTCCTCAAGTCCCTGCCCGGCGCGCTCTACGAACTCGGCGTGGCCGTGGTGGTGGCCCTCACCTTCGCCCCCCATCTCATCGCCGACGTCCAACGCCTGCGCGCCGCCCGCCGCCTCCGGGGCCGCCCGGACACCGGCATCCGCGGTCTCCTCCAGGTCGGACTCCCGGTCCTGGAGGGCGCGTTGGAACGCTCCGTCGCGCTCGCCGCGGCGATGGACGCCCGCGGCTACGGTCGTACCGCCGAGGTCCCGTCCCGAGTCCGCCGTACGACCGCCGCGCTCACCCTCGGCGGCCTGCTCGGCGTCTGCGCGGGAACGTACGGACTTCTCACCGCCGAAGGCGGCACGTACGGGGTCCCCGTGCTCCTCGCCGGGCTCGCCGCGGCCCTCGCGGGTCTGCGTCTTGGCGGCCGCCGCACCCCGCGCACCCGGTACCGCCCGGACCGCTGGACCACCCGGTCCCTCCTGGTCGCCGGTTCCGGCGCGGCCGTCGCGGCGGTGATGTTCCTCGCGAGCGTCGCCGACCCGGTCGCCCTGCACCCCGGCGTGGTGCCGCTCGTCGCCCCCGTCCTCCCCCTGTGGCCGGCCGCGGCGGTCCTCCTCGGCCTGCTGCCGGCCTTCCTCGCCCCCGCCCCCAAGGAGCCGTCGTCGTGATCCGCTTCGAGGATGTCTCCGTGACGTACGACGGGGCGTCCGAACCCACCATCCAGGGCATCGACTTCGACGTACCCGAGGGTGAACTCGTGCTGCTCGTGGGCCCGTCGGGGGTCGGCAAGTCCACGGTCCTCGGCGCGGTCGGCGGTCTCGTCCCGCACTTCACCGGCGGCACCCTGCGCGGCCGGGTCACGGTGGCCGGCCGCGAAACCCGTACCCACAAGCCCCGTGAACTGGCCGACGTGGTCGGCACGGTGGGCCAGGACCCGCTGTCCCACTTCGTGACGGACACCGTGGAGGACGAACTCGCCTACGGGATGGAGTCGTTGGGTCTGCCGCCGACGGTGATGCGGCGTCGGGTGGAGGAGACCCTGGACCTGCTGGGCCTGGCTCCGCTGCGTGACCGCCCGCTGGCCACCCTCTCCGGCGGCCAGCAGCAGCGCGTGGCGATCGGCTCGGTCCTCACCCCGCACCCCGACGTCCTGGTCCTGGACGAGCCGACCTCGGCCCTGGACCCCGCGGCGGCGGAGGAGGTCCTGGCCGTCCTCCAACGTCTGGTCCACGACCTGGGCACCACGGTCCTCATGGCCGAACACCGCCTGGAACGCGTCATCCAGTACGCCGACCAGGTGGCCCTCCTGCCGGCCCCGCGCGCACCCCTGCGGGTGGGCACTCCGGCCGAGATGATGGCCGTGTCCCCGGTGTATCCGCCGGTGGTGGACCTGGGCCGGCTGGCGGGCTGGGCGCCGCTGCCGCTGACAGTGCGGGACGCACGGCGCAGGGCGGAGGGCCTGAGGAACCGACTGGCCGGACGGGTACCGACAGGCAACGCACCCGCGGCCGCCGACGGCGGGACTGCCCTACCGGGGCCACCCGCCAACGAAAGCGAAACAGGTGGTGCGGGTGGGAACCACGGAACGCCGCGCCGAAGGCGGGCGTTCCACAACCGCTCCACCCCACAGGCACCAAACCTCGCCGATGTCACGGCCCTCTCCGTCTGCCGAGCCCACGTCCAGGCCCTGCGCCACATCGACCTCACCATCACCCCCGGCGAGACCATCGCCCTCATGGGCCGCAACGGCGCCGGAAAGTCCACCCTCCTCAACTCCCTGGTAGGGCTCGTGGCACCGAGCACCGGCACAGTCCGGGTCAGCGGCGCCCCACCCCACCGCACCCCGCCCCGGGACCTCGTCCGCCGAGTGGGCCTGGTCCCCCAGGAACCCCGGGACCTCCTCTACGCGGACACCGTCGCCGCCGAGTGCCACGCCGCCGACACCGACGCCCACGCGGCACCCGGCACCTGCCGCGCTCTCGTCACCGACCTCCTCCCCGGCGTGACCGACGACACCCACCCCCGCGACCTCTCCGAAGGTCAGCGGCTCGCCCTCGCCCTCGCCGTGGTCCTGACCGCGCGCCCGCCCCTCCTGCTCCTCGACGAACCGACCCGCGGCCTGGACTACGCGGCGAAGGCCCGTCTCGTCCGCCTGCTCCAGGAACTCGCCGCCGGCGGCCACGCGATCATGCTGGCCACCCACGACGTGGAACTCGCCGCCGAACTCGCCCACCGGGTGATCCTGCTGGCCGACGGCGAGGTGATCGCCGACGGCCCGGTGACGGACGTCATCACGTCCTCCCCCTCCTTCGCCCCGCAGGTCAGCAAGATCCTGGCCCCTCAGCGATGGCTCACCGTCCCGCAGGTGCGAAAGGCCCTGTCATGACCCGAGCCGTCCACCTCGGCCCTCGTTCCGTCCTCACCCTCGCCCTGGTCAGCGCCGTGGGCGTCGCCGCCTTCGGCTGGCCCTTCCTCGCCCCGCCCACCTCCCAGGTCGGCACCCACGCCCAGGACGCCCCCTGGCTCTTCGCCGGGCTGCTCGTCCTCCTCGTCGCGGTGGTCGCCGCGGCGCTCGCGGAGTCGGGGCTGGGCCCCAAGGCGGTGGCGATGCTCGGTGTGCTCGCGGCGACCGGCGCCGCGCTCCGGCCGATCGGCGCCGGCACCGCGGGCATCGAGCCGATGTTCTTCCTGATGGTGCTCAGCGGCCGCGTCCTCGGCCCGGGCTTCGGCTTCGCGCTCGGCAACGTCACGATGTTCGCGTCCGCCCTGCTCACGGGCGGGGTGGGGCCGTGGATGCCGTTCCAGATGCTGGCGATGGGCTGGTTCACCATGGGCGCGGGCCTGCTGCCGGTGCCCGCCCGCGCGGGGGGCCGTACGGAAGTCCGGTTTCTGGCCGTCTACGGCTTCTTCGCCGCCTTCGCCTACGGCACGGCCATGAACATGGCCGGCTGGCCCTTCCTGGGCGCCCTCGCCTCGGACATCTCCTTCGACCCGCACGCCGGCGTCCCCGCCAACCTGGCCCGTTTCGTCGCGTACTGCCTGGCCACGTCCGTCGGCTGGGACCTCGGGCGGGCCGTGGTCACCGTCGTCCTGACGCTCACCCTCGGCCCGGCCCTCCTCAGGGCGCTGCGCCGGGCCACCCGCCGCGCGGCCTTCGAGGCCCAGGTCACATTCGAGGCGCCCGAGCGGTGAAGCGCCCCACATGACCCAGCTCACCTACTAAGGGGAACAGTAGGAGCATTTCCGACATAACACCCATCGTGCACCCCCTCTGACCTGCGCTTTGAGAGCCAGATCACAGAGGCGGCCTTTCCCGGCGATTCGACCACAACTAGTAAAAGGGGTCATTGCGGACGCCTTCCGAGCCTGTTTCTGTGGACGACGTCGCACGGCGCCGACAAGCCCACGGGCCTCGGCGCCGCCGCATGTCCCCCGGGGCAGCGAGCGACACCACCGTCCCCGAAGAAAAGGTTCCTCGTGTCCGTCTCCCGCTTCGCCCGCCGCATCGCTTCCCCGAAGAAGGCCATCACCACCGTCGCGATGGCCGCCGCCACCGCCGGCCTGGTCCTGACCGCGGCGCCGGCCCAGGCGGCCACGACCAACTCCTCCGCCCAGGCCAAGGCCATCGCACACAAGATGATCCCGAACGCCGCGCAGTACAACGCGTTCAGCAGGATCGTCGAGCACGAGAGCGGCTGGGACGTCGACGCCACCAACTCCTCCTCCGGCGCCTACGGCCTGGTCCAGGCCCTGCCCGGCTCCAAGATGGCCTCGGCCGGCTCCGACTGGAAGACCAACGCCAAGACCCAGATCAAGTGGGGCCTGGACTACATGAACTCCCGCTACGGCAGCCCGACCGCCGCCTGGGCCTTCTGGCAGGCCAACGGCTGGTACTGAGCCGCCGCACACGTCACCGTCGTACGCGTCACCGCCGTACGCCGTCGAAGAACCGCACCACCTGGGGGGCCGACACCAGGACCGACCCGAAGTGGTCCACGGCCCCCTGATCGACCACCCGCACCCTCGCTCCCTGACCTGCGAGGGTGCGGGCGCATGTCCGGGTGTTGCCGAGGGGCACGTCGGTGTCGCCGGCGGCGGCATACAGCCGCACCGGCACGTCCGGCTTCCAGTCGCAGGTGTGGTCGGCGGTCCGCATGGCGTCCAGCACGGCGCCGGACGGGTGCCGCAGCCGCTCGTAGAAGGCGGGCGTGAGCAGCTGTTTCACCGAGGGCGCGAGTCCCCTGCCGACGTCCTCCTGCTCGTGACTCCCGTCGAGCAGGCCCTCCACCCGGCTCGCCCAGGGCGCGCGGAAGGCCTCGGACGGGTCCTTGTAGAGGGGGTGCAGGCGGTTCTGCGCGACCAGCCAGTACGCGATGTAGAGGACCCCGCTGGTGTCGTTGACCCGGCCGTCGAACAGCGCGGGCATCTCCTGGCCCTCCAGGTCGTACGGGCCGCTGACCGGCGCGAGGGCCACAAGCCGGAAGTGCCGGTCGGCGCCTTCGTCCAGGGCCTTCCCGAGCGCCATCGCGACCTGCCCGCCCTGCGAGAAGCCCGTCGCGTACACCGCGCCGGTCAGCGGGCGCCCGAGCCGTTCCGCGGCCGTCCGCGCCGCGCGCAGCATGTCGACGGAGGCGGTCACGGACGAGGCGGTGTCCATGTACGGATGCGGGCCCGGCCCCTTGCCGAGACCGAGGTAGTCGGGGGCGGCGACCGCGCGGCCCGCGGCCGCGTTGACGTACGACGGCACCCGCCCGAAGTCCTCGCTCACCGAGGGCGCGTAGTCGCGGTCCACCATCGTGCCGTGGGTGTCGGAGACCAGGTCGAGGCGGTGGCCGCCACCCCTGGGCAGCGTCAGCAGCCCGGTCGCGGTGGTGGGTGCGCCGTACGGGTCGACGGTCCGGTACGTCAGCCGGTACGCCCGTAAGCCGTACCGCACCCCGTCGGCGTCGACGTCCCACCCGGTCAGGAACGACCTGACCTGCCCGGCGTCCCGGTCGGCGACCGGCGTGACGGCGACCAGGTCACCGCGTCGCGTCTGCTGCGTCCGCTCACCGGCGGCCGCCGCCACCGGGGCCGCGGCGAGCCCGGCGAGCAGCAGGGCGGCCGCTGCGGCGAGCCCCCTCCGCGTGCGCCGGCTCGCCCGTGATCCATGGGATGTGCGCGTCTCGTCACTCATGTCCTCGACGCTACGGACGCGCAGGTCACCCCCGACATCCGAGAACCCCCCGCATCCGTGGTGGACTTGGGTGCACCCCGACCGTCCGGCCGTCCGGAGACCCGATGAGCGAACAGAGCGGCACCGACACGCAGGCAGCCGGCGATCCCGAGGCGCGCGGGCTGCGCCTGGTGGCCGTACTGCTGGGGCTGACGGTGGTCAGCGGACTGATCGACGCCGTCAGCTATCTCGGCCTCGAACACGTCTTCACCGCGAACATGACCGGCAATGTGGTGGTGCTCGGGTTCGCCGCGGCCGGGGCGCCCGGCTTCTCGGTGGAGCACACGCTGACCTCGCTGGTGTCCTTCGTGGTGGGCGCGATCGCGGGTGGCCGGGTCGCCGTACGGCTCGGCTCCGGCTCCCGCCGCACCTGGGCCCGCCTCACGCTCGCCGCCGAGGCGGTGTTTCTGGGGATCTCGGCCGTGGTCGCCTTCGCCGCGCCCGGCGCCACGGCCACCGCCTACACCCTCATCGCCGTCACGGCGTTCGCCATGGGCCTGCGCAACGCCACGGTCCGCAAGCTCGGCGTCCCTGACCTGACGACGACCGTGCTGACCATGACGCTGACCGGCCTCGCCGCCGACTCCCGGGCCGGCGGCGGCCCCGGCACCCGCTCCCCCCGGCGCACGGCGTCCGTGGTCGCGATGGTCGCCGGAGCCGGGATCGGCGCGTGGCTGGTGCTCCACCACGGCCTCGGGATTCCGCTGGCCGTCGCGGCGGGGCTGGTGGCCCTGCTCGCGGTGACCGCCTCGGGGCGCGAGTAGCCCGCCTACTTCGCGAGGAAGGCCAGCAGCGCCGAGGTGACCTCCTCCGCGTGGGTCCACAGCAGCCCGTGCGGCGCGCCCTCGATCTCGACGTACTCGGCGGACGGCAGCAGCGCGTGGAAGGGCCGGCCGGTCGCGTCGATCGGCAGGATGCGGTCGCCGGTGCCGTGCAGGATCAGCGCCGGTACGTCGATCTTCGCCACGTCGGCCCGGAAGTCGGTGATCCAGGTCGGCACGCAGGCCACGGAGGCGTGCGCCGAGGCACCCGCCGCCACGTTCCAGCTGCCCCGGACGGCCGCTTCGCTGATCCGGCTGCCGAGCGTCTCGTCCAGGTTGTAGAAGTCCTGGTAGAAGGCGTCGAAGTAGGCGTAACGGTCCTTGGTCACGGCCTCCAGGATGCCGTCGAACACCGACTGGTCCACGCCCGTCGGGTTGTCGTCGGTCTTCAGCAGGAAGGGCTCAAGGGAGGCCAGGAAGGCCGCCTTCGCGACCCGGCCCGAGCCGTAGGTGCCCAGGTAGCGGCCCACCTCGCCGGTGCCCATCGAGAAGCCGACGAGGACCGCGTCGGTCAGGTCCAGGGTGGTGAGGACCTTGTCGAGGTCGGCGGCGAAGGTGTCGTAGTCGTAGCCGGTGGTGGGCTGCGAGGAACGGCCGAAGCCGCGGCGGTCGTAGGTGATGACCCGGTGGCCGGCCTCCAGCAGCGCGGGGAGCTGCTTCTCCCAGGAGTGGCCGTCGAGCGGGTAGCCGTGGATCAGCACGACGGGCTGTCCGGTGCCGTGGTCCTCGTAATAGAGCTCGATCGGCGCGCTGTTCTCCGCGCCTACGGTGATGTACGGCATATCGGTTCTCTTTCCTTCGACGGGAACTGCTCGGACCGGAATCCAGCTCACCAGTGGCGGCCGGTTCGCGCCAGGCAGAAACACAGGCGGAAGTAGGGAGCGCTGTTCTAATTGTCCTGATGACCAGGCACACTTCTCCTCCCTCGACCCCCTTCGGCGGCACCCTCCGCTCCCTGCGCCGGGCCGCCCGGCTGACCCTGGAGGAGCTCTCCGAGGCCTCAG
Source organism: Streptomyces sp. CC0208 (assembly GCF_003443735.1). Classification (NCBI taxonomy): domain Bacteria; kingdom Bacillati; phylum Actinomycetota; class Actinomycetes; order Kitasatosporales; family Streptomycetaceae; genus Streptomyces; species Streptomyces sp. CC0208. The sequence goes on along the minus strand of NZ_CP031969.1, from coordinate 6,270,643 downwards.
GAGTCAGCGTCCGCGCCCTCGGCGACCTGGAGCGCGGTCGCAGCCGGGGGCCGCAGCGCCGTACCGTCGACGCCCTCGCCGCGGCCCTCGGGCTCGACGACGAGCAGCGCGAGCGCTTGCAGCGGCTGGCCGACGCCGGCCGGGAACGCGGCGGGGCGCCGACGCCGCCGTATCTCCTGCGGACCGTCCCGGACTTCACCGGACGGAAGCGGGAACTGGCGGAGCTGGAGTCCCTGGGCAGCGGCACCGGTACGCGTGCCGTGGTGCTCTTCGGGCCGGGCGGACAGGGCAAGACCACGCTCGCCGCGGAAGCGCTGCGACGCCTGTCCGGCTCCTTCCCGGACGGCTGCGTCTGCGTCCCGTTGCACGGCATGAGCGACTCCCCGCTGCCGGCCGACGAGGCGCTGGTCCTCCTGCTGACGGCGCTCGGTCTCCCGCCGGAGCGGATACCGGTCGACCCCGCGGCCCGCGAGGCCGTCTACCGGGCCACGCTCGCCACCCGCCGCGCCCTGGTCGTCCTCGACGACGCGGCCGACGAGGCCCAGACCAGACCGCTGCTGCCGGACGCGGAAGGCAGTCTGGTGCTGGTCACCAGCAGGCGTCCGCTGGCCGGTCTCGAAGGGGTACGGCGGATCCGGCTCGGCGGGCTCAGCGGCGGCGAGTCGGCGACCCTCCTGGAACGGATCCTCGGCACCCCGCGCGTCGACGGGCAGTCCGAGTCGGTCACCCGGCTGACCGAGCTGTGCGGGCATCTCCCCCTGGCCCTGCGGATCGTCGGCAACCGCCTCTCTAGCCGACCGAGTTGGACCCCGGCCCACCTGGTGGGCCAACTCGCCGACGAGGGACGCAGACTGAGCGGCCTGGTCGCGGGCGACCTCGCCGTCCGCAGCGCCCTGACCCTCTCCTACGGCCAACTCACGCCGCCGCACCGGCTGTTGCTGCGCCGCCTGTCCCTCGTCCCCGGCCACGACACCGGCCCCGACCTCGCCGCCGTACTGACCGGCGAGGACCCGCTCACCACCGAGGACTCCCTCGACCTGCTGGTCGACCGGGGCCTGCTGGAGGAGACCGCGCCTGGCCGGTACGCCCTGCACGACCTCGTACGGCTCTTCGCGCGGGAGCAACTCGGCGCCGAGGAACCGGAGTCGGTGACCCGGGACGTGCGACGGCGCATGGCGGACTGGCTGTTGCGGTCGGCCTCCGCCGCGGGCCGCCGGTTCGAGGCGCCCGGCGCGCCGGAGCCCTGGCCGGGCGAACCCGTCCCCTTCACCCCCGGGTCCGCCGAGGAGGCGGAGGAGTGGCTCACCGCCGAGCGCTCCAACTGGGCGGGCGCCCTGCCCCTGATGTTCGCGGCGGACCGGCACCAGGAGATCCTGCACGCCTCGCGCACCCTGTACTGGTTCTCCGACCGCTGGTGCCAGTGGCCCGAGTGGCGGACCCTCTTCTCCCACGGCGCCCGGTCCGCGGCCGCCCTCGAGGACCGGGCGGCCGAGGCCCACCAACTCAACTGCCTCGCCTGGGCCCACTCGGTGGGCGCGTGCCGGTACGAGGAGGCCGAGGAACTCGCCCTCCAGGCCCTGCAGTTGGCCTCGGAAACCGGTGACCTGGACCAGCAGGCCTGGGCGTGGTCGTACATCAGCGGGGCCTGCATGGGCCTGGGCCGTCCCGCGGAGGCGGCGGAGGCGGCCGCCCGGGCCACCCAGCTCTTCGAGACCACCGGGGACTCCACCGGCATGGCCGTCTCCCAGCGCGTCCTCGGCACCGCCCTGCGCGAGTCCGGCCACGGCGAGGAGGCACTGGCCCTGCACCGGGCCCTGCTCGGCACCCGGCCCGGGGACGTGCCCGGCCTGAACGAGTTCGTCGCGGCGCTCCTGCGCTGCGAGACGGCCAAGGACCTGCTGGCCCTCGAACGCTGGCCCGAGGCGGCGGAGGCCTTCCGTGCGGTCGGCACACCGTCCGCCCACGCCGGCATCGACCGCCTCCGCGCCCACACCTCGCTCGGCCTCGCCACGGCCCTGGAACACTGTGGCGACCCCGACGAAGCCCGCGAGCTCTATCTCCGGGCCCGCGACCTGTTCACGGCATTCGGCGACACGGCGTCGGTGGCGGAGGCGAGGGCGGGGATCGAGCGCCTCGGGTGAAACGGTCCTCACCTGGGAACCGGCGGGGCCGGTGCGCAGGCGGACAGGGGTGTCCCCGTCCTGTTGCAGCCTCACCCAAGGTCGACCGCCAGGTGGAGAAGACGTCGAGCCCCCGTTCGGCCTCCGAGCCGTCCGCGACGGGACGTCGGCTACAACCGCTGAATGATCGTGCCGGTGGCCAGCGCCCCGCCCGCACACATCGTGATGAGCGCGAACTCCTTGTCCGTGCGCTCCAGTTCATGCAGGGCCGTCGTGATGAGCCGAGCCCCGGTGGCCCCCACCGGGTGTCCGAGGGCGATCGCGCCCCCGTTGACGTTGACCTTGTCCAGGTCCTGTTCGAAGACCTGGGCCCAGCTCAACACCACGGACGCGAAAGCCTCGTTGATCTCGACGAGGTCGATGTCCTTCAGGGACATGCCCGCCTTGCCGAGGACCGCGCGGGTCGCGTCGACGGGACCGTCGAGGTGGAAGTGCGGGTCGGCGCCGACCAGCGCCTGGGCCACGATCCGGGCCCGCGGCCTCAGCTTCAGCGCCCGCGCCATCCGCTTGGACGCCCACATGATCGCCGCGGCGCCGTCGCTGATCTGGGACGAGTTGCCCGCCGTGTGGATCGCCGTCGGCATGACCGGCTTCAAACCGGCCAGCGCCTCCATGGACGTGTCGCGCAGCCCCTCGTCCCGGTCGACGAGCCGCCACATGCCCTGCCCGGCCCGCTGCTCCTCCTCGGTGGTCGGCACCTGCACCGCGAACGTCTCCCGCTTGAAACGCTCCTCGGCCCAGGCGACGGCCGCCCGCTCCTGGGAGAGCAGGCCGAGCGTGTCGACGTTCTCCCGGGTCAACCCCCGGCGCCGCGCGATCCGTTCGGCCGCCTCGAACTGGTTGGGCAGGTCGACGTTCCACTCGTCCGGGAAGGGCTTGCCGGGCCCGTGCTTCGATCCCGAGCCCAGCGGCACCCGGGACATCGCCTCGACACCGCAGCTGATGCCGACGTCGATGACCCCGGCCGCGACCATGTTGGCCACCATGTGGGAGGCCTGCTGCGAGGAGCCGCACTGACAGTCGACCGTCGTCGCCGCGGTCTCGTACGGCAGCCCGACGGTCAGCCAGGCGGTGCGCGCGGGGTTCATGGACTGCTCGCCGGCGTGGGTGACCGTGCCGCCGACGATCTGTTCCACCGCGTCGGCGGGGATGCCGGCACGGCCGAGGAGTTCTCGGTAGGTCTCGCCCAGCAGATAGGCGGGATGCAGATTGGCGAGCGCGCCGCCGCGCCTGCCGATGGGGGTACGGACGGCTTCGACGATCACGGGTTCGGCGGCCATGGGTGCGGGTCCTCTCCTCCGAACGGATCCCTGGAACTAGTACGTGTTCTAGTTAGCGCGTTGCTTGCAGTCTGCTGAGGATCCGGCCGCCACCGCAAGGGTCTTGCAGGCAATTGGGGCCTCCGTGCCCCTTGCCTCTTGTAGAACCCGTTACTACCTTCACGGCAGCTCTGTTCCTGATGGGCCGTCAGAAAGTTGTCGAACGGCTGGAGTGAGTTGCCGATGTCGTGTCCAGCGCTTCCCGACGGGTTCGACTTCACCGACCCCGACCTGCTGCAAAGTCGCGTACCGCTGCCGGAGTTCGCCGCACTGCGCCGGGCCGAACCGGTGCGCTGGATCCCCCAGTCGGCCAATGTCGCCGGTTTCCAGGACGAGGGGTACTGGGCGGTCACCCGGCACGCGGACGTCAAGTACGTCTCCACCCACCCGGAGATCTTCTCGTCGTACCTCAACACGGCGATCATCCGCTTCAACGAACGCATCGAGCGCGACGCGATCGACGCACAGCGGCTGATCCTGCTCAACATGGACCCGCCGGAGCACACCAGGGTCCGCGGGATCGTCCAACGGGTGTTCACCCCCCGGGCCATCCGCGCCCTGGAGGAACGCCTGCGCAACCGCGCCCACGCGATCGTCGAGAGCGCGTCCGCCCTGCCCGGCGGCTCCTTCGACTTCGTCACCCAGGTCGCCTGCGAACTGCCCCTGCAGGCCATCGCCGAGCTCATCGGCATCCCGCAGGACGACCGGGCGAAGATCTTCGACTGGTCCAACAAGATGATCTCGTACGACGATCCGGAGTACGCGATCAGCGAGCAGGTCGGCCAGGAGTCGGCCATGGAGCTCATCGCCTACGCGATGAACATGGCGGCCGACCGCAAGCAGTGCCCGGCCAAGGACATCGTCACCACCATGGTGGCCGCGGAGGACGAGGGCAACCTCAACTCCGACGAGTTCGGCTTCTTCGTGCTGATGCTGGCGGTCGCCGGCAACGAGACGACCCGCAACGCCATCACCCACGGCATGCACGCCTTCCTCACCCACCCCGACCAGTGGGAGCTGTACAAGGCCGAGCGCCCCTCGACGACCGCGGAGGAGATCGTCCGCTGGGCCACCCCGGTCAACGCCTTCCAGCGCACGGCCACCCAGGACACGGAACTCGGCGGCAAGCAGATCAAGAAGGGCGACCGGGTGGGCATCTTCTACGCCGCCGCCAACCACGACCCCGAGGTCTTCGAGAACCCGGACGTCTTCGACATCACCCGCGACCCCAACCCCCACCTCGGCTTCGGCGGCGGAGGCCCGCACTACTGCCTCGGCAAGTCCCTGGCGGTCCTGGAGATCGACCTGATCTTCAACGCCATCGCCGACGCCATGCCGAACCTCCGCGCGACCGGCGACCCACGCCGCCTGCGCTCGGCGTGGATCAACGGCGTCAAGGAGCTTCAGGTCACCCTGGGTTGAGGTCTTCAGGGGCGCTGGGGACTGCGCACCAGCGCCCGTTCCTCGTCATCGACCTCCGCGGCAGCTGCCACCGTCCGACCCCGCGGCCCCTGGAACAGATACGACAACCCGAACCCACCCGCGACCACCACCGCACCCCCCACCGCGTCCAGCACCCAGTGGTTCCCGGTGGCCACGATCGCCGAGACCGTGAAGAGCGGATGCAGCAGCCCCAGCCCCTTCATCCACCACTTCGGCGCGATGACCGCGATGACGACCCCGCACCACAACGACCACCCGAAGTGCAGCGAGGGCATCGCCGCGTACTGGTTGGTCAGCGCGGTCAGGGTCCCGTAGTCCGGCTTGGAGAAGTCCTGCACTCCGTGCACGGTGTCGATGACGCCGAGCGCCGGCATCAGCCGGGGCGGGGCGAGCGGATAGAGCCAGAACCCGACGAGGGCCAGCAGCGTCGCGAACCCGAGCGAGGCCCGGGCCCACCGGTAGTCCACCGGGCGGCGCCAGTACAGAACGGCCAGCACGCTCAGCGGGACCACGAAGTGGAAGGACTCGTAGTAGTAGTCGAAGAAGTTCCGCAGCCAGTCGACCTTGACGACCGCCTGGTTGGCCCAGTGCTCGATGTCGATGTGCAGCAGGCGCTCCAGATCGAGGACCTGCTGCCCGTGCTTCTCGGCGGTGGCCCGCCCGGCGGAGTTGGTGCCACCGGTCGCCGCGAGTCTGACCTGCTGGTAGGCGGCGTACGTGATCCGGATCAGCAGGAGTTCGAGGAGGAGGTTCGGCCGCGTCAGCACGCGCCGCAGGAACGGCAGCAGCGGCACGTGCCGGAACCGGGCGGGCACCTGAGGTGCGTACCGCGCGGCAATCGGTGTCCGGTAGTACGGCGAGGTGCGCGACAGGAAGGGGATCACCGTGGCGGCGGCGAGCGCGGCCAGCAGCACCATGTTGTCCCGCAGGGGGTACAGCGTCGCGATGTGCGGCAGCAGCATCGTCGTCGGCAGTGTCATCACCACGACGACGGCGACCGGCCACACATACCGGTCGGAGGCCCGCTTGCCGACCCGTCCCACGACCGCGAGCAGCACCCACAGCAGCTGGTGCTGCCAGGTGGTCGGCGAGACGGCGATCGCCGCGCATCCGGTGATCGCGACGGCGAGCAGCAGCTGGCCGTCGCGGGCGTAGCGCACGGCCCGGCGCACGCCCAGCGCGGCGACGGCCGCGCCGAGCGCCAGGAACAGAGAGATTTCCAGCGGTCCGGCCGCACCCAGGCGCAGCAGCAGGCCGTGCAGGGACTGGTTGGCGAGGTCGTCGGCGGGGCCCCCGAGGCCGGTGCCCGCGATGTGGTGCACCCAGTAGGTGTACGAGTCGTGCGGCAGCGCGGCCCAGGCGAGCGCGGTGCCGGCGGCGAAGGTCGCGGCCGCGGTGAGGGCGCCCCGGCGGCGGCCGGTGAACCAGAGCAGGGCCGCGAAGAGCAGGACCGCGGGCTGGAGGGCGGCGGCGAGCCCGATGAGCAGTCCGCTGACCCGCTCACCCCGTACGGCGAAGCAGGCGACGAGGACCAGCAGGACCGGGATGATGCTGGTCTGCCCGAGGTAGAGCGTGTTGCGCACGGGCAGCGACAGCATGAGGAGGCTGATCGCGGCCGGCGCGGCGAGCAGGGAGGTGCGGCGGCCGACCGGCTGGGGCAGCGCGCGGGCGGCGACGAGACCGAGGGCGACGACCAGGAGCAGGGTGCCGAAGGTCCAGCCCCAGCCGAGCGCCTGTTCGGCGGCGCGGGTGAGCGGCTTCAGGACAAGTCCCCCGAACGGGGTACCGGTGAACCGCGTCGAGTCGTACAGCGACCCCTTCGCATGCAGGACACCGTCCGGGCCGACCCAGGTCTCCAGGTCCGTCAGCCGCTCGCCTCTGGGGGTACGGAGGACGACGGCCACCTCGCGCAGGGCGAGGACGGCCGTCACCAGCCACAGGACGAGCCTGGCCGCACGCATCCGCGCCTGGACCTCAGTGGTCCCCCTGTGCTCCGCATTCGCCACGCCGCGTCGGCCTCTCGTCCCGTTCGTGCCATGCGTCCGGGAAGAAGGACGCAGGCCACGCCTGCTTCACCTGACGTCCGCTTCGTTTTTGTCCGAATGACCATAGTCCGTCCCGATGGCTGTCGCGCAGCCAGGCGCGAGATGGATCACATGTGTCCCGGGGAGGCACCTCCCCGACCAGGCACGGGGTACCTGCATACGGCACCTTTATGTACGGTCCGCGACCGGACCCGAGCAGCACGTAAGCCCGGCAAGTCCGCCTATGGTCGCTTTTTGCCCTTGTCCCCGTCGAAAGGCAGGCGAGCGAAGTTTTGCCGAGTGCCACCGCCCTCTCTCACACCGTCTCTCACGACCCCGGCGCCCCCGAGGCCGTAGCCGTCGACCCGGCCCTCGTGAAGCGCGCCGTGAAGGCCGCCGCGCTGGGCAACGCCATGGAGTGGTTCGACTTCGGCGTCTACAGCTACATCGCCGTCACCCTGGGCAAGGTCTTCTTCCCGTCCGGCAATCCGACCGCCCAGCTCCTGTCGACGTTCGGCGCCTTCGCCGCGGCCTTCCTGGTCCGCCCCCTCGGCGGCCTGGTTTTCGGCCCGCTGGGCGACCGCGTGGGCCGCCAGAAGGTCCTCGCGGTGACCATGATCATGATGGCGGCCGGCACCTTCGCCATCGGCCTGATCCCGTCGTACGCCACGATCGGCGTCGGCGCCCCGCTGCTGCTCCTGGTCGCCCGCCTGGTCCAGGGATTCTCGACCGGCGGCGAGTACGCGGGCGCGTCCACCTTCATCGCCGAGTACTCCCCCGACAAGAAGCGCGGCTTCCTCGGCAGCTGGCTGGAGTTCGGCACGCTGGCCGGATACATCGCCGGCGCGGGCCTGGTCACGTTGATGACGGCCCTGCTGTCCACCGACGACCTGGTCTCCTGGGGCTGGCGGATCCCGTTCCTGATCGCGGGCCCGATGGGCGCCATCGGCCTCTATCTGCGGCTGCGCCTGGAGGAGACCCCGGCCTTCGCGGCGGAGACCGAGAAGGCCGAGTCCGTCCGCCGGAAGGTCCCGCTGCGCGAGATGATCACCGGCCAGTGGCAGGCCCTGCTGCTGTGCGTGGGCCTGGTCCTGGTCTTCAACGTCACCGACTACATGCTGCTGTCGTACATGCCCAGCTATCTGACCAGCGAGCTGAAGTACGACGAGACGCACGGCCTGCTGGTCGTCCTCGCCGTGATGGCGCTGATGATGGTCGTCCAGCCGTTCGCGGGCGCCCTGAGCGACCGCGTCGGCCGCCGCCCGGTGATCGCCGCGGGCTGCGCGGGCTTCCTGCTGCTCTCGGTACCGGCCCTGCTGCTGATCCGGCAGGGCAGCCTGTTCGCGATCGCGCTCGGCATGGGCGCGCTGGGCCTGCTCCTGGTGTGCTTCACGGCGGCGATGCCGTCCGCCCTCCCCGCGCTCTTCCCGACCCGGGTGCGTTACGGCTCCCTCTCGGTCGGCTTCAACATCTCGGTGTCCCTTTTCGGCGGCACGACCCCGCTCGTGGTGACGGCCCTGATCGGCGCGACCGGGAACATGATGATGCCCGCCTACTACATGATGGCCGCGGCCGTGATCGGCGGTGTGGCGGTGTGGTTCATGACCGAGTCGGCGGGCCGGCCGCTGCCCGGCTCACCGCCTCAGCGGTAATTCCCCTGACAGGAGCCGGGAGCACACCTATATTCCTTAGTGCAACTAGTTAGCTGCCCTAACTAGGCATATGAAAGGCATAGGTGTATGAGCGAGTCGCAGTTCTGGGACGACGTCGACGACTACTTCACCGCCCATCTCGCCCCGGAGGACGAAGCACTCCGGGCGGCCTTGCGCGACAGCGAGGCCGCCGGGCTCCCGTCCATCGCCGTCACGGCGCCGCAGGGCAAGCTTCTCCAGCTCCTGGCCCAGATCCAGGGCGCCCGCACGATCCTGGAACTCGGCACGCTCGGCGGCTACAGCACGATCTGGCTGGCCCGCGCCCTGCCCGCCGACGGCCGCCTGGTCTCACTGGAGTACAGCCCGAAGAACGCCGAGGTCGCGAACCGCAACATCGCCCGCGCGGGTCTCGACAAGGTCGTCGAGGTACGCGTCGGGCCCGCCCTGGAGTCCCTCCCCCGGCTGGCCGACGAGAACCCGCCCCCCTTCGACCTGGTCTTCATCGACGCCGACAAGGCCAACAACCCGCACTACGTGGAGTGGGCGCTCAAGCTCACCAGCGCGGGCAGCCTCATCGTGGTGGACAACGTCGTACGGGGCGGCCGGGTCGCCGACCCCGACAACCCCGCCCCCGACGTCCGGGGCACCCGCACCGCGCTCGAACTGCTCGGACAGCACCCGAGGTTGAGCGCCACGGCGATCCAGACGGTGGGCAGCAAGGGCTACGACGGCTTCGCGCTGGCCCGCGTCCTGCCGTAGCCGTCCCGCTCAGGCCTCGTGATAGAAGCCGACGTTGACGCTGCGCGGGGCGGTGCGGTCGCGGATGACGATCTCACCGTTGCCGCCCCGGGGCAGGGTCACGGAGCCGCCGTAGACCAGCGGCTGCGCGTAGGCCCCGGCCACCAGCTGCACCTCGGACGAGGGATCGGGCTGCGAGCCCTGGAGCCAGGTCACCTGCCAGACGCCCTCGGGCCCGCACAGGAACTCCAGGTGCACCCGGGAGACGAACAGCCAGTCGTCGGGGGTCGCGAGCCGGCACACGGACTTGTCCCGGCCCACCCGCAGCACGGTGCCCGGGTCACTGGGCGCGTCGGCCATCTGCATACCGGCCGTGGCACCCTCCTCCGCCGCGGTGACGACGGCCATGGTGAGTTCGAGCACGTGCGCTCCTCCTGAAAGGTTCCTTGCGCGGCAACCCCGTTGACCTGCCGCCGCCGCATGATAAATCGCCCGGCAGGGCGGTGTCCGGCGCAAGCCACGCAAGACCGGCCTGCCCCCCGACTTCGGGAGACAGGCCGGTCGTACGTACGGACGAGGCGTCAGCTGTGCAGCAGCCGCTCCGTCAGCTCGCGGTAGTCCCGCAGCGCCAGCCGGAGTTGCTCGGTGTCGCCTGCGCTCACGGCCTTGTTCTGGCCGCCGTCGCCGGTCTGCCAGGAGTTGCGCAGGGTGCGCCGACGCTCCTTCACGGCATCGGCGAACCGGGCGGCGACCTCCTCCAGCACGTGGTCGGCCTCCTCTACGGCGGACCGGGGTTCGTCGACGAACCCGGCGACGGCGTGCTGGAGCCGCTCGCTGAGCTTGTCGGACTCGTCGTGCGGCAGCAGCCGGGCCTCTTGACCGGCACGGCCGTCATGACCTTCGCGGCCGGAGACCCCGCCCACACCCGTACCGACACCGCCGACGGCGTCGGCAGAACCGGCGTCCCGCCCCCGCTCCGTCCCGCGACCGAGGCCGGACGTCTTGTCCCGGCCGGCGACGGAGTCACGGCCGAAGCCGCCCTCGTCACCACGCCGCTCGGCGCCGGCGGTGCCCGCCGGACGTCCCTCCTGCTCCAGATCCGGCGCCTCGGTCTCGGTGGGTGTCACCAGGGGGCTGTGCTCGTCCGCGGGATCGTTGCCCGTACCCCTGCCCGTGCGTCCCTCGGCTCCCGGCCTGTTCGTGGCATCCGTCATTTCAGCTCAACTCCCCTTCGCGTGGCGCCTGTTGAATGCCCATGGCAGATGTCCCCGGCTGTCGTCACGACCGTCGCGGGGCTGACCGGCGCGCGCGTGGGACTCGCCGGTGGGTGTACGGGACTCCTCGCGGCTCCGCGGCGGGCCGACGAGGTCCTCGAAGAGGGCCCGTGCCTCGACCATGGCGGCGCGCATGTCCTCCGTGTCCGTCCGGCCGTCGCCGTCCTGCCGGACGTTCGCGCGGGTACCCGCCACCGCGTGTACCCGCCGGTAGCCGTGCACGTGGTCCGCGTGGTGCACGGACAGCGCGTTGAACTGTTCCTCGTACTGCCCGCCGCCCGGGAAGCCCCGGGCCTCGGCGAGCTCGGCGAGCAGCCGGTCCGCCTCGGCGACAGCCTCCCGAGGAGAGTCGACGAAGCGTTCCTGGGCGGCCGTCCAGCGGTCCTCGTACCGCTGACGCTCCGCCGGTTCGAGTGGCTGCTCGCGCAGGGATCCATGCCGCTCCACGCGTTCGGCGAGTTCGCGCTCGGCGGCCTTCTCGTCCCCGTCGTGCCGGGCCACGGTACGGTCGTATTCGGGCCCGAAGCGTCGCTTCAGGCCCCGGCCGTGCTGCGCGCCCCGGCCACGCAGGGACAGGACGGCCGCCACAATGAGGACGGCCGCCACGATCACGATCAGAGCGATGATCAGGCCTGTTGACATGACGGCCGGGTTGCCCTGAACCGTATATTCAAACCGTCTCCGCATATGTGTACGCGACAATCCAGCCATGACCTGGACCATCACCGCGGAACATCCCGCCTCCCCCACGGCAGCGGCACTCTGGCGCGCCTACTACACGGAGGTCAGCGACCGCTACTACCTCCTCCATGAGAACCGCAGAACGGACCCGGCCGAGCTGGAGAGGGAGGTGGCGAAGGAGACCAGAAGCGACCTGACTCCTCCGACAGGCCAGTTACTGGTGGCGAGATACGCGGGAGAACCGGCCGGCACGGCGGGCATACGCCTGCGCCCCGACGGAAGCGCCGAGCTCACCAGGGTCTACGTGCGCGAGGAGCTGCGCGGCAAGGGCGGCGCGCCCCTGCTCGTCGCAGCGGCGGAGTCCGCGGCCCGAGCCCTGGGCGCGACCCGCCTGGTCCTGGAGACCCGCAAGGATCTGACCGAGGCCCTGACCCTGTACGCGAGGCTCGGCTACAAGGAGATCGCCCCGTACAGCGACGACATCTACGCGGACCACACCCTGGGCAAGCCCCTGTAGCCCCGACGGCCCGCAAGCCGCGTACGGCGGGAAGGGGACGGGGTGGGGGGTGTCCGCCCGCAGCGGCCGGCGTCCGTCACAGAGCCCTGCTCAAGCAGCCGAGCCGCCGGACCGAGGACGGACACCCCCCACCCCGGCCCCGACCCCAAACCACACCGCACGCGCTACACAAGCCCCCACCGAACCCGCAGCTGCGCCGCAGGCATCAGGGGCGCGGGGAACTGCGCAAAAACGCCCGCCCCCACCGACCCGCACAAACAACCGCTCAACCGCCGGAGGCATGCGGCTGCTCACGATCAGACCCGCACAGTTCGTCATTCAGATCCTTCACCAGCTGCGCGAGATCGGTGGGCCGACCGGGCCCCCACCAGTCCCCCAGCAGCTCCCCCAACGACGCCTCCCGAGCCGCCGCGAGCCGCGCGGCAACCTCCTCCCCCGGCTCGGTGAGCAACAGATCAAGCCCCCGCCGCGTCGCCAGCCCCCGCTCCTCCACCTGCCGCGCCGCCTCGATGATCACGCCCAGCGGCAGGGACGTGCGCTCGGCGAGCAGCGACGGCTCCACCCACCCGTACTTCCGCATCCGCAGCACCAGCCAGCTCGACGCGGGCAGCAGGTCGTACCCGGCCCGCGCGGTGATCTCCCGGTAGACCTCCCGCCGCCCCTCCCGGGTCCCGAGCACCGACAGCGCCCGGCACACCTCGTCGTACGACGACCGTTCCACGGGGTTGCTGGCCAGCGTCTCGGTCACGTCGGGTGCCGTGACCGACCCGCGCAGCCGGTCCTCCTTGAGGAACCACGCGAGCACGAACCCGAGGAACGCCACAGGCGCCGCGTAGAGGAACACGTCGGTGATCGACGAGGCGTACGCGTGCAGCGCCTCGGGCCTGAGCGAGCCCGGCAGCTGAGCGAGTCCCCGGGAGTCGGCCTCGATCCCGGACACCGAGACCCCGGGCGGCAGTTGGGCCCCGTGCAGGGCCTCGGCCAGCTTGTCCCCGAGCCGGTTCGCGAAGACCGTACCGAAGATGGCGACGCCGAAGGACGCCCCGATGGACCGGAAGAAGGTCGCGCCGGACGTGGCGACGCCGAGGTCCTCGTACGAGACGGCGTTCTGCACGATCAGCACCAGCACCTGCATGACCAGCCCGAGTCCCAGCCCGAACACACAGAAGTACAGGCTCATCACCCAGGTGGAACTGCTCTCGTCGAGCCGGTGCAGAAGCAGCAGCCCGAGCGTGGTGACCGCGGTCCCGGCCACCGGGAACACCTTCCACCGCCCGGTACGGCTGACGATCTGCCCGGACAGGGTCGAGGAGAACAGCAGCCCGAACACCATGGGCAGCATGTGCACACCGGACATGGTCGGTGAGACTCCGTGCACCACCTGGAGGAAGGTGGGCAGATAGGTCATGGCCCCGAACATCGCGAACCCGACGATGAAGCTGATGACGGCGGACAGGGTGAAGGTCCGCACCCGGAACAGCTTCAACGGCAGCACGGGCTCGGCGGCCCGCCGTTCGACCGCCACGAACGCGACCGCCAGCAGCACCCCCAGCACCGCGAGTCCGACGATCTGGGGCGATCCCCAGCCCCAGGTGTTGCCGCCCAGCGAGGCCACAAGGACCAGACAGGTGGCGACGGCGGCGATGAGGAAGGTCCCCAGGTAGTCGATGACGTGCTTGGTCGACTTGCGGGGGATCCGCAGCACCACGGCGATCACGGCCAGCGCGACCACGCCCACCGGAAGGTTGACGTAGAACACCCACCGCCAGCTCAGATGCTCGGTGAAGAGGCCGCCCAGCAAGGGTCCGAGCACGCTCGTCGCCCCGAACACCGCCCCGAACAGCCCCTGGTATCGCCCGCGTTCGCGCGGTGGGACGAGATCGCCGACGATCGCCATCGACAGCACCATCAGCCCGCCGCCGCCCAGCCCCTGCAGGGCCCGGAAGGCGATCAGCTGGGTCATGTCCTGGGACATGCCGCACAGCGCGGAGCCGATCAGGAAGATCACGATCGCGGTCTGGAACAGCCGCTTGCGCCCGTACTGGTCACCGAGTTTGCCCCACAGCGGTGTCGCCGCCGTGGACGCCAGCAGATAGGCCGTCACCACCCAGGACAGATGCTCCATGCCGCCGAGGTCGCTGACGATGGTGGGCAGCGCGGTGGACACGATCGTCTGGTCCAGCGCGGCGAGCAGCATGCCGAGCAGCAGGGCCCCGATCGAGACGAGGACGTTGCCGGACACGTGGTGTTCTCCCGTGTCTCGCACATCCTCCGTCATACCGTGCGCGTCCGCGGCCATGAAGTCCTCCCGAGCTCTCGATACCTCTCCATCGTGGTCGGTGTGACCGTTTACGGCCTGTTGAGTCCCATTGGAAGCCGATATTCCGGGGGCTTCCGAAAGTCGGCTGTGGAGGGGGTCTGCATAATCTCTGGAGTTTGCGAGGGGAGGGACGAACACATGGCGGAGTCGAACGGTCATCTGTGCCCGGAGTGCGGGGCACCGAGAGGGGCGGACAACACCCCGTCCTGCGGGTGCACCCGGCGCGCGTCGGACGCGCTGCGGGACGCGCGTACGGCGGAGGCGGCCGCGGCGGAGGACTTCGATCCGCTGCGCATACGGCCGTACGTGGAGCTGGACGACGAGAGCGCACCGGTGCCGAGGGCGCCCGCGCCGGACGCCACGATGCCGCTGCGCGTGCCGTCACCGCCACCGCCTCCCCCGAGCCCCACGGATCTGAGCCTGTTCGAGGCGGGGCGGGACTCCTCCGCACACGACTCGACGGCGGACGCGCACCCGCGCCGCACCCGACGCCGTACCGTCCTGCTCGCCTCCGCCGGGGCGGTCGCGGCCGTGGTCGCCGCGGCCGGTCTCGCCAGTGGGCTGTTCGCGTACGAGCCGCCGTCGCGGGACGAGGCGGCGCCTCAGGACGTACGGCCGGCGGTCCCGGACGCGACGACGACCGCGGCGTCAGCACCCCCGTCCACGGCCACGGCGTCCTTACGGCCGTCCTCCGCACCGCCGTCCGCCACGGCGAGCGCGAGCCCGTCGGCCTCCCCGTCCCCGTCGAGGTCCAGCGCCTCCCCCAGCCCGTCCCGGTCGGCCGGGCCCTCGGCGACCCCGACGGCGTCCGCCGCGACGAATCCGGCGGCCGGGTCCGACGCGGCGCGCGAGGCGACGCCGCCGGTGCTGCGGCGGGGGTCCGAGGGGGCGGAGGTGGTCGAGCTCGAACTGCGGCTCACCCAGGTCGGGCTGTACTCGCGCAAGGCGGCCGGGCACTACGACGAGGGGGTCGAGGACGCGGTCGCCGCGTATCAGTGGCAGCGGGGGGTCCAGGTGGCGGAGCACGGGGTGTACGACCTGGTCACGCGGGAGCGCCTGGAGTCGGAGACGAGCCAGCCGTAGGCCGTTCCCCGGGCGCGGCCCCGGTGGGGCTGGTCGCGCCCACGCGACGGCGGCCGCAGAGTCACCAGGGCCCCGCGCCCGGCAAGGCGGACGGGCGGATGGGGGGGACGGACGGACACGACCCAGCCGCGGGCGGACAGACTCGACCCAGCCGTAGACCCGCATCGCGAGCGCAGGGACGGTGGGGGTCGCGCCCCCGCGGCGGCAGCCGTACGGGGCCCCGCCCCGGGGAGATCTACCCGACGTGGATCCCCAGCGTGCCGTCGGCCCGCGCTTCCACCCTCACCTGGGTCAGGTCCCGCACCACGACGTCCGGCCCGTGCACGCCCGCGCGTGGACCGACCCCCACGACCCGCATCCCGGCCGCCTTGCCCGCCGCGATCCCCGCCCCGGAGTCCTCGAAGACCACGCACTCCGCCGGTGCCACGCCCAGCTCCGCCGCCCCCTTGAGGAATCCCTCGGGGTCCGGCTTGCTGGCGCCGACCGACTCCGCGGTGACACGGACATCGGGCAGTTCAAGACCCGCGGCCGCCATCCGGGCCGTGGACAGCGGCACGTCGGCCGAGGTCACCAGTGCGTGGGGCAGTCCTCGCAGGCAGGCCAGGAACTCCGGCGCTCCCGGTATCGCCACCACCCCGTCCATGTCCGCGGTCTCCTCCGCGAGCATGCGCGCGTTGTCCGCGAGGTTCTGCTCCATGGGCCGGTCGGGCAGCAGGACCGCCATCGAGGCGTGCCCCTGGCGGCCGTGGACGACCTTCATGACCTCGTCGCCGTCCAGCCCGTGGTGTTCGGCCCAGCGGCGCCAGATGCGTTCGACGACGGCGTCGGAGTTGACGAGGGTGCCGTCCATGTCGAGCAGGAGGGCGCGGGCGGTGAGCACGGTGGGGGCGGCGGTGGCCGTCATCGGCAGCTCCAAGACGCGGGACGTGGGGCTTCGGAGGTGTCTCCTCCGCGCCCCCCGGAGGGACAAGGCGGCCCCGCCCGCCGGTCAGGGAAAACGAGCGGGGGCCACTTTGTTTCTCCACGGTACAAAATCGGGCCGGTTCCCGCCACCACCCCCCCGGAGACTGCCCCGAGACGGCCGGGAACAGTTCACTCGCCGTTCAGCTCAGCCGGTCACGGCCTCCCACAGGCTCCACAGCCCGAGCGCCAGCATCAGCAGCGCCGCGACCTTGGTGATCAGCTTCAGCGGAACCCGCTTCATCAGGGCCTTTCCGCCGACGATCCCGAGACCGGCCACCGCCCACAGGGCGAGTACCGCGCCAAGGCCCACGGAGAGCGGGTCGTCATACCGTGCTGCGAGGTTCGCCGTCATGATCTGGGTCAGGTCCCCGAACTCGGCGACCAGGATGAGCATGAACCCGGCCCCGGCGACCTTCCAGAAGGACTGGTCCTCGGGCTTGCGGATCTCCTCGTCGCC
Source organism: Streptomyces sp. CC0208 (assembly GCF_003443735.1). Taxonomy (NCBI): domain Bacteria; kingdom Bacillati; phylum Actinomycetota; class Actinomycetes; order Kitasatosporales; family Streptomycetaceae; genus Streptomyces; species Streptomyces sp. CC0208. Next base: position 6,253,992 of record NZ_CP031969.1, on the reverse strand, counting down.
GTCATCCTTCCTCAGCAGCAGGACGGCCGCGCCGCCGAGGAAGAGCACGCCGGTCAGCGCCTGCACGATCTGCTGCGGCAGCAGGGTCAGCACGCTGCCGGCCGCGACGGCGAGCGCCACATGCAGCGCGAAGGCGGCGGCGACGCCCGCGAAGACGTAGGAGGCGCGGTAGCGGGTGCCGAGGACGAGGCCGGCGAGCGCGGTCTTGTCGGGCAGTTCGGCGAGGAAGACGACGCCGAAGACGACGGCCGTCACGGTGAAGCTGATCAAAAGTCCTCAATCGGTCGGGCGCTGCCCCACCGAGAGTGTTCCTGCGAAACGACGCCTCGGCACGGCAGCACACAGTCAGTGCACTACTGGCCGAAGGTCTCGCTGGCCGATCCCTGAAGACCTGCCTCCGGGCGCCGGCTCAGACGAGCTGAGCAGTATGTCGACGGTCCGGCGAAGAGCTACTCCCCTTCAACGGCATCCATCGTACGTGATCGTTTCGCCATAAACCTTGTCGTGTCATGTACGCGTCATTAACTTCTCACCGTACGCACATCTCCCCGCAACACGGAGCCACGAGCATTCGAACGCTCGCGCTCCAACACCCCCGCCCCCCCAAGGGAGTTCGCATGCCGAAGTTCTACGCGCGTCGACGGCTCAGCATACTTGGCGCGCTCACCGCGCTCATAGCCTCCGTCGCGGTCCTCAACGGCCCGACCGCCTCCGCCGCCCTCCCCACCCCGGTCAGCGCGGCCACCGCCCGCACCTACCTCGCCTCGCTCACCGTGGCGACCGAGAACCGCACCGGCTACGCCCGGGACCTGTTCCCGACGTGGATCACCATCAGCGGCACCTGCAACACCCGGGAGTACATCCTCAAGCGGGACGGCTCGAACGTCGTCACCAACTCCGCCTGCACCGCCACCAGCGGCAGCTGGTACTCCCCGTACGACGGCGCCACCTGGACCGCCGCCTCCGACCTCGACATCGACCATCTGGTCCCGCTCGCCGAGGCCTGGGACTCCGGCGCGAGCGCCTGGACCACCGCCCAGCGCCAGGCCTTCGCCAACGACGTCACCCGCCCGCAGCTGATCGCCGTCACGGACAACGTGAACCAGTCCAAGAGCGACCAGGACCCGGCCGAGTGGATGCCGTCGGTCACCTCGTACCGCTGCACCTACGTCCGCGCCTGGGTCCAGGTGAAGTACTACTACGACCTCTCCGTCGACTCCGCCGAGAAGAGCGCTCTCACGAGCTACCTCGCCAACTGCTGACCGATTCCGGGCCGGAATCTCCCCGCAGGCCTCGGTCGTTCCGTACCGTACGGGGCGACGGAGGAGGATCACGTGACGGATCTGCGGGTCGGACCACTGCTCAGGTACGTCGACGGCTCGTCCGCGACCGTGTGGGTCGAGACGAGCCGTCCGTGCACCGCCGAGGTGCGCTGCTCGGACGGCACGGGTGGTGAGGCGCCCACCTTCCAGATCGCGGGCCACCACTACGCGCTGGTCCCGGTCGACGGCCTCACCCCCGGCACGGAGCGGTCGTACGAGGTGTTCCTGGACGGCACACGCGCGTGGCCGCTGCCGGACTCGCCCTTCCCGCCCTCCGTGATCCGTACGACCACCGAGGAGGCGGTAGTACGCGTCGCCTTCGGCTCATGCCGCTGGGCCGCGCCCCCGGAGGGCGAGAAGGACCCCGTGGGCCCCGACGCCCTGGACACCCTCGCCATCCGCATCGCCGCCGAGCCGGAGGGCGAACGGCCGGACGTCCTCGTCCTCCTGGGCGACCAGGTCTACGCCGACGAGACCTCCCGGGCCACGCAGAGCTGGCTGGCCGCACGCCGCGACCTGAGCGACCCGCCGGGCGACCAGGTGGCGGACTACGAGGAGTACACCCACCTCTACTACGAGTCCTGGCTCGACCCCGAGGTGCGCTGGCTGCTGTCCACCGTGCCCAGTTGCATGATCTTCGACGACCACGACGTCATCGACGACTGGAACACCTCCGCCGCCTGGGTCGAGGACATGCGCACCCTCACCTGGTGGCGGGAGCGGCTGCTGAGCGGGCTGATGTCGTACTGGGTCTACCAGCACCTGGGCAACCTCCCCCCGGCCGAGCTGGCCGCCGACCCGCTCTACGCCGCCGTACGCCGATCGCCCGACGGCACCGAAGAGTTGCGCGACTTCGCCTGCCGGGCCGAGGCCGACGCGGCCTCCGTGCGCTGGAGCTACCGGCGCGACTTCGGCCGGACGCGGCTGCTCATGGTGGACTCCCGCGCGGCCCGCGTCCTCGACGAGGAGAACCGGTCGATGCTGGACCCCGGCGAGGCGCAGTGGCTGCGCGAACAGGCGCTGGAGGACCGCTCCTCCTACGACCACCTCCTGATCGGCACCTCGCTGCCCTGGCTGCTGCCGCATCTGGTGCACGACGCCGAGGCGTGGGACGCCGCGCTGTGCCGGGGGGACCGCGGGGCGCGCTGGGCCCGGTTCGGCGAGAATCTGCGGCGCAAGGCGGATCTGGAGCACTGGGCGGCGTTCCCGGAGTCCTTCGCGGCGCTGGCGGATCTGATCGCCGAGGTGGGTTCGGGTCCCGAGGCGCCGGCGACGGTGCTGGTGCTGTCGGGGGACGTGCACCACGCGTACGTGGCCGAGCCGAAGTGGCACACCGGCGAACCGGACGCGCGCGTTCTCCAGCTCACCTGTTCCCCCGTCCACAACTCCGTGCCCTCCTACATGCGGTTCGGCTTCCGCTTCGGCTGGAGCGCGGTGGCGCGGGTGCTCGGGCGGGGGCTCGCCCGGCACGGACGCTGTGCGCGACCGCCGGTCTCCTGGCGGCACACGGGCGGCCCCTGGTTCGGCAACCAGCTCATGACGCTGACGCTGAACGGACGTTCGGCGCGGCTGCGGCTGGACCACGCGCGGGAGTCGGGCGAGGGCCGGACCCGGCTGGTGACGATCTCGGAGTCCGAACTCACCGGCGGGAGCGGACGGGCAGAGCCCCGGCTGGCCCGTGGCACTACCTGACGCACCTGACGTGCCTAACGTGCCTGACACATCGTCAAATATGGCCCTGGGCAAGGCTGTTCATGTTCGGCATGCCCACCCGCAGGTGAGTATTCGGACACACTTTCGGTAGCCCGGCGCGAGGGCGAGAGCCCTTCCACGTGCGGCTGCGGGTGAAACGGCAGGGGCGGATGAGGCAAACCGATGGCTAAATGTTGAACTTGAAAGCATAGATCAGGGACACCTAGCGTGGAGGGCCCGACTCGGTTCCCATCCCCCTGGGGCGACCCCCCTGTGGGACCGACCCGACCGAAGGAGTCCCCCACATGACCGGACGCCTGAACAGCGCCCAGCCATACGCCCTCGGCCTGTACCGCATCGTCGTCGGCCTGCTCTTCCTCTGCCACGGCGCGGCCTCCCTCTTCGGTGTCCTCGGCGGTGTCCCGGGCACCCACGGCGGCACCGTCGAAACGGGCACCTGGCCCGGCTGGTACGCGGCCGTGATCGAGCTCGTCTGCGGCAGCCTCGTGCTGCTCGGCCTGGGCACGCGCGTCGCCGCGTTCCTCGCCGCCGGGTCCATGGCGTACGCGTACTTCAAGGTGCACCAGCCGACGGCCCTGTGGCCCATTGAGAACGGCGGCGAGGCGGCGGCGATGTTCAGCTGGGCCTTCCTGCTGCTGGTCTTCACCGGGTCCGGCGCGTTCGGCCTGGACCGGCTGTTCGCGAAGCGCTCGGCGCAGGAACGAAAGCCGGCGGCCGAGCCGGTGGCCGTCTGAGGCGATCACGTACGGTGCCCTCCCCGCGTCCGTGGGGAGGGCACCGGCATGTCCGGTGCGGACGCGGCAGCCGGGTGAACATGCCGCGTCCATCTCATGAGCCCCCCGTGAATCTCCTGTCACTGCCCACGCGTACGCTGTATGGCTGTCTACGGGGGAATCACGGGGAGTCGCGGTGTTGGAGAGCCTGGGGTCAGTGACCGGCAGTCCATGGATCTACGCCATGGTCGCGCTGTCGGTGCTCCTCGACGTGTTCGTGCCGTTGTTGCCCAGCGGGGTGCTGGTCATCACGGCCGCGACGGCCGCTGCAGCGGGCAGTGCGGCGACCGGGCAGGTCCCGGACGTGATGGTCCTGATCCTCTGCGCGACGACCGCCTCCGTGCTGGGCGACCTGGCCGCGTACCGCCTCGCCTTCCGGGGTGGCGCCCGCCTCGACCGCGCGATCGCCCGCTCGCGTCGCCTCACCACCGCGCAGGAACGTCTCGGCGACGCGCTCTCCGCGGGCGGCGGGGCCCTGGTGGTCCTCGCCCGCTTCGCCCCCGCCGGCCGCTCGGTGGTCTCCCTCCTGGCCGGCACCGCCCATCGCCGAGCCCGTGACTTCCTCCCCTGGTCCGCCCTCGCGGGCCTCTCCTGGGCGGCGTACAGCGTGGCCCTCGGCTACTTCGGCGCCCACTGGCTGGGGGCGACCTGGCTGGCGACGGGGGTGTCGGTGGCGGCGCTGTTCGGGGCGGGGGCGGTGGCGGCATTTGTGATGCGCCCACGACCGGGCCAAGCGGAGGCAAGCTGACGGCGTCGCCGAGGACGACGGCGGGGGCCGGTGGGACCGCGCGGCGACACGCTCCCGCGCTCGCACACAGGTAAAGCTGATGCCGGACCCGCCCGGCGCCGGCAGGACGCACATCGGCTACGGCCCGGTGGCCCCGCCCGGCAACACAGGCAGGTCAAAGCCGAACACCCGATCTGCGAGAGCGGGACGGCCGTCGGCTACCGCCCGGCGGAGCCGCACGCAGGCCAGACCGCGCACCACCCGACCGGCGCCGGCAGGACGCACCTCAACCGCGGACCGGTGAGCACCGCGCAGCGACACGCCCCCGCGCCAGCAGGCAGGTCAGCCGCAGCGGTACCTGATCGGCGACCGAGGACATGCATCCGCTGCCTACCCGGCCGAGCCACGCAGCCCGCGTGCCCCCGGCAGGTCGAGCCGCGGCGGCGGGCAGGCCCTGTCCCGGGTCGGTCCCCGCGCCGGGGCAGCCCGCCTCACCCGGCGCTGCTCTCGGCTGGAGTCGTCCCGGGTCACCCCGCCTCGCGGCGAGCCGTTCCCCTGACTTCCAGGTCCGCCAGCAGCTCCGCCGTCGCCTCCGCGATCACCTCCACCGCCCGTTCGAAGACCTCGCGGTTGTGGGCGGCGGGGGCCCGGAAGCCGGACACCTTGCGCACGTACTGGAGCGCGGCGGCCCGGATCTCCTCCTCCGTCGCCTCCTCGGGCAACACAGGCGGACGAAGCGTCTTGATACTGCGGCACATACCGACAGTCTCCCTCCCCGAGCGGATCGGCGCTTCCGTCCGCCCGTTCCGAATGTCATGATCTCGCCGAGGCGGCCACCGACCCCGGGGCCGACCGACGAGAGGAACAACCCGACATGGCGCACGACTCCGCGCACCAAAAACGCACCGTGGCCGTCCTGGGCCCGGGCGGCACCGGCGGCCTCCTCGCCGCTCTCCTGGCCCGCGCCGGACACCGGGTGATCTGCCTGGCCGGCGACGACACGGCGGACACCCTGCGCACGGCCGGCATCCAGGTCCGCAGCGGCACCTTCGGCGACTTCACGACCCCCGTCGAGGCCGACACCGAGCTGCGCGAACCGGTCGACGCCTGCGTGATCGCCGTCAAGCACACCTCCCTGCACTCCGCCCTCGACCGCGTCCCGCCCACCGCCCTGGGCGACGGCCTGCTCGTCCCCCTCCTGAACGGTGTCGAGCACCCGGCGACCCTGCGCACCCGCTACCGCCCGGACCGGGTCGCCCCCGCGGTGATCCGGGTCGAGTCGACGAGGGTCGCGCCGGGCGTCATCGAGCACGGCAGCCCCTTCGCCGAGCTCGACCTGACCGGCGAAGGCGTCCCCCGCGAACGCCTGGACGCCCTGGCCTCCGCCCTGGCCGCCGCCGGCCCCGCAACCCGTGTCCTGGACGACGAGACCGCCGCCCTGTGGGCCAAGATGTCCTTCCTCGCCCCCTTCGCCCTCCTCACCACCCTGCACGCCCTCCCCCTCGGCGAGGTACGCACCCGTCACCGCGAGGAACTGACCGCCCTGGTCGAGGAGACCACCGCCGTCAGCGCGGCCTGCGGCGGACCCGCCGACCCCACCCGGGCCCTCGCCCGCTACGACGCCTTTCCGCCCGGCACGAAGTCGTCGATGCAGCGCGACGCGGAGGCGGGCCGCCCCCTCGAACTGGACGCGATCGGCGGGGCGTTGCTGCGCGCGGCGGACCGGCACGGGGTGAAGGTGCCCGTGGCGACCCGGGTGGTCGGGGAACTGGCGGACGCCGGCCACTGACGGCCTGGCCGCCCTGTCACCGCCCGTCCTGTCACCGCCCGCCCCGACACCGGCCGTCCCCGCGCGCGCTCTCAGCGGTCGTCCCCGCCGGTCAGGTCGAACCGCCAGTCGTTCGACGTGCTCCAGTGCCCCTTCGGGTACTCGAACTCGACCTGTCCGAGCAGCGTGAAGCCCGCCCGGCGGCAGACGCCGTTCGACGCGGTGTGCTCCACGGTCGGGAACGCGTGCAGATACCGGTGTCCGCCGGCAGCCCGTGCCTCGGCCACGACGGCGCGGGCCGCCCGCGCGGCCAGTCCCCGGCCCTGGAACTCCGGCAGGATCCCCCACCCGGTCTCCCATATCAGGGAGTCCCGCCACGCACGCTCCCAGAACCCCACCGAGCCGACGGTCTGCCCGCCGTCCGCGAGCGTGACGCGGTACATCCGCCCCGATGACAGACCGACGTACCGCCGGTGCCGGGCGGCGAGCTTCTCCTCGCTCTCCGGCCCGCCCAAGTGGGCGGTCATCTCGGGACTGTTGGTCCGCTCCAGCAGCCAGAGGTCACCCTCCGCCCAGGGCACCAGCCGCACCTGCTCCGTATCCATGCCGACCACCGTAAGTGCCGGGTCTGACAACGCCCCCGGCCTGCGGATTTGCCGAACCGGCAACAGACCTCGCGCGACATCGTCGCCGCCCCGCATGCTCGTCGTGACCCGTATCCGTACGTACGGAGGACACATGTCGCACCTCACCCACCGTCTGGTCCCCGGTCCCGCCGGCCGGATCCACCTCGTGGAACAGGGCACCGGGCCCCTCGTCCTGCTGCTGCACGGCTTCCCGGAGTCCTGGTACTCGTGGCGGCACCAGCTGCCGGTGCTGGCCGCGGCCGGATACCGCGCGGTCGCCGTGGACGTGCGCGGATACGGCCGTTCCTCGAGGCCGGAGGCGGTGGCGGCGTACCGGATGACCGAGCTGGTGGAGGACAACGCGGCCGTGGTGGAGGCGCTCGGCGAGCGCTCCGCGGTGGTCGTCGGGCACGACTGGGGCGCGACGATCGCCGCACACTCGGCGCTGCTCAAGCCGGAGGTCTTCCACGCGGTCGCCCTGCTGAGCGTGCCGTACACCCCGCCCGGCGGCCCCCGCCCCAGCGAGGTCTTCGCCGGGATCGGCGGGGAGGAGGAGTTCTACGTCTCCTACTTCCAGGAGCCCGGCCGCGCCGAGCGGGAGATCGAGCCGGACGTACGCGGCTGGCTGGCCGGCTTCTACGCCGCGCTCTCGGCCGACACAATGCCCACGTCCACCGCCGACGCCCACCACATGCCCGCCGACCCGCACTTCGTCGCACCCGGCGGGCAGTTGCGCGACCGCTTCCCCGCCGGCCGCCTCCCGGCCTGGCTCACCGAGGACGATCTCGACGTCTACGCCGGGGAGTTCGAACGCACGGGACTGACCGGGGCCCTGAACCGCTACCGCGCGATGGACCAGGACTGGAAGGACCTGGCCGCCTACGCGGGCGCGCCGATCCGCCGGCCCTCGCTCTTCCTGGGCGGCGCCCTCGACGCCTCCACCACCTGGCTGTCCGACGCCATCGACGCCTTCCCCACCACGCTTCCCGGTCTGCACGCCGCCCACCTCCTCGACGGCTGCGGCCACTGGATCCAGCAGGAACGCCCCGAGGAGGTCGGCCGTCACCTGACCGAGTGGCTGGGGTCGGTCACGAGCGGGCGGTAGCGCACGTTCACCGCGGCCCCGCGGTCGCCGCCGTCGAGGCGTGCGAGGCGGACGGGAGCGCCGCCGGGGTTCTCGAACAGCCGGATGCCGTCGCCGAGCAGGACGGGCACGATGTGCAGGTCGATCTCGTCGATCAGCCCGCGTTCGAGGAGCTGCCGGCCGATCGTGGGCGAGAAGACCTCCACGTTCTTGCCGCCGGCGGCTTCCAGGGCGATCCGGACGGCCTCGGCGGCGTCGCAGCTCAGGAAGGTCACCCCGGTGGCGGAGGGCGCGTCCTCGGGGTGGTCGCGGCGTACTCCTCGACGAGGCCGGGCCGGAACGAGAACCCCGTCATCCAGTCCATCGTGTGCCCGGGACCGGCCACGAACCCGTCCAACGACATCGTGAAGTGCCAGAGCACCTTGCCCGCGGCGGTCTGCGGTGCCATCTCCCGCGCGCGGAAGTCATCGCCGGAGCGACGACGCGCGGTGCTGCCTTACGGCCGCCCCGGCTCGCCGCGCGGCCACGGCCATGACGGCGACGGCCGTGAGCACCATGCCCGCGCCGACATAGAGCGGTGCGGTGTAGCCGAGACCCGCGGTGATGGCGAGGCCTCCGGCCCAGGCACCCAGCGCGTTGCCGATGTTGGACGCGGACACATTGGCGCCTGCGGCCAGTGCGGCGCCCTGCGCGTGGTCGGTGACGCGGGTGATCATGCCGGGCACGCCGGCGAAGCCGAACACCCCCATCAGGAACACCAGCACCACCGAGGCCGTGGCACTCTCGGCGAGCAGTCCGAACACGGCCAGGGTGACGGTGAGACCGGCCAGGACGAGGAGCAGCGTACGGTCGCGGTCGTGGTCGGCGGCCCGACCGCCGATCATGTTGCCTACGACGAGGCCGACGCCGTACACCATGAGCAGCCAGGCGACGTCCGCCGAGGAGAAGCCGCCGACCTCGGTGAACGTGTAGGCGATATAGCTGAACGCGCCGAACATCCCGCCGTAGCCGAGCGCTGTGGCCACCAGGGTGAGCCAGACCTGCCCGGACCGGAACGCGCCGAGCTGGGCGCGCAGACCGGTGGGGGGCGCCGGTTCCGTCGTCGGTGTCGTAGCGGCGCGGCCCGGCACGCACGCGATGATTCCCGCGAGCGCGAGCAGGCCGACCGCGGTGACCGCCCAGAACGCGGCCCGCCAGCCCCAGCGTTCCCCCACCAGCGCGCCGAACGGCACGCCGAGGACGTTCGCGACGGTCAGCCCGGCGAACATGACGGCCACCGCGCGGGACTTGCGCTCCGGCGCGACCAGGCTGCGCGCGACCAGGGAGCCGATGCCGAAGAACGAACCGTGGCACAGGGCCGCGACGATCCGCCCCCACAGCATCACCGGGTAGCTCGGTGCGATCGCGGACAGCAAGTTGCCGAGGACGAACAGGACCACCAGGCCGACCAGGACCTGTTTGCGGGGCAGCCGTGCGGTCGCCGCGGTCAGGACGATCGCGCCGACCGCGACGCTCAACGCGTATCCGGAGATCAGTTGGCCCGCGGCCGCCTCGGACACCGCGAAACTCGACGCCACCTGCGGCAGCAGGCCCGCGATCAGGAACTCGGTCAGCCCGATGCCGAACCCGCCGACAGCCAGCGCGAGCAGCCCACTTGGCATCCGTGGCCGTTCGACCGTCGGACTATGCACGACAATCCTCAAGATCCGCGTCCATGAACCGACCCTCGCCTCCCGGCCACGGCCCGGTCCATGGACAAAGCACCGACGACGCTTGGACGAAAGCGGGGCCGACCTCTGGGGCCAGCGTCATCCGCGTGTTCCTCCTGCCGAAAGGAGCTGGGGATCGACCCGGCGTTCGACTCACGGCGCCCGCAGCAACGGACGGTTTTCAGTCGCCCGCGAGCCTCAGCACCCTGGGCGCCCCGATCGACGTCGTCATGGCCGAACTCGCCACCCGCCTCGCCCCGATGCTCGCCGGGCCGGCGAACACACTTCCGGGCAAATGCCATTGAGATGCGGACGTAGATCGACAAGGCTCTGGGGCCATGGAGTTCTTCTGTTACCACCGTGACCGGCCCGGCTCGCTGCCCCTGCGGGAGGAGCTGACGGAAGCGCACTGGTCCTACATGGACCGGTTCGCGGACGAACTGATCGCCCGTGGGCCGACGTTCGGCGCCGACGGGGAGACACCGACCGGCAGTGTGCACATCGTCGACCTGCCCGACCCCGCCGCGGCCCGCGCTTTCGCGTTCGACGAGCCCAACTACCAGGCCGGCGCGTACCGGGACGTACTGCTGCGCCGCTGGCGCAACCTGCTGGGCCGGACCATGTGGGACTTCCCCGGCGGGCGGACCGGGGACGACCGGTACCTGGTGCTCGGTCTCGGCACGGGTGAGGCCGTCGATCTCGCCGTACCGCGGGAGAGGGACGACCTGATCGCCTACGGCCCCCTGCTCTCGGACGACGCCACCGCCTGGCTGGGCACGGCGGCCCTGGTCCGCGCCCCGGACCCGGAGCGGGCCCGAGCCGTGCTGAGCGCGGACCGGTACGCGGCCGTGGAGGTCCACGCGTGGGAGTTCGGCGGGCGACGCTGACAACCTGGATCTCGGGGCAACCGCACAGGGACCAGCCGTACGAACAAGGAGCGTCCACGCCATGGGTACCGCCGTCCACGTCCCGCAGACCCGGGACATGATCGGGGACGAGCTCTCCGGAGACGAGGCGTTCACCGCCCTGCGCCACTACGGCGGCCTGCGGCTGCTGACCGACTCCTTCGCGCGGTTCCGTTACGCCGACGGCTTCACCAACGCGCGGGCCCTCGCCTTCCAGGTGGTGCTCGGGCTGGTGCCGTGCACCGTGGCGCTGGTCGGCCTGGCCACGTCGGTGCACACGGAGGGCGTGGGGCGGATCATCGAGCTGACACTCGGCCGGATCGTGCCGGGCGCGAGCGCCGACATCGTGAAGGACGCCTTCGACGGGACGCGGCGCACCGCGCACGGCAGTGTCTGGAGCACGCTCGCCCTGTGGCTCGGTCTGGGTTTCGCCCTGCTGAACCTCGCCTCGGCCATGGGCCAGATCGAACGCGGCGCGAACCGGATCTACGGCATCGAGCGCGACCGTCCCTTCCCGCGCAAGTACGCGCGCGGGATCGTGCTCGCGGTCGCCGCCGGTCTGCCCCTGGTGCTGGGGTTCGTGGTGCTGGTCGCCGGCGAGGCCGTGGGCGACGCGGTGGCCCGGTCCGCGGGCCGGGAGGGCGGCGGGCCGCGCTGGTGGGGTGTGCTGGACCTGCCGGTGGGGCTCGCGCTGGCCTGGGTGGCCTCCGCCGTGATCTTCCGCTGGTCACCGCGGCGCGTGCAGCCCGGTTACACCTGGCTGGCCTTCGGCTCGGCCGTACATCTGCTGCTGTGGGTGTCGGCCACCTGGCTGCTCGCGCTGTACGTCGAGGAGAGCGGTGCCTTCGGCGCCGTGTACGGGCCGCTCACGGCCTTCATCGCCCTGCTGCTGTGGGCGAACCTCACCGCTGTCGCGCTGTTCCTCGGCATCGCGTTCGCCGCTCAGCTGGAAGCGGCCCGCGCCGGCATCGAGTCGGCCGTGCACCCGGACCCCGGCCCGGGTGAGTGAGGCCGGGGCGGCGGCCTCGCGGTCAGCCCTGGGCGGCGGCGGTGACCGTCGCGGGGTCCACGCCGGTCAGTTCGACGACGCGGTGCGGTGGGACGCCGGCGGCCAGGGCGCGTCCGATCAGGCCGTCCCGGCCGTCCGCGTAGTCGCGGTAGGCGAGCAGCTCCTCCTCGACCCCGGCGAGGGACTCCGGTGCCAGATGGTGGCGGACCCGGCTCAGTTCCTCGTCGCTCAGCGGCACGGGCAGCCGTTCGGCTCCCTCGGGCACGGCGGCGGTCTCCTCCGGCGGCAGCAGACGCAGGTGCGGGGAGGTCGGCGTGGTCCCCTGGGCGTCCAGCCACGCGCGGACCGCGGGGGTCTCCATGCAGGCCAGCTCACCGACGGCGGCGGGGGCCACGCCGAGCCGCGCGGACGCGTCGTCGAGCAGGAACAGGTAGGCGTCGTCGGTCATCTCGACTCCTTCTCACCAGAGGCTTCGACCTCCCAATACCCCGCCGCGCCCGGCTAATGTTCTGTTCGGCGAGTGACCGGAGAGGAGCGAGGACATGCCCGGTCCCGAGAGCGCGCGTTGACGTCGTAGGCCGTCCGGCCTGTCATCGCGTGCTGCCCTCGCGAGGTGTGGCACAGCCGGCCTTCGATCCGAGGATCCCCCGTGCCGTCCTTTTCCTCCGCCGTGTCCGATTCCGCTCGGCCCGTCCCGTCACGGCTGTGGCGGGATGGCGACTTCCGTAGCCTCTGGGTGGGCCAGACGGCCTCCCAACTCGGCGAACACACAAGCCTGTTGGTGTTGCCCCTGTTCGCCGTCCTGACCCTCGACGCCGGCGCCGGCGAGTTGGGCGTCCTGCGAGCGGTGGGGCAGGCGCCGATCCTGCTGCTCTCGCTCTTCGTCGGTGCGTGGGTGGACCGATGGCGGACCCGTACGGTGATGGTGCTGTCGGACGCCGGCCGGACCCTGGCCCTGGGCGCCGCCGCCCTGGCCGGGCTCCTCGGCGGGCTCGGCCTGCCCGCGCTGTACGTGGTCGTCTTCGCCGTCGGCGTCCTGTCCGTGTTCTTCGACGTCGCCTACCAGTCGTCTCTCGTACGGCTGGTGAGACGCGATCAGCTGGTGCGGGGCAACAGCGCGCTGGAGGGCAGCCGGTCCGCGGCGCAGATCGGCGGTCCCGCCCTCGGCGGGGCGCTGGTGTCATGGCTGTCGGCGCCGGTCGCCGCCTGTGTCGGCGCGCTCTTCTTCACGCTGTCGTTCCTGTCGATCCGACGGATCCGGCGGGTCGAATCGGTCCCGGATCTCCCAAAGCACCCGGAGCGGCGCCCGCCTCGTACCGGGCGGCGCATATACGAGGGCCTGCGGTTCGTCGTCGGCGACACCTCGCTGCGGACCGTGTGCCTGGCCTCGGCGGCCTTCCAGTTCTCCTTCGCCGCGCTGATGACCGTTCATCTGCTCTTCCTGCCGCGCGAACTGCATCTGCCGGGCGCCGTCGTCGGGCTGTCGCTCGCGGCGACGGGGCCGGGTGCGCTCCTGGGATCGCTGCTCGCCGCCCGTCTGCCGGGCCGGTTCGGTCATGGTGCGGTGCTCGTGTCCGCGGCGGCACTCGGCGACGGCGCGTTCCTGTGGGTGCCCGCGCTGCACGGCTCCTCGGCGATGACGGTCGTCGCGCTCCTCGCGGTCGGATTCGTGTTCGGGGCGGGCGGCCAGCTGGTGAACGTCACGGTGATGGCCGTCCGGCAGGCGGTCACCCCGGACGGGATGCAGGGCCGCGCGGCCGCCACGATCACGTTCGTCGGCATGGGCCTGACCCCGCTCGGCTCCCTGCTGGGCGGATACCTCGCGCAGGAGTGGGGGTTGCGCACCAGCCTCCTGGTGACGGCCGCGGGCATGCTGCTGTCACCGGTGGTGATGGCCCTGTCCCCGCTCGCCCGCCTGGGACGGACGCTTCCGGAACCCGCCCGACACGCCGGCCCCACGTCCGACTGATGCGCGCGGGACCGACCGGTCACCCCAGACCGGTCACCCCAGACCGGTCACCCCAGACCGGTCACCCCAGACCGCCGCCTCCCAGACCGGTCGCCCCCCGTTCGCATGAACCTCCTGAAGCCACTCGCCACCCAAAATCGAACAGGCGTAGCATTGTGTCGTGGCTAAGACCTATGACTTTCCGAGTGACCTCCTCGCCGGTCAGGAGGAGCTGCATCAGGTCCGGGCCGAGCTGTCGGCCCTGCTCAAGCGGCTCCCCTGGTCGGTCGCGCCTCTGGACGGCTTCAGCGACGACAACGGCTGGCGGAAGGTGGAGCGCCCGGCCTCCCCCGGCTGGACCCCCGACGAACAGGCCGAGGTGGAGAAGCTCCGGCAGCGCGAGCACGAACTCGCGGTCTTCGTCACCACCCACCGCTTCTGGACGGAAGTGGAGACCCCGGACCGCGTGGACGCCCGGACCGAGTTGAAGCACGCGTCCCGCAAGTAGGAAGCGGGCTGAACGGCGAAGGACCCCGGCCGAGACGGCCGGGGTCCTTCGTCAGGTGGGCGCGGACGGTTTCGAACCGCCGACATCCTGCTTGTAAGGCAGGCGCTCTACCCCTGAGCTACGCACCCGAGACGAGTCGACAGCCTACCTTGCCCGGGACCCTGCCCTGCAAACCCTTACCCGCGGGGCCGGCGCGATCAGGGTCGGTACGGGGGAAAACCCCACCCCCGATCCGGGAGCGACCCGGATCCCCCGCCCGGGCCCCGGTCCCTAGGGTCGAAACAGGGTCGCGGACTGCCCGCGACCGCCCGTCCAGGGCTAGATCAGGGGGAGATCATCATGGTCCGTTCCGTTCCCGCACGTGCCGCCGCCGCGGCCGGGGTCCTCGCGCTCGTCGTCGCGGGGGCCACCGCCTGTGGTGCCTCCGCCGGGGACGACAAGACCCCCGATCACAAGGCCTTCGCTCTTCAGGGCCGCACCCTGACCGTCGACTCCGACGACTCGGCGCTGGAGATCGTCGCCGCCGATTCGAACAAGGCGGGCACGATCGAGGTCACCCGCTGGTTCCAGGGGACCGTCGCCGTCGGCAAGGACCCCGAGGTGACCTGGTCGATGAAGGACGACCGGCTGGTGCTGCGGATGAAGTGCAGCGGTGTCGTGGCCGACTGCGCGGCCAAGCACCGCATCGAGGTGCCCCGGGACATCAGCGTGAAGGTCGAGGACGGCGACGGCAGTGTGCGGGCCCGGGGGTTCACCCGGCCGCTGAGCATCAGCACCGGCGACGGCTCCGTGCGGGTCACCGACTCCAGCGGGCCGCTGGAGCTGCGCACCGGCGACGGGTCGATGCGCGCCCAGGTCACCTCCCGCCGGGTCACCGCCCGCACCGGGGACGGCTCGCTCCACCTCGAACTGGGCGCCGTACCGGAGCGGGTGGAGACCCGCAGCGGCGACGGCTCCGTGACCGTCGAGCTGCCGAAGGCCACCTACCGCGTCGACACGAAGTCCGGTGACGGCGGGGTCGACGTGTCCGTGCCCCGCTCCGACTCCAGCGACCACTTCGTGTCCGCCCAGAGCGGAGACGGGAAGATCACGGTGCGAACCGCGAACTGACCGGCCCGTGTGTTCGTCCCTCACCGGTGGGAGAATGACACCGGGCACCGCCTGGACGGACTCAGCACGGGAGAGGGATGTGACGGCGACACCATCGCAGTCGTACTCGTCGTCGTCGGTGCCGCGCGCACACCGCCGGGCGCTCAGGGACACCCTCACGCTCGTCGGTCTGCCCCTGCTCGCCGCCCTCGCGCTGCCGGCCGCGTTCGCCGGCGGCGGCACCCGGCGCTGGTTCGGCGGGCGCGCGGAGAGCCAGCGGGCCGAGGCACAGGCCGCGAAGGACGCCGCAGCGGCCGCGTTCTACGAACTGGACACCGCCCAGCGGGATCTGCGCATCTCGATAGAGACCATCACCGCCGTCGACGACTCCCCCGCCGCCCGGCGGGCGGTCGCCGACTTCCAGGCGATCAGCGGACGCATCGATGAGGCCAGCCGCCACTACATCGACGCCGTCGACGCCCATGACCTCGACCGGGACGACCTGGAGGCGTCGGTCGCCGCACACGCGCGGACCGAGCTCACCCGGGCCAAGGACGAGCTCGGCAACGTCAAGAAGGAGCTGGACCGCTTCGGCGACAGCCTCGGCCCGCTGCTCGACAAGGCCGAGACCCGGCTGGCCCGCCTCGCCCCGGCCGTGGAGCGGGCCCGACAGGGGCTGCTGGCCGCCTCCAACGCCCTGGACGCGGTACGGGAGTCGGGGCTGAGGGCGGACGACCTCGCCGCCCGGCTCGCCACCCTCGGCCCCGAACTGACCAAACTGAACCAGGGTGCCGGGCAGCACGGCGTGGCGCAGACCCTGGAGCGCGCCGAACTGGTCGCGCGGGAGGCCGAGTCGATCCGGGTCGAGGCCGAGCGGCTGCCGGAGCGGGCCGCGGAGATCGACCACCGGCTGGTCTCCCTGCGCACCCGCGCCGAGGCCCTCACCACCCGGGCGGGCCAGGTCGATCCGGTCCTCAGCGAGTTGCGCCGCCGGTTCACCGCCGCCTGCTGGCAGGACCTCCAGCACGTCCCGGACCAGGCCGCGGAGAACGTCCGGCAGGCCGAGCAGAAGCTCCGTGAGGCCCGCGTCGCACGCGACGAACAGCGCTGGCCCGACGCGACCTCGCTGCTCTCCACGGTCCGCGCTCTGCTCAACACCACCGACGAGTCCGTGTCCGCCGCCGGCGACCGGCTGCGCCGGCTGAACGCCGTACAGAAGGACCCCCAGCAGGAGATCGACCGCACCCGCTTCGCCCTCCGTGACGCCCAGCGCCTCGCCATGACCGGCCGCACCACCCCCGACCCACGGCACGCGCGCCCGCTGGACGACTCGGTGGCCCGCCTGGACCGGGCGGTCGCCACCCTGGAGGGCCGCCACCCCGACTACTGGCACTTCCTCACCGAGACGGAAGCGGTACGGCAGACGGTGGCCCGGGTGGTCGCGCAGATCCGTGAGGAGCGCGGGGCCGCGCACTAGAACTGCTCGTCAACTACTCGCGAGCAGGCGATTGAATCTCGCACGAACTAGACAAATCACCCTTTTTTGCATAGATCGCCCCAATACGGTGACATGGACTGAGACCGCATATCTCTCACAAAGGAGATGTTGGTATGTCCTCCACCGAATTCCAGCTCGAGGACCTCACCGAGGTTCCCGGCACCGACGTCGAAGCGGCTCTCGACCCCGTCGAGGCCGACGGCTACTACCGCGACAGCCGCCAGTGCGCGGCGCTTGCTCTGACGTCTTCGTCGAGCAACCTCCTGCTGTCGCCTCCGACGCCACGGCCGAAGAAGGGCTGACGGGAGAATCCGAATGGAGCAGTCAGGCACTTCGACCCGCCTCGCGGGCGCGGTGCAGGGCCTCACGTCGGAACTGGTCTCCGCTCTTCGGAGCGGAGACCGCTTCCGGCTGGCAGGCACGGTCACCGAAGGGCACGGCCCCGAGACGACCGCCGACCCGTCCCTCGCCGCCGTACGGGTGGTGGGAGCCGACGTCGTCCTGCCGAGCGTCCTGCTGCGCTGTCCGCCCCCCGAACCGGACGACCTCACCGTGTTCAGCAGAGCCGTGCACGCCTATCCGCCCCCCGCCGAAGCCGCTCCCACCTCGGTGTGGAGTCACTGGGCCATGAGGCGGGCGCTCCTGCGGCTGGACGCGTCCCTCGACGGTGCGTCGGGTGACGGCACCGAACCCGGGGCGGCCTGGCTCGACGACGCGCCATGGCAGTTCCTCACCCACCAACTCGCCGTGCTCGCCGCGCTCGCGCTGCCCGGCGAGGACTGCGCGGTGGCCCGTGCGGCGCGCCGCCGTCCGGTCGACATCGCCCGGGGATTCGTCCGGGCGGTCCGCCGCCGCGACTGGCTCCAGGCAGCCGGAGCGGGACGCTGGCTGGTCCTCCTCGACGACGTGCCGCAGACCCTGGGCCTGGACACCGGGCTGGAGTTCGTGGCGCAGATGGGCGGCGAGGACGCCCGGGTGGCGCTCCAGGTCCAGGCCGCTCAGCTGATGCGGACCGGAGTGCTGGTGTGACGGCGCCCGAGGTCCGGGCGACCCCCGAGGGCCGGGCGACCCCTGGGGTCCGGCCGCCGCGCGAGGTCCGGGACCTGGCCGAGGCCGCGTTGACCTGGGTGTCCGCCCACCGCGACGGATTCACGCTCGGCGACGACGCGCTCGCCGAGCACGGCAACGTGAACACCACCTGGAAGCCCCTCGGTGAGCTGGCCCAGGTGTGCGTCTGCGTACGACGGCACACCGATCCGGCCGACCCGCTCCATGTGACGGCGTCCGACCTGCTGTCGTTCGCGTGGCACCAGACCGGGCGGGGCGCCCTGTTCGTGGAGTTGCAGCGCCTCGAACCCTTCGCGACGTATCCGCTGGAGGTGTACGCGGCCTTCGCGTCGGCGGGCCTGCGCCACGAAGGCTACGAGCGCGCCACCGCGACGGTGGCCCGCACCCGCGGCTGGCACGTGACGGAGCAGGAACCGAACCGGCGCATGAGTGTGCTCAACTCCGAGCGCCGCAGCGGCATCCCGGAACACCGGGACATGTCGCGGGCGCTGGACCGCACCTGGCTCGCCGGCCTGCCGGAGCCATGGACGTTCGAGCTGGCCGCCGGCTACACGCTGACCCATGTGATCTTCCATCTCACCGACTGGGGCCTGACCCCGCGGGCCGTGCCCCCGCCGGTCGCGGCCTACCTCCGGCACTGGCTCCCGCCCTGGCTCGACACCTGTCTGGAGGACGAGCAGTGGGACCTGAGCTGCGAACTGCTGGCCGTGGCGAGCAGCCTGCCCGGCCCGCCGGAGCGCGCCCTGCTTCAGGACGCGTGGGCGAGGCTGTCGACGGCCCAGGACGACTCCGGCTTCGTCCCGGAGACCGGCGGACGAGGCAGCCGTACCCACGCGCCCGCCTTCGTCGACTGCTACCACTCGACGCTGATGACGGCCTTCGCCGCCGTGCTGACCGTGAACCGGCTGCGCGAGGCGGCCGAGGACGACGGGCAGGCGGACGCGGTGAGCGGCGGACAGGGAGTGCCGGGATGACCAACACACGCCTCATCCACCAGGTCGGGGCCGGCGCCCTGGAGTGGCTGCACGCCCACCGCGACGGATTCCGGCTGGAGTTGGACGTCGATCCGGAGGTCGGCTTCCTGGAACGCTTCAAACCGGTCGGCGAACTGGCCCTGATCTGCAAGGTGTTGTTCCGTGAAGGTGTGGCCGGGTCCCGGCAGGCCGCGCTGGCACGGCAGTTGATCGACCACGCCTGGTGCCACACCCTGGACGGCGGCCGGATGCTGGTGCGCGGCCAGCGCACCGAACCCGTCTCGCCCATCCCCTTCGAGGTGTACCTGCCGTTCAGGGAACTGGGCTACAGCAACCCCGAGGCCGAGCGGGCCTTCCGGCTCAACCAACGGCTGGACAGCTTCGCCGCCCTGGAGATGGCACCGGTCCGCCGCCTCGGCCTGTCCGCCTTCCAGCGCCGCTTCGGCCTGCCGCCCCGGCCGCCGGAAGCCGACCTCGTCGGCGCGACCTGGCTGGGGCGTGCACCCGAACCCTGGACGGTGGAGGGGCACATCGCCTACGACATCACCCACACCGTCTTCCATCTCACCGACTGGGGAGAGAACCCCGAGGGTCTGCCGGCCGGGATCGCCGACTACCTCGCGACCTGGCTCCCGGTCTGGCTGGACGACTGGCTCGACCTGCAACGCTGGGACCTGCTCGGAGAGTTGCTCGTCGTCGACGCCTGTCTGCCCCGCCCCACGTTCGACGAGCGGGCCTGGGAAGGATTCGCCGCCGCCCAGCAGCCGGACGGCGCGATGCCCGCCGTACGCGCGATGCCGCAGGGCGGACCCGACGAGGTCTTCGACGTCGTCTACCACCCGACGCTGGTCGCCGCCTTCGCCTCCGTACTGGCCATGTCGCGCGCCCTGACGCGACTGGCGCACACCCCGTCATGAGGGCCGGCGCGCACCCCTGGCCGGGCGGTCCGCTCGACCTCACCGACGTACTCCCGCCCGAAGTCCCGCAGGCGGAGGACGACGAGGTGGTACGGCGACAACTGGACGCGGCCGTGGCCGCCGTGGACGCGCCCGACGTCGTCTTCGCCCTGTCCCGGCACGGTCGCCGCACCGTGCGCACCGGAGGCACCGCGCCGCCCCGGCCCGTGCCGCGCGAGCGGTTGCGTTACGAACTGGGCTCGGCCTCCAAGACGTTCACCGGACTGCTGCTGGCGCACCTGACCCACACGGGCCTGCTGTCCGGCGGCGAGCCGGCCGCCGCCCTGCTGGACGCGGCCCGGCGAACGGATCCGGCCCGGCGGCCCGGCGAGGAGCCCGTCACCCTCGCCCACCTGATCACCCACACCTCCGGTCTGCCCGCCCTGCCCGCCGACTTCTTCGTCCGGGCGCTGCCGGCGTGGCGCACCAACCCCTACGCCCGCTATCCCGCCGAGCGCGTGGTCGACGCCTTCCTGCGCCATCGGCAGCACCGCCGGCCGGGCACCCGCTGGCACTACTCCAACTTCGGTGTGGCCGTCCTCGGTCACGCCCTGGCGGCGGCGACCGCCACCCCGTGGGACGAGCTGCTGACCGGTCAGGTGCTGGGCCCGCTCGGGCTGAGCGGGGCCGGCCTCGTCCCCGGCGGCCCGGCCACCGACGCCACCGGACACCGCAGGGACGGCACGACGCCCGTACCCCCGCTGACCGTCGGCGGCTTCCAGGCGGCCGGCGCCGTCCGGGCCACCCCGCACGACCTGCTCACGTTCCTGGAAGCGCATCTGGATCCCGCGGACCGGCCCCTGACCGGCGCGCTGCGCGCGGTCCGCCGCCCGGTGCTCCGGCGCGGCCTCGGGCACCGGCACGTGCACACGGTGGCCTGGTTCCGGCACCCCACGGAGCGCGGTCCGATGTACTTCCACGGCGGGGCCACCCTCGGCCAGCAGGCCTTCCTGGGCTTCCGGCCCGACACCGGGACGGCGTTGGCCGCCATGTGCACCCGCCGCTTCCGGGTCCGCGACGCCTTCGTGCCGACCGCGTACGCCCTGCTGGCCGAGATGTAGCGGAACGACGGACGGGACGACGGGCCGGGCATCGGCGGCATCACGGCGAGGCGCGGGGCAGAGCCCGCAGACCCCGCCCCCCGCGCCTCGCCGCGGTCCGTCACCCTGTCGTCAGACGCGCTGCCACAGGCCCGGAGCCAGGGCGGGCTGCCACTCGGCCTGCGCCTGATGGGGCTGCAGGCACTCGTACGCGACGCCGTCGACGGTCACCCGCTCCCCGACCTCGTACACCCGGCCCGCGGCCCAGGAACCCTCCTGGCCGTCCTCGGGGGCGGATGTGCCGCTCTCGCTCGTGCTGGTCTTCAACGTGAGGCCGTAGGTGCTGAGCACCGGGTTGATCGGCTGGTAGAAGGTCGTGCCGCCGCTCGTGCAGTCGCCGGAGCCCCCGGAGGTGACGCCCTGGGCCTGGACGCCCGAGATGTACGAGCCGCCGGAGTCACCCGGCTCCGCGCACACCGTCGTCCGGGTCACGCCGTCGACGGTGCCCTCGGCGTAGGTGACGCTGGTGTCGTGCTGCTGGATCGTGCCGCAGTGCCAGCCCGTGGTGGAACCGGACCGGCACACCGCGGCACCCACCAGGGCCTGCACCGAGCCGGCGGTCTGCACGTCCTGGCCGCCCTCGCCCTTGACGGCGGGCGTAGCGGTCCAGTCGCTGTTGACGCCCACCCACGACATGTCCTGCCCGGGGAAGACGGACGCCTCGAAGGTGCCCTGGGCGACCTGGTTGAACCCGGTGGTCTTCGATCCCGTCTTCCCGCAGTGGCCGGCCGTGGCGAACCCCTGCTGGTCGCCCTTGGTGACGCCGAAGCCCACGGAACAGCGGAACGTGTCGTCGATGTAGAAGGCGTCACCTCCCTTGATGTCGTAGAGGGCGCGCGGCTGGTCGGCCGACACCTTGACCTTCACGAGCGCGCTGTCGACGCCGGCGGCCTCGATGAGCGTGTCCGCGGCGGCGCGGCTCGTCGCCTGCAGCGTCACCCGGTTGGTCCGTACGTCGACGTACCGGACCGGCGTCTTGAGGCCCTCGCCGGTCACGGCACGGTCCAGCTTCGTCTTGGCCGCCCTCAGGTCCGCCAGCGGGGTGTCGACGACCACGGCCCGCGCGCCGCCGGCCTCGATGGCCGGGGTGTCCGCGACGTCGGTGCTCGCGACCGTCAGATCGGCGGAGGTGGCGCCGCTCACCCACGCTCCCGCGAAGCGCTTGCCCAGCGCGTTCTGGAGCCGGCCGGCGCGCGTGCCCGCCTCGGCCTCGTTCACCAGGCGGGTCCTGGCCTGGGCCTCGGTCAGGCGCAGGTCGCGCTCCATGGCCCGCAGGACCACGGATGAAGGGCTGTTCGCGCCCAGCGTCTCGGCGGCGGAGGGTGCCGGCGTCGGCGCGGGGGGCTCGGCGGCCGCGGCCGCGGGCAGCCCCGTGAGCACGAGTGCGCCGAGTACCGTCAACGCGGCACAGCCGGCTGAAACGTGTCTGTGGGCCATCAGGCGTCTCCTCGGGTGGGGTACAAAAGCTCTCGAATCCCTAGGTTTTGCCGAAAACAGCTCAAGAGATGTCCGTTTCCCGGTCGTTCCGCGCATCGGACGACAAGAGGGGGCCGCCCGGCGGAGCAGGGGATGCCGCCGGGCCGCCGGGCCGGGTACGTCAGCCAGGCTTGAGGCCGGGGTCGCCCGCCTCCGTCACGAAGGACGCGGCGGTCGAGATCGGCGCACCCGGAGTCGTCACGGCGGACACGGTCCTGAAGTCGGCCCGCGCCTTCTGCCGGTCGAGGGTGACCCGCACATAGCCGCGGCGCCCGTCGTAGAACTTCAGATGCGGATTGGCCTTGAGGTACGTGTCCCACGTGGAGGGCTTCTCGGCGCCGTCCCGCCCGCTCGCGACCGACGTGGCGGTGAACTCCGTGCCGAGGGTCCGGGAGGCCGGGTCGTCGAAGTCGTCCTTGATGTCGAAGGCGTACGCCGCGTGCAGGTCCCCGGTCATCACCACCAGGTTCTCGACCCCGGCCGATTTCGCGCCGTCGAGGATCCTGCGGCGCGAGGCCCGGTAGCCGTCCCAGGCGTCCATGGACATCTTGGGTTCCGCGGTGAGGTCGAGTTTGCGCTGGGAGAAGCAGACCTGTTGCGGCATCACGTTCCACAGGGCCTGCGTGGCACGCCAGCCGTCGATCAGCCAGCTCTCCTGCGCCGCCCCGGTGATGGTGCGCGCCGGGTCGTCCTGCAGGGGGCCGCCGGTGTGCTTGGTGTCCGCGTACACCTGGTCGGAGCGGTACTGCCGGGTGTCGAGGACGTCGAACTGGGCGAGCGTGCCCCACTGGAGCCGGCGGTAGAGCCGGGCGTCGGGGCCGCTGGGCTGTTGTGCGGCGCGCAGCGGCTGGTTCTCCCAGTAGGCCCGGTAGGCGGCGGCGCGGCGCAGCAGGAACTCCTCCGGCGGGTCGTCGTTCTCGCTGATGGCGCCCGCGTAGTTGTTCTCGACCTCGTGGTCGTCCCAGGTGACGACGAAGGGGTGCGCCGCGTGGACCGCCCTGAGGTCCGGGTCGCTCTTGTAGAGGGCGTAGCGCAGCCGGTAGTCCTCCAGGGTCATGGTCTCGCGGTTGAAGAGGGCGGGCAGCTTCCGGTCGGTGTACGCGCGCTGACCGCCCGCGGAGTTCACGGCGTACTCGTACAGGTAGTCGCCGAGGTGGAGGACCACGTCGACGTCGTCCTGGGAGAGATGGCGGTGCGCCGTGTAGTACCCGTCGTGGTAGGCCTGGCAGGAGACGGCGGCGTAGGTGAGGGACGCGGCGGCGGCCGTGGTGGCCGGTGCCGTGCGGGTACGGCCCGTCTCGCTGATCCAGGTGCCGGTCTTGAAGCGGTAGTGGTAGACCCGGTCGGAATCGAGCCCGTCGACGTCGACGTGCAGGGTGTGGTGGTACTCCGGATAGGCGACGGCCGTGCCGCTGCGGACGGGGGCGCTGAAGCTCTCGTCGGAGGCCAGCTCCCACTCGACGACGACGAACTGCTGGGGCAGACCGCCGTCGGGCTCGAACGGGGCGGGGGCGAGCCGGGTCCACAGCAGCACGGAGCCGGGCAACGGGTCCCCGGAGGCGACGCCGAGCGTGAACGGGTCACTGTCGATCCGCGTCGCGTCGAGTTCGCGGGAGCCGGCAGCACCCCGGGCCGGCAGGTTGGTGCTGAACGCGAGGGCGGCGGCCGCCGCGGTGACCGTGAGAAACCGCCGCCGCCCCACGTGCCGTGCGGCAGCGCGCAGTTCGGGGTTGTGTCGCGAAGCCAAGGGGGCTCCTCCCGCGGTTGATCGCCGGCAGAGAACCCCCGCATGCTAACCAGACAATGATCAGATTTCGGACATGCCTGTCGGAGCGCCGGTTAACCTGTGTTCATGCCTCGCTACGAATACCGCTGCCGGACCTGCGGCGACACCTTCGAACTCAGCCGCCCCATGGCCGAGTCCTCCGCCCCCGCCGACTGCCCGGCCGGCCACGACGACACCGTGAAGCTCCTGTCGACGGTGGCGGTGGGCGGCTCGGCGTCCGCGTCGGCCCCGGCCCCCCAGGCGGGCGGCGGCGGAGGGTGCTGCGGCGGCGGTTGCTGCGGCTGACCGCCGTACGGACGCTTCTTCAGGCTGCCTTCAGGTCCGTGTCCCTAGCGTGGGCCCATGTCAGCCATCGACTGGGTCAACGGCCTCATGGACACCCTCGGCGCGCCCGGGGCCGGGGTCGCCATCGCCCTGGAGAACCTCTTCCCGCCCCTCCCGAGCGAGGCGATCCTGCCGCTCGCGGGCTTCGCGGCGAGCACCGGCCGGATGAGCCTGGTCGCCGTGCTGCTGTGGACGACGGCGGGCTCGGTGATCGGCGCCCTCGCGCTCTACGGCGTCGGCGCGCTCCTCGGCCGGGACCGCACGGTGGCACTCGCGGCCCGGCTGCCGCTCGTCAAGGCCGCGGACATCGAGCGGACCGAGGCCTGGTTCCTGCGGCACGGCACCAAGGCGGTGTTCTTCGGCCGGATGATCCCGGTCTTCCGCAGCCTCGTCTCGATCCCGGCCGGCGTCGAACGCATGCCGCTGCCGGTGTTCCTGACGCTCACCACACTGGGCAGCGCTCTGTGGAACACGGCGTTCGTCCTCGCGGGCCACGCCCTGGGCGCCAACTGGACCCAGGTCACCGACGTCGTGTCCGCCTACTCGAAGGTCGTCCTGGTGGCCGCCGCGCTCGCGGTCGTGGCGTTCGTCGCCGTACGACTGCTGCGGCGGCCCTCGTCTACTGAGGCGTCCGAGCCGTCCTGAGCAGCTCCCGCAGGATCCGCTCCCCCGCCAGCACGCCCCGCTCCGGCAGCGCGGTGATCGCCGGAGCGGTCCAGTTCTCGTCCGCCAGCTCGCCGTGCCCCGGCCGCCAGCCCCGGTCGGCCGCGAGGAGCAGGTCGGCGTCGAGCAGGGAGTCGCCCGCGGCCAGCGTCAGGGCGGCCCCGGTACGCCGGGCCACCTCGCGCACGGCCGCGCTCTTGGTGAGCGGCTTGGGAACGGCGTAGATCTTGCGGCCCTGGAGGGAGACCGTCCAGCCGCGGCTCTCGGCCCACACCGCGAGCTCCTTCACCCAGTCCTCCGGCAGCAGTTCGCGCTCGACAACGAGGTAGGCGAAGAGGTCCTCGGCGATCCGGTGCTTGCGCACCCACAGAGGGTCGGTCGTTGCCTGGAGGTGCGCGCTGACCTCGGCGAGCGGCGCGCATTCGTCGGCGAGGCGGGCGGTGACCCGCTCGTGCCAGTCGAGGTCGGTGACGCCGTCGACCAGCAGATGGCCGCCGTTCGCGCAGATCGCGTAGGCGGGCGGCGGGCCGGGCAGGTTGATGCGCTGGTACTGCTTACGGGTACGGGTCGTCGTCGGCACGAAGACCGCCGCGTCCCCGAGCTCGCAGAGCAGTCCCGCCGCGGTCTCCGTCATGTACGACAGCGGCCGGCTCTCGTGCACCTCGACACAGAGCAGCCGGGGCGCCCGCGCGTCCGGCATGGTCAGCGCGAGGGCGGCGGCCGAGTAGATGAGCGTACGGTCGAGGTCGCTCGCGACCAGCACCGGAGCCTGGGCCGCCATCAGAGGGTCACCGACTTGCCGTCGGCGCCCGTCGCGCCCCGCGTGTACTTGGGGTGGATCAACCCCACGCACGTGTAAGGGAGTTCGGCGACCTCTTCCACCGGGACACCTCTCTGCTCGGCCAACAGGCGTACGTGGTCCAGGTCCGCGCCCGCACCGGCCCTGGCCAGGATCTTCCAGGGCACCCGGCGCAGCAGCACCCGGGTGGTCTCGCCGACGCCCGGCTTGACGAGGTTGACGTCGTGGATGCCGTACTCCTCACTGATGCGTTCGACGGCGGCCCAGCCCTCCCAGGTGGGTTCGCGGTCGCCGGCCAGCAGTTCCTTCACGGTGGCGTCAACGGCGTCCACGACCTCGGGGAAACGGGCCGCGACGGCGTCCAGGAAGTCCACCGACACGTCCGCGCCCGCGAGTTCGCGGTAGAACTTCGCGCCGTGGAAGTCGTCCGGGCCGACCAGGTCCGCGCGCAGGACCGTGCGCGAGATCAGGCCCGACACCGTGGAGTTGAGGCAGGCGGAGGGGATGAGGAAGTCCTCACGGGTGCCGTACGTCCGCACGCACGAGCCCGGGTCGGCGAGTACGGCGATCTCCGGATCGAAGCCGGCGGGGCCGCCCTCGGCCTCGAACTTCCGCACCGCTTCCGTCAGTTCACGCGTGATCGCGCCCTTGCCGGTCCAGCCGTCCACGAAGACGACATCGGCCGGGTCGTGGTGGTCGGCCAGCCAGCGCAGGGCGTTGGCGTCGATGCCGCGGCCGCGGACGATCGAGACGGCGTAGTGCGGCAGGTCGAGACCGTGGCGGAACTGCCCCCAGCGGCGCATCAGGACGCCGACGGGGGTGCCGGCGCGGGCGAGCGAGACGAGGACGGGGCGGGGCGAGCGCTCCTGGAGCACGATCTCCGTGACCGCGCCGACGGCCTGGGCGAGCCTCGCCGAGGACTCGTCGAGGGCCGTCCGGAACAGCTCCTGGTACTGGTCGCTCGGCTGGTACTCCATCGGCAGCGACTCCGCGTAGTGCGCGCCGCCGCTCTGGATTGCCTCCTCGCGCTCCTCGGTCGGCGCCTCCAGCGTGACGTCCGAGAGGTCCTGGAGCAGCCAGCCGACGTCCTCCGGGGCATAGGAGGAGAAGGCGGGGCCACGGAGGGGCTCGGGGAGCATGGAGGGCCTTTCGGGGGTGTAGCTGGGGACGACCGCGAGGGTGACGTGCGGGGTGTGTTCGGCGAGCCGTGCCAGGAGGCCGTCGGGGGCGTGCAGTTCGGGGGTGTCGGCGGTGGAGTCGACGACCACGACCACCGCGTCGAAGCCGGCGCCGGCGACGTTGTAGGCGTAGCGGTCGCCGGGGCCGTCGGCCGGGTTGTCGTGGGCGGGGAAGGTGAGACGCGTGCGGATCGCGTATCCCGGGTCGTCCACGGCGAGGACGGGTGAGCGGGTAGTGGTGGAGTAGGTGAACTCGGTGTCCTGAGCGCACTGTTCGAGTTCGCGGGCGAGTCTGAGGGGGGCGTACATCAGCTCTTCGAAGCCGAGGATGTGCACGCGGTGTGCGCCGTGGGGCAGCGTTTCGGCGAGCCTTGCGGCCATCGCCGGGAGTTCGTTCTCCAGGCGTATTCGGTGTGCCGGAGCGAAACCGTGACGACCTCCGTCGGGGAGGTCTCGGGGCCACGACAGGTCAACACGGTGGTATGCCGGGTGCGGGTTCGTGGGGGCTGGTCGCGCCCGCGCGGCGGTAGCCGCAGATTCGATACAGCCCCGCGCCCCTGGGTCAGTCACCTCGAACCTGGCTACAAGGTCCTGGCCCTTCTCCAAGACCCCTTCGGGCAGGCTTACGGTGCCCGATGCAGCCGCCACCAGCTCCACCCGCGCCCCTATCTCCCGCGCGAAATCCTCCAGCCGCCCCGCGTCCTCCTCCGACCGCATGTCCACCAACGCGACCACCACGTACCGGTCCCTCGGATACCGCTCGTGCAGATCCCTGATCGTGTTCAGGACCGTGTTGCCCGTCGAGAACTCGTCGTCGACCAGGACCAGGGGGCCGTCGCCGGCCAGGAGCGCAGGGTCCTCCGGGAGGAGCAGATGGCTCGTGGCGTGGGAGTGGGACTCCTCGAAGCCGCCCGCGGGGGCCACGCCGGGGACCGGGCGGCGGGTGGAGTGGAGGTAGGGGGCGAGGGCGATGCCGTCGGCGACACAGTGGCCGAGGCCCGTCGCCGTCTCCGCGTAGCCGAGGACGACCGCCCGGGCCGCCTCCTCGTCGCCCAGCAGGTCGCGCACCCGGCGGCCCAGGGAGAAGCCATGGCCGTAGACCACCGACGGGGACTGCGGGACGTGTTTGCCTAGCACGTGGGAGACCAGCAGATGGGCCCGCTTGGGATTGCGGCGCAGGGCCAGCCCCAGCAGGTCGGTCAGCCGGTCGTCGCCCACGAGTTCGACGCCGAGCCGGTCGGCGACCCACGTCCCCGACCAGATCCGGCCCGGCGTCCCGTCGTTCACTGCCTTGTTCATGCGTCCCTTGGTGTCCACGGAATGATCAGCCGGAGATTCCGGCGGCGAGCAGCTCCACGAAGCCGATGTCCTCGTTGGCCACCCCGAAGACCTCGGCGCGCAGCAGGGTCCGCTCGGCCCAGGCGCGATGCGGCTTCACTTCGTTCATCTTGTTCGTGTACTGCGACCTCAGCACTCCGCCGCCGCCCCGCTCGGGGCGCAGGATGTCCTGCGCGTCGCTGAACTCCTCGTGGCTGACCACGGACAGCGCGTGCACGGGCAGCACATGGGAGGGGTGGATGCAGGTCTTGCCGAGCAGGCCGTTGGCCTGGTCGAGGGTGATCTCGCGCAGCAGGCCGTCCATGGCGTGCTCGATGAGGGCCTCGCGCAGTTCCTCGGCCTGGCCCTCCAGGAAGGGGCTGCGGCGCAGCTGCGGCTTGAACATGCGCTCCTGGACCCGGAAGTACTCCCAGACCGGCCCGGTCACGGTGAACCCGGTGCCGTCGGCGCGGCCCAGCATGTTCACCACGTCGGCGATCACGGAGGCGACGATCTGGACGTCCCAGGCGGTCATGTCGGGGGCGCGGCGCAGGCCGTAGGAGGAGCAGAAGTCGGTGACGCCGAGGCGCAGGGCCAGGACCCGCTCGCGGTACTTGTCGACCGCGCGGGCGATGCCCTCCAGGGTCTCTACGCGCGTCTCCCGGTAGAGCAGCTCCGGCGACTCCAGCACCGGCATCGCGAACAGCCGGTGCCCGCTCGCGGCCTCGGCGACGGAGAGGGCCTCCAGGAAGGGGATGCCGCGCTCCTCGGTGAACTTCGGGAGCACGAATCCGGACAGCAGCCGGACCGCGGGACCGAGCCGGCGTACGAGATCGGGGATCTGCTCGGGGGCACGGACCCGGATGAAGAGCAGCGGGAGATGCCCCTGCCGTTCCGCCAGGTCCGTGAACTGCCGGACGAGGTTCTCCTCACCCGCGACGACGTCCTCGTCACCGATCGAGTCTTCCAGGCACAGCACCATCGAGACCACGCCGAGCCCAGCCTGCTTGACGATGTCGTCGGCGAGGCGCGGCCGCGTGGCCGGACTGTAGAGCGTGGCCCCCAGGGCCGCGGAGAGCAGCCGGGACGGGGAGTCCGCGGTGAACTCACAGGGCTCCTGGTGGAAGAGGCGCTGACGCACCTCCGGGGCGATGTGCCCGAAATGACGCATATGACTCCCCCGTGATGGCTGTGCCGCCTGCGAGCCGTTCACAGGTGGCCGGTAATAGTACGTAGGTACCCATGTACGAGGTTCCCACCGGTCATGAATTTCAGGTAACGCAGGCAAACACGACCATGCCGACACCGGTACGACATGAACCGCTCTCCCGCACCCCCGCATTGTCGTGACCAGAACCGAGAGGGCAGGATGACCGCATGACGCACGCCATGCTGAAGGGGTCGAACGTCCCGCTGGAAGCCACCACGGTACGCGCCGTGCTGCGCTGGGCACCCGGGCAGGGGGTCCCGGTCGTCGACGCCTCGGCGCTGCTCCTCGGCCCCGACGGCCGTGTGCGGTCCGACGAGGACTTCGTCTTCTACAACCAGCCCCGGCACCCCTCCGGGAAGGTCTGGCTTCTCGGCAAGAAACGCGTCGCCGAGGGCCCCACCGACACGATCCAGACAGATCTCGCCGGTGTCGAGCCCGACGTCAGCCAGATTCTCCTCGTGGCCTCGACGGACGACACGTCCGCGGAGGACGCCACCTTCGGCCGGGTGCGGGGTCTGTGCATCCTGCTGTACGACGCCTCGGTCGCCGACGGCGAGCCGCTGGTCTCCTTCGACATCAAACCGGAGACGGGCAGGGAGACGGCCCTGATCTGCGGCGAGCTGTACCGCCGCGGCGAGGGCTGGAAGTTCCGCGCCCTGGGCGAGGGCTACGTGGAGGGTCTGCAGGGCCTGGCCACGGACTACGGCATCGTGGTGGACGAGTCCGACTCCGCACAGACCCCGTCCCAGCCCGAGCCCACGTCCTTCCCGCTTCCCCCGGAGCAGCCGGCCCAGTCGGCCTCCTCGGTCCCCACCCAGGCGGCCTACGGCTACCCCCAGTCGCCGACCCCGGCCACGGCCCCCGTGGCAGCGGCGTCCGGCTACGGCTACCCGCACCCGGTGCCCGCGGTCCCGGCGGGCGCGGAGTTCCGCATGCCTCCCCAGGGACCGCAGTTCATCGGGCGGTAGCGGCGCTCACCGGTCCGCCTTCGACTTGTATCCCCGTCCCCACTGCAAGCCCCACCCGTACAACCGGTCCAGCTCGCCCTGGAACCCGTACACGAACTGCACCTCGCGCCGCACGATGAGCTCGCCCTTGACGTTCTCGATCATCACGACGGCGCAGGACCGGGCCTGAGGGTGGCGCTCGTCGAGGCCTATCTCGATGCGCGGCCCGTTGCTCGGGTACAGCGTCACGATCGCGTGCGTGCGGTCGAACGCCGGCGTCTGGTCGTAGATGTACACGAAGACCAGCAGCCGCTTGATCTGGTCCCGGTGGTCGAGGTTGACGTACATCGTCTCGCCGGACGCCGAGCCGAACCGGTCGTCCCCGCTGAGCTTCACGTACGGCGGCGCGTTGACGTCCCCGAGCAGGCCGCCGAGGGGCTGGACGACCCCCTTGGTGCCGTCGGCCAGCTCGTACAGGCAGCCGAGGTCGAGGTCGACGTTGACCATGCTCTGGCTGTGCCCGAGGACCTCCGGCGGCTTGAGCGCCTTGAAGGGGTGCCGCAGCAGCGACTCCCGCTGGGAGCCGCCGATGTCGGAGGTCCGCATCCGCCAGGTCAGGTTGACGCGGAGGTTCCCGGTCGCCGCGCCCTGCTTGGTGAGCGAGACCCGGTTGTGCCGCTTGGTCAGCTCTATGGCGTTGCTGGCCGCGCTGCCCGAGTCGAAGTGGACCTCGCGGCCGCCCCGGAGTCCGTCCAAGAAGCCCATTCCCGCCCCCCTGTTCACTGTGGAGAAAACCGGCGGGGCGGCCGGAGCCCGGCCGCCCCGCTCAGAGCGTTCCTCACCAGGAAGGGTGTCACACCCCGGACGAGACCTCAGTCTTCTCGTCCGAGCCCTGGGCTTTTCCCTCCGCGGCCGCGAGCGCCCTGTTGCGCCGTACGGAGGACAGGAAGGACCAGCCGATCAGGAGGACCCCGACCAGGCCGGTGATGATCTCGTGGATCTCGTACTGGATGGTGACCATGAGGATCACGGCGAGGGCGCCGATCGCGTAGTGGGCGCCGTGCTCCAGGTAGACGTAGTCGTCGAGGGTGCCCTGGCGGACCAGGTACACGGTCAGGGACCGGACGTACATCGCGCCGATGCCCAGGCCCAGGGCCATCAGGACGATGTCGTTGGTGATGGCGAACGCGCCGATCACACCGTCGAAGGAGAAGGAGGCGTCCAGGACCTCCAGGTAGAGGAACATGAAGAACGCGGCCTTGCCGGCCATCAGGACCGCCGACTTGGACTTGCCCTCGCGCTCGGCCCGTTCCTCCTCCTCGTGCTCGCGTTCCTCGTCCTCTTCGAGCTTGTCCTCGAAGTAGCCGGAGAGTCCGCCGACCACCATGTACGTGATCAGACCCGCGATACCGGAGATCAGGACGGTCTGCGCCTTGTCGACATGCGCGCCGCCGTGCTGGTGGGCGTGGGTCGCGAAGGTGAAGGCGGTGATCAGGAGGACGACCAGCGCGATGCAGACCGACAGCATGTCGACCTTGCCGAGCTTGGCCAGCGGCCGCTCGATCCAGCGCAACCACTGGATGTCCCGGTCCTCGAAGATGAAGTCCAGGAAGATCATCAGCAGGAACATGCCACCGAACGCGGCGATCGCCGGGTGCGCGTCGGTGACCAGCTCCTGGTAGTGGTCCTTGTTGTTCAGGGCGAGGTCGACCGCCTCGATGGGCCCCATCTTGGCGCTGATCGCGACGATCACGACGGGGAAGACCAGCCGCATGCCGAACACGGCGATCAGGACGCCCACGGTGAGGAAGATGCGCTGCCAGAAGGCGTTCATCTTCTTCAGGATTCCGGCGTTGACCACCGCGTTGTCGAACGACAGGGAGATCTCGAGGATGGAGAGGATCGCCACGACACCGAAGCCCTCCCACCCCCCGTAGAGGACCGCAGCGACCAAGCCGAGCGCGGTGACCGCGAACGACCAGCCGAAGGTTTTGAGAACCACTGGCTACCCAATCCGTACGTGTACGGGATTCCCCCGTGCCGCACTCGGCTTTACGAAACTTTGAAGCGAAGTGTAGTCGGGCACCTTCGAAGCCCGACCCGGCCCCGGCTTTTGCTCATATCGCGTTACGAGACGTTGACCCCGAAGTCGAGGGCGATGCCCCTCAGGCCCGATGCGTACCCCTGCCCCACCGCCCTGAACTTCCACTCGCCCTGGTAGCGGTAGAGCTCGCCGAAGATCATCGCGGTCTCGGTGGAGGCGTCCTCGGAGAGGTCGTAGCGGGCCAGTTCCTGGCCGTCGGCCTGGTTGACCACGCGAATGAAGGCGTTGCTGACCTGGCCGAAGGTCTGGCCGCGGTTGTCGGCGTCGTGGATCGACACCGGAAAGACGATCTTGTCGCACCGGTCCGGCACCCGGGAGAGGTCGACCAGGATCGACTCGTCGTCGCCCTCGCCCTCACCGGTGAGGTTGTCGCCGGTGTGCTCGACCGAGCCGTCCGGGCTCTTGAGCTGGTTGTAGAAGACGAAGTACTCGTCACCCAGGACCCGCCCGCTGCTGCACATCAGGGCGCTGGCGTCGAGGTCGAAGTCGGCTCCGGTGGTGGAGCGCGCGTCCCAGCCGAGTCCGACCATCACCTGGGTGAGGTTGGGGGCGGCCTTGGACAGGGAGACGTTCCCTCCCTTGGCGAGCGTGACGCCCATGTGCTGTTCCCTCCCCGAGAGTGTGTTTCTGTGCTGTTCCTGCACGTCCGGCGCCGCACGCAAACCGTGCGGCGCCGGACGAAAAGGGCCGGGGCCGGTCCGAGGGCCTGCCCGGGGATCAGGTCCTAGACGTTGACGCCGAAGTCCTGGGCGATGCCGCGCAGGCCCGAGGCGTAGCCCTGGCCGATGGCGCGGAACTTCCACTCCGCGCCGTTGCGGTAGAGCTCGCCGAAGACCATGGCCGTCTCGGTGGACGCGTCCTCGGAGAGGTCGTAGCGCGCGATCTCCGCCTCGCCGGCCTGGTTCACGACGCGGATGAACGCGTTGCGCACCTGGCCGAAGGACTGCTGGCGGTTCTCGGCGTCGTAGATCGAGACCGGGAACACGATCTTGTCGACGTCGGCCGGGACGGCGGCGAGGTTGACCTTGATCTGCTCGTCGTCGCCCTCGCCCTCACCGGTGATGTTGTCACCGGTGTGCTCGACGGAGCCGTCCGCGCTCTTGAGGTTGTTGAAGAAGACGAAGTTCGCGTCGCTGGCGACCTTGCCGGCCGCGTTCAGCAGCAGCGCGCTGGCGTCCAGGTCGAAGTCGGTGCCGGTCGTGGTGCGGACGTCCCACCCCAGACCGACGATGACCGCGGTCAGGCCCGGGGCCTCCTTGGTCAGCGATACGTTGCCGCCCTTGCTGAGGCTGACTCCCACGAGTCCTCCATAGGTTGCTGTTTCTGATGCTGCCGGATCAACGTTTCGATCCTAGTGACGGGTTCCCCGCCCACGCAGTCCCTGGAGGCGAACAATCACAGGGTGTCGAGCGCCTTCACGTACTCGTTCAGGTCGCGGGCGTCCGGCAGGGCGTTGACGACGGTCCAGCGCACCACGCCCTCCTTGTCGATGACGAAGGTGCCGCGCACCGCGCAGCCCTTGTCCTCGGCGAAGACGCCGTAGGCCCGGGAGACCTCGCCGTGCGGCCAGAAGTCGCTGAGCAGCGGGTACTCCAGGCCCTCCTGCTCGGCGAAGACGCGCAGGGTGTGGATGGAGTCGTTGGAGACGGCGAGCAGCTGCGTGTCGCGGTCGGAGAACTGCGGCAGGTTGTCACGCAGCTCGCACAGCTCACCGGTGCAGACGCCGGTGAAGGCGAAGGGGTAGAAGAGCAGCACGACGTTCTGGGCGCCGCGGAAGTCGGACAGCTTCACGGTCCGGCCGTGGTTGTCCTTGAGCTCGAAGTCGGGGGCCTTTTCGCCGACCTGGATCGCCATCGCGTGGATGTCCCTTCGGGGGGCTGTTCGAGTGACACGCCCACCCTACGCAGCGATCACCGCGGGAAAGCGGACGGGCCGGTGGCGGCCCGTCCGGTCCCCTCGGGCTACTTCTTGGACTTGGCCGCCTTGGGCGTCACCAGCCGGCTGCCACTCCAGTCCTTGCCCACACTGACGCTCTTGGAGGCGGACAGGCCTGCCGTCGTCGCGGCTTCGGAGATGTCACTCGGCTCCACGTAGCCGTCCCGGCCGGTCTTCGGCGTCAGCAACAGGATCGAGCCGCCCTCCTCGATGTACGTGGTGGCGTCCACCAGCACATCGGTCAGGTCGCCGTCCTCGTCACGGAACCAGAGCACCACGGCATCGGCGACGTCGTCGTAATCCTCGTCCACAAGGTCGCTGCCGATGACTTGCTCGATGGCCTCGCGGAGTTCCTGGTCTACGTCGTCGTCGTAGCCGATCTCCTGGACCACCTGCTCGGGCTGGAACCCCAGCCTCACGGCAGGGCTCGTCTCCGCGTGGTCCGCGGTCGCGCTCACGGGTTGCCTCCTGGTCTTGTCTTTGATGGGGGTCCCCCACGGGGGAGTCTCAGCCACGCGCGTGCGCGAAGCATTGGCCGTAGTCCACACGGGCGGGGCGGATCGCGCAAGTACCCGGCGTTTCAGACCGCCGAAACGGTGACGTTCCGGAACGTGTCGCCCAACTCCTGGCACATCATCGCGCTCACGTCGTGACGCATGCCACACCTTTCTGCCCTCTTTGCGTGTTTGGGAACCATACCCGGGTACGGACCCCTGGGTTACCCCGGAGTAGAGATGACGTTTGGCCCCCCGAGGTACACGATGGGGAGCGGTGCAGACATACAGAAATACGGCCCTCTGACAGGTAAGGAACAGCGTGGCTTCCGGATCCGATCGCAACCCGATCATCATTGGCGGCCTTCCGAGTCAGGTTCCTGACTTCGATCCCGAGGAAACCCAGGAGTGGCTCGACTCCCTCGACGCCGCCGTGGACGAGCGCGGCCGGGAGCGGGCCCGCTATCTGATGCTGCGGCTCATCGAGCGGGCCCGCGAGAAGCGCGTGGCCGTGCCCGAGATGCGCAGCACGGACTACGTGAACACCATCCCGACCAGGGCTGAGCCGTTCTTCCCGGGCAACGAGGAGATCGAGCGGAAGGTCCTGAACGCCACCCGGTGGAACGCGGCCGTGATGGTCTCGCGCGCCCAGCGTCCCGGGATCGGCGTCGGCGGACACATCGCCACCTTCGCGTCCTCCGCGTCGCTCTACGACGTCGGCTTCAACCACTTCTTCCGCGGCAAGGACGAGGGCGACGGCGGCGACCAGGTCTTCTTCCAGGGCCACGCCTCCCCGGGCATCTACGCGCGCGCGTTCCTGCTCGACCGCCTCAGCGAGGACAACCTCGACGCGTTCCGCCAGGAGAAGTCGAAGGCGCCGCACGGGCTGTCCTCGTACCCGCACCCGCGGCTGATGCCGGACTTCTGGGAGTTCCCGACCGTGTCGATGGGTCTCGGCCCGATCGGCGCGATCTACCAGGCGCGGATGAACCGCTACATGCACGCGCGCGGGATCGCCGACACGAGCAAGTCCCATGTGTGGGCGTTCCTCGGCGACGGCGAGATGGACGAGCCCGAGTCGCTCGGCCAGCTGACCATCGCCGCACGTGAGGGCCTGGACAACCTGACCTTCGTCGTCAACTGCAACCTCCAGCGCCTCGACGGCCCGGTGCGCGGCAACGGCAAGGTCATCCAGGAGCTGGAGTCGGTCTTCCGGGGCGCCGGCTGGAACGTGATCAAGCTGATCTGGGACCGGAGCTGGGACCCGCTGCTCGCGCAGGACCGCGACGGCATCCTCGTCAACCGGATGAACACCACGCCGGACGGACAGTTCCAGACCTACGCCACCGAGTCCGGGGCCTACATCCGCGACCACTTCTTCGGTGACGACCAGCGGCTGCGCGCCATGGTCGAGGGCATGACCGACGACCAGATCCTGCACCTGGGCCGCGGCGGTCACGACCACAAGAAGATCTACGCGGCGTTCAAGGCGGCCGTCGAGCACACCGGCCAGCCGACGGTCATCCTCGCCAAGACGGTCAAGGGCTGGACCCTGGGCCCGAACTTCGAGGGCCGCAACGCCACGCACCAGATGAAGAAGCTGACGGTCGACGACCTCAAGGGCTTCCGCGACCGGCTGCACCTGCCGATCTCCGACAAGGAGCTGGAGTCGGGCGCGCCGCCCTACTACCACCCGGGCCGGGACTCGGAGGAGATCCAGTACATGCACGACCGCCGACTGGGTCTCGGTGGTTACGTCCCGACGCGTGTGGTGCGCGCGAAGCCACTGGCGCTGCCGGAGGACAAGACGTACGCGACCGTGAAGAAGGGCTCCGGGCAGCAGTCGATCGCCACCACCATGGCCTTCGTACGGCTGCTCAAGGACCTCATGCGGGACAAGGAGCTCGGCAAGCGGTTCGTGCTGATCGCGCCGGACGAGTACCGTACCTTCGGCATGGACTCGTTCTTCCCGAGTGCGAAGATCTACAACCCGCTCGGCCAGCAGTACGAGTCCGTCGACCGGGAGCTGCTGCTCGCGTACAAGGAGTCGCCGACCGGCCAGATGCTGCACGACGGCATCTCCGAGGCGGGCTGCACGGCCTCCCTCATCGCGGCGGGTTCGGCGTACGCCACCCACGGCGAGCCGCTGATCCCGGTCTACGTCTTCTACTCGATGTTCGGTTTCCAGCGCACCGGCGACCAGTTCTGGCAGATGTCGGACCAGCTGGCGCGTGGGTTCGTGCTGGGCGCGACCGCGGGCCGTACGACGCTGACCGGCGAGGGTCTCCAGCACGCGGACGGCCACTCGCAGCTGCTCGCCTCGACCAACCCGGGCTGTGTGGCGTACGACCCGGCGTTCGGGTTCGAGATCGCGCACATCGTGCAGGACGGTCTGCGCCGGATGTACGGCCCGGACAGTGAGGACGTCTTCTACTACCTCACCGTCTACAACGAGCCCATCCAGCACCCGGCCGAGCCGGAGAACGTGGACGCCGAAGGCATCCTGAAGGGCGTCTACCGCTTCAGCGAGGGCGTCTCGGGGTCGATCCCGGCGCAGATCATGGCGTCCGGTGTGGCCGTGCCGTGGGCGGTCGAGGCGCAGAAGATCCTCGCCGAGGAGTGGGACGTCAAGGCGGACGTCTGGTCGGCGACCTCCTGGAACGAACTGCGGCGCGAGGCCGTGGCCTGCGAGGAGTACAACCTGCTGCACCCGGAGGAGGAGCAGCGGGTGCCGTACGTGACGCGGAAGCTGGCCGGGGCACAGGGTCCGTTCGTGGCCGTCTCCGACTGGATGCGGTCGGTTCCCGACCAGATCGCGCGGTGGGTGCCGGGCACGTACCAGTCGCTGGGCGCCGACGGGTTCGGCTTCGCGGACACCCGGGGTGCGGCGCGGCGGTTCTTCCACATCGACGCGCAGTCGATCGTGGTGGGCGTGCTGACGGAGCTGGCGCGGGAGGGCAAGGTGGACCGGTCGGTGCTGAAGCAGGCCATTGACCGGTACCAGTTGCTGGATGTGTCGGCTGCGGACCCCGGTGCCGCCGGGGGCGACGCGTAGTCGTTCGGCTGCGGGTGTGTGGGGACTGATCGCCAGTTCCCCGCGCCCCTGGAGGGCGGTGGGTCTACGGCCTCACCGCCCTCCGTCGTTTCTCTACGATGCGGACATGACGGAACAGTCGGCGCAGGCCCGTTGGGAACAGCACACCCAGCGGCCTCTTCTGGCGCTCGCGGTGCTGTTCGCCGTCGCCTACGCCGTGCCGATCGTGGACACCTCGGCGGGGCATTCCCTGACGGCGGCGTGCACGGTGGTCGAGTGGGTGGTGTGGGCGGTGTTCGCCGTCGACTACCTCATGCGGTTGTCGCTCTCGCGGGACCGCCGCGGATTCGTACGGCAGCACTGGATGGACCTGTGTGCCGTGGTCGTGCCGCTCATACAGCCCCTGCGCCTGCTGCGGCTCGTCTCGACGCTGCTGCTGGTGGGGCGGCGGGCGCGGATGGCCTCGCAGATCAGGGTGACGACGTACGTCGGCGGGGCGGTCGTCGGGCTGCTGATGTTCGGCTCGCTGGCCGTGCTCTCGGTGGAACGGGACTCCCCGAACGGGAACATCCGCACACTGGGTGACGCGGTGTGGTGGTCCTTCACGACCATGACGACCGTGGGCTACGGCGACCACGCCCCGACGACCGGCCTGGGCCGCATGATCGCGGTCGGGCTCATGCTGTCCGGCATCGCCCTGCTGGGTGTGGTGACCGCGAACATCGCCGCGTGGTTCATCGAGCGCTTCGAGAAGGACGATGTGGAGGAACGGGAGCAGACGGAGGCGATCCGCGCCCTGACGGAGGAGGTCCGGGCCCTCAGAGCCGAGGTGGCGGCCTTGCGCAAAACCTCTGTCGGCGGCTGAGGAGGACTCCGCCGAGGACGGGACCGGCCCCGCAGACGCGGATGACGGGACCTCCGGATCCAGGACGGAGGCGGCCCGTCACGAGCCGGCCGCCTGGGAACACTCCCGGAGCCGCACAGCCGTCGGCAGACATGAGACGGGCCCGCGACCGCGCAGGTACGGACCCCTCAGGGGGTCACCGCCAGGACCCGGCGATGATTCCGAGGGTCGCGCGCCCGCTGCGTGACCACCTGGCGTCCCGGGAGCCGCGCAGCCGTCGGCAGACGTGAGGCGGGCCCCCGGTCGTCCCACCGGGGGCCCTTCCCTCACGCGCCCCGGGTCAGAACATCCCGCTGCCCGGGGTGGCCGCTCCGACGAGCCAGATGATCGCCAGGAGCGTGTCGATGGCGCCCAGTACGAAGGCGACCAGAGCGGGCCAGGCACCGTTGGCGCCCGACCAGGTGCGGCCCATGGCGAGCCAGCCGCAGACGAGCGCGACGGGGCCGAGGATGATGCCCAGTACGAAGAATCCCGCGATCGCGCAGATGACTCCGATGATTCCGAGCGTCGCGCGATCCGGCCCGGTCCGTGACCACGTCCGGCCACGTGATCGGGGGTACCTGCGCGTTCCCTGTCCGAAGCCCGCCATCATCAACTCCCTGAGAACCTTGGTTGGTTGGGTTCATCTCGGGTTCAACGATGCGAGTACCCCGGTCTCCGGGGTTAATCCTCCGGCCTTGCGGCGCGCCGCCCCCCTCCGGCAGCGCGCCGCAGCGCCGTCCGCCCTCCGCGGCGTACGAGCGTGCCGTGCGGAGGGCTTGACTTACTGTGACCTGCGGCGCGTACCGGAGGCGAGAAATCTTTAGCCTCTTCACCCTGATAGGGGAAGTGCGCTGACGTCTCGTCAGGCCTCAGATGTGGCCGACCCCCGCACCCGCCTCCGCGTTCTCGCCGCGCTTGGTGAGCAGGGCGACGAGGATCGCGAACGCGGCGACTCCCGCGGCGACCAGGGACGCGAGGCTCATGCCGGAGATGAAGGTGTCGTGGGCGACGTCGGTGATCTTCGCGACGATCTCCGGCGGGGTGCCCTTGGCGACCGGCGCCACGCCCACCTGGACCGCCTCCGAGGCCTGGTCCAGCTGGGCCGGCGTCAGCGCCGGCAGCCCCGCGTCCTTCCAGTTGCCCGCGAGGTCGCCGTCCACCTTGGAGGCCATCACGGCGCCGAGGACGGCCGTACCGAGGCTGCCGCCGATCTGCATCGCGGCCTGCTGGAGACCGCCGGCCACACCGGACAGCTCCATGGGCGCGTTGCCCACGATGACCTCGGTGGCGCCGACCATCACGGGCGCGAGGCCGAGACCGAGCAGCGCGAACCAGAGGGACATCAGCGCGCTGCCGGTGTCCGCCTGAAGCGTGGACATGCCGTACATGGCGATCGCGGTGGCCGCCATGCCACCTGCCAGCGGGATCCGCGGGCCGAGCTTGGTGATCAGCACGCCCGCGAGCGGGGAGCCGACGATCATCATCCCGGTGAGCGGGAGCAGGTGGAGACCGGCGTCGATCGGGCGCATACCGTGCACGTTCTGGAGATAGAAGGTCACGAAGAACAGGCCGCCCATGAACGCGATCGCCATGAGGACCATGAGCACCACACCCGCCGACAGCGCCACCGAACGGAACAGCCCGAGCGGGATCAGCGGCTCCTTGACCTTCGTCTCCCAGAAGGCGAACAGCCCGAAGCCCACGACGGAGGCGACGATGAAGGTCCAGGTCAGTCCGTCGCCCCAGCCCCAGGTCGGGGCCTTGATGAGCGCCCACACCAGGCAGAACATGGCGGCGGACAGCAGGGCTATGCCCAGGAGGTCGAAGGAGCGCGGGGCGTTCTCGGCGCGGTGGTCGAGGAGGATCAGCACCCCGAGGACCAGGGCGAGGGCACCCACCGGCACGTTGATGAAGAACACCGACTGCCAGTTGACGTGCTCGACGAGGACACCGCCGAGGATCGGGCCGCCGGCGGTGGAGGCGCCGATGACCATGCCCCAGATGCCGATGGCCATGTTGAGCTTCTCGGCCGGGAAGGTGGCCCGCAGCAGACCGAGCGCGGCCGGCATCAGCAGGGCGCCGAACAGGCCTTGCAGAACGCGGAAGGTGACGACCGCGGCGATGGAGCTGGACAGTCCGATCGCGCCCGAGGCGGCTCCGAAGCCGACGACGCCGATCAGGAAGGTCTGGCGGTGGCCGAAGCGGTCACCGAGCTTGCCGGCGGTGATCAGGGCGACCGCCAGCGCGAGGAAGTAGCCGTTGGTGATCCACTGGACGTCCGCGAAGCTCGCCTTGAGGTCGGCCTGGATGGCCGGGTTGGCGATGGCCACGATGGTGCCGTCGAGGGCCACCATCATGACCCCGACGGCCACGGTCAGCAGGGTGAGCCAAGGGTGGCCGCGCAGTCCCGAGAGGGGCGGCTGATCCGACGGGGACTGTGGCGCCTTGTCCCCCGGCCCCGTCGTGTCGATGGTGGTCTGACTAGTCATGTGTTCGAGGCTAGTGACAGCCACTGACAATTGACAAACCAATTCACAAGTCGGTAACTGACACCAATGGAAACACTCCGCGAACGCAAGAAACAGCGCACCCGGGAGGCACTGCTGCGGGTGGCGATCGAGCTGTTCACCTCCCGGGGCTACGAGCAGACGACCGTCGACGACATCGCCGACGCCGTCGGGGTCTCGCAGCGCACCTTCTTCCGCTACTTCGCCGGCAAGGAGGACGCGGCGCTCGCCCTGGACGCGATGACGGTGAGCAACTTCGTCGACTCCGTACGCGCGCGTCCGCCGCACGAACCCCCGCTGGAGGCGCTGCGCCAGGCCGTGCTCCAGGGGTGGGACACGCTGCACGAGGTCGTCGAGTCGGTCGTGCCGGTGGAGCGGTTCCTGGGCATGTACCGGGTGATCGAGTCGACGCCCGTGCTCCTCGCCGCGCATCTGCGGCGCTCGGCGGAGGTCGAGGAGGTGCTCGCACGGGTGCTGGCCGAACGCGAGGGCCTCGACGCGGCCACCGACCCGCGGCCCAGGCTGCTGGTGGCCGTCTTCAGCGGAGTGATGCGGGTGACGGAACGGCAGTGGTCGGCCGACGGGGAGTTCAGCCTGGAGGCGATGCGCGCGTTGACGGTCTCCCACCTCGAACTGCTGGGTCCCGCGCTGACCGGCAAGTGGAGCCCCTACACCAAACTGTGATCCCTGTCACTGGATTAACCCGAGACCGTCCCGTTCTCCTAGTGTGTCCTTTCAGTGACTTCCTTCGACACCTCCCCGCAACTCAACGTCTGGCGCGCACTGCTGGCGCTGGCCGTGGTGTTCGTGATGCTGGCGACCACCGGCTGGACCGCGCTGCGCAATGAGCGGGAGGCCGGTCAGCTCCAGGCCTCGCTCGAGTCCTGGTCGCACGGCCGCCTCCACGGACACCGGCTGCCCGACCCCGACACCGCCCCCGACCGGCTCGGGCGCTTCTTCGCCTCGCTCAGCTCCCAGGAGCGGGTCCGCCTCGCCCAGCGCTACCCGCTCGCGGTCGGCAACATGAACGGCGCCCCCGTCGCACTGCGCTACCAGGCCAACCGCCTCGCGCTCCTCCAGGCC
The DNA here is from genome assembly GCF_003443735.1 of Streptomyces sp. CC0208. Lineage (NCBI taxonomy): Bacteria > Bacillati > Actinomycetota > Actinomycetes > Kitasatosporales > Streptomycetaceae > Streptomyces > Streptomyces sp. CC0208. Next base: position 6,211,472 of record NZ_CP031969.1, on the reverse strand, counting down.
CGTGCCGTCGAGCGCACCCGCATGCACGACGCCCGGCTCACGCCGGCCGGTCAGCAGGAGGCGGGCCGCCGTATGCAGCGCTTCGAGGCGCTGACGGCCCCGGAGCGCCACATCCTCGCCTTCGACCCCGACGGCTCCGGCCGGGTCGCCGAGGTCTTCGGCGATCTCGGCTCGGCGGAGCGGGTCTCCGTCGTGGTGCCCGGCGTCGACACCGACGTGCTCACCTTCCAGCGCACCAACCGCAGTTGGTCCGCACCGGTCGGCATGGCCCAGGCCCTGTACCGGGCCGAGCGGGAGGCGAGCCCGGCCACGCGTACGGCGGTGATCGCCTGGGCGGACTACACGGCACCCGCCGGACTCGGCATCGACTCGGCCACCGCGATGCGCGCCGAGAACGGCGCGGTGCGGCTGAACGCGCTGGTGCGCGCGCTGCCCGGCAGCTCGCCCGTCTCCCTGTTCTGCCACAGCTACGGCTCGGTGGTGTGCGGGGTCGCCGCGCACACACTGCCCAGCCGGGTGGCCGACATCGCGGTGGCCGGCAGCCCCGGGATGCGGGTCTCCCACGCCTCCCATCTGCGCACCACCGCGCGGGTGTGGGCGATGCGGGACGCCGACGACTGGATCCAGGACGTGCCGTACCTGGAGGTGGGCGGGCTCGGCCACGGCGCCGACCCGGTGTCCTCCGCGTTCGGCGCGCGCGTGCTGTCCGCGCAGGGTGCGGACGGTCACGCCGGTTATTTCGAGCCCGGAACGGAGAGCCTGCTCAACTTCGCCGAGATCGGCATTGGCGCGTACCGCTCGGTGCACTGCGCCCACGAGGACGAAGCCTGCCGCGCCGGTTTGTCCGGCACGGCCACGGCCGGACGCGCGTAGAGACCGCAGGAAGTGCGGTCCGCGCGAGGAGGGACGAAGGAGCTCGTGCCGAATACGATGACCCGCATGGGTGACGTACTGGCCGGATTTCATGCCGCCTGGGAGTTCGACTCCGACTCCGTGCTCATCCGCTACGAACGGGGGATTCGCACACCGAAGCTCTTCCAGGCGCTGGGGGAACGACGGATCCCCCTGGAGGCGATCGCCGGGGTGACGCTGACACCCGGCAAGCGGGGCACGGTGGTGCTGCACGCCGAGCCGCGGCCCGGGGCGGATCCGCTCATGGAGGCGGCTGCGGGACAGCTGAAGGAAGGGTGCGATCCCTACCGGCTGGTGCTGCCCGCCGACAAGGAGACGCTCGCCGAGTACTACATGGACGAGCTGCGCGCCCTCCTGAAGGAGGACGACGAGCCGGCGGAACGTTTCCTGGTACCGGCGCCCGAGGTGCCGTTGCAGTTCAAGGCGTACGACGGCAAGGCGAGCTTCGACGGCAGTACCGTGCGGTTCCGCTGGTTCTGGACGGGAGCGTCCTCGGCGAAGTGGAAGGCCGGCGACCAGAGTTTCCCGGTGTCCGAGCTGACGGGTGTCGAGTGGCGGTCGCCGGAGGTCTTCGAGGGCCATCTGCGGCTGCTGCGCGGAGAGCCGGGGCCCGCGCAGGCGGACCAGGACCCGGCGGCCGTGGTGTTCGGGCTCGGGTACGGGCCGGTCCACGAGTCCCTGCCGTTCGCGGCGGCGGTCCTCGCGGCCGTACGGCGACGAGGGCCCGCGGCGGCGGTCCCGGCCGCGACCGCGCCGCGCCGGGACCCCGCCGACATCGCCGAACGGATTCGCCATCTCGGAGAACTCCACCAGGCGGGCCTGGTCACCGACGAGGAGTTCTCCGTGAAGAAGGCGGAGTTGCTGGCGGAGCTCTAGCTCACTCCCGGCCCGCGGACGAGAACCGCATGTCCGCGTACCGGTCTCCCGCCACCTGGCCCGCGATCGGCTCCAGCAGCTCCAGCTCCTCCTTCGTGAGCTCGATGCCCGTCGCCGCCGCGTTCTCCTCGACCCTGCCGGGCTTGCGGGTGCCCGGGATCGGGATCACCGGCAGGTCGTGGACCGTCGTCTGCTGCTGGACCCAGGCCAGCGCGACCTGGCCCAGGGAGACTCCGTGGGCCGCGGCGACCGTGCGGACCGGCTCCAGCAGGGCCGCGTTCGCCGCCGCGTTGTCGCCCGTGAAGCGGGGCTGCTGACGGCGGAAGTCGTCGGCGGTGAGGTCCTTGTCGGCGTTGGTGAAGGAGCCGGTGAGGAAGCCGCGGCCGAGCGGGGAGTACGGGACGAGGGCCACGCCCAGTTCGCGGGCGGCCGGGACCACCTGGGCCTCGATGTCCCGGCTGAACAGGGACCACTCCGACTGCACGGCGGCGATGGGGTGGACGGCCTGGGCCGCGCGCAGCTCCGCCGCGGTGACCTCGCTCAGGCCCAGGTGCTTGACCTTGCCCTCGCGCACCAACTCGGCCATGGTGCCGACGGACTCCTCGATCGGCACGTTCACATCGCGCCGGTGCATGTAGTAGAGGTCGATCGCGTCGATGTCCAGGCGCTTCAGGCTCGCCTCGACCGCCTGGCGGATGTACGGCGGGTCGTTGCGGATGATCCGCCGGGTCGGGTCGTCCGGGGGTATCGAAAGGGCGAACTTGGTGGCGATCACGACCTCGTCGCGGTGGGCCTTGAAGAACGGGGACAGGAACTTCTCGTTCTCCCCCTGGCCGTAGGCGTCCGCCGTGTCGTAGAGCGTGATGCCGAGCTCCAGGGCCCGCTCCAGGGTGGCCCGCGACGCCTCCGCGTCCACGGGGCCGTACGCGAAGCTCATGCCCATGCAGCCGAGTCCCTGGACGCCGACCGTGGGGCCGGTGTCGCCGAGCTGTGCGGTGGGGATCGTGGTGTCCGTCATCCGGCCTTCTCCGATTCGTAGGCGCGACCGGCTTCGGCGTAGAAGCTGATCTTCCGGTCGAGAACGGCGAGCGTGTCCTGGAGTTCCGCGATCCGGGACAGGACGTCCCGGCGGGTCGTCTCCAGGAGCTCGAACCGTTCGGTGAACGTGTGGTCGCCCTCGCGCACCAGTTCCGCGTACCGCACCATGTCGGCGACCGGCATGCCGGTGAGCCGGAGCTTGCCGACGAGGTCGAGCCAGTCGAGGTCACGGTTGCTGTAGCGGCGCTGGCCGGTGTGCGAGCGGTCGATGTGCGGCATCAGGCCGATGCGCTCGTACCAGCGCAGGGTGTGCGCGGTCAGGCCGGTGAAGGCGACGACCTCGCTGATCGTGTAGCTGTCCTGGCCGTTCGGGCGCCGGTGCGCATGCGGCGGGGCGGCACAGCTGTCGGTCCTGGTACTTGTGGTCTCCATCACCGTCATGACCTCAACGCTATGGCCTTGGAGTGCACTCCAAGCAAGGGGGACCGGTAAGAAATCGGCAGGACGCGCCACAGCCTCGGTCGCTAGCGTGCGGGCCATGAGTCTCGTACGCCGTGCCACGCCCGAGGACGCCGAGGAAGTGCTGCGTCTGCGCCAGGTGATGATCGACGCCCTGCCCGGCGGGGACGCCTCCACAGCGTGGCACACCGAGGCGCTGCCGTCGCTGCGGAGGAAGCTGCGCGAGGCCGAAGGGGACTTCGCCGCCTTCGTCGTGGACCACCCGGACCGGCCGGGGGCGCTGGGCGCGCTGGTGGCCGGGACGGTCGACTACCGGATCGGCAAGGCGGGCAATCCGCACGGGCTGGCCGGGTACGTCTTCAGTGTCGCCACCGACCCCGAGGCCCGCCGGCGCGGGTACGCGCGCGCGTGCATGGACGAACTGCTGGCGTGGTTCCGCGAGCGGGGCGCCGGCCAGGTCATGCTGACCGCCTCCCCGGAGGCCGAGCCGCTCTACGTCTCGCTCGGCTTCGTCCACAAACCGGACCCCACGATGATTCTGAAGCTCTGAGCCGCTTACGCTCGACGGCATGTCCTTGCAGAGCCTCGCGTTGATCGAGAACTGGCCGGTTCCCACCGCTGCGGCGGGGGTGGTCCGGGCCGACGGTACGGTCCTCGGCACCCACGGTCCGGCCGGTCACCGCTTCCCGCTGGCCTCGGTCACCAAGCCGCTCGCCGCGTACGCCGTCCTCGTCGCGTACGAGGAGGGGGCGGTCGAGCTCGACGAGCCGGCCGGGCCGAGCGGGTCGACAGTGCGGCACCTGCTCGCGCACACCTCGGGGCTGGCCTTCGACGAGCACCGGGTGACGGCTGCCCCCGGGGAGCGGCGGCTGTACTCGAACGCGGGCTTCGAACAGCTCGGCGACCATGTCGCCAAGGCGACGGACATCCCGTTCGCGGAGTATCTGCGGCAGGCGGTCCTGGAGCCGCTGGGCATGACGTCGACGTCCCTGGAGGGCTCCCCCGCGAAGGACGGCGTGTCGACGGTGGAGGATCTTCTCCGGTTCGCGGCGGAGGTGCAGGCGCCGAGGCTGCTGGATCCGCGTACGGTCGCGGAGGCGATGACGGTCCAGTTCCCGGGCACGAAGGGCGTGCTGCCCGGCTACGGCCACCAGAATCCCAACGACTGGGGCCTCGGCTTCGACATCCGCGACGGCAAGTCCCCGCACTGGACGGGGAGTTCCTCGTCCCCTCGCACCTTCGGGCACTTCGGCCAGTCCGGCACGTTCCTGTGGATCGACCCGGACGCGGGGGCGGCCTGCGTGGCGCTGACGGACCGCGCGTTCGGGCCGTGGGCGGTCGAGGCGTGGCCGGTGTTCACCGACGCCGTCCTGGCCGAGCTCTAGGACATCTCCCACACCAGCAGTTCGGCCGGCGTCACCGCCACCACGTCCAGTTCCTTGGCCTCGGTGACCCGGGCCGCGTCACCGGCTCCCAACTCCTCGCCGTCCAGCCGCACTTCGCCCCGCACGACATGGACGTACAGGTGGCGCCCGTCCGGCACCGCCGTCCGCTCCCCCGCACCGAGCCGCCGTAGGTGGAGCATCGCGCCCGCCTCCGGGATCGCGTACGGCGTCGAGTCGGCGATCCCGCGGACGATCTCGTACGCCGGCTCGCCGCCGGGCTCCAGGGGCGCCAGCCAGGTCTGCACGAAGGTCAGGGGGGTCTCGGCGTCGTTGCGCTCCACGTGCCGGACGCCCGCCGCGGCGCGCAGCCGCTGGACGTCACCGGGCCGTACGACGGTCTCGTGCCCGGTGGAGTCCCGGTGCGTCAGCTCTCCCTCGACCACCCACGTCACGATCTCGGTGTGGCTGTGCGGATGTTCGTCGAACCCGGCCCCGGGCAGCAGCCGCTCCTCGTTGCAGGCGATCAGCGCGCCGAACCGGAGGTTGTCGGGGTCGTAGTGCGGCCCGAACGAGAAGGCGTGCCACGACTCGATTCCGGTCCCGGGGTCCCCGCCTGGGTAGCGCTCCGCGGCGCGCCGTACGTCCGTCACGGGACCACGGTAGTGCCAGGGCGGGCCGCCGGTGGGGTCTCGGGCGGTACCCGGCGGCGCGCACTGACGTCCGGATAAGGCAGTCTTGTCCCCGTGCCCGAACCCGAACACCGCAAGTCCGACCCCGCCGCACGCGGTCCCCACGCTCATGCCGCGACCCTGAGGCGGCTGGAGAAGTCGTCCGGGTCCCTCGCCCAGCAGGCCATCACGCGCATGGACGAGACGCTGCCGTGGTACCGGGCGATGCCCCCGGAGAACCGTTCCTGGATCGGGCTGGTCGCCCAGGCCGGAATCGCGGCCTTCACCGAGTGGTTCCGGCGTCCGGACGCCCCGCAGGCCATCTCCACCGACGTGTTCGGGACCGCTCCCCGTGAGCTGACCCGGGCCATCACGCTGCGGCAGACCGTGGAGATGGTGCGCACCACCATCGAGGTCATGGAGAGCGCGATCGACGAGGTCGCGGCCCCCGGTGACGAGTCCGTGCTGCGTGAGGCCCTGCTCGTGTACGCCCGTGAGATCGCCTTCGCCACCGCGCAGGTCTACGCCCAGGCCGCCGAGGCACGCGGTGCCTGGGACGCCCGGCTGGAGTCGCTCGTGGTGAACGCGGTGCTCAGCGGGGAGGCCGACGAAGGGGCCGTGAGCAGGGCGGCGGCTCTCGGATGGAACGCGCCCGAGCATGTCTGTGTCGTGCTCGGCCCCGCCCCCGAGGGCGACTCCGAGCTGACCGTCGAGGCCATCCGGCGGGCCGCCCGGCACGCCAAGCTCCAGGTGCTGACCGGGGTGCTCGGGGCCCGGCTCGTCGTGATCGCGGGCGGCAGCGACAACCCGCTCGCCGTGGCCAAGTCGCTGATCGGGCCCTATGCGGCCGGACCCGTGGTCGCCGGGCCCGTGGTACCCGATCTGCTCGCCGCGACCCGCTCCGCGCAGGCGGCCGCCGCCGGGCTCAAGGCGTGCTCCGCCTGGCAGGACGCCCCGCGCCCGGTGCTGGCGGACGACCTGCTTCCGGAACGCGCGATGGCCGGTGATCCCCGTGCGCGCGAGCAGTTGGTGGAGGAGATCTACAGACCACTCGAGGAGGCCGGTTCCGCGCTCCTGGAGACGCTCTCGGTCTACCTCGAACAGGCGTCCAGTCTGGAGGGCGCGGCCAGGATGCTCTTCGTGCATCCCAACACCGTGCGCTACCGGCTTCGACGTGTGACTGACGTCACCGGCTGGTCGCCCTCCGATGTACGTTCGGCGTTCACCCTGCGGATCGCGCTCATCCTGGGGCGTCTGGCCGACGGGGATCTCCAGCCCTAGGCTTTTGTCGGGGGCCCACAAAACCCCTACCTGTTCTTCGTCCTTGTCCCCACGGGCGGCTTGGGCCGCCCTCAAGAGAGAGTGTGAGAGTGCTCGTACTCGTCGCTCCCGGCCAGGGCGCCCAGACGCCCGGCTTCCTGACCCCCTGGCTCGAACTCCCCGGTGCCGCGGACCGCGTCGCCGCGTGGTCCGACGCCATCGGACTGGACCTCGCCCACTACGGCACACAGGCCGACGCGGACGCCATCCGCGACACCTCGGTGGCCCAGCCGCTGCTGGTCGCCGCCGGGATCCTGTCCGCCTCGGCACTCGGTGACACGGCCACGATCGCCCCGGGCGCCGTCGCCGGGCACAGCGTCGGTGAGATCACCGCCGCGGTCTTCGCGGGCGTGCTGGGCGACGCCGCCGCCCTCACCCTCGTACGCAAGCGGGGCCTGGCCATGGCCGACGCCGCCGCGATCACCGAGACCGGCATGTCGGCGCTGCTCGGCGGCGACCACGACGTCTCCGTCGCGCACCTGGAGAAGCTGGGTCTGACCCCGGCGAACGTCAACGGCGCCGGGCAGATCGTCGCCGCGGGCACGCTGGAGCAGCTCGCCGTCCTGAACGAGGACAAGCCCGAGGGCGTCCGCAAGGTCGTCCCGCTGAAGGTCGCCGGCGCCTTCCACACGCACCACATGGCCCCCGCGGTCGACGCGCTGGCCAAGGCCGCCGCCGACCTGACACCGGCCGACCCGACGGTCCCGTACGTCTCGAACAAGGACGGGCAGACCGTCGGCACCGGCGCCGAGGTGCTGGAGCGGCTGGTCGGCCAGGTCGCCAACCCGGTCCGCTGGGACCTGTGCATGGAGACCTTCAAGGAGCTCGGCGCCACCGCGTTGATCGAGGTCTGCCCCGGCGGCACGCTGGTCGGCCTCGCCAAGCGCGCACTGCCCGGCGTCAGGACGCTGGCCCTGAAGACACCCGACGACCTCGACGCTGCTCGCGAGCTCATCGCCGAGCACAGTGCCTGAGAAGGAGCACGAGAGCATGTCGAAGATCAAGCCCAGCAAGGGCGCTCCGTACGCGCGCATCCTCGGTGTCGGCGGCTACCGTCCGACCCGGGTCGTGCCGAACGAGGTGATCCTCGAGACGATCGACTCCTCCGACGAGTGGATCCGCTCGCGCTCCGGCATCCAGACCCGCCACTGGGCGAACGACGAGGAGACCGTCGCCGCGATGTCGATCGAGGCGTCCGGCAAGGCGATCGCCGACGCCGGGATCTCCGCCGAGCAGATCGGCGGCGTGATCGTCTCGACGGTCTCGCACTTCAAGCAGACCCCGGCGGTGGCGACGGAGATCGCCGACAAGCTGGGCACGAACAAGGCCGCCGCCTTCGACATCTCGGCGGGCTGCGCGGGCTTCGGCTACGGCCTCACCCTCGCCAAGGGCATGATCGTCGAGGGCTCGGCGGAGTACGTACTTGTCATCGGCGTGGAGCGGCTGTCCGACCTCACCGACCTGGAGGACCGCGCCACGGCCTTCCTGTTCGGCGACGGTGCCGGCGCGGTCGTGGTCGGTCCGTCCGCGGAACCGGCGATCGGCCCCACGGTCTGGGGCTCCGAGGGCGACAAGTCCGAGACGATCAAGCAGACCGTGGCGTGGACCGAGTACGACTCCACGGGCAAGTTCCCCGCGATCACCCAGGAGGGCCAGGCGGTGTTCCGCTGGGCCGTGTTCGAGATGGCGAAGGTCGCCCAGCAGGCGCTGGACGCGGCCGGGATCACCCCGAGCGACCTGGACGTCTTCATTCCGCACCAGGCCAACGAGCGGATCATCGACTCGATGGTGAAGACGCTGAAGCTGCCGGAGCACGTCACGGTCGCGCGTGACGTGCGCACCACCGGCAACACCTCGGCCGCCTCGATTCCGCTCGCTATGGAGCGGCTTCTGGCGACCGGTGAGGCGAAGAGCGGCGACACCGCGCTCGTCATCGGATTCGGGGCGGGTCTCGTCTACGCCGCCACTGTCGTTACCCTCCCCTAGGCACTCCGTGCCGGACCGACCGGTCCGGGACGGGAAGCACTGCCAACCCTCTGATCAAGAAAACGAAGGAGCGCCACCATGGCCGCCACTCAGGAAGAGATCGTCGCCGGTCTTGCCGACATCGTGAACGAGATCGCCGGCATCCCGGTTGAGGACGTCCAGCTGGACAAGTCCTTCACCGACGACCTGGACGTCGACTCGCTGTCCATGGTCGAGGTCGTCGTCGCCGCCGAAGAGCGCTTCGACGTCAAGATCCCGGACGACGACGTCAAGAACCTCAAGACGGTCGGCGACGCCACCGACTACATCCTCAAGCACCAGGCCTGAGCCACTGCTTGGGTCGGACGCTGACCGGCCCCGCCACCCGGCGGTGGCGCCGCTTAATCCTCGTACCGTTGGAGAAAGATTTCCCGTGAGCCCGACCAATCGCACCGTGGTCGTCACCGGTATCGGCGCAACCACACCGCTGGGTGGCGACGCAGCCTCTACCTGGGAGGGCCTCGTCGCCGGCAAGTCCGGCGTCAAGCCCCTGGAGCAGGAGTGGGCCGCCGACCAGGCGGTCCGCATCGCCGCGCAGATCGCGGTGGAGCCGACCGAGGTGATTCCCCGTCCGCAGGCCCGCCGCCTGGACCGCTCGGCGCAGTTCGCGCTGATCGCGGCCAAGGAGGCCTGGGCCGACGCCGGTTTCGAGGGCAAGGCCGGTGAGGACGGCTCGGTCGGCGAGATCGACCCCGACCGTCTCGGCGCCGTCATCGCCTCCGGCATCGGTGGCGTGACGACCCTCCTCGACCAGTACGACGTGCTCAAGGAGAAGGGCGTTCGCCGCGTCTCCCCGCACACCGTGCCCATGCTGATGCCCAACGGCCCGTCCGCCAACGTGGGTCTGCTCGTCGGCGCCCGCGCGGGTGTGCACACCCCGGTCTCCGCCTGCGCGTCGGGCGCCGAGGCCATCGGCTACGCCATCGAGATGATCCGTACCGGCCGCGCCGACGTCGTCGTCGCCGGTGGCACCGAGGCGGCGATCCACCCGCTGCCCATCGCCGCGTTCGGCAACATGATGGCGATGTCCAAGAACAACGAGAACCCCGAGGGTGCCTCGCGTCCCTACGACGTGGCTCGTGACGGCTTCGTCCTCGGCGAGGGTGCCGGTGTCGTCGTCCTGGAGTCCGCCGAGCACGCCGCCAAGCGCGGTGCGCGGGTGTACGCCGAGGCCGTCGGGCAGGGCATCTCCGCCGACGCGCACGACATCGTGCAGCCGGAGCCCGAGGGCCGCGGCATCTCGCACGCCCTGCAGCACCTGCTCGACAACACCGACCTGAACCCGGCGGAGATCGTGCACGTCAACGCGCACGCCACGTCGACCCCGGCCGGTGACATCGCCGAGCTCAAGGCGCTGCGCAAGGTGTTCGGCGACGACGCCGACCACATCGCGGTGTCCGCCACCAAGTCGATGACCGGTCACCTGCTCGGTGGCGCGGGCGGCGTGGAGACGGTCGCGACCGTCCTCGCCCTCTACCACCGGGTGGCTCCGCCGACCATCAACGTCGAGAACCTCGACCCGGAGGCGGAGGCCAACGCCGACGTCGTCCGCGGCGAGGCGCGCAAGCTGCCCGTGGAGGGCCGTATCGCCGCGCTGAACGACTCGTTCGGGTTCGGCGGGCACAATGTCGTACTGGCGTTCCGTACGGTCTGAGAACCGTCTGTACGCAACGGAAGGGCCCCCACCGGTCGGTGGGGGCCCTTCACGTGTACGGCGCGTCCAGGCGGACTCACACCACCTGGTGCAGCCAGCGGACCGGGGCGCCCTCGCCCGCGTACCGGAACGGCTCCAACTCGTCGTCCCAGGGCTTGCCGAGGAGCTTGGCCAGCTCGGCCTCCAGGTCCGTCTCGCCGCGCTGGGAGCGGGTCAGGGCCGCGCGCAGGCGGTCCTCCGGGATCAGGATGTCGCCGTGGATGCCGGTGACGGCGTGGAAGATGCCGAGTTCCGGCGTGCAGCTGTAGCGTTCGCCCTCCGCGGTGGGGCAGGGCTCGGCCGTGACCTCGAAGCGCAGCAGGTGCCAGCCTCTGAGGGCGGAGGCGAGCTTGGACGCCGTGCCCACCTCGCCCTTCCAGGAGAACTCCGAGCGCCAGGTGCCCGGCGCGGCCGGCTGCCGGATCCAGTCGAGGTTGACGCGCGTGCCGAGCACCCCGGCGACGGCCCACTCGACGTGCGGGCACAGCGCGCGCGGCGCGGAGTGCACGTACAGAACTCCACGTGTCGTCACCGGGACCTCCGGGCTGAGCGGGACAGGTCTTGCCGGCCGGCATGGCGGCGATGCCGACCGGCCACGTTGATGGCGAGGCTACCGTGCGGCGGCGCAAGGAGTGTGACGTACCGTCGGTCCCGGTGCCCGGAAACGCCCGCCATTCACCCGGCAGGACGCTAGTACGGGTGTCGATCGTTCCCTCGCGACCCCCGGGAACTCCCGTGCGTTGTGATGAGAGGACCACCATTTCATGAGGGGAACACCACGGATGCGGAAGCAGGGCCACCGCTCGCGGGCCGTCGTCGCCGTCCTGACGGCGGCTCTTGTGGGCGTCGCCGGCTGTGACGCCGTGGGCGGTGACTCGGCGGCTCCCACCCAGAAGCCCAGGTCCTCGCCGAAGCCGACGCCGGCGTGGGACAGCAGCCCGGCCTCGATCGCCGCCGTCGGCGACTCCATCACCCGCGGCTTCGACGCCTGCGGGATCCTGAAGGACTGCCCCGACGTGTCCTGGGCCACCGGGAGCAGTACCCAGGTCGACTCCCTGGCCGTGCGGCTGCTGGGGAGGGCGAAGGCGGCAGGGCGCAGCTGGAACTACGCGGTGTCCGGGGCGCGGATGGCCGACCTGCCCACGCAGATGGCACAGGCGGCCTCGCGCACACCGGCGCTGGTCACCGTGATGGTGGGCGCCAACGACGCCTGCCGGGACTCCACGGCGGCGATGACGTCGGTGTCCGACTTCCGCGCCGGTTTCGAGGACGCGCTCGGCGTGCTGCGCAAGCAGGCACCCAAGGCGCAGGTGTACGTGGCGAGCGTGCCGAACCTCAAGCGGCTGTGGTCCCAGGGCCGCAGCAATCCGCTGGGCAAGCAGGTGTGGAAGCTGGGCGTGTGCCCGTCGATGCTGGCCGACGCGGACGCCCTGGACGCGGCGGCGACCGAGCGGCGGGACACCGTGCAGGAGCGGGTGGAGTCCTACAACGCCGTGCTGAGGCAGGTGTGCGCCAGGGACGAGCGGTGCCGGTACGACGGGGGCGCGGTGTACGACTACCGGTTCGGTACCGACCAGCTCAGTCACTGGGACTGGTTCCATCCGAGTGTGAACGGACAGGCGCGGCTGGCGGAGATCGCATACCGCAAGGTCAGGTCCGTGTCCTAAAGTTCCGTACATGAACGAACTCTTCGCCACGCTTTCCGACGGCACCCCGGTGCACCGCTGGACCCTGGAGCGCGCGGGCGTCCGCGTGCGGATCCTGTCGTACGGCGGGATCGTGCAGTCGGTCGAGGTGCCGGACCGGGACGGGCGGACGGCGGACGTGGTGCTGGGCTTCGCCGGCCTTGAGGGGTATCTGGAGCACTCCGGTCCGTATCTCGGTGCCCTCGTCGGGCGGTACGCGAACCGGATCGCGGGCGGCCGCTTCGAGCTGGACGGGGCGACGTACGCGCTCGCGCCCAACAACGCGCCCAACTCGCTGCACGGCGGTGAGCACGGCTTCGACAAGCGGGTGTGGGACATGGAGCCCGCCGGTGCGCACGGGGTGCGGCTGAGCCGGATCAGCCCGCACGGCGAGGAGGGCTTCCCGGGGCGCCTGGAGGTCTCGGGGACGTACAGCCTGGACGAGTCGGGGGCGCTGCGGATCGCGTACGAGGCGGTCACCGACGCGCCGACCATCGTGAACCTGACCAACCACAGTTACTTCAACCTGGCCGGTTCCGGGAACGCGGGCGGACATGAACTGCGGATCGACGCCTCGCGGTTCACCCCGGTCGACGCGGATCTGATCCCGACGGGGGTCGAGGAGGTCGCGGGCACCCGGTTCGACTTCCGTCAGGCGCGCAAGGTCGGCGCGGGCTACGACCACAACTTCGTGCTCGACAAGGGGATCACCGAACAGGCCGTCGAGGTCGCCGAGTTGTACGACCCCGCGTCCGGGCGGCTGCTGACGGTGGCGACCACCGAGCCGGGGCTCCAGCTCTACACCGCCGACCACCTCACCGAGCCCTTCGCGCCCGGCGACGCCATCGCGCTGGAGACCCAGCACTTCCCCGACTCGCCGAACCGCCCGGAGTTCCCGAGCACGGTGCTGCGGCCGGGCGAGGTGTACCGGTCGCAGACGGTGTACGGCTTCGGCGCGCGCTGAGCACGAACGAGCCCCGGCCCAGGGGTCAGGTCCCGGGCCGGGGCTGCTTGTGTGAGAGCAGTGCCCCCTACGATCAGACGTTAATCCTCGCGGTGACCCTGCGGTCCCCGATCGAGCGCCCCACCTGGATTTCGTACGAACCCTTCACATACGCCCACGATGAGGTCTTCTCGTCCCAGATCTCGAAGGCCCGGCGCGGGATCTCCACGGTGACCTCGGTGCTCTCGCCGGGGCCGGCCTCGGCCGCCGCGAATCCGGCGAGCCGGCGGGCCGGACGCTCGGCGTCGGCTTCGGCGGGCGCCAGGTAGACCTGGACGACCTCGCGACCCGGGCGGGCACCGGAGTTGCGCAGCCGGACCCGGGCGGTGGCGCCGCGGACCTCGACGGACTCGTAGGTCCAGTCGGTGTAGCCGAGGCCGTGTCCGAAGGGGTAGGCCGGGGTGCGGCCCTCCTTCTCCCAGGCCGTGTACCCGATGAACACGCCCTCGTCGTAAGGGAGTTCGCCGTCCCGCGGAGTGACCCTGGTGACCGGGGCGTCGGCCAGGGTGCCCCAGGTGGTGGGGAGGCGGCCGCCGGGCTCGTGGGCGCCGGTCAGGACGTCGGCGAGGGCCGCGCCGCCCTCCTGGCCGGGGAACCAGCCGAGCAGGACGGCGGCGACGTCCTCGCGCCAGGGCAGCTCCACCGGGGAGCCGGAGTTGACGATCACGACGGTGTTCGGGTTGGCGGCGGCGACCGCGCGGACCAGCTCGTCCTGCCGGCCGGGGAGGGTCAGGTCCCGGCGGTCGTAGCCCTCGGACTCGACGCGCTCGGTGGTGGCGACCACGACGACGGCGGTGTCGGCGGCGCGGGCGGCCTCGACGGCCTCGGCGATCAGTTCGTCGGGGTCGCGCTGGGGGTCCTGGTGGGCGAGGGTGAAGGCGATGACCTTCATCGGGATGTCCTCGGGGAGGACGACGACGTAGGTCAGGGAGACGTCGACCGGCTCGCCCGCGGTCAGTTCGACCCGGGCGCGGGGCTCGGGGGCGCCGAAGAAGGTGATGAAGGGGTCGTCGCTGTCGGTGCGCTGGACGTCGTCGTAGTACGTCGTGCCGTCGACGACCAGCTTGAAGGCGCCGAGTCCCTTGATGCCGAAGGTGTGGGCGCCGCTCTCGCGCGGGGTGAAGGTGCCGGTCAGCTCGACGGTGTGCAGACGGTCGTGGGTGACGCCTTCGGGCAGGTCCGAACCCATCCACTGGATGTGGCCGTTGGGGGCGGAGGCCGTGCCGATGACGTCTCCGGCCGGGTCGCGACAGACCGCCGTGAGGCTGAACCCCTTGTCGGCGACGGCGAGTTCGGTGTTGGGGTCGGCGCCCAGGGCGTAGGTGAGGGTGCCCTCGGGGAGGGCGGCGGTGAGACCGTCGAGCGGGGAGACGACACGGTCCGGGAAGACGGTGGCGGAGCCGCCGCCGAGGACCCGGGCGTCCCGGGCGGCGGCGCCGATGAGGGCGACCGTGCCGGACTTCAGCGGCAACGCCCCCTGGTTGCGGACCAGGACGAAGGCGCGGCGGGCGATCTCGCGGGCCAGTTCGGCGCCGTCGACGGTGTCCGGGAGGTCGGTGACGACGGGTTCGGCGCCGTCCAGGATGCCGACGCGGGCGGCGAGCCGCAGCACATTGCGTACGGCGGTGTCGACCGCGCTCTCCTGGACCTCGCCGTCCCGCACCGCCCGGGCGAGGGCTTCGCCGTAGACGGTCGTCGGGCCGGGCATGGCGACGTCGAGGCCGCCCTCGATGGCGGCCTTGGTGGAGCGGGCGGCCATCCAGTCGGAGACGTTGTAGCCGTCGAAGCCCCATTCCCCGCGCAGGACTTCGTTGACGAGGTGGTGGTGCTCGGTCATCGTCGTGCCGTTGACCGTGTTGTAGGCGGTCATGATGCCCCACGGGTGGGCGTTCTCGACGATGTGCTCGAAGGGCGCCAAGTAGAGCTCGCGCAGGGCGCGTTCGGAGACCAGGTTGTTCACCGTGAAGCGGTCGGTCTCGGCGTCGTTGGCGACGAAGTGCTTGACGGTGGTGCCGACGCCGCCCTCCTGGACGCCGGTGACGTACCCGGCGCCGATCCGCCCCGTCAGGTACGGGTCCTCGCTGTATGCCTCGAAGTGCCGGCCGCCGAGCGGGGAGCGGTGGAGGTTGACGGTGGGGGCGAGCAGGACGTGGACGCCCTTGCGGCGGGCCTCCTGGGCGAGCAGCACGCCTGCGCGGCGGGCGAGTTCCGGGTCCCAGGTGGCGGCCAGCGCGGTCGGGGAGGGCAGGGCGATCGACGGGTCGTCGGCGCTCCAGCGCACGCCCCGGACGCCGATCGGGCCGTCGGACATGACGAGGGAGGCGAGGCCGATCTCGGGGAGCGCGGGCAGGGTCCACATGTCCTGGCCGGCCAGGAGCGCCGCCTTGGCGTCGAGGTCGAGCGCGGCGAGTGCCGCCTCGACGGCCGCCTCACGGGCCTGGTCGGCGGGGATGGTGCCCTCGGGTCCCTCGGATGCCGCCATGGCAGTGCCTCCTCGTTGAAGTCCGTGCGGTCCTCACATCGTGCCCCGATTACCTGGCGAACGGTAGGTTTGGTTATCTCGCCGTTACAACGAGGGGGGTGGCATGTCGTACGGTGACGCCATGAGCGCCAGGACCAGAAGCGGGGAACGCCGGGCCGAGATCATCCGGGCGGCCCTGGAGGTCATCGCCGAGCGCGGTTACCGGGGCGCGAGTCTCGCCGCGGTGGCCGAGCGCGTCGGACTGACCCAGCAGGGGCTGCTGCACCACTTCCCGACGAAGGACGCGCTGCTGGTCGCGGTCCTGGAGGAGCGGGACAGGTGGGACGCGGTGCCGAACGGCAGCTGGCGTGTCGACCTGCTCGCCTCTCTCGTCGAGTACAACGCGATGCGGCCCGCCATCATCCAGACCTTCTCGGCGCTGCTCGGCGAGAGCGTCACGGAGGGACATCCGGCACGGGAGTACTTCACCGACCGCTACAGCCGGGTACGCGCGTCGATGGCGGCGGCCCTCCGCACGGAGTACGGCGACCGCCTCCCCAACGGGCTGAGCCCGGAACGCACCGCGCCGCTGCTGGTCGCGGTCATGGACGGACTCCAGTACCAGTGGCTGCTCGACCCGGAGTCGGTGGACATGCCGGGCGCGTTCCGGGACTTCCTGCGACTGCTGGGCGAGACGGTGGAGTGAGGGTCACTGGCTCCAGACGGCGGCGAGTGTCTTGCTGAGCAGACAGACGACGGCGAGGGCGAACGCCCAGAGGTGGGCCCCGGCGGCGAACAGGGCGACGACGCCCGCCCCGAACCAGAGCAGCTCGAAGCCGACGCGACCGGCCCCGCTCACCTTGTACTTCGCGCGCGGCGAGCCGAACAGCGCCCACAGGGCGACGAGTACGGCGGGTGCGGCGAGACCGAGCAGCCAGGGTGCGCCGATGTCCCGGGTGAACCCCCAGTAGGCGGCACCCGCCAGGGCGCCGAGCTCGATCAGGAAGAGAACGCCCAGGTTGGCTGCCTTCATGGGCGGCAGTATCACCCGCCCGCCGGCACCGCCGCCACGACTTCGATCTCGATCCGCGCCTCGGGCCGGAAGAGCCGGGGCACCTCGAAGGTCATGCTGGTGGGCGGGGTGCCGGTGAGGAACTCCCGTCGTACCGCGCCGTATTCCTCCAGTTCGGAGATGTCGGTGAGATAGGTGCGGATGTTGATCACGTCGGACAGGCTCGCCCCGTGTGCCTCCAGCAGCGCGGCGAGGGTCTCGAAGACGCCCCGGGACTGTTCGGCGAGCGTGGCGCCCTCGGCGATCTGCCCGGAGACGAACAACAGGGCGCTGCCGTCGGCCTGTTCGACGCGGGCGACCTGGGAGTAGTAGGGGCTCAGGGGCTGGGGCGCACCGGCGGGGTTGTCCAGGGTGATCTGCATGCCGTCGACGCTAGGTCCGCCCTTGCGATGCGACAAGCGAATGTCCAGCATGGCTGCCATGCCGAACCCGCATCGCAAGGATCTCCCTCCCGACCTCGCCACCGTGTGGCTGCGGGTCTTCCTGGAGGTCGCCCGGCACGAGTCGTTCACCGTGGCCGCACGCACGCTGGGCTGGACGCAGTCGGCGGTGTCCCGGCAGATCGCCGCTCTGGAGGCGGCGTTGGGCGGGGGGCCGCTGTTCGACCGGCTGCCGAGGGGGGTCCGGCTGACGGCGGCGGGGCGGGTGCTCGTGCCGTACGCGCAGACCGTCACCGGGGCGCTGCACGGGGTCGCGCGCGAGCTGGCGGCGCTGCGTGAAGGGGCGGGCGGGCGGCTGCGGTTCGGGGCGTTCCCGACGGCGGACGCGGCCCTGGTCCCGCACGCCCTCGGCGCCTTCCGTACCCGCCGTCCGGGCGTGCGGGTCTCCCGCGAGGAGGGGCTGACGCCGTCGTTGCTGGACCGGCTCTCCGAGGGGCGGCTGGATCTCGCGGTGGTCTCCACGACCGGCGGGGCGCCGCTGTCGGCGTACGAACTGAGCCATCTGCTCGACGAGTCGCTGTACGTCGCCGTCCCGGCCGGGCATCCGCTGGTGGCCGAGGGCGGTGGGCCGGTGCGGCTCGGGCGGCTCGCGGACGCCGACTGGATCTCCGGGAGCCCGCGGCCCGAGGGGACGCTTCTCGACGCGGCCCTGCGGCAGGGCTTCCGGCCGCGGATCGCGCATGTCGTCGGCGAGTGGACCGCCAAGCAGGGGTACGTCGCCGCCGGGCTCGGGGTGGCGCTGGTCCCGGCGCTCGCCGCGGAGTCCGTACGGCCGGACGTCGTGCTGCTCCCGGTGCTCGACGAGGGCGCTCCGGCGCGGGCGGTGTACGCGGCGACACCGCGGGGACGGTCGGTCGCGCCGGCCGTGGAGGTGTTCGTGGAAGCGCTGCGGGAGGCGGCGGGGCGGATTCCCCGCACCTCGCTCCCCATGGCGTAGACCACTTCCCTCACGCGATACTGCCGTCGTCCGGCACCACTCGCGCCCCACAGCGACGGAAGGACCTGAACTCCCTTGACATCCCTACGCGTTCGGATCGGCATCCTCGGACTGGCCCTGCTGGCGGGGCCGGTGGCCCCCGCGGGCCCGGCGGCGGCCGCGACCGCGCCCTCGCCCACGGTGGAGGAGCGGCGGCTCGACCAGGCCGTGCCGCGGGAGATCCTCGAACGGTCCGGATTCGACACCGTGCCGCCGCGCTTCAACCGGGCGCTCGGGGCGGCGCGTTCCTACGCGCAGGCGCGGAAGGTCGTCGTACGGCAGGGGTCCGCGCTGTGGAAGCGGGCCGTGGACCGGGCGCAGGGGCGGGGTCCGGCCGGTGGGGACCTGAGCCGGGACGACGACCGGCCCCTGTACTGGGCGCGGTTGGCGATGACGCGCGAAGTGCGGACCTGGGAGCCGTCGTTCGGGCTGTCGGACGCGCAACGCGCGGCTCTGCTGGATGAGTTGGAGCAGACCTCGCGGGGGCAGACCGCCGTGCGGTATCCGGCCGGTGAGCGGCTGAAGCGGGTGCTCGTCACCGGGTTCGATCCGTTCACGCTGGACCGTGACATACGGATCTCGAATCCCTCCGGGGCGAGTGCGCTCGCGCTCGACGGGACGGTGATCGAGACGGCGGACGGGCCGGCCCGGGTGGAGACCGTCGTGTTCCCGGTGCGGTGGCAGGACTTCACGGACCAGACCGTGGAGCGGGCGCTGCGGCCGTATCTGAAGCGGGTGGATCTCTTCACGACCGTGAGTCAGGGGCGGGTGGGGCGGTTCGACGTCGAGCGGACCAACGGCGCCTGGCGGGGCGGGTTCGCGGACAACGACACCGTCGGGGTGACGGGCACGATTCCGGTCGCCGATCCGGGCTCGCAGCCGCAGTGGACGACCACGACGCTGCCGTACAAGGCGATCGTGGACGCGGACACCGGGCGCTTTCCGGTCTACGACCACACGAGCGTGACCGAGATCCCGGCGGGAGAGACACAGCCGGTCGTCCGTCCGGACGGGCCGAGCCCGGGGTCCACGGCACGGGCCGGGGGTGGCGGGGACTACCTCTCCAACGAGATCGCCTACCGGGCCACGCTGCTGCGGGACCGGCTGGGGCTGCACGACGTACTGCCGGGCGGCCATGTGCACACGCCGGTGCTGGAGTTCGGGGCGGGGAACACGGATCCGGCGACGGGGACGGTGACCGATCCGGGGTTCGTCCGCAACCGGCTGGACATCATCGCGCAGGTGCGGGCGATCATTTCGGTGGCGGCAGGGGCGTAGGGCTTTCGGGCGGTGGAAGGGGCCTCGTCCTCACACGCCGGACGGGCTGAACGACGGTGCCCGCTTCCGTCGTCTCAGCTTCCGGGCTCGCCGGACAGGGTCCACTCGTCGGAGTCGTCGTCGGACTCGTCGTCCCCGTCCCGGGTCTCCTCCCCCAGCAGTTCCCGCGCCATCAGCGTCGCCCCCGCCACCGCGCCCGGCATCAGGAACACCGCGACGAAGGGGACCACGAAGGCCAGGGCGAGGGGGGTGCCGAAGCCCCAGATGAGGGTCTTGCGGGAGCGGAGGAGGGTGAGGCGGGCCCGGAGGTCGACGCCTCGGCGTTGCAACGCGACCGCGGTGAGCTCCTCCGTGAGGAAGAAACCCGTGACGAAGAAGCCGATGACCGGGACGACCGTCTGGCCGACGACCGGAACGAAGCCCAGGGCGAAGAGCAGGACCGCCCACAGCAGGGCCCGGACGACGATACGGAGGCTGTCCCTCGCCGAGATCCACAGCTCGCGCCACAGTGGCAGACCGGACTCGGGGGCCGTGCCGTCCGGGGACACGTCCCGGTCGACCTTCTCGGAGAGGTTCTCGTAGAAGGGCTGGCCTATCAGGAGGGTGACCGCCGTGAAGGTCAGGACCGCGAGGAGGAGGGCCAGCGCGAACAGGACCGCCGTGAGGAAGCCCCGGAACAGGCCCTGCCACGGGCCAGACCAGTCGTCGGCGAACGGCGTCGCCCAGGACACGAAGTCCTCGCCCCAGGTGCCCAGGGCGACCAGTGCCGCCACATACAGCACCAGGGTGATCAGGCCCGGGATCAGTCCGAAGCCGTACTGCTTGCCGTGCCGGGCCACCCACCGCTGGCCCTTCAGGAGATAGTGGAAGCCCGCCCCGAGATCACGCATGTCCCGCACCCTATCGGGTGACCTGCGGGCGACCCCCTCTTGGTGCGGTTGAGTCGAACAAGCACCTCTCGCCGTACTGTCGGACGGGCGTTGTTCACCAAGGCGCACGCGAGCAGCGGCTGAGGTTGAGGAGAGCGGATGACGCAGGAGATCCACGGCACCGTCGCGGACGGCTTCGAGGTGGTGCGTGAGGAGTTCGCCGCTTTCGTGGCGGGCGAACGGCCGGACTACGAGGGGCAGTTGAGCGCGTACGTGCACGGCAGGCGGGTCGTCGACCTGTGGGCCGGCGAGAGTGCCGGACCGGACTCCCTGTACGGCGTGTTCTCGTCGACCAAGGGGGCCGCGCACCTGGTGGTGGCGCTCCTCGTCCAGGAGGGCACGCTGGAACTGGACCGCAAAGTGACCTACTACTGGCCGGAGTTCGGCGCCGAGGGCAAGGGGCAGCTGACCCTGCGGGATCTGCTGGCGCACCGGGCCGGGGTGGTCAGCCTCGATGCCGGTTTCACGGCACAGGAGCTGTCGGACGACCGGGCGGTGGCGGAACGGCTCGCGGACCAGAAGCCGTTCTGGCGCCCCGGCACGGCCTTCGGCTACCACGCGCTCGTGATCGGCGCGCTCACCGGCGAGATCGTACGGCGGGCGACGGGCCGGACGCTCCAGGAGGTGTACGAGGAGCGGATCCGGGCCCCGTACGGGCTGGACTTCCATCTGGGGCTGCCCGAGGCCCTGGAGCCCCGTTACCGCTCGGTGCAGCCGATGGTGCCGACGGCCACGCAGCAGGCCCTCCTTGACGCGACACCGACGGGCCCGCACACCCTGGCCGCGATCGCCTTCAACCAGCAGGTGCCGGACCCGGGTGACCTGGTGGGCTATGCCAACTCCCGTGCCGTACGCGCGAAAGGGCCGGCGTCGGCGGGTGGCGTGGCGGCCGCGCGGGGCCTGGCCGGGATGTACGCGGCGGCGATCAGCGAAGTGGCCGACCGGCCGCCCCTGTTGAAGCCGGACACGATCGCGGAGGTGGGCCAGATCCACTCCGTCGGCTACGACCTGGTGGCCCGCGCCCACAAGTCCTACGGCCTGGGCTTCCAGGCCACCGCCGACATGTGGCACCCGTTCCTGGGCGCCGGTTCCTTCGGCCACAGCGGAGCGGGCGGCTCCCAGGCCTTCGCCGACCCTCGCAGCGGCCTCGCCTACGGCTACACCCGCCGCCGGATGGCGTTCCCGGGAGGGGCGGCGCCGGAGAACGAGCGGTTCGTGAGAGCCGTACACCAGGCGGCTCTGTCCGTGTGAGCCGTACGGCAGAGCGGAGGCGGCACCCCACGTCCAGGGGTGCCGCCTCCGCCGTGTACGACCGGTGAGCTCCGTCAGGTGAGTGTCACGGAGATGTTCCCGCGGGTCGCCTTCGAGTACGGGCAGACCTGGTGGGCCTTCTCAAGCAGGGCCCGGGCGGTCTGCGGGTCGACGTTCGGGACGGTCGCCGAGATCTCGACGATCAGGCCGAAGCCGTCGCTGTTCTTGCCTATGCCCACCTTCGCGGTGACCGTCGAACCGGAGAGGTCGGCCTTCTCCTGGCGGGCGACGACCCCGAGGGCGCCCTGGAAGCAGGCGCTGTAGCCGGCGGCGAAGAGCTGTTCCGGGTTGGTGCCGTTGCCGCTGCCGCCCATCTCCTTGGGCGGGTTGACGACCACGTCGAGCCTGCCGTCGTCGGTGGCGACCCGGCCGTCGCGACCGTTCTCTGCGGTGGCGACGGCGGTGTACAGGACGTCGGACTGCTGGATTTCCGGCATGCGGTTGTCTTCCTCCTCGGTCCACCGCGACTCGCGCCCACGATCGACGGCGGGATTCGGAAAGAAGTTACCGCATGCCGGAAATCCAGCACAGGGGGCCGCGGAGGTCAGAGCTTGACGATCATCTTTCCGGTGTTGTCGCCGCGCAGGACCCCGAGGAACGCCTCCAGGTTGTTCTCGATGCCCTCGACGACCGTCTCGCGGTACTTGAGCTCTCCGGACGCCACCCACGGGCCGACCTCGGAGACGAACTCCGGCTGGAGGTCGTAGTGGTCGCCGACCAGGAAGCCCTCGATGCGGCCGCGGGTCTGGATCAGACGGGCGAGGTTGCGCGGGCCGGGGGCGGCCTCGGTGTTGTTGTAGACGGAGATCATGCCGCAGACCGCGATCCGGCCGCCCTGGTTGAGGGAGCCGATGGCGGCCTCCAGGTGGTCACCGCCGACGTTGTCGAAGTAGACGTCGACACCGTCCGGGGCGGCCTCGCGCAGCTGGTCGCTGACCTTGCCGTTCTTGTAGTTGAAGGCCGCGTCGAAGCCGTACTCCTCGACGAGCAGCTTGACCTTCTCGTCGGAGCCGGCCGAGCCGATGACCCGGGAGGCGCCCTTGAGCTTGGCGATCTGGCCTACCTGGCTGCCGACGGCACCCGCGGCGCCGGAGACGAAGACCGAGTCGCCCTCCTTGAAGGAGGCGGTGCGCAGAAGGCCGGCGTAGGCGGTGAGGCCGGTCATGCCGAGGACACCGAGGTACGTCGACAGGGGGGCCTGGTCGGCGTCCACCTTGACGGCGTGCTTCGCGTCCATGACCGCGTACTCGCGCCAGCCGAAGAAGTGCAGGACGTGGTCACCGACGGCGATGCCCTCGGCGTTGGACTCCATGACCTCGCCGACCGCGCCGCCCTGCATGACCTTGCCGAGCTCGAAGGGCGCGGCGTACGACTTCGCGGCGCTCATGCGGCCGCGCATGTACGGGTCGACGGAGAGGTACTTGTTGCGGACCAGTACCTGGCCCGCACCGGGGGTCGGGACCTCGGCTTCGACCAGGGCGAAGTCCTCGGGCTTCGGCCAGCCGACGGGGCGGGAGACGAGGTGCCATTCGCGGTTGATCATGATGCCTGCGACCTTTCCATTTACTTCAGTGCCTTAAACAACCATGCTCCTGAATATTTCAGGTTGTCAAGTAAAGGGGTATCCTGGAGCGCATGCCCACTCCTCACAAGACCCGGCCCGACGCGCTCACCATGGAAGTCGTGGAGCTCATCGGGGACGTGGTGGCCCGCTTCTACTCGGACTACGAGGACGCGGCCGCGGAGCACGCCCTCACCGGGGCGCAGGCGCGGCTGTTGAGTCTGCTGTCCCTGGAGCCGCTGCCCATGCGCAAACTGGCCCAGAAGCTGAAGTGCGAGCCGTCGAACGTCACCGGGATAGTGGACCGGCTGGAGGCGCGGGGACTGGTGGAGCGGCGGCCCGATCCCGCGGACCGCCGAGTGAAGGTGGCGGCGGCGACTCAGGAGGGCGTGCGGGTGGCGCGGGACCTTCGCGAGGGGCTGCGGTTCGCGCGGGAGCCGCTGGCAGGGCTGTCCCAGGGCGAGCGGGAGTCACTGCGGGACCTGCTGCGGCGGATGCGGGACGCGTAGGGGCCGACGGGTCCGCACGTATGCCTTCGCCTCACCTGAGCGAAGGCGTCACGTGCACCACCACAGGAAGCGGTCGCACTCCGTCGGGGACGGGTCCGGGCTCGGGGCCGCGGTGGTGGGGGTGGCCGTGGGGCCCGCGCCGCCGCTCGTGGACGTGGGCGTGGCGGTGGGGGGCGACGCGCCGGGGGGCTTGCCGGTCGCCGACTGGGTGTCGGGGCTTCTGCTCGCGTCGGGGCCCTCGCTCTTGGACGCGGAGGGCGAAGGGGACGCGGAGGCCGACGGGGAAGGCGAGTGCGAGGGAACGGTTCCTGCGGTGTCGGTGTCCGTCGACGCCGATTCGCTCGCCTCCGGGGAGGCGTCGTCCTCGGCCGAATCCCCGCCCGCAGCGGCCGGCTTGGGGGAGGATCCCGGGGCGTCCATGCCCAGCTCCGCGAGGCTCAGACCGCCGGCCGCGAGCACGAACCCGGCGGCGATCAGCAGGGTCCTGCGGCGACGCCTGCGGTGGGCCGCGGCCTTGCGGTCTCGACGACTGGCTCCGCCGGTGGGGTCGTCGCCCTCGTCCTCGTCGTACTCGTCGGCGTGGGTGTTCTCGGGTTCCGCGGAGGGAGTGGCGCCCTCGGCGCTCTCCGCACTCCGGCCACGCGCGCGTCGCCGCGAGGCCCGGCCACCGGTCGGCTCCGCCGCGCCCTCGGCCACGCCGTCGCTCACGGCGGCCTCGACGTCGGCATCCGAGCCGGTGTCGGTCCCGGTCGAGCCGTAGCCCGCCCCGGACTCCGCCGACCGGCCACCTGCCGGATCCCCCGCGGGGGAGGCGGCACCACGGCCGTCGCCGCCGTACGCCATGCCACCGTGACCGCCGGCGTCGTGCGCCACACCAGCCGGGCCGTACGAGGTGGGGCCGCGCCCGTCTCCGTCGTACGACGTGACCTCGTCGCCACTTCCGCCGTACTGAGAAGTGGCACCCGTGCCGTACGCCCCGGCCATCCCCTGGCCGCCGTACACACCCGTCCCGCCCGCGTACGCGCCCGCGTGGGCGTCCGTCGCGAGGGAAGGGTGGCCGTACTGCTCCTCGGCTCCGTACGCCGCGTACACCGGGGTCGTTGGAGGCTCCTGCGGCTGAGCCTGGGCCGGTACGCGGGGGGCGTACGCGCGTAGCTCTTCGATCGAGGTGCCGCAGCCCGGGCAGGCGAGGGCGCCGTTGAGGTGCCGTCGGCACGGGAGGCAGAAGTCCATGACGCGGGAAGATTAAGTTCCGGACCGGTGGCGTTCCTAGAGACAGCTGTGAAGGTTGTGTGGGGAACCGGCTGTTCCGGTGCGGCAGTCGAGGATGTTCCACTCCCATCGCATCGAAACCGACATCGCCGGTTCCCCGTCGGCTCAGGTTTTCTTACGGGCCGTCATCACGCGCTGGATCAGGATGAACGCGCAGAGCAGCACACCGGTGGCGATCTTCGTCCACCAGGAGCTGAGCGTGCCCTCGAACTGGATGATGCTCTTGATCAGGCCGAGGACGAGGACGCCGAAGAGGGTGCCCAGGACGTAGCCGGATCCGCCCGTCAGCAGGGTGCCGCCGATGACCACCGCGGCGATCGCGTCGAGTTCCATGCCCACGGCGTGCAGGGGGTCACCGGACTGGATGTAGAGCATGAAGAGCAGGCCGGCCAGCGCGGAGCAGAAGCCGCTCATCGTGTAGACCGCGATCTTCGTGCCGCCCAGCGGGAGGCCCATCAGCAGGGCCGACTGCTCATTGCCGCCGACGGCGTAGACCCGGCGTCCGAAACGGGTGTAGTGCAGGATGTAGAAGGCCGCGGCCAGGACGACCAGGGCCACGACGGCGCCGATCGACAACTCCCCCACGCCCAGCGGCACTCGCGTCTGGGCGAGGCTGCTCACGTCAGAGTCGTCGATGGCGATCGACTCCTTGCTGATGACCAGGCACAGGCCCCGGAAGAGGAAGAGACCGGCGAGCGTCACGATGAACGGCTGGATCTCGAAGTTGTGGATCACATAGCCCATGAGGAAGCCGCCGAACGCTCCCACGGCCAGGGATATCGGGATCACCAGGAGCAGGGGTAGGCCCACGTCCTGGACCAGCCACGCCGTGAGCATCGTCGTGAAGCCGATCACCGAGCCCACCGACAGGTCGATGCCGCCGGACATGATGACGAAGGTGGCCCCGACGGCGGCGACCAGCAGATAGCCGTTGTCGATGAACAGGTTGAGGAACACCTGCGAGTCGCCGAAGCCGTAGTTCTGGTAGCGGCTGAGGCCGACGATGTACATCACGAGGAACAGCGCGGCCGTGACCAGGACGGACAGCCGTCGGTCGCCGAGCAGACGGGCGGACCTGGACGTCGTACGACGCTCCGGCGCGCCTGGTGTCGCGGGAGTTTCAGTGGTCGTACTCATCACGACACCTCCATCTTGGGAGCGGGGTCGGCGGACTCGGCGACCGCGGCGGGCGCTGCCGGGCCCGTCGCCTTCGCGCGGGCGCCGAAGACCTTGGCGCGGAACTTCGGGGACTGGAGCAGGCACACGACGATGACGACGGCTGCCTTGAAGACCAGGTTGGTCTGGGTGGGAACGCCGATGGTGTAGATCGTCGTCGTGAGGGTCTGGATGACCAGCGCGCCGATGACCGTGCCGCCGATGGAGAAGCGTCCGCCGAGCAGCGAGGTGCCGCCGATGACGACGGCCAGGATCGCGTCGAGCTCGATCCACAGGCCGGCGTTGTTGCCGTCCGCGGCCGAGGTGTTGGAGCTGATCATCAGGCCCGCGATGCCCGCGCACACCGCGCAGAACACGTACACCATGATCTTGATGCGCATCGACCGGATGCCCACCAGACGACTGGCCTCGGCGTTGCCGCCCACCGACTCGACGAGCAGACCGAGGGCCGTGCGGCGGGTCAGCAGGACGGTGACGGCCACGACCGCGGCCACCACGAAGATGGAGAAGGGCAGCGTCAGCCAGTAGCCGCCGCCGATGAGCTTGTACGGCTCGCTGTTGATGGTGATGATCTGGCCGTCGGTGATCAGCTGGGCGACACCGCGGCCGGCGACCATGATGATGAGGGTCGCGATGATGGGCTGGATGCCCATCCTGGCGACGAGGAAGCCGTTCCACAGTCCGCAGACCACCGCCGCGATCAGGCCGAGGCCCATCGCGAGCAGCACCGAGGACAGGGCGCCCTGGTCGGCCTGGTCGCTGATGTACGAACAGGTCAGGGCCCCGGTGATGGCGACCACGGCGCCGACCGAGAGGTCGATGCCGCCGGTGGCGATGACCAGGGTCATGCCGACCGCCACCAGGATCAGGGGCGAGCCGAACAGCACGATCGACACGAGGCTGCCGTAGAGGTGGCCGTTCGTCATGTGGATCGCGAAGAAGTCGGGCGTGAAGGGGACGTTGACGAGCAGCAGGGCCACCAGGACCGCGACCGGCCAGAACAGGTTGTGGCGCGTCAGTGCTCGCCAGCGGGAGGTGGTGGTCACTGGTGTTCTCCGCTCGCGATGGTCTCGAGGATCTTGCTGGGGGTGATCTCGGGCCCGTTGGTGAGCTGTGCCACCAGCTTGCGGTCGCGCAGCACCCCGATGGTGTGGCTGAGGCGGAGGACCTCCTCCAGCTCGGCCGCGATGTAGAGCACGGACATGCCGTCCTCGGAGAGGGAGACCACCAGCTTCTGGATCTCCGTCTTGGCACCGATGTCGATGCCGCGCGTCGGCTCGTCCAGGATCAGCAGCTTGGGCTGGGTGATCAGCCAGCGGGCGAGAAGCACCTTCTGCTGGTTTCCGCCGCTCAACTGGCCGACCCTGGCCTCCGGGTTGGCGGGGCGGATGTCCAGCGCCTTGATGTACTTGGCGACGAGTTCGTCGCGCTGTGCGGTGGGGATGGGCCGGGTCCAGCCGCGGGCCGCCTGCAGGGCGAGGATGATGTTCTCACGGACCGTCAGATCCGGGACCAGGCCCTCGGTCTTGCGGTTCTCCGAGCAGAACGCGACCCCGGCGCCGATGGCGTCGTTCGGGGCGCTCAGGGAGACCTGCTTGCCGCCGATGGTCACCGTGCCGCTGTCCGGCTGGTCGGCGCCGAAGAGCAGCCGGGCCAGTTCGGTGCGGCCGGAGCCGAGCAGGCCCGCGAGGCCGACGACCTCGCCCTTCTTGATGTCCAGGTCGAAGGGGGCGATACCGCCGGCCCTGCCGAGGCCCTCCGCCTTCAGCAGCGACTCGCCCACGTCCGCGTGGAGTTGCTGGTCGTGGAGCTCCTCCAGCTGGTCCAGGGCCTTGCCGATCATCAGCTCGATCAGCCCGACCTGGTCGAGGTCGCGGACCATGTGCTCGCCGACCAGGGTGCCGTTGCGCAGCACGGTCATGCGGTCGCAGATCTCGTAGATCTGGTCGAGGAAGTGGGAGACGAAGAGGATCGCCACCCCCTCGTCCCTCAACTGCCGCATCAGGCGGAACAGTTCGAGCACCTCGTCGCGGTCAAGGCTGGAGGTCGGCTCGTCCAGGACCAGGACCTTGGTGCCGGAGCCCTCGCCGTCGCTGTCACCGGTGCCCACCGACCGTACGATCGCGACCAGTTGCTGCACCGCGAGGGGGTACGAGGACAGCGGCGCGGTGACGTCGATGTCGAGGCCGAGACGGTCGACGAGCTCCGCCGCCTCCTTGCGCATGCGCTTCCACTGGATGCGGCCCGCGCGGGTGGGTTCACGTCCGATGAAGATGTTCTCCGCCACCGACAGGTTGGGGCAGAGGTTGACCTCCTGGTAGACCGTGCTGATGCCGGCCTGCTGCGCCTGCAGCGGGCTGCCGATCCGCACGGCCTTGCCGTCGAGGGTGATGGTGCCGCCGTCCAGGGAGTAGACCCCGGTCAGCACCTTGATCAGAGTGGACTTCCCTGCCCCGTTCTCGCCCATCAGGGCGTGGATCTCGCCGGGGAAGAGCCGGAAGTCGACGCCCGACAGAGCCCTTACCCCCGGAAACTCTTTGACTATGCCCGTCATCTCCAGGACGGGCTGCGGCTCTGCCATGGCAGCGCTCCTCATGGACTCATCGAATCTCGTTCACGGCCCGCGGGGAGCCTCCTTGAGCCGAGGTGTGCTCGGCCTGCCGGAGGCTCCCTGCCGGTGAGTGCGGTCGGTCGGTGCCGCGGTGGATCAGTACACGCGGTGGATCAGTACGCGCGGTCGCTCAGTACTTGCGGTCGTTCAGTACTTGCGAGCGGCTCAGTACTTGCGGGTGGGGAGCGCGGCCTTGGCCTGGTCCTGCATGAAGTCGCCCTCCTTGGTCTTGATCCAGCGCTCGACCTTCTCGCCGTTCTTGACCTTCTTCACGACGTCCATCAGCTGGGGGCCGAGCAGCGGGTTGCACTCGACGATGGCGTTGATCTTGCCCTCGGACATGGCCACGAAGCCGTCCTTCACGCCGTCGATCGAGACGATCAGGATGTCCTTGCCGGGCTTCTTGCCCGCCGCCTCGATGGACTGGATGGCGCCGATGGCCATGTCGTCGTTGTGCGCGAAGAGCACGTTGACGTCCGGGTTGGACTGCAGGAAGGCCGCCATGACCTGCTTGCCGCCGGCGCGGGTGAAGTCACCGGTCTGGCTGACGACGATCTTCCAGTCGTCCGCGTGGTCCGCGTCCATGACCTCCTTGAAGCCCTTGGCGCGCTCGATGGCGGGGGCGGCACCGGTGGTGCCCTCCAGCTGGGCGATCTTCACGGCGCCCTTGTGACCGGCCTTCGTCAGGACCTTCTCCAGGATCCTGGCGGCGCGGCGGCCCTCGTCGGTGAAGTCGGAGCCGACCAGGGTGACGTACAGGGACTGGTCGGAGGTCTCGACGGAGCGGTCGGTGAGGACCACCGGGATCTTCGCGGCCTTGGCCTCCTTGAGCACCGCGTCCCAGCCGGTGACGACGACCGGGGAGAAGGCGATGACGTCCACCTTCTGCGCGATGTAGCTGCGGATGGCGGAGATCTGGTTCTCCTGCTTCTGCTGGGCGTCGGAGAACTTCAGGTTGTAACCCGCCTCCTTGGCCGCGGACTTCACCGAGTCGGTGTTGGCGCTGCGCCAGCCGCTCTCGGAGCCGACCTGGGAGAAGCCGAGGGTGATCGTCTTGCTGCCGCCGGAGGAGGTGCTGGAGTCCCCGTCCTCCTTGGCACAGGCCGCCAGGGTGCCCGCCGCCGCCACGCCGATCGCCGCAGTGAGGAAGTTCCTTCTGTTGAGCATGTTTCTTCTCCTTTGAAGAGCCAGAACCGATCGCACTGCGTCCAGCCTGTCGATCATTATTCGAAATACCGGTCACACTGGTGTGCGAATGTTGCTGATTGGCGCTGATGGGTTGTCGCTCGGTGTCCGTCAGTCCGGTGCGGTGCTGGCCCGGACGACGAGTTGGGGTTCGATGGCGACTCCGGGCGTCCCGGAGGGCTCCCGGCCTTCGATGAGATCCAGCAGCAGGTCGATGCTCCGCTTGCCCACCGTCGCGAAGTCCTGCCGGACGGTGGTGAGCGGTGGAGCGAAGAACTCCGATTCCGGGATGTCGTCGAAGCCGACCACCGCGACGTCCTGGGGAGTGCGTACGCCCGCCTCACGCAGCGCCCGCAACACCCCCAGTGCCATCTGGTCGTTGGCGACGAAGACGGCGGTCAGTCCGCGGCCCACCCAGCCGGCCAGTTCCTGCCCCGCACGATAGCCCGACAGCGGACTCCAGTCCCCCCGCAGCGGCATCGGCGGCTCGACGCCCGCCGCTTCGAGGGTCGCTCGCCAGCCGGCGGCCCGGTCGGTCGCCTCCTGCCAGTCCTCGGGCCCGGCGAGATGCCAGACCGTGCGGTGGCCGGCGGCCAGCAGATGACGAGTGGCCAGCCGCCCGCCCAGCCACTGGTCCACGTTGACACTGGGGATCTCCGCGCCCGAGCCGGTCCCCACGGCCACCACCGGGAAGGGACGGCGGAGTTCGGCGAGGGCCTCGACCGCCGACCGCTGCGGAGCGAGGGCGATCACCCCCTCCACCCCGCCCTCGCTGAGGTGGTCCAGGGCCTCGGAGAGGGTCTCCACCGCGAGCCTGCGCAGACTGACCGTCGAGACGGTGTACCCCTTGGCACGCGCCGCCTCCTCAAGCGCGAACAGCGTGCTGGCCGGTCCGTAGAGGGTGGTGTTGGAGGCGACCACACCCAGGGTCCGGGTGCGTCTGGTCGCCAGGGCCCGCGCCGAGGAGTTGCGGCGATAGCCCATCTCCTCGATCGCGCGCTGCACCTTGGCACGCGTCTCGTCCCGCACATTGGGGTGATCCCCCAGTACGCGGGAGACGGTCTGGTGGGACACCCCGGCCAGGCGTGCCACGTCGGCCATGGTGGGCGGCCGAAGCTGTACGTGGTTCACGGTCGCACCTCCTTGGCGATCGTTTTCCGACAAGTCCTGTGGGGTGGGCGGACGATACCGCGCCGTCCGGATCACGCGGGGGTTCCGGACAGCCCCGTGACCTCGACCGGTAAGGCGGCTGGGAGCACTGCCGACACGACGCTCGTACCTCCCTGGATGCCGGTGGGCATCGATCGATGAATGCGGAGGTCATTGTGAGCGCTAACAATTCGCGGCGGTCAAGAGGGCTGCAGCGGGAAGTGTCGTTACGGTTGAGTAACGCGACTAGCTGCGGGAGTTCGGGAGGGGGGCGGTTTCGCGGGGCCGCGCACCACCGATGTGGGGCGATGTGGGCGCCACACGGAAACCGTTACTCGTTCGACCACCCGACCCATTGACACTCCGACCGCCTCGTCCTTACGGTCGAGCCAGCATTTCGAACGTGAGCCGAAATTTCGAACAAGCTCAGTAAGTCTAGGGAGTAGCTGACGTGCGCATCACGGGAATCAGCACGCACGTGGTCGGGACGCCATGGCGGAACCTGACCTACGTCCAGGTGCACACCGACGAGGGACTCACCGGAGTCGGCGAGACCCGCATGCTGGGCCACACCGACGCCCTGCTCGGCTATCTGCACGAGGCGAAGACGAACCACATTCTCGGGTCGGACCCGTTCGCTGTCGAGGACCTCGTCAAGCGTATGAAGTACGGCGACTACGGCCGGGCCGGCGAGATCGTGATGTCCGGTATCGCCGTGATCGAGATGGCCTGCTGGGACATCAAGGGCAAGGCCCTGGGTGTGCCCGTCTGGCAACTGCTCGGCGGCAAGGTCACCGACAAGGTCAAGGCGTACGCCAACGGCTGGTACACCACCGAGCGGACGCCGGAGGCCTACCACAAGGCCGCCCGGGGGGTCATGGAGCGCGGCTACAAGGCGCTCAAGATCGACCCCTTCGGCACCGGGCACTTCGAGCTCGACCACGAGCAGAGCCAGTACGCCGTCTCGCTCATCGAGGCCGTCCGTGACGCCATCGGGCCGGACGCCGAGCTGATGCTGGAGATGCACGGCCGTTTCTCCCCCGCCACGGCCGTCCGCCTGGCCAAGGATCTCGCGCCCTTCAAGCCCGCCTGGCTGGAGGAGCCGGTGCCGCCGGAGAACCTGAAGGCGCTGGAGAAGGTCGCCGCCAAGGTGGACATGCCGGTCGCCACGGGTGAGCGGATCCATGACCGCATCGAGTTCCGCGAGCTCTTCGAGAGCCAGGCCGTGGACATCATCCAGCCCGACGTCGGCCACATCGGCGGCATCTGGGAGACGCGGAAGCTGGCCGCGACCGCCGAGACCCACTACATGCTGGTGGCGCCCCACAACGTGGGCGGGCCGGTCCTGACCGCCGCCTCCCTCCAGGTCGGCTTCACCGCTCCGAACTTCAAGATCCTGGAGCACTTCAACGACTTCGCCGACGCGGAGATCAAGAAGGTCGTCAAGGGCGCCCCGCAGGTCGTGGACGGCTACTTCCACCTCTCCGACGCCCCCGGCCTCGGTGTCGAGCTGGACGTCGACGCCGCCGCCGAGTTCCCGCAGCAGCAGGCCCGGTTCGACCTGTGGGCCGAGGGCTGGGAGCGGCGCAAGCCCAAGGGCGCCGCGAAGTGAGGACCGCGGTCGTCATCGAGGCGCCCGGCGAGCACCAGCTCGTCGAGCACACCCCTCGGGAGCCCGCCGCAGGCGAGGCGCTGGTCCGCGTCCACGCCGTCGGCATCTGCGGCAGCGACCGCGAGGTGTACCAGGGCAACCGGCCCGAGGGGTACGTCCGCTACCCCCTCACGCCCGGCCACGAGTGGTCCGGCACGGTCGAGGCGGTGGGCTCCGGGGTTCCGGTGTCGCTCCTCGGCCGCAAGGTGGTGGGCGAGGGCTTCCGGAACTGCCAGGTCTGCGACCGCTGCCACGCGGGCGAGACCACGCTGTGCACGGCCGGCTACGAGGAGACGGGCTTCACCCAGCCCGGCGCCATGGCCGCCACGCTCACCCTGCCGGCCCGGCTGCTGCACGCCCTCCCGGACGACGCCGACCTGACGGCGGCCGCGCTCCTGGAACCCGCCGCCTGCATCGCCGCCGCCGCTCTCAAGGCGAACGCGCGGCCCGGCGAGCGGGTCGCCGTCGTGGGCACGGGGACGCTCGGGATGTTCGCCGTCCAGCTCCTGAAGGCGGGTTCCCCGGCGGAGCTGCTGGTGGTGGGCACCCGCCCGGACCGTGCGGAGCTCTCGAGGACCTTCGGCGCCACCGACTTCCGCACCCGGGACCAGGAGCTGCCGGACGATTTCGACGTCGTCATCGAGACCGCCGGATCGGCCTCCGCCGCCAACACCGCCGCCTCGCTGCTCCGACGCGGTGGCCGGCTCGTCCTCACCGGCATCCCGGCCCCGGGCGCCGACGGACTGGACCCGACCGACCTCGTCGTACGGCAGTTGGAGGTGCACACCGTGTTCGGGGCGCCGCCGGACGCCTGGGCGCACACGGTGCGGGTCTTCGGAGCCGGGCTGCTCAATCCGCTGCCGCTCGTCACACACGAGTTGCCGCTGGACGAATTCCCCCAGGCCATCGAGTTGGTGGGGTCCGGCGATCCGAAGGTCGGGAAAGTCCTCCTACGGCCATGACACACCACTGAGCCGTACGCCGGTACGGGGTTACCTGATGACTTCGTACCGGCGTACATCCACAGCCTTGCGCACCCAGAGCCGCGAATGTCGTCCGAAATACCGAACCCTGAAGGACAGCTTGTGACCGAGACCACCGCCAGCGCGGCCCGACGACCCGGCGAGCGGGCACTCGCCGCGCTGGGCCTGAACGCGCCCGCCCTCGACCCCTCCGACGCGTCCCCCCACACCTTTCCCGGTGGTGGACGCTGGCGCACCGAAGTGCCCTCCGTGGAGGGCCCCGAGGCCCTCGGCGTGGTCCTCAAGGAGGCCTCGCGGCTCGATGTGCCGATCCACCGGATCAGCCAGGGCTCGGGCGTGTGGATGCTCACCGACGCCGAGATCACCGAGATGGTGGAGGCGACCGCCGAGCGTGACATCGAGCTCTGCCTGTTCACCGGCCCCCGGGGCACCTGGGACATCGGCGGCTCCACCCGCACCGACTCCAGAGGCGGCGGGCTGCGCGCCCGGGGGCACGACGCGGTCGCCGGCTGCGTCGAGGACGCGGTGCGCGCCACCGAGCTGGGTGTGAAGTGCCTCCTCGTCGCCGACGAGGGTGTGCTGTGGACGCTGCACCGGGCGCGGGCCGCCGGGATCATCCCGGCCGACACCACGCTGAAGGTGTCGGCGCTGATCGGGCCGGTGAACCCGGCCGCGTACGCCGTGTACGAGAACCTCGGCGGCGACTCGATCAACGTGCCCAGCGATCTGACGCTCGATCACCTCACCGAGATCCGGCGGGTGTCGGCCGCCCCGATGGACATGTACATCGAGGCCCCCGACGATCTCGGCGGCTATGTGCGGATGTACGAGGTCGCCGAACTGATCCGGCGCGGCGCACCGCTCTATCTGAAGTTCGGCCTGTCGAAGGCGCCGGGGATCTACCCGTACGGGCACCACATGCGCGATCTCACACTGTCCACCGCCAAGGAGAGAGTGCGGCGCGGACGGCTTGCCCTGGATCTGCTCGAACGACACGGGGCGGACGGCGACATGGCGCCGCTCGGCTCCCGACTGCCGGGCGAGCTGAAGCGATTCGAAACACCTGCATAACGTTCCGGACAACGCCCCTTCACAAAACCCGACGCAGTCGCACAGACTCCGACACAACCCCGCCTCTCCCGGTCGCTCCCCCGCACCGCCCCCAGGCACCCGTACTGCCGGACCGCACCCGGCCTCCCGACATCAAGGATGATGATCATGCGTACTCGTCGAGCCGCACTCACCGCCATAGCCGGCGCCGCCTCGCTCGCCCTCACCCTCACCGCCTGCGGCCAGGACAGCAAGGGCGGCAGCGAGGAGAGCACGGGCAGCGCCAAGGGCGGCACCATCGGCATCGCGATGCCGACCAAGTCCTCCGAGCGCTGGATCGCCGACGGCAACAACGTCGTCAAGAACCTCAAGGCCAAGGGCTACAAGACCAAGCTGGTCTACGGCGAGGACGACCCCGACCAGCAGGTCTCGCAGATCGAGAACCTGATCACGCAGGGCGTCAAGGGCCTGATCGTCGCGGCCATCGACAACAAGTCGCTGAACAACGTGCTCCAGCAGGCCAAGGACGCCAAGATCCCGGTCATCGCCTACGACCGTCTGATCCTCGGCACGCCGAACGTCGACTACTACGCGTCGTTCGACAACACCAAGGTCGGTGAGCTGCAGGCCAGTTACATCGTCGACAAGCTGGGCCTGAAGAGCGGCAAGGGCCCCTTCAACATCGAGCTGTTCGCCGGCTCCAACGACGACAACAACACCAAGTACTTCTTCGGCGGCGCGATGAGCGTGCTGCAGCCGTACATCGACAGCAAGAAGCTCGTCGTCAAGTCCGGCCAGACCAAGATCAACCAGGTCACCACGCTGCGCTGGGACGGCACCACCGCCCAGCACCGCATGGAGGACGTCCTCACCTCCTCGTACAAGAGCGGCCGGGTCGACGCGGTCCTGTCGCCGTACGACGGCATCTCCATCGGCATCATCGCCGCGCTGAAGTCGGACGGCTACGGCTCCGCGAGCAAGCCGCTGCCGGTCATCACCGGTCAGGACGCCGAGCTCGCCTCGGTGAAGTCGATCATCGCCGGCCAGCAGACGCAGACCGTCTACAAGGACACCCGCAAGCTCGCAGAGGTCGCCTCGACCATGGTGGACGACGTCCTCAACGGCAAGAAGCCCGAGGTCAACGACACCAAGACGTACGACAACGGCTCCAAGGTCGTCCCGGCCTACCTGCTGCAGCCGGTCAGCGTCGACAAGAGCAACTACACCAAGGAACTGGTCGACACGGGCTACTACAAGGCGAGCGAGCTCAACTAGTCAGCCCCTCCCTGTCGGCCCATCCCCCTGATTGAAAGGCACGACCATGGCGGGACCCGTCCTGGAAATGCGCTCGATCGTCAAGACCTTTCCCGGCGTCAAAGCGCTGTCGGACGTCACACTGACCGTCCGTCAGGGCGAGGTCCATGCCATCTGCGGTGAGAACGGCGCCGGGAAGTCCACCTTGATGAAGGTGCTCTCCGGCGTCCATCCGCACGGCACGTACGAGGGCGACATCCTGTTCGAGGGAGAGGTCGTCTCCTTCAAGGACATCCGCGCGAGCGAGCAGCACGGCATCGTGATCATCCATCAGGAACTGGCCCTGGTGCCGTTCCTGTCGATCGCGGAGAACATCTTCCTCGGCAACGAGCACGCCTCCGGCGGGTTCATCAACTGGAACGAGACGCTCAAGCACGCCACCGAACTGCTGCGCCGGGTGGGTCTCACCGACCACCCGGAGACCCGGATCACCGACATCGGTGTGGGCAAGCAGCAGCTGGTGGAGATCGCGAAGGCGCTCTCGAAGAAGGTGAAGCTGCTCATCCTCGACGAGCCGACCGCGGCCCTGAACGACGAGGACAGCGGCAAACTCCTGGATCTCATCCTGGAGTTGAAGAAGCAGGGCATCACCTCGATCATCATCTCCCACAAGCTCAACGAGATCCGCCGGGTCGCCGACTCGGTGACGATCATCCGCGACGGGAAGTCGATCGAGACGCTCGACGTGAAGGCCCCGGAGACCACCGAGGACCGGATCATCTCGGGCATGGTGGGCCGCGACCTCGATCACCGGTTCCCCGACCGCACGCCGTACGAGGGCGAGACGGACGCGGCCCCGGCCCTTGAGATCCGCAACTGGACCGTCCACCACCCGATCGACCAGACGCGCAAGGTGGTCGACGACGTGTCGATCCATGTGCGGCGCGGGGAGATCGTCGGCATCGCGGGCCTGATGGGCGCGGGCCGCACCGAGCTCGCGATGAGCGTGTTCGGGCGCACCTACGGCCGGCACGCGGGCGGCCAGGTCTTCAAGGACGGCAAGGAGATCCGTACGAAGTCCGTCGCGGAGGCGGTCGAGCACGGCATCGCGTACGTCACCGAGGACCGCAAGCACTACGGTCTCAACCTCATCGACAACATCAACCGCAACATCTCGCTGACCGCCCTGAACAAGGTCGCGAAGCGCGGTGTCGTCGACGAGCACGAGGAGCGGAAGGTCGCCGAGCGCTTCCGCAAGTCGATGAACATCAAGGCGCCCACCGTCTTCGAGACGGTGGGCAGGCTGTCCGGCGGCAACCAGCAGAAGGTCGTCCTCAGCAAGTGGATCTTCGCGGGTCCCGAGGTGCTGATCCTGGACGAGCCCACGCGCGGTATCGACGTGGGCGCCAAGTACGAGATCTACACGGTCATCGACCAGCTGGCCGCCGAGGGCAAGGCGGTCGTCTTCATCTCCTCCGAGCTGCCGGAGCTGCTCGGTATGTGCGACCGCATCTACACCATGGCCGCCGGACGGCTCACGGGTGAGGTTCCGCGTGCCGAGGCCACGCAGGAAGTGCTGATGCGCCAGATGACGAAGGACAAAGAGGTAACGCGATGAGCACCGATGTGACGAAGGTTCCGGCCGCGGCGCCGCCCGGCAAGGGCGGGGGGTCGTCCTCCGGCGAGGGCCTGCTCCAGCTGATGCTGGGCGGACTGCGCCGCAACATGCGCCAGTACGGCATGCTGATCGCGCTCGGCCTGATCGTCGCGCTGTTCGCGGTGTGGACCGACGGTGACCTGCTGCTGCCGCGCAACGTCTCCAACCTGGTGCTCCAGAACAGCTACATCCTGATCCTCGCGATCGGCATGATGCTGGTGATCATCGCGGGGCACATCGACCTGTCGGTCGGTTCACTCACCGCGTTCGTGGGCGCCTTCGCGGCCGTGCTGACCGTGCAGCACGACGTGGCCTGGCCGGTCGCGCTGGTGCTGACCCTGGTGGTGGGCGCGGTCGCGGGCTCGGTCCAGGGCTATCTGATCGCGTATCTCGGCATACCGTCGTTCATCGTCACCCTGGCGGGCATGCTGCTCTTCCGCGGTCTGACGGAGATCCTGCTGGAGGGTCAGACCCTCGGCCCGTTCCCGAACGGTCTGCAGAAGCTCGGCAACGGCTTCCTGCCCGAGGTCGGCCCGGAGACCAACTACCACAACCTCACCCTGCTGCTGGGCTTCGCGCTGCTGGCCTTCGTGGTCTACCAGGAGATCCGCGACCGCAAGCGCCAGCAGGAGTTCGCGCTGGACGTGCTGCCCAGGAACGCCTTCCTGCTCAAGCTCGTCGCGATCGCCGCCGCGGTCCTCGCGGTCACGATGCTGCTCGCCAGCTACCAGGGCGCGCCGATCATCCTGCTCGTCCTCGGTGTGCTGGTGGTCGGCTACGGCTACGTCATGCGCAACGCCGTCTTCGGCCGGCACATCTACGCGATCGGCGGCAACCTGCCGGCCGCGAAGCTGTCCGGCGTCAAGGACAAGAAGGTCACCTTCCTTGTCTTCCTGAACATGGGCGTGCTCGCGGCCCTGGCGGGTCTGGTGGTCGCGGCCCGCCTGAACGCGGCCTCCCCGAAGGCGGGACTGAACTTCGAACTCGAGGCCATCGCCTCGTCGTTCATCGGTGGCGCGTCCATGAGCGGCGGTGTGGGAACCGTCCTCGGCGCGATCATCGGTGGTCTCGTCCTCGGTGTGCTGAACAACGGCATGAACCTCCTCAGCGTC
The DNA here is from genome assembly GCF_003443735.1 of Streptomyces sp. CC0208. Taxonomy (NCBI): domain Bacteria; kingdom Bacillati; phylum Actinomycetota; class Actinomycetes; order Kitasatosporales; family Streptomycetaceae; genus Streptomyces; species Streptomyces sp. CC0208. The sequence goes on along the minus strand of NZ_CP031969.1, from coordinate 6,172,771 downwards.
GGCACCGACTGGCAGCAGGTCATCAAGGGTCTGGCCCTGTTGGCGGCGGTCGGCTTCGACGTGTGGAACAAGCGCAGGGTCGGTTCGTAGACCACGACCGGATCGGGCCCCGCCGGAAGGCGGGGCCCTTCCCATGGGAGGAGAAAAGGACCGGTGAAGACGCTCTTCGGCAGGCTCGCCGACGGTACCGAGGTCGACCGGTGGTCGCTGGAGAACGGCGGTACACGGCTGAAGGTCCTGTCGTACGGCGGGATCGTGCAGTCCCTGGAGGTCCCCGACCGGGACGGTCGGTACGCGAATGTCTGCCTCGGCTTCGACCGGGTCGAGGACTACGTCGCCTCCAGCCCGTACTTCGGCGCGCTGATCGGTCGGTACGGCAACCGCATCGCCGAGGGCCGGTTCACCCTGGACGGCAAGAGCTACCAGCTCTCCGTCAACGACGGGGTCAACAGCCTGCACGGCGGCACCCAGGGCTTCGACAAGCGGGTGTGGGACGTCGAGCCGTTCACCAAGGGCTCGGACGTCGGCCTGCACCTGTACTGCACGTCCGTCGACGGCGAGATGGGCTACCCGGGCACCCTGGAGGTGAAGGTGACGTACACCCTCACCCACCACGGCGACTGGCGGATCGACTACGAGGCCACCACCGACCAGGCCACCGTGGTCAACCTGACCAACCACGTGTACTGGAACCTCGGCGGCGAGGGCACCGGCACCATCGAGGACCACGAGCTGCACATCGCCGCCTCCCGCTACACGCCCACCGACTCGGGTCTGATCCCCACCGGTGAGCAGGCGAAGGTCGCGGGCACCCCCTTCGACTTCCGCGAGGGCAAGCGGATCGGCCGGGACATCCGGGCCGGTCACGAGCAGCAGGTCTTCGCCAAGGGCTACGACCACAACTGGGTCCTCGACAAGGGCGTCACGGCCGAGCCCGAGCACGTGGCGACCCTGCGCGACCCGTCGTCGGGCCGCACCCTGAGGATCTCCACCGTCGAGCCGGGTCTGCAGTTCTACTCGGGCAACTTCCTCGACGGCTCCCTCACCGGCACCGGCGGTCACACCTACCGCCAGGGCGACGCCCTGTGCCTGGAGACGCAGCACTTCCCGGACTCGCCGAACCACCCGTCGTTCCCCTCGACGGTGCTGCGTCCGGGCCAGACACACCGGACCACGACGATTCACTCGTTCGGCGTCTGACCTGGTGAGATGACGAATTCGGGCCCCGGGTTCCCGAACTCACACTTCTTTCACACCCGTTGAACAGCGCCACTCAGGCGTCCGTATGTAAGGGCGGCCCGTGCTCCCCCGCGCGGGCCACCCCATGACGACGGACCCGGTCGTCCCCGCCGGGTCCGCCCCATACGGAGGTTCGATGGCCGACAACGTCACCTCGTTGTTCCGCAGCACGGCTGCGCACAGCCCGTCCATGGCGGCGCTGGCGCGCGAGGGCGGCGACGGGACGGGGCCGGTGGACTTCTGTATCCCCTGCAATCCCTACTTCCCCACCCCGGCGATGATGGACACCATGGCCGCGCGGCTGAAGGACATCATCACCTACTACCCCAGCAGCGCCGACACGATCACCGCCGAGCTGTGCAACCTGCTCCAACTCCCGCCGCAGGCCGTGGCGATGGGCAACGGCTCGACCGAACTGATCACCTGGATCGACCACCTGCTGGTCCGCGAGTCCCTGGCCATCCCGGTTCCCACCTTCGGCCGCTGGACCGACCAGCCGATGGAGACCGGCAAGCGGGTCGACATGTTCCCGCTCCAGGAGTCCAGCGGATTCGCTCTGGACCTCGCGCAGTACGCCGAGTTCATACGCACCCGGGGCACGCGGGTCGCGGTCATCTGCAACCCGAACAACCCCGACGGCGGCTTCCTCCACAAGCACGCGCTCGTGCAGTTCATGGACGCCATGGCCGACCTGGACCTCATCATCATCGACGAGTCGTTCCTGGAGTTCGCCGACGCGGAGTCCGAACCGAGCGTCGTCCAGGAGGCGATGATCCGGCCGAACGTCATCGTCCTGCGCAGCCTCGGCAAGAACTTCGGCCTGCACGGCATCCGCTTCGGCTACATGGTCGCCAACCCCTCCCTCGCGGGCCGGGTCCGCTCGATGCTGCCGAAGTGGAACCTCAACGCCTTCGCCGAGTACGTGGTGTTCATGCTCAAGGAGCACGGCGCCGAGTACGCGCAGAGCCTCCACCAGGTCCGCCGGGACCGCCTCGACATGGCGAGCCAGCTCTCCGCGCTGCCCGGCCTGACCGTCTACCCCTCCCAGGGGAACTTCCTCTTCGTGCGCCTGCCCGTGGGTGCCGAGGGCACCGTGGTCCGGGACCGGATGCTCACCGAGCACCGCATCCTCGTCCGCGAGTGCGGCAACAAGATCGGTTCGTCAAGCCGCTTCCTGCGGCTCGTGGTGCGCCCCCAGGTGGACGTGCGTCGCCTGGTGTCCGGCCTGGAACAGGTGCTCTACGGGACCAGGAGGGGAGCCGCCGTGCCCGAGCTCGCTCAAGGGACCAGCTACAGCTCGGGTACGGCGGCAGTGGACCGGCTGGTCGGCCAGACCAACGGGGCGGGCATGCAGGACCTCGCGGCGATGGCCGTAGGCGGTGGGGGGATGGGCGGAGGCGTCGGCATGCCGATGCCGGTGGCCCAGCCTGTGGCGGTGGCCGCGGCGGCGCCCATGGGGGCGGCTGCTTCCATGGGTCCCATGGGGTCCATGGGTTCCATGGGTTCCATGGGGGCGGGGATGCCGATGCCGGCCCAGATGCCGGCGCCGGCCCCGATGCCTGCCCCTGCACCTGCCCCTGCCCCTGTCCCTGCCCAGATGCCGACGCCTCCGCCGGCCCCTGCGGCTCCCGCGCCCTTCGCGCCGCCCAGCGGGCCGACTCCGGTGGGAGTGCCGGCCCGCGGCGGGCTCACGGCCGCGCAGGTGCGGGGCATGACCGCGCCGGCGCCCGGGGCTCCGCAGGAGCTGTCCCAGGCGCCCGCCACCGGCTGGCCCAACGCTCAGAGCTGGCCGAACGCGGCGGGCATGGGGCAGACCGGTTGAGCGGCGTCCACGTGTTCACCTGATCAGTACGCGACCGGCCATCCACTGCTCCAGTTCAGGAGGTTGATGCCGAGCTTGGCGGTGCCGTTGGCGTTGCCGTCGTAGTAGTGGTAGACGATCAGGTCGCCGTCGGTGTCGTTCATGATGGACTGTCCGCCGGGGCCGATGATGCTGCCGTGGGTCTCCAGGACCGGGGTGCCGCCGTTGTTCATCATCGAGACGCCGTTCTTGTCGACGTACGGCCCGGTGACGCTGGTGGCGCGGCCGACCTTGACCTTGTAGGTCGAACTGGTGCCGGCGCAGCAGGTGTCGTAGGACGCGAAGAGGTAGTAGTAGCCGTTCCGCTTCACGATGTACGGCGCCTCGACGGCCTTGGTCCCGGTGGGGCGGGAGGCGATCGAGTACCGGGTGGTGTTGGTGGAGAGCTGCTTGCCGGTGGCCGGGTTGATCTGGATCATCTTCAGGCCGGTCCACCAACTGCCGAACGACAGCCACCACTTGCCGTCGCCGTCGACGAACAGGTTCGGGTCGATGGCGTTGTAGTCGCTGGAGGTGGTGGAGGTGTACACGGTGCCCTGGTCGCTCCAGGAGCCGGGCAGACCGGTGCTCGAAGTCGCCAGGCCTATCGCCGACTTGTTGGAGCCGAAGGTCGAGACGGCGTAGTACATCAGGTACTTGCCGCCCTGGTAGGAGATGTCGGGCGCCCAGGCCTCGGTGGCGTACGACGACCACCAGCCCGGCTTGGCGGAGAAGGCGTCGCTGCCGGCCGTGAACGCGATCCGGTCGGTGGAGATGCGGTAGCCGAGGCCGCCACCGGTGCCGTACAGCAGGTAGCGGCCCGCCGAGGTACGGATCATCGTCGGGTCGTGGACGGTGGTGGCGCCGGTGACGGTCCCGGGGTTGGGGTACGCGGAGGCCGTGCCCGGGATCAGGGCCAGCAGGAAGGCCACGGGGACGGCCAGGAGTGAGGTGCGGCGCACGGTGACGCTCCTTCGCAGGATGCGAGTGGGGGGATGTTCGATATGCCGATCACCGATCAGAGCTTCGGGCGGGACCGTAGAATCGAACCCCTTGCGCGTCAATGGTCCGCGCAGCAACAGCCGTTGGCACGACGGCGCTCAGTCGGCGAGACCGGCCCGGCGCAGCAGTTTCAGCCAGTCGTCGTACTCCACCAGTTCGTCGTCGACCGACGCGAGCCGCTTGTACTCGTCGAACGTGGCCAGTCGCTCCAGGAAGTACGCCGCCACGCTGGGCGCGAGCTGCTCGAAGCGCTCCGCGTCGACCCAGTCGGCGCCTTCTTCGGGGGCTCCGAGGACGCCGCCGCCCGCGCGGTCGAGGAAGACCGGGGCCTGCTGGGCCATCCCGACACAGTAGAGCTTCTCGGGGGACAGCGGCAGCGGGGAGTCGACCACCGGCTCGCAGTAGAACTGGTGCTCCTCCGCCTCGTCCAGACCGAAGAGCTGCACGGACGGCCCGCAGCTTGCGCCGTCGAGCACCCGGCAGAAGTCCAGGAACTCCCGCGGCACCCCGTCGGCCTCCGCGGCGGCGGCCGTCTCCTCGTCGATCGTCCCGCCGAGCGTGAACGACAGCACGTCCGGACTCTCCGCCAGTGCCGTCCGCAGCGCGTCCACCGTCGCGATCAGCCGGGACGACGCCGGGCTCGCGCTAGTCATCTGGCCACCACTTGATGTCGATGTCGACGGGATTGCCGTCCGTTCCGGCCTCCACCTTACGGACGGCGTCGGCGGTCTCTTTGGCGAACTCGGAGTCATGGGTCGTGGGTCGTGTCCGGCCGGTCCATGCCCACACCATCCGTTTCCATGCCGACGACCCGCGCCCGCTGCCCCTCCCCCGAACCGCTCGCCCGCCTCGGCCTCCGTTCGGCGTTCCGGCGGTGAGGTCGCCGCGCAGCGCCCCGCGTGCCGCGTCAGTCCTGTCAGGAGGCGAGCGCGTCCCGCATCGCCTTCGCGGTGACCGCCGGGTCGTATCCCTCGGGAACGCCGTCGACGAGGATGATGTCGCCCTCGATGTGCCGCGAACGCAGTGGCGCGATCCCCTGGTACGCGGCGGAGTCCCACCAGGCCCGCGCCTCGGCGATCCCGGGAAACCCGATCACCACGACGTGTCCGGGCCAGCCGCCCTCCCTCACCTCGTGCTGCGCACCATGCACGAGGAAGCGGCCGCCGTACGGTTCGAAGGTGGCGGTGATGCGCTCGATGTACTCGGCGATCTCGGGATGCGGCGCGGCTTCCCGCAGGTGGGCTATGGCGTAGGCGGTCATGGTGTCCTCCCGGTCGGTAGGGCTCCGTACGCCGACGAGCCTGGCACGCGGGGCGAACCGGGGGCGATTACCCGCGAGGTAAGCGGGCCGGTCGCCCGGGGATCCCGGGGTCCGGGCGTCCGAGCACTTCAGCGGGGAGGAGCACCGGTCCGCACCGCCGCGATCCCCCGCGCTCGCAGCCGATCCCTGGTGCGCGGACGGAACTCGGGCTCACGCCCTTCGTGACGCGGACCCTCGACCAGGACAGGCGCCGGCACGACCGCCGGCACCTGAGCCCCGCTCGCCGCGCGGCATCGCACACGAGGGGCGTCAGCTGTCCGTCGCCCCCGCCTTCCTGGCCAGCGCCCGCCACCGCGGCAGATCCACCTCCGCTCGGACCGTCTTGCCCGGCGGCGGCTCCCGGTCCAGCACCTCCCAGCGGTCGGCGAGGGCGTCGACGAGAAGGAGACCGCGGCCGCCGTCGTCCAGGGGCCCTGATGGCCGCACGGCGGGAACGGGCTCGGCGCGCGTGTCGGTGACCTCGACGCGCACACTTCCGGGGACGAGGGAGAGCCGCAACTCGAAGTCACGCCCCGGCACCCGACCGTGCGTCACCGCGTTCGCGGCGAGTTCGGCGACGATCACCGCGACGGAGTCGGCGGCCGGGGCGTCGTGCGGGATACCCCAGTCGTGCAGCTGGTTCAGGGCGAGATGCCGGGCGAGACGGGCAGCTCTCGGGGTCGCACTGAGTCGCTGAGTGAACATACGTACGGTGACCGGCGGTTGGGGGGTGGCAGGTGCTGTCATGGCCCCAATCTGGCGCCCCCGGGCCGAACTTCTCCAGGTCCACACCGCGTACGCCGCGGCAGAGTACGCGGTCACGGACTGGACAGTACACGTGACGGACCGTGACCATGAGTGCGGGAGGTGACCGACTGTGGTCGATGGTGGCGGTGAGCCGGAGTCGTCGGACAGCATGCGGACGTTCGGGGCGGTGCTGCAAGCGCTGCGGGAGCACTCGGGGTTGAGCCGGGAGGAGTTCGGCGACCTCGTGGGGTTCTCCAAACACACGGTGGCGAGTGTGGAGCTGGGGCGCCGGATGCCGGATCTGGTGCTGGTGGAGCGGGGGGAGGAGGCCACGGGGAACACCGGGGCGTTGCGGAAGTCGTTTCCGAAGCTGGCTCGACAGCCGGGGTTGCCGGCGTGGTTTCGGCAGTGGGCGGGACTGGAGGCCGGTGCGATCACTCTGTACACGTACGAATGCCGGCTGATCCCGGGGCTGTTGCAGACGGAGGCGTATGCGCGGCAGCTGTTCACGAACCAGCTCCCGCCGCTGGACGACGACCAGATCGAGGCGCAGTGGGTCGCGCGGGCGGAGCGTCAACGACTGCTGCGAGAGAGGCCGAACACGGCCTTCGGCTTCATTCTCGAGGAGCATCTGTTCCGGCGGCATACGGGCGGAGTCGAGGTCACGGCGAAACTCATCGACCACGTCCTGGAGTTGGCCGAGCTGCGGAACGTCGAGATCCAGATCATGCCGACCGAGCAGGAGAACCACGCCGGGTTGGACGGCCCCATGCAGTTGCTGGAGACGCCGCGGACACAGTGGTTCGCCTACTGCGAGGGTCAGCGAGCCGGACTCCTCATTTCCGACCCGAATGAGGTCAGCGTCCTCCAACGGCGATATGCCAGGATGCGCTCACAGGCTCTCACTCTCAACGACTCGGTGAGCCTGTTGCAGCGGATGCGAGGGGACGTATGAGCAGCACCGAACTGGACTGGTTCAAGTCGAGCTACAGCAGCGGTGGCGACGGCGACTGCGTAGAGCTCGCCCTCACCCCCACCACCATCCACATCCGCGACTCCAAGAACCCCGAGGGCCCCCACCTCACCACCACCCCCACCCCCTGGACCGAGTTCCTCACCCACCTCACGAAGTGACCGCGCCGCCCTCCGGCTCACGCAGACCGACGCAGTCGAAGGCCCAGAACACCTCCGAGTACACGAACGTGCCCGTCATCCACGGCTCGTGCGCGGACAACCGGGCCACCTGGAACGCGGGTTCGGGGATCCGAAGGGACGGCGAACGGAAGCCCACCGCGTCGGCCCGCTCGAAGCCGCGCGCGCCGTAGTAGTGCGGCGAGCCCTCCAGAAACACCAGCGGCACACCCTGGCTGTCAGCCGCCGCGAGGGCGTGCGCGACGAGCCGGGTACCGATGCCCCGACGCTGGAACTCCGGGAGGACGCCCAGCGGTGACAGGGTGAGGACGTCCACGATCCGGCGCGGCGCGTCCAACCGCGCCGCGCTCAGCAGGACATGCCCGACGACCCGGTCGTCGACGGTGGCGACGAACGACATCGGCGCCACCGCGGCCTCCGCGGCGCGCAGTGCCTCCACGAGCCCGGGGACCCGCTCGCCGTCGTCGAACGCGCGCGTATGGACCTCGCGCACGTCCGGGTGGTCGTCAGCGGTCTCCTGCCGGATCACCGGTCCGGCACCACCGGAGGCGGCCCGGGAACCTGCGGGCACATCGTGTGACGTCATGGTGGTGAGCGTAGGTCGAGGGCCGACTCGTACACGAGGCATTTGCGACCTGCGACGGCGGGGCCGCACGACACCGACCAGGAGGCGCCCTGCCCGGATGCCGCACGGTCCTGCCCCCGCGGGTCAGCCGGAGGAGGCCGCCGGTCCGAAGTCCGCCTCCAGCCGCTCCCTCCACCCGGCATCCGCCAGCCCCGCCCCCACCAGCACGTCCCGCCAGTCCTCCTTGGCCAGCTGGACCGCGTCGAGAAGCCGGTCCACCCGGCCCTGTCCGCACAGCAGCGTCGCGGCGGCGATCCGTTCCTTGTCCTCCTGGTCGCCCCGGTCGGTGAGGTGGTTGACCAGCTCGGTGAGGAGGTCACCCACCACCTCGCCCTCCCGGCCGGGGAAGTCCTCCGCGATGCGCCGTTCGACCCGCACGGTAAGCCCCATTTACCCTCCTTGTCGGCATACGCCCCGTTACGGTACCGCGCCCACCGCGTGAGACACCGCAACGTGTCTCGCAAGAAACTTGACGGTCCCTCACTTTGCCGAACTGACAGCCCATCAACAGCAACGGCCCCTAAGGTGCCGTGTCCATGACAGACACCCCCATGAACGAGACTCCCCTGAGCGAGTCCCCCCTGTACGACACCCCCACGAGAGACCGCATCGGCCGACGGACCGTCCTCGTCGCCACCGGGGCGACGGCCGTCACGCTCGCCGTGGGTGCCGCCGTGCCCGGCACCCAGGCATCCCCCGACACCGCCCCCGTGGCCGCCGCGGCGGTCTGCACCCTCACCAAGGAGATGACCGAAGGCCCCTACTACCTCGACGGCCAGTACGTCCGCGCCGACATCACCGAGGGCAAGACCGGCTTCCCGCTCAAACTCGCCCTCACCGTCGTCGACGACGACACCTGTGCCACGATCAGCAACGCCCTCGTGGAGATCTGGCACTGCGACGCGCTCGGCGAGTACTCGGGCTACGTGGGCAACAACGGCCACAACGAGCCCGACAGCGGCACCTTCCTGCGCGGCGGCGTCCTGACCGACTCCAGCGGGGTCGCCAAGATCACCACGGTCTACCCCGGGTGGTACATAGGCCGCTGCGTCCACATCCACGTGAAGGTGCACGTCGGCGTCACCCTCACCTCCGACGGCTCCTTCACCGGCGGCACCGAGCTCCACACCGGCCAGCTCTTCTTCAACGAGACGACCACCGCCAAGGTCGGCGCGCTCTCGCCGTACTCGGCCAACACGGTCCGCCGCACCACGCTCGCCCAGGACGGGATCTACGACGACGGCGGCGCCGCGTCCGGCCTCCTGACGCTGACCGCCCTCGGCAGCAGCCCCTCGGCCGGTTACTCCGGCACCCTGACCCTCGGTGTCGAGAGGAGCTGACACCGGAACCGAACCGCCCGCCGCCCCTCGGACGGCGGGCGGCCCCGCTCAGGACCTCACTTGCGGGGACACTCCTTCCACGCCATGTGGTACACGGTGCTGATGTCGCCGTCGGTCGAGTCCATCGTCATGAAGCTGACCTTGGACGGCGAGGAGGTGCCCGCGTTCACGCGGACCTCCGTGTTGATGTTGAAGTTGCGCTGGACTCCGCAGGGGGCCCAGACCAGCTGGGCCCAGTCGGTGGTGTCGGTCGCCTGCCAGTTGTCGTTGTAGGCGCCGGGGAAGGTGTGGGTCTTGGCGGCCGTCTGCGAGGAGCCCTGGAAGTAGTACGAGGCCCGCTGGACGCCGCTCGCGCCGGCCTGGAGCGAGGCGAAGCCCCGGTAGTCCGCCTCGGCGATGGCGTACGTGAAGCCCTGCGGGACGTGGACGATCAGGTTGAGCTGGCAGTTCTTGCGGAACGCCGTGGGATCGGAGTTGCCGCCGACCTGGGCGAGGTAGTCGCTGTAGGTCACCGTGAAGGCGGTGTTGTCCTCGGAGACGGCGACGGCCGCCGTACCCGCGGGACAGCCGGAGCCGTTCACCGTGGCGACGTCGATGACGATCTTGTCCGGGGGCGGGTCGACGAACCCGCCGGACGGGTTGTGCGCGGGCACCGCCGCGGCCACGAGAGCGGCGACGGCACCGCCCAGAAGAAGTCCACTTGCCATGGGGGGTCTCTCCTCTGCGCTGTAGTTGAAGCGTGGAGAACCTGTGTGGTTTCTGTGAAGCGCCGCGGCGATCGAATCGTAGGGAGCCCCCTGTGGCACCGCCAGAGCGAACTCCAGCCATTCCCACGATGGCCGAACTCACGTGTAAACAGCAGAAGTTGGGCCCCGGCAGCGATCAGGGGTTCTCCCACGCGGCCGGTTCGGCCGCGAGCCGCCGCACCGGCTCGGGGAGCGCGTCGCCCGCGATGTCGGCGATGGTGACGCCCTCCAGGATCTTGCGGACGTTGGCCCGCAGGGCGATCCACAGCGGGAGCAGGGGCTGGGCGGACCCCGTGTACTCCAGACCGGTGGGCCGCTCGCCGCGCACCGACACGATCGGCCCGTCGACCGCGCGGATGACATCCGCGACCGTGACGGCCGAGGCCTCGCGCGCGAGCCGGTAACCGCCGCCCCCGCCCCGCCTGCTGTCGACGATCCCGCCGCGCCTGAGGTCGCCGAGGATCCCCTCCAGGAACTTGTGCGGAATGTCCTGGACCGCGGCGATGGCCTCGGCCTTCACCGGCTCGGTGCCCTGCCTCACGGCAAGCTCCAGCACTGCCCGTACCGCGTAGTCCGCCCGTGCAGAGATCCTCATACGACAATTGTGCGGCGTTCGGGAAGAGACAATGGCCACGCCACAATAGGCACACCAACCACACCCACGGACGGACTGGCGCTAGCGCGGCACGACCAGGAGGCGCTCCCTTGGAGCTGAGCAGACGTACATTCAGCGCCCTCGCCGGCACCACGGCGCTCGGCTTCGCGCTGAGCGGCAGTGGTGGGGAGACCACCCGGGCCTACGCCTCCCACAGCGTGCCCACCGGGCCCGCGCCCGGCGCTCCCGCCGCCGACCGGGCGCGCCACAAGGTCGGCCACGACAAGCACTCGCTGCTGGTCGACGGCCGGCGCCTGGTGCTGTGGTCGGGTGAGATGCACCCCTTCCGGCTGCCGAGCCCGTCGCTGTGGCGGGACATCCTGCAGAAGATGCGCGCCCACGGCTTCAACGCGGTGAGCGTGTACGTGGCCTGGAACTACCACTCCCCCGGCCCCGGCCAGTACGACTTCACCGGCGTCCGCGACCTCGACCTGTTCCTGCGCACGGCCACCGAGACCGGCCTGTACGTGATCCTGCGCCCGGGCCCGTACATCAACGCCGAGGTCGACGGCGGCGGCTTCCCGGGCTGGCTGACGGCGACCGCGGGCCGGGCCCGCACCTCCGACCCGGCCTATCTGTCGTACGTCGACGAGTGGCTGACCGAGGTCAACGCCATCGCCGCCCGGCACCTGTTCACCAAGGGCACCGGCACGGTCCTGCTCTACCAGATCGAGAACGAGTACGACGCCTTCGTCGACGAGCCCCTCGGCCGCGACTACATGTCCCACCTGTACAAGAAGGTGCGCGCCGACGGGATCGACGTCCCGCTGTTCCACAACGACAAGGGCAGGAACGGGTATTGGACCCCGGGATCCTTCAACACCGGGGGCGAGGAGCGCGGATGGCTCTACGGCTTCGACGGGTACCCCGTGCCGTCCGAAGTGCCGCCCGACTGGGGGGACTTCGGCGAGGGCGGGCTGAAGGGCGGGGCCACGGCCAGTCCCACGACACCCGGGTTCATGCCGGAGTTCGGCGGCGGCTGGTTCGACTCGTGGGGCGGGGCCACGTTCGACGGCAAGGGGTACGCCGAGGCACGGCGGACCCGGGACGCGGCCTACGAGCGGCGCTTCCAGCTCACCAACCTCGCCAACGGCATCACCGTGCACAACGTCTACATGACCTTCGGCGGCACCTCGTGGGGCTGGCTGCCCGCCCCGCAGGTCTACACGTCGTACGACTACGGGGCGGCGATCGACGAGGCCCGCCGGCAGACGCCGAAGCTCGCCCCGGCGCACCAGCTGGGCCATCTCCTGCGGACCGTGCCGGACTTCGCCAAGCTGAACCGCGCCGACGCGGTGCGGGCCGCGGACGAGCGGCTGAAGGTGTACCACCTGACCAACCCGGACACCGGCTCCCAGGTGTACGTCGTGCGCAACGACACCGACGCGCCGATCACCACCACGATCCCGGACGCCGGGATCGACGTGGCGTTCACCGTGGCCGCCCATGACGCCCGACTGCTCACCGCGGGCCTCCAGTTGGGCGGGCACACGCTCAAGTTCGCCACCGCGCAGCCCATGATGTGCCAGAAGGTCGGCCGGATGGACATCGCCGTGTTCACGGCCCCGCACGGCGAGATGGCCCAGGTCCTCCTGGAGTGCCCGGAGGAGCCCCTGGTCACCCGGGGCGACGCGGAACCCGCGTGGAACTACGACCTCGGCGTCCTCAGGATCACCGTGCCGATGGGCGTCGGCGGCCCGGCCCGGGTGCGGATCGAGGGCGGCGGCAGCGACACCCCGCTGCTGCTGATCTTCACCGACGACCCCGGCTCGCTGCGGCTGTTCCCGGTGGACACCCCGACCGGACCGGTCCTCGTGTACGGGCCGTCGCTGGTGCGCGGGGTCACCCTGGACGGGGCGACCGCCCATCTCACCGGTGACACCGTCGAGGGCACGGGCATGGAGGTGTGGGGGCCGCGCGGCATGGGCGGGATCACCTGGAACGGCCGCCCGCTGCGCACCTCCGCCACCCCGATGGGCAGCCTGCGCGCCGACATGCCGCCCACGCCCGGACAGCTCCCGATCCCCGCCGTGGGGGAGGTGCGGCTGCCCGCGCTGGGCGGCTGGCGGCGCCGTACCGAGAACTTCGAGTCCGTCCCGGACTACGACGACTCCGGCTGGACCACCGCCGACCGCACGAGCTCGTACAGCATCACCCCGGTCCCGAAGGGGCAGCCGGTCCTGTTCGCCGACGACTACGGCTTCCACTACGGCGACGTCTGGTACCGGGGACGCCTGACGGGCGCGGACGAGCTGGAGTCGGTGTCGCTGTCCTACAGCACGGGCACGCAGGGGCTGCTGATGGCGTGGCTGGACGGCGAGCCGCTGGGCACGCACCGGATGCCGGTGCCGGACAAGGGCACCGCGCGCAGGGGCAGTTGGACGGCGACGGCCACCTTCGACGTGCCGCCCCCCGCCGGGCACTCGCCCCGCGTCCTGTCCGTCCTGGTCCGGCGGATGGCACACGACATGGACGGCGGATCCGCCGACTCCCACAAGGTGGCCCGGGGTTTGACGGCGGTCACCTTCAAGGGCGGTTCCCCGAAGGCGAGTTGGCGCATCCAGGGCGAGACGGCACCCGACCCGGTGCGCGGGCCGCTCAACAACGGCGGGCTGTACGGGGAGCGCAAGGGCTGGCATCTGCCGGGGTTCGCCGAAGAGCACTGGGAGGACACGCAGTTGCCGCGCGCCGACCGGCGCCAGGGGGTCACCTGGTACCGGACGACGTTCCGGCTCGCCGTGGACTCCGGCATCGACGCCTCCGTCGGTCTCGCCCTCGACGACGACCCGAAGCGCGCCTACCGCGTGCAGATCTTCCTCAACGGCTGGAACATGGGCCAGTACGTCAACGACGTGGGCCCGCAGCACACCTTCGTCCTGCCGAACGGCATCCTGCGCACGCGGGGCACCAACACCCTGGCACTGGCGGTGCTGTCCGACGGGACGACGGAGTCGGGGCCCGGGGAGGTGCGGCTGACGGCGATGGGGGCCTCGGCCGGAGGAGTGCCGGTGGCACCGGTGGACTCCCCCGGCCGGTAGCCCGGTCGGTCACGCGAGCCGGATCACGTTCCAGGACAGCGGCTCCAGTACGGCGGTGAGGGTGCCGTCCGTCAGCGCGGTGCCCTCGGCCGCGTGCGGGGCGACCCGGTCGGGCGCGTCCAGGGTGTTGCGGGCGTCCGGGTCGGCGTCGGCGAGGACGCTGTGCTCGACCACGGTCGTCAAGTCCAGTCCGCTCAGGGCGACTTCGAGCGGCAGCTGCTCGCTGCGGCTGCGGTTGACGGCGAACACGGTGACCGACCCGTCCTCGGCGCGCACGGCGGTGGCGTGCAGGAGGTCCGTCTCGCCGTACTTCTTCGTGTCGTAGGTCGGCGAGTCGACCCGGACGTCGAGGACCTCGCCGCGGCCGTACCTGGAGGCCTGGGCGAACGGGAAGAACGTCGTCTGACGCCAGGCCGGGCCGCCCGGCTCGGTCATGATCGGGGCGATCACGTTGACCAGCTGGGCCAGACAGGCGACGGTGACGCGGTCCGCGTGCCGCAGCAGGGCGATGAGGAGGGAACCGAAGACGACCGCGTCCAGGACGCTGTAGTTGTTCTCCAGGAGACGGGGGGCCTCCGCCCAGTCCCGCGTGCCGGAGTTCTCGATCTCGTGCCACTCCGAGATGTACCAGACGTTCCACTCGTCGAAGGAGAGGTTGATCTTCTTCTTGGACTTGAGCTTCGCGCCCACGTGGTCGGCGGTGGCGACCACGTTCTCGATGAAGGACTCCATGTCGACGGCGGAGGCCAGGAAGGAGTCGAGGTCGCCGTTCTCCGGCTGGTAGTAGGCGTGCAGGGAGATGTAGTCGACGAGGTCGTACGTCTCGGCGAGGACCGTCGCCTCCCACTCGGCGAACGTGGGCATGGACTGGCTGGAGGAGCCGCAGGCGACGAGTTCGACGCCCGGGTCGAGCTGGCGCATCGCGCGGGCCGTCTCGGCGGCGATCCGGCCGTACTCCGTCGCCGTCTTGTGGCCGGTCTGCCAGGGGCCGTCCATCTCGTTGCCCAGGCACCAGAGGTTGATGCCGAAGGGGTCCTTGTCGCCGTGGGCGCCGCGGAGGTCGGAGAGGGCGGTGCCGGCCGGGTGGTTGGCGTACTCCTGGAGTTCGAGGGCCTCGGCGACACCGCGGGTGCCGAGGTTGATCGCCATCATCGGCTCGGCCTGGGGGCCGACCTTCTTCAGGAAGGCGATGTACTCGGAGAGGCCGAAGCGGTTGGTCTCGGTGGAGCGCCAGGCGAGGTCGAGGCGGCGGGGGCGGTCCTCCACCGGGCCGACGCTGTCCTCCCACTTGTAGCCCGAGACGAAGTTGCCGCCGGGGTAGCGGACGGCGGTGACGCCGAGTTCCCGGACCAGGTCCAGGACGTCGGTGCGGATTCCGTCCTCGTCCGCGGAGGGGTGACCGGGTTCGAAGATGCCGGTGTAGACGCAGCGGCCCAGGTGTTCCACGAAGGAGCCGAAGACACGGGGGTTCACTTCGCCGACGGTGAAGGCGGGGTCGAGGGTGAAGCGGGCGGTGGGCGTGCTCATGGATGCCTTTCAGGAAGTTTCAGAAACGGGGTTGCTCGACAACCGGCCAGTCACGCGCCCAACCGAGCCTGTTCAGGCCCGGCTTCGGTGTGCCGTTGTCCTCTGCGTCGTAGTAGTGGTAGGCCAGCCAGTCCTGGCCGCGGGTGCGGAAGACCGACTCGCCTCCGGTGCCGATGTACCTCCCGTGTCCTGCCAGCAGCAGGTCGCCGCCGCCCTGATCTTGTACGTGGAGTTCACTCCCGCACAACAGGTGTCGTATGACGCGAGGAGGTAGTAGGAGCGGCCGTGCCGTGCAGTGCCGTGGTCGTGTCACTGGCCCGCCAGCCCCGTATGGGCCACCCCCGCCACGATCTGGCGTTGGAAGAAGACGAACACGATGATCAGGGGGAGGCCCGCCATGAGGCCGCCGGCCATGAGTTGGGCCCACTGGATGCCGTAGGAGTTCATGACGGTCGCGATGCCGTTCGGCATGGTCATCAGGTCGGGGTTGTTGGTCACCATGTAGGGCCACAGGAAGTTGTTCCAGGAGGCGATGAAGGTGAAGATGCCGACCGCCGCCAGGGACGGCCTCGCCAGTGGGACCACGATCGTGAAGAAGACCCGCCAGCGGCCCGCGCCGTCGATGAACGCGGCCTCCTCCAACTCGCGCGGGACGCCCTGGAAGAACTTGTAGAGGATGTAGACCATCGCGGCCGGCGCGCACTGGGGAAGGATCATGCCCCAGTACGTGTCGACCATCCCCATCTGCTGGACCGTCGTGAAGAGGGGCACTCCCAGGACCGCCGGGGAGACCATCAGGCCCGACATGACGATGCCCATGAGCACGTTCTTGCCGCGGAACTCGGTGCGGGCGAAGCCGTATCCGGCGAGGGCGCTGACCGTCAGCACCACGGAGGTGACGCAGACCGACACCACCAGGGAGTTGATGAACCAGTTGGTGATGTTGCCGGTCTCCCACAGCGCCTTCCACGCCTGGCCCGTCCAGACCTTCGGCAGCCAGTGCGGCGGGATCTCGGCCGCCTCCGCCTCGGACTTGAGGGAGGTGAACAGCGCGGCCGCGATCGGTGCGACGAAGACGGCGGAGACGGCGACCCCGAGGAGGGTGAGGACGATCTGGCTGGGTGTCCAGGGCTTACGGGTCCGGTCGCGGGACCGCTTGCGGGTCTGTACGGCGGTGGTGGTCATCGGCCGCTCTCCTCACGGTTGCGCAGCAGCCACATCCGGGCCAGGGCGACGACTGCGATGATCACGAAGAAGATGATGGACATCGCGGAGGCATAGCCCACCCGGTAGCTGGTGAAGCCCTGTTCCAGGGTGTACTGGACGAAGGAGCGGGTGCTGACCTCGGGACCCGGCCCGAAGTCCATCATCACGACCGCCTGGTCGAAGAGCTGCAGCGAGGCGAGGATCTGGAGCGCGATCACCAGGCCGGTGATGTTGCGCAGCATCGGCAGCGTGATGTGGACCATGCGGTGCCAGGCGTTCGCGCCGTCCAGCTTCGCGGCCTCGTAGAGGTGGCCGGGGATGCCCTGGAGGGCGGCGAGGTAGAGCAGGAAGCTGAAGCCGACGGTCCACCAGAGGGTCTCGATGACGATGGCGAGCATCGCGTACGACTTGTCGGTGAGCCAGGGCGTGTCGAGCCCGAAGGTCTCGTTGACCAGGCCGATGCCCTGGGTGAACAGCCACTGGAACATGTTGGCGGCGACCGTCGAGGGCAGCAGGAACGGCACGAAGAAGCACAGCCGCCACAGCCACTTGCCGCGCTCGATGTGGTGGGCGAGCATCGCCAGCAGGAAGGCGAGGACGGTGATGCACGGGACGACCAGCAGCGTGAAGTACGCGCTGTGGCCGAGCGCGTCCCACATCGCCGAGTCGTGCAGGGCCTCGCGGTAGTTGTCGAGGCCGACGAAGCTCGCGTCGTCGCCGGAGATGTTGGCGTCCGTGAAACTGAGCCAGACGCCGCGCAGCAGCGGCCAGATCACGAACAGCACGAAGAGCGCCAGGAACGGGGCGATGAACCAACCCCCGTGCTGGAAGCCCTGCTTGCGGCGGACGGTCGCCGTCGCGGTCGCGGTCCTGGCGCGTCCCGGTGCGGCGACGGCTCCGGTCGTCATGTGAGCGCTGGTCGTCATGCGACCGCACCTCCCTGCGCGGCGGTCCTGCCGTCCATCGGGTTCTTGGAGGCGAGCAGCTTGGTGAGGTGTTTCTTCATGGTCTGCGCCACCGACGCGGGCTTCGCGGAGCCCATCGTCGAGGAGACCACGACCGGGCCGAGGTCCTGGGCGAGCACGCCGGTGGAGCCCGCGAACCACACCTTCGGCTCGGTGGCCTGGTGGTCCATGGCGCTCACGTACTCGTTCTGCGGGGTGAGCTTCCGGTACGCGGCCGTGGACAGCGTCGGCGTGTACGCGGGGATGTGACCGCCGGCCGCCCACTGGAGGGCGTGCGTGACGACGTACGCGGCGAGTCGGTGCGCGCCCTCGTTGGTGGCGCCGCCGCGGCCCGCCTGGTGCGGCAGGACGAAGGCGTGCGACTCGGCGTGGGTGGCCTGTCTGCCGAAGACGGGCGGCAGCGGGGTCGCGCCGTAGTCGAGCTTCGCGCCGGAGAAGACCGGCACGGACCAGTTGCCCTCCCAGGTGAAGGGGGCGCCGTTGATGAACTGTTCGCCGGTGGGGGCGCCGGGGATGACGTACCCGTCGGTGACGTGGCGGCGGAGGAACTCCAGGACCTGGGTGGCCTTGTCGGGGTCGAAGAGGACCTCGGTGTTGTCGGCGTTGAACCACCTGCCGCCGAGCTGGGTGTAGAAGGCGACGAAGAACCACCACTGGAAGTTCTGGTCGTTGGTCCACAGGCCGATCGTCTGGAGCCCTTTCTTCTGGGCCGCCTTGGCCTTCTTCAGGACGTCGAACCACTCGTCGGTGGAGGTGACCGGGACCATCCGGCCGTCGTCGCCGAGCAGGCCCGCCTTGCCCAGGACGTCCTTGCGGTAGAAGCAGAGCTGTACGTGGATGTCGAGCGGGAGGGCGTAGAGCTTGCCGTCGATGACGCCGCGCTTCCACAGCGCGGGGTTGTAGTCCTGTTCGTGTATGCCGTACTTGGCGAGCAGGTCGAGGTCCCACGGGTCGAGGAGACGGCCCGGTGAGAAGCCGGTGACCCGGCCCATGTGCATGACGCCGAGGTCGGGGGCGCGGTTGCCCGCCGCCGCCATGGCGAGCTTGGTGTAGAAGGGGTTGCCCCACTGGAGGGTGGAGTCCTTGACGTCGATGTCCGGGTGGGCCTTTCGGAAGGCGTCCAGCATCGCGATCATGTTGGCGCCGTCGCCGCCGCTGAAGAGGTTCCAGTAGCGCACCCGGGTGTCCGCGCCGGAGGCGAGTGCGTCGGCGCCGGTGCCGAGGGCCGCGAAGCCGAAGCTCGCGGCGACGCCCAGTCCGCCGGCTGCGGTGAGAAGTTGCCTGCGGCTCAGGTCAGGTCGTCCCATTCCCTGCCCCATCTGTTCGAGATCTCGAATTGCGCCCGTAACTTCGAACGGGACCGTAGGCAGGAAGCGCTTTCTAGTCAATGGGGTGCGCAGGCAAAATCGGATCGCGTGACGGGATCGGACAGGGCGCGTAGTCTCGAACAGCCCGTCCTGTGGCGGCGGGAGAGTTCAGGGGGTGGGATGGACATCGCGGGTGCGCGCAGGAGTGCGGCCCGGATCGCCTCGGCGCTACGACGCACCCGTGCGACCTCGGCCATGCGCGATCTGGTCTCCCACCTCACCGCCGCGGTCCGGGCCCGGCCCCGCCCCCCGGCCGACGTGCCCGAGCTGTGCCGGGCCCTGTGCCAGGAGATGAGCGTCCGGCGCGGCGGACGGCCCGTCGACCTGCGCTTCGAGCGGTTCCCCGACGAGATCGCGGTGACCGGACTGTGGGTGGAGTTCGAGGACTTCGACCTGGTCATCATCGAGGAGCGGGCCGAGGAGATGCAGCAACTGGTCATCCTGGGCCATGAGTTGTGGCACCTGCACGCGGGCCACGCCCACCACCACGCGGCCGCGGCGGACGCGTTGGCCAAACGGCCCGGCTGGGACTCCGTCGCCCTGACCGTGGCCGCCCGCGACGGCTCCCGGGCGGCGGACGAGGCCGAGGCGGACGACTTCGGGCACCGACTGGCGGCGGCGTTCCGGCCGTTCGTCTCCGGCCGCGGCTCCGGAGCCCGGCCCGGCACGGTCCAGAGAACCCTCGGCTACCGCGGAGGCGGAGCGCGGTGACACACCCCCACCTGACCGCGGGGACGGTCGGGTCCCTCACCGGTCTGAGCATCCCGTACTGGCTGCCGGGCCTGGTCCTCGGAGCGGCCCTGGCGATCAAGCTGCCCAGCATCGTCAAGCTGTGGCGGGACCCGCTGCTGCGCGCCGTGGGCGGCCTGCTGCTGTTCGCCTGCGCGGTGTTCCTGTTCGCGGCCCCGAGCACCATCGCCTGGACGAACCGGGTCACCGGCGTCCCGAACATCGCCGCGCCCTGGGTGTACTCGCTGCTCACCGCGCTGTGCGCGTCCTGGCTGCTGCTGGTCGTGCACTGGCGCGACGGCCGCACCGAGCACCACGCCCGGACCCGGCGGGCGACCCGCTGGGTGATCTGGGTGTACGCGGCCGTGGTCGTCGTGATGTGGGTGCTGTTCGCCCTCGCCGACGTCCCCGTGGAGCGGATCCGGGACCTGGACACCTACTACGCCGAGACCCCGTTCATGCGCGAGCTGATCCTGCTCTACCTGCTCGCGCACACCGTGGCCAGCCTGATCACGTCCGGGCTGGTGTGGAACTGGATCCGCACCGCCGGCCTCGACGCCTGGCTGCGCTGGGGACTGCGCTTCCTCGGGGTCGGCTTCGCGACGAACCTGCTCTTCAGCGCGGCCAAGCTCACCGCCGTCGTGGCCCGCTGGACCGGGCACGACCTGGACTGGCTGAACACCAACATCGCCCCGGCCGCCGCCTGCGTCGCCGCCACCCTGGTCGCGATCGGCTTCATCGTCCCGCACGCCGGCCAGTACCTCCACGAGCGCTGGCTGGTCCGCCGTCGCCACCGCGACCTCAGGGCCCTGGCCCGGCTGATGCGGACCGTCGCGGGCAGCCGTGAGCCGCTCGCCCTGCGCGCCACCGCCGAGATGCGGCTGATCCGCCGCGAGACCTTCATCCGGGACGCACTGCTCCAGCTGTCCCGGTTCATCGACGAGGACCTGCGGGTGCGGGCCTACGACACCGCGCTCGCCCTCGGCTTCGAGCGCGGCCGGGCCCAGGCCCTCGCCGCCGCCGTGACGATCCTGGACGCCGTCGAGGCGGGGCGGCAGGCGCCGGACACCGAGGGCGACGGCGAACCCGACACCACGTACCTGCTCCAGGAGATCGCGGCCGTGTCCGAGGTCCTGCGCAGCCCCGACGAGATCAAGGCGGTACGCGCCCGCGCGACCGTCCCGGCAGAGAGCATGTCCACGCATGACTGAAAGCCCCTCCCCCGCCAGAGTCGCCGTCGTCCTCGGGGGATCGCACACCGGCATGCTCGCGGCGGCCGCGCTGACGGGCCTCGCCGACCGGGTGGTCGTGGTGGAACGCGACGAACTGCCCGGGGGGCCGGCCCCGCGCAAGGGGCTGCCGCAGGCCCGGCACGCCCACATGCTGTGGTCCGGCGGTGTCCGGGCGATGGAGGAACTGCTGCCGGGCATCACCGCCACACTCCTGGACGCCGGGGCCCGCCGGGCGCCGGTCACCACCGACATGGTCGTCCACTCGGCCCACGGCTGGTTCCGGCGCTGGCCCGAGTCCCACCACGTGATCCTGGCCGGCCGGGACCTGCTGGACGCCACGGTCCGGGCGCGGGTCCTCGCGGACGAACGGGTCGAGGTGCTCGGCGGCGCGGAGGCGCTGGGGCTGGTGGGCGGCGCGGAGGCCGTCACCGGGGTGCGGGTGCGGGAGGCCGACGGCCGCGAACGGACCATCGGTGCGGGGACGGTCGTGGACGCGACCGGGCGGGCCTCCAAAACGCCCCGCTGGCTCGCGGACCTCGGGCTGCCGGCGCCGGAGCGCCGTGAGGTCGACTCGGGCCTGGCGTACGCGAGCCGCCTCTACCTCGCCCCCGAACAGGCCCGCGACGGCTTCCCCGTCGTCAGTGTCCAGCCCGACACCCGCGAGCCAGGACCGGGCCGGTCGGGCTTCCTGCTGCCGATCGAGGACGGCCGCTGGATCGTCACCCTCAACGGCACCCGCGGCGGCGAACCCACCGCCGCCGACGCCTCAGGCGAGGACTTCGTACGCTTCGCCCGCGAGGAACTCAGACATCCGCTGATCGGCGACCTGCTCGCCCGCGCCGAGCCGCTGTCCGAGGTCGCCTTCACCCGTACGACCGTCAACCGGCGGTACTTCTACGAGCGGGCGGCGGCCTGGCCGGAGAACTTCACGGTGCTCGGCGACGCCTTGGCCGCGTACAACCCGGTCTACGGGCACGGTCTGGCCGTCGGCGCCCAGAGCGCGCTGATCCTGCGGGAGCTCACACGGCGGCACGGGTTCGGGGCGGCCGGGCTGTCCCGTCGGGTGCAGAGGGCGGTGGCCCGGCCGGTGGGGGCGGCGTGGGACCTGGCCACCGGACAGGACGTCTTCTATCCCGGAGCGACGGAGGCCGGCCCGACGGCCCGGGACCGGCTCGTGGCCGCGTACGTCTCGCGTCTCATGCGCACGGCCACGGGGAACGGCCGGATCGCCCGCCGGGTCACCGACGTGACGTCACTGGAGCGGCGGGCGGAGGTGCTGCTGACGCCGGCTGTGCTGCTGGCGGCGGTGCGGGGGCCGTTGAAACCGGCGTTGACCGAACCGCCGCTGACCGCCGAGGAGTTGAAGAAGGCGGGGCTGCAGTAGCCGTCGCTCAGCCCGCGAACGACGGCTGCCGTACGCCTTTGCCCGCGCCCGGCACCACCAGCAGGGAGCCGGCCACCGGGTGCGGGGCGGCCAGGCCCACCCGGGCCGTCGTGATGTACAGGTCGGTCAGGTCCGGGCCGCCGAACGCGCACGCGGTGACGCGCGGGGCCGGGAGGGTGATCACCCGGTCCAGCTCGCCGTCGGGCGTGTAGCGGCGGACCGCTCCCCCGTCCCACAGCGCGACCCAGACACACCCGTCGGCGTCGACCGTGAGGCCGTCGGGGAAACCGGCGCCGTCCTCGATCTCGACGAGGGTCCGGCGGCCGGAGATGTGCCCGTTCTCGTGGTCGAAGACGTCGACGCGGCGGGTGGGCGAGTCGACGTAGTACATGAGCCGGCCGTCCGGGCTCCAGCCGGTGCCGTTGCTGACGGCCACGTCGTCGAGGACGGTGTGGTGCGTGCCGTCACCGGTGACACGGGACAGGGTGCCGCCGCCCGGTGCTTCGTCGTAGCGCATGGTGCCGGCCCACAGGGAACCGTCGGGGGCGACGGCGGCGTCGTTGGCCCGGCGGCCGGGGACGGGCTCGTGGTGGAGCCAGCGGAAGGAGCCGTCGGGGTCCAGCAGGGCCACGCCGTCCCGCAGGTTGAGGACGAGTCCGCCGCCGGTGCGCGGCTTGACGGCACCGATGTGCTGGTCCAGGAGGCGGACCGTGCGATGCCCGGACACGGGGTCGTAGCTGTGGAGCCGGGCGCCCAGGATGTCGATCCACAGCAGCCGCTCGCCGTCCCAGGTGGGGCCCTCGCCGAGGGTGGCCTCGGCGCGTACGGCGACCTCGTACTTCGTGTGGCGGGTCATCCCACGCTCCGGTGGCCGAGACGCTCGGACAGTTCGGCGGCGCCCTTGGCGGCCAGCTGCTCCAGCTCGCCGCGGCGGTCGTCGCTCCAGCGGATCATCGGCACCGAGATGGAGAGCGCGGCGACGACCTGCCCGGTGCGGTCGCGGACCGGGGCGGCGACGCAGGAGACGTCCGGGTTGGACTCACGGTTCTCGACGGCGACCCCGCGCTGCCGGATCTCGTCGAGGGCCTCGCGCAGGGCGGCCGGGTCGGTGATGCTGTTGGGCGTCATGGCCACGAGCGTGCCGTCCTCCGGGACACGGGAGGCGAGCTGCGGCTCGGGGAGGGAGGCGAGGAGCATCTTGCCGACGGAGGTGCAGTGCGCGGGCAGGCGCCGGCCGGCGGCCGACACCATACGCACCGCGTGCGTCGAGTCGACCTTGGCGATGTAGATGACGTCGGTGCCCTCCAGGATCGCCACGTGCACGGTCTCGTCACAGGTCTCGGCGACGGACCGGGCGACCTGCTGGCCCTCGGCGGCGAGGTCGAGCTGCTCGGCGTACCGGCTGCCGAGCTGGTAGGGCCGCACCCCGAGCCGGTAGCGTCCCGGCTGACCGGGAACCTGGACGATGTACGACCGGGCGGCGAGAGTGGTCACCAGCTCGTGCACGGTGGTGCGCGGCAGCTGGAGCTTGCGCACGATGTCGGGGGCGGAGAGCGTCCCGTCTCCGTCGAGGAAGAGCTCGAGAATGTCGAGAGCCCGGGTCACGGCAGGTACGAGGCGTCCCACAACCGGCCCCCTTCCCTTTGCGTCTAAGGCGTCTGCGTTCGAAATTTCAACAGACGATCGGCATGACGAACACAGGCTATCGACATGCTGTTTCCTCCGGCAATGGTCAGGCACGTCCCGAACTCCCCCTCCAGCCTGTTTCCGCAGGAAGGACACGGGTGCGAGCTGCCGGTATTACTGTGTTCGTGTGCGACACGTCACAATGCGTGGTGCGTGTGGGGGATGTGATCCAGGGGGGATCTCGTGCGTGAAATGACCAAGGGGTCGAACACTGCCCTGTCGGCCCTGAGCGAGAACACCGGTTCGGTGATCGTGAGCCTGGGCTGGAGCAGTCCGGCGGGGGACGGCGACGCGGATGTGTCCGTCCTGCTGCTGGGCCAGGACGGCAAGGTCCGCAGCGACGCCGACTTCTACTTCTACAACAACCCGGTGGCCGCCGACGGAAGCGTGCAGCTGCTGGACAAGACACCCACCGAGGACGGGAACGAAGACCGGATCGGTTTCGACCTGACCGCGGTCCCACCCGAGGTCGACCGCATGGTGGTGGCCGCGAGCCGCTACGAAGGCGCCCACTTCGGCGAGCTGGACGACCTCCGCGTCACCCTCTCCGACGCGGTCGGCGAAACCCTCCTGCGCTTCACCGTCGGCGACGCCGGAACGGTCAGCGCGATCATCTTCGGCGAGCTGTACCGGCGCGGCGACGAATGGAAGTTCCGCGCCGTCGGCCAGGGGTACGACTCGGGGCTGGCGGGCCTTGCCACGGACTTCGGGGTGGACGTCGACGACGACGCGGAGACGGCCGTCGAGGTCGTGGACGACATGGCGGTCACGGCCGCTGCGGAACCGGCTGTGAACGGCCGGCCGGTCGGAGTGCCGCCAGGCACGGCTCCGGAGCCGGATCCGTCGGGCGCGCTGGACGCCGTTCCGGCTCCCCGCCGGTCCGCCGACGAGGCCGGAGCACCCAAACCGGCTGCCCGGCCCCGCACCGCCAAGAAGAGGGCCGCGCCGCCCAGCACGCCACCGAAGTCGCTCGCGGAGAACGACTCCTGGAAACCCGCCAGGCTCTTTCCGGTCTCCGCACTCAAGAGCGACCGGGACCGGGAGATGCGCGCCACATCGGTCCTGCTGTCGGTGATGACCCAGGTTCCGCGGTTCGGCAGACGACTCACCGCCGCGTTCGGGGCACCGTCGGGCCGTATGGAGACGTTCACCGAGGTCTCCCTGCCGCACGGTGACACACCCCGGCGCCCCGACGGGGTGATCCGTATCGAGCGGGCAGGCAAGCTGTGGACGGCTCTCGTCGAGACGAAGACCAACGGCAACGCCCTCAAGGCCGACCAAGTGCAGGCCTATATGGACATCGCCGCCCGGCGTGGCTACGAGGCCGTGATCACGCTGTCGAACGACGTGGCACTGGAGGGCAGTCCCCTGGTCGACGTCAGGATCGACCGACGGCGCAAGCACCAGGTGGCGCTGTGGCACCTGTCCTGGGCAGAAGTGGCCCATCAGGCGCAGATGCTGATCCGGCACGAGGGCGTCGGGAACGCCGCGCGGACCTGGCTGCTCCAGGAGCTGCTGCACTATCTCCAGCACGAGAACTCCGGTTGCCACGGTTTCCAGAACATGGGCTCGGCCTGGGTGCCGGTGCGTAACGGCATCAGCGACGAGACCCTGTGCCAGGGCGACCCGCGCGCCCTCGAAGTGGTCGAGAGCTGGGAGCGGCTGGTCCGTCAGGTGTGCCTCAGGCTCGGCGGCGAACTCGGGCAGAAGGTGCTGCCCGCCCAGCGCGCCCGGCGCGGCACCGACCCTGAGGCCCGCCGGATGCAGCTCGCCGACCGGCTCTGTGTGGAAGGCCGGCTTCAGGCGGAGCTTCGCGTGGAGCAGGCACCTGGCCTGCTCACGATCGGCGCCGATCTGCGCACCGGCAGGCTGCGCACCTCGATCGAGTTCCCCGCGCCCGAGCAGGGCTATCCCCTGAGCTGGGTCAAGCGTCTGGTCCGCCGTCTCGCCGAGGCACCGGCGGACCTGCATGTCGAAACCCTGCTGGAGGGCGGGACGGGAGGCCCCCGGGGCACGCTGGAGCGGCTGCGCCCCGAACCGGCGGACATGCTGCCGAAGGGGGGTGGGGCCATCACCGGTTTCCGTCTGTCCCTCTTCAAGAACATGGGGAACAGCCGCGGCAACGCCGAGTCCAGCTTCATCCGCAGCGTCGACGACGCCGTGCACCGCTTCCACTCCACGGTGATGGTCCACCTGGACGCTCCCGCGGCCCGGCGGACGGGGGCGAGGGAAAGGGCCCGGGTGTGAGGCCCCGGGGCGGCGGTCCGCCCCTCACGTCAGCTCGCCCCGCAACCGCCGCGCCCGCAGCACCAGCTCCAGTTCGAAGCGGCGGTCCGGGTTGTCGATCTCGTCGCCCCACAGTTCGCGGATCTGGCGGAGGCGGTAGCGGACGGTCTGGGGGTGGACGCCGAGGCGGGCGGCCACCTCCGGGGCCCCGCCGCGTGTCTCCAGCCAGGCGAGCAGGGTTTCGGCGAGGCGGCGGCCGTGGGTGGGGCCGCAGTGGCGCAGGGGGGCCAGGCAGCGCCGGGCCAGGTCGTCGATCAGTTCCTCGGGCTGGAGCAGGACCAGGGCCTCGGTGTGTTCGGTGCAGTACAGCACGTCTCCGGCGGGGAGCAGGTCGCGTTCCATGAGGCGTACGGCGGCCTCGGCCCAGCGGAGGGACTTGGCCGCGTCGGCGAGGGGGACCGGGGGGCCGATCGCGCCCGCCCAGCCGGTCAGGGCCCGGTGCAGGAGTTCGGGGCGGCCCGCCGCGTCCGGTTCCGGGACGACCATGCGGGGCTGTTCGTAGTCCATGTCCAGGAGGACTCCCTGGCCCACCGCGGGGGGTACCGCCTCGCGGGCCGGGCGGAGCAGGACGCCGACCGCCACCTTCTTCGGGAGGGGCCAGCCGATGCGGGCCGCGCGTTCCGTCAGCGCGTCCGCCGGATCGCCCCGGTGGCGTTCGGCCAGCAGTAACTCCATCAGGCGGCGCTGGAGGCGCAACCGCTCGCCCGCCTGGCGGGCCGCGGCCTCGGCGTAGCCCCGGACCGACTGGTCGACCAGGCCGTCCAGGTACTCGTAGCCCGCGTCCACCAGCTCGTACATCGCGGGCGGCGGGATCTCCACGCGCTGGCCGATGTCGGCGAAACGGCGCCAGGCCAGGCGTACGCCCATGCGGTAGATCGCCTGGAGGGAGTCGAGGCTGCGACCGTTCAGGCCCTCGCCTCTGCCGAACTCCTGGAAGACGCCGGGCGGGACGGTCGGGCGGCCCTCCGCCGTTTCCAGGTGCTGGACGAAGACCTCGATCGCGCGGCGGATGCCGACCAGGGCCATCGGTTCGCCGGAGTCGTCCAGGACGACCGGCAGATGGGGGTACTCGCGGCGGATCTCGCGCAGGATCTCCTCCGCGAGGGCCGGCGCCTCGGACATGGCGATGGCCGCGAAACGACGGACCTGGAGGCGCGGGACGTCATGCCAGGCCGAGCGGGCGTTCACTGTTGCCGGGCGGGCGGCCACGGGTCAACTCCCCTGATCCGTCTGCTCATAGGTGATCAAGGGGGTGTTGGGCTGCTCGGGCGTCGCCTCCAGGAGCGCGACGATGCCGAGCGCGGCACCGAGGGCGAGCAGGGCGGCGACCACGACGGTCAGTGCGGCGGCGAGCAGTCTGGACATCGCAGGGGCAGCCTCTCTCGAGCGGCTCGGTCCGGTGTCCCACCCCAGCATCCAAGCCCGGTACCCACCCTGCCTGTCGACCCAGTGTCGACATCACCTTGACAGTCCGTCAAGACATCGGCACCCCGTTGACACCCCGTGCCGATACGCCTACGGTCTCCGGCCCATAGAGCGGCCCGAACTCCGTCATCTCACGCCCCTGGAGTGTCCGGATGCGCCGTACAGCCTCTCCAATCTCCCTGATTCTGCTGGGACTCGGCACGTTTTTGCTGGTACTGGCGCCCCTGCTCGCGTGGTACGTGGCCCCACGGGCAGCCGTGAATCCGATCAACATCGACCAGACCGCCGTCTACCGCGGCACGGGCAGCGTCTTCGACACCGAACAGGTGAAGACCGTCCCCGACCAGCGGATCACCGTCACCCAGCGAGTGCGCGGCGACGTCGAGGACAGTGAGCGCAGCGGCCGGGCCGCGGTGTGGGACGTCACCACCACCGTCGACACCGACAAGTCGCTGCCGGCCGCCGACCCGCACGACGCGCTGGAGTTCGTCCCGCACCGCTGGGTCATGGACCGCAAGACCACCAAGCCGGTGCACTGCTGCGGCGAGAAGCCGTACATCGAGGGCGAGGCCTATCTGAAGTTCCCCTTCGACGTGCAGCGACGCTCCTACCAGTGGTGGGACAACTCCCTGGGTTCGACGGTGACGTTGCGTTACCAGGGTACGAAGAAGGTTCAGGGGTACACGGGTTACCGGTTCACCGGCACGGTCGCCCCGGCGAAGGTCGGGACACGGCTGGTGCCGGGCACGATCGTGGACGAGCCCGGCCGGCCGCAGGTGCTGGCCGAGGAGTGGTACTCCAACCACGGCATCGAGCTGGTCGTCGACCAGTGCACCGGCCGGGTGGTCTACGCACAGGTGGGCCCCAAGCGCACCCTGCGGGCGCCCGGGGCGAAGAAGGACGCAGTCGTGCTGCTCGACAGCAAAAAGATCGCGTTCACCACCGCGACCCAGAAGGACGCCGTACGACTCGCGAAGCGGGACAGCGGCCAACTGCGAGCGGTGGGCGAGACGTTGCCGATCGGGGCGGCTGTGGCTGGATTCGTGCTGGCTGCCGTGGGGGGCGTTTTGGTGGTACGGGGACGCAGGCGCCCCGAGTCCACCGATATGAGCGGTACGCCCCAGCCCGTCCTCACGATGTGACTGGACGTCAGCTCTAATAAGCCCGGAAATTGTCACGTGCGTGAGTAGCCACGGCGTACCGGTGGGCGAAAACTGTGCCACCCCACCCGAGCACAACCCGTCCACACCCTCCTCCTAGGAAGCACTCAGTCCCCCCACAACAGCCGGAAACACACCGCTGAGTTCCGCACCCTGAGACGAGTTGGAGCACCCATGCCCCAGCACGTGCCCCACCCGCTGCGCACGTCTCCCCAGGCGTCGCAGTGGCAACCCTCATCGCACGGACCGCACCACCCCTCGACGCTCCCCCCACCCCCGCGCCGAATCGTTTTTCTCGCCCACCGTGACCTCGACAATCCGGCCGCCGGCGGCTCCGAGCTCCTCGTCGACCGGCTCGCCGACGGACTGACCCGGCTCGGCCACCAGGTGACCCTGCTGTGCGGCGGCCCGGCCTCCTACCGGGACTACCGCGTCGTGTCGGCGGGCGGCGAGTTCGGCCACTACCTGCGCGCCCGAACGGCCTTCGCCCGCCAGGTCGGCGAGACCGACCTGCTGGTCGAAGTCTGCAACGGCATGCCGTACCTCGCCCCTCTGTGGCACCACGGCCCCACCCTGTGCCTGGTCAACCATGTGCACACCGACCTGTGGAAGATGCGGTTCGGCGGCCCGCTGGCCCCGGCCGCCCGGATCGGCCGAAGACTCGAACACTGGGCGCTGGCCGGTGCGGCGGCCCGGCACCGGAGTCTGCTGGTCGCCGTGTCTCCCTCGACAGCGCAGGCCCTGCGGGCGATCGGGGTCGAGCGGGACCGCATCCGGGTCGTGCACAACGGGGTCGAGGAACCGGAACCCCTGGTTCGCCGCTCCCCGGAACCGCTCTTCTTGGCCGTGGGCCGGCTTGTCGAGTACAAGCGCATAGACCTGCTGCTGAGACTCTGGGAGCGGGTGCGACCGGTGACCGGAGGCCGACTCGTGATCGTCGGGGACGGCCCCGAGCGCTCCCGGCTGGAGCAACTCGCTGGTCCCGGCGTGGAGTTCACCGGCCATGTCACCGAGGCCGAGAAGCACCGGCTGCTGTGCGAGGCGTGGCTGCTGCTCCATCCCTCGGCCGTGGAGGGGTGGGGTCTTGTGGTGACCGAGGCCGCGACCCGCAAGACGCCGACCATCGCCTTCGACGTGCCCGGCCTACGGGATTCCGTCGAGGACGGGGAGACGGGTGTCCTCGCGCAGGGCGAGTCCTCGTTCGCCGCCGCCTGGTGCACGCTCACCCTGTCGGGACACCGCCGTGAGCTGATGGGCAAGGCCGCTCAGGACCGGGCGGCCCGGTATCGCTGGCACCGGACGGTCAGACAGTTCCGGGCCGTGGCCGCCGAGGCGGTGAGGGGCTGGGGACCGTGACGCGGCCCCGGGCGAATCGGATGAAGGATCCCTCCCTCCGGCGTTCGCTCGCGCTCTTCCGGGCCTTCCTGCGGGAGCAGGACGACCCCGAGTCCTGCTACGCGCTGCTCGCCCGCGACGCCGTGGACCAGGTTGAGGCCTACGACGGTCCCGTCGCCGGCCGTACCGTCGTGGACGTCGGCGGCGGGAGCGGGTACTTCACCGAGGAGTTCCGGCGGCGCGGCGCCGACGCGTTCCTCTTCGAGCCGGACGTGCGTGAGCTGGGCGAGAAACCGCCCGACTCCACGGTGATCGCCGACGGCTACCTGCTCCCCCTGCGGGACGCGGCCGCCGACGTCACCTTCTCCTCCAACGTCCTCGAGCACGTGGCCGATCCGGAGATCTTCCTCAGCGAGCTGGTCCGGGTGACCCGGCCCGGCGGGCTGATCTACGTGTCGTTCACCAACTGGCTGTCCCCGTGGGGCGGTCACGAGTGGGCGCCCTGGCACTACCTGGGAGCCGAGCGGGCCCGCGCCCGCTATCGGCGCCGTACCGGAAGGGCCCCCAAGCACACGCTCGGCGAGAACCTGTTCGCCGTGCACATCGGCCCGACCCTGCGGCAGGTGCGTGCCCGCGACGACATCACGGTCGTCTCGGCGCGCTCCCGCTACTGGCCCTTCCTCGCGGAGACCGTCGTACGGGCTCCCGGCCTCCGCGAGATCGCCACTTGGAACCTCCTCCTCATCCTCCGGCGGTGTCCACCATGACGACGTCCACGGTCCAGGCCCCTCCTCCGGCAGCCGTCCCCGGCACCGCGGTCATGCCGGGTCCTCCCGAGGGTCCGCGGTCGCGGAGCTGGCTGCTGGGGTTCTGGGCCGTGGTCTTCGTGCTGTTCCTGGTGGTGCACCCGGGCCGGCAGACCTTCGACACCAAGCTGGGCGTCACCACGGATCCCGGGCGGTTCCTCGCCGACCTCGGGCAGCTGTGGCACGACCAGGGGTCCTTCGGCGGCATCCAGGACCAGTACGTCGGCTATCTGTGGCCGATGCTGCCGTTCTACTGGCTGGGCCACGCCTTCCAGTTGCCGGTGTGGCTGGTGGAGCGGCTGTGGCTCTCGCTGATCGTGTCGGTCGCCTTCTGGGGTGCGCTGCGGCTGGCCGAGCGGCTGCGCATCGGCAACGGTCCTGGAAGGCTGCTCGCCGCCGTCGCGTACGCGCTGTGGCCGACCTTCACCATCGTCGTCGGCTCGACCTCCGCCGCCGCGCTGCCCGGCGCCTTCCTGCCCTGGGTGCTGCTGCCGCTGACGAACGAGCGCCTCAGCGCCCGGATCGCCGCCCTGCGCTCGGCGCTGCTCGTCCCGTTCATGGGCGGGGTGAACGCTGCCTCGACTCTGGCCTGTCTGCTCCCGGTCGGGCTGTATCTGCTCTCCCGGCCGCCCGGACCACGGCAGCGCAAGCTGATCGTCTGGTGGGTGCCGGGCGTGATCCTGGCGACCGCCTGGTGGGTGATCCCGCTGCTGCTGCTCGGCCTCTACGGCGAGAACTTCCTGCCGTACGTCGAGAGCGCGCGGACCACGACCGAGACGATGTCGGCGACGGAGGCCCTGCGCGGGGCCGGGAACTGGGTCGCCTATCTGCATCTGGGTGAGGCGTGGCTGCCGGCCGGCTGGACCGTGGCCTCCTCGGTGATCGTGATCCTCTGCTCGGCGTTCGCGGCCGGGCTCGGCCTCGCGGGCCTGGCGCGCCGGGACATGCCGGAGCGGCGGTGGCTGGTGCTGACCGTGCTGACGGCCGTCCTGGTGCTGCTCGCGGGGTACGGCGGCGCGTTCGGCGCCCCCTTCCACGGGCTGGTGCAGGACTGGCTGAACGGCGGCCTCGCCCCCTTCCGCAACATCTACAAGTTCCAGCCGGGGCTCGCGCTCGCCCTGGTCCTCGGTCTCGCCCATCTGGTGGGCGTGGCCGCCGAACCGCGCGGGGCGAGAGAGATCAGGGGCCGCCGGTACGCCCCGCTGATCGCGGCCCTCCTGGTCCTGCCCGGGCTGATGTGGCCGTATCTCAACGGCTCGATCCTGAACCCGGGTTCCTTCCAGGAGCTGCCCAAGTACTGGCACACCACGGCCGACTGGCTGGAGAAGTACTCCCCCGACTCGCGCGCCCTGGTCGTCCCCGCGACCGCGCACGGCATCTACACCTGGGGTTCCCCCATCGACCAGCCCCTCGACGTCCTCGCCGAGTCCCGCTGGGCGCAGCGGGACTACGTCCCCTTCGGCACCCCCGGCAACCGGCGCGCGACGGACGCGGTCGAGCAGGCACTGATGACCGGCGGCGAGATCCCGGGCCTCGCGGACTACCTGAGCCGGGCCGGGGTCTACTACGTCGTCGTCCGCAACGACCTCGACCCCGACCAGATCGGCAGCGTGTCGTCCTCGGTGGTCAAGCGGGCCCTCGAACAGTCCGGCTACGAGCGGGTGACGGGCCTCGGGCCCCTCATGACGGGCGGGACGATCGCGAACGACACCCCGCTCCAGATCGAGGGGCTGTACCCGAGGCAGCGGGCGGTGGAGATCTACCGTCCGGCGAACAA
Organism: Streptomyces sp. CC0208; assembly: GCF_003443735.1. Classification (NCBI taxonomy): domain Bacteria; kingdom Bacillati; phylum Actinomycetota; class Actinomycetes; order Kitasatosporales; family Streptomycetaceae; genus Streptomyces; species Streptomyces sp. CC0208. The sequence goes on along the minus strand of NZ_CP031969.1, from coordinate 6,140,202 downwards.
GGACGTGCCCCGGCCCGGACAGGCCGGCCTGCTGCCGGTCGCCGACACCGCGCAGGTGTCCGGCGGTCCCGAGTCACTGCTCCCGCTGGCCACCGAACTGCGGGGCAGGGCAACGGTGTTGACTGGTGACAACCACCCCGGGCTCGGCACCCCGCCGCTCCAGATCGTCGGTGACGGACTGCGGCGCGCGGACACCCGCTTCGGGCTCGTCAACGCGAACACCTCGTACACGTACACCAGCGACGAGCGCAACGCCTCCGGGGCCGCCCAGGACGCCGGGGAGAAACCGCACCAGATCCTGCCGACGACGGGCCAGGCACACCAGACGGTGGCGGAACTGCGCGGCGCCCGCTCGGTGACGGCGTCCTCGTACGGCAACTGGTTGTTCCACCTTCCGCAGTTCGACCCGGTCAACGCCTTCGACGGCAACCCGGACACCGCCTGGGCGGAGGGCGTCGCGGGCTCGCCGGACGGGCAGTGGCTGCGGATCGGGCTGTCCGACCCCGCGTACGACATGCCCTCGTCGTTCAAGGTCACGCCGTTGCCGCAGGAGAGCGTGCGGTCGGCGGCGACCAAGGTGCGGGTGGAGACGGAGCGGGGGTCGCGGACCAGCTTCCTGCGGGCCGACGGGTCGACCCAGAGCATCAAGGCCCCGCCCGGGGCGACGGGTTGGATGAAGCTCACCATCGTCGACTCGGTCGCGCGACGGACCGGGCTCGCCGGGGCCGGGTTCTCCGAGATCGCCCTGCCGGACGTGCAGGTGACCCGGCTGCTGCGGGTGCCGACCGACGCCGACGGCGCGGACTCGGCAGCCGAGGTGGTCTCCCTGCACCGGGTCCCCGACCCGGCCGGGATCTCCCCGACCGGCACCGAGGCCGGCCTGCACCGCCGCTTCACCACGGACGCCTCGGGAACGTACTCGGTGCGGGCGAGCGCGGTGCCGGTGAGCGGGGAGGAGCTCGACAGGCTGCTGTACGAGGTCGCCCCCGACCAGCGCAACCGCATCACCGCGACCGCCGACTCCACGGCGACCCTGGGCACCGGGCTGTCCGCCCGCAACCTCACCGACGGCGACCTCACGACCGCCTGGATCGCGGGCGACCGCCCCACGATCCACCTGAGCTGGAACGGCAAGCAGCCCATCTCGGAGATCGTGCTGGCGCCCGCGGGCGGCCTCTCCACCCGTCCCACCGAGGTGGACATCACCTCGCCCGACGGGGCGACGGTCGCCGGGGTCGACGAGAACGGCGCGGTGCGCTTCCCCGCGATCACGACCGACCGCCTCGACATCACGATCACCAGGACGGCCCCGCTGGTCCTGCACAACCCGGTCGCCGACGAGGACCTCCAGCTCCCGGTGGGGCTGACGGAGGCCTACCTCCCGGCCCTCGACCAGTACCGGACCCCGCAGCCGAAGGCCGACCGGAAGTTCTCCCTGCCGTGCGGCAAGGGCCCGGTGCTGGCGATCGACGGGAAGCTGTACCAGACGGGCGTGTCGGGACTGATCCGCGACCTGACCGACCGGCGGGAGCTGAAGGTGACGCTCTGTCAGTCGAGCCGTTCGGACGCCGAGTTGTCCCTCCCGTCCGGTGAGCACGTCGTCGAGGGCGGCGACGCCGGGCCGCTCGCCCTGACCGACATCACCCTCACCCGCGGCACGGTCGCCGAACCCACCTCCCTCACCCGGGAGTTGCGGATACGGGACTGGCTGGGCGACCGGCGCGAGGTGACCGTGGGGTCGGGCGCCGCCTCGTACCTCACGACGTACGAGAACTACAACGACGGCTGGAAGGCCACGCTGAACGGCAAGTCGCTCTCCCCGCTGCGGCTCGACGGCTGGCAGCAGGGCTGGCGCGTCCCCGCGGGGGCCGGCGGCACGGTGAAGCTGTCGTACGAGCCCGCGACGACGTACGACGGCGCGCTGATCGGCAGCGGGATCGCCCTGGCGGTACTGGTGGGCCTGGTGCTGTGGCGCAGGCGCTCCCCGAACCCCGACGCACCGCAGCCGGCGCCTCCGGCGCCGGGGGTGTGGCTCGGGGTGGTGGCGCTCACCCTGGTGGGCGTGGTGATCGCCGGATGGTTCGCCCTGCTGGTCCCGGCACTGGCGCTGCTCGCGTCCAGGCGGCACGGTCTGCTGGTGCCGATCGCGTTCGTGGCCCTCGCGGGGGCGGGGATCGCCGCGGCGGTGGGGGCGGGTGAACCGGTGGGCGCGTCGCACGGGGCCTTCGGGCACGTGGCCCAACTGCTGGCGCTGATCGCTTTGTTCGCGGCGCTGGTGAGCGTGCGTGAGCCCGAGCCCGAGGTGAGCAAGGGGAGGACGGAACCGGAATGACCCCATCGACGCGCATCCCGTTCCCAGTGGTCGACGAGGTCTCCCGCCACTGCCTCCAGGAGGAGGAACCGGAGACGGTCCACATCGAGGTGCACCTGCCGGGACGGTTGGACCGGTCACGGCTCCGGAAGGCGTTCCTGGAGGCCCTGCACCGGCACCCGCGGATCCTGATGCGGGAGGCCCCGGGGGGTCGGTACCGCCGCCGCTACGAGTGGGAGCTGACGACGGAGCCGGACGTGGAGGTGGTGAGCTTTCCGGAGGCGGGGCGCAATGCCCTGCGGGATGCGAGGACGAGGGCGTTGGAGGAGGCGCCTCCTCTGTCCCTGTCCCCGCCGATCCGACTGGAGGTGGTGGAGGGGGCAGGGCCGGCAGAGGGCAGCGAGGCCACAGACATGGTCGGACTGCACCCACCTGCTTGGGGGCGCGGGGAACTGCGCGACAAGCCCCCACTGCCCCGCACCCGACAAACGACCGTCCTCTTCCTCACCATCAACCACACAGCCCTGGACGGCCCCGCCTGCCTCCGCATCCTCGCCACAGCGGCGGAGATCTACGGCGGCAGGGACAACTCCCCCACCCCGGCGCCCATCCGCCCCCCGGATCCCCCACAAACAACGGACGCCCCGTCCAACTGGACCCGCCCGGCCCGCGTAGCGCAAGGCACGCCCGAGAACTCCCCCGGCAACGGCCTCCTCGTCACCGAACTCCCCCTCCCCCACCGCCCCAAGGGCTCCCCCTACACGGTCAACGACCAGCTCATGGTCGCCACGGCCCTGACGATCGCCCACTGGAACAGGGAGCACGGACAAACCCCCCGCCCCCTGCGCATCACCATGCCCGTGGACGACCGTCCGAGAGACACGACCATGCCGATAGGCAACGGCACCCGTCTGGTCGAAGTCCCTTTCTCGGCCGAGGAGTTGCCGCACGACCCGACCGACATGCCCGAGTTCCTGAGCCGCACCGCGCAGCGGACCCGTGCGCTGAAATCCCTCTCTCGACCCCAACTCGGCCACGGCGCAAGCCTCCTCACGGCACCGGTGACCCCGGTCGCCTGGCGCGCCGCCCTCACCCGCGGCCTGCGCAGGGCGGCGGCCCCCTGGACCTCCACCACCCTGCTCAGCAACATCGGCCGCATCCCGTACCCCTTGGACTTCGGGGAGGAGGCGGGCCGGGCGCACGCCGTGTGGTTCTCGGCGCCCGCGCGGATGCCCCGCGGCCTCACGGTCACGACCGCCTCGACCGCGGGCCGCCTGCACCTCGCCCTGCGCTGGTCGCGGGCCCTGCTCGGGCACGGCGACGGTGCCCATCTGCGGGACCTGTTCGAGCACTACCTGCACACCACGGAGGTGGCCCCGTGAACACCACCGCACCCCCGCGCCGCGGCAGCCTCAGGGACTTCTACGAGGACCCGGCCGTCCCGGTCGCCTCCGGCACACCCCGCTCCCTGCGCCAGGCCCGCATGCTGGCCGCGGCCCTCGGCACCGCCGGAACGGCCCCGCGTACCGTCCTGGACATCGGCTGCGGCGACGGCTCCGCGGCCGCCACCGCCGCCCCGCTCCTCACCGGTCACCGCATCGTCGGCGTCGACTGGTCCCAGGACGCCCTCCAGCGCGCCCGCGCCAGACTGTCGTACGCCATCCGCGGTGAACTCGGCGGCACGGGGCTGCCGTTCAAGGACTCCTCCGTCGACGCCGTGCTGTTCAGCGAGGTCGTCGAGCATCTCGTCGACCCCGACGCCGCGCTGGACGAGATCCGTCGCATCCTTCGCCCGGGAGGCCATCTCATGCTGTCCACGCCGAACCTGGCCGCCTGGTACAACCGCGGCCTGCTGCTGGCCGGCGTCCAGCCGGTGTTCTCCGAGGTGAGTCTGCGGGCGATCCACGGGCGGCCGGGGCGGGAGGTCGTGGGGCATCTGCGGCTGTACACGGCGCGTGCGCTGCGGGAGTTCGTCGCGGCGGCCGGCTTCGAGGTCGTACGGCTGGAGGGGGCTCCCTTCCACGGTGTGCCGCGTCCGCTGCGCGCACTGGACCGCCTCGCGTGTGCCAGACCCTCGCTCGCGTCGATCCTGCTGCTGCACGCGCGCAAGACCTAGGGGGCGGGGACCATGTGGTGGGGAGTGGCGGCGGCTCTGTTGGCGAACACCCTGTACAGCGTCGGATTCGTGCTGGAGAAAAGGGCGTTGACCGCCCTGCCGGAGGTGTCGATCCGGCAACCGGCGCGGCTGCTCGGGCTGGTGCTCAGAAGTCCGCTCTGGATCGGCGGCTCGCTCTCACTGGCCGCCGGGTTCGGGGCGCAGCTCGCGGTGTACCGGACGCTGCCGATCGCGGCCGCGCAGGGCATCTTCGTCTCCGGTCTCGTGCTGCTGGTGCTGCTGTCGGCGCGGCTGCTGGGCGAGGAGACGACCGGCCGGGAACGGTATGCGCTGGGCGCCATCCTCGCCGCGCTCCTCATGGTGGTGCTGTCCCTGAAGGAGGGCTCGGACCGGGTCAGCCGGGACGCCCCGTACCAGCTGATCCTGCTGGTGACCGTGCCGTCGCTGGCGGCGGGCGTGTGGCTGTACGGGTCCGCCGAGCGGCGCACCCGACACCGGCACCGGATGCCGACGACCGGCGTCGAGTACGGCGTGGCGGTGGGTCTGCTGTACGGGGTCAGTTCGCTCGCGATCAAGGGCGTGTCGAGTTGCCTGACGTCAAGTGGGCTTGGTGGCGCGGTAGTTGAGCTGTTGGGCTCTCCGTATCCGTATCTCCTGTTGTTCACCGGAGCGTTCGGTCTGGTGATGTCGCAGGCAGCGCTGCAGCGCTGCCGGGCCTCGCTGATCGTGCCGGTGTGCACGACGGTGACCTGTCTGTACACCGCGGTGCTCGGCACGCTCTCGTTCGGTGAGTCCCTGCCCCACGATCCGCTGCGGCTCGCGCTGCGCCTCGCGGGCACGGTGCTCGCGGTCGCCGTACTGCTCAGCATGCCCAAGCATGATCCGGCGCCCCAACCCGCCATCGGTGCCAAGGAGTTGACGCCCCCATGAACCCCGACGACCCGCTGCTGCAGATCCTGGCCTGCCCGCTCGACAAGGGCCCCCTGCACCTCGTACCGCCGGACGAGGCCCTCTACAACCCCCGGCTGCACCGCCGTTACCCGATCGTCGACGGCATCCCGCAGCTGCTGCCGTCCTCCGGTGAGCAGGTGACGGACGACGAGCACGAGGACCTCCTGAAACGGATGACCCCATGACCGGACCGGCGCGCACCTGGGCGGCGAGAGTGGCCCCCCATCTGCCCACCCGCCTCGTCGCGGCGGCGGCCCGGGCCGTGTACCCGCGCTTCGAGCCGGAGCTGGCGCGGCTGGCCGAGCTGTGCCCGGCGGACTGCCGGACGGCGGTGGACGTGGGCGGCTGGTACGGGCCGTGGACGCGGCGGCTGGCCGGGCGGGCGCGGCGCGTGGTGACCGTCGAGCCGGTCCCCCATCTGGCCCGGCTGCTGACCTCGGCGGCCCCGGCGAACGTCCAGGTCGTCCAGGCCGCCGCCACCGACCGCCCGGGGATTGCCCGGCTGTGGCTGCCGCCCGGCGACGAGGGCGACCGCGGGGTGTCCTCCCTGGTCCGGCGTGACATCCACGGCCGCGCGCTGGACGTCCGCTGCGTCACGCTGGACGAACTGGGCCTGAAAGACGTCGGTTTCATCAAGATCGACGTGGACGGGAGCGAGCTGGCGGTGCTGCGCGGGGCGACGGGAATCCTCGCGCGCGACCGGCCCGCGCTCTTCGTCGAGCTGGAGTCCCGGATCCAGCCGATCGCCCCGGTGGTGACGTACTTGTCCCTCCTCGGCTACGACGGCTGGGTGCTGCCCCGCGCCACCTGGGTCCCGCTGTCCGGCTTCCCCCTGGAGGCCCACCAGGAGACGGCCTCGTACGTCGTCAGCCAGGGCCTGCTCCGCCGTGTCCTGCCCTTCCTCCGGCGCCCGCGGTACATCAACTCGGTGCTGTTCCTGCCCGACGGGCGCCGGCCCGGTGTCAGTGCTGTGGGGGACGATGGTGACCATGTCCTCCGGAAAGCCCCCGGCTAGCCCCTTCACCGTCCAGGACTTCCAGCTGGTCCTGCTGCGCCGCATGGCCGACCACAACCCCGACCTGGTGGAGGGCGCCAGACGCACCCTGGGCGCCTCGATCGCGGACATGCGCGAGGCCAACAAGCGCTGGCAGGCGATGGTCCGCTCGCCTCGGGCCCGCGCCGCCGCGTCCCGGTACCGCTCGGTCCTCGGCGTCCCGGAGACGGTCCTGACCCGCAAGGTGGGCGACCTGGAGTGCGAGGCCTGGCTCTGGCCCGTCCCGCTCTGGCCCGACCTCCGCTTCGAGGTCCTCCTGTCCCCGGCCGGCGCGGTCTGGAACGAGTGGCTGATCCGCGCCCCGGGAGCCAAGGGCCCCGGCCTGCACACACTCGCCGACCTCACCCCCTGGTCCTGCACGGTCGACGAGGCGGCCCGGGCCTTCCCCCCGGCCCGCCCCCTGGAGGGCACGGCCCCGACCCGCTGGGGCCTGGCGTTCAGGGCCCCGGACGAGGAGGGCGTACGACGGGAGGTGGTGGCCGAGTTCACGTGGGGGCTGCTGCAGAGACTGACCGTGCGCTGACCGCCCGGCGCCGCGTCCCCACCAGGGTGGCCGAATCCTCCGCCAGGGGGAGTTCGACGGCGTCCAGGGCGGGGTGTGCCAGCCAGCGGGGGCGGGGGCGGTCCACGTGACCCCCGTGCCGGGCGGTCACTCCGCTGCCGGGGTGAAGTCGTCGACCACGATCCTCGGGGCCGTCGGCGGCAACGCGCACACGGTGCGGATACGGGAGCGGTTGTGGCGGTTGCGTCCGCCGTGGTTAGCCTGCTGGTCGAGCCGTATGGGAAAGGACCCCGCCGTGCCCCGAATCGCCCTCGTCACCTACGACCCCCGCCCCGAGCCCAGCAAGGACGCCGATCTGCCCGTGCTGGTGGCGGCGCTGCGCGAGGCCGGAGCCGACGCGCAGGCCGTGTTCTGGGACGACGCAGACGTCGACTGGGCCGGCTACGACCTGGCCGTCATCCGGTCGACCTGGGACTACAGCTGGCGGGCCGCCGAGTTCGTGGCGTGGGCGCAGCGGTGCGGCAAGGCGACGCGGCTCGCCAATCCGGCGGAGGTCGTGCGCTGGAACACCGACAAGCGGTACCTAGGGGAGCTCGCGGAGGCGGGCGTGCCGGTGGTGCCGACGCGCTATCTCGCGCCCGGAGACCCGGCCGACCTGCCCGACGACCACGAGTACGTCGTCAAGCCCACGTCCGGGGCGGGCGCGCGCTACGCGGCGCGGTACACGCCCGGGCAGCACGAGAGTGCGGTACGGCAGCTGGAGCGCATGCACGCGGAGGGGCTGACCGCGATGGTGCAGCCGTACATGCGGGGTATCGACGCGGCCGGTGAGCGGGCGCTGCAGTTCTTCGGGGGCCGGCTGCTGCACGCCAGCCGCAAGCGGGCCGTCCTCGCGCCCGGTACGGCCTTCGACGCGGCGAAGGTCGCCCACCCGGGACTGGAGCCCTGGACGCCGACCCCGGCCGAACAGGCCGTCGCCGAGCGCGCCCTGGCAGCCGTACCGGACGCGCCGGAGCTGCTGTACGCGCGCGTGGACCTCGTCGACGGGGAGGACGGACAGCCGCGGGTCATGGAGCTGGAGCTGGTCGAGCCGAACCTCTTCCTGTTCCTGCATCCCGGGTCGCTGCGGCCGGTGGTGGAGGCGGTGCTGGCGGCCGCCGGGCGGTAGACCGGGGAGGCTCCCGACCGCACACCGAGCAGCAACGACAGGCAAGGAGTACGACGCGTGACCACTCTCTTCCCGGCCCTGACCGGCGACACGGCGGGGCGGGTCGCCCTGCGGTTCGGCGACCGCTCGCTCACCTACGCGCAACTGGCGGCGGCGACCGGCACCCTGGCGGCCCGTCTCGCGCGGTACGACCGCGTGGCTGTCTGGGCGACGCCGGAACTGGAGACCGCGGTGGCCGTGGTGGCGGCCCTGGAGGCCGGTGTCGCCGCGGTGCCGCTCAACCCGAAGTCCGGCGAGAAGGAGCTCGGGCACATCCTCGGCGACAGCACGCCGGGTCTGCTGCTCGCCGCACCGGGCGCTGAACTCCCGTCAGCGGTCGGTGACTTGGAGCGCCTCGACATCGACGTGCATGCCACCGGCGGCACCACCTTCGACAGTGCGGCGCGGGACGACGACCCCGCCCTGGTCGTCTACACCTCCGGCACCACCGGCCCCCCGAAGGGCGCCGTGCTCCCCCGACGAGCCGTCGCCACCACTCTGGACGCCCTCGCCGACGCCTGGCAGTGGACCTCGGCCGACGTCCTGGTGCACGGTCTGCCCCTCTTCCATGTGCACGGCCTGGTGCTGGGCGTCCTCGGCCCGCTGCGCCGCGGCGGCTCGGTCCGCCACCTCGGCCGTTTCAGCACGGACGGGGTGGCCCGGGAGCTGAACGACGGCGCGACCATGCTCTTCGGCGTCCCCACGATGTACCACCGCATCGCCGAGACCCTGTCCGGGGACCCGGAGTTGGTGAAGGCGCTGGCCGGTGCCCGACTGCTCGTCTCCGGTTCGGCGGCGCTCCCCGTCCACGACCACGAGCGCATCACGGCCGCGACCGGCCGCCGGGTCGTCGAGCGCTACGGCATGACGGAGACCCTGATGAACACCAGCGTGCGCGCCGACGGCGAGCCGCGGGCCGGGACCGTGGGCGTACCGCTGCCGGGCGTGGAGCTGCGGCTGGTGGAGGAGGACGGGTCACCGATCACGTCGTACGACGGCGAGACGGTGGGCGAGATCCAGGTGCGCGGCCCGAACCTGTTCACCGAGTACCTCAACCGGCCGGACGCGACGGCGGCCGCGTTCACGTCGGACGGCTGGTTCCGTACCGGGGACATGGCGGTGCGGGACGCGGACGGGTACGTCCGGATCGTCGGCCGCAAGGCCACCGACCTGATCAAGAGCGGCGGTTACAAGATCGGAGCGGGTGAGATCGAGAACGCGCTCCTTGAGCACCCCGGGGTGCGGGAGGCGGCGGTGACCGGGGAGCCGGACCCGGACCTGGGCGAGCGGATCGTGGCGTGGATCGTCCCGGCGGATTCCCAGTCGCCGCCGCAGCTGGAGGAGTTGGCGGACCACGTGGCCCGCCGCCTGGCCCCGCACAAGCGCCCCAGGGTCGTCCACCACCTCACCGCCCTCCCCCGCAACGACATGGGGAAGATCATGAAGCGGGTGCTGCATGGCTGAGCGCCTGTCCGCACGCGAGGCGGTAGCCCTGCTCGCCGACGACTTCAGCGAAATCCCGTACCCCGCAAGGAAGTCGAAGCCGGACGGGCCGCTCGCCTGGCAGGGCTACGACGCCTCGCGCGCCCGCGCCGCCGAACGCACCGGCGAGCAGGAGTCGGTCGTCTGCGGCACCGCGCGCGTCGAGGGCACCCGAGCCGTCCTGATCGCCTTCGAGTTCGGCTTCCTCGGCGGCTCGCTGGGCGAACGCACCGGGGACCGTCTGGAGGCGGCGTACACCTACGCCCGCGAACACCGCCTGCCGGTCGTCCCGTTGGTGGCCACGGGAGGCAGCCGTATGCAGGAGGGCATGCTCGCCCTGTCCCAACTCCAGCGCGTGGCACGCCAGTCGGCGCTCACCCGGGCGGCGGGCCTGCCCCAGATCGCGGTGCTGCGCGATCCCACCACCGGCGGCGGCTGGGCCACCCTGGGCGCCGGCGCCGACGTGGTCCTCGCCCTCCCGGGCGCCCAGGTCGGCTTCGCGGGCTCCCGGGTCCGCCCTGCCGACGCGGACCCGACGGCGTACACGGCGGAGGCTCAGGTCGCGGCGGGCGCGGCGGACGCGGTCGTACGGCCGCAGGAACTGCGGGAGACCCTCGGACTGTGGCTGCGGCTGCTGGCGAGGCGGTCGGGCACAGCCGGCGACGGGACCGCGGACGGCCGTACCCCCGAACCGGCACCCGCTCCCGTCCCGGCCCCGCTCGGCACGGCCGACCTGCCCGCCACCGGGTGGGACGCGGTCCGCCGGGCCCGTTCTCCGGAGCGGCCCCGTGCGGAGGCTTACCTGGACGCCTACTTCACCCGGCGCGCGGCCGTCTCAGGCGACCGCTGCGGGGGCACCGACCCGGGCATGCTGTGCGGCTTCGGGGAGCACGGGGGCCGTACCGTCGCCTATGCCGCCCAGACCGGCACGGCGACCCGCCCCGCCGGTTACCGCACCGCCACCCGTCTGATCCGCCTCGCGGACCGCCTCGGCATCCCGGTGCTCACGCTGGTGGACACCCCGGGCGCGGCCAACGACGCCGAGGCCGAGCGCCAGGGCGTGGGTGCGGCCATCGCCGAACTGTTCGCCACGGTCGCCTCCGCCCGCACCCCGATCACGTCCCTCCTCATCGGCGAGGGCGGCTCGGGCGGCGCGTTGGCCCTGGCGGCGCCCGGAAGGACGTACGCCACACCGGACAGCTACTTCTCCGTGATCGCGCCGGAACTGGCGGCGGCGATCCTGAAGCGAGCGCCGGAGGAGGTCGAACCGACGGCGGATCAGCTGCGGATCCGGCCGCAGGACCTGGTGGATCTCGGGGTGATCGCGCCCGACGGCGGCAGAAACCCCCATTCAGCGGCACCCCGCCCGGCCCCCTAAGAAAGGCGCCCCCTCCCCCTCCCCCGCACGATGCCACTAAGCCCGCCACCCGGCGTGCCCACGGTCTGTGCTCTCGGGAGGACCTCCATGACCGCCAGTCTGGAGCAGCTGCGCCGCTGCCACTTCGCCGTCGACCTGGGCGCGGCGAGGACGCGGGTGTACGTGAAGGGGGCCGGGCTCGTCGTCGACCAGCCGTCGGCCGCCGCCGTGAACACCCGTACCGGCGCGCTGATCGCGGTCGGTGAGTTCGCCGAGAAGATGACGGGCCGCACCCCCGACTACATCCGTGTCGTCCGGCCCGTCTCCGGCGGCACCGTCGTCGACATCGAGATGGCCCAGCGCATGCTGCGCCATCTGCTCGGCGACAAGATCCGCCGCAACCTGCGCCGCAAGCCCCGGCTGCGGGCCGCCGCCTGCACCCCGCACGACGCCGATCCGCTGGCCCAGCGCGCGGCGATCGAGACCCTGGTGGGGCTCGGGGCGCGGCGCGTGGAGCTGGTGGACACCCTCATCGCGGCCGCCGTCGGCTGCGGACTGCCCGTCGAGCGGCCCGAGGCCACCATGATCATGGTGTGCGGGGCCGCCGCCACCCAGGTCGCCGTGCTCTCCCTCGGGTCGATCGTGACCGCCGAGCGCGTCCCGGTCGGCGGCGAGGCCGTCGATCACGCGATCGTCCAGCACCTGCGTCACGAGCACGAGCTGATGCTGCCCAGTCAGTCCGTACGACCGCTCCAGCTCGCCCTCTCCGGCAACGGCCTCACCCCGCAGGGCCCCGCCTCCACCGAGATCCACGGACGGGACGTCGCCACCGGACTGGCCCGTTCGGTGCAGGTCGACACCGCCGCCGTACGGGACGCGATCGAGACCCCGCTGACCGCCGTGCTCGACGGCATCGGCCGGGTGCTGCGCAACTGCCCGCCCGACCTGGTGGCCGACCTCGCCGACCGCGGGATCATGATGGTCGGCGGTTCCGCCCTGCTCCCCGGGCTCGACCAGATGCTGCGGCACGCCACCGGGATGCCGGTGCACATCGCCGAGCGGCCGGACGTCTGCGCCGTACAGGGACTGGGGTACATGCTGGAGGGCCGGATCGAGCCGATGTCACTCGACCCCCTGGCCACCTGAGGGTGGCCCCTGCGGGCCCCCTCAGACCATCTCGGGCACCCGGGCCGTGCCCTCGGGGTGGAACCTTTCCAGCCGCCGCGGCGGCACGATGCTCGGCAGCAGCATCTCCCACATGAGGGTGGTCTCCTCGGTCAGGTCGGCCCGCCCGCTGAGGACTTGGGAGCTGAGCTGCAGTCCGGTCCAGGAGCCGACGACCAGCCGGGCCACCCGTCCGGGGTCGAGGTCCGCCTTCACGTCCCCGCGCCGCTGGGCCTGCACGAGGCACTCCCGGAAGAGCTCGATCCACCGGGTGTACGGCTCGCTGACGAGGCCCGCCTTGGAGCTCTGGTCGATGACCAGGCGGATGCCGGCCCGCACCCGGACGTCCGCCGGCAGCCGCCGGGCCATGGAGTGCACGATGTCGATGACGGTCTGCACCCCGGGCCTGCCCGTGTCCGTGACCGACTCCAGGGCGGTGAACTGCTCGTCGACGAGGGCCTGGGCGAGCTCCTCCTTCGAACCGAAGTGGAGGTACAGCGCGCCCTTCGTCACTCCGGCCTCCTTGACGATGTCCCCGAGCGACGTCCCGTGGTAGCCCTCGGCGTCGAAGGCGCGGGCCGCCCCGTCGAGGATGGCCGACCGGGTGACCTCCGCGCGTTCCTGTCCGACCATGCGTCCCACCCCTGCCTGTGTCACGACGAGCTCTGTGGATCAGTTTGTACTTTTCCCGACGGATCGGGGAAACACCCTGACCAACGAGGGGAGTTCACCTGGCGGACAGGATCCGGGTGGGTGTCGTAGGCGCTCGTGCCGAGCGAGGACGATGGGGTCGCAACATCCATCTCCCGGCGCTGAGTGCGTTAAACGACTTTCAGGTCGGCGGGTCGGACGGCGAACCAGCAGCGGACCGTCGTGCCGTCCGGCCCGGTGTGCACGCGCACGAGGTCGGCGACGAGGTTGACCATGAGGAGGCCGCGACCGCCGAACTGGTCCCGGGAGGGCGGCCGGCGGCCGGCCAGCGGGTCGGCGAGGTGTCCCTGGTCGCGGACCTCGCACACCACGTGCCCGTCCTCCGCCCACACCCGCAGCAGGCCCGAACCACCGCCGTGCACCACGCTGTTGGTGGTCAGCTCGGCGACGGCCAGCGCCAGGTCGTCGAGCCGGGGCCGCACGAGCCCGAACCGCTCGGCCGCGTCGGACGCGAAGTGCCGGATCTCGCCGAGCACATCGGCGACGAAGGCGTGGGCGGCCACATCCGGGGCCGGGGGCAACGGGGCGTTGTAGCGGGCGTGCACGGCCTCGAAGTCGTACCGTCCGCTCTCCTCCTCCCGCCCGGAACCGGCGTCGACGACCACGGGGTGGGTGGCGTGGGCGTCGGCGACGACCTGCGGGGGGAGGCGGCGGGTGTCGTAGGGGCACAGGATGGTGACCTGGCGGCCCCGGAAGGCGGCGTTGATCAGCGCCTCGTGCTGGACGCACGCGGGGTACTCGACGGCCGAGCGGCCGGCCCAGATCGGTTCGCCGACGATCCGCACCCGGGTGCCGGGCGGCTGGGCGTCGGCGAAGGCGCGCAGCACCCCCGGGATGATCCGGCCGGGGTTGCGCCCGGCCTCCCGCATGTCGAGGAACCGTACGTCCTTCTCGGCGCCGATCTCCGCCTTCAGCAGCCGCAGGTTCTCGGTGGGCACGGCCACGGCGACCGGTTCCCCGGCGGCGAGCGCCTTGTGCACGAACGGCACCACTGCGGCCAGGTACTCCCGCTCGTCGCGGTAGAAGAGGGCGGGATGCACGAACGGATCCGCCGCCTCGGTCACCGCGTTCACCACGGCGTCACCCTGTTCCCGCCCGCCGGAAGGCGGCGCCTCGGCACCTTGTACCGGACTTTCACACCCACTCCTCACTCTGCCGACCAGCCTCTCTCCCCTCCGATACGGCTCCCCTCCCGAAACGTCTCCTGCCAAGACCTGGATGAGACCGCGTTTACCCCCCGAGTGCGCCCATCACGCCCCGTCGGGCCGGGTGTACTCCCCGAGGAGCCGGGCAGGCGCATCCCAGCACCGCCGGATCCCGCACCGCCACACCCTTGGGCCGGGCCGGAAACCGGCGGCGATCGGTGACTCAACGTCGTGACGACTGTGGGGAGCAGCGAGGCGGACATGAGGTCAGCGACACACACATCGCTCGCGGGGCGGCCGGACACCCTGGCCCTGGACAGCAGCGTGGACGGGGGCAGGGCCGTGCTCGTCGCCCGCGGCGAGCTGATCCACGGCTGTGCGGACGCCCTGGGCAGGACCCTGGCCCGGCTGCCGGAGGACACCGACCGGGTCGACCTGGACATGACCGGTGTCACCTTCATGGACACGACGGGACTGCAGTTCCTGGAAGTCCTCGACACCTACGGCCGTCGCCGTCGCGTACGGGTGACGGCGACCGGCTGGGCCGAACAGCCGCGCCGCGTCCTGGAGATGGCCGGTCTGGACCCCGACGATCCGCTGCACGGCCCCGGAACGCGTTGGGAGCCCGTGCCCTCCTCGATGGTCCTGGAGCGCACCCAGCAGCTGGACCGGCTGCGCACGGAGGTCGAGCAGCTCCGGCAGGCGATCGCCACCCGCCCGGTCATCGACCAGGCGCGCGGAGTCCTGATGGCCACCCACGCCTGCTCCTCGGACCAGGCGTGGAACGTCCTGCGGGAGGCCTCCCAGCTCTCCAACACCAAACTGCGCAAGGTCGCCGCGGTGGTCACGGCCGGCGCGGAGGGCGGTGGCCCGCTGCCGTCGCCCGAACTACGCCAAGCGCTGCGGACGGCGATCGACCGCTGTCTGAACTGACCGGCGGTCGTGGGCCGTTGGGGCGTCAGTACGGCAGCAGCCGTCCCGACGGTGTCCTGCGGTCGATCTCGGGCTGCCGGGTGTCACGGGAGGACGAGGGCCGACGGCTGACGCGAACACGGATCTGGCGGTTCATGGCGCCCTCCTCGGGCCTGGATTCCTGTTCCCCGACACGAACCAGCCTCGCCGTCGAGACCCGCCCGCACATCGTGCCCTCGAAGGCACCTGCCCTACCTCCCCGGGACGACCGCACCGCCTCCCACTACCCCCGGGGGAGGAGAACTACCCCCGAGAACGCCCGATCAAGCCTTGTCGGACAGGACGCGAAGGAACACCCGGCCGCGCGCGAGGCGCACACTGGAGGAACGCGGCGGCCGGAAGCCGGTTCTCCGCGCCCGCGAGGGCCTGTCGGGGCCCGGTCGCCACGGACGCCACGGACGCCAGGAGGGGCCATGCGCACAGGCACAGCTCCGAACGGGCTCGCACCCCGCGCCGTCCGGTGGCTCGCGGCCGTACGGCCGTTCCTGCGCTCCCTGGTGCACCGCCGCCCGGCCCTCGTCGGACCGTCGCGGCCCGACCAGTTGAGGGCGCTCGTCGCCGTACTGGACGAGGCGGTGGCCGCGCAGCCGCCGGCCGACGAGGCGGTCGCCGCGTGCGGCGAGCCCGGCCCGGTGTCCCGCGGGACGGCCCGGGACTGCGGGCAGCAGAGCATCGCCCTGCACCGGCTGCGCGCCCGGCTCCAGGACGTGGGCACCACCGACCCGGACCTGGTGACGGCCCAGGCCCGCGCGGTCCGGCTGCTCGCCTACGACCTGTGGATGCTGCGCGCCTCGATGAACCTGGCCTGCACCGTCCGCCCCGGCGACCGCACCGAGGCGGCCCGGCTGCGCCTCAACGGCCTGGGCCGCCCCGCGGACGACCTGCGCCGCCTGCGCGACACCCTGCGCGCGGAGCTCTCCGAGACGTAGGTCGTCAGATCGGGTCACCCTCGGCGTCGGATCACCTGTGCGAGTGCCGGCACTCGGGTCACCTGCCGGGGTCCAGACGGTGGGCGAGGTCGTGGACGGCGGCGCTGGTGAGGTCCCCGGAGTAGGCCCCGGCGATCTCCAGACGGCCGCCGGTGATCGAGGTCCTCACGTAGGGCATGCCCCACAGCTTGCCGTCGACGATGATGGCGATTTCGTTGCGCGGGGGCGGGGCCGGGGCGACGGAGCCGGTGAGGGCGGCGAACCGGGTCCGGTCGGCGGAGTTGAACGTCACCTCGACCTGCCAGGTGCCGACGACGCTGCTCTTGACCGCCTTGGCGGAGGCGACCCGGACGTCGGTCATGCCCTTGGCCCGGTCGGCCCGGACGCAGAGCTCCGGGTGGCTCGCGCTCGCCCGCACGGTGTAACCGCCGCTGCCGGGGGCGCAGGCGCCCTCCGTGGACGAGGTGACCGGCAGGAGGGACATCAGGGCCGCCTTCCCGGTGCTGTCCCCTGCCGCGGGCGGCACCACGTGCCCGCGCGGGGTCGTCCCGTCCGGGACGGCCACCCAGGCGGCGGCGACCGCGGCGGCGACGGCGACGCCGGCCCCGGCGCGGACCAGCCGCTGCCGCCGCCGGGCGATCCGCAACGCGCCGTCGGCGAGTCCGGCCAGCCGGGCACCGGCGGCGTCGGCGCTCTCCCGGACCTCGGCGTGCAGGGCGGCGCGCAGCGGGTGTTCGGTCGAGTCGTTCATGCGACGACGCCCCTTCCGGAGGCAGTGGACAGGGAGGTGCGCAAAGAGGCGAGCGCCTTGTGGGTCTGGCTGCGGACCGTCCCCTGGGCGACGCCCAGAATCGCGGCGATCTCCTCGTCCGGCCGGTCCTCGAAGTAGCGCAGCACGATCACCGCGCGCTGGCGCTTGGGCAGCCGCCGCAGCGCGGCCATGATGTCCTGCCGCTGGGCCACGGTGTCGGCCCAGTCGGTGACCTGCGCGGACGGCTGGTCCGGCAGGGTGTCGGTGACCGTCTCCCGTCCCCAGCTGAGCAGTCGGAAGCGGTCCACCTGGGCGTGGTAGAGCGCCCGGCGCACATAGATCTCCGGCTGCTCCCGGTCCCGCAGCTTCGACCAGCGCCGAGCGGTGGCGGCGAGCGCGGTCTGGAGCAGGTCGCGGCCCTGCTCCCAGTCCCCGGTCAGCAGGTAGGCCGTGTGCAGCAGCGATCTCGACCGCGCCGCCACGAACTCGCGGAACTGGCGTTCCTCGTCGGCGTTCAATGCGCCCTCCCTCGTTCCCCTGTAAAGACGGGTGGGGAAGGGGGTTCGACTGCCCTGCGGGTCGGACTTTCTCGTGACCCATGCCGAAGGGCGGTGGGGCTCGGACCCCGGACGCTCAGTACTCCAGCTCGGGGCGCAGCCGCAGCGGGCCACCGACCGCGTGGAGGTGCCGCAGCACCTGGGCGTAGGAGTCGAGGAGCCCCGTCTCGTGGTACGCGATGCCGTGCCGGGCGCAGTAGGTGCGCACGAGTTCCTGGGCATGGCGCAGGCTGGGCCGCGGCATGGAGGGGAACAGGTGGTGCTCGATCTGGTAGTTGAGCCCGCCGAGCGCGAAGTCGGTGAGTCGGTGACCCCGGATGTTGCGCGACGTCAGTACCTGCCGGCGCAGGAAGTCGACCTTGTCGTCCTTGCCGAACAGGGCCATGCCCTTGTGGTTCGGGGCGAACGAGCACCCCATGTACAGGCCGAACAGGCCCTGGTGCACGAGGAGGAAGACCACGGCCTGCACGGGGGTCAGGACCAGGAACAGTGCGGCGACATAGCCGACGAGATGTGCCGTCAGCAGGCCGGCCTCGGCCGCCTTGGTCGTCCGCGAGGTCGCCGTGCCGGTGCGGTCGAGCAGGGCCCGTACGCCGGCGACGTGCAGGGCGAGTCCTTCCAGCAGCAGCATCGGGAAGAACAGCCAGGCCTGGTGGCGGCCCAGCCAGGCGTACGCCCCGCTGCGGACGCGGGCCTGGTCCTCGGTGAAGGCGATCGCGCCGTCGGCGATGTCGGGGTCGCGGTCGACGTGGTTCGGGTGGGAGTGGTGGCGGTTGTGCTTGGTGATCCACCAGCCGTAACTGAGGCCGATCAGCAGGTCGGCGTGCACACGGCCGAGCACATTGTTGACGCGCTTGGAGCCCGCGATCTGCTGGTGTCCGGCGTCGTGCCCGATGAATCCCGTCTGGGTGAACATCACGGCGAGGAAGGCGGCCGTCAGCAGCTGCCACCACGACTGGCCGATCAGGGCGAAGGCGGTCCAGCCGGCGGCCAGCAGGAGGAGGTTCGCGCCGACCTTGACGGAGTAGTAGCCCGGCCGCCGCTTGAGTAGCCCGCTCCCCTTCACCTCACGGCAGAGCACGGCGTAGTCGCTCCCCCGGGTCTCCGCAGGAGGGTCCGTCGGCCCTGCGTACGGGGTCACCGGATCGGGGCCCCGGTCGATGGTGTCGGTGCTCACGGACATGTGACGTCTCCTTCGAGATGGCGAGTAGGTCGGGTCCGTGCGCGATCGCGCGATCCCGGGCTGTTGGTCGCCGGCCGTCGAAGAAAACCCTGGAAACGACGGAACGCCCGCCGGCAGAACTCCGCGGGCGCTCAACGTTCGCAAACTCCAACTACAACCACTCGCTGGAACGACCGGTGCGCACAGAACGTTCCCACCGGGTCCGGCAAGGGCTCGACAGCGCTCCCGGCGACCGCTCGGGAGCCCCGGTCCGGTACGCGCCGGGTCTGGAGGGGAGTACGGTTGCGAGACCGGGCGCACCTCGCACGCCGTCACCCGTTTCGGCGTCGCCCTCGGAGAACGGCACAGGCCGGCGCATCTCGGATCCGGCCGGAAGAGAGCCGCACCATGCCGCTTGGCTCGTACTGCCACGCCCCCTCCCGTATCCGGTCCCGCGCAGCGCGGTAGCGGATCTCCCCCATCGGAATGTGCTCGGAATGTCCTCGGGCATTCCGGCATCCGGCGTACGCCCTGAACCGATCAAGAGGATCCGGACGCATGTATTCACAGGACTCGATCTCCGGCCACCGCCGCGGCCGCCGCGAACCGACCCCGGAGATGCTCTCGGGACTCGCCTGCCTCATCTGCGGCACCGACTACCGGTACGCACCCGGCACGGAGGCGGTCGTGGTCGCCCACCGCGACGACAAGCAGCTGCTCGCCTGCCGCGGCACGTGTGCGCGCATGGCCGGCGGGTCGGTCGACGGTCTGGACGAGACACCCCTCCCCTTGGCCGAGCGCGTGCGCGCCCACGGCAGTCCGCCCACGTAGGACGCCGAACGAAACGACCGAAAGAAATGATGAGGAAGCGTATGAGCCTTTTGAGTCTCGGAGTGTTCGCCTCCTCCCGCAAGGAGAACGAGTTCCGTCTGCCCTTGCATCCCGCCCACCTCGACCGGATCGCCCCGGACCTACGGCAGAGGATCTTCCTCGAACAGGGCTACGGCGAACGGTTCGGCGTCGCCGACGAAGCGCTGCGACCGCTCGTGGCGGGACTGCGCTCCCGCGATGAGCTCCTCGCCGGGTGCGACGTCATGCTGCTGCCCAAGCCCATGCACGACGACGTGGCCGCGCTGCGCGAGGGCCAGGTGCTGTGGGGATGGCCGCACTGCGTGCAGGACGAGCAGATGACGCAGCTCGCCATCGACCGCCGGCTGACCCTGATCGCCTGGGAGGCCATGAACCACTGGACGTCCACGGGCGCCTTCAGTGTCCATGTGTTCCACAAGAACAACGAGCTCGCGGGCTACTGCTCGGTGCTGCACGCCCTACAGCTCGGCGGGCTGACCGGCAGCTACGGACGGCGGCTGCGCGCCGTGGTCATCAGCTTCGGCGCCACGGCGCGCGGAGCGGTCACCGGCCTGGGAGCCATGGGAGTCTCCGACGTCACCGTGCTCACCCAGCGCGCCGCGGCCGCGGTGGCCTCACCGATGCCGTCGGTCGTGATGAACCACTTCGAGGAGCTGGAGGACGATCCGTCGCGCCTCCAGGCACTCACCCCGGCCGGGCCCGTGCCCCTCGCGGAGTACCTCGCCGGGTTCGACATCGTCGTCAACTGCGTGAGGCAGGACACGGACGCGCCCCTGACGTTCGTCAACGAGGAGGAACTCGCCCTGTTCCGGCCGGGCTCCTTCTTCGTCGACGTCTCCTGCGACGAGGGCATGGGCTTCTCCTGGGCCCGTCCGACCACCTTCAGCGACCCGATGCCCCTGGTCGGGCCGGGATGCCACTACTACGGCGTGGACCACAGCCCGTCCCACCTGTGGAACTCCGCCACCTGGGAGATCAGCGAGGCGCTCCTCCCCTATCTGCGCAAGGTCCTGACCGGCCCGGCGGCGTGGGACGCGGACGCCACGGTGAGCAAGGCCATCGAGATCCGCGACGGCGTCGTCCAGAACCCGAAGATCCTCTCCTTCCAGCACCGGACGGCCGCCTACCCGCACGCCCCCGCGCTGGACCCCGCGCCGCAGCCGGTATGAGGTCACCCGTTGTCCGATGCGGCGGTGTCAGTGAGTCGTGAGCATGCCCTCGCGGAGCTGGGCCAGGGTGCGTGACAGCAGTCGGGAGACGTGCATCTGGGAGATGCCGAGTCGCTCGCCGATCTGGGCCTGGGTCGCTTCCTCGACGAACCTCCAGTGCAGGATCTTGCGCGACCGCTCATCGAGCGCGGCGATCATCGGAGCGAGTGCGTGGAAGTCCTCCACCAGCTCCAGCGCGCCGTCGTCGGTGCCGATGAAGTCGGCAAGGGCGGTCTCGCCGTCGTCGCCGTTGCCGATGGCTGCGTCCAGGGAGGAGGAGCGGTAGCCGTTGGAGGCCAGCCGTGCCTCGATGACCTCCTTCTCCTCCAGGTTCATCAACTGGGCCAGCTCCGCCACGGTCGGGGTGCGGCCCAGGCGGGTGCTCAGCTCCTCGGTGGCGCGTGCCAGCTGGACGCGGGCCTCCTGCAGGCGGCGCGGAACGTGCACGGCCCAGGTGGTGTCACGGAAGAACCGCTTGATCTCTCCCACGATGTAGGGGATCGAGAACGAGGTGAATTCCACCTCACGGGAGAGCTCGAACCGGTCGATGGCCTTGATGAGACCGATGACGCCGACCTGGACGATGTCCTCCATCTCCTCGGGGTCCCGGCTGCGGAAGCGGGAGGCCGCGTAGCGGACCAGGGAGATGTTCATCTCGATCAGCGTGTTGCGCGCGTACTGGTACTCCGGCGTGCCCTCGTCCAACACCGTGAGCTGCTGGAAGAACAGGCGGGTGAGTTCCCGCGCGTCCTTCGGGGCGACCTTCGACGGGTCCGGGACCGCCGGCAGTTCAGCGCACCGCGCATCCGCCGTCGTCACTGCCGTATCCGTAACCATTAGGTCCCTCCCTTGTCGGCCAGGCCGACCCCGGCCCACTTCTGATCACCGGAGCCGCGTCTACCCCTTCTCCGCACCTTCATGCCCGGGCCGACATCCAAACGTGCGGCCAAGCGGGAGAAGCCGGCGGCGAAGAACGCTGACGCTCGCCGCGTCGGCGGCCATGGACTGCACCTGGTGCGCAATGATCGGTGACAGAACACTGCTCGGTATTCGATCAGGCCGTCCTGCTGAACGCCGCAGGAGGGGGTAGCAGGATTCCGGCAAGATTCCCCCGCACGAAAGTGATGCCTACCCCCATGGCCCAGACACGAGACGTCGTTGAACTCATTCTCCAGGACCACCGGAAGATGGAGGATCTCTTTCGTCTGATGCGCAGCGTCGAAGCCGACCGGGCTGCCGCCCTTCGGGAATTCTCCGATCTGCTGATCGCGCACGCTCTGGCGGAAGAGGCGAAGGTCTATCCCGCGCTGAAGCGCTACAAGAAGATTGACGACGATGAGGTGGAACACGGCGAGGAGGAGCACGAGGAGGGCAACAAGGCGCTCCTGGAACTCCTGGAAGTCGACGAGGTCGGCTCCGAGGAGTGGGACGAGAAGCTGGAAGAACTCGTGCAGGCCGTCACGCACCACGCCGACGAGGAGGAGCGCACCATCCTGAACGGTGCGCGCGAGAACGTCGCCATGGAGCGCCGCGAGGAACTGGGCGAGGCCTTCGTGGAAGAGCGCGAGCGCCGGCTGAAGGCCGGCTGCGGTGACGTCGAGAACGTGCGCCGCATCGTCGGCTCCTGACTACGCGACAGCCTCACCCGGGACATGCCGGTGGGCCCCGGATCATCCGGGGCCCACCGGCATGTTGTCCGCGGAGCGCAGGACGAAGCCGAGCAGCCAGACGACCAGCACGATGACGGCGAGCCACCACAGCGCCTTCAGCGCGAAACCCGCGCCGAAAAGGATCAGAGCCAGCAGAAGGACGACGAGCAGAGGAACCATAGTTATCAACTGATTCGTCGGGTTCGTTCCTGGTCTCCGGTCCATGCGCTCGCCGCAGTACCTGAGCCTCACCCGGTAAGGCGGCCGGCACGCGGACGGCCCTCGACGGGGATCGGGTTCTCACCGTCCGTCGAGGGCCGCACGTTCACCGGCCGGGCCTCACACGCTGAGCGCGGCCCGTACCGTCTGCTCGGCGCCTGTTCCGCCCTCGCCCGAGGACGTCACCCGGCCCGCCTCCAGGACGTAGTACTGCTGCGCGGCCCGCATGGCGAAGCCGACGTGCTGTTCCACGAGGAGGACCGACAGGCCGCCGCGCCGGGTGAGGGCGAGGATCGTCTCCTCGATCTCGGCGACGACGGAGGGCTGGATGCCCTCGGTCGGTTCGTCGAGCAGCAGCAGCCTCGGCCGGGTGATCAGGGCGCGGGCGATGGCGAGTTGCTGCCGCTGGCCGCCGGAGAGCAGGCCGGCGCGGCGGCCGGACAGTTCGCGCAGGACGGGAAAGAGGTCCAGGGCTTCGGCGGTCGCCTCCTTGCCGTCGGGGCGTCCGTCGGCGACGAGTTGCAGGTTCTCCGCGGTGGTCAGATGCGGGAAGGACTGCTGGCCCTGGGGGACGTACGCCATGCCGCGGGCCACGCGCTGGTGCGGGGCGAGGCGCGTGATGTCTTCGCCGTCGAGCAGCACGGCGCCGCTTTTCGGCCTGAGCAGGCCCATGGCGACCCGCAGGAGGGTGCTCTTCCCGGCGCCGTTGTGGCCCAGAACGGTGGCGACCGCGTCCTTCGGGACCGAGACCGTGACGCCGTGCAGCACGGTGGTGCGGTCGTAACCGGCCTGTACGGAACTGATCTCCAGCATGGGTCTCACGCCTCCTCGGCGACGGCGGCGGGGGCGGCGGGCGTCGATCCCGGTTCGGCTTCGGGTACGGGTTCGGAGGCGCGCCCGAGGTAGACCTCCTGGACCTTGGCGTCGGCCTGGACCTCGGCGACGGTGCCCTCGCTGAGCACCTTGCCGGCGTGCAGGACGCTGACGCTGCGGGCGAAGGAGCGCATGAAGTCCATGTCGTGCTCGATGACGACGACAGTGTGGTCCTCGCTCACCCGCTGCAGCAGCCCGCCGGTGGCCTCCCGTTCCTCGTGGCTCATGCCGGCCACCGGCTCGTCGAGCAGGAGCAGTTGCACATCCTGGACGAGCAGCATGCCGATCTCCAGCCACTGCTTCTGGCCGTGGGCGAGAACGCCGGCGGGGCGGTCGCGCAGCTCGGTCAGGCCCGTCGTCTCCAACGCTTTCGCGACCGGTTCGGGGATGTCCCTGCGGCGTCGCAGCATCGTCCACACGCCCCGCCCGGCGCCCGCCGCGATGTCGAGGTTCTGCAGCACGGTCAGTTCCTCGAAGATGCTGGCCGTCTGGAACGTACGGCCGATGCCCAGGCGCGCGATCTTCTGCACGGGCTTGCCCAGCAGGTCCTGCTCGCCGAAGCGGACCGAGCCAGTCGCCTTCACCAGGCCGGTGACCGCGTCGACGAGGGTGGTCTTGCCGGCGCCGTTCGGGCCGATGAGGAAGCGCAGGTCACCGGGTTGGATGTCCAGGTCGACACCGTCGACGGCGGTGAACCCGTCGAAGGTGACCCGCAGGTCGCGGACAGTCAGTCCCTCGCCGCTCATGCTGTCTCTCCAGTCGCAGGGGTACCGGTACGAGTGCGGCGCCTGCGCAGGACGACGCCCAGAGAGGCCAGGCCGCCGGGCAGGAAGCCGACCGCCAGCACGAACAGCAGTCCCTGGAGGTAGGTCCATGCGGCGGGGAACTCGTCGGACAGCGTGCTCTGCGCCCAGGCCACGGCGATCGCGCCGAGCACCGCTCCCACCAGGGACGCCCGCCCGCCGACCGCCGCGCCGATGACGAAGCCGATGGAGGGCACGATGCCGATCAGGGCCGGGGAGATGATCCCGACGGCCGGGACGAAGAGGGCTCCCGCGAGGCCCGCCATGCCGGCCGCGACGACGTACGCGACGAGCTTGATGTTCGCCGGGTTGTAGCCGAGGAAGCGCACCCGTTCCTCGGAGTCCCGTACGGCGATGAGGAGTTCGCCGTAGCGGCTGACGAACAGCTGGCGGGCCAGTGCCATCAGCAGGAGCAGCACGACGGCGATGACGAAGTACACCATGCGCTGGTTGACCGGGTCGTCCAGCGAGTAGCCGAAGAAGCCCTGGATGTCGGTGAGGCCGTTGGTGCCTCCCGTGGTCGCCTGCTGGCCGACCAGCCAGATGGAGAGGGCGGCGGCGAGGGCCTGGCTGAGGATCGCGAAGTAGGCGCCCTTCACCCTGCGTCGGAACACGAGGAAGCCGAGCACCGCGGCGACCGCCATGGGCAGCAGCACGGTCATGGCGAGCGCGAAGCCGGGGTTGGCGAAGGGCTTCCACCACCAGGGCAGCGCGTCGCCGGTGCCGTACAACTGCATGAAGTCCGGCAGCTTCTCGCCGGTGGCGGCGGCGTCGGTGAGCTTGAGGTGCATGGCCATGGCGTAGCCGCCGAGACCGAAGAAGACGCCCTGGCCGAGGACCATGAGGCCACCGCGGCCCCAGGCCAGGCTGACACCGACGGCCACGATCGCGTAGCACAGGTACTTGGCGAGGAGGGAGAGGCGGAAGTCGGAGAGGGCGAGCGGGGCGATGCCGAGCAGGAGCACGGCACCGAGGGCGAAGCCCGCGGGCACCCGGAAGCGGTTCAGCAACGGCGTGGACGGCGGGGTCACGGTGCCGGGGGGCGTGGTTGTGGTCGTGGTCGTCATGCCAGGCTCCGGGTGCGCAGTGTGTACAGGCCCTGGGGTCGCCACTGGAGGAAGGCGACGATCGCCACCAGCACCACGACCTTGGCGACGCTGACGGTGGTCGAGTACTCCAGCACGGACTGCAGCACGCCCAGCGCGAACGCCGTGATGACGGCCCCCTTCAGCTGTCCGATGCCACCGACGACCACGACCAGGAAGGCGTCGACGATGTAGTTGGTGCCCATCGTCGGGCCGATCGGTCCGACCAGGGTGAGCGCGACCCCGGCCACGCCGGCCAGGCCGGAGCCGATGAAGAAGGTGATCCGGTCGACCTGCCCGGTGGCGATGCCGGAGACCTCGGCGAGGTCGCGGTTCTGCACGACGGCCCGGATCCGGCGGCCCAGCGGGGTGAACCGCAGGACCAGGGTCAGGCCGAGGACGCAGAGGAGCGCCAGTCCCAGGATGAACAGGCGGTTGTTGGCGAAGGTGACCGAGCCGGCCGAGATGTTGCCGGTGAGGATGTCGGGCGCTGCCGTCTGCACGTTGGGGGCGCCGAAGACGTCCCGGGCCAGCTGCTGGAGCATCAGCGAGACACCCCAGGTGACCAGCAGGGTGTCCAGCGGGCGCGTGTAGAGCCGCCGTATGAGCAGCCATTCAAGGAGCGCCCCCATGGCGCCCGCGACCAGGAACGCGAGCGGCAGGGCGACGAGGAGGGAGATCCCGGCGCTGCTGATGGACTTCTGCAGGACGTACGTCGTGTAGGCGCCGGCCATGATGAACTCGCCGTGCGCCATGTTGATCACGCCCATCTGACCGAACGTCAGGGTCAGGCCGAGCGCGATGAGAAGCAGGACGGCACCGATGCTGATGCCGGTGAAGGACTGGTTGAGGACGACCGTCATGAAGCGGCTCCGGGTCGGGTACGGACGTGCGGGCTGGCGACGTGCGGGCTTGCCGCGTACGGGCTCGCCATGGGCGTGACCCGGCCCCTTGACGGAGCCGGGTCGATCCCGTGGGGCGTGGCTCAGGACAGGCCGGAGGCCCAGGAGTAGCCCTTCAGGTACGGGTCCGGCTTGATCGGCTTGCCCGAGTTCCAGACCTCCTCGATCAGGCCGTCGGAGCCGACCTTGCCGATGCGGGCCGTCTTGTAGACGTGCTGGGTGGCGCCGTCGACGGTGACCTTGCCCTCGGGGGCGTCGAAGACGATGCCGTCGGAGGCGGCCTTCACCTTGGCGACGTCGAAGGAGCCGGCCTTCTCGACCATCGCCTTCCAGAGGTAGACGGAGATGTAGGCGGCCTCCATGGGGTCGGAGGTCGGCTTGTCCTTGCCGTACGCCGCCTGGTAGGCCGCGACGAACTTCTTGTTCGCGGCGCCGGGTGTGGTCTCGTAGTAGTTCCAGGCAGTCAACTGGCCTTCCAGGTACTGCGTTCCGATGCTCTTGACCTCCTCCTCGGCGATCGAGACGGAGAGCACCGGCAGGCTCTTGGCCGTGAGGCCGGCGGACTTGTACTCCTTGAAGAAGGCCACGTTGCTGTCACCGTTGAGGGTGTTGAACACCGCGTCGGCGCCGGAGCCCTTGACCTTGTTGACGATGGTGCTGAACTCCGTGGAGCCGAGCGGCGCGTAGTCCTCGCCGACCACCGTCAGACCCTTGGCCTTCGCGTACGCCTTGATGATCTTGTTGGCGGTGCGCGGGAAGACGTAGTCGCTGCCGACCAGGTACAGCTTGGTCAGACCCTGCTTCTTCAGGTAGTCGAGGGCGGGCACGATCTGCTGGTTGGTGGTGGCGCCGATGTAGAAGATGTACGGCGACTCCTCCAGGCCCTCGTACTGCACGGGGTAGAAGAGCAGCGACTTGTACCGCTCGAAGACCGGCTTGACCGCCTTGCGGCTGGCCGAGGTCCAGCAGCCGAAGGTGGCCGCGACCTTGTCGTCCGTGATGAGGGCCTCGGCCTTCTCGGCGAACGTCGGCCAGTCGGAGGCGCCGTCCTGGCTGATGGGCTTGAGCTTCTTGCCCAGGACGCCCCCGGAGGCGTTGATCTCCTTGATGGCGAGCAGCAGCGAGTTGTGGACCGTGACCTCGCTGATAGCCATCGTGCCCGAAAGCGAGTTGAGCAGACCGACCTTGACCGTGCTGCCGGACGTGTCCGCCTTGGCGCCGGAGCCCGACGCCGCCTCGGTGCCGGTCTTGGCGCCACAGGCGCTGAGGGCGGCGGACGCGCCGACTGCCGATATGCCGGCCAGAAGACCGCGTCTGCTGATGCTGAGCCCGGACATGCACAACCTCCTTGCCCCGAAGGGCGATGCGAAAAGAGCGGAGTGGCTCAAAAGAGCCGTGGGAGGGAAGGGGAGGGACACGCTTCAGAAGCGGCGGCGTTGACGCACGGGTTCCCCAGCCGTTCCGGGGTGGCGTCCGGGCTGGTCACTGAAGTGCGACCACAGCCTGCGAGGAGACTGTTTCCGGTGCGTTTCACGGCAATTGAAGAATGGTTTCCAGTGGAAGCAAAATTGCGGGCACAACAAAAAGGCCCCCGCTGAAGATGCGTGTTTGACGGCATCTCAGCGACGGCAATTAATGCTTCCCAGGGAAAGGATCAGTTTCTCGGTTCCCCTTGTCAAGCGCCAGGTGATCGCAGGTAGGCTCGGACACCGGCCGACAGCACGAGCGGAGAAGCACGATGGCGAGGCAGCCCCAGCAACTGCTCTACCTCCTGACCCGGGCCGAACGTCTCGCGGTGCGCCGAGTGCAGTCCGTACTGGACGAGTTCGACTGTTCGGTGGAGGCATGGAGGGTGCTCGACCTGCTGTCCGACGGGCAGGGGCACAACATGACGGCCCTCGCCGACCACGCCTTCCTGCCGGCCCCGAGCCTCACGAAGCTGGTCGACCAACTCGTCGACCAGAACTGGGTCTACCGCCGCGTCGACCCCGCCGACCGGCGTCGGGTGCTGGCCCACCTCACTCCGCGAGGCATGCAGCGGTGGCAGTTGCTGGTCCGTGAAGTACGTGCCGAGTGGGGGGACTTGGAGCTGTCACTCCCTGGCGAGGAGCTGGACGAGTTGCTCACACGGCTGGCCGAGGCCCTGGAAGGTCGGGGCACCTCGGGCCGGGGCGCCACCGGCCCGGGCGGCGTCACACCAGGTCGTGCGGAGCGCGGAGTTGGGCGAGCACGTTGAAGTCGAGCCCGTCCGCCTCCGCGAGGTAGATGCGCTGGCGCACATGCCGGTCGCGGAGGTGGAGCAGACCGCGCGGCCCTTCGTAGGAGACGGTCTCGGCGGCGGCCGAGATCGCGGCGACGTCCAGGGTGCGGGCCCGCTCGATGAGTGAGGCGAGCAGCAGCACGCCCTCGTAGCAGGATTCACCGAGGCTTCCGGGGGCCGGAGCCTCGATGCCGAAGCGGTCGGCGTACTGGCCGTGGAAGTCCAGGGTGTCCTGGTTCGCCAGCGAGGCGAAGAACCCGGCCGTGCTGAAGAGGTCACCGGTCGCCTCCGGACCGCTGGCCATCAGCATGTTCTCGTCCATCAGCGTGCTGAGCCTGAGGCACCGCTGGTCGAGGCCGGAGGCGGCGAAGGCCCGGTTGAAGCGGACCGCGTCACTGCCGACCAGCAGCATCAGCACGCCGTCCGCGTCCGCGTGCTCGATGCGCCGCAGCACGTCACGGAAGTCCCCGGTGCCCAGCGGGAGGTACGCCTCGCCGCAGACCCGCCCACCCCCGCACGAGCGGGCGTAGCGACGGGCCGCCCGGGCCGTGCGCCGGGGCCAGACGTAGTTGTTGCCGACGACGAACCATCGGCGCACCCGCCGTGTCTCGGCCAGGAGCCGCATGGCGGGCAGCAGCTGCCAGTCGGGCGTCTCACTGGTCATGAAGACGCCGTCGGTCCGCTCCCCGCCCTCGTACAGGGCGGTGTAGACGTACGGCACCAGGTGCGCGATGCGGGGCGCCACCGCCTGCCGGACCGAGGAGATGTGCCAACCGGTCACCCCGTGCACCACACCGGTCGCCACCAGGGCCTCGACCTCGTCGGCGACCTTCCGCGGGTCGGCGCCGCCGTCGACCTCCAGCAGCCGGAGCTCCTTGCCGAGCACACCGCCGGCCCTGTTGATCTCCTCGGCGGCCAGCTGCCCGCATGCCTCACAGGCAGGACCGAAGATCCCGGCAGGCCCCTGCATCGGGTACACGAGCGCGACGTTCAGGGCCGAGTCGTCGGCCGTGAACCACTCGGGGGTGTGGAGGCTGAGCGGCCGCTGCATGGCCACATGATTGCCGGGCGACCGTCAGCGCCCAAGCATTGGCTGGGATCGAGACCGTTTTGTAGACATGAGGAGCAAGCTCGCCGTGCGGGCTCCACCACCGCGGAACCGACCAACGGATACCGGAAGAACAGCCGCCGGTTGTCGGGGAGATGGTCACCAGCCGGTACCGCTCCGCGGGCGCGAGGTCGTCGACACGGGCCCCGGCGGACGCGGCAGCCTCGACGGCGGCCAGGTCACCGGTCCCGTCCAGCCCCGTGCTCGTCCGGGAAACAGTCTGGCGTGCCCCTTCCTCTCCATCGATTCGCTTCGATGCTCTGCGTACGCCTGCTCCGCCTGGGGCACCGCGACGCGGTACCAGCCGGACCAGTTGCCCTCTTCATCGCCACCGACCAGGATCACGGCCTGGCGATCCGGACCGAACACGAACAGCAACCGCACTTCAGCCGCCCTTGGGGAGTCTTTACGGCTCGCTCCACAGACTCTCGGCTCACCGATCCGGGACGGAAGACGACCTACGGCCCGTTCGAACCGGATGCCACCGGCGTCACCGCCAAGCGCAAGGGAACCCTGCCCTGGCCGATGGTCGAGGCGATCAACGACCACGCCGGCGTCGTGGTCGTCCGACAGTACGGACGACGCAGAGCCTGGGCGAAGGCCGAGGTCAAGACCGTGCCGAACCACCTGGTCTTCCTGACCGTCGCCTTGAACCTCTGCGGCAGGTGACCTGCACCTCGCCGGCAGCCGTGTGTACGTGCGTGGAGCCGCGCACCGCTAGGGGCTGGCCGGCCCGGTCGTCCAGCTTCCGGTCGAGGTAGCCCTTGGCTGCGAAAGGCGCGCTCCGGCGGAGCGCCTCCCGCTTCGACCGCCACCCTGAGGCGACCGATTCGACCGCGACCGATCTTGCGCAGCCCGAGCAACAACAAATACTTGGCTAGCCACATGTTTGCTGTTACGTTGATTATGTGTCCAGCCACCTAAATGGGTGGCGACACGAGAGGAGTCGTCATGAAGGCCATCCTGTTCGACCGTTTCGGAGGCACCGACGTGCTGCACGAGGCGGACATCGAGGTCCCGCAGCCCGGCCCGGGGCAGGTCCGCGTCCGCGTCAGGGCGGCCGGCCTGAACGCACTGGACGGCAAGATCCGCTCCGGGGCGATGGAGGCCGCGTTCCCCACGTCGCTCCC
Organism: Streptomyces sp. CC0208; assembly: GCF_003443735.1. Taxonomy (NCBI): domain Bacteria; kingdom Bacillati; phylum Actinomycetota; class Actinomycetes; order Kitasatosporales; family Streptomycetaceae; genus Streptomyces; species Streptomyces sp. CC0208. Next base: position 6,109,724 of record NZ_CP031969.1, on the reverse strand, counting down.
CGCCGTCCCCGGTGCCGAGCTCGCCGGCGTGGTGGACGCCCTGGGTGAGGGTGTGCAGGACGTGCAGGTGGGCGACGAGGTGCTGGGCTGGTCGGACACCGGCTCGTACGCCCAGTACGCGCTGGCCACCACCGTGGCCCCCAAGCCCGCTGGCCTCGACTGGCAGCACGCGGTCGCGCTGCCGGTGGCGGGCGAGACGGCCGAGCGGGTCCTGGACCTGCTGGGCGTCACCGCCGGGGAGACCGTACTGATGCACGGCGCGGCCGGAGCGGTCGGCACCCTGGCAATCCAGCTCGCCACGGCCCGCGGAGCGCGTGTCATCGCCACCGCCGGCCCCACCAACCAGGACTACCTCACCTCGCTCGGCGCCACCGCGACCCTCTACGGCGAGGGCCTGGTCGAGCGGGTCCGGGCGCTCGCCCCCGACGGCGTGGACGCGGTGTTCGACCTGGCCGGGAAGGGAGCCCTGGAGGACTCCGTCGCCCTGCGCGGCGGCACCGAGCGCATCGTCACGATCGCCGACTTCCGCGCGCACCAGCTCGGCATCACCTTCTCCAGCGGTGGCCAGGAACGCTCGGCCGCCCGCCTGGCCGCCCTGGCGCAGGACGCCGCGACCGGCAAGCTCGTCACCACCGTCACCGCCTACCCCGTCGACCAGGCCGCCACGGCCCAGCAGATCAGCGACGCCGGGCATGTCCGCGGCAAGCTCGTCCTCACCCTCGACTGATCACGCCCGCCTTTTCCTCCTGTTCCGACCATCACCTGACCATCACCGCGCCCAAGGACCACTCATGCTGAACGCCCTGTGGACACCGACCACCGTCGGCGACATCTCCCTCCCGCACCGCCTGGTCATGGCCCCCATGACCCGTGACCGCTCCACCCCCGAAGGCGTACCGACCGAGCTGAACGCCGAGTACTACGCCCAGCGGGCCTCGCACGCGCTCATCATCACCGAGGGAACCCAGCCCAACGCCGACGGCCAGGGCTACCTCCTCACCCCCGGCATCCACAATGACGATCAGATCGCCGGGTGGCGCAAGGTCACCGACGCCGTACACGCGGCCGACGGCCGGATCGTCATCCAGCTGATGCACACCGGACGTATCGCCCACCCCGACAACACCCCGCACGGCCGTCAGCCGGTCGCCCCTTCAGCGATTCAGCCGCAGGGCGCGATGTTCACCGCTTCCGGGCCCCAGGAAATGCCAGTACCCCGTGCTCTGTCGACGCAGGAGGTCGTGGCGACCGTCGACGACTTCCGCCGCGCCGCGGCGGCCGCCGTCGCGGCAGGCGCCGACGGCGTGGAGATCCACGGCGCCAACGGCTACCTGGTGCACCAGTTCCTCGCCGACAACTCCAACCAGCGCACCGACCGCTACGGCGGCTCCATCGACAACCGCATCCGCTTCGCCGTCGAGGTCGCCACAGCCGTGGCCGAGGAAATCGGCGCCGACCGCACCGGCCTGCGCATCTCCCCCGGCAACCCCTACAACGACATCGCCGAGTCCGACACCGCCGAGCTGTATCCGGCGCTCCTGCGTGCGCTCAGCCCGCTCGGCCTCGCCTACCTCCACATCCTCCACGCGGGCGACGACGAGCTGCTGGGCACCCTGCGCACGCTGTGGCCGACCACGCTGATCCTCAACCGGGCCGGCACCGACCTGCCCACCCGCGCCAAGGACGTCGACAACGGCACGGCCGACCTTGTCTCCGTCGGCGCCCTCGCGCTCGCCAACCCGGACCTGGTCGAGCGGCTACGCTCGGACGCGCCGCTGAACACCCCCGACCCGGCTACCTTCTACGGCGGCGGAGTGGCCGGCTACACCGACTACCCCACCCACACCGTCTGAGGAACCGCATCATGGCCGCCTCCACCCACCGCACCCCCTCTACGGCCGGCGAGGGGCCGATGAGCTACGCGATCTTCCAGCTCGCCCGCGCTCACCGCGCCCGCGCCGCCGCCATGCTCCGCGAGATGGACCTGCATCCCGGCCAGGAACTGCTGCTGATGCAGCTCCTTGACCGGGACGGCCAGACCCAGTCCGAACTGCTCGAAAGCGTCGGCCTGGACCACTCGACCGTCTCCAAGTCCCTGCGCCGCATGCAGGACGCCGGCCTGCTCGTGCGCGAGCCGGCCGAACACGACCGGCGCGTCATGGTCGTCCACCTCACCGACAGGGGCCGTGCCATGCGCGAGCCCATCGCGGCCATGTGGCGGGCGCTGGAGGAGACCTCCGCCCGGGACCTGTCGGCGCAGCAGGCAGAGGCCTTCGTCCGCACCGCCTACGCCATCGCCGACGCGATCAACGGCCGCGCCCTTCCCGGGCAAGAGCGGGGACAGTCCACGTAACTCCCCTGCTCAGCAACGGATCCCGGGCGCCCGTCGAACCCGGTCGGATCCGAGCCGCTCGCCGGGTTGTCCGCCGCGTACGTGTACCCGCCCGTCCGGTTCTGGTCGCCCGCCCGGAACGCCGGGTCGGGCATGAGGAAACGTCCCAGGACGGGTCGTAGTCGCGCGCCCCCGGCAGGTCATGCGCCGGTCACCGAGTCCGTCGGCTTGCCTGGGAAGGCATGGGTCTCGTGTGCCGATCCCCACGTCGACAGCTCCGAGCCCCTCGGGTTCCCGTACGGGTCGTCATACCGACGCGTGACGACGAGACCGCCTCCTCGTCGGCGTACAGGCACAAGCCCTGCCGCCACCGACCGCCGAACGAGCGGCCCGTCAGACCCCCTCGGCCACCGTCATCCAGCGCCACTGGGTGAACTGCTCCAGATTGGCGGTGCCGCCGATGCGGGAGCCGTTGCCCGATGCTCCCATTCCGCCGAAGGGGGCGTTCGCGGCGTCCTTGGCAGAGACGTCGTTGAGGTGCACCATGCCGGTGCGCAACCGCTCGGCGATGGCCGCGGCCCGCGGCACCGAACGGGAGTGCACGGCCGCTGTGAGGCCGTACACGGTGTCGTTGGCGATCTCGACGGCCTCCGTGTCGGTACGGAAGGCGACGACAGGGGCGACCGGCCCGAAGATCTCCTCGGTGAAGGCGGGCATGGTCCGCGCGACGTGGTCCAGGACGGTGGGCGGGTAGAACAGCCCGTCGCGGCGTCCGCCGGCCAGCACCCGTGCCCCGGCGGCCACGCTCTCGTCCACGATGCGTTCGATGTTCGCCGCCTGGCGCTCGCTGATCACGGGACCGAGTGCCACACCCTCCTCGCGGGGGTCGCCGACCCGCAGCGCGTCGGCCTGTCCGATCAGTGCCTCGGTGTACGGCTCCATGATGTCGGCGTGCACCAGATGACGTCCGGCGGCGACGCAGGCCTGCCCCTGATAGCCGAAGGAACTCATCGCCCCGGCCGCCGCGGCGGCGTCGATGTCCGCGTCGTCGAGCACGACGATCGAGTTCTTGCCGCCCAGCTCCAGGGCCACCCGCTTGAGCCCGTCGCCCGCGGCCCGGGCCACCGCCCGTCCCGCCTGGGTGGACCCGGTGAACACGACCATGGCGACGTGCGGATCGGCCACGACCGCCTCACCGGTGCCGGGGCCTCCGGGCAGAACGTGCAGCAGCCCCTCGGGCAGTCCGGCCTCCTCGAACAGCCGCGCCACGACGATGCCGCCGGACACCGGCGTGTGGGTATCGGGTTTGAGCAGGACGGCGTTGCCCAGCACAAGGGCGGGCGCGAGGGCCCGCATGGCGAACAGCAGGGGGGCGTTCCAGGGGTTGATGACGCCGACCACACCCAGCGGTACCCGCCACGCACAACTGGTCTGGCCCGGCGTCGAGGGGCTCAGGATCTCGCCGCGAGGCAGCGAGGCGAGCCCGGCGGCCTGCGACAGCTGACTGAGTCCGGCCGCGATCTCGTAGTCGCCCTTCGCCGGGACGCCTCCGGACTCCCTGACGATCCACTGGCGGACGTCCCCGCTGTGGTCGCGCAGTGCCCGGGCGGTACGGAGCAGCACCTCGGCGCGCTCCTGAGGTGCCGCCTCGGCCCAGGCCCGCTGAGCCCGGGCGGCCAGGGCACCGGCCCGGGCGACATCCGCGGGCGCCGCCACACCCACCTCCGCCAGCCGCTCCCCCGTCGCCGGTTCGGTCACCGGCTGGGTTCCGCCCCCGGACTGCCGCCAGCCGCCGCTGTAGATCTTCCCGGTCCAATCGGCCCCGTCCGGCCATGTCCCCTCGCTGGCGGCAGTCATGGCAGGACTCCCATCATCGATACATTGGTGCTTTTTGGGGCTTATTACCTTGTTAAGCTTATATGTTCAACCTCCCTGTCGGTTGCTCGCGGCCGGGCCGGGACGCACGGCGGAAAGACCGAGGGTGAGGGCGGATGAACGTGACGACGGGTTCTGAAGCCGCCGACGACGATCGGGCGGCCTTGCGGCCGGAGGACCCCGTCGACGAGTCGGCCACGGCCAGAGCCACCGTGGATCCCCACGGCATTGTGACCGGCTGGAGCGAGGGCGCACGGCGACTGCTCGGATACCGGTCCGCGGAGGTCATCGGCCGGCTCGCGGCGCCGTTGCTCGCCGCGGAGCCGCCCTTGGAGACGCTGCGCTCCCTGCACACGCTGCCGAGGTGGAACGGGGCGGCGACGCTCCTGCACTCGGACGGCCACCACCTCACAGTGAACCTGCTGGCCCACCGCCGGGAACTCCACTCCGAAGACGACGGGGGCGACGAGTGGCTCCTGGTCTCCCCCCTGGCCCGGCCGCCGTCGCCCCTCCAGGACGACGCGCTGCTGAGGTGGGCGTTCACCCAGTCCCCGGCCACGTCGGCGCTCTACGACACCGGTCTGCGGCTGCGGCGGGCGAACGCGGACATGGAGCGGGTGATCGGCCTGCCCGAAGCGGCGATGCAGGGGCTTCGGGTGTCGGAGATCGTGGTCGACTCGGAGGGCGACCGGACGGAACAGTGCATGCGGCGGGCGCTGGAGACCGGAGAACAGCAGCATCTGCAGCAGGTCCTGCGCCTGGCGGGCCACAGGAGCGAGAGCGTCTGGTCGACGTCGCTCACCCCCGTGAAGGACGCCGGGGGAACGGTACGGGGCGTGCTCCTTTCCGCCCACGACGTGACCGAGGAGCACCTGGCCCGACGGCGTCTGGCCCTGCTCAACGAGGCCAGTATCCGCATCGGCAGCACCCTGGACCTGGCTCGGACCGCGCAGGAACTGGCCGACGTCGCCATCCCGCACCTCGCGGACTTCGTCACCGTCGATCTGCTGCCCGCCATCGAAGGCGGCGACGACCCGCGCGCCAGTTCGCCGTCCAGCCCGGTCATGCTGCGCCGTGTCGCCTACCAGTCGGTCCTGGAGGGCTGCCCCGAGGTCGTGGTGGAGCGCGGAACAGTGGCCGCCTACCCGGACGAGTCGACCGCGGCCAGGTGCCTGAGCACCGGGCGACCGCTGATCGAGAACGTGACCGCTTCCGCGATGGACAGGGTGGCGAGCCAGACCCCGGACCGGGCCGAACGGATGCGGCGTTACGGCTTCCACTCGGTGCTGGCCGTGCCGATGCGCGCCCGCGGCATCACTCTCGGCGTGGCGACGTTCTCCCGCCACCGGCGCCCGGAACCCTTCGAGCGGGACGACCTGCTCCTCGGTGAGGAGATCACCGCCAGGGCCGCCGTCTGCATCGACAACGCCCGCCGCTACGACCGTGAGCGCCGCACCTCCCTCACCCTGCAGAGCAGTCTCCTGCCGCAACGGCTGCCCCCGCAGGCCGCCGTCGACGCCGCCTCCCGCTACCTGCCCACCAGCGCGCAGGCCGGCGTCGGCGGCGACTGGTTCGATGTGATCCCGTTGTCCGGCGCCCGGGTCGCGCTCGTCGTCGGCGACGTCGTCGGCCACGGCATTCACGCCTCGGCCACCATGGGACGGCTGCGCACCGCCGTACGCACCCTCGCCGATGTCGACCTCCCGCCCGACGAGCTGCTGACCCACCTGGACGACCTGGTCATCCGCCTGTCCGCCGAGGCCGAAACCACAGCCGACACCGTCGGCGACATCGGCGCGACCTGTCTGTACGCCGTCTACGACCCGGTCTCCCGACGCTGCACCATGGCTCGCGCGGGCCACCCCGCACCCGCGGTGGCGACGCCGGACGGCACCGTGGAGTTTCCCGACATCCCCGTGGGTCCGCCGCTGGGGCTCGGCGGCCTGCCCTTCGAAGCCACCGAGATCGAACTGCCCGAAGGCAGCCTTCTCGCGCTGTACACCGACGGTCTCGTCGAGGAGCGTGGCCGCGACATCGACGAAGGCCTCGACGCGCTGCGCGAGGTGCTGGCCCGGCCCCCCGCGTCCTTGGAGGACACCTGCGACGCCGTGATCCAGAGGCTTCTCCCCGACCGCCCCGCCGACGATGTGGCGCTGCTGATAGCCCGCACCCGCGCCCTGGACGCGGCACATGTCGCCACCTGGGACGTGCCGGCGGATCCCGCAGCGGTCGCCGAGACCCGTAAGAACACGTGTCGGCAGCTGGCCACCTGGGGCCTGGACGAGGCCGCCTTCGTCACCGAACTGGTCGTCAGCGAACTCGTCACCAACGCCATCCGCTACGGCGGCGCCCCCATCCAGCTCCGGCTCATCCGGGACCGCAACCTCATCTGCGAAGTCTCCGACGCCAGCAACACCGCCCCCCACCTGCGCCGTGCCCGCACCTTCGACGAAGGCGGCCGCGGTCTGCTCCTCGTAGCCCAGCTCACCCAGGGCTGGGGCACCCGCCAGACCTACGATGGCAAGACGATCTGGGCCGAACAGGTCCTCCCCACGGCCTGAGCGACATCGCCCTCCGCGCAGTATCCGCAGCCGGACGAGGCGACGGCCATCGGCGCGCATGTGGTCGGCGATCGCCCAGCCCGCCGACGACTCTCCTCAGCGGCACCGAGGATCCCACGATCGGTGCAGCTCACGGACACAGTCGGCCGAGGGTCCCCCGGCCGGCTGCGGATCCTGAGTCCTGACGACGTGGCCTAGCAGATGCCGGTGAGCTTGGTGTCGCTGTACGGGGTGCTGTCGGAGGAAGTGGTGACGATGTGACAGCCGGGCTGGACGTCGTCGACGCGCAGGAATCCGTTGTCGTAGGCGGCGGCGACGCTGTTGCCGTCCATGAAGACGCTGGTCGTACCCTCCGTCCCACCGGGCAGATACACCGAGGAAGTGGTGTTGGCCGGGACGTTCACGCTGATGTCGACGCGACCGCCGCTGGTGGTGTCGAAGGCCGCGCCGATGGTGCCGTGGTCGGTGGGCACCGTGACGTCGGCCCAGGTGACCGAGGTGGGCTGGGGCTTGACCTGGAAGGTCGCAAAGCCCGGTGCGGTGGGCCGGATGCCATCGCGCCGGAGGCCCTCCTCAAGGAGAGGGGAGACTTCATGCCCGCGGCTCTCTTCGACGCGGAACGTGCGCTGGGCCTGATCGGCGAGTTCCTCGACGACGTCGCAGATGACTACTCCCGCCCCAGTCGGCGCGGTGACGATACGGCTTCGCGCGAACGTTAGTGCAAGTAATCGATCCTGGTGGGTGGAGTCCCGGCCGGTAAGGGTGGAGGAAGACATGTTGGAGCTCGTCGATGTCGTGTGTCACCAGTGCAGGATCAAGTTCGAGCTGCTCGACGCCCCGGGCCCCCGGGAGGCCTGGTGGAAGTTCCTGGACGAACACGCCTACCACCCGGTGGAGCTGATGTGGGAGCACTCCGAGGCCCGGGACAGGATCGACATCGACTACATCCATGTGGACAGCGACATCGAGGGCGACCCCTCGTTCGCCGAGTACGCGGGCGACTGGCCGGGCCGCCCGCTCGCCCTGCAACCCCGGCCGATCGCCCGGGCGGTCGCCGAGATCGTGCGGCGCGCCTTTGACGCCGTGGACGCCCACGAGTGGCAGGCCGCACCAGCCGACGAGGCGGCGGCCGAACGAATCATGCAGTACATGGACTTCGCACCCCGCCCGGTGAACTGGTCGACGACGCCGCCGTACTCGGCCGGCTCGCCGCGGTGGAGGCGGCGCTGGAGCAACTGCGCCGGGCGACCACCGAACCGCTCGGCGACCACTTCGGCACATTCCTGAACGACGTCCTGCACGCCCTGCCCACCACGGCGGATCTCCCCCCGGACGAGCTGCGCGCCGAGAGCGGCCCCCTGGCCACGGACAGGGAGACTCCCGCCAACCGGGCGCGCTGGAGGCAGGCGTACGACAAGTGACCGATAGCGCGGGGTCTCAAGCGGCGTGGTGGCCAACCGGCGGTGCACCGTGATCCTGGTCAGCGCCGCTTCTTCGGCGATCTGACGCCGGCCTGCGTCGGCGAAAACGTGCCGGGCTTCTTCACCAACGATCCGAGGGGGTTCGATGCAGCCGGTCCGGCCGCCACCGACGGCGCCGGAGTCACCGGCGACCGATCAACACTGCAGGTCATGCCACCGTAGCGGCGGCGGCGCTGTTGCGGAGAAAGACCGCGAAGGCCTGGGCGGCGGGGGTGAGGGCGTGGTCGCTCATGCGGACGAGAAGGATACGGCGCACCGGGCCGGCGGGTTGCAGCTTCAGGATGCTGACACCGGCTCGGATGCCTTCCAGGGCAAGGGTGGGGGCGAGGGCGACGCCGATGCCGGCGGCGACCATGGCCTGGGCCTCCTGGTAGTCGTGGGCCTCGTAGGCGATCTGCGGCTCGAAGCCGGCTGCGTGGCAGCTCCGGGCTAGGGCCTCGGCCACCGGGTGGTGGTCGGCGCGGGTGATCCATGGATCGTTCGCGAAGTCCGCGAGGGCGGCCGAAGGGCGGTCGGCCAGGGGGTGGCCCTGGGCGACGAGGAGGGCCGGGGGGTCGTCGGCCAGTGTGGTGACGGCGATGTCCTCGCGGTCGATGCGATTCCAGTCGTAGTCCCACATCAGGGACATCTCGATCTCCCGGTTCTCCAGCATCGCCCACAGGCCCGCGATGCGGGCGCTGCGCACGGTCAGCCGTACGTCCGGATGCGCTTCCCGGAAGGCGATCACGGCCCGTGGGAGGAGGGAGGCTCCGACGGTGGGGAAGGTGCCGACCCGGAGGGTGCCCGCGCGCAGTCCCGCGAAGTCGGCCAGCTCGTTCTCCGCGGCCGTCAGTTCGCGCTCGATCCGCTCGCCCCGTTCGGCCAGCGCGCGGCCCGCATCGGTGAGCGTGACGCCCCGCGCATGGCGCTCCAGCAGGGGCTGCCCGGCTTCTGCTTCCAGGCGGCTGACCTGCTGGGACACCGCTGACGGGGTGTAGTTGAGGGCTCGTGCGGTCGCGGTGACCGAGCCCCGGCGGGCGACCTCGGTGAAGAGCAGGATGCGTCGGACGTCGAGCATCACACCACCTCCAGCGTTAACTTCACCTTAATACCCGTGCAGATTTCCGAGATTGTACTTCACGCTTCGCGCGCCCACTGTGGATCGCATCCCGCACGGAAGTGCCGTCGGGGTTTCCACGAGGAGACCGTTGTGTTGCGTCTGCAGGGCGAGATGATCCGCGGAGGAACCAGCAAGTGCTGGATCTTCGACCACCATGACGTGGTGGCGACCGGCGTGGACGCCGACACCCTGCTGCTGGCCGCCTACAACGCCGCCGACCCCCGCCAGATCGACGGCGTCGGCGGTGCCTCCTCCACCACCTCCAAGGCGGCGATCGTCCGGACCTCGACGAAACCGGGCATCGACGTCGAGTACGCCTTCGCGCAGGTCGGCATCGGCGACGAGCGCGTGGAATGGGCCAGCAACTGCGGCAACTGCGCGACCGCCGTCGCCCTGTACGCCGTCCACAACGGTCTGGTGCCGATCACGTCGGACTCCACCACGGTGCGGATGCTCAATGTCAACACCAAGGCCCGCCTCACCGGCACCATCCCCACCCCGGGGCGGACGGCCTTCGACGAGGGCACGGCCGCGGTGCCCGGCACCGCCGCGCTCGGGGTTCCGGTCCTGCTCGGTTTCGAGGACCCGGCGGGTTCGACCACGGGCCGCACCCTGCCGACCGGCCACGCCGTGGACACCCTGACCGGCCCGGCCGGCAAGATCGAGGTGTCTCTGGTCGACGCCGGCGCCCCGGCCGCGCTGTTCGAGGCCAAGGCCTTCGGCCTGCAGGGCACCGAGTCCCTGGCCGAGTTCGCCGCGGCAGTGCCCGCGCTCACCGTGCTGCGCCGTCAGGCCGCCCTTGCCATGGGCCTGGCCAAGGAGAACGATCCCGTCAGCCACGCCGTGCCGAAGGTCGGCGTCGTCGCCCGCCCCGCCGCCTACCGCACCACCGACGGCACCCCGGTCGGACCGGACGAGTACGACCTGGCCGTCCGCATGGTCTCGATGCACGCCCCCCACCCGGCGATCGGTCTCACCTCGGCCGTCGCGCTGGTCACCGCAGCCGCTACCCCCGGCACCCTCGCCCACCGCGTCGCCCGGCAGACCGCCGACGGCACGCTGCGCCTGGGCACCCCGGCCGGTGTCATCACCGCCCGAGCCGTCCCCGCAGCGGAGGGCGCGTCCCCCACGGTGCTGCTGCACCGCGCCGCCCGCCGCATCGCCCGAGCCGAACTCCTCGTTCCCGTCCTGGAAGGACGCCCCGTATGAGCCGCAACGACGCCGCCCCGGGCACCGTCACCACTCCACCCGGCCGCATCCGCCGACTGCTGTCCCTGCTCTACGTCCAGTGCCTCATCGGTGTCTTCGCCGGAGCTGCCGTCGGCTGGCTGTGGCCGTCGTTCGGAGCCGACCTGAAGCCCTTGGGCGACGGCTTCATCGCGCTGGTACGCATGATGATCGCGCCGGTCATCTTCTGTACCGTCGTCCATGGCATCGCCTCCATGGGCAACGCGCGTGCCGTGGGCCGAGTCAGTCTCAAGGCCCTGATCTACTTCGAGGTGCTGACGACCGTCGCCATGGTGATCGGCCTGGTCGTCGTCAACCTCGTCCAGCCCGGCGTCGGACTGCACGTCGAGGTCTCCACCCTCTCCACCGAGGGCCTGCCGCCGGAGGCGACCCAGAGCCACGAGAGCGTCGCCGCGTTCGTCCTCTCCACGATTCCGGACACCCTCATCAGCGCGTTGACCGGCCACGAGATCCTGCCGGTGCTGCTGGTCTCGGTCCTGTTCGGCTTCGGGCTGAACGCCGTCGGCGAGGCGGGTGCGGGGATCACCCAGGGCATCGAGAAGCTGTCCAAGGTCCTTTTCACGCTCATCCGATGGATCATGCGGCTCGCCCCGATCGGCGCTTTCGGCTCCATGGCCTTCACCATCGGCAACTACGGCCTGGACACCCTGCGGCACCTTTTCCTGCTGGTCGGCTCCTTCTGGCTCACTGCCCTGTTCTTCGTCCTGGTCGTCCTCGGGACGGTCATGCGCATCAACGGCCTGCGTCTGCTGCCCTTCCTCCGCTACATCAAGGAAGAGCTGCTGATCGTCCTGGGTACCTCGTCCTCCGAGCCGGTGCTGCCGCGCATGATGGCCAAACTGCAGCACGCCGGAGCCTCCAAACCGGTCGTGGGCATCACGCTGCCCGCCGGATACTCCTTCAACCTCGACGGCACCGCGATCTACCTGACCATGGGCTCGGTGTTCCTCGCCCAGGCCCTCGGCATCGACCTCAGCCTCACCCAGCAACTGTCGATGCTCGCCGTCATGCTGCTCACCTCCAAGGGCGCCGCAGGCGTCACCGGCTCCGGCTTCATCGCCCTGGCCGCCACCCTCAGCGCCGTTCCGCACGTCCCCGTCGCCGCCCTGGCGCTCATCTTCGGCGTCGACCGCTTCATGTCCGAGGCCCGTGCCCTGACCAGCGTGGTCGGCAACGGCGTCGCCACCCTGGCGGTAGCCAAGTGGGAGGGGGAACTGGATGAGGACCGCGCCAGGGCCGTCCTGCGCGGCGAGATTCCGTACACCTCCGCCCCCGAGGCCGATCACGCCCCCGCGCCGCACGCCGATCCCGCACCGGGTGAGAAGGCCGGGGACGCCGACGTCAAGGAAGCGGCCGGAACGGACCGCGCCCCCGTGCCGGCCGTCGGCTGACGTACCCACACAGCCGGTCCGGAGTTCGAGCTCTGCGGGCTCCGGACCGGCTCTTCTCGTGATCAGGAGCACGGGTAATTCGGGGGTTCTGGAGTCATTGCCGAACTGAAGGTGCAGGTCAGCGAGTTGGTGACTGGTGACGCGGTTGGATTCGCCCAGAGACGCGATTTCGGGAATCCCCTGCGCCGGCCTGGGCTTGCTCCGTCTGGTCCTTCAAGTACGTCCTCGCGCGCGAGCCGGACGATCCCGGCTTCCATCACAGTGTGCTGCCCGACTTCCGCGACCGGCTGGCCCAGGACGACCGTGTCGATACGCTCCTCGACGTCACGCTGCCCAGCCCGACCATGTCCTCACACGGACATGGTCGGACCGTGGACCGCCGAGGGCCATGTCCGGAGGGAGGGTGTGCCGGTTCGAAGTGGCAGCTGGTTCAGACCTCCTGCGCGGCCTCGGCCGGCTTACCGGGCGGACGGCTTCGGAAACCAGGCCAGTGGCGATCCCGCAGGGCCGTTTCCTGTTCGGGCAGTTTCCTTGTCCCCCGCCCAACGAACCGCCCCGGAGAAAGCGTCGCCCCCAGGCCGTCTCCGGACTCCAAACTCGCGAGCAGCGGATTCAGTCCGTTCAGGCAAAGTTGACGATCCGACAGGAAACAATGAACGTTTCCTCAGCGGAGTCCCTGACCGGAGGAGCTGGCCACCGCCCTCCTCGCCCGAAGTGGAGCCGCACAGCGTTTTCGCAGGTGAGCCGCCTGATCGCAGACCAGCGCGCCGTTAAGCCCGTTCGGAAAATCTCGTCCAGCACTCCAGCGCCTGGTCTGCGACGAGTTCAGCGGGGCAGCGCCCGGCGTGCACTGGTCGCGCCCCCCGCTCGCCGGGTGCTGTCGATGACCGCGTCCGCGATGCCCCCTCGGCGCCGCGAACACGGCCGCTTCGTGATGTCGGCACCTGCCTGACAGGCGTCTGGCCGCAGGTCAGCGGAGCCGGGCGGTCAGGTGATATCGGCCCGAGGGCAACTTGTACGAGGCCACACCGTCCTTGTGGCCGAGGAGACGCACCCCGTCCACTCGGGCCAGCGGAGTCCGTCCTTCGCGGACGGCGTCGGCGGAGATGACTGAAAGGCGCAGCGTCGCCTCGCTGTTGGCGGGCACGAGCGCGTCGTACACAAGGCTCCCGCCTCCGTCCTCCATCTTCCACTCGCTCCTGATCTCGCCGTACGGCGACTCGTGCGAGCCCGACACCTGCGTGATCCTGGCGGTGGGATCGATGTGGGGTTGCAGGACGAAGTGCTGGAAGCCGCGAAGATCGCGGTGCGGGCGGCGGCCCGGCTGGGCCAGGAGAGGGCAACGGCGAACGTCTCGATCAGAGCGCGTCAGCATGACCCGTGGCACAGCGCCCCATACAGGATCCAGAAGGACGCCTGACCGTGTGTCGTTGTCCATGCACGTCCAAAATGTGGCAGCTCAGCGGACTCCGGCGGCATCACGTGGCACGAACCGCATGTGCGGGAACGCCGGGTCCGGGCGAGGCTCGCCCGGCGGCAGCACGGGAGCCAGCGCCTCGAAAACCCGCTCCATCACCTGGTCCGTGTACCCGCCCAGAGTCTCCGAAGCCTGCAACAACACACCCCCCGCCCGCAGCGGGACCACCCGGTGAAAGGCTCCCGAGCTCTCCAGCGCCGCGGCACCGCCGAGCCGTGCCGCCAGCTCCGCCGGACAGACCGTCGCCCAGGCATAGCCTCGCAGGAACTGTCGGCTCTCGCGGAGTGACGTGCGCTTTTTCCGCCGAAGTACGGCATCAAGGTTGGTGAGTTCGTTGAAGTTGCGCCACTCGATGCGGCCGAAAGCGGGATTGCTCGCGTCCAGAGCTGCGTGCAGGAAGTCCACCAGCCCCGCGCAGGATTCGGCGTCGTCCGGGGCGTCCACGCCCACCGAGGCCGACGCCCGCCACATGGAACCCTCCCCGAGGGCGTGGTAGGAGCTCGTCCGGCCAAGTTCGGACAGTTCCCCGCGGTAGCTGAGAAACAGGATGTCGGCCGCCCAGGGGAACATGGCGAGCCCTTCCTCGAACTGCTTCCAGGTCTCGCCGACACGGGGAAAGCGGCGCGGACTGTCGTCGATGTGCTGTGTGACATGTGCTCGGGAGACAACCTCACCGCCCCCCTTCGCCTCCGCCTCCACCAATTCTTCGAACAACTGCACCCACGCGGCCCGGAACCACTGCACCAACGATTCGCCCGGGCCGTCCGGCGCCGCAGTATCGAACGAAGCTTCGATATAGACGCTCATTCCACTCACCTTCCTGGCGCCTCAGCAGGCCCCGCCCAGCACGCAGGCCGGACCCTCGGACAGGACTTTCCCGGCGCCCCAAATGGTCGCCCACGCCACGCTGGCGACCATAGCCGCCAGACCATACTTGCCAGCATCCACCTGCGGGCCGCTGACCGGTGGCCGCTTTCAGTCCCGGCGGTTCACTACCAGTGGCGGGTCCGGCGTTCCTGCTCTACGACGAGGTCCAGCAGCCGACGGATGCGCTCGCACAGAAGTTGCGCGCGACCGTGTACGGCTCCCCGCTCCTCAACCGTGCTTCCTTCCTCGAGGACCACCCCCTGTCCAGTGGGCCGCTCGGCATGTCGGTGGAGACCAGCGGCGACCGGCTGGACGGGCACGACCTGGTCGTCGTGATCGGCGCCGAGGTGTTCCGCTACTACCCCTACGTCCCGGGCCCCTACTTGTCCGACAGCACGGAATTCCTCCCGATCACCGGCAACCCTGCCGCCGCGGCAGCGGCCCTCATGGGCGACAGCCTGCTCGGGGACCCAGGACGGCGATCGAGCAACTACAGGACATGGGCGCCCGGGGGGGCCGCGCGGACCGCTCCAGCGCCAATGGCGCGCCCCCGGGTACTCTCCCAAGCACCGAACAGCCCGCCGACGCCCCTGAGGTCTACGCCGTCCTGAGCAGCGTCAAGCCTGCCGACGCGGTGATCGTCAACGAGTCGACCTCTCGACTCAATCCGATGAGGCCGAGAGCAGTGCAGCGTGGCCGACTCAACTCCGGAACACTCCATTCCGGTTTCCTCACGTCCAGTCAGCGTCCAGAATTCAGCGCCCAACCATCCGCAGGAGTCATGCGACACAGACCCAACCGCCGAGAAAAAGGACATCAGTACAGGTCAGGGCCACTCACATCACCAGCACTGGCAACGAGGCTGAACTCACGAGCAGCGGATCCAGTCCGTCCAGGCGAAGTTGACGCCCCGGCACCCAAAAATGAACGTTCCCGCAGGTCATAAACCTGCACAGGTGGGGCGGGTGGGACTCGAACCCACGGCCGACGGATTATGAGTCCTTTGAGGATCTTGGCGGTCCTTGCCGATCAATGCCGATTCACACCGTTCTTGCAGGTCAGACGTGCCGATCCGTGTCAGCCCTTTGCAGTGCTTGTCGGTCTGTTCCTGTCCTTGTGGCCCCTCAACGGCCCCTGGAGGTCGATGCGTTCGACGGTCGTCACGGAAGCAGCCATGTCCGCACAGTTCAGCCAAGGGGATAGAACCTTCGCACAGCGGATTTCCCTTCCAACGCGCAGAGGCCCCGACCCTCTACTCCGGGCGGAGCCTCTGCGGCCATTTCCGCAGGCCAAACGCTTGCTCGTCACCCTATCCAGCTCAGTCGCCTTCTCCCAGAGCGAGCTGACGGGATCGGGCGGACGTCTGACCCTCGGGTGGTCGGCCCTGTGTCGGTCGACTGCGGTCAGGCTTCCGGACGCCGTGCCGCCGGCTGATCGCTGCTGCCGTGCGCCAGCGAGGCGAGAATCCCCTGGCGGCAGACATCGAGGATTTCGTCCGCCAGCGGAGAATCATCTGGGCACGCCCGCGACAACACGATCGCGCCGATCGAATGGGCGAGCATGTCGATCACCGTGGTGCGGGCCGCGCGCTGGTCCGCATCCCCCGGCGTAGCGCTTTGGGACTGAAGGGCCGTCAGCAGGTTCTCGATCCCGGCGGCGAACTCTGTTCTGAGGTTCGCCGGCTGACGTGCGGCGTCGCCGCTGAGGGCCGCGATGGTGCAGCCGTCATCGCGCCTGTCGCGATGCTCCCGGGAGACGTAGCTCTCGACGAACTCGGCGGGGTTCAGACCTTCTGTCCGTGCCGCGGTCTGTGAGAGCCCGGTTGCGGACGCTTCGGTCATGAGGTCGGCCTTGGAGCGGAAGTGCTTGTAGAACCCGCCATGGGTGAACCCGGCGGCTGCCATCAGTTCTGCCACGCCGACACCGTCATAGCCGCGCTCGCGGAACAGCCTGGCGGCTGTCTCGACGATGTGCGCACGGTTCTGCTCCGCCTGCGCCTTGGTCACTCGCATGGCCGGCCTCCCCTTCCACGATCGATACTCGACGGTCAAGCATACATAGATGTCGATCGACATCTAAAGGCTTGACTTTTTAGATTACGAACGTCATCGTATTGCTCATCCCCACCAGAAAGGCTCAGGCCATGAGCGATACGCATGCCACCGCACCGACTCGGTACATCGAGGTCGACGGCGACCGGTTCGCCTACCGCCGCTGGGGCAAGCCCTCCGGCGTCCCGATCTTCCTGGTCCAGCACTTCCGCGGGGGAATGGACCACTGGGACCCCCTGCTCACCGACAGCCTGGCCGAAGGCCGAGAGGTCATCCTTTTCAACGGGCGCGGCATCGCCTCCTCATCCGGCACCCCGCGCAACCGGATGGAGGACATGGCCGACGACATCGCCGTGGTCATCCGGGCGCTGGGGCTGGAGCAGGTCGATCTGCTCGGCTTCTCCATCGGCGGTTTGCAGGTGCAGGAGGTCGCGCTGCGCCACCCGCAGTTGGTGCGCAAGCTCCTTCTGCTCGGCACCGGCCTGCGCGGCGGGGACCCGACGATGGACCCCAAGGTGCCCGAGGTGGCTCTGAATCCGGTCCACAGCCTGGAGGACTTCCTCTTCCTGTTCTTCGGCCGCTCCGAGGCCGCGGTCGAAGCCGGCCGGGCCTTCTGGGAGCGACGCCACCAGCGGGCCGACCAGGACCCGCCGAGCTCGCCCGCAGTCGGGCAGGCACAGTTCGAAGCGTTCACCGCCTACGGGGAACCGCTGCCCGGCGAGAACCCCTACGCCTTCCTGAACGCGATCACCCAGCCGACACTGGTCCTCAACGGCACGAACGACGTGATGATCGCCTCGATCAACTCCTGGCACCTCGCGCAGAACATCCCGAACGCCCAACTGCTGATCTACCCCGACGCCGGGCACGCAGCGCACTTCCAGTACCCCGAGCGGTTCCTGAAGCACGCGCTTCAGTTCCTCGACGAGTAACCAGCCGCGCGCGAAAGGCGAACGGCACGTCCTGGGCGTGTCCCCCACCCCCGAAGAACCACTTGAGTGGGGCCCGGGGTGGCGGCCAGCGGCCGGCTGGACGAGTGAAGGAGGGCGCGGGGCCCGATACGGGCGAGAGCGCAAGCAGGAGACGCGGCGGCGGATCATCGAGACGGCTGGGCGTCGGTTCAAGAGCGACGGGATCGACGGTTCGGGGATCGCCGCGCTGGGTGGCCCAATGCCGGTCGCTCTTGTGGGGGCTGGACACGATTAGCCCCGCCCCCGGCGGCTGTCAGAACATCGTGTTGTCGTTGGCGGCGGTCTCGGGCACGGCCTGTTCGGAGCTCCAGTGCTCGACGATCCTGGCATCGCGGACCCGGAAGAGGTCGATGACCGACCGGCCACGCTCGCCCGGCGTGTCGACGTAGTGGCTGTGCAAGGTGGCTGTGCACGGCGACCAGGTCGCCTTCGGCGATGACGCGTTTCGGTGTGACACTCGACTGCGGGAACTTGTCGAAGTAGCTGCCCAGGTCGGCCTTGAGGCCGGCCGCGCCGTCGGAGATGTTAGGGCCGTGTTCGTGGTAGTCGGCGCCGACGTAGGCGTCGATGGCGGTCAGGTCCTTGCGGACCAGTAGCTGGTCGACGAACGGCCCTGGCCAGGGCATCCCCGGCGAAGGCATCCTGGTCGAGGCCGACCACGCCGGCAGGAGGGCCATCGCCGGCCCGGTCGAAGCGGGCGCCATGCGTACCCATGTCGAAGCGGTATGCCTTCTCGCCACGGCCGCCAAGGCACCACGCCCTCGGAGTGCGACCGCACCACGGGCAAGGACGAGCAGGTTCGAGACACGGCTGGCGGCGCCGTCGAGGCCGGCACAACACGTGGTCAGTGTGAGGCGGTCGTGAGGAGTGTATGCAGGCGCTCGGCTGGGGTTTCCCAGCCGAGCGTCTTGCGTGGTCGGCCGTTGAGTTCGGCGGCGACGGCGTCGAGGGGCTGCGCTCCAGCTCGGCCGCGATCTTCCTCACCGGCGCCAGATGGTGCGCTGACCGCACATGGCTCAGCCTTGATGAACGCGGTGCGCCGTCCATGGGACCGTTTCCTCTTCGGGCCGTTTCCCTGACCTCGGGCCTGTCTGCCAGACGCACCGGCATCCACGCCGCCTCCAGTGCCGGCCCGGCACTCGACCGTCCGCACGGTGGACGGCAGCTCCATGCCGCCGAACCAGCAAACGGGACCACGAAATCGGCCCGGAAACACTCTCGGCCTGACCCCGGCCGCGCCCTCCCGGCCCCTGTATGGCCCCTGGGTCTTGGGGACGACCCGCAGCGCAGTCGCCCGGACCGAGAGCGGCAACCTTAGACAACTACTCCGCCGCAGGTCAGAGGGGTTGGATCTCCCCGGAACGCTGCCGGACCTCAAACCTACGAGCAGCGGATTCCGTCCGTTCAGGCAGAGTTGACGATCCGACACCCAAAAATGAACGTTCCCGCAGGTCAGAAGCCTGCACAGGTGGGGCGGGTGGGACTCGAACCCACGGCCGACGGATTATGAGTCCGCTGCTCTAACCGGCTGAGCTACCGCCCCATAGCGGCGTGTCGCGTACATGTGTGCGCGCCGTCTGCCGCAGCATAGCCGCTCATACGATCTCCTGCTTCGCAGGGGCGACTTCGCATGCCCTTGAAGACTCCCCTGTGACCTGCGCAGTTCCGTCGGACATGAAAAAGGACCCCATCGGGGGCCCTCCTTCGTCCTGCTCTCCCGACTGGACTCGAACCAGTAACCTGCCGGTTAACAGCCGGCTGCTCTGCCAATTGAGCTACGGAAGATCGAAGCTCCCCCGACTGGACTCGAACCAGTAACCTGCCGGTTAACAGCCGGCTGCTCTGCCAATTGAGCTACGGAGGATTGCCTCGTTGCATCGAACGTAGCTCCCTGGGTATTCGCCAGGGGGCGGGCGCTCGCTGCGACACATACATTAGCGCAAGCAGGGGGGTGCTCCGCCAATCGGTTCCCCTGACACCGATACCGACATCGATACCGACACCGCTACCGACACCGACGTCGCACCGGAGACCTACGCAAGGAAGGGTGGCCGCCATGCGCTACAAGCTCACGTTCGTGGTCGGACTGACTCTGGGGTACGTGCTGGGCACCCGTGCCGGGCGCGAGCGCTACGAACAGTTGAAGAAGTCCGCCCGTCAGGTCGCCCAGAACCCCGCCGTCCGCAACACCGCGGAGACGGCGGCCCAGCAGGGCCGCCAGTTCGCCGGCAAGGCGTACCACGTGGTCAGTGACAAGGTGGGCGACCGAGTGCCGGAGTCCGTGACCCAGCGGGTGCGCTCGCTGAGGGATCGCAACACGAACGGCACCGCCCAGGACGACTGGGGCACCAGCCCCACGTGAATCAGGGGTGACACAACCCACACGCGGGCGCGGGACCGGAGGCACCGGTCCCGCGCCCGCGCGACTGCGCGCACCGTTGCGACGCTACGCCCATAGAATTTCCGCCATGGGGATAGTCGCCGGGTTGGACAGCTCGCCCGAATTCACTCGCATCGTCGTCTGCGACGCGGACACCGGTGCCGTGCTCAAACAGGGGTACGCGCCCCACCCGGTCGAGGGCCGTCCATCCGACGTCGACCCCCAGGCGTGGCTCCTCTCCCTCGGCGAAGCCGCCGGTGGCGGTCTCCTGGAGGGCGTGCAGGCCATCGGCGTGTCCTCGCAGCAGAACGCCGTCGTGCCCCTCGACGCCCAGGGCAACACCGTGCGCCCCGCCATGGTCGGCGGCGACAAGCGCGCGCAGGTCGCCGCGGCCGACCTCGTCGACGCGCTCGGCGGGCGCGAGGCGTGGGCGCAGGCGGTGGGGTGTGTGCCGCAGGCCGCGCAGCCCGTGACCAAGCTGCGCTGGCTGAACAAGACCGAACCGGACGCCGCCCTGCGCACCGCCGTTCTGCTCCAGGCGCACGACTGGCTGGTGTGGCAGTTGCTCGGCCGGCCGGTGAGACGGACCACCGACCGCGGTGGCGCCTCCGGGACCGGCTACTGGTCCGCCGCCGCCGGCGCCTACCGCGCCGACCTCGTGGAGCTGGCCCTCGGCCACCAGGCGATGCTGCCGGAGGTGATCGGCCCGGCGGACGCGGCCGGTACGACCCCGGAGGGGCTGCTGATCTCCGCGGGGACGGGCGAGACCATGGCCGCCGCTTTCGGCCTCGGGATCGGGCTCGGGGATGCCGTCGTGTCGCTGGGCGCGTCCGGGTCCGTGATGGCGGTGCACCACGAGGCGCTCGTCGACAACACCGGGATGATCACCTCCCTGGCCGACGCGACCGGCATGCACCTGCCCGTCGTCACCACCCTGAACGCCGTACGGACCCTGCGCGGGGCCGCCGAGATGCTCGGCCTCGGTGATCTGGAGAGCCTGTCGGACCTGGCCATGAAGTCGACGCCGGGCGCCCACGGCCTCGTACTGCTGCCTTATCTGGAAGGCGAGCGGACGCCGAACCTGCCGCACACGGCGGGGACGCTGAGCGGGCTGCGGCGGGAGTCGATGAAGCCGGAGCACCTGGCGCGGGCCGCGTTCGAGGGGATGCTGTGCGGGCTCGCCGACGCGCTCGACGTGCTGCGCGGGCGGGGGGTCGAGGTGCGGCGGGTCTTCCTGCTGGGGGCCGCCGCCGAGCTGTCCGCCGTACAGGCCGCCGCGCCCGCGCTGTTCGGCGCGCAGGTCGTCGTGCCGCAGCCGGCGGACTACGCGGCGATCGGTGCGGCCCGGCAGGCGGCGTGGGCGCTCGGGGTGTCGCAGGGCACCCTCGACCCGCGCACCCCGCCGATGTGGCAGGGCCCGGCCGGACAGGTCCTGGAGCCGGGCGAGGAACTGGCGGTGGGGCAGGCGGTGCGGCAGCAGTACGTGTCGGTGCGGGAGCAGACGTATCCGGGGGCCTTCCGCTAGACCCCGGAAGGTAAGAGTCCGGTAGGAGTCGGCGGTCGCGGGGACCAGGAAGGCCATACGAAGCACTGCTGTCGGCTTAATCGGTTGAGGTAACGCCGGTGGAGTGTCCGACGATAGGGGCCAGGGGCAACCACTCGCCCCGTCGCCGACTCCGAGAGACGTAGCGTGCTCATACGACTTCTGCGGACCTATCTCAGGCCCTACAAGAAACCCATCGCCCTCCTGGTGCTGCTGCAGTTCCTCCAGACCTGCGCCACCCTCTACCTGCC
This sequence comes from Streptomyces sp. CC0208, assembly GCF_003443735.1. Taxonomy (NCBI): domain Bacteria; kingdom Bacillati; phylum Actinomycetota; class Actinomycetes; order Kitasatosporales; family Streptomycetaceae; genus Streptomyces; species Streptomyces sp. CC0208. Next base: position 6,088,197 of record NZ_CP031969.1, on the reverse strand, counting down.
CACGCTCAACGCGGACATCATCGACAACGGTGTCGTGAACGGCGACACCGGCTACATCCTGAGCTTCGGCGCTCTGATGATCGGCATCTCGCTGGCGCAGGTGGTGTGCAACATCGGGGCCGTGTTCTACGGCGCCCGGACCGCCGCCGCGCTCGGCCGGGACCTGCGGGCGTCGGTCTTCGACCGGGTGCAGTCGTTCTCGGCGCGCGAGGTGGGCCAGTTCGGCGCGCCCACGCTGATCACCCGTACGACCAATGACGTGCAGCAGGTCCAGATGCTGGCCCTGATGACGTTCACCCTGCTGGTGTCGGCGCCCATCATGTGTGTCGGCGGCATCGTGCTGGCACTCGGTCTGGACGTACCGCTGTCCGCCGTGCTGGTGGCCGTGGTGCCGACGCTGGGCATCTGCGTGACGTTGATCGTACGACGGCTGCGGCCGCTGTTCCGGGCCATGCAGGTGCGGCTCGACACGGTGAACCGGGTGCTGCGCGAGCAGATCACCGGCAACCGGGTCATCCGGGCGTTCGTGCGGGACGAGTACGAGGAGGACCGCTTCCGGAAGGCGAACACCGACCTGACGGAGATGTCCCTCAAGACCGGCAACCTGCTCGCGCTGATGTTCCCGGTCGTGATGACGACGGTGAACCTGTCGTCGATCGCCGTGGTGTGGTTCGGCGCCCACCGCATCGACAGCGGCGGGATGCAGATCGGTGATCTGACGGCGTTCCTCGCCTATCTGATGCAGATCGTCATGTCCGTGATGATGGCCACCTTCATGTTCATGATGGTGCCGCGCGCGGAGGTGTGCGCCGAGCGCATCCAGGAGGTCCTCGACACCTCGTCGAGCGTGGTCCCGCCCGTCGCTCCCGTACGTGAGCTGCGCCGGCACGGGCATCTGGAGTTGCGGGGTGCGGGCTTCCGCTACCCGGGCGCCGAGGAGCCGGTGCTCAAGGCGATCGACCTGGTGGCCCGGCCCGGCGAGGTGACCGCCGTGATCGGCTCGACCGGCAGCGGCAAGTCCACCCTGCTGGGGCTGGTGCCGCGGCTGTTCGACGCGACCGACGGCGAGGTGCTCGTCGACGGCACCGAGGTGTCGACCATCGATCCGAAGCTACTGGCCAAGACCGTCGGACTCGTGCCGCAGAAGCCGTACCTCTTCGCGGGCACGGTCGCCACGAACCTTCGCTACGGCAATCCGGACGCCACGGACGAGGAGCTGTGGCACGCGCTGGAGGTGGCGCAGGCCAAGGACTTCGTCGAGCGCCTGGAGAACGGGCTCGACTCCCCCATCGCCCAGGGCGGCAGCAACGTCTCCGGCGGTCAGCGCCAGCGGCTCGCCATCGCGCGCACGCTCGTGCAGCGGCCGGAGATCTACCTCTTCGACGACTCCTTCTCCGCCCTCGACTACGCGACCGACGCCGCCCTGCGCGCCGCGCTCGCCGAGGAGACCGCGGAGGCGACCGTCGTGATCGTCGCCCAGCGGGTGGCCACCATCCGCGACGCCGACCGGATCGTCGTCCTCGACGAGGGCCGGGTCGTCGGCACCGGCACCCACCGCGAACTGATGGCGGACAACGAGACCTACCGGGAGATCGTGCTCTCCCAGCTCACGGAAGCGGAGGCTGCCTGATGGCCGGGCCCATGGGGCGCATGATGGCGGGCGGCGGTCCCGAGACCCGGTCGATCGACTTCAAGGTGTCCGGCAGGCGGCTGCTCGCCCAGTTCAAGCCGGAGCGGCTCACCCTCTACGCGATGCTGTGCTGTGTCGTGCTGAGCGTCGGCCTCAACGTGGTCGGGCCGAAGATCCTCGGCGAGGCCACCGACCTGGTCTTCGCGGGCATCATCGGACGGCAGATGCCGGCCGGCGCCAGCAAGGAAGAGGTCCTCGCGGGGATGCGGGAGCGCGGCGAGGGTCAGGTCGCCGACATGCTCCGCAGCACCGACTTCACACCCGGCGAGGGCATCGACTTCACTGCCGTGGGGCACGTCCTGCTCATCGCGGTCGGGGTGTTCCTCGTGGCGGGGCTGCTGATGGCGGTCGCGACCCGGCTGGTCAACCGGACCGTCAACCGCACGATGTTCCGGATGCGCGAGGACGTGCAGACGAAGATGTCGCGACTGCCGCTGTCGTACTTCGACAAGCGCCAGCGCGGTGAGGTCCTGTCCCGCGCCACCAACGACATCGACAACATCGGCCAGACCCTCCAGCAGTCGATGGGCCAGCTGATCAACTCGCTGCTCACCATCATCGGTGTGCTCGCGATGATGTTCTGGGTGTCCTGGCTGCTGGCCCTGGTCGCGCTGGTCACCGTGCCGCTGTCGTTCGTCGTCGCCACCCGCGTGGGCAAGCGCTCGCAGCCGCACTTCGTGCAGCAGTGGCGCACCACCGGCAAGCTCAACGCCCACATCGAGGAGATGTACACCGGGCACAACCTGGTGAAGGTGTTCGGCCGCCAGGACGAGTCGGCCGCACAGTTCGCCGAGCAGAACGAGGCGCTGTACGAGGCCGGGTTCAAGGCGCAGTTCAACAGCGGGGTCATGCAGCCGCTGATGATGTTCGTCTCGAACCTCAACTACGTGCTGGTGGCGGTCGTGGGCGGGCTGCGGGTCGCGACCGGCTCCCTGTCCATCGGTGACGTGCAGGCCTTCATCCAGTACTCCCGCCAGTTCTCGATGCCGCTGACGCAGGTCGCGTCGATGGCGAACCTCGTGCAGTCGGGTGTCGCCTCGGCCGAGCGGATCTTCGAACTCCTGGACGCGGAGGAGCAGGAGGCCGATCCGGTCCCGAGCGCGAAGCCGGAGGAACTGCGCGGGCGGGTCGCCCTGGAGCACGTCTCCTTCCGCTACGACCCCGACAAGCCGCTCATCGACGACCTCTCCCTGAAGGTCGAACCCGGGCACACGGTCGCGATCGTCGGCCCGACGGGAGCCGGAAAGACCACCCTGGTCAACCTGCTCATGCGGTTCTACGACGTCTCGGGCGGCCGGATCACCCTCGACGGCGTGGACATCTCGACGATGTCCCGGGACGACCTGCGCGCCGGGATCGGCATGGTCCTCCAGGACACCTGGCTGTTCGGCGGCACGATCGCGGAGAACATCGCGTACGGCGCCGCGCGCGAGGTCACCCCGGGCGAGATCGAGGAGGCGGCCCGGGCGGCCCACGCGGACCGGTTCATCCGGACCCTGCCCGAGGGCTACGACACCGTGATCGACGACGAGGGTAGCGGGGTGAGCGCGGGCGAGAAGCAGCTCATCACCATCGCCCGGGCGTTCCTGTCGGACCCGGTGATCCTGGTCCTCGACGAGGCGACGAGTTCGGTGGACACCCGTACCGAGGTCCTGATCCAGAAGGCGATGGCCAAACTGGCGCACGGCCGCACGTCGTTCGTCATCGCGCACCGCCTGTCGACGATCCGGGACGCGGACACGATCCTCGTCATGGAGAACGGCTCGATCGTCGAACAGGGCACGCACACGGACCTGTTGGAGGCCGACGGGGCGTACGCGCGCCTGTACAAGGCCCAGTTCGCGCAGGCGGTGGCGGAAGTGGATTAGCGGGAAGGGGTCGTTGGGAAACGACCCCTTCCTCAGTCCAGGTATCCCCTCAACTGGTCCGCGAAGGCGTGATCCCGCAGCTTGTTCAGCGTCTTCGACTCGATCTGCCGTATCCGCTCCCGGGTCACCCCGAAGATCCGCCCGATCTCCTCCAGCGTGCGCGCCCGGCCGTCGGCGAGCCCGTACCGCAGCTGCACGACCTTGCGCTCACGCTCGCCCAACGTCGACAGCACGGCTTCCAGGTGCTCCCTGAGCAACAGGAACGCCGCCGACTCGACCGGGCTCGCCGCGTCGCCGTCCTCGATGAGGTCGCCGAGGGCGACGTCGTCCTCCTCGCCCACCGGGGCGTGCAGGGACACCGGTTCCTGGGCCAGCCGCAGGACCTCGCTGACGCGCTCCGGGGCGAGGTCGAGGTGGGCCGCGACCTCTTCCGGGGTCGGTTCGTAGCCGCGTTCCTGGAGCATGCGACGCTGGACCCGGACCACCCGGTTGATCAACTCGACGACGTGGACCGGGACCCGGATCGTCCGGGCCTGGTCGGCGAGGGCCCGGGACATGGCCTGGCGGATCCACCAGGTGGCGTAGGTGGAGAACTTGTAACCGCGGGCGTAGTCGAACTTCTCGACCGCCCGGATCAGGCCCAGGTTGCCTTCCTGCACCAGGTCGAGCATGGTCAGGCCGCGGCCGACGTACCGTTTCGCGACGGACACGACGAGCCGCAGGTTCGCCTCGATGAGGCGGCGCTTGGCCATCCGGCCCAGGACGACCAGGCGGTCCAGGTCGAGCGCCAACTGGCTGTCCAGGTCGGGGGTGCTGCTCAGTTTCTCCTCGGCGAACAGGCCGGCCTCGACCCGGCGGGCGAGTTCGACCTCCTCGACCGCGGTGAGCAGCGGGATGCGGCCGATCTCCCGCAGGTACTGGCGGAACAGGTCCGAGGACGGGCCGCCGGTGTCGACGCGGCTGCGGGGCTCGGGCGGTTCGACCGGCTCGGTCTCCACGTTCTCGAGGGTTTCCGCGGGCGGGGCGTCCGGCTCCGCCTCGGGGTGGTGCGCGACACGGTTCTGCGGGGGCACCGCGACGAGGGCGTCGGGCTCGGCGTCCTGCTCTGTCGTGTCGCCGGTACTGTTCTCGGTCTGTGCGAGGGTCTGGGTCTGCACGGGGGCGACCTCCAGGATGATCGCTGCCAAGGAGGGCGGCAGCGGTACTTCGGGGGCGGAGTCGGCGGCCTCGCCGCTGTCCGTCCCGTACGCGATGAGCGGAACCGCGGGGGTCTGGGACCCGTTGGGGACGGATCGGCCGCGCTCCGAGGACTCAGGCACCGGAACCCAGTGTGGAGTACGACACACAGCCGCCACGAGGGGCGTGCGGGGACTTTTTGAGTCCGGTCCGTGACCGCCTGGTTACTTTGCCTTACGAGTGCACGGGCCAAGGGTCGTGAAACCACTTGAAAGGCGTACGGAACCGGGCGCTAGAGAGCGGCCGCGCCGCGCTCCCGCAGGGCCTGGCCGTACTGCTGGAGGACCCACAACTCGTTCTGCACGGCGGCCAGGTGGGCCGGGTCGCCGCCGCTGCCGAGGCGGATCAGGGTGCCCTGGATCTCCTGGATGCGGCGGTCGACGGCCCGGCGGCGGACCGTGACCAGCTGATCGCCCGCGTAGTTCTCGTCGACCGTCTTGCGCATGATCGCCTCGACGGCCAGCTCCGTGACCATCGCGCGGACCGCGTCGTCGGGGGCGGCCTCGCGGACGCGGACGAGGTAGTCCTGGGAGTCCTGGACGCCGTACTCCGCGCCGCCCGCGTCCATGATGGCCTGGCGTACCGCCGCGTAGGGCGGGGCGGTGAACTCGTCGATGCCGTAGGCGTCGAAGGCCGGGGAGACCAGCTCGGGGCGCTGGAGGGCGAGCTTGAGCAGCTCGCGCTCGGTGGCGTAGACGGGGTTGCGCAGGGTGAGGGCGGGGCCGGAGACGGCGGGGCGGTGGGCTCCGTCGTACGACGGCTGCTGAGGGCCGCGTCCCGACGGGGCCGGGCCCTTGCCGCCGCGGTCGCGGGCCCAGCGGGCCAGCTGGGCCACCCGCTTGACCACGAACTGGGTGTCGAGGATGCCGAGCATGCCGGCGAGCTGGACGGCGACCTCGTGCTGGGCGCCGCTGTTCTTGATGCGGGCGACGATCGGGGCGGCCTCGTCCAGGGCGGCGGCGCGGCCGGCGGGGGTGTCGAGGTCGTAGCGGACGACGATCTGGCGCAGCGCGAACTCGAAGAGCGGGGTGCGGGGTTCGACCAGGTCGGCCACCGCGTCGTCGCCCTTGGCGAGGCGCAGGTCGCAGGGGTCCATGCCGTCGGGGGCGATGGCGATGTAGGTCTCGGCGGCGAACTTCTGGTCGTCCTCGAAGGCGCGCAGGGCCGCTTTCTGGCCGGCCGCGTCGCCGTCGAAGGTGAAGATCACGCGGGCCGAGCCGTTGTCCATGAGGAGCCGGCGCAGGATCTTGATGTGGTCGGTGCCGAAGGCGGTGCCGCAGGTGGCGATGGCGGTGGTGACGCCGGCGAGGTGGCAGGCCATGACGTCGGTGTAGCCCTCGACGACGACCGCGCGGGACGCCTTGGCGATGTCCTTCTTGGCGAGGTCGATGCCGTAGAGGACCTGGGACTTGCGGTAGATCGCCGTGTCGGGCGTGTTGAGGTACTTGGGTCCGTTGTCCGCCTCGTACAGCTTGCGCGCGCCGAAGCCGACGACGTCTCCGCCGATGTCGCGGATGGGCCACATCAGGCGGCCGCGGAAGCGGTCGATGGGGCCGCGGCGGCCCTCCTGGGCGAGTCCGGAGAGCAGGATCTCCTTGTCGCTGAAGCCCTTGCCGCGCAGGTAGCGGGTGAGGTGGTCCCAGCCCTGGGGGCTGTAGCCGACGGAGAAGTGCGCGGCGGCGGCCTGGTCGAAGCCGCGCTCGGCGAGGAACTGGCGGCCGGTGTCGGCCTCCGGGCTGGTGGCCAGCTGCTCCATGTACCAGTCGGCGGCGATCTTGTGGGCCTCGACCAGGCGGATGCGCTCGCCGCGCTGGTGGGAGGGGTTGTAGCCGCCCTCCTCGTACCGCAGGGTGATGCCGGCCTGGGCGGCGAGGCGCTCGACCGACTCGGAGAAGGTGAGGTGGTCGACCTTCATCACGAACGTGATGGTGTCGCCGCCCTCCTGGCAGCCGAAGCAGTGGAAGAGACCCTTGCTCGGACTGACCTGGAAGGACGGCGACTTCTCGTCGTGGAAGGGGCACAGGCCCTTGAGGTTGCCACCGCCCGCGTTGCGCAGCTGGAGGTACTCGGACACCACGGCGTCGATCGGGACCGCGTCCCGTACCGCCTTCACGTCCTCGTCGTTGATCCGTCCTGCCACGCGTGAAGTCTACGGGGAGGTACTGACACCTACGGGACGAGGCTGACGAGTGGAACGTGGGGGTCCGCCAGCGCCTCCGTGTCCACCTGAGCCCCGGACCGGATCAGTGCCTGGATCGGCTCCGTGACGTCCCACACGTTGACGTTCATCCCGGCCAGCACACGGCCCTGCTTCACCCAGAAGGCGATGAACTCCCGCTTCCCGGCGTCTCCCCGGATCACCACTTCGTCGTACGAGCCCGGGGGCGCCCAGCCGCTGTACTCCATCCCCAGGTCGTACTGGTCGGAGAAGAAGTAGGGCACGCGGTCGTACGTCACCTGGCGGCCCAGCATCGCGCGCGCCGCCGCCGGGCCGCCGTTGAGGGCGTTGGCCCAGTGCTCGACGCGCAGTCGGTTGCCGAAGAGGGCGTGGTGGAAGGAGGCCACGTCGCCCGCCGCGTAGATGTCCGGGTCGGAGGTGCGCAGTTGTCCGTCCACGGCGATGCCGCCGCCGTGCGCCCGGTCCGCGAGTTCGAGCCCGGCCGCCTCCGCGAGGGCGACGCGGGGGGCCGCGCCGACCGCCGCGAGGACGTCGTGCGCGGGGTGCTCCTCGCCGTCGTCGGTGCGGGCCGCGAGGACCATGCCGTCCTGCCCGACGATCTCCGTCAGTCTCGCCCCGAAGTGGAAGCGGACGCCGTGCTCGCGGTGCAGCTCGGCGAAGAGGTTGCCGAGCTCGGGGCCGAGGACGGAGTACAGCGGGGTCGACGAGGGCTCGACGACGGTGACCTCCGCGCCGTACTCCCGGGCCGCCGCCGCGACCTCCAGGCCGATCCAGCCGGCGCCGGCGATCACGAGGTGGCCGTTGTCCCGGCCGAGGGTGGCCAGGACGCCCTTGAGACGCTCGGCGTGGGCGAGGCGGCGCAGGTGGTGGACGCCCGCGAGGTCGGTCTCCGGGATGTCCAGGCGGCGGGGTTCGGCGCCGGTGGCGAGCAGCAGCTTGTCGTAGCGCACGGCGGTGCCGTCCTCGCCGAAACGGACGGTCTTCGCCGTACGGTCGATGGCGTCCACGGTCTCGCCGAGGTGCAGCTCGATGTCGTTGCGCGCGTACCAGGCGGGCTCGTGCACGAAGACGCTGTCGCGCTCCTCCTTGCCGAGGAGGTAGCCCTTGGAGAGCGGCGGGCGCTCGTAGGGGTGGTCGCGTTCGTCGCAGATCAGTATCACGCGGCCGGTGAAGCCCTCCGTCCGGAGCGTCTCGGCCGCCTTCGCACCGGCGAGACCTCCTCCCACGATGACAAAAGTCTGATCCGCGTCGACCACTTGGTTCCTCCTCGTAAGGGTGCCGCCACATGGGAGCGTCCCGCACGGAGTGTGATGGGGGAAGAGGGAGTGGCCCGATCAGGCCACGGAGGGTCACATTCGGACTCGTTCCATGTCGCTCCCGTCTCCTCCGCACAACTTGTACCCCGCAAGCATCACAGGTGACCCGTGAGACGTGCGTGAAGCGAACGGGCGGACGCGTCGGTGAGGGACCCGATCTGGTCGACGATCACCCGCTTGCGCGCCCGGTCGTCGGGCGCCCGGTCGAACAGCGCGCGGAACTGGGGGTCGAGACCGTCCGGGGCGCGGACGGTGAGCGCCTCGGCCAGTTCGGCCACGACGATCCGCTGGTCGGCCCGCAGCCGCTCCTGTTCGGCGCGCTGCATGACGTACCGGTCGGCGACGGCCTTGAGGACCGCGCACTCCAGACGGGTCTCGTGCGGTACGACGAGTTCGGCGTCGTACCTCGTGAGTCGCCCGGTGCCGTAGCGCGCGCGGGTGGCGGCCTCGGCGGACTGGCAGAAGCGGCCGATGAGCTGGCTGGTGGCGTCCTTGAGGCGGGCCTGCGCGACGGCCGAGCCGTCGTAGCCGTGCGGCCACCAGGGTTCCTCCTGGAGCCGGTCCAGCGCGGCGGCGAGTTCGGCGGGGTCGGTGTCCTCGGGGACGTACCTCCCGAGAGCGACCTCGAAGACCGCCCGGCGTTCCGGTTCGGCGTGCAGGCAGTTGGGGTCGATGTGGCCCGCGTGCAGGCCGTCCTCGACGTCGTGGACCGAGTAGGCCACGTCGTCGGACCAGTCCATGACCTGGGCCTCGAAGGTGGTGCGGGTGCCCGGGGCGTCCTTGCGGATCCAGTCGAAGACGGGGCGGTCGTCCTCGTAGACGCCGAATTTCTGGGACGCCTGCGCTCCGCGGGGCCAGGGGTATTTGGTGGCCGCGTCGAGGGTGGCTCTGGTGAGGTTCAGCCCCACCGACCCCTCGTCGGTGAAGCGCTTGGGCTCGAGTCGGGTCAGAAGCCGCAGGGACTGGGCGTTGCCCTCGAAGCCGCCGCAGTCGTCGGCGAATTCGTTCAGTGCCTGTTCGCCGTTGTGGCCGAAGGGAGGGTGGCCGAGGTCGTGGGCGAGACAGGCGGCCTCCACCAGGTCGGGGTCGCAGCCGAGGGCCGAGCCGAGTTCCCGGCCCACCTGGGCGCATTCCAGGGAGTGGGTGAGACGGGTGCGGGGGCTGGCGTCCCACGCCTGGCTGAGGGTTCCCGGTGTGACGACCTGCGTCTTGCCGGCGAGCCTTCTGAGCGCGGCCGAGTGGAGGATGCGGGCGCGGTCGCGCTGGAAGGCGGTGCGGCCGGGGCGCTTGTCGGGTTCTGGGGCCCAGCGTTCGGTTGACTGCGGGTCGTACGGCATGTCTCGACAGTACGGGCAGCGACTGACAATTCGCCGGTCCGTCCGCCGGGTGCTGTCATACGGCGAGTGCGGGCAGTTCGTGGCTGGTCGCGCCCCGCGGCGGAGCCGCAGATCGACACAGCCCCGCGCCCCTGCGGTCGGCGGCCTGGTCGTAGCGGTGCAGGATCAGGTCGGCCATCGCGGGGTGCGTGCCCAGGGGGGCCGCGGCGATCCACGGGGCCTTCTGCGCGCACTGCCTGGCGAACAGGCCCGGAGCCGTGAAGTACGACGCCACCGCGATCCGGTGGCGGCCCCTTGCCGTCAGTGCGCGGATCGCCGTGTCGACCGTGGGAGTCGCCGCCGAGGCGTAGGCGGGGACCACGGGGACGCCCAGGCGGTCCGACAGGAGGTGAGCCGTGCGGCGGGTGTCCACCGCCGAGTCGGGGTCACGGGAGCCCGCCGCCGCCAGGACCACCGCGCTCTCGCGCCGCGTCTCCTCGTCCATGTCCGTCGGCCAGCCCGCCTCGACCAGGCGGGCGTGGAGGGTGTCCACCAGCAGCGGGTGCGGGCCCAGCGGAGCGGCCACGCGGGTGCGTGCCGGGGAGGCGGCCGCCATTTCCGGGATGTCGCGCTTCACGTGGTAGCCGCGGGAGAGGAGGAGCGGGACCAGGACCGCCTCGGCGTCGCCGAGTTTCGCCAGCGTGTCGGGCAGCAGCGGCTCGTTCAGCTCGATGTGGCCCAGGTGCACCGGCAGGTCGGGGCGCTGCTCGCGGACCTGGTCGAGGAGTTCGTGAACCGTCTTCAGGGTGCGCGGGTCACGGCTGCCGTGGGCCACCAGGACGAGCGCGGGCGGCTGGGGGCGGCGCCTGTCGTCGAGGGAGACGAGGCCGGGCTGGCTGCTGATCCGGTTCATGGAACGATGGTGACGGCCTGAGGTTGCCACCCCGTTTCACGGCAATAACGCGGCCTTTCCGGCGGTTCACCATGCGGGGCGCGAGGGTGTGAGGCGGCGTGACCTGCGGATTCTCGTCGGGCAGTGAGGCTGGTCACCCATCGGCGGGCGAACCGAGCGGCCTGACGGTACGTCTCTCGTTGTCGAAAGCCGACCCGGGAGGGACCACCCATGCGACTGCCGAGGGTACGCAGACCCCGTCTGCCACGCACGCGTGCCGGGCGGCGCAGGCTCGTGCAGGCCGTGATGGCGGGATGTGTGCTGGCGCTGCTGCCGTCGACCTGGATGTACGTCGTGACGGGCGACCGGCTGCGCACGACGGCCGACGTGCCGCGCACCGAGGTCGCCGTCGTCTTCGGTGCCGGGCTGTGGGACGGCGAGCCGTCGCCGTATCTCGCCCACCGGCTCGACGCGGCGGCGAAGCTGTACCGGGAGAACCGGATCGAGGTCGTCCTCGTCACCGGCGACAACAGCCGCGAGGACTACGACGAGCCCGACGCCATGCGCGCGTACCTGACCCGGCACGGCGTCCCGGACACCCGGATCGTCAGCGACTACGCCGGCTTCGACACCTGGGACTCCTGCGTCCGGGCCCGGAAGATCTTCGGCGTGCACCAGGCCGTGCTGATCAGTCAGGGGTTCCACATCCGGCGCGCGGTCGCCCTCTGTCAGGCGGCGGGGGTCACCTCGTACGGCATCGGCGTCGACGCCAGGCACGACGCCACCTGGTACTACGGCGGCACCCGGGAGATCTTCGCGGCGGCGAAGGCGGCCCTGGACGTGGCGGTGCGGCCCGACCCGCGGTTCCTGGGGCCGAAGGAGACCGGAGTGAGGGACGCGCTGGCCTCGGGCCGCTGAGCAAGCGGGTGCTCGGCGTCCGCACGGGGCGATGTGGTGAACAAGTGCACGACAGCCCGGGCGGCGGCGGGCGACCGCCGCGCATGATGGGGCACGAGAGTCCGACTGCTACCGAGGGGGAAAGCATGCTCTCGTCCGTCAAGCACGCCCTGACCAGGCGTCGCAGGGCAGCCACCGTCGTCGCCACCGCGCTGCTCGCCGCGGGTGCCGGGCTGACGTTCGCGCCGTCCGCGAGCGCCGACCCGTTCCGGTGCCCGTCCGACATCGGCAGCGACAGCCAGTCCCTGTGCGCCCATGTCATCAAGATCAACCCCGGCAGCACCCTGACCGTCCGCTCCGGCCCCGGCAGCGGCTACTCCAACGTCGGCAGCCTGCCCAACGGGACGATCGTCGAGGTGGAGTGCTGGACCTACGGCACCCCGGTCAGCGGCTACACCATCTGGACGCGGCTCTACGGCGGCTCCCGGTACGTCAGCGACTACTACCTCGACACCGGACGCGTGCAGAGCTTCCTGCCCCAGTGCTGACGTGACCCCGGGGCGGCCCGCGCACCTCACCGCTCCGGGGTGTCACGGGGGAGGTCGCCGTCTCGGTGGCGTAACACGGAGCCGTCCCCGGCGTAACACGGCCGACGCACGCTGAGGAGCATGCCGAACTCCGCGACGCCCACGCACTGCCCGTACTGCGCCCTGCAGTGCGGCATGAACCTGACCCCGGCTCCGGACGGGACCGTCGAGGTGAGCGAGCGCGCGGACTTCCCGGTCAACCGGGGCGCGCTGTGCGGCAAGGGCCGTACGGCGCCCGCGGTGCTCTCGTCCCGGGTGCGTCTGACCTCCCCGTTGGTGCGCTCCGGGGGCACGCTGGTGCCCGCGACCTGGGACGAGGCGCTGGACCGGATCGCCGGGGAGTTGTCCCGCACGCGCACGGAGCATGGCCCGGACGCGTGCGGGGTCTTCGGCGGGGGCGGCCTCACCAACGAGAAGGCGTACACGCTCGGCAAGTTCGCCCGGGTCGTCCTCGGCACCTCGCAGATCGACTACAACGGGCGCTTCTGCATGTCGTCCGCGGCGGCCGGCGGCATGAAGGCGTTCGGCCTGGACCGCGGGCTGCCGTTCCCGCTGGAGGACATCCCGAAGTCCGGCTGTGTGATCCTGGTCGGCTCGAACCTCGCCGAGACCATGCCGCCGTCCCTGCGGTTCTTCACCGAACTACGGGAGAACGGCGGCACGTTGATCGTCGTCGACCCGCGCCGCACCAGGACCGCCGAGCAGGCCGACCTGCATCTGATGCCCCGCCCCGGCACGGACCTGGCTCTCGCGCTCGGGCTGCTGCACCTGGTGGTGGCGGAAGGGCGCACGGACGAGGCGTACATCGCCGAGCGCACGGTCGGCTGGGAGGACGCGCGGGCCGCCGCGATGGCCCACTGGCCGGAGTACGTGGAGCGGATCACCGGCGTGCCGGTACCCCAACTGCGGGAGACCGTAAGGCTGTTCTGCGAACCCGAGTCCGCGATGGTGCTCACCGCGCGCGGGCCCGAGCAGCAGTCCAAGGGCACCGACACGGTGAGCGCGTGGATCAACCTGTGCCTGGCGACCGGACGGGCGGGACGGCCGTTCAGCGGTTACGGCTGTCTGACCGGGCAGGGCAACGGGCAGGGCGGGCGCGAACACGGCCAGAAGGCCGACCAGTTGCCCGGCTACCGCAAGCTGGACGACCCGGCGGCGCGGGCGCATGTCGCCGAGGTGTGGGGCGTGGACCCCGACTCGCTGCCCGGACCGGGGCGCAGCGCCTACGAGTTGCTCGACGCGCTCGGCACCGACATCAGGTCGCTGCTGCTGATGGGCTCCAACCCGGTGGTGTCGGCACCGCACGCAGCGCACATCGAGGAGCGCATCAAGTCCCTCGACTTCCTTGCCGTCTGTGACGTCGTCCTGTCGGAGACGGCGGCCCTCGCGGACGTGGTCCTGCCGGTCACCCAGTGGGCCGAGGAGACGGGCACCACGACCAATCTGGAGGGGCGGGTACTGCTGCGCCGGCAGGCGATCACCCCGCCGGACGGCATCCGCAGCGACCTGGAGGTCATGCACGAACTCGCCGACCGCCTCGGGGTGGAGAAGGGCTTCCCGACCGACCCCGAGGAGGTCTTCGAGGAGCTGCGCCGGGCGAGCGCGGGCGGTCCGGCCGACTACTCCGGGATCACCTACCGGCGACTGGCGGAGGAGAACGGGGTGTTCTGGCCGTGCCCGACACCGGAGAAGGACGTGACCGCCGGTGATCAGGATGTGCACCCCGGCACCGCACGCCTCTTCCTGGACCGCTTCGCCCACTCCGACGGCCGCGCCCGCTTCGTCCCCGTCTCGCACCGGGCGATCGCCGAGGAGCCCGACGAGGAGTACCCGGTGCTGCTGACGACCGGCCGGGTCGTGGCCCAGTACCAGTCCGGCGCGCAGACCCGCCGCGTGGACGAGCTGAACGCCGCCGCGCCGGGCCCGTTCGTGGAGCTGCACCCGCGGCTCGCGGAGCGGCTGGGGGCGGCCGAGGGCGACCCGGTGGCCGTGGTCTCGCGGCGCGGAAGGGCCGTGGCACCGGCCCGCATCACGCTCGGCATCCGCCCCGACACCGTCTTCATGCCCTTCCACTGGTACGGCGAGGGACGCGCCAACACCCTCACCAACCCGGCCCTCGACCCGACGTCCCGGATGCCGGAGTTCAAGGCGTGCGCGGTGCGGTTGGAGACGGTCGAGCGGTAGGTCACCGGAGCAGCCAGTCGCCGCTCTCGATGGGCCTGCCGCGGGCGCGCAGGCGGGTGGCGACGGGCGGTGCCGCCACATAGACCCAGGCGCGCACGGGCGTGCCGTCGGCCGTGCGAATCACCTCGCGGGCGACCCGTTCGTACAGGTTGCGCGGGTCTCCTGGGCGGTACTCCTCCAACTCGTCGAGGGCGGCGAGCAGTTCGGCGTAGGCATCGGCCCGCGGGGTGACGAGTTCCCCGGCGACCGTTCCCCCGGCCCCCTCGACGGCGTACGGGTAGCCGGGGCCGTCGTACAGCAGCGCGCCGGTGAGTCGGCCCGGCTCCTCGGAGCGGATGCGGCCGCGCAGGAAGAGGTCGTGGTTGGCCTCGCCGGGGCGGAGGGTGCCGTAGACGAAGAACGGGAGTCTCGCAGGGGTCACAGAAACGATTCTCTCCCCTCACACACCTGCACGTGACGCGCTATGGACACGGCTTGTCATGACCTCTTAAATCTTCGACAACGTCCGCGCCACCCCCACGCGCCCCATTGGCGCCTTTCTGAGGAGACCGATGAGTCGGATACGGCCGTACGTCCGAGGTGCCCGTTCCCGTCGTCTCGCCACCGCCGGAGTCGCCGCCACCGCCGCCACATTGCTGGCCGCCGCCCTCTCCCCCGCCGCCGGCGCGGCGGACAGACCCACCCGGGCCACCGCACTCGAGAACGCCGCGTCGGTCCTGGCCGACCACGCCTCGGCGCTGGGGCTCGGCCCGGCGCAGCACCCGAAGGTCCGGGACGTGATCGTCGACCCCGACGGCACCCAGCACGTCCGCTACGACCGCACGTACCGCCAACTGCCCGTGCTGGGCGGCGACTTCGTCGTCCACCTGGCGCCGAACGGGGCCTACAAGAGCTCCTCGCGCGCCACCAGGAGCGCGATATCCCTCTCCAGCGTCACCCCGGCCCTGTCCGCCCCCAAGGCCGCCGACCTCGCGGCGAACGCCCTCAAGGCGGCCAACCTCGGCGAGACGCTGAAGAAGCTGACGGCCAAGCCGCGCCTCGTCGTCGACGCGCTGCACGGGGCGCCGAAGCTGGCCTGGCAGACCGACGCCGCGGCGCAGGACTCGCTCGGCAACCCGGTCGCGCGCACGGTCCTCACGGACGCCCGCACCGGCGCGCAGATCGACGCGTGGGACAGCATCGAGCAGGCGTCCGGCGACGGGAAGTCGCTGTACAGCGGGACGGTCGGGCTGGAGACGACGCAGTCGGGGTCGACGTACCAGCTCAAGGACGCCACGCGCGGGAACACGTACACGGGCGACGCGGCGAACAAGACCGACCTCTGCTTCCTGAACATCTGCATCAGCCGGGCGCCCGCGACCCTGTTCACCGACGCCGACAACCACTGGGGCACCGGGGCGAGTGCGGACCGGGCCACGGCGGCGGTGGACGCGCAGTACGGCACCGACGTCACCTGGGACTACTACAAGAACGTCCACGGGCGGAACGGGATCGGCGGTGACGGCAAGGGCTCGTACAACCGGGTCCACTACGGCAACAAGTACAACAACGCCTTCTGGGACGACAGTTGCTTCTGCATGACGTACGGCGACGGTGACGGGACGCAGCTCGGTCCGCTGGTGTCACTGGACGTGGCGGGCCACGAGATGTCCCACGGTGTGACGTCGAAGACGGCGGCGCTGACGTACTCGGGCGAGTCGGGCGGGCTCAACGAGGCGACCTCCGACATCTTCGGCACGCTGGTGGAGTTCTACGCGGGCAACTCCTCCGACGTCGGCGACTACCTGATCGGCGAGAAGATCGTCCGGTCCGGCTTCGGGAAGGACGCCCTGCGGTACATGGACAAGCCCTCCAAGGACGGCAGCTCCGCCGACTCCTGGAGCAGTTCGGTCGGCAACCTCGACGTCCACTACTCCTCCGGGGTCGCCAACCACTTCGCGTACCTGCTGGCGGAGGGCAGCGGCGCCAAGACCATCAACGGCGTCAGCTACAACTCCCCCACATCCAACGGCTCCACGGTCACCGGCATCGGCCGCGACAAGCTGGGCGCCATCTGGTACCGGGCGCTGACGGTCTACATGACGTCCTCCACGAACTACGCGGGAGCGCGCACGGCCACCCTGAACGCGGCGAAGGACCTGTACGGCGCGGGCAGCACCGAGTACAACGCGGTGGCGGCGGCCTGGAGCGCGGTGAACGTGAACTGACGTCCACCGCACACGCGACGCGGCCGCCCCGGGGTACCGGGGCGGCCGTACCCGTGGGAGGAGGGTGACAGGTGGGCGAGAACGACCCGCACGTCCATGTCGAGGTGAAGGTGGTCCGGGGGCAGGGGGCCGTGCGCACCATGCTCACGGCCGCGTTCGGCCTGGCCGGGGACCTGCCGAGCACCGTCACCACCGGGTGCGGGCTGCGGGGGCCGTAGGCCATGACCTCGCCGCGACCGGACCGGGTGACGTGCCTGGCCCGCCGGGATCGTCCGTCACCTCCGCCGACGCCGGGCGGGGGCTCTAGCCGAAGTCCGGCAGCGTCACCGTGCCGTCCTCCGCCAGCGGGAAGCCCGGGTTGTACGCCAGCTCCCAGGCGTGGCCGTCCGGGTCCGTGAAAGCGCTGGAGTAGAAGCCGATCTCGTTCACCGCGGCCGGTTTGGTGACGGTGCCGCCCGCCTCCGCCACGGTCGTGAGGAGGGCGTCGACCTCCGCCCGCGAGCGGACGTTGTGCGCGAGGGCGACACCCCCGAAGCCGTGTGCCGGACCCGGCTCCAGTCCGCAGTCCTTCGCGAGTTTCTCCCGGCTCCACAGGACCAGGCCGAGGCCGCCCGCCTGGAAGAAGACCGTCTCCTCGACCTCCTGGCCGCGCCAGCCCAGGGCCTCGTAGAAAGCCTTGGAGCGGGCGAGGTCCGAGACGCCCAGGGTGATCAGGGTGATGCGCTGTTCCATGCCCATCGCCTCACGGTAGTCGGAGGAGCCGGGCACAGGCGCCTCACCGGGCGTAGGGCATCGCCGCCCTCCCCTCCCTCAGCACCCTCCCCCACCACACCAGCTGGTCCAGCATCGTCTTCGCCGCCGCGTCCGGGCCGGAAGGGTCCTTCGGGCGGCCGTCGGCGAAGGAGCTCCCCGCGTTGTGGAAGCTCACCGTGTCCCTGACCGTCACCGCGTGGAGCTCCGCGAAGACCTGGCGGAGGTGCTCGACCGCCCGCAGCCCGCCCGAGACGCCTCCGTAGGAGACCAGGGCCACCGGCTTGGCCTGCCACTCCGTGAAGTGCCAGTCGATCAGGTTCTTCAGACCGGCCGGGAAGGAGTGGTTGTACTCGGGGGTGAGCACGACGAAGGCGTCCGCGGAGGCGAGTTTCGGGGTGACGGCGGAGGGCGAGGAGGGCTGGGCGAAGGACATGGGCAGGTCGGCCTCGGCCACGTCCACGACGTCCGGGACCAGGTCCTCGCGGTCGCGGAGGCGGTCGAGGAGCCAGTCGGCCACGACGGGGCCGAAGCGGCCGTGGCGGTTGCTGCCGATGACCAGGGTGACCTTGAGAGGTGCGGTGTCTGTCTGCATGACGGACAGCCTGATACCTCGACCAAAGTTGAGGTCAAGCACGGATCACGGCCGAGGGGTCACCCGTTCACACCCGCGCCCCGCGTCCTTCGGGTTCTCTTCCGCCACCTGCCCGCCGTACGCCGATGACCTGCTGAAACTCCGGCCGACCCGGCCCGGGGCACAGCGATCTGACACCCGTTCACCGTAATTCTGACGCCCCCTCAGGAAGCGGGCTCGGCCCACTGCCACTTTCCTCGAAGGCACAGGGACCCACCCGAGAGCTCGAAGGAGCACCATGCGCCGCACCACCCGCCTGCTGTCCGGCAGCGCGCTCGCCGTCGCCGCCGCGGGTCTCGTCTGTGCGCCCGCGTACGCCGGGAACACGGACGGGCTCGAGGTGTTCCCGTCCTCCGTGGTGCCGGGCGGGCAGGTCACCGTGAACACGGCGGCGTGCGGGGACGGCGGTACGGCGGCGGGGGACGCCAGCGCGGTGGGCGCGGGCACCTTCACGCTGGCGCCCAGTACGCACGAGGGCGACGCGATCGGGCAGTTCCGGGTGCCGCCGAGCGCGCAGCCGGGGACGTACGAGATCGTCGCGACCTGTGCGGAGGGCGGCCGGCGGGTGACCGGTGACCTGGTGGTCACGCTGACGTCCCAGCGTCAGCCGGTGCATCCCAGAGGAAGTGTCAAGACGGGGGTCGGTGGCGCTCTGGGCCCCGATCCCGTGCAGACCGCGGCCGGCGTGGCGGCTCTCGCCGTCGCCGCCGCGGGCGGTACCTGGCTCCTGCATCGCCGGGCGAGAGGCGACGGGATCTGACGGACACCCTCCGCTGTCCGTCCGCCGGTACCGCATGTCCCCTCCCCCTCCGGGTCCGACGCCCCTCGCGGCCCGGAGGGGGACGGGCAGTCCGGCCGTAGAGGAGGTAGCTGTGCGCAACCGCGGCTTCGGCAACACCGCCATAGCGGGCGTCACCGTGATGGCCCTGTGCACCGGCGCGTGGCTGCTGCGCAGCGGCGCCGAGACGCACGCCCCGCCGCAGCCGTCCGCCGCCCAGGCGCGCGCGGCAGGCGACAGCGGGCGGGCCGCCGCGCCCGCGCTGCCGCCGTCCCCGCCCGACCGCGTCCGCATCCCCGCGATCCGGGTGGACGCGCCGTTGATGGCCCTGGCCCTCACCGCGGCCGGCAGCCTCGATGTACCGCCGGCCTCGAAGAAGAACCTCGCCGGCTGGTACGAGGCCGGCACCGTCCCCGGTGAGACGGGCACCGCGATCGTCGCCGGACATGTCGACAACGCCGAGGGTCCCGCCGTCTTCTACGACCTCGGGGCCCTGCGCAAGGGCAGCGCGATCGAGGTGGACCGGCGCGACGGAAGCGTCGCGGTGTTCACGGTGGACGCGGTCGAGGTGTACGACGCGAGGAACTTCCCCGACGAGAAGGTGTACGGGGCCGCGAAGAGGCCCGAGCTGCGGGTGATCACCTGCGGTGGCGGCTACTCGCGCTCGACCGGTTACCGGGGCAACGTGGTGGTGTTCGCGCACCTCACGGGGAGCCGCTGACGACCGCCCCGGCGATGGTGCGCGCGCACTCCAGGGACTCGGTGCGGGTGGTGTCGACCTCGATGTCGTAGACCACGCCCTGGTGGACGGCCTCCGCCTGCTTCTCGGCCATCCCCCGGGCCCGGTCGCCCCGGACGATCTCGCGGCCCGCGGCGACGGCGGCCTCGCAGCGCACGCCGACCCACAGCACGTCGAGGCCGGCCAAGGCCCGTCGCCAGCGTTCCTGCGAGTGCGGGCCGCCGAGGAAGACGTCGTCGACGACGACCCGGGCGCCCGCGCGGGCGGTCGCGGCGAGGCCCGCCATCCAGGCGGCCTCCAGCCGCGTGAAGTCCGCCCCCACGCTCACCCCGCCGTCGGCCGTGACCTCCAGGCCCGCGTCCGACGCCTGGAGGGCCGGGGGCATCGAGTCGACGAAGTCGTCGATGCTGAACGCCAGCCAGGGCTCGGGCAGCACGGCCTGAAGACACCGCGCGATCCCCGTCTTCCCGGAGCTGGAACCGCCGTTGAGCACGATCACCTGAGTCGTCACGGTGCCACCGTAACGGCAGGCGAGCCAGTGTTCGTACGCAATATTCGCGACCAGCCCGTAGCTCGCGCCCGGCAGGATGCCGGGGACGGACCCGCTGCCGTTCCTCAGCGCGGTGTGCGCGAGGTTGAGGACGGAGGACGGGGAAGATGTGCCGGGGCCCCCGCCGCCGACCACGGCGTCGCCCCGTCCGTGCAGGTTGCACCCACCTGGGCGGTGTCCGGGGACGGCGTCCTCACAGCGCGCCCCCGACGCCCCTGCCGAACCCTCACACTCGCCCCCGGTCCCAGCTGAGGGCAGCGTTCCTCGCGGGAAACAGAGGTGATGCGGTCGGGTAACACCCGCAACGCACGCTCCTAGACATGACCTCGAATACGCGTGTGGTGGTGATCGGCGCCGGGCTCGCGGGCGTCCGGCTCGCCCGGCGGCTCGGAGAGCTCGGCACGCCCGTGACGCTGATCGGCGAGGAGGAGCACCGCCCGTACAACCGGGTGCTCCTCGCCGAGGTGCTGGCCGGGCGGTACACCCCCGAGGTGATCGCGCTCCCGGCGCCGGCCGCGCTGACCCGCGCCCGGGTCACCGGCATCGACCGCGAGGCACGGACCGTCGAGTACGCGGACGGTTCGAAGACCGCCTACGACACGCTGGTCCTGGCCACCGGCTCCAACCCCGTCCTGCCGCCTCTGCGCGGCCTCTTCACCCCCGACCACGTGCTGCCGGAGGGCGTCCACGCCTTCCGCACCATGGACGACTGCCTGGGCCTGTCCGCGGCGGTCCGGCCGGGAGTGAAGGCGGTCGTGATCGGCGGCGGGCTCCTCGGGGTCTCCGCGGCCCGCGCGCTCGCCCAGCGCGGCGCCCAGGTGATCCTCGCCCAGCAGTCCGAGCGGCTGATGGAGCGCCAGCTCGACCCGAGCGCGTCCAAGCTCGTCCGGCGCCACCTCGGGGACCTCGGCGTCGAGGTCCACACCGACCTGCGCGTGCGGGACGTGCGCTGTGTCGGCGGGGCGGTCCGCTCGGTGGAGATGGCCGACGGTTACGCCCTGGACGCCGAGATCGTGGTCCTGGCCTGCGGGGTCCACCCGCGTGTCGGTCTCGCGCAGACCGCGGGCCTGGAGGTGCGCAAGGGCATCGTCGTGGACGACGAACTGCGCACGTCCGACCCGCACATCCACGCCATCGGCGACTGCGCCCAGCACGACGGCAACGTCTACGGCCTCGCCACCCCGGCCCTCGAACAGGCAGATGTCCTGGCCGAGTTGCTGGCCGGTCGGACGAACGCCCGCTACACCGGCACCCGTTCGCTGACCCGGCTCACGCTCGCCGGGCAGACCGCCTTCGACCTGGCCGCGTTCGGCGAGACCGAGGCGCTCCCGGGCGACGACGTCGTCCAGCTCGCGGACGCCACCCGCGGCACCTACCGCAAGGTCGTCGTCCGCGACGACCGCCTGGTCGGCGGGGTCCTCGTCGGCGAACTCGGCACCGTCGGCGCGCTCGCCCGCGCCTGGGAGGGAGCAGAGCCGCTCCCCGACAACGGCCCGCTGCTCCACCTGCTCACCAACGATGGAGGCTCCTGATGACCGCCACCCCGGAGGCCACGGAGGCCACCCCCACGATCGTCCTCGTCGGCCACGGCATGGTCGGCCAGCGCTTCCTCGAAGCCCTCGCCGAGCGGGGCATGACCGCCACGCACCGCGTGGTCGTGCTGTGCGAGGAGCCGCGTCCCGCGTACGACCGCGTCGCGCTCACCTCGTACTTCTCGGGGAAGACGCCCGAGGAACTCTCCCTGACGGACATGGAGTTCATCGAGACGCACGGCATCGAGCTGTACGTCGGCGACCCGGCCGTCTCCGTCGACCGCGAGGCGAAGACGGTCACCGCGAGGTCCGGGCAGGTCTTCGCGTACGAGACCCTCGTCCTCGCCACCGGCTCCTACCCCTTCGTGCCGCCGGTCCCCAACAAGGACGCCCAGGGCTGCTTCGTCTACCGGACGATCGAGGACCTCCTCGCCATCGAGGAGTACGCGAAGACCCGCACCACCGGTGCCGTGGTCGGCGGCGGTCTGCTCGGTCTGGAGGCGGCCGGTGCCCTGAAGGGGCTCGGGCTGACCTCCCACATCGTGGAGTTCGCGCCCCGGCTGATGCCGGTGCAGGTCGACGACGGTGGTGGCGCGGCGCTGCTGCGCACCATCGAGGAGATGGGCCTGAGCGTCCACACGGGCGTCGGCACGCAGGAGATCGTGGTCGACGAGGACGGCGCCGTCACCGGCATGAAGCTGTCCGACGGCAGCGAACTCGCCACCGACCTGGTGGTGTTCAGCGCCGGTGTCCGCCCCCGCGACCAGCTGGCCCGCGACTGTGGTCTGACGGTCGGCGAGCGCGGCGGCATCACCGTGGACGAGCAGTGCCGTACGGTCGCCGACCCGCACGTGTTCGCGATCGGCGAGTGCGCGCTGGCCGCCGACGGCCGGGTGTACGGCCTGGTGGCCCCCGGTTACGAGCAGGCCGAGACGGCGGCGGCGACCATCGCCTCCGACGAGGCCGCCTTCCTGGGCGCCGACCTGTCCACCAAGCTGAAGCTGCTCGGCGTGGACGTCGCCTCCTTCGGTGACGCGCACGGTGCCACCGCGGACTGCCTGGACGTGGTCTATTCCGACTCCCGCGCGGGCCTGTACAAGAAGCTGGTCATCGGCCGGGACGGCACGCTGCTCGGCGGCATCCTGGTGGGCGACGCGGAGGCGTACGGCACGCTGAAGGCGTTCACGGGTTCGGTGCCGCCGGTCAAGCCCGAGTCGCTGGTGCTGCCCGCCGGTGCCGGGGAGTCCGTCCAGCTCGGCCCGACCGCGCTGCCGGACGACGCGATCATCTGCTCCTGCAACAACGTCCGCAAGGGCACGATCCGCGGAGCGGTCACCGAGCACAACTGCACCACCGTGCCCGAGGTGAAGAAGTGCACCAAGGCCGGTACGACCTGCGGCAGTTGCGTCAAGGTGCTCGGCCAGCTGGTCACCGCCGAGCTGGAGGCGTCCGGCGTCGAGGTCGACAAGGGCCTGTGCGGCTGCTTCTCGCAGACCCGCGAGGAGCTCTACGAGATCGTCCTCGCCCTGCGCATCAACACCTACCAGGACCTGCTGGACCGCTACGGCCGCGACGGCGCCAAGGGCGGCGACGGCTGCGAGATCTGCAAGCCGGCGGTCGGTTCGATCATCGCCTCCCTCGCCCCGACGATCGGCGCGAGCAACTACGTCCTGGACGGCGAGCAGGCGGCCCTGCAGGACTCCAACGACCACTTCCTCGCCAACATCCAGAAGAACGGCTCCTACTCGGTCGTGCCGCGCATCCCCGGCGGTGAGATCACCCCCGAGGGCCTCATCGTGATCGGTGAGATCGCCCGCGACTTCGGCCTCTACACGAAGATCACCGGCGGTCAGCGGATCGACATGTTCGGCGCCCGCGTCGAACAACTCCCGCTCATCTGGACCCGGTTGGTGGACGCCGGCTTCGAGTCCGGGCACGCCTACGGCAAGTCCCTGCGCACCGTGAAGTCCTGTGTCGGCCAGACCTGGTGCCGCTACGGCGTCCAGGACTCGGTTCGCATGGCGATCGACCTGGAGCTGCGCTACCGGGGGCTCAGGTCGCCCCACAAGCTCAAGTCGGCGGTCTCCGGCTGCGCCCGCGAGTGCGCCGAGGCCCAGTCGAAGGACTTCGGCGTGATCGCCACGGCGAGCGGCTGGAACCTCTACGTCGGCGGCAACGGCGGCGCGACCCCGCGCCACGCGGACCTGCTCGCCCAGGACCTCACCGACGCCGAACTGATCAAGCTGATCGACCGGTTCCTGATGTTCTACATCCGCACCGCGGACCGCCTGGAGCGCACCTCGACCTGGCTGGAGCGCATCCCCGGCGGCCTGGACCACGTCCGTGACGTGGTCGTGGAGGACTCCCTCGGCATCTGCGAGGAACTGGAGTCCCTGATGGCGGCCCACGTGGCGCACTACGCCGACGAGTGGGCGACCACCATCAACGACCCCGAGAAGCTCGCCCGGTTCGTGTCCTTCGTGAACGCCCCGGACACCCCCGACCCGGTCGTCGGCTTCGTCCCCGAGCGCGAGCAGATCAAGCCCGACCTGCCGCTGCTGACCATCGGCCACCGTCCCCTGGAAGGAAGCGCCCAGCGATGACCCTGGCACCCGAGACCACCGACCTGAAGGTCGAACTCCAGCTGAACGGCGACTGGTTCGCGGTCTGCGAGCTGGCCCGGCTGCTCCCCGGCCGGGGAGTGGCGGCCCTGCTGCCCGACGGACGGCAGGCGGCCCTGTTCCGCGACCGCGCGGGCCGGCTGTACGCCGTCGACAACCGCGACCCCTTCGGTGGCGCGGCGGTCCTCTCCCGGGGCCTCACCGGCACCCACCAGGGGCGCCCGTTCGTGGCCTCGCCCCTGCTGAAGCAGCGGTTCGACCTGGAGACCGGGCAGTGCCTGGACGACGAGTCGGTGCGGATCGCCACGTACGAGGTGCGGGCGGCGTAACCCGGTTTCCTGACCGATCCGTATCAACGCGGTCAGTCCCGGCGCGGTGGACACCCCGATGTCCCTGCGGGCCGGCGTGGTGGGCACCGACCTGGTGGTGGACAGCGGGGCGACGGCATCGGCCGTCGGAAAACGGCCGTCGGAAAACGGCTGGAGAGCGAAAGGGCCCCGTGCTTGCATGGGGGCATGGTGCCCACCGACCGTCTCCTCGCCTTCGCGGCCATGTCGTTCCTGCTGATCGTGGTCCCCGGACCCAGCGTGCTGTTCGTGATCGGCCGGGCGCTCGCGCAGGGCCGGCGCGCCGCCCTGACCACGGTGGCCGGGAACACGGTCGGCGCCTACGTCCTGGTCCTCGCCGTGGCGTTCGGGGTCGGCTCGGTCGTGGAGCGCTCGGTGCTGGTCTTCACCACCCTGAAGCTCGCCGGTGCCGCCTACCTCGTGTACCTGGGCGTCAAGGCGTGGCGCGGGCGCGGGTCGCTGCGTGCGGCGTTCGCCGAGGACGTGTCGGCGGCCGCGGCGGGGCACGGCGGTCTGCGCACGTTCTGGGAGGGGTTCGCGGTCGGTGTGACCAACCCCAAGACGATCGTGTTCTTCGCCGCGGTGCTGCCGCAGTTCGTGGACCGCGGCCAGGGCGGTGTGGCCGCGCAGATGCTGCTGCTCGGGTTGGTGTTCAACGTCATCGCGCTGGTCTCCGACGCCGTGTGGGGCCTGGTCGCGGCGACCGCGCGGGGCTGGTTCGCCCGCTCACCGCGCCGTCTCTCCGCGGTGGGCGGGGTCGGCGGACTGACCATGATCGGCCTGGGCGTGACGGTGGCGGTGACCGGCCGGAAGGACTGAGGGGTCAGACCTTCAGGACGTCGTACGCCACCCCCGTGAGCTTCTCGGAGACGGTCCAAAGGCGCCGGGATGCCCGGTCGTCGCGGGTCCAGGGGGCCCGCCAGGAGGGGGCCGGGGAGCCGCGCCACCCTGCCAGGGACGGGCCGGTGAAGGAGTCGGGCGGTACCTCGGGGGCGGTGGCCGCGTAGAGGGTGGAGAGAGCGCCCGCCTCGGCGGACTGGGCGAAGAAGCGGTTGCCGACCCGCATGAAGCGTTCCACCGCCCCGCGCCCGGCCATCTTCGGGCCCGCCGTCTGGAGGTTGGTGGCCGCGTACCCGGGGTGCGCCGCTACGCCGATCACGTCCGTGCCGTGGGCCGCCAGCCTGCGGGACAGTTCGTGGACGAAGAGCAGGTTGGCGGTCTTGGAGCGGGCGTAGGCGACCCAACGCCGGTAGCGGCGCTCGCTGTTGAGGTCGTCGATGTCGATGTTGGCCAGCGCGTGCGCCGTGCTGGAGACGGCGACGACGCGTGCGGCGGGTGTCGCGAGGATCGTCGGCATCAACAGGCCGGTCAGCGCGAAGTGGCCCAGGTGGTTCACCCCGAACTGCGTCTCGAAGCCGTCCGCGGTCGTGCCGTACGGCAGCGCCATCACGCCCGCGTTGTTGACCAGCAGGTCGAGGCGGTCGTAGGGATACGTCGTCGCGAACTCCCGTACGGAGGCCAGGTCCCCGAGGTCCAGCCGGGCGAACTCCACCTCCGCACCCGGAACTTCGCCGACCAGCCGGTCCCGGGCCCCGACGCCCCGCGCCTCGCTCCGACAGGCGAGCAGTACGCGGGCGCCCCGACGAGCGAGTTCCCGCGCGGTGACGTACCCGATGCCACTGTTGGCCCCGGTGACCACGGCAACGCGACCGCCTTGGGCGGGGACATCCTCGGCACTCCAACCCGACATGCCGACTCCCTCCGCAGACGGGGTGTGGTCCAGCGTACGCTCCGAGGACCAGCGCCGGGCTTGCGGAGAGTTACCCTCCGGTCACGTCACGTTCGCATCACGGGTTTCTCATGTCGCCGACAGCGCGTCCGCGCCTCACTAGGTTCGTCACCTCATATCCGGCTGATCGCCACTTCTTGATCATGCGCACGGATAGCACCATGAACCTGGAGGGACCTGCTGTGAACCTGCTCCGCAAGCCCGGCGCCATCGTCGTCGCCGCGCTGGCGCTGGCCGTGCTGCCGGGCGCCGCCTCGGCACACGACGGTGACCACCCGTTCGCGAACTGCTCCGAGGCGTACGCCGCCGGTTACGCGAACATCCCCAAGGGCGACGAGCACTACGGCAGTCATCTCGACCGGGACGGCGACGGCATCGGCTGCGACCGGCCGCCCGCGGACTTCAAGGCCCACGACGACCAGGCCGCGGCACCGGCCGAGGACACCGGCAAGAAGGGGACGCACCTCGCCGAGACCGGCGGCGGTGGCGACACCACCGTGTACGTCGCCGCCGCCGGCTCGGCCGTCCTGCTCACCGGCGGTGCGCTGGTGGCGTCGGCCCGCAGGCGCCGCGCCGAGCGCTGAGGCGCGGGCACTCCCGGCGTTCGGGCCGCACGTCCCGGTCCCTCGCTCTCAGCCGAGTCGCTCGGCCAGGCCGACGATGACGCCCTCCGGGCCGCGGACGTAGCAGAGCAGATAGCTGTCCTCGAACCGGGCGATCCCGCCGAGGAGTTCGGCACCGTGAGGGCGCAGGCGGGCGACGGTGTCCTCGAGGTCGTCGACCGCGAACATCACGCGGTGCGTGCCCAGGATGTTGTGCGGCCGGTTCCGCGGCTCGGTGCTGATCGCCGCGGGGCTGCGGTACTTCGCCAGTTCGAGCCGGCTGTGACCGTCCGGGGTCCGGACCATCGCGATCTCGCAGTGGACGCCGTCGAGTCCGGTGCACCGGTCGGCGACAGGTCCCTCGACCTCGGCCCTGCCCTCCAGCTCCATACCGAGTTCCACGAAGAACGCGACGGCGGCGTCCAGGTCCTCGACGACGATGCCGACGTTGTCCATCCGCTGAATCGCCATGCTGGTCTCTCCCTCTTGCCGGTGCGGCCGGTGGTGGCCGCCGATGCCCCTGGGACGGAGCCGACCGTACGTTCTCGACATCCCCGGACCGGTGAACCTCCAGGGCGCGGCCCGCGTCTTCCCGCGCGACCATCCCCGCACGCCCAGGAGAACAGACCGTGACCGATGAGGACGTTCAGCAGACCGACGCGCGGGATGACGGCCCGGGGCCCTGGTGGGCCGACCTCGGGACGTGGGGGGCTGTCGCACTGATCGCCTTCGGGGCTCTCGCGGCCGCGTGGGTCTATTTCCGGCTGCCCGGCACCCCGGAGGAACTGGCGGTCGGCTACTACCAGGCCGCGAGGATCATCGCCATCGGCTCGGTGATCGTGGGATGCACCGTGCTGGGCCGCCGTCGCGACAGGACCGCGGCCGCAGAGGAGACAGCGGAGCCGGAAGGCGCCTGACGCCACTGGCCCGTGAGCGCAGTTGACGCACGAGAGGGCGGCATCCCCGCACAGGATGCCGCCCTCTCTTCGTGCTCCGGAACCGCCGCCCATCGGATGAGGGTCGGGGACGGACGGCGGTTCCGGGGTTCCCGTGACCGCGGCCGTGGCCGTGGCCGTGGCCGTGGCCGTGGCCGTCGCTGGCCTACCGGTGGTCGCTTCCGTTCGCCGTGATCGCCGCGCGTCCCGCCTCAAGACGGGCGACCGGGATGCGGAACGGGGAGCAGGAGACGTAGTCCAGACCCACCTCGTGGAAGAAGTGGACCGACTCCGGGTCGCCGCCGTGCTCGCCGCAGACGCCGAGCTTGAGGTCGGGGCGGGTCTTACGGCCCGCCTCCGCGGCCAGCTTCACCAGGGAGCCGACGCCGTCCTTGTCGATCGTCTCGAACGGCGAGACCCCGAAGATGCCCTTCTCCAGGTAGGCCGTGAAGAAGGAGGCTTCCACGTCGTCCCGGCTGAAGCCCCACACCGTCTGGGTGAGGTCGTTCGTGCCGAAGGAGAAGAACTCCGCCGCCTCCGCGATCTGGCCGGCGGTCAGCGCGGCACGCGGGAGCTCGATCATGGTGCCGATCGACAGCTTCAGCTCCACGCCGGTCGCCGCCTCGACCTCCGCGACGACCTGGTCGGCCTCCTCGCGGACGATCTCCAGCTCCTGGACGGTGCCGACGAGCGGGATCATGATCTCCGCGCGCGGGTCGCCCTTGGCGTTCTTGCGCTCGGCCGCGGCCTCCGCGATCGCCCGTACCTGCATGGTGAACAGGCCCGGGATCACCAGACCGAGGCGTACGCCGCGCAGGCCCAGCATCGGGTTCTGCTCGTGCAGCCGGTGCACGGCCTGGAGGAGGCGGAGTTCGTTCTCGTGCGGCTCCTGACGGGACTCCGCCAGCGCCACGCGGACCGACAGTTCGGTGATGTCGGGGAGGAACTCGTGCAGCGGCGGGTCGAGGAGGCGGACCGTCACCGGCAGGCCGTCCATCGCCGAGAAGAGCTCCACGAAGTCCTGCTTCTGCAGGGGGAGCAGCGCCTTCAGGGACTCCTCGCGCTCGGTCTCCGTGTCGGCCAGGATCAGGCGCTCGACCAGTTCACGGCGGTCACCGAGGAACATGTGCTCGGTACGGCACAGGCCGATGCCCTGCGCGCCGAAGCGACGGGCGCGCAGCGCGTCCTCGGCGTTGTCCGCGTTGGCCCGCACCCGCAGCCGGCGCTTGCGGTCGGCGAACGCCATGATCCGGTGCACGGCCTCGACCAGCTCGTCGGCGTCGTTGGCGCCCGCGTGCATCCGGCCCTCGAAGTACTCCACGACGGGGGACGGGACGACCGGGACCTCACCGAGGTACACCTTGCCGCTGGACCCGTCGATGGAGATGAGGTCGCCCTCCTCCACCACGTGCCCGCCCGGCACGGTCATCCGGCGCCGCTTGGTGTCGACCTCCAGCTCCTCGGCGCCGCAGACACAGGTCTTGCCCATGCCGCGCGCGACGACGGCCGCGTGGGAGGTCTTGCCGCCGCGGGAGGTCAGGATGCCCTCGGCCGCGATCATGCCGTCGAGGTCGTCCGGGTTGGTCTCCCGGCGGACCAGGATGACCTTCTCGCCCGAACGCGACCACTTCACCGCGGTGTACGAGTCGAAGACCGCCTTGCCGACGGCCGCGCCCGGCGAGGCCGCGATGCCCCGGCCGACCTGCGCGACCTTGGTGTTCTCGTCGAAGCGCGGGAACATCAGCTGGGCGAGCTGGGCGCCGGTGACGCGCTGGAGCGCCTCGGCCTCGTCGATCAAACCCTGGTCGACGAGCTGGGTGGCGATCCGGAAGGCCGCGCCCGCCGTGCGCTTGCCGACCCGGGTCTGGAGCATCCACAGCTGACCGCGCTCGATGGTGAACTCGATGTCGCAGAGGTCCTTGTAGTGGTTCTCCAGCGTCGCCATGATCTGCATCAGCTGGTCGTACGACTTCTTGTCGATCTGCTCCAGCTCCGCGAGCGGGACGGTGTTGCGGATGCCCGCGACGACGTCCTCGCCCTGGGCGTTCTGGAGGTAGTCGCCGTAGACGCCCTGGTGGCCGGAGGCGGGGTCACGGGTGAAGGCGACGCCGGTGCCGGAGTCGGGGCCGAGGTTGCCGAAGACCATCGAGCAGACGTTGACCGCGGTGCCCAGGTCGCCGGGGATGCGCTCCTGGCGGCGGTAGAGCTTGGCGCGGTCGGTGTTCCAGGAGTCGAAGACCGCGTGGATGGCGAGGTCCATCTGCTCGCGCGGGTCCTGCGGGAAGTCCCGGCCCGCCTCCTTCTTGACGATCTTCTTGAAGGCGGTGACCAGCTTCTTGAGGTCGGCGGCCTCCAGGTCGGTGTCGACCGTGACCTTCTTGGCCTCCTTGGCCTTGTCGAGGGCCTCCTCGAAGAGGTCGCCGTCGACGCCGAGGACGGTTTTGCCGAACATCTGGATGAGGCGCCGGTAGGAGTCCCAGGCGAACCGGTCGTCGCCGGCCTGCCGGGCGAGACCCTGGACCGACTTGTCGGAGAGGCCGATGTTCAGGACCGTGTCCATCATCCCCGGCATGGAGAACTTCGCGCCGGAGCGGACCGAGACGAGCAGCGGGTCGTCGGCCTGGCCGAGCTTCTTGCCCATGCGCTGCTCCAGCGCGTCGAGGTGCGCACTCACCTCGTCACGCAGTGCCGCGGGCTCCTCGCCGCTCTCGAGGTAGACCTTGCAGGCTTCGGTCGTGATGGTGAAGCCGGGGGGAACGGGAAGTCCCAGGTTGGTCATCTCGGCGAGGTTCGCGCCCTTGCCACCCAGGAGGTCCTTGAGGTCCTTGTTTCCCTCGGTGAAGTCGTAGACGAACTTCGCTACGTGGGGTTCTTTGTTTTCCGACACGGGTCTCGACTCCCTCGAGGACGCGGTGGCTGCCCTGACGGCGAGGAACATACCCAGATCGAAGGCGTCTGGGTACGTCTACTCGGGCGTCATACGCCCGTAACCAGCCGTCCGCCAGCGGATCGAAAGTCAAAGCTTGGCAAGCGACACGGGCCCGATGTTTTCACTTCTTGAACGCAATAACCCTCGCAAGCCGCCAGAATCGCTCATCTGAGCGGCGTACAGCACGCCTGATTTCGATCGATGAACGATCAAGGGGTGGCACTGAGTGCCACCCCTTGGAGAAGTGCAGTCGCCCAAGATCCGCTCATTCGAGCGCGACCCCTATCAAGCGTGGCGAGAATCACGCTGCCACAGCGCGCCGGATTTCACCATGCGGACGAGTCTCGGGACCGCAACACGGACGTCATACGCCCATGGCCAGCAACCGCTCCTCGACCCGCTCGGGCGCGTACAGATGCTCCACGACCAGCGCGCCCGCCCCGACCAGCCCGGCCCGCTCCCCCAGCCGTGAGGTCACGACCTCCAGGCCGGCGGTGGAGCGCGGCAGCGCCCGCTGGTACAGCAGCTCCCGGACACCGGTGAGGAAGGGAGTTCCGGCCAAATCCCCGGCGATCATCAGGACCCCGGGGTTCAGCAGGGTCACCACGGTCGCCAGGACGTCCCCGACGTGCCGCCCCGCCTCCCGCGCGAGCGCCGCCGCCTCGGGATGCCCGGCCGCCAGCAGGTCCCGCACGTCCGAGCCCGAGGCCGCGGGCACCCCGGTCGCCGCCAGCCGACGGGCCACGGCACCGCCGCTCGCGACGGCGGCGAGGCAGCCGTAGGACCCGCACCGGCACAGGGCCTCCGCGCCGGCCGGCACCCGGATGTGGCCGAGGTCGCCCGCGCCGCCGTCGATGCCCCGGTAGACCGAGCCGTCGACCACGACTCCGGCGCCGATACCGGTCGAGACCTTGACCAGCACGAACGCCGAGCAGTCCGGGTGGGCGGTGCGCTGTTCGCCGTACGCCATGAGGTTGGCGTCGTTGTCGACGAGCACCGGGACCGGGCCCGCTCCGGTGTGCTCGGTGAAGGCTCTGGCGAGGCGGCCTCGTATGTCGTAGCCGTCCCAGCCGGGCATGATCGGCGGCTGGACCACCCGGCCGCTCTCCAGGTCGACCGGGCCCGGCACGGCGAGTCCGATCCCGCAGACCTCCGCCGCCCGCTGCCCCGCCTTCTCCAGCAGTTCGGCGAACCAGTGGCCCAGTTCGCCGAGCACGACGTCCGGGCCGTCCTCGATCACCAGGGTGCCGCTGTGCTCGGCGAGGATCTCGCCGGTCAGGGAGAGCACGGCCGCGCGCGCGTGGCGGGTCTCCAGGTCGGCGGCGAGGACCACGGCGTGGGCGTCGTCGAACTCCAGGGTGATGGAGGGGCGGCCGCCCAGCGGGGAGTCCACGGGGCCTCCGGCGCCCTCGCGCAGCCAGCCCGCGCGGAAGAGGCGGTCGAGGCGCTGGCCGACGGTCGCCCGGGACAGTCCGGTGGCCTGCTGGAGCGCGCCGCGCGTGACGGCTCGCCCGCTGCGGACCAGTTCGAGCAGATCTCCGGCGCCGGTCTGACTCCGTCCACCCATGCGCACCCCCTTGTGTTTCTCAACTCTGCATTACATATTGAGTTTTGCGTGTTAAATAGACGTAACCCTACGGTAGCCCTGACCGAACCGGTCAGCCACACGTCTTTCGGGGAGCCCCGAGTGGATCGCACTGCCCAGCTCATCAGCCCTTCCGCGGAGCGCTCGATCGCATACGATCCGCCGGGTTCGCCGCCGTCCCTGCACGTGAGGGCGGCGAAGGTGCTGGAGGGCAACTGGACCGGCGCCTCCACGGTGCCCTCGCGCGGTCTGTACCCGCACCAGTGGTCCTGGGACTCCGCGTTCATCGCGATCGGCCTGCGCCACCTCTCGCCGCTGCGGGCACAGACGGAGCTGGAGACCCTGCTGGCGGCCCAGTGGGGCGACGGACGTGTCCCGCACATCGTCTTCAACCCCTCCGTACCGCTCGACGCCTACTTCCCGAGCCCCGACTTCTGGCGCTCCTCCACCGCGGGGCGCACGGCGGGCGCCCCGCGCACCGTACAGACGTCCGGCATCGTGCAGCCACCGGTCCACGCCCTGGCCGCGTGGCTGGTCCACCGCGCCGACCCCGGTCTTTCCCGGGCGCGCGGCTTCCTCGCCCGGGTGTACCCCCGTCTGGCGGCCTGGCACCGCTATCTCCTGCACCGCCGGGACCTGGGCGGCGGCGGCCTGGCGTCGGTCGTGCACCCCTGGGAACAGGGTATGGACAACAGCCCCGCCTGGGACCTCCCGCTCGCCCGTGTCACCCCGGCCCCGGCCCGCTCCTTCCGCCGCGCCGACCTCGACCACGGGGCGGCCGAGGACCGGCCGACGGACCTGGACTACGGACGGTACGTACGGCTGGCGACGGACTACCGGGACGGCGGATACGCCGATGGCACCGGCGGGTTCGCCGTGGAGGACCCCGCCTTCAACGCCCTGCTCATCGCCTCCGAACACGCCCTGGCCCGGATCGCGGCCGAACTGGGCGCCCCCGGCACGGCCCGGCACGCGCGCGCGGAGCGGCTCACGGAGGCTCTGGTGGAGCGGCTGTGGGACCCGGCGAGCGGGATGTTCCTGTGCCGGGACCTCAGGGCCCCCGCCCCGGACGGCCGCGGCACCCTGATCCCCGAACGCGGTGTCTCCGGACTGATCCCGCTCCTCCTCCCCGGCCTCCCGCGGACCATCGTCTCGACCCTCCTGCGGACCGCGTCCGGCCCCCACTTCGGGCTCGGCACCACCACCCGCCTGCTGCCCAGCTACGACCTCCTGGGCGAGGCCTTCGACCCGCACCGCTACTGGCGCGGCCCGGCCTGGTTCAACACGGCGTGGCTCGTGGAGCGAGGGCTGCGCACGCAGGGGGAGCTCCAACAGGCCGACGCCCTGCGGCAGTCGGTCCTCGAACTCGCCGGGGCGACCGACTTCGCGGAGTACGTCGACCCGTACACCGGCGAGGCCTGCGGGGCGACCGGCTTCAGCTGGACCGCCGCGCTCGCACTCGACCTGCTGCACGGCGACACCACAGTCACGGCGGACATGGAACTCAAGGGAGGGAACCGGCGATGACGGACCGGCATCATCTGCTCGTGCACGGCGGGACGTTCGCTGCCGTGGGTGACGGCGGCGACATCAGCGGCGTCCGGGGGGCCGGCAGCTCCCCGGACGGGTTGTTCGTACGGGACGCCCGGCATCTGAGCCGCTGGCAGCTCACGGTCGACGGCGCGGTCCCGGAGGCCCTGTCGCCGGTGGCCGACGGCGACACCGCGCGCTGTGTCCTCGTCCCGCGCGGCGGCCGCCAGGAGCCCCCCGCGCACACCCTCTTCCGCGAACAGGCGGTGGGGGACGGCTCGTTCGTCGAATCCCTCCGGATCACCAGCAACCGCCCGGTGCCGACGACGGTCCGGCTCGCGGTCACCGCGGACGCCGACTTCACCGACCAGTTCGAACTCCGCTCCGACCACCGCACCTACACGAAGACCGGCGCGACCCGGACCCGTGAAGTCCTCGACGACGGCGTGGAGTTCGGCTACCAGCGCCGCGAATGGCGTTCCTGTACGACGGTGACGGCCGACCCCGCCCCGGACGGCGTCGAGGAGACGGGCACCGGAGCCAGGCGGCTGGTCTGGACGCTCGACCTGGAGCCGCACGGCACGGCCGAGCTGACCCTGCGCGTGATGGCCCGCCCGCACGGCGACCGGCGGACCCGCCGGGTACCGAGCTCCCCGGCCGCCCTGAACCGTCAACTCCTCGCGATGGAGGGCGAGTTCGTGGAGGGCGTGGCCTTCCCGACCGGCTGGCCGGAGCTGGCCGCCGCCTGCGCCCGCGGCCTCGCCGACCTCGCCTCGCTCCAGGTCCCGGCGACCGGCCCGGACGGCGAGGACCTGCGCGTCCCGGCCGCCGGAGCCCCCTGGTTCCTCACCCTCCTGGGCCGCGACGCCCTCCTCACCGCGCTCTTCGCTCTCCCCTACCGCCCCCAGCTGGCCGCCGCGACCCTGCCCGCGCTCGCCGCGACCCAGGCCACCGAGGTCGGCGCGGCCTCCGTGGCCCAGCCCGGCAAGATCGTGCACGAGGTACGCCACGGGGAGCTCGCGCACTTCGAGCAGGTGCCGTACGGCCGCTACTACGGTTCGGTCGACGCGACCCCGCTGTTCCTCGTCCTGCTCGGCGCTTACGTGGAACAGACCGGGGACGCCTCCCTGGCCCGGCGCCTGGAGTCCCACGCCCGCGCCGCGATCGGCTGGATGCTGGACCACGGCGGCCTCACCTCGCGCGGCTACCTCGTCTACCGCGCCGACCAGGGCGGCCTCGCCAACCAGAACTGGAAGGACTCCCCTGGCTCGATCTGCGGCGCCGACGGGACCCGCCCGACCGGCCCGGTGATGGCGGCGGGCGCCCAGGGGTACGCGTACGACGCACTGCGCCGGACCGCGTGGGTCGCCCGCACGGTGTGGGAGGACGAGACGTACGCGGCGCTCCTCGAACAGGCCGCGGCGGACCTACGGGACCGCTTCCAGCGGGACTTCTGGATGCCGGACCGCTCCTTCCCGGCCCTCGCACTGGACGGAGAGGGCGGCCAGGTCGACGCGCTGGCCTCCGACGCCGGACATCTGCTCTGGTCCGGACTGCTCGACAAGGAGTACGGCGAGCTGGTGGGCCGACGCCTGCTGGAACCGGACTTCTTCTCCGGCTGGGGCGTACGCACCCTGGCCTCCGGCCAGCCGGCCTACCACCCGCTCTCCTACCACCGGGGCTCGGTGTGGCCGCACGACAACGCGTTGATCACGCTGGGTCTCGCCCGCTACGGACTGCACGACGAGGCGCGCACGGTGGCGCACGGCCTGGTGGACGCGGCGACGGCGACCGGGCACCGGCTTCCGGAGGTGCTGGCGGGATACGGACGGGAGACCCACGGCGAGCCGGTGCCGTATCCGCACGCGTGTGTGCGGGAGTCGCGGTCCGCGGCGGCCCCTCTTGCCTTGCTGACGGCGGTCGGCGGCGCCTGATCGGACCGTCGTCGCGGCAGTTCTCCGCGCCCCTGAAATCCTGTTGGCCAGGCGTTTGCCCGGTGTTTGCTCTGGCCGGTGAACTGTGGCTCGAAGTGGGCCGTACGGGACTGTGGCGGATCCGAGACCCCATATCGGATCCGCCTTCCACCAGGACCGTATGGAAGGACCCTCGGGTGTCCGAGACCCTTGCAGAGAGCACGTCACCCGAGGTCGAGGCGGCCGACAAGGACCAGCGCGCGAGGTTCGTCCGGTGGCGGGAGGCCCACCCCACCGCCGTACGGAACGTGCGCTGGGCCCTGAACATCCTCGCCGCCCTCCTCGTCCTCGGCGCCTTGCTCCTGCCGAACAAGATCGTCTACCTGCACCCGCGGGCGTTCGTGCGGATTCCGGCCGAGGCGATCATCGGGGCGGCCGTGACGCTCGCGCTGCCGCGTCGGCCGCGGCTGGTGGTGGCCGCGGTGTCCGGCGCGGCGCTCGGGGTGATGACGATCCTGAACCTGCTCGACATGGGCTTCAACGACTACCTCGGGCGGCCCTTCAATCCCGTCCTCGACTGGGAGCTGCTCGACGACGCGCAGTCGTACGTGGCGGACTCGATGGGCGGGGCGGTGGCCGTCGCAGCCGTGATCGGCGTGGTCGTCCTCGTGCTCCTGGTGCCGACCGTCATGGCGCTGGCGACGGTCCGGCTGAGCGGCCTGCTGGTCCTGGACCGCCGGGCCGCGACCCGGGGCACCCTCCTCGCCGCCACCGTCTGGGTCACCTGTTCCGCCCTCGGCCTCCAGGTCCTCGGCATCCCGCTGGCCTCCGAGCACACCGCCGCGCTCACCGCGCTCCAGGCCAAACGGGTGCTGTACACCGTGCGGGACGAGGCGGAGTTCCAGAAGGTGGCCAAGACCGACGCCTTCGGGAACACGCCGGGCGCCCAGCTGGTGCCCGACCTGCGCGGCAAGGACATGATCTTCACCTTCATCGAGAGCTACGGACGCAGCGCCGTCGAGGACCCGGGCATCGCGCCCGGCGTCGACAAGACCCTCGACACGAGCACCGCGGCCCTCGCGAAGGCCGGCTTCCACGCGAAGAGCGGGTGGCTGACCTCGGCGACGTACGGCGGCAGCAGCTGGCTCGGCCACTCGACGACCCTCTCCGGCCTCTGGATCGACAACCAGCAGCGCTACCGCACGGTCATGGCCAGCGACCACCTCAGCCTCACCAAGGCCTTCAAGAAGACCGGCGCCTGGGACACGGTCGGGGTGATGCCGGGCGTCCAGAAGGGCTGGCCGGAACAGAAGTACTACGGCCTCGACAGGGTCTACAACGCCTTCCAACTCGGCTACCAGGGCCCCAAGTTCAGCTGGTCGACGATGCCGGACCAGTACGCCCTGGAGGCCTATCAGAAGCAGATCCACAGCAAGAAGCGCGACAAGCCGCTGATGTCCGAGATCATCCTGACCTCCAGCCACCAGCCCTGGGCCCCCATCCCGAAGATGGTGGACTGGAACGACCTCGGCGACGGCTCGGTCTTCAAGGCCATCCAGAAGGCGGGCAACAAAGCCTCCGACATCATCGCCGACCCCACCCGCTCCAAGCAGGAGTACGGCAAGTCCATCTCCTACTCGGTGACCGCACTGACCCAGTGGCTGGAGCGCTACGGCAACGACGACACGGTCCTCGTCTTCCTCGGCGACCACCAGCCGATCGCCCGGGTCAGCGGCGAGAACGCCAGCCGTGACGTCCCGATCTCCATCGTCGCCAAGGACCCCAAGGTCCTCGACAAGATCACATCCTGGAACTGGACGGACGGACTGAAGCCGTCCCACAACGCCCCGGTCTGGAAGATGAGCTCCTTCCGGGACCGGTTCCTCACGGCATACGGGTCGACTCCGCATCCGTCGAAGTAGTGAGGGTCGTGCCGGGTTCGGTTGTCGAGCGGGTGCGGGTGCGTTGTGGCTGGTCGCGCGGTTCCCCGCGCCCCTGAGGAGTTGCGGTCACCCTGCGCCGGAATGGACCGTGGGCCGTTGGCCGCGTACGGCGGGCAGGGGACGGGGTGAGGGGTGTCCGCCCGCAGCGGCCGGCGTCCGTCACAGAGCCCCTTTTGAAGCGACCGAGCCGCCGGACCGAGGACGGACACCCCCCACCCCGGCCCCGACCCACCCACCGAACGGAACGCGCTACACCCGCCCCCACCGAACCCGCAGCTGCGCCGCAGGCACCCAGGGGCGCGGGGAACTGCGCAAAACGCCCGCCCCCACCAACCCGCACAAACAACCGCTCAACCGCCGGAGGTGTCCAGCTCCGCATCCTCCCCAACCCCCGCACAGTCATACGGATCCTTCAGCCAACCATCCGGCAGCACCACCCGGTTGTTGCCCGACGTACGCCC
Organism: Streptomyces sp. CC0208; assembly: GCF_003443735.1. NCBI lineage: Bacteria > Bacillati > Actinomycetota > Actinomycetes > Kitasatosporales > Streptomycetaceae > Streptomyces > Streptomyces sp. CC0208. The sequence goes on along the minus strand of NZ_CP031969.1, from coordinate 6,050,187 downwards.
ACGCGGCCCGTCCGCCCCCGTAGGCCACGGCTGGTCAAGGTCCAACTCGTCCAGACCCGAACGGAGTTCGGACAGCGACGACGTGATCGCGAGCCGCTTGCGCATCTCGCTGCCGACCGCGAACCCCTTCAGGTACCAGGCCACATGCTTGCGGAAGTCGATGACACCGCGAGCCTCGTCCCCGATCCACTCACCGAGCAGCGTCGCGTGCCGCACCATGACGTCGGCCACCTCACGCAGATCGGGACGGCAAAACTCCTCGCGCCCCTCGAACGCCGCCACCAGGTCCGAGAACAGCCACGGCCGCCCCAGGCACCCCCGGCCCACGACCACCCCGTCGCACCCGGTCTCCCGCACCATCCGCAGCGCGTCCCGCGCCGACCAGATGTCGCCGTTCCCCAGCACGGGGATCTCCGGCACGTGCTCCTTCAGACGCGCGATCGCGTCCCAGTCCGCCGTGCCGCCGTAGTGCTGGGAGGCGGTACGGCCGTGCAGGGCGATCGCCGTCACCCCCTCCTCGACCGCGATCCGCCCCGCGTCCAGATACGTGAGGTGATCGTCGTCGATGCCCTTGCGCATCTTCATCGTGACGGGCAGATCCCCCGCCCCGCTCACGGCCTCCCGCAGGATCGCCCGGAGCAGCGGGCGCTTGTACGGCAGCGCCGAGCCGCCGCCCTTGCGCGTGACCTTGGGGACCGGGCAGCCGAAGTTCAGGTCGATGTGGTCGGCGAGGCCCTCCTCCGCGATCATGCGGACGGCCTTGCCGACGGTGGCCGGGTCGACGCCGTACAGCTGGATCGAGCGCGGCTTCTCGCTCTCGTCGAAGTGGACGAGCTGCATGGTCTTCTCGTTGCGTTCGACCAGCGCCCGGGTCGTGATCATCTCGCTGACGAACAGGCCCTTGCCGCCGCTGAACTCCCTGCACAGCGTGCGAAAGGGCGCGTTGGTGATCCCCGCCATGGGGGCGAGGACGACGGGGGGCTGGACGAGGTGCGGGCCGATCTGCATTCCCCCATTGTCACGCATCCCTCGCCCCACCCCTCGCCCCGTCCCTCGCCCCGGCCGGGCATGGATCATGCATAAACCATTAGTTAGACGCACTATCGACATCGGCGTACGATGGAGCGCATGCCCGAGCTCAGCCCTCGCCGACGCATGCTGGTCCTCGCGATCTGCTGTATGAGCCTCCTGATCGTGAGCCTCGACACCACGGCCCTCAATGTCGCCCTGCCCGCCATGCAGCGTGGCCTGGACGCGAGCACCGCGGGCCTCCAGTGGACGATCGACGCGTACACCCTGGTCCTCGCCTCGCTGCTGATGCTGGCCGGCTCCACGGCCGACCGGATCGGCCGCAAGCGCGTCTTCATGGCGGGCCTGATCGTCTTCACGATCGGCTCCGCGCTGTGCTCCGCCGCGCCGAACCTGGAGGCGCTGATCGCCTTCCGGATGGTGCAGGCGGTCGGCGGTTCGATGCTCAACCCGGTCGCGATGTCGATCATCACCAACACCTTCACCGACCCGCGCGAGCGGGCGCGGGCGATCGGGGTGTGGGGTGCGGTCGTCGGCATCTCCATGGCGGCGGGGCCGCTGGTGGGCGGGGTGCTCGTGGACTCGGTCGGCTGGCGCTCGATCTTCTGGGTCAACCTGCCGGTGGGTCTCGCGGCCCTGCTGCTGACCCTGCGGTACGTCCCCGAGTCCCGGGCGCCCAGGGCCCGCCGCCCCGACCCGGTCGGACAGCTCCTGGTGATCGCGCTGTTCGGCTCGCTGACGTACGCGATCATCGAGGCGCCGGCCTCGGGGTTCTCGTACGTCCTGCCCTTTGCCGTCGTGGCCGTCCTCGCGCTGGCCGGGCTCCTCTGGTACGAGCCCCGACGGGACGAGCCCCTCATCGACCTGCGGTTCTTCCGGTCCGCTCCCTTCAGCGGAGCCACGGTAATCGCGATCAGCGCCTTCGCCGGTCTGGGCGGGTTCCTGTTCCTGTCGACGCTGTACCTCCAGAACGTCCGGGGGCTGGACGCGCTGCACGCGGGCCTGTGGATGCTGCCGATGGCCGTGCCGATGTTCCTGTGCGCGCCCCTCGCCGGGCGGCTGGTGGGAAGCCGGGGGCCGAGGCTGCCGTTGATCGCGGCGGGAGTCATGATCACCGCCAGCGGGGTGCTGTTCGCCGCCTTCGACGCGGAGACCTCGGACCGGACGCTGCTCCTCGGGTACGTGCTGTTCGGCATCGGGTTCGGGCTGGTCAACGCGCCGATCACGAACACGGCCGTGTCGGGGATGCCGCGCGCCCAGGCCGGGGTCGCGGCGGCCGTCGCCTCCACGAGCCGTCAGCTCGGGCAGACGCTCGGGGTCGCGGTGGTCGGGGCGGTACTGGCCTCCGGGGTGGGGTCGTCGTCGTACAAGGAGAAGTTCGTGTCCGCCGCGGTGCCGGGGTGGTGGATCCTGGCCGGGTGCGGGTTCGCGGTGCTGCTTCTCGGGGCCGTGACGAGTGGGGCGTGGGCTCGGCGGACCGCTGAGCGTACGGCTGAGCGGCTGGAGTCGGCCGAGGTGCGCGAGGCGGCGGGGGTCAGCGCGTAGTACGGCGGGTGTCGGCCGGCCCGAGCAGATGCCAAAGTCTCTGACGTGACCTTGATGAACGTACTCGTCGACTTCGCCCGGACCGGTCGTATCGGCCCGCTTCACTGCGGCATGCCACTGCGTACGGCCGAGGATCTCCTGGGCCCGGGACGCCCGCACCCCGCTGTCCGGATGAGGCCGGAACTCGACGGCTACCCCTACGCCTGGAACGGCCTGGAGCTGGTCATCACCCAAGGCGCCGTCAGCGGAATCTGGATCAGGCTCCGACCGGGCTCGACGACCACCTTGCCCTCGCAGGTCCTGCCGGACTCGGAGTCCTACCCGTCCACAGTGCCCCGAGAAGACCTGGTCGCCGGCCTTGACGCTGTCGACTGCCGCTACGACGTCAACGACCGCCTCACGTTCGGAGAGCAGTCCAGCATCCTTACGCAACCCGCCGACGTCTGCGCGGTGTTCTTCACGCCTGGCCGTGACGACCACGTGCCCGATCGCGGACGCCACTACCTCGGCGTGATCCACAAGCACACCGCCTGACGTCTTTCCCAGGGATCAAGAGCTCCTGCTCAGTTGATAGCGCACGGTTCGCTCCACCGTCGGCAGGAACCTCTGCCCGGCCAGGGCCAGCGCGATCGCCGCCGCCACCCCCGCCCACGCCAACGGCCCCAGCGGGGTGCAGCCGAACAGCCGGCTCACTCCCGGGATCTCCACCAGCGCGATCAACGCCGCTGCCGAGCCCAGGGACGTGAAGCGGACCAGGGGGCTCTCCCGGCGGTCCGCGAGTGTCTGGGCCAGCTGCGTGCCCACCACCGCGCACAGGGCCATCGTCGTCGAGCGGCGGGCCGTGCCCGGCGTGAAGCGGCCGATGAGCCAGGCCACCGTGGCACCGAGGCAGGTGGTGAGGGCGCGGTCGCGGATCTGGCGGGTCAGAGCGGCGCCCAGGATCGTGTCGACCGAGGGCTCGTCTTCCGTGGGTTTCTCCGTCGGCGTCACCGCCACGGCCATCGCCGGGAACAGGTCGGTGAAGAGGTTCACCAGGAGCATCTGTCGGGTGGACAGGGGCGCCGCGCCCGACAGGAGGGTGCCGAGGATGCCGAAGCCCACCTCGCCCGCGTTGCCGCCGATCAGGATGGCGATGGCGTCGGCGACGGAGTGCCACAGGGCGCGGCCCTCGCGGACCGCCTCGATGAGGGCGGTGAGGTCGTCACCGGTGAGGACGAGGTCGGCGGCGTTGCGGGCGGCGGCCGAGCCGCGGGCGCTGATGCCGACGCCGATGTCGGCGGCCCGGATGGCGGCCGCGTCGTTGGCGCCGTCGCCGACCATGCCGACGACCCGGCCCGCGTCCCTGAGGGCCTCCACGACCTGGAGTTTCTGCTCGGGCGCGACCCGGGCCACGACATCGGCGTCGCGCAGCATCCGGGAGCGGGCCGAGCGGTCGGCGGCGGCCAGTTCGTCGCCGGTGACGACCGTGGCGTCCTCGGGCCAGCCGAGGTCGGTGGCGATGGCGTGGGCGGTCTGCGGGTGGTCACCGGTCAGCACGACCGGCCGTACGCCCGCCTCGCGCAGTCCGCGCACCAGGTCCGGGGAGGTGTCCCGGGCCACGTCGGCGAGGGCCAGCAGGCCGACGAACTCCAGGTCCCGCAAGGGCTCTTCGAGTACGGCCTTCCGGTCGCTGTCGCCGTCGAGCGGGCGCCGGGCCACCGCCAGCACGCGCAGGCCGTCGCGGGCGAGCGACTGGGCCCGGTCGGCGGCGTCGGCGGGGAGGTCGGCGCAGGCGGGCAGGACGGTCTCCGGGGCGCCCTTGAGGACCAGCACCGGGGAGCCGTCGCCGGGGTGTCCGACGGCGGCGGCGTAACCGCGGCCGGCCTCGAAGGGGAGGCCCTCCAGCTGGGTCCACTCCTCGTCGGGAGCGGCCGCGTCCAGGACGGCCTCGTCGGTGGCGTGCGCCGGGCGCTGCCCGGAGTCGCCGTCGAGCTGGGGACAGGCCCGTGCCGCGATGCGCAGCGGGCCGTCCGCGTCGGGCTCGCCGGGAGTGTGGACCGTGCCGTCCGCGGTGGTGACCCGGACCAGGCGCAGCCGGTTCTCGGTGAGGGTGCCGGTCTTGTCGAAGCAGATGGTGTCCATGCGGCCCAGGGCTTCGAGGGTGCGCGGGGCGCGGACCAGGACGCCGTGCGCGCTGAGCCGGCGGGCGGCCGCCAGCTGCGCGACGGTGGCCACCAGCGGCAGGCCTTCCGGTACGGCGGCCACCGCGACCGCGACCCCGCCGCTGACCGCCTGCCGCAGGGGTGTGCCGCGCACCAGGGCGAGCCCGGTGACCGCGGCGCCGCCCGCCATCGTCAACGGCAGTGCCTTGCGGGTGAGTTCCTGGAGCCGGGCCTGGACTCCGCCGGCGGCCGGGGTGCGGGCGGCGAGCGTGACGGCGCGGGCGGCCTCGGTGCGGTCGCCGGTGTCCACGACGACCGCGCGGGCGTTCCCGGCCACCACGGTCGTCCCCTCGAAGACCATGCAGCGCCGTTCGGCGACGGGGGCGCGCGGGCTCGGGTCGGTGGACTTGTCCACCGGGAGGGACTCGCCGGTCAGCGCGGACTCGTCGACCTCCAGGCCGTCCTCCCACAGCAGCCGGGCGTCGGCGGGCACGACGTCGTCCAGCGTCAGCTCGATGACGTCCCCCGGGCTCAGCCTGGCGGCGTCGACGACGTGCGGTTCCGCGCCCTCCTCGGCGACCCGGGCCTTCTGCTTCTGCTGGGCGAGCAGCCCGGACAGGGCCCGCTCGGCGCGCAGCCGCTGCAGGCCGCCGACGAGCGCGTTCAGGTCGAGGGCGCCGACCACCAGCAGCGCGTCCATCGCGGACCCGAGGATCGCGGACGCGGCCGAGCCGACCGCCAGGACGGGGGTCAGCGGGTCGTCCAGCTCGCCGCGCACGGCCCGGGCGAGCTGCGCCGACCACCTGGCGGGGGCCAGCACGGGCAGTCGTACGACGGTGTCGGCGGCGGTACGGACCCGTGCGGTCGTCTGCTCGACGAGCGTCGGCTCCGGGGGTGCCTCCTGTTCCAGCCGGTCGCGTACGTCGTCCGGGTGCAGGGCGTGCCAGGCCACCCGGGGACGCGGGTGCGGGGGGCTCGTGGCGGCCACACGCAGGGCGGCGCGGGTGCCGGTGAACAGGGCGGCGGCCGCGGCCGCGTCGACGGGTGCGTGCCGGAGGCCGGGGATCGCCGTACGGCGTCGGCCGCGGCCCGACTCGCCGACGGCGACGAGGAGTCCGGACAGGGCGGCGCCCGAGCGGGCCAGGGTCTGGGAGCGGCGGCCGACCGCGCGGGCCGCCGGTACGGCGGTCAACAGCCGCCAGACGTCGGGCAGTCCGTGCGGGGCGAGGACGTCGGCGCCCCAGGCGACCGCGCAGCCGCCGTCGGTGAGGGAGACGGCCACGTCGCCGCGGAGGAGTCCGGCGACGACGTCGGCGTCCTGGGGGCGGGCGACGGTGAGAACACCGCCTTCGTCATCGCGGAGTTGGTCGACGATCTCCCGCAACGGCCGCCCGGCGTCCACGACTTGGTCGGCGAGTCCGGTGAAGTCGGCCAGCGCGGGGTCGTCCAGGACGACGACCCGGAGTCCGGCACGCCGGGCCGCGTCCAGCACCGGCTCGGCCCAGGCGTCGGCGCCCGCGCCCGGGGTGCGCAGGGCGCTCGGGTGCAGGAGGACGGTGCCGACGGTCTCCAGCTGCCGCAGCCGGTCCGGGTCGCGCACCAGGACGCCGGAACGCGACAGGGTCGCGCTCAGTACCGCGTGGAAGGCCGCGGGGCCGTAGCGCGCGGCCTTGGGGGAGCCCGCGAGGACGGCCTCGGCGGCCTCGGTGACGTCGTGCTTGACGAGGAGCGCGGCGACGGCGCCGGCGATGCTGCCGGCCGAGGCGTGGCCCGCGTACTCCTGGGCGGGTGAGGGGCGCGGGGGCGGCCGTAGGGCCTGGTCGGCGGGCACGCTGTCCCGGTCGGGGACGCACAGGTCGTCGTGGACCGTCTCGAAGGCGGCCGTCCGCACCAGGGCCTCGGCCAGCTGGCAGGTGCGCAGGGTGCCGTCGAGCAGCAGGGAGGTGGGGCTGTGGCCCGCGCCGTGCACGGCGGCGTTCACGGCGGCCAGCGCCACGTCCGTCCGCGCGCTCCCGAGCCGCCCCCGCAGCCAGCCCCGGAACCGGGGGTTCTCCCGCAGCAACATCACCACAGCCGTCACCGGCCGCGGCGAGGCGGGCAGCCGCAGCGCGGACCCGGCGAGGGCGGCGGCGGCTCCGACGGCGTCGGCGGCGAGCGCCAGGGCGGCGGTCCGCACCGAGCCGGGGTCACCGGGATGGGCGAGCTCCTCGACGTCCTGGCCGTCCGCCACCAGCCCGTACCGCTCGGCCAGCACCGAGACCCGCTTCTCGACGCGCTCGGTGGCCACACCCTCCACCGCGGTCACGACGAGCCGCCCGAGGCCCTGGTCCCAGTAGGCCAGCGCGATGTCGGGGTGCTCGGCGAGGGCGGTGACGAGACGGCGGGCGCGGTGTTCGGTGGGGGCGTGTTCTCCGTGCTCCGGTCCGTGCTCCGGTCCGTGCTCCGGTCCGTGCTCCGGTCCGTGCTCCGGTCCGTGCTCCGGTCCGTGCTCCGGTCCGTGCTCCGGTCCGTGCCCCGGGTCCGCTTCCGCGCGCAGTGGCACATGGACCCGGTGGCCCGCTCGCCAGTGCGGGGACGCTCCCGGGAGGGCCGCTCGGGCGGCCCTCGTGGTGCGGGCCGCGAAGTCCGCGGTGCGTACGCCGGCCCGTGCCGTTCCGGCCACCGCTCCGGCGGCCGCTCCGACCGCGGCGGGCGTATTCCTGGCGAGCAGGCGCGGGCCGGCCAGGACGAGGTCCGCGGCGGCGGTCGTGAGTCCTCGGTTCATCGTTCGTCCTCAGTCGCCGGAGCGGGCACGGCCCGCGGTGGAGCCTCCGGGGCCGCGCCGGCCGGCCGGTGCGGCCGTCTCGTGCGGAGGGAGCTTGCCGGAAGGCGTGCGCGACGCGGACGAGGGTGCCCCGGACGCCTGGTGGGCAGCGGGGCCCGGGGTGCCGTGGGTCGACGCCAGGACCCGGGGCGTGGGCCGGCTCTCGTCGGCCGGCTCCTCCCGCTCCCCCGGCCTCGGCTGGGTCAGCCACGCCACCGCCGCCCCGGTGACCGCGACGGGCCACTCGACGAGGCCCGCGACACCGAGCACCCCGGCCCCGGCGTACACCGCGAGCCGCCGGCCACGTGGGGACACCGCGCCGACCCGGTCCAGCGTTCCTCCGGCCAGCCGGCCCACCGTCCCGGCCCCGGGCACCTTCCCCAGCACCGACACGGCCGCCCGCAACGGCTGCGGAAGCCCCTGCGCCGGTGACGGTGACGGTGATCCTGACTCTGCTACCTGCTGCGACGACTTCTGCTCGGCCATGGCTCGCCTCGCAAGTGGGGGGTTCCGTTCGGACCGCCCGGGTTCCCCCACTCCGGACGGTCATCCCCCACGACGGCGACCGGCCGCTCACGCCCGCGCGGCCCGCGTCCTCTCCAGGGCGATCGCGTGCAGCCGCTCCAGCCGCCGCCGGGACTCCTCGTCCGCGGGGGCGTAGGTCACCATGCGCGGGCCCGCCTCGGGGCCGAGCCACAGGTCGGTGTGGTCGACGCTGACATGGCCGACGTAACGGTTCATGAACTCCTTGCGGCGGCCCCGGTGTTCGATGACCTCGTGCCGGTCCCAGACCTCGCGGAACTCCGGGGACTCGGTGCGCAGCCTCTTCAGGAGCATCTTCCAGCCGGGCTCGGCGAGGTGACCGGCCATGGTGGCGCGGAAGCGGGCGGCCATCAGGCGCTGCGCCTCCGGCAGATGGATGATCGAGGAACGCCAGTCGTCGTTGGTGTAGCAGAGGATCATGCAGTTGCGGTCCTCGGGCGGCACCGTGTCCAGGTCGCCGAGCAGCAGGCCGTAGGTGCGGTTGTAGGCGAGGATGTCGTAGCGGCTGTTCTGCACGCAGGCCGGGACCGGCTCCAGCTGTTCGAGTACCTGCCGGATGGCGGGGGTGATCGACGGGCAGGCGTGGGCCGGTGTCGGGTCGACCGCGCCGGCGAGCTGGAAGAGGTGCGAGCGCTCGCTCTGGTCGAGCAGCAGCGCGCGGGCGAGGGCGTCCAGGACCTGCACGGAGACCTGGATGTCCCGGGCCTGCTCCAGCCAGGTGTACCAGGTGACGCCGACCGCGGAGAGCTGGGCGATCTCCTCCCGGCGCAGGCCCGGGGTGCGGCGCCGGCGGCCGCGGGGCAGGCCGACCCGCTCGGGGGTGAGGTGCTCGCGGCGGTGACGCAGGAAGGCGGCGAGCTCGTGGCGCCGGATCGCCGAGAGGGACGCGGAAGCGATGGGCGGTACGGCTGTCTCCTGGGCCATCGTCGTCATGCCTCCAGCCTGCCTGGACCGGGACCCTGTTGCCAGGTGGTTCTGCTACCAGGATAAGAAGGCTCTGGTACCCGCCTGGCGGTGGGCGCAGGCTCATCGACGTGACCACCGAAACCACGACTCCACGCCCCGTCCGCGCCGCCGCGCCACCCGAGCTGGGCGGCCTCGGACTGTTCACGGTGCTGCTCGCCGCGGCCCTGCCCCTCATCGACTTCTTCATCGTCAACGTCGCCCTGCCCAGCATCGGCGCGGACCTCTCCGCGAGCGAGTCGGTCCTCGAACTCGTCGTGGCGGGTTACGGGCTGGCGTACGCCGTCCTCCTCGTCCTCGGCGGCCGGCTCGGCGACCTCTTCGGGCGGCGCCGGCTCTTCCTGGGCGGCATGCTGGCGTTCGGGCTGACCTCGCTGGCGTGCGGGCTCGCGCCCACCGCCTGGACGCTGGTCGCGGCGCGGGTCGCGCAGGGCGCCGCGTCGGCCGCGATGCTGCCGCAGGTCCTCGCCACCATCCAGTCGGCGACGACCGGGCCCCGCCGGGCGCGCGCGATGGGCCTCTACGGCGCCACGGCGGGCCTTGCCATGGTGGCGGGCCAGATCCTCGGCGGTGTCCTGGTGGCCGCCGACATCGCGGGCACCAGCTGGCGGGCGACGTTCCTGGTGAACGTCCCGGTCGTCCTGGTCGGCCTGGTCCTCGCGGTCCGTACGATCCCGGAGACCCGCTCCCGGCGCCCCGAGCCGGTGGACGGTCCGGGCACGGTCCTGCTGGCGGCGACCCTGCTGGCGCTGCTCGCCCCGCTGACCGAGGGCAGGGCGGCGGGCTGGCCGCTGTGGACCTGGCTGTCGCTGGCGGCGTTCCCGTTCCTGGCGGGGGCGTTCTTCGCGGTGGAGCGCAGGGCGGACCGCGGGGGCCGTACGCCTCTCGTGCCCCCGAGCCTGTTCGCGCTGGTGTCACTGCGCCGGGGCCTGCTGCTGATCCTGCCGTTCTCGATGGGCTTCGCCGGGTTCATGTTCGTGATCGCGGTGGCTCTCCAGGAGGGGGCGGGCCGCAGCCCCGTCCAGGCGGGCCTCGCGCTGGCCCCGCTCGCGGTGACGTTCCTGCTCACATCGATCGCCGGGCCGCGGCTGATCTCGCGCTTCGGCACCCGGGTGGTGACGGCGGGTGCGCTGATCCAGGGGGTCGGCCTGGGCCTGATGATCCTGGCGGCCCGTTCCTCCTGGCCGGACCTCGGTCTGCTGCCCCTCCTGCCCGGCGGCGCGATCGCCGGAGTGGGCCAGGCGCTCCAACTGCCCGTGGTCTTCCGGATCGTCCTGTCCGAGGTACCGCCCGCGCGGGCCGGTGTGGGCAGCGGCGTGATGGTCACCACCCAGCAGGCCTCCCTGGCTCTGGGCGTGGCCACGCTGGGCACGCTCTTCCTCGCCCTGGTGCCGGGCATGGGCATGCGGGACGCCCTGGTGACGACGCTCCTGGTCCAGCTGGCCGGGGTGGCCCTGACGGGGCTGCTGAGCCTGCGGCTGCCCCGTGTCATCGACTGAGTCCGCTCACGATTCGACCAACTCACGGTGAAGGTGCTCCTGTTGATGTTGCTCTTGCAGCACACTCCTCGTCGGAGGCGAGGCGTCATGGTGCAGACCAGCACGAGCAAGGTGAGCCGGTGGGACCAGCACGGGCGCGAGCATGTCGTCCAGGTGCTCCGCAAGGGCCCGCAGCGCACGATCAGATGCGACACCTGCGGCTGGCACAAGGAAGCGCAGTTCTTGCCCTGGCTGAAGGCGGAGGAGCATCTGGCGCAGGCGCACCAGGCGACGGTGGATCCGTCGAAGTCGTAGCGGGGGTGGCGGCGGTCAGGCCTTGACGCCCCGTACCAGCAGGTCCACCAGCGCCGTGAACTCCTCTTGCACGCCCGGCTTCTCCCACTCCCCGGCGTAACCGGGGTCGTGGAAGCGGCCGGTGGCCTGGAAGAGGGCCCGGGCCGTGACGGCCGGGTCGGCGACGGTGAAGGTGCCCGCGTCGACGCCGTCCTGGACGACGCGGGTCAGTTGGCCGGTCAGCTCGGTGAGGTGCTCGATGACGGCCGCGACGCTCTCACCGGCCAGGACCGAGTAGGTCGCGAACAGCTCCGGATCGTCGCCCGCCTTGCGGCGCTTGGCCTCGAAGAGCGCGGCGAGCCAGTCCCGCAGCCGGGCCTCCGGATCACGGTCCTGCGCGGCGATCGCGGCCAGCACGCCCGTCGTCCGGTCCAGCCACCGCTTCGTCACCGCCTCCCGCAGCGCCGCCTTGGTCCGGAAGTGCCGGTAGACGCTGCCATGGCTGACGCCGAGCGCGCGTGCCACGTCGACCACGGTGGCCTTGGCCGGGCCGTGGCGGCGCAGCACCTCCTCGGTGGCTTCGAGGATGCGCTCGGCGGTCAGGGTCTCGGAGGTCTGCGGTGCCATGGTGAGACGGTACCGGGCAGGCCGGTCAGCGCTCGCTGTCGAGGTGTTCCATGGCCGCGGCCGGATACCGCTCGCCGGCCGCCGCGTCGGCGGGCACGGCCGCCTCGATCGCCGCGAGGTCGTCGGCGTCGAGTACGACGTCCAGCGCGCCCAGCGACTCCGTGAGCCGCTCGCGGGTGCGGGCGCCGACCAGCGGGACGATGTCCTCGCCCTGGGCCAGCGCCCAGGCGATGGCGAGCTGGGCCACGGAGACGCCCTTGGCCTCGGCGATCTTCCGCAGCTCGTCCACCAGGGTCAGGTTGTGCCGGAGGTTGTCACCCTGGAAGCGGGGCGAGTGGGCCCGGAAGTCGTTCGCGCCGAGCCTGCGGTCGGCGGAGAAGTGCCCGGAGATCAGTCCGCGCGAGAGGACTCCGTACGCGGTGATCGAGATGCCCAGCTCACGGGTGGTCGGCAGGATGGACTGCTCTATGCCGCGGGTGATCAGTCCGTACTCGATCTGGAGGTCGGAGACGGTCGCGGTGGCGGCGGCCCTGCGGATCGTCTGCGCGCCGGCCTCGCTGAGGCCGATGTGCCGGACGTAGCCCTGCTCGACCAGTTCGGCGATCGCGCCGACGGTCTCCTCGATCGGCACGTCGGGGTCGACGCGGGCGATCCGGTAGACGTCGATGTGGTCCACGCCGAGACGCTGGAGGGAGTAGGAGGCGAAGTTCTTCACGGCGGCGGGCCGGCCGTCGTACCCGGCCCAGGAGCCGTCGGGTCCGCGCAGCGCGCCGAACTTCACGCTGGTGAGCGCCTGTTCACGCAACGCGGGCGGGGCGGTGCGCAGGGCCTCGCCGATCAGCAGCTCGTTGTGACCCATGCCGTAGAAGTCGCCGGTGTCGAGGAGGGTGACGCCGGCCTCCAGGGCGGCGTGGATCGTCGCGATCCCCTCGGCCCGGTCGGCGTCGCCGTACAGCGCGGACATGCCCATGCAGCCGAGACCGAGCGCGGAGACCTGGGGGCCGGTGGTGCCGAGGGAACGGGTTCGCATCGTCATGCCCTCAGATTGTCATGACAGCTGACAGATTTCAATATCTGTCATTCCATAGCCCTCACTGTCACTACCTCGCCCTTCGCCCTTCCGGTCGACGCGCCCCGCAGGGCGAGGACAATGGAACATGTCGGTGCGCAGTCACCCCGGCGGCGCCTGCCACCGGCCGAGCGGCCCTTCCGCGCCGCCATGGAGGCCTGTGATGAGCATCCGCATCGCCACGTTCAACATGGAAAACCTCTTCCGCCGACCCACGGCCTTCCGGCTCGACGACCCGGTCGCGCGCAAGGACATCCTCGACGACTTCGCCACCCTGAGTGCTCTCCTCGACCGGCCGGAGTACTCGGCCGACGACAAGAGGAAGATCGCCGGGCTCATCGAGAAGCACCGGGCGTACGCGATCGACCCGGAGGACCCGCCGCCCATCTACGTGAACCAGTCACGCCCGGGCAAGGACTCCGGACTGTTCAAGCCGCCGGGGCGGGGCAGGCACCCCCACATCGAGATCACCGCCAAGGGCCGTTCCGCATGGGCCGGGTGGGTCGAACTGGGGCAGGACGACCTCGACCTGGACACGGTGCGCAACACCGGCCGGGTGGTCTCGGAGGTCGACGCCGACGTCCTGCTCACCGTCGAGGTCGAGGACCGTCTCGCCCTGGAGCGCTTCAACTCGCAGGTGTTGGCCGGAGCGCTCGGCAGGCGGCCCTACCCCTACGCCCTGCTGATCGACGGCAACGACAGCCGGGGCATCGACATCGGGATCTTCAGCCGGTACCCGATCACGTCCCTGCGGACCCACATCTTCGAGACCAACCCGAACCGTCCCGACGAGCGCCTCTTCAGCCGCGACTGCCCCGAGTTCGAGATCCGGCTCAACGGAACACCCCTGGTGATCCTCGGCAACCACCTGAAGAGCAAGTCCAACGACGATCCGGCACTGCGGCTGGCCCAGGCCAGGCGCGTCGCGGAGATCTACCGGGCCGCGCTGGAGCGCACCCCGCACGTCATCGTCGCCGGGGACCTCAATGACTTCCCCAGCAGCGACTCGGTTGCGACACTGGAGGGCGCCGGACTGCGGGACGCGATGAGCCACCGCTCCTACCGGGGACTGCCCGGCACGTTCAAGCCGTGCCAGAGCGAGCGGGACAAGATCGACTACCTGCTGATGTCGCCGGAGGTGTGGCAGGAGGTCCAGCACGTCGGCCTGGAGACCCGCGGTATCTGTGCGGACGGCATCAAGTCCTTCGACACCGTGACCTCGCCGATCGACGCGGCCTCCGACCACGCGGCGCTCTACATGGACGTCGACCTGTAGCCGCCGGCGGAACGGGCTGCGGCCGGACCGAGCGCGAGCGGCTGCACGCCGGGGTCCGGGCGGCGAAGGAGCGGGCGCGCACCGACCGCCCCTCGGCCCGCGTCGGCCGCCCGAGCCGGCGCCGGGATGCGCGGAGTGCGTCGAACTCGCCTCGCGCCGCGCACAGGCGCGCGCGGTGCACGACTACTGCGCGGAGACCGACGCCGACGTCCTGCTCCGGGCCTGTCCGCGGGAGCGGCGCCCCGGCGCACAGCGCGAGGCCGGCCCCGACGGGATTCCGTCGGGGCCGGCCTCGTTCTGCCGCTGAGTGCCGTGGGCGGCTACGCGCCGATCAGGCGGGCGGCCAGGTAGCCCTCGATCTGGTCGAGGGACACCCGCTCCTGCTTCATGGAGTCGCGCTCGCGGACCGTCACCGCGTTGTCGTCGAGGGTGTCGAAGTCGACCGTCACGCAGTACGGCGTGCCGATCTCGTCCTGCCGCCGGTAACGGCGACCGATCGCACCGGCGTCGTCGAACTCGATGTTCCAGTTCTGGCGCAGCGCCTGGGCGAGACCCTTGGCCTTCGGGGACAGTTCGGCGTTGCGGGACAGCGGGAGGACCGCGACCTTCACCGGGGCGAGGCGGTGGTCGAGGCGCAGCACCGTGCGCTTCTCCAGCTTGCCCTTGGCGTTGGGCGCCTCGTCCTCGACGTAGGCGTCGAGCAGGAACGCCAGCATCGCGCGGCCGACACCGGCCGCGGGCTCGATGACGTACGGCGTCCAGCGCTCGCCGGCCTCCTGGTCGTAGAAGAAGAGGTCCTGGCCGGAGGCCTTGGAGTGGGCGGTGAGGTCGTAGTCGGTGCGGTTGGCCACACCCTCCAGCTCACCCCACTCGTTGCCGCCGAACTGGAAGCGGTACTCGATGTCGGCGGTGCGCTTGGAGTAGTGGGAGAGCTTCTCGGCCGGGTGGTCGTACCAGCGCATGTTCTCCTCGCGGAGGCCGAGGCCGGTGTACCAGTTCCAGCGCTGCTCCATCCAGTACTCCTGCCACTTCTCGTCCTCGCCCGGCTTGACGAAGAACTCCATCTCCATCTGCTCGAACTCGCGGGTGCGGAAGATGAAGTTGCCGGGCGTGATCTCGTTGCGGAAGGACTTGCCCATCTGCGCGATGCCGAACGGCGGCTTCTTGCGCGAAGCGACCTGCACCTGGGCGAAGTTGGTGAAGATTCCCTGCGCGGTCTCCGGACGCAGGTAGGCCACGGAGCCGGAGTCCTGGGTCGGGCCGAGGTGGGTGGAGAGCAGACCCGAGAACTGCTTGGGCTCGGTGAACTGGCCCTTGTTGCCGCAGTTGGGGCAGTTCACGTCGGCGAGGCCGTTCTCCGGGGCGTGCCCCTTCTTGGCCTCGTAGGCCTCCTCCAGGTGGTCCGCGCGGAACCGCTTGTGGCAGGAGGTGCACTCGGTCAGCGGGTCGGTGAAGGTGGCCACGTGACCGGAGGCGACCCAGACCTCGGGGGCCAGGATCACGGACGAGTCGAGACCGACCACGTCCTCGCGGGACGTCACCATGTAACGCCACCACTGACGCTTCAGGTTCTCCTTGAGCTCGACACCCAGCGGTCCGTAGTCCCAGGCGGCACGCTGACCGCCGTAGATCTCACTACAGGGGAAAACGAAGCCACGGCGCTTGCTCAGGCTGACGATGGTGTCGATCTTGTCGGCGGCCACGGTGCTCTCTTCATGCGAATGGACGGCAGCGAATGCTTCAGGTTACCGGCGCGGCCACCCCCGGTATCAAATCGGTTCGCGACCCGGACCTTGTTGACAACGGTTTCCATATTTGATGAAAATGACTGTCATGAACGTACGACGTCGCCTCATACCCATGGTCGCCGCCGCCGGCGCCCTCTCCGTCCTCTCCGCATGCTCCACCGACAGCGCCGCCGCGGGCGGGACGGGCAAGTTCGACGTCGTCGCGTCCTTCTACCCGATGGCCTTCCTCGCCGAGCAGATAGGCGGGGACCACGTGCACGTCACCAGCCTGACCGAGCCCGGCCAGGAGCCGCACGACCTGGAGATCAGCGCCAAGCAGACCGCGCAGCTCCAGGAGTCCGACGCGGTGCTCTACCTCAAGAACCTCCAGCCCTCCGTCGACGACGCGGTGAACCAGTCCGAGATCAAGACCAAGATCGACGCCGCCGGCCTCACCTCGCTGGAGAAGCACGGCAACGAGGTCGGCGGCCACGCGGCCGAGCACGACGACCACGCCGACGCCGAACTCGCGGGTCTCGACCCGCACGTCTGGCTCGACCCGGTCCGCTACGCGCAGATCGCCGAGGGCGTCGGCAAGGCCTTCGAGAAGGCCGACCCGGACCACGCGGCCGACTACAAGGCCAACACCGCGGCCCTGGTGAAGAAGCTCGACGCCCTGAACACAGAGTTCAAGACCGGGCTCGCCGACACCGACACCAAGGTCTTCATCACCACCCACGCCGCCTTCGGCTACCTCGCCGAGCGCTACGGCCTCACCGAGGAGGCCATCAACGGTCTGGACCCCGAGTCGGAGCCCAGCGCCGACCGCGTCAAGGACCTTGAGAAGATGGCGAAGGCCGACGGCGTCACGACCGTGTTCTACGAGACGCTCGTCAGCGACAAGACCGCGAAGACCATCGCCTCCGACGCCGGGCTGAAGACGGACGTCCTCGACCCGATCGAGGGCATCACCGCCAAGTCCCGCGGCAAGGACTACTTCTCGGTCCAGGAAGCCAACCTCAAGGCGCTGCAGGGCGCCCTGGGAGCGAAATGACACCGGAGGACGGCATGAGCGAGTCCGTCATCGCGCTGCGCGGAGTCCGCGCCGACCTGGGCTCGCGGCCCGTCCTGCGCGGCATCGACCTCAGCGTGCACCGCGGTGAGGTCGTCGCGCTGCTCGGCGCCAACGGCTCCGGCAAGTCCACCGCGATCCGCACGATCATCGGCCAAGTGCCCGCGTCCGCCGGGGAGATCGAGCTCTTCGGCACCCCGCGCGGACGCTTCCGGGACTGGGCTCGGGTCGGGTACGTCCCGCAGCGCACCACCGCCGCCGGCGGCGTCCCCGCGACCGTCACCGAGATCGTCTCCTCGGGGCGGCTGTCCCGCGCCCGCTTCGGCATGCTCCGCAAGGCCGACCACGCGGCCGTACGCCGGGCCCTGGAGCTGGTCGGCATGGCGGACCGGGCCAAGGACTCCGTGAACGCCCTCTCCGGCGGCCAGCACCAGCGGGTGCTGATCGCCCGCGCCCTCGCCGCCGAACCCGAACTCCTGATCATGGACGAGCCGATGGCGGGCGTGGACCTGGCCAGCCAGGAGGTGCTGGCCCGGACGCTCGGCGAACAGGTCGCCCAGGGCACCACGGTCCTGCTCGTGCTGCACGAACTCGGCCCGCTGGAGCCCCTGATCGACCGGGCGGTGGTCCTGCGCGACGGCTGCGTGCAGCACGACGGCCCGCCCCCGCGCGCGGTCGGTCAGCACGCCCTGCCCGGCCACGACCACGTCCACCCCCACGACCACGAGCCGATCCGTACGGGACTGCTGAGCTGATGGACTTCCTCGACTACGCCTTCATGCAGCGGGCCCTGCTCGCCGCCGTCCTGGTCGGCATCACCGCCCCCGCCGTCGGCATCTACCTCGTCCAGCGCCGCCAGGCCCTCATGGGCGACGGAATCGGCCATGTGGCGATGACCGGCGTCGGCCTCGGCTTCCTGCTCTCCTGGTCGCCGGTGTGGATGGCGACCCTCGTCTCGGTCCTCGGCGCCGTCCTCATGGAGCTGATCCGCTGGTACGGCAGGACGCGGGGCGACATCGCCCTCGCGATGCTCTTCTACGGCGGTATGGCCGGCGGCGTGATGTTCATCAACCTCGCGCCCGGCGGCTCCAACGCCAACCTGACCTCGTACCTGTTCGGCTCCCTGTCGACGGTGAGCCAGTCCGACGTGACCGCGATCTGCGCGCTCGCCGCGTTCGTGGTGCTCGTCACCCTCGGTCTGCGCCGGCAGTTGTTCGCGGTCAGCCAGGACGAGGAGTTCGCGCGGGTCACCGGTCTCCCGGTGCGCGCGCTCAACCTGCTGACCGCGGTCACGGCCGCGGTGACGGTGACCGTGGCGATGCGCGTGGTCGGACTCCTGCTGGTCAGCGCGCTGATGGTGGTGCCGGTGGCGGCGGCGCAGCAGCTCACCCGGAGCTTCGCGGCCACCTTCGCGATCGCGGTGGCGATCGGCGTGACGGTGACGATCGGCGGCACCGTGACCTCGTACTACCAGGACGTGCCGCCCGGTGCGACGATCGTGCTGCTGACCATCGGGGCGTTCATCGTGCTGACGGGTCTGGCCACCCCGCTGGCCAGGCGACGGGCCCGGGCGGCCGCCGCCGCAGGGCCCGCCCCGGACCCTGCCGAGTGCGCGATTCCGGCCAGTCGTCAGGCGGACGGCCCGGTCGGCGTCTGACCCGGCACAGGCCGGGCTGGCACAATGGCCCGGCAGGCGCCGAACGAAGGAGGAACCCGTGACGACCGCAGGACCGCCCGTGAAGGGCCGCGCGACCCGGCAGCGGGCCGCCGTGGCGGCGGCCCTCGACGAGGTCGACGAGTTCCGCAGCGCCCAGGAACTGCACGACATGCTCAAGCACAAGGGCGACGCCGTCGGTCTGACCACGGTCTACCGCACCCTCCAGAACCTCGCCGACGCGGGCGAGGTCGACGTCCTGCGCACCTCCGACGGCGAGTCCGTGTACCGCCGCTGCTCCACCGGCGACCACCATCACCACCTGGTCTGCCGGGTCTGCGGCAAGGCCGTGGAGGTCGAGGGCCCGGCCGTCGAGAAGTGGGCCGACGCGATCGCCGCCGAGCACGGATACGTCAACGTGGCGCACACCGTGGAGATCTTCGGCACCTGCGCGGACTGCGCGGCCGCCCAGGGCTGACACACAAGGACCTCACAGCCGAGCCGAGGGTTAACCCTTGACTCGGCCTCCTTTGCATGACATGGACGGGTCAACAGTGCCACGCTCCCCCCAGCTCTCACGCAGTTCCCGCACGGCACCTCCCTCCCCGTCGTCGCAGTAGGAGTACGAGTGAGACCCTCCCCACGAAGATCAGCCGTCGCCGCGTCCTTGGTCGCCGCCGCGTCCCTCCTCGCCGTAGGCGTCCAGACGGTGCCCGCCGCCGCGGGGCCCGCCTCCCCCCACCCCAGCCCCCTGCGCACCGGAGGCCTGGAGGCCAAGCTCTCCCCCGCCCAGCGCACCGCACTGATCAAGAGCGCGTCCGGCAGGACCAAGGCGACCGCAGGCTCCCTCGGCCTCGGCGCCAAGGAGAAGCTGGTCGTCAAGGACGTCGTCAAGGACAACGACGGCACCCTGCACACCCGTTACGAGCGCACCTACGACGGCGTGCCCGTCCTCGGCGGCGACCTGGTCGTGCACACGCCCCCGGCCGCCCAGGCCACGGGCACGCTCGGCGCGACCTTCAACAACAACCGCCGTACCGTCTCGGTGAAGTCCACGACCGCCACCTTCGGCAAGGCGGCCGCCGAGACCAAGGCGCTGAAGACCGCCAAGGCGCTCAAGGCCGAGAAGCCCGCCGCGCAGAGCGCCCGCAAGGTGATCTGGGCCGGCTCCGGCACCCCGAAGCTCGCCTGGGAGACGGTGGTCTCCGGCTTCCAGGACGACGGCACGCCCAGCAAGCTGCACGTCATCACCGACGCCACCACCGGCGCCGAGCTCTCCCGCTTCGAAGGCGTCGAGACCGGCACCGGCAACAGCCAGTACAGCGGCACGGTCACCCTGGGCACCACGCTGTCCGGTTCGACGTACCAGCTGTACGACACCTCGCGCGGCGGCCACAAGACGTACAGCCTCAACAACGGCACCTCGGGCACCGGCACCCTGATGACCGACGCCGACGACACCTGGGGCACCGGCTCCGGCTCCAACACCCAGACCGCCGGTGTGGACGCCCATTACGGCGCCCAGGAGACCTGGGACTTCTACAAGAACACCTTCGGCCGCAGCGGCATCAAGAACGACGGGGTCGCCGCCTACAGCCGCGTCCACTACAGCTCGGCGTACGTCAACGCCTTCTGGGACGACGACTGCTTCTGCATGACCTACGGCGACGGCACCAGCAACACCCACGCGCTGACCTCGCTGGACGTGGCCGGGCACGAGATGAGCCACGGTGTCACCTCCAACACGGCAGGGCTCAACTACACCGGTGAGTCCGGCGGGTTGAACGAGGCCACCTCCGACATCTTCGGCACCGGCGTGGAGTTCTACGCCAACAACTCCTCCGACGTGGGCGACTACCTCATCGGCGAGAAGATCGACATCAACGGCGACGGCACGCCGCTGCGGTACATGGACAAGCCGAGCAAGGACGGCGGCTCGGCGGACAGTTGGTACTCGGGGGTCGGCAACCTCGACGTGCACTACTCGTCCGGGCCCGCGAACCACATGTTCTACCTGCTCTCCGAGGGCAGCGGCACCAAGACCATCAACGGGGTCACGTACAACAGCACGACCTCGGACGGTGTCGCCGTCGCCGGGATCGGCCGGGCCGCGGCCCTCCAGATCTGGTACAAGGCGCTGACGACGTACATGACGTCGAGCACCAACTACGCGGGCGCCCGCACCGCCGCCCTGAACGCGGCGGCCGCCCTCTACGGCACCAGCTCCGCTCAGTACGCCGGGGTCGGCAACGCCTTCGCGGGCATCAACGTCGGCAGCCACATCACCGTGCCGTCGACCGGCGTGACGGTGACCAACCCGGGCAGCCAGTCCGCCAAGGTCGGGACGGCCGTCAGCCTCCAGGTCAGCGCGAGCAGCACCAACAGCGGCGCACTGACCTACGCGGCCTCCGGACTGCCCGCCGGCCTCTCGATCAGCAGCTCCACCGGGCTGATATCCGGCACCCCGACCACGGCCGGCAGCTACAGCACCACGGTCACGGTCACCGACAGCACCGGAGCCACCGGGACGGCGTCCTTCACCTGGACGGTCAGCGCGACCGGCGGCGGCAGCTGCACCTCCGCGCAGCTGCTGGGCAACCAGGGCTTCGAGTCGGGCAGCACGACCTGGAGCGCGTCCAGCGGTGTCATCACCAACGACACCGGCGAAGCCGCCCGCACCGGCTCCTACAAGGGCTGGCTGGACGGCTACGGCTCCACCCACACCGACACGCTCTCCCAGTCGGTGACGATCCCGAGCGGCTGCACGGGGACGACGTTCACCTTCTACCTGCACGTCGACACCGCGGAGACCACCACCAGCACGGCGTACGACAAGCTGACGGTGACCGCCGGTTCGACGACCCTGGCCACGTACTCCAACCTGAACGCGGCCTCCGGGTACGTCCAGAAGTCCTTCAGCCTGTCGGGCTTCGCCGGTCAGACGGTCGCCCTGAAGTTCACCGGGGTCGAGGACTCCTCGCTCCAGACGAGCTTCGTGATCGACGACACGGCGGTGACGACGAGCTGATCCCGTGAGCGACGAGGGGCGATTCGCAGGCTCAGGCCTCCGGATCGCCCTTCATCGCTTCCTCCATGGCGAGCAGCTCCTCGTTCGGGACGGCCCCGCCGAAGCGGCGGTCCCGGGAGGCGAACTCGACGCACGCCCGCCACAGGTCACGGCGGTCGAAGTCGGGCCACAGGACGTCCTGGAACACCATCTCGGCGTACGCGCTCTGCCAGAGCAGGTAGTTGGAGGTGCGCTGCTCGCCGCTGGGCCGCAGGAACAGGTCCACGTCGGGCATGTCCGGGTAGTACAGGTACTTCGCGAGGGTCTTCTCGTTGACCTTGGCCGGGTCGAGGCGGCCCGCCTTCACGTCCTCGGCGAGGGCCTGCGCGGCATCGGCGATCTCGGCCCGGCCGCCGTAGTTCATGCAGAAGTACAGCGTCAGCTTGTCGTTGCCCTTGGTCTGCTCCTGCGCGACCTGGAGCTCCTTGGCCACGGACTTCCACAGCTTGGGCATCCGGCCCACCCAGCGCACCCGGATACCGAGCTCGTCGAGCTGGTCGCGGGTCTTGCGGATGAAGTCCCGGTTGAAGTTCATGAGGAAGCGGACCTCGTCGGGCGAGCGCTTCCAGTTCTCGGTGGAGAAGGCGTACAGCGAGATGTTCTTCACGCCGGCCTCGATCGCGCCCTGGAGCACGTCCAGGACCCGCTCGGCGCCGACCTTGTGCCCTTCGGTCCTGGGCAGCCCGCGCTCCTTGGCCCACCGCCCGTTGCCGTCCATGACGATCGCCACGTGCTCGGGGATCAGCTCACCGGGGAGCTTCGGCGCGCGGGCACCGGACGGGTGCGGCTCCGGCGCCCTGTACTCGCGCCGTCGGCGCCCCAGGATCCCGTTTACGGCCATGGTGCTGATCGTCTCCCTCTCAGGGTTGCTTCTCTACGTAACGCAGGGACCTGAGCCCGCGTTCCAGATGCCAGTGCAGGTAGGCGGACACCAGCCCGCTGCCCTCCCGGACGTACCGCGGCTCGCTCGCGTCCGCGGTCTCCCAGTCTCCCGTAAGCAGCGCGGCGAGGAGTTCCAGGGTCTGCGGCGACGGTACGACGCTGCCGGGCACCCGGCAGTCCACGCAGACCGAGCCGCCGGCCGCCACGGAGAAGAAGCGGTTCGGGCCGGTCATGCCGCAGCGCGCGCAGTCGCTGAAGCTGGGGGCGTAGCCGTTGACCGCGAGGGAGCGGAGCAGGAAGGCGTCGAGGACGAGGTGGGGCGCGTGCTCGCCCCGGGCGAGGGTGCGCAGGGCGCCGACCAGCAGCAGGTACTGCTGGACAGCCGGCTCGCCCTCGTGATCGGTGAACCGCTCGGCGGTCTCCAGCATGGCCGTCCCGGCGGTGTACCGGGCGTAGTCGGAGACGATCCCGCCACCGTACGGAGCGATGGTCTCGCTCTGCGTGCACAACGGCAGTCCGCGCCCGACGAGCTCGCTGCCCCGCGCGAAGAACTGCACGTCGACGTGGGAGAAGGGTTCGAGGCGGGCGCCGAACTTGGACTTGGTGCGGCGCACGCCCCTCGCCACGGCCCGTACCCGCCCGTGCCCGCGCGTGAGCAGCGTGATGATCCGGTCGGCCTCCCCGAGCTTCTGTGTCCGCAGCACGACCCCGTCGTCCCGGAAGAGACTCATCGCACACCCCCGCCCGGGGTGCGCGGCTCGGTGCCGTCGGCGCGGAACAGACTCATGAGCCCATTCTCGCCTACCCGGGGGCGTGCTCGTCGGTGACCGTGATTATGGTCGGCCTTCCTCGGCGGGCCGGAACGCGGTGGTGATCTTCGGCCGCTCGGCCGGGGTGGCTTCCCGTACGGCCTCCGGGGCCGCGTCCCACTCCCTGCCGCCGCCGTACGGTCTGAGTTGGATGTACGGCCCCTCATGCCCCATCACGACGCCGGACCTCCCGGTACTGGTGTCCACGACGTACGAACCCACGGGCATTTCCGTCACCGATTCCCTCCTGACTCCGATTTCTTCGAACTCCCCGCCTTTTTCGGGTTTTACTCTTCCCTGCTCCACGGTGGCCTTTTTTCCCTACACTCGGCAGGAGTCTGTGCACTACAAGTGCAAAGCTGAACAAGGGGGTTGGCCATGGCCAATGGTTCACGGCAGGCGGCGTGGGAGTTCTTCGGAACGGAACTGCGGCGACACCGGGAGGAGGTGGGGATGACCCAGGCGGAGCTGGGGTCACGGGTCTTCGTCTCCGGCGCCTATATCGGTCAGTTCGAGCAGGCCTTTCGAAAACCGCAGCTGGATATCTCGCAGCGGATCGACGAAGTTCTACAAACCGACGGTATTTTCGAGCGGCTGTGCAGGAAGCTCATCGACGACAAGCGGTACGCGGATTACTTCGCGCAGGTCGTGGAGTTCGAGCGGACGGCCACGAGGATCTGCGAGTTCGCGCCGACCGTGGTGCCGGGGCTGCTGCAAACAGCGGCGTATGCCGGAGCGGTGACGATCGCCGCGAACCCGTTCGTCACGGACGAGTACGTCGAGGAGAAAGTCGCCGCCCGCCTGGAACGGGCACAGATCCTCAAGGACGCGACAAGGCCCGAGTATTGGGTGGTTCTGCACGAGAGCGTGCTGCGCATCCCGGTCGGCGGCCCGCAGGCCATGGCCGAGCAACTGGACTACATCGCGCTGTTGATGCGGGACCGCAAGGTGTGGCTGACGGTGGTGCCGTTCGCGGCCGGGGCCTACGCCTCGATCGCCGGGATGCTACAGCTCATGGAGTTCGATGACGCACCTCCGCTCGCCTATACAGAGACGGCGTTTTCGGGAACGCTCATCGATGATCCGGCCGTGGTGAAACGGGCCCAGCGCACATACGATCTGCTCAGGGTCGCCGCGCTGTCGCCGGAGGCGTCCCTGACCCTGATCGCCTCGGCGGCGGAGGACTTCAGACGATGCGTGAGTACGACCTGAGCAACGCCTCCTGGCGCAAGAGCAGTTACAGCAACGGCGAGGGCGGCAGTTGCGTCGAGGTCGCCGACGGAATCCCCGGTGTCACGCCCGTCCGTGACTCCAAACTCGGCACGGACAGCCCCGTCCTCGCCTTCCCCACCGACACCTGGACCCACTTCCTCGGGCTCCTCAAGTAGGAGGCCAGGGGGTAAACCCCCCTGCAGATCCGGCAGTTGACCGGATGGGGCGGCAGCGCACGATCCGCGAGGCTCCTCGCATGAAGCAGATGACGAAGAGCCTCGCCCTGATCGCCGCCGCCTCCGGTGTCGTCCTCGGCGTCCTGACGCCGATCAGCGCGTCCGCCACCAGCGGCCTCACGTGGACCGAGTGTCAGGGCAGCGGCCTCGATCCTCGCCAGCGGTGCGCGACCGTCTCCGTACCCATGGACTACGCCGACCCGGACGGCCCGAAGATCGAGATCGCCGTGTCCCGTATCCGCAGCGAGAACCCGGACGCCAGGCGGGGTGCCCTGCTGCTGATCCCCGGAGGGCCCGGCGGCGACAGCATGAACGACCCCTCGGGGAAGGGGCAGAGGCTGCCGCAGAAGGTGCGGGACGCCTACGACCTGATCGGCTTCGCGCCGCGCGGGATGGCGCCCTCGACGGCCGTCGACTGCGGGCTCGAACACCGGGACCTGGCCCGCACGACCCTGCTGCCCTGGCCCTCCGCGGATGGCTCCGTCGACGCGAACATGGCCGCGGGCAAGCGCGTCTCCGAGTCCTGCGCGCGCAACGGGGGCGAGCTCATCAAGCACATCAGCACCCTCAATGAGGCCCGCGACCTGGACCGCGTACGCGCCGCGCTCGGCGAGCGCAAGGTGTCCGCGTGGGGCGTGTCGTACGGCACCTACGTCGCCGACGCCTACCTCCAGTTGTTCCCGCAGCGCACCGACCGCGTGGTCCTGGACAGCAACGACCGCCCGGACCCCGTCCTCGCGGAGCGCACCTGGCTCGCCGCGTTCGAGCGGGGCGCCGAGGACAACTTCCCGGAGTTCGCCAAGTGGGCCTCCGCGCCCGGCAATCCGGACCGGCTCGCCGACACGGCCGCCGAGGTGCGCCCGCTCTTCCTGCGCCTCGCGGCCCGCCTCGACCGCGAGCCGATCCCCTGGCCGGGCGCCAACCCCGAGGAGCTGAACGGCAACGTCCTGCGCCAGTCGATGCTCGACTCCTTCTACGACCCGGACGACTACCCGGCCCTCGCCAAGCTGGTCCTCGCCGCGCAGAAGGGTACGGTGCCGCCCGCGCCGGCGGGGCCGCCCGAGGCCGTCCTCCAGAACGCCACCGCGGTCGCCGCCGCCACCATCTGCAACGACGTCGACTGGCCGGGTGACCCGGAGGTGTACCGCGAGGGTGTGGCCGAGAGCCGCGCCCGGTACCCGCTGACCGGGGGCATGCCGAGGAACGCGATGCCGTGCGCCGCCTGGCCGTGGGAGCCGAAGGAGGCGCCGGTGCACGTCACCGACCGCGGCCCGTCCAACGTCCTGATGGTGCAGAACGCACGGGACGTGGCCACCCCGCTCAGCGGTGCCCTGGGGCTCCGCGAGGCGCTCGGCCGACGTGCCGTCATGGTCGTCAACGACTCCACCGGCCATGACGCCTACCTCGACAACGGCACCGCGTGCGGCGACGCGACGGTGTCCCGCTTCCTGGCCACGGGGGTGCGTCCGGCCCGGGACGCCTACTGCCGCTGACACGCCCTGCGATACCGCGCCGCCAGCGCGTGGAACGCCTCCTTCGGTTCCCAGTGCCAGTCCGAACGCGGGTCGTCGGGGCGGTCCTTGATCGCCTTGGCGATGCCGTAGCTCGCCATGTCGAGGTCGTGGCGGGGGTCGTCGGGGCGGTGCGGGGCGTCGGCGGTCAGGAACTCGAAGGCCATCGCCGCGTAGAGGCCCATCGACTCGAAGACGTCGAGGAGCCGGGTGAGGTACACGGCCTGGGTGTGCTCGCTGCGGACGACGTTCCCCTTGATCTCCGGCGGGTCCTTGTCGTAGTCGACGATGTCCCAGCCCATGCCGCCCGCCTCGGGGGCGCCGACGAAGGTGCAGGTGCCGAACTCGGTGATGGCGACCGGCTTGCCCCAGCGCCGGTACTGCCTCAACTCACGTACGTAGTCCTTCGGGTGGCGGAAATTCGAGTAGTAGTCGATGCCGACCACGTCGAACAGGTTCCAGTCGACCTCGTCGTCCTGGGCGGCGGCGTAACTGAGGCGGCCGTGGAAGACCGAGCGGCCCACCTTGGCCGCCCTCGCGGTGAAGCGGTCCAGTTCGCGCTGCATCCGCACCGGGTCGTAGGTGCCCTTCAGGCGGTTCTCGACCCGCTCCAGGACCGTGTCCCCCGGCAGGATCCCTGGCACGAACAGCCAGAACTCGCAGCCCACGCTGAGTTCGACGCTCGCGCCCTCCCGGCGCAGCCGCTCCGCGAACCGGCCGCACTCCGCCAGGTGGTCGAGGATGTCCCGCTGCGGGACGTCCCCGAGGGTCGGCTGGAGCCAGACGTGCAGTCCCCGTTCGGCCGCCTCGGCGGCGGTGGCGGTGAGGCGTGCGACGCCGTCGCCGGTGACGTCGACGGTGTCGGCGTGCAGGTCGTCGCGGATGGCCCGGAGGTCCCCGCGCATCCGGGCGGCACTCCAGGCGGTGCCGGGCGTCTCGCCCGCGCCGACGGTGTAGACGACGCCGTGGCGCCTGAGTCCGTGCTGCCGGGCGTCCGCTTCCGCGCGGGCCGCCGGCAGGAGCAGCGCGGCCCCGGCCCCTGCGGCTCCCGCCAGGAACTGCGCGCGGTTGATCCCCGTTGTCTTCTCCATGCCGCCACTGTGTCGGCCACGGGTGGGCCTGTCCGTCCGCCGATGGTCTACGTCGGTGCAACCAAGGGATGACCGCCCGCGTCGATCATTGAAGAGATCGATCTGTGTCCCCGAGCGAAGGAGAGCAAGATCTTAGGCTCCGGAGAACTGTCCCGACGCACCCTCCTGGCGGCCGGTACGGCCACCCTCGTGACCGGCGCGAGCACGGCCGCGTACGCCGCCGACGACATCACCGCCCGGCTGCACGCGCTGGAGGAGCGGTACGACGCCCGGCTCGGCGTCTTCGCCCACCACGTCACGACCGGGCGGTCCGTCCGCCACCGCGCCGACGAGCG
Source organism: Streptomyces sp. CC0208 (assembly GCF_003443735.1). NCBI lineage: Bacteria > Bacillati > Actinomycetota > Actinomycetes > Kitasatosporales > Streptomycetaceae > Streptomyces > Streptomyces sp. CC0208. Next base: position 6,022,823 of record NZ_CP031969.1, on the reverse strand, counting down.
TTTCCCGATGTGCTCCGTGTTCAAGGCCCTCGCGGCCGCCGCCGTCCTGCGCGACCTGGACCGCGACGGCGAGGTGCTGGCCCGCCGCATCCACTACACCGAGGCCGACCTGGTGCAGCCGGGCTCCGACCAGACGGCGGCACACCTCGCCGAGGGCATGACCATCGCCGAGCTCGCCGACGTCGCCATCACCTTCAGCGACAACACGGCCGGCAACCTCCTCCTGCGCGAACTCGGCGGCCCCACCGCGATCACCCGCTTCGCCCGCTCCCTCGGCGACCGGGTCACCCGCCTCGACCGCTGGGAGCCCGAGCTCAACACCGCCGAGCCGTGGCGGCGCACGGACACGACGAGCCCGTACGCCATCGGCCGCACCTACGGCCGGCTGGTCCTCGGCGACGCGCTGGACCGGCGGGACCGGCAGCTGCTCACGCACTGGCTGCTGAACAACACGACCAGCGTGAACCGCTTCCACGCGGGCCTGCCGAAGACCTGGACCATCGCCGACAAGACGGGCGGCGGCTCCTACGGCACCAACAACGACGTCGGTGTCGTCTGGACCGAGGACGGCGACCCGATCGTCCTGTCGGTGCTGTCGACCATGCCCGCGCAGGACGCCGTACGGGACGACGCCCTGGTCGCCGAGGCGGCCGCGGTGGTCGCCCGCGCCCTGGGCTGACCGGTCAGAACCGCTGGACGTACCGCCGCTGCCAGGGCGTCTCCACCGCTCGCCGGTGGTAGTGCTCCCGCACGTAGGCGACCGCCTCCCGCGGGGGCACGCCGTCCAGAACCGCCAGGCAGGCCAGGGCCGTTCCCGTGCGGCCCCGGCCGCCGCCGCAGGCGATCTCGACCCGTTCGGCGGCCGACCGGGCAACTGGAAGCTGCCGTTCGGCTGGGGCTTCATCGGCACGGTCGAACCGACGGTGGCCAAGGTGACCGTCTCCTACGGCGGCGTCAGCAGCGAGGCGGTCCTCGACCACGGCTGGTTCGTCGCCTCCGGCACCCTGACCGAACAGGTCACCAGGAACCCGCACATCAAGGGCTACGACCAGGGCGGCAAGCTGATCTACGACTCCGACGAGGACAAGTCCTACCAGCAGGTGCAGTAGCAGAACAGCTCGGGAGAGGGGGTGCCGTACAGGGGTCGGCGCCCCCTCACCTGTGAGGGAGGATCATGGGACGGCCGATCCCGAGGAGCCCCCATGACCCTTCCCGCCCCGCTGGCCGGAGTCGTCCCGCCCGTCTGCACGCCCCTGACACCGGACCGCGAGGTGGACGTCCCCTCGCTGCTCAGGCTCGTCGACCACCTGATCGCGGGTGGGGTGCACGGGCTGTTCGTGCTCGGTACGTCGTCCGAGGCGGCCTTCCTGACCGACGCTCAGCGCAGGCTGGTGGTGGAGACGGTGACCGGGCACGTCGGGGGTCGACTGCCCGTGCTGGCCGGGGTGATCGACATGACGACGGCCCGGGTCCTGGACCATGTGCGGGCCGTCACGGCGGCGGGCGCCGACGCGGTCGTCGTCACGGCGCCCTTCTACACGAGCACCCATCCGCGGGAGATCGCCCGCCACTTCCGGCTGGTCGCGGCCGGCAGCCCGGTCCCGGTCATCGCGTACGACCTGCCGAGCGGGGTCCACACCAAGCTCCCCGCGGACGTGGTCCTGGACCTGGCCGCAGAGGGCGTGCTGGCCGGTCTCAAGGACTCCAGCGGCGACCTCGCCGGCTTCCGCACGGTCGTCTCCGGTGCCCGCGCCCACTCCGGCATCACCGGCTTCAGCGCGCTGACCGGCTCCGAACTCATCGTCGACGCGGCCCTCGCGGTCGGCGCGGACGGGGCGGTGCCCGGTCTCGCCAACGTCGACCCCGAGGGGTACGTCCGTCTCGACCGTCTGTGCCGCGCGGGCGACCTGGACGCGGCCCGGGCCGAACAGGAGCGGCTGTGCGCCCTGTTCGGCATGGTGGGCGTGGGCGACCCGGCCCGCATGGGCGCGTCCTCGTCGGCGCTGGGCGCGTTCAAGGCGGCACTGCATCTGCGGGGCGTGATCGACTGCCCGGTGACAGCGGAGCCGCAGGTGCCCTTGTCGGCGGCGGAGGTGGAGCGGGTGGCCGCGTTCCTGGCCGGGGCCGGGCTGCTCTGACCCCTACCGCGTCCCCGGCGTCACCGTCCCCGACTCGTAGGCCACGATGACCAGTTGGGCCCGGTCCCGCGCCCCCAGCTTCCCCATGATCCGGCTGACGTGGGTCTTCGCGGTGAGCGGGCTCAGGCCCAGCGTCTCGGCGATCTCCGTGTTGTTGAGGCCCCGCGCGACCAGGGCCAGCACCTCGCGCTCCCGGTCGGAGAGGCACTCGGGCCCGCCGCCCGCCACCGGGACCGAGGGGCTGCGCAGGAACCGTTCGATCAGCCGGGCCGTCGGTCCCGGGGACAGCAGCGCCTCACCGGCCGCCACCGTGCGGATGGCGTCGAGGAGGTCGGCCGGCCGGGTGTCCTTCACCAGGAAGCCGGAGGCCCCCGCGCGCAGCGCCTCGACGATGTTCTCGTCGGTGTCGTAGGTGGTCAGGACCAGTACCCGCACCCCGGCCAGCTCCTCGTCCGCCGCGATGAGCCGGGTCGCCTCGATGCCGTCGAGATCGGGCATGCGGATGTCCATGACCACCAGGTCGGGCCGCACCTCTCGGGCCGCGCCCACGGCCTCCCGCCCGCTGCCCGCCTCCGCGACGACCTCCATGTCCCGGGCCGACTCGACGAGCATGGCGAACGCGGCCCGCACCAGGGTCTGGTCGTCGGCGAGCAGTACGCGGATGGTCATACGGTTCCCTCCCCCACGGCGAGCGGCAGCGCCGCCGTCACCTCGAACCCGCCGTCAGGGCGTGGTCCGGCGTCGAGTGTGCCACCGACGCTGCGGGCCCGCTCGCGCATGCCGACCAGCCCGAAGCCGGGGTTGCCGCCGGGGACGGGCCCGGTGCCGTCGTCGGTCACCGACACCCGCAGGGCACCCGGTTCGTCGTACAGCCTGAGGCGTACGGCGGGTTCGGGTCCAGCGTGCCGGACCGCGTTGGTGAGCGCCTCCTGGACGATCCGGTAGGCGGCGGCGCCGACGGCGGGCGGCGGGTCGGTGCGGATGCGCAGGTCCTGTTCGACGCGGGCGCCCGCGAGCCGGGCCGCCGCGACGAGGTCGGGCAGGCCGTCGAGGCCGGGCAGCGGGCCGCGGGTGTCCTGGGGGCCGTGTTCGCGCAGCACCTCCAGCGTCGTACGGAGTTCACCGCGTGCGGTGCGGCAGGTCCCGGCGATGTCGTCGAGGGCCTTGGCGACCGCCTCCCGGTCCAGGCGCTCGGGGTCGGCGGCCAGGACGTGCGCGGCGACGGAGGTCTGCACGCCGATCAGGGTGATGCTGTGGGCGAGCAGGTCGTGCAGGTCGCGGGCGATGCGCAGACGTTCCTCGGCGACCCGGCGGCGGGCCTCCTCCTCGCGGGTCCGTTCGGCGCGGACGGCGCGTTCGACGATGGAGGCGACGTACTGGCGGTAGTAGCGGACGTCGATGCCGCAGAACAGGACAGCGATGATCCAGCCGGAGGTCTGCAGCAGTTCGAGGGCCCGGTGGGCGTTGACGGTGAGCATCACGGCCAGCGAGACACTCAGCACGACGGCGCCCGTCAGGACCGTCCGCAGGGGGCGGCCGGTGACGGCGACCGTGTAGAGGGCGACGTAGGCGACGAGGGTGGGGGCCGCGTGGTTGTTGTCGAGGGCGTGGTACGGCGCGATCAGCGCCACTATCGCGGCCAGTACGAGCAGCGGACGGCGGCGGCGCCACACGAGCGGCACGTGGGCGGCGAGCAGCAGCGTCCAGCCGAGGGCGTCCGGGCGGCGGCCGTCGTCGATGAACAGGCCGGCGCAGACGGCCGCCGCCGCCAGCACGACGGCGAGCAGCGCGTCGTTGCGGGTGCCGTGCGGGGCGGTCCGCGGGTCGCGGTTGACCGCCGCCATGATCCGCTCGCCCAGCCGGGGTCTCGTGGTCTCCTGCACGGTGTCATCTTCCGGGACGTCGGGCCGGAAGGCGCCCTTCCAGGAGGGAAGGGCGCCGGGGAACGACCTCGTCACACGGTTTCCGGCTGGCGCTCGGCCCGTACGGGCGGCTCGGGCTCCCGGGACAGCGCCCCAGGCCACCACACCTTCCGCCGCAGCGCGACGGCAGCGCTGGTGACCAGGTAGGTCCGCACGAGGAAGGTGTCGAGGAGCACGCCCACCGCGATCACGAAGCCCAGCTCGACGAGTTGGACCAGCGGCATGTTGGTGAGCACCGCGAAGGTGGCCGCGAGGACGAGTCCGGCGGAGGCGATGACCCCGCCCGTGGTCCGCAGCGCGGTGAGGGCGGCGGTGACCGGTTCGGCGCCGGCCAGGGACTCCTCGCGCATGCGGTGCATCAGGAAGATGCCGTAGTCGACCCCGAGGGCGACCAGGAACACGAAGGACAGCAGCCCGAGTCCGGGATCGGTGCCCTCGAACCCGAACACCGGCCCGAAGACCAGCCCGCCGATGCCGAGGGCCGCGGCCCACACCGCGACCACGGCGGCGACCAGGATCAGCGGCGCGACGAGGGACCGCAGCAGGACGACGAGGATGAGCAGCACGGAGACGAGGACGATCGGTACGACGATCATCCGGTCGCGGCTGTTGGTGTCCTTCAGGTCGAGCTGCTCGGCGCTGGGCCCGCCGACGTAGGAACCGTCGAGGTCGGCGCGCAGGACCTTGATGGTCGCGGTCTCCCCGGCGGACTCGGGGGCGTCCTTCGCGGTGACGGAGATCTCTGTCCAGCCGTCCCCGGTACGGCCCTTGGCGGCACTGTCGACGCCCTCGGTGCCGCGGACCGCGGCGAGGGTGGCGTCGGCGCGGTCGGCCGGGGTGATGACGGTGATGGGCTGGGTGCCCCGCTCCGGATAGGCCTCGGCGAGCGTCGCCATGGCGGCGACCGCGTCGGGCTTGCTGGTGAAGGAGTCCTCCTGCTTGAGGCTGCCGGGCAGGTTGAGCACGCCCAGCGCGAGCGCCCCGAGCAGCACGGCCCCGCCGGCCAGCACGGTGAGGGGTCGCCGCCCGGCGGAGCTGCCCATGGCGGCGAACAGGGAGCGGCGCACCTTGGGGGTGCTGCCGTAGCGCGGGACGAGCGGCCAGAAGACCCGGCGGCCGAGGAGCACCAGGACCGCGGGCAGCAGCGTCATCATCGCGGCGAGCGCGACCAGCACTCCGACCGTGCCCAGCGGGCCCATGCCGCGGCTGCTGTTGAGGTCGGCGGCGAGCAGGCACAGCAGGCCCGCGGCCACGGTCCCGGAGGAGGCGACCACGGCGGGCCCGCAGCCCCTCAGCGCGGCCGCCATCGCGTCGTACGGCCGCTCGGTGCGCCGCAGTTCCTCCCGGTACCGGGAGACGAGCAGCAGGGCGTAGTCGGTCCCGGCGCCGAAGACCAGGATCGTCATGATGCCGCCGCTCTGCCCGGTGACCGAGGTCCCGAACCCCTGGTTGAGCCCGTAGGCGACGGCCCGCGCCAGGAACTCCGACATGCCCGCGACGCCGAGGGGCACCAGCCACAGCAGCGGACTGCGGTAGATGACGATCAGCAGCAGGGCGACCACGGCGGCGGTGGTGTAGAGCAGCGGTCCGCCGAGCGAGTCGTAGACCTCGCCGGCATCGGTGGCGAGTGCTCCCTCCCCGCCGACGTCGACACCCAGCCCGCCCTCTTCGCGGGCGATGTCCCGCACGTCGTTGACGAGCCGGTCCCGGGCCTTCTCGTCGGTGCCGGGCTCGGTGCTGGCGATCGGATACATCACGGTGGTCCCGTCCGCGGACGGGATGCCCCGCGGCTCGGCGGTGAGCGGGTGCTCGTCCGCGATCCGCCCGATCTGCCGGGCGGCGGTCGCCCGGTCGGCGGCCGTCAGCCCGCCGTCCCGGTGGTAGACGACGACCATCTCGGTGGCCTCGCCCCCGGGCAGCCGTTCCTGGATCTTCGCGACCTGCGTCGAGTCGGCGCTCGCCGGCAGGTAGTCCACGGCCCGGTCCCGCTGCACGTCGCCGAGCTTGGACGCGAACGGCGACACGGCCACCAGCACGACGATCCACAACCCCAGCACCAGCCAGGGCACAGCACGCCGTCGCCGTGCGCTCATCTTTGCGGCCCCCATCGACGGGCCTCCCTCCGGTTCGGACGTCTGGATCGGTTTCCAGACTCCCGGCGGGGAGGGGGCGAATCGTCGGGCCGAAGGGCGAGTTGGGGGGTACTGCCGGGGGTGGCCCGGCAGTCGGCGTTACTCCCCCGGGAGTATCAGGACGGCGTCCGCGCCGCGGCCAGGAGCCGGGTCACGTCGTCCCCGCAGATCGTCAGGGCCGTACCCACGGTGGCGAGGACGTCCCGCTCCGCCGGGGTGTACGGGCCGTCCGCGAGGGCGATGCGGGCCGCCTGGAGGAGGATCGACTCGCGGCCCGCCGGGGCGAGGTGGGGGGCGAGCGGGTCGAGGGCCTCGTGGAGCTCTATGGCGAGGCCGGTTCCGCAGGGGCGGTCGTAGACCCGGCCGGTGTCCTCGGCGAGGGCCTCGACCAGGGTTTCCAGCTGGTCCTCCGTGCAGTCGTCGAAGCCCGCCGCGCGGACCGTGACGGCCGCGGCCTCCAGGGAGGTGCGCGAGCAGGTGCCGCCTGCCGCGAGGACCGCCAGCGCGACCGTGTGGACGGCGTCGCGGAGCATCGCCGAGAAGCGGGTCGTGGTGGGGTGGTCGAGGACGTCCGTGCCGAAGTGGCGTCGGCAGGCCGCGCATTCCACCACCGGGCCGGTGTCGCCGCGCGGCAGGACCGGGACGCCGAGCAGCGTGAAGCGGCGGCGACCGGTCAGGCGCTGGTAGTTGCGGTCGCCCCCGCACCCGGGGCAGAAGAACTCGCCGTCGCCGACGGTCGTCCACGCGGTACGGGTGCCCAGGAGGCACGCAGGCCTGGCAGCACGGCCGTTTCGTCCCCGTCCTGGCAGCACGTCACACCTCCGCGTAACCCCGCGGCAACATCGCCGCGCTTGCGTGATGTTAGCCACATCAGGGAGGCGGAGTCAGTACCCCCGACGAGACCTGCTCGTGACCTCCACGCGCCGGTGGCCGATAAACGACGGGGCCTTGATCGCCGTATACAGCGACCAAGGCCCCGAAACCGCCGGTCAGAGTGATTATCGAGCAGCCCGGTTGACGGCCGAGACGACCGCCTTCAGGGACGCACGCGTCGTGTTCGCGTCGATCCCGATTCCCCACAGAACCTTGCCGTCGATCGCGCATTCGATGTAGGAGGCGGCCTGCGCGGAGGCGCCCTCGCTCATCGTGTGCTCCTGGTAGTCCAGCAGCCGGGCGTCGATGCCGACCTTGGCCAGCGCGTCGAAGAAGGCCGAGATCGGACCGTTGCCGCTGCCGGTCAGGACCGTGTCGACGCCGTCGACCGTGGCCTCCACCTTCAGCGTGTCCACGCCGTCCGTGTCGGTCGTCGACTGGCCGTTCTTGACCTGGATACGGCCCCACGGGTTCTCGGGGTTCGGCAGGTACTCGTCCTGGAAGACCGCCCAGATGTCGGAGCCCTTGACCTCGCCGCCCTCGGCGTCCGTCTTGGCCTGGATGAGCTTGGAGAACTCGATCTGCATCCGGCGCGGCAGGTCCAGCTTGTGGTCGTTCTTGAGGACGTACGCGATACCGCCCTTGCCGGACTGGGAGTTGACCCGGATCACGGCCTCGTAGGAGCGGCCGACGTCCTTGGGGTCGATCGGCAGGTACGGGACCGCCCACTCGATGTCGTCGACCGTGACGCCCTTGGCGGCCGCGTCGGCCTCCATCGCGTCGAAGCCCTTCTTGATGGCGTCCTGGTGGGAGCCGGAGAAGGACGTGTAGACCAGGTCGCCCACGTACGGGTGGCGCGGGTGGACCTCCATCTGGTTGCAGTACTCCCACGTACGACGGATCTCGTCGATGTCGGAGAAGTCGATCTGCGGGTCGACGCCCTGCGAGAACAGGTTCATGCCCAGGGTGACCAGGTCGACGTTGCCGGTGCGCTCGCCCTGTCCGAACAGACAGCCCTCGACGCGGTCGGCGCCGGCCATCAGCGCCAGCTCGGCGGCGGCGACGGCGGTACCGCGGTCGTTGTGCGGGTGGATCGAGATGCACACGTACTCGCGGCGGGAGAGGTTGCGGTGCATCCACTCGAAGCGGTCCGCGTGCGTGGAGGGGGTCGAACGCTCCACCGTGGCGGGCAGGTTGAGGATGATCTCGCGGCCCGGACCCGGCTGGTAGACGTCCATCACCGCCTCGCAGACCTCCAGCGCGAAGTCCAGCTCGGTGTCGGTGAAGATCTCGGGGCTGTACTGGTAGCCGAACTCCGTCTCCGGGCCCAGCAGCTTCTCCGCGTACTCCATCACCAGGCGGGTGCCGTCGACGGCGATCTGCTTGATGTCGTCCTTGGAGCCCCGGAAGACGACCCGGCGGAAGACCGGCGCGGTCGCGTTGTACAGGTGGACCGTGGCGCGCTTGGCGCCCTTCAGCGACTCGACGGTCCGCTCGATCAGGTCCTCGCGGGCCTGGGTCAGTACGGAGATGGTGACGTCGTCCGGGATCACGCCCGGCTCCTCGATGATCGACCGTACGAAGTCGAAGTCCGTCTGGCCCGACGCCGGGAAGCCGACCTCGATCTCCTTGTAGCCCATCTTGACCAGCTGGTCGAACATCCGGCGCTTGCGCTCGGGCGACATCGGGTCGATCAGGGACTGGTTGCCGTCGCGCAGGTCGGTGGAGAGCCAGCGGGGAGCGACGGTGATCCGCTTGTTCGGCCAGGTGCGATCCGGGATGTCGACCTGCTCGTACTGGCCGTACTTGTGGATCGGCATGGTGCTGGGCTGCTGGCGGTTCGCCATGATTGCGGGGCTCCTCAGGATGTCCGGGAAGGACGGCCGACACGCAACGCGAAGCTCCGCGGGGAGGGAGTCGACCTGGACTACAGGCCCTCGCCGCGGCAGCTAAGAAGAAGCAGCCCGTAACGCATGATGCGCAGCATGCTAGCGGAGCCGCTCCCCGCGCGGGGCGCCGTATCAGTATGCGGGACCCGAGGGGCGAATCGGGCAAAAAGTGCGCCATACCACTTCGTCACGGAGCGTGCGCCTCCGTGTCCGCATATTTCACCAATCATGGTTGCGGGTAGTGACACGGTCATGACTCAGTGCAAGGGTGCCGGGCATGACGACCAACGGGGGCTTCGAGCCCGTCTTCTGCACCGTCGTTCCGCCACACGTCCTCGACAAACTGGCCCGCAACGACGACCCCGCACTCTCCGGTCCCGCCCGGCGCACCCTGATGCGCGACAGCGAGCTGCGCGGCCGCCGCCGCGTGACGACCGAGTTCGGCCTCGCGGCCGCGCCGACGGCGAAGGCACCGTCCGACCAGCCGCTGCGCACGATCTACGACGCCGGTCACCAGAGCGACCTGCCGGGCACGAAGGTCCGCGCCGAGGGCTCCGAGCCCGGCCAGGACGCCACCGCCAACCGCGCCTACGCCGGTCTCGGCGCCACCTTCGACCTCTACCTGAACGCCTACACCCGCCACTCGATCGACGGCGACGGCCTCCCGCTCGACGCGACCGTCCACTTCGACGAGAACTACAACAACGCCTTCTGGAACGGCGAGCAGATGGTGTTCGGCGACGGCGACGGCGAGATCTTCCTCGACTTCACCATCCCGATCGACGTCATCGGCCACGAACTCACCCACGGCGTCACGCAGTACACGGCGAACCTCACGTACTACGGCCAGTCCGGCGCCCTCAACGAGTCGATGTCCGATGTCTTCGGCTCGCTCATCAAGCAGTACACACTCGGCCAGACCGCCGCCGAGGCCGACTGGCTGATCGGCGCGGGCCTGCTCGCGCCCAGCGTCTCCGGCAAGGCACTGCGCTCGATGAAGGAGCCGGGCAGCGCCTACGACGACGACGTGCTCGGCAAGGACCCGCAGCCGGCGACGATGGACGACTACGTCCGCACCGGCCGCGACAACGGCGGCGTGCACATCAACTCCGGCATCCCCAACCACGCGTTCTACCTGGTCGCGACCGCCCTCGGCGGCCACGCCTGGGAGAAGGCGGGCCAGATCTGGTACGACGTCCTGACCGGCGGCGAGCTCTCGGACCGGGCCCTGTTCACCGACTTCGCGAAGCTCACGGTCGCGGCGGCGAAGGCCCGCTACAACGAGGGCGACGAACTCCAGGCCGTCTCCAAGGCCTGGGAGCAGGTCGGGGTGCGGATCCTGTGAGTCCGTACTAGACAGGGACCCATGCGTATTCAGGTACGGCGCACGGGCGGGTTCGCGGGCATCGAGCGGCACAAGGAGGTCGACACCTCCGGGCGGCCCGATGCCCACGAATGGCAGGCCCTGGCCGAGAAGGCGGTCGCCGCCGGCCGGGGCACCCCGCCGATCGGGGTTCCGGACGGCTTCGCCTACGAGATCACCGTGGACGGCAGGACGGTCTACGCCGCCGATCCCCGGCTGACGGAGGAGCAGCGGAAACTGATCTCGAAGGTACTCAAAGAGGGTGCGTAACTGCTTGTTCACGCCTGCCCGTTGACTTACCTACCCGCCGGTACCCATGATCCGGCGCATGGCGACTGAAGAGCATGCGATCCCTCGTTTCCCGGCCGGCTTCCTGTGGGGCGTCTCGACCTCGGCCCATCAGATCGAGGGCGCGGCGGACGAGCGCGAGCGGTCCGTGTGGGACACCTTCACGGCCGAACCGGGCCGGGTGAAGGACGGCTCCACGGCAGCGGTGGCCTGCGACCACTACCACCGCTACCGCGAGGACGTGTCCCTGCTGGCCGGCCTGGGGGTGGACGCGTACCGCTTCTCGGTCTCCTGGCCGCGGGTGCGCTCCGAGGGCGGCCTCGACTTCTACGACCGTCTCGTGGACGAACTGGTCGGGGCGGGCGTCCGTCCGGTCCCGACGCTCTTCCACTGGGACCTGCCGGAGTCCCTTCAGGAGGAGGGCGGCTGGCTGAACCGGGACACCGCCTCCCGCTTCGCCGAGTACGTGTCCCTGGTGGCCGACCGTCTCGGCGACCGTGTCACGAAATGGATCACCCTCAACGAGCCTGCCGAACACACCATGTTCGGCCACGCGCTCGGCGCCCACGCCCCGGGCAAGCAGCTGATGTTCGACGCGCTGCCCGCCGCCCACCACCAGCTCCTGGGCCACGGCCTGGCCGTGCAGGCGCTGCGCGCGGCCGGCGCCACGGACATCGGCATCGCAAACTCGCACGGCCCGACCTGGCCGGCCTCCCAGGAGCAACCGGACGTGGAGGCGGCGGACTTCTACGACCTGCTGCTGAACCGGCTGTTCGCGGAGCCTGTGCTGCTGGGCGAATACCCTTCCGGTCTGGGCGAGTTGATGCCGGGCGATGTCGCCGCCGACCTCAAGGTCATCAGCGAGCCGCTCGACTTCTACGGCGTCAACTACTACGCCCCGACCCGCGTGGGCGCCCCGCAGGGTGCGGACATCGAGTTCGGCGGACTGACGATCCCGGCCGAACTCCCCTTCTCCGTCCAGGAGATCGAGGGCGTACCGGTGACGGACTTCGGCTGGCCGGTGGTCCCGGAGGGCCTGACGGAGCTGCTCACCGGTATGCGCGAGCGCTACGGCGACCGCCTCCCGCCGGTCGTCATCACCGAGAACGGCTGCTCCTACGAGGGCATGGACGACCAGAACCGGATCGCCTACCTGGACGGCCACGTCCGGGCCCTGCACAAGGCGGTCGAGGCGGGCGTGGACGTGCGCGGGTACTTCGTGTGGTCGCTGATGGACAACTTCGAGTGGGCGGAGGGGTACGCGCGGCGGTTCGGCCTTGTCCACGTGGACTTCGAGACCCTCGCCAGGACCCCGAAGGCGTCGTACGCCTGGTACCGGGACCTGCTCCGGGCCCAGAGGTGAGCGCGGCTCTCACGGAGCCGGTCGACCGGGTCGGCAAGGGCTGGACCACCTCCCTCTCCCTCGCCAACGTGGCGATCTGGGTGGGCTGGTACGGCCCGTTGCAGATCCTGCTGGCCCGGCAGGCGGAGGACTTCGCGCCCGGCACCGGCATGTCCAAGGAGACGCTGCTGGCCTGGGCGACCGGGGTGGGCGCGGTGGTGTCACTGGCGGCGAACCCGTTCTTCGGCGCGCTGTCGGACCGCACCACGGCCCGCTGGGGCCGCCGCAGCCCGTGGATCGTGGCCGGTGCGGCGGGCGGCGCGCTGTCGCTGCTGGTGCTCGCCGGGGCGGGCGGCCTGTGGCTCATGACGCTCGGCTGGTGTCTGGTCCAGCTGACCCTGAACGCGGCCTTCGCGGCGGTCACGGCGGCCGTGCCGGACCGGGTGCCACGGCTCCAGCGGGGCGCGGTCGGCGGCTGGATCGGCGCGGCGCAGATCCTCGGCGCGGTCGTCGGCACAGGGCTGGCGACCGCGGCGGGCGGCATCGCGGCGGGCTATGCGGCCTGCGCGGTGTTCACACTGGCGGGGGTGCTGCCGTACGTGCTGCGCCACCGGGACCTCAGGCTGGCGGCCACGGACCAACCGGCGTGGTCCTGGCGGTCGTTCGCGCGCGGCTTCTGGCTGAGCCCGCGCCGCTACCCCGACTTCGCCTGGGCCTGGGTGACCCGCTTCCTGATCAACCTCAGCAACGCGCTGGTGTTGCTGTACCTCCTCTACTACCTGCGGGACCGCCTGCACTACGACGACCCCGAGCGGGGCGTGCTGATCCTGACCGCGGTGGACAGCGTTGCGCTGCTGGCCACGGTGGTGGTGGGCGGTGTCTGGTCCGACCGCGTGGGCCGCCGCAAGCCGTTCGTCCGCTGGTCCGGGGTCCTCATGGCGGTGGCGACGGCCCTGCTCGCGCTGTGGCAGACCTGGCCGAGCGCGATCATTGTGGCGGCGCTGCTGGGGGTGGGCCTCGGCGTCTTCATGTCGGTCGACTTCGCCCTGATGACGGACGTCCTGCCGACGGCCCTGGACCGGGGAAAGGACCTGGGCATCATCAACGTGGCGAACTCCCTGCCCCAGGTGGCGGCCCCCGCGTTGGCGGCACCGATCGTGACGCACCTCGGGGGGTACCGGGTGCTGTACGGGGTCGCGGCGGCGGTGGGTTTGGCGGGAGCGGTGCTGGTCGGCCGCATAAGGGGCGTCGACTAGGTTTCCCTAGGGGCGCGGGACTGTGTCGTTGTGCGGCTCCGCCGCGTGGGCGCGACCAGCCACAACGGACCCGCAGATCACAACGCTCCGGCCGCCCTCGCCGCATAAACCGACGGATACGCCGGCCGATACCCCAGCTCCCGCCGAATCCGCTCCGTGGACATGATCACCAGCCATGGATCGGGATCAACCCGCTCGTACAACTCACCCGGAATCTCGACCCCGTTGAGCTGATACAACTCCACCGCCGTCACAGGGGCGTCGTCGGCGATGTTGTACACCCGCCCCGAGCCCCCCGGCGCATGCAGGATCCGCAGCAACCCCTGGGCGACATCCGCATGGTGCCCCATGTGCAGCCGCTGGGTCGACGCCCAGTTCTTCGCCCACATCAGGGACTGGGCGAGATGCGGGTCCCCCTCGCCGTAGACGAAGGGAAGCCGCCCGACCCGCACATCGAGCCCGTCCAGCGCGAACAGCTCCCGCTCCGCCTCCGCCTTGGATGCGGGATAGGCACCCCACATGGAACCGCCGGGCCGGCTCTCGTCCTCCTCCGTCACCGGGCGCCCCCGCCCCTCGCCGTACACCAGACCGGTGCTGACCTGCACGAACCGCCGGACGCCGGAGGCCACCGCGGCACGGCCCAGCTCCACGGCCGCGTCCCGGTTGACCGCCCACGCCTCCTCGTCCGGCACGCCCCGGAAGGCCGCGGCCACGTTCACGACCGCGTCGGCTCCGGCGACGGCCTTGCCCAGCCCCTCGGTGTCCCGCAGATCCCCTACGACGACCTCGGCGCCGAGTTCCGCGAAGGGTTCGCCGCGCGAGGCGTCCCGTACCAGAACCCGCACCTGCTCCCCCGGCCGGGACTGTGCCAGCAGCCTCGGCACGAAGCGCCGGCCGACCTGTCCTGTCGTACCTGTCACCAACGTCAGCATGTTCTGCTCCCTTTCGTCCCCACCAGCGTGGGACGGCCGCGCGGGCACCGGGAGAGACCTCTTGATCAGGGGATCGGCAGTCCCTGGATAAGCCGGGAGGGGTGCCGCAGGCTGGAGGGGTGAACCGAGCCGAACTCGCCGACTTCCTGCGCCGCGGCCGCGCCCGGCTGAACCCGTCCGACGTGGGTCTGGCGCCGGGCGCCCGGCGCCGCACGCCCGGGCTGCGCCGCGAGGAGGTGGCCCAGCTGGCGGGCATGTCCGTGGACTACTACACGCGCCTGGAGCAGTCCCGGGGCCCGCGTCCGTCCCGTCAGATGCTGACGGCGCTGGCGCGGGCGCTGCGCCTGACCGACGTGGAGCAGGACCATCTGTTCCACCTGGTGGGCGAGGAGCCACCGCGCCGCGAGACGGGGTCGGCGCATGTCCGGCCGGGGCTGCTGCTGATCCTGGACCGGCTGCACGACACCCCGGCGCAGGTGGTGAACGACTGCGGCGAGGTGCTGGCGCAGAACGCGATGGCCAGGGCCATGGTGGGGGACGTGATGGCCCGCCCGCCCCGCGACCGCAACCTGGTCCGCCGCTTCTTCCTGGACCCGGCCGCGCGCACGCTGTTCCCCGAGGAGGACCTCGCGGACCACGCGCGCACCCAGGTGGCCACCCTGCGCGCGGTGACCGCGGCCCGCCCCGACGACCCGGAACCGACCGCGCTGGTCGCCGAACTCCGGGCGGCCAGCGAGGAGTTCGCCCGCCTGTGGGACGAGCACGAGGTGTCCCAGCGCGACCGGGCGACGAAACGCTTCGTGCACCCCGTGGTGGGGCTGCTGGAACTCGACTGCGAGGTCATGGTCAGCCACGAACACCACCACCTCCTGGTCGTCCACACGGCCCGCCCGGGGACGGAGGCGTACGAACGCCTGCAGCTGCTGAGGGTGGTGGGGCTGCAGGACCTGACCCCGCAGGAGGCGACCCCGTAAAGGCTCCTAGAACCCCAGCTTCCGCAACTGCCGGGGATCCCGCTGCCAGTCCTTCGCCACCTTCACGTGAAGGTCGAGGAAGACCGGTGTGCCCAGGAGCGCCTCGATCTGCTTGCGGCTCTTGATGCCGACCTCCTTCAGGCGCTTGCCCTTGGGGCCGATGATGATGCCCTTCTGGCTGGGGCGCTCGATGTAGACGAAGGCGTGGATGTCGAGGAGGGGCTTGTCGGCGGGGCGGTCCTCACGGGGGATCATCTCCTCGACGACCACCGCGATGGAGTGCGGGAGCTCGTCGCGGACGCCCTCCAGCGCGGCCTCGCGGATCAGCTCGGCGATCATGACCTGTTCGGGCTCGTCCGTGAGGTCGCCCTCGGGGTACAGCGCCGGGCCCTCGGGAAGCATCGGGATCAGCAGGTCCGCCAGCAGGTCGACCTGCTTGTTCGCGGTCGCCGACACCGGGACGATCTCCGCCCACTCGATGCCCAGCTCCTTGCCGAGCTGGTCGACGGCGATCAGCTGCTCGGCGAGCGTCTTGGAGTCGACGAGGTCCGTCTTCGTGATGATCGCGACCTTCGGGGACTTCTTGATCCCCGCGAGTTCCTTCGCGATGAAGCGGTCCCCGGGACCCAGCTTCTCGTTCGCCGGCAGACAGAAGCCGATCACGTCGACCTCGGCCCACGTGGTGCGTACGACGTCGTTCAGCCGCTCACCCAGCAGTGTGCGCGGCTTGTGCAGCCCGGGGGTGTCGACCAGGATCAGCTGGGCGTCCTCCCGGTGCACGATCCCGCGCACCGTGTGCCGCGTCGTCTGCGGCTGGTTGGCGGTGATCGCCACCTTGTGGCCGACCAGAGCGTTCGTAAGGGTGGACTTGCCCGCGTTGGGGCGGCCCACGAAGCAGGCGAAGCCGGCGCGGTGGGGGGCCTCCGACGATGCCGACGGCTCGGATGACTGACTGCGAACGCTCATGCGCCCCATTCTCCCTGATCCACAGAGCCCCGCCGCACAAGCGCCCGAGCACCGCCCGGACCGTGAGCATCCGGAAACCCCACCGCAATGAAACACACCGGAAACATCCCCGTGCGCATCCGGAAACGCAGGCCGGTGACCCTCTGACGAGCCCCCACATCGTTGGAGATCTCCATGTCCCTCGCCGCCCAAGGCATCGACACCGGTGACACCGCCTGGCTGCTCGCCGCCACCGCCCTGGTCCTGCTGATGACCCCGGGGCTCGCCCTCTTCTACGCCGGCATGGTCCGCACGAAGAGCGTCCTCAACATGCTGATGATGAGCTTCGTGTCGATCGCCCTGGTCACGGTGGTGTGGCTGGCCGCCGGCTACTCCCTGGCCTTCGGCGAGGACATCGGCGGCGGACTCATCGGCGGCCTGAAGCACGCGGGCATGTCCGGCCTCGGCCCCGACAGCGTCCACGGCACCGTCCCCACCCTCCTCTTCGCCACCTTCCAGCTCACTTTCGCCATCATCACGGCCGCGCTGATCAGCGGCGCGATCGCGGACCGGGCGAAGTTCGGGGCGTGGCTGGTGTTCGTCCCGGTCTGGGCGCTGCTCGTATACGTTCCCGTCGCCCACTGGGTGTGGGGCCCGGGCGGCTGGGTCCTGGACAAGCTCGGCGCACTCGACTTCGCGGGTGGTCTGCCGGTCGAGATCACCTCCGGCGCCTCCGGTCTCGCCCTCGCGCTGGTCCTCGGTCCGCGTCTGGGCTTCAAGAAGGACGCCATGCGCCCGCACAACCTCCCGATGGTCGTCCTGGGCGCGGGCCTGCTCTGGTTCGGCTGGTTCGGCTTCAACGCGGGCTCCGCCCTCGGTGCCAACGGCCTCGCCGCCGCCGCCTTCCTCAACACCCTCGCCGCCGGCTGCACCGGCCTGCTCGGCTGGCTCTTCGTCGAGCAGAAGCGCGACGGCCATCCGACCACGCTCGGCGCCGCGTCCGGCTCGGTCGCGGGTTTGGTCGCGATCACCCCGTCCTGCGGCTCGGTCTCCCTCCTCGGCGCGCTGTTCGTCGGCGTCGCCGCCGGTGTCGTCTGCTCGTACGCGGTGGGCTGGAAGTTCAGGCTGAACTACGACGACTCGCTGGACGTCGTCGGCGTCCACCTGGTCGGCGGAGTCATCGGCACGCTCCTGATCGGCGTGTTCGCCGTGAAGGAGATGACCGGCGGCACGGAGGGGCTGCTGTACGGCGGCGGACTCGCCCAGCTCGGCAAGCAGCTGGTGGCCGTGGTCGCCGTGGGGGCGTACGCCTTCCTGGTGACGTACGGCATCGGGAAGCTGATCGACAAGGCGCTGGGCTTCCGGGCCGACGAGGAGCACGAGCACACCGGCCTGGACCTTACGGTGCACGCCGAGACCGCATACGATCACGGCGTCCTGGGCCACGGTGCCCCGGTCAGCGCGTCCTCCGTCCCCTCCGCCCAGAAGGTCAAGACCCAGGCATGAAGCTCATCACCGCGATCGTCAAGCCGTACCGCCTCGACGAGGTCAAGACCGCGCTCCAGGAGATCGGCGTCCACGGTCTGACCGCGACCGAGGCCAGCGGGTACGGCCGCCAGCGCGGACACACCGAGGTGTACCGCGGCGCCGAGTACCGGGTCGACCTGGTCCCCAAGGTGCGCATCGAGGTCGTCGTGGACGACGCCGACGCGGACATGGTCATCGACACCATCGTCAAGGCCGCCCGGACCGGCAAGATCGGCGACGGCAAGGTATGGGCACTGCCGGTGGAGACGGTCGTACGGGTCCGGACGGGCGAGCGGGGCCCGGACGCCCTCTAGGCCAAGGGGCACGGGAGGCTTTTAGGGGCGCGGGGAACTGCGCGACCAGCCACGACGGCGCAGCAGACGCCATCGAACCCACAACCCCCCTCCCACGCCCCCCGCAGCGAACAGCACCACTGCGGCCAACCACGGCAAGGCGAAGAACCCCGCACTCGCCGACTCCCGAGTGTCCTTCGCACTCGCCGTCAACTTGACGGCTCCCCAGTCGAGTTGCGGCGCCCCGCGCCACGGCTCGCTCAGCCGTACCCGTTGCCCGGGCAGCAACTCACCGGGAATCTTCACGAGGTCCCGCGCCAGCAACGTCCGCCCGAACAACCCCGTCGCCCTCAACTCCACCTTCGGGTTCAACGTCACGTTGCCGGTGTTGCGCAGGGTGTACGAGATCGTCGCTCCGCTGTCCCCCAACCCCGGCACCAGCGGCTGGTGATGGCTGACGCGGACGTCCTCGACGGTGATCGCGGGCACGGTCGGTCCGCCCACGCGCAGATAGACCCGCGCGGCGACGGCCCGCTGCACGCCGAGCGCCACCGTCCCGTCGCCCTTGTCGATCCGCTCGTCCAGCGCCACCAACGCGCCGGGGTGGTCGCCCGGTTCGGCACCCTCGGGCACCGACAGCGTGAACGGCACGGTGACCCTGCCGTGCGCGGGGACGGTCACCCGGGTCTTCGCGGGTCTCGCCCAGGCCCCCACCCCGCGCTGCTTCTCCGCGACCGTGCGCACGGCGAAACCGCCGTCGCGGGCGGTGTTGTAGGCGTCGGCGGCGTAGAGCCGGAAGGTCAGGGGCCGACCGGTCCTGTTGCTGACGACCACCTTGTCGTCGATGGTCTGCCCGGGGTCGGCGGAGAGGTAGAAGTAGGGCCGCGCGGCGATCCGGGAGGCGGCGGGATACACGGACCAGCTGCCGTTGTCGGCGGCGTGCGCGGGCGTGGCGGCCGTGGCCAGGAACAGGCTCAGGCTCAGGCTCAGGAGAAGGACGTACAGCTTGCGCATGGGTGCGGACCCCCAGGGAGGCGGACGGGCGGGTGCGGGCGCCCGTACGGTCAGCTGAGTGTGAGGGTGAGAACGCCGGAGTACGTGCCCACGGGCGTGAACGCCGGCACGTTCAGGGAGAGCCCCGCGTTCACGGTGAACTCACCGCCGGTGAGCGCGGAGTTGGGCGTGGACGCGAGCGTCGCTCCCGAGGATCCGACCGCACCGGCGGAGCCGGCCTGGCAGGTGCTCGGGCTGCCCGCCTTGGTGGCGCAGGTGGGGCTCCAGCTCAGCGCGCCGGCGTCGATCTTGGCGCCGGCTCCGGTGAAGTCGGTGACCTTGCCGGTGAGGGACCAGCCGGCGGGTCCGCCGCGGAAGTCCTGGACGGTCACCTTGTTCAGGTTGCCGGTCGAGGCCCCGCCCTTGCCGTAGTCCACCGCCGAGAGGCTGACGGAGTCCCCGGCCTGGGACATGGACAGCGTGCCCGCCTTGACCGTGGTGGTGACCTTCTGGCTGCCGGCCGGGACGGGGGTGTCGTCGATGACGACGTACGCCTTCGGACCGGCACCCTTGGCGTCGCTCCACGCGCTGCCCTCGTACGCGACGACACCGGTCGTCGTCTTGTCGTTGACGACGAGCGCCCCGCTGAAGGCACCCGAGGAGTTGGCGGTGACGGTGGCGGTGTCCGCGGTCTGGGCGGCGCCCGCCCGCCCGGCCAGGGTGACCGTCGCGCCCGGGGTGAACTTGCCGCCGGTGACGGTGACGCTCGCACCGGGCTTCCCGGAGGCCGAACCCAGCGCGATGTCCCGCTCGTTGACGGGGTTCGTGTCCGTCGCGGTGACCGTCTCGGAGACCGGGGCGGGCGGGGTGATCACCGTGCAGGGCGTGTCGAGTTCGAGGATGTAGCTGGTGTGGATGTTGTAGTCGCCGGGCGAGAGCGTGATCGCGCCGGGTGAGGTGACCTTGAAGGTGCCGGTCATCGAGAACGACGGGAACGCCCCGTTGCCCGGCACCGGGTCGTTCTTCTTCGGTCCGGCGACCGTCACGGCGCCGGTCTGGGCGCCGCCGAGGGCGACCTTGCCGGTCGGCGTCATGATGTCGGCCGGCAGCGCGATGGCCGTGGGGTTGCTGGCGGCCGGTTTGACCACCGTGTAGGTCACGGTGACGGTGTCGCCCACCTTGGGGCTGGTGTTGTCCACGGCGATCCTGGCCGTCGTGGTGCCGTCGATCGGCGGGATGCCCGCGACCGCGGGCGGGATGCAGTGCGTGGCGAAGTCCACGTCGGTGGCGGCACCGGCCGGACAGGCCAGTGCGCCGCCCGCGGTGACCGCTAGCGCGGTCGCCCCGATAAAGGACGCCAGACGGCGTCTTCGAGTCGTCGAACCCATGGATGTGCCCCCTCCGGAAGCTCCTGAAGTCCTGCGCCGACAGGGGGCATTGATGTGTGGATGGCGTGAGAAGTCAATGGAGTTGCCGCAGAAATCTGACGGGATGTCAGTTTCTGCGGCAACCGGAGGACTTGCTCTGCGGAACGGGCGCCGGAGGTCAGTCGAAGACGAACGGGCCCGGGGCCTGCGGACCGGTCGCCGTGCAGGTCACGGTGATCCCGAAGACGACGATCTGGAGTGAACCGCCGTACGATTCCAGGCTGTCGCCGGACGCCACGGTTCCGTTGAGCGGCCCGACGGTGACGGGGTCGCCGGCCGCGATGGCGGGGTTCTCCGTACCGGTGAAGGTGGTGGTGCCGCCGTTCGCGTTCACGAAGGTGAGGGTCGAGGTGATCGAGTCCTCGGAGAGCGCGAGCGGAGCGTTGATCGCCGAGGTGACGGTGACGGTGGCCGCCGTGCCGTCCTGGGTGGCGGTGAGGGTCGCCTCGCCGCTGCCGAACATGCCGCAGTCGGCGTTGATCGTCGCGGTGTCCGGGGTGACAGCGAGAGCGGCGGGTGCGAACGCGAGCCCGACGGCCGCGAGCGTGCCGACCGCCAGTGCCGCACCGGTACCTATGCGCTTGCCTTTCATGGAATCCGGTTCCCTTCCCGTGGTGGGGACTGCCATGTGGGGATGGACGGGGGGTGCGTCCCGACGGACGGCCGGGCTTCACGGGGCGTGGTGCGGGACGCCGCGTGAGCTGGAATCTGACGGTCCGTCGGAATCTCCGGTTCCATTGATGCGCGTGGGACGAGGGAGGGCAAGCCGGAATTCCGGCCAACTGTTACCGGGGGTATCAGCCGGCGGTCACGGTGGCGCGCACGGTGCCGTCGACCCCCGCCACCAGCACCGGAGTCTGCGGGCCGCCCAGATCCCGGACGGCGGCCCGGTCCTGCTCGGAGGCCGATTCCGCCTCCGTCACCACGGCCGCCGCCTCCAGGGACTTCGCCCCGGACGCCACGGCCATGGCCACCGCGGTCTGCAACGCGCTCAGCTTCAGTGACGCCAGCTCGACGGTCCCGGCCACATACGTCCGCCCGGTCTCGTCCCGCACGGCCGCCCCCTCGGGCACTCCGTTACGGGCCCGCGCCGAACGGGCCAGCGTGACGATCTTGCGGTCCTCGGGGTCAAGCGCACTGTTGTCGGTCATGACAGGAGCATACGAACCGGGGCTACCAGAACGGCGCCATGGGGGTACGCCGCTCCCGGAGCCACCGCGCGCCGGGGCAGGCCACGCGCCCGCTCTCTCACCCCGCCACCGGATACATCGCCCCGCGCCGCCCCTCCGGTGAGGCCAGCCACTCCAGCTTGGCCGCGGTGCGGGCCTCGTCCAGCGGGGTGTGCAGGACGACCGTCAGGTCGGGGCGGGCCGGTACCCGCATCGCCGTGGACTCCACGCACAGCAGGCCGACCAGCGGATGGTCGAGCTCCTTGCGGATCACGCCGGCGTCCTCGATGTCCCGCCGCTCCCACAGCTCGGTGAACTCGGTACTCACCGACCGCACCCGGGCCAGCACGTCCTGGAACCCCTCGTCCTCGGGCCGCGCCGAGGCGGCCGCCCGGAACTGGGCGACGACGGTACGCGCGTTCTGTTCCCAGCTGTGCGATCGCGACCGGTACAGCGGGTCGGTGAAGAAGTCGACGAGGCAGTTCTGGGTGTTCTCCGGCCGCATGCCGAGCACCCAGCCGGCGGCGTCGTTGTACATCACGCAGTTGTAGTACGCGTCCATGATGTGCGCCGGATACGGCATCCACGCGTCGATCAGCCGCCGCAGCCCCTCGCAGCCGTGGTCGGCCGCCGGTTCCGGCGCGGGCGGGTTCAGCCCGGCGAGGACGTACAGATGCCGTCGCTCGGCGTTGCTGAGCCGCAGCACCCGCCCGACGGAGTCGAGGACCTGCGGGGACACCGAGATGTCCCGCCCCTGCTCCAGCCACTGGTACCAGGAGGCGCCCACCCCGGCCAGCACGGCGACCTCCTCGCGCCGCAGCCCCGGCGTCCGCCGCCGCGCCCCGCCGTCCGGCAGTCCTGCCTCGGCGGGCGAGACCCGGGCCCGCCGGCTCATCAGAAACTCCCGCAGCTCACGATGCCGCTCACTCTTGGGTACGACCTCGGGCACGAACGCATCCCCCTCGTGGTTGCCTGGTGGTGCCACCACCAGCACAACTTGCCGCTCCCCACGGCTATTCCGGCGCCCTCAGGCTCTTGCCCATGGCGATCGACACCACAAGCCCCGTCCCCGACGCACTCGACACCCCCCGGCTGTCGACGCGCGACAAGCTCGTCCTGTTCGTCCTGTGCGCCGCCCAGTTCATGGTCGCGCTGGACTTCTCCGTCCTGAACGTCGCCCTGCCCGTCCTCGGCGCCGACCTCGGCATGAGCCCCGCCGCCCTGCAGTGGGCGGTCACGGCGTTCGCCCTCCCGTCCGGCGGCTTCCTGCTCCTGTTCGGCCGCATGGGAGACCTGTACGGCCGCAGGAAGCTCTTCCTGTCCGGTCTCGCCCTGTTCGGCGCGGCCTCCCTGCTCGCGACCCTCGCCTGGGACCCGGCGTCCTTCCTCGCCGGACGCGCCCTCCAGGGCCTCGGCGCCGCGGCCATCGTGCCGACCGGCATGTCCCTGCTGACCACGACCTTCCCCGAGGGCCCCGCCCGCGACCGCGCCCTGGGCATCTCCGGCACCCTGCTCTCGCTCGGCTTCACCGTCGGCATGGTGGCCGGCGGCACCCTCACCGACACCCTCGGCTGGCGCTCCACGATGGGCCTGCTCACCCTGTTCGCCCTGATCGTGCTCCCGCTGGCCCCCGCCCTGCTGCCGGAGTCCCGCACCCCGGACCGGCCACGCCTGGACGTGCCCGGCGCGATCACGGTCACCGGCGGGCTGCTCGCCCTCATCTACGCCCTTTCCACCGCCGCCGACCACGGCTTCGGCCGTGCGGACGTCGTCGCCGGCCTGATCGCCGGCCTGCTGCTCCTCGCCGCCTTCGTCAAGGTCGAGTCCCGTAGCGCCCAGCCCCTGGTGTCCCTGCCCATGCTGCGCCGCCGCACGGTGGCGTGGGGCAACATCGGCGGTCTGGTCACCTTCTCCATGATGTCGACGGTCGTCTTCGTGCTGACCCTCTACCTCCAGGAGATCCTGCACCTGTCCGCCTTCGAGACCGGCCTGGTCTTCGGTGTCCAGGGCGTCCTCTCGGCGGTGGCCGGCACCTACGCCCCGAGGGTCATCGGCCGCTTCGGCCCGCGCCGCACGCTGGTCGGCTCCCTCGTCGGCCAGGGCGCCCTGATCGCCGCCCTGCTGGGCCTGGACACCGGGAACTGGTCCGTCTGGCTCGCCACCGCCGCCGTCTCCCTGGCCAGCATGTGCCACCTCGGCGCGATCATCTCGTACGGCGTCACCGTGACCTCCGGTGTCCCGGACGAGGAGCAGGGCCTGGCCACCGGCCTGGTCACCTCCACCCAGCAGATCGGCATCACCGTCGGCATCCCGCTGCTCGGCGTCCTCGCCACCACCTCGGACGACCTGATGTCCGGCGTCCACACGGTCCTCGCGCTGGACACGGCGATCGTGCTGGTGGCGGCGGCCGTGGTCGCGGTGGGGCTGCGGGTGCGCTCAGGGGCGGTCGAGGCGGAGCCGCTCGGCGCGCGGTAGACCGGCCACCACCAGGTCGTACGAATCCTCCACGAGCTCCCGGACCAGACGGTCCGGGAGCTCGCCGTCGACCGTGACGGTGTTCCAGTGGCGCTTGTTCATGTGGTAGCCGGGGGCGATCAGCCCGGGATGGTCGGCGCGCAGCCGGATCGCGTCCTCGGGGTCGCACTTGAGGTTGACCTTCAGGGGCCGCGCGTCGATCCAGCTCAGCGCGAACATCTTGCCGAGCACCTTGAAGACCGAGATCTCCGGGCTGAACGGGAAGTCCTCCACCGCCGCGTTGAACGACAGGCACAGGGCACGCAGTTCCTGAGGGGTCACTCGGACTCCTTCTCCGCTTCCGCCGGTTCGAGGGCGCCCACCGGCTCCACCAGAACCGTCACGATCTTGTTCCGGCGTCCGGCGGCGGCCTCCGCGGTCAGGCGCAGCGCGCGCCCGTCCGGGAGCTCGACAACCGCGGACGCCCCGGCGATGGGGACCCGGCCCAGCGCCTTCGCCAGCAGTCCGCCGACGGTCTCCACGTCCTCGTCGTCGTACTCGTCGAGCCCGTAGAGCTCGCCGAGGTCGGTGATGTCGAGGCGGGCCGTGACCCGGTGGCGGTCGTCGCCGAGGTCCTCCACCGGCGGCAGTTCACGGTCGTACTCGTCGGTGATCTCACCGACGATCTCCTCGAGGATGTCCTCGATGGTGACGATGCCGGCCGTGCCGCCGTACTCGTCGATGACGACGGCGACGTGATTGCGGTCCTGCTGCATCTCGCGCAGCAGGTCACCGGCGTTCTTGGTGTCGGGCACGAAGGCGGCGGGCCGCATGGCGGTGGACACCAGCTCGCTCTCCGCGTCCCGGCTGATGTGCGTCTTGCGGACCAGGTCCTTCAGATACACGATCCCGACGATGTCGTCCTCGCTCTCCCCGGACACCGGGATGCGCGAGAAGCCCGAGCGCAGCGCGAGCGTCAGCGCCTGCCGGATGGTCTTGAAGCGTTCGATGACGACGAGGTCGGTGCGCGGCACCATGACCTCCCGCACCAGTGTGTCGCCCAGCTCGAAGACGGAGTGCACCATGCGGCGCTCCTCGTCCTCGATCAGGGACTCCTTCTCGGCGAGGTCGACCAGCGCGCGCAGCTCCGCCTCGGAGGCGAACGGGCCCCGGCGGAAGCCCTTGCCCGGGGTGAGCGCGTTGCCGATGAGAATCAGCAACGACGGGATCGGGCCCATGATCCGGGCCAGCGGGAGCAGGATGTACGCGGCCGCGGTCGCCGTGTTGAGCGGGTGCTGACGCCCGATGGTGCGCGGGGAGACACCGACGGCGACGTACGACACGAGCACCATGACGCCGATCGCGACCAGCAGGGCGCGGGTGGTGCCCGGGAACTCCTGGAGGCAGGCGTAGGTGACCAGGGCGGCCGCCGCCATCTCGCAGGCGACGCGCACCAGCAGCGCCACGTTGAGATAGCGGGTCGGGTCGGCGGCGATCTGCGCGAGCTTGGCGCTGCCCCGCCGGCCGTTGCGTACGGCTTCCTCGGCGCGGAAGCTGGAGACGCGCGCGAGGCCCGCCTCCGCGCAGGCGGCGAGCCAGGCGACGACGACCAGGGCGATCGCGCCGGAGACAAGGGGCAGGCTCATGAGACGGTCGGCGCGGGGGACGGACCGGTGAGCCCCTTCTCCTGCCGCCAGCCGTCCACGATGGCCGCCTGCAGGCCGAACATCTCGGCCTTCTCGTCCGGCTCCTCGTGGTCGTAGCCGAGCAGGTGCAGCACGCCGTGGACGGTGAGGAGCTGGAGCTCCTCGTCCATGGAGTGCTGCGTCTCGGCCTCCTCGCCCTGCCTCTTGGCGACCTCGGGACACAGCACGATGTCGCCGAGGAGGCCCTGCGGGGGCTCGTCGTCGTCCTTGCTGGGCGGCCTGAGCTCGTCCATCGGGAACGACATGACGTCGGTGGGCCCCGGCAGGTCCATCCACTGGATGTGCAGCTGCTCCATGGCGTCGGTGTCCACGACGATCACCGAGAGCTCGGAGAGCGGGTGGATGCGCATCCGCGCGAGCGCGTAGCGGGCGATGTCGAGGATCGCCTGCTCGTCGACCTCGGTTCCGGACTCGTTGTTGACGTCGATCGACATGGTGCTGGCTTGTCTACTTCCGCTTGTCCCGGGCGCCCTTGTGGGTGCCGTTCTCCGTACCGTTCTCGGTGTCGTACTTCTCGTACGCGTCGACGATACGGCCGACCAGCTTGTGCCGTACGACGTCCTGGGACGACAGGCGGGAGAAGTGCACGTCCTCCACACCCTCCAGGATGTCCTGCACCTGCCGCAGCCCGGACTTGGTCCCGTTGGGCAGGTCGACCTGCGTCACGTCACCGGTGATGACGATCTTCGAGTCGAAGCCGAGGCGGGTGAGGAACATCTTCATCTGCTCGGGGGAGGTGTTCTGGGCCTCGTCGAGAATGATGAAGGCGTCGTTGAGGGTGCGGCCACGCATGTACGCCAGCGGCGCGACCTCGATCGTCCCCGCCGCCATCAGACGCGGGATCGAGTCCGGGTCCAGCATGTCGTGCAGGGCGTCGTACAGCGGACGCAGGTACGGGTCGATCTTCTCGTAGAGGGTGCCGGGCAGGAAGCCGAGCCGCTCCCCCGCCTCCACCGCCGGGCGGGTCAGGATGATGCGGTTGACCTGCTTGGACTGGAGGGCCTGCACCGCCTTGGCCATGGCGAGGTAGGTCTTTCCGGTACCGGCGGGGCCGATGCCGAAGACGATCGTGTGCTTGTCGATCGCGTCGACGTACCGCTTCTGGTTGAGGGTCTTGGGGCGGATGGTGCGGCCGCGCGAGGACAGGATGTTCTGTGTGAGCACTTCGGCCGGGGTCTCCTGGCCGTCGCTCGTCCCGTTCTCGCTCGCTCGCAGCATGGCGATCGAGCGTTCCACTGCGTCCTCCGTCATCGGCTGTCCGGTGCGGAGCACCAGCATCATCTCGTCGAACAGGCGCTGCACGAGGGCGACGTCCGCCGCCGCGCCGGTCGCGCTGATCTCATTGCCCCGGACATGGATGTCGGCCGCCGGGAAGGCCTTCTCGATCACGCGCAGGAGCGAGTCGCCGGACCCCAGGACCGAGACCATGGGGTGCTGGGCGGGGACGGTGAACTGTGCTCTCGCCTGCCCCTGCGCGGGGCTGTGACCTGTCGGTGTCTGAGTCATGGGCCGGCGCTTAAGGCCTGCGGTTCCTCCTCGTCAGGGCCGCACAACTGGAGGCGGCCTCGCGGGTTCAAGAGTACGACGGTGCACTGACAACGCCGTAGGGCTTTTCGACGGTCGGGGCGCCCCGAATGCAGCGGTGAGCCCTGCATGCTCCCCCGGGCCCCCGGAAAGAATGCGCTCACTGCCATGTGTGTCGAGGTCCTCGACTGCTCGAAGAAGGAAGACCGTGCTGCTGCGTCTGCCCACGTCCCTGCCGGAGGCACAGGAGTGTCTGACCGACGGGGCGACACCCGTAGGCGGCGCCACGCTCGTGTGGGCCGCCTGGCAGCGCGACGGCTTTCCCGAGCAGGCCGTGTCGCTGCGCGAGGTGCCGGAGGCGAACGTCCTCGGGGCGGGGGAGCTCGGGGCGGCGGTCCTGCTGCACCGGATCGACGAACGGGTGCCGGAGGTGCTGCACCGGGCCGCGGCCGGCATCGGCACCGGGGCCGTGCGCCGGACCGCCACGGTCGGCGGGAACATCGTCGGCAGCACCCTGCGCTGTCTGCTGCCCGCGGCACTCGTCCTGGACGCCCGGGCGCGGGTCTTGGCGGCGGAGGGGCCGTTCGAGGCAGACCTCGCCGAACTGCTCGCCAAGAAGCCGTTGCTGCTGAGCCTGCACTGGGACGATCCGCTGGTCAGCGGCTACCGCAAGGTGGCCGAGGCCCCGGGCGGGCCACCGCCCCTGGTCGTCGCCACCGCCGTGCACCCGGGCGCCCGCCCGGTGCTGCGCGTCGCCGTCCGCGACGGCTACGACTTCCTGAGCGAGAGCGTGCCCTGCGACACGCCCGCGGACACCGTGCTCGACGCCCTGGGCGGTACGGCGATGGGGTCGCTGCCCGCCGAGGCCCGCGAGGTGGTCCGGGAACAGGTGCTGTCGGCACTGGAGCGGGCGGATCACCACTGACTGTTCCGGTCCTGGCCGCGGTACCACCCGGCACTCGGCGCGGACGCGGCCTCCGTGGGTCTCAGGCCGACCTGCCGAAGCCGATCGTCGGTACCGCCCGTCGCAGGGGCCAGCCCGGGGCGGACTCCTTGGGGATCAGGTCCGCCAGGAAGGCGTACCGGCGCAGCGCGGCCGGGTCCTGGGAGGCGACGGACTGGACCCTGCGCCACCAGGCGCCGATCTCGGACCAGCCCGGCGCGGACAGGGAGCCGCCGAACTCCTGGACGGAGAGCGCGGCGGTCAGGCCGGCGAAGGCCAGCCGGTCCGCCAGCGGCCAGCCCGCGAGGGTGCCGGTGACGAAGCCGGCCACGAAGACGTCCCCGGCGCCGGTGGGGTCGAGCGCCTCGACCTCGATCGCCGGGACCTCGGCGGCCTCCCCGGTACGCCGGTCCACCGCGTACGCGCCCTCGGCTCCGAGCGTGACCACGGCGAGCGGCACGTGCTCGGTGAGCGCGTGGGCGGCCTCGCGGGGGCAGGAGGCGCCGGTGTAGCGCATGGCCTCCTCCGCGTTCGGCAGGAAGGCCTCGCAGTGGGCGAGGTCGGGGAGGCCGGCCAGGTCCCAGGCGCCGGTCTCGTCCCAGCCGACGTCGGCGAAGATGCAGGTGCCCTTGCCCGCTGCCTGGGCGATCCAGGGGGCGCGCTTCCCCGGCTCCAGCGAGGCCACGGCCGCACGCGCGCGTGGGGGGCAGTCCGGCGCGCCCTCCTGGACGAGCACGGCCTCGGGGGGCGGCTCGTGGCCGTGGGAGACCATGGTGCGCTCGCCCTCGTACGCCATCGACACAGTGACCGGGGAGTGCCAGCCCGGAACCCTGCGCGACGGGGAGAGGTCGATGCCCTCGCCCTGCTCCAGGGCGTCCCAGCAGTACTCGCCGTAGTGGTCGTCGCCGAAGGCCGCGGCCAGCGAGGTGCGCAGCCCGAGCCGGGCCAGGGCCGTCGCCATGTTCGCCACTCCGCCGGGGCTCGACCCCATGCCGCGGGCCCAGGACTCGGTGCCGCGCACCGGGGCGGTGCCGAGCCCGGTGAAGACGATGTCGAGGAAGACGGTGCCGGTGAGGTAGACGTCCCAGGGTGGATCCTCGGGTGTGCGCAGAGCTGCGAGAGGGTCGACCCGGGCCTGGCCCTGCCCGTTCCCTCCGAAGTGCGACGGTCCCTTCCCGTTGGACGCGATCACGGTGAGCTCCCTGCGCGTGGTGCCGATCAGGCCAGTCTGCACCACACCACCGACAACGGGCCGGAACCCGCGTCAGGCTCGCAAGCGCCGGTCCAGGCGTTCCGGCCCGTCCGGCGTTCGAGGACGAGGCCCTTCAGGGCCGAAGCGGGGTCTGTGGTCGCAGCCCTCAGACCCCAGACCCCTACCAGCGAGGCACGCCCGGCGTGACCCACCCCGGCTCGGCCACCCGCATGGCCGCGGCGTCGTCCCGCTCCCGCAGCGAACCGTCGTCATCCAGCCACCGCCGATGCAGGAACTCCACTTTCCGCCGGTCGAGTTCGACACCGAGCCCGGGCGCGTCGGAGACCCGCACGGCCCCGCCCTCGAAGACCAGCCGCTCGGTCAGCACGTCCTCCGACTGCCACGGATAGTGCGAGTCGCAGGCGTGGTGGAGATTCGGCACGGTGGACGCCACATGCGTCATCGCGGCCAGCGAGATCCCCAGATGCGTGTTGGAGTGCATGGACACCCCCACCCCGAACGTCCGGCAGATCGCCGCGAGTTGCTGGGTGTTCCGCAGCCCGCCCCAGTAGTGGTGATCGGAGAGCACCACCTGCACGGCATCCCGGACGAACGCCTCCTTGATCTCGGCGAAGGTCGTCACGCACATGTTGGTGGCCAGCGGGACGTCGGTCCCGGCGGACACCTCGGCCATGGCCGCGGTCCCCAGCGCGGGATCCTCCAGATACTCCAGGACGTCCCCCAGCTCCTCGGCGACCCTCAGCGAAGTCGCCACGCTCCAGGCCCCGTTGGGGTCGAGCCGCAGGGGATGGCCGGGGAAAGCCTCGGCAAGAGCCCTGACCGCCGCGATCTCCTCGTCCGGCGGAAAGACCCCGCCCTTGAGCTTGAAGGACGTGAAGCCGTACCGCTGCGTGAACAGCCGGGCCTGCTCCACCACCCCCGCGGGATCGACGGCCGCACCCCAGTCGTCCTTCTCGCAGGCGACGCCCTCCGGATGAGCGGCCCACTTGTAGAACAGGTACGCGCTGTACTCGACCGCGTCCCGGACCTTGCCCCCGAGCAGCGCGTGCACCGGCAGACCGAGCGCCTTGCCCAGCGCGTCGAGGCAGGCCACCTCGAACCCGGAGACGACGGACAGCCGCAGCTTGTCGGCGGTCTGCACGCCCCGCAGTCCACCGACGTCGACCTGTCCGAAGACCCGGGAGGAGTCGACCGCCACCTGGTCCGCGACCGCGAACAGCCCGTTCAGATCCGCGACCTGACGTCCGATCAGCTTCGCCGCGAAGGGCCGGGCCAGCTCCAGGTACTTGGTGTCGCCGTACGTCTCCCCGACCCCCACGACCCCGTCCCCGGTCTCCACCTCGACGATCAGCCGGGGCGTGTACGGCTGGTGCACGCCCTGCGTGTTCAACAGCGGCGGATCGGCGACGAGGATCGGCGTCAGGCGGACATCGGTGATCGTGAGGTTCACAGCGCGGCGCCTACGAGGTCGAGACCGGTGGTCAACAACACGCGCAGGTCCGCCAGATCGGCGTCCGACGGGTCGGTGAGCGGTGCGCGCACCGGCCCCACCGGCCGCCCCCGCAACCGTGCCGCCGCCTTCACCAGCGACACCGCGTACCCGGGCACCCGGTCGCGGAGCTCGACGAGCGGGACGTAGAAGTCGCGCAGCAGCTTCTCCAGGGTCCCGTCGTCGCCGTCGCGCAGGGCGGTGAAGAAGGCGTTCGCGATCTCGGGGGCGAAGGCGTGGACGGCGGAGGAGTAGGCGGGGACGCCGACGGTGGCGTAGGCGCGGGCCTGGATCTCGGCGGTGGAGGCGCCGTTGAAGAACAGGAAGTCCTCGGGGGCGGCGAGGGTGAGGCGCTGGAGCCGGTCGAGGTCGCTGTGCCCGTCCTTGAGTCCGATGACCCCGTCGATCGCGGCGACCCGCCTGAACGCGTCCACGCCGAAGGCGACCTGACCGCGCTGGTAGGCGATGAGCGGCAGCCGTGTCCGCGCCGCGATCTGCTCCAGCTGTGCGACCAGGCCGTCCTGCGGGGCGGCGACCAGGTAGTGCGGGAGGACCAGCAGCGCGTCCGCTCCCGCCTCCTCGGCAATCCGGGCGAAGCGGACGGCCTGCGCCCAGCCGTAGCCGATCCCGGCGACGACGGGCACGCGCCCGCCTGCCTCCTCGACGGCGATGGTGACGACCTGCCGGTACTCGTCCTCGTCCAGCGAGAAGAACTCGCCGGTGCCGCAGGCCGGGAAGACCGCGCCGGGGCCGGTGGCGATCTGGGCGGCGACGTGGGCGCGGAAGCCGTCGGGGTCGAGGGTGCCGTCGTCATGGAAGCTCGTGAGCGGGAACGACAGCACGCCGTGTGCCATGCCGTCCCGCAGTCGTCGGGCCGTGTCCGGGTCGAGGGTCACCCTCGCTCATCTCCCCATGTAGACGTAATCTACGTATGAAGATGGAGATTAGATAGGCGAACCCTGTCCGTCAATGGGTCGCCGCGAGGTTTGGCGGGCCGATTACCATCAGCGCATGTCAGAGACCGGTGGTGTCCGCGAGGTGAAGTCGGCGGCCCGCACCGTCGAACTCCTCGAACTGCTGGCCGCGCGCGGCGACCGCCCGGCCCGGCTCCAGGAGCTCGCGGACGAGCTGGGCGTGCCGCGCAGTTCGATGTACGCGCTGCTCCAGACCCTGATCTCGCGCGGCTGGGTCCGCACCGACGTCACCGGCTCGCTCTACGGCATCGGCATCCACGCCCTGCTCACCGGCACCAGCTACCTGGACTCCGACCCGCGCGTCCGGGTCGCACGGCCGTATCTCGACGAGGCGTCCCAGGCGCTGGGCGAGACGATCCACCTGGGCCGGCTCGACGGCCGGGACGTGGCCTATCTGGCGACCCGCGAGTCGCACGAGTACCTGCGGACCATCAGCAGGGTCGGCCGCCGGCTGCCCGCGCACGTCGGCGCGCTGGGCAAGGCACTGCTGGCCGAATGGCCCGACGAACGGCTCCCCGAGGGGCCGTACGAGGCACTCACCCCGAACTCCCACACCACCCGCGACTCCTTGCTGACCGACCTCGCCGAGGTCCGCGCCCGTGGCTACTCGATCGACCGGGAGGAGGGCGTCCTCGGCATCGTCGGCTTCGGCTTCGCCCTGCGCTACGACTCCCCCGCCCAGGACGCCATCAGCTGCTCGGTCCCGGTCGCCCGTCTGACACCGGACCACGAACAGCAGATCGTCACGGTCATGCGCGAGATCAGGGGCAAGATCGAGGCGACGGCACCGGGTGCGGGGGGCGCTCCCAGCTGGCGCTAGGGGCACCGAAAAGGCGCCGAAAAAGGGCCTCGTCTACCCGACAGCCCGCACCCCAAACGGAACGTGGCTCAGATCACACCACCCGGGCTGTTTCCGCAACCGCGTGCTTGATACAAATTCTTCGCGCGTTCCTGTCCGTCGACGGCCTGCGCCCAACCCCCTTTTCGAGCCGCTTCTTTCGCATGCCCTGGGAACGCCCGTGTTCGCCCGTCGCTCCACCCTGCCCTGGCCCCTCATTGCCCTCTTCACGGCCGGGTACCTCGCCCCCTACCTGCTGCCGACCACCGTCGGCAGACTCGACTCCGGGCTTGCCCTCACCGCCACCGAGGCGGGTGCCGTCGGCAGCGCGCTGCTGCTGAGTTCGGCGGCGGCAGGCTTCCTGCTCGCCTCCCACGTCGACCGCGTCGGCCCCCGCACCCTCGCCCGCGTCGGCCTCACCCTCGCCGTCCTCGGCTACGGCGGCGCCGCCCTCGCCCACGCCGTCCCCGCGGTCGTCGTGGGGGCCCTGATCGGCGGCTTCGGATCCGGTACGTCGACGGCGGTGGCCGCCACCGGCATCGCCGCCCAGCCGGACCCGCACCGCGCCACCACGGTCGGCCTGCTCGGCGTCTCCGCGCTCGCCGGCGCCGTCTACCTGACCGTCCCGCACCTGGGCCCCGGCCACGGCCAGCCCCTCGCCGCGATCGCCCTCACCGCGCTGGCGGTCTGGCCCCTGACGAGCCGTCTCCCGCTGCGCACGGCCCCCGCCCGCAGCCGGGAGACCCGCACCCCGCTCCCCCACCCCCGCGCCGGTCTCCTCCTGGCCGCGACCCTCCTGTGCTGGTCCCTCGCCCAGAACGCCCTCTGGGGCGTCAGCGGCCGCATCGGCCTCACCCAGGCCCACCTCTCCGAGGCGACGGTCGGCGCGGTCTTCGCGCTCGCGCTGGGCGCGGGCCTGCTGGGCGTCGTCGGCGCGGGCGCCCTCGGCCCCCGGCTGGGCCGCGCGCTCCCCGTCGGCGGCGGCACGGTCCTCATCGCCGCCTGCATCACCCTCAGCGCCTCCGCGACCGACCTGACGTCCTTCGCGACCGGCGAGATCGCCTGGAACACGCTCTACCCGATCGTCCTGTCGTACGTCATCGGCCTGGCCGCCTCCCTGGACCCCCGCGGCCGCTGGGCGGTCCTGGTCGGCTCGGCATCGTCATTGGGCACGGCAGCGGGTCCCCTGGCGGGAAGCCTGCTCGCATCCGAGGCCGGCTTCCCCGTGATGGGCACGGTCCTGGCGATCGGCCTGCTGGTGATCGCGGCGCCGATGACCGCGGTGGCGATGGGTACAGGAAGGCGTCAACTCCCGGTGGTGGAGATCCAGGTGGAGGCACCCGCATACGACAAAGCAACGGCAGCGTGAAGCGCCCCGTCAGGGGCGCGGGGAACTGCGCGACCAGCCCCCACCGGCGCGCACCCGACAACGCGCCTCAGAACTCGTAAGCATCAACTTCCGCAAGATACCGAGCCCGCAACTCCTCGTCGTGCTCCAAGAAGGACGCGAGGAAGGAGTTGCGGGCAAGCTCCCGCAACCGCTCCTCACTCAGCCCCAGAGCCTGCTGAACGGCCTCGAAGTTGTCCCCCGCGTATCCGCCGAAGTAAGCCGGATCGTCGGAGTTCACCGTGCACATCAACCCGGCATCCAACATCGCGGGCAACGGATGATCGCCCAGCACGTCAACCGTCCGCAGCCGCACATTGGACAAGGGACACAGAGTCAGCGGCACCCGGTCCCGCACCAGCCGCGCGACCAGCTCCGGCGACTCCACGCACCGCAGCCCGTGATCGATCCGCTCCACCCCGAGCACGTCCAGCGCCTCGACGATGTACTCCGGCGGCCCCTCCTCCCCGGCGTGCGCCACCCGCCGCAGCCCGAGCGCCGCGGCGGCCTCGTACACCTCGCGGAACTTCACCGGCGGGTGCCCCACCTCGGCGGAGTCGAGCCCGACCCCGACGATCCGGTCCAGATACGGCTTCGCGGCATCGAGGGTCTCCAGCGCGGACTCCGCGGACTCGTCCCGCAGGAAGCACATGATCAGCTGCGTCGAGACGCCATGGTTGCGCGCGCTGCTGCCCAGCGCCCGCCACAGCCCCTCCACCACCGTGCCCATCTCCACGCCCCGCGCGAGGTGTGCCTGCGGGTCGAAGAAGATCTCCGCGTGCCGCACCCCCTGCGCGGCGGCCCGGGCGAGATAGGCGTTCGCCAGGTCCTCGAAGTCGCGCTCGGTGCGCAGGACGGCCATGAGCTCGTAATACAGGTTCAGAAAGGACTGGAGATCCTCGAACTGGTACGCCGTGCGGAGCGAGTCCGTGTCGGCGTACGGCAGCTCGACGCCGTTGCGAGCGGCCAGCTCGAAAGCCAGCTCCGGCTCCAGGGTGCCTTCGATGTGCAGGTGCAGTTCAGCTTTGGGGAGGGACATCAAAGCATCGTACGGCCGCTTTACCGCCGTTTCGGAACCGGGACCCTGAGGAGGTCGTGGGCCACGGTCAGCTCGCCCTCGTACCCGGCCGCCCGCGCCTGCCGTTCGAACTCCTCCGGCTCGGAGTAGCGCTGGCTGAAGTGGGTGAGCACGAGATGCCGTACGCCGGCGTCGCGGGCGACGGTCGCGGCCTGACCGGCGGTCAGATGGCCGTGCTCCACGGCGAGTTGCTCGTCCTCGTCGAGGAAGGTCGACTCGATGACGAGCAGGTCGCAGCCGTCCGCGAGGGCGTGGACGCCGTCGCAGAGGCGGGTGTCCATGACGAACGCGAACCGCTGGCCGTGGCGGACCTCACTGACCTCGTCGAGCTGGACGCCGTTCAGGGAGCCCTCGCGCTGGATCCGTCCGACGTCGGGCCCCTTGATGCCGTGCGCGGCGAGGCGGTCGGGGAGCATGCGGCGGCCGTCGGGTTCGGTGAGGCGGTAGCCGTAGGACTCGACGGGGTGGGAGAGCCTGCGGGCTTCCAGCGTGTAGCCGCCGGTCCGCGCGAGCACCCCGTCGGCCGCGACCGGTGCCTCGGTGAGCCGGACCGTCTCCCGGTACGCCGTCGCGTACCGCAGACGGTCGAAGAAGCGCTGCCCCGACTTCGGGTAGTGGGCGGTGACCTCGTGCGGGACCCGGTCGAGGTTGATGCGCTGGATCACGCCCGCGAGGCCGAGGGAGTGGTCGCCGTGGAAGTGGGTGACACAGATCCGGTTGAGGTCGTGGGCGGCGACCCCGGCACGCAGCATCTGGCGCTGGGTGCCCTCGCCGGGGTCGAACAGGAGGCCCTCGCCGTCCCAGCGCAGCAGGTAGCCGTTGTGGTTGCGGTGCCTGGTCGGGACCTGGCTGGCTGTGCCGAGGACGACCAACTCGCGTACGGACACGGTGGGTTATCCGGGGGGCCAGTGGAGGCCGCGGCCGCCGATCACATGGGCGTGGGCGTGCCAGACGGTCTGGCCGGCGCCGCTGCCGGTGTTGAAGACGGTGCGGTAGCTCTCCAGCTTCTCGTCCTCCGCGACGGCCTGGGTCGCTCCGAGAACATCCGCGGCCAGTTGCGGTTCGGCCGCGGCGAGGGCTGCCGCGGTCTCGTAGTGGGCCTTGGGGATCACCAGAACATGGGTGGGGGCCTGCGGGTTGATGTCCCGGAAGGCGAGGGTGGTGTCTGTCTCGCGGACGATGGTCGCCGGGATCTGACCTGCGACGATCTTGCAGAACAGGCAGTCGTCCTGGGGTTCCCCTGCCATGTCGTTCCTTCCGTAGAGGTCCTGAGGCATCTTAACGAGGCAGCGTCGGCGGAATCTTCGCCGGAGTGGCCTCCAGCGCCTCCAGAGCGATCCGCACCGCCTCGTCCAGCTGGGCGTCCCGGCCCGCCGCGTAGTCCTGCGGCCGCTGCGGGACCTCCACGTCCGGGTCGACCCCGTGGTTCTCGACGCCCCACTCGTACCCCTCCAGCCAGAACGCGTACTTCGGCTGGGTGATCAGCGTGCCGTCGACCAGCCGGTAACGGCTGTCGATCCCGATGACCCCGCCCCAGGTGCGGGTGCCGACGACCGGGCCGATGCCCAGTGCCTTGATCGCCGCGTTGACGATGTCGCCGTCCGAGCCGGAGAACTCGTTGGCCACGGCGACGACGGGGCCGCGCGGCGCGTCCCTCGGGTAGCTGGACGCGCGCATCCCCCGCGGCAGCGCCCAGCCGACGATCTTGCGGGCCAGCTTCTCGACGACCAGCTGGGAGGTGTGGCCGCCGCGATTCTCGCGGACGTCGACCACCAGGCCCTCGCGGGCCACCTCGACGCGCAGGTCGCGGTGGATCTGCGCCCAGCCAGGGGCCTGCATGTCCGGGACGTGCAGATACCCCAGCCGGCCCCCGGACTTCTCGTGGACGTAGGCGCGGCGGTCGGCGACCCAGGCGTGGTAACGCAGGGGCTCCTCGTCGGAGACGGGGACGACGACGGCGTGCCGCAGATCGCCGCCGCCGGAGGGGGAGATGGTGAGCTCGACCGGTTTGCCCGCCGTGCCGACGAGGAGCGGGCCGGGGCCGGTGACGGGATCGACCGGACGGCCGCCCACCGCGACGATCGCGTCCCCGGCGCGGACCGCCACGCCCGGTGCGGCGAGCGGGGAGCGGGCGGCGGGGTCGGAGGTCTCGGTCGGCAGGATGCGGTCGATGCGCCAACTGCCGTCTTCGTGACGGGAGATGTCGGCGCCGAGCAGGCCCTGCCGGGGGCCGTGACCGTGGCCGCCGCGGGGGGTGACGTAGGCGTGGGAGGTGCCGAGTTCGCCGTGCACCTCCCAGAGGAGGTCGACGAGGTCGTCGTGGGTGGCCAGACGGTCCAGGACCGGGCGGTAGCGGTCGAGGACACCGGTCCAGTCGACACCGCTCATGTCAGGGCGCCAGAAGTGGTCCCGCATGATGCGGCCGGTCTCCTCGTACATCTGCCGCCACTCGGCCGACGGGTCGACGGTCTGGCGGATGCGGCCGAGGTCGACGGAGATGTTCGTGTCGCTGTCGTCGTCGTTCGAGGCGCGGCGGTCGCTCGGTACGACCTTCAGCCGGCCGTCGGTCCACAGCAGGACCCGCTTGCCGTCGCCGCTGACGGCGAAGTGGTCGGCGTCGGCGGCGAGGTGTTCGAGGCGCTGCTGGGCGAGGTCGTAGCGCTGGAGGTCGGTCTTGGGGTCGGGGTCGTCCGGGGTGGCCCTTGAGGAGCCGAGGACGCCCTGGACGGGGTGGCGCAGCCACAGCACGCCGTCCTTGGCCGCGCGCAGGTTGGAGTAGCGGCCGGCCTCCACCGGGAACGGCACGATCCGGTCGGCGAGACCTTCCAGGTCGATCCGGGTGGTCGGGGTGCCCTCGCTGTCGGGGGTCTCGTCCTTGTCGGGGGCCTCGAAGGGCCGGCCGTGGCGCTGCGGGCCGAAGGGGGACGGGGTGGTCGCGGCCAGGGTGATCAGGTGCGGGCGGTCGCCGACCACGAAGGCGAGGTCGAAGACGTGCTCGTCGTAGACCGGGTCGAAGGAGCGGTTGGAGAGGAAGGCCAGGTGCTTGCCGTCGAGGGTGAAGGCGGGGGCGTAGTCCTGGAAGCGCAGCGGGGTCGCCTCGGTGACCGACAGGTCGGTGGTGTTGGCGAGGCGGAGCTGGCAGAGCGGGTCGGGGCCGGGGTGCGACCAGGCGAGCCAGGCCGAGTCGGGCGAGAAGGTCAGTCCCCGTACGTCGCCGTCCTCGCTGCGGTCGACCTCGCGGACCTCACCGGTCTCCCGCTCGACGAGGAGCACCCGGCCGTCGTGCGCGGCGACCGCGGCCCGGCTGCCGTCGGGGGCCATGGCGAGCCCGAGGACCCGGCCGAGGCGGCCCGCGGCGAGGCGGCGCGGGGTGGCGCCGGGGGCGAGTCCGGTGGCGGGCGCGAACTCCAGGGCGTCGTCGCCCTCCGCGTCCGTCACCCAGACGACCCACTCCTCGCCCTCGGTGCGGAAGGTGCGGGGCAGCCGGGCCCGGACGCCGGGTTCGTCGGCGAGCGCGCGGGCCGGGCCCGAACGGTGGGTGACCCAGTGGACGGCCCCGCGCACCGCGACCGCGCTGCCGCGCGCGGTGTGGTCGGGGGCGGCCGAGCCGAACCAGCGGGAGGCGTCCACCGGGAACGGCTGCCGGTCGGCGCGCCGGCCGCCGAGCCGGACCTCCAGGCGGCGCGGTTCGGCGCCGTCGAGGTCGTCGAGGATCCACAGCTCACCGGCGGAGGTGTAGACGACCCGGGTGCCGTCGCCGGCCGCGTGCCGGGCGTAGTAACCGTCGAGCGGGGTGTGCCGGCGCAGATCGGAACCGTCGGCGAGGGAGGAGTAGACGGCCCCGGTGCCCTCGTGGTCGGAGAGGAAGGCGATCCGGTCGCCCGCCCACACGGGGTACTCCAGGTTTCCGTCCAGGTCGTCGTGCAGCCGTACGAACTCGCCGTCGCCGTCGCGGTCGATCCACAGCTTGCCCGCCGTGCCGCCCCGGTACCGCTTCCACCAGGCGGCCTCCCGGCCCATGGGCGCGGAGAGGATCACGGTCGCGGGGCCGTGGGCGACATGGCCGACGGGGCCGTACGGCAGGGTGGTGCCGGGGCCGCCGTCGAGCGGGACGGTCCGGGCCCAGCTGCGGCGCAGGCTTGCCTGGCCGTGGGTGGTGATCGCGAGGACCTCGCCGTCCGGGGTCCAGCCGCGCACCTGGGTGCGTGCGCTGCCCCAGTGGGTCAGCCTTCGGCCCGGGCCGCCGTCGACCGGGGCGATGTGCACCTCGGGGGCGCCGTCGCGGGCGGAGGTCCAGGCGACGGTGGTGCCGTCGGGCGAGATCCGGGGGTGGGTGACCGGCACGTTGTCCGCGCTGACCCGCCAGGCGCGTCCGCCGTCGAGCGGCGCGAGCCACACGTCGTCCTCGGCGGTGAAGGCCACCAACTCGCCCCGCAGATGCGGAAACCGGAGATATGCAGACGTCGCAGGCTGTGTCACCCGATTACCCTACGCACGGGCGGTGCTCGTGCACAGAGGTTTCGATCACTTGCCGTCGGGCCAGCACTGCGGGTCGTTCTGGCACCAGATCGTCTTGGTGACGGTCACGGTGACGGTGGGACCGGGCTGCCCCGGGTTGTTGACCCGCGGGGTGGGTGTGGCGGTGCAGTCGCCGAGCCCGTCGACGTGGAACCACTGTCTGCCGCCGACGGTGGCGGTGAGGTTCCCGCGCACACACGCGCCGCTGACGGTCCGGGTCACCTTGCCCTTGACGGTGATGTCCTTGCCGTCCCGCGTCTTGCCCTCGCAGTTCACGGTGGCGACGGTGTTCACGGTCGCGCTCGGCGTCCGGTCGCCGTTGTCGTACGAGGCCGTGCAGGTCAGCCAACTCACGTCGGCCTTCTGCTGGTTCAGCTCCTTGGTGACCAGCTGGTCGGTGGTGTAGGAGACGGTCGCGGAGCTGACCGCGCCGGTCGGATCACACGCGGCGACCCCGCCCACGGCCAGCACGACACCCCCGACCGCACCCGCCACTCGCACCCCGCGCGGCCGACGCCGGTTCCGTCTCAACGCCACCATGAAGGGCAGCCTGCCACCGCGTGCCGTCCGGCGGTAGGGCGCATACGGTCATTGAGCGCGCCGGTTGTGAGTGACCCGGCGTTGACATGACCGCCGCGTCGAGAAGTACCGTCAACCGCGCAGCATCAGCCACTGCTGAAGCTCCACCAGGTTCCCCTCCGGGTCCTTGAGGTGGGCGACGCGCATGCGGTCCGTCATGGGGGACGGGCCGTGCAGCAGAGTGGCTCCGCGGGACACGATCTGCTCGCAGTAGGTGTCCAGGTCGTCGACGCGCAGCACGACCAGGGAGCGGTGGCCGGTGACCGTGCCGCCCAGTTCGCCGAGGACCTGCGCCATCATCGACCGGTCCTGGAGGGCGATGCCCGCGGAGCCGGTGGCGGGGCTGAACTTCTCGTACGGCCCGTCCTTGGCCCCCGACTGGGGCTTCAGGCCGAGGACGTCGGCGTAGAAGCGGTAGCAGGCGGCGAAGTCGGTGACGAGCAGGCGTACTTGGGCGAGTTCCACAGCTTTCCTTCCAGGGGTCAGGACCAGCGGCCGGTGCGGCCGAGGAGCAGGGCGGTCGCCGCGGTTCCGGCGGTCGACGTACGCAGCACGGTGGACCCGAGGACGTAGGCACGCGCGCCGGCCTCCTCGAAGAGCGCCAACTCGTCCTTGGCGACGCCTCCTTCGGGGCCCACGACCAGCACGATCTCGCCCTCGTCGGGGAGTTCGGCGGTGGCGAGCGGCGCGCTGCCGCGTTCGAAGTCGGAGTGGAGCACGGCGGCGAAGTCGGCTTTGGCGAGAAGTGCGGCAACCTGCTTGGTGGTTGCCGCGTCCGCGATATCCGGGAAGCGGATCCGGCGGGACTGCTTGCCGGCCTCGCGGGCGGTGGCCCGCCACTTGCCGAGCGCCTTCAGACCCCGCTCGCCCTTCCACTGGGTGATGCAGCGGGCGGCCTGCCAGGGCACGATGGCGTCGACGCCGACCTCGGTCATCGTCTCGACGGCGAGTTCACCGCGGTCGCCCTTGGGGAGGGCCTGGACGACGGTGATGCGGGGCTGTACGTCAGGTGCCTCGTTCACCGAGTCCAGCTGGACGATCAGCCGGTCCTTGCCCTCGGTGCCGAGTACCACGCAGTCGGCCCAGTGCCCGGCGCCGTCGGTGAGGATGACGTCCTCGCCGGGCTGGAGCCGCTTCACGGAGACGGCGTGGCGGCCTTCGGGGCCGTCGAGGACGTAGCGTCCGCCGGTCCCCGGCTCGGTCTGCTCGACGAAGTGCTCGACGACGAACACGGGTGCGGTCATCGCGGGTCCCCCTTGGCTGACAACGCTGTCCTGGCGGCGTCGAGTTCGGCCGCGAGTATCTCCACGAGCTGCCCCGCGGGCAGCTCGCGTGCCAACCGGTGTCCCTGCCCCGCCCACAGCGCCATGCCCTGGGCGTCACCGGCCTTGGCGGCGGCCTTCCGCAGCGGGGCGGTCAGGTGGTGGACCTCGGGGTAGGCGGCGGGGGCGTACGGCCCGTGCTCGCGCAGGAAGCGGTTGACCAGGCCACGGGCCGGCCGGCCCGAGAACGCGCGGGTCAACTCGGTACGGACGTAGAGGGGGTTGGTCAGCGCCTGCTTGTGCACGTCGTGGGCGCCGGACTCGGGCGAGGCGAGGAACGCCGTGCCGAGCTGGGCCGCGCTCGCGCCGGCGGCGAGGACGGCGGCGATCTGGCTGCCGCGCATGATGCCGCCGGCGGCGACGATCGGGAGGCTGACCGTCTCACGGATCTGCGCGACCAGGGAGAGGAGCCCTAGACCCGAGCCGTCCTGCTCGGGGAGGTCGCGGTGGGTGCCCTGGTGACCGCCCGCCTCGATGCCCTGCGCGATGACCGCGTCGGCGCCCGCGTACTGCACCGCCAGGGCCTCTTCGGGGGTGGTCGCGGTGACGAGGGTGAAGGTGCCGGCGCGGCGCAGCGACTCCAGGGCGTCGCTGCTCGGGATGCCGAAGTGGAAGGAGGCCACCGGCACGGGATTGTCGAGGAGGACGGCGAGCTTGGCGTCGTAGCCGTCGTCACGTCCGCTGTCGCGGTCGCCGAGCTCGGTGTCGTACCAGGTGGCCTCGCCGGCCAGCTGGTGGGCGTAGACCTCGACGGCCGCGGGATCGGCATATTCGGGCTGCGGCATGAAGAGGTTGACCCCGAAGGGGCGCCCGGTCAGCCCGCGCAGCTGCTTGATCTCCTGGTACATCCCGTCGGCCGTCTTGTACCCGGCGGCCAGGAATCCGAGCCCGCCCGCGTCGGACACGGCGGCGGCGAGCCGCGGCACGGAGACGCCGCCCGCCATGGGGGCCTGCACGATCGGATGAGGGAAGAGATCGGTCAGTGCGGAGGACATGACGGCATGTTGTCACGTCCTCCGAACAAGTCCGAATCCGACCTTCGCACCGCTCACGTACGCCCGTTGAACGCGTCCTTCAACCGCGAGAACAGCCCCTGCTGCCCGGGCTGGAACTGCCCCGTGGGCCGTTCCTCGCCGCGCAGCTTCGCCAGCTCGCGCAGCAGGCGCTCCTGCTCGGGGTCCAGCTTGGTGGGGGTCTGGACCTCGACGTGGACGATGAGATCGCCCCGGCCGCCGCCGCGCAGGTGGGTGACGCCCCGGCTGTGCAGCGGGATCGACTGGCCGGACTGGGTGCCCGGGCGGATGTCGACCTCCTCCATGCCGTCGAGGGTCTCCAGCGGGACCTTGGTGCCGAGGGAGGCCGCCGTCATCGGGAGGGTGACCGTGCAGTGCAGGTCGTCGCCCCGGCGCTGGAACTGCGAGTGCGGCAGCTCGTGGATCTCGACGTAGAGGTCACCGGCGGGACCGCCACCGGGACCGACCTCGCCCTCGCCCGCGAGCTGGATCCGCGTGCCGTTGTCCACACCGGCCGGGATCTTCACGGTGAGCGTGCGGCGCGAGCGGACCCGGCCGTCGCCGGCGCACTCCGGGCACGGGGTCGGGACGACGGTGCCGAAGCCCTGGCACTGCGGGCACGGGCGGGACGTCATGACCTGGCCCAGGAAGGACCGCGTCACCTGCGACACCTCGCCGCGGCCGCGGCACATGTCGCACGTCTGGGCGGAGGTGCCGGGGGCGGCCCCCTCGCCGCTGCACGTGGTGCAGACGATCGCCGTGTCGACCTGGATGTCCTTCGTGGTGCCGAAGGCCGCCTCGTCGAGCTCGATCTCCAGGCGGATCATCGCGTCCTGGCCGCGCCGGGTGCGCGAGCGCGGCCCCCGCTGCGAAGCCGTACCGAAGAACGCGTCCATGATGTCCGAGAAGTTCCCGAACCCACCGGCCCCGAAGCCGCCCGCGCCACCGCCGCCGGCCTGCGAGAGCGGGTCGCCGCCGAGGTCGTAGACCTGCTTCTTCTGCGGGTCCGACAACACCTCGTAAGCGGCGTTGATCTCCTTGAACCGCTCCTGGGTCTTCGGATCCGGGTTGACGTCCGGGTGCAGCTCGCGCGCGAGCCGACGGAACGCCTTCTTGATCTCATCCTGCGACGCGTCGCGGCGCACGCCGAGAACGGCGTAGTAGTCCGTGGCCACTTACGACTCCGCCAGGATCTGTCCGACGTACCGTGCCACTGCGCGTACCGCTCCCATCGTTCCCGGGTAATCCATGCGGGTCGGTCCGACCACGCCGAGCTTGGCGACTGCCTCGCCGCCCGAACCGTAACCGACCGACACCACCGAAGTGGAGTTGAGTCCCTCGTAGGCGTTCTCATGACCAATACGTACGGTCATGCCCGAATCTCCGGCCTCACCAAGGAGTTTGAGGAGGACGACCTGCTCCTCCAGGGCCTCCAGGACGGGCCGGATGGTGAGGGGAAAGTCATGTCCGAAGCGGGTGAGATTGGCGGTGCCGCCGATCATCAGCCGCTCCTCGTTCTCCTCGACGAGCGTCTCCAGGAGAGTGGAGAGCACTGTCGAGACCGTACCCCGGTCCTCGACGTCGAAGCCTTCGGGCAGGTCCTCGACCAGCTGCGGCACATCGGCGAACCGCCGCCCGGCGATCCGGCTGTTGAGCCGCGCCCGCAGATCGGCGAGCGAGGCCTCCCCGAAGGGTGCCGGGCAGTCGACCATGCGC
The DNA here is from genome assembly GCF_003443735.1 of Streptomyces sp. CC0208. NCBI lineage: Bacteria > Bacillati > Actinomycetota > Actinomycetes > Kitasatosporales > Streptomycetaceae > Streptomyces > Streptomyces sp. CC0208. The sequence goes on along the minus strand of NZ_CP031969.1, from coordinate 5,978,606 downwards.
TGCTCGACCCGGCCGGTGTCCGTGATCAGCACGAGCATCACGCGCGCCGGGGCGAGCGAGAGCAGCTCCACGTGCCGCACGGTCGAGCGGGTGAGGGACGGGTACTGCACGACGGCGACCTGCCGGGTCAGCTGCGCGAGCAGCCGCACGGTCCGGGCCACGACGTCGTCGAGGTCCACGGCACCGTCGAGGAAGTTCTGGATCGCGCGCCGCTCGGGCGCGGTCATCGGCTTGACGCCCGCCAGCTTGTCGACGAACAGCCGGTAGCCCTTGTCGGTCGGGATCCGCCCGGCACTGGTGTGCGGCTGGGCGATGAACCCCTCGTCCTCCAGGACCGCCATGTCGTTGCGGACGGTCGCCGGGGAGACTCCGAGGTTGTGCCGCTCGGTCAGGGCCTTCGACCCGACCGGCTCCTCGGTGCCGACGTAGTCCTGGACGATGGCGCGCAACACCTGAAGCCTGCGTTCACTCAGCATCGCGCACACCTCCAGAAGTCGTTCCCTTGGCGCCTTGCCTGGCACTCTGTCCGTCCGAGTGCCAGCGTCCCCGGGCCAGTGTACGGCGGTGGGGTACTCCTCGGGCAAGGCTGGTCCCCGCGTGACCGGTCGTACGGCTAGCGTCGCCGTATGACGGTGACTTGGGAAGAGCTCGGGTGGGAGCGGGTCGCGACCGGCGTGGGGCGGTGCCGGCTGCCCGGCTGGGACTGTACGGCGGGCCTGGTGATCGGCGAGGGCACGGCCCTGTTGGTCGACGCGGGCTCCGGCCTCGCGGAGGGCGCCCGGCTGCGCGCGCAGGCCGGAGAACTGGCCGGCCACCGTGTGACCCATCTCGCGCTCACCCACCCCCATTTCGACCATGTCTTCGGAGCGGCGGCGTTCGCGGGGGCGGAGGTGTTCGGCGCGGTGGGCGTGGAGACGGTGCTGGCGGGGCGGCTCGGACGTGCGGAGCTGCGGGCGGACGCCGTGCGCAACGGACTGGACCCGGCGGTGGCCGACGAGGCTGTGGACGCCCTCGTCTCCCCCCGGCACCACGTCTCCGGCGAGTGGACGCTCGACCTCGGCGGCGGCCGCCAGGTCCTGCTGGCGAACGTCGGTCCCGGCCACACGGCCCATGACCTGGTGGTCCTGGTGCCCGGCAGCCCGGAGGTCGTCTTCTGCGGCGACCTGGTCGAGGAGTCGGGGGAACCGCAGGCGGGCCCGGACGCCGTACCGCAGCACTGGCCGGCCGCGCTGGACCGCCTCCTAGACCTGGGCGGCGAGGACGCGCAGTACGTGCCCGGTCACGGAGCGGTGGTGGACGCGGCGTTCGTGCGGGCGCAGCGGGACGCGCTGGCGGCCCGCTTCGGCGTGTCGTAGTGATCCTCGGACCGGTTCTCCTATCGTCATCCGAATGCGCCAGTACTCCGCCGACCTGACCCCTCCGTGGAAGAAGCCCAAGCCGGTGCCGGAGGTGCCCGCCGAGCCCGGCCTGGTGGTCGAGGAGCCGGGCACCGGCTTCTGCGGCGCGGTGGTCCGCTGCGAGGCGGGCACGGTGACCCTGGAGGACCGCTTCGGCAAGCACCGGGTGTTCCCGCTGGAGCCGCGCGGTTTCCTCCTGGAGGGCCGGGTGGTGACCCTGGTCAGACCGTCGGCCGCGTCTCCCGTACGACCCTCCCGTACCGCGTCCGGATCGGTGGCCGTGCCCGGCGCGCGCGCACGCGTGGCCCGCGCCGGCCGTATCTACGTCGAGGGCCGTCACGACGCGGAACTGGTGGAGAAGGTCTGGGGTGACGACCTGCGCATCGAGGGCGTGGTCGTGGAGTACCTGGAGGGCGTGGACGACCTGCCGTCGATCGTGGCCGAATTCGCGCCGGGCCCGGACGCCCGGCTCGGCGTCCTGGTGGACCATCTGGTGCCGGGCAGCAAGGAGTCCCGTATCGCCGCGTCGGTGACCAGCGAGCACGCGCTGGTGGTGGGCCACCCGTACATCGACATCTGGGAGGCGGTGAAGCCGTCGTCCCTGGGGATCGAGGCGTGGCCGCGGGTACCGCACGGCCAGGACTGGAAGACCGGCGTGTGCAAGGCCCTGGGCTGGCCGTCGGAGAACACGGGCGCGGTGTGGCAGGCGATCCTGAAGCGGGTGGGGTCCTACCGGGACCTGGAGCCGGAGCTGCTGGGGCGGGTGGAGGAGCTGATCGACTTCGTGACGGCGCCGTGAGTATGCGGGCGGTCGTACGCCTGCGGGCCGGTGGGGGCTGGTCGCGCGGTTCCCCGCGCCCCTGGGGAGGTCCCAGCCGCCCTCAGTCCACCAAGTCCCTGACCACCGCGTCCGCCAGCAACCGGCCCCGCAGCGTCAGCACAGCCCGTCCCTCCTCATAAGGCCCGCCCTCGAGCAGCCCCTCCCCCAGCGCCCGCCGAGAAGCAGCCAGCCCCTCCTCGCGCAGCAGGGACAGCGGCACCCCCTCCCGCAGCCGCAGCTCCAGCAGGATCCGCTCGACCCGCCGGTCCTCCTCCGGCAGCAGCTCGCGCCCGGCGCCCGGAGACCTGCCGGAGGCCAGCGCCGCCGCGTACGCCCCCGGATGCTTCACGTTCCACCACCGGACCCCGCCCACGTGCGAGTGCGCCCCGGGACCGGCCCCCCACCAGTCCGCGCCTCGCCAGTACAGCTCGTTGTGCAGGCACCGGGCAGCCTCCGAGGTCGCCCAGTTCGACACCTCGTACCAGTCGAATCCGGCCTCCGCCAGCATCGAGTCCGCGATCAGATACCGGTCCGCGTGCTCGTCGTCGTCGGTCATCGGGACCTCGCCCCGACGGATACGACGAGCCAGCTGCGTGCCCTCCTCGACGATCAGCGCGTACGCCGACACGTGATCCGGTCCGGCCCCGATCGCCGCCTCCAGGGACGCCCGCCAGTCGTCGTCGGACTCGCCGGGAGTTCCGTAGATCAGGTCGAGGTTGACGTGCGCGAACCCCGCCGCGCGGGCCTCCGCCACGCACGCCTCGGGCCGTCCCGGCGTGTGCGTGCGGTCCAGCACCTTCAGTACGTGCTGCCGCGCGCTCTGCATCCCGAAGGACACCCGGTTGAAGCCGCCCTCCCGCAGCGCCGCCAGATACTCCGGGTCCACCGACTCCGGGTTCGCCTCGGTGGTCACCTCCGCGTCCGCGGCCAGCCCGAACTCGTCACGGATCGCCCCCAGCATCCGTACGAGATCCCCGGCGGCCAGGAGGGTCGGCGTACCGCCACCGACGAACACCGTGCGGACCGGGCGCGGGTCGTCGCCGAGGACCTTCCGGGCCAGGCGGATCTCGTCGATCAGCGTCTCGGCGTAGTTGTCGCGGGAGGCCAGCACCCCGCCCGAACCGCGCAGCTCGGTCGCGGTGTAGGTGTTGAAGTCGCAGTAGCCGCAGCGGGTCGCGCAGTACGGGACGTGCAGGTAGAAGCCGAGGGGGCGGTCGGCGGACCCGGCGAGCGCGGACGCGGGGAGCGAGCCGTCGTCGGGGACGGGTTCGCCGTCGGGGAGTGCGGAAGGCATGTCCTCCATTGTCCAGCACCTCGCGGACACCTATTCCGCCTGGAGGACCAGCAGGGCCAGATCGTCCTCCGGCGGCCGTGCCCCGAAGTCGTGCACCAGCCGTCTGATCCGCTCCGCGATCAGTTCGGCGTCCAGCCCGGCGCACCCGGCGAACGCCTCCGCGAGCCCGTCCTCGTCGTCGAACTGCCGGGGGCCGCTGCGCCGCTCGGTCACCCCGTCGGTGACGCACAGCAGGCTGTCGCCGGACCGCAGCTCGAAGGTCTCACTGGTGTACGTCTCGTCCTCGACGACCCCGAGCAGGGTCTGCGGCCGCGCGGCCGTACGGACCTCGCCGCCCGCTCCGAGCAGCAGCGGCAGCGGATGTCCGGCGGAGGCGAGGGTGCAGCGCACTCCGCCGTCGAAGGGCGCGAGCTCGCCGTACAGGAGGGACAGGAAGCGGGTCTGCGGGCCGTCGCCGGGGTTCGTGGGGCGTCCGCCCGCGGCCGCCAGGGCTCGTGCGGCCGCGTCCGCGGCCTCCGTCGCGTCGTCGAGGAGGAGCTGGTTGAGGCGGTCCAGTACGTCGGCGACGCGGTAGCCCTCGCGGGCCAGCAGCCGGAGCCAGGGCCGTGCGAGACCGATCACCACGGCGGCCTCGGGGCCCTTTCCCTGGACGTCGCCGACGGCGAAGCACCAGCGGCCGTCGCCGGCCGGGAAGAGGTCGTAGAAGTCGCCGCTGGGTCCGCCCTTGTCGCACGGCTCGTACACCAGGGCGCTGCGTACGCCGGGGATCTCGGCGACCGCGCCGGGCAGCAGACCGCGCTGGAGCACCGCACTGATGGTGGCCTGGCGGGCGTACTGGCGAGCCGCGCCGATGGCGAGCGCGACCCGGCGGCTGAGGTCCTCGACGAGCCCGGTGATCTCGTCGGGGAAGGACATCAGCCCGGCCCGGCCGATGACCAGGGTGCCCAGCGGACGGCCGCCGGCGGTGAGGCGGTAGGCGAGCGCGGAGCCGTGGGTGCCGTGCGGGCCGAGCGCCTCGCCGGGCCAGGGGAACGGCGCGGGCCCGGGATGGTCCGGGCCCGACGAGCCCGGCGGCTCCTTCTCCAGCGCCCGCCGCAGGTCCTCGATCCGGTTCTCGCAGGAGTGCCACACCCGGGCCAGCCGGGGCCCGGACACCCCGCTCTCGCCCCGGCCCGTCCCGTCGCTCCGGGCCTCACCGGGGCGGGGAGACCCCCAGCGTCCGGCGACCTCGTCCTCCAGCCACACCGCGCACCAGTCGGCCAGCCGCGGCACAATCAGCTGGCCGGCGAGCGCGGCGACCAGGTTCTCGTCGAGCTGCCCGGCGAGCAGGTCGGAGGCCTCGGCGAGGAAGGACAGGGCACCGCGGTTGAGCCAGTCCCGGTCGGGCTCACCGGAGGACCCGGGCTCGGGCGCGGCCGGGGGCCGGGACGGGGGTGGTGCCGGGGCGAGTATCCCGGCGACCCGCAGCCCCCGCTCGTGCGCCTGCTCCCCTGCGTACGCCTGGATCCCGTCGAGGGCGTCCTTCCCTCCGGCCGGTAGCTGCGCCCACACGGTCTTGGCGCCGGTGCGGTAGGTGATACCCCAGGTCTCGGCGAGGGCGGCGACCAGACGCAGTCCGCGCCCGTGCTCCGGTGTGCCGTACGCGGGTTCGAGGTCACCGTCGCGAGGGGCGCGCGAGGGGTGGTGGTCGAGGACCTCGACGACGAGCGCGCCGGTGTGCGCTTCCAGTCGGCAGTCCAGCTCGATGTCGGTGCCCGCGTGCACGACGGCGTTGGTGACGAGCTCGCTGACCACGACCACGGCGTCGTCGGCCTGCCGGTCGCTGAGGAACTCGGTGCCGGGCAGGGCGAGTTCGGCCCACTCGGCGACCGCCGCCCGCATCAGGGCCCGGGCCGAGCCCGGGGCGAGCGGACCGCCGGGGAGGGTGGCGTGGGCGTGCGCCGGGGCGGGCGGGAGCGCGTCGTCACCGCGCGCGGGCGGATCGGACGCATGGGCAACGGACTCCCGTTGCGCAGGTATGGCCCCCATGTCCGTCTCCCCGAGCAGTTCGGACGAATACACCTCAGCCGACGCGGACAGAGTGACAGACTGGCCACGCCCATAAGCGCCGAGTTACCGAAGTGGGCCACCATGAGTGAGAACAGTGGTACGCCTGTGCTCGAAGAGGGACACAATGCCGACCGGATTCGAGCATCGGAGCTGCGGCCCCTGCTCGCCGCGATGACCGCTGCCCGGGACGGCGACTTCCGCCGGATGCCGGAGTCCGGGGACGGAATCGTGGCCGAACTGACGGCCGTCTTCAACCAGTTGGTGGACCGCAATGTCCACTTCACCGGCGAGGTCAACCGGGTGAAGCGGGAGCTGGTACGGCACGGCCGGCTGGACGAACGGCTCTCCCCCAGCCCCGGGCAGGGGACGTGGACCTCCCGGGTCGACGACGTGAACCAGCTGCTCGACGCCCTGGTGGCCCCGGCCGCCAACGCGACCCGGGTCCTGGACGCGGTGGCCGGCGGTGATCTGACCCAGCGGGTCGACCTGCACGACGGCAACCGGCAGTTGCGCGGTGATCTGCGGCGCCTCGGCCGGGCCGTGAACAAGATGGTCGACCAGCTCTCCCTGTTCACCGGCGAGGTGACCCGGGTGGCCCGCGAGGTCGGCACCGAGGGCCGGCTCGGGGGGCGGGCCAAGGTGACCGGTCTGTCGGGCAGTTGGCGCGATGTGACCGAGGCGGTGAACACCATGGCCTCGCGGCTGACCGCCCAGGTCCGGGACATCGCCCTGGTGACCACGGCGGTGGCCCGCGGTGACCTGACCCGCACGGTGACGGTCGAGGCGACGGGCGAGCTGCTCGAACTGAAGCTGACCGTGAACACGATGGTCGACCAGCTCTCGGCCTTCGCCGACGAGGTCACCCGCGTGGCCCGCGAGGTCGGCACCGAGGGGCAGTTGGGCGGCCGGGCCCAGGTGCGCGGGGTGTCCGGGGTCTGGAAGGACCTCACCGACAACGTCAACTTCATGGCGTCGAACCTGACGTCCCAGGTACGGAACATCGCCCAGGTCACGACGGCCGTGGCCAACGGCGACCTGAGTCAGAAGATCACCGTGGACGCACAGGGCGAGATCCTGGAGCTGAAGTCGACCATCAACACCATGGTCGACCAGCTCTCCGCCTTCGCCGACGAGGTCACCCGCGTGGCCCGCGAGGTCGGCACCGAGGGCAACCTCGGCGGGCGGGCCCAGGTGCGGGGCGTGTCGGGCGTCTGGAAGGACCTCACCGACAACGTCAACTTCATGGCGGACAACCTGACGTCACAGGTCCGCAACATCGCGCTGGTGTCGACGGCGGTGGCCCAGGGCGACCTCGGCAAGAAGATCACGGTCGAGGCGAAGGGCGAGATCCTGGAGCTGAAGTCCACCATCAACACCATGGTCGACCAGCTCTCCGCCTTCGCCGACGAGGTCACCCGCGTGGCCCGCGAGGTCGGCACCGAGGGCAACCTCGGCGGCCAGGCCCAGGTGCGGGGCGTCTCCGGCGTCTGGAAGGACCTCACCGACAACGTCAACTTCATGGCCCTGAACCTGACTTCGCAGGTCCGCAATATCGCCCAGGTCACCACCGCGGTCGCCAACGGTGACCTCTCGAAGAAGATCACGGTCGACGCCCGCGGTGAGATCCTCGAACTGAAGGACACCGTCAACACGATGGTGGAGCAGCTGCGCGCCTTCGCCGACGAGGTGACCCGGGTGGCCCGTGAGGTCGGCACCGACGGCCGGCTCGGCGGGCGGGCCCAGGTCCTTGGCGTCTCCGGGGTCTGGCGGGACCTGACCGACAACGTCAACTACATGGCCGACAACCTGACCTCGCAGGTCCGCAACATCGCCCAGGTGACGACGGCCGTGGCCAACGGCGACCTCTCCAAGAAGATCGACGTGGACGCGCGCGGCGAGATCCTGGAGCTGAAGACCGCCATCAACACCATGGTCGACACGCTCTCCTCCTTCTCCTCCGAGGTCACCCGCGTGGCCCGCGAGGTGGGCTCCGAAGGCCAACTGGGCGGCCAGGCACGGGTCGAGGGCGTGTACGGCACCTGGAAGCGACTGACGACCAACGTGAACGAACTCGCCTTGAACCTGACCACCCAGGTCCGCGCGATCGCCGAGGTCGCCTCCGCGGTGGCCCAGGGAGACATGTCCCGCTCCATCACCGTGGAGACCCAGGGCGAGGTCACCGAGCTGAAGGACAACATCAACCTGATGGTGGCCAACCTCCGCGAGACGACCCGCGCGAAGGACTGGCTGGAGTCCAACCTGGCCCGGCTGGCCGCGCTGATGCAGGGCCACCGGGACCTGATGGAGGTCGCCGACCTGATCCTGCGCGAGCTGACCCCGCTGGTGAACGCGCAGTACGGGGCGTTCTTCCTGGCCGACCCGGACGAGGACGGCGCCTCCTTGCGGACAACCGTTCCTGCAAAGGGACTGGCGTTCATCGCGGGCTACGGCTCGGCGCAGGGCGCGACGGTCGACACCGGCGGCATGCCGGTCCACGGGCTCGTCCGCCAGGCGGCCCGCGAGAAGAAGCGGATCCTGGTGGAGGAGGCACCGCCGGACTACATCAAGATCAACAGTGGGCTTGGCGAGGCGGCCCCGAGCAGTGTCGTCATCATCCCGATCCTCTTCGAGGACAAGCTGCTCGGCGTCATCGAGCTGGCGTCCTTCTCCCGCTTCTCCGACGTCCACCTGGCCTTCTTCGACCAGTTCGTGAACACCATCGGCGTCGCCATCAACACCATCATCGCCAACTCCCGCACCGAGTCCCTGCTCGGCGAGTCCCAGCGCCTGGCGATGCAGCTCCAGGAGCGCTCGGACGAACTCCAGATGCAGCAGGCGGAGTTGCAGCGCTCGAACGCCGAACTGGAGGAGAAGGCAGCCCTGCTGGCGACCTCCTCCCAGTACAAGTCGGAGTTCCTGGCGAACATGTCGCACGAACTGCGCACCCCGCTGAACTCCCTGCTGATCCTGGCCAGGCTGCTCTCCGACAACCCGGACGGCCATCTCTCCGACCAGGAAGTGCAGTTCGCGACGACGATCCACCGCTCGGGCTCCGACCTGCTCCAGTTGATCAACGACATCCTGGACCTGTCGAAGATCGAGGCCGGCCGGATGGACGTACGCCCGAAGAAGCTGCCGCTCATCAAGCTCCTCGACTACGTCCACGCCACCTTCCGCCCGCTCACCCTGGACCGGGGGCTCGCCTTCGAGGTGGCGGTCGGCGAGGACGTGCCGCGCGAGATGTACTCGGACGAGCAGCGCCTCCAGCAGATCCTGCGCAACCTGCTCTCCAACGCGATCAAGTTCACCGCCTCGGGCCGGGTCGAGCTGCGCGTGAACCGCATCAAGGATCCCGATCACCGGTACGTGCGCGACAGCGACGACGTGGTCGCCTTCGCGGTCTCCGACACCGGCATCGGGATCGCGCGGGAGAAACTCCCGGTGATCTTCGAGGCGTTCCAGCAGGCCGACGGCACGACCAACCGCAAGTACGGCGGCACCGGGCTCGGCCTGTCCATCAGCCGGGAGATCGCGGGCCTGCTGGGCGGCCGTATCGTCGCGGAGAGCGAACCCGGCAGGGGCTCCACGTTCACGCTCTACGTCCCCGTCGTCAGCCCCGGCCACCCGGCGACCGGACCGACCACCGAGGACGACCTCCTGCCGGCCCTGGAGGACCTGTCCACCGAGCCCTATCCGACCGCCCACGACGCCGAGGACTCCTGGCCGGCCCCCACCAGGCTGGAGGCGTGGAAGTCGGGCCGGGCGGGCCAGGTGCTGTCCGGACGGCGGGTGCTGATCGTCGACGACGACATCCGCAACGTCTTCGCCCTCACCCATGTGCTGGGCCGCGTCGGCATGCCGGTCCTGTACGCGGAGAACGGCCGCGAGGGCATCGAGACCCTGGAGCGCAACCCGGACGTCGAACTCGTCCTGATGGACATCATGATGCCGGAGATGGACGGCTACGAGACCATCGCCGCCATCCGCCGCACCCCCCGCTGGACCGGCCTGCCCATCGTCGCGCTCACCGCGAAGGCCATGCCCGGAGACCGTGAGAAGTCGATCGCGCGCGGCGCCAACGACTACGTACCCAAGCCGGTGGACGTCGACCAGCTGCTGACCGTCGTATGCGCCCTCCTCGACCCCGAGGGCGCTCCGCCGCGGGAGCGGACCGACACCGAGGAGGCGGCGGTACCGCCCACCGACGACTGAATGAGGCAGTCACATGAACGCTGAGGCAAGGACCGACGACAGTGCCGGGATCCTCCTGGTCGACGACATGGAGGACAACCTGATCGCGCTGGAGGCGGTCCTGGGGTCCCTCAACGAACCGCTGGTCCGCGCCCGTTCGGGCGAGGAGGCGATGAAGGCCCTGCTCCGCCGCCGGTTCGCGCTGGTCCTCCTGGACGTGCGCATGCCGGGCATGGACGGCTTCGAGACGGCCGCGAACATCAAACGCCTGGACCAGACGAAGGACGTCCCGATCATCTTCCTCACCGGCACGCAGGACTCCGGCTACGCCTTCCGCGGCTACGCGACCGGCGCCGCCGACTACCTGACCAAGCCGTTCGATCCCTGGGTGCTCCGCGCGAAGGTGAGCGTGTTCCTGGAGCTGCACAGGAAGAACCGGCAGCTGGAGCGGCTGCTGACTCGGCAGCGGGCCGACTACGAGGAGGTCGGCAGGCGACTGGCAGCCCTGGAGGACGAGTTGACGGAGGCTCAGCGCATCCAGGTGAAGGAGCTCCGGCACCTTCTGGAGAGGCGGTGAGGTGTTTCACCCAGGGGCGCGGGGCTGTATCAATATGCGGCTCCGCCGCGTGGGCGCGACCAGCCACAACGCACCGCCGGCCGCGCACGCTCCCCCAGCCACCCCCTACGCCTCGCGAGAGCCCGCGTACATCTCCTCGATGAGGTGCTTGTACTCCCGCTCCACAACCGGCCGCTTCAGCTTCAGACTCGGCGTGATCTCACCGTGCTCCACGTCCAGGTCCCGCGGCAGCAACCGGAACTTCTTGATCGTCTGCCACCGCTGAAGCCCCTCGTTGAGCTGCTTCACATACCCCTCGACCATGGACACGGTGACGGGCGCGGCGACGACCTCCGCGTACGACTTCCCTTCGAGCCCGTTCTCCTTGGCCCACTCCAGGATCGACACCTCGTCCAGCGCGATGAGCGCGGTGCAGAAGTTCCGGTCCGCCCCGTGCACCAGGATGTTGGACACGTACGGACACACCGCCTTGAACTGCCCCTCGACCTCGGCGGGCGCGATGTACTTGCCGCCGGACGTCTTGATGAGGTCCTTCTTGCGATCGGTGATCCGCAGATAGCCGTCGGGCGACAGCTCACCGATGTCCCCGGTGTGGAACCACCCGTCGGCCTCGAGCACCTCGGCCGTCTTCTCGGGCAGCCCGTGGTAGCCCTCCATGATCCCCGGGCCCCGCAGCAGGATCTCCCCGTCGTCCGCGATACGGACCTCCGTGCCGGGCAGCGGCTTGCCGACCGTACCGGTGCGGTAGGCCTCGCCCGGGTTCACGAAGGAGGCCGCGGAGGACTCCGTGAGGCCGTAGCCCTCCAGGATGTGGATGCCGGCACCCGCGAAGAAGTAGCCGATCTCGGGGGCGAGCGCGGCGGACCCGGAGACACACGCCCGCAGGTTCCCGCCGAACGCCTCCCGGATCTTCGAGAAGACCAGCGCGTCGGCCACCTTGTGCTTGGCGCTCAGCCCGAAGGACGCACCCGCGGTGCCGGTGCGCCGGAAGTTGTCCTGGCTCTCCTTGGCGTAGGCGCGGCCCACCTCGGCGGCCCACTGGAAGATCTTGTACTTGGCGCCGCCGCCCGCACGGGCCTTCGCCGCGACCCCGTTGTAGACCTTCTCGAAGATGCGCGGGACGGCCGCCATGTACGTCGGCTGCACGATCGGCAGATTCTCGATGATCTTGTCGACGCGGCCGTCGACGGCGGTGACGTGACCGACCTCGATCTGCCCGGAGGTGAGCACCTTGCCGAAGACGTGGGCGAGCGGCAGCCACAGGTACTGCACGTCCTCGCCGCTGATCAGGCCGGTCGCGGCGATCGCCTTCGCCATGTACGCCCAGTTGTCGTGCGGCAGGCGCACACCCTTGGGGCGGCCGGTGGTCCCGGAGGTGTAGATCAGAGTGGCCAGCTGGTCCTTGGTGATCGCGCCGACCCGCTCCTTGATCAGGTCGGGGTCCTTCTCCAGCCGGGCGGCGCCCCGGGCCTCCAGCTCGGTGAGCGTGAGCACGAAGTCGCTGCTCTCCACGCCCGCCGGGTCGATCACCACGACCTGCGTGAGCGCGGGCAGCTCACCGCGCTTCTCGACCGCCTTGGCGAGCTGGGCCGCGTCCTCCGCGATCAGCACCCGGCTCTCGGAGTCGGAGAGGATGAACGCCGACTCGTCGGCGTTGGTCTGCGGATAGACCGTGGTCGTGGCGGCACCGGCGCACATGATGCCGAGGTCCGCGAGGATCCAGTCGAGACGGGTCGAGGAGGCCAGGGCGACCCGCTGCTCGGGCTGCACCCCCAGCTCGATCAGCCCGGCCGCGATGGCGTGCACCCGCTCCGCGGCCTGCGCCCAGGTGAGCGACTTCCACTCGTCCGGGCCCTGGCCGGAAGCCGCCGGCACCGGGTAGCGGTACGCCTCGGCGTCCGGTGTGCTCGCAACGCGCTCCAGGAAGAGGGTCGCCACACTCGGCGGGCGGTTCTCGATCAGTGTCTGTGTGTCGCTCACGACATCCTCCGGGCCCGCGACAGTGCGGCTGGCTCTCAGGTTTGCGGCTGCTGTTTAACTCGCGAGTAACTATCGAGCAGAGATCAGAGTAAAGCGCGACCGAGCCGTTCGTAAGGGGCGACGGCCTGTCACTTCCTACAGAGCGCGACGTTACGCACGCGTAGGGGCCCGCCGCACTTTCGCACGACGGACCCCTTTCCATCCGATTCGACGGGTAACCGGGTGTAACCCCCGGTTACTTCTTGCCCTTGCCCGACCCCGCGCTGTCATCGCTGGAGAGCACCGCGATGAAGGCCTCCTGCGGAACCTCCACGGAACCCACCATCTTCATCCGCTTCTTGCCTTCCTTCTGCTTCTCCAGCAGCTTCCGCTTACGGGAGATGTCACCGCCGTAGCACTTGGCGAGGACGTCCTTGCGGATGGCGCGGATGGTCTCGCGGGCGATGACCCGGGAGCCGATGGCGGCCTGGATGGGCACCTCGAAGGCCTGCCGCGGGATGAGCTCGCGCAGCTTGGCGACGAGCCGCACCCCGTAGGCGTAGGCCGCGTCCTTGTGGGTGATCGCGGAGAACGCGTCCACCTTGTCGCCGTGCAGCAGGATGTCGACCTTGACCAGGCTGGAGGTCTGCTCGCCGGTGGGCTCGTAGTCCAGCGAGGCGTAGCCGCGCGTCTTCGACTTCAGCTGGTCGAAGAAGTCGAAGACGATCTCCGCGAGGGGGAGCGTGTAGCGGATCTCGACCCGGTCCTCGGAGAGGTAGTCCATGCCGAGCAGGGTGCCGCGCCGGGTCTGGCACAGCTCCATGATCGAGCCGATGAACTCGGTGGGCGCGAGGATCGTGGCGCGTACGACGGGCTCGTACACCTCGTTGATCTTGCCCTCGGGGAACTCGCTCGGGTTGGTGACGACGTGCTCGCTGCCGTCCTCCATCAGGACCCGGTAGACCACGTTGGGCGCGGTGGCGATGAGGTCGAGCCCGAACTCGCGCTCCAGCCGCTCGCGGATCACGTCGAGGTGCAGCAGCCCCAGGAAGCCGACACGGAAACCGAAGCCCAGCGCGGCGGACGTCTCCGGCTCGTAGACCAGCGCGGCGTCGTTGAGCTGGAGCTTGTCGAGGGCCTCGCGCAGCTCCGGGTAGTCGGAGCCGTCCAGCGGATACAGACCGGAGAAGACCATGGGCTTCGGGTCCTTGTACCCCCCGAGCGCCTCCGTGGCCCCCTTCTGCTGGCTGGTGACGGTGTCACCGACCTTGGACTGGCGGACGTCCTTCACACCGGTGATCAGATAGCCCACCTCGCCGACCCCGAGGCCGTCGGCGGACAGCATCTCCGGCGAGTTCGTCCCGATCTCCAGCAGCTCGTGCGTGGCGCCGGTCGACATCATCTTGATGCGCTCGCGCTTGCTGAGCTGGCCGTCGATGACACGGACGTACGTCACGACACCGCGGTAGGAGTCGTACACCGAGTCGAAGATCATCGCGCGGGCCGGGGCGTCCGCGACGCCGACGGGCGCCGGAATCTCCCGTACGACCCTGTCGAGCAGGGCGTCGACGCCGACACCGGTCTTGGCGGAGACCTTGAGGACGTCCTCGGGGTCGCAACCGATGAGGTTGGCGAGCTCCTCGGAGAACTTCTCCGGCTGGGCGGCCGGCAGGTCGATCTTGTTCAGTACGGGGATGATCTTGAGGTCGTTCTCCATCGCCAGGTAGAGGTTGGCGAGGGTCTGGGCCTCGATGCCCTGGGCGGCGTCGACGAGGAGGACGGTCCCCTCGCAGGCGGCGAGCGACCGCGAGACCTCGTAGGTGAAGTCGACGTGCCCCGGAGTGTCGATCATGTTGAGGATGTGCGTGCTGCCCTGGTCGGGGCCCGTGTTCGGGGCCCAGGGCAGCCGCACGGCCTGCGACTTGATCGTGATTCCGCGCTCACGCTCGATGTCCATGCGGTCGAGGTACTGAGCACGCATCTGGCGCTGCTCGACCACGCCGGTCAGCTGGAGCATCCGGTCGGCGAGCGTGGACTTGCCGTGGTCGATGTGCGCGATGATGCAGAAGTTGCGGATCAGAGCCGGGTCGGTACGGCTCGGCTCGGGCACGTGGCTGGGGATCGCGGGCACGCAGGGTCCTGATTCTTGAGGCGTCCGCAGTGTCTGCGGTCTCGGGTCGGATCGATACGTAGCCTCCATGGTCCCACGGGCGGGGACCGGCGACCGGTTTGGGCCACTCGCGGGGCCGCTGGTAGTCTGGGTGGCTGTGTCTCATGCCCTCTCAGCGCGAGGCACAACTCCAAGAAATCACCTGGTACGGAACCTGGGTCTTCCTTGCTCTTCTGCTCGGAATCCTCCTGGCTCCGTGCCTGAACCTGTAGAGGCTCATTCGTGGCGAACATCAAGTCCCAGATCAAGCGGATCAAGACCAACGAGAAGGCCCGGCTGCGCAACAAGGCCGTCAAGTCCTCCCTGAAGACCGCGATCCGCAAGGCCCGTGAGGCCGCTGCCGCGGGTGACGTCGAGAAGGCCACCGAGTACCAGCGCGCTGCTGCGCGCGCGCTCGACAAGGCCGTCTCCAAGGGCGTCATCCACAAGAACCAGGCCGCCAACAAGAAGTCGGCGCTTGCTTCGAAGGTCGCGGGCCTCTAAGCCTTACTTTCTCTGATCTGACCGGTCCCGTTCCACGGGGCCGAACCGCCGGAAGGACCCAGAGCGGGCCCTCTCTCATCCGCTCCCGACCGGCACCCAGGAGCCACGCGCGGCCTGCGTTCGCCACGCGGGCGTGGCTCCGACAGACAGCTCGAACCGAGGACCCCGGTGCGCTCGCCCTTCCCCAGGGCGGGACGACCGGGGTCTTCGTCATGCGACCTGCGTGTCGGTGGGCTCACTCCGCCCAGAACTCATCGCTCTTGTCGATGTCCTCAAGGCACTCGTCGAGGTCGGTGACCTTGTCCCCGACAATGCGGAAGACGATGCATCCGGTGTCGTCCAGGTGCTTGCCCCGCCGCTCGGCCGTGACCCGGCACATCCCGACGGCGTGGCCTCGCCCGTCCACGGCGATCCCGAGCATCTCCAGACGCATCGACCCGGCGGTCTCCTCACCGAGCTTCTGATACATGTCGATGATCGCGTCCTGCCCCTTGAAGTCACCCGAGAGCGGATGGCTACCCGGCACGTGATGCGTGGCATCCTTCGCGATCAGCTCCCGCAGGGTGTCCATGTCCCCACGGCTGAAAGCCTCGAACCCCTTACGAATCAGCACTGCGTGCGGATGTTCAGCCATGACGACCGCCACCTCTCCGCTGTCCGGCGATGTTCGGCTGACAGGAACAATTGTCCTCCCGGGGAGCAGGGGGAGCCACTTCCGCGCCCGAGGGGGCGCGGCCCCCCATGCCGAGAGGCCGTCCGCCACCGGCTCGCGCCGCTAGCCCCGCCCCCGGGACCGGGCCGCCCGAGCGATCGCCACAACGGCCTTCTCCAGGGCGTACGCGGGATCGTCCCCTCCGCCCTTCACTCCGGCGTCCGCCTCGGCCACGGCCCGCAGCGCGTCAGCGACACCGTCCGGCGTCCATCCCCGCATCTGCTGCCGCACCCGATCGATCTTCCACGGTGGCATCCCCAGCTCACGCGCGAGATCGGCGGGCCGCCCGCCCCGAGCCGACGACAGCTTCCCGATGGCCCGCACGCCTTGCGCCAGCGCACTGGTGATCATGACCGGCGCGACCCCGGTCGCCAACGACCACCGCAACGCCTCCAACGCCTCCGCGGCCCGCCCCTCCACGGCCCTGTCGGCGACGGTGAAGCTGGAAGCCTCGGCCCGCCCGGTGTAGTACCGCCCCACGACGGCCTCGTCGATCGTCCCCTCGACATCGGCGACCAGCTGCGACACGGCGGACGCCAGCTCCCGCAGGTCGCTCCCGATCGCGTCGACCAGCGCCTGACACGCCTCCGGCGTGGCGGACCGCCCGGTCGCCCGGAACTCCTGCCGCACGAAGGCCAGCCGGTCCGCCGGCTTGGTCATCTTCGGGCAGGCGACCTCGCGCGCCCCCGCCTTCCGCGCGGCGTCGAGCAGCGCCTTGCCCTTCGCCGCCCCCGCGTGCAGCAAGACGAGGGTGATCTCCTCGGCGGGCGCCCCGAGATACGCCTTCACGTCCTTGACGGTGTCGGCGGACAGATCCTGCGCGTTGCGCACGACCACGACCTTGCGCTCCGCGAACAACGACGGACTGGTCAACTCGGCAAGGGTCCCCGGCTGCAACTGGTCCGACGTCAGATCCCGCACGTCCGTGTCCGCGTCAGCGGCCCGAGCGGCGGCGACCACCTCCTGCACAGCCCGGTCGAGCAGCAGCTCCTCCTGCCCCACGGCAAGGGTCACAGGGGCGAGGAGGTCGTCATGAGCAGTCTTCTTGGCCATCGCGTACAGCATGGCACGGGGCACTGACAGCGCCGCGCCCGCGGCCACCGGTGAGACCGGCCGCGCGGTCCCCGAGACCTGGGGCGGGTGTGCTCACATCGCGGGGGCGGCTGAGGACCAGCTCCCCTTCACCCCGACTCAAGCCGCCGAGCCGCCGAGAACCGTCGAGCCGCCGAACCGTCGAGCCGTCGCATCACGGCTCCTCCCGCCACCCGTCCCACTCCCCCACGAACTCCTCCAGCTCCCCGGGATCCAACCGCCCCGCCGCATCCCGCAGCACCACCAGCCACTGCGCGTCCTCCGCGTCGTCCTCCCCCGCCAACGCGTCCCGAACGAGCTGCGGCTCCTCATCCACCCCGAACCGCTCCGAGAGCGCCTCGACGACCTCCTCCGCGGCATCCCGATCGGGCAGCACCAGCACATGTCTCACATCGCTCACGGCACCATTTTCCAGGCACCGCGCCCAAGCCCGGAATCCTCGCCTGCCACCCGGCTCGGAAACCGCACCGGATCAACCGTGACGGCCGGCCTTCCGCACAGTCGGCACCCGGCCGAGCTCCATACCGAACCTCTCCCGGTACACCTCCAGAACCTCCTCGTCCGTCTCCAACTCCCGTTCCTCCCGCGCGCCGTCGGCAGCCGTCGTCTTGAAGACGCGTCCGCTGAGCGTGATCCGCCCGCCGTCCTCCGTCACCCTGGAACACACCAGGGACTGCGTGAAGTGCGAGGCCGGCGAGGTGCTGTGCCACCAGGCCCCGGCCACGAAGTCACCGAGCACCCGGGGCCGCACCTCCAGCCGGTACTGACTCCTGCCGCCCACGACGACATCCAGATCCACGGCGTCACCCCCTCCCTTCTTCACCGCACCGTCCCCGCTCCGCACCCCCGCCGCGTCGGGTCCCGCCTCGACGATCCGGAAGGTGCCCCCGGGGTCCTCCTGCTCACCCCGCCCCCCGAACGCCAACGGGTAGTGACTGTGCGCCCCGAACCCGACGTCGGCCAGCCACTCGCCCCCGTCCACCGTCCGTACCCGCAGCGCGAGATGGTCGTACGGGATCCCGAGCCGCCCCTCCTCCCCGTACACCCTGCCCGCGAGCAGCGTGACGTCGAAGCCGAGTGCGGCCAGCAACGCCCCGAACGCCCCGTTCAGTTCGTAGCAGAACCCTCCCCTCCTGGCGCCCACCACCTTCTCCACCAGGCGCTCCTCCTCCAGCACGATCTCCTCGCCGAGGTGCACCGACAGGTTCTCGAAGGGCACGGTCTGCAGATGGCGCAGATGCAGTTCCCGCAGGACCTCCACCGTGGGCCACGCCGGGTGCTGGACTCCCAGGCGGCGGAGATATGCGTCAACCTGTGTGGGATTCATTCCTCCAGTCTCGCGCCACCCACAGCTCCCCACCGCCCGCGCCACTCCCGGTGCCATGGCCGTCCGCGCCGGCACCGTTTCCGCCGCCCCTCCCGGCGACCGCCAGCGCCCCGTCCCGGTCCGTGCGCAGCACCACCGCTCCCCCGGCCCGCAGTGCGGCGACCGTCCCGGGAGCCGGGTGGCCGTAGGAGTTGTCGGCGCCGACGGAGATGAGCGCGAGCCGCGGGGCGGCCCTGCGTATCAGCTCCGGGTCCTGGTAGGCCGAACCATGGTGAGCGACCTTGAGGACGTCCACCCCGGCCAGCCGCGCACCCGCAGGTGATCTCAACAGCTCCTGCTGGGCAGGGGGTTCCAGGTCCCCGAGCAGGAGGAAGCGCAGCCCGGCCGACCGTACGAGCAGCGTGACACTGGCGTCGTTGGGCCCGTCCGACGCCGGCGCCGCCGGATCCGCCGGCGGCCACAGCACCTGCCAGGTCAGTGCACCCGTACGCCGTTCCTCCCCGGCCACGGCACGCGTCACCGGAATGCGCCGGGCCGCCGCTTCCCGGAGTACGGACTCGGCCTGGTCCACCGGTTCCTCCAGACCCGTCGTCTCGATCGCCCCCACCGAGCGGCCCCGCAGCACCCCGGCCAGCCCCGCCACATGGTCGGCGTGGAAGTGGGTCAGCACCACGAGCGGCACCTTGGTGATACCGAGGGTGCGCAGACAGCCGTCGACGAGCGCCGGATCGGGTCCGGCGTCCACGACCACGCCCGTGGCCTCACCGGCCGCCAGCACCATCGCGTCGCCCTGGCCGACGTCGCACATCGCCAGCCGCCAGCCCGGCGGTGGCCACCCCGTGATCACCCGGGCCAGCGGTGGCGGCTGCACGACCGCCAGCACGAACACCATCGCGCAGCCGGCACACCACCAGGGATGCCTCAGCAACCGCCGCCCGACGAGCAGCAGGATCCCGGTCAGGAGAGCGAGCAGCCCCGCCCCCGTCCAGCTGCCCGGCCAGTCCACTCCCCCGCCGGGCAACGACGCCCCGGTCCTGGCGACGTCCGCGATCCACCCGGCGGGCCAACTCGCGCACCAGGCCAGCGCCTTGGCCATCGGCATCGCCACGGGCGCCGTCGCCAGCGCCGCGAAGCCCAGCACCGTGGCCGGGGCGACCGCGAACTCCACGAGCAGATTGCACGGCACCGCCACCAGGCTCACCCGTGCCGACAGCACGGCGACCACCGGCGCGCACAGGGCCTGCGCGGCGGCAGCGGCGGCCAACGCCTCCGCCAACCGCGGCGGCACCCGGCGTCGGCGCAACGCCAGGCTCCAGCGCGGCGCGAGCGTCAGCAGGGCCCCGGTGGCCAGCACGGAGAGCAGGAAGCCGTAACTGCGGGCCAGCCACGGGTCGTACAGCACCAGCAGCAGTACGGCCGTCGCCAGCGCCGGGATCAGGGATCTGCGGCGTCCCGTCGCGAGGGCGAGCAGTGCGACGGCCCCGCAGGCCGCGGCTCGCAGCACGCTCGGGTCCGGTCGGCACACCACGACGAATCCCAGTGTGAGCCCGCCGCCGAGCAGTGCGGTCGCCCGCAGCGACACTCCGAGGCGGGGCGCCAGTCCCCGTCGCTCGACGAGTTGGGCGAGTCCGGGCGGTCCGATGAGCAGGGCGAGCAGGATCGTGAGGTTGCTGCCGGAGACGGCGAGCGTGTGCGCGAGGTCGGTCTCCTTGAAGGCCTCGTCCAACTCGGGTGTGATCCGCGCGGTGTCACCGACCACCAGCCCCGGCAGCAGGGCCCGGGCATCCGCCGGCAACCCGTCGGTGGCCTCCCGCAACCCTGCCCGCAACCGCCCCGCGAACCGCTGCGTCCCCGACGCCTCCCCCACGACCTCGGGCCCTCCCCGGTCCCGCACCCGCAGTACGGCCGCGACCCGGTCACCCCCCATCAGCGCCGGCGCGGCACGCGCGGTGACCCGCACCCGCGTGGACGGCAACAACCCGAGCCAGGGCGATCGAGCGGGACCTTCCACGGCGGGCGTCGGGCCGGACGTCACCCCGCCGCTCCCGGGACGACCTGCGGCCCCCACCTGGGTGCCCGAGCCGGCCCCCGCGCGGGCGTCGACGATCAACAGCACCGGCGCCCGTGTCGCCACCACCCTCCCGTCCGCCGTCTCCACCCGCCGGACCTCGGCGCCGATGACGACCGCCGTCGGGGCGGCGTGATCCCCCGTGATCCGGGGGCGGGTCAGCCGGGGGTCGGAGGTCACCTGGACCTCGGCGGTCACGGTGGCGTACTGCCGGGCCAGCGCGGGCACCGGTCCCCGCCGCAGATCGGCTCCGTGCAGCCCGGCGGACGCGGCGGCCGCCGCGACACAGAGCAGCACGGCGGCGACCGGCACCCGGCCGCCCCCACGGCGACCCCGCACCCCGCGCCACCCTCCCGCCAACAGCACGCAGGCGAGGACCAGGCAGCCCGCGACCACCCCCGTGACCCACCCCGGGGACGCGTCCAGGGTCACGGCGGCCGTGCCCCAGGCCGCGAGCGCCGCCGGTACCAGCCGCAGATCCGTAGGCCCTTCCTGCCGCGGGTGAGCGTCCCCGAGCCGCTTCCCTGAGGCGGCGTGCACCGTGGCCCGTGCCGGTGCCCCTGCCCGTGCCCGCGCCTCGTCCTCATGCCTCCGGCGCGCCTGCGAGTCGTCCCTCATGGCCGTACGAGATTCCGCAGATCGGCGAAGCGACGGTCGCCGATGCCGTTGACCTCACGCAGTTCGTCGACCGAGCGGAAGCCGCCGTGACGGGTGCGGTAGTCGACGATGTGCTGGGCCAGCACGGGGCCGACGCCGGGCAGGGTGTCCAGCTGGTCCACGGTGGCCGTGTTCAGGGAGACGGGAGCCGCCGCCGTACCGGCGGGACCGCCGGTGACGGAACCGCCCGTGCCCGGCGCGGGTGCGGGTGCGGGCGGGCCGCCGACGACCACCTGCTCGCCGTCCACGAGGAACCGCGCGCGGTTGAGCGTGTCGGTGTTCGTGCCCGGGCGCACGCCACCGGCCGCCTTCAACGCGTCGGCGACCCTCGAACCGGCCGGCAACCGCTGGATCCCAGGCTCACGGACCTTGCCGCCGACGTCCACGACGATCTGGGCTCCGGGCGCACCCGCCGTGTTCGAGACCCCGCCCGGGACGGCCGCCTCGGCCGCAGCTCGCTGTCCCCTGACGCCGGTCTGCCCGCTCTCCGTACCGCTCTCCCCGAACGGGGCCGCCGCGCGCACCACTTCGGGCGCCTGGACGGACTGTGTCCGGCCCGTCCAGAAGTGCTGGAGGGCGAACACCGCGGCCACGACGAGCAGTACCGAGAGCGCGACCACGCTCCGCCGCTCCAGCCCGTATCGCGTCTGCAGCCACACCGGCATCCGCTCCCGCAGAGCCAGCCCGGCCCGTTCCCGCCAGTCCCCGCTCCCGGCATCGGTGTCCCGCCGGCCGCCACTACTGCTGTCGGCCTCCAGCCAATCCCCTTCCCGAGGACCGTCGTCAGGCCGAACCCCCTCCACGGAACCGCGGTCCCACCGGGCCCCCTGCGGCGACCCACCGTCCCGCCGGACCTCCTCGACAGCACCACCACTCCGCCGGCCGTTCTCGGCAGCACCACCACTCCGCCGGCCGTTCTCGGCAGCACCATCACTCCGCCAGGCATCCTCGGCAGCACCACCGCCCCGCCTGACGTCCTCGACAGGACCACGACCAGACCGGACCCTCTCCGCAAGCGCCCCGTCCCACCGGGCCCCCTGCGCAGAACCACCATCCCCCAGGCCGTCCTCCGCAGCGCCCGCCCACCGAGGAGCCCTCTCCACGTACCCGGCCGATGCGGACGACCCGGCCTCAGCCACGTCCACGGACCCGGCGACGTCGACGGCCCCGGCGACGTCGACGGCCCCGGCGGCCTCCAGGCGCTCCGGACCGACCTCCACCTCCCCGTCGTCCACGCCCGGCCGACCCGACGGCGGTCCCTTCCCCGAGTCCCTCCGCTCCCCCGCCCGTTGGGCGAAGAGCACCTCCGCCCGCCTCTGGAGTTCGTCCGCCGAGGCGGCATGCCGATGCCGGCCCCGGCCCCGGGTGGCGGTCGGTCGGCGGTGCCGGGAGCGTCCGTCGGAATGAGGGCCGCGGCCCGGCCCGCTGGTCGCCGTCGCTGCATGTGAGCGTGATCGAAGTGCCATGCGCCGAGGATCGGCCACGTCCGCCCTCTCGCGATGATCTTGGTCAATTCCCGGGGATTACCCACCGGTTGTGGAAAACCCCGCCACCCGGACGAGTGACTCAGGCATCCCGTGCGACTCCCTCACCGCGGCGAGACCACGACTCCCAGCAGCCCCGGCCCCGTGTGCGCCCCGATCACCGCCCCCACCTCGCTCACATGCAGGTCGGCAAGTCCCGTCACCCGCGCCCGCAGACGGTCCGCGAGGGCCGACGCCCGGTCCGGGGCCGACAGATGGTGGACGGCGATGTCGACCGGCGCACTGCCGGCCCGGTCCGCGGCGATCTCCTCCAGACGGGCGATGGCCTTGGACGCCGTCCGCACCTTCTCCAGGGGCTCGATCCGCCCGCCGGCGAGCTTCAGCAAGGGCTTGACGGCGAGCGCCGAACCGAGGAGGGCCTGCGCGGCCCCGATCCGGCCTCCGCGGCGCAGATAGTCGAGGGTGTCGACGTAGAAGTAGGCGGACGTGCCCGCGGCCCGCTTCTCCGCGGCCGTGACGGCCTCGTCCATCGTGCCGCCCGTCTCCGCGGTCTCGGCGGCGGCGAGCGCACAGAACCCGAGAGCCATGGCGATCATGCCGGTGTCGACGACGCGCACCGGCACCGGCGACTCCCGCGCCGCCAGGACCGCAGCGTCGTAGGTGCCGGAGAGCTCGGCGGACAGATGCAGCGACACGATGCCGGTCGCGCCGGACTCGGCGACCTTGCGGTAGTGCTCCGCGAAGGTCTGCGGGCTGGGTCGCGAGGTGGTGACGGGGCGTCGCTTCTGGAGTGCCTGGGCCAGCGACCGGGCGGTGATCTCGGTGCCCTCCTCCAGCGCGCGGTCACCGAGGACCACGGTCAGGGGTACCGCTGTGATGCCGTGCCGCTCCATCGTCCCCTGCGGCAGGTAGGCCGTTGAATCCGTGACGATCGCGACATGGCGGGACATGAGCTGGAGGTTACCTGCCGTAGCGTCCGGGTGGCAGCCCGGCCCCTGACACCCGGGGCTGCCGTGTGCGGATCAAGTGGTGCTCTCGGGACGGGGTTTCTTCTGCCAGGGATAGGCGGGTCGAGGGCCCGGAGGGGTGATGGCGGGCCGCGTCGCTTCCTCGGCGGTGCGGGAGCGGGGCGTCTCGGGCCAGGTCTGCTGCCCGGGACCGGCGTCGGCCGCGGGGGCCTCGGGCCACGGGGGCGGTGTCGCGGCGGGCTCGGTCTTCGTCCAGTGCCGCAGGGCGCCCGACTCGATGTCGATCTGCGCGCTCAGGGTGTCCAGGTCGTCGCCGGCGAAGCGGTGGGCGCGCTCGCGTGCCGCCCAGCGCAGGGAGTCGGCCGACTGTGTGATGCGCTCGGTGCGCTCCCGCAGGTCCGGCAGACGCTCGGCCAGCTTCGCCCGGTCGGGCTCGGACTCCAGGCGCTTGAGTTCGCCGTCCAGCTCGTGGCCGTGCGCGCTGAGCCGCTGGAAGAGGCCGAGGGACTCCTTGAGCGACTCGTCCCCCGCCGCGCTCGCGTGGAGCACGTCCTGGGTCGCCCGCATCGAGGTGCGCAGCTTCAGCCGCAGCTGGGCCAGCTCACCCGCCGGACCGAGCTGGGCGAACGACTTGGCGCGCAGGGTGTGGTCCTCGACCGTGCGCCGGGCCTGGGTGATGGTGCGGTCCACTCCGCGCTTGGCGGCGCCGACCACCTTCACCGTGGCGTAGGCGCCGAGCGCCACGAAGAGCACGAAAAGCAGGGCCACGATCGCGATCACTGCTTCCACAACGCTCCTCCTCCGACCGGCACGGCACTGCCCGCGCCGCTCTTCAACGGTAAACGCAACAGGCAGGCCCGGAGTTCCGGAGGAACCCCGAACCTGCCCGCACGCATCCCCTAGGGGCCGCGACGAAACCCGGCGCATGGCACCGGACAAGCACTACGCCGGAACGATGTTCACCAGCTTCGGCGCCCGCACGATCACCTTGCGGATGCCCGCCCCGTCCAGCGCCGCCACGACCTTCTCGTCGGCCAGCGCGACCTTCTCCAGCTCGTCGTCGGAGATGGCCGGCGAGACCTCCAGGCGGGCCTTGACCTTGCCCTTGACCTGGACCACGCAGGTCACGGTCTCGTCCACGACGTACCGCGGGTCGGCGACCGGGAAGTCCTGGTGGACGACCGAGCCGGTGTGGCCCAGCTTGCGCCACAGCTCCTCGGCGATGTGCGGGGCCAGCGGCGTGATCAGCAGGACCAGCGCCTCGGCGACCGGGCGCGCGACCGGGCCGCCCGCCTTGGTCAGGTGGTTGTTCAGCTCCGTGACCTTGGCGATGGCCGTGTTGAAGCGCAGCCCCTCCAGGTCCTGGCGCACCCCGTCGATCGCCTTGTGCAGGGCGCGCAGCGTGGTCTCGTCGGGCTCGGCGTCGACGACGGTCACCTCGCCGGTGGCCTCGTCGACGATGTTGCGCCACAGCCGCTGCAGCAGGCGGTACTGGCCGACCACCGCGCGCGTGTCCCACGGTCGGGAGACGTCCAGCGGGCCCATCGCCATCTCGTACAGGCGCAGGGTGTCGGCGCCGTACTCCTCGCAGATCGCCTCGGGGGTGACGGCGTTCTTCAGGGACTTGCCCATCTTGCCCAGCTCGCGCTTGACCTGCTCGCCGTTGTGGAAGAAGGCGCCGTCGCGCTCCTCGATCTCGGTGGCAGGCACCGGGAAGCCCCGGCTGTCGCGGTAGACGAAGGCCTGGATCATGCCCTGGTTGTACAGCTTGTGGAACGGCTCGGCCGACGAGACGTGCCCCAGGTCGTACAGGACCTTGGACCAGAAGCGCGCATACAGCAGGTGCAGCACGGCGTGCTCGGCGCCGCCGACGTACAGGTCGACACCGCCGTGCGGCTGTCCCGCGCGCGGGCCCATCCAGTACTGCTCGATCTCGGGGTCGACCAGCTGCTCGCTGTTGTGCGGGTCCAGGTAGCGCAGTTCGTACCAGCAGGAACCGGCCCAGTTGGGCATGGTGTTGGTCTCGCGGCGGTAGCGGCGCGGACCGCGGCCGTCACCCAGATCCAGCGTGACGTTGACCCAGTCCTCGTTGCGGGACAGCGGCGTCTCGGGCTCGGTGTCCGCGTCGTCCGGGTCGAAGGTGCGCGGCGAGTAGTCCTCGACCTCGGGCAGCTCCAGCGGCAGCATCGACTCGGGCAGCGAGTGGGCGATGCCGTCCTCGTCGTAGACGATCGGGAAGGGCTCGCCCCAGTAGCGCTGGCGGCTGAACAGCCAGTCCCGCAGCCGGAAGTTGACGGTTCCCTCGCCGATGCCCTTGCTCTGCAGCCACTCGGTGATGCGCGCCTTGGCCTCGGTGACGCCCAGGCCGTCCAGGGAGACGTCCTCGCCGTGCGAGTTCACGATCTTGGCGTCGTACGAGGAGAAGGCGTCGTCCCACGTCGAGGCGTCGGTGCCCCGGTCGTCGCTGGGCTCGACCACGCAGCGGATCGGCAGCTCGAAGGCGCGCGCGAAGGCGAAGTCACGCGTGTCGTGCGCCGGTACGGCCATGATCGCGCCGGTGCCGTAGCCCATCAGGACGTAGTCGGCGATGAAGACGGGGATCTGCTCGCCGTTGACCGGGTTGGTCGCGAACACGCCGGTGAAGACGCCGGTCTTGTCCTTGGCCTCGGCCTGGCGCTCGACGTCCGACTTGGAGGCGGCCTGGGCGCGGTAGGCGGCGACGGCCTCAGCCGGGGTGGCGTGTCCGCCGGTCCACACGTCGTGCGTGCCCTCGGGCCATTCCTGCGGCGTGAACTTCTCGACCAGCGGGTGTTCGGGGGCCAGCACCATGTAGGTCGCGCCGAACAGGGTGTCCTGGCGCGTGGTGAAGACCGTGATCGCCTCGCCGTCCACGGGGAAGTCGACGCGGGCGCCCTCGGAGCGGCCGATCCAGTTGCGCTGCTGCAGCTTGATGGCCTCGGGCCAGTCCAGCTCGTTCAGGTCGTCCAGCAGACGGTCGGCGTACGCGGTGATCCGCATGTTCCACTGGCGCAGCTTGGCCTTGAAGACCGGGAAGTTGCCGCGCTCGGAGCGGCCGTCGGCGGTGACCTCCTCGTTGGCCAGCACGGTGCCCAGGCCCGGGCACCAGTTGACCGGCGCTTCGGAGGCGTACGCCAGGCGGTACTCGCCCAGCACGTCGGCACGCTCGGCGGCGGACAGGGCGTCCCAGGAACGGCCGCCGGGAACCGCACGCTCACCGGACTCGAACGCGGCGACCAGCTCGGAGATCGGGCGGGCCTTCTTCGCCTGGTCGTCGTACCAGGAGTTGAAGATCTGCAGGAAGATCCACTGGGTCCACTTGTAGTAGTCCGGGTCGATCGTGGCGAACGACCGGCGCTTGTCGTGGCCCAGGCCCAGCCGGCGCAGCTGGGACTTCATGTTGTTGATGGCGGCCTCGGTGGTGACCCGGGGGTGCTCGCCGGTCTGCACGGCGTGCTGCTCGGCGGGCAGGCCGAAGGCGTCGAAGCCCAGGGTGTGCAGGACGTTGTGACCGGTCATCCGCTGGAAGCGGGCGAAGACGTCGGTGGCGATGTAGCCCAGCGGGTGGCCGACATGCAGGCCCGCACCGGAGGGATACGGGAACATGTCCATGATGAACTTCTTGGGCTTGGCGACCAGCTCGGGGTCACCCGCCAGGTCACCCTTGGGGTTGGGTGCCGCGTAGGTGCCGTCGGCGTCCCAGAAGTCCTGCCAGCGTGCCTCGATCTCGGCCGCGACGGCGGCCGTGTAGCGGTGCGGCGCGGCCACCTCGGCGGGGGCTGCGGGGTTCGTCTCGCTCATGGTCCTCAAAGCTCCATCGATCGTCTCTGCCAGCGGCTGTGTCGTCCGGAAACGAAAAAACCCCTCGCACAGGAGGGGACGCCGCGCCGATTCCGACCACGTCTTCACCGGTGGTCGGGACTGATCAGCGCGGCTCGCTAAGCAGAAGGCGTACGGCACGCATGGCGTCAGAGTACCGCAGCCGTTGAGCAAGCCGCGACGAGCTTACGTATGCCTCTTTGGCACCGGGTGCCGCACTCGCCACCGCAGTCGAGACCACGTCCGACCGACAGGAACTGAACCAAGGTCAATGATTACTTCGCGTAACAGCTCCTAAAGGGCATCGCAACAGCCCCACGACCGTTTGATAACAACGCAATAACTCAAACGTCGTACCCATCGGTATGGCGCCACTTAGAGTGCGGCAGCGGGACCGCCTTCCCGAACCGCTCGGAGTTGCCCCCATGAACCCTCGCAGTAGCAACAACACGCTCCCCCGGACGGGCCGGTCGGCCTATGGGGTGGCGACGGCCGTCTTCCTGCTGGCCATCCCTCTGGTCGTGGTGTACGGAGGTGTCTGGCTCCAGGACTTCCTCAACTTCGGAGCGGGCGTGGTCACGCTCGTCCTGCTCACCTGCTCCGTGATCTGGGGGCTGGTCGCGCAGGACCGGTTGATCCTCAACACCCGGCAACGGATCGTCGCCCAGGGTGTGCACCGGATCACCGCGGTGGGCTCGATCGCGTTCCTTCTCCTGCACATCGGGATCAAACTCACCCTCGACCACACCACGTGGATCGCCGCGTTCATCCCGTTCGGGCTCGGGTTCAGCAGCAGCGGAGGCCTCATAGGTCTCGGCACCCTGGCCGGCCAGCTCATGATCTTCGTCGGCATCACCGGCGCCCTGCGCAACCGGTTCGCGTCCCCGGCGCCGGTCGCGGCCCGCTGGCGCGCGATGCACATGCTGGCCTACCCGGCGTGGTGCGCCGGGCTGATCCACGGCCTGTACGCGGGCCGCGCGGTGAAGGCCCCGATCTTCACCTACATGTACGCGCTCTGCGTGCTCGGCGTCATAGCGGCCCTCGCCCTGCGCTCGGCACCGCGCCCGTTCAAGCGCAAGGTCACCGACCGGGTCGCCATGCTCCTGGGCGCCGAGGAGCGACCGGGCCGCGAGGAGCTGGAGGCCAGCCGGGCCAGGAGGGCCGCGGAGAGCGCCGCGCCGGGCCGCCAGAGCCGCAGGGCGCCCGAGTCCGCCGGCCGGCGCTCGGAGTCCTCCCTGCCGGGCTACGAGGGCCTGTCCCAGACCGGCTCCATTCCCGCCTACCAGGCCCCGCCGGCCCCGGAACCCGCGGGCAGCGGTTTCGCCGCCGCCTATCGCGCCATGTCACCGGGCGCACAGCAGCCCTTCGACACCGGCCAGACCGCCCGCATGGACATGCCGATGGACATGCAGGCCGCCACCGACCCCATCGCGCGCATGGACCCCGGCGGCAGCACCTCCGGCAGCTGGCCGGTGCCCACCCCGCCGCCGGTCGGCGAAGCACCCCCCTCCGCCTACGACCCGCTCCAGGACACGGGCTACAACATCCCGACCTATGGCGGTAATTCGGGCACGGCCAGCTACCTCTCAGGTGATGTACGCGACACCGGTGAGACAAACACCCTGTACGGCACGTACAACCCGAACGACACGTACAACAGCGGTCCCGCCACTGATCCAGCGCCCGGTCAGTCGTACGACTTCGACTCACCGGGATCGGGCGAACCTTGGAACACGCCTTCCGGAGGCTATAGGTGAACGAGGCCCTGCCCGACGTACCAGAAGTCCGCGTAGTCGGTCTTCCCCAACTCACGTCGGGCTTCGACCTTGTCGAACGACTTGACCTGCCCATGCACCTGAAGGTGCATGGGCCGCTCGAACCCATGGGCGGCGAGCAACTCGCGAAGCTCTCCGAAGCCATCAACCTGAAGGGGCGCGGCGGTGCCGGCTTCCCCTTCCACAAGAAGCTGCGCTCGGTCGCCGAAGCGGCGATCAAGCGCGGTGTGCGGCCGGTCGTCGTCGTCAACGGCAGCGAGGACGAACCCGCCTGCCGCAAGGACACGGTCCTCATCAACCGGGCCCCGCACCTCATCCTGGACGGCGCTCTCCTGGCCGCCGAGGCCCTGGGTGCCCGCACGCTCGTGATCGGGGTCACCCGGGAGTCCACGCAGCGCTCCATGGAGGCCGCCCTCGCCGAGCGCGGCCTCAGCAACGGCCGCCGATCGGCGCTACGCGCACGCGTGCAGCGCAATCCCGTCCGCATGGTCACCGGAGCGGCGGCCTCGCTGATCCGTTCCATCGACGGCGGCCCGGCCATCCCGCCCGGCCGCAAGGTCAGCGCCTCGCAGAACGGCGTCGGCGGCGCACCGACCCTGCTGTCCAACGCCGAGACCTTCGCGCAGCTGGCGATCGCCGCGCGCATCGGTCCTGAGCGCTACGGCAACACCGGTCTGTACGACGAGCCGGGCACCGTCATGCTCACGGTCTCCGGCGCCGTCGCGCGCCCCATGGTGATCGAGGTCCCGACGGGCGTACCGCTGCGCTACGTCCTGCAGTTGGCCGGCGCCCCGCCGGTCCCGCAGGGTGTGCTGACGGGCGGCTACCACGGCAAGTGGATCGACGCGGCGACGGTCAACGAGGCGATCGTCTCCCGCAACTCCCTGGACGCGGTGGGCGGGGCGCTCGGCGCCGGCGCGATCCTGCCGATCACTCAGGAGACCTGCCCGCTGGGCGAGTCGCTGCGGGTGGCGCAGTGGCTGGCCGAGGAGAGCGCGGGCCAGTGCGGCCCCTGCTACCTCGGTCTGCCGGCCGCCGCGCGCGGCATGGAGGACATCCTCAACGGCGGCGGCCCGGCCGCCCTGGAGGCGCTCAAGCAGGTCGCCAAGAACGTGAAGCGGCGCGGCGCGTGCTCGCACCCGGACGGCTCCGCGATGTTCCTGGAGTCGACCATCAAGGCGTTCACGGACGACCTGGCCGCCCATGTCCTCGGCAACGGCTGCGGACGGCCCGTGGAGGGCGTTCTGCCGCTCTTCGAGGGCGGCAAGATGCCGACGGGCATCCCGGGCGGCGCCGAGGCCGAGGAGAACGGCCCCAGCCGTCAGAAGATCTACGTCGACTGGACGCTCTGCCGGGGCCACGGCCTGTGCGCCGACATCCTCCCCGAGGTCTTCGAACTCGGCGCCGACGGCTTCCCGACCGTCGCCCAGGCCCAGGTGCCGCGGTACGCCGAGGCGAAGGCTCTACGCGCGGTGCGTCGCTGCCCCGCGCTCGCCCTGCGCCTGGAGGAGGAGAGCCCGCGCGACAAGGGTCCCGCCCGCAACCTGCCGGTCCTCTCCCAGGGCCGTGGAAGGCGTGCGCTGGGCCGCTGAGCCGACGTCACGAAGGGGGCCGCCCGATCCCGGGCGGCCCCCTTCGTCGTATGCGAACAACTCCCCCTGGAAACGCAACAATCCCGCCGGATCGAATGATCTGGCGGGATCTCTGTGGAGCTAAGGAGATTTGAACTCCTGACCCCCTGCATGCCATGCAGGTGCTCTACCAACTGAGCTATAGCCCCGTGCTGCGCTCCGCCCGGTTTCCCTGGCGGCGACGCCAACATTACACGGTCCACCGGGTGGAACACCAAATCGTTTCCCTGCGGGCAGCAGGGACGACGTCACGCGGTCACGAACGAGTAGAACCGCTTCAGCGTGCAGTGTTCTTCGAGGAGACGGCCGTAGATCGGCTCACCCTCCAGTTCGCGGTACGTCTCGATGGGGTCGCCTTTTATGATCAGCGCCCGCGCGCACTCCTCGCACCAGTACTGGTAGTCGGGATTGACCGGCTCCATGTCCCGCACGATCGGCGTCCCACTGCCGCACCAGTCGCATTTTCGCCTGTGTGCACCCATCGATCAGCTCCAGCTGTGGCCGCAGGCCGTGCACACGTAGGAGACCCCGCCGTTGTCGCCGAGTACTTGGGCCACGTGGACGGAACCGCAGGAAGGGCAGATGAGGCGGACCGTCGTGTCCCTCGTCGACGCCGCTTCGCGGAGGTGGCCGACCTCCGTGAGGATGCTCGCAGGCATCACTACTCCCTCCCGTCGGGCCGCGCCCCCTTCCGGCCGTTTGATTCTGCCACGGCCGGACCAATACGGTCAGCGACGCCTGAGTACCAGTCCGGACACGGCGCCCACCGCGGCGGTCCCGGCCAGCGCGAACATGCACGCCCACAGCGCCTCCGCAGAGGTATACGCCTCAGAGGGCCCAGTGACTCAAGTCGGTTCAAGAACAGTGTGCCCCGGTGAGCCGGCGGGGCACCGCCGCGCCGGTGCGGACACACAGAAAATCCCGCCTCCTGAAGGAGACGGGATCCTCATCGATCTTTGACGACTCAGCAGAGTGTCGATCTGTGGAGCTAAGGAGAATTGAACTCCTGACCTCCTGCATGCCATGCAGGCGCTCTACCAACTGAGCTATAGCCCCGGACGTTCCCCCCGCTCCGCGGGGCGAACAAGAAGAACTTTAGCCTGCGACCTGCCGGAAAGTGAAATCCGGTCCGGCGCCCTCAGTCGTCGTCGCCGAGCACCGGCTCCGGGAGGGTTCCGGCGTTGTGCTCCAGGAGGCGCCAGCCTCGGGCGCCCTGGCCGAGGACGGACCAGCAGCAGTTGGAGAGGCCGCCAAGGCTCTCCCAGTGCCGGGAGTCCAGGCCGAGCAGCCGCCCGATGGTGGTGCGGATCGTGCCGCCGTGGCTGACCACGACGAGCGTGCCGTCCTCGGGGAGCTTCTCGGTGTGCCGGAGCACGACGGGGGCGGCGCGGTCGGCGACCTCGGTCTCCAGTTCACCGCCACCGCGGCGGACCGGCTCACCGCGCTTCCACGCGGCGTACTCCTCACCGTGCCGGGCGATGATCTCCTCGTGCGTCAGCCCCTGCCAGACGCCCGCGTAGGTCTCGCGCAGGCCCTCGTCGTGGGCCACGTCCAGGCCGGTGAGCGCGGCGAGCTCGGCGGCGGTGTTCGCGGCCCTGCGCAGGTCGGAGGCGACGATCGCGTCGGGCTGCAGGGAGGCCAGCAGCCGGGCGGCGCGGCGGGCCTGGCCGACGCCGGTCTCGGTGAGCTCGACGTCGGTGGTGCCCTGGAAGCGGCGCTCCACGTTCCAGGAGGTCTGGCCGTGCCGCCACAGGATGACGCGGCGGCCCCGGCCCTTGCGGTCGGCGGGAGCGGTCAACGCGGCTCCCCGAACTCGGCGTCGTCCTCCGCGGCCCGGAGCTCGGCGTGCTCCTGCGCCTTGCCGCGGGTCGCCTTGGCGTCGGCCGGCAGCTCCAGCTCGGGGCAGTCCTTCCACAGCCGCTCCAGGGCGTAGAAGACCCGCTCCTCGCTGTGCTGGACGTGGACGACGATGTCCACGTAGTCGAGCAGGACCCAGCGCGCCTCGCGGTCGCCCTCGCGGCGCACCGGCTTGGCGCCGAGCTCCTTCGAGAGCCGCTCCTCGATCTCGTCGACGATGGACTTGACCTGGCGGTCGTTGGGTGCGGACGCCAGCAGGAAGGCGTCGGTGATCGAGAGGACGTCGCTGACGTCGTAGGCGATCACATCGTGGGCGAGCTTGTCGGCGGCCGCCTGCGCGGCGGTGTTGACGAGCTCGAGAGAACGGTCAGTCGCGGTCACTACAAGGCTTTCGGTCGGCGGTCTATTGACATCAAGGGTCTCACGGACCGCCGACGCCACCCCACGTTCTGCTGGACAGCACGTGGGGTGGCACTCGGGGCCCGGAGCAGGGCCTAGGACGAGGAGTCCGGCTTGTAGTCCTGGCCGAGGAGCACGGAGACGTTCGCGTTCGAGGCGATCGTGCCCTTGCTGACGGCGCTGGTGGGCAGGCCCAGGGTCTTGGCGACCTCGGTGGCGTTCGCCTTGTCGGCGGCGTCGGCGTAGACGACCTTGGAGGTGGCCCGGGCCGAGGAGGGTGTGCCGCCGTCGACGAAGGTGAAGCCGCCGTTGAGGAGGACGACGCGGGCCTTCTCGGTGTTGTCCCTGGTACCGGTGGCGTTCTGGACCGAGACGCTCACGGCCGCGTCCTTGTCGGGGCTCTTCGCCTTGCCGCCGAGGACGTCCTTGACGACACTCGCACTGGCCGCCGCGCTCAGGGTGCCGTCCTGCTGGACGGGCAGCAGCGCGGTCTTGTAGTCACCGCTCTTGGCGAGGTCGGCGAGCTTGGCGAGGAAGGTGCCGAGGTCGTTGTCCGTCAGGGACGGGTCGAGGATCTGGGCCAGGGTCTGCACGGTGGTGGTCGCGGCCGTCGGGTCGGAGGACAGCTTGCGCAGGACGCCCTGGAGGACCTGGCCGAACCGCTCCAGCTGGGCGTTCTGCGCCTCGCCGGAGGCACGGTAGGTGGCGTAGGCGACGGCCATCTTGCCGCTGAGGGTCTGGTCCTTCCCCTTGCTCACCAGGGGCGCCTGCCCCTTCTTCGTGGCGGCCGGGTCGGGCACGGCGGCGTTGGTGTCGACGTCGATGTTGCCGACGAGGTCGACCAGGTTCTGCAGATAGGGCGTGTCCAGACGCCAGGTGCCCTCGATGTCGGTGCCGAGGACGGTGTCGAGGGAGTCGACGGTCCCGGACGAGCCGTCGTCGTCGACGGACTTGGCGAGGGTCGTCGTGGAGCCGTCGTCGCCCGTCAGGTTGAGGGAGTTGGGGATCAGGACGGTGGTGCCCTGCTTGGTGGTGGTGTTGTCGACGAGCAGCGCCGTGGAGGTGCCGCCCTTCGCGGTGTTGTGCAGATGGACGACGATCACGTCGCGGTTCTGGGCGCTCGCCGCGATCGTGGTGTCCTTCTTGCTCTCCGTGTCCGAGAGGCCGGGCAGCTTCCCGGCGTACCAGAGGTAGCCGACTCCGCCGACCGCGACCAGGGCGAGGACGACGACCAGGGCGACGAGCCGGCTGCGGGCGCGGCGCTTGGCCTCCTCGCGGCGCTCGGTGCGGTTCTCGGTGAAGTTGAGCCAGTCGATGACGTCCTCGGAGTCACCGTCGGGCTCCTCGACGAACGCGAACTGCGCGGTGTGGTACTGCCGTTCGTCCCCCTCGGCGGCCTCCGCACCGGCGTGGCCGCCACCGGGGCGACCCGCGCGGGCAGGGTCCTCGTCGACCGCGCCCCGGTGGCCCTGACCGGTCGGAGAGCCGGCGCGGTTCCCCTGCCCGGCCTGTGTCCCCCCGGCCGGCCCGCCCTGCTGCGGGATGTAGGCGGTCTGCTCGGCGACGCGGGGCTGCTGGCCGCTCGCGGCGGCCCGGCCGTAGGGGTCGTACCCCGTCGCCGCACCGCCGCCCTGCGGGCCCCCGTTGGCGTACGGGTCGTACGGCGGCACGGGCGCCTGCTGACCGGTGTCGCCGGCGCCGTAGGGGTCGTAGGACGCGGGGTTCTGGGTGCCCGTGTCGTACGGTGCGGCCTGCCGGCTGCCCGTGGCGTACGGGTCGTAGCCGTAGCCCTGCTGCGCGTAGGGGTCGTACTGCTGCTGAGCCTGCTGTTGCGGGGTCTGTTGCGGCGGGACCTGCTGGTACACCGGCCGGCCGTAGTCGTCGTAGCCGACGAGTGCGTACTGGTTCTCCTGGTCGTCGCCGTAGCCCGCGTCGTATCGGTCGTTCACCGGTGCCCCTCTCGGCTCACTCGCCGCGGTACAGCTCGCGCTTGTCGATGTATCGCACGACTCCGTCCGGCACCAGGTACCAGACGGGGTCGCCCTTGGCGACTCTCGCCCGGCAGTCGGTGGAGGAGATGGCGAGGGCGGGGACCTCCACGAGCGAGACGCCGCCCTCGGGGAGCCCGGGGTCGGCCAGGGTGTGGCCGGGCCGGGTGACTCCGATGAAGTGCGCGAGGGCGAACAGCTCTTCCGCGTCCCGCCAGGTGAGGATCTGGCCGAGGGCGTCCGCGCCCGTGATGAAGAAGAGGTCGGTGTCGGGGTTGAGGGCCTTGAGGTCGCGCAGGGTGTCCGTGGTGTAGGTCGCGCCGCCGCGGTCGATGTCGATGCGGCTGACCGAGAACTGCGGGTTCTCGGCGGTCGCGATGACCGTCATCAGATAGCGGTCCTCGGCCGGGGAAACCTTGCGGTGGGTCTTCTGCCACGGCTGGCCCGTCGGTACGAACACCACCTCGTCCAGGTGGAACTGCGCGGCGACCTCGCTGGCCGCCACGAGGTGTCCGTGGTGGATCGGGTCGAACGTTCCGCCCATGACGCCCATGCGGCGCTTGCCGGGGTTCGACGGGCTGTTGCCCGGGCCGGTAGGCATGTCCTGCTCTCCCATGCGTGCAGACCCTACCGGCCCGGCCTGAGGACGTCGGCCGGCGGCGGCCCGGAGTGCCCCGCTTTGGGCACTCGGCGCCTCAGCGGTCGCGGTTGAAACGGGTGGTGATCCACAGCAGGAGCAGCAGGATGAGGAATGCGGAGCCGCCGGTCACCAGGGGGTCGAGGCTCTCGTGGTTGCCGCCGTGCTCGCCCTCTGCGGCGAGGGTGGCCAACTGGGCAGCGGTGCTGTGGAAGCTCATCTTCGGCAGGACCTATCCGGTGGGCGGGATAAAGATGTCGGCCCATCGTAAGCGGGCGCGGTGAGGGCCCTCACGCCGACTCCACCATTGGAGGCCGCCCTCGGGACCCGGGGAACCTTCGCCCTTCCTCAGTCGTCCTTCCGCTTGTACCCCCGCAGCACGAACCACGCGGTGAAGGCACAGCCCAGGAACATCACGACCAGTACCACCCGGAGCAGATTTCCGGACCCTTGCTGCTCGGCGGCGCCAGCGGCCTCGGTGAGCCAGGCGGCCCGGGTGTGCTCCATGACGTGGACTCCTTCGCTGTACTGCCGGTCCACGCTATCTCCGCCTAGGCTGGGCTCTGCTTCGGGGGCGCAAAGGGCCGCACAAGGGTCCGCAAAGGATCAGAGCGGCCGTGGAGGCACAGCCGCAGACGGCACAGCCAAAGACGCACATGGGGGAAGACATGTCCGACGACGGCCATCAGAACAACGGACACGAGCACGTGCCGAGCAGGCAGCGCAGGCGTTTCCCGGGTATCTCCTCGCGTGCGTACGAACACCCCGCCGACCGCTCCGCCCTGGTGGCGCTGCGCAAGCTGAGCGGATTCGACACGGTCTTCAAGGCGCTCAGCGGCCTGCTCCCCGAGCGGAGCCTGAGGCTGCTGTTCCTGTCCGACTCGGTGCGCGTGTCCGACCAGCAGTTCGCGTACCTCAACGACATGCTGCGGGACGCCTGTTACATCCTGGACCTGGAGAAGGTCCCGCCGATGTACGTCACCCAGGACCCGCAGCCGAACGCGATGTGCATCGGTCTGGACGAGCCGATCATCGTGGTCACCACGGGTCTGGTCGACCTGCTCGACGAGGAGGAGATGCGGGCGGTCGTCGGCCACGAGGTGGGCCACGCCCTCTCCGGCCACTCGGTCTACCGGACCATCCTGCTGTTCCTGACCAGCCTCGCCCTCAGGGTGGCGTGGATCCCGCTGGGCAATCTGGCGATCATGGCGATCGTGACCGCGCTGCGCGAGTGGTTCCGCAAGTCGGAGCTGTCGGCGGACCGGGCGGGCCTCCTCGTCGGCCAGGACCTGCGGGCCTCGATGCGCGGCCTGATGAAGCTGGCCGGCGGTCACCATCTGCACGAGATGAACGTGGACGCGTTCCTGAAGCAGGCCGAGGAGTACGAGGCCGGCGGCGACCTGCGCGACTCCGTGCTGAAGATCCTTAACGTCCTGCCGCGCTCCCACCCGTTCACCACCGTGCGGGCGGCCGAGCTGAAGAAGTGGGCCGAGTCCCGCGACTACCAGCGGATCATGGACGGCCACTACCCGCGCCGCACGGAGGACAAGGACACCTCGGTCACCGACTCCTTCCGCGAGTCGGCGGCGAGCTACGCGACCAACGTCAAGAGCTCCAAGGACCCCCTGATGAAGCTGGTCAGCGACATCGCGGGCGGGGCGGGCGACCTGGGCGGCAGGGTGCGCAGGGGCTTCGGCGGCTTCTCGAACTCGGCACCGCGGGACGGCGAGCCCCCGACGGACACCCCGCGGGACAACGAGGAGGGCTGAAACTCCGTCCAGGGGGCGCGGGGCTGTGTCGATGTGCGGCCTCTTGCCCCCGGGTCACACCTTCGGCTGCGCGCTGGTGGCCAGCGACCCGCAGAGCGCCGTGGCACTGCCGGTCGCGTAGGGATCGGTCCCCGCCGGTCCACCGGCCTTCGCGGTCTGCCCGGCCAGCAGCGGGTGCAGCCGGTTCGTGGAGTCCTCCGCGCAGGACAGCGGGCCGGCCTGGACGTACGACACGACCAGCTGGGCCGTGTGCATCCGCAGGTCGTCCCGGTCGAAGCGGAAGTGCAGCTCACGCCGGACGGTGAACAGCGACACCTGCCCCTTGGCGACCGCGCCCGCGCCGGCGGCCCGCAGCGCGTACACGAACGTGTGGTCCGCGGTGACCTCCAGCGTCGACGAGTCGGTCTCGGCGGCCTGGAGACTGCCCTGCACCCGGATCCTGCCGTCGGCCAGCCGCGCCTCGGCGGGGTCGAAGCGCACCAGCCAGCCGGTCGGGGCGTGCCGCCCGTCGGCGGCGGGGTGGGCGAAACTCTGGTCGAACTGGTCGAGTTGGTCCGTGTCCAGGAGCACCCGCACGGAGCGGACCTGGCCGCCGGCGAGGACGTCCGGGTCGAGCGAGGACCGCACGATGTAGTCCTTGGCGGTGGTCAGCGCGGAGACGACCTGGCTGTCGGAGAAGTGCGCGGTGCGCCGGGAGGCGGGCAGCGGGATGCCCTCGGCGCCGACGCGGTACTGGGCGGCGGGGCTGTGCGCGTACAGGTACTCGGCGTCGGCGTGCCCCGGAACCCTGCCCTCGGGGGCCAGCGGGATCACGGTCATCCGCAGGGGTTCGACGGGCTGCCGGATCGCGGCGTTCGGGTAGGGGTGCCGTACACCCATGTAGATCGCGGTGCCGAAGGCGACGGCGATCAGCAGGAACAGGATCAGCGCCTGCCGGGACAGTCCCCGGCGCAGTGGCGGGCGGCGGCGGACGGCGGGCGCGTGGTCGGACATGCGCTCGTGCGCGGAGTACTCCTGAAGGCGGGCAGCGCGGACGAACGACTCGTCGAAGACGACGGATCGGTACTCGTCCTCACCACCCACGGGGCCGCCCTCGGGTGTCCCCTCAGGTGGTTCTCCTGGCCCTCCCATATCTTCAGGGTAGGTCTCGGAAAGCTCAGGTAAACGCCCCGCTGTGCGACAAGTTCTGACAGGTTCTCACCAGGATCGTCAGGGCGTTCGCGGGACCGCGGAGGCAGCTGGCTGGGAGTAGTCGGCGGACGCGGAGGGCGTCACCGTGCTCCCCTGTTCCAGACCGGTCGAGGCGGGCGGCGGAACCCGGTCGCGGCTGCCGGAGGAGGAGCCCCGGTAGACCGCCGTGAAGGCCAGCGCGACCATGCCGATGCCCATCACGAGGGCGAGCATCCAGGCGACGGGACGGTGCCAGCGGACCTGTTTGCCGTATGTCCCGGGGGCGCCGTAGCGGCCTTCGAGGATCTCGGTGTCGTCCAGGTCGTCGAGTTCGGGATCATGGCCGAAACCGCTGGGTCCGTAGCCGTCGTCGTACCGCTCGGCTCTGGGGCGGGCGCGGCGGGCCTCGGCCTCGGAGGCCTCCGCTCTCGCCTGGGCCGCGGCCAGGAGGCGCTCGACGGCGGTCGGCTCGTGCACCACGGCCGCCCGTACGAAGGCCTCGTCGAAGACCACGGAGGCGAACTCTTCGTCCGACACCCCGCGGTCGTGGTCGTCGTCGGGCTCCCAGCCGTCAGGGAACGGCGTGCCCCCCACGTCCTCCGGCACGAATCCAGAGTAGACCTGGGGGGTCAATTTGGGCAGACGGTAGGGAAATTCATCCGCCCTGTGAGACACCTCTCGTCCGCCACGGAAGCGAGCCGGGGCGCCTGCCGGATGCATATGCCCTGGCCGCGCGCCCCCTGGCGCCCCGGATCAGCGGCGGATGTGACCGTCGCCGGTGACGATGTACTTCGTGCTGGTGAGCTCCGGCAGGCCCATCGGACCCCGCGCGTGCAGCTTCTGGGTGGAGATCCCGATCTCCGCGCCGAAGCCGAACTGGCCGCCGTCGGTGAAGCGGGTGGAGGCGTTGACCGCGACGGTCGTGGAGTCGACCAGCTGGGTGAAGCGGCGGGCGGCCTGCTGGGAGGTGGTGACGATGGCCTCGGTGTGACCGGAGGTCCACAGCCGGATGTGCTCGACGGCCTTGTCGAGGGAGTCGACGACGGCGGCGGCGATGTCGTAGGAGAGGTACTCGGTGTCCCAGTCCTCCAGGGTGGCCTCGACGACGGTCGCCTTGGTGTCCTTCGCGTACGCCAGCACCCGCGGGTCGGCGTGGACGGTCACGCCGGCCTCGGCGAGGGCGTCCAGGGCGCGCGGCAGGAACTCGGGGGCGATGTCCTGGTGGACCAGGAGGGTCTCGGCGGCGTTGCAGACGCTGACCCGCTGGGCCTTGGAGTTGATCAGGATGTCGATCGCCATGTCGAGGTCGGCCTGGGCGTCGACGTAGACGTGGCAGTTGCCGGTGCCGGTCTCGATGACGGGGACGATCGACTCCGTCACCACGGTCTGGATCAGCGAGGCGCCGCCGCGCGGGATGAGTACGTCGACCAGGCCGCGGGCGCGCATCAGCTCCTGCACGCTCTCGCGGGACTGGCCGGGCACGAGCTGGATCGCGTCGGCGGGCAGTCCGGCGCCGCCCACGGCGTCGCGCAGGACCCGTACGAGGGCGGTGTTCGACTCGTACGCGGAGGCCGAGCCGCGCAGCAGGACGGCGTTGCCGGACTTCAGGCACAGGGCGGCGGCGTCGACCGTGACGTTCGGGCGGGCCTCGTAGATGATGCCGACCACACCGAGCGGGACGCGGACCTGGCGCAGGTCGATGCCGTTCGGCAGGGTCGAGCCGCGCACGACCTCACCGACCGGGTCGGGCAGCGCCACGACGTCCCGTACGTCGGAGGCGATGGCGCGCACCCGCTCCGGGGTGAGGGTCAGCCGGTCGATGATCGACTCGCTGGTGCCGGCCTCGCGGGCCTTGGCGATGTCCTTGGCGTTGGCCTCGACGATCTCGCTCGTACGGACCTCCAGGGCGTCCGCGATGGCGAGCAGCGCGTCGTCCTTCTCGGCCCTGGGCAGCGGGGCGAGGTCGGCGGCGGCGGCCTTGGCCCGGTAGGCGGCCTGGACGACCGGGGTCATGGAGTCGTACGGCGAGAGCGAGGTCATACCGGAAGGGTAGTGCGCCCACAGGGGGCGTCCACCGCGTGTTCCACAGCGCGAGACGGGATCAAAGGGACATCGCCCGAGGGGCGATCGTCAGAACGGGTGGGCTCCGACCGGCGTGGCCGGAGGCGGGCCGTACCCCTCGGCGATGCGCTGGTGGTAGGTCTGGCGGTCGATGACCTCCAGCCCGACGATCTCCCAGGGCGGCAGTCCCGCGGTCTGCCGGTGCTCGCCCCACAGGCGCAGGGCGACGGCGGCCGCGTCGTGCAGGTCGCGGGCCTCCTCCCAGTAGCGGATCTCCGCGTGGTCGTTGGCGTAGCGGCTGGTCAGCAGGAAGGGGTGGTCGTGGGCGAGCTGTTCGAGGGCGCGCCGGACCTCTTTCAGCGGGGCCTCGTCGCCGGAGACGCTGAGGGTGACGTGCCACAGACGCGGCAGGTCCTGGGGCTCCTCGCGCTGGTACCGGTCGCCGGCCGCGACGCTCGTCAGGGCCCGCTCCTCACCGGCCGCGACACTTGTCAGGGCCCGCTCCTCC
The DNA here is from genome assembly GCF_003443735.1 of Streptomyces sp. CC0208. Taxonomy (NCBI): domain Bacteria; kingdom Bacillati; phylum Actinomycetota; class Actinomycetes; order Kitasatosporales; family Streptomycetaceae; genus Streptomyces; species Streptomyces sp. CC0208. Next base: position 5,937,726 of record NZ_CP031969.1, on the reverse strand, counting down.
GCCGCCGCCCGCGTGGCCGACGCACCCGCCTCGCCCGCCGCCCGGGCCGAGGACCCGGCCGCCCGCGGGGCGGGGCCGCCGGCCTCGTCCGCGGCCGAGGACGGGACCGGGGTCGAGGACGGGGCCAGGGCCGGGGCCGAACCACCACCGGCCGTCCGCGCCACGGTCCCTCCGGGTGGACCGGACCCGCCGCGGGAAGCCGCCGCACCAACGCGGGACGCGGCCGCCCCAGGGCGCACTCGTCTCACGACGGCCTCCTTCATGCACACGTCGACCCACGGGGTCGGGAGATTGTTGTCCCTGGGACAAAGTTGAGCAGGCCGCAAGGGCTCGCGGGGCGGTTTTGCGGAACGTCCACCTGAGGGCGACGCTCTTGGCAGGGCGTTCACCCCGTTTTCGGGCACACCGGCCCTGAGAGGCACCGGGCGGCCCTCAGGGGTGCAGGATCACCAGATCGTCCCGGTGGACGACCTCCCGCTCGTAGGCCGGCCCCAGTTCGCGCGCCAGCTCCCGGGTGGAGTGGCCGATGAGCCGCGGGATCTCCTTGGCGTCGAAGTTGACGAGCCCGCGGGCCACGGCGTGCCCGGTGCCGTCCCGCAGTTCGACCGGGTCGCCCGCGACGAACTCGCCCTCGACGGCGGCGATCCCGGCCGGCAGCAGCGAGGTGCGGCGGTCGACGACGGCCTTCACCGCGCCGTCGTCCAGGATCAGCGCTCCCTGCGGGGTGGAGGCGTGCTGGAGCCACAGCAGCCGGTCGGCGGAGCGCTTGCCGGCGGGATGGAAGTAGGTGCCGGTGTCACCGCCGGACAGCGCCTCGGCCGCGTGGACCGCACTGGTCAGCACCACGGGGATGCCGGCGGCGGCCGCGATCCGGGCGGCCTCGACCTTGGTGACCATGCCGCCGGTGCCGACGCCCGCCTTGCCGGCGCTGCCGATCTCGACGTCCGCCAGGTCCTCGGGACCGCGCACTTCGGCTATCCGCGAGGTCCCGGGCTTGCTCGGGTCGCCGTCGTAGACGCCGTCGATGTCGGAGAGCAGGACGAGCAGGTCGGCGTGGACCAGATGGGCCACCAGGGCCGCCAGCCGGTCGTTGTCGCCGAAGCGGATCTCGTCGGTGGCGACGGTGTCGTTCTCGTTGACGATCGGCAGGGCGCCCATCGCCAGCAGCTTGTCGAGGGTGCGGGAGGCGTTGCGGTGGTGGGCGCGGCGGCTCATGTCGTCGCTGGTCAGCAGGATCTGTCCGACGCGGACGCCGTAGCGGGCGAAGGAGGCTGTGTAGCGGGCGACGAGCAGGCCCTGGCCGACGCTGGCGGCGGCCTGCTGGCGGGCGAGGTCCCGGGGGCGGCGGCGCAGCCCCAGCGGGGCGAGTCCGGCGGCGATGGCTCCGGAGGAGACGAGGACGATCTCCTTCTCTCCTCCGCTGCGGCTCTTGGCGAGGACGTCGACGAGCGCGTCGACCCGGTCGGCGTCGAGGCCGCCGGCGGCGGTGGTCAGCGACGAGGAACCGACCTTGACGACGATCCTGCGGGCCTCGCCCACGGCCTGCCTTGCCCCTGCCACCTTGTGTCCTGTCCCCTCGCGCCACTGTGGGTACCTCGCCCGCAATGTACGCGAAGGGGACGCGGCGACGCGCATCCGTCCAATCCCCGGACCCGGTACCGGACGCCTTCGGGGGCCGGTTCGGTTCCCGTTCCGAGAAAAGCGGAATTACACCCTCCTATTAATCGGAAGTGAATTCTTTCCGACGAACAGATGTACAACCATTCACCTCCGCTTCGTGTCGAACTGGCCGACATCAAGGTCATTGCCGTAGCTCGAGAAAGCCCTGCCCATGACGATCCGTCGGTTGTGCGCCGTCCTGCGCGTCAGCGGGAAAACCGAACTTCTTCTGGTGATCCTTTTCGCCGCGGGTTTCGCGGCACTTCCCGTTCTGGCGCTGCTGCCGTCCCTGTGGGGCTTCACGGCGGCCTGGGCCGTGACGTATCTGGCGGACGAGACCCTGCACAACAGAGCCCCGGGATTCGTCCGCCGCCTTGCGACACTGCAGCTCAGCCGCACGATGCGGTTCGCCGTGCGGACGGTGATGCTGCTCGCCCTGGCCGACCGGACGGACGCGCCGGACGGGGTGCTGATCACCGGGCTCGCCGTTCTCAGCGCCCATTTCCTGCTGGTGATGATGTATTCGGCGCTGCATCACGCGATCCGCAGGCGGCGCGTACTGCCGGTGGTCGTGTGCAATCTCGACATGAGCGGGATCGATATACCCGAACGCCCGCCCGCCTGGCTCTACCGGCGTTTCCTGCGCAAGCTGCTCCACCTCGATCTGCCGGCCCACGCGGGACTGATCGTCGCGCTGGCCACCGGGACCTGGTACGCGGCCTACGCCGGCTACGCGCTGACGATCGGCGCCGCCTCGGTCGCCCTGGCAGCCCTGCTGGGACAGTTCCGCGCGGTCCGCCGGATGCCCGGCCGGGACGCGGTGATCGCCGAGGTCAACCGTCAACTGGCCGCACACCGGCCCGAGGTGGCCCTGTACTTCAGCTTCGCCGCGGTGTCCCGGGACTTCATGTACCAGGTCAACATGTGGATCGAGACGCTGGAGCAGCTCGACCGGCGCCCGGTGATCGTCCTGCGCGAGCGGGCCTCGTTCCGCTTCCTCGCCCGCACCCGCGTCCCCGTGGTCTGCGTGCCCAAGGCCGACGACCTGGCGGAGCTGGACCTGTCCGGCGTCCAGGTCGTGCTCTATCCCGGCAACGCCGGCAAGAACGTCCACATGCTGCGGGTCGCCGAGGCCAAGCACGTCTTCATCGGCCATGGCGACAGCGACAAGCTCGCCAGCAGCAACCGCGTCAGCAAGGTGTACGACGAGATCTGGGTGGCCGGAAAGGCGGGTCGGGACCGCTACCAGAGGGTCCGGCACGCCATCAGTGACGAGGCCATCGTCGAGGTGGGCCGTCCGCAGCTGGCCCCGGTCCGCTCGCACGCCGAGCACGTCCCCGGCCCGGTGCCCGTCGTCCTCTACGCGCCCACCTGGGAGGGCTGGAGCGACGACGACTGCCACACCTCCCTGATCCCGATGGGCGTACCGCTGATCGAGGGGCTCCTCGCGGAGAACGTGCGGATCATCTACAAGCCGCACCCCCTCACCGGCAAGCGCTCGGCCGAGGCGGCCGCCGCGGACCGGACCATCAGGGAGCTGCTTCGGGAGGACGAGGACAAAGGCGCAAAAGCAGCAAAGGGCGCGGAGGCCGCGAGAGCCCGGCTCCAGGAGATCCGGGCCCGTCTGGACGAGATGTCCGGCCGACACGAGGGCGACGACGCCCAGCAGTTGCGGGACGCGCGGGTCCCGGACGGGGACGGCGCGGCCGAGTGGCAGGAACTGCGGGACGAGTGGCACCGGATCTTCTGGGCGAGCCGGAGCGGCACCCGGCACCACGTGATCCTCGACCAGCTCCCCACCCTGTACGAGTGCTTCAACCAGGCGGACCTCCTCGTCAGCGACGTCTCCTCGGTGGTCGCCGACTTCGTGGCCAGCCTCAAGCCGTACGTCCTGACCAACGCCCTGGACCTGCCCGACGAGGAGTTCCGGGCCGCCTACACCACCGCGGGCGGCGCCTATCTGCTCGACCGGGCCTGCACCCGGCTGCCGGAGATCCTGCGCTCGGTCCGCGAACCCCTGCACGACCCCATGGCCGCGCGGCGCCGCACGCTCAAGGAGTACGTGCTGGGTCCGGACCGTCCGACCTCGATGGAGCGGTTCAACGCGGCTGTCAACGACCTGGCCGACCGCTCGACGGCGGAGCGCGCCGAGGACCTTCTCGCCCCGCTCGCCTGACGGCACCTGCGCGCATACCACCTCCCCGCCCGGCAAGGCGGAGGACACGCGCGTGTCGTCGGGAGGTCGGCACGCGTTAACCAGGGCGTCCGTCTCGCGACGACCCTGGAGTGTCCCCCGTGCGAAAACGCCTCCCCCGCCTCCGGTCCGCGCTGCGGCTGCCGGGCCGGCAGACCGCGACGAGAGCGCTCGTCGCCGCCGTCCTGGCGGCCGCGGTCGTCGCCCAGGCCGTCGCCGCGCTGCGTCCGCACGTCCCGCTGCTGCTCGCCGCGACGGCCGCCTCCCTGGCCGTCGAGGGCGTTCTGCACCGCTGGCAGCGCGGCATGGTGTCCCTGTTCGCCAAGTCCCACGCGGACATCACCGTGCGGCACGTCCTGCGCGACCTGCTGCTGGTCCTCGGCCTGCTGCGGCTGACCCCGGAGGCCGAGGAGACGGCGTACACGGTGCTGGTGGCCGGTCTGCTCGCCTTCTACGCGCTGCACTGCGCGATCCAGGCGGTCTCCGTCCTGGTCCGCCGCACCCGGACCCTCCCGGTGGTCACCCGCAACATCGACGCCTCCGCGCTCCGTCTGACCCCGGCCCCGCCCGCCCTGCTGCGCCGCCCCGGCCCCCGGCTGCTGGTCCACGGCCTGCCCGCCACGACGGGCCTGCTGACCACGGCGGCCACCGGTGAGCCCCGGTGCGCGGCCTTCGGCATCGCGATGTCCCTGGGGCTCGCCCTCATGGGCCTCTACGACCTTCTCGTACGGCTGCTGCCGAGCCGGCGTCCGGCGGGCGAGCAGGAGGTGCTGGACTGGTTCGACGCGTGGCTCGCCGCGTACCGGCCGACCGTCGGCCTGTACTTCTCCGGCGGGGTCTCCTCCGCCTACCAGGCCAACATGTGGCTGGAGCCGCTCGCGAAGCTCGGCGGGAGGCCGGTCGTCGTCCTGCGCGAGCGGTTCATGATGCAGAAGATCGCCGCGACCGACCTGCCGATCATCTGCCTGCCGAAGGTGTCCACGCTGCTGCGCCTGGAGCAGTCCACACTCCAGGTCCTCATCCACCCCTCGAACTCCGGCAAGACCTCCCAGGTCCTGCGCATCCCGACGATCAAGCACACGTTCGTCAACCACGGCGAGAGCGACAAGCTGTCCTCCTGCAACCCGTACGCGAAGGCCTACGACGAGGTGTGGGTGGCCGGTCCCGCGGCCCGCGAGCGGTACGCGGCGGCCCAGGTCGGCGTCGAGGACAAGGACGTGGTGGAGATCGGCCGCCCGCAGCTGGACGCCGTACGGCCCTACGAGGGACCGCCGACCGGGACGTACACGACGGTGCTGTACGCCCCGACCTGGGAGGGCTGGGACGGCAACCCCGGGAACACCTCGGTGATCGAGGCGGGCGAGAACCTCGTGCGGGCGCTGCTGGCGGACCCGGGGGTACGGCTGCTGTACAAACCGCATCCGCTGACCGGGTCGGTGGACGCGCGGGCGGGCGCGGCGGACCTCAGGATCCGTGAGCTGGTCCGGGCGGCGAACCGGGAGCGGGCCGGAGAGCGGCCCGTCGACGACGGTGAACTCTCCCGCAGGGCACAGGAGTTGGACCGGCTCACCCTCGCCTCCTTCCGGACCGCCGCGGACTCGGTCGAGCGCATGCTGTTGCAGTCCACGCCGGAGCCGGGCCGCGCGGAGGCGGTGGCCCGGGCGACGGCGGCCTGGGAGCGTGCGTACTGGGCCTCGCTGCCGGAGTGGGAGCACCAGGTCGTCACCGACGCCCGGCCCGCGTTGTACGCCTGCTTCAACCGGGCCGACCTGCTGATCAGCGATGTGTCCAGCGTGGTCAGCGACTTCCTGGCGAGCGGGAAGCCGTACGCGGTCGCGAACACCAGCGGGTTGAGCGAGACCGCGTTCCGTGCGGCCTTCCCCACGGCGGGGGCGGCGACCGTGCTGACGCCGGACGCGGCGGGGGTGCCGGCGCTGCTGGACGCGGTACGGCATCCGGAGCGGGACGCACTCGTGGGTGCTCGCGCCGCGCTGAAGCGGCGGTTGCTGGGGCCGGACGAGCCGAGTTCGCAGGAACGGTTCGACATGGCCGTTCAGGCGTTGAGCGCGGTGGCCCGGAGGCGGAGGCTGCCGGGGCAGCGGCGGGACGAGGAGACGGTGTGCGCCTCGGGGACGCTCACGCTGCCGGAGTGAGGACCCGGCGCGCCTTGCGGACCGCCCGCCGCAGCAACTGGTCGACGCCGACCTCCCGGTAGCCCGGCACCTCCCGGGCCTCGCGCGGCTCGGCCAGGTAGACGGAGTCGGGCAGGCCCGTCGACCGATCGCGGAAGAACGGGTAGGCGAAATACACCCGGCGGCCGCCCTTCTCCAGCACCGGCTGCGGGGTCTTCTTCGCCCTCATGAACTCCAGGACCTCCACCAGGAGGTCCGGGCGGCCCATCGCCACCAGCTGGAGCCGCAGACGTTCGTGGACCCGGAGGCGGTGGGCCACCTCGCCGGTCCAGTAGGCGTCCACCAGGGGCTTCGCCAGCTCCAGCTTCTCCTGGCGGACCGCCTCGCCGTCCTTGAGGAACTTCGGGCCGAACTGCGGGAGCAGGGTGACGAGGAAGGGGCGGACCATCAGCGCGTCGCGTCTCGCGCCCGGCGGGACCATGTCGGCGATCAGGGTCATCAGGGCGCGCGCGGAGTCGAAGCGCAGGGTGTGGCTGCCGGTCCTGGTGACGTGCTTGCCGTCCTCGCGGCCCACCAGGTAGTAGCAGGTGTGGTCGGCGATCACGGAGACGCCGTCGGCCCGCAGATAGGCCTCCATGGTGAACAGGGCGTCCTCGCCGGTCCACAGGGACTCGTCGAAGCGCATGCTGTGCCGTTCGAGGAACGCGCGGCGGAACAGCTTCTGCGCGCTCAGCGTGAACTTGATGTTGGAGGAGAAGACGTCGGTGCGCTCCAGGCTCTGTCCCCACATCGACGTCGGCGGCTTGCGGTTGACGCCCTCGACCCGGCCGAGGACGACGTCCGTGCCGTTGCGGTCGGCCATCGCGACCATCCGCTCCAGAGCCTCGGGGCCGAGCCGGTCGTCGGCGTCCAGGAAGAAGACGTACCGCCCGGTCGCCTTGCCCAGACCGACGTTGCGCGGGCCGCTGGGGCCGCCGGAGTTGTCCTGCCGGATCACCGTGACGTCGAGGGACGTGCGCGCGGCGAACTCCTCCAGGTACTCGCCGGTGCCGTCCGCCGAGCCGTCGTCGACCGCGATGACCTCGATGCGCGCGTGACCGATCGTCTGCGCCTCGACGGAGGCCAGGCAGTCGACCAGGTACGGCATCGCCTCGTAGGCCCCGATGACAACGGTCACATCAGGCTGCACAACGGTCACTTCTTCCCCAGTAACGGTCCGTTTCCCCCGAATCCGCTCAGGGGCAATCCCCTAGACGGCCGACCGGGGGCAAAAGTTGCTTCCGGCACTGGGACATACGCGGGAAGGGCCCGGTTTTCGGGATCACCCCCGAAAACCGGGCCCTTTCTTTACGAAGGGGAGGTCAGGCCTTGGTCGTGGCCTCGGCCTCCGCCGCGGAGGCCGCCGCCCGTGACTCCTGGCCGACGTTGCGTGCCTCGGCCTTGATCGCGAGGTTGGCCACCGCGGTGTTGAACTGCTCGATGGACGTGGGCTCGTCCGGTCCGAGCAGGTACTGCTTGAGCTCCACGCGGTCCTCGGCCAGCAGGTCGGCCGCCGGATCACGGACCGCGTCCAGCAGCTCGCCCAGCTCGGTGGCCTTGTTGGACAGGATCGTGGCCGCCCGCACCGCGGTGTTCTGCCGCTTGAACTCCTCCACACCCAGCTCCGCGGAGTCCGTGACCGCGTACGGCTTGCCGCTCGCGATGAAGTCGGAGACCACGCTGGAGATGTCGGAGACCATCGCGTCGGAGACGTTGAAGCAGTCGTACAGCCGCGGTTCGGCGCCCGTGACCACCCGGTGCTCCCACACCGGGAAGGCACGCCAGTACGCGTCGTTCCACTCGCCGCGCAGCCGGGCGATCTCCTCGTGCTTGGCCACGTCGACCACACCGTCACGAGAGGCCTCGGCCTCGTCGCCCTTGTCGCCGCCACTGCCGACCAGGGCGGCGAGCCGCGCCTCGATGCGGGCGAGCTCGGCCTTGGCCGCGGCCGTCACACTCGCGTCGGCCTGGAAGCGGGGGTCCGTGGCGCGCTCGGCGGCGGCCTTCTCGATCAGCGCGGTGACCTTCTGGTGCGCGGCGCCCGCCTTGGGCAGGACCGTGCCGGTGAAGGGGTGCGGCTTGTAGAGGACGCGGACCGGCGGGTCGGCCTGCAGCAGCTTCTGCACGATGTTCTCGCCGGCCAGCATCAGCGAGGTGTTGCCCGGGTTGCCGTCCCAGCCCTCCCAGGTGGGCGCGTAGAGCACGGTCGCCATCCGGTCCTCGGGCACGCCCTGCCCGTTCTGGATCGGCGCCAGCTGCGGGCGGCCCACCTCGACGATGTCCTCGTCGCGGACACCGACGTCGGCGATGGCGTAGCGGTCGCGGCCGGCCCGGCCCGCCACCCACACCTCGTCGTAGGCCTTGCTGAACGGGTTGACGCTCGCCAGCTTGTCGCTGTCGCCGTGGCCGATGAAGACGTGCTTCATGGTGGGCACGCGCAGCAGGTGGATGTTCTTGCCGACGTTCGCCGCGTACAGCGCGACGCGCACCGAGGACAGGTCCATGTTCATCAGGTGCACCCCTCCGGGCACGCAGATGACGGGGACCGTGGTGGGCGCGAGGTTCTGCAGGATGACGCGCTCACGCAGGATGATCAGCGGCCGGGAGTCCAGCTGCTCCATGGTCTCCAGCCACATGTTGACCTGATAGACGGAGTCCTTGGAGCCGGAGAAGTAGAGCACCGTCTCCGGCTGGTAGTCGCGCAGCCATTCGTCGACTTTGGCGAGCACCTTGTCCGCGTTCGGCGGGACCTTCTTGCCCCGCACGTACGGCATCAGCGCGAGGACGTACAGGGAGCCGAGCACTATCGTCACGCCGATGCCGATGAAGCCCGGCAGCGTCGAGTCCATCGCGGCGGCGACGAGTATGCCGACCACGGCCGCGAGGTCGAGGTGGAGCATCTTCTCGGCCGACCGGTTCAGCAGGCCCAGCGGCGGGGCGTCCGGGATGCGGAGGCGGGAGGCCAGGTCGACGTTGCGGGTGGCGACCGGGAGCCGGCGGCGGTTGCGGATCAGCGTGACCAGCGCGCCGTGCGGGGCCTGGAGGCCGTAGAACGCGATGAAGCAGGCGGTGGCCCCGTAGAAGATCAGGTTGTTGGAGAGGTCGAGCCGGGCCAGCAGCAGGATCAGCAGGAGCTGTCTGATCAGGAAGCGGATCGAGAGTCCGGCGCGCACCTTGCTGAGGCGGTTGATCAGATAACTGCCCTTGCGGTGCAGATAGTGGTCCGCAAGGTACGTGACGGCGGTCGCGGCCGCGAAGGCGGGGACGCTCGGGATGAGCGCGGCCACCATTATGGCGGGGAAACCCGCCAGCATGAGGACCGCCGCGACCAGCTCGGCCGCGCTGCCCACCCGGGCGACGCGAATAGCAGTGCTTATCACTGAAAACCTGCTCTGGGAGGGATGCCGGTTGTTTACGAATTAAACGGTGCTTAAGGCTTCAGGCCCCTGTGAATGCGCCAGGAACGGGCAGCCACAGAGGCCTGAATTTACCGAAGACTATTTGTCCCTGATTATGCCACGCCATCCTGACGGTCCAGGACACTGGCCAGCGCGGCCTCGAAGCCGGAGGCCTGGCCCGCGGAGGCCGTCGGGTCCTGCTGGCGGACGTCGATGACATGCCCCGTCAGCTCGGAGAGCAGCACGTCGAGCGAGGTGCGGGCCACCGCCTCGGAGGACAGCAGGCTGCCCGCGGGCTCCTGCCCGAAGGCCTTGGTGCGCATGGGCGTGGCGGTGCGCTCGGGGTTGATGCAGTTCACCCGGACGCCGTCACCCGCCCATTCGTCGGACAGGGCCTGCGTGAGGTTGACCATCGCCGCCTTGGTCGAGGAGTACAGGCTGTACTCGGCGCGGCCGCGGGTGTAGCTGCTGGAGGTGTACAGCAGCAGCTGGCCCTTGGTCTCCGCCAGGTACTTGTACGAGGAGCGCGCGATCTGCACCGGGGCCAGGTAGTTGACCTTCAGCGCCTCCTCGATGGTGGCGTTGTCGGTCTCCGCCAGCTTGCCGATGCGCAGCACGCCCGCGGTGTTGACGACGTAGTCGATGCGCCCGGTCTCGGCGTACGCCTTGGACAGCGCGTCGTCGACCTCCTCCGGGTTCTCGACGTGGGTGCCGGTGGTGGAGCGGCCCAGCGCGTACACCTTGGCGCCGTAGGCCTCGGCGAGCTCGCCGATGTCCTTGCCGATGCCGTAGGAGCCGCCGAAGACGACGATGGTCTTGCCGCTGAGCAGCTCGCGGTAGGCCTCGTCGCTGACCTGCTCGGGAGCGGCGGTCGAGGCGAGCTGGAAGAGCTTGTCGGCGATGAAGACGTCGACGGGCTGGGTGACCTTCATGTTGTACTCGTCACCCGCGACGACGTGGATCGGCACGTCCGGCAGGTACTTGAGCACGACCGAACAGTCGTCCGTGGCCTGGAAGTTGGGGTCCCCGGCGGCGACCTCGTAGGCGCGCTTGATGGTGGACAGCTTGAAGGCCTGCGGGGTCTGGCCGCGGCGCAGCCGGGAGCGGTCCGGGATCTCGGTGATGAACTCGCCGTCGTCGCCGTGCTTGCGCGTGACGATGATGGTGTCCGCGGACGGGATGGCGACGTCGACGGCCTGGAAGCGCTCCAGGGCGACCACGCAGTCGTCGATCACGCGCCGCGAGAGCAGCGGGCGCACGGCGTCGTGGAACAGGACGTTGAGGTCCTCGCCCTCGGCCAGGTCCTCACCGAGGGCCGCGATGGCGCGCTCGGTGGTCTCGTTCCGGGTGGAGCCACCCTCGATGATCTTCTTGACCTTCGTGAACCCGGCCTTGGCGACGATCTTCTCTATGTCGGGCACGTAGCCCGGCGCCATCAGGACGATGATGTCGTCGATGGAGTCGGCCTTCTCAAAGGTGGTCAGGGTGTGCTCGATGACTGCCTTGCCGGCGATCTTCAGCAGCTGCTTGGGGATCGAGAGACCCACCCGCTGACCGGTACCACCGGCCAGGATCACTGCGGTGGTACGGGGCTTGGCGATGTGCTGGGACACAGAAGACCTACCTCGGGGCGACAGGGAACGAGGAAATGGTCCCACTTGCGGTTACCGCTGTGCAAGGTGACCGCCGTTCACTGCATATGTACGCGCTACCTGTCATTCATCTTGCACTGCCGGTAACGACGACCGGGGCCGGGATCCCGTCCAGGGCGGGCGTCCTCGGCGCGGCGGACATGAGCCCGGGATCGCCGATGATCCGCACGCCCACCTCGACGGCCCACTTCGGAGTGAGGATCTTCACGTCCTCGGGCGAGGGGCTGCACGCGTTCTTCATATGCATGACGGCACCGTTGCGGACAAGCTTGGAATACAACTCGTCCGTCAGTCCATTGCCACGGAATTCCTTGTTAAGATTCCGCAGCATTTCGGTCTCGGTGAGAGCAAGAGAACGATTCGCGGCGTCCGGAACGGGCCGGAGGAGATTCTCGGGCAGCCCGAGGAGCTGTTCGGGGTTGGGCTGCTCGGCGGTCCTCACGCGGGCCGTACCCCCGGCTTGCCCGCGTCCACCCGCAGCTGCGCCAGCGTGCTCGCCGTCGCCTCCGGCCTGACCACCGTGTCCACGGCCCTGACCTGCGCGTCGATGCCGTACCGGTCGATGTCGAAGAGGTGGTAGCCGCGGTGGGCGTCGATGAACTTCCAGTGCGGGTTGTCGGCCATGAGCGGGTCCCACTGGGCGTGGAAGGCGGCCTGGTCCTGGTCGCCGTTGCTGGAGATGGACGTACCGACGAACTCGGCGCCGACGACCCGGGAGGACGGGTCGGCGTAGTCCTCCTTGAGGTCGCTGATCATCGTGAGGTGGCGGTCGCCGGAGAGCACGACCGGGTTGCGCACGCTCCTGAACTCCTCCAGGAGGGCGTTGCGTTCGACCTGGTAGCCGTCCCAGGCGTCGTAGTACCAGAGCTTGCCCTCGCCGGGCAGGATGTCGGTCTCGGCCATCATGATCTGCGAGGCGATGAGGTTCCAGCGGGCCGGTGAGCCGTGCAGCGAGTCCAGCAGCCACTGCTTCTGCTCGGCGCCGAGCATGGTGAGCGAGGGGTCCTGCGCGGCGGCCTGGCTGGTGACCTGGTCGCTGCGGAACTGCCGGGTGTCCAGCACGTTCAGCCGGACCAGGCGGCCGAACTCCAGCCGCCGGTACATCTGGATGTGCGGGCCGTTCGGGACGGCGGTGGCGCGCACCGGCATGTGCTCGTAGTACGCCTGGAAGGCCGCCGTCAGCCGGGCCACGAAGGCGTCGTGCGGCTGCTTGGCGGGGTCCTGCGGAATCTCGCCGGCCCAGTCGTTGTCGACCTCGTGGTCGTCGAAGGTGACCACCCAGGGCGCGTTCGCGTGGATCTCGGCGAGGTCCGGGTCGGTGCGGTACTGGGCGTACCGGTTGCGGTACTGGACGAGGCTGTACGGCTCCCCCGTGCCCTCGTGCCGGCGCGGACCCGCAGACGACGGTGCCGACTCGTAGATGTAGTCGCCGACGAACAGCACGACGTCGGGGTCCTGGTCCAGCATGTCGGCGTACGGGGTGAAGTAGCCGTTCTGCCAGTTCTGGCAGGAGGCGAGCGCGACCCGGAGGCTGCCGCCGGAGCTGTGCCGGGCGGGGGCGGTGCGGGTGCGGCCGGTGCGTGAGAGCTGGCCGTCGGCGCGGAAGCGGTACCAGTACGTACGGCCCGCGCGCAGGCCCCGTACGTCGACGTGGACGCTGTGCCCGTACGCGGGCAGGGCCTGGGCGGTGCCCCGGCGGACCACCTTTCTGAAGCGCTCGTCCTCGGCGAGCTCCCACTCGACCGGCACCACCCGGTCGGGCATGCCTCCCCCGTTCAGCGGATCGGGGGCGAGCCGCGTCCACAGCACGATGCCGTCGGGCAGCGGGTCACCGGAGGACACCCCGAGGCTGAACACCCCGTCGGGCAGCGGGGGCTCCGCCGCTCGCGCGGTGCCCGGCAGCCACAGCTGGGCGGAGGCGGCGGCGCCGAGCACGGCGGCGCCGGCGGTCAGAAAGCGGCGTCGGCCGGGTGATGCTGCTCCGTACATGGGCGAACTCCCTTACGTCGCTGACCTCTTGGGCACCCTGGAAGCTCACGCTTCGGGGTGATCCGTGCGTTGAACCAGAGTGTTCGCGTGCATGACAAATAGGTAGACAACAGAAGAGCCGTTGCGACTCGGGTATCACATGATGAACGTGATCCCGGCGCAACGGCCTTCAGGACACTGCCGACTGACGATCTTTTGGGTTCTAGTTGGCGAATTCCGAGCCCAGACGGGCCTTCGCCGCGGTGGTGCCGAGGAGAGTGTGGCCGAAGGTGAACGTGCCGTTCGGCCCCAGAACGGTGGCCGGAATCGGTACACCACCGGGCGAGACCACGTACTCCGCGCGGGAGCGGAAGGACCACACGGACCCGGCGCCCGCGTTCTCGCCGGGCGCGCCGACCGCGACGTCGGCCAGTCCGTCGCCGTTCGCGTCACCCACATGGACCGCCCCGCCGAAGGCGTCGCCCTTCTCGCTGGCCCCGGGGACCCCCGGACTGTCCTGCGTGACCACCTGGTGGGAGCCCACCCCGGTCAGCCCGTCGGCCCGGCCGCTGAGCACGACGACCGCGCCGGCGTCCTTGACGGAGTTCGGTGCGGTGGCGGGGCCCAGGTCCTCGCCGGGCACGCCGGTGACCACGTCGAGGTACCCGTCCCCGTCGACGTCGGCGAGCTGCACGTCGGTGCCGAAGCGGTCGCCCTTCTCGGCGGTGCCGGGGACGCCGGGGTTGTCCTGGTTGACGAACTGGGCCGACACACCGTCAGGAGCACCCGAGGTGCCGGGTATCCAGGCGACGCGGCCGCCCTTGGCGCGGTAGGCGTCATGGTCGCTCTCGTAGCCGTCGACGGCCCGGCCCACCACGATGTCGGCGTAGCCGTCCCGGTTCACGTCCCCGACGGCGAGGTTCTCACCGCCCTGGAGCGCGGCACCGTCGATGTCCCAGACCAGGGTCCAGGGCGTGAGGCCGTCCTTGGTGCCCCACCAGTACGCGATTCGCCGGGAGTCGAAGGTGTCGGTGCCGGTCTGGGCGGCCACGACGTCGGTGATCCCGTCGCCGTTGAGGTCGCCGACGTCGAGGTCGAGGACGCGGCTTGCGTACCTGTCCTTCACCACCTGGCGCTCCCCGGTGGCGGAGCCGGAGCGGGTGAAGGGGCCGCCGGACACCACCAGGCCGTACTGGTCCACCGCCGTCAGCAGATCGGTCGCGCCGTCCCCGTCGACGTCCCCCACCGCGAGGTGTCCCTGGGCGCCGAGCCGGTCGCCGGCAGCACCGGAGGCGAGGGTGGCACCGCCCGCCAGACCGCGGGCGCCGCCCCAGACGACCTGCACCCGGCCGGAACCGCTGTCCTCGCCGCCCACGCCCACGATCAGGTCGGTGTACCCGTCCCGGTCCAGGTCGGCGGTGGTGAGCGCGCTGCCGAACCGGTCGCCCGCCTCGGAACCGCCGGGGACGCCCGCCGTGTTCTGGCTGAACACCTGCTTCGTCGAGGACTTCAGACCGCTCGCCGAGCCGTACAGCACGCCGACGAACCCGGCCTTCGCCCTCCCGGCGACGGTCCCGTCGGGCGCGGCCACCGCGAGGTCCGCGTAGCCGTCCCCGTTGAAGTCGTCCCGCACCTGGTGCGGGGCGGCCGCGGCCCCCGCGGTGGCGGGCAGGGCGACCGCGCCGCCGACCGCCAGGACGACGGCGAGCCCTGTACGCCACCCTCTTCGTTGTACGCGCATGCCTCGTCCTTCCTGTGACGGTTGTACGGATTGCTCCGTACGACTCACAGGAAGGGCGGTTGGTTGCCTTCGGGGATGACGGGACGTCACCCGCCGTTCACTCAGAAGGGTTCGAAGTCGTCGAACTCCTGCGCGGCCTCGTCCCGCTCGGCCTGCTTGTCCCGGCGGCGCTGGGCCGCGGGCCGGGGCGCCTCGAAGCGGTGGTCCTCGCCGCGCCGGCCGAGCATCTCGGCGCCGGCCATGACGGTCGGCTCCCAGTCGAAGACGACCGCGTTGTCCTCGGGGCCGATGGCGACGCCGTCGCCCGAACGGGCGCCCGCCTTCATCAACTGCTCTTCCACACCGAGGCGGTTGAGACGGTCGGCGAGGTAGCCGACGGCCTCGTCGTTGCTGAAGTCGGTCTGCCGCACCCAGCGCTCCGGCTTCTCGCCGCGCACCCGGAACAGCCCGTCCTCCTCGCGGACCACGGTGAAGCCCGCGTCGTCCACGGCCTTGGGCCGGATGACGATCCGGGTCGCCTCCTCCTTGGGCTTGGCGGCCCGCGCCGTGCCGACCAGGTCGGCGAGCGCGAAGGACAGCTCCTTCAGCCCCATGTGGGCGACGGCGGACACCTCGAAGACGCGGTAGCCGCGCGCCTCCAGATCGGGCCGCACCATCTCGGCGAGGTCCTTGCCGTCCGGCACGTCGATCTTGTTCAGGACGACGATGCGGGGACGGTTGCCGAGGCCGCCGTACTCCCTGAGCTCCGCCTCGATGATGTCGAGGTCGGAGACCGGGTCGCGGTCGGACTCCAGCGTGGCGGTGTCCAGGACGTGCACGAGAACACTGCAGCGCTCCACGTGCCGCAGGAACTCCAGACCGAGGCCCTTGCCCTGGCTGGCGCCCGGGATCAGGCCCGGCACGTCGGCGATGGTGTAGACGGTGTCGCCGGCGGTGACCACGCCCAGGTTTGGGACCAGCGTGGTGAACGGGTAGTCGGCGATCTTCGGCTTGGCCGCGCTCAGCACCGAGATCAGCGAGGACTTGCCCGCGCTCGGGTAGCCGACCAGGGCCACGTCGGCGACCGTCTTGAGCTCCAGGACGATGTCCTGGAGGTCGCCGGGCACGCCGAGCAGCGCGAACCCGGGGGCCTTGCGGCGGGCGGAGGCCAGCGCCGCGTTGCCGAGGCCGCCGCGGCCGCCCTGGGCGGCGACGTACGAGGTGCCGTGCCCGACCAGGTCGGCGAGGACGTTGCCCTGCCGGTCGAGGACGACGGTGCCGTCCGGCACCGGCAGGACCAGGTCCTGGCCGTCCTTGCCGGAGCGGTTGCCGCCCTCACCGGGCTTGCCGTTGGTGGCCTTGCGGTGCGGGGAGTGGTGGTAGTCGAGCAGCGTGGTGACGGACTGGTCGACGGTCAGGATGACGTCGCCGCCCCGTCCGCCGTTTCCGCCGTCGGGACCGCCGAGCGGCTTGAACTTCTCCCGGTGGACGGAGGCACAGCCGTGACCTCCGTTACCCGCGGCGACATGCAGTTCGACGCGGTCCACGAAGGTGGTCATGGTTCGGTGCCTCCAAAAACGGTACGAGTACTACTTCAGTAACACGCGAAAGGCGGACCCGCCTTCCCACCAGGGAAGTGAGGTCCGCCTCGCGAAAGCTTCCGATCAGCTGCCTGAATCAGTTACCTGATGCTTCAGGCGACCGGAACGATGTTCACGACCTTGCGGCCACGGTGGGTACCGAACTCCACCGCACCGGCGTTCAGCGCGAACAGCGTGTCGTCGCCGCCACGGCCGACGCCCGCACCCGGGTGGAAGTGGGTACCGCGCTGGCGGACCAGGATCTCGCCCGCGTTGACGACCTGACCGCCGAAGCGCTTCACGCCGAGGCGCTGAGCGTTGGAGTCACGACCGTTACGGGTGGACGATGCGCCCTTCTTGTGTGCCATCTCTCCTCAGTCCCTTACTTCGCAGCCGCGGGGATCTCAGTGACCTTGATCGCCGTGTACTGCTGGCGGTGGCCCTGACGACGGCGGTAGCCGGTCTTGTTCTTGTAGCGAAGGATGTCGATCTTGACGCCCTTGTGGTGGTCCACGACCTCGGCCTGGACCTTGATGCCGGCCAGGACCCACGGGTCGCTGGTCACAGCGTCGCCGTCGACAACGAGCAGGGTCGAGAGCTCGACCGTGTCGCCAACCTTGGCAGTGGAAATCTTGTCAACCTCAACGATGTCGCCGACAGCAACCTTGTGCTGGCGACCACCGCTGCGCACGATGGCGTACACGCGGATCTCACTCTCTCGCTCGGGAACGGCACCCCCGCAGTCCAGCCGCCCGGCAGAACGAGCGGCCTCTCCCGGCCAGAACAGCGACCCGAGAGGAAGAGGTTTACGGGGATGTGGCGTGTCACCAGTGGACACGCCGACGGTCTAGGTTACGGGGCCGCAGCCGAACGGGTCAAACCGGGCCCCGTCGCGTTCAAACCCACGCGTCAGGAGCCGAGGCTCTCCCGGTACGCCACGCACTCCTCGTAGGAGGGCAGCAGCCCCTGCTCACGGGCCTCGGCCAGGGTGGGCGCCTGCTCGTCCTTGGGGGAGAGCAGCGGGGCGACCCCGTCGGGCCACTCGATGCCGATCTCCGGGTCGAGCGGGTGGATGCCGTGCTCACGCTCGGGCGCGTAGCCCTCCGAGCACAGGTAGACCACGGTGGCGTCGTCGGTGAGCGCCATGAACCCGTGGCCGAGTCCCTCGGAGAGGTAGACGGCGTGGTGGTCCTGGTCGTCGAGGCGGACGATCTCCCACTGGCCGAAGGTGGGAGAGCCCACCCGGATGTCCACGATCACGTCGAGGACCGCGCCGCGCACGCACTTGACGTACTTGGCCTGCCCGGGCGGCACGTCGGCGAAGTGGATGCCGCGCAGGGTGCCTCGGCTGGAGACCGACATGTTGGCCTGGGCCAGCCCGAGCGAGTGGCCTGCGGCCTCCGCGAAGACGGGGGCCTTGAACCACTCGTGGAAGCTGCCCCGGCCGTCGGGGAAGACCTTCGGCTCGAACACCCAGGCACCGGAGATGGAAAGGGGTCGCATCGCGGGGCTCAGCCCTTCTTCTGGTTGGTCAGGGCGCGCTTGATACGCCCGGCGGCCCGGCGCCACAGCGGGCGCGGCGCGGCGGCCTTCTTCTTGGGGGCGCTCGGAGCGGCCTTCTTCGTGGCGGACGGCGTGTGCCGGTCGATCACCTTGGCGGTGCCGTCGGCGTCCACCACGACGTCCACGGGGAGCCGGGTCCACTTGCGCTCCCCGCGGGCCGCGGAGGGCACGCCGACCCGGACCGCCCAGCGCATGCCGGTGAGTTTCTCCAGCGGCAGCGTGGCGGTGGCGATGCGGCCGTCCAGCGTGGCGTCGGCCGGGTACTTGCCGACGTTCTTGCGCTCGAAGCGCAGCTGAACGGTGTCTCCGCCGGTCGCGGCGATGTGCAGCGGCAGGGGCAGCCGTACGACGGAACCCTCCACCGCGGCCTCGGCGGGCGGCATGAAGGCGACCGCCTCGCCCTCCAGCTTGTTCGTGTGCTGGTCGACGTCGAGCGAGAGGTTGCCAGGACCGTCGGTCCAGTACGGCAGGACGAGCCGTGCGGGTTCGCCGGTGAGGGCGGCCAGGCGGCCGGCCTCGACGTCCTCGCCGCGCACCGCGCCGAGCCGGGTCTCCTTGCTCCAGCCGCAGGACTTGATCCTGAGGTGCAGGTCCCAGATGCCCTTGTCGAGCGGGGCGCCGGAGGCCGCAGTCTCGGGGTCGAGCTCGGCGCGGGCGGAGATCCGCTGCCGGAAGGCACCGTCCCCGGCCGGAACCTCGTGCAGCTCGCTCTTGACGGGGAGGTAGAACTGGCGGGCGTCCTCGCGGTGCCGGACCACCAGGTCCACGTCGCTCTTGGCGAGCGGGGCGTCCAGCTTGATGCCCTGGTCGTCGAGGGCCTTGAGGGCCTCGTCGGACAGCGGCAGGCCGAGCAGCCGGCGATCGCCCTCCTGACGGAAGGTCATCGGCTCGTCGCCGATGTGCAGTTCGGAGTCGAAGCCGACGCTCAGGGTGCCGTCCCGCCACTCCAGCGAGGTGAGCTCGCCGGTGGGCTTGATCCCGGCCTCCCACTCGGCGAGGGTGCGGATGTCCTGGTAGCGGTCGGCGAAGATCAGCCCGGCGACGACCTTCTGGGTGAGGCCGAGACGGGCCACGACACCGGGTCCGAAGCGCTCGGTGACCACCTTGTGGATCTCGGTGTACAGCTCCTCGGCGTAGTCCTCGGGGAGCTTGAGGAGGCGCTGGCCGCGCAGCCGCTCGACCATCTCGTTGCGCAGCCAGCGGCTGAACAGCTTGTCGCGCAGCGCACCGGGCTCGGTGAGCTCCTCGACGACGTCGAGGGCCTCGCGCAGGTTGCCGAAGTAACCGACCGGGTCGAAGCGCTGGAAGCCGGCGTTGGAGCCGTCGTCACGGGTGATGTGGTAGTAGCACAGGTAGTCGCCGAGGACGGAGACATTCTTCGCGCGGAGATAGGTCTCCACGACGAAGACGTGGTCCTCGAGCCGACGGCGACCCTCCTTGAAGCGGATCCCGTGCTCGTTGAGGAACTCCCGCCGGAACATCTTGTGCGGGGTGAGGCTGTCGATCAGCGGCGCGTTGGCGACGGTGGCGCGCGGCCGGTTGACCCGGAACAGCTCCTGCGGGACCGGGCGTCCGATGCCGGCCATCTTTCCCACGACGACGTCGGCCTCGTTGGCCTTGCCGTAGTCGTACATCCGCTCCAGGGCCTCGTCGCCGAGCCAGTCGTCGTGGTCGACGAACATGACGTACTCGCCCTGAGCGGCCTCGATGCCGGTGTTGCGGGGCTTGCCCGACCAGCCGGAGGACTCCTGGTGGATGAGGTGGAAGTGCGGGTGCTCGGCGGCGAGCTGGTCCAGGCGGGCCGGGGTCTCGTCGGTGGAGCCGTCGTTGACGAAGAAGACCTCGAACTCGTCGGGGGTCAGGCTCTGCCGGAGCAGGCCCGTGATGCAGTCCTCGACGTACTTGCCGGGGTTGTAGACCGCGATGACGACGCTGACCTTGACCGTCACGCCGTGTTCTCCTTCAGATGGACCCGGTGGATCTCCGGGAAGGCCTCGGTGAGAGCCGTGCGCCAGTCGCGCAGCGGCTCGATGCCGGCCTCGGCGAACCGGCCGTGACCGAGGACGCTGTAGGCGGGACGCGGAGCGGGCCGCACGAAGGCCTCGCTGGTGGTGGGGCGGACCCGGTCCGGGTCGGCGCCGAGCAGGCGGAAGATCTCCTGGGTGAAGCCGTGCCAGGTGGTCTCGCCGGAGTTGGTGCCGTGGTAGACGCCGGCCGGGGCGGTGCCGGCCAGGGCACCGAGGCCCAACTCGACCAGCAGGCCCGCGAGATCGGCGCTCCAGGTGGGCTGGCCGCGCTGGTCGTCGACGACGTCGAGGGTGTCCTTGACGCCCTCCAGCTTGATCATCGTCTTGACGAAGTTGGGGCCGCCGGTGCCGTAGAGCCAGGCGGTGCGGACGACGTAGCCGCGCTCGATCCCGAGGACCGCCTTCTCCCCGGCGAGCTTGGTGCGGCCGTAGGCGCTGCGGGGCGCGGTCGGGGCGTCCTCCGCGTACGGCTCCTGAGCGTCCCCGGCGAACACGTAGTCCGTGGAGACGTGCAGCAGGACGGCGCCGGTGCGGGCGCAGGCCTCCGCGAGATTGCGCGGCCCGTCGCCGTTGATGGCGAGCGCCTCGTCCTCACGGGTCTCGGCGTCGTCGACGGCCGTCCAGGCGGCGCAGTTGACGACCACGGCGGGCCGGTGCTCTTCGAGGGCCGCGCTCACGGCGTCGGCGTCGGTGAGGTCCAGCGCCTTGCGGTCGAGGGCGACGAACCGCTCCCCCGACTGGGCCAGCCGGGCCAGGACGTCCTGGCCCAGCATGCCGCCCGCGCCCGTGACCAGCCAGGTGCGGTTGTCGGTCACAGCGCGGCCCGCTCCTTCAGCGGCTCCCACCATGCGCGGTTGTCGCGGTACCACTGCACGGTCTCCGCGAGGCCCTGCTCGAAGCTCTTGCGGGGCTCGTAGCCGAGCTCCTCGCGGATCTTCGTGCAGTCGACGGAGTAGCGGCGGTCGTGGCCCTTGCGGTCCTCGACGTACTCGACGCTGGTCTCCCAGTCGGCGCCGCACGCCTTCAGCAGCAGCCCGGTGAGCTCCTTGTTGGAGAGCTCGGTGCCGCCGCCGATGTTGTAGACCTCGCCCGCGCGGCCCTTGGTGCGCACCAGCTCGATGCCCTGGACGTGGTCGTCGATGTGCAGCCAGTCGCGGACGTTGCCGCCGTCGCCGTACAGCGGGACCTTCTTGCCGTCGAGGAGGTTGGTCACGAAGAGCGGGATGACCTTCTCGGGGAAGTGGTGGTGCCCGTAGTTGTTGGAGCAACGGGTCACGCGCACGTCCAGGCCGTGGGTGCGGTGGTACGACAGCGCGATCAGGTCGCTGGACGCCTTCGCCGAGGAATACGGCGAGTTGGGCTCCAGCGGGTGCGTCTCGGGCCAGGAACCCTCGTCGATCGAGCCGTAGACCTCGTCGGTGGAGATGTGCACGAAGGTCTTGATGCCCGCGCGGTGGGCCGCGTCGATGAGGGTGTGGGTGCCGACCACGTTGGTGCGCACGAACTCGGCGCCGCCGTCGATGGAACGGTCGACGTGCGACTCGGCGGCGAAGTGCACCACCTGGTCGTGCTCGGCCATCAGCTTGCCGACCAGCTCGGGGTCGCAGATGTCGCCCTGCACGAAGGCGAATCCGGGGTGCTCGCGCACCTCGTCGAGGTTGGCCGGGTTGCCCGCGTAGGTCAGCTTGTCCAGGACGGTGACCGAGACGTCACCGGGGCCCTGGGGGCCGAGCACGGTACGGACGTAGTGCGAGCCGATGAAGCCGGCACCGCCGGTCACCAGAATCCGAGTGGTCATGAAGAGATCTGCACCTTGCTGTGATCACCGAGCACGAGCCGGTGTGCCTTGGGGTTACGGGGCGCGGGCGTGACCTCGACGTCACGTCCGATGAGCGAGGCCTCCACGCGGCGCACGCCGGTCACGGACGAGCCGCGCAGCACGATGGAGTACTCGATTTCGCTGTCCTCGATCCGGCAGTCCTCGGAGACGGACGTGAACGGACCGATGTAGGCGTCGTTGACCACCGTGCCGGCACCGATGATGGCAGGACCGACGATCCGGCTGCCACTGACGCTGGCGCCCGCCTCGATGCGGACCCGGCCGATGATCTCGCTGCTCTCGTCGACCGTGCCCTCGTTCACCGGCTCGACGGTCTCCAGGACGGACCGGTTGACCTCCAGCATGTCGGTGACGTTGCCGGTGTCCTTCCAGTAGCCGGAGATGGTCGTGGAGCGGACGTCACGCTTCTGGTCGATCAGCCACTGGATCGCATGGGTGATCTCCAGCTCGCCGCGCCAGGACGGCTCGATGGAACGGACGGCCTCGTGAATGGCCGGGGTGAACAGGTAGACGCCGACGAGCGCCAGGTCGCTCTTGGGCTGCTTCGGCTTCTCCTCCAGGCCCACCACGCGGCCCTCGCCGTCGAGTTCGGCGACACCGAAGGAGGTGGGGTTGGGGACGCGGGTCAGCAGGATCTGTGCCTCGGGCCGCTCGGCGCGGAACTCGTCCACCAGACCGGTGATGCCACCGACGATGAAGTTGTCGCCGAGGTACATGACGAAGTCCTCGTCACCGAGGAACTCCTGCGCGATGAGGACGGCGTGGGCGAGGCCCAGCGGCGCGTCCTGCGGGATGTAGGTGACCTTGATCCCGAACTGGGAGCCGTCACCGACCGCCTCCCGGATCTCGTCCGCGGTGTCGCCGACGACGATGCCGACCTCGCTGATTCCGGCCTCGGCGATCGCCTCCAGGCCGTAGAACAGCACCGGCTTGTTGGCGACCGGCACCAACTGCTTGGCGGAGGTGTGGGTGATCGGGCGGAGGCGGGTGCCCGCTCCCCCGGAGAGCACGAGAGCCTTCACGAAAATCCCTATTTGTCTAAATTAAGCGTCAATCTCGGCTCACATCATAACCCTGGGGACAGGCCGGGGATTCACCGGCCATTCACATGATCGATCACCGGTTGACAACTTTCCGTCGGACGCAATACCCACAGAATCACGAAATCCGCCCCAGGCGAACCAAGGGCGGATTTCGATCTTCAGACGGCTGAAATTATGCGGTGACCGTCCGTCAGGCCTCGTCGGCCTGGGTGGAGACGGACCCCGGCGACTGCTGCTCGGCCGCCACCGTCTTCTTGGCCGCCGCCTTCTTCGCGGTCGTCTTCTTGGCGGCGGTCTTCTTCGCGACCGTCTTCTTGGCAGCGGTCTTCTTGGTCGCGGCCTTCTTCGCCGTGGCCTTCTTGGCCGTCTTGCGGGCCGTCTTCTTGGCCGGAGCCGCCTCCTCGGCGGGCTCCTCCACGTCGACCGGCGTCTCGACCGACGGCACGACCACGACGGCCGTTTCCTCGGACGCGGTGGGCGCGGTGGCCTTGCGGACGGCACGGCGACGCGGACGGGCCGGAGCGGCGCTCTCGGCGACGACCTCGGGCTCGGCCGACACGGCCACCGGGACCTCCTCGGCCTGCGCCTCGACCACGACGGCCGTTTCCTCGGACGCGGTGGGCGCGGTGGCCTTGCGGACGGCACGGCGACGCGGACGGGCCGGAGCGGCGCTCTCGGCGACGACCTCGGGCTCGGCCGACACGGCCACCGGGACCTCCTCGGCCTGCGCCTCGACCACCGGCGCGGCCTCGGCGACCGTCACCACGGCCGCCTCGGCACCCGCCGGGGAACCGGCCGGAGCCGACGCCCTGCGGGTGGCCCTGCGACGGGTACGACCCTTGGGAGCGGCCTCGTCGGCGGCGGGCTCACTCACGGGAGCCGCCTCGACCACCGGGTCCTCCGCGGCGACCGGCTCGGCCTGCGCCTCGGCGGCCGTCTCCGGCTGCACCGGACGCGCGATCTCCGCCTCGGCCGGTACGGCCTGAGCCGTCGGGACCTCGACGTCCTCGGAGACCGGGCTCTCCTGGTCGGCCGGCGCCTCGGCACCACCCGACCTGCGCGACCCTCCGCCCCGCGGGGCACCGGCCGGCGCGGACGCCCGGCGGCTCGCCCTGCGACGGCCACGCCCGCGCGTGGCCGCGGCCTCCGCCTCGGCGACGCTGCTGTACAGCTCCTCGTCGGGGGCGAACTCGGTGGGCGTGAGGGCGATCGGCTCGGCCACCTCGGCGGCGAGCTCCGCCTCGGTCTCGACCTCGATGTCCTCCGGCGCCTCCACGACGGCCGCGGCCTCGTGGGTGTGCTCGTGCCCGTCGCCGCCGCGCCCGCGCTTCTTGCGCTTGCCGCCGCCACCGGCGGAGGTCGGCGTCTCCATGTGCACGATGACACCGCGGCCGTTGCAGTGGACGCAGGTCTCCGAGAAGGACTCCAGCAGGCCCTGGCCGACCCGCTTGCGGGTCATCTGGACCAGGCCCAGCGAGGTGACCTCGGCGACCTGGTGCTTGGTCCGGTCCCGGCCAAGGCACTCCAGCAGACGCCTGAGCACCAGGTCCCGGTTGGACTCCAGGACCATGTCGATGAAGTCGATGACGATGATGCCGCCGAGGTCGCGCAGCCTGAGCTGACGCACGATCTCCTCGGCCGCCTCCAGGTTGTTCCTGGTGACCGTCTCCTCCAGGTTGCCGCCCTGGCCGGTGAACTTGCCGGTGTTGACGTCGACGACGACCATCGCCTCGGTCCGGTCGATCACCAGCGAACCGCCACTGGGCAGCCAGACCTTGCGGTCCAGAGCCTTGGCGAGCTGCTCGTCGATCCGGTACGTGGCGAAGACGTCGACCTCGGAGGTCCACCTCTGGAGCCGGTCGGCCAGGTCGGGCGCGACGTGCGAGACGTATCCGTGGATGGTCTCCCAGCCCTCGTCACCGCTGACGACGACCTTGGAGAAGTCCTCGTTGAAGATGTCGCGGACGACCCGGACGGTCATGTCCGGCTCGCCGTA
Source organism: Streptomyces sp. CC0208 (assembly GCF_003443735.1). Classification (NCBI taxonomy): domain Bacteria; kingdom Bacillati; phylum Actinomycetota; class Actinomycetes; order Kitasatosporales; family Streptomycetaceae; genus Streptomyces; species Streptomyces sp. CC0208. Next base: position 5,912,915 of record NZ_CP031969.1, on the reverse strand, counting down.
GAGCAGCGTCGGGGCGTTGCCGCTCTTGGCCTTCTTCTGGATGTCCTCCCACTGACCCTGCAGCCGCTCGACGTCGCGGCGCAGCTCGTCCTCGCTCGCGCCCTCGGCGGCGGTGCGCACGATGACGCCCGCGTCCTCGGGGACGATCTTCTTGAGGATGGTCTTCAGACGCGCGCGCTCGGTGTCGGGCAGCTTGCGGCTGATGCCGGTCATGGAGCCCTCGGGGACGTACACGAGGTAGCGGCCCGGGAGGGAGACCTGGCTGGTCAGACGCGCGCCCTTGTGCCCGATCGGGTCCTTCGTCACCTGGACGAGCACGGGCTGGCCGGACTTGAGCGCGGACTCGATGCGGCGCGGCCCGTTGGCCATGCCCAGCGCCTCGAAGTTGACCTCACCGGCGTACAGCACCGCGTTGCGGCCCTTGCCGATGTCGATGAAGGCGGCCTCCATCGACGGCAGTACGTTCTGGACCTTGCCCAGGTAGACGTTGCCGACGTACGAGGTGGCCTGCTCCTTGTTGACGTAGTGCTCGACGAGCACACCGTCCTCGAGGACGCCGATCTGGGTGCGCTCACCGCTCTGCCGGACGACCATCACGCGCTCGACGGCCTCACGGCGGGCCAGGAACTCGGCCTCGGTGATGATCGGGACGCGGCGACGCCCCTGCTCACGGCCCTCACGACGGCGCTGCTTCTTGGCCTCCAGACGGGTCGAGCCCTTGATGGACTGCACCTCGTCGGACGGCTCGGCCTTCGCGCGCGGCTCGCGCACCTTGACGACGGTCCGCTCCGGGTCGCCGTCACCGGGCTCGGCGTCGACGGAGGAGTCACCGGCCCGACGCCTGCGGCGACGGCGGCGACGGCTGCTGGAACTGGAGCCGCCGGACTCGTCCGAACGGGCGTCCTCGTCGTCCTCGTCGTCGTGCTCGGTGTCGTCCTCGTCCTGCGCGGACCGCCCCGTGTCCTCGGCGGCTTCGTCGGAGTCCTCCGCGTCCTCGTCACCGGAGGCCTCGGGGGACTCGCCGCGACGACGGCGACGGCCACCGCGCCGACGGCGACGCCGCGACCCGGACTCCTCGCTGTCGTCCCCGTCGGCGGAGTCCTCGGCGGCCTCGTCCGTCTCCTCTTCCTCCACGACGGTCTCGGCGGCGGTCTCCCGCACCTCGGGCTCGTCACCGGCACCCCGGCGCCTGCGGCGGCGCCGCGACCCGGTCTGCTCCTCGGCGACCTCCTCGACCGGCTCGGCGGACTCGACGGCCTCGTCCGGCTCGCTCTGCCCGGCCTCCGCCTCCGCGGCGGCCTCGGCGGCGGCCCGCTGCGGGGTCTGGAACTGCGGCTCGGTGAAGACGGGCGCCTGGAACACGGCGACCGCGGGCCGCGCGGGCCGACGCGGCGACCCGTCCTCCTCCTCGGCATCGGCGACGGCCGCGGCACCGCGCCGGGCGGGCTCGGAGAACCCGGTGGCGGCCTGACGGACGGACCGGCGACGGCCACGACGCGGGGCGGCCTCCTCGACGGGGGCCTCAGCGGTGGGTTCCTGCACGGCGGGGACCTCGGCAACCGGCTCGGACGGCGCGGCCTCGACGGCCTCGCCCTCGGGGGCACCGGCAGGCGCGGAGACGCGACGCGTGGCACGGCGGCGGGTACGACGCGGGCTCGCGTCCTCGGCATCGACGGTCTCGGCGGGCGCTTCCGCGACCGCCGGCTCGACCGTCTCGGCGACCTCGACGGCGGCAGGCGCCGCGGCCACGGACTCAGCGGCCTCCGGAGCACCGGCGGGTGCGGCGGCGCGGCGCGAGGCGCGGCGGCGCGTACGCCCGGCGGGCGCGGCGGTCTCGGCAGCGGGTGCCTCCTCGGCACTCTCGGCCGCGGCAGGCGTCTCGGCGGTCACCACGGTCTCGGCGGCCTCACCGACTGCGGCCTCACCGGCGGGCGCGGACACCCGACGGGTCGCGCGCCGACGGGTACGCCCGGCGGGCGGAGCCGCGTCCTCGACGGCGGGCGCGCTGTCCGCGGCCGCGGTCTCGGCGGGCGCCTCGGCGGCCACCGCAGGCACCACGGTCTCGGCGGCCTCAGCCGCCGCAGGCGCCCCGGCCGGGGCGGACGCCCGGCGCGTCGCACGCCGACGCGGACGCCCGGCGGGCGCGGCGGCCTCGGCCGGCTCCTCCGCCTGGGGGCTCTGGGTGTTCTCGACGTTCTCGTCGAGCTTCTCCTCCTCGTCGGTGACGAGGTCCTCGGCCTCCGCGACCGGTATGGCCGGAGCGACGACCTCCTCGCCGCCCGGGGCGGCGACCGGCGGTCCCGCCGGCCTGGACGCGGCACGGCGCCGACGACGCGGCGGCAGGGTGTCGCTCGGGGTGTTCTGTTCGGAACCCTCGATGGGTTCGGTCGGTTCGAGCATGCGGGCTTGTCTCCCGTCAGGCTCCCGGGCGCCGCGCCTGGTCCGGCGAAGATGCCGGTGACGTCCGCGGCTCGCGCGATGCGCGGTGCCGCCGTCCGGGGCGCGGGCGCCGCACGGGAGCTCTCTGTGTCCTGTCTCGCCGGTTCCGTACGCCCTTGTTGGGTACGGCCTGGCGAAAGTCTTGTGGTCGGTGCGCCGCCCGACCCAGGTGGCTCCCGAGTACGAGGGCTGCGCTACGACGCCCGTCCTTCGCGGGACCTTCCTTACGCCGGCGCCTTCGCGGTGGCAGTCGCTTCGGCCGTTGAGTGGGCCTCGACTGCCTCGCGGTCGGGCGCGAGCGGGTCGGTCACCGTGCCGGTCTCTTCATCGAGCAGCCCCTGCGCCAGCCTGGTCACCGCTGCGGGGACCGGCGGCGCCAGGTCGGCCACGGCGCGGAGACCGGACAGGACGTCGTCGGGTCGAACGGCAGGCGTCACGTGCCGAACAACCAGCCGCAGTATCGCACAGGGCTGGTCGGTCGGCCTATCAGCAGGTTCACTGTGCGTTTCAAGTTGTACGACCGCGGGGCGGGCGTCGAAGGTCCTCAGGCCGTTCTTGGTGGTGCGCTGGACCTCGACCGCCTCGGCGGAGTTGAACGCGGCGACCGCGCGCCCGGCCTCGGCCGGGTCCACGCCGTCCAGCCTGAGCTCCCACACGGAAGCGGTGAGCCGGTCGGCGAGTCCCGAGGTGCGGGCCTCGACCGCGTCGACGACGTCGAGTCCGGCGGGCAGCGACTCGTCGAGGAGGAGCCGCAGCTTCTCCGGGTCGCGCGCCTGCGTGAGCGCGATCTCCAGGTACTCCGCCTCACTGCCCGTGCCGGTGGGTGCGGCATTGGCGTACGACACCTTCGGATGCGGCGTGAACCCCGCCGAGTACGCCATGGGCACCTCGGCACGGCGCAGCGCACGCTCGAAGGCGCGCTGGAAGTCACGGTGGCTGGTGAACCGGAGGCGGCCGCGCTTGGTGTAGCGCAGTCGGATGCGCTGCACCGCCGGTGCGGGCGGCGGGCCTTCGGGCTGTCGCTTGCCCAGTGTCGCTCAGTCCTTCGTGAGTGCGGTCGTACTGCTACCAAGAGTACGTGTGTCGGCGGCCGTCGGTTCCCGCCGGGCCACCAGCTCACGCTCACGGGTGTCCGCGTCCGCGCCGAAGAGCATCCGCCGGACGTCGGCCCGGGCCTGCCGTACGGACTCCCGGGCGGAGGCGAGCGTGGCCCGGGTGATGCGGCCCACACTGCGCGCGGCCTCGGCGACGGGACGCAGCACCGTGTCCCGGATCACGTGTCCGACGGGGGTCAGGATCTCGCGGTACACCCAGCGCACCGGCTCGACGAAGACCCACCGGAAGAGGGTCCCGAGGAACCGGCCGACGGCGAGGGAGATGTGCCCGGCGATCCGCCAGGCGTGCCCGAGCGCGTCCCACACCTCCCGGCCGACGACGGCGAGGGCTCTTCCCACGGGCGCGAGGATCCAGCGCCACAGGGCGACGGCGGGCAGCACGAGCAGGATCCGGGCGATCCAGTACAGGCCGACACCGATACCGGTGACGACGGCACTCGCCAGCCACGCGAGCCCCCTGGCGCACCAGACGATCGCGCGCCCGACCGGCGTGAAGATCCAGGCGAGCACGGCTCCGAAGCCCTTGAGGAGCCATACGATCCCGTGCCCGACCGGCGTGAACATGCGCGCGTACACCCACGTCAGCCCGGCCACGATGCCCCGCAGGACCCACGTGATCCCCCGCACGACGGCCGCGATGCCGTGCCCGATCACTGTGAAGATCCAGACGAGCCCGGCACCGAGGCCCTTGAGGAGCCACACGACGCCGTGCCCGACCGGAGTGAGCACGCGCGCGTACACCCATGCCAGCCCGGCACCCACTCCCCGCACGGTCCAGGCGATGCCGTGCCCGACCGGCGTCAGCACATACCGGTACAGCCACACCAGGGGGATCACGAGAAGCACCTTGCCGAGCCATCCGACCGCCTTGGCGAACGGCACGACCAGGTAGCGCCACAGGGCCACGCAGGGCCAGACGACCAGTGCCCGCCACAGCGGCCGCAGCACGCTGTCCCGCAGGAAGCGCCCCACCACCACGAGCGCGTCCCACACGAGCCGCACGGGCACGACCAGCACGAGCACCACGATGCGTACGGGGATGCGAATCGCGACGGTCAGACATCCCTCGGGCGGGGGCGACTGCGGCGCGGGCTGCTTCTCCAGGTCCATAACGACGTAGACGCCTCAGTTCCCCGTACGGATCCAGTACCGCAGCTTTGCACCGCGCCGGTCCTCGAATTCTCCGCCATTGGCCTCGATCACCTTACGAGACGCCGTGTTGGTGGCGTCACAGGTCACCAGGGCCCGGTCGACGCCGAGTTGACGGCAGACGGGCATGGCGGCCGCGAGCATGGCCTTGGCGTGTCCCTGGCGCCGGGCGCCGGGGCGGACCACGTACCCGATGTGGCCGCCGAGTTCCAGCAGGTGCGGGGTGAGCCGGTGCCGTATCGAGAGCCTGCCGAGGAAGGTGTCGTCCTCGACGTACCAGAGGTTCGTCATCGGCACCCAGTCCGGCCGGCGCGGCCGCCGCGTCTCCGCGCGCAGCATCTCCACGAAGGCCGCGAACCCCGCGGGCTCCCGCAACACCTCCGCGTGCGGTCCGAGCCACCCGCTCTCCAGCACGGCCGGGTCCTGGCCCGCTTCGGTGAACTCCCTTACGGCGTCGAGGTAGGAGGCGTGGAACCGGACGTCGGGCACGGTCAGCTGCGGCATCACCCCATGATGACGAGGCCCCGACCCACCCGGCCACGGGTTTTGCACGGGCCCGCGGTGCCGGACGACGTGAAAGCCCGTGCACTATGTCCCCATGATTACGCTTACGAAGGAAGACGGCCCCGCCGACCTGGACGGCGTGACCCATCTGTCCATAGGGGTCTCCTGGGACCCCACCGCGGGTGCCAGCGGCGGGGTGATCGGCAAGTTCCGCCGCAAGACCGGCACGGACCTCGACCTGATCGCCATCGCCATGCACGACGGCGACCCGGTGCGCCTGGCGGGCCTCGACTCGCTCGACCCCATAGGCAACGGCTCCCTGCTCCACAGCGGCGACAACCAGACCGGCCACGGGGACGGCGACGACGAGACGGTCACCGTCGAGTTCGCGAAACTCCCGCCGCACATCACCTCGATCGTGTTCGTCGCCGCCGCCTACAAGAAGGGCAGCTCCTTCCAGAAGGCCCGCAACATCAGCTTCAAGGTCTACGACGCCACCGGCGGCAGCTCGCAGCAGGTCGCCGACATCTGGCCGAGCATGCTCACCACGGACAACGGCTGCGCGGTCGCCAAGGCGGTCCGGGTCGGCACCACCTGGAAGCTCGAAGTCATCAACACCACCGGAAAGATCAAGCAGGGCGACGAACTGGCCCTGATGCGCTTCGCCGTGAGCAAGTAGCGGGGGCCGGGGGGAGCAGGGAGACCCCGGGGGAAGGGCCACGCTCTCAGCGGCCCAGCGGCCCTCCCCTCACCTCTCCCCCTCCCCCACCGATGAATTCCGAAGCCCCACGGGGTCTGCCCTCGCACAGGAGAAAGCCGCCTACGCACTCTGTGAGGGACCCATGACCGCACACGCACTGCCTCCCGTCGTCGACGCCGCGACGTGGGAGCACCGGCTCGAGGAACTGCGAGCCCGGGAGAAGGCCGCGACGCGCGAGCTCGACGCCGTCGCGGCCGAACGCCGTCGCCTGCCGATGGTCGAGATGCCCGACTACACCCTGGAGGGCGAGGACGGCCCGGTCCGCCTGGCGGACGTCTTCGAAGGCAAGAGCCAGCTGATCGTCTACCACCACATGTGGTTCGCCGGCCAGGAGTGGCAGTGCCCGGGCTGCACCGGCTTCACCTCGCAGTACACCCGCCTTGAGTTCCTGGACAACTACGACGCACGCTTCGTGATCGTCACCCAGGGCCCGATCGAGGAGGCGCTCGCCTACAAGGAGCGGGTCGGCAACAGGATGCCGTGGTACTCCACCGCGAACAGCCCCTTCGGGACCGACGTCGGCGCCCCGCCCGACGGCGGCTTCGCGGTCAACGTCTTCCTGCGCGACGGCGACACCGTCTACCGCACCTGGCACACCAACGGCCGCGGCACCGAGCAGCTCAGCCACACCTTCGCCCTGATCGACCTCCTCCCCTACGGCCGCCAGGAGGAATGGCAGGACTCCCCCGAAGGCTGGCCCCAGTCCCCCACCTACAGCCGTTGGGCCACGTCCAAGGACATCGCAGCGCTCTACGGCCCGAGCGCGGGCGACGGGCGCTGACCCCGACCCCGGGCGGGGGCGCCACGCCCTGCTCCCCTCGCCCGGGCGGTCCATACTGGTGGCAGGAGTGACGCCGCCCTTCGCGCGAGGAAGGTGAGTGCACACATGTGCCGCTGGATCGCCTACTCAGGTACGCCCGTCCTTCTCAGCCGTGTCCTGTTCGAGCCCCGCCACAATCTGATCGACCAGAGCCTGCACTCCCGCATGGGGGTGGAGACAACCAACGGCGACGGCTTCGGCATCGGTTGGTACGCGCAGGAGCTCACCACACCGGCGGTGCTACGGGACGTGGGCCCCGCCTGGAACAACCGGAACCTTCAGGAAGTCGCTCACCACGTCCGTTCGGGGCAGTTCTTCGCCCACATCAGGGCGACGACCGGAACAGCCGTCCAGCAGACCAACTGCCACCCCTTCCGAAGGGACCGCTGGCTGTGGATGCACAACGGCATGATCAACGAGTTCCATCAGCTCAGACGTGACCTGGCCCTGGCCGTCGACCCGGCCCTCTACCCCGAGATGGAGGGTTCCACCGACTCCGAGCTGATGTTCTACCTGTCCCTGACCTTCGGTCTCACCGAGGACCCGCCGGGTGCCGTGGCCCGCATGGTCGGCCTGGTCGAGGAGACAGCCCGCAGACACGGCGTCCCCCACCCCGTCCAGATGACCGTCGCCCTCGCCGACGGCGACCGCCTATGGGCTTTCCGCTACTCCAGCGAGGGCTCGTCGCGGTCCCTCTTCTACAGCACCCGGGTGGACTCCCTGCGCGCGCTCCACCCGGACGCCGAGTTCCTCCAAGAGGTCGGGGAAGAGACCCGCCTCGTCGTCTCCGAGCCCCTGGGCGACCTGCCCGGCGCCTGGAACGAGGTACCCGAGAGCAGCTACGGCCTCGTCCAGCCGGGCCAGGACATGCTCCACCCCTTCCAGCCCCAACTCCCCCATCCGTAGCCTCCGGCCCGCCCCGCCGCAGAGAGCGCGGTCGTGTCACACAGCAACACCTGGAATCAGCGCCACCAGCCCGGAAAGGAAGCTGCCCAGCGCTGCGAGGGTGACAAGGGCGGCTTTGCCGTCTGAGAACAAGCCGGAGCAGAACTCGCGCACGCGCCGCCGGAGGATCAGCATCTTGAGCTTCTGCCAGCGGTGTTGATGAATGTGGCAGCCCATGAGGTTTCTTGACCGTAAGAGGCAACAGCTTCTCCCGATCGGTCCGATCTGGATCTGCGTGCCCATCTGCGGTCATAAGCCGACGGGCCTAAAACCATGCACGGATCATATCCGCCCAGGGATTGCAGACGAGCACAGCGCACGGAACAAACCATGCGGCGATCGATACGTGCTCCCAGAGGCACCAAACGCATCCTGGCACCGACGGTCAACCTCTCCGCTATCGGCGGGAGGCCATGGAAGCCAATCAATCAGCACCGATTTTGATCTCGAGGCCTGGAGACAACCGTTCCGCTCCGACGACCCTCGTGCCGACTGGTAGCTGAAGGGTGCGGAGAGAAAATACCTGTCGCAGCGAACTCACATCGATTTCAGGCAGGGAAGTCTCCAACGTTAGCTGTGTAAGGCGGGGAAATTTATCGAGCCAGTCCCAGGAACAACGTAGATCGGCCGCGATGCAAAGCCCAACGAGGCGATCAGCCACACAGTATCGTTTGATCTCTTCCGGACTGATGGGTGAGACGACCTTCACTAGCGGCCTTCCACCGAATCGACGCAAAGCCTGAAGTTCCCGACTGCTCGAAACCACGAAATAGAAGCCTTCCTCCTTTAGATGGGCGATGACTTCTTCAGCATAACGGTCCGTGTCGAATCGACTCCACGCTAGAGCCAGTTCCGTACGCACTCTTAAATCATCTGCGGACCGAAAACGAGTCAACACAGAAATAGCCGCATCGGTCCCGACCCGAACAGCAGCCAGGACAGTGAAGAAGGCTCCGTCCAAAGTAAGACCTTCCGGACCTTGCAGTAGTTCGAGTACAACCGGCCCCACGTCTGCGAGCCCGCGAGCCTGAGCGAAGGAACGGGGAGGAATAAGCATCTCGGCACGCTGTTGAACTTCGATTCGCACGTAAGGATCAAGCTCTGTGGCGTCGTCCAAGCATGCCGCAGCCAACAAATGAAGGCGGTGACGAATATCTGCGGAAGAGTCGCCACGTTCGACCAGGCTGGTTAGCAATCGGGTCCGTTCTGCTGGGCGCGCATGAGCCACAGCCATTCGGATGACATCTTCCCACTGGTCAAGGTGGGCGTTGCCGCCCAGGAAGTCGAAATCAAGGCTCTCCACGGCAGCTCTCGCTCCGAGGTAGTCTTGAAATGTTCTGTGAATGAACTGCATTGTGCCTTCAACTGGCTCTATAAGCAGGCCACTTCGAACTAGAAGATGTTGGTAGATCTGGTTCACCGTTCCCTGCTCCGCGACACGCGGCATCGCCGTCAGCGCTTGGGACAGCAGGTCCAGCACATCGCGTTTATCCATCTCTGAACGGCCGTTGCGGATCAACCAATAGGCCAGTTTCTGGATCAACTGGACTTGGTGGGTTTCGCCGATACGCATGTCACCCACCTTGTAGACACCACGCTCCCGGTCTCGTCTGGACAGCAGCATGGACAGAGCCGCGTCGTAAAGCTCTTTACGCCCATCGGGAAGGTATCCCCTACGATCGCGATGCAGGGCACAAATAAGTGCACACATCAGCGGGTTGGTGGCAAGCCGGGCGAGTTCTTGCTTGGAGCGTATCGCGTAGAGCAATTCCTTTCCATACGCATCTGCACTTCCAGCCGCTTTATGCCAACGTTTGATGAACGCGGCGACGTCGTCGCGACTCATGGGCGAAAGATCCAGTTCTGAGAACCCCTCATCTGCTAACCAGTGTTCTCGTACGGCCGAGGGACGAGACGTCACAAGCCAATGGTTCTTGGGGTATGAACCGATGAGATCTTTCAGCCAGTTACGGGCTTCCTCGCGTTCCTCCTCAGGCATCTCGTCGATTCCGTCGACCAACATCAACCCACGCCCTGCAGTGAGAACACGGTCATACCAGCCTGTGGGCTGGGCATGGGCAATCGGGCATCCTATGGCAGCAAGGAACTCGTCCGGGGCGGGCAGCCTTGCGCCCGCTCGGGTCAGTGACCGCAGGGGGAGCACGAACGGCACCAACCCATGCAGATACAGGAGCCGCTCATCGAGGTCGTTACGAACGGCACTGACCGCCAACCACTGCACGAGCGTGGTTTTTCCGGAACCTGCGACTCCTCGCAACAACACCCGATGACGCCCTGCAAGAACCTTTTCGGCGGGGAGTATCAGCGGAACCTCGCCAACCGCAGTCTCGGTCGCTTCTAAGCTCAAGTATGCCGCTTCGAGAGGCCAGGAGGCCGAAGATTCGGACAGATCAAGGCCGAAAATGGTTAACTTGCCATGCTTTTTAGAGATGTAGCGAGCGTATCGTTCTTCGAAACCGCCGTCCGCCGGGGAGGGATTCCGCAGAATAAGTACATCGATCTTCGAAGAGATTTCTTCGATCCTGCGACTTTGTTCGACTAACGTGCGCGGCACGAAGGTGGATCTCGTAGTGAAGAAGTGCAAGATGTGCAAGCATGCTGTATCTACAACATTTGCGTGCAGTAACACTGCATCGCTTGAGAGGCCAATTGTGGCTGCCTGGTTGCTCGACCGCAGGAGTCGAGATAGTTCCAGATAGCCGAGCCGGACGGCTTGGACATCGTCCATGTCAATATGCCCCAGGGAACTGAGTGAGTGTGTTACGGCGTTCACCACTGCGCGTTGCTCGTAATTAGCAAGGCGCTCCGACACTCCGGTCGACTGCGCCGCGCGATCCACCAACTCTTCTGCGACCTTGCGGAGATCAGAGTCCGAGAGAGTCCGCTTCTCTCCCCGGAACGAAACTAGTTGGGAGACGCGCACCGGGCGATCAACCAGCCCCGCACCGGCCCCGTCCACCACAAACAGCTTCTTCACCAACGGGCCAACGACGCTCGATGCGAGTCGAGCCCCAATGCTCACCGGTTCCATGGTGCGTCAGCATAGAACTCCGAGGCCGGCTAGGGCTGCTGAATGCACTAGTGGGGCCAAAGTGAAAGGATTTCCGCCAAAGGCAGAGGCCTGCCCTCCATCCAGTCGTAGGCGTCCAAGGACTCACAAGAGTCGGGAAGACTCTCCGAGCTTGGCCGTGGACAGGTAAGGCAACTCGCGCATGACACCTCCGGGAACACTCGCCAAGCCCACCGGGAACAGGTGAGTCCCGCGAGCATCCCGAACGCCAAGGAACCAACCAGCTGGCACCACGGTCAGTGGCAGAAGCTTCTTCCCCGTCGGACCGATCTGGATGTGCTGTCATCTGCGGACACGGTCCGGACCCCAACCGCTCAAGCCTGTCGCCGAGAGAGCGACAGTCGGCGTCGGTCGCGGTCGACGTCCGTGACGACAACCGTCACCTGATCGCCGACCTGTACGACATCCTCCGGCGCCGCCACAGGCACCGAGTTCAGCTCAGACAGATGCACCAAGCCCTCGATACCGTCGGCGAGCTCCACGAAGACACCGAACGGGACAAGTTTCGTCACCCTCCCACTCAGTCTTTGTCCCACCACGACGCCGTCGACGAACACCACGAAGGGGTCCGGCTGCATCGCCCGCAGAGACAGCCGAGCCTCCCCGTTCCATGTGTCGAACTGCAAGAACTCACACGACACCCGCTGCCCGACCTCAACGACATCGGACGCCGTCTCGAAACGACGCCAGGACAACTCGGGATACGTAATGAAGCCGACGCCGGGATACACCGGATGCTCAGGACCCTCATCCAGCGCCACGAAGACACCGAAACGCTCGATCGCCGCCACCGTGCCGGACAGGAGCTCCCCATGACGAAGCCGCTTGAGGAACGCCCAGAGCTCCGGGTTCTCCGTGGCCGCCATCGACAACCGCACCCGGCCCGCATCGAGATCAACGGCAGTCACCTCGCCGGCGACCCTCTGCCCGACCACGGCAACGTCGGAGAAATGCCGACGCCAGGAACCGTCCAACGACCCCACCGTCCCGAGCGGCCGGTCGGTGAAGTCGTCCAAAAGCACCGACATCTCGGACCGAGAAACCAAAGCGACCTTCCCACGACACACGTCACCGACACGGATCTCCGCCAGAAACCGCCGGACGTCCTGCCCAGCCAACGCATCGGGAACGGCACGTCTGGGCCAGGCTTGGCTACGAGGCGTCGGCGTAGGCGAGGTGGGTGCCGCAGACGGTGCAGCGGAAGAGCATGGCGCTTGCGCCCTGCCCCAGGTGAGTCAGGAAGCTCTCCAGCTGCGATGCGTCGTGCCACCCACCCAACCGCAGGTCGGTCCGAAGCTGGTCGAGTGCCTCGGGGTGGGCAGCGAGTTCGGTGTGTCCGACCTCCCCGACGAAGGCGGCCGCGTCGTCACAGTGCACGAGCCAATGCGGGTCCTGCCAGGCATGGAAGCCAGGGGTACGGCGGGTGACATGCTCCAGGATCTCCTCGCTGACCCCGGCGAGCCCGTACGAGTCGGTGAACTCACCCTCAAATCGTGCAGCGGCACTGCCGTCGGCGATGCACCAGGGACAGAACTGCCCGTCGACGTCCTGGGCCGTGTAGAAGGTCGCGGTGTAGATCCACCCGGTACTGCGTTCGCAACAGACGCAGGTCTCGGCGCCCTCGCGGATGGAGCCGCTCGCAACAGGATCAGGGTGATAGCGGAATACGGGCAGGGCAGCGCTCATCTCAGACCCACTCCACCTCAGAAACGATGTCCAACGAAGCCCCCGGGCCCGGCAGAGGCGTACGGAGGGGCGCCGGCGACGCCGACGGGCTAGGCAGCGAGACGCCGACCGCGGACAGTGCAGCCGTCAACTCGGCCTCGCCAGCCCCCCGTCAGCGCCTCAATCACCCCATCGAATGCCTCGCCCACCGTCAGTGGGTGTGCCCGCTCGAAGCCGGCGCCGGACCACCGTTCTTGACCGTAAGAGGCAGCAGCTTCTTCCCGGTCGGTCCGATCTGGATCTGCGTGTCCATCTGCGGACACACCCCGCAGTCGAAGCAAGGCGTCCACCGGCAGTCCTCGACCTCTGTCTCGTCGAGGGCGTCCTGCCAGTCCTCCCAGAGCCAGTCCTTGTCGAGGCCGGAGTCGAGGTGGTCCCAGGGGAGGACTTCCTCGTACGTCTTCTCGCGGGTCGTGTACCAGTCGACGTCCACGCCGAAGGCGGGCAGCGTCTTGTCGGCGCAGGCCATCCAGCGGTCGTAGGAGAAGTGCTCGCGCCAGCCGTCGAAGCGGCCGCCGTCCTCGTAGACGGCGCGGATCACGGCGCCGATGCGGCGGTCACCGCGGGACAGGAGGCCTTCCACGATGCCCGGCTTGCCGTCGTGGTAGCGGAAGCCGATCGAGCGGCCGTACTTCTTGTCGCCGCGGATCTTGTCGCGGAGCTTGGCCAGACGGGCGTCCGTCTCCTCGGCCGAGAGCTGCGGGGCCCACTGGAAGGGGGTGTGGGGCTTGGGGACGAAGCCGCCGATCGAGACCGTGCAGCGGATGTCGTTCTGGCCGGAGACCTTGCGGCCCTCGGCGATCACCTTGGTCGCCATGTCGGCGATCTGGAGGACGTCCTCGTCCGTCTCCGTGGGCAGGCCGCACATGAAGTACAGCTTCACCTGACGCCAGCCGTTGCCGTACGCCGTGGAGACCGTGCGGATGAGGTCTTCTTCCGAGACCATCTTGTTGATGACCTTGCGCATGCGCTCCGAGCCGCCCTCGGGGGCGAAGGTCAGGCCCGAGCGGCGGCCGTTGCGGGTCAGTTCGTTCGCCAGGTCGACGTTGAAGGCGTCCACGCGGGTGGAGGGGAGGGACAGGCCGATCTTGTCCTCCTCGTACCGGTCCGCCAGGCCCTTCGCGATGTCGCCGATCTCCGAGTGGTCCGCCGAGGACAGGGAGAGAAGGCCTACCTCCTCGAAGCCCGTCGCCTTCAGGCCCTTCTCCACCATGTCGCCGATGCCCGTGATGGAGCGCTCGCGGACCGGGCGGGTGATCATGCCCGCCTGGCAGAAGCGGCAGCCGCGGGTGCAGCCGCGGAAGATCTCCACGGACATGCGCTCGTGGACCGTCTCGGCGAGCGGCACCAGGGGCTGCTTGGGGTACGGCCACTCGTCCAGGTCCATGACCGTGTGCTTGGACACGCGCCACGGGACGCCCGACTTGTTGGGGACCACGCGGGCGATACGGCCGTCGGGGAGGTACTCGACGTCGTAGAACGCCGGGATGTACACCGAACCGGTGCGAGCGAGGCGGAAGAGGACCTCCTCGCGGCCGCCGGGCCGGCCCTCCGCCTTCCACTCGCGGATGATCTTCGTCATGTCGAGGACGGCCTGCTCGCCGTCGCCGATGATCGCCGCGTCGATGAAGTCCGCGATCGGCTCGGGGTTGAAGGCCGCGTGGCCGCCCGCCAGCACGATCGGGTCGTCCAGGCCGCGGTCCTTCGACTCCAGCGGGATGCCCGCCAGGTCCAGCGCCGTCAGCATGTTGGTGTAGCCCAGCTCCGTGGAGAAGGACAGGCCGAACACGTCGAAGGCGCCGACCGGCCGGTGGCTGTCCACCGTGAACTGCGGGACCCGGTGCTCCCGCATCAGCGCCTCCAGGTCCGGCCACACGCTGTACGTGCGCTCGGCGAGGACGCCCTCCTGCTCGTTCAGGACCTCGTAGAGGATCATGACGCCCTGGTTGGGCAGTCCCACCTCGTACGCGTCCGGGTACATCAGTGCCCAGTGGACGTCGCAGGACTCCCACGGCTTGACGGTGGAGTTGAGCTCACCGCCGACGTACTGGATCGGCTTCTGCACATGCGGGAGCAGAGCTTCGAGCTGCGGGAACACCGACGCGGCGGTTTCGGCTGACATCTCGCACTTCCATGGACGGACAGGGGTGACCATCTAGCCTAACGCGGCCGCGGCCACCCGCCGTACGCCCGGAAGGTCAGAGGGCGTCCGCCTCGCTCTTGATCCCGCCCCAGAAGCCGGGCAGCTCCGCCTCCACCGCCGCCGCCCGCTGCTCCTCGCGCCCGTACAGCAGCCCGTAGGTGAAGGCGCTCTCCCCCGCCGCGTGGGCGACCGCGGACACCTCGCGCAGGGTCTGGCGGGCCATCACGCTGTCCTGGTGCTCCCCCAGCAGGTTCTGGAGCGCCTTCATGGACTTGACGACGGTCTTGGCCGGGTCGCCGAGGGCCGGGCGGGCCGCCTCGGCCGCGTAGCGGGTGCGCTTGGTCTTCTTGCGGGCTTCGTGGATCGCGACGTCCCGGTCGGTGCCGGGCTCCAGCTCCAGGGCGTGCCCGACGAGTCCGGAGACCTTGCGGAAGTCCTTCCGTACGGCCTTGGCGATCACCTTGTGGGGTTTCTTCCCGGCCGCCTTCAGCAGCGGCGGGTCGGCGATCAGCGCGTCCAGGGCGTCGAGCAGGGCGAGATGGCGCCGGGAGTCCAGCACCCCGATCAGGCGCGCGCTCGCTCCGCCCGGCTTGTCCCCGGACCAGGTGCTCAGGCGTTCGGCCACGGGCCCCGAGACCAAGGTCCCCGGCACCTCGTCCAGGGCGGCCGACAGGCGCTCGCTGAGCACTTCGCGGTCCCGGTCCACGCCCAGTTCGCCGGCCAGCCACTTCAGTTCGTCGCCGATCGGGTCGGTGACGGCCCGATCGAGGACCTTGCCGTACGACTTGAGGGTGCTGCGCAGTCGGCGGGTGGCGACGCGCATGCCGTGCACGGAGTCCTCGACGTCCTGGCGGACGGCCGGGTCGAGTGCGACGATCGCGTCCCGCTGGGTGCGGACGTACGCGAGGACGTGGTCGCCGGCGGTCACCGGGGCGCCGGTGACGGGGAGCTTCTTCTTCGGCGCGGTCTCGGCCAGGGCCCGGGCCAGCTTCGAGGAGGACCCGGACGGCCGTACGCCCGCCTTGCGCAGCCGCTTCTCCACCTTGTCGAGGAAGGCGGGGTCGCCGCCGTCGGCGAGCTCCACCTCGATCTCGGTCCACTGGGCGTCGCCGACGCCGCCGCTGAGCCGCTCGGCGTGCACGGCGTCCACGCTGACCTCGGCGAGCAGCCGGCCGTCCGTGTCGAGGAGGTGGCGCACATCGCGCTCCGAACGCAGCCGGACCACGGGCAGCAGCTCGACATCCCTGACGCGGGAGCGGACCAGGGCGGCGAGTTCGTCGGGGAGGGTGTCGGAGAGCGGGGCCCGGATCTCGTCGCGTACGCCCTCGGAGACGGGGAGCTTCAGGTGCCAGCCGGCGTCCGAGCCACCTGTGCGGCGGCGCAGGGTGACCGAGGACGCCATGAGGCGTTCGTCGGGTGTGTCGTAGTAGGTGGCGTCCAAATGCGCGACACCCTTGTCGACGACGGCCTCGACCCCGGCGACGCCGGTCAGGTCGGGCAGACCGCTGTCCTCGGACTCATACTTGCGTTCGATCTCCCGCTTGGTGTCCGCCATGATTCAAATCTAGTGCTCGGCCCCGGGTTGCGGCAGAGGGTCAACGCCACCCGGCTGACCCCGGCTACGCCGACATCGGCCTCTGCACCTTGATCGACTGCAACAGCCCTATGGCCACCCACACCGCGAACATCGACGATCCGCCGTACGACACGAACGGCAGCGGCAGGCCGGTGACCGGCATGATCCCGAGGGTCATGCCGATGTTCTCGAAGGACTGGAAGGCGAACCAGGCGACGATCCCGGCGGCCACGATCGTGCCGTACAGCTCGGTCGTCTCGCGGGCGATCCGGCAGGCCCGCCACAGGACGACCCCGAGCAGGACGATGATCAGGCCCGCGCCGACGAAGCCCAGCTCCTCGCCGGCGACGGTGAAGACGAAGTCGGTCTGCTGCTCCGGCACGAACTGGCCCGTGGTCTGCGAGCCGTGGAAGAGTCCCGCGCCCGTCAGCCCGCCCGAACCGATGGCGATCCGGGCCTGGTTGGTGTTGTAGCCGACGCCGGCCGGGTCCAGGCTCGGGTTGGCGAACGCGGCGAAGCGGGCGATCTGGTACTCGTCGAGCACGCCGAGCTGCCAGACGGCGAGCGCGCCGAGCGTGCCCGCGCCGAGGAGCCCGAAGACCCAGCGGTTGGAGGCGCCGGAGGCGAGCAGCACACCGAGCACGATGATGACCATGACCATGACCGACCCGAGGTCGGGCATGAGCATCACGATCAGCATCGGGACGGCGGCGAGGCCCAGGGCCTGGAGCACCGTGCGGTGGTCGGGGTAGGGCTTGTCGCCCGCGTCGACGCGGGCCGCGAGGAGCATGGCCATGCCGAGGATGATCGTGATCTTCACGAACTCCGAGGGCTGGAGCGAGAAGCCGCCGCCGAGCACGATCCAGGAGTGGGCGCCGTTGACGGTGGAGCCCAGCGGGGTGAGGACCAGCAGGAGCAGGAAGACCGAGGCGCCGTACAGCAGGGGCACGGCGGTGCGCAGGGTGCGGTGGCCGACCCACACCGTGCCGATCATCAGGGCGAACCCGATGCCGGTGTTCATGAGGTGGCGGATCAGGAAGAAGTACGGGTCGCCCTGGTTGATCTCGGTGCGGTTGCGGGTCGCCGAGAAGACCAGGATCGAGCCGATCAGGGACAGGGCGAGGGCCGAGAACAGTATCGGCCAGTCCAGCCGGCGGGCGAGCGAGTCGCGGGCCAGCAGCCGGGTCCAGCCCGCGCGTGCGGGGCCGTACCCGGAGACCTGGAAGCTGTTCGCCCCGGTCATGTGAGCATCCTCCGGCTCCCCCTCTTGCGGCGCCGCCTGCGGGTGTCACGGTTCCCGTTGGTCGGCGTGTTCACAGTCGCGCCCTGCTGCGTCGCGTCCGGCTCGGGCGTGGCCTCCTGGCTCGCCCGCTGGTCCTTGGCCGGGTCCTTGGCGATCTTCGGGGACTTGATGGTCCCGTCGGTCTGGACCTTGGGCAGGCTCTTCTCGGGGGTGGGCAGCAGCGCGTTCTTCTTGTTGATGGTGCCGTCGGCGGAGACGCCGTACATGGCGTTGTAGATGTGGCGCACGGCCTCACCCGAGGCGCCGGAGCCGGTACCGGCCTGGGCGATCGTCATGACGACCGTGTAGTCCTTGGAGTACGTGGCCAGCCAGGACGTGGTCTGCTTGCCGTAGACCTCGGCGGTGCCGGTCTTGGCGTGCAGCGGGATCTTGTCCTGCGGCCAGCCGCCGAACTTCCAGGCGGCCGTACCGCGGGTGACGACGCCTTCCAGGGCGGCGTCCATGCCCTTGAGGGTGGCCTTGCTGACCGGAAGTCTGCCGGTCGGCTTGGGCTTGATCTCCTGGACGGTCCTGCCGTCGGCGCTGATGATCGCCTTGCCGATGCTCGGCTGGTACATGGTCCCGCCGTTGGCGAGCGCCCCGTAGATCCTGGCCTCCTGGATCGGGGTGACGAGGGTGTCGCCCTGACCGATGGAGTAGTTGATGGAGTCGCCCTCGCGCATCTTGTTGCCTTCGAGGCAGTTCTCGTACGCGATCTTCTCGACGTAGGTGCCGTCCTTCTTACCGGTCCTGCACCACGCGTCCTTGTTGGCCTTCCAGTACGACTCCTTCCACTGGCGGTCGGGGACGCGGCCTGTGACCTCGTTGGGGAGGTCGATGCCGGTCTCCTTGCCGAGGCCGAACTGGTGGGCGGCCTTGTAGAAGTAGTCCTTCGGCTCACCCTTCTTGGGGTTGATGCCGCCGTCCTTCTTCCACTCCCGGTCGGCGAGGCCGTAGAAGACGGTGTCGCAGGAGACCTCGAGCGCCCGGCCCAGCGAGATGGGGCCGAAGCTCTCGCCCTCGAAGTTCTTGAAGACCTGGCCGCCCACCGAGTACGAGCTGGTGCAGGGGTAGCCGCCGTCCCACTCGTAGCCGGCCTCGACCGCGGCGGCCGTGGAGACCACCTTGAACGTCGAACCGGGCGCGGACTGACCCTGTATGGCCCTGTTGAGCAGCGGGTAGTCGGAACCCTTGCCGGTGAGCTGCTTGTAGTCCTTGGCGGAGATACCGCCGACCCAGACGTTCGGGTCGTAGGTCGGGGCGGACGCCATCGCGACGATCCGGCCGGTCTTGGCCTCCATCACGACGACGGCGCCCGAGTCGGCCTTGTAGTTCTCGCCGGTGATCTTGTCGAACTGCT
The DNA here is from genome assembly GCF_003443735.1 of Streptomyces sp. CC0208. Classification (NCBI taxonomy): domain Bacteria; kingdom Bacillati; phylum Actinomycetota; class Actinomycetes; order Kitasatosporales; family Streptomycetaceae; genus Streptomyces; species Streptomyces sp. CC0208. The sequence goes on along the minus strand of NZ_CP031969.1, from coordinate 5,894,006 downwards.
CGCGGGCGGTCTTCATCGCCTGGTGCAGCTCGTACTCGGCGACCCGCTGGACACGGGCGTCGATGCTGGTGACGAGGTTCGCGCCGGGCTGGGCCTCGTCGGCCTCGGCCTGGCCGATGACCCGGCCGAGGTTGTCGACCTCGTAGCGGGTGACGCCCGCCTTGCCGCGCAGTTCCTTGTCGTACTGGCGCTCCAGGCCCGAGCGGCCGACCTGGTCGGAGCGCAGGTAGGGCGAGTCGGTGTTCTGGGCCTTGGTGATCTCCTCGTCGGTGACCGGGGAGAGGTAGCCGAGGACCTGGGCGGTGTTCGCCTTGCCGGGGGCGGCGTAGCGGCGCACGGCCTGCGGCTCGGCGCTGATGCCGGGGAAGTCCTCGGCGCGTTCGCGGATCTGCAGGGCCTGCTTGGGGGTGGCCTCGTCGGTGATGGGGATCGGCTGGTACGGCGAGCCGTTCCAGCAGGGCTGGGGGGTCTTCGCGTCGCAGAGCCGGACCTTGAGCATGACGTCCTTGGCGGACATGCCGAGGACCTTGGCCAGCTTGGTGAGGACGGCCTTGCCGTCGTCCTTCATCTTCAGCAGGTCGGTGCGGGACGCCGAGACCACGAGGCGGGTCTCGTTGTCCGCCAGGGCCACTCCCCGGGCGTCGAGGATCGAGCCGCGCACGGCGGGCTCGACGACCTGCTGGACGTGGTTCCCGGAGGCTTCCTTGGCGTACGCGTCGCCCTCGCGGATCTGGAGGTACCAGAGGCGGCCGCCGAGGGTGCCGAGCAGGGACAGCACGAGGATCTGGATGACGACGAGTCGGATCTGGACCCGTGGGGTCCGTCCGGTCTCGGGGATATTGGTCACTGCGGCTGCCGCCCCCTCTCAGTGTGTGTACGTGTCATATACGGCGAACCTGTGAACGCGGTCCGCCGACTCGCGTGGGGTCACAGCCGCTTGACCCCCTTGATGCGGCCCACCCGCGCGGTACGGGTGCGCGCCTTGGTCTTCAGGCTGCCGAGGCCGCCGCGCTGGCCGCCGATCCTCAGCCCCGTGCCCGAGGAGAGCCAGCCCGAGGAGATGTCCGCCGACTTGGCCCCGGAACCGGCCTCGGCGAGCGGGTCGTTGTCGGCGCGGCGGGCGAGCGCCATGATGCCGGGGACGACGAACGGGGCGAGCAGCAGGTCGTACAGGGCGGCGGTGAACAGCAGGCTGGGCAGGCCCACATGACGGGCGGCGGTGTCGCCGACGAGGGCGCCGACACCGGCGTACAGCAGGGTGGTGCCGATGGCGGCGGCGACCACGACGACCATGGGGCCGGTGGCCGACTTGAGTCTGCCGTTCTCCGGTTTGGCGAGCCCGGCGAGGTAGCCGATGACGCACAGCACCAGGGCGTACCGCCCGGCGGCGTGGTCGGCGGGCGGGGCGAGGTCGGCGAGGAGACCGGCGCCGAAGCCGACGAGGGCGCCGCCGACATGGCCGTAGACCAGGGCGAGGCCGAGGACGGTGAGGAGCATCAGGTCGGGGACGGCGCCCGGGAGGTGGAGGCGGGCGAGAACGCTCACCTGGACGACCAGGGCGACCACGATCAGGGCGGAGGACAGCAGGATCCGGTTGACGCGCATGACTACAGCTCCTACTGCTCTTGCTGGATCTGGCCGCCGACCGGCGCATTGGCGGACGGGGTGACGGTGACCGTCACGGTCGGCGTGGGCGTCGGCTTGGGTTTGGCGGGCAGCACCGTGTCGCGCGGGTCCTTCTTCGGGACCTGGACGACGATGCCGACGATGTCGAGCTTGCTGAAGCTCACGTACGGCGTGACGTACAGGGTGCGGGTGAGGTCGCCGCCGGAGGGGTCGACGCGGGAGACCACGCCGACCGGGACACCGGGCACGAACGGCTTGTCGGCCTGGGAGCCGAAGGTGACCAGGCGGTCGCCCTTCTTCACCTCGGCCTTGCCGTTGAGGAGTTCGACGCGCAGCGGGCGGTCGCCCTGTCCGGAGGCGAAGCCGAGCTCGTCGCCGGCCTCCATGCGGGTGCCGACGGTGAAGTCGGGGTCGTTGGCGAGGAGCACGGTGGCGGTGTTGGGGCCGACGGTGGTGACGCGGCCGACCAGTCCGTCGCCGTTGAGGACGGTCATGTCGCGCCGGATGCCGTCGTTGGCGCCGACGTCCACGGTGATGGTCCAGGAGAAGCCCTGGGCCGCTCCTATGGCGATGACCTGGGCGCCCTTGATGCCGTACTGCCCCTCGCCGGCGATCTTCAGCATCTTGTCGAGCTGCTTGAGCCGGCTGGAGTTGCGGTCGTCGCTGCCGAGCCTGGCCTTGAGGGCGGCGTTCTCCTTCTCCAGCTCGGCGAGCCGGTCGTGCCGCTCGCCGGAGTCGCGGATGGCGGAGACGGCGTTGCCGACCGGGTCGACCGCGGATGACACACCGTTCTCGATGGGGCCGAACACCGCGGCCGCGCCTTGCCGGGCACCGTCGACCGGCGAGTCCTCCCCGCCGCGGATGTCCACCGTGATCAGCGCGAACGCGACGGCGATCAGCAGCACCAGGAGCAGCCGGCTCTCTCGTGTGTCCCTCACGTGCGGCGGCCGTGCCCTTCTTATTGAAGTTGCGTTTGTGGGAGCTTATGCCTCGATATCAACGATCCGCCGCACGAGAGGAGATCATCCCGTACGGCGGAATCGAAGAGTTACGTCATCTGCGCGGCTGGGCGTCCAGCACCTGCTGGAGCGCCTCGAATTCCTCGACGCACTTCCCGGAGCCGAGCGCCACGCTGTCCAGCGGGTCCTCGGCGATGTGGATCGGCATGCCGGTCTCCCGGCGCAGCCGCTCGTCGAGCCCGCGCAGCAGGGCGCCGCCGCCGGTGAGGACGATGCCGCGGTCCATGATGTCGCCGGAGAGCTCCGGCGGGCACTTGTCGAGGGTCGTCTTGACGGCGTCGACGATGGCGTTGACGGGCTCCTCGATCGCCTTGCGCACTTCGGCGGCCGAGATGACGACGGTCTTGGGCAGCCCGGAGACGAGGTCCCGGCCACGGATTTCGGTGTGTTCGTCAGCGTCGAGGTCGTACGCCGAACCGATCGTGATCTTGATCTGTTCGGCCGTCCGCTCGCCCAGCAGGAGCGAGTACTCCTTCTTGATGTGCTGGATGATCGCGTTGTCCAGCTCGTCGCCCGCGACCCGGATGGACTGGGCGGTGACGATGCCGCCGAGCGAGATGACCGCGACCTCCGTGGTGCCGCCGCCGATGTCCACCACCATGTTGCCCGTGGCCTCGTGGACCGGCAGGCCGGAGCCGATGGCGGCCGCCATGGGCTCCTCGATGATGTGCACCTGGCGGGCGCCGGCCTGGGACGACGCCTCGATGACGGCGCGGCGCTCGACGCCGGTGATGCCCGAGGGGACACACACGACGACACGCGGCCTCGCGAGATACCGCCGCTTGTGGATCTTCAGGATGAAGTAGCGCAGCATCCGCTCGGTGATCTCGAAGTCGGCGATCACGCCGTCCTTCAGCGGCCGCACGGCAACGATGTTGCCGGGGGTCCGCCCGATCATCTTCTTCGCTTCGGCGCCGACAGCCAGGATTCCACCGGTGTTCGTGTTGATCGCGACGACGGACGGCTCGTTGAGTACGATCCCGCGACCCCTGACGTACACCAGCGTGTTGGCGGTCCCGAGGTCGACAGCCATGTCACGGCCGATGAACGACATTGAGTTCCCCATCAGGATTCGTCTGGCCTTCCTGGGAGCTTTTGAGGGCATTTCAGGTCGGCGAAGTGGGTGCTGTGACGTGAAGGCTTCCATCGTAGACGCGCCTGCACGAACACTGTGCGAGGGTCTTCGCCATTGTCAGCAGATCGAACGCCGCCTCGCTTGTGGAGACGGTCCATAGGGGGCACTCGTTCCCCCGATCGGCACGCATATGCCGAAGGACGGCCGAAAATGTACGGCCGCCCCAGGTCAGACGCCGGAGCGGGCTGACGCCCCCTCAGAAAATGCCACCAAACCTACGCACGGGACCTATGCGCGCCCGGGGAAGAAGATCTTCACCTCGCGCTCGGCGGACTCCTCCGAGTCGGAGGCGTGGATGAGGTTCTCCCGGACGATGACGCCGAAGTCCCCCCGGATGGAGCCGGGCGCGGCGGCGATCGGGTCGGTCGGACCCGCCAGTTGGCGTACGCCCTCGATGACCCGCTCGCCCTCGACGATCAGCGCGACGACGGGGCCGGACGCCATGAACTCCACCAGCGGCTCGTAGAAGGGCTTGCCCTTGTGCTCGCCGTAGTGCTGCTCCAGGGTGTCCTGGTCCAGGGTGCGCAGCTCCAGCGCGGTGATCTGCCAGCCGGCCTTGCGCTCGATACGGCTGATGATCTCGCCGGTCAGGCCACGACGGACGGCGTCGGGCTTGAGGAGGACGAGGGTGCGCTGGCTCACGAGGGGCTCCTTACCTGCTGATGTGCGGTGGGACGAGATTACAGGGCGTGTCGGTGCGCTCGTCACACAGCGTCAGGTGTAGTGGAGCCCGCCTGGGCGGCTTGGGGGGCTTGCTCGGCTTGGGCGGCTTGGGCGGCGAATCTCGCCTTCGCCTCGTCGATCTTCCGGCCGTAGTGCACGGAGGCCCACCACAGGGCCGCGAAGACCGCGCCCATGAAGAACATGGTCGGCACGACGAAGCCGGAGGCGATCAGGGCGATCTGGAACGCCCAGCCGAGGGCGATGCCGCCGGGCCGGGTCACCACCCCGCACAGCGCGAGACACAGGAACATGGCGATCCCGCTGACCGTCCACACCGTGGAGCCGGCCAGGTCGGGGTCCTTCATCGCGACCAGCGCGGCGAAGCCGACGACGAAGAACTCGCCGATCAGGGTCGATGCACAGAGCGTACGCATGGCCGGTGACTCAGCCCCTTCCGAGCAGCAGCCGGGCCTCGCCGACCGTGATGACCGACCCGGTGACCAGCACACCGCCGCCCGCGAACTCGCCGTCCTCCTCGGCCAGCGTGATCGCCTCCTCCAGCGCGTCCGGCAGCCGAGGCTCGACCTGGACGCGCTCCTCGCCGAACACCTCGACGGCGATCGCGGCGAGCTCGTCGGCGTCCATCGCGCGGTGACTGGAGTTCTGGGTGATCACGACCTCGGCGAAGATCGGCTCGAAGGCTTCGAGCAGCCCCCGCACGTTCTTGTCGCCGCTCGCGCCCACCACACCGATCAGCCGACTGAAGTCGAAGGCCTCGCCGACCGCCTCGGCGGTGGCGCGGGCGCCCGCCGGGTTGTGGGCGGCGTCCAGGACGACGGTCGGGGAACGCCGTACGACTTCGAGGCGGCCCGGGGAGGAGACGGCCGCAAAGGCCTTGCGGACGGTGTCGATGTCGAGCCGGTCCGCGCGCTGGGCGCCCACCCCGAAGAACGCCTCCACGGCGGCGAGCGCCACGGCCGCGTTGTGCGCCTGGTACGGGCCGTGCAGCGGCAGGTACACCTCTTCGTACTCGCCACCGAGGCCGCGCAGGGTCAGCAGCTGCCCGCCGACGGCGACCTGCCGGGAGACCACCCCGAACTCCAGCCCCTCACGCGCGACGGTCGCGTCCACCTCGACGGCCTTCTTCAGCAGGACCTGCGCCGCGTCGACCGGCTGCTGGGCCAGGACCACGGTCGCGTCCTGCTTGATGATCCCGGCCTTCTCGACCGCGATCTCCCCGGGGGTCTCGCCGAGCCGGTCGGTGTGGTCCAGGTCGATGGGGGTGACCACGGCGACATCGCCGTCGATGACGTTGGTGGCGTCCCAGGAGCCGCCCATCCCGACCTCGACGACGGCCACGTCGACGGGCGCGTCCGCGAAGGCGGCGTACGCCATGCCGGTCAGCACCTCGAAGAAGGACAGCCGGTACTGCTGCTGCCCGTCGACCATCTCGACGTACGGCTTGATGTCCTCGTACGTCTCGATGAACCGCTCGGCCGAGATCGGGGCGCCGTCCAGGCTGATGCGCTCGGTGACGGACTGGACGTGGGGGCTGGTGTAGCGGCCCGTGCGCAGTTCGAAGGCGCCGAGAAGGGCCTCGATCATGCGGGCCGTCGAGGTCTTGCCGTTCGTCCCCGTGATGTGGATCGAGGGGTACGACCGCTGCGGCTCGCCGAGGATGTCCATCAGGGCGGCGATGCGGCTGACGGAGGGCTCCAGCTTGGTCTCGCCCCAGCGGGTGGCGAGCTCCGCCTCGACCTCGCGCAGAGCCTTGTCGACCTCGGGGTCCTCGGGGCGTGCGGGCACGTCGGCCTCCGGCGGGCCGCCCTGGGTGCGCAGGGTGCGGCTGCCGGCCTCGATGACCGCGAGGTCGGGGTCTCGGTCGGTCTCGTTGGCGATGATCTCGTCGAAGGGGTCGGTGTCGCTCACAGGGCCAGTTTAGGGCCGCGCCTTCGGAAGGGAGTGGCTGGTCCTGTTCGGCGGGCGCGGGGAGTCCGTGGCTTGTCGCGCCCGCGCGGCGGAGCCGCATATCAATGCGGCCCCGCGCCCCTGGGTGGCTCATGCCTGCGGAAGCCTGTCCAGTTGCTCCTGGATCCTCTTGATGTCCTCGTCCGCCTTGGCCAGGCGGCCGCGGATCTTGTCCACCACGTTGTCCGGGGCCTTCGCGAGGAACGCCTCGTTGCCGAGCTTCCCCGTCGCCTGGGCCTTCTCCTTCTCGGCCGCCGCGAGGTCCTTCGCGAGGCGCTTGCGCTCCGCCGCCACGTCGATCGTGCCGGAGAGGTCCAGCGCGACCGTGGCACCGGCGACCGGGAGGGTCGCCGTGGCCGCGAAGGTCTCGCCCTCCGGCTGGAGGCGCAGGAGCTGGCGGATGGCGGCCTCGTGGGCGGCGAGGGGGGTGCCGGTGAGCTCCAGGCGGGCCGGGACCTTCTGGCCGTCCTTGAGGCCCTGGTCCTTGCGGAACCGGCGGACCTCGGTGACGACCCGCTGGACCAGCTCGATCTCGAGTTCGGCGTCCTTGTCGCGGAAGCCGCTGTCGGCCGGCCACTCGCCGACGACCAGGGACTCGCCACCGGTGAGGGTGGTCCACAGGGCGTCCGTGACGAACGGGATGACCGGGTGCAGCAGCCGCAGCGTCACGTCGAGGACCTCGCCGAGGACCCGGCCGGAGACCCTGGCCTGCTCACCGCCCGCGAAGAAGGTCGTCTTCGACAGCTCGACGTACCAGTCGAAGACCTCGTCCCACGCGAAGTGGTAGAGCGCGTCGGCGAGTTTGGCGAACTGGTAGTCGTCGTAGTACGCGTCGACCTGGGCGACCGTCGTGTTGAGCCGGGACAGGATCCAGCGGTCCGTCGCCGACATCTCGGAGGCGTCCGGGAGCGGGCCCTCGACCGTGGCACCGTTCATCAGGGCGAAGCGGGTGGCGTTCCAGAGCTTGTTGGTGAAGTTCCGGGAGGCCTTGACCCAGTCCTCGCCGATCGGCACGTCCGCGCCGGGGTTGGCGCCGTTGGCGAGGGTGAAGCGGACGGCGTCGGAGCCGTAGGCGTCCATCCAGACCAGCGGGTCGACCGCGTTGGGGTTCGACTTCGACATCTTCTTGCCGAACTCGTCCCGGACCAGGCCGGTCAGCGCGATGGTGTGGAAGGGGGCCTGGCCGTCCATGGCGTAGAGGCCGAACATCATCATCCGGGCGACCCAGAAGAAGATGATGTCGTGGCCGGTCAGCAGGACGTCGGTCGGATAGAACTTCCGCAGGTCCTCGGTCTGTTCGGGCCAGCCGAGGGTGGAGAACGGCCACAGGCCGGAGGAGAACCAGGTGTCCAGGACGTCGGAGTCCTGGGTCCAGCCCTCCGCCTCCGTACCGGGCGGCTCCTCGTCCGGTCCGACGCAGACGACCTCGCCGTCGGGGCCGTACCAGATCGGGATGCGGTGGCCCCACCACAGCTGGCGCGAGATGCACCAGTCGTGCATGTTGTCGACCCAGTCGAAGTAGCGCTTCGACATGTCCTCGGGGTGGATCTTGACGCGGCCGTCGCGGACCGCGTCACCGGCGGCCTTGGCGAGCGGGCCGACCTTGACCCACCACTGCAGGGAAAGACGCGGCTCGACCGTGGTCTTGCAGCGCGAGCAGTGGCCGACGGAGTGCATGTAAGGGCGCTTCTCGGCGACGATCCGGCCCTGCTCCTTGAGGGCGCCGACGACCGCCGAGCGGGCCTCGTAGCGGTCCAGGCCGACGAAGGGGCCGTGGACCGTGATGACGCCGTGCTCGTCCATGATCGTCAGGGACGGCAGGTCGTGGCGGCGCCCGATCTCGAAGTCGTTCGGGTCGTGCGCCGGGGTCACCTTGACCGCGCCGGTGCCGAACTCGGGGTCGACGTGGGTGTCGGCGACGACCGGGATGGTGCGGTCGGTGAGCGGAAGCTTGATCTGCTTGCCGATGAGGTGCTGGTAGCGCTCGTCGTCGGGGTGGACGGCGACGGCCGTGTCACCGAGCATCGTCTCCGCGCGCGTGGTCGCGACGACGAGGCTGTCCTCGCCCTCGCCGTAGCGGATGGAGACCAACTCGCCCGCGTCCTCCTGGTATTCCACCTCGATGTCGGAGATGGCCGTCAGACAGCGCGGGCACCAGTTGATGATGCGCTCGGCGCGGTAGATCAGCTCGTCCTCGTAGAGCCGCTTGAAGATGGTGAGGACGGCCTTGGACAGGCCCTCGTCCATCGTGAAGCGCTCACGGCTCCAGTCGACGCCGTCACCGAGGCGCCGCATCTGGCCGAGGATCCGGCCGCCGTACTCCTCCTTCCACTGCCAGACGCGCTCGACGAACTCCTCGCGGCCCAGGTCGTGGCGGGACTTGCCCTCCTCGGCGAGCTGCTGCTCGACCTTGTTCTGGGTGGCGATACCGGCGTGGTCCATGCCCGGCAGCCACAGCGCCTCGTAGCCCTGCATGCGCTTGCGACGCGTCAGGGCGTCCATGAGGGTGTGCTGGAAGGCGTGCCCGAGGTGCAGGCTGCCGGTGACGTTCGGCGGCGGGATGACGATGGTGTACGGGGGCTTGTCGCTCTTGGCGTCGGCGGTGAAGTAACCGCGCTCTACCCAGCGCTCGTACAGCGCCCCCTCTACCTCGGCCGGCGCGTACTGGGTCGGCAGTTCGGTGCTGGGCGCTGTGGGCTGCTGCTGAGCGTTCTCGGTCACGGGGTCAGTTTAGGGGTGTCCCGGGTGTGTCCCGAAACGCGTTTGTTCTGTAACGGTGGGGGCCCCGCTGCGGTGTGCCGCCTGGGCCTGAGCCAGGATGTCGGGAACACATAAGCATCTGGAGGGGAACCCAGAGATGAGTCACAACCAGCCGGGCCCGTACGGACAGCCCCAGCAGCCCGGGCAGCCGCAGCAGCCCGGGCCGTACGGCCAGGCGGGCCCCTACGGCCAGCCGCCGCAGGGCCAGCCCCAGCCCGGCTACGGCTACCCCCAGCAGCCCCCGCCGCCTCAGCAGCCCGCGCAGCAGCCGGGTTACGGCTATCCGCAGCAGGGTGGCGTCCCTCCGCAGACCCCGCCGTACGGCCAGCCGCAGGCGCCCTACGGCCAGCAGGCCCCGTACGGCCAGCAGCCGCCGTACGGCCAGGCCCCCTACGGCGTCCCGCAGCCCCCTCCGCCGGGGGGCGGCAACGGGAAGAAGATCGGCATCATCATCGGCGCGGTGGCGGTCGTGGCCGCGATCGCGGTCGGCGCGTACCTCGTGCTCGGCGGGGGCGGGAACGGGGGCAGCGGGTCGGACATAGCGGACGACGGGGCGCACAAGCTGGCCACACCGGCGACGATCCTCGGCGGGGAGTACAAGAAGGGCAGCGACACCGGGATCGGCGGGATGACCAAGGACGACATCAACGACGCGGAGTCGTGGGGCGTCAAGGACCCCAAGGGCGTCAGCGCGGGCTACACCGCAGGGTCGGGTCTCACCTCCAAGAACCTGATGTTCGCCGGTGTGTACGGCACCATCGACAACCCTGAGGGGGTCGTCGACGAGATGTTCAGCCGGGTCACGAAGGACGCCGGGAAGGACGCCGACAGCGGCAAGGTCGTCGGCAGCCCCAAGGAGTTCAAGCCCGCCGGCTTTGAGAACGGCGTCATGAAGTGCCAGGAAATCCAGACCACCGAGTCCGGACAGACCGTGACGATGCCGTTCTGCATCTGGGCCGACCACAGCACGGTCACCTACGTGCTGGCGTTCGACGTGGCCAGCCTCGCCAAGGGCCAGAGCACCTCGATGGACGAAGCTGCCGCACTGACCGCCAAGGTCCGCAACGACGTGCGCGTCAAGGCCTGACGTACGCCCTCTCAACACCGAAGGGGCCCCGGTCTGTTGACCGGGGCCCCTTCGGCTGTTCTGCGTGCTGGCGTTACGCCGTCTTCTGCTCCCCCGGGCCGCGGCCGCGCGCGTCCCTCGGGATCAGCGTCGGGTTCACGTTGGAGTGGACGACGTCCGCCGTGATGACGACGCGGGCCACGTCCTTGCGGGACGGGATCTCGTACATGACGCCCTGGAGGACCTCTTCCATGATGGCGCGCAGGCCGCGCGCGCCGGTCTGGCGGAGGATGGCCTGGTCGGCGATGGCCTCCAGCGCCTCGCGCTCGAAGTCCAGCTCCACGCCGTCGAGTTCGAAGAGGCGCTGGTACTGCTTCACCAGCGCGTTGCGCGGCTCGACCAGGATCTGGAGGAGAGCCTCACGGTCGAGGTTGTGGACGGAGGTGATCACGGGGAGGCGGCCGATGAACTCGGGGATCATGCCGAACTTGACCAGGTCCTCGGGCATGACGTCCTCGAACTGGTCCTTGGCCTCCAGCTCGCGCTTGGAGCGGATCGTCGCGCCGAAGCCGATGCCCTTGGCGCCCGCCCGGGACTCGATGAGCTTCTCCAGGCCCGCGAAGGCACCGCCCACGATGAACAGGACGTTCGTCGTGTCGATCTGGATGAACTCCTGGTGCGGGTGCTTGCGTCCGCCCTGCGGCGGGACCGAGGCCGTGGTGCCCTCGAGGATCTTCAGGAGGGCCTGCTGCACGCCCTCGCCGCTCACGTCCCGCGTGATCGACGGGTTTTCACTCTTCCGCGCGACCTTGTCGATCTCGTCGATGTAGATGATCCCGGTCTCGGCCTTCTTGACGTCGTAGTCGGCCGCCTGGATCAGCTTGAGCAGGATGTTCTCGACGTCCTCGCCGACATAGCCCGCCTCGGTGAGCGCCGTCGCGTCCGCGATCGCGAACGGGACGTTCAGCATGCGGGCGAGGGTCTGGGCGAGGAGCGTCTTGCCGGAGCCCGTGGGGCCCAGCAGGAGGATGTTGGACTTCGCCAGCTCGATCGCGTCGTCACGGCTGCTGCCGCCGCCGTTCTCGCCGGCCTGGACGCGCTTGTAGTGGTTGTACACCGCCACGGAGAGGGCCTTCTTGGCCGACTCCTGGCCCACCACGTAGCCCTCCAGGAACTCGTAGATCTCGCGGGGCTTGGGCAGTTCCTCCCAGCGCACCTCGCTCGTCTCCGCGAGTTCCTCCTCGATGATCTCGTTGCAGAGATCGATGCACTCGTCGCAGATGTACACACCAGGCCCTGCGATGAGCTTCTTGACCTGCTTCTGGCTCTTGCCGCAGAACGAGCACTTGAGCAGATCGCCGCCGTCACCGATGCGTGCCACGGTGTGCTTCCCCTTCGCCTGGGAGACGCCTAGGTCCAGCGGCTCCTGGTGCTGCCTTATGTCCGACGGTACCTTGCCGGGCCCCCCGTTCGGGCCCCCCTTGGCAGGGTTCACTTTGACGTGCACTGTGCCAAGGGGCGGCATATCCTACGGGGCCGCGTCAGCGGACGGCGGCGTTGTTCATCTTCCGGGTGGAGATGATCTGGTCGATCAGGCCGTACGCCAGGGCGTCGTCAGCCGTGAGGATCTTGTCGCGCTCGATGTCCTCGCGGATCTTCTCGATCGGCGTGGTGGAGTGCTTGGCCAGCAGGTCTTCCAGCTGCGCGCGCATCCGGAGGATCTCGTTGGCGGCGATTTCCAGGTCGGAGACCTGACCGCGACCGGTCTCGCTGTACGGCTGGTGGATCAGCACCCGCGCGTTGGGCAGCGCCATGCGCTTGCCGGGCGTACCGGCGGCCAGCAGGATCGCCGCGGCGGAGGCCGCCTGACCCATGCAGACCGTCTGGACGTCGGGCTTCACGAACTGCATCGTGTCGTAGATGGCGGTCAGCGCGGTGAAGGAGCCACCGGGGCTGTTGATGTAGACCGAGATGTCCCGGTCGGGGTCCATCGACTCCAGGCACAGCAGCTGCGCCATGACGTCGTTGGCGGAGGCGTCGTCGATCTGCACGCCGAGGAAGATCACGCGCTCCTCGAAGAGCTTCGCGTACGGGTCGTACTCGCGGATGCCCTGCGAGGTGCGCTCGACGAAACGGGGGATCACATAGCGGGACTCGGCGCGCGGGCCGGTGTACTCGGCCTCGGTGCGGGCGTAGAGGCCGCTGCCGGGGAAGTCGTTCACTGTCTGTCTCCTAGGGGCTTGGGCGGTCGGCTGAGGGGCTGCGCGGGGGTGTTGTGGCCCCGCATGGGGCTCAGGCCCCGGTGCCGCCGCCGCCCGGCATACCGGCGGCCGTGGCGATCACGTCGTCGATGAGGCCGTATTCCTTGGCCTCGTGGGCGTCGAACCAGCGGTCGCGGTCCGAGTCGCGGGTGATCTGCTCGATGGTCTGGCCGGTGTGCTGCGAGGTGAGCTCGGCCATGCGCTTCTTGGTGTGCAGCAGCCGCTCGGCGTGGATCTTGATGTCCGAGGCCGAACCGGCGAGGCCGGCGGACGGCTGGTGGATCAGGATCTCGGCGTTCGGCAGCGCGAAGCGCTTGCCGGGGGTGCCCGCGCTGAGCAGGAACTGGCCCATGGAGGCCGCGAGGCCCATGGCGATGGTCACCACGTCGTTCTTGATGTACTGCATGGTGTCGTAGATCGCCATGCCCGCGGTGATCGATCCGCCGGGGCTGTTGATGTAGAGGTAGATGTCCTTTTCCGGGTCAGCGGCAAGGAGCAGCAGCTGCGCGGTGATCTTGTTGGCGATGTCGTCGTCGACCGCCTGGCCGAGGAAGATGATCCGCTCGCCGAGCAGCCGGTTGTAGACCTGGTCACCGAGGCCACCACCGATGGAGGGGTCGCCGGCGGCGGAGGGCATCAGATTCGTCACGTATCCACCTGCTCGTCTTACGACGGCGCCGGGCCGTCTCACGTGTTCCCGTCCGGGGGCTGGGCAGTTCGAGGGACTTCCCTGCCCTGGTACTCATGGACCCTAACGCGCTGGTCCCCTTGGGGAATCCCGGTAAGGGGGGTGTTCGCCGGGGGCGTAGCGCCGTGGTATCGCCGGTCCGGTGCCGCGCGCGGGCGATTCGTGGCTCGCCGCGCGGTTCCCCACGCCCCGGGCCGGGTCCTCGGGCCCCATGCCGGAAGGGCCCCGGAGACATGCGTCTCCGGGGCCCTTCCTACGACGTTCGCCGAGGTTCGCCGACGTTTCGCCGCGTTTTACGACGTTCGAGATGCCGTGGGCTCAGCCCTCGGTCTTCTCCTCGGCCTCGGCCGGGGTCTCCTCGGAGGCGGCCTCGACGGTCTCGGCCGTCTCGTCCTCGTCGTCGTCCAGGTCGATGACCTCGCCGTTGGTGTCCTTGACCGTGGCGGCCTCGACCACGACGGCCAGGGCCTTGCCGCGGGCGACCTCGCCGACGAGGAGCGGGACCTGACCGCCCTCGACGACCGCCTGGGCGAACTGGTCGGGGGACATGCCGGAGGAGGCGGCACGGCGCATGAGGTGCTCGGTGAGCTCCTCCTGGTTGACGTTCAGCTTCTCGCGCTTGACGAGCTCGTCGAGCACGAACTGGGTCTTGATGCCCTTGACCGCGGCTTCCTTGGTCTCGGTGTCGAACTCCTCGACCGTCTTGCCCTGGATCTCGAGGTACTTCTCGAGGTCGAGGCCCATCTGGCCGAGCTGGTGGTGCTCCAGGTTGTGCTTGCGGGTGTTGATCTCGTCCTCGAGGAGCTTCTCGGGGACGGGCACCTCGACGAGCTCCAGGAGCTTCTCCAGGACGCGCTCCTGGGCCTGGGTGGCCTGGTCGTACTGCTTCATGTTCTCGAGGCGCTTGCGGCTGTCGGCCCTCAGCTCGTCGAGGGTGTCGAACTCGGAGGCGAGCTGCGCGAACTCGTCGTCCAGCTCGGGCAGTTCGCGGGCGGCGACCTGGGTGACCTTGACGGTGACCTCGGCCTCCTTGCCGGCCGCGGAGCCGCCCTTGAGCTCGGAGGCGAAGGTGGCCTCGCCACCGGCCTCCAGGCCCTTCACGGCGTCGTCGATGCCGTCCAGCAGCTCGCCGGAGCCGATGGTGTAGGAGACGCCGCTGGCGACGCCGTCCTCCAGCACCTCGCCGTCGACCTTGGCCTCCAGGTCGATGGTGACGACGTCGCCGTCCTCGGCGGCGCGCTCGACCGGGGAGGTCGACGCGAAGCGCTCACGCAGCTCGGTCACGGCCTTGTCGACGTCCTCGTCGCTGACCTCGACCGCGTCGACCTCGACCTCGATGCCGGAGTAGTCCGGGATCTCGATGGCGGGGCGGACGTCGACCTCGGCGGTGAAGTTCAGCGTCTCGCCGTCCTTCAGCTCGGTGATGTCGACCTCGGGCTGGCCGAGGACGTCGATCTCGGCCTCGTTGACCGCCTCGGTGTAGAACTTGGGAAGCGCGTCGTTGACGGCCTCCTCCAGCACCGCACCGCGGCCGAACCGCTGGTCGATGACGCGGGCCGGGATCTTGCCCTTCCGGAAGCCCTTCACCGTGACCTGCTGGTTGATCTTCTTGTACGCCGCGTCGAGGCTGTCCTTGAGCTCCTCGAAGGGCACCTCGATGCTGAGCCGAACCCGAGTCGGGTTCAGGGTCTCCACGGCGCTCTTCACGGTTCGGTCTCCTTGTGGCTGACTTCTCGGATTCTGCCGGGGCCAGAACGGCTCCGGCGGATAGCCGCCCGGAGGACTTCTAGTAGGAGAGACACACGGGCGTGCAGCTTGCATAGTAACGGCAGCGGCGACACGCCCCAAAGGCGATCACGGACTCGGTCACGCGAGCTGATCGCGCAGGTGGTCGGGGTGGCGGGATTTGAACCCACGGCCTTCCGCTCCCAAAGCGGACGCGCTACCAAGCTGCGCCACACCCCGTCTGGTGCGACACGTAGGGTACATGCCCGCAGGCAGCGGGGTTGCCGCATTTCCCGAGCCAGGGCCCGGGAACGGTCCGACACCGCCCACCTGAGCGGCCTCCAAGCCCTGCCGGGCCGGATGAATCGAACCCGGACGCCACGCGCCGCGGGCGGGCGGACACGGTGCCGTACCTCGCGGCCGGGCGCATCGCAGCCGGCCGCACACGATCCCGGGCCGTGTGCCGCTGTGGCCGGTGTGGCCGGTGTGGCACGAGGGGGTCAGGTGTCACACCCACGCTCGTCCGTGAGTCGGACGGAAGGGGTGTGCGGCGAGGGGTGACGACCCGGTACGATGCATTCGTGCCGTCGGTCACCTGACCGCGGCGCCTGCTGTGCGGGCGTAGCTCAATGGTAGAGCCCTAGTCTTCCAAACTAGCTACGCGGGTTCGATTCCCGTCGCCCGCTCCGAGAAGGCCTCCGGCCCGGTCCCCCAGGGGATCGGGCCGGAGGCCTTTCGATGTGTCCGTCCCGTGGTGCGGGGCTAGAACTGGATCGAGTTGATGGTCTCCGCTATCGAGTCCAGGAAGCGTTGGATGTCGTCGGCCATGCCGGTGGAGGCGAGGAAGAAGCCGAAGAGCACCGCGACTATGGCGGGGCCTGCCTTGATGGAGCCTCCCCGCATCAACACCACCAGGATGATCCCCAACAGCAGCACCACTGACAGCGAAATGGCCACAACTGATCACACCCTCGGTCGGTCCCGCTCTCCCGGCCCGGGGACGCGACCCCGCGACCCCCGCCAGAACCATCGTGCCACCAACGCGGCCCGCATATGCGGCCGGTGAGCCAACGTTTGGCCATGCCGATACACGCCCCGCACCCCCTGGCCGGTTCCCTTCGGTCTCCGGTCACCTCGTCCGCACATTCCGTCCGCAGGGAATTCGAAGCATCGCCACAGTGGTGCGACAGCCACGGTTATGCGGCTTTTCAGGGGGATTAATCCTGACAATACAGGCCTGCTGAAGACGGCTCAGAAGTGAACAACCGGCCACGAGACGGCTGGATTTACGGAAACACACAGCCGGGGCTAGGGTGCCTCAGATGTTTCCAGCCGCCGCCGACGCCGTCCCCCGTCCGCGCTCGCCCGAGAGCCCGCAAACCGCGCCTCCCGGCAGAGAACGCGACGCCTTCTTCGACAACGCCAAGTACCTGGCGATCGTCCTGGTGGCCGTCGCGCACTCCTGGGAGCCACTCAAGGGCGACAGCCGGATCCTGGAGGGCGTGTACACGGTCGTGTACTCGTTCCACATGCCGGCGTTCATCGTCATCTCCGGCTTCTTCTCGCGCAGTTTCGACATGCGGCCGGACCGGCTGAAGCGGCTCGTCACCGGTGTCGCGGTGCCGTACATCGTCTTCGAGACGGCGTACTCCCTCTTCAAGCGCTACGCGGACCACGACCCGGGCATGGAGATCAGCCTCCTGGACCCGTGGTTCCTGACCTGGTTCCTGGTGGCGCTGTTCATCTGGCGGCTGACCACACCGATATGGAAGCTGGTGCGGTGGCCGCTGCCGCTCGCGCTCGGCATCGCGATGCTGGCCTCCGTGACCCCGGACATCGGCGACGACCTGGATCTCCAGCGGGTGCTGCAGTTCCTGCCGTACTTCGTGCTGGGCCTGGTCATGAAGCCCGAGCACTTCCAAATGGTGCGCCGGCGCTCGGTGCGGATCGTGGCGGTGCCGGTGTTCGCGGCCGCCCTCGCGGTCGGCTGGTGGGCGGTGCCGCGCATGAACACCGAGTGGTTCTACCACCGCAACGCCGTCCAGGAGATGGGCGCGCCCTGGTGGACGGGCCCGGTCATGGTGCTGGCCATGTTCGGCAGTTCGCTGCTGCTGACGGCCTGTTTCTTCGCCTGGGTGCCGGGCCGGCGCATGTGGTTCACCGCACTCGGCGCGGGCACGCTGTACGGCTATCTGCTGCACGGCTTCCTGATCAAGGGCGCCGGTTTCGCGGACTGGTTCGACCACGCCTGGCTGCACCGGCCGGCCGGTGAGCTCTTCGTGAGCGCCCTGGCGGCGATCGCCGTCACCCTGCTGTGCACCGCGCCGGTGCGCCGGGTCTTCCGGTTCGTGATGGAGCCCGACATGAACTGGGCGTTCAAGAAGGACGCCCCCGACGTGGCCCGGGCGCGCGAGCGGAAGGCGGCGCCGCGCGAGAAGGCCGGCGTCTAGACGGACCCGCGGCTCAGACCGAGAAGCGCACGCATTCCCGCGTACTTCTCGGTCAGTCGTGTGCGGGTCGCCTCGTCGAGGACCGCCAGGCGCGCCGGGTCCGCGTTGTGCGCCAGGTCGGCTACTTTCACCAGTAGCGCGCCCGGGGTCGCCAGGATGCGCCCGGCGTACGCCTCGGGCGGCTCTCCGGCCCGCTTGGTGACGGCGAGCACGATGTCCTTCGTACGACGGCTCAACGCGGCCTCGTCGAGCCAGTGTTCGGGAAGGGCGTCGTCCTCGACGGCGTCGTGCAGCCAGGCCGCCGCGATCTGGTCGTCGTCACCGCCTCGCGCGCGTACGCCCTCGGCGACGGCCCTCAGGTGTTCAGCGTAGGGCCGGCCGGCCTTGTCGGTCTGGCCCTCGTGTGCGGCGCGGGCGAGAGCCTCGACCTCGGCCAGGGTCAACTCGTCGGTCATTCCTCCAGTGTGTCGCGCCGCAGCGGCGCGCGGGCCCGGGGCCGACCACGGTGAGGCCGAGCGCGATGGTCGTGCCCGCGTAGGCCCCGTGGACGAGCCGCGGTAGGTACGGCTCCTCCCGGGACGAACTACACGAACGACACAGCCGACACAAAGACAGGTAAGGCGGACGGCTAGTGCGGCATCGCCTGAGCCGTGGGCCCCTCGCGGCAGATCAGCAGCAGCGCCCGGTCGTCGTTGACGTCCTTCGCCACCGCCTCGATCAGATGCCAGGCGGCGCCGTGGAAGCCGCCGGCCACATACCGGTCGGCCTCCCCGGTCAGCCGGTCGATGCCCTCGACTATGTCGCGTTCGGACGTCTCCACCAGACCGTCGGTGAAGAGCATCAGGACGTCACCGGGACGCAGTGATCCCTTGACCGGGTCGAACTGGGCACCGTCGTAGACACCGAGGAGAGGACCCTCCGCGGCCTTCTCCTCCCAGCGGCCGCTGCCCGCGCTGAGCTGAAGCCCCGGCGGATGGCCGGCCGAGTAGAGCTCGTAGTCGCCGGAGTCGAGGTCCAGGACCAGGTGGATCGAGGTCGCGAAGCCCTCGTCCCAGTCCTGGCGGAGCAGATAGCCGTTCGCGGCGGGCAGGAAGGCGTGCGGGGGCAGCGAACCCAGCAGGCCGCCGAACGCCCCGGACAGCAGCAGGGCACGGGATCCCGCGTCCATGCCCTTGCCGGAGACGTCCGTCAGGACGACCTCCAGCGTCCGGCCGCCGTTCGTACGGGCCGCGACCACGAAGTCGCCGGAGAAGGACTGCCCGCCCGCGGGACGCAGCGCCATCTCCCGGTGCCAGCCCTGCGGCAGGTGCGGCAGCTTGCTCTGCACCCGGATGCGTTCGCGCAGGTCGAACAGCATGGTGCCGCCGCGCCGCCAGGGCACCCCGACCCGGCTGCGGAACTGGGCGATCAGCAGGCCGAAGGAGCCGCAGGCGGCCACGACCAGGACCACGCCCGGGGTGACCCGGGACGGCCCCTCGGTGTACGGCCCGAGCCGCACCGACTCCACGATCAGGGCGGTCGCGGCCGCCGCGTACAGACCGAGCAGGCTCGCCGGGCGCAGCAGCAGACCGCCGGCGACGATGGGCAGGACCAGCGCGGACGGTGAGCACCACACCGAGTTCATCAAGGTGACGGCCGTGATCACCGGGACGGTCAGGAGCAGCCCTGCGAGCGCGACCCAGTCCGAGCCGTCGCCGCGGAAGTAGTCCACGGCGCTTCTGCGCAGCCCGACGCGGACCCGGTGCCACTGCATCTTCAACCGGGCCGTGAACGTATCGGCTTCCGCGCGCCGCTCTCGTCCTGCTGCCATTAGTTCGGGACCTTATCCGTCGAACCCCCTGCTTGGCACAGGAGGTACGACTTGTCCCCCGTGCGAGGTTCAACTTCACAGTGGTTCAAGGGCGGTACCCGCCACGGCTCACGACGGGCCCCGGCGAAATTCTCTCGCTCCTCCCGCAACGCCCTGGTAGGCATGGTTCATGGGGACAGACTTGCGGGTGCTTCGGCAGGACGACTGGCACGAGTGGTACGGCAGCCTGATCCGCGCCTTCGGCGGGGTTCCGGAGTCGGCCGAGGAGCGGGAGCTGTTTCGTGAGCTCACCGCGTACGACCGCTCCATCGGCGTCTGGGACGGCGAGCGGTGCGTGGGGACGGCGGGGGCGTTCGGCTTCCGGCTGACCGTGCCGGGCGGCGCCTCCGTGCCCGCGGCCGGCGTCACCATGGTCAGCGTGGCCGGCACGCACCGGCGGCGCGGGCTGCTGACCTCGATGATGCGCCGCCAGCTGGACGACGTGCGCTCCTGGGGCGAGCCGCTGGCCGTGCTCACCGCCTCCGAGCCGGTGATCTACGGCCGGTTCGGGTACGGCGTGGGCACCTACCACGTCAACGCCGAGATCGACACGACCCGGGTACGGCTGTCCGTGCCGCCCGGCACGGACGACGTACGGCTGCGGTACGCGGCGCCCGCCGACGTGCTCGACGCGTGCGAGGCGGTGTACGCCCGGCTCGTGCCCCGGCGGCCCGGGATGGTCGCCCGCGTCCCGGGCTGGGAGCGGCTGTGGCTGCTCGACCCGGAGAGCGACCGGGGTGGTGCCTCGCCGCTGCAGTGCGTGGTGGCGGAGCGGGACGGGGAGGTCGTGGGGTTCGTGCGGTACCGGGTCAAGGCGGACTGGGAGCCGGCCGGGCCCAAGGGCACGGTGGTGGTCTCCGACCTGGAGGCGCTGGATCCGGCCACGCACGGCGCGCTGTGGCGATTCCTCTTCGACCTCGACCTCACCTCACGGATCGACGCCCGGCGGCGACCGGTCGACGAGGCCTGGCAGTACCTGGTCTCCGACGTCCGCCGCTGCTCGCTGCTGGTGCGGGACTCGCTGCATGTGCGGCTGGTGGACGTGGGGGCCGCGCTGGAGGCGCGGACCTATCAGACGCCGGTGGACGTGGTGTTGGAGGTCGAGGACTCCTTCTGCCCCTGGAACAGCGGGCGTTGGCGGCTCAGCGGGGACGCGAAGGGCGCGTCGTGCGCGCGTACCACGGACACGGCCGATCTCGCCCTGTCCGTACGGGAGTTGGGAGCGGCCTATCTCGGCGGCGTGAGCCTCGCCTCGCTGGCGGGAGCCGGACTGGTGCGCGAGGTGCGGAAGGGGGCGCTGGCCGAGGCGGCGGTGGGGTTCGGGTCGGCGGTGGCGCCCTGGCTGCCGCACGGGTTCTAGGGCCCTGTCCTCACCGGCTCTGGCAGGCCGGGCACCAGAAGAGGTTGCGGGCGGCGAGATCGGCGGTGCGGATCTCGCCGCCACAGATGTGACAGGGCAGGGTGGCCCTGCGGTACACGTAGACCTCGCCGCCGTGGTCGTCGACGCGGGGCGGGCGGCCCATCGCCTCCGGGGTGTGCTCGGGGCGGACGGTGTCGATGCGGTTGTTCCGGACGCCCTCGCGCATGAGCTCGACGAGGTCGGCCCAGATCGCGTCCCACTCGGCGGGAGTGAGGTCCTTGCCCGCGCGGTACGGGTCGACGCGGTGCCGGAAGAGGACCTCAGCGCGGTAGACGTTGCCCACGCCCGCGATGACCTTCTGGTCCATCAGCAGGGCGGCGATCGTCGTACGGCTGCGGGAGATCCGCCGGTACGCGGTGTGCGGGTCGGCGTCCTCGCGGAGGGGGTCCGGGCCGAGGCGGTCGTGTATCGACCGCTTCTCGGCGGGGGTGATCAGGGCGCAGGTCGTGGGGCCGCGCAGGTCGACGTAGGCCGTGGTGTTCGCGAGCCGGAGGCGGACCGTGTCGGTGGGCGGGGGTGCGGGGGCCGGGCCGAAGGTGACCTTGCCGAAGAGGCCGAGGTGGATGTGGACCCAGTCGGTGTCCCGGAAGCCGAGGAAGAGGTGTTTGCCGTGGGCCTCGGTGCGGGTGAGTTCGGAGCCGGTGAGGAGGGCGGCGGCGTCGGAGAACTTGCCCTGCGGACTGGTGACGTGGGGTTTCGCGCCTTGGAAGGCGGCGGCGTAGTCCTGGGCCAGGCGGTGGATGGTGTGCCCTTCAGGCACGGTGGCTCCTTCGTCGTCTGCCGGTGGGGGTGGCTGCCGGCCTTTTTCGCCCCCGCCGCCCCTACCCGTCCCGTCACCAGGGGGCGCTGCCCCCCTTCGACCCCTGCTCCTCAAACGCCGAAGGGGCTGGATTTCGCGCAGGTGACCCAGTCAGGGGCGCGGGGAACTGCGCGACCAGCCCCCACGCACCCGCACCCGGCCGACAACCCCCGCCGCCCCACCGCCGGAGGCTACTGCTGCGGGTGGTGGGCCGGGATCGCCGGCAGGCCGCCCGTCGTCTCGTAGGCGGACAGCATGTCGATGCGGCGCTGGTGGCGCTCGTCGCCGGAGAACGGGGTGGCGAGGAAGGTCTCGACGAACTTCGTCGCCTCCTCCGCGGAGTGCATGCGGGCGCCGACCGCGACGACGTTGGCGTTGTTGTGCTGGCGGCCCAGCGACGCGGTCTCCTCGCTCCAGGCGAGGGCCGCCCGGACGCCCTTGACCTTGTTCGCGGCGATCTGCTCGCCGTTGCCGGAGCCACCGATCACGATGCCGAGGGAGTCGGCGTCGGCGGCGGTGCGCTCGGCGGCGCGGAGGCAGAACGGCGGGTAGTCGTCCTGGGCGTCGTAGATGTGGGGGCCGCAGTCGACCACGTCGTGGCCGGCCGCCTTGAGCCAGTCGACGAGGTGGTTCTTGAGTTCGAAGCCCGCATGGTCGGAGCCGAGATACACGCGCATGAGATGAGTGTGACACGGCTGTTTCGGGGCAGCAGCCCCGGGTGTCGGCCAGGAAAACTATGGACCCGACAATGGAACCTCAAGGAAACCTCAAGTAACAATCTGGATTCAAAGGTTCACGAACTTCTTTGCCTCCGTTTCACTGGACCGACCCGTACACCGCTCGTGCGGGAATCCCCACACCAGGCACGAAGGAATTCCCCGTATGACTGGTCTCCAGGCCGGACTCAAGAACCGTCACCTCTCGATGATCGCCATCGGCGGTGTCATCGGAGCGGGCCTTTTCGTGGGCTCCAGCTCCGGTATCGCCACCGCCGGCCCCGGCATCCTGCTCTCGTACGCCCTCGTCGGCACGCTGGTCGTCCTCGTGATGCGGATGCTCGGTGAGATGTCCGCCGCGAACCCGAACTCCGGCTCCTTCTCGGCGCACGCCGACCGGGCCCTCGGGCGCTGGGCCGGCTTCTCCATCGGCTGGCTGTACTGGTTCTTCTGGGTCGTCGTGCTCGCCGTCGAGGCGACCGCCGGCGCCAAGATCCTCGAAGGGTGGATACCCGCCGTACCGCAATGGGGGTGGGCGCTGATCGTGATGGTGGTGCTGACCGCCACCAACCTCGTCTCCGTGGGGTCCTACGGCGAGTTCGAGTTCTGGTTCGCCGGGATCAAGGTCGTCGCGATCGGCGCGTTCATCGTCATCGGCCTGCTCGCCGTGTTCGGCGTCCTGCCGGGCGTCGACGCCGACCAGGCGGGGCTCTCCAACCTCACCGACCACGGCGGTTTCCTGCCGCACGGGCCCGGCGCCATCCTCACCGGTGTGCTGCTCGTCGTCTTCTCCTTCATGGGCAGCGAGATCGCCACGCTCGCGGCCGGTGAGTCGGAGGACCCGCAGCGGGCCGTGACCAAGTCGACCAACAGCATCATCTGGCGTATCGCGGTCTTCTACCTCGGCTCGATCTTCGTTGTCGTCGCCCTGCTGCCGTGGGACTCCAAGTCCATCCAGGACGACGGCTCCTACGTCGCCGCGCTCGACTCCCTCGGGATCGCGCACGCCGGTCAGATCATGAACTTCATCGTGCTGACCTCGGTGCTGTCCTGTCTCAACTCCGGCCTCTACACCGCCTCCCGGATGGCCTTCTCGCTCGGTGAGCGCGGGGACGCGCCGAAGGCTTTCGCGCGGGTCAACGGCCGGGGTGTGCCGATGGCCGCGATCCTCGCGTCGGTGGTGTTCGGCTTCGTCGCGGTGTTCTTCAACTACCTCTCCCCCGACAAGATCTTCCTCTTCCTCGTCAACTCCTCCGGTGCGGTGGCCCTGTTCGTGTGGCTGGTCATCTGCTTCTCGCAGCTGCGGATGCGGAAGATCATCCAGGCGGAGGCGCCGGAGAAGCTGGTCGTGAAGATGTGGCTGTACCCGTATCTGACCTGGGCGACGGCCGCGTTGATCGTGTTCGTCCTCGGCTACATGCTGACCGACACGGAGCACGACGGACGGGAGACCGTGCTGCTGTCGCTGCTCGTCGCGGCGGTGGTGCTGGTCATCGCCGTGGTGAAGGAGAAGGCCGGACGCGGGCGGGCGGGTGCCGCGCCGGCGGGTGAGGTGACGGACAAGGTCTCCGTCAGCTGAACGGACGTGTGAGCGGGGCCCCGTGGCGTGTGCCGCGGGGCCCTTTTCGTGTGCGTTTCCCGAGTGTGCTCACAGGACGGTGAAGCTGTCCTTGACCTTCTCGTACGTCTCCAGAGCCTGTGTCTCGATGTCCGGCTGGTACCAGGTGTTGATCTGGTACGACTTGTCGCCCGCGTTGAAGCCGAGCAGTTGGGCGTGCCAGGGGACGCCGCCGAGGGTGAAGGTGTACTCCCAGACGACCGCGGGGTGATCGCGGAACGTCGTCTCCTCCAAGCGGATCTTGCGGTAGTCCTGGCCCTGGTGGGCGTTCTGCTCGGAGGTCCTCCAAGTCTCCATCAGGTCGCCGCGGGCGAGCGAGGACTTGGCCGCGAGCTCCTGCCGTCCGTCCGGCGAGGTGTAGTGGACCTCGGCTCCCGTCTTCACGTCCCGCCGCCAGCCGTTGGGGGTCTTCCACGCGAATCCGCCGGCCTCCTCGTGTGCGCCGGGTGGGAGCGAACGGGGGCGGGCGGTGCCCTCGACGGTGGAGGACGGGGTGCCGGGGGTGGAGGCGCCGGGCGCCGAGGAGGAAGCGGAGGCGGAGGCGGACGTGGAGCTGTCCGCCCTGTCGTCACCGGGCGAGCCGGACGTCGTGGCGAGGATGATCGCGACGACGACTGCACTCGCGGCGACCACGCTTCCGGCGGCGACCAGGGCGGTCCGGCGCCGGCCCCTGCGGGGAGTGGCGGGGCGGGCGGGGCCGGGGAGTTCGCCCGGGGGGATGCGGTGCGGGTGGGGACCCAGGATCAGGGCGGGGTCGGGGTCGGAGTCGGGGTCCCGGCCGGGGCGGGGGTGGGCGGGGGTGCCGGGATCGGTACGGGGGCCGGCGGCGGGTTCGTCGCTGCTGGAGCCGGGGTGGACGGTGCCTCGCGACTCTGATGCGGGGGCGGGACGGGCAGGGTCGGGGTGGTGGGGTCGGCGGCGGGTCGGCGGTACCGGACCGACACGGGTGGGAGCGGAGGCCGCGTGCGTGGGGGTGTCCCGTGTCGGCGCGTCCGGCATCGGGAAGTGCTCCGTGGGGACGCCCGCCGCGAGGGAGTCCTGAGTGGGGGCGCTCGCGAGGGGCGTACTGGTCGTGGTGGCACCTGCCCGGAGTGCGGCTCCCCCTGAGTTCCCGGGCGGCGTCTGCGACCGAACCTCCGAACGCTCCTCTGAGACAGCCTCGGTGGAGGCACTGGCGCGCTGGTCGGCCGACGGCGCCGGGAGTCGGGGCGGCGCGAACGGCTCGTCGGGGAGGCCGAGTTCGGACCTCGCGGCTACGGCCGCGTCCGCCGCGTCCGGGGCCGAGCCCTCTCCTCCCGTCCCGTCCGGCGCAGCGACGGACCGAGCCCCGTCAGACGACGAGCCCGGATCTCGGGCCACACCCGCCTCCGGGGACTCATGCCCGGGCGGTACGGCATCCGAGGGCTCCGGCGCCGTGTGCGAGCGCGTGGCGCTACTCGCACCCGAGAGGCCCGGCACCGCATCCTCCACCTCGGCAGGGTCACCTACAGCTGCCTCGGTCTCCGGCTCCGGCACCCGCGGATCCCGTACCGCCCGTACGACCCGCGTCTCCGGGTCGGCCGGTGTGGGCAGCTCCTGCTTTGTCCACCTCACCGGCGGGGGCTCCGACGTGTCCGTTGAACCAGCGGGCGGTCCCGGCAGAGTTACCGCGTCCGGAGCGTCTCCCCTCACATCGCTCAAGGGTCCCGGCAAGTCCGGTGATCCCGGGCCGTCCGGCGCACCGGGTCCCTCCGCGCTCCCCGGACCGCTCAGCCCTTCGGACGCCTGCCTCGCTCCGGCGACTCCGCCCGCACCCCGCGCCGGCGAAGTGCCCGAACCACCCGGCGTCCCAAAAGCTTCCGGCCCCCTCGGATCTTTGGGGCCCCTCAGCTCTCCCTCGGCCCACGCCGGTGCAGAGGTCCCCGCCCGTTCCGATGCCGAGGCCGCCGCCGACTGAAGCGCCCCATCAGCCTGTCCGGACTCCGCCCCTCGCGCAGAGTCCTCCTCTCCTGCACCCGGCGCGCCCTCCATCCGCAAAGTCGGCGTAGGCGCCGGGAACGCCACCGTGTGCAGGGCCGCCTCCGCCTCGTCCAGGCTCGGGCGTATCGAGGGGTCCTTCTCCAGCAGGGCCGTGAGGATGTCGGTCAACGGGCCCGCCGCCGCGGGGAGTTCCGGCTCCTCGTAGAGGACGGCGTGCAGCGTGGCCAGGGTCGTGTCGCGGGAGAAGGGGGAGCGGCCGCCCAGGGCCGCGCACAGGGTCGCGCCGAGGGACCAGATGTCCGACGGCGGACCCTGCGGGCGGCCGGAGACCCGCTCGGGGGCCATGTAGTCGGGGGAGCCGACGAGCATGCCGACCATGGTGAGCGCCTTGGCGTCCTGCATCGCGGCGATGCCGAAGTCCGTCAGCACGATCCGGCGGCCGGTGCGGTCGCCGGACTCCACCAGGACGTTCCCGGGCTTGATGTCCCGGTGCAGGACGCCTCGCGCGTGGACCTGGCGCAGAGCCCGCACCAGCCCCAGGCCGAGGAGCGCCGTGTCGCGTGGGCCGAGCGGGCCGTCCTCCACGGTCATCCGTTCCAGCGAGCGTCCCTTGACCAACTCCATGACGATCCAGAGGCGTTCGCCCTCGTCCACGACGTCGTAGACCCGTACGACGTTGGGGTGGTCGATCCGGGCCGTGGCCCTGGCCTCGCGCAGGGTCCGTTCACGGCGGGTGCGGGTGTCCTCCGCGTCGAGGCCGTCGATCCGCATCTCCTTGACCGCGACCTGCCGGTCGAGCATTTCGTCGGCGGCCCGCCACACCCGCCCCATTCCCCCCTGGCCGATACTCTCGACCAGGCGATAACGCCCTGTCACCAGGAGCCCTGGAACTCCGCCGCGCCTCGCATTTCCCGTGTCTCCCGTATTCCCCGGCAATCCGCTGCACCCCCTCAACGATGTCCCGAGTGGAACACAATGGTCACACTTCGCGCCGTACCAGCATAGTGCGGAGAAATCTTGTGGTACCTCTTCAAGTACTGCGAATTCAGGCGCAGCCAAGGGGGGCGAACATGAGTTCTCGTCGTATGACGACCATTGCCGGATCGCTGGTCGCGGCATCTTTCTCGACGGTGATGATCTTTTCCTGCACCGCGAGCGCGGACGAGGGACCCGCCAGCAGCAAGGGGGGAAAGGCCGTTGACGAGGCGCCGGCCGGTGTGAAGCTGACGACGACACTGCCGGAGAAGATCTCCGTCGACAACAGCTCGCAGAAGACCGACCTCACGGCGGGCGTGAAGAACGACGGGAGCAAGGACAGCGGAAAAATCAGGCTCTTGGTCGTCGGTTTCGACGGCCTTACGGTCAAAAACGTTCAAGGCTGCTCTCCGATCGAAGAAAAGGATCTGCCGGAGGGCTCGAACAGCGGATTCGTCTGCCCCATCGACAATCTCGCGGCCGGTAAGTCGAAGTCGTACGCCGTCGACGCGACATTCGATCTCAAGAAGACCGGAAAGATCTGTCTGCCGGTGCAGACCGGCGACGGGAAGAAGACGTTCTGGCAGCAGGGCCCGGTTCCGTTCGGTACGACGAACCCGTCGCCGAACGCCCCGGCCACCCCGCTGCTCCTGGGCACCGACAACAAGCCGGTGGCACCGGGCGGGGACACCCCGAGCGAGTTGCCGAAGACCGGCGCGGAACGTGAGCTGCTGCCGCTCGGGGCCGCGGGCGCCTCGCTGATGGCGGCGGGCATGGCCGGGCTGTGGTGGTCGCAGCGGCGGCCGCGGCACACCGTCTGATCCGGAGCGGCAAACCGAGGAACCCGGCGGAAGACCGGCGGAGGCATAACCTGACGGAAGCTGTCAGGTTATGCCTCCAGCATGTCCGGCATGAACAGCTCGATCCACGACGAAGTCACCAGTTTCCAGACCGGGTTCGCCCTGCGACCCGACCTCGTGTTCCCGGTCCGCTCCCTCGACGTGGTCACCGGGGACGGCCGGCTGCGGCAGGTCACCGAGGGGGACGAGCTGTACTGGGGCCTTCTCGGCGGCGGCCACCGCCTCGGGGTCGTCACCGAGCTGGAGATCGGACTCGTCCCTGTGCGGAGGCTCTACGGCGGTTCGCTCGCCTTCGACAGCCGCGAGGTCGATCCGACGGCCCTGCTGCGGGCGTACGAGGAGTGGCCCCGGACCGTCCCGGCCACCCTGAACTCGTCCTTCGCGGCCGTGCCGTATCCGGACGTCCCGGCGCTGCCGCCGCGCCTGCGAGGGCGGTACGTCGTCTCCCGTGCGGGTCGCGTACACGGGCGCCGACGGTGACCGACTCGCCGCCCCGCTGCGGGAGCTCGGCCCGGTGCTCGCGGACTCGCTGCGCGAGATGCCGTACGCCGAGAGCCGCACCATCCACAGCGACCCCGACGCCCCGCACAGCTACTACGGGGACAGCGCGGTGCTCGGCGAACTGGACGTGGAACGGGCCGGTGAGCTGCTCGCACGGACCGGGCCGGACTCCGGGGATGGGGGAGGTCGTCGTACAGCTCAACCACCTGGGCGGCGCGCTGGCGCGGCCGGCGCCGAACTCGGTGCCGTACCGCGAAGGGCGTTTCCTGGTACGGCTGTTGACCATGGGTGAGCGGCTGCGGGCGCGTGCGCTGCTGGACCCGGCGTTCGCGCTCCTCGCGCTCGTCACCCTCGGCCGTACCGTCACTTCGCCTTCGGGGCCGAGACCGGACCGAAGGGCTGTACGACGCCGAAACACGCAAGAGGCTCGCCGAGTTGGAGTCGCGGTACGACCCGGCGAGCCTCTTCAGGAGGGACGTCAGCGCTTGACGAGCTTCCAGGCGGTCGGCAGGACGCCCATCGCCAGGGCCGCCTTGAGGGCGTCGCCGAGGAGGAAGGGCGTGAGGCCGGCCGCGACCGCGGCGGACAGCGACATGTCGGCGGCGTAGGCGAGGTACGGGACGCCGACCGCGTAGATGATCGCCTCGCCTACCAGCATGGCACCTGCCGTCCGCCACACGTTCCGGTCGGCGCCGCGGCGGGCCAGGGCGCCGACGGCGGCGGAAGCCAGGATCATGCCGAGGATGTAGCCGAAGGAGACGGAGAACCCGGAGGTGCCCTGGGCGAACCACGGGAGCCCGGCGAGGCCGGCCAGCGCGTACAGGGCGAGGGAGGCGACACCGCGGCGGGCGCCGAGGGTCGTGCCGACGAGCAGCGCGGCGAAGGTCTGGCCGGTCACCGGCACCGGGGAACCCGGCACGGGCACGGAGAGTTGGGCCGCGAGGCCGGTGAGCGCGGCGCCGCCCACCACGAGCGCGACGTCCCGGACGCGGGAGGCGGGGATCAGGTCGGCGAGGACCTGGCCGGTGCGGACGGGGGCGACGGCGGTGCTCATGGGGACTCCGCGAGGGTGGGAACGGCGAGGGACATCGTGACGCTATCCCAGCGTGTTCCGGCCGATCACCGTCAGCGCCCGACAAAGGGGGGAGCGGGGGCTTGGTGGGCTCCGGACAAAGGATGCCGGTTACACCCGGTACGGCGTGATGCCTGTCACTGAGGTGAGGTGGGCCCGGCTACAGGGGCGCGGGATCACGCCGCTGTGGGGACTCACCAATGAACCCTAGTGGTCTGGTCGGATTCACGGTTTCTGACCTACCCTTCCAGACATGGTCGCCCAGTCCCGGTACTTCTCCTCGCGTCGCCATGTCGACCTGCGACGCGTGGGCACGGCTGTCTGTCGCCGTCCGGTGTGAGGCGGGCTCCGGCGCGCCTCATCCTCCGAGACGTGTCGGCCCCGTTCCCGAGGACGGTCTTCCATGCCCCGTACCGCGGCACCCCCTGTCGCTCCCCCTTCCACATCCCGGCGCCGGACGAGCGCCAGCGTCGTCCTGCGATCCGTGCTGGAGCACGGTCCGGTGGCCCGCAGCACCATCGCCCGGCTGACCGGACTGTCCCCGGCGTCCGTGACCGACTACTGCTCGCGCTTCACCGAACTCGGCCTGATCCGTGAGTCGGAGGTGCCCCGGCAGTCCCAGGGTGTGGGCCGACCCCATGTGCCCCTGGACCTCGACGAGACACAGTTCGTCGTGGGCGGGGTCCATGTGGCCGTCCCCTATACGACCGTGGCGCTGCTCGATCTGCGCGGCCGGGTGGTGGCCGTACGGGAGCTCCGGCACGACGGAGCCGACAGCGACAGCGTCGGCGCCGGCACCGGCGTCGGCGCCGACGCGATCCTGGCGCGGGCCGCCGACGGACTCGGCGCGCTCCTCGCCCGGTCCCCGCGGCTGCGTTGCCTGGGCGTCGGCTTCGCGGCCGGCGGCTGGGTGGACCGGGACTCCGGGACCGTGGTCGAGCACCCCCTGCTGGGCTGGCACGAGGTGCCGGTGCGGGACGTGCTCGGCGCCCGGACCGGACTGCCGGTCCATGTGGACGGGCACGCGCGGGCGTTGGTCAACGCGGAGCGGCTGTTCGGGCGGGCGCGCGGCAGCCGGAGTGTGCTGCATCTCTTCGTCGGCAACGTGGTGGACGCGGCGTTCGCCACCAACGACGAGGTGCATCACGGCCCGCGCTCCCAGGCGGGCGCGATCGCCCATCTCCCGGTGCCGGGCGGCACCGAGCCCTGCGACTGCGGGCGCACCGGGTGCCTGCAGGCCGAGCTGAGCGAGCGGACGTTGTGCCGGCGGGCCCGGCAGGCGGGGATCGTGGAGGGCGTGAACCCGATGCACGTGGTCGCGGCGGCGGCCGCCGGCGACCCGGTGGCGGCCCGGCTGCTGACCGAGCGGGCGGGCGCCGTGGGGCGGGCCGCGCGGCTGCTCCTCGACGTGCTGAACCCGGAGACGGTCGTGGTGACCGAGGTGGGCATCCTCCACCGGGAGGACTGCCTCGGCGCCCTGCGCGAGGGCGTCGGCGACGACCGAGCGGCTTCCGTCATTCCGTCGAGTTTCCCGGATTCCGTCCTTGCCGTGGCGGGCGGTTCGGTGGCGCTCGACGTGCTCTACCGAGATCCGTTGGCCGCGTCACCTGAGGCTATTTAATTCAGAAACTCCGAATGTTGACAGGGGTTCCCCAGGACCGCGAACATCCTGTTCATGAGCCCGCACCTGTACTGTCGCGCCCTTTGTTGCTGACACGTTGCCCCGCGTGACGCGCTCATTTCCCCTGCATGAACGCATTTCTCCGTGACTTTCTCCTGCACTGATTCAGGGAGTCTTCCCATGCCCTTTTCCCGCACGTCCGGAATCAGCACGTCCGGCATCGACCGGCGGCTGTTCCTCTCCTCGGTCCTCGGCGCCGCGGCCGGTGTCGCCGGCCTCAGCGGCTGCGCCGACAGCAGTGCCGCCGCCGACAGCAAGGACGCCCTGTCCGCCCCGCTCGCCGCCAAGGTCCCGGCCGGCACGAGCCTGAAGATCGCCTCGTATTCCGGCACCCAGCAACTACAGCTGAAACTCGGCAGGTTGGGTGATCCTCCGTTCAAGGTGTCGAGCTGGGCCAATATCAGCGCCGGCCCGGATGTCATCAACGCCTTCCGCTCCGGCTCCCTCGACGTCGCCAACAACGCGGGAATCCCGCCGATCCAGGCGCATTTCCAGGGATTCGACGCCAAGATCGTCGCGATCAACATCACCCGTAAGCCGAACTACCTCTTCGCCACGAAGCCCGGCAGCGACATCCGCACGGTCGAGGACTTCAAGGGCAAGAAGCTCGCGTTCTCGCAGGGACAGGCCCAAGGTGTCGTGCTGCTGCGGGCGTTGAAGAAGGCCGGGCTCGCGTACGACGAGGTGAAGCTGGTCCCGCTCACCAGCAACCAGTTCTTCACGGCCCTGCAGTCCGGCCAGGTGGACGTGGCCCCGCTCGCCAACAGCCAGGCGCCCGCCTACCTCCAGCAGTACGAGCCCAAGGGCGCCCACGCCATCACCACCGACGTGGTCGACCTGCTCAACCTGCTGTGGGCTCCGACCTCCGTGCTGGGCGACCCCGCGAAGGCCGCCGCGGTCGCCGCCTACATCCCGTACTGGGCCAAGGGCCAGGTGTGGACGTACGAGAACCCCGACATCTGGAACGAGGAGTTCTACGTGAAGACGCAGAACCTGACCCTCGCCCAGGCGAAGGCCGTCACCGCACTCGCCAACAAGCCGCTCTTCCCGCCGAGCTGGGACGAGGCGATCAAGTGGGAGCAGGAGACCGCGGATCTGCTGGCGCAGGGCGGCTTCGTGAAGAAGTTCGACGTCGGCGAGTTGTTCGACCACCGCTTCGAGGGCATCGCCGCGAAGTCCGTGAGCGCGGAGTACCGGAGGTGAGCGCCGTGACCACGACCGGAGCCGTCGTCGCGGCCGCCCCGGCCGAGGACGCGCCCCAGGTCCGCAGGCGCCGCCGGCTCTCCCCCGGCAGGCGGCTGCCCGCCGCCCGGCTCACCGGACCGGCCCTGTTCCTCGCGCTGTGGGCCGCCGCCTCCGCCGCCGGCCGGCTCGACACGGCCGCGATCCCGCCGCCGTGGACGGTGGTGCGGACCGGCGTCCACCTGTGGACGGACGGGACGCTGCCCACCGACGTCCTGACCTCGCTCCAGCGGGCCGCGGCCGGGTTCGCGATCGGCCTGGTCGCCGGCGTCCTGCTGGCCCTGGCCGCCGGGCTCAGCCGGACCGGCGAGGCGCTGATCGACGGGACGGTGAACATCAACCGGGCGATCCCGACCCTCGGTCTGATCCCGCTGTTCATCCTCTGGCTGGGCATCGGCGAGACCTTCAAGATCGCGATCATCGCGATCGTCGTGTACATCCCGATCTATCTGAACACCCATGCCGCGCTGTCCGGCATCGACCACCGCTTCGTCGAACTCGCCGAGGTCCAGGGCTTGTCGAGGTTCGCGTTCGTACGGCAGATCGTCGTCCCCGGCGCGCTGCCCGGATTCTTCGTGGGACTCCGGCTCGGCGTCACCGGCTCCTGGCTGGGCCTCGTCGTCCTGGAGCAGATCAACGCCACCAGCGGACTCGGCTACCTGATGTTCCAGGCCCAGAACTACGGCCAGAGCGATGTGATCCTCGTCGGTCTCGTCGTCTACGGCGTCTTCGGCCTGGTCTCCGACAGCGCGGTCCGTCTCGTCGAACGGAGGGTGCTGTCATGGCGACGCACACTGAGCAGCTGACCCGGCCGGCCGTACAACTGCGGGGCCTGACCCGGTCGTTCGACGGGCGGACCGTTCTCGACGGTATCGACCTCGACATCCCGTCCGGACAGTTCGTCGCCCTGCTCGGGCACAGCGGCTCCGGCAAGAGCACGCTGCTGCGGGCGGTGGCGGGCCTGGACCACGAGGTGGTGGGCAGCGGACAACTGACCGCCCCCGAAAGGGTGTCCGTGGTCTTCCAGGACTCCCGGCTGCTGCCCTGGCGACGGGTGCTGGACAACGTCCTCCTCGGCACGAACGGCACCGACGGCGGGCAAAGGGGCCGGGAGGCACTCGCCGAGGTGGGACTGGCGGGCCGCGAACGCGCCTGGCCGAGCGAACTGTCCGGCGGCGAGGCCCAGCGCGCCGCTCTCGCCCGCTCCCTGGTCCGCGAACCCGAACTCCTGCTGGCCGACGAGCCGTTCGGCGCGCTCGACGCGTTGACGCGCATCAGGATGCACGCGCTGCTGCGGGAGCTGTGGAAGCGCCACCAGCCGTCCGTGCTGCTCGTCACCCACGACGTGGACGAGGCCATCGTGCTCGCCGACCGGGTGCTCGTACTCGAACAGGGCCGTATCGGCCTCGACCTGACCATCGACCGCCCGCACCCGCGCTCCTACCGGGATCCCCTGCTGGGCGAGTACCGCGAACGACTGCTGGCCGCGCTCGGCGTCACGGAGGACCACGCATGACCGCACGACAGCTCCACCTCAACGCCTTCCTCATGAACACCGGCCACCACGAGGCCTCCTGGCGGCTGCCCGAGAGCGACCCGTTCGCGCACGTCTCCCTCGAGCACTACGTCCACCTCGCCCGGATCGCCGAGCGCGGGACCTTCGACTCGCTCTTCCTCGCCGACGGACCGCAGCTGTGGAGCAACCTCGCACAGCGGCCCGCCGGTGCGCTGGAGCCCCTCACCCTGCTGACCGCGCTGGCGACGGCCACCGAGCACATCGGGCTGATCGCGACCGCCTCCACGTCCTACAACTCGCCCTACAACCTGGCCCGGAAGTTCGCCTCGCTGGACATCATCAGCGGCGGCCGGGCGGGCTGGAACATCGTCACCACGGCCGGCGCGGAGGCCGCCCGCAACTTCGGTCTGGACGCGGAGCCCGCGCACGCCGAGCGGTACGCGAGAGCCGCCGAGTTCCTCGACGTGGCCCTCAAGCTCTGGGACAGCTGGGAGGACGACGCGATCGTCGGCGACAAGGCGGCCGGCGTCTGGGGCGACGACGCGAAGGTCCACCCGCCCCGCCACCGGGGAACGTACTTCAGCGTCGAGGGCGCCCTCAACGTGCCCCGCACACCCCAGGGTTACCCGCTGCTCGTACAGGCGGGTTCGAGCGAGGACGGCAAGGCGTTCGCGTCCCGCTACGCGGAGGCCGTGTTCACCGCCCAGCAGACCATCGAGGACGCGCGGGCCTTCTACGCCGACCTCAAGTCCCGTACGGCGGCGGCCGGTCGGGACCCCGAGCACATCAAGGTGCTGCCCGGCATCGTCCCCGTCATCGGCGCCACCGAGGCCGAGGCGCTCGCGAAGGAACAGGAGCTGGAGGACCACATCGTGCACCGGCACGGGGTGGCGAACCTTGAGCGGCTGCTGCAACTTCCCTCCGGGACACTGGAGTTGGACGGCCAGCTGCCCGCCGACCTGCCGCCCGAGTCCGCCGTCGAGGGCGCCAAGAGCCGCTACACGCTGGTCGTGGAGCTGGCCCGGCGCGACCGGCTCACCGTGCGGCAGCTGATCGGACGGCTCGGCGGCGGGCGCGGTCATCTCACCTTCGCCGGCACCCCCGAGCAGGTCGCCGACGCCATCGGGACGTGGTTCACCCAGGGCGCCGCCGACGGCTTCAACATCATGCCCGCGGTGCTCCCCTCGGGCCTGGACGCCTTCGTCGACCACGTCGTCCCGATCCTGCGCACCCGCGGCCTGCTCCGCACGGAATACGGCCCGCGCCGGACCCTGCGGGAGCGCTACGGCCTCCCCCGCCCCGCCAACCAGCACGTCCAGCCCGCCTACGTCTAGGAAGGACCCCTCCCATGTCCGGTATCGAGATCCGCAAGGTCACCGCGAACATCGGCGCCCAGGTCTTCGGCGTCGACCTCGCCGAGCCGCTCGACGAGGAGACGGCCGCGGCTCTGCGTGACGCCCTCAACACCCACAAGGCGCTGGTCTTCAGCGACGTGCACCTCGACGACGAGGGCCAGCAGGCCTTCGCCCGGCACTTCGGCGACCTCACCACCGCCCATCCGACCGTGCCCGCCGTCGACGGCGCCCCGAACGTCCTGCCCGTCGACAGCGAGGGCGGCCGCGCCGCCAACCACTGGCACACCGACGTCACCTTCGTCCTCAACCCGCCCCAGGCCAGCACCCTGCGCAGCCTGACGATCCCGCCGTACGGCGGCGAGACCCTGATCGCCAACTCGGCGGCCGCCTACCGGGACCTGCCCGAGCCCCTCAGGCGCCTCGCCGACGACCTGTGGGCCGAGCACACCAACGACTACGACTACGCCGTACCGGAGGAGACGCTGGACGAGGAACAGGCCGCCCGGCGCGCCCAGTTCACCTCGATCAAGTACCGCACCGTCCACCCCGTGGTCCGGGTCCACCCGCTGACCGGTGAACGGGGACTGTTCATCGGCGGGTTCGCGCAGCGGATCGTGGGCCTGTCGACGGGCGAGTCCCGCAAGCTCCTCGACCTGCTCCAGTCCTATGTCACCCGCCCGGAGAACCTGCTGCGCCACCGCTGGTCGGAGAACCAGCTGGTGCTGTTCGACAACCGGATCACCCAGCACTACGCCGTCGACAACTACGACGGTCTGCCGCGCCGGCTGCACCGGGTGACGGTCGCCGGGGACGTCCCGGTGGGCATCGAGGGCAAGGAGAGTTACTCGATCCAGGGCGACGCCTCGCACTACACCGCCGTAGCCGCGTAGTCACAGCCGGTGCCCGATGGGTCCGCATAGTGGGCGGTCTCCCCTCTGACCAGGGAAGACCGCCCAGACTGTGGGCGTTTTTGCCCGTCTCACGCACTGGACGAACCCGCCCATGCCCAGCACCACGGTCAAGACCCCACCAGGGTCCGACGCCTCCCTGCCCCACGGCCTCAAGCAGCGCCACCTGTCGATGATCGCCCTCGGCGGGGTGATCGGCGCCGGACTGTTCGTCGGCTCCGGCGCGGGGATCGCCGCGGCCGGCCCGTCGATCGTCCTCGCCTACACGCTCTCCGGACTCCTCGTGATGCTGGTGATGCGGATGCTCGGCGAGATGTCGGCCGCACACCCCTCCTCCGGCTCCTTCTCCGCGCACGCCGAGCGGGCGTTCGGCCCCTGGGCGGGCTTCACCGTCGGCTGGTCCTTCTGGATCCTGCTGTGCACGGCCGTGGGCCTGGAGGGCATCGGCGCCGCGAAGATCGTGACCGGCTGGCTCCCGGGGACCCCCGAGTGGGCCTGGGTGGCCCTGTTCATGCTGGTCTTCTGCGGCACGAACCTGGCCGCGGTGAAGAACTTCGGCGAGTTCGAGTTCTGGTTCGCGGCCCTCAAGGTGGCCGCGATCGCCCTGTTCCTGATCCTCGGAGTGCTGGCCATCGCCGGCGTCCTGCCCGGCACGGACGCTCCGGGCACCGCGAACCTCACCGGCCGAGGGGGCTTCTTCCCGGGCGGCGGCGAGGGCCTGGTCGTCGGCCTGCTCGCCTCCGTCTTCGCGTACGGCGGCCTGGAGACGGTCACCATCGCGGCCGCCGAGTCCGAGGACCCGGTGCGCGGGGTGGCGAGCGCGGTCCGGACGGCGATGTGGCGCATCGCGCTGTTCTACGTCGGCTCGATGGCGGTCATCGTCACCCTGGTCCCCTGGGACTCCAAGGCGGTCGTGGAGAAGGGCCCGTACGTCGCCGCCCTCGACGAACTGGGCATCCCGGGAGCGGGACAGCTCATGAACGTGGTGGTCCTCGTCGCCCTCCTGTCCGCGATGAACGCCAACGTCTACGGCTCCTCCCGCATCGCCTACTCCCTGGTCGAGCGGGGCCTCGGTCCCGGCGCCCTGGGCCGCGTCCACGGCGGTGTCCCCCGCCTCGCGGTCCTCGCCTCCAGCGTCTTCGGGTTCGTCTGCGTGGTCCTCAGCTACTGGCGCCCCGATGACGTGTTCGCGTGGCTCCTCAACATGATCGGCGCGGTCATCCTGGTCGTCTGGGCCTTCATCGCCGTCTCCCAGCTGCGGCTGCGCCGCGCGCTGGAACGCGAGGCGGCCGAGCGGCTGACCGTGCGCATGTGGGCCTTCCCGTACCTGACCTGGGTCGCTCTGGCCGGCATGGCGGCGATCCTCGTCCTGATGGCCCGGGAGCCGGGCACGCGGGTGCAGCTGTACTGGACGGGCGGCCTGACACTGGTCCTGGCCGGTGCGGGCTACGCGTGGCAGAAGGCGCGTGCCGAGGTCTGACCCCGCGGGGATCTTTTTGTTGCTAGCGTGTAGTTGCAACCTGGTTGCAATAAGAGGTTCGGGATCGCGCCTGAGCCTCCCGCCTCGTGATCGTCTTCTCACCCTCACGCAGGCGGGCAGCGGGCGGAAGCCCCCGCGAGGACGTGACTCGCGGGGGCTTCCCGGGGTCGGTCAGGCCTTACGGCCCAGGCCGCCGTGCTGGCCGATCGGGGCCGGGACCGTGTCGCCGTCCGGGCGCCACAGCGGGACCGACACCACGCCCGGGTCCACCAGCTCCAGGCCCTCGAAGTACGCCTCGATCTTGTCCACCGGACGCAGGAAGTAGGGCACCGCACCGGTCTCGTTGTAGGCGTCCTGGGCGTGCTCGTAGTCCGGGTCGGTGCCGCGGGAGCCGTCGTTGACACACAGGTAGCTGCCCGAGGGCAGGCCCGCCACCAGCCGGCCGACCAGCTCGCGGGCCAGGTCGTAGTCGCCGACATGTCCGAGGATGCCGCTGAGGATCAGGGCCGTGGGGCGGGTGAGGTCGAGGGTCCGGGAGGCCGCCTGAAGGATCTTCTCCGGCTCGTAGAGCGTCAGGTCCTCGTACGCCGTCTCGCCCTCCGGGGTGGAGGTGAGCAGGGCGCGGGCGTGGGCGAGGACCAGCGGGTCGTTGTCGACGTAGACGACCTTCGACTCGGGGGCGAAGCGCTGGGCGACCTCGTGGGTGTTGTCGACCGTGGGCAGCCCGGTGCCGACGTCCAGGAACTGGCGGACGCCCGCCTCCTGAACCAGGTACCGGATGCTGCGGCCGAGAAACGCGCGGCTGCTGCGGGCGATCGTGACGATGCCGGGGAAGACGGCCGTGTAGGCGTCGCCGGCCGCTTCGTCGACGGGGTAGTTGTCCTTGCCGCCGAGCCAGTAGTTCCAGATCCGGGCCGAATGCGGCACCGAGGTGTCGATCTCCGTCATGTTCCTATCGTGCTACGACCGGTCCTGCTCGCACGGCACATTGAGGGAGAGAAGTGCGGCGGATCCGTCCTGGTCGAGGCGGAGTTCGGTGATCGCCGCGTTGCGCAACCGCGGGAACACTCTGCGGTACTCCCCGAGCGGGATCGACAGCAGCGTGCACAGCGTCAGCCGCAGCAGGGTGTTGTGGGCTACGACGAGGACGCGCTCGCCGGGGTGGGCGGCGGCGATGCGGCGCAGTGCCTGCGTGCCCCGGGCTGCGGCCGCCGCCGGGTCCTCCGCGCCGGGGAACGGGTAGGCCACCGGGTCCGCGCGGAAGGCCTCGGCCGCGTCGGGCACCTCCGCGGCGAACTCCGCGAGGGTACGGCCCTCCACCACCCCGAAGTCGCACTCCCTGAGGCCGGGTTCGCGGTGCGGGGAGACGCCGAGGGCACGGCAGGCCGGGTCGGCGGTGGCGATCGCCCGCGACAGGGGTGACGTCCAGATCGCGTCGGGGCGGTGTACGCCGGCCCACCGCCCGAGCGCCTCCGCCTGGGCCCGGCCCTTGTCGGTGAGCCCGATGTCGCTCACACCCGCGTAACGGTTCTCGGCGTGCCAGATGGTCTGCCCGTGCCGGGCCAGCAGCAGGGTCGTACGCGCGCTCATGAAGCAGTCCGCTCGTTCGGGGTCGGGGTCGGGGCGGGATGGGCCGTGATCGAGGAGCGGCCAGGAGCACCACGCGGGACCGCCACCGGCCGGGAAGCGGCTACCCGGAGCGGCCAGAAGTACCCGCGGCCCGGGCGGGAACACGCTGAGCAGACACCCGAACGAAGTCGCCGCCACACCGAGCGCCCCTCACAGGGCGGGAGCACGGTCATGACGCTGCCGCCACCCACGCCAGACGACCACGCGTCTGAGCGGGGACCGGTGTGAGGAGCCGGCCCCAGGCGGTGAGTTCGCGGGAGCGGGGTCATCGTGTTGCCTTCTCATCCGTCAGGCGGCCGCGCGCATGGGCTGCCAGCTCTGGTGACAGCCAGCCGCGCGTGGTGAGTTCGTCGAGGAGGCGGGCGTACGGCTCGGCGAAGAGTGCCGTGCGGGCGGGGCGTGGTTCCACGATCGTGCGGATGCGGACCATGTGTTCGGCAGCTTCCGCCAGGGGGGTGCCGGTGGTGCCGTGGAGCGCCAACGCGGCCATGCCCAGGGCCGGTTCGGTCTGTTCCGGTACGCGGGCCGGGCGGCCGAGGATGTCGGCGCGGAGCTGGTTCCAGTACGGGCTGCGGGCCGCGCCGCCGGTGAAGGTGAGGGGGCCGTCGAGCGGGGCGCCCAGGTGGTGCAGGTAGTCGAGACAGAGGCGTTCCGCGAACGCGACGCCCTGGAGGAGCCCGGCCCAGCGGTCGGCGTCGTCGGCGGGGGTGCCGAGGAGCAGGGCGGTGGCGTCCGGGGCGCGGAAGGGGAACCGCTCCCCCCGCGACACCAGCGGGTAGGCCACCGCGCCGGACGGCTCGTACGCGGCCGCCCGGGCATCCATGGCCCCGGGGTCCGCATCGGCCGGCAGCGCCCCCGCGCCCACGCTGGACGCCCCGCCGGGCAGCCAGGTGCCGCCCGGCGCGCGGTGGTTGTAGACCACGCCGCTCGGGTCCCGGACCGGATCCGGGGTCGCCCCCTTCAGTACGAGCGTGGTGCCGAGCACCGAGTTCCAGGACCCGTGCCGCAGGGCGCCCGCGGCGATCTGGGCCGCGCAGCCGTCGGTCATCCCGGCGACGACGGGCGTGCCGGCGGGGATGCCGGTCGCCTCCGCGGCGGCCGCGCAGACCTCGCCGAGCCGGGTACCGGGGAGAACGACCTCGGGAAGGTCCAAGGCGACGTCCGACCAGGCGCCGCGCTCGACGTCGTAGCCCGTCTTGAGGGCGTGGCTGGAGTCGGTGGGCACCGGCCCGCCGACCAGGCGCGCGGTGACGACATCGGGCTGGTGGGTCACCCGGCCGCCCTCCCCGCCGCGGCCGTACTCCCGCGCCAGCCACAGCGCCTTCGGCAGCGCCCACGTGTCCTGGACGGCGAGCCCCGCCGCCCGCAGCCCGGCCGCCTCACCCGCCGCGCGTCCGTCGTCGTACATGAGCGCCGGGCTCGTCGGCCGGCCCTCCGGGTCCGTCAGCAGGACCGTCCCCGACGTCCCGCACACCGCGAGTCCGCCGATCCGTACACCCGTCAGGGTGAGCAGCGCGGAACGGGACGCCGTGCGCACCGCCTCCCACCACTCCCCCGGCTCCTGTTCGTGCCGCACGCCCTCGCGCCGGCCGCCGAGCGGGGCGGAACCCCGGCCCAGCACGGTTCCGTCGGCCGTGACCGCCAGCGCGCGCACGCTCTGGGTGCCGAGGTCGATCCCCAGCCACGCCGTCTCGTTCTCGTCCGTCATCCCTGTCATCGGAGCCTCCCACCCGCACGGGGTCTATGCGTACCCGGGACTCGCGGCTCAACATCGTCTCAGTGAAGCGACGATCCGGAGGTCGACGATGACCCAGAGGACCGATCCCGTACGTGTCGTGGCGGCCGGCGACCACTTCGTCCTGCCCGGGCTGATCGCCGGGGCCGTCGAGGCCGAGCTGGGCGGCATCAGCGCGAAGACGAAGGAGTTGACGCTCGGCTGGCCCCTGGAGCCCTTCGGGCCCGTCTCGGAGGTGACGGAGGCGAGCGACGCCGAGGACGAGCTGATCGAGGCGCTGGACGGCGCGGAAGTCCTCGTCACCCAGATGGGCCCGGTCACCGAGCGGGTGCTGAACGCCGCCGACAGCCTGCGGCTGGTCGTCGTGTGCCGGGGCGGCCCGGTCAACGTGAACCTCGACGCGGCCAAGGCCCGTGACGTACGGGTGTGCTTCGCGCCCGGCCGCAACGCCGCCGCCACCGCCGAGTTCACCGTCGGCATGCTGCTGGCCGCCGTGCGCCGCATCCCGCAGGCCCACGACCTCCTTGCCGGACAGGGCAGTTGGGAGGGCGGCGCGGCCTACTACACGTACGAGCACAGCGGCCTGGAGCTGGAGGACCTGCCCGTCGGACTCGTCGGCTACGGCGCCGTCGGCAGCCGGGTCGCCCGTGTGCTGTGCGCCTTCGGGGCGCAGGTGATGGTGTACGACCCCTATGTGCGCGGCGAGATCCACGGTCTGCGCGTGTCCTCCCTCGACCAGCTCCTCACCCGCTCCCGGGTGATCACCCTGCACGCCCGTCTGACCGCCGAGACCCGCGGCCTGATCGGCGCCCGCGAGCTGGCACTGCTGCCCGAGGGGGCGGTCGTGGTGAACGTGGCCCGCGGCCCGCTGATCGACGAGGGCGCCCTGTGCGACGCCCTCGAAGCCGGCCGGGTGTCGGCGGCGGCCCTCGACACCTACGAGCACGAGCCGCTGCCACCGGACTCCCGGCTGCGCGCCCTGGCCGACCGGGTCGTGTTGACCCCGCACCTCGGCGGGGCGAGCCGCGCGGTGGCCGAGAAGGCGGCGAGGATCGCGGCGGAGGAGGTGGGCCGCTGGGCGCGTGGGGAGCGGTTGGCGCACTGCCTGACCTGACGGTCGTAGGAGGGAATCCGCATGTACGTCGGTATTGATGTGGGCACATCCGTCGTCAAGGCCGCCGCCTTCGACAGCGGGGGCCGTCAACTGGCCGTCGAGTCGCGCCCGGTGGAGCTCTCCCTGCACGGCGGGTTCGTCGAGCAGGACATGGACGAGGTCTACGGCGCCGTCGTCGACGTCCTCGGCAAGCTGACCGGGCGGGTGCCGGAGCCGGTGGAGCTGGCCGGGCTGACCGGGCAGGGCGACGGGGTGTGGCTGGTCGACAAGGAGGGGCGGCCGGTGCGTTCCGCGCTGTCCTGGATGGACGGGCGGGCGCACCAACTGCTCGACCAGTGGCTCGCGGACGGCACGTTCGAGACGGTGTTCCGGCGGACCGGCGGTGCGATGTTCCCGGGCTCGCCGGGGCCGTTGCTGGCCTGGCTCGACCGGTACGACCCGAAGTCCCTGGACGCCGCCGCGGCCGCCGTGTACTGCAAGGACATGGTCTTCCAGCGGCTCACGGGCGCCGCGCGGGCGACGACGGACGTGTCGGACGCGTCCATGCCGTTCCTCGACCCGCGGACCCGGTCGTACGACAACCGGGTGGTGGAGCTCCTCGGGCTCACCCGTCGCCGGCGACTGCTGCCGCCCGTCGGGGATCCGATCACCACGGGCGAGACCCGGGAAGGGCTGCCGTCCGGGACACGGATCTCGAACGGGCCGTACGACCTGCCGGCCTGTGCGCTGGGGGCGGGGGTCACTGAGCCCGGGGACGGTCTTTTGATCGTGGGGACCTGTCTCGCCGCGCTGGTCGCCACGACCGAGCTCGATCTGACCGGTGAGCCGGCCGGCCTGTACATCTCCACCGACCGGCACGGGCATCGGCTGCGGGCGATGCCGGCGATGGTCGGGACCGCCGCGCTGGACTGGGTGCTGTCGACGACGGGCGTCACGCACGCGGAGGTGGACGAGCTGCTGGCGTCGACTCCGCCGGGGGCGCACGGGGTGCGGGTGCTGCCGTACTTCGCTCCCTCAGGGGAGCGGGCTCCCTTTGTCGAGCCTCATCTGCGGGCCGAGCTCACGGGGGTCTCGCTGGAGACGACGCCTGCCGATCTGATCCGGGCGACCTGTGAGGGGATCGGTTACGCGGCTCGGCACTGTCTGGAGGCGGCCGGGCTGACGGGGTCGCTGGCGGTGTGCGGTGGGGGGACCCGGAGTTCCGCGTGGATGCAGTTGCTGGCCGATGTGCTCGGGCGGCCGCTCAGGGTTGTGGAGGGGGAGGTGGGTGCCCGGGGGGCGGTGCTGGCTGCGGCCGAGCAGTACGGGGTCTCTCTTGACGCGGAGGTGTGGACCGAACCGACGGCCGTTGTCGAGCCGGATCCGGGGCGTTGCGCGTATTACTCCAAGGGGTTCCAGGAGCATTTGGGACGGTTGGATGTGGCTCGGGGGCGGGCCGGACGTTAGCCGCGGGTCTCGTCGTGGCTGGTCGCGCGGTTCCCCGCGCCCCTGGGTGGACTGGAGTGCACGGTGTTCATGAGGTGCTCGAATTGCGGTGGGAGTCTTCAGGAGTTTCGCGGGCTCACTGATGACGAGCAGAGGTTCGTCCGGGAGCGCAAGCCCAGGCACACGCGCCTGGGCTCGTACTACCGGTGTGCACGGGAAGGGTGTCTGCGGTATCAGCGGCTCGGGGACCAGAACGACGGGGGTTCCTTCCCCGAGCCGGAGAAGTGACTACAGGTTGCTGAAGTCGGGGCCC
The DNA here is from genome assembly GCF_003443735.1 of Streptomyces sp. CC0208. Classification (NCBI taxonomy): domain Bacteria; kingdom Bacillati; phylum Actinomycetota; class Actinomycetes; order Kitasatosporales; family Streptomycetaceae; genus Streptomyces; species Streptomyces sp. CC0208. The sequence continues at coordinate 5,850,478 of NZ_CP031969.1, read as the reverse complement.
TTGGTGCGGCTGCGCTTGATCTCGTAGAAGCCCGGAACCGAGGCGACCGCCAGCGTGCCGTCCCACAGGCGGGCGGCCTCCTCGCCCTTGGGGGCCGGGGTGACGACCGGGCCGAAGAAGGCGATCTGCTCGCCGTCGGGGCCGGGAACCGCGATGACCGGGGTGCCGACGTCCTGGCCGACCTTGTCGATGCCCTCCTTGTGGGAGGCGCGCAGTTCGGCGTCGAACTCGAAGTCCTTCTGGTCGAAGTACTCGATCAGGTCGGCGGGCAGGCCGACGTCCGCCAGAGCGCCCTCGACGGCCTCGCGCGTCGGGCCCTGGCCCTCGTTGTGGATACGGGTGCCGAGCGCGGTGTACAGCGGGCCGAGGATGTCGGAGCCGTGCTTCTGCCAGGCCGCGGTGACCACCCGGATCGGCTGCCAGGCCTTGGTCTCAAGCAGCTCGCGGTACTCCTCGGGCAGCTCGTCGATCTTCGGTTCGTTCAGCACCGCCAGGCTCATGATGTGCCAGCGCACCTCGATGTCCCGGACCTTCTCGACCTCCAGGACCCAGCGGGAGGTCATCCAGGCCCAGGGGCACAGCGGGTCGAACCAGAAGTCGACGGGGGTCTTGCCGGAGGTGCTCGCGGTCTCGGACATGGGTCTCCTAGAGAAGTGTTCGTCTCCACCGGCAACACCGCTCCCCGCCCACCCCATTCCCGGCTGACCGATGTCAGGGGCACATGGCAGGATCGGGCCTGTCCGCATGCTGAACACCATCCGAGGGAGCATCGCCGTGCCCGGTGAGAATCTGTCCCGTGACGAGGCCCGGGAGCGGGCCGCCCTGCTGTCCGTCGACGGGTACGAGGTGTCCCTCGACCTGCGCTCGGCGGTCGGGGACGAGACCGGGGACGGTCCGCGCACCTTCCGGTCGGTGACCACGATCCGCTTCCGGTGCAACGAGCCGGGGGCGACGAGCTTCGCGGACCTGATCGCGCCGAGCGTCACGGCCCTCTCGCTGAACGGCCGGGACCTCGACCCCGGCGAGGTCTTCGACGGCTCCCGGATCGCCCTGGAGGACCTGGCCGCGGACAACGAACTGGTCGTGGACGCGCAGTGCGCCTACTCCCGCACCGGCGAGGGCATGCACCGCTTCGTCGACCCCGAGGACGGCGAGGTCTACCTCTACACGCAGTACGAGCCGGCCGACTCCCGCCGCGTCTTCGCCAACTTCGAGCAGCCGGACCTCAAGGCGCCCTTCCGCTTCGAGGTGCGGGCGCCGGAGGGCTGGACGGTGTGGAGCAACGGCGTCGGGACGGAGAGCGACGGGGTCTGGCGGTTCGCGGAGACGAAGCCGATCTCGACGTACATCACGTGTGTGGTGGCGGGTCCCTACCACTACGTGACGGACTCCTACGAGCGCGTCCTCGACGACGGCACCCGCCTGGAGATCCCCCTCGGCGCCCTGTGCCGCAAGGGGCTCGCCCCCCACTTCGACTCCGACGACGTCTTCCTCGTCACCAAGCAGGGCCTGGACTTCTTCCACGAGCACTTCGACTACCCGTACCCCTTCGGGAAGTACGACCAGGCGTTCGTGCCCGAGTACAACCTCGGTGCGATGGAGAACCCGGGCCTGGTGACCTTCCGCGAGGAGTTCATCTTCCGGGGCAAGGTCACGCGGTCGTCCTACGAGGGCCGGGCCAACGTCATCCTGCACGAGATGGCCCACATGTGGTTCGGCGACCTGGTCACCATGGTCTGGTGGGACGACCTGTGGCTGAAGGAGTCCTTCGCGGACTTCATGGGGACCTTCGCCAACGTCGGCGCGACCCGCTTCACCGACGCCTGGATCACCTTCGCCAACCGCCGCAAGGCCTGGGCCTACCGCGCCGACCAACTGCCCTCCACGCACCCCATCACCGCCGACATCCGCGACCTCCAGGACGCCAAGCTCAACTTCGACGGCATCACGTACGCCAAGGGCGCCTCCGTACTGAAGCAGCTCGTCGCGTACGTCGGACAGGACGCGTTCCTGGAGGGCGCCCGGCGCTACTTCAAGCGGCACGCGTACGGCAACACACGGCTCGGCGACCTGCTGTCCGTCCTGGAGGAGACCAGCGGCCGGGACATGGGCACATGGGCGCGGTCCTGGCTCCAGACGGCCGGGGTCAACTCGCTGACTCCGCAGGTGCTGTTGAACGCCGAGGGGCGCATCGACGAGCTGGCGGTCGTGCAGGAGGCGGCCGAGTCGCACCCGGAGCTGCGGCCGCACCGGGTAGCGGTGGGGCTGTACCGCCGTACGCCCGCAGGGGCGCTGGAGCGGTACGCGCGTGCCGAGGCGGACGTCGACGGCCCGCGTACGGTCGTCGCGGAACTGGCCGGTGCCGAGGCGCCGGAGCTCGTGCTGGTCAACGACGACGACCTGACGTACTGCAAGACCCGCTTCGACGCGGGCTCCCTGGAGACCCTGAAGGCGGGGCTCGGCGACCTCACCGACCCGCTCGCCCGTGCTTTGTGCTGGTCGGCGCTGTGGAACATGACGCGGGACGCGCTGCTCCCGGCCAGGGAGTTCGTGGACATCGTGCTGCGCTTCGCGGGCCGCGAGTCCGACATCGGCGTCCTGCAGATGCTGCACGCCTGGGCCGAGTCGGCGCTCGTGCACTACGCGGCGCCCGAGTGGCGGGACACGGGCGCGGTGCTGCTCGCCGAGGGGGCCGAGCGGGAGCTGCTCGCCGCCGAGCCGGGCAGCGAGCAGCAGCTGGCGTGGGCGCGGTTCTTCGCGCGGACGGCCGCGGGCCGGGCCGCCTTCGACCTGTTGCAGGGCCTGCTGGACGGCACGTCGGCCATCGAGGGGCTGGACGTCGACCAGGAGCTGCGGTGGGCGTTCCTGCAGCCGCTGACCGTGTGGGGGGTCGCCGACGAGAAGGCGCTGGCCGCCGAGCTCGCCCGCGACGACACCGCCTCCGGCAAGCGCCACCAGGTCCGCTGCCTGGCCGCCCGGCCCTCCGAGGCGGTCAAGGCGCAGGCGTGGGCGCAGGTCGTGGAGTCCGACGCGCTGTCCAACGCGCTGGCCGAGGCGACGATCGCGGGGTTCGAGCAGCCGTCCCAGCGGAACCTGCTGGAGCCGTACACGGAGAAGTACTTCGCGGCGATCGAGCGGATCTGGAAGGACCGCTCGATCCAGATCGCGATGAACCTCGTCTCGGGGCTGTTCCCCTCCCTCCAGGACTCGCGGGCGACGCTGGACGCGGCCGACGCGTGGCTCGCGGCCCACGAGGACGCGGCGCCGGCGCTGCGCAGACTGGTGCTGGAGGGGCGGGACGATCTGGCGCGGGCGCTGCGGGGGCAGGAGTGCGACGCGCAGGCCGTCAACCCCGTCAACCACGGGTGACCTTTGGCCTGAGCTTGGGCGTCCGGTAGCCGTTACGAAATACGGTCAATAGGAGCCGTAACCCCTGGTCCCACCCGAATGGACCAGGGGTTTTCGCTGCCTGCTCGGCACCCGAACACCCGTCCTTTAGTACTGTCTTGTCCGCATTTGTCGACAGGCGTGTAACAGCGGTTATCGGGCGGTCCGAAGGCGGGAATCTCCGTCGCATGAACCACAACACCCCGGTCCCCCCGCTCTCCCCCCGCCCCCTGCGTCACCTCTCCGAGGTGCACCGCCGTGTCGTGACGGCCGGCCGGCTGCGTGCGACCGGCGTCTCGGTCGCGGAGGCCAACGAGCAGTGCCGGCCCGGCGGCCCCTGGCAGCAGATCCTCCCCGGTGTCTTCCTGCTCCACCCGGGCCCGCCGACCAGCGAGGAGCGGCTGCACGCGGTGCTGATGTACGCGGCACGGGAGCAGAGCGCCGGGGTCCCGACGCAGCCGGGCGCGGAGGAGCCGCACCGCCCGGTGTACGCGGAGGCGATGATCACCGGCCTGGCCGCGCTGACCCTGCACGGCTTCAGCTCGACCCCGCCGCTGCTCTCCCTGGACCGGATCGACGTCCTGGTCCCGAGGATGCGCCGGCTGCGCTCGGCGGACGGCGCGCGGATCGTCCGCACCTCGGCGCTCCCCGCCGCCGAACAGGTCACCGGCCTCCCGGTCGCCCCGGTGCCGCGCGCCCTCGCCGACGCGGTCACCGAGCTGACGGACGCGGGCGCGGTACGCCGGCTGCTGACCGAGGCGGTGCGCGGCGGGCACTGCGAACCGGCCGCAGTGGTCCGGGAGTTGACCAACGCCAAGCTGCTCAACCGCCCGCACGTGGTGGACGCGGTGGACTCCCTGCTCGCCGAGGGCCGCGCCATCGCGGAGGACCGCCTGTACCGCATGGTCGCGGAGTACGGCCTCCCCGACCCGGTGTGGAACGTCGACCTGAGGCTGCCGGGCGGCCCCCACCTGGGCGGCCTGGACGCGTACTGGCCGGAGCAGGCGGTCGCGGTGGAGCTGGACACCCGCGCTCCGCGTCAGGGCCACCGGCAGGACGACGACGAGCTGTGGTCGGAGTACGCCCGCAAGCGCGAGCACCTGGAGCGGCTCGGCATCACGGTCGTCCACATCACCCCGCGCAAGCTCCGGGAGGCGATGGAACAGCAGGCGACGGTGGTCCGTACGGCTCTGATGGCCTCCGGCGACCGAGATCCCGCCGCCTATGTCGTGGTGCTGCCCCGGTAGTGACGGACCGGGGCGGGACCAGGAGGGGAGAGGAGGGGCCACGGCACTGGGGAGCCGGGGCCCCTCCTCATTGCGTGTGCGGCCGCTGGAGCGGGTCGGGCAGCGCGGGGCGGACGGCGCCCGCGGCGGCACGGTCCAGCAGGGCCGCGTACGACGCGATCATCCGCGTACGGCTGAAGCGTTCGCGGCTCGCGGCGAGGGCCGGGGCGAGGTCGGTGCGGGCCGCCGCCGCCCGGGACCAGGCCGCCGCGATCTCCTCCGGGTCCGGGGCCGTGACCAGGCCGTGCCCCGCCACGATCGCCGCGCTGTCGCCGACGTCGGTCGCCACCGGGACCGCGCCGCACATCATGCCCTCGATCAGACACAGCGGGGCGGCCTCGCCCCAGGCGGAGGTGAGGGCGACGACGTCCGAGGCGGCGTACAGCGTCTCCATGTCGCGCCGGACACCCAGCAGGCGCAGTCCCCGGTCCGCGAGGGCCGGGGCCCCTCGGAACGCCGTCGCGATGTCCGCGGTGAGCCCGGGGTTCGCCGCCGTCATGCCCGCCCCGCACATCAGCACCTGCCCGTCGGGGACCCGGCCGAGCCAGGCGCGGGCGGCGGCGAGCAGCAGGGGGACGTTCTTCATGGCGTCGTAGCGGGCGGCGAAGACGACCACGGGGGCCGCCTGGTCGATGCCGAGTTCCGTGCGGAGCGCGAGGCGGCGGGCCGCGTCCGGGCGGAAGCGGAAGAGGTCGACGCCGTTGGGGATCACATGGAGGAGCTCGGCGGGGATCCCGGCGGCCCGGTACGCGTCCCTCGTCGACTCGGCGCAGCAGACGCAGGCCACGACCGTGCCGTCGGCGATGGCGGCCTTCAGCTCGTCGAGGGCGGCGCCCTGGTTCTCCGGGTCGGAGCGGTGCAGACAGACCACCACCGGGCGGCGCGGCAGCCCTGCCTGGTTGAGCAGCCCCAGCGGCTGTTCCTTCAGGGAGAGCACGACGTCCGCGCCGGCCGTCGCCCGGGCTGTTTCGGCCAGCTCAGGCCCGGTGAAGTCGGCCGAATCACCGGTGCCGCGGAAGGTGCGTCCGAGGGAGGTGACGCCCACGCCTGCCGCGGTGAGCGCCCGGTAGCAGGTGTCGTCCGTCATCCGCTGCCGGGTCGCCTCCCGGTGGACCTCGCCGTACAGGCTCAGCACCCGATGGTGCTGGCCGCCCTCGGTGAGACCCAGAACGATGTCGCTGTGCACGATCCGGGCCCCACCGGAGAAGAAACCCTCGTAGACCGACAGCACTCGCAGCTCGCGTCCCGTACGCACACGACCACCCGCCTTGCACTCAAATCGAGCCATCCCCGTGAAGTGCGGGTTAGCCGATATGAGGCGGTACAGACGTTACGTCCGGATGAACTGCGTGCTTCGTGTCCGAGTCGGCGCGCCTACTCGCCGCAGAACTCCGCCTCGACCACCGCGTCGGCGTCCCCCGACCAGTCGCCGTTGAAGTTGAAGGCGAGGGAGTGCCGGCCGTCGGCCGTGGTCACGGCCACGGAGGAGGAGCCGTGGATGCCGCCGTCGTGCCCCCAGACATGGACTCCGCAGCTGAGCTTCCGGTCCAGGAGAGCGAGGCCGTAGCCGGCGTCCGGGACCCCCTCGACGGGCACCGTGGTCTTCATCTCCTTCAGCTGCTTCGGGGGCAGCAGCCTGCCCTTCAGCAGGGCCGAGTAGAAGCGGTCCAGGTCGGCCGAGTCGGAGATCATCTCGCCCGCCGAGGAAGCGAGCGAGGGGTTCAGTTCGGTGACGTCGTACGTCGGCCCCGTCGCCGTCTGCGCGAGCTTGGAGTAGGCCCGGCTGCTGGGCTTCGGGACGGTGACGCGGGTGCCGGGGACCGAGGTGGCGCTCAGGTGCAGCGGGTCGATGATCCGGTGCCGGATCTCCTCGCCGTACGAGCGCCCGGTGACCTTCTGGATCACCATGCCCGCCAGGACGTAGTTGGTGTTGGAGTACTTCCAGGAGGTGCCCGGCGCGAAGTCCGGCTTGTGGGCCATGGCGACCGCGACGAGCCGTCCGGGGCTCTGGGTGTCGTAACGATGCTTGAAGAAGCCCTCCTTGAGGAAGTACGTGCGCCCGAACGTCTCGTCGGCGGTGTAGTTGAAGATCCCGCTCGTGTGGTTGAGGAGTTGCCGGAGGGTGATACGGCTGCCGTCGTGGCCGTTGCCGCGGACCACGCCGGGCAGCCACTTCTCCACCGTGTCGTCGAGCGACAGCCGTCCCTCCGCCTCCAGTTGGAGCAGCACGGTGGAGACGAAGGTCTTGGTGATGGAGCCGACCCGGTAGCGGTCGTCCGCCTTGCGCGGTGCGTGTGTCCTCAGGTTGCCCGTCCCGGCGGTGGTCGACCAGGGGCTGCGGCCGTCCCTCGCGGTGAGCGTCACCCCGGGCACACCGTCCTGCACCGCGGCGCGGACGGCCTGCCGGGTGGCCGCATGAGTGTCGGACCCGGCCGCCATCGCCGGAGCGGCGAGGCCGGTCGTGAGTGCCACGGCAGTCGCCCCGACCACCACAGTCGTACGTACGGTCATGTCTTCCCCCTGTTCGGGCACACCCGGTCGGCGTGATCGGCGGGAGAGACCCACGCCGGGAGGGGAAGGTTGAGGCCGGCGCTGCCGGTTGGGCCGGTTTCAGCCCTTCTTCAGCACCAGCTCCGTGTTCCGGTCCCCCGAGGCGCCGCCCAGCTTGTTGCTCGAACCCGGCGCGTTGTAGGCGAGTTCGCGGTAGAGGGCGGCGAGGCCGGTCTGGGAGAGGTCGGCGAAGTCGGTGCGGTGGGGAGCCGCGGACTCGACCAGGGTGGTGAAGATCGAGATCGTGCCGTCCTTGTTGTCGGCCAGCTCGATGACCCGGGCGAGGTGCGGGAAGTCGATGTGGGAGGCGGTGGAGATCTCCCAGAAGGAGCGGCCGTCGGGGGCCGAGTGGGCCTTGATCACATTGCGGTGGATGTGACCGTTGACCCAGGCCAGGACGTTGCTGTGGCTGGCGAGCAGGGCGACGACGTCCTGGCCGCCGTAGCGCCGCTCGTCCGGGTGGGCCGGGTCGCGGCGGAGGTTGTCCATGGAGTCGCTGGTGTGGTGGCTGAAGACGACGACGAAGGAGTCCTTGTTCTCCCGCAGCGTCCGGTCCAGCCAGCGCAGCTGCTTGGTGCCGATGGACCCCTGGTAGTGGCCGCCCGGGTCGGTGGTGTCGAGGCTGATGCCCACGACGTCGTCGGCGATGCGGAAGCTGTAGTACTGGGTGCCCGCGTCGAGGTTGGCGGTGGAGTAGCCGTGGCCGACCGGGCCCACGCCCCGGTACGCGGGGTCGAGGTGGGCCGTGAGGTAGTCGCGGGCGGTGTAGGGGGCGCGCCGCTCGTCGGGAGTGACCGAGCGCATGTTCCGGGCGTGCGCCTTGAGCAGGTCGCGGAAGTGGTGGCCCTGCGGGTCGCTTGCCTTCCGGATCATGTCCTGGAGCTTCTTCGACTCGGACGCGGGCAGTGACATCAGCTTCTTGCCGCCGACGGCGTACTCGGCGAGCCAGGAGTCGCCGTGGCCGTAGCAGCCGAGCGGCAGGCTGTCGTGGTTGCCGACCGTGGAGTACCAGGGGATGGTGAGGCCGGGGCTGTTCACCTCCCGTATCGCGGCGGCGAGATAGCCGCGCAGGTGCGGGAAGCCGAGCTGCTTGTCCTGGTCGCGGGTGGTCGAGTCGGGCTGCCAGTACTGCTTGAGTCCGCTGTTCTGGACGCCCTCGTAATGCCGCGGGTCCCCGGAGTTGGGGGTGATGCGGCCGCCGCTCATGACGGTGAGGAACCAGTCCAGCTCGTGGCGGGAGTTGTTGTCCGTGTTGTCGCCGGTCGTCATGGCGAACTGGAGCGGGGCGCCGGTGACGGGGCCGCCGCGCAGCGCGTTGACCCGCTCGACGAGCGAGATCGCGCCGGGCACGGTGAGCGCCTCCTGGGGCCGCCAGGCGTGCACGTCGGTCGAGCGCAGGTACTCCAGGCGCATCGGGTGCTGGCTGTCCATCAGGTGCAGGTCGGTGAACTGCACGAACGCGGCCAGGGAGGTACGCCGGCCGGCCCGCCCGGACTTCGGGGCGGCGAGCTCGGCGCGCACCTTGCGGCTCCAGCCGGCGCCGTCGCCGAGCCGCCGGTAGCCGGAGCTCGTGCGCGGGGTGGCGACGGAGGCGACGGTGGTGCCGCGGGTGTACGGGGCGAGGGGGACCTCGACGGGGACGGCGGCCTTGTGGACGGTCTGGGCCACCGGCGCCTCGGCGGCACCGGTGGTCGTGGCGGCCTGGCTGTCGGTGGGCCGCAGGGCGTAGCCGACGCCCGCGGAGACGGCGGCCGCACCGGCGGCGGCGAGGACGGTGCGACGGTGGACCGCCGGCGTGGTGCTGGCGACAGAGCGTGTGCGCGACATGGCGCGATCTCCCCGAGTGCGAACTGCGTCGGCAGTGGTCGCGGGGTGATCGCGTTCGCGAACAACCCGCTCGCTCTGGATGCTTGGCACCGGGAATGACCTGCGCGTGAACGAGACGGCAACGCGCAACGCCGATCACCGTACGTGGATCTTGGGCCACCCTGCGCGTTCAGGAGCGCTCGTCGAACGGCCCGGAGGCGGTCACTCCGTGTTCATCTTCCGGGGTACGACACCTATTCCCCGGGCCGCCCGGCCACCGGCCGCTCCCGCCACAGCCGCAGGCCGTAGTCGACCAGGGGCACGCGTTTCAGCGCGGGTACCGCGTCCAGGTCGTGCCATTCGGCCATGTCGGTGGAGCCGCCGACCTCGTACCGCAGTTCGCCTCCGGTGACCCGGGCCTCGTAGATCAGTCCCACGCCGTGGTGGTCGACGGTGCGGCCGAAGCGGCGAGGAAGGGTGACGTGGCGGGACTTGACACCGAGCAGACCAGTGACCTCGACGCGGTATCCCGTCTCCTCCACCACCTCCCGCAGAACCGTGTCACAGGGGTGCTCGCCGTGCTCCATACCACCGCCCGGCAACGTCCACTCCGGCAGGCCGTCGTTGAGCCAGCGAGCCAGCAGGATCTGTTCGTCACGGACGCATATGGCGTAGGCCGCCACCCTCAACGTCTTGCGCATACAGGCAAGTTAGCCCGCCGGATCCGGATTGGCCGGTGAGTATTCGGGCGCGGACCAGCGCAGCGGGAGCGCCGACGGGGTCTCCACGGTCTCCCGTACGGTGAAGCGGACCCTGCGCTCCGGGCCGAACTCGGTGTGCGCCTCGCCGGTCAGCTGGAGTGTGCTGCCCGTCGTCCAGTCGAGGAACAGCAGCCCGGCCCGGGGGTCCGCGGCGAGGTTGCCGAGGGTCAGGAACATGGAGTTGCCGGGGTAGTCGCGCCAGCTGAGCTCTCCCGGTGAATCGACGCGCACGAAACCGGGGTTGCCGCCCCGGTGGCTGACGTCGGCCCCGTCCTGGTGCACGGAGGCCAGGAAGAAGGTGTCGGCCGCGGTGACGAACTCGGCCTGCCCGGGCGTGAGTTCGGTGCCGCGCAGTGGGTCGCCGCCGCGCCGGTCGGCCACGACCTCGTACGACTCCCTCTTCTGCAGGTACTTGGGGCAGTTCGCGAACACCTGGTCGGCCTCGATCGCGAACCCCCGTGCCGTGGGCCCGAGTCGGCCGTTGAGGCGCATTCGGCGGCGGGTGCGGGGATCGAGGGCGATCGTGCCGACGGGGGTGCCGGGGGTGGCGAACGCCGTCGCGAGAGGGTCGGCCGGCAGCCAAGGGCCAGTGACCGAGACACGGTGCGGTCCCGTCGCCCTCACGAACCCCGGCGCCCCGGTGAGCGGGGACGCCCAGACCCGGCCCGTCGAGGGGTCCGCGGCACCGGCGACCAGCAGTGGCTGGAGTTCCAGGAAGGCCGCGGCGACGTCCCGGATGCCCCGGCCGACCGAGCGGCCCACGTGATCGGCCTGCTCGCGTACGCCCACCCGGTCCTGCACGGTCCGAGAGCCCGCGTGATAGACGCCCACGACTAGAAGAACCCGCAGGTCGGGGCGGTGCCGGAGGGGGCCGGTGCCTCCTCGGCGCCGCTCGGCACGGAGATCTCCAGGCGGGTGCCGTCGGGGTCGTGGAAGAAGATGCCGCCCGACCCCGCGCCCTCGCGGTGGGCGACCACGCCCTCGTGGGCGAAGTCCGCGCCGTACGCCCGCAGCGCCTGCTCGTACTCCCTGACCCGCTCGATCGAGTCCGCCTCGAAGGCGAGGTGGTGCAGGCCCGCGCGATCGGGTCCGTACGGCTGCTCCGCCTGCTGCCAGAGGGTGAGGACGAGGGTCTCGCCGTCGCCGAGGAAGGCGTACCGGCGGCCTTCCTCCTTGCCCTCGGCGAGGGGCGTGAAGCCGAGGACGTCCCGGTAGAAGGCGAGCGAACGGTCGAGGTCGGTGACGTTCAGGCCGATGTGGCCGGTGCGCAAGGTCACGGCTGTCCCCTTCAGCTTGGCCAACCCGCATGGTTAACCCTTGTAAGTGACTTTAAGGGTTAGAGATGACGAGCGCAACCAGTCACGTACGCTTGAGCGGTTAGCATGGAAGGGAGCCCCGCATGCCCGCCCCCCGCGACCCCCGCCCGCTCACCGGCGAACCGCTCGCACTCGATCTGCTCAACACGCAGTGGATGGGCGAGGGGACCCTCCAGGACCTCCTCGCCGATGTCGACGGGCTCCGGGTGTGGCTCGACTCGGCCGGGCTGAGCGGTGACCACGTCGCGGACGGCAGGATGCTGCGGCACGTCCGGCAGGCCCGACAGGCCCTGCGCACGGCGGTGGACGGGTCGCTGGAGGAGGGGGCCCCGCTGGTCGACGCGGTGCTGGAACACGGGCGGGTCCGGGTCGCGCTCACCCCCCAAGGCCCGGTGGAACGACCCGAGTTGGGCGACCCCGACTGGGGGCCCGCCTGGCTCGCCGCCCGCAACTACCTGGAATTGCTCGGCACCGCGCCGGACCGGATCCGGTCATGCGCCCACGAGTCGTGCGTACTGCACTTCCTCGACACGTCGAGGAACGGCACCCGGCGCTGGTGCTCGATGGCGACCTGCGGCAACCGCGCGAAGGCGTCCCGGCATTACGCGCGCACCAAGGACGCCTGAAAAGACCGCCCCAAGGGCCCGTAGGGCGAATTGCCCGCTTTCGCACGCACCTTCGCCAATGCCCCTAAAGGCCATCGCGGGTTTTCCCCATACACCCATATCGATTCGGTCAACTCTCCCTAAACATCTTTCCCATGCGTAAAGCTGGGCGGTCATCCGGGGTCTTCTTCCGGATAGCCGTGGCCAGGACCGATCGGTCCCGGTCACAGACCCGCTCGTTCCTTTACCTACAAGGGATGCCGATGACCCTCACCCCCCAGCGCGCTCCTATATCGGGCGCGAGACGTGTGGCGCGCATAGCCGCGGCCGCCGGACTGGTCGCCGCGCTCTCCGCGGCGGGGCCGATACCCATGGCCTTCTCCGCGGACACGGGCACCACCGCTGCGGCGTCGGACCCGGGCCTGAAGTCCGCCGACGAGAAGCTCGGTTCGGACGACGCCGACGCGCTCGCCGAGGCCAAGGCCGACGGCGCCAAGAACATCACGCTGATGGTCGCCACCGCCCCCGGCAAGACCGAGCAGGTCGCCGAGGAGCTGGACGCGGTCAAGGGCGGCCTGGTGGGCCTCACGTACGACAAGCTCGGTTACGTCCGGGCGACCGTCCCCACCGCGAAGGCGGACTCGGCCATCGCCGCCGCCGCGAAGCTCTCCTCCGTGCACGGCATCGACGTCAAGCAGGACATCGCGCTGGACGACCCGACGCCGAGCGCCGACACCGCCAAGGGCGCCGCGCACAAGGCCGCGAAGACGTACCCTGCGCCGAGCGCGAAGACGCCCGCCCAGAACCCGTACAACCCGTCCTTCGAGACGGGCGCCGTCGACTTCGTGAAGGAGCACCCGAAGGCGGACGGCCGCGGCGTCACCATCGGCATCCTGGACTCGGGTGTGGACCTCGGCCACCCGGCCCTGCAGAAGACCACCACCGGTGAGCGGAAGATCGTCGACTGGGTGACGTCGACCGACCCGGTCTCCGACGCCGACGCCACCTGGCGGCGGATGAACAACCCCGTCAGCGGCCCGACCTTCACCATCGCGGGCGCCACCTGGAAGGCCCCGGCGGGCTCCTACCAGTTCAACCTGTTCCGCGAGTCGGCCACCGCCGGCGGTGACGCCAAGGGCGACGCCAACCGCGACGGCGACACCACCGACGTCTGGGGCGTGCTGTACGACGCGGCCGCCGGAACCGTCCGGGTCGACCTGAACAACAACAACGACTTCTCCGACGACACCCCGATGAAGCCGTACAAGGACGGGTTCCAGGTCGGCTACTTCGGCACCGACAACCCGGCGACCGACGTAGCCGAGCGCCAGCCGTTCGTCGTCGAGATCCGCAAGGACGTCGTCTACGACGCCGCGGGCAGCAAGGCCGACTACGTCAACATCGGCGTCATCGAGTCCGAGCACGGCACCCACGTCGCCGGCATCACCTCCGCCAACGGCCTCTTCGGCGGCCGGATGAACGGCGCGGCCCCGGGCGCGAAGATCGTCTCCTCCCGTGCCTGCACCTGGACCGGCGGCTGCACCAACGTGGCGCTGACCGAGGGCATGATCGACCTCGTCGTCAACCGCGGGGTCGACATCGTCAACATGTCGATCGGCGGCCTGCCCGCGCTCAACGACGGCAACAACGCGCGCGCCGAGCTCTACACGCGCCTCATCGACACCTACGGCGTCCAGCTGGTGATCTCCGCGGGCAACTCCGGCCCCGGCGCGAACACCATCGGCGACCCCGGTCTGGCCGACAAGGTCATCTCCGTCGGCGCGACCATCTCCAAGGCGACCTGGGCCGCCAACTACGGCTCGCAGGTGAGCAAGTCGTACGCGATGATGCCGTTCTCCTCGCGCGGTCCGCGTGAGGACGGCGGCTTCACGCCGACCCTGTCCGCCCCGGGTGCGGCCATCAACACCACGCAGACCTGGCTGCCGGGCTCCCCGGTCGCCGAGTCGGGCTACACGCTGCCGGCCGGCTACTCGATGCTCCAGGGCACCTCGATGGCCTCCCCGCAGGCCGCGGGCGCGTCCGCGCTGCTCATCTCGGCCGCCAAGCAGAAGCACATCGCGCTGACGCCGGCCACCCTGCGCACCGCCCTGACCTCGACCGCCGAGCACATCAAGGGTGTGCAGGCGTACGAGGAGGGCGCGGGCCTCATCGACATCGTGGACGCCTGGGACGCCATCAGGCACGGCGCCACCGCCCACAACTACACGGTCAAGGCCCCGGTCGACACCGCGATCGACCAGTTGCTGAAGACCCCGGGCTACGGCACGGGCATCTACGACCGCGAGGGCGGTCTGAAGGCCGGTCAGAAGAAGACGTACGACGTCACCATCACCCGTACGTCCGGCTCGGCCAAGGCGCTCCGCCACGAGCTGCACTTCCACAACAACGCCGGTAGCGCCTTCCGGATCCTCGGCAAGGACGACATCAGCCTCCCGCTGAACCAGCCGGTGACCGTCAAGGTCCAGGCCCAGCCGAAGTCCGCTGGCCTCAAGAGCGCGATCCTGGTCGTCGACGACCCGAAGACCGAGGGTCTCGACCAGCAGATCCTCACCACGGTCGTCGTCTCGGCGCCGGTGAAGTACACCTACACCGCGTCGAACACCGTGCAGCGCAACAGCACCCAGTCGTACTTCGTGACCGTGCCCGCGGGCGCCAAGTCGCTGGAGGTCGCGATCGGCGGGCTGAAGGACAAGAGCCAGACCCGCTTCATCGCCATCAACCCCTACGGCGTCCCGGTCGACAACACCGGCACCCCGTACTGCTACAACAACTACCTCGACGGCAACGGCTGCAAGGCCGACGCCCGTTCCTACGCCGACCCGCAGGCCGGTGTCTGGGAGATCGAGGTCGAGTCGCGCCGCACCTCGCCGCTGCTCGACAACCCGTACAAGCTGGACGCCGCCGTCTACAGCGCGGTCTTCGACCCGGAGACCGTGACCGTCCCCGAGGCCAAGGTCGGCACCCCGGCCACCGCCTCCTGGAAGGTGACCAACACCCTCGCCGCGATCGACGGCAAGCTGGCTGGCGGCCCGCTCGGCTCGTCCAAGACGGCCCGTCCGACCATCACCGAGGGCGCCACCCAGACCACCACGGTCGAGGTGCCCGCGGGCGCCAAGTCGCTCGACGTCGCCATCGGCAACGTCTCCGACGTCTCCGCCGACCTGGACCTGTTCGTGTACGACGCGTCCGGAACCGAAGTGGGTCGCTCCGCCGACGGCGATTCGGAGGAGGCCGTCTCGGTGGCCACCCCGGCCGCCGGCACCTACACGATCCAGGTCATCGGGTACGCCGTCCCGGCCGGTTCCACGGCGTACGACTACCAGGACGTGTTCTTCTCCAGCACCCTGGGCACCGTCTCGGTCTCGGACGCGCCGGTGAAGCTCGCCACGGGCGCCTCGACGACCGTCTCCGGCAGCGTCACCGCCCTGGCGGCCGCCCCGGAGGGCCGTGAGTTCTTCGGCCAGGTCAGCCTCGTCAACGCGCGCGGCACAGTCGCGGGCGTCGGCAACGTGAAGATCGAGAAGGTCACGCCGTAACACTTCTCCGTACGGCGATCAAAGGGGCGGGCGTCCGTGAGGGCGCCCGCCCTTTCTCGTGCCCTAGCAGCCGAGCCCGCGCGAGGCCGGGAGCGAGGCGGTGACCCAGGCCCGCTCCCGCGCGATCTCCTGCTCGCCGACCACCCAGTGGTCGGGGCTCGGCGCGCCCCCGGTCACGCCGAACAGGACGCGGGTGCCCTTGGTGAGGGGTTCGGGGAGGTCGTACTCGCCGATCGCATAGGTGAGGTCCTTCACCCCGAGTGTCGGCTTGTAGTAGTGGCTGACGTGCACGGTGACCTGGAGTTCCCCGGCTGCGGGGAGTTCCCTGACCGCGGTGACCTCGCCCTCGGCGACCGTGGTGGCGCAGGCCAGGTAGGACGGGCTGCCGAAGCGGACGCCGGCTTCCGCCTTGGACGACCCCGAGTCGGCCGAGCTCAGGCTGTCCGCACCGCTGTGCCCGAGGAGCCAGCCGAGGCCCGTGACGGCACTCGCGACGGCGGCCGCCGCGAGGGTGCCGAAGGCCAGGGTGCGGGCGCGCCGGCGGGCGGTCCGGGAGGGCCGCAGGGGAACGGGTTTCGGCGCGGGCGGCGCTTCGGCGAGCCTCTCGCCGAGGATTCCGAGCTGCTCCCTCAGTAGCCCGAGGTCGGCCTCGGCCGCCCGGTACTCGGCCAGGAACGCCGGGTCCGCGCGGGTCTCGTCGCCGGGCTCCTCGCCGGTGATGGCGGCCATGAGCGCGTCGCTGTCGTACGTCTCGTTCTCGGCGCTCATGTCACACCACCTCGTCCTCGTGCAGGCGGGCGCGCAGGGCCCGCACCGCCGTGTGCAGGCGGCTTTTGACCGTGCCCTCCGGGACACCCAGCTCCTGGGCGATGGAGCGCACCGGCAGATCGGCGAAGAACCGCAGCACGAGGACCTGGCGCTGCTGGTCGGGCAGCTCGTCCAGGCCCTGGGCGACGGCCAGGGAGAGCACGCTGGTGTCCTCCCCCGAGGGGTGCTCGTGCTGGCGCAGCGAGGCCAGCCGCTCCCCCAGCCGCTCCTGGCGCTTCTTTGCCCGGTGCCAGTCCATGGCGAGGTTGGAGGCGACGACGGCGGCCCACGCGGACACGTCCCGTGGCGCCTCGTACCCCTTCGCCGCCCGCTCCAGCAACCGCAGGCGGACCTGCTGCACCCCGTCCGGCAGGTCCGCCTGCGGCACCCCGCCCAGGGCGAGCACGGCCCGCACCCGGCGTTCCTGCGCCGCGTCCAGGGGGTCGTCCCCCTGGGTTCGGCGGGCGATTCTGCGCAGCACCGACACCCCTCCCCTCCCCGCGTTTCTCCTACGACGCCCGTGGGGCGGGAAACGTTCGACGGGGCCCGGGGAAAATCTTCCGAGGTGTACGTCACACCGGGCGGGACGCGCCGCACGGCTTGCGGCCCGGGGCCGCAGGGGGGCTAATTTCTCCAGCTCAGCCGGGGTGCGACGCGAGTTCCGCAAGGGCTCGAGGACTGCGGGCGTCCCAGTCCTCGAGCATGGAGCACAAAGAATTGGACAGGCTGACCCGGGTCGGCCGCATGATGGAAAAGCCGCAGACACATCCAGGACACGCAGAGGGAGTCACCGTGAGGGTCGGAATCGTCGGAGCCACCGGACAGGTCGGCACGGTCATGCGCGGGATCCTCAAGGAGCGGAACTTCCCGGTCACGGAGCTGCGCCTGTTCGCCTCCGCGCGCTCGGCGGGGTCGGTCCTGGACGGCGTGACGGTGGAGGACGCGGCGACGGCCGACTACACCGGCCTGGACATCGTGCTGTTCTCGGCGGGCGGCGCGACCTCGAAGGCGCTGGCCGAGAAGGTCGCCTCGCAGGGCGCGGTCGTGATCGACAACTCCTCCGCCTGGCGCAAGGACCCCGAGGTCCCGCTGGTGGTCTCCGAGGTGAACCCGCACGCGATCGCGGACCGCCCCAAGGGGATCATCGCCAACCCGAACTGCACCACCATGGCCGCGATGCCGGTCCTGAAGGTGCTGGACACGGAGGCGGGCCTTCAGACGCTGATCGCCACCACCTACCAGGCGGTGTCCGGCTCGGGCCTCGCGGGCGTGGCGGAGCTGCACGGCCAGGTGCAGAAGGTCGCCGCCGAGGCGGACAAGCTCACCCACGACGGCTCGGCGGTCGACTTCCCCGAGCCGCAGGTCTACAAGCGCCCCATCGCCTTCAACGTTCTCCCCTTCGCGGGCAACCTCGTCGACGACGGCCTGAACGAGACCGACGAGGAGCAGAAGCTCCGCAACGAGTCCCGCAAGATCCTGGAACTCCCCGAGCTGAAGGTCTCCGGCACCTGTGTGCGCGTCCCGGTCTTCTCCGGACACTCCCTCCAGGTCAACGCCCGCTTCGCCCGCCCGATCTCCCCGGAGCGCGCGACGGAGCTCCTGGCGGGTGCCCCCGGTGTGACCCTCTCGGACATCCCGACCCCGCTGCAGGCCGCCGGCCAGGACGCCTCCTTCGTCGGCCGCATCCGCCGCGACGAGACGGTCGACAACGGCCTCGCCCTGTTCATCTCCAACGACAACCTCCGCAAGGGCGCCGCGCTGAACGCGGTCCAGATCGCGGAGCTGGTGGCGGCGGAGCTCAAGGGCTAGCCCGGGGGCCTGCGCACCTCAGAGGCACCCGTCGCGCCCGCCCGGCCCCGCGCACTCGTCGGCGTGGACATGTGCGGAGCCGGTGACCGCCGACCTCAAGGGCTAGGCCGGGGGCCTGCGCACCTCGTAGAGGAAACAGCCGTACTCGACGGCCCGGACGTGGACGAGCGCCACGGACGGGTCGTCGAACGCGTTTCGGAAGGCGTCGTCGTCGGGGGCCTCGACCAGCTCACCGCCGAGGATGCGTCCGTCGGCGGAGTAGCGGCGGACGGTTCGGTGAGCGTCGGCGAAGGGGTACCCCTCGCGCCCCTCCGGCCCCGCGCACTCGTCGGCGTGGATGAAGACGGGACCCTGCTCGTCGTAGGCCCCGGGCTCGGCGCCCGTCTCGGCCGACCAGCGGCGCAGGGGCGCGTAGGAGACGAGCGCGATCCGCTCACCGGGCCGACTGCGGCGCAGACAGCAGCGGAGCGGGGCACCGCCCTCCTCGTCCGGGAAGGGGGACAGGGGGCGGCCGGCGTCGTCGGCGGTGCGCAGTTCCTTGAGGGCGGTGGAGTCGACGGGGCGTGCGGTGTAGGTCGTCATGGGACCAGGCTGACGGAGACGCACACGGATGACCGGCGGAAATCGGACGGGGCGCCGCCGATCCGCAGGGTAATCCCCCGATCCGTCGGAGACAGTTCGTGGAAGGATGACTGAACCGCCGAAGCTACACATAACGAGGAGATGACCGCGTGCCTGGCACAAACCTGACTCGCGACGAAGCTCAGCAGCGGGCGAAGCTGCTGAGCGTCGAGTCCTACGAGATCGATCTCGACCTCTCCGGCGCGCAGGAGGGCGGTACCTACCGGTCCGTGACCACGGTGCGCTTCGACGTGGCCGAGAACGGAGCCGAGTCCTTCATCGACCTCGTCGCTCCCACCGTTCACGAGGTCACGCTGAACGGGGACCCGCTCGACCCGGCGGAGGTCTTCAAGGACTCCCGGATCGCGCTGCCCGGCCTGCTGGAGGGCCGCAACATCCTGCGGGTCGTCGCCGACGCCGCGTACACCAACACCGGTGAGGGCCTGCACCGCTTCGTCGACCCGGTCGACGAGCAGGCGTACCTGTACACGCAGTTCGAGGTGCCGGACGCCCGCCGCGTCTTCGCCTCCTTCGAGCAGCCGGACCTGAAGGCCACCTTCCAGTTCACCGTGAAGGCGCCGACCGGCTGGACGGTCATCTCCAACTCCCCGACCCCGGAGCCGAAGGACGACGTCTGGGTCTTCGAGCCGACCCCGCGGATCTCGTCGTACATCACGGCCCTGATCGCCGGCCCGTACCACTCGGTGCACAGCGTGTACGAGAAGGACGGCCAGTCCGTGCCGCTGGGCATCTACTGCCGCCCCTCGCTCGCCGAACACCTCGACTCGGACGCCATCTTCGAGGTGACCCGGCAGGGCTTCGAGTGGTTCCAGGAGAAGTTCGACTACGCGTACCCGTTCAAGAAGTACGACCAGCTGTTCGTGCCCGAGTTCAACGCGGGCGCGATGGAGAACGCGGGTGCGGTCACCATCCGCGACCAGTACGTCTTCCGGTCCAAGGTGACCGACGCCGCGTACGAGATGCGCGCCGAGACCATCCTGCACGAGCTGGCCCACATGTGGTTCGGCGACCTCGTGACCATGGAGTGGTGGAACGACCTGTGGCTGAACGAGTCGTTCGCCACCTACACCTCCATCGCCTGCCAGGCGTACGCCCCGGACAGCCGGTGGCCGCACTCCTGGACCACCTTCGCCAACTCCATGAAGACGTGGGCGTACCGCCAGGACCAGCTGCCGTCCACGCACCCGATCATGGCGGAGATCCGCGACCTGGACGATGTGCTGGTCAACTTCGACGGCATCACGTACGCCAAGGGCGCCTCGGTCCTCAAGCAGCTCGTCGCCTACGTCGGCGAGGACGAGTTCTTCGCGGGCGTACAGGCGTACTTCAAGGCGCACGCGTACGGCAACACACGCCTGTCCGACCTGCTGGGCGCCCTGGAGACCACCTCCGGGCGTGACCTGAAGGCCTGGTCCAAGGCGTGGCTGCAGACGGCCGGCATCAACATCCTGCGCCCCGAGATCGAGACGGACGCGGACGGTGTCATCACCTCCTTCGCGATCCGCCAGGAGGCCCCGGCGCTCCCCGCCGGCGCGAAGGGCGAGCCGACCCTGCGGCCGCACCGCATCGCGGTCGGCCTGTACGAACTCGACGACGACAGCGGCAAGCTGGTGCGCGACGAGCGCGTGGAGCTGGACGTCGACGGCGAGCTGACGGCCGTACCGCAGCTGGTCGGCAAGCGCCGTCCGGCGGTCGTGCTCCTCAACGACGACGACCTGTCGTACGCCAAGGTCCGCCTCGACGAGCAGTCGCTGGCCTTCGTGACCGAGCACCTGGGCGACTTCGAGTCGTCCCTCCCGCGCGCGCTGTGCTGGGCGTCGGCGTGGGACATGACCAGGGACGCGGAGCTCGCGACCCGCGACTACCTCTCCCTCGTCCTCTCCGGTATCGGCAAGGAGTCCGACATCGGTGTCGTGCAGTCGCTGCACCGGCAGGTGAAGCTGGCGATCGAGCTGTACGCCGCCCCCACCGCCCGCGAGACCCTGCTGACCCGCTGGACCGACGCCACGCTGGCCCACCTGCGGTCCGCGGCGGCCGGCAGCGACCACCAGCTGGCGTGGGCGCGGGCGTTCGCGGCGACGGCCCGTACGCCGGAGCAGCTGGACCTCCTGGAGGGGCTGCTCGACGGTTCCCAGGTCGTCGAGGGCCTGGCCGTCGACACCGAGCTGCGCTGGGCGTTCGTGCAGCGGCTGGCCTCCGTGGGCCGCTACGACGAGTCGGAGATCGCCGCCGAGTACGAGCGGGACAGGACCGCGGCCGGTGAGCGCCACGCGGCGACGGCCCGTGCCTCGCGGCCGACCGCGGAGGCGAAGGCGGAGGCCTGGGCGCAGGTCGTCGAGTCCGACAAGCTGCCCAACGCCGTCCAGGAGGCCGTCATCGGCGGCTTCGTCCAGACCGACCAGCGCGAGCTGCTCGCGCCGTACACGGAGCGGTACTTCGAGGTGGTCAAGGACATCTGGGAGTCCCGCTCGCACGAGATCGCCCAGCAGATCGCGGTCGGTCTCTACCCGTCGCTCCAGGTCTCCCGGGAGACCCTGGACAGGACGGACGCCTGGCTGGCTGCGGCGGAGCCGAACGCGGCCCTGCGCCGGCTCGTCTCCGAGTCCCGCGCGGGCGTGGAGCGCGCGCTGAAGGCCCAGGCGGCGGACGCGCTGGCGGACCAGTAGGCCGGCGGGAGGCGGGTGGCCCCGGTCATCCGCCTCCCCCGCACACCAGCCGGGCCGTGGTCAGCATCGTCCGCACGTGCAGCCCGGTCTGCGCGGCCACCGGCACCCATCGCAGGTCGTACGTCTTCTCCAGCTCCTGGCTCCACTCGCGCACCAGGTCGTCGAGGATCTCGACGGTCCGGGGGTCGGTGCGGGCCAGGGCGCGGCTCGCCATCGCCGCCACCCTGAGCGGGATACGGCGGGCGGAGATCCCCCGGCTGGCGAAGTGGCCGCGGAACCGCCCGGGTTCCTCCGCCGCCCAGCTCGCGACGATCGACGGCGCCACGTCGAGGAGTTCCCGCGCGGCGACCCGCAGCGGCGCCAGATCCTCCGCTACGGCCGTGTCGAGCCGCGTCCCGAGGACGGCCGCGAGTTCCCGGGTGCGGCCCAGCAGCACCTCCCCCAGCCGGGCTGCCGCGCGGTCCGGGTCGGTGACCGGCCGGGCGTCACTCACCGAGGGCACGGCCCAGGCGGGGGCCTCGATCAGGGTGGTCAGGGTGCCGTGCCGGCGCGGATGGAACCAGGTGCTCTCGGCGACGTACCCGCTGGGGTCGCGTTCGCCCTCGTCGTGGCCGTCGGGCAGCACCAGGACGCCGGGCGGGTCGAGCCGCCAGTCGGGGCCGTCGACGGGGTCCCGGTCGACGGGTACGCGCAGGTGTGCCGCCGTCTCCCGGAAGGCGTCCGCGGCGCCGGGCACCTCCCGCGTCATCATCACGAAGGCACCGCCGAACTCGATGCCGTGCAGGGTGAACTGGGCCACGGGCCGCAGCTCGTCGAGGAGCCGGACGAGCGCGGCCGACTCGGGGAGCGGCTTCCCGGGAGGCACGGGCAGCGACTCCGGCTGGCGGGCGAACGCGGGCCGGTAGAAGTACCGGTGACACTCCGTCAGCGAGGGCTCCGGCTCCTCCGGCTGCCAACCGTGCGCGAGGTGCGCCCCGTCGGGGTCGAGGCAGAGCAGGAAGTGCCAGGTGCAGCCGAGAGTTTCGAGCAGCTGGGGCCTGCGGGCGAACAGGGCGGCGAGCCGCAACGCCGAGGCGCCACCCACGGGTTCGTTGGCGTGCGCGCCCGCGACGGCGAGGATGTGGCGCTCGCCGCGTCCGGCGGACAGCAGCCACAGCGGGCGCCCGGCCCGGCTCTCTCCGACCCGGCTCAGCCGCAGCAGGCCGGGGGCGGCGCGGACCAGCGTGCGGGCCCTTCGCTCCAGTTCGTCGACTCCCGGATAGAGCGAAGTCCGCACGCCGGTCCTCCCACGCTGGTGATCCGATCAAGCACCCTGGGAATTACTGTCCCCAGTGGTCTCTTTCTTGTCCAGCGGGCGAATCACGATCTTCTTGATCCCGGTACAGCGTGGTGCTGGTCGTCGGCGTTGCGCACCTGGTGGCGGAGCCGCAAGCTCAGACGGACACCATCCCGCCCGTCGCGTTGACGAACGTGCCCGTGATGCCGCCCGCGTGGTCGGAGGCGAGGAACACCGCGGTGGCGGCGACCTCGGCGAGCGTGGGGTTGCGGCGGGTCATGCGCATCCCGGCGAGCTGGTCGACGATGCCCTGGATGGCGCTCTCGTCGATCGCCGGGTTGACCGCGGAGAGCTTCTCCACGGTGAACGTCTCCGGCACCCCGGCCACCCACAGCCCCACCGCCCGCACCCCGCGCGGCCCCAGCTCGATCGCCAGGTTGCGCACGAGCGTGTCGATCGCCCCGTCCGCCGGACCGGTGCCGCCCATCATCGGACTGCCGTGCGCGGAACCGCTGTTGAGAGCGAGGATCACACCCGAGCCGCGCGCGGCCATACGGCGTCCGGCGGCGCGGGCGGTGAGGAAGTTGGCGCGCAGACCGTCGGTGACCGGCCGCAGGAAGTCCTCGACCGGCATCTCGGTCAGCGGCGCGCCCTGCACATCGCCGCGCGTGACCAGGTTGACGGAGATGTCGATGTCCCCGACCTGCTCGGCGTGCGCCTCCACGGCCGCCTCGTCCAGCGCGTCCACGACGGCCACCTCGGCGTCCTTGATGTCCGCGGCCACCGCCTCCAGGGTCGTGCGGGTACGGCCGACGAGGTGGACCCTCGCACCCTGCTCGGCGAAGGCCCGGGCGACGGCCCCGCCGATGGAACCGCCGGCGCCGTAGACGATCGCGGTCTTGTCGGTGAGCAGCATGGTGACTCCTTGGAAGTGGTGCGTACGTGACATCCATGCAGACGTACGACTCTCTCGGCGCTCATCGTCACAGCCGCAGCGGAAGTCCGAACGCGGGGAAGAGGTGCGGCTCGAAGGAGGTGATCTCCGCGATGCGGTCGCCGTGGCCCTGGTCGGTGAAGCGCAGGACGTCCAGCACCTGGGCCCGGTAGACGCTCGTACCCGGCCTGCGGACGTAGTGCGCCGCCGCCTGCTGGCCGTTGGCCCGGGTGGGCAGGCTGCGCCAGTGCCCGAGGAACATCGGGGAGGCGGGATCGAGGCTGACCCGCACGAAGTCGATGATGGCGTCCCTGCCGACGAACCAGAACGGGTTCGGCGGCATGGTGAGGGTGACGTCCTCGGTGAGGAGCTCGGCCATGGCCGCGAAGTCGAGACGTCCGACGGCGGCCATGTACCGGTCCAGTACGGCCTGTTGGCCCTCCGTGGGCACGGTGGCCCGCCAGTCCGAGCGCTCCCGGGGCAGGTGTGCGCGCAGGGTGGGCCGGGCCCGCTGGAGTGCGCTGTTGACGGAGGCCACGCTGGTCTCCAGGGCCTCGGCGGTCTCGGCGGCGGTCAGCCCGAGGGCGTCGCGCAGGACGAGTGCGGCCCGTTGACGCGGGGGCAGATGCTGGATCGCGGCGAGGAGGACGAGCTCCAGGGTCTCGCGGGAGACCGCGGCGGACTCGGGCTGCTCGTGCTCCTCGGTGAGGGGCGTCTCGTCGTCCGGGTAGGGCTGCAACCAGGTGATACGGGTGGGCGGTTCCCCGTGGCCGTGGTTCATGCCCGGCAGCGGTTCGTACCGTTGCGGGCGGCGCGCGGTCCGGCGCAGCAGGTCCAGGCTGGCGTTGGTGGCGATCCGGTACAGCCAGGTCCGCGCGCTCGCCCGCCCCTGAAATCCGTCCCGCGCCCGCCAGGCCCGCAGGAAGGTCTCCTGCACCAGGTCCTCGGCCTCGTCGTACGACCCCGTCATGCGGTAGCAGTGCACCTGGATCTCCCGGCGGTACTGCTCGCTGAGGGCGCCGAACTCGGTTTCGGTGAGTTGCGTCACGGGCGTTGCCGTTACGGAATCTCCGGGAGCCGCCGAGTCCCCGGCATCCTGCGTGGTGTCGCGTACCGTGCGGGCCACCCGCCTCAACTGTGCGACGGATTCCGAGAGTTCGGTGACGGTCGAGTAGAGGGCGGCCGCGGGCTGCGGCGCCAGCAGCCCCGCCTGCCGCCCGATGTCGTCGATGAGCCCCTGCACAGTGAGGCCCCCGGGCCGGCGCCGTTCCCGGTAGGCCTTCTGCCGGCAGGCGGCGGAGCAGTAGAGGGAGCCGCGTCCGGTACGGCCGGCCCGTGCGGGAAGGGGCTTCCCGCACACCGGACAGTTGCCTGCGTCCACGGGTCCTCCGGGAGTTGCGTAACGCGGGACGGGGTGACGTTACAACGCCCTCGGCACGCCCCGCAGCGCCTCCGCCGCCCCCTTCCCACCGGCGGGACCGAACGTCCGGCCGACCCTGGGCTGCCGTACCCCCAGCTGCCCCGCCACCGTCGCGCCGAAGGCCAGCGCCATGCCCGCCAGCTGCACCGGCGTCAGCGCCTGTCCCAGCGCCGCCCAGCCGACGACCGCGGCGGTCAGCGGGGACAGCGGGCCGAGGAAGGTGACCTGGGTGGCGGTCAGGCGGCCGATGCCGCGGAACCAGAGCCAGTACGCCACCGCCGTGTTCGCCAGCGCGAGGTAGAGATAGCCGCCGACCGCGCGCCCGTCGAGCGCGGGCGGGGCGCCCTCGACGAGGAGGGCGAGCGGCGCGATGAGCAGGCCGCCGGCGGTGAGCTGCCAGGCGGTGAGGGCGAGCGGGCCGACACCCTCGGGGCGGCCCCAGCGCTTGGTCAGCACGGTGCCGGCGGACATGGAGGCGGTGGCCGCGAGCGCCGCGAGCACTCCGACGGCGTCCAGAGCCCCGGCCGCCCTGAGCACGACCAGGCTGACGCCGAACGCGGCGACGAGTCCGGTGAGCACGCTCCGGGCGGTGGGCCGCTGCCCCAGCAGCACGGCCGACAGCCCGACGACGATCAGCGGCCCCACCGAGCCGACCACCGCGGCCATCCCGCCCGGCAGCCGGTACGCCGACAGGAACAGCAACGGGAAGAAGGCCCCGATGTTCAGCGCGCCGAGCACGGCTGCCTTCCCCCACCAGACACCGCGCGGCAGCACCCGGGCGAGGCCGAGCAGCACGAGCCCCGCGGGCAGCGCACGCATCATGCCGGTGAACAGCGGCCGGTCGGCGGGGAGGAACTCGGTGGTGACGGCGTAGGTGGTGCCCCAGGAGACGGGGGCGAGGGCGGTGAGAAGGATGGTGGCGGGGCGGTTCGTGGTCGGCTTCCTCATGACTCCCTCTCAGTGTTGACTTACAAGAAAGTAGCTTACCCCTAAGCTACTTTTCCGCAAGCCACTTTCTTGCGGACGAGCCGAAGCCTGCGGATACTCGGTGCATGAGTGCAGAGCGCAAGGACGCCGTCGACGCGATCATCGAGCAGTGGGCGGCCGTGCGGCCCGATCTCGACACCAGGGCCATGGAGGTCTTCGGGCGCATCTACCGCCTGTCCCGCGCCATGGGCGACCGCGTGGAGAAGGTGTACGCCCCCTACGGCATCTCCCGCGGCGAGTTCGACGTCCTCGCCACCCTGCGTCGCGCCGGTGAGCCGTACACCCTCTCCCCCCGCCTGCTCTCCTCCACGCTGATGCTCACCACGGGTGGCATGACGGGCCGCCTGGACAAACTGGAGCGCGCCGCCCTCCTGCGCCGTTCCCCCGACCCCCACGACCGCCGGGGCCTCCAGGTGACCCTGACGGAGAAGGGGCTGGCCGTCATCGAAGAGGCGGTGGCAGCGGGCCTGGCCGCCCAGACGGCGGCCCTGTCCCCCCTCGACGACGAACAGGCCGACCAACTGGCCGACCTGTTGCGGAAGCTGCTCGCGGGCACGCAGGACTCAGAGCACTAACGGACCACCCGGACGGTACCCGTTGACCCCGGGCATCGAGCTGTTCGAGGGGGCGGGCATGCAGGGCGAAGGCGCGGGAGAGGTTGCTGACGCGGTGCGGGTACCTCTCGACCACGGTGGCGCGGCCTCCTGTTGCCAACGCTTGTTGCCAACGCCCGTTGACGAAGGTAGTGCCACCCCGATACAGCGTCAACACTTGTTGGCCAACAGACGTTGACCTACGATCGTCGGCATGACCGAAACCCCCCGCCGCCGCTCCGATGACACCCGCGACGCGATCCTCGCCGCGGCCCGCGAGCGCTTCGCCACCGACGGCTACGAGCGGGCCACCATCCGCGCCATCGCCAAGGACGCACAGATCGATCCGTCGATGGTGATGCGCTACTACGGCAACAAGGAGGGCCTGTTCGCGGCGGCCGTCTCCGTGGACCTGGGACTGCCGGAGCCCGGCTCACTGCCCCGGCACGACATCGGCCGCGCGCTCGTGTCGCGCTTCCTCGACCTGTGGGAGGAGAACGAGGTGCTCACCGCGCTGCTGCGGGTCGGCGCGACCAATCAGGCCGGGGCGGAGCGGATGCAGGGCATCTTCCAGGAACAGGTGATGCCGGCGGCCCTGCTGGTGTGTCCGGACCCGGAGCAGGCCCCCGCGCGGGCCGCGCTGGCCGCCACCCAACTGCTGGGGCTCGCGCTGACCCGGTACGTCCTGCGGTTGCCGCCGACCGTGGCGCTGGCCCGCGAGGAGATCGTGGCGTGGCTGGCGCCCACGGTGCAGCGCTACCTCACCGCGCCGAGCCCCTGAGAACGCGACGGGAAGGGCGCCGTCGGCGCCCCGGAAAAAGTGGGGTCAGGCCTTCGAGCCGGCCTTGGCCTCGGCCTCGGTGGGCTTGGTCCTGATGTTGCGGCTGGTCACCCGGTGCTCTTCCTTGGACTTGTCCAGGACCATCACCAGGCCGGCGATGACCCCGAACAGCACGAGCGGGGCCACGACGAAGAGGCCCAGCGTCTCGATGACGCTCAGGCCCGTGCCGGGGTCGTCGCCGTCGTCACGGGTCAGCGCGGAGGCGGGGGACGACATGAGCAGCATCATCAGCGTCGTACCGGCCACCAGGGCGCCGGCGCGCAGGGCGTTCTTCTTGTCCACGGAGTCAAAGTATCCAACGGCGGTTCGGGCCGCGCGTCCGGGGTGCCGTATGAGGCGTCCCGGGCCCGTGGGCGCCCGCCCCTACGGTGCCCTCAGCACCTCCACCAAGGCGTGCAGGCGGGCCGAACCCGCCAGGTCCTCCAGCGTCATCGCCCGCCCCTCCCCGTCCGCGATGGGCAACCGCCAGTTCGGATACTGGTCCCACGTCCCCGGCAGGTTCTGCGGCCGGCGGTCCCCCACCGTGTCCGGCAGCCAGACCCCGACCATGCGGGCCGGGGTGTTCAGCAGGTACCGGTGCACGGCCTGGATCTGGGCCTCCTCGGAGGAGGGGTCGGCGCCGCCGCCGGTGCCGTGCAGCAGACCGAGCCGGGCCAGCAGTTCCAGCCACTCCCCCGTGTCCGCCGCGGCCTCCGCGCGTTCCTCGTCCAGCGGCCGGGTCAGCAGGCCGAGCCCGTCCCGGAGTTCGACGTGCTCCCCGGTCAGACGTGAGGCCGTGGGCGGCAGGTCGTGCGTGGTCGCCGTCGCCAGACAGTCCGCACGCCACCGCTCGGGGGGCAGCGGACGTCCGTCGCCCTCCCAGTCCCGCTCGAACCACAGCACCGAGGTCCCCAGCACGCCCCGCTGGCGCAGCGCCTCCCGCACCCCGGGTTCGACGGTGCCGAGGTCCTCGCCGATCACCACCGCCCCGGCCCGCGAGGCCTCCAGGACGAGCACGGCGAGCATCGCCTCCGCGTCGTAGCGGACGTAGGTGCCCTCCGTGGGCGGCTGCCCCTGCGGGACCCACCACAGCCGGAACAGGCCCATGACGTGGTCGATGCGCAGCGCGCCGGCGTACCGGAACAGGGCCCGCAGCAGCTGCCGGTACGGCGCGTACCCGGACTCCGCCAGCCGGTCCGGGCGCCACGGCGGCAGGCCCCAGTCCTGGCCGCGGGCGTTGAAGGCGTCCGGAGGTGCTCCCACGGACATCCCGGCCGCGAAGTACGCCTGCTGGGCCCACGCGTCCGCGCCCTCGGGATGGACGCCCACCGCGAGGTCGTGGACGACGCCCACCGGCATCCCCGCCTCCCGCGCGGTGCGCTGGGCCGCGCCGAGCTGGCTCTCGGTGAGCCAGGCGAGGCGGCTGAAGAAGTCGACGCGGTCCATCAGCTCACCGCGGGCGCGGGCCGTCTCGGCGGATCGCGGGTCACGCAGGCCGGGGGGCCAGCCGCGCCAGTCCGAGCCGTGCGCCTCGGCCAGCGCGCACCAGGTCGCGTGGTCCTCCAGTGCCTGGCCGCCCTCGGCGAGATAGTCGGCGTAGGCGGCGCGGCGGCCGGGCCCGAGCGGGACCTCGCGGACGAGTTCGAGCGCCTCCCGCTTCAGTTCCCACACCGCGTCCCGGTCGATCAGCGCGCCCTTCTCCAGCACGGATTCCCGCAGCCGCCCGGCCCGCTCGCGCAGGGCCCGCAGCCGGTCGGAGTCCGCGACCTGGGCGTACTCGGGGATGTCCTCGATCCGCAGGTGCACCGGGTCGGGGAAGCGGCGCGAGGACGGCCGGTAGGGGGACGGGTCGGTGGGGGCGCCGGGCACGGCCGCGTGCAGCGGGTTGACCTGGACGAAGCCGGCGCCGAGCGCACGCCCCGCCCAGGAGGTCAGTTCGGCGAGGTCGCCGAGGTCGCCCATGCCCCAGGAGTGCTGCGAGAGCAGGGAGTAGAGCTGGACGAGGAGGCCGTACGACCGCCCCGGCGGCGCGGGCAGTCGCGGCGGGGCCACGATCAGGTGGGCGTCGGCGGTGCGGCCGTCGGGCGCGGTGGCGGTCAACCGGTGGACGCCGGGCGGGAGTTGGTCGGCGGCGGCGCGGGTCTCGCCCTGTTCGGTGGTGATGCGCAGCCGGGTGCCCGCGGGCAGGTCGGCGACGAAGGCGGGCGGGCTGCCGCTCCAGCACACCACCGTGGGCGGCAGCAGGCGCGCGCGCAGTTCGCGTTCCCGGGCCGCGAGGGCGGCGGCCGGGTCGCCGGCGTCGACGCCGAGGGCGGCCAGGGCCAGGGTGACGGCGGTGGCGGAGGCGGCGACCGTACGGTCCGGGGAGGGGCGGTAGGACGTGGCGATGCCGTACGACTCGGCGAGCCGGGACAGCTCCGGACCGGGGGGCGCCACCATCTACGGCTCCAGGTAAGCGTCGGACTCGCTGGTCAGGGCGGCGGCGTCGGCGAGCGGCGGCTCGCTGGTGAGGGGCTCGGCGTCGGGCAGGGGTGGTTCGCTGGTGAGCGGGGTCTCGGTGCAGGCGCCCTCGGCGCTGAAGACACAGAAGTGTTCAGCGGGCGCCTCGGGTTTGGACAGGGCCGGGAGCAGAAGGGGTGCCGATGCGGCCACGGGGGCCTCCTTGTCGAGTACGACGACGGGGGTTACCGCAGCCCTACCCACAGGACGCGACGACAGACGTACCAGAGGGGAGAACGTGCTTTTCGTCATGTTCCGTGGCTCCGTCCTTCCCCGTCCACCGATCGTCCGCCGATCGTCCGCCGATTACTATTCACTCAGTACATATACGTGGTGCATACTGATTCGCCATGAGCATCCGCCACATCCTGCTGGGGCTGCTCGCCGGAGGGCCGAGCCATGGCTACGACCTCAAGCGACGCCACGACGACCGTTTCCCCGAGGCCCGTCCACTGGCCTACGGGCAGGTCTACACGACCCTCCAGCGCCTGGTCCGGGACGGTCTCGCCGAGGTCGAGGGCACGGACTCCGACGGCGGGCCGGAGCGCACCAGGTACCGCTCGACCGAGGCGGGCGCGCGTGAGCTGGCCGAGTGGGCCGGGCAGATCGCCCCGCCCGCACCCTTCGTGACCAACGAGATCTTCGCCAAGGTCGTCGTCTCGATCCTGTCCGGCGGCGACCCGGACGCCTATCTGCGGGCCCAGCGGGCCGCCCACATGGCGCGGATGCGGGAGCTCACGGCGGTCAAGACCGCCAAGGGGGCCGACCTCGCGACCGTGCTCTCGGCGGACTACGCCCTCAACCACCTCGACGCCGACCTCCGCTGGATGACCACCACGGCGGCCCGGCTCACCACTTTGACCGCCGAGGTCGACTCGGCATGAACACCAAGGGGGACGTCACGGTGCCACTGCTCGAAGGGCGCGGGCTCGTCAAGGCGTACGGCCCGACACAGGCCCTGCGCGGCGCCTCGGTCCGGCTGGACGAGGGCGAGATCCTCGCCGTCACCGGCACCAGCGGCAGCGGGAAGTCGACGCTGCTGCACTGCCTGGCCGGGATCGTCGGACCGGACGAGGGTTCGGTGTCCTACGCCGGTGAGCGCCTCGACCGCCTGCCCGAGAAGCGGCTGAGCGAACTGCGCCGTACGGAGTTCGGCGTGGTCTTCCAGTTCGGGCAGCTCATCCCCGAACTGACGGCGCTCGACAACGTGGCGCTGCCGCTGCTGCTCGCGGGCCTGACCCGCGCCGACGCCCACACGCGGGCCGGTGAGTGGCTGGAGCGCTTCGGAGTGCGCGGCCAGGCCGGGCTGCGGCCCGGCGAGATGAGCGGCGGGCAGGCCCAGCGGACGGCGCTGGCCCGGGCCCTGATCACCGGACCGAAGGTCGTCTTCGCGGACGAGCCGACCGGCGCGCTGGACTCCCTGGCGAGCGAGCAGGTCATGACGGCCCTGGTCCACACGGCCCGCGAGTCGGGCACGGCGGTCCTGCTGATCACCCATGACGCCCAGGTGGCCGCGTACGCGGACCGCGAGGTGCGGATGGCCGACGGGGCCGTTGTTGCGGTGGGAGTGACGGCATGAGCGCCGGCTCGGCAGCCCGTTGGGGCGCCGATCTGCGGATGGCCTGGCTGCTGACCCGCGGTTCCGACCGGCGGGAGTGGTGGCGGATCGGGCTCACGGCCGGCGGGGCGGGGCTCGCGACGGGGATCGGGCTGGCGATCGTCGCGCTGAACTCCCTGGACGGGTACTACTCCGTGTCCTTCGGAGACGGACTGCTCAACTCCGCGAGCGACCGGCGGAACGTGGGGTGCGTCATGGGGCTGCTGCTCGTCCCGGTGCTCGGGTTCCTCGGGCAGTGCGCGCGCCTCGGTGCGGTGCACCGGGACCGGCGGCTGGCCACGCTGCGGCTGGCGGGGGCCGGTGCGTGGCAGGTGCGGCGGATCGCGGCGCTGGAGTCGGGGCCGGCCTGCCTGGCGGGTTCGCTGACCGCCACGGCCCTCGGCGTACCGCTGCTGCTGCACCTGTGGGCCCGGCCCACCGCGCTCGCCTGGACCGGGATCGCCCTGGTCGCCGTGGCCGTACCGGTGCTGGGGGCGGCCGTGAGCGCGCTGTCGCTGCGACGCGTGGTGGCCTCACCGCTGGGCTGGGTCCGGCGGGTACGGCCTGTGTGGGGTCCGGGGCGGGCTTTGCGGGCGGTGAGCGCGCTGCTCGGGGTCGCGGGACTGCTCGTCGGCGTGTCGTCGTTCACCGGCCGCCCGGTCCGCCTCGCCCTCGGGCCGCCCGCGCTGTTCGTCGTGGTCCTGCTCGTCGGGGTCGCGACGGTGTCGCTGGCCGGTACGACGGCCCGGCGGCTGGGCGGGGCCCTGGCGTCCCGGGCCCAGAGCCCCGCACTGCTGATCGCGGCCGAACGGCTGCGGGAGGACCCGTGGGCAGCCGCCCGCACGCACGCCGCGGTGCTGCTGGTGACGGTCGTGGGGGCGGGTTTCGTGGGCGTGCGCCAGGTGCTGCTGGAGACCCTGCACACCATGCGCCGCGAGGGGACGCTGTCGACGGACCTGGGGTACTACACGACCGGCATCGACCTGACGGCCGCCGCGATCCTCGTCGCCCTCGCGCTGACCGTGACGGGGCTGGCCGTGGGCACCGTCGAGTCCCTCGCCACCCGGCGCCGGGGGCTGGCCGCCCAGGTCGCCGCCGGGGTGCCGCACCGGGTGCTGGCCAGGGCGCTGCTCCTGGAGACCGCGCTGCCGCTGGCTCCCGCGGTCGCGGTGGCGGGCCTGGGCGGTACGGCGATCGGCTTCTGGTACGCGTCACTGGCCGCGCAGCGGTCGGGCACGGCCCTGCCGTACGCCGCTCTCCTGGTCCCGCTCGCGGTGTACGCGGCCTGTCTGCTGGCCGCCGCCACGTCACTGCCGCTGCTGCGCCGCTCGGTCCGCCCCGCGGAACTCCGGCACAGCTGACGCGCTGATCTTCCGGTCCCGGAGGCGCGGGGGGCCTCCGGGGCCGGATCCGAGCCGCTGTGTGCGGCAACACAAAGGCCCGGATCGTCGTCAGGCTGAGATGCCGTCGATCCGGGCCATGGCGTCCTCCGCGCCGTACGCTTGCAAGTACGGCAGCCAGCGCGGGTCCCTGTGCCCGGTGCCGATGATGCGCCAGGCCAGACCGGTGGGCGGAGCGGGTTTGTGGCGCAGCCGCCAGCCGATCTCGAACAGATGCCGGTCGGCCTTCACGTGGTTGCACCGGCGACAGGACGCCACCACGTTGTCCCAGACGTGCTTGCCCCCGCGGCTGCGCGGGATGACGTGGTCGACGCTGGTTGCGACGCCACCGCAGTACATGCACCGGCCCCCGTCGCGGGCGAAGAGCGCCCTGCGGGTGAGAGGAACGGGCCCCCGATAGGGGACCCGCACGAATCGCTTGAGCCGGACCACGCTGGGTGCGGGGACTGTGACGGTCGCGCTGTGCATGTAGGCGCCGGATTCCTCAAGGGAGACCGCTTTGTTCTCCAGGACGAGGACGAGCGCGCGGCGGAGCGGTACGACGCCGAGGGGCTCGTACGACGCGTTGAGTACCAGGACATGCGGCACGGATGCCTCCTTGGGCGTCGGCGGCGCGTGGCTCGCGCCGGGACGAACTGCAGTCAGTCTCCCCTCTAGGCCGGGAGAAACGCCACCATGTCCCGGTAACGGGCTGGGAGTGTTTTCGACCACACCTTTCTTCATCCCCAGGTGAGAGCCGTCTCTCCCCTGAACATTGCAACGATCCACACACGATGCACCGTTAGTGTGGTGTGCCTGCCTTACCGGTGACCTTTTCGTGACCTTGACCGCCGTACCGGAAGGCAGACGCAGCACCTGGAGGTACCTGCCGTGTCCTTGTCCGCCGTCCTACTGGCCGCGAGTCCGTCGCCGTCGCCGTCCCCCTCGGACACCTCGACGCCGGCCGTGCCGAGTCTCCAGGACGCCCAGGAGAGCGCGACGAACGCCGCGAGCTGGGTCGAGCAGAACTGGTCGACCTGGCTGGCGATCGGTCTGCGGGTCCTGCTGATCCTGGTGATCGCCGGCGTGCTGAGAATGGTCGTGCGGCGGGCCATCACCAAGCTGATCGACCGGATGAACCGCACCGCCCAGGCGGTCGACGGCACCTCGATCGGCGGTCTGCTCGTCAACAACGAGCGCCGTCACCAGCGCTCGCAGGCGATCGGCTCGGTGCTGCGCTCGGTGGCCAGCTTCGCCATCCTGGGCACCGCGGCCCTGATGATCCTCGGCGCCTTCGAGATCAACCTGGCCCCGCTGCTGGCGTCGGCCGGTGTCGCGGGTGTGGCGATCGGTTTCGGCGCCCGCAACCTCGTCACGGACTTCCTCTCCGGTGTCTTCATGATCCTGGAGGACCAGTACGGCGTCGGCGACACCATCGACGCGGGCGTGGCCTCCGGCGAGGTCATCGAGGTCGGCCTCCGGGTGACCAAGCTGCGCGGCGACAGCGGCGAGATCTGGTACGTCCGCAACGGCGAGGTCAAGCGCATCGGCAACCTCTCCCAGGGCTGGGCGACGGCCGGCGTGGACGTGACCGTGCGGGCCTCCGAGGACCTCGACAAGGTCAAGCGGGTGCTGGGCGAGGTCGCCGAGAAGATGAGCAAGGAGGAGCCCTGGAACGAGCTCCTGTGGAGCCCGATCGAGGTCCTCGGCCTGGACAGCGTCCTGCTGGACTCCATGGTCGTGCGGGTCTCCGCCAAGACGATGCCCGGCAAGTCCCTCACGGTCGAGCGCGAGCTGCGCTGGCGCGTCAAGCGCGCCTTCGACGCGGCGGACATCCGTATCGTCGGCGGCGCGACCGTCCCCGCCGACGAGGAGTCCGCCGACCCGGCCGCGGCGGTCGCGGCCCCGTCGGTCTTCGCCAACTCCGAGTCGCCGCAGTCTGCGGCGGCCTCCCCGCTCGTGTCGGCACCGGTTCAGCGTCCGGCGCCGAAGTAGCCGGCCTGACGGAGAGCCGCCCGGATTCTCACCCTCTTCACGTGAACCCCCCATTCCGGCCACATCCGGTGATCATCTAGGGTCACCCACACAGCGGGCCCTTGTTCTGGAGCGCAACGCCCAGGGGCCCGTTTCGAATGTGGGGAAACACATGAGAAAGCTCGCCATAGGCACCGCCGTCTCCGGTGCCCTGGCTCTAACCGGTCTGCTGGCACCCGCCGCGTCCGCGACCACCTCGCCCGACCTGGTCTTCTCCGCCGTCACGGTCAACAACGGCAAGGCGGTCACCGTCGGCACCACCGCCGCCGTGAAGGTGCCGGTGACGTACACCCTGACCCGCCCCTCCGATCTGACGGTCGACTACAAGACCACCTTCGCGGGCGTCCTGCTCTACCGGGGCACACTCAGCAGGATGTCGAACGAGATCGAGCCCGAGGACATGCCCACCTGCACGACGACCGCGACGACGGACACCACCGTCACCGAGTCGTGCAAGGAGACCCTGGTGATCGCCCCCGAGGACACCCTGTACTCGGCCTCGGACGCCACCACCTGGAAGGCGGCCGGCCTCTACAGCACGATGGACCAGGACAACGACGGTTCCGACGGCCACATCCACCTCGGCTACGCCTTCGACGCATGGGGCCCCCTCGGCAGCGGCGTCCAGGTCAAGCGCGCGGCGAAGCTCACCGCCGACGCGGCGCCCGAGCCGGTGAAGAAGGGCGGGACCATCACGGTCACCGGCAAGCTGACCCGGGCCGACTGGGAGGCCGGAAGGTACACGGGTTACACCTCCCAGAAGGCAACCCTCCAGTTCCGCGCCAAGGGCACCAACACCTACACCACCGTCAAGACGGTGACCTCCGGAACCGGCGGCGCGCTGAAGACGACGACTACGGCCACCAAGGACGGCTACTACCGCTACGTCTTCACGGGTACGGCCACCACCGGCTCGGCGACGGCCCCCGGCGACTTCATCGACGTCCGGTAGGCGCTTTCCCCCGCTTCTCCACCGCCCCCGCAGGTAACGACTCCGTTTCCTGCGGGGGCGGTTTGCCGTTCCCCCCTTGACGGACAGGTGGTCCAGACCTAAGTTCCGGTGCATCCGATAGGAAACCTTCCTAACAGTCGCCGGACAGTAAAGTCGTCCGGCAGTCACGGAGAGGGGCACCCATGGCAGGCACACCACGCACGCTGCGCGCCATGAACGACCGTGCCGCGCTCGACCTCCTGCTGGAGCACGGCCCCCTCTCCCGGACCCGGATCGGCAAGCTCACCGGCCTGTCCAAGCCGACCGCGTCCCAGCTCCTGGCCCGCCTGGAGGCCTCCGGGCTCGTCCTCGCCACCGGTACCACCGAGGGCAGGCCGGGCCCCAACGCCCAGCTCTACGAGGTCGACCCGAGCGCCGCGTACGCCGCCGGGCTCGACGTCACCCCCGAGCGTGTCCTCGCCGCGGTCGCCGACATCACCGGCCGCACGGTGGGCTCCTACGAACTGCCGACCCCGGGACGCCGGCCCGCCCAGCCCGTCGTACGGCAGGTCACCGACGCCCTCGACGGTGCGGTGAAGGCGGCGGGGCTCGCCCGGGGCGACGTCCACCGGCTCGTCATCGGCACCCCGGGCGCCTTCGACCCGGGCACGGGCCGGCTGCGCTACGCCTCCCACCTCCCCGGCTGGCACAGCCCGACCCTCCTCGACGAACTCGCCGCCGCGCTGCCGATGCCGGTCGAGTACGAGAACGACGTCAACCTCGTCGCCGTGGCCGAGCAACGGCTCGGGGCAGCCCGCGGACACGAGGACTTCGTACTGCTGTGGAACGAGGGCGGTCTCGGTGCCGCCCTGGTCCTCGGCGGACGGCTGCACCGCGGCTGGACCGGGGGCGCCGGAGAGGTGGGTTTCCTGCCGGTTCCCGGAGCGCCTCTGGTGCGGCAGGTGACCAAGGCCAACAGTGGTGGCTATCAGGAGCTCGCCGGTTCCCAGGCCATCCCCCACCTCGCCCGAGAGCTCGGCATGACGGACATCCCCTCGGGACCGTACGCCGACGTCGCCGCCGCCCTCGTCGAGCGGGCCGCCACCGAGGACACCGTCCTGGGCCGGCTGCTCCTGGAGACCTACGCCACCCGTCTGGCCACCGGTCTCGCCTCCCTCGTCTCCGTCCTCGACCCCGAACTCGTCGTCCTCAGCGGTGCCTCGCTCACCGCCGGCGGCGACACCCTGCGCGCCCTCGTCCAGGCCGAGCTGGAGGAGCTGGCAGCCTCCCGGCCCCGGCTGGTCGTCGGCGCCGTCCGTGCACACCCCGTGCTGCGCGGCGCGCTGGAGAGCGCGCTGGCGGCCACCCGCGACGAGGTCTTCGACACCTCGCGCTGACCCCCGTACTCCCCCACACCCTCATCTCACCGCCCGTCCCTGGGAGACCCCGTCATGCGCACAGCCATCTCCTCCGCCATACCCTCATCCGCCCGAAAAGCGGCCTTTGCCCTGACCGTGTCCGCCGTGCTCGTCACCACCGCCTGTACCGGACAGTCCTCCTCCGGCGCCGACGACGACGCCTCGAAGGAGACGACCATCAACTTCTGGCACGCCTGGAGCGCGGACTCCGAGGTGGCGGGGGTGAAGGCACTGGTCGCCGGATTCGAGAAGGCGCACCCCAACATCCACGTCAACGTCGTCGGCAACATGACCGACGACAAGATCAACCAGGCGCTGCGCACGGGCGGCGACAAGGCCCCGGACGTCATCTCGTCGTTCACCACGAACAACGTGGGCAAGTTCTGTTCCTCGGGCGCGCTGGTCGACCTGAACCCGTTCTTCAAGAAGTCGGGCATCGACCCGGACACCACCTTCCCGGCCGCGATGAACCAGTACACGCAGTTCGACGGCGACCGCTGTGCCGCACCGCTGCTGGGAGACGCCTACGGGCTCTACTACAACAAGACGGCGTTCGAGAAGGCCGGCATCACGAGTCCACCCAAGACGTGGTCCGAGTTCGAGACGGACGCCAAGAAGCTGACGATCACGCAGGGCAGCACCTACAAGCAGCTCGGTTTCATGCCGAACTACCACGGCTGGGAGACCACGACCGAGCACTACATGGGCCAGTTCTCGCCCACCTACTTCGACAAGTCGGGCAAGTCCACGATCGCCACCGACCCGGCCGTCACCGCCGCCTTCACCCTCCAGAAGAAGCTCGTCGACGGGCTGGGCGGGTACCAGAAGCTGGAGAAGTACCGCGCGGGGCTCGGCGACGAGTGGGGCCCCAAGCACCCCTTCCAGACCGGCCAGGTCGCCATGCAGCTCGACGGTGAGTGGCGCCTGGGCATGGCCGTGGACGCCAAGCCCGGCTTCGACATCGGCGTGGCCCCGCTGCCCGTCCCCGACGACCAGGCCGACCAGTACGGCAAGGGCTACATCACCGGCACCATCGCCGGCATCGCCGCCAACAGCACCAAGCAGAACGCGGCCTGGGAGTTCCTCAAGTACATCACCACCGACACGGACGCGGTGGTCGGCTTCTCCAACGCCATCCACAACGTGCCCTCGACGCTCGCGGCCCTGAAGTCCCCGAAGCTGAAGTACGACCCGCGCTTCAAGACCTTCCTCGACATCGCGGCGAACCCGAACTCGACGACCGCCCCGTCCTCGATCAACGGCGGTGTCTACCTGACCACCGTCCAGGACCTCGGCTACGCCTACGAGAGCGGCAAGGTCACCGACCTGAAGAAGGGCCTCGCCGACGCGGCCCGGCAGATCGACACGGACATCGCGCAGGCGAAGTAGCGATGAGCACCGTCACTCTGGCCTCGAAGCGCCGCCGGTCGGCGCTTCGTACGGCCGCCTTCATGTCGCCCTGGTTGATCGGCTTCACGGTCTTCTTCGCCTATCCGCTGCTCTCGACCGTCTACTTCTCGTTCATGCACTACGACGGCTTCAAGCCGCCGACCTGGAGCGGGACGAAGAACTGGACCTACGTCTTCGAGCACTACCCCTTCTTCTGGCCCGCCCTGCGCAACACCCTGTGGCTGGTCGTGGTGATGGTGTCCCTCCGGGTCGTCTTCGGACTCGGCGTCGGTCTGCTCATCACGAAGATCAAGACGGGCACGGGGGTCTTCCGGACGCTGTTCTACCTCCCCTACCTGGCCCCGCCCGTCGCCGCCACCATGGCCTTCGCCTTCCTGCTCAACCCCGGTACCGGACCGGTCAACTCGATCCTGGAGAAGGTCGGCATCCCGGCCCCCGGCTGGTTCAACGACCCCACCTGGTCGAAGCCGGCCCTCACCCTGCTCGCCCTGTGGGGCATCGGCGACCTGATGGTCATCTTCATGGCCGCGCTGCTGGATGTGCCGCAGGAGCAGTACGAGGCCGCCGAGCTGGACGGGGCGTCGGCGTGGCAGCGCTTCCGGTATGTAACCCTTCCCAACATTTCGCCGATCGTGATGTTCGCCGTCGTCACCGGTGTGATCCAGACGATGCAGTACTACACACAGCCGTTGATCGCCGGGAAGGTCGCCTCAGGAGTGATCCAGGGCGCGGGCACGCAGTTCGAGCCCGGCTATCCGGAGAAGTCCACGCTGACCCTCCCCCAGCTCGTCTACAACCTCGGCTTCCAGCGCTTCGACTACGGCTCCGCGTGTGTCGTCGCCCTCGTCCTCTTCGCCCTGTCGATGGTGTTCACCGCGTTCCTGATGCGGCGCCGGGGCGGTCTCATCCAGGCAGGTGACTGACCATGACCCAAGTACTGGACCGCCCGGTGGAGTTGAAGACCCCCGCCTCGCCCGCCGAGCGCACGGCCCGCCGCAAGGCCCTGCTGGAGTGGGTGGCGATCCACTCGCTCGGCATCGCCGCCGCGCTCTTCTTCACCCTCCCCTTCGTGTTCGTGTTCCTGACCTCGCTGATGAGCGACAGCCAGGCACTCAGCCGCGACCTGATCCCGCACACCTGGGAGTGGGGCAACTACAGGCGGGTCTTCGACACCCCGGGTTTCCTGACCTGGTGGCGCAACACGCTGGTCTACGCGGGACTGGGAACAGTCCTTACGGTCGTGTCGTCGATCCCGGTGGCGTACGCGCTCGCCAAGTTCCGCTTCCGGGGCCGCAATCTCTCCCTGATGCTGGTCATCTCGATGATGATGCTGCCGCCCCAGGTGGTCATCATCCCGATGTACCTGTTCTGGGCGAAGCAGCTCGGACTGTCCGGCACCCTGTGGCCGCTGATCATCCCGATGGCGTTCGGGGACGCGTTCTCGATATTCCTGCTCCGGCAGTTCCTGATGACGATCCCGAACGAGTACGTGGACGCGGCCAAGGTCGACGGCTGCGGCGATCTGCGCACCCTGCTGAAGGTCGTCGTGCCCATGGCCAAGCCCGGGATCGCGGCCGTGGCCCTGTTCCAGTTCTTCTACGCCTGGAACGACTACTTCGGACCGCAGATCTACGCCTCGGAGAACCAGAGCGCCTGGACGCTGAGCTACGGCCTGGAGTCCTTCAAGGGCATGCACCACACCGACTGGAACCTCACCATGGCCGCGACCGTGCTGGTCATGGCCCCCGTGATCCTCGTGTTCTTCTTCGCGCAGAAGGCGTTCGTCGAGGGCGTCACGCTGACCGGAGTGAAGGGTTAACCGGACATGAAACTCACCGTGGTCGGCGGAGGCTCGACCTACACCCCCGAACTCATCGACGGCTTCGCCCGCCTGCGCGACACCCTGCCCGTCGAGGAACTCGTCCTCGTCGACCCGGCCGCCGAGCGCCTGGAGCTGGTCGGCGGTCTCGCCCGGCGCATCTTCGCCAAGCAGGGCCACGGCGGCCGTATCGTCACCACGTCCGACCTGGACGCGGGCGTGGACGGCGCCGACGCCGTGCTCCTGCAGCTCCGCGTCGGCGGCCAGGCCGCTCGTCAACAGGACGAGACCTGGCCGCTGGAGTGCGGCTGCGTCGGCCAGGAGACGACCGGCGCGGGCGGCCTCGCCAAGGCGCTGCGCACGGTCCCGGTGGTCCTCGACATCGCCGAACGGGTCCGCCGGACCAACCCGCACGCTTGGATCATCGACTTCACCAACCCGGTGGGAATCGTCACCCGCGCCCTGCTGCAGGCCGGGCACAAGGCGGTCGGGCTGTGCAACGTGGCGATCGGCTTCCAGCGGAAGTTCGCCGCTCTGCTCGGCGTCACGCCCGCCGACGTCCACCTCGACCACGTGGGCCTCAACCACCTCACCTGGGAGACCGGGGTACGGCTCGGCGGTCCCGAGGGCGAGGACGTCCTGCCCAAGCTGCTCACCGGGCACGGCGACACGATCGCCGCCGACCTGCACCTGCCGCGCCCGCTCCTCGACCGGCTCGGCGTGGTCCCGTCGTACTACCTGCGCTACTTCTACGCGCACGACGAGGTCGTACGGGAACTCGGCACCAAGCCGTCCCGGGCCGCCGAAGTGGCGGCCATGGAGCGGGAGTTGCTCCAGATGTACGGCGACCCGGCCCTGGACGAGAAGCCGGAGCTGCTCGCGAAGCGGGGCGGCGCCTACTACTCGGAGGCGGCCGTGGACCTCGCCGCCGGGCTGCTCGGCGGGGGCGGCAGTCCCTACCAGGTGGTCAACACCCTCAACCGGGGCACGCTGCCCTTCCTGCCCGCCGACGCGGTGATCGAGGTGCAGGCGGCGGTGGGCCCCAACGGTCCCACCCCGCTGGCGGTGCCGGCCGTGGACCCGCTGTTCGCGGGGCTGATGGCGCAGGTGACGGCGTACGAGGACCTGGCGCTGGCGGCGGCCCTGCGGGGCGGCCGGGACCGGGTCTTCAAGGCGCTGCTCGCCCATCCTCTCGTCGGCCAGTACGCGTACGCCGAGGGCCTCACCGACCGACTGATCGCACACAACCGGGAGCATCTCGCGTGGGCCTGACCGCATGCGTCCTCGCCGTCGACGCGGGCAACAGCAAGACCGACGTCGCGGTCGTGGCGGCCGACGGAAGCGTCCTCGCCACGGCCCGCGGCGGCGGGTTCCGGCCGCCGGTGGTGGGCGTCGAGGCAGCGGTGGACACCGTCGCCGACGCGGTCGGGCGGGCCTTCGCCGCCGCCGGGGTGAGCTCCGTGGAGCACGTCTCGGCGTGCCTCGCCAACGCCGACTTCCCGGTGGAGGAGCGGCAGTTGGCCGCCGCGCTGCACGCGCGCGCGTGGGGGGCGGACGTGGAGGTCCGCAACGACACCTTCGCGATCCTGCGGGCCGGGATCACCGAACCGCGCGGGGTCGCCGTGGTGTGCGGCGCGGGCATCAACTGCGTCGGCATGCGCCCCGACGGCCGTACCGCACGCTTCCCCGCGCTCGGCCGGATCTCCGGCGACTGGGGCGGCGGCTGGGGCCTCGCCGAGGAGGCGCTGTGGCACGCGGCCCGCGCGGAGGACGGGCGGGGCGCCGACACCGACCTCGCGCGCGTGCTCCCGCTCCACTTCGGGCTGGCGTCCATGTACGCCCTCATCGAGGCCCTGCACCTGGAGGAGATCGCCCCGGCCCGCCGCCACGAACTGACCCCGGTGCTCTTCGCCGCGGCCGCCGCCGGCGACGCCGTGGCCCGCTCGCTCGTCGACCGCCTGGCCGACGAGGTGGTGTCCATGGCGACGGTGGCCCTGACCCGCCTCGACCTCCTCGACGAGGAGACCCCGGTCCTGCTCGGCGGCAGTGTCCTGGCCGCCCGGCACCCCCAACTGGACGACGGGGTGCGGGATCTCCTGGCGGCCCGCGCCCCGAAGGCCGTGCCCCAGGTGGTGACGGCGCGTCCGGTCCTCGGCGCCGCGCTCCTCGGCCTGGACCGGGCGGGGGCGTCACCGCGGGTGCAGGAGAGAGTGCGGGCGTACTACGAGGCCTGAGCGAGCACCGCGTCGGCCACCTCGGAGACGGTCATGTCGTGTCCGACGTCGACGCGGGGCAGTCCCAGCCGGTCGACGGTCTCCACCATGAGCTCCTGGTACCGCACGCTCCGGGCCAGGAACTTGTCCATCAGCGCGCGCTCCGCCTCGGACGCCTCGTCGTAGCGCCCGCCCGCACGGATCCGGGCGCGTACGACGTCCTCGCCGGCGGTGAGCCATACGGCGGCCGTGTGCGGGGCGTCCAGCGCGGCGACCCGCTCCGGCCACAGGGCGGAGCCCTCCAGGACCAGCCCCGGACCGGCGGCGTGCGCCCCGACCAGCTCCTCGACGCGGGGCCAGAGCCGCTCGTAGTGGGCCAGGACCGAGTCGATCAACTCGTCGACGCCGAGGGTGGCGTAGTGCTCGGCCACATGCGGTGGCACCTCCCGCTCCGGCGTGCGCCAGGGCCGCCCCGGGTGTCTCGCCAGCAGGTCCGTCGAGCGATGCGTGAAGCCGAGGCGTTCCGCGACCGCCCCGGCGACCGTGGACTTACCGGTGTTCGACGTTCCGCCGATCATCACCACTCGCACCCCGCGCACGACGGCGACCCTACGCGCCCCGGGGGAACCGAACCGATTCCAGGGGCGTATTGATGGGCAAGGGGTGGTGCGGAACGCGGAGCCGCCGACGGGCGATCCGCTGCGATCCGATCAAGATCGAGTGAAGCCCGGTGCGGATGTCGGTCCCGGCAGCGATACTTGCGGCGAGGGATGACCATGGGGGAGGTCAAACAGTGACACACCCGCCGAAGAGCAGCGCGGCGCCACCGGGTGCCGGGGTGCCCACGATGCCGGCCGTGCCGCCGCAGCCGGGCCCTGCGGCCCCGGCCCCGCAGGCACCCCCGCCGACCGCCGCACCGGGCCGGGCACCCGCTCGTCGTACGGCCTTCGCGGAGGGTTTCGACCAGCTGCGCGCGGCCGCCACCACCGAGCCGGGCCGGCTGCGCATCATCGGTGCGGCACTCGCCCTGCTCGTCGTCCTCTTCGGTGCGGTGACCGCCTGGCAGACCAACGACCGGGCCGCCGCCGCGGACGACGTGCTGCACAAGAGCCAGCCGCTCAGCAGCGCAGCCGCCGACATCTACCGCTACCTGGCCGACGCCAACACCGCGGCCTCCAGCGCCTTCCTCGCCGGCGGCCAGGAGACGACCGCCTCCCGCGAGCTGTACGAGAAGGACATCGACCTGGCCGCGGCCGGTCTGGTCAGGGCCGCCTCGAACTCCGACCCGGACTCCCCCG
The DNA here is from genome assembly GCF_003443735.1 of Streptomyces sp. CC0208. NCBI lineage: Bacteria > Bacillati > Actinomycetota > Actinomycetes > Kitasatosporales > Streptomycetaceae > Streptomyces > Streptomyces sp. CC0208. Next base: position 5,806,658 of record NZ_CP031969.1, on the reverse strand, counting down.
CCGCGAGGACCGTGGCCGAGCTCAACACCCTGCTGCCGGAGTACAAGGGCCTGGTGGAGCGGGCCCGTACGTACAACCGCCAGGGCTTCCCGGTCGGCGGCGCGTATCTGCGCTACGCCAACGAGAAGATGCAGGACCAGATGCTCCCGAAGGCGCAGAACCTCTACACGAGCGAGAACCAGCGGCTGCGCGCCGACTACGCCGACGCCACGCCCTACCCGTGGGCCGCGATCGGCCTCGGCGTCCTGGCGCTCGCCGGGCTCGCCTGGGCCCAGCACCGCAACTACCGGCGCACCAACCGGGTCCTCAACCACGGCCTGGTCGCGGCCACCGCGACGGCGACCGTGGTGCTGCTGTGGCTGGTCGTCGGGCACACCGTCGCCCGCGCGGGCCTCAACGACTCCTACGACCACGGAGTGCGCTCGCTCAACGTGCTGCACGACGCCCGGATCGCCTCCCTGAAGGCGCGCGGCAACGAGAACCTCACGCTGGTGGCCCGCGGCGCCGAGACGATCACCAAGAAGAACGCCCAGGGCGAGGACGTCACCTACGACGCCTACGACTACGACTTCGACAAGGACATGGACGCCCTCGGCAAGGGCCTGGCCCAGGCGTCGAAGCTCGCCGACGACAGCAGCGGCAAGCAGCCGGTGACCGCGGCCGAGGGCAACATGGCGGTGTGGAAGCAGCGCCACACCGCGGCCCGCGAGCAGGACGACAACGGCAACTACGAAGAGGCACTGCTGCGGGTCATAGGCCCCAAGGGCGCGACGGGTGAGTGCTTCGACAGCGTCGACGACAACCTCGCCAAGGCCCTGAAGCAGGAGGAGGCCGAGTTCCAGCGCTCGGCGGGTGACGGTCTGGGCGCGATGACCGGACTGTCGGCGGGTGCCGCCGTGCTGGCCGTCCTGGGCGCGGCCGGCGCGGTGCTGGGCATCGGGCGCAGGCTGTCGGAGTACCGGTGAGAGGGGGCGCGACAATGCTGATACGGATGCGTGGACGTGTGCGGGCCGGCCTCAGGGGCTGGGGCGGCGTCGGGGCGATGGCGGCCGTCTGCGCCCTGGTCCTCGGCTTCGCCTGCGCACTGCTGCTGCCGCTGGCCCAGTCGCGCGCGGACGGCAGCCCGGGCACCGGCGGCCCGGGCCTGACCCGCGCCGACCAGACGGCGGACGACAAGCCGTGCGACAACCCGGCGATCAAGGCGCACCCGGAGGAGCAGACGCTGTCCCCGTCGAGCGCGGACGGCACGACCATAGACAAGATCAAGGCCCGCGAGGGCGCGAAGCGCAAGCTGATCGTCGGCGTCGACCAGAACAGCTACCGCTGGGGCTACCGCAACCCCAACAGCGGGCCGAAAGCCGACCTGGAGGGCTTCGACATCGACCTGGTGCACCGGATCGCGCAGGACATCCTCGGTGACCCGAAGGCCGTGCAGTTCAAGGCGATCCCCACCAACCAGCGCATCCCGGCGATCCAGAAGGGCCGGGTCGACATGGTCGTGCGCACGATGACGATCAACTGCAAGCGCCTGGCCGACGTGGCGTTCTCCGCGCCGTACTTCAAGACGGGGCAGCAGGTCCTCGCCCCCAAGTCCTCGGACATCAAGGGCTACGACGGCACGCTGGCGCACAAGAAGATCTGCACGGCGGAGGGTTCGACCGCCTTCAGCCAGCTGGACGAGGACAAGAGGGCGGGGAAGCTCGTCGCCTCCGCGGACCTCAGGACCACCGTGCCCAACCAACTGGACTGTCTCGTCAGGCTCCAGCTCGGTGAGGTCGACGCCGTGGTCACCGACGGGGCGCTCGCGGCAAGCCAGGCCGCCCAGGACCCCACCGTCGAACTGAAGGGCTCCCCCTTCACCACCGAGTACTACGGCGTGGCGATGAAGAGCGACGCCGACGACCTGGTACGCCGGGTCAACCAGGTCCTGGTGGACTACCGCAAGGACACCACCGACGGCTGGCAGGCGTCGTACGACAGGTGGCTGTCGGCCACACTGGACAAGAGCTCGGCGAAGTCGGAGCCGCCGCCACCGAAGTACCTGCGCAAGAACTGACGCATCGTCACAATCAGACAACCACCCAGCAACACTTCAGCAGCGAGAGGTGATCGATGGGCGTCACGGGACCCCCTGGGCCGGTGATGGACCGGGACGAGGTGGACCGTGCGCTGGCGCGGCTCGGCGCGGAGCACGAGGCGATCGAGACCTCACTCCTCGCCCTTCAGGACCACGCGGGCCGCAGGCTTCTCGAGGGCGCCGAGCTCACCGGGGTCACCAAGGAGCGCTGGGAGTCCGCCGACGCGTCGATCACCCTGCTGTGGGCGTACTTCGACGCGTACTCGGACGCGCTGCACTCCGCCCGCGGGATCCGCTCCCGCCGCCGCTGGTCCAGCCGCGAGGACCTGGTGGAGCTGACCGAGCTGCTGCGCGGCGAGTCGGTCACGGTCGCGGGCTCGGCGACCGCCACGGCCAACGCGCCCACCCTGCACGGCAATTCGGGCAAACTCAGTGAGAGGTTCTCGCTGGTGACGCTCGTGGAGCGGATGAACGAGCTGTACGCGACGAGCCTGGACATGGTCGTCGCCGCCGACGCGGTGTGGTCCGCACTGCCCGCCCGGATAGACCTGCTGTCCGCCGAACTCCAGCGCACCCGCCGGCTCGCGCACTCCGTCGGCGTACGCCCCGGGGAGCACCCGTCCGGGGACGACCTGGAGCGCATCACCCGCACCCTCACCTCGCTGCGCGAGCAGGTGATCTCCGACCCGCTCGCCTTCTGGCAGCCCGCGCCGGGAAGTTCGGCCCCCGGCGGCGGAAGACCGGACACCACGGCGTACGACCGTGAGGCGCGCGCCCTGGAGGACGTGCGCCGGGAGATCGACGCGGTGCTCACCGTCCGGCAGGACGCCGAGGCCCGGCTGGTCAAGCTGCGGGACGTGCTCTCCCGCGCGGACCGCACGCTCGCCGAGGCCCGCCTCGCGCGCGGTGAGGTCCTCGCGAAGATCGCGGCCACCGAGGTGCCGGTCGTCAGCGGACCGCCGACCGCTCTCCAGGAGCAGCTGGCGACCGCCGCCGAGTACCGCAGACACGCCCAGTGGCACCGCCTGTCCCCGCTCCTGGAGTCCCTGGAGCAGAAGGCGGAGGACGAACTGCTGCGCGCCCGCGAGTCGTTGACCGCGGTCACCGCGCCGCTCGCGATCCGCGCGGAACTGCGCGGCCGGCTCGACGCGTACAAGGCGAAGGTCGCCCGGCACGGCCTGGCCGAGGACCCGTTCCTGATCGAGCGGTACGACGCGGCCCGGCGGATGCTGTGGAGCGCGCCCTGCGACCTGAGGGTCGCCGAACAGGCCGTGCTGCGCTACCAGCACGCGGTCGCCGAACTGCTGGGCGCCCCGCGGGTGCCGCAGAGCGGGCCCGAGGACCGGAGGGGGGAGTCGTCATGAGTCAGGAACAGCAGCCCTGCCAGCGGCCCGGCTGCGAGGGGACGTACGAGGACATGGGCGGCGGCGAGCTGTACTGCGACACCTGTGGTCTCGCACCGGTCCTCCCGGCCGGGGCGGCCCGGCCCGGCTCGTCGCGCTCCGGTACGGCGGGCGACGGCAGGGACTCGCAGGGCAGCGGCAGTGCGCGCGCCACCGGCCGCGGTTCCGCGCGGACGTCCTCGCACTCGTCGAAGTCACGGCGCTCGGTGTCGGGACGGCTCTCGCGCTCGGTCTCCGGGAAGTCCACGGGCCGCTCGGTGTCGGTGCGCGGCTCCGGCTCGACCGCCGGTTCGACCGGGCGCGGCCGGCTCGGCGCGGGGCTCGTCGAGGTGCCCGGGGTGCCGCGGCCCGACCCGCGCGTGATGGTCCTGGAGAACCCCGAGGTGCCCGAGCGCAAGCGGTTCTGCTCGCGCTCCGACTGCGGTGCCCCGGTGGGGCGTTCACGCGGGGAGAAGTCCGGGCGCACCGAGGGCTTCTGCACCAAGTGCGGCCACCCGTACTCGTTCGTGCCGAAGCTGAAGTCCGGCGACATCGTGCACGGCCAGTACGAGGTCGCGGGCTGCCTCGCGCACGGCGGTCTCGGCTGGGTCTATCTCGCCGTGGACCGCGCGGTGTCCGACCGCTGGGTGGTCCTCAAGGGCCTGCTGGACACCGGCGACCAGGACGCCATGGCCGCCGCGATCTCCGAGCGGCGCTTCCTCGCGGAGATCGAGCACGCCAACATCGTGCGGATCTACAACTTCGTGGAACATCTCGACCAGCGCACCGGCTCGCTCGACGGCTACATCGTCATGGAGTACGTCGGCGGCAAGTCGCTGAAGGAGATCGCCAACGGCCGCCGTTCGGCCGACGGCAAGCGGGACCCGCTGCCGGTGGAGCAGGCGTGCGCCTACGGCATCGAGGCCCTGGAGGCACTCGGTCACCTGCACAGCCGCAACCTCCTGTACTGCGACTTCAAGGTCGACAACGCCATCCAGACCGAGGACCAGCTCAAGCTGATCGACATGGGCGCGGTGCGCAGGATGGACGACGAGGAGTCGGCCATCTACGGCACGGTGGGCTACCAGGCGCCCGAGGTCGCCGATGTGGGCCCCTCGGTCGCCTCCGACCTGTACACGGTCGGCCGCACCCTGGCCGTGCTGTCCTTCGACTTCCAGGGCTACACCAACGTCTTCGTCGACTCGCTGCCCGACCCCGACCACATCGAGGTCTTCCGCCGGTACGAGTCCTTCTACCGGCTGCTGGTGCGCGCGACCGACCCCGACCCCGCCCGCCGTTTCGCCTCCGCGCAGGAGATGTCGGACCAGCTGACGGGGGTGCTGCGTGAGGTCGTCTCCCTGCAGACGGGCCGCGCCAGACCCGCCCTGTCGACCCTCTTCGGCCCCGAAGTGCGGGTCACGGACACGGAGCTGTTCCCGAAGCTGGACGGGGAGGTGTCGCGGCTGGGGGGACGGGTGCTGCCTGCCCGGAAGGCCTCCCATGCGGTGGGCGGCGCGGGTGCCGAGCGGCCGGGCGGCGGAGTCCTCGGTGCCCCTCAGTCCCTCGTCAAGCCGGTCAACGCTCCCGTCGCCTCCCTCGCGCTGCCCGTCCCCCACGTCGACCCCTCCGACCCCAACGCCGGTTTCCTCGCGGGGCTCATGACCACCGCGCCCGCGGAGCTGCTCGGCGCCCTCGCGGCCGCGCCGGCCCCGTCGGCGGAGTCACGGCTCAGGCAGGTCCGCGCCTGGCTGGAGAACGGCGACGCGCACACCGCGGACGAGGCGCTGCGGCGGCTTGAGGACGAGCGGCCCGACGACTGGCGGGTGGTCTGGTACCGGGGCGTGGCCGCCCTGGTGACCGGCGACCACGAGGCCGCCGCGCTCGCCTTCGACGCGATCTACGACGCCTTCCCCGGCGAGCCCGCCCCCAAGCTCGCCCTCGGCCTGTGCGCGGAGGTGCTCGGCCAGCTCGACAACGCAGCCGAGTACTACCGCCTGGTCTGGTCGACCGACCCCAGCTATGTGAGCGCCGCGTTCGGCCTCGCACGCGTGCAACTGGCGACCGGGGACCGCCGCAGCGCGGTGCGGACGCTGGAGTCGGTGCCGGAGTCCTCCATCCACTACACCGGCGCCCGGGTGGCGGCCGTCCGCGCGCGGCTGCGTGGCCGCACCGCGACCGCGGGCGACGTACCCTTCCTGGACGACCTGACCGCCGCCGCCGGGCAGGTCGAGGCGCTGGACGCGTACGGACTGGATCCGGCGCGTCGCGAGCAGTTGTCGGCCGAGGTGCTGGGCGCGGCCCTGGACTGGATACTCTCCGGTGGCCAGGACTCCGTCGCCCCCGCCACCGGGGGACGGGCACTGCTCGGCAGCGGACTGGACGAGCGAGGACTGCGCTTCGGCCTGGAGCGTTCGTACCGCGCGCTGGCCCGTCTCGCGCAGCGCGGCGAGGAGAGGATCGACCTGGTGGAACGAGCCAACCGTTACCGCCCCCGGACGTGGGTGTAGTTGATGTCGCAGATGCCCCAGCAGACCGCCCTTTCGAGGTGCCCGAGCTGCGAGGAACCCCTCGAGTCGGGCGACCGTTTCTGCGGTGCGTGCGGATACGACCTGTCCGCCGTCCCGGCGCGGCCGGACGACAACCCGACCGTCGCCCTGAACGGCGCGCCTCCGGGCGGCCCCTGGCCGCAGGCCCCGCACCCCCCGGCGGAGCTCCATCTGCCGACCGACCTGCGGGCCGCCGCGTCGGGCGAGCACGAACTGCCACCGGTGCCGCCCCAGTCCGGCCCGGTGCTCGGGTCGCCGGTCTCCCCCGCCTCCGGCGTGCGCTTCGACCGGCCCCCGGAGCCCGACGAGTACGTCCTTCAGGCGCCCGACCCGCGGGTGGCCGCCCAGACGCCCACCCCGGCCGAGGGGACCAAAGTGTGCGTGGCCTGCCGCGCGGGCCGGGTCGACGACGACGGATACTGCGAGAACTGCGGGCACGCCCAGCCGCGTGAGCGCGACCACATGGAGCAGGAGATCGGCCCGATCGCCGCCGTCAGCGACCGCGGCCTGCGCCACCACCGCAACGAGGACGCCTTCACCCTCGGCACCAGCGTGCTGCCCGACGGCTCACCGGCCACCTTCGCGGTCGTCTGCGACGGCGTGTCCTCCGCGACCCGCCCCGACGACGCCTCCCTGGCCGCCTCCCGGGCCGCGGCCGACGCGCTGCTGGCCGCGCTGCCCCAGGGCACCCACCCCCAGCAGGCCCTGCACGAGGCGATCGTCGCCGCCTCCCGCGCGGTCAACTCGCTCGCCGGGGAACCCGCCACGGCCCGCGAGCACCAGCCCCACCAGAACGCCCCCGCGTGCACGATCGTCGGCTCGGTCGTCACCCCGAGCCTGCTGGTCGTCGGCTGGGTCGGCGACAGCCGCGTCTACTGGGTGCCCACGGACCGCAGTTCACCCCCGGCCCGGCTCACCGAGGACGACTCCTGGGCCGCGCAGATGGTCGCCGCGGGCCTGATGAACGAGGCCGAGGCGTACGCCGACGAGCGCGCCCACGCGATCACCGGCTGGCTCGGCGCGGACGCCTACGAACTCGACCCGCACACCGCTTCCTTCAAGCCGGACCGGCCTGGTGTGGTGGTGGTGTGCACCGACGGTCTGTGGAACTACGCGGAGGCGGCCGACGAGATGGCTCAGGCCGTGCCGGCCGACGCCGCCGCGCGCCCGCTGCACACCGCCCGGGTGCTGGTCGGTCACGCCCTGGACGGCGGGGGCCACGACAACGTAACAGTGGCCGTCGTCCCGTTCCCGACCCCTGTGCAGGGGGCAGGATCGGCCTGAGGCCGTACACGGGGAGGCCTCGGCGGACCGGAGGGGACCGGTCCGCGATCAGTCATCGCCCCATGGATGTGGGGTTCGCGAGGGGGATTTGAGTAGGCATGGCCAATTTCTCGAAGTCGAACGTGCCGCAGTTCGCGATGGACGTCTACCAGAACGAGTACCTGCCCGAGGGCGGCCGCGAGGTCAACGCGATCGTCACGGTGACCTCGACCGGCGGCGGCACGATCGGAAGCGCGGTCGGGGCCCCGCACCTCTGGACGGCGGGGCAGGGCCCCTCCGCGGCGGTCGCGATCATGGTCGACTGCTCGGGCTCCATGGACTACCCGCCGACCAAGATGCGCAACGCCCGCGACGCCACCGCCGCCGCGATCGACACCCTGCGCGACGGTGTGCACTTCGCGGTGATCGGCGGCACCCACGTGGCCAAGGAGGTGTATCCGGGGGGCGGCAGCCTCGCGGTCGCCGACGCCACCACCCGCGACCAGGCCAAACAGGCACTGCGCAGGCTCAGCGCGGGCGGCGGCACGGCCATCGGGACCTGGTTGCGCCTCGCCGACCGCCTGCTGTCCTCGGCGGACGTCGCCATCCGCCACGGCATCCTGCTCACCGACGGGCGCAACGAGCACGAGTCGCCGGAGGATCTCAAGGCCGCCCTCGACTCCTGCGCGGGGCGTTTCACCTGCGACGCCCGGGGTGTGGGCACCGACTGGGAAGTGAAAGAAGTCACAGGGATCGCCTCCGCCCTGCTCGGCACCGCCGACATCGTCGCCGACCCCGCGGCCCTCGCCGCCGACTTCACGCAGATGATGGAGACGGCCATGGGCAAGGAGGTCGCGGACGTCGCCCTCCGCGTGTGGACTCCGGTGGGCACCACCATCAAGTTCGTCAAGCAGGTCGCGCCCACCGTCGAGGAGCTCACCGACCGCCGCACCGAGGCCGGTCCGCGGGCCGGGGACTACCCCACCGGCTCCTGGGGAGACGAGTCCCGTGACTACCACGTCTGCGTCGAGGTCCCGGCCGCGAACATCGGCCAGGAGATGCTCGCCGCCCGGGTCTCGCTGGTCGTCCCGCAGCCCGACGGCACCCCGCAGAACCTGGGCGCACAGGGTCTCGTCAGGGCCGTGTGGACCGACGACATGGTCGCCTCGACGTCGATCAACCCCCAGGTCGCCCACTACACCGGCCAGGCCGAACTGGCACAGGCCATCCAACAGGGGCTGGATCTCCGCAAAGCGGGCGATATAGATGGAGCAACGGCCAAACTGGGCCGGGCCGTTCAGCTCGCGAACGACTCCGGGAACGCCGATACTGCGAAACTCCTTTCGAAGGTGGTCGACGTGGTCGACGCCACGACAGGTACTGTGCGACTGAAGGCGAAGGTCGAGGAGGCCGACGAGATGACTCTCGAGACTCGGTCGACAAAGACAGTTCGTGTAAAGAAGTAGACAGTTACCGACGTAGAAGTTCCCTGATCCGAGAGGGGGAAGCGCCGACATGCCGACCTGCCCGAACGGACACCAGTCGGGTTCCGACGACTGGTGCGAGGTCTGCGGTCACCGCATGGCCGGTGCCGTACCTCCGCCCCCTCCGCCGCCGCCCGGTCCGGGTGGAGGCGGCTACGGCTTCCCGCCGCCCGGCGGCCCCGGCGGTCCTGGGGGACAGCCCGGTGGACGTCCCCCGCTGTCCTCCGTACCGGACCCCGAGCCGGAGCTCTGCCCGCAGTGCCGTACGCCCCGTGAGGGCGGTGCGCCCTTCTGCGAGGAGTGCCGGTGGAACTTCCTGACGAACACGGCGACCTCGTACACCCCGGCCGCCCCGCGCCCGCCGGCCGGCTCCGGCGGCCCGCCCTCGCACTTCCAGCAGCAGGCGGGTCCCGGTCCGTCCTTCGGCGGCGGCGGTGACTCGTACGAGTACCAGGGCTCGCGCCCGTCCCAGGTGAACCGTCCCGCAGAACCGATCCCCTTCGGCTCGGAGCCGTCGGGCCGCTCGGGTCCGGGCGGCCCCGGCGGTGGTCCGGGTGGGCCCGGTGGTCCTGGCGGTTCGCAGGGCTTCCCCGGTGATCCGTCCCGCCCCGGCCCCGGCGGCCCCGGCTCCTCCGGTCCTTCCGGTTTCCCGGGCGGCCCTGGCGCGCCCGGCGGTCCCGGCCCCTCCGGTTACCCCGGCGGCCCCGGTCAGTCCGGCCCAGGTGGCCAGCAGGGCTTCCCGGGCGACCCCGGGCGTCCCGGTGCGCCCAACCCCTCCGGTTTCCCGAACGGTCCCGGCGGACCCGGTGGCCCCGGCCCCTCCGGTTTCCCCAACCAGCCCGGTCCGGGTGGTCCCGGCGGCCCCGCCGGCCCCGGCGGCTACGGCTACCCCCAGCCCGGCTCGTCCCAGGCTCCTTCCGGCCCCGGTGGCCCCGGCGGCCCCCAGGGCTTCGGCGGCCCGCCCACCCAGCCCGGCCCCGGCGGCCCCGGTGCGCCGCAGGGCTTCCCCGGCGACCCGTCCCGCCCCGGCCCGAGTGGCCCCGGCGGTCCGCCGCACTTCGGTGCGGACCCCTCCCGCCCGGTCCCGCCGCCCCCGGGCCCGACCCCGCCCGGCGGCCCCGGTGCCACGAGCGGTGCCCCGCAGGGCTTCCAGGCGCAGGGCGCCTCGGCCCCGCCCGCCTTCCCGCAGGAGACCAACCGGCGCCAGCCTGGTGGTACGCCCTACGGTGGCGGCGGCGCCGACGACTGGGTCCTCTCCCCGCCGTCCTCCAGCGGCCCCGGAGGTCCTGGTGGCCCCGGTGGTCCCGGCAACAACCCCGGCCCCGGCGGTTACGGCTACCCGCAGCCCGGGTCCACCCAGGCCCCGCCCGCGCCCCCCGGCCCGTCCTTCCCGCAGCAGCCGGCGACCTGGACGGCGACCATCGGCCCGGACCGCGACTACTTCATGGCGATGATGCAGCGCTCCGGCCCCGAGGCCGCGGGCCTGAACCTGCCCGCGTACTCCCCCGAGCAGCAGCGCCAGCTCACCGGCAACCAGGTCACCATCGGCCGCCGCCGGCACTCCACCGGTGACACCCCCGATGTCGACCTGTCGGTGCCGCCGGAGGACCCGGGCGTCTCGCACCAGCACGCGGTGCTGGTCCAGCAGCCGGACGGTTCCTGGGCGGTCGTGGACCAGAACTCGACGAACGGCACCACGGTCAACGGCGCCGAGGAGCCCATCACGCCCTTCGTGCCGGTGCCGCTCCAGGACGGCGACCGGGTGCACGTCGGCGCCTGGACGACGATCACGATCCGCCGCGGTTAGCCGCCCCGGCTGAGAACGGCCACGTCACCGGAGGGGCCACGCACACGGTCCCTCCGGGTCGTCCAGCCACGCCCATTCCCGGTCTCCGCTGACCGTGATGCCGTACCGCTCACGACGCGGCTGTCCCTCCCGCTCCCACAACGCGTACGCCTCCCGCGGTTCGAGGCGGCCGCGGCTCAGGACCAGCAGGAACCGGAACAGCTCGCTCTCCCGGGCCGGGCGCGGGAGAGCGTCCAGATCCGCGGGTCCCTCGTCCGGCCGGTCCGCGCCACGCAGCGGCACGAAGTAGGCGGGCGTGTGCAGGAATCGCCCCTCGGCGTGCCGGGCGTCCCGCACGGTCAGGGCGATCAGGCCGGTGGCGAGCGGGCTCAGGATGCGTGCGCCGGGGCGGCACTGGGCGAGCCAGGCGGCCGGGACCGAGGCCAGGGTGCAGGTGGCGATGATCCGGTCGAAGGGGGCGCGTTCGGGCACCCCGCGCGCGCCGTCGCCGGTGACGACGACGGGGTGGTACCCGGCGGCGGCCAGATGCCTGCGCGCCGCCTCGGTGATCTCCGGCTCCAGGTCGACGGTGGTGACGCGGTCGTCGCCGAGCCGGTGCGCGAGCAGGGCCGCGTTGTAGCCGGTGCCGGCGCCGATCTCCAGGACCCGGTCGCCGTCGCGTACTCGCAGCTCGGCCAGCATCATCGCCATCAGCGAGGGCTGGCTGCTGGAGGAGACCAGTTCGCCGTCGCGCAGCCGGGTGGCCAGCGGGGCGTCGGCGTAGGCCCCGCGGACCCACTTCTCCCGGGTGCGCCGGTCCGGGCTCTCGCCCCAGCGCCGCTCGTAGCCCCCCATGACCCCGACGTAGTAGTAGGGCACGAACAGATGCCGGGGCACCGCCTCGAAGGCCGCCCGCCATCGCGGGTCGGCGGCCCAGGCCCCGCTCGCGTCGATCTCCCGCACCAGCGCGGCCCGCGCCCCGGCGGCGAGTTCGGCGAGGTCCCTGTCGAGAGCGTGCGCGCCCATACCTCCACTCTGCACCCTGGGCGCAGGAGGTCCTAAGCCTTGAGTCCTCGTCCACCCCGTCTGAGACCATGGTGGACGTGAAAGAGATCCGGCGCGGCACGCTTCAGACGCAGACCTTCTACGAGCAGGTCGGCGGGGAGGAGACCTTCCGCCGCCTCGTCCACCGTTTCTACGAGGGGGTGGCCGAGGACCCGGTCCTGCGGCCCATGTACCCCGAGGAGGACCTCGGCCCGGCCGAGGAGCGCCTCACGCTGTTCCTGATGCAGTACTGGGGCGGCCCCACCACGTACAGCGACAACCGCGGCCACCCCCGGCTGCGCATGCGGCACGCCCCCTTCGTCGTCAACCGCGAGGCGCACGACGCGTGGCTGAGGCACATGCGGGACGCCGTCGACGAACTCGGCCTGTCCGAGGAGCACGAGACACAGCTGTGGAACTACCTGACGTACGCGGCCGCTTCGATGGTGAACACCGCCGACTGATCACCACTCGTTGAGTGTCGGATTCCGGTCGCTTTCCGGTTGACCGGCACCGGATTCCGGTCACAATCCGGTCAAGCCGTCGCTACAAGCGCTTACCCGTGACTGTCCCCTCTGACATCCTCGCCAAAGATCTGGCACAACACGGCGGGGGGCCGGGTGACGGGGTTCGGGGGAATCGCACGTTTGGTGTTTCTGCGTGCGCGGGCGCACCGGCTGCTGCTCGCCGCCGCGTTGCTCACGGTCCTGCTCACCACGGCGGTCCTCGCGACCCTCACCGCCTACTCCGGCGCGATCGGTGACGCGGCCCTGCGCCACTCCCTCGACGACCCGCGCAACGCCGCCGACACCGCGCTGGTCGTCAAGGCCGACGTACCCGAGGACCGCCGTACGGCCGCCGACACCGCCGTACGCAAGGTGGCGCGGCAGACCTTCGACGGGCTGCCGGTGAGAGTGCGGACGTCCCTGCGGTCGGGCCCGTACGCGCTGCCGCGGTCGCTGCAGCCCGAGTCGGCACGGTCCGGGGACCCGGATCTGACCCACTTCGCGGCCCTGGACCGCAGCCGTCTGCGGCTGGTCGAGGGGCGGCTGCCCCGGCCGGCCCGGGGGCTGGTCGAGGTGGCGCTCCCGCAGACCGCCGCCCGCGCCCTCCACCTCGGCCCCGGCGCCCGTTTCACCCTCACCGACCGGCTGCGCGGCCCGGCGGTGCGGGTCACCGTGACCGGCCTGTACCGGCCCGTCCGCACGGACGACTCGTACTGGCTCCTCGACGACCTGCGCGGGCGGGGCATCAACAAGCTCGACTTCACGACGTACGGCCCCCTGCTCGCCGATCCCGCGGTCCTGACCGACGGGACGGTGAGCGTCGGGACGTCGGGGTGGGTGGTGTCGGCCGACTTCGCGACGGTGACGACCGCACGCTCGGACGCGCTGCGGAAGTCGGCCGTCGCGGGGAACGCGGCGCTGCGCAAGGAGCCCTCCCTCGACGGTGCCACGACCGCCTCGACCTCGCTCCCCGAGGTCCTCGACCGCACCGACCGCTCCCTGCTCGTCTCCCGCTCGACCCTGCTGATCGTCGCCCTGCAACTGATGCTCCTCGCGGGCTGCGCCCTGCTGCTGGTGGCGGGGCTGCTGAGCAGCGAACGCACCGGCGAGAGCCGGCTGCTGCTGGCCCGCGGCTCCTCGCGTGCCCGGATCGCGGGCCTCGCCGCCCTGGAGGGAGCGCTGCTCGCGGTGCCCGCTCTGCTGTGCGCGCCGCTGCTGGCGGCCCCGTTGACCCGGATGCTGGCCTGGCGGGGACCGCTGGCCCGGATCGGGCTGCACCTGGAGGTGCCGTCGGACGGGCGGCCCGCGGTGTGGCTGGTGGCGGGGGCGGTGGCGTTCGGGTGCGCGCTGGCGGTGACCCTGCCCGCGCTGACCTCATCCTTCGCGCGCGGCCGGGCCCGGACGCTGCCCGGTGCGGTGCGCTCGGGCGCGGACCTGGGGCTGCTGGCCGTGGCCGGGGTGGCGTACTTCCAGCTCAGCCGTCAGACCTCCGGTGCCGTGTCCGACGACACCTCCGGCACGCTGGGGGTGGATCCGCTGCTGGTGGCGGCACCCGCGCTCGCGCTGCTGGCCGGGACCGTCCTGACGCTGCGGCTGCTGCCGCCGCTGGCCCGGCTCGCCGAACGCCGGGCGACCGGCGGCCGCGGGCTGACCGCGGCCCTGGCGGGCTGGCAGATCGCCCGCCGCCCGATGCGCGGGGCGGGCCCGGTGCTGCTGCTGGTCCTCGCGATGGCGCTGGGCATGCTGGCCATCGGGCAGGGCGCGTCCTGGAACCGTTCGCAGTCCGACCAGGCGGACTTCCGTGCCGGAGCGCCGGTGCGGGTGCTGACCTCCGGGAACGCGAGCCTCGGCCGCACCGAGCAGTACGCGGCCGTCGCGGGCGTACGGCAGACCGCCCCCGCCGCCCGGTCCGAACTGCCGCTGTCCGGCAGCCGGTCGGCGACGGTGCTGGCGCTGGACACCTCGCGCGCCTCGGTGCTGATCCGTCCCGACCTGCACTCCGGACCGTTGCTCCAGGGTCTCGGCCCCAATGGCGCGATCGCGGGGGTGAAGGTGCCCGCGGGCACGGCCCGGCTGCGGCTGACGGCCACCCTGCACAGCTCGGTCCCGAGCACGACGGGACAGGTCGCCGTCACCCTGGTGGACGCCTACGGCACCCCCTACCGGCTCCCGGCCGGACAGCTCTCCGCCGACGGCCGGCCCCACCCGCTGGACGTCTACGTGGCCGGGGGCCCGCTGACCCTCACCACCCTGGACCTGGTCGTCACCGTCCCGAGCGGCAAGGCCGACCGACAGCGCCTCACCGTCACCGAGTTGACGACCACGGACACCGAAGGGACGGGACGGCGGCTCGCGTCGCCGACCGACTGGCGGGCCGACTCACAGACCGACTCGCAGACCGACGGGATGAGTGCCACGCCGGACCCCAAGACCAAACCCACCACCCCTCGCATGAGTTCGGGACCCGGGGGGCTGAGCGTGGACTACGGCACCGGGTTCATCCCAGGGGACGACGTCTGGAGCTCGGGGCTGCTGACGGTCCACCTGGAGGCACCGCAGCCGAAGGCCGCCAGGATCACGGCCGTCGCCACCGAGAGCTTCCTCGCCTCGACGGGCGCGTCCGTCGGGGACAGCCTGGACGTGCCGCTGAACGGAGAGACGGTACCGGTGCGGATCGTGCGCGTGATACGGGAGTTGCCCACCGTCTCGGACGACGGCGGGGCGCTGCTGATCGATCTGCGGACCGTGAACCGGGAGTTGCAGGAGGAGTCCGGCCGCGCTGTGGAGCCGACCGAATGGTGGCTGTCGACGGAGCCCGGCGCGTCGGGCAGGGTCGCGGCGGCGCTGCGGGCCCGGCCCGACATGGACCCCGCTCAGGTCGTGGTGCGGGACGAACTCGCCGGGCAGCTGCGCGACGACCCGTTCGGCGCGGGTCCCGAGGCCGCGTTCGCCGCGGCGTCCGCGGTGGCGGCGGCGCTGGCCGCGGTCGGGTTCGCGGTGAGCGCGGCGGGGTCCCTGCGGGAACGCGGCGCGGAGTTCGCCGTACTGCGCGCCCTGGGGGCCCCGAGGCGCCGGCTGGCCCGGGCGGTCGCCGTGGAACAGGGCGTCCTGGTGGTGCTCGCGCTGCTGGTGGGCGCGCTGCTGGGCACGGCGTTGACCCGGGCGGTGGTGCCGCTGATCGTGCTGACGGACGAGGCGACCAGACCGGTCCCGCGGGTCCTGGTCCAGCTACCGCTCCCGCAGGCGGCCGCGCTGCTGGCGGCGGTGGCCCTCGCCCCGCTCCTGGTGACGGCGGCGCTGGCGCTGCGGCGGGCGGATCCGGCGCGGGCGCTGCGTGAGGGGGGTGAGTGAGGTGAGGTTCTTCAGGAAGAGCGGGCCGGAGGCCTCCGGCCCGACCGTGCCCTGGGTGCGCACCCGGCTGCGGACCGCGCCCGGCACCGCGTTCTGGCTCGCGCTGCTGGTCGCGCTGACGGCGTGCCTGGCGGCCGCGTTCCCCCGCGCGGTCGACCGCTACGAGGACTCCGGGCTGCGCCGGGCCGCCGAGCAGGCCCGCCCCGACCGGACAAGCGTCGAGGTGTACGCCCCGCCGCCGTCCATGATGCTCACCCCGCACGAGCGGGAGGACGTCCTCCGCCCCCGCCTGCTGGCCCGGCAGTACGCCCAGGTCCGTGCCGAGGTCCCGCGCGCGCTCGCCCTCGACCCGGACCAGTCGACGTACGGCGTGCGCACCACCCAGGACATCCCGGTACCGGACCCGTGGCTGCCGAGGCCCACCGGCAAGCCCGCGGAGGTGACCCTGGTCGCCCAGGCGGGCCTCGGCGCCCACGCCTCGATCGCCCGGGGACGGCTGCCGCGCGCGGACGCGGACGTGACCGCCGCGGCACCGGAGCTGGAGGCCGCGGTCACCGTGGAGACCGCCAAGTCACTCCACATCAAGGTCGGTTCGGTGATCCACGTGCCCGCCACCGGCCGCACGCTCCCCGTCCGGATCACGGGCCTCGTCACCCCGCACGACCCGAAGGGCGCCTACTGGTCCACCGTGTCCATCCTGCGCACCCCGGCCCTGGTCCGCGAGCCCTTGCCGTCCGTGGACATGCACTGGCTCGGCGCCCTGCTCATCGCCCCCGAGGGGGCCTCGGTCCTGCTGGCCACCCCGGGACGCCCGGAGCGCTACTGGCAGTTGGCGCCCTCCGAGGAGGTTCTCCGGGCCCGTGACGCCCCGGCCCTGCGGTCCGCCCTCGCCTCCCTGGAGGCCGGTCCGGCCCTGCGGAAGGTGCGCCTGAAGATCGACGGTCCGGTGACCGAGCTGACGCAGATCACCGGCCAGACCGAGGTCCTCACCGACCTCGACGAGGTGCTCATCGCCTACGACCGGTCCCGCGAGTCGGTCGCCCCGCTCGTCGCGGTCGCCGCGGTCGGCACCGGCACGGTCGCCGCCGTCGTGCTCCTGATGGCGGGCGGCCTCACCGCCGACCGCCGCCGCAGCGAACTCGCCCTGCTGAGGGCCCGGGGCGCTTCCCTGCGGGGTCTGACGGCCCGCCTGTTCGCCGAGACGGCGGTCGTCGCCGTCCCGGCGGGCGCCCTGGGCCTGGCCGCCGCGCTGGTCGCGGTCCCCGAGGGCCGCTTCCGGTACGCGATCGTGGCCGCCGTGGCGGTCACCGCCGTCACCTGCGCGGCCCTCCCCCTGCGCGCGGCGGCCGCCCACCGCGTGGTCCGCGTCCACACCGGCCGCGAGGACATCTCCGCCGTACGACCGTCCCGGCGCCGTACGGTCGCCGAGCTGACCCTGCTGGTGCTGGCGGCCGCGGCGGTGGAGTCGCTGCGCCGGCGCGGCACGTCGGGCGCTTCCGACGACCTCGTCTCCCTGGCACCCGTGCTGGTGGGCGTGATCGCCGCCCTGGTCCTGGTCCGCCTGTACCCGCTGCCGCTGCGGGGCCTGGCCCGCCCGGCCGCCCGCCTGCGCGGTGCCCTCGCCCATCTGTCCCTGGCCCGGGCCGGCCGCACCTCGGCCTCCGCCGTCCTGCCGCTCCTCGCCCTGTTGACCGCCCTGACCACGGCGGCCTTCGGCGGCTCGGTCCTGGCGGGCGTGCAGGAGGCCCGCGACCACGCGTCCCTCCTCGCGACCGGCGCCGACGCGCGCGTGGAGACGGCGACGCCGCTCCCGTCGGGGCTGCCGGACCGGCTGCGCAGGTCACCGGGGGTGAGCGACCTGTCCGCGGTGAGCGTCACCGACGACGCGGAGCCGGAGAACGGAGCACAGTCGGTGCCTCTGGTCGGGGTGCACCCCGCGGACTACGCGGCACTGTCGTCCCGGACGGACATCGGTGCCTTCGCGGCGGCCCGGTTGCCGGCCCGGGCCGTCGGCGGTACGACCCCGGCCCTGGCCTCCACGGCCACCGCCCGGACGTACGGCACCCGTCCCTTCCCGGTCCTCCTCCCGGACGGCAGCTCGCTCACCGTCCGCATCACCACCGTCCTGGACCGCACGCCGGCGGTGCGGGGCTCGGACTTCCTGATCGTGAACCGCGAGGCGCTGAGCCCGGCGCTGGCACGGCCGACGACTCTGCTGCTGACGGGGAAGGGCCTGGACGGGGCCGCTCTGCGCAAGGCGGCCCCCAAGGCGGCGTCCGTGCACCTGAGGTCCGAGGAGCGGGAGCGTTACGTCGACTCCCCCCTCCAGACCGGCGCGGAAGGCGTCTACGCCACGGCGGTGGCGGCCGGCACCGGATACGCGGTCCTGGCCCTCCTCCTGGCCCTTCTGCGCACGGCCCCCGAACGCACGGCCCTGCTGGCCCGCCTGCGCACGATGGGCCTGACCCGGGCGTCGGGCCGCCGCCTGCTGGTCCTGGAGTCCCTGCCCCAGGCGATCCTGGCGGCCCTGGGCGGCACCCTCACGGGCTGGGCCACCATCCGCCTGCTGTCCCCGGGCATCGACCTGACGGCCATCGCCCTCCCCACGACCGAACACGACGCGGCGGGAGCGGAGTTGCGCACGGACGCCCTCTCCCTGGCGATACCGGCGACGGCCGTGCTGCTGCTGGCGGTGGCGATGGGGATCGGCCAGGCGTGGTGGTCGGGCAGACGGGGCTCGGTGCGGGAGTTGAGAGCGGGGGACGCGAGATGAGCGACTTCGTCAGCCTCAGCCTCAACCTCAACCGCGGTCGCTCAGGCCGCTACGGCGACTCCCCGGCCGAGGAGGCCGGCAGCCGCCCGACGACACAGCGCGGCACATCGACAGGCGCCCTCACAGGAGACGGCCAGTGACCACGAACCCCACCCTCACCGACCTCGCCCGCAAGGCGACCGAGGCCCGCTCCCGCCCCACCTACGGCCACGACGCCCTGATCACCTGCGACCGGCTCGTCCGCGTCTTCACCACGGACGGCGTGGAGGTCCAGGCCCTCCAGGGCCTCGACCTGCTCGTCCGGGAGGGCGAACTCCTGGCCCTGGTGGGCGCGTCCGGCAGCGGCAAGTCCACCCTCATGAACATCCTCGCCGGCCTGGACACCCCCACCGCCGGTGCGGCCAGGGTCGCGGGCCACGACCTCCTCACCATGACCGCGAAGGACCGTCTGGCCTACCGGCGCCGGACGGTCGGCTTCGTCTGGCAGCAGACCTCCCGCAACCTGCTGCCCTACCTCACCGCGGCCCAGAACATCACCCTCCCCATCCAGCTCTCCGGCTCCCGGACGCCCCGCCGCGCCCACACCGAACGCGCCCTGGAACTCCTGGAGTTGCTGGAGGTGGCCGACTGCCGCAACCGCCGCCCCCACCAGATGTCGGGCGGCCAGCAGCAACGCGTGGCGATAGCGGTGGCGTTGGCCAACAGCCCGTCAGTCCTGCTGGCCGACGAACCTACGGGCGAACTCGACTCCCACACCGCGGAACAGATTTTCGCCGCGTTCCGCACCGCCAACGAACAGCTCGGCACGACGATCGTCATCGTCACCCACGACCAGGCGGTGGCGGGAGAGGTCCGGCGCACGGTGGCCATCCGGGACGGCCGTACCTCCACGGAGGTCCTGCGCCGCAGCCAGGTGGACGCGACGACCGGCCACGAGACGCTGGTGGCGAGGGAGTACGCGATGCTCGACCGCGCAGGCCGCCTCCAGCTCCCGAAGGAGTACACCGAGGCGCTGGGCATGCGCGACAGGGTCGCGCTGGAACTGGAGCCCGACCACATCGGCGTATGGCCGGACGACAGCGACCGGGACTGACAGCCGATCAGCGCACGCTGACGCCGAGGGTCCCAAGTCCCCCTTGGCGTACGGCGATCGAGCCGTACGGGGTACGCAACCGCAGCCAGGCGCCCGACGCGAAGAGCGCCACGTCGCCACCGGGCCGCAGGAATCCGAGCGACTGGGCCGCGTGCACGGCCCGCACGGGCAGCCGGGTGTTCCCCACGGTCCGGGACCAGATCTCCCGCCCGATCCGGTCGAGTTCGGCCCGGGTACGTGCCTCGGAGTCCAACTCCTCGGTACGGGACCGGAATTCGGCGACCCCGGAGTGGACGAGCGCCCGCAGCTCCTCCGGCCGCGGCAGTCCGGGCACCGCCTGCCATCCGCCGCGCGGCGGCAGCACTCCGGCCCACGGCGGCCCGGTCACCGCCGCCGGTACGACGGCCGTACCCGCGCCCTCGTCCAGGGACTCCAGCAACTCCCCTGCGGACACGGTCACGTCGAGCGTGACGTCGAGCCCGTTCTCGTACGGCTTGGCGAGCCGTACCGCCCGGATCGCCAGCACCTCGAAGGACGGCGGGCGCCCGAAGACGGCGAGCGCGGTGCCGGTCCCCTGGAGCCGTACCGCGGCCGAGCGGTCGTAGTGGAGCAGCCGGGAGAGGAAGGCGGCGAGATCCGCGGCCTCCCCCTCGTCGGCCAGGTGGAGCACCGTCATGCGGCGACGGCCTCCTCCTCGTCGTCGTCCCGGTACCCCTCCAAGAACTCCCGTTCCTCAGAGGTGATCCGGCGCGGCCGCTGCGCCTCGAAGTCGAACGGAACGACCACCGTGGAGGCCCGTACATAGACCAGGTCGTCGTCCTTCACCTCGTAGGTGATGGTGAAGGACGCGGCCCTGATCTCCGTGATCCACAGCTCGATGTCCACCGGGTGGTGCCGGTGGACGAGCTGCCGCTTGTAGTCGATCTCGTGGCGCGCCACCACCGACCCCTGCTTGAAGTCCTTTTCCGGGCGGAACAGGAAGTCGATACGGGCTTCTTCCAGGTAGCGGATGAAGACCGCGTTGTTGACATGGCCGTAGGCGTCCATGTCCGACCAGCGCAGGGGACAGCGGTAGACGTAGCGCAAGATCGATCAGCCCCGGGTCAGCTTCTTGTAGGTGGCACGGTGCGGACGGGCGGCGTCCGGCCCGAGCCGCTCGATCTTGTTCTTCTCGTACGACTCGAAGTTGCCCTCGAACCAGAACCACTTGGACTCGCCCTCGTAGGCGAGGATGTGGGTGGCGACCCGGTCCAGGAACCACCGGTCGTGGGAGACGACCACGGCCGCACCAGGGAACTCAAGCAGCGCGTTCTCCAGCGAACCGAGGGTCTCGACGTCGAGGTCGTTGGTCGGCTCGTCGAGGAGCAGGAGGTTGCCGCCCTGCTTGAGGGTGAGCGCGAGGTTCAGACGGTTGCGCTCACCGCCGGAGAGCACACCGGCCGGCTTCTGCTGGTCCGGGCCCTTGAAGCCGAAGGCCGAGACGTAGGCCCGGCTCGGCATCTCGACCTGGCCGACGTTGATGTAGTCGAGCTCGTCGGAGACGACCGCCCACAGCGTCTTCTTCGGGTCGATGTTCGCGCGGCTCTGGTCGACGTACGAGATCTTGACCGTGTCGCCGACCTTGATGGTGCCGGAGTCCGGCTCCTCCAGGCCCTGGATCATCTTGAAGAGGGTGGTCTTGCCGGCGCCGTTCGGGCCGATGACGCCGACGATGCCGTTGCGCGGCAGCGTGAAGCTCAGGTCGTCGATCAGGACCTTGTCGCCGAAGCCCTTGGTGAGGTTGGAGACCTCGACGACGATGCTGCCGAGCCGCGGGCCCGGCGGGATCTGGATCTCCTCGAAGTCCAGCTTCCGCATCTTGTCGGCCTCGGCGGCCATCTCCTCGTACCGCGCGAGACGGGCCTTGGACTTGGCCTGGCGCCCCTTGGCGTTCGACCGCACCCACTCCAGCTCTTCCTTGAGCCGCTTGGCGCGCTTGGCGTCCTTCGCACCCTCGACCTTGAGACGGGTCTGCTTGGTCTCCAGATACTTGGAGTAGTTGCCCTCGTAGCCGTGCAGGCGGCCGCGGTCGACCTCGCAGATCCAGCCGGCGACGTTGTCCAGGAAGTACCGGTCGTGGGTCACGGCCACGATGGTGCCGTCGTACTTCGCGAGGTGCTGCTCCAGCCAGTTCACCGACTCGGCGTCGAGGTGGTTGGTGGGCTCGTCGAGAAGCAGCAGGTCAGGAGCCTCCAGCAGCAGCTTGCACAGCGCCACGCGGCGGCGCTCACCACCGGAGAGGTTGGTGACGGCCCAGTCGCCGGGCGGGCACCCGAGCGCGTCCATGGCCTGCTCCAGCTGAGCGTCGAGGTCCCACGCGTTGGCGTGGTCGAGCTCCTCCTGCAGCTTGCCCATCTCGTCGAGCAGCGCGTCGGAGTAGTCCGTGGCCATGAGCTCGGCGATCTCGTTGAACCGGTCGAGCTTGCCCTTGACCTCGGAGACGCCTTCCTGGACGTTCTCCAGGACGGTCTTCTCCTCGTTCAGCGGCGGCTCCTGAAGCAGGATCCCCACGGTGTAACCCGGCGACAGGAAGGCATCGCCGTTCGACGGCTGCTCCAGCCCCGCCATGATCTTCAGAATGGTCGACTTACCGGCTCCGTTCGGGCCGACCACACCGATCTTCGCGCCAGGCAGGAAGTTCAGCGAGACGTCGTCAAGGATGACCTTGTCGCCGATTGCCTTGCGCGTCTTGCGCATGGTGTAGATGTACTCAGCCAAGAGAAACCGTCCGGCAGCTTGAAATCTGGCAGTGGGCAGATACACCCCATCTTGCCTGAGGTCCAGCCTTGGGTGGTAACCCGTTTGGCTGGGGCCCTGTGACCTGGGGGTTCGTGGCTGACAGCCGTGGCTCAACTGTCACTGTTGGTCATCGTTGCGTGGCCTCGGGGAGCGTCGGACGGCCCAGAGACGGCCCAGCCCGAGGGTGCCGCTCCCCTACCGCGCCGGGCTCTCGTGCCGCCGTGACAAGCGCAGCGGAGCGCCCCCTCCTTTTCCTCGACGCCGGTCGATCAGGGGAACCCATTGCTGAAACGGCTCGACCCTGGAATCGGCGCGCGTCTCATGGCCCTGGACTGCCGCCTCATATGGGCCACGACCTGGATGGAGGAAGCGAACGAGACCGTCGCCCCACGCATCGGACTGTCGAAGCCGCCCGGGCTGGAGTGGCCGGACGTCTGCACTGAGGAAGGCCCGCGCGGCCTGCACTGGGAAACCCGTCCCCTGGTTCTGCGGGCCAACGGCCAGCCGTTCATCTGGGTCGACGACGAGATCAGCGCCATGGATCGCCAGTGGGTCGCCGCCAGCCACCCTGGGTCGTCGCTGCTCCATCAAGTCGACCCGGCCAAAGGCCTCAAAGACGCCGACTTCACTCTGCATGCTGTATTCCGGAAGGCCACTGTCCGTCAGCGAATTGTCGCCCCCAGTAGTAGGGGTTCACCTCTGCGAGGGTCCGCGCTTCCCACCCAGTCGGGTCATCTTCTTGTGGGACGGCGACTTCCACGGACGGCCCCCAAAGTGCGAGCCGCTCCTGGCAGACACCGCAGGGAGGAAGGATCAGAATCCTGTGGTGCTCCAAGTCCCGGCAGACGCAGGCGGAGGCGACAACGGCGCGGTCCTGCGTATAGGCCTGGATGAATGCCCCGGTCTCCTGACACAGCGCGACCGAGCCGTGCAGGTTGTCGAGGCCAACGCTGGTAAGGATTCCACCGTCGGCTAGCCGAATAGCCGCTGCACCACCCGGCTCATCCAAGCGCCAACGCCTATCCATCAGATCCACGGCAGCATCTATGAGGGCCTGGTCGAGGTTCATGTGGGGAGTCTGGCATGGCCCGTCTCGACTGTAAGTGTGCTTGGCGTGCAATGAGGCGCCCATCAGTTGTTGCTGCGGGCCGTGCTATCCAGCCGTAACCCACCACCCACCCCAACTCCCATCCCGCCCGCCGTCGACCCACACACCGTGGAGCGGGCGTGCCGATGTACGCGCCTGGGCGGCGACTCCGTGTCAGAGCGCTCCGCCGCCGCACCTGAGGACACGTGTGTCCGCGGCCGAGCCGACGCCCTGTACGCCACGCTCGGCGACCTCAGCTCAGGGCTGGACATCGTCCGTTCATGACGAGGCCCATCCCGCCACACCGGCCCCCCGGCCCAGGTGACGATCCCACGCCCTCGACGCCCACCCTCGACATGCGGACCCCGTACACGCCACCCGCCTCACCATCGCGGCCGTGCACGACGAGATCGCCGGGGTCCACGGTCGGCCCGTGACCGCTGCCCCTTCCCCGCCCGAAAAACCGGGACCGCAGCGCGTCCGGACAGGCCCTCGGTCACGCCGACGTCCTGACCGGCGCGCCGGATCAGTCGCCCGTCCCGCGCACGGCCAGCAGCACAGCCGCCCCCACCGCCACCGCCCCCGCCACCCCCGCGGACCGCATCAGCCCCTGGGACGAGCGCCACGACAGCACCGACCACGTCGACTGCGCCGACAGCAGCGACCCCGTGCTCAGCCACGAGCCCGCCGAGATCAGCGACAGGGCCGAGCCGATCGAGCCCACGGACAGGGCGCTGCCGATCGAGCCGACCGAGAGGGCCGAGCCCACGGAACCGATGGACAGCACCGAGCCCACCGAGCCGATCGACAGCACCGAGTCCTGGGACCACAGGGACAGCACCGAGTCGGATGAGGAGTGACGCTCCGGCGATGCGGATGGCTTGGTCATGACGTCATTCTGCCCGTCACCGAGGCGCCTGGTCAGTCCCGCGCCCGGTTCTGCTTCCTGCCGGTGAGGACCAGTGCGGCGCCCCCGATCACGACCAGGGCGATGGCGGTACCGGCGATCAGCGGGGTGGTCGCGGAGCCGCCCGTCTCGGCGAGGTTGACGTCGGTGGTGGGGAGGGCCACCGTGGCGGGGCTGGGCTCGCTGAGGGTCTGGGTCGTGGCGCCGGTCTCGCTGCTGCGGGTGCGGCAGTCGAGGACGCCGGTGAAGCGCTTGGCGAGTCCGTCGGGGCCGGTGATCGTGAAGTCGTACGCCTGGTCCTCCTGGAGGGGGACCGTCACGGTCCGGGACTCGCCGGCCGCGATGGCGTACTCCGTGCCCATCAGCTCGAAGGCGAACTCCTCGTCGCCCTGGTTCACCGCCGTGATGTCCAGGCCGCCCTCGGTGCAGTTCCGCACCGCGGAGAGGGCCGGTACGGCACCCTGCTTCGCCCAGGTCGCGCTCACCGTGGCCGAGACCGTCGACTCGCTTGAGCCGGCGAGGATCTGGGTCTGGCTCCGGCTCTCGGAGGCGAACGCACGGCCGACCGGCACGGTGGTCGAGGCCTGCACGGTCAGGTCGGCCGAACCCCCCGCCGCGTCCTCGGGGACGTCGAAGTAGAGCTCGCTGCCGTTGCTCGCGGAGGTCGCCGGCCTGCCGTCCTTGCCGACGATCCGCACGCCGCTCATGGCCGCGTCCGCCGGCGGGGTGACCGTGGCACCGGCCGCGTTGGTGTGCACCGTCACCGGGCCGAGCAGCTCGCCGGGCCGGCCGGAGACCGCGGGCGGGTCGAGTGTCAGCGACGCCGCCGGCTCCGCGATGTCACGGGCGCTGTTCTCCAAGTAGTCCGCGAGCTTCTCCGCCTGCGGGTCGGCGGCGTCGACGTCCGCGTCGTCCGAGTAGCGCCAGATCGCCACCTGGGTGCCGGCCGCCGCGTCCTGCTCGGTCAGTCCCGCGGCGATACCGGCCTTGGCGGCGAGCTCCGCGAGATCGTTGACCTGGGGGTAGGAGTTCTCCAGGATCCAACGGATCCTGCCCGCATCCTTGTTGGCGCCCAGCGAGGTGCCGCTCCAGTCGGTCTCGTGGTACTTGGCGTCCTTCTGCGTGGGGTTGTAGAGGTCGACGCAGTACGTCTGGAGGGTTCCGCCGCCCTCGACGGACATCTCGAACAGCCCGGCCGACACCTGGAGATCGCCGTCGGTCTCGTGTATCACCGCGTCGCCGTAGGTCTTCAGGCCCCCTATGGTGGCGGTCGCCCCTCTCTGGTTCTGCGCCGCCTCGTCCGCCGACGCCGTGCCGGCGGCGGCCACCGTCGCACCGGCGGCGAGCAGGCCGGAGACGAGCGTGATGGCCGCGAGGCGAGCCGCACCCCGTCCGCGCACGGACAGCGCAGAGAACGCAGAAAACACGGAATTCCCCTTCGAGCAGGCCCCGTTGTCGAGCGGGCTGGTGGTCCCACCAGCAGAATCAGTAGCCCCGGGAGCTGTGTTCGGCATCCTAGGGACGCGGCCGCCCCCCTCTTCCCGGGGATGCGGTCGGAAGATCGATCCGACTCGGAATCGTTATCGCCACGGCCTTCCACCCGTATGGCTTATCGACAAATCGACCGGAGTCATCCGGAACGCATTCGCCGATAAGCCGCACTTCGGTCAGGCGGCGCCGAGATCGGAGCCGCCTCGCCCCCGTCGGCGTCACGTCACCGCGACGGGTTCCTGTCGGTCCGCGGCCTCGCCCGACGGTGTCTCCCAGGCAGGCTCCGGCTGCGTGGTCGACCCCGCGACGGTGTTCTCCGGTCGCTGGGTGCGCCGGAAGGCCGAGGTGCCGCGCGCGAGGTCATGGCCGATCGCCACCGCGTCGATGTCGGCCGAGGTCCAGGCCGACTGCCCCTCACGCGTCTCCGAACGCACCTTCAACCGGCCCTGCACGACCACCGGATCACCCACGTTGATCGACCCGGCCACGTTGGTGGCGAGCTGGCGATTGGCCCACACCGTGAAGAAGTTGGTGTGCCCGTCCGTCCATTCGTTCTTCTCGCGGTCCAGATAGCGCGCCGTCGCCGCCAGCCGGAACCGCACCGACGCACCCGTCGCCAACTCCCGGTACACCGGCTGTGTCGCCACGTTGCCCACCGCGCAGATCATGGTCTCGTTCATCGCTGGAACCCCTCCCGGACATGCGTACGGGCCCGTCCCGTACGGCTGCTGCTGTCTGCGTGCCGACCACGTCACCGCGATCGCCGCGAAGCCAGACTGCCTCCGCCGGGCCGAGCCCGCTGCGCCCTGTGGACCGTCCCCGGGTTGTGGAAAACTCCGCCACCCGAACGAGGGACCCGGTCCACAGGACCGCCCGTCACACCCCGACGACCCTGCCGTACTGCTCCCGAACCTCCCGATAACGCAGCAGCTCCGCCGCGACCGGATCCAGCACCCGCGCCCGTCCGCACCCGGACGCCGCCTCCCGCAACCGCCGTTCCGCCTCCACGCCGTACCGGCGCGCGGGCCCGCGCGCCGCCATCCGGCAGCTCCACTCGACGAGCGGGCCGCCGATGATGCCGGCCACCATCAGCAGCACCGGAACCCCCAGGTTCGGCGCCATGACCCCGACGATCTGGCCCACCAGCCAGAGTCCGCCGGCGACTTGAAGGAGCGTCATGGACGCCTGAGCCAGCACCGCCGCCGGCCACCAGCCCGGACGCGGCGGACGGCCCGGCGGCAGCCCGGCCCTCGCCGTCAGCTCGTCCAGCGCCTCGGGCAGCCCCTGGGAGCCGCGTACGGCCGCCTCACGCACCGCCTGCGCCCACGGCGCGGGCAGTCCCGCCGAGGCCCGGTCGGCGAGCGTCCGTACGGCCTGCTCGACACGCTGCCGCGCGGTCGCCTCCTCGTCGGGGTGGGCGCGCAACGGCAGCCGTCCCGTGGCAGGTTCGCGCCGGTCCTGGTACCAGCGCCACAGCCGCAGCCAGGGCGTCCCGCACGCGCGGTTGGCGTTGCGCAGCCAGGCGCGTTCGGCCGCCTCGCCCGCCGCGGTGGCACCGACCGCGTCCGCGAGCCGGGCGGCGAAGTCGTCGCGCGCCTCCTCGCTCAGCCCGGTGCGCCGGCCCGTCGCGTACACGGGCCGCAGCCGCCAGGCCGCCGCGTCCACGTCGGCCGCGATCCGCCGCGCGGGAGCCCCGCGCTCCGCCACGAACTGACCGAGCGCCTCCCGCAGTTCACCGATGCCGTCCCCGGTGAGCGCCGACAGCGCGAGCACGGTCGCGCCCGGTTCGCCGTACTCCCCAAGGGCGATCCCGTCCTCGTCCAGCAGCCGCCGCAGATCGTCGAGGACCTGCTCGGCGGCCTCCCCGGGCAGCCGGTCGATCTGGTTGAGGACGATGAACATGACCTCCGCGTGGCCCGCCATGGGGCGCAGATAGCGCTCGTGCAGCATCGCGTCGGCGTACTTCTCGGGGTCGACGACCCAGATGACGGCGTCGACGAGCGCCAGGATCCGGTCCACGTGCTCGCGGTGCTGAACGGCCGCCGAGTCGTGGTCGGGCAGGTCGATGAGGACGAGCCCGCGCAACTGTGCCTCCGACTCGGCGCTCTGCAGCGGGCGTCGCCGCAACCGGGGCGGGATGCCGAGCCGTTCGATGAGACTCGCCGAACCGTCGCTCCAACTGCACGCGATCGGCGCGGCGGTGGTGGGCCGGCGTACGCCGGTCTCCGAGATGGCCACTCCGGCGAGCGTGTTGAACAGCTGCGACTTGCCGCTGCCCGTCGCGCCGGCGATGGCGACGACGGTGTGCTGCCCGGAGAGCCTGCGCCGGGCGGCCGCCTCGTCCAGGACCTGGCCGGCCTCGGCGAGCGTCCGGCTGTCGAGCCGGGCCCGCGAGAGCCCGACCAGCTCCCGCAGCGCGTCCAGACGGGAGCGCAGGGGGCCGTCGTACGTGAGCGGGGCCGGGGGTGGGGCGTTGGGACCACGGACCTCCACGGCAGCGGCCTGCTCGGTTTCCGCGGTGACCCGGCGTGCGATGAGCCCGTCGTCCCAGCCGCCCGCGGCGTCGGCGTCGGCGTCGACCGGCCCGTCGGGGGATTCCCCGGCCTCTCCGCGCGCGTGTGCGGGTTCCTCCCGCGCGCGCCGCTGCCCCGCTCCCGCCCGCGCGGGACCGCCCTGTGCACTCTCCACGCGCGTGTGCCCGTCCTTCCCGCCCATGTCCGCGTCGCCCTCCACGGGTTCCTCGACCGTCCCCTCCCCGTTCTCCGGTCCGGCGTCCCCCGCCCGCTCCGTGTGGTCCTGATCCGTGACGGCGGTCATCGGTCACCTCTCCTTCTGCAGTACGGACAGCGCGGCGATGAGTTCGGCCTGGGGTTCGGGGTGTACGTCGAGTGCGTCGAGCGGGGCGAGCCGGCGCTCGCGTTCGGTGTGCACGACCCGGTCGAGGTGCTCGGCGAGCAGCCGTCCGCCCCGGTCGCGCAGCCGCAGGGCCCCGTGGGCGCCGATCCGCTCGGCGAGCCCCTCACCGGCGACCCGCGCCCGGCGTCCGCCAAGGAGTGCGGTGGCGACGAGCGCGGCGACCGTCTCCGGGTCGGGTGCGACCCCGCGGTCGAGGTCGCGGATCTCCTCCTCGGCGTACTCCTCCAGCTCCCGCCGCCAGCGCCGTACGGCCATCCCGATCCGGTGTTCGGCGCTCTCCGCGGTCGGGTCACGGTTCGTCAGTTCCGGCGCGGCCGCGGCCGGTTCACGCCGCCAGGCCTCGTCGGCACGCTCGTCGGCGGCGGCGACCGCGCACAGCAGGAGTGCGCCCAGGCTCTCCACCAGGGCGTCCAGGAGCTCCGCGGCGGTGCAGTCGAGGGGGAAGGCCCGCCAGCGCTTGAGGGCGTCACCCGCGAGCACGGCGCCGGCCTGGAGCCGCCCCCGCACGCGCGCGTACTCGCTGTCGTACGCCCCTTCGACGGCGCTGGTGAGCCGTAGCGCGGCCGCGTACTGGGCGGCGGCCGCGGCGGCCAGCTCGGGCATCCGGGACTTGAGGGAGGCGAGGACACCGTGGGCCGTACGGGCGACGGCGTGCTGCCGGGCCGCGGGGTCCTGCGCCTGGTGGACCAGCCAGGTCCGCAGCGATGCCACGGCGGTGGCCGGCAACAGCCCTCCGCCCCAGGCCGACTCGGGCAGCTCCGGCACCGTGAACCGGGGCACGTCGCCGAGGCCCGCCTTGGCGAGCAGGGCGCCGTACTGCCGCGAGACCTCGGAGACGACCTGGTGCGGCACCCGGTCGAGGACGGTCACGAGCGTGGCGTCGTACTCCTTGGCGGTGCGCAGGAGATGCCAGGGGACGGCGTCGGCGTAGCGGGCGGCCGTGGTGACCATGATCCAGACGTCGGCGGCGCAGATGAGTTCGGCGGCGAGTGTGCGGTTGTCGGCCACCAGGGAGTCGACGTCGGGCGCGTCCAGGAGCGCGAGGCCCGGCGGGAGGGTGTCGGCGGTCTCGACGCGCAGCACGCGCGCGGGGTTCTCGCCGGGCAGCAGGAGTTCGTCGCCGGGCTCGTGGTGGGGCACCCACACGCGGGTGAGGTCGGGCAGTACGCGCATTCCGCTGAACCAGTGATGGTCCTCCGGATGGCAGACCAGCACCGGTGTCCGGGTGGTGGGCCGCAGCACGCCCGCCTCACTCACCCGCCGCCCCACAAGGGAGTTGACGAGGGTCGACTTGCCGGCACCGGTGGAACCGCCCACCACGGCCAGCAGCGGCGCTTCGGGGTCCCTCAACCGGGGCACCAGATAGTCGTCGAGCTGGGCGAGCAGTTCGTCGCGGTTGGCACGCGCGCGTGGGGCCCCCGCCAGGGGCAGCGGGAAGCGTGCGGCGGCGACACGGTCGCGCAGGGCGGAGAGTGCGTCGAGCAGCTGAGGCCGTACGTCCAAGGTCACCACATGTGAAGAATGCCCAATTTTAGGGGAATTCTGAAGCATATGGCTATGTCTGCGCGCCGACCGGACACAAGGGACGGAAGGGACGACTGGGACGCAGGCACAGTCCAGGCATAACGAGTGCACAACACCCGGTGCGCCAGGCGCCAAAAGCGATGCACGATTCGTACCTGCCTGCGATTATCAGGACCGCTTCACTGAACCTCCACATCGAGCCACGGAGGCGAAGCAACAGGGACAAGGTCGCAGGAGCCCTATCCTTGTCCCCGGCAACGTCACGGAACGGCCCACACCCGGGCACCCCAAGACAGAGGCCACCACACCCGGCCCCCGTAGCTCAGTGGATAGAGCAGGCGCCTTCTAAGCGCTTGGCCGCAGGTTCGAGTCCTGCCGGGGGCGCACAGTCTCCGCCCTCCTTCGGGAGGGCGTTTTTGCTGCTCAGAGCGGGTATCGCTCGACACGACGAAGCCCCGGGCACTCCCCTGCCGATCAAGGGAGGACTCCGGGGCTGTCCGGCTGTCACCGGGTTTTTGCGGGTGGCTGTGTCGAATACGTGTCGAAGTTCTTTGGCCGAAGATCAACCAGCGTCGGGCGGCTCGGGGAGGTCGCCGGCGGCTTCAAGTCGCTTCTTCAGGTCCGGCAGTTGTCCGTCGACACACCGGGCGTATGTGGCCAGCAGCACGGGCACACTGTTGCCGGCCCACTCGGCGACCTGCGCGGGTGGGATCCCGTCGTTCAGCCATTTGGTGAGGCGGGTGTGCCGGTTGTCGTACACGCGTTTGCCGGTCGGCGAGTCGAAGACGTGCGGAGCCAAGACCGCCTGACGAGCGCTGCGCCAGGCCCGTCGGATCACGGAGCCCGCGAGGATGCTGCCGTTCTCACCCTGGAAGAGAAGATCACCCGGCTTGAGCCCTTCGTCTTCGATGTGCTGCCGCAGGATGCGCGTCAGCGCGGGATGGCCCGGCACCGTGCGTGTGTCCCCTTCAGCACGGCCCTTGAGGTCGCGCCGTTCGTGAATCTCTCCCGTGTCGGTCCATTGCTTGCCGACTTCGGGAGTCGCGGTGTGGATCATCAGTTCGCACCACTGGTCGTCAGCGTCGACGTCGGGCAGGCGCACGTCCCGCACGCGCATGGCGACAGCCTCTTCGGGGCGCGGTCCGCAGTAGTACAGCGTGGCAAAGAAGGCGTGCAGACGCTTGCCTCCCCGCGGACGCCGACGGATCCAGTCGAGGAGCGCTGCCGCCTGATCGGCGTTCATCAAACTGCGCTTGTCAACGGCGTTGCTGGTCTTGGTGGCTGTCGTCGCCTCCTTGCCCTTGGGGAGGGGGTTGGTCCGCAGGATCCGCCGCCTGATGGCGTACCTCATGACGACGTTGAGGATTCGGCGGTGGCGTTTGCGGGACCACGCTGCCGCCTGCTTGCCGTCGAGCCGCGTGTCCATGGCCCGTAGGACGTCGTCGACCTTCTCCGGGTCCTCCCAGACCGAGACAGGAAGGGAGTTCCGCTCCACCCATCGCAGGATGGCCGCCACGTCCCGCGGAGCATCCGGCCGGCGATTCGCGTTGAACGCCCACTCTCGCAACGCTGTGCGCACGGCCATGGGATCGAACTGGGTGGGCTTGGCGCGGAGCAGGGCAATGGTGGCCGCCGTGAGGGTCTTGGCGGTGTTCTTGCGGCTGTTGCCGCCAAGTTGGGACCAGCGCGCATCGACATACTGAACGGCGAACTTGTACCAGCTCATCGCGGCCGACTTGGAACGGTGGGAGACCGGCAGCCCGGTAGCGATGACGAAGGCTTCGCCCTTGCCCGTGGCTTGGATCAGTTCGGAGCGAAAGCCCTCAGCGAGCGCGACGGTGTCGAAGGGCTCACGCCAGCGCTTACCGGCGACCACCCAGCGCACGGTGTACGTGGTCTTGCGGGCGCCCTTGTACGTGAGGATCTTGTAGATCTTGACGTCGTATGTCGTCTCCATCAGGCGGCGTCCTCACGGTCATCAAGCCAGATGTCGAGGTCGCTCCGCCGTATCCGAAGATCCCCGTTCGGGAGCTTGATACAGCGCGGCGCACGCCTCTTGGCTCGCCAGTCGTAGAAGGTCGAGCGCGAGATCTTCAGCTCTTCACACACCTCAGCGAGGGTGAGCATGTTGCGTGTTCGGAGGGCCGTGGTCATGCTGCGCTCCCTTCGCTGCGCAGAGCTTCGCGGGCGGTTTCGCGGTTGAGGGCGAGGTCGTAGGCAATGGTGGCGGCGAGGGCGGACTCACCAGGGGTGTGGCCGTGGCCGGCGTACCGCCAGTCGGCGAGGACCAGGACGGTGTCCGGCTCGCGAGCGTCGAGGCCGAGGGCGGCGCGTTCTTGGGCGGCGCGATAGTCGGCGCGGGTCTGACGCAGGGCGCCGAGGGTGGTGGAGTAGCGGCGGGATTTGGAGCTGAAGTGGCCGCGGAAGCCGAGCATGTGGGCCCAGGCCCAGAGGCGGCGGTCGGGGTAGAGCGGGTCGAGGTCGCGGCATGCGGTGATCAGACGCCGGGCATGGTCGGAGACGCCATGGCTGTCGAGTTCGGCGAGTTCACCGATGCGCCGGTCGAGGGTGCCGGTGTCCTCGGCAGCCTTGGTGGCGTACTTGGCGATGTAGGCGGCGACCTTCTGCTCGGTGATGTCGTCATCGTCGCCGAACGCCTTCACGGGTTGTACGTCGAGCTTCGTGCCCCACTGGAAGGTGCGGGCGGGTTGGTCGCCGCGAGCCGGGACACTGACGCTCGTGTAGGGGTGTGTGGCGGCGGCGCGGATAGCGTCGGTGAGCAGTTCGGTACTGGCCCAGGAGGGTGGCGGGGAGTCGGGTCCATCAGGTCCGTCGAGCCGGATCACGGCATGGAAGTGGATGGCGCCGCGCTTTTGGAATTCGGCGACCTTGCCGTAGGAGAGCCGGCAGACCTCTTTGAGTTCGCGCTGTGAGAGGCCGGCGCGGGCGGCGATCTCGCGGCGCAGGCGGTTGGTGAAGCGCTGCCACAACTCGCCCGCATGGTTGTTGAACAGCACGGCGGCGGCGTAGTCGTAGGTGTGGAGGTCAAGCGGGGTGCCGATCGCGGGGTCGTCGTCGGGGTGGCGTTGGCCGCAGCGGCAGCGTGCGTGGTCAGGTTGGTTGTGGACGGGCCCGAAGCTGGGTGCTGTGAGGGTTGCGAAGACCCGCGGGTGATCCCGGACGGCGCTGGGGATGTCGCGCTCCGGTGCTCCGGCGAGGCCGGCTCGGATGAGGTGGTAAGTGTCGCCGGCGTAGGTGTAGGCGCAGGAGGGGCAGCGAGAAGCGCGGCGGTTGCCGCACGCGATCCGTAGCCGGCTTCCGGGTTCGTTTTGGGTGCTGTAGTGGTGCAGGACCTCACCGGTGCTCTTGTCGGTGCGGGTGGTCCAACCTTGCAAGTGAATGGGGTCGGCACAGCCTCCGGTGCGGTGGATCTGCTGCTGCCAGCGTTCGAAGTCGGGGGCGGAGGCCACCCGCAACAGGTCGTTGAGGGTGACCGGGTCCATGAGGAGATCAGACACGGGCCGCCTCCCGCACCGAGTCGAGGAGGTCGGGAGTGGGGGTCCACAGACCGCGGGCGCCGGGACAGGGCACCGGCCGGGGCAGGCGGTGAACGTCGCTCAGGTGCCAGTGCCACTGTCCGCGGGCGGACCACAGGGTGCACATGCCGTCGTCCGCGTGGCAGTCGTCGAGGCGGGCCCAGCCCAGGATGGCGCCGATCGGTTGGGGGCGGTTGAGGAAGGGGCGGGCCATGACCGCGTACTTGGCGCTGGGGTCGATGGTGACGCCGGCGTGGAGGAGGATCCAGCCGCGGTAGTCGGTGGACCAGCGGCGGTTTTCGATCCGCTTGGTGCCGTAGGCGATGGCGGAGGCCCAGGGCTGCCACAGAGTCAGTGCCCGCACTTCGGGCCGCTCGAGTGTGGTCATGCGGCCACCACCACACCCGCGGCGGTGAGGCGGCGGCGCAGGGGCAGGGTGCCGGTGCCGTGGCAGGTGCCGCAGTCGACGTGGAGCAGGACGCGGGTGCCGTCGGGGTGGCGGGTGCCGGAGGGTATAGCGGCGGTGGCGAAGCCGTCGCAGTTCGGGCAGATCCGCGCCGGGGTGTGCGGGGCCGGGGTGTGGCCGGTCATGATGGAGGTTCCTTCCGGATCATTGGTTCGGAGTGGGACGGCGCCCGGAGCGGACGAAGTTTGGCGACAGAGGCCGCTCCGGGGGCCGGTCAGCGTCGGGTGTCGGTGGTGAGGATCGAGCGGACGACCAGGGCGCAGATGGCGAGCGAGGCGCCGGTGATGGCGACCGCGAGAAGCATCGAGACCAGGACGGCGCCGACCACGAGCACGACAGCGATACCGGCTCCGGCCACGGTGACGACCGCACCGGGGGTGAGCTGCACGGTGGGCCGCGTTGCGACAGGCGCCATCGGGGCCGGCGGCGGGGTCGGGGCGCCGGTGGTGATGCTGGTCGGCTGGATGACGGCGGGCGGGGTGGTCAGGCCGGTCGGGGTCGGGTTGACGGGGATTTTGGGTCGGATCATGGCGGGGTCTCCTTACTTGGTTGCGGTGTCGATGGCGGGGGCGAGGAAGCTGTCGGCGAGGAGGTAGCCGCCGATCAGCAGGACGATCACGAGCCACCAGGGCGGCCGGACGAGCTTGACGCCGACCAGGCCCAGGCAGGCGATGAAGAACCACAGCGGCACGGACACGGTGTGATCTCCCTTCAGCGGACGGGGCAGCGGTGGCCGCGGGCGGCGACCATGGCGGCCTCGTAGGAGTCGTAGGCGGCCGACCAGCCGCAGTCCTCGGCTTCGCAGGCGGCGACGTACTTCATCTCGCCGGTACGTCGGTCGGGTCCGCCGCCGATCGCGGTGGTGCCCACGCGGTGCATCTCGTTCCAGATCTGGTAGAGACCCATAAGGGGTCAACTCCTTTCGATTTCAGGCGAGTTGGGCGGCGATGGCGTCCGCCATGGGGGCGGGTACGCCGAGGCGGGCGCGCAGGGTAGCGGTGTCGATCGGAGCCCCGGTGCGGGCCGTGTGGTCGGCTGCGATCTTGCGGGCGTGTTCGACGAGAGCGGCCGGAACCGGCATAGCGGAGACAGGAGCCGGCGCTGAGTCGGCGACTGGCAGGGCCGGAGGTTCCTCAGTCGCGGGCATCGCTGTCGGCTCTGGGGTCGGTGCGGGGGTGGGAGTCGGTTCGCGTTCCACGTCGAGGACGGCCGGGACGGGCGGCGGGGCCGTGTCCATCGTGTCTGCGGGGTGGTCGGGGGCGTGGGCGAGGAGGGTGCCGCCGAGGAAGGCGAGGGCGGGCCAGCCGGCGACGCCGAAGCGCAGCCAGGCGGGCGGGTGGGCGAGGTCGAGGAAGCCGGCCGTGGCGACGTTGGCGCCCAGCGAGGCGATGAGGGCGATCAGGAACCAGCACCAGGCCAGCCGAGACGGGCCATCGGCGCGCAGCCGGCGCCATGCAGCCACCAAGAGCAGGTCGACGCTGATCGGGTAGGCCCAGGCTTTCCAGCCGGTCTGTCCGGCCGCGGCGGCGAGGTCGTGCAGGTGGGCGAAGGACAGGGCGCCGGCGATCACGGCCTGCACGAGCACGGCGTCGGGGCGAATCGAGCGGGTCATGTCTTCACCTCCTTCAGAGGAGTTGGGCCAGGGAGGGGCGGGGGTCAGGTCCGGCCGCCCTGTCCTGGCGGGGTCAGTCGGTGGGGGCTTCGCCGGAGCCCCAGCACGTCACGCAGAGGGCGGCTTGCTGGTCGTCGGTAAGGCGCTTCTTACGGCCGCCGACCTGGACGGTTTCGGTGATCTCGCCTTTGCCGTCGCAGTCCGGGCACACGGCCGGCTCCGGCTTCGGAGCGGTGGCCTTACGGCGGGCGGTCGTCTTCTTCGCGGCGGTCACGGCGTCCACCCCTCGCCGGGGTACTCGGGGCCCTCGTTCGGGTCGTAACTGGGCGGCAGGAAGCCGGGCGGCGGCTCCGGCAGGGACGCGGCGAGCGCAGGGCCGACCAGTTCCACGAACAGCAGGTCGGAGCCGTCGGCATCGGCGTACAGGGCCAGGGAGCCGAGCATCCGCACGGTGCGGGCGAAGTCATCGCAGCGGGGGCACATGGCAGGCTCTCCCTCCTTTAGGCATGGCTCGGGTAGGGATCTGGCGCGAGGGCGGTCACGCCGGCCGTGGAG
Organism: Streptomyces sp. CC0208; assembly: GCF_003443735.1. Classification (NCBI taxonomy): domain Bacteria; kingdom Bacillati; phylum Actinomycetota; class Actinomycetes; order Kitasatosporales; family Streptomycetaceae; genus Streptomyces; species Streptomyces sp. CC0208. The sequence goes on along the minus strand of NZ_CP031969.1, from coordinate 5,770,481 downwards.
CGGGGAGGGTTCAGGCGGCCTCAGCCACCGCGGGGGCCCGGACGGGCGCGAGGTCGAGCAGCGGGCCGAAGCGGGCCAACTCCGGGATATCCGGGACCAGATGCGCGTACTTGTTGCAGGCCGCCACGGCTTGCCGCATGGTCGTGTGCGGGGTGCGGATGCGCACCCATTCACCGGTGGAGTAGCCGACCACGGCCATCCCGCGCCGTTCGTTGGGGATCTGGATCGCGGCGAACACGGCGTGCGGGGAGATGTCGCCGAACGCCATCTTGGCGGTCGATTCATCGTTGACGCGGTGCACCATCCGGCCGGTGAGCTGGGCACGCAGCATGGTGATGCCGTCGCCGAGTTCGGAGCCGAAGCGCTGCCCGTAGATGTCGAGGAAGATGCCGGCTGCGCGGCCGAGTTGGGCAAGGCGGACCAGGGCTTTGACGATGCGGTCGCGGCGCGGGTCGTTCTTCTTCGTGCTGAGCGCGAGTTCGGCGATCTCGTCGATGGTGACCACGATCGGCACCGGCCGCAGATCCTCGGGAAGATCCCAGATGTTCGCGGCGATCTCCGCATCCGGGGTGTCCGCGCTGATGCGCTGCGCGCGACGGATGACGTCGTAGATGACTTCCATCCGAGCAATGAGCGCTTCGAGAAGGTCGGCGGCATCGTCGGGGTTGTCGACGAGAGCGGAGAACCGACGCGCGAGCGGACCGAGTTCGACGCCCTTCTTGCAGTCGATGCCGACCAGCGCGACCGGTTGCGAGGCGAGTTCTTTGATCAAGGTGCGTTGGGTGACGGACTTGCCAGTGCCGATCGCGCCGACCGTGATCGAGTGCGGCACCTGCCGGTAGTCGCGGTAGTGCACGCTGCCGTCCTCGACAAGCGCAAGCGGGATCTTCAACAGATCACGCTCCGTCGTAGCCGGCATCTGCACCCGCTTGAGGACGTCATAGCCGGTCAGAGCGATCTCGATGACACCCGGCTTGATCTCGCGGGAGGTGACCTGATGGACGCCGAAGGAGTGCCGCAGCCGGTCGGAAGCGGCGGCGAACTCGAACGCATCCTGCCCGGGCCACATCCTGATCCGGAGCCGCAGACCGGTGCGGGTCGGGCGGATCCACAGCAGCCGCGGCACCCGCTGTTGCGGAACCGGCTTCTTCATCCACCGGGCCAGCGCCCGACGCATCCGCGAAGCGGGCACCGTCAGATGGCAGGCCTCCATCACGGCCGCGTAGCGAAAGCGCACCCGCACCACCGCGAGGACGATGCCGAAGCTCAGCCAGTACCAGACCGGGCGGCGCCACCTCAGCAGCAGCGCCAGCGCGACCAGGACCGCTAACGCGATCAGCAGCAGCTTGGCCATGACGATCAGCCCTTGCCGTTCGAGCCGGCCGGCGTGAGCTGCTTCGCGGCGACCGCGATCGCGCGGTAGGAGATGCCGTGCCCGAAGTCGTTCTCCCACGGGCGGGCCACCAGACCCGGCAGCTCAACCGGCATGCCCGGCATGAGGTCGGTCTGAATGCCGTCCTCGGCGACCACGATCGTCACCGCGTCCGGACGACCGTCCACGATCACGGCAACGTTGACGTTGTAGAGCACCTTGCCCGACGTCTTGTCGACAGCGACCTCACCGGTCTCCCGGTTCTTGACCTTCTTCTCCGGAACCTGGATCAGCATGACCGTCATCGCGGACGTGTCGACGGGAATCTGACGCATGATGCATCGCTCCTTGTTCGTGGCACACCTGGAGTGCGCCAACTGGCTTGAGCCACTTACTGGCTTAAGCCAGTTGAGCACACGCCGGCGCCCGGGTCAACAAGGTGGCTTGAGCCAGTTGCTAGACTCCCGTCATGACGTCCGCCCGTCCCTCGACTCCGCAGCCGCCCAGCAGGCGCATCGCTGAAGATCTCCGCCGTCAGATCGAGAATGGAGAGCTTCGAAGCGGCGACAAGCTGCCGTCGGAGCGTGCGCTAGCCGAGACGTACGGTTCGGCACGCAACACCGCCCGCGAGGCGATCCGGATACTCGCCGAACAGGGGCTCGTCACGGCCAAGCATGGAAGCGGCGTCTTCGTGCGTGAGCCGCAGAGGCTGTTCCGGTTCGGCAGTGATCGCTATTCGCTCAAAAACCGCGAGACGGGACTGACGCCGTTCCGACTGGAGGCGAGGCGCCAGGGCAAAGTGCCGAGGGTCGAGGTCCCGTCCATTGCTCGCGAGAGGCCGCCAGCGGACGTCGCTGAACGCTTGCAGGTGCCCGCGGGCGAGGAGAGCGTTGTCCACCGGGAAAACCACTACTTCGCCGATGATGTGCCGGTCCAAATCGTCTCCACTTACCTCCGATGGGACGAAGCGCAGGGAACATTGCTCATGCAGCCCAAAACCGGGAAGGACGGCATCTACGGCCGTCTAGAGGAACTTGGGCACGTCATGACACGAGTCCGAGACGAGATCAGCGCACGAATGCCCACGCCTGAAGAGGCGGCAATCCTCGAAATCCTCCCCGGCGTTCCAGTCCTCGAAGTACTGCACACGAGCCTTGACCAGGAGGGTGTCCCCTTCGAGGTCTCGCGTTATGTGCATCGAGCCGACCAAACCGGATTGCTCTACGAGCTACCAGTTGAGTGACTAGGAGCCGCACGTGAAATCTGTGATCGTTCGTCCCTTCGAAGACACCGATCTGGCCGGCGCCGCATCAGCGTTGGTGGAGGTGCACACGACCGACGGCTATCCAGTCGAAGGGGTGGATCACCCCGAGGAATGGTTGCGCTCTACCGACGTGATCGCCGCTTGGGTGGGCCAGCTCGACGGGACGACCGTCGGACATGTAGCGATCATGCGCCCCCGCGGTGAGGACGCAGTGTCTCTATGGATGCAGCAGAGTGGAGACAGGGAAGACCAAGTGGCCGTCCTGGCCAGGTTGTTCGTCGTCAAGGAGGCCAGGAAGCACGCCGTAGGTGAGCGCCTGATGCAGGCCGCCATGAGCTACGGCAGCGAGCATGGGCTTCGGCTCGTCCTGGATGTGATGACCAAAGACTCCGCCGCCATACGGCTGTACGAACGGCTCGGTTGGCGCGAGATCGGCCGGGCCCCGCACCATTACGGAAACGGCCAGAGCATCGACGCGGTGTGCTACGTCGCACCGAGCCCTTGATCCCGACGCGGTAGAACTTTCCCTACTTCATCAAGGCTCGCTGCGCTCGCTCGTCTGGCGGCCGACGGCGCTGGTCGATCATCGCCACCCCGACCGCCGCACACTCCGCCCAAGCGCATCAACGGCCGCTCCTCCCGCCCGCATGCCACCGCCGCCACGATCCGGCCTCAGGAAGGGAAAGACGCAACAGCAGCTCGACCCAAACGCCCCGCTTCCGGGGCCACGTCGCACCCTTTCCACCGGTTGCCTACACCAGTAGGTCGGATCAAACCGAGGGCCGCGCAAGCGCGGCGGCGCCGGCCGGTCGCCGCCGCGCCGCCTCCATGTCTTCGCCACCGGCCGCACGTCGCCGCCCGTCCGTCGCCGCACACAGCGGCCACATTCCAACACGGGCACGGGGACGAACGGTGATCCCCAACGGCCCAGGTCAAAGACGCTTTGTGTTACCGATAGAGGCCGGATCGTGGTGGCGGTAGCATGCGGGCCGACGCTGCCAGATGCGCGGGCGTTCGTACGACCCGCTGATCCGCGCACCAGGCCACCGGCCGGACGGCGGGCGCAGCCATGAGAGACGGAGAACCCCTCCGTGGCTGGGGCGGCCGGCTCCGCGACTTTAGCCAGCCACTTTGGCGCGAGCCTCGAAGATCATGGCCCCAACGTCGTGCTTTAACGGGCAGGTCCACAGACTGCCCGACGCGCCGGAAGCTTACGGGGCCATGATCACTCGCGCCAAAGCAGCTCCCGGCCAAAGTCCCTCCGCCGACCGCGTGCACGCCTGCGGAGACACGGGCCTCAGGCACCCACGGCACGTGACCGGCTCACCAGGTCAGCCGTGCTCAGCATCCGCAATCCCCCACCCCTACTTCAGAGCCCCAACACCACTGGTGAATCTGAGCAGGAGCCTCCGTCTACCGAAGTCTTTCGCCTATAACATGTGATCGTTACCCTCAGGCTGACGGCAAGCCAGGAGACCGATCACTTGCGCTGGCCGCAACCACGAGAACAGGCTAGGTACCGGACATACGAGACGGGAAACTAAGAGAACTCCGTCAATCGAAATTCCTGCCGCCAAGCAGTCACATCAGAACATACTCGAGCAAAAGCAGACCGAGGGGGAAATAGGCGCATGCCTTCGTCTCAGCAAGAGAACCAGGACGACTGGGCTTCGACTGAAGGGGCCGAAACAGCTGCCGACAGCCAGAAACTTGACCTCCTGCCCGGCGAAAAAATCGACTTCACCATCCCGTCGACCTCAACACTCCAGGGATACGCCGAGAAAGAAAACGTCGTTCGCCGCGGACAGACCGACTTCAGAATCGTCACCGAACAGGCGCGATACCAAGTTGCACAGATCCCCGATCTTGTAGGCAGTGCGGAATGGAATCTAAACCCGGACTTCCAGCGACGTCACCGGTGGGACATTCCGAAGAGGTCCAGGCTCATTGAATCGATCATGCTTAACGTGCCGATCCCGCCCATCTTTTTGTACGAAGCAGAGCTAAGCCAGTTCGAAGTCATGGATGGCCTCCAAAGGCTGACGGCGATCTCCGAGTTTTACAAAGACTCATATGAGCTTCAGGATCTTGAGTATTTCCCCGATCTCAACGGGAAATCATTCTCGTCCATCGACGACGTAACTCGCCGCATCATCGGCCGGCGATATCTCAGCGCCGTGATCCTTCTCCACGAAACGGGAAAAACGCCAGAGGAAGCCGATCTTCTGAAGCAGCTGGTTTTCGAACGCATCAACAGCGGAGGTGTCGACCTGACGCCCCAAGAATCCCGGAATGCTCTCCTTCCGGGACGAATGAATAGACTTTGCTTGGACCTCGCAGAGACGCCGAGTTTTCGTCGACTGTGGGGAATGACGGCCCCAGAGGGCACAGCGGATGGCGATGACGATCCCATTTCCGCACATCCATTTTATCGGTCCATGTATGATGTTGAATTGGTCCTGCGCTTCTTCGCGTACCGTCAACGCTTGGCTGGTGGAGTCGGGCATCGCCGTAATCTACGAGGATACCTTGACTCATATCTTGGGGCCGCAAACCGTTACAGTGAAGAGCTCATCGAAGAACTACGCCTCCTCTTCATACGGACTGCTGATCTAGTTGAGCAGGTCTTGGGCGAACAGGCATTTTGGCTCTATCGCCACCGTAAAGGCGCATGGCAGTGGATTGAAGAGCCAGCAGTAGTGGCTTACGAGCCGCTTATGCTCGCATTCAGCCAGCGGCTTTCTGCTGCAGAAGCCCTCACAGAAAAAAGCGCCGAGATTCAAGCTGATCTTCCACGGTTCTATCAGGAAAACGGCGATCGAATCGACGGACGGAAAGTTAACTCTAGGGATCTAGAAGAGCGAAATCGGCTCTACCTCGGGTTCCTCGACTCTCACCTGGCTTGAGGTGCAGTCATGCACACCGTCCTGAGATCCGCCGTAGCTCGGTTCGATGAAGTCCTTTCCGTGCTTCACTTCGACCAAAACCTGCGCACTATGCCGGAAACCGTATCCTCCGCACGCAGTGCCGAATGGCGGCGGATGATATACTCCGGAACCGTCATCAACATGTACGGGGCACTGGAGCAGTTCGTAGATGACATCGTAAAGAAGTACGCAAGTTTCACGAACATCCTATTTACGGAATACGAGAAAGTGCCTGAAGCGCTTCGTAAAGCTCACGACGAGCAAGCCCGTAGGCTCCTGAATCGTGACAGCGGAGGTCGGCTGAGTCGCGATGACACAGACCACATGGTCAGATGCCTCGCCTCCTGTTTGGACGGCGGAACAGAATTCAAGATAAGTGGCACCGCGCTCAGCTACCATGACAATAATCTAAAAATTGGCATCCTGTCCGAGATTTTCGGCCGCGTCAATGTATCACTAGACGCCATCACCAAGGCATTGGATCTCGATGCTTTCGAGAATGGCATCCTCAATGGGATTTACGCTGATCTGGACAGTCTACTTCTGGATCTTGTCAACAGAAGAAACGAGATCTCGCATGGCGACTACCCTGACTTGCTTGAGCCGGACGTTTTGTCGGGAGTTGCCAACGTTTTGAAGTGGCTGGTTGCCGCCCTTTTCGATGAGCTTCGGAAATCAACATTCAATTCCATCAGCTCCCTAGACGTGGGGTACGTTACGAAATATTACGAGCAACCTAAGGCCCACCTTATCGAACTGAGTTCTGTAGAACTGTCCGTAGGAGAGGTATTGTTCGGGTTTGAAAGGAGCACTCAGCGCCTTCGAGCCGCAAAAATCACCTCTCTTCAAGACGACTCAGTCTCCACTGATTCAGTTTTGCGGGAGTCAATGCGCGATAAGGAAGGGGTAGTGGGCCTTACAGTTGATCCGCCGGTTAAATTTGGCGGAAAAATCTCGACTATTCCACTCGAAGTCGCAGAAATTTTGTACGATGATGATTTCAGAGCACTACAATAGTTTTCGTTACATGCCCAGACGACGTCGTCTTCGCCGGCTGCCAGTCATTGGCTAGCAGCACTGGCCTCGATGCACCCCACCGCAGCAGACGCACCGAGCTGCTTGTGTCAGCTTCAGAGCGTGTTCTGCGGTCATGTAGCCGACAGATCGTGCAGTCATCAGCCTTCTTGCACCACCCTGCCAGGGCGGGTTCCAGGACGCACGGCGACGGTAGATACTTAGAGCGATCCTGGAGGAGTAAGTGACGATCTTCGAGCAAGAGAGCATGTTCAGCACGGGCAATGCGGAGCCGGCGCAGATCTCAAGGAACGCGGTGCCACCGGTGTCTGCGCTGGAGACAGCCTTCCCTGCAGGGCTGGTGTCCGCCGCAGCTGAACGGGAGTCTTGGCGCAAGGAAGTACACCGCCCAGCGACACACACGCACAAATGGTGGGCACAAAGGCTGGGTTCGGTATTTCGAGGGATCCTCGCGGCCGCTGTGGCAGAGAGCGAGCAAGACGCCGTCGAGTGTTACAGCAACGCCTTGCGACTCGAAGATCTCGTCGTATGCGACCCCTTCGCCGGCTCCGGGACGACGCTAGCGGAAGCCGCCAAGCTAGGCGCAAAAGTGGTTGGCCGAGATATTAACCCGGTAGCCACCCTGGTGCAGCGGCAAGCGTTGGCTCAGTGGGATCTGGCGCGACTGGAAAGCGTCTACAAGCAGGTTGAAGCCCGAGTCCGTCGTGACATCGACGAGCTCCATCGCGACAAGCACGGGCGTACGGTCCTCTATTACTTTTGGGTTGCTCTGGCGCAGTGCCCGCACTGCCCGCCCAGCTCACCTCCAGTCGAGCTGTTCAGCCGATATGTCTTCGCACAGCACGCGTATCCAAAGAAGTACCCTAACAGCAAGGCTATTTGTCCTCACTGCCATGCGGTCGAAATTGTAAACGTCGTTGAGGATAAGCAGATCGAGTGTGGGTCCTGCCGGCAAGTGTCAAGCCTGACAGGTCCAGTCAACCGTGCGGTGATGACGTGCCAGCAGGGCCACGAAACCAAGGTTCTTGACTCACTCGGCGATCAGCCGCCGAAAATGCGTATGTACGCAAAGCAAGTGCTCTCAAATGACGGCACGCGCCTGTACGAACCGATTGATGAATTCGACATTGCACTGTACGAGAAGGCCGTGAGGCTCCTCGCAGAGCAAGCTGAACATCTCGTCCTGCCGGCCGGTACGCTTGATGACGGTTACAACACTCGTCAGGCAATTCGCTGGAACTACAGAGAGTGGAAGCATTTCTTTAACGCCCGTCAGCTGTACAGTATGGGCTTGCTCGGATCTGCTATTCGGGACCTCGATTCCAGTCCGGAACGGGAAGCATTGGCGACGCTCTTCTCGGGAGTGCTGGAGTTCAACAACCTTTTCTGCTCCTTCAAGGGTGAAGGTACGGGAGCAGTACGTCATATGTTTTCTAACCACGTGCTGAAGCCCGAGCGTACGCCTTTGGAAGCGCATCCTTGGGGGACACCCGTTTCCTCTGGGTCTTTCTCTACGCTATATAAATCTCGGATCCTTCGCGCATGGGAATATAAGCAGCAACCGCATGACCTCGTTCCCGTCGATGGAAAGCCGGAACGGGCATTTAATCTTTCCGTGCCTTTGTCGCTTCAGCTTGGCAGCGCAGAAGACCTTCAGCATCAGCGCTCCAGTGCATATGTGCAGTGTGGGTCTTCGGCCTCCTTCGATCTGCCGAACAACTCCGTCGATTTGGTGATCACCGACCCGCCATTCATGGACAATGTTCACTACAGTGAGCTTGCCGACTTCTTCCATGCATGGCTCCGTCAGATTCAACCGTTCGATGATTACCCAACTGATGTTGGAACCACCCGGCACACGGAAGAAGTTCAGTCTGCGGACCCTGGCGAATTTGGACACGCTATCGCGGCCGTTTGGAAGGAGTGTGCGCGCATTCTCAAGCCGAGCGGTATCCTAGCCTTCACTTTTCACCAAGCGCGGATTGCTGGATGGATTGAATTGGTCAAGGCCCTGGAAACCGCCGGGCTGGTAGTTACGGCGGTTCAGCCGGTCAAGGCAGAGATGAGCACAAGCACCATCAAGTCCAGTGCTGCCAATCCATCAAACCTGGACTCGATCGTTGTTTGTCGGCAAGCTGATCAGGTCACCTCTGCCCTGCCCACGACGGCCAGTGCAGTTCGAAAGAGGGCTGTCACTGCCTTGCGTGAGTGCCTTGACGCGGGAATCACTGTCGGCTATGCCGACGTAGAGTCAGTTATTAGGGGCTCCGTCCTAGCACTTCACACGCTGCCCGATTGCACTGCGAGCCTTGAAGAGCTCTCGATCGATGCTGAAAGGGAAGTCTTCAAGGCCGCCACTGAGCTTAACGTGGAACCTAAAAAATCGAGTCGCGAAGCAGGTCGATCTTAAATCTGCCCCGCTGAGCGGTTTCCTCAGTTCGCTTTTTGGGAGTCGGGAATGGGTCCTCGACAGGATCCTCCACTCTTGAATCCAAAGCCGCGACACGGTAGCAGTGGAATCGTTCCTTCCTGGGTTGCAGACCTTCTACGGGTTTCCACGAACGGGTGATGGAGCGAACGTAAGCAAGATCTGGAAACTCTTCGTGAAGATCTTCCCTCTCGCTGATGAGCGTTGCTTGCTTTTGCATCCATGACCAACCCAGAGGATTGGCAAAGACGAGCATAGGGCGTTGCCGGTCCGCGCCATCACCATATGTGCCCAGACCAATCGCCTTCTTACGTCTGCCAGTGATTCGATCGTACAGATCGGTGTCTTTGCTTAGTGCAGCTCCTGCAACCAAGGCCATACTTTCGACGTAGACCTGTTGCGTATCGTGCGCCTGGCCGAGCAACGCGAAGAGATAGAAGGAGGGGACCAGGATCTCCTCGTTGCGCTCCGAGTACAGACGCACGGTTTCACAAGGAGGTGTGCTGTTGTAATCCATCCCGGAACCACGCGCCGGCAAGCCGGTCGCTTTATCCGGGGAGATCTTCTTAACCTCGATAGCGACAATCGACCTTGTATCGAAGTCTTCTCCCCCATTTGCTAGTAGCCGATACTCCTCTGGCCGCGCGAGCACAATGTCTGGGTTGACAAGTGGCTTTCCAGCGCGGAGGACACGCAGCTCTGGCGGGAGGGTCCGCTCCAACACGTCAGCGATGTGCTCGTCGAAGGGGTCATCTTGCGTCTCGCCCTTCCCACGTAGCGTGAAGGGGATAGGTATGCCCTGCCTGTCAAACAGCGACTGCGTCAAGGCAACGAAGGCAGCTGCTGGCAGGTCGGTTGGGGGTTGGTCGTTCCTGTACGTATGCCTCACGCAGCATGACTAACACGAGTCACGTCTGCCACGGGGGCGATCTTGAGAATCTGCGGGATCCGAGGCCACATCGACCACCCCACGGCGTACTGTGGCCTATTTGTGGACGAGCAGAGTGCGCGAAGCGGCAGCCGCCGCCGCTGACCTGCCGAAACCGGTGATCCGGCGGCGGCCTCCGGAGCCGTGTGCTACTCAGCAGGACGCCTAGCGTTCAAGACCACTGAGGAGCCACGGTGTTCTTCGCAGACAGCCCACCAGCTGTCTCCACCCTTGTCCTGCACGTGAACGCTCCAACTCGCCTTACGGCTACAAGGAGCGCCCCAGGCGCAGCGTTGTGCATGAGACTCCGTGCCAGCAGCGTGCTTCTGCTGGTCCCACTTGATCGGTCGCTCAACGAGTTCCACGAGACCAGTGAAGCGCGTCTCACCGGCCTCCACAGTCGAATGCGTGTCGAAGTTCGAAGCCGGTAGGGGCCTCCGCGGACAACGCAGCTGGTCAGGACGGCGCTGCACTGCAAGGACCAGGCGCCTTCTAAGCGCTTGGCCGCAGGTTCGAGTCCTGCCGGGGGCGCAAACACCTTCTGACCACGCGGTTCGGGCAGAGGGTTTTTTCATGTCCGCCGCGTGCGGCGGTTGTGGCCAGGCGCCCCGGGGTGGTGCGAGCGCGGGTCCAGCAAGGAAAGGGGCACGTGCGTCCGGAACAAGGAGACCGCCGTCGTACGGCTGGACGCGGACCGCTTCGGGACCGAGGCGCTCGCCGGGCTGGACGGCTTCTCACACCTGGAGATCGTCCACCACTTCGACCGCGTGCCGGTGGAGCGGATCTAGACCGGCGCACGCCATCCGCGCGGCCACACCGACTGGCCGCTGGTCGGCGTCTTCGCCCAGCGCGGCAAGAACCGTCCCCACCGCATCGGCGTCTCCCGCTGCCGGCTGCCGCGCACCGACGGCCTCGACATCCATGTCCAGGGCCTGGACGCCGTCGACGGCACCCCGGTCCTCGGCATCAAGCCCTACCTGGCCGAGTTCGGCCCGCAGGGCCCCACGGACCAGCCCGCCTGGGCGACCGAGATCATGCGCGACCACTACTGACAGCACGGCCCTGACAGTGCGGCGGCGTAGAGTCGATCACCCCGACCGGACCAGGCACCGGACCAGGCACCGGATCAAGCAGGGGGAAGGACCGACATGCGTCTGCGCTGTGCCGTGCTCGACGACTTCCAGCGGGCGGCGACCGAGTCCGCCGACTGGTCACCGCTCGCGGACCGGGTCGACGTCGTCTCCCACGCCGGCCACTTCGCCGACGAGGACGCCCTGGCCGCCGCTCTCGCCGATGCCGACATCGTGGTCACCCTGCGCGAGCGCGTCCCCTTCCCGGCCTCCCTCATCGCCCGCCTGCCCCGGCTGAAACTGCTCATAGCCTCCGGCATGCGCAACTCCGTCATCGACTACGCGGCCGCCGAGGCGCACGGCGTCACCGTCTGCGGTACGGCGAGTTCGTCCACCCCGCCGGTCGAGCTGACCTGGGCGCTGCTGCTGGGCCTGGCCCGCGGGATCGTCGAGGAGAGCAACGCCCTGCGTGCCAACGGCCCCTGGCAGTCCACCGTCGGCGCCGACCTGCACGGCCGCCGGCTCGGACTGCTCGGCCTCGGGAAGATCGGTGGCCGGGTGGCGCAGGTGGGGCTCGCCTTCGGAATGGAAGTCAGCGCCTGGAGCCAGAACCTCACCCGGGAGCGGGCCGACGAGGTGGGCGTGCGGCTGGCCGGCTCCAAGGAACAGCTGCTGGCCGAGAGCGACTTCGTCTCCGTCCACCTCGCTCTCGGCGACCGCACCCGAGGCCTGCTCGGTCCCGCCGAACTCGCCCTGCTCAAGCCCACCGCCTACCTGGTCAACACCTCGCGCGCGGCGATCGTCGACCAGGACGCGCTCCTGGCCGCCCTGCACGAGGGCCGGATCGCCGGGGCGGGCGTCGACGTCTTCGACACCGAGCCCCTGCCCGCCGACCACCCGATGCGCACAGCCCCGCGCCTGCTCGCCACCCCGCACCTGGGCTATGTCTCGCGGGCCAACTACGCGACCTACTACGGCCAGGCCGTCGAGAACATCGAGGCCTACCTGGCGGGTGCACCCGTACGGCGGCTCCCCTGAGAGGTGCGACAGCCGGCTCTCCGCCTCAAGAAGGGTGATCCGCGCAAGAACGCCGTTACCAGGAGTGAACCTTCGCGTTGAAGGGGAAGTGCGACGGCTCGTCCTGCCGCCGCACTCACCGATCAGAAGGAGAACGTGATGTCTCGCATCGCGAAGGCAGCGGGTGTCGTCCTCGGCACCGGTGCCGTGGTCATCGGCGGCGCCGGCCTGGCCCTGGCGGACGCCACTGCCGACGGCGCGGCCATCGGCTCGCCCGGCGTCCTGTCCGGCAACGTCGTTCAGGTCCCGATCCACATCCCGGTCAACGTGTGCGGTAACACCGTCAACGTGGTCGGTCTGCTGAACCCGGCCTTCGGCAACACCTGCGCCAACATCAGTGGCGGCGACAGCCACAAGGGCAACCCGGGCCCGGGTGGGCACAGCAGCTACGGCGGCTGATCGTCCGTACGCGGCACAAGAGCCCCGGCACCTCGAGCGCCGGGGCTCTTCCCCTGTCCGGTCCCATGTCCGGTCCCCTGTCCGACCCCAGGGTCCCAGGGCACCGCAGACGGGGCCGCGGGGTCGCGGGGTCGCGGCACTCAGGCGTACCGGTAGATCCCGCTGACGTCCTCCAGCTGATCCGGCGTCACGTCCCACGGCGGCAGCTTCTCGTGCCGTGCCACCACCCGCTCGTACTGGTCGCTCGCCGGGCCGGGCGGCCTCGCGGGCAGATAGCGGGCGCCGCCGTGCCGCCGCTGCCAGCGGTACCAGCACAGGTCGATGAAGGCGTGGTGCATCCAGAAGACGGGGTCGTTGACGGACGCGCCGCCGACCATGGCACCGCCGACCCAGCGGTGCACCCGGTTGTGGTTGCGCCAGGCGGCACTGCCCCGGCCGCTTCCCCACCCTTCCAGCTTGTTGCGGAAGCCCTTGGTGACCGTCGAGTTCCAGGGCGAGACGTCGTAGACGGGGTCGGCGAGCGCTCCCTCCAGCTCGCTCCTGGTCGGCAGCGCGAGGGGAGCGGCGGCGCGCCCGAGGTCCCGGGTGAGGAACTCCGCGTCGGTGACGCCCTCCGTGAGGGTCCAGTTGCCGCTCGCGTAGGCGAACGGCCCGGTCATCACCTGGCGGTCCGAGCGCCGCCCGTTGCCGCCGAGGAGGTCCTTGGTCCAGGGCGCGGACGTCGTCGTACGGTCCCGGGTCCAGTCCCAGTACGGCACCGTCACCGACGAGTCCACCCGGCGCAGCGCCCGCTCCAGGTCCAGCAGGAAGCGGCGGTGCCAGGGCAGGAAGGAGGGCGCCATGTGGGCCGTCCGCAGGCCGCCCTCGCCGTCGGAGACGTAGTACTGGATGTGGGTGCGCACGAACTCGTCGTACTCGCCGCGCCGTTTGAGCTCCAGCATCGCCTGCACGAACCGCCGCTTCTCGGCGGCGGTCAGCGTGCTGACGTCCTTACGCGTGTACACCATGGTGTCCCCCCATGTGCGCGTGGTCGGCCGTGGTCGTGTCGCGCAGCCGCTGTCCCGGCCCCAGTTCGTCGACGGCCGCGCGGGCCGCCTCCAGAGGGGTCGGGTACGAGCGGTAGTGGTCGACCATGCTCAGCCAGCTGCCGTCGGCGCGGCGCATGAGGTGCAGCGGTCGGCCGTCCACGGTGACGTGCCACGGGGCGGCGTCGACGGGGTGTCCGGCGGCGATCATCCGCGAGCCGCGGATGCGCCGGCCGCGATGGGTCTCGTCGAACTGGTCGGCCGGGTCCCCTGATCGCGCGGACCGGCGCACCGGCCGGGAGGCCGCGACGACGGGGGCCAGCGCCAGCGCCACGGCCGTGACGAGCAGCCCGCGCAGCGCGTCCCGTCGCGCGGTGCGCACCGGCCCGGGTCTCACCGCCCCTGTTTCGGCGCTCGCCACTACCCCACCGACGCTGACGACCATCGTGCACTCCTCGTCCGGTTCCGATGTACACAGCCGTAACCGCCCGAGGGCCCCTGTGGTCACTCCCGCGGTCCGGGTGGTCCCGGGGAGCCTGCGGGCCCGGGTGCCACTGCCCGGCCTCCGGGCCCCTGTGCCGAGTTCGCCGCGTGGGTGCGGTCCTACAGGCCCGGTCCCGTGCCCAGGTCCGCGCCGGGCGCCGTCTGCAGGACCGGGGCGAGGATGCCTGCCTCCGGGAGCTTCGTGTCGGGCAGGCCCATGTGGTCGGGGTTCGGCCGCGTCAGCGGGGCGTCCACGCTCAGGCCGGGCGACAGGGTGCGCAGGTCGGAGGCGGGTACGCCGACATCGGCGTGGTCGAAGCCGGTTCCGAGGACGTGGGGCACGGGCGCGCGCATGCCCGCGCCGGGCAGGCCGCCGGTGATCGGCAGCTGCGGCAGGGTCCGCGCGGGGAGGAGCCGGCCCTCGACGAACTGCGGTCCGTCCGGCTTGCCCGGCTTCGGCAGCGGGATCTCGCCGCTCAGGCTGGGCAGCTCCATGTGGAGGGTCTTCTCCGCGGCTTCCAGCGGCACCGGGACGGGGACCGTGCCGACCGCGACGGCGGGCGCGGCGGCAGAGCCCATGGCGGCCGCGACGCCGGTGACGACGGCGGCAAGGGTTCGGGGGGTCGACTTCATGACAGGTGCGGTCCCTTTCAGGGTTCGGGGGCTCAACGTCCTTATCGCGTAACGATCCTGGGGCGGTCACCAGCGCAAGAATCCCCCGGGTGCCGCAGTAGTACGACGAACCGACAGCGCCGGTCAGCTCGTCCAGAAGTCCCACCAGCGGGTCAGGACCAGCATGCCGACGATCCCGATGTGCAGCACCGGGGGCACCCAGGTGAACTCGTCGAGGAACGTCCTGAGCGGGGCGGGCGCGGGCAGGAACCGATGGCGTACGGCGTGCGAGGCGACGTACCAGAACAGCAGGATCGTGGCGGCCCACGCCAGACAGCACCACAGGCACAGCGCGTTGATCCGGTACAGCGACTGGAACTGCAGCCACGACACGAACCCGACGCCGAACAGGCAGCCGGTGCCGAAGAGCAGCCAGTACCAGCGGGGCAGGCGGGCGCCCGCGAGCAGGCTCACGCCGACGCAGATCACGACGCCGTAGGCGACCAGGCCCAGCATCGGGTTGGGGAACCCGAAGGCCGAGGCCTGGTCGCTCTCCATCACGCTGCCGCAGGACACCACCGGGTTGAGGCTGCACCCGGGGGTGAAGTCCGGGTCCTCGAGCAGCTTCAACTTGTCGAGCGTGATCACCCAGGAGGCCAGCAGCCCGGCCGCCCCCGTGATCACCAGCAGCAGGGCGAAGGCACGGCCCGCGCCCACGGGTGCTCGCGGGTGCTGCCCCGGGCCGGCCACGGCGTCAGGCGCGCAGGCTGCGGGCCGGCAGCACGATGTGCGCGGCGGCGTCCAGGGTCTCGTCGGCGTTGACGAACTCGGCGAGCGCCTCCGGATCGACGGACTCGCCCGGCTCGGCCTCGGTCCAGGCGCGGGTGGTGAAGATCAGGTAGGCGAACCCGCGCGCCTCGACCGCCTCCAGCCACTCCGGCGGCACGGTGCACTGGACGTTGAGCCGCGGCATGGTGAGGACGGCCTGGCCCGCGACGACGAGCAGCCCGACCGGGAGACTGGGCCTGGCGATGCCGTCGACCAGCTCCCGTCCGACTGGCAGGCCGTTGTCCGTCAGCAGCCGCTCGACCGCGGCGGACGTCGCCTCCGGACCGCCCTCGGCGTTCCCGACGGAGCAGACCAGGAGGTGGGGGATGTCGATGCCGTCGGCGTTCTCCCCGCTCCAGGGAAGTACGACGACGGTGCCCAGGTCGGCGGAGCGCAAGGGCCGGGTTTCGCTGGAGGTTGAGGTCACCGGGCGACCATAGCGACGCTCCGGAGGGCCGCCGGCCGCGTTCTCACCCGAGCGGGCGACGGGCCGCCGTCCGTCCACACGAACGAGGGACGGACTCGAACAGCGAAGGGCCGATCCCGTGGCCCTGGACGCCACCACGGAATCGGCCCTTTTCCCGGATTGCTGCGGTGCCGGGAAAAGCGGATTCAGCCGCCCACGGGAAGAACGCCGACAATTCCGCCGTCGTTGTTCAGGTCCCGGGTCGCACCCTTCACGGGGTTGAGCACGGAGTCCTTGTTCTCGGTGTCGAGCGCGTTCGACTGGTGCTGCAGGGGCATCACGTCGATGGGACCCCTGGTGAGCGCGTTCACGGCGCCGTTGAGGCTGGTGGGCGTGAGGTCGGCGCTGTTGTAGGCGAACGCGGGCGCTGCGGCACCGGCGAGGACCAGGGAACCGGCAACGACAGCAGCGGCCTTCAGGGACTTCATCGTGTTCCTTTCTTCGGCAACTCATGTCGCCAGAGGGAATTCTGACGCCGTGCCCAACGAGTTGCGACCGGAGCGGAAACTCCTCCTATGAGTCCTCATATGAAATCCCGCCGACTGGACCGTTCAGCGCGTACGAGAGGCGGCGGGCCTAGCTCGACAGGCCGGGCGTCGGCAGGCTCGGCAGGCTCGGTGCGGGCAGCTTGCCGCCCGGCAGCGTCGCGGCGACGGTGTTGACGAGACTCGTCACCGAGTGGGTGACCGCCGTGGCCACCTGAGCGGCGTCGCCCGAGGTCACCGCCTTGATCAGCTCGTCGATCGCCTTCTGCGGCGCGGCCAGCGTCGTCGGCGCTGTAGGGGTGACCTTGGCGATGGCGTCCTTCACGGCGGTGCCGAGCCTGGTCGCCTCGTCGGCGGGGAGTTGGCCGTTGTCGGCCTTGAGCACGGAGTTCAGCAGGTCGGTGACCGGCGTGAGGACGCCGCCGAGGTCACTCAGGCCCTTGACCTGGGCGAGGAGCGTCTCCGCGTCGGGGAGGGGCACACGGGACGCCGCACGGGTGTGCTCCCGGGCCGGACCCGCGACGGCGGCCGGACCTGCGACGGCGACCAGGAGGGCGGCGCAGAGTGCGGTGGACGCGATACGCCGTGCGGGCAGACCACGCATGGGTGTTCCTTTCGACGAGCATCGGATCTGTGCCCACCGTGAATTCACGCCCCGTGCCCCGCAACCGGTCGATCGCCCCGCGTCCCCCGTTCGGGGCAGCGCAGACCGGCCGCTCTCCCACGCAGGAACACGGGAGGGCGGCCGGTCGAGGCGTGACGTGTGAACGTCAGTCGTTCACGCACTGGTTGCCGAACGCCGGGTTCAGCAGGGCGATGACGTCGACGGTGTTGCCGCAGACGTTGACCGGAACGTGAACCGGGACCTGGACGACGTTGCCCGACAGCACGCCCGGGGAGTGGGCGGCGGCGGCCTGCGCGCCACTGTCGGCGGCGGCGATGCCCGCACCACCGGCGACGGCCGCGGCGGCAACGGAGGTCAGGGCCAGGCCCTTCGCGATACGCGACATGGAGAGTTGCTCCTTGGGGGGTTGACACAACACACCCGGGCGGGATGCCCGGCGTTGTGTCAACGCGCGGCGCCCGCGCGGGTTGTGCCGCCAATGGGGTGATCTACGGAAACCTCGGACATGCGTTTCCGACACAGTTGACGCATATGCCAGAAATAGTCCGAATCGCGGCTAGAGTTGCGGACCTCCCGACGCCCCCACAGACAGCACGTCGCACGCACGGGGCGCCGTACTTTCCCGAAAGGGCACCGCCGGTCATGCGTAATTCCCCGGGTCCACTGCTGCGCCGCGCGATGGCGGGCGTGCTCTCCCTGGCGGCCCCGTGCGCGCCGGTCCGCGCCGAAGCGGTGACGCCCGCCCCGCCCGCCCCGCCGACCGCGCAGGCGCAGCGGCTCCCCTTCACGGAGCGGTACCGCGCGACCCAGCACGGCGGCATCGTCCGCGCGGCCAACACGTCCATCAGCTGCCGTGCCTCCGGCCCGCGGGCCGCATCCGCCTGCCCGGCCGTACGCGCGGGCGGGAAGGGGGTCAACGGCGACTTCGACATGTTCTACGTCGACGTGGACCGCGACCCCAACACCTACAACTCCTCCCGCGCCGAGGTCCGGCTGCCCCAGGGCTCGCGGGTGACGTACGCGCGGCTGTACTGGGGCGGCAATCTGCGGGTGGGCGAGCAGAAGCCGCCGAAGGACAACGGGCGGGTGCTGATCGCCGAGCCGGGCGGCGAGTACAAGGCCCTGCTCGCGGACACCGTGGTGGGCCACCGGGTGACGCACGGCGTGGACGCCTTCCATGCCTCGGCGGACGTCACGAAGCTGGTCCGGGACAGCGGTTCGGGCCTGTACACGGTGGCGCAGGTCAATGTGGCGATGGGCAGGTCGACGGCCGGGGCGTGGGGCGGCTGGACGCTGATGGTGGCCTACGAGAACCCGGACCAGCCGCTGCGGCACCTCGCCGTCTGGGACGGCTTCGACGCCCTGAACGCCCGCACCGCCCAGGAGATCCGCGTGGGCGGGCTGCGCCTGGCGAGGAACGGCACCGGCCGGGTGGGGGTCGTCGTGTACGACGGCGACCGCGGCCGTACGGGTGATTCGTTCACCGTTTCGGCCGGCCGCGGTTCGAACACCGTGCTCTCCGGTCCCGCCGACCCCCGTGACGACGTACTGAACTCGACGATCTCCGAGGCGGGGGCGTCCGCGCCGGAGCGTGTGCCCTCCTACGCGCACACCCTCGGTTACGACTCGGACGTGTTCGAACTCGGAAACGCTCTGTGGCGCGGCGGTGACCACCTGGCCTTCCGGCTCGTTTCCCACCGGGACGCGGCGTGGGCCGGTGCGCTCTTCGTCGTCGTCGATGCCCGGCAGTAGGCGCGTTCCGGCCCGTCCCGAGCCCGTCCGTGAGCGAGGAAACCCCGCAATGCAGCAGTCAGCAACCGACCCCAGGCCGCGGGTCCTGCACCTCACGCAACCCGTGGACGGCGGGGTCGCCCGGGTGGTGACGGACCTGGTGCGGGCCCAGGTCGCCGTCGGCCTGCACGTCACGGTCGCCTGCCCGGAGGCTCCCCTCACCGCGGGCCTGCGGGACCTGGGCGCGGATGTACGGCGGTGGGAGGCGACGCGCTCCCCGGGGCCCGCACTCGTCGGCGAGGTACGGCGGCTCGCCCGGGTGATCGAGGAGGTGCGGCCGGATCTGGTGCACGCGCACAGCGCGAAGGCCGGACTGGCCGGGCGGATCGCCGTGCGGGGACGGATCCCGACCGTGTTCCAGCCGCACGCCTGGTCGTTCGAGGCGGTCGGCGGCGTGACCGCCGCCCTCGCGCTCGGCTGGGAACGGCGTGCAGCGCGCTGGTCCGCGCGGACCGTGTGCGTCAGCGAGGCGGAGCGCCGGACCGGGCTGCGGGCCGGGATCGCGGGACGGTGGAGCGTGATCCCCAACGGGATCGACACCGACCGCTTCCGTCCCGCCGCGGCGGACACCGTACGGGCAAGGCTTCTTCCCGGGGTCGATCCGGCGGCGCCGCTCGTGGTGTGCGTGGGGCGGCTGTGCCGGCAGAAGGGGCAGGACGTCCTGCTGCGGGCGTGGGACGCGGTGCTGCGACGGGTGCCGGGCGCCCGGCTCGTGCTGGTGGGGGACGGACCGGAACGAGACGTGCTGCGCGCACGGGCCCCGGAGTCCGTGCGCTTCGCGGGGGCCGTCGCCGATGCCGTGCCCTGGTACCGGGCCGCCGATCTGGTCGTCCTGCCGTCGCGCTGGGAGGGCATGGCGCTCGCCCCGCTGGAGGCGATGGCCTGCGGGCGGCCCGTGGTGATGACGGACGTGGACGGCGCCCGGGAGAGCCTGCCGCCCGCGCTCGCGTCGCGCTGCCTGGTGCCCCCGCAGAACCCGGCGGCTCTGGCCGACGCCGTCGCCGCACTGCTGCTCGACCCGCCGCTGCGCGAGTCGCTCGGCCACCAGGGGCGCCGTCACGTCCTGTCCACCCATGACGTGCGGCGCGCGTCCGAGGCGGTGGCGGGCCTGTACCGCGACCTGCTCGACGCCGAGCCCGCCGCGCGCCTCGCGCCCACCGAGTACAGGGAGCCAATCCACTCGTGACCGCGGAAAGCACCGTCCCCTCCCCCGGCGGACACGCCCGGGACCTCGGATTCTCAGCCGTCTCGATCCTGCCGCCGCGCGGCCCCGGAGCGGGATTCCGGTTCCCCGCCCGCCGGCCCCCGGCCCGCCCCGCGTCCCCGGTCCCGCTGCTCACCGCGGACCTCGTCGCCGGCCTCGTGGGGACGCTCGCGTTCAGCGGCGCCCAGTGGCGGCCGCTGCTCGTGGCACTGCTGGTGTCGGCGTCGATGCTGCTGCGCCCGCATCCGCCCCGTCAGGTGGCCGGCGTCCTCGACGAACTGCCCGCCGTCTGCGCCAGGATCGCGGTCGCCTGGCTGCTCGTCGCCGCCGCGCCGGCCTCGTACGACGCGGACCGGGCGCTCCCGGCGACCACCCTGCTCGTCGGCTTCCTGCTCCAGTCGGTGACGGCCTGCGTGGGCCGCGGCCTCGTGCGCAGGCAACAGCGCGTGGCCCGGCTGGTCCGTCCGCGCGCCGCCCTCGTCATCGGCCCCGCGGCGACCGCGCAGCGCGTGGCCGCCGCCGTACTGCGCCATCCGGGCTGCGGGGTACGGCCGGTGGGGATCGTGACCGAGGAGCCCGACGGCGGTGAGGGGCTGCCCGTGCTGACGACCGGCGAGGAGGTCGAGCGGGCGCTCATCCAGAACGGCGTACGGGAGGTCCTGACCGTGCATCCGTCCGTACGGTCCCGGCAGGGGCCGCTGCTGCGGGCGCTCGCGGAGTCGGGCTGCGCGGTGTGGGAGATCGACGCGGAGTCGCCGTCGTACGAGATGCGGGAGCAGCTCGCCGGGTTCTCCTGCCGGCGTCTGGTGATCGGGTCGCGGCGGCGCGGCAGTGCCGGGAAGCGGGCGCTGGACGTGGCCGTGTCCGGGGCGCTGCTGTTGCTGGTCAGTCCGCTGCTGCTGGTGTGCGCGGTGGCGCTGCGGCTGAGCGGCGGGCCGGGCGTGGTGTTCCGGCAGGAGCGGATCGGCAAGGACGGGAAGCCGTTCACGCTGCTGAAGTTCCGCACCCACCGGCCGGTGGACGCGCACGAGGCGGCGACGCGCTGGAGCGTGGCGAACGAGCACCAGATGCCGTGGCTGTGCCGCTTCCTACGACGCACCTCGCTGGACGAACTGCTCCAGCTGTGGAACGTCCTGCGGGGCGACATGAGCCTGGTCGGTCCGCGGCCGGAACGCCCGTACTTCGTCGCGAAGTTCAGCCAGACCTACCCCGGCTACGCGGCCCGTCACCGGATGCGGACCGGCATCACCGGGCTCGCCCAGATCAACGGCCTGCGCGGTGACACCTCGATCGAGGACCGCTGCCGGTTCGACAACGCGTACATCGACAACTGGTCGCTGTGGCAGGACTTCTGCATCCTGCTGCGCACCGCGGCCGCGCTCGTGCGTCCGACGGGGAGCTGAGCGCGCATGAGTCTCGCCCTGAGCCTGCCGCGGGTACGGGAGTTCTCTCCCGTCCTGCCGGTGGTGGCCGTGGTCGCCCTGCTGGCGCTGCCGGTGTCGCCGACCGCCGAGAGCGGTGCGGGACCGGCCGACGCGGTCTCCGGACTGGTGGTGCTGTACTGCGTGATCCGTCTGCTGCGGGAGCGGCGGCGGCCCCTGTCACGGACGGCGGCCGCCGTGCTCGGCCTGCCGGTGGCCGCTCTGGCCGTCGCCGCGGTGGGCGCGTCCTCACCGGTGGCCGGGCTCACCGGCATGGGCCGCTACCTCCAGGTCTTCGTGGTGGTCCCGGCGGCCGTGCTGCTGCTGGTCCGGGACCGGCGTGACTTCCGGCTGCTGGCCTGGGCGTTGGTGGCTCTCGCCGGGTGGCAGGGCGCGATCGGCGTGCACCAGTACGCGACCGGGACCGGCGCCTCCTACCAGGGGGCGGACATCCGGGCCGTCGGCACCTTCGGGCCGGCGGACGTGATGGGGATGGCGACCATCGTCTCCTTCGGGCTGGTCTGCGCGCTCGGGCTGGCGCTCGGACGGGCGTCGGCACGGCAGCGGGCGGTCGCCGCCGGGTGCGCGCTCGCGCTGCTGCTGCCGCTCGCGTTGTCCTTCAGCCGAGGTGCGTGGATCGCCACAGCCGTGACCTGCTCGGTGCAGCTGGTGCTGGCCGGGCTGCGGCGGGCGCTGGTGGTGGGGGCCGTGGTGGCCGCCGTCGGCGTGATCCTGGTGGGCGGGTTCGGGGTCGGTTCGGCGCAGCTGCAGGAGCGGATCAGCAGCATCACGCGGGTCACCGACGCCCCCGACCAGTCCGTGACCGACCGGTACACGATGTGGGCGGCGGCCGTCGGCATGTGGCGCGAACAGCCGCTGATGGGCGTGGGGTTGAAGGGTTTCCCCGAACAGCGGGACGCGCACGCCTCGCTGGCCCTGTCCGCCGGCAGTGACACGGAGGGCGCGGGTGCGGCCTTCCGCCGGCAGCCGCTGCTGTCCCCGCACAACATGTACCTCCTCGTGCTCGCCGAACAGGGCCTGGTCGGCCTGCTCGCCCTCGCGGGCAGCTGGCTGGCGCTGCTGGTGTGCGGACTGCGGGGGCTGGTGCGGGCGCGCGGGTCCGGGCGGGGGCTCGACTGCGCGCTCGTCGGCTGCGGGCTGCTGGTGTGGCAGCTGACGGACTTCGCGTACGCGGACATCGGCGGCCCCTCAACGGTGCTGACCGCGGTGTGCTTCGGGGTGGTGGCGTGGTGGGCGCTGGTCGGCAGCGGTGCCGTGCCGGTGCGGGCCGGGGCCGGTTCCGTGACGGCGCGGGCCGGTGCCGCCGACGAGGCCGAGGAGGCCGGAACCCGATGACGGTGACGCCTCCTCATGCCTCCGGGTCGGCCGGGACGGGCCCCTCCGGGTCGGCCGGGGCGGATCCCTCCGGCTCCGGCCCCGCCTACGACGGCGGCGGCTCCAGCTCCGACTCCGGCCCCGCCTTCGGATGCCCCGGCTCCAACTCCGAACCCGACCCCGTCTCCCGCTCCGCCGAATGGCGCCCCTTCCCCGGCCCCACCTCCGGGTCCCTCGGTTCGCACTATGCCCCGGGCCCCGCCTCCGGTGCAGTCGGCTCCAGCTCGGATCCCCGCCTCGCCTCCGACACCCACGGCTCCCACTCCGCTCCCGGCCCCGCCTACGAGCGCCCCGGCCCCGGTGAGTCCCGAGCCGGGACGAAGGCCCCCGTCGGCGGCCCGCTTCCCGTTCCCTCGGCGCGTACCGCTGCCAGGCCGGGTCACGGTGTTCCCGAGCTTCCGCCCGTCTCCCGTCGTTTCCTCGCCAAAGCCACCGCTGTCACCGCCGCGCTGTCCGTCGCCGGGGCGTTGCTCGGGCTGGTGCGGGATCAGTCGTTGGCGCGGTTGTTCGGGGCCGGGAGCGGGACGGACGCCTTCCTGGTGGCGTGGACCGTGCCGGAGTTCGCGTCCACGCTGCTCATCGAGGACGGGCTGGCCTTCGTGCTGATCCCGGCGTTCAGCCTGGCCCTGGCCCGGCGTGCCCGGGGTGTTCCCGGCGACCCGGTCCGTGCCCTCGTCGCCGCCACCCTGCCCCGCCTGACCCTGGTCTTCGTCGCCGCGTCCGCGCTGATCGTCGCCACCGCCCCCTACCTGGTCGAGGCGCTGGCTCCGGGCCTGCCCGACCCCGCCCTGGCCGTGGACTGCACCCGGCTCACCGCGACCTGTGTGCTGAGCTTCGGGCTCGCCGGGTACTGCAGCGCGGCGCTGCGGGCGCACCGGCGGTTCCTGATGCCGGGCGCGATCTACGTGGCGTACAACGCCGGCATCATCACGGCGATGTTCGTGCTGGGCGGCGACTGGGGGGTGCGGTCGGCCGCCGTGGGTGTCGCGGCGGGCGGTGCCCTCATGGTGGCGGTCCAACTCCCCGCGGTGTGGCGGCAGTTGCGCCACTCCCCGGTGCGCCGGGAGGAGCCCGCCGAGACCCCGGACCGGGCGGTGACCCTGGCGCTCGTCGCCCCCATCCTGCTCTTCGCGCTGTGCCGGCAGTCCCAGGTCCTCGTCGAGCGCTTCCTCGCATCCACTCTCCCCGCCGGGGCCATCTCGCACCTGAACTACGCGCAGAAGGTGGCCCAGATCCCGATGACCCTGTCGCTGATGCTGTGCACGGTCACCTTCCCGGTGGTCGCGCGGGCCCTGGCCGACGGCGACACCGAGCGGGCCCGTACCCGTGTGGAGCGGGACCTGGCGCTGGCCGCCTGCATGGTGCTGCTCGGTGCGGCCACGGTGATCGCGTGCGCCCCGCAGATCATCGAACTCCTCTTCCAGCGCGGCGCGTTCACCGCCCGGGACACGACGGCCACGGCGGGCGTGATGCGCGTGTACGCCCTCGGGCTGCTCGGTCAGACCATGGTCGGCGTACTGGTCCGCTCGTACTTCTCGGCGGGCCGCCCCACCTGGTACCCGGTCTGCGCGATGGCCGCGGGCATCCTCGTCACCTCGTGGTCCGGCGCCTGGGCGGCGGCCCCCTGGGGCGTGTCCGGGATCGCCGCCGCCAACGCCGCCGGGATCACCGTGACGGCGTCGCTGCTGCTCGCCGGCATGGGGACGACGCACCGGGGCGTCCCGCGCGGGATCCCCGTGCGTACCCGGCAGGTGCTCGCGGAGCTGAGCCGGCCGGTGTGCGCGGCCGCGGTCGCGACGCCGGCGGGCGGGCTCGTCGCGAGCCGGGCCGGGGGGCCGCTGCCGGGACTGCTCGCGGGGGCGGCGACCGTGGCCGCCGTGTTCGTGCTGCTCGGCCTGGCCCTGGGCGCCCGGGGCTTCGCACCCGCCCTCCGTTCCGTACGGGTCGCCGCCCGTACCTTCACCCGAAGGCTCACGCATGGCCGTTGACTCCGCCGGTACCCGTACGGCGCCCCGCCCCGGCCCCGCTCCCTGGGTGGCGATGTACCACTCGGTGACGGACTGCCCGGACGACCCGTACCGCATCACCGTCACTCCCGACCGGCTGGAACGGCAGCTGAGATGGCTCGCCGTGCGGGGTGTGCGGGGTGTGTCCATGGCCGAACTGCTGGCCGCACGCGCGCGCGGCGAGGGCCGGCGCCTTGCGGGACTCACCTTCGACGACGGCTACGCCGACTTCGTCGACCACGCCCTGCCCGTGCTGCGCCGGCTGGACTTCGGCGCCACCCTCTTCGTACTGCCCGGCCGGCTCGGCGGCGACAACGCCTGGGACCCGCTGGGGCCCCGCAAGCCGCTCCTGACGGCCGACGGCATCCGGCAGGCGGCACGGGCGGGGATCGAGGTCGGCTCGCACGGGCTGACGCACATCGACCTGACGGCGGCGGACGACCTCCGGCTGAAGGCCGAGGTCGTCGAGAGCCGGGCCGTGCTGGAGGACCTGCTCGAGGCGCCGGTGGAGGGCTTCTGCTACCCCTACGGCACGCTCGACCGGCGGACCGTCGAGGCCGTACGGAGCGCTGGGTACCGCTACGCCTGCGCCATCGACCCCGGCCCGCTCACCGGGCCGCTCGCCCTCCCCCGCGTCCACGTCGGACAGAACGACGACGCCGTACGCCTGTTCCTCAAGTACCGGCTGCACCGGCTGCGGCGCCGTCCCGTGGAAGGTCTGTGACATGAGGGCCCTGCACATCATCACCGGCCTCGGCGTCGGCGGCGCCGAGCAGCAACTGCGGCTCCTGCTGCGCCACTTGCCCGTCGACTGCGAGGTCGTGACGCTCACCAACCCGGGCGCGGTCGCCGACGGGCTCGTCGCGGACGGGGTGCGGGTCACACACCTCGGCATGGCCGGCAACCGCGACCTGGCCGCGCTGCCCCGGCTGGTCCGGCTCATCCGCCGGGGCCGCTACGACCTCGTGCACACCCACCTCTACCGGGCCTGCGTCTACGGCCGGCTCGCCGCGCGCCTCGCGGGCGTCCGGGCGGTGGTGGCCACCGAACACTCGCTCGGCGACTCGCAGATGGAGGGGCGCAGCCTCACCTCGGGTGTCCGGGCGCTGTATCTGGCCAGCGAGCGGCTCGGCCGGGCCACCGTCGCCGTCTCCCCCACGGTCGCCGAGCGGCTCAGGCGCTGGGGGGTGCCCGGCCCGCGGATCGCGGTCGTCCCGAACGGCATCGACCTGGACCGCTTCCGCTTCGACCCGGCACAGCGGCTGCGCACCCGCCAACGACTCGGGCTTCCGGAGACCGCGTACGTCGTCGGCGGCATCGGCCGGCTCACGGCGGCCAAGCGGTTCGACGTACTCATCCACGCCCTCGCCCAACTCCCGGACAACTTCTGGCTGTTGCTGGTCGGCGGCGGGCCCGAGGAGCACGTCCTGCGGCGCACCGCGCACGCGGCCGGGGTGGCGGACCGCGTCCTGTTCACCGGCGAACGCCCCTGCGTACCCGACGGTTCCCCCGGCCCCGACCTCCCCTCGCTCACCTCCGCGATGGATCTGCTCGCCTCGCCGTGCCCCGAGGAGTCGTTCGGACTGGCCGTCGTGGAGGCCCTGGCCGCAGGGCTGCCGGTCCGCTACGCCGCCTGTCCGGCGGTCGAGGACCTGCCCCCGCACTCCGCGCCGGCCGCGCGCCGCGTGACCGGGGGTCCCGACGCGTTCGCCCGGGCGCTGGTGGCGGCCCGCGCCGAGGGCCCCCTCGCGCGCACCGCACCCGACGCCGCCCACCACTACAGCATCGCCCGCAGCGCCGCGCGGCTCATGGACGTCTACGCGGCCGCCCATTCCTCGCCCTCGTCACCTCACGGAGTCAGTTCCTCATGACCGAGAATCCCACCGGCCCCCGCCGCCCGTCCCCCGCCCGTGTGAGGGCGCTGCCGGCCTGGTCCCTGCTCGCGGCCGGTGTCCTCGCCGGCGGTCTGCTCGGCGGCACGTACGGCCTGGTCAGGACGCCGACGTACACGGCCACCAGCTATGTCGTCGCCGTACCGATCGAGAAGTCCGACTCCGCGACCGCGCTGGGTTTCGCGCAGGCCTACGGCCGGGTCGCCACGCAGCTCGCGGTGCTCGGGGACGCGCAGGTGTGGGCGGGTGTGCCGGTGCGGACGCTGGAGTCGAGCGTGCAGACGGCGACCTCGCCGGACGCCCCGATGGTGGCGATCACGGCGACCTCCTCGAGCCCGGACCTCGCCGTCGACATGGCCAACGCCGTCTCGCGCGCGCTGACCCGGCACGCGACCGACTCCCGGGCCGACACCCACGTCGAGCTCCGGCAGTTCGCCCGCGCCACCCGTCCGGGCGGGCCGTCCTCGGCGTCCCCGGCGGTGACGGGTCTGGTGGGGGCGAGCGCGGGCGGTCTGCTCGGCGGCCTTGTGCTGCTGGTCCGGCCCCGCCGGGCCACGGACGAACCCGCACGGCCACCGTCCGTGCCGAGCCCGGCCACCGCCGCCGATGTCCACGGACAGCTGTGAAGTACAGCGTCGAACTCGTCACCGACGACAGCGCGTTCGCCGAACTCGCCCCGGACTGGCACCAGTTGTACGGGAGGTGCGCGGCGGCGACCCCGTTCCAGAGCCACGCCTGGCTGCACTCGTGGTGGCTGTCCTACGGCAGCCGCGGCCGGCTGCGCCTCCTGCTGGTCCGCGACGGCCGCGAACTCGTCGCCGCCGCCCCGCTGATGCGGGTACGCCGTCCGGTGCCGACCCTCGTGCCGCTCGGCGGGGCGATCTCCGACTACGGGGACGTGCTGCTGGACGACGAGCGCGGCGAGGAGGCGGTGACCGCGCTGACCGAGGGGCTCGCCTCGGTGGCCCGCACCGCACTGATCGACTTCCGTGAGGTACGGCCCGGGGGCGCGGCCGAGCGGATCTACGACCGCTGGCACGGACCGCGCCGCCGGGTCAGCGACTCGCTGTGCCTGGAGCTGCCCGCCGTGCCCATGGACGAACTGGTCGCCCGGCTGCCCTCGGCGAAGGCCCAGCGGGTGCGGGCCAAGCTGCGCAAGCTGACCGCGCTCGGCGTCGAGCGTCAGGTGGTGCGGCCGGAGGAGGTCGACACGGCGCTGCGGCGGCTGCTGGAGCTGCACCAGCTCCAGTGGCAGGGACGGAAGGTGACGTCGGAGCATCTGCGGACACGGTTCTGCGACCACCTGGTGCGGTCGGTCGGGCCGATGGTGCGCACGGGGGACGCCGTCGTCACCGAGTTCCGGCTGGGCGAGGACGTGGTGGCGGTGGACCTGACGCTGCTGTCGCGACGGCTGGCGGGCGGCTATCTCTACGGCGCCCACCCGCGGCTGCGGGAGTGCAAGGCGGACGTGGCGGTGATGCTGCTGGACGCGTGCGCCGAGCACACCCGTGCCGGCGGACGCGGCACGCTGAGCCTGCTGCGCGGCAACGAGCCCTACAAGCATCACTGGCGCCCCGAACCGGTCGTCAACCAGCGGCTGTTGCTGGCCCGGCGACGCACCGCCCCGCTGCTGTCGGCGACGCTGTGCGACGTGGCCGCCCGGCGGCTGGGCAAGGAACTGGTGCGACGGTGGAGGGAGCGCGGTGGCGACGGGCCGTGACCGACCCGCCGCCTGGGGTTCACCGGCTGCGCGACCACCAGTCGAGGCGCAGGCACAGCTTCCCGCCGAGCCAGTACTCGACCCAGTCGCCCAGTTGCAGCGGCGAGCAGTTGGCCGGGGGCACGGGCGTGACCGGTGCGGTGGGAACGGCCGGAGTCGTCGGTGTGGGCGGAGTGGTCGGTGTGGTGGTCCCGCCGGGCTTGGTCGGCTCCGGGGTCGGATTCTCGGTGCGGCCGGAGAGCACGGACCGGTAGACCTGGGAGGACCTGGGGTTGTCGGCGCACTGCCAGACACCGTGCGGACAGTAGTCCGTCAGCGTGTTGTACAGCGGCTTGTGCGCGTCCATCCACGCGAGCATGGCCCGCATGTACTCGGAATTGTCACCGTTGCGGAAAAGCCCCCATTCCGGATAGGAGATGGCCTTTCCGTGCGCCTTCGCGAAATCCACCTGGGCCTGGAGGCCGTACGGCTCTGTCACCTGCTGCTCGAACGACAGTCCGCTGGGCTGGTCGTACGAATCCATTCCGATGATGTCGACCGTGTCGTCCCCGGGATAACACTCCGTCCAGGGAACGGCGTCCCGGCCGCGGCTCGGAGCGAAGTCGAAGCGGAATTTCTGGCCCGGCACCGCGCGCATCGTGGTGACGATCCGCTTCCAGTACGTCTTCCACGCCTCCGGGTCGGGTCCGCAGCGGTGGGTGTACGTGGTGCCGTTCATCTCCCAGCCGAGGACGACGACCGTGTCCGGCACCTTCAGCTCGACCAGCCGCTCGGCGAGCGCGCGGAAGTGGCGGTCGAACTCCCCGGCGACGCCCCGGCGCAGCAGCTGCCGTACCTCGGAGTCGGAGACGTTCTCCTCGTTGCGCTCCATCATGGGCACGTTGAGGACCAGCATCCGGTCGGCCTGCCGGGTACGCCAGTCCGCCCACACGTCGAGGAAGCCGTGCCGGCCCTCGATGTTGGTCCAGCGGTCGCCGGGCAGATAGGTGTGCCCGACGCGCAGCTCGGCACCGCCCAGCCAGTGGCTGAGCTCGGCGATGCGGGCCACGCCTCGGGGGCCATAGTCGAGGTAGGCGCCGAAGGCCGGACCGCTCTTCGCCGGTGAGGTCGGCGTGGCCGGGGCCGGTGGCACCGGCGGGATCGTCGGGGCCGGCGGGGTGACCGCCGACGCGGGGATCGGCGGGGCGACCGTGGGTGTCGGAGCGGGCGGATCGGCGACCCGCGCCGTCCCCGCGGCGAAACAGGGACCCGATGCCAGGACGACCGACGCGGCGACCGCCGCCGTGGTGACCGCCAGTCGTCGGGAACGGGCCCCTCGCTGCTGTGAGGACATGCCTGCTCCTTTCTCTCCGATAACTGACACTCAGTCACATCAATATGACCAACGCCACCGTGGTTACGGCTTTCGAGTGCACCGATCGCCCGCCCGAGTGAAACCACCCGAAGGAAAATGCCCGTGTTGCTGCTCGACACCCGAGTTCCCGCCGTCCTGCTGCGGATCGACCGCAATCCCTTTCACCACGGAACACTGGGGGCCGTACGCTCACTCGGCAGGGCGGGGGTCCACGTCCATCTCGTCGCGGATTCCACCGGAAGTCCGGTACGGCAATCCCGTTTCGTACGCCAGATCCACCCCCCGCCGCCGCCCGGCGCCTCCCTCGGTGACATCGCCGCCGCACTGCGCCGGATCGCGACCGGCGTCGCGCGTCCGGCCGTGCTGATCCCGATGGACGACGCGAGCGGGATCGCGGTGGGCCGGCTGCGCGAGGAACTGGCCCCCGCCTATCTGCTGCCCCAGCAGCCGGGCACGCTGCCCGAACGCGTCGCCGACAAGGCGGAACTGGCCGAGGTGTGCGCGGCGGCGGGCGTGCCTCATCCGGAGACGGTCATCCCGGAGAGCGCCGAGCACGCCGAGAGCGCCGCCCGGGGACTGGGGCTCCCGGTGATCGCCAAGTGGAGCAGGCCCTGGCTCGTGCCCCCGGGGACCGGACTGCGCAGCACGAGCGTGGTCCGCTCGGCGCAGGAGGCGCGGGACCTGTACCTGCGCACCGGGGAGGCCGGCAGCCGACTGCTGCTGCAGGCGTTCCTGCCTCCGGGTCCGGACCGGGACTGGTTCTTCCACGGATACGCCGACCGTTCCGGGACCGTGCGCGGCGGCGGCCCCGGCGTCAAGACACGGGCCTGGCCGCGCGGCGCCGGGCTGACGGCGGTGGGTCGCTGGGCACCCAACGCGCAGGTACAGCTGCTCGCCGAGCGGCTGGCGGCCAAGCTGGGTTACCGCGGCATCTTCGACCTCGACTTCCGCCGCTGCGGCGCGACGGGGCGCTATCACCTGCTCGACTTCAACCCACGCCCCGGAGCGCAGTTCCGGCTCTTCACCGACTCCGCCGGGCTGGACGTCGTACGCGCCCTGCACCTCGACCTGACCCATCGTCCGCTGCCGGACGGCGTGCCGCTGCCGGGGCGGGAGTTCGTGGTCGAGAACTACGCGCCGCTGACCGCGCTGCGGCCCGCCCCTCCCGCCGGCCGCGAACTGGCCTGGAACGCCCGGGACGACCAGGGCCCCGGGCAGGCGCTGTGGGGCCTGTGGGCGCGCCATGTGTCGGGTCGGCTGCTGGACCGCGTACGCGGGGCGGCCGCCGGGGCCTCGGCACACACCCCCGCACCCGCCGGGCACCACGCGGCACCCACCCCCCAGACCATCGAGTTGCCCCACGCCATGTCCCGCGATCTGTCCGAAGACGTCTCTGACGAGAAGGCGAGCAGTTACTGATGTACGACCTGCTGGTGGTGGGCGCCGGGCCCTACGGCCTGTCCATCGCGTCCCACGCCGCGGCCGCCGGGCTGAGACTGCGCGTCTTCGGCCGGCCCATGGCGTCCTGGCGCGACCACATGCCCCGCGGCATGTTCCTCAAGTCGGAGCCCTGGGCCTCCAACCTCTCGGACCCGCACGGCCGTTGGCAGCTGGACCGGTACTGCGCGGACCGGGGGGTGGCGGCCCGGCACGGGGAGCCGATCCCGGTGGAGACGTTCGCCGAGTACGGCCTGTGGTTCGCGCGCAACGCCGCGCCCGAGGTCGACGAACGCACCGTGACCCGGGTGACCCCCTGCCCCGGCGGCTTCGAGGCGGTCACGGAGGACGGCCAGTCCGTGTACGCCCGTACGGTCGCCCTGGCGGTCGGCGTGATCCCCTTCGTCGAGATCCCGCCGGCCCTGCGCGACCTGCCCCCGTCCCTCGTCTCGCACAGCAGCCACCACCACGACCTCTCCCGCTTCCGCGGCCGGGACGTGACGGTCGTCGGCGGCGGCCAGGCGGCCCTGGAGACCGCGGCCCTCCTCGCCGAACAGGACACACGGGTACGGGTGTTGGTGCGTGCCGCCCACCTGTCCTGGAACGACGTGCCACCGCCGTGGGAACGCCCCTGGTGGCAGTCGGCCCGCGCCCCGCACAGCGGCCTGGGCTGCGGCTGGCGCAACTGGTTCTACTCCGAACGCCCCGGCCTCTTCCATCGCCTCCCGGAATCGACCCGGGCCCGCGTCGCCGCGACGGCACTCGGCCCGGCGGGCGCGTGGTGGGTGCGGGAGCGGGTCGAGGGGGCGGTGGAGGTACTGCCCGGCCACGAGGTCGCGGCGGCCCGATCGGTGAGGGACGGGGACGGGGTACGGCTGGAGGTGGTCCACCGGACAGGTGCCGAGGGGCCCGGAGTCCTGGCGTCTCTGGAAACCGAACACGTCATCGCGGCCACGGGCTTCACGGCCGGCTGTGACCGTCTGACCCTTCTCGATCCCGAGCTGCGCACCGGCCTCACCAGGACCGGGGCCGGTTCACCTCGGGTGACCTCAGCCTTCGAGTCCTCCCACCCCGGCCTCTTCCTGGCCGGCCTGATCACCGCCCCGGGCTTCGGCCCGGCGATGCGGTTCGTCCAGGGGGCGGCCTACACGGCGGAGACCTTGGTGCGGGGGGTGCGACGCAGGCTGCGGGCCGGGGACGTGGGAGCGGTGGTGCCGGCGCCGGGGAGGCGGGGGCACAGCGGGGCACCGGCGGACGCGCGCGGCTGACGCGGGCCGGCCCGGGGTCTGCCGCGTGTACCGGGCCGCGGGTGCCGGACGTTCGCTGTCCGGCACCCGGCGCACTATCGGCGGGAGGCGGCTCGGCCCCGGCGGTACAGGACGACCCCGCCCACGATCATCGCGGCGCTGGCACCCGATGCGGCCAGCATGGCCTCGGCACCGGTGTGGGGCAGCTGGGGCGGGGGCATGTGGTGGCCACCGGGAGGCGGGGTGTGCTCGCCCCCGGGCGGAGGCGTGTGATCGCCACCGGGAGGCGGCGTGTGGTCACCCGGCGGAGGGGTGTGGTCCCCACCAGGAGGCGGAGTGTGATCGCCACCAGGAGGCGGAGTGTGGTCACCCGGCGGAGGCGTGTGGTCCCCACCAGGAGGCGGAGTGTGGTCACCCGGCGGAGGGGTGTGATCCCCACCCGGCGGAGGTGTGTGATGGCCACCAGGAGGTGGCGTGTGGTGGTCGTCCGGCGGAGGCGTGTGGTCGCCGTAGCCGCCGCCCTCCTCGTGCCCGGGGTTGTCGCCGTAACCGCCGCCCTCCTCGTGCCCCGGGTTGTCGCCGTAACCGCCGCCCCCCTCCTGCCCGGAGTCGTCGCCGTAACCCGAATCGTCGCCGTGCGGCACGCCACGGGTACCGTGTGTGCCCGAACTCGGTTCGACGGCACAGGAGTTACCGAACGCCGGGTTGAGCGCGGCGGCCGCGTCGACGGAGTCGCCGCAGGCGTTGACGGGGACATCGACGGGCGCCGCCACACTGTCGCCGGACAGGACGCCGGCCGAATCCGTGGCGGCCCCGCTCGTGCGCGTGTCGGCGAGGACGGGGCTGCTGCTGCACAGGGACAGAATGCTTGTCACGGCGGCGGCCGCGACCATTCCCCTACTCAGGGTCTGTCGCAATCTCGTTGTCTTCCTGCTTGTAGAAGTGGGAAAAGCCGGCCCCGGACGGAATCGAGCGGTCCAAGGCCGGCCAGGACAGCCGGTACGGCTGAGGTGTTACGAGGTCAGTCGTTCACGCACACGTTGCCGAACGCCGGGTTCAGCGCACCGATGACGTTGACCGTGTTCCCGCACACGTTGACCGGCACGTGGATGGGGATCTGGACGACGTTGCCCGAGAGGACACCCGGGGAACCGATGGCGGCACCCTGGGCTTCGGCGTCCGCGAAGGCCGGGGCGGCCACGCCGAAGGCCATGATCACGCCCGCGGCGACAGCGGCGGTCTTCTTCATGAGATTTCCCTTCTCTGCGGTCATGCCCCTTTGTCGGCGTGTGACCGAGCGAGCGCAGACGGAGCGGCTCGCGTCATGACCTGCAGCCTGTAGAACGAGGGATAGCCGACGGAGAAACTACCGAACGCGTGGCGCGGGAGAATTCACTCGATCGCCCTGTGCCGTCACTCATTTCACCGTCGCCCACACGGGAAAAGGCCCACGCGAAAAACCCGGACGGCCCGCAGACAATGCCGCGGACCGCCCGGTCAGTCGGATTCGCCCTACTTCTCTCCGTGGGCCGCTTCCGTTGCCTCGGTGGCGGCCGACAGAACCGACAGGTCCTCGAGGACGTGCGACAGCGCGCCGTCCCGCTTGGACTGGGTGGAGTTGTCGGAGCACTGCTGGGTCAGCTGGTCCGACAGGATCGGCACGTCCTGGACGTTGACGACCTGCAGAACGCCGACGTTGGTGTCGCTCAGGCCGAGGCACGGCTTGTTGAGCGTGCCCTGGACCAGCGAGAGCTGGGGGCTCATGTCACCCTTGGTCGCCGAATTGCCGAACGACGACGTGGCGCCGTTACCGTTCGCCACGGTCGGCCCGTTGTCGTTGCCGATGGCAAGCGCCGTCGGAGCTGCCGCCACCGACATTCCCACGACAGAAGCGGCGGCCGCCGCGGCGGCCATTGCCTTCTTAAGCACTTCGCGTTCCTTTCCTCGTAGCGACACAGTGCCCTACGGCCACATCAACCCGGCACGTGAGGAATGGTTGCGGGCGTTCACTCCATTGGCCCTATTGCCGACTTGGGGCCCCTCGGGCACCGGGTTCCGGCGGGGCTCTCGGCCGCTATCCGCCGTCGGAGTGAACGGGAGAAACCTCGTCGCGGGCGCGCAGTTAGCCAGAAAGCTCCGGTCCACGGGGCTTCCTCAGAAAGGACTGGCCAGTGATCAAGAAGATTGTTGCCACCGCGGCGATGGCCGCGTCCGCCGTAGGTGCCTCCGCCGCCGCGGCCCCGCAGGCACTCGCGATCGGCAACGACCAGGGGCCGACCGTGGCGAACGGCAACGGCGCGTGGCAGAGCTTCGGCAACTCGAGCACCTACGGGAACATGAGCCCGCAGATGGCGCTGATCCAGGGTTCCTTCAACAAGCCCTGCCTCGCTGTCAGCGACCTGCCCATCGGTGTGCTCCAGGTGGTCAACGTCCAGGATGTCCCGATCCTGTCGGACCAGCAGACCCAGCAGTGTGCCGAGAACTCCACCCAGGCCAAGCGGGACGGGGCGCTGGCCCACCTGCTGGAGGACGTGTCGATCCTGTCCACCGCCGCGGAGTCCAACGACTAGAAGTCCGGCCACTGATCCCGGCCTCCTGGTCGAGGCCGAAGGGGCCGCCGAGCATCTCGGCGGCCCCTTCGGCGTGTCAGCGCCGGTACAGCGCCTCGATCTCCTCCGCGTAGGCCGCCGTCACCACGTTCCGCTTGACCTTCAGGGACGGGGTGAGCATGCCGTTGTCCTCGGTGAACTCCCCCTCGATAAGCCGGAAGGCGCGGATCGACTCGGCGCGGGAGACGGCCGCGTTGGCGTGATCGACGGCCTTCTGGATGTCGGCGCGCAGCCGCTCGTCCTCGACGAGTTCGGAGTGCGGGGTGTCGGCGGGCAGGCCCCGCACCGACAGCCAGTGGGTCATCGCCTCGGGGTCGAGGGTGATCAGGGCGGCGACGAAGGGACGGTTGTCGCCGACGACCAGGCACTGGCCGACGGGAGCCCGGCTGCGCAGGCGGTCCTCCAGGACGGCCGGGGAGACGTTCTTGCCACCGGAGGTGACGAGGAGGTCCTTCTTGCGGCCGGTGATGGTGAGATAGCCGTCCTCGTCGAGGGCGCCCAGGTCACCGGTGGCGAACCACTCGTCCTTCAGGACGGCGTCGGTGGCCTCGGGGTTGTTCCAGTAGGCGCCGAAGACGATCCCGCCCTTGATGAGGACCTCGCCGTCGTCGGCGATGCGGATCGCGGTGCCGGGAACCGGTTGTCCGACCGTGCCGGGGCGGGGGCCGAGGGGCGGGACGACGGTGGCGGCGGCGCTGGTCTCGGTGAGGCCGTAGCCCTCGTAGATGATGATTCCGGCGGCGGAGAAGAACAGGTTGAGCTCACGGTCCAGGGGTGAGCCGCCGCTGATGGCGTAGCGCGTGCGGCCGCCGAGTTCCTTGCGGATACGGCGGTAGACCAGCAGGTCGTACAGGCCCCAGGCGGCGTAGAGGCCGGGGCCCGGCCCTTTGCCCCGGCCCAGGAATTTGTCCAGGTACGCCGCGCCGAAGCGGACGCCGATGCGGTGGGCGCGGTCGAAGGAGGCGGCGCGGCCCAGCTTCTCGGCGGTGGCGCGGCCGGTGGCGTGGATCTTCTCGAAGAGGTACGGGACGCCGACGAGGAAGGTCGGGCGGAACTCCTTGAGCGCGGGCCGGAGTTCGTCGGGCTTGATGCTCGGGCAGTGGCCGATCTCGATGCGGGCCATCAGACAGGCGATCTGGAGGGTGCGGCCCATGATGTGGGCGAGCGGGAGGAACAGCAGGGTGGAGGCGGTCTGGTCGGTGACCTCCTTGAAGATGGGGTGGAGCAGTTCGACGGTGTTGGCGGCCTCGGCGTGCAGGTTGGCGTGGGTGAGGACGCAGCCCTTGGGGCGGCCGGTGGTGCCGGAGGTGTAGCAGACGGTGGCGATGGTGTCGGGGGTCAGGGCGGCGCGGCGCTTGGTGACCTCCTCGTCGGGGACGTCGAGCCCCTTGGTCCTGAGGGCGGCCAGGTCGTGGCTGTCGATCTGGAAGTACCGCACGAAGTCGGGCGGGGGGTAGTCGGCGGCGGTCACGGTGGCCAGGTTGTCGTCGGTCTCCACGAAGAAGTGGCGCACGCCGGAGTCCCGGACGATCCACTCCACCTGCTCGGCCGAGGAGGTGGCGTAGACGGGGACCGTCTGGCCGCCGGCCGCCCAGATCGCGAAGTCCAGGACCGTCCACTCGTAGCGGGTGCGGGACATCACCGCGACCCGGCCGCCCGGTTCGAGACCTTCGGCGATCAACCCCTTGGCCACGGCGGTGACTTCGTCGGCGAACTCCCGGGCGGTGACCGGACGCCAGCCTGTCGTCTCCCGGCGGCGCAGCACCACGGTGTCGGGGGTCTCGGCCGCGTTGGTGAACGGGAGGTCGGCGATGCTGCCGGTCGTCGGGCGCGGGGCGAGGGCCGGTGTCCGTGCCTCCCGTACGACACCGTCCTCGCCCCTGATGACCTCGACCGCGGTGCGACTCGCCAGGTCGGTGCGCTGTTTCGCCCGCTTCAGGTCCTTGCGTACGCCCATGGTGGCTCCCCGGTCGGCTCCGACTGGGTGGTCAACTTACTCGCAAGTAAGAAAAGGTCAATGGGTCCGGAGTCAGTCCGCGAGGTGCCGTGCCTGGCGGATGGAGTCGGCGAGTCGGCGTACCGCGTTGTCCTCGGTCCGGTCGCCCAACTCGTCTGCCCAGTCGGCGAGTTCACTCATGGACGGCCTGCCGGGAAGGCGGTTGTCGGTGGCGGTGTCCCGGAGGGCGTCGGCGAAGTAGGCGGCCACCGCGTCGACCTGGAAGCGGGGGCCGGCGTCCCGCAGCGAGTCGTCGAAGGTCTCAAGGCCGGCCGACTTCTCGTGCGGAGCCCGGGTCCTGGGGTCCTGCCAGCGGACGGTGGCCGTGGCGAGGTGACCGTCGGCACCGGGGCGGGTGCGGACCGCGTAGAGCGCGGTGACCGTGTGGCCGGGGCCGACCTCGCCGCCGTCCACCCGGTCGTCGCGGAAGTCGTCGTCGGCGACGCGGCGGTCGTCGTAGCCGACGAGGCGGAAGGAGGCGACGGTCTCGGGGTCGAAGGCGACCTGGGCCTTGGCGTCGCGGGCGGTCAGGTCGATGTTCTGCGGCAGCTGTTCGCAGAAGACCTTCTCGGCGTCGTCGCCGGAGACGTAGACGGTGTGGCCGTCGCCCTTGTCGGCGAGGCGTTCCATGAGGGCGTCGCCGTAGTCGCTGCCGACACCGACGCCGAAGAGGGTGATGCCGTGCTCGCGGCGGGCGGTGTCGATGCGCTCGAGGATGGCGTCGGGGTCGGTCTCACCGTCGTTGGCGAGGGCGTCGGAGATGAGGACGACCCGGTTGGTGGCGCCCTTGCGCAGGCCCTCGACGGCCGTCTTGTAGCCGGTCTCGACGCCCGCGCCGAGGTTGGTGGAGTACGTCGGCTCCAGGCCGTCGATCGCCTCGTGGATCCGGTCGCGGTGGCCGCCGAGGCGGGTCATCGGCAGGACCTTCCTGGCCCGGTCGCTGAAGGTGACGAGGGCGACCGAGTCGTCGTCGCGCAGCCGTTCCGTCATGGTGTCGAGGGACCGCTGGGCGAGGTCGAGGCGGCCGGGTTCGGACATGGAGCCGGAGATGTCGATGACGAAGGTGAGGGCGGCGGGCGGGCGTTCGTCCGCGTTCTCCCCGGCGCTCCTGGTGGCCAGGCCCACGCGGACCAGGGACCAGTCGTCCTTGCTGGTGCGGGCGCCGTCGACGGTGACCGTGAAGCCGTTGCCGTCGGGGCGGTCGTAGTCCTGGCGGAAGCTGTTGACGAACTCCTCGGGGCGGATCGTCGAGGGGTCGGGGCGGCGGCCTTCGGCGAGGGTGCGGCGGGCGTAGCCGTAGGAGGCGGTGTCGACGTCGAGGGCGAAGGTGGAGAGGTAGTCCGGGGACGGGGTGACGTAGTCGCCGCGGGACTCGTCGGGGTCCTGCTCGCCCTGCGGCTGGTCCGGGGCCGGGAAGCCCGAGTCGTACGAGCCTCCCCTCGCTCCGTCCGCGCTGTTCTTGCTTCCTCCGTCACCCGCGCCGCAGCCGGTGAGCAGCAGGCCGCCCGCCAGTGCGAGGGTGAGCATCACCTGTCGTGTCCGCTGTCGCTCCATCGTCCGTACCCCCTGGGCCTGTTGACGTCGGCTTATGCGACTGTGACGGGCCGGGGGGCCGGAGCGTGCGCTACGGAGCGTTGCGGATGGGTCTCAAAGGGGGCACGGAGAGGGCCCGTCGAGACCGGTGGGAGATCTTCCGTTGACCTAGGAGACCACGTCCTTGCGGGCGAAACCCCTGAAGGCCAGGGCGAACAGCACCAGGGCGAGCGTTATCGACAGGGAGGTGCCCTGGATCATGTCGGACCACTGCACCTTCGGCTGTACGGCGTCCAGCCACGCGTACTGCCAGTGCGCGGGGAGGAAGTCGCGCCAGTCGCCGAGGGCCGTCACCTGGTCCAGCACATTGCCGACGATGGTCAGGCCGACGGCGCCGCCGACCGCGCCGAGGGGGGCGTCGGTGCGGGTGGAGAGCCAGAACGCGAGGGCGGCGGTGACGAGTTGGGAGACGAAGAGGTACGCCACCGTGATCAGCAGGCGTTGCGCCGCCGTGCCCGGTTCCAGTGCGCCGCCGGTGGGGAGCTGGAGCGGGCCCCAGCCGTAGGCCGCCGTGCCGACCGCGAGGGCGACCAGCGGGAGCAGGACCATCGCGGCCAGGCTGAGAGCGAGCCCGACGACGAGCTTCGACCACAGCAGACGGGCCCTGGGTACGGGCGCCGCCAGCAGGTAGCGCAGGGAGGACCAGCCGGCCTCCGAGGCGACCGTGTCCCCGCAGAACAGCGCGACCGGGACGATCAGCAGGAAGCCCGCGGAGGCGAAGAGGTTCACCGCGGCGAAGTTCGCCCCGGACACCGTCGCCGTGTCCATCAGGTTGACGCGGGTGTTGCCCGAGCCCGGTCCGCCGCCCAGCTGGAAGGCGATCAGCAGGACGAAGGGCAGGGCGACCAGGATGCCGAACATGACGAGGGTGCGGCGGCGCTTCAACTGCCGTACCAGCTCGACCCGGATCGGCAGCGTACGGCCGGCGCGGTAGCCGTCGGCGACCTCCGCGCGCCCGGTCAGCGTGCTGCTGCTCATGCGGAGTCTCCGATCAGGGTGAGGAAGGCGTCCTCGAGGCGGCGGTGGGGGCCCACCGACTCCACGGGGACCTCCAGCCGGACGAGGTCGGCGACCAGACGTGCCGCACTGCCGTCCGTGTCGAGCCGTACGAGGAGACCGTCGTCGGTGGTGAGCGCCGACGCCACGCCCGGCAGGGCCGCGACCTTCTCGGCCAGGGGCTCCTCCACCGGTACGGCCGTGCCGACCAGGAGGGTGTCGCCGGAGCCGACGATCTCGGCGACCGGGCCCGCCTGGACCAGCTTGCCGTGGTCCATGACGACGAGGTGGGTGCAGGACTGCTCGACCTCCGAGAGGAGGTGGCTGGAGACGATGACCGTGCGTCCGGCCGCCGCGTAACGGATCATCACCTCGCGCATCTCGCGGATCTGCGGCGGGTCGAGGCCGTTGGTCGGTTCGTCGAGGATGAGCAGGTCCGGCAGGCCCAGCATGGCCTGGGCGATGGCCAGGCGCTGGCGCATGCCCTGGGAGTAGGTGCGCACCGCGCGGGAGAGCGCGTCGCCGAGACCGGCGATCTCCAGCGCCTCCTCCAGGTGGGCGTCCTCGGGCGGGCGGCCGGTGGCCCGCCAGTACAGCTCCAGGTTCTCCCGGCCCGACAGGTGCGGGAGGAAGCCCGCGCCCTCGACGAAGGCGCCGACACGGGAGAGCACGGGGGCGCCGGGCGCGATCGCGTGGCCGAAGACGCGGACCTCGCCGCCGTCCGGCCTGATCAGGCCCATCAGCATGCGCAGGGTGGTCGTCTTGCCCGCGCCGTTCGGGCCGAGCAGCCCGAGGACCTGGCCCTTCTCGACACGGAAGGACAGGTCGCGGACCGCGTACCGGTCGGCGGACTTGGCGTACCGCTTGCTCAAGTCGGTTATCTGCAGGGGGATTTCGGCCAGCTCGGACTCGGGGGCGGCGGGGGCCGTGGTACGGCGGCGGCCCGTCACCACGAGGATCAGGGCGAGCACGGCGCCGGACAGCGGCAGCCACCACACCCAGGCGGGCAGGGGGGCCTGGGGGGTCTTCTCGCCGAGGGCGGTGGGGACGTTCAGGTCGCTCTTGAGGGAGACGGTGTACGTCGCCGGGGCCGTCGGGGAGGCGTAGCCGAGGTCCGTGGAGGCGAGGACCAGGCGGAGGCGGTGGCCGTCCTCGATGTCGTGGTCGATCGCCGGGAGGGTGATCGTGACGTCCTTGCCGGCCTTGGCCCCCTCGACCCTGATCGGCTCGACGAGTTGGGAGGGCAGCGTCTGCCGGCCGTTCGCGCCGACGTCGTACACCTTGGCGAACAGGACCGCGTCCTCGGTCGTCGACTTCACGTGGACGGTGACGGTCGGCGAACCGGTGATCCGGAGGTCGTCCCTGACCGGGGCCGACTCGAACGCGGCGTACTGGCCCGGGAAGTCGAGGGAGACGCCGACGCCGAGGGAGGAGAGCTGGGAGAGACCGCCACCGCCGAGGCCCGGCAGGGCCGAGACGGCGGGCGGGCCGGCCCCGGCCGGGTTGGCGAAGTCCTGTTCGCGGCCGGTCAGGGCGATCTTGTGGTCGTCGCTCTCCAGCCCCGGGTAGGTGTCGGCGGTGACGCCGGTGAGGCGGGTCTCGCCGTCGCCGGTATCGGTGCCGAGGGTGCGGGTGACGCGGAAGGCGGGGCCGGTGTCGGCGCTCTTGTCGTCCTTGAGATAGCGGTCGAACCAGTGCGTCACGCGGGACTGGACCCGGCTCGTCTCCAGGTCACCGCCGTCATGGCCGCCCGCGATCCAGTCGACGGCGACGGGGGCGCCGCCCGCGCGGATCGCCTTCGCGGCGGCGTCGGCCTGGTTCAGGGGGAAGAGGGAGTCCGTCTGGCCCTGCACGAGGAGGGTGGGGACCTTGATGTCCTTGGCGACGGCCGACGGGGAGCGCTCCTCCAGCATCTTCTCGGCCTGCGCGT
Source organism: Streptomyces sp. CC0208 (assembly GCF_003443735.1). NCBI lineage: Bacteria > Bacillati > Actinomycetota > Actinomycetes > Kitasatosporales > Streptomycetaceae > Streptomyces > Streptomyces sp. CC0208. The sequence goes on along the minus strand of NZ_CP031969.1, from coordinate 5,728,866 downwards.
CCGGGACGCCGGACTGGGCCACCCGCTGGTACATCGCGCAGATCTGCGGCTCGAACTTGGCGCAACCACCCGCCGAGTTGACGAAGATGCCGGCCCAGAGCTTCTTGAAGACGCCGTTCGGGAAGAGGGCGTCCGAGAGGTTCCAGTACGTGATCAACGGGGCGATCGCGTCCACGCGCCGGTCGTGGCCTGCGGCGAGGAGGGAGACCGCGCCGCCGTAGCTCGCGCCCGCCACGCCGACCCTGGGGTCGCCGGGCCTGTCGAGCTGGACCTGGGGTTGCTTCGCCAGCCAGCCGATGAGCCGGGAGACGTCGGCGACCTCACCCTTCGGGTCGTTGAGGCCGACCTTGCCCGTCGACCTGCCGAAGCCTCGCGCCGACCAGGTCAGGACCGCGTAGCCCTCTCTCGCCAGGTCCTGCGCCTGTTGGCGTACGTCGTTCTTGCTGCCGCCGAAGCCGTGGCCCAAGAGGACCGCGGGGCGCCTTCCGGTGCCGTTCGTCGTGAAGTACGAGGTGTCGATGCGGACGCCGTCGATCGCCATGATCTGGTCCGTGCGGTGCACCGGGGGCGGGTCGTCAGAGGCGGCGGCCGTCCAGGTCCCGGCGGCGGCGAGCACGACGACGGAGGCCGCGGCGGCGATCCACCGTGGCCTCCGGAGGCGTCGAAGATCCATGTCTCAACGGTACGGGGTGAAGCGGGCGGGGACGTGCCCTCCGAGGGCTGAACCGCGGGCCATCCTGGGGGTGGATGGGGGTGCGTCGTGTACAGCGGGTGCGGTACGGCTACGGGGGTGGTGCGTCCTCTTCACGGCCGTCTGCGGGTTCGCTGTGGCTGGTCGCGCAGTTTCCCCGCGCCCCTTTGCGCCCCTACGGGGCGATCAAGGGGCGATCAGTCCTGCGGAATTGAGACCAGCCACCTCGTGTCCCTGCGCGGGCGGAGGTACAGCGCCCAGTACAGAGTCGCCGCCGCTGTGATCCCTCCCGTCCACAGCAAGTACTCCGTCTCCTGCTGGGTCAGGACGTACGTCAGGACCGCGATCAGGAGGACCGGCATCGCGGGCCACAGGGGCATGCGCCAGGCGGGGGTGTGCCGGTGGTGGCCTCGGCGGGACAGCAGGGCGGCGATCGCGACGAGCAGGTACATGCCCGTCACCGAGACGCCGGTGACGCCGTACAGCGTGTCCAGGTTCACGAAGCACAGGGCCGCTCCCGGGATGCCGACCGCGAGGGTGGCGACCCAGGGGGAGCCGAAGCGGCCGAGCTTGGAGAAGACGTGGTTGACCGGGGCCGGCCAGGCCTTGTCCCGTGCCGAGGCGAACAGGACGCGGGAGTTCTGGATGACCATGACGATGCCGGCGTTGATGATCGCGAGGGCGACGCACAGGCTGACGAAGGTGCCGACCGCGGAGTCGGACCAGGCCGTGACCATGGCGCTGATGTCGCCGCCGGTCAGTTCGGTCAGGTCGGAGGCGCCCAGGGTGATCGCGGCCACCGGGACCAGGATGATCACGGTGGAGATCGCGAGGGTGGCCAGGACCGTGCGGGCCACGTTGCGGCGGGGGTTCTCCAGTTCCTCGGAGAGGTAGACGGCGGTCGAGAAGCCCTGGGTGACGAAGAGGGCGATGGCCAGTCCGGAGACGACGAGCATGGCCGTCACCGGGTCCGTGCCGCCGTGCGCGCCCGCCACCTGCAGGGACAGGAGGCTGCTCGGGCCGCGTTCCGCGTGGGTGAAGCCGAGCAGTGCCACCACGGCCGCCGCGATCACCTCCAGGACCAGGAAGACGCCCGTGATCCACGCGTTGGCGCGGAGGTCGAGGAGGCCGGCGAGGGTGGCCAGGAGCATGACTCCGGCGCCCGCCAGGGAGGGGTCGAGGTGGATCACCGGGGCCAGGTAGTCCGCCGTGCCCATCGCGATCACCGGCGGGACGATCATGACGACCAGGAGGGAGAGCACGAAGACGAGCCAGCCCGCGAGCCGTCCCGCCAGCGTCGAGACGATCGCGTACTCGCCGCCCGCGCTGGGGACGAGGGTGCCCAGCTCCGAGTAGCAGAACGCCACGGCGACGCAGAGGAGGGAGCCGATGGCGATCGTCAGGGCGGTGGCGGTGCCGAGCGAGCCGAAGAGGTCGGGGACGACCACGAAGAGGGTCGAGGCCGGGGTGACGCACGACAGGGTGAGGAGAGTGCCGCCGACCACGCCGATGGAGCGGTTGAGCTTGGCGTGGCCGTGCTCCGGTGCCTGGGCGACGACGGTGTCGGCGGGGCGGAGGGTGTCGGTCATGGTGCTGCATGCAACCCCGACGAAACCCGCACGTCAATGGCTCTCCTGCTACGGATTTCGTAGCCAGAGAGCCATTGGGTTGCCGTATACGTCAGGAACTGGCTGTCACCGCCGCGCTTCGGTGTCCTGCGGGAACCGCAGGACACCGCCGGGAAAAAACCTCAGTGGTTGCGCGGGAAGCCCAGGTCCACGCCGGTGGGGGCGTCGGCCGGGTCGGGCCAGCGGGTGGTGACGACCTTGCCGCGGGTGTAGAAGTGCGTGCCGTCGTTGCCGTAGATGTGGTGGTCGCCGAAGAGCGAGTCCTTCCAGCCACCGAAGGAGTGGTAGCCGACGGGGACCGGGATCGGGACGTTCACGCCGACCATGCCGGCCTCGACCTCCAGCTGGAAGCGGCGGGCGGCGCCGCCGTCCCGGGTGAAGATCGCGGTGCCGTTGCCGAAGGGGGAGGCGTTGATGAGCGCCAGGCCCTCCTCGTAGGTGTCGACGCGCAGCACGGTCAGGACCGGGCCGAAGATCTCGTCCTGGTAGGCCTTGGCGGTGGTGGGGACCTTGTCGAGGAGCGAGATGCCGATCCAGTGGCCGTCCTCGAAGCCCTTCACCGTGTGCCCGGTGCCGTCCAGGACGACCTCGCAGCCCTCGGCCGCCGCACCCTCGACGTAGGAGGCCACCTTGTCGCGGTGCACCTTCGTGATGAGCGGGCCCATCTCGGAGGCCGGGTCGTTGCCGGGGCCGATCTTGATCTTCTCGGCGCGCTCGCGGATCTTCTCCACCAGCGTGTCCCCGACGGCGCCGACCGCGACGACCGCGGAGATGGCCATGCAGCGCTCGCCCGCGGAGCCGTAGGCGGCGGAGACGGCCGCGTCGGCGGCCGCGTCCAGGTCGGCGTCCGGCAGCACCAGCATGTGGTTCTTGGCACCGCCCAGCGCCTGGACGCGCTTGCCGTTGGCGGAGGCGGTGGTGTGGATGTAGCGGGCGATCGGGGTCGAGCCGACGAAGGAGACGGCCTTGACGTCCGGGTGCTCCAGGAGCCGGTCGACGGCCACCTTGTCGCCGTGCACGACGTTGAAGACGCCGTCGGGCAGACCGGCCTCGGCGAGCAGCTCAGCGATCTTGATCGAGGCCGAGGGGTCCTTCTCGGACGGCTTCAGCACGAAGGTGTTGCCCGTCGCGATGGCGATCGGGAACATCCACATCGGCACCATGGCCGGGAAGTTGAACGGCGTGATGCCCGCGACGACACCGAGCGGCTGGCGGATCGACGCCACGTCCACGCGGCTGGCGACCTCGGTGGACAGCTCGCCCTTCAGCTGCACGGTGATCCCGCACGCCAGGTCCACGATCTCCAGACCGCGCGCGACCTCACCGAGCGCGTCGGAGTGCACCTTGCCGTGCTCGGCGGTGATCAGTTCGGCGATCGCGTCCCGGTTCGCCTCCAGCAGCGCCCGGAAGCGGAACAGGATCGTGGTGCGCTTGGCGAGCGAGGAGGTGCCCCAGGTCTGGAACGCGTCCTTCGCGGCGCCCACGGCGGCGTCGACCTCGTCGACCGAGGCGAACGCGACCTTCGTGGTGACCGCGCCGGTCGCCGGGTCGGTGACCGGCCCGTAGTTGCCCGACGCGCCTTCGACGGTCTTGCCGCCGATCCAGTGGTTGACGATCTTCGTCATGACCGAGTACTCCCTTTCACAGATGGCGGCGTCGGGTTGAGACGTGCCGTTCGTACAGCTCACGGGCCTTCACCGCGGACGCGCGCGTCGCGGTCTCGGCCACAGGTACATCCCACCAGGCCTGCGCCGGAGGCGGGCCCGACACTGTGTCGGCCGTTTCGGTCTCGACGTAGACACATGTGGGAGTGTCGGCCGCCCGGGCCGCTTCGAGTGCGGCGCGGAGGTCTCGTACGGTCTTCGCGCGCAGCACGCGCATACCGAGGCTGGCCGCGTTGGCGGCCAGGTCCACGGGCAGCGGGGCGCCCGTGTAGGTACCGTCGTCGGACTGGTAACGGTACGCCGTGCCGAACCGCTCGCCGCCGACCGTCTCGGACAGACCGCCGATGGAGGCGTAGCCGTGGTTCTGGATCAGGAGGAGCTTGATCGCGATGCCCTCCTGTACGGCCGTGACGATCTCCGTCGGCATCATCAGGTACGTTCCGTCGCCGACCAGCGCCCAGACGTTGCGGTCGGGAGCGGCCATCTTCACACCGATCGCGGCCGGGATCTCGTAGCCCATGCAGGAGTAGCCGTACTCCAGGTGGTACTGGTCCCTCGATCGGGCGCGCCACAGCTTGTGCAGGTCGCCGGGGAGGGAGCCGGCCGCGTTGATGATCACGTCGGACTCGTCCACGAGCGCGTCCAGCGCGCCGAGGACCTGCGGCTGGGTCGGCCTGATGTCGGGCTCGTCGGCCTCGTAGCAGGCGTCCACGCGCTGCTCCCAGCGCTCCTTGTCGAGCGTGTACTCGTCGACGTACACGCCCGGGACACGGTGCGCGTGCAGCTGAAGAGCCTCGGTGAGCTCCGTCAGGCCGCTGCGGGCGTCCGCGACCAGCGGTGCCCCGGCGAGCTTGTGGCCGTCGTAGGGCGCGATGTTGAGGTTGAGGAAGCGGACGCCGTCGCCCGCGAAGAGGGTGCCGGAGGCCGTGGTGAAGTCGGTGTAGCGGGTGCCGACGCCGATCACCAGGTCGGCCTGGCGGGCGAGTTCGTTGGCGGTGGCGGTGCCGGTGTGGCCGACGCCGCCGACGTCCTGGGGGTGGTCGTGGCGCAGGGAGCCCTTGCCGGCCTGGGTGGAGGCGACCGGGATGCCGGTGGCGTCCGCGAACTCGGCGAGGGCCTCCTCGGCGCGGCTGTGGTGCACCCCGCCGCCGGCGACGAGCAGGGGGCGCTCGGCCGACCTGATCAGGCTGATGGCTTCGGCGAGTTCGGTGGGATCGGCGCCCGGACGTCGTACGACCCAGGTGCGTTCGGCGAAGAACTCCTCGGGCCAGTCGTGGGCCTCGGCCTGGACGTCCTGGGGCAGCGCGAGCGTCACGGCGCCGGTCTCGACCGGGTCGGTGAGGACGCGCATGGCCTGGAGGGCGGCCGGGATCAGGGCTTCCGGGCGGGTGACGCGGTCGAAGTACTTCGACACCGGCCGCAGACAGTCGTTCACCGATATGTCACCGGCGTACGGGACTTCGAGCTGCTGAAGGACCGGGTCGGCGACTCGGGTGGCGAAGATGTCGCCCGGGAGGAGCAGGACCGGGAGGTGGTTGATGGTCGCGAGGGCCGCGCCCGTCACCAGGTTGGTGGCGCCCGGGCCGATCGAGGTCGTCACCGCGTGCGTGGACAGGCGGTTCGACTGGCGGGCGTAGCCGACGGCCGCATGCACCATGGACTGCTCGTTGCGGCCCTGGTGGTACGGCATGTCGTCGGCGTACTCGACAAGTGCCTGGCCGAGCCCGGCCACGTTCCCGTGGCCGAAGATGCCCCAGGTCGCGGAGATCAACCGCTGCCGTACACCGTCGCGTTCGGTGTACTGGGCGGCCAGGAAGCGGACCAGCGCTTGCGCGACGGTCAGGCGGGTGGTCATCGGTACCCCTCCGTGTGGTCCGGGTGGAAGCAGATCCGCCACTCCCGCGTCTCACCCGGCCCCGCCATGACGTTCAGGTAGTACATGTCGTGGCCGGGCTGGGCGACGGACGGGCCGTGCCATCCGTCGGGGACGAGGACGGCGTCGCCGGAGCGGACCTCGGCGAGGACGTCGGATCCGCCCTCACGGGAGGGAGATACGCGCTGATAGCCGAAACCGTTCGGGCCGTCGATCTCGAAGTAGTAGATCTCCTCCAACTCGGCTTCCACGCCGGGCCGGTGCTCGTCGTGCTTGTGCGGCGGATACGAGGACCAGTTGCCGCCGGGGGTGACCACCTCGACGGCGATGAGCTTGTCGCAGTCGAAGGCGTCGGCGGAGGCGAAGTTGCGGACGTGCCGCAACTGCGTGCCACTGCCGCGCTCTTCGACGGGGACCTCCGGCGCGGGGCCGTAGCGGGCGGGGAGTCGTCGCTCGCACTTCGCTCCTGCCAGGGCGAAGCGGCCTCCCGCGCCGGAGGCGATCGTTGCCTGGGCGTCCCGGGGCACGTACGCGAAGTCCGAGACTCCGGCGAACACGCTTTCCCGGCCCAGGAGTTGGAACTCTTCGGTACCTACGTGGACGGTACAGCCGCCTTCCAGCGGAAGCACGATCCACTCACTGTCACCGGAGGTGAAGGTGTGCGTGCCGCCGGCTGCCAGCTCGACGATCCGCAGGCTGCTGTGGGCCCAGCCGGCCCGCTTGGGGTCGATGTCCACCGCGTACTGGGCGTTGGCGGAGGCACCCTTGGGGACGTACAGCTCGTTCTGTGTCATGCGGCGGCCCTCACAGCAGTCCTACGGCGGTGTCCACGGCGGCGGCCACGTCGCCGTCCGCCGGGTACAGCAGCGAACGGCCGACCACCAGGCCGCGCACGGTGGGCAGTTGGAGGGCGCCGCGCCACTTCTCGTACGCGCCGTCCTGGTCGTCGCCGACCTCGCCGCCCAGGAGCACGGCGGGCAGCGTGGAGGCGGCCATGACCTCGCCCATGTCGTCGGGGTTGTCGCAGACCGGGACCTTGAGCCAGGTGTAGGCCGAACTGCCGCCCAGGCCCGAGGCGATGGCGATCGACTTGGTGACGGCCTCGGCGGACAGGTCGTTCCTGACCTTGCCCTCGGTGGTGCGGCCGCTGATGAACGGCTCGACGAAGACGGGGAGCCGGCGCGCGGCCATGTCGTCGACGGCGCGGGCCGTGGACTCCAGGGTGGTCAGGGAGCCCGGGTCGTCGTAGTCGATGCGCAGGAGCAGCTTGCCGGCGTCGAAGCCGAGCCGCTCTATGTCCTCGGGGCGGTGGCCGGTGAAGCGGTCGTCGAGCTCGAAGCTCGCGCCCTGGAGGCCGCCGCGGTTCATGGAGCCCATGACGACCTTGCCGTCGAGGGCACCGAGCAGCAGCAGGTCGTCCAGGATGTCGGCGGTGGCGAGGACGCCGTCGACGCCGGGGCGGGACAGCGCCAGGCAGAGGCGTTCGAGCAGGTCGGCGCGGTTGGCCATCGCCATCCGGTTGCCGCCGACGCCGAGCGCGCCCCGGGCGGGGTGGTCGGCGGCGACGATCATGAGGCGGCCGCTGTCGTTCAGCAGCGGCCTGCGGGTACGGCGGGCCGCCGCCTCGGAGATCGCCTCGGGGCGTTCGGCGCGCAGGCGGAGGAGTTCGGTGATGTCCAGGCTCACTTGACCGCTCCCGCCGCGACCGCGTCCTCGATCTCGGTGACCGTCGGCATCGCCGAGCTGCATTCGAGGCGGGAGGCGACGATGGCGCCGGCCGCGTTGGCGTGGCTCATGATCTTCTCCAGGTCCCAGCCTTCGAGGAGGCCGTGGACGAGGGAGCCGCCGAATGCGTCACCTGCGCCGAGGCCGTTCAGGACGTTGACGGGCAGGGGCGGGACCTCGGCTTCGTTGCCCTTGTCGTCCACGGCGAGGACGCCCTTGGGGCCCTGCTTGACGACCGCGAGCTCGACACCGGCGTCCAGCAGCGCCTGGGCCGCCTCGCGGGGCTTGCGCACTCCGGTCGCGACCTCGACCTCGTCGAGGTTGCCGACGGCGACGGTGGTGTGGCGCAGGGCCTCTTCGTAGAAGGGGCGGGCCTCGGCCGGGTCCTTCCAGAACATGGGACGCCAGTCGAGGTCGAAGACCGTCGTGCCGGACTTCGCGCGGTGGGCGAGGGCCGCCAGTGTCGCCGTACGGCTGGGCTCCTCGCTCAGTCCGGTGCCGGTGATCCAGAAGACGCTCGCCTCGCGGATGGCGTCGAGGTCCAGCTCGTGGGCGTCGATCTCCAGGTCGGGGGCCTTGGGCTGCCGGTAGAAGTACAGCGGGAAGTCGTCCGGCGGGAAGACCTCGCAGAAGGTGACGGGGGTCGGCAGACCCGGGACCGGGGTGACCCAGCGGTCGTCCACGCCGAAGCCCTGGAGGGCCTCGTGCAGATAGGTGCCGAAGGGGTCGTCGCCGGTGCGGGTGATCACCGCGGTCCGCCGTCCCAGGCGGGCGGCGGCGACCGCGACATTCGTCGCCGAGCCCCCGAGGAACTTGCCGAAGGACGTCACCTGCGGCAGCGGGACACCGGTCTGGAGTGGATACAGGTCCACACCGATCCGCCCCATGGTGATCAGGTCGTACCCCATCGGCTTCCCTTCGTACCTGCGTCGGCTCTCCCGGCGTTTGTAGCCCCGGACGCCGAGCCCTGTCAATGTTTTGTCCAGACATTCGGACGAGACCTTGACAGCGCTTGCTGTCCGAACCGAAGCTGACCGGCATGACAGCGCCCGCGCCTCTGCCCTCACTGTCCCGCATCCGGATCGGGTCGGCCCCCGACTCCTGGGGTGTGTGGTTCCCCGACGATCCCCAGCAGGTCCCCTGGCAGCGCTTCCTCGACGAGGTCGCGGACTCCGGTTACGAGTGGATCGAGCTGGGTCCGTACGGGTACCTGCCGACCGACCCCGCGGTGCTCACCGAGGAGGTCTCCCGGCGTGGCCTGAAGGTGTCCGCCGGCACCGTCTTCACCGGCCTGCACCACGGTGAGGCCGTGTGGGAGAAGACCTGGGCCCATGTCGCGGACAACGCGGTGCTCGCCCAGGCGATGGGCGCCAGGCACCTGGTCGTGATTCCGTCGTTCTGGCGGGACGACAAGACGGGTGAGGTGCTGGAGCCCGACACGCTCACGCCCGAGCAGTGGCACAACCTCGGCTCGCTGACCGAGCGCCTGGGGCAGCGGGTGAAGGAGGAGTACGGCCTTCAGATCGTCGTCCACCCGCATGCCGACACCCACATCGACAGCGAGGAGAACGTGGTCCGCTTCCTGGACGCCACGGACTCCGACCTGGTGTCGCTGTGCCTGGACACCGGGCACTACGCCTACTGCGGCGGGGACAGCGTCAAGCTGATCGAGACCTACGGGTCGCGGATCGGGTATCTGCACCTGAAGCAGGTGGACCCGGAGATCCTGGCCGACGTGCGGGCCAAGGGGACGCCGTTCGGTCCCGCGGTGGCGCAGGGCGTGATGTGCGAGCCGCCTTCGGGTGTGCCGGCGCTCGGTCCCGTGCTGGAGGCCGCCCAGAAGCTGGACGTGGATCTGTTCGCGATCGTCGAGCAGGACATGTACCCGTGCGAGCCGGACAAGCCGTTGCCGATCGCCCAGCGGACTCGGGCGTTCCTGAGGTCCTGCGGGGCGTAGGAGCGCCTATGGGGTGGCGGGTTCTCTGATCTCGCGTGCGCCCCTCGCGAGTGGCTGGTCGCGCAGTTCCCCGCGCCCCTGGGGTGGTGGTGTTGCCCTTTCGCTGTAAGGCTGGGGCGATGATATTGGTCCGTACCGGGCGCGAGCCCGGGGGTTCCTGGGAATTCGCTCTCGGATCGCCTCATCCACGGTTGCGGCCCGGGGTGCTCAGCTATCGCGGGGTTCGGCTGGCCATGGACCGGCCCCGGCGGCGGCTCGAGGCGCCTGTCGGGGCCGCGACCTTGTTCCTGGGGTTCGATCAGCCGGTGCGGATCAGTCGCGCCGGGCGGGCCCCCGACACCCTCGTCTCCGTCTACTGCGGGCCCACCACCACTCCCGCCGTCGGGGAGCACGGCGGACGGCTCTCCGGTGTCGAGGTGATGCTGGCCCCCTGGGCCGCGTTCACCCTCTTCGGCACCCCTCAGTACGAGCTCGCCAATCGCACCGTCGATCCCGACGCGCTCCCCCATGCCCTGGACCGGCGCGTCGGTGAACTCTCCGGCGCGCTGGCCGCGTTGCCCTCATGGGAGGCGCGGTTCCGGCTGCTGGACGAGGTGTTCGCGCGATGGTGGGACGCCGGTACGCCGTGTTCGGCCCGATTGGTGCGGGCCTGGTCGGAGCTCGTGCGGACGGGTGGGGCCATGCCGGTGCGGCGACTCGCCGAGGAGGTGGGGTGGAGCGTGCGGCATCTGGAGAACCGGTTCCGGGAGCAGATCGGGCTGGGGCCCAAGGCTGCGGCGCGGGTGCTGCGGTTGCAGCGGGCGCGGCGGCTGCTCGCCGCGGGGCACGGACAGGCGGAGACCGCGGCGACCTGCGGGTACTACGACCAGGCCCATCTGAGCGGCGAGTTCAAGGCGATGACCGGGTGCACGCCGGGGGAGTTCACCACGGCCCGGCGCCGGCCGCCCGCCGCCGCCCCGCCCGGGGACCGGATGGACGGCGAGGCGACGAGCCTGGTCCTCATCTGAGGGGCGCCGGGGAGCAGTGCGGTTTTCTCCAAGACCGACAGGCCCGGCTGACCGCACGCTGTGCGCGTCCGACCGGTTGATCCGGGGGGACGGCCGGGGGGAGCCGGTGGGCCGGGCCCGACGCAGCGGGTCCGGCCCACTCGCGCCACGGGCATTATGACCTCGCGCCGTAAGTCAACGCGCCGCGCCCGCACGCCCGCGTGCGCCTTTGCGTCACCTCTGTCACAAACTCCTCTTCCGTGTCACACATGTCCCGGGTACGCGGACTTCCCGTCACACCCCGCGCACGACCCCTGACCGACGGTCACCACAGGTCGTTCACGAGGCGCAGGCTTTGTGATCGCCAGCGCAGCGCCCGGTACCCCCGACGGCCGTTCCCGGCCGCCGCCGCGGCGCGCGCGAGGAGGTGCCCCACATGACCGACCGAAGGCTCTGGTCGTACAAGGAGATCGCGGCGCACATCCGTGTGCAGCCGGACACCGTGCGGTCGTACCGCAAGCACGGACTGCTGCCGCCGCCCGACCATGTCGAAAGCGGCAAGCCCTTCTGGTACGCGGACACCGTGCGCGCGTGGGTCGCGTCCCGGCCGGGGAACCGGGGGCGGAGAGAGGACTGAGGTCGACGCGGGCGTCGGCGGGGGCGCCGGACCGCCGAAAATCACGGGCCGGTAGGAGTCCGTGTCTGACACAGTCCGCCCATGAGCGACTTCTCCGTCACCCCCGTGCTGACTGGCGACAGAACCGTGCTGCGGCCGTTCACGGAGGCGGACGCGGAGGTGATGGGGGAGATCATCGACGACCCCGAGGTCCGCCGCTTCACCGGTGCCCCCGCCGACGAACCGACCCCCGAGCGGCTGCGGTCCTGGTATGGCTCCCGGTCCGGGCAGACCGACCGTCTCGACCTCGCCGTCACCGACCGCGCCACCGGGGAACTGGTCGGCGAGGTCGTCCTGCACGAGTGGGATCCCGCCGCCCGCAACTGCACCTTCCGCACGCTCATCGGGCCCGGGGGCCGCGGACGCGGCCTTGGCACCGAGGCCACCCGTCTCGTCGTCGGTTACGGCTTCGAGCAACTCGGTCTACACCGGATCGAGTTGGAGGTCTACCGTCACAACGCCCGCGCCCTGCGGGTCTACGAGAAGGCCGGCTTCACGGTCGAGGGGGTGCGGCGGGAGGCCGATCTGCGGGACGGCGAGTGGGTGGACTGGGTGGTCATGGGTCTCCTCGACCGCGAGTGGGCCGCCCTCAGCTCCACGGCTCGATGACCGTCACCCCCGCCCCGGGGACCGTGCCCATCGCCGCGAGGGCGTCCGGGGCCGCGTCCAGGGGGATCGTGGACGTGACCAGCAGATCCGGTCGCAGCACACCCGAGCCGACCAGCTCCAGCATCGGCGGGTAGGTGTGGGCGGCCATGCCGTGACTGCCGAGGAGTTCGAGCTCCAGGGCGATCACGCGAGCCATGGGGACCGGGGTCGTCCCGTCCGGCGAGGGCAGCAGGCCGACCTGGACGTGCCGGCCGCGCCGGCGCAGGCAGTCGACGGAGGCCGCGCAGGTGGCCGGGGAACCGAGGGCGTCCAGGGACACCTGGACCCCGCCGCCGGTCAGCTCGCGGATCGCCGCGGCGGTGTCCGGAGTGCCGGTCGCGTCCACGCACTCCGCCGCACCGAACTTCCTCGCCAGGGCCAGGGCCTGGGCAGACACGTCCACGGCCACCACCCGGGCCCCCGAGGCCGCCGCGATCATCACCGCGGACAGGCCCACGCCGCCGCAGCCGTGCACCGCGACCCACTCCCCCGCGGTGGCCCGCCCCTGCTGCACGACGGCCCTGAACGCCGTGGCGAAGCGGCAGCCGAGCGAGGCGGCCGTGGCGAAGGACATGTCCTGCGGCACGGCCACGAGGTTCACGTCGGCGTGGTCCAGCGCCACGTACTGGGCGAACGAGCCCCAGTGGGTGAAGCCGGGCTGGGTCTGGCGCTCGCAGACCTGTTGGTCGCCCCTCGCGCAGGACGCGCAGGTGCCGCAGGCGCAGACGAAGGGGACGGTCACCCGGTCACCGGGCCGCCAGGTGCCCACCCGGGGGCCGACCGCCTCCACCACGCCCGCGAGTTCATGGCCCGGCACGTGCGGGAGGGTGATGTCCGGGTCGTGGCCCTGCCAGCCGTGCCAGTCGCTCCGGCACAGGCCCGTGGCCTCCACTCGGACGACCACTCCGTGGTCCGCCGGGCGGGGGTCGGGCACGTCCCGTACCTGTGCGGGTTCGCCGTACTCGTCGAAGACAACCGCTCGCATCCGCGTCTCCCTCGCCGTTCTCGTCTGCCGGTACATCGTGGCAGCCACCGGCACCTCTTGGAGAAATACCCCCTAGGGGTATAGGCTGTGCGCGGTAACCCCACACGCCTCCACGAGGAGAACGACATGACCGCCCAGACCGATACCCCGGGTTCCGTCACCGCCGTCTACAAGGTGAGCGGGATGAGCTGCGGGCACTGCGAGGGTTCCGTTTCCGGTGAGATCTCCGAGATCGCGGGGGTCAGCTCCGTGAAGGCGGTCGCGTCCACCGGTGAGGTGACGGTCGTGTCGGCGGAGCCGCTGGACGAGGAAGCCGTGCGGGCCGCTGTGGACGAGGCCGGCTTCGAGTTCGTCGGCAAGGCCTGATCACCCTGGGAGCAGTGCACATGTCCACCACGGCCCCGATAGCACCCGTGTCCGAAGTCGAGCTCGTCATCGGCGGGATGACCTGTGCGTCCTGTGCCGCCCGGGTCGAGAAGAAGCTCAACCGGATGGACGGCGTCACCGCCACGGTCAACTACGCGACCGAGAAGGCGAAGGTCGTCTACCCCGCGGGGGTCGAGGTCGCCGATCTGATCGCGACCGTCGTGAAGACGGGCTACACGGCACAGGAGCCGGCGCCCCCGGTACAGCGGCCCGACGACCGCGACGACACGGACCCCGAGCTCGCCGTCCTGCGGCAGCGGCTGTTCGTCTCCGTCACGCTGGCCGTCCCCGTCATCGCGCTCTCCATGGCCCCCGCCCTCCAGTTCGACAACTGGCAGTGGCTCGCGCTGACCCTCGCCTCGCCCGTCGTCGTCTGGGGCGCGTGGCCCTTCCACCGGGCCGCCTGGACGAACGCCCGGCACGGCGCGGCCACCATGGACACCCTCGTCTCGGTCGGGACCCTCGCCGCGTTCGGCTGGTCGCTGTGGGCCCTGTTCTTCGGTGACGCGGGGATGCCGGGCATGCGGGAGCGGTTCGAGCTCACCGTCGGCGGCATGGACGGTGCCTCGACGATCTATCTCGAAGTGGCGGCGGGAGTCACCGCCTTCATCCTGCTCGGCCGTTATCTGGAGGCCCGCGCCAAGCGTCACGCGGGGGCCGCTCTCCGGGCTCTGATGGAGCTCGGCGCCAAGGACGTCAGCGTGCTGCGGGACGGGCGCGAGGTGCGGATCCCGGCGGAGCGGCTGGCCGTCGGGGACCGGTTCGTCGTACGGCCGGGCGAGAAGATCGCGACGGACGGCACCGTGGTCGAGGGCGCCTCGGCCGTGGACGCCTCGATGCTGACCGGCGAGTCGGTACCGGTGGACGTCGGTGTCGGGGACGCCGTCACCGGCGCGACCGTCAACGCCGGCGGACGGATCGTCGTGGCGGCGACCCGGATCGGGGCCGACACACGGCTCGCGCGGATGGCGAAGCTGGTGGAGGACGCGCAGAACGGCAAGGCGGAGGTGCAGCGGCTGGCCGACCGGGTCTCCGCGGTCTTCGTGCCGGCCGTCCTCCTCATCGCGACGGCCACCTTCGGGGCCTGGCTCGGCACCACCGGGGACACCGTCGCCGCGTTCACCGCGGCCGTCGCCGTGCTGATCATCGCCTGTCCGTGCGCGCTGGGCCTGGCCACGCCGACCGCGCTCATGGTCGGCACCGGGCGCGGCGCCCAGCTCGGCATCCTCATCAAGGGCCCCGAGGTCCTGGAGTCCACGCGGCGCGTCGACACCGTCGTCCTGGACAAGACCGGCACCGTCACCACCGGCCGGATGACGCTTCAGGAGGTCTACGTCGTCGACGGCGCCGACGAGAAGCAGGTGCTGCGGCTCGCGGGCGCCCTGGAGCACGCCTCCGAGCATCCCGTCGCCCGGGCGGTCGCCGTGGGCGCCGAGGAGCGGGTGGGACCGCTGCCGGAGGCCGAGCGGTTCGAGAACGTCCCGGGGAAGGGCGTACGCGGCCGTGTGGAGGGCCACGAGGTGGCCGTGGGGCGGCTGTTCGACGTGCTGCCCGCCGAGCTGGCCCGGGCGAAGGAAGAGGCCGAGCGGGGCGGTCGTACGGCTGTCGTCGTCGGGTGGGACGGCGTGGCACGCGGTGTCCTGGCCGTCGCCGACGCGGTCAAGGAGACCAGCGCGGAGGCGGTGCGGTCGCTGCGGGCGCTGGGGCTCACGCCGGTCCTGCTGACCGGGGACAACCGGACGGTGGCCGAGGCGGTGGCCCGCACGGTCGGGATCGACGAGGTGATCGCCGAGGTGCTGCCCGAGGACAAGGTCGACGCCGTACGGCGGCTTCAGGACGCGGGCCGGGTCGTCGCGATGGTCGGCGACGGGGTCAACGACGCGGCCGCGCTCGCCGCCGCCGACCTGGGGCTCGCCATGGGGACCGGGACGGACGCGGCGATCGAGGCGGGGGACCTGACCCTGGTGCACGGGGACCTGCGGGTGGCCGCGGACGCGATCCGGCTCTCCCGACGCACCCTGGCGACGATCAAGGGCAATCTCGTGTGGGCCTTCGGCTACAACGTGGCCGCGCTGCCGCTGGCCGCGGCCGGGCTGCTGAATCCGATGATCGCCGGGGCGGCGATGGCGTTCTCCTCGGTGTTCGTGGTGACCAACAGCCTGCGGCTGCGTGCCTTCCGTTGAGGATCCTTTGACGGACCCCCCTCTGGAGTCCGGAGCCCCACTCACATAAGCTCTTCACAAGACTCGCGCATCGTCCTTACGCCGGGGTCCTGTTCGCCGTATCCGGGCTCTTGCGTATCTAACGGACATTTGCAAGAGACGCAGATCACAGTGATGCGAACGTAACCATCGAAGGGGTTCGAAGGTCTAAGTTGGCGATGTCAGGCAGCGTCTTGGGGGGCGCCGACTGACGTCTGAGGATGTCTTGGGGGACTTCCTCGGAGCTGCGTTGCCGGGGCACGCACTTAGGGAAGCTTTGAGCGGCCCTCCCGACCGTGCGCTGTCCCGGCAGACCGCACACTGGAGCAGTACGAGGAGTTTTGCTCGTTCTGCTCAAACAGCAGTGACAGCAATACCGGAAGACAGCGAATTCAGGCGCTGGTCTCTCAGACGCCCGGCCGGATCCCGTGGGGGGAATCCGCACCGGGACATGGGAAGGCGCCCTGGACGCCGGCCCGTGGGGGGACCGTCGCCAGGGCGCCTTCCGCTTTTCGCTTCACGGATCGAGCCGGGGGGTTCGTGGTGCTGTACGTCGTCGTTCGACTGCAACCCGGTGGGGGCTGGTCGCGCAGTTCCCTGCGCCCCTTGAGTGGGACCGGTCACCCGGAAACCGGCAGCCGACCCCCCGACCGACCTGAATGTCAGCGCTGCTCGACCGGGACGAAGTCCCGCTCGACGACACCCGTGCAGATCTGACGCGGACGCCCGACAAGGGACACGTCCACGCACCGGAAACACTGAAGGGGCGCCGCCCGAGCGACGCCCCCAGCTCACCGGCAGGTGTCAGCGCTGCTCCACCGGCACGAAGTCGCGCTCGACCACGCCCGTGTAGATCTGGCGCGGGCGGCCGATGCGGGATCCCGGCTCCTTGATCATCTCGTGCCACTGGGCGATCCAGCCCGGGAGGCGGCCGAGGGCGAACAGGACCGTGAACATCTCGGTCGGGAAGCCCATGGCGCGGTAGATCAGGCCCGTGTAGAAGTCGACGTTCGGGTAGAGGCTGCGCGAGACGAAGTAGTCGTCGGAGAGCGCGTGCTCCTCCAGCTTGAGCGCGATGTCCAGCAGCTCGTCGGACTTGCCGAGGGCCGACAGGACGTCGTGCGCGGCAGCCTTGATGATCTTCGCGCGCGGGTCGAAGTTCTTGTAGACCCGGTGGCCGAAGCCCATCAGCCGGACGCCCTCCTCCTTGTTCTTCACCTTGCGGATGAACGAGTCGACGTCACCGCCGGAGGCCTGGATGCCCTCCAGCATCTCCAGGACGGACTGGTTGGCACCGCCGTGCAGCGGGCCCCACAGGGCGTTGATGCCGGCGGAGATCGACGCGAACATGTTCGCCTGGGACGAGCCGACGAGGCGGACCGTCGAGGTCGAACAGTTCTGCTCGTGGTCCGCGTGCAGGATCAGCAGCTTGTCGAGGGCGGAGACCACGACCGGGTCGGGCTCGTACTCCTGCGCCGGGACCGAGAAGGTCATACGGAGGAAGTTCTCGACGTAACCGAGGTCGTTGCGCGGGTACACGAACGGGTGGCCGATCGACTTCTTGTACGCGTACGCCGCGATCGTCGGAAGCTTGGCGAGCAGGCGGATCGTCGAGAGGTTGCGCTGCTTCTCGTCGAAGGGGTTGTGGCTGTCCTGGTAGAACGTGGACAGCGCGGAGACGACCGACGACAGCATGGCCATCGGGTGGGCGTCGCGCGGGAAGCCCCGGTAGAAGTTCTTGACGTCCTCGTGCAGCAGGGTGTGCTGCGTGATGTCGTTCTTGAAGCTCGAGAGCTCGTCGACGGTCGGAAGCTCACCGTTGATAAGGAGGTAAGCGACCTCCAGGAAGGTGGAGCGCTCGGCCAGCTGCTCGATCGGGTAGCCGCGGTACCGGAGGATGCCGGCCTCGCCGTCGAGATAGGTGATGGCGGATTTATAGGCCGCGGTGTTGCCGTAGCCGCTGTCCAGGGTGACCAGACCGGTCTGGGCGCGGAGCTTTCCGATGTCGAAGCCCTTGTCGCCGACGGTGCTGTCGATCACCGGGTAGGTGTACTCGCCATCGCCGTACCGCACTACTACAGAGTTGTCGCTCACGTCATCCCTCACCGACGTTGTGCCTCTTCTTCGAGGTTGCCCTGACTGTCTCTACCATCCCCCATTTGGCGCAGGAGAGTGCACTCGGGGTCGGCCGTTGGGCGTATCAGCGGCACTGAGTGCCGCCAACTTGCTCATCCTGCCCCTCTCCACCCGCTTCCGGAAGGGCTCTGTGATCCACGTGACTCATTTGATCGATCATTTTTTGTGTTGCCTCACCATTGACGCTCGTCACCGGCCCGCGAGCCGGAAGTCCAGCGCCGTGCACCGCCGTCCCGCCGAGACCGTGCGCACCGCCTGACCGATGGCCTTGCGCGAACCGACCAGGACGACGAGCTTCTTGGCGCGGGTGACCGCCGTGTACAGCAGGTTCCGCTGGAGCATCATCCACGCGCTGGTGGTGACCGGGATCACCACGGCCGGATACTCGCTGCCCTGGGAACGGTGGATGGTCACCGCGTACGCGTGGGCCAGTTCGTCCAGTTCGTCGAACTCGTACGGCACCTCCTCGTCCTCGTCCGTCAGCACGGTCAGGCGCTGGTCGACCGGGTCGAGCGAGGTGACGACGCCCACGGTGCCGTTGAAGACGCCGTTGGCGCCCTTCTCGTAATTGTTGCGAATCTGGGTGACCTTGTCGCCGACCCGGAAGACCCGGCCGCCGAACCGCTTCTCGGCGAGGTCGGGGCGGCCCGGGGTGATGGCCTGCTGGAGCAGGCCGTTGAGGGTGCCGGCGCCCGCGGGGCCTCTGTGCATGGGGGCGAGCACCTGGACGTCCCGGCGCGGGTCGAGCCCGAATTTGGCCGGAATCCGACGGGCCGCCACGTCCACGGTGAGCCGGCCGACCTCCTCGGTGTCGTCCTCGACGAAGAGGAAGAAGTCCTTCATGCCCTCGGTGACGGGATGCTGCCCGGCGTTGATCCGGTGCGCGTTGGTGACGACACCGGACTGCTGGGCCTGGCGGAACACGCGCGTGAGGCGCACCGCGGGGACCGGGCCGCCCTCGGCGAGCAGATCCCTGAGGACCTCCCCCGCGCCCACGCTGGGCAGCTGGTCGACGTCCCCGACGAACAGCAGGTGTGCGCCCGGAGGCACCGCCTTCGCCAGCTTGTTGGCGAGCAGCAGGTCCAGCATGGATGCCTCGTCGACCACCACCAGGTCGGCGTCGAGCGGGCGGTCCTTGTCGTAGGCCGCGTCGCCGCCGGGCTTCAGCTCCAGGAGCCGGTGGACGGTGGAGGCCTCGGCGCCGGTGAGCTCGGCGAGACGCTTGGCGGCCCGGCCGGTCGGGGCAGCGAGGACGATCTTGGCCTTCTTGGCGCGGGCGAGCTCCACGATCGAACGCACGGTGAAGGACTTGCCGCAGCCGGGGCCGCCGGTGAGCACGGCCACCTTCTCGGTCAGCGCGAGCCTGACGGCGGCCTCCTGCTCGGGCGCGAGCTCGGTACCGGTACGGGACTTCAGCCAGCCCAGCGCCTTGTCCCAGGCCACGTCACGGAAGCCGGGCATCCGGTCCTGGTCGGTGCGCAGGAGCCGCAACAGCTGGGCGGAGAGGGAGAGTTCGGCGCGGTGGAAGGGGACGAGGTAGACGGCGGTGACCTCATGACCGTCGGGGCCGGGGACCTTCTCGCGGACGACCCCCGGCTCCTGCCCCGACTCCTCGTCGGGCTCGGCGAGTTCGGCGAGGCACTCGATGACGAGGCCGGTGTCGACCTGGAGGAGCTTGACCGCGTCGGCGATCAGCTGTTCCTCGGGGAGGTAGCAGTGGCCCTGGTCGGTGGACTGCGAAAGGGCGTACTGGAGGCCCGCCTTGACGCGCTCCGGGCTGTCGTGCGGGATGCCGACGGACTGGGCGATCTTGTCGGCGGTGAGGAATCCGATGCCCCAGACGTCGGAGGCGAGCCGGTAGGGCTGGTTCTTCACGACGGAGATCGAGGCGTCGCCGTACTTCTTGTAGATGCGCACGGCGATGGAGGTGGACACCTCGACGGTCTGGAGGAAGAGCATGACCTCCTTGATCGCCTTCTGTTCCTCCCACGCGTCGGCGATCTTCTTGGTGCGCTTGGGTCCGAGGCCGGGGACCTCGACGAGCCGCTTCGGCTCCTCCTCGATGATCTTCAGGGTGTCGATGCCGAAGTGCTGGGTGATGCGGTCGGCGAAGACGGGCCCGATGCCCTTGACGAGCCCTGATCCGAGATAGCGGCGGATGCCCTGGACGGTGGCCGGCAGGACGGTCGTGTAGTTCTCGACGGTGAACTGCTTGCCGTACTGCGGGTGGGAGCCCCACCGCCCCTCCATCCGCAGCGACTCCCCGACCTGGGCGCCGAGCAGCGCGCCGACGACGGTGAGGAGGTCGCCGCCGCCTCTGCCGGTGTCGACTCGGGCGACCGTGTAGCCGTTGTCCTCGTTGGCGTACGTGATGCGTTCCAGTACGCCTTCGAGTACGGCCAGTCGTCGTTCGCCCGTGGAGGCCCCCGCCTGATCGGTCATGATCCGACCGTACCGCCGGGGTCTGACATCACGATCCGGTATCGAGGTCTTGCCTCTGGCCGTGTAATCGATTCCAATCCTCCTACGCGAAGTCGTGTAATCGATTCCACAAGGAGGTGGAGCGGCGATGGCGAGTATCAAGGACGTCGCTGCCGAGGCGGGGGTCTCCGTCGCCACGGTGTCGCGTGTCCTCAACGACCATCCATCGGTCAGCGCGGACGCACGCACCCGCGTGCTGGCCGCCGTCGAGGCCCTGGGCTACCGCCCGAACGCCGTCGCCCGCTCCCTGCGCACCGACCAGACCCACACCCTCGGCCTGGTCATCAGCGACGTGCTGAACCCCTACTTCGGCGAGCTGGCCCGCTCCGTCGAGGAGGAGGCCCGCGCGCTGGGCTACAGCGTGATCATCGGGAACGCCGACGAGCGCCCGGATCTGCAGGACCACCACGTACGGAACCTGCTGGACCGGCGGATCGACGGACTCCTCGTCTCCCCCACCGACGGCGGCTCCCCGCTGATGCTGGACGCCGTGCGCGCGGGGACGCCGATGGTGTTCGTGGACCGGTGGATCCCGGGCGTGGCCGTGCCGGTGGTCAGGGCCGACGGGCGGGCCGCCGTGCGCGATCTCGTCGCTCACCTGCACGGCCTCGGGCACCGCAGGCTCGCCATCATCGCCGGGCCCGCCGCCACCACGACCGGCCAGGAGCGCGTGGCGGCCTTCCGTGAGGCTCTCCAGGCGTACGGCCTGGAGCTGCCCGACGCCTACATAGGGCAGGGCGACTTCCAGGCCGAGAGCGGGCGGCGGGTCACCGAGGGCTTCCTCGACCTGCCCGAGCCGCCCGAGGTCGTCTTCGCGGCCGACAACCTGATGGCACTCGGCGCGCTGGACGCCGTACGCGCGCGTGGGCTGCGCGTGCCGGAGGACCTCGCCCTGGCCGCGTTCGACGACATCCCGTGGTTCGTGCACACCGATCCGCCGATCACCGCGATCGCCCAGCCCACGGGCGAGCTGGGGCGGGCCGCCGTGCGCGCGCTCGTCGACCGCATCGAGGGGCGGCCACCCGAGTCGGTCACCCTCCCCGCCCGTCTCGTGGTCCGCCGCTCCTGCGGCGAGGACCCCAACCCTGTGCAAAGGAGCACGTCGTGAGCAACGAGGACGAGTTGCTGCGCATCGAGGGCATACGGAAGTCCTTCCCCGGAGTGGTCGCGCTCGACGGCGTCGACTTCGACCTGCGCCGGGGCGAGGTGCACGTACTGCTCGGCGAGAACGGCGCCGGCAAGAGCACGCTGATCAAGATGCTGTCGGGCGCCTACCACCCCGACGAGGGCCGCGTTCTGGTGGACGGCGAGGAGGTGCACATCCGCGGGGCGCAGGACGCCGAGCGGCTGGGCATCGCCACCATCTACCAGGAGTTCAACCTCGTCCCCGATCTGACGGTCGCCGAGAACATCTTCCTGGGCCGGCAGCCGCGCCGGTTCGGGATGATCGACCGGAAGACGATGGAGGCCGACGCCGAGGTGCTCCTGAAGCGGGTCGGCGTGAACGTCTCGCCCCGCGCGCGGGTCCGCGAACTCGGCATCGCCCGGCTCCAGATGGTCGAGATCGCCAAGGCGCTCTCGCTGAACGCGCGCGTGCTGATCATGGACGAGCCGACCGCCGTGCTCACCTCCGAGGAGGTCGACAAGCTCTTCGCGATCGTGCGCACGCTGCGCGAGGACGGCGTCGGCATCGTCTTCATCACGCACCACCTGGAGGAGATCGCCGCGCTGGGTGACCGGGTCACGGTCATCCGGGACGGGAAGTCCGTCGGGCAGGTGCCTGCCACCACGCCCGAGGACGAACTCGTACGCCTGATGGTGGGGCGCTCGATCGAGCAGCAGTACCCGCGCGAGCGCGGCGACACCGGGGCGGCCCTGCTCAAGGTCGAGGGCCTCACCCGGGACGGCGTCTTCCACGACATCGGCTTCGAGGTGCACGCCGGTGAGGTGGTCGGCATCGCCGGCCTTGTCGGGGCCGGTCGTACCGAGGTCGTGCGGGCCGTGTTCGGCGCGGACCCGTACGACAAGGGAAGCGTGAAGGTCGGCGGGACCGCCCTCAGGGGCCATGACGTGGGCGCGGCCATGGCGGCCGGGATCGGCCTCATCCCCGAGGACCGCAAGGGCCAGGGCCTGGTGCTCGACCAGAGCGTCGAGGAGAACCTCGGTCTGGTGACCATGCGGGCCGCCACGCGCGCGGGGCTCGTCGACATCAAGGGCCAGCGGGATGCCGCCGCCCGGATCGCCGAGCAGCTCGGGGTCCGGATGGCGGGCCTGCACCAGCACGTCAGGACGCTCTCCGGCGGCAACCAGCAGAAGGTCGTCATCGGCAAGTGGCTGCTCGCCGACACCAAGGTGCTGATCCTCGACGAGCCCACGCGCGGGATCGACGTCGGCGCCAAGGTCGAGATCTACCAGCTCATCAACGAACTCACCGCGGCCGGTGCCGCCGTCCTGATGATCTCCAGTGATCTGCCCGAGGTGCTCGGCATGAGCGACCGGGTGCTGGTGATGGCTCAGGGCCGGATCGCCGGCGAACTCGACGCCGACGAGGCCACCCAGGACTCCGTGATGGCACTCGCCGTCAGTACGAACACCGTCAAGACCGAGAAGGAGGCCCCCGGTGGCCACTGACACGCTCAAGAGCGGGGCGAGCGCGGGTGGTCTGCGCCGTCTCCTGCTCGACAACGGCGCGCTGACCGCGCTGATCGTCCTCGTCATCGCCATGTCGGCGCTGTCCGGCGACTTCCTGACCACCGACAACCTGCTCAACGTCGGCGTCCAGGCGGCCGTGACCGCCATCCTCGCCTTCGGTGTGACCTTCGTGATCGTCTCGGCGGGCATCGACCTGTCGGTCGGCTCGGTGGCGGCCCTGTCGGCCACCGTGCTCGCCTGGAGCGCGACGCAGCACGGAGTACCGGTCTTCATAGCGGTGGTGCTCGCCGTCGTCACCGGCATCGCGGCCGGTCTCGTCAACGGCTTCCTCATCGCGTACGGCAAACTCCCGCCGTTCATCGCGACGCTGGCCATGCTCTCCGTCGCGCGCGGTCTGTCGCTGGTGATCTCCGAGGGCTCCCCGATCGCCTTCCCCGACTCCGTCTCGCACCTCGGTGACACGCTCGGCGGCTGGCTGCCGGTGCCCGTCCTCGTGATGGTCGTCATGGGGCTCCTCGCGGCCTTCGTGCTGGGACGGACGTACATCGGCCGCTCCATGTACGCGATCGGCGGCAACGAGGAGGCGGCCCGCCTCTCCGGTCTCCGCGTGAAGAAGCAGAAGCTCGCCATCTATGCCTTCTCCGGTGTGTTCGCGGCCGTCGCGGGTGTCGTGCTAGCCGCCCGGCTGTCCTCGGCGCAGCCGCAGGCCGCCGACGGCTACGAGCTGGACGCGATCGCCGCGGTCGTCATCGGCGGCGCCTCGCTCGCGGGCGGCACCGGCAAGGCGTCCGGGACGCTGATCGGCGCGCTGATCCTCGCGGTACTGCGCAACGGCCTCAACCTGCTGAACGTGTCCGCGTTCTGGCAGCAGGTCGTCATCGGTGTCGTCATCGCGCTGGCGGTGCTCCTGGACACCCTGCGCCGCAAGGCCGGGGCGACCCCGGTGGCCGGTGCCCCGCAGGGCGGCAAGGGGCGCCAGGCGGCGACGTACGGTCTCGCGGCCGTGGTCACCGTGGCGATCGTCGGCGCGACCTCCTTCCTGCACAACGACTCGTCCTCGACGGCGAACCCGAAGGTGGGCCTGTCGCTCTCCACGCTCAACAACCCCTTCTTCGTGCAGATCCGGTCGGGCGCCCAGGCCGAGGCGAAGAAGCTGGGCGTGGACCTGACCGTCACGGACGCCCAGAACGACGCCTCCCAGCAGGCCAACCAACTGCAGAACTTCACCAGTTCGAGCCTCGGCGCGATCATCGTCAACCCGGTGGACTCGGACGCGGCGAGCAACTCGGTGAAGGCCGCCGACAAGGCGAAGATCCCGGTCATCGCGGTGGACCGGGGCGTCAACAAGGCGTCGGTGGACGCGCTGGTCGCCTCCGACAACATCGCCGGCGGTGAACTCGCCGCCAGGACCATCGGCGAGAAGCTCGGCGGCAAGGGCAAGATCGTGATCCTCCAGGGCCAGGCCGGTACGTCGGCGGCGCGTGAGCGGGCGCAGGGTTTCGCGCAGGGTCTGAAGGCCTACCCGGGCATCCAGGTCGTCGCGCAGCAGCCCGCCGACTTCGACCGCACCAAGGGTCTCGACGTGATGTCGAACCTGCTCCAGGCCCACCCGGACGTCCAGGGCGTCATCGCCGCCAACGACGAGATGGCGCTCGGCGCGATCAAGGCGCTGGGCTCCAAGGCCGGCAAGTCGGTCTCGGTGGTCGGCTTCGACGGCACCCCGGACGGCCTGAACGCGGTCAAGGGCGGCACGCTCTTCGCATCCGTGGCACAGCAGCCCTCCCAACTCGGCAAAATCGCGGTGGACAACGCGCTGAAGGCCCTTCAGGGCAAGAAGGTCGAGGAGACGATCAAGGTGCCGGTGAAGGTGGTCACGAAGGAGAACGTGGCCGGTTTCACGGGCTGACGACGGCGTAAGGGCGGGCGGTCGCTTCGACCGCCCGCCCCGCGTCACTGACTAGGGGAGTCACTCATGTACGACTACGACCTTCTGGTCGTAGGGTCGGCCAACGCCGACCTGGTGATCGGCGTGGAGCGGCGGCCGGCGGCCGGTGAGACGGTGCTCGGCTCGGACCTGGCCGTGCACCCGGGGGGCAAGGGCGCCAACCAGGCGGTCGCGGCGGCCCGGTTGGACGCGCGTACGGCCCTGCTGGCCCGGGTCGGCGACGACGGGCACGGCCGGCTGCTGCTCGACTCGCTGCGGGCGGCCGGGGTCGACACGGTGGGGGTGCTGGTGGGCGGGGCGCCGACGGGGGTCGCGCTGATCACCGTCGACCCGTCGGGGGACAACAGCATCGTGGTCTCACCGGGCGCCAACGGGCGTCTGACACCGGGGGACGTGCGGGCCGCGGTCAGCCTCTTCCACGCCTCCCGGGTGGTGTCGACCCAGCTGGAGATCCCGCTGGAGACGGTCGTGGAGGTCGTACGGAACCTGTCGCCGGACAGCCGGTTCGTGCTGAACCCGTCGCCGCCGCGGCCGCTGCCCACCGAGATCCTGGCCGCCTGTGATCCGCTGATCGTCAACGAGCACGAGGCGAAGGTGATCCTCGGGGACGCGTGCGTGAGCGACGTGCCGGAGGACTGGGCGCGGCTGCTGCTCGCGAAGGGACCGCGGTCGGTGGTGGTGACGCTGGGCGCCGAGGGGTCGCTGGTGGCGTCCTCGGCGGGCGTGACCCGGGTGGCGTCGGTGAAGGTGGACGCCGTGGACACGACGGGCGCGGGAGACGCCTTCACTGCGGCGCTGGCGTTCCGGCTGGGGGCCGGTGCCGGACTGGCGGAGGCGGCCGCGTACGCGTCCCGGGTCGGGGCGGTCGCGGTGACCCGGAAGGGTGCGCAGGACTCCTTCCCCACCGCGGAGGAGGTCGGGGCGCCGTGAAGAAGGCCGGGATACTCAACCGTCAGCTCTCCGGCGCGCTGGCCGAGCTGGGGCACGGGGACGGGGTGCTGGTGTGCGACGCCGGGATGCCGATCCCCGACGGGCCGCGCGTGGTGGACCTGGCCTTCCGGGCCGGGGTGCCGTCCTTCGCGGAGGTCCTCGACGGGCTGCTCGCCGAGCTGGTCGTGGAGGGGGGCACGGCGGCCGCGGAGGTGCGGGACGCCAATCCGGCGGCCGCGGAGCTGCTGGACGCCCGCTTCCCCGCACTGCGCCTGGTCTCCCACGAGGAGCTCAAGGTGCTGTCGGCGGGCGCGCGGCTGGTCGTACGCACGGGCGAGGCACGCCCGTACGCGAATGTGCTGCTGCGCTGCGGGGTCTTCTTCTGACACCCGCCCGTTCCGACAACCGCCCGCGGAGATGTTTCGAGGGGCCCGGTCCATGGACCGGGCCCCTCGGTTTTCCCTCCCCGTCAGAACCCCCGCGATCCCCCCGGATCCCCCTCCAAGAGTCCTGATGCCAAGTACGACCGGCCAGGTGCGGGAAGGGTTGTACGGTCTTCCGGATTTTTTTGTCAGGGCCCGCGGGAGACCTTTCAGAGGGTGTGCGTCACGAACCGTTCGGCGGTCTCGGCGAGGACCTCGCGGCCGTCGCGGGCCCACAGCGCGTCGTTGAACAGCTCGACCTCGATGGCGCCCGTGTACCCGGCCGCCTCGACGTACCGCTGCCACTCCCGCATGTCGATCGCGCCGTCGCCGATCTGCCCGCGGCCGTTCAGCACGCCCTCCGGCAGCGGGGTCGTCCAGTCGGCGAGCTGGAAGGTGTGGATACGGCCGCCCGCGCCCGCCCGGGCGATCTGCGCGGGCGCGTGGTCGTCCCACCAGATGTGGTACGTGTCCACCGTGACGCCGACCTGCTGGGCGGGGAAGCGCTCGGCCAGGTCGAGGGCCTGGGTGAGCGTGGAGACCACACAGCGGTCCGCGGCGTACATGGGGTGCAGCGGCTCGATGGCCAGCCGCACCCCGTGCTCCTCCGCGTACGGGCCCAGCACCGCCAGGGCGTCCGCGATGCGCTCACGGGCGCCGTGCAGGTCCTTGGAGCCGGCCGGGAGGCCGCCGGAGACCAGGACCAGGGTGTCGGTGCCGAGGGTGGCGGCCTCGTCGACCGCGCGCCGGTTGTCGTCCAGGGCGGCGGCCCGCTCGTCCGGGTCGATCGCCGTGAAGAAGCCGCCCCGGCACAGCGTGGTGACGGTCAGACCCGCGTCACGGACCAGCTTGGCCGTCTCCTCGACGCCGTACGACTGGACGGGCTCGCGCCACAGGCCGAGGTTGGCGATGCCCAGCTCGCGGCAGGCGGCGACCAGTTCCGGCAGTGACAGCTGCTTGACCGTCATCTGGTTGATGGAGAAGCGGGACAGGTCGGTCACTGAGTCACCCCGTACAGGGACAGCAGGTTCTTCATGCGCTCCTCGGCCAGCTTCGGGTCCGGGAACAGACCCAGGCCGTCGGCGAGTTCGTAGGCGCGCGCGAAGTGCGGGAGGGAACGGGCCGACTGGAGGCCGCCGACCATCGTGAAGTGCGACTGGTGGCCGGCCAGCCAGGCGAGGAACACCACGCCCGTCTTGTAGAAGCGGGTCGGCGCCTGGAAGAGGTGGCGGGACAACTCGACCGTGGGGTCGAGGAGTTCGCGGAAGCCCTTGGCGTCACCCGTGTCCAGGACGCGGACCGCCTCGGCCGCGAGCGGACCCAGCGGGTCGAAGATGCCGAGCAGGGCGTGGGAGAAGCCCTGGTCGTCGCCCGCGATCAGCTCGGGGTAATTGAAGTCGTCGCCGGTGTAGCAGCGCACCCCCTGCGGGAGCCGGCGGCGGATGTCGATCTCGCGCCGGGCTTCGAGGAGCGAGACCTTGATGCCGTCGACCTTGTCCGGATGGGCGGCGATGACCTGGAGGAACGTGTCCGTGGCCGCGTCGAGGTCGCTGGAGCCCCAGTAGCCCTCCAGGGCCGGGTCGAACATCGGGCCCAGCCAGTGCAGGACGACCGGCTCGGTGGCCTGGCGCAGGAGGTGGCCGTAGACCTCCAGGTAGTCCTCGGGGCTCTTGGCCGCGGCCGCGAGCGCCCGGGAGGCCATCAGGATGGCCTGGGCGCCGGACTCCTCGACGAGGGCGAGCTGCTCCTCGTAGGCCGCCCGCACCTCGTCCAGGGTCGCCGGGCCGGTGAGCTGGTCGGTTCCGACACCGCAGGCGATGAGACCGCCCACGGACTTGGCCTCGGCGGCACTGCGGCGGATCAGTTCGGCCGCGCCCGCCCAGTCCAGGCCCATCCCGCGCTGGGCGGTGTCCATGGCTTCGGCGACCCCGAGTCCGTGCGACCACAGGTGGCGGCGGAAGGCGAGGGTGGCGTCCCAGTCGACGGCGGCCGGGGAGTCCGGCGTCGTGTCGGCGAACGGGTCGGCGACGACGTGCGCCGCCGAGAAGACCGTACGGGAGGTGAAGGGGGTGCCGGGGGTGGCGGCGAAGGGCTCCTCGCGGGGCTCGTACGCCTTGAATCCCCCGTTTCCGGTGGGCAGTTGGATCGTCACAGCGAGATCTCCGGGACGTCGAGACGGCGGCCCTCCGCCGAGGACTTCAGGCCCAGTTCGGCGAGCTGGACACCGCGGGCGCCGGCGAGGAGGTCCCACTGGTAGGGGGCGTCGGCGTAGACGTGCTTGAGGAAGAGCTCCCACTGGGCCTTGAAGCCGTTGTCGAACTCTGCGTTGTCCGGCACTTCCTGCCACTGGTCGCGGAAGACCTCGGTGGCGGGGATGTCCGGGTTCCAGACCGGCTTGGGGGTGGCGCTGCGGTGCTGGACGCGGCAGTTGCGCAGACCGGCGACGGCGGAGCCTTCCGTCCCGTCGACCTGGAACTCGACGAGCTCGTCGCGGTTGACGCGGACGGCCCAGGAGGAGTTGATCTGGGCGATGGCGCCGCCGTCCAGCTCGAAGATGCCGTAGGCGGCGTCGTCGGCGGTGGCGTCGTAGGGCTTGTCGTTCTCGTCCCAGCGCTGCGGGATGTGGGTGGCGGTGAGGGCCTGCACGGACTTCACCCGGCCGAAGAGCTCGTGGAGCACGTACTCCCAGTGCGGGAACATGTCGACAACGATGCCACCGCCGTCCTCGGCCCGGTAGTTCCAGCTCGGGCGCTGGGCGCTCTGCCAGTCGCCCTCGAAGACCCAGTAGCCGAACTCGCCGCGGATCGAGAGGATCCGGCCGAAGAAGCCGCCGTCGATGAGGCGCTTCAGCTTGAGCAGGCCCGGCAGGAAGAGCTTGTCCTGGACGACGCCGTGCTTGATGCCCTTCGCCTCGGCGAGGCGGGCCAGCTCCAGGGCGCCGTCCAGGCCGGTGGCGGTGGGCTTCTCGGTGTAGATGTGCTTGCCGGCGGCGATCGCCTTCGTGATGGCCTCCTCGCGCGCGGAGGTCACCTGGGCGTCGAAGTAGATCTCGACGGTCGGGTCGGCGAGGACCGCGTCCACGTCGGTGGAGATGTTCGCCGGGTCCAGGCCGTGCTGCTCGGCGAGGGCCTTCAGCGCGTGCTCACGGCGACCCACGAGGATCGGCTCGGGCCACAGCACGTTGCCGTCGCCGAGGTCGAGACCGCCCTGCTCGCGGATCGCGAGGATCGAGCGGACGAGGTGCTGGCGGTAGCCCATGCGCCCCGTCACACCGTTCATGGCGATACGCACCGTCTTGCGTGTCACGTCAGTCCCTTCATAGGAGTCGTACGCGGTTGTGCGCGCCGCGCACGCCCTACTGATGAGCGTTACAGCAAGCGCTTTCTATCTAAGAAGAAGCTAGCCTCTGACCAGCGGTCTGGACAAGAGCGCGACGGGGGCGAGTTGTTCGAGGGGGCGAACAACCGGGGGTATTGGCCTTAAGGTCGGCTCGGAACCGGGCCGTGGGGGCCCGCGTGTACGACGGAGTACGACTGAGATGCGCCAGGGCTCACCGCGGCACGCTGCGGCACGCTGAGGCGCGCAACCGGAGGACGACGAGATGACGGTGACCCTGGCGGACGTGGCGGCCCGCGCCCAGGTCTCCCCCGCGACGGTGTCGCGCGTACTGAACGGGAACTACCCCGTGGCCGCGTCCACCCGTGAGCGGGTGCTGCGGGCCGTGGACGAGCTGGACTACGTGCTGAACGGACCGGCCAGCTCGCTCGCCGCCGCCACCTCGGACCTCGTCGGGATCCTCGTGAACGACATCGCCGACCCCTTCTTCGGGATCATGGCTGGTGCGATCCAGTCGGAGATCGGGGGGCCGGGCGGGCGCGCGGGCGGTGAGCGGCTCGGGGTCGTCTGCAACACCGGGGGCTCCCCCGAGCGGGAGCTGACGTATCTCACCCTGCTCCAGCGGCAGCGGGCGGCGGCGGTCGTCCTGACGGGCGGGGCGACGGAGGCCGCGCCGCACCAGGCCGCGATGTCCGCCAAGCTGCGGAAGCTGGCGGACGCGGGGACGCGGATCGTGCTGTGCGGGCGGCCGCCGGCGCCGGAGACCGGGGCGTTCGCGCTGACCTTCGACAACCGGGGCGGGGGTCGCGAGCTGACCGAGCACCTGATCGGGCTCGGGCACCGGCGGCTCGGCTACATCGCGGGCCCCGAGGAGCGGACGACGACCCGGCACCGGCTGGAGGGACACCGGGCGGCCCTGGCGGCGCACGGGATCGAGGAGGACCCCCGGTGGACCGTGTACGGCCGCTACGACCGGCGGTCCGGGTACGAGGCCACGCTGGAGCTGCTGCGGCGGGATCCGTCGTTGACGGCTGTGGTGGCCGCGAACGACTCCGTCGCGCTGGGGGCGTGTGCGGCCCTGCGGGACTCGGGGCTGCGGATTCCGGACGACGTGTCCGTCGCCGGGTTCGACGACCTGCCGTTCAGCATCGACGCGGTGCCGGCGCTGACGACGGTGCGGTTGCCGTTGTCGGAGGCGGGGGCGCGGGCGGGGCGGATCGCGATGGGGCGGGAGGAGCCGCCGCCCGGGGGGATCGCGACCGTGCGGGGGGAGTTGATGGTTCGGGGGTCTTCGGGGGTGCCGCGGGGTTGAGGGTGCGGGGGTCGTCGGGGGCGCCTCGGATCAGGCGTCGGCGGCAGGGCGCTGACGTGCTCCCCGTCTTCGAGGGCCTGGGTGTCGTCGGCGAGGATCTCCAAGCGGTAGAGCCAGTCCCCGAAGCCGTATCCGTCGGGGAACCCGGAATCGTAGGAGCCGGCGCACCCCTGGAGCATCAGGCGAGGGTGCGCCGGAACCGGGAGGCGGTGAGGCGGCCGCGCTCGTCCGGGGGGATGACGTCGGTCGGCCCAGACGTCGGCATTCGGTGTCGACCCAGGTGACAAACACGGCGAGGTCCCTGGCGATCTGGCCGCCGGAGCGTGCCTCCCCGCGGCGCCTGGCGGGTAGACCCGTGCTGTTGGACCCGCCAGGATCACGCGGTGCACCCCACGGGACGCCGCACTGGCCCTACGTCCAGGCCGTCGACGACGCCCTCACCCATCGGGGTATCCCGCCAGGCACCGTCGGGCCAGCCACCACGGCATGGAGCGCGGCCTGACCACTTACATGACGCTCGCCTGGGACGTCTCCCGCACCAGCGGCCAAGGCGGGATCCGGCTCGACTGGGAGGAACGCCAGGGCTGGTACTACGCCCTGACCGGACTCAACTCCTACGACGTGCTGCTCTACACCGTGATCACGGCCCTGCGCACGCCCATCGCGGACCCGGAGCGGGTGGCCGACGTGGCGGAGGAACTGGTGCGCTTCCGCAGGCTGCCGGACGTGGAGTACCGGGAGGGGTGGGACGGCGCGCAGGAGGTGCGGGCGGGCCGGGTGGGCAGCTGACGATCGACACCCAGGCCGACACCTATGAGCAAGGCGGTCGAGGCGGTGCGGGCCGCATACGGGCGCGGTGCGACGGCGTAAAGGTTGCCCGACCTCATGCGTCGTCTGGCACGAGCCCAGCGCGCATGGGCGGACCTCGTGTGTGCGCGTCCATTTCACAGCGTGTGGTTCAGCCAGCGTTGCAGGGTGGTGTTGATGCTGGGGGACAGGGTGCTGAGCTGGTCGATGGCGTCGCGGTCCTCGGGCCGGGGCGGGATGCCGGCGGCGGTCAGTGCGGCGTGCAGGGCCAGGCGGCGCTGGTCGCGGGGGCTGATGAGGATGCTGAGGCGCTCGCCGGGGTTGGGCGGCGGGAGCAGGCAGTCGGTGTCCTGCCCGGCGGCCGGGGGCCAGGCCGTCTCTGCCGGGTCGGCGGCGTAGGGGTCGACGAAGGTGTGCGGCGTGTGGTGGTCAAGGGCAAGGCTCACGTCGGTCTCCTTCAGCAGGGAGTGGATGTGCAGGGGGAGAGCCCCGGACGGCTGTGTGTGGTTGCGGTTGCCGGGCGATGTCACGCCGACGGCGTCATCGGCGGCTCATCGTGTTCTCCGACCAGTACAACTGCAGGCCGGCCGCGCCTGACCAGCCGCCCGTAGGCAACAGCACCGGCGCAGAGTCCGAGCGCTGTTACACACTCACGGGTGAGGGTCGTGCGGTTGGTGGGGTGGCGCGTCCTGGTGATAACGGTGGGGCGGCCAACACCCGTACGTGATCTCGGCATGGCGGGGCGTCAACTTCGCGCATATGCCGCATGAATGGACGATACAAGCGACAGTCACAGCAATGCGGATGAACAGTAACGGACCGCCCGTATCGCGTTCACCACCTGCACGACACGGCCATGGTGTGGGTGTGCGGCCGACCGGCCGCCACCCGCACACCGCACCAACCCGTCCCACCCGCTCTGCTGTCAGGGCCCCGGGGCGGGCGGGTGCCCGTACAGCCTGGGGGCCTTGTGTCTTCTTCCACGGTGACCGCCCGTCGCCTGTCCGCCGCCGCTCTCGCGGCCGCCGCGATCGTCGGGGCAGTCGCGCTGCCGGCGTCGGCCGCCGACCACGCCCGGCCCGACCGCACGAAGGTGGAGATCAGCGCGGTCCAGTACGACTCACCCGGCTGGGACGACCGTTCGCGGCGCTCGCTGAACAAGGAGTGGGTGGAGCTCACCAACACCTCCCGCCGCACGGTCAACCTCGACGGCTGGACTCTGACGAACGAGGACGGCGACACCTACACCTTCGACCACTACCGCCTTGAGGGGCGCGCCACGGTCCGCGTCCACACCGGCAGGGGCCGCGACACCGACAGCGACCTCTACATGGACCGCCACAACGAGGTGTGGGACAACCACTCCGACACCGCCACCCTGCGCAACGACCACGACCGCTTCATCGACGACGCGTCCTGGGGCCACCACCGCCACGGTGGCCGCCACCACTGACCTTGCTTCCCACACCCGCGGCTCGAGGTGATGCCGCGGGGCGACGGAGGGCCCGGCCGGCTCGCCCGGCCGGGCCCTCCGTCACTCAGGCGCGCCAGTCGGGCCTTTGCCGACGCCTGCAACCAAGCCGGCGTCCGCCAGTCCATGAGCGCGATCGGCTCCAGCGCAGACAACGCGCTCGCCGAGTCCTTCAACGCGGCGTTCAAACGCGAGACGCTCCAGGCCGCAAGATTCGAGGTCAAGGCCCGTCGCTACTTGAGCTCATCGGCCGTGTAGTAACCGTCCCGGATCAGAACGTCATAGTTGGTCTCGTCGAGGCTCTGCGGCTGCAGCAAGTAGGCGGGCACGTTCTTGACGCCGTTGTTGTAGTCGCGTCTGTTGTTGATCCGCGGACGCCTGCCCTTGAGTATGTCGTCGACCATGTCTGCGGCGGCCCCGGCGAGTTCGCGGACGTCCTTGTAGACGGTCTCCGACTGCTGACCCGCGA
This sequence comes from Streptomyces sp. CC0208, assembly GCF_003443735.1. NCBI lineage: Bacteria > Bacillati > Actinomycetota > Actinomycetes > Kitasatosporales > Streptomycetaceae > Streptomyces > Streptomyces sp. CC0208. The sequence continues at coordinate 5,695,445 of NZ_CP031969.1, read as the reverse complement.
TGATCGACTTCACCGAGGCAGGCTCGGCGTCCTGACCGGTGATGACCGGGAGCTCGCTGCCGGAGCCGTAGCCGTCTGACTTCAGCGCGGACAGGACCCCCCTGGAGATGCCGTCGTACGGCGACAGGACCGCGTCGACCTTCTTGCTCTGGTACCACGTGGCGAGAATGCCTCTCATGCGCTTTTCCGCGGTGGGCCCGTCCCAGCGCAAGGTGGTGATCCGGCTGAGCTTGGTCTGACCCGACGGGACGACCAACTGCTTGCTGTCCAGGAACGGCTGCAAGCGGGCCATCGCACCTTCGAAGAAGTATTTGGTGTTGTTGTCGTCGGGGGAGCCGGCAAACAGCTCGATGTTGAACGGACCCTTACCGTCCTCCAGTCCGAGCTTCTTGATGATGTGGGAAGCCTGCATCCGGCCGACCATCTCGTTGTCGAAGGAGACGTAGTAGTCGACGTTCTTGGTGCCGAGGATGAGCCGGTCGTAGGAGATCACCGGAATGTGCGCAGCGGCGGCCTGTTGAAGCACGCCGTTCAGCGACCTGGCGTCGATGGCCGCGATGATCAGTGCGTCGACGCGCTGCTTGATCAGGTTCTCGATCTGGGAGACCTGGGCTTTCGGGTCGTCGTCGCCGTAGACCAGCTTGGCCTTGTACCCCTTGCCCTTCAGGTCCTTGACGATGCTCCTGCCGTCGGTAAGCCAGCGGTCGGAGGACCGGGTCGGCATGGCGACGCCGACGGTACCGCCCACGGACGTGCCCTCGGAGCTGCGCACGCTGCTCTGGCCGCAGGCGGACGCGGTGAGGGCGAGAGAGGCGGCTCCGGCGAGGGAGGCGAGGGCGGTTCTTCGGTTGAACATGGCGATCGTTCCTTGTCCTTCTCATCGTTGAGGGATTCCGGCGGACCAGACGTCGAGGGGGAAGTGGTGGAGCGAGCCGGGCGCTCGGCAGACAGGTCGAGAGCGAGTCGGAGCGCTGTTCGCGCTCCCGGGCGCTGTGGCAGGGGCAGGCGTCGCAGACGAGTGCCGTACGGGCAGATCCCCGGGCGGACCGGACTTCGGACTGAGGGGTGCACCGGGGCGGATCAGTTTCGGCGCCCTCGCCGATCCGCACGCAGCAGCCGAGGTCGTCGGGGTCTTGGTGCACGGGTTTCAAGGCGAGCGAGCAACCGGCGAACCTCGCTCGCACGGTTGCGATCAGGCCGGCCCGGCACGTTGCTCGAGTCGGTGCTCAGACGCCTCGGCATCTCGCACATCGCCGATCAGTGCGTTGCTACGGCCTGGCATCGCCGACTCTCGTGCTCCCTTTGCCGGCGTGCTCCTGTACCTACGTCGGGCTGCGCCACGGCGTTCCGGCCACGTGCGTGCTGATTCCGGGGGTGCAGGGCAATTGCCTTTCGTGTGTTCGAAATATCGACAAACGTTCGGAAGTTGGCGTGACAGTAAGGTGCCGTGTACGGGGTGTCAACGGTACGAACTGGAACGGTTACAGAGAGATGTTCAAAGCCGCTTTCGGCCTCCCCACGGAGCAGAGGGGGCGAGGCGCCTGGGCGGGACGGGCATCTCCATGCCGTTCGGCTGTGAGCGGGCGCGCTGGTGGCATTGGGTGGGTGTCGGCAGGGCGGGGGTGCCGAGTGCCTGTTCCAGGAGCTCGTGTGTGGGTCGGTTCGCTTGACGACCTGCGCAGGCACGGCCCGTCCGTCGACGGCGGCCGCACCCGAGGGCGACCGTCACCCCGACAACGCTCCCCCTTCACCGATGAGTTCCGTGCCCCACCCCGGTCTGTACTGCCGTAATCGACTAGGAACTGGAGTGAGTCCCATGCGCATCGTCGTCAGTGAGTTCATCAGTCTGGACGGGGTCGTGCAGGCGCCCGGCGGGCCCGAGGAGGACACCGACGGCGGCTTCGCGCACGGCGGCTGGTCGCACCCCTACTTCGACCCGGAGGTGCTCGGCCCGGCGTTCACCGAGGGGATGGAGCGGGCCGAGGCGCTGCTGTACGGGCGGCGGACGTATCTGACGATGGCGGGGGCCTGGCCGGAGCGCGCGGGGGACCCCTTCGCCGACCGGCTGAACTCCCTGAAGAAGTACGTCGTCACGGACACCCTCGACGACTCCGAGCTGACCTGGAACAACACCGAGCGCATCCCCGGCTCCGAGGCCGTCGCGCGGATCCGTGAGCTGCGGGAGCGCAAGGGCGGCGAGCTGGCGATGATGGGCAGTCCCACTCTCGTCCGCACCCTGATCAGCGAGGGGCTCGTCGACGAGCTCCAGCTGATCGTGATGCCGGTACTGCTCGGCGGCGGCAAGTCGATCTTCCCCGAGGACGGCGCGAAGCGGCCCTTCGAGCTGGTGTCCACGGTCACCGGGAAGACCGGCGTGCAGCTGTGCGTCTACCGGCCCGCCACCGAGGGGTAGCCGCGGCGGGCGCGGACGTCCTACGCTCGGTCCATCGGTATCTCTGACTGAGTCAAGTATCCGGGGGTCGAACCGATCATGACCGTCCAGGACATCCGCGCCTTCAACCGCTTCTACACGAACGTCATCGGCGCCCTTGACTACAGCCGCCAGCTGTACGCGCCGTACACCCTCACCGAGTCCCGCGTCCTGTACGAGCTCGCCCACTCGCCGCGCACCGACGCGGCTGACCTGCGCGCCGAACTCTCGCTGGACGCCGGGTACTTGAGCCGGATCCTGAACAAGTTCGAGCAGGACGGACTGATCGAGCGTACGACCTCGCACCGCGATCCGCGCCGACGCCGGGTCACCCTCACCGCACGCGGCCGGGAGACCGCCGCGCTGCTCGCCGAGCGCGCCGACGAATCCGTGGGTGCGCTCCTCGCGACCGTCCCCTCCGCCGACCGGCCCCGGCTCTCCGAGGCGATGCGGACCGTCCGTACCCTCCTGTCGGACGGCCGCCCTCCCCGCCGCGAGGACGTCCTGCTGCGCGAGCCGGGTCCCGGTGACCTCGGCTGGATCGTGGCCCGGAACGCGGCCCTCTACGCCGCCGAGTACGGCTTCAACGCCGACTACGAAGCCCTGGTCGCGAGGATCGTCGCCGACTTCGCGGAGGACCACGATCCGCATCTGGAGCGGGTGTGGATCGCCGAGCTGGACGGGCGGCCGGTGGGCTGTGTGATGTGCGTACGGGACGAGGCGCCCGCGACCGCCCGGCTGCGGCTGCTCCTCGTCGAGCCCGAGGCGCGCGGGCTCGGTATCGGGGACCGGCTGGTGTCGGCCGTCGTCGACTTCGCGCGCGGGGTCGGCTACCGCGACCTGGTGCTGTGGACCAACGACGTGCTCACCGCCGCCCGCCGCGTCTACCAGCGGCACGGTTTCGTCCTGGCCGCCGAGAAACCCCACCGCTCCTTCGGCAAGGACCTGAACGGGCAGGACTGGCGGCTGGATCTGACCGGGACGGGTACGGGTACGTGACGGTGACGGGGGTGTGGCCGGTGACTGGCTGAGCCGGTCAGGCTGTGAGTGGCTGAGCCGGTCGGGTTGCGAACTGGCTGAGCCGGTCAGGTCGTGAGTGGCCGAGCCAGTCCATCGGGCTGCCGGTCCACCGGGCTGCCAGTCCACCAGGCGGCCGGTCCATCGGGCTGCCGGTCCACCGGGCTGCCGGTCCATCGGGCTGCCGGTCCATCGGGCCGTGGCTGAGCCCGCCGCCAGGTCCCTGCTCCGGGGCCAAGCCCACCTGCGCCGGTCGAGCGGGGCGTGGCTCACCCCATCGGCCAAGCCGTAACCCGGCCCGCCGCCCGAGCCGAGGCCGACCCTGCCCGCCGCCGCCAGGCAGGCCGAGCCGGCCGTCGGCTGAGCCACTCGCCGCCCGCCACCCCGCCCGGACTGGACCTCACCGACTCCACCGGGCGAGAGTAGGCGCATGAAACTGGCGTTCTCCACCCTCGGTGTCCCCGGCCTCCCCCTGACCGACGTGCTGCGGCTCGCGACCACGTACGGCTATCACGGAGTAGAACTGCGCGCGCATCCGGAGGAGCCGGTGCACCCCGGTATCGGGCTCGCCGAACGGGCCGACGCGGTCGCCGAGTTCAAGGCGGCCGGCGTGGAGGTGCTGGGGCTCGCCGGGTACGCGCGCGTGGCCGCCCCCGGTGACGACGAACCCGTGGTCGAGGAGATCCACCGTCTCCTGGACCTCGCCCGCGACCTCGGCGCCGGTTTCGTGCGCGTCTTCCCCGGCGCCGCCTCCGACCAGTCCCGCGAGGAGGCCGACGCCACGGCCGCCCGGCGGCTCGGTACAGCCGCGGAGTACGCCGGCGACCTCGACGTACGCATCCTCCTCGAAACCCACGACTCGCACCGCACGGGTGCCGACGCGATCCGGGTCCTCGGCCCGGTCGGCCACCGTCAGGTCGGCGCGCTCTGGGACGTCATGCACACCTGGCTCGGCGGCGAACAGCCCTCCGAGACCTACGCGGCCCTCTCCCCGCACCTGGGATACGTCCAGGTCAAGGACATCGCCTCGGCCGAGGACACCACCCCGGTCGCGCTCGGCACCGGTGTCCTGCCGCTCGCGGAGTGCGTGGAGGTCCTCTCCCGGCACAGCTGGGACGGCTGGCTGTGCTGGGAGTACGAGAAGCGCTGGTACGAGGCGGCCGCGCCGCTGGAGGAGCTGCTGGAGGCGGGGCGCGACCACCTGGCCCGGCTCCTGAACGACTCCGCCTGACGGCCACTAATCGCTGGCAGGGACGGACACGGCCCGGTACCGTCCCCGGGTGCCTCAGCCCGCCCCTCCCCCGCTTCCCGTGTCATGAGCCTCAGCCGTACGTTCCTCGATGTACGGCCCCTGCGCACCTCACCCGTCTTCCGGCGGCTCCTGTTCGGGCGCACGGTGTCCACGCTCGGCACCTTCATGACCACGGTCACCGTCATGTACCAGGTGTGGGACATGACCCACAGCACGGTCTGGAGCGGCGCGGTCGGCGTCGCGCAGGCGGTGCCGATGGTCGGGGTGAGCCTGTTCGCGGGTTCCTGGGTCGACCGGGCCGACCGGCGCCGGGTGTACCTCACGGGTACCGTCGGCTCGGCGGTCTGCTCCCTGCTGCTGGCCGTGCAGGGCTTCGCGGGGCACGCGCCGGTGATGGTCGTCCTGCTGCTGGTGGCGGCGCAGACCTCCTTCGCCGCGCTCGGTGCGCCCGCCGCCGGTGTGTTCGTGCCGCGGCTGCTGCCCAGGGAGCAGGTGGCCGCCGGACTCGCGCTCCAGCAGGTCACCGGTCAGGCGATGATGCTGGTCGGTCCGGCCGTCGCCGGGGTCGTGCTCGGCTGGTGGGGCATCGGCGTCTGCTACCTCCTGGACACCCTGAGTTTCGCGATGTCCTTCTACGGCGCCTACGGCCTGCCCGCGCTGCCGCCGGAGGGCGAGAAGTCCCGCCCCGGTCTGCACGGTGTCCTGGACGGGCTGCGCTTCCTGACCGGTCACCGGGTGGTGCGCGGCGCGCTGCTGACCGATCTGGCCGCGACCGTCCTGTCCATGCCGGTGAGCCTGTTCCCGCTGGTCAACGAGGAGCGCTTCGGCGGCGACCCGCGCACGCTCGGCCTGTTCCTGTCCGCGCTCGCGGTGGGGGGTGTCGCGGCGACGGTCTTCTCCGGCCCGGTCACCCGCCTGGGCCGCCCCGGTCCGGTGATGCTGTGCGCGTCGGCGACCTGGGGTGCGGCCCTGGCGCTGTTCGGCCTGACCACCAGCGCCTGGGCAGGGCTCGGCATCCTGGCGCTGGCCGGCGCGGCGGACGCCCTCGCCGTCCTCTCCCGCACGACCATCGTCCAGACCCACACCCCCGACGCCCTGCTCGGCCGGGTCACGGCCGCCGAGATGACCGTCGGCCAGGCGGGCCCGCACCTGGGCAACCTGCGCGGCGGCCTGGTCGCGGGCTGGAGCTCGGGCGTGACGGCACTGATCACGGGCGGGCTGATGTGCGTGGCGGCGGTGGGGTACGTCGGGGCGAGCACACCTCAGTTGCGGGCGGTTCCGGTTACGGGCGAGGCGTGATCCGCGCATCCGGGTCCAGGCACCAGTCCAGGACGGCGGGCCAGGAGCCGTAGCCGGCGTCCAGGTCGATGTGGGCGGCGCCGGGGAGAATATCGGCGGGGATGCCGAGCGGCTCGCCGAAGGTCTCGCGGGCCCCCTCCGGGCAGTACGGGTCGTCGTCGCCGGCGACCAGGCGGGTGGCGCCGGGGAGGCTGAAGTCGAGGGCGGGCGGGGCGAATTCGGCGACCTCGGGATGGTGTCCGAGGACGGAGGCGGAGGGCGGGGCGACGAGCAGCACGCGGTCGGCGGAGCCGCGCTTCACGAGCCCGCGTGAGACGGCGTGCAGCCACAGCAGGGCGGAGGCGCTGTGGGCGATGACGACACGCTCTCCGGTGGCAGGCAGTCGACCGAGATGCCGGGCGAGTTCGGTGAGCCAGGTGTCGAGGTCGGGGTCGTCGGGGTCGGGCAGCTGGGGGTAGGTGACGTGGTGGCCGAGGTTGGTGAGACGGTCGGCGAGCCAGTGCTGCCAGTGCTTGTCGGGTCGGTGGTTCTGCCAGCCGTGGAGGATGAGGTAGGCGGTCATGGCGTCGATGGTTTCCGATCGCCGACAGACAGGTCCAGTTAATCTTTCACGGTGGAACAGGTAAGCGAACCCTTCACCATCGACCTGCGTCGGCTGACCGTCCTGCGCGAGCTCCAGCGCCGGGGCAGTCTGGCGAGGACGGCGGAGGCCCTGCACCTCACCCCGTCCGCCGTCTCGCAGCAGATCGCGGCGCTGGCCCGCGAGACGGGCGTACCGCTGACGGAGAAGGACGGCCGAGGCGTACGGCTGACCGGTCAGGCACGTGTGCTGCTGGGTCACGCCGACGCCATCGCGGCACAACTGGAGCGAGCGCGGGCCGACTTGGGGGCCTACGGGGAGGGCGGGCGGGGGTCGGTGACGATCGGCTGTCTGTCGAGCGGGATCCTCGGCCTGCTGCCGGGCGTACTGCGGGCGCTGGCCGATCGCCTGCCCCAGGTCCGGATCGACGTGATGGAGTCCGAACCGCCGGAGCTGTTCACGGCGCTGGACGCGGGCCAGGTCGATGTGGCCGTGGCGGTGCATTTCGCGGCGGCGCCCCCGCACACGGACGCCCGCTACAGCCGTACCGAGTTGTTCACCGACGTGATGGACATCGCCGTCCCGGCCGGCCACCGGTTGGCCGGCCGGGACCGAGTCGACCTGCGCGAACTGGCCGCGGAGGCATGGATCGTGGGGGATGCGCGCAGTTGCGTGGGCGCGGTGGCGCGGTCGGTGTGCGCGGCGGCCGGATTCACCCCGGACATCCGGCACGCGGTGAACGACTGGGGTGCGCTGGCGGCGCTGGTGGAGGCGGGGCAGGGGGTGGCCCTGCTCCCTCGCATGGTGCGGCCGGTGTACGCCTCGCGGCACCTGGCCCTGCTGCGAGTGGAGGGTGACCCGCCACCCGCACGGCATGTGTTCGCGGCGATACGGGCAGGAGCGGAGGCAGACGCAGTGCTGGGGGTGGTGTTGGATCAGCTGCACACCACCGCGCGGGCCCAGATCGACTTCCCGAATTCCCGCCGCGGCACCTCCCAAGAATCGGCTAGTGCCTCCACGAGGAGCAGGCCGCGCCCCGAAGTGGACTCCGGGTCGCAGGACTTGACGACCGGACTACGGGGCGAGCCGCCGGCGACCTCGACGGCCTTCGCACCGTCGTAGGTGAGGGATACATCAAGGTACGGCCCGGGGTCGCGCGTGCCGGACGGCATTTGGCTCCGCGGCGGCTCGGCCCGCGGGCTTACCAGCGGTTCCTCAACCCCGAGCGCGCATCTCCATGCCCGATGCCGAGATCGACTTCACCGCGAATCGAACATAGGTCCGATCACAGGGCACTGCGATTGCGCATGATCTGTGAAGCATCAATCCCGTTCCCGCGTCGCGCAGCCGGAGCCACACAGGGGCCAACCACCCAGCCTCGCCCTGCTTTTGACCAGGCAGAGATGATCTTGGTACGGTCCGGCGCGCATCAGCGTGAAGATCACATAAGGACATGGGAGACATACAATGAACGCACGCATCCGCAGCGTCGCAGTTGTGGCGTCAGCCGCACTGATACCGCTGTTCGGCGCCACCAGCGCCCATGCTGTCGACACCTCGTGCCCGTCGAACGGCTACATCACGAACTGGGACGTCTGCACCAAGCTCTCCAACGGAACGCTCTACCTCCACGAGACGAGCAAGGGCACCTACGTCGATGTGGAGTACGGGAAGGCGTCCGGCAGTTCCGTCTCATGCAAACTCGGCTACCTGCGCAGCGGGACCAACCACTGGAGCCCGACCGTGACGTGTTCGACCTCGTACCAGCAGAACTACCAGTGGTCGCCGTCCGCTACCTGCAACCCCGACGTCGGCCTGCTGTACTCCGGCGGCACCACTTTCCAGACTCCGCCCACCAAGAACTGCTAGTCCGTCGGTTGCCCTCCTCTGCGGTCGCATCGCAGAGGAGGCAACCAGGTCCTCACTGATTCCTCTTCCCTAAGGGTCCGTTGTGCTGGAAGCCGTGTTCCGAGGGCAGACCGTCTTCATCATTACTGCCTTGATCATTACAGCCGGGGCCGGCACGGTCGCTTTCCGGCTTTCCGCGAGCAGAACGGAGCGTCCGGTTCTGGTCGGCATGTGGGCGGCGTCCCTTGTCGGTGCGCTCTGCTTGACCATGTGGTCCACTGGCGGCTCCCAGGTGGCAGCGAACTGCGTCGTCAACCGCGACGTGTTCGAACCCTTCACCACGGTGCAGGGGCTTCTCAACATGGCAATGTTTGTCCCCGCCGGGCTCCTCGGGACGCTGGTCACACGACGTCTGGCCTTTCCCGTTTGTGTCGGCGTCGGCCTGTCCTCCGTCATCGAAACCGCGCAAGGCGCCATCCCTTCGATCGGGCGGGCCTGTGACACCAGCGACCTCGTGACCAACTCCGCCGGCGCCCTGCTCGGAGCACTCTGCGGGTTGCTGTTGGTCAGGCGGGACTCGCGTTCCCTCACTCCGTGGACCTTCCGAGTCAGGCCGACCTCCATCAGCGCTGTCGGGCTGGTCGCAGCACTGTGCACCGTATGGGCAGCGTCAATTCACCCTCACAGCGTCACCGCGACCGATGCAGTCAGTACTGCCAGTGCTGCTCAGAGGAGGGCTGCCGAGAAGGCCGTGTCCGGCGCGTTCGGCGACCACTTCGCCATCAAGGATGTCCAGTACGCATCATCGCCCAACGCGAAGCACGGCACGCTCATCGTCGGGCTCCCTGCCGGATTTCTGCAGGTGTCCTGGCCCGACTCGACGGATGTCACGGCAAGCCTTGACATGTCCGACAAGGGTGCAGAGACCGGATTCCCCGTGCCTGGTGTGACCGTCCGTCCGCGCACTCCCCGGCAGGCTCAAGACGTGGCGACCGCCTATGCGCGCGAGCATTACCCCTGGGGCCTCCCGGGCAGCCGGGTGGAGGTGTCCGGGGTCGGCGACAACGCTGCTTTGGGCTGGATGGTGAGCTGGCGCCGATACCACCATGGTGTCCTCATGCCCATGCGGCTCGACGTTGAGGTCGACCGCGCCGGGCGCATCTCCCAGATGTCCGTCCACGCGGCTCCGGACGTTTCCGTTCCGGAAGTCCTCGTCAGTAAGGAAGCAGCCGCCGCGACGGCATCCAAGACCATGCCATCATGCAAGAAAGTCGATGCGGGGGAACTGCTGGCCGTCAGAGAGCACGGTTCCTGGCAGGCGGTGTGGCGCGTCGTGGTCTCTTGCGGCAGTTCCGGAGCCGTGGTCAACGTGAACGCACACTCGGGCGCGATCCAGTCTCGGCAGACGTTCTCCAGGCCGACGGGCCAGCCTGTGTCCCCGCAGAGTTAAAGGGTGTTGCACAAGGTTCTCACCACGCGGTCCAGGCCGTCACCCACATGCACAACCTCGCCCTCGCATCATGACCCGTTCCATCCGGGTGCTACTCCGGCGCCATGGGTGAGGCGGCCAAGCACCCCACCACCGCACAAGAACCGGCAACTACCCCCGCCCCGCCAAGAACCCCGCCACCCGCTCCTCCAACCGCCCCCGGCACCCCGGCCACTCCTCCGCCGTGACCGAGAAGATCGCCGAGTCCCGCAGCAGTCCGTCCTCGCCGGGGGCCCAGGAGCGGGACCAGTTGCGCAGGACGCCCTCGAAGCGGGCGCCGACGCTCTCGATCGCGGCGCGGGAGCGGGCGTTGCGGGCGTCCGTCTTCAGGTCGACGCGGGAGACGCCCCACCCCTCGAAGGCGTGCCGGAAGAGCAGCAGTTTGGCCTCGGCGTTGATGCCCGTGCCCTGTGCCGAGGCCGCCAGCCAGGTGAACCCGACCTCGACGGCGTCGAGCCGATCGTCCGAGCGCCAGCACCGCGGCTCCCAGAACGACGTGGCTCCCACCGCCCGGCCCGTCGCCACCGACACCTGGGCGTAGGGCGCCAGCCGTCCCGTCGCCGCCCGCGCGAGCTGTGCGTCGACGTAGTCCTCGACCTCGTGGGCCCTGGGCACCCAGGTGTACGCGTACGTACCGCGTTGCTCCTCCGCCGCCACGGCCAGGTCCGCCGTGTGTCCGTGGTCCAGCGGTTCCAGGCGCACCAACTCGCCTGCCAGGACCGGTCCTTCCAGCTGGAAACTCAACGCCCGTTCAGCTCCCGATGCCCCTGCGCAGCTCCGCGAACGCCTCGTGGAAACCGGGGAAAGTCTTCCGTACGCATCCCGGGTCGTCGAACGAGATTCCCGGGACCCGAAGGCCGGTGACCGCGAAGGACATCACGATGCGGTGGTCGCCGTACGACGTCACCTGAGCCCCGGTGGCTGGTCCCGGGTGGATCTCGATCCAGTCCGGGCCCGTGGCCACCCGCACGCCCAGCCGACGCAGGTTCTCCGCGCAGGCCTCCAGGCGGTCGCACTCCTTCACCCGCGTGTTGGCCACGTCCTCGATGCGGACCGGGGCGGAGGCGAAGGGGGCGATGGCCGCCAGCGTCGGCATGGTGTCCGAGATGTCGCGCATGTTGGCCGTCAGGCCGCGCAGTTCGCCGGTGCCCCGGACCGTGGTGGCGTCGGCGCCGACGGACACCTCCGCGCCCATCCGCCGCAGGACGTCCACGAAGCCGAGGTCGCCCTGGAGCGCGCCCGTGCCGAGCCCCGGCACCGTCACCTCGGCGCCCGGGGTCAGCGCCGCCGCCGCGAAGAAGTAGCTCGCTGTGGACGCGTCCGGCTCGATCGCGTAGGTCGTGGCGCGGTAGCCGCCCGGCGGGACCACGAAGACGTCGCCCTCCCTCGCCACCTCCACGCCGAACGCCCGCATCATCGCGAGGGTGATCTCGACGTACGGCGCCGACACCAGGTCCGTGACGCGGATGCGCAGGCCCTGGCGGGTCAGGGGGCCCAGCAGCAGGAGCGCGGTGAGGTACTGGGAGGACTGGCCCGCGTCCAGCGTCACCTCGCCGCCCTCCACGCCCGCCGCCCGCACCGTCAGCGGATGGTGCCCCTCCGCCTCCTCGTGCCGCAGGTCCACGCCCAGGTCGCGCAGCGCACGCGAGAGCGGCAACAGGGGTCGCCTGCGCATCTGGGGCGAGGCGTCGAAGCGGTACGTGCCGTGGCCGGCCGCGGCCAGGGTGGGCAGGAAGCGGGCGGTGGTGGCGCCGTCACGGCAGTACACGTCGGCCTCGGCGACCGCCGGTCCCTGCGGGCGGCCGTCCACCTGCCAGGTGTCGGGCGTGCGGCCCACCCGGTAGCCGAGCCGCACCAGTCCCTCGGCGAAGCCCTCCGTGTCGTCCGAGCGGAGGGGGCGTACGAGGGTGGTCACGCCGTCGGCCGCGGCGGCCAGGAAGAGGGCGCGGGCGGTGATGGACTTGGAGCCGGGGAGGGAGAGGGCGGGCATGCCCCTCATGATCGCCCCACGAGCAGCCCCGACGCCGGCACGTCCACGGGATGGACCCCACCACGCGATGGACCCGTTCAGGCGCGGCGCCCGGAGCGCGGCCCCCGCTTCCACCGGTCGTCGGGCAGCGGCGACCTGCGGTCCGTCTGCACCTGGATCTCGTAGTACGAGTCGGCCGCCGTCCCGTGGAACGCCTCGTCGTAGGCTGCCATCGCCCCACGCAGGCCGCCGCCGGCCGTGCCCCGTCGACGGACATGCCCGGCCAGGGCGGTGAAGAGGGCGAGCACCACGACGAGTGCGCCGACGATGATCAGGAGCGGCATCAACTGACCCATCCATCAACCATACGCCGCACAAGTCGCCGACTCATCCGTCCCGTTGACCCCGGCCACACCAACTTGGGGAAATCGGGCGGAAGCCGGGAACCTGGCCCCGCCCCCACTCGTCCAACCGGCAAGCTGCCGGAGAGTCACCGCGGTACGGCGTCGGCCTCGCTGCTGGCTGCGAACGCTGACCACACCCTCTCCTCCGTACTGCGGCCGGCAGCATGCCGTCATCGGCGCGCCCCCCTCCAACTGCGCCGATGGCGGCCCCTTCCTGGTTACTGTGCGCTCCCTTGACCGGCAGAAACTTCCCGGATATTGGTGACCCCACGGAAGTTTCCTTCAGCGGATCACCTCCGGAAGGAGCGCACGTGCCCTCCAGACGTACCGTCCTCGCCGCCACGGCAGGCGCCGCCGCCTCACTCGCCCTCAGCGGGACCGCACACGCGAACGACCACAAGCTCCGCTCCCTCGTCTCCCGTATGACACTGGAGGAGAAGGTCGGCCAGCTCTTCGTGATGCGGGTCTACGGCCACTCCGCCACCGCCCCCGACCAGGCCGACATCGACGCCAACCTCAAGGAGATCGGCGTCCGTACGGCCGCCGAGATGATCGCCAGGTACCGGGTGGGCGGGATCATCTACTTCACCTGGGCGCACAACACCCGTGATCCGCACCAGATCGCCGACCTCTCCAACGGCATCCAGAAGGCTTCGCTGCACCAGCCGCGCGGCCTGCCGGTCCTCATCTCCACGGACCAGGAGCACGGGATCGTCTGCCGGGTCGGCGAGCCCGCCACCCTCTTCCCGGGCGCCATGGCCATCGGCGCCGACAGTTCGCGGAAGGACGCCCGGACCCTCGGCCGTGTCGCCGGGCAGGAGCTCAAGGCAATCGGCATCCGGCAGAACTACTCCCCGGTCGCCGACGTCAACGTCAACCCGGCCAACCCGGTCATCGGGGTCCGTTCCTTCGGCTCGGAGCCTCAGGAGGTCGCCGGGCTCGTGGCCGCCGAGGTCGCCGGCTACCAGGGCGCCGGGGTCGCCGCGACCGCCAAGCACTTCCCGGGACACGGGGACACCGCGGTCGACAGCCACTACGGCTTCCCGGTCATCACCCACAGCCGGGAGTTGTGGGAGAAGCTGGACGCCGTCCCCTTCCGGGCCGCGATCCGCGCCGGCATCGCCTCGATCATGACCGCGCACATCCAGTTCCCGGCCCTCGACGCCTCGGGCGACCCGGCCACCCTCTCCCACCCGATCCTCACCGGCATCCTGCGCGGCGAACTCGGCTACGACGGGGTCGTGGTCACCGACTCCCTCGGCATGGAGGGGGTCCGCACGAAGTACGGCGACGACCGCGTGCCCGTCCTCGCCCTCAAGGCCGGTGTCGACCAGCTCCTCAACCCGCCCTCTCTGGACGTGGCCTGGAACGCCGTCCTGAAGGCCGTACAGGACGGAGAGCTCACCGAGGCGCGGCTGGACGAGTCGGTCCTGCGGATCCTGCGGCTCAAGGCCCGGCTGCGGCTCTTCGAGGAGCCCTACGTCAGCCACGGCGGCGTCACCCGGACCGTCGGCACCCCGGCCCACCTCGCCGCCGCCGACCGGATCGCCGAGCGCACGACGACCCTGCTGGTCAACGAGCAGCGGCTGCTGCCCCTGTCCCGCCGCACCCACCGCAAGCTGCTCGTCGTGGGCGCCGACCCCGCCTCCCCGTCCGGTACGACGGGCCCGCCCACCGGGGTCCTCGCCGCCGCCCTCACCGAGCTGGGCTTCACGGCCACCGCCCTGTCGACCGGTACGGCCCCCTCGGCGGCCGTGGTCGCCCAGGCCGTCGCGGCCGCACGGCAGGCGGACGCGGTGGTCGTGGGGACGTACAACATCACCGCGGCCCAGAGGACCCTCGTCGAGCAGCTCCTGGCGACCGGGAGGCCGGTGGTGGCGGTCGCCATCCGCAACCCTTACGACGTGGCCCAACTGCCCTCAGTTCCTGCGTACTTGGCGACCTACTCCTGGACCGACGTCGAGCTGCGGGCGGCGGCACGGGTGATCGCCGGGAAGGCGGCACCGCACGGGAGGCTGCCGGTGCCGGTGCAGCGGGCGGATGATCCCGCGAAGGTGCTGTACCCGGTCGGGTACGGGCTGTCGTACGGCCGATAGCGCGGGGGGCGTAGCTTCCGTACGACTCGCAACTCGTACATCACCCCCGAAAGGCGCAAAGGACCCCACATGTCTGGCGTGGCCCCGCCGCGGCGGTCACGCTGGACGCGGGGGTAGGCCGGGGGGATGGCGATGCGCGACAGGGTGTCCACGGGGGTGGTGTACGTACTGGCGGTGCTGCTCGCCGCCCTGCTGACGGGGTGTACGCAGTCGGCGGCCGGTGGGGAGAACGGTGAGGGGTCCGCCGTCACGGCCCCCGTCCCGCCGTCCACGACCCGGGCCTCCGGTTTCGGCGCGGTGTTCCTCGCCATCGACGAGTGCAGCTCCTTCGGCAAGACCAGCTTCACCGAGGTGCCCTGCTCCGGCGAGCGGGCCGCGGCCCGGGTCGTGGCCCGGCACGACGGCACCACGGCCGACGGGCCGCCCTGCCCGGCCACCACCGACTTCGTGCTGCACATCAGTGAGCAGAGCCGGATCTCCGACGAGGACGGTGACGGGGCGGTGCCGCAGGGCTACGCCTGCATGCGCAACCTCCAGCCGCCGCATCCCGGCGACCCTGGCGGCGGGGGCGGCCCGCGGACCATCGTCGGCGACTGCGTGTACGGCTCGGGCAGCGGGCAGGTCAGGGAGACCGCCTGCGACGGCAGGGGCGCACGGAAACCGCAGTACAAGGTGGTGAAGGCGGTCGTCGCGCGCAGCAGGTGCCCGCTGTCGACGGCCCTGTATGTCCAGCTCGGCGGCCCCCAGCCGGTGGGCTGCGCCCGGCCGTTGTGAGCCCGGCCGGGCGCGCCGCGGACTACGGACGCAGGGTGGGCTCGCGCTCCACGTCCCGTACGTCCAGCTTCGTGTCGAACTTCGCGAGCGGCTTCGCCGCGGCGACGGCCGTCGCCGGGACGCCCGCCCAGGCGAGGATCCTGGCCGTCGCGAACGCCTTCTGGTCGGCGACCAGACCGGCGACGTTCGCCCCGTGGTTCATGCCGGGCGCGGTGAACACGTACGCGTCCTTCGCCCCCTTGTCGACGCGGAACCGCTCCGCGCCCCACGGGTCGTTCTGGCCGTAGACCCACAGCATGTGACGGGCGTTGTTGCGCACCCAGGTGTCCACGTCCCGCATCGCGTACGGCTGGAACTTCGTCGGGATGCTGCGCGGGACGAAGTTGCGCGGCGGCTGGTAGCCATACCGGATGTACTTCTTCTCGATGTGCGGGAACTTGATCGTCGGTGCGCCGAGCTGGGTGGCCGCCTGGTAGTAGTACGGCGTGTACGTCTCCAGACCCTGGTCGGCGTAGGCGGAGAAGCCGGAGATCGTGTCGACGGAGTTCCAGATCTGGTCGTCGGTCGCGGTCTTCGCGTTCGCCGGGATCAGCTCGTCGTCACCGCAGTTGGCCAGCAGGTTGTACTGCCAGAAGCCCCAGACGTAGTCGAGGACGACGGCCTCGTAGGCCTTGTCGAGGCTGCCGACGGTGGTGAAGGTGAGACCCTCCGCCGCCGCGTAGTCGGCGTACTTCCTCTCCAGCGGCTCGCGCCGCACCAGGGCCTCGCGCTGCACCGCGTTCAGCCGGTCGCGGCACTCCTTGGTGCCGACCTTCTCGAAGAAGCGGTCGTAGGCCGAGTCCTCGTTGTTCACCACGTCGTTGGGCGCGACATAGGCGACGACTCCGTCCATGTCCCGCGGGTAGAAGCGCTCGAAGTAGGTGGCGGTCATGCCGCCCTTGGAGCCGCCCGTGGAGAGCCAGTTCTTCGGGTAGATCTTCTTCAGCGCCTTGAAGATGCGGTGCTGGTCACTGGCGGCCTGCCAGATGTCCAGTTTGGTCCAGTCGGCCGGGTCGGGCCTGGAGGGGGTGAAGAAGCGGTACTCCATGGAGACCTGGTTGCCGTCCACGATCTGGGTCGGCTCGCTGCGCCGAGGCGTGGTGGAGACGTTGTAGCCGCCGGTGTAGAAGACCGTCGGCCGGCTGACGTCCTTGTGCAGCACGGTGATCCGCTGCTGGAACGTGCCCTTGGACGGGTGCCGGTGGTCGACGGGCTGGGTGTAGTCGAGCACGAAGAAGCGGTAACCGGTGTACGGCTTCTCCTCGATCAGGCTCATCCCCGGGACGGCGAGGAGCTGATCCTTGATGTCGGCGGTGGCACCGGTGCCTTGGGCTCCCGGCTCGGCGGCGGTGGCCGCCCCCGCCGTGCCGACCGTGCCGATGAGCACGACCAGTGTGAGAAGCCATCTGAGCGCCTTGCGCATGCACCCTCCCCTGTGAGTACAGATGTGCGCCGGACGCTAGCGGCGCAACACCGGTCCGCACCAGGGGAGATGGCCTGTTGATGGGGAAAACCCTGTGAGCAACCTGTGCCTCAGAGCCGGATCCAGCCGTCCGAGTCGTATGTGCCCCGGCCGACCTGGCCCTTCACCCACACCTTCCGCTGCCCGGCGTGCACGGTGACGGGTCCGGCGCGGTACTTGTACTTGTCGGCGTCCTCGACCGGCAGCAGCCCGTACGCGCGCAGGTACACCTTCATGTACTGGCGGACCCCGGGACGCTTGGGAAGCGTGATCGCGCACACGTAACCGCGCCGCTTGTAGACCTCCACCGTGCCGGTGGAGAACGGAAACGACCTGACCTTGCGTCCCTCGCACGACGTGGCCGCGGCGTGCGCCTGCCCCGGCACGGCGACCCCGAGCATCCCGGCCGCCACTGTCACGGCCAGCCCCGTCGCGAGCCGCCGTATCGCTCCACTCTTCACTGCCGTCCCTCCCGCAGCTGTCTGGGCGTACAGGTGTACGGACGCACAACGTATGTCGGACGGTTGCACGATCGTCAGCGAGACACCTCGACCGGCTCCCCGACGAACGTCCGCCACAGCTCCGCGTACCGCCCCTCCAGCGCGAGCAGTTCGTCGTGGGTGCCGTCCTCGACCACACGGCCATGATCCATCACGACGACCCGGTCCGCACGGGCCGCGGTCGTCAGACGGTGGGCCACGACGAGGGTGGTACGGCGGCCCGCGATGCGGTCGGTGGCTTGGTTGACCTGGGCCTCGGTGGCGAGGTCCAGGGCCGCCGTGGCCTCGTCCAGGAGCAGGATGTCCGGGTCGACGAGCTCGGCGCGGGCCAGCGCGATCAGCTGGCGCTGGCCGGCCGAGAGGTTGCGGCCGCGTTCGGCGACCTCATGGAGGTAGCCGCCCTCCAGCGTGGCGATCATCTCGTGGGCGCCGACCGCGCGGGCCGCCGCCTCGACCTCGGCGTCGGTGGCGTCCGGGCGGCCGTAGGCGATGGCGTCACGGACCGTGCCCTGGAAGAGGTACGCCTCCTGGGGGACCACGCCGAGCCGGTGGCGGTAGGAGGTCAGGTCCAGGGCGCGCAGGTCGGTGCCGTCGACCGTGACCCGGCCGCCCGTCGGGTCGTAGAACCGGGCCACCAGCTTGACCAGGGTGGACTTGCCCGCGCCCGTCTCTCCGACGAAGGCGACCGTCTGCCCGGCGGGGATCTTCAGGTCGATCCCGCCGAGGGCCTCCTCGTCGTCCCCGTACGCGAAGCGCACGTCCTCGAAGGCGACCTCACCGCGCAGCGAGAGGACTTCCAGGGGCTCCCTCGCCGCCTTCGTGGACGTCGGCTCCTGGAGCAGTTCCTGGATGCGGCCCAGGGAGACGGTCGCCTGCTGGTAGCCGTCGAAGACCTGGGAGAGCTGCTGGACCGGGGCGAAGAACAGGTCGATGTACAGCAGGTAGGCGACCAGCGCGCCGGTCGTCAGGGTCGCCGCGTCCACCCGGCCGGCGCCCGCGATCAGTACGGACGCAGCGGCGACGGAGGACAGCAGCTGGACGAACGGGAAGTAGATCGAGATCAGCCACTGGCCCCGGATACGGGCCTGGCGGTAGCTGTCGCTGCGTTCCGCGAAACGCGCCCCACCGTCCCGCTCCCGGCGGAACGCCTGCACGATCCTGAGCCCCGACACCGACTCCTGAAGGTCCGCGTTGACCACCGAGACCCGCTCACGGGCGAGTTCGTACGCCTTCACGCTCGCCTTGCGGAAGAAGTACGTGGCGACGATCAGCGGCGGCAGCGTCGCGAAGACGACCAGCGCCAGCTGTACGTCGATCACCAGCAGGGCGACCATGATGCCGAAGAAGGTGACGACCGAGACGAACGCGGTGACCAGGCCGGTCTGCAGGAAGGTCGAGAGGGCGTCGACGTCCGTCGTCATCCTCGTCATGATCCGGCCGGTCAGCTCCCGCTCGTAGTAGTCGAGCCCGAGCCGCTGGAGCTGGGCGAAGATCTTCAGGCGGAGGGAGTAGAGGACCCGTTCGCCGGTGCGGCCGGTCATCCGGGTCTCGCCGATCTGGGCCGCCCACTGGACGAGCACCGAGAGCAGGGCGAGCAGGGTCGCCGTCCAGACCGCCCCGACGGCCATCCGCGAGACACCGTCGTCGATGCCGTGCCGGATCATCACCGGGAGCAGCAGACCCATACCGGCGTCCACGGCGACCAGGCCCAGGCTGATCAGCAGCGGGGGTCCGAAGCCCCGCAGCAGCCGCCGCAGGCCGTACGACTCCTCGGGCGTGACCGCGCGGGCCTCGTCGATGTCGGGGATGTCCGTCGCCGGGGGCAACGCGTCGACCTCGGCGAGGAGTTCGGGGGTGGCCGGAGTGCCGGCCAGGGCCAGGTCCTTGCGCTCACGGTCGCCGGTCCACAGGCGGGGGGTGACCCCGCGTTCGGCGTCGAACTCGGCGTCCAGTTCGTCGCGTACGGAGGTGTCCTCCTGTACGGCGGCCGGCCGGGCGTGGCCCGGGGAGACGCCGCCGAGGCCGTCGGGGTCGGTGAGCAGGCGGCGGTAGAGCGCGGAGCGCTTCTCCAGCTCCTCGTGGGTGCCCACGTCGGCGAGGCGGCCGTTCTCCAGGACGGCGATGCGGTCGGCGAGGTTCAGCGTGGAGCGGCGGTGGGCGATGAGCAGGGTGGTGCGGCCCTCCATGACCTGCTTCAGGGCCTCGTGGATCTCGTGCTCGACCTGGGCGTCCACCGCGGAGGTGGCGTCGTCGAGGACGAGCAGGCGCGGGTCGGTGAGGATCGCCCGGGCGAGCGCGACCCGCTGGCGCTGGCCGCCGGAGAGGGTGAGGCCGTGCTCGCCGACCGTGGTGTCGTAGCCCTCGGGGAGCTCGGCGATGAAACGGTCCGCCTGAGCGGCGCGGGCGGCCTTCACGACCTCCTCCTGCGTCGCGTCGGGTCGGCCGTAGGCGATGTTGTTGCGGACCGTGTCCGAGAACAGGAAGGAGTCCTCGGGGACCAGTCCGATCGCGGACCGCAGGGAGTCCAGGGTGAGCTCGCGGACGTCGTGGCCGCCGATGAGGACGGCGCCGTGGGTGACGTCGTAGAAGCGCGGCAGGAGCAGGGAGACCGTGGACTTGCCCGAGCCGGAGGAACCGACGACCGCGAGGGTCTCGCCCGGGCGGATCTCGAAGCTGAGCCCGTCGAGAACCGGGCGCTCGTGGTCGTAGCCGAAGGACACGTCGTCGAACTCGACGGTGGCCGGAGCGTCGGCGGGCAGTTCCTTGGTGCCGTCCTTCAGGTACGGCTCGGTGTCGATCAGCTCCAGGACGCGCTCGGTGCCGGCGCGGGCCTGCTGGCCGACCGTGAGGACCATGGCGAGCATGCGGACCGGGCCCACGAGCTGGGCGAGGTAGGTGGAGAAGGCGACGAAGGTGCCGAGCGTGATGTGACCGCGGACCGCGAGCCAGCCGCCGAGCGCGAGCATCGCGACCTGGCCGAGGGCGGGGACGGCCTGGAGCGCGGGGGTGTACTTCGAGTTGAAGCGGATCGTGCGCAGGCGGCCCGCGTACAGGCGGCGGCCCACCTCCCGGAGCTTCCCGGTCTCCTGGTCCTCCTGGCCGAAGCCCTTCACCACGCGTACGCCGCTGACCGCGCCGTCGACCACGCCCGCGACGGCGGCGGCCTGGGCCTGGGCGTACCAGGTGGCGGGGTGCAGCTTGGAGCGGGAGCGCTTGGCGATCCACCACAGGGCCGGGGCGACCGCGAGGGCGACCAGGGTGAGCGGGATCGACAGCCAGGCCATCACGACCAGGGAGATCACGAAGAGAGCGAAGTTGCCGATCGTCATCGGGAGCATGAAGAGCAGGCCCTGGATCAGCTGGAGGTCGCTGGTGGCCCGGCCGACGACCTGGCCGGTGGACAGCTCGTCCTGGCGCCGCCCGTCGAGGCGGGTGATCGTGCCGAACATCTCCGTGCGCAGGTCGTGCTGGACGTCGAGGGCGAGGCGGCCGCCGTAGTAGCGGCGGACGTAGGTGAAGGCGTAGACGAGGACGGCGGCCACGACGAGGGCGGCCGCCCAGGGAGCCATGTCCCTGCTGTGGTCGCCGATGACGTCGTCGATGATCACCTTGGTGATCAGGGGGACGACCGCCATGACGGCCATGCCGCCGAGGGAGGAGCCCAGGGCCAGTACGACGTCCTTGGGGTAGCGCCAGGCGTACCCGGCCAGTCGTCGCGCCCATCCCCGTTGCGGTGTCACGCGGGTGCCCTCCGGTTCGTCCATCGTCCTGATCTACCGGAAGGCACCAACGCGGACGGAAGCGGATTTCATCCCTCCGCAACATTTTCGAGGGTCAGACCCGCACGCTCAGGTAGGAGAACCGGGTGGTCTGCACCGCGTTCTGGTTGTCGTCGCTCACCAGGAGGACCTTCAGGCGGCCCTTCTCCTGGCCCTTCTCGTGGCCCTTCTGGTGACCCGTGACCACCATGCCCTCGATGTTGTCGAGGAGGGGGTTCGGCTGGGGCTGCTTCGCCGTGGCGCCCAGGGTGGGGCAGCTCGCGATGTCCGTGAGCAGCGTCTTCCTGATCAGCCGTACGCCGGACTGGCCCGTCAGGTTCTCGATGCCGCTCGTGTCCGTCGCGTGGCGGGGGTCGGCCAGGTACAGGCGGACCGTGTTGCCGACGCCGGAGGTGAAGCCGCGTTCCAGGACGAGGAGGCGGCCGTCGGGGAGGGCCTGGACCTCGGGGACGCCGAGGAAGGCGGCGTCGGTGCGGTAGGCGTACTGGGCGGCGGGCTTGAAGTGGTTGTTCTTGGTCCGGGTCCAGGTCTGGAAGCGGACGGTTCCGGCCGTGTCACCGGAGAGCGCGTACTCCATGGAGGCCAGCAGGGTGCGGCCGCCGTTCATGAGGGTCAGGCCCTCGAAGGTCTGGTTCGCGGTGGCGCGGCCCGCCGGGGCGACCTGGAGGGCGGCCGGGACGGGGAGGCGGTCCAGGATCCTGCCGTCGGCGCTGTAGCGGCGGATCGACGGCTCGGTCTCGGAGGTGATCAGCCGGGTGCCGTCCTTGTCGATCACCAGCCCCTCGGAGTCCAGCGCGGCGCCCTTCTCGTCGGCGAGCGGGACAACCGACTCCGGTGCGAGGGTCCTCTCGTCCAGGTCGAAGAGGGCGGAGCGGTCCGAGAGGGCGGCGAGCGAGCCGTCCCGGTCCACGGCGAGCGCGGAGAGGTTGCCGACGAAGGTGCCGTCGTACGTCGTCTTGTCGAGCACGTCGGAGAAGCGGTCGAGGGAGACGGACGGCGAGCAGGCGTGGTTCACCGGAGCCGGGGCCGAGGCGACGGCGGGTCCTGCCACTGTCAGACAGGCCGCCGCCGCCAGGGCCGCGGTGGTGGTCGCGAGTACGGTTCTCAGCTGCATGCGCGTCACCGTAGGCCGGGTCGGTGACGCCCGGGAGTCCGTGCCGTGAAGCGCCGACGGGCAAGGTGGCGAAGGGCCCGTCGTGGCGCAGGTCCCGCACCGGCACCGGCCCCCCCTGTAGGCGCGCCCCGCCCAAGCCCAGCGCAGCAAACGGCGGCACGGACGTGCGGGAGTCCGGCAGGCTTCGGCTCAGCTCGCCGCGAGGTCCCGGTGGATGACCTTGGAGACGCCCTGGATCGTGGTGATGCCGTAGTTCATGGTGCTGTTGCCGTGCGTGAGCACCGTGATCATGTAGTCGTGGCCGCCGCCCGTGAAGGTGCCGACGCTGTGCACCCGCCAGCCGTGGGTGGAGCGCTGGAGCCAGCCGTTCTTGACGTGCCAGGCGATGCCCGACCCGGCGCCGTAC
This sequence comes from Streptomyces sp. CC0208, assembly GCF_003443735.1. Lineage (NCBI taxonomy): Bacteria > Bacillati > Actinomycetota > Actinomycetes > Kitasatosporales > Streptomycetaceae > Streptomyces > Streptomyces sp. CC0208. Next base: position 5,672,986 of record NZ_CP031969.1, on the reverse strand, counting down.
GGGGTGCCCCAACGCTGCGACGAGATGACCTGGCCCATCAACTTGAGGATGTAGGCACGTGAGTTGTCGCTCAGGACCGTGTTCTTCGCGGTGACCAGCTTGAGCAGCTTCTGCTCGTCGGTGACGGTGATCTGGGTCAGGCCCCAGTAGTTGTTCGCCCCCGGCTTGGTCTGGGTCATGCCGGCCGCGGCGAGGAAGCCCTTGATCTTGGTCAGGCCGAGCTGCCGCCACAGCTTGCTGGTCGCGTCGTTGTCCGACTTGGTGATCATGGCCTTGGCGAGCGTGGTCTCGGTGTCGGTCAGATACCTGTTGTGCTTCTTCGCGTCCCACAAAAGCGTGGCGAGGACGGTCACCTTGACCACGCTCGCCGAGTCGTAGGCGGTGGAGGAACGCAGGGTGCAGGTGGTCTTGGTCGTACGGTCGTAGAGGCCCACGGCGACGGTGCCGGAGCGGTTGGCGAGGGCGGACGTGATGTCCCGCTTGAGTTTGTCGGCGAGGCCCGCCTTGGCGGACGTGCAGCTGACGGCCGGTGCGGTCGCGGCGGCGGCCGGAGCGGCGGCGGCGACGCACGCGGCCAGCGCGCCCGTCGCGATCCATTTCGTGTATCTCGATATCCCCCGTGTCATGCCCTGTTGACTCTCGGGTGCGGGGGAATGGTTGTACGCATGGGGAATGGTTGTGCGAGTCGTTACCTAACGCGTGGCAGTTTCACAGGATGGCGCCAGGTACGTCACAGCCCTCACCCAAGCCGCCTCCGCACGATGCCCGGGTGACATCTGCCACCGATCCCCACTCCCCCACCGAGACCGTGTCCGCCGACTGGCCACCACCGGCCCTCACCGCGGCACCCCCGGACAAGGCGCCACGCTGGTCGCTGCCCGCCCTGCTCGCGATCCTGGTGCTGGCCGGCGTCCTGTACGGCTGGAATCTGAGCGGAAACAGCCTCAACAGCTTCTACAGCGCCGCGGTCTACAGCGGTACGCAGAGCTGGAAGGCCTGGTTCTTCGGGTCGCTCGACGCGGGGAACTTCCTCACCGTCGACAAGCCGCCGTTCGCCCTGATGATCATGGGGCTGTCGTGCCGCGTCTTCGGCTTCGGCACCTGGCAGATGATGCTGCCCGAGACAGCGGCCGCCCTCGGCACCATCTGGATCCTGCACACCTCCGTGAAGCGGGTGTTCGGGCACGCGGCGGCCGCGCTCGCCGCGCTCGTCCTCGCGCTCACCCCGATCACCGTCGCGATCAACCGGGACAACAACCCCGACACGATCCTGGTACTGCTCATGGTGGGCGGCGCGGCCCTCGCGCTGCGCGCTGTGCGCACCGACAGGCTGCTGCCGCTGATCGGCTCCGCGGTCCTGTTCGGACTCGCCTTCAACACCAAGATGCTCCAGGGCTACATCGCCCTGCCGGCCGTCTTCGCCGTGTACGTGTACGCCTCGAAGCTCGGCTGGAAGAAGAAGGCCGTCAACCTGGCCCTCGCGGCGGTGGCGTTGGCGGTCTCCAGCTTCTGGTGGGCGACGGCGGTCTCGCTCGTCCCGGCAGACGAACGGCCCTACATCGGCGGTTCGACGGACGGCTCCGCCTGGAACCTGATCATGGGCTACAACGGCCTGGGCCGGGTCCTCGGCGGCGAGGGCAACGGCGGGGGCGGCGGAGGCGGGGGAGGCGGCACCTTCGCCGGCACCGCGGGCATCGGCCGGATGTTCAACGAGATCCTCGGCGGCCAGATCTCCTGGCTGATCCCCTTCGCCTTCCTCGCGCTCGTCGCCGGCCTGTTGCTGTGCGGCCGCGCCCCGCGCACCGACCTGACCCGGGCGGCGCTCGTCCTGTGGGGCGGCTGGCTGGTGCTGCACTACCTGACCTTCGCGATGGCCGAGGGCACCATGCATCCCTACTACACGACCGCGCTCGCCCCGGGCATCGCGGCGCTGACCGGCGCGGGCGGTGTCATGCTGTGGCGCGCCTTCCGCAGCGGTGACGTCCGGTGGTCCTGGGTGCTGCCGGCCGGGCTCGCGGTCACCGGCGTCTGGGCGATCGTGCTGCTGCGCCGGGCCACCGGCTGGAACACCTGGCTGTGGCCGGTCGTCGGCGTGGTCATGGCCCTCGCGATCGTGGGCCTGTTCGTCTTCCGTACGGCGGCCTCGGGGACGAGGCTCCGGCTGCTCGGGGTGTCGGTCGCCGCGGCGGTCGTGGCGGCCCTCGCGGGTCCGACGGCGTACGCCGCCTCGCCGGCCTTCTCCGCCACCATCGGCGGGATGGGCGGCACCAACCCGACGGCGGGTCCGTCGACCGGGGGCGGCATGGGCGGTCCCGGCGGCGGGGGTGGCCGAGGTGGCTTCGGCGACCAGCTGCCAGGCGGCACCCGGCAGGGCAGCGGCCAGGGGGACGGGGAACTCCCCGGCGGCGACAGCGGCAACGGTGGTGGCAACGGCCAGATGCAGCCCGGTGGCGGCAACGGTGAACTCCCGCAGGGCGGCGCGCCGGGCGGCACGAACGGGGAGTTCCCGGGCGGCGGCACACCTCCCGACGGCACAGGCACCGGCAGCGGCAGCGCGAGGGGCGGCCCCGGCGGTGGCGGCGGCATGGGCGGCAGCGTCGACAGCGCGCTGGTCTCGTACCTGGAGAAGCACCAGGACGGTGCCAAGTGGCTGCTCGCGGTGTCCAATTCGCAGAGTGCCGGCCAGCTGATCCTCAGCACCCACAAGCCCGTCATCTCCATGTGGGGCTTCACCGGCACCGACCGGGCGATGACCCTGACCCGGCTCAAGGAGCTGGTGAAGAAGGGCGAGTTGCACTACGTCCAGCTCGGCGGCGGTGGCATGGGCGGCAACAGCAGCCTCAGCCAGGAGATCACGAGCTGGGTGCAGAAGAACGGCACGGCGGTGAAGGAGAGCGACTACAGCACGGGCAGCTCTTCTTCGCAGAGCAGCCAGTCGAACAGCACCTCGACGATCTACCGACTGGACCCCTCGGACGTCGGCTGACCACCGCACCGGCTGTCCGCCCTACGCCGATGTCCCGCACTTCCGGAAGGGCGCGGGACATCGGCGTACGCCCGATGTCCGCCGCCGAAGAACCCGCCGCATCACGTACAACCCTCGGGCCCCACCAAAGGTCTCCTGATCGCCAACCGCCCGTGTCCCGGAGGACAACACCAGGCAAACACGGACGGTCCGCACCCCATCGACGCGGATGCCGTCCCCGGCGTCCCCCGCATGCCGCAGGAGAATCCCGCATGCACCAGAAGCACCACCGGCACCTCAGACTCGCCCTCGCGACGGCCGCCGCTGCCGCGCTGACGGGCGGTCTGCTCACGGTCTCGGCGACGACGGCCACCGCCGCCGACTCGTTCAAGGTCGCGAAGGCCGACTTCAACGGCGACGGCATCGGCGACGTCCTGGCCACGGCCGCCACCGCCTCCGTCAGCGGTCACGCCAACGCCGGCCAGGTCGTCGCCCTCTACGGCAGCACCGGCTCCGGCGTGACCTCGGCCAAGCGCACGGTCCTCAGCCAGAACTCCGGTACCGTGCCCGGCAACGCCGAGACCGGAGACCTGTTCGGCGGCGCGACGGCCTACGCCGACTTCAACGGCGACGGCTACGACGACCTCGCCGTGGCCTCGCCGTACGAGAAGGTCGGCACCGACACCGACGGCGGCGCCCTCGCGATCCTGTGGGGTTCGGCGAGCGGCCTCACCGGCAAGGCGAGCGACGTACCGGACCCGGCCGTCTCCTCGCACGACAACTGGGGCCTGTCCCTGGCCGCCGGCGACTTCGACGGCGACGGCAAGGCCGACCTGGCCGTCGGCAGCTCCTCCGCCACCCTCTACGTGTACAAGGGCGGCTTCAGCAGCTCCACCGGCCTGCCCGGCGGCCGCTACACCATCAAGCCGCCGATCATGCCCGGCTCGTCCGGCTTCCCCTACGGCCCCGAGCAGCTCACCGCCGGCGACGTGAACGGCGACGGCCGCACCGACCTGGTGGTCGACGGCTACGAGACGCAGACGGACAACGGCTGGAACACCAACTACTGGGTGCCGGGCACCGCGAGCGGTCTGAGCGTCGCGGGCGTCAAGACCCTCAAGCCGGGCATCGTCACCGGCATCGGCGACATCAACGGCGACGGCTACGGCGACATCGTCACCGGCGCCGGCTGGGACGCCACCTCCGGCGACGGCCGGACCATCCCGGACTCCGCGAACGGCGGCAAGGTCAGCATCACCTACGGCTCCGCGTCCGGCCCCGCCTCGACCACCGGCATCACCCAGAACACCGGGAACGTACCCGGCAGTTCGGAGAAGGGTGACGCCTTCGGCTGGGACCTGGACCTGGGCGACGTCAACGGCGACGGCTACCAGGACCTGGTCGTCTCCACCCCGAACGAGGACCTCGGCAGCGTCACCAACGCCGGCATGGTCACCGTCATGTACGGTTCCGCGAGTGGCATCAACACCTCCACCGGCCTGCAGTCCTTCGCGCAGAGCACGGCGGGCGTCCCCGGCACCGACGAGAAGAGCGACCTGTTCGGCGCCGACGTCAAGCTCGACGACGTCAACGGCGACGGCAGGGCCGACCTGGTCATCGGGTCGTACGAGGACGGCGGCGACGGAGCGGTGACCTACCTGCCCTCCACCGGCACGAAGATCGGCACGACCGGCGCCCGCGCCCTGTCGGTGACCTCGGTGGGCGTCTCCACCTCGGGCTCCGCCCAGTTCGGCGCTCTCTTCGCCGACTAGCCCGCCTTCCCTCCCTCGAGTCCATCGCGAACGGCCCCCGATCACGTGCCGGGGGCCGTTCGGCGTGTCAACTCGCGTAGACAAGGCCCGATTTGCCGTTTCAGGTCACTCAATGGACACGTGCCATCCATTTACACGACCGCATGTCCATGTCACGCTCCCATCTGCCGCCTCCATTCAACCCGCGTAGATGGGACCCCCTTTATGCTGGCGACACGCAACCGCAGCTGGAAGTCGGTGGCGCTCACCACCGCCGCCGTGCTGGCCGGGCTCACCGCCCCGGTCGTGACCACGACCCCGGCCGCCGCCACGACCACCGCGTACGACACGACGTACTACAAGAACGCGGTCGGCAAGACGGGCACGAGCCTGAAGTCCTCCCTGCACACGATCATCAGCGCCAACGTCTCGAAGATCTCGTACTCCGCGGTCTGGGACGCGCTCAAGGTCACCGACCAGGACCCGAACAACAGCAGCAACGTGATCCTGCTGTACAGCGGTGTCTCCCGCAGCAAGTCCCTCAACGGCGGTGACACGGGCGACTGGAACCGTGAGCACGTGTGGGCCAAGTCCCACGGCGACTTCGGCGAGGTGACCGGGCCCGGCACCGACCTGCACCACCTGCGCCCCGCGGACGTCCAGATCAACAGCATCCGCGGCAACCTGGACTTCGACAACGGCGGCAGCGCCGTCACCAACGGCGGCGGCAGCACCGTCGACTCCGACTCCTTCGCGCCGCGCGCCGCGGACCGGGGTGACGTGGCCCGCATGATCCTCTACATGGCCGTGCGCTACGACGGCGGCGACGGCTTCGCCGACCTGGAGCCCAACGAGAAGGTCAACAACGGCTCCAACCCCTACATCGGCAAGCTCTCCGTCCTCAAGGCCTGGAACGAGGCGGACCCGCCCAGCGCCTTCGAGGAGAAGCGCAACCAGGTCATCTACGACACCTACCAGCACAACCGCAACCCGTTCATCGACCACCCGGAGTGGGTCGAGGCGATCTGGTAGGCGCCGCGCGTCCTACAGATGCGTGGGCGCGAACATCCGCAGCACCGCCGGGAGGACCACCACCGAGGGCCCCGGTGAGCCGAGCGCCTTCGACAGGTCGTCGGCGAGGGTCTCCGGGGTCGTACGGACCCCGGGGACTCCGAAGGACTCGGCCAGTGCCACATAGTCCGGGCGGGTCAGCTCGGTCGCGGTCACCTGGCCGAAGGCGTCCGTCATGTACTCGCGCAGGATGCCGTAGCCGCCGTCGTCGACGATCAGCCAGGTGACGTTCAGGTCGTACTGGCGGGCGGTGGCCAACTCGGCGATCGAGTACAGCGCCCCTCCGTCACCCGACACCGCCAGGACCGGGCGGGTCGGGTCGGCCACCGCCGCGCCGAGCGCCGCCGGGAAGCCGTAGCCCAGACCGCCGGCGCCCTGGGCGGAGTGGAGCAGGTTGGGGCCCTTGGCGTCGAACGCCGACCATGCCCAGTACGCGAGGATCGTCATGTCCCAGAAGGACGGGGAGCCGGCGGGCAGCGCCCGGCGGACCGATGCCAACACATCCTGTTCCAGGGTGAGTTCCTGGGCGGCGATACGGTCGGCGACACGGGCCAGCACTTCCCGCACCCGTTCCGGAGCCTCCTCGTCCTTCCTCGGCGACACCGTCTCCAGGAGTGCCTGCAACGCCAGTCGCGCGTCCGCGTGGATGCCCAGCGCGGGGTGGTTGGCCTCCAGCTTGCCGAGGTCCGCCTCGATCTGGATCACCCGGCCCCGGGGCCTGAACGTGTGGTAGTTCGACGACAACTCCCCCAGTCCCGAACCCACCACCAGGAGGACGTCCGCGTCCTCCAGGAAGTCCGTGGTGTGGCGGTCCTCGATCCAGGACTGGAGGGACAGGGGGTGCGTCCAGGGGAAGGCGCCCTTGCCGCCGGGGGTGGTGACCACCGGGGCCCGCAGCGTCTCCGCCAGCTGTCGCAGCTTGCCCGAGGCGTCGGAACGTACGACTCCGCCGCCCGCGATGACCGCCGGGCGGGCGGCGTTCGACAGCAGGTCGGCCGCCACCGCCGTGAGTTCGGGGCGCGGCGGCAGCTCCTCGGGGAAGGCGTCGCCGCCCGTCACCACCGGGATCGACGTCTCGGCGAGCAGCACGTCCTGCGGGATCTCCACCCACACCGGCCCGTGCGGGACGGTCAGGGCCGAGGTCCAGGCCGCCTCGATCGCGGAGGGGATCTGGGACTGGGCGCGAACGGTGTGGACCGACTTCACCACGCCCCTGAAGGAGGCCGACTGGTCCGGGAGTTCGTGGAGGTAGCCGTGACGGCCACCGCCGAGACCGGCGGTGGGGATCTGGCTGCTGATCGCCAGCACGGGGGCGGAGGCGGCGGCCGCCTCCTGGAGGGCCGCCAGGGACGTCAGCGCCCCCGGTCCCGTCGACAGCAGCAGCGGCGCCGCCTCCCCCGTGATCCTGCCGTACGCGTCCGCCGCGAAGCCCGCGTTGTTCTCCACCCGCAGGCCGATGTACCGCAGGTCGGAGCGCCGGAGTGCGTCGAACGCGCCGAGCGCGTGCTGGCCGGGCAGGCCGAAGACGGTCGTCGCGCCGAGCGCGGCCAGCGTCTCCACGACCAGGTCTCCGCCGTTACGGCCGGGAGGAGGGTTGAGAGCAGCGGAAATCTGCGCCTCCGTCGGACGGAGCACCAGGTCGTGGTCGTGAGTCACTGCGCGCGGGCCTCTGCAATCTGGCGGGACATGATCGTGGTCAGTTCGTAGGCGGTGTGGGAGGCCGCCACCGACGTGATCTCCGCGTGGTCGTACGCGGGGGCCACCTCGACGACGTCCGCCGACACCAGGTTGCACGATGCCAGACCCCGCAGGATCTCCAGCAGCTCGCGGGAGGTCATGCCGCCCGCCTCGGGCGTGCCCGTGCCGGGCGCGTGCGCCGGGTCCAGGCAGTCGATGTCGATGGAGATGTAGAGCGGACGGTCCCCGATGCGCTGCCGGAGCTGGTCGGCGACCTCGTCCACACCGCGCCTCATGACATCCGCCGAGGTGACGATGCCGAAGCCGAGCTTCTCGTCGTCGTCCAGGTCCTGCTTGCCGTACAGCGGCCCGCGGGTGCCCACGTGGGAGAGGGCGGAGGTGTCCAGGATGCCCTCCTCGACCGCCCGCCGGAACGGGGTCCCGTGCGTGTACTCGGCGCCGAAGTAGGTGTCCCAGGTGTCGAGGTGGGCGTCGAAGTGCAGCAGGGCGACCGGGCCGTGCTTCTTCGCGACGGACCTGAGCAGCGGAAGGGCGATGGTGTGGTCGCCGCCCAGGGTCATCAGGCGGGCGCCGGTGCCGAGGAGGTCGTCCGCGGCCGCCTCGATCGTCTCGACGGCCTCGTTGATGTTGAACGGGTTCACGGCGATGTCGCCCCCGTCCGCCACCTGCGCCAGCGCGAACGGGGACGCGTCCTGCGCCGGGTTGTAGGGCCGGAGCAGCCGGGACGCCTCACGGATCGCGTTGCCGCCGAAGCGGGCGCCGGGCCGGTAGGAGACACCCGAGTCGAAGGGCACGCCCACGACGGCGACATCGGCCCGCCCGACCTCGTCGAGGCGCGGCAGCCGGGCGAAGGTCGCGGGTCCGGCGTAGCGCGGGATGCGGGAGGAGTCGACGGGGCCGCGGGGGGTCTCGGGGGAGCTCATGATCGGGTGCCTTCCTTCTGTCTTCTGTTCGCTGTCGTCCGGTCTACCGGGGTGCCGGGACCGGTTCGAGAACCTCGCCGCGCCCGGCGAGGCGATCACGCCACGCCTCGAGTACGGCGGTGTCGGTCGCCGGGGTCGCCAGGGATACGGCGACGTAGACGACCAGGGAGGCCAGGAGGCCGTAGTACACGGGCTCGTTGGCGAGGATGCCGTAGCCGGCCATCAGGGCGATGACGGCGAGGCCGCCGACGGCCACGGAGGCCAGCGCGCCCTGGGCGGTGCCGCGCCTCCACAGCAGGCCGCCGAGGATCGGGACGAGGAGACCGCCGACGAGGAGGTTGTAGGCGACGGTCAGGGCCTCGACGACGTTGTTGAGCGCGATGGCCGTACCGATCACGGCCACGCCCATGACGAGGATGAAGACGCGGTTGCCCCGGACCTCGTCGTGCTCCCCTTCGACCGGCCTCCCCCGCAGCCGCGACCAGATGTCGTTGTTCGCCACGGTCGCGCAGGCGATCAGCGCGCCGGAGGACGTCGACATCACGGCGGCGAGCGCGGCGGCCAGCACCAAGCCCCTTACGCCCACCGGGAGTTCGTCCTTCACGATGGTCGCGAAGGCGTCGTCCGCGTTGGCGAGGTCGGGGTAGAGGACCTTGGCGGCCGTGCCGATGACGGCGCCGGCGAGGGCGTAGGCGAGGCAGTAGGTGCCGGCGACCGTGCCGCCCCACCTGGCGGTGGTGTCGCTGCGGGCGGTGAAGACGCGCTGCCAGATGTCCTGACCGATGAGCATGCCGAAGGTGTAGATCAGGACGTAGGTGAAGATCGTCTCGCCGCCGATGCCCAGCGGGTCGAAGTAGGAGGTGGGGAGCTTGGCCTTCATCTCGCCGAAGCCGCCCGCCTTGACGACGGCGATGGGCAGGAGCAGGAGCAGCACGCCGATGGTCTTCACCACGAACTGCACCATGTCGGTGAGGGTGATGGACCACATGCCGCCGAGGGTGGAGTAGGCGACGACGATCGAGCCGCCGAGGACGATCGCGAGGGTCCGGTTCATGTCGAAGAGGACGTCGAAGATCGTGGCGTAGGCGATGGTCGAGGTGACCGCGAGCATGAGGGTGTACGCCCACATGACCACGCCGGAGATGACCCCGGCCCGGCCGCCGTACCGGAGATCCAGCATCTCGGAGACGGTGTAGACCTTGAGGCGGGCGATGCGGGCGGAGAAGAAGACGGACAGGGCCAGCAGACCGAGGCCGATCGTGAAGACCATCCAGGCGCCGGAGAGGCCGTACCGGTAGCCGAGGCCCACGCCGCCGATGGTGGAGGCGCCGCCGAGGACGATCGCGGCCATGGTCCCGGAGTACATGGCGGGTCCGAGGCGGCGCCCGGCGACCAGGAACTCGCTCTTGGACCTGGCGCGGCGCATGCCCCACCAGCCCATGGCGAGCATGCCGACCAGATAGACGACGATCACCGTGTAGTCGACGGCCATGTCGGAGCCCTCCTTCTGCCGATCTGCACCTTGCCGGTCTGCGGCCTGCCGGTCTGCGTCGACACTAGGTGGCCGGAAAGCGACTGCGAAGTGTACGTTTCATCCATTCGAGCGGTACTGGATGGAGGGAACGTCCACCATGCCGGACCCGGCTGTCCCACCCACCCCGCCGGTCCCGCTGGCCGCACTGCTGGCCCGCGAGGATCTCGGGTTGCGGCAGATCGCGGGGCCCTCGGACCCGTCCACGGTGATCCACTGGGCGCACACCTCGGAGATGGCGGACCCGTACCCGTATCTGCTGGGCGGTGAGCTGCTGCTGACGGCGGGGGTGCACATTCCGGAGGCGGCGGGTTCGGGCACCTACTTCGACGACTACGTCTCCCGGGTCGTGGCGGCGGGCGGCGCGGCCCTCGGCTTCGGCCTGGCCCCGGTCCACGACACGGTGCCCCGCGCCCTGGTCGCCGCCTGCGACGCGTGGGAGCTGCCCCTCCTGGAGGTGCCGCCCCGCACCACCTTCTCCGGGGTGGCCCGTGCGGTGTGGCAGCTGATGGCCCAGGCCCGCCACGCGGAACTGCGCCGCGTGACCGAGGCCCAGCAGAGCCTGGCCGCGGCCGCGGCCCGCCCGGATCCGGTGCCGTCCGTACTGCGGCAGCTGGCGCAGCGGGTCGGAGGGTGGGCCGTGCTGTACGGGCCGGACGGGGTGGAGGTCGCAGCCGCCGGGCGACCGGTGGGCACGACCGCCCGGGAGGCGCTGACGGGACTCGCGGAGGTCGTACGCCCCTCCGGCCCCGGGACGCCGACCTCCGCCAGCCACGCGACCGCCGGTGTCCACCTCGCCGCCTACTCCCTCGGTGCCGGGCGCGGCTTTGTGCTCGGGGTCGCCGCGTCCCACCGTGACCCCGGTGATCACACCATCGCCTCCGTCGCCGCCGTCCTGCTGTCGTTGCTCACCGGTGAGCATCAGAGCGGGTCGGAGGCCGCGCGGTCGTCCGCTCTGGTGCGGCTGCTGCTGGGGGCGTCGGCCGAGGACGTGGCGCCGCTCCTCGGTGGCGTGCGGTGGGTCGTCGTGCACGCCCGGCCCGACACGTCCACCGCTCCCGACCCGATCGCCGCCTCCGCCCTCGGCGCGGCGCTCGGGTCGCCGCTCATCGACGTGGCGCGGGATGTCGTACGGGTGCTGCTGCCCGCCGAGCGGGAACCGGGCCCGCAGCCGGGGTGGACGCTCGGGGTCAGCGCCGTCGCCGGACCGGCGGAGTGGGCCGTCGCCGACGCCCAGGCGGAGCGGGCGCTGGCCCGCGCCCGGGCCCTGCGCGCCGAGCTCGTCCGGTACGGGGCCCAGCCCGCGCTCGCCGACCTGGTGCCGGAGGCGGACGCCGAGGCACACGCCCGCGCGCTGCTGGCCCGTTTCGAGAACGCCCCCGCCCTCACCGACACCCTCCGCACCTGGCTGTCCCTGCACGGCAGTTGGGACCGTACGGCGGTCGCCCTGGACGTGCACCGCAACACCGTGCGGCAGCGGATCGCGAAGTGCGCGGCGCTGCTGGAGCTGGACCTGGACGACCCGGACGTACGGATGGAGCTGTGGTTCGCGCTGCGGCGACCATGATCGCGTGACCCGCGTCCCAGCGGGCGGGATGCGCGGCGGTCCCGTGAGGACGTGCCTCAGAATGGGAGACATGCCGATACCCGGGACACCCAGCCGCGCCGAGCTCGTCGACCACCTTGTGAAGACCCGTATCGCGGGCGAGGTGGCCACCCCGCGGGAGAACAACCTCTCCCACTACCGCCAGCTGGCGAACGGCAACCGCCACTACTGGTTCGGCCTTGAGCTCGGGGACCGCTGGAGTGACGAGCAGGACGTGCTCGCGGTGATGGCGGAGCGGGTGGGGGTCAACGACGACCCGGAGTACCGGTACGGACAGGACACCATCGACCCGGAGCTGACCGTCGCCGGTCTGGAGCGGATGGCGGCCCGGTTGCGCAAGGCGGCGGACGGGGCGCAGCGGGTGCTGTTCGCCACCGGCCACCCCGGCGGCCTGCTCGACGTCCACCACGCCACGGCCGCCGCGCTGCGCACCGCCGGCTGCGAGATCGTCGTCATCCCGGACGGGCTCCAGACGGACGAGGGGTACGTCATGCAGTTCGCGGACGTGGCGGTCCTGGAGCACGGCGCGACGCTGTGGCACACCCACTCCGGCGACCCGATGAAGGCCGTCCTCACGGCCCTGGAGCGCGAGGGCCGCCCGCTGCCGGACCTGGTCGTCGCCGACCACGGCTGGGCGGGTTACGCCGGCCGGCACGGGGTGGACGCGATGGGCTACGCCGACTCCAACGACCCGGCGCTGTTCCTGGCGGAGGCCGAGGGCACGGTCCAGGTGACCGTGCCCCTCGACGACCACGTGGTGAGCCCGCGCCACTACGACCCGATGACGGCGTACCTGCTCAGCGAGGCCGGCCTGTCGTAGGCGTCGGTCACCGGGGCGCGCGGACCACGCCCTCCTGGATCACCGAGATGGCCAGCCGGCCGTCCTGCGTGTAGATGCGGGCCTGGCCCAGGCCCCGGCCGCCCGAGGCCGACGGGGACTCCTGGTCGTACAGGAGCCATTCGTCGGCGCGGAAGGGGCGGTGGAACCACATCGCGTGGTCCAGCGAGGCCCCGACGACGTCACCGACGGCCCAGCCGCCGCGCCCGTGCGCGAGCAGGATCGAGTCGAGGAGCGTCATGTCGGAGACGTACGTGGCGAGGACGACGTGCAGCAGCGGATCGTCCGCGAGCTTGCCGTTGGTGCGGAACCAGACCTGGGAGTGCGGTTCGCGCGGCTCGCCGAACTTTCCGAACGGCGGCTCGTCGACGTACCGCAGGTCGATCGCCTCGCGGGCCTCCAGGAACCGCTCCACGACCGTGGGATCCAGGTGGTCGTAGCCGCGCAGCCGGTCCGCGGAGGTGGGCAGCGTGGCCGGGTCGGGGGCGGCCGGCATGGCGGCCTGGTGGTCGAAGCCGTCCTCGTGCCGCTGGAAGGAGGCGGAGAGGGCGAAGATCGGCTGGCCGTGCTGGACCGCGAGGACGCGGCGGGCGGTGAAGGACCGGCCGTCGTTCATGCGGTCGACGGTGTAGACGATCGGCGCGCCCGGGTCGCCGGGCCGCAGGAAGTACGCGTGCAGGGAGTGGGCGAGCCGGTCCTCGGGGACCGTGCGCCCTGCGGCGACCAGCGCCTGCGCCGCGACCTGCCCGCCGAAGACGCGGGGGACGACGGCGGGGCGGGAGTGGCCGCGGAAGATGTCCTCCTCGATCTGCTCTAGGTCGAGCAGATCGAGGAGGTCCTGAAGTGCCTGGCTCATGGGGTTCTTTTGTACCGGCCGGTGATTGCGGGCGGCTTACAGACCCATGTCCTTCGCGATGATCGACTTCATGATCTCGCTGGTGCCGCCGTAGATGCGGTTGACGCGGTTGTCCGCGTACAGGCGGGCGATCGGGTACTCGTTCATGAAGCCGTAGCCGCCGTGCAGCTGGAGGCAGCGGTCGATGACGCGGTGGGCGACCTCGGTGGCGAACAGCTTGGCGCTGGCGGCCTCGGCGGGGGTCAGCTCGCCCGCGTCGAGGGCCTCCAGGGCGCGGTCCACGACGGCCTCGGCCGCGTCGACCTCGGCCTGGCAGGCGGCCAGCTCGAACTTGGTGTTCTGGAAGGACGCGACCGGCTTGCCGAAGACGGTGCGCTCCTGGACGTACTGCTTGGCGAACCGGACGGCGGCCTTGGCCTGCGCGTAGGCGCCGTAGGCGATGCCCCAGCGCTCGGAGGCGAGGTTGTGGCCGAGGTAGTAGAAGCCCTTGTTCTCCTCGCCGAGGAGGTCCTCGACGGGGACCTTGACGTCGACGAACGCGAGCTCGGCGGTGTCGGAGGTCTTCAGGCCCAGCTTGTCGAGCTTGCGGCCGACGGAGTAGCCCTCGGACTTGGTGTCCACGGCGAACAGGGAGATGCCGAAGCGGCGGTCCTCGGCGGTGGGCGCGGAGGTGCGGGCGCAGACGATCACGCGGTCGGCGTGCACGCCACCGGTGATGAAGGTCTTGGCGCCGTTGAGGACGTAGTGCGTGCCGTCCTCGGAGAGCTTGGCGGTGGTCTTCATGCCCGCGAGGTCGGAGCCGGTGCCCGGCTCGGTCATCGCGAGGGCCCACATCTCCTCGGCGGAGACGAACTTCGGCAGGAACCGCTTCTTCTGCTCGTCGGTCGCGAGCATCTTGATGTACGGCAGGCCGAGCAGGACGTGCACACCGGAGCCGCCGAACTGCACGCCCGCGCGTGCGGTCTCCTCGTACATCACGGCCTCGAACTTGTACGAGTCGATGCCGGCGCCGCCGAACTCCTCGTCCACGCGGATGCCGAAGATGCCGAGCTCGGCGAGCTTGTAGTAGAAGTCGCGCGGCGCCTGGCCTGCCTGGAACCACTCGTCGTAGACGGGGACGACCTCGGCCTCGATGAAGGCGCGCAGGGTCTCCCGGAACGCCTCGTGGTCCTCGTTGAACACCGTACGGCGCACCGCCGCCACCTCCACCTGACTGAGAGTCCATGTCTAAGCGCTTGCTCAGAGGTCAAAGGTACCGGCCGGTAAGGAGACGCGTCCAGAGCTGATCCCGTAACGCTCGTCACGCCGCCGCGGCCGCGAACGCCCCCCGGGCCATGCGGTGCAGCAGCTCCGCGGTGGCGCCGCGACCCGGGAGCGAGCCGGGGCGGCCCAGGTGCGGGGTGGAGTTCAGGAGCCCGAAGACGGAGTGCACGGCCGAGCGGGCGGCGGGCTCGGCCAGTGCGGGGTAGACCTCGCGCAGGATCTCCACCCACAGTTCGACGTACTGCCGCTGGAGCTGCCGCACCAGCTTGCGGTCGCTGTCCCGGAGGCGGTCCAGCTCGCGGTCGTGCAGGGTGATCAGGGGGCGGTCGTCGAGCGCGAAGTCGATGTGGCCCTCGATCAGGGAGTCGAGCAGCGCCTCGGGGTCGCCGCCGTCCGACTCGGCGACCCTGCGCTTGCCGCCGGTCAGGAGCCGGCCGCTGATCCCCACCAGCAGCTCCGCCAGCATCGCGTCCTTGCCCGGGAAGTGCCGGTAGAGGCCGGGCCCGCTGATCCCGACGGCGGCGCCTATCTCGTCCACGCCCACGCCGTGGAACCCGCGCTCGGCGAACAGCCGCGCGGCCTCCTTGAGGATCTGCTCGCGGCGAGTGGGGGCGTCGGTTCTGGTGGCCATGCGAGCAATTCTAGACAGGGAGGTTAGCGGTCGTTAACCTGAAGGAAATGGTTAACGCTCATTAACAGGCGAGCACTGGGTGAGGGGACCGCGGGACATGGATCAGGCACCCGAGCTGACGAGCGCGGCAGACCCCGCGTCGGAGGCCTGGAAGGCCAACGAGGAGGCCCACCGGGCCCTCGTGGACGAGCTGCGGGACAAGCTCGCGGCGGCCAGGCTGGGCGGCGGGGACAGGGCGCGCGAGCGGCACACCGCGCGCGGGAAGCTGTTGCCCCGGGACCGGGTCGACACCCTCCTCGACCCCGGCTCGCCCTTCCTGGAGCTGGCCCCCCTCGCGGCCGAGGGGATGTATGACGGACAGGCCCCGGCCGCCGGGGTCATCGCCGGGATCGGGCGGGTCAGCGGGCGCGAGTGCGTCGTGGTCGCCAATGACGCCACCGTCAAGGGCGGCACGTACTACCCGATGACGGTGAAGAAGCACCTGCGCGCGCAGGAGGTCGCCCTCGACAACCGCCTGCCCTGCATCTACCTCGTGGACTCCGGCGGCGCCTTCCTGCCCATGCAGGACGAGGTCTTCCCGGACCGCGAACACTTCGGGCGGATCTTCTACAACCAGGCCCGGATGTCGGGGGCCGGGATCCCGCAGATCGCCGCCGTCCTCGGCTCGTGCACGGCCGGGGGCGCCTACGTCCCCGCCATGAGCGACGAGGCCGTCATCGTCCGCAACCAGGGCACGATCTTCCTCGGCGGTCCCCCGCTGGTGAAGGCCGCCACCGGCGAGGTCGTCACCGCGGAGGAGCTCGGCGGCGGCGAGGTGCACTCGCGGATCTCCGGCGTCACCGACCACCTCGCCGAGGACGACGCGCACGCGCTGCGGATCGTCCGGAACATCGCCGCCACGCTCCCTGCGCGCGGGCCGCTGCCGTGGTCCGTCGAGCCCGCGGTGGAGCCCAAGGTGGACCCTTACGGCCTCTACGGCGCGGTGCCGGTGGACTCCCGCACCCCCTACGACGTCCGCGAGATCATCGCGCGGATCACCGACGGCTCCCGGTTCGCCGAGTTCAAGGCCGAGTTCGGGCAGACCCTGGTCACCGGCTTCGCCCGGATCCACGGCCACCCGGTGGGGATCGTGGCCAACAACGGCATCCTGTTCTCCGAGTCGGCCCAGAAGGGCGCCCACTTCATCGAGCTGTGCGACCAGCGCGGCATCCCGCTGCTGTTCCTGCAGAACATCTCCGGCTTCATGGTCGGCAAGGACTACGAGGCCGGCGGCATCGCCAAGCACGGCGCCAAGATGGTGACCGCGGTCGCCTGCACGCGCGTGCCCAAGCTGACGGTGGTCGTCGGCGGGTCGTACGGCGCCGGGAACTACTCCATGTGCGGCCGGGCCTACTCCCCCCGCTTCCTGTGGATGTGGCCCAACGCCAAGATCTCCGTCATGGGCGGCGAGCAGGCCGCGTCCGTCCTCGCGACCGTCAAGCGGGACCAGCTGGAGCAGCGCGGCGAAAGCTGGTCCGCGGCGGACGAGGACGCCTTCAAGGACCCGATCCGCGCCCAGTACGAGCGCCAGGGCAACGCCTACTACGCCACGGCCCGCCTCTGGGACGACGGGGTCATCGACCCGCTCGACACCCGTCAGGTCCTCGGCCTGGCCCTGACCGCCTGCGCCAACGCGCCGCTGGGCGACCCCCAGTTCGGCGTCTTCCGGATGTGAGGACCCATGTTTGACACAGTGCTTGTCGCCAACCGGGGCGAGATCGCGGTCCGCGTCATCCGCACCCTGCGCGCCCTGGGCGTGCGCTCGGTGGCCGTCTTCTCCGACGCGGACGCCGACGCCCGGCACGTCCGGGAGGCCGACACCGCCGTACGCCTGGGACCGGCGCCGGCCTCCGAGAGCTATCTGTCCGCCGAGCGCCTCCTGGAGGCCGCCGCCCGCACCGGCGCCCAGGCCGTCCACCCCGGCTACGGCTTCCTCGCCGAGAACGCGGCCTTCGCGCGCGCGTGCGCCGACGCCGGGCTGGTCTTCATCGGGCCGCCCGCCGACGCGATCGCCCTCATGGGCGACAAGATCCGCGCCAAGGAGACCGTCGAGGCGGCCGGTGTACCGGTCGTGCCCGGCGGCCGGGACCCCGAACTCGTCGAGGCCGCACGCGCGTTGGGCGCCCCGGTGCTGCTGAAGCCCAGCGCGGGCGGCGGCGGCAAGGGCATGCGGCTGGTCCGGGACCTGACGGTCCTCGAAGAGGAGATCGCCGCCGCCCGCCGCGAGGCCCGCACCTCCTTCGGCGACGACACCCTGCTCGTGGAGCGGTGGGTGGACCGGCCCCGGCACATCGAGATCCAGGTGCTGGCCGACGGCCACGGCAACGTGATCCACCTCGGCGAGCGCGAGTGCTCCCTCCAGCGCCGGCACCAGAAGATCATCGAGGAGGCGCCCAGCGTGCTCCTCGACGAGGACACGCGCGCGTCGATGGGCGAGGCCGCGGTCGAGGCGGCCCGCTCCTGCGGCTACCGGGGCGCGGGCACCGTCGAGTTCATCGTGCCCGGCGACGATCCGTCCTCGTACTACTTCATGGAGATGAACACCCGCCTCCAGGTGGAGCACCCGGTCACCGAGCTCGTCACCGGCCTTGACCTGGTGGAGTGGCAGCTGCGGGTCGCGGCGGGCGAGCGGCTGCCGTACGGCCAGGAGGGCGTCCGGCTGACCGGGCACGCGGTCGAGGCCCGCGTCTGCGCGGAGGACCCCGCAAAGGGCTTCCTCCCGTCCGGCGGCACCGTGCTCCGGCTCCACGAACCCCAGGGCGACGGCGTCCGCACCGACTCCGGGCTCAGCGAGGGCACCGAGGTCGGCAGCCTGTACGACCCGATGCTGTCCAAGGTCATCGCCTACGGCCCGGACCGTGCGACAGCGCTCAGGAAGCTCCGGGCGGCTCTCGCGGAGACGGTCACGCTGGGCGTGCAGACCAACGCGGGGTTCCTGCGCCGGCTGCTGGCCCATCCGGACGTGGTGAAGGGCGAGTTGGACACCGGGCTGGTCGAGCGCGTGGTGGCCGACCTGGTCTCCACGGACGTACCGGAGGAGGTGTACGAGGCGGCGGCGGCCGTACGGCTCTCAGGGCTGCGGCCGGAAGGCGACGGCTGGACCGACCCGTTCTCGGTGCCCAGCGGCTGGCGGATGGGAGGCACCCCGAAGCCCGTCGGCTTCCATCTGCGGGTGCAGGACCCTGTCGAGCACGTCCCGCGCGGCGCCCACACCGTCACCGAGGACCAGGTCTCGGTCACCCTCGACGGCGTACGCCACACCTTCCACCGCGCCGCCGACTGGGTGGGCCGCGACGGCGACGCCTGGCACGTGCGCGACCACGACCCGGTCGCCGCGTCCCTCACCCGCTCCGCCCACGCCGGTGCCGACTCGCTCACCGCCCCCATGCCCGGCACGGTGACCGTCGTGAAGGTGGCGGTCGGGGACGAGGTGGCCGCCGGGCAGAGTCTGCTCGTCGTCGAGGCGATGAAGATGGAGCACGTCATCTCCGCCCCGCACGCCGGCACGGTCGCCGAGCTGGACGTCACGCCGGGCACCACGGTCGCCATGGACCAGGTGCTGGCGGTCATCACCCCGGTGGAGGAGGAGAAATGACACTCCCCATGGTCGTAGCCGAAGCAGGGCTCCCGGCCCGCGTCCGCATCCACGAGGTCGGCGCCCGCGACGGCCTCCAGAACGAGAAGTCGACCGTGCCGACGGAGGTGAAGGCGGAGTTCGTGCGCCGCCTGGCCGACGCCGGGCTCACGACGATCGAGGCGACGAGCTTCGTCCACCCGAAGTGGGTGCCCCAACTCGCGGACGCGGAGCAGCTGTTCCCGCAGATCGCCGACCTGCCCGTGGACCTCCCGGTCCTCGTCCCGAACGAACGCGGCCTGGATCGCGCGCTGGCCCTCGGAGCCCGCCGCGTCGCCGTGTTCGCCAGTGCCACCGAGTCCTTCGCCAAAGCCAACCTGAACCGCACGGTCGACGAGGCCCTGGCGATGTTCGACCCGGTCGTCGCGCGGGCCAAGGCCGAGGGCGTGCACGTCCGCGGCTACCTGTCCATGTGCTTCGGCGACCCGTGGGAGGGCGCGGTTCCGATCCCCCAGGTCACCAAGGTCTGCCGCGCCCTGCTCGACATGGGCTGCGACGAGCTGAGCCTCGGCGACACCATCGGAGTGGCGACCCCGGGGCACGTGCGGGCGCTGCTGACCGAACTCGGCGTCCCGGTCGAGAAGGTGGGCGTGCACTTCCACGACACCTACGGCCAGGCACTGGCCAACACCTACGCGGCCCTGCAACACGGGGTCACGACGGTCGACGCCTCCGCGGGCGGCCTCGGCGGCTGCCCGTACGCCAGGTCCGCCACCGGCAACCTCGCCACCGAAGACCTCGTGTGGATGCTTCAGGGCCTCGGCATCGACACCGGTGTCGACCTCGGCCGTCTCGTCGCCACCAGCGCCTGGATGGCCGAACACCTGGGCCGACCCAGCCCGTCCCGCACCGTCCGCGCCCTCTCCCACCAGGAGTGAACCCCCGATGGACCACCGCCTCTCCCCCGAGCTGGAAGAACTCCGCCGTACCGTCGAGCAGTTCGCCCATGACGTCGTGGCGCCGAAGATCGGCGAGTACTACGAACACCACGAGTTCCCCTACGAGATCGTCCGCGAGATGGGCCGCATGGGCCTGTTCGGACTGCCGTTCCCCGAGGAGTACGGCGGCATGGGCGGCGACTACCTGGCCCTCGGCCTCGTGCTGGAGGAACTCGCGCGCGTGGACTCCTCGGTGGCGATCACCCTGGAGGCCGGCGTCTCCCTGGGCGCCATGCCGATCCACCTGTTCGGCACCGAGGAGCAGAAGCGCGAGTGGCTGCCCCGGCTGTGCTCGGGCGAGATCCTGGGCGCCTTCGGCCTCACGGAACCGGACGGCGGCAGCGACGCCGGGGCGACCCGTACGACGGCCCGCCTGGACCCGGACACCGACGAGTGGGTCATCAACGGCACCAAGTGCTTCATCACCAACTCCGGCACCGACATCACGGGCCTGGTGACCGTCACCGCCGTCACCGGGCGCAAGCCGGACGGCAAGCCCCTGATCTCCGCGATCATCGTCCCCTCGGGCACCCCGGGCTTCACGGTCGCGGCGCCGTACTCGAAGGTCGGCTGGAACGCCTCGGACACCCGTGAGCTGTCCTTCTCCGACGTCCGGGTGCCGGCGGCGAACCTGCTGGGCGAACAGGGCCGTGGCTACGCCCAGTTCCTGCGCATCCTCGACGAGGGCCGGATCGCCATCGCGGCGCTCGGGACCGGGCTCGCGCAGGGCTGTGTGGACGAGTCGGTGAAGTACGCGAAGGAGCGGGAGGCCTTCGGGCGGCCCATCGGCGCCAACCAGGCGATCCAGTTCAAGATCGCCGACATGGAGATGAAGGCCCACACGGCCCGCCTCGCCTGGCGGGACGCGGCCTCACGCCTGGTCTTGGGCGAGCCCTTCAAGAAGGAGGCGGCCCTCGCCAAGCTGTACTCCTCCACGATCGCCGTGGACAACGCCCGTGAGGCCACCCAGATCCACGGCGGATACGGCTTCATGAACGAGTACCCGGTCGCCCGGATGTGGCGCGACTCGAAGATCCTGGAGATCGGCGAGGGCACGAGCGAGGTCCAGCGGATGCTGATCGCACGGGAGTTGGGGCTGGTGGGTTAAGCGCAGCTCACAGGGGACCCACCGCTTCGACGGGGCGGCACCCGCCTTCTGGACATTTGATGAGGTTAGGCTAACCTACCTTCGAACTAGTCCGGCGGGCGCTCCGCCCCGTTCGAAAGCAGCCACACATGTCCAACGCACGAGCCGCCCATCTCACCCGCCGTGGCATCCTCGCCGCGGGCGGCGCACTCGGCCTGGGGGCCGTGCTCGCGGCCTGCGGTGACGACGACTCCAGCAGCGAGGGCTCTGGCAACGGGACCACGGCCGCGAAGTCCGGGGCATGGACCTTCAAGGACGACCGCGGCACGACCGTGAAGCTCGACAAGGTCCCCACGAAGATCGTCGCCTTCGTCGGCGTCGCCGCCGCGCTCCACGACTACGGCATCGAGGTCAAGGGCGTCTTCGGCCCCACCAAGACCAAGGACGGCAAGGCCGACGTCCAGGCCGGCGACATGGACGTCAGCAAGCTGACCGTCTTCGGCAACGTGTGGGACCAGTTCAACGTCGAGCAGTACGCGGCCTTCGCGCCCGAGGTCCTCATCACCACGACCTTCGACAGCGCCGGCACCCTCTGGTACGTCCCCGCGGCCTCCGCGTCCAAGATCGCCAAGCTGGCGCCCAGCGTGGCGGTCTCCGTCTACGACCGCCAGATCACCACACCGCTCCAGAAGGTGTGGGAGCTGGCCGAGTCCCTCGGCGCCGACATGACGGCGGCGAAGGTCACCGACGCGAAGAAGCGGTTCGAGTCGGCGTCGCAGCGGCTGCGTGCCGCCGCCAAGGCCCACCCCGACATCAAGGTGCTCGCCGGGTCCGCGGCCCAGGACGTCTTCTACGTCTCCGGCACCAACCTCTCCGTCGACCTGGAGTACTTCAAGGCGCTCGGCGTGAACTTCGTGGAGCCCTCGGCCTCCGTACTGAAGGCATCCGGCGGCTGGTACGAGTCGCTGAGCTGGGAGAACGTCGACAAATACGCGGCCGACATCATCATGATGGACGACCGTACGGCCACGATCCAGCCGGCCGACATCACCGAGGCGACCTGGAAGAAGCTGCCCGCGGTGAAGGCGGGGCAGGTCATCGCGCGGTCGCCGGAGCCGATCCTGTCGTACGACAAGTGCGTGGCGATGGTGGAGAACCTCGCGAAGGCGATCGAGACCGCGAAGAAGGTCAGCTGACCGTTCATGTCTTCCTGAGCCCCGGGAGTTTTGTATGACCACGGCCGTAGCCGCCCCGTTCCGTTTCTTCTCCCTTCAGGTGGCACGGACGAGGCGGCTCGGGCCGTCTCTCGTCCGGGTCAGCTTCACCGGGGAGGATCTCCAGCACTTCTTCTCCGACGGGCACGACCAGTCCCTCTCCCTGTTCCTCCCCGCCGAAGGGCGGACCGAGCCCGGGGTTCCCGTCGAGCTCGGGGACGGGTGGTGGCAGGCGTGGCGGGAACTGCCCGATGACGTACGGGCGGTGATGCGGTCCTACACCCTGCGGGGCCTGCGCCGCGATCCTGACGAGATCGACATCGACTTCGTGCTGCACGAGCCCGCCGGACCCGCCTCCCGGTGGGCCGCGCGGGCCACCGCCGGGGACCGGGTCCAGTTGCTGGGGCCCGCCGTCGCCGACAACCGGGCGATCCGGTTCCGGCCGCCGCAGGACACCGACCTGGTGCTGCTGTGGGGTGACGAGACCGCCCTGCCCGCGGTCTCCGCGATCCTCGAAGCCCTCCCCGCCGGGCAACGCGCCCGCGTCTGGCTGGAGGTGTCCGACGCCGGGGACATCCAGGACCTCGTGACCGACGCGGACGCCGAGATCACCTGGCTCGTCGGGGAGAAGGCACTGGACGCCATCCGCGATGCCCAACTCCCGCCCGCCGAGCGGCCGTACGTCTGGATCGCCGGCGAGTCCGGGTGCGTGAAGGAGCTGCGGCGGCACTTCGTGCGGGAGCGCGGGATCGACCGGCGCCGGGTCACCTTCGTCGGGTACTGGCGGCAGGGGATGACCGAGGAACAGCTGCGAGCGGCCGAGTAACTCCCGTCGACGTGACGCCGGTCACGGGAGGGGCAGGTTTTCCCGCAAGTTAATTAGGTTAGGCTTACCTAAGTTGAAGCGGCTACCCGCCCCGCTCCTGCCCCGTCCGTCCCGCACGGATCGTCCCCACCGGAGGACCCCCTGATGCGCTCGCACCTGCTCAACGACACGACCGCGGAGAGCTACCGCCGCTCCGTGACCGAAGGAATAGAGCGGGTGGCGGCCAAACTCGCCACCACCACCAGGCCGTTCACCGGCATCACCGTCGACGCCCTCTCCCCCCGCATCGACGCGATCGACCTCGACAAGCCCCTGCTGGACACCACGGCGGTGCTCGACGAGCTGGAGGACGTCTACCTCCGGGACGCGGTCTACTTCCACCACCCCCGCTACCTCGCCCACCTCAACTGCCCCGTCGTCATCCCGGCCGTGCTCGGCGAGGCCATCCTCTCCGCCGTCAACTCGTCCCTGGACACCTGGGACCAGTCGGCAGGCGGCACCCTCATCGAGCGCAAGCTGATCGACTGGACGACCGCGCGCATCGGTCTGGGCCCGGTGGCCGACGGCGTGTTCACCTCGGGCGGGACGCAGTCCAACCTCCAGGCGCTGCTGCTGGCCCGCGAGGAGGCCAAGGCCGACACGACGGCCGAACTGCGCGTCTTCGCCTCCGAGGTCAGCCACTTCAGCGTGAAGAAGTCGGCCAAACTGCTCGGCCTCGGCCCGGACGCCGTGGTCTCGATCCCCGTCGACCAGGACAAGCGGATGCATACCGTGGCCCTGGCCCGCGAGCTGGAGCGCTGCCGCCGCGAGGGCCTGGTCCCGATGGCCGTCGTCGCCACCGCCGGCACCACCGACTTCGGCTCCATCGACCCACTGCCCGAGATCGCCGAGCTGTGCGAGCAGTACGGCACCTGGATGCACGTCGACGCCGCCTACGGCTGCGGGCTGCTCGCCTCGGTCAAGTACCGGGACCGCATCGACGGCATCGAGCGCGCCGACTCGGTCACCGTGGACTACCACAAGTCCTTCTTCCAGCCGGTGAGTTCGTCCGCCGTGCTGGTCCGCGACGCGTCCACGCTGCGCCACGCCACCTACCACGCGGAGTACCTCAACCCGCGCCGCATGGTGCAGGAACGCATTCCCAACCAGGTCGACAAGTCCCTCCAGACCACCCGCCGCTTCGACGCGCTCAAGCTGTGGATGACCCTGCGCGTGATGGGCGCCGACGGCATCGGCCGGCTCTTCGACGAGGTCTGCGACCTGGCCGCCGAGGGCTGGAAGCTGCTCGCCGCCGACCCCCGCTTCGACGTGGTCGTCGCACCGAGCCTCTCCACGCTGGTCTTCCGCTACATCCCGGCCTCGGTCACCGACCCGGCCGAGATCGACCGCGCCAACCTGTACGCCCGCAAGGCCCTGTTCGCCTCCGGCGACGCGGTGGTCGCGGGCACCAAGGTCCAGGGCCGCCACTACCTGAAGTTCACCCTGCTC
Source organism: Streptomyces sp. CC0208 (assembly GCF_003443735.1). NCBI lineage: Bacteria > Bacillati > Actinomycetota > Actinomycetes > Kitasatosporales > Streptomycetaceae > Streptomyces > Streptomyces sp. CC0208. The sequence continues at coordinate 5,648,627 of NZ_CP031969.1, read as the reverse complement.
AACCCCGAGACGACGGTCGAGGACATGTCCGTCGTCCTCGACCTGATCGCCGGCCACGCCGAGCAGTACCTGGGAGAGTCCCTTGACCGCGCGTCCTGAAAACCCGTCCACCGTCCACGACTTCGTGGGGATCGGGCTGGGCCCGTTCAACCTGGGCCTGGCCTGCCTCACCGAGCCCATCGACGAACTCGACGGGATCTTCCTGGAGTCGAAGCCCGACTTCGAGTGGCACGCCGGCATGTTCCTGGACGGCGCCCACCTCCAGACCCCGTTCATGTCGGACCTGGTCACCCTCGCCGACCCGACCTCGCCGTACTCCTTCCTCAACTACCTGAAGGAGAAAGGCCGGCTGTACTCGTTCTACATCCGCGAGAACTTCTATCCGCTGCGGGTGGAGTACGACGACTACTGCCGCTGGGCCGCGAACAAGCTGAGCAGCATCCGCTTCGGCACGACGGTGACGGAGGTCCGGTACGAGGACGACCTGTACGTCGTGACGACGTCGGCCGGTGACGTGTACCGCGCCCGCCACCTGGTCCTCGGCACCGGGACCCCGCCGTACATACCGGAGGCCTGCCAGGGTCTGGACGGCGACTTCATCCACAACTCCCGCTATGTGCAGCACAGAAGCGAGCTGGTGAAGAAGGAGTCGATCACGATCGTCGGCTCCGGGCAGTCCGCCGCGGAGATCTACCAAGACCTGCTCGGCGAGATCGACGTCCACGGCTACCGGCTGAACTGGGTGACCCGCTCCCCCCGCTTCTTCCCCCTCGAATACACCAAACTCACGCTGGAGATGACCTCCCCGGAGTACATCGACTACTACCGCGAGCTCCCCGAGGCCACCCGCTACCGGCTCACCGCCGAGCAGAAGGGCCTGTTCAAGGGGATCGACGGCGACCTCATCAACGAGATCTTCGACCTGCTCTACCAGAAGAACCTCGCCGGCCCGGTCCCCACCCGGCTGCTCACCAACTCCTCGCTGAACAGCGCGCGTCACGAGAACGGCACGTACACGCTCGCCTTCCGCCAGGAGGAGCAGGGCAAGGACTTCGAGATCGAGTCGCAGGGCCTGGTCCTGGCGACCGGCTACAAGTACGCCGAGCCGGAGTTCCTGGCACCGGTCAAGGACCGACTGGTCTACGACTCCCAGGGCAATTTCGACGTGTCCCGCGCCTATGCGATCGACGTGACGGGCAGAGGCGTCTTCCTGCAGAACGCCGGCGTCCACACCCACAGCATCACCAGCCCCGACCTGGGCATGGGCGCCTACCGCAACAGCTGCATCATCCGAGAGCTGCTCGGCACCGAGTACTACCCGGTCGAGAAGACGATCGCGTTCCAGGAGTTTTCCGTATGAGCACCACCGCCGTGGGCACCTTCACCTTCCGCCCTCTCGACCCCCTGAAGGACGCCGAGCTGCTGCACGGGTGGGTCACCCACCCCAAAGCCGCGTTCTGGATGATGCAGGACACGAACTTGGAGGACGTCGAGCGGGCCTACATGGACATCGCGGCCGACGAGCACCACCACGCGCTGCTGGGCCTCGACAGGGACGGTGAGCCCGCCTTCCTGATGGAGAAGTACGACCCCGCCCACCGCGAGCTGGTGGGGCTGTACGAGCCCCGGCCCGGTGACGTCGGCATGCACTTCCTCACCCCGGCCACCGACCGGCCCGTGCACGGCTTCACCCGCTCCGTCATCACCGCCGTGATGGCCCACCTCTTCGAGGACCCGGCCACCCGGCGGGTCGTCGTGGAGCCCGACGTCTCCAACAAGGCCGTCCACGCCCTGAACGAGGCGGTCGGGTTCGTGCCCGAGCGCGTGATCCAGAAGCCGGAGAAGAAGGCCCTGTTGAGCTTCTGCACGCGGGAGCAGTTCTCGGCCGCCACGGGGGTGGCCGTATGAGCCTCGCTGACGCCGTGGCCCACCTCTCCCCCGAGCGCTGGGAGACGGCCAACCGCCTGCTGATCCGCAAGGGCCTCGCCGAGTTCGCGCACGAGCGGCTGATCGAGCCCGAGGAGACGGACAAGGACCAGTACGTCGTCCGCAGCGACGACGGCAAGACCCGCTACGACTTCACGGCCGTACGCCGCGCCCTCGACCACTGGCAGATCGACGCCGACTCCCTCACCCGGCACCGCGACGGGACCGAACTCCCCCTCGCCGCGCTGGACTTCTTCGTCGAGCTGAAGGACACCCTCGGCCTGAGCGACGAGATCCTGCCGGTCTACCTGGAGGAGATCTCCTCCACCCTGTCGGGCACCTGCTACAAGCTCACCAAACCCCAGGTCCCGGTGGCCGAGTTGGCGAAGGCCGACTTCCAGGACATCGAGACCGGCATGACCGAGGGCCACCCCTGCTTCGTCGCCAACAACGGCCGGCTCGGCTTCGGCATCCACGAGTACCTCTCGTACGCCCCCGAGACCGCGAGCCCGGTCCGCCTGGTCTGGCTCGCCGCCCACCGCTCGCGCGCCGCCTTCACGGCCGGGGTCGGCATCGAGTACGAGAGCTTCGTACGCCAGGAGCTTGGCGAGGACACCGTCGAGCGCTTCTACGGCGTCCTGCGCGACAAGGGCCTCGACCCGGCCGACTACCTCCTCATACCGGTGCACCCCTGGCAGTGGTGGAACAAGCTCACCGTCACCTTCGCCGCCGAGGTCGCCCGCGAGCTGCTGGTGTGCCTCGGTGAGGGCGACGACGAGTACCTGGCCCAGCAGTCCATCCGGACCTTCTTCAACCGGTCGAACCCCCAGAAGCACTACGTGAAGACGGCCCTGTCCGTCCTCAACATGGGCTTCATGCGCGGACTCTCGGCCGCGTACATGGAGGCGACCCCGGCCATCAACGACTGGCTCGCCGGGCTGATCGAGGGCGACCCGGTACTGAAGTCGACGGGCCTGACGATCATCCGCGAGCGGGCGGCCGTCGGCTACCGGCACCTTGAGTACGAGGCCGCCACCGACCGCTACTCGCCGTACCGCAAGATGCTGGCCGCGCTGTGGCGCGAGAGCCCGGTCCCGTCCCTCCAGGACGGCGAGTCGCTCGCGACGATGGCCTCCCTGGTCCACGTCGACCACGAGGGCCGCTCCTTCGCGGGCGCGCTCATCGAGCGGTCCGGGCTCACCCCGACCGACTGGCTGCGCCGCTACCTGCGGGCCTACTACACCCCGCTGCTGCACAGCTTCTACGCCTACGACCTGGTGTTCATGCCGCACGGCGAGAACGTCATCCTGGTCCTGAAGGACGGCGTGGTCGAGCGGGCGGTCTACAAGGACATCGCCGAGGAGATCGCCGTCATGGACCCGGAGGCGGTCCTGCCGCCCGCGGTCGAGCGGCTGCGGGTGGAGGTCCCCGACGACAAGAAGCTGCTGTCGATCTTCACGGACGTCTTCGACTGCTTCTTCCGCTTCCTCGCCGCGAACCTCGCCGCCGAGGGCATCCTGGAGGAGGAGGACTTCTGGCGCACGGTCGCCGAGGTCACCCGCGACTACCAGCACTCGGTGCCGGAACTGGCCGACAAGTTCGCGCAGTACGACATGTTCGCGCCCGAGTTCGCCCTCTCCTGCCTCAACCGCCTCCAGCTGCGCAACAACCGGCAGATGGTGGACCTCGCGGACCCGTCGGGCGCGCTCCAGCTGGTCGGCACGCTGAACAACCCCGTCGCGGGCCTGTAGAACGGCCCAACAGCCAGGCGGGGCGCGGGAGTACGGTCCTCCCGCGCCCCGTCCTTTTCCGGCTCTTCTCGTGCCTCTGGAGCACACAGGCTGCACGGCATCGTCATAGTGAGTGCCACTACGGTCCACATCTTGCCGTGACCGCTCCTTGGGGGAGACGAGACGATGATGTCCGAGCACACGCCCCAGCAAGCCCTGTACGCCCCGTCGACAGGCTTCCCGGCGGAGGACGTCGCGGCCGTCCACGCCTACGCGGGCGCGTTCTGCGGCAGGCCGGCCACGGCGGCGGACCTCGCCGCGGAGGTGCTGAGGGGCCGGCCGGGGCCCGCCGCGCGCACGGCCCTCCTCGCCGACGTACGGCGGACGGCCTTCGGGTGGCTGCGGGACGACCGTGCCGGACTGCTCCGCCCCGGCTTCCGGGACTGGGCCCGGCGGGCGGGCGAGACCTTCGGTACCACGGACACGCTGCGGCTCGTGGAGCACGACGCGCTGCTGCTGCGGGCGTTCGGGGAGCTGGCCGACCAGCCGCGGGCCGCGCTGTGGCTGTGCCTCGCGGAGGGCGAACCGGCTTGTGCGGCCCGGGTGTTGAACACCTCGCAGGACTTCGCCGCGTCGATGGCCGAGTCGGCCCGCTCCCGGCTCGCCGACGCCTTCCTGCGACTGCGCGCCGAGCACACGGCCGACGCGCGCTGTGTGCACTACGGCGGCATGCTCGGCGCGATCGCCCGCGGCACCCATCGTGAGACCCCGGCCGATCTCGAACAGCACCTGGAGACCTGCGCGTTCTGCACCCACGACATCGCGCTGCTGCGCACGCTCACGTCGGGGGGCACACCGGAGCTACGGCCCCTGCTCGTCGACCGGCTCCTGGTGTGGGGCGGCCCGGACTACCGCGCGGCGAGGGCGGGAGCGCGGAACGGCCGCCCTACGCCCCCGGAGAGGACGTCACGGACCGGGCCGGGGGTGTGGGCCAAGGCGGCCTTACGGGTGCGGGGAGCGCGGGCCGGTTCCGGGGTGCTCACGGGCTCGGGGACCGGGCCGGTGGCGCGGCCGGAGACGCCGGCCCGGCCCGGGATGTCCCACGTCGCGGAACACTCCGCCCAGGGCGCCCCCGCCACCGCCGACAGCCCGGTCACCCCTTCCGCCTCTCCCCCGGCGCCCCCCGCCCCGAGCACACCCCTGCCCACCGACTCCGGCCCCGGTCCCCGCCGCCCGGTGCTCGCCCTCACCGTGGCCGTCGTGGTGACCGCCGCCGCCACCGCCGTGGCGCTGAGTCTGCTCTCCGGTGTCGGGCAGAGCGAGCGGCCCACCGGTTCCTACGGTCCGCCGCCCGCCGGGCCCCCACGGTCCCCCTCGGCCTCGCCCTCGGTCTCCCCGGGGGCGGGAACCGTGCTCGCCACCGTCGCGCTGAAGGCTGCGGCCGAGCCCGGGAGTTGTGTCGGCGCCACCGCCGGTGAGTCCCGGGACGGCATCCCCGCGCCGGCCGCCTGCGACGGGGGCGCGAGACAGCAGTGGCAAGTCGTCGACATCGGTGGCGGGGCTGTCGGTCTGCGGCACGTGGCGTCGACGTTCTGCCTGGACATCGCGGGCTACCGGGCCGCGGGCGACCCCATGCAGCTGCGGCCGTGCGCCTACCTGCAAGGAGCCGCCGCCCCCTATCCCGAGGACCAGGCGTTCCTCCTCAAGGCACACCAGGACAGCACCTTCAGCCTGGTCTGTCAGGACAACCCGGCCATCGCCGTGGGGGTCACGAACGGCGAGGTCCGCATGCTGCCGACCGGAACCGCGGGCAGCGCGATCCGCTTCGTTCTCGACGACGCCCTGGCCGAAGCGCTGGGCAGCTGAGCCCCGGATGCCAGAATTTCCCCATGGCGGAAATCCTCCAGAGGGACGGCACGTGGGTCTTCGACGGCGACGCTCTGCGGCTGACGCCGGGAAGGGACAAGAGCGTCGGGCTGCTCCGCAGGTCGCTGGGTGAACTCGTCGTGCCACTGGGCGCGTTGGCGGGCATCTCCCTCGAACAGGGCAAGAAGAGCGGCCGGTTGAGGCTGCGACTGCGTGACGGCGCCGATCCCCTGCTGCACGCGACGGGCGGCCGGCTGAGCGAGCCGCACGACCCGTACCAGCTGACCGTCGAGTCGGACCGCTACGGCGTCGCCGAGTACTTCGTGGACGAGGTCCGGGGCGCCCTGCTTCTGGACGAGGTCCCCACCGATCCGGTCACCGCGTACCTGCTCCCCGGCCCGGCCGTGCCCCTGTCCGTCTCCGCCGGCGACGGCACCGCCGCCTTCGACGGGGAGCGCATCCGTCTGGAGTGGAACTGGAAGACGGAGGACGCCAAGGCTTCCGCCGGGCCCCGCACCCTCGCCCTGACCGACGTCGTCGCCGTGGAGTGGCAGCCCGCGGTCGGCCTGGAGAACGGCCACCTGCGCTTCACCGTGCGGCACGCCCCGACCAAGGCCCCGCCGAAGTACGACCCCAACGCGGTGGAGCTGTGGGGCTTCAAGAAGGACCCGCTGATGGCGTTGGTCGCGGCGGCGGTCCAGGCCAGGCTTCCGCACCCGGCCCGGGCCGCCGCCATCGACGTACGGAGAACACCGGACATACGACCGCAGACGCCTTCTTCTCCGGTCGGCTCCGCCGAGGACGGTCACGATGCCCTCCTGCGCCGGCTGCGCGAGCTCGGTGAGCTGCACCGCACGGGTGTCCTGACGGACGAGGAGTTCACGATGGCCAAGCAGGCGATCCTCGGGCGGATGTGATCCGAGGCGGGTTACTTCGCCCTGCGCGCCACCGTGAAGTGGTCGATGCGGTCACCGGTCTCGGCGATGCCCGACACCTTCAGCCTGGCGTAGTGGCCCTTGGCGGCGGGCTCCACGTCCACGCGCAGGAAGGAGTAGTTGAGGTAGCGCACCCGGGACCAGGCGACGGTCTCGTTGACCTTGCCGTCCTTGGTGTTGACGAAGGAGGCGACGGAGTCCTGCTCGTTGAGGTGGCCCTCGTAGGAGTCCGGCGCGGTGAACGCGTACAGGCTGCGGCCCGCGGCGCCCGCCGTGACGTACACGACCCCCTCGGTCTCCGGGTACGCGGTCGCGCCAATCGGGAGCTTCTTGGCGACCTTGTCGCCCTTGATGACGTCGGTGCGCTCGTACTGGTGGTTGTGGCCGTTGATGACCAGGTCCACGGTGTACTTCTCGAACAGCGGCACCCACTCCTGGCGCACGCCCCCCTCCGAGGCGTGCGCGGTGGAGGTGCAGTAGGCGCAGTGGTGGAAGAACACGATGACGAAGTCGATGTCCTTCGCGGCCCGGTACTTCTTCAGCTGCCTCTCGAACCACGTGGTCTGGGTGCCGCCGGAGATGCCGAGGTTGGCCGGGATCTCGAAGGAGACGTCGTTCGGGTCGAGCGAGATGATCGCGGTGTTGCCGTAGACGAAGGAGTACACGCCCGGCAGATGGGCCTTGTCCGGCCCGTTGTCGGGGAGCGTGAAGCGGGCCTCCTCGCCGCCGTAGCCGTTGGGCGAGTACCAGGCCTCCATGTCGTGGTTGCCGTAACTCACCATCCACGGCACGGACTTGGCGACCGACTCGGTCTGGGCGAGGAACTGGTCCCACACCCGCGAGTCGAAGCCGGTGTCGGCGGTCTTGCCCGCGCCGGCCGGGTCGGCGTAGGCGATGTCGCCGGCGTGCAGGTGGAAGGCCGGGTTCTGGCCGAGGAGCAGGCTGTCGTTGGCCAGGCCGTGGTAGCTGACGCCCTGGTCGCCGAAGGCCGTGAAGGTGAACGGCTTCTTGTGGGCGGGCGCGGTGGTGAAGGTGCCCAGGGTGCCGGTCAGGTGCGGCTCGGCGGGGTCGAAGCCCTGGTGGCCGACGCCGTAGTAGTAGGTCTGGCCGGGGCGCAGGTGGGTCAGCTTGGCGTGCAGGTAGTACTGGGTGTGGTCGGCGCTGGCGCCGACGCCGGCCGGGGTGTACAGGGTGCGCACCTCGGCCTCGATCTTGCGGGAGAGGTCCCAGGGGCGGGCGCCGATCCGGATGAAGGGCTTCTTGACCGCGACCGGCACCTGCCAGGAGACGGTCATCTCGGTGCGCGGGTCGTTGCCCCAGGCGAGGTGGCGGCCGAAGGGGGCGACAAGGGCGCCGTCGACGGTCGTGGCGGAGGCGAAGGTCTGGGTGGGCGTGGCGGCCTGGGCGACGGCGCCCGGGACGAACGCGCCGCCGGCGACGGCGCCCAGCGTGACGGCACCGCCCCTGATCACGTTGCGGCGGGAGAATCTGGTGCGCAGGTACTCGTGCTGCTCGGCCATGCTCATGCGGTCGGCGAGCTGCTCGGGTACGCCCATGCGAGGAATGTCCATGGCGTCTGAAACTCGTCGCTATGAGCGACGAGGTGTGAGACGCAGGATGGACAGCTTGCGAACAGAGGTTCATAAGAGCATCAACAGCTCGTTGCCCGATATCGGGCAGGATTCTTGCGAAACGGCTTCCGGTACCCCAGGATCTACCGGGTGCACGACGAACTTGTTGATCATCTGACGCGGTCCACGCCCCTCAGCCGGGGCGAGGCGCTGCGCGTGATCCAGGACGTGCTCGCCTTCTTCGACGAGACGACCGAGGAATTCGTCCGTCGCCGCCACCGCGAACTCCAGGCCCAGGGCCTGGTGAACGCGGAGATCTTCGGACGGATCGAGGCGGACCTGAAATATCGAGCGGTGGCGCCGCCGGAGCTGACGCTGAGGCAGCTGCGCCGCATGGTCTACGGCTAGGGGACACATCTTTATGTGCGGAATTGTCGGATACATCGGGAAGCGCGATGTCGCCCCACTGCTCCTGGAGGGTCTGCAGCGCCTCGAGTACCGCGGCTACGACTCGGCGGGCATCGTCGTCACCTCGCCGAAGACGGCCGGCCTGAAGATGGTCAAGGCCAAGGGCCGGGTGCGCGACCTGGAGGCCAAGGTCCCGGCCCGCTTCAAGGGCACCACCGGCATCGCCCACACCCGCTGGGCCACCCACGGCGCCCCCTCCGACGTGAACGCCCACCCGCACATGTCGGCCGACCTCAAGGTCGCCGTCGTCCACAACGGCATCATCGACAACGCCTCCGACCTGCGCCGCAAGCTGGAGGCGGACGGCGTCGAGTTCCTCTCCGAGACCGACACCGAGGTCCTCGTCCACCTCATCGCGCGCTCCCAGGCGGAGAAGCTGGAGGACAAGGTCCGCGACACCCTGCGGGTGATCGAGGGCACCTACGGCATCGCCGTGATGCACGCCGACTTCAGCGACCGCATCGTGGTGGCCCGAAACGGCTCCCCGGTCGTCCTCGGCATCGGCGAGAAGGAGATGTTCGTCGCCTCCGACATCGCCGCGCTGGTCGCCCACACCCGGCAGATCGTGACGCTGGACGACGGCGAGATGGCCACCCTCAAGGCCGACGACTTCCGCACCTACACGACGGAGGGCACCCGCACGACGGCCGAGCCCACCACCGTCGAGTGGGAGGCCGCCTCCTACGACATGGGCGGCCACGACACCTACATGCACAAGGAGATCCACGAGCAGGCCGACGCCGTGGACCGCGTGCTGCGCGGCCGCATCGACGACCGCTTCTCCACCGTGCACCTCGGCGGCCTCAACCTGGACGCCCGCGAGGCCCGCCAGATCCGCCGCGTGAAGATCCTCGGCTGTGGCACCTCGTACCACGCGGGCATGATCGGCGCCCAGATGATCGAGGAGCTGGCCCGGATCCCCGCGGACGCCGAGCCCGCCTCCGAGTTCCGCTACCGCAACGCGGTCGTCGACCCCGACACCCTCTACATCGCCGTCTCCCAGTCCGGTGAGACCTACGACGTCCTCGCGGCCGTCCAGGAGCTGAAGCGCAAGGGCGCGCGGGTTCTGGGCGTGGTGAACGTGGTCGGCTCGGCGATCGCCCGCGAGGCGGACGGCGGCATCTACGTGCATGCGGGCCCCGAGGTCTGCGTGGTCTCCACCAAGTGCTTCACCAACACGACGGTGGCCTTCGCCCTGCTCGCCCTGCACCTGGGCCGCACCCGCGACCTCTCGGTCCGCGACGGCAAGCGGATCATCGAGGGCCTGCGCAAGCTGCCCGCGCAGATCACCGAGATGCTGGAGCAGGAGGAGCACATCAGGAAGCTGGCCGAGCAGTACGCCGAGGCCCGCTCGATGCTCTTCATCGGCCGCGTCCGGGGCTACCCGGTGGCCCGCGAGGCCTCCCTGAAGCTCAAGGAGGTCTCCTACATCCACGCGGAGGCCTACCCCGCCTCCGAGCTCAAGCACGGCCCCCTGGCCCTGATCGAGCCCGCCCTCCCCACGGTCGCGATCGTCCCCGACGACGACCTCCTGGAGAAGAACCGCGCCGCCCTGGAGGAGATCAAGGCCCGCAGCGGCCGCATCCTGGCGGTCGCCCACCAGCACCAGGAGAAGGCCGACGAGACCATCGTGGTCCCGAAGAACGAGGACGAGCTGGACCCGATCCTGATGGGCATCCCCCTCCAACTCCTCGCCTACCACACCGCGTTGGCCCTGGGCCGGGACATCGACAAGCCCAGGAACCTCGCCAAGTCGGTGACGGTCGAGTAGAAGGTCCTCGCAGGACGGACCCCCACGCGATGCCACCGCTCACGGGGGGTCCGTTCGATGTGCCGGGGTCGCCCAATACCCCGACACCGGCTGCCACTTGGCCCGGTGACCGTCACGCCCCGGCCCGGCAGCCCGTGACCGCTATATGCCCTTCACAAAGACACAAACACCCCTACGCGCGAGTAGATTCGCCCATCTCACCTGGGCGAACGACGAGTTGACGCGTCAGGGAATGACGATGACGGGCCGCTTCGCCCGCTTGGCGAGCCGCCCCGCGACGGAGCCGAAGATGCGCCCGACGATGCCGTGGGTGGAGCCGACGACGATCGCGTCCGCCTCGTACTCCCGCCCGACCTCCTCGAGTTCGTGGCAGATGTCCCCGCCGCGCTCCACGAGGATCCAGGGGACCTCGGCCAGGTAGTCCGCGCAGGCGAGCTCCAGGCCGAGCACCTCGGTGCGGTGGTCGGGCACGTCGACGAAGACCGGTGGCTCGCAGCCGGCCCACACGGTGGTGGGCAGCCGGTTGGCGACATGCACGATGATCAGGCCCGAGCCGGAGCGATGGGCCATGCCGATCGCGTAGGCGAGAGCGCGCTCGCTGGACGTGGAGCCGTCGAAGCCCACCACGACGCCGTGCTTGAAGGCGGGGTCGCAGGAGTGGCGTGACTCTTCCGCCGCCAGGGGCTCGGCCGCCGTGGGATCGGCGACAGGCCGCTTGCGGTCCGCTGGTTCGAAGAATTCGTGACCGGCCATGGCTGTCTCGGCGTTGTGATCCTTGTGTGGGAGGGACGACAGTGTGCGGCGGAGCTGTGTCCGGGAATCATCTTCCCAACCCCATACCCTCAAGGGTACGGCGCGAAGCCTCCTTGGCCCAGAGCCCGCCCACCGTCCGTGGGGGTTCCAGGGAGCATGCACGAGGGGGCGCCCGTAACGCAATGGTTGCTGCGCCGTACAGGCGGTTTGCACAGGATTCCCGTGGCCGCTCCCGCCCCGGCCCACCGGACGGCCCTCGACACAGTGACCGAAGGGTCGAACACGCGTTGAACCCGTGAGCCACGCCGCAGGGAGACGCCCCAGGGAGCACACGATGACCGGACACCGACCGCCTGCCGAGGACACCACCACGGAAGTGGTCCGCTGGGCGGCCTTCAGCTGCGTCCTCGTCCCCGTGGTGCTCCTCTGGTACGGCACCTCACTGGCCGGCGCGACGGGCACCGCCTTCGGCCTCGCCGCCGTGACGGCCGTCTGCCGTATCCTCCTGCGCCAGTCGGAGCGCGGCGCGGCCCGCCTGGCCCAGGAGGAGCGGGCGCCCCGTCGCGGCCGTCATCACCGGAGCGGTGCCGGGGCCCGTCGAGGCGGTCGTCACACCGGGGGAAATACACCGGTCGGCTGACCGGTTTCCATGCACCGCGACGATTCTTTTCAGCCAACTTCCACGGTGGGCGTGTCCCTTGGTCCAAACACCCCCCAACCCCCGTTCCACCTGCACGGATAGGGTCTCGAAGGCCCCGTGCACCCTACGTGGATTAGCCACTGCCACAAGGCGCACTTCCCTGCGCGGCCCACGAGTGCAACGCTTCGTGATCGAATGCTTTACGCCAAGTTGCCAAGTCGACAATCTGCCGGATGACCAACCGGTCACGCCGACAGCACGCGACACAGTAGATTCGATCTTGACGTCTTACGGCGGGGGACTCGTGCAGGACCGAGGGGAAACGTGCAGGAGCGACACAACCGAGGAGCCGCGACCACCGAGGGGGGCTTAGCAGTATGAGCCACGACTCCACTGCCGCGCCGGAAGCCGCGGCCCGGAAGCTTTCCGGGCGACGCCGCAAGGAGATCGTCGCGGTGCTGCTGTTCAGCGGCGGCCCCATCTTCGAGAGTTCCATACCGTTGTCGGTGTTCGGGATTGACCGCCAGGACGCCGGCGTGCCGCGCTACCGACTGTTGGTGTGCGGCGGCGAGGAAGGCCCACTGCGGACCACAGGGGGCCTGGAACTCACCGCACCGCATGGCCTGGAAGCGATCTCACGCGCGGGCACGGTCGTCGTACCGGCCTGGCGCTCGATCACTTCACCGCCACCGGAGGAAGCGCTCGACGCACTGCGCCGAGCGCACGAAGAGGGCGCCCGCATAGTAGGGCTGTGCACCGGCGCCTTCGTGCTGGCGGCGGCGGGCCTGCTGGACGGCCGCCCCGCGACGACACACTGGATGTACGCACCGACGCTGGCCAAGCGCTACCCGTCGGTGCACGTCGATCCACGAGAACTCTTCGTGGACGACGGCGACGTACTGACCTCGGCCGGTACCGCGGCCGGAATCGACCTCTGTCTCCACATCGTGCGGACGGACCACGGCAACGAGGCGGCAGGGGCCCTGGCCCGCCGACTGGTGGTCCCGCCGCGCCGCTCGGGCGGTCAGGAGCGCTACCTCGACAGGTCTTTACCGGAGGAGATCGGCGCCGACCCGCTCGCCGAGGTCGTCGCCTGGGCGCTGGAGCACCTCCACGAGCAGTTCGACGTGGAGACGCTGGCGGCGCGGGCGTACATGAGCCGTCGTACGTTCGACCGCCGGTTCCGCTCGCTGACGGGTTCGGCCCCGCTGCAGTGGCTGATCACCCAGCGGGTGCTGCAGGCACAGCGTCTCCTGGAGACGTCGGACTACTCGGTGGACGAGGTCGCGGGTCGCTGCGGCTTCCGCTCGCCGGTGGCGCTGCGCGGGCACTTCCGGCGGCAGCTGGGCTCGTCCCCGGCCGCCTACCGGGCCGCGTACCGGGCCCGCCGTCCGCAGGGCGACAGGCCCGTGGACAGCGACGGTCCGGTGGGGGGCCCGACGGGTCCCACGCCCAGCGCGCCCGTCCCGCTGCACCCGGAGAGCGGTCCGGTACCGCTCCAGACCCGCCGCACCCCGGCCCCCGTGGGCCCGCCCTCCGACAACGGCCGCGAGCTGTACGTCGGCGGAGGCCGGGCGAGCCTTCCGGGGCAGCGCAGCGGCGCGTGACGTCCTGACGCCGGGCGGGCCTGCGCAGGCCCGCCCGGCGTTCCGGTTCTCCGGCACCGACCGGGGCGCCACAAAAGCGAACGTCAGCCGTAGGGTGTTCGCATGAACGATCGCATGGTGTGGATCGACTGCGAGATGACCGGCCTCTCGCTGTCCGACGACGCGCTCATCGAGGTTGCCGCCCTCGTCACCGACTCCGAGCTCAACGTGCTCGGCGACGGTGTGGACATCGTCATCCGCCCCCCGGACCAGGCGCTGGAGACGATGCCGGAGGTGGTGCGTCAGATGCACACCGTGTCCGGGCTGCTCGACGAGCTGGCCGGCGGGACGACCCTCGCCGACGCCGAGGAGCAGGTCCTCGCCTACGTCCGCGAGCATGTCAAGGAACCCGGCAAGGCCCCGTTGTGCGGCAACTCCGTCGGCACCGACCGCGGTTTCCTGCTCCGGGACATGCCCACCCTGGAGGACTACCTCCACTACCGCATCGTGGACGTCAGCTCCGTCAAGGAGCTCGCCCGGCGCTGGTACCCGCGGGCCTACTTCAACAGCCCGGACAAGAACGGCAACCACCGCGCCCTCGCCGACATCCGGGAGTCCATCGCGGAGCTGCGCTACTACCGCGAGGCGATCTTCGTCCCGCAGCCCGGACCCGACTCCGAGACCGCGAAGACGATCGCCGCGAGGCACGTGCTGCCTGCGCAATAAAGCCGGGCGCGAGCACCCCTTCAGACCCTGTACACTTTTTCTCGGCCGGTCGGAGAAATCCGAACAGCCGAACATGGTGGGTGTAGCTCAGTTGGTAGAGCACCTGGTTGTGGTCCAGGTGGCCGCGGGTTCAAGTCCCGTCACTCACCCCATTCACCTCAGCCGGTGACCTTGGAAACAAGGTCACCGGCTGAGGTCGTTTCAGGAGTCGGACGGCTTCAGGAAGGTCCCCGCGGCCTTGCGGAAGGCCGCGACCAGCCGGCTCCGCTCCTCGGCGCGGGTCGCGAGGACGACATGGGCCGGCTCGACACCGTGCAGCGGGACCGCGGTGACATCGGGCCGGAGCGTGCCGGCCCGGGGCAACGCCGTGATGGACAGGGCCTGTCCGGAGGCGACGAGTTCGAACTTGTCCTCCAGCGCGTGGGCCAGGGGTCCGTCGGGCGCCGGGCGGCCGTCCGGCCGGGGGTCGATGCGCCAGTACGCGTTCCAGACCGGGTCGGCCACCCGGACCAGCGGCTCGTCGGCGATGTCGTCGAGCGTGACGAACTCCTTGCCGGCGAGACGGTGGCCGACCGGGAGCACCAGCACCCGGGGCTCCTCGTAGAGGACCGTCACCTGCGCCCCGTCGGTCGGGAAGGGCAGCCGCGTCACCAGGACGTCGACCCTGAGCTCGGGCAGGACCGTGGTCCGCTCGCCCCAGTCGACGTGCGCGGTCCTGACGTCGGCGTCCGGGAAGCGCTCACGCAGGGCGCGCACCGCCGGGGTGACGATGATCCCCGCCGTGTACCCCACGGTGATCCGGCTCGGCTCGGCGGCCGCCCGGGCCAGGCTCGCCGCCTGGGCCGCCGAACGCAGCAGTGCCTTCGCCCGGGGCAGGAAGACCTCTCCCGCCTCGGTGAGCCGGCTGCCCTGCGGGGTCCGCTCCAGCAGTCGCGCGCCCAGCTGCTGCTCAAGGCGGCGGATCTGCCGGCTCAGCGACGGCTGCGTGACGTGCAGCGCGTCGGCGGCCCGGCCGAAGTGCCGGTGCTCGGCGACGGCCGTGAAGTACCGGACCAGCCGGAGGTCGAGGTCGGTCATGCCTGAAGCGTACGTCCACCGCAGTGGCCGTTTCCGGGTCACAGCACCTCCCACCTGCGGTGATGCCTGATCCGTATTGCGCCATGCGAAACAGGCTTTGGACTGGTGCGGCCCCGCCTTCGCAGGCTGAAGAGGCGTTCACTCGTCATTCACTCTTCGCAGCGAAGGATCATCATGCGTGTATTTGTCACCGGTGCGACCGGCTTCGTCGGTTCCGCCGTCACCCGTGAACTGCTCCACGCCGGGCACGAGGTCGTCGGCCTGGCCCGCTCGGACCGGTCCGTGGAGGCGCTGAAGGCCGCGGGCGCGGAGGTGCACCGCGGGGACCTGACCGACCTCGACAGTCTGCGCCGGGGCGCGGAGGCGGCGGACGGGGTCGCGCACCTGGCGTTCATCCACGACTTCACCAACCTGACCGCCTCGGGCGAGGCCGACCTCAAGGCGATCGAGGCCGTCGGCGAGGTGCTCGAAGGCACCGGCAAGCCCTTCGTGGTCACCTCGGGACTGCTGACCGCACCGGGACGCGTCGGCACCGAGGAGGACCCGGCCGACCCCGGCTCCCCCGGCCATCACCGGCTCGCCTCCGAGGTCGCGACGCTCGCGCTCGCCGAACGCGGGGTGAGCGCGTCGGTGCTGAGGCTCCCCCCGAGCGTGCACGGCGAGGGCGACCTCGGCTTCGTGCCCATGTTCATCGACCACGCGCGCGACAAGGGCGTCTCCGCCATGGTGGGCGACGGCTCCAACCACTGGGCGGCCGTCCACCGGCTCGACGCGGCCCGGCTGTTCCGGCTGGCGCTGGAGGCGGCCCCGGCGGGCGTGCGGCTGCACGCGATCGGCGACGAGGGGGTGCCCTTCCACGAGATCGCCGAGACCATCGGGCGTGGGCTCGACGTGCCGGTCGCGAGCGTCGCCCCCGAGGAGGCGACGGACCACTTCGGCTGGCTCGGCCGCTTCGCCGCCATCGACATGCGGGCCTCGGCCGCACGCACCCGGGAGCTGCTCGGCTGGCGGCCGGAGCACGCCGCACTGATCCCGGACCTGGAGGCCGGCCACTACTTCAAGACCGCCTGAGCCCCCGCGCTACGACGCCGCCCGCCACGCCTCCACCAACTCCCGTACGCCACCGAACCGTTCGCCGGGTACGGAACGCGTGGCGCGCTCCACGACCGCGAGCTGTGCGGCCGTACCGCGGAAGGCGTCCTCGCCCGGGCCGGCGTCCAGGAGCAGGCGGGCGGTGCGGCCGAGGACATGGACGGTGGTGCGGGTGTCGATCGTGGCACCGCGCCGCCACTCCTCGGGCGCCATGAAGCGGGTGGAGCCGGGGAGGCGGTCCTCGGTCAGGACGAACGGGCCCGGGCGGTAGTCGTCGAGGTCGATCAGGCGGAGCTCGTGGGCGTCGAAGTCGTAGAGGAACGCACCGTCGTAGAGGTCGACGGCGACCTGGCCCGCGGCCTCGACGGCGAGGTGGGCGTCCAGCACCCGGTCCAGGGCGTGGTGGACGCGGGCGAGGGGCAGGGCGCGGAAGCGGGCGCGGGCCGTGGGGTCGTAGAGGATCTCGCCGTCGTGCCACGGCATGACGACGGCCGTACGGCGGTCCCCCACGGCGATCCGGTGCAGCTGCGGGACGATCGCCGGATGCCGGACGGTCCCGTGGAAGGCCCAGGCGCGGTCGAGGGAGCGCCGGCCCCGCTCGGTGGTGGCCTCCTTCACGAACCAGCGGCTGCCGTCGGGGAGCCGGACGCCGTGGGAGAGGCAGCCGGAGTCCTGTTCGCGGAAGGAACGGAACACCTCGCCCACGCTCCGCAGGTACGGCTCGGTCTCGGGGACCTCGTCAACGTCCAGCAGGGGATGGGCAGTCATGACCTTCACCGGGATCGGGCGCCCCGGCCGATCCGCCCCGGGCGCGGCTGCGGAAGCGAATGATCGAAGAGGTCAGGACGAGGCCCGCTCCACCAGTTCCGTGGCCAGGACGACCTGCCTGCGCTCCAGTCCCCGGGACACCGCCGGGCGGCGGTCGGCGATCTCCGAGAGGAGCAGGTCGATCATGTGGCGGCCCATCTCCTCGATGGGCTGGCGGACGCTGGTGAGGGGCGGGTCCATGTGGCGCGCTATGGCCGAGTCGTCGTAGCCGATCAGGGCCACGTCCGAGGGGATGCCGCGGCCCTCCTCGCGCAGGACCTGGCGGGCGCCGGCCGCCATGACGTCCGAGCCGGCGAAGACCGCGTCCAGGTCGGGGCGGCGGGCCAGCAGGTTCGTCATCGCCCGGCGGCCGCCCTCCTCGGTGAAGTCACCGGGCTCGATCAGCCGCTCGTCCACCTCGTGGCCCGCGTCGCGCAGCGCGTCCCGGTAGCCGTCGACGCGCCGCTGGGCGCCGTACACGTCGAGGCGGCCGGTGATATGCGCGATCGTGCGGCGGCCGCCGGCCAGGAGGTGCTCCACGGCCGAGCGCCCGCCGCCGTAGTTGTCGGAGTCCACGGACGGGAGCGTTTCCGCCGCCGAGCGCGGGCCGCTGATGACCGCCGGGATCTCCAGCTGGGAGAGCAGGTCGGGCAGCGGGTCGTCGGCGTGCACCGACACCAGCAGGACGCCGTCGACCCGGTGCGCGGCCAGGTACTGGGCCAGCCGGCGGCGTTCGCGGTCGCTACCGGCGAAGATCAGCAGGAGCTGCATCTCGGTTTCCGAGATCTCGGCGCCGACGCCCTTAAGCATGTCCGAGAAGTACGGCTCCGCGAAGAACCGTGTCTCCGGCTCGGGCACGACCAGCGCGATCGCGTTCGTACGGTTGGCCGCCAGGGCGCGTGCGGCCGTGTTGGGGACGTACCCGAGCTCCGCGACGGCCGCCTCGACGGCCGCACGTGTGGCGTCACTGACCCGGGGCGAGCCGTTGATCACCCGGGAAACGGTGCCCCGGCCGACGCCGGCGCGTGCGGCGACCTCCTCGAGGGTGGGCCGGCCACCGCTTCGGCTCCGCGCTCCGTGGCTTGCCATGGGCTCCGCCTTCCCCGCCGTGTCTCTTGCTGGCCTGGAATCTAACAGTCCTGCCTGATGAGGTGGACGTCACGGGGGCTGCCGCCCCCGGCCCCCTCTTCCTCCCCGAAGGGGGCCTCGTCCTCTCAGGCCGGACGGGCCGAGGCGGTCCAGTTAACGGGCTGATAACTGAACGCATCTCTCCGCGTCGACGCCCTTGACACCCTCGCTCCAACCCGCGAACCTTCAACACATCACGAGTGGGAGCGCTCCCACGGTACCTGACACATAAACATCCCGCACGTTCCCCGCCCGAGCCGCAGCAGTCAAGTAACGGGCCCAACAACGCAGTTGGCCGGGGGGTCGGCACGTCAGGGCAACAGGAGGACGCAATGCGAGCACGTACCCGAACCGCCCGCAACAGGGTGGTGGTCCTCGCGGCCGTCGCGTCGCTGGGCGCCGGGCTGCTGGCCGGCTGTGCCGACGACGGCAACGACGGAGACGGTTCCGGCTCGTCGGACGGCGGCGGCAAGGGCAAGACCACGATCACCGTGGGCCTGTTCGGCACCATGGGCTTCAAGGAAGCCGGCCTCTACGCCGAGTACGAGAAGCTCCACCCGAACATCAAGATCAGCCAGAACGTCATCGAGCGGAACGAGAACTACTACCCGCCGCTCGTCAACCACCTCACCACCAACAGCGGCCTGATGGACGTCCAGGCCGTCGAGGTCGCCAACATCGCCGAGGTCACCGCCACGCAGGCGGACAAGCTCACGGACATGTCCAAGGTCGCGGGCGTGGACAAGAGCAACTGGCTGGACTGGAAGTGGCAGCAGGCCACGACGAAGGACGGCCAGACGATCGGCCTGGGCACGGACGTCGGTCCGATGGCGATCTGCTACCGCAAGGACCTCTTCCAGCAGGCCGGTCTGCCCACGGAGCCCGACAAGGTCGCCGCGCTGTGGGCGGGCGACTGGTCCAAGCTCGTCGACGTCGGCGAGCAGTACAAGGCGAAGGCGCCCAAGGGCACCTACTTCATGGACTCCCCCGGTGGTCTGCTCAACGCGATCCTGAGCAGCGAGAAGGAGAAGTTCTACGACTCCTCCGGCAAGGTCATCTACAAGACCAACCCCGCCATCCGCGCCGGGTTCAACCTGACCGCCAAGGCCGCCCAGGAGGGTCTGGTCCAGCCTCAGACGCAGTTCCAGGCGTCCTGGAACACCACGATCGCCAAGAGCAAGTTCGCCGCGATCGCCTGCCCGCCGTGGATGCTCGGAACGATCAAGGGCAACGCGCAGCCGGACTCGAAGGGCAAGTGGGCCGTGGCCACCTCGCCCAAGAGCGGTAACTGGGGCGGCACCTTCCTCACCGTGCCGAAGAGCGGCAAGCACGTGAAGGAGGCCCAGGAGTTCATCACCTGGCTGACCGCACCGAAGCAGCAGGCGACGCTGTTCAAGGTGCAGGCGAGCTTCCCGAGCGCCCCGGCCGCCTACACCATGCCCGAAGTCACCGGCGCCACCAACGAGATGACCGGTACGGACAAGATCGGCCCGGTCTTCGCCGAGGCGGCCAAGTCGGCCCCGGTGCAGGTGATCGGCCCGAAGGACCAGATCATCATGCAGGGTCTGTCGGACAACGGCGTCATCCTGGTGACGAAGGGCAAGTCGCCGGTGGAGGCCTGGAACACGGCGGTCAAGACCATCGACAACAACCTGGACCAGTGACCCGTATGGCCACCCGCAACGACATCGCCGCGCCCCCCGCCAAGGAGGGGGGCGCGGCCCCGGGCCGCCCGCCGGCCGACGTGGTATCGCCCGAGGCGGCCAAAAAGCGCGCCCGGCTCTCCCGCCGCTGGCAGCGCGACATGCGCTGGAGCCCGTACGCGTTCGTCTCGCCGTTCTTCGTGCTGTTCCTCGCGTTCGGCCTGTTCCCGCTGATCTACACGGGCTGGGCCTCGCTGCACCAGGTGGAACTGACGGCGCCGACCGACATGAGCTGGGTGGGGCTGCGCAACTACACCCGGATCTTCGACGACGAGTTCTTCTGGAACGCGGCGAAGAACACCCTCACCATCGGCATCATCTCGACCGTTCCGCAGCTGATGATGGCGATGGGCATCGCCCACATCCTCAACTACAAACTGCGCGCCTCGACCTTCTTCCGGGTCGTGATGCTCGCGCCGTACGCGACCTCGATCGCCGCCGCCTCCCTGGTGTTCGTGCTGCTCTTCGGCCGCGACTACGGCATGATCAACTGGGCGCTGCACTTCGTCGGCGTCGACGCGATCGACTGGCAGGGCGACAAGTGGCCCTCGCAGATCGCCGTCTCCACGATCATCGTCTGGCGCTGGACCGGCTACAACGCGCTGATCTACCTGGCGGCGATGCAGGCGATTCCGCTCGACCTGTACGAGTCCGCGGCCCTCGACGGGGCGAGCCGCTGGCGGCAGTTCCTCCATGTGACGCTGCCGTCGCTGCGTCCGACGATCCTGTTCACGGCCGTGGTGTCGACCATCGGGGCGAGCCAGGTGTTCGGCGAGCCGCTGCTGTTCGACGTCAACAAGGGCTCCTCCGGAGGCGCGGAACACCAGTTCCAGACGCTCGGCCTGTACCTGTACGAGCAGGGCTGGGTGAACCAGCACCTGGGCCGCGCCTCGGCGATCGCCTGGACGATGTTCCTGATCCTCATCGTGATCGGCATCGTCAACTACGTCATCTCGCGCCGGTTGCGCGCCAGCAGTTAGGAGAACCGGCCGTGACGACGACCTTGACCAAACCCTCGGCCGACGCGGCGCCCGAGCCGCCCCATCGCGCACGTGGCATGAAGGCCGCGCGCGCGGGTGGGCAGCTGCACGCCGGCCCCGTCGCCTATCTCATCCTGGCCGTGTTCAGCATCGTCTCGCTGTTCCCGCTGGCGTGGACGGCGATCGCCGCCTCGCGCGACAACAACCGGCTGGCCGAGTCTCCGCCGCCGTTCTGGTTCGGCGCGAACCTCTTCAAGAACCTCGACATCGCCTGGAACGACGCCAACCTGGGTGAGGCGTTCTTCAACACCACGTTCGTGGCCGGGGTTTCGGCGGTCACCGTCGTCTTCCTGTCGACGATCGCCGGGTTCGCCTTCGCCAAACTGCGGTTCCGCGGGCGGGGCGCCCTGATGCTGCTCGTCATCGGCACGATGATGGTGCCGCCGCAGCTGAGCGTGATCCCCCTGTACATGATGGTCGCCAAGCTCGACTGGACCGACCAGCTCCAGGCGGTGATCTTCCCGTCGCTGGTGAGCGCGTTCGGGGTGTTCTTCATGCGGCAGTACCTGCTCCAGGCGCTGCCGGACGAGATCATCGAGGCGGCCCGGGTGGACGGCGCGAGCAGCTGGCGCGTGGTGTGGCACGTGGTGTTCCCGGCCGCGCGCCCCGCGATGGCCGTGCTCGGCATGCTGGTGTTCGTGCAGACCTGGAACGACTTCCTGTGGCCCTTCCTGGTCCTGACCCAGACCGGTAACCCGACCGTCCAGGTCGCTGTCGCGGGCCTGGGACGCGGCTACACGCCCGACCAGTCCCTGATCATGGCGGGCGCGCTGCTCGGCACGCTGCCGCTGCTGCTGGTCTTCGCGATCTTCGGCAAGCAGATCGTGGGCGGCATCATGCAGGGTGCCGTGAAGGGCTGACCTCGTACGTCGGGGATCTCGCTTCAGGGGGCCGGGGCACCGTCGCCTCGGCCCTTCCCATCCCCCTCCCCTCCCCCTCTACCAGTAGGTCTCACGACCCCTGATGGGAGCGCTTCCATGCTTGAGTCCGTAACGCCGTCGACGACCCCGGTGACGTTTCCCCCCGCCTTCCTGTGGGGAGCCGCGACCTCCGCCTACCAGATCGAGGGGGCGGTGCGGGAGGACGGCCGTACGCCCTCCATCTGGGACACCTTCAGCCATACGCCCGGCAAGACCGCGGGCGGCGAGCACGGTGACATCGCTGTCGACCACTACCACCGCTACCGCGACGACGTGGCGCTCATGGCCGACCTGGGCCTGACGGCGTACCGCTTCTCCATCTCCTGGTCCCGGGTGCAGCCGACCGGCCGCGGGCCCGCGGTCCAGCGGGGTCTGGACTTCTACCGCCGGCTGGTGGACGAGCTCCTCGCGCACGGCATCAAGCCGGCTGTGACGCTGTACCACTGGGACCTGCCCCAGGAGCTGGAGGACGCGGGCGGCTGGCCGGAGCGCGACACGGCGTACCGCTTCGCCGAGTACGCGCAGATCGTCGGGGAGGCGCTCGGCGACCGGGTGGAGCAGTGGATCACCCTCAACGAGCCCTGGTGCGCGGCCTTCCTGGGCTACGCCTCCGGGGTGCACGCACCGGGCCGCACGGATCCGGCTGCCTCACTGAGGGCGGCGCACACGCTCAACCTCGCGCACGGACTGGGCACTTCGGCCCTACGCGCGTCAATGCCGGCCCGCAACTCGGTGGCGCTCAGCCTCAACTCCTCGGTCGTCAGGCCCTTCTCGCAGGACCCGGCGGACCTGGCGGCGGCGCAGAAGATCGACGACCTGGCCAACGGCGTCTTCCACGGGCCGATCCTGCACGGCGCCTATCCGCAGACGCTGATCACGGCGACAGAGCTGATCACGGACTGGTCGTTCGTCGAGGACGGCGATCTGGCCCTGATCAACCAGCCCCTCGACGCGCTGGGCCTCAACTACTACACGCCCGCGCTGGTCTCGGCCGCGGACCCGGACGCCGCCGGCCCCCGCGCCGACGGCCACGGCAGCAGCGACCACTCCCCCTGGCCCGGCGCGGACGACGTCACGTTCCACCAGACGCCGGGCGAGCGCACGGAGATGGGCTGGACGATCGACCCGACGGGCCTGCACGACCTGATCATGCGCTACACCCGTGAGGCCCCCGGTCTGCCCCTCTACATCACGGAGAACGGCGCGGCCTACGACGACAAGCCCGACCCCGACGGCCGGGTCCACGACCCCGAGCGGATCGCCTACCTGCACGGCCACCTCGCCGCGGTCCGCCGCGCGATCGCCGACGGCGCGGACGTCCGCGGCTACTACCTGTGGTCCCTGCTGGACAACTTCGAGTGGGCGTACGGCTACGAGAAGCGGTTCGGCGCGGTCTACGTCGACTACACCACGCTGGAACGGACACCCAAGTCCAGTGCCCTCTGGTACGGCCGGGCGGCCCGCACGGGCACCCTCCCGGACGTCCACAGCATCCAGTAGCCACCGTGGAGACGGGGGACGGGGAAGGGGCGCGGCGGCCGAGGGGGGTGCCGCGCCCCGCCGTCACCCCTGGTTCAGAGACTGCCCGGCGCCGCGAGCCACTGGGTCGGCTGTCCTGTGACCGAGGCGATGGTCTCGAAGTCGTTGTCGTAGTGGAGCATGGTCAGCCCTTGCAGTTCGGCCGTCGCGGCGACGAGGAGGTCCACGGCTCCGGCGGAGCGGTGCTGCCCCTTCTCGGTGAGCTCACGCTGCACGTCCCAGGCCCGGGACACGGCCCGGTCGTCCAGTGGCGTCCAGCCGAACAACGCGTCCAGGTCCTGGACCAGCTCGGACCGGTCCTCGGCGTTCCGGGCGCTGTAGAGGAACTCGACCTCCGTCATGGGGCAGCGCGAGATGAGCCCCTCTTCCAGGGGTTTTTCCCATCGGGGACGGGCGGGGTGTTTCAGGATGCGGACCAGCGCGCTGGTGTCGATGAGGTAGGCGGTCGCGCTCATCGACGGTAGTTCTCCTTGTCGAGCAACTCGTCGAAGTCCCCCGCGTCGGCCCGCGCCGCGAGCCTGGCGAGGGCGAGCGCCCGCTTCTTGCGCTCGACGCCCTCCCTCAGCGCGGCATTGACCGTGTCCTTCTTGGTCCTGGTACCGAACGCTATGGCCGCCTCGGCCAGGAGTTGCTCGTCGATGTCGATCAGGGTCTTGGTCATGCGACGCCCTCCTGGATATCCAGTGCTTCACCGAGTATATCCAGCACGTCCTGCCCACGGCAGCCTCAGTCGCCGGGCCTCAAGTTCGCGAAGACCGCGTTCCCGAGGCGCAGAACGGCCCCGGAATCGATCGCGGCGAGAACCGGAGCGGCATGATGCCAGCCGTCCTGGGTGAGTGCCTCGGCGAGGAAGGCTCTGGCTCGGCGGAGGTCGGGGCCGGACGGGGGCGGGAGGAGGAGCGTGGCCATGCGGCGGGCGAGAGGCGCGCCATTGGGGCTCTCCGCGTTGATCGGAACCGGCACTCGGTCGCAGGGCAGCAGAGCGGCATATGCGGCCAAGTGCGCGAAGACCTCCGCCCGCTGCTCGGGCCAGGCTCCGCCTCGGGCCAGCGTGCGGGCCGTGTCGTCGTCCCCGAGAGCCGCGTAGGCGAGAGCCGCTCCGCCCTGGGAACTGGTGTCGGGCCAGGGACGCCCATCAGCCTGCGAAGCCATCGCGTCGAGGCGGCACCGGGCAGCCGCAGGGTCGGTCACGGCGGTCATGAGGCTGAGGAGCACGTCTGTCGAGCGCTGGAAACGCACATCACGGAATTCACGGGTTTCCAAGAGCTGCCTGACGCGAGCGCTGCACTCGCCGTCGTGGGGGCCGATGGCGACGAGCAGGTGTGCGTACAGTCGTGCGTCGTCCCCGCGGACGTGCAGGAGCACCTCGTCGAGCAGGTGACCTGCCATGTTTCGGTCCCACACCCACAGGCCGGCGGCTGCCTCCACACGGGCGAGGACGTGATCGTACGGCCTCACCCGCGCCTCCTCCTTGCTGAGAACCTGCTCGACGGCATCCGCCGCGCCGGCCCACCCGAGCGCCTGGACAGCGGCCGTCCTGGCCCATGGGGACACGTACTCCCCGCCGGTGAAGGACAGTTCGACCGCCCGCCGGGCCAGCCGCCTGGCCCGGTCCGGATCACTGCGCGAGACGGCCATGGACACGACGGCGTGGCCCCAGGCGTCGGCACCGGGCGCACTGATCGTCGCCAGGAGCCGATCGGCCTCGTCGGGTCGGCCCACGGTGGCCAACGCGCCCGCCAGTGCGGCGAGATGTTCCTGAACGATGCGAAGGACCGGCCCGGTCCCCAGCCCGTGCCCGTGCTCGGCCCGGTGAACAAGTCCGAGCGACCGCTGGGGGTCGTCGACAGCGAAGTGGTCGGCGAGAACAGCAAGCCCTTCGGCAGCGTCCCACCACGACATGCCGCGAGACGAGGGGTACGCGAGGGTGGTCAGAGCGGCTTCCAGTCGTTCGGCGGCGCCGGCCTCCGCGAGACGTTGGGCAACTCGGCGGAAGGAGCCGTCGTCGCCGTAGAGGTGGCGAGCCGCCGTAAGGAATTCGAGAGCCGACCACGCCTCGGTCGCTGCTCCCCTGCGGGCCCACCCCTCGGCGACGAACGACCACGCGAACATCTGGGCTTCCAGGTCGCCGGAGGGATCCTCGCTCTCCATCAACCGCTGGACCTCCGCCGTACGGCCCATCGCCACGAGGGCGCAGACATCGCCGTACGTCACCTTCCGCCCCCAGCCGACACCGAACGGCACCAGCCCCCACACGACGCCGAACCGTGCCCCCTTCCACGGCGCGAGCGCTCCCTTGTCCAGCTTCGCGACGGCCAGGGAGAGCAGTTGCGCGGCCTCGCGAGGATGTGTCTCGCGCAGTGCCTCCGCAACGACCGCGGCAAGGCTGCCGAAATTGTCCGTGTCGTCCCGGGCGAGCCCGGTGACCGCGTGGAGGAGCCGTGCCGCGTCCTCCGTGCAGCCGCACGCCGACCATGCCTCGGCGATGCCCACCATCACGCGGACGCGGTGCGGAAGGAACTCGATCCTCTCGGCGGACTCCTCCGCCAGCCGGAGCAGTTCGGCCGCTCCCGGCGTACTCCCCAGTGCCGTGGCGGTCATGACCAGTGCCTCCACGAACTCCTTCACAGGTGGCGGACGGCGGTCCGACGCAGGCAGTACCCGCAGCGCTTCCTCCCCTCGGCCCGCCAGGGCCAGGACCACGGCCCGCAGGCCCCGCGCCTCCCAGACGACGGACGGTCTGCGGGCCCCCGCCTCCTCGGCCAGCCGCATTCCCTCCTCCGCCAGCCCCACCGCCCGCCGGTCTCCCGCCTCCGCGAGGACACGTGCCACGGCGAGGAGTGCCCGGGCGCGACTGCGGGGGTCGAAGACGCTGCGGGCCAGGCCGATGGCCTGCCGGACCCTGCCGAGACGGGCATGAACGGCCGGGATGTCCGGGTGAAGGTACTCGTTGCGCCGGGCCACGAGATCCTCCACGGCCGCGAGCGCCGCCAGCGCGCCCAGGTCGTCGGGCGCGGTCCGCCGCACCGTCTCCCGCGCCGCGGCGATCTCCGCGAGGCACGCCGCGTCGCTGCCCGTGGCCTCCCGCAGCCGGTCGCCTCGGCGGGGGTCCACAGCGAGAGCGACGGCCCGGGGCGCGTCCTGGTCCAGCGCGACCAGTCGGCCGTAGGGCTGGAGCAGATACGGCGGGGTCTCGTCCGGCCAGCCACGGCGTTCGTAGGTCTCCGCCCAGGCGCGCAGGCGCGAGCGGTACTCCTCGATGTCCGGGCCGAATTCGTCCTGGGCCGCGGCGAGCAGGGTCTCGTGGGCGAACAGATAGCCTCGGCTGGTCGTGTACATCGTCACGTCCATGTCGGCGGAGCTATCGAAGCCGCCACCGCGCAGCCGCAGGATCCGGCCGAAGACGCTGTCGAGTTTGCGACTCAGCTCACTGTGTCGTCTGCCCGTCAGTTCCCGCAGGTCGTCGACCCTGAGGGTGCCCCGCGCCGCGGTGAGCAGACCGACCACGTCCCGCTCCAACCGGTCACCGTCCAGGGCCCGTCGGAGGTCGAACTTGGCCTCGTGCTCGGTGTGCCGTGCCGCCCCCGAGGTGGCGAGTTCCACGACCGGGCAGCGCCGCAGGGGGTGCCCGCCGCCGACATCCGGCGGGATGCCGGGGCTCGGCCGGCTCGTCACCAGGACACGGACGTTGGGCGGGAGGCGTTCCGGCAGCAGGGACGCGATGCTGGTGCCGCTGCCGCCGGGGAGCAGGGACTGGTCCTCGTCCAGGCCGTCGACGACGAGGAGCAGCGTGCCGCCGTCCCGCGCGACCCGTTCCGCCGCCTGTTTCAGCAGCAGTCGTCGTTCGCCGTCGCGGGCGGCGGGGGAACCGGTCATGGCCGGTTCACGGCCGGCGATGACGGCGAGTTGGTCGACAACCGCCGCCGCGTACGCGTCCGAGTCGGACTGCCCCGCGTATCGCGCGGTGATGAAGAACCACACCGGCACGACCCCGCGCGGTGGATGCAGCGCGAACCACGCCGCCAGCGCTGTCTTTCCCGCCCACGGCCGCCCCTGGAGCCAGCGGTACGGTTCCATTCCGCCGCAGAAGGAGACGATGTCCGCCAGCTCGGAATCCCGCTCGTCGAGCAACTCGGGTGCGATGTCCGCGAGTTGGGCACGGTAGATCTCCTGGACGAGGTCGGGGAGGTCCGGCGGGCAGGTGGCGGACAGTGCCGCGAGGTCGTACGACAACAGATCGCTCAGCTCGGCGAGTTCGTCGCCCTTCAGTGTCTCCGCCCAGCGGTCGATCCGTCCCGCCGCGATCCGTCCGGTGCCCTCGCTGCGGTGATGCCTGCTCACCACTGCGACCAGATGCCCACCGCTGAAGACGGCCGCTCCCGACATGCCCTCCCACGGGTCCCGTTCGGGATCCGGATCCTCGGCGGGCGGCGCGGTGATTCTCAAGTCCAGCGTTCCTTCACGCCGATTGGCCAGCACCGGGCATCGCGCGTCCATGTGCTCGGTGTCCCGGAAGCGCCGGCCCTCGGCGTTGGTACGGAGCTTGAAGCGGGGAAAGCCCATCGCCGTACAGCTGAGGACGGCGTCCTGGTCGCCGACGGTACCGAAGGAGGTGGCGGGCGAGACGTCGTCGTACGCGTCCGACGGCAGCTTCAATACGGCGATGTCGATCCCGTCGTGCGCCCACGCCACCACCGCCTCGACGGCTCGTTCCCCCGGCCGGTCGGCCTGGAAACGGACACGGATCTGCTCGGCGCCCTCGACGACATGCGCGGCCGTGAGCACCCTTCCCGGCCCCACGAGATAGCCCGAGCCGCGGCCGCCCCGGCCGGATCGGCGGACGATGACCTCGGCGACCCGCTCCGCCCGCAGCCCCGGCCCGAGCCCCCGCTCAGACCTCCCCGTCAACCTCGTCACCCGTGATCAGCGCGGTCCGCCCTGCTCCCCCGCCCGGCGGCACCACCTTCGGCGTGAGCGTGAGGGTCACCCGCTGTGTCTCCGCGTGCCCGTACTTCCCGTTCGCCCCGGCATCGACCACCCACAGTCGCACCTTCGCGTCCCCACCGCCCTCCCGCGTCACGGCGACGGACGCCTCGATCTCCACGGGCCCCAACTCGAAGCGCAGCATCCTGCCGTCGCCGTCCGTGAGAGCGGTCGTCAGCTGTTCGCGCAACTCCCGGATCATGTCGGCCAGTTCGATCACGCGTCCCCCTAGTGCAGCGTGCTCAGATGGTACAAGTCACCGCAGCACCACCACTGCCAACACCGCGGCCAGGGTCACTGGTCACCAGGAACGCCGCGGCCGTGGCGACGGCGGCGAAGTGGCGGACACGTTCCGAGGACGGTGTACGTCGGGCGGTTCGCGATGTCGTCCCGGCTGCCCGTGGTCAGCGCGGCAGCGCCGGGACCGGTCAGACGGCCGCCGACCCCACACCGGCCGGTGTGGGCCTCGACCGCCTCTCAGCGTGATTCCCGTACGACCACCACGTCGCCCGGCGTCACCGTCACCCGGCCGCCGTCGATGCCCCTGCCGCTGAGCAACTCGGTTGCCCGGGAGGCCACGTGCACCTCGGCGGCCCGCTCCCCGTGGTTGATCAGGAAGAGGTAGTCCGCGTCCTCGCCCCGGCGCAGCACCGCCTCCACCCCCTCCGGTGTCCGACGCACCGGCTCCACCCCCGCCTCGGTGCGGATGCGGTCCAGCAGGGCGGCGAGGGTGTCCGGGTCCGGGTGGGTGGCCAGGTACCAGGCCACGCCCTCGCCGTAGGGGTGCCGGGTGACCGCCGGGACTCCGGTCAGGGGGCCCGAGGTGTACGACGTGACGGCCTCCCCGCCTTCCAGGTGCACCCGCTCCGACCACAGGGACGCCGTGCCGCCGTCGCTCAGGCCGAGGGACTCACCGGGCAGCAGCGGGAACAGTTCGTCCGTGCGGACGCCGAGGGCCTCGCGGAAGGCGCCCGGGTAACCGCCCAGGCGGACATGGCAGCTGGCGTCGACGGCCCCGCTGTGGAAGCCGACGACCAGCGTGCCGCCGGCCGAGGCGAAACCGGTGAGGTTGGCCGCCGACGGGTCGTCGACCAGGTACAGGGCGGGGGCCAGCACCAGGCGGTACGCCGACAGGTCCGCCGTCGGATGAACGAAGTCCACCGCCACGCCCGACCGCCACAGCGGCTCGTACCAGGCCCGGACCATGTCCAGGTAGCGGACCGCCTCGCTGGGCTGGGAGGGGAGTTCCAGGGCCCAGCGGGCGTTCCAGTCCCAGACGACGGCGACCGAGGCGGGGCTGGTGCTGCCCCGCACCTGAGCCAGCGCCTTCAGGTCCGCGCCCAACGCGACCACGTCACGCCAGATCTGGCTGTCCGTGCCGGCGTGCGGGAGCATCGCCGAGTGCCACTGTTCGGCGCCCGCCTTGGCGGCCCGCCACTGGAAGTAGGCGATGCCGTCGGCGCCGCGCGCGACGTGGGCCAGGGCGTTGCGGCGCAACTCCCCCGCCGTCTTGGCCCTGTTGACGGGCTGCCAGTTCACCGCGCCCGTGGAGTGCTCCATCAGCAGCCACGGCCCGCCAGCCAGCGAACGGACCAGGTCGCCGCTGAGCGCGATGTCGATCTGCGACTCGGGGTCGGTGGAACGCAGGTAATGGTCGTTGGAGACGACGTCCAGCTCCGGCGCCCAGCGCCAGTAGTCCAGCGCGTCGAAGGCGAACATCACCATGAAGTTGGTGGTGGCCGGCACCGAAGGCGCGGCCTCCCGCAGCACCTCCCGCTCCGCCCTGTACAGCGCCAGCAGCTCGTCGGAGCAGAAGCGCCGCCAGTCCAGCTGGTGGGTCGGGTTGGGCACGGCACCGGTGGCGCGGGGCGGGATGATCTCGTCCCAGTCGTAGTACCACTGGCTCCAGAAGGTCGTACCCCAGGCGTGGTTCAGGGTCTCCAGATCGCCGTAGCGCGACCGCAGCCACACCCGGAACGCCTCCGCGCTCACGTCGCAGTAGCACTCCGCGTTGTGGCAGCCGTACTCGTTGTGGACGTGCCACATCACGACCGCCGGGTGGTCTGCGTACCTCTCCCCGAGCGCCCGGGCGATCCGCAGGGCGGCCTCCCGGTAGGCGGGGCTGGAGGGGCAGAAGGTCTGGCGGCTGCCGTACGACAGTCTCCGGCCGTCCTTGTCGACCGGCAGGGCCTCCGGGTGCTTGCGGAAGAACCAGGCCGGTGGGGCCGCCGTCGGTGTGGCCAGGTCGGCGGCGATGCCGTGCTCGTGGAGCAGGGCGAGGATCCTGTCGAGGCGCGAGAAGTCGTACTCGCCCTCGCGGGGTTCGAGGAGCGCCCACGCGAAGATGTTGACGCTGACCATGTTCACGCCCGCCTCACGCATGAGGCGTACGTCCTCGGCCCAGACCTCCTCGGGC
Source organism: Streptomyces sp. CC0208 (assembly GCF_003443735.1). Taxonomy (NCBI): domain Bacteria; kingdom Bacillati; phylum Actinomycetota; class Actinomycetes; order Kitasatosporales; family Streptomycetaceae; genus Streptomyces; species Streptomyces sp. CC0208. The sequence continues at coordinate 5,617,950 of NZ_CP031969.1, read as the reverse complement.
CACTGCTCGGGGTTGTAGTCGCCGCCGTAGGCGATGCCCTCCGCGATCATCGGACGTCTCCGGCGAGCAGGCGGCGGGTCGTCTCCACGCCCCACAGGTCCAGGGACAGCAGGCGGTCGCTCGACGCCATCAGGCCGCCCGTCGCCTCCACGTGGGCCGCCCAGCGCTCGCGGGTCTCCACAGCCGGGCGGGCCATCAGACAGTCGGGGTCGTTGACCCACAGCCGGCCGTGCTGCCACTGGCGGCCCGCGCCGGTGAACTCGGCCGGGTCCTGGCCCGGCTGGCTGTAGTCGCCGGCCTCGGGACGCCGGTGCGGGGCCGTGTCGGGGCTGACCCGCATGGCGTCGAAGAGGCCGACGGAGGGCAGGATCGGCGCGCCGCAGCCGAGCAGGTACGCCTGGGAACCGATCGCCTCGCGGATCAGCCGGATGCCGTCCCGGTAGGCCGTGAGCGCGTCCGCGGAGGAGTGCCGTACGCCTTCCAGCGCTCCCGCGTACAGGAAGTCGACCTTGAAGTAGTCGTAGCCCTCGGACACCAGGGTGCTGAAGACCGACGTCAGGTACTGCGCCGCCTCGGGGTGGGTGGTGTCCAGGACGCACAGGTCGTGGCCCCAGTTGCGGCCGGCGTGCAGGAAGCCTCCGTCGAGGTCCTCGACCAGCCAGTCGGGGTGCTCGGCGGCCAGGTCACTGGCCGGGTCGACCAGGAAGGGGGCCGTCCAGATGCCGGCCCGACGGCCCCGCGCCCGGATCGCGTCGGCGATGCCCGCGCGGGAGCGGAAGCGGCCGGAGAGGGTGAGCCAGTCGCCGAGGGCCTTCTGGTAGCCGTCGTCGATCTGGACGACGTCGACGGGCAGGTCGAGGGTGTCCATCGCCCGGAGGTTCTCGTGGATGTCGTCCTCGGTGACGCCCGTGAAGTACTCGTACCAGGAGCACCAGACGGTGGGCGCCGTCCGGGGGGTCTCGACCCCGAGTCCGGCGGCCCACTCGGCCAGCACCGACTGGATGTCCGTGCCCGTGAACTCCTTCACCGGGCCGTCGGCCAGGACCTCCGCCACGGAGTCCGCGGCGACCAGACGGATCGACGGGACCTCATGCGTGGGGTCCGGCGCCGCCCACAGCCGTACCGGCGATCCGTCCCCGGGGTCGAGCGCCAGCAGGCCCTCGCCCTGGAAGGTGCCTTCGGGGACGGTGACGCCCGGGCGGTAGCAGACCGTCGCCCAGTTGTCGTTCGTCGGGCGGTACGGCTTGTCGCCGAGGGCGTACGTGCCGCTGGGGCTCCAGGACTGCCAGCCCTCCTCGTGCACGCGGGCCCTGCGCGGGTCCACGGGCACGGAGGCGAGCGGGGTGAAGGGGTGGGGCACGGTGGTTCTCTCTCAGGTGCGGGCGGTCAGCCCTTGTTGGCGCCGAGGGTCAGTCCGCTGACGAACTGGCGTTGGAGCACGAAGTAGACGATCAGGGTGGGGATCGCGGTGAGCAGGGCGCCGGCGGCGACCAGGTTGGGGTCGGTGAAGTACTGGCCGGAGAGGTTGTTCAGGGCCGAGGTGATCGGCATGTTCTCGCCGGTCGAGATCAACACGATCGCCCAGAAGAAATCGTTGTAGATCCAGATGGACAGCAGGGTGCCCAGCGCGGCCATCGCGGGCTTGCACAGGGGCAGCACGATCTGCCAGTACATACGCCACACGGAGGCGCCGTCGACCAGGGCGGCCTCGGTCAGCTCGTGGGGCAGCATCCGCATGTAGTTGCTGAGCACGAAGGCGCAGAAGCCGGACTGGAACGCCACGTGGATCAGGACCAGGCCGAGCGCGGAGTCGTAGAGCTTGCCGCTCATGGTGATGCCGGGCAGGTCGATCAGCAGGTACATCCGGTACAGCGGGGTGATGATGACCTGCTGCGGCAGCAGGTTGCCGGCGGTGAAGACGAGCAGCAGCGCGATGTTGAGGCGGAAGTCGAAGCGGCTGACGTAGAAGGCGACCATCGACGACAGCACCAGGGTGATCAGCACGGCCGGGACCGCGATGAGCAGGGTGTTGCCGAAGTAGTGCAGCATGTCGGACTGCTGGAACGCGTTCTTGAAGTTGTCGAGGTTCAGCGTGTCCGGCCAGGACACGTAGCCCTTGTTGCTGGTCTCCGAGTACGGCCGCAGGGCCGCGAGGACCGCCCACAGCAGCGGTGCCAGCCAGGCCAGCGCGGTGCCGGCGAGGAAGACGTGCAGCAGGACCCGGGCGGGGCGGACAGGCGTGCGCTGTTTGGCCGGCGCGCCGGTGGCGACGGTGGTGCTCATGCGCGCCGCTCCTTCCGGAAGGTCGCGATCAGGTACGGGATGATGACCGCGAGGGAGATGACCAGCAGGACCACGGCGATCGCCGAGCCGTAACCGATCCGGCTGGACTCACCGATGATGTTGTTGGTGATCAGGATCGACAGCAGCTCGGTGCCCTGGGCGCCCTTGTTGAAGACGAACACCAGGTCGAAGGCGCGCAGCGCCTCGATGATCGTGACGACCAGGACGACGGTGTTGGTGGGGCGCAGGGTGGGGAAGATGACGTTCTTGAACGTCTGCCACTCGTTCGCGCCGTCCAGCGAGGAGGCCTCCCGCAAGGAGGGGTCCACGCCCTTCAGACCGGCCAGATAGAGGATCATCATGTAGCCGGTGTGCCGCCAGGACGCGGCGATCAGCACGGCCCACAGGTTCAGGTGCGGGTCGCCGATCCAGTCGATGTAGTGGCCGGGCTTGTTGGCCCCGATGAGGCTGTTGATCAGACCGGTGTCGGGGTTGTAGACCAGCTGCCAGACGAACCCGGTCACCGCCAGCGAGACCACGACCGGCAGGAAGAACGCGGTCTGGTAGAGGCGGGAGAAGCGGATGTTCTTGTCCAGCTGGACGGCCAGGAACAGGCCGAACGGCGTCGGGATCAGGATGAGCACGACGAACCAGATGATGTTGTGCTCGACCGCGGGCCAGAACTGCGGGTTGTCGGTGAACAACTGCTTGAAGTTGTCCAGCCCCACCCACTTGATGGAGTCGAAGCCGATGCCGTCCCAGCTGGTGAAGGCCAGGGCGATCGAGGCCAGCGCGGTGACCCAGACCAGGGCCACGTGCAGGACCGTGGGCACGCCCGCCATGAAGGCGAGTGTGATGCGGTCACGGCGGGTCAGCAGACGCTTGTGGCCCTGCGGGACCCGCTTGACAGGGGCAGGGCCCGAAGGCGGCACAGCGGCCGCCTCCGGGCTCTTCGTGTTGATGTCGGTAGTCATTCAGCCGCTCAGCTCAGGAGGACGCGAAGATCGTCTTCTTCTGGCGTTCGATCGAGGCCAGCAGACTGTCGACGCCCTTGGGGTTCTGGAGGAACTTCTGCAGCGCGGGCTGCATCACCGTCGAGGTGAAGTCGGGGCGCGAGTCGCGGTCCATGAACTGGGTCAGGCTCTTGGCGCCGGAGATCATCTCGTACGCCTTCTTCTGCAGCGGCGTGTAGGAGGAGGTGTCGGCCTTGCTGGAGGCGGCCACCACGCTGGAGTCGGCCTTGAGGTAGATCTGCTCCGCCGCCGGGGTGCCCAGGTACTCGAGCAGCTTGGTGACACCGGCCTTGTTCTTCGGCGCCTTGGAGACCATGAAGCCGTCGGTGGGCGCCTCCACGGTGTCCTGGCCGTAGGCGGGGTTGATCTCCGGGAAGGCGAAGAAGTCCAGGTCGTCCAGGTCCGCCTTGTTGGTGAACTGCTGGGCCACGAAGGAGCCCAGCAGGTACATGCCGGCCTTCTTGGACACCAGCGTCTGGGCGGCGTCCTGCCAGGTGCGGCCCATGAAACCGTCCTGGTGGTAGGGCAGCAGCTCGGCCCAGTGGTCGAAGGCGGCCTTGACCTTGGCGTCGGTCCACGCGGCCTTGCCCGCCATCAGCTCCACGTGGAAGTCGTAGCCGTTGAGGCGGAAGTTGATCTGGTCGAAGGTGCCCATCGCCGGCCAGGCGTCCTTGTCGCCGAACGCGATCGGGACCAGGCCGTCCTTCTTCATCTGCTTGGACAGGGCGACCAGCTGGTCCCACGTGGTCGGGACCTCGTAGCCGTGCTGCTGGAAGACGCTCTTGCGGTAGAAGATCGCCCACGGGTACGTGTACAGCGGCACGAAGTAGTACTTGCCGTCCGCGCCCTTGGACAGCTTCTTCATGGCGTCCGGGAAGTTGCCGCCTATCTTGTCCCACACGTCGTCGATCGGGGAGGCGAGGTTCTTCGCGGCGAAGAACTGCATCCGGTACCCGGCGAACCAGTTGAACACGTCGTCCGGCGTGCCCTGGAGGTAGGAGTTGATCTGCTCCTGGAACGTGTTGTGGTCCTTGGTGTTCACGTCGACCGTGATCCCGGACTGCTTCTTGAAGGCCGCGTAGATCTCGGCGAACGCCTTCTTCGGCACCGCGTCCGACGCGTTCGACCCCAGGCTCACGGTCTTCGGGTCGCTGGAGCTGCCGCTGCTGCCACAGGCGGACAGCAACGGGATACCCGCGCCGAGGAGGGCGGCACCACCCACCCCCTTGAGCACACCACGACGGCTGGGCGAAGGGAGGGAAGACGAGAGATCACGCATGTACGGCTCCTGAAGGCAGGGGTTCGGTCATGGAGGGATTCGGAGACCAGTCGTAATCGACCAGAAACCAACTTGACCGAACACGGTGGCGCAATGACAGCGGTATGTCAGGTCATGCGTCAATAGTTATCGACCCGATTTGTCGAAACGTGACCGACATCCCTGCCTACCAGTGACCCAGGAGCCTCGTCGCCGGTGGGTTCAGTTGTAGGCGGCGAAGGCCTTCGAGAAGGCGAACGGGGCCTGGACGACCGAGCTGCAGCTCGCGTCGGCGGAGGGCTTCGCACCGCCGGGGCACTGCTTGTCCCGGGTGGCGGACCACATCGACAGCGGGCCCAGTCCCTTCGCCTTGGCGAAGGCCACGAGCTGGGTGGCGTCCTCGACCTTGAAGATCTCCGAGGCCACGTCGTTGACCCCGATCATCGGCGTGACCCCGACCGCCTTCCAGGCGGCGCTGTCCGACAGCCCCAGAACACCCTTGACCTGTGCCTGGGTGGCCGTGGCCGCCTGCTCGGCGTAGGTGCCCATGTCCCCGCTGTACGAGGCCCCGTAGTCCATCGCCATGATGTTCACGGTGTCGATCCGCACGCCGTTGGACTTGGCGTTCGCGAGCAGGTCGACCCCGTCCTGGGTGAGGCCCTCGGGCATCACCGGGAGGGTGTAGGAGACGTCCAGGCCGGGGTGGCGGTCCTGGAGCTTCGCGATCGCCTGCGCGCGCCGGGTGTTCGCGGCCGTGTTCGGCAGCGCCCCGCCCTCCACGTCGAAGTCGACCTTGGTGAGGCCGTACGCGTCCACGGCCTTGCCGTACGCCGCCGCCAGCGCGTCCGCCGAGGAGCAGGTCGTGGCCAGCTCGGAGCCGGAGGCGCCGCCGAAGGAGACCCGGACGTCACCGCCCTTCGCCCGCAGCGCGCCGATCTGCGCGGCCACGGCGTCGCTCGCCAGGTCGGTGACCCCGCCCCACTTGGGGGTGCAGCCGCCGCCGTCGGTGACGAAGGCGAGGTGGTAGTCCTTCACGCCGGTGGCGTCGGCCGCGGCGAGGAGGTCGAAGGCGGGGTAGAGGGAGGTGTCGACGTAGGGGGCGAAGCCGTCGCCCTTCGAGGGGGAAGCGGTGGAGGTCGGGGTGGCTGTGGGTGTGGCGGTGGGTTTGGGTGTGGCGGTGGGTTTGGGGTCGGGGGTGTCGTCGGCGGAGCACTTCGCGCCGTCCACGAGACACCCGGTGGGGTCGGCGGCGCCGTTGACGACGAAACCGACGGTGACCGACTCGCCGGGCGCCAGCCCGTCGGTGTCCCACTTCGCCGAGGTCACGGTGACGTGTTGCCCGCTCACCGCCGACTCGGCGTTCCACAGGGAGCCGAGCTTCGAGCCCGACGGCAGATCGAACTCCAGCTTCCAGGCCAGGTCCGCCGCCCCGCTGTTGTTGGTGACGACGTACTGCGCGGTGTACCCCGTGGACCAGCCGCTCGTCCTCGTGTACGCGGCGCCGATCCCGGCCGCCTGGGCGGTCCCGCTCAACAGGACCGCGCCGGTCCCCACCACGGCGGCGGCGACCACCCCGCCGATCGCCTTGTTCCTGCCGTTCAGTCTGCGCCGATGCATGCTCATGGCGTGGCACGCTAGCGATCCGGAATCGGGCAAATGACCTGATCAGGACGGGCGTTGAGGATCTTAGGCCGCGCTTAAGGAAGGGATCGGGGTCGGTTAAAGGTCGAGACCAGTCTGCCGGTCCTGCGCCTGCGCACCCGGTGTCCCCGGCGCACCGGCTCCCGCCCGTCCAGCTGGATCCAGACCCGCACCTCGGTGCCGCCCAGCACCGACGACCCGATCCGTACGTCCCCGCCCGTCGCCTCGGCGAGCCGCCGGACGATGTCGAGCCCGAGCCCGGTCGACCCGGTGCTGCCGGACCCCCGCCCGCGGGCCATGGCGGCCTCGGGGTCGCGGATGCCGGGTCCCGCGTCGGAGACGAGCACGATCACCGCGTCCTCGCCGTTGTGCACGTCGACCGCGAAGGCCGTGCCCTCCGGGGTGTGCCGGAAGACGTTGCCGAGCAGGGCGTCGAGGGCGGCGGCGAGGTCCGCCCGGGCCACGGGTATGCGCACCGGCCGCTCGGTGCCGGCCACCCGCCACTTGCGGCCCTCGTCCTCGGCGAGCGCCGACCAGAACCCCATCCGCTCGCGGACCACCTCGGCCGCGTCGCACCCGGCGCCGGGCCCGGCGGCCGCGGTCTGCGGTTTGGCCTCCCGGGCGGTACGGATGATGGTGTCGACCTCGCGCTCCAGCTGCGCGACCGCGGCCCGGGTCTGCTCGGCGGCCTGACCGTCCCCGAGCGAGGCCGCGTTGAGCCGCAGCACGGTCAGCGGGGTGCGCAGCCGGTGGGACAGGTCGGCGGCCAGCTCCCTTTCGTTCGCGAGCAGTTGGACGACCTGGTCGGCCATGGAGTTGAACGCGACGGCTGCCAGCCTGAGTTCGGTCGGCCCCTCTTCGGGCACCCTCGACCCCAGTTTCCCCTCCCCCAGCTCGTGGGCGCCCTCGACGAGTTTCTGCGCGGGCTGCACCATCCGGACGCCGAGCCGGTCGGCGACCGCGACCGAGCCGACGACGAGCGCGATGCCGACGCCGGCGAGCACCGCCCAGGCGGTCGCGACGCCGTTGCTCACCTCGGACTCGGGGACGTACACCTCGACGACGGCGATCTCGCCGGAGCTGAGCGCGACCGGCTGGAGGAGGGTGGAGCCGCCGGGCACCTCGGTGGTGGAGGCGCGGCCCAGTCGGCGCACGGTCGCGATGTCGTCGGCGGCGGCCCGGCGCCGTCCGATGTCCACGGCCTGCTGAGCGCTCCGTCCCTCACCGTCGGCCGGTATGTGGACGGCCATCCCGGCGTCCGAGCCCGCGGAGGCGACGACCCGCTCCAGCTGGTCGCGGTCGGTGGTGATGGACAGGGCGGGGGCGACGGCGGCCGCCTGCCGCTCGGCGTTGGAGAACGCGCGGTCCCGGGCCATCTCCTTGATGACGAGGCCGAGCGGGACGGCGAAGGCGACCACGACCATGGTGGTGACCGCCAGGCAGACCTTGACCAGAGCCCATCTCACAGCGGCAGCCCCCCGCCCGGTGGTTCCAGCTTCACGCCGACGCCCCGCAGGGTGTGCAGATAGCGGGGCTGCGCTGCCGTCTCGCCCAACTTGCGCCGGAGCCACGACAGATGGACGTCGATCGTCTGGTCGTCGCCGTAGGACTGCTGCCAGACCTCCGCGAGGAGTTCCTTGCGGGGGACGACCACCCCGGGCCGGGCGGCCAGGAAGGCGAGCAGGTCGAACTCGCGGCGGGTGAGGTCGAGTCGGACGCCGTCCAGTTCGGCCTGGCGGCGCAGCGGGTCGACGCTCAGGCCGCCCACGCGCAGCACGGTCTCGGGCGGTGCGTCGCCTCCGGCGGCCCGGGACCGTCGTAGGACGGCGGCCATCCGGGCGGAGAGGTGCTCGACCGAGAAGGGCTTGGTGAGGTAGTCGTCCGCCCCGGCGTTCAACAGGCGGACGATCTCCGACTCGTCGTCCCGGGCGGTGGCGATGATGACCGGGACGTCGGTGATCCCGCGCAGCATCTTCAGGGCCTCGGACCCGTCGAGATCGGGCAGACCGAGGTCCAGGATCACCACGTCGAAACGGAAATGGGCGACCTCGCGCAGCGCCTCCAGCGCCGTCCCCACGCTGCGCACGGTGTGTGCCGCGTCGGTCAGGTGCCGGATGAGCGCCGAACGAACGAACTGGTCGTCCTCGACCACGAGCACACTTGCCATGCGCCGCACCGTACGCGATTCGGGCGAGCACGGTCGGGGCCTGTGGACAACTCAGTCCGGGTGCGGCCCGTGGGACGCGTGAGGCAGTATGGCGGGCGATGCGCAGAGGACTCGTACACGTACTGGCCTGGCTGCTCGCCACGGGCGCGGCGGTCACGCTGTCCTGGTGGGGTGTCCACACGGTCATGGCGGGCACGGCCTACGATCCGCCGCGCGCGCTGCCCATCACGGCGGCCGAGGCGACCACGCAGGAGTCGAAGCCGCTGGCGTCGCCGACGCCGACGCGGACCGGGCGGGCGACCCCGTCGAAGAGCCCCGCACCGACGCCGAGTGCCCCGACCGCGAGCCCGACCCTCTCCGCGAAGAGCCCCTCCCCCACCGCCTCCGGCAAGGTCAGGAGCTACGACACCGACGGCGGCCGCGCGGTCTTCGACCTCGGTGACAAGTCGGCGACCCTGGTGTCCGCGACGCCGGGCACCGGCTGGTCGATGCAGGTGTGGAAGACGGAGTCGTGGATCCGGGTGGAGTTCAGCTCGGGAGCGGACCGGGTGTCGGTGTTCTGCACCTGGCACGACGGACCGCCGCGGGTGGAGATCGGCACCTACTGACTCACCGGGTCATCGGAACACGGACGCGGGCGGCGCCGGGGAGGCCACCGCCTCGGCGTCCGTCACGGGTACGGCCCCTCCGGTGAAGTCGAGGAGCGCCTTGCCGTGTTCGACGCGGCCGGGGTGCGGATCGGAGGCGGCCCGGCGGGTCAGTTCCGCGATCGGCAGGGGGGTGTCGGAGGCGACGAGTACGGCGTTGCCGAAGCGTTTGCCGCGCAGGACCGTCGGGTCGGCGACGAGGGCGAGTTCCGGGAAGCGGGCGGCGGCGGTGGCGATCTGGCCGCGGAGATGGGCGAGCGGCGGTCCGTCGGCGAGGTTGGCGGCGTAGCGACCGCCCGGCTTGAGCGCCCTTCGGACCTCGTCGAGGAACTCGGTGGAGGTGAGGTGTGCCGGGGTCCTGGCTCCGCTGAACACGTCGGCGATGACGAGATCGGCCCATCCGTCGGGGACCTTGGCGAGACCCTCGCGGGCGTCGACGGACCGCACGCGTATCCGCGCGGTCGGCTCCAACGGAAGCTTCTGCCGGACCAGTTGTACGAGCGCCGCGTCCCGCTCGACGACCTGCTGGGTGGAGCGGGGCCGGGTGGCGGCGAGGTACCGGGCGAGGGTGAACGCGCCGCCGCCGAGGTGTACGGCGTGCACGGGCTTGTTCGGGGGCGCGACCAGGTCGATGACGTGGCCGAGCCGGCGCTGGTACTCGAAGGAGAGGTGGCGTGGGTCGTCGAGGTCGACGTGGGACTGGGGGGCGCCGTCGATGAGCAGCGTCCACGCGTGCGGGCGTTCCCGGTCGGGGATGAGCTCGGCGAGGCCGCCGTCGACGGGTTCGACGACGGCATCGGCGGCCGGGCTGCCACGGCGAGAGCTTTTGGACTTACCCACTACGCCATTATCCGCGGCGCAAGACCTTCCCGCGTCCGCGGGCCGGTGGGAACGGCCGGCTGCCGGTCAACGGCAATTGTCCGCGGCCTCGATCAGTCTCGCCGCCTCGCCCAGTGCCGCCCGGAGCACCGCGGGGTCCGTCGCCAGATCCGCGTCTCCCGGCGGCAGCAGCCAGTCCGCCCCCTCCACGGGCGGCTCCGGAGCCAGCCGCAGCCCCCGGCCGTCGGTCTCCGTGCAGGTGCTCCCCGGCACGTCCCAGCCCGCCGCCGTCCCCGGCGGCACCAGGAACCCCAAGGTCTGGCCACCGTCGTCGTGCAGCACGGGCCCGACGCCCTCACTCATCCCCCGCCGCAGGATGTCGACGGCCTCCAGGCCGTGTCGCGTCGGCACCGTGACCACGTCGCACGACACCGGCGTACAGGGATTGACGCTCCGGCTGATCTCCATCGCGGCCTCCACCAAGGAACCCTCGTCCGACTCCGGGAAGTTCAACGCGCGCCGACGTCAACGGCTACGGCGAAAGTCCGCCGCAAAGGATGGCAGTTCATGGCGGATCCCGGATGAGATATCCGGTTTGTAGCCAAACCCCGCATGGCGACCCGGACACAACAGGTACGTTCTTGCCCGCCGGAAACAGGGCGTCACACTGACAAACCAGTCAACTCGCCCCACCCCCGGCATGGTTCGACGGTTCGCACGAGAGGACCCGGCCATGGCGTCGTCAATGGTGACCTCGTCCCAGTCCCCCACACCACCGAGGCCGAACCTCGAGTTCCGGCGCCTGCGCGGACAGCGCTCGCCGGCCGAGTTCGCCGCGATGGTGCGACGGGCCGCGCGCGAGATCGGCGAGAGCGTCAGCTGCGACGCACGCTATGTGGGCCGTGTCGAGGCGGGCGAGATCCGCTGCCCCAACTACGCGTACGAGCGGGTGTTCCTGCACATGTTCCCCGGCCGCACGCTCTCCGACCTGGGCTTCGCCTCCCGCGCCTCCGTACGCGGACGCCGGGGGCGCCCCCCGAGTGAGACACAGGGGACGCACGAGCCGTATGACACGCAGGACACGCAGGACCCCGACGAGACGTACGACAACTACGAGGAGAGCGACGTGCTGCGTCGCGCATTCATGACCGGCGGGGGCGCCACCGTCGCCGCCGCCTCACTGGGCCCCCTCGGGCTCGCGCTCGACGCCGCGGCCGCCGGACGGCCGGTCCGCCGCGCCGGGACGGGCGAGGCGGGCGCCCTGGAAGAGGCCGTGCGCAGAATCCGGCTGCTCGACGACCGGCACGGCGCCGACGGCCTGTACCAGCGCGCGGCGGCTCCCCTGCGCGCCGCCTACGCGCTCCTGGACGCCGGCGCGACCCGGCAGACGACCGCCGACCGGCTGCACTCGGGCGCGGGTGAACTCGCCATCTCGGTGGGCTGGCTCGCGCACGACTCCGGGCGGTTCGACGATGCCCGCTCGCACTACGCGGAGGCCCTCGCGACGGCCCGGGTGACCGGTGACGACGCCCTGGAGGCGCACGCCTTCTGCAACACCGCATTCCTCGCGCGCGACGCGGGACGGCCGCGAGAGGCGGTACGGGCCGCGCAGGCAGCCCAACGGGTCGCCCGGCCCCTGGGTTCGGCCCGGCTCATGTCGCTGCTCGCGCTGCGCGAGGCGGGCGGCTGGGCGGGGCTCGCCGACCGCACCGGGTGCGAGCAGGCGCTCGCCCGCGCGCAGGCCTACTTCGAGCGGGGCCACTCGGACGCCGACCCCGAGTGGATGAGCTTCTACGGCGAGGCCGAGCTGGAGGGCCTGGAGGCGCAGTGCTGGTCCACGCTGGGCGACTGGCGCCGGGCCGCCCGGCACGCGCGCCGCGCGGCGGATCTCCAGGACCCGCACTTCACCCGCAACATCGCGCTGTACACGGCCGAGCTCGCCGACGACCTGGCCCGCTGCGGCCACCCGGACGAGGGGGCGGCGGCGGGGCTGCGGGTGCTGGAGCTGCTGGGCGAGGTCCAGTCGTCCCGCATCCAGACGATGCTGGCGGCGACGGCGAGGGTGCTGCTGCCGCATCGTAGGGCGCCGGGGGTCTCGGCGTTTCTGGAACGCCATGCATCGACGCCGAGGTCCACGTGACGGATTTGTTCTTCGGCTGCGGGCCGCACCGACTACGCCCCCAGATGCCCCAGGTCGTTCCAGCTCTCGATCGCCGGCTCTCCATAGGCCCAGCCCAGCACAGACAAGGACGTCGGATTAAGCCGTACCCGCGCCGCGAAGTCGAGCGGCAACCCCAGCCATCGCGCGCCGATGGACCGCAGGATGTGCCCGTGGGCGAAGACCAGCACATCCCGGTCCGCCGAGCGCGCCCACGCGACGACCTCGTCCGCGCGAGAAGTGATCTCCGCCAGGGACTCCCCGTCGGGAACCCCGTCCCGCCAGATCAGCCAGCCCGGCCGCACCGCCTGGATCTCGTCCGGGGTCATGCCCTCGTACGTGCCGTAGTCCCACTCCATGAGCGTGTCCCAGGTGGCCGCCCGCTCCCCGAACCCGGCGAGTTCGCAGGTCTCCCGCGCGCGTACCAGCGGGCTGGTGCGTATCTCCACCCCGGGAAGGCCGTCGTACGGGGCCCGGTGCAGCCGCTCGCCGAGCAGCTTGGCGCCCCGCCGGCCCTCCTCCAGGAGCGGCACGTCGGTCCTGCCGGTGTGCTTGCCGGACAGCGACCACTCGGTCTGTCCGTGCCGGGCCAGCAGGATGCGCGGTGCCATGGAGAAACCTTTCCGGGGGAAAGCGGAGGCGGAACGCCTCCATCATCGCGCACCCTGTGGGAGGGCAACCCGACGGGCGTTCTCAGCGTCTTCGTGGACCGAAGGCGCTGCGTGGGGGCACTCCACAGGGGCCCGCACATACGCCGTAAAGTGGCACCCCCGGACAAGGACCGCCGGACGCCGCGCGAAACGAAGGGGGACAGGATCGGATGCCGCTGACCGAGACACCAGGCACCGAGGCAGTCCCGCAGACGCGGCTGCGCTGGTGGACGGAGCTGCCCCTGATCCTGCTGGTGTACGCCTGCTACAGCGCCGGCCGGCTCCTCGCCAGGGGCGATGTCACGGGCGCCGTGGACCACGGCCTGGCGATCCTCAAGGTCGAGAAGGTCCTGCACCTCAACGCCGAGCACCCGCTCAACCGGCTCTTCACCAGCCAGACCTGGATCGGCGTACCGGCCGACTTCTGGTACGCCTCGCTGCACTACCTGGTCACCCCGGCCGTCCTGATCTGGCTCTTCCGCTCGCATGCCGTGCACTACCGCGCGGCCCGCACCTGGCTGATGACGTCGACGTTCATGGGTCTGATCGGCTTCACCCTGCTGCCGACCTGCCCGCCCCGCCTCCTCTCGGCGAGCCACGGCTTCGTCGACACCATGGCCCAGTACAGCTCGTACGGCTGGTGGGGCGGCGAGGCGAGCGCCCCGCGGGGCATGGGCGGCATGACGAACCAGTACGCGGCCATGCCGAGCCTGCACGTCGGCTGGGCCCTGTGGTGCGGTGTGATGCTGTGGCGCTACGGCAGGACGCGTACGACGAAGGCCGCGGCCGTCGCCTACCCGCTGATCACCACCATCGTGGTCATGGGCACCGCGAACCACTACTTCCTCGACGCGGCCGCGGGGGCGGTGGTGATGGGGCTCGGGTTCCTGCTCGCCCCGTACGTCAGCCGGGCGGCCGAGCGGGCCATAGCAGGAGTCCGCGCCCGGATAGCCACCGTTTCCGCCGCCTCCCGGGACACAGAGGCATCAATTGTCAGTGGCGGATGCCAGACTTCCGCGGGTGAGCACATTCCACGGCAGCGCGAGTCACGCTTCCCAGGCGGAGCCGAGCCGAGTGCCGCTCCCACGGACGCGGGGGACGGCGCTCCGGCAGCGGCTCGCTGAGCTGCGCGGACCCGAGGTACCGGCCAAGGCACTGGACGCGCGCGCCCTGGCGGCGCTCGCCGCGAACCCCGGGTGCAAGCGGCGCGCGATCCTCGACGGCGCCGGGGTGAACAAGACGGCGCTGGCGAGCGCGCTGGGTTCGCCGGCCGCCTTCGGGCAGTCGCAGTTCGCCCTGACCCGGGGCAACGCCTTCGAGGCCAAGGTCAAGGCGGACGGCGGCGCGGAGCTGCTGCGGCTGGTGCACGAGCGGCTGGACCGGAGGGCCGAGCCGCCCACCGAGGCCCACGTGCCCGACCTCACCGCGATCGGCCCCGAGGGCCGTACCGCGCGCACGGCCCTCGCCTTGCGCGAGGCCACCGAGGCGCAGGGGTGGACGCTGCTCGACCACCCCATGCTCGCGCTCGACGTCGCCGGCTCCCCCGCCTTCCTGGAGCCGGACGCGGTGGTGGTGCACCCGGACGGCAGCTGGACGGTCGTGGAGATCAAGTCCTTCCCGATGCTGGACGGTTCGGCGGACCCCTCGAAGGTGGGCGCGGCCGCCCGCCAGGCCGCGGTGTACGTCCTCGCGCTGGAGGAGGTCGCCGCCCGCCTGGAGCCGGCTCCGCAGGTCCGTCACCGGGTCCTGCTGGTCTGCCCCAAGGACTTCTCCAACCTGCCCACCGCCTCGGCCGTCGACATCCGCAAGCAGCGCGCGGTCACCGCCCGCCAGCTGACCCGCCTCACCCGCATCGAGGACATCGCCGACGCCCTGCCCGACGGCACCTGCTTCGCCCCGGACCTGCCCGCCGCCGAACTGACCGCCGCGGTCGAGTCGGTCCCGGCGACGTACGCCCCCGAGTGCCTGTCCGCGTGCGAACTGGCCTTCCACTGCCGGGACCGCTCCCGCGCGGCCGGCACGGTGACCTCCCTGGGCCGCTCGGTGCGCGCGGAACTGGGCGGTCTGACGACGGTCGGGGAGGTCCTGGCGGCGGCCCGCGGCGAGGCCGGCGACCCGGACGACCCGGCGGTGGCGGCGCTGCGGAGAGCCGCCGAGCTGCGTGCCGAAGCGCTGGACGCGGTGCCGGGGGGTGCCGCGCGGTGAGTACGCCTCCGCGCCGGGCCCCCGCGCCGCCCCACGTCACGCCCGCTCGCGGCCTCCCCACGGCCCCGCGTCACGAGGAGCCACCGTGTCCCTGATCACGACCCTCGCCCGGCTGGAAGCGGTGAGCACCGGCCGCGCCCAGCCCGCCGCGACCGTCCTGCACCGACACCTCTCCGAGCACCCCCTCGTCCTGGTCCCGCTCACCACGGCGGGCGAGGCCGGTGCCCCGCTCGGCGCGCTCGTGGGCACCGACCGGGACGCCCCGCACCTCCTGGTCGTACCGCAGCCCCGGGACCGCGACCTCAGGTTCGCGTTCCTCGCCGAACTGGCGGACATCGTGCTGCCGTACGTCGACGGATACGCCGAGTCGGTGGAGGCCGCCGAGCGCAACGAGACCGATCCGGAGACCGGCAAGCGGATCAAGGTCGAGGTCGAGTTGTGCGCGGACGCCCCCCAGCTGATCCTGCCGAGCCGCGCGGGCGTCGATTTCGTACGGCTGCTCGGGCGCTCCATGCGTTTTCGGCGTACGGCGGAGCAGGACCCGGAGACCCCGTATCCGGCCCCGCCCCGGGTGCCGTTGCTGGGCCGGTGGCTGACCCACTTCGGGGAGCGGGCCCGGGTGCCGGGCTCTTCGCTGCTCCTCGCGATGACGGACGTGCTGGGCCGGCACTGGTGCACCGGCCAGTCCACGCTGGAGGACCAGCATCTGGGCGCGCTGCTCGCCTGGATCGACCCGCCGCAGGGGCGGTCCGGCGCCGAGGCCGCCCTGGAGGCCGAGCTGGCCCGGGACGACCGCGGCCAGCTGCTGCACCCGCCGGCCGGTCCCGCCACCGACCCGGCGTTCGACAACAAGCTGCTCGCCCCCGCCTTCGAGCGCTACGACCGCGCGCGTACCGCCCTCGCCGCAGCCGAGGACGGTCTGGAGGCCGACGACCGGCTCGGCATGCTCACCGCGGCCGAACAGGAGATCCGCGCGCTCGTCGCGAGTCGCACCCGCCCCACCTGGGACGCGGTGTGGCGGGGTGTGGACCTGCTGCGGGCGCTGCCCGAGGGGGCGCATGTCGAGGAGCGGTGGACCCGCGACCGCTGGTCGTTCACGAGCCACCGCGACCGGGTCGTGGCGGGCGAGCCCCCGCAGCCGCGCCGCGACGACGCGGTCACCGCCGCCAACAAGCTTGCCGCGCGCGAGCGTGAACAGGCCCGCCTGGAGGCGCAGGAGGCACTCGACGACCCGCTGGTGATGGCCGGGCGGCGGCTGTCCGGTGAGGCGTTCGCCGGGGAGGTCACGGACGTCGTCATGACGTACAGCGAGGGCAAGCGGCCGAGCCCGCGCCCGCTGGTGACCGTACGGACCGACGACCCGCCGCATCTGGGCGAGCGGGCCAAGGTGTACCGCTCGCTGGGCGGCAAGCCGCAGTCGGCCGAGTTCGTGGGGTCCGAGGAGGAGGGCGCGCTGGTCGTCCTCAAGATCCTCGACAAGATGGGCCGCGGCAAGGAGCCGGAGACCGGGTCCGTCCCCGAGAAGGGCGACCGGGTGTGCTTCACGCTCTTCGAGCACGAGCAGCGCGGCGGCGCCAAGCTGCCCGACCCGGAGGACACGCCCTGGACGCACGGCGGGCCGCCCGGTGAGGCCGTGCAGGAGAGTGCCGATCCCCTGACCCCGGAGGACGTGCTGTGACCACCCACGCCCCCGGGGACCGCCGGGCCTTCGACCCCGGCGCCGAGGCCGCGCGGGCCACCGACGCGATCCTCCACGACACCCTGCACGGCACCCACCGCGGTGTCGTCGTCGACTCCCCGCCCGGCGCCGGCAAGTCCACCCTCGTGGTCCGCGCGGCGCTCGAACTGGCCGACGCTGGGCGCCCCCTGATGGTCGTGGCGCAGACGAACGCCCAGGTGGACGACCTGGTCCTCAGGCTCGCCGAGAAGAACCCCGAGCTGCCCGTCGGGCGGCTGCACAGTAGTGACGCCGACCCGTACGACAAGGCGCTGGACGACCTGCCCCAGGTCCGCAAGTCGGCGAAGGCGGGGGACCTGACCGGGCTGCCCGTCGTGATCTCCACGGCCGCCAAGTGGGGGCATGTGAAGACCGACGAGCCCTGGGCGCACGCGATCGTCGACGAGGCGTACCAGATGCGCTCGGACGCGCTGCTGGCGGTCGCGGGGCTGTTCGAGCGGGCGCTGTTCGTGGGCGACCCCGGGCAGCTGGACCCGTTCGCGATCGTGGGCAGCGAGCAGTGGGCGGGGCTGTCGTACGACCCCTCGGCCTCGGCGGTGACGACCCTGCTGGCCCACAACCCCGAACTGCCCCAGCACCGGCTGCCGGTGTCCTGGCGGCTCCCCGCCTCGGCCGCGCCCCTGGTCTCGGACGCCTTCTACCCGTACACGCCTTTCCGCAGCGGCACGGATCACGGCGACCGTCGCCTCACCTTCGGCGTCCCTTCGGACGGCTCGGGCCCCGACCGGGTGATCGACGCGGCGGCGGAGTCCGGCTGGGGTCTGCTGGAGCTGCCCGCCCGGCACACCCCGCGCACGGACCCGGAGGCGGTGCGCGCGGTCGCGGCGGTCGTACGGCGTCTCCTCGACCGGGGCGGGGCGGCCACGTCGGAGCGCTCACCGGATCCCGCGCCGCTGACGGCCGACCGCATCGCGGTGGGCACGGCGCACCGGGACCAGGCGGCGGCGGTCCGTGCGGCGCTGGCCGACCTCGGTGTCACGGACGTCACCGTCGACACGGCGAACCGTCTCCAGGGCCGCGAGTACGACGTCACGGTCGTCCTCCACCCGCTCTCCGGCCGGCCCGACGCCACCGCCTTCCACCTGGAGACTGGCCGCCTGTGCGTCCTGGCCTCCCGCCACCGCCACGCCTGCGTCGTGGTGTGCCGCGCGGGCGTGAGCGACCTGTTGGACGACTACCCGTCCACGGAACCGGTCCAGCTGGGAACGCTGGTGAAGTTCCCGGACGGCTGGGAGGCCAACCACGCGGTGCTCGCGCGGCTGGCGGAACACCGGGTGGCGTGGCGGCCGTGACCGTCGGCCTTGGAATGCGCCGGAGGCGACCCGCCCTCTTGCACGGGCGCGGGACAATGGACGGTGGCCTTCCACAGGCGGGCCGTCGGTACGGACGACATACGAGGAGGATGAAGACATGGCGGAGCCCACGCCGCGTCGGAACGAGCCGCGGCTGCGCCCCGCGCCCCTGCTGTTCGAGCCCGCGCAGGTGGCCGAAGATCCGGAGCACTTCTTCGACCTGGAGTCGATCGACGACCCGCGCGCGCTGCTGACCCGGTCCACCGAGCTGGCGCAGGCCTTCCGCGCTGCGGCGGACCGAGCCGTGGACTTCCAGGCGATGGCGGCGGCCCAGCTGGCCGACCCCCGGCGCTTCGACCGGCTCACGACGGCGGACATCGCCGAGCGCGCCGAGTGGACCGAGGACTACGCGAAGAAGATGGTCGAGTTCGGCCGGGATCTGCTGCGCGGGGCGGAGGGCGGAGCGGGACACGCCGACCCCGTGTGAAGCTCACGCCGCGTGAAGCCCACGTGGCATATGCCAGGCGGGCAAGATACCCCTCCCCGCCCTCTCCTGTCCCGATTTCCCGCAACCCTGCGGAACGGCCCCCTCACGCCCCGTAGATGTAGACGGCATGAGCACTCGCGACGAACCGTTCACCGACCGCTTCGACGTCTGCGGCGTCACCGCGGACGGGGCCGCCTGGCTCGCCTCGGCAGGAACGTATCCGCGCAGCACCCTGTCGCTGTGGGAGGACCACCCCGCCGCCCCGGTCGTCCTGCCCTGCGGCACCGCCTTCGACGTGGTCAGCGCTCCCGCGGTCTTCGGGCGCCGGATGCTCGACCGGCTGTGGGACGAGGGTCCGGGCTCGGGGCCGGTGGCCACGTTCCGGGGCCGGATGCTCCTGTTCGCGGCGCCGGGCACGGCACAGCGGCTGCCGTCCCTGCTGCGGTGGGAGGAGTTCGGCCGTACCGGGGCGATCCCGCCCCTGCTGTGCCACGGCACCGGCGACGCGGTGACCGTACCGGCCCCGCTCAGCGCCGCGAAATCCGCACTCACCTCGCGCTGGCTGGTCGCCCCCGACACCCGTCACCCCTGGCTGCCGGGCCCGGAAATCCTGCTCTGGGCAGCCGTCCGCGCGGCCCGCACCGCCGTGCGGATATCGATTTTTCCCCCAGCCGATCAGGATGCTAAGGTCTACGACGTCAGCAGGCGCCGCTAGCTCAGTTGGTTAGAGCAGCTGACTCTTAATCAGCGGGTCCGGGGTTCGAGTCCCTGGCGGCGCACAGACACTGAAGGCCCTCCGTGAAAGCGGGGGGCCTTCGGCGTGGAGACGGGTCGCTCGGCACACCCCTCTGGGCACCGGGCCGTCGGCCAGGAAGTCACCCGACGGCGATCTCCACGTCCCACGCCCCCGTGGTCGTCCGTCCCGTCACCTTCACGCGGACGTGCTCGCCCGGCACCCGGAAGGTCTCGCCCACGCCGACGGGGGCGTCCGCGAGCGGGGGGTAGACGGAGTTCTCCCAGCAGGCCTCGGTGCGGGGGTGGGCGTCGATCACCTGGATCGGGCCGCCGCCGGACGCCTCGCCGCTGTGGACGCGGTAGACCAGCACCCCCTGCCGGCAGGCCGCCGCGTCGCTGCCCACCGCCTCGCGCGCCTCGAAGGCGAGTGCGCTGTCGGCCCCCGTGGGTACGACCGCGAGCTTCGTGCCGCGCCCCAGTCCGAAGATCCCGGCGCGGTCGGGACCGGTCTCGACCGGCTCCAGTGTCAGCCGCGTCGGCTCCGGCCCCCGTACGCACACCACCTGCCGCCGCTCCAGCCAGCCCAGTTTCCACTTGTGCCAGGCGAACAGATCGGGGGCCAGGCCGAACTGGCTGCCCATCAGGTCCCAGTCGCCGACATAGGTGTCCCAGTCCCCCTTGCCGTCCATCGGCCGGTGGTACAGATCCGGCAGGTCGAAGACGTGCCCGGTCTCGTGGGCCAGCACCAGACGGTCCGGCGGGTGCTTCTCGAAGACCGTGACGACCCGGCGGATGTCCGTGTGGTCGGCCCGCAGCGGCACGTCCAGGTTGACGACCTTCGTGGCGTCCGAGTCGACGCCGGGCGCGTCCGGGTCGGCGACGAAGTAGACGACGTCGTAGCGGGAGAAGTCGACCTCCCCGTCCGCCGCGGCGAGCGCGTCCCGGAGGTAGGTGCCCCGGTCCGCGGCACTCCAGTCGCGCTGTATGGCGTACGCCGTCGACGGGCGCGGCATCCGGATCCAGTGCCGCAGCGGGTGCGGGCGCAGGGTGAACCGGCCGTAGGAGGCACGTTCGAAGAAGCGGGTGGTGGCCGGGAAGTGATCGGCGGTCAGCTGGGCCGGGGTGGTGAGCGGTGGGGCGTCCGGGAAGGACAGGAAGACCATCACCGCGTCGAGGGCGCGGGCCGGACGCGGATAGGCGCTGTTCCAGGTGTCCAGGCCCTCCGAGTGATGCGCCTCGGTACGTTCCAGCGTGCAGGGCGCCGAGGAGAAGGGCCCGGCGACCGAGGGCCCGGTGACGAGGGAGGTGGCGGCGAGGGCCGCCATGGTGGTGAACACGGCGGCGGTGCTGCGCAGGGGCGGGCGCGGAAAAGTGCGCGGAAACGAGCGCGGCAACGGGACCTCCGGGAGCGGTTCACGGGACACCGCACCCAGCCTGTGATGATTTGCGGTACTACGCCCTGTTTATCTGCACCGGACGAGTGAGGTGGCGTGACCTGCTGAACCGGCCGACACCCCCGAATCACTCACGGAACGTCACAACCGGTCTCCGGCCTGAAGAACCCGTCCAGCTGCGGGCAGAAACGATCTGGCAGAAGGGGTTGCCGGTCCCCGAGACTGGGCAATGGCTGGAAGGGCCTGGGGGCAGCCTCTATGATCGGCACACTTTCCTGCGCGGACAGCGATCGAGTGCACTGCGGGAGCTAGCGGTGAACGGAACGTCCGAAGGGCCGGCGGTCGCGGCAGACCTCGACGGGTCAGCCGTTACAGAGAGTGATATCGCGACACCTTTTCGTCCCGATCCCCCGTCGCATCGGGCGGCCTTCGCGGCAGCGCCGCTGGCCATGGCCGTGGTGGACCGCGAGGGCACGGTCGTCGACGCCAACCCCGCGTTCGGGGAACTGCTCGGCGCCACGTCCGAGGAGCTGACCGGGACCCCGGCCGCCGACCTCGTGGACCTGGCCTCGGACACGCGCACCTGGCACGCCTATCGCGAGGTGCTGCGCGGCCGTCAGGCGAAGCTGCGCTGCAAGCGCCGGCTCAAGCATCCCGACGGGCACTCCATGTGGGCGCAGATCACGGTCACACCGCTGGCCGGGGACGCACACGGCTCCCCCGGCGTCCTGCTCTCCGTCGCCGACATCACCGCCCGCCGTGAACTGCAGGCCCGGCTGCGGCACTTGCAGATGCACGACCCGGTGACCCGGCTGCCCAACCGCACGCTGTTCTTCGAGCGGCTGACGGCCGCGCTGGAGCCGGAGTCGTACGAGCAGGGCGGCACGGGCCGGATCGGGCTGTGCTATCTGGACCTCGACGGGTTCCAGGCCGTCAACGACACCCTCGGCCACCGGGTCGGCGACCGGCTGCTGGCCGCCGTCGCCGAGCGCCTGACGCGCTGCGCGGACGAGGCCGGCCACGACCGGGCGACCGCTCCCCTGGTGGCGCGGCTGGGCGGTGACGAGTTCGCGCTGCTCGTCGAGGACTCCACCGGCACGGAACAGCTCGCCGACCTCGCCGAGTCCCTGCTGAAGGCGATCCAGGCGCCCTTCGACCTCTCCGGCCACCGGATGTCGGTGTCGGCGTCGATCGGGGTCGTCGAGCGGCGGGCGGCGGGCACCTCGGCGACGGGGCTGATGCAGGCCGCCGACACCACGCTGTACTGGGCCAAGGCAGACGGGCGGGACCGCTGGACGCTGTTCGACCCCGAGCGCAACGCCCACCGCATGACCCGTCAGGCCCTCGCCTCCACACTGCGCCCGGCCATCGAGCGCGGCGAGTTCAGGCTGGAGTACCAGCCGCTGGTCTGCATGGAGGACGGCCGGCTGCGCGGTGTCGAGGCGCTCATCCGCTGGGATCACCCGCAGTTCGGGATGCTGACGCCGAATCGGTTCATCCAACTGGCCGAGGAGGACGGCTCGATCGTCCCGCTCGGCCGCTGGATCCTGGCCACCGCCTGCCGCCAGGCCCGGCAGTGGCAGCTGGACCACCCCGACGAGCCGCCGATCTTCGTCAGCGTCAACGTGGCGGTCCGTCAGGTCTGGGACTCCGACCTGGTCGCGGACGTGGCGGAGACCCTCGCGGAGACCGGCCTGGCCCCGCACCTGCTCCAGCTCGAACTCACCGAGTCGGCGGTGATGGGCTCGGCGGGCCGTCCGCTCCAGGCCCTCCAGGCGCTGAGCGACATGGGCGTCGGCATCGCGATCGACGACTTCGGCACCGGCTACTCGAACCTCGCCTACCTCAGCCGTCTGCCGGTCTCCGTCCTGAAACTGGACGGCTCCTTCGTACGGGGCTTCCAGTACGAGGGGGAGGGCGTCCCCCCGAACCCGGCCGACGAGGTCGTCGTCGAGGCGATGATCCAGCTGGCCCACCGCCTCGGTCTCACCGTCACCGCGGAGTGCGTCGAGACCTCGGCCCAGGCCAGCCGGCTGCGCCGCATCGGCTGCGACACCGGCCAGGGGTGGCTGTACTCGCGGCCGGTGTCGCCGGATCGTATCTCCGGGCTGATGGGCGTGCAGGCCTAGGAGGCCGCGGCGGCCGCCGGAAGGCCGTAGGCGTCCGCCACGAGTTCGTACGAACGCAGCCGTACGTCACCGCTGTGCGCGTTGCCCGTGAGCATCAGCTCGTCGGCGCCGGTGCGCTTGTGGAGGTCGTCGAGGCCGGCGCGGACCTCGTCGGCGGTGCCGTGGACGACGTTGGCGTTCCAGGAGGTGGCGAACTCCTCCTCCATCGGGCTGAACTCGTAGGCCTCCGCCTCCTCGGGGGTGGGGACCAGGCCCGGGCGGCCGGTGCGCAGCCGGATCATGCTGAGCGCGGCGGCGCGGACCTGGCGGCGGGCCTCCTTCTCGTCGTCGGTGGCGAGGGCGGAGACGCCGATGAGGGCGTACGGCTCGGCCAGGACCGCGGAGGGCCGGAAGGACTCGCGGTACAGGTCCAGGGCCGGGATGGTGTTCTGTGCCGAGAAGTGGTGCGCGAAGGCGAAGGGCAGGCCGAGTGAGCCGGCAAGGCGGGCGCTGAAGCCGGAGGAGCCGAGCAGCCAGACGGGCGGGCGGTGCGGGGACTGGACACCGCCGGGCGAGGTCGCCTGGACGGGGCCGGGTACGGCGTGGATACGGCGGTAGGGGTGGCCGTCCGGGAAGTCGTCGTCCAGGAAGCGGGTGAGCTCGGCGAGTTGCTGGGGGAAGTCGTCGGCGCCTTCGTTCAGCCGGTCGCTGCGGCGCAGGGCGGCCGCGGTGGCGCCGTCCGTGCCCGGGGCCCGGCCGAGGCCCAGGTCGACCCGGCCGGGGGCCAGCGCCTCCAGCGTGCCGAACTGTTCCGCGATCACCAGCGGGGCGTGGTTGGGGAGCATGACGCCGCCCGAGCCGAGCCGGATGCGGCTGGTGTGGGCGGCGAGGTGGGCGAGGATCACCGCCGGCGAGGAGGACGCCACGCCCGGCATGGAGTGGTGCTCGGCGACCCAGTAGCGGTGGAAGCCGCGGGACTCCGCGAGCCTGGCGATGGCCACACTGGTGCGCAGGGCGTCGGTGGCCGTGCGTCCGGCGCCGACGGTGACCAGGTCGAGTACCGAGAGAGGTACGGGGGCGGTGCCCTGTGCAGTACCTCGGATCTCGTCTTCCGCCACGGTGGGGTGCCTCCTGCTCATGAGCCGTGCGCTGTCGTCACGGCAACAACAGGAGAGTGTCCCCGGTTATTCCCGGGCGGGGTCACAGGTCTCCCTGGAGTCCCACCTTCCGTATCCCGTAGGCCACTTGACCGCTTGCCCCAGAGGCCCTCGGGTACCCGGAGCGCACAACCTCACAAACCGGAAGGGGTCGCCCATGACGCGGGACAACACACCTCAGCCGTCGGACCTCGGGCCACTCGAACCCGGCACCGCACAGCGCGCCCAGTTGTCCATCCGCATCGCCGACATCGCGTGGACCGCGCTGAGTGTCGTCGCCGCCCTGTGGGTGATTCTGGCCACCATCGACGCCGTACGCGGCACCGGCTCGTGGGCGTACAGCGTGGTGGCCCTCGCCCTGCTCACGATCGGTCTGACCATGCGGATCCTCGGCATCCGGCGCCGGGGGCGGACCCGGCTCTGAGCGGGACACCTCGGGGCGCTCACCGCCGACGCCCCGCAGGACGCCGACGGTGAGCGTCTGAAGCCGTCCGCCTCACACCTGGACGAGTGGCTCCCGTGTGAACAGCGCCCCCATCGCCGGAGCGTTCACCCGGCGGCCGGTCAGCCGCAGGGCCTCCCAGACGGTGACCTGGTTCGCGGTGAGGACCGGCTTGCCGAGTTCCTTCTCCAGGGCCGGGATGTGGCCGGCCGTGTGGAGGGCCGTGTCCGGGAGGAGCACGGCCTCGGCGTCCGGTGAGTCGGCCTCCCGGGCCAGCGCGAAGACCTCCTCCTCGCCCCAGGTGCCCACCTCCGCGGCGGTGATGATCCCGGCGCCGCGGACCTGGCCGACCTCGACCCCGCCCGCCCGCAGGAACTCGGCGAACAGCCCCGCCACGTCGTCCGGGTAGGTCGCCCCGACCGCCACCCGTCCGGCCCCGATCTCCTGGGCCGCGTACACGAACGCGAAGGAGGTCGAGGAGGCGGGCATGCCGGCCGTCCGGGCCAGGGTGCGGACCTGCTCCTGGGCGCCTTCCCAGCCGTGCACGAAGCTGCCGCTGGTGCAGGCCCAGACGACGGACTCGGCGCCCGACATGCGCAGTTCCTCGACGCCGGCGGCGAGCCGCTCGGGCGATCCCATCTCAAGGAGGGCGTCCACGCGGTGGGCGTCCGTGCCGATGTCGGTGTGGACGACGTCCAGACGGATGTCGCTGCCCAGGAGCTGTTCGATGCGTGGGTACTCGTCCTCGGCGGAGTGTCCCGGGTAGAGGAATCCGAGTGCGGTCATGTCCAGCCTTCCTGCTGCTGTTCTTCGTCCGGCAGGCCCCGGACTTCCGGCAGACCCGGAATCTCCGGGCGCAGGCCCGGTAGGTCCGGGCGCACGGGACCGGTCCTCGCCGCCGGGTCGATCAGCGCCTGGTACGGTCCCACGGCTCGGGTACCCAGTCGGCGCAACGCCGCCCACATCGTCACCTGGTTGGCCGAGATCACCGGTATCCGCAGTTCCGCCTCCAGTTGCGGGATGACGTCGTACGTCGGCAGGTTGGTGCAGCTGATGAACAGCGCCTGGGCGTCGGCCCGTACGGCCTTGTGGGCCATCTCGGAGACCTGCCGGTAGGGCACCTTCCAGATGTGCCGGGTCAGGTCCATGTAGGCGCAGCCCGTGACGGTGACGCCGGCCTCGGCGACGTACTCCTCCAGCGCCCTGGTCACCGACACCGTGTACGGCGTCACCAGCGCCACCCGGCGCACGCCGAGTTCGACGAGGGCGTCCAGGAGGGCACCGGACGTGGTCAGGGACGGGACC
The DNA here is from genome assembly GCF_003443735.1 of Streptomyces sp. CC0208. Classification (NCBI taxonomy): domain Bacteria; kingdom Bacillati; phylum Actinomycetota; class Actinomycetes; order Kitasatosporales; family Streptomycetaceae; genus Streptomyces; species Streptomyces sp. CC0208. The sequence continues at coordinate 5,592,451 of NZ_CP031969.1, read as the reverse complement.
GCGCCCGCCCTGGTCATGGCCGCGCACATGGCGCGCTCCCCGGCGACCCCGCCGACGAAGCTGCCGGAGGTGCAGGCGTAGGCGACGACCTCGGGGGCGATGGCGTTGAGCGTGCGCACCGCCTCGTGCAGGGTCTCGTGCTCGCTGACCAGCCGGGCCAGGTCGAGGCTGACCTCGACGGGGACATACGGGGTACGGGTCAGATGGAGCGAGATCTCGTCGGGGACCCAGCGCCACAGCTCGCGATCCAGCGCGAAGTCGAAGGGTGCGACGACACCGACACCGCGCTGAGGGCGCGGACCACCTAGAAACGAAACGTCCATGGCGAAGACCGGCCTCACGGTGAGAGACGGAGGGACAGCGGAACGTGCGCAACGCCCGTGTTGACGAAGGTAGGTTCGGGTGCGAGCGTGGTCAATCCGCCCATGTCACGCTCACGTCACCCCGGGGTTGCCGCCGGTGTTCCCGCCCACGTCAGACGTCCGGCAAGCCCCGCGATAATCCGTAGAAACGGTGCCTCGATGTCCGTCCCCGTCCTTCTGGTCCTTGACGCAGACCCCCCGCCGCGCCTCGGGAGCCTCACCGGCCGGGCCCGGATCCTGCACACGGACGAGGCCGGGCTCGCCGCGCGGCTGCCGGTCGCCGACGTGCTGCTGGTCTGGGACTTCACCTCGACCGCGGTGCGGGACGCGTGGCCGGGCGAGGGCCCGCGACCGCTCTGGGTGCACACGGCGAGCGCGGGCGTGGACCACCTGATGTGCCCCGAGCTCGCTGCTTCCGACACGAGGGTGACCAACGCGCGCGGGGTCTTCGACCAGCCGATCGCCGAGTACGTGGCCGCGCTGGTCCTGACGATGGCCAAGGACCTGCCCCGGACCCTGGAGCTTCAACGCGAGGGCGTGTGGCGGCACCGGGAGTCCCAGCGGGTGGCCGGCACACGCGCTTGCGTGGTCGGGTCAGGGCCCATCGGCCGGGCGATCGCGAGCACGCTCAAGGCGCTCGGGATCGTCACCGCCCTGGTCGGGCGCCGCTCGCGCACCGGGATCCACGGCCCCGACGACCTCGACCGGCTGATGGCCCGCGCCGACTGGGTGATCGCGGCCGCTCCGCTCACCGCGGAGACGCACGGCATGTTCGATGCCCGCCGCTTCGGGATGATGCAGCCCTCCGCCCGCTTCATCAACATCGGCCGGGGTCAGCTGGTCGTCGAGGAGGCGCTGGTGGAGGCGGTGTCCAAGCGGTGGATCGCCGGGGCCGCGCTCGACGTCTTCGACACCGAACCCCTGCCGCCCGAGAGCCCGTTGTGGCGGGTCCCGGGTCTGATCGTGTCCCCGCACATGAGCGGTGACACGATCGGCTGGCGCGATGAACTCGGCAAGCAGTTCGTGGAGTTGTACGACCGCTGGGAAGCGGGCAGATCACTGCCGAACGTGGTCGACAAGAAGCGCGGGTACGTACCAGGGCACTGAACGTCGAACGAGGGGCAGCAGATGCAGGACCTCACCGGACTGACCGCCGTACAACTCGTCGAGGGTTACCGCAAGGGCGAGTTCAGCCCCGTGGAGGCGACCCGGGCGGCCCTGGAGCGGGCCGAGCGGATCCAGCCGGAGGTGAACGCGTTCGTACGGCTGACCGGTGAGGAAGCCCTCGCGCAGGCGCGCGCGTCGGCCGACCGCTGGCGGCGCGGGGAGCCGTGCGGCGCGGTGGACGGCGTCCCGGTCACGGTGAAGGACATCCTGTTGACGCGCGGCGCCCCGACCCTGAAGGGCTCCAAAACGATCTCGGAGAGCGGCAGTTGGGACGAGGACGCGCCCTCCGTCGCCCGGCTGCGCGAGCAGGGCGCCGTGTTCCTCGGCAAGACGACCACTCCGGAGTTCGGCTGGAAGGGCGTCACGGACTCCCCGCTGTCGGGCGTGACCCGCAATCCCTACGACCCGACGCGCACCGCGGGCGGCTCCAGCGGGGGTGCCGCGGCTGCCGTGGCGCTCGGCGCGGGGCCGCTCGCGCTCGGCACGGACGGCGGGGGCAGTGTCCGGATCCCGGCCGCGTTCTGCGGGATCTTCGCCCTGAAGCCGACGTACGGGCGGGTGCCGCTCTACCCGGCGAGCGCCTTCGGCACCCTCGCCCACGTCGGCCCGATGACCCGGGACGCGGCCGACGCGGCGCTGCTGCTCGACGTCATCGGCGTGCCGGACTCCCGCGACTGGTCGGCGCTGGGCCCGGCGGCCGGTCCGTACTCGGCGACCCTGTCGGGCGGGGTGCGCGGGCTGCGGATCGCCTACTCACCGTCCCTCGGCGGCCAGGTGGCCGTACAGCCGGGGGTAGCGGCCGCGGTCCGCCGTGCCGTGGAGCGGCTGGCCGGACTCGGCGCGTACGTCACCGAGGCCGACCCCGACTTCACCGATCCCGTGGACGCCTTCCACACCCTGTGGTTCAGCGGGGCGGCCCGGGTGACCCAGCATCTCGGGCCGCACCAGCGGGAGGTGCTGGACCCGGGGCTCCGGGAGATCTGCGCCCTCGGGACCCGCATGAGCGCGCTCGACTACCTGGCCGCGGTGGACGTCCGCATGGACCTCGGGCGCCGGATGGGCCGCTTCCACGACTCGTACGACCTGCTGGTCACCCCGGCCCTGCCGATCACCGCGTTCGAGGCGGGCATGGAGGTCCCGAAGGGCTCGGGGCAGCACCGCTGGACGGGGTGGACGCCGTTCACGTACCCCTTCAACATGACGCAGCAGCCGGCGGCGAGCGTGCCCGTCGGCACGGACGGCGACGGGCTGCCGGTGGGCCTCCAGATCGTGGCGGCCCGGCACCGGGACGACCTGGTGCTGCGGGCGGCCCACGCCCTGTACGAGGCGGAGGCAGCGGGCATCCGGCCGCCCGTCGCGGCCCACGCGGAGTGAGGGCTAGGCCCGGCTGAAACGGAGGCTCTCGCCGAGGGCGCCCGAGCGCCAGAGGTCGTTGCAGCCCTCGGCCAGGGCGTCAAGACCCTCCACCACCTGGCCCCAGACGATGCCCGGCACCCAGCCGACGTCGGCGTTCAGGAGCAGGTTGTTGCGCTCGTAGAACAGGGCCAGGTCGACCACCGTCGTGCCCGCGCGGACCTCGCGGTCGTAGCCGTAGGACTTCGTGCCGAGTTCCGTGCCCGCGAAGGAGAAATAGCAGAGATCTCCGGGAATCGGGGTAACTGTCGGATTTTCCAGGGGTGGCTCTGTTTCCGCGAAAGGCGGGAAAAGGGCGTAGATCTCATTGCGTGCGTACTTCGCGTGATAGACGTCACCGGCGAGCGGAAGCGCGTCCCATACGGCCGCGCAGGTGATCGGCGCCCGGTCGTCGAGGAGCTTTGCCGTCGCCGTGATCCCGCGCTTGACCAGCGAGACTTCGATGTATCGGTCAGCCATGCACTCCATGGTCCCCCGCCGGTCAAGAGGGCCTCGGCAAAAAACAGGGCTCAAATCGATCCGCATAAGTCGCATCCGGTCGGGTAGCCGCGCCGCCATGGCTCCACCACTGGAACACGGCGAACACATATCCGGGACCACCCGCCGGTCGCTGCTCGCGGGGGTGGCGGCGCTCGGCGCACTGGGCGCGGCCGGCTGCTCCCGCGTGGCCACCGCCTCCACCACCGGAGGCGGTGAACTGCTCGACCGGCTCAGAGCGGCAGGCGTCGTACGGCTGGGAATCGCAGGTGAGATCCCCTTCGGGTACATCGACAAGAACGGCGACCTGACCGGCGAGGCACCCGAACTCGCGAAGGTCATATTCAAGCGGCTCGGCGTGGACCGGGTGCAGCCCGTGCCCACCGAGTTCGGCTCGCTCATTCCCGGGCTGAATTCACAGCAGTTCGATGTCGTTGCGGCCGGGATGTATGTCACCCCGGAACGCTGCGAACAGGTGATCTTCGCCGATCCCGACTACCAGATGCTCGATTCCTTCATCGTGCGCAAGGGAAATCCCAAAGGTCTTCACAACTACAAGGACGTCGTCGCGAAGAAGGCGAAGTTCGCCACCGGCACCGGCTATGCGGAGATCGGGTACGCCGTCGAGGCGGGATACAAGGAGAGCGACATCCTGATCGTTCCCGACCAGGTCGCGGGGCTGAACGCGGTGGAGGCGGGGCGCGTCGACGTGTTCGCCGGGACCGCGCTCACCACCCGTGAGGTGGTGAAGAAATCGGCCAAGGCGGAGGCGACGAAGGCCTTCACCCCGACCGTGGACGGCAAGCCGCACATCGACGGCGGTGCCTTCGCGTTCCGCCGCACCGAGACGAACCTGCGGGACGCCTTCAACGTGGAGCTGAGGAAGCTGAAGAAGAGCGGGGAACTGCTCCGGATCCTCAAGCCCTTCGGGTTCACGCGGGCCGAGATGACGGACCTGACCGCGAAGGAGCTCTGCGGCGGATGACCTCCGGACTCTGGGAACTGGTGTTCAAGGGCATCTGGACCACGGTCCAGCTGCTGTTCTTCAGCGCGATCCTCGCCGCCGCCGTGTCCTTCGTGGTCGGCGTCGCGCGCACCCACCGGCTGTGGATCGTCCGCTTCCTCGCGGGCTTCTACACCGAGGTGTTCCGCGGGACCTCCGCGCTGGTGATGATCTTCTGGGTGTTCTTCGTGCTGCCCCCGGCCTTCGGCTGGCAACTGGTCCCGATGTGGGCGGGCACGCTCGCGCTCGGACTGACCTACGGGGCGTACGGCTCCGAGATCGTGCGCGGTGCGCTGGGGGCGGTCGACCCGGCCCAGCAGGAGGGCGGGATCGCGCTGAGCTTCACGCCCTGGCAGCGGATGCGGCTGATCCTGCTGCCGCAGGCGGTGCCGGAGATGATCCCGCCCTTCTCAAACCTGCTGATCGAGCTGCTCAAGGGCACCGCGCTGGTGTCCGTGATGGGCATGGGCGACCTGGCGTTCAGCGGCAACCTGGTGCGGCTAGCCCTCCAGGAGAGCGCCGGGATCTACACGTATCTGCTGCTCATCTACTTCGTGATCGCCTTCCTGCTCACGCGGTTGATGCGAGGCCTGGAGAAGAAGCTGAAGGCGGGGGTCGGCAAGGCGCCCACCCGTGAGGTGAAGGTGCCCGAGCCGGTCGGAGGTGGTGTCTGATGGAGTGGGACTGGAGTGCCGTAGGCGACTTCATGCCGCAGTTCTGGGACGGTCTGCTGGTCACCCTGCAGGCTCTCGCGCTCGGCTCGCTGATCTCGTTCGTGCTGGGCCTGGTGTGGGCGCTGCTGATGCGCGCGCCCTCGCGGTTCGTGCGCTGGCCGGTCGGGGTGGTCACGGAGTTCGTGCGCAACACCCCGCTGCTGGTCCAGCTGTTCTTCCTCTTCTACGTGCTGCCCGAGTGGGGCGTGACCCTCTCGGCGCTGGCCACCGGTGTCATCGGGATCGGCCTGCACTACTCGACGTACACGATGCAGGTCTACCGGGCCGGTATCGAGGCGGTGCCCGCCGGCCAGTGGGAGGCGGCGACGGCGCTGAACCTCCCGCGGGTGCGCACCTGGCAGGTGGTGATCCTGCCGCAGGCGATCCGCCGGGTCGTGCCGGCCCTCGGCAACTACGTGATCTCGATGCTCAAGGACATCCCGATGCTGATGGTCATCACGGTCCTGGAGATGCTCGGCCAGGCGCGGCTGTTCGCCCAGGAGCACTTCCAGTTCACCGAGCCGCTGACCGTGATCGGCGTGGCCTTCATCGTCATCTCCTATCTGGCCTCCCTTCTTCTGCGATCCCTGGAGCGACGTCTTGTCCGCTGACACTCCCCTCATGAAAGAACCCGACGCGAACACCAACCCGCCGGTGGACGGCAGTGAGCTGATCCGCTTCGAGGACGTGACCAAGCGCTTCGGGTCGAACACGGTCCTGGACCGGCTGAACTTCTCCGTCGACTCCGGCAAGCACGTGACGCTGATCGGCCCCTCCGGGTCCGGCAAGACCACGATCCTGCGCATGCTGATGACGCTGACCAAGCCCGACGAGGGGACGGTCACGGTGGACGGGGAGAAGCTGTTCCCGGCGCCGGAGAAGCAGCTGCGCGAGGTCCGCAAGAAGATCGGGATGGTCTTCCAGCAGTTCAACCTGTTCCCGAACATGTCGGTCCTCAGGAACATCACCGAGGCGCCCGTCACCGTGCTCGGCATGTCCAAGGACGAGGCGGAGGCACGCGCGCGTGAGCTGCTCGACCTGGTGGGGCTCGCCGACAAGGCCGGGGCCCGGCCGACCCAGCTGTCCGGCGGGCAGCAGCAGCGGGTGGCGATCGCCCGGGCACTGGCCATGCGGCCCCGGGTGCTGCTGCTCGACGAGGTGACCTCCGCGCTCGACCCGGAACTGGTCGCCGGCGTCCTCGACGTACTGCGGGACATCGCCCGCACCACCGACATCACGATGCTCTGCGTGACCCATGAGATGAACTTCGCCCGGGACATCTCCGACCAGGTCCTGATGTTCGACTCGGGCCGGATCATCGAGTCGGGACCGCCGGAGAAGATCTTCAGCGACCCCGCACAGGACCGGACCCGGGAATTTCTGAGCGCGGTTCTCTGACCGCGAGAAGTGAACAGGGTTCAACCTTCGAGGTCCCGGACCCGGGTCATGCCTTTGGCATATGCCAGCGTGTCAGCGCCCCTGTTGAGAGGCACGGCCCGGGGACGGAATCTCGTCAACAGCCGCTCACTACAAGCCTTTTGCCGGTTATCGTGGAGGGGATCGCTGTCTGGATTACGGCCCAGTAGTAGTGCGACCGAGCGAGCGCAGGGGGAACACCGTGGCGCTGAAGCACGAGCCGACCGCGCCGTACCACTCGGCCCAGGACGCACTGCGCGTCCTGGAGACCGTGGCACGGCACACCGCCGGAATCACCGACGCCGAACTCGCCCGCACCACCGGCCTCGACCCGGAGCGACTGACCACGCTCCTGAGGATGCTGCGCCGCGAGGGGTACGTCGAGCAGGTCGCCGACGGCGCGTATGTGACGGGCGAGGCCCTGACCAGGCTCAGCTCCACCCACGAACGCGACCAGGCCCTGCGCGACCAGCTTCAGCGCACCCTCGACGAACTGCGCGACTCGATCGGCGCGGCCGTCTACATCAGCCGGTACGTCGACGGCGAGGTCACCATCGCCCAGTACGCCGACGGCCCCGCGACCCCGGCGGTCAACGAGTGGGTGGACTTCCGCTCCTCCGCGCACGCCACCGCGCTCGGCAAGAGCCTGCTCAGCCAGCTCGACCACAACGGCCGCCGGGACCATCTCTCCCGGCACCGCATGACCCGCCTCACCTCGCGGACCATCACCAACGACAAGCTGCTGCTCTCCCGCCTGGAGGCCCAGCCGCCGACGGTCCCCCACCTCGACCTCCAGGAGTACGCGGTGGGCACGGTGTGCGCGGCGGTGCCGATCACCGCGGGGTCGCTGGTGGGATGCCTCGCGCTGTCCCTGCCGGTCGACCAGGCCCACCGCCTGCGCCAGGCCACGGACCGCCTTAACAGGGGGGCGGCTCCGGTACTGCTGTCCCTGGCGATCTAGGAGCGGGGCAGGAAGGCCGCCCGTCGTCCGCGGGCCGTGGGGGCTGGTCGCCCCCGCGCCCCTGGGTGGGTCGACTCGAGCGTGGTCAGAAGCACCCTCTGAGACCGGGTAGTATTTTCTCTGTCGCCAGCCGCCGAAGGCGGAGGGCGAGAGTCATGCGCCGCTAGCTCAGTTGGTTAGAGCAGCTGACTCTTAATCAGCGGGTCCGGGGTTCGAGTCCCTGGCGGCGCACCGGTGAAGGGCCTCTCGTGGGAGCGAGAGGCCCTTCGGCGTTCCCCCCGAGTGCCAAGACGGCGGCTGGGGGTCTGGGGGTTACCCCCCAGAAGACACAGCATCAGCGGGTCCGGGGTTCGAGTCCCTGGCGGCGCACCGGTGAAGGGCCTCTCGTGGGAGCGAGAGGCCCTTCGGCGTTCCCCCGAGAGCCGAGACGGCGGCTGGGGGTCTGGGGGTTACCCCCCAGAAGACACAGCATCAGCGGGTCCGGGGTTCGAGTCCCTGGCGGCGCACCGGTGAAGGGCCTCTCGTGGGAGCGAGAGGCCCTTCGGCGTTCCCCCGAGAGCCGAGACGGCGGCTGGGGGTCTGGGGGTTACCCCCCAGAAGACACAGCATCAGCGGGTCCGGGGTTCGAGTCCCTGGCGGCGCACCGGTGAAGGGCCTTTCGTGGGAGCGAAGGGCCCTTCGGCGTTTTCCAGGCGTCGGTACGTCCGTGTCCCCGGCGGCCGCCACCACACCGGGTCCGTGCAGCGCAGGCCCTCCTTCCTGAGCAGCGCTCGGTTGATCTTGTTCGTTGCCGTGACCGGCATCCGGTCCACCACCCGCACGAAACTGGGCGCCATCTTCGTGCCGAGGTCGGGCTGGGCGGCGAGGAAGTCGGCGAAGGTCTCCGGGTCGAAGGTTCCCGCGATCGTCGCCATCACCTGGTCCCCGGTCACCGGATCGGGCACCGCGTAGACGGCGACGGCCACCGCCCCCTCGTAGCGCGCGAGGATGTTCTCGATCATCGCGGCGGCCAGGTTCTCACTGTCGACGCGGAGCCGGTCGTCGGTGCGCCCCGCGAAGTAGAGGTACCCCTCCGCGTCCCGGTAGAAGAGGTCTCCGGTCCAGTACCACCCTCCCCGGCGGCGCTCGGCCTCCGCCTCGGGGTTGCGCCAGTACCCCTCGAAGGGGTTCGGGGCCCTGTTCACCAGCTCCCCTATCGCCGAGTCCCCGTTCAGCAGCCTCCCGGCCGCGTCGAACCGTGCCGGCGGACACTCCTGCCCCGTCTCCTGATCGAGTACGACGAGCCCGCGCCCCGCCCGTCCGACCGCGCCCCGCGGAGTCCCCGGCGCCCACTGGATCGCCGCGCCGCCCTCGGAGGACCCGTACCCCTCCACCAGCCGCACCCCGAACCGCCGCTCGAAGGCCGCCGCGTCCACCGCCCCCGCCTCCGTGCCGAAGCCGAGCCGCAGCGGGTTGTCCCGGTCGTCCTCGCGCTCCTCGGTGGCCAGGACGTACTGGATCGCCCGGCCGACATAGGTGAAGTACGTCGCCCCGTACGCGCGCACGTCCGCCAGGAACCCCGAGGCCGAGAACCGCCGCCTGAGCGCGATGCCCGCCCCGGTCGCCAGCGCGGGCGCCCAGTCGGCGATCACCGCGTTGCCGTGGAACATCGGCATGCAGATGTAGTGCATCCCGTCCGGGCCGAGCCGGAACTGTTCGGCCAGCGAGCGCCCGGCGGCGGCGAGGCGACCCTGGGAGCACAGCGCGGCCTTGGGGGCGCCGGTCGAGCCGGAGGTGAAGTAGAGCAGCAGCCGGTCGGCGGGAGCGGCGCGGGAGGCGTCCGGTTCGGCGCCGGCGTAGGGCGCCAGCAGGGTGTCGTACTCCTCGGTGCCGGTCACCAGCAGGCGGACACCGGGGAGGTCGAGGCCGCGCAGCAAGGGGAGTTGGGACGGTTCGGTGACCAGCAGGCGGCACTCGGTGTGCAGGATGTCCCGGGCGAGTTCCGGACCCCGGCGGGTGGGGTTGATGCCGGCCACGGCGGCGCGGGCGAGGGCCGCCGCGCTCAACCACATGGGGTACTCAGGGGTGTTGTCGAGCAGCACGCCGATGTGGGCCCCGGCGCCCGGCAGCAGGTCGGTGAGCAGTGCCGCCCGGACGGCGGCGCTCGCCGCCACGTCGTGGTGGGTGAGCACCCGCCCCTCGAACCACAGTCCGGGCCGGTGGTCGCCCCACCGCCCTGCGACGAGCTCCGCGACCGTACGCCTCCTGGAGTTCATGGGGGCGTACGGTAGTTGACGGTTCGTCAGATGTGGAGGGGTCTAGGACATCGCGGTGAGGGCGATCATGAAGACCGCGCAGACGAGCACGACCACGCCGGCCATGGCGATCACCGCGCAGGCGGCGCACCCGTGTCCGCCACGGCCGGGACGGGCCGTCGCCACGACGTCCGGGCCGTCGGCGTAGTGGACGGTGACGATATCGCCCTCGAGCGTCGTCCCCGGACCGCCCTCCTCCTCGAACCGGACGGCCCGGCCGTCCCGGGCCCTGAACTCGTATACATGACGCAGGCTCGTGCGCACCCGGCTGTCGCCGCCGCCGTGCGCCACGGCGTACACCCGCAGGCACCGCCCCTCGGCGGTCAGCCCGCTCCGCCAGGCGCTGCGTATCCGGAGCCAGCGCCGCACCATGAGGTACGCGCCGAACAGGGCCACGGCCATGAGCTGGACGGGAATGAGGTAGAAGAAGACGTCCATGACAGATCCCCCGAGGTCAGGCACCGATCACGTGATCGCGTGATCGTGTGGGGGAACCTACCCCGGGGGACGTCTGGACTGTCTCAAGCGATGCTCAGAACGTGACGTCCGAGCAGGCGTAGAACGCGTTCGTCGTGTCGGCGATCGTCCACACCGCGACGATCACATGCCGTCCGCTGAGCCCGGACGGCAGGGTGCCGCTGTGCGAGAGGGTGGAAGGGGGTCGCTGGCCGTTGTAGGGGACGGTCAGGAACGGGGTGAGGTTGAGGTCGGAGCGGGCCAGGTTGTGGTTCTGGTTCCAGCCCGCCTTGGTGACGTAGTACTTGAAGTCGGTCGTGGCGTGCATGGCGGTGAACTGCCAGCGGAAGGTGTAGCTCTGGCCGCCCGTCACCTTGGTCGCAGGCCAGGCCGTGCCCGACGGGGTCCTGGGCGCGCTGAGCTGGCTGAAGCGGCTCACGCCGCCGTTGCATATCTGGCCGTCGGCGGGTCCGCCGGCCGGGAAGCCCTTGGGGCCCTCGACGCTCTGCGGCTCCCACTGGATGTCGCCGCAGTTCGTCACGGTGCCGTTCTGGCAGAGCTTCTGCCTGCTGATGGGGAGGTCGGTGTAGCCGTGGCCGCTGGCGCCGCCGGAGGAGAGCACGAGGGCTCCGGTGGTGGCGAGGCCCACCACGGCGGCGTACCACTTGGTCTTTGTGCGCATGCTGCCGCTCCTGGAGAACGTGGGGGAGGTTCAGTGAGCTTGCAGGTCTAGACCAAGTCCCAGATTATTACTGAGCGTTGACCATGTCCATACCAACTACGCCCCTTGTTCTCCGCGGCCCGCGCAGAACGCCACCGTCAAGTCCTTGACCAGCGCCTTGCGTTCGTAGTCGTCCAGTTCCACCAGGCCCCGCATGGTCAGCCGGGTCACCGTGTCCTCGACCGAGTCCACGACCGAGGTCAGCATGGTGGACCGGTGCTGGGCGTCCAGCGCGGCGATCCGGCGCCGGTGCATCGCGGCGGCGACCTCGGGGGCGTACTCGACGCGCAGCGGCTGGACCGAGAACACCTCGACACCGACGGGCGCGGTCTCCGCGGCCACCAGCCGGGTCAGCGCCTCCCCCGCCGCGTCGGCCGAACCGCGGCCCGAGCCCGGCGCCTCCACCGGGACCCGGGCGAGCGCGGCCTCGACGCACTCGCGCAGGTACGTCTCGTGATCGTCGACGCCGAGCGTGGCCCGCGCGGTGTCGCGCACCCGCCACACCACGAGGACCACGACCCGGAGCGCGACCCCGCTCGGGTCGGCGGCCGGCATCGGCTCGCCGCGCCAGTGCCGCAGCCGTACGTCGACCCGGCGGCGCAGCAGCAGCGGGTTGACCCACATCAGGCCGGTGCGCCGGACGGTCCCCCGGTAGCGGCCGAACAGTCCGAGCACCCAGGCCCGCCCGGTCCGGCCGCGGGCCAGTCCGCCGAAGCCGAACAGACCGAGGGCACCGGCTCCGGCGTACGCCGCCCACTGCGCCGGGCCGAGGCCCGCGCCCGCGAACGCCGGGACCCTGAACGCCTCCAGTGCGAGCCGCGGCAGCACGCCGGCCCACCACGAGGTGACCGCGCACCCGGCCACCCCGCAGGTGCCGGCGAGGACGCCCACCGAGCCGGGCAGCACCCGCGCGGGACGCTCGGCCAGTTCGGGGTCGACGACGGGGGCGGGGCGCGGGGTGACTTGGTCGGGCCTGCGCAGGCGGGGCTGTTCTCCGGTGCCCTGCCGGCGGGCCACCACCGCGGGCTTCAGCGGTACCGACACCGGGTCCGGGTCGTCACGGAAGAGCAGATGGACCGGGATCTCGGTGGTCGCCTCGTTTTGGATGAGCCGGGCCGGGCGGGCGTGCCCCTCGGACTCCGGTGTGGGTGAAGTGGTCGTAGTCATGCGTGTCTCCAGCCTCCGCGCCAGATGTCACCACAGGTGGTTACGAGAAGAGCCGCCGCCAGGTCTCGGGCCCCGGGTAGCCGTCCGCCGCGCCGCCCCGCCAGCCCTGGGCTCGCTGGAACGCCTCGACGCCCCGCCGGTCCGGCTCGCCCCAACGCGGACCCGGCCCGGTCGTGTAGTACTTGCCGAACCCTTTCTTCACCAGCTGTCTGCCGAGCTGGGTGACGTACTCATTGGTCGCGCCGGGCCGGAACATCGCGCGCCCGGGGTAGCCGGGAACGCCGTGCGAGGAGTGCGCCGAGGGCCCCGCCGTCCCGGTCCGACCGCCTGCCGCCTCGACGCCCTTCTCGATGTCCTTGCCCTTGCCGGTCACCAGCAGCGTCCAGGTCCGCGCCCCGGGCAGCCCGTCCGCGTCCTCACCCCGCCAGCCCTGCGCCTGCTGGAACACCTGGGTGGCCCTGCGGTCCGCGTCCGTCCAGCGGGGGCCGGGGCCGGAGGTGTAGTAGCGCCCGGCGCCGCGCTCCACGAGCATGCGGCCGAGCTGGGTGACGTACTTGTTGTTGGCCCCGGGACCGAAGTAGGCGGCACCCGGGTAGGGCGTCACGTCCGGGGCCGCCGGCTTGGCGTTGTCCGGCCCGGACGCGGCCGGCTCCCCGCCCGTCGCCGCGCCCGCGAGCCCCTTGTACCGGTAGGCGACGTACCGGTCCGAGTTGCTCCAGTAGGCGTACGGGGTCGCCTGCCCGCGGGCGTGCGGGCGGGTCTCCTCGTAGGCGAGGTAGTAGGTGCGTGTGTAGTCCGTCCAGCCGCCGAAGATGACGACGTGCGAGCCCTGCTCGGGGTTGGCCGGGTTGTGGAAGAGCAGGATGTCGCCGGGCTGGAGGTCGTCCTTGGCGATCCTGATCCCGTACTGGCCCAGGCTGCCGGTCCACTCGTTGCCGGGCAGGTTCCAGGCCATGGACACGAAGCCCGAGCAGTCCTGGCGGTAGCCGTCGTCCCAGTAGGCGGACATGCTGTACGGCACCTTCGCGGCGACCCACTGCTTGGCCCGCCGGATGATGTCGGCACGGGTGGTGGTCGGCGCCTTGACGGCCCCCGGTCTGCCGCCGGGGCCGTGCAGGGGGGCCTTGTGGCCCTGGGGGGTGTCGGGCTCGTCCACCGCGGGAACGCCCGGGCGGGCCGGGACGTGGGAGGCGGCGAAGGCCGGGGCCGTGTGGACCGCGCCGAAGGCGGTGGAGGCGGCGGCGGCGAGGATCACGGCCCGGGTGGCGGCGGGGTGACCGCCGGTCGACCGGGGCAGCACGCGCCGCCAGTGGACGCATCCGGGGCAGTCGCAGTCGCTCGCGGGATCGATTTCCTCGAATACCGGAGTCTCCATGCGACGCCCCTCACACTCCAGATAGAAATGTCCGCAACTGTGCACATTCGTCAGTTTCTCAACTGTCGCCCCGACGCGCATGCTGACGGTCCGAATGATGTACGTCGATCCGGAGCACCCTCCCCGATCGGGTAGAGTTGCCCAGGTCAGCAGGCGCCGCTAGCTCAGTTGGTTAGAGCAGCTGACTCTTAATCAGCGGGTCCGGGGTTCGAGTCCCTGGCGGCGCACGACAATGACAGGCCCTCCGTGAAAGCGGGGGGCCTGTCATGATTTGGACGAGTTGCTTCGGTGCAGCCGGAGGCCGGGGATGCGACGGAAGGTTGCTCGCCCAGGCGGGGCCTTTCCGCATGAAAGGGGGGCGTGAACCGGAGTGGGCCGGCGGTCGTATGGATGTCCGCAACGACTCCACAAGGCCCCACAGGAACCACAATGAACGCGTATGACCGGTAAACACCGCGTTTCGCATCTTGCGATCATGATGAGCACCGTAGAACCCTGGTTTTCAAGATGCTGCGTATACGCGGCACTTGGGGGGCATGGAGCCGGTTGCCGGTGTTGCGGGGAAAGGGGCCCCGCTTCGGAGGATGCCGAGGGGGGCGTCTGCAACCGGAAGGTCGCTTTTGCCTGTCTACCGCTGTGAAGAGTGTGGTGACTGCGGCCCACCACTGATGCGTCTGTGAAGGTCGAGGGGGACCGGAGCAGCCGTAAGGAAACGACAACACGCGGTTCGTTCGCGTGTGGGGGGATGACTCATGACGTCGACGCCGACGGGCGCCCGGCAGAACTTCGACCCGTCCGACACCACTCAGCTCAGGCTGCCTTCGCAGGGGACCGGCACACTGCGCCGGATAAAGAAGACCCTTCCGAAGTACGACTACGAGCACTACAGCAGACTGGCCGGCCCCCTCACCCAGCCCGACCCGGGCCGGCCCTACAAGGTGCAGTACCGCTCGCTGATCTCGCAGGAGCCGCACCGCATCAGGGTCGCCCTGATGCTCGCCGCGGCCCCGCTGCTCTCGCTGGTCCTGCTGGCCTGGCTGCTCCAGCCGGAGCACTGGACCGAGCGCGACTACCCGGCCTTCTCGTGGCTGCCGGCCCTGGACATCGTCATGCTCGTCTCGATCGGTCTGATCGAGTTCTTCCGCTGCATGAACGTCCTGTCCAACGCGCACGCCACCCTGGTCGCCCGTGACCCGATCCCGGTCGTGCCCGAGACCGGCACCAGAGTGGCCTTCCTCACCTCCTTCGTGCCCGGCAAGGAGCCGCTGGAGATGGTGACGAAGACTCTGGAAGCCGCGGTCAGGATCCGCCACCGCGGCCTCCTGCACGTCTGGCTCCTGGACGAGGGCGACGACCCGGCGGTCAAGGAGGTGTGCGCCCGGCTCGGCGTGCACCACTTCTCCCGCAAGGGCATCGAGAAGTGGAACCAGCCCAAGGGACCGCACCGCGCCAAGACCAAGCACGGCAACTACAACGCCTGGCTGGACGCGCACGGCGACCAGTACGACTTCTTCGCCTCCGTGGACACCGACCACGTGCCGCTGCCCAACTACCTGGAGCGGATGCTCGGCTTCTTCCGCGACCCGGACATCGGCTTCGTGATCGGCCCGCAGGTCTACGGCAACTACGACAACTTCGTCACCAAGGCCGCCGAGTCCCAGCAGTTCCTCTTCCACGCGCTGATCCAGCGCGCCGGCAACAAGTACGGCGCCCCGATGTTCGTGGGCACCTCCAACGCCGTACGGATCAAGGCGCTGAAGCAGATCGGCGGCCTGTACGACTCGATCACCGAGGACATGGCCACCGGCTTCGAGATCCACCGCCACAAGAACCCGGCCACGGGGAGGAAATGGCGCTCGGTCTACACGCCGGACGTCCTCGCCGTCGGTGAGGGCCCCAGCGCCTGGACCGACTTCTTCACCCAGCAGATGCGCTGGTCGCGAGGGACGTACGAGACGATCCTCAAGCAGTACTGGAAGGGCTGGTACTCGCTGCCGCCGGGCAAGCTCTTCAACTACACGATGATGATCATCTTCTACCCGATGTCCGCCCTCAACTGGATCCTCGCGGCCCTGAGCTGCACGCTGTTCCTGGGCCTGGGCGCCTCGGGTGTGAACATCGACCCCACCGTGTGGCTGATGCTCTACGGCAACGCCTCCGCGCTCCAGATCGGCCTGTACATCTGGAACCGCCGCCACAACGTCTCCCCGCACGAGCCCGAGGGCTCCGGCGGTGTCGCGGGCATGGTGATGTCGGCGCTGTCCGCCCCGCTGTACGCGAAGGCGCTGGTCGACTCGCTGCTGCGGCGCAAGAGCAAGTTCGTGGTCACGCCCAAGGGCGACTCGGCCAGCCCCGACCGGTGGTTCGCGACCTTCCGCTACCACTGGTACTTCATCCTGATCTTCGGCGGCTCGATCGGTGCCGGTATCGCCCTCGGGCACTCGCACCCCGCGATGATCATCTGGGCGACCTTCGCCATGCTGATCACCGCGACACCGATCTTCACCTGGCGGCACATGCTGCGACAGGCGAAGAAGAAGCCTGCCGACGCACCGCCGGAGGCAGTGGTTCCGGCTCAGGTTCCGGCGCAGGCCTCGGCGCGGACGCAGTACCAGCCGCAGCCGCTGCCGGCCGCCCCGCACGCTCCGGCCCAGAAGCCGAGCTGGGTGGACTCGCACACGCACGACGAGGGCACCGACCAGACCATGCAGATCGCCCTCGGTGGACTTGGGGGACGTAAGGAATGAACGACCGTGCAGGCCGCCGCCGCGCCCGTCGGCTCGCGATCGGTACGGCGGTGGTGCTCGCGCTGGCCGGGATGAACGGCCCGTGGCTGTACCGCTTCGGGACGGCGAAATACCACCAGTACCAGATCAACAAACCCGAGTACAAAGCCGAGAACGGCAAGTGGGAGATCGTCGACTTCCCCGAGAAGTACCGGCAGAACACCATCCACGCGGCGCTGCTGCGCACCGGCAAGGTGCTGCTGGTGGCGGGGTCGGGCAACAACCAGGACAACTTCGACGCGAAGAAGTTCGACACCCGGATCTGGGACCCGGTCAAGGGCACCATCAAGAAGGTGCCGACGCCCAAGGACCTGTTCTGCACGGGGCACACCCAGCTCGCGAACGGCAATCTGCTGATCGCCGGTGGCACCAAGCGCTACGAGAAGCTCAAGGGTGACGTGACCAAGGCCGGCGGCCTGATGATCGTCCACAACGAGAACCCGGACCAGCCGATCACCCTGCCGGCGGGCACCAGGTTCACCGGCAAGGAGAACGGCAAGACGTTCGTGTCCAGGGACCCGGTCGTCGTGGAGCGGGCCACGAAGGTCTTCGACAAGAGGACCGGGAAGTTCCTGCGCAATGATCCCGGCCTCGGGCGGATCTACGTCGAGGCGCAGAAGAGCGGCGCCAAGTACGAGACGGGTACCCAGGACAACTACCGGATCCAAGGTCTGACCGGGACTGATGCCCGCAACACCTACGGCATCGCGCAGAAGCTCGCGCTCGACAAGAAGGACTTCCAGGGGATCCGGGACGCCTTCGAGTTCGATCCGGTCGCCGAGAAGTACATCAAGGTCGACCCGATGAAGGAGGCCCGCTGGTATCCGACGCTCACCACCCTGAGCGACGGCAAGGTCCTCAGTGTCTCCGGGCTCGACGACATCGGGCAGCTGGTGCCGGGCAAGAACGAGGTGTTCGACCCGAAGACCAGGAAGTGGACGTACCTCTCGAAGGTCCGTCAGTTCCCGACGTATCCCGCGCTGTTCCTCCTGCAGAACGGCAAGGTCTTCTACTCGGGGTCGAACGCGGGGTACGGGCCGGACAACGTCGGGCGTGAGCCGGGCATCTGGGACGTGGAGAGCAACAAGTTCACGAAGATCCCCGGGCTCAGCGACGCGAACAAGATGGAGACCTCCGGCACCGTGCTGCTGCCGCCGGCGCAGGACGAGAAGTTCATGGTGATCGGGGGCGGCGGGGTCGGCGAGTCCAAGCTCTCCAGCAACCGGACGCGGATCGTGGACATGAAGGCGGACAGCCCGAGGTTCGTGGACGGGCCGACGCTGGAGAAGGGGACGCGGTATCCGCAGGCGTCGATCCTTCCCGACGACACCGTGCTGGTGTCGGGCGGGTCGGAGGACTATCGCGGGCGCGGTGACTCCAACATCCTTCAGGCCCGGCTGTACCACCCGGAAACCAACACGTTCGAGTCGGTGGCCGATCCGCTGGTGGGGCGCAACTACCACTCCGGGTCGCTGCTGCTGCCGGACGGGCGGGTGATGTTCTTCGGGTCGGACTCGCTGTACGGGGACAAGGCGAACACGAAGCCGGGTGTCTTCGAGCAGCGGATCGAGATCTATACCCCGCCGTATCTGTACCGGGATTCCCGGCCTTCGCTGTCCGGGGGGCCGCAGACGATCGCCCGGGGGGCTTCGGGGACGTTCACGTCTCCGCAGGCTTCCGTGATCAAGAAGGTTCGGTTGATCCGGCCCAGCGCGTCGACTCATGTGACGGATGTGGATCAGCGGTCCGTCGAGCTGAAGTTCACGGTGTCCGGGGACAAGGTGAAGGTGACGGTGCCGGGGAACAAGAACCTGGTGCAGTCGGGGTGGTACATGCTGTTCGTCGACGACGATCAGGGGACGCCCAGCAAGGCTCAGTGGGTTCGAGTTCCCTAGCTTCAAGAACGCTCCCGCACCTATGACTTCGGGTGCGGGAGCGTTGTGGCTGGTCGCGCCCACGCGGCGGAGCCGCAAATCGATACAGCCCCGCGCGCCTAGGTGTCCGAACCTCGGGCCAGTTTCAAGGCGTAGGCCGGCCACCACTCGCCCGCCTTCGGGCCGCCCTTGCACTCGCCGTCCGACTCGCCCGGGCGCTTGACCCACAGGTAGGCGTCCACCAGCGGGTCCGCTGTCTTTGTCGTCGGCGTCTCCCCCAGGGCCCTGCCCGGTGGGTTGCACCAGCGTTCGTTCTCGTCGCCGTCCTTGTACGGGCCGTTGCCGTTGCGGCTGGTGTCGATGACGAAGTGTTTGTTGCCGACCTTGGCGGAGAGCTGCTTGCCGTAGGTGATGGAGTCCTTGGTGGAGTAGAAGTTGGAGACGTTCACCGAGAAGCCGTCGGCCTTGGCGATGCCGGCCCACTTCAGGGGTTCGAAGATCTGGTCGGGGTGGCCCCAGCCCGCGTTGCCCGCGTCCAGGTAGACCTTCGTGTTCTTCAGGGACTTGAGCTTCTCGACGGCGCCGGTGAGCAGGTCGTAGCGCTCCTCGTGGAACTCGTCCTTGGTGCAGCCGTCGACCAGGTGCAGGACGGCGTCCGGTTCGAGGATCACCGTCGCCGAGCGGTCGCCGATGCCCGCGGCCACGCCGTCGATCCAGGTCCGGTAGGCGTTGCCGTCGGCGGCGCCGCCCTGGGAGTACTGGCCGCAGTCGCGGTGCGGGATGTTGTAGAGGACCAGGAGGGCCGTACGGCCGGCCCGGTCCGCGGCCTCGGTGAAGCCGCGCGCCTCCTGCTCGGGGTTCTCCGGGCCGATCCACTCGCCGGTCGGCTGCTGGGCGATCTTGCGGATCTGTTCGGCCTCGTCGTCCTTGCCGCTCTTCCGGTACGCCGCGACCTGCTTGGCCGCGTTGCCGTCCGGGTTGACCCAGAACGGGTCGGCTTCCTTGGGCTGCTGGGTGATCCCGGCGCCGGCCTTGTCGCCGTCGCCCTCCTTCTTCGGATCCTCCGGCGACGAACACGCGGCGAGCAGCAGTGCCGCCCCCAGCACCGCCGCGGACGCCCGTGCGCGGGCCGCCCTCCTGGCCCCCCTGCTGACGTACATCCAATTCCCCCCTGGGTGCACTGTGGCAAGTCTCAATCGTGACACATCGGTCGCGCCGCCCACGAGGTCGCCGGAGCCTTGTCCAGGAGCTGTTACAGCCCCGAAGGTCGGGGTGGGTGCGCTTCGTACGGGGCGCTCGTCGATGAAGGGGAGTGCTCAGCGATGCGGTACGCCACCAGGGAGATCCGGCTGGCCTCGGCACTGGTGGAGGCGGCGGACACCCTCGTCGAGGGCTTCGAGGCCACCCGGTACTTACAACGGGTCTCCGACCACTGCGTGGAACTGCTCGACGCGCGGGCGGCCGGGGTGATGCTCATCGACGGCGGCCGGTCGGTGTCGCTGGCCGCGAGCAGCCGGCACGAACAGGTGGCGCTGGACCTGCTGGAGGCGCAGCACGGCGGCGGACCCTGCCTGGACAGCTACGGCTCGGGGCGGCCCGTACCACCGGTTTCCATACGGGTCGCCCATGCGGCCGCCCGCTGGCCCGACTTCACCGAACGGGCCCTGCGGCACGACATCGTGACAACGTTCGCGGTGCCGTTGCGCCGCAGCGAGAACCTGCTGGGCGCTCTCAACGTGTTCGCGCCCACGCTGCCCGGCACCTCCCCGGCCGACGACGTCACCTCCGAGCTCCATGTCGCCCAGGCCCTCGCCGACGCCGCCGCCCTCGGTCTGCAGAACCGTCACACCTACGCCCGGTACCGCACCCTGTCCGGTCAGTTGCAGAAAGCCCTGTCCAGCAGGGTCCGCATCGAGCAGGCCAAGGGGATGCTCGCCGAGCGCTGGAGCGTCCCCGCAGACCAGGCGTTCATGGCGCTACGGCAGTACGCGCGACGCCATCGGCTGCCCCTGGACCAGGTGGCGAGCGCGGTCATCGAAGGCGTCGCGGACGACGCCGAACTGCGCCGGCAGATCGACCGGAGCACGGACGGACCCGCGTAGAACCCCGGACCACCAGGGTGTGTGGCGGAGAGCCACGGCAGGGGACTTGGCGTCCAGCAGCTCCAACAGCCTCTAGGCCCGGGCGCTCACCTGTTCTAGAGTCTCCTCATTGGTTACGGCCCCAGCCCCTGGCCGCAGTGATCACCACCGAGCCTCCAGGCCTCCCGTGCCGTCGCCGGGTTACTCCCGCAGCCCGAGCACGCGCGGTCGAGGACCAGCCCGGTCGGCGGCTTCGGGGGGAGCGGGTCGCCGACCGGGCCAGGTAACGCCCACGGGAGTCCTACAGGCCGGTGCCGGTCAGATACGCCGAGACGATCACGTTCGCCGTGTAGCTGCGACTCGCCCGGTCGAAGGTGTCGCCGCAGGTGATGAGACGCAGTTCGGCGCGGCCCGACCGGCGCGGGCCGTAGGCCTGGTGGGCGTCGAAGCCCTCGCGGGTGAGGACGCGCACGTCGTCGACGGTGAACTCGGCGACCCTGCCGTCGTCACGGATCACCCGGACCGTCTCCCCCGGCTTCAGGGCGCTGATCCCGTGGAAGACGGCGGGCCGGGTCTCGGTGTCGAGGTGTCCCACCATCAGCGCGGTCCCGGCGGCCCCGGGTTTCGCGCCGGCCGCGTACCAGCCGACGACGCCGGGCTGGTCGAAGGGCGGCGGGTCGAGGGCGCCCCGGGCGTCCAGACCGCGGGCCACCACGGGCGCCTGCACCCCGAGGTCCGGGATGTCGAGGCGCTGCGGCAGCGCTCCCGTCAGGGGCCGTGCGGCGGGCGGCAGTTCGACTGACGTTGGCGGGCGCCCGACCGCGGCCAGGTCACCGGTGGTCGGCGCGGACACGCCGTGCCGTACGTCCGTGACGTCGGCCCCCCACAGCCACAGCCCGAGCAGCAGCACCGCCCAGGTCAGGCCGGTCAGCAGCCGTCCGGTCCCGAGGACGTGTCCGCGGTGGGCGGGGCCGCCTTCCTGGGCGAGGAAACGGTCGGACATCGCAGCTCAGTCCGTCCCGCAACTCCGGCGGCTGCGGCGCAGCACGACGGCCACCGCCGCGACCCCGGCGAGCACCAGGCCCGTCACCGCGTGCCCGGTGCCGGGCGTGACGGCGTGCGGCTCCATGGCGGAGAGGTGGGTGGCGGTCCAGCCGCCGCCGGCGTCGACGGGGGCGGCCGGGGTCGCCGGGGCCGACGGGGATGTGCCGCCCTTCGCCGCCGCGACGGTGATCCTGCCCTTCATCTCGAGGTCGGCGCAGGTGATCCGCACGTCGTAGGGGCCGGGCTCGATCGAGGAGCGGACGCGGGTCTCGCCGCTGAGGCCGCCGCCGGCCCCGGTCAGCCGGGCGTCCGCGACGAACGCGGCCGAGGCGGCGGTGGCCGTCCTGCCCGCGCACCCGGTCACCCGCAGTGCGAGGTCGGCGCCGGGAGCGGGGGTCGACGGGGTCACCGAGACTCCGCCGCCGTCCGCCGCCTGGGCCGCCTGCGCGGTCGGGGCGAGGGCGGCGACAGCCAGGGCCGCGGTACAGAGAGTGAGGTGTAGTGAACCCATCGTGAACCTCCAGATATCTGGAGAGTCCCCCGGGGGCCGCGGGCCCGCATCCCGAGGGGGTGCCGCGTTGCTCCGTTCGGGTCAGTCTCGGCTCAGGTCTCGGACCATCTCGGACCAGGTCTCAGATGCGGTCCACGAGGTCCGCGATCGAGTCCACGACCTTCGAGGGCCGGTACGGGAAGTCCTCGACCTGCTCGGGCCGGGTCAGGCCGGTGAGCACCAGGAAGGTCTGCATGCCGGCCTCCATGCCGGCCAGGACGTCGGTGTCCATGCGGTCGCCGATCATCGCGCTGGTCTCGGAGTGCGCGCCGATGGTGTTGAGTCCGGTGCGCATCATCAGCGGGTTGGGCTTGCCCGCGAAGTACGGCTGCTTGCCGGTCGCCTTGGTGATCAGGGCGGCGACGGCACCGGTGGCCGGCAGCGCGCCCTCGGCGGAGGGCCCGGTCTCGTCGGGGTTGGTGCAGATGAAACGGGCGCCGTCGTTGATGAGCCGGACCGCCTTGGTCATGGCCTCGAAGGAGTAGGTACGGGTCTCGCCGAGGACGACGTAGTCCGGCTCGTGGTCGGTGAGGATGTAACCGATGTCGTGCAGGGCGGTGGTCAGACCCGCCTCGCCGATGACGTACGCCGTGCCCTCGGGCCGCTGGTCGTCCAGGAACTGCGCGGTGGCCAGGGCGGAGGTCCAGATGTTCTCGATCGGGACGTCCAGGCCCATGCGGCGCAGACGGGCGTGCAGGTCGCGCGGGGTGTAGATGGAGTTGTTGGTCAGCACCAGGAAGGGCTTGCCGGACTCACGGAGCTTCTTGAGGAAGGCGTCGGCGCCGGGGATGGGCACGCCCTCGTGGATGAGTACACCGTCCATGTCGGTGAGCCACGAATCGATGGGCTTGCGGTCTGCCATGTGCGGGATCTCCTGCCGTACGCGTGTACGCCGTGCTGCGTCGGCCCCAGCCTAGACAGTGGCCGGATCTTGGGGGAATGGCCGGCAGGGGACAGGTCCCGGAAGGTCTGGGGTCAGCGGCGGCCGCGGGCCCGGAGGATCGCGCCCGCGGTGACCAGGAGGAGGGCGACGGCCGCGAGGGCGGCGGCGGCCATGGCGGGGCCGGTGGTGGCGAGTTCCTCGGCCGCGTCCGTGAAGGGGAGGCCGTCCGGGGTGGGGGTGGCGGGGGTGGTGGGGGTGTCGGACGGCGTGTCCGCGACGGAGCCGATGCCGAAGCGGTAGTCGTTGGACTGCCCCACCCAGTCGCCGTCGTCGCCGTGCCGCTGGACGACGGCCGCGTTGGCGGTGACCTCGTTCGGTACGGCGTCCGCGGCGAGCGCGAGCCGTACCTTCACGGTGAGGGTCTTTCCGGGGCCGACGGTGAGCCCGGCACCGCCGAACGCCCCGACGAGTTCGTCCCCGTCGGTGGACTCGAACCGGACGGCGCGGGTGCGGGGGCCGTCGTAGAACTCCAGGCGGGCCTGCGCGGGCTTCAGGGCGTGCCGCTTGTCGACGAGGACGACGACGGGGTGGATCCCGGCGCAGGTGTGCCGGGTCGTGTTGACGAGATCCAGATACCAGGTACCGAAGCCACCACCGGGCTCGTAAGCGGCGGGACCGCCGTGGATACGGGTGGTGAGCGGGAAGGCCCGGTCGGCGGGGGCGCAGGACTGGCCGACGGGGTCGGGGGCCGGGGCCGGGCCGGCTGTCGCCGGGGAAGCGGACATCAGGGCGGCTGCCGCCGCGAGGCCGAGAAGGGCGGGCGTATGGCCGTGCACATACCGTCGCATGAACACATGACCATGCCGGGCGGGATCGGCCACCGTGTGATGCCGCACCGTCCGACCCGCGAAGTCCCCTCGATCAGCGGACGCGGGGCGCACGGCTCGGGGCGTCGAGGTCCCGCCTCGCGGCCGGAGCGGCTTGGCGAGGCCGATCGGGCGGTGCGGCACGCGGCCCCCCGCGTGGAGGCGGCCCACGCAGTCAGGACCGCGTGATGACTCCCCGGAGGGCCGTGCTCGACCCGTTCCTGATCGCTCGCTGCGACGCCGGCTAGCGCTGCAGTGTCAATACGCCCGGCCGGTACGGCAGCGTGCCGTAGTCCCCGCCGTCGGTGCTGGGGTCGCGCCCTTGATAGAGGAACTGCAGATTGCAGGGGTCGATGGTCTTGGTCTGGTCGGGGTTGGTGCGAACCAGATCGCCGTGGCTGATGTCCCTGGTCCAGGCCGTCGCGCCGCTGTTGGCACTGCCGGCGAAGGGGTTGGTCACGGTGTCGGCCCCGGCCTGCGGTGTCCACGTGCCGTCGAGGCTGGTGGCCGTGAACGCGCGGAAGTAGCGGCCGTACCCTGTGTAGTTCTGGGCCTCGACGATCATGAGGTACTGGTTCTGGCCCTGGACCTTGTAGACCTCCGGCGCCTCGAACAGGTTGAGCGCTGTGTCGCTCATGATCTTCGTGACCGAGCCGAAGGTGCCCGGGAAGTTGCCGATGGGCATGCCGGCGCGGTAGATGTCGCCCTCGTCGTTGGCGAAGAACATGTACATGTTCGTGTCGTCGCCGATGAGGGTCACGTCGAGGGGACCCCCCTTCGGGAGGGTGCCCGTGAACAGCTCCTGCTGCGGGCCCCAGCCGTTGGGGTTGGTGGGGTCGCTCGAAGTGCGGTAGGAGAAGCTGTAGGGCCAACCCCCGTTGTAGGCGAGCACCCAGAGGTTCTTCGGGGCGAAGTAGAACAGCGTCGGCGCGATGCCGTCGAAGGGGATCGTGTTCTGGGTGGCGGTGGCCATGTCGGACCAGTTCGTGAAGGGGCTGAAGGTCGTCAGTCCCCAGCGCCCGTCGTCACCGGCGAGGGTGTTGTGCGTCGTGGCATAGACGACGTGCTTGCCGTTGTGGACGACGCTGGTGAAGTCCTTGAGCGAGGCCCACCCCGCCTTCGGCTCCGCCAGCGGGCCGGTCGATGTCCAGCGGTACGTCGACGGAAGAGCACACATGTTGTTCGCCCCTGACAGACCGGTCCACTTCTGGTTGGCGCCGCCATGGCACGACCAGAGCCGCGCCTCCGTGCCGTTGGTCTTGCCCCAGCCCGAGGCCTCCAGGCACAGCCCGGACCGCACGCCGACGATCGTGCCGTCGGGGTTCACCCGCCACTGCTGGTTGTCACTGCCGGTGCACGTCCAGATCTGCACCGGGGTCCCGGCCGTGGTGGCGCCGCCCCGGGCATCCAGGCACTTGTTGCCGTACACGGTCAACTGGCTGCTGTCCGTCAACGTCCACTGCTGGTTGATTCCACCGTGGCAGTCCCAGATGTACACGTTCGCGCCGTCGGTCTGACTGAAGCCCGACACATCGAGACACCGGCCGGAATCAACACCGCGCACATCGCTGGTGGTGGCCGCCTGAGCCGGGCCGGCGACGAGCAGCGCCGCGAACGCGGCCAGAGCCGCAACCGTGGCGGCGAGCACCGCAGACGGGCGTCTGAGACGGAAACTACGTCTGCGCATAAGGGCCTCGTCATCCTTGAGCAAGCGGCTCCGGTTGGCCCGTCAGGGGCTGTCCGGAGGCGGTGCGGTGCGGCCCAGAGTGTTCGACATGGCGAACACGGGTCGAAGTATCGAGCAACTGGATATTAAGGTTCCGGTGATCAGCGTCAATACCTTGCGCAAAATTCACGGGCAGAAACGTTCGCAGGCCGAAACCAGGCGGCTTCAAGTCCCGTGGTTGTACGGGTCTCCGGCGTGAGCATCAGGTAGCGGTACGGGCGGGGCTTAGCGATCATTACGGACCCCGACCAGGTCGCTCACCCGAGGCTCTTCGTCCGCCCGGACGACGCCCAGGTCGAGACCGTCCGGGCCGCGAACGCAGTCCGACGGGGCCGTGCACACCCGTCCCACCGCCCACAGGACCAGCCCCGCGCCGTACGAATGATGCCCCCGGCATGAAGACCTCCGTCGGTTTCGTGCGTCAGGCGTCGGCCCGGCCGAAGAGTGGGGCCAGGACGAGTTGTGCCGCGCCTTCGGCGACCTCGTCGGGCGCGGTGCGGACGGGGACCGGCTCCTCGCCGGTGCGCCGGGCGCGTTCGTCGAGGACGGCTTCGACCCCTCGTAGGAACGGGTCCGGGGCGCTGGTGACGGTACGGCCGCCCAGCAGGACCAGGTCGATGTCGAGCAGGCCGACGAGGTTGCCGGCCGCGATGCCGAGGACCCGTGCCGCCTCGGCGAGGTCGCCGCGGGCCACCGCCGCCAGGCACAAAGCCTCGACGCAGCCCCGGTCACCGCAGTCGCAGGGCGGCCCGTCGAGCTGGACGACCTGGTGTCCGAACTCCCCGGCCCCGGTCCGCGCACCCCGGTGCACGGTCCCGCCGATGACGAGCCCGGCACCGAGGCCCGTACCGAGATGCAGATACGCGAACGACCCGCGCTCCCCCGCGACCGCGAGCCCGAGCGCGGCCGCGTTGGTGTCCTTGTCGACCGCGACGGGCACCCCGAGCCGCCGCGCGAGCGCGTCCCGCAGGGGGAAGCCGTCCCACTCGGGGAAACCGGTGACGCGGTGCAGCACACCCCGGGTGTGGTCGAGGGGGCCGGGGAGGGCGACGCCGACGCCGAGGAGGGCGGGGAGGGCGCCGGCGGCGGGACGCGAGGAATCCGACCGCGCAGCAACACCCTTGGCATCGGACCCGAGCACCGCCGCCCCGGCGCCGCCCGCAGCTGAACCCGCCTCCGCCCCGGCGACTCCCCCCGCGTTCCGCCCTCGCGCCCTCGCCGCCGACACGACCCCCGGTTCCGACGACCCGGCGGTGCCCACCGTCGAACCGGCCTCCACCTCTCCGACGCCTCCCGCCCCGTCCTCTCCCCGCACCCCCCTCACCAGCGCCTCGACCTCCCCCGCGACCGCCCCCACGACGGCCTCCGCCCCCGCCCCCAGGTCCACCGCGGCGCACCGTTCGCCAACCACCGTCCCCGCGAGATCCACCCGCACCGCCCGCAGCGCGTCCCGGTCCAGGTGGATGCCGACCGCGTGGCCCGCCCCCGGCACCAGCCGCAGGACGGTCCGTGGCTTGCCGCCTGTCGAGGCCCGGTGTCCCGCCTCCACCGCGAGGCCCGTCTCCCGCAGCCGCCCGGTGATCTTGCTGACGGCCTGCGGGGTCAGCCCGGTCCGCTCGGCGAGTTCCAGTCGGCTGATTCCCCCGGTGCCCGCGCCCCGCAGCAGGTCGAGCACGAGCGCGGTGTTGTGGCTGCGCAGGGCCGGGAGGTTGACGCCGCCGTTCGTCCTGTTCACGCCTGCCATTCTCCGTCACGCTTGCACTTTGGCAACACCGTTGCGAAAGTGGAGGGCATGACTGCTGCTGACCTCCGCGTGGGCCTCGTCGGCTACGGCCTCGCGGGCTCCGTCTTCCACGCCCCGCTGATCGCCGCCACCGAGGGCCTCACCCTCGACACGGTGGTCACCTCGAACCCCGAGCGGCAGGAACAGGCCCGCGCCGAGTTCCCGGACGTCCGTACCGTCGCAGGCGCCGACGAACTGTTCGCCCGCGCCGCCGAACTGGACCTGATCGTCATCGCGTCCCCCAACAAGACGCACGTCCCGCTCGCCACCGCCGCCCTGGAGGCCGGTCTCCCGGTGGTGGTCGACAAGCCGATCGCCGGCACGGCGGCCGAGGCGCGCGAGCTCGCCGCCCGAGCCGAGGAGCGCGGCCTGCTCCTGTCCGTCTTCCAGAACCGGCGCTGGGACAACGACTTCCTGACCCTGCGCCGCCTCCTCGACGAGGGCGAACTGGGCGACGTCTGGCGCTTCGAGTCCCGTTTCGAGCGGTGGCGGCCGCAGCCCAAGGGCGGCTGGCGCGAGTCCGGCGACCCGGCAGAGATCGGAGGTCTGCTCTACGACCTCGGCAGCCATGTCGTCGACCAGGCCCTGACCCTCTTCGGGCCCGCCGCCTCCGTGTACGCCGAGGCGGACGTCCGCCGCCCGGGCGCCGAGATCGACGACGACACGTTCATCGCGATCACCCACGCGAACGGCGTCCGCTCCCACCTCTATGTCTCCGCCACCACCGCCCAACTCGGCCCCCGTTTCCGGGTGCTGGGCTCCAAGGCGGGCTATGTGAAGTACGGCCTGGACCCGCAGGAGGCGGCCCTGAGGGAGGGCGAGCGCCCCGGCACCGCGGCCGGCTGGGGCCGGGAGCCCGAGTCGCTGTGGGGCCGGCTGGGCGCGGGAGAGTCCCCCGTGACGGGCGGCGGCAGCCCCGTCCCCACCCTCCCCGGCGACTACCCCGCTTACTATGCGGCCGTGACCAGGGCCCTCACCGAGGGCGGCACCAACCCGGTGACCGCGCTGGAGGCGGCCGCCGCCCTCGACGTACTGGAGGCGGCGCGCCGTTCGGCCCACGACGGAGTGGCGGTGCAGCTGTGACGCACAACACCGGGCTGACCCCGAAGTTCCAGCCGGAACTCACCCCGCCGCTGGAGGAGCTGGAGGCGCAGGAACGCCGCCTGGTCTTCCGGCAGTTCACCTACGAGGACGCGTGGGCGCTGGGCTCCCTGCTGGTGGAGCTGGCCCGGGAGCGGCAGGCCCCGGTGGCCGTCGACATCCGCCGCGGCGGCCAGCAGCTCTTCCACGCGGCTCTGCCGGGCTCCGCCCCGGACAACGACGCCTGGATCGACCGCAAGCGCCGGGTCGTGGAGCGCTACGGCTCCGCCTCCTACCTGGTCGGAGCCCGCTTCCGCGCCAAGGGCAGCACCTTCGAGGAGTCCTCGCGTCTGGACCCGGACGAGTACGCGGCGCACGGCGGCTCCTTCCCGATCACGGTGGAGGGCGTGGGCGTCGTCGGCACCGTGACGGTCTCGGGCCTGCCCCAGCTCCAGGACCACCGTTTCGTGGTCGAGGCGCTGGAGGAGTTCCTGAGCAAGGACCGTTGACGGAAGCCCGTCGGCGGAACAGGAATGATCGCCGGGTTCTCCCGCGTTGGCACCTGCCATGAAGCAGATCATCGGAAAGTACGGCATCTGGAACGGCGGCGGCCTGCGCGGCGAAGACCCGGCACTGCGGGGCGAACGCGCCGAGGCCGCCGCCGAGTTGGAGGAACTCGGGTTCGGCGCGATCTGGCTGGGCGGCAGCAGTTCGGCCGCCAACGCCGCCCCGCTCCTTGATGCGACGTCCCGGATTGTCGTCGGCACCAGCATCCAGAGCATCTGGGACCATGAACCCGAGACCGCCGCCGCGAGCTTCACCGACCTGAACGCCGCCCACTCCGGCCGCTTCGTCCTGGGCCTGGGCGTCAGCCACGCCAAGCTCGCCGAGCAGTACCGGCGCCCGTACTCGGCCCTGGTGGCCTACCTGGACGCCCTGGACAAGGCGGGAGTCCCGGCCGAGGGCCGCGCCCTGGCCGCGCTGGGCCCGAGGACCATCGAGCTGGCCCGGGACCGCGCGGCCGGCTCGATCCCGTACCTGATCACGGCGGACCAGGTGGCACGGTCCCGTGAACTCCTGGGCGAGGCGCCCCTGTTGGCCCCGGAGCTGAAGGTCGTCCTGGAGTCCGACCCCGCGCGGGCCCGCGCCGTGGCCCGCGACTGCCTGGCCATCTACTTGGGCCTGCCCAACTACACCAACAACTTCCTCCGCAACGGCTTCACGGAGGACGACCTGTTGGACGGCGGCAGCGACCGCCTGGTCGACGCGGTCTTCGCCTGGGGCACGGACGACCGGATCCGCGCCCGCATCGGCGAGTTCACCGAGGCGGGCGCGGACCACGTGGCCCTGCAGATCGTGGACGGCGGCCCGCGCTACACCCTCACGAGGGAGGCTTGGCGCAACCTCGCATCGCTACTGGCGTGAAGATCAGCTACCAGGGGCGCGGGGCTGTATCAATATGCGGCTCCGCCGCGTGGGCGCGACAAGCCACAGACGGCCCGCAGCCGCCGAACAAGGCGCAGTTCCCGGTTCCCCCAGCGGAGCGTCTACGCGTCCTTGAACTCCTGCCGCTGACGCCCGAGCCCCGAGATCTCCAGCTCCACCACGTCCCCGGCCCGCAGATACGGCTTGGGCTCGGGCTCCCCCATCGCGACCCCCGCGGGCGTACCCGTGTTGATCACATCACCGGGGTACAGCGTCATGAACTGGCTGACGTACCGCACCACTTCACCGACGGGGAAGATCTGCTCGGCGGTCGTACCGTTCTGCTTCAGCTCGCCGTTGACCCACAGCTTCAGGGACAGGCTCTGCGGGTCCGGAACCTCGTCCGCGGTCACCAGCCACGGTCCGAGGGGATTGAAGGTCTCGCAGTTCTTCCCCTTGTCCCACGTCCCGCCGCGCTCGATCTGGAACTCCCGCTCGGACACGTCGTGC
Organism: Streptomyces sp. CC0208; assembly: GCF_003443735.1. NCBI lineage: Bacteria > Bacillati > Actinomycetota > Actinomycetes > Kitasatosporales > Streptomycetaceae > Streptomyces > Streptomyces sp. CC0208. Next base: position 5,562,318 of record NZ_CP031969.1, on the reverse strand, counting down.
GCCACCGCGTATCCGGCGACGTGGGCGAGTCCCTCCTCGACGGACGACAGATACCGGGCCGTACGCCCGATGACGACCGCCAGCTCGACCTCCCAGTCGGTCTTCACCGACTTCCGGGGGACCAGAACCGTGTCATAGGGCCCGACCACCGTGTCCGCAGCCTTGAAGAAGATCACCGGCTCGGCGGGCGGCTCGGCTCCCGTCTCGCGCGCGTGGTCGTGGTAGTTCAGGCCGATGCAGACGATCTTCCCGATCCGGGCGATCGGCGGCCCGACGCGGAGCCCCGTGGCGTCCAGCGCCGGCAGGTCCCCGGCCTCCGCGGCCGCGCGGACCCGGCCGAGTGCCGCGTCGTCGGCGAGCAGCGTCCCGTCGATGTCGTCCACGACACCGGACAGGTCCCGCAGGACCCCGTCGGCGTCGAGCAGCGCGGGCGTCTCCGTTCCCGCCGTACCGACTCGCAGCAACTTCATGATCACAATCTCCCTCGATCGCGGGGCGCCACCCGGTGGGTGCAGCCATCGGATGACTGGTCGATCCTCCAAGCTGAGCGTCCGGTCCGCAATACCCGGTTCACGTACTGGACCGTCACCATGCCGGTCAGCGGTAGAGGGCGGCCCTCTCGACCGCGGCCCACGTCGAACTGGTCACCACGTACAGCGCGGCGGCCAGGGGCACCACCGCCACGGTGAAGAGCGTGAAGAAGGACATGAAGGGCATGAGCTTGGTCATCGCGCCCGCCCCGGGCACCGGCTGCCCGTCCGTCACCGGCATGACCGGGTTCGTGGCCATCATCCGCTTCGTGCGGCGGTAGTTGAACGTCGCCACCACGACCACGAATGCGAACAGGCAGACGTACACGAGCCCCGCTCCCTTGAACATCCCGCCGTCTCCGAGCGCGTCCGCCCAGCGGCCGCCGAGCGGCGCGGCGAACAGTTGGTGACTGAGCAGTTCGTTTGCCTTCCCGCCGATCGTCGTGTTGGAGAAGAGGTGGTAGAGCAGGAAGAACGCGGGGAGCTGGAACAGCCCGGGCAGACAGCCGGACAGCGGTGAGACCTTCTCCTCTGCGTGCAGGGCCAGCACCGCCTTCTGGAGCTTGTCGGGCTGGTCCTTGTGCTGCTTGCGCAGCTCGGCGATCTTCGGCTGGAGCTTGGTGCGGGCCTTCTGGCCGCGGGCGGCGGCGCGGGACAGGGGGTGCACGAGCAGTCGTACGAAAGCGGTGAACAGGACGATCGCGGCGGCGGCCGCGGTGGCGCCGAACAGGGGGTGCAGCAGGTCGGCGAGGTGTTGGACCAGATCAGCGAAGACGGACATGGGTGAGCCCTCCGGGGGTCTCGTCGTGCCGGAAGCGAAGAAGGCGGCATGACGACCCGCGCGGGGTGTCCCTGAAGAGTGAGCCCCTACGCGGTCGCCGGGAGGGCGTGACCGGGCGCTCGGGGGCGGGGGCGGCCCTTGGCGTCGGGGTCGCGTTGCGAGAGGAAGGCCGTACGGCGGGCGCGGTCGCGGATGGCGGTGCGGACCCGGGTGGGCGGTACGGCGGGCGCGCAGCGCGAGGCGATCAGCGAGCAGGCGGCGAGCGCGGAGCCGGCCGCCGCGGTGGCGGCCAGCGCGACGGCGGCGGAGAAGCTGCCGGCGTCGAGGAGGACGAGGTCGAGGACGAGGAACAGCAGCAGGGCGGCGGGGCGCGGTGTCGTCCAGTCGCGCATCACGGCCACTCCCCCTCTCGCTGCGAGTCCTCCCCCGGTTATACCTGATCGACCGCGATCGGCTGCAAGAGCCTCTTCGGCTTGAGCAGCGCCCGGCTGACCGGATCCGCCGGGTCCGGATCGAGTCCGGGGCCCGGCACCATCAGCACCTCCGCGACCGGTACGACGATCGCGCAGGCGGGACATTCGCCGTAGGAGCCGAGTTCGGTGCCGCACTCGGCGTGCCGGAAGACGCGCAGCACGGTCTCGGCGTAGTGCTCGCGGCCCCAGCGGCCGAGGGCGCGCATGGCGGGCCACAGGGCGATGGCGCGGTCGGTGACGACGTACTCGTCGCGCGGCGGGGAGTCCTGGTACCTGCGCTTCTCGAGGATCCCCTCCTCGGTGAGCATCTGGAGGCGGGCGGCGAGGACCGCGCGCGGGATGCCGAGGTGGACGAGGAAGTCGTTGTAGCGCCGGACGCCGTAGAGGGCGTCCCGGATGACGAGCAGGGTCCAGCGCTCGCCGACGATCTCCAACGCGCGGGCGATCGAGCATTCCTGTGTCGCGTAGTCCTTGCCCAGTGCCATGGCGCCCACTGTAACCACTTTCCGCCTGTGGGTTCAATGACCGAACCTACTCTGCTACGGTTCTCGCCATGACTAGGTTCAGTGAACGAACTCTCGTGGAGGCGAAGGTGTCGGCCGCCCCGGCCCCAGCCTCCCCGCGCCCTTCCGCGACCCTGGCCCTGACCAGCGCCGCGACCGCCGTGGCCCTCATGACGTACACCGCGCCCATGGTCACGCTCCCCGACGTCGCCGCCGACCTGCACACCCCGCTGTCCGCCCAGGCCTGGCTCCTGAACGGCACCCCGCTCGGCCTCGCCGCCCTCCTCCTGGTCGCCGGGAGCCTCGCCGACGACTACGGCCGCCGCCGGATCTTCGTCGCGGGCACCCTGGCCCTCGGCCTCACCACCGCCCTCGGCGCCCTGACCTCGTCCACCTGGCTGTTCACGCTGGCCCGGATCGCCCAGGGCGCGGCCAGCGCGGCGCTCCTCGCGAGCAGCCTGGGCCTGATCGTCCACGCCTTCCCCTCCCCCAGGGGCCGTCTGCACGCGACCGGCGTGTGGGGCGCGTTCGTGAGCGGCGGCATCGCGGTCGGCCCCCTGCTGAGCGGCGCGATGCCGAGCTGGAGAGTGTCCTACGGCGTTCTCGGCGCCGCCGCCGTGCTAGTGGCCGCCCTGTCCGCACGGCTCCTGACCGAGTCCCGGGCCCCGCGCGGCGGCCGCCCGGATCTCGCCGGCGCGGTGACCTTCGGGCTCGCCCTGGTCGCCCTGGTGGCCGCGCTGACCCTGGGCCGGGACGGCTGGCTGCGGGCACCGGTCGGCCTGTTGGTGCTGGCGTTCGTGGTCCTGCTCGCCGTGTTCGCCGCGGTGGAACGCCGCTCGGCCACCCCCATGCTCGACCTGGGCCTGCTGCGCCACCGCCGTTTCCTCGCGTCGTCCTCCAGCGGACTGTTCACGGGTCTCGCGGTGATCGGCCTGTTCAGCTTCCTCCCGGCCCTCCTCCAGCAGACCGTCGGCCTGTCCGCGATGGACACGGCCTGGCTCTTCCTCCTCTGGTCCGGCCTGTCCTTCGTGGTCGCCCTCCAGGTCCGGCGCCTGGCCGGCCGGGTGCCGCCGCGCTGGCAGCTCGCGATCGGCTTCCTGCTGCACGCGGCGGGCGTCCTGACCATGCTGGGCTCGCTCGACGCCGGTTCCTGGGTACGGCTGCTCCCCGGCCTCGTGGTGGCCGGCATCGGCAGCGGCCTGCTGAACGCGGCGCTCCCGCTGCTGGCCGTGGAGTCCGTCCCGGCCGCGCGGGCGGCGATGGGCTCGGGCGCCCAGCAGACCTTCCGTTACATCGGCTCCTGCGCCGGAGTCGCCCTGACCATCGCGATCGCCACCTCCTCCGGCGGCGGCCTCGCCCACGGCGCGGACATCGCGATGCTGGTGTCGGCGGGACTGGCACTGGTGGCGGCGGCGAGCGTGGTGGGACTGCGGGAGCGGTGAAGGCCGTCCACGCCGGCGGGCAGTCCGAGTGCCGGAGCGGTGACGCCGGGAACGCCGCCGCGTGGTCGGGCTGTCGGAGCGGTGACGCGGTCAACCCTCCCGCGCGGTGGACTGTCGGAGCGCTGACGCGGTCAACCCTCCCGCGCGGTGGACTGTCGGAGCGCTGACGCCGGCAGCGCCGCCGCTGGAACCGCGAGAGCAGAGACGCCGCCAACACCCGCCGCGTACCGGGACTGCGGGAGCGGCGAACGCCGTCTACGCCGGCGGGCAGTCCGAGTGCCGGAGCGGTGACGCCGGGAACGCCGCCGCGTGGTCGGGCTGTCGGAGCGGTGACGTGGTCAACGCTCCTGCGTGGTCGGGCTGTCGGAGCGCTGACGCCAGCAACGCCGCCCCTGGAACCGCGAGAGCAGAGACACCGTCACCACCGCCGCCTACCAGGACTGCGGGAGCGGTGAACGCCATCGACGCCGACGGGCAGTCCGAGGGCCGGAGCGGTGACGCCTGCAACACCGCCGCGTGGTCAGACTGCGAGAGAAGAGACGCCATCCACACCCTCGGCAGTCGGAGTTCCGGCGCGGTGACGCGGTCAACGCTCCCGCGTGCCGGGATCGTCGGAGCGGTGACGCCGTCAACGCGGGCGTGTCGAGACGAGCTTGCCCCACACCACCAGCCGGTACCGGGACGTGTACTCCGGGGTGCACGTGGTGAGGGTGATGTAGTGACCGGGCGTGGTGTAGCCGTGGGCGGGATGGGCCGTCGAGCGCGGGATCGGACCGATCACTCCCGAGTCGCGGGCCGAGGTCTGGCGCAGGGTCCTGTCCACGGCGTACGTGTAGACCGCGCTCCGCGTCTCCACCCGGACGGTGTCCCCCGGCGCGAGCCTGTTGATGTACCGGAAGGGCTCGCCGTGGGTGTTGCGGTGCCCGGCGAGCGCGAAGTTCCCGGCGCCGCCCGGCTGCCCGGTGCCGGGATAGTGACCGACGTACCCCTTGTTGAGGACGCTCCGCTTGCCGACCCCCTCGGCGACGGGGACGCGGAGGCGCAGCCGGGGGATGCTGAGGACGGCGTACGCCTGGGAGAGGTCGGGCGTGGGGGTGGTGGAGTCCGGGGTGGCGGCGCCGGGGTTCTGACCGGCCCGGGATCCCGGAGCCGCCGTAGCAGAGGACGGGGGCGCGGACCCGGAGTCCGCGGCCGTACCGGCGTCGCCTCCCCCACCCCGTCCCCACTCCCGTTCCAGCGCCTCGACCCTGCGCTGAGCACCCTCCCGGGCCTCACGGTTGGTCCACCACAGCTGGTGCACGACGAGCAGCAACAGAACGACGCCCACGGTGACGAGCAGTTCGCCGCCGGTCCACACCGCGCGCCGGCGACGCTCGCGCCGACGCCGGGCTCCGTGGTGCATGATGCGCTGCCGCATGGGTCACGCCTCCTCGGCCGGGGCCGCCCGCACGATAAGGGCAGGACCTTCAAGTCACCAGGGTCGAGGGCCTCGTAGAGCGGGCGGGACGGTGGACGGGGCGTCGGCGAAGCGGTCGACGGGTGGCGGCGCAGCGGCAGACCTGGAGGCGGCGAAGCCGTCGGCGCGTCCGGTATACCGAACTTCCTCCACCGGTTGTAAGAAGGGCTGTCAGAACTCTCGACAACCCCATTGGCCACACCCGATGCTTCGACGTGGCATGAACGGGGCAGGCCACGACGCGGGTCACACGGCCGCGTCGATCCATCGGAGTTCGGAGTAGCCATGATCCGACGCAGAACGCTGCTGACAGCCGCAGGAGGCACCCTCCTCGGCAGCGCCCTGGCCACCGGTACCGCCCGTGCGGACGCCACGATCGCGGTGAGCCCGGGAACGTCGTACGGCACCTGGGAGGGCTGGGGCACCTCGCTGGCCTGGTGGGCCAACGTGTTCGGCGCCCGGGACGACTTCGCCGACATCTTCTTCACCACCAAGTCGACTTCCTACAACGGCACTTCGCTCCCCGGCCTCGGCCTGAACATCGCCCGCTACAACCTGGGCGCGTCCAGCTGGAACTCCGTGGGCGGCACGTCGATGACCGCCTCGCCGAACATCCCCGCCTTCAAGCAGATCGAGGGCTACTGGCAGGACTGGAACAACGAGGACCCGACGTCCTCGGCCTGGGACTGGACGGCGGACGCCAACCAGCGGGCGATGCTGGTGAAGGCGACGCAGCGAGGGGCTGTCAGCGAGCTGTTCGCCAACTCGCCTATGTGGTGGATGTGCCAGAACCACAACCCCTCCGGCGCCTCCGGCGGCGGCAACAACCTCCAGACCTGGAACTACCGCCAGCACGCCTCCCACCTCGCCGCGACCGCCCTGTACGCCAAGAACAACTGGGGTGTGAACTTCTCGACGGTGGACGCCTTCAACGAGCCCTCCTCGTCCTGGTGGACGGCGACCGGCACGCAGGAGGGCTGCCACATGGACGCGTCGGTCCAGTCGGCCGTACTGCCGTACCTGCGCAGCGAGTTGAACAACCGCGGCCTGACCGGGGTGAAGATCTCGGCCTCGGACGAGACCAGCTACGACCTCGCCCGCACCACCTGGAACTCCTTCAGCTCGACGACGAAGGGGTACGTCAACCAGGTCAACGTGCACGGCTACCAGGGCTCGAACGGCCGCCGGGACCTCCTCTACACCGACGTGGTCACGACGGCCGGCAAGAAGCTGTGGAACTCCGAGACCGGCGACAGCGACGGCACCGGCTACACCACGGCCTTCAACCTCCTCTACGACTTCCGCTGGCTGCACCCCACGGCCTGGGTCTACTGGCAGGTCATGGACCCGACGGCGGGCTGGGGAGTGATCAAGTACGACGCCAGTACCCTTCAGGCCGGCGCGATCGAGACGAAGTACTACGTGCTCGCCCAGTTCAGCCGCCACATCCGCCCCGGCATGAAGATCATCGACACGGGCGTGAGCAACGCGGTCGCGGCCTACGACTCCTCGGCCAAGCGCCTGGTCATCGTGGCCCTGAACACCTCCACCTCGGCCCAGACCCTGACCTTCGACCTGTCGAAGTTCACGACGGTGACGGGCGGCTCCGGCGGCCTGGTCCCGCGCTGGAACACGGTGACGACGGGTGGCGACAAGTACGCCTCGTACTCCAACACCTTCCTGAGCGGGAAGTCGGTGGCGGTGCCGTTCGCGGCGAAGGCGGTGCAGACGCTGCAGATCGACGGCGTGACGATCTGAGGTGACACGTGAAGGGGCGGGGGGTGCGGGCCGGGCCCGGGGCTCTTCTCCTGTTAACCGGGCCCTGGCCTGCACCTCCCTCTTCTTTGTCACTGATCGGCAGTACGGTGTCACCCATGCGCCCCGACACGCCTGCCGAGAACGTCGACCACAACGCCGAAGCGGCGCGCCTGGAGCGGACCGCCGACCGGTATCCCGAGGACGCCGAAGCCCTGCTCGTGCAGGCCGCGGCCCATCTGGAGCTGGCCGGCGACCGCCCCGCCGCGTCCTCCCTCTACGACCGCCTGCTGGCCGCGCAGGAGGGCTTGGACAACCCGTTTCTCGTCCGTGCCCTGAAGGCCGCGAACCTCTGGGAGTACGGCCACGAGGCCGAGGCCCGCGCGATCATCGAGGGCGTCCGCGTGGCGGCCCCCCGGGACCCGGCCCCCTGGGTGATCGTCGCGGAGGCCCTGGAGTCCCACGACGAGCTGGAGCAGGCGCAGGAGACGTTCACGGAGGGCGCGAGAGTCCTCCTGACGGACGATGCGGAGCCCCCGTACTCCGCCCATCCCCTCCTCTTCGGCCGCCACCGCGTCCGCCGCATGCTGGGCCTGGCCCACGACGACTGGGACGTCCTGGCGGACACCCTCCACGTCTCCCCGGTCTCCCTGGACGAACTGCACGACCCGAAGCGCGTCTGGTCCCTCGGCTCGGAGAACCCGGCGGAGCTGGAGGCGGAGATCTCCCGCCTGCGCGCCGAACTCGGCACGTTCCGGGCGGCGTTGTCCCGCCCCTTCCCGGTGGCGGTCCTGCACTGGTCCGCCCCCGAACTGACGGAACTGCTGAGCGCGTACCCTTCGTTGTCCTCGGAGTACCCCTCCCACGAGGAGCACCTGGCGACCATAGAGGCGTCCCTGCGCGAGCTCGCCGCCTCCGGCACGGCGAACCTGGGCATCGTGTCGGGCACGGTCCCGTCGTACGAGGCCTTCGCCGCCTCGGAGGGCATGTCCCCTGCGGAGACCTCCCTGCTCCCCCAGTACGCGACAACTCTGGCGGCACGGGGCCGCGCGGTGGAGTGGCCGCCGCAGCGGGGGACGGCTTGCTGGTGCGGGTCGGGGCGGGGGTATGGGGAGTGTCACGGGGAGTGACGCGGTGAGGGGGCCGAGGAAATCCAACTCGGCCCCTGCTGTTTTCGCCGGCTCGGAGTGGTCCTACAGCTCTGCCACCGCGCTGCCGGGCAGGTACGGCGACTCTCCCGTCACGAGCCAGTACTGAAGATCGCGCAACCTCGTCAGAGCCGCCTCGTAATACGCCGGCGGTTCCGGCCTGGGAAACCGGGGATGCTCCGTCTGATCAGGAAGCCAGTCGGCACACAGCCAGAACCCTTCCACCAGCCACCGCGGCAAGTCCTGCCGACCACACTCCTCGTACGCCTCACACACGCCCCGCATCGCCCGCTCCAGCCGGGAGAAGGCCCCCTTGTCCCACCGGTGATCCCGAATCACGATCACAAGAAACGCGTCCTCGGCCCCCGAGAACTCCTGCCGCAGCGCAGCGAGATCATCCACGGGTCCATCATGGCGACGCCCACTGACAATCCACCTCCTCCGGCCTCAAGCCGCCGACTCACCCGGCGCGCGGGCGAGACGCGAAGGGCGCGCCCCCGATCCCGGCCGACATGACGAGCGACCGACCCTGAACTCGCCTGGGCCCCGTCCTTCCGGGCCGCCCGCTCACAAGAAGCGGGCGGCCCGACGGCACCCATGAAGGGCTCGGTGCCGTTGGACGGTTCAACGCCGCTGGATCAGCCGCACCGGATGTCAGGGGTGCTGAGGGTGTACTTCACACCACCCCGGACCAGTGACCCGCCCAGGTGGATGCACCTGTTGGTCGCGTCGAACCAGGTGTAGAGCGGCCCGGCGTAGTAGTGGTAGTTCGCCGGATGCTCCTGCGGCGGGTCGGAGGAGTAGTCGCCGCTCTCGTCGAAGAGATACAGCGTGATGTTGGACGCCTGCCCGTCGTAGGGGCTGGAGAAGAACTTCGCGCAGTTCTGCTTGGTCGAGGCGTTCCAGTAGGTGCGCGCGTAGCCACCCCCGCTGCTCCCTGAAGGACTCTTGGCCCAGTAGTTCTTGCCGTCCCAGCTGCCGCTGCACTCAACGGCCGCGGGAGCGGCGGCAGTTGTCGCACCGGTCGGCGCCGCCTGCGCGGTCGGAGCGGCGACCAGCCCGAGCATCAGCGCCATGACGCCGAGGCCGAGCAGCTGTGTTCTCCGTAAACGCTTCATCCGCAACTCCCGTGGTGCGACGTCGTCGATCCGGTACATGACACGTGCACCGGAATGCTCCGCCTGCCACAGAACGGCCACCCGCCTTTTCACGAAATCCCTACCCGATGGCGACAAACCGGCGCGACCTCGCCGTCGGCAAGGACACACGGGCGAGAAGTGCTTCACCGCCCCTGCACGCGAAGCCGCAGAATCGCATCGGCGATTGAGCAGCTGCCGGCCAACCGGACCACCACCCCCACGCGCCGGGAAAGACACACTATTTACCCAAAGGATCTTCACTGGCTGTGAAGCGTGTCCATATGATGCGGAGATCAACAGGCCTGGCCAAGGGGGGACTTGGGCGGGCCTCTCACTTTCCCGTGGGGGATTCATGCGTATACGCGTTGCGGCCGCCGCCATCTCCGGCGCCGTCGTCCTGTCCGCGCTCGCTCTTCCGGTGGCCGCCCAGGCGGCGGTACGGCCGGGTGCGGAGGCGAAGCTCAGTTCCTTCACCTCGCAGTCCGTTCAGCCGAGGGACTCGCTGGGGAACATGAAGTTCTCGGGCGCGGTCATCAACGGGGGCAAGGACATCGTCCTCGGCACCACCGGCACGAAGACCGTCACCGTCACCTACACCGCCAAGGACGAGAGCGGCGTCGCCGTCACCGAGGCCTTCCTGTGGCAGGGCACCGACAGTTCGACCACGGAGGGCATCACCGGCGGTCTGGGGACGGACGACGACCCCAACTGCACGGAGACGGCGACCCAGGGCACGTACACCTGCAAGGCCGTCTTCAACATCCACCCCGCCACCGACATGAAGGACAACGGTGTGGCCGGGATCTGGAAGCTGTTCCTGGGTGGCTGGGACCTGTACGCGAACGCCAGCTACAACGACGACGTCGCCACCGTCTCGATCAAGAAGGCCTCCACGCTGACCGCCAACGCCACACCCGAGCCGGTCAAGAAGGGCAAGACCATCACGGTCACGGGCAAGCTCGCCCGCGCGAACTGGCAGACGGGCAAGTTCGCGGGCTATGTGTCCCAGCCCGCGAAGCTTCAGTTCCGCAAGAAGGGCAGCAACACCTACACCACGCTCAAGACCGTCAAGACGAACAGCACCGGCGTCCTGGAGACCACCACCAAGGCCACGGTCGACGGTTACTACCGCTACGTCTTCGCCGGCACGCCGACCACCGCCGCGGCGACGGCACCCGGCGACTTCGTCGACGTCAGGTAACCAGTCCGACAGCACCACGCGTCGGCAATCCGGTGCCGGGCGCCATGCATCAAGGCGCCCGGCATCACACCGGAGAGGCGGGCAGTCCGACGGCAACAAGGCAGGAGACGGGACCGCGAGCAAGCCCCCTCAGTCGGCCCGCATCGCATCCGAGATGGACTTGACCCCGCCGTGCGCGCTGAGCCCGCCGTCGACGGGAATCTCCGCCCCCGTGATGAACGAGGACTGATCGGAGATCAGAAACACCACAAGCGGAGCGATGTCATCAACGCTCCCGCTCCGCCCCAACGGCGTCTCCCCGAGCATCGCGTTCCGGAAAGCCTCCGTGGCCCCGGCGGTCATCTCGGTCTCGATGTACCCGGGATGCACGGTATTGACCCGAATCCCCCGAGGCCCCAGCTCCATCGCGGCAACCTTGGACACCCCGCGCAGAGCCCACTTGCTGGCGGTGTACGCAACGGGGTAGTACCCGGTGAGCGCAGCAGACGACCCGACGTTCACGATGGACGACCCGGGCGGCATGAGCGGCGCGAGGTACTGAATCCCCAGCAACGGCCCAACCGTATTCACGGCCTGCACCTGCGCGAAGTCCTCGGCCCGAACACTGTCGATCCGATCCCGCTGAATGATCCCGGCGTTGTTGACCAGCCCATGCACGTGGCCGTACGTCTCCTTGAGCTCAGCGGCGAACTCAGCCCAGTCGGCCTCACTACTGACATCAAGCCGCCGGCACTCACTGCCCTCCGGCCGCACATCAGCCCCCACCACCGTGGCCCCGGCCCGCCCCAACGCGGCAACCTCGGCGGCCCCTTGCCCCCGGGCCGCGCCGGTCACGACGACGACCTTGCCGACCAGGGGCTCGTGATGCTGACCGCTTCTCAGGATCTGAGTCATGGCGGACAAGATATCCGCGGCGGGCAGCCACCCAGGGCTTCGGCCGGAGGCCATCGGACCCGCCGAACCGACCTCGGCAGGACACTGCACAGGAGATCACGCCCCTGGGGCGCACTCTTCAGCCCACGCGATCCACACCCGCGCCCCCACCGGCCGTCAGCCGCCAGACAAACTCGGCGCACCATCGAACCAGGACTGCGCCTCCCTTCTCCCCCGTGCTGGAGCGCCCTTGAGGCAGGCCGTGGAAGCACGACACTGCAAGGAAGCGGGTGGCATCTACGGCAACCACGGCTTGAAAACGATCACTTTTCGACACAACGCCTTCGATTGTCAGTGACTGCTGTTAGAACAGATCCACATCGGCGCGAGGGAACGAGGGAGCGGTCGTGACGGAATCGGGTGACCTCAGGGCTGGCGTCCACGAACGGCTGGTCACTCAGGCGTTGCACGACCAGATACAGGGACTCGAAGCTGCAGGCTGGAAAGCCATCGACGCAGAGGTCACCGCAGAGTCCACCCCACACGTGCTGGCTAGGTATATCGGCGAAACCATCGGCCGCCGGTTGGCTCAACTGCCGCAGCAGGAGCAGGTAGCCGTCGCCAACGAGATCCTGCAATCGCTGACACGTAGCGCGCCCGAACTGAACGAGAGTGCACGCAGCAGCGCCATCATCGACGGCCCCCGACAGTTGCTCGCCCTCGCGGAGCAGGAAGCCCCCGGTGTCTACGCGATTCGCCCGTTGACGCCCCTCTCTGAAACCGCGTTGATCACCAACGCCCCGGACGACCCCAACCTCGGCGCCGAGTTGCGCGCAGAGCTGGCCACGGCCGACCGCATCGACCTGCTGTGCGCGTTCGTCAAGTGGTATGGCATCCGCGTTTTGGAGAGTTCACTTCGTGAAGCCGCCCATCGCGGCGTACCCATTCGCGTCATCACCACGACGTACATGGGCGCTACCGACCGGCACGCCCTGGACCGTCTTGTCCAAGATTTCGGCGCCGAGGTAAAGGTCAACTACGAGACCCGCTCAACCCGCCTCCATGCCAAGGCCTGGCTGTTTCGCCGCAACAGCGGCTTCGATACCGCGTATGTAGGCAGTTCCAACCTCTCCAAGGCAGCACTTCTCGACGGCCTAGAGTGGAACGTACGCCTGTCATCCGTGGCGACACCGGCTGTATTGAACAAGTTCGAGGCCAGCTTTGACTCCTACTGGAACGACATCGCTTTTGAGACGTACGATCCAGCTCGCGACGCCCTCAAGTTGGACGAAGCGTTGGGCGTGGCCGGTAGCTCAACGTCTCCCCAGGACTCAAAGATCAGCCTCTCCGGCCTTGAGGTTCGGCCCTACCCGCACCAGGCCGACATGCTGGAGCGCCTGCGCGTCGAGCGGGAGGTCCGCGGTCACTCTCACAACCTGTTGGTAGCCGCTACCGGTACCGGCAAGACCGTCATGGCCGCCCTTGACTACCGCAGCCTGCACAAACAGTGGGGCGGCAAGAAGTACCCGCGGTTGCTCTTCGTGGCACACCGTAAGGAGATCCTGAACCAGTCACTGCGCAAGTATCGCGAAGTGCTCGACGACGCGTCCTTCGGTGAGCCACTCTTCAGCGGCGAGCTACCGCGCGACTGGCAGCACGTTTTTGCCAGCGTCCAGTCGCTTACCGGCCAGCGGCTCGAACAATTCACTCCGGAACACTTCGACATCATCGTCGTCGACGAGTTCCATCACGCTACGGCTACGACATATCGCCGTGTTCTCAACCATTTCAAGCCGAAGCAGCTTCTCGGCCTGACCGCCACTCCCGAACGGGCCGATGGGCTCAATGTACAGGACGAGTTCTTCGAGGGCAGGATCGCTGCCGAGATGCGGCTATGGGAGGCGCTAGATAACGATCTTCTGTGCCCGTTCCACTACTTCGGTGTGCCCGACGGCACGGACCTCACCCGCCTCAACTGGCGTTCGGGCACATACGATCAAAGCCAACTCGGTGATTTGTTCTCCGCCGACCATGCCAGGGCTCGTATCGTCATCAAACAGGTACGAGACAAGGTCTCCGACCCGACGAACATGCGGGCCCTCGGCTTTTGCGTTACCCGGAAGCATGCTCATTTCATGGCGAAATGCTTCCAAGAAGCGGGAATTAAGGCTGCAGCCTTGGACAGCGAGTCCAAGCCCGAGATTCGCGAGCGGATCCTCGCCGAACTCAAGGCTGGAGAGCTCCAGGTGATCTTCTCCGTAGACCTGTTCAACGAAGGCTTGGACATCCCCGACGTCGATACGTTGCTGCTGCTCCGGCCGACGAACAGCGCCACCGTCTTCCTCCAACAACTCGGCAGGGGACTGCGCCGCACGCCGGACAAGCCGGTACTCACGGTGCTCGACTTCATTGGTCAGCATCGTGCGGAGTTCCGATTCGAGGAGCAGTTCCGGGCGATGACCAACCTGTCGCGCAATCGCCTCCTTGAACACGCTGAGCATGACTTTCCCCTGCTGCCGTCCGGTTGCCAGATCATCCTTGAAGGTAAATCCAAGGACATCGTGCTGGACAACATCCGCGCCCAGATCAAGGCAACCGTTCAGACCCTAGCTAAAGAAGCCAGGGCCTTCAGTACACCGCGCCTGGCGGACTACCTCAGGGAGAGCCGACGCGAGATCAAGGAGTTGTACAAGTCAAGTAACTCGTGGACATCCGTCCTGCGCCGCGCCGGCCTGGCTGAGCTACCTGAACAGCCCGGCGAGGAAGACCTACTGAAGCGCGTGCATGCGTTCCTCCATGTCGACGACCTAGAGCGCGCCGAGGCATATACTCGCCTGCTGAACGATAACGCCCCTACGTACGAGGATTTGAATCCAAGAGACAAGACGTATGCGCGCATGCTCTTCTTCAACCTCTGGGACAAGGCCGGTGGATTCGACTCCTACACGCAAGGCCTGGAATCACTCCGCGAACAGCGATCCCTTCGTAGCGAACTGCGCCAGGTCCTCAGCTACGTAATGGGCCAAGCCGATCACTTCCCCATCCCCTTGGAAGGCCCACACACGCATATTCCTCTGAAGATCCACAGCGCGTACAACCGCTCGGAGATCCTGGCCGCGCTTGGTGTCGCTCGCCTCAACGGGCAGATGCCTGGCTCCTTCGCGCAGGGCGTCCTGTGGGACCAGCCAAACCAGACGGACGCACTACTGATCACGCTCGAGAAGAACGAGAAGGACTTCTCCCCCACGGTCAGGTACAAGGATTACGCGCTGAGCCCCTCGCTCTTTCACTGGGAGTCCCAGAGCACCACCGCAGAGACCTCCCCCACTGGTCTGCGCTACCGAGAGCATGTCCAACGCGGCAGCCACGTGCTGCTGTTCATGCGGCGTTACAAAGACACCGACATCGGCAAAGCCCAACCGTGGATGCTGCTCGGGCCTGCGACCTACGTCCGGCATGAGGGCAGCAAACCGATGGCGATCACCTGGCAGCTACATCATGAGTTGCCTGCGGACGTCTGGTCGTACTCGGCTATCGCTGCGGGTTAGGAAGGTCATCTCTGCTTCCACTAGCAGCACGAGGCCACTACCCGACCGGCTGCCGGGGATCGCGAATAATCTCACCAGCCCGCTGAAGGAAGGTTGCGTGCGCTTGCACCATCTCATCCCTAGCACGCTCAAAACTGGACCAATCAACGCTAGGGCTAGGCGCACTCACACTCTCGATGTGCAGCAAGGCACGCACGGCCGCCACCGACTTTCCCATGATGGCGTAAGCCAAAGAGTTTGCCTCAATTGGACCCCATAGTGCCAATTGGCTGGTTTTAGCCTGCATTTCGAGTGCACGCTCGCGCACCTCTCGCCCTGTCGCCTCATCAAACCCAGTCCCAATGCGCACCCCAGGTGCGATACGGGCAAGCACTTCGTCAAGGGCGGCATAAGCCGCAAGGAGGGCAGCAAAGGACTGATGTCTCTGGCTGCGCACCCATTGCCAGTGCTCCGCTGCCGCCTGGCCATGTACCTGCGCTAGCGCTGCCTCAACCGCCTTACGCCCGCCCGCTTCCGCTCCACGTTTGGCGTACCGTCCAGCGATCACAGCCCCGATCACCGCAGCCGCGAAAGCGATAACGCCCGAGATGACCGTCCCCGTAGCATCACTCATCGCACCATCCTCGCTGGATCCCAGAGCTATCACAACGCCCCTCCCGCCAGACTGAGCCACTTCCTGCACTCTGTGACCGCTGAAGCTATTAACCTCGACCCATGGCAACTCCCACACCCGGGTTTCAACCCGGTGACGTCCTCACTCGCGCAGACATCCATCCCGTACTTGGCGGCAGTGGTTATGCAGGAATCTGTCCGGCGAAGGAGAAGAGAAACGTCCTCTTATTCTCCGACAGCAAGGTTGGCGAGCGTTACGGATACCGTGACGGATGGCTCGCCGAAGATGATGACATAGGCCCCGTATTCACCTACACCGGAGCCGGTAAGCGCGGCAACCAGACCCTCAGTGGCGGAAATGCCGCGATTCTGGAGCATGCCACCAAGGGGCGTACTCTACATTTATTTGTTGCCGTGGGGAAAGTTCCGGGAAGCGACACACGAACACACAGGTACATAGGCCAGTTCAAGGTTGACGATCGCAACCCGTTCGAGATACGGGAAGCCAAAGACGAACTAGGTCACGACCGCAATGTCATTGTCTTCCGGCTGCGCCCCATCGGCCCTTGTATCCGGGAGGCTTCTGACACGCTCCAGCCAGCGCCCACTTCCAGATTTCGGTTACATCGGACCGCAGGTCGTCTCGCCCGGGCCTACCGACGACAAAGGCGCCAACAGCAGCCGATCAGCGGCGACCAGGTGGGGATGGCGACCCGAGATGATCTGGCAGATGCCTTCGAGGATCGGGAGGCTGCCGCCGGGGAAACGATCGTTCAGTTGGAGCTGTCGATGCGCAACTCGACGTCTCAACTTGTATTCGACCTCTACAACCAGACGAACAACACCCTGTATGAGCCGACAGGTAGTGCAGCTAGCGAGTCCATCACTCAAGCTCTAGCTCAACTCCTCCATGCGCGACGCTATTTGAGACGTCTCAGCCACGACCAGCCCCTCCATCTGATGGTGCTCACACCGACGCTCCCCCGCGAAGATCTCCGTGATCTGCTCGCTGAACACGGGATTGGCATCGTGTACCAAAATGACAGCGGCGGTTTCTCTGAGTTCGGCGCAGGCACAACGACATCGGGCAGCGCTTTTGGCTTCCGCTGCACGGATTGTCCTGCCCTGGCCTCCTGAGCGGGTAAGGGGCTGAGCCGGAGGACTATCGGTGCGGGCGCCGGTAGTCCTCCGTCAGCTACTCAGCCTCAGCCTCAAAGCGCGTCTGTGCACGATCAAGGGCCTCGTCGGCGTCGTGCCCATGAGCCCTCAGCCAATGCAAGACATCGACAACGACATCGATTGCTGCTTCCTCGACCAGTGCGATCACTCTGTCCCTGGCCCGCCCCGGGTGCGCATGCTGGCAGCCGTAATCGCTCAGCAAGGCCTCCGCCCGATTCACACGAGCGCCCCCGGAGTGCCCCTCGGCTGAGGGCAACCCTGTCGGCAGCTCACACCACGTCACCTTCTGGTCGGCCCGAAGCTGAACGCCCCAACGGTCAGTAACAGCACTGACCAGCGACATGCCCCTACCGGACTCAGCATCCAGTCCGGCATCGAGGAGCACCGGCAGGGCGCGGGTGTCGGAGTCGTGGACCTCAATCCGTAGCCGAGGTCCGCTCATGGACACCACAAGGGTGGCGGGCGTACCGGCGCCCACGTGCCTGATGACGTTCGACACGAGCTTGCTCACACAGAGCTGAGCGGCATCGACGACACCATGAAGGCCCCACAGCCCCAAGTGAAGCCGCATGATCCGCCGGAGCGCCGCGACCTCCTGCGGATCCGCAGTGAAGGGGAGACTCCAGGGCTTCCTCGGGACACCAGCGATGCAGTCCATCCATCAACACCTCATTGGTCTGGGTTGAGTTGCGGGGCGCAACTGTCCGCATACAGAGAGTTGCACCGGAACTCTCAAAATGGAACTCTCATCTCGTACCTCTGGTGGTGCAGGCAGACCACGAGCGCCCCCGGCGCACGCCACCTTGCCGTCTCCTTGGGATAACCAGGACGATCTGCTAGATCGACACGAAGGGCCGCAGGAATGGCAGTTGGACCCACGACACGAAGGCGCCAACTCGGCGCCGACCTCCGTCGTCTCCGCGAGCGAAAGGGGTTGACCCTCGAAGAGGCAGGCGCCCGCGTCGGCATCTCGAAGGCGACCCTGAGCCGCTACGAAACGAAGGAGGGCACCGTCAAGTGGCCGGCCGTTGACGCCCTCTGCCGTGAGTACGACGCCTCCGACGAGGAACGTCTTGCCCTCGTAGAACTCGCGAAAGGCGCCAAGATCCAGGGCTGGTGGCGCTCACTCGACGACCCCATCCCCGAGTCGATGAACCTCATGCTCACGCTTGAGGACGAGGTCGTACGCGAAGACCACTACGCCTGCATGTACATCCCCGGTCTCCTGCAGACCCGCGCCTACGCGGAAGCCGTCCACCGGGCTTCGGAAGTGCAGTGCCCCGAGCGCGAAGTTCAGCACATGGTCGACATCCGCATGAAGAGGCAGGAGCTCCTCGAACGGAAGGAACCCCCGCTGCTGTGGTGTGTCATCGATGAGGCGGCACTGCGGCGCAGAGTTGGGGGCTGCGAGGTCATGCAGGACCAGCTCCAGCACCTACTCACCATGGCGCAACGACCACACGTCACCGTCCAGGTACTCCCCTTCTCGTCGGGTGCGCACGCGGCTTCCGTGGGCAGCTTTGCCGTCCTAAGGGGACCCACGCCTGAACTCGACGTGGTGTACGTGGACTTGCTCGGAGGCGGCCTCTTCATGGAGAAGCAACGCGAACTGGAGCGATATAGATTGGCGTTCGAGTACCTCAGCGCACAGGCGCTCGACCTTGAGTCCTCGACGGCGGTCATCCGCCGTATAAGCAAGGAGCTTTGATGACGAAGGCACCGACGCACGAGTGGTTCAAGTCCTCCTACAGCGGAGGCAGCGGGACCGAGTGCGTGGAAGCCGCCGTCGTTCAGCCCAAAATCCTCGTACGGGATTCCAAGGCACCTGAGCGCCGGTACCTCGTCATATCAGCGGGAGCCTGGGCCAAGTTCCTGGCGAGCGTCAACTTGCCCCTTCCCTTCCCCGTTGAGCCGACGCTCTGAGGTTCACCTCGCAGTAGGCATGGGCTGCGTTGACTCCGCGTAAACAAGAGAACTTGAAGAAGCAGACGACCGTGATCGACACGGCTGTGCGGGAAGGCATCGATCTCACGGAACGGCTGAAGCGAGAAATCGATGAGCGGTGAGCGGTGAGCGGCGTCATCGCGGCGATGATGAACGGAACCAAGCTCCCGACCAGGAGGGCATCGAGTGACCGCCGTAGACGGCATCGATGTCCGCGCCACCCACCACTGCGAAACCACCACCCTCGGCGTACTCCTCCGCCACCAGCGCATCGATCTCTCCGAACCCATGCTCTTCGGGCTCGGCCGTGGCCTGTCCTTCATCTACTGGGACAGCAGGAGGATGGACTTCCCCTTCCTCGGGGGGCGGGTCAAGCCGTTCGAGCTGACGCGGAACCTGGCGGACGCACTGGGCCTGGAGCTCGCCGTACGGGAGACCGCCTCGCCCCGCAAGGCGTGGGCCGACGTAGTGGAGGCGATCGGCGCCGGTCGGCCCCTCGGGCTGCAGCTCGACAGCTATCACCTGGACTACTTCACGGCGAAGGTGCATTTCGGGGGGCATGTCGTCGCCATGTACGGCTATGACGACCGGGTCGCCCATCTCGTGGACACCGAGCAGCAGGGGGGTGCCGTCTCCACCAGTCTGACGAGTCTGGCCGAGGCCAGGGCCGCGCGTGGGCCCATGACCGCCAAGCACCGGTCCTTCACCCTCACCGCTCCCCACGGGCTGTCCTCCCTTCACGAAGCGGTCGTTCCCGCCATCACCGGCTGCGCGGAGGCCTTCCTCAACCCACCCATCGCCAACCTGGGTCACCGCGGCATCGAGAAGAGCGGCAAGCTGGTGCTCACCTGGCTCCAGCGGGCCGACGACCCGCGGCGGGACCTGCCGCAGGCCGCCCTCCTGATGGAGAAGGCCGGTACGGGCGGCGCCCTGTTCCGCAATCTCTACCGTGACTTCCTCGCGGAGTGTGCCGAGTTCGTCGACAGTGATCACCTGCGCACCGGGCACCGGCTGTACGCCGAGGCGGCCGCCCTGTGGACCGAGGTCGCGGCGCTGATCAGCGAGGCCGGTGAGTCGGGGGATGAGCAGTTCCTCGTACAGGCGGGCACCGCCCTTCTCGAACTGTCACGCATCGAGCGCGAGGCCATGGAGGCGCTGAGCCGCCTGGAGGGCTGAACCGAGTCCCGGTGCAGACAGGTCACTTCACGATGCGGTACTTCAGGTGGGTCGCCAGAGGCGTGGCCTCCGCCCTCACCTGTTCGAGGCGGCCCGCCCCCACCCCCTCGAACAGCCGCAGCCCGTCCCCCAGCAGCGCCGGCACCACATGCAGCTGCAGCTCGTCGATGAGCCCCTCCCGCAGGTACTGCCGTACCGTCCTCGCGCCGCCCGCGATGTCCACGTTCCTGTCCCCGGCGGCCTCCCTGGCCTGGGCGAGCGCGCTGTCGATGCCGTCCGTGACGAAGGTGAAGGTCGTGCCGCCCTGCTTGACCAGGGTGGGGCGAGGGCGGTGGGTGAGGACGAAGACGGGGGTGCGGAACGGCGGGTCCTCGCCCCAGAAGTCCGCCCCCGTGTCGTACATCGTGCGGCCCATCACCACTGCCCCCGTCGCGTCGAACCACTCCCGCATCAGCTCGGAGTCACGGTTCTCCTCGCCGCCCGTCATGCCCTGGCGTTCGCGCCAGCTCGCCAGGTTGTGGATCCACTCGAAGAGGGGTTCGGCGCCCGTGCCGCCGGGGTTGTCGAGGGTGACGTCGGTGCCGGCGATGCAGCCGTCGAGGGAGATGGCCAGGTCGGCGGTTACGGTCATGACGGGGGCTCCTGGGGTCCTGGGTGTGCCTGCTTCACTCTCACGTCGATCGGGGGACGGCACGTTCGACATGCCGTAGGGGCTCAGCCAGGGCGCACCACATCACACCGCACCGAGCTCCCTCCTATCCTGGCCGGGTGAGACTTGAGGGGGTCGGGCTGCGCTACGGGTGGCGTGGGCCCTGGGTGGTGCGTGATGTGGATCTGGAGTTGCCGACCGGTCGGTTGATCCGGGTCCAGGGCGCCAACGGGTGCGGGAAATCGACGTTGTTGCGGGTGGTCGCCGGGGCGGCACGGCCGGATCGGGGGCGGGTGCTCGGGCGGCCGGCGCGTACTGCATACGTGCCGGAGCGTTTCCCGCCCGCGCTGCCCTTCGGCGCGTTGGAGTATCTGCGGCTGATGGGGCGGGTGCACGGTCTGTCGGACGTGGAGGCGGAGCGGCGCGGGGCGCGGCTGCTGGCGCGGTTCGGGGCCGAGGAGCACACGGGGCGGCCGTTGGCCCGGCTGTCCAAGGGGACGTGCCAGAAGGTGGCGGTCGTACAGGCACTTCTCGCCGAGCCGGAACTGCTGGTGCTGGACGAGGCATGGACGGGACTCGACGCCGACTCGCGGGTCGCCCTGGACGAGGAGGTGGAGCGGCGGGTGGCGGAGGGCGCGACCGTGGTCTACGTCGATCATGATCCGGCCCGGCTCGCGGAGCGCACCGATCTGCGGTGGACCGTCGACGGTGGCACGGTCGCCGTGACGCGGGAGGTCGTCGGCGCGCCGGTGCGGATCGACTGCACAGGTCTGACGGGCGGGGTGGCGGAGTTGTCCGCGCTGCCCGGCGTGCGGGCGGTCGGCGTGCTTGCGGACGGGGGCGTTCGGCTGGAGACGGACGAGGCCCACTCGGACGCGGTGCTGCGCGCGCTGCTCGCCGAGCCGGGGGCTCACGTCCGGCGCGTGAGCGGGGGACAGCGGTGAGCAGGGGGCGGCTTCGGTGTTACGGCGGGGTCCCGGACGGCGCCCACGCCCCGATCTGGGCGCAGGACTCCCACCTGGCCGGAGGCCGACCTTGACCGCGCTCCTGCGCTACTACGGCGCCCTCCTGCTGCGTTCCCAGCGCTGGCTCCCGCCCGTGGTGCTGTACGCCGGGCTGGTGGCGATCTCACTGGACGGCCAGTCCCGGCTCGGCAGTCAGCTCGGCTGGAACGCCGCCGTGCTGGTGCCCGCCCTCGCCTGGCTCACCCGTTCCCTGCTGGCCGCGGAACCGCCGGCCGCCCGCGCCTGTCTCGCCGCCGCGACCGGCACCCGCCGACCTCAGTTCGCCGCGCTCGTCATCCCCCTCGTCCTCGGTCTGGCGCTGGTGACTTTCGCGGCAGCGGGCTCCCTGCTGGTCTGCCGGACGCCCCAGAACGTGGCGTCGGTGCTCGGCGGCGGTCTGGCCACCGGCCTGGTCTGCGCCCTGACGGGCAGCGCGCTGGGAGCGGTCGGCAGTCCCCCATTGGTGCGCACGACGGCGGGCGCGGCCGGAACGCTGCTCATCGGCTCGGTGCTGCTGCTGGTGGTCTCCGCCTCACCGGCGAACGCGGCCGTCCGTGCCGCGTTCTCCTCCGACGGCACCGGTTCCCGCTTCCCGCTGCTGCCTCTGCTGGCCGTGCTGCCCCTGGTCGTGGCGAGCTGGTGGACCTCTGCGCGGGCGGCCGGCCGCGTCGGCGCCGCCATCGGTCAGGAGCCCGGATGACGGTCACCGACAGACGTACCGTGCGCTGGATCACAGCAGAGAAGGTCGCCGGGCTGCATCCTGTCCTCGATGAGGGCCTGGTCTTCTTCGACCACGTACTGCCGCAGCTCTGAGCGGTCGGGCGTCGGCTGCGGGGATACTGCCTCTCAAGCAACGACCCCGGAAGGCGACGACACCATGCTCATCCTCTTTGGCACCAAGGGATACCTGTACCAGCTCGCGATACTCACCCTGGTGTGCGGGCGGTGCGGGAACCCGGCCGCGCACACCCTGCGCAAGCGGGTCACGAAGTTCACGCTGTTCTTCGTGCCGCTGTTCCCGATCTCCACCAAGTACGCGACGCAGTGCACCTTCTGCGGGGCGGAGAACAAGGTGAACGCGCAGGAGGCGGAGCAGCTGCAGGCGCAGGCCGCCGCCGGTGGCGGGCAGAGCGGTCAGGTGTACGGCGGTCAGGCCCCGCAGCAGCCGTACCAGCACTGAGGACTGAGGTCTCAGCCGGACTTGCGGGCCACCCCGCCGAAGAAGCCGATCTCGTGCGAGCGGGGCGGCGGGGGTGTGTCCGGGCGCCAGAACGGGACCTGGGCCACGCCCGGGTCGAGCAGCTCGAAGCCGTCGAAGAAGCGCTCGATCTCGGTCCGGGTGCGCAGGTTCATGGAGGCCGTGGCCTTGCGGTAGACAGCCGCCGCCCCGCTGCGGTCGGCGAAGTCCCCGGTGGCGTGGGACAGGATCAGGTGGCTGCCGGGAGCGAGGGCGTCGCGGAGGGTGGCGATGATCTCCTGCGGCTTGTCCGCGTCCGCGAGGAAGTGGAGGACGGCGACCAGGAGCAGGGCCACCGGCTCGTCGAAGTCGATGACGGCTCGTACGTCGGGGGCCTCCAGGATCGCCCGCGGGTCGCGCAGGTCGGCCAGGACGATGCCGGTCGTGCCCTCGGCGCTGAGCAGGGCGCCGGCGTGGCTGTGCACGATCGGGTCGTTGTCGACGTAGGCGACGCGGATGTCCGACGCCACCTCCAGGGCCGTCTCGTGGACGTTCGGCGAGGTGGGCAGGCCGGTGCCGATGTCCAGGATCTGCCGGACGCCGGTGCCGACGACGTGGCGGACGGCCCGGCGCAGGAAGGCACGGTTGGCCCGTACGCCGATCCGCGCCTCCGGGGCCGCCGCGACGAGCTGTTCGCCGGCCTGGCGGTCCACCTCGTAGTTGTCCTTGCCGCCGAGGAGGTAGTCGTAGATCCGTGCGGGGTGCGGCTTGCTGGTGTCGATCTCCTGCGCGCGAAAGCCGTTCTCTCCCACGGGGGCTCCTCTCAGGCGGCCCCGACCTCCTGACCGGCGAGGCTCACGTCAGCTGTCCCTACGCCGGGTTCAACTCCCTTGTCGGGGACGGATGTTCCGAGGAAGGGATCAGACCCGGGTTCGGGTACGGGTACGGGTTCGGGTCCGCAGTCGTCGCCGGTGGGGGGCGGAGGGGCCGGGGTGGCGGGGGGTTCCGGTGCGGCCGGGGGAGCCGGTGGTTGCGGCGACTCCGGCGCGGTCGGGGGTTCCGAGTACGTCGGCGGGTCCGGCGTCTCCTCAACCGGCGGGCTCTCAACCGGCGGGTTCTCAACCGGCGGAGGATCAGCGGGCGGAGGATCAGCGGGCGGAGGATCAGCGGGCGTTGGCGTGCCGGGCTCCGGTACGGGCGTCTCGTCCCCCGGCGCGCCGGGCTTCGGCTTCCTCGGCTCGGGCTTGGGCTTGGGCTTGGGCTGCTGCTTCTTCGGCGGAACCGGCGTCGGCTCCGCGGGCGGCTCCGGTTGCTCATCCCCCGGCGAGGGCTCCGCAGGACTGGGCCCGGGGTCCGGCACCTCCGGCGTCCCGGGATCGCCGATGGCACCCCCACCCTCAGAACCGGCCGAACCGCCCGAACCGTCCCCGGCGTCCCCGGTGACGTCCGTACCCGCCTCGTCGCCCCGAGCGCGATCCCGAACCCCACCCCGGGCCCTCTCGGCCCCAACCGACAGGGCAACCCCCGGCGTCTCCCCCACCGCCCCCGCGGACGGCCCCGCGGACGGATCCTGGGCCGCCGGGCCCTGCGCCACCGGATCCTCCGCCACCGGCCCCTGCGCCACCGGCCCCCGCCCCGGCGAAGTGACCGTCGCGGGGGACTCGTTCAGGCCGAGAGTCAGTACGACCGCTACGGCCGCCGCGACCGCCGTACCGGAGGCGAGGGCAGCCTTGGTCCTCGGGCCCGCCGCACGGGCCGTGTGGAGAAGACCCTGGCCGGTCACCGAAGCCGCCCCCGCGGACCCGGCCGTCAGAGAGGCCAGGAACTTCCCCGTGCCGCCGCCCACCACGAAGACCAGCAGCGCCGGGCCGACGAGCGCGGGCAGCCGGTCGTTGGCGCGGATCAGGACGGCGAGGCGGCCGCGGCACCCGTCGCAGGCGTCGACGTGGGCGAGGAGGCGCTCGGACTGGCGCGGGGTCGCGTTGCCGCGGACGTAGGCCGGCATCCGGACCCAGTGGACCTCGCACGCGGGATCGTCGGGGGCCTCGGTCTGCGAGCGCAGGAACGCCTGGCGCATGCCCTCGCGGGCGCGGTGCAGCAGTACGGCCGTCGCGCCCTGCTTGGCGCCGATCTGCCGACCGACCGTCTCCAGCGGCTGGCCCTCGGCGTCGGCGAGCCACAGGGCGCGCACCCAGCGTTCGGGGAGTTCGCCGAGGACACGCACCAACAGGTCGGTGGCGGAGACCTGTTCGGCCGGGTCCGCCGCATGTCCGGCCGCCGCGTGTCCGGCCGACGCCTGCTCGGGGACCTGCGGGTCCCGCGGGGTCTCGTGCGTGGCGCTCGCGACGGAGGACGCGAGGTGCCGGACGGTCGTCATGAGGTACGCCGGGACGTTGTCGATCTCGTGTCCCGCGGACAGTCGCCGCCAGACGCGGAAGTGCGCCTCGGCGACGAGGTCCTCGGCCGCCCAGGTGTTACGGGTGAGCGAGCGGGCATACGCGACGAGGCGCGGCTGCTCCTGCTCGTAGATCCGCACGTACTCGGCGGTCACGGCGGTCTCTGCGGTCGTGGAGGGGGACGTCCGGGCGGGCACTCGGGCCGGTCGATCGGTCATGCAGGAACGCTCCAGTTCCCGGCGGTCGGGGGCGAAAGGGTTTGTCAGCGTAGATGACAGAACTTTCAACCATTCAGTTCCGGCCGTGATTCAGATCACATGAACGAACTCCGGCCCCGCGTAATCGATCGGTACTTCTGGGGCTCGACAAGGCAATTGACCCACACCGCACACCCGAGACGGAGACCGCCGCTCATGCGCCTCACCACCCTGAGACAGACCGTCCGCGCCCGCCTGATCACCCCCGGCCACCCGGAACTCCCGGTGCGCCCCACCCTGCGCTACAGCTCCGCCGAGCCGTTCGCCGTGCACATCGACTTCCCCGCGCATGTCTCGGCCGACGGCGAGGGCCTGACGTGGATGTTCGGACGGGCGCTGTTGGAGGAGGGACTCGGGTCGCCGGCCGGGGAGGGGGACGTACGGATACGGCCGTGCGGATGGGCCCGGACCGTCATCGAGTTCCACTCACCGCTCGGCCTCGCCGTGATCCGCTTCGGCACGGCCGGCCTCCGCCGCTTCCTGCTGCGCTCCTACGACGTCGTCGAACCCGGCGCCGAGGACCTGGGCCCGGACCTCGATCACGGCCTCGCCTCGCTGCTCGACGAGGTGTGAGACGGCGCTCGGCAGGGGCTCGATTCCGACCTGTGGAAGGTGGCGGCCGTTGTCAGAATGAGTGGCCCAACGGCGAATCCATGGAGCTGACCATGCGAAGACCTGCTGTCCTGCCGGCTGTTGCCGCCGCCCTGTTCGTGCTGTTGACCGCACCGGGCTCCACCGCCTCGGCAGCCGTCCCGGTGACCGAGGTCATCTGCCAGGACTGGTCCAGTGCTCCGCAGTACATCCGCCACATCTATCTCAGTGCGGACAACCCCTCGGCCGTCAGGGACTTCGACGAGCACCCGCAGTACCTGACCTGCTACGAGTGGTCGGGGTCGACTCCCGCCAAGGTCTCCTACACCATCAGTTACGTCATGAACGACGTCGACCACCCCGACGGCTACACGGACATCCTCACCATGGGGCACGGCTTCGCGTTCACGCCCGTCATGCCGGGCTACAGCTACCGCGCGAGTTTCACGCTCGTTCCCTGACGCACGCGAACGCACCTGGCGGCATGGCCCGTTGAGGCCCGGACCGGCGTCACAGGCTCCGGGCGAAGGCGGCGAGCTCGGCGAAGTCCGCTTCCCGCAGCCCGAGTCGGGGGTCGACGCGGTGCAGCAGGGCCTGGCCGTCATGGTGTGCGGCCACGAACTGCCGGTCCCGGTCGTCGAGTTCGTCGTCGAGCCAGGCGAAGGGGCGGCCGCCGGCGTGGCTGACGAGGTGGCGGGTCTTCCAGAAGGTGCCGTTCGGGCCGGGGGTGACAGTCGTGGGCCAGTCGACGACGGGAAGGTCCGGAAGGCCTAGGACGGGGGCGATGAAGGTGTTCGCCTCCTGCCGCCAGGTGGTCGCCCAGACGAGGTCGTAGCGGTCCGCCAGGGCCAGCAGCGCGGGCCCGTGGTCGGGGTTGAGCCAGACCCGCAGCGGCTTGACGGCGGACGGGGGCAGGCCGGGGTGCTGGGCGATCCAGCCGTCGGGCTTCATGCGGTGGGTGGTGTACCCCTCGGGTCGGCGTTCGGGCCGGGCGGCGTAGGGGTTCAGGGGGCCGTCCACGTCGAGATAGAGGAGAGCGCGGCCGGCGTTCACGGCTGCTCGCGTCGGCGTTGTTCCCAGTCCCCGCGCAGGAGGTGGTACTCCACCTCGCCCTGCTCGGAGCCTTCGATCGCCTCCGGCCAGTCACGGAAGAACGTACGGAGGAAGGTCAGGCCGGACTTCTCCATCACGCGGCGGGAGGCCCGGTTGACCGTCATGGTGTTGGCGGTGACGCGTTGGACCCCGAGGTCGGTGAAGCCCTTGTCGATGAGGGCGCGGGAGCCCTCCGTGGCGTAACCCCGGCCCCAGGCGGCCCGGTTGAGGCGGTAGCCGAGTTCCACGACGGCCGGGCTGTCGTCGTCGAGGGGGCGGAACTCGAACCAGCCGAGGAAGGTGCCGGTGGACCTCTCCTCGGCCGCCCAGAAGCCACGGGTGCCGAGACCGGGGTGGTCGTGGAGGAGGCGGGGCAGGGTGCGGGCGCGGATCGTCTCGGGGGGTGTCGGTGTGCCGCCGGTGAGGAAGCGCATCACTTCGGGGTCGCCGTCCAGGGCCACGAGATGGTCGACGTCGGTCTCGGCGAATGCCCGCAACCGCAGCCGTTCGGTCTCCAGGAAGACGTACGCCATCGGCCCCTCCTCATCGTGTGAGGGAAGACTCGCCCGCCCGCGCCCTTCGCGCCAGCCGTTTTCCACCACCGGTCTGTGACAGCCCTGTTGCCGGAGGTGTGGGCTCCGTCACAGCCGTACGCCTCCTGTGCTGCTGAACTCTGCGGACCCGGAAACGAGGCAGTCAGGGGGCCGGAATGTCGTCGTCGTTGATTTCGCGTCTGCGCGGCACCGCCGTGCTCGCGGGGAGCGGGGCGGTCGCCGTGTACGTGTGGGGGCTGCTGCATCTGGCCGGGGCGTTCCTGGAGGCGGAGGACGGCGGCACGGGCTCGGCGCCGATCCCCCCGTGCCGTGGGGACGACCGGGCCGTCCATGTCATCGACTACTCGGTGAGCTTCACCCCCCTCTCGTTCGACTGCGAGATGACGGGCGGCGGCAGCTACACCGCCGATGTGATTCCCGCCTACGTCAATCCCGCCGCCGTGGGCTTCGCCCTCGCCGCCGCCGGCTGTGTCGTCTCCGCCGGGTATGTGACGGAGCTGCGGCTGCGGGCCGAGGCGCGGAAGGGCGAAACCCTCTAGGCGGGGCGGGCGGGTGCGTCAGGCCGCCGCCGGGGTCAGCTCCGCCTTGCCGAACAACAGGGCGTAGCCGGACGGCAGTTGGGCCAGAACTCGATCGACGAGCTCGTCGCCCACCAGCTCCGGCAGCACGCCCAGGACCGAGCTGACGTCCCAGCGGGCCGTCGCCGACGTCGCGCCCTCGATGCGGCCGGCCACCGCGTCCACGAACCGCGGTGCGGCCAACGGCCTGTTGAGCGGAATCCGGGAGGCGACAAGCCTGGCGGCCTCCTCGGGCAGGGCCCGGGCGAGGTCGACACGTTCGTCGCCGGTGACAAGGCCGCCGAGAGCGGACAGGACGACGCGGACGACCTGTTCCGCCTCCGCCTGGCTCGGGTACTGCCCGGCATCCCGCACGGCGTCGACGAGGTCGCTCCACCGTGTCGTTCTGGTAGCTCGTTCCGCGCTGAGTGCGCTCATGTACGGGTCTCCTGGGGGTCGTTGCGCCCCGCGGGCGGACCTGCCGGGCCCGCGGGGGCGCGACTGCCTTCGTTCGTTCTTCGGCCGCCGCGGTCAGCGGCTGATCTGCTTGCGGCCGCTGTCGCCGCCCGTGATGTGGATGCGGCGCGGCTTGGCCTGCTCGGCCACCGGGATGCGCAGGGTGAGGACACCGGCGTCGTACGAGGCGTCGATGCGTTCCGTGTCGAGGGTGTCGCCGAGGAAGAGCTGACGGGTGAAGGAGCCCGTGGGGCGCTCGGCGACGATCATCTCCGCGCCCTCGGGGGCGGGCAGACGGCGCTCGGCGCGGACGTTCAGGACGTTGCGCTCGACGTCCAGGTCGATCGTCTCGGGGTCGACACCGGGGAGGTCGAAGTGGACGACGAAGTCGTCACCCGACCGGTACGCGTCCATCGCCATCGCGGCGGGACGGGCGTTGGAACCGAAAACCTGCTGCGTGAGCCGGTCGAACTCACGGAAGGGGTCGGTACGCATGAGCATCACAGTCCATCTCCTTTCCACAGACTCCGCTGTGCGATGCCCTACGCCTTCTTATATAGCTCGAAGCCAGGAAACTTGACAAGCCCCGACTCAGGTTCGTTTTGCGCCCCTGTTCCGGAGCTAGCCTCGACCCACATCGACCGAGGAGGCAGACATGGCGAAGGTTCCCAGTTCCGTGGTCGCGGCGGGCGGACTCGTCGGCGGGTACGGCGTGGCCCGCTGGACGAGGAAGCGGCAACTGGGCGGAGCGGTGCTGGCCGTCGCCGGGGCCGCGGCGGCCCAGCAGTGGCGGGTGCGGGCCGGCGGGAAGGCGGCCGGGGCGCTGACGGCCGCGTACGTGGCCGCGTTCGCCGGGTCCCACCCGCTGGCCAAGAAGGTGGGCGCGTGGCCCGCGGTGTTCGGCGCGGCGGGCGCGGTGGCGCTGGCGTCGTGGGCGGTGGCCGACCGCAACGCCTGAGCGGATCTCACCGGTCTCCCCCGGACCGGTGGGTCAGCACATTCACCACCCGCCCGTTCGGATCCCGGACGAAGAAGCGCCGTACGCCCCACTCCTCGTCCCGCAGCTCCCGTACGACCTCCGCGCCCGACGCGAGGACCTGCGCGTACACGGCGTCGACGTCCTCGACCTCCACGCTCAGGTCGGGGACGACGGGGGCGGTGCGCTCCTCGGTGAGGAAGCTGATCTGGGCGGACGGGTTGGCGGGCGACGCCAGCGTCACGACCCACCCCATGTCCATGACCTCCTCGAAACCGAGCAGCCCGTAGAACTCACGGTTGGCGGTCAACGCCTCCCCCGACTCGACGTGGATGTCGGGCACGACCCTGCGGATACTCACGGCAGGCTCCTCGTCTCTCGGCCTTTTCTGACATCGACGTTCCCACAGGACGCCTAGGGGGGTGCCGGGTCGGGTCGTCGGGCGGGTGCGGGTGCGTGGGGGCTGGTCGCGCAGTTCCCCGCGCCCCTAGGTGGGTGCAGTCACCCGAGTCGGAATGGGCCGTGGGCCGTTGGCCGCGTACGGCGGGAAGGGGACGGGGTGGGGGGTGTCCGCCCGCAGCGGCCGGCGTCCGTTACAGAGCCCTGCTCAAGCAGCAGAACCGCCGGACCGAGGACGGACACCCCCCACCCCGGCCCCGACCCCAAACCACACCGCAGGCGCTACACAAGCCCCACCGAGGCCGCGCAGGCCGCCGCAGGCATCAGGGGCGCGGGGAACTGCGCACAAACACCCGCCCCCACCCAACCCGCACCCACATCACGTCGCCGTCAGCGGCTTAGCGATGTCCTCCAACGACCGCCCCTCCGCCCGCACCGCCAAGAACGCCGCCACCAACCCCGCCGCGCACATCAACCCCGCGCCGATCTGGAAGGCCAGCACCGTGTCCCCGACCTTCCCCGTACTCGTCAGGTCGGCGAACAGCAGCGGTCCGCTGATGCCGCCCGCCGCCGTGCCCAGCGCGTAGAAGAACGCGATCGACATGGCCCGCGTCTCCATCGGGAACACCTCGGACACCGTGAGGTAGGCGCTCGACGCCCCCGCCGACGCGAAGAACAGCACCGCACACCAGCACGCCGTCAACGTGGCCGCGCTCAGGGAGCCCCGGTCGAACAGCCACGCCGTCCCGAACAGCAGCAGCCCCGACAGCAGATACGTGGACGAGATCATCACCCGCCGCCCCACCGTGTCGAACAGCTTCCCCAGCAGCAGCGGCCCGCAGAAGTTGCCGATCGCGATGACCGCGAAGTAGTACCCGGTGTCCCCCGTCGGCACGTCGAAGAACGTCGTCAGGATCGCCCCGAAGCCGAACGTGATCGCGTTGTACAGGAACGCCTGCCCGATGAACAGCGAGAACCCCAGCACCGACCGGCGCCGGTAGTCCGAGAACACCGTCCGCGCGATCTCCACGAACGTCACGCTCCGCCGCTGACGGATCGTGAGCTCACCTTCGGGCCGCGGCAGAGCCTCGCCACCCCGCTCCGCCTCCACCCGCTCCTCGATCGAGGAGACGATCCGCTCGGCCTCCTCGTCCCGCCCGTGGATCAGCAGCCACCGCGGACTCTCGGGCACATGCCGTCGCACCAAGAGGATCACGAACGCCAGCACCGCACCCAGCGCGAACGTCAGCCGCCACCCCACGTCCTTCGCGAAGAAGTCCGTGTTCAGCGCGACGATCGACAGCAGCGAGCCGCCCACCGCACCCAGCCAGAAGCTCCCGTTGATCATCAGGTCGACCCGGCCCCGGTACTGCGCCGGGATCAGCTCGTCGATCGCGGAGTTGATCGCCGCGTACTCCCCGCCGATCCCGAACCCGGTCAGGAAGCGGAACAGGAAGAACCACCAGGAGTCGAAGGACACCGCCGTCAGCGCCGTGGCCGCGAGATACACCGCCAGCGTGATCATGAACAGCTTCTTGCGGCCCCACTTGTCCGTCAGCCGCCCCCAGAACAGCGCCCCCACGCACGCGCCCGCCACGTACAGCGCCGCCGCGATACCGGTGACCTGCCCGGAGGAGATCGACAGGCCGCTCCCCGGTTCCGACAGCCGGCTTGCGATGTTGCCGACGACCGTGACCTCCAGGCCGTCGAGGATCCACACGGTGCCGAGTCCGATGACGATCGTCCAGTGCCAGCGTGACCAGGGAAGCCGGTCGAGTCTGGCGGGGATGTCGGTCGTCACGGTGCGGCCGGTACCGGCTTGAGCGGTGGTCACGGAAGGGCCCCCCTCCTCGTCGAGCTCGTCGTCGAGCTCCTCATCGGGCGAACCCCACCCGTGTGCCCGCCACCTGCCCGGTTACGCCCCCAGCGCCCGCGACACCGTGTAGATCAACAACCCCGCGAGGGATCCGACCACCGTGCCGTTGATCCGGATGAACTGCAGGTCGCGGCCGATGTGCGCCTCGATCTTCCGTGTCGTGTGCTCGGCGTCCCAGCCCGCCACCGTGTCCGTGATGAGGGAGGTGATCTCCCGCCGGTAGGTGGTGACCACGTACACCGCGGCCCCCTCCACCCAGCCGTCGACCTTCGCCTGCACCTTCGGGTCGACGGCCATCCGCGCGCCCAGCGACAGCAGCGACGCGCGTACCCGCAGCCGCAGCTCGCTGCGCTCGTCCTCGGCGGCGGAGACGATCATCGACCGTACGGCGGTCCAGGCGGACGCGATCAGGTCCTGCACCTCGCCGCGCCCCAGCACCTCGCCCTTGAGCCGCTCGACCCGCGCGCGGGTGTCCGTGTCGGACTGGAGGTCGGACGCGAAGTCCGTCAGGAACCGGTCAAGCGCTCCGCGCGCCGGATGGGACGGCATGTCCCGCATCTCGGTCACGAACCGCAGCAGCTCCTTGTAGACCCGCTCGCCGACCTTCTTGTCGACGAACCGCGGGGTCCAGCCGGGCGCGCCCCCCTGCACCGCGTCCATGACCTGTTCGTCATGGAGCACGAGCCAGTCGTGGGCCCGGGCCACCACCAGGTCGACGACCCGCCGGTGCCCGCCGTCGGCGACGACCTTGTCCAGCATCTTCCCGATGCCGGGCGCGATCTCCTGGGCGTCGGCCCGCCGCGTGATCGCCTCGCCGACCACGGCCTGGACGTCGGAGTCCCGCAGCACGGTCAGGGCGCCCCTGAGCGCGGCCGACAGCTCCGCCGTGACCCGGTCGGCGTGCTCGGGATCGGCCAACCAGACGCCCAGCCGGCTGCCGATCCCCACGGCCCGCAGCCGCTGTCGTACGACGTCCTCCGAGAGGAAGTTCTCGCCGACGAACTCGCCCAGCGACACCCCCAGCTGGTCCTTCTTGGTGGGGATGATCGCGGTGTGCGGGATGGGCAGGCCGAGGGGGTGGCGGAAGAGGGCGGTGACCGCGAACCAGTCGGCCATCGCACCGACCATGCCGGCCTCGGCGGCCGCGGCGACATAGCCGGCCCAGGGCCCGGCCCCGGAGTTGTCAGCCCACTTGGCGAGGACGTACACCACGGCCACGAACAGCAGCAGCCCGGTCGCGGTGAGCTTCATGCGCCGCACCCCGCGCTGTTTCTCCAGGTCGGCCTCGCTGAAGGTGTTCATCGCACGTACGGCCGAGGCGGGGGCGGCGCGGCTCGTGGACGTCACGGCTCCGTCGCTCCGGGCCTGCGGCTCCACGTCGGCCGGTGCCGTTTCCTCAGGTTTCGTGCGTTCCATCCGCTCCACCGTTCGGTGATCCCTCACACATTGTCCCTTCCTGACCGACTCCTGGAACAGAACAGGAGTTCCCGGCGTCAATCCGGACGAGGGAACCGGAAGGGGGTCTCGTCACTTCTCCCCCGATGCATGCCTCATCATGAGTTCATCAGATCGGAGCCCCGGGCTCCCATCGCCCTAGGAGAACAACACCGCATGACTCGGCGTCATGGTTACGCCCTGCTCGCCGCGATCGTCGCCCTGATCGCGGCCCTGTCCACCGCCCTCTACGTCTCAGTGGCGGCCGACACCGGCACCGCGGACCGGACCTCACTGTCCGGCGCCCGGCCCGCCCGTCCCTCCGCCGCGCCCGCCTCCGCCGGAGTCTGGGTCGGCACCTGGTCCGCCTCCCCGGTCGGCGCCGAACCCGGCACCGGGACCGAGGGCATGACCGGCCGCTCCGTCCGCAACGTCGTCCACACCAGCGTCGGCGGTACGAGTGCCCGTATCACGCTGTCCAATCTCTACGGCCGGACCCCGCTGACCATCACGCACGCGTCACTCGCCCTCGCCGCCGCCCCGGGGACCCCCGCGGCGCAGTCGGGCACCACGCGGCGGCTCACGTTCGCCGGCAACACCACGGTCGTCATCGCGGCGGGCGGGCAGGTGCTCAGCGACGCCGTCACCCTGGCCGTCCCGGCGGGCGCCGACGTCCTCGTCACCACCTACTCCCCCACCCTGTCCGGCCCGGTCACCTACCACCCGACGGCCCGGCAGACCTCGTACGCAGGGCCGGGCGACCTCACCGCCGACGAGACCGGGACGGGGTACACGGAACAGGTCGACCACTGGCGGTATCTCACCGCGCTGGACGTGCTGAGCGACGAGGCCGACGGCACGGTGGTCGCCTTCGGTGACTCGCTGACCGACGGCAAGAACTCCACGGCCAACGCGAACGCCCGCTGGCCGGACTTCCTGAACCGGCGCCTGCGCACCGCGCTCGCCACCGGGCGGGAACTGCCCCGCTACAGCGTCGTCAACGAGGGGATCGGCGGGAACCGGGTCCTCGCGGACGCCCGGGGCCGCCCCCTGGAGAACCAGGCGGGCATCCGCCGCTTCCGGCGGGACGTGCTCGACCGCCCCAACGTCAAGATCGTGGTCATCGACCTCGGCATCAACGACATCCTCCGCACGCCGGGCACCGTCGACCCCCACGAACTCCTCACCGGCCTGCGCGACCTGGTCCGCCAGGCGCACGCGCGCGGCATCAAGGTCGTCGGCGCGACCCTCATGCCCGTCGGCAAGCGCACCACCTGGACCGAGGCCCGCGAGGGCGTCCGCCAGACCGTCAACGCGGAGATCCGTGCGGGCAGGGTCTACGACGCGGTGATCGACTTCGACAGGGCGCTGAGGGATCCCTACGACCCCCGCAGCCTCCGCTCGATGTACGACTCGGGGGACCGGCTCCACCCCAACGACAAGGGGTACGAGCGGATGGCGGACTCGTTCGATCTGGAGTACCTGAAGGGTTCGGCGGCGGCACGTCTGTGACCGCGGGCCGGTGGGGGCCGGTCGCGCCCACGCGGCGGAGCCGCACATCGATACAGCCCCGCACCCGCCCCCGACCGCTCAGTGCTCCCCGCGTCGGAGTTCCCGCGCAGCGGACCGGCGCTCCAGCCGCTGCTGCCGCCGTTCCTCACGGAGCCGCTGCCGCTCGGCCCTGGTGACCTTCCGCTCGACCCCGACGCCGCCCCAGAACGCGAACCCGGTCACGACCACCCGAGGTGCCCCCGGCTCCGCCGGGACACCCTCCTCACGGTGGTCGAACCCGCCCATGATCCCGATCCCGCGCACCACGACCTCGACCCCCGGCGGCACGATCACCTGCATCCCGCCCATGATCGCGACACAGTTGATCTCGACCTCGCCGGCGGCGAAGTTCGCCTCCCGCAGGTCGATGTCCCCGCCGCCCCAGAAGGCGAAGCAGTTGAACCGCCGGGGCACGGTCCACCGCCCCTTGCGCTGGAACCCGGACATCACGGCGACGGCCCACGTCGAGGAGCCTTCGCCGCCGACGATCCGGGACGCCCAACTCCCGTCCTGCTCGGGCCGCTTCAGCATGTCGACCTTGGGAACGGCCACCTGCCCGACCGGCAGGTCCCGGGTGATCGGCGCGAGTTCGCCGTACGTCCGCGCCCGGTACGTGGCGTCCAGCCGTTCCTCGAACTCCTCCATGTCGAGCCGCCCCTCGGCGAGGGCGTCCCGCAGGACCTCGGCGACTCGCTCACGATCGGCGTCGGAGGCACGCAGCTCCGGGAGTTCTTCCGTCATGTGAGGCAGCCTACGAGTTACCTCCCCCCACGGCTACGACACCGCTTTCTCCGCTTCTCCCGCATACATTTTTGCGATCACCGCCTCGATGTCCGGCTCCCGCACCGACAGATCCACCAGGGGATACTCCGCCGCGACCCGCGCCACCAGCGCCGCCGCCGACTCGGACGCCGGGAACGCCAGCCACTGCCGCGGTCCCTCCACCCTCACCACGCGCGCGGGCGCCGCCTCGATCGGCGGCAACTCCCGCTCCAGGTCCACCACCAGGGTGCGCTCGCTCTCGCCCACCTCGTGGAGTCCGGCGAGCGGACCGTCGTACATCAGGCGCCCGTGGTCGATGACCATCACGCGTGAGCAGAGCTGCTCGATGTCCTGGAGGTCGTGGGTGGTCAGCAGGACCGTCGTGCCACGCTCGGTGTTCAACTCCCGCAGGAATCCCCGCACCTTGGCCTTGGAGATGACGTCGAGTCCGATGGTGGGCTCGTCCAGGTACAGCACCTCGGGATCGTGCAGCAGGGCCGCCGCGATGTCGCCCCGCATGCGCTGGCCCAGGGACAGCTGTCGTACCGGGACGTCCAACAGGTCGGCCAGTTCGAGGAGTTCGACGCAGCGGTCGAGGTTCTCGCGGTAACGGGCGTCCGGGATGCGGTACATGCGGTGCATCAGCTTGTAGGAGTCGATCAGCGGGAGGTCCCACCAGAGCGTGGTCCGCTGTCCGAAGACGACCCCGATCCGGTGGGCCAGGCGGGTGCGCTCGCGGGACGGGTCGATGCCGGCCACCCGCAGCCGGCCGCCGGACGGGGTCAGGATGCCCGTCAGCATCTTGATCGTCGTCGACTTGCCGGCACCGTTCGGGCCGATGTACCCGACCATCTCGCCGCGCGCCACGGTGAAGGAGATCGAGTCGACCGCCCGCACCTGGCGCCGCTCCCGTTTGAGGAAACCGGTCTTCTTGCGCACGTCGAAGACCTTCTCGACGCGGTCGAGTTCAATGAAGGCGCCCGTCGCCCCGTCCGCCGCCTGGTCCATCGCCACGTCCACCTCTAACTCCCCGTACTCCGATACGACCCGAGCCCTGCCCGCCACGCGAGCCCCGCCAGCGCGGCGCACGCCACCGCCACCAGCGGCGGGGTGAAGGCCGCCCACCGCGGCAGATCCAGCGGGTACGGCCTGCCCAACACATAAGAGGCCGGCACCCAGTTGACGAAGGCGAGGGGCAGCACGAACGTCACCCCGCGCACGAAGTCCTTCCCGAACACCGTCGGCGGGTACTGCAGCAGGGTCGTACCGCCGTAAGTGAACGCGTTCTGCACCTCGGAGGCGTCCTGCGCGAAGATCTGGAAGGCCGCGCCCGCCACGAACACCGCGCAGAAGATCGCCGCGCCGCTCACCACCATCACCGGCACCAGCAGCACCTTCGCCGCACTCCAGTCGACGTGCACCGAGGTCAGCGCCCACCCCAGCACCACCACGCCCTGGGTGATCCGGCCCAGGCGGCGCACCGCGAAACGGTCCGCGCCGATCTGCGCGAGCACCGGCGCCGGCCGCACCAGCAGGATGTCGAAGGAGCCGTCCCGGATCCGCGAGCCCAGCACGTCCATCGAGCCGAGCACCAGGTCGGCGATCCCGAAGGCGGTCACCGAGAGGCCGTAGAGGAAGGCGATCTCGGGCAGCCCCCAGCCGCCCAGCGAGTCGACCTGCGAGAACATCAGCAGGATCCCGACGAAGTCCAGACCGGTCATCAGCAGGTTGCCGCACATCGTGACGACGAAGGAGGTGCGGTAGGTCATCGCGGACCGGATCCACATGCCGGCGATCAGCCAGTAGGCGCGCACCCCCTCGCCCAGACGGGACGTCTCAGCCACCCTGCACCACCACCCGCCGGGTCGCCGCCGACTGCAGCAGCCGCCCGGCCGCCAGCAGCACCACCGCCCAGGTCGCCTGGAAGGCGTACGCGCCGAATGGGTCGGTCTCCCCCATCAGCACGTCCGCCGGCATCTGGAGCTGCGCCGCCCACGGCAGCGCCCGCACGATGTCGCCCAGCACGCCCGGGAAGGCGTTGAGCGGGAACACTATGCCGGAGCAGAAGACGCCCGTGATCATCACGCCCTGCATGATCCCCATGCCGTCCATCAGCCAGAACACACTCAGAGCCGCCAGATAGCGGATCCCGAAGCTGACGACCATCGCCAGCGCCAGCGCCACGAGCAGGGCCGCCCAGGACATGACGTCGGTGGGCAGCGCCATCGGGAAGAACAGCGCGCCGAACACGAAGGGGATCACGCCCCGCCCGATCAGCTGGAACAGCGCACGGCCCAAGTCGCTCGCCAGCCACCACAGTTGGAGATCGGCCGGGCGGTACAGGTCGACCGCGATCTCACCCGTGCGGATCCGCTCGATCACGTCCTTCTCGGCACCGCCGCCCTGAATGGCCAGCGTCGAGTAGAGACACTGCCCCAGCCAGACGTAGGTGACCGCCTGCGCCTGGTCGTAGCCCCCCAGATGGGGCTTCTCGTCCCACAGCGCGAGATACGTGTAGACGAGGATCACACCGAAGACGGTGTTGGTGAACACCCCCGCGAACGTTGCCGCGCGATATGTCGCGTATCGTCGGAATCCCCCTGCCACGACGGCCGCGTACAACCGCCAGGAACCCACATCAACAGCCCTCCTCGGCCCGCCGGCACCAAAGCGCAGGAGCCTAGTGCGCAGGTGACAGGGCGGGCCACCCATTTTCCCGGCGAGACGCGCGCCATATCCGGGAACGGAACGCAGGGTGCGAGAGTCTTCAACAGGGGACGCAGAAGGCGTACGAGGTCGTACGGGAACGTACGACGCGAAACAGGAGTCCGTGCACGAGATGAGCGACCAGCCGCAGCAGCCGACGACCGAGGGCTGGGCACCGACAGACCCACAGGCGCCCGCAGAGCCCGACGGGAAGAACAAGGCCAAGCGGCCCAAGCGCACCGGCTGGCGACGGCTGATCCCGACCTGGCGCATGCTGCTGGGCACCTTCGTCATCGGACTGATCGCCCTGGCCGGCCTGTTCTTCCTCGGCTACTCCATGGTCAACATCCCGCCGGCCAACGCGCTCGCCATGAAGCAGACCAACGTCTACCTCTACGCCGACGGCAGCCAGCTCGCCCGCGACGGCGAGGTCAACCGCGAGAACGTCTCCCTCGCACAGGTCTCCAAGGACGCCCAGCACGCCGTACTCGCCGCCGAGGACCGCGACTTCTACACCGAGTCCGCGATCGACCCCAAGGCCATGCTCCGCGCCGGCTGGAACACCGCCACCGGCAAGGGCAAGCAGTCCGGCTCCACGATCACCCAGCAGTACGTGAAGAACTACTACCTGGCCCAGGAGCAGACCGTCACCCGCAAGGCCAAGGAGTTCTTCATCTCGATCAAGCTGGACCGCGAGAAGTCCAAGGACCAGATCCTCGAGGGCTACCTCAACACCAGCTACTTCGGCCGCAACGCCTACGGCATCCAGGCCGCCGCCCAGGCCTACTACGGCAAGGACGCCGTCGACCTCGACCCCGCCCACGCCGCCTACCTCGCCGCGCTGGTCAACGCGCCGAGCGAGTACGACGTCGTCGCGCACCCCGAGAACAAGGCGGCGGCCCAGGCCCGCTGGAACTACGTCCTGGACGGCATGGTCAAGAAGGGCTGGCTCGCCCAGTCCGAGCGCACCGGACTGAAGTTCCCGATGCCCAAGGAGCAGACCGTCTCCACCGGCCTGTCCGGGCAGCGCGGCTACATCAAGGACGCGGTCGAGGACTACATCATCAAGAACAAGATCCTCACCAAGGACCAGCTGGAGGCGGGCGGCTACCGCATCACCACCACCCTGGAGAAGAGCAAGCAGGACGCCTTCGTGAAGGCGGTGAACGACCAGGTGATGAAGAAGCTCGACAAGAAGAACAACAAGGCCGACAACTACGTCCGCGCGGGCGGCGCCTCCGTCGACCCGAAGACCGGCAAGGTCGTTGCCGTGTACGGCGGCATCGACTACGTCAAGCAGTACACGAACGGCGCGACCCGAGGCGACTTCCAGGTCGGCTCCATCTTCAAGCCCATCGTGTTCGCCTCAGCCGTCCAGAACCACTCCGAGACCCAGGACGGCGAGCTCATCACCCCCAACACCTACTACGACGGCACCAACAGGCGGCCGGTCGTCGGGTGGAACGGCGGCACCTACGCCCCCGAGAACGAGGACCAGGACTCCTACGGCGACATCACCGTCCGCGAGGCCACCAACAGGTCCGTCAACTCGGTGTACGCGCAGATGGCCGTCGACGTCGGCTCCGACAAGGTCAAGCGGACCGCGATCGACCTGGGCATCCCCTCCGACACCCCCGACCTGACGGCGTCCCCGTCCATCGCGCTCGGCGTGAACACCGCGAGCGTCCTCGACATGGCGGAGGCCTACGCCACCCTCGCCAACCACGGCCGGCACGGCACGTACACGATGATCGACAAGATCACCAGGGACGGCGAGGACACCGTCGAGCTGCCCCGGCAGAAGACCGAGCAGGCCGTCAGCCGCGAGGCCGCCGACACCACCACCTCGATCCTCCAGAGCGTCGTCGAGAACGGCACCGCCACCGCCGCCCAGGGCGCGGACCGCCCCGCCGCGGGCAAGACCGGCACCGCCGAGGAGGACACCGCGGCCTGGTTCGCCGGCTACACCCCCGAACTCGCCACGGTCGTCTCCGTCATGGGCCAGGACCCGGTGACCGCCGCGCACAAGTCGCTGTACGGCGCGATGGGCCTGCAGCGCGTCAACGGCGGCGGACCGCCCGCCGAGATCTGGGCGCAGTACACCAAGGCCGCCCTCAAGGGGAAGCCGGCCGGCGAGTTCGACCTCGAACTCCAGGAGGGCGCCGAGGAGCAGGCCCCCAGCAGCCAGGCCCCCGTCGACCCGACCACGGGCGGCCAGGACGACGGCGGCACCACGGGCGACACCACCGGCGGCCAGGACACCGAGGGCCAGACCGAGGGGCCGACCCGGGGCCAGGACAACGGCGGCACGACCACGACCGGCGGCAACACCACGACGGGCGGCACCACCGGGGGCACGACCGACGGCGGCACGACCACGGGCGGGACCACGGGGGGCACCAACAACGGCGGCACCACGACCGACGGCGGCACCACCGACGGCGGCGCGACGGGCGAGACGACCGGCGGCACCACCGGAGACACACCGAGCGGCGGGGCGACGACGGAGGGCGCGGGCCTGGTGAGCACGTCCAGACGGGACTGACCGTCCCGCGACACGGCGAAAGGGGCCGGTGACGTCGTCACCGGCCCCTTTCGGACCGCTGCCTACAGGTACAGGCCCGTCGAGTCCTCGGAGCCCTCGAACCGGTCGGCCGCCACGGCGTGCAGATCACGCTCACGCATGAGGACGTAACCGGTCCCGCGCACCTCGACCTCGGCCCGGTCCTCCGGGTCGTACAGCACCCGGTCACCCGGCTCCACGGTCCGTACGTTCTGCCCCACGGCGACGACCTCGGCCCAGGCCAGCCGGCGTCCGACGGCCGCGGTGGCGGGAATGAGGATGCCGCCTCCCGACCTCCGCTCGCCCTCACCGTTCTCCTGCCGCACGAGTACGCGGTCGTGCAGCATCCGGATGGGCAGCTTGTCCTGCGGGGTGTCGTTTCTCTTGGCGCTCACGCCACTGAACCTACCTGTCCTCGACGCCCGTGTACGCGGCCGGGTCAGCCCTTGCGGCGCCGGGTTCCCAGGGCGAGCAGCCCCACGAGTCCCACGGCGACGAGAGCGACGGGCAGGACACGCTCCAGGCGAGGAGCGCCCTCCTCGTCCACGAACTGGGCCTTCACGTCCGTGACCGCCTTGTTGACGGAGACGTACGCCCGCCCGAGCGTGTGGTCGATGTTGGAGACGACTTTGGCCTTGGCGTCGCCGACGATCGTCTTCGGGTGCACCCGCACCCCGATCTCGTCGAGCGTGTCTGCCAGCACCTCGCGGCGGCGCTTGATGTCCGCCTCGATCTGCGCCGGGGTTCTGATGTCCGACGTGTCCGCCACGGTAGAGCCTCCGGGGTCGCTGCTACTTGTCCTGGACAGTCTGTCAGTTCCGCCCGCGCCCGCACTGTCAGGACCCCCGGTTAGGCTGACCCAATGAGCGAGCGACTCCAGCCCGGGGACGTGGCCCCCGCCTTCACCCTCCCCGACGCCGACGGCCACGACGTGTCCCTCTCCGCCCACAAGGGCCGCAAGGTCATCGTCTACTTCTACCCGGCCGCCCTGACCCCCGGCTGCACGAAGCAGGCCTGCGACTTCACCGACAACCTGGAGGTGCTGGCCGGCGCGGGCTACGACGTCATCGGCATCTCCCCGGACGCCCCGGAGAAGCTGGCGAAGTTCCGCGAGGAGGAATCCCTCAAGGTCACCCTCCTCGCCGACCCGGACAAGACCGTCACCGAGGCCTACGGCGCCTACGGCGAGAAGAAGAACTACGGCAAGACCTACATGGGCGTCATCCGCTCCACGATCATCGTGGACGAGGAGGGCAAGGTCGAACGGGCCCTGTACAACGTCCGGGCGACGGGCCATGTGGCGAAGATCATCAAGGACCTGGGTATCTGAGCCCCACGTCCCCCTGCCGAACGGCTCGCACCGGAACACCCGGGGCGAGCCGCTTTACGTTTCGGGCGTGACTGTCCGATAAGCGGTTCGTTACTCCGTACGAGGTCGCGAACATGCGGTCGGGGACGGAGGGGGTTCGGTGGGGGCCAGTGCGTACACCAAGGAGCGGATGGAGGAGGCGGCTCGGGGGGCTCGGACGTTGTCGGAGGCTTGCGAAAGGTTGGGGGTGGATCCCAAGAGCTGGAAGCGCCGGTATGTGCACGAGCGGATGAAGAAGCTGGGAGTGGACGTCTCGCACTTCGAGCGGGAGGGCGTCAAGTGGACAAGAGAAGTCCTGGAACCAGTGGTCGCCGTGTCGACAAGCGTCAACGAGGTCCTACGGCGGCTCGGGCTGGGGATGGTCGGCGGCCACCACACGAACATCTCGCGCCGCATCAAGGCACACGGCATCGACACCTCCCACTTCTCGCTGGTGGTTCGTACGGAGCGGCAGCGGTACAACCAGCGACGCCGGACCGCCCAGGAGATCCTCGTCGAGGACACCTCGGCCGATGCCCGACGGGTACCGAGCAGCCGCCTGAAGCGAGCGATGCGCGAGGAGGGGGTGGATGAGCGATGCGCCCTATGTGGGATCGAGGGCGTGTGGCTCGGGGAGCCGCTCCCGCTGGAGGTCGACCACATCGACGGTAACTGGCGGAACAATCGCATCGGAAACCTGCGGCTGCTGTGTCCCAACTGCCACTCGACAACGGACAGTTACCGGGGTCGCGGGAAGGGGCGCGCCGCATGACCAGCGGTACGCACTACACCCGCGAGCGGCTGACCGAGGCGGCAGCCCGGTGTTCCGACCTCGACCAGGTCATCGCCTTCTTCGGCACCCGGCCATATGGCTATCTGCGCAAGTACCTCACAAAGCGATTCGCCCACTTCGACATCGACATCTCGCACTTCCGCCCGTGCGGCAGATCCGCCCGGCCCACCCCCGACGAACTACGGACGGCAGTTGCCGAGTCGACTTCGCTGGCAGAGGTACTGCGCCACTTGGACCGCGCGGACAATGGTGCGCAGAGACGGAAGCTGCGTGAATGGATCGCCGACGATCACCTCACGACGGCACACTTCTTGGGCCAGGCGCACCAGCGGGGAAGACCGGCCCCGAACGCCAAGCCCCATGACGAGGTGCTGGTTCAGCACGAGAACGGACACCGAACGGCGACAAAGCTCCTACGCCGCGCCCTGAACGAAGTCGGAGTACCCGAGAAGTGCGCACGGTGCGGTGTCGGACCCGAGTGGTTCGGCAGGCCCATGACCCTGGAGATCGATCACATCAATGGAGACTGGAGCGATGACCGGCGCGAGAATCTGCGCCTGCTGTGCCCCAACTGCCACGCGATCACCAGCACCTGGTGCAGGGGAGGCGGAAAGCGGCGAGCGGCTCCCGGTACGATGGCAGGCGGCTAGCGGCGGTGGCGCAACGGCGACGCAGCAGGTTTAGGTCCTGTGGCCCTTGATCGGGCTTGAGGGTTCGAATCCCTTCCGCCGCACCTAAACGGCCTGCGAATCGAGCATCGATGCGCAGGCCGTGTCCGCTTCTACCTCAGCCCAACAACTCCCGCACCACCGGCACCAGCGCCCGGAACGCCTGCCCCCGGTGGCTGATCGCGTTCTTCTCCTCGGCGCTCAGTTCGGCGCACGTCCGTGTCTCGCCCTCCGGCTGGAGGATCGGGTCGTAGCCGAAGCCGTTCGTGCCTACCGGGGTGTGACGCAGGACGCCCCGCAGCCGGCCCTCGACGACCCGCTCCGTGCCGTCCGGCAGGGCGAGTGCCGCCGCGCAGGCGAAGTGGGCGCCTCGGTGTTCGTCGGCGATGTCCGAGAGCTGGGCCAGGAGCAGTTCCAGGTTGGCCTTGTCGTCTCCGTGGCGTCCCGACCAGCGGGCCGAGAAGATGCCGGGAGCGCCGTTCAGGACGTCCACGCAGAGCCCCGAGTCGTCGGCGACCGCCGGCAACCCCGTGGCCTGGGCCAGGGCGTGGGCCTTCAGGAGGGCGTTCTCGGCGAAGGTGACGCCGGTTTCCTTGACGTCGGGGATCTCGGGGTACGCGTCCGCGCCGACGAGGTCGAAGGGCAGACCTGCGTCGGCGAGGATCGCGTGGAGCTCGGTGATTTTGCCGGCGTTGCGGGTGGCGAGGATCAGGCGGGTCATGCCACCAGTATTACGGCGTGCAGACCTTGGTCAGTTCGCCGGCCGCGTCGG
The DNA here is from genome assembly GCF_003443735.1 of Streptomyces sp. CC0208. Lineage (NCBI taxonomy): Bacteria > Bacillati > Actinomycetota > Actinomycetes > Kitasatosporales > Streptomycetaceae > Streptomyces > Streptomyces sp. CC0208. The sequence goes on along the minus strand of NZ_CP031969.1, from coordinate 5,517,977 downwards.
TGACGGGGCTCAGGTCGGGGGTCTCGTCGCCGTTCTTGACCGCCGTACGGACGTTGGACACGGCGGAGTTGAGGTGGTCGACCGCCTGGTTGACGTCGGCGTTGTCGGTCTTGTCGCCGATCTCGTCGAGGTTCTGGTCGATGGCGGCGAGGGCCTCGTCGATCTGGGTGGGGTCGTTCGACGCGTTCTCCACGGCCTGCTGGAGGTCGGTGACGCTGTCGGCGACGGCCTCGGCGGTCTGGACGCAGTCCAGGGCCTTGCTGACGGCGTCGCAGCCGGTGGTGAGGCCGGCCGTGAGCGCTACGGCGGCCACCGCGGCGGCGATGGTGATAGGGCGACTTCGGCGGCGTCGGCTCGCGGCCATGGATCTGTTCCTCCCTGTGGCAGGCCTCGGGAGGCCCCCGTTGACTGGCCGGGCGCCCCTTGTGCACAGCGGGCGCCCGTACTCCCGAAGACGCTGGGACGGCGGGTCGGGTTGCGCGCGCCGGCCACCGTTCTTGGCGGTCCCTTTACCTTTCGAGGACCGTATCGAGCGCCTTGCTCTGCAGGACGGTGAGTTCCGAGCAGCCCAGGACCGCGAGGTCGAGGAGGGAGTTGAGCTCGTCGCGGGCGAAGGGCTCGGCCTCGGCGGTGCCCTGGACCTCGACGAAGCGGCCGTCGCCGGTGCAGACGACGTTCATGTCGGTCTCGGCGCGGACGTCCTCCTCGTAGCAGAGGTCCAGCAAGGGCACCCCTCCCACGATGCCCACCGAGACGGCGGACACGGTTCCGGTCAGCGGGCGGCGGCCGGCCTTGATCAGTTTCTTGCCCTGGGCCCAGGCGACGGCGTCGGCGAGGGCAACGTAGGCGCCGGTGATGGCGGCGGTGCGGGTGCCGCCATCGGCCTGGAGGACGTCGCAGTCGAGGACGATGGTGTTCTCGCCGAGCGCCTTGTAGTCGATGACCGCGCGCAGGGAGCGGCCGATGAGGCGGCTGATCTCGTGCGTGCGGCCGCCGATCTTGCCGCGGACGGACTCGCGGTCGCCGCGGGTGTTGGTGGCGCGGGGCAGCATGGAGTACTCGGCGGTCACCCAGCCCTCGCCGCTGCCCTTGCGCCAGCGGGGGACTCCTTCGGTGACGGAGGCGGTGCAGAAGACCTTGGTGTCGCCGAAGGAGACGAGGACGGAGCCCTCGGCGTGCTTGCTCCAGCCGCGTTCGATGGTGACCGGGCGGAGTTGTTCGGGGGTGCGGCCGTCGATTCGAGACATGGCGTCGAGCCTATCGGCCTCCCGGGTGGGCTTTCGGCGCGCTCAGCTCACATCATGTCCTCGATCTCGGCGGCGATCGGGTCGGCGTCGGTGCCGATGACGACCTGGATGGCGGTGCCCATCTTGACGACGCCGTGGGCGCCGGCGGCCTTGAGGGCGGCTTCGTCGACTAGGGCCGCGTCGTGGACCTCGGTGCGCAGGCGCGTGATGCAGCCCTCGATCTCGTCGATGTTGCCGATGCCGCCGAGTCCGGCGACGATCTTCTCTGCCTTGGTGGCCATGTCGTTCTCCTCCTGCACAGGTGGCCCAACTTCGCGGGCGATTGCGCTGTACGTACCGAAAGATGACGTCACAGCAACCATCGTCCGTGACTGGTCTACACCACCCGACAGGCGGTCGCCAACTGATGAGTTCAGAGACGGAGATCTCACCCGCGCGCCGGCGGTGGCAGTCGGCGTTCCAGGGGTTGCAGAAGATGGGCCGCAGTCTTCAGCTGCCCATCGCCGTGCTGCCGGCCGCGGGCATCCTCAACCGGCTCGGACAGCCGGACGTGTTCGGGGACGACGGTCTTGGCTGGACGAACGTCTCCAAGGTGATGGCGGGTGCGGGTGGGGCCCTGCTCGACGGTCAGCTGGGGCTGCCGTTGCTGTTCTGTGTGGGTGTGGCCATCGGGATGGCGAAGAAGTCGGACGGGTCGACGGCGCTGGCGGCGGTGGCCGGATTCCTCGTCTACTACTCGGTGTTGAGGCAGTTCCCGGAGGACTGTCCGAGCGGGGCGAAGGCTGTGCAGGGCATCGGGTGCCAGGCGACGGTGGACCAGACGGTGGTGGCGTTCACCTACCAGAATCCGGGGGTGTTCGGCGGCATCGTGATGGGGCTGCTGACGGCGTTCTTCTGGCAGCGGTACCACCGCACGAAGCTGGTGGACTGGCTCGGGTTCTTCAACGGGCGGCGGTTGGTGCCGATCATCATGGCGTTCGTGGCGATCGTGTTCGCCGCGCTGTGCCTGTGGGTGTGGCCGCCGATCGGTGACGGTCTCGAGAGCTTCAGCGACTGGCTGAAGGGCGCGGGGGCGTGGGGTTCGGGGCTGTTCGGTGTGGCGAACCGGGCGTTGCTGGTGATCGGGCTGCACCAGTTCCTGAACGTGCCCATCTGGTTCCAGTTCGGGACGTACACCAAGCCGGACGGCACCGAGGTGCACGGCGACATCAACATGTTCCTGGCGGGGGATCCGAACGCGGGGCAGTTCACCTCGGGGTTCTTCCCGATCATGATGTTCGCGCTGCCGGCGGCGGCGCTGGCGATCACGCACTGTGCAAGGCCGGGGCGGCGCAAGGAGATCGGCGGCCTGATGCTCTCCGTGGCCCTGACGTCCTTCGTGACGGGGATCACCGAGCCGATCGAGTACTCGTTCCTGTTCGTCGCGCCGCTGCTGTACGTGGTGCACGCGGTGTTGACGGGGGTGTCGATGGCGGTGACGTGGGGGCTGGGGGTGCATGACGGTTTCAGCTTCTCGGCCGGTCTCATCGACTACGTCATCAACTGGAACCTCGCGACGAGACCGTGGGCGATCGTGCCGATCGGCCTGTGTTTCGCGGTCCTCTACTACGTGATCTTCCGGTTCGCGATCACGAAGTTCGACCTCAAGACGCCGGGCCGGGAGCCCGAGGAGGAGGTCGAGGACGTCACCCAGGTGTAGTCCTCCGGTTGCAGAACTGACGGGTTCCTTATAACGCCCCCATCGTGTACAACAGGTCTACACCACTGAGTGGTGTAGACCACCACCCGATGGAGGAAGCGTCATGAGCACCGCCACCGAGACAACGGCGGCCCCCGCCAAGAAGCGGGGAGCCGGTCTTATCCAAGGCCTGCAGAAGGTCGGCCGAAGCCTGCAGCTCCCGATCGCCGTGTTGCCGGCGGCGGGGATCCTGCTCCGGTTCGGCCAGCCCGATGTGTTCGGCAAGGACGGCTTCGGCTGGGACAAGGTCGCGTCCGTGTTCGCCACCGCCGGTGGCGCGATCTTCGACAACCTGCCGCTGCTGTTCTGTATCGGTGTCGCCATCGGCTTCGCCAAGAAGTCCGACGGCTCCACCGCGCTGGCCGCCGTGGTCGGCTTCCTGGTCTACAGCAACGTGCTGAAGGCCTTCCCGGTGACCGAGGCGAAGGTCCAGGCCGGTGCGGACATAGCCGCGACCTACAACAACCCCGGTGTCCTCGGCGGCATCATCATGGGTCTGCTGTCCGCCGTGCTGTGGCAGCGCTTCCACCGCACCAAGCTGGTGGACTGGCTCGGCTTCTTCAACGGCCGCCGCCTGGTGCCGATCATCATGGCCTTCGTCGGTACCCTCATGGGCGTCTTCTTCGGTCTGGTCTGGGAGCCGATCGGTGAGGTCATCTCCAACTTCGGCGAGTGGATGACCGGCCTCGGCGCCTTCGGTGCGGGGCTGTTCGGTCTGATCAACCGCGCCCTGATCCCCATCGGCATGCACCAGTTCGTGAACTCCGTCGCCTGGTTCCAGATCGGCGACTTCAAGGACGCCACGGGCGCCGTCGTGCACGGTGACCTGACCCGCTTCTTCGCCGGTGACCCGACGGCCGGCCAGTTCATGGCGGGCTTCTTCCCGATCATGATGTTCGGTCTGCCGGCCGCCGCGATCGCGATCGCCCACTCCGCCCGCCCCGAGCGCCGCAAGGCCGTGATGGGCATGATGATCTCGCTCGCGCTGACCTCCTTCGTGACGGGTGTGACCGAGCCGATCGAGTTCTCGTTCATGTTCATCGCGCCGGTGCTCTACGCGATCCACGCGGTCCTGACCGCCGTCTCCATGGCGGTGACCTGGGCGCTGGGAGTCCACGCGGGCTTCACCTTCTCCGCGGGCGTCATCGACTACGGGCTGAACTGGAACCTGGCCACGAAGCCCTGGCTGATCATCCCGATCGGCCTGGTCTTCGGCGCCATCTACTACGCCGTCTTCCGCTTCGCCATCGTCAAGTTCAACCTCCCCACCCCGGGCCGCGAGCCCGATGAGGAGATCGAGGACCTCACGAAGGCGTGAGAACCCGCTGACGCACGCGAAGGCCCCCGGAGCCCTGAACCGCTCCGGGGGCCTTCGCCATGTCGTAGGGGCTAGATCTCGTACGACTGCCTCGGCGTCGCCAGGGACACCGTGCCGTCGAAGACCGCGCGCGCGTCGGCGAGGTTGACCTGGGGGTCGGTCCACGGGGGGATGTGGGTGAGGACCAGGCGGCGGGCGCCTGCCCGGGTCGCGGTCTCACCCGCCTCGCGGCCGTTGAGGTGCAGGTCGGGGATGTTCTCCTTGCCGTGCGTGAAGGCGGCCTCGCACAGGAACAGGTCGGTGTCGCGGGCGAGTTCGGTCAGGGCGGGGCTCAGACCCGTGTCGCCGGAGTACGTCAGGGACTTCCCGCCGTGCTCGACGCGGATGCCGTACGCCTCCACCGGGTGCGCCACTCGTTCCGTGTGGACCGTGAACGGGCCGATGTCGAAGGTGGACGGCTTGACCGTGTGGAAGTCGAAGACCTCGCTCATGGAGGAGGCGGTGGGGGTGTCGGCGTAGGCCGTGGTCAGACGGTGTTCGGTGCCTTCGGGGCCGTAGACCGGGATGGGGTCGCAGCGGCCGCCGTCGTGGCGGTAGTAGCGCGCGACGAAGTACGCGCACATGTCGATGCAGTGGTCGGCGTGCAGATGGCTGAGGAAGATCGCGTCGAGGTCGTAGAGACCGCAGTGGCGCTGCAGCTCGCCAAGGGCACCGTTGCCCATGTCGAGAAGCAGCCGGAAGCCGTCGGCCTCGACGAGGTAGCTCGAGCAGGCCGATTCCGCGGACGGGAACGACCCCGAGCAGCCGACGACGGTGAGCTTCATAAAAAAGAAACCTCCGCTGGCGGGAACTTTTCTGGGAAAGAGACGGGGGTCGTGCGGTCCGTCGAGCGTAAGGCGCAAAACCTCCGGTCGCTCCTCCGCCAAGGGCTGTTGTGGGCGAACTCACCTGTGCTGTCACCGGTTCGGCTGGACCAGGGGCGTGTGGGGAGTGAGAGAGGGGTCACGGGTTCCGCAGAGGGCGCGCGGGGCAGATCGCGCGCCGGTAACGTCGTCCTCATGGACACGTCCTGGTGGCTCGCGCTCGCCGCGGTGATACTGCTCGCGCTGGTCGCCACGCTCGTGGACGGGTGGGGGCGGGGGCACCGGCCCCGGGGCCGCGCGGACCGTACGACTCGGCCGTCCGGGCGTACGACGGGCGGGCGGCCGCGGCCCGCCGAGATCTGGTGGGCGGTGGTGCCGTACGAGGACGGGCCGGGAGCCAAGGACCGGCCGTGTCTCGTGCTGTCGGTGCGCGGCCGGCGCGCGACCGTCGCGAAGATCACCAGCAAGTACCACGACGAGCGGGCCGGGGTGATCCCACTGCCTCCGGGCTCGGTGGGCGACGCTCAGGGGCGCGCGAGCTTCCTGGAGACGGACGAGCTGCGGGAGGTGCCGGTGGGGGACTTCCGGCGCAAGGCGGGGGTGGTGGACCCGGTCCTGTGGGATCAGGTCCGTCACCTGGCGACGTAGGGCGAGGCGCGGAACCTCACGCCCAGAGCTGGCCCTGCAGCGTCTCGATCGCTTCCTCCGTGGTCGCGGCGGTGTAGACGCCCGTCGAGAGGTACTTCCAGCCGCCGTCGGCCACGACGAACACGATGTCGGCGGACTCCCCCGCCTTCAGCGCCTTGCTGCCGACGCCGATCGCCGCGTGCAGGGCGGCGCCGGTGGAGACGCCCGCGAAGATGCCCTCCTGCTGGAGGAGCTCGCGGGTGCGGGTGACCGCGTCGGCGGAGCCGACGGAGAAGCGGGTGGTCAGCACCGAGGCGTCGTACAGCTCCGGTACGAAGCCCTCGTCCAGGTTCCTGAGCCCGTACACCAGGTCGTCGTAGCGCGGCTCGGCGGCGACGATCTTCACGTCCGGCTTGTTCTCACGCAGGTAGCGGCCTACGCCCATCAGGGTGCCGGTGGTGCCGAGGCCCGCGACGAAGTGGGTGATCGAGGGGAGGTCGGCGAGGATCTCCGGGCCGGTGGTCGCGTAGTGGGCGCCGGCGTTGTCGGGGTTGCCGTACTGGTAGAGCATCACCCAGTCGGGGTGCTCGGCGGAGAGCTCCTTGGCGACCCGTACGGCGGTGTTGGAGCCGCCCGCGGCGGGGGACGGGATGATCTCGGCCCCCCACATCCCGAGCAGGTCGCGGCGCTCCTGGGAGGTGTTCTCGGGCATCACGCAGACCATGCGGTAGCCCTTGAGCTTGGCCGCCATGGCCAGGGAGATGCCGGTGTTGCCGGAGGTGGGCTCCAGGATGGTGCAGCCCGGGGTCAGGCGGCCGTCCTTCTCCGCCTGCTCGATCATGTGCAGGGCGGGGCGGTCCTTGACCGAGCCGGTCGGGTTGCGGTCCTCCAGCTTCGCCCAGATGCGTACGTCGGCGGACGGCGAGAGCCGCGGCAGGCGCACCAGAGGGGTGTTGCCCACCGCGGCCAGCGGGGAGTCGTAGCGCATCGACGATCAGGCCATGCCGCCGGCGACGGCCGGCAGGATCGTGACGTTGTCGCCGTCGGTGAGCTTGGTGTTGATGCCGTCGAGGAAGCGGACGTCCTCGTCGTTCAGGTAGACGTTGACGAAGCGGCGCAGCTCGCCGCCGTCCACGATGCGGGCCTGGACGCCCGCATGCCGGGTCTCGAGGTCGGCGAAGAGCTCGGCGAGGGTGTTCCCGTTGCCCTCCACCGCCTTCTGGCCGTCGGTGTAGGTGCGGAGGATGGTCGGGATGCGGACCTCGATGGCCATGGCTCAGGGCTCCTGTCGGATGGTGTCTGGTCGGTGGCGCGCGGCAGCGCTGGAACAGCGGGTCGTGCGTGTGTGAGGCGCCGCGGCTCACGGCCTAACGGCGGCAGGGGCAGCGTCAACAGATGGCGCTGGCGAGCCTGCACAGGTCGACGTGCAGCCGCGCCACGAGCAGGGTGCCCGGCGTCTTCTCGCTCACGTCGTAAGAAACCATGGGGTCATCGTATCGATTCCCGGTCCGGGTCCCGGAATGTGATCCCACCATGCGGACGGAATCGGCCCGCCCGCTGAGATGCGGCAGCTCAGGCGGAGGCTCTGACCACCAGTCGGGTCGGTACGACCACCGAGGGCGGCTGTGCGGGTCGGTCGAAGAGGAGGCGGGCCATGAGCCGCCCCATCCGCTCCACGTCCTGGTGCACCGTGGTCAGCCGCGGGTCCGTCGCCTCGCTGATCTCGGTCAGGTCGTCGAAGCCGATGACCGCCACGTCCTCGGGGACCCGGCGGCCGCGCTCGCGCAGGGTACGCAGCGCGCCCGCGGCCATGAGGTCGGAGGCGACGAAGACGGCGTCCAGGCCGGGGTCCCGGTCGAGGAGGGCGGCCATGGCGTCGGCGCCGCCCTGCTCGGTGTAGTCGGCGCGCTCGGTCAGCTCGGGCGGTGCGTCCGGGAGGACGTCCCGGTAGCCGGCGAGCCGTTCGGCGGCGGAGTCCTCCTGGTCGTGGGGCCCGGTGACGGTCGCGATCCGCGTGCGCCCCAGGGAGACGAGGTGCTGGACGGCCTGCCGGGCTCCCCCGCGGTTGTCGCCGTCGACGTAGGCGTGGGGGCGCACGGTGTCGCCGTCGCGCGGCAGGGGGCGGCCGCCGAAGACGACCGGGATGTCGAGCCGGTCGGCCATCTCGTGGAGCCGGTCGCCGGGGCGCAGGGAGAACAGCACGGCGCCGTCGACATGGCCGCCGCCGAGGTAGTCGGCGACGCGGGTGTGGTCGTCGGGTTCGTCCAGGAACAGCAGGACGGCCTGGGCGCCGTGCTCGGCGAGTTCGCGGCGTACTCCGCGCAGCAGGCAGTCGAAGAACGGGTCGAGGAAGAGCCGGTTCTGCGGCTGACTGGCGACCACGGCGACGGCGCCGGTGCGGCGGGTGACGAGTTGGCGGGCGGCCTGGTTGGGCACGTAGCCGAGTTCGGCGATGACCCGGCGGACCTGTTCGACGACCTCCGCGCTCACTCTCGGCTCGTCGTTGATCACCCGTGACACCGTGGACCTCGACACCCCCGAACGTCGTGCGACATCCTCCAGGGTGGGCCGTCGTCCGTGCGTGTGCGGTGTCAACACCTTCTCCAGTACGGGAAGTCGGTCCGTACCCGCGAGCCTAGTACGCCGCGACGATCTTCACGTCCTCCTCGGTGACCTCGCCGTCGACGATCCGGTAGGAGCGGAACTGGAAGTCGCCGAGACCGTCGGTGTCGGCGGTGGAGACGAGGACGTAGTGGGCGCCGGGCTCGTTGGCGTAGGAGATGTCCGTGCGGGACGGGTAGGCCTCGGTCGCGGTGTGGGAGTGGTAGATGACCACCGGCTCCTCGTCGCGGTCGTCCATCTCGCGGTACAGCTTGAGCAGGTCGCCGGAGTCGAACTCGTAGAACGTCGGCGACATGGCGGCGTTGAGCATGGGGATGAAGCGCTCGGGGCGGTCCGACCCGGCCGGGCCCGCGACGACTCCGCACGCCTCGTCGGGGTGGTCCTTGCGCGCGTGCGCGACGATCTGGTCGACGAGGGCCTGGGTGATGGTCAGCATGCCGAAAGGATAAGCAGAGGGCCGTCCTGTACCGAGGATCGGTACAGGACGGCCCACATGCCGGACTTACTGGCTTCAGACCTTCTCGGACTCCGGGTCACGCCGGTCCACGATCTCCGGGTTCCGGGTCTTCAGGACAACCCAGCCGACGCCCAGCGCGGCGGCCCATCCGGCCATCACGTACAGACACACGCGCGAGTCGGCGTCGTACGCGATCAGGCCGGTCACGAAGAGCAGGAACACGATCGCGATCCAGCTGCCGACCGAGCCGCCCGGTGCCGGGAAGGAGGACGCGGGCAGACGCCCCGCCACGACCTCGCGGCGGTAGCGCACATGACTGACCAGGATCATCAGCCAGGTCCAGATGCCCGCCGCGGTCGCGACCGAGACGACGTATCCGAAGGCCTTCTCCGGCACCACGTAGTTCAGCACCACGCCGATGCCCATGAAGAGGACCGAGACCGTGATGGCCAGCGCCGGGGTGCGGGTGACGGAGAGCTTGTTGAAGGCCTGCGGGGCCTCTCCGCTGTCGGCGAGGGTGCGCAGCATGCGGCCCGTGGAGTACATGCCGGAGTTGCAGGAGGACAGGGCCGCGGTGAGGACGACGAAGTTCACGATTCCGGCGCCCGCCGGGATGCCGATCACGGCGAAGGCCTTCACGAAGGGGCTGACGCCCGCCGCGAACTCGGTCCACTTCACCACGCACAGGATGACGGTGAGGGCTCCGACGTAGAAGAGGCCGATGCGCCAGGGCAGGGTGTTGATCGCCTTGGGGAGGGTCTTCTCGGGGTTCTCGGACTCACCCGCGGTGACGCCGACCAGCTCCACGGCGAGGTAGGCGAACATCACGCCCTGGAGGGTCATCAGGGACGAGCCGACGCCCTTCGGGAAGAAACCGTCGAAGGCCCAGAGGTTGGAGACCGCGGCGGTGTCGCCGGCCGCGCTGAAGCCGAAGGTCAGGACACCGAGACCGATCACGATCATGCCGATGAGGGCGGTGACCTTGATCATCGAGAACCAGAACTCGATCTCGCCGAACAGCTTCACCGAGATCAGGTTGGCCACGAACAGGACGACCAGGAAGACCAGGGCCGTCGTCCACTGGGGGACGGCGGGGAACCAGTAGTTGACGTAGATCGCGGCGGCGGTGAGTTCCGCCATGCCGGTGACGACCCACAGCAGCCAGTACGTCCAGCCGGTGAAGTAGCCGAAGAACGGGCCGAGGAACTCGCGGGAGTACTCCGCGAAGGAACCGGAGACCGGGCGGTAGAGCAGCAGCTCGCCGAGGGCCCGCATGATGAAGAAGATGATCACGCCGGCGACGGCGTACATCAGGATGAGGCTCGGACCGGCCTTGGCGATGTTCGCCCCGGCGTTGAGGAAGAGGCCGACGCCGATGGCGCCGCCGATCGCGATCATCTGGACCTGGCGGCTGCCGAGTCCGCGCTCGTACCCCTCTTCGGACGCGTTCGCTTCGGACGCGTTCGGGGCCTTCTCCGAGCCTGAGCCTTTGTCTTCGACCTGAGCGGAGGTCATGTGTGTGGTGCGCCTTTCTCCATGCCGAACCGGGCCTCTGGTCGGCCTCGGATCGGGTTTCGATCCCCCCGGATTGAATGGAGTCGTGCCTGGCCGGCGGTTGCCGGCTCGGTGGCGCACCCGGCCGAACATACGGGTGGTGTTCGCCGGGCGGTCGTGAAGATTTATCACGGCCGCAGCATTGATCACCCGTGCCGGATATGGCGCAGGTCACAGGAAGAAGGGGACAAACGGCACCCGGAATACGCGAATGCCGTCAGTGCGGTGACATGATCGTTATCCGGATTTGAGCGTCCTCTGAGCGAACACGGAATCGTCACATCTCACGGCATAAGGGTGGTCACGAGGGTCTCCTGGAGACCGCCCAGCCACAGGTACGCCATCACCATCGGCTTACGGGGGTCCTCGTCCGGGAGCCGGTAGAGGAGGTCGGTGTCCTCCTCGTCGGTGATGTCGAGGCGGGAGCCGATCGCGAGCCGCAGGTCGTTGAGGGCGCCGAGCCACTGCTGGGACTCGCCCGTCGACAGCTTGAGGACCGCCCCGCCGTCGCCCCCGGAGTGCAGTGCGTCAAGGGAGCGGACCACCGCGAGGGCGTTCTCGCGCTTGCCGGTGCGCAGGTCGTTCTCGGTGTAGCGGCGGAACTCCGAGGAGTACGCCCGCTGTTCCTCGGCCGCCTCGGCCCCGGGAGTGCCCTCCGGGTCGCTGTAGGCGTCCGGGAAGAGTCGCTTGAGGACCGGGTCGGACGGCGGCTCGCTCGGGCCGTCCGTGAAGAGCTCGGCGAGCGGGTCGTCGGAGGCGTCCTCGGCGGGTCCGGGACCGATCAGCTCCAGGAGCTGGACGGCCAGCGACCGGATGATGGAGATCTCGACGTCATCGAGGGCGACGGCCGCGCCGCCGCCAGGGAGCGGTTCGAAGGTTCCGGGCATCAGGGATTGTCGCTACTTCCGGTCCTGCGGGCGGGGTCGGGTCATTTCCGGTCCTGCTGGAGGGTGGCCCACAGACCGTAGCCGTGCATGGCCTGCACGTCGCGTTCCATCTCCTCGCGGGATCCGCTGGAGACGACCGCCCGGCCCTTGTGGTGGACGTCGAGCATCAGTTTGGTGGCCTTGTCCTTCGAGTAGCCGAAGTACGTCTGGAAGACGTAGGTCACGTAGCTCATCAGGTTGACCGGGTCGTTGTGGACGATCGTGACCCAGGGGACGTCCGGCTCGGGTACGGCGAAGACCTCCTCCGCCGACTCGGTGCGTTCGATCTCTACGGGAGCGGGTGACGTCACACGGCCCATGCTGCCACGCGTCCCACAAATCGTCACACTGACGCGAAGTGGGGTAGCATCCGTTGTTATGAACACAGCGGACCTTGGGCTGCCGGTGGACGTTCCCTCGACGGCGCTCTTCACGGACCAGTACGAGCTGACCATGCTGCAGGCCGCCCTGAAGGCGGGTACCGCCGAGCGGCGCAGCGTGTTCGAGGTCTTCACCCGGCGGCTGCCGGAAGGGCGGCGCTACGGCGTCGTCGCGGGCACCGGCCGGGTCCTGGACGCGGTGGAGAACTTCCGCTTCGACGGGAACGTCCTCACTTTCCTGCGCGAGCGCTCCATCGTCGACGAGGAGACCCTGGACTGGCTCGCCTCCTACCGCTTCGGCGGCGACATCTGGGGCTACCCGGAGGGCGAGGTGTACTTCCCGGGCTCGCCGATCATGCGGGTGGAGGGCTCCTTCGCCGAGTGCGTGCTCCTGGAGACCGTGATCCTGTCGATCCTCAACCACGACTCCGCGATAGCCGCGGCCGCCTCCCGGATGTCCTCGGCCGCGGGTGACCGGCCGCTGATCGAGATGGGCGCCCGCCGCACCCACGAGCTGTCCGCCGTGGCCGCCGCCCGCGCCGCCTACGTCGGCGGCTTCGCCACCACCTCCGACCTCGCGGCCGGTTTCCGCTACGGCATCCCGACGGTGGGCACCTCCGCCCACGCCTTCACCCTGCTGCACGACCAGGAGCGGGACGCCTTCCAGGCACAGGTGGACTCGCTGGGCCGGGGCACCACCCTGCTGGTCGACACCTACGACGTCACCGAGGCCGTCCGTACGGCCGTCGAGGTCGCCGGGCCCGAGCTGGGGGCCGTGCGCATCGACTCCGGCGATCTGCTCCTGGTCGCGCACCGGGTGCGGCAGCAGCTGGACGAGCTGGGCGCCAAGGGGACGCGGATCATCGTCACCTCCGACCTCGACGAGTACGCCATCGCCTCGCTGGCCGCGGCCCCGGTGGACGCGTACGGCGTCGGCACCCAGCTTGTGACCGGGTCCGGGCATCCGACCGCCTCGATGGTCTACAAGCTGGTCGCGCGGGCCGAGTCCGACGACCCGAAGGCACCGCTGATCCCGGTCGCGAAGAAGTCGTCCGGAGGCAAGACCTCGGTCGGCGGCCGCAAGTGGGCGGCCCGGCGGCTGGACGCGGAGGGGATCGCGGAGGCCGAGGTGGTGGGCACCGGGCCCGTCCCGGCGGGGCTCACGGACCGGCAGTTGCTGGTGGAGCTGGTCAAGGGCGGCGAGGTCGTCGCCCGCGAGCCGCTGGACGTCGTACGGGACCGGCATGCCGCCGCCCGGGCCAACCTGCCGCTGTCGGCGACCCAGCTCTCGCGCGGGGAGCCGGTCATTCCGACGGAGTATGTCAACGCGCGCACGGGTAGCTAGGGTCTGTCCGGCCGATCGGGCCGGCTCCCGCACGAGGTCGTTCGAGCACGGCGGATCCGGCAACCGACGACAACGCCGCAGCTCGGCGCACCGGCCCGCGCGACGCCGGCGTGATCCGCCGGACGGGCGCGGCGGCTGTCGTCCCGAACGCGCCCCGCAATGCCCCCTCCCGCCCGGTCCCCGAAGTCTCTAGGCTCGTAAGTTCACTCTTAGTCGAAGGACACCCACATGCGCCGCGCCTTGATCGTCGTCGACGTGCAGAACGACTTCTGCGAGGGAGGCAGTCTCGCGGTGGCCGGAGGCGCCGATGTGGCCGCCGCCGTCACCGAGCTGATCGGGCAGGCGGCGGGCTCCGGCTACCAGCACGTGGTGGCCACCCGGGACCACCACATCGCGCCCGGCGGCCACTTCGCCGACAACCCCGACTTCGTGCACTCCTGGCCCGCGCACTGCGTCGCCGGGACCGAGGGCGTGGGGTTCCACCCGAACTTCGCGCCGGCCGTCGCCTCCGGGGCGATCGACGCGGTCTTCGACAAGGGGGCGTACGCGGCGGCGTACAGCGGGTTCGAGGGCGCCGACGAGAACGGCGTGACGCTGAGCGACTGGCTGCGGGCGCGGGAGGTGACCGAGGTGGACGTGGTCGGAATCGCCACGGACCACTGCGTACGGGCCACGGCGCTGGACGCGGCCCGGGAGGGCTTCCGCACGCAGGTCCTCCTCGACCTCACCGCCGGGGTCGCCGAGGCGACGACCGAGCGGGCGATCGAGGAGCTGCGGGAGGCGGGCGTGGAGCTGTCCGGGAAGCCGGTCGTCTAGGCAGCGGCACCCGGGCTCAGGCCGGTGCCGCCGGCCTCCTCAGGAGTGACCTGATCGGATGCCACAGCTCCTGGACCAGCTCGGGTCCGCCCGCGACAGCGTTGTCAGGGGCGGTACGCCATATCAGTCCGTCCGGGTGGTGGAGTACGGCCGTGATCTCGTCGGGGGTGGGGGGCGCGCCGTTGCCGCGCAGGTACACCGCCCGCAGCCCCAGGTTGCGCAGCCTGGTCAGGGCGCGCGCCCGGTTGTGGGCGTGGACCAGTACCCGCACGCTGCCATAGCCGTCGGCGGGCGGGCGGGGCAGGTTCAGCGCCACCACCACCCTGCCGTTCGGCAGCTTGCAGAAACCTCCTGCGGCCATGCGGTCATACCCCCGTGGGTGTCGGTGTCAATAAGGAAGCCACAGGACGCACCTAAACACGATCGGCGGCAACCCGCCAGGGGTTGCCGCCGATACGCTTTTGACCTGCGGTTTTACTTCTTCTTGGCCGAAGGTCCGACCTGGAGCGTGATCGTCGAGCCGTCCAGGGGCTCCTTGACGATCTTGATCCGGGTGTCGGTGTCAGTGATCTTGACACCGGCGAGCGGGTTCGTCGCGTCGTAGTAGCTCGACGTGCCGTCGTCGAAGACCGGGACGCCCGGCTTGGACTTGATCTTCGTCGCGACGTCGGCGTTGTGCAGCGTGATCGAGTCGGTCGGGTACCAGCTGAAGGTGGAGTCGTAGGCCTGGATGCGGTTGCGCATCAGCGTGCCGTCGGACCACTTCAGCGCGGTCGGGTGGGAGTCGACCGGGAGGATCAGACCCTCGCCCGGGTGCTGGCTGGTGTTGTCGTCCGCCTGGGAGGTGTCCCACTTCCAGATCAACAGACCGTTCTGGTAGGCGTAGTGCTCCACCCAGTCCGGACGGGTCTTCGAGAAGCCGTAGTTGTACGGGCCGACCTTCAACACCTTGTCGTACGACACGTATTGGCGGTTCTCGGCGAGGTAGTACTGCGCGTACTCGTCCGTGATCGAGGAGCCGATGCGCGAGAAGCCGTTCGCGGTCCAGGCGGCGTCCGCCGTCTCGGCGTTGTCGGAGAACAGGGTCGCGCCGTCGGCGGTCACCGTGATCTCGTCGGCCGTGAAGCCCTTCTGGGCGACCCCGCCGTCGGTCTGGTAGCGGAAGCGCAGCTGGATCTTCTGGCCCGCGTAGGCGTTCAGCGGGAAGGTCAGCTTCTGGTACGCCTCGACCGTGCCGGTGAGGGTGGGCTTGCCACTGCCGTCACGCGGGATCGCGGTACCGTCGGCCAGAGTGCCGTCGATCGGCGTCCAGTTGGCGCCGTCGGTGGAGACCTCCGCGTAGACGTAGTCGTAGTCCTTCTCGGTGTCCCACCAGGCGTCGAGGGTCAGCGCCGCCGAGGACTTGCCGGTCAGGTCGACCGGGCGGGTCAGGGTGTTGCGCAGGTCGTTGCCGCTGCCGCTCCACCACTGGGTCGCGCCCTGCGCCGGGGTGACCACCGGGGTGGTGACCGTCTTCTTCGGCAGCTGGACCACGAGCGCCTGCGGGTTCTTGGTGTTGTACTCCGCGACGCCCAGCTTGTGGTGGGAGCGCTTGCCGGCCGTGGCCACGTCGTAGTCGAGCCAGCCCAGTTGGAGCTTGTCCCAGGCGTTCATGTCGCCGGGCAGGTCGCCGATGGAGTCCTTGCCGGTGCCGAGCCAGGAGCCGGAGGACATCAGCGTCCAGAAGCCGGTGGAGTTCTCGCCGCCGCCGGAGGTGTCGTACTCGTCGGGCAGGCCGAGGTCGTGGCCGTACTCGTGGGCGAAGACGCCCAGGCCGCCGTTCTCCGGCTGGATGGTGTAGTCGCCGACCCAGATGCCGGTGTCGCCGATCTGGGTGCCGCCGAGCTTGTTGGTGTCCGGGCCGGTGGAGCCGGCGTCGGTGCCGAAGGCGTACCAGCGGTGCGCCCAGATGGCGTCCTCGCCCTGGGCGCCGCCGCCCGCGGACTCGTCCTCGCCGGCGTGCACGATCTGGAAGTGGTCGATGTAGCCGTCGGACTCGTTGAAGTTGCCGTCGCCGTCGAAGTCGTAGCGGTCCCACTGGTCGAACTGGGCCAGCTCCGTCTTGATCTCGGCGGCGGTGTCACCGGCCGCCTCGCGCTCGGCGACCCAGGCGTTCACGCCGTCCTGGACCGCGTACCAGGCGCCGGTGGAGGCCTTGTTGGAACCGTAACGGGCCTCGTTGTAGGGGACCTTGACCCAGTCGGTGACCTCGCCGTCGACCGAGTAGCGGCCCGAGGACTGCTTCTCGTAGTACTTCTTCAGCGACTCGGTCTTCTTGCCGGTGCCGAAGTACAGGTCCTGGAAGTGCGCCTGGTTGTAGTCCGCCTGCCAGGCGGTGCTGTTGTTCGTCTTGCGGTCCGGCTTGGCGATCTGGTTGTGCAGCGGGCCGGCCGTGCCGCCGTAGCGGGGGTCGACCTGGTCGCCGAACTCCACGAGGATCGTGAAGATCTTGTCGGTCTTCTCGCGGCCGAGTTCGACGTACTTGCTGTCGCCCTTGCGGCTCTTGAGCTCGACCACCTGGGAGCCGCCTCGGTTCTTGACCGCCGCGTCCCCGGATATGACCTGGTCGAGCGCCTCCTTTCGCTGCGCCTCCTGGGTCTTGGTCAGCGGGCCGTCGAAGTCGTGCTCCCTGGCCTTGGCCGGCTGCGGGTCGCGCCGGTCGGCCGCGGAAGTCTTCGCGGAGCTGTCCGCGGCCTGCGCCACGGCGAACGTGGAGAACGTGGCCGAGGCCGCGGCTATCGCCACGACCGTTGCTGCCGTCCTGAACGTCCAGGATCTGTCCGTCACTTGTACCTCTCCCCTATCAGGCAAGTGACCGGTATTTGACTAAAGGTTGGGGAGAAAAGACAGATCTTGACTTGGACCCGACAAGTGCATTATTGGGAGCCGGTGTTCGTATTGCGGACACGTGCCCGCAACACGACAGGCGCGCACGACTGTCCACTTGATGGACGTCATGACTCCGTGCGCCCCCTGTGCTCCGGCACTGTTGGTTAGGTCACGCTTACTGTTCGTTCCAGTCGGGCACACAGGCGATTAGAGTCGATTGGCGGAACGCCCGGACGTCGGCGGAATGCCAGGCCGACGTCCCCCGTGGACCCCCGATTCCGAGGACACGATTGCCATGCCTCGTCCGACCGCCGCACAGATCGCCTACGGTTCGATCACCGTCATCTGCTCGACGCTCGCCATGCTGCTGCTGTCGCAGACGAGTTCGGCCGTGGGGACCGCGGTCATCGCGGTCTCGGCGCTCGTCCTCGGCCTGCTGGTCGCCATGACGGTGCCGCAGCCGAAGTCCCGCGTCGTCGCGCTGAACAGGCCCGCCGAACGCCGCACGGAGGAGCCCGTCCCCGCCGCGGCCACGCACTCCAAGACCGCCGCGTGAGCACTGCGTTCGCTTAGGCGGGTGCTCCGGGTCGGTCCGGGTTCGTCGGGGCGGGCGTCGTTTTCGCATCGCCGGGTGCGCGCCGAGGCGGGCGTGGCGTCCGCCATCGGTTGCCGACGGCTCGGCAGTCACGCACCCGCTGCGCGACCACAAGCGCCAAGGCTCACGCCCGAGCACCACGTGCGCCGCGTCGGGCGTCGCGTGCGCGCGGCGCTGCTGACCGCTCGCCCCGCCACGCCGGTCCCGGGGACGCGCCTCCGGCCCCGCCGTCACGAGTCCGGCCACGTCGCCCCATCCGCTCCTCCGTAGGCCGAAGAGCCCGCGCCCAACGCAGGCACACAGGCTCGTCCCCGAGACGCGCCTCAGGCCCCGCCGCCACCGACCTGGCCGCACCGCCAACGAGCCCGTGCCCAATGCCGCACCCCGGGCTGCAACACCGCCGCCCCAGCACCACGTGCGCCGCGTCGGGCGTCGCGTGCGCGCGGCTGCTGACCGCTCAGCACCGCGGCGCTGGCCCCGAGGTCGCGCCTACGGCCCCGCCGTCGCGAGTCCGGCCACGTCGCCCCATCCGCTCCTCCGTAGGCCGAAGAGCCCGCGCCCAACGCAGGCACACAGGCCGTCCCGGAGACGCGCCTCAGGCCCCGCCGCCCCAGCACCACGTGCGCCGCATCGGGCGTCGCGTGCGCGCGGCGCTGCTGACCGCTCGCCCCGCCGCGCCGGTCCCGAGGTCGCGCCTCCGGCCCCGCCGTCACGAGTCCGGCCACGTCGCCCCATCCGCTCCTCCGTAGGCCGAAGAGCCCGCGCCCAACGCAGGCACACAGGCCGTCCCGGAGACGCGCCTCAGGCCCCGCCGCCACCGACCTGGCCGCACCGCCAACGAGCCCGTGCCCAATGCGACACCCCGGGCTCCAACACCGCCGCCCCAGCACCACGTTGGCCCGGGACCGCCGTCGACCGTTCGGTGCTCCCGGTCGGGCCGGTTGGCTCCGGACCCAGCGAGCCCTTCGCTTCCCGGGCGGGTGACGATCGAACCGTCGGAGTCAGCCCGTGCTGACCACCACCGTCTTCGCCGCCTTGTCGTGCAGGCCCTGTTTGTAGGGCTTGTCGAAGTAGCTCCAGCCGCCCGAGATGGCGGTCCAGATGCAGGCGCAGCAGAAGGCGAAGGGGATCCAGAGGACCGCTGAGCGGATCAGGGTGGTCTGGGTGGAGGGCGTGGAGCCGTTGTCGAGGTTGGCCACCCGCATGCCGAGCCACTTCTTGCCGAGGGTCTGCCCGGACCGGGTGATCATGATGGTGTCGTAGGCGATGTAGAGCACCGCGGCGAGCAGTGACTGCGCGAGCGACTTGCCGTACTGCACGTCGTCGCCGTTGACGTCGTACTCGTTCACCCCGAAGCCCCAGGTGACCAGCCCGACGACGATGGCCACCAGGATCATGTCGATGATGCGGGCCAGCGTGCGTCGGCCGCTGGGCGCCAGCGGCGGCATGCCGGCCAGCGGGTCGGTGGGGTAGGAGCCGCCGCCGTACGGGTCGCCGCCGGGGGTGTCCCCGTAGGGCGGGGGCGGTGTGCTGTACGGCGATCCCGAGCCCTCGGCCGGCGGGGGCTGTTTCCTGAACGGGTCGTCATCCGGCGGCTGCTGGCCGGAGCCGGGGGGCGGTTCACTGCTCATGGCCCGAGTCGACCGCGAACCCCCCGGTTCCGCATCCGGCGAGCGGCCGTCCGGAGTACCGAATCCCCTACGCCGTTCGCCGGACCCGCTCAGCCCGCCACGAACGTATGCGCCGCCTTGTCGTGCCAGCACTGGCGCCACGGCCGGTCGAACAGGCACCAGGCGACACCCACGAGACCGATGCCGAGCAGGCCCGGGACGCTGTAGACCAGCCAGCGGCGCAGAGCCGCGCCGAACGCCGGGGGCTCGTGGCCCTCGATGTCCCGCACCTCCAGGCCGAGCAGCTTCTTGCCGAGGGTGCGGCCCCACTTGGCGGTGGGCAGCGCCTCGTACAGGACGCCTGCGACGAGGAGCACGGCGACCACGACGGCGAGGTACACCGACGTGGTGCCGTCCAGCAGCCAGATCGTCACGGTCTCGCCGGACAGCTTGGCCGCGTCGATCTTCTCGTTGATGTGGTCGGCCGCCTTGGTGCCGAGGGGGACCGCGGCCACGGCCGTCACGGCGCCCACGACGAGGGTGTCGAGGAGACGCGCGGCCAGGCGCTTGCCGAGGCCGGCGGGCCTGGCGGAGGCCTGGCGGCGGGCGGCCGCCTGGAAGATGTCCTCGACCGGCGGCTTCCAGGGGACGGGCTGCTCCGCGTCCGGCCCGGCGAGCCGGTGCACCTGCTGGGCCCAGGACGGCTGACCGCCACCGGGACCCGCGCTCATGGGAGTGGCCTGCTGGGGGACGCCCTGCTGCGGCACCCCCGGAGGAGCCGTCTGCGGGCCGGGGACGGGGGCGGACTGCTGGGGGCCGGCGAGGGGCGCGGCAGCGGCGGCGGCGGGACCCTGCGGGCCCGCGGCACCGGCCGCCGCGGCGCGCTCGGCGGCCGCCTTGCCGGCACCGAAGCCCGGGGCCTCGGAGGGCTGCGCGCCGGCCGTCGGGCCGCCCTGTGCGGTGGGACCGGCATACGCGGGTCCGGGTGTGCTTCCGCTCTGCGCCCCGGGCCCCGCGCCCTGCTGCGCCGTGCGCGGGGAGAGCGCGCGGAACTTCATGGTGCCGTCGTCGGACTGCTGGGCCGCCCCCGCCTGCTGGGACCCGGCCGTGGGTCTGCGGAAGACGCGCGTGCCGCCGTCCTCGTCCGGCTCGGCGGGCGGGATCGTCGCGGTGCCGTCGGTACGGGCCGCCTGCCCGTCCGGCTGGACCGGCGCGGAACCCTCGGCGGGCCGCCCCGGACCGGGCACCCTCGGGTCGGCGCCCTGCGGAGTCCGCGGTACGCCGTGCTGAGCTCCCTGCGGCCCCTGCTGACCCCCTTGGTGCGGAACCCCCTGGGGCGCCCCCTGCTGAGCCTGCGCGGCCGCCTGCGGGGACCCCCACGAGACCCGGCGGTCCTGGTCACCGCCGAAGCCCCCCTGGTGGGCCCGGTCGGCGGCCCACGCGGACGCCGGTTCGGGACGGCTGCCGTGCTGGGTGTCGGGGTGCGGGGGTGCCTCGGCCGGGTCCTCGTCGAAGAAGTGCGGGCCCGTCTCCTCCACCGGCGACGGGGCCTGCTCGGAGCCCGGGCCGGCCGGCGGTGCGAGCGGTTCGCCGTCCGCCGGGGCGGGACGGCTGGTGCCCGGCACCCAGGAGGCACCGTTCCAGTAACGGACGTATCCAGGAATGGACGGGTCCGGGTAGTAGCCCTCGCGGGGCCTGTCGTCACCGGGGGCCGGGGTTGGGGCGCTCATGTCCGTCGTCCCGTATCTGCTCGGGGGTCAATAGAGGGGGCTCCACATCTATCAGACCGGCGCAAGACCCACCGCCAGTCCCACCGGACCCACCCCTTTTGAGCACGACCTCACACCGGCCGTGATACCGGCCCTCGTACCGGCCGTGAGGCCGGCCGTGACGCCGGCCGTGACGCCTGCCGCCGTACGCCCGGAAAAAAGTTCGCCGAACCCGCGTAATGATCCCGCCCCCTGCCCCCTCTCCCTCGTACGGGCCCACCGCGGGACCCGGACGAGAGCCGAGAGAGGAACGAACGACATGCACCACACGGTGGTAGAGCGCGAACTGGAGCTCCAACTCATCCTGTCGCCCGAGCGCAGCATCCCGGTCCCGGCCCGGCTGGGCTACCGCAGCGACGACCCCTTCGCCGTCCACGTCACCTTCCACATCGGCTCGGACCACCCCGTCCACTGGACCTTCGCCCGCGAACTGCTCGTGGAGGGGGTTTTCCGCCCGTGCGGGCACGGGGACGTACGGGTGTGGCCGACGAAGGTCGCGGGCCACGGTGTCGTGCTGATGGCGCTGAGCTCCCCCGACGGCGACGCCCTCCTGGAGGCCCCGGCCGCGCAGGTCTCGGCCTGGCTGGAGCGCACGCTGCGGGCGGTCCCCCCGGGCACCGAGGCGGAGCAGCTCGGTATCGACGACGGTCTCGCCGAGCTGCTGGCGCCCTCCCCCACTTTCGGCTCCGCTCAAGCGGGGGGACCCCCATCGGCCGACGACCTGTGGCTGTGCGACCCCTGGCCGAGCGACGAGTCCAAGGACGGGGAGTGAGCCGTACCGCGAGGCCTCAGAACAGCTTGCCCGGGTTCAGGATCCCCAGCGGGTCGAAGACCCCCTTCACCGCGCGCTGCATCTCCACGCCCACCGGGCCGATCTCGCGCGCCAGCCACTCCTTCTTCAGTACGCCCACCCCGTGCTCCCCGGTGATCGTGCCGCCGAGCTCCAGGCCGAGCGCCATGATCTCGTCGAAGGACTCGCGGGCCCGGCCGGCCTCGTCGGGGTCGGTGGCGTCGAAGCAGACCGTGGGGTGGGTGTTGCCGTCACCCGCGTGGGCGACGACACCGATGGTGAGCCGGTGCTTCTCGGCGATCCGCTCGGTCCCTTCGAGCAGCTCGCCGAGCCGGGAGCGGGGCACGCACACGTCGTCGATCATCGTGGTGCCCTTGACGGCTTCGAGGGCGGTGAGGGAGAGCCTGCGGGCCTGGAGCAGCAGTTCCGACTCGGCCGCGTCCTCGGCCGGGACGACCTGGGTGGCACCGGCCGCCTCGCACAGCGCGCCGACGGCGGTGAGGTCGGCGGCCGGGTCCGTGGTGTCGAAGGCCGCGAGGAGCAGGGCCTCGGTGGTCTCCGGGAGTCCCATGTGCGCCAGGTCGTTGACGGCCTTGACGGTCGTACGGTCCATCAGTTCGAGGAGGGACGGCACGTGCCCGCCCTCCATGATCCGGCACACGGCGTCGCAGGCGGCGGCCCCGGAGGAGAACTCGGCGGCCAGCACCAGCTGCGCGGGCGGCTTCGGTCTGAGGGCCAGGGTCGCCCGTACGACGATCCCGAGCGAGCCTTCGGAACCGACGAACAGGCGGGTCAAGTCGTACCCCGCGACCCCCTTGGCGGTACGGCGGCCGGTGGACATCAGCCGCCCGTCGGCGAGGACCACGTCCAGTCCGAGGACGTACTCCGCCGTGACCCCGTACTTCACACAGCACAGTCCGCCGGACGCGGTGCCGATGTTGCCGCCGATCGTGCACATCTCCCAGCTGGAGGGGTCCGGCGGGTAGTAGAGGCCGAGTTCGTTCACCGCGCGGGAGAGGGTGGCGTTGACGACGCCGGGTTCGACGACGGCGATGCGGTCGACGGGGCTGATCTCCAGGATCCGGTCCATCTTCGTCAGGGACAGCACGATGCAGCCGTCGGAGGCGTTGGCCGCGCCCGACAGGCCCGTGCGGGCGCCCTGGGGGACGACCGGGACCCGCAGTTCGGTGGCGATGCGCATGACGTGCTGGACCTGTTCGACCGTGCGCGGCAGGACGACCACGGCGGGGGTGCCGGCCGGGCAGAAGCTCGCCATGTCGTTGGCGTAGGAGACCGTGACGTCCGGGTCGGCGAGGACGGCCTCGGCGGGCAGACCGCTCAGCAGACGGTCGACGAGGTTGCCGGTGACCTCGTCGCGGGGGGCTTCGATACGGCTCATGATCACAGCGTCGCACCGGGGGCCATCGGTGTGAACCCCACCAGCGCCGACTGCCGAGCGCCGGGGTGTGGTCGTCGTATTGACGCACAGTGAGCGCCATGGAGAAGCAAGCCACGGAGAGCCGCCGGGCCCGGCTGCACGGGCGTGTGGTGCTGGCCGCGGTCGCGGGCTGCGCGGTGCTCGGTACGGTGCTGATGCTGCTGCCCGCGGAGCGGACGGCGACCCGTGCGCCCGGCCCGGCCCCGGGCGCCCAGGCGTTGACGGCGGTCGCCGCCGGCGTGTCGGCCGCGCTGCCCGACCTGGCGGCCCTGATCGGCGAGCGGGAGAGCCGGCTGCGTCGGCATCCCGAGGACGCCCAGTCGTGGGCGGTGCTCGGGACGGCGTACGTCGAACAGGGGCGGCGGACCGCCGACACGACGTTCTACGCGAAGGCCGAGGACAGTTTGCGGACGTCCTTGAAGGTGCGCAGGAGTGCCGAGGCCCTCGAGGGTCTGGCCGTCCTCGCGAACACGCGCCGGGACTTCCGGACCGCGCGGACCTGGGGCGAGGAGGCGCGGCAGCTGGAGCCGAGGCGGTGGACGACGTATCCGGCGCTGATCGACGCGTACACGGGGCTCGGTGACTACAAGGCGGCCCGTGGGGCTCTGGAGCGGCTGACGGAGCTGCGGTCGGGGCCGGCGGTGATGGCCCGGGCGGCGGCCGTGTACCGGGACCGGGGCTGGCGGGAGGACGCGGCGGCCCAGCTGGCCGACGCGGCGGCGGGCGCGCGGGCCCCGGCCGAGCGGGCCGCGTATCTGGAGCGGGCCGGGCAGCTCGCCTGGGAGCGCGGTGACCGCGAGGACGCGCTGCGCCACTTCCAGGAGGCGGTCCGGATCGACCCCGACCAGCGGGCGGCCCAGGCCGGTCAGGGCCGGGCCCTCGCGGCGCTCGGCCGCACGACGGAGGCCCTGAACGCCTACCGGGCGGCCCTCGCGAAGCAGCCGCTGCCGCAGTACGCCCTGGAACTGGGCGAGTTGTACGAGTCGCTGGGGCTGGGACAGGCCGCCCGGGTGCAGTACGACCTGCTGCGGGCGGCGGTGGAACGCGCCGCGGCGGGCGGGGCGGACGAGGAGCTGGTGCTCGGGCAGTTCGAGGCGGACCACGGCGATCCGGCGTCCGCGGTGCGGCGCCTGCGGGCCGAGTGGCTGCGGCAGCCGGGGATCGCGGTGGCCGACGCGCTGGGGTGGGCACTGCACCGGGCCGGCCAGGACCGGGAGGCCCTGCGGTACGCCCGGATCGCGACGGACAAGGTGCACGGGGGCGGGGTGCGCAGCGCGCCGTACGCGTATCACCTGGGCATGATCGAGCGGGCGTCGCAGCGGTACGCCCCCGCGCGCCGGCATCTGCGGGAGGCCCTGCAGATCAACCCCTACTTCTCGCCCTCGGGGGTGCGGGCGGCGCGGGAGGCGTTGGCGGCGTTGGGGGACGTGCCGGACGAGGGGCTGCCGGAGGAGGGCGGGGCGGACGAGGGCGGAACGGCGGCGGACGGGGCGGCGGCGGACGGGGCGGCGGCGGATGCGAAGGCGGTCACACCGCGGCCGTACCGATGAGGGCGTTCCTCGTCACCAGCGCGGCCAGCTCCTCCTCGCCGAGCCCTTCCGTGCCGTCCGGCCTGCGCGGCAGCACCAGGTAGCGGGTTTCCGCGCTGGAGTCCCACACCGTGATGTCCACGGATCCGGGAAGCGAGAGACCGAACTCCCGCAGTACCTCCCGTGGTTCGCGGACCACACGGGAGCGGTAGGCCTCGGACTTGTACCAGCTGGGGGACGGGCCGAGGAGGCGCAGCGGGTAGCAGGAGCACAGGGTGCAGACGATGACGTTGTGGTGGGACTCGGTGTTCTCCACGACCCGCAGGCGCTGGTACGAGCCGTCCATGTACCCGAGTTCCTGCACGGCGGCGGTGCCGTCCGCGAGCAGCCGGGCCCGGTAGGCGTCGTCGGTCCAGGCGCGGGCCACGACCCGGGCGCCGTTCGCCGGTGAGGACTCCGCGAGGAACGCGTCGATCGCCTCGTCCAGCCGCTCGCCGGTGATCAGCCCCTTCTCCTCCAGGAGGGTCTCCAGGCGCCGTACCCGCCGGGCGATCGTCGCGTCGGTGTGGTGGTCACCGCTCATCGGACCCGCTCCTTTCGTCCGCTTCCAAGTAGCTCTCCCACAGGTCCAGTACGACGTGGTGGTCGCCCTCGCCCCACAGGTCGCGGGCCTCGAAGCGGACCGCGTAGATCTGCTCGACGGGCGCGTCCCCGCGGCCCTGCGCGCTGAGGTCGGCCAGTTCGCCGGGGCCCTCCGGCTCGACGACCACGCCCCGCTTGCCGCGCGCGTACCGCGGCAGGCGGGTGTGGTGCGGCGGGTCGTGGCGGTAGGTGCGGACCCGGGTGCCGGGCGGGAAACGGTCGGGGGCCGCGTCAGTCATCGAGCTCACCCGGCTCGATCACGCCCTTGCGTTCGAGCAGGGCGCAGATCGCGGTGAACCAGCGCTCGTAGTACGACGCCGCCAGGTACTCCCCCGGCGGCATCGACTCGATCGCGTCCCGGAACTCGTTCGTGTTGAAGACCCCTTGCGCGCGCAGGGTGTTGAAGAGGCCGACGACCCGTGCCTCCCAGTCCGCACGGAAGGGCTCGGTGTCGTCGGTGGTGTCGATCGCGCCGAATCCCTGCGTGCCGCCCACGTCGTTGATCCTGGCCATGGGGCCAGCCTACGAGGCTTGTGCGGACCGGGACACGCTGCCGCCCTGCCGGGCGGATCAAAGGGGGCACGGAGCCTGGGTGCACGCGAAGACACTGCCGAGGTTGGTGTCCACGACGGCCCGCCACCGCGCGGCCGTCATCCCGGGCAGGGGCTGGGTGGGCTGCACGCCGGCGTTGTTGACCGGGGCGGTCAGCCCACCACCCCACGCGGCGGCCTCCCGGACCAGCTCCCGGCACGCGTCTCGTCCCGCGGATCCGCTTCCCCTACGACGCGCGGCCCACGAAGGCGTCGAGGTCCCGGATCCGGTGGCGGGGCTTGTTGTCGAGGCGGCGGCGGATCGTGGCGCCGTCGAAGAGGCGGAAGCGGGTGGCGCCCGGCCGTTGCCGTTCCTCGCGGCGGCCTCGGTCCGGATCCGCACGTGGCCGCGCGTGGCCCGGCAGCAGGTCGCCCGACTCGCCGCCGGCCGCGGCGAGTCGGAGGAGACGGCCTAGAGGTTGCCCCGCTTCTCCTGCTCCCTTTCGATGGCCTCGAACAGCGCCTTGAAGTTGCCCTTGCCGAAGCCCATCGAGCCGTGCCGCTCGATGAGTTCGAAGAACACGGTCGGCTTGTCCTGGACCGGCTTGGTGAAGATCTGCAGCAGATAGCCGTCCTCGTCGCGGTCGGCGAGGATCTTCAGCTCCCGCAGCGTGTCGACCGGCACCCGGGTGTCGCCGACCCACTCCCCGAGGGTGTCGTAGTAGGAGTCGGGGGTGTCGAGGAACTGGACTCCGGCCGCGCGCATGGTCCGCACGGTCTGCACGATGTCGTTGGTGTTCAGCGCGATGTGCTGGACGCCCGCGCCGCCGTAGAACTCCAGGTACTCGTCGATCTGGGACTTCTTCTTGGCGATGGCGGGCTCGTTGATCGGGAACTTCACCTTGAGCGTGCCGTCGGCCACGACCTTCGACATCAGCGCGCTGTACTCGGTGGCGATGTCGTCGCCCACGAACTCCTTCATGTTCGTGAAGCCCATGACCTTGTTGTAGAAGCCGACCCACTCGTTCATCCGGCCGAGCTCGACGTTGCCGACGCAGTGGTCGATCGCCTGGAAGGTGCGGTGGGCGGGCGGCTCGACGATCGGGGCGGCGGCGGCGAAGCCGGGCAGGTACGGGCCGTCGTAGCCGGTGCGCTCGACCAGGGTGTGGCGGGTCTCGCCGTAGGTGGCGATCGCGGCGAGGACGACCGTGCCGTGCTCGTCCTTCAGCTCGTACGGCTCGGCCACCGAGCGGGCGCCGTGTTCGAGGGCGTAGTCGTAGGCGCGGCGGGCGTCCGGGACCTCGATGGCGAGGTCGATCACGCCGTCGCCGTGCTCGGCCACGTGCTGGGCGAGGAAGTGGCCCCAGGGGGTGGCGGGCTTGATGACCGAGGTGAACACGAACCGGGCGGAGCCGTTCTCCAGCACGTAGCTCGCGGTCTCGCGGCTGCCGTTCTCCGGTCCGGAGTAGGCCACGAGCCGCATACCGAAGGCGGTCGAGTAGTAGTGCGCCGCCTGCTTGGCGTTGCCGACGGCGAAGACGACCGCGTCCATTCCCTTGACCGGGAAGGGATCGGCCTGCCGGGCGGTGTCGGGAGTGTGGTGTGTGGTCTGCGTCATGGGCGAAGCCTGGCCCCGCTCTGCAAGGTGCGCAATAGTTCCCGTATCCACTGGACAACATGTTCAGCGATACGGCCGTATCGGCGGCCTTTCTGTACAGGATGACCATCTCTCCGGGAGGCCGCTGTGGGGATCGACGCACTGGACGGGCGGATCATCGTGCTCCTCGCGCGCGAGCCGCGGATCGGTGTCCTTGAGATGTCCCGGCGGCTGGGGGTGGCCCGGGGGACCGTGCAGGCACGGCTTGACCGGCTTCAGTCGAACGGAGTCATCCGGGGATTCGGTCCGCAGGTCGATCCGGCGGCGCTCGGCTATCCGGTGACCGCGTTCGCCACGCTCCAGATCCGGCAGGGGCAAGGGGCCGATGTCCGGGCGCACTTGGCGACCGTGCCGGAGGTCCTTGAGCTGCACACCACCACCGGCAGCGGGGACATGCTGTGCCGCCTTGT
This sequence comes from Streptomyces sp. CC0208, assembly GCF_003443735.1. NCBI lineage: Bacteria > Bacillati > Actinomycetota > Actinomycetes > Kitasatosporales > Streptomycetaceae > Streptomyces > Streptomyces sp. CC0208. Next base: position 5,490,246 of record NZ_CP031969.1, on the reverse strand, counting down.
GGCCCGCTCCAACGCCGATCTCCAACGTGTGATCGACCGGGTCGTCGGTTTCGATGGGATCGTCCGGGCCGCCACCGCGATCGTCATGGAGAACCCCGTTCCGCTGCGGATCATCCCGCTGGTGGAGCAGGCGGCGGGGGATGCGGCCCTTCGGGAGTGACCTAGCCACTGGGGTGAGCGGGTGTGACCTTCTGGGAGTACCTCGGCAACCGCCACCAGCAGCTGCTCGCGGACGCCTACCAGCACGCGAGCGTCGTCTTCCAGTGCATGGTCGTGGCGACGCTGATCGGGGTGCTGATCGGGGTCGTGACCTACCACAGCGAGTGGGCGGGCGACCTCGCCACGACGGCCACCTCGACGATCCTGACCGTTCCCTCGCTCGCCATGATCGGTCTGCTCATCCCGGTCGTGGGGCTCGGCGTCCCGCCCACGGTGATCGCCCTGACCCTGTACGGGCTGCTGCCGATCGTGCGGAACGCGATCGTGGGCCTGCGCGGGGTCGACCCGGCCCTGGTGGACGCGGCCACGGGCATCGGGATGTCCCGGGTCATGCGCCTGGTGCGGGTCGAGCTGCCGCTCGCCTGGCCGCCGATCCTGACCGGGATCCGGGTCTCGACCCAGATGCTGATGGGCATCGCCGCGATCGCCGCCTACGCCTCCGGGCCGGGCCTCGGCAACGAGATCTTCCGCGGCATCGCCTCCCTGGGCAGCAAGAACGCGCTCAACCAGGTGCTCGCCGGCACGCTCGGGATCATCGTCCTCGCCCTGCTGTTCGACGCCGCGTACGTCCTGATCGGACGGCTGACCATTCCGAGGGGGATCCGTGGCTGAGACGTCCGGCGCCTCAGGTGCGTCCATCGAGCTGGAGCACCTGACCAAGAGGTACCCCGGCGCTCCGGAGCCCGCCGTGGACAGCGTCAGCATGGAGATCAAGGCGGGCGAGACCGTCATCTTCGTGGGTCCGTCCGGATGCGGTAAGTCGACCACGCTCAAGATGATCAACAGGTTGATCGAGCCGACCGGTGGCCGCATCCGGATCAACGGTGAGGACGTGACCGACATCGATCCGGTCAAGCTGCGCCGCAAGGTGGGCTACGCCATCCAGTCGGCCGGGCTCTTCCCGCACATGACGGTCGCGCAGAACATCGCGCTCGTGCCGAGGATGATCGGCTGGGGCAAGGGCCGGATCGGCGACCGTGTGGAGGAACTGCTCGACCTCGTCGGGCTCGACCCCGGCGAGTTCCACGGCCGCTATCCGCGTCAGCTCTCCGGCGGCCAGCAGCAGCGGGTGGGGGTGGCGAGGGCACTCGCGGCCGATCCGCCCGTCCTGCTGATGGACGAGCCGTTCGGCGCGGTCGACCCGATCACCCGTGACCATCTCCAGGACGAGCTGATCCGGCTCCAGCGCGAGCTGCACAAGACGATCGTCTTCGTGACCCATGACTTCGACGAGGCGATCAAGCTGGGCGACCGGATCGCCGTGCTGCGCGAACGCTCCCACATCGCCCAGTTCGACACCCCGGAGGCGATCCTGACCAACCCGGCCGACGACTTCGTGTCCGGGTTCGTCGGCGCCGGGGCGGCGCTGAAGCGGCTGAACCTCACCCGGGTACGGGATGTGGAGATCACCGACTATCCGACGGTGACGGTCGACGACCCCCTCCAGGAGATCTTCACCAAGCTCCGGGCCAGCGGGACGAACGAGGTCCTGCTGCTCGACCGGCGCGGGCGGCCCTACAAGTGGCTCAGGCGCGGCGACATGATGCGCGCCAAGGGGTCGCTGGCGCGGGCCGGGACGCTGGTGAGCGACACGGTGACCAGGGACGCGACCCTGCGGGACGCGCTGGAGGCGGTGCTGACCGACAGCGCGGGGCGGGTCGCGGTGACCGGGGGGCGCGGGGAGTACACGGGGGTCGTCGACATGGAGACGCTCATGAACTCCGTGCACGAGCTCCTGGAGGCCGACCGGCTCGAGGCCATGGAGCACCAGCACCAACTGGAGGAGATCAGGGCCGACCGGACGCACGCCGAGCAGGAGGGCGCCGACGGAGGGGGGCGGAAGGCGTGACGGCTGCCGAGGCCCCCGAGCTGGAGGAGACGGCCGCTCCTCCCCCGCCGGTCGCGCCCAGAAGACGCGTGACCTGGCGGAAGCTGACCTTCCTGCCCGTGTTCCTGCTCGCCGTGCTGCTCGCGACCTGGCTGTGGTTCGCGCAGGCCGACCTGGACCCGCTCACCGAGAACGCGCTGTCGAACGGGCAGGTGTCCAAGGCCCTGTGGCAGCACGTGCAACTGACGGTGATCTCGACGTTCTTCGTGCTGATCATCGCGATCCCGCTGGGGATCGCGCTGACCCGCGACGCCTTCCGGAAGGTGAGCCCGGTGGCGATGGCGGTCGCCAACATGGGCCAGGCGACCCCGGCGATCGGCCTGCTGGCCCTGCTGGTGATCTGGCTCGGCACGGGCACGAAGGCGGCCCTGATCGGCATCGTCGCCTACGCCGTCCTGCCCGTCCTGTCCAACACCATCGCGGGCCTGAAGGCGAACGACCCGACCCTGCTGGAGGCGGCACGCGGCATCGGCATGTCCCCCCTGGGCGCACTGACCCGCGTCGAACTCCCGCTGGCCGTCCCCCTGATCCTCGCGGGCGTCCGTACGGCCCTGGTCCTCAACGTCGGCACGGCGACCCTGGCGACCTTCGGCGGTGGCGGCGGCCTCGGCGTCCTGATCACGACCGGCATCACCAACCAGCGGATGCCGGTCCTGATCCTGGGCTCGATCCTCACAGTGACCCTCGCCCTACTGGTCGACTGGCTGGCCTCACTGGCGGAACTGCTGCTCAGGCCACGGGGGTTGGAGGCGGAGACATGAGCCGCCAGCGCCCGATCAACGCCGATACCGCAGACCCGGCAACCTACGTCGAACGAGGCCGCGCCCTCGACGCCCTGACCCTGAGCTCCACACTCACAGCGACCCACCCTGCTGACCGACCGGCCGGCCGGGCCAGGAGGGTTGGAGACGGGGACGTAAGGCGGAGGCGTCTGGCGCCGACCAGGACACCGGCCCCACCCACCTCCTGCGGGCTGCGCCCCCGCACGGCCGACGACCTCAAGTCCCGGCCCATGCCGACCAACCCACCGGCCCCACGGACCACGGCTCCTGAAGGCGACCACGTGAGACGAACCCGTCTGACACTCGCCGGGGCGCCGGCCGTGCTGTCCGGCTGCGGACCGACCAGCGGCTCCCCTACCGCCGCCCCCCGAAGCCCCACCCCACCCCGACCAACCCACCGACCCCACACACCACGGCCCTGGGAGGCGACCACGTGAGACGCACCCGTCTGACACTCGCCGCGGTGCTGGCCGTGCTGGCCGTGCTGGCCGGCTGTGGGCTGACCAGTGGCTCCCCGATGGTCGACGACGTGAAGCCGGGGTCGATCGGTCGGGGTGAGCCGCTCAAGGGTGCGGATCTGACGGTCACGTCGAAGGAGTTCACCGAGCAGCTGATCCTCGGCGCGATCATGGGGATCGCGTTCCAGGCGGCCGGGGCGGACGTGCTCGACCGCACGGGGATCCAGGGATCGGTCGGGGCCCGGGAAGCGGTCAAGTCCGGGGACGCGGACGGGATGTACGAGTACACGGGCACGGCGTGGATCACGTACCAGGGCCACAGCGAGCCGATCGCCGACCCGCAGGAACAGTGGGCGGCGGTGCGGAAGGCCGACCTGGACAACGGGCTGACGTGGCTGCCGAAGGCGCCCCTGAACAACACCTACGCCCTCGCCATGAACCAGGCCGCCTTCCGGAAGTACCGCACGAGGACGCTCTCCGACGTGGCCGCGCTGGCCAAGAAGGACCCCGGCGCGGTGACGCTGTGCGTGGAGAGCGAGTTCGCCAACCGCGCCGACGGACTGCCGGGCATGGAGAAGGCGTACGGGATGAGCATCCCGGCGAAGAACCTCACCCAGATGGACACCGGGATCATCTACACCCAGGTCGCGAAGGGCAGTTGCCGCTACGGGGAGGTCTTCACGACCGACGGCCGCATCAAGTCCATGAACCTCGCGGTGATGCGGGACGACCGGAAGTTCTTCCCCAACTACAACGCGGCGCCCGAGATCAACTCCAAGTCCCTGAAGAAGTGGCCGGCCATCGCGGAGGTACTGGACCCGGTCACGAAGAGGCTGGACAACACGGTGGCGCGGGAGCTCAACGCCAAGGTGGACGTGGCCGGGGAGGATCCGCACGAGGTGGCGCTGGACTGGATGAAGGCCGAGGGGTTCGTGAAGTAGGAGCCGGCCCTCGCCGGGCCGAGTTACAAAGAACCCGTTGCAAAGAAGCCTTTGCAGAGATACCTTTGTACTCATGCCGGAAGAGCCCAACATACGGAAACTCGACGCCCGTTCACTGCGCGGGCTGGCCCATCCCCTGCGGATGGAACTGCTCAACGCCCTGCGCCGACGCGGCCCCGCCACCGCCTCGATGCTCGCCGAGCGGCTGGGCGAGTCCAGCGGCGCCACCAGCTACCACCTGCGACAGCTCGCCGAATACGGCTTCATCGCGGATGCCCCGGAGCACGGTAAGGGGCGCGAGCGCTGGTGGAAGGCCGCGGCCGACGGCCTGACCTTCGACGCCACCGAGTTGGACGGGGCGGGACCGGAACTGCGCGGGATGGCCGAGATCTTCCTGCACGAGGTGGCCGCCACCCACGCTCGCGAGTTGTCCAACTGGCTCCACACCCGCGAGCGCTGGTCCAAGGACTGGATCCGCTCCGCCGACATGAGCGACGCGACGCTCCAGCTCACACCCGAACTGGGCGCCGAGCTCGTCGACAAGATGCACGCCCTGATCAGCGACTACCGCGGCCGGGTCACCGACGACGACCCCGACGCGGAGCAAGTACGCATCCACACGCACCTGTTCCCCATCGAGACGGACTGAGAGGCCCCGCCATGCACCCCGAGACCCACCTCGCCCTGCACCACACCCGCGCCACCGACCTCCGCGCCGAGGCCGCCGCCCACCGCCTGGCCGCGCAGGCCAGGCGGCCGTACGCCATCAGGACCCGGCTCGGCTGGACCCTCGTGGAGGTCGGCCTCCGGCTGGCCTCCCCGAGGCCCGCCTTCGCGCACTAGCAACACCAGCAGCACCAGCAGCACTAACAGGCGGGGACGGACCCCCTGCCCGACTCCAACGCGGTCAGCGCGCCGACCGCCCCCTTCAGGGACGTCACCGGGATCAGCCGCAGCCCCTTCGGCAGCTCCGCCCTCGCGTCGGCGCACTCGTCCTTCGGGACCAGGAACACCGTCGCCCCGTCCCGCTTCGCGGCCTGCGTCTTCAGTGCCACACCGCCCACCGCGCCGACCGTCCCGTGCGCGTCGATCGTGCCCGTCCCCGCGATGACGCGGCCGCCCGTGAGGTCGCCCCCGGCGCCGTCACCGTCGAGCTTGTCGATGATCCCCAGGGTGAACAGCAGCCCCGCGCTCGGCCCCCCGACGTCCGCGAGCTTCAGCGTGACCTTGACCTTGTCGTCGCTGAGCCTGAGGTAGCCGAGGGCCGCCTGGGTCGCCGCGTCCTGGGACTCCTTCATCTGGGCGGTGTTGTGCTCCTCGATCTCCTTGACGCTCTGCCCGCTCGGGTAGACCGCGTCGTGGGGCATGACGGCCCGGTCGGTGCGGAACCAGCTGTCGAAGAGGTCGCCGAGCGAGACATGTGTGTCGGGCCCGGTCGCCTCGATGGTCGTCATCCGCAGCTGCCCGCTCGTCGTACGGGTCCTGGCCCCGGAGATCGTGATCACCGCCGCGCCCTCGTTCTTGCCGAGGACGTTCGCCGTCATCCCGGGCTGCGCCAGTGCGAACGGCAGCGGCGCGAAGAGGGCCGTGGCGACCAGTGCCACGACGGGCAGGGCGCAGACGGCGACGGCCTGGGGGCGCGTGAGACGAGAGAGCACGAGATCAATCTAACGCGGCGGCCACTTCCGGCCACGAGCCGGTCAGGCCGCGTACGGATCCCGTCTCGCGCGCGCGAAACGCCGTAGGACGTGTCGGGGAGCGGTTCGACGCCGATGCCCGGTGTGCGCGGGACCGGCAGTGGCCGTCCGCCAGGACGCGCCGCGCTCAACGCAGTGCCTCCGCGACCTCCCGTGCCGCGTCCACCACCCGCGGCCCCACCCGCTCCGGCACCGCGTCCGCCAGCATCACGACCCCGACACTGCCCTCGACGCCGGTGACCCCGAGCAGAGGAGCGGCCGCCCCGCTGGCGCCGGCCTCCAGCTCCCCGTGCGTCAGCAGGTACCCCGGGTCCCCGAACCCCTGCTGCCGGGCCGCGAGAATCGCCCGACCCGCGGCGCCCCGGTCCAGTGGATGCCGGAACCCGGCCCGATAGGCCACGTGATAGTCCGTCCAGGTGGGCTCCACGACGGCCACGGCCAGCGCCTCGGCGCCGTCCACCAGTGTGAGATGAGCCGTTGCCCCTATGTCCTCGGCGAGCGACCGCAGCGCGGGCAGCGCGGCCTCCCGTACGAGCGGATGCACCTGCCGTCCGAGGCGCAGCACTCCCAGCCCCACCCGGGCTCGCCCGCCGAGATCACGCCGTACGAGGGCGTGCTGCTCCAGCGTGGCCAGCAACCGGTACACCACGGTCCGGTTCACACCCAGTTTGTTGGAAAGCTCGGTGACGGTGAGCCCGTGGTCCGTGTCGGCCAGGAGCTTGAGGACACGCAGTCCCCGGTCAAGCGTCTGAGAGGTCTCCGCGGTCACGACGCCCACTCCTCCAAGTGGTGAGGTCGGCAACCTCCGAGCGGCGGTGCGTCACCGAGTCCCGTCGGCGACGCGCTTCAGAGGCCGCCGATCGGCCGGCGGCCCGGTCTCTTACCGGGCCGCGTCGCTTCACGGCTGCGCTCCGCGGCGGCGCTGCCACGGGGCGTGTGCGTAGCGTGACAGTAGCGAAGGGGGTTCGCTCAGCGGAAGCCTCCGTCCAGAATCCGGGCAGCAGCCGGTACGGACCACTCCGTTTGTCCTGATACGTACGGTGTGACAGTCGCCGAGCACGAGCGGACGCGGTCGTCACCGCATCCGGGTGGCCCACTCCTGCACCTTGGCGATCCGCTGCCGCAACTGCCCGGCCGTGGCCTCGGCGCTCGGCGGCCCGCCGCACACCCGGCGCAGCTCGGTGTGGATCACACCGTGCGGCTTGCCGCTCTGATGGACGTACGCGCTGACCATGGTGTTGAGCTGCTTGCGCAGCTCCATCATCTCCTTGTGCGAGACGACGGGCCGCCGCTCGGCGGGCAGCTCCAGCAGGTCCGCCTCGGTGTCCGGCTTCTTGCGGCTGTGCGCGATCTGCCGGGCCTGCCGCTTCTGGAGCAGGAGCTGCACCTGGTCCGGCTCAAGGAGGCCCGGAATGCCGAGGTAGTCCTGCTCCTCCTCGCTGCCGGGGTGGGCCTGCATGCCGAACTCGGCGCCGTCGTACAGCACCCGGTCGAAGACGGCCTCGGACTCCAGCGCCTCGAAGGCGAACTGCTCCTGCTCGCCGGTGTCCTCGTCCTGCTCCTTGTTCGCCTCCTCCATCTCCTTCTCGGAGTCGGCGTACGGGTCTTCCTCGCCCTCCTTCTTCGGCTTGTCGAGGGCGTGGTCCCGTTCCACCTCCATCTCGTTGGCGAAGGTGAGGAGATCGGGCACGGTCGGCAGGAAGACGGAGGCGGTCTCGCCGCGCCGCCGGGACCGTACGAAACGGCCGACGGCCTGGGCGAAGAACAGCGGCGTGGAGATGGTGGTGGCGTACACCCCCACCGCCAGCCGGGGGACGTCGACGCCCTCCGACACCATCCGCACGGCGACCATCCACCGGTCGTTGCTCTCGCTGAAGTCGTCGATCCTCTTCGAGGCCCCGGCGTCGTCGGACAGCACGAGGGTCGCCTTGTTGCCGGTGATCTCGCGGATGAGCTTGGCGTAGGCGCGGGCGGAGTCCTGGTCGGAGGCGATGACCAGCGCTCCCGCGTCCGGGATGGCCTTCCTGACCTCGGTGAGCCGCTGGTCGGCGGCGCGCAGCACGCTCGGCATCCACTCACCGCGCGGATCCAGGGCCGTACGCCAGGCCTGGCTGATCGCGTCCTTGGTCATCGGCTCGCCGAGCCGGGCGGCGATCTCGTCACCGGCCTTGGTCCGCCAGCGCATCTGCCCGCTGTAGGAGAGGAAGATGACGGGCCGCACGACATGGTCGGCCAGCGCGTTGCCGTACCCGTAGGTGTAGTCGGCGGCCGACCGCCGGATGCCGTCGTTGCCCTCCTCGTACGTCACGAAGGGGATCGGGTTGGTGTCGGACCGGAAGGGCGTACCGGTGAGCGCGAGCCGGCGGGTGGCGGGCTCGAAGGCCTCCAGGCACGCCTCGCCCCAGGACTTGGAGTCACCGGCGTGGTGGATCTCGTCGAGGATCACGAGGGTCTTGCGCTGCTCGACCCGGTTGCGGTGGAGCATGGGCCGTACGCCCACACCCGCGTAGGTGACGGCGACGCCGTGGTAGTCCCTGCCGAGCGGCCCCGCGCTGTACTCGGGATCGAGCTTGATCCCTATCCGCGCCGCCGCCTCGGCCCACTGCTTCTTCAGATGCTCGGTCGGCGCGACGACCGTCACCTGCTGCACGACATGGTGGTGCAGCAGCCAGGACGCGAGCGTGAGCGCGAAGGTCGTCTTACCGGCCCCCGGCGTCGCGACGGCCAGGAAGTCACGCGGCTGCTCCTGGACGTACTTCTCCATCGCCCCTTGCTGCCACGCACGCAGCTTGCTGGCGGTGCCCCAGGGGGCCCGGCCGGGGAAGGCGGGGGAAAGGTGATGGGAGGAGGCGGCGGTGGTAGTCACGGTCTCCGTCGGGGTCGAGCGGTTCGGCGGTGTCTTCGCGGTGTCTTCGCGGTGTCTTCGGCTGTGTATGACGACCGGGTCACCTTACCGGCGGGCCGGTGGTGTCAACGCGCGGACGGGGCCGGGTCCCCCGCGGGTGGGACCGAGGTCACAGTCAGCGGGCGAAGCGCGGCAGGTGGGCCGCGATCTTGGGCCGGTCATGTACCGGAAGACTCGGCTCCGGCACGCAGCCGGGTCGTCACCCAGGCCCCCGCCAGGGCCACCCCCGCCATCGGAAGGAATACCACGGCGAACGCGGCCGGATGGGAGCCGGACGCCTCCGTCACCGTATGACCCACCGTCCCGCCGCCCAGCGCCGCGAACGCCGCACCGCCCCCCGCCAGCAGCACCGCGTTCGACAGACCGTCGGAGATCTGCAGGGCGGCGGAGTTGGTACCGGCCTCCTCCGGCGCGGAGAGCTGCAGCAGGAGCACGCTGGTGGAGGAGATCACCAGCCCCATCCCGAAGCAGCCGAACCCCCAGGCGACGGCGACGATCCACACCGGCACGGAGTCGATCAGCACGCTCGGCGCACCGGCGATCGCGGCCGCGACCAGCACCATGCCGCCGGTCATCAGCCGTTCCCGGTACGGCTCCACCCGCGCCCGCGACTGCACCCACGACCCCAGCGCCCACGTACCCCCGCCCGCCGCGAGCGAGAACCCGGCCAGCGTCGGCGACAGCCCCCGCTGGGTGACCAGCATCAACGGCACGAAGGACTCGGCGGCCACGAAGGACCCCGCCGCGACCCCGCGCAACAGCACGACGGAGGGCAGCCCCCGCGCCGCCCGATACGTCCCGCGCGGAAGCAGCCCGAGCACAGCCGGCACGAGCAGCGCCACGCCCGCGAGACCCGGGAGCAGGGAAAGGGGGCGCAGATCCTGGGCCGCGTACTGGAGGAGTCCGGCGCCGAGGGAGATCCCGAGGGCGAGCCGGATGCGGCGCCGGTCGAAGGAGACCTGTCCGTCGGTGCCGTCGACCGGGCCCGCCGCGCGCCGCCGTATCTGCGGAAGCGCGAGCACCAGCGGAAAGACCACCAGCACCGGAATCCCGACGAACACCCACCGCCACCCGAGGTGTTCGGTCACCGCCCCGGCCGCGAGCGGCCCCACGATCGACGGCACCACCCACCCGGCCGCGAACGCGGCCATGATGGCGGGCCGCAGCCGCTCCGGATAGGCCCGCCCGACGACGACGTACAGCGCCACGATGACCAGCCCGCCGCCGAACCCCTGCACGGCCCGCCCGAGAATGAACAGCCACATCGCGCCGGCGGTCCCGGACAACAGCAACCCGGCGACGAACGCGGCGATCCCACCGCTCAACGCCCCGAGCGGCCCCCGCCGATCCGCCCACTGCCCGGCCAGCACCATCCCGAACAGGCTGGTGGTGAAGTACCCGGAGAACGCGAATGCGTAGAGCGCTACCCCGTCCAACTCCCGCGCCGCGACCGGCATCGCGGTCCCCACGGCGGTCGCCTCGAACGCGATCAGCAGCACGACGGACACGATGCCGATGCTCAGCGCCCGGTACGAACGTCCCAGCACCCCCTCCTCCACCTCGTCGACGGACGGGACCTCAGGGTCATCGGTGACACCGGTGTCACGCGGTTCCAGGACAGCCATGCCCGCCAGAGTAAGGGCCACAGCCCCGGTTGACCCCTGTCGAAAGCACGCTCCGGCCTGAGACCTTGGTCGTACGACCACAGCCGATCCCCACCGGTCCCGTCCCGTTCGTGAACGGCGTATGGCAGTCCCGTTGCAGCCCCCACGCCCCCCTTGAACCACCCCCCACACCCCCCTACGGTCAAGTCACCGGGTTACCCCGGCCGTGTGCCCGAGTGGTTCAGGGACTCGCCTGCAAAGCGAGTTACGCGGGTTCGATTCCCGCCACGGCCTCTGTTGTGGGCAAGGGGCGGCATCTCGTTCGAGGTGCCGCCCCTTGCCCTGTGGGGCGGCGCCCTAGGCTTGCGGCAGTAGTGGTCGTGGGTGAGGAGGCGTGCGGGCGTGGTTGACGGTGTGGTGGAGCCTCCCTTTCCTGATGCCCTGGGGGTGGAGCAGGCGCCTGCTCCGCACCCGCTGCTCGAGCCCGTGCTCGGGTTTCTGGGGGTGTGGCGGGGGCGGGGGCGAGGTGGGTATCCGACGCTCGATGGCGACTTCGCGTACGCGCAGGAGGTTCGCTTCAGTCATGACGGGCGGCCCTTTCTGCGGTACGAGGCCCGGGCCTGGCTGCTCGACGGGGACGGGGCGCCGTTGCGGCCCGCGGCGCGGGAGAGCGGGTGGTGGCGGGTTCAGCCGGGCGGGCGGGTGGAGGCGCTGGTCACCCAGCCCACCGGCATCACCGAGATCCTGGTCGGGCAGGCGGGAGAGGGCGCGGTCGATCTCGCCACGCACACCGTGGCGCTGACCCCGACCGCGAAGGAGGTGACAGCCACGCGCCGGCGCTACACCCTGGCTCCCGACGGCGACAGCGACACCTTCACGTTCGTCCACGAGCTCGCGGCGGTCGGGCAGCCCCTGCAGCACCACCTCTCGGCGACTCTGCGGCGCGCAGCCGGTCAGAGCACCCCGCCCACCTCGTCCTGGAACAGCTCCGTCCAGTAGTGCCAGTCCGCGTCCGTCGTGGTGCCCGTGGGGTCGATGGTGGACAGGGCCCGGATCATCGTCTTGGCGACCTGGACGTACAGCGTGTTGGTCAGCTCGTGGGCGAGCGACTCGTCTATCCGGCGCTCCCGGTGCAGCAGCCACAGGGTGAAGGCGAGCGTGGAGATGTCGGTGTTCAGGGGATGGAGTGTGCCTTCGCGCTCGCTCCAGTTCAGGACCTCGCCCGTCTCGCCGTCGACGACCAGGGTGTTGTCCTCGATCAGATGGCCGAGGACGATCAGGTGGCCGGCGCGGGGCGGGAGGGCGGTCAGATGGTCGGCCCGGTGCTCGGCGAGGGTCGGGAGCGGGGCGTCCGGGTCGGTGTGGAAGAGGACGCCGTCCTCGGGCAGGCCCGTCTCGGCGAGGAAGCGCCGGGTCGGGGCGTGCGTGAGCGTGGACGGGAAGTCGATGTCCTCGAAGCGGACGACATGGCTGCGGCCGAACTCCTGGTCCAGGAGACGCGGCGGGAGGTCCAGGGCCAGGCCGGAGTCCGTGCCGGGACCCGCCACCAGGGTCAGGGGGCGGATCAGGGCCGCGATCTTCCAGAACGTCGGGACATCGCCGCCCGTGCCCTCCTCGAACACGGTCAGCAGCTGGCGCGTCGCGTCCTCCACGGCCGTGGGACCGAAGCGGCCGGCGTACGCGGCGAACTGGCCGCGCACCTCCGTCAGTTCGTCCGTGGCCGCCGCGAAGCGGACCAGGGTGGGCAGGGACGGCGCCAGGGGGGTGCGGTCCATCAGGTCGGGGCGGGCGGGGAAGAACGCCGTCGTCGAGACCTCGCCGGTGACCCCGTCGAGCAGGACCGACTCCCTCTCCCTGCCGTGCAGGTCCGTGAGTCCGCCTATCACCAACTGGTCGCGCAGCTCCTCGCGGAGCAGGCCGGCCGGGTCGCCGGTGGCGTCCGCCACCGTCCGCAGACCCTCCCTGCGCAGCTCCTCGAAGGTGAACAGGTCGCTGTCGCCGGGCAGTCCCGGGCCGCTGAGCCAGCGGCGGGTCGACACATGTGAGATGTAGGGCTGCAGTTCGTCCTCGGTCAGTCTGATCGCCGCTACGGCGGCATCGGTCGTGCTCATGGCTCCCCCGTGTGCTTCGTACGCAGTCCCCTGGCCGGGCACGGCACGGCGAACCCGTCGGGCCTGCGCTCGTCCCCCACTGCTCGAAACACTACGCGCCACCACTGACAACGCCCCCGTATCAACCCCCGTACCAAGGAGACGTCAGGCCACCCTCGCGCGTTCCCGCCCCGCGAGAATCGCCTCCACCGTCTGCGCGGGGGTCTGCGCGGAGGAATCCAGCCACAGCCCGACCGGCGGGGTCGACTCCCGCAGTGCCTCGTCCAGCGCGGCGACCGTCCAGGCGGGCCCGTAACCCGTCTTCGTCCGGGCCGTCTCCCGGGCGGCCACCGTCCCGGCGTCCGGTGCCAGGACCACGACGTACAGCGGCCGGGTCCGGACCAGTCCGACGTACGCCGTCAGGTCCTCGCCCAGGACGACGTCCTGCACGACCGCCGTGAATCCGGCCTCGGCGTAGGCGTCCGCCGTCGCCGCCGACAGCCGGTGCCGCAAACGGAGTTGGGCGACGGCCTCGTCGGAGGCGCCGGGTGTGTACTCCTCGCGCCCCGACACGATCATCCGCCGGAACACGTCGCCGCGGACATGCGCCGCCCGCGGCAACCGCTCCGCGAGCGCCTGCGCGACCGTCGACTTCCCGGCCGCCATCACACCGGTGACCAGGACGACCCCGCGCATCACGTGAACCCCCCGACGGCCGAAGGCACTTCGATCAGGTGAAGTACACGCCGCCCACCACGACCACGATCGCCGCCACCACGAACAGCAGGATCCACAGCGCCAACTTGCCCAGACCGGGCGGCGGTTCGTACTCGCGGGGCTCCTGCCCTGGCGTGCTCACCGGTCCGTCACCACCGCGGCCTGCGGGCGGATCGGGAGCCGGTTGACCGGGCGGCCCGTGGCCGCGCGCACGGCGGAGGCGACGGCCGCCGGTGACGTGACCACCGGCACCGCGCTGGCCGCCTTCGCGCCGAAGGGGGCGACCACGTCCCGCTCCTCGACGAGCTTGACGATCCGGATCTCCGGCGCGTCCAGAGCCGTCGGCAGGGCGTACCCCGTCAGGTCCGGGTGGCGGATCAGCCCGCGCGCGCTGCGCAGGTTCTCCGTCAGCGCTATCCCGACGCCCTGCGTGACGCCCGCTTCGATACGGGCCTCCAGCTGGGCCGGGTTGAGGATCCGGCCCACGTCCTGGGCGAGCGCCAGCTCGACCACGCGCACCGAACCGAGTTCGATGTCTACGTCGACCACCGCGCGGATCGCGCAGAACGCCATGCCGACGAAGGCGTCGCCCTGGCCGATCTCGTTGAGGGGTTCGGTGGGGTGCGGGCGGCACTGGGCGGTGGCCCACAGTTCCTTGCCGTCCATGGCCTCGGTGACGGTAGTCGACAGGACTCCGTCGTACGAGGTGATCTTGCCGTCGGTGATCTGGAGCAGCTCGGTGGACATGCCGAACTTGTGCGCCAGGGGCTGGAGAAGCTGGGTGCGGACCATCTTGGCCGCGCGTTCCACCGCGCCGCCCGAGACCCAGGTGTGGCGGCCGCGCGCACCCGGGCCCGCCGGGGGCTGGTCGGTGTCGACGGGGGCGACGTGGACCTCGTCGATGCCGAGCGTCTCCTGGACGATCTGGCGGGCCAGCGTGGTGAAGCCCTGGCCGGTCTCGACGGCCGCGCAGAGCACGGTCGCGACGCCGTCCTGGACGCGTACGGTCGCCGTGGAGACCTCGTCCGCGCCCTCGGCGCCCAGCATGTGCACCATGCCGAGGCCGTAGCCGACGCCCCGGCGGATCGCGCCCGGTTCGCCCGCGCCCTCGGGGCCGCCGGGCAGCAGCCACTCGTCCTCGGGGGTGTCCTTGGGCAGCTCGGGCAGCGGGAAGTCCCGTACCGCCTGAAGCAGTTCGGCGACCGGGGCCGGGCAGGTCACCGTCTGGCCGGTCGGGAGTACGTCCCCGGTGGCGAGGGCGTTGCGCAGGCGCAGTTCCGCCGGGTCGACGCCCAGCTTCTTGGCCAGCTTGTCCATCTGCGCCTCGTAGGCGGCGCACACCTGCATCGCGCCCTCGCCGCGGACATGGCCGGAGGGCGGGTTGTTGGTGCGGACGGCCCAGCCCTCGATGAAGGCGTTCGGGACGACGTACGGCCCGCAGGCGAAGCCCACGGCGGCGGCCAGGGCCTCCGAGGAGGTGTCGGCGTAGGCGCCCGCGTCGAGCAGGATCTGCGCCTCGACCTTCACCAGCTTGCCGTCGGCGTCGGCGTGGTGGCGGTATCTCAGCAGCGTGGGATGACGGTGGACGTGGCCGAGGAAGGACTCCTCGCGCGTGGCCGTCAGTTTGACCGGGCAGCCGGTCTTGAGCGCGAGCAGGCCGAGCGGGAGCTGGAAGCCCTGGTCCTCGCGGTCGGCGGTGGCGCCGGGGACGCCGGTGACGACGACCTTGACGCGCTCGGGCTCCAGGCCGTAGCAGGCGGCGGCCGTGTCGCGGTCGCCGTGCGGGTCGGTGGAGGCGAGGTAGAGCTCGACACCGCCGTCGGGGCGGGGCACGGCGAGTCCTGCCTCGGCGCCGATGGGGGCGGGGTCCTGGCGGCCGATGCGGTACTGGCCCTCGACGACGATCTCGCCGGTCGCGGAGGGGTCGCCGTGCTGGAGCGGGATGTGCCGGACCAGGTTGCCGTCGGGGTGCAGCGGCTCCGCCTCGAAGGCCTGTTCCGGGTCGGTGACCGGGTCGAGCACCTCGTACTCGACGATGACGGCGGCGGCGGCCATGCGCGCGGTGTCGGGGTGGTCGGCGGCGACGGCCGCGATGGGCTCGCCGTGGTGGCGGACGACCTCGGAGGCGAAGACCGGGCGGTCGGCCTTGCCGCGGCCGTGGACCGGGCTGCCGGGCACGTCCTCGTGGGTGACGACCGCGCGGACTCCGGGCATCTCACGCGCGTGGGAGGTGTCGATGGACACGATGCGCGCGTGCGCGTGCGGGGAGCGCAGGACGGCCGCCCACAGCAGGCCCTCGGCCCACAGGTCGGCAGCGTAGGGGAAGGTGCCCTCGGTCTTCGCGCGCGCGTCGGAGGCCGGCAGGGAGACGCCGATGCCGTGCGGAATCGGCTCGGGGGCGGGTGCTGCCTCCGCGGCGGTGGTCGCGGTGGCGGCTTCGTTGCTCACGCCTGGCCTCCGTCCTGTCCCTGTCCGTACGCCTGCTCATGTGATCCGGAGGCGTTCGGGAACCCCGGTGAGTCGAACGCCGACGGGTGGACGCTTCCGCCTCCGGGGCCCGCCTGGTGCGGAATACGTGCCTCGTCGCCGTCCGTCTCAGCGTCGCCCTTCGCGTGGGCCTCGCGCTCGGCGACGACCTCCTTGACGGCGTCGACGACACCCCGGTAGCCGGAGCAGCGGCAGAGGTTGCCGCACAGCGCCTGGCGGGTCTCCAGCTCGGTGGGCGCGGGGTTGCCCTCCAGGAGGTCGTGCACGGTCATCGCCATGCCGGGCACGCAGAAGCCGCACTGCACGGCGCCGCACCGGGCGAGCGCCCGCTGCACGTCCGAGGGCCGGCCGTCCTCGGCGAGTCCTTCGACGGTACGGACCTCGCTGCCGGCGGCGGTCACGGCGGGCACCAGGCAGGAGGCGACGAGCCGTCCGTCGACCTGGACGTTGCACGCCCCGCACTCGCCCTGCGAGCAGCCGTCCTTGGCACCGGCGAGTCCGAGCCGCTCGCGCAGCACGTAGAGCAGCGACTCGCCGATCCACGCGTCGGTGACGGGACGGTCGACGCCGTTGACGCGCAGGACGTAGGAGGCGAGGGGGTGTTCCTCACCGGGGAACACGGGGGCCGGCTCGTCCTGGTCCTCGGCGGCGTCGCTCGCGTGCTCCTCGGCCGCTTCCGGCGCCGGTTCGTCGTCGCCCGCGGCCGGGGCGTGCTCGGCACCGGGCTCGGCGGGGCCGTCAGCGGCTTCTACGGCCTCTTCGGCGCCCTCGGGGGCACTGGGAGCCGCCAAGTCCTCTCCGAGGCGCGGTGAGGGCTGTGAGGCGGCTGCGGAGGGCCCGTCCCGGTAGGGCTCGGCGGGGTCGTGGGGCTGGGGCGTGCCGTGCGGCTCGGCGAGAGCCGTGCCGTGGCCGTCGGTGTCGGTGTGCGGCTGCGCGAGAGCGATGCCGTGGCCGTTGGTGTGGGTGTGCCCCTGCGTGGAGTCCTGGGCCGTCTCGGGGGTCGCCTCGTCCGGCTCCGGCCGCTGCGGGGCGTCGGTGACCGTGTGGCTTCCGGGATGCGCGGCGGACGGCGTGTGCGCGTCACCGGCCGGGCCACCGTGCGGGGCGTCGGCCTCGCCGCCCGGTGCCTCACCGGCGGGCACGTGCGCGTGGCCGGCGCCGACCGGGCCGCCGTAACCGTCGCCGAAGCCGCCGTCGAAGTGGCCGGAGTGTCCGTCACCGTGCGGCAGGTGCGGGTGCCGTTCCCCGGCCGGTCCGCCGTGCTCGGGTTCCGCTCCAGGGCCGTCCTGGGGCTGGTCCCCCCACGGCTGTGCCTGCGGTGTCGCCCAGGGCGCGGACGCACCGCCCGGCAGGGTCGCCGGGGGGGTGCCGCCCCACTGCTCGACCAGGGACGACGTGGTGAACTCGCCCGATTCGTCCGGGAGCTCGCCGCCGGCCACGGGGATCGACCACTGGCCGGTGACGTCGTGGCCCGGCGCGGGCGCGGCCGCGGTGTCCTCGACGTGCCACTGCTGGGTGGTCGCGGGGTTGTACGTGAACTGCCCGGTCTGGCCCTGCGGCAGGGTGCTCGGGTCGGGCCACTGCGCGCCCTCGGCGGGTACGGCCCAGCCGCCCGTGCCCGCCGGGTCGCTCCCGTCGCCCGCCGCGGACGTTATCTGCGGCGGCACATACCCGTGGCCGGGCGCGGCCAGCGGGCTGTCGGCGGAGGCCAGGAGGGCGTCGATGCCCCCTTCGGGGAGCTTCACGAAGGCGGTCGCGCCGTCGTCGTAGTCACCCTGGGGCAGCGGGTCCCAGCGGCCGGCGGCCCGGGGCGTGCCCTCTTCGTGCTGGTCGTCGGTCACGACAGTGCCCTCCCCAGTGCTCGTCGGGCCAGCGCGGCGACGGTGCGCCGCAGGTGCAGTACTGCGGGCGGATGCTGCGGCACGGAGCCGTCCGGGCCCGGTGCCGGGTCGGGGATGCAGGCCGCGGCGACGTACTCGCCGAAGGCCTCCAGGGCCTCCGGGACGATCGCGCGGTTGTTGTCCCAGTCGATGAGCCGGGCGACCCACTGCTCGGCGTCCAGGGGGCGCAGCGGCATCGGCGCTATGGCCCCGACGGCGCACCTGACCCCGCGCCGGGCCGGGTCGAGGACCAGCGCGACGGAGGCCATCGCGCGGCCCGGTCCCGTGCGGCCTGTGACCTTGAGGAAGACCTGCGGGGCGTGCAGCAGCGGCACGCGCACGAAGCCGATGAGTTCACCGGCGCGCAGCATCTCCATGCCGGCCAGCAGGTGCGAGACCGGCATCTCGCGGCGGGCTCCGTCGGCGCCCGCGATGATCAGCGTGGCCTCGAGGGCGGCGAGGACGGGCAGCGCGTCGCCCGTGGGTGCCGCCGAGGCGATGTTGCCGCCCAGGGTGCCCGCGTTGCGGATCTGCGGCGGGCCCGCGGCGCGGGCGGCGGCGGCGAGCGCGGGGATGAGGGCGGCGAAGTCGGGGCGGCCCATACGCGCGTGCGTGAGTCCGGCGCCGAGCAGGGCGTGCCCGTCCTGGTACTGCCAGCCGCGGATCTCGCTGATCCGGCCGAGGCCGACGAGAGCGGCGGGCCTGAGCTGCCCGGAGTTGACGGCGGCCATCAGGTCGGTGCCGCCGGCGACGGGCACGGCGGCGGGCATGGCGGTGAGGGCCGCCACGGCCTCGTCCAGCGTTGTGGGCAGCGTGACGGCCTGCGCCGCCTGCGGTGTGTGCGTGGTCAAACCGGCTGCCCCTTCCCGCTGCCCCACCTGGCCCTGCCCGTTGCTGCCGTACGGTACGTGCTGACAGGGCGGACGTGGCAACTCTGGCACATCTTCGCAACACCCGAAGACAGGGGTCCGCTAGGAGGCGTTCGGCGGCATTCGCCCACCCCACCAGGGGGATGGTCCGTTTTCGTCCGGGATCGCCCGCACATGACGATTGACACTCTTCGGTGACTCTTGAGGTCTTTTTCCCCTACCTGTTCGGGGGCGCCCCCTCGATGGGCCGGCCGAGCACACCGGGTCGTTTCTGCCACGGCAGCGGCCCCGTGGGCGGCCGGTAGCCGACGCCCAGGGCGTCGAGTCGTTCGTAGTGCGCGGCCATCCGCCGCTCGAAGTCGGCGAAGTCCCGTTCCGCGGGGGCGGGCAGAGGACTCCAGGCCACTTCGGCGAAGGCCGCCAGCCGGGGGAAGGTCTGGTAGTCGACGCGTCCCTGGTCCTCCATCACCTCGGTCCACACGTTGGCCTGCGCGCCGAGGACGTGCGCGGCCTCCTCGGGCGTCAACTCCGGTGGAACGGGCTCGAACCGATAGACGTCCTCCAGGGTGCGGACGTAGGCGATGGGGACCGGTTCGTCCGCGCCCGCGTCCTGCCGGTAGTCCAGGTACACCTGCTGCTCGGGGCACATGACGACGTCGTGGCCGGCGCGGGCGGCCGCGATGCCGGCCGCGTAGCCGCGCCAGGACGAGACCGCCGCGCCTTCGGCCAGCCCGCCCTCCAGGATCTCGTCCCAGCCGATGAGCCTGCGCCCGCGCGCGGAGAGCCACTTGTCGAAGTGCCCGATGAACCAGGACTGCAACTCGTCCTCGTCCGCGAGGCCGAGTTCCTCGATCCGGGCCTGGACGAGGGGCGACTCCCGCCACTGCTCCTTGGCGCATTCGTCGCCGCCGATGTGAATGAACTCGGAAGGGAACAGCCCCAGCAGTTCCTCGAACACGCCCTCGTAGAAGCGCAGGGTGTTGTCAGTGGGGGCGAGTACGTTCAAAGAGATGCCCCAGTTGTCCCAGACCGTGAGGGAGGACGTGTCGATGACGTCGGTGTTGCCGAGTTCCGGGTACGCGGCGATGGCGGCTTGCGAGTGTCCGGGCACGTCGATTTCGGGGACGACGGTGATATGCCGCTCGGCCGCGTAGGCGACGATCTCCCGGATGTCGTCCTGGGTGTAGAAGCCGCCGTGCGGCTTCTCCTCCCACAGCGGCGAGGCCCGGTGGCCGAATTTGGTACGCGCCCGCCATGAGCCCACCTCGGTGAGCCGGGGGTACCTCTTGATCTCGATCCGCCAGCCCTGGTCGTCCGTCAGGTGGAAGTGGAAGACGTTGAGTTTGTGCGCGGCCATCAGGTCGAGGTGGCGCAGGACTCCGTCCTTGGGCGTGAAGTGCCGGGCCACGTCGAGCATGAGACCGCGCCAGCGGAATCGCGGAGCGTCGCTGATGGTGACCGGGGGCATCTCCCAGACGCGCCCGGAGGTGACGGGGGCGCGCCGGAAGGCGACGGGGCCGAGCAGCTGACGGAAGGTCTGGGCGCCGTAGAACAAGCCCTCCCGGCCGGCCGCTTCGATGACGACGGCGTGCTCGTCCACGGTGAGGCGGTACGCCTCGGGGGTGCCGAGTTCGTCGGCGAGGGACGGCGCGATCCGCAGCAGGATGCGGCTTGCGCCGGAGGTGTACGGCTCCAGCGGCAGGCCCGTCGCCGCGCCGACCGTGGTGCGCAGCCAGCGGGCCACGCCTCCGGCGCCCGGGCCGGCCTCGATCTCGGTGTCCTCGTCGAGGACGAACGGCCGCCCGCCGGGGGCGCCGACGCTCGACGGCGCCGGAATCAGTGAAGTCACGTCAGTCCTTAACCGCTCCGCCCCGTCCCGTCCCGTCCCGAGACCAGGCGTCGCTGTACGAGTACGAAGAACACCAGCACCGGAATCGTCATCACCGTCGACAGAACGACTTGGCGAACAGGAAATCGTTCCAGGCCGAGATGAACGAGAACACGCTCGTGGCCGCGGCCTCCTCCAAAGCCTCCGGTACGGCCTTCACGAACCCGCTCAGCATCCAGATCGCGAAGGGCAGCGAGAAGGCAGAAACGTGATCAGTGCCGAGACGATCACCACACTGCATGCGACGACAAGGCTGTTGACGAAATACCGACCGGGCTAGCGCATTGCAACATACGCAATGGCCGTTTCGCTGTGCACAACACAACGGAGGTTAGGGAGAACATGAGCCTGTCCACAAGAGGTCTCAACCACTTCGTGACCAGAGAACGCGAAAGCCCCCGGGACGCGCCGTACGCATCCCGGGGGCTCGCGAAACCCAGGTGGAACTCAGGCGGAACTCAGGTGGAACTCAAGCAGGAACGGCTACTTGTCGCCGTCCTTGTCGTCGTCCCCTGAACCCATGGACTCGTAGATCTCCTTGCACATGGGGCACACGGGGTACTTCTTGGGATCGCGGCCCGGCACCCACACCTTGCCGCACAGCGCCACGACGGGCGTGCCGTCGAGGGCGCTCGCCATGATCTTGTCCTTCTGGACGTAATGGGCGAAGCGCTCGTGGTCGCCGTCGCCGTGGGAAGTCTGCGGCGTGGGCTCGACGAGGGTCCCCGTACCAGTCCCGCGCTCGGGCTCGAGAGTGCTCATACGGCCAAGGGTACTGAAGCTCACATGGATCAGTTCAGCGAAGGGTCGTCCGGATACGTGGCCACCATCGCGAGCTCGTTGCGCTGGCGGCGCAGGACCTCACGCCACAGTCTCTCCGGGGCCGGGGAGGACACGTCGCCCGGTTCCGACTCGACGACGTACCAGGCGCCCTCCACCAGCTCGTCCTCCAGCTGACCGGGGCCCCAGCCGGCGTAACCGGCGAAGATGCGCAGGCTGCCGAGGGCCGAGGCGAGCAGCTCCGGCGGGGCCTCCAGGTCGACCAGTCCGATCGCGCCGTGCACTCTGCGCCAGCCCAGCGGGGCCCCGTCGACGGCCCCGCCCCCGGGGATGACGGCGACCCCCAGCGCCGAGTCCAGGGAGACCGGGCCGCCCTGGAAGACGACGCCCGGTTCGCCCGCGAGGTCGGCCCAGCCCTCGAGGATGTCGCCGACGTCCACCGGGGTGGGCCGGTTGAGGACGACGCCGAGGGAGCCCTCCTCGTCGTGGTCGAGAAGGAGCACCACCGCTCGGTCGAAGTTCGGGTCCGCCAGGGCGGGCGTTGCCACGAGCAACCGCCCTGTGAGCGAGGACACCTCGGTCATGCCAGACATGATCCCGCATCTTCCCTCCGCGTGGGGAGGCAATGCCGCTACGGCAGTGGATGCAGCTCAGAGCGCAACGATGCGCCCCACGCGCACGCCCGGCGCCGGTGACCCCATGTGCCCGACAGGGGACGGCACGTGTTGTGACAGACCTATGACGTGACTGAGCGGCACTTGGGCTTACAGAAGGGGGGTGGGCGGCGATTACCCTTGTCCCTTCCGGCCCCTGCCCGACTCATCGGAACGCGAGATACATGACCGTCAACGGCTCTGACGACGTACTGCTTGTCCACGGCGGAACCCCGCTGGAGGGCGAGATCCGTGTCCGCGGTGCGAAGAACCTCGTACCGAAGGCCATGGTCGCCGCCCTTCTGGGCAGCGAGCCGAGTCGACTGCGCAACGTTCCGGACATCCGTGACGTGCGCGTCGTACGCGGTCTGCTGCAATTGCACGGGGTGACGGTCCGTCCGGGTGAGGAACCGGGCGAGCTGGTGATGGACCCGACGCATGTCGAGAGCGCCAACGTCGCTGACATCGATGCCCACGCGGGTTCCTCGCGGATCCCGATCCTCCTGTGCGGTCCCCTGCTGCACCGCCTGGGACACGCCTTCATCCCCGGTCTCGGCGGCTGCGACATCGGTGGCCGGCCCATCGACTTCCACTTCGAGGTGCTGCGACAGTTCGGCGCGACGATCGAGAAGCGCGCGGACGGACAGTTCCTGGAGGCGCCGCGGCGGCTGCGCGGCACGAAGATCCGGCTGCCCTACCCGTCCGTGGGCGCGACCGAGCAGGTGCTCCTGACGGCCGTCCTCGCGGAGGGCGTCACCGAGCTCTCGAACGCGGCGGTGGAGCCGGAGATCGAGGACCTCATCTGCGTCCTGCAGAAGATGGGCGCCATCATCGCGATGGACACCGACCGGACCATCCGCGTCACGGGCGTGGACCGGCTGAGCGGCTACAACCACCGCGCGCTGCCGGACCGCCTGGAGGCCGCCTCCTGGGCGTCCGCGGCGCTGGCGACCGAGGGCAACATCTACGTCCACGGCGCCCAGCAGCGCTCGATGATGACGTTCCTGAACACCTACCGGAAGGTGGGCGGTGCCTTCGAGATCGACGACCAGGGCATCCGCTTCTGGCACCCCGGCGGCCAGTTGAAGTCCATCGCGCTGGAGACGGACGTGCACCCGGGCTTCCAGACGGACTGGCAGCAGCCGCTGGTGGTCGCCCTGACCCAGGCCACCGGCCTGTCGATCATCCACGAGACGGTGTACGAGTCCCGCCTGGGCTTCACCTCCGCGCTCAACCAGATGGGTGCTCACATCCAGCTCTACCGCGAGTGCCTGGGCGGCTCGAACTGCCGCTTCGGCCAGCGCAACTTCCTGCACTCGGCGGTCGTCTCAGGACCCACCAAGCTCCAGGGCGCCGACCTGGTCATCCCCGACCTGCGCGGCGGCTTCTCGTACCTGATCGCGGCGCTGGCGGCCCAGGGCACGTCCCGGGTCCACGGCATCGACCTGATCAACCGCGGCTACGAGAACTTCATGGAGAAGCTCGTCGAGCTGGGCGCGAAGGTGGAGCTGCCGGGCAAGGCACTCGGCTGACAGGTTCCCGCACACGACGATGGGGCGGCCACCCGGAACCGGGTGGCCGCCCCATTGACGTTACTGAGACGTGTACGTCGTCCCGAGACGCACCGTCGGACCTACTTGCCCTTGGCGGCTTCCTTGAGCTTGCTGCCCGCCGAAACCTTGACGCTGTAGCCGGCCGGGATCTGGATCGGGTCACCGGTCTGCGGGTTGCGCGCGGTGCGAGCGGCACGGTGCGTGCGCTCGAAGGTCAGGAAGCCGGGGATGGTGACCTTCTCGTCGCCCTTGGCGACGATCTCGCCGACGGTCTCGGCGAACGCGGCCAGAACGGCGTCGGCGTCCTTGCGGGTCACCTCGGCGCGGTCGGCCAGCGCGGCCACCAGCTCACTGCGGTTCATGTTGTTACTCCCGTGTTCTTCTTGCCGTTGGGGTGTGCCACGCGGCGGGGCCGCACACGAGGCACAGCGAAGCCGATGCGCTCGCGCCCAGGGACGCATCCTGCCCCTACCTGCTGCGGGAAAGCCAATCCGGCACCCGTAGGACTCGTATGAACACCCTAGGGGGTCACACGAACAGAGGCCTGGGCGTGGCGCCACCCTAGAGGGTTGCGCGAACCGCCCGGTTTCGCGACGCGCCGGGCCGGAGGACCGCCGTGGCAATCCTCACAGCCGAACAAACATACGACGTCCACTGTAGACCCGGGGCCGGAGCCGTGGGCGGGGGCCCTACGCCGTCGCGCCCGCGGCCTTCGCCGCGTCCCGCACCGCACCCGCCACCGCGCCCGCGACCTTGTCGTTGAAGACGCTCGGGATGATGTAGTTCGGGTTCAGCTCGTCCTCGGTGACGACGTCCGCGAGGGCCTTCGCGGCCGCGAGCATCATCTCCGTGTTGACCGTGCGGGACTGGGCGTCCAGCAGACCGCGGAAGACACCCGGGAAGACCAGCACGTTGTTGATCTGGTTCGGGAAGTCGGACCGCCCGGTGGCCACGACGGCCGCCGTCTGACGGGCGATCGCCGGGTCGACCTCGGGGTCGGGATTCGCGAGCGCGAACACGATCGCACCCTCGGCCATGGCGGCCACGTCGGTGCCGTCCAGGACGTTGGGGGCCGAGACACCGATGAAGACGTCGGCGCCGCGGACGGCCTCCTTCAGGGTCCCGGTCAGGTTCTCGGGGTTGGTGTTGTCGGCGATCCAGCGCAGCGCCGAGCCCGGGGCGGCGTCGACGAGGTCCTCGCGGCCGGCGTGCACGACGCCGTGGATGTCGGCGACGACGGCGTTCTTGACGCCGGCGGCGATCAGCAGCTTGAGGATGGCCGTACCGGCCGCACCGGCGCCGGACATGACGACCCGGATGTTCTCGATCGTCTTGCCCGCGACGCGAAGTGCGTTCGTCAGGGCGGCGAGGACGACGATCGCGGTGCCGTGCTGGTCGTCGTGGAAGACGGGGATGTCGAGGGCCTCGCGCAGCCGGGCCTCGATCTCGAAGCAGCGGGGCGCGGAGATGTCCTCGAGGTTGATGCCGGCGAACCCGGGGGCGATCGCCTTGACGATCTCGACGATCGCGTCGGTGTCCTGAGTGTCCAGGCACAGCGGCCAGGCGTCGATGCCGGCGAACCGCTTGAAGAGGGCCGCCTTGCCCTCCATGACCGGGAGGGCGGCCTTGGGACCGATGTTGCCCAGGCCCAGCACGGCCGAGCCGTCCGTCACGACCGCAACGGAGTTGCGCTTGATGGTGAGGCGGCGCGCGTCCTCGGGGTTCTCGGCGATCGCCATGCACACGCGGGCCACACCCGGCGTGTAGATCATCGAGAGGTCGTCACGGTTGCGGATGGGGTGCTTGGACTGCATCTCGATCTTGCCGCCGAGGTGCATGAGGAACGTACGGTCGGAGACCTTGCCGAGCGTGACGCCCTCGATGCCGCGCAGCTGCTGGACGATCTCGTCCGCGTGCGCGGTGGAGGACGCGGCGATGGTGACGTCGATGCGGAGCTTCTCGTGGCCGGACGCGGTCACGTCGAGGCCCGTCACCGAGCCTCCGTGGGACTCCACGGCCGTGGTGATCTGGGAGACCGCGGTTCCGCTCGCGGGCACCTCCAGACGGACCGTGATCGAGTAGGAGACGCTGGGCGCCGTTGCCATGGCCGACTTCCTCTGCTTTCACCTGGTGACGCTGATGCCGTCCGATGGTCGCACCTACTGATGAGTAGGCGTTAGCCGCACTGGATTGCGGACTTTTTGTTCACGGAGCGGTTCATGCGAAAGAGGCCCACGTCACATGGACGTGGGCCTCTTACCAGGTCAATGACACCGACCCGCCATGCTCGCCTCGCGGCAAGTGGTCGCTCGTGGCGACGAAGGTTGGGCCCGGGGGCTTGGATCGGGCCGGTGTCACGTCCAGGCTAACAAACGGATCCCGAAAGACCATTCCCCCGCGGAGAGTTCAATCTCTCAGCAGATCCGGCACGCCCTCCGCGTTTGGCTGGTCGCGCTCCGCCGAGACGACCGTGAGCTGCTGGGTGGCCCGGGTGAGGGCGACGTAGAGCACCCGCAGTCCGGCCGGCGACTCGTCGGCGATCTCGGCCGGGGAGACGACGACCGTCGCGTCGTACTCCAGTCCCTTGGCCTCCAGGCTGCCGAGCGCGACCACCCGGTCGCCGAGTCCGGTGAGCCAGCGGGCCGCCTCCTCGCGCCGGTTCATCGCGACGACGACGCCGACGGTGCCGTCGACGAGATCCAGGAGCCGGGCGGCCTCCTCGCGGACGGTCTCCCCGAGCGACTTGCGTACGACGGTGAAACGGGGCTCGACGCCGGTGGACCGTACGGCCGAGGGGGACGTGGCGCCGGGCATGGCCAGCGCCAGCACCTTCGCCGCGAGCTCGGCGATCTCGGAGGGGTTGCGGTAGTTCACCGTCAGCTCGAAGCGGCGGCGGGGCCGGGAGCCGAGGGCCTCGTCGCGGGCCTCGGCGGCCTCGTCGGGGTCGGACCAGGAGGACTGGGCGGGGTCACCGACGACCGTCCAGGTGGCGTGCCGGCCGCGGCGGCCGACCATGCGCCACTGCATGGGCGTGAGGTCCTGGGCCTCGTCGACGATGACGTGGGCGTACTCGACCCGCTCCTGGGCCAGCCGCTCGGCCCGCTCGCGCTGCGACTCCTCACGGACCGGCATCAGCTCCTCCAGGCCGGTGAGCTGGTCGAGCGGGTCCAGTTCGCGCCTCTTGCGCGGGCGGGCGGGGGCGCCGAGGACCGCCTGGAGCTCGTCGAGCATGGCGATGTCGTGCACGGTCAGGCCGTCCCGCCTGAGCGAGCGGGCGACCCTGCGGATCTCGCCGGGGTTGAGGATCCGGCGGGCCCAGCGCCCCAGGCGCCGCTCGTCGGCCATGGCGTCGAGAACGGTCTTCGGGGTGAGCTCGGGCCACCAGGCGTCGAGGAACTCGATGAAGCTGTCCTCGGAGGTGATGTCCTCGTCGAACGACGACCGCAGCTCGGCGGCCAGCTCCGGATCGGTGTGCCGGCCCCCCGCCCCGGACCGCGCCCACAGCGCGTCCAGGAGCAGCTTGCGGGCCCGGGGCCGCAGCAGGTTCACCGGCGCGGTGCCGCCGAGGGCGTTGCGGCGGATACGTTCCAGCTCGTCCGCCTCCAGCTCGAGGCGCCGCCCGAAGGCGACGACGCGCAGGCGGGTGGGGGGTCCGGACGGGGACTGCGGGGATACGGCGGTGGCGGCGCCGTTCCCGTCACCGGCAGCGGCGTCGGAGGCACCGAAGTCCCCGAAGGAGAGTTGCCCGGAGTCGGACCGGCCGGAGGCTCTGCCGGTACCGCCCGGGCCGGCCTCCCTGCCGCCGGCGCCCAGTTCCAGCACTCCCCGTGCCGCCTTCCGCAGCACCTTCAGCATCCGGTACGAGCCCTTGGCGCGGGCCACCGCCGGGGAGTCGTACAGGGTGGCCTCGACGCCGTCGACCAGGGAGCCGATCGCGCGGATGGCGACCTGGCCCTCCTCGCCGAGGGACGGCAGGACGCCCTCGGTGTAGGCGACCAGCAGGGGGGTGGGCGAGACGATGAGGATGCCGCCCGAGTACCGGCGGCGGTCCTGGTAGAGGAGGTACGCGGCGCGGTGCAGGGCCACGGCGGTCTTGCCGGTGCCGGGGCCGCCCTCGACGTACGTCACGGACGCGGCGGGGGCGCGGATGACCATGTCCTGCTCGGCCTGGATGGAGGCGACGATGTCCCGCATGGTGTGGCTGCGGGCCTGGCCGAGCGCGGCCATCAGGGCGCCGTCGCCGATGACGGGCAGCTCGTGGCCGTCGAGGAAGGCCTTGAGCTCGGGGCGCATGAGGTCGTCCTCGACGCCGAGGACCCTGCGGCCCTTGGAGCGGATGACCCGGCGTCGTACGACACGCCCGGGATCCACCGGAGTGGACCTGTAGAAGGGCGCGGCGGCCGGGGCCCGCCAGTCGATGACGAGCGGCGCGTACTCGGAGTCCAGGACCCCGATCCGGCCGATGTGCAGGGTCTCCGCGATGTCGGCGGTGCTGTCCTCGCGGACAGCGCCCTCGGCCGGCTCCACGGCGGTGTAGGCGCCGTCGGGCCCCTTCTTGCCGTCCCTGCCGGGGAGCAGGTCGATCCGGCCGAACAGGAAGTCCTCGAACTCGTTGTTGAGCCGGTTGAGGTGGACGCCGGCCCGGAAGACCTGGGCGTCCCGTTCGGCGAGCGCGCCGGGCGTGCCGACCTGGCCACGCTTGGCCGCGTCGTTCATCAGGAACTCCGCCTCGTGGATCTTCTCCTCAAGACGCCGGTAGACCCGGTCCAGATGTTCCTGTTCGACGCTGATCTCACGGTCCCGGACGGAGTCCTGAACCGAGCCGACCGCAGATGGTTGAGCCTGAGCGGCCACCGGGCCCCCTTCTGACGTGCTGGGCAGCCGTCAACCGTACGCGAAGGGGGCCCCGGCGGGAAGTTACGCGGCGACCTGGACGAGCTTGTTGCCGTCGGAGTCCACGACCTCGAAGTGGTCGATCTCGTTCTGGGCCGGGGCGACCGCGCCGCCGATGTAGAGCGGCTGCTTGGATTCCGCGGTCTTGCCGTTGGGGATGCCGTAGCCCCACTTGCCGACGGACCAGGTGGAGGCCGTCCAGCGCTCGCCGTTGGTGCCGACCGCGATCAGGGAGCACTTGAGCGGTCCCTTGACGCCCTTGAGCTCCAGACCGAGCGAGGTGCCCCAGTTCTTCTCCTGCATGGCGACGGTCGCGCTGACGCCGGTGGAGGAGTCGGTCGCGGACACCTTGTCGCTCATGGACTCGAAGAGTTCCTTCGGGGTGGCCGCCAGGACCTGGTTCTGCTTGGGCCCGCCGTCCGTGTCGCCGCCGCTCGCCGCCATCGCGACGAACGGACCGCCGATGATCAGCGCGGCCGCGGCCGCGACCATGTAGAAGCTGCGGCGCCGCTTCTGCGCACGGCGCTCGGCGACCTCGTCCACGAGCTTGTTCACGATCCGCGGACTGGGCTTGGCGGACAGCGACTCCCCGATCGCGGGGGTGCCGGAGCCCGGCAGGTCCGCGAGGGCGGCGAGCATCGGCTCCATGCCGGCGAGCTCGTCGAGCTGCTGGGCGCACCATTCGCAGGTCGCGAGATGAGCCTCGAAGGCGGTCGCCTCGGCGTCGTCGAGGATCCCGAGGGCGTAGGCGCCGACGGTCTCGTGCTCGTTCGGCACCGGAGATCCCATCATGGAGCCAGACATACCCGAACCACCTGTGCCGAATCCCTGGTTACCCCCGTAAACACCCATCACGCTGTCACCCCCCGCTCCTCCAGTGCGAGCTTCATCGACCGCAGGGCGTAGAAGACCCGCGAGCGGACTGTTCCGCTGGGGATGCCCAGGGTCTCGGCCGCCTCGTTGACGGTACGCCCCTTGAAATACGTCTCGACCAGGACCTCCCGGTGGGCCGGGGTCAGGTCGTCGAGCGCATCGGACAACGTCATCAACCACAGCGCCTTGTCGATCTCGTCCTCCGCGGGGATGACCTCCAGCGGCGACGGATCGACCTCCTGCGGCCGGGCCTGCCGGCTGCGGTGGCCGTCGATGACGATGCGCCGGGCGACCGTCACCAGCCAGGGGCGTACCGATCCGGTCGCTCGATTGAGCTGTCCGGCGTTCTTCCAGGCACGGATGAGCGTCTCCTGCACCACGTCCTCGGCTCTTTGGCGGTCACCCGCAACCAACCGGAGGACATACGCAAGGAGAGGCCCGGCGTGCTCCCTGTAAAGGGCACGCATCAGCTCCTCATCAGGTTCCGAGGGCTGGGACATGCGATGTCGGGCCCTCGATCCACGTTCATTGGCCACGACGGAATCCTTGCGCACGCCCACCTCCGATGTCCGGGGGTTCCCCCAGTCGGTCGCTCGACGAGGGGTACGGACGCGGGGTGCCGGGTGTTCAAAGCGCGACGACAGTTTTCTTCTGAGTGACGTGACGAGACAGGACATGCATGCACATTCCCGCCGCGCGATCTTCACATTTCCACCACACAGACAAGATCGCAACTACGGCCCGTGAGGTTGAGCGAGTAAACGAGATGTAATCGAAATCACTTCGACAACCGCTCCACAGAAGGGACATAACGACCAGTCAGGTGCGCGAGAGTGCCGCGCGCCGACGATGTCGGGCCACCCTTTCCCGGTTCCCGCAGACCTCACTGGAGCACCAGCGCCTCCTGCGTCCCCGTGACGTATCCAGGTACACGATGGGGCAGTTGTCCCCTTCGCACTCTCTGATCCCGGCCCGCGCGACCGGGTCCGTCAGCAGCTCCACGGCGTCCCGGGCGATGGCCCCGAGCAGGGCCGCGCAGTCGGGCGGACCGACCAACTCGCGCACCAGCCCGCCGTCTTCGTCGGGTACGGCTCGCGGGGCGGGAGGCGCGGCGCGGGCGGCGGCGTTGACGTGGGCGAGCGCGAGGTCGGTGCCGTGGCCGGGGGCTCCCCGCACCAACTGTCCGATACATCGCCGCAGTTCGTGGAAGCCGATCAGCCAGGAGGGGTCCGCGTGGGCCAGGTCCGTCCCCTGCGGCACCAGTCCCGAACCGACGATCCAGGCGCCGAGCACCTCCGTCGAGTCGAGGCGTTCCTCGGGGTGGGTGGTCGCGAGGAGGTCGAGACAGATCCGTCCGGCGTCGAAGCGCAGCTCGTACGCGACCGTGGCCGTACCCAGTGCCATGTGCCTGTCACCGCCTAGGGGTGCCCCGGTGGTAAGGGGTCGGTGAGATGCTTCGAGGCTGTGCGGGGCCGTTCCGGGGCTCCCCTCCAACAGTGCCCTCCCGCCCTCGCCGCCGGAACCCCTCGGACCGGGAGCGGTGGCTGGACGCGCACGTATGCGACAGCGCGTCTCGGCCATGTCGGCCCGGTGGACGGGACCCTTGACTGGAGCCATGACGACTGGAGCCATGACACAGAACAGCAGGAGCAGCGGATTCGTCCTCGGTGCGGCCACGATCGCCACGGGCCTGATCGCCGGGGCCTTCTACGTCTTCGCGTGCGCCGTGATGCCGGCCCTGGCCCGCAGCGACGACCGCGTCTACGTCGAGGTGATGCGCGACATCAACGAGGTCATCCAGAACCCGGTGTTCTTCCTCGGCTTCCTGGGCGCCCCGCTGCTCACGGCGGTGGCGGCCTGGCAGGCGCGGGGCCGGGGGTACCGGCGGTGGGTGTGGGCGGCCCTCGTGGCCTCCGCCCTGGCGTTCCTGGTCACCGTCGCCCTCAACGTCCCCCTCAACGACGCCCTCGCGCGGGGCGGCGACCCCGGCGCCCTGCGCGAGGAGTTCGAGGACCCGTGGTTGGCGTGGAACGTCGTACGGACGGTGTTGCTGACGGTGACGCTGGGGCTGCTGGTGAAGGCCACGGGCAGTCGTGCCGCCGGGCGCGATTAGCTCCAGCTACTGGCTAGACGTCGGAGTACTCGACTGGCTAGACGTCGGAGTACTTCGCGTCGGCCGCCGGGTCAAGGGCCAGCCGGTACCCCCGCTTGACCACCGTCTGGATCAGCTTCGGCGCCCCCAGGGCCGTACGGAGGCGGGCCATCGCCGTCTCCACCGCGTGTTCGTCGCGGCCCGCACCGGGGAGCGCGCGCAACAGCTCCGCCCGCGACACCACCCAGCCCGGCCGCCGTGACAGCGCCCGCAGCAACGACATCCCCGCGGGGGGCACCGGCCGCAGCACCCCGTCGACCAGCACCGCATGTCCCCGGATCTCCACCCGGTGGCCGGCGATGGGCAGCGCCCGGGCCCGGCCGGGAAGCTCCTGGCACAGCAACTGCACGAGCGGACCGAGCCGGAAACGCTCGGGCGCGACCGTCTCCACCCCCCGCGCCTGCAACGGCACCGCGGTCACCGGCCCGACACACGCCGGCAGCACGTCGTGGTTGAGCGCGGCGAGCAGCTCCGGCAGCAGACTCCGGTCCTCGGCCCGGGACAGCAGCGAGGCCGCGGCCGGCGCGCTCGTGAAGGTCAGCGCGTCCAGCCCCCGCGAGACGGCCGCGTCCAGCAGCCGGTCCACCGGCCCGATGTCCTCCGGCGGCATCCACCGGTACACCGGCACCCCGACGACCTCCGCGCCCCCGGCCCGCAGCGCCTCCACGAACCCGGGCAACGGCTCACCGTGCAGCTGGATGGCGATACGGCGGCCCTCGACGCCCTCCTCCAAAAGCCGGTCGAGCACCTCGGCCATGGACTCGGACGACGGCGACCAGTCCTCCGTCAGTCCGGCGGCCCGGATGGACCCCTTGACCTTGGGGCCGCGCGCGAGCAGTTCCACCTCGCGCAGCCGGTCGAGGAGCGTCTCACCGAGCCCCCAGCCCTCGGCGGCCTCGACCCATCCCCGGAAGCCGATGGCCGTGGTGGCCACCACGACGTCCGGCGCCTGGTCGATCAGGTCCTTCGTCGCCGCCAGCAGCTCGCTGTCGTCGGAGAGGGGCACGATCCGCAGGGCGGGCGCGTGCAGGACCGCGGCCCCGCGACGCTGGAGCAGCGCACCGAGTTCGTCTGCCCGGCGCGCGGCCGTGACTCCCACGGTGAACCCCGCAAGGGGGCCGTGTTGCTCTGCTGCCTGCTGTTCCTCGTACATGGCTCTCGTCCCGCAGTCTGTCGTCTGACCTACATGCCGACCGAGCCTGTCAACGGCTCGTGACAGGCTCGGTTCCGCTTCATGTCGCCAGTGTTACGTCACACCTCGGCGTAGCTGAGCTGCGGCTTCGCCTCTGCGGCGGTCGAGGCCTGACCCTGGGCGGCCGTACGCCGAAGGTATACGGCCCAGGTGACCGCGAAGCAGGCCGCGTAGAAGGCGAGGAAGGCGACGAACGCGCCGGTGCCGGAGCCGTAGGAGAGGAAGGACTGGCGGAAGGCGAGGTTGATGCCGACGCCGCCCAGTGCGCCCACCGCGCCGATGAGCCCCATGGAGGCACCGGAGAGCCGGCGGCCGTAGGCGGCGGCCTCTTCGCCTTCGAGTCCCTTACCCAGGGCCTTCGTGTGGAAGATGCCCGGGATCATCTTGAAGGTCGAGCCGTTGCCGAGGCCGCTGAGGACGAACAGGACCACGAAGGCCACGGTGAACAGTCCGAGCGACTTCTGCATGCTCGCGGCGATGAGTACGGCTGTCGCGGCGCCCATCCCGACGTAGTTCCACAGCGTGATCTTCGCGCCGCCGTACTTGTCGGCCAGCGCGCCGCCCACCGGGCGGATCAGCGAGCCGAGCAGCGGGCCGATGAAGGTGACGTACGCGGCCTCCAGCGGGGTCCGGCCGAACTGGTTGGTCAGCACCTGGCCGAAGGCGAAGCTGTAGCCGATGAACGAGCCGAAGGTTCCGATGTAGAGGAAGGACATGATCCAGGTGTGGCCGTCCTTCGCGGCGTCCTTGGCGGCGCCGGTGTCGTTCTTCACGTTCTCGATGTTGTCCATGAAGAGCGCGGAGAGAACGGCGGCGACGAGGATCAGCGGGATGTAGATCCCGAGCAGCACCCGGGGTCCGCCGCTGGCGCCGATGATCGCGAGGGCGATCAGCTGGATGACCGGGACGCCGATGTTGCCGCCGCCGGCGTTGAGCCCGAGGGCCCACCCCTTCTTACGGAGGGGGAAGAACGCGTTGATGTTCGTCATGGAGGAGGCGAAGTTGCCACCGCCGATACCGGCCAGCAGACCGACCAGCAGGAAGGTGTTGAACGAGGTCCCCGGCTTCATCACGGCGAACGCGGCGACGGTGGGGACGAGGAGCAGGCTGGCCGAGATGATCGTCCAGTTCCGCCCGCCGAAGATCGCGACGGCGAAGGTGTAGGGGACGCGGACGACGGCGCCCACGAGCGTGACCATCGACGTGAGCAGGAACTTGTCGGCCGGGGTGAGCCCGTACTCCGGGCCCATGAAGAGCACCAGCACGGACCACATGGTCCAGACCGAGAACCCGATGTGCTCGGAGAGAACGGAGAAGAGCAGGTTCCGCTTGGCGACCTTCTCGCCGGTCTCCTTCCAGAAGGTCTCGTCCTCGGGATCCCACTGCTGGATCCAGCGACCGCCCCTGCTCGGGGGTGCGGGGGCTGTACTAGGGGCTGTCATGACGCCTCCACGGTGCGACGGGGCTCAGGTCCTGCTACGAGTGGCTGACCCCGAAGGTAGGGAGGACGCGTTTCCTGCCTGTGGCACCGGGTGACCGGAAAGGAACTTTGCTCTCACCCTCGGGGAGACCGGGGTGAGAGGTCGTGGAGTCCTTGTGTTACGAAAAGCTCCGCTTCGGGGGGACCGGGGCGTGAGAGCCGGCCGACCGCCTCAGTCGCCGGCGTCCTCGGGGTCGTCGTAGTCCTCGGCCAGCCGCAGCCCTAGGTCGGACTCCCACTCCAGGGCCCATCGCCGCAGCTCGGCGATGTCGTCGGGGCTGAGCCCGTACGCCGCGAACTCCTCGTCACTCACCCATACGACACTCTCCAGCCGGTCGCGCAGCTCGACGAGGTCGAATGCACCCAGCTGCTCGAGCTCGATCACGGAGTAGTACGGACAGGCCGCGTGGACGTCGATCACATCCTGGGGCAGGCCGCGGTCGACGAGGGCGCGCATGGCCAGGGATACCGTGCTCCCGCTCCCGTCCGTAGGGAGTGGGGCGGCATCCGTCGCCTGCCTTGGATCCCTCAAGCTCGCCTCCCGCGTGCCCTTGCAGGCACGGCGCGTTCTTGACCGCCTTCTCTGTGCACCACCGCTGTACGCCTGATGGTGTTACGGCGGCGGTGCACACCCGCGATCGAACACCGGCGCCCCCACCCAC
The DNA here is from genome assembly GCF_003443735.1 of Streptomyces sp. CC0208. Lineage (NCBI taxonomy): Bacteria > Bacillati > Actinomycetota > Actinomycetes > Kitasatosporales > Streptomycetaceae > Streptomyces > Streptomyces sp. CC0208. The sequence goes on along the minus strand of NZ_CP031969.1, from coordinate 5,455,583 downwards.
CTCGAACCACAACAGCTTCCCGACTTCTTCGCCACCGCCGGCAGTCCTTCTGTCCGGCGGGTGGACCAACCGTGATCTGGTGACCGTCATGGACGTCAGCGGAGACGGCGCCGCCGACATGGTCTACCGCACCGACTCGTCCGGGCGACTTCTGCTCCGCAAGGGAATCGCCGCGAGCGGAGGAGGGACCGACCTCAACTCCCTGGCGTCCGCCGCGAACTCCTCGGGCAAGGCCGACCCGAGTACGGTGCCTCCGGCTGGTACACCACCGACGTTCCGCTGCTGATGGGGACACCTGACGGCAACAGCGACGGTATCCCGGACATCTGGGCCGTCGCAGCCAACGGTGCCGTGAGGCGAACACCTACTGGCCGAAACGGCTCTCCATCGGATGACACGGCTGGGCTCCGCCTCCCGCGCGCACGGAGGCGGAGCCCAAAGTCCGTCAGGACCCCTGTCCCCCGGTCGCCACGGCCCCCACACGACCCCGTCGTGAACCGTTCGGCCACAGCCTCGGCCTCCGCTTCGCCGCCAAGTCCTCGATCCACCCGAACGCCAGGATCGAGAGCCCGATCAGCGGCCAGACCAGGACGAACATCCACAACATGTCCGTCGCGTCGAGCGCAGCGACCGCGCGGTCGCTCTGCATGAAGGGGAGGTTGTAGGCCTGGTCGATGATCGGGACCGTGGCCATGATCAGCAGGTTGTGCCAGAGGTAGATCGTGACGGCGCGGTTGTTGGAGAGGGTGACCAGCTTGTCCCAGCGGGCGAGGCGGCCCGGGAGCTCCTGCCAGGACGGCGAGTACTGGAGCAGGATCACCACGAAACCGAACGACCAGGTCGCCTGGGCGAGCGGGATGTCGTTCAGGTCCCAGCCGTCGGGGCCCAGATGGGCGGAGGCCCACCACAGGGCGAAGGACATCACCAGGACCGACCCGGAGACGGCGAGATAGCGCGGGACCTTCGCCAGCACTCCCTCGTGGTGCGCGAAACCGAGGACCCAGCAGCTGCCGTAGATCGCGAAGTCGGTGACCGCGTTGCCGAGTTCGCCGGGGATCGTCACCAGACCCGTGCCCACCACGGCCGCCAGGGCCAGCGGTGCCAGCAGGGTCGCCCAGGGCACCCTGCGGAACGCCCACAGCAGCAGCGGGGAGGCCAGTACGAACCACAGATACGCGCGGAGGTACCACAACGGGCCCACCGCCTGGTCCGCCCAGGTGCTTTCCAGGAGGTCGTTCGGGAAGCCGACCTCCCAGGGGTACGGCGGCGCCCCGATCGGGATGACGTAGTTCACCAGCTCCAGCAGGCCCCAGGTGCCGCTGTGGTCCGGGTCCTCGGACAGTTTCCAGCCGCCCAGGAACATCAGCGGCAGCACCACCGCGCTGAACGCCCAGAGGGGAGGCAGGAGTCGGCGGATCCGGCCCCTGATGACGCTCAGCGCCGGCCTCTTCAGCGAGCGGGCCATCAGTGAGCCCGCCAGCGCGAACATCACGCCCATCGACGGGAACAGCACGGTCAGCCACGCCCAGCCGAACAGGTGGTAGAGGACGACGCGGACCAGGGCGAGGGAACGGAGAAGGTCCAGGTAGCGGTCCCGGCCGGGGGCCTTGGAGGCAGTGACCACCCCATGCCTGCCCGCCGTGTACTCCTGCGTCATCCGACCGGCCTCCGCTCGTCGCTCTCACTGCGTGCCCGTTGCCGCGGTACCGGTCCGCCCGGTGCCTCGACGACTCCCGTGCGGCGCAGCTTCTGCCAGCGCAGGCGGCCTCCGGTGAGGGCCGTGATCCAGGACTGGAGCAGTACGACGTACATGAGCTGGCGGTAGAGGATCTGCTGCAACGGCAGCGAGATCAGGTGGGTCATGCGTTCCCGGTCGAGACGGAAGGCGTAGGCGGCGCAGACCACTTGGATCGCGAGGACGCCCAGCCAGGCCACGATCGTCTTCTGCGTCGGGCCGAACACGACGCCGTAGAGAAGGAACACGTCGATCAGGGGGGCCAGCAGCGGGGCCACCACCATGAACAGGGAGACCAAGGGGAGGCCGACGCGGCCGAAGCGGCCCGAGGGGCCCCGTTCGACCAGCGCACGCCGGTGCTTCCAGATCGCCTGCATGGTGCCGTACGACCACCGGTAGCGCTGGGACCAGAGCTGCTGGACGGACTCCGGTGCCTCCGTCCAGGCGCGCGCCTTCTCCGCGTAGACCACGCGCCAGCCGTCCCGGTGCATGGCCATGGTGATGTCGGTGTCCTCGGCGAGCGTGTCGTCGCTCATGCCGCCGACGCGTTCCAGGGCGGACCGGCGGAAGGCACCCACCGCGCCCGGGATCGTCGGCATGCAGCGCAGGACGTCGTACATCCGGCGGTCGAGGTTGAAGCCCATCACGTACTCGATGTGCTGCCAGGCGCCGATCAGCGAGTCCCGGTTGCCGACCTTCGCGTTGCCGGCCACGGCTCCCACGCGCGGGTCGCCGAAAGGCTGGACCAACTCCCGTACCGTGGACGGCTCGAAGACCGTGTCGCCGTCCATCATCACGATGATGTCGTGACGGGCGTTCGCCAGACCGCGGTTCAGCGCGGCCGGCTTGCCCGCGTTGAGCTGGCGTACGACACGGACGTTCGGCAGGCCCATCGCCTCGACGATCCGGGCGGTGCCGTCGCTCGAACCGTCGTCGATGACGAGCACCTCGATCGGATGCTCGCTCGCCATCAGTGAACGCACGGTGTTCTCGATGCACTTGGCCTCGTTGTACGCCGGGACCAGCACCGACACCGGCTGGGTGACCGGCGCTCCCCAGCGGAAGCCCTTGCGGCGCACCCGGCGGGCGTGGATGCCCGAGAGCAGCAGCATGAGGGCGAAGCGGCCGATGACCAGGGAGCCGATGATCGAGAGCCCGACGACGAGGACGTCGGTGATGCGCTCGGAGGCCTGGACCAGGAAGATCCACGCCTTGCCCTTCCACAGCTCGGGCCCGGCGACGGCGGTGTGCGCGGTGGGCGCGTCGAGGGCCTCGGTGAGGTTGTCGAACGCGTAGCCCTTGTCCTTCATCTGCGGCAGGAACCGGTCGAGCGCCTGGACCGTCTGGTGGCGGTCGCCGCCGGAGTCGTGCATCAGCACGACCGCGCCCTTGCCGCTCTTCGGCGTGGCGTTGCGGATGATCTGGCGGACGCCGGGCTTCTGCCAGTCCTCGCTGTCGGTGTTGTTGACGACCGTGATGTACCCGCGGGTGCCGATGTACTCGGTGACCGGCCAGGACCTGTCGTCCATGGCGTCGGCGAAGGAGGAGTACGGCGGGCGGAAGAGCGAGGTGCGGATACCGGCCGCGCCGGCGAGCGCGAGCTGGTTCTGGGAGAGCTCCCAGTCGATGCGCTTCTTCGACTGGAAGGACAGGTCGGGGTGGTTGAAGGTGTGCAGGCCGATCTCGTGGCCCTCGTCGACCATGCGCTTGACCAGGTCCGGGTAGCGGGAGGCCATGGTGCCGGTGACGAAGAAGACCGCGTGCGCGTGGTGCTTCTTCAGGACGTCCAGGACCTTGGGGGTCCAGGTCGGGTCGGGGCCGTCGTCGAAGGTGAGGACGAGCCGGTGGTCGGGCACCTTCAGGCTGGTGGCGCGTCCGCCGCGGGTGTCGATCACCGGGCCGCCGTCGAGGATCTTCTCCGGCACCTTGTCGGTGGCGGCCTCGGCCTGGATGCGGTGGTCGGCGAGGATCTCGCTGTGTACGTAGCCGCGCAGCATCAGCATCGCCATGAGGGCGACGAGGACGAGCACGGGCAGCAGCAGGCGCATCGGCAGGCGACGGCGCATGGGCAGGCGACGGCGCCTGGAGCCGTCGGGGGCTCCTGGTGCGGCGGCCCCTGGGCGGCGAGTGCGGGATGCCATCAGAGGATGTGCTCCGGGGACGGGGAGGAGAGCGGGGCGCCGGCGAGCACGGGAGCGGAGCTGGCGGACGGCTCCGACGTGACGGGCGAGGTACCGGCGGTCTCCGACGCGATGGGCGAGGGGGAGGCCGGTCCGTCGGCGACCGTGCCGGGTCCGGCACTGTCACCGCCCGTGGTCTGGGTCGGGGCGACCGAGGGGTCGGGGCTCGTGGTGACGGGCGGGGTGACCGACGGGCTGGGCGGCGGGGTGACCGACTGCGTCGGCTGCGTCGACGGATCGGCGCTGACCGACGGGTTGCCGCCCGGCTGGGTGGCGGTGGCCGACGGATCGGCGGAGGTCCCCGCCTTGCCGGGGCTGACGGTGGCGCCGGGCGCGGTGCCGCTGACGCCCGGAACCGGTGTCGCCCCGCCGGTGACCGTCGGGGTGGTCCCCGGGATCACCCCCGCGTCGGCGGAGGGCACGGTGGACTCGGCCGGCATCGGGCTGGTGTCGACCTTGCCGGCCGGGGCGTCGTCCTTCGGGCCGGTCATGGGGAGCCAGGGCGCGTTGGAGTTGCCGGACAGCAGGGTGACGACGATGACGACGGCGTAGACCGCGCAGGCCAGACCGACGGCGATGCCGATCCTGCGGAAGCGTCGGCTGCGCCGGCCGGACTCGTCGACGAAGACCGGGCCGTCGGAAGCCTCGGCTGCGCCGTCGCCGCCGGGGCGGCCGGGGCGGCCCTCGATGCGGTCGTCGCCGCTCAGGCTGATCGCGTCGAGCTGGACGGTCACCTCGTGCGGGTCGTGGTCGCCCTCGTCACCGATGCCGGACTCGTCCCAGGGGTCGCGTACGACGGTTCTGCGGCCGGGCGGCTCCGGGAGGTCCGCGTCGCGGTCCGCTCTCGGGGCTCCCGGGAAGTCCCGGTCGCCGCTCTTTCCCGTGCTTCCCGGCCTTCCTGTCCCTCCCGGCTTTCCGGTCTTTCCCGCCGGCATCTCGGTGCGGTCGGCCGTCGGCTCGGGGCCTTCGGTGCCGACCGAGCGGGAGAGTCCCGCTGGCGGGCCGTCGGCCGATCCGACGGATCCAGCAGATCCGAATACTCCGGCTGGTCCGGCTGGTCCGGTTGGTCCGAACGCTCCGGTTACTCCGAACGCTCCCGTCGCTCCGTTTGCTCCGGTCTCCGGGAACGTCTGGGTGGCGCCCCCTGTCATCGGTATGTCCTGGGTGCCCGATGCAACCTCGGGCCATTCCGGTTGGGCGTCTTCTCGCCACTTTTTCACGCGCACGCACATCCCCCCACGGGCTGATCTGGGCGCGCTTTCGACCTTGAGCACACGTCGGCTGAACCGGGCCCCCACCCGGTCCGAGCGCCCCTTTTACCACACCGTGCTCAGGCCATGAATGTAGCGCAGGCGAAGGGTGCGTGTTTGCCACGTGTCATTTGTGGATGTTCATAACGGCCTCATCGGTGGCTGGAATCCATCCATCGGAGGGCCGATGAAGCCAGTCGTGTTCTACGGACAGTTCGATTGCGGCACGCCGGAGGGCATCGAAGGCGGGGTGCACCAGACCCTTGCGCCACACGAGGGACACGGGTGACAGCGGTACCGGGTCGACCAGCGGACGCAGCACCGTGGCAGGCATAGCCGGAAAATCCACGACCGCGAGAATCGGGTTCCGGGTCTTCGCCATGATCCGCTGGAACTCCTCGTCGCCGACCGCGAGCGGGGCCGGCGGGGCCATCCGGATGTCCCGTCCTTCGAACAGCCGACGAGCGAGATCGGTCCATTCCGGGGTGCGCGGATTTCCGGCCCCCGCGTACACGGTTTCGCCCTTGAGGGCGGCGAGCGGCACCCGCTCCAGGGCCGCCAGCCGGTGGTCCTCGGGGAGGACGACGGCCATGGGCTCGTAGCGCACGGGCTGGTGGTCGAGGCCCGACCGCAGCGCCGGGTCCAGACCGGCGAACCGGCCGAAGGACGCGTCGAGGCGACCGGTCAGCAACTGCGCCGCCGCGCCCGTCAGCCCGCTCTCGTAGCGGGCCATCAGCTCATGGTCAGGGGCGAGTTCCCGGGCGCGCAGCAGCACGGCGCGGGCGGTGGCCTGGTCGGGGAAGTTCAGGTCCACGAGCAGGGGGCGGGCCTGCGCGAAGGCGGCGAGCAGTTCTTCCTGGGCGTCCAGGGCCCGGCGGGCGTACGGCACCAGCCGCTCGCCGTCGGCGGTCAGTGTCACCTGCCGGGTGGTGCGCACGAACAGCTCCGCGCCCAACTCCCGCTCCAGTCGCCGCACATCGCGACTGAGCGCCTGCTGGGCGACGTAGAGCCGGGCCGCCGCGCGCGTGAAGTGGAGCTCGTCGGCGACGACGAGGAAGGCGCGCAGGAGACGGGGGTCGAGGTGGTGAGGGTGGGGGCCGGGACTCGGGCTGGGCACGGACATCGGGCGAACTTACAACACAGGTGCGTGAATCGGCGCGGAGCAGGTGTTGGACCCCTTGATCGCCCTCACGCGACGGTGGGCGCATGCCGCAACCGAACCGACCGATGTTCACCACGACCGCGGACGCGCTCGTCATCGTCGACTTCAGTCCACGAGGCCCAGGAGGCTCGCGTGGGCCAGGACGCTCGCGTGGTCCGCGAGACACGCGCACCTCGCGCTCCCCCCGTCGTCGCCGCGCCCCCGGCCCCTACCGCCGCCTTCTCGCCACCCCCGGAGCCCGCGCTTTCACCATCGGGAATCTTCTCGCCCGGCTTCCGATGGGCATGTTCAGCGTCAGCGCGGTCGTCATGATCGCGGGGACGCGTGGGTCGTACGCCCTCGCCGGCGCCGTCACCGCGGCCGGTCTCGGGGCCACCGCGGTGGTCGCCCCGTGGACCGCGCGGCTCGTCGACCGACACGGACAGGCCAAGATCGCCGTACCGGCCACGGCACTCGCCGCGCTGGGTTCGCTGGCGCTGCTGCTGTGCGTCCGGCTCGGCGCCCCGGCGTGGACACTCTTCGTCTCGTACGCCGCCACCGCCACGACCCCCAACCTCGGCGGCATGTCCCGTGCCCGCTGGGCCCACCTCCTCCGCGGCGACGAGAGCTCGCTGCATGTCGCGAACTCCTTCGAGCAGGCCGTGGACGAGGCGTGCTACATGCTGGGGCCGGTCCTCGCGGCCTTCCTGTGCACGGCGTTCTTCCCGGAGGCGGGCACGCTGACCGGGGTGGTGCTGCTGGTGACGGGCATGCTGGTGTTCACGGCACAGCGCTCGACGGAGCCGCCGGTGCGGGGGTACGGCCCCTCGAAGGCGCCCCTCCGCTCCCCCGGCATCCCTCCACTCCTCGCCGTCTGCCTCGCGACGGGTGCCGTGTTCGGCTCCATGGAGGTGGTCACCATCGCGTTCGCCGACGCGCAGGGACACCGCTCGGTGGCCGGGATCGTGCTCGCGCTCCAGGCGGCCGGTTCCTGCGCGGCGGGGCTGGTGTACGGCGCGACCCGGCGGGCGGGGTCGGGGTCGGTCGAGGACCGGTACGTGTGGTGCGTGGCCGCCATGACGACACTGCTGACGCTCCCCCTGCTGGCCGCCTCCCTCACCGGCTCCCTGCCCGTCCTGGCGGCCGCGCTGTTGATCGCCGGGATGGCGACCGCCCCGACGATGGTCACCCAAATGACCCTGGTCCAGCGACGCACCCCGCCCGGCCGCCTCAACGAGGGCATGACCCTCGCCGTGACCGGCCTGCTCGGCGGAATCGCCTGCGGCAGCGCGGCCGGCGGCTGGACGGCGGAGCACGTGTCGCCGGCGGCGGGCTACGGCGTCCCGGTCACCGCCGCCGCGGCAGCACTGATGATCGCCCTCACCTGGACAAGACCAACGAGGACATGACCCTCCTCACCGACACCGGCACGACCGGCAACTGAACCGCCCCCTCGTGGCGGGAGCCCAACGACGACATGCCCCTCCCCACCCCCCATCATCGAATCGCTTCACCTGATCCCGCACAACCCATTGACGACCTTCAAAGCCGACACATACGTTCCTTCGTCGAAGCGCTTCGACAGGGGTCGTCGAATCGAGTCGATTCGACGACCCCTGCGCGGCGCCCGGCCCGGAGCAACCATCCGACTCCCCGGAGGTACGGGATGTTGACGGCACGAAGGCGCGCGGTGGCGGCGGCGGTGGTCCTGACCGGATCGCTGCTGATGACCTCCTGCGGGAACTCCGACAGCGGGTCCTCCGACGGGAAGACGCTGCGGCTGTGGCACTACGAGGGCCCGGACAGCGCGATGGGCATCGCCTGGAAGGAGGCGATCAAGGAGTTCGAGGCCACGCACCCCGGCGTGAAGGTGAAGTTCGAGGAGAAGAGCTTCGACCAGATCCAGAAGACCGCCCCGATGGTCCTCAACTCCTCGGACGCGCCCGACCTCATGGAGTACAACAAGGGCAACGCGACCGCGGGCCTGCTCTCCAAGCAGGGACTGCTCACCGACCTCACGGCAGAGGCCACCAAGCGCGGCTGGGACAAGAAGCTCAGCCCGAGCGTGCGCACCACCAGCCTCTACGACGCCAACGGCGTGATGGGCTCCGGCAAGTGGTACGGCGTCCCCAACTACGCCGAGTACACGCTGGTCTACTACAACAAGGACCTCTTCAAGAAGTACGGCATCGCCGTGCCGAAGACCCTCGGCGAACTGACCGCCGCGATGGACAAGTTCGTCGCCGACAAGGTCACCCCGCTCGCCAACGGCGGCGCCGCCTACCCCGCCCAGCAGTACCTCTACCAGCTCGCGCTCTCGAAGGCCGATCGCGCGTGGGTGGACGCCTACCAGCTCTACAAGGGCAAGACCGACTTCCACGACGCGGCCTGGACCTACGGCGCCGAGACCTTCGCCGACTGGGTCAAGAAGGGTTACTTCAGCAAGAGTTCCAGCGGCCAGAACGAGGAGGCCGCCGGTGTCTCCTTCACCTCCGGCAAGGCGCCGATCCTGTTCTCCGGCAGCTGGTGGTACGGCCGCTTCAAGACGGACAACAAGTTCGACTGGGGCACCTTCCGCTGGCCCGACTCGCAGCTCACCCTCGGCTCCGGTGGCAACCTCTGGGTCGTACCGCAGGGTTCGAAGAACAAGAACCTCGCCTACGACTTCATCGACATCACCATGTCGAAGAAGATCCAGAACCTGCTGGGCAACTCCGGCGGTGTCCCGGTCGCGGCCGACGCCTCCGCCATCACCGACCCCCAGTCGAAGACCCTGATCGACGACTTCAACACCCTCTCGAAGAACGACGGCCTGGCCTTCTACCCCGACTGGCCGGTCCCCGGCTTCTACGACGTCCTCGTCTCCGGGACCCAGAAGCTGATCACGGGCAGCGAGAAGCCCGACGGTTACCTCAGCGATCTCCAGGAGGCCTACGACAAGGGCGCGCCGAAGCAATGACGGTGACCGTCGAACGGAACGCGCGGGCGGTCGGCAAGGGCACCGCCGGCAAACCCCCGCGCGGTCCCCGCGACTCCTACGCCCTCTTCCTTCTCCCCGGCGCCCTCGCCTTCCTCGCGATCGTCGTCCTGCCGTTCGTGATGAACACGTATGTGAGCTTCACGGACTGGCAGGGCGTGGGTTCGCCCGAGTGGTCCGGGCTCGCCAACTACCGCGAGCTGCTGGACGATTCCGAGTTCTGGGCGTCGTTCCGGCACAGCCTGTTCATGGTCGTGGCGATGGCGGCGATCCCCACGGCCCTCGGCCTGGTCCTCGCCGCCGCCCTGTTCGACCACGTCGGCAAGCACTTCGGGTCCAGAACAGCCGCCGTTCTCCGCGCCTGCTTCTACCTCCCCCAGGTCCTGCCGATCGCGGTCGCCGGCATCGTCTGGAGCTGGATCCTCGCCCCGGACAACGGCTCGCTCAACGCGCTCCTGAAGGCGATCGGCCTCGGCTCCTGGCAGCAGGACTGGCTGGGCGACCCTGACCTCGCGCTCTACAGCGTCATGGGCGTCATGATCTGGGTCCAACTCGGCTTCCCGCTGGTCGTCTTCATGGCCGGCCTGCAACGCGTCGACCCGCAGCTGTACGAGGCGGCCGAGCTGGACGGCGCCGGCTGGTGGCGCCGTTTCTGGCACATCACGCTGCCGCAGATCCGGCCGGAGATCTACGTCGTGCTGACCTGGTGCTCGATCGCCGCGCTCAAGGTGTTCGGCGCGGTGTACGTCCTGACCAAGGGCGGGCCGGGCGGCGCCACGGACGTGCCCTCCTACTTCTCCTTCACCACGTTCTTCGAGAAGACGCAGGTCGGCTACGGCGCCGCGATCTCCACCGTGCTGACGGTGATCATCCTGGCGCTCTCCCTGATCGGTCTGAGGCTCCAGGAGAGGAGCGACCCGTGACCACCGCCCTGCGCCGCTACCCGGTGCTGATCGCCCTGTGCATCGCGGCCCTGTTCATGGTCGTGCCGTTCCTCATCGTCACGGTCAACGCCTTCAAGTCCCCCACGGAGTACGCCCAGAACGGCCCCCTCAGTCTGCCCGACGGCTTCTACACGGACGGCATCAAGGACTTCTGGGAGCGGGTGGACTTCGGCCGGAAGCTCGTCAACTCGGTGCTGATCAGCGGTTCGGTGGCGGTCCTGGCCGTGGTGCTGTCCGTCCTGAACGCCTACGCGATCGGCATCGGCCGTATCAGGGCCCGCACCTGGGTCCTCGCCTTCTTCGTCCTCGCGAACATGCTGCCGCAGGAGGCGCTGGTCTACCCCGTCTACTACCTGAGCAAGCAAGTCGGCCTCTACGACACCAGGTTGAGCGTGATCATCGTGTTCACGGTGATCCAGGCTGCGTTCGGCACGTATCTGCTCTCCTCGGTGCTCGGCCAGTTCCCCCGCGAGATCCTGGAGGCGGCCCGGATCGACGGCGCCAACAAGTGGCAGGTCCTTTGGCGGATCGTCGTCCCCGTCAGCCGCCCCACCCTCGGTGTGCTGCTGGTCTTCTTCTTCATCTGGACCTGGAACGAGTTCCTGCTCCCCCTGGTCATGCTGATCTCCAACGACAACCAAACGGTGTCGGTGGCCCTCGGCGTCCTCCAGGGCCAGCGCCTGATGGACGCCACGATGACCAACGCGGCGGCCCTGCTCGGCGTGCTCCCCGCGATCGTGTTCTTCCTCGTCTTCCAGCGAACCCTCACCCGCGGTATCGCCGTGGGTGCCGTGAAGTAAGGACCCCCCACAGATGAAGTTCACCGACGGCTACTGGCTGTTGCGAGAGGGCGTGACCGCGGCCCATCCGGCCCAGGTTCACGAGGTCAGCGCGTCGGACGGCCGGCTGGACATCCTCGCGCCGACCCAGCCCATCCGCCGCCGCGGCGACCTGTTGAAGGGACCGGTCGTGACGATCAGCGCCCACGCCCCGATACCCGACGTCATCGGAGTCACCTTCACCCACTTCGAGGGCGAGCAGCCGCAGGGCCCCGCGTTCGAGGTCCGCACGGAGGACTTCACCGCGCACACGGAGTACGACGAGGAGCACGCCACCCTCACCTCCGGCGCGCTGTCGGTCCGGGTGGCCCGCACGGACACCTGGCGGGTCGACTTCCTCGCGGACGGCCGGCTGCTGACCGGCAGCGGCCCCAAGGGCATGGGCATCATGCGGGACGCGTCGGGCGCCCACTACCTGCGCGAGCAGCTCGGCCTCGGCGTGGGCACCTCTGTCTACGGCCTCGGCGAGCGCTTCGGGCCGCTGGTCAAGAACGGCCAGGTCGTCGACATCTGGAACGCCGACGGCGGCACGGCCACCGAACAGGCCTACAAGAACGTCCCGTTCTACCTCACCGACGCGGGCTACGGCGTCTTCGTCGACCACCCCGGCAAGGTCTCCTTCGAGGTCGGCTCGGAAGCGGTGTCACGGGTCCAGTTCAGCGCCGAGACTCAGGAGTTGACGTACTACGTCATCTACGGCCCGAGTCCGAAGGAGATCATCCGCAAGTACACGGCCCTCACCGGCCGCCCGGCCCTCCCGCCCGCCTGGTCCTTCGGCCTGTGGCTGTCGACGTCCTTCACGACGTCGTACGACGAGGAGACGGTGACGTCGTTCATCGACGGCATGAAGGACCGCGAACTGCCCCTCTCCGTCTTCCACTTCGACTGCTTCTGGATGCGCGAGTTCAACTGGTGCGACTTCCAGTGGGACCCACGGGTCTTCCCCGACCCGGAAGGCATGCTCGCCCGGCTGCACGCGCGGGGCCTGAGGGTCTCCGCGTGGATCAACCCGTACATCGCCCAGCGGTCCCCCCTGTTCGCGGAGGGCAAGGCGCTCGGCCATCTCCTCCGGCGTCCCGACGGCAGCGTCTGGCAGTGGGACCTGTGGCAGCCCGGCATGGCTCTGGTCGACTTCACCAGCCCGGCCGCCCGCGACTGGTACGCGTCCAAGCTGGAGGCGCTGCTCGCGCAGGGCGTGGACTGCTTCAAGACCGACTTCGGCGAGCGGGTACCGCTGGACGTGGAGTGGTCCGACGGCTCCGACCCGGAGCGGATGCACAACTACTACTCCTACCTCTACAACAAGACCGTCTTCGACGTGCTGCGCAAGCACCGCGGCGAACAGGAGGCGGTCGTCTTCGCCCGCTCGGCGACCGCGGGCAGCCAGCAGTTCCCGGTGCACTGGGGCGGCGACTGCGAGGCGACCTACGAGTCGATGGCCGAGTCCCTGCGCGGAGGCCTGTCCCTGGGCCTGTCCGGCTTCGGCTTCTGGAGCCACGACATCGGCGGCTTCGAGGGCACCCCGACACCTTCCCTGTTCAAAAGGTGGCTGGCCTTCGGACTCCTCTCCTCCCACAGCCGCCTGCACGGCAGTTCCTCCTACCGGGTGCCGTGGCTGTTCGACGAGGAGTCCGTCGACGTACTGCGGCACTTCACCCGCCTCAAGCTGAAGCTCATGCCGTATCTCTACGAGGCCGCGCGCGCCGCCCACGCCGAGGGCGTGCCGGTGATGCGGGCGATGGTCCTGGAGTTCCCGGACGATCCCGGGTGCGCACACCTGGAGCGGCAGTACATGTTCGGCCCCGACCTGCTGGTGGCGCCGGTGTTCGACGACGAGGGCGAGGTCTCCTACTACGTCCCCGAGGGCACCTGGACCCACTTCGTGACCGGCGAGACGGTCACCGGACCGCGCTGGGTGCGCGAGAAGCACGACTTCCTGAGCGTGCCGCTGCTGGTCAGGCCGGGCGCGGTGCTCCCGGTCGGCGCGGTGGACGACCGGCCCGACTACGACCACGCCGACGGGGTGACCCTGCGGGCGTACGGCCTCGGGCGGGGCGAGCAGGTCACGGTACGGGTGGGCGAGGTCGCCTTCACCGTCGTACGCGAAGGGGACACGCTGCGGGCGTCCTGCTCCGACCCCTCGGCGCCCTGGGCGCTGGCCGCGGGTGCCCGGGAGACGCGGGCGCGGGCCGGAACCGGCTTTCTCTCCCTGGAGCTGGGCTGATGGTGAAGATCACGGATGTCGCGCGGCGGGCCGGGGTCTCCCCCAGCACCGTCTCCTACGCCCTCAGCGGCAAGCGCCCGATCTCCGAGGAGACCCGGCGGCGGGTCGAGGACGCCGTCCGCGAGCTGGGTTACCGCCCGCACGCGGGCGCCCGCGCCCTGGCCGGCCGGCGGTCGAACGTGCTGGCCCTGGTCGTGCCCTTACGGGCGGGGATCCACGTCCCGACCGTGATGCGGTTCGCGGTGTCCGTGGTGACCACCGCCCGCCGCCACGACCACGACGTGCTGCTGCTGACCCAGGAGGAGGGTACGGACGGGCTGACCCGGGTCGCGGACACGGCGCTGGTCGACGCGCTGATCGTGATGGACGTCCAGCTGGACGATCCCCGGCTGCCGTTGCTGCGGAATCTGGAGCTGCCGTCCGTGCTGATCGGTCTGCCTGCCTCCTCGGAGGGTCTGACCTGCGTCGACCTCGACTTCAGGGCCGCGGCCGAGGCGTGCGTGGAGCATCTGGCGCGGCTGGGTCACCGGTCGGTGGCTCTGGTCGGTTCCCCGCCGGAGGTGTACGTGCGCCGCACGGCCTTCGCCCAACGGGTGGTCCAGGGCTTCACGGACGCCGCCGACCGCAGCGGGATGGCGTCGTCCGTGCACCCCTGCGAGCCGGGCGCGGCCCGCGAGGTCGCCGAGCGACTCCTGCGGGAACAGCCCGCGTTGACGGGAGTGGTCGTCCACAACGAGGCCCTGCTGGGGCCGCTGCTCGACGCCTTCGAACACCTCGGCCTCCGCGTCCCGGCCGACCTGTCCCTCACCGCGATCTGCCCCGACGAGCTGGCCGAGTCGGTTCGCGTCCCGATCACCTCGGTCGCGCTGCCGTCGGCGGAGGTGGGTGAGCGGGCCGTGGAGCTCCTGATGAAGAAGCTGGCCGGGACGGCCGTACCGGAGGCGACCCTGCTGCCGCCGAGGATGACGGAGCGGGCGAGCACGGGGCGGCGGACGGTTTCTTCTCCATAGGTGACCGTCCTTGACAGACATGACGAAGGCCCCGCTGCCGTGAAGCAACGGGGCCTTCGCCCACATGGGGTTGTCCCCGGAGGGACGAGTGGAGATGGCGGGAATCGAACCCGCGTCCAACGGTGCAGAACCAGGGCTTCTCCGTGTGCAGTTCGCTGCGATTTTCTCGGCCCCGGCGATCACGCGAACAAGTCGCCGACGGGCCCAGTCACTGTTTGATTTCCCATTGCGCCCCGTGACCGGGCGCAATGGTTTAGTCCCCTAGATTATGCCAGGATCCGGGTCGGGAACACTCCCGGGCTGACACCCGTTAGGGCCTTCGCTCACTGCTTATTAGGCAGCGAGGGCGAAGACGCGGGAATCGCTCTTGGAATTGGCGATTATTGGTTGCGACATATGGTTTACGAGATCATTGCCGCTTCCTCGACACGCTTCCCCTGCCTCAACAGCCGCTGTCGAAACCGATCATCCCCATGTTTTGTTTTCAATCAACCCACCGACCGCGGCCGGTGTTGACTCCATCGTACGTGACCAACGCACGCCGATGCCACTGTATTCCCGGCGGCCGCGCCCTACTGGCCCCGCTCCTTGCGCTTCACCGCCGCGATCGCGCGGTCCGACTCCCGCCGGTCCTGCTTCTCGCGCAGGGTCTGCCGCTTGTCGTACTCCTTCTTGCCTCGCGCGAGGGCGATCTCGGCCTTGGCCCGGCCGTTGGTGAAGTACAGGGCGAGGGGCACGATCGTGTGACCCGTCTCCTGGGCCTTCGTCTCCAGCTTGTCGATCTCCTCGCGGTGCAGCAGCAGCTTGCGCTTGCGGCGCGCGGAGTGGTTGGTCCAGCTGCCCTGGCTGTACTCGGGGATGTGGGCGTTGTGCAGCCACGCCTCACCGCCGTCGATCTGGACGAACCCGTCGGCCAGCGAGGTCCGCCCCTGGCGCAGCGACTTCACCTCGGTACCCGTGAGCACGATCCCGGCCTCGTAGGTGTCGATGATCGCGTAGTCGTGCCGGGCCTTCTTGTTCTGGGCGACCAGCTTGCGCTTGCCGCCCTTCTCCCCGTCCCGGGCCTTGCCGCCCCCGCCACCCTGCTTCGGCTGGGACTCCTTCGGTACGTACATTCCCTTGCTCATAGTGCTGCCCATTTTCGCACTAGGTGGGGGTGCCAGGACCAGTCCTTATCGACGGGGCTGTGTCGATGTGCGGCTCCGCCGCGTGGGCGCGACCAGCCCCCACCGGCCCGCAGCCGACGGACGACCTCTACTCGCCCAGTCCCCCAAGCACCGTCTCGGCCTGCCGAAGAGCCCCCTCATCGACCTCGAGGTCAGGCGTGATCCCCCGCCCGTCCACCCCTCGCCCCGACGGAGTCCGGTAGTGCCCTACGGTCAGCTCGGCCACGGCCCCGTCCGGCAGCCGGCTGGGCATCTGCACCGACCCCTTGCCGAACGTACGGGAACCGACGACCACGGCCCGTCCCCGGTCCTGCAGCGCCCCGGTGAGCAGCTCCGCCGCGCTCATCGTGCCGCCGTCGACCAGCGCGACCAGCGCCCTGCTCGTGTCCCCACCGGGCTCGGCGTGCAGCGCCTGCTGCGACCCGTCGACGTCGTAGGTCGCCACCAGTCCCCCGTCGAGGAAGGCGGACGCCGTGGTGACCGCCTCGGTGACCAGCCCGCCGGAGTTCCCGCGCAGGTCGAGAATGATCCCGCCGCCGGCCGGAGCGTCCCGGACCGCGTCACGGACCTCGTCCCCGACGCCCTTGGTGAACGAGTCGATCCTGATGACGGTGATCCCGCCGGCGAGTTCGCGGACGGCGAGCGAGTCCGTGGACAGACGGGCGCGCCGGACGGTCTCGGTCCACGCGTGTGTGCCGCGTTCCAGGCCGAGCCGCACGGCCGTACCGGCGGCCGCGTCCTTGGCGTCGCCGCGCAGTAAGGAGACCACCTCGGTGACCGGATGCCCGTCCACCCGCTCCCCGTCGACGCTGCGCAGCCGGTCGCCCTCGCGGATCCCGGCGGCGGCCGCGGGCGAGTCCGAGCTCACCCGGGTCACCTCGATACGGCCGTCCCGCTCGCGCCGGGCCCACAGACCGACGCCGGTGTACCGGCCGTCGAGGGCCTCCTCGAACTCCTCGTACTCGCCACGGGAGTAGACGGCACCCCAGCGGTCCCCGCTGCGGCTGACGGCGCGCTCGGCGGCCTCCACGGGAGACGCGCCGTCGGCCATGGCCTTCTCGGCCGCCGCGGCCACGTCCTCGTGATGACCCGCGGGGGCGGCCGAACGGGCCGCGTCCGACGGGGACTTCCGGTCATTGCCGTCGGCCTCGGAGAAGGAACCGGTCGCCGCGCCGGCCACCAGCACGCTCGCGAACACCAATGTCAGGGCCGCCCCCCGGCGGATGCGGCGGGGCTGACAGAACAGATCTCGGCCCGACATGCCGGTGAGTCTAGGACAACGCAAGAGGGCCGCACGGCCGGTTGACCGTACGGCCCTCTTGGCATGCGTCACACCTTCAGGTACTTGCGCAGCGCGAAGAACGCGGCCAGCGCGGGCATCAGCACGCTCGCGGCGAGGATGAGCGGCAGCTTCGTGAGGACGGCGTCCCAGCCCACGAAGTTGATCAGGTTGAGCTTCGTGGCCAGGGCCATGCCGTGGTCGACGGTGAAGTACCGGCCGACGACCAGGAAGACACAGGCGAGCCCGCCGCCGATCGCACCGGCGACCGCGGCCTCCATGATGAACGGCGCCTGGATGTAGAACCCGGACGCGCCCACGAGCCGCATGATCCCGGTCTCCCGCCGACGGCTGAACGCCGAGACCCGCACCGTGTTGACGATCAGCAGCAGGGCGACGATCAGCATGAGCGCCATGACGCCGAGCGCGGCCCTGTTCATCAGGTTCAGCATCGTGAAGAGGTTGTCCAGGATGCCCTTCTGGTCCTGCACGGACTGCACGCCGTCGCGGCCGTTGAACGCGGTCGCGATGACCTGGTACTTCTCCGGGTCCTTCAGCTTGATCCGGTACGACTCCTGCATCTGGTCCGGCGTGAGGGACGCGGCGAGCGGGGAGTCGCCGAACTGCTCCTTGTAGTGCTTGTACGCCTCGTCCTGCGACTCGTGGATGACCGTCTCGACGACCGACATCTTCTTCAGGTCGGAGAGGATGTCCTTCTTCTGGTCCTCGGTCACCGCGCCCTTGGCGCAGTTGGGGTCCGACTCGGCGTCGCTCTTGTTGCAGAGGAAGATCGAGACGTTGACCTTGTCGTACCAGTAGCCCTTCATGGCGCCGACCTGGTCGCTCATCAGGAGCGAACCGCCGAACAGGGCGAGCGACAGGGCGACGGAGACGATGACCGCGAACGTCATCGTCAGGTTGCGACGGAGACCGACACCGATCTCGGAGAGTACGAACTGGGCGCGCATGGCGTCTTCTTCAGGCCTTTCCGGGGACTCTACGAACGGCGGTCAGTGCTGGTAGCCGTAGACGCCGCGTGCCTGGTCGCGGACGAGGCGGCCCTTCTCCAGCTCGATGACGCGCTTGCGCATCTGGTCCACGATGTTCTGGTCGTGGGTCGCCATCAGCACCGTCGTGCCCGTCCGGTTGATCCGGTCGAGCAGCTTCATGATGCCGACGGAGGTCTGCGGGTCGAGGTTGCCGGTGGGCTCGTCGGCGATCAGCAGCTTGGGCCGGTTGACGAAGGCCCGCGCGATCGCCACGCGCTGCTGTTCACCGCCGGACAGCTCGCCGGGCATCCGGTCCTCCTTGCCGCCGAGCCCGACGAGGTCGAGCACCTGCGGCACGGACTTGCGGATCTCGCCGCGCGACTTGCCGATGACCTCCTGCGCGAAGGCCACGTTCTCGGCGACGGTCTTGTTCGGCAGGAGCCGGAAGTCCTGGAACACCGTCCCCAGCTGGCGGCGCATCTGCGGCACCTTCCAGTTGGAGAGACGCGCGAGGTCCTTGCCGAGGACGTGCACCTGGCCCTGGCTGGTCCGCTCCTCACGGAGCACGAGCCGCAGGAAGGTGGACTTTCCGGAGCCGGAGGACCCGACGAGGAACACGAACTCGCCCTTCTCCACTTCCAGGGAGACATCCCTGAGTGCGGGGCGGGTCTGCTTGGGGTAGACCTTGGATACGTTGTCGAATCGGATCACGGATGCACCACGGTAGGCCGGGGGTAGATGAGCGTGACCATACGCGAACCGGGTGCGCGAGCGCAGGCGCCGGTTCGGGTTGCGTATCGGTTGGGCGGTTTTGTGCCCACCTGTGAACCCCGTCTCCGGCAGCGCACAGGCGACGCCCGGTGGAACCTGGCACAGTAGAGAGGGGAACGTTCTCCGACCCGGAGGCGTTGTTCCCGTAGAACGTAGTTCGCAGGAAGGGTGACGCGCATGACGTACGACCGCCTGGTGTGCGCAAACTGCGCGGCACCCGTGAGCGAGGGCCGGTGCCATGTGTGCCGCGCGAACCGCGAGCGGCTGCAGCAGGACAACCCCTTCGCGGGCCTGAACCCGACGACCCTGATCGCGCTGCTCGCGGTGCTGATCGCAGCGGTGGCTCTGCTGGCGCACCAGACCGCGTAGGCGGCGGTCGAGAACATACGAAGGGCCCGGAGCGTGTCCGCTCCGGGCCCTTCGTCGTACAGCGTGCGCACGCTAAGCGGGCGCGCGACTACCGGACGTCACCGTCAGGCGGCAGCGCCACCGCGGCCGCCCGCCAGACGCGGCAGCAGCCGGAAGCCGACGCCGCCGGCGATCATCGTGGCGGCACCGATGACCAGGAACGCGGTCTGGCCGGCACCGGTCTCGGCGAGCTCCTGACCGTTGCCCTGGGCCGACGTGTTGGACGTGGTGTCCGTGCCGGTCTCGGTGAGGGCCGAGGAGCCCTCTTCCTGGACGGAGGTGTTGGAACCGCCGTCGGGGCTGGTGTTGCTGTTGCCGCCGCCCCCGGCGTTGCCGTTCCCGTTGCCGTTCCCGTTGCCGTTGCCGTTTCCGTTGCCGTTCCCGGTGCCCGGGTCGGTCGGGTCCTCAGTCGGCTCGGTCGGGTCCTCGGTGGGCTCCGTCGGGTCGTCGGTCGGGTCCTCGGTGACCGGCGGCGTGACCGGGTCCGTCGGAAGCTCGGTCGCCGGGTCGGTGGGGAGTTCGGTGCCCGGGTCGGTCGGAATCTCCGTACCCGGGTCGGTCGGGTCGTCGCCGAGGCCGGTGTCGACGTTCACGCCGACACCGCTGTCGCCCACGCCCACGTTGATCTCCAGCGCGGAAGCAGCGCCGGCAGCGGTCAGCGAGGCACCGGCCGCGATCACGGCACCGGCGGCTATACGCGCGATCCGGATCCGCGTCTTCTTCGTCATGTGGTTGCTACCCCCAGTAGCTCATCGTCAATGAGGCGGCGCTCGGGGCCGTGATCGACGGGAGAAGGTAGCTGTGCTTCAAGTCCCCCGGTTCACATGCGCCCCAGAGATACGCATGCCACGCTTCACCTTTCCCATTTTTCAAAGCAACGTCAAGGCCGTTGCGGGCGCGATGTCCTGGTAAGAGCTCTTTGCCGGGGAAAGCGGTCTGTGAGTGTGATGTAAAACCCAGACATAAAGCAAACTGCCGCCCGACGGGCGGCAGTTGCAGAACGGTTGTCAAGTCGACAAAGTTACTTCTCCTGCTGCTTGCGCCAGCGAATTCCGGCTTCCAGGAAGCCGTCGATCTCGCCGTTGAACACCGCCTCGGGGTTGCCGACCTCGAAGTCGGTGCGCAGGTCCTTGACCATCTGGTACGGGTGCAGGACGTACGAACGCATCTGGTTGCCCCAGGAGTTGCCGCCGTCGCCCTTGAGGGCGTCCATCGCGGCCTGCTCCTCCTGACGGCGCCGCTCCAGCAGCTTGGCCTGGAGGACGTTCATCGCGCTCGCCTTGTTCTGGATCTGCGAGCGTTCGTTCTGGCAGGAGACGACGATGCCCGTGGGCAGGTGGGTCAACCGCACCGCGGAGTCGGTGGTGTTGACGCCCTGACCGCCGGGACCGGACGACCGGTACACGTCCACACGCAGCTCGGACTCGTCGATCTCGATGTGGTCGGTCTGCTCGACCACGGGCAGGATCTCCACCCCCGCGAAGGAGGTCTGCCGGCGTCCCTGGTTGTCGAAGGGCGAGATGCGCACGAGCCGGTGGGTGCCCTGCTCGACGGACAGGGTGCCATAGGCGTACGGCACCTGCACGGCGAAGGTGGTCGACTTGATGCCGGCCTCTTCGGCGTACGACGTCTCGTAGATCTCGGTCTTGTAGCCCTTCTGCTCCGCCCAGCGCAGGTACATCCGCTGCAGCTTCTCGGCGAAGTCGGCGGCGTCGACACCACCGGCCTCGGCGCGGATGTTGACGAGCGCCTCGCGGGAGTCGTACTCGCCGGAGAGGAGGGTGCGCACCTCCATCTCGTCGAGCGCCTTCTTGACGGAGGTGAGCTCGGACTCGGCCTCGGCGAGGGTGTCCGAGTCGTCCTCCTCCTCGGCCATCTCGAACAGCACGGCGAGATCGTCGATCCGGCTGCGCAGTGCGTCGGCCTTCCTGACCTCGGCCTGGAGGTGGGACAGCTTGCTGGTGATCTTCTGCGCCTCGTCCGGGTTGTCCCACAGGGACGGCGCGGCCGCCTGCTCCTCGAGCACGGCGATGTCTGCCCTCAGCTTGTCGAGGTCCAGAACGGCCTCGATCGACTCCATGGTCGAGGAGAGGGACTTGAGCTCTTCGGATACATCGACGACTGCCACGCCCTCCAGCCTAACGGCTGTGGCAACCGACGTCGGTCGTCCCCCGGACCGCCCGCCCCCTCAGGGAGAGGCGGGCGCCGAGTTCTTCGTGTCCTGCGGCGCCGCTCCCGCGTCGTCGCCCGAGGCGGCCGCCCAGATCCCGACGCCCGCCGCAGCGACCAGCACCAGCCCCGCGACCCCCACGACCAGCCTCCGCCGCCGCGTGGTCGCCCGGTGCCGCGCGGATCCCGGCCGCGGCGCCCCGGCGGGCCTCGGCACCCGGGCCGTCCCGCGCGCGCCTCCGGCCAGCTCGTCGGGACCGGGCACCCTCATGGACGTGTGCGTGTCCCGATTGGAGTCCGCGGGTTTCGCCCCCGGCACCAACGGCACCGCGCCCCGCCGCACCGGTCGCGCGGACGGCGCCGGCTCCCCGGAGGAGTCCGCGGCCGCGTCCTCCGCTCCCTGTTCCATCTCCTCGGCGTCCGGCTCGTCCACGTCCAGCGGGGGCATCCCGGCCAGCATGGGCAGCAGTTCCCGCAGTCGCGCCCCCAGCTCGGACGCCCGCAACCGGGAGGCCGGCGCCTTCGCCAGGCACTGCACGATCAGCTGCCACAGCTCGTCGGGGATGCCCGGAAGCGGAACCACCGTCTCCGTCACATGCCGTCGCAGCACCGCCCCGGGATGGCCGCCCCCGAACGGCGTGAACCCGGCCAGCAGCTCGTACAGGACGGTCGCGAGGGCGTAGATGTCCACGGACGCCCGCGGCGGCAGTCCCTCGACGATCTCCGGTGCGAGGTAGTCGGGCGTCCCGATGATCTTCGTGGCCCGGGTCCGCCGCGGCGAGTCGATGAGCTTCGCCACACCGAAGTCGGTCAGCAGCGCCGGATGCGCGCCCCCGGGCCCCAGCGGGCCCTGCATGTCCAGCAGGATGTTCTCCGGCTTCACGTCCCGGTGCACGACCCCCTTCGCGTGTGCCGCGGCCAGCCCGTCCGCGACGTCCGCGACGATCGCCGCCGCCGCCTCGGGGGCGAGCCGCTTCTCCCGGTCGAGCCGGGTGCGCAGATCGGTCCCCCGGACCAGGTCCATGACGAGCGCGAGGTCGTTGCCGTCGACGACGAGGTCGCGTACGGAGACCACATGGGGGTGCTCCAGGCCGAGCAGGGCCGTGCGCTCCTGGACGAAGCGTCCGACGAGCTCCTGGTCGGACGCGAGGTCCTCGCGCAGCAGCTTCACGGCGACGGGCCCCTCGGGTCCCTCGCCCAGCCACACCGTGCCGGCGCTGCCCCGCCCCAGGATCTGGTTGGCGGTGTACCGGCTGCCGATCTTCCGTGCCAAGGCTGCTCCTACAGACGCGTGTTGTCGCTAAAACTACGCGCCGGAAGAGCCAACCTTCACCGCGGAGACGGAAATCACCCGCCGAGAGTCGACAAATCCCCAGAGTTACGGCTGACCTGAGGACTTTCCACCCAGGTCCCCGATCCAGCCGCTCACGGTGTCGATGATGTCCCCGATCTGCTGCCAGTAGCTCTTGCCGGTTCCGATCCACTCCGGGAGCGGGCTCAGCTTCCAGATCAGCCAGCTCGCGACGAACAGGATGACGATCGTGAACAGGCAGCCCTTGAGGCAACCCAGACCGGGAATCTTCATCGGGTTGGCGCTGCGCTGCCGCGGCTGCCGGGGCTCGCGCGCGGGGCGCTCGGGCTGCGGCGGGGGCGCGTACCGCTGCGGCTGCTGCTGCGGGGCGTACTGCTGGGGCTGCTGCTGCGGCTGACGGCCGTAACCGCCCTGCGGCGGGCGTTGCTGGGGCCGCTGCTGCCGCTGGGGCGGCTGCGGCGGCTGCTGTTGCTGCGGCCTGGCGACCTGCCGCTGGGGGCGGCGGCGCAGCGGGTCCTCGTTCGGGTCGAGGTACTGGACCTGCGTCTGTTCGTTGCGGTCCCGGGCCGCGCGCAGCTGGTTCTGCCAGGGGTGCGGGTCCTCGGGCCCGCCCGACTGGTGTCCCGGCTGCCCGTACTGCCCCTGTCCCGGCTGCCCGGGCGGCACCGGCGGCATGACGGCCGTCGGATCGGCCGCGCCCCGGTTCGGGAGTACGGCGGTGGGGTCGGCGGCGCCGACGGGGTTCCCGGCGCCGGTGTGCGGCAGGAAGCTGGTCGCGGCGTTCGGGTCGTATCCACCCGCGCCGTGCGGCAGCACCTGCGTCGGATCGGCGGCGCCGGGAGTGTCCGGCACGGCGGCCGGGTCCGGGTCGGGCAGCAGCAGCGCGCCGACGTTGTCCGCCGCGGCGATCTGAGCGGAGTTCGCGTGCACGCCGATGCCCTCGGCGACGACCCGCAGCCCGCGCGCGAGGTTCTCGGCGCTGGGGCGCCGCTCCGGGTTCTTGCTCAGGCAGCGCTCTATGACCGTCCACAGCGGGTCGGGGACCGTGGAGGGGCGGCGCGGCTCGGCGCTCAGGTGCTGGTGCAGGACTTCGAGGGCGGAGCCGCCGGCGAACGGCGGACGGCCGGTGACCAGCTCGTACAGCAGGATGCCGGCGCCGTAGATGTCGACGGCGGAGGTCTGCGGGCGGCCCTCGGCGGACTCGGGCGCGACGTACGCGGGCGTGCCGACGAATTCCTGGGTCCGGGTCAGGCCCGGCGAGTCCGCGAGGCGCGCGATGCCGAAGTCGGTCAGCAGAGGGTGCATCTGGCCGCCGTACTGGCGCAGCAGCACGTTGGCGGGCTTGAGGTCGCGGTGGACCACGCCGTCAGCGTGGCTGGCGGCGAGCGCGTCGGCGATCTGGGCGGTGATCAGGGCGGCGCCGACGGGGCTGAAGGGGCCGTTCTCGCGCAGGTAGCGGTGCAGGTCGGGGCCCTCGACGAGGTCCATGACCAGGGCGAGCAGATCGCCTTCGACGACCAGGTCACGCACCCGCACGATGTTCGGATGGGTCAGCCGCAGCAGGACGGAGCGCTCGCGCAGGAACCGCATCACGATGTCCGGGTCGCTCGCGAGCTCCTCCTTGAGGACCTTGATCGCGACGGTCTCGCCGGGCTGTCCCGGAACGGCGGCCTCGGCGCCCGCGGTCTCCCGCTGGCGGGCCCGCCACACGGTCCCCGTGGCACCGCGTCCGAGCGGCTCCTCGAGGAAGTACTTGCTGCCTACCGGCCGCACGTCTGCACTCCCTGCTGCTTGCTGTCGTTCCGACCCACTGTAGTGCCGCTCCTCCTGGCACCGCGTAAGCGTTCCCGAGCACGTTCGCAGGAAAGACGCTCCGCCCGGGCTCCTGGTTGCCGGACGTTGACGTGACCGATCTCAAGTGATCGCCGGCGCTGCACTGGTCAGGCACTTTTGGGGGCAGAGCTGACCAATCAAGATCACTTGCCCTCGGGCGACGGGCGCGTTGTCAGTGGCAGGTGCGAGGATGCCTGCAGTACTGGCCGATGGTGCTCGTGCGGGGGTGGGGATGTCCGCGTCCGAGCAGAAGGGACCGCTGACGGCGATGCAGATCCGGCTGACCGTCGTAGACCCGCTGGGCCCGCCCGACCGGGCCCGGGGCCGCGCCGCGAGCTGCGACGTGCTGGTCACCGCTCCCGTCGGCACCGCACTGGCCGCGGTGGCCACGGCCCTCGCCTCGGCGGTCCCGGGGGACGGGGGGACCTCGCGCGCGGGCGAGACGGAGCGCGGCGGCGGTCCGGTCGTGCTGTACGCGGACGGTGAGCGGCTGGACGCCCAGCGCGCCACCCTGGGCGAGCCCCCGCTGATCGACGGTGCCGTGCTGTCCCTGGGCGCCCCGGCGGCCCCCGAGCCCCACCCGGAGCTCGACGACGCCCCCACCCAGCTCCACGTGGTCGCCGGCCCCGACGCCGGCGGCGTCCATCTGCTGCACGGCGGCCAGATCCACATCGGCCGGTCCGCTGACGCCGACGTCCCGCTGGACGACCCCGACGTCTCCCGCCTGCACTGCGCGGTCACGGTCGCCCCCGACGGGCGCGTCTCCGTGGCCGACCTCGACTCCACCAACGGCACGACCCTGGACGGCACCCGCGTGGGCACCCGTCCGGTCCGGTTCCCTCCGGGGGCGCTCCTGAGGATCGGCGAGTCGGTGCTCCGGCTGTCGCCGAGCGGGGGGCGACGGCTCGGGACGGAACCGGACGGCGAGGGCCATGTGCGGGTGATCTCCGTCGAGGCCGGGACCGTGCCGGGCGACGAGCGGGGGCGCGGGGGTACGGATGCGGCCGCGCGCGTGGGCCGAGTCGGGCCCGCACCGGGCGGCAGCCGGGCACACGGAGCTTCGGCACCGGCCGGGGAGCCGGGCGGTGGGCGGCAGGGACCGAGCGTGCCCGCCGCGGAATCCGGTCCGGCCGGGTACTCGCCGGGCGCCGTCCAGGAGCGCGGGACCACGGAAGCCCACGAGGACGGCAGAGGTGTCACGGGCACGGTCCCCGGACATGCCGAGCGCTCGCCACGCGCGCGGAGCAGGGTGTCGGCGGCGGCCGCGGAGTCCAGGTCCGGCAGGACCGCGTCGGCCTCGACCGAGAGCTCGGCCCGCGCGCGGGGCGCCCGGGACAGCGGCGACAGCTCGCCCCAGCCGCCCACCGACCGGACCCATCACGCCTACGGCTCCGGGAGCTGGGGCTCCTCGGGCGGCGGCCCCGAATCCACGGGAGCGCAGGGCCACCGCCCCACCGAGTCACCGGTCGTCGTGCCCGGCCAGGGCGGTGCGCCCCGGATCGAGCGCCGGGACGACGTCGGCGGCGGCCGTCCGGACACCGACGGCAAGCCCCGGGCCGGAGCCGTCTCCGACGCTCCCGCCGACGGACGTGGCAGGGATTCCGGCGGCGACACCCACGGCAGCCGGTCCGGGCTCGGCTCCTTCGAAGTCACGCGCACGACCGCCCTCCCCCCACCTCCGCCTGCCGACCAGGACCAGCCCTCCCCTTCCTCCGCCCGCCCGTCCTCCACCCCCGCCTCCGACGCCCCGGACGCCCCCGCTGCCGGCCGTCGCAAGGGCACCCCCCTGCGCGGGACCGACGTACCGCAGGGCGTGCGGCGGCGCGGGGGGCTGTCCGCGTGGGCCCGGCGGCTGGCCGGGGCGCGGAGCGAACAGGAGCCGTCCGAGCGGGACGAGGCGTACGACGGCACGGCAGCGCCGGTCACCGCGGTGCCGTCGGCCGACGCGCCCCAGGTGCCCGAGGTCTGGCCCGACCCGGCCGCCCTGCTGCTGACGGCGCTGGGTCCCGGCGCGCGTCTGTGGGAGCGCGGGCCCGGGCATCCGGAGGCGCTCACCGTGCGGCTCGGCACCGCCGACCGGGCGGCCCCGGACGGCTCGGGGCTGCTGCCGGCCGTCCCGGTCACCGCGGATCTGCGCGAGGCCGGCGCCCTGGGCCTGGCCGGTCCCCGCGCCCGCCTGTCCGGGCTGGCCCGCGCGGTGGTGGCCCAGCTGGCCGCCCTGCACGCGCCCGAGACCCTGGAGATCGTCCTGATCAGCACGGACCGCTCCCGGTCCGCGCAGGAGCGCACCGCCGAGTGGTCCTGGCTGGGCTGGCTCCCCCATGTCCGTCCGGGCCACGGCCAGGACTGCCGCCTCCTCCTCGCCCACGACCGCGAACAGGCGGCGGCCCGCACCGACGAACTTCTGCGGCGCCTGGACGACCACCTGGCCGACGCCGAGCCCGCTCCCGGGCGCAGGACCGTTCCGGCCGCCCGCTCCGCCGCCCCGCAGGACCGCCCCCGGGACACCGCCCGGCGGCCCTCCTGGGCCCGGGAGGACGCCGAGGACGAGACGAGCGGTGGTTTCCCGGGGCCGTACACCGTGGTCGTCGTGGACGGCGACCCCGGCGGCGCGGGTCTGCGCAGGGCCGTGGCGCGGCTGGCGGCAGAGGGCCCCCGGGCCGGCATCCACATCGTGTGCCTGGCGGAGACGGCCCCGGCCTCGCCCGCCTCTCCGGTGACGGACACGTACGAGGCGGCGTGCGCGGCGGCCCCGACCTTCCGCGAGTGCGGGGCGGTCGGCCTGCTCAGCGGGGACGTGGCGACGGCATTGCGGCTGATGCGGGTGGCCCGGACCGGGGTTCCCGCGGGGGCGGGCGCCGAGACCGACGTGACCGGCGCCTCCCGCAACCACCCCGGGCCCGACCGCCCCGGCCCGGCGGAGACCCGTCACGCGGACGCGTCCCGCAGCGGCGCCAAGGCCCGTCCCACCGGCCCGGGCCCGCGCACCGACGCCGACACCCTGCACCTCACCGCGGCCCCCACCCCTGTGGGCCACGGCACGGTCGCCGCCGTGGACGCCGTCTCCGCGGCCTGGGCCGAGCGGTTCGCACGGGCGCTGGCGCCGCTGCGGACGGACGGCACCGCCGGTGCGGGGCACGCGCGCGTGTCCTCGCCGTTGCCCCAGTCGGCGCGCCTGCTGGACGAGTTGGGGCTGGCCCGGGCCACCCCGCCGTCGCTGATGACCCGCTGGGCGGACGCGGCCGACGACCCGGAGTCGCTCGGCGGCCGGGCGTGGGCGGTGCTGGGGGCCGGACCGCGCGGCCCGGTCTGCGCCGACCTCGTGGCCGAGGGCCCGCATCTGCTGATCGAGGGCCCCGCGGGCAGCGGCCGTACGGAACTGCTGCGGGCGGTCGTCGCCTCGCTGGCCGCGGCCGAGCGCCCCGACCGTCTCAGCGTCGTCCTGATGGACGGACGGGACAGTGTGAGCGGCGGCCAGGGCGAGGGCCTGCGCGTGTGCACGGACGTGCCGCATGTGACCACCCACCTCACCGCCAACGACCCGGTCCGCATGCGGGAGTTCGCCCAGTCCCTGAGCGCCGAGCTGAAGCGGCGCGCGGAGTTGCTGGGCCGCTGCGACTTCGCGGAGTGGCACACCGGCCGGGAGCTGTCGGGCCGCATGGTCGCCCAGCGCACGGCGTCCCCCCGCAACCCGACCGGCACCGCGGGTCCTTCCGGCGACGAGGCCGGCGGCGACCTCGACTCGCCGCCCAGCTCCACGATCCGCCTGCGCCCCGGTGCGGCCCGCCGTCGCACCGACACGGCACCCCCGCTCCACCGTCTGGTCGTGATCGTGGACGACCTGGACGCCCTGGTCTCCCCGCCCCTCGGCTCCCCGGGCAGGCCGGCCGCCGGCTCGGTCATACGCGCGCTGGAGGCGGTGTCCCGTGAGGGCGAGCGCCTGGGCGTCCACCTGGTGGTCGCGACCGGCCCGGGCGGCCGTACGGCCGAGTCGGAAGCGGCCCGCCGGGCCACTCTCCGCGTCAGCCTGGACCCCCCGGCCACCGGACCGGACGAACCGGCACCCGGCCGCGGCCGGCTGACCTGGCCGGACGGCCGGATCACGGCGTTCCAGGCCGGCCGGGTCACCGGCCGCATCCCCCGTACCGCGACCCTGCGGCCCACGGTCGTCCCGCTGGAATGGGACCGCATGGGCGACCCCCCGGCCCGCCGCCCGGTCCGGGAACTGGGCAACGGCCCGACGGATCTTGCCCTGCTGGCGAGTGCATTGGAACGGGCAGCGCGGGAAGTGGCAGCAGCAGAGGTCCCGTCACTGCTCTAGACGTCGAGGGATCCCGGGGGCACCGCCCCCGGGCGACGCATGCCACGACGCACCGGCACTGGTCACGACGCCATTACGATCACCCGCTTGACAGTGGACGCCCACTTGCCGACCTCGTTCCCCCGGCGTAGACCAGATCGCACGGGACAGCCCTCGAACGTTCGACGAGGAACGAAGAACGGGGTCGTGATGCGCAGCACCAGCAGCACACAGCGGAAGCCAAGGTCAGCGAACAGGGCTGCGAAATCGGCGGCCGCCGCCCTGGCGGCGGCCCTCGCCCTGTCGCTCACCGCATGCGGCGGAGACGACGACAAGAGCAGTGACTCGGGCGCCACAGGCGGCAAGGAGACCGGCACCACGGTCACCCTCCCCAAACTGAACGGCCAGAGCCTGGAGGTCGCCGCCGTCTGGAGCGGTGAGGAGCAGGCCAACTTCAAGAAGGTCCTGGCGGAGTTCGAGAAGCGCACCGGCGCCAAGGTGACCTTCGTGCCCGCCCAGGACCCGATCGTGAACTTCCTGGGCTCGAAGGTCGCGGGCGGACAGCCGCCGGACATCGCGATGCTCCCGCAGCCCGGCGCGATCAAGCAGGCCGTGGACAAGAAGTGGGCCAAGCCCCTCGGCACGGAGGCCAAGGCGGAGCTCGCCAAGAACTACTCGCAGGGCTGGCAGGACATCGGCAAGGTCGGCGGCACCCAGTACGGCGTCTACTACAAGGCCGCCAACAAGTCGCTGATCTGGTACAACGCCAAGGTCTTCGAGAACGCGGGCGCCACCGAGCCGAAGACGTGGGACGAACTGCTCACCACCGCCCAGACGGTCTACGACTCGGGCGTGACCCCGTTCTCCGTGGGCGGTGCCGAGGGCTGGACCCTGACGGACTGGTTCGAGAACGTCTACCTCTCCCAGGCGGGCCCGGAGAAGTACGACCAGCTCGCCAAGCACGAGATCAAGTGGACGGACCCGTCCGTGAAGAACGCCCTGACCACGCTGGCCCAGGTGTGGGGCAAGAAGGACTATGTCGCGGGCGGCGCCAAGGGCGCGCTGCAGACCGACTTCCCGGCCTCGGTGACCCAGACCTTCACCGGCGGCGACCAGCCCAAGGCGGCGATGGTCTACGAGGGTGACTTCGCGCAGGTCAACATCCAGACCGCCAAGGCGAAGGTCGGCACGGACGCGAAGGTGTTCCCGTTCCCGAAGGTCGGTGACACCGCCCCCGTGGTCTCCGGCGGCGACGCGGCCGTGATCCTCAAGGACTCCAAGGCGGCGCAGGCACTGGCCACGTTCCTGGCCTCCCCGGACGCGGCGACGATCCAGGCCAAGCTGGGCGGCTATCTCTCGCCGAACAAGAACGTGGACATCTCGTCGTACCCGAACCCGGTGCAGCAGAAGATCGCCAAGGCGCTGATCGACTCGGGCGACGACTTCCGCTTCGACATGTCCGACCAGGCCCCGCAGGCCTTCGGCGGCACCCCCGGCAAGGGTGAGTGGAAGGCGCTCCAGGACTTCCTGACGAACCCGAAGAACGTCGCGGGCACGCAGGCGAAGCTGGAGGCCGACGCGGCGGCCGCCTACGGGAACTGACGCGATGACATCGGTCACCGAGGCAGGGGTCCCACCGGCCCCTGCCTCCCCCAAGTCGCGCAAGAGCGTGACCGGCACACGCAGGACCGTGGCAGTGATGTTCCTGCTGCCCGCCCTCGTGCTGCTGGGCGCGCTCGTGGTCTACCCGATCGGGTACTCGATCGTCCGCAGCTTCTACAACCAGTCCGGCGACGGATTCGCCGGAATCGACAACTACAAGGCCCTGTTCACCGACGACGGCATCCGCACGGCCCTGAAGAACAACATCATCTGGGTGGTGTTCGCGCCCACGATCTCCACCGCGCTCGGTCTGATCTTCGCGGTGCTGACCGAACGGGTGCGCTGGGGAACGGCGTTCAAGCTGGTCGTCTTCATGCCGATGGCGATCTCCATGCTGGCGGCGGGCATCATCTTCCGGCTCGTCTACGACCAGGACCCGGACAAGGGGTTCGCGAACGCGGTATGGGTGGGCGTGCACGACACGTTCGCGCAGGCCTCGGCGTTCCCGAAGGCCCACCCGGGCCGGAACTCGCCACTGGTGGCCCAGGGCGGCGGTTTCATCACCAAGACCACGGTCCACACCGGCGGCACCATCACCCTGCCCCTGGTGGGCGTCGCCCCGGACCAGATGCCCGGCGACGCGAAGAAGGCCGTGGCGCCGCAGGCGGACCCGGGCAGGATCACCGGGA
This sequence comes from Streptomyces sp. CC0208, assembly GCF_003443735.1. Lineage (NCBI taxonomy): Bacteria > Bacillati > Actinomycetota > Actinomycetes > Kitasatosporales > Streptomycetaceae > Streptomyces > Streptomyces sp. CC0208. Next base: position 5,424,765 of record NZ_CP031969.1, on the reverse strand, counting down.
CGACCTGGCAGGACTTCACACGCGGCAAGGGCGTCGGCAAGCTCGGCGGGGTGGACCCGACCGAACTCGGCTACCCCGGCATGAAGATCGAGGCGGTCAAGGACGGCAAGGTCGTCGAGACGGCGAAGGCCGGGGACGACGGCACGTTCTCCTTCTCGGAGAAGGCCGACGGGGCCCAACTGCGGCTTCCGGCGAGCAACTTCAAGGAGGCCTACAACGGGATCGACTGGCTCGGCCCGTCGCTGGTGACGCCGGCGATCATCGGGTCGTACATCTGGATGTGGGCCGGTTTCGCGATGGTGCTGATCGCGGCCGGGCTCGCGGGCATCCCCCGCGAACTCCTGGAGGCGGCCCGGGTCGACGGCGCGAGCGAGTGGCAGGTCTTCCGCAGGGTCACCATCCCCCTCCTCGCCCCTGTCCTCGCGGTCGTCACCGTGACCCTGATGATCAACGTCCTGAAGATCTTCGACCTGGTCTTCATCATCCCCCCGGGCTCCTCGCAGGACGACGCGAACGTCCTCGCGCTGGAGCTGTACCGCAAGGGCTTCGCCGAGGACCAGCCGGGTATCGCGAGCGCCATCTCGGTGTTCCTGCTGCTGCTGGTGATCCCGGTGATGTGGTTCAACATTCGTCGGCTCAGGCGGGAGGTACGGCGATGACCACTCAGGCCGAAAGGCTTCCCGAGACGGCACCGGCGGACAGGGCGAAGGCGAAGCAGTCGCTCGGCTCACGGCTCGTCGAGCGCGTCAGCGGCGGCCTGATCAGCGTCCTCCTCGTGGTCGTCGGCCTGTTCTGGCTGGTGCCGACGATCGGGCTGCTGATCTCCTCGCTGCGCAGCCCGGAGGACCTCACGGCGAGCGGCTGGTGGAAGGTCTTCAGCGAGCCGTCCCAGCTCACCCTCGACAGCTACCAGAAGCTCCTGCAGAACAGCGACATCACGCACTCCATCGTCAACACCATCCTGATCACGGTCCCGGCGACGCTCCTGGTCATCGTCATCGGCGCGCTCGCGGGTTACGCGTTCGCGTGGATGGAGTTCCCGGGCCGCGACTGGTGGTTCATGGGCGTGGTCGGTCTGCTGGTGGTGCCGGTGCAGGTGGCGCTGATCCCGATCGCCGAACTCTTCGGCAAGATCGGCCTGTTCGGCAACATCCTGGGAGTGATCCTCTTCCATGTGGGCTTCGGCCTGCCGTTCGCGGTGTTCCTGCTGCGGAACTTCTTCGCGGAGATCCCCCGCGAACTCCTGGAGGCGGCACGGCTCGACGGCGCGGGTGAACTGCGCCTGTTCGCAAGGGTGGTGATGCCGCTCGGCGGGCCCGCGATCGCGAGCCTCGGCATCTTCCAGTTCCTGTGGGTGTGGAACGACATGCTGATCGCGCTGGTGTTCACGGACGCCGACAGCCAGCCGATCACGGTCGCCCTGCAGACCCAGATGCGTGCCTTCGCCGACAACGTCGACGTCCTGGCACCGGGCGCGTTCATCTCGATGGTGATTCCGCTGATCGTGTTCTTCGCGTTCCAGCGGCAGTTCGTGTCCGGCGTGATGGCGGGCGCGGTCAAGTAGCGCGTGGGACAGCCCGATTGAGGGGGCGGGCCGGCACCGGCCCGCCCCCTCGCGTTCGCCCGAATGCCGTACGGACCGTAACCCCGCGCCGCCGTGGGGCGTTCCCGGGCAGACCGCCCGCGCCGACCCTTGGATGTGCCGTGCCCAGGTTCAGTGTCATCGTCCCCGCGTACAAGGTTCAGGCGTACCTGCCGGCGTGCCTGGAATCGGTGCTGTCACAGTCGTACGAGGATCTGGAGCTGATCGCGGTCGACGACCGCTCGCCGGACGCGTGCGGCGAGATCGTCGACGAGTTCGCGGCCCGTGATCCACGGGTCCGGGCGGTCCACCTGGCGCAGAACGCGGGACTCGGTCCCGCCCGCAACGCCGGGACGGCCGAGGCGAGCGGCGACTACCTGCTGTTCCTCGACGGCGACGACACCCTCGCCCCGCACGCGCTGCGGGCGATCGCCGACCGGCTGAAGGAGACCGGCGAGCCGGACGTCCTGGTCCACGACCACGCGCTCGTCCACTGGTCGGGCGAGAGCGTCCGCGACGCCTTCGCGGGCCGGCTCACCGAGCGGGGCCCGGCGCCGTTCCGCCTGGAGGACCGTCCGGGGCTGCTGCGGGTGCGTTCGGTGGCCTGGAACAAGGCGTACCGCAGGGAGTTCGTCGAGCGTGCGGGTCTCACCTTCCCGCCCGGTCACCACACGGACCTGCCCTGGACCTACCCGGCCCTGACGGCCGCCGAGTCGATCGCCACCCTGGACCGCGTCTGCGTCCACCACCGGCGGCACCGCGGAGGCGAACTCCCCGACGCGGCCGGCCACTTCGACCTCTTCGACCAGTACGACAGGGTCTTCGCACACATCGACGCGCGCCCCGAACTCGCCCGGTGGCGGCCGGTGTTGTTCCGCCTCATGGTGGACCACCTCTCGGCGGTGTTCACCGACCGGCACCGCCTCCCGCACGGCACCCGGGCCGAGTTCCTGCGGCGGGCCCGCGACCACTACCGCGCCCACCGCGTCCCGGGCCACCCGGTCCCGGCGCGCTCCCGGCTGCGCCACACCGTGATCCGCCTGGGCCTCTACCGCACCCAACGGCTCACCGAACTGGCCCTGAGCCTCGGCCGCCGGACCGCCCGCCCGGTCGTACGCCTCGCCAAGTCCCTGCACGCGGTGGCCCTCCGGCTCCACTACCGCGTCCAGCTCCGCCTCCCGCTGCGCGAGGACCGTGCCGTCTTCGCCGCGTACGGGGGCCGCGGCCACAGTTGCAACCCGGGCGCGCTGGAGGAGGCGTTCCGCACCTTCGCCCCGCACATCCGCACCGCGTGGATCGCCCGTCCCGAGCACCACCACACCATCCCGACGGCCACCCTCAGGCTGCGCCCGGGCACGGCTGCCTACTGGACGGCGCTGGCCCGCTCCAAGTACCTCGTCGACAACACCGACTTCGACCGCCGCCTGGTCAAGCGCCCCGGCCAGGTCCTCGTCCAGACCCAACACGGCACGCCCCTCAAGCACATGGGCCTGGACCTCCAGGAACGCCCGGCGGCGGCAGGGGACGTGGACTTCGAGGCGATGCTGAGGGGCGTCGACCAGTGGGACTACCTCCTGTCCCCCAACCGCCACACCACCCTGACCTGGGAGCGGGTCTACCCCGGCCGCTACACCACGCTCCCCTACGGCTATCCCCGCAACGACGTGTTCCAGCGGGCCACTTCGGAGGACGTACGGCGCCTGCGCGAGTCCCTGGGCGTCCCCGAGGGCTCGGTGGCGATCCTGTACGCGCCCACCCACCGCGACTACCGCCGCACCCAGCGCACCACCCTCGACCTGGACCGCGTCCTGCGCCGTCTGGGCCCCCGCTTCGTCGTGCTGGCCCGCGCCCACCACCGCCACGGCGGCCCGCTCGTCTCCCCCGCGACCGGCCGGGTCATCGACGTCAGCGACCACCCGAGCGTCGAGTCCCTGTGTCTGGCCTCGGACGCCCTGGTCACCGACTACTCGTCCTTGATGTTCGACTACGCCAACCTGGACCGCCCGATCGTGATCCACGCCGACGACCGTGAGGCGTACGAGGCGGCCCGCGGCACCTACTTCGACCTGCGGTCCTTCGCGCCGGGCGCGGTCGCGCGCAACGAGGACGAACTGATCGACATCTTCGCCACCGGCCACTGGCGCGGCTCCCGCTCCACCCAGCTGCGGTCGGCTTTCCGCGAACGCTTCTGCCCCTACGACGACGGCCGCGCCGCCGAACGCGTCGTACGCCATGTCGTCCTGGGCGAGTCCGGGTCGCCGGCCGTGGTGCCGCTCGCGGAGCGCCACCCGGTGCCGTCGGCGGCGGCAGCGCTCGACCGCTCCCCGCTGGCCACCGTCCCCCGCCCCGCGACGCACACGCCCGTCACCGAGACCCGTTAGGAGGGGCCCATGCCGTCCAGCCCGTCCCATCCCACACCGACCCGTCCGTCCACCTGGCGCCCGGTGGGACGGCCGGGGCGCGGGCGCCGCCGCTAGGGCCTGTCCGGCGGATCAGGCCGGCTTCAGGCAACGGCACCGGTCCTAGCCCCGAGCCGCCTCCGGATGCAGCCGCACCCATCCCTCCCAGGCCGAGGTGATCATGTCCTGGACGTCGTGCTTGGCCTTCCAGCCGAGTTCTGTGGCCGCCTGGTCGGCGGAGGCGACGACCCGGGCCGGGTCCCCGGGACGGCGGGGAGTGACGGTCGGGGGGCGGTCGTAGCCCGTGATGGCGTTGATGTGGTCGATCATCTCGCGGACGGAGACACCCTCGCCGCGTCCGATGTTGACGGTGAGGTCGCGTCCCGGGGAGGACTGCAGAGTGCGGGCGGCAGCCACGTGGGCCTCGGCCAGGTCGGCGACGTGGATGTAGTCGCGGACGCAGGTGCCGTCGGGGGTGTCGTAGTCGTCGCCGAAGATACGCGGGGCCGCGTCCTGGGTGAGCCTCTCGAACACCATCGGGATGATGTTGAAGACGCCCGTGTCGGCCAGCTCGGGGCTCGCCGCGCCCGCCACGTTGAAATAGCGCAGGCACGCGGTGGACAGGCCGGTCGCCCGGCCCGTGGCGCGGACCAGCCACTCCCCCGCCAGCTTGGTCTCGCCGTACGGGGACATCGGCGCGCACGGGGTCCGCTCCGTCACCAACGGGACGTCCGGCATGCCGTACACCGCCGCGGAGGACGAGAAGACGAAGGAGGGGACCCCGGCCGTCGTCACCGCCTCCAGGAGGACGCGCAGGCCCTCGACATTCTCCCGGTAGTAGTGCAGCGGCTGGTCCACCGACTCGCCGACCTGCTTCTTCGCCGCGAGGTGGACCACACCGGTGACCTCGTGGTCCGCCAGGGTGTGCGCGACCCGCTCGGCGTCCAGCGTGGAACCCGTCACCAGCGGCACGTCGGCCGGCACGCGCTCGGCGATGCCGGTGGACAGGTCGTCGTACACGACCGCCTGCTCGCCCGCCCCGGTCATCGCCCTCACGACATGCGCCCCGATGTAGCCGGCGCCGCCGGTGATCAGCCAGGTCATGTACGGCCGTCCCCTCTTCGGTTGACCCGTGTGCGCGTATCAGTGAACCAGGCGGCCGGGTCGGGCGGGTGCCACGCGGTTCTGGCTCGCAGCCCTTTCAGCCCTCTCATCAGAATCAGTGCGTGTTCGTGAAGGCCCAGCGGCACTCGAGGAGGCAGGGACTCGGCATCTGCGGGGCCGGCAACCCCAGCACCGCGAGCCCGTCGGCCTTGCCCTGGCGTGGCCAAGGCGACGACGACAGCGGCCACGGCCACGGCCACTCAGGTGACCACGAGCCCTCACCGGCTGAAGTCCTCGTCGGGCAGCTCGGCGTGCACCGCCGCGTCCAGGGCCGAGGTGAGCTGGTCGAGGCGGGCCCGCAGGGCGCTGATCTCGTCCACGTCGAAACTGGTCGCTGAGACGATCCGGCGGGGCACCCGCTCCGCGCGCTCGCGCAGGGCGACGCCCTCCTCGGTGAGCCGCACCTCCACCGAGCGCTCGTCGCGGGCGCTGCGCTCGCGCCGGACGAGGCCGGCCGCCTCCAGTCGCTTGAGGAGCGGGGAGAGGGTGCCCGAGTCGAGCCGCAGGTGCTCGCCGAGCTTCTTGACCGGCAGATCGCCGTGCTCCCACAGCACCAGCATCACCAGGTACTGCGGGTAAGTGATCCCCAGGTCCTTGAGGATCACGCGGTAGACGCTGCCGAAGGCGCGGGAGGCCGCGTTCAGGGAGAAGCAGATCTGCTGGTCGAGGCGGAGCCAGTCGGTGGTGGCCGGGGACGTGTCCATGCGTCCAGGATAGCCCTTGCGAGCCATTTAGTTGTGCGCAATTGAATTGTGTGCTCTACTTACGGCCGTGAGGCGGCCGCGGAAGAGCCGCCGGAACGAACTTCGAGAGGGACGGTTTTCATGGACGCGCTCTACACCGCTGTCGCCACCGCCACCCACGGCCGCGACGGCCGCGCCTACACGAACGACGGCAAGATCGACGTCGCTCTGGCCCCGCCGGTGGAGCTGGGCGGCAACGGACAGGGCACCAACCCGGAGCAGCTGTTCGCCGCCGGCTACGCCGCCTGTTTCGGCAGCGCCCTCGGTCTTGTCGGCCGCCAGGCCAAGGTGGACGTCAGCGACGCCGCCGTCACCGCCGAGGTCGGCATAGGCAAGCAGGGCGAGGGCTTCGGCCTCAAGGTCGCCCTCCGCGTCGAGCTGCCCGACTCCGTGGACGCGGAGACCGGCCGCAAGCTCGTCGAGCAGGCCCACCAGGTCTGCCCCTACTCCAACGCCACCCGCGGCAACATCGAGGTCGACCTCGTCATCGAGTAGGGGTCATCGAGTAGCCCTGGGGATCTGACGACCCAGGACCGGACCGGGCGGTGGGTCGCGGCGGCTTGGGGCCCACCCCGCCCACACGGGCGCAGGGGTTGGCGCCGGCCCGCGCGCGAGGCCGTCTCGGTTCACGGGCGGCTCGGGGGGACGAGGGTGACTGCCCAGGGGCGCCTTGGGCGGGCCGTCGCACTCTGAGCCGGCGTGCTTGTCCGCGCGGGCTCTCAGCGGCTCGGGGCCGAATCGGGCGGAGAGCCGCAGCGGCTAGGGGCCGGCCCCGAGCACGGGCACAGCGGTCTTGGCGCCGGCCCGCACGGGAAGCCATCCGGGAACGGCTCCGGGAGAGAACGATGACTGCTCAGGGCGCCCTGCACGAGCCGTCGCACCCTGGGCCAGGGCGCTTGGCCGCGCGGCGACCGGCGTACCGGCGTACCGGCCACTCAGGGCTCGACCAGGCGGAGAGCCGCAGCGGCTCGGGGCCGGCCCCAGCACGGGCACGGCAATTTGGCCCCGGCTCGCGCGCGAAGCCTTAGCAGCTCGGGGCGGGCCCGCGCGGATGCCGTGACGGTTCGGTCGGCCCGCGCAGTCGCCGTAACTGCTCGCGACTAGCCTGCACGGATGGTCGTACGCGCAGAGCGCGCCCTGGGCGCCGTCGTCGGTTCCGCTGCGGGGGACGCGCTGGGTGCCCCCTTCGAGTTCGGGCCGGAAGGTGCCTTCTCGGACCGCTTTCCGGAGCCCGGGCACGGCGGCGAGATGTGCGGGGGTGGCGGCTGGGAGCCGGGTGAGGCGACCGACGACACACAGATGGCGGTCCTGGTCGCCGAGTCCCTGGTGGAGTGCGGTGGGCTCGAACTCCCGGACGTCTTCCGGCGGTTCCAGCGGTGGGCGGCGGCGGAGCCGAAGGACATCGGCCTTCAGACCGAGGCCGTACTGAGCAGCGGCGACCCCTGGGACAGCGCCGCCGCTCTCCACTTCCAGGTGAGCCAACGGGCGGCGGGAAACGGCGCGTTGATGCGGGCGGTCCCGTCCGCCGTGTACTTCGCTGCCCACGGCCGCGAGGCCACCATGTCCGCCGGCCGCCGCCTGGCCGCCCTCACCCACGGCGACCGGGCGGCCTGGGAGGGCACGGCCGTCTTCCACGAACTGGTACGAGTGGCCCTGGCCGGCGACGACCCGCTGGACGCCGTGGAAGCCACCCTGGACGCGGTCCACGAAGACCACCGCGGACGCTACGCCACCGTCCTGGCCCCCGACTGGCACCCGGACCAGGCCACGGAGTTCAACGGTGCCGTATGGCCCTGCCTGGGCTCCGCCGTCTGGGCGCTGCGTACGACGACCTCGTACGAGACAGCCGTACGCGCTGCGATCGACCTGGGCGGCGACACGGACACAGTGGCCGCGGTGACGGGCGGCCTGGCCGGAGCGGTGTACGGCGTCACGGCCGTCCCGGAGCGCTGGACGACACCCCTGCATGTCCCGCTGCCGGGCTTCGCCGACCGGGTGCTGAGGGCGGCCGACCTGGCTGCCCTCACCCTTCTCCTCACCGGCTGTCCCTTCACCGGCTGACGGCAGCGCCCGGAAGGGGCGCGGGCCTTTGCCGACATGCGACTCCCCTCGCGGGCGAGGCCGGCCGCCCCCGCCTGCCCGGAGTGGCAGTCCTCCGGGCCACTGAGGCTCAGAGCGCCTTCAGCGCCTCCGTCGTCACCCGGGCCAGCGCCGCGAGATACCCCTTCGGCAGCTTCGGGCTCCGGATCACCACCGAGCGCCAGTACAGGGGGCCGGAGATCAGGTCGAGGGCCAGTTCGTCGTTGAAGCCGGTGCGGAGCTCCCCGCGCCGCTCCGCCGCCGTGATGATCTTGCTGGCGACACCCTCCTGGCCCTTCTGCAACGCGTTCTGCAGGGCCTCGGCGATCTCGGGGTTACGGGCCGCCTCGGCCTGGAGGTCCGGGATGATCTGCGAGGCCACCGGGTGCCGCAGCGCCCGGGAGGTCACCTCGTACAGCATCCGCAGGTCGTCCTCCAGCGAGCCCGTCTCCGGCACCGGCAGACCCATCACCGCGATCTCCGACACGACGTCGAGGACCAGATGCAGCTTGGAACGCCAACGGCGGTAGACCGCGGTCTTGCCCACGCCCGCCCGACGTGCGATGCCCTCGATCGACATCCGCGCGTATCCGGAGGCCGCGAGCTCCTCGAAGACGGCCGCCCGAATGGCTTCCGTCACATCCTCACGGAGTACGGCGGCTCCTGCCGGGGCACGGCGGCGCGTAGGGGTCTGCGGCGCGTCGGCGTTGGTCGTCATGCGGACCAGCATAGGGCGTAGCGACGAAACGGTCCCGTTCCGACGCGGGTGGCCGCGACGGAGCCGTATCGACGCGACGGCGCACACCACGACGGCACGCCACGACGCTACGGTTACGTTCCAACGTGACAGGTCACGACGAAACGGTTACGTTCCAACGTCGCTCGTCACGACGAAACGGTTGCGTTCCGACGCTGAATCGTCCTACTCTCACGTTGCGACGATACGGTCCCGTCCCGACGTAAGAGAACGTAAAGAGTCACGTAAGGAAACGCCGGACGACGGGCGCGCCAGCCGCACGCGCACCACCCCCACCCCCCGAGCGAAAGCAGCGGATGTGAGCCAGGTCCTCGACACACCGCCCCCGACAGCGTCCCCGGCCGACGACGACCTCTCGGCCCTGGCCGCCCGGCACGGCCTGACGGTCAGCGGCGCCCGCCCCTCCCTGCCCGACTACGTCCGTCAGCTGTGGGCACGGCGCCACTTCATCACCGCGTTCTCGACCGCCAAGCTCACCGCGCAGTACAGCCAGGCGAAGCTGGGTCAGGTCTGGCAGGTGATGACCCCGTTGCTGAACGCGGCGGTCTACTACTTCATCTTCGGCGTCCTGCTGGGCACGAAGAGGAATGTGCCGGACTACGTCCCGTTCCTGGTCACGGGCGTGTTCATCTGGACGTTCACGCAGAGCTCGATCATGGCGGGCACCCGGGCGATCTCCGGCAACCTGGGCCTCGTGCGCGCCCTGCACTTCCCGCGGGCCGCGCTGCCGATCTCGTTCGCCCTCCAGCAGCTCCAGCAGCTGCTGTTCTCGATGGCCGCCCTGGTCGTCATCCTGCTCTGCTTCGGTGTCCCGATCGCCAGTTCCTGGCTGCTGGCGGTCCCGGCACTGGTCCTGCAGTCGGTCTTCAACGCGGGCGTCTCGATGATCATGGCGCGGATGGGTGCCAAGACGCCGGACATCGCGCAGCTGATGCCGTTCGTCCTGCGCACCTGGATGTACGTCTCCGGCGTGATGTGGAGCATCGACAAGCTGGCCAAGGGCCACCACGACTGGCCGTCCTGGGTGGTGCCCGTCCTCCAGGCCAACCCGGCCGCCATCTACATCGACCTGATGCGCTACTCCCTGATCGACAGCTTCCACGCCAGTCAGCTGCCGCACCACGTGTGGGCGATCGCGGTGGGCTGGGCGCTGGTCGCCGGCGTCGGCGGCTTCATCTACTTCTGGAAGGCTGAGGAGACGTACGGCCGTGGCTGACATCGAGAACGACCAGATCCCCACCGTCGTCGTGGACGGCGTCGACATCGTCTACCGCGTCAACGGCACCGGCGCCGGCAAGGGCTCCGCCACCGCCGCCCTCAACCGCATGCTGCGCCGGGGGCAGGTCGAGAAGGCGGCGGGCGTACGCAAGGTGCACGCCGTCAAGAACGTGTCGTTCGTCGCCTACAAGGGCGAGGCGATCGGCCTCATCGGCACCAACGGCTCCGGCAAGTCGACCCTGCTCAAGGCGGTCGCCGGTCTGCTCCCGGTGGAGAACGGCCGGATCTACACCGACGGCCAGCCCTCCCTCCTCGGCGTCAACGCGGCCCTGATGAACGACCTCACCGGCGAGCGCAACGTCCACCTCGGCGGCCTCGCCATGGGCATGTCCCGCGAGCAGGTCAGGGACCGCTATCAGGAGATCGTCGACTTCTCCGGCATCAACGAGAAGGGCGACTTCATCACCCTCCCGATGCGCACCTACTCCTCCGGCATGGCGGCCCGCCTGCGCTTCTCCATCGCCGCCGCCAAGGACCACGACGTCCTCCTCATCGACGAGGCCCTCGCCACCGGCGACCGCTCCTTCCAGAAGCGCTCCGAGCAGCGCATCCGCGAGCTCCGCAAGCACGCGGGCACGGTGTTCCTGGTGAGCCACAGCAACAAGTCGATCCGCGACACCTGTGACCGGGTGCTGTGGCTGGAGCGCGGCGAACTGCGCATGGACGGCCCCACCGACGAGGTCCTGGCAGCCTACGAGGACTTCACGGGCGGCCCGGACAAGGCGAAGCCGCAGCCGAAGGCCGCCGCCTGAGAGTCCGCACAGGACGGACGACCGGACGACCGGATGAGCGAGGGCGCCCCGAGCCACATGGCCCGGGGCGCCCTCGTCGTCGTATCGCTCACGAACGCTTACGAATGCTGCCGCAGCAGCGTCCTCATGGTGCGCATCGCCACCGACAGGTTGGCCAGGTCGAACGCGTCCGAGCCCTGGATCTCCTCCAGGGTGGTGCGCGCCCGGCTGAGGATCGGGGCGTTCTTCTCCTCCCAGGCCTTGAAGCGCTGCTCGGGAGTGGACGTGCCGTTGCCCACCGCCAGTACGTCGGCGGTGAGCGCCGAGTGGGCCGCGTACAGGTCCTCGCGGATGGAGGCGCGGGCCATGGACTGCCAGCGGTCGGCGCGGGGCAGCTCGATGATGCGGTCCATGAGCTGGGTGATGTGGAGACGGTCGGCGAGGTCGTAGTACACCTCGGCGACGTCCATCGGGTCGCGGCCCATGCGGTCGGCCACCGAGACGATGTCCAGCGTCGGGAAGGCCGAGGAGAACCCGGCCACCCGCGTGGCGAGTTCGTCGGGGACTCCGGCGCCGCTCAGCTCGTCGTAGATCTTCTGGTACCACTCCAGGTCGGCGCCCCGCAGCAGCTTGGGCAGCTGCGACCACACCTGTTCGACGCGCTCGCCGAAGAAATCGACGGTCTCGGCGAGCTGGAGCGGCTGCGGCCGGTTGTTGAGCAGCCAGCGCGTACCGCGCTCGACGAGCCGGCGCGAGTGCAGGCGGATGCGGGTCTGTACGGCGGCCTCGACCTGGTTGTCGAGCGCCTCGACCCCGTCCCACACCACACCGGAGCGGAAGATCGCGCGGGCCGCGGTCTGCGCCCGGACGATCTCCTCCAGCGACGCGCCGGTCTCCTCGCGCAGACGATGCAGATAGGTCGTACCGCCCGTGTTGACCGTGTCATTGACCAGGACGGTCGTGGTGATCTCGCGGTGCAGCGGGTGGTTGTCGATGTGCTCCGGGAACTGCTCCCGCAGGGCCTTCGGGAAGTACGTGTGCAGCAGACCGTGCAGATACGGGTCGTCCGGGAGCGAGGTGTGCAGCAGCTCCTCGGCGACCGTGATCTTCGTGTACGCCAGCAGAACGGCCGTCTCCGGGCTGGTCAGGCCCTGTGCGGCGCCGAGGCGTTCACGGATCTGGCGGTCGGTGGGCAGGAACTCCAGGGCCCGGTCGAGGTGGCCCTCGCGCACCAGGTGGCGCATGAAGCGCTGCTGGGCGTGGAGCATGTCCTTGGACTGGGCGAGCGCGTTGGCGATGGCGGTGTTCTGCGCGTAGTTGTTGCGCAGGACCAGGCGGCCGACCTCGTCGGTCATCTCGGCGAGCAGCTTGTTGCGCTGCTTGACCGTCATGTCGCCCTCGGTGACCAGGCCGTTGAGCAGGATCTTGATGTTCACCTCGTGGTCGGAGGTGTCCACGCCCGCGCTGTTGTCGATGGCATCGGTGTTGATCTTGCCGCCGTGCAACGCGAACTCGATCCGGCCGAGCTGCGTCAGGCCCAGGTTGCCGCCCTCGCCGACGACCCGCACGCGCAGGTCGGCGCCGTCGACGCGGATCGGGTCGTTGGCCTTGTCGCCGACGTCCGCGTGGGTCTCCGTGGACGCCTTCACGTAGGTGCCGATGCCGCCGTTCCACAGCAGGTCCACCGGCGCCTTGAGGATCGCCTTCATCAGGTCGGCCGGGGTCATCTTGGTGACCTTGTCCTCGATGCCGAGGGCCTCGCGGACATGGGCGTTGACCGGGATGGACTTGGCGGTACGGGGGAAGACGCCGCCGCCCGCGGAGATCAGCTCGGTGTCGTAGTCGGCCCAGCTGGAGCGCGGGAGGTCGAAGATGCGGCGGCGCTCGGCGTAGGAGGTGGCCGCGTCGGGCTTCGGGTCGATGAAGATGTGCCGGTGATCGAAGGCGGCGACCAGGCGGATGTGCTCACTGAGCAGCATGCCGTTGCCGAACACGTCACCGGACATGTCGCCGATGCCGACGACGGTGAAGTCCTCGGACTGGGTGTCGAGGTCCAGTTCGCGGAAGTGCCGCTTGACGGACTCCCAGGCGCCGCGGGCGGTGATGCCCATGCCCTTGTGGTCGTAACCGGCCGAGCCGCCGGAGGCGAAGGCGTCGCCGAGCCAGAAGTTGTACGACTCCGCGACCCCGTTGGCGATGTCGGAGAAGGTCGCGGTGCCCTTGTCGGCGGCGACGACGAGGTAGGTGTCGTCCTCGTCGTGGCGTACGACGTCGGCGGGCGGGACGACTTCACCGGCGACCATGTTGTCGGTGATGTCGAGCAGGGCCGAGATGAACATCTTGTAGCTGGCGATGCCCTCGGCCAGCCACGCGTCCCGGTCGACGGAGGGGTCGGGCAGCTGCTTGGCGACGAAGCCGCCCTTGGCGCCGACCGGCACGATGACGGTGTTCTTCACCATCTGCGCCTTGACCAGGCCGAGGATCTCGGTGCGGAAGTCCTCGCGCCGGTCGGACCAGCGCAGACCGCCACGCGCGACCTTGCCGAAGCGCAGGTGCACGCCTTCGACGCGCGGCGAGTAGACCCAGATCTCGAACGCCGGGCGCGGGGCCGGCAGGTCGGGGATGGCCTGCGGGTCGAACTTCATGGAGACGTAGTCGTGCGGCTTGCCGCCCGCGGCCTCCTGGAAGAAGTTGGTGCGCAGGGTCGCCTTGATGACGGTCAGGAAGGAGCGCAGGATCCTGTCCTCGTCCAGCGAGGCCACCTGGTCGAGCGCCGCGTCGAGCTCCTCCAGGAGGGCGTCCACGAGTTCGTGGCCTGCGCGCTGGCGGTCCGGCGACATCCGCGCCTCGAACAGGGAGACGAGCAGCCGGGTGGTGTGGACGTTGTGGCGGAGGGTGTCCTCCATGTAGTCCTGGCTGAACGTCGAGCCCGCCTGGCGCAGGTACTTGGCGTACGCCCGCAGCACCATCGCCTGGCGCCAGCCCAGTCCGGCGCTCAGCACCAGGGCGTTGAAGCCGTCGTTCTCCGCCTTGCCGGTCCAGGTGGCGGCGAAGGCCTCCTGGAAACGCCCGCGGCCGTCGTCGCCGAGGTAGTCACCGCCGCCGTTCTGCGACTTGGGCATGCGCAGGCCGAAGTCGTAGATCCAGGCGACGCTGCGGTCGGAGCAGCGCAGTTCGTAGGGCCGCTCGTCCGTCACCTCGACGCCGAGCCGGCTGAGGACCGGCAGCACGGCGGACAGGGAGATGGCGTCACCCTTGCGGTAGATCTTGAAGCGGCGCTCCTCGGGGGCGGCACCCACCGGCTCGTACAGGCTGAGCGCGAAGTCGTTCTCCTCGCCGAGCCGCTCCAGGTGGACGAGGTCGGCGACCGCGGAGCGCGGGGTGTGGTCGGCCTTGTAGCCCTCGGGGAAGGCGTTGCCGTAGCGGCGGGTCAGTTCGGCGGCGCGCTCCTCGCCGAGCTCGGCGTTGAGCGCCTCGGCGAAACCGTCGGCCCAGGAGCGGGCGGCCTCGACCAGGCGGGCCTCGATGCGCTCCTTGTCGCTGTCGCTGAGCTGCGGCAGTTCGGTGCCCTGGGGGACGCGGATCACGAAGTGCAGCCGGGACAGGATCGACTCGGTGTTCCAGGCGGTGAAGTCGACGCTGATGCCGCCGAGTTCCTCCTTCAGGATGTCGATGATCCGGAGGCGGACGCCGGTGGTGTAGCGGTCGCGGGGCAGGTAGACGAGGGCCGAGTAGTAGCGGCCGTACTCGTCCTGGCGCAGGTAGAGGCGCAGCCGCCGCCGCTCCTGGAGGTACAGGACGGAGGTGGCGATGGACTCCAGCTCGTCGGCCGGGGTCTGGAAGAGCTCGTCGCGCGGGTAGGTCTCCAGGATCTGGAGCAGGTCGCGGCCGTCGTGGCTGTTGGGCGAGAAACCGGCCCTTTCGAGCACCTCGTCCACCTTGCGCCGAATGACCGGGACGCGGCGCACCGACTCGGTGTAGGCGGCGGAGGAGAACAGCCCGAGGAAGCGCCGCTCGCCGATGACATTGCCGTCCGCGTCGAACTTCTTGACCCCGATGTAGTCGAGGTACGACGGCCTGTGCACTGTCGCCCGGCTGTTCGCCTTGGTCAGCACGAGGAGCTTGTGCTCGCGCGCCTTCGCGCGGGCGTCGGCGGGCAGCCGCTCGAAGGACGGGCTGACGGGGTGGCCCTCCTCGCCGGCGTGGTGCGGGTCGGAGCGCAGTATGCCGAGGCCGGTGCCGGGCACGGCCGCGAGGGAGTCGTCCGGCCTGAGTTGGTACTCCCGGTAGCCGAGGAAGGTGAAGTGGTCGGCGGCCAGCCAGCGCAGCAGCTCGCGGGCCTCCTCGATGTCCATGTCACGCAGTTCGGGGGCGACGGGCTCGGCAGGCAGTTCGTCGGCCATCCGCAGAGCCGCGTCCCGCATCTTCTCCCAGTCCTCTACGGTCTCCCGGACGTCGGACAGGACGCGCAGCAGGTCGGCGGTGATCTGCTTCAGGTCACTGCGGTCGGTCTCGCGGTCGATCTCGACGTGGATCCAGGACTCGGTGTGCGCGTCGTGCGGGAGGTCAGCAGCGGAGGGCGGGGCGGTGAGGACCTCGATCAGCCTGCCGGTGACATCGCGGCGGACGACGACCTGGGGGTGGATGACGACATGGATGCCGCGCCCCTGCCGGGTCAGCTCATTGGTGACGGAGTCGACGAGGAAGGGCATGTCGTCGGTGACGACCTCGACGACCGAGTGGGTGCAGGTCCAGCCGTTCTCCTCCACCGTGGGCGTGTGCACCCGCACGTTGGCCGTGCCCTGCGGGCGCGTCTCGCCCAGCCGGAAGTGGGAGAGAGCGGCTCCGTAGATGTCGACCGGGTCGCGGTCGGCGAGGTCTTCCGGTGCCGTGTGCAGGTAGTAGCGCTGGAGGAACGCGAGCACGGTCTCGTTGTCCGGGGTGTCCGGGGTGCGGGGGGTCTCGTCGTCCGTCGTCCCAGTCGGTAGGTGCCCCCCGACCGGGCTGTTCTCAGCTACCCGTGCAGCCCTCTCGAGCAGCTCGGCCTTGGCTTCGTCCAGCTTGGTCTGCATTGTCCTCTGGCTCCTGTCGCGCGCCGTTGCGTGACGTAGAAGGAAGTACGGTCTCTTCCCCTGCGGCTCGACGCCACGGCCCGGGGTCTCCGGTCTGCTCCGACGCTATGCCGCAAGGTGAGATGAGCGGGGGTATATCAGCCATTCTCGACACGCCCGCCAGGTGTGACGCTGCTCTCTGCCGCGCCGGTGACGAGGGCGTATTCGGCGTCATGAGGGCCCCTACGGCCCCGTCCCGCCCGCGAGGACCAGCGGCCGCCGCCCGGCCACGGAGGTGTTCCGTGCGCACCGGGCGCGGGGCGGGGGCCACAGCGCCCCCGCGAACTATCGCGCTGATCACGCCACCAAGGCTATCGCTCCTTACAGGGGGGCCGTCATGAGCCGTATGTGTACAAAACCGGGGGTGGAACTTTGACACTCTGCACAGTGTCCGCCTCGCATCCAGGCCATACCTGCACCGGCAAGCCCGGCTGTACCTGGCCCGCCGACCTGGCCTTCGCCTGGGTCGACGCCGGTGAGTACAACGACCCCGAGATCCTCAAGTCCTTCTTCGACGCCGACAAGCCGGTCGCCCGGATCTGCATGCAGCCGGCCGGAGCGGCCTTCCAGGACGCCGAGGGCTGGATTTGGGAGTTCCTGAAGGTGCTCAGGGCGAAGGCACCGGTGACCTAGGTGACCGGTGACCTAGCCGACGGGTGCCGCATGCCGTCTCGGTCTCGGTCTCGGTCTCGGTCTCGGGACCGACGTGAACCGGTCACGCCGCTATTCGCTCGGCCTCCGCGACCGCCTCCGCCAAGGTGTCCACCACTGGCACGCCCACCCCTTCCAGGCTGGCCCGGCTGTGCGACCCCCCGGTGTACAGCACGGCCCGCGCCCCCACCCGCATCGCGGCCACCGCGTCGTCCGCCGCGTCCCCGATCACCACGGTCCGGGCCGCCTCCACACCCTCCAGCGCGGCGAGATGCCGCTCCATGTGCTCCGCCTTGCTCCCCCCGGACGGCCCCGTCCGCCCGTCCACTCGCAGGAAGTGCGCCTCGATCCCGAACCCGCGCACCAACGGCACCAGCTCGTCGTGCACGTACATGCTGAGGATCGACTGGCTGCGCCCGGCCGACCGCCACCCCATGAGCAGCTCCACCGCGCCCTCGGTGAGCCCGCACCCCACCCGGTGCTCGGCGTAGTACCGGTGGAAGGTCTCGTCCATGAGCTCCCACTCCGCGTCGGTGGGCAGCCGGCCGAGCAACCGCTCGTAGAACTTCGGCACCGGCACGCAGTACAGCGCCCGGTACTGCTCCATCGTGATCGGCGCGAGCCCCAACTCGCCGAACGCCGCGTTCGTCGCCCCGATGATCGCGTCGTTGTCGTGGAACAGCGTGCCGTTCCAGTCCCAGACGATGTGCGCCCCTGTCAGCTTCCCCATGTCAAAAACGTACCCGCCCCCACTGACAATGAAGAGACCAGCAGGTCAAGGCGGGTAAAGCCGCGACCCGGCACGGCGGGAGGCGGGTTCAGCCGCCCAGCCCCACGAGGTTCGGGATCTCCTGCGTCGCGAACCACAGCAGCTCGTGGTCCTCGGCTCCGTCCACGACGAACTGCGCGTCGTCGTCCCCGGCGTCCGCCGCCGCCAGCGCGTCCGCGGCAGCGGTGACGTCCTCCACCGCGTCCTCCGAGTCGACGTGCACCGCGGCGGCCTTGGCCAGCTTCACGGCCCCGGCGACCCGCACCTCCCCGAGCGCCGCGGGATCCAGCGCCCGGTCGGGATCGGCGACCGCCGCCCCGTCGGCCACGTCGACGGCCACCACGACCCGGCGCCGTACGGCCCCGGCGTCCGCGGCGAGCAGCCGCAGCGAGGCGAGCGCGGCCCGGTTCAGCGCCGCGTACTCCAGTTCCTCGATGTCGTCGGAGAGGTACCACTCGCGCAGGGCGGGTGTGACGGCGTAGGCGAGGAGCGGTCCGGCCCCCAGCTCACCCGTCTTGTACGCCTCGGCGAGACCGGAGAGGGTCAGGGGGACGTAGACGCGCATGACTGGCCGCTTTCGTGGTCGGAGAACATCTTCGGAGGGGCTCCGCGAAGGCCTTCAGGATACGTGCGGGCGTCCCCTTTCGAGTCCCTGCCCAGACCTCGGCAGGCGTCCACCCCGGGCCCGGAATTCACCCGCCCCGCCCCCGGATTCACGGGCTTCCGCGCCCTGCGATCACCCTGATAGGTGAACATTTCCGGCCGCCCGACCCGGCCCCCCTCGCGCTTGCCGCCGCGGTCCGCCGCCCCGTACAAGATCCCCAACCAGAAGTTACCGCCCGGTACTTTCCGGGCCCGCTGAACGGGGATCCCATGAACAAGGTCATGACCAGGGCACAGCACCTTTCCGGCACCCGCCCCCCGGCCCGCCGCGACTCCCGCCGCCCGGGCGGCACGCCGCCCCGCACACCCGGGGGCAGCACCCCCCGCACGGCCCCCGGCGACGGCCGCCCACCGGGCTCCCCCGGCAGCGGCCCCCGCACCCGTACGGGCCCCACGGACAGCCGTCCACAGAACATCCCGGGGCTGAACGCCACGACCACGGGAGCCGCCCGACGCGGCACCACAGCCGGCGCCACGAGCACGGAAGCCGCCCCGCGCGCCACCCCGGCCGGCGCTACGGCCACCGGCGCGCGCAGCACCACCCCGGCCGCGGTCAGCACCACCGCCGGCCCGGGCAGTACCGCCCCCGCAACGCACACCGCGACCCGCGGCACAACCACCCCGGCGGTCGTCCCGCCGCAGACCCCGCGGCGCCCCGTGGTCCCCCAGCCCCGCCCCACCGACCTCTTCGCCGACCTTCTCCTGGCCGTTCTGAGCGGCCAGCGCCCCGTCCACTCGATGCTCCGGCACACCGCGGGCCGCGCCTACGACGAGCTGGCCCGGCTCGCCGAACGCGGCCCCCTGCGTACCCGAGGCGCCCGGCCCGTCGTTCGGGACATCGGCTACTACGTCCCCCGCCAGGGCGCCGTGGAGGCCTTCGCCCGCATCGGTGCCGGCGATCAGCTGCGCGCCATGGCCTTCCGGCTGGAACAGGGCCAGGACCTGCGCTGGCGCTGCACCGCGGTCGAACTGGGCGGCTCCCGGGCTCCCCGTCCGGACGAGGACTGACAGCCCCGGAGAAGCCCGCGAGTCCCCTCCCACGCCGAAGGGCCGGCCACCCCGAGGTGACCGGCCCTTCTTACGCCACGGCGCCACCGGCACCGACACGTCGATCCGCCACGGCGCTCGTCACGCCGTAGGCACTACTTCTTGCGCCGGCCCCGACCACGGGACTGCTTGCGCCGCTCCGCGCGCGTGAGGCCGTCCGCCTCGGAGCGCACCGGCTCGTCGTCGTCGGCGAACTCGCCCTCGATGACACCGCCCTCGCCGTCAACGGTCGGCGCGGAGAAGTGCAGGTCCCGGCGCTGCGGGGCGTCGAGTCCCTTCGCGCGGATCTCGGGACGCGAACCGGCCTGCGCCGGAACGGAGTCCTGCTTGGCGAGGGACGGCTTCTCGTCCTCGACCGGAACCTCCTCGACCTGCTGCTCGACCTGGACCTCCAGGTTGAACAGGTAGCCGACGGACTCCTCCTTGATGCCCTCCATCATGGCGGTGAACATGTCGAAGCCCTCGCGCTGGTACTCGACCAGCGGGTCCTTCTGGGCCATCGCCCGCAGGCCGATGCCCTCCTGGAGGTAGTCCATCTCGTAGAGGTGCTCGCGCCACTTGCGGTCCAGGACCGACAGCACGACCCGGCGCTCCAGCTCACGCATGATCTCGGAGCCGAGCTGCGCCTCACGCGCCTCGTACTGCTCGTGGATGTCGTCCTTGATCGACTCGGAGATGTACTCGGCGGTCAGGCCCGCGCGGTCGCCCGCCGCCTCCTCCAGCTCCTCGACGGTGATCTTCACCGGGTAGAGCTGCTTGAACGCGCCCCACAGCCGGTCGAGGTCCCAGTCCTCCGCGAAGCCCTCGGCGGTCTCCGCCGCGATGTACGCGTCGATCGTGTCGTCCATGAAGTGCACGACCTGCTCCTGCAGGTCCTCGCCCTCCAGGACGCGGCGCCGCTCGCCGTAGATGACCTCGCGCTGCCGGTTGAGGACCTCGTCGTACTTCAGGACGTTCTTACGGGTCTCGAAGTTCTGCTGCTCGACCTGCGACTGCGCGGACGCGATCGCGCGCGTGACCATCTTGTTCTCGATCGGGACGTCGTCCGGGACGTTCGCCATCGACATCACGCGCTCGACCATCTGGGCCTTGAACAGCCGCATCAGGTCGTCGCCCAGGGAGAGGTAGAACCGGGACTCGCCGGGGTCGCCCTGTCGGCCGGAACGACCGCGCAGCTGGTTGTCGATACGGCGCGACTCGTGCCGCTCGGTACCGAGGACGTAGAGCCCGCCGAGCTCCTTGACCTCCTCGAACTCCGCCTTGACCGCCTGCTCGGCCTTCTCCAGGGCGGCGGGCAGGGCCGCGGCCCACTCCTCGATGTGCTCCTCGGGGTCGAGGCCGCGCTGGCGCAGCTCCGCCTCCGCGAGGTCCTCGGGGTTGCCGCCGAGCTTGATGTCGGTACCACGGCCGGCCATGTTGGTGGCGACGGTGACGGCGCCCTTGCGGCCGGCCTGGGCGACGATCGTCGCCTCACGGTCGTGCTGCTTGGCGTTCAGCACCTCGTGCTGGACGCCGCGCTTGCTGAGCTGCTGCGAGAGGTACTCGGACTTCTCGACCGACGTCGTGCCGACGAGGATCGGCTGACCCTTCTCGTGCTTCTCGACGATGTCGTCGACGACCGCCTCGAACTTCGCGACCTCGGTGCGGTAGATCAGGTCCGACTGGTCCTTGCGGACCATGGGCCGGTTGGTCGGGATCGGGACGACGCCGAGCTTGTAGATCTGGTGGAACTCGGCGGCCTCGGTCATCGCCGTACCGGTCATGCCGCACAGGCCCGGCTGTTCCTTGCCGTTGTGGTCGTGGCGCTTGTACAGGCGGAAGAAGTTCTGGAGGGTGATCGTGGCGAGGGTCTGGTTCTCGTCCTTGATGTCCACCCCTTCCTTCGCCTCGATCGCCTGGTGCATGCCCTCGTTGTAACGGCGGCCGGCGAGGATACGGCCGGTGTGCTCGTCGACGATCATGACTTCGCCGTCCATGACGACGTAGTCCTTGTCCTTCTTGAAGAGCTCCTTCGCCTTGATGGCGTTGTTCAGGTAGCCCACCAGAGGGGTGTTCACCGACTCGTAGAGGTTGTCGATGCCCAGCCAGTCCTCGACCTTGCTGACACCGGACTCGTGGATGGCGACCGTGCGCTTCTTCTCGTCGACCTCGTAGTCGCCGGTCTCCTCGATGCCCTTGAGGGGGTTGCCGGCCTCGCCCTTCTTCAGGCGGGTGACCAGCTTGGCGAAGTCGCCGTACCACTTGGTGGCCTGGTCGGCCGGGCCGGAGATGATCAGCGGCGTACGGGCCTCGTCGACCAGGATGGAGTCGACCTCGTCGACGATGGCGAAGTTGTGGCCGCGCTGGACGAGTTCGTCCTGGGACCACGCCATGTTGTCGCGCAGGTAGTCGAACCCGAACTCGTTGTTCGTGCCGTACGTGATGTCGCACGCGTACTGCGCGCGGCGCTGGGCCGGCGTCATGTTGGCGAGGATGCAACCGACCTCGAGGCCCAGGAACTTGTGGACGCGGCCCATCATCTCGGAGTCGCGCTCGGCCAGGTAGTCGTTGACCGTGATGAGGTGGACGCCCTTGCCGGACAGCGCGTTCAGGTACGCGGGCAGCGTGCCGACGAGCGTCTTGCCCTCACCGGTCTTCATCTCGGCCACGTAGCCGAGGTGGAGGGCGGCACCGCCCATGATCTGCACGTCATAGTGGCGCTGGCCCAGCGCGCGCTTGGCGGCCTCGCGCACGGTGGCGAACGCCTCGGGGAGCAGGTCGTCCAGGCTCTCACCGTCGGTGTACCGCTGCTTGTACTCCGCGGTCAGGGCCCGCAGCTCGGCGTCGGAGAGGTCGATGAAGTCCTCTTCGATGGAGTTGACCTGGTCCGCGATGCGGTGCAGCTTGCGCAGGATCTTGCCTTCGCCTGCACGCATGATCTTCGAGAGGACGGACACGGGGGTTGGTCTCCTTGCCGGTCGGGCCTAGGACGGTCGGTTTCCATTTGACTTACTGAGCAACGGCCATCGTATGCGAGGACCCCGCCACGTCGGGAGGCCTGCCGGGTACGCCGCCTGTCAGCTCTTTCAAATCTGCTTCAAAGGGGACAACGGAGGGGGAACGCCGATGGTGCCGCGCCCGGCACACGAATTGCGCGAATTGTGATCACGCGCTCACTCACAGCAAAAACGATGGCGCCTTCACCGACACCTGAGCAGAATCGGTCAATGGAACCCGTCACGCTGACCACGGACCGTCTCCTGCTGCGCCCGCCCACCCCACGGGACACCGAGACCGTCCTCGCGGCCGTGCAGGACCCCGACATCCTGCGCTGGACCACGATCCCCTCGCCCTACCTGGTGGAGCACGCCCAGAGCTTCACGGAGCAACTGGCCCCGGCAGGCTGGGCGAACGACACGATGTTCACCTGGGGCCTCTTCCTCCCCGAAGGGGAGGACCTGGTCGGCATGCTGGGCCTGACCATGCGCTCGCCGGGCACGGCCGAGATCGGCTACTGGGCCACCAAGGAACACCGCGGAAACGGCTACGTCACCGAAGCGGTGCGCGCCGCCTCCCGTTGGGCGTTCACGGAGCTGTCGATCGACCGCGTGGAGTGGCGGGCGGAAGTGGGCAACCAGCCCTCCCTCGCGGTGGCGGAACGCGCCGGTTTCGTCGTCGAGGGCGTCCTGCGCTCCGGCATCGCCCACCAGGACGTGCGCCGGGACTGCTGGGTGGGTGCGCTGCTGCCCTCGGACCTGGGCCTGCCGTCGACCTTGCAGTACCTCCCCGCTGCTCCGTAGATCCGCAGATCACCTCTCATTGTCAGTGCCGGCCTCTATCGTTCGGACCCATGACGACTGCGCCTCCCACCACCGACCTCTCGGCCGACGAGGCCCGCCGCATCGTGCTGCGCGCCCAGGGTTTCCTCGGCACCCCCGACCGCCGGGCCGGAGTCCGCGGCGTCCTCCGTCACCTCGGCGCGGTCCAGCTCGACACCATCTCGGTCCTCGCCCGCTCCCACGAGCTGATCCCGTACGCCCGTCTCGGCGCGGTGGGCCGCAAGAGCGTGGAGGCCGCCTACTGGACGACCTCTCCCCTCGGCGCGTCTCCGGACCGACCCCACGCTTTCGAGTACTGGTCGCACGCGGCGTGCATCCTCCCCATCGAGGAGTGGCCCCACTTCGCCTTCCGCCGCCGTGCCTACCGCAGCCGCCCGCACTGGAACCACCAGCTCCCGGACGGCACCTACGACCAGGTCATCAAGCAGCTCCGCACCGAAGGCCCCCTCACCGCAACAGAGTTGGGCGGTGCGAAGAAGACCAGCGAGTGGTGGGACTGGTCGGGCACCAAGGTCGCCGTCGAGCGCGCCCTGATGTACGGCGAGGTGGTCTGCGTGGAGCGCCGCGGCTGGAAGCGCGTGTACGACCTCGCCGAGCGCGCCGTGCCCGCCGACCTGCTTCACGACGAGCTGGACGACGCCGAGTGCCTGCGCCGCCTGGTCCGTCTCGCCGGCCAGGCCCTGGGCGTCGGCACCCGCGCGGACATCGCCGACTACCACCGTCTCAAGGGCGACCAGGTCGACGCGGTGATCGCCGACTCGGGTCTGGTGCCGGTGACGGTCGAGGGCTGGGGCAAGCCTGCCTGGGCCGATCCCGCCGCTCTGGAGACAGCACCGCGCGGCCGCCACCGCACCACTCTGCTGTCCCCGTTCGACTCCCTGATCTGGGAACGCGCGCGCACGGAGCGGATCTTCGGCTTCACCCACCGCCTGGAGGCGTACGTCCCCAAGCCCAAGCGGGTCCACGGCTATTTCGCGATGCCGGTGCTGGCCGGTGGCCGTCTCGTCGGCCGCGTGGACCCGGCCCGGGAGGGGGGCACACTGGTCGCCAGGCAGGTCACCGTGGACGGCCCGAAGGCGGTCCCGGCGGTCGCCCAGGCCCTGGTCGAGGCGGCGAGCTGGGTGGACTGCACGGACATCCGGGTCGAGCGGGTGGACTCACCGGACCTGCGCGAGCCCCTCGTGAAGGCGCTAGCGGATCTCTAGGATCTTCTCCCGCATCGCGTAGACCACCGCCTCCATCCTGGAGTGCAGCTGCAGCTTCTCCAGGATGTTGCGCACATGGTTCTTCACTGTGTTCTCGGAGATGAACAACTCCTTCGCGATGTCGCGGTTGTTCATCCCGGTGGCGACGAGCTTGAGGACTTCCAGCTCACGGTCGGTCAGCCGCGGGGCCGGCACGAGACGGCGCTCGTCCGTCCGCTGGATCATCGACTTGAACTCGGTGAGCAGTTTCGACGCCATGGAGGGGCTGATCTGCGACTGGCCGTCGGCCACGGCGCGAATGGCGGTGGCCACCTCGTCCGTCGAGATCTCCTTGAGGAGATATCCGGTCGCGCCCGCCTTGATCGCGTCGTAGAGGTCGGCTTCCTCATCGCTGATCGTCAACATGATGATCTTGGCGCTGGGTGCCACTTCCTTGATCGAGGTGCAGGCCTCGATCCCGCCCCGCTTGGGCATCCGGACGTCCATCAGAACGATGTCGGGCAGCAGGTCGGCGGCCTTGTCGACGGCCTCGGCGCCGTCGCCCGCCTCCCCTACGACCTGGATGTCCTCCTCGGCCGCGAGCACGATCTCCAGTCCGCGCCGGAAGAGAGCGTGGTCGTCCACGACGAGAACCCGGATCGGCTCCTTGCGTGGAGAGCCCGCGTCCGCGCCCATGCCGACGACACCGTCGCCGGCGTTCGCGCCGTGCAGCGGTCCGAAGCTGTCCGCCATCGTTCCTCCCCCTGAAGGCTGTGGCTGATCCTGTGCCATCGCCAACCCAAGGCAACGACCCACCGGTTGGGCCGGTGGGCCCATGATTTCATGCCCGGACGACAGTGAGGTGACAGAGCGGGGCGCGAAGTGGTCGCACGCGGGTGCCCCTGGGGGCGCACACGCGCTCCAGGGGCACCCGATCAACTGTCATCCGGGAGGGTCAGCTGCCCGTCGTGTCGCCGGCCGCGGGAGAGTGCGCCCGGGCGACCATCGGGTCCGTGCTCAGGTGGATGACGCCGTAGTCATAGGCGTGCCGCCGGTAGACGACACTCGGTTCCTTCGTCTCGGAGTCGACGAAGAGATAGAAGTCGTGCCCGACCAGCTCCATCTCGTAGAGCGCCTGGTCGAGGGTCATCGGGGAGGCGACGTGGGTCTTCTCACGGACTACGAGGGGACCTTCACCCTTGATCTCCAGCGAGCCGATCTTCTTGACGGGCACGCCGTCCGAGTCTTCCTCGTGGACGGGGTCGCCGTGGCCGTTGAGCGTCGCCGCGTCCGGAACGTGGTCGGGGACCTCAGCAGCCGTGAGCCGCCGTGCGCCCCTGCGCGTGTGGCGCTTGTCGTGCTCCTTGCGAAGCCGGGCGTCCAGCTTCTCCGCCGCCAAGTCGAGTGCCGCGTACGGGTCGCTGGCTGCCGCTTCCGCCCGGATCACCGGACCGCGAGAGCGGAGCGTGATCTCCACTCGGTCACAGCGGTCGGCCTGTCGGGGGTTCGGCTCCTTGGACACCTCGACGTCGAGGCTGATCACCTTGCCATCGAGCTTCTGGATCTTCTCCAGCTTCAGCTTCTCGGCCACGTGCTTGCGGAACCGCTCGGGCACCTCGGTCTTGCGGCCCTTGACGACGATGTCCACGCAGAACTCCGTTCCCGGATCGCTCCGCCTCGATGCGGAGCATCTCCCTTTTGCACCAGGTTCCGGTGAGCCCCGGAACCTCGGACTCGGTGACGTCCACCTCCTCCCCCGCGGGCAAGATCTCCATTCCACCGTCGCGGGTGATGGTGGAAATCCCGCGGGCACGGCATTCGGATTTGCGAGGTGTGGCCTGCGCCTTTCTCTCACAACCGAACATATCTCGCCTGGACGGATGTCGTCACCCTCTACTGCTGCGTACCTCCGTTCAGGTGAATTGATCCTCTCGTAACCTGCAACGATGCAACTACACAGTCAGTTCCGGTTTATTTCGAAGGAAACCGGCGACGCCGCGACCACGGCCGCACAGATGACGTCACGGACGCCCCCGGCGCCCGCCGTTGTCGCCATCCAGCGCTCCCGGTCCGTGTCCTCCTCCGTCACTGCGACCATCCGTTCCCCCATGCCTTCCCGGGTTGTCGCGGTGTACACGAGGTCCGTCGGATCATCGCCGTATCCGGCCACCACCCGTCCACCACGGCGCCCGCTCCCGTCCTGTCGCCGTTCGCCATGGCATCCGTCCGTTCCCGGCCACCCTCGGACACGCTGTCCCGCAGTCCCGGGCGGTCGATCACCAGGCCACGACTCCGTTCCCCACGACCGAGGACCGCCGCGCTCCCCTCGTCCCCGTTGCCGATGATCACGGTGTCCGGCGGTCGTCCGTTCACCGCGGTGAGCGATGTCCTCCCGAGCGCCCACCGCCCGGTCCTCCCGAGCCCGCGCGGCCTGAACCTCCCGAGCCCGCGCCTCCCGGACGGCCCGCGCCGCCTCGATCAAGGACGCGCCCGTCGTCATCAGGTCGTCCACCAGCACGACCAACCCCTCGGCCAGAAGCCGTCCGCCACCGGGAACCACGGTCAGCGCCCCCGCGAGATTGTCCAGCCGCTGCCGGGAGTTGAGCCCCGACTGGTCGGCCACCCCCCGCCGCTGCCGCAGGACCGCCACCACCCGCGCCGGCATCCCCGCCCGCCGCAGCTCTCTCGCCGCAGCAAGTGCGATCCGCCGCGCCGGATCCTGACCCCTGGCCCGAACCGCCCGCCGCGCGGACGGCACGGGAACGAGCAACACGGGCCCACCGATCCCGCCCCTCGTCCACCCTCCACCCGACGGACCAGGTACAGCCAGGGCCTCAGCCCCCGGCACCCCGCTCCCGCTGCCACCCCCGCTCCCGCTCCCGCTCCCCAAAGCGTCTACACCTGAGGCGTCGCCGCGCCTGCCCCAGACCTCCGCTCCTGAGGCACCACCCCCTCTGCCCCGGGCCGCCTCCGCACCCGGCACATCTCCGCCCCCGCGTAAGGCCCCGGCACCTGCCACGTCCCGGCCCCCGGCCACAGCTGCTTCACCTGTCCCGCCTACCGCCCACGACCGCCCAACCCCGCCGGCAGAGGTCATGCACGCACCCCCCTCACCAGCCCCCACCCCGTCAAGGCCCCCCATAGCCCGCCCAGCAGGCCCACCCCGCTCCAACTCCCCACCACGCCCGGCCAAAGCCCCATACCCCCGTTCCCAGGCCCCCCGAGGCCATCCCGACCCCGATCCCTCACTCCCCGGCTCACACACCTCCCGCACGCTCGCCCACACAGCCCCCGCCAGAGCCGTGCCGAGCGGCTCCGCCAGGCCCAGCGCCCCCCTCTCCTTGTGGGCCAGCAACACCGCCCGTACCGAGTCCGCATACCGAGCCGCCGCGTGCACCACCGGCAGCCCGGACGGCTCCGGCACCGGTCGCACCCGGCTCGGCACGGCCCCGTACAAGGCGGCACGGCACTCCGGACAGAGCACCGCGCGAGGCTTCCCGCAGCCTCCGCACTCGGCCGACAGCACCAGATCGGTGAGGTCCTGCCACCACCCCCGCATGCCCATCACTGTGCCAACGCTGAAGCCGACCGACCACCCCTGTGGATAACTCCCTGTGGAAAACTCCGCCGCGCACGAACAGCAGTTCCCCTCACAATTACCGGCCCTATACAGCTAACCGGCCGACCGCGCACACAGCCCGCAAATCAACCCCGTACGACGATTCCGGCCCGGCCCACTCGGCGAATCCGAGCCGCCGCCAGCCACGAATCCACACCCGTCCAAGACAAAAGCGGCCACCCTCGCCGGGGCCTCACCCCGGCAAAAGCGGCCGCTCCCGACAGGGCGGTCCCGTCACCTCAGCCCGGATAGACCGGCGCCGTCCCGTCCGCGTCCACCTTCTGCCACTGCGCCCCGGACGGCAGCCGTACGATCCCGTCCTCCGAGTAGGCGACCAGGGGCATGTCGGCGTCCTCGGACGCCGCGATCTCCTTCACCCCCGTGAGCGCGGTCGGCGGCGGCCCCTCCGGAGTGGAGCCGTCGACCTGGACGTAGCGCGTCTGCTGCACGCCGCCCTGCTCACGCCCGACCACCAGGAGCCTGCTGTCGCCGGCCCAGGACATGGTCGTGACCTCCTCCAGGTCCGGTGTCGTGGAGCGCAGTTCGCGCACCGAGACGCTCTGCGGGTCCCCGGTCTTGCCCTCCCGCTCGATCCGCCCGACGAACAGCGACTGCTTGCCGCCCTTCTCCACGACGAGCGCGATCCGCACCCCGTCGGCGGCCACCCGCAGGTCCCTGATACGACCGTCCAGCCCCGGAGTCTCCACCTCCAGCGGCTTGCCCGCGCCCTCCTTGAACAGCAGCAGCCTCGGATCGGCGAGGTTCCGGTCGGCCACCCACAGATCACCCTCGGTGTCCCAGCTCGGCGTGGTCAGCCGGTCCTCGGTCGTCTTGCCGCTGCTCACCAGGACCGGCTCCCCGAGCGACCCGCCCGACACCAGCGACCCGACGTACAGCGCCTTGCCGTCGAGGCCGACACCGGCCGCCATGTGCTCGTCACGCGAGACGGCCACCGACCGCAGATCCTTGTCGCCTTCGCCCAGCGCTCCGGGCACCGCCACCGGCTGGGCCTTCGCACCACTGCCGTCCGGCTCCGCCGCGACCCGTACCAGCCGGTGCTCGCCGTTGACGAAGTACAGGAACTCGGGATTCTCGACGGAGCCGCGCGTGGCGTCCCCGTTGGCGTCGCCCTCGGCAGCGGAGCACAACTGCCTGCCGCCCGCCTGCAACTGGACCTCGTCCACGGCAGGGGTGAGGTCCTGCAGGGTGAACAGCAGCTGGGCCGCCATCGCCTTGCACTGGTCCGAACCGGCTTTCTCGGCCTTGTTGTTGAGCGGCACCGTCAGCGTGCTCCGGTCGTCGGGAGCCAGCGAGGAGACACCGCTCCTGAGGGCCGTACCGGTGGGAAAACTCGTCCTGACGACGGGATCGAGCCAGGTCGTCGGCCCGCTGAGCAGGGAGCGCACCAACTGCGTCATGGGGTCCACGCGCTCGCGCACATACACGGGGTCGGCGACCGCCACGGTCTGCGGAGCCGTCGCCGCCCTGGTGTTCGACGCGAAGTAGTACTTGTTGACGGACACGTAGTTCCGCTGGAAGTCCGACTTCCCCATGACGACACCGCGCGGGGGACTGTCGATCCGCCACTGCTTGGTCTTCTTGTCGTGCACGAGGTGCACGGTCTCCCGGTATTCGCCCGATGCCGGCGAGTACGACTGTTGCGCGTCCACCACCGCCACCTTGGTGCCGACCAGCGTGAACGACTTGTCTTCGCTCTGCCCCCGGTCCACCGGCGGCACGACGTCGGCACCGGGCCCGTCGTCGAGGACCGTGGTGGACAGCTTCGGCTGCCACTGCTTCGCCGCACTCGGGGTCAGGTACTTGCGGGCCGTCTCGTAGTTCGGATCGTCGCTGGTCAACGCCTCGAGAAAGCCCTGCACGATGTCCGTGGGCTCGGCGTCCTCCTGCGGCGGCATCGCGAAGACCCGCACCGGCGTGTCCTGGCGCGCCGTGGAGTCGACCCCGCGCAGATCCCCGCTGTCCGGCATGGAGGCACACCCCGCCAGCAGTACGACGCCACAGGCGGCGTACGCCACGGACCGCACCGGCCTGCGCCGGCCGCGCCCTTCGCGGTCAGCGTCCACGGAAGGCCTCCCCCTGCTGTTCGTATGACTCCTGCGCCCCGGTGTCCGGACGGCCGGCGGTCCCATCGCCGGGCGTGCGCCCGCCCGAAGAGCTGTCCGGCCGTGGCGCACTCGACGACGGCCGGGGCACCACGCGCGCGCCGTTGCCCGGCAGCGCCGTCGGATCTGCCGTGGGTGCCACGGCGGCCGACCTGGGCGCTATCGGGTCCCGCGAGGTCACCTGGTCGCCCGTCGGCTGAGCCGGCACGGTGGCCGCCTTGTCGCCGCCCCCACGCGGCAGACCGGCGTCGTCGAGTCCGCGATGGCGGCGCGAGTCCTTGGGCTCCAGCGGTATCGGCGAGCCCCGCAGCGGCTCGTCGGCCGTCCTCGGCAACGTCAGCCGGAACTGCGAACCGCCACCCGGCTCACCCCATGCCTGCAGCCAGCCGCCGTGCAGCCGCGCGTCCTCCAGGGCGATGGACAGCCCCAGCCCGGTACCGCCGGTGGTACGCGCGCGTGCCGGGTCGGCCCGCCAGAAGCGGCTGAACACGCGCGTGGCCTCGCCGGGCTTGAGCCCGACACCGTAGTCGCGCACCGCGATCGCGACCGCCCCGCCCGCCGAAGCCAGCTTGACGACGACATCCTTGCCCTCGCCGTGCTCCACGGCGTTGACGACGAGATTGCGCAGCACCCGCTCCACCCGCCGGGCGTCGGCCTCGGCGATGACAGGCTGCTGGTCGCCCACGATCCGGACCGTCGAGCCCTTGCGCTCGGCAAGCGGCGCGGCCCCGCCGACCACGCGCCGTACGACGTCCCTGAGGTCTATCGGCTCGGCCTCCAGCGCGGCCGCGCCCGCGTCGAACCGGCTGATCTCCAGCAGGTCCGCGAGCAGCGTCTCGAACCGGTCCAGCTGGTCGGCGAGCAACTCGGCCGACCGCGCGGTCATCGGATCGAAGTCCTCACGCGCGTCATGGATGACGTCGGCGGCCATCCGCACGGTCGTCAGCGGTGTCCGAAGCTCGTGCGACACGTCCGACACGAACCGCCGCTGCATCCGCGACAGGTCCTCCAGCTGCTGGATCTTCAGCTGAAGGTTCTGCGCCATCTTGTTGAAGGCCTCGCCGAGCCTCGCGATGTCGTCCTCGCCGGTGACCTTCATCCGCTCCTGGAGCCGCCCGGCGG
The DNA here is from genome assembly GCF_003443735.1 of Streptomyces sp. CC0208. Classification (NCBI taxonomy): domain Bacteria; kingdom Bacillati; phylum Actinomycetota; class Actinomycetes; order Kitasatosporales; family Streptomycetaceae; genus Streptomyces; species Streptomyces sp. CC0208. The sequence continues at coordinate 5,393,925 of NZ_CP031969.1, read as the reverse complement.
ACAGCCGCTCGGCGATCCCGGCTGCCATCCGCACCGGAGTGACGACCTGCCGCACCACGAGCCAGGCGATCGCTCCGAGGAGTACGACGACGAAGAGCCCGGCGGTCGCCAGGGTGCCCTTGACCAGGCTGAGCGACTTCTCCTCCTGGGTGAGCGGGAAGAGGTAGTACAGCTGGTACGGGTCGCCGTTGGGGTCGTTGACCTGTTTGCCGATGACCAGGGCCGGCTGGGGCTCCTGGTAGGGGTCGTAGACGATGCGGGTGTAGCTCTGGGCGGCCGTCGTGCTGTCGTCGATCTTCTCGCGCAGAGCCTCGGGGACGCTGGCCGTCGGGTCGACGTCACCCGAGGCGCGCGGCCCGCGCCCGCTCCCGCTGTCGCCGCCCACGGGCAGCGTCACCACGTCGAAGGCGCCCTGACCTCCGCTGGAGAGGGAGTAGACGAGATTGCTCATCCACTCGATGACGAACTGGTCGGACTGACCGTCCGACGCGGCCGTGTCGTCGGTCCCGGCGTCGGCCTCCTCCGCCTTCTGCTTGGCCACCGCGAACCCTCCGGTGGCCTGGCTCTGCGACGCCTTGACCTTGGCGTCTAGGAGTCCGTTGCGCACCTGCCCGATGACGACGAAGCCCAGCAGGAGGACCACGCCGAGCGACATCAGCAGGGTTGTGGCGACGACCTTGAGCTGGATGTTGCGCCGCCACAACCGCATCACGGGCAGCAGCGGCCGGCGCACCCAGCGCATGAAGAGCCTCAGGACCGGGCTTCCCTGGACTCCGCCCTGGAGCAGGCCGCCCTCCACGAAACGTCCCCAGCGGGAACCCGCCGACTTCCGCCCGACAGGCCGCCCCGCGTCCGCCCCGGTCCGCCGGGGCGACGACGCGGCACTGTCTCCGGACATGTCAGCTGGGCCCTGCCTTGTACCCCACACCACGGACGGTCACCACGATCTCGGGCCGCTCCGGGTCCTTCTCGACCTTGGAGCGCAGCCGCTGTACATGCACGTTGACGAGCCGGGTGTCGGCGGCGTGCCGATAGCCCCACACCTGCTCGAGGAGCACCTCACGCGTGAACACCTGCCACGGCTTGCGCGCGAGCGCGACCAGCAGGTCGAACTCCAGGGGCGTCAGCGCGATCGACTGCCCTTCCCGCTTCACGGAGTGGCCCGCCACGTCGATGACCAGGTCGCCGATGGCGAGCTGCTCGGGAGCAGGCTCCTCCGACCTCCGAAGCCGCGCCCGGATCCGGGCCACGAGCTCCTTCGGCTTGAACGGCTTCACGATGTAGTCGTCGGCGCCGGACTCCAGCCCCACGACGACATCCACTGTGTCGCTCTTGGCCGTCAGCATCACGATCGGCACCCCGGACTCCGCCCTGATCAGACGGCACACCTCGATACCGTCCCGCCCGGGCAGCATCAGATCCAGCAGCACCAGATCCGGTTTGGCCTCACGGAACGCGGCCAGCGCCTTGTCACCGTCGGCTACGAAAGACGGCTCAAAACCTTCACCACGCAGCACAATGCCCAGCATCTCGGCAAGTGCGGTGTCGTCGTCGACGACAAGGACTCGTCCCTTCATAAAGACATCATCCCATTCTCATAACAGTGGTGAAGGCAGTGGTGAGACAGCTCACCGACCAGTGACCTTAGTCGTACTGGACCATCACTGTCTGCCTCGACCACCGCAGCGGGGTCAGCCGCGGATGTCAGGCGGAATACGTGGCCACCGCATCCACTTCAGCTGATCGTCACCTCCCGGGACCTCGCACACAACTCGGCAACGGCCTCGGCCGTCACCGGCGACACCACGCCCTCCTCCGTGACGATCGCCGTCACCAGCTCCGGCGGCGTCACATCGAAGGCCGGGTTGTACGCCTGCGTCCCCAGCGGCGCTACCGGAATCCCGCCGCCCGCCTCGGCCCCCGCCACCGGAGCCTGAGGCGCCGCGATCTCGGTCACCTCATGCCCGGCCCGCTGCTCCACCTCGATCGACGCCCCGTCCGGGGTGTCCGGATCCACCGTGGTCACCGGCGCCACCACGATGAACGGCACATGGTGATACCGGGCGAGCACCGCCAGCGGATAGCTCCCCACCTTGTTCGCCACCGAGCCGTCGGCCGCGATCCGGTCGGCCCCGATCAGCACCGCGTCCACCTCCCCGGCCGCGAACAGCGAGCCCGCCGCGTTGTCGGTCAGCAAGGTGTACGCCATCCCGCTGCGCGCCGCCTCGTACGCCGTCAGCCGGGCACCCTGGAGCAGGGGGCGCGTCTCGTCCACCCACAGCCGCCGCAGCCGCCCCGCCCGGTGAGCCGCGAGGGCCACCGCGAACGCCGTCCCCTCACCGCCCGACACCAGCGAACCGGTGTTGCAGTGCGTCAGGATCCGGTGCCCGCCGCCCGGCAGCAGCTCGTCCAGCAGCGCCAGCCCCCGCTCGGCCATCGCCGCACTGGCCGCCGCGTCCTCCCGGTGCAGCCTGCGGGCCGCCGCCAGCGCCGCCCCGGCCGCCCGTTCCTGGTCGCCGCTCTTGCCGAGCTCGGCCCGGTAGGCGGCCTCGGCTCGGCGCACCCCGACAGCGAGGTTCACCGCGGTCGGACGCGCGCCCGCCAGCACGGCCGCCGCCTCGTCCACGTCGAACCCGCGCGCGGCGGCGAGCGCGACGCCGTAGGCCCCCGCGATGCCGAGCAACGGCGCCCCGCGCACGGCCAACGACCGGATCGCCTCCACCAGCGCGGACGCATCCGTACAGACCAGTTCCACCTCCTCGGCCGGCAGCCTCGTCTGGTCGAGGAGCACCAGCACGGGGCCTTCGGGTGGCTCTTCCCAGCGGATCGCCGGTATCTCGGTGGGCTTGCTGTCCTCGCCGGATTGCACGTACTGATCAGCCATGCGATCAGTCTGCCCCTTGTCAGCCGGAGTATTGAAGGTATGCAGCCCATACCGCGGCTGGTCACTCGCCGACCACCCCATGGCACGATGGCTGCCAACCTGCCGCCGCGCCCGCGGACGGGCACCGTGAAGGAGCGACGATGAACGACACTCCGGGCTGGGCCTCGCCCGGATCCGCCCCGTCCGACGGGCACGAGCCCGGCACGTCCGGTCCCGCCGAGCCCACCGCCCGGCCCGACGCCGCACAGCCCGCACAGCAGCCGGAGAACAACCCGCAGGACGCCGACTCCAAGTGGTCGCAGGAACAGCCGCCACCCGGTCAGTGGTCCGCCCCCACAGGCGCCGCCGCTCCCGGCCAGACCCCTCCGCCCCCGCCTCCCGGCCCGGGCTGGGGGACGCAGCCCCCCGCCGGCCCGCCCGGAGGCTACAGCCCTCCCCCGGGCTGGGGCGGCGGTTACGGCGGCTGGGGCGGCCCCCCGCCCGCGGCCAAGCCCGGCGTGATCCCCCTGCGCCCCCTCGGCGTGGGCGAGATCCTCGACGGCGCCGTCTCCACCATGCGCACCTACTGGCGCACCGTCCTCGGCATCTCGCTGACCGTCGCCGTCGTGACCGAGGTCCTCGTCATCCTGCTCCAGGGCTTCGTCCTGAACGACAGCGCGGGGACCGAGGCTCTCAACGACCCCAGCGCCAGCGCCGACGAGCTGACCCACGCCCTGGGCGAGACCATGCTCGGCACCACTGTCGTCTTCCTGATCTCCCTCATCGGTACGGTCGCCGCGACCGCGCTGCTGACGACCGTCACCAGCCGGGCCGTACTCGGCAGGCCCGTCACCACCGGTGAGGCATGGCGCGACGCCCGCCCGCAGGTGCCCAGGCTGTTCGGCCTGATCTTCCTGCTGCTGCTCATCACCTTCGGCGTGCTCGCCGTCGGGGCCCTGCCCGGCATCCTCGTGGCCGCCGCGGGCTCGAACGGCGGCGGCCTCGCCCTCGCGATCCTGGGCATCCTCGGCGCCGGAGTCGTCGCGCTGTGGCTGATGATCCGCTTCTCCCTGGCCTCGCCCGCGCTGATGCTGGAGAAGCAGAGCATCGTGAAGTCGATGAGCCGCTCCACGAAGCTGGTCCGCGGCTCCTGGTGGCGGGTCCTCGGCATCCAGCTGCTGGCCGGGATCATCGCGAACATCGTCGCGGCGATCGTCGTCCTCCCCTTCACCTTCCTCGCCGCGGCGCTCAGCGGCGAGGGTGTCGGCGGCTTCGTCAACGGCACCGGCGACCTCGGCTGGACGTTCCTCATCATCAGCGGCATCGGCTCGGTGATCGGCTCCATGATCACCTTCCCGATCACGGCGGGCGTCACCGTGCTCCTCTACATCGACCAGCGCATCCGCCGCGAAGCCCTCGACCTCGAACTGGCCCGCGCGGCCGGCGTCCAGGACTACGGCAGCCGCCCCACTCCCGGGAGCTGATGCGGTGAACCTGCCGGGGGGAGTGCTCACCATGCTGCGCGCCGTCGACACCTCCGTGCTGTCACTGGCACGGTCCGACGACGAACCGCCGCTGACGATCCCGCGCGACCCCGCGCGGGAAGCGGCTCGCCGCGAGCTGTTCAAGCGCATGTACCACGAGAACGACCCCAGTTGGTTCCAGCGCGCACTCAACGCGTTCTGGGACTGGGTCGGCAAGCTGTTCGACGCGGCCTCGTCGGCGACCCCGGGCGGAGCACTCGGCCTGGTCGTCGTCATCGCCGCGATCGCCCTGGTGGTGGGCGCGCTGTGGTGGCGCCTGGGCACCCCGCGCCGCGAGCCGGCCTCCTCCGCCGCCCTGTTCGACGACCGCCCCCGCAGCGCCGCCGACCACCGCGCGGCCGCGGAGGCACACGCAGCCCAGCGCCACTGGAACCAGGCCCTACAGGAGCGCATGCGCGCGATCGTCCGTTCCCTGGAGGAGCGCGCCCTCCTCGACGTGCGTCCCGGCCGCACCGCGGACGAGGCCGCCGCGGAAGCGGGCCGCGCCCTGCCTTCCCACACGGACCGGCTGCGGTCCGCGGCCCGGGACTTCGACGACGTCACGTACGGCGGCCGGGCCGCGACCGAGCAGTCGTACGACCGCATCGCCGAACTCGACCGCGCCCTGGAACGCACCAAGCCGGTCCTCGCGAACAGCACGAGCGGCACGAACAGCAGCCACGGCGCGGACCACAACGCCCGCCGGGGAGCCGCCGAATGACCACCGAGGCCACGCTCCCGCCCACCTCGGCCTCGCCCACCGCCCGCCAGGTGTGGACCCGCGCGCGAGGCGTCGTACTCGCACTCGTACTGCTCCTCGTCGCGGCCGTGGCGATCGCGGCGATCCGCTCCACCGAACGCCACGGCAGCCTCGACCCGCGCTCCGCAGATCCCTACGGCAGCCGCGCCGTCGCCGAACTCCTCGCCGACCGAGGCATCGACACCCGCGTGGTCACCACCCTGGACGAGGCACGCGCCGCGGCCGGCCCCGACACCACGCTCCTGGTCGCCGTACCCGACCTCCTGACGCACCGCCAGCAGAGCAGCCTGCGCGCCTCGACCGCCGGCTCCGGCGGCCGCACCCTCCTCGTCGCCCCCGGCAGCTGGTCCCTCGAGCGACTGGCCCCCGGCGTCGTCGCGGACCCCGCCAACAGCCTCGACTCGACGCTCTCCCCCGACTGCGGCCTGCCGGCGGCCCGGCGCGCGGGCACCGCGGACACCGGCGGCATCCGCTACACCGTCACCCACCCCGGCAACGACGAGTGTTACCCCAGCGAGCGCCTGCCCACCCTGGTACGCGTCCCGGCGGCCTCCGGGGACGGCGACACCGTCGTCCTCGGCGCGCCGGACATCCTCTACAACGACACCCTCGACAAGCGGGGCAACGCCTCGCTCGCCCTCCAACTCCTCGGCTCCCGCCCCCATCTGGTCTGGTACCTCCCCTCGCTCTCCGACTCCTCCGCCACCGACCCGGGCGAGGAGAAGGGCTTCCTCGACCTGCTCCCCTCGGGCTGGCTCTGGGGCACACTTCAGCTCTTCTTCGCGGCAGCGCTCGCCGCCCTGTGGAGGGCACGCCGGCTCGGGCCCCTGGTGCCCGAGAAACTCCCCGTGGCGATCCGCGCCTCCGAGACCGTCGAAGGCCGCGCCCGCCTCTACCGCAAGGCGAGCGCCCGCGACCGCGCGGCCACCGCTCTTCGCTCCACCACCCGCACCCGCCTCGCCCCCCTCGTAGGCGTCCCCGTCGCCCAGGCGCACGCGCCCGAAGCCCTGCTCCCCGCCCTGTCCGCCCATCTCCGCAGCGACGGAGACGGACAGTCCCTGCACTCCCTGCTCTTCGGCCCGCCGCCCCGCGACGACGCGGCCCTCATCTCCCTAGCCGACCAACTCGACGCCCTCGAAAGAGAGGTACGCCGTCCATGATGGACCCGACCACTGACAACGCCGGGACCACCGGGGACCCGGACACCGCCCGGGCCTCGCTGGAAGCCCTGCGCGCCGAGATCGCCAAAGCCGTGGTCGGCCAGGACCCCGCCGTGACCGGTCTTGTCGTCGCCCTCCTCTGCCGCGGACACGTACTCCTGGAAGGCGTCCCTGGGGTCGCCAAAACGTTGCTCGTCCGCGCCCTCGCATCCGCACTCGAACTCGACACCAAGCGCGTCCAGTTCACGCCCGACCTCATGCCGAGCGATGTGACGGGCTCCCTCGTCTACGACACACGCAGCGCCGAGTTCTCCTTCCAGCCCGGCCCGGTCTTCACCAACCTCCTCCTCGCGGACGAGATCAACCGCACCCCGCCCAAGACCCAGTCCTCCCTCCTGGAGGCCATGGAGGAGCGGCAGGTCACGGTCGACGGCACCCCGCGCCTGCTCCCCGACCCGTTCCTGGTCGCCGCGACCCAGAACCCGGTGGAGTACGAGGGCACCTACCCCCTCCCCGAAGCCCAGCTGGACCGTTTCCTCCTCAAGCTGACGATCCCGCTCCCCTCCCGCCAGGACGAGATCGACGTCCTGACCCGCCATGCCGAGGGCTTCAACCCCCGCGACCTCAAGGCCGCAGGCCTACGCCCCGTAGCAGGCCCGGCCGACCTCGAAGCGGCCCGCGCAGCAGTCGCCAAGACCACGGTCTCCCCCGAGATCACCGCCTACGTCGTCGACATCTGCCGCGCCACCCGTGAGTCCCCGTCCCTCACTCTCGGGGTCTCCCCCCGCGGCGCCACGGCCCTCCTGGCCACCTCGCGCGCGTGGGCATGGCTGACCGGCCGCGACTACGTCATCCCCGACGACGTGAAGGCCCTGGCCCTTCCCACCCTCCGCCACCGCGTACAACTGCGCCCGGAGGCCGAGATGGAGGGCGTGACGGCCGACTCCGTCATCAACGCGATCCTCGCTCACGTCCCGGTCCCCCGCTGATGGCTCTCACCGGACGCACCGCACTTCTCGCAGCCCTGGGTTCCCTCCCCATCGGCATCTGGGAACCCAGCTGGACGGGCATTCTCGCGGTCAACGCCCCCCTGGCAGTGGCCTGCGCCTGCGACTTCGCCCTGGCTGCACCCGTACGACGGCTCGGCCTGACCCGCTCCGGCGACACCTCCGCCCGACTGGGCGAGCCGGCCGACGTCACTCTCACGGTCACCAACCCGTCCGGCCGCCCGCTCCGCGCCCACATCCGGGACGCCTGGCCCCCCAGCAGCTGGCAGCCCGGCACGGAGATGGAAGCCTCCCGCCACCGATTGACGGTCCCGGCCGGCGAACGCCGACGCCTCACCACTCGCCTACGCCCCACCCGCCGCGGTGACCGCCAGGCCGACCGCGTGACGATCCGCTCCTACGGCCCCCTCGGGCTCTTCACCCGCCAGGGCACCCACAAGGTCCCCTGGACAGTCCGCGTCCTGCCCCCGTTCACCAGCCGCAAGCACCTCCCCTCAAAACTCGCCCGCCTGCGCGAGCTGGACGGCCGCACCAGCGTCCTCACTCGCGGTGAAGGCACGGAGTTCGACAGCCTGCGCGAATACGTTCCCGGCGACGACACCCGTTCCATCGATTGGCGAGCCACCGCCCGCCAGACCTCCGTCGCCGTACGCACCTGGCGCCCCGAACGCGACCGCCACATCCTCGTCGTCCTCGACACCGGCCGCACCTCCGCGGGACGCGTGGGCGACGCCCCTCGTCTCGACGCCTCCATGGACGCGGCCCTGCTGCTGGCCGCCCTCGCCTCCCGCGCCGGCGACCGCGTGGATCTCCTCGCCTATGACCGCGGAGTGCGCGCCCTGGTCCAAGGTCGAACAGCCAACGACCTGCTCCCCTCGCTGGTGGGCGCAATGGCCACCCTCGAACCCGAACTCGTCGAAACGAACGCTCGCGGCCTCACAGCCACAGCCCTGCGTACGGCCCCCCGCCGCTCCCTGATCGTGCTGCTCACCAGCCTCGACGCCGCGCCCGTCGAAGAAGGCCTGCTGCCCGTACTTCCTCAGCTCACCCAACGCCACACGGTCCTTCTGGCTTCAGTAGCGGATCCCCACATCGCCCGCATGGCCACGGCCCGCGGCAACACCGAAGCGATCTACGAGGCCGCGGCCGCGGCCCAGGCCCAGACGGAACGTCATCGCACTGCGGAACAACTCCGTCGCCACGGAGTGACAGTCGTCGACGCGACACCGGACGACCTGGCTCCAGCGCTGGCCGACGCCTACCTGGCATTGAAAGCAGCCGGGCGCCTGTAAACAAAAAAGGGGGCGCATAGCGCCCCCTGAGGAGAAACAAACCACAAAACGCAGAAAGGCCCACACCATAAGGTGTGGGCCTTTCCACTAAAAGGAGTTCGGCGGTGTCCTACTCTCCCACAGGGTCCCCCCTGCAGTACCATCGGCGCTGTAAGGCTTAGCTTCCGGGTTCGGAATGTAACCGGGCGTTTCCCTCACGCTATGACCACCGAAACACTATGAAGTTCGACCGGAAAAAGACACAGTCGTTGCCTCAGAACTAACACAGTGGACGCGAGCAACTGAGGACAAGCCCTCGGCCTATTAGTACCGGTCACCTCCACCCATTACTGGGCTTCCAGATCCGGCCTATCAACCCAGTCGTCTACTGGGAGCCTTAACCCCTCAAGGGGGTGGGAGTCCTCATCTCGAAGCAGGCTTCCCGCTTAGATGCTTTCAGCGGTTATCCCTCCCGAACGTAGCCAACCAGCCATGCCCTTGGCAGGACAACTGGCACACCAGAGGTTCGTCCGTCCCGGTCCTCTCGTACTAGGGACAGCCCTTCTCAAGACTCCTACGCGCACAGCGGATAGGGACCGAACTGTCTCACGACGTTCTAAACCCAGCTCGCGTACCGCTTTAATGGGCGAACAGCCCAACCCTTGGGACCGACTCCAGCCCCAGGATGCGACGAGCCGACATCGAGGTGCCAAACCATCCCGTCGATATGGACTCTTGGGGAAGATCAGCCTGTTATCCCCGGGGTACCTTTTATCCGTTGAGCGACGGCGCTTCCACAAGCCACCGCCGGATCACTAGTCCCGACTTTCGTCCCTGCTCGACCCGTCGGTCTCACAGTCAAGCTCCCTTGTGCACTTACACTCAACACCTGATTACCAACCAGGCTGAGGGAACCTTTGGGCGCCTCCGTTACTCTTTAGGAGGCAACCGCCCCAGTTAAACTACCCATCAGACACTGTCCCTGATCCGGATCACGGACCCAGGTTAGACATCCAGCACGACCAGACTGGTATTTCAACGACGACTCCACCTGAACTGGCGTCCAAGCTTCACAGTCTCCCAGCTATCCTACACAAGCCGAACCGAACACCAATATCAAACTGTAGTAAAGGTCCCGGGGTCTTTCCGTCCTGCTGCGCGAAACGAGCATCTTTACTCGTAGTGCAATTTCACCGGGCCTATGGTTGAGACAGTCGAGAAGTCGTTACGCCATTCGTGCAGGTCGGAACTTACCCGACAAGGAATTTCGCTACCTTAGGATGGTTATAGTTACCACCGCCGTTTACTGGCGCTTAAGTTCTCAGCTTCGCCACACCGAAATGTGACTAACCGGTCCCCTTAACGTTCCAGCACCGGGCAGGCGTCAGTCCGTATACATCGCCTTACGGCTTCGCACGGACCTGTGTTTTTAGTAAACAGTCGCTTCTCGCTGGTCTCTGCGGCCACCCCCAGCTCGAGGAGCAAGTCCTCTCACCAGTGATGGCCCCCCTTCTCCCGAAGTTACGGGGGCATTTTGCCGAGTTCCTTAACCATAGTTCACCCGAACGCCTCGGTATTCTCTACCTGACCACCTGAGTCGGTTTAGGGTACGGGCCGCCATGAAACTCGCTAGAGGCTTTTCTCGACAGCATAGGATCATCCACTTCACCACAATCGGCTCGGCATCAGGTCTCAGCCTTATGTGCGACGGATTTACCTATCACACGGCCTACACCCTTACCCCGGGACAACCACCGCCCGGGCTGGACTACCTTCCTGCGTCACCCCATCACTCACCTACTACAAGTCTGGTTCGCCGGCTCCACCACTTTCCTTTCCCCGAAGGGTCCGGAACGGCTTCACGGACTTAGCATCGCCTGGTTCGATGTTTGACGCTTCACAGCGGGTACCGGAATATCAACCGGTTATCCATCGACTACGCCTGTCGGCCTCGCCTTAGGTCCCGACTTACCCTGGGCAGATCAGCTTGACCCAGGAACCCTTAGTCAATCGGCGCACACGTTTCCCACGTGTGTATCGCTACTCATGCCTGCATTCTCACTCGTGAACCGTCCACCACTAGCTTCCGCTGCAGCTTCACCCGGCACACGACGCTCCCCTACCCATCACAGCGGGCGTTGGCCCTCATGCTGCAATGACACGACTTCGGCGGTACGCTTGAGCCCCGCTACATTGTCGGCGCGGAATCACTAGACCAGTGAGCTATTACGCACTCTTTCAAGGGTGGCTGCTTCTAAGCCAACCTCCTGGTTGTCTCTGCGACTCCACATCCTTTCCCACTTAGCGTACGCTTAGGGGCCTTAGTCGATGCTCTGGGCTGTTTCCCTCTCGACCATGGAGCTTATCCCCCACAGTCTCACTGCCGCGCTCTCACTTACCGGCATTCGGAGTTTGGCTAAGGTCAGTAACCCGGTAGGGCCCATCGCCTATCCAGTGCTCTACCTCCGGCAAGAAACACACGACGCTGCACCTAAATGCATTTCGGGGAGAACCAGCTATCACGGAGTTTGATTGGCCTTTCACCCCTAACCACAGGTCATCCCCCAGGTTTTCAACCCTGGTGGGTTCGGTCCTCCACGAAGTCTTACCTCCGCTTCAACCTGCCCATGGCTAGATCACTCCGCTTCGGGTCTTGAGCGTGCTACTCAAACGCCCTATTAGGACTCGCTTTCGCTACGGCTACCCCACCCGGGTTAACCTCGCAACACACCGCAAACTCGCAGGCTCATTCTTCAAAAGGCACGCAGTCACGAGGCAAGCACAAGTGCTTGCCCGACGCTCCCACGGCTTGTAGGCACACGGTTTCAGGTACTATTTCACTCCGCTCCCGCGGTACTTTTCACCATTCCCTCACGGTACTATCCGCTATCGGTCACCAGGGAATATTTAGGCTTAGCGGGTGGTCCCGCCAGATTCACACGGGATTTCTCGGGCCCCGTGCTACTTGGGTGTCTCTCAAACGAGCCGCTGATGTTTCGACTACGGGGGTCTTACCCTCTACGCCGGACCTTTCGCATGTCCTTCGCCTACATCAACGGTTTCTGACTCGTCTCACAGCCGGCAGACTGTGAAAGAGAGATCCCACAACCCCGCATGCGCAACCCCTGCCGGGTCTCACACGCATACGGTTTGGCCTCATCCGGTTTCGCTCGCCACTACTCCCGGAATCACGGTTGTTTTCTCTTCCTGCGGGTACTGAGATGTTTCACTTCCCCGCGTTCCCTCCACATACCCTATGTGTTCAGGTATGGGTGACAGCCCATGACGACTGCCGGGTTTCCCCATTCGGAAACCCCCGGATCAAAGCCTGGTTGACGACTCCCCGGGGACTATCGTGGCCTCCCACGTCCTTCATCGGTTCCTGGTGCCAAGGCATCCACCGTGCGCCCTTAAAAACTTGGCCACAGATGCTCGCGTCCACTGTGCAGTTCTCAAACAACGACCAGCCACCCATCACCCCGGAGCTTCACTCCGAGTTCACTGGGGCCGGTATCAGAGGGGGTTCATTCCCTCAGACACCCAACAGCGTGCCCGACACCCTCGCCACTCGTGATCAGCTTTCCACGCTCCGAAGAGCAGTACTGGCAGCCCGAGATGACTGAAAGTGCCGAATAATCAACGTTCCACCCATGAGCAACCACCGCAGAACGTTTGCCTGCGTAGTGGCCTCTGACCTCACCCCGAAGGGATCGGTAAGAAGTGCTCCTTAGAAAGGAGGTGATCCAGCCGCACCTTCCGGTACGGCTACCTTGTTACGACTTCGTCCCAATCGCCAGTCCCACCTTCGACAGCTCCCTCCCCACAAGGGGGTTGGGCCACCGGCTTCGGGTGTTACCGACTTTCGTGACGTGACGGGCGGTGTGTACAAGGCCCGGGAACGTATTCACCGCAGCAATGCTGATCTGCGATTACTAGCAACTCCGACTTCATGGGGTCGAGTTGCAGACCCCAATCCGAACTGAGACAGGCTTTTTGAGATTCGCTCCACCTCACGGTATCGCAGCTCATTGTACCTGCCATTGTAGCACGTGTGCAGCCCAAGACATAAGGGGCATGATGACTTGACGTCGTCCCCACCTTCCTCCGAGTTGACCCCGGCGGTCTCCTGTGAGTCCCCATCACCCCGAAGGGCATGCTGGCAACACAGGACAAGGGTTGCGCTCGTTGCGGGACTTAACCCAACATCTCACGACACGAGCTGACGACAGCCATGCACCACCTGTACACCGACCACAAGGGGGGCACCATCTCTGATGCTTTCCGGTGTATGTCAAGCCTTGGTAAGGTTCTTCGCGTTGCGTCGAATTAAGCCACATGCTCCGCTGCTTGTGCGGGCCCCCGTCAATTCCTTTGAGTTTTAGCCTTGCGGCCGTACTCCCCAGGCGGGGAACTTAATGCGTTAGCTGCGGCACCGACGACGTGGAATGTCGCCAACACCTAGTTCCCACCGTTTACGGCGTGGACTACCAGGGTATCTAATCCTGTTCGCTCCCCACGCTTTCGCTCCTCAGCGTCAGTAATGGCCCAGAGATCCGCCTTCGCCACCGGTGTTCCTCCTGATATCTGCGCATTTCACCGCTACACCAGGAATTCCGATCTCCCCTACCACACTCTAGCTAGCCCGTATCGAATGCAGACCCGGGGTTAAGCCCCGGGCTTTCACACCCGACGTGACAAGCCGCCTACGAGCTCTTTACGCCCAATAATTCCGGACAACGCTTGCGCCCTACGTATTACCGCGGCTGCTGGCACGTAGTTAGCCGGCGCTTCTTCTGCAGGTACCGTCACTTTCGCTTCTTCCCTGCTGAAAGAGGTTTACAACCCGAAGGCCGTCATCCCTCACGCGGCGTCGCTGCATCAGGCTTTCGCCCATTGTGCAATATTCCCCACTGCTGCCTCCCGTAGGAGTCTGGGCCGTGTCTCAGTCCCAGTGTGGCCGGTCGCCCTCTCAGGCCGGCTACCCGTCGTCGCCTTGGTGAGCCATTACCTCACCAACAAGCTGATAGGCCGCGGGCTCATCCTTCACCGCCGGAGCTTTCAACCCGCACAGATGCCCGTGCGAGTGGTATCCGGTATTAGACCCCGTTTCCAGGGCTTGTCCCAGAGTGAAGGGCAGATTGCCCACGTGTTACTCACCCGTTCGCCACTAATCCCCACCGAAGTGGTTCATCGTTCGACTTGCATGTGTTAAGCACGCCGCCAGCGTTCGTCCTGAGCCAGGATCAAACTCTCCGTGAATGTTTACCCGTAATCGGGTGCACACACACGAGAGCGGAACAACCACCGGAATAAGGCGGTCGTTCACAGCGTCCTCGCTGTGTTTATTTCAAAGGAACCTCGTCCCAGCAGATGCTGGAGACGGGGTATCAACATATCTGGCGTTGATTTTTGGCACGCTGTTGAGTTCTCAAGGAACGGAGGCTTCCTTTGTACTCACCCTCTCGGGCTTTCCTCCGGGCAGTTTCCCTTCGGTCTTGCGTTTCCGACTCTATCAGACCGTTTCCGGTTCCGATTTCCTCGGTGCTTTCCAGGTTCCCGCTCTCGCGTTTCCCTTTCCGGCGCTCCCAACATTATCAGAACTTCCGGACCGGATTGACCGGCCATCTGTTTCCGATTCATCGGGAAGAGGCTTCTTCGAAATCAAGATTTCCAGAAGCAGACAGACACTCACCGCTGCCGAGCGGGCTGAACCCAGCTCCAGGCAACTGTTCGAATCTACCTCCCCGCACGGTCCGTGTCAACGGCTCCTGTGGGGCGAAGGAGACAGTAGCAGCTCAGTACGGTCCGTCGCACATCAGGCAGCGGTCGGGACGGTGGCACTGCGTTCAGCCGCCGCGACATCGCCCGTGTCGCCCGCCCGCGCCGCTCGTCCGCCCAGGACGAAGACGTACGCGAGGAAGGCCGACTCGGCGCCCACCCCTATGGCTATACGGGCCCAGGTGGGCAGGCCCGAGGGCGTGACGAAGCCTTCTATGGCGCCGGAGACGAACAGGACCAGGGCGAGCCCTATGGCCATGCCGACTGCTGCTCGGCCCTCCTCCGCCAGTGCGGTGCGTCGGGAACGGGGGCCCGGATCGATCAGGGTCCAGCCGAGACGCAGACCTGTGCCGGCGGCGACGAAGACCGCGGTCAGTTCGAGAAGGCCGTGCGGGAGTACGAGGCCGAGAAAGGTGTCGAGGCGGCCGACGGAGGACATCAGACCGGCGCCGATGCCGAGGTTGAGCATGTTCTGGAAGAGGATCCAGAGGACCGGGAGGCCAAGGAAGATTCCCAGGACCAGGCACATGGCGGCGGCCTGAGCGTTGTTCGTCCAGACCTGGGCGGCGAAGGAGGCCGCAGGGTGGCTGGAGTAATACGTCTCGTACTGGCCGCCGGGTCGGGTGAGCTCGCGCAGCTCGCCGGGGGCCGCGATGGAGGACTGCACCTCGGGGTGGGTGCCGATCCACCAGCCCAGGAGGGCTGCGACGACGGTCGACAGCAGTGCGGTGGGCACCCACCAGTGGCGCGATCGGTAGACGGCGGCGGGGAAGCCGTGTGCGAGGAAGCGGGTGACATCGCGCCAAGAAGCGCGGCGCGTTCCTGTGACGGCACTACGCGCGCGTGCCACTAGCTGGCTGAGCCGTCCGGTGAGCTGTGGGTCGGGGGCGCTGGACTGGATCAGGGAGAGATGAGTGGCGGTGCGCTGATAGAGGGCGACGAGTTCGTCCGTCTCGGCGCCGTTGAGGCGGCGCTGGCGCCGGAGCAGGGCGTCGAGGCGGTCCCACTCGGCTCGGTGGGCGGTGACGAAGACGTCGAGGTCCATCGGTTTGCCTGCTCCTCGGCTGAGCGTCTGCGGTCCGTCGTGGATGTCAGCTTGTCGTACTGCGGCGCGATGCGTCCTCAGCTTGGCAGACTGGCTGTTCACGAGGCAGGTCAGGGGAAGGACGGCGGACGTGAGTGAGCTGGTGACGGGCGAGGCGGTGGCTCTCGAGTTGCGCCCCGCGAGGCTGCCCAGCAGGGCGTTGGCCGTGCTGATCGACCTGACCGTGGTCATGGTCGTGTACATCGCCGTGACCATCGCGGTGGTGGCCGCTTCCGCATCGCTCGACGACGCGGCCCAGGTGGCGCTGTCGATCGCCGTGTTCCTGCTCGTCCTGGTGGGCGGCCCGATCGCGGTGGAGACACTCAGCCATGGGAGGTCGCTGGGGAAACTCGCCGTGGGACTCCGGGTGGTGCGGGACGACGGCGGGCCCATCCGGTTCCGCCATGCGCTGGTGCGGGGTGCGATCGGTGTGGTCGAGATTCTGCTGACGTTCGGGATCGTGGCCTGTATCGCCTCGCTTGTCTCGGCGCGCGGGCGTCGGCTCGGGGACGTGTTCGCGGGGACGCTGGTGGTGCGGGAGCGGATTCCCGTGGCGCCCAGCGGATTCGTGCCGCCGCCTCCGCCCTGGCTGGCCGGCCGGTTCTCCGAACTCGATCTGTCGGCGGTTCCCGACGGCCTGTGGCTTGCCATCCGTCAGTACCTGACGCGGATGCACCAACTCGATCCGCAGGTCGGCCGGGCCATGGCGGAGCGGCTGGCGTCCGATCTCGCGACGCGTACGGGCGCTCCGGCGCCGCGTGATGCACCGCCCGGCGCGTATCTGGCGGCGGTGGTGCAGGAGCGGCAGGCCCGCGAGTCCCGGCGGGCTTTCAGCAGCGCCACGGCGGGGGCCGGGCCGTCTCCTGCGGTCGGGCCCGGCCGTGGGGCAGGGACACAGGGCGGTCACGCGTACCCGGGAGCGCGACCCACTGCTCCGCCCTCTCCTCCCCCGCTGTCCGAGGAGTCCTCCGCCGGGCCCGGGCCCAGCGTGCCGCCGGAGGGCAGGCCCGCCTCCGGGTTCGTTCCGCCGGCGTGATCCCGCAGGGACCCGCGGGCCCGCTGGTGTCGGTGCCGGAGCGGGCATCCGCTGAAGTCGGTTCAGTCGAGCGGTGTCTCGGGGAACGTCGACGGCGGTGATTCGAGGTCCTCCAGCTCGATCCCGGGGGCCGCGAGGACTACGTCCCCGGAGATGTGCACGGTGTGCTGCTCTCCCGTGTCCAGCGCTGTGACCTGGTATTCCTCCACGGTCAGCGGGCCGTTGTCAGTGGCGTGTGCTTCTCTTTTCAGCAAGGTCCAGGACTGGTCCACGGTGCGCGGGGCGAGGACGGGGTCCGTGAAGGCCACGAGGCGTACGCGAGTTGCTGATGCGGAGGGGGTGAGGCGCAGGAGACGGGTGGTGGCGACGAGGAACGCGGGGGATGTGCCGGTGAAGGCATGCGCGGGGACATTGCCTTCCGTGGCGTGGGTCCCGGTGGGGTCTGTGCGGACCCAGGTGACGCCGTCGAGCGCGGCACCTCGTACCTGCCAGCTCCCGGCGTGCAGTTCGAGGCGGATGGGGCGGCCGAGTTCGTCGAGGGTGAGGTCGACCGAGCCGCTGTGATCGCCCGCCGGGGTGGTCAGTTGAGACACATAGCGCCAGCCGGACGGGCCGGGGGCGCACTGGAAGTGTTCTTCCGCGAGGGGGGTGTGATCGTGCGGATCGTGGAGCGAATAACGGCCGCGGGGCATGGGAGTCCTGGGTTCTGACGGGCTGTCCGGCCTGACGGTCACACGGCGAGGGAGCTGGACCGAAGAAGGGTCACCAGGCCGAAGGGGCAGGCCCCCGACACGGGGGTGCGGGGGCCTGCCTCTGAGGGACTACTGCTGTGCCGTACGGCTCAGTAGCGGTAGTGGTCCGACTTGTACGGGCCGTCGACCTCGACGCCGATGTACGCCGCCTGCTCGGGGCGCAGCTGGGTCAGCTTGACGCCCAGCGCGTCCAGGTGGAGGCGGGCGACCTTCTCGTCGAGGTGCTTGGGCAGCACGTAGACGTCGGTCGGGTACTCGTCGGGCTTGGTGAACAGCTCGATCTGGGCCAGGGTCTGGTCCGCGAAGGAGTTGGACATCACGAACGACGGGTGGCCGGTGGCGTTGCCCAGGTTCAGCAGGCGGCCCTCGGACAGGACGATGATCACCTTGCCGTCGGGGAACGTCCAGGTGTGGACCTGCGGCTTGACCTCGTCCTTGACGATGCCGGGGATCTGGGCGAGGCCGGCCATGTCGATCTCGTTGTCGAAGTGACCGATGTTGCCGACGATCGCCTGGTGCTTCATCTTGGCCATGTCCGAGGCCATGATGATGTCCTTGTTGCCCGTCGTGGTGACGAAGATGTCGGCCTTGTCGACGACCTCGTCCAGCGTCGTGACCTGGTAGCCGTCCATAGCCGCCTGAAGGGCGCAGATCGGGTCGATCTCGGTGACGATGACGCGGGCGCCCTGGCCGCGCAGGGACTCCGCGCAGCCCTTGCCCACGTCGCCGTAGCCGCAGACGACCGCGGTCTTGCCACCGATGAGGACGTCGGTGGCGCGGTTGATGCCGTCGATCAGGGAGTGGCGGCAGCCGTACTTGTTGTCGAACTTCGACTTGGTGACGGCGTCGTTCACGTTGATCGCCGGGAACAGGAGGACGCCGTCGCGCTGCATCTCGTACAGGCGGTGGACGCCGGTCGTGGTCTCCTCGGTCACGCCGCGGATCTCCGAGGCGAGCTGGGTCCACTTCTGGGAGCCGTCGGTGATGGTGCGGTTCAGGAGCTCCAGGACGACCCGGTGCTCCTCGTTCTCGGCGGTGTCGACCGAGGGGACCTTGCCGGCCTTCTCGTACTCGACGCCCTTGTGGACGAGGAGGGTGGCGTCGCCGCCGTCATCCAGGATCATGTTCGGGCCGCCGGTGGGGGTGTTCGGCCAGGTCAGAGCCTGCTCCGTGCACCACCAGTACTCCTCCAGGGTCTCGCCCTTCCAGGCGAAGACCGGGACGCCCTGGGGGTTGTCCACGGTGCCGTTCGGGCCGACGGCGACGGCGGCGGCCGCGTGGTCCTGGGTGGAGAAGATGTTGCAGGACGCCCAGCGGACCTCGGCGCCCAGGGCGACGAGGGTCTCGATGAGGACGGCGGTCTGCACGGTCATGTGCAGGGAACCGGTGACGCGGGCGCCGGCGAGCGGCTGCGCCTCGGCGTACTCCTTGCGGATCGCCATCAGGCCGGGCATCTCGTGCTCGGCGAGAGTGATCTCCTTGCGGCCGAAGGCGGCCAGGGAGAGGTCGGCGACCTTGAAGTCCTGTCGGTTTTCGACAGTCGTCATTCGAGCTGCTCCTCGGGGTTGGGGCGAGGTGGGTACGGCTGGTCTGCGCGGCGGCGGACACAGGGGTGCCCGAAGAGGACACAGGCATGCCCGGTGCGCGCAGCGCAGTCCGTCGGAGGCCCTCTCTCCCTCGGTCGGTCCGCGATGGGACCGCCCGACCGCCATCAGCAGCGACGTCTGGCTCCGTCCCAAGCTACACCGGTCGGCGAGGGCACCCCAGTCCGGATCCGCATACATCAGGCCGATCATGGGTGGCCGTCCGGAATGTCGGCAGGTTGCCGTCAACCGTCCTGACAGGGTGCCCCGACGACGGTGTCACCACGCCTACGAACTGCGGAACGGGTGGCAACAGACCAGGTCATCCGGGGACTTTTGCTGGACGTGACCAGCCCGGCCGGACCTCCCCCCACGGGCGGCGGCAGCGAGCAGCAGCGGGTGAGGCTGCTGGCGGTGACCGCGTGCCCGACCGGCTTCGCGCACACGTACATGGCTGCGGAGAAGCGATCGGGGCTGAAAATGTCCTCGACGACAACGATGTCAGCACTGCGGACGGGGTGGCGGAGGGGATCCACCACCCTGAGGGCCGGTAGTGGGCCGGCAGCGGCTGCGTCGGGCGACGACGGCGAGCAGCGGAGCACGGTCTACGCGCTGATGAACGGCGTCTCGTACGTGATCCCGTTGTGCTGAGTGAGATCAGGTGAGTGAAGGGCCCGCGTCCCGGTGCGGAGACGCGGGCCCGTACAGCCGCTGGGGACCGGTGATCAGTGCTCGGCGGGGTGCTGCACCGGTCCCCCGGGGGTCGCCTCGCGGTCGGGGCCCTTGCGGGCCTCGGCCTCGCTGTAGATGTCCGGTTCGAGGTAGATGACGCGGGCGATGGGGACGGCCTCGCGGATGCGGGACTCGGCGGCGTTGATCGCGGAGGCGACCTCGCCGGCCGTGTCGTCGTGCTGGACGGCGATCTTGGCGGCGACGAGCAGTTCCTCGGGGCCGAGGTGGAGCGTGCGCATGTGGATGATGCCGGTGACGGTGTCCCCGTCGACGATCGCGGCCTCGATCTTGTGGACCGCCTCGACGCCGGCGGACTCGCCAAGCAGCAGGGACTTGGTCTCCACCGCCAGGACGAGGGCGATCAGAATGAGCAGGATGCCGATGCAGAGGGTGCCGATGCCGTCCCAGACGCCGTCACCGGTGAGCAGGGCCAGGCCGACGCCGCCCAGGGCGAGGACCAGGCCGACGAGGGCGCCGAAGTCCTCCAGGAGCACGACCGGGAGTTCGGGAGCCTTGGCCCGGCGCACGAACTCCTTCCAGGAGAGGCTGCCGCGCAGCGGGTTGGACTCCTTGATGGCAGTCCGGAAGGAGAAGCCCTCGGCGATGATCGCGAAGACGAGGACGCCCACCGGCCAGTACCAGTGCTCGATCTCGTGCGGGTGCTTGATCTTCTCGTAGCCCTCGTAGACGGCGAACATGCCGCCGACCGAGAAGAGGACGATGGAGACCAGGAAGGCGTAGATGTAGCGCTCGCGGCCATAGCCGAAGGGGTGTTGCGGGGTGGCCTCGCGCTGGGACTTCTTGCCGCCGACGAGCAGCAGGAACTGGTTTCCGGAGTCGGCGAGCGAGTGCACGCCCTCGGCGAGCATCGACGACGAGCCGCTGAACGCGAACGCCACGAACTTGGATGCCGCGATCGCGAGGTTGGCGCCGAGTGCCGCCACGATCGCCCTGGTTCCGCCTGACGCGCTCATCTGGTCGCGTTGTCCCTTCGCCTCAAGTGCCTCTACGCCGTCCAGGCCTTTGCCCGTCCTTTGCCGGGGTGCCATTCTTGCAGTCTCACCCGGAACGGGCGTCTCAGCCGTCCACAGGACCGGTCATACGATCACACGTCTCCGTCGCGCGCCTCGGTCACACGATCACGGTCGCCCGGAAGACCGTGCCCGTGCCGGACACCTCGGCCTTCTCGCCCGCCGGTACGAACACCGACTGGCCGGGGCTCAGTTCGTGTTCCCCGGCTCGCACGGAACCTGCCGTGCAGAGCAGGATCTGCGGAGTCGGGCGGGTCAGGTCATGGGTGGCGGCACCCTCGGGGAGGACATACCGGGACAGTCGGAACTCGTCGATGGGAGTCTCGTAGACCTCCTCCCCGTCGGGGGACGCCTCGGGGCGGAGCACGCCGGGGTCGGCGGCCTCGAAGCGGACGATGCGCAGGAGTTCGGGGACGTCGACGTGCTTGGGGGTGAGGCCGCAGCGCAGGACGTTGTCGGAGTTGGCCATGATCTCGACGCCCAGGCCGTTGAGGTACGCGTGCGGGATGCCCGCGCCGAGGAACAGGGCCTCGCCGGGCTGGAGGCGGACGTGGTTGAGGAGCATCGCGGCGATGACGCCCGGGTCGCCCGGGTAGTGGTGGGCGATGTCGGCGTACGGGGCGTGCTCACCGCCGAGGCGAGCGCAGGCGGCCGCGGCCTCGGTGACCGTGTGGGCCATCTCCGCGCGGTCGGCGGTCAGGACGGCCGTCAGGACCTCGCGCAGGGCCGCCTCCTCGGGGCGGGCGTGCAGGAGGTCGACGTACGGCTTGAGGGAGTCGACGCTGAGCGCGTCGAGCAGCTCGGCCGCGCGCGTGGGTTCACGGAAGCCGCACAGGCCGTCGAACTCGGTGAGCGCGCAGATCAGTTCGGGCTTGTGGTTGGCGTCCTTGTAGTTGCGGTGGCCCGCGTCCACGGGGATGCCGCGGCGCTCCTCGTCGTCGTAACCCTCCTTCGCCTGGGCGAGGTCGGGGTGTACCTGGAGGGAGAGCGGGGCGCCTGCGGCGAGGATCTTGAGCAGGAAGGGCAGGCGGGGACCGAACTTGGCGACCGCCTCGGCGCCGAGCTCCTTCGCCGGGTCCGCGTCGATGACCTCGACGAGTGTGCCCCGACCGGTTCGGGAGGGCGCTCCCGGATGGGCGCCCATCCACATCTCCGCCTGCGGTTCACCGGTCGGTTCGACGCCGAGGAGTTCGGGGATGGCGGTGGTGGAACCCCAGGCGTAGGGGCGGACGGTGTTGTCGAGGCGGTCCATCAGGCTCTTTCTGTACATACGGCGATCAGGCGTCCTGAGCGATGTCAGGCCCCCGAGGCGAGCGCCAGGTAAACGGCGGCGAAATCCGTGACGGCGATCAGTTCCGCGAGGGTCTCGATCTCGCCACCGGACTCCGGTTCCAGCTCGCTGATCGGCGTGTCGTGGCTCAGGGCCAGGTCACGGGCGGCCGGGGCGGCGCTGAGACCACCGATCGGACGGTCGCGAAGGAGCACCACGCGTGCGTGCAGCGCGGGGGGTTCCTCGACGCGGTCGCGGAAGAAGTCGTCGGGGTCGGCGCCTGCGGCCAGCGGTCCGGAGAGCAGCGTGCTGTGCGCGGCGAGGGCCTCGGGCAGCTCGGAGACCACGGACGGGCGGCCGGAGAGCTCGGCGAGAGCCGCGGCGAAACGACGGCCCGCGGGGCCCGCGGAGGTGCCCTCGGTCCAGATCACCGGGAGCGCGTCGGCGAGTTCGGCGGCGAGGGTCTTGGCCGGGTTGCTGTAGGTCGCGATGGCGGGGCCGCAGCGCTCGGCGATGTGGTCAAGGCGGCCGGCGATCTTCTCGAGGGTGTCGGGCGGGGCGGTGAGCAGGCTGGCGCGGTCGAGGATCGCCAGGAGCGGGGTGAGCAGGGCCCACAGGACGCCGGGGGCGGATGCGGTGAGGGGCGTGTTCTGCTCGTACGGCGCCGTCGCCATGGGCACGAACAGACCGTGCGCGCCCTCGACCGCCTCGAAGAGCGGGGTGCGGGCGGGAGCCACGGCGACGACCGTGCAGCCGCGGCGGTAGGCCTGGTCGGCGAGCAGGGACAGGCCCGGTTCGGTGCCGTCGGGGGTGGCGATCAGGAGCAGGTCGACCGAGCCGGCCCAGCCCGGGAGTTCCCAGCGCAGGGCGCCCGCGGCGGGGGCCACGCCGGTGGGGGCGAGGCGGGTGACGGGGCTGCCGGCGCCGGCGAGTGTGCCGAGGAGGTCGGCCACGTGGGTGGCGGCGGCGCCGGGGCCCGCGATGAGGACCGCGCGCGGGCGGCCGTCCGGCTTGAGGTCGTTCACCCCGGCCTCGGCGGCGTGCCGGGCTGCCGTGCGGACGCGGGCGCCGGCCTCCGCGGCACCGCGGAGCAGGCCTCGGCGGTCGGCCTCCGAGAGGGCCTCGGGGGTGTCTAGCAGCGATTCGTCGAGCATGGGGCGGCAGCCTCCGATCGCCGGGTCTCCGGGACGCCGGATTGTCGCTTCGCCGGGTCGTCGAGAGCCGGATGGTCGCTTCGCCGGGTCGTCGGTCGCGCGGGTCCGGGACACCGGTGGTCGCTGTGGGTCGCTGTGTCGTTGTCGCTCACGGCGGCTGGGGCGCCGTCTCGCCTGCGGCGGTGCGGGGCTCAGGCGGGGCGGCGGGCCTCGTCGACGAGGAGCACGGGGATGCCGTCGCGGACGGGGTATGCCAGGCCGCAGTCCTGGCCGGTGCAGATCAGCTCGGTGTCCTGCTCCTTGAGGGGGGCGTGGCAGGCCGGGCAGGCGAGGATCTCCAGGAGGCCGGCTTCGAGCGGCATGGGGGTTCCCTTCGGGGCGTACGGCAGCTTGCGCGGATGTGCCTGGTCAGGGTACCGCCGGGGAGAGTCGGGTGCGGGTGTTGGGGCGAGGTCGGCGCCGGGAGGCGGTCGGGGATTACGCCCCCGCCGCCGCTGCCTGTACCGGCTCGGGGCGCTTCCGCTCCTCCGGCCGCGCCGCCCCACGCCCCAGCCGCTCCGCGTCACGCACGAACAGGCCGCGTCCGCGGATCTCGTCAGGCTCTGATGACCGCCAGTACCTCGTCCCGTATCTTCGCCATCGTCGCCTCGTCCCTCGCCTCCGCGTTCAGGCGCAGGAGGGGTTCGGTGTTGGAGGGGCGGACGTTGAACCACCAGTCGGCGGTGGTGATGGTGAGGCCGTCGAGTTCGTCGAGGCGTACGCCCTCCTGGCCCTCGTAGGCCGCCCTGACGGCCGCGAGGCGGTCCGCCTGGTCGGCGACCGTGGAGTTGATCTCGCCGGAGCCGGCGTAACGGTCGTACTGGGCGACAAGGGACGACAGCGGCCCTTCCTGGCCGCCCAACGCGGCCAGGACGTGCAGGGCCGCCAGCATGCCCGTGTCGGCGTTCCAGAAGTCCTTGAAGTAGTAGTGCGCGGAGTGCTCGCCGCCGAAGATCGCGCCGGTCCTCGCCATCTCGGCCTTGATGAAGGAGTGACCCACGCGTGTGCGTACCGGTGTGCCGCCGTTCTCCTCGACGACCTCCGGGACCGACCAGGACGTGATCAGGTTGTGGATGACCGTGCCCTTGCCGCCGTGCCTGGCGAGCTCCCGGGCGGCCACGAGGGCGGTGACGGCGGACGGGGAGACCGGGTCGCCGTGCTCGTCGACCACGAAGCAGCGGTCGGCGTCGCCGTCGAAGGCGATGCCGAGGTCGGCCCCCTCCTCGCGGACGCGCTTCTGGAGATCGACGATGTTGGCCGGGTCGAGGGGGTTGGCCTCGTGGTTCGGGAAGGTGCCGTCCAGCTCGAAGTACATCGGGACGGTGTCCAGCGGCAGTCCGGAGAAGACGGTCGGGACGGTGTGGCCGCCCATGCCGTTGCCCGCGTCTACGACGACCTTCAGGGGGCGGATGGAGGTCAGGTCGACGAGGGAGAGCAGGTGGGCCGCGTAGTCCTCCAGCGTGTCCCGCCGAACGATCGTCCCCGTCGGGCCTGTCGGCTCCGGGGCGCCCGTCTCGCTCCACCGCTCGACCAGTTCGCGGATCTCGGTGAGGCCGGTGTCCTGGCCGACCGGGGCCGCGCCCGCGCGGCACATCTTGATGCCGTTGTACTGGGCCGGGTTGTGGGAGGCCGTGAACATCGCGCCCGGCAGGTTCAGCGCGCCGGAGGCGTAGTACAGCTGGTCCGTCGAGCACAGGCCGATCTCGGTGACGTCCACGCCGCGGGCGGCCGCGCCGCGGGCGAAGGCCCGCGACAGGGCGGGGGACGTGGGCCGCATGTCGTGACCCGTCACGATGGCGCTCGCCCCGGTCACCTGGACGAAGGCGGCACCGAAGAGCTCGGCCAGCGTCTCGTCCCACTGGTCGGGAACGACTCCGCGCACGTCGTACGCCTTCACGAGCTGTGACAGATCAGCCACGGCCAACCCTTCTGAAAGTCCATTCGGTCACCACAAACTACCCGGGCGCACTGACAGCGCGTGGTGCGGGAGCCGAGTGGACGCCCAGCCGTTATCTGAGGTCAGACGGCATCGAGGGGGCAGGGCAGCATCCAGGGCAGCACCTTGCGCAGCAGGCCCCTCTCGCGGCCCGCCAGGAGCTCGGGCGACAGCCCGGACTCGCGCGCGGCGGTCACCTGCAACGCCCCGAGCAGCGCGTTGGCCGAGGTGTCCGAGCCGGAGACGGCCACCCCGAACCAGCCCAGGACCGGCGACAGGAAGGCCAGTCCGGCGCAGGTTCATGACGTACGCGAGCGCCGGCACGGAGGTCACGGTGAGGATCGCGAGCCTCAACTCATGGACGGTCGCCGCCCATTCGCGGACCGCCACACGCGCGTGCACGCCGAGCACGAGCACCGCGAGGATCCCCGCGAACAGCACGAGGGTGCCACCGGTGGAGACGACCGGCCAGGTGAAGACGTTGCCGCCGACCGGGTCCCCGTCGGGGTTCACGACGTCGAGGATGGGCCGGTCGTACATCCGGGTCGCCTTCGCGAGCCAGTCCTTGAAGGCCGGGATCTGCGCGATCGAGAAGATCACGACGATCAGCGCGTACGGCGAGTAGGCGCGCGGGACTTCACCGCGGGGGTCGGTCTCACCCAGGTCCTCCAGGTCCTCGCTGCGCGCGCCGGTCAGTACGGACGCGCGCGTATGGACTCGTCGGCCGGTGCGCGTGCGCGTGGGACGGCGACGAGGGTCCCCGCGCCCGCCAGGGCGGCCCTGATGTCGGCCAGTTGGGCGGAGACGTGGTGGGAGGCCGCGAACTGGGCGACGGCGAAGGCGACTCCGCGGACCAGGGCGGGCACCCAGGTCTCGCGCAGGCCCCGTTTGCCGTCGACCAGGAAGACCACCGGCAGGGGCACCACGAGGGCCGGCAAGGGGGTCTGACGGCCCACCACGGACGCCACGTGGCCCAGCGGCAGCCCGTTGACCTGAGCCAGCGTCACGACCGGTGTGCCCATGGCGCCGAAGGCGACCGGGGCGCCGAACCCGGCGAGGGCCTCCAGGAGCGCGCCGAAGCAGAAGGCGACGACGAGGGGCCTGGACGAGAGGCCTGGACGCGCGGGTCGTCGGAGAGCCGCCCGAAAGAGCGGCGCAGGATGTCGAAGTGCCGGGAGCGGACGGTCATCCGGTACACCCGCAGGGCGTTGACGACGATCCACCGGATGGGGAAAAAGCCGAAGACTGCCCCTGGGTGGCGCTGAGAGGGTCTGGCCGCGGCAATGGCCAAAGGGGGGCGGGCCGAGCGACCAGAGGGCCGCCAGAAGGCCTGTGAGGCCCGCCAGGTGCGCCCTCACGCGCACGCCGCCGAGAAGGAAGAGGACGATCACGAGAGGCAGGGCCGCGACCACGAGGCGGACAACCCGGGAGAGATCACACGGGAAGCGGTTTCTCAGTTCGCCTTGCGGAGTGGTCGTGTCCGCGCCCAGGCCCTGTCACCGGGCGGGCGCCACCGACTGGACGATCAGGTCAGTTGTCGGGAGAGCGCAGCACCCGGAGATGACCGCGGCGCGCGACCTCCATCGGGTCGGCCCGCCGGGCACCGCCGGCCTCGGCGGCGCGCTCCTGCGGACGGGCCGCCTCACGCACGGCGTTGGCAAGCGCTTCCAGATCGTCCCCGCTGGGCCGGGCCGGGGCCGAGCCGTCGAGGAGCCGGACGACCTCCCAGCCGCGCGGGGCGGTGAGGCGCTCGGAGTGCTCGGCGCACAGGTCGTAGCAGTGGGGTTCGGCGTAGGTGGCGAGCGGGCCGAGGACCGCGGTCGAGTCGGCGTAGACGTACGTCAGCGTCGCGACGGCGGGACGGCCGCAAGCGGTGCGCGAACAGCGACGTACAGGGCTCACGACGTTGGACGGTACCGCACTCTTGAGCGGGCCGCGACGACTCTCCCCCAGGTCACTCCACCGTGTCGTGCTGTGAAACGCCCCACACGCCACTCCGATCACACCGCCATGACCTGCGCCGACATCCGGTTTCGAGGGGTCGAACAGACCTGAGGCCGCTCACCACTCGGGACAAACCATGTCAATCACCTTGGGATCGCCGGTCTCGGAGAGATACGGAATCGAGCCCAAGCTTGGCTGGAATGGTCAACTGCCGACACGCCGTACGAGGCGGCCGTACGTCGTTTCGGACCGCTTCCGGGGTACCGCGTGGGGGCCGGGCGCGCGAGTGCGGCGAGGATTACCCTTCACCAGTGATGGACAACCCCGTACCGCCCCGTGCCACCGGCCCCGGGCCCCGCCGCCGTGATCGCCACGGACGAGGCATGCGCGGCCCGATCGCCCCGCCGCAGGTGCCGCTCGCCGCAAGCCGGGCCGAGGCGTTCGCGGACCTGGTGCAGGACTCGGTGGAGCGCCTGGAGCGGCGCTGGCCGCAGCTCGCCGACATCGATTTCCTGGTCCTGGAGGTGCCTCGGCTGGACGGGCAGTCCTGGAACGACGAGGCGGTGCCGCTCGGCGGGACGATCCCCGCACGTGAGGGGCGCCCCGCGCGCGTGGTCGTCTACCGGCGTCCGGTGGAGATCCGCACCAAGGGGCGCGACGAGCGGGCGGCGCTGGTGCACGAGGTCGTCGTGGAGCAGGTGGCCGAAGTGCTGGGGCTCACTCCCGAGACCGTCGACCCCCGGTACGGCGAGGACTGAGCCGCCCGCGGATCGCCCCGCACTACTTCTGGAGCACCGACAGGTCCTCGTCCGCGTCCGGCACGGCCACCATGCCCCGGTCGTTCGGGAGGGTCTGGATCGTGAAGCCCGGGATGCCGTCCTCCGTCGCCGCCAGGGTGCGGGCGCCGTAGACCGGGCCTCCCGAGACGTGCTCCACCGTGAGGGCGTACGTGCCCTTGAGGCCGGTCGGGGTCGGGGCCTCCACGTTCTGCGTGGTGCCCGCCTTGAGGGTGAACGTCTTCGAGACGGCCTCGCCGCCCTCGCTGCCCGCCGAGGCCGTGACCTTGACGGTGGCCCCGCGCGTGGGGGCGGTCAGGGAGAGCGTGGTGCCCTTGGCGCTGTTGTCGGCGACCGTCGCGCGCGTGCCTACGGGACGCGTGGCCGGGATGAAGGCCGTTTCCTGGTCGTCGCCCTTGCCGCGGACGACCCGCAGCGCGGCGACCACGGGCACGGAGGTGTCGGTGGGGGTCAGGACCAGCGAACCGGCCTCCCCGCGCGTGACGTCGCCGAGGTCGGCGGAGGCCGTCATGCCCGCCTTCACGTGCAGCGTCTCGTTGCCGGCCGGGGTGATCAGACCGGACGGGGACGCGAGCTGCACCTTCAGGTCGGCGTCGGACTCGCCGGGCGCGAAGGCGACCAGGCGCACGGCGGTGGCGTCCTTCGGGATGCCGGGCAGCACCAGGCTGCCGGACGGGTCGGTGGACGCGGCCAGCCAGTCACCGCCGAGCTTGTCGTCCAGCGCCTGCACGGCCGCGCCCACGCGCCCGCTGCGGACGTTCACATGGACGGTGAGGTTCTCCTGCTTCTCCTCGGTGAGCGTGGACAGCAGGATCGGGTCGCTGGAGTGCGGCGCGACGGTGATGCCCTCCCCCAGGGTGGAGTCCAGGGCGCCGTCCTTGCCGTAGAGCTCGATGTCGACGACGGCGGCGGAGTCGTCGGGGTTGGTCAGGTGGACGTAGTCGGTGCGGTCGGCGGCCGTGCTCGCGCCCGGGAACCAGAACTCCGTGTCGGGCGCGGAGCAGTTGACGCCCTGCAACCCGCGTCCGGAACCCGCCGCGACCTCGGTGGTCTCCTGGACGGTCCAGCCGGGCGCGAACTTGCCCTCGGCGGTGCCGACGAGGGCCGGCGCGTCACCGCCGGAGGTGTCACCGGTGGCGGGCTTGCCGGGCTCCTGGGGTTCGAGGACCGGCTTGTCGGCCTTCTTCCCCTTGCTCTGGCTCTTGCCCTTGCTCTTGCTCTTGCTCTTGCTCTTGCCGTCCGACTCCTCGGCGGCCGCCTGGAGTTCGGCCTTGCCGCCGCTGCCCGCGTCCTTGGTGACGGGCGTGAAGGACGTGTACGACGTCTCCGCTATGTCGGAGGTGCTGGGCGAGGGGCACAGCAGGCTGGTGCGCTCCACGGGCAGCTCGGCGGCCGTCCTGGCAGTGGGGGCGGCCTCCGGTGAGCTGAGCGTGGCGAACCCGGTGACGGCGGCGAGCGCGGCGGTGCCGGCGATGAGGGACACGGTGGTGCGGTTCACTGCTGACTCCCGTCGGGGCGCTCACTGCCGGTGGGGTCCGGGTGCTGCTGCGCCGGGTCGTACGCGGGATCGTAGCCCTGGTCGTACTGCTGCTCGTACTGGCCGCCGTACGTCTGGTCGTACGACGTCTGCTGGTTCTGCCCGCCGTAGGCGTACGGGTCGTACTGGCCGCCCTGGTACGGGTCCGCCTGGTACGGCTGCTGGTCGTAACCGCCCGCCGGGTACTGCTGGGCGTTCTGGTACTGGTCGCCGGTGTACGTGCCGTACTCGGCGTTCGCGTAGTTCGGGGCGTCCCAGTCGCCGTAGGACTGCTGCTGCGGGACCGCGGCGGGGGCCTCCTGCGGAGGAGCCGGGAAGTCCTCGGGGGCGGGCGTCTCCTCGGCCTCGGCCTGGGCGCGCAGCCGGCGGGCGCGGCGGCCCTCGCCGGCCACGGGCTCGGCCGGGATCGCCGGCTCCTCGGGGAGGTCGTCGTCGACGTCGCGGCGGCGGCCGGGCAGGGCCATCACCACGAGGACGACGGCGAGGAAGCCCTGGATCCACAGCCAGAGGGTGTGGGTGAAGGGATCGTCGAAGGTGACGTCCAGCTTGCCGCCGGAGGCGGGCAGTTCGAAGCCCTGGGCCCAGCCGTCGACCGTGGTGGCAGTCAGCGGCTTGCCGTCCAGGGTGGCCGTCCAGCCCTCGTCGGCGGTGTCGGCGAGGCGCAGGATGCGGCCGTCGGCGCCGGACGGGATCGTGGTGTGGAGGTCGACGGGGCCCGCGGCCACCGGCTGCGCGGTGCCCGGACCGGACTTCGTGACGATCGTCGCGCGAGCGACCTCCTGGTCGACCCGCCACAGTCCGCTGCCGTCCTGCTGGCTGAGCCGGGTCAGGCCGGGAGTGGCGTCCAGCACGCGTGTGACCTCGCGGGGCGCGCCCTTGTGGACGAGGACGTACCGCACGGCGAAACCGCCGAGCTGGTTGGCCTGGTCGGCGCCGGAGCCGGCGACGAGGTTGGCGACGACCTTGTCCAGCTTGCCGTTCTCACCGTCGGCCGCGGCGAGTTCGGCGTCGCCGAGGCGGGCGCCGGAGCCGCGCACCAGCATGTAGCCGACGTGGGCGGTGGAGTCGCTGTCGAGGACGAGGGTGCGGGCCTGGTCGCGGGTGCCGCTCTCCTCGGCGACGAACGCGGGCACCTGTACGGGGTCTCGGCGCTCCAGCGGTCCGTCGGCGCCGCCGATCATCCAGCCCGCGGCGACGAGCAGCGGGCCCGCGGCGGAGGCGAAGGCGATCAGCGCGGCGACCGGCTGGCGCCAGCCGAAGCTCTGCTCGGCCACCCGCGCGCGTGCCCCGTCGGCGCCGAGCACGGCCGCGGCCAGCAGGGCGAGACCGTAGACGAGGGTGGCGGGGCCCGCCCAGGTCGAGTCGTTGGACAGGACCGCGAAGACGAGGCCGACCAGGGCCACCGCCCAGGCCGTCCAGATGCCGAACTGCCGCTCGGTGCGCAGCAGGGCGGCCAGCGCGGCGAGCACCACTCCGATGAGCATCAGACCGTCGACGGTGCCGGGTCCGCCGGGGCTCGCGCCGAGCAGGTCGAGGGCAGAGGCGCTCGAAGAGCCGTACTCGAGACCCGCCTGCTCGAAGAAGCCGAACGGGAGCAGCGTCAGCGACCAGGGTGCGAGGACCAGCAGGGGGACGCCGAACTGGGCCAGGAAGCGCAGGCCGTAGGCGGTGATGTCGGTGCGGCGCACGACCAGCAGGGCGATGCCGAGGATCAGCGTGATCGGCCAGATGATCGGCGTGAACGCGGTGGTGATCGTGAGCAGGAGGGCGAACGCCCAGGTGGCGCGCCAACTGCCACGCGCGCCCGTGCTGTTCGTCAGCCCGGCCGCCGCAACGCCCGCGCGCGCGAGGAGCGGCAGCAGGACGGCGAGGACGGCGGTGCCGACCCGGCCGCCGGCGAGGGCGCCGGTGGCGGCGGGCAGGAAGGCGTAGACGACGGCCGCCCACGCGCGCAGGAGGCGGGACTCGACGAGCGGTCGGGAGGCGAAGTAGGCCGTGAATCCGGCCAGCGGCACCGAGCAGACCAGCAGGACGGTGAGGGCGAGACCGGTCGAGCCGAACAGCACGGAGGACAGCGCGGCGATGATCGCCAGGTAGGGCGGCGCCGACGGGGTGCCACCGGCGCCGACCGCGTGCCACGCGTCCGCGTAGCGCGCCCACAGCTCGCTCGCGTCGGCCGGGGCGGGCAGCAGGGCGCCGCCCGCGAGCGCGCCGCCGCCCAGCAGGTTGCGGCAGGCGACCAGGGCGACCAGCAGCAGCGCGAGGAAGAGCACAGGACCCGGCTTGCGGGCAATGCGCTTGAGGCGGGCGAACTGCTCGATCTCCAGGAACTCCGCGTCGTCGCCGCCGGGCCCGGACTCGATGCCACCGCCATGGCGTCCGGCCGTGGAGGTCTCGGCGTCGGAGCCGCCGAAGAGGTTGCCCGCGACCTGCTCCACGGTGGCCCGCACGGTCGCGCCGGGCGGCGGGAACAGCTGTCTGAGCTCGGCCTTGTCGACGACGGGCGCGCCGCGCTTGCTGCGCCCGGCGATGATCCGCTCGGGCCGCAGCAGGGTGCCGAGGAGACCGCGGATCTCGTCGAGGGCCTGTCCGGGGACCTTGCCGACGAGGTAGGCGACGGTCCGCAGCAGGGTGCCGACGACCAGGCGCACCAGCACCCAGGGCAGCGCGGCCGTACGGGCGTTGACGAGCAGGGTGTAGGCGGCGCCGGCCTTGTCGACCTTGTGCGGGGAGGCGGTGGTGCGCCCCGCGCAGTCGACGGCACGGCGCTCGCGGGAGGCCGCCTCGGCATGGCGTACGACGGCCTCGGGGGCGATGAGGACGCGGTGGCCGGCGGCCTGGGCGCGCCAGCACAGGTCGACGTCGTCGCGCATGAGGGGCAGGCGCCGGTCGAAGCCGCCGAGCTGCTCGAAGAGGTCGCGGCGGATCAGCATGCCGGCGGTGGACACCGACAGCACGGACCGGACGTGGTCGTGCTGGCCCTGGTCCTGTTCGCGGCGGTCCAGGCCCGTCCAGCGGCGGCCGGAGTTGGCGATGGAGACGCCGACCTCCAGGAGCTGCCGCTTGTCGTACCAGCCGCGGAGCTTGGGGCCCACGACGGCGACGTCGTCGCGGCCGAGCTCCAGTTCGTTGTCCACGACGCGCAGCAGCTGGGCCAGGGCGTCGGGCTCGGGGGCGCAGTCGTCGTGCAGCAGCCACAGCCACTGGACCGGCTCGCCGTGCGGCAGTTCCGGCAGGTCGTAGGCGTCGTCGCGCCAGGTGCGCGTGACCGGGTCCCAGCCGCTGGGGCGCTTCAGGTACGGCAGCTCGTCCGGGGTGAGGACGGGGGCGGTGCGGTTCGCCTCCTCGACGGCCTGGCCGAAGCCGGTGCGCCGGGCGAGGTGCAGGACCCGGTCGGCGCCGAGGGCGTCGGTGACCAGCTGGGCGGAGTCGTCCGCGCTGCCGGTGTCGGCGGCCACGGCGAACTGCACGGGACGCTCCTGGCCGAGCAGCCCGGCGAGCGCGTCGGGCAGCCAGCGGGCGCCGTCGTGGGAGACGAGCACCGCGGTCACCACATGACGCGGGAACTCAGGAGTGGCAGCGTGGTCTTGGGCTGCCGTGTGGCTGTGCACGGACATCGAGGTACGGGCCCCGGTTCGGTGGACTGCGGTGGACGCCTGTGCCCTGAGGGGGCGACGAGGCGTCTCGGACGAGCGCCCACACTATCGGCTGGGCAAGACGGCGGCCCGCCGCCTGTGGATAACCCAGGTGCGACGGGCCGTTCGGTTGCGTACGAAAAGTGTGGTGGAGCGTGTCTCGGGTCAGACGGCGGCCTTCTTCAGCCTGCGGCGTTCGCGTTCCGACAGGCCGCCCCAGATGCCGAAGCGCTCGTCGTTGGCGAGGGCGTACTCGAGGCACTCGGAGCGGACCTCGCAGGACAGGCAGACCTTCTTGGCCTCGCGGGTGGAGCCGCCCTTCTCGGGAAAGAAGGACTCGGGGTCGGTCTGGGCGCACAGCGCGCGCTCCTGCCAGCCGAGTTCCTCGTCCGCGTCGTCGACCAGCAGTTGCTGCACCAGCTCGGTCATGTGCGCCCCTCGTCTGTCTTCGCGTCCCCGTGTGACGGCCGTTACCGATTTCGGCTGAACGACACGAGTGAAATTACAAGTGTGCTGCTCCGGGCGAGTCAAGCCGAGATCTGCTATTGGGCCCCTTATTCACTCTGCGGAACCAAGGCCTTGCTGAAAGTGTTCAAATCGGCATAAACCTTGACAAGCAGATGAGGCCCGAGAGGGCTGCCGAGCCGCGCCAGGCTTTTCGGCCTGTACATGGAAGGACGCCCGTCAGTTCGAACTCGTTCCGTACGCGTGCGGGGAAGTCGTGCGAAGTCGCGCGGCCCGTGCGCCCGGTTGTGCGCACCTTGTGTCCCGGTCACCGCCTGCACAAACCTTTCACCTCGGAGACGGACCGGATGAGGTGAAACTTGTCCCACTTTCAGGGTGTCGAGTTGACAGTGAAGGTGTCAGCCGCTGTGCTTGTGGGCATGCTCGCGAACTTGGCACTCACCTCGACCCGCACGGCGGGGTCCCATGGTGCTGCCCGCGCTCGCTGTAGCTGTTGTTGCTGTTCCAGCTGTTGAGCCCAACGCGCTCCGGCTGCTCCTGAGTCCACCGTGACTCGGCTGCTTGTGCCCCGCCCGCACCCGGGCCTTCCTGTCTTCCCGTGATCCGGGCGGACGGTACGCGACACCCAGCCGCCCCCACTCTTCGCCGAGGACCCACCGCACCCCATGAACAGCGACAACGACCTCCAGATCGCCGGCGACCTCCTCGAGGTCCCGCACCTCCTCCAGGCCCCCCGCGAGCACCCGGCCACCGTCGCCGAGTTCGCCGGACTGGCCCGCTCCGTCGCCGCCGACCGCTCGCAGTGGGCGCACCTCGTCCAGTACGACGCGACCAGCCGCTGGTACCACCGGCTGCGCACCGGACCCGGCTACGAGGTGTGGCTGCTGTCCTGGGTCCCCGGCCAGGGCAGCGGGCTGCACGACCACGGCCGTTCCTCCGGGGTCCTCACCGTCCTGGAGGGCACGCTGACCGAGCGGACCGAGCGGAGCACGCGCGCGCTGGGCGCGGGGTCGCAGCGGGTGTTCGCGCCGGGGTACGTCCACGAGGTCGTCAACGACGCTCTGGAGCCGGCGGTGAGCCTGCACGTCTACTACCCGGGCCTGACCGAGATGCCCATGTACACCGCCTGCACTGCTCCGGAGTCCTACGACGAGGTGGACGTCGTCACCGCGTGACCGGTTGTCGTACTCGCCTGCAAGACTGGCTCCCATGCGAATCGTGGTTCTGGCAGGCGGCATCGGCGGTGCCCGTTTCCTGCGTGGTCTGAAGCAGGCCGCGCCGGACGCGGACGTGACGGTCATCGGCAACACCGGGGACGACATCCACCTCTTCGGGCTGAAGGTCTGCCCGGACCTCGACACGGTGATGTACACGCTCGGCGGCGGCATCAACGAGGAGCAGGGCTGGGGGCGGGCCGACGAGACCTTCCACCTCAAGGAGGAGCTCGCCGCGTACGGCGTCGGGCCGGAGTGGTTCGGGCTCGGGGACCGGGACTTCGCCACGCACATCGTGCGGACGCAGATGATCGGTGCCGGATACCCCCTGAGCGCGGTGACCGAGGCGCTGTGCGACCGGTGGAAGCCGGGGGTGCGGCTGATCCCGATGACCGACGACCGGGTCGAGACGCATGTCGCGGTCGAGATCGACGGGGAGCGCAAGGCCGTCCACTTCCAGGAGTACTGGGTGCGGCTGCGGGCGTCCGTGCCGGCCCACGCGGTCGTGCCGGTGGGCGCTGAGCAGGCCAAGCCGGCGCCGGGGGTCCTGGAGGCGATCGCGGAGGCGGACGTGGTGCTGTTCCCGCCGTCCAACCCCGTCGTGTCCGTCGGCACCATCCTGGCCGTGCCCGGGATCCGCGAGGCGATCGCCGAGGCCGGGGTGCCGGTCGTGGGCCTGTCCCCCATCGTCGGGGACGCGCCCGTGCGCGGCATGGCCGACAAGGTCCTCGCGGCGGTCGGCGTCGAGTCCACGGCCGCGGCGGTCGCCGAGCACTACGGCTCGGGACTCCTTGACGGCTGGCTCGTCGACACCGTGGACGCGGGCGCGGTCGACCGGATCGAGTCGGCCGGCATCCGCTGCCGGGCCGTACCGCTGATGATGACCGACCTGGACGCGACCGCGCGGATGGCCCGTCAGGCGCTGGAGCTGGCGGAGGAGGTGCGCGGAGCGTGAGCGAAAGCGCTACCGAAGCCGACGGCTACCGGGTCTGGGCCGTTCCCGGTCTTCCCGAGGTGCAGCGGGGGGACGACCTGGCCAAGATGATCGCCGCCGCCGAGCCCGGGCTGGCCGACGGGGACGTCCTCCTCGTCACCTCGAAGATCGTGTCCAAGGCGGAGGGGCGGGTCGTCGAGGCGGACGACCGGGAGGCCGCGATCGACGCCGAGACCGTACGGGTCGTGGCGCGGCGCGGGCCGCTCCGGATCGTCGAGAACCGGCAGGGGCTCGTGATGGCCGCCGCCGGGGTGGACGCCTCCAACACCCCTTCGGGGACCGTGCTGTTGCTGCCCGAGGACCCAGACGCGTCCGCGCGGGCGATCCGGTCCGGGCTGCGGGACGCCCTCGGCGTCGACGTCGGGGTCCTCGTCACCGACACCTTCGGGCGGCCGTGGCGCGCCGGGCTCACCGATGTCGCGATCGGCGCCGCCGGAGTGCGGGTGCTGGACGATCTGCGGGGCGGGACGGACGCGTACGGCAATCCGCTGAGCGCGACCGTGGTGGCGACGGCCGACGAACTGGCCGCCGCCGGTGATCTCGTCAAGGGCAAGGCCGCCGGGCTGCCCGTCGCCGTCGTGCGCGGGCTGGCGCACGTCGTGGCCGGGGAGCACGGGCAGGGGGCGCGGGCCATGGTGCGTGACGCCCGCGACGACATGTTCCGGCTGGGGACCTCGGAGGCGGTGCGGGAAGCGGTCGCCCAGCGTCGCACCGTACGGGCCTTCACCGACGAGCCCGTCGACCCCGGGGCCGTGCGGCGGGCGGTGGCGCTCGCGGTCACCGCACCCGCGCCGCACCACACCACGCCGTGGCGGTTCGTGCTGCTGGAGTCCGAGAGCGCGCGGACCGGGTTGCTGGACGCCATGCGGGACGCCTGGATCGCCGACCTGCGGCGGGACGGGAAGTCCGAGGAGTCCATAGCCAAGCGGGTGCGGCGGGGCGACGTCCTGCGGAACGCCCCGTATCTCGTCGTGCCCTGTCTGGTGATGGACGGGTCGCACACGTACGGCGATGTGCGGCGGGACGCGGCCGAGCGGGAGATGTTCGTCGTCGCCTCGGGAGCCGGGGTGCAGAACTTCCTCGTCGCGCTGGCCGGGGAGCGGCTGGGGTCGGCGTGGGTGTCGTCCACGATGTTCTGCCGCGAGGTGGTGCGGGAGGTGCTGGGGCTGCCGGAGGACTGGGATCCGATGGGGGCCGTGGCGGTGGGACATCCGGCGGAGGAGCCCCGGCCCCGGCCGGAGCGGGACGCGGGGAGCTTCATCGAGGTGCGGTGACGTGCGCCTGATGTGCGCCTGATGTGGTGAGGTGCGGTGGTGGGCCTCGGCTTGCGCCTAGTCTCGTAGGGCTTCTCCCGGTTCCTCTCGTAGCTCAGGACTTCATTCGTGGCAGGACGTTTCACTCCGCGACCCACCCGTACGACCGTGCGCGGCGGGGAGGTCGTCGTGCCCGCCGCACGGCGGGAAGCGGCGCGGGTGGCGGCCCCGCTGGTGCGGAGGTGGACGCCGGGGTGGCCCGTCGATCTCGGGCTGGTGCTCGGCGCACTGCGGCGGGGGCCCGCGGATCCCACCTTCCGGGCTCTTCCGGACGGGTCCGTGTGGCGGGCCAGTCTCACCCCGGCCGGGCCGGGGACGCTGCGGGTGTGCGTGTACGGCGGTGAGGTGCGCGGCGAGGCGTGGGGGCCGGGGGGTGAGTGGCTGCTCTCGCAGTTGCCGCAGCTGCTCGGGGCCGCGGACGATCCCGCTGCCTTCGTGCCCCGGCACCGGGTCGTGGCGCACTCCTGGCATCGGCGGCCGGGGTTGCGGCTGACGCGGACCGGGCTGGTGCTGGAGTCGTTGATCCCTTCCGTGCTGGAGCAGAAGGTCACGACCGATGAGGCGTATCGGGCGTGGCGGTTGCTGGTGCGGAAGTTCGGGGAGCCGGCGCCCGGGCCCGCGGCGGGTGGACGGCTGTGGGTGATGCCGGCGCCGCGGACGTGGGCGTTGATTCCGTCGTGGGAGTGGCACCGGGCCGGGGTGGACAACAAGCGGGCCTCGACGATTTTGCGCTGTGTGCGGGTGGCCGCGCGGTTGGAGGAGGCGGTGGGGATGTCTCCTTCCGCTGCGCAGGCGCGGTTGGAGGTCGTGCCGGGAGTGGGGCCGTGGACCTCCGCGGAGGTGGTGCAGCGCAGTCATGGGGCGGCGGATGCGGTGACCGTGGGGGATCTGCATCTGCCGGGGATCGTGGGGTTCGCGCTCGCGGGGG
This sequence comes from Streptomyces sp. CC0208, assembly GCF_003443735.1. Lineage (NCBI taxonomy): Bacteria > Bacillati > Actinomycetota > Actinomycetes > Kitasatosporales > Streptomycetaceae > Streptomyces > Streptomyces sp. CC0208. Next base: position 5,356,119 of record NZ_CP031969.1, on the reverse strand, counting down.
ATCGGGACGCGGATGACGCCGTGATGTTGTCGTTGCTGGAGCCGTATGCGGGGCAGCGGCATCGGGCGGCTCGGTTGATCTTGTTGAGCGGGTGTACGCCTGCCAGGCGGGCGCCGAAGATGACCCGGGGGGACATCGGGCGGTTGTGACCGGTGTGGGGCGCCGTGGGGATTCTTTCGCCCCCGCCGCCCCTACCCGTCCCGTCCTCAAGGGGCTGCCGCCCCTTCGACCCCGCTTCCAGGGGCTCCGCCCCCGGACCCCCGCTCCTCAAACGCCGGAGGGGCTGGATTCGCGGACCTGCGCTCTACGCCGGACCCGGAGGGGCTGGATTCACCGGCTGAATCGCACCTACTGGTCCGACGAGAAGCGGACCGCTCCCGCCGGGATCTTCGCGTCGCACCAGATGCGCGCGCCGTCCCTCAGTTCGTTGTCGGCGCCGATGATCGCGCCGTCGCCGATGACCGTGCCGGTGAGGACCGAGCGTTCGCCCACTCGGGCCCTGGTGCCGATCAGGGAGTCGGTGATGACGGCGCCCGGTTCGATCACCGCGCCCGGGAGGATCGTCGTGCCGGAGACTCTGGCGCCCTCCGCGACGTACGCGCCCTCGCCGACCACCGTGCCGCCCGTCAGCTTGGCGTCGGGGGCGACCCTTGCCGTGGGGAGGATCAGGCGGTCGCCGCAGCGGCCGGGTACCGCCGGGGAGGGGGCGCGGCCGAGGACCAGGTCCGCCGAGCCGCGGACGAAGGCGGCGGGGGTGCCGAGGTCCAGCCAGTACGTGGAGTCCACCATGCCCTGGAGGTGGGCCCCGGCCGACAGGAGTTCGGGGAAGGTCTCGCGTTCGACCGAGACCGGGCGGCCCTGCGGGATCGTGTCGATGACCGAGCGGCGGAAGACGTACGCCCCCGCGTTGATCTGGTCGGTGACGATCTCCTCGGGGGTCTGGGGTTTCTCCAGGAAGGCGAGGACCCTGCCCGTCTCGTCGGTGGGGACCAGCCCGTAGGCCCGGGGGTCCGTCACCTTCGTGAGGTGGAGGGAGACGTCGGCGCCCGTGCTCTCGTGCGTGCGCACCAGCGCCCCGATGTCCAGGCCGGTCAGGATGTCCCCGTTGAAGATCAGCACCGGGTCGTCGGGGGCGGAGTGCAGACGGGCGGCCACGTTGCGGATCGCGCCGCCCGTGCCGAGGGGCTCCACCTCGGTGACGTACTCGATGTGGAGGCCCAGGGACGAGCCGTCGCCGAAGTACGGCTCGAAGACCTCCGCGAGGTAGCTCGTCGCGAGGACGATGTGGTCGACGCCCGCCGCTCTCGCTCGGGCCAGCTGATGGGTGAGGAAGGGGACGCCGGCCGCGCGGACCATGGGCTTGGGGGTGTGGACCGTGAGAGGTCGCAGCCTCGTGCCCTTGCCGCCGACCAGGAGGATCGCTTCTGTCACCTGTCGTCTCCGCTTCCTGCCGGGACCGGCCCGAACTGTCTTTCGACCGGCCAGTGTATGCAGACCGTGGTGCGGCACCTTCGGGCGGCCGTACAGCATGCGCGCCTGCCCCCCGACGGCGGTGAAACGGGTGGTACGAACTCCCCTGCGAAATCCCCTGCGAACTCTCCTCGGTCCCCAGCGACCGTCAACGACCTTGGAGACGGGCGGCTGTCGTGCGGGTGGATCCGAGTTTGCGGTAGAGCTGCCGTCCGGGGCACTCCGTGGCGAAGCCGTCCCGGTGACCGGAGATCACGTTCAGTCGTACCTTCTTACCCTTCGGATAGCGGTTGCCACCGCCCGACTTCAGATACGTCTTGCCCTTGGGGTTGGCGCCATGAAGGCCGAGCTTCCACGCGGCGAGTTGTGCGACGGCCCTCGTCGCGGCGGCGGGCGGCTTCTTGGAGCCGAAGCTGCCGAGGACGGCGATCCCCATGCTGTTGGAGTTGAACCCGAGGGTGTGGGCGCCGAGGACCGGCTTCGCCACCCCGCCCGCCCTGCCCTCGTAGATGTTTCCGCACTTGTCGACGAGGAAGTTGTAGCCGATGTCCCGCCAGCCCATGCTCTTGACGTGGTACCGGTAGATACCGCGAATGAGCGAAGCCGCCTGCGTACAGCTGTATCCATTGCCGGACGCCGTGTGGTGGACGAAGGCCGCCTTGACCTTCTTCGTGTAGACGAACGTCCGCTCGCGCAGCCCCTCGTCGGCGCCCCAGCCGTGCCGGGTGACGATGCGCGGGCGCGGCCCGATGTACGGCTTCACCCGCTGCTGCCCCGTCAACTCCCCGGCGCGCAGGGCGAACAGCTCCTGTTCGGTCTGCTGCCGGTCCAGCGCAGGGATCTCGGTGGCGCCGAAGTCGGCGAGATCGGCGTTGGCGGCGGAGGCGTCCATCGCGGCGAGGACCTCGGTGGGATCGGCGGTGGGCGCGGAGCGGGGCGCTGAGCGGGGGGCGGAGTAGGGCGCTGAGCCGGGTGCGACTGCGCGTTGGGGTGCGCCCGCCGCGCCGTCCTGCCGGGCGGCCTCCGGCGCGCTCTCCCCCGGGTCCACGAGTTCCAGACGCAGCCCCGTCGGAAGCGGGCCGGTCGTGGTCGCCGTACGGGAGCCGCGGGCCGTGTCCTCGGTCCTGCGGTCGGCCTCGGCGCGGACCCGTACCTCCACTCCGTCGGAGTCGCCCACCCACAGCGGTGCGGTGGCGCCGTGGACGCGGCCGGAGGTGCGCTCGGCCGTGCCGGGGTCGGCGGCGTCGTCGTTGTGGGTCTCCAGGTCCTGCCAGAGCGACCAGGTGTCGGTGCCGGCCGCTCGGGTGCGGACCTGGACGCGGCCGTGCAGCACGGTGTCCGGGTCGTCCCAGATCACGCCCACGAGGGAGAAGTGCCGTACGTCCCGGCGGGGCAGGCCCTCTTCGGCGACCGGGGCGAGGGTGCGGTCACGGGAGGCGAGAGGCGCGAGGGGCAGCGACTGGGTGCCGCCGAGGGCTTCCGCACCCGTGGCCGGTCTCACGGCCGCCGGGGACACCGGTCTCGCCGCGACGGCGGTCGAGGTGAGGGGCAGGGCGAGGGCGGCCGCGCAGGTGACGCCGATCGAGGAAGCAAGAAGTCCACGCATGCCCCCGATCCTGGACATAGTCATATAAATCTGTCCATCGGGGAACTGACGGACCGTCGGGTGCCGTTGCGCCGAACCGGTGGCCCCGCCCAGGGGTGTCCGGCCGCGTGCCCGCGTACGCTTTCGCGGGTGAACGCCACCGATCGCACCCCTGCCGACCTGCTGCGTTCCGCGCTCGCCGCGGACCCCGGCCGCCCCCTGGTGACCTTCTACGACGACGCCACGGGCGAACGTGTCGAATTGTCCGTGGCCACCTTCGCCAATTGGGTGGCCAAGACCTCGAACCTGCTCCAGGGCGACCTCGCCGTGGCGCCCGGCGACCGGGTGGCGCTGCTGCTGCCCGCGCACTGGCAGACGGCCGTGTGGTTGCTGGCCTGTGCGTCGGTGGGGGTGGTCGCGGATGTCGGCGGGGATCCGGCCGCGGCCGACGTGGTCGTGAGCGGGCCGGACACGCTGGAGGCGGCTCGGGCGTGTTCCGGGGAGCGCGTCGCGCTGGCGCTGCGGCCGCTGGGCGGGCGGTTCCCGCAGACGCCGGAGGGTTTCGTCGACTACGCCGTGGAGGTGCCGGGGCAGGGGGACCGGTTCGCGCCCTTCGCTCCGGTCGATCCGGACGAGCCCGCGCTGGTCGTCGCCGGGCGGGAGTTCAGCGGCGCGGAGGTCGTGGAGCTGGCTCGGGCCGAGGGGGCCGGGGATCGCGTGCTGTCGGGGTTGTCGTACGACACGTGGGACGGGGTGTGCGCGGGGTTGTACGGGCCGCTCGCCAACGGGGGGTCCGTGGTGTTGTGCCGGCATCTGGAGCGGTTGGGTGAGGAAGCTCTCGCCAAGCGGATCGAGGATGAGCGGGTGGGTGTGGTGCGCCGCTGAGAGAGAGGCGCGTCCGGTTGGCGGGTGCGGGTCGCCTGTGGCTGGTCGCGCCCACGCGGCTAAGCCGCATATCGGTACAGCCCCGCGCCCCTGAGTGGGTGCCGTCACCCGGGTGGAGCAGTAGCGGACGCCCCTCTCAGCCCTTCCACGCCATGGTCGTAGAAGCAGACCGCGCTCACTCCCGTAGGCCGTGAGGGGACCCGCTCGTGACCGACAGTGCTCGCTCCCTCGGGCCCGGCCTCGGGGCGTCGGCCCACGGCGAAGGGCTCATACGCCGGCGTCGGCGGCGCCGGCTGGGCGGTGTCGGACTCGGTGTCGGCGTGGTCGTCCTCGCCGCCGGCGGCACCGGGTGGGCCGTCTACGCCAAGCTCGACGGGAACATCACCGCGGACGACGCCGCCGCCGCGGAGCTCGCGCGGTACGAGAAGGAGCGCCCGACCTCGCTCGTCAAGGGCGCGCAGAACATCCTGCTGATCGGGTCCGACTCGCGGTCGGGCGACGGCAACGGACAGTACGGGCGGGACTCGGGCACCGAGCGGTCGGACACCACGATCCTGTTGCATCTGGCCGCCGGGCGGCGCGCCGCGACGGCCGTGTCGCTGCCCCGGGACCTGATGGTGGACGTGCCGGCCTGCCTGGGGCGGGACGGGACCCGGAGCGAGCCCATGTTCGCGATGTTCAACTACGCCTTCCAGAAGGGCGGTTCGGCCTGCACGATCCGGACCGTCGAGAAACTCACGAACATTCGCGTGGATCACCACATGGTCGTCGACTTCCACGGGTTCAAGGACATGGTGGACGCCGTCGACGGGGTGGCGGTCTGCCTCGCCGAACCGATCGACGACAAGGCCGCCGAGCTGCGGCTCCCGGCGGGGCGGGTGACGCTCAACGGCGAGGAGGCGCTCGGCTATGTGCGCGCCCGCAAGTCCCTCGGCAACGGCAGCGACACCGACCGGATGGACCGCCAGCAGCGCTTTCTCGGGGCACTCGTCCACAAGGTGCAGAGCAATGACGTTCTGCTGAATCCGGTGAAGCTCTATCCCGTGCTGGACGCGGCGACTTCCTCGCTCACCACCGATCCCGGTCTGGCGAGCCTGCGCGGGCTGTACGAACTCGTGCGCGGCCTGCGGGACATCCCCACGGAGCGTGTGCAATTCCTTACCGTTCCGCGGGAGTCGTACGTCTACGACGCCAATCGTGATCAACTCGTCGAACCCGAAGCCCGGCGGCTTTTCGAACGGTTGCGCAAGGACGAACCGGTGAAGGTGACGAAGAAAGCCCCGAAGGTTTCAGAACATTCTCACGACGAAGAACCCTATGAAGAAACTGAGAACGGCGGCGAGGTCCCCGCCTTCCGCGGCAACACGGCCGCCGAGGACACCTGCGGGTAAAGCATTTCCCAAGGCGGCGAAGCGGTGTCCGAGCAAATGGGCGGATTGCCCGGTTGTAGGGGCGTGGAATTCGTCACCGCCGTAACCTGTCGGCGAATCGGACGGCTAGTGTGAGCGATCCGGTGCATCCGGCCGACGGAGGATTCAGCAACCGTGGACGCACAAGGCCGTGGGCGGGCGGGCGACATCGACCCCGCCGACCAGTGGGTACTCAACCCGCACACCGGTGAATACGAACTGCGACTGACCCCTTCCGCACCGCAGTCGGGTGTTCCCGGTCCCCGTAGATCCGCGCCCTCCCCGAGCAGGTCGGGCGTGCCCTCCGGTCGTACGACCACTCCCGTGGCCCCGGGCCGTGGCGTCCCGCCGCCGCGCAGGCGCCGGGGCGCGCCGCCCGAGGAGCCGCTGCCGGGCCGGCGCGGACGCCGGCCCGTCAAGAAGAAGTCCTCGGCGAAGAAGGCGCTGCTGTGGACCGGCGGCACGATGGCCTTCGTGCTGGTCGCGGCCGCGGGCGGCGGGTACCTCTACATCCGCCACCTCAACGGGAACATCACCTCCGTCTCCGACGACGGCGCCAGCACCGGCGGCTTCCAGTCCGACAAGGCGATCAACATCCTGCTGATCGGCACCGACAAGCGCACCGGCAAGGGCAACGACAGCTACGGCGACAAGGACAGCGTCGGGCACGCGGACACCACGATCCTGCTGCACGTCTCCAGGGACCGCACGAACGCGACCGCGCTCAGCATCCCGCGCGACCTGATCGTGGACGTGCCGGACTGCCCGACCACGCAGGAGGACGGCACCACCAAGGTCATCCCGGGCACGGCCAACGTCCGCTTCAACACCAGCCTGGGCCAGGACGAACGCACCCCCAGCTGCACGGTACGGACCGTGACCGAGCTCACCGGCATCCAGGCCGACAACTTCATGGTGGCCGACTTCAACGCGGTCAAGACGCTGACCACGGCGGTCGGCGGGGTCGAGGTCTGTCTGGCCAAGGACATCGACGACCAGGACTCCAAGCTCAAGCTGTCCAAGGGCAAGCACACCATCTCGGGTGAGGACGCCCTCGCGTTCGTGCGCACCCGGCACTCGGTCGGCTTCGGCGGTGACCTGAGCCGGATCGGGCTCCAGCAGCAGTTCCTGAGCGCGCTGATGCGCAAGCTGAAGTCGAACGACACGCTCACCAACCCGGCGAAGATGCTGAAGCTGGCCGAGGCGGGCACCAAGGCGCTGACCGTCGACTCGCAGCTGGACAGCATCGGCAAGCTGAAGGACCTCGGCCTGGAGCTGGGCAAGCTGAACGTGAAGAACCTGACGTTCACCACCGTGCCGGTCGTCGACAACCCGGCGGAGAAGGTCAAGGCGACGGTCGTCCTCAACGACGCGACGGCTCCCACGGTCTTCGACATGATCAAGAACGACGTGTCGTTCACCGAGGTCAAGAAGAAGGCCAGCGCGTCGAAGAACGCCGAGGCGGCGGAGGCCGCGGCCCGGCTCAAGGGCACCAAGTCGGCCGCGTCCGAGGTGCGGGTGCGCATCCTCAACGGCGGTGCTGCGGCGGGCAGCGCGCAGGCCGAGCTGGAGTACCTCCAGAACGAGGAGGGCGTACTGAAGTCGGAGAACGCCGGCAACGCGGACGTGTCGCTGTCGAAGACGACCCTGGAGTACGCCCCCGACCAGGCCGACCAGGCACGCAGACTGGCGGCCATCATGGGCCTGTCGGGTTCCGCGCTGAAGCCCGGCAAGAGCGTCACCAACTCCCAGGGCCTGCCCACGATGACCCTGACCCTGGGCAAGGACTTCAAGGGCGCCGGGGTGTCCTTCACCACGGCGACCAAGGCCCCGGAGGGGGTGCAGCAGTCCACGGCCGACAAGGTCGAGTGCGCCAAGTGAGAGCCGGCTCCGCGGTGACCTAAGAGGCCTGTCGTGCGTCTAACCAGTCGTACGGCAGGTCTTTTCGTTCGTTCGGCGTGTGAGGGTGGGGAGACAGGGGATGGGGCACAGCAGTGTGCACGAGGAGGGGGCGCGGGCGGATGTACGGCCCGCCCAGGGGCCCGGTCCGGAGAAACCCGGGCGGCACGGGCGGCGGCGGGCCAGGGCCCAGCGCAAGCACCGGGTGCTGAGATGGTCGGCGACCACGCTCGCCGTGCTGATACTCGGCACGGCCGGCGCCGGATACCTCTACTACCAGCATCTCAACGGCAACATCCGCAAGGGCGAGCGCAGCAGCGGTGACTCCAAGGCGCACAAGGCCGAGGCCAACGCGGCCGGGCAGACGCCGCTCAACATCCTGCTGATCGGCTCGGACAGCCGTAACTCCGACGAGAACGTGAAGCTCGGCGGCAGCAGGGACAACCGCGGCAACCCGCCGCTGGGCGACGTGCAGATGCTGATCCACCTCTCCGCGGACCGCAAGAGCGCCGCGATGGTGAGCATTCCGCGTGACACCCGGGTCGACATCCCCAAGTGCACGGACCCGGACACCGGCAAGACCTACCCGGCGACCACCGACATCATCAACACCTCCCTGGCCCGCGGCGGCGCCGGCTGCACGCTCGCCACCTGGCAGAACCTCACCGGCGTCTACATCGACCACTGGATGACGATCGACTTCTCCGGTGTGGTGCGGATGGCGGACGCCATCGGCGGGGTCTCCGTCTGTGTGAAGCAGAACGTGTGGGACCGCCCGACGCCCGACGTGCCCGGCGGCTCCGGGCTGAAGATGAAGGCCGGAGCGCACAAGGTCAAGGGCAAGGAGGCCCTGCAGTGGCTGCGCACCCGGCACGCCTGGGGCAGCGACCTGATGCGGGCCAGGGCCCAGCACATGTACCTGAACTCGATGATCCGTACGCTGAAGGGGCAGAACGTCTTCACCGACACCCCGCGGCTGATGGACCTCGCCGAGGCGGCCACGAAGTCCCTCCAGGTGTCCGAGGAGATCGGCTCGGTCAAGCAGCTCTACGACCTGGGCACGCAGCTCAAGTCGGTGCCGACGGACCGCATCACCTCGGTGACGATGCCGAACGTCCAGGACCCGCGCAACAGCGATCACGTGGTGCCCGACGGCTCGAACGCCGACAAGCTGTGGGAGATGCTCCGCGACGACGTGCCCCTCGACAAGAACGGCAAGGCGTCCTCGGGCGGGAAGAAGACCACCCGGCCCACGAAAGCCCCCTCCGCGCCGGACGACGAGATCGGGGTCCTCGTGCAGAACGCGACGGCGACCTCCACGCTCGGCCCGGTGGGCGGACGCGCCGGCACGATCGCCGAGGAGCTCGTGCGGAAAGGTTTCTCGCAGGCGTCCAAGGACGCTTCGGCGGGGCTCTCCGAGGACCGGACCGTCGTGCGCTACCCGAGCGCCGATCTGGAGGGCGACGCCCAGCGCGTCGCCAAGTCCCTGGGAATCCCCATGAGTTCGGTGAAGAAGTCGACCGACGTCTCCGGGGTGACCGTGGTCGTGGGCGCCGACTGGCGTACCGGGACGGCGTATCCGAAGCAGTCCGAGGCCAAGGCCGGCGAGGTGCCCGGCAACGCGGACGCCATCAACGGTTCGGACACCGGGCAGTGCATGGACGTGTACTCGGTCTACCAGTGGTAGTCGAACGGAACGTGCCCGGCGCCGAACGGAGGGGGCCGGGCGTACGTACCTGCTTACAGAATCGGCACGGGAACAACTCACGTCGCTCAAGGCCCAACAGGGCAGATAGTGTGAGCGATCCAGCGATCGCCGCGTGGCCCTGACGGAGGATTCGGACAACCGTGGACGCACAAGGCCGTGGGCGGGCGGACGACGTCGACCCCGCAGACCAGTGGGTGCTCAATCCGAACACCGGTGAGTACGAACTGCGACTGACCCCTTCCGCACCGCAGTCGGCCGTCCCCGGTCCGCGTGGTTCCGCCCCCTCACCGAGCCGGCCAGGAGCACCGCGGGGCCGTACGCCCACCCCCGTGGCCCCCGGCCGGGACGTCCCGCCGCCGCGCAGGCGCCGGGGCGCGCCGCCCGAGGAGCCGCTGCCGGGGCGGCGCGGACGCCGGCCCGGCAAGCAGAAGTCGTCGGCGAAGAAGGCGCTGCTGTGGACCGGCGGCACGATGGCGTTCGTCCTGGTCGCCGGTGCCACCACGGGCTGGTTCTACCTCAAGCACCTGGAGGGCAACGTCGGCACGACCGACGTCGGCGACGCGGCCGCGAGCAACTTTAGCAAGGACGAGGCCTTCGACATCCTCATCATCGGCACCGACAAGCGCACCGGTGAGGGCAACGCAGGCTACGGCGACGCGGGCAGCGTGGGCCACGCCGACACCAACATCCTGCTGCACGTCTCCAAGGACCGGACGAACGCGACCGCGCTGAGCATCCCGCGCGACCTGATCGTCGACATACCGGACTGCGAGACCAAACAGGAGGACGGCACCACCAAGGTCGTCACGGGGCAGGACGACGTCCGCTTCAACAGGAGCCTCGGTGAGGGAGGCCGGGACCCGGGCTGCACGATGCGCACGGTCGAGGCGGCCACCGGCATCAAGCCCCAGCACTTCGTGATGGCCGACTTCAACGCCGTGAAGACCCTGACCACGGCGGTGGACGGGGTCGAGGTCTGTGTGGAGAAGGCCGTCGACGACAAGAAGTCGAAACTCGTCCTGCCCGCGGGCACGTCGAAGGTGGAGGGCGAGCAGGCCCTCGCCTTCGTGCGCACCCGGCACGCCTTCGGCAACGAGGGCGACCTGGACCGGATCAAGGTGCAGCAGCAGTTCCTGGGCTCGCTGATGCGCAAGATGACCTCGGGCGACACCCTCACCAGCCCCACCAAGCTGCTGAAACTGGCGGAGGCCGCGACCAACGCGCTGACCGTCGACAAGGCGATCGGCAAGGTCGGCACGCTCAAGGACATCGCCCTGGAGCTGAAGAAGGTGCCGACGAAGAACATCACCTTCATGACGATCCCGGTCAAGGACAATCCCGCCGAGCCGAAGCCGGTGACGGTGGTCATCGACGAGTCGAGGGCTCCCCAGGTCATCGACGCGATCAACAACGACGTCTCGTTCACCGAGGTCAAGGCGCAGCAGAAGAAGGAGAAGGCGGAGGTCGCCGCCCGGCTCAAGGGCACCAAGTCCGCCGCCTCCGACGTACGGGTGCGCATTTTCAACGGCGGTGCGGCGGGCGGCAGCGCCCAGCGGCAGCTCTCCTACCTCCAGACGGAGGCGGGCGTGACCAAGTCCGAGAACGCGGGCAACGCCGACGCGGCGCTCGCGAAGACGACCCTGGAGTACGCCCCCGACCAGGCCGACCAGGCGCGTCGGCTGGCGGACATCATGGGGCTGTCCGGCTCGGCGCTGAAGCCCGGCAAGAGCGTCACCAACTCCCAGGGCCTGCCCGCCATGACCCTGACCCTGGGCAAGGACTTCAAGGGCGCGGGTGTGAAGCTCAACTCCGCCACGGCGGCCACCCCGGACGTGGAGAAGTCCACGGCGGACAAGGTGCAGTGCGCGAGCTGAGGCCCACCGGAGACCACGCGTCGGCCCCCAGGTCTCGCACAGGTTCGTAGGGCAACCTCACGGGCCCGTCGTATGTCTAAGACGTGCGGCGGGCCCGTGGCATGGCCAGGGGTCCGGTGGGGTGGGTGGGTGGGGAGGACGGGAACGTTGACAACGCAATACAGCGTGCAGGAAGTCGGGCCGGCGACCGAGGGGGACAGCGGGCACGGCAGCCGCAGGGCGCCGCGCAAGCACCGCTTGCTCAGATGGTCGTCGGCGACGCTCGCGGTGCTGATACTCGCGGTGGCCGGGTCCGGCTACCTCTACTACCGGCACCTGAACGCCAACATCGAGCAGGACGACCTGAACCTGGGCGACAACAAGGTCGCCGAGCCGACGCCGAACGCCGCGGGCCAGACCCCGCTGAACATCCTGCTGATCGGCTCCGACGCCCGGGACAGCAAGGAGAACCAGGAACTCGGGGGCGCCAAGGAGACCTTCGGCTCCACTCCGCTCGCCGACGTGCAGATGCTGCTGCACCTGTCGGCCGACCGCAGCAACCTCTCGGTCGTCAGCATGCCGCGCGACACCCTCGTGAAGATCCCCAAGTGCACCGACCCGGACGACGGCAAGGTGTACGCGGCGAGCAACGGGCGGGTGATGACCAACCAGAGCCTCGGCCACGGCGGCCCGGGCTGCACGGTGGCCACCTGGCAGGAGCTCACCGGCATCCACATCGACCACTTCATGATGGTCGACTTCTCCGGCGTGGTGTCCATGGCCGACGCCATCGGCGGGGTGCCGGTCTGCGTGGACGCCAACATCCACTCGCGGGACGGCCAGGGGCACGGCTCCGGCCTGAAGCTGGAGAAGGGCACCACGTCCGTCAAGGGCGAGCAGGCCCTGCAGTGGCTGCGCACCCGCTACGGCTTCGAGGACGGCAGCGACCTCGCCCGCGCCAAGGCCCAGCACATGTACATCAACTCGATGGTCCGCGAGCTGCGCGCCAACGCCACCCTCAGCAGCCCCAACAAGCTGCGCAAGCTCGCCGAGCAGGCCACGAAGGCCGTCACCGTCGACACCGGGCTCGGCACCGTGAAGAAGCTCTACGACCTCAGCAACGAGCTGCGCAGGGTCGAGCCGGAGCGCATCACCATGACGACCATGCCGAACCGCTACGTCGGCGCACGGGTGGAGCCCACCGAGGACGCCGAGCAGCTCTTCCGGCTGGTGCGCGAGGACATCGCGCTGGACGGCAAGGACGCGAAGAAGGCGACCGCCGAGAAGGCGGACGACGCCTCCGCCGACCCGGCCGCCGCGAAGGACGAGATCGGGGTCCTGGTCCAGAACGGCACCCGCACCGACAGCCTGGCCGCGGCGCGCGGACGCGCGAGCACGGTGGCCGGGCTGCTGGTGGAGAAGGGCTTCGCCAAGGCGGCCTCCGACCGGTCCGCCTCCCTGAGCGAGGCGAAGACCCTCATCCGCTATCCGAGCGCCGAGCTGGAGGGTGACGCCCGGGCGGTCGCCAAGTCCCTGGGCATTCCGACGAGTTCGGTGAAGAAGTCGACCGACGTCTCCGGGGTCACGCTCGTCGTGGGCGCCGACTGGCGCGAGGGTACGACGTACAAGGCGGCCAAGGAGGACAACTCCACCCCGAAGACGGCTGAGGCCCTCAACGGGGCGGACGACTCGGCCTGCATGCACGTCAACCCGGGGTTCACCTGGTGATGCGACTCACACCTTGTTCAGCACCGCGGGCCGGCGCGAGGCGATGACCCGCCTGGCGAGCGAGCGCGGGCTGGTCAGAAACCCGTAGCCCCACGACATGTGCATGGTGGCGAGGGCGACGGGGATCTGGAGCCGTGCCTTCAGCGGCAGCCCCTTGCCCGCGGGCAGCGAGCCGAGGACGATCGCCGCGAGGTAGCCGCCGGGGATCACGAAGCCGAGCGGCGTCAGCGCGGCACCGACCACGATCCCGGCCGCGATCGCGCACACCGCGGTCGGCGGGGCGAGGTAGCGCAGGTTGATGGAGCCCTCGTGGTAGCGGGCGACGACGTGCCGCCAGCGGCCGTAGTCCTTGTACTGCTTGGCGAGGGCCTTCACGCTCGGCCTCGGGCGGTACGACACCCTCAACTCGGGCGAGAACCAGATGAGCCCGCCCGCCTCACGGATCCGGAAGTTGAGCTCCCAGTCCTGGGCGCGGATGAACTCCTCGTTGTAGCCGCCCTGTTGCTCCAGGGCCTCGCGCCGGAACACCCCGAGGTACACGGTCTCGGCGGCCTGCGCCTGGCCGCCCGTGTGGAAGGCCGCGTTGCCGACACCGATCTTCGAGGTCATCGCGGCGGCGACCGCGTGCTCCCAGTCGTTCTCGCCCTCGGCGTGCATGATGCCGCCGACGTTCTGCGCGCCGGTCTCCTCCAGGAGCCGTACGGCGGTCGCGATGTAGTTCGGCGAGAGCATGCCGTGGCCGTCGACGCGGACGACGATCGGGTGGCGGGAGGCATTGATCGCGGCGTTGAGGGCGGCGGGGGTGCGGCCGGTGGGGTTGGGGACGGTGTGCACGCGCGCGTCTTCGGCGACGAGCTCGGCGGCGATCTCGTCCGTGCGGTCCGTGGACGGACCGAGGGCGATCACGACCTCCATCTCGCCGGCGTACTCCTGCGCGAGGATCGCTTGGACGGCTCCGCGCAGATGCCGTTCCTCGTTCAGGACGGGCATGATCACAGAAACGGCGGGGGGCCGCACGTCGGGCTTGGCGTTCATAGGGGGCTCACGTTACCGCGAACGGGGGACACCATCGCGCCCCGCCCGGGGCGGTGCCGGTCGTCGCAGATCGTATGGGCCTACGGTGCTCAAGATCCCTCGTTCGGCTGTTCCTCGCGGAGGTGTCCCCCCATGCCCGCCACGTCTCCCCGGCCCTCCGCCGCCCGCCCTCGCCCTCCGCAGCGCCGGCCCTCCCGGCCACCCGTGCGACGCAGGCGGCCCCGCTGGGCCATGCGGGCGGCGACCACGCTGTCCGTCGTCGTGCTCGCCTCCGCCGGGATCGGGCACGCGGTGATGACCAGCCTCGACGCGGACATCACGCGGGTGGATCCATTCAAGGACATGAAGAACCGGCCGCGCGCCGGACACGGCATGAACGTGCTGCTGGTCGGCACCGACGGCCGCGACAAGATCACCGAGGCGGAGCGGCAGAAGTACCGGCTGGGCGGGGCGCCCTGCCACTGCACCGACACGATCATGATCGTGCACATCTCGGAGGACCGGGAGCGGGCGAGCGTGGTGAGCCTGCCGCGGGACTCGTACGCGATGACACCGGCGCACGTCGACGCCACCACCGGGGAGCGCCACCGCGGCCACCCCATCAAGATCAACGCGGCGTACGCGGAGGGCGGGCCGCAGCTGACGGTCCGGACCGTCGAGGACATGACCCACGTGAAGGTCGACCACTATCTGGAGGTCGACTTCACCAGCTTCATGAGGACGGTGGACGTCCTCGGCGGGGTCGAGATCTGCAACGCCGACCCGCTGAAGGACACGTACACCGGCCTCGACCTGGCGGCCGGCCGGCACCGGCTGCTGGGCGGACAGGCACTGCAGTACGTCCGTTCCCGGCACGCCGACGGCTCTTCCGACCTCGGCCGGATGAAGCGGCAGCAGCGCTTCCTCGCGGCGCTGATCGAGCGGGCCACCTCCTCCGGCGTGCTCCTGAACCCGATGAAGTTCCGCGATGTGGCCCGGGCCGTCCTCGGCTCCGTACGCGCCGACAAGGGCTTCGGCACGGACGAGCTGCTCGACCTGGGCCGGGCGATGCGCAACTTCTCCCCCTCCTCGTCGGAGTTCACGACCGTGCCGATCGGGCAGATGGGATACGCCGTGAAGGGCGTGGGCTCGACCCTGAAGTGGGACCCGGTGAAGTCGGCGCGGCTCTTCCATGCCCTGCGCGAGGACCAGCCGCTGGCCGCGCACAAGCCGAAGGACAAGGCGCTGCTGGTCCCGGTGTCCCCGCAGCAGATCCGCGTCCAGGTGGAGAACGGCACGGCGACCGGCGGACTCGGCAAGCGGGTGGACGCGGCGCTGGCGTCGACGGGATTCCGTACGACGGGGATCCCGGCCAACTCGGCCGACCGCACCCTGAAGCGCACGGTCATCGCCTACGACCCCCGCTGGGACCGCTCGGCCCGCTCCCTGGCGGCGGCCCTGCCCGGGAGCGAGCTGCGGGCGGTGAAGGGTCAGGGCGCGGTGCTGAAGGTGCTGGCGGGCGCGGACTTCGAGCGCGTACGGAAGGTACGGGCCGAGGACGAGCTGCAGGGGGAGTTCGGCGTGGTGACGGGGGACGAGGTGGGCTGCGTGTAGGGGAAACCGGGGGGACGGGGGGACGAGGTGGACGGGCCACCTGCGCGGGCTCAGTCGTCGAAGCCCTCGGCCGCCCGCCTCTCGCGCAGCTCCATGATCGCCCGGCGCCGCGCGAGGCGGTGCGTGCGGCGGATCTGGGCCTCCTGGTAGCGGCGCTCGTCGCGTTCCGTCCCCGGGAGCACCGGAGGGACCCGGCGGGGCTTGCCGTCGGCGTCGACCGCGGCGAAGACGAGGTGGACGGGCCACCTGCGCGGGCTCAGTCGTCGAAGCCCTCGGCCGCCCGCCTCTCGCGCAGCTCCATGATCGCCCGGCGCCGCGCGAGGCGGTGCGTGCGGCGGATCTGGGCCTCCTGGTAGCGGCGCTCGTCGCGTTCCGTCCCCGGGAGCACCGGAGGGACCCGACGGGGCTTGCCGTCGGCGTCGACCGCGGCGAAGACGAGGTAGGCGGAACCGACCTGGGTGGCGGGCGTGGACTCGTTCCAGCGCTCGGCGAGGACCCGCACACCGACCTCCATCGAGGTCCGGCCGGTCCAGTTGACCTGCGCCTTCACATGGACGAGGTCACCCACCCTGACCGGCTCCAGGAACGCCATCTCGTCCATGGAGGCGGTGACCGCGGGCCCGCCGCTGTGCCGGCCGGCCACCGCGCCCGCCGCGTCGTCCACCAGCTTCATGATCACGCCACCGTGCACGGTCCCGAGAAGGTTGGTGTCGGCCTGGGTCATGATGTGGCTCAGCGTGGTGCGGGACGCCGAGGTGGGCTTGCCCGGGATCTCCGGAGTTCCCGGTTCGGCGGCGGTGGTGGTGGCCTGGTCTGTCATGGCCCCCACCCTATGCCTGGTGACAATTCGGGAATTTGTGTCAGCTTGGCAACAGCGCTGCCCTGATTTTCCGACGACCCTTGTATAGGGCACAGCCGGTACCTGCACACTGGGCCCCATGAACGATTGGCCCGAGGGATGGTCCGGCGACGACCGCGACCGGTACGGACGCGGCAGCGCGAGCGCACAGCCCGAGAGCGCCCGCGTCATGCGGCAGGTCCGCCGTGGACAGGGGGCGCCCGGGCAGGGGGCGTACGGCCGCCAGGGGCCGTCCGCGCCGCCGTACGGCAACGGTGTGCCGCAGCAGCCGTCGTATGTCGACGGCCAGGGCTACGGCGGTGACTACGACAGCGGCTACAACACCGGCCAGGTCTACGGCAGCCCCGGCGGCGGTGGCTACGACGGCCCCGGCGACCCGGGCGGCGGCCGGGGTCCGCGGCCCGCGCCGAACTGGCGCAAGCGGATCAAGTGGACCGCGATCGTCGTGATCACCGGGCTGGTCGTGACGACCGTCGGCACCTACTTCTGGGCCGACTCCAAACTCAACCGCGAGGTCGACCTGTCCAAGGTCATCGACCGGCCGGAAGGGGGCGACGGCACCAACTACCTGATCGTCGGCTCCGACAGCCGCGCCGGGCTCTCCTCGGAGCAGAAGAAGCAGCTGCACACCGGTTCCGCCGAGGGCAAGCGCACCGACTCGATGATGATCCTGCACACCGGCAGCAACGGCGACACGCTGATCTCGCTGCCGCGTGACTCGGACGTGGAGATCCCGACCTTCGTGGGCTCCGAGTCCGGCAAGACCTACAAGGGCACGGGCCGGCACGTGAAGCTGAACGCCGCCTACGCCGAGGACGGGCCCGAGCTGCTGGTGCGCACGGTGGAGTACAACACCGGCCTGAAGATCGACCACTACGTCGAGATCGGCTTCGCGGGCTTCGCGAGCATCGTGGACGCGGTGGGCGGGGTCGAGATCGACATCGACAAGGGGTTCAAGGACAAGTACTCCGGCGCCGACTTCAAGGCGGGCAAGCAGACGCTGAACGGCGACCAGGCCCTCGCCTTCGTCCGCACCCGGCACGCGTTCGCCGCGTCCGATCTGCAGCGCACCAAGAACCAGCAGAAGTTCCTCGCGGCCCTCGCCCATCAGGTGGCCACCCCCGGCACGGTCCTGAACCCCTTCAAGCTCTACCCGACGCTCGGCGCGGGCCTGGACTCGCTCATCGTCGACAAGGACATGGGCCTGTACGACCTGGGGTCCATGTTCTTCGCGATGAAGGGCGTCAACGGCGGCGACGGCACCTCGCTGAACATGCCGATCTCCGGGTCCAGTGGAGGCAACCTCGTCTGGGACAAGGCGAAGGTGAAGCAGCTGGTGCAGGAGCTGAACAACGACGAGAAGGTCACTGTCTCGGGCAACTGAGGCCAGGAGCCATCGGGGCCGGTCCGGCGGGCCGGCCCCTCGTCACGTCCGGCCTACGCCCGCCGCCCGGAGCCGAGCAGCGCGGTGTACGGCAGCGCCCAGCCCATCTTCGCGCACCGGACGTCCGTGAGGCCGGCCTCCGCGAGCAGCGCCGCGAACCCCTCCGCCGTACGGCCGAAGTCCTCCCCGGGGGCTAGGCGGGGCAGGTGGTGGGGCGATACCGCCGCCGCCTCGCAGGCTCTGCCGAGCAGTTCCATCCCGCTCTGGCGGCCGCCCGCCCACACGGTCAGGGCCGCCGTGCCGCCCGGCCGCAACACCCTCCGCAGCTCCGCGAGCGCAGCACGGGGGGCGGCCGACGTGATTGAGGACGAAGTTGCCGGCGACAGCGTCGAACTCGGCCTCCGCGTATGGAAGTTCGGGCAGTACGCCGATCCGTGCGTCGACCCCTGCGGTCCGGGCCGCCGTACCGGTACCGGTGCCGACGTCCAGGACGCGCGTCCCCGCCTTGACCCCGGCGGCATCCAGATGGGTCTCCACAGGGTGGGCGCACAGCCGCGCGAAGCTGCCCGCGCTCGGTCGCGTCGAAGGTCTCCGTCGCATGCGTCATGACGCCGGCCTGCCGCAGGCACGGTCGGGGGCACCTAGGGTGCCCCCGACCACGGCCGTGGTCACATCGCCATGCCCGCCATCGCCCGACAGGTCTCCGCACAGCGGCGACACGCCTGCGCGCAGCGCATCATCTGAGGATCGTCCGGCATGGACATACACGCCTCGGCGCACATCTCGCACGCCCTGGCGCACATCGCGCACATCTCCGCCGACAGCGGCGAGCGGCGCATCATCATGTCCGCGCACATGCGGGTCATGTCGGCGCAGTCGATGAGCGCGCGCATGATCTGCATCTGGGCCTGGCCGCCCATCTGCATGCAGGAGCTCATGGTCTCCTCGCACACGCTGTGGCACTCCATGCACGCCGCCACGCAGTCCTGCATCTCCTTGCTCATCGCGGACATGCTCTCGGCCTGGGTCATGGCTCCTCCTGGGGGACGCGGGAGCCCGGGACGGGCTCCGTGCCCTTCCGTCCTACGCCCCTCCCCGGCGGGGCGCCATCGGGCGGACCCGAACAATCCGCCCCGAAATGTCTCACCCGAGGTACGACAAAAGCCCCCGGAACACCTCCGGGGGCTTGGTCGGGCCGGTCGGGCCGGTCGGCCCGACTACGGCTTACGGCAGGTTGCGCGCCATGACAATCCGCTGGACTTGGTTCGTGCCCTCATAGATCTGCGTGATCTTCGCGTCCCGCATCATCCGCTCGACCGGGTAGTCACGGGTGTAGCCGTACCCGCCGAGGAGCTGGACCGCGTCCGTGGTGACCTCCATGGCCACGTCCGAGGCGAAGCACTTGGCCGCGGCGCCCTGGAAGGTGAGGTCCTTGTCGAGGCGCTCCGAGGCGGCCGCGGCCTGGTAGGTCAGGGCGCGGGCGGCGGAGATCTTCATGGCCATGTCGGCGAGCATGAACTGGATGCCCTGGAAGTCGGCGATGGCCTTGCCGAACTGCTTGCGCTCCTGGACGTAGCCCTTGGCGTAGTCGAAGGCGCCCTGGGCGACACCGAGCGCCTGGGCGGCGATGGTGATGCGGGTGTGGTCCAGGGTCTTCATCGCGGTCGCGAAGCCGGTGCCCTCCTCGCCGATCATGCGGTCGGCGGGGATGCGGACGTTGTCGAAGTAGACCTCGCGGGTCGGGGAGCCCTTGATGCCGAGCTTCTTCTCGGGGGCGCCGAAGGAGACGCCCTCGTCGGACTTCTCGACGACGAAGGCGGAGATGCCCTTCGAGCGCTTCGAGGGGTCCGTCACGGCCATCACCGTGTAGTACTCGGACTCGCCGGCGTTGGTGATCCAGCGCTTCACGCCGTTGAGGATCCAGTGGTCGCCGTCGCGGACCGCCTTGGTCTTCATACCAGCCGCGTCGGAACCGGCGTCCGGCTCGGAGAGGGCGTACGAGAACATCGCGTCGCCCTTGGCGAGCGGGGTCATGTACTTCTTCTTCAGCTCGTCCGAGCCGGAGAGGATCACCGGGAGCGAGCCCAGCTTGTTCACCGCGGGGATCAGGGACGAGGACACGCAGACGCGCGCGACCTCCTCGATGACGATCACCGTGGCCAGCGCGTCGGCGCCCGCGCCGCCGTACTCCTCGGGGACGTGCACGGCATGCAGGTCGTTGGCCACCAGCGCGTCCAGCGCCTCGCGCGGGAAGCGGGCCTCCTCGTCGACCGCGGCGGCATAGGGCGCGATCTTCGCCTCCGCCAGCGAGCGGATGGCGTCCCGGAGCATGTCGTGCTCCTCGGACGGGCGGTACAGGTCGAAGTCAGCCGTTCCGGCCAAGGTCTCTCACGCTCCAAGGACGCTGTGATGCCTGTGCTAATTACCGTTAAGTAACTCAAATTTTAGGGCCCGGCCCACAGGACGGATACGTGAGCTTGGCGACAGCGGGAAAACTGCCCGTCGCACCCTCCGACTATGCTCGGGCGCGCACTGGCCCGTCCCCCTTTCTGGAGTCTCCATGGCCCTCAAGATCACCGTGATCGGCACCGGCTACCTGGGCGCCACCCACGCCGCGGCCATGGCCGAGCTCGGTTTCGAGGTGCTGGGGCTGGACGTGGTGCCCGAGAAGATCGAGATGCTCCAGCGGGGCGAGGTCCCGATGTACGAGCCGGGCCTGGAGGACCTGCTGCGCAAGCATGTCGCCGGGATCGAGGGCTCCACCGGCCGGCTGCGCTTCACCATGGACTGGGAAGAGGTCGGCTCCTTCGGAGACGTGCACTTCGTCTGCGTGAACACTCCGCAGCGGCACGGCGAGTACGCCTGCGACATGGCGTACGTCGACTCGGCGTTCGCCTCCCTCGCCCCGCACCTGACCCGCCCGGCGCTCGTCGTCGGCAAGTCGACCGTGCCCGTGGGCTCCGCCGACCGGCTGGCCCGCTATCTGGCCGACCACTCCCCCGCCGGCTCCGACGCCGAACTGGCCTGGAACCCGGAGTTCCTGCGCGAGGGCTTCGCCGTGGACGACACGCTGCACCCGGACCGGATCGTCGTCGGCGTGCGCAGTGAGCGCGCGGAGAAGCTGCTGCGCGAGGTGTACGCGACGCCGCTCGGCGAGGGCACGCCGTTCGTGGTGACCGACTTCCCGACCGCCGAGCTGGTGAAGACCTCCGCGAACTCCTTCCTGGCCACGAAGATCTCCTTCATCAACGCGATGGCGGAGGTCTGCGAGGCCGCCGACGGTGATGTCGCCAAGCTGGCCGAGGCCATCGGGTACGACGACCGGATCGGGAAGAAGTTCCTGCGGGCCGGGATCGGCTTCGGCGGCGGTTGTCTGCCCAAGGACATCCGCGCCTTCATGGCCCGTGCGGGTGAGCTCGGCGCGGACCAGGCGCTGACCTTCCTGCGCGAGATCGACTCGATCAACATGCGCCAGCGCGGGCAGATGGTGGAGCTGGCCCGGCAGATACTGGGCGGCGGGCCGTTCCTCGGCAAGCGGGTCGCGGTGCTCGGCGCCACCTTCAAGCCCGACTCGGACGACGTCCGCGACTCCCCCGCGCTGAACGTCGCCGGGCAGATCCACCTCCAGGGCGGCCAGGTCACCGTCTACGACCCGAAGGGCATGGACAACGCCCGCCGCCTGTTCCCCACCCTCGGCTACGCCGACACCGCCGTGGACGCGGTCCGGGGCGCCGACGTCGTACTGCACCTCACGGAGTGGCGGGAGTTCCGCGAACTGGATCCGGCCGCCCTCGGCGAGGTCGCGGCGGCGAAGGTCGTCCTCGACGGCCGCAACGCCCTGGACCCGGCGCTGTGGCGGAAGGCGGGCTGGACGTACCGGGCGATGGGGCGCCCGACGGCCTGAGCGAAGGCGGGGGCGGCGGGGCGGGGCCTCGCCCGGGCCCCGGCTGAGCACGCGCAGGAGCTGAGCACGCGCAGGACGGGCTCCGCAGCCTGGCATATGCCGCCTCCCCGGAATCGCCAACACGAGTTCGATTTGCATTCGAGTACGGTGACGAATTGCCCGTCCTCACAGACCACACCCCCATGAAGGAGAGGTAGGCAACGACCGGTTAACCGGTGCGTAGTCAAGCGGAATCCGCCCTCCACTCCACTGTTCGTCATCGCCGGACTCTTCGGCCGGATTGATGCGAGCATGTCAGGAGTGAGTCATGCCCCTCTTTCGCGGGGTGGAATGGCCGCGTGATCACCGCGACGAGCTGGTCGCCGGGGCACTCGTCGCCGCGGTGGTGATCGTGCTGGGATACGCGTCGGGCATCGGTGCCCCCACCGCCTCCGGTGCGGCCGAGGCCGCGGTACCCCCGGTCTCGTCGCCCGCGGCCACGGCACCGGAGGCGACCGCCCCGGCTGCCGGCCAAGTCCCCACCGGTTCCGGCGCGTTGCCGGGGTACGGCGGCGCCGGTGCGGACGTCGGATACGGCGGGACCGGGTCGGACATCGGATACGGCGACACCGGAAGCGGCGTGACCGGCACCGGCCCCGTCGACGGGAGCGGTGGGCAGGGCGGCGGTCACACCGGGCACGAGAGCTCGCCGCCCGCGGGCACCCCCACTCCCCCCACTCCCACCCCCACCCCCTCCTCCTCGGCCACCTGCGAGGACGGCGAGGTCGCCCTCGTACAACCGCTGCTCGTCGGCCTCACCGAGCCCGTCCTCGGCCTCCTGGGCGGTGCGACCGCGTCCCCCTCGCCGACGCCCTCTCCCTCGCCCTGCGTCGGCCTCGCCCCCGTCTCCGGACTGCTCGGCGGGGCCCTCGCCGGCTCCCCCTCCGCCTCCCCGCGGCCGGAGGTGACGCCATGAGGCCACTGCTCGTCCTCGCCGCTCTCCTCTGCGCCCTTCTCGGCGCCGCCCAACCCGCCTCCGCGCACACCGAGTTGGTCAGCTCCTCCCCCAAGGACGGCGCCACGCCCGCGAAGGCTCCCGACCACCTCACCCTCACCTTCGACGAGGTCGTCGACCTGGCCCGGGTACGGGTGCTGACGGTGGACGGGGACCGGCTGCCGGTGGCCCGGACGGCGAAGGACAACGTGGTGCGGGTCGCGCTCGGCAGCCCGGCGGACGGGAAGTTCGCGGTGGTGTGGTCCGTCGTGGACGAGGGGGACGGACACGCTTCCTCCGGACGTATCGCTTTCGCCGTCGGGGCGGCCCCCGCCAGGACCGGCGGCGACGAGGCGCAGACCGCCGCTCCCGCACCGTCCCCCTCGGTGCGCAAGGGCCTCGTCGCCGTCCGCTGGGCCGGATACCTCGCGCTCGCCCTGTTCATCGGCGGGCTCGCGTTCGTCGCACTGCTGTGGCCGGGCGGGGCGTACGAGCCACGGGCCCGGGCGCTGCTCGGGCTGGCCTGGACGGCCGGGCTGCTGGCGACCGTGGCGGCCGTGGGACTGCAGGGCGCGTACGCCTCCCTCGGCGGCCTGCGGGACGCCCTTCGTCCGGCGACCTACGCGGACGTCCTGGCCACCGAACCCGGCGTCGTGCTCGCCGCCCGCGGCCTGATGTGGGTGCTCGCGGCCGTGGTGCTCGCCGCGCTGCTCCAGGGCGCCGCACGCTCGCCCGGCTGGCGGGTGGGCGCGCTCGCGGTGGCCTTCGGGCTGCTGCGCACGACCGGCATGACGGGCCACAACTCCGAGGGCAGCGCGCCGACCTGGGGAGCCGTCGCCGACTTCGTGCACCTCCTCGGGGCCGCGCTGTGGATCGGCGGGCTCGCCATGCTCGCGCTGGCGGTGCTGCCGCGCCGGCGGCCCGCGGAGCTGGCCGAGGTGGTGCCGGGCTACGCGCGGCTCGCGGCGCTGAGCGTCACGGGCATCGTCGGCGCCGGGCTGGTGCTCGCATGGCAGGTGGTGGGGTCCTTCGACGGCCTCCTGCACACCTCCTACGGGCATCTGCTGCTCGTCAAGACAGCCGTCCTCGGGTGCGTCCTGCTCGCCGCGTACGCGAGCCGCCAGTGGGTGCGCACCCGTCTCGATCTCGCCGTGCTGTTGCGCGGCGACGCCGCCACCGTGCGGCCCTTCGGTTACTCGGTCGCGGCCGAGACGGGGCTGGTCCTCGTCGTGCTCGCCGTGACGAGTCTGCTGGTCACGGCCGACCCCGGCCGCTGAACACCCGCAAAAGCAAAAGGAGTTGCAGTGAGAAGCAAAGACGAGACCGCCGGCCGGCGAAGCAAGTCGCCGACCGGGAACCGGTCCCTGCTGTTCGCCGGCCTCGGCGCGGCCCTCGCCGCCGTGCTCAGTCTCGGGCTGCTGAGCGCGGCCACGGGTTCCACGGCGGCCTCGCAGCAGGCCGCGGGCGCGGCTCAGGCGCCCGCTGCCGCCGCTGCCGCCATGAAGGCCGCCGCCACCCCCGACTACCAGGTCGACATCACGGGTTACAAGTTCGGCGACGGCAAGCAGCTCGTCGTCGAGGTGGGCCAGACGGTCCGGTGGACCAACCACGACAGCGCGCCGCACACGGTGACCACGACGAAGGCCCCGGTGGCCTTCGACTCGGGGACCCTGCAGAAGGGCGACTCGTGGTCGTACACCTTCACCAAGGTCGGCACCTACGAGTACTACTGCGCGGTGCACCCGGACATGGTGTCGTCCGTGAAGGTGGTGGCGGCCTCCGGCGGTGGCGGCGGCGGTACGACGCCCACGCCGACGCCCACCTCGACGGCACCTACGGCGACCCCGACGACGGGCCCCACGGCCACGCCGACGGCGACCCCCACGTCACCCGGCATGCCGATGCCGACGTCGACGCCGACGGCCACGCCCACCAGCGGTGGCGGCGAGCAGTGCACCAGCATCCGCAATGAGCTGCTGCCGATCCTCCGGCACCTCTACTCGGCGCACCTGGAGGAGTCGCCCGGCCAGCAGGTGCAGGACGCGCTGGCGCTGGACTCGTACATCAAGATGCACACGGTGTGGATCGAGAGCATCCTCAAGCCGGCCGTCAACGACGGCGGGACGGTGCTCGACAGCACGCTCAGCGTGCTGCTGGCC
The DNA here is from genome assembly GCF_003443735.1 of Streptomyces sp. CC0208. Classification (NCBI taxonomy): domain Bacteria; kingdom Bacillati; phylum Actinomycetota; class Actinomycetes; order Kitasatosporales; family Streptomycetaceae; genus Streptomyces; species Streptomyces sp. CC0208. The sequence goes on along the minus strand of NZ_CP031969.1, from coordinate 5,331,675 downwards.
CACATCAACTCCGCGCACCTGGAGGAGTCGCTCGGACAGCAGGTCTCCGATCTGCTGAACCCCGACGCCTACGTGAAGATGCACACCGTCTGGGCCGAGCACCTGCTCACGCCCACCACGGACTTCCTCACCACCAGCTGCTGACATGCATGGGTGGACGCCGTTCCGGCCGGGGCTCAGCCGGCCGGAACGGCGTCCACCGCCATTCTCCACACCCTCACCACATTTCGGGAACCGCTTTCCAAGGAGTTCGGGATGACAACCGTCACCCTGCCCACCGTTCCTCCGCCCCGCCGGCTCACCGTGGCCCCCGGCCGCTCGCTCGCCGAACTCACCGCCTGGTACGGGCCTTTGCCGGTACGGCGGCGGCGGATACCCCTCGCCGGAGCGTCGCTGGAGACATCCCCGGACGCCCATGACCCCGCGTTCCGCTTCGAGTTCGACGACAGCGAGCTGCGGGCCGTGCTCACCTCCGAGCGGGCCGAGGACCTGCCCGGCGACCGCCTCCAGCTCACCGCCGACCTCGCCCTCGACGACATCGCCTTCCCCGTCCTGCTGCGGATGCGCGTGCTCGACCGCGCCGAGGACCGGATGCTCGTCGTGGGCACGGCCCGGCTGTCCTACCGGCTGCTGCGCCGGGCAACCGGATTCCGGCTGCCGTGGCGGCTGCCGGCCACGCGTCTTCGGCTGCTCGTCGCGGCGGAGTTCGCATGAGGGGGCTGCTGCGGGCCGCGGCGGCGCTCGCCCTCCTCGCCGTGTGGCTGCTGCCGTCGGGACAGGCGTCGGCGGCGAGCTACTCGGTGGCCATGAAGGGGTACGCCTTCGCGCCGGCGTCCTTGAGCGTGCCCGCCGGTTCCACGGTGACGTGGACCAACTACGACACGGCCCCGCACGACGTGAAGACCACCTCCGGCCCGCTCTCGATCCACTCCCCCATGCTGAACAAGGGCCAGAGCTGGAGCTTCACCTTCGCCACGGCCGGTTCCTACGGCTACGTCTGCACGGTCCACCCGGACATGACGGCGGGGATCACGGTCCGGGCGGCACCGGCACCGGCTCCGGCCAGGACCTCGGCGGCACCGGGAGAGCACGCGCACACGACACCGGCCCGGGCCCCGTCGCACACCGCGCACTCGGCACCGGCGATGACGATGCCGTCCGCGTCCCCGTCGCCCACGGCATCCGAGGCGGCCGTACCGCAGACGGCGCAGCAGGCGGCACCCCAGGTGACACAGCAGCCCGTGACCCAGACGGCAGCCTCGACGGGCCGCCCCCTGGACCCGCTGCTGGTCCTGGCCGGCCTGGTGGCCGGGGTGGCGGTCCTGTGCCTCCTGCTGGTCGGCTCCAGGACGTCCCAGGCGCGGAGGGAGGAGTCCTGACGGCAGAACTCACCCCTTGGCCCGGTAGCGCCGCATCTTCGCCCGCGCCCCGCACACCTGCATAGAGCACCACCGCCCCCGCCCCGCCGGACTCCGGTCGTAGTACGCCCAGTGGCAGTCCACGGCCTCGCAGGCCTTCAGGCGGAGCCACGTCCCCGCGACCAGCGACTCGGCGACGGCGGCGGCGACGCGGGAGAGCAGGGGCCGGGCGTCGACGGGGGCGAGGGCGGCCGAGCCGTCCGCCGCGGCCACGGTCAGGAACAGGGGCGCCGCCGCCAGCAACTCCCCCAGCGGTGTCACCGCCCGATGCGGCGGATGCCCGGCGTGCGCCAGCAGAGCGACCCGCAGGGACTCCCGCAGCTCACGCGCCTGCGCCAGCTCCCCCTCGGTGATCCCGACGCGCGCCCGGCCCTCCGCCGTGTCCAGCGAATCGGCGCCCGACTCCAGGTCCACCGTGTTGACCAGGGACTCGACCAGGGCCAGCCCCCCGGGCGCGGGCGATCGCTCACTCATGGCTGCACGCTACCTAGCTAGGGAATTCCCTTGCGACGTTACCCCCGATGCGGGAGCATGCGGTAACCGTTACTGGTTACCCGCCTCTACAGGTAACCCCCGCTTCAAGGAGGAAGCATGGCCATCGCCGAACTCGGAGCCGTCGTACTGGACTGTCCCGACCCCGGCGCGCTCGCCGGTTTCTACGCCGGTGTCCTCGGCGGCACCGTCGAGGGCGAGGGGGACTGGGTGGACCTGAGGACCCCCGGCGGACCGTCGCTGGCCTTCCAGGCCGCCCCCGGTTTCGTACCGCCGAAGTGGCCCGCCCCCGACGCCTCGCAGCAGTTCCACCTCGACCTGACCGTCCCGGACCTGGACGCGGCCGAGAAGGAGGTGCTGGCGCTCGGGGCGAAGCCGCTGGACACCGAGGACCGCTCCCGCACCTTCCGTGTGTACGCGGACCCGGCGGGGCACCCGTTCTGCCTCTGCGCCTGCTGAACCGCCGGTCGAACCAGGAGGACCTCTCGTGACTGTCGCACGTTTCCGTTCCGTCGTGATCGACTGCCCCGACCCCCGGGCGCTCGCCCGTTTCTACGCCGGGATCGTGGGCGGCACCCCGGAGGACGACGACCCGGACTGGGTGGTCCTGCGAGTCCCGGCCGGTCCCCGGCTGGCCTTCCAGAGCGCCCCGGGGCTCACTCCGCCGGAGTGGCCGCGGGCGGACCGCAACTCCCAGCAGTTCCACCTCGACTTCGACGGCGGGACCACGTGGGAGGAGATCGACGCGGCCGAGGCCAAGGTGCTGGAGCTGGGCGCGCGGCTGCTGCACGCCGAGGACAAGGAGGACTTCCGGGTCTACGCGGACCCGGCGGGCCACCCCTTCTGCCTGTGCCGGATCGACCCGCTGTAGCGCCGACCCGTCGGCCGGCCACCGACCCCGACCGACGCCCGTGCCGGACCGGTCCCGTACGGCCACGCGAGCCATCCGCCCGGCCAGGCGATCCCGCCGCCGCCGGACCGGTCCGCACCGCGCCGCCCGTCGACCCGGCTATCCGTCGAGCCCGCCTCCGCAGGACCGGTCCCACACCGCGCCATGGCCCTCCGCCCGGCCCTGGCCGTCACACGTCGCCGCCGGACCGATCCCGCACCGCGCCGCCCGTCGACCCGGCTATCCGTCGAGCTGGGCGATCTTCGCCGTGGACGGCTCGCGCCGCTGCTGCGCCGCCCGTGCGGTGAAGTCGGACTCGCGCAGCAACCGCTGGACATTGCCCCAGGTCAGCAGCGCGATGTCGGCCTCGTCCCAGCCCCGGCGCAGCAGCTCGGCGACGAGGTGCGGGTAGCAGGAGGCGTCGCCCAGCTCCTGCGGGTGGGCGGTGCCGGCGTCGTAGGTGCCGGACAGGCCCACGCATTCGGCGCCCGCCACCGCGCGCACATGGTCGAGGTGGTCGGCGACGTCCCGGACCGTCGGGCCGGTCTGCTCGGCGGTCAGCGGCACCATGCACAGGCCCTTGGCGGCGCCCAGCTCGGCGAGCAGGTCGTCGGGGAGGTTGGCCGGATGGGGCCGCAGGGCGCGGGCGGCGGAGCGGCTGCAGAGCACCGGCGCCTTGGACACGGCCAGGGTGCGCCGGACGGTCGCGTCGGAGGCGCCGGAGAGGTCGGCGAGGACTCCGAGCCGGTTCATCTCGCGCAGCACCTCCTCGCCGAACCGGGTGAGCCCCGCCGCGCTCGCCCAGGACACCCCGGTCAGGGTGAGGGCGCGCAGGCCGAGGGCGTGCAGGGAGCGCAGGATGCCGAGCGAGTCGCCGAGGGCGGCGGCGCCCGCGGGGCCGAGCAGGACGGCGGCACGGCCGCAGTTGCGGGCGTCGGTGGCCTGTCCCGCGGTGCGGGCCAGGCGCAGGCCCTCGGGGTGGTTGCGTACGACGGTCTTCACCAGGTCGAGCTGTTCCAGGGTGGCGCCGACGGCACGGTCCCCGTCGAGCCCCTCGGGCAGGTGCAGCGACCACATCAGAGCGCCCACGTGCCCCTCCCTGAGCCTCGGCACATCCGTGTCCACCGCGCTCTCACCGACCTCCAGGTCGAACCAGGGCAGGTGCCTCAGAGCCCAGGGCAGCCCGCTGTAACCGTCGGCGACGGGGTGCTCCGCGAGGAGGGCACGGGCGCGCTCCAGCAGCCCGGCGGCCTGGTCGGAGCCCGGCGCGCACAGCTCCGGCACGGCCCCGAGGAGCTGGGGCAGCTCTCCCACCTCGGCCGGGGGATGCAGTTCGTCCTGGAGGTCTGCCATGACGGGCTCCATACGTCGTGATCTTCCTGATCGCCGTACGGTCACCGTCGCACGGAGCGCGGGGGCCTTCCTGGTGGGCGGGGCGTTCGGGGGTACGGCGGTTCGGGTGCCGTGCGCCACCCCGACCACCAGGCCGAAGGTGCCCCGGGCGGGTCAGCCGTCGAGCTCGGAGAGGGTCGCGTTGGACGGCCCCCGCGTCGACCGGAGCTCCCGGGCCACGTCCTCCGCCGCGCCCAGCACGCGTACCGCGTTCTGCCAGGTCAGCTTGGCGAGGTCGGGGCGGGACCAGCCGCGGTCCAGGAGTTCGGCCATGAGGTTCGGGTAGCCGGAGACGTCGTTCAGGCCGTCCGGGGTGAAGGCCGTGCCGTCGTAGTCGCCGCCGATGCCGATGTGGTCCACGCCGGCCACCTCGCGCATGTGGTCCAGGTGGTCGGCGACCGTCGAGACCGTGGCCACGGGGCGCGGGGTGCGCTCCTCGAAGGCGCGGTGCACCTTCATCGCCTCGGGAGTGGTCGCGAGGTGGTGGAAGCCGTGCTCGCGCATGTTCTCGTCGGCGGCGGCCGTCCAGTCGACGGCGGCCTGGAGGACGAACTTCGGCACGAAGGTCACCATCGCCATGCCCCCGTTGGACGGCAGGCGCTCCAGGACGTCGTCCGGGACGTTGCGCGGGTGGTCGCACACGGCTCGCGAGGAGGAGTGCGAGAAGATCACCGGCGCCTCGCTCACGTCCAGCGCGTCCCGCATGGTCGTCGCCGCCACGTGCGAGAGGTCCACGAGCATGCCCTCGCGGTTCATCTCCCGGACCACCGCACGGCCGAACGCCGACAGCCCCCCGACGCCGGGTTCGTCCGTCGCCGAGTCCGCCCAGTCCACGTTGTCGTTGTGGGTGAGGGTCATGTAGCGCACACCGAGCGCGTACAACGCGCGAAGTGTGGCGAGGGAGTTGGCGATGGAGTGGCCGCCCTCGGCGCCCATGAGCGAGGCGATACGGCCTTCCGCGCGCGCCGCCTCCATGTCCGCGGCGGTGAGCGCGGCCCGCAGCTGTGCCGGGTACCGCGCGATCAACTGCCGTACGCAGTCGATCTGTTCCAGCGTCGCCGGTACCGCGTCGGGCAGGTCCGAGCGGACGTACACCGACCAGTACTGCGCCCCGACCCCGCCGGCCCGCAGGCGCGCCAGGTCGGTGTGCAGGTGGGCCGACTGGTCCGTGGCGATGTCACGGGCGTCGAGGTCGTAGCGGACCTGTTCGCGCAGCGCCCAGGGGAGGTCGTTGTGGCCGTCGACGACCGGGAACTCGCGCAGGAGTTCCCGGGCGCTCTCCAGCTGTCCCGTGGCCGTCACTTGCCGAAGCCGAAGCCGTTGGAGCCCTCGACCTTGGACCGCAGGCGCTTGCCCTTCTCGGTGGCCTGGTCGTTGAGCTCCTGCTGGAACTCCCGCATCCGGCCGAGGAGTTCCTCGTCGTGCGCGGCGAGGATGCGGGCCGCGAGCAGACCTGCGTTGCGGGCGCCGCCGACGGAGACGGTCGCGACGGGGACGCCGGCCGGCATCTGCACGATCGACAGCAGCGAGTCCATGCCGTCGAGGTACTTCAGCGGGACCGGGACCCCGATCACCGGGAGGGGGGTGACGGAGGCGAGCATGCCGGGGAGGTGGGCGGCTCCTCCGGCTCCCGCGATGATCGCCTTCAGGCCCCGCTCGGCCGCCTGCTCGCCGTACGCGATCATCTCGCGCGGCATGCGGTGCGCGGAGACGACGTCGACCTCGTACTCGATCTCGAACTCGTCGAGGGCCTGCGCGGCGGCCTCCATGACGGGCCAGTCGGAGTCCGACCCCATGACGATGCCTACAACGGGGCTCATTCTGTGATGGTCCCTCTCAGGTAACCGGCAGCGTGACGTGCGCGTTCGAGAACGTCGTCCAGGTCGTCGCCGTAGGTGTTGACGTGGCCCACCTTGCGTCCGGGCTTCACGTCCTTGCCGTACATGTGGATCTTCAGCTTGGGGTCGCGGGCCATGCAGTGCAGGTACGCGGAGTACATGTCGGGGAAGTCGCCGCCGAGGACGTTGACCATGACGGTCCACTTCGCGCGGGGGCGCGGGTCACCGAGCGGGAGGTCGAGGACGGCCCGGACGTGGTTGGCGAACTGGGAGGTGATCGCGCCGTCCATCGACCAGTGGCCCGAGTTGTGCGGGCGCATCGCGAGCTCGTTGACGAGGATGCGGCCGTCGCGGGTCTGGAACAGCTCGACGGCGAGGTGGCCGACGACGTCCAGTTCCTTGGCGATGTTGAGGGCCAGTTCCTCGGCCTTGAGGGCGAGGGTCCGGTCCAGGTCAGGGGCCGGGGCGATCACGGTGTCGCAGACGCCGTTGACCTGCTGGGACTCGACGACCGGGTAGGCGACGGCCTGGCCGTGCGGCGACCGTACGACGTTGGCGGCGAGCTCGCGGACGTAGTCGACCTTCTCCTCGGCGAGGACCGGGACGCCGGCCCGGAACGGGTCGGCGGCCTCCTCGGCGGAGTCCACGACCCACACGCCCTTGCCGTCGTAGCCGCCGCGGACGGTCTTGAGGACGACGGGGAAGCCGTCACCCTCCGCCGCGAAGGCCGCCACGTCCTCGGGATCGCTGACGATCCGGTGCCGTGGGCACGGGACGCCGATCGCGTCGAGCCGCGCGCGCATCACGCCCTTGTCCTGGGCGTGCACGAGCGCGTCGGGGCCGGGGCGCACGGGGATGCCGTCCGCCTCCAGGGCTCTGAGGTGCTCGGTGGGTACGTGTTCGTGATCGAAGGTGATCACATCGCACCCGCGCGCGAACTCGCGCAGCGTCTCGAGGTCGCGATAGTCGCCGATGACGACGTCGCTCACCACTTGCGCCGCGGAATCCTGAGGGGTGTCACTGAGAAGCTTGAACCTGATGCCGAGCGGGATGCCTGCCTCGTGTGTCATACGCGCGAGCTGGCCCCCGCCGACCATGCCGACTACCGGGAACGTCACGACCCCAGGGTATCGGTCGAGCCACGGCGGCCGAATCCCGCGCCTTTCACCGGTCCTCTTACCAGGTTGTTTCCCTGGGTGTGAGTTCATCCACAGGCAACAGGCGAGGGGGGTGGTTAGCATGGCTGAGTTGACGGAATCACTCGACTGACCGACCCGACTGGGGGACTGTACAACCATGGGACATGGTTCCTCAGGGTTGCGAAGGATCGTTCGCGAGGTCGCCAAATTCGGTGCGGTGGGCGGAGCGGGGCTCCTCGTCAACCTGGTCGTCTTCAACGTGGTGCGGCATCTCACCGACCTTCCGGTGGTCCGGGCGAGTGTCGTCGCCACGGTCGTGTCGATCGTCTTCAACTACATAGGGTTCCGTTACTTCACGTACCGCGACCGCGACAAGAGCGGCCGTACGAAGGAACTGACCCTGTTCCTGCTGTTCAGCGTGGTCGGCCTGGTCATCGAGAACGGCATCCTGTACGCGGCGACCTACGGCTTCGGCTGGGACAGCCCGCTGCAGAGCAACATCTTCAAGTTCGTCGGCATCGGCATCGCGACCCTCTTCCGCTTCTGGTCCTACCGCAGCTGGGTCTTCAAGGCCCTCCCCGCCCGCGAGGCGGTGGCGAGCGCGGAGTCCTTCCTGGAGGAGGCCGAGCAGGCCGCCACCCGCAAGGGCCGCCCCCGTCAGCGAGTCCTCTGACTACGGACACCCCCCACCCCGGCGCCGACCCAGGACGAACCGCAGGCGCTACACCAGCCCCCACCGGACCGAAACAGGCCGCCGCAGGCACTCAGGGGCGCGGGGAACTGCGCACAACGCCCGCCCCCACCGAACCCGCACCCGAACCCGCTCAACCGCCGGAGGCCCCCGCGCAGCTCACCGCACCGTCGGCTCGTCCTCGTCCAGCAGCGCCGACTTCAGCGGGGTGCGGGAGAGGAACAGGCCGAAGACCGGGGGCTGGGCCTGGAGCATCTCCAGGCGGCCGCCGTCGGCCTCCGCCAGGTCTCGGGCCACCGCGAGACCGATGCCCGTGGAGTTGCGGCCGCTGATCGTGCGCTCGAAGATGCGGGCGCCCAGGTCGGCGGGAACGCCGGGGCCCTCGTCGGTGACCTCGATGACGGCCTGATTGCCGGTGACGCGGGTGCGCAGCGCCACCGTGCCGCCGCCGTGCATAAGGGAGTTCTCGATCAGCGCGGCCAGCACCTGGGCCACCGCGCCCGGGGTACCGACGGCCGTGAGATGGCGTTTGCCCGAGCTCACGATCGCCCGGCCGGCACTGCGGTACGCGGGCCGCCACTCGGCGAGCTGCTGCTGGATGACCTCGTCGAGGTCGAAGGTGACCGCGTTGCCGGCCCGGGGGTCACGGGAGTTCGTCAGCAGCCGCTCGACCACGTCCGTCAGCCGCTCCACCTGGGTCAGCGCGACGTTCGCCTCCTCCTTCACCGTGTCCGGGTCGTCGGTGAGGGTGATCTCCTCCAGGCGCATGGACAGGGCCGTCAGGGGTGTGCGGAGCTGGTGGGAGGCGTCGGCGGCCAGGCGCCGCTCCGCCGTCAGCATGCGGGCGATCCGCTCGGCGGAGGAGTCCAGGACGTCGGCGACCCGGTCCAGCTCGGGGACGCCGTACCGCTTGTGCCGGGGCCGCGGGTCGCCCGAGCCGAGACGTTCCGCGGTCTCGGCGAGGTCGGTCAGCGGCGAGGCCAGCTTGTTGGCCTGGCGGATCGCCAGCAGCACCGCGGCGATCACCGCGAGCAGCGCCACCAGGCCGATGATCAGGAGCGTACGGCCGACCTCGCGGGTCACCGAGGAGCGCGGCTCCTGCACGGTGACCGTCTCGCCCTCCTCGCCCCGCTGCGTGGAGCTGATGACCTGCCCCGACAGCCTGGAGCCGACCTCGATCGGGTCCTTCCCGGGGATCCGGATCACGGCGTACCGTTCCTGCGCGACCTGGTCGCGCAGGATCTCCCCGGTCACGTCCTCCGCGGCGAACAGCCGGCTGTCCACGATCCCGGCCAGCCGGATCGCCTCGGAGTCGACCCGCTCCTGGGCACTGTTGCTGATGGTGCGGGTCTCGACGATGACGAGGGAGACGCCGAAGACGGCGATCACCACGAGCACCACGGCGAGCGTGGACTGGATCAGTCGACGGCGCATGTCCTCTTACCTGCCAGGCGGATACCCCGACGGGTACCCGGGGTTCAGCTCTTCTCGAAGCGGAAGCCCACGCCTCGTACCGTCGCGATGTACCGCGGGTTGGCCGCGTCGTCCCCGAGCTTCTTGCGGAGCCACGAGATGTGCATGTCGAGCGTCTTGGTCGACGACCACCACGTGGTGTCCCAGACCTCGCGCATCAACTGGTCCCGGGTCACCACCCGTCCGGCGTCCCGTACCAGCACCCGCAGCAGGTCGAACTCCTTCGCCGTGAGCTGGAGTTCCTCGTCGCCCATCCAGGCCCGGTGCGACTCGACGTCGATCCGCACCCCGTGGGTGGCCGGCGGCTGCGCCGGCTCGGCCGCCCCGCGCCGCAGCAGGGCCCGGACCCGGGCGAGCAGCTCGGCGAGCCGGAAGGGCTTGGTCACGTAGTCGTCGGCGCCCGCGTCGAGCCCGACGACGGTGTCCACCTCGTCGGCACGCGCGGTCAGGATGAGGATCGGTACGGCGTGGCCCTCGGCGCGCAGTCGGCGGGCCACCTCGAGGCCGTCCATGCCGGGCAGACCCAGGTCGAGGACGACCAGGTCGATGCCGCCCTGCATTCCGGCGTCGAGTGCGGTGGGGCCGTCCTCACGCACCTCGACCTCGTACCCTTCCCGGCGCAGGGCGCGGGCCAGCGGCTCCGAAATGGACGCATCGTCCTCGGCGAGCAGTACACGGGTCATGAGCTGATGGTAGACCGCTCCTGACAGATGCTGGGGTGTGATCACCACCCAGTGGTTCTTACCTTTCATGGATGTGGTGTGAACCTGTGACCGTGCGGTGCCGATCCGGTAAGGACCTTAGAAACCGGGTGTACGGTTCCTCGGTCACCTGTGATTCAGCTCTCAAGTCCTTCCATTTCCGTCCGTATCCTGTCGTATGGTGAATCAATGCCTGTCGCATCGTGGGGACCTTTGGCGCGCATCCGTCGCTGAAGGTCTCTTTTGTGTGCGGTAATCCCCACCAGCAAGGAACGACCATGGCGTCCAGCCTGACGAAGGACTCGGTGACTCCGGGCACCCCCGGTTCCGACAAAGCCTTCTTCGGCCACCCCCGCGGACTGGCCACACTCTTCATGACCGAGATGTGGGAGAGGTTCTCCTACTACGGGATGAAGGCCCTGCTCACCGTCTACCTGCTCTCCGGCGGCCCCGACGCCGGCAAGGGCAGCCTGGGCGGCGGCCTCGCGATGGACCTGGCGACCACCACCGTGATCGTCTCCGTCTACTCGGCGATGGTCTATCTGCTCGCCATGCCCGGCGGCTGGCTCGGAGACCGCGTCTGGGGTCCCCGCAAGACGGTGGCCATCGCCGCCGTCACGATCATGGCCGGCCACCTCACGCTGGCAGTGCCCGGCGGCCAGGCGCCGTTCTTCGCGGGCCTCGCGCTCGTCGCGGCCGGTTCCGGTCTGCTCAAGGCCAACATCTCCACGATGGTCGGCCACCTCTACGACGGCCCGGACGACCCGCGCCGCGACGGCGGCTTCACGATCTTCTACATGGGCATCAACGCCGGTGCCTTCTTCGCCCCGCTGGCCATCGGCACCGTCGGCCAGGAGGTCAGCTGGCACCTCGGCTTCGGTATGGCCGCGGTCGGCATGGCCATCGGTCTGGCCGCGTTCCTGCTCGGCACCCGTAACCTGAGCCCGGTCAGCAACGTCGTCCCGAAGCCGCTGGCGGCCGAGGAGCGCGCGGCCTGGCTGCGCAAGGGCCTGTTCTGGCTGATCGCCGCGACCGTCTTCTACGGCGTCGTCGGCTTCACCGGTCACTTCACGCTGAACTGGGCGATGATCCCGCTCACCGTCATCGGTCTGGTCGTCCCGGCGGGTGTGCTGCTGCGCATCAAGCGGGACAAGGAACTCACGGCCACCGAGCAGTCGAAGATGTCCGGCTACATCTGGTTCTTCGTCGCGGCCGCCGTGTTCTGGATGATCTACGACCAGGGCGCGTCCACGGTCCAGGCGTTCGGCTCGAACGACCAGAAGACGGCGGACTCCCTGCTCGGCTTCGACTTCCCGACCTCCTGGTACCAGTCGCTGAACCCGCTGTTCATCATGGCGCTGGCCCCGGTCTTCGCCTGGCTGTGGGTGTGGCTGAACCGCAAGGGCAAGGAGCCCAGCACCATCGTGAAGTTCTCGATGGGCCTGGTCCTGGTCGGTGTCTCGTTCTTCTTCTTCCTGATCCCGATCGCGATGGCGGCGAACGGCACCGCGGTCAGCCCTATGTGGCTGGTGGGCATCTACTTCATCCAGACCGTGGGTGAGCTGTGCCTCTCCCCGGTGGGCCTGTCGGTGACGACGAAGATGGCTCCCGCGAAGTACGCCTCGCAGATGATGGGTGTCTGGTTCCTCGCGGTCACCGCAGGCGACTCGATCACCGGTCTGCTGTCCAACCCGGCGATCGCCGGGGCCGACCTCAGCGGGACGCCCGCGGTGTTCGGGGAGGCGGCGCTCGCGGCGCTCGCCGGGTTCGCGGTGTGGATGTACCGGCGGAAGGTGAAGTCGCTGATGGGTGACGTTCGCTGACGCGGGTCTGAGCCGACGGGGCTGTTGGAGCTCGCCTGGGTTTCAACAGCCCCGTCGTTTCCTGTGCCGTGCGCGGTTCCCCGCGCCCCTGAGGTGCGTTACCTGGTCCGCCTCCCGGGCAGGAACGTGAACACGGCCGTTCCCAGCAGCACCGCCGTGCCCGCCACCAGGCCCAGTGCCTTCAGGGCCGCGTGGCCGTCCGCGCCGGTCGCCGCCAGGCCGCCGCCGGTCGAGGAGCCGCCGGTGCCACCCGAACCCGAGGTGCCGCCGGACGCGCCGCCCTCCTGCTCCTCCGTCGTCAGGGTCAGGGAGACCTCCGTCTTGTCCGGCGTGCAGGTCGTGGTCGTCCCCAGGGCCTTGATCGTCAGGACGCCCGGCGACAGCGTCGACTCACCGGTCGCGCCCGGCTTGTACGTGCCCGTCATGTCCGGGATCTCTATCGGGTCGCCCGACTTGATGGCCGCGGAGTTGGTGGGACCCTCGACATGGACCGAGCCCGTGTCGGCGCCGCCCAGAACCACCTCCATGGAGGGCTTGACCGAGTCCGCGGGGATGTCGGCGGGGCTGTCCATCGGGGAGTTCTTGAACTGCACGGTCACGCCGTAACTGCCGCCGTTCTTCTTGGCGTTGATCTGGATCGTGGAGGTGGCCTTCTTCTCACCGAGGGGCGACTGGCAGGTGTAGGGGATGTCGACCGCCTTGCCGGTGAAGTCGGTCTGGCCGTCGTCGGAGGACGTGGCGCTCGGGGTCGCCGTGGCCGTGTCGGTCGGGGTGGGGGTGGGGGTGGCGGTGTCCGTCGGATCCGGCGTCGGTGTCGGTGTCGGTGAACCGTCCCCCGCCGCCACGTCGATCGTCCCCGCCGCCGGCACCGTCTCCGTCGGCGTGCACACCGTGTTCGTCCCCATCGCGTTCACCGTGTAGGCACCCGGCGTCAGCGTCACCTTCCCGGCCGCCGTCAGCTTCAGCGTGCCCTTCATGTCGGACAGCACCATGTCGCCGCCCTTGGGGATGGCCGGGTTCTCGCGCGGACCGGTCATCGCGAGGTCGGCGCTCTGCGCGCCGGACGCCTTCAGCGTGCCGGTCGGCTGGACCGAGTTGGCCGGCAGATCGATGATGTTCGGGTTCTTGGAAGCGGCCTGGGTGAACTTCCACACCACGTCGATCTCGTCGCCCACCTTCGCGGTGGCCGGCGCGGTGATCTCGACCTTGGTGGTGCCGTTGACGGGGTCGAGGCCGACGCCGGCGGGCGGCACGCACCGGGTCGCGAACGACACCTCCGCGGCCTGGGCGGGCCCGGCTGCGAGGCCGAGCACCACGCCCGCTCCGGTCAGCACCAGCGCCGCACCGGCCGCGCCCGCTCTTCTCGGCCCGCCGGCCGGTGGGACTCTCCTTCGCTTGCTCACGTGGAACCCTCTCTGGTGGGAGTCGTGGGACTCGTCGGGCTGTCGTCGTGCGGTGCGGAGAGCCGGGCACCGGCCGCGCCCGGATCGGCGTCCGGGGTGAACCACGGCAGAGCGGACGTCACAGGGGCCGCGTGAGCGGCCGTGGAGGGCTTGAAACCCGGCAGGCGCAGGGCGAGTTCGGGCAGCCGCAGGCCGCGGTGCCGGAGGCCTCCGGCGGGCCGTGGCCGTACCCGGTCCACCACCGCCATGCCGATACGGAACAGTGCCGCCGGCACGACCAGGCAGACCAGCACCCAGAACAGGGTCACGCCCCAGGGCCGGCCCACCCCCCAGGGCTGCTCGGCCAGCACCTTGCCGCCGTACTTCAGCGACACCGTGTACGCGCCGTGCGCGCCGCCCGTGAGCTCGACGGGCAGTTCGATCCGCGCCTTTCCGCCGGGCCGGATCGTGCCGCGCCACTGCTGCTCCTCCCACTGCGGGGCGAACACGCCGTGTGCGGTGCCGACTTGGAAGACCGGGTTCTTGACGGCGGAGGTGCCGAGGTTTCCGACGGTGAAGACGAGGGTGCGGGCCGGGGGTGCCCCGAACCAGGTCAGCAGGCTCCCGGAGCCGTCGAGCCGGGTGTCGGTGAGGACGGACAGCCGCCCGCCGTCCGTCTCGGCGGGCAGCGGTTCCACGGCGTGCCCGGCCACCTGGAAGATCGCGTCGGCCTCGGCCTTCGCCCCGGTCACCGTGGCCACGTGCACCACGCAGGGACAGGGCACCGGCGGCTCGGCGACGGGCAGCTTCTTGCTGAACCGCCCCTTCGAGTCGGTCGTGACGGCCCGGCCGTCCGCGTTGGCACAGGAGTTGGTGCCGCCCGGCACCCCGCGCGAGGGCACCGCCTGTCCGCAGACCAGGATCATCAGCAGCGCCCGCGCACGCCACCCGCTGCCGCTCACGGTGATCGAACCGCCGCTCCCCGCCTGGGACTTGGACAGCTGCACGCGCGGCCCGTCCGCCGCTGCCGCCGTCTCCGCCAAGGGCGCGAGCAGCAGCGCGAACACCGCCGCCATCGCCGCCCACCGCGCCTTGCCGCTCGGGCTCACGTCGTCGCTCCCGTCAACTCGGCTTGCGAACAGGGGGGTTCGGGCGCGGATTCGGGCCCGGATCCGCACGTCCGACGCCTTCGACGCCGTATCGGCCCGCCACCACGCCGCAGGACGCGCCGGACTGTCCGGCGGACGGTGTGGACGGTACGGGCGGCGTGGACGGTACGGGCAGCATGGACGGCATGGGCGGCTCCAACGGTCGTACGAGAGCGAACCGGGCCGCTCAGCGGCGCACGCGGGCCGCCTGGTTGCGCCGGGTCAGCCACAGCGTGCCCGCGGCGCCCGCGAGCAGCACCGTGCCGCCGAGCGTGCCGAGGGCGATCGCCGAGTCCTCGGGTCCGGTCTGCGGGAGGGCGTCGGCGGAATCGCTGCCGCTGTCGCTCCGGGTGCCGCCGGAGGAGCCCGAGGCGGCGGTGACGTTCAGGGTCAGCGAGGCGCCGGGGCTGCTGGTCGGCGTGCAGGTGGTGGTCGTACCGAGCGCCTTGATGGTGAGCACGCCCGCGGTGAAGGTGACCTTGCCGGACTTCTTCGGGGTGTACGTCCCGGTCAGGTCATTGATCTTGATGGGGGTGTTGGCCGGAACCACCGCCTGGTTGGCGGGGCCGGTCACACTCATCGTCCCGCTGTCCGCGCCGCCCAGTTTGATGGTGGCGCTCGGGTTCATCGCGCCCTTGCCGAGATCGACCGGGCTGGACGAGACGCCCTTCTGCCACGACATGGTGATCTTGTATCCGCTGCCGCTCTTGACGCCCTTGATGTCGATGGGCGAGACGGCGCTCTTGTCCCCGATCGGCGTCTTGCACTGGTAGTTGACGTTCACGACCGCGGCACGGGCAGCGGGGGCGGCCATCAGCACCGCCGAGCCGGCCAGAGCCGCGAGGGACGCGAGCGCGGCGGTTCGTTTCGGGTACGACACGGTTCCGCTCCCCTTACTCGTTCCTGACGGCACATCAGATCGGCCGTCAAGGTACGCCGGGGCACCGGAGGAAGGAAGAGAAAGTAAGTGTCGGAACTGTGGGGACACACGGGGAAGCCCCGGAGAACCCCCGGGGACATCGGGGAACACCCGCGCAAGAGGGCAGGACGGCTGCTAGGCGGGTGCGCCGAGCTCCGCCCACACGGTCTTGCCCGTCAGTCCGGGCGCTCTGACGACGCCCCAGTCCAGGCAGAGCCGCTGCACGATGAACATGCCGTGACCGCCGGGCCGTCCCGCCCGGTGCGGGGTGCGCGGCGCCGGCTGTCCGGAACCGCGGTCCGAGACCTCGACCCGAATCACCTTGTTGTCACAGGAGATCCCCAGCTGGTCCGGGCCCTCCGCGTGCAGACAGGCGTTCGTCACCAGCTCGGAGACGACCAGCAGCACGTCCTCCGCAGCGGCCCGCTGGTCCGCGGACGCCGCCGGCAGCCACCCCCACGCGTACAACGCCTGCCGGGTGAAGTCGCGCGCGAGCGGGACGACCCCGCTCTCCCCCTCGAAGCTCAGCCGACGGACCTGCCGTCCCGTCGGCACCTCGGCTTCGCCGCCGGGCTCCACGTCGGGCTCCGGGTCACGGTCGCCCGGCGAGTAGGGCCGGGTGGTGCTCATCAGCGCTTCACCTCACCGATTCACCGGTTCACGATTCAAAACGTCGCTGCGTGGTCGCTCACCGAACAGTCAGTACGGATGTCTCCTGCCCGGGCGGAGGGGTAGAACACCCCTCCATTCGGGACGTATGTCCGCCATAAGGGGTGTGACACCCGATGGACACCGGCCGGAGGGGACGAACGGGACATGAGCGGACCACCGGAGGCCGCCACCCGGCTCGCCGCCTCAGTCGCCGGACTCACCGGCCAGGGCCTCCTCCAGCGTGGCGTGCACGGTGAAGACCGCGTCGGCCCCCGTGATCTCGAAGACGCGTGCCACGACCGGCAGCATGCCCGCAAGATGTACGCCACCTCCCGCCGCCTCGGCCTTCAGCCGTGCCCCCAGCAGCACATTCAGTCCGGTGGAGTCACAGAACTCCAGCCGTGTGCAGTCGACGACAAGCCGGCTCTTCCCCTTGGCGAGGCACTCCTCGAGTGGCTCACGCAACAAATCGGCCGTGTGGTGATCCAACTCACCTGCTGGAGTCACGACGGCACTGGAGCCCTCTTGCCGCACCTCAACCAGAAGCCGGCCAGACTGTGCGCTGCCGACCGTCCCGCGGTCCATGCCGTCTCTCTCTCCCGACGTCGTGACTGCCGATGACGCCCTCGAACATTACGCCTTCTCCACACCCTCCGACACCCGAACAATCAGCCACAAACGGACATAACCGCACAGATCACACTTGCGGTCGTGTCGGGAAACCGGGTAGGGCTAGTAGAGACACGAACTCGACACGGCCGGCTTTGGAGGCGCCGCACACCGCAGTGCACGAACTGGCTTCGGCAGCCTTATGCCGAGAACGATGGAGGACATCATGTCATCCCGGCTCGACGCCTCGCATACCCATCAGGCGACGTCGGCATCCCCCCCGGAACATCTGGATCCCATCGAGCAGGACAACGAAGGCGACGTGCTCGCCGGGCTTCCGGACATCCCGCCCTTCGAAGAGGTGGGGGCCATGGACGCGCGTGCCCTCTCCAAGACCCTCTTCGCGCGGCTGGAGTCGCTGGAGGAGGGCACGTACGAGTACTCGTACGTCCGCAACACGCTCGTCGAACTGAACCTCGCCCTGGTCAAGTTCGCCGCCTCCCGGTTCCGCTCCCGCAGTGAGCCGATGGAGGACATCATCCAGGTCGGCACCATCGGCCTGATCAAGGCGATCGACCGCTTCGAACTCAGCAGGGGTGTGGAGTTCCCCACCTTCGCGATGCCAACCATCGTGGGCGAGATCAAGCGGTTCTTCCGCGACACGTCCTGGTCGGTGCGGGTGCCGCGCCGCCTCCAGGAGCTCCGGCTCGACCTCGCCAAGGCCGGTGACGAACTGGCCCAGAAGCTCGACCGCGCCCCCACCGTGGCCGAACTTGCCGACCGCCTCGGGCTGTCGAAGGAGGAGGTCGTCGAGGGCATGGCGGCGTCCAACGCCTACACCGCCGCCTCGCTGGACGCCCAGCCGGAGGAGGACGACTCCGAGGGCGCGCTGGCCGACCGGATCGGTTACGAGGACCACGGGCTCGAGGGCATCGAGTACGTCGAGTCCCTGAAGCCGCTGATCGCCGAGCTCCCCTCCCGGGACCGCCAGATCCTCTCGCTGCGCTTCGTCGCGGGCATGACCCAGTCGGAGATCGGCGAGGAGCTCGGGATCTCGCAGATGCATGTCTCGCGGCTGCTGTCGCGGACTCTGGTACGGCTGCGCAAGGGCCTGACCGTCGAGGAGTGACGCGTCGGCACCACTGACCTGCGCGTGTGCCCGGTGTCCGGTCGGACACCGGGCACCGTGCGTTCCGGACGCCTCATGGTTACTGGGAGAAACCCTTTCCCCAAGGGTTCACTTCCCTCACTATGGTCCCTCACAGACTGGCCGGTACGTCAGGAGGAGGGTGCGCATGACTCGCCCCGACGGGGCGTCCGACGCCCGGCTCACGGAGCTGCTGCGCACCGACACGGCCACGGCGTACGCCGCCCTGCTGGAGCTGCGCGCCCGCCACCAGCCCTCGGTGCTCGCCTACGCCCGCCTCTGCACGGCCGGTGAGTCCGCCGCCCGGCAGCTGGCCGCGCAGACCTTCACCCTCGCCGCCCGGGAGACCGCGCGCGGGGTCGACCCCGGGGTTCCGTGGCGCCACCGGCTTCTGCTGCTGACGGCCCGGTCGACGGCGGCGTGGGCCGGGGACGACCGGGCGGCGGGCCTGGACCCGAGCGTCCTGCTGCTTCTGAACACGGCCGGGCCCGGCGGCCCGGTGCCGCCCATGCTCGCCGCCTTCGAGTCCCTGCCGGCCCGCACCCAGGGCCTCGTCTGGTACCGCCTGGTGGAGGCCGAACCGGAGCACCGCACCGCCGAGCACCTGGGCCTCACCCGCGAGGACGTGGTCTACGGCACGGAGGGCGCCCTGCAGTCCCTGGCCCGGGCGTGTCTGAGGCTCCGCCTCGCTGCCTCGGACGACCCCCACTGCGCGGACTTCAGCCGCCTCATCGAGGAGTCCGTACGCCCGGACAGCCCCCGCGCCAGCGCCGACCTGTACGCCCACATGGCCCGCTGCCCGCACTGCACGGCGGCCCACGAGGAGCTGTGCGCGCTGCGGGACACCCCGCGGGCGGCCCTCGCGGAGGGACTGCTGCCGTGGGGCGGGACGGCGTACGTGGGGCGGGGCGCGGCCGAGCCCGAGGCACGTCCCCGGGCGGGGTCCCGCGCGCCGTCCGGCACCTGGCCGCGACCGCGTCGGCTCGTCCTGGCCTCGGCGGCGCTGGGGGTGGCTCTGGCGCCGCTGCTGCTGTTCCTGGTGTCACAGGGAGGTGACTCTCCGACGGGCGCGTCGGCCTCGGCTTCGGCCTCGGGTTCAGCGGGCGTGGTTCTGCCCGGCCCACCGCAGGTGACGGTGACGACGACGGTCTCGCCCTCGCCCTCCTCCACCCCGACGACGAGACCGCCCTCCCCCTCCCCCACGAAGAGCTCGGCACCGCCCCGCCGGACGAGCCCGCCCCCGTTCCGTGCGCCGGGCGGCTCCTACGCCCAGGTGGTCAACGTCTCCACGGGCCGCTGCCTGGACGTCTCCGGTGACGTCACGGAGGGCACGGACGTCGTCACGGCCCCCTGCACCGCGGCTAACTCCCAGCGCTGGCGCGTCGACTCCGCCCGCGGTGTCCTCCAGTCGTACGCCGATCCCGACTTCTGTCTCGACAGCCGTGGCGACGTCGACAAGGGCCTCGGCATCTGGTCCTGCGACTCGGTCGAGGGCGACCACGGCGACAACCTGCGCTTCACGGTCGACCCCGACGGGGTGATCCGCCCGGCGATCGCCATCGCGACCGGGGTGACGCCCGGGGGCGGGGACGGTGTCTCGCTGCAACCGCTGACCGGGGGTGCGGAGCAGCGGTGGCGGGCCGGGGCCTCCTGAGGCCCCGGCCGGGGCCTCCTGAGGCTCAGACCACGCGCATCCCGCGCCGCCACACCCCGCTGACCAGCGGCACCCCCGGCCGGTACGCCAGGTGCACATGGCTCGGGGCGTCCAGGAGGATCAGGTCGGCGTAGGCGCCCGGAGTCAGCCGGCCGATGTCCTCGCGGCGGAGGGCGGCCGCCCCGCCCGCCGTGGCCGACCAGACGGCCTCGTCCGGGGTCATCCCCATGTCGCGTACCGCGAGGGCGACGCAGAAGGGGACGGAGGAGGTGAAGGAGGAGCCCGGATTGCAGTCCGTGGACAGGGCGACGGTGACGCCGGCGTCCAGGAGGCGGCGGGCGTCCGGCCACTCGGCGCGGGTGGAGAACTCGGCGCCGGGCAGCAGCGTGGCGACCGTACGGCTGTTCGCCAGGGCGTCCACGTCCTCGGAGGTGAGGTGGGTGCAGTGGTCGGCGCTGGCCGCGTCGAGTTCCACGGCGAGCTGCACGCCGGGGCCGTAGGAGAGCTGGTTGGCGTGGATGCGGGGGTGCAGGCCCCTGGCCTTGCCTGCCGTGAGGATCGCGCGGGCCTGGTCGCCGTCGAAGGCGCCCTTCTCGCAGAAGACGTCGATCCAACGGGCGTACGGGGCGCAGGCGTCGAGCATCTCGCCGGTGACGAGGGAGACGTAGCCCGCCGGGTCGTCGGCGTGGTCCGGCGACACGATGTGGGCGCCGAGGTAGGTGACCTCGTCGGTGTGGGCGGCGGCGATGCGCAGGGCCCTCGCCTCGTCCTCGACGGTAAGCCCGTAGCCGGACTTGGTCTCGAAGGTCGTCGTGCCCTGGCGGAGGGCCTCGGCGAGGTAGCGGGTGAGGTTGCGTTCGAGGTCCTCGTCGCTCGCCGCCCGCGTGGCGGCGACCGTCGTGCGGATGCCGCCCGCGCTGTAGGCCCGCCCCGACATGCGGGCGTTGAACTCCTGGGTGCGGTCGCCCGCGAAGACGAGGTGGCTGTGGGAGTCGACGAAGCCCGGTAGGACCGCCCTGCCGCCCGCGTCGACCCGGTTGTCAGTGGCGGGTGCTTTGCTTTGATCACCGGTCCACACGACGCGGTTGCCCTCGATGGCGATCGCCGCGTC
Source organism: Streptomyces sp. CC0208 (assembly GCF_003443735.1). Lineage (NCBI taxonomy): Bacteria > Bacillati > Actinomycetota > Actinomycetes > Kitasatosporales > Streptomycetaceae > Streptomyces > Streptomyces sp. CC0208. The sequence goes on along the minus strand of NZ_CP031969.1, from coordinate 5,311,198 downwards.
CTGGACCAGTCCGAGGGGGGATCCGTCACCGGAGGAGGGGTCGTTGGTGACCAGGGCTGCGATGTTGGTGATGAGCGTGCTGGCGGTGCTCGCGGAGTGGGCGGGGCTGACGTTCGTCGCGTTGCTCATGGCGTCCTCGGTGGCCTGGTCGGCGGTGGGGGCGGGTTCGGGGGCGGGCGGCGGCGGGCGGCCCGGAGTCATCCGTGCAGCGCGGCGACGGCGTCCGCGAGGGCTTTCGGCACATCCGGCACCAGCGTGTGGACCCCGTCGCGCACGACGTGCCGACCTCCCACGACCGTGTGCGACACGTCTGCTGCCGACGCGGCGAATACGGCCGTCTCGGCCCCGAGTCGCGGAGGCGGCCCTGCCGTCCTGACCGAGTCGAGCGCGATGGTGGTGAAGTCGGCGAGCGCGCCGGGCTCCAGGGTGCCCGCGCCGTCCCAGCCGAGGGCCGCGTGGCCGTCGGCGGAGGCCGCCCTCAGCAGGGCCGCGGCCGTCCAGTGACCTCGGGTGCGGGTGCGCAGGCGCTCGTTGAGCTCCATCGCGCGTGCCTCTTCGAGCAGGTCGATCACGGCGTGGCTGTCGGAGCCGAGGGAGAGCGGTGACCCCGCCTTCTGGAGGGCCACGGCCGGTCCGATGCCGTCGGCGAGGTCCCGTTCGGTCGTCGGGCACATGCAGGTGCCGGTGCCGCTGCCGCCGATCAGGGCGATGTCCTCGTCGGTGAGGTGGGTGTTGTGGACGCCGGTGGTGCGCGGCCCGAGGACGCCGTGCTCGGCGAGCAGTTCGGTCGGCGTGCACCCGTGGGCGGCACGGCACGCGTCGTTCTCGGCGGTCTGCTCGGACAGGTGGACGTGGAGCGGGGCCCGCCGCTCCTCGGCCCAGCGGGCCACGGTCGCCAACTGCCCGGCGGGCACGGCCCGTACGGAGTGGATGGCGGCACCGATCCTCGCGTGATCCCGGTCCTTGAGAACTGAACAGCGTTCGGCCCAGGCCTGGGCGCTGCCGTCGGAGAACCGCAGCTGGTGATGGTCGGGCCGCTGTCCGAAGCCGGAGGAGAGATAGGCCGTGTCGAGGAGGGTGATGCGGACCCCGGCGTCGGCGGCGGCCTCGATCAGCGCCTCGCCCATGGCGTTGGGGTCGGCGTAGGGCGTGCCGCCGGGGGCGTGGTGCAGGTAGTGGAACTCTCCGACGGCCGTCACCCCCGCCAGCGCCATCTCCGCGTACACGGCACGGGCGAGGTCGCGGTAGGTGTCCGGGGAGAGCCGGTCGGCGGTGGCGTACATGACCTCGCGCCAGGTCCAGAAGGTCCCGGAGCCGACCTGGACGGTGCCGCGCAGGGCCCGGTGGAAGGCGTGCGAGTGGGTGTTCGCCAGCCCGGGGAGGGTCAGTCCGCGCAGGATCTCGGCGCCGGGGGGCGGGACCTCGGTGCCGGTGCGGACGGCGGTGACGCGGCCGTCCGCCCCCGCGGCGGAGCCGCTGGTCGACACCGTCAGCGCCACGCCCGGCTCGACGTGGGTGTCGAGCCAGGCGTGCTCCAGCCAGTACGTCTTCGCTGTCACCTGCAGGCCAGCCCTTCCAGTACGTCGGCGAGCGCGAGGACTCCGGCCACGCAGTCGTCCTCGGCGGCGAACTCCGCCGGGGAGTGCGAGACGCCGGTGGGGTTGCGCACGAACAGCATGGCGGTCGGGATGTGCCCGGAGAGGATCCCGGCGTCGTGTCCCGCTCCGGTTCCCAGGACCGGCACCTTGAGATCGGTGCCGGTGCCCAGGATGCGGGCGAGTTCGTCGCGCAGGGCGTGGTCGAACTCGACGACGGGGGTGAAGGACTCCCGGACGATGTCGAGGGCGATGCCGTGGGCGTCGGCGTACTCCCGGGCCGCCTTCTCGATCCCGCCGACCACCTGGTCGAGGCTCTCCTGGTCGGCGGCGCGGGAGTCGAGCCAGCCGCGCACCAGGGACGGGATGGCGTTGACGCCGTTCGGCTCGACGGCGATCTTGCCGAAGGTAGCGACGGCACCGGCGAGTTCGGCCTCCCGGCGGGCCGCGAGCACGGTCTCGGCGTACGACAGCATGGGGTCGCGCCGGTCCACGAGGCGGGTGGTGCCGGCATGGTTGGCCTCGCCCCGGAAGTCGAACCGCCAGCGCCCGTGCGGCCAGATGGCACTGGCGATGCCGACCCGGTCGCCGGAGAGGTCCAGCGCCCTGCCCTGCTCGACGTGCAGCTCGACGAAGGCGCCGATGCGGGCGAGCCGCTCCGGGTCGCCGCCGATGCCGTCGGGGTCGTATCCGGCGGCCTCCATGGCGCGCGGGAGCGTGACCCCCTCCCCGTCGGTCAGCAGGTGTGCCTGCTCGGCGGTGAGCTGTCCGGCGGTGAGCCGCGATCCGACACAGGCGAGCCCGAACCGGGCCCCCTCCTCGTCACCGAAGTTGACGAGGGCGAGCGGCTTGGTGAACTCGGCCCGCCGTGCCCGGAGTTCGTCGAGCGCGGCGAAGGAGGACACCACTCCGAGGGGCCCGTCGAAGGCGCCTCCGTCGGGTACGGAGTCGAGGTGCGACCCGGTGACGACGGCGTCCCCCTGCGCGGGGTCCCCGAGCCAGGCCCACTGGTTGCCGTTCCGGTCGACCTCGTAGGTCAGTCCGCGGGCTTCGGCCTGCTCCCTGAACCAGGCCCGGCACTCGCCGTCGGCCCCGGTCCAGGCGAACCGGCGATAGCCGCGCGAGCCGGGGTGCCGGCCGACGGGGAGCAGCTCGCGCCACATCTCCTGGAACGAGGAGGTACGGGGGTGCTGAGCCGTTCCGGAGTCGGTGCCCACCGTCACGCGTCCTCACCCTCGCGCATCGGGACCCGCACGCCCCGCTCGTCGGCGACGGACTCCGCGATGTCGTACCCGGCGTCCACGTGCCGGATGACACCCATGCCCGGGTCGTTCGTCAGTACCCGCCGGACCTTCTCGCCGCCCAGCTTCGTGCCGTCGGCCACCGTGACCTGACCGGCGTGGATGGACCGGCCCATGCCGACGCCGCCGCCGTGGTGCAGGGACACCCAGGACGCACCCGAGGCCACGTTGACCATGGCGTTCAGCAGCGGCCAGTCGGCGATCGCGTCGGACCCGTCGAGCATGGCCTCGGTCTCCCGGTAGGGGGAGGCGACGGACCCGGCGTCCAGGTGGTCCCGCCCGATCGCCAGCGGTGCCGCCAGCTCTCCGCTCGCCACCATGTCGTTGAAGCGCTCACCGGCCTTGTCGCGCTCGCCGTAGCCGAGCCAGCAGATCCGGGCGGGCAGGCCCTGGAAGTGGACGCGCTCGCCGGCCATCTTGATCCAGCGCGCGAGGGACTCGTTCTCCGGGAAGAGCTCCAGGATCGCCTTGTCGGTCTTGGCGATGTCGGAGGCCTCACCCGACAGCGCGGCCCAGCGGAAGGGGCCCTTGCCCTCGCAGAACAGCGGCCGGATGTAGGCGGGGACGAACCCGGGGAAGGCGAACGCCCGCTCGTACCCGGCGAGCTGGGCCTCGCCCCGGATCGAGTTGCCGTAGTCGAAGACCTCGGCGCCGGCGTCCATGAAGCCGACCATGGCCTCGACGTGGCGGGCCATCGACTCGCGGGCCCGGGTGGTGAAGCCCGCCGGGTCCTTGGCGGCGGCGTCGGCCATGTCCTCGAAGGCGATGCCCGTCGGCAGGTAGGCCAGCGGGTCGTGGGCCGAGGTCTGGTCGGTGACGATGTCGATGGGCGCGCCTTCGGCGAGCATGCGCGGGAGCAGCTCGGCGGCGTTGCCCAGCAGGCCGATGGAGAGCGGGCGGCGGGCGTCACGGGCCTCGACTGCGAGCTGGAGGGCGTGCTCCAGGCTGTCGGCCTTCACGTCCAGGTAGCGGTGCTCGATGCGCCGCTCGATGGCACGCGGGTCGCAGTCGATGCAGATGGCGACACCGTCGTTCATGGTGACCGCGAGGGGCTGGGCGCCGCCCATGCCGCCGAGGCCGGCGGTGAGGGTGATCGTCCCGGCCAGGGTGCCGCCGAACTTCTTGGCGGCGACCGCGGAGAAGGTCTCGTAGGTGCCCTGGAGGATGCCCTGGGTGCCGATGTAGATCCAGGAGCCGGCGGTCATCTGGCCGTACATGGTCAGGCCGAGGGCCTCCAGGCGGCGGAACTCCTCCCAGTTGGCCCAGTCGCCGACGAGGTTGGAGTTGGCGATCAGGACGCGCGGGGCCCACTCGTGGGTCTGCATGACACCGACCGGACGGCCGGACTGGACCAGCATGGTCTCGTCCTGCTTGAGGGTGCGCAGGGTGCGGACCATGGCGTCGAAGGAGCGCCAGTCACGGGCGGCCTTGCCGGTGCCGCCGTAGACGACGAGCTGGTCGGGGTGTTCGGCGACCTCGGGGTCCAGGTTGTTCTGCAGCATCCGCAGGGCGGCTTCCTGCTGCCATCCCAGGGCGGTCAGTTCCGTGCCGCGCGGCGCTCGGACGGGGCGGGGTCCTGACATGGTCTGCCTCCTGGGGACTGTGCTGCGGATGGCCGCGTGCCGGTTGTTGCTGTCGATATTCACATCCTGACTTCCTGAATAGAACTAGTCAATACGTTCTCGCGTCAGCCTCGGTAGGAGAGGAATGTTTCCGGACAGGGATGCTGGCTGGACATCCGAGGCACGGGTGACGAGCAGGACGGGGACGTGATGGACGGGGACGTGATGGACGAGTACGGCAGCACCGGCGAGGGGCGGGCCGCCCGCCGGGACGAGGCGGTGCGGGCGGCCGTGGAGCAGGGCCTGCTGGGGCCGGACACCCCCGTCGTCGGACTCCTCGACGTCACCGGCATCCGGGAGTCCGCGGCCGAACTCCGCGCCGCCTTCGACGGGGTCACCGCGCCGGGCACGCCGGTGCTGCACGCGTTCGCGGTGAAGGCGAGCCCGCTGGTGCCGGTACTGCGGCTGCTGCGCGAGGAGGGCATCGGCGCGGAGGTGGCGAGCCCGGGCGAACTGGCGCTCGCGCGGGCGGCGGGGCTCTCACCGGACCGGACCGTCCTGGACTCGCCCGCCAAGACGCCCTCCGAGCTCAGGGAGGCGCTGGCGCTGGGGATCGCCGTCAACGCGGACAACCCGCAGGAGCTGGACCGCATCGACGGCCTCATGCTCCCCCATAGCCCGAAAGGCATGGGAGGGGCCCCCATGGCGGTCAGCCGCTCCCCGCTCGGCATCCGGGTCAACCCGCAGGTCGGCGGCGGCTCCATCGGGGCGACCTCCACGGCCACCGCGACCTCGAAGTTCGGGGTGGCGCTGCGCGACGAAGGGGCGCGCGAGTGGGTCGTGCGCGCCTACCTCGACCGGCCCTGGCTCTCCCGGCTGCACGCGCACACCGGCTCGCAGGGCATCCCGCTGTCCCTGATGACCCAGGGGGTCGCGGAGACGTACGCGCTCGCCGAGGAGATCAACCGGCGGATCGGGCGGCCGCAGATCGACACGATCGACATCGGCGGCGGGCTGCCGGTGAACTTCGCCTCCGACGTGACGACACCGACGTACGCCGAGTACGCGCGGGCGCTCAGGGAGGCGGTGCCGGGGCTGTTCGACGGGCGGTACGGGCTGGTCACCGAGTTCGGGCGGTCGCTGCTGGCCAAGCACGGCACGATCGTGGCGCGGGTGGAGTACGCCAAGAGCGCGGGCGGGCGCCCGATCGCGGTGACACACGCGGGCGTGCAGGTGGCGACGCGGACGGTGTACGTGCCGGGGTCGTGGCCGCTGAGGATCGCGGCGTACGACGCCAAGGGACGGCCCAGGAGCGGGCCCGAGGTGGTGCAGGACGTGGCGGGGCCCGCCTGTTTCGCGGGCGACCTGCTGGCCGAGGGGCGCGCGCTCCCGCTGCTCGACCAAGGGGACTACGTGGCGGCGCTGGACACGGGCGCGTACTACTTCGCGCACCACTACGCGTACAACTCGCTGGCCCGGCCGGGCGTTTACGGCTTCGCCCCCGACCACTCCGCCCCCGACCGCGCGGGAGGGGTCCGCTTCGCGACCGTGCGGGATCCCCAGACGCTCGCCTCGATCGTGGCCGAGTCCGGAGGGGCGCACGCCGGTGCGCTCACCACCCTGCACGCATCCGGGAGCGGTTGACGCACACCGACCGGTCAGCCGATCAATAGGCCCCCGAACCAGGCAAGTTGACCCACTCTAGCCACTCCGAGCATGTTCCACCGGAAAATGCCGGATCCCTCACTCCTCGTGCATACGTTGCGTAGTTTCGGCGTCACTCAGCCGAACCCCAGGTGGGAGGGGAGCCACGGTGCAGGGAATCGACGAGTGCCTGCTGGAAGCCATGCGGCTGCCGGGTGCGCGGGGGGCCGCGCTGGTCGACTGGACGAGCGGGCTGGCCCTGGGCGCCGTCGGGGAGTCCCCCGGCGGCGACCAGGAGGCGGCCGCCGCGGAGGCCGCCGAGCTCGCCCGGCTCGCCGCCGAGCAGCGCGCCTTCGCCTCCGGGAGTTCCCAGGCCGCCGAGCCGGGCGCCGCCGGGGAGGAGCCGGACCCGCCGGTCGAGGACCTCATCCTCAGCAACCGGGACAGCTACCACGTCCTGCGGTTCGTGCCGACGTCCTTCGACAGCAGTGTGTTCCTGCACCTGTGGCTGGCCCGCGCGGAGGGCAACCTCGCGCTGGCCCGGATCCGGCTCGGTGAGATGGCCGGACGGCTGGAGCTCGGATGACGACGCTTCCCGCCATGCCCACCACCCCGCCACCCCGGTTGCCGGTGCGCGACAAGGCGGGCGCCCTGGACCGCGGCTGGGGCGGTGTCTCCCCGATGCTGACCCGGCTGGCCGCCGAGCGCGCCACCGGCGTCCTGGTGCGCGAGCGCGGCACCCTGCACCTGGCCGACGGCAAGGTGGTGCACGCCGAGAGCCCGGCCGCCCCCGGCGCCGACGTCCTCCTCGCCGCCCACGGCACGCTGGACGCCGGCCTCTGGCGGCAGGCCCTGGCCGAGAGCATCGCGAGCACCGGCGGTGCCGGCACCGGGGTCCGTCGTCTCACCGGCGCCGAGGTCGTGCACCGGGCGGGCCGCCGGCTGGTCGCGGGCGGACTGCTCACCCCGGGTGCCCTGGAGCTGTGCCGGCTGACCGCGCTGTACGACGCGGCGTACTTCGCCCTCGCCCCGAGCAGCACCCCGGGCCGCTTCCGCTACGGCACCGAGGACGGACAGGAAGCGCCCGCCGACGCGCCCCGGGAACCCGACCGCACCCCCGGCATCCCGCAGCCGGTGCCGGTAGCCGACCTGGAGCGCGAGACCCTGCGCCGCCGCGACCTGCTGCATCGCATCTGGCCGGACGCGCTGCCGGACGAGGTACCGCTGGCCCGGGAGCACCGCCCCGCGTCCCCGGCGCTCCCGGCCCGGCGGCTGGCGGTGCTGGCCCGTGTCGACGGCATCCGCACGGCGTCGGAGATCGCGCGTGAGCTGGGCCGCCCGGCCTTCCACACCCTGGTGGACATACGGCGGCTGGTGGCGGCCGGAGTGGTCTCGCCCCGCCCGCCGGTGTCCTTCACCGAGCCCCGGCCCGGACCGCCGGGCGACGGCGTCCCCGTCGGACCCGTCGAGCCCATGGATCCCCACATCACCTTGCTGAAGAGGCTCAGGGATGCGCTGGAGGCCCTTTGAGCGACAGCGGATCCGTGCCGAGAGGAGAGACCTGATGGCAGCAGCTCAGGACGCGATCCTGGAGGAGCTGCGCCGGCTCAGAGCCCGGGTGCCGCAGCTCACCGGCGCCCTCGCGGCCGACGCCGACGGTCTCGTCCTGGCCCAGGACACCCCGGGCGTCGCCCCGGAGGCGGTGGCCGCGCTCACCGGGACCACCCGGGCGCTCGCCGCCCAGCTGGCCGACGTGACCGGCCAGGGGGACCTGCGCGAACTGCTCGTACGGGGCGTGTACGGCTACGTCGCCACGTACGCGGCGGGCGCCGGGGCCGTCGTCACGCTGCTCGCGCAGGACCGGGTCAACGTCGGCCGCCTCCATCTGGAGGGCCGTCGGGCGGGAGCCCGGATCGCGGAGCTCGTCGACAGCGCGGCCGCCGAGCCCACCGAAGCCATCACGAAGGCGCCCGCGAAGCCCGCTCCGGCACGTGCCAGAGCGGCCCGCACGTCCCGGGCCAAGCCCGTGGACGCCCGCGCCGCGGCCACCGCACCGACGGCGGCCCGCACCACCACCGAAAGTTAGACAACCGAGGAGACACAGTCATGGCCAACACCGAAACCGCGCTGAAGGAGGCCCTTGCCTCCATCGAGGGCGCGACCGGCGTCGCGCTCGTCGACTACACCAGCGGCATGGCGCTCGGCACCCTGGGCGGCAGCAAGGCCTTCGACCTGAACGTGGCCGCCGCCGGCAACACCGACGTGGTCCGCGCGAAGATGCGCACGATGGAGCACCTCGGCCTCAAAGCCCAGATCGAGGACATCCTGATCACCCTGTCCGACCAGTACCACCTGATCCGCCTGATCAGCGGACGCGGTGGCAACGGCCTCTTCCTCTACCTGGTCCTGGACGCCAAGCGGTCCAACCTCGCGATGGCCCGCCACCAGCTGCGGGCGATCGAGGCCGAGCTGGAGGTATGACCCGGGAGCACCGGAACCGGAACTAGACGAGTGCCGCGGTGCGGCGGCGCGCTCCTCCCGGGGCCGCGTCGCCCGCCGCGATACCCGTGCTGCGGTACGCCCTGACCACCTTGCCGGCCGGGCGTCCGCCGCTCGCGTCGAGCCAGTCGACCCGCACCCACAGCAGCGCGTCCTCGGCCCGCTCGCGCCGCCCGAGCCAGGCGGCCTTGAGCCAGAGGCCCGCACCGCACCCGGCGAGCAGCATGCCGCCCGCGACCGGCACCGCGAACGAACTCGCCAGCGCGGTCAGCCAGGCCAGCAGCAGCCACCAGCGGTGCCCGCGGCGCCAGTTGCGCACACTGACCGCGCGGTCCTGGAGCACGTCGTGCTTCCCCGCGCGGGCGGCCGCCCGCCCCAGCGTCGTGTACCGCTTGCGGCGGCCGTACGACACCACGGCCACCGCCACGATGAACAGCGCGGCGCCCGCCATCACCCCGATCCGGCGCCCGGTCAGGCCCGGGATCAGCAGCCCGACGCCCGCCGCGCACACTCCGAGCCACCACAGGGGTGCGGCTCCGGCGCGCACGACGACGGCCACCCGAGCCAGCCCCTGAGCCCTGCGATCTCCGCGTGCCACGTCCCGCCTCCTCGTCGTCCTGGCACAGTCCTGCCGGTCGGGGAGGGTAGCGGGCGAACGTGAGACGAGTGTGAAAAAGCGCCCTACTCGACGAAGAGTCCGCGGGAAGCGGCCCGCGCGTCGAACTCCTCCAGTCGGGCCTGCGCGTCCGGCAGGTCGTCGCACATCGCCTCAAGAAGCACCCGGCCCAGCAGCATCGGCGCACACGCGGTGTCGAAGGCGAGGCCGGTGCCGACGGCGGCGGGCAGCAGCAGGTCGGAGACCTTGGCGACCGGCGCGAAGGCGGAGTCGGCGACGGTGACGACGCTCAGGCCCGCCTCCTTGGCGTAGGCGAGGGTGTCGACGACCTCGCGCGGATGCCGGGGCAGCGCGAAGCACAGCAGGGTCGAGGCGCCCGCGCGGACGGCGGCGTCGATCCGGTCGTGGATCATCGTGCCGCCCTCGTGGAGCAGCCGTACGTCCGGGTGGACTTTGGCGGCGAAGTAGGCGAAGCCGTACGCCTGGGAGGCGGCGGCCCGCAGCCCGAGCACCGGCAGGGGCCGTGAGGCGGCGAGCAGCCGCCCGGCCTTCTGCACCGGACGCGGGTCGGCGAGGACCTCCGCCAGGTGCCTGAGGTTCTCGATCTCGGCCTCGACGGCCTGCTGGTACTCGTTGTACGACGCGGAGGCCGCGCTCTGCTCGGCGGGCGCGACCTCGCGCAGGTGCCGGCGCAGGGCGGGGTAGCCGTCGAAGCCGAGGGCGACGGCGAAGCGGGTGACGGAGGGCTGGCTGACCCCGGCCAGTTCGGCCAGCTCCACGCTGGACAGGAACGGCACGTCTGCGGCCCGCCGCACCATGCTGTGCGCGATGCGCCGCTGGGTCGGTGTGAGCCGGTGCCCTTCGAACAGTGCCTGAAGCCGTCCCGCGGGAGTGTCCGCCACACCCGCCCCGCCCATCGCCCCGCCCATGTCGCTCATGCCTCGATCCCCCTCCAGATGTCCGTGAACCGGTCGAGCAGTGCGGCCGCCGCCGTCACGTCGCCCGTGAGCGGCCGGTCGGCCGTGTCCTGCGCCAGCACCGCCTCGGCGAGCTCCAGCGCCCGGCCCACCGGCAGGTCCGGGTCGGGCCTGAGGCCGCGCTGGCGCAGCGCCCGTACGGCGGCGACGAGTTCGCAGCCGACGACGAGACGGTACGCGCCGCACGCGCGCAGTGTCTGGCGTGCGGCGAGCGAGGCGAAGCTGGCCTGTTCCTCGACGCCTCGGGAGAGTACAGCGTGGCCGAGCGAGGCGGGCGCCGAGAAGGCCCGCAGGTCGCCGAGGGCGGCTCCGGCGGCGTACTCCAGGATCATCACGCCGGAGGAGGCGGGCTCCTGGTCGGCGAGGAAGGGCCTGAGGCGGGTGAAGACGGGCTCGTTGAGGGTGGAGAGCCGGGACGTGGACAGCCGGGCGACCTGGGTGAGGGCAAGCCTGAAGTGGTCCAGGGCCAGGGCGAGTTGGGCCTGGTAGAAGCCTCCGTGGTGGTAGGCGGCCATGTCCTCGGGGGAGATGAGGGGGTTCTCCGCGGCCGCGTTGATCTCGATCGCGATGACCTCCTCCAGGGCGTCGGCCGCGTCCTGGGCGGGCCCGTGGATCTGCGGGAGACACCGGAAGCCGTACGGGTCCTGGATGCGGCCGAGCGGTGGGGTGGGCCGGTCCTCGGCCCCGATCAGCTTCCGCATCCGCCGGGCCACTTCGGCGGACCCGCGGTGCGGGCGGGCCGCGTGCACCGGGGCGGCGTACGCCTCGTGCGACCCGTCCACGGCCAGCAGTGACAGCGCCCCGACGACCTGCGTGGCCTCGACGAGTCCGCGCAACTCGTGCAGCGCGAGGGCGGCCTGGCCGAGGGTGAGGGCGTTGCTGCTGATGAAGGCGAGGGCGTCGTTGTTGTCGAGGGGCTGGGGCTCGGGGGCGCCGGCCTCCCTCCAGGGGTGCTCCCCCGCCAGCGCCAGCCCCACCTGGGCCAGCGCCGCGATGTCGCCGGTGCCCACCGAGCCGAACTCGTTGACGGCCGGGTACGCGCCGTTCTCCAGGGCCTCGCACAGGGCCGTGACGACGGTCGGCCGCAGTCCCGCGCCGCCCGCCAGGAGCTGGTTGGCCCGGACCGCGAGCATCGCGCGGACCTGCCGGGCGGGCAGTTCCTCGCCGATGGCACCGGCGTGGCTGCGCAGCAGCCGCAGCCCGTGTTCGGCGGCCGCCTCGGTGGGCACGTCCTCGTTCCGGTTGGCGCCGACGCCGGTCGAGCGGCCGTAGACGCGTCCGGTCGCGGCGATCTGGCGGGCGGCGTCCCAGGACTCCGTGACCCGCTTCATCGCGTCGGTCCCGGGCACCGGTCGCGCGCTCCCGTCGGCGAGGCGGACGACGTCCGGGACGCCGAGTCCGATCCCGTCGAGGACCACCAGGCCGGTGTGGCCCACGGTGACGGGATCAGAAGTGTCCACGATCCGAGACGACATCTAGTCCAAACTCCCCTCAATGCGGACATCTGATCTTGCCTGGCGGTCATCCGTTACCTCGGATTAACACCGAACCGTTGACAACCTATTCAGGTACCAAGAACTCTGCATGACGTTATACAGCCGGGCAAGGGACATCTCATGATCCAGTTCGACGCGGTCCACAAGCGCTTCCCCAACGGCACGACAGCAGTGCACGATCTCACCCTCGACATGCCGGAAGGCGGCGTGACCGTCCTCGTCGGATCCTCCGGTTGCGGCAAGACGACCACCCTCAGGATGATCAACCGGATGGTCGAACCGACCTCCGGCACCATCAAGGTCGGCGGCAAGGACGTCACCCGCCAGGACGCGGCCGAACTGCGCCGCTCCATCGGCTACGTCATCCAGCAGTCCGGCCTCTTCCCGCACCGCACGGTGCTGGACAACATCGCCACCGTCCCGCTCCTGCTCGGCCACGGCCGCAAGAAGGCCCGGGCCCGGGCGGCGGAACTGCTGGAGACCGTCGGCCTCACCCCCGAGTCCGGCAAGCGGTACCCGCACCAGCTCTCCGGCGGCCAGCAACAGCGCGTCGGCGTCGCCCGCGCACTCGCCGCCGACCCGCCGGTCCTGCTCATGGACGAACCCTTCGGCGCGGTCGACCCGGTCGTACGCACCCAGCTCCAGGACGAACTGCTCAGACTCCAGAAGGAGTTGAACAAGACCATCGTCTTCGTCACGCACGACGTCGACGAGGCCGTCCGTCTCGGCGACCGCATCGCGATCTTCCGCACCGGCGGCCACCTCGTCCAGTGCGCCCCGCCCGCCGAGCTCCTCGCCCGCCCCGCCGACGACTTCGTGGCCGACTTCCTCGGCGCCGAGCGCGGCCTGAAGCTGCTCTCGCTGAAGACCCTGGCCGCGGTCCCGCAGGGCCCGGCACCGGAAGGGACCGCCTGGTCCCTCGTGTGCGACGCGGCGGGCAGGCCCCTGCACTGGGCGGCCGACGACGCCGAAGTGCCCGTACGACCGCTCAAGGACGGCGACTCCCTGCTCGCCGCCCTCGACGAGTCCGTCGCCTCCCCCACCGGCCTGGTCGCCCGCGTCGACGCCGACGGCGTCCTCACCGGGGTCACCTCCCGCGACGACATCCACCGGCACGCCGGCCAGGCCCACACGGAAGCCCGGGTGGCCGCATGACCATCGACTGGTCGTGGATATCCGGCCACACCGACGACCTGACCACCCTGACGGTCTCGCACCTCCAGGCAGCGCTCTCAGCGGTCTTCTTCGGCCTGCTGATCAGCCTCCCCCTGGCCGTGGTCGCGCACCGGATCCGCCCCCTGCGCGGCTTCCTGCTCGGCCTCTCGAACGTCCTGTTCACGATCCCCTCGATCGCGATCTTCGTGCTCCTGCTGCCGGTCAGCGGCCTGACCCGCACCACGACCGTGATCGGCCTGACCGTCTACACCCTGGTCGTCCTGCTGCGGAACACCGTCGAAGGCCTCGACTCGGTCCCCGCGAAGACGAAGGAGGCCGCGAAGGCGATGGGCACCCGCCCGCTGCGCACCCTCCTCACCGTCGAACTCCCCCTCGCCCTGCCCGTGATCATGGCGGGCGTGCGGATCGCGACCGTCATGTCGATCTCCCTCGTGTCGGTCGCCACCTACATCGGCGACGGCGGCCTCGGCCAGCTCTTCACCGACGGCTTCCAGCGCGACTTCCCGACCCCGGTGATCGCGGGCGTGGTCCTCACGCTCCTGCTCGCCGTGGTCGCGGACGCCCTGCTGGTGGCCCTCCAGTACGTCCTGACCCCGTGGCGGCGGAGGCGAGCCTGACATGTACGAACTCATCAAGAACCTCGGCACCTGGCTGACCAGCGGCTCCCAGTGGACCGGCACCGACGGCATCGCCCACCGACTCGCCGAGCACCTGCAGTACTCGCTCCTCGCGACCCTCGTCGCGGCCGCGATCGGCCTCCCCCTCGGCCTGCTGATCGGCCACACCGGCAAGGGCGCCTTCCTCGCGATCAACCTCGCGTCCTTCGGCCGCGCCCTGCCCACCGTCGGCCTGGTCGTACTGGTCTTCCTGGCCGGCGGCCTGTCCATGCTCCCGGTCTACGTCGCCCTGGTCGCCCTCGCGGTCCCGGCCATCGTCACCAACACCTACGCCGGCATGACCGCCGTCGACCCGGACGTCAAGGACGCCGCCCGCGGCCAGGGCATGCGCGGCCACCAGGTCCTGTTCCAGGTCGAACTGCCCCTCGCCCTCCCCCTGATCATGACCGGCCTGCGCCTGGCACTCATCCAGGTCGTCGCCACCGCGACCATCGCGGCGTACGTCTCCTTCGGCGGCCTGGGCCGCTACGTCTTCGACGGCCTCGCCCAGCGCGACCTCGTGCAGGTGCTCGGCGGGGCGGTGCTGGTCGCCGTCATCGCCGTCGCCCTCGACCTGCTGCTCTCCGGCCTCCAGCGCTTCCTCTTCCGTCACCGCACCGCGTAAGGACCCCTCCGATGAACCGACGCACCCTCCTCGGCGGCCTCTTCGCGGCGGCCTCCGTCCCCGCCCTCGCCGCCTGCTCCAGCGGCATCACCTCCCTCGACCGCGGCGGCACCACCTCCGGCGGCAGCGGCTCCAGCAAGGGCGGAGTCACCATCGGCACCGCCAACTTCACCGAGAACCAGGTCCTCGGCTACCTGTACGCGGCCGTGCTCCAGCAGGCCGGCGTGAAGGTGAAGGTCCGCCCCAACCTCGGCACCCGCGAGATCGTGATCCCCGCCCTCAAGGCGGGCGACATCGACCTGCTGCCCGAGTACCAGGGCGCCCTCCTCAACTACCTGGCCCCCAAGGACGCCTCCGCCGAGCCGGGCACCATGCAGAACGCCCTCACCCTGGCGATGCCCGCCGGCCTCCAGGTCCTCCCGTACGGCCAGGCGGCCGACTCCGACTGCTTCGTCGTCACCCGGGCGACCGCCAGGAAGTTCGGCCTCGCCACCCTCGCCGACCTCGCCAAGCAGAACGGCAGGCTGGTCATCGGTGCCGCGCCCGAGGTCAAGAAGCGCCGGGTGGGCGCGGTCGGCCTCAAGGAGGTGTACGGCGTCGAGTTCAAGGAGTTCAAGTCCCTCGACTCGGACGGTCCGCTCGTCAAGGGCGCCCTGAAGAAGGGGGACGTGGACGTGGCGAACCTCTTCACCACCGACACCGACATCGCGGCCCACGACTGGGTGGTGCTGACCGACCCGAAGAACCTCATCCCCAGCCAGCACATCGTCCCCCTCATCGCCGACCGCAAGGCCGACGACACCGTCCGCAAGGCCCTCGCCCGCCTCGGGAACGTCCTCACCACCGAGCAGCTCACCCAGCTCAACAGCCAGGTCGACAACGACAAGAAGGACCCGGAGGACGTGGCGAACGCGTATGCGAAGCAGCACGGGCTGACCACGGGCTGATCTGGGAAGGACCCCCGCCGCAACAGGGGGGCTAACCCCAGTGCAGCAGGTGGTCCCGCTGCCTACCGTGGACCCCATGACCGGAATGGATGCGCGGGACCCCGAACTCAAGAAGGAACTCAACGCCACCCTGCAGGCCCGCAGGGAACTGGGCGAGGAGTACGAGTCCGCGCTGGTCGACTCGTTCCTGGAGAAGGTCGACCAGCGGATCGACGGCGCCGTGGACCGCCGGCTGCGCCGGCAGCTCGCCGAGCAGCAGATGGTGACCGCCCGGGGAGCCCGCTCGCCCAGGCCCACCGACTCCTTCGGCGAGCGCTTCGGCTTCGGCATCGTCTCCCTGGTGCTGGCGATCCCGCTCTCCGCGATCGGCGGCGGCGTCGCCCACCTGCCCGGCCTGCTGGTCTCCTGGGTCGGCATCGTCGGCGTCAACGCCTTCCAGGCGCTCCGCGTCAACCCTGACCTCTTCCGGGGCGGCCGGCGCGGCAAGCCGTCCGCCCCGAGCAGCGACTGGGAGGGCTGACCCGGCGCTCACACCTGCGCGGTCGGCAGCACCACGACCTGGCGCAGGTTGACGTGCCGGGGCCGGCTGGTGACATAGGCGACGACGTCGGCGAGTTCCGCGGCCGCCAGCGTGCCCATCGCCTCGACCATCCCACCGATCTGCTCCCGCAGCCCGTCGTTGTCGATGTGCGTGGCCAGCTCGCTCTCCGTCAGCCCCGGCTCGATGTTGGTGACCCGCACGCCCCGCGGCCCGAACTCGCTCCTCAGCAGCGCCGAGAGATGCGTGACCGCGGCCTTCGTCGCCCCGTACACGGCGTAGTTCGTGAAGCCCGTGACGTGGGCGCCGATGGACGAGACGTTCACCAGGTCCGCGCTGCGCCCCTGCGCGGCGGCCTCGTTCAGGTCGCCGGCGAACGCGCCGATGATCCGCAGGACACCGGTGACATTGGTGTCGATCATCCGCTGCCACTCGTCGACCCGGGCGTCGGTGATCGGGTTGGGCAGCATCACCCCCGCGTTGTTGACCACCAGGTCGACGGTCCCGTACGCCGTGTGCACACGCTCCACGGCGGCCGCCACGGACGCGTCGTCGGTGACGTCGGCGACCACGGCCAGGGCCTGTCCGCCGTCGGCCCGGATCTTCCCGGCGATCGCCTCCAGCTGCTCGCCGCGCCGGGCGAGCAGCGCGACCCGCGCCCCCTGCTCGGCCAGCAGCACGGCCGTGGCCTCGCCGATGCCGCTCGCCGCCCCGGTGACGACGGCGGTACGTCCGGCCAGATTCTCGTACGACATGGAGGTGCTCCTCGGTGCGATGTCCGCCGGGGCGACTCCCCGGCCTCGTCCACCACCCTGCGGCGCCCGGGCCGCCCTACCCAGGGATGCGCTTTTCCTGGGTCTGCCAGTACCAGGTTCGAGACCCGCGCCTCCCCTACGATCGAACCCATGGACGGGGACCTCGGAGACTTCTTGCGCTCACGCCGCGCCCGCATCCAGCCCGAGGAGGTGGGGCTGCCCTCGCACGGGCGGCGCCGCGTGCCCGGGCTGCGCCGGGAGGAAGTGGCGCAGCTGGCCGGTGTGAGCGTCGACTACTACATCCGGCTGGAGCAGGGCCGAGGGCCTGGGGGCCCCTCCCGGACGAAGTCGGGGGGAGTCTCGGACGCCGTCCTGGACGCCGTCGCGCGCGTCCTGCGCCTGGACGAGACCGAACGCGACTACCTGCACGCGGTGGCCCGCCCCCGCAGACAGGCCGCACGCCCCACCAGCCCCCGCGTCCGCGAGGGCGTCCAGCTCCTGCTCGACAGCATGGACCGCACCCCGGCCTTCGTCCTCGACCGCCGGATGACCGTCCTGGCCTGGAACGCCCTGGCGGACGCGGTGTTCGGTTACAGCGGTACGACGGCCAGGACGCGCAGCATCCCGCGGCAGGTCTTCCTCGACCCCGCCGCACGCGACCTCTACCCGGAGTGGCAGGCGGTGGCCGCCCAGTGCGTGGCCCATCTGCGGGTTCTGGCCGGCCACCACCAGGACGACCGCGAACTGACCTCGCTGGTCGGCGAACTCTCCCTCAAGAGCGAGGACTTCCGCCGCCTGTGGGCCGACCACCAGGTCAAGGAGTGCGCCTACGGCGTGAAGCGCGTCCGGCATCCGGTGGCGGGACTGCTGGTCTTCCCCTACGAGACCCTCGCCGTCCCGGGAGACGGCGACCAGAGCCTGCTCGTCTACACCCCGGAACCGGGGTCGGAGACGGCGGAGCGGCTGGCACTGCTGGGCAGCTGGGCATCGAGCCCCGCCCGCTGAGCACCGTTCGCTGAGGCCGCCCGCAAAAAATATCGCGGGGACCGCCGCACCCCCGTTGACGGGGGGCGGGACGACGGCGGTCCCCGCGAGGGACGTCGACCGGGTCAGGCCAGGTCTCACGTCCGGCGTCCATGGAGGTCCGGGAGCCGCTCCGGAGGTCCTAGGACGTTTTGGTGCCGGCTGGGGCGGGGAGCCGCTCCCGCCCTGCCGACATCCACCAATGTGCCGGACCCGTGTTAAGCGTGTGCTGCGAGGACGTGACGCGCTCGTACCAGTTCCACGAAGTCCATCCTTTCGGTAGGAAACCGCAAAACCGCCTCCGGCACCCGGGGTTCACCGGACGTTTGCCGCTACTTCCCGCCCTTGGCGAGGAAGGCCAGCAGATCCTGGCGGCTGATGACTCCGGTGGGCTTGCCCTCCACGAGGACGATCGCCGCGTCCGCCGAACCGAGGACCGACATCAGGTCGCCGACCGGCTCACCGGAGCCGACCTGGGGCAGCGGGGCCGACATGTGCTTCTCCAGCGGGTCCTCCAGCGAGGCCCGCTGGGTGAACAGGGCGTCGAGCAGCTCGCGTTCGACGACCGAACCGACGACCTCCGCGGCCATCACGTCCGGGTGACCGGCGCCCGGCTTGACGATCGGCATCTGCGAGACGCCGTACTCCCGCAGCACCTCGATGGCCTCGCCGACCGTCTCGTCGGGGTGCATGTGGACGAGGGAGGGGATGGCGCCGTGCACCTTGTCGTTGAGGACGTCGGCGACGCGGGCGCTGGGGCCCTCGTCCTCCAGGAAGCCGTAGTCGGCCATCCACTCGTCATTGAAGATCTTCGAGAGGTAGCCGCGCCCGCTGTCCGGGAGCAGGACCACCACGACGCCGTTCTCGTCCAGGCGCTCGGCGACGCGCAGGGCCGCGACGACGGCCATGCCGCAGGAGCCGCCCACCAGGAGGCCCTCCTCCTTGGCGAGGCGGCGGGTCATCTGGAAGGAGTCCTTGTCGGAGACGGCGACGATCTCGTCGGCGACGGTCCGGTCGTAGGCGGTCGGCCAGAAGTCCTCACCGACGCCCTCGACGAGATACGGCCGCCCGGAGCCGCCGGAGTACACCGAGCCCTCGGGGTCGGCTCCGACCACCTGGACCTTGCCGTCGCTGGCGTCCTTCAGGTAGCGGCCGGTACCGGAGATGGTGCCTCCCGTGCCGACGCCCGCCACGAAGTGGGTGATCCGCCCCTCCGTCTGCTCCCACAGCTCGGGGCCGGTGGAGTGATAGTGGGAGAGCGGGTTGTTGGGGTTGGAGTACTGGTCGGGCTTCCATGCGCCGGGCGTCTCGCGCACCAGCCGGTCGGAGACGTTGTAGTACGAGTCCGGGTGCTCGGGGTCCACGGCGGTGGGGCAGACGACGACCTCGGCACCGTAGGCGCGCAGGACGTTGATCTTGTCCGTCGACACCTTGTCGGGGCACACGAAGATGCACTTGTACCCCTTCTGCTGCGCCACGATGGCGAGCCCGACCCCGGTGTTTCCGCTGGTCGGCTCGACGATGGTGCCCCCGGGCTTGAGCGCGCCGCTCTCCTCCGCCGCCTCGATCATGCGCAGGGCGATGCGGTCCTTCACGGAGCCGCCGGGGTTGAAGTACTCGACCTTGGCCAGGACGGTCGCCTTGATGCCCTTGGTCACGTTGTTGAGCTTCACCAGCGGGGTGTTGCCGACGAGGCTGATCATCGAGTCGTGGAATTGCACCGTTGTCTCCGGATGCTTGCAAAAGAAGTGGTCCTAGTGGTTCGGCCAGCCTATGGCCTGTTCGGGCGCCATGACGGTCGTTCACTCCCCGTTGGGATTGGGCCACGGTCCGTGCGGGGCAAGGAGTGGGTGTACGGGTACGACGGAGGTGGCGGCTACGTATGACGAGCATGTCGAGGGCGAGGGTGGCCCGGCGGATCGCGGCCGGCGCGGCCTACGGCGGCGGCGGGATCGGTCTGATCGGCGCGGCGGGCATGGGCCTGCTGCTGGCGGAGGCGCGGCTGGCCAGACGGCAGGTGGGCAACGGCGCGACGCCGCACGTCCCGCAGGCCGAGGGCCTGTACGGCCATGTCTACGCCTCCGCGGGCGATCCGCCGCTGCGTCTGACCATGCTGGGGGACTCCACGGCGGCGGGCCAGGGGGTTCACCGGGCGACCCAGACACCGGGCGCGCTGCTGGCGTCGGGGCTTGCGGCGGTGGCGGAACGTCCGGTGGAGTTCCGTAATGTCGCCCTGCCCGGGGCCACCTCGGACGACCTGGACCGTCAGGTGGCGCTGACGCTGGCGGATCCCGAGCGGGTCCCGGACATCTGCGTGATCATGATCGGCGCGAACGACGTCACGCACCGGATGCCGGCGACGCGTTCGGTGCGGCAGCTGTCCTCGGCGGTACGGCGGCTGCGTACGGCCGGCGCCGAGGTCGTGGTCGGCACCTGTCCCGACCTGGGCACGATCGAGCCGGTGCAGCAGCCGTTGCGGTGGCTGGCCCGGCGGGCCTCGCGTCAGCTGGCGGCGGCGCAGACGATCGGCGCGGTGGAACAGGGCGGTCGCACGGTGTCGCTGGGCGACCTGCTGGGCCCGGAGTTCGCGGCGAACCCGCGCGAGCTGTTCGGCCCCGACCACTACCACCCCTCGGCGGAGGGTTACGCGACGGCGGCGATGGCGGTCCTGCCGACGGTGTGCGCGGCCCTGGGTCTGTGGCCGGCCGACGAGGACCGTCCGGACGTCTCCCGCCGCGAGGGCTTCCTGCCGGTGGCGAGGGCGGCGGCGGAAGCGGCCTCGGAGGCGGGCACGGAGGTCGCGGCGGCGATGCCGACGGGCCCGACGGGTCCCTGGGCCCTGCTGAAGCGCAGGCGGAGGCGGCGGGTCCGGGCGACGGAGCCGTCCCCCGCGAGCGCGTCCGAGGTCTGAGGTCTCAGGTCTGAGGTCTGAGGTCTGAGCAGGCTCGAGAAAAGCAAGCGCTTAGACATAGGTCACACCGTCACCCCCGTGACCCAGGCCATACGTACGGGTAACTTCCCAAGGAGCCCCGTCCGGAAGAACACCCCGCATGCCAATGGAGCCGTGATGCCCGAAGCAGTGATCGTCTCGACCGCCCGCTCCCCCATCGGCCGCGCCGTCAAGGGCTCGCTCAAGGACCTGCGCCCCGACGACCTCACCGCCACGATCATCCAGGCCGCCCTCGCCAAGGTCCCCGAGCTGGACCCGCGCGACATCGACGACCTGATGCTCGGCTGCGGCCTCCCCGGCGGCGAGCAGGGCTACAACCTGGGCCGCATCGTGGCCGTGCAGATGGGCATGGACCACCTGCCGGGCTGCACGATCACCCGTTACTGTTCCTCCTCGCTGCAGACGAGCCGCATGGCCCTGCACGCCATCAAGGCCGGCGAGGGCGACGTCTTCATCTCGGCCGGCGTCGAGATGGTCTCCCGTTACGCCAAGGGCAGCTCGGACGGTCTCCCGGACACGACGAACCCGATCTTCGACGAGGCCCAGGCCCGCACCGCCGCCACCGCCGCCTCCGAGGGCTCCACCTGGCACGACCCGCGCGAGGACGGCCTGCTCCCCGACCCGTACATCGCGATGGGCCAGACCGCCGAGAACCTGGCCCGCCTCAAGGGCGTCACCCGCCAGGACATGGACGAGTTCGGTGTCCGCTCGCAGAACCTCGCCGAGGAAGCCATCAAGAACGGCTTCTGGGAGCGCGAGATCACCCCGGTCACGCTCCCCGACGGCACGGTGGTCTCCAAGGACGACGGCCCGCGCGCCGGCGTCACGCTCGACGGCGTCCAGGGCCTGAAGCCGGTCTTCCGCCCCGACGGCCTGGTCACCGCCGGCAACTGCTGCCCGCTCAACGACGGCGCCGCCGCGGTCGTGATCATGTCCGACACCAAGGCGCGCGAGCTCGGTCTCACCCCGCTCGCCCGCATCGTGTCGACCGGTGTCTCGGGCCTGTCCCCCGAGATCATGGGCCTCGGCCCGGTGGACGCGTCGAACCAGGCCCTGCGCCGCGCCGGTCTCACGATCGACGACATCGACCTGGTCGAGATCAACGAGGCGTTCGCCGCCCAGGTGATCCCCTCCTACCGCGACCTGAACATTCCGCTGGAGAAGCTGAACGTCAACGGCGGCGCGATCGCCGTAGGCCACCCGTTCGGCATGACCGGCGCCCGCATCACCGGCACGCTCATCAACTCCCTCCAGTTCCACGACAAGCAGTTCGGCCTGGAGACGATGTGCGTGGGCGGCGGCCAGGGCATGGCGATGGTCATCGAGCGCCTGAGCTGACCTCTCAACTCTCCGTGTCCGTACGGGGACTCGGTGTCACTCTTTGGCCCAGAACCGGGAAAACTCCAAGGTTCTGGGCCGATTTGTGATCCAATCTCCCTCAGGATGTGACCTATCTCCCTTCCCGAAGGGATTTACGCAGCTCAGGGCCACTTCACCAGCAAACCCCGGACCCAAAGTCCTGTCCGATTCGTGACGTTACGCACTGACAGCTGGATAGTCCGCCCTTCAAGCTGATGTAGGAAGTCGGGGGTCGACTTTGAACCGGGAGTACGTCAGTGAGCGCCATGCCGATCGCCTTGTTGGTCACCACGGCCGCCACGGGCGCCGTGGGCGTCGCCGTCCTGCGCACCCTCATGGTGCTGCGCCGACAGGTCGCCGCCCTGCACGCCGAGCTCGCCAGGAACAACACGGCGGACGTACGGGGTCTCGTCCCGGCCGCGCGTCCGGCCGCCGACGTCGATGAGATACGTGCCGCCGTGGCCGCGGCCCTCGCCGAGGAGCGTGAGCGCGAGCTCGCCGAGGCGCGGGCCTTCTGGGCCGCCCAGGAGGCCCGTGACGCCTCCGAGGCGCCCTCGCTGCTCGGGCTGCCCGACAGCGAGCTGTTCCTGCCCCGGCAGGCCGATTTCGTGGGTCTGGAGCCGCTGGAGCCGGTGTCGGAGTCGTCGGCCGACGCGGACGAGTTCGCCGGCGACAGCCCCGAACTGGCCGCGGCCCGCCGCCGTCACCCCTCCCACCCGGACTTCGTGCCGGTCGGTTCACCGGTCGTGGGCGACCACGAACGCACGGTGGCCACCCTGGAGGAACTGGCCGCGTCCGGTACCGAGCTGGCCGACGTCCGCCCCGGCCCCCTCGGCACCCTGGACGTCTACGTCTTCGCGGACGGCACGACCCTGTGCATGACCCCGGGCCACCGCGAGACGGCCGAACGTCTCTCGGCGGCCCTGCGCGCGGGCGAGAGCCCGGTCCTGCTGGGCGGCTCGGGCGTCTCAGGCGCGTACACGCTGACCTTCGCGTGCGGCGAGGAGAACGTCTACATCCTCGCCGACCGGGTCATAGCGTCCCTGTAGGAGTCACGGCGTCACACGCCGGCACGCTTCTGGGCCTGTGCCACCAGTTCCAGTGCTTCTTCCACTTGGCTCTCGTCCGTCAGGACGAGAGCCAAGTCGTGTACGGCCACGGTGATCTGGTCGGCGGCGGCGAACATCCCCGCGTCCGGCATCTCGCGAAGCTCGGTCCCCGGCTCCTCCAGAACCTGGGTCCGGCGGGCCAACTCCCGGGCCAGTCCCAGCGCCTCGGCCGCCGCGCCCCGCTGCAACCGGCTCTGCGGCGCGGCCCGCAGACGGTCGGCGAAGTGGTCCACAGCCCGGGTCAGACGCGAAGTATCAGCCACCCGGCAACCGTACGCGTCCGACCGGGACTGTTGCCAACAGGCGAACGCTCAGGCACGGTGACCTGAAGGACCGGCTTACATCCCCTTTGCGTCCGGAGGCGCCGATGTCCCACGTCCTCTCCGAGGAGACCCACCGCAACCTGCTCGCCCGCATCCCCCACTGCACCGGTCGTGAAGTATCCGACTGGCTGCGCACCGTCGACGAAGGCCCGGCCCTCTTCCGCTTCGAGGAAAAGGTCAGCTGGCTCCGCCACGAACACAACCTCGCGTACGGCCACGCCAAGGCGATCATCCACGAGTACGACCTGAGGAGGGCCGCGCGCAGGTACTTCTGAGCTGCGCACATGCCGAAGGGCCCCCGGTCGGAACCGGGGGCCCTTCGCCGTACGACCCGAACGACCGTCGAGGACTAGTCGTTGCTGTTGAGGATCGCGATGAGTCGCAGGAACTCCATGTAGATCCACACCAGCGTCAGCGTGAGACCGAACGCCGCCAGCCAGGCCTCCTCCTTCGGCGCGCCGTAGGCGATGCCGTCCTCGACCTGCTTGAAGTCGAGGGCGAGGAAGCACGCGCCGAGCAGCACGCCGATGATGCCGAACAGGATGCCGAGGCCGCCGCTGCGGAAGCCGAGGCCGTCACCGCCGCCGAACACGGCGAACAGCATGTTGACCACCATCAGCAGGACGAAGCCCAGCGCGGCCGCCATGACGAAGCCGTAGAACCGCCGGTTCACGCGGATCCAGCCGGCCTTGTACGCCACCAGTACGGCGGCGAAGACCGCCAGGGTGCCGATCACGGCCTGCATGGCCGCGCCGCTCGCGATGCGGTGGTCGACGACGCTGGAGACGACGCCGAGGAACACGCCCTCGAACGCGGCGTACGACACGATCAGCGCGGGCGTGGCCTTGCGCTTGAAGGACTGCACGAGCGCCAGGACCATGCCGATCAGCGCGGCGCCGATGCCGATGCCGTACGAGCGGCCGATGTTGGCGTCGTCGACGGGCAGCAGCGCCCAGGCGAGGGCTGCGGTGACGATCAGGATGCCGAGGGTGGTGCCGGTGCGCAGGACGACGTCGTCCATCGTCATGCGGCCGGTGGTCACCGGGGTCTGCGGCGGTGCGCCCTGCTGCAGACCCTGCTGGGCATAGGGGTTGGTCGCGTACGGGTTGCCCTGCGGCTGCGCGTAGGGGCTGCCCTGCGTGCCCACGGCTGCGCCCCCGGCCTGCGGCGCGGTGTTGAAGCCCGCGTAGCCGTTGTCGCGGCTGAACCCCCGTCGCGAGAAGACCGGGTTGCTGCTCCTCATTTCACTCCTCCATGGCCACCGTGTGTGGACCTTGCCCTCAAGAGTAATGGGTAGGCAAAGGAATGACCCTAGTGCTTGAGGAGGATCTTCCCTCGTTGTGCTGGCCAACACGCTACGCGCAGGCGTGATTCCCGGCACTGGAGGGGCCTCACCCGAAGGGGAAGCCGGTGTACCCCTCGGCGAGGTCGGTCTCGGCGGCCCGCGAACCGGCGATCCGCTCCAGCCGGGCCAGCTGCATCCGGTCCTCGAAGCCAGTGGCGTCGGGCGCCCGGTGCAGGAGGCTCGTCATGTCGTACGAGAACCGTTCGGCCTGCCACACCCGCCGCAGGCAGGTCTCGGAGTACGCGTCGAGGCGTTCGGCCGAACCGGTCTCCTTCTGGTGCGTCAGCGCCCTCGCGAAGGTGACGACGTCCCCCACGGCGAGGTTCAGGCCCTTGGCGCCGGTGGGCGGGACGATGTGCGCCGCGTCGCCGGCGAGGAAGAGCCGGCCGTGGCGCATGGGTTCGTGGACGTAGGAGCGCATGGGGGTGACGGACTTCTGGGTGATCGGCCCCCTGTCGAGCCTCCAGTCGTCGTCCGTCTCGAAACGGCGCTCCAGCTCGTCCCAGATCTCCTCGTCGCCCCAGCTCTGGGCGTCGGTGCCCTCGGGGACCTGGAGGTAGAGGCGGGAGACGGACGGGGAGCGCATGGACAGCAGGGCGAAGCCGCGGTCGTGGCGGGCGTAGACGAGTTCGTCGTGGGAGGGCGGGACGTCGGCGAGGATGCCCAGCCAGGCGAAGGGGTACGTCCGCTCGAAGACCCGGGCCAGCTCGGCGGGGATCGCCTTCCTCGCCACGCCCCAGAAGCCGTCGCAGCCGACGACGTACTCGCACTCCAGGACGTCCTCGCGGCCCTCGTGCCGGAAGCGGACGCGCGGGGCGTCGGTGTCGGCGCCCTCGACGGCCAGGGCCTCCGCCTCGAACAGCAGCGGTCCGCCGTCCTTGAGCTGGAGGGCGATGAGGTCCTTGCAGACCTCGGTCTGGGCGTAGACCATCACGGACCGGCCGCCGGTGAGGGCGGGGAAGTCGACGCGGTGGCGCTTCCGGTCGTAGCGCAGTTCGATGCCGTCGTGCGGGAGTCCCTCGCGGTCCATGCGCTCCCCGGCGCCGACCGCGCGCAGTACGTCGACCGTGCCCTGCTCCAGGATCCCGGCGCGCTGGCGCTGCTCGACATAGGCGCGGTCGCGGCTCTCCAGGACGACCGAGTCGATGCCGGCGTGGTGGAGGAGCCGGGCGAGGAGGAGGCCGGCGGGGCCGGCTCCGATGATGCCGACGGTGGTACGCATCGGGCGTTCCCTTCGGAGACCTTATGGCGTTATGGCGCTTGTTCGCATAGTGAAGTTTTATTCACTTTAGT
Source organism: Streptomyces sp. CC0208 (assembly GCF_003443735.1). NCBI lineage: Bacteria > Bacillati > Actinomycetota > Actinomycetes > Kitasatosporales > Streptomycetaceae > Streptomyces > Streptomyces sp. CC0208. The sequence continues at coordinate 5,285,409 of NZ_CP031969.1, read as the reverse complement.
GCGCCGAGTTTGCGCCGCGAGGTCTGCCGCTGTCAACGGTTCTGCGCGGTCGTCCGACCCGCGGGTGGCTGCCGCGGGCCGGACGGCCGTTCGGGTCAGCGGCTGGGCCAGCCGTCCAGGTGGCGGTGCATGGTGACGTCGTCCTGCGCGTCGCCCTTCGGGGCGTCGGCCACGGCGTCCCGAAGGACGGAGTTGACCTCGGCGGCGAGGGCGTCGGCCCGGGTGCGCAGATCGGTCGCGGGGATGTCGGAGCGGGTCAGGGCGTCCAGCCGGCGGTGGACGTCGGCGAGTTGGCGGCGGTGGGCGGAGTCGAGGGTGAGCGGGGCGGGGGTGGAGACCACGAACTGATAGGCCCCGGCCAGGGTCTGGCAGCCGGTGCAGCTCTTGTTGACGGCGTCGCTGAGGTTCACGGCGTTCAGGCGGGTGTGCTCGCCCGCGACGGTGACGATCTGGAACGACAGCGCGACGGAACGGCAGTCGTCGTCGGCGGTGCAGGCCGACGAGACCGCGTTGGCCTGGTTGCGCACGGAGGCGGCGCTCACCGTGCCGAACTGGCGGATGGTGAACGAGTCCTTCTCCTCCGTGTGGTCGTGGCGGTCGGCGTGGCTGAAGACATGGTCCGACGCGACGGCGACCTTGGCGGGCCCGCCGGTGGCGGCCTGGGCCGGCACGGCGGTCGCCACACCGGCGACACCGGCGGCGAACAGCCCCACGCGAACGGCACGGCGGGTCAACGGGCTGGAGGTACGGGGTTTTCGGTGGCTGCTCAAGGGATCTCCTTGGGTGGATGGATGAATACGGATGTGGGGGACGGGGGTGGGAGACGCGGGGCTCGCGAGCGTCTCGGCGCAGGGCGGGGCGAGCTCCGGTGCCACGGCCCGGACCGGCCAGGACGGGGACGGCCTGTCACCCCGGACCGCGCCCCCGGCATCGACCACGAACCACCGGCTGCGATCACGAACCCGCAGGGCACGCCCCGCGAGGGCGGCCGCGAGCCGACGGCCCCGGCGGAGACCGGACTGCCGGACCGCCCGACCGCCCGAAGGCAGTCCCCTCAGCGCCACCCGGCGCCACCCGCCGACCGGGATGGACCGACCGGCCCTCCCGTCAGGACGCCCCCGGCGAACCGCTGGCCGGTGGCGGGGGCGGAGTGTCCGTGGGTGAGGGCGGGATGCTTTCCGACGGGGTCGGGGACGAGACGGGGACGGTCGGGCCCGTGCCCGGTGAGGACGGTTCCGGGGCCGTCGACGTGCCCGGCGTCGGGGACGCCGGCCCGCGGGAGGTGCCTCCGCTCGCCGAGCCCGGTGCTGCCGCGGACGACGCCGGTGAGGCGGACGCCGAGGTGCCGGTGGACGTCCCGGGGGTGGGCGCGTCCGAGCCCGGAGAGCGGCCCGCCGCCGAGGACGGGACCGCGCCCGGGCCCGGGCCCGCCGGGTCCTCCGCGGTGCCCTTGTCCGAGGTCGAGGCGTCCCCGTCCGGCGTCGTGGCCTGCCGGGGCTGCGGTTCCTCCGTCGACACCCCGGGCTGGAGGATCGGTGCGATCGGGGGTTTCTTCGGGAGCGGCTGGGGTGTCAGCCCGGACGTCCACGCATAGCTGAGACCTGCCAGCCCGGCGAGCACCACCGCGCACAGCGCCACCCGCAACCGGGGCCGGTCCGCCGTGGACCGTTTCGCGGCCCGCAGGATCCGCCCCCCGATCTTCACGGAGAGATAGACGACACCGCCCATCGGGATCAGCAGCATCAGACAGCCGAGGACCCCGACGAGCCCCTCGACGACCTGGCCGGCCGCGAAGGCCGCCCCGGTGCCGGAGAACTGCTCGACCATGGACCGGGTCATCGTGGCGATGATCCGGGGCAGGTTCCACAGCCCGTAGCCCATCTCGCCGATGATCAGCGGCACCATGGTGAGCACCCACGCGGCCACGATGGTCCGCGCCGACTTCTTCAGCCCGGCGACCTCCTTGCGTGCGGCCCGTCCCTTCCGCCCCGGGACCAGACTGAGCAGGATCGGCTTGATCTTGCCGTAGAGGTCCGGGACGCCGGCGAGGTCGCCCAGGATGTAGTAGCCGTCGAGCCGTACCGCCGGCATCAGCTGTTCGAGGATCTCGAAGTGCCCGAGATACACCGCCGCGAGGAAGAACTGCTCCCCCGTCGCGAAGTACAGCCCGGCCATGCCGAGCATGAAGACGACGTTGAAGTAGACCCCGCCCAGGTCGGTCCTGATCCGGCCGCCGCGTCCGATCCGGTACACGTCCGTCACGTCGGTGTACATCGACGGCCAGATGAGGAAGATCCCGCAGCCGATGCAGCCGGGCCGGGCACCGCCGTATCTGCACGCGGAGGCGTGGCCGAACTCGTGGAAGACGAGCGAGGCCACGGTCAGCGCGAACACGATCAGGATCAGCACCGGCTGGTCCAGGACCTCCAGGACCGGCTCGATCGCCCCGAAGAAACCGAACAGCCACACATCCATGGCGACGGCTGTGAGGAGCACGGCCGCGACCACGACCGGCCGGTGCAGCCACGCGAACAGCCCCGCGATCCGTGCCGTGCGCCGCTCGTCGAAAACGACCCGGTGGCCCTTGAGGGCGAGCAGCAGGTCGGAGCGCGGGGCGTCGACCTCGTCGCTCTCCTGGCCCTCAGGGACCGTCACGCCGAGCGGTTCGAGTTTCTTCTCCACGAGGAAGCGGATGTTCTCGCCGCTGACCTCGCGACCGAATCTCGCGCTCACCCGGTGGGCGATCGACTCGGTGTCCCGGACGCCGTCGACGGACGACGCCACGAGGTAGAGCAACCGCGACAGCTGGACGACCTGCCCGTCCCCCCGACGGGCGATGTACTTGGGCTCGGTGAAACCCGACCCCTGGTACTCGCCGTGCAGTCGCAGTCCCGCGCTCAGCCGAGGCACGAGCCGGAGTTCGACGACCGGCAGGCTGCCCGTCGCCACCTGCTCGTACGTCACCGGCCAGCCGCCCGGCCCCGGAACCGGCCCGGAGTCGTACAGCGTCGGGGGCCCGTCTCCGAGCACTGTCATATGTGGTCTCCCCCCACGTCCTCCCCGTTTCCCCCCTTGCATGGCCGTCGGGGTGGACCGCACCGCTGGTACGGGCGGCCCACCCCGACGGCCGTTCTCACGCCGGTGCTACTGCTTGACGACGATCGACTGCGACGCCTGCGACTCGGCGACCGAGTACGAGGAGTGGTCGTTGAGCGCCGCGGACTGGTTGTCCGCCTGGATGTTGGCGATGTGCTTGGTGACGTTGGTCGTCTTGTTGAAGCTGAACTTCAGACGACCGAGAGCCTCGCGGCCCGGCAGCAGCTCGGCGGACTCGGTCTCCAGCTCGTGCATGTCCATGCTCATGACGGACGTCCTTTCAGGTGATGCGGATCGGGTTCGAGGTGGTGCGCGGGTGTTACTGGGTGACCGTGATGGTCTGGCCGGCCTGCGAGGCGGCGGCCGAGGCGAAGGAGTGGTCGTTGACGGCCACGGAGGAGTTGTGCGCCTCGACGTTGGCGATGTGCTTGGTGACGTTGGTCGTCTTGTTGAAGCTGAACTTCAGACGACCGAGAGCCTCGCGGCCCGGCAGCAGTTCCGCGGACTCAGCCTCGAGCTCGTGAGCGTCCATCATGATCAATTCCCCCTCAGGGATGGGCATTTCCGGTCGGACCGAGTCAGGTTCCCCCCACACTCTGTCCAACCTGGTCGGACGTGCTGTCCAACGAGATTGGACACTAGGGCCTCGCGGGGCCACTGCGCAACCCGTTCGGGGAATCACCCTTTCGGCGGCGGGTGGGGGCGCCCGTAGAATCGGCCCCGACATGGACGGTTCCGCCGAGCGGCGAGCAGGAAGTGACCCACCCGTGGCCAACGCACTCCAGCAGTTGATCCGTGAGCGCCTGGACCGCAAGGGCTGGTCCTACGGGGACGTGGCGCGCCGCGGTGGCGTCCCGCGCTCCACCGTCCACCACCTGGCGACCACCGACCGCGTCGTCCGCATGCCCCAGGCGACGACCCTGGAGGGACTGTCCAAGGGGCTGGAACTCCCGTTGGACACCGTCCGCCGCGCCGCCGCTGAGGCCTGCGGCATCCACGTGTACGGCACACCGGCCGCCCAGGACGCCGAGGGCACCGCCGCCCGCCCGGCCGATCCCGAGGTGGACCTCCTGATCGCCAGCCTCCAGAAACTCTCGGCCGACGACCGCCGCCACGTGGCCGCCCTCGTGGAGTCCCTGCTGGACCGCACCCCGAAGAAGTAACCCCGCCCCACGCACGAGCACCGGCCCCACACCCCGAAGCACCCGTCGCCCACCGACTCCAGCACCACACGAGCGACCGCGCGTGCGGGCACACCTGCGGATCACGCAGGCACCCGACCGGGCCGCAGCACGTGGAGGCAGGCAGGCGCCCATCCGGGCCGCAGCCCCCGGGGCCACACACGCAACCACCCCGGGCCACCCTCACGCGAACGACCGCGCGGGCAGGCACACCCAGAGGGTCACGCAAGCGCCGGTCCAGGCCGCAGCACCCGGGGCCACGTAGGCGCCCGTCCAGGCCGCACAGCACCTGGAGCCACACACGCAACCGCCCCGGGCCACCCCCACGCGAACGACCGCGCAGGCCGGCACACCCGAGGGCCACGCAAGCACCCCACCGGGCCGCAGCACCCGGAGTCACGCAAGCACCCGGCCGGTGCCGCCTCGGTCACGCTTTCGCCCCACCCCGAGCGCACCCCCGCACCCCCACGCCCCACACCCCTGGCCAAGGAAGTGACCGTCCGGAACCCGGGTCCCGGCGCTCTGCGATCGGGGATGTTCACTCTTCCGTGGAGTCGGAAAAAGAATTTCGACTGTGGCCGAAAGCGTCGGCAGCCCCCGCTAGTCTCTCGTCCTGCCCGAGGAGCGAGAGCCGCACGACCCCGGGCTCCCAGGGGGGAATGTGTTGTTGGTGCATGGCGGACCGGCCACGGCCGTGGTCCGTGGGCCCGCCGGAGAATCGGTCGTACTGCTCTCCGGTGAGCTGCCCGAGGTACTGACCGACCAGTCGGTGACCGAACTCCTGGAACTGGCCGCCGCCGTCCTGGACGCGGACGAGCTGCCGCTGTTCCACACCTGTCTGAGAACACTGCGCCGCGACGGCCTGCGCGCCGGCCGCCGCATCGAGATCGACGGTGCCGTACTGACCGTCTACGAGGGTTGAAGACGGGAGGCCGGCCCACGCGTGAGAAGTCATCACGTGGGCGGGAAAGTGCCCGGAGCCGGACTTGAACCGGCACGCCCGCGAAGGGGCAGCGAGGTTTAAGCTCGCCGTGTCTGCATTCCACCATCCGGGCAGGCCATGGGCTCCGCGTCGAGGTTCCGAGCCTATCGGGGTACATCCCCCGAACAGTGGTCGGGCGGACCGATGTTGTCTTATTTTATTGACGTCTGAGGGTGCATCAGACCGTGGAACACGCCATCCGCACTTGCCAATAGCGTTCCGTGCGACCCCCGGCCGCGCATGCGGAATGACGGAATTTCACCGCCCGAACGAGGACGCTCCACCTGTTCTCTGCAGATTCCCCGATCAGGGACCGCCGTCATCCCCAGGTATGACACCGGGCGGCGCGGTCCCTCCAAAGTCTGCCTTCGGAACCAGAACTGCGGCTGACTACACGACGGGCTCCGGCCACCACGATGGAAGACGTCCTTCAACGATGTCGTCCCGCTAGGAGTTCCATCCCGTGACCACCACTCCAGTCGCCGGCCGGACCACCACCGTGGCCGCGCGCGCCACGGATCTGTCGAAGATCTACGGACAGGGCGAGACCCAGGTGGTCGCCCTGGACCGGGTCACCGTCGAGTTCCGGCAGGCCGAGTTCACCGCGATCATGGGCCCCTCCGGCTCCGGCAAGTCCACGCTGATGCACTGCGTGGCCGGACTCGACACCTTCTCCTCCGGTTCGGTCCGCATCGGCGACACCGAGCTGGGCTCCCTGAAGGACAAGCAGCTCACCAAACTGCGTCGGGACAAGATCGGCTTCATCTTCCAGGCGTTCAACCTGCTGCCGACCCTGACGGCCCTGGAGAACATCACGCTCCCGATGGACATCGCGGGCCGCAAGCCGGACAAGGAGTGGCTGGACTCGGTCATCCGGATGATCGGTCTGCGGGACCGGCTCAGCCACCGCCCCGCCCAGCTCTCCGGCGGCCAGCAGCAGCGCGTCGCCGTCGCCCGGGCCCTCGCGTCCAAGCCCGACATCATCTTCGGTGACGAGCCGACCGGAAACCTCGACTCCCGCTCCGGCGCCGAGGTGCTGGGCTTCCTGCGCAACTCCGTACGGGAGCTGGGGCAGACGGTCGTCATGGTGACCCACGACCCGGTGGCCGCGGCGTACGCGGACCGGGTGGTCTTCCTCGCGGACGGCCGGATCGTGGACGAGATGTACAAGCCCACCGCCGACAACGTGCTCGATTTCATGAAGCAGTTCGACGCGAAGGGCCGTACCTCCTGATGTTCCGCACCGCCCTGCGCAACGTCCTCGCGCACAAAGCCAGACTGCTCATGACCGTGCTCGCCGTGATGCTCGGCGTGGCCTTCGTGTCCGGCACCCTCGTCTTCACCAACACCATCTCCGAGGCCTACCAGAAGAGTTCGGCCAAGGGCTTCGACCAGGTCGACGTCGCCGTCACCGCCAAGTCCGAGGCGGACAAGGGCAACACGATCGGCAAGAGCCACGAGCTCACCCAGACGCTGCTCGACAAGAGCGCCGAGGTTCCCGGGGCCGCGAACGCCATCGGCGTCGTGAGCGGCTTCACCGCCATCGCCGACAAGGACGGCAAGCTCATCGGCGGCGGCTTCCAGTCGCAGGGCGGCAACTACTACGGAGCCAAGGACCCCCGGTACCCGCTGGCCGAGGGCGCCGCACCGCACGGCGCGAACGAAGTCGCGATCGACTCGGAGACCGCGAAGCGGGCCGGCTACAAGGTCGGCGACACCGTGCGCATCTCGGTCGACGGCCCGGTCCTCAGGCCGGTCGTCACCGGCATCTTCACCACCGACGACGGCAATGTCGCGGCCGGCGGCAGCCTCGCGCTGTTCGACACGGCCACCGCCCAGAAGCTGTTCGGCAAGCCGGGGACGTACGACGAGATCGACGTGAAGGCGGCCTCCGGCACCTCCCAGACCGCGCTGCAGGCCGCGCTGGAGAAGGCGCTGCCCGCACACCTCGTGGAGACCGAGACCGGCAAGGAACTCGCCGACAACCAGGCCGAGTTGATCTCCTCCTCCATGTCCGGTCTCAAGCAGGGCCTGCTGGTCTTCGCCGGCATCGCGCTGTTCGTCGGCACCTTCATCATCGCCAACACCTTCACCATGCTGGTCGCCCAGCGCACCAAGGAGCTGGCGCTGCTCAGGGCGGTCGGCGCGTCCCGTCGCCAGGTCACGCGGTCGGTGCTGGTCGAGGCGTTCGTGGTCGGCCTGATCGCCGCCGTGACGGGTCTGGTGGCCGGCATCGGCATCGGCGCCGGGCTCAGGTCCCTCATGGGCGCGCTCGGGGCGACCGTGCCGGACGGGCCGCTCGTCATCACGCCGGGCACGGTCGGCACGGCCCTCGCGGTCGGCGTCCTGATCACCATGCTGGCGGCCTGGCTGCCGGGCCGCAGGGCGGCGAAGATCCCGCCGGTCGCGGCCATGAGCAGCGTGCACGCGAAGGCGACGACCAAGTCGCTGGTGCTGCGCAACACGCTGGGCGCGCTGTTCAGCGGGGCGGGCGTCGCCGTGATCCTGGCGGCCACGACGATGGACGGCTCGGACGGCCAGGCCCCCATGGGCATGGGCGCGGTCCTGCTGATCATCGGCGTCTTCATCCTCACCCCCCTGCTGTCCCGTCCGCTGATCGCGGCGGCGGCCCCTGCCCTGCGCGTCTTCGGCGTCTCCGGGAAGCTGGCCCGCCAGAACTCGGTGCGCAACCCTCGCCGTACGGCCGCCACCGCCTCCGCGCTGATGATCGGTCTCACCCTGATCACCGGCATGACGGTGATGGCGGGCAGCCTGCAGAAGTCGATCGACAAGATGGCGTCGGCGGCCGTCAAGGCGGACTACGTCGTCTCCATGGCGAACGGCAACGAGCTCTCGCCGGACGTCGAGAAGAAGCTGGCGAAGGTAGACGGCGTCACCGCCGTCAGCCCGCTGCGCAACGCGGCCTCCCGTATCGAGGGCGAGACCGAGTACCTGACCGGTGTCAACGGCTCGGCGATCGGGAAGCTGACCGACCTGAAGGTCGACAGCGGCACCTTCGAGGTCGGCGGCAACCGGGTCGTCGTGGACCAGGACACCGCCAAGTCCCGCGGCTGGAAGGCCGGTTCGGCCTTCGCCGTGCACTACGAGGACGGCAAGGCGCAGCAGCTCACGGTCGCCGGGGTCTACGAGGGCAACGAGCTGATCAGCGGCATCATGGTCGACAGCGCGACGCTCACCCCGCATCTGAGCGACGTCTCCGACATGCAGGTCATGCTGAAGACGTCCGACGGCACGTCCGACGCGACCAAGGACAGGCTGGAGAAGGCCCTCGGCTCCAACCCGGCCATCAAGGTCCAGGACAAGAAGGACCTCTCCGAGTCCATCGCGCAGATGTTCACGCTGATGCTGAACATGCTCTACGGCCTGCTGGCGATGGCGGTGATCGTCGCGGTCCTCGGGGTCATCAACACCCTGGCCATGTCGGTCTTCGAACGCTCCCAGGAGATCGGCATGCTCCGCGCGATCGGCCTGGACCGCAAGGGCATCAAGCGGATGGTCCGTCTGGAGTCCCTGGTCATCTCCCTGTTCGGCGGGGTCCTCGGGATCGGACTGGGCGTCTTCTTCGGCTGGGCGGCCGGTGAGCTGCTCGGCACGAAGATGGCGACCTACGAACTCGTCCTGCCGTGGGCCCGGATGGCGGTGTTCCTGCTGCTCGCGGCGACGGTCGGCATCCTCGCCGCGCTGTGGCCGGCCCGGCGGGCGGCCCGCATGAACATGCTGGCGGCGATCAAGGCCGAGTGACGCAGAGCAAGGTCGGCAAGCCTTGAGGCAGTTGGGGCCCGTTGCCCAGTGACGGGCCCCTTTCGCCGTTCAGTTCCAGGTGCGGGCGCGCAACGGCAGCCCGGAGGCGCCGGACTCGGGGGACCTGACGGCGAGGACCTGGTTGACGCCGATGCGGTTGCGTTCGAAGGCGAGGGCGCTGGCGGCCATGTACAGCAGCCACACGCGGGCCCGCCCGGGTCCGGCGATCCGGACCGCCCGCTGCCACTGGGCCTTCAGGTTGGTGACCCAGCGGCGCAGGGTGTGGGCGTAGTGCTCGCGGATCGACTCGACGTCCCGCACCTCGAAGCCGGCCCGCTCCAGCATGGTCACGGTGGTCCCGAGGGGAGCGAGTTCGCCGTCGGGGAAGACATAGGCGTCGATGAACGCGTCGACGTGGTACGCCGATTCGTCGGTCTGGGGGCGCCGGGCGATCTGGTGGTTGAGCAGCCGCCCGCCGGGCCTCAGCAGCTTGAACAGGTCCTCGGCGTACTCCAGGTACCGTTCGGCGCCGACGTGTTCGGCCATGCCGATGGAGGAGATGGCGTCGTACGGCCCGTCGGTGACGTCCCGGTAGTCCTGCACCCGGATCTCGACGCGGTCGGTGAGCCCCTCCTCGGCGACGCGCTTGCGGGCGTAGGCCGCCTGCTCCTGGGAGAGGGTGATGCCGACGACGCTCACGCCGTACTCGCGGGCGGCGTGGATGGCCATCGAGCCCCAGCCGCAGCCGACGTCGAGGAGTCGCTGCCCGGCTGTCAGGCCGAGCTTGCGGCAGACGAGGTCGAGCTTGTCGCGCTGGGCGTCCTCCAGCGTGCCCTCGGGTTCGGGGGCCTGCCAGTAGGCGCACGAGTACACCATCGCCGGGCCGAGGACGATCTCGTAGAAGCCGTTGCCGACGTCGTAGTGGTGGCTGATGGCCCGCTTGTCGCTGTGCCTGGTGTGCAGATGGCCGCGGACCCGGCGGATCTCCTCGGGCGGCGGGGCGGGCGGCAGCGGCGGCCCGGCGAGGGCGGCGAGTCCGCGGACGGCGGAGCGCACCTCGGGTTCGCGCAGGGCCTGGAAGAGGGTCCTTGCGTCCTCCCCGCGCTCCCAGACGAGCCCCGAGATCAGGGCGAGGGCGGTGTAGAGGTCACCGTCGATGTCCAGGTCCCCGGCGACCCAGGCGCGGGCCAGCCCCAGTTCGCCCGGCTTGAACAGCAGTCGGCGCACGGCACGCCGGTTGCGCACGACCAACGCGGGCGCGTCGGGCGGTCCGGCCTCCGAACCGTCCCAGGCGCGGATCCGCACCGGTAGCGGTACTCCCAGCAACTGTTCGAAGAGGGCTCTGAGCCGCAGCGCGGCATCTGCCATGGCGCACACCTCCGTGACGAGGATCCCGGAATTGTCCACCTCGGTAAACAACGCCACGGCCATGGTCACTCCCGAAAGCACCGAAAGGCCCCCTGCACCACGGATGGCAGGGGGCCTTTCGGTTCGTTCAGCGACCGGTACCGGTCAGGAGGCCTTCGCCTCGGTCTTCTTCGGCTCGGCGGCCGGCACGGGGCGCGCGGCCTCGTAGAACTCCTCGCGCGGGTTCTCCATGGCGCCGAGGGAGACGACCTCGCGCTTGAGGAACATGCCGAGGGTCCAGTCGGCGAAGACACGGATCTTGCGGTTCCAGGTCGGCATGGCCAGACCGTGGTAGCCGCGGTGCATGTACCAGGCGAGACGGCCCTTGAGCTTGATCTTCATCTTGCCCATGACGATCATCGCCACGCCCTTGTGCAGGCCGAGACCCGCGACAGCACCCTTGTTGGAGTGGCTGTACTCCTTCTGCGGGAAGCCCCGCATCCCGGAGATCACGTTGTCGCCGAGGACCCGGGCCTGGCGCAGCGCGTGCTGGGCGTTCGGCGGGCACCAGGCGTTCTCGACCCCGGCCTTGCGGGCGGCGACGTCCGGGACCTGGGCGTTGTCGCCGGCGGCCCAGATGTAGTCGGTGCCCTGGACCTGGAGGGTCGGGGCGGTGTCCACGTGACCGCGCGGGCCCAGCGGAAGGCCGTAGCGGGTGAGGACCGGGTTCGGCTTGACGCCGGCGGTCCACACGATGGTGCTGGAGTCGACCTCCAGGCCGTTCTTGAGGACCACGTGGCCGTCGACGCAGGAGTCCATCGAGGTGGAGAGGTAGATCTCCACGCCCCGGCTCTCCAGGTGCTCCTTGCCGTACTGGCCGAGCTTGGGGCCGACCTCGGGAAGGATCTTGTCGGCGGCGTCGACGAGGATGAACCGCATGTCCTCGCGCGAGACGTTGGTGTAGTACTTGGCCGCGTCGCGGGCCATGTCCTCGACCTCGCCGACGGTCTCCGCACCCGCGAAGCCACCGCCGATGAAGACGAAGGTGAGCGCCTTGCGGCGGATCTCCTCGTCGGTCGTGGAGTCGGCCTTGTCGAGCTGCTCAAGCACGTGGTTGCGCAGGCCGATGGCCTCCTCGATGCCCTTCATGCCGATGCCCTGCTCGGCGAGGCCGGGGATCGGGAAGGTGCGGGAGACCGCGCCGAGCGCGATCACCAGGTAGTCGAAGGGCAGCTCGTACGCCTCGCCGACCAGCGGGGCGATCGTGGCGACCTTGCGGTCCTGGTCGATGGTGGTGACCCGGCCGGTGAGCACCTCCGCCTTCGGCAGCACGCGTCGCAGCGGGACGACGACGTGGCGCGGGGAGATGTTGCCGGCGGCGGTTTCGGGGAGGAAGGGCTGGTAGGTCATGTACGACCGGGGGTCGACGACCGTGACGGTCGCCTCGCCGTAGCGCATCTTCTTGAGAATGCGCCGAGCTGCGTACAGGCCTACGTACCCACCGCCTACTACGAGGATCCTGGGACGCTCCGTGGTGCTCATGGCATCGAGTATCCACCTGCCCCAGGGGGGTCGCTCGTGCGCCCCTTCACAAGCTCTTGGAAGGTGTGTGTTATCCTCCGCCGCTCGCGTGATCCACGTCATGGCGCGGAAGGGGAACCACGGTATAGGGCGACCCGTTGTCAATGCCGCGTGAGCTGCCTCTCTGCACCGGAACGGCACCCGTGAGGGACCCTCGTAGCCCCCTCGCGGATCCCCCTCCCGAGGTCCGCAACTCCCCATTTTGAACGTGTTCACACGGGTGTTGAACCCCCGGAAGGGCCAACCGGACCCCATTCGTCGTCCGACAGGGCCAAATTCCTTGTGAAGAACTTCACGAACTTTCTCGGCGCCACGTCAAAGAGGGGCCCCGAAGGGCCCCTCGAACGTGCTCATACGTTGTTCTGCCTGCTCAGCAGAGGTGCCCGGCGGGGGCTACGCGAGGGACCACGCGATGCCGTCGAGGATGTCGTGCTCGCTCACGACGACCTCCTCGGCGCCGATCCGCTCCATGATCGTGAGCAGGACGAGGGCCCCGGCACCGATGACGTCCACCCGCCCCGGATGCATGGAGGGCACGGCCGCGCGCTCGGCGTGGGTGGAGCGCAGCAGCCACTCGGTGATCTCGCGGACCCGGTCGTGGGAGACCCGGGAGTGGTGGATGGCCTGCGAGTCGTACGCGGGCAGTTCCTGCGCGATCGCCGACACGGTGGTGACGGACCCGGCGAGCCCCACCAGCGTGCGCGCCTCGCGCAGCGGCACGGTCTCCTCGGCGAGGTCGAGAGCGGCCTCGATGTCGGCCCGCATGGCGGCGATCTGCGCGGCGGTGGGCGGGTCGCTGACGGCTCCGTCCAGCACCAGGTGCCGCTCGGTCATCCGCACACAGCCCACGTCCACGGAGCGTGCGGCACGCACATGGTCGTCGCCCACGACGAACTCGGTCGAACCGCCGCCGATGTCCACCACGAGATACGGCTTGGCGAGGTGGTCGCTGCCGGTGAGCTCCTTGGTCGCCCCGGTGAAGGAGAACTCGGCCTCCTGGTCCCCGGTGATGACCTCGGGCTCGACCCCGAGGATGTCGAGGACCCCCCGCACGAAGTCGTCCCGGTTCTCGGCGTCCCGGGAGGCGGAGGTGGCGACGAACCGCAGCCGCTCGGCGCCATGCTCCTTGATGACCGCCGCGTACTCCCGGCACGCGGCGAAGGTCCGCTCCAGCGCCTCGGGGGCGAGCCGCCCGGTCCGGTCGACCCCCTGCCCGAGCCGCACGATGGTCATCCGCCGGTCCAGATCGACCAGTTCACCGGTCTCCGGGTCGCAGTCGGCTACGAGGAGGCGGATGGAGTTCGTACCGCAGTCGACCGCGGCGACTCGGGTCATCGGTCACCCTCCTCGGCCGGCTTGAAGGCGAAGTGGCCCGAGCCGTCCTCGGTGACGTCCACCTGCCACCCCTCACCGGTCGGCGGCCCGGAAGGCGTCACGCAGGGCCCCTTGCGCCACCACTCCGGCAGCATCGCGATCGCCTCGTCGCCCAGCGGGTTGACGCCCGGTCCGGCCGCCAGCGAGTGACCGACCAGGACGTGCAGGCACTTCACCCGGTCCGGCATGCCGCCCGCGCTCGGGAAGCCCTCCAGGACCTCGATGGCGTCCCGGCGCGCGATGTAGTCCTCGTGCGCGGCCCGGTAGGCCGCCGCGAGCTCCGGGTCGGTCTGCAGCCGCTCCGTCATCTCCTTCATGACGCCGTTCGCCTCCAGCGTGCCGATCGCCGAGGCGGCGCGCGGACACGTCAGGTAGTACGTCGTCGGGAAGGGCGTGCCGTCCGGCAGCCGGGGCGCGGTCTCCACGACGTCCGGCTGCCCGCACGGGCACCGGTGCGCGATCGCCCGCAGCCCGCGCGGCGGCCGCCCGAGCTGCTGCTTGAATGCCTCGACGTCCGCGTCGGTCGGCTCGGTGCGCGGGGTGGAGGGCGGAGGCGTTTCCATGCCTGTCTTTCTATCGGTCTTCAGATCTTCTGATCTTCAAAGGTCTTCAGGTCTTGAGGTCGGTTCACTGGTCGGAGGCGTCGGACTTGTCGACCCCGTCCCAGACGTTCGCGTACCAGGGGCGGTCGAACGCGCCCTGGTCGGTGCGGGACTGCTTCGCCGCGTCCGGGTCGACGACGATGAAGCCCGTCTCCCCCGGCATCACATAGTGCAGCCGTTGCCGGATCTGCTGCTCCGCGTAGGCGTCGTCCTGCCAGCGCGCCTTGAGGTCGCGCAGTTTCTCGACCCGCTGGGCGGCCCGCGCCTTCTCCCGCTGGAGATCGGCGATCTCGGCGCGCTGGGAGACGTACTGCCTTATCGGGTACGCCAGCGCCACCACCAGCGTGCACAGCACGAGGGCGAGCAGCGCGGCCCGGCCGGTCAGCCGGGAGCGGCGGGCCTGCCGTCTGGTCTGGGAGCGGTAGACACGGGCCGCGGTCTGCTCACCGAGCAGCCTGATCCTGGTCGTGGTGGAGAAACGGTCCCGGTCCTTCACGGCCATCGGCTCGCCGCCTCCCCTTCTACGTGCGTACGTCCCCGCACACGGTACGGGACCGGTACGGGGACGTACGTACGACTGGCTCAGGATTGACCCTGGTGGGGTCAGCCCTTGAAGCGGGGGAAGGCCGAGCGGCCCGCGTACACCGCCGCGTCGTCGAGGATCTCCTCGATGCGCAGGAGCTGGTTGTACTTGGCGACACGCTCGGAGCGGGCCGGGGCGCCGGTCTTGATCTGGCCGCAGTTGGTGGCGACGGCCAGGTCGGCGATGGTGACGTCCTCGGTCTCGCCGGAGCGGTGGGACATCATGCACTTGAAGCCGCTGCGCTGGGCGAGCTCGACGGCGTCGAGGGTCTCGGTCAGCGAGCCGATCTGGTTCACCTTGACGAGCAGCGCGTTGGCGGCACCGTCCTCGATGCCGCGGGCCAGACGCTCCGGGTTGGTGACGAACAGGTCGTCGCCGACGATCTGGACCTTGTCGCCCAGCTTGTCGGTGAGGACCTTCCAGCCGGCCCAGTCGTCCTCGAACAGCGGGTCCTCGATGGAGACGAGCGGGTAGGCCGCCACGAGCTCCTCGTAGTACTCCGTCATCTCGGCGGCCGACCGGTCCTTGCCCTCGAACTGGTACTTGCCGTCCTTGTAGAACTCGGAGGCGGCGACGTCGAGCGCCAGGGCGACCTGCTCGCCGGGGATGTAACCGGCTTCCTTGATCGCCTCGAGGATCAGGTCCAGGGCGGCGCGGTTGGACTCCAGGTTCGGCGCGAAGCCGCCCTCGTCGCCGAGACCGGTGGACAGGCCCTTGCTCTTCAGGACCTTCTTGAGGGTGTGGTAGACCTCGGTGCCCCAGCGCAGCGCCTCCGAGAAGGACTCCGCACCGATCGGGGCGATCATGAACTCCTGGATGTCCACGTTGGAGTCGGCGTGCGAGCCGCCGTTCAGGATGTTCATCATCGGCACCGGCAGCAGGTGCGCGTTCGGGCCGCCCAGGTAGCGGAAGAGCGGGAGGTCGCTGGCCTCGGAGGCGGCGTGGGCGACGGCCAGGGAGACGCCGAGGATGGCGTTGGCGCCGAGCGAGCCCTTGTTGTCGGTGGCGTCCAGGTCGAACATCGCCTGGTCGATCAGGCGCTGCTCGGTGGCGTCGTAGCCGACGAGCTCCGGGCCGATCTGCTCGATGACCGCGAGGACGGCCTTCTCGACACCCTTGCCCTGGTAGCGGTTCGGGTCACCGTCGCGCAGCTCGATGGCCTCGAAGGCGCCCGTGGAGGCGCCGGAGGGGACGGCGGCACGACCGGTGCTGCCGTCGTCGAGGCCGACCTCGACCTCGACCGTGGGGTTGCCTCGGGAGTCCAGGATTTCCCGGGCTACGACGACGTCGATGGACGGCACGAGCATCTCCTTCTTGGGATGTGACACGGTCCGCCGGGACCGCGGTGGGTTCTGCGAGTCCGAGCCTAACCGGCTCGGCGCGATCGGCCACCGTGTGGACCGCCCCCTGGACAGAACCGAGAGTAAATTGTTTCTGAACTGAACAAAGACCGGTCGGCGCCTGGCATGAAAAACCCCGCCCCGGTGCGTACGGGGGAACACGCACCGGAGCGGGGAGCCCGTGGGGACGGGGGGTGACCCTCACGAGGCCTTCATCCTGAAGGACACGACTGTGAGGGCCCTGTGGTTCAGCTGGGTCTTACTTCAGGTGCAGCTGCTGGCCCGGGAAGATGAAGTCGGCATCGTCGATGATGTCCTTGTTCAGCTTGAACAGCTTCTGCCAGCCGCCCTTGACCTTGTGCTTCTCGGCGATCGAGCTGAGGGTGTCACCCTTGACGACCTTGTACTCGCCGTCGCCCTTCTTGACCTTCTTGCCGGTCGGGGTGGTGACGGTCTTCTTCGCGGCCGGACGCTCGGAGGAACGCGAGGCGCTCTGCTCGCCGGTCGAGCGGGTGCTGGTGCCCGAGTTCGAGGAGCTGGAGTTCGAGCTGGAGGAGGACGAGCTGCTGCCGCTGTAGGAGGCGCCGGACAGGCCCTTGCCGCAGACCGGCCAGGCACCCTTGCCCTGCGAGGCGAGGACCTTCTCGGCGACGGCGATCTGCTGGGACTTGCTGGCCTGGTTGGCCTGCGACGCGTACTGCGTGCCGCCGTAAGCGGCCCAGGTGGAGGCCGAGAACTGCAGGCCGCCGTAGTAGCCGTTGCCGGTGTTGATGGACCAGTTGCCGCCGGACTCGCACTGGGCGACGGTGTCCCACTCGGAGGCGGTGGCGGCAGAGGCGTTGCCGGCCGCCATCAGCGGGGCGGCGATGGCGACACCGGTGACGCCGGCCAGAGCGGCGGCGCGGGTGGTCTTGGAAGGACGACGGTGCTTGCCCTTGCCGGAAAACAGCATGGTGGATCCCCTCACCGACGCCTGCGAGGTGAGCTGTCGGGTTCGGGCCGGTTGAGTTGCCCGGTCGCACACCCTGCGGTGCGCGGCTTCACCCCAAGCCGGTCCAGCGTGAACTGCTGGGCCCGGCACTTACCTTGGGTCCCCCGCTCCTGCCTACGGCGCTTACGCGACGACTGTTCCCGTACGGCCGCTGGCAGGATTCGGCGTTGCGACAGACGGGGCTCGGGTTGCCGAGCGGTCACGACCGTAGACACGCGCTCGGCGGAATTTCAAAGACGATCAGGGCTTCTGAGACTCATCCCACACTTTCACCAAAGTGGACATTCAGTGCGAAGTGTGACGTGAACTCCCGCTGTTTTTCTGGGCTTTTCAGCCCTATTCAGCCCCTGTGTCGAGCGTCTGACCGGCGACGATGTTGCTCGGGTCGACCCCGATGCGGTCCTTGTTCTCGGCATAGAGGGCGCGCCATCCGCCGTCGAGCCCAAGGGAGTCGGCAATGGAGACGAGGGAGTCGCCCTCCTGGACGACATAGGTGGCGGCGGCATGCCGGCCGGCCGAGGCAGAGGCCGTGCTCTTCGTCGCACTCTCCTGCGCGCTGTCACCGCGGTGCTTGCCGGAGCCGAGGGCACCGACGTCCACGAGGGCCGAAGAGCTGCCCTCCTGCCACGACTTGTCTGCTTCGTCCTCTTCTGCACTGACCACGGGCGAGCCGTCGGAAGGCTGCGTCTCCTTCGCAGCCGAACCACCGGATCCCGAAGAGTTCTTTTTGTCCGGCTTGGCCGAACTGTCGCCACTGGAGGCAGAGGCCGACGGCGAGGGCGTCGCGGACGAACCGTCCAGCGCGTCGAGCAGACCGGAAGACTCCTCGGAGCCCGCCGAGTTGGAGGAACCGGACGAACCGGATGAGTCGGACGAACCGGATGTCGAAGCCGAGGGCGCACCGCTCCCCACGCCCGTGTCGACGTCGGCCGAGCCCGAGTTCTTGCTGAGACCGTTGAGCAGACCGCAGGTCGGCCACGCGGCGATGCCCTGGTCCGCGAGGAGCTTCTCGGCCACGGCTATCTGCTGGTTGCGGCTCGCCAGGTCGGCGGTCTCGGCGTACTCGAGGCCGCCGTACTTCTCCCAGTTCTCCTGGGACATCTGGAGGCCGCCGTAGTAGCCGTTGCCGTCGTTCGCGCTCCAGGAGCCACCGCTCTCGCACTCCGCGACCCGGTCCCACGTGGTGCCGGTGGCGGCGCTCGCCCCGGTCGCTCCGAGCAGTGGGATCGCGATGGCGGATCCCGTCACACCGGCCGCCACAAGGAGAGCCGGAGCCTGACGGGGGCGACGGTGACGACCGTTCCCGGAGAGCATGGAGGGACCTTTCCCGAGACAGCAAGTACTGGCGTGGTGGGTGATGCGGGGCACCGCGCTGGTCCGTGAACGTATAGGGATTCGATCACTTGTCACAAGTTAATGCCGCGTAGATCACGTGAAGATCACAGACTTGAGGGCACGTCATGTTTACGCGGCTCCGCGCCGGGATAGGCCGGACCCCTCGGTCGATTACCGGACGGGCGTGAACTCCACGGGCAAAGTGCGCAGTCCGCGCATGATGAGCCCCCCGCGCCAGCGCAAATCAGCCGAATCCACCGCGAGTTGCAGATCCGGTAGGCGGGTGAGGAGGGTAGCGAGCGCGGTCTGGCCCTCCAGGCGGGCGAGCGGGGCACCGAGGCAGTAATGGATGCCGTGGCCGTACCCGAGGTGCTGATTGTCACGACGGGACAGATCGAGCACATCGGGGTCGGCGAACCGCTCCGGATCCCGGTCCGCGGCGGCGAGCACGACGAGCACCGGGTCCCCGGCGGCGATGTCCTGCCCGTCGATCCGCAGGGCTTCGGTGGCGAACCGCCAGGTGGCCAGTTCCACCGGGCCGTCATAGCGAAGGAGTTCCTCCACGCCGGTCTCCAGCAGGCCTTTTTCCCGCCGGGCCAGGGACTCCTGAAGCCGGTTGCGCTGCTCGGGGTGGGTGAGGAGGGCGTGGACGCCGTTGCCGATCAAATTCACGGTGGTTTCGAAACCCGCGAACAGCAGGATGAAGGCCATGGCCGCGGCCTCGTTCTCGGTGAGGTGCTCACCGTGGTCGGAGGCGCGGATGAGCCCGGAGATGAGGTCCTCGCCGGGGGTGGGTTCGTCGGACAGCGCTTCCCGCTTGCGGTGGATGAGTTCGGCGAGATAACCGCGCATCTTCTTCACGGACCGCGCGACCCCGCCCCGCGGCCCCCCTCCGTGGCGGATCATCATGCCCGCCCAGTCACGGAAGTCGTCCTGGTCCTCCCGGGGGACGCCGAGCAGGTCGCAGATCGCGTAGATGGGGAGCGGGAACGCGAACTCGTGGATGAGGTCGGCGCTGCCCGTGGCCGCGAACCCGTCGATGAGACGGTCCGTCAGCTCCTGCACCCTTGGCGCGAACTCCGCGACCCTCCTCGGCGTGAACGCCTTGCTGACCAGCCGTCGGAGCCTGGTGTGGTCCGGCGGGTCGATGTTCAGCAGATGCGTCATCAGCTCCGCCTTGCGCTCCCCCGGGATACCGGTCTTGCCCTTGGCGTGCGCGGGCTCGTCGTGGTGCGCGGGGTTCTTGCTGAGCCGCTGGTCGGCGAGGGCCTGCTTGGCATCGACGTAACGGGTGACCAGCCAGGCCTCCACCCCACTGGGCAACCGGGTCCGGTGCACGGGGGCGTGCTCGCGGAGCCAGGCGTAGGCGGGGTAGGGGTCGGTGGCGAACTCCCAGGTGAAGAGGTCGGGAGCGGGAGCGCCGGGGGTGGCGGGGGTGGCGGGGGGCTGGTCGGTCACTCCTTGACGGTATCCGGGTTCCCCGGGGCCCTGTGGCGCGGCCTTGCCGGGGCTTGTTGCGAGCAGGCGAGCAGGTGTCGGCCGGGTTGGCGGCACGGCAAGCAGGCGGCCCGCACCGGCCGGATTCGGTCGTCGCGAACGGATGTACTCCGGTGCCGACCCGGTACCGGGCAATCCGGCGGACCTGCTGGTGTCAGGTGTGGCCGTCTCCTCGGCAACCGGGGCAGCCCCACAGGTCTCCTTCGGCGGCCGGTCAGAGGGACTCCACAGCGCCGCCCGAGACCTTGGCCACCTCTATCGCCCTGCCGCCCCGTCGTCGGCGTTCAGCTCCTGTCCTCCACCCGGCGGATCGCATCCCTGTACGCCCGTGCCGCCGCCCTCAGCGCGGCCTCCGGGTCGACGCCCTCCGCCTCGGCGCGGGTGGCCAGGGTGAGGAGGTCGTAGCCGATGCCCTCCGTCTTCGGGAGGGGGACGTCCAGGCCCGCCGTCCGCACCCGGGACGCCAGCTTGGCCGCGAGGGCGAGGCCGGGCTGGCCGAGGGGGATGCCTTCGGTGACCGAGGTGCGCTGCTTCTCCATCGCCTTGGTGCGCAGCCAGTGGGCCTTGACCTCCTCGGGGGTGCTGGCCGTCTCGTCGCCGAAGACGTGCGGGTGGCGGTGGATGAGCTTGGCGACGATGCCGCCGGCGACGTCGTCGACGGAGAAGGGGGCGTCCGGGTCCTCCTCGGCGATGCGGGCGTGGAAGACGACCTGGAGCAGGACGTCCCCGAGTTCCTCGCGCAGTTCGTCGCGGTCGCCCTCCTCGATGGCCTCGACGAGTTCGTACGCCTCCTCGATGCCGTACTTGGCGAGGCCCTTGTGGGTCTGCTGGGAGGACCACGGGCACTCGGTGCGGATGCGGTCCATGACCTGGACGAGGTCGAGGAGCCGGGCGCCGGGCAGGTCGTAGGAGGCGGGGAGGAGCTCCAGCTCGGGCATCTGGAGGCGGCCGGATCCGGCGAGGCGGGCGAGGCCGTCCGTGAGGGCCGGCTCGCCCTCGCCGGTGGCCACGACGACCACCGTGTGTCCGCCCGCGCACGCCGCGACCAGTTCCTCCGCGGTCGGGGACGTCTCGTCGACCCGTATGCCCGCCTCCCGCAGATACGGGAGCTGGGGGTGGGCGCCGTCGGCGCACAGCACCCGGTCGGCGGCGCGCAGCGCCTGCCAGGCGGGCCAGGACAGCAGGCCGGGGGCGACGCGGTGGCTGGTGGTGAGCAGGACGATGCGGCCGGGGGCGGACGCCGTGTCGGGGTCCTGGTCGGGGGCGGGCTCGAAGCCGGGTGCGTTCACAGTTCGAAGCTAACGCACGGCGCCGACGGGGCGATCAGGTTGTCCACAGGCCAGGGGCGGCGGGGCGATCGTATGATCATCCGGCCGTCGCGCTGACCTCCCGTACCCACGCCGTCTTCGCGTCGACGCGGGTGCTCTTCTTGACGTCCCAGGTGCCGTAGCGCGGGTTGAGGTCGACGTCGAGTTGCTTGGACGCCTTGCTCAGGGCGTTCCAGAAGGCCGGGTTGCTGGTGTCGGTGCCGAGCTTTCCGGCGAGTTTCTGGGCCTCCAGCTGGAGGCGGAGGTTCTCGTCGAGGCGTTCGGGGGCGATGCCGTACTGCTGGAGCCAGGTCGTCTCCAGGCCCTTGGCGCCGCCCGCCTGCTCCTCCAGGCCGGACCGCAGCTCCTGGACCTCCTTGCGGGTCACGGACACGCCCGCGTCGGCGGCCGCCCGGTGCAGTACCCGGTCGAGGACCATGCCGTGCAGGACGTCCCGGGTGAGGGTGCCGGTCTTGGCGATGGCCTGCTTGTACTGCGTCTCGTCCGTGACGGCGGCCCGCTGCGCGTCACGCACCTCGGTCACCCGGTTCTCCAGCTGGGAGACGGTGATCCGCTGCCCGCCGACCACGGCCGCCGCGCCGGGATGCGCGTCGTTCCCGCAGGCGGTGAGCAGGGGTGCCGCGGCGGCGAGGGCGGCGGAGAGGACGAGCGCGGTGCGACGACGGCGGTGCAAGGAGGCCTCCTGAGGAGATTGTGCGACGGTGCACAAAGTCTTGCGGTGATCGATGGTAGGCAGGGGACCGGCTCTGGCCAACCCATTCGACCAACGATTCACCGGGAGTTCCGGCACCGCCGCGCCCGGGCGGGGGCGCGGGGCGGGCGGGGCGCGGGGCGGGCAGGGCGCGGGGCGGGCAGGGTCGCGGGGGCGGGGCGGACGGCCGATGCTGCGATGTGCACCTCGGCTTACGGGTACGAGGGGGGAGCGGGTCTCCGGGCAGGGCGGGTCTACGAAGGGGCGGGCCGTGGGCTCAGCCCTGTGCCTCCGCCTCCACGGCCTGCCGCACCGCGGCGGCGACACCGGCGCGCAGTCCGTCGCCGTCGGGCACCCATGCCACGTTCGTATCGGCCTTGCCTTTGCTACCGCTGCCGCTGCCGTTCTCACTGCCCACGAGCACGAAACCCAGTTTCGCGTACCGCCGGGTCGCCTCCTGCGCCGCCTTCACCTCGGGGCCGCCCACCGCGAGGACGACCTCGCAGGATCCCTGGAGCAGGGCGTTGAGGAAGGGGCGGGCGTTCGCGGTGCTCTGTTCTCCGGTCACCGAGGAGTAGCTCACGCGCGCGTGCGTCGTGTGGGAGGCGTCCTGCATGCCCTGCCAGACGGCCGCGGCGGCCTTGGCGTTGATGCCGTGCCGGTCGGTGAGGAGGCACGCGTCGGACTCGGTGTAGTGGCGGGCCCGGGTGGCGGGGATCGGCGGGCGACTGCTGCCGTGCCGGTGGAGGAAGAACCCGGTCACGATCATCACGAGGGCCAGGGCGACCGCCGTACCGATCATGGCGAGACTGCGTCCGCTGAGTGAACGCAGCCCGAGCACCGTGGCACGCCCCACAGCCGCGAGCCGCCCCGTCTCCTCGGCCCGGACCGACCGCGTCCGCGTGACCTGTCGAACCTGCTTGACCATGTAGTGCTACTCCTCCACGCGCAGGGGCACCGGGCGGTCGGCCACCTGGTCGACGTCCACGTCTCCCGACCGCTCTGCCGCTTCGTCGACCGCCGTACGGCCGGCCCGCGCACCGATCCACCGTGGCTCACGCCGACCCGCCCGTCGGGGCCAGGCCGTCCACGCGTGCACCGAGGCGACTGCCATCGACAGGGTGATCAGCAGCAGGTCGGCCCCGAACAACGCGCCGTGTGTGTCGTCCGGCGTCAACACGAGTTCGGTGATCCAGGCCACCAGGACCGCGCTGAAGCCGGCGAAGGCCAGCCAGTCTGGGCGCCTGCGGCGCCGCAGGGCGAGCACGAGGGACGGGACGGGACAGAGAAGGCCGAGGCTGACCACCGGCAGCGCGGCGAAGCCCGCGCGCACGGCGGGCAGACGCAGCACCGGCGCGGCGGGCAGCTTCAGCACCGCGGAGATCAGCCTCGGCATCCTCATCGCCCTCACCTTTCGGTCCTCGACGCTCAGCACCGTCGGTCCTGGGCTTTCAGTTCTGCCGGTCCTCGGCTCTCGGTTGCGTGCTCAGCCGGTGATGGCGACAGGCCCGTCCCACGCGTCGCGGTCCACGGTGATCGTGTAGCCGCCGCGGGTCTCCTTGCTGTTGACCATGTACTGGTGAGCCCGGCTGTGTCCGGTGTACTGGGTGGCGCCCCAGGGCCAGTCCGAGGTGGTTGTGTTGACCTTGTCCCACAGCGCGTACCAGAGGTTGCCCGGCAGGTCCGTCTTGTCGGTCGCGGTGGCGATCGCCTTGGCGCTGGAGCTGGTGAAGCCGTAGTAGCCGGCCCGGTAGGTCTTGGCGTGCAGTTCCTTGTCGAACGCGCGGACGTACGTCAGCACGGCGTTGTTGCAGGAGGTGTTCGTCGTGTCGTACGCCTCCATGTCGAGGAAGATCGGGCTGCCGGCCTTCATGCCGAGCGCCGAGGCCTTGGCCACCGCGTCATCCGCCTCGCTCTTGCCGACGGAGGCCGCGGTGGAGGCGCTGATCTTCACCGAGCCGCCGGAGCCGCAGGACGGCTGGGAGCCGACGTAGAGCGGAACGAGCTTCCAGCCGACCGTGCTGACGGACTTGACCCAGGACGCGGTGAGGTTGGGCTGGCTGCAGCCGCGGTTCTTGCCACCTATGTAGACGGCGGCGGCGCCGTAGAAACCGGTGTGCCAGGCCTTCATCGCGGCGAGGGAGGGGGCGGCACAGGTGTCGAAGGCACGGCCCGTGAAGGTCTTCTGCGCGGGCCAGGTGGTGGCCGCCATCGAGGTCGTCGCGGCGATCCCGCCACCCGCGACGACGACGACACCGGCCACACCCCACGAGATGTACCTGCGCTTCTTCGACTGCCGATGGTCTGCCATCCCCACCCCTGTTCATGACAAGCGGACCTGTACGACGTCGCGTACACGTCCGACGGAAGATTCCAAGTGCCCTTGCCCTGCGGCGGCGCGGGTCCGGCACGGTGAGGCGGTACGACGGCGGCCGTACGACTTCTGCGTGGACTGTTCCTGCGCACACGGAAGTCGGGCACCATGAGCGGATCGCACCGTAACCGATGCCGTCCTTTCGCCCGGGAAACAGAGTCCCTGGATCGCCACAAGATTCCCTCACGTCACGGCAAAAACTCCTGAACCAGGGAACGCGGGCCTCGCAGACTCCGTATACGGGCGCAAACTTGGCGAACACGGGACCAAGTCGACCAGAACACGTCGGCCGCCGGCTTCGGTGGCGATACCGAGGCCGATACCGCCACTGCGAAACCCGGGTCTGCGACAGGTCACGCCCGCCGGGTGCGCCGGAGGATCCGTATCGCGGGCCAGGCCAGCAACCCGGTGACGGCCCAGAGGAAACCCGCGAGGCCGATCCATTCACCGGTGCTGGTCTCGGGGTCGCTTCCGCCGAAGACGGTGACCGCGAGCGCGAGGAAGGCGAACAGCCCGCCGAAGAGGCTGAGCGCGACCAGCCCGGCGGTCTGCCCGCCGGTGCGCCCGATCGCCGCCTGCGCGGGGGCCGACGCCCCATGGACCTCCGCCGCTTCGGTGACCTGCGCACTCGGCACCCGCTGCCGCGGCGGCAACTGCACGCGCGTGTGCGGCGGTACGGCTGCGTCCAGCGCCGCCATCGTGTGCGCGTCAACACCATGCAGACCGGGTTCCACGGCGACGGCGAGACCGTCGGTACCGATGAGCCGCCGACCGCCGTCGGGCCAGCTCAGCACGGCCGCGCACGCACGGTACGGAACAGTCACCGCGACGTCGCTGCCGTCCCGCCCCCGCACCGTCAGGCTGACCCCGTCGTCGCCCACCACCAGCGCCGACCCGTCCTTGGCCAGCGCCTCGAAACGCCGCCCCGTGACGGCGTACGTCGACCGGGTCGGCGCCTCCGCGTACCCGGCCCAGTCGGCGCGGTGCCCGGCGGGTACCTGCAGCAGGGCTGTGCCCGCCGCCTCCAGGGCCACCGCGTGCAGATGGCCGGGCGTCACCGACCACAGTTCGTGGCGCAGCTCGTCCAGGCTCCGGGGCGGCCGACCGGCGAGCAGGTCCTCCGCCGCGCCCGGCAACCGTCGTACGGCCCCGTCGGCCGCCGTCAGCGCCGCGTCGGAACGCGCCCGTACGACGTCGAGGTCGGCCTGTCCGACATGCCCCGCCTGGAGCGCGGCGAGGACGTCGACGAAGCCGCCGAGCACCGCGTCCTGCTTGGCGGGCAGAGCGTCCGCGAAGGCGGTGAGCAGGGCGTGGCCGTCGCGGCGGGAGGTGTGGTCGGTGGCGGCGGTGTAGGAGTAGCCGCCCTCCTGGCGCAGGGAGCGGATGAGTTCACGCTCCAGGACACCCGCGTACAGCCGGGCGGCGGCGGTGTCGGTGACGACGGCGTCGAGCAGGACACCGCCCTGGCCGTCGGAGAAGTGGGCGGGCGTGACGGGGAGGGCGGACGTGACGACGGGCAGCGGGTGCCGTGGACCCGGGGGCAGCTTCGGGGAGAGCCCCGCCGGGATGCGCTCGCCCGCGATCCACAGCACGGCGTTGCCACCCGTGAACCAGGTCCGCGCCCAGTGCCGTACGTCCTCCGGACGCAGGCCGGGGACACCCCACTCCGGGTAGCTGACCAGACCGTAGCCCTGGGCGCCGTAGCGCCACAGCGGGAGTTGTCCGGGCTCGCGGCGGGACTCCTCGGTGCGCAGGATCTCCTTCTCGGTCTCCAGACGCTCCATCGGGAGGTCGGCGAGAGAGCCGCAGACGCCGTGCAGGTAGGCGACGATCTCGTGCTCGGCGCCCTCCACATGGAAGTGGGTGAAGGCGGCCTTGGTCGCACCGTTGTAGTGGTAGTCGGCGATGCCGTGCCGGTACAGGGCCAGGTGCTCGACGAGGTGGGTGACACCGGCGCGGGCGAGGGTCTCGTCGGCCATCCCGACGCGGAAGACGAGTCCGGCGCGGGTGGGGCCGGGGGCGTGGGCGAAGAGGGTGGGGATGCCTTCGACTTCGGTGAGGTGGATCGCAGAGGGAGCGTACTGGCCGTCCTGCGGGGCCTGTTGGTTCATCTTCGGCCTCTCAGGGCGGTGTCGCGGTGTCGGACGTATGCCTCGGCGGGCTTGCCGAGGTAGCCCCACGGGTATTCGGAGGCGAGGTTGCCGAGGGCGCGGAAGTGGGCGGCGGCCTGCTCGGTGTCGCCGATGAGGGAGAACAGCGCGGCGAAGCCGCCCTGGACGGTGACCCAGCCGTACGGGCGCCGGAACGCCGGGTGGAACACCGACCTCCCAGCCGCTTCGAGGAGTTCGGCGTGGACGTGCGGCTGCCGCAGGTACTCGGCGCGCTTGTCGTCGCCCTTCAGGTCGAGCCAGTGCTCGATGTGCGCCTCGGCGACCAGGCCACCGCTCAACGAGCCTTCCGGGGCAGCCAGCAGACACTCGCGGGCGAACCCGTGCGCCTCCTCCCAGGTGCCGCCCCACTTGGCGCAGAGTTTCTGGAGGAGGCGGGCCTGCCCGGTGAAGTGGTGCGGGTGGTACTTGGCCAGCCGGTCGTAGCGCCGCCGGGCCTCGTTCTTCCCGAGCGACAACCCGCGGGCGGTGTTGAGCCGTTCGGCCCAGGCGGCGTCGTACGACGGGTCGAGGGCCGTGGCGCGGATGAGCAGTTGCTCCGCGTCCCGCAGGTACGCGTGGAAGGCCTCGAACTGTTCCCTGCTCACATCCTGGGCCCGCGCCGAGGTCCGTATCCCCCATCCGGTCTGCACCAGCCGCGCACCGAGCACGGTGAGCGCGAACACGTCGCACGGCGCCGCGCTCACCTGCTGCCGCAGCGCGTGCTCGACACCGTCGACCTCGGCCAGCACCCGCACGACGAAGGCGCGGTCGGTACCGGGCGGCAGGCTGTCGTGGTACTGCCGGACCGAGGCCCAGTCGGCGATGGTGGCGGCCTGTCGCAGCCAGGTGACCTCCGGGTAGGCGGAGGCGAGTTCGAAATCGGGTTCGGGAGCGGGCCCGGGGTCGGGTGGCATGCGGCGGATCCTAAGCGAGCGCCGCGACATGGAGCGCGGCGGGGAAAGCCCAGGTCAGGGATGGGATACGGCATACCCGCGCTTGACTGCCGACAGACCTTCCGGCCAACTCCCGTTCACTGGGACGTCATACCGTTCGCACTTTTCCGCCCACCCTTCCGGAAGGCCACTCCATGTCGCTGAACGCCCGTCGTAACCGCCAACTCCTGGAGGCGGCAGCCCCGTTGCTCCTCCAGAACGAGCGGATCGAACTCACCTCCCTCGCCGGCGTCGGCTCGGTCTCCGTCCGCAAGCAGGCCTTGACGGCTGCCGTGGTGGGCGTGTTGAGCGCCGGAACGGTGATGGCGACGGTCACTCCACGCCCCATGTACATCGTCCTGACCGACCAGAGAGTCCTGTTCTTCGACGGCAACCGCGGCGGCAGACCGGGCAAGTTGCTGTTGAACCTGCCGCGTCCGTACGTCTCGACGGGCGGTTCGAAGAAGGCCTTCCTGGGGCTGCAGTTCGTCACGCAACTGTCGGTGGCGGGGCAGGAGCAGGGGCTGAAGGTGACGTTTCCGGTGCAGCATCGGGGGGATGGGCCGCGGTTCGTGGGGGCGTTGCCGGTGACGCGCTGAGGCGCACTGGAGTGCTGAGGTGCTGACCGAGAAAGGTCCTCTATTTCAGGCAGCGGCGAACGCGCACCATACGTACTTGCCCCGACGTCCATGCCTGGACAGCGGCTGCCAGCCCCACTGATCGGCGCAGGCCCGCACCAGGGCCAGGCCCCGGCCGCCTTCCGACTCGGCGACCTGCTCCCACGCGTTCGGCGGTTCAGGGGGCTCGGGGTCGGCATCCCAGGCGCCGATGCGCAGCACGCCGGGCGACCACTGCACACGCAGGGCCACGGGCCCCTTGGTGTGGCGTACGGCGTTGGAGACCAGCTCGGTGGCGGGGAGCTCGGCGACGTCGACGAGGGTGATCAGGCCGTGCATGGTGAGGATCAGGCGCAGGGTGCGGTGGCAGACGGTGACGGCTCGGGGGTCGTTCGGGATGTGGAGGGTGTACTCCCAGGGCTGCTGGGGGTCGGTTTCGGGCATGCGTCGACTCCGGTTCTGGGGTGGGGGTCTCGGAGGACCGGGGAGCGGCGGGCAACGGCGGGCGGTGGCAGTGCCGCAGCCGCCCTGGCAGGACGGAGCGGTGCGCTTCCGGGATCCCGGCATGCCGCAGTGTGTGCGTCGCGTCACTGACGGTAGGGGTAACCTGTAACCCCACGCAAGCTGATCCCGTAATCACCCCCGGACGAGGAGCAATTGATGGTCCAGAGGCGCGAACCAACCGCACGTCAAATGCGCCTGGGGCTCGAACTGCGCAGGCTCCGCGAAGCGGCAGGCCTCACCGCCGTCGAGGCGGCGGCACTGCTGGGGGCGAACCGGGTACAGATGAGCCACATCGAATCCGGACTCGTGGGGGTGAGCGAGGAACGGGTACGCCGCCTCGCGTCCCACTACGCCTGTACGGACAAGGACTTCGTCGACGCCCTGGTGGCGATGGCCACCGACCGGACACGCGGGTGGTGGGAGGAGTACCGGGGGCTGTTGCCCACGTCGTTTCTGGACCTGTCCGAACTGAACCACCACGCCTCATTCCGGCGTGACGTCGCGATCCTGTACGTGCCCGGCCTGTTGCAGACGGAGGACTACGCTCGCGCCGTCTTCTCCGCGAGGGTGCCTGAACTGACCGACGATGAACTTGAGTTGCGGGTCCGCCACCGAATGGCCGGCCAGGAGATCACCATTCCCTACGAGTTGGTGATCCACGAGTCGGCCCTACGCATCAGGGTCAGCGACCGCGCCGTCTCCCGGACCCAGCTCGCCAGACTCCTGGAACTGTCCGGAGCGGGCAACGTCACCGTGCGCGTACTCCCCTTCGACCTGGACGGCTTCGCCAGAGCAGCCAGCACGATGACGTACGTGGGCGGGCCTGTGCCCAAGCTGGACACGGTCGTACGAGACGTACCCCAGGGATCGGCCTTCATCGACTCCCAAGCACAACTCAGCGCCTTTCGAACCCGCTTTCGTAAAGTGGAAGCCGTGTCACTCGACCCCGAACGGTCGCGTGACTTCATCAACCGGCTGACGAGAGAGCTGTGATGCCTCATGGACAACTGGCGGAAGTCGTCCCACTCAGGCCCAGACGACGGCAACGAGTGCGTGGAGATCGCGAACTCCCCCACCCACGTATCCATACGCGACTCCAAGACCCCGAGCCGGGCCACGCTCACGTTCCGGACGGGAGCCTTCGCCGCCTTCGTCGAGACCGTCCGGACAGATACGGGACACCTGCACGCCGCGGTGGAGACGAACTGAGACCGGGAGGAGCGCCGCCCATGCCGGCCCCAGACATCGCCGTGGGAGCCTCCGTCACCATCACGGATGGCCCGTTCGCGACACTGCGAGCGACGGTCACCGAGATCGACACCCCGTCGCAGAAGGTCAAGGGGGTGATCGAGCTATTCGGCCGCCACGCTCCGGTCGAACTCTCCTTCACGGGCCCACCAAATGAGCTACAGGTGACAGCAGTTCACGACCGCTCAATAGCCATCGCCGCACATAAGGGTGCAAGGCAGTACTACGGGGTCGTGGGACGGATCATCTCTGGCTACGATACGGGCCGCTACATCCGGGTCGACAAATTGGCCGATATCGATGAATCCACCGAAGAACCCACTGACTCAAGTGGAGTGATGATCCGCGTTGCCGACGATCCCGCCATGCAGATCAACTGCATCGGCGAACCCGTGGAAGATTGGGCCGGCGTGGAAGAGTCCTTCCGACGCGACTGCCGCCAAGTCAACTGGGGCTAGTCCGGATCGATATGGTTCTCGGGGCAGAGGAGAGACCCGCGGTGCTTGTCGAGGCGTTGGACGCCGCGTTCGGCCCCGACGGCGAGATCACGGGCGCGGGCGGTGGGATGGGACGCTGTCATCTCGACCTGGAGATCAAGGAGAGTCTCGATCGCGCTGCAGTACTGGATCGGCTCCGCTCAGTGCTGGCCGGGCTCCGCGTGGATGAGTACGCGGCGTTGAACGTTAGCGATTGATCCCGCACCTGCCGCCCGCCTCCCAGCAGCGGCCTTTCGCTAAGGATGCGAGCACGTTCCTGTTGCTTCTGAAGCGCGGCAGAGCACTGTTCCGCGAACGGATCAGACGGGCCGGACTGGCCGAGTGGTGGCCGCTCCAACCGAACCGGAAAACTTCCTGGCCGTTCTGGAAAAGGGCCTGCGGTCCTACGGTCTTATCGGGGGCGGGAATTAGTTGGGATCAACCAAGAGGGCGCAAGCGACCTGCCGAGGCCGGCGGACCGCACTCGGGTAATCCACTCCTTGTCGCACCCTCGAGCCCAGGGCGGTCAGACCACTGCGGTGATGGGCACGGAGGAAGGCACCGACGTTTCGACCTGAGAGAGGGACGCCAACCCGAACGCCGCCTTGCGGGCGACCTTCTTGGCCAGCGACTTCGCCCCCGCCTTCACGCTCTGCTTCGCAGCGGAGCCGGCCCTCGCCTTCACCGTCAGGTCCACGAAGTCATGGTCCGTGTGCGTCAGGATCACCGCAGTGACCTTGTGCGCCTCCGTGCCCGCAAGCCCCGGCACGGAGTTGGCGATCGTATCGCCCACCTTCAGCCGATCGCCTTGGTCGTGCCGTCTGCCATCAGCACCTGGGGCGATCCCGTGAAGCTGTGTTTCTGAGAAACCCGGCAACTACCCGACCGGGACTGCGACCTCGACCCCGCCCCCTCCGACTCCGCCTGAGCCGCAGCCTCGTCCGTGGCATCAGCCCGCCCCCGACTCCCCCGCCTCCGCCGCCTTCCCGAACAGGCCGCCCACGACCTCTATCGCCTTCGGCGCCGCCTTGGCAAGGAGCTTGGCTCCGAGGCCCAACTCGGCGTCTTTCGGACGCTCTTCCATAGAGTGGAGGGGGCGTCACTCGACCCCGCACGGTCGCGTGACCTCATCCACGGACTGGCCAAGGAACTGTGAGGCACCCGGTGAACACCCCCGACAACTGGCGGAAGTCCTCCTACTCGGGCAGCGGCGACGGCAACGCATGCGTGGAGATAGCGAACCGTCAAGCCCACATGGCCGTACGCGACTCCAAGAACCCCGCCCACGGCACTCTCGCCTTCCCCACCGCGGCCTTCAGCACCTTCCTCACGGCCCTCAAGTCCACGTCATTGCAGAACGTCGCCCAGAAAACCCGTTGTCAGCAACACACCGGTTGACGAACGTCATGCAGGCCCACCAAGAAGGTAATGAGGGAGCTGCCTGGGGTGTTCGGTGACTGGGGATGTCAGGCGTCTAAAGTCGCCTTCATGACGAGGACCACGCCCCCGCGCCCTCTCGATGTCGAGGCGCTCTTCCCGGAACTGGCCGCTTTTCGGGGGACGACGACTCGGCTCCATCCCCGGCCGGGAAGACCAGAGCTTTCGGCCAGCTCCGTGGGCGGTCCGATGTTGTGGCCGGCGGACGAGCCGTGGCCGATGTGCGGCGAGGTTCACGGCCGTGGGCGTGGTCGACGCCCGGCCGACATCCGCCGCTATCGGCAGGTTCTGGCTTCCGCGTGGTCCCGCGAGGAAGCTCCCGGCCCGACGGACGAGGAACGGGAGCTCCTGGGTGAGCTGCACCGGGAGCACCGGATCCCCGGGGCGTCCGACACCGACCCGCTGCCGATGATCGGCCTCGCGCAGCTGTACCGGCGGGATGTGCCCGACCTGCCGACGGAGCCGGGCGACTGCGATCTGCTCCAAGTGTTCTGGTGTCCCTTCGACGCGCACGGCCCGGGTCGGTACGACCTGGCGCTGCACCTGCGCTGGCGGCGGTCGTGGGAAGTCGGTGAGGTACTGAACGAGCCCCCGCAGCCGCTGGTCGTCGGGGCCGACGGCTTCGTGCCCCAACCCTGTGTGCTGCACCCGGAGCAGGTGGTCACCTACCCGTTCGCCGGCCTTCTGCCCGAGGAACTGTGCGCCCGGATCGACGCTTGGGAGGAGGCCCTTGAGGAGGAAGCGGAGCAGAGGTCGGACGAAAGCGCGACAGAGCCGCTCGGCTACCAGTACGACCTGTCCATCCCGCCCGGATGGCGTGTGGGTGGCTTTGCCTCCTGGCACACGACCGACCCGTACTCCATGGACTGCCTGACCTGCGCGACACCGATGCACCTGCTGCTGACGATCGACAGCTCGGAATGGGACGGCGGCAGCGGCAGCTGGAAACCGCTGGAGGACCAGAACCTGCCTACTCACCGGGGCGCCACCCCCACGGAGGTCACTGTGGGCCGCTGGGGTGAGCTGAACGTGTTCGCCTGTCCCAACGATCCCGAGCACCCGCACCGCTGGAGCATCCAGTAGCTCGTGCCCAGGGGGCATGGCGCGCGCGTAACGGCGGTGCCACCGGGGCTGTTGGACGAGGCCACAGCGAGATCTACAGGCACGTGCGGTCCTCCGCGAGCTGAAGCGCTACATGGAGGGCACCGACTTTGAGGTGGTACCAGCGTGCCGACGTCGCCTGTGGCCGGTTCCGTCTAGCCAACTGGAACCCCGGATGGCGATCAGCGACGCCGAGAGCTTCGATACCTTCCTCGCCGCCTTGAGAACCAATGACCGCGCGGCCCGTCAGAAAAGCGTGTCCTCGCTCACTGGAGGATCGATCACGACATCCGAAGCGTCGGAGCTATCTCGACTATCCATAAGACCCCTCAGAGCCACCCCTACTACATCAATATCAAGTTCATCAGGGGCCGGAGTATATAGCTCAATTCCATACCCAGTCAGGACACATCCGGCGCCATCAAGAACGAAGTCAATTGAATTTGAACGCAATTCATCCAAGACTTCACCAAAAGGCCTTCCGGAGAGATTAATTCCAGAAAATGAAAGCTCGGATTCAACTGTCGCTTCGATAAAATCTAGGCGGTCAGCTCTGTCAAAGTGCAGCATTAGCCCCATCGAAGGATAGTAGTCAATAAGCGAATCACCTGGGCTTCTTTCGAAAGAAGAACAATCCCCCAGCCTCTCACGAACATCCTTTCTCAACGAGCCAAAATGGACGCCCTCAATCCCGACCCAAGGGATAACGTCATTCACAAGAACCTCCACTCAGAGTTTCCGATGATCTGCGGACGGATCATCCAGATCAAGTTCGTACGGTGATTCCGGACTAGAACAACGTCAGCCTTCGCGGTCAGCCTCGCATCGCTCAAGTGCGATCATCCCTCGAGCATTCGCTTGCTCACAAGA
Source organism: Streptomyces sp. CC0208 (assembly GCF_003443735.1). Taxonomy (NCBI): domain Bacteria; kingdom Bacillati; phylum Actinomycetota; class Actinomycetes; order Kitasatosporales; family Streptomycetaceae; genus Streptomyces; species Streptomyces sp. CC0208. Next base: position 5,252,010 of record NZ_CP031969.1, on the reverse strand, counting down.
GAAGATTACTGCGTCGCCACTCTGAATACCCATGTCTCTCTCATCACCCATTTGTTTTCGCTGCGAACAGAGCCGGCGCACGCGAACCCACGCGTCCCAGCTCATACTAAATTTTCAGGAGGGGTATTGACTTAGCCATTCATGCCTCGGAACCGCTTCCCACCGAGGGTCAACTCTGGCCTTTTCGACAGGGCCCAGTGGAACTCATCGCAGATACTTCGGAAGGCCGATCCTGCAGGAGGCCCCGTCTCGTCCTCACCGGCCTCTGCGGGGAACTCATACGACCGATGCCCGGAAGGGATTTGTGGGGATGATCTCTGCCTCGTCGAAGAGCTGCTCCAGCGCCTCGTGCCCGTGGCGCCTACGAAACTCGATTTCGGCGGTTGTCACCGGCAGGATCCACAGGATGCGGGCGTGTCCTCCAGGCAGCGGGCAGTGTTCAAGGTCGGGGCCGTGGAGATACGGCAGGCTAACCAGCAGGTGCTCGCAGGTCGAACCCGGCACCCACGGTTCACCGATGGGCATGCTGTGCTCCAGGGCGAGTTGATGCCCTCCGCAGTGGTAGTGGGCGATCATCGCCATAAGGTCGATGAACCGCTGGTCGCGGACGGGCGCGGTCATGACGAACTCAAGTCCGTGACCGTTCCCCTCCATCGAGGCCCAGCACCCGGCGGTCACAAAGGCCCAGCTGTCGCTGCGGGGGCCGGGCTCCACAACGAGAACTCTCAGATCGGGCACTGCCTCTCGCCGTTCCGGCCCGAGGTCGTAGTCGACAACCTCCACGTCGTGCCCCATGAAGAACGCCCGGACGTGTGATTCAACGGCCTTCGCGGCCAGCGGCCTCGCATCGCTCACCGTGCGATCATCCCATACTGCGAAAAGTACTTCATCACCTCTTTTCCGTCCCCGCATGATGTTGCGATCGACTGCCGACCGAGCGCGGACGAAAAATGGATGTGGTTCGAGAATTCGTGGGTGAACCTACTGCTCAACCCATCCACGCCGAGACCACATCGACTCTCGATCGCCCCCCTCAAGGAGAACCTGGATACCCATCTCTCGGGGAAGTAGACACCCCTTCGGCCACCCGATCTCCTCACCAGCCACCATGATTCCCACCTCGTCCAAGTCGTCTGACATCCGAAGATTATAGAAGGTCCGGTTCCGAAGGGTCGTGACTGTGGAGAAACCTGGTTCCACTGTCACGATCACACAGTCGTCCTCCCCATCGGCCAAGGTCAGACCGATAGACGCACTCAAAGGAATCGACCGGTACACGTCCAATACTTCGGACAGTGAGACCTTCGAGTGCCGATATGAGGGATTCCACACCTCGACAGTCACCATGTCGGGCGAGCTCGCTACATTCTGACGGATCAATGCTTCAGGGAGCATCGGGGCGCAAATACATCGCTCCTGCACGCAGAGTCAACGCGCCTTGCAGCGCCCGCTCAGCAGCCATCTCACCCACTCTGAAACGACGCTCCGGAGCGACGGCCGGAGCATCTAGACCTGCCCCTCTTGTGCGCACCATCCGATTGCTAGTGAAGCGGTTCAGCAATCTCCATAGAGACTCGACGAAATAAGCCATTTCCGGATCCCTCTCCTTGTTGAACCCTGCCGCCCAACGCCCACATTCGAGAATTCCGGTATTTTTCTCCAAACTCCTCACCCATTGAACCACAGGACCGACCCCCGGTCCCGTGATTATACCGTTGGGGCCGACACCTACAGGCAATCTGGGGTGCAGAATGGGATTCCAAATGGTCGCAATAGTCCCGCAGTTCCCGACCGAATCGCGCACCGGGGGAGTTCTCTCATCAACCCATGGCACATTGGCGACAAGTTTCACTTCTGGAAACTTTTCTTGAATCGCCTGCAGCACTTGGTCCTCATCTTCAGGCAACAAGAGAAGATGAATCTGCCGTCCACTGGAAGGCATTTTCTCCCCTTTGATCAAAAAGTGGGCCATCCGTCACTGCAGTTACGGCTTCGGAGCCATTAGAACCGGCCCTCGACCTCACATATGGATGCCAATAGCTCAGACGGCGAGTTCGTCGATGCCCTGGCTGCGATGGGTGCCGATCGGACACTCGGCTGGTGGGAGGAGTACGGGGACTGCTGCCCACCGCATTCCTGGACTGGCCGAGCTGGAGCACCACGCGGCCCACCACTGGGACGTGGACTTCCTGCACGTGCGACGTTGAACGTCAACAACTGATCACGCGCCGGCTGGTCGTCTGTTGGTCGGCCGGGATGAAGCACCTTGCTCCAACCCCTTCCTTCTCCGTCTGAGTCACCGCCTTATCCGTTTCCCGTCTCAGGCACATCGTGAACGATGAACGCTGGAAACCTAGAAAAGCGTGTCCTCGTTCGCCGGGGGATCGACCATGGTCTCCGACGCTCCGGAGCTTTCCAAACTTTCCACAGGCCCCCTCAGGGCCACGCCTTCCACATCTAAGAATTTTGGCCGATTCACGACTCGCTGAGATTACCAGCCCATCGCCTCAAATGCCTGGCTATATCCGGCTCTCCCGCCGAAATATTGCCCGCGATACGCAGCAGCATCGCACGCAATTCCGGCTCGTCCGATCGGGGAATCTCCTGTAGATATTCTCCCATTACCTGTTGAACCTTCACAGCAAAGCTCGGATCCACCTCATCGGCTTCCGCCGTGTCAAGCATCTGGACGCAGCTAACCATTGCCACAATGATCGGATCAAGATTCATCTCGGTGCCACCCTTATGTTAATAGTCGACACACCGGCATCATCAAGCCATCGCAGCGCCTGAGCCTTCACCGCGTCACTCGGAACTTCCCATACAGCCTGACGACCATGATACGAAGCCGTCCCAGCTTGCCGCCTGGCCTCGTCAATCATCGAGTCTGAGGTCCGCTGATCCATCACTCGGATGCCGGTTCCCAATACACGTCGTTCAAGCTCGCCGAGCCCTGGACCGCGACGGCATCGCCGCCTCCATCGGCTCGGTCGGCGACGCCTACGACAACGCCCTGATGGAATCCACGATCGGCCTCTACAAGACCGAACTGATCAAACCCCAGCGGCCCTGGAAGACCCTGGCCGAGGTCGAGCTGGCCACCGCCGAATGGATCGACTGGTACAACTTCCGCCGCCTGCACGGTGAGATAGGCCACGTCCCACCCGCCGAATACGAAGCCAGCCACTACCAGACGACCCAGAAACCCCAGGTCACAGCCACATTTTAGAGTCTCCGACAAACCCGGGGTGGTTCACCGCGTCCGCACGAACAAGGCCATGGGCCGGCACAACCTGCCAGCCAAGTCCTGGACGACAAACCGTAGCTGGATGCTCGCGGCCGACCTCGACGCCTGGCTCCGCTTCCTTGCCCTCCACGACCAGAACGGCCTCGCCGACGCCGAGCCCCAGACCATGCGGATGCGGATCTATCACCAGGCCGGCCGCCTCGCACACCACGCCCGCATCCGGCACCTCCGCCTCGACGCGTCCTGGCCCTGGGTCACCGCGTTCACCCTCGCCTGGAACCGGCTCACCAGCCTGCCCCAGACCACCTGACCAGCACAGAACCGTCCCGACGAGAACCAGGAAGAACCACACCCGCAGTCTCCGGACCCGTGGAACGCTGCGCAGCCGCAGCGACACGCGACGGCCCCACCCGCCCACCAACGGAACAAACGGGGCGAAGCCACCGTCTCGCCAGGCAGGGATCACCGCTGACGAATCGAGGTCGATCCAGGGCTGACTATTCAGGATGAAAACGACTCATTGAGCATCCGGAACCTTTGCCAGTTTATGAAAGGCGACCTGCCTCTCAACTACATCCTGTAGGCCGGAGGAGTCATCGACGCGTTGCTCCAGGCCGGTCAACCAGACGTCGCTCCCCTGCCAGTCCAATGGAAGCCGGGACTTGGGCCATACATTCGCCATCTGGCGAGCCAAGTCAAGCCCGCGCTCTACGAGCGATCGCTCTCCGACCGCCGCAGCGACAAGAATTCCGTCCTCCAGCTCTCTCACTGCCGGAGGAAGCCCCTTATCTTGCTGCACGGCCACATACTCGTACAGCGAATTGACGATTTCCGAAATGCTCGGCGGCTCCTCCAGTGACAGCTCGCTCTGTGCAATGAGTCGCTGAGCAGCTGATCCAAACTCAGTGGAGTGGAGCGCGAACGGGATGCTCTCCTGAACGCCAGAGGGAGTTATCAGGCGTTGGCCAAGCGTCAGTGTGACCACCGGGAACTCCCGAACCAGTGCATGAATGTGCACGGTCGGAAAGTACCCGTCTCCACTCGTTGTGCGGTCCAGAGTAACGCCCTGAACGACGGGACCGATACGTCGGAGCAGTCGCAAGGGGCGCCATGCCGCAAAGCCAGGAAGAGTTGACATCCAGTCAGAGGTGACGCGTTTGGCGGTTGGCGCTTCGGACTTGCTCATGGATTCACCTCTATCGTCAGATTCACGCCAGGCACATTGTTGGCATTCTTATCCGCTTGCCATTTGCCGATTCCTCGCCCAGGCTTCATCACGAATTTATAGTCGTACACGATCCCCTCGGCCGGGTCATAGACGTCCGGCCGAGCACTGCCAGCAGTCCCTCGCGCAACCGGCGCACCGCCAAGGTAGCTCTGCTCGGTCACGAGTCCACGATTCCCGTAGATCCCCTGATATCGCTGCAGCAGCTTGTCCGCATAGGCGTGCTTCGCAGTTCCCTTGACGGCTCCACTGCCTCCCACCTTACGTTCGGCCCGGGTGGCAATCGACTGGATCAGGTCCTCGTTCGACGGATCCGTTGATCCATTGCACGCACAGGCGGCGCCGTTCGGAGCAACGCCTCCGCTGCAATTGTGGACCAGGACCGGTGTGTCGCCAGCCTCCACGTAGTACGTGTGGAGGGTACCGATGGTGAGGTCGTACGTCGTGGTGTTCGCGTGGTACAGCCGGACACCGGTGATCTCAGCCGTTCCCGTCGGCGTCTGGAGGACGTCGCCAGCCTTCAGGTCCTTCGCGTCGACGAACGCCGACTCGGTCTCGTCGTAGAACGGGTGGTGGAAGGTCGTCACCAGGTGCGCACCCCGCGCATCGGAGGTGGTACCGGCAGCCGCCTTGGCACTCTGCCAGGACGAGACCGCCGCGACCGTCTTGGTCGTCGGCCCCTGAGCGGCACCGTGGCTGTGACTCGCCCCCAGCGCACCCAGCACCGCCGCCGATGCCGCCAGGCCGAACGCCGCCTTGCGGGCAACCTTCTTGGCCAGCGACTTCGCTCCAGCCTTCGCACTCTGCTTGGCAGTGGAGCCGGCCGTCGCCTTCACCGTCAGGTCCACGAAGTCATGGTCCGTGTGCGTCACAATCACCGCGGTGACCTTGTGCGCCTGCGTACCCGCCACGCCCGGCACCGAGTTGGCGATCGTGTCGCCCACCTTCACCTGTTCGATCGCCTTCGTCGAACCGTCGGCCAGCAGCACCCGCGTCGCGCCGGTGAAGCTGTGCGGGATCGGGCAACTCCCGCCCCCGTCTTCCGACGAATGGGACTGCGACCTCGACCCCGCCCCCTCCGACTCCGCCGCCGAAGCCGCCTCGTCCGTGGCGTCCGCCGCCCCGGCCTCCCCGGCCTCGGTCGCGCCCTTGCCGAACAGCCCGCCGACGACCTCCATCGCCTTCGGTGCCGCCTTGGCAAGGAGCTTGCCGCCCAGGGAACCCAGCGCGCCGCCCACCGCACCGGCCACCGCGCCCTCGACCGCCGAGCCCGCGAAGGCTCCGACACTGCAGTCGCTGCCGCCGTTGTCCGCGCACTTGAAGCCCTGCTCGACCAGGGAACCCGCCGCGCCCGCCAAGGCCGCGCAGCCGATCGTGCCCACGCCCCACGTCGCCGCCTCACAGCCCGCGAAGACCGCCGTCGAGACCACGATCGACGTGATCGCCGCCGCGTGGTTCTTCACGAACTTCGCGGTCGTCTTCACCGCCTTGACCGTCGCGTGATACGCGGTACGCGTCGCATGCGCGACCGCCTTCGCCGCCTTCTTCACCGCGTGGGCGACCTTGTGCGCCGCCTTCTTCACCGCGTGGACCACGCGGTGCGCGACCTTCGACACCTTGTGATACGCCGTATGGACCGCGTGAACCGACGCGTGGTAGATGCGTTTCACGTGCCGGGCCGTGTAGTGGTAGACCCGCCGCGTCACCCGCTGCGTCGCCCGGTACACGTCCCGCACCTGGTGCACCACCTTGTGCGCCGCGTGCTTGACCGCGTGCACGACCTTGCGGGCCACGTGCTTGGCCGCGTGGTACACGGCCTTCGCCGCATGCTTGACCTTCTTGGCCACGTGCTTTACGGCCTGCACATCGCACGAGAGGCTCCACATGGAGCAGTGACCTGACGGGTCGGTGCCCACCATGGGGTTGTCGTCGACGTACGCGAACGGGTTCGCCGCCACCGAATCCGGCGTGGGGCTCAGCGACACGCTGTCCTTGTTCAGGAACTCGCCTGTCGCCGGGCTGTACCAGCGTGAGGCCGTACCCACATCACCGGTGCCCGGTTCCGTCCAGCCCGACTGGAAGCCCAGGTGACCGATCAGCGAGGCCACCGACGTCACCTTGCCCAGCGGGTCGTACGTCGCCGAGCCCGACAGTGAGGTGGCACCGGACGTGAAGGTGCCCACCACGTCGTCGTGCAGGTCCGTCAGGGCCAGGGCTCCCGATGAGGCGCCCGTCTGCTTCACGCCGACCAGGCCGCCCGACGGGTCGTAGGTGTACGACGCGTCGCCGTCCGTCGCGATCGTGTTGTCCGCGCCCGAGTAGGTGAAGGTCCGGGTCGTGGACGCACCCGTGTCCGTGTCGGTGATGTTCCGGCCCAGGGCGTCCAGCGTGTACGACTGCGCGCCGGCCACGATCTGGCCGCCGAACGCGTCCGTCCTGTACCCGACCGTGCCGCCAGCCGTGGACGACTCCTGCGTCATCGTGCCGCGCGCCGAGTAGGTGTACGCGTGTGTGCCGTCCGAGGTCAGCTGGTCCCGGGCGTCGTACGTGTACACGTCCGAGCCGACCCGTACCCGGTTGCCCGAGGCGTCGTACTGGTACGCCGTCGTGGTCGTGCCGTTGTTCCACGAGGTCAGGCGGTCCGACCAGTCGTAGGTGTACGTGTTCGCCGACGCGCCCGTCACGCCCGCGGTCGTCTTCGACGTCAGGTTGCCGTTGTTGTCGTAGCCGTAGGTGAAGCTCGACAGGGTCGAGGCGCCCTGCACCAGGACGTCGCTGGACAGTTCGTGCGCGCTGTTGTAGTTGAGCGTGCGGGTCTGGCCGGTGCTGCCGTACTTGACGGTCTTGACGTTGTTCAACTGGTCGTAGGTGTACGTCAGATGGGTGCCGCTCGCCGCGTCGTCCAGGGAGGACAGCCGGCCCGCCGTGTCGTAGCCGTACGACTGCGTGCCCGCCGCGTCCGTCCGGCTCAGCATCGAACCGTTGTTGTCGTACGTGAAGCTCGACGAACCCGCCGAACCGGAGGCGGACAGGACGTCACCGCGGTCGTCGTAGGTGAACGCGTCGTGTGTGGACGCCTGGTGGTCCACGGCGCCGGTCGTGCCCGCCTCGTCCGTGTCCGCGGACGTCACCCGGCCGTCCGCGTCGTAGGAGAAGGTGTGCTTCGCCGAGGCCGCCTCCGCGCCCGAGCCCGACAGCGTCTTCAGCTGGTCGTTGGCGTCGTACGTCATCGACGTCGTGACACCGCCGGGCGCGGTGGCCGAGGTGGTGTTGCCGTCCGCGTCGTAGGCCAGGGTCGTCGTGGAGTCGGCGGCCGAGGTGTACTGGGACGTCGTCGGCTCGATCACCTTCTCCTGCTGGCCCCACGGGGTGTAGCCGTAGCGCCAGGAGTTGCCTCGGCCGTCCGTGAAGCGCGTGCGGTTGCCCGCCTGGTCGTAGCCGAAGGACGTGGTGATCGACGTCGTCGCGTCGACCGGCTCCACCTGCTGGGTGATCGTGCCCGCCGCGTCGTACGTCCAGTGCGTGGTGTGCTGGTTGGCGTCCGTCGCCGCGACCAGGTTGCCGTTGCCGTCGTACTGCTGCGAAGTGCCGTACAGATAGGTGCCGTTGGAGTCGTAGCTGCGGGTCGCCGTCGGGTCGTCGTCGACGTTGTAGTCGGTGACCGTGTAACTGCCGTCGGCCAGAGTCGTCTTGGTGTTGTTGTCCTCGAAGTCGTAGGCGTAGGAGGTCGAGTTGCCCGCGCCGTCGGTCACCGAGGTGACGTCACCCGCCCGGTTGTAGGCGTACGACGTCGTCACGCCGCCCGGGCTCTGCACCGACGCCGTGTGCGCACCGTAGGGGTTGCCGGTGGTGACGCCGTAGGAGTAGTTCGTCGTCAGTGTGCGCGTGGACGGGTAGCGCTCAAGGGTGGTGGAGGTGATCTGGCGGCCCAGGTAGTCGTAGGTCGCCTGGGTCTGCGCGCCCGTGCCGTCCGTCGCCGTGCGCTGCTCGCCGTTGGCGTCGTAGGTGGCGTGGGTCTTGGTGCCGTCGGGCTCGGTGATCTGGGCGAGGTCGCCCATCTGGTCGTAGAGGTAGGAGGTGGTCTTGCCGCCGGGGGTCGTCTGGCCGGTCTGGTTGCCCTCGCTGTCGTACGTCCAGACGGTCGTGCCCGCGTTGGGAGTCGACGCCCCCGCGGGGGTGTACGACGGGAGGGTCTCGCTGACCTTGTTGCCGTCGGCGTCGTACGCCGACGTGGTGACCAGGCCGTTCGGGTCCTTCTCGGCGACGGCCTCGCCGAAGGTGTTGAAGCCGCTGTAGGTGACCGGACGGACCGTCACGGCGTTCGCGGCGGTGCCGTCGGCCTCCGCCTGGACCGCCGGTGCGGTGGTGGCGGCGAGGTTGCCGGCCTCGTCGTAGTCGTAGTTGGTGGTGTGCTGCTCGGGGTCCGTCTCGGACAGGGGCAGGCCGCGCTTGTCGTATGTGTACTTGGTGGTCTGCTGGTCCGAGGAACCGACCGTGCCCCCACTGCGGCCCTTGCCGTAGAGGGAGGAGATCTCGCTCGCCGACAGCGCCCGCTGGTAGGTCTGGACGTTGCTGACCGCACCGTTGACGGCGTTGCTGACGGTGCCGCCGGCGGTCTTCGCGCCGCCGATGGACAGCGGGCCGGAGCCGCTCCACGGTGCGGCGTTGCTGGCGGAGCCCGCGAGGGCGCCGTTGACGTACAGGCTCATGGTGCCCGTCGACGCGTCGAAGTCGCCGACCAGGTGGGTCCAGGTGTTCAGCGCGGGGGTGCCGGAGGCGGCGGCGGTGTAGTACGCCGACGGGGCGGCGGAGGTGTCCTGGCTGGGCGAGATGAGACGGAAGACGCCCGTGCTGGAGGCGTACTGGAGGTAGAAGGAGGAGCGGTTGGTGCCGCCCTGGGAGACGAAGGTGCGGAAGGTCGAGGTGTCCGACAGCTTCACCCATGCGGAGACCGTGTAGGACGCGCTGGTGTCCAGGACCGGGCTGTTGGTGGCGATGATGTCGCCGTTGCCGCTGGTGTCGCCGCTGAACTGGGCGGCGTCGTCCGACCAGGTCACGCCCGATCCGGCGGTGGCGGTGTTGCCGGTGCCGGACGCGTCGGTGACGCTGCGGCCGCTCGTCTGGTTCAGCTTCCACCAGCCGGCCGGGTGGCCGGAGGCGTCGCCGTACAGGGTCTCGCTGAGGACGTTGCCCATGTCGTCGTACGTGTCGGTCGTGGTGCGGTCATAACCGGTCGCGTCGTGATCGTTCTCCGACGCAACCTGGTCGTCCGGCGTGTACGACACGGTCGACACGCGGTCGACTCCGGTCGGGTCGACGGTGGTGGAGGTCGTGCGGTCGGAGGCGTCGACCGTGTACTGGGTGACGTTCTCGCCGTTGTCGGTCGTCTGGGCGAGCAGGTTGCCGGCCGCGTCGTAGGTGTCCGACTCCAGGGTGTAGGTGCTCGACCCGTCGGAGCTGGTCTTCTTCACCGTCGCCGTGAGGCCGTCGTCGGTATAGGTGTACGACGTCTTCGCGCCCAGCGCGTCGGTGATCGAGGCCAGCCGCCCGGCCGGGTCGTAGGCGCGGGAGGACTCGACGAGCGAGGTCGCGGTCTGCGGGCTGACCGGGTCGCCGGTGTACATCAGGGCCTGGGTGAGCAGGTTGCCGTTGTCGTCGTAGGTGTAGTCGGTCTCGTTGCCGGCGCTCGTCACCTCCTTGGTCTTGTTGCCGGAGGTGTCGTAGGTGTACGTCGTCGTGTTGCCGTAGGACGTGCCCGCGGCGACGTTGGCGTCGGACTCGGTCAGCAGCCGGTCGTAGGCGTCGTAGGTCTGTGTCTCGGTGCGCGAGGCGTCGCCGCCCGTGGCGTCGGACACGGTCTGGGAGAGGACGTCGCCGTCGTCGTCGTAGACCGTGCCGGAGACGGCCGCGTGCGTGGCGCCCTGGACGCGGTCGGTGATCTGCGGGTCGCTCTCGGAGGTCACCTGGCCGTTCTTGTCGTACGTGTAGGTGGTCGTGAGCCCGTTCGGGTAGGTGTCGGAGACGACCTTCTGGCTCAGCACCTGGCCGACACCGTCGTAGGTGTACGACGTGACCAGACCGATGGCGTCCGTGGTGGAGGCGACGTCGCCGTTCGAGAAGTACGACACCGAGTTGACCGCGCCGCCGGGGCTGACGGTCTTCACCGGCAGGCCCTTGGGGACCACCCCGCCGTCGGCGGAGGGGTAGGTGCTGGTGCCGTCGCTGTAGACGGTGGTCGTCGCACGGCCGCTCGGGAAACCGGGCACGGCCGGGCCGGTGACGACGGTCTGGTTGCCCGCCGAGTCGTAGGTGTACGACGTCAGATAAGTGGTGTCGGTCGCGGACGCCGAGCGGCCGTCACGCTCGGTCAGCAGCTGGTCGTTGCGCGGGTCGGCGGTGGTCAGCTGGGCGGTCGTGTCGTCCGGGTAGTACGTGTAGTACTCGGTGTTGCACTTGTTCGCGACCTGGTCCTGGCAGTTCGTGGACGAGACGATGTTGCCGCGGACGTCGTGGCCGGTGGTGGTGACCGCGCCGTTGGGGTCGGTGACGGTGTGCTCGAAACCGGCCGTGTCGTAGCCGAAGCTGGTCTTGTTGCCGAGGCCGTCGGTCTCGGTCAGGGCGCGGTTGCCGTTGGTGACGTCGTAGGTGTAGGTCAGCGTGGACGTCGTCGGCGAGGTCACCTTGACCGTCTCGACGGGGAGCAGGCCGGTGGAGTTCCTGGCGGCCTCGACGTGTGCGGCGACGTCGGCGGCCGTGAGCGCCGAGTGGTAGAAGGCGGCGTCCGCGATGGAACCGGTGAAGTGGCTGACGTCCGCCGGGGAGTTGAGCCAGGCCTTGGAGAACCCGGCGCCGAGGTAGACGTGGTTGTAGGTCTGGTCGGCGGGGGTGCCGGAGTAGGCGGCCTGCTTGACGCCGTCCAGGTACAGGGTCTGGGTGGCGCCGGAGGCCGTGAGGGCCACGTGGTGCCAGGTGTTGTCGGTGACCGTCCCGGTCGAGCCGAACGCGGTCGTGGCGGAGCCGCTGCCCGAGTAGTAGTGGCCGTGCAGCTTGTTGTCGGTGCCGACGTACAGCAGGGGCGCGTAGGTGCCGGAGGTGGCGGTCGCGCCGGATATCGCCGCCGACTGGGCACCGACGATGACGCCCTGGCTCGCGGTCTTGAACCAGAGTTCGAGACTGCGGTCGCTGGTGCCGAACTGCACGGAGGTCGGCAGTTCGGTGTACGAGGTGCTGCCGTTGTAGGTCGTGGCCTTGGCGTCGCTGAAGGGGCCCGTCGCGCCGAGCGTCACGGCGCTGTAGGTGCCGTTGCCGCCATGCACCTCGTTGACGGCCGTGGTCGCCCCGGCCGCTTCACCGAGCCGGTAGTAACCGGCGGGCCCCGCGCCGAGCACCGCGCCCCGGTAGGTCTGGCTGGAGCCGGTGACCGTGGGCGCGGCGAGCTTCCAGACGCCGCCGTTCTCGTCGGTGAGCTGGGTCAGCGTCGTGGTCGCCGGGTCGTACGTCATCGCCGCGAAGGTCTTGCCCGAGGGCCGCTTGACCGAGGTGAGCAGGTTCGCGGAGTGGGTGCCGTACTGGTAGAGGGAGTTGACGTCGGCGGCGACCAACGGCCGTCCGTACCAGGCGACGTCGGCGATCGAGCCGGTGAAGTACGTCGCGTACCCGGTGGCGTCGCTGGAGCTGCTGTGCGGCTCGTCCGGCCAGTTACCGCCGAGGAACCCGGTGCCGAGGTAGTTGAAGACCTGGTTCTTGCCGAAGGCCACCGCGCTCTTGATGGATACGGTGCCGGAGCGGGAACCGACCTTCGTGTTGTCCAGGAACAGCGACTGCGAGTTGCCCGCCGCGCTCAGCACCACGTGGTGCCACTTGCCGTCGGCCACGGACGCCGAGGACACGATCGGGTTGATGCCGCCGCTGTACCAGAACTCGGCGTTCAGCTTGCCGTCGGTGCCGACGTAGATCGACGGGGTGTAGAAGCCGGCGGCCTGTCCGGAGCCGATCGGTTGGGAGGCGTAGGAGTAGAGCACGCCCGGTCCGGCCGAGGTCTTGAACCACAGGGACAGGGCGCCCGAATCGGTGTCGTTGCCGGTGTTCTTGGGCAGTGCGACGTCGGAGGTGGTGCCGTTGAAGGAGGCGGCGGTGGAGGAGGAACCGGTGAGCGGGCCGGCCGCGCCGAGCGTCACGTTCTCGTACGTGGCGTTCTTGGTGCCCTCGTTGGAGAGCACCGCGTCCTTGGCGGTGGTGCCGGAGCTCTCGGTGAGCGGCCAGGCGGCGCTCGGGTCGAGGTCGAGGGAGGCGTTCTGGTACTGCGAGCCGGTCGTGTAGCCGTACGTCGTGCACTTCGTCGTCGACAGCGGGGCGCACACGGTCGTCAACCGGTCGCTGGAGTAACCGTAGGTCCAGGTCAGTACGGTCGTGGAGTCGCCGTTGGTGACCGGGTCGGTGGTGACGGTGGCGACGTGCGTGGCCAGGGCGCCGGTCGGCGGGGACCAGGTGAAGTTCAGGGAGCGACCCGAGACGGCGGACTTCATCTTGGTGACGTGTCCGCTGGTCCAGGTCAGCGTGATGGCACGGCCGTTGGCGTCCGTGACGGTGGTGAGGCCGTAACCGCCCGAACCCAGTGAGGTGGTGAAGGCGTAGACCGTGTCGTCCTTGTCGGTCAGGCGGTAGCCGCCGGTGACCGTGGTGAACGTGGCCCAGCGGCCGGTCCCCGGTGCGAAGGTGCCGTCGCTGTTCTTGCCGTAGCCGACCTGGGAGCCGTCCGGGTAGGTGACGTTGACGCCGGTGACGGTCCCGGCGGCGTTGTACTGCTCGGTGGCGCGGGCGTCGAGGATGGACGACCAGCCGGCTCCGAAGGCGCCGGTCCAGCGCGGGTCACGGGAGTTGTAGTCGCGCTCGACGTCCAGGGACGGGCCGACGGTCGAGATCGAGGCGTCCGTGTCGGAGGTCGTGTAGTTGCCGATGGACGCGTCGAAGCCGTGGTCGCTGCTGTTCTGCGACAGCCCGGAGGTGATCACGGGCTGGGGCACCTGGACGGACAGCTCGTAGGGATCGGCGGGCGAGTAGAGCCCGGTCGTGGAGTCGTACGCCTGCACCTGCCAGGTGTAGTTCTTGCCCCAGGCCAGTTTCCCGGCCGGCACGGTCCAGTCGCCGGTGGAGACGAGGCCCGAGTCGGCGACCAGGGCGTTGTTCGCGTCGTAGACCTTGAACTGGTACTGGCCGGCGCTACCGCTGGAGTTGGCGCCGCCCGCCCAGGCGGTGAGTTCGGGGGTGGTGGTGCCGACGACCGCGTTGTCGGCGGGGAACTGCTCGTAGAGCTGCGGGGCGGTGTTCCCGGTGTAGTTGACGACGATGTAGGGGCCGAGCGAGGGATCGTTGAACGAGCCGAACTGCTTCCAGTGCAGGGCGTCGCTGTTCGACGCGTACACCGCGAGGCCGTGGTCGGCCGTGGAGCCGCTGAACCAGCCCTGGATCGCGGAGGTCGTCAGGGAGACGCTGACCCAGTCGCCCACCGAGCGGTCCGCGGCCGTGTTCGCGCAGGCGTTGGGCACGGTCGGGGTCGCGTTGCCTATGGAGGAGCCGTAGGTCGGGCCGGGGTAACTGGTGACGCCCTCGGGCGTCCACGCCTGGGTGACCAGGGCGACGTCGAACCGTTCGGCGGTGCAGGTCGAGGCCCAGGTGTCGAACAGGTGCAGCGTGGCCGACGTGACGGTAGCGCCGCTCGCGTCCCAGGCGGTGTCCCAGTGGTTGACGTAACCGGCGGCGGAGTGCGTGCCCGAGTCGTACGAGCCGACCTTGATCGTCTGCTCGTAGGAGTGGTCGCCGGCCGCGCCCGACTCCGCGTAGGTGGTCGTCCAGCCGTCGGTGACGGTCGGGTCGACGGTGACGGGGAAGACGCGGTGCGCGTCCTTCAGCCAGGCCTCGTCGAGGGTGATCTTCAGCGCGTAGCCGCCGCTGCTCCGCACGAGGGTCGTGGTCACGTCGCGCGTGGTGGTGGGGTCACCGGAGCGCGGATCGACCCTCGAGTCGTAGGCGTACGACGAAGGGATGCGCTCTACGGTCTTCCCGGCGCCGTCGCGCAGGACGATCGAGCCGTCCTTGTGCTGGACCGGGGTGAGTCCCTTGAGGTGGAGCGGGAAGGTCCAGGAGTTGCCGGCGTCCGCGGAGTGCAGGACGACCGCTTCCTTCACACCGGTGGCGGTGGGGGCGACCTGGAGATCGGTGTCGGCGAGGACACCGGCGTAGGTGACGCGCGAGCCGTCGGCGGTGCCCTTGACGGACTGTGCGCCCTTCAGTTCGTAGGCGACGGAGTGCTGTGCGTCGGGAGCCAGGGAGACGAGGTCGGAGTCATCGGCCTGCGGGGCGAGGTCGACGCCGACGGAGTTGGCCTTCTCGTACCAGCGCCCGTCCGGCCCGGCCCGGACGTCCACGTCGATGGGCGCCCATCTGCCCTTGCCGACCTGGTAGTTGACGGTCGTGGGGTAGATCCGTCTGGTGGTCGTTCCGTCGGCGTTGTCGTACACGGTGTCGGTGCGTGAGGACTTGCCGGCGTCCCGCTTGCTGGTCTTCGCGTTGAAGCCGCTGCCGCCGACGGCGCTCCTGCCCCGTTTCACTGACGCCTGGTGCGCGTGGTACGCGGAGAGCTCGCCCTTGCCCTTGCCCGGCTGACGGCCCACGCCCCGGTGGGCCTCGGTGGCCGAGGCCGGCACATGGTGCCGCTTGCCCGCCGCCGTGCCCGACTCCTGCGCCGGCAGCCGGCCCCAGTGCGGGTCCTTCAGCCAGGCCGTGAGCGAGGACAGACGCGGCAACGAGAGGTCCACCGTGTGCAGTTCGGCCCCGGCGGCCATCGCCGACTGTGTCGTCCACATGCAGGCGAACACGGTCAGCAGGAGTAGCGCGACACCGCGACGGGCGCGCCGTGTACGGCGGGTGGAGCGGACACGGCTGAAGGGCCGAACGCGCACGGCTGGGACTCCCGGACTCGGATGGGCACAACGGGGCAGGGCCCGACACCAGTTGGTCACTGACAGAGAGGCCGGAGGAAACGGAGAGATCTTGCCCGTTGTAAACAAAGAGTGAATAGAGCAAATGAGCGAACTTGAGTGGCGTTTGACCGTTCCTTGCAGAACCTGTCCACTTTGCTCCGGGCGCCCCTTTGCTCCTTTTGGAAACCTTTGCGGTTCCATTGACGAGGGCGCATCAGGCGGTCACGTGCGGGTCAATGGGCATGACGTGGCGATCGGGCCGCCGGTGACGACCTTCCCCGTCGGGATGGCCCGGGTGGCGACGACCTTCCCCGACGGGATGCTCCGGGTGGCGATCGCGGGTCCGGCGCGTGCGCGGTCAACAGGCCGCGGCGAACCCGTGCCGGCATGGTCGCCCATCAGCCCCGGGTACGCCTTGCGTACGGCGAGGCCGGGTGGTGGGGCGTGCGCGCATTCGTGGCACTGCTCACGGTGCCGGTCCTGGCCCGCCACACGGTGGCGCTGCTCAGCCCGGAGGCCCGGAGGCCCGGAGCGACATGAGGCCGGTCACGGACCGCTGCCGGGCATCAGCCGATCCAGCCTCGTTGAGAAACCCGTGCCGCTCGTCAACCGCCGCACTGGCGCAGCATCATCTCTTTGTCCGGTGCGGTAACCGGCATCTCGTACTTGATGGCGACCTGAGCGAACCGGACCGCGTAGGCGCACCTGATCTGTTTGTTGGGCGGCAGCCAGGCAGCAGGTCCGGAATCACCCTTGGCCGAGTTGGCTCGTCCCTGGACCGGGATCAGATTGAGCACGTCGTTCGCAAGCTGTTTGCGCTTGTTCTCCGGCCAGCGCGACGAACCCATCTGCCAACTGTAGGACAGCGGCACCACGTGATCTATCTGCACCTCAGAGGCCTGCTGCTTGCGCCACTCGATGGTCGTCCCGGTGTACGGGTCGTGCAGCGTCATGGCGATGACCACGCAGTCTGAACCGGCTCGGAAACGAAGGTTCAGGCCATCACGATGGATGAGATCGTCTCGCGTGTCACACCCGTTCCTGGCCAACGGCACCCCGTCGGCCGTGTCCATCCAGGCGTACCCGAACTTGTCGCGGGCGTAGCCGGTCTTGGGACCCCGCCCCTTTGTGGACAACTCCTCGATGAGCTTGCGCGCCGCAGCCCTGTCCGCGCCCGTCGTCACGGGTGCGAGGCCTGGCTTCGTGCCATCGGGATTCTTGAGCGGACTGACCGCCCGTCCATCCGGCGCAGCCGCGCCTGCACCCGCGCCCGCACCCGCACCCGCACCCGCACCCGTCGAGGAGCCGTCGGCGCCGAGATCTTTGCATCCCGAACAGAGGAGAACGGCGGCGGCTGCCACCGCCGCGGCGCGGACGAAGCGTATGTTCCCGGCACCCTTGTGCCTCACGTCCCGCTCAGTAAGCACAGCTCACGACTCCCGACTTGAACTGCACGAACACCTGGGCCACCCGGCGAAGGGCGCGGGCGGTTCGGGTGGCGCGGCCCTCGGGCCCGCCGGACCCTGTGGTCGTGTCCGCCTTGCACCCGGCCACGGCGAACACCAGCACGACGGCGGCCGCGGCCCCGCCCCTCAGACGCATCACGTGCGCCCCTCCCCTTGAAACCGGTCCGTCCCCGCAGGGAGCGCTTTCCCCCGGACGACGTCTCGCACACCGTAGCGAGCGGGCGCACTGCGGCATTCAGGAGGTCCGGGCCACGACCCGTTCGAGTGGGCATTGCCGACATATCGGCCGTATCGTCATTGCTGAGTCGCTTCCGGAAGGAGCTCTGGATGGGCATCTTCGACAGGTTCAAGAGCAACCGCCAGATGCAGGACAAGACCAAGGACATGTCCGACATGGCGGAACGGAAGGCCAACGACAGAACGGGCAACAAGTACGAGAGCCAGGTCGACGACGCGCAGCAGAAGATCGAAGGACCGCTCGGCATGGATCGCGACAGGCCCGAACAGCCGTAACGGCTCCCCTCCACGCCGGGGCCGTCCGCGCAGCCTTCGCCTCGCGCGGGCGGCCTCGCGTTCCTGACGGTCATGGCGGTTCGGCGGGGGTCATGCCGGCGGGTCGGCCGGCCACGGCAGCACCGTGAGCTCGGGCCATTCCTCCTTCCAGCGCGCGGTCTTGGCCTCGTAGACCTCTTTAGGGGCGAGCACCGGATTGGGCCGGACCACGAGGTTGAACACGTCGGACAGCCCGTGGGGGGCGTAGACCCGCCATTCCCCGTCGGGCTCCAGCCGTACCCCCAGACAGCACGTGGTCGCGGCGAAGCGGTCGATGGCGGACTCGGTGGAGTCGTACGGCGGGCAGGGCACGTTGAACTTCCGCTCGTACCAGAGGTGCACCCGGGCCTCGTTGCGGATCTCCACCTCGGCCCGCAGGTCGTCGAACACCTCCTGCCCGGCCTTGATGACGGCGTCCTCGGCCTGCCAGGACAGATCGGTGTCGTCGAAGTAGAAGACGTCGTAGTCCCGGATGCCCTGGGCGGGGGGCCTGCCGGTGACCACGTTCCACACGGTCTGGAACAGGCAGCCCGCCGTCACGTACCAGCCCGGCAGATCGAGCGTCGCCGTCCTGGACATCACCTCGGTCAGAATCTCGTTCCGGCCGAGCACGGAACGGAACGCGTCGAGTTGTTCCGGAAGGGGGAGTCGTCCGAGCATCCGTCCTGACTATCACGGTCAGACCTTGCCGATGCCCGGCGCCGTCTCCGACGAGAGCCCCGCGATCGGGGACGCGCCGCTCACGGCCCACTCGGGGCAGGCGGCCGACGGCCCGACCGCCGGTCACCCCACCATCGCGTCCACGCAACCGACGCCCGGCCCCGGACCTCCCGTCAACGCCACGACACGACCGTCACGACCGTCACGATCCCAGGATCGACGTGAGGAACTCCCCCACCCATCCCAGCAACTCCCGCCCGACCAGCGGCTTCCCGCCCACCTTCGCCGTCTTCGGGCGCGGTACCAGCACCTGGTGCGCGGCCGGCTTGATGACGGTGCCCGGGTAGAGGCGCTTGAGCCGCAGCTCCTGCGACTCGCGCAACTCCACCGGTGCGAAGCGGATGTTGGTGCCCTGGAGGACGACCTCGCCGACGCCACACGCGCGTGCGAGCATCCGAAGGCCCGCGACCAGCAGCAGGTTCTCCACCGGCTCGGGCAACTTGCCGTAGCGGTCGACGAGTTCCTCGCGTACGGCCTTGATGTCCTCCTCGGTGTTCACGGAGGCGATCGCGCGGTACGCCTGCAGCCGCAGCCGCTCGCCCGGCGCGTAGTCGTGCGGGACGTGTGCGTCGACCGGGAGCTCGATCTTGACCTCCAGCGGCGGCTCCTCCTCGACTCCGCCCTCCAGGGAGGCCCGATAGTCCGCGACGGCCTCGCCGACCATGCGGACGTACAGGTCGAAGCCGACGCCCGCGATGTGCCCGGACTGCTCGCCGCCGAGGAGGTTGCCCGCCCCGCGGATCTCCAGGTCCTTCATCGCCACGTACATGCCCGCGCCCATCTCGGTGTGCTGGGCGATGGTCGCGAGCCGCTCGTGCGCCGTCTCCGTCAGCGGCTTCTCCGGCGGGTACAGGAAGTACGCGTAGCCCCGCTCGCGGCCACGCCCGACCCGGCCGCGCAGCTGGTGCAGCTGGGACAGGCCGAAGTTGTCGCCGCGCTCCACGATCAGGGTGTTCGCGTTGGAGATGTCGATGCCCGACTCGACGATCGTGGTCGACACGAGCACGTCGAACTTCTTCTCCCAGAAGTCGACGACGACCTGCTCCAGGGCCTGCTCCGACATCTGGCCGTGCGCGGTGGCGATGCGCGCCTCGGGGACGATCTCGCGCAGCCGGGAGGCCGCCCGGTCGATCGACTCGACCCGGTTGTGGATGTAGAAGACCTGGCCCTCGCGCAGCAGTTCACGGCGGATGGCCGCGCCGATCTGCTTCTCCTCGTACGGCCCGACGAAGGTGAGCACCGGGTGGCGCTCCTCCGGGGGCGTGGTGATCGTCGACATCTCGCGGATGCCGGTGACCGCCATCTCCAGGGTGCGCGGGATCGGGGTGGCCGACATGGTCAGTACGTCGACGTTGGCGCGGAGCTTCTTCAGCTGTTCCTTGTGCTCGACGCCGAAGCGCTGCTCCTCGTCGACGATGACCAGGCCGAGGTCCTTGAACTTGGTCTCCGAGGAGAACAGCCGGTGGGTGCCGATGACGACGTCCACCGAGCCCTCGCGCAGCCCCTCCAGGGTGGCCTTCGCCTCGGTGTCGGTCTGGAAGCGGCTGAGCGCCTTCACGACCACGGGGAACTGTGAGTACCGCTCGCTGAACGTCCCGAAGTGCTGCTGCACCAGCAGGGTCGTCGGGACGAGGACGGCGACCTGCTTGCCGTCCTGGACGGCCTTGAAGGCGGCCCTGACCGCGATCTCCGTCTTGCCGTAGCCGACGTCGCCGCAGACCAGGCGGTCCATGGGGACCGACTTCTCCATGTCCTCCTTGACCTCGGCGATGGTGGTGAGCTGGTCGGGGGTCTCCGCGTACGGGAAGGCGTCCTCCAGCTCCCGCTGCCACGGGGTGTCCGGGCCGAAGGTGTGCCCGGGGGCAGCCATCCGCGCGCTGTACAGCTTGATCAGGTCGGCGGCGATCTCCTTGACGGCCTTCTTCGCGCGCGCCTTGGTCTTGGTCCAGTCGGCGCCGCCGAGCCGGTGCAGCGTGGGGGCCTCGCCGCCGACGTACTTGGTGATCTGCTCCAGCTGGTCGGTGGGGATGTAGAGCCGGTCGCCTGGCTGGCCGCGCTTGGCGGGGGCGTACTCGACGACGAGGTACTCGCGCGTGGCGCCCTGCACGGTCCGCTGGACCATCTCGATGTAGCGGCCGACGCCGTGCTGTTCGTGGACGATGTAGTCGCCCGCCTCCAGGGTGAGCGGGTCGATCGTCTTGCGGCGCCGCGCGGGCATCCGGGCGCCGTCCTTGCCGGCCGCCTTCTGCCCGGTCAGGTCGGTCTCCGTCAGGACGGCGAGTCTGAGCGCCGGGTCGATGAACCCGTACTCGATGGAGCCGCACGCCACGTGGACGACGGACGGGCTCAGGGACGCGAGTTCCGCGTCGAGGCGGGCCGCGATGCCCTCGCCGCCCAGCACCTCGACCGTACGGGCGGCGGGGCCGTGCGCCTCGGTGACGAAGACCGCGCGCCAGCCGTCGGCGAGCCAGCCCTTGGTGTCGACGAGCGCCTTGGCGGTGTCGCCGCGGTAGGTCTCGGGCGCGTGCATGCCGAGCTTGAGGGTGTCCGCCTCCAGTTCGAGGTCCGCCGCGAACGGCGACACGGACCACCACATCATGTCCAGCTCGCGCGCGCGGTCGCGGACGTCGGCGATGGACCACAGGGAGGCCGCGCCGACGTCGATGGGCGCCTCGCCGCCGCCTGCGGTGGCCGCCCAGGAGGCCTGGAGGAACTCCTGCGAGGTGGCCACGAGGTCGGACGCACGCGTGCGGACCCGCTCCGGATCGCACACGACGGCCATGGCGCCCTTGGGCAGGACGTCGATCAGGAGCTCCATGTCGTCGACGAGGACGGGAGCCAGGGACTCCATGCCCTCCACGGCGATCCCCTCGGCGATCCTGCCGAGCAGATCGCCGAGCTCCGGGTGCTGCTCGGCGAGGGCACGCGCACGTGCGCGTACGTCGTCCGTCAGGAGCAGTTCGCGGCACGGCGGGGCCCACAGGCCGTGATCGGCGACCTCCAGGGAGCGCTGGTCGGCGACCTTGAAGTAGCGGATCTCCTCGACGTCGTCGCCCCAGAACTCGACGCGCAGGGGGTGTTCCTCGGTGGGCGGGAAGACGTCGAGGATGCCACCCCGGACGGCGAACTCGCCGCGCTTCTCGACGAGCTCCACGCGCGCGTACGCGGCCGCCGCGAGGGCCTCCACGATCGCGTTCAGGTCGGCGGTCTGACCGGTCCGCAGCGCCACCGGCTCCAAATCGCCGAGGCCCTTGACCTGCGGCTGGAGCACGGAGCGCACGGGTGCGACGACCACGGAGACCGGGCCGGTCTCGGGGTCGTCGGGGCGCGGGTGGGCCAGGCGCCGCAGGACGGCGAGGCGGCGGCCGACGGTGTCGGAGCGGGGGCTGAGGCGCTCGTGCGGGAGGGTCTCCCAGGACGGGTACTCCACGACCCCCTCCGAGGGGAGCAGGGAGCGCAGGGCGGCGGCCAGGTCCTCGGCCTCGCGGCCCGTCGCGGTCACCGCGAGCACGGGACGGCCGGCCTCACGCGCGAGGGCGGCGATCGCGAAGGGGCGGGCCGCCGGTGGGCCGACCAGGTCGACGTGCATGCGGTTGCCGTCCTGGGCCGCCGTGATCGCTTCCGCGAGGGCGGGGTCCTTGACGACGGCGTCGAGCAGACCGTGCAGGCTCATTCTGGGCGGCTTTCGTCCGGGGGATTTCTGGGGGGTGGGCAACGCGAAGGGCCCGACACAACGAAGGGCCGGGGGGTCTCCAGCCTACGACGGCGTCGGCCCCGCCGTCGGAGCCTGTGGACAACCCCGCCTCACCGCCGGGTGCCCTGTGGACGAAGAAGAACCCGCAGCGGCTCCCCTGAACGGCGAAGCAACCCCCACAGCTGCCCAGCGACTCCCCGCGGACGACCACGCCCCGGGCGGCTCCCCTCGGAGGACCAAGCCCCCGACACACAGCTGCCCGTGGACGACCAAGCCCCCGGCAGCTCTCGCACCGGCTCCCCGTGAGCGGCGAAGCAACCCCCGCAGCTCACGCACCGGCTCCCCCCGGACAGCGCAGAACCCGGCGCCGAGAAGTCCCCCGTGACTTCTCGGCGCCGGGCGTTCCCCCGTTCCCCGTCCCCCATCCCCCGTCCCCCGTCCCCAGGGGTGGCTACTCGGTCGCGATCGCGTTCAGGACGTTCATCCGGCCCGCCCGGAACGCCGGGACGAGGGCGGCGAACAGGCCCACGAAGGCCGAGCCGATGAACACCGCGATGATCGTCGGCCAGGGGATGTCCAGGACCTTCAGGCCCTCCAGGGCGAGGAGCTTCTGGGCGGTCGCGCCCCAGCCCATGCCCAGACCCAGCCCCAGCAGTGCGCCGAAGAGCGCGATCACCACCGACTCCATGCGGATCATCCGCCGCAGCTGGCGCCGCGAGAGGCCGATCGCCCGCATGAGGCCGATCTCCCGGGTCCGCTCGACCACCGAGAGCGCCAGGGTGTTCACGACACCCAGGATCGCGACGATGATCGCGAGGGCCAGCAGGCCGTAGATCATGTTCAGGAGCTGGCCGATCTGGTCCTTGAACGCCTCCTTGTAGTCGGTCTGGTCGCGCACGGTGTACTGCGGGTAGTCGTGCATCGCCGACTTCAGGGACTTGTAGGCGGCGTCCTGCTGCCCGTCCTTGGCGTTGGCGAAGACCAGCTGGTCGAGCGGCATCTTGTCGGCCGGCACGTACTTGGCGAGCGTGGCGATGGAGATGTACTTCGAGCCCGCGTCGATGACGACGTCGCTGCTGGTGATCGCCCGGACCGTGAGGTTCGCGGTCGCACCGTCCTTGAAGGCCACCTTGATCTTGGAGCCCAGGTGGATGCCGTGCGCCTTGGCGAACTTCTCGTGCACGGACATCGAGTCGGGCTTGTAGGCGTCGGCGAGCTTGCCCGCCACCGTCTTGGTCCGCAGGTCGGTCGCGTACGTCGGGTCGGCCGCCGTGACGTCGGTGTCCTTGAGCGTCTTGCCGTCGGGGGTCGTGTAGTCGGCCTCCGCGATCTTGTACTCGGTGACGTGCGCCAGGCCCGGCGTGTCCTTCATGGCTTTCACCGCCGCCGGGGTGACCAACTGCCCGTTGTCGGACTGGACGATGAAGTCGGTGCCGACCGTCTTGTCGAGCTCGTCCGTCGCCGAGGCGACCATGGACGAGCCGACGACCGCCAGACAGGCGACCAGCGCGAGGCCGATCATCAGGGCGGCGCCCGTGGCACCGGTACGGCGCGGGTTGCGCAGGGCGTTGCGCTCGGCCAGGCGGCCGATCGGACCGAACATCCTGAGGACGAGCGCGCCCAGGACGCGCACCACGACGCCCGCGAGGAGCGGGCCGATCACGACGAAGCCGATCAGGGAGAACACCACGCCGAAGCCCAGCCAGGCGGAGCCCTCCTTGGCCTTGTCGGCGGTGGCGGCCAGGTAGAGCAGGCCTGCGCCGGCGCCGGTCAACACCGTGCCCAGCAGGGCCCGTACGCGGCCCGCCTTGGCGTCGGCCGGGGCGCCGGCGTCGCGCAGGGCGGCCATCGGGGAGACCTTGCCGGCGCGGCGGGCCGGCAGCCAGGCGGCGAGGACGGTGACGACCACGCCGAGGAGCAGGCCGACCACGGGGGTCGTCCAGGCGACGGTCAGGTCGCTGGTCGACAGGTGGATGCCCAGGGAGCCCATGAGCTTCATCAGCCCGACCGCGAGCCCGACGCCCGCGCCGACCCCCAGCACCGACCCGAACACGCCCAGGAGGAGCGCCTCGACGAGCACGGACCGGTTGACCTGCCCGCGGGAGGAGCCGACGGCCCGCATCAGCCCGATCTCCCTCGTCCGCTGGGCGACCAGCATCGAGAAGGTGTTGATGATCAGGAAGATGCCGACGAGGAAGGCGATCCCGGCGAAGCCGAGCATCGCGTACTTCATGACGTTCATGAAGCCCTCGACGTCCTTCTGGTTGGCGTCGGCGGTCTCCTTGGCCGTCTGCACCTTGTAGCCGCCGCCGATCTCGGCCGCGACGTTCTTCTTGAGCTGGGCGTCGGTGACCCCGGAGGCGGCCGTGACGTTGACGTTCGTGAACACGCCCGTCCTGCCGACCAGCGTCTCCTGGGCCGTCTTCGTGTCCAGGTAGAAGATCGCGGCACCGGGGTTGGTGACCTGGAAGGCGGCGACGCCGGAGATCTTCGCGGTGTGCGTGCCGATCGCGCTGATCACGCCGATCTCGTCACCGAGCTTCAGGTGGTGCTTGTCGACGGTGTCCTGGTCGACCATGACCTGGCCGGAGTTCTTCGGCGCCGTACCGGAGGTCACCTTCATGGTGCGGGCGTCGTTGCCGTTCCAGCTGCCGACGATGGTCGGGCCGCCGCCGGACGGCGAGAGGCTGTCCTTGTCGGCGTCCACGACGGTCACCGAGGTCGAGAAGACGGTCCCCTCCGCCGTCTTCACGCCCTGCGCCTTGCGTACCTCGCCGACCACGGCGGCCGGCATGACCGGCGGCCTGCCGTTGTCGGAGGTGGTCTCGCCGCTGTCGGAGGCGCCCTTGGCGCTCACCGTCACGTCCGAGGAGGTGGCCGCGAAGAGCTTGTCGAAGGTGGTGGACATGGTGTCCGTGAACACCAGCGTCCCGCAGACGAAGGCGACCGACAGCAGGACGGCGACGGCCGACAGGGCCATGCGTCCCTTGTGCGCGAAGAAGTTGCGCATGGAGGTCTTCATGACGGTCATGACGTGCGCCCCCGGGCGTCGAAGTCCTTCATGCGGTCCAGGACGGCCTCCGCGGTCGGCTTGTGCATCTCGTCGACGATCCGGCCGTCGGCGAGGTACAGCACGCGGTCCGCGTACGAGGCGGCCACCGGGTCGTGCGTGACCATGACGATGGTCTGCCCGAGCTCGTCGACGGAGCGGCGCAGGAAGCCCAGTACCTCGGCGCCCGCGCGCGAGTCGAGGTTTCCGGTCGGCTCGTCACCGAAGATGATCTCGGGACGCGCGGCCAGGGCCCGGGCCACGGCGACCCGCTGCTGCTGTCCGCCGGAGAGCTGGGTGGGCCGGTGCTTGAGCCGGTCCGAGAGCCCCACGGTGTCGACGACCCGCGCGAGCCACTGCTTGTCCGGCTTGCGTCCGGCGATGTCCATGGGCAGCGTGATGTTCTCGAGCGCGTTGAGCGTCGGAAGCAGGTTGAAGGCCTGGAAGATGAACCCGATCCGGTCCCGGCGCAGCTGCGTGAGCTTCTTGTCCTTCAGGCCGGTGATCTCGGTGTCGTCGAGGTAGATCTGACCGCTCGTCACGGTGTCGAGTCCGGCGAGGCAGTGCATGAGGGTGGACTTGCCGGACCCCGAGGGACCCATGATCGCGGTGAACTGCCCGCGAGCGATGTCCACGTCCACATGGTCGAGGGCGACGACCCGGGTCTCCCCGGACCCGTACGCCTTGACGACCTGCCGCGCCCGCGCGGCAACGGCCGTACGCCCGCCAGTGCCCCCGTGCCTGGTGATGGTTACAGCCGATGTCACGGTATGTCTCCTATATCGGTTAGTGAATGAACAGTCCGATCAGCAGTGGCGATCGGTTCGTTGCCTGGGTACGACGTTCAGTCTGGTGCCGCGGGACGTCCGGCGCGCTGGTGCTCAGCACCCTCTTCTACGGGGGAAAACCCCACCCCCGTCGATCCGGTCGTCCCTCCCCCACCGCTCCCCAGCGGCGTAAAGCCAGGTTAAGGAAGGCCCTTGGCCCTTCTCCTCCTCCGGCGGTACGAACCCTCCCCCAGCCCTGGTACGGAGGTACCCCTAGGGGCAGTCCACCGACAGGTGGAGACGATCTAGGGGTCGGCTCCACCCTCCGCCCCACCGACCCTGCACCCTGCCGCCACGTGAGGGGCAAGTGGGAGAGTGGTCGCCGGAAGATAGATGCAGGGGGAAGGAATCCGCGTGGACGACACGAAGCCGGCGATACGGGAGCCCGCGCGGCACGTCTCCACGAACCGGCGCGGGGCTGTCGTGGCGGCCCTCATGCTGGCGATGGCCCTGGCGGCCCTGGACGCCACCATCGTCTCCACGGCGGTCCCGCAGATCGTCGGCGACCTGGGCGGCTTCTCCGTCTTCTCCTGGTTGTTCTCCGGCTATCTGCTGGCCGTGACGGTGACCCTGCCGGTGTACGGCAAGCTGTCCGACACCTTCGGGCGCAAACCGGTGCTGATCGCGGGCTCGGCGGTGTTCCTGCTCGGCTCGCTGCTGTGCGCGATGGCGTGGAACATGGGGGCGCTGATCGCGTTCCGGATCGTCCAGGGGCTCGGCGGCGGGGCCCTGCAGGGCACGGTCCAGACGCTCGCCGCCGACCTGTACCCGCTGGAGGAACGCCCGAAGATCCAGGCCAAGCTGTCCACGGTGTGGGCGGTGGCGGCGGTCGCGGGCCCGGGGATCGGCGGGGTGCTCGCGGCGTACGCGGACTGGCGGTGGATCTTCCTGGTCAACCTGCCGATCGGCGCGGTGGCGCTGTGGCTGATCGCCCGTCACTTGCACGAGCCGCAGCGCGCCTCTCGCGACACGACGGCCACGCGCGCGCGTGTCGACTGGGCGGGCGCGCTCGCGGTGTTCGCGTGCGGAGGCGTGCTGCTGACGGCGCTCGTGCAGGGCGGGGTGGCGTGGGCGTGGCTGTCGTGGCCGTCACTGGGCCTGTTCGGCACCGGACTCGCCCTGGTGGCCGCCGTGGTCCTGATCGAACGCCGGGCGGCCGAGCCGATCATCCCCGGCTGGGTGTGGCGCCGCCGCACGATCGCCGCGGTGAACCTGGCCCTCGGCGCGCTGGGACTCCTGATGGTCGCCCCTACGGTCTTCCTGCCGACGTACGCCCAGTCGGTGCTCGGCCTCGCCCCGGTCGCCGCCGGATTCGTGCTGTCCGTATGGACGTTGAGCTGGCCGGTGTCGGCGGCGCTGAGCCAGCACGTGTACCGGCGCATCGGCTTCCGCAACACGGCGATGCTGGGCATCGGTACGGCGGCCCTGATCCTGTTCGCCTTCCCCCTCCTCCCCTACCCGGGGGCGGCCTGGCAGCCCACCCTGCTGATGCTGCTCCTGGGCGGTGCGCTGGGCCTGTTCCAACTCCCCCTGATCGTCGGGGTCCAGTCGACGGTCGGCTGGGCGGAACGCGGCACGACGACGGCCTCCGTCCTGTTCTGCCGCCAGACCGGCCAGACGGTGGGCGCGGCGGTCTTCGGCGCGGTCGCGAACGGGGTGCTGGCGAGCCGCCTGGGCGGCGCGAGCGATCTGGACTCCGTCACGCGCGCGTTGGACGCCGGCGCGGCCCCGGAGGCGACCCGCGCGGCCATCGCGGACGCGGTGCACGCGGTGTACGTGGGCGCGGGATGCGCGGCGGCCCTGGCGTTCGCGGTGCTGCTGGTGCTGGCGCCGCGGCGCTTCCCGGTCCTCGAGGAGCAGTGACCGGACCGTCCGCCCGGCACCTTCCAGCACCCCGCGTAAGGGGCCGAGCACACTGCGCCAGGCCCAAAAGTCTGAGTTAACCGGGGTAACACCGCAGGTCAGCGAAGTAAGCGCATACCGACCGATCAGTTTGTCGAAAGGGCTGTGCAACTACGAACCGCCGAGTAACGTGCGGGGCTCCGCTCCCCCTCCACCCCCCAGAACTCCCTGCGGTCCGCCGCGCCGGGCCCGAGCCACGCAAGGAGCACGGGATGTCCCGCGACCCGTCACAGCCGTACCCCACCTACCCCTGGCAGCCCCCCGCCCCACCGCCCGCACCGGCCCCGCACCCCTCGCGCCACCGCTCCCCGCTCGGCCACCACAGCGACCTGCGGATCCTGCGCAGCGCCTACCGCTGGCAGCGGCGCACCGCCACGCTCACCGCGCTCGGCTACTTCACGTTCTTCCTCGTGCTGTCCGCGTGCGCGCCCTCCTTCATGGCGAGCAGCCTCACCGACGGACTGCCCACCGGACTGGTCCTCGCCCTGCTCCAACTGCCCGTCACCTGGCTGGCGATCGCCGTGTACGAGCACACCGCGCGCCGCTACGTCGACCCGCTCGCGGACCGCATCCGCAAGCAGTCCGAGGTGGACGCCAGGCGAGAGGCGGCGGCCCGATGACCGGCTTCAGCGACTCCGCGCAGGCGATGAGCCTGGTGGCGTTCTCCGCCGTCGCCACCGTCACCCTCCTGCTGTGCGTGATGACCGGCCCGGACGGCGACGACCTCGACGAGTTCTACACCGGCTACAGCTCCCTGTCCGCCCTGCGCAACGGCCTCGCCATCGCGGGCGACTACATCTCCGCCGCGACCGTGCTCGGCACGGGCGGGGTCATCGCCCTGTGCGGCTACGACGGCATCGTCCTCGCGCTGAGCACGGTCCTGTCGCTGATGCTGCTGATGTTCCTGCTGGCCGAACCCCTGCGCAACGCGGGCCGCTTCACCATGGGCGACGCGCTCGCACGCCGGATGCCGGGACGTGGGGTGCGCGTCGCCGCGTGCCTGGTCACCCTCGCCGCACTGCTCCCGCTGATGCTGGTGCAGCTCGCCGGCGCCGGCCAACTGCTGGCGTTCATCCTCGGGTTCTCCGGCGACTCCCTGAAGACGGGGTTCATCATCGGCCTGGGCATCCTGATGATCAGCTACGCGGCCATCGGCGGCATGAAGGGCACCGCCCTCATCCAGATCCTGAAGATCGTCATGCTCCTCGGATCCGGCGCCGTGGTCGCCGTACTGGTCATGAACCGGTTCGACTGGAACCCGGCGGCACTGTTCGACACGGCGGCCCGGCAGAGCGGGGTGGGGCCCGACTTCCTGCAGTCCGGGCTGGAGTTCGCGGGCGGGCCGTATCCACGCGTCGACATGATCACCTCGCAGCTCGCGGTCGTCATCGGCGGGGCCTGTCTGCCGCACGTCACCATGCGCATGTACACCGCGTCCAGCGCCCGTCAGGTACGGCGTTCGATGTCCTGGGCGGTGTCGGCGGTGGCCGTGTTCGTCCTGGTCATCACGGTCGTCGGGGTAGGGGCGACGGCGATGATCGGGCGGACGGTGATCGCGGAGGCGGATCCGCAGGGCAACACGGCGTATCTGCTGGGCTCCCGGGCGGTGTTCGGGCCCGACGTGTCGACCGGTGAGACGTTTCTCTTCACCACGGTCACCACGGCGCTCTTCCTCACCCTGCTCGCCTCCGTCGCCGGCATGATCCTCGCCTGCGCCAACTCCCTCGCCCACGACGTGTTCGCCGCCCGGACGCCGTCGATGCCGCCGCAGCGCGAGATCCTGCTGGCCCGGGTGTCCGCGCTGGCGGTCGGCCTCCCCACGATCTTCCTCGCGACGCTGATCCAGCACCGCAGCCTTCAGCCGCTGGTGATCCTGTCCTTCTGCGTCGGCGCGTCCGCACTGGCCCCCGCGCTCGTCTACACCCTCTTCTGGCGGCGCTACACCCGAACGGGCCTGCTCTGCACTCTGATCGGTGGCACGCTCACGGTCCTGGCGCTCATGCCGGGGACGAACCTCGTCTCCGGGTCACCCGTGTCCGCCTTCCCCGAGGCCGACTTCAACTGGCTGCCGTTCACCACGACCGGCCTGGTGTCCATTCCGGCGGGCTTCCTGTTCGGATGGCTGGGGACGGTGGTCTCGGGGCGGCACAAGGCGGAGGAACAGCGCAAGCAGTACGAGGCGGTCGAGGGGTGGATTCTGGCGGGGGCCGTGCGGAGGGGGTGAGCCGGGGGCCCTGTCGGGTGCGGGTCGGTGGGGGTGGGGGTGAGCCGGGCTCGTCTGTCGGGTGCGGGGTGGTGGGGGCTGGTCGCGCTCACTCGGCGGAGCCGCATATCGACACAGCCCCGCGCCCCTGGGTGGGTGCAGGCGGGCGGCGTCAGGCCTGAGCCGCTGCTCCGGCTGCCCCGCCCGACGTCCCGGCCGTCCCGGCCTCCCGGCCTGGTCGACCCGGCTGTCACTCCGTCGCCGCTGTCCCCGTGAGTGCCGTCAGGCTGCTGCGTACGTGGTCCATCTGGGCCTGCACCTCGTCCCGGTGCTCCGCGTGCTTGCGCAGCACCCGCTCCGTCTCCTCGGCGATCCGCTCCTCCTCGGCCCGCGCCTTTGCGAGGATCTCCGCCGCACGCACGCGTGCGTCCTCCTCGCACTGCTCCACCGACGCCTCCGCCTCGGCGAACCCCCGCTTCGCCTCCGACAGTGCCGCCTGCGCCCGCGCCACCCGCTCGCCGACCCGCGCGTCCGCCTCGGCCGCCCGCTTCTCGTCGGCCTGCTCCACCTCGGCCCACCGCTCCGCATGCTCCCTGGCCTGCTCGGCGAGCATCGCGATGGTGCGCTGGCGTACGTCACGCAGCGCGACAAGAGCCTCCCCGCGCCCCGCCTTCACCTCACGCCGGGCGGTGACACGGATCTCGTCGGCCGCGGCGCGCGCGACGAGCAGCCGCTGACGGGCGTGCTCGTCGGACGCGGCGCGCACAGAGTCGGCGTACGCCTGTGCGGCATCCCGTACGCCGTCGGCGTGCGCCCGCGCCTCGTCCGCTAGGCGCTGCGCCTCCTGCCGCGCCCTCTCCCGGACGGCCTCGGCCTCCTCCTGACCCAGCTCGAAGAGCCGTCGCGCGCCCTCGCCGAGGGTCTCGTACGCCTGCGGGACCAGCGTGGACACGACCTCCCTCAGCTCTACCGCCTCGGCCTCCATCTCCCTGGCGAGCACGGTGAGCCGGGCGGCCCGTTCCCAGGCGGCGTCACGGTCCCGGGACAGGGCGGCGGCGTACGCGTCGACCTGTTCGGGGCGGTAGCCGCGCCCCCGTACGGCCACGAACCCCGGGGGCGACACCGGTGCGCTGCTCATCCTGGAATTCCTCTCCGCCGACAACACGAACGGACGCGAAATGATGATTTCGCGCACATCTTGATGTATCGGACGGAAATGTTCATAACGCGACACTCCGCACACCGACGACGGTCATCACGGATCGTCACATGATCGAGGAGATGCAAAAAGGGCCGGACCCGGTCACATGACCGGGTCCGGCCCTCCCCGCGCGAGTGGGTCAGCGGCGGCGGGGCGTCACAGCAGCCCATCCCACATCTGTTCGAGCAGCACCGACCACCAGCTCTCCGGCGAGCCCAGCGCCGCCGGGTCCAGCGAGGCCAGCTGGGCCTGGAAGTCGACGGTCCAGCGGCCCGCCTGCTCCTGGTTCAGGCCGAAGCGGAGCCGCCACATCCGGCCGAGCAGCGCCAGGCAGCGCTGGAACTCGGGCAGCCCCGTGTTCACGAACTGCGGCGGTACGGGCGCACCGCCCGGCCCGGCCTCCACGGGTACGGCGACGATGTTCGCCGTGCCGTACTGCACGCAGACCGCCTTGCCGAAGTCGCTGCCCATGACGAGGTACGAGCCCGCGTCGGAGGCCGGCTGCACCCCGCGCTCGGCGGCCAGCTCGGCCAGCGTCGGCACCGGCCGCCCCGGCTGGGCCTGCGCCCAGAAGAACGGGCCCATGTCGAACGGCAGCCCGGCCACGACCAGCGAGTGCGCGACGACCGGCGGCACGCCCTGGCGGTCCACCGCGACCTGCTCGAACCGGAAGATCCCCGGACCGAAGGCCCCGACCAGCTCCTGCGCCACACCCTCCGGCGGGATCGGCGGCGCGGCCTGGACCGGCGGCAGGGGGGCGCGTACCGGTGCCGGGCGCGCCGGGCCGTCGGCCACCTGGTGCAACTCGCCCTGGTGTGCCAGCAGTTGCTGCATGCCCTGCTGCCGGCTCGCGTGATCCGTGCCGTACGGGGCGATGCTCGCGATCCGCGCCTGCGGCCACTGCTCCCGGATCATCCGCGCGCAGTACGCCCCCGGCAGCTCACAGGACTCCAACTCGGTGTGGAGCTCCAGCACTTGGTCCGGGGGTACGTTCATGCCGCGCAGCTCGTGGAAGATCTGCCACTCCGGGTGCGGCGTCCCGGGCGCCGACCGCCGGATCAGCTGCTGCTCCGACCCGTCCTGCGCCCGGTACCGAAGCACGGCCTGGTACCCGGGCCCGACAGTGGGCTGCGACTGCTGGGGGTAGCCGTAGGCCGGGGGCGGACCGGGGGCGGGGTGCGCTTGCGCGGGGTGCCCCGGCATCGGCTGTCCCTGCGGCACCGGACCGGGGGAGGGTACGGCACCGGGAGGCGGGGGCGGCATCGTGCCGGGCGCCATCGGCTGCGGAGCGCCCGGAGCGGCTCCGGGGGCTTGCGGCGGCGGGGGCATGCCGGGGCCGCCCCCCGGAGGCGGTGACAACACGGTTTCCGCGTGATGCACGGCTCCTGGCGCGGTCCGGGGAAGCCCGGGGGGACCGGAAGGACCCGGAGGACCGGGAGGCTGCGGCGCGCCGGGGAACTGAGACGCGCCAGGCCCTCCCGGGGCACCGGGAGCACCCGGAAATCCGGACCCACCCGACGAGGGACCCTCGACACCAGGCGCCGACACGAACTGGGTGGGCACGTACCCGCCCCCCGGCGCCCCGGGAACGGGCGGCGGAGTCGCACCCCCGGGCTGCGCACCGGGCACCCCTGGGGGACCGGGCGGAGGCGGCGGGGTCGAACCCCCGGCCTGCGCCCCCCGCGACGGAGGCGCCAACCGGCTGGTGGCGACATCGGCGATGTCCCCGGCGCTCGGCGCGGGCCTGGGAGCAGCAGGGGCCCCGGACACCCCCGCCCCGGAACCACCGGGTCCCTGCGGATACCCGTACGAAGAGCCGCCCGGCGGAGGCGGAGTAGGCGAAGCAGCCGGCCCCGGAGCCTGCGGATACCCGTACGAAGACCCACCAGACGGCGCACCCCCCGGCGCCCCCTCCTCCTCACGCACCCCCGACGACGACCCGCCGCCCCTCGAAATCCGTGCAGTCCTGGAGTCCAAGGGCTCCGACACCTCAGCGATCTCCGAGGCCTCCGACACCTCCACGATCTCCGAGGCCGACGATGCCGACGAAACCCCCGCCGCCTCCCCCGCGCCGTCCCCGTCGTTCACCGGCGCCGAGAACACCGTGTCCGGCAACGCCACGGAAAGGTCCTCACCCCCGTTGGTGTCGGTCCCGGTCCACGGCCTCGCGGGCACGCCAGGCGCGGCACCCGCCCCGGCGATCCCCAACTTGTCCGCCGCGTCCTGCAACCACTCCGGCGGTGTCAGAAGGAACGACGTCTGGTTCAGATCGACCCGGGACGCGGCCGCACCGCCCGCTGCCGCTCCCGCGTCCCCGGCCCCGTCCTCCCGCCCGTACTCCTCCTCGTACCGGCGAATGACCTCGCCCACCGGCAACGAGGGCCACAGCGTGGCCTCCCCGCTGTCCCGGGCGATCACCAGCCGCTGCGCGCCCCCGTCCGAACGCGGCCCCTCCGCACGGTCCTCGGCCCACACCACGAACCCGAGGTCGAACTCCCGCACCCGCACCTCACGATGCTGGTACGACGGCACATCCCCGTTGATCCACTCTTCCGCGCGCTCCTGCGCCTGCGCGAACGTCACCATCGCTGAAGCTCACTCCCCCGACACGGAAGAAGACACGGGAACGGAACGGGCGAACCCGCCGTCCACCATCAGGTTCGCCACCGTCTCCAACTCCGGCGGATTACCGGCCAGTCGGGACAGGAACACGTCGAAGTCCGCACCGCAGGGCAGCAACAGCCGCTCCACGCGCTCGGCGGGCGGCATCGCAGGGTCGACGTCGCGTGCGTCGTCGTAGGCGCAGAACCAGACCGAACCGATGCCCTCGCCCTTCACCTTCACGGCCAGCAGACCGCCCTGGACGAAGCCCACACCGAGGTAGTCCTTCGTCAGATGGTCGCGCAGGCACTTGTTGACGTACACGAGGTCGTTGACCGCCGCCTCGTCACGCACCGTGAAGAACGGCTGGTCGACGAGGAGTCCCAACTCCGCGTCCAGCGCGGCCCCCACCGGTGCCGAGCCGCCCGCCGCCTTCAGGAAGGACCGGTACGCGCCCGGCAGCCGGTACCCGAGATCCTCCTCGACCCCCTGCACCTGCGACTCCGTCACCGCCACCGACGACTTCGGCAGCCCGAAGTGCGCCGGACGCGTCTCCTGCAACGGCCGCGTCCCGCGCTTGCTCTGGTCGACACGTGTCGTCGCGATCCCGCCGTGGTGCCGCAGCAGGGCCTTCACCTCGACCGGGATCAGTTCCAGGCGCCGCGAGGCCGCCACGTGGTGCCAGGTCCAGCCGTGCGGGGTCGCCACCGCCGGCACCGTGTCCCACAGCTCGTGACCGGTCGCCGCGAGCGCCGCGTTCGCGGACACGTAGTCCGTCAGCCGCAGTTCGTCGACCCCGAAACCCTCCGGCGGCTCGGCGATCTCCGCGGCGGCACGCGCGTAGGGCGAGAAGTCGGGGTAGCCACGCTCGTCCACCCGTACCCCTCTGGGATGACGCGCGGCCCGGACCGGATCCGGGAAATGCACGACCTGCCCGGCATAGGCCGCGTTCGGCGGCGCGGCTTGTTGCCCGAGCCGACCTGTCGTCATGGCGAAAGCCCCCTGCGGCGCTCTGGTACGACCCGCGGCGACCCCTTGGGCAAAGCAGGGCCACCACGCGCCGTATCGACTGTCTCGTCCGTCTCCACGCGTCAACCGCGCGCATCGCGGCGACCACTTGGATCGCGGTGCCGACAGCCTATGCGGTACGACGACACCGGTCACCGGGCACCGGCCAGGCCCTGTCCGCTTCCGTGACCAGCCGTCACCCCACCGTGACGGAGTTACCGAACACGGGCGTGTCGCACCGCCCCAGCTTCCGCACCAGCCACGCCATTTGGCAGTCTGTGACCTCCGGGGGGATGCTCGGGAGGGGATGACGATCATGAACACGACGCAGACGGGACCGCAGACAGGGCCGCACACGGGCACGACGACCGGCACCAGCGGCAGCCCGCACACCGGCGTCAACGGCGATCCCCGCATCGGCTGGAGCAGCGCCGAGAGACCCCACGCGCCCACCCTCCGCCACCGCCGCGACGGCATACTGCCCACCGTCGCCGCCGCCCTCTCCGTGCGCGGCGCCACCCTCACCTCCACCGCCGCCCGCGGCGACCAGGCCCCGCCGCTGCACCCGCTCGTCCAGGACTTCCTCGACACCCTCGGCAGCGACCGGCGCGACCGCTTCACCGGCCGCTGCGCCGAGACCATGCTCATATCGCGACACATCGCCGCCGCCGACGCCGCCCGCAGCAAGCGCGCCGCCCGCAAACCGATGACCAACGGCGAGGCCCGCCGCGCCCTCAAGCAGGCCAAACTCACCGCCCGCCGCATCCGCGAGGACGGTGACCCGCTGCACGGCAGCTTCGCCGCCCCCTGCCGCGCCTGCACCGCCCTCAGCGCCCACTTCGGCGTACGCATCGTCGACCCAACGGCGACCGGCGGCTGACACCCCCCACGCGCACGACCCGTACTCACGCACGAAGGCGCCCCCGCTCACCCCCGGCGCCCACCCATGACCTCGACGAACGCGAAGGGCAGATGCACCCCGACCGCACCGGTACCACCCGCTTCCCCGTCCCCGTCGACGCCGTGCTGCGCGCCGCAGGCTGGCAGCCCGGACGCTGGGACATAAAGCAGGCCGAGATCTGGGCCGACGCCCTGCGCGAGCACATCTCGCCCGCCGGACACCGGCACGCCGTGTTCCCGGCCGCCGTCGAGGCCTGGGCGGAGTTCGGCGGACTCCATCTGACCCCCGCCGGCCCCGGCCGCCAGGTCGCGCCCGCCCACCTCCACCTCGACCCGCTGCACGGGCTCCACATGGCCCGCACCCTCGCCGACCTCGGCCGCGCCCTCGACACCGAGGTCTGCCCCGTCGGCGCCGAGACCGACACCCAGGCGCTCCTCGCCATCGACGCCGAGGGCCGCG
This sequence comes from Streptomyces sp. CC0208, assembly GCF_003443735.1. Taxonomy (NCBI): domain Bacteria; kingdom Bacillati; phylum Actinomycetota; class Actinomycetes; order Kitasatosporales; family Streptomycetaceae; genus Streptomyces; species Streptomyces sp. CC0208. The sequence goes on along the minus strand of NZ_CP031969.1, from coordinate 5,215,976 downwards.
TCTACGCCCTCGACCACACCGGCGACTGGTACCTCGGCCCGGACATCGACCAGGCCCTCGCCGGTCTCGTCTCCGGCATCGAGCCCACCCGCCTCACCGCCGACTGACCGCAGCGACGGCGACGGCCCCACGACGGTCACGCCGCCGGAATCACCGCCGACACCCGGAACCCCCCGGCCTCCGTCGGCCCTGACACGAACACTCCGCCCAGCGCGGAGACCCGCTCCTTCATCCCCACCAGGCCGTTGCCCCCCGACGGCAGCCTGGCCGACGCGAGCGACGAGATCTCCGGCGGCGGTTCGTTCTCCACCTGCATCGCGATCTCCGACACCCGGTGCGCCAGGCGTACGTGCGTCTTCGCACCCGCCGCGTGCTTGTGGACGTTCGTCAACGCCTCCTGCACCACCCGGAACGCCGTCTGCTCGATCTGCGCGGCGTACGACCGCACGTCACCCTCCACCGACAGATCCACGGCCATCCCGGCCGCGGCCGACTGCCCGATCAGCGTCTCCAGATCGTCCAGGCAGGGCCCGTCGGCCTCGTCCACCGCCCGCGAGGCCGCCGCGGCCGCCGCCACCCCCACCGCGACGAGCGGCACCGCCGCCCGCTCGTGGCGCCCGGACCCGTCCCCGCTGCGCAGCACCCCGAGCATCTCCCGCAGCTCGGTGAGCGCCTGCCGGCCCATGTCCCCCACCAGGGCCGCGTTCTTCACGGCCTTCTCGGGATCCTTGCGGGCCACGGCCTGCAGGGCGGCCGCGTGCACCACCATCAGGCTCACCCGGTGCGCGACGACGTCGTGCATCTCGCGGGCGATCCGGGTCCGCTCCTCGCCTCGCGCCCACTCCGCCCGCTCCTCGGCGCGCTCGGCGAGCAGCTGGAGCTCCCGCTCGAGGTCGTCGGCCCGCTCCCGCAGGCTTTCCATCAGCCGGCGCCGAGCCCCGACGTACAGACCGAGCAGCAGGGGCGGTGCGGTCATCCCGATCGCGGTCGTGATCGACGCGAAGGGTACGAACCAGTCCCCCAGGTCCAGTTCGCCGTGCGCCATGTCCTGGCGCACCCGCACGAACATCACGATCAGCATCCCGACGAGGGACATCCCCGCCAGCGAGCCGATGATCCGGCGCGGCAGCTCGGACGCGGCGAGCGTGTACAGGCCGACGATGCCCATGAGGTAGCCCATCTGGGCGGGCGTGATGGCGATCGAGACGAGCACGACGGCGATCGGCCACTTGCGCCGGACGACCAGCACCGATCCCGCCAGCACCCCGAACACGATCCCCGCGGCCATCGGGATCCCCGCGTCGTCCGCGAACCGGATCCCCTCGAACGCACACTCCACCGCGGACGCCGACGCCAGGCCCGCGTCCAGCACCGCACTACGCCACCGTGCCCACCACCACGGCCCCTTCTGTGCCGCGGTGGTGTCTTCCCCCGTCGTGGTCATGCCTCCAGCCTACGTTCGGCCCCCGCAGGTTTTCCGGCGCATTTCGACGACTGGCCTACACCACATGGAGTGACCGATCGACCACGGGACCACGGCGGACGTCCGCGGGCGAGCCGATCTGTACCGTCGCATCAGGGGCGCCTGGTACGGCATAGTAGGAGCCGCCACTCGGCGACCTGACTGAATGTCCGGTTCCGTCGGGATCATTCCCCCGTGGTGTAATTGGCAGCACTGTGGCTTTTGGTGCCATCTGTCCGGGTTCGAGTCCTGGCGGGGGAGCCACACTCTGTTCGGGCCCTGACAGCTCTGTCAGGGCCCACTCCCATGTCACCCGGGAAACGCCCCGGTATCCTGCGGATGTCACCCTCCCCCTCCACAGCCGAAGGGCATCCCGTGAGCGCCATTCGCCCGGCAGCCGTCGTCGTTCTCGCAGCGGGTGAGGGCACCCGTATGAAGTCGGCCACACCCAAGGTCCTGCACGAGATCTGTGGCCGCAGCCTCGTGGGGCATGTGCTCGCCGCCGCCCGCGAGTTGGACCCCGAGAACCTCGTCGTGGTCGTGGGGCACGCCCGGGAGAAGGTCACCGCGCACCTCGCCGGCACCGACGCCGACGTACGAACGGCCGTGCAGGCGCAGCAGAACGGCACCGGCCACGCCGTCCGGATGGCCTTGGAGGAGCTGGGCGGCCGCGTCGACGGGACCGTCGTCGTGGTGTGCGGGGACACCCCGCTGCTGACCGGCGAGACCCTCAACGCCCTTGCCGCCACGCACTCCGCGGACGGCAACGCCGTCACCGTGCTGAGCGCCGAGGTGCCGGACGCGACGGGGTACGGGCGGATCGTGCGGGACGAGACCTCCGGTGCCGTGACCGAGATCGTCGAGCACAAGGACGCATCCGAGGCGCAGCGGGCGATCCGGGAGATCAACTCCGGGGTGTTCGCCTTCGACGGGCAGTTGCTCGCGGACGCGCTGGGCAAGGTGCGCACCGACAACTCCCAGGGCGAGGAGTACCTCACCGACGTGCTCGGGATTCTCCGTGCGGCCGGGCACCGGGTCGGCGCCTGCGTCGCGGGCGACCACCGCGAGATCGCCGGGATCAACAACCGGGTACAGCTCTCCGAGGCGCGACGGATTCTCAACGACCGGCTGCTGACCGGCGCGATGCTCTCCGGTGTCACCGTCATCGACCCGGCGACCACGTGGATCGACGTCACCGTCACCTTCGGCCAGGACGCCGTCGTCCACCCGGGCACGCAGCTGCACGGTTCGACGCACGTCGGCGAGGGCGCCGAGGTGGGTCCCAACAGCCGGCTGAAGGACACGGTCGTCGGAGCCGGTGCCCGGGTCGACAACACGGTCTCCGACAGTGCTCACATCGGTGCCGGCGCGACCGTCGGGCCGTACGCCTATCTCCGTCCCGGCACCCGGCTGGGCGCGAAGGGCAAGATCGGGACGTACGTCGAGACGAAGAACGCCTCCATCGGGGAGGGGACGAAGGTCCCGCACCTGTCCTACGTCGGGGACGCGACGATCGGTGAGTACTCGAACATCGGCGCCGCGAGCGTGTTCGTGAACTACGACGGTCAGGACAAGCACCACACGACCGTCGGGTCGCATTGCCGTACGGGTTCGGACAACATGTTTGTGGCGCCTGTCACGGTAGGGGACGGTGCCTACACCGCCGCAGGGTCGGTGATCACGAAGGACGTACCGCCCGGTTCGCTGGCCGTGGCCCGTGGCCAGCAGCGGAATATCGAGGGCTGGGTGGCCCGGAAGCGTCCGGGGAGCGCGGCGGCGAAGGCTGCCGAGGCGGCTTCCCGGGAGGGCGCGAGCGAGGACTGACCGGAAACAGGTGCGCCGAAGTCGTCGTACCGTGATAAGTGCACATCCGCACCCCCACCAGCTGAGACGGCCCGCCGCGCCCAGCGGCGTGTCTGTGGCCAGCAGGCTGAGACACCTCTGAGGAGACAGTGCTGTGACCGGGATCAAGACGACCGGCGAGAAGAAGATGATGTTCTTCTCCGGCCGCGCCCACCCCGAGCTTGCCGAGGAGGTCGCCCAGCAGCTGGGTGTCGGGGTTGTCCCGACCAAGGCCTTCGACTTCGCGAACGGCGAGATCTACGTCCGCTACCAGGAGTCGGCCCGTGGCGCCGACTGCTTCGTGATCCAGAGCCACACGGCTCCGATCAACCAGTGGATCATGGAGCAGCTGATCATGATCGACGCGCTGAAGCGTGCGTCGGCCCGCTCCATCACGGTCATCGTGCCGTTCTACGGTTACGCGCGGCAGGACAAGAAGCACCGCGGCCGTGAACCGATCTCGGCGCGGCTGATCGCGGATCTGATGAAGACCGCCGGTGCCGACCGGCTGCTGACCGTCGATCTGCACACCGACCAGATCCAGGGCTTCTTCGACGGGCCCGTGGACCACCTCTTCGCGCTTCCGCTGCTCGCGGACTACGTGGGCCGCAAGGTCGACCGGAACAAGCTGACGGTCGTGTCCCCGGACGCGGGCCGGGTGCGGGTCGCGGACCGCTGGTGCGACCGGCTGGGCGCGCCGCTGGCGATCGTGCACAAGCGGCGTGACAAGGACGTGGCGAACCAGGTGACCGTCCACGAGGTCGTGGGTGAGGTCAAGGGCCGGGTGTGTGTCCTGGTCGACGACATGATCGACACGGGTGGCACCATCTGCGCGGCCGCGGACGCGCTGTTCGCGCACGGCGCGGAGGACGTCATCGTGACGGCCACCCACGGTGTGCTGTCCGGTCCGGCCGCGGACCGGCTGAAGAACTCCCGGGTGGGCGAGTTCGTGTTCACCAACACCCTGCCGACGCCGGGCGAGCTGGGCCGGGACCTGGACAAGCTGACGGTCCTGTCGATCGCGCCGACGATCGCGAGCGCGGTGCGCGAGGTGTTCGAGGACGGTTCGGTGACCAGCCTCTTCGACGAGCAGTAAGGGTTCTGCAGAAGATCCTTTTGGGTACGGCCTCCTTCTCCGAGTAGACTGCTCCAGTTGCTCGGCGAGGGAGGCCGTACCTGTTCGCGCAGGTGTCGGCGGTCCGTTATCGACGCGCTCTTCGTAGCAGGCCGTTCGTGGCCGGGTGACCACGTCCGCTTTAGTTCTACGAGGAGTGATCCGCATGTCCGAGGTCAAGATCGCCGCCGAGACCCGTTCCGAGTTCGGCAAGGGCGCCGCCCGCCGTATCCGCCGTGACAACAAGGTCCCCGGTGTTCTGTACGGTCACGGTTCCGACCCGATCCACCTGACCCTGCCGGGTCACGAGCTGCTGCTCGCGCTGCGTACGTCGAACGTCCTGATCTCCCTGGACATCGACGGCAAGACCAACGAGCTGGCCATCCCGAAGTCCGTGCAGCGTGACCCGATCAAGGGCTACCTGGAGCACGTCGACCTCCAGCTGGTCAAGCGCGGCGAGCAGGTCAACGTCGAGATCTTCGTCCAGACCGAGGGTGACCTGGCTCCGGGCGCCTTCCTGCTGGAGCACGTCCTGAACGCGCTTCCGGTCGAGGCCGAGGCCACCCACATCCCCGAGTCCGTCACCGTCTCCATCGAGGGTCTGTCGGCCGGCGACTCCATCCTCGCCAAGGACATCCCGCTGCCCAAGGGCACCAAGCTGGCGGTCGACGAGGACACGGTCGTCCTCCAGGTCCTGGCCGCTCAGGCCGAGGAGTCCGAGGGCGAGACCGCCGAGGGCGACGAGTCCGCCGAGGCCTGAGCGACGGCCCTCGGGCCTGTCCGGCGGATCATGCCGACGTCGGCGGGACCCGCACCAGCCCCCGCTCGACCCGGCCTGTAGGCACGGATTCTCGCAGTCGGCCATGTGCCGAAGCGGCCCTGGCCGTCGTGCCGCCGCCTCCCCGGCGCCCGGCACCGCGGCAGCGATATACGCTCCAGCCGCCGCCCCCTGTTCGGGGGCGGCGGCTGCGGCATGTGCAGAGGAGAGATGGACGTGAGTACCCCCGCCAACGCCCCCTGGCTGATCGTCGGCCTCGGGAACCCGGGGCCCGAGTACGCGGGCAATCGGCACAACGTGGGTTTCATGGTGGCCGATCTGCTGGCCGAGCGGGTCGGGGGCCGGTTCAAGCGGGCCGGGAAGGCACAGGCGCAGGTCGTGGAGGGGCGGATCGGGCCGCCGGGGCCGGCGAACCGGCGGGTGGTCCTGGCGAAGCCGATGTCGTTCATGAACCTGTCGGGCGGTCCGGTGAACGCCCTCAAGGACTTCTACAAGGTGCCGGTCGCCAACATCGTGGCGATCCATGACGAGCTGGACATCGACTACGGCGTCCTGCGGCTGAAGCTGGGCGGCGGGGACAACGGTCACAACGGGCTGAAGTCGATGACGAAGGCGTTCGGGGCGGAGTACCACCGGGTGCGGTTCGGGATCGGGCGCCCGCCGGGCCGTATGCAGGTCGCGGACTTCGTGCTGAAGGACTTCTCGTCGAGCGAGCGCAAGGAGCTCGACTACTTCGTGGACCGTGCGGCCGACGCGGTGGAGGCGCTGGTGATCGAGGGTCTGGAGCGGGCGCAAAGCACGTACAACTCCTGACTTGTCCGCCGGTCCGCCGGACCCGAGTTGACCCCGCGCAGGGCCATGGCCAATGATCCCGGCCATGCCTGCCACGACCCTCACCTCCCGCCGGGCCTCGCTCGCCGCGCTGCGGTTCGGACGGCTCGCGTCGATGGGTGTGGTCGCGCTGCTGATCCTGGTCGCGGGGGTGTGGGCGTCCTGGGGCAGCGCGCAGTACGTGATGCTGACCAAGGGGCGGGAGCACGGCACGATCGAGGTGGCCCGGTGCGCGCGGGAGGTGTGCAGCGGCCCGTACACGCCGTTGTCGCACGGGTCCGTGGCGCGGGACCGGGTCGTCATCGAGAAGACGGTGGCGGTGCGCAAGGGCCGGACCTACCCGGTCGTGGTGAAGCCCGGCAGCGCCGAGGTCGTGCTGTCGGGGCGGGCCGGGGTGCTGTACGCGTGGGTGCCGATGGGCGGGGCGCTGCTGCTGGCGTCGGTGGTCGTGGCGGGCGGACTGCGCAGGACCCGGTTCGCGTGGGTGCTGGCGGGGTCGGGAATCGCACTGCTCACGGCGGCTTTCGTGACCATCTGACGACTTTCGCCGTTCACTGCTTCTGTGGAGAACCTGAGTGTTCTCTGTTCGTGATTGACCGGAGGTCAGTCACACCTGGATGCTGAGCCACACCCTCCACATCTTCCCGTTTCACTCTCGAAGATGGACTACTGCCCCATGCGTACCCGCACCCGCTTCGGCGTCCTGTCCGCCGTCGCCTCGGCGGCCTTCCTGGTCGCCCCGGTCGCCCACGCCACCCCTCCGGGTGACAACGGCACCGTGAAGATCCACGACGCCACCACCGGCGAAGAGCTCCGCAAGAACGAGCCGCACGTCTGCACCTTCTATCTCGACGCCTTCGGCTTCGACGCCGTCCAGGAGGTCGACTGGCACATCGAGGCCTGGGCCCCGACGGCCGACGTCAAGGGCGAGACCGTGAAGTCCGGCGAGATCACGCTGGACTCCGACGGCCACGGCCGTACGGAGGACCTGTCGCTGCCCGACGGTCACTACAAGCTGTTCTGGAACTTCGACGGAGAGAAGGGCGCCGCCAAGCACAAGGTGTTCTGGACGGACTGCGAGGACGAGGAAGGCGGCGGCGGTACGACGGCCACGCCGACGGCGTCGCCCTCCGGCACTCCCGGCTCGGACGAGTCCGCCTCCCCGAGCGCCGGGCCCAGTGAGTCCGCCGGCGCGTCCACCGAGCCCGGGGCCTCCCCGTCGGTGTCCTCCTCCGCTTCCGCGCAGGGTTCCACCGGTGACCTCGCGGAGACCGGCAACGGCGCTCCTGTCGGCCTGCTCTCGGGGGCCGCGGCCGCGCTGGTGGCGGCCGGCGGTTACCTCGTCGTCAGGCGGCGCCGGGCCTGACGTAGCAGCGAAAAGCGGTGCCCCCGAGTTTCCGGGGGCACCGCTTTTTTCTATCCGGAGGTCAGCCGGTGTTGCGCAGGCCCGCGGCCACGCCGTTGACCGTGAGGAGCAGGGCGCGGGCGAGCAGCGGGTCGGGCTCCTCGCCGGCGGCGGCCGCGTCGCGCTGGCGCTTGAGCAGCGTCACCTGGAGGTAGGAGATCGGGTCCAGGTAGGCGTCGCGGATGGCGAAGGTCTGCTTGAGGACCGGGGTGGCGTCGAGGAGTTCGTCCTCGCCCGTGACCCTGAGGACCTCGCGGACGGTGAGCTCGTGCTCGGCCTCGATGTCGGCGAAGACGTGCTGGAGCTCGGCCGGGACGAGCGTCTCGACGTAGTGGCGGGCGATGCGCAGGTCGGTCTTCGCCAGCGTCATCTCGACGTTGGAGATGAAGTTCCGGAAGAAGTGCCACTGCTCGTGCATCTCGTCGAGCACGGTGTCCAGGCCCGCCTCGCGCAGGGCCTTCAGGCCGGAGCCGACGCCGAACCAGCCGGGCACGATCTGCCGGGACTGGGTCCAGCCGAACACCCACGGGATGGCCCGCAGTCCGTCCAGGGAGACGCCCGAGCCGGGGCGGCGGGAGGGCCGTGAGCCGAGGTGCAGGTCGGCGAGCTGGTCCACCGGCGTCGACGCGAGGAAGTACGTCGGCAGGTCCGGGTCCTCGACGAGCCTGCGGTACGCGGCGTGCGCGGCGTCGGAGACGACGTCCATGGCCGCGTCCCAGCGGGCCAGCGCCTCGTCCGACTGACGGGGAGCCGTGTGCAGGGCGGAGGCCTGCAGCGTGGCCGCGACCGTGAGTTCCAGGTTCTCCCGGGCCAGGGACGGCACGAGGTACTTGTCGGAGATGACCTCGCCCTGCTCGGTGACCTTGATCTCGCCCTCCAGGGTGCCCCAGGGCTGGGCCAGGATGGCGTCGTGGGAGGGGCCGCCGCCGCGGCCGACGGTGCCGCCGCGGCCGTGGAAGAGGCGCAGGCGTACGCCGTACCGGTGCGCCACGTCACGCAGGCGCCGCTGGGCGCGGTGGATCTCCCACTGCGAGGTGGTGATGCCGCCGAACTTCGAGGAGTCGGAGTAGCCGAGCATGACCTCCTGGACGTCCCCGCGCAGGGCCACGAGCCTGCGGTACGACGGGTCGGAGAGCATGTCCTCCAGGATGGTGTCGGCGGCCTTGAGCTCGTCGGTGGTCTCCAGGAGCGGCACGATGCCGATCTTCGCCCACCCGGCGTGCAGGTCGAGCAGCCCGGCCTCGCGGGCCAGCACCGCCGCCGCGAAGACGTCGTCGGCGCCCTGGCACATCGAGATGATGTACGACTCGATGACCTCGGGTCCGAAGACCGCAAGGGCCCGCTTCACGGTCTGGAAGACACCGAGGGTCTTCTCGCCGGCCGCGTCCACCGGAGCCGGGGTCGGCGCGAGGGGCCGGCGGGAGCGCAGCTCCTTCGCGAGCAGCTTGGCCCGGTACTCGCGGGGCATGTCCGCGTACCGCCAGGACTCCTCGCCGAGCCGGTCGAAGAGCTGGCCGAGGGCGTGGTGGTGGGCGTCGGCGTGCTCGCGGACGTCCATGGTGGCGAGCTGGAGGCCGAAGGCGGCCAGGGTGCGGATGGTGCGGTCCATCCGGCCGTCCGCGAACAGACCGCCCCGGTGCTCGCGCAGCGAGGTCTGGATCAGCGTGAGGTCGCTCAGCAGCTCGCTGGTGCCGAGGTAGTCGCGGCCGTCCTCGTGCGGGATGCCCTTGGCCAGGCGGGTCTTGGTGTTCTCCAGCTTCTGCCGGATGCAGGTGGCCTTGAGGCGGTACGGCTCCTCGGCGTTGAGGCGCTTGTAGCGGGGGCTGATCTCCGGCAGGCGCTCCAGGTCGGCCTGAAGGGACTCCAGGAGTTCCTCGGTGGCGCCGGTGTAGCGGATGGAGTTCGACAGGAAGCCGCGCAGCTCGTCGATGAGCTCCAGGGCGTCGTTGATGCCGTGCTCGTGCTGGAGGATCAGGACGTCCCAGGTGACCTGGGGGGTGACGTTGGGGTTGCCGTCGCGGTCGCCGCCGATCCAGGTGCCGAAGGTCAGGGGGCGGGTGGCGTCGGGGATTTTGACGCCGACGCGCTCCAGCTCGGCCGTCAGGTCCTCCAGGACGTCGCCGACCGCGCCGGCGTGCAGCTCGTCGAGGTAGTAGATGGCGTTGCGGGCCTCGTCGGCGGGCTCGGGGCGCACCACCCGGAGTTCGTCGGTCTGCCAGACGAGGTCGATGTTCTCGGCCAGACGGGTGTCGTAGCGGCGCCGGTCCGTCTCGATGACCGGGGTCTCCAGGAGGGCTGCGATCCGGCGGAGCTTGTTCAGCACGGAGCGGCGGGCGGCCTCGGTCGGGTGGGCGGTGAAGACCGGGCGGACGTTGAGGTTGGCGACGGTCTGGCGCAGGTGCTCGGGGTCGGCGTCCTTGAGGCGGTCGGCCGTACGGGCGAGGAGACCGCCCTCGGCGGCGCGCCGGGCCCGCAGCTCGCGGCCGCGGTGCACCTGCTCGGTGACGTTGGCCAGGTGGAAATAGGTGGAGAAGGCGCGCACCAGCTTGGCGGCGGTCTCCAGTTCGATGCCACGCAGCAGCTCGGCGGCGGCCTCGCCGTCCTCACGGGTGAGGCGGCGCACCTTCTCGACGAGTTCCAGCAGCTCGGGGCCCTCCTGGCGGACCAGGGTCTCGCCCAGGAGGTCACCCAGCCGGCGGATGTCGGCGCGCAGCTCGGTACTGGTCGACATGGCGCTCGTGGTCAGGTCGTCGGCACTGCTCACAGGTGCGGCTCCTTGCAGTGTTGAAGCTCGTCCGGGAGGGGAACCCGGAGGTCGGTCGTGCGGCAGCCGCCGCATACGGCCGGGCCATCCGGGAAACAATTCAGAGCGGACCGCGCTGTCCGACCGACTCCAAGGATAGGTGTCCATGCGGACGCGCAGACTCTCGGGCTCTTGCCGCCGGGCGCCGCGCTGCCATACTTACGACGCCGTAGGTTACGGAACCGTAGGGACCGTCGTAACGGAACCCGAGAAGGATTCCCGCAGCCCGGCACCTGTCTTCAACCCTCGAAACCCCACAGGGGACGCTCATGACCACGCGCTCCGATGTGATCGCAGACGCCCCGAAGCCGAACGACGACACCCCACACCCCGCAGCGACCCTCGGCGGCGAGACGAAGGGGACGGTCGAGCAGCTCGCCCTTCTCCTCTTCATCGTCGTCCCCTTCCTCGCACTCCTCGCGGCGGTGCCGCTGGCGTGGGGCTGGGGGGTGAGCTGGCTGGACCTCGGTCTGCTGGTCTTCTTCTACTTCCTGGGCTGCCACGGCGTCACGATCGGCTTCCACCGCTACTTCACCCACGGCTCCTTCAAGGCGAAGCGTCCGCTGCGCATCGCGCTCGCCATCGCCGGCTCACTGGCGGTGGAGGGCCCGCTGGTGCGCTGGGTCGCTGACCACCGCAGGCACCACAAGTTCTCGGACGCCGAGGGCGACCCGCACTCGCCGTGGCGTTTCGGCGAGACCCTTCCCGCGCTGATGAAGGGCCTGTGGTGGGCGCACATCGGCTGGATGTTCGACGAGGAGCGCACCCCGCAGGAAAAGTACGCCCCCGATCTGATCAGGGACGGGGCCATCCGGGCGATCTCCCGGCAGTTCCTCTACTGGACGATGCTCTCCCTCGCCCTGCCCGCCGTGATCGGCGGTCTGGTGACGATGTCCTGGTGGGGCGCGTTCACCGGCTTCTTCTGGGGCTCCCTGGTCAGGGTCTGCCTCCTGCACCACGTGACCTGGTCGATCAACTCGATCTGCCACGCGGTCGGCAAGCGGCCCTTCAAGTCGCGGGACCGCTCGGGCAACGTGTGGTGGCTGGCGGTGCTGTCCTGCGGTGAGTCCTGGCACAACCTGCACCACGCCGACCCGACCTCGGCCCGGCACGGCGTGATGCGCGGGCAGTTGGACTCCTCGGCGCGGATCATCCGCTGGTTCGAGATGCTCGGCTGGGCGTACGACGTGCGCTGGCCGTCACGCTCGCGTATCGATTCCCGCCGGAACAACGACGGGGACGGCTCCGGGCGCCAGAAGGAGGCCGCCGAGGCGGCATGATGGACGCCGTGGCGACCGACTCCAGCAGTACCCCGAGCAACGAAGCGAAGCCGCGGCGCGTGCGGCGCACCCGGATGACGGGGGCCGAGCGCCGCGCCCAGCTTCTGGAGATCGGCCGCACGCTGTTCGCCACGAAGGGCTTCGAGGCGACGTCGGTGGAGGAGATCGCGGCGAAGGCCGGCGTCTCCAAGCCGGTGGTGTACGAGCACTTCGGCGGCAAGGAGGGCCTGTACGCGGTGGTGGTGGACCGTGAGATGCGCCGGCTGCTGGACATGGTGACGAGCTCCCTGACCGCAGGCCACCCCCGCGAACTGTGCGAACAGGCGGCCTTCGCCCTCCTCGACTACATCGAGGAGCACACGGACGGCTTCCGCATCCTGGTCCGTGACTCCCCCATCCCCCAGTCCACGGGGTCCTTCGCCTCCCTGATCTCGGACATCGCGACCCAGGTGGAGGACATCCTGGGCCGCGAGTTCAAGCGGCGCGGCTTCGATCCCAAGCTGGCCCCGCTGTACGCCCAGGCCCTGGTCGGCATGGTCGCCCTGACCGGCCAGTGGTGGCTGGACGTGCGCCGCCCGAAGAAGGCGGAGGTGGCGGCGCACCTGGTGAACCTGGCGTGGCACGGCCTGGACGGCCTGGAGGCGAAACCGCGTCTGATAGGACGCCGGAAGAGCTGACCCCGCGCGCCCGGCCACGCGGCCCCCGCCCTACGGCGGTCAGGGCACCACGGACCCGGACGGGACTGCGCAGACCATGTACGAGTCGCGACCGACGGAGCTCAGGTAGATGCAGACGCAGGACACCGGACAGCCGGCGGAGGACCTGTCGGAGACGGTCTGCCGGGTCTGCGGCCGCGACGACGGCTCGCTCCTGCGGGACCCCCACGGCGTGCCGCAGTACGTGATCTGCGACTGCTGCGGCATCGAGTCGGGTCTCGGCGACGACCATCTGTCCAAGGTCCGTGAGACCCGGGGCTACTGGGTGTCCCAGGGCGCCCCCTGGGACGTACCGAAGAACCGCCCCGCGGGCTGGGACGTCCTGGAGCAACTGTCCGCCGTCCCGGCCGAGTGGCGCTAGCGCACCCGGCGCGAAGGAGATCGACTCCATGCCGTCTGAACAGGAACTACCGCAGCCGCCCGGCCCGGAGTGGGAAACCGTCTGCCGCGTCTGCGGATACGACGACGGCGTGGAGCCGTTCTGGGAACATGGCTGGCCCAATGAGGGCGCCCTCTGCCCGTGCTGCTTCAACGAGCCCAGCGTGAGCGACATCAGCGTGATGGGCCTGCGCAACTACCGCGGCCACTGGCTCGGCCAGGGCGCTCCCTGGAGTTCCCCCAGCTCCCGCCCCAAGGACTGGGACATCCTGGAGCAGGTGAAGAACATCCCGCCCGAGTGGCGCTGACCCGTCACCGGACCGTACGACAACGGCCCGTGCACCTCACCGGTGCACGGGCCGTGTTCGTACCGTCAGTGCTTGAAGGTGTCCTTCGCCTTCTCCTTGGCCTGGCGCGCGTCGCCCTTCGACTGCCCCGCCCGGCCCTCGGCCTCCATCTGCTCGTTGCCGACCGCGCGCCCCACGACCTCCTTGGCCTTGCCCTTGACCTGTTCCTTCTTGGCCTTGGCCTTCTGGTCTCCTGCCACGGTTCTCACTCCCAGCGATAGGCGACTTCGCTCTCATCACTGCGGGTGACCCGGCTCGCCCCGGTCAAACCAGGAACTCCAGCCGGTTGCCCACGGGGTCGCGGGAGTAGAACCGCAGCCGCCCGGGCAGTCCCTCGTCCCACGGGTGCGCCTTCCTCGCCGGGGTGAAGCCTTCCTCGATCCCCAGGTGCAGCTCCACGGCCCCCGCCCGGAACCAGCATCCGCCCCGGGCCGCGAGCAGCGGCGGCTTGGGGAAGCCGGGGGGCGCGGCGAGCTGTACGTGGTCCACGTCCGCGAGCATCAGCCCTCCTTGCGGGCGACGGCGAAGATACGGCGGAACGGGAACGGTGTGCCGTGCGCCCCTGCCGGGTACGCCTCGCGCAGGGCCGCCCGGTACTCGGCGAGAAAGGCGTCCCGGGCCTTCGGGTCGTCGGCGAGCGCGGTCAGGACGGGCCGCAGACCGGTCCCCTTGACCCAGTCCAGGACCGGGTCCTCGCCCTGCAACAGGTGCACGTACGTCGTCTCCCACACGTCCACCGCGCAGCCCAGGTCGGCCAGTTCCGCCAGATAGGCGGCGGGCGGCAGGACCGCGTCGTCGTGGCGCAGGGTCTCCGCGAGGCCCACGGACCCGGCGAGTTCGCGCATCAGCCGGTGGCTCGGGGAGTCGAAGTTGCCGGGCACCTGGAAGGCGAAGGTGCCGCCGGGGGCGAGCCCGGCGATCCAGTCGGCGAACCGCTCCACGTGCCCCGGCACCCACTGGAGGGTGGCGTTGCTGACGATGAGGCCGTACGGCTGTGCGGGCGTCCAGGTGCGGACGTCCGCGTCGGCGAAGTCCAGCCGCCCGCCCCCGGACGTGGGGCCGGCGTAATCGGCCTGTGCCTTGTCGAGCATCTCGGCGGAGTTGTCGTAGCCGGTGATCCGGGCCGTGGGCCAGCGCGCGGCGAGCAGCGCCGTCATGTTGCCGGGGCCGCAGCCCAGGTCGGCGATCAGGGGCGCGTCCCCCGGTGGTTCCGGGATGCGGGCGAGGAGGTCGGTGAAGGGGCGGGCGCGGTGGTCCGCGTGGCGCAGGTACTGGGCCGGGTCCCAGGTGGGAGTCGTCATGCCGTCCACCTTCCCCGCCCATTTATCTTGATGTCAAGAGACTTGATGTCAAGAGACTTCACATCGACACAACCACTACACTGATCGTCATGGAGGACGAGGTCGATCGGCTGGTCGCTGCGTGGCGCCGGGAGCGCCCTGACCTCGACGTGGAACCGCTCGAGGTGCTCAGCCGGGTGAGCAGACTGGCCCGGCATCTGGACCGGGCACGCCGGCTGGCCTTCGCGGAGCACAGTCTGGAGCCCTGGGAGTTCGACGTGCTGACCGCGCTCAGGCGCGCGGGGACGCCGTATCAGCTCTCCCCCGGCCAGCTGCTGACGCAGACCCTTGTCACCTCGGGCACCATGACCAACCGCATCGACCGGCTGGCCAAGAAGGGCCTGGTGGAGCGGCTGCCCGACCCGAGCGACCGGCGCGGGGTGCTGGTCCGGCTCACGGAGGACGGCAAGGACCGCGCGGACCAGGCCCTCGCCGGTCTGCTGGAACAGGAACGCGCGATCCTCGCCGAGCTGTCCCGCGCCCAGCGCGGGGAACTGGCCGGGCTGCTACGCCAGTTGACCGCCCCGTTCGACAACATCCCCGGCTAGGTCGACCGGCCCCACGCCCGCGCGCCGCGCAAGAGCCACGGCGGCCAGGGTGGAGTGGACGCCCAGTTTGCCGAGGACGTTCTGCATATGGGTGCGGACGGTGTGCGGCGAGAGGAACAGCCGCTCGGCGACCGCCTTGCGGCCCAGGCCGGCGACCATGCAGCGCAGCACCTCCCGCTCGCGCGGGGTGAGGGACTCCACCAGCCGCTCGCTCTCGGTGCGGTGCTTGCGGGCGGCGGTGAGTTCCCGCAGCACGCCGGTGAGCAGGGCGGGCGGCAGATGGGTCTCGTCGCGCAGCACCCCCCGGATGACGGTGAGCAGCCGGGACAGCGAGCAGTCCTTGGCGACCCAGCCCGACGCGCCGGCCTGCAGGGCGAGCGCGGCCCGCCGCGGATCGTCCTTCTCGGCGAGCACGACGATCCGGACCGCCGGCTGCCCCGTACGAACCCCGGCGACCAGCGATATGCCGTCGACGAGACCCTCCTCGCTGCCGTCCTGCACGGACATGGCGGGCCTGATGCCCTGGACGTTGCCGCCCAGGTCTGCGTCGACGAGCAGCACGTCGAAACGGCGGCCCTCGGCGGCCGCGCGCTCCAGACTGCGCAGCGCGGCGGGACCGCTGCCGGCCGCGGAGACCTCCACGTCGGGCTCGGCCGCCAGCGCGGCGGCGAGCGACTCGGCGAAGATGCGATGGTCGTCGACGACCAGGACTCGGATGCGAACCACGAAACCCCCTTCCCCAAGCTCTCGAAGAGCAGGGGATACCCCATCGTCTTCGTCTGAGGACGACTCGGGAGACGACACCGCCGCGGGTACGACTCACGAAGCACGATGGCGGCACGGCCGCCGCCGCGCAAGAACTGCTACCCCCACTTCGGGCGCCGTACCCGACTGTCTCGCCCCCCTGATCAGCACCGGCCCCCACCGGTGCTGTTCATCAGGGTACGGCCGGGGGGCAGGAGCGGAAGGTTATTTGCAGAACTGGCTGTCCGGTGCGTTTATGGTGAGCCGCATGTTTCGTCTGGAGACAGAAGTCGACAAAGCCCGGCAGGATCTGCTCCGCAAGCGGCTGCGGGACACCAACACGGCCGTCTCCCCGGTCCTGCGCGCGCTGCGCGGAACCCCAGGTGAGCGGGAACTTCCGCTCCACGTCTGGGCGTTGGACGACTCCGGTGCCGTCGCCGGCGGACTGGTCGGCCACACCTGGACGAGCTGGCTGCACGTGACGTACCTGTGGGTCGACGGACGGCACCGCGGGGCGGGCCTGGGTTCGCAGTTGCTCGCACGGGCGGAGCGCATGGCCCGGCGCGGCCGGGGCTGCACCGCCGTACGCCTGGAGACCTGGGACTTCCAGGCGCCGGAGTTCTACCAGAAGCAGGGGTACGAGGTGGTGTGTGTGATCCCGGACTATCCGCCGGGGGTCACGGAGTACACCCTCACCAAGCAGCTCACCGCCTGAAGCGCCAGGAGCCCGGCTCGTCCGCCGGCGCCAGACCCAGCTCCCCGGCGATGCCGGCCGCGCGGCGGTGGGAGACGTCCGGGTAGTGCGCGGGGTGCACCTCGATGACCCCGTGGTCGTCGGCCGAGGCCGTGCGCAGCGCCTCGCGGAGCGTGTGTTCCTGGTCCGCCACCCTGGCCCGCTCCTCGCGCCGGCGGGCGACGACCGCGCCCCGGCGGGTCGTGGCCGCGACCACGCCGAGCGCCATCAGCGCGAACGCCCCGACACCCAGGACGTGACCGGTCGCGTGCGCGTCGCCCGGGATCCGGGGACGCAGGACGCCCTCGGGGTCCGCGAGGACGGTGACGCTCTGTCCGACGGCGAAGCTGCCGGATCCGGCCCGCAGGGCGGGGCCCGGGAGCCTGGTGCCGTCGCGGCGCGCCAGGGCGTAGTCGTAGGTGTCCGCCTCGCGCCCCCGGTCCGGGGCGGGCCAGTCCCGGACGACGGTGGCGGTGATCCGTTCGCCCCGCCGCTCCAGGGTGAGGTCGTCGCGGGCCAGGTCGGCGATGTACACGGCCACCAGGGAGGCCCCCACCACAAGGAGCGCCGCGGTCACGCCCGTCTCGTCCGCGCACAGCTTCGTCAGCAGCAGGGCGAGGAGCACCCCGTGCGCGATCCACAGGGGCACCAGGAGTCCGTAGCCCTGGTGGTCCGCCAGGAGGAAGAAGCCGACGATCGCGGCGAGCGCGTAGCAGCCGATGCCGATCGCCGACAGGATGCGAAGGCGCCCTCGACTCACGCTCCGACGCTACTGGGGCGCATGTCAGGGAGAGGCCCGGCTTTCCCCAAGTTCGGATCAAGCCGGGCAAAACCGCGGTCAGCCGGTCTCAGACCAGGCGTCGCGCCCCTGCCGAGGGCACCGCCTCGAACACCCGCGGAGCGGTGAACTCCGCTGCGGCGAAGGCCTCTTGGACCGCCTTGGTGATCGTCTCCACGTCGGCCGCCTCCGCCAGCACGATCGCCGAGCCGCCGAAACCGCCGCCCGTCATCCGCGCGCCCAGGGCACCCGAGGCGAGGGAGGTGTCGACGACCAGGTCCAGCTCCGGGCAGGAGATCCGGAAGTCGTCGCGCAGCGAGGCGTGGCCCGCGATCAGCACCGGGCCGATAGCCCGGGTCTCGCCCGACTCCAGCAGGGCGACGACCTTCTCGACCCGCTCATCCTCGGTGACGACGTGCCGGACCAGGCGTACGGCCTCCTCGTCGTCGCCGAGCCGCTCGAGGGCCGCGTCGAGCTCGCCGTAGGGGATGTCCCGCAGCGCGTCCACGCCCAGCAGGGCCGCGCCCCGCTCGCAGCCCGCGCGGCGCTTGCCGTACTCGCCCTCGTTGTGGGCGTGCTTGACGCGGGTGTCGACGACGAGCAGGACCATGCCCTCGGCGGCGAGGTCGAAGGGGATCTGCTTCTGGGAGAGGTCCCGGGTGTCGAGGAACAGGGCGTGGCCCGTCTCGCAGCAGGCGGACGCCGTCTGGTCCATGATCCCGGTGGGGGCGCCGACGTAGACGTTCTCGGCGCGCTGGCACAGCCGGGCCAGCTGCCAGCGCTGGAGGCCCAGGTCGTACAGGTCGTTCAACGCGAGCGCGACGACGACCTCCAGGGCCGCCGAGGAGGACAGGCCCGCGCCCGCCGGGACCGTCGAGGCGAGGTGGACGTCCGCGCCGGTGACCGGATGTCCGGCCTCGCGCAGCGCCCAGACGACACCGGCCGGGTACGCGGTCCAGTTCCGGTCGCTCTCCGGCGCGAGCTCGTCGAGGCGCAGCTCCACGACACCGCCCTCGACGTCCGAGGAGTGCAGGCGCAGGACGCCGTCCTCGCGACGGGAGACGGCCGCGACCGCGGTGTGCGGCAGCGCGAAGGGCATCACGAAGCCGTCGTTGTAGTCGGTGTGCTCGCCGATGAGGTTGACGCGGCCCGGCGCCGACCAGACACCCTCGGGCTCGGTTCCGTACAGCTCGACGAAACCGTCCCGGACCTGCTGTGCCGCCACTACTGCTCCCTTGCTGCGCTGATGCTCTGTGCGAACTCCCACGCGTCCGCGACGATCCCCGCGAGATCCGTGCGGGACGGGTTCCAGCCCAGCTTCTCGCGGGCGGTGGCGGCGGAGGCGACCAGGGTGGCCGGGTCGCCGCCCCGGCGCGGGGCCACGACCTCGGGGATCGGGTGGCCGGTGACCTGGCGGACGGTCTCGATGACCTGGCGGACGGAGAAGCCCTCGCCGTTGCCGAGGTTGCAGATGAGGTGCTCGCCGGGCTCGGCGGCCTTCAGCGCGAGGAGGTGGGCCTCGGCGAGGTCGGCGACGTGGATGTAGTCGCGCACGCAGGTGCCGTCCGGGGTCGGGTAGTCCTCGCCGAAGACGTTGATCGCCTCCCGCCTGCCCTGGGCGACCTGGAGGATCAGCGGGATGAGGTGCGACTCGGGGTCGTGCCGCTCGCCCTGCTTGCCGTAGGCGCCGGCCACGTTGAAGTAGCGCAGGGACACGGCGCCGAGGCCGTGCGCGTTCGCCTCGCTGGTGATCATGAAGTCGACGGCGAGCTTGGAGGCGCCGTACGGGTTGGTGGGCCTGGTGGGCGCGGACTCGACGATCGGCACCTCCTCGGGCTCCCCGTACGTGGCGGCCGTGGAGGAGAAGACGAGCTTCTTGACACCGGCCTCGCGCATGGCACCGAGCAGCGCCATGGTGCCGCCGACGTTGTTGTCCCAGTACTTCTCGGGCTTCACGACCGACTCGCCGACCTGGGAGGAGGCGGCGAAGTGGAGCACGCCGTCGAAGGAGGAGTCGAGCCACTTCGCGGCGTCGCGGATGTCACCCTCGATGAACGAGGCACCCGTGGGCACCCCCTCGCGGAAGCCGGTGGAGAGGTTGTCGAGGACGACGACCTCGTGGCCGGCCTCCAGCAGATGCTGGGCCACGACCCCGCCGACATACCCCGCGCCACCTGTCACCAGGTACTTCATGAACTCGCTACCTCTCGCAGTCGCTGTGCCGCGGCCTCCGGACGGATGTCGTTGATGAAGACGTTCATGCCCGACTCGGACCCCGCGAGGAACTTCAGCTTGCCGGACGTACGGCGAATGGTGAAAAGCTCGAGATGCAGCGCGAAGTCGTCCCGGTTGACGCCCTCGAACTCCTCCAACTGACCGAACGGCGCCTGGTGCCAGGCGGCGATGTACGGCGTAGGAGGCTCGCCCGCACCTTCCTTCCCTCCACCCGGCCCATCGAAGATCCGGTCGAAGCGCCTCAAGAGTTCCAGATAGACCTTGGGGAACTCTGTGCGGGTGTCCTCGTCGAGGCCCAGCAGATCCGGCACCCGGCGCTTGGGATACAGATGCACCTCGTACGGCCAGTGCGCCGCGTAGGGCACGAAGGCGACCCAGTGCTCGCTCTCCAGGACGACCCGCTCACCGGCGAGCTCGCTCGCCACGACGGCGTCGAAGAGGTTCTCCCCTCCCGTCGCCTCCTTGTGGGCCGCGAGAGAACGCAGCATCAGGGCGGTGCGCGGAGTGGTGAACGGGTAGGCGTAGATCTGGCCATGGGGGTGACCCAGGGTCACACCGATCTCCGCACCCCTGTTCTCGAAACAGAAGACCTGCTCCACGGAGGGCAGATGCGACAGCTCCGACGTCCGGTCGGTCCATGCGTCCAGGACGAGCCGTACCTGCTCCTGCGTGAGGTCCGCGAAGGACGCGTTGTGGTCCGAGGTGAAGCAGACGACCTCACAGCGCCCCGAGTCGCCGGCCAGCGAGGGGAAACGGTTCTCGAAGACCACGGCGTCGTACGACGAGTCCGGGATCTCACTCAGCCGTTCGCCCTGCGAGGGGCACAGCGGGCACTCGTCGGCGGGCGGGTGGTAGGTGCGCCCCTGCCGGTGCGAGGCGATGGCCACGGAGTCGCCGAGCAGCGGATCCCGACGAACCTCCGACGTGGTGACAGTCCGCTCCAGCGGACGCCGGTCCACGGCGTCGCGGACGGTGTCGTCGCGCAGGTCGTAGTAGATGAGCTCGCGACCGTCGGCCAGCCGGGTCGAGGTCTTCTTCACCGCTGGGCTCCTTCACTCAAACATAACTAAACACAAGTAACCATAACCACCCACCCACGTCAACATCGGAATCAAACAAAGCGCATCAGTCGAGGTGTTCAATTGCTGACTATGCAAAACCCCACAAAAGGCGTAGACACCGCATATCTCGCGGCCGAGCTGAGGCTCCCCACCAACTGGCTCGACTACACGATCCTCGGCATCTACTTCGTCGTCGTCCTCGGCATCGGCTTCGCGGCCCGCCGCTCGGTGAAGACGAGCCTGGACTTCTTCCTCTCCGGACGCTCGCTGCCGGCCTGGATCACGGGTCTCGCCTTCATCTCGGCCAACCTGGCCGCGACCGAGATCCTGGGGATGGCCGCCAACAGCGCGCAGTACGGCGCCTACACGGTCCACTGGTACTGGATCGGCGCCATCCCGGCCATGGTCTTCCTCGGCCTGGTGATGATGCCCTTCTACTACGGCAGCAAGGTGCGCTCGGTCCCCGAGATGCTCCTGCTGCGCTTCGACAAGTGGGCGCACCTGCTCAGTTCGGCCCTGTTCGCCTTCGCGGCCATCCTGATCGCGGGCGTGAACCTCTACGCCCTCGCGATCGTGGTCGAAGCCCTCCTTGGCTGGCCGCAGTGGGTGGCCATCGTGGTGGCCGGCGCCTTCGTCCTCGCCTACATCACCCTCGGCGGCCTGTCCTCCGCGATCTACAACGAGGTCCTCCAGTTCTTCGTGATCCTGGCGGCCCTGATCCCCCTGGTCGTTCTCGGCCTGAAGAAGGTGGGCGGCTGGGGCGGCCTCACGGACAAGCTGACGGCCGAGCACGGCGCGAACTTCACCACCGCCTGGGGCGGCACGGGCATCGGCAGCGCCAACCCGCTGGGCGCGAACTGGCTGACGATCGTGCTGGGCCTCGGCTTCGTGCTGTCCTTCGGCTACTGGACGACGAACTTCGCGGAGGTCCAGCGGGCCCTGTCGGCGAAGAACCTGAGCGCGGCCCAGCGCACCCCCCTGATCGCCGCGTACCCGAAGGTCTTCATCGTCTTCCTGGTGATGATCCCGGGTCTGGTGGCGGCGGCCCTGATCCCGGGCTTCGGCACCGCCGAATCGGGCTACCAGTACAACGACGCCATCCCGTACCTGATGGAACAGCTCCTGCCGAACGGCGTCCTGGGCATCGCGGTCACGGGCCTCCTGGCGGCCTTCATGGCAGGCATGGCGGCCAACGTCTCGTCCTTCAACACGGTGTTCACGAACGACATCTGGGGCCGCTATGTGCAGCGGGGCCGCGAGGACGAGTACTACGTCCGCTTCGGCCGCCTGATCACGGTGATCGGCGTCTGCGCCTCCGTCGGAACGGCCTTCCTCGCCTCCTCCTTCTCCAACATCATGAGCTACCTCCAGACCCTGTTCTCCTTCTTCAACGTGCCGATGTTCGTCGTCTTCATCGTCGGCATGTTCTGGAAGCGCGCGTCCGCGAAGTCGGGCTTCTGGGGCCTGCTCGCCGGCACGGTGGCGGCGATGGTGAACTACTTCTGGATCTACAAGCAGGGCGTCATCGACATCCCCTCCGACCAGGGCGCCAACTTCGTCTCCGCGATCGTGGGCTTCGTGGCGGGCGCGGTCGTGATGGTCGCCGTGTCCCTGTTCACGGCCCCCAAGCCCGCCGAGGAACTCCAGGGCCTCGTCTACGGCACGACGTCCCCCGGCATGTCCGAGCCCCCCGCCGTCGGCGACGACGCCTGGTACCGCAGGCCGGCCCTGCTGGGCTGGGGCGCGGTCGTCCTCGCGGCCGCCTGCTACATCCCGTTCTCGTTCTGACCCCGGAGGCTTGAGAAACCATGTCCGAACACGACGTCCAGCGGGAAGTCTCCGAACTCCAGGCCAAGTCGGCGACGGCCGCCCGCATCTTCGACCTGCGCCGCATCATCGGCGGCCTGTTCGTCCTCTACGGCATCATCGTGACGATCGCCGGCATCAACCCCTCCGACTCCTCCCTCGACAAGTCGGAGGGCATCAACATCAACCTCTGGACCGGCCTCGGAATGCTGATCCTCGGCATCTTCTTCCTGCTCTGGCTGAAACTGAAGCCGGTGGCACGGGTGGAGGCGGAGACGCCCGAGGAGTAGGGCCGGGCGCCTATGGGGGTGCCGGGTTCGGTCGTGGGGCGGCTGCGGGGGTGGGGGGCTGGTCGCGCAGTTCCCCGCGCCCGTAAGGAGTTGCGGTCACCCTGCGTCGGAATGGACTGTGGGCCGTTGGCCGCGTACGGCGGGAAGGGGACGGGGTGGGGGGTGTCCGCCCGCAGCGGCCGGCGTCCGGCACCGAGCACAGCTCAAGCAGCAGAACCGCCGGACCGAGGACGGACACCCCCCACCCCGGCCCCGACCCCAAACCACACCGCACGCGCTACACAAGCCCCACCGAGGCCGCGCAGGCCGCCGCAGGCACCCAGGGGCGCGGGGAACTGCGCACAACGCCCGCCCCCACCGAACCCGCACCCCGACCGTCAAACCGCCGGAGGCCCCCCCACCGGCCCAGCCCGATCCAACAACCCCGTCCGAGCCGCCAACGCCGCCGCCTCCAACCGAGACCCCACCCCCAGTTTCATCAGCACCCGCTGCACATGCGTCCGCGCCGTGGACGGCGCTATCCCCATCCCCGCCGCGATCAGCCGCGTGTCCTCCCCGTCGGCCACCCGCACCAGCACCTCCACCTCCCGGGGCGTCAGCATCTGCAGCAACCGCTGTCCCTCGTCGTCCGGCTGGGCCGCGGGGTTCAACAGCTCACTGAACGCCCCCTGGAGCAACTGCGGAGCAACCGCCGCCTCCCCCGCCCGAGCCTTCATGATCGCCCGCTCGACCCCCTCGATCCGCTCGTCGTGCCGGACGTACCCCGACGCCCCCGCCGCGAACGCCGCCGCGATCCCCCGGGGACTCGGCACCGGACCCAGCACCAGCACCGCCACCTGCGGCCGCTCCCGCTTGATCTTCACGACCGGGTCGAACATCCCCGGCTCGGCCGGCGTGGCCGTCCCCAGCAGGCACACCTCGGGCGCCCGGCTGATCACCAGCTCCGCCGCCCCCGCGGCAGGCGCCGCCGCCGCGAGCACCCGGTGCCCGCGCAGTTTCAGCGCCGAGGCCAGCGCCTCGGCGAGCAATCGGTGGTCGTCGACCACCATGAGCCGAACTCCCATCGAGCAACCCCCCAGTCCCCCCATGGATCCGCGTGAATGCCCCACTATGGCTGCCCACTGATCCGCACAGGCAGAGGCCTTCTCCCAGCACCCCCGCCCTTCATGCCCCCGGAAGCTACACGCTAGTTCGACGTTGCGCTTCCCCTACCGGTGAGAAGTGTCCCGGAAGTGCTGAATTCCTGGCTTTCCTGTCGTTCGAGGAGGATGTGCCGCACCTTCACGCGTCCTCGGCGAGCTCCAGCCAGCGCATCTCCAGCTCCTCGCGCTCCCCGGCGAGGTCCCGCAGTTCGGCGTCGAGGGAGGCCACCTTCGCGAAGTCGGTGGCGTTGTCGGCGATCTGGGCGTGCAGCCTGGTCTCCTTCTCGGAGATCTTGTCGAGCTGCCGCTCGATCTTCTGGAGCTCCTTCTTCGCGGTCCGCTGGTCCGCGGAGCTCTTCTCGGCCACCGGCTTCACCACCACCGGCGCCGAAGCCGCGGCCGCCTCCTCCATCCGCTGCCGTCGCTCCAGGTACTCGTCGATGCCCCGCGGCAGCATCCGCAAGGTGGCGTCCCCGAGCAGCGCGAAGACCCGGTCGGTCGTCCGCTCGAGGAAGAACCGGTCGTGGGAGATGACGACCATCGAGCCGGGCCACCCGTCGAGAACGTCCTCCAGCTGGGTCAGCGTCTCGATGTCCAGATCATTCGTCGGCTCGTCCAGGAACAGCACGTTCGGCTCGTCCATCAGCAACCGCAGCAGCTGGAGCCGCCGCCGCTCACCGCCGGACAGATCCCCGACCGGCGTCCACTGCTTCTCCTTGTTGAAGCCGAAGGTCTCGCACAGTTGCCCGGCGGTCATCTCGCGCCCCTTGCCGAGGTCCACGCGCTCCCGCACCTGCTGGACGGCCTCCAGCACCCGCAGCGCGGGGTTGAGTTCGGCGACCTCCTGCGACAGATAGGCGAGCTTGACGGTCCTGCCGACCACGACCCGTCCGCCCGCGGGCTGCTTCTCGCCCTCGGTCCGCGCGGTCTCGGCCATGGCCCGCAGCAAGGACGTCTTCCCGGCGCCGTTGACCCCGACGAGACCGATCCGGTCGCCCGGGCCGAGCTGCCACGTCACGTGCTTGAGCAGGACCTTGGGCCCGGCCTGGACGGTGACGTCCTCCAGCTCGAAGACGGTCTTGCCCAGCCGCGAGGAGGCGAACTTCATCAGCTCGCTGCTGTCCCGCGGCGGCGGCACGTCCTTGATGAGCTCGTTGGCGGCCTCGACGCGGAAGCGCGGCTTGGACGTACGGGCGGGGGCACCGCGTCGGAGCCAGGCCAGCTCCTTGCGGACCAGGTTCTGCCGCTTGGTCTCCTCGGTGGCGGCGATCCGCTCGCGCTCGGCCCGCGCGAAGACGTAGTCGGAGTAACCGCCCTCGTACTCGAAGACATCGCCCTTCTGCACGTCCCACATGCGGGTGCAGACCTGGTCGAGGAACCACCGGTCGTGGGTGACGCACACGAGCGCCGAGCGCCGCTCGCGCAGGTGCTTGGCCAGCCAGGAGATGCCCTCGACGTCGAGGTGGTTGGTGGGCTCGTCGAGGACGATCAGGTCCTGTTCCTCGATGAGCAGCTTGGCCAGGGCGATACGGCGGCGCTCGCCACCGGAGAGCGGCGCGATGACGGTGTCGAGGCCCTGCGGGAAGCCGGGCAGGTCGAGTCCGCCGAACAGTCCGGTCAGCACGTCGCGGATCTTGGCGTTGCCGGCCCACTCGTGGTCGGCCATGTCGCGGATGACCTCGTGCCGGACGGTGGCCGTGGGGTCCAGGGAGTCGTGCTGGGTGAGGACGCCCAGGCGCAGGCCGCCGGAGTGCGTGACGCGTCCGGTGTCGGCGTCCTCCAGCTTGGCGAGCATGCGGATCAGGGTGGTCTTGCCGTCGCCGTTGCGGCCCACGACGCCGATGCGATCGCCCTCGGAGACGCCGAGCGAGACACCGTCCAGCAGCGCACGGGTGCCGTACACCTTGCTGACGTTCTCGACATTGACCAGATTGACGGCCATTTCTCTCCTGCCCAGGGGGATCGATCGACCCTCCAGGGTAGTCCGACCGCTACGCCCCCATCACCGTCGCACCCGGCACGGGCCCCGAGGCCGTACGCACCGCCCGGCACGTGCCGGAGGCGCGCAGCGCGTCCGCGATCTTCGCCGCCGAGCCGGGATCGCGGGCGAGGAACGCCGTGGTCGGGCCCGAGCCCGAGACGAGCCCGGCGAGGGCGCCCGCGGCGCTGCCGGCCGCGAGGGTGTCGGCGAGTTCCGGGAAGAGCGAGAGGGCGGCGGGCTGGAGGTCGTTGGAGACGGCGGCGGCGAGCGCGTCCGGGTCGCCCTCCGCCAGCGCGTCGAGCAGTGCCTCGGAGGCGACGGGCTCGGGGACGTCGAGGCCCGCGGTGAGCCGGTCGAACTCCCGGAAGACGGCCGGGGTCGACAGCCCGCGCTCCGCCATCGCGAACACCCAGGAGAAGGTGCCGCCGACGTCGAGGGGGCGCAGCTTCTCCCCGCGTCCGGTTCCGAGCGCGGCGCCGCCCACCAGGCTGAACGGCACGTCACTGCCCAACTCGGCGCAGATGTCGAGCAGTTCGGCACGGGAGGCGCCCGTCCCCCACAGCGCGTCGCAGGCCAGCAGCGCACCCGCGCCGTCCGCGCTGCCGCCCGCCATGCCGCCGGCGACGGGGATGTCCTTGGCGATGTGGAGGTGGACGTCGGGCTCCAGGCCGTGGCGCTCCGCGAGGGCGATCGCCGCGCGCGCCGCCAGGTTCGTACGGTCCAGGGGCACCTGGCCGGCGTCCGGGCCCGCGCAGGTGACGCGGAGCCCGTCGGCGGGTGTCACGGTCACCTCGTCGTGGAGGCCGACCGCGAGGAAGACGTTGGCCAGGTCGTGGAAGCCGTCGGGGCGGGCGGCGCCCACCGCGAGCTGGACGTTGACCTTGGCGGGGACGCGGACGGTGACGCTCACTGCTGGACCGGCTCCTTGTTCGCTGCGTGTTCGGCGTGCTCGGCGATCCGCGCGAACTCCTCGACGGTGAGCGACTCGCCGCGGGCCTGGGGCGAGACCCCGGCCGCCACGAGGGCCGTCTCGGCGGCCGCGGCCGAACCCGCCCACCCGGCGAGCGCGGCCCGCAGGGTCTTGCGCCGCTGGGCGAAGGCGGCGTCCACGACGGCGAACACCTCGCGCTTCGACGCGGTGGTCCTGATCGGCTCGGTCCTGCGGGTGAGCGCGACGAGCCCGCTGTCGACGTTCGGTGCGGGCCAGAAGACATTGCGGCCGATCGACCCGGCCCGCTTGACCTCGGCGTACCAGTTGGCCTTCACGGACGGGACGCCGTACACCTTCGAACCGGGCGGTGCGGCGAGCCGGTCGGCGACCTCCGCCTGGACCATGACGAGGGTGCGCTCGATGCTCGGGAAGGTGTCGAGCATGTGCAGCAGCACGGGTACGGCGACGTTGTACGGGAGGTTCGCGACGAGCGCGGTGGGCGCGGGGCCCGGCAGCTCGGTGACGTGCATGGCGTCGGAGTGCACGAGGGCGAACCGGTCCGCGCGGTCGGGCAGGCGGGCGGCGATGGTGGCGGGCAGCGCGGAGGCCAGTACGTCGTCGATCTCCACGGCGGTGACGCGGTCCGCGGTCTCGAGGAGTGCGAGGGTGAGCGAGCCGAGGCCGGGGCCTACCTCCACGACCACGTCGTCGTCCCGGACGCCGGCGGTGCGGACGATCTTCCGGACCGTGTTCGCGTCGATCACGAAGTTCTGGCCGCGCTGTTTGGTGGGGCGTACGCCGAGGGCGGCCGCGAGTTCGCGGATGTCGGCGGGGCCAAGGAGGGTGTCTGGGGAGGGGCTGCTCACGTGGACAGCCTAGCCGCGGGCCGGTGGGGGCTGGTCGCGCCCACGTGGCGGAGCCACCCATTGACACAGCCCCGCGCTCCCAGGTCGGCTCAGCCGCGGGCAGTCTGCCGCCGGGCGGGGCGGTCGGGAGACGACACCCCCGCCCGGCCCCGGCCCGCCCGTCACTCATCCATGCAACCGGGCCCCGCAATGCGGCCAGGGGCTCGCCCCCCGCCGTACGTACAGCTTCTTCGCCCGGAACGTCTGCTCCACCGCCGGCGCGTCCTGGGGGCGGCCGGAGCCCCCGAGGGCCTGCCAGGTCCTCGTGTCGAACTGGTAGAGGCCGCCGTACGTCCCCGAGGGGTCCACCGCGTTCGGGCGGCCGCCGGACTCGCAGTGCGCGAGTCCCTGCCAGTTCAGGTGGTCCGCGCCCTGCACGGAGGTGGGCCTCGGCTTCGTGCCCACTCTCACGATCTGGGTGCGCGGTTCCCGGACCGTCTCGACCCTGATCCTCCGTGGCTTCTGCCTGACCCCGTTGACGGTCCTGAGGGAGTATGTGACCCGTCGCACCCCTGGTGTCCCCGCCTGGTCCACGACCTCCGTGCCCTTGAAGAGGGAGGCGTCCTCGCTCCGCTCCTCCCGGAAGGGGATCAGCTCCTCGCGCACTTCCTTCGACCCGGTGATCCGCAGCACCGTGACGGTCTGCCCCTCCCGGGGAAAACTCCCCGGCGCCACCGAGGTGGTGTCCATCCCGCTCAGCGTGACCCCGGCCCCCTCGACGGCCTCCGCCACGGTCGCCGCGTTCGTCCGGATCGTCCGCGCCCGGCCGTCGGCCATGACCGTCACGGACCGCTCGGTCCGTACGTCCAGGGCGAGCCCCTCCCGCCCGATCGGCCGGGAGCGCGAGGTGGACACGTACGCGCCCTGCGCACGCACCCCGAGCTGCTCGAGGGCCCCGTCCACCGTCCGTGCCGTGGTCCACACCTCCCGCTGGTGCCCGTCCAGCGTGAGCCGCAGGGGACGCCCGTACCGCACCGCGACCTCGTCCCCGCTGGCGAGCTGTTCGCCGGGGGCGGGCGCGACCACGTCGTGCGCCCCCACCGCGACTCCCTCCTCGGCGAGCAGTTCGGTCACGTCGTCCGCGAAGGTGTGCAGCGTCCTGGGCTTGCCGTCGACGGTGAGCTCGATCGCCTTGTCCTTGGCGACGAACGCGGTGGTACCGCCGGCGAGGAACGCGACGACCAGCGCCTGCGGAAGCAGTCGGCGCATCGCGCTGTCCGGCCGCTCGGCGTACCGCGTCCTGCGCCGGCGGGCGGCCCGGCGGCCCACCGCGGCCTGGCGCGGGAGCGGTGACTCCGGCATCTCGTACGCGGGCCGGTAGGTGTCCTCGTAGGGCCGCGTGCGCGCCATGTCCGGCGCTCCGTACACCCCGTAGTCGAGCGTCCGCGCGGTGTCCGGACCGGTGGGCGGCGCGTCGGGACCGCCGTACGCCGAGGGTTCGTACGGCTCGGGCGGGCCGTACGTCTCGTAGGCCTCGTACGTCTCGTACTGCGAGTTGCTCACGACGACACGCTCCAGGGGTCCGGATCGGGCCCACAGAACCTAGCGGAGCGGTCGTCACTCTCCAAAGCGACGCGACTACCCGGAGTTACGTTCGAGAGGGTCAGTATCCGAAGGCGCGTGCGGTGTTGGCGGCGAGTGCCGTGGCCAACGCGTCCTCGTCGATGCCGCGCACGGCGGCCATGGCGCGCACCGTGACCGGAATGAGATAGGGGGCGTTGGGCCGTCCGCGGTACGGCGCCGGCGTCAGGAACGGCGCGTCGGTCTCCACGAGGAGGAGTTCGAGGGGCGCCACGGCCACCGCGTCCCGCAGGTTCTGGGCGTTCTTGAAGGTGACGTTGCCGGCGAAGGACATGAAGTATCCGGCGGCCGCGCAGATCTCCGCCATCTCGGCGTCGCCGGAGTAGCAGTGGAAGACGGTGCGCTCGGGGGCGCCCTCCTCCTTGAGCACGCGCAGGACGTCCGCGTGGGCGTCGCGGTCGTGGATGACGAGCGCCTTGCCGTGCCGCTTGGCCATCTCGATGTGGGCGCGGAAGGACGCCTCCTGCGCCTCCTTGCCCTCGGGCCCGGTGCGGAAGTGGTCGAGGCCGGTCTCGCCGACGCCCTTGACCTGCGGGAGTGCGGCCAGCCGGTCGATCTCCGCGAGCGCCTCGTCGAGGGCCTGGGTGCCGCCGGCCTGGCGGGCTCCCTGCCGGGACCAGCCGTCGGGGTCGCCGTGGACGATCCGGGGCGCCTCGTTGGGGTGCAGCGCGACGGTGGCGTGGACGGCGTCGTACCGGCCCGCCGTCTCGGCCGCCCACCGGGAGCCCCGTACGTCGCAGCCGACCTGGACGACCGTGGTCACCCCGACCGACGCGGCTTTGGCGAGCCCCTCCTCCACGGTCCCGTCCTGCATGTCCAGGTGGGTGTGGGAGTCGGCGACCGGCACCCGCAGGGGCTCCGGGAGCGGCGGGGCCGCGTTCTTCTCGCGGGGGCTGTTCGAAGGCATGCCCCGATCCTACGAAAGGGGCATGCCCACCCGGATTCCGGTGCGGTCAGCTCGCCTTGCGCTGGAAGACGTGCAGCAGGTCGGCCAGGTGCCAGTGGTGCTCCTCGCCCGGCCCCTGCGCGGTGCGGGCCGCCGGTGCCTCCACGGGCCCGGCGGGCGGCGTGCTGTGCTGACGGTGCGCCGCGTCACGGGTGGCCGCGACCCGACCGGGCCGCATGATCCGTACGACGTGGTGGTCGCAGTTCGCGCACGCGGGCCTGGAGAGCGGAGAGGGCACGACCCGCCCGTCCACCATGTACCGCACGAACTCCCGGCCGTCGCCGTCGATGTGGTGCTCTATCTCGTACGACTGCTCCCACCCGTGCCCGCAACGCATGCAGGCGAAGGAGTAGGACTCGTTGACGACAGCTGTCGCACCGGGGTGCCCTGCGATCTCGCTCATGCCGGCTCCTGCGTGTCCGCTGGTTCGAAGGACGGGTACGTCCCTCACCCCAGTGGACGCCTGCCGGGGCACGATGGCGACAGGCCTGTCGACTGTTGGAGCCGATTTGGACCTTCCTTGCCGAAACGGCCCGTCCGGCCGCGTGGAGCTTTGCATTCCGAGACACCGCTTTGCCCGCACATGGGGCGCACGCTCAGAAGTCATGCGCCCTGCTCAGAGGGGGTGTGACCCACCTCATGGGGCGGGTCGGACAGGGGCGTTCTTCGCGGCGACGACGGCATCGAAAACGACCCTCTTGGGCACTCCGGCCTCGACGGCCACCGCGGCGATCGCCTCCTTGCGCCGCTCCCCCGCCTCCTCCCGGACCCGCACCCTGCGCACCAGTTCCTCGGCGTCGATCTCCCCGGCCCCCTTCTCGGGCGCCCCCTCCACGACGACGGTGATCTCCCCCCGGACGCCGTCCGCGGCCCACTCGGCGAGCGCGCCCAGCTCCCCCCGCTTGACCTCCTCGTACGTCTTCGTCAGCTCCCGGCACACCGCCGCCCGCCGCTCGGCCCCGAACACCTCGGCCATGGCGGCGAGCGTGTCGTCGAGCCGGTGGGGGGCCTCGAAGTAGACGAGGGTGCGCCGCTCGTCGGCGACCTCCCGCAGCCGGGAGAGCCGCTCGCCGCCCTTGCGCGGCAGGAAGCCCTCGAAGCAGAACCGGTCGACGGGCAGCCCGGACAGCGCGAGCGCGGTGAGCACGGCGGACGGCCCCGGTACGGCGGTGACCCGGATGTCCTTCTCCACGGCCGCGGCGACCAGCCGGTACCCGGGGTCGGACACCGACGGCATCCCGGCGTCGGTGACGAGCAACACGCGCGCGCCGCCGAGGAGTTCGTCGACGAGTTCGGGGGTGCGGGCGGCCTCGTTGCCCTCGAAGTACGACACGATCCGCCCCTTGGGCGTCACGCCGAGCCCCTGGGTCAGCCGCTTCAGCCGCCGGGTGTCCTCGGCCGCGACCACGTCGGCCCCGGCCAGTTCCGCCGCGAGCCGGGGCGGAGCGTCCGCGATGTCGCCAATGGGGGTGCCCGCCAGGACAAGGGTTCCAGTCACGTCCCCCATCCTCCCAGCAGCGCCCCGAAGCGGACGCATCCGCCCATGCACGGGACTCACACAGCGCTGTTCCTTACGATGGCGCCGTGACCAGTACCGCGTCCTCCACGGACACCCGGCAGGACCAGGCCCCGCAGGACCGGCGGCCGTCGTGGCAGCAGAGGCTGCGCCGTTTCGGCTACACGGCCGAGGCCGGAAGCGACGTGCGCGAGCGCCTGGTGCCGTCCTTCGTCGTTCCCTCTGCGCGGATGTGGCAGGTCCTGGGCGTGCCCGGGGCGCTCGCCGAGCGGGTCACGCGCTGGTCGGGCTGGCTGGGACCGCTGCTGGTGACGCTGGTGGCGGGGCTGACGCGGTTCTGGAACCTGGGCAGCCCCAAGAAGGTGATATTCGACGAGACGTACTACGCCAAGGACGCGTGGGCACTCGTCCACCGCGGCTTCGAGCTCAGCTGGGGCAAGAACGTCGACAGCCAGATCCTGTCCTCGAACGGGCATGTGGCGCTGCCGACGGACGCCGCCTATGTGGTGCATCCGCCGGTCGGCAAGTACGTCATCGGGCTCGGCGAGCTGATGTTCGGGTTCGACCCGTTCGGCTGGCGCTTCATGACGGCCCTGCTGGGGACGCTGTCGGTGCTGATCGTGTGCCGGGTGGGGCGGCGGATCTTCCGCTCCACGTTCCTCGGCTGTCTGGCGGGCGCGCTGATGACCGTGGACGGTCTGGCGTTCGTGATGGCGCGGACCGCGCTGCTCGACGGCGTGCTGATGTTCTTCGTGCTGGCCGCGTTCGGCTGTCTGGTCATCGACCGCGACCGGGCCCGGGAGAAACTCGCGGCCGCGCTGCCGGTCGACTCCTACGGCCTCGTGCGCCCCGACGCGCACATCGCGGACACCCTGTTCCTGGGCCTGCGCCCCTACCGCTGGCTGGCCGGCCTGCTTCTGGGCCTCGCCATGGGCACCAAGTGGAACGGCCTCTTCTTCCTCTTCGCGTTCGGCATCATGACGGTGCTGTGGGACGTCGGCTCCCGCAAGGTCGCCGGCGCCCGGCACCCCTACTTGGCGGTCCTCAAGTACGACTTCGGCATCGCGTTCGTCGCCATGGTGCCGGTCGCGGTCGTCACCTACCTCACCTCGTGGATCGGCTGGATCCTCTCCCCCGCGGACGGCACCGGCGGCTACTACCGCAACTGGGCGGCGACCGACGGCAAGGGCGGCAGCTGGACCTTCCTGCCCGACTGGTGGCGCAGCCTGGTCCACTACGAGCACGAGGTCTACAAGTTCAACGTGGGCCTGTCCTCGCCGCACACGTACATGTCCAACCCGTGGAGCTGGATCGTCGACGGCCGCCCGGTGTCGTACTTCTACGAGTCGCCCACGCCCGGCACCGACGGCTGCCCGGTCGACGCGGGCGGGAAGTGCGCGCGGGAGGTCCTGGCCATCGGTACGCCCCTGCTGTGGTGGGCGGCCTGCTTCGCGGTCCTCTACGTCCTGTGGCGCTGGTTCTTCCGCCGCGACTGGCGCGCGGGCGCCATCGCCTGCGGTATCGCGGCGGGGTACCTGCCCTGGTTCAACTACCAGGAACGCACGATCTTCTTCTTCTACACGATCGTGTTCCTCCCCTTCCTCTGTCTCGCCGTCGCGATGCTCATCGGCGCCCTCATCGGCCCGCCACGCGCCTCCGACACCCGCCGGGTTGCGGGCGCGACGGCAGCGGGTGTCCTGGTGCTCCTGATCGCCTGGAACTTCATCTACTTCTGGCCGCTGTACACGGGAACGGCGATCCCGATCGACAACTGGCGGTCGCGGATGTGGCTGGACACGTGGGTCTAGCGGGCCATCATTCACGTATGTGATTGAGCACCCGCTTCGGCCAATCAGGAAACTCTTACCCCGCTCGTCACACCTCCCGCTTAGGCTGCCCACAACAACGGGGAAAACGGGGAGGGGGCCAGACCATGGCCAAGGGGGTGAAGGTCGCTGTCGTCAGCACGGTGTTCGCCGTGATGGTCGGCGGGGCCGGGTACGGGGCGTACAACTTCGTGTCGGCGTTGAGCGACGACGGGAGCGGTGGGGTCGGGGACGCCAAGCGGAGCGGGCCGCCCACCGAGGACGAGATCAAGGAGACCTCCAAGGGCTTCTTCGCCGCCTGGCAGAAGGGCGACGCGGCGAGCGCGGCCGCGTTGACGAACAACAACACGGCGGCCGAGGTGCTGCTGGCGGACTACGGGACGGACGCCCACATCGGCCACGTGCGCATCACGCCCGGCAGGGCGACCGGCGCGACCGTGCCGTACCGCGTGAAGGCGACCGTGTCGTACGACGGGAAGTCGAAGCCGCTCGCGTACAGCAGCAAGCTGACGGTCGTGCGCGGAGTGACCACCGGCAAGGCGCTCGTCGACTGGCAGCCCTCCGTGGTGTACCCGAAGCTCCAGCGGGACGACCGGCTCGTCACCGGCGAGTCCGCGAACCCGGCCATCGAGGCGGTGGACCGCGGCGGCAAGGTGCTGACCAAGGAGAAGTACCCGTCGCTCGGCCCGGTGCTGGACGCGCTGCGCGAGAAGTACGGGGACAAGGCCGGCGGCACCCCGGGTATCGAGCTGGTCATCAAGCACCCCGACCAGAGCCCCGACACCTCGCTGCTGACTCTCGCCGAGGGCAGGGCGGGCAAGCTGCAGACCACGATCAGCGCGAGCGCGCAGGCGGCCGCCGAGAAGGCGGTGAAGCTGTACGGCCAGTCGTCGGTCGTCGCCGTCAAGCCCAGCACCGGTGAGGTGCTGGCCGTGGCCAACAACCGTACGGACGCCTTCAACGCGGCCTTCGAGGGCACCAAGGCCCCCGGCTCCACCATGAAGATCATCACCGCGGCGATGCTCATCGACAACGGCGTGACCTCGATGAACGGCCCGGCGCCCTGCCCGCCCGAAGCCGTGTGGCAGGGGCAGACCTTCAAGAACCTCACCAACATGAAGCCCAACGAGGGCGCCAGCCTCGCCAACAGCTTCATGCGGTCCTGCAACACCGCCTTCATCAAGCTGATCGACGAGAAGCCGCTCACCGACGAGTCGCTGACGCTGGAGGCCCAGAACCGGTTCGGGATCGGCGAGGACTGGAAGACCGGCGTCGTCTCCTTCGACGGAAAGGTGCCCGCGGTCAGCGGCCCGGACCGCGCGGCGAACGCGATAGGCCAGGGCCAGGTCCAGATGAACCCGCTGAACATGGCGTCGGTCACGGCCACCGCCATCACCGGCGCCTTCCGTCAGCCCTATCTCGTCTCGCCGAAGCTCGACGACCGCGAACTGGCCACCGCCAAGGGGCTGCCGTACAACACCGCTTCCCAGCTGAAGCAGATGATGAAGCTGACCGCGACCCAGGGCACGGCGGCCACGGCGATGGCGGGGCTGCACGGGGACATCGGCGCGAAGACCGGGTCCGCTGAGGTCGACGGGCAGCAGGTGTCCAACAGCTGGTTCACCGGCTTCCGCAACGACATGGCCGCGGCGGCCATGACGGAGGAGGGCGGCCACGGCGGCGACGCGGCGGGCCCGATTGTCGCAGCTGTGCTACGAGCCGCAGGCTGACGTCACCCGTGCGGGACAGGGACTCTAGTCTGTTGCAGTCGTTGAGGTGCATGAGGGCAACGGGGACCCTGGAACAGCGCGGAGGAAGCGTAAGTCGTGGGTAACAGAAGGCGCGTCGCCGAGCGACGGAAGACCAAGCCCGCCGTGGTCGGCGGGATGATCGCCGTGGTCGTCGGCGGCGCCGCCGTCGGCGTCTACGCGCTGTACGGCGCCGGGGCCGCGGCCGACGAGCGGACGCAGAACACGTCCGCGGCCGACCACAAGCCGAAGGTCAAGACCGGCCCGCTCTCGACGACCGAGGTCACCACCACCGCGACCGCCTTCCTCACCTCCTGGCAGCAGGGCAGGGTGAGCACGGCCGCCGCCGCGACCAGCGACACCAAGGCCGCCACCACCCTGCTCACCGGCTGGACCAAGGACGCCCACCTCACCGGTGCCACCCTCACCCCGGGCACCCCCACCGGCGGCAAAGTGCCCTTCTCCGTCAAGGCAACGGTGTCGTACAAGGGCCTCAGCAAGCCGCTGACGTACGCCAGTTCGCTCACCGTGGTCCGCAACACCGCCACCGGGAAGCCGCAGGTCGACTGGACCGCCTCGGTCGTCCACCCCGACCTCAAGGACGGCGACACCCTTGTCACCGGCGAGTCCGGGACCCCTCCGATCAAAGCGGTCGACCGGGACGGCGGCGAGATCACCGAGGCGAAGTACCCGTCGCTGGGCACGGTCCTGGACGGCCTGCGGGAGAAGTACGGCAAGAAAGCCGGCGGCAAGGCGGGCATCGAGCTGAGGGTGATCCGCGGGAAGGACTCCAAGTCCTCCGACAAGACGCTGGTGGAGCTCAGCAAGGGCACCCCCGGCACCGTGCGGACGACCCTGAGCCCGACGCTCCAGGCGGCGGCCGAGGCGCAGGTCGCCAAGCAGGCGCGGTCCTCGGTGGTCGCCCTGCGCCCGTCGACCGGCGAGATCCTCGCGGTGGCGAACGCCGGCCACGGCTTCAACACCGCCTTCCAGGGCTCCCTGGCGCCGGGCTCCACGATGAAGGTCATCACCTCCTCGCTGCTGATCGAGAAGGACCTGGCGTCGCCGGACAAGGCGCACCCGTGCCCGAAGTACTTCACGTACGGCGGCTGGAAGTTCCAGAACGACGACAAGTTCGAGATCAAGGGCGGCACCTTCAAGGCGAGCTTCGCCCGCTCCTGCAACACCGCCTTCATCAGCCAGGCGGGCAAGCTGGACAACGACAGCCTGACCAAGCAGGCCCAGCAGGTCTTCGGTCTGTCCATGGACAACTGGGCGATCGGCGTCCCGTCCTTCGACGGCGCGGTGCCGGTGCAGAGCGCGGCCCAGAAGGCGGCCTCGCTCATCGGCCAGGGCGGGGTCCGGATGAACCCGCTGAACATGGCGTCGGTCTCCGCCACCGTCGAGTCGGGCACCTTCAAGCAGCCCTATCTGGTCGCGCCCTCGGTCGACCACCGCACGCTGGCCACCGCCTCGCGCACGATGTCCTCGGGCACGCTGTCTCAGCTGCGTGAGCTGATGGCGTACACGGCGGGCTACGGCACGGCGGCCGAGGCGATGTCCGGCGTCTACGGCAACGTCGGCGCGAAGACCGGGTCCGCGGAGGTCGACGGCCAGAAGAAGCCGAACGGCTGGTTCACCGCCTACCGGGGCGACCTCGCGGCCGCCGGCGTCGTCCAGGCGGGCGGCCACGGCGGCGACACGGCGGGCCCGATCGTCGCGACCCTGCTGAAGCTGGGCGGCTGAACCCTTACAGCGGTCAGCCCCGGACGGGCGCGGCGGCCATATAGGTCCGCCGCAGGAACCTGAGCAGTGCCTTCTGCTCGAACTGCACCACCGACACGCCCTGCGGTGAGTGGAACTCCACCACGGCCTGCACCCGTCCGCACGGCCACACCCGGACCTCGCCGCTGCCGGCCGGGGCCCTGAGTCCCTGTTCCAGCAGCGCCCGCGAGAAGGTCCATTCGTGGGTGCCCGGCAGGCCGATCCGTACCGAACGGGGGTCGGTCTCCGGGTCGTAGCGCAGGACCACCGGGACCGCCTCGTCCTCCGCGATGTCCGCGTCCGAAACGATGTGGGCTCGCGCGTACTGTTCGACTACAGACATCGTGACGGGCCTCTCACGCTGCGTAACCTGTGCGGAAGCTGTGCATCCATTCCCTCTCCAGCGTCGCACATTTCCTGTGTTCCGCCCCCGGGACCGAAAGCCTGCGAGTTGCTGTTCCTGGCTTGCCTCTCTTGCAAAGAGTTCGCAACAAGCCACTATCATCGAACGGTGCATGTGCCTGACGGATTCATAGACGCCCCCATCTCGGCGGCGACCGGCGTGGTCGCCGCGACCGCCGTCGCGGTGAGCCTGCGCGGCGCCCGCCGTGAACTGGACGAGCGCACCGCGCCCTTGGCGGGCCTGGTCGCGGCGTTCATCTTCGCCGTGCAGATGCTGAACTTCCCCGTCGCCGCGGGGACCAGCGGACATCTGCTCGGCGGAGCACTGGCCGCGATCCTCGTGGGCCCCTACACCGGCGTCCTGTGCGTCTCGGTGGTCCTGCTCATGCAGGGCATCCTCTTCGCGGACGGCGGCCTGACCGCGCTCGGCGTGAACATCACCGACATGGCCGTCGTCACGACGGTCGTGGCGTACGCCGTCTTCCGCGCCCTGGTGAAGGTGCTCCCGCGCCGGCGCGGCTCCATCACCGCCGCCGCCTTCGTGGCCGCCGTGCTCTCCGTGCCCGCCGCGGCCGTCGCCTTCACCCTGATCTACGCCGTCGGCGGCACCACCGACGTCTCCATCGGCAAGGTCGCCACCGCGATGATCGGCGTCCACGTCCTCATCGGCATCGGCGAGGCGGCCATCACCGCGCTGACCGTCGGTGCCGTCGTCGCGGTACGCCCCGACCTGGTGTACGGCGCCCGCGGCCTCCAGCAGAAGCTGAAGCTGCGGGTGGACGGTGAGCTGGTCGACGTGCCGGACACCGCGCCTGTCGCCGCCGCCCGTTCGCACCGCAAGGTGTGGATCACCGGCCTGGTCACCTCCCTGGTCCTCGCCGGGTTCGTCAGCTTCTACGCCTCCGCCAGCCCCGACGGGCTGGAGAAGGTCGCCGCCGACAAGGGCATCGACGCGAAGACCGAGAAGCACGCCACCTCGGACTCCCCGCTCGCCGACTACGGCGTGAAGGACGTCGAGGACGCCCGCCTGTCCGGGGGGCTGGCGGGTGTGATCGGCGTCGGCGTGACCGTCGTCGCCGGCAGCACGGTGTTCTGGGCGGTGCGCCGGCGCCGTACCGCCGACACCACGCCCGTCGGGACGGGCGTCTGACGTGGGCGCCGGACACGCGCACCGGCTCTACCGGCACGGACACTCGCCGGTGCACGCCCTGCCACCGCACACGAAACTCGCGGCGGCCTTCGGCTTCGTGGTGGTGGTCGTCTCGACCCCGCGCGAGGCGATGTGGGCGTTCGGCCTGTACGCCGTCCTGCTGGGCGTCGTCGCGTACGCCGCGCGTGTGCCGGCCGGCTTCCTGCTGAAGCGGCTGCTGATCGAGGTGCCGTTCGTGGCGTTCGCGGTGCTGATGCCGTTCGTCGCGGAGGGCGAGCGGGTCGAGGTGCTCGGCATGTCCCTGAGCGTGAGCGGTCTGTGGGGCGCCTGGAACGTGCTCGCCAAGGGCACGCTGGGCGTCGCCGCGTCGGTGCTGCTGGCGTCCACCACCGAACTGCGCTCGGTGCTGCTCGGACTGCAACGGCTCAGGCTCCCGCCCCTCCTGGTCCAGATCGCGTCCTTCATGATCCGCTACGGCGATGTCATCACCGACGAGATGCGGCGGATGCGGATCGCGCGGGAGTCGCGGGGGTTCGAGGCGAGCGGCGTCCGGCACTGGGGTGTCCTCGCGAAGTCGGCCGGCGCGCTGTTCATCCGCTCCTACGAACGCGGCGAGCGGGTGCACCTGGCCATGGTCAGCCGCGGTTACGCCGGTTCGATGCCGGTGATCGACGAGGTGACCGCGTCCCGGGCGCAGTGGTCGTACGCCCTCGCGCTCCCCGTGACCGCCCTCGTCGTCTGCGTGGTGGGATGGACCCTGTGACAGCTTCCCTCGAAGTGACCGGACTGGCCTTCGCCTACCCCGACGGGCACCAGGCCCTGTTCGGGGTGGACTTCTCGATCGCGCGCGGCGAGCGGGTCGCGCTGCTCGGCCCGAACGGCGCCGGCAAGACCACCCTCGTGCTGCACCTCAACGGCATCCTGAGCGGCGGGGTGGGCACGGTGAAGGTCGCCGGGCTGCCCGTGGACCGGAAGCACATGGCCGAGGTCCGGCGCAGGGTCGGGATCGTCTTCCAGGACCCCGACGACCAGCTGTTCATGCCGACCGTGCGCGAGGACGTGGCGTTCGGACCGGCGGCGGCCGGGCTCAAGGGGGACGAGCTGGAGGCACGCGTGCGGACCGCTCTGGAGCGGGTCGGCATGGCGGACTTCGCCGGACGGCCCCCGCACCACCTGTCCTTCGGCCAGCGGCGCCGGGTGGCCGTCGCGACCGTGCTCGCCATGGAGCCGGAGATCCTCGTCCTGGACGAGCCCTCCTCCAACCTTGACCCGGCCTCGCGACGCGAACTGGCCGACATCCTGCGCTCGCTGGACGTCACGGTCCTGATGGTCACGCACGACCTGCCCTACGCGCTGGAGCTCTGCCCGCGCTCGCTGATCCTGAGCGAGGGCACGATCGCCGCGGACGGGAGGACCGCCGAACTCCTCGCCGACGACGAGCTGATGCGCGCCCACCGGCTGGAGTTGCCCTTCGGATTCGATCCGCGGTCCGTGACAATGGGCGCGTGACGAACGAAGAGGACACCGGATCACTGCTGCTCGACGACCAGTTGTGCTTCGCGCTGTACGCCGCCCAGCGTGCGGTGACCGCCGCGTACCGGCCGCTCCTCGACGAGCTCGGGCTCACCTACCCGCAGTACCTCGTGCTGCTGGTGCTGTGGGAGCGCGGGCAGACCAGCGTGAAGGAGCTCGCGGGGGCGCTGCGGCTGGACTACGGCACGGTGTCGCCGTTGCTCAAGCGGCTGGAGGCCGCGGGGCTCGTGCGCCGGGAGCGCGCGGCGGCCGACGAGCGCTCGGTGCTCGTCGCGTGCACGGGACACGGGGAGGAACTCAGGGAGCGCGCGACGCGTGTCCCCGGCGCGCTGCTCGCGGCGACGGATCTCGACGGCACGGAGGCCGCGCGGTTGCGCGAGGAGCTGTGGCGGCTCGCGCACCGGGCGGACGCGGCGGCCGAGCGCCCCCGCTGACCTTCTGGCCATCTGACCTTCTGGCCATCTGACCTTCTGTTACCCGAAGTCACTACCCCCTGGTAACCCGACGCCGACCTACCGGCCGGTACCTTGTGCACGATGTACTTGTGCACACTTCTCCGGGGGGAGACCAGCCATGCCTGAGGAAACCGCCGTCGACACCCGGCCGACGAAGATCATGTACGTGGCCGAGGCCACCGCCCACGGCGGCCGCGACGGCTTCGTCACCAGCCAGGACGGCCAGATCGAGCTGAAGGTCGCGATGCCGCCGGCGCTCGGCGGGGACGGCGACGGCACCAACCCGGAGCAGTTGTTCGCCGCCGGCTACAGCTCCTGCTTCCACAACGCGCTCATCCTCGTCGGCAACCGCGAGGGCTACGACCTGACCGGCTCCACGGTCGCCGCGAAGGTCGGCATCGGCCCCAACAAGCACCGCGGTTACGGCCTCGCGGTCGCCCTGAGCGTCTCCCTTCCGGTCCTCGACGCGGGCCTGGCGGCGAAGCTGGTGGACGCGGCCCACGAGGTCTGCCCGTACTCGAACGCGACCCGCGGGAACATCGACGTGACGATTCTGCTTGGCTGAGACAGGCACCGAGCGGCAGCAGGAGGAGTACGGCGTGGACGTGAACGGCACAGTCGCCGAGGGCTTCGAGCCGGTCCGGGACGTGTTCGCGCGGAACTTCGAGGCGCTCGGGGACCGGGGCGCGGCGGTCGCCGTGTACCGGGACGGGCACAAGGTCGTCGACCTGTGGGCCGGCACCAGGGACATCGACGGCACCGAGCCCTGGCGGCACGGCACCGCGCAGGTCGTGCGCTCGGCGACCAAGGGCGTCGCCGCCGCCGTACCCCTGCTGCTGCACCAGCGCGGGGAGCTGGACCTGGACGCGCCGGTGGCCGAGTACTGGCCGGAGTTCAAGGCGCGCGGCAAGGAGCGCGTGCTGGTCCGGCAGATGCTGAACCACCGGGCCGGGCTGCCGGTGATCGACCGGCCGCTCACCCCCGAGGAGGCCCTGGACCCGCTGAAGGGTCCCGAGGCGGTCGCCGCGCAGGCGCCCGTCTGGGAGCCCGGCACGGACCACGGGTACCACGCGCTGACGTACGGCTGGATGCTGGACGAGCTGGTGCGGCGGGTGACCGGGCTCGGCGCCGGCCAGTGGATCGCGCGGGAGATCGCCGGGCCGCTGGGCGCCGAGTTCTGGCTCGGGCTGCCGGCGCAGGAGGAGGCGGCCGGACGGACGGGACGGGTCGGCCGGGTCGAGGGGCCGGAGCCGGTCGGCGGCCTGCGCGCCCGCCCCAAGCGGTCCGTCACCGAGGCCTACGAGGACCCCGGCTCCCTCACCCGCCGCGCCTTCGCCGCGATCACGCCCTTCCCCGACCAGAACGCACCGGCGTACCGGGCGAGCGCCCTGCCCGCGACCAATGGGATCGCGACGGCCGACGGGCTGGCGCGGATCTACGCGGCGCTGGTCGGAGAGGTGGACGGGGTTCGGCTCCTCGACCCGGCCACGGTCGCGCTCGCCCGTGCCGAGGAGTCGGCGGGCCCCGACCGTGTCCTGGTCGTCAACACCCGGTTCGGCCTCGGCTACATGCTGCACGGCAGCGCCTCGCCGTTCCTCGGCGCGGGCTCCTTCGGGCACCCCGGCCGCGGTGGTTCCCTCGGCTTCGCCGACCCCGAGACCGGCGTCGCCTTCGGCTATGTCACCAACGGCTTCCGCAAGACGGTCACCGCGGACCCCCGGGCGCAGGCGCTGGTCAGGGCAGTGCGGGCGGCCCTGTGACCGCTACACGTTGATCGAGTGGGACCTCCGCCCGGACGCCTCGTCGATCTCGTCGTGCGCCTTGGTGAGCAACTGCATCGCGAGTTCGTTCAGCGCCCGCGCGCCGGCGACCTCCTCTCCCACCCTCGGCTGATTGCTGTCGGACCGGTGGCGGGTGGCGTGCCCGTGCGCACGTACCTCGGTGCCGTCCGGCAGCCGTACCATCGCCGCCGCCCGCGTGTGCTGGTCGTCCTCCTGGAACTCCAGCTCGATGTGCCATCCCACAGCGGTGTGTGTCATGACGATCACCTCCGAAGCGTGTGCTTCCAGGGTGCTCCTCGGCGGGCGGCGGCGCACAGGGTGCTCAGCCGTCGGACTCCGGTGACGGGAGGTAGGCGCCCGGTACCTCGGCGGGCGGGTAGACCTTCCTGTCGCCGGGGTACGGCTTGGTCCAGTCGTGCGTCTGGTACCAGGTGTAGCGGTTCATCTGCTCGGCGTTGGCGTAGTCCGGCACGGCGTGCGCGCCGGTCAGCCGCTGGTGCGCGGCCCAGGTCTTCCACTGTGCGGCGAGCTCCTGCTTCGCCTTCGGCACCGCCGCCGAGGTCGGCGCGGGCGCCGCGTCGGCGTCCTGGGCGGCCGGGGTGTCCGGGCCGCAGGAGGGCGTGGGGCTCACGCCGAGGGTCAGCGAGGTGCGGTTGGGGACCGCCGTGAACGGGGTGGGGTCCGCCTTCGCGGTGAACGCCCCGTACATGGGGGTGGCCGCGCTGTCCTTCTGGTTCATCGGGTGGATCCCGAGGATCTGCTCGACCGTGCGGATCATCGTGATCTGCGTGTAGTAGTGGCTGTCCACGGTGCCGTGCCGGGCGTAGGGGCTGATGACCTGGACCGGGGCGCGGTGGCCGTCGACGTGGTCGAGACCGTTCTGGGAGTCGTCCTCGACGACGAAGATCGCGGAGTCCTTCCAGTACTTGCTGTGGGAGATCTCGTCGACCATCCGGCCGACCGCGAGGT
This sequence comes from Streptomyces sp. CC0208, assembly GCF_003443735.1. Lineage (NCBI taxonomy): Bacteria > Bacillati > Actinomycetota > Actinomycetes > Kitasatosporales > Streptomycetaceae > Streptomyces > Streptomyces sp. CC0208. Next base: position 5,172,855 of record NZ_CP031969.1, on the reverse strand, counting down.
CGTTGTCGGCGACCTCGGCGGCCGCGTTGGCCGGGCCGCCGGTGTGATCGTTGGAGAACCAGAACATGTTCAGGTTCGCCGGGCCGTTCTTCTCGAAGTCCTGCTGCCAGATCTGTTCCTTGTAGATGTCCGGGACGTCGAGGTCGAACATCGGGAAGCCCTGCACCGACACCTTGTTGAGGGAGGGGATCGCCGAGCCGGTCTGGATGGGGTACTCGGTCTGCGCCCCGGTCGCGGCCATGTTCCTGCTGTCGCAGTACAGGTTCTGCCAGGTGGCACCGGCCGGCTTGGACTCGGTCGACTGGAACTCGCCGAAGTCCTTGACCGACTTGCCGGCCGCCTGCGCGCCGGTCCAGATGAAGCCGGACTTCTGGTGACCGAGGACGTCGTTCTCGGTGTCGTAACTGCGCGTGTACTCACCGGCGGAGGACTCGGTGTACTCCGGGTTGTCCGACTGCATCAGCCAGTTGTGGCCCTCGGCGGAGTTGGTGCCGATGTCGTAGAAGTTGTCGTAGAGGCCGAACTGCTGGGCCAGGGCGTGCTGGTTGGGGGTGACGTTCGCGCCGAAGGTGGTGAGCGCCGGGTTGCCGTTGCCCTGCGGGAGGTCGCCGTAGACCTGGTCGTAGGTGCGGTTCTCCTTGACGAGCAGGAAGACGTGCTTGATCGTCGAGGGGTCGCCGAGACGGGCGGGGACCGGCAGGGGCTTGGCGTGGCTCGTGCCCTTGGCCGTGGTGACCGAGCCGGGCGTCCAGCCGTTCTGCTGGAACACCTTGGCGGTCTGGGCCCTGACGACGAAGTCGCTCGGCAGTGTGAACTCGGTGAGGCTGGACGTGGTGTCGTGGGTGCCGTGTCCGGAGGCGGTGGTGGGGCGACGGGCGTCTATGCCCCGGGTGTTGGAGACGACGACCTGCTTGCCGACTGTGGTGATCTCGGCGGGGAAGTAGTCGGTCGGGAGCAGACCTACGTAACTCGCCGGTTCCTGCGGGGACTTGTAGCGGTAGACGGCGACGGCGTTCGCGCGGCCCAGCGTCACGAGGAGCCGGCCGTCGTCGGTGAGGGTGACCGCGTCGGGCTCGTAGCCGACCTTCGCCTCGGGCCAGGGCTGGGTGGCGATGGTCTGGACGACCTTGCCCTTGCGGGTGTCGATGACCGAGACGCTGTTGTCGGCGGTGTTGGTGACGAACACCGCGCCCTTCTTCGCGTACACGGCGGTCGGGTGCAGACCGACGTCGATGGAGCGGACCGCGGCGGACGGGTTCGCGGTGTCGATGACGCTGACCGTGCCGGTGGTGGCGGCGCCGGTGTCCGGGTCGGCGGGCACCTGGGTGCCGTAGGAGTTCATGGTGGTCTCGCCGGCCCTGGCCGGGCGGCCGCCCTCGTTGCTGACGTACAACGTGCCGCCGACCAGGGCGAGGCCGCGCGGGGCGTTGCCGACTGCCCAGCTCTGCCGGACGGTTCCGGTGGCCGCGTCGAGGGCGACCACCTTGTTCTGGCCGTTGACCGCCGCGTACACGGTGGAGCCGTCGGGTGAGAACACCGCCGCGCCCACAAGGGCCTGCTGGGAACCGGCGGTCGGGATCGGGACGGCCACCGGGTCGGCGAGGGCGCCGTCCGCGGTGACGGTGAACTTGGTGTAGCCGGTGGCCTGGCCGAGCCACAGGTACTTGCCGTCGGGAGAGTAGGCGGGACCCTCCTGGCCGACCGCGGAGCTGCTGATGCGCAGGTCGTCGGCCGCGTTGGCGCCGATCTTCTGCTTCACCTGGCCGGTCGCCAGGTCCATGATCACCAGCGCGGCGTCGCCGTCGGCGACCGCGGCCGCGAGGTGGGTGCCGTCCGGGCTGACGGTGGACGACATGATCTTGCCGTCGTTGATGACGGTCCGGCTGCCGTACGGCTTGAGGTACTGGTCGCTGGAGATGACCTGGCCCCTGGCGGTGTCCTGCGCGACCTGCTGGGTGCCGAACTGGTAGGTGGAGGCGACCGCGGTGCCGGTGACGCCGAGGGCGACGGCGATACCGGCCGTCACCAGCGTGCTCCGGCGGCTGAGGCGTCTGACCTTCTCGCTGCTCCGGCGCCGGCGTGTTACCTGCATGGGACTATCCCTTCGAGGTGGTGTCCAGCAGCTCGACGTTGCCGTCGAACTGCCACAGCGGGTTGGGCGCGTCCCCGGTGGAGGTCCGCACCAGGAAGTAGCCGTTCACTTCCTTCGGTCCGTCGCCGTCGGCGACGAACCGCCCGTCCGATCCGACGTCCAGCTGATAGACAGCCGTCCCCGCCACCGGTACGCCGGGCAGGTGCCAGGTCACGACACACCGCCAGTCATTGCCCGCCCCCTGTTGAGCGGCCTGGCCGTCGCTCTTGGTGCACGCCGCCGAAGTCCTGAGCTGTGCCTCGGTGACGGCGGGGCGGTGGAGTTGTTCGGTCTGCAAGCGGTAGAGATGGGCGAAGGCCGTGGCGAGGGAGCGCTGGACCTTGGCCTGGGTGATGCCCGTCGAGTCGGTCGCGACGGCGATCCCCGCGACGGTGAGAACGGTCAGCGCGGCCAAGGGCAGCACGCCCACCGTGAAGGCGCGGCGCCCGGCACCGTCGTAGGCGAGGTTGGTGAAGTCCCGCCGGAGGAACAGCAGATGGGCCAGTACGGTCGCGAGCACGGCCCACGCCAGGCTGACGGCGACGCCGATCAGGAGCGGGGCGAGCTGGACCGGGGTGGTGAACAGGCCGTTCCAGGAGATGAAGGCGTAGCCGGGCAGGGCGAGGCGTACGGCGACGGGCAGCGGCAGCATCTGGGCGACCTGCATGCCGAGCGCGACGAGCGGCGGGAGCAGCAGCCCCGTCGGGGACCGTCCGAGGGCGACCGACCCGAGCAGGCCGATCGCGGCGAGGGCCAGGGTCGGGGCGAGGGCGGCGACCCAGGCGAGCAGGACCTTCCCCGCGGCATCGGAGGGGGTCAACAGATGGCCGTCGAGGCCGACGAGCGGCTGGTTTCCGACGGAGGCGAGTCCGCCCACGGTGCTGGAGCAGGCCAGCCCGGCCACGAGCAGCAGGATGACTGTGAGGCCGGCCAGCGCCTTCGCCGCGAAGATCCGCCGCGGTGAGCGGACCGCGACCAGCAGGTGCCGCCAGGTGCCGAGCCGGTCCTCGGCGGCGAACATGTCACCGGCGACCACCGAGGTCAGCAGGGGTAGGGCCCAGGTGCCCGCGAAACCGAGCATCACCAGCGGTCCGGCCCACCCGGTGGCGTGCATCCAGCGGCCGAAGAGGGTGTCGGAGGGCAGCGTGCTCTGCCCGCTCACCCCGGCGACGAAGAGTCCCGGCGCGATCCAGCAGGCGAGGACGAGGAGGCGGATGCGCCACTGGGAGACCAGCTTGACCAGCTCGAAGCGGTAGCTGCGGGACACCGGGGCAGGCCCGGAGTGGACAGGGGTGACGGCCGCGGCGACGGTGGTGGTCATCGGCGTTCCTCCCGGTCCTCGGTCAGGGCCAGGAACGCGGCCTCCAAGGGCGGGACCACGGGCGCCAGTTCACGCACCGCGACGCCCGACGTCACGAGCCGCGCCACCAGGTCGTCGAGGGCGGGGACCAGCGCGCGGACGACGAGCGGTCCGGTGTCCTGCCGGGTGCCGGCGTCGTCGACGATCCGGATCCCGTCCATGCCCTCGGCCAGCCGCCGCGCGGCCCGCGGGTCGGACGTCCGTACCCGGTAGTCGAGTTCACGGCTCTCGGCGGCCAGTTTCCCGAGCGGGCCCGAGAACACGACCCGTCCCGTGGCCAGGATGGTGACCTCGGAACACAGCGCCTCCAGGTCGTCCATACGGTGACTGGAGACCACGACACTCGTGCCGTCCGCGGCGAGCCGGTTCAGGACACCGTGCACCTGCCGTTTGCCCGCGGGGTCGAGCCCGTTGGACGGTTCGTCGAGCACGAGCAGCCGCGGGCGGGTCAGCAGGGCGGCGGCGAGGCCGAGCCGCTGGCGCATGCCGAGGGAGAAGCCGCGGGCCTTGTCGTCGGCCACGTCGGTGAGCCCGACCTGGTCGAGCACGTCGTCGATGCCGGCCGTACGCGCGTCGCGGCCGCGGAGTTCGGCCAGCGCGGCGAGGTTCTGCCGGGCGGTGAGCGAAGGGTAGAGACCGGGCCCGTCCACGAACCCGGCGACCCCGTCGGGAGCGGCGAACGCCCGCCCGACCTGCGTCCCCAGGATCTCCAGGCGGCCGGCGTCGGCGACGGCGAGTCCCAGCAGCAGCCCCAGCAGGGTCGTCTTTCCGGCACCGTTCGGCCCGGCCAGGCCGTGGATCTGCCCCCGCGTCACATCGAGGTCGACGCCGTCGAGCGCCACGACGTCACCGAAGCACTTGGTGATCCCGCGGGCCCGGACTGCGTGGAGTGTGTCCATGGTCCCCTTCTTCCGAAGTACGCAGGGACCCTAGGGACGGCACACACCCCCGCCACGGACGGCGGGCTGAACGCTCATGGAACGGACCGTCAAAACATGGGCAAGTAGGCAAACAAAGTGCCGACGTTGAGCCGCAATTGGGCAGCGCCTGGGACAAACCCCCCGGGCCGGACGGCTAACCGGCGTGCAGCATCAGCCCGATACCCACCACGAGCAGCCCGGCCGCCGCGATCCTCGGCGCGCCGAACCGCTCCTTGAAGAACACGGCGCCGATGGCCGCGCCCACGATGATCGAGGACTCGCGCAGGGCCGCGACCGGAGCGAGCTCCGCCCTGGTCTGGGCCCACAGGACGAGCCCGTACGCGGCCACGGAGAGGGCGGCGCCGAGGAGACCGACCCGGGCGAACGGCCGCAGGACGGCGACGAACCGGCCACGCCACCGGTGGAGCGCGTACGCCGGGACCACGATGCCCTGCACCGCCATCAGCCAGGCGATGTACCCGAGCGAGGAGCCGGAGGCGCGCACGCCGAGCCCGTCGACGACGGTGTAGGCGGCGATGGTCAGCCCGGTCGCCAACGCGGCGCCGATCGCCCGCCAGTCGGGCCGACGGCCGCGCAGCCCCCACAGGGCGACACCGGCGAGTCCCGCGCAGGACAGGGCGATTCCGGCGGCGGCCCACCCGTCCGGCACCTCGTGCGCGAACAGGGCCGCCAGCACGGTCACGACCAGGGGCGCGGTGCCGCGCGCGATCGGATAGGCCTGCCCGAAGTCCCCGAGCCGGAAGGACTTCATCAGCAGCGCGTAGTACGCGATGTGGATGCAGGCCGAGCCGAGCAGATACGGCCACGCCTCCGCCGCCGGCACCGCGGTGAACGAGGTCATCGCCAGCCCGATGAGCATCCCCCCGCCCGAGATCAGCGTGAACCCGACCAGCTTGTCGGTGATCTGGTGCGCGATGGCGTTCCAGCTGGCGTGCGTGACGGCGGCGAGCAGCACGGCGGCCGTGACGAGAGGCGTCACGGGGTGCGCTCGCGGACGTCCACGACAGTGGCACCGGCGTGGGCCACCAGGTCCTCGGGCGCGATGGGGAACACGGCGTGCGGATTGCCGGCGGCGGCCCAGACGAGGTCATGGCCGAGCAGCGACCGATCGGCCAGCACCCGGGTCGTCGTACGGTGCCCGAAGGGCGGCACGCCCCCGATGGCGTACCCGGTCGTCTCCCGTACGACATCGGCCTTGGCCCGGGTGACCTTGTCGGCGCCGAGCTCCCGCCGGACGAGTTCGAGGTCGACGCGGGAGGCACCGTCCATGAGCACCAGCACCGGAACCCCGTCCGCGGCGAAGATCAGCGACTTGCAGATCTGGCTCAGCTCGCACCCGACGGCCGCGGCGGCCTCTTCGGCGGTACGGGTGGCGTCGGGGAAGCGGCGGACCCGCGCGGTGAGTTCATCGAGCCCGAGCGCGCGCAGGGCCTCGGCGAAACGGGGGTGGGCGGCCTCGGAGCCGTCGGCGTCGGTGGTCGTCATGCAGGGCACGCTAGCGGTGGGTGTACGGGGCACGCGACCGGGTTGGCCGTGTTTCAGGGGATCCCGGGGCCCCCGCCCCTCCCGTCGTGCAGGATGCTGCGATGACCCCACCACCCACCCCGTCTCCCGCCGTACGCCCTTATCGCCCCGACGACCGCGAGGCCGTCGAGGACATCTGTGTCCGCACCGCCCACGCGGGCCGGGACAGCCGGCCGCACTACCAGGACCCCGGTGTCTTCCCGGCGGCCTTCGCGGCGCCGTACGTGCACCTCGAACCGGAGCTGGCCTTCGTGCTGGACGACGGGGCGGGGCAGGCCGTGGGGTACGTCCTGGGCACCGCCGACACGCCCCGGTTCGTGGCGGACTACCGCGCGAAGTGGCTGCCCCTGGTGGCCGGCCGCTACCCGGAGCCCCGCCACCCGCCGCGCAGCCCCGACGAGGAGATCGTGGCGTTGCTGCACCGCCCGGAGCGGATGCTCGTGCCCGAAGTCGCCGCCTACCCGGCCCACTTGCACATCGACCTGCTCCCCGACTGGCAGGGGCGCGGGTACGGGCGGGCGCTCATGGAGACCTTCCTGCGCGCGCTGCACGAGCGGGGCGTGGCCGCCGTGCACCTGTCCATGGTGAGCGCCAACACGCCCGCCCGCGCCTTCTACGACCGTCTCGGCTTCCACGAGATCGCCGTACCGCATCCCGGGCCGGTCACCTATCTGGGCCGGTCCACGGCAGAAGAAGGCCGGTGAGGGCATTCCCCTCACCGGCCTGTTCCTCTCACACGGGGTGCGTCAGACGCGTACCAGCTCCCGGTCCTCGTCCGGATCCGTGTCCTTCTCGGCCTGGGTGCGCAGTCCCTCGCCCTCGACGTCGACGTTGGGCAGCGCGCGGTCCAGCCACTTCGGCAGCCACCAGGCGCGGCGGCCGAGGAGGGCGAGGACCGCCGGGACGATCGCCATGCGGACGACGAACGCGTCGAAGAAGACGGCGACCGCGAGGCCGAAGCCGATCATCTTGATCATCGACTCACCGGAGCTGATGAACCCTCCGAAGACGGCCATCATGATGACCGCGGCGGCGACCACGACCCGGGCGCTGTGCTTGAACCCGGTGACTATGGCCTGGCTCGGGGACTCGCCGTGGACGTACGCCTCGCGCATCCGGGTCACGAGGAACACCTCGTAGTCCATCGCGAGGCCGAAGACCACGCCGACCATGAAGATCGGCATCATCGACATGATCGGGCCGGTCTCCTCGACACCGAGCAGCCCGCCGAGCCAGCCCCACTGGAAGACCGCGACCACGGCACCGAGCGCGGCGAGCACCGACAGCAGGAAGCCGAGGGCCGCCTTCAGCGGGACGAGGATCGAACGGAAGACCACGATCAGGAGCAGGAAGGCCAGGCCCACGACCAGGGCCAGGTACGGGATGAGCGCGTCGCTCAGCTTCTGCGAGAAGTCGATGTTCAGGGCGGTGGTGCCGGTGACCAGGACGTCCGCGTCCGCCTTGGACGCGACGTCGTCCCGGATGGCGTGCACCAGGTCCTCGGTCTGCGTCGAGGACGGCTTGGAGCCGGGGACGACCGTGATGGTCGCGGTGTCGCCGGCCTTGTTGAAGGTCGCCGGGGTGACCGTGACGACGTCCTTGAGGCCCTTGATCCCGTCGCTCACCGTGGCGGCCGCGGCCTTCGGGTCGTCGCTGTCCTTGGCGTCGACCACGATCATCAGGGGTCCGTTGAAGCCGGGTCCGAAGCCCTCTGAGAGGAGGTCGTAGGCGCGGCGCTGGGTCGTGGACGTCGGCTGCGAACCGTCGTCGGGCAGGCCCAGCTCCAGCTGGCTGACCGGGAGCGCGACGGCGCCGAGGCCGAGCACGCCGAGCAGCAGCACGGCGGCCGGGCGACGGATGACGAAGCTCGCCCAGCGGGTTCCCAGGTTGGGCTTCGCCGGCTTCACCGACTCCACCGGCTTCACTGAACCGGCGGCCTTCCCCGAACCGGCGGCCTTCCCGGCCGGCTTCCTGCCCTTCTCGCCCGCCGGGCGCACCTTCCGGCCCGCGTATCCGAGCAGCGCCGGGATCATGGTGAGCGCGATGAGGACGGCGATCACGACCGTGCCCGCCGCGGCGAGGCCCATCTTGGTCAGCATCGGCACGTTGACGACCGAGAGACCGGCCAGTGCGATCACGACGGTCAGGCCCGCGAAGACGACCGCGGAACCGGCGGTGCCGGTGGCCCGGCCCACCGCCTCCTCGCGGTCGCGGCCCTCGGCCAGTTCGGCGCGGTAGCGGGAGACGATGAACAGCGCGTAGTCGATGCCGACCGCGAGGCCGATCATCGCCGCGAGCGTGGACGTGGTGTCACCGAGGTCGAGCGCCTTGGCGAGGACGGTGATGGTGGAGACGCCGATCCCGACACCGATGATCGCGGTCAGCAGCGGCAGCCCGGCCGCGATCATCGAACCCAGGGTGATGACCAGGACGACCGCGGCGATGGCGAGACCGACGGCCTCGCCGGCTCCCCCGGCGTCGGGGTTGGCCTGGAGCGCGTCGCCTCCGACGTCGACGGTCAGGCCGGCGGCCCGGGCGCCGTCACCGGCGGTTTCCAGGGCGTCCCTGGTCGCGTCCTTGAGGCCGACGGCGGGGGCGTCGTACTTCACCGAGAGGTAGGCGACCGTGCCGTCCTTGCTCACCGCGTGGGTCGTGAACGGGTCGGTGACGGAGACGACCTCGGAGCCGTCGCTCAGCTCCTTGACGGTCTTCGCGACGATCGCCTTGTTGGCGGCGTCCGTCATCTTCTCGCCACCGGGCGCCTTGAAGACCATGCGCCCGGTCGCGCCGTCGGCGCTGGCCCCGGGGAAGCGCTGTTCCAGCAGGTCGAAGGCTTTCTGCGCCTCCGTGCCCGGAATGGAGAAGGAGGTCGATCCGGCGGCGGGCGCGTTGACCGCGCCGACGCCCGCGAGCGTCAGCAGGGCCACCCACATGAGGGCGACGAAGTGCCGTCGCCGGTAGGCGAGCCGGCCGAGTCGGTAGAGGAAAGTGGCCACGAAGGCGTGCTCCCGGTCAGGTCGTGGTTCTTCAGGGCAGGGGTGATCAGCCCGACGACGTGAGCGGTTACGTCAGGTGGAGGGCTTGCTGGGGAGGGCTTGCTGGGGAGGGTCAGGCGGTGGGAACGCCGAGTGCGGGGAGGACCACGGCGTCGATGTACGAAAGGAGGAACGCCTGGGTCGGCGGCAGCTCGTCGATCATCGTGCGGGCTGCGAACCCGCCGATCATCATGTGGATCATGAAATCGATCGCCGGGTTGTCCTCGCGGACCTCGCCCCGGTCGATCGCCCGCTGCACCAGGCGGCGGAACTCCGCCGTCTCCGGCTCGATGAGATGTTCCCGGAACGCCTTCAGCAGGTCCGGGTTGCCGTGGATGGCCATGGCCAGACCTCGCATGAGCGCGGAGTTCTGCTCCATCGTGCAGTCGTCCGAGCGCATGGTGAGTGCGTGCAGGTCACCCCGGAGCGACCCGGTGTCGATCTCGTCGAGACCCATACCGCCCGGCTTGGAGTGCCGCACCGCCCTCGCGACCAGCTCGGCCTTGCCGCCCCACTGGCGGTAGAGCGTGGCCTTGCTGGAACGGGTGCGCGCCGCGACGGCGTCCATGGTGACCGCGTCGTAGCCGACCTCCCTGAGCAGTTCGAGCACGGCCTCGTACAGCTCGGCCTCACGCTCGGGGGTGATGCGGCTGCGACGCGCGGTCGAGACCTCGGTCATGTCACTCACCCTTTCCGCTCCGGAACTTCGAACGACACCGTTTCGTACGACACGAATGTAGCGCATTCTTCAGCGAAACGAAACGGTTTCGTTCGTGTCGTGGGTCACCGCAGGCCCGTCACAGGTCACCGTCGGTCGATTTTTCACAAGTTGCTCCGGTCCATCCCCCGGAAAAGCATGGGGAGGTGAGCTATCTGCGCCTTCCGCATCTGAGCGGCGACCTGTTGTGCTTCGTCGCCGAGGACGACCTCTGGCTGGCCACTCTCGACGGCCCCGGCCGCGCCTGGCGCCTGACCGTCGACCGCACCAAGGTCGGTCACCCGCGCTTCTCGCCCGACGGCCGCCACATCGCGTACACGAGCTGGCGCACTCTCGTGCCCGAGATCCACCTGGCCGACGTGGACGGCGGGCCGGGCCGCCGGCTCACCTACTGGGGCTCCGCGGACACCCAGGTCTGCGGCTGGTCCGCCCAGGGCACCATCCTCGCCGTCGCCTCCCACGGCGAGCCCTTCTCGTACTTCACCTGGGCCTACAAAGTGCCCACCGACGGCTCCCCCGGCCGCAAGCTCCCCTGGGGCCCGGTCTCCGACATCCAGGTCGCCGACCGCAAGACCCTCCTGCTGACCGGCACCCCACCGCACGAACCGGCCGCCTGGAAGCGCTACCGGGGCGGCGCGACGGGCCGCCTGTGGCTGCACGGCGAGCGGTTGCTGGAAGGCCTCGGCGGCCACCTCCACTCCCCCATGTTCGTCGGCGACCGCATCGCCTTCCTCTCCGACCACGAAGGCGTCGGCAACCTCTACTCCTGCGCCCAGGACGGCTCCGACCTGCGCCGCCACACCGACCACGACGCCTTCTACGCCCGGCACGCCTCCAGCGACGGCACCCGGGTGGTGTACCAGTGCGGGGGCGACCTGTGGATCGTCGACGACCTCTCGGCCGAGGCCCGCAAGCTCGACGTACGGCTGAGTGGGCCGCGCGCGGGACGCCGTCCGTACCAGGTGCCCGCCGCCCAGCACGTGGACGGCATCTCCGTCGACGAGACGGGCCGCGCGAGCGCCGTCGTCGTCCGCGGCAGCCTGTACTGGCTGACCCACCGGGACGGCCCCGCGCGCACGATCACGGACACCCCGGGGGTACGGGTCCGGCTCCCGGAGATGCTCGGTTCCGTCGGCCAGGTCGCGTATGTGACGGACGCGGAGGGCGAGGACGCGGTCGAGATCGCGTACCTGCCACGGGCGACCGGTGACCGCGCGCCACGACGGCTGGCCTCGGGCGAGCTGGGCCGGGTCCTGGAGCTGGTCTCCGACCCGAGGGGCGAACGCCTGGCCATCGCCTCGCACGACGGACGCCTGCTGCTCCTGGACGCGACGGAGGACTCCGATGAGGAAGTCACCGAGCTGATCCGCTCCGTCAACGGCCCCGTCCGGGACCTCGCCTTCTCCCCGGACGGCACCTGGCTGACGTGGTCGCACCCCGGCATCGGCCGCTCCCTGCGCCAGATCAAGATGGCCCGCATCAAGGATCGTCTGATCGTGGACGTGACGAACGGCCGCTTCGAGGACGAGAACCCGGTCTTCACGCGGGACGGCCGCTACCTGGCCTTCCTCTCCTGGCGGGGCTTCGACCCGGTGTACGACGTCCACACCGGCGACCTGTCGTTCCCGCTCGGCTGCCGGCCCTACCTGGTCCCCCTGTCCTCGGCGACCCCCTCCCCCTTCGCCCTGAACCCGGAGGGCCGCCCGGCCGCCGGAGGGCTGGACCCGGTCGAGGACGAGAGCGGCGACGGCGGGGCCGTGACGGTCGAACTCGAAGGGCTGGAGAGCCGGGTGACCCCGTTCCCGGTCCCGGCCTCCAAGTACTCGGCGCTGCACCCGGTCTCGGGCGGCGGCCTGGTCTGGCTGCGCTGGCCGATCTCGGGCGCCCTCGGCGAGACCTTCGTCAACCCGGACGACACCTCCGAGCGCCCCACCCTCGAACACTTCGCCATCGGCAAGGCGAAGAAGACCGAACTCGTCGAGCACCTCGACTGGTTCGCGGTCAGCGGCGACGGCTCCCGGCTGGTCCTCGTGGACGAGGGCGACCTGCGCGCCACCCCCGCCACCGAGTCCGGCGACAGCGACTCGACCGTCTGGATCGACCTGCGCCGCATCCTCCACGAGGTCGACCCGGCCGCCGAGTGGCGCCAGGCCTACGAGGAGGCGGGCCGGCTGATCCGGGCGTACTTCTGGGAGCCGGGGATGTGCGGCATCGACTGGGACGCGGTCCTCGACCAGTACCGCCCGCTGCTCGAACGGGTCGCCTCCCCCGACGAGTTCGCCGACCTCCTGCGCGAGGTCCTCGGCGAACTGGGCACCTCCCACGCCTACGTCACCGCCGCCCGCCGCAACGAGGGACCCCCGCACTACCAGCGCCGCCAGGGCCTGCTGGGCGCCAACTTCGTCCTCAGGGAAGGCGGTTGGACCGTCCGGCGCATCCTCCCCGGCGACTCCTCGGACTCCAAGGCCCGCTCCCCGCTGGCCGGCACCGGCATCCGCGAGGGCGCCGTCCTCACCCACGTGGACGGCCGCCCGGTCGACGAGCTCGCGGGCCCCTCCCCCCTGCTCGCGGCGGCGGGCGGTACGACCGTGGAGCTGACCTTCACCCCGGCCGAGGGCGAGGGCCGCTCCCGCCGGGTGGCGGTGGTCCCGCTTCTCGACGAGCGACCGCTCCGCTACCAGGACTGGGTGGCCAAACGCCGGGCCGTGGTAAGGGAGTTGAGCGGTGGCCGCTGCGGCTATCTGCACATCCCCGACATGGGCGGCTCGGGCTGGGCCCAGTTCAACCGTGACCTGCGCATGGAGGTCTCCCGCCCCGCGCTCATCGTGGACGTACGCGGCAACGCGGGCGGCCACATCAGCGAGCTGGTCGTGGAGAAACTCACCCGCACGATCCTCGGCTGGGACCTGACGAGAAACGCCCAGCCGGTGTCGTACGCCTCGAACGCCCCGCGCGGGCCGGTGGTGGCCCTGGCCGACGAGGCGACCTCCTCCGACGGCGACATGATCACGGCGGCCTTCAAACTCCTCGGGCTCGGCCCGGTGGTGGGCCAGCGCACCTGGGGCGGAGTGGTCGGCATGACCGGCCGCCACCAGCTCGGGGACGGCACGGTGATCACGGTTCCCATGAACGCGGCCTGGTTCGACGCGTACGGCTGGTCGATCGAGAACCAGGGCGTCACCCCGGACCTGGAGATCCTGCGCACCCCCCTGGACTGGGCGGAGGGCCGGCACGCCCAACTCGACGACGCGGTCACGCTGGCGCTGGACCTCCTGGAAACCAACCCCCCTGCAACACCGCCGGACTACCGGGACGTACCGGACAGGTCGAGGCCGAAGTTGCCGCCGAGGTCTTGAGAGGGCCGCGGGGGTTTTGCTTTTCAGGGGCGCGGGGAACTGCGCGAGAACCCCCACCGGCCGGCAGCCGAACAACGACAAGTGTGGGGCGCCCTCCAACCAACAGAGGACACCCCACACTTCAAGCAGTGACTACATGTCGTAGTCGGGGTCCAGCCGCTCCTGCTCCTCGCGCTGGAGCCGCTCGGCCTCCTCGTCACGCATGCGCTCACTGTCCTGCTCGCCGCGGCGACCCCGCTCCCGGCCCTCCTGGGCCTTCTGCTTGGCCTGCTGCTGCCACTGCTCGGACTTGTCCTGGAACTGGTCCTTCATACCCATGTGGGTTCACTCCCGTGGGGGTGAGGGGAAGAGCCCCTGGCCGGGGCCTCGACCAGATTCACACGCCCGGACAAAGAACGCATTTCGATCAGTTACGGTGCGTAGCGCGAGCCTCCTCGTCCGCCGCCCCACCTGCGCCGACGAGTCCGATCCGCAGTCCCTCCAACCGCTGTCCGAACCGCCGCATCTCCCGCTGTCCGACGGTCCCGATGAGCCCCGGCAGGTACCCGCGCATCCCCTGCATCCCGCGCAGCCATCCCTGCCCGTACACATGGCTCGACCGCCGCTCGATCCCGGCCACGATCCGCTCGACGGCCGGCCCCAGCGGATACGTCTTGTTCGCCGGCCACGGCAGCCGCTGCCTGAGCTCGCGCATGACCGCGTCCTGGTCGGCGCCCCGCACCATGTCGGTGTCGGTCCACGACAGATACCCGACCCCGACCCGCACGCCCCGGTGGCCGACCTCGGCCCGCAGACTGTGCGCGAACGCCTCCACACCGGACTTGGAGGCGCAGTACGCCGTCATCATCGGCGCCGGGGTGATCGCGGCGAGGGAGGCGATCTGCAGCAGATACCCGCGGCTCTCCATCAGTACCGGCAGGAACGCCCGCGCGGTGACGGCCGATCCGATGAGATTGACCTCGATCACCCGCCGCCACGCCTCCGGATCGGAGTCCACGAAGGGGCCGCCGGTCGCGACCCCGGCGTTGGCGACCACGATGTCGACCTTCCCGAACCGCGCCTTGACCTCCTGCGCGACCCGGGCCATCGCCGCATGGTCGGTGACGTCGGCGTACCAGTGGTCGCTGTCGCCGTGCAGCCGCCCGGAGAGCTGCTTGAGCGCGTCCGGCTCCAGGCCGACCAGCGCGACCTTCGCCCCGCGCGCGGACAGCTTGCGGGCGAGCAACTCCCCGACGCCCCGCGCGGCTCCGGTGACGACAGCGACCTGTCCTTCGAGTCCGACCCTGCTCATGCGCCCTCCTTGACCTGGACGTACGTGCTGACGAGTTCCCGGATCCGCGCGCTGACCAGCTCGGGCGCCTCGACCGGTGTCATATGGCCGAGGCCGGGAAGTTCGGTCACCCCGAGGCAGTTCGGCAGCGCGGCGGCCAACTGGTGTGCGTGCACGGGCGGGGTGAGCCGGTCGGCCGTACCGACGACGACGGCCGTCGGCACGGTGAGCTGCCGTACCCCGTGATCCAGATCGAGCAGATCGAGGACCTGCGACCAGGCGTAGCGCACCTTGCGCGGACAGGCGTGCACGATCCGCGCGCACGCCTCCACCATGTGCGGGGCCGAACCGGGGCCCATCGTCCCGTACTTGAGGATCCGCAGGGCCAGCGGCGTGACCGGCCCGAGCGGTGCCCGCGCCCCGAGGACGCGCCGGGTCAGCCAGGTGCGCAGCCGTCCGGCCCGGATCGGTACCAGGGTCGACTCGGCCACCAGCCGCGACGAACCGGTGCTGCACAGCAGGACGGCCGCCGCGTGCTCCCGGAACCCCGGGCGCTCCGCCGCCGCCATCACCGTCATCCCGCCCATGGAGTGACCGGCGATCACCGCCTTCTCGCCCGGCCCGAGGGTCGCCTCCAGCACGGCTTCGAGGTCGTCGGCGAGCCCGTCCGCACTGCACGCCGGACTCGCCGGACTGCGTCCGTGACCGCGCTGGTCGTACGCGACGACCCGGTGGTCCACGGCGAGTTCACGGATCTGGGCGGCCCAGAACGCGGTGGAACAGGTCCAGCCGTGGGCGAGCACGACAGGGGGCGCGCCCTCGGGGCCGTGCACCTCCACGTGCAGGCGGGCGCCGTCGGCGCAGAGAACGGTCAGTTCACGCACCGGGGCGGGCGGGGCGTACGGACCGGAGAGGACATGCGTCAGGCGGCTCATACGGCGCTCACCTCCGCGTGCGCCGGCACCCGCAGCACCTCGTACTCGGCGAGGTCCACCCGCCGGGTCGCCCGCCGGAACTCGGTCGTCGTACCGGGCCAGATCGTGCTGTTGCGGCCGTTCGCGTCCAGGTACCAGCTGGTGCAGCCGCCGGTGTTCCACACCGTGCGCTTCATGCGCTCCTGCACCCGGTGGTTCCAGGCCGCCACGGCGGCGGGACGCGCGTCGAGGGCCGCACGCCCCCCGAGGACGTCGAGCTGCCGTACGAAGTCGGCCAGGTAGTTCAGCTGGGACTCGATCATGAGGATCATCGAGGAGTTCCCGAGGCCGGTGTTGGGCCCGATGACGGACATCCAGTTGGGGAAACCGGCCGCGGAGGCACCCCGCAGCGCCTCCATCCCGCCCTTCCACGCCTCGGCGAGCGTCCGCCCGTCCGCGCCGACGACCCGGTCGGCGATCGGCATGTCGGTGACATGGAAGCCCGTACCGAAGACGATCGCGTCAACCTGCGCCTTGGTGCCGTCGGCGGCGACGAGGGTCGACCCCTCGACACGGCTGAGCCCGCTCGCGACCACGTCGACGTTGGGCTGGGCGAGCGCCGGGTAGTACGTGCTGCTCAGCAGGATCCGCTTGCAGCCGATGCGGTAGTCGGGGGTGAGCTTGGCGCGCAGTGCCGGGTCCTTGATGGCGCGGGCCATGTTCCGCTTGGCCAACTGCTCCACGGCGCCCAGCTCGTTGGGACGCTTGGCGAACGCCTGGACCTGCAACTCCCTGATCCCCCACAGCAGTCCGCGCCTCACCTGGGCGGTGAAGGGCAGCTGGCGGTGCAGCCAGCGCTCGGCGCCGCTGATCGCCCGGTCCATGCGGGGCATCACCCAGGGCGGAGTGCGCTGGAACAGGGTGACGTTGCGGGCGAGGGGCTGGACGGCCGGCACGATCTGGATGGCCGAGGCGCCCGTGCCCACCATGGCGACCCGCTTGCCGCGCAGGTCGTAGTCGTGGTCCCAGCGGGCGGAGTGGAAGACCTTGCCGGGGAAGGAGTCCAGCCCCGGGATGTCGGGGATCTTCGGATCGGACAGCGGCCCGGTGGCGGAGACGACGAGGTCGGCCGAGAGCGAGCCGCTCGCGGTCTCGATGTCCCACCGCAGCTTCTCGCTGTCCCAGGTCATCCGCCGCACCTCGGAGTTGAGGCGGATGTGCGGGCGCAGCCGGAAGACGTCCGTCACATGCTCCAGGTAGGCGCGGATGTGCTCCTGCCCGGAGAAGGTGCGCGGCCAGTCGGGATGGGGAGCGAAGGAGAACGAATACAAATGGGACGGCACATCGCACGCGCACCCCGGATAGCTGTTGTCCCGCCAGGTACCGCCCACACTGTCGGCCCGCTCCAGCACGACGAAGTCGGTGACGCCCTCCCGCCGCAGCCGTACGGCGGCGCCCAGCCCCCCGAACCCGGACCCGACCACCGCCACCCGCACATGCTCGTGTTCGGCCATGCCGATGCCTTCCCTGCCCGACTCTGCCAGTGAACACTGGCGCAATGGGAGGGTAGAGCAGCTGCGTACCGATGGGTAGGGGGCGGGAGAGGGACGTTTACATCAGCGGCTGCCGCCGCGGGTACCGGCGGTACAACATAGGCTGCGGGCGTGACGGACAAGCGCGAATACCGCATGGAGGAACTGGCCCGCCTGGCCGGCATCACAGTGCGCACCCTGCGCTTCTACCGCGAACGCAAACTCATCCCGCCCCCGCGCCGCGAGGGCCGCATCGCCTGGTACGGCGACCACCACCTGGCCCGTCTGCGCACGATCGCGACACTCCTGGAGCGCGGCCACACCCTCACCGGCATCGCGGAACTGGCGGAAGCCCTCGACCACGGCCGCGACGTCGCCGACGTCCTCGGCGTGACACCTCCCACGGAGGAGGAACCGGTCCGCCTCACCCCCGAGGAACTCGCCGCCCGCTTCGAGGGCGAGGTCACCCCCGAGAACCTCGCCGCCGCGCTGGACCTCGGCTACCTCGGCACCGACGGCGACGAGATCGTCCACATCAGCCGCCGCCTCCTGGACGTCTCCTCCACCCTGGTCCGCGAGGGCATCCCCCTCGCCGAGGTCCTCACCGCCGGCAAACAGGTCCGCGAACACGTCGACGCCCTGGCCGAGATGTTCGCCGAACTGGTCCTGCGCCACGCGAGCGAGGACGACCTCCACCGCCTGCGCCCGCTGGCGCGGAGCGTGGTGGAGGCGGAACTGTCGCTGGCGCTGGACCGGCGGTTGCGGAAACCGCAGGTCTAGAGGTCGTAGACCACGGTCACCGGCGCGTGGTCCGACCAGCGCTCGGCGTGCGTCGCGGCGCGCTCCACGAACCCCTTCACCGCCTTGCTGGCGAGCCCCGGCGTGGAGACGTGGTAGTCGATGCGCCAACCGCTGTCATTGTCGAAAGCCCGCCCCCGGTACGACCACCACGAGTACGGCCCCTCCACGTCCGGGTGCAGCGACCGTACGACGTCGACGTACCCGCCGTCGGTGGGCTCCAGCACGCGGCTCAGCCACGCCCGCTCCTCCGGCAGGAAGCCGGAGCTCTTCTGGTTGGCGCGCCAGTTCTTGAGGTCGGCCTGCTGGTGGGCGATGTTCCAGTCGCCGCAGACGACGACTTCGCGGCCGTCGGCGGCGGCGCGGGTCCGCAGGTCCTTGAGGTGGACGAGGAACTCGTCCATGAAGCGGACCTTCTCGTCCTGCCGCTCGGTGCCGACCTCACCGGAGGGCAGGTAGAGGGAGGCGACGGTGACACCGGGCAGGTCGGCCTCGACGTAGCGCCCGCTGGTGTCGAACTCGGCCGAGCCGAAGCCGATCCGCACCCGGTCGGGCTCGCGGCGGGTGTAGAGGGAGACGCCGGCGCGGCCCTTGGCGGCGGCGGGCGCGTGCACCACGTGCCAGCCCTCGGGAGCCCTGACGCTCTCGGGCAGCTGCTGCGGCTCGGCGCGCACCTCCTGGAGGCAGAGCACGTCGGCGGAGGTCTCCGCGAGCCACTCCACGAAGCCCTTCTTCGCGGCGGCGCGCAGTCCGTTCACATTGGCGGAGGTCACAGTGAGCACCCCGGCACGATACCGGCACACTGGAGGGCATGATGATCCGCCGTGTCCCCTTCGACCACCCCGACGCCGTGAAGCTGAACGACCAGGTCCAGGCCGAGTATCAGGTCCGCTACGGCGACGGCGGCGACGCCACCGAGCTGGCCCCCGCGGACTTCGAGCACCCGAACGGCGTGTATCTGATCGCGTACGACGAAAGGGACAGCCCCGTCGCGACGGGCGGCTGGCGCGCCCAGAACGCCAACGGCGAGGGCAACCTGGACGGCGACGCCGAGCTCAAGCGCATGTACGTGATCGAGCAGATGCGCGGCCGGGGTCTCGCCCGCCGCATCCTCACCGCCCTGGAGGACCACGCCCGCGCGGCCGGCCGCAGCCGCATGGTCCTGGAGACCGGCATCAAGCAGCCGGAGGCCATCGCCCTGTACACGTCCAGCGGCTACGAGCCCTGCGTGAAGTTCGGCTACTACCGCTTCCACGAGGACAGCCGCTGCTTCGCGAAGGCGCTGTGAGAGGGCAGTACACATGACAGAAGACCCGCTCCTGAATCAGGAGCGGGTCTTCATGATGCGTGGACCTGAGGGGATTTGAACCCCTGGCCCCCTCGATGCGAACGAGGTGCGCTACCGGACTGCGCCACAGGCCCTTGCAACGAGTGAAACTCTAGCATCCCCGTCCGGGTGCTTGGAAATCCGTTCCGGGCTGGTCAGGGCGCGGCGATCCCGGCGCCGTTGCTCACTCGTTGGCCGCGCGCGGCCGGTCGCCTTCCTCGTACTGGTCGAAGAGCGGGGTGCGGCCGCGTTCGCGTGCCCGGCGGGCGGAGGCGGCGCGGCGGGCGTCGGTGCGTCCGTCCGCCCCGGGCCTGTCCTCCTCGTCGGCGGACGGGTCCTCCGATCCCCCGTCCTCCGCGACGGGCGCCGTCTCCTGGCCGGACTGCTCGGGGGCCACGGCACTGGACCGGGCCGAACTCCACGCGTCCGGGGCGCCGAGGTCCACGTCCGCGGTGGCCCGCGGGGCGACCGGCGCGGTCACGTACGTCGGTAGCGGTACCGGGACCGGGTCCCAGCTGTCCCCGTGTCCCGGCCTGCGCTGCCGTTCGCGCTGCTGGTCGACCCACTCGGCGTGGTCGGTCTGCTCGACGAGGGCGCGCCGGTCGGCGGCGAGCGCGGAGAGTCCGGGATCGGTATCCGCTCCTGGTCCCCCGTCCGGTTCGTCGGCGTCCACGCCGGTGCTCACGGACGCGCGGCGGCGCGGCTGGCGGGCCCGCTCGCGCAGGTGCTGGGCGGCGAGCTCGGCCCGGCGCCGGTCCATCTGGTAGGCGAAACGGCGGCGTTCCTGGGAGCGCAGGTGGGCGATGTACGCGCTGAGCATCACCGCGGGGACGCCCGGAGCCCACAGGAAGGCGAGTCCTCCGACGGCGGCGACGATCGCGCCGAGCGTGAAGGCGAGGAAGAGCATCACCGTGGTGCGCCGTCGGCGCGCGAGTACCTTCGTCCGCCGGGCGCGCGCCGCGGCCGCTTCCGCGGCGGCCGTGCGCCGGGCGGCGGACGCGGGTGTCTGCTTCCGCGTCGGGGCGCCGCCGTGTTCGGGCGCCGGCGCGTTCGTTTTCTCGCGCGCCGGGTCGCCGTGTCCCGCTTCCCGGTCGGCTTCCCGCGCCTGCTCGCGCGCCGCCTCCCGGCGTTCGGAAGCCGACGGCTGGACCGTCGCCTGGGTCTGCGGACGGGTCGGAGGCATGGCGAAGGCCCGGACGTCCACCGACTCGGTGACGACATCCGGTTCGTCGGCGCCGCGCTCCCCCTCGTCGGTGGAGCGCGCGCGCAGGTCCTTGGCGTACCGACGCTCCATGCCCGCCCTTCCGGAGAGCAACCGGATGGCGGTGCTGAAGCGTTCCGTCGGACGGGCCTCGTTCAGCTCGTCCTGCCTACGGAGCCACATCGGCACCAAGTAGGCGGCCCAGGCCCCGACAATGACTGCGTAGATGAGGCCGCTGCTGCTCACGCCTCACACGGTAGAGGGGTTTGCGTGAGGCCATCTGCCAATTGCGCCGGTGTGTCGCACGATCTGGCTGATATTTCGAGCTTTTTTTGTGATCGATCCGATCAGCAGGCCACCTCAGTCGCGAATTCAATGCCCTGAGACGGTCATGCACCGATCATTTTCGAACACTTATTCAATTTCTGTGTTCCTGGGGTCCGCCGGACCGCTATGCGGGATTGTCGTGCGGCGTACTGCGGGAGCGTGCCCGCTGCCAGCGCCTGAGCAACCCTTCGGGCACCTCTTCCGCGGTGAGCGCGAACACGAGATGGTCCCGCCAGGCCCCGTCGATGTGGAGATAGCGCGGCCGCAGCCCCTCCTCGCGGAATCCGAGTTTCTCCACGACGCGTCGGCTGGGCACGTTCTCGGGACGAATGCAGACCTCGATGCGGTGCAGACCAACAGTGCGGAAACAGTGGTCCACGACAAGCGCCACGGCGGTCGGCATCACTCCGCGCCCGGCCACCGACTGGTCCACCCAGTAGCCGACGTGTCCCGAGCACATCGAGCCCCAGGTGATCCCGGCGACCGTCAACTGCCCGACCAACTGGCCCCGGTACTCGATGACGAACGGCAGCATCCGTCCCGCGTTCGCCTCGGACCTCAGGTGCCGGACCATCTGGCGGTAGGTCGGCCGGTGTGCGATCGGGCCGCTCGGGGTGGGCGGCGGAATGGTCGCCTCCCAGGGGCGCAGCCAGTCCCGGTTGCGCCGGTTCACCTCGCGCCAGACCCGCTGGTCGCGCATCTTTATCGGCCTCAGGACGACATCGCCGTCCGCCAGTACGGCGGGCCAGGACGGGCTGTTCAGCTCGCACCCCCACTGCCGGCATCGGGTCTTTGGTGGTCGCCGCCGCGGATCTGGTCGACGGCGTGGATCAACAGGGGCTCCAGGACGGCCAGTCCGTCCTTCACCCCGCCACTGGAACCCGGCAGGTTGACGATCAGCGTGTGTCCCGCCACCCCGGCCAGGCCCCGGGAGAGCGCGGCGGTCGGCACCTTGTCCCGTCCGAACGCCCGGATGGCCTCCGCGATGCCCGGCACCTCGTACTCGATCACCTCGCGGGTGGCCTCGGGGGTGCGGTCGGTGGGCGAGATGCCGGTGCCGCCGGTGGTGACGACGACGTCGTATCCGGCGGCGACGCCCGCACGCAGGGCGTCGCGGACCGGGTCCCCGTCCGGGACGACCTGCGGCCCCTCGACGGTGAAGCCGAAACCGCCGAGGCCCTCGGCGATCAGCGGGCCGCCCCTGTCCTCGTAGACCCCGGCGGCGGCCCGGTTGGAGGCGGTGACCACAAGAGCGCGATACGTCATGCCCGGCTCCAGTCGCCCGACTTGCCGCCCGTCTTCTCCTCGACCCGTACGTCCGTGATGACCGCTCCCTTGTCGACCGCCTTGACCATGTCGATCACGGTGAGCGCGGCGACGGAGACCGCGGTGAGGGCTTCCATCTCGACGCCCGTGCGGTCCGTCGTCTTCACGGTGGCCGCAATCTCCACGGCGTCGTCCGCGACCGACAGGTCCAGTGTCACACCGGACACCGACAACGGGTGGCACAGCGGAATCAGGTCGGGGGTGCGCTTGGCCCCCATGATGCCCGCGATCCGCGCGGTGGCCAGGGCGTCGCCCTTGGGGACACCCTCGCCGCGCAGCAGCTCGATCACTCGGGGCGAAACGAGGACGCGTCCACTCGCGCGCGCGGTGCGTGCGGTGACGTCCTTGCCGGAGACATCGACCATGCGGGCGGCCCCCGCCTCGTCGATGTGCGTCAGTCGGTCCTGCGTACTCATGGTTGTGCGGCGCTCCCGGTCCGGCCTGTTGTGCGCGACACGGTACCGCCAACCAGGGGTGCTCAGCCGAGCAGGACCACTTCGACCTCGGTACCGGGCTCGACGGATTCCACGTCCTCCGGTACGACGATCAGCGCGTCCGCCTGCGCGAGGGCGGCCACCAGGTGGGAGCCGGCGCCGCCGACCGGGCTGACGCAGCCGTCGTCGTACGTACCGCGCAGGAACTGCCGGCGGCCCTTGGGCGAGGTCAGCGCCTTCTTCGCGGTCAGCGTGGCCCTGGTCCGCGGCCGGTGGACGTCGTCGAGGCCCATCAGTGTGCGGATCGCGGGGCGGACGAACAGCTCGAAGGAGACGTACGACGACACCGGGTTGCCCGGCAGGGCGAGGAGCGGGGTGTGGTCGGGGCCGACGGAGCCGAAGCCCTGGGGCTTGCCGGGCTGCATGGCGAGCTTGCGGAAGTCGACGCCGCTGCCCGGCTCGTCCTCGTCGGCGACGGAGGACAGGGCCTCCTTGACGACGTCGTACGCCCCGACGCTCACGCCGCCCGTGGTGACCATGAGGTCGGCGCGGACGAGCTGGTCCTCGATGGTGGAGCGCAGGGTCTCGGCGTCGTCGGCGACGGCGCCCACCCGGTAGGCGATGGCCCCGGCATCCCGGGCGGCCGCGGTGAGGGCGAAGCTGTTGGAGTCGTAGATCTGGCCGGTGCCGAGGCCCTCGTCGGGCTGGACGAGTTCGCTGCCGGTGGACATGACGACCACGCGCGGGCGCGGGCGCACGCGTACGGTGCCGCGGCCGATGGCGGCGAGCAGGGCGATCTGCGGCGGGCCGAGGACGGTGCCGGCGTCCAGGGCGCGGTCGCCGGCCCGGACGTCGCTGCCCTGGGCGCGCACATGCGCGCGTGCCTCGGCGGGCCGGTACACGTGCACCTGCCCTTCGGCGCCCTCGGGGGCGAGGCTGCGGGCGCGCATCCCGCTGACCGGGCCCTCGCCGAGGCCACCGTCGGTCCATTCGACGGGGACGACGGTCTCGGCGCCGGGCGGCAGCGGGGCGCCGGTCATGATGCGGGCGGCCTGCCCGGGGCCGACGTGCAGCAGCTCGGCCTGGCCCGCCGCCACGTCCCCGACGACGTCGAGGACAGCTGGGAACTCCTCGCTCGCGCCCGCCACGTCCGCGACCCGTACCGCGTACCCGTCCATGGAGCTGTTGTCGAACGGGGGCAGGGACACCGGGACCGTGACGTCCTCGACCAGGACGCAGCCCTGGGCGTCGAGCAGTTGCAGCTCGATGGGTTCGAGGGGGCGGACGGTCGCGAGGATGTCCTCCAGGTGTTCGTCCACCGACCAGAGGTGGTCCTGGTCGGCGGGGCGGGGCGCGGCGCTGCTCAAATGCCTACATCTCCTCGGCTACGTAACTGCGAAGCCAGGTCCGGAAGTCCGGGCCCAGGTCTTCACGTTCGCACGCGAGTCTGACAATGGCACGCAGATAGTCGCCGCGGTCTCCGGTGTCATAGCGGCGGCCCTTGAAGACGACGCCGTGCACCGGGCCGCCGACCTTCTCGTCCTGTGCGAGCTGCTGGAGGGCGTCGGTGAGCTGGATCTCGTTGCCCCGGCCGGGCTCGGTCTTGCGGAGTACGTCGAAGATGCGCGGGTCGAGGACGTAGCGGCCGATGACCGCGTAGTTCGACGGGGCGTCGGCGGCGTCCGGCTTCTCGACGAGGCCGCTGACCCTGACGACGTCGCTGTCCTCGGTCTCCTCGACGACGGCACAGCCGTAGAGGTGGATCTGCTCCGGCGCGACCTCCATCAGCGCGATGACGCTGCCGCCGTGCTGCTCCTGGACCTCGATCATCCGCTTGAGCAGGGGGTCGCGGGCGTCGATCAGGTCGTCGCCGAGGAGGACGGCGAAGGGCTCGTGGCCCACGTGGGGGGCCGCGCACAGGACCGCGTGGCCGAGGCCGCGGGGGTCGCCCTGCCGCACGTAGTGCATGGTGGCGAGGTCACTGGACTCCTGGACCTTGGCGAGGCGACCGGCGTCGCCCTTCTTCTGGAGGGCGGACTCGAGCTCGTAGTTGCGGTCGAAGTGGTCCTCCAGGGGGCGCTTGTTGCGTCCCGTGATCATGAGGACGTCGTCGAGACCCGCCGAGACGGCCTCCTCGACCACGTACTGGATCGCCGGCTTGTCGACCACCGGCAGCATCTCCTTGGGAGTGGCCTTGGTGGCCGGCAGGAAGCGGGTGCCGAGCCCTGCTGCCGGAATGACAGCCTTGCTGATCCGAGGGTGCGACTGAGTCATGTCCGCACCTTATCCGGTGCCTTTGCCTGGAATCTGGGGATCCGGTTAATAAGCTCTTATATGAGCGTATTGAAAGGTACGGGTGCAGACTTTGAGTCATGTCGGACGTCCCACCAAGCCTGACAAGCGAACGTTGCGTCGAGCGTACCTGGCGGTGAGGAACAGGTTGACGGCCGATGACGTGCGGGAAGCGGCGTCCGCGCTGGCCGGCCGGGCCCTTGGACTGCCCGAGCTGGCGCGTGCGCGCACGGTGGCGGCGTACGTCTCCGTGGGGAGCGAGCCCGGCACGCTCGCGCTCCTGGACGCGCTGCGCGAGCGGGGCGTGCGGGTCCTGCTCCCGGCGCTGCTGCCGGACAACGACCTGGACTGGGGCGCCTACACCGGCGAGGGCTCTCTCGCGCGCGTCCAGCACGGCGGGAAGATGACCCTCTTCGAACCCTCCGGCGAGCGTCTGGGCCCGGACGCCGTGACCGGCGCCGACGTGGTGCTGCTGCCCGGCCTCGCGGTGGACGGGCGCGGGATGCGGCTGGGGCGCGGCGGGGGGTCGTACGACCGGGTGCTCGCGCGCCTGGAGCGCGCGGGCGCACGGCCGGCGCTGGTGGTGCTCCTGTACGACTCCGAGGTCGTCGCGCAGGTCCCGGAGGAGACACACGACCGCCCGGTGCACGCGGTGGTGACGCCGTCGGGCGTGCGCCGCTTCCAGGACCCGGAATGAGAAAGGGCCCCTCCACGCACGCGTGGAGGGGCCCTTCTTCGGCCTACGGCTTCAGCACCAGGCTGTCGGTCGTGTTCTTGTCGACGGCCTCGTCCGAGAAGGACCAGTCCAGCAGCTCACCCTTGACCCACTTGCCGGTCTGGTCGGTGTAGTGCGCGCTGTAGGCGTGCCCGGAGGCGCCGGTGAGGTTGATCCACTTCGACTTGTCGAGGTCGCCGAGGTTGACCACCATGCGCATCGACGGCACCCAGACGACGCCGTAGCCGCCCGCGGCGTTCCAGCCGGTCGCGTTGACCGTCGCCTCGCCGCCGCTGAGCTTCCAGGGGCCGCGGTTGAGCATGTACTGGAGGAAGCCGGGGCCCTCGATGCCCAGCGTCTGGTTCTTCAGGAACAGGCGGTGCAGCCGGCCCCAGCTCCAGGTGTCGATGTCCTTGCCGAGCTTGGCGGTCAGTTCCCACCGGGCGTCGATCATGGCGCGCTTGAACAGCTCGTCGCGGTTGGTGGCCGCGGGGCGGTCACCGACGCCCTTGGGGGTCTTCCACCAGTCGCTGTTCTCGTCGTCCATGAGCTTGCGCACGACCTCGAACCAGCGGTCACCGCCGTCGGGCTGCGCCTGGTCGGCGTCGCGCTGACCGCACTCGCGGACCTTGTCCGCCTCGTCGGCCGGCCCGACGGTGTTGACCGGGTCCACCCACAGGCACTGGCCCTTGACCCGCAGCTCCTTGGGCAGCTTGTTGCCGAAGGCGAGCTTGAGGATGTTGCGCCACACGGCGTTGAAGTAGGCGGCCGCGGCCGAGTCGGCGTCCTGGGTGTAGTCCCAGCCCTCCAGGAGCTCCTGCGCCTGCCGGACGTCCTTGTCCTCGACGTCGATCTTCAGCAGCTTGGGCACCAGCAGCTTGGCGATCTCGCTGCTGTTGTCGAGCTGCATCTGGCGCATGTCGTCGGTGGAGATCTTGCCGCCGCCCTTGATCTTCTGCTCGATCAGGTCGGTGATGCGCTGGCTGCGGGTGCCGTAGCCCCAGTCCGTGGTGAGCGTGTAGGGGTACTTGTCCTTGTCGACCACGGCCTGGTTGGCGGTGACGATGTAGCCGCGCTCCGGGTTGTACTCGTAGGGCAGTTCGTCCTGCTTGATGTACTTGCCGGTCCAGGCGTACTTGGGGTCCCAGCCCGGGGCCGGGATGGCGCCGGTGTGGCCCTTGGCGCGGATCGGGATGCGGCCGGGCAGCGTGTAGCCGATGTTCTCGGAGTCGGCGTAGACGAGATTCTGCGAGGGCACGTCGAACAGGGCCGCCGCCGCGCGGAACTCGCTCCAGTTCGACGCCCTGTCCATCGCGAACACGGCGTCCATGGAGGTGCCGGGGTCGAGCGCGGTCCAGCGCAGGGCGACGCCGTAGCCGTCGCCGCGGTCAGGGGCCGCGTTGTCGACGGTGGCCTTCTTTCCGACCTTGACGAGTTCGTCGTAGCGGTCGGAGAGCAGGGGGCCGTTGTTCGTCTCACGCACGACGATCTTCTTGGACGTGCCGCCGGCGACCTTGATGGTCTCCTCGCGCGTGGTGAAGGGCTTGGTCCTGCCGTCGTAGAGGTAGCCGTCGCCGGAGAGCTTCTCCAGGTAGAGGTCGGTGACGTCGACGCCGGAGTTCGTCATGCCCCAGGCGATCTTCGCGTTGTGGCCGATGACCACGCCGGGCATGCCCGCGAAGGTGTAGCCGGAGACGTCGTACTGGCACTTGCTGGAGACGGTCCGGCAGTGCAGGCCCATCTGGTACCAGACGGACGGCAGGGAGGCCGACAGGTGCGGGTCGTTGGCCAGCAGCGGCTTGCCGGTGATGGTGTGCGAGCCGTCGACGACCCAGGAGTTGGAGCCGATGCCCTGGCCGTTGACGCCGACGGCGGTGGGGACGTCGTCCAGGACGTTGTAGAGGCCCGAGAGCTGGCTCTGCAGGGCCGAGGCGGTCGACGACGAGGTCGAGGCCGACGTGCCCGTCGCGGTGCCGCCCGTGGACGTTCCGGAGCCGCTCGTGGAGGTGCCGGTGCCGCCGGTCGAGGTGCCGGTGCCGGTGCCGGACAGGCCGTTCTCCTGCGAGCTGCCGTTCTGCTCGAAGGTCTGGGTCAGCTCGTTGTACTGGCCCTCCTGCACGATCGCCTGGTTGCGGCTGTACGGGTACTGCGGGTACAGGTCGGCGATCTGCTTCGGGCCGAGGCGGCTGGTCATCAGGGCGCGGTCGATCTCGTCCTGCATGTTGCCGCGCAGGTCCCAGGCCATCGCCTTCAGCCACGCCACCGAGTCGACCGGGGTCCACTTCTCGGGCTTGTAGTCGTTCCTGAAGCCGAGCGCCGCGTACTCCAGGGAGATCGCCTTGCCGCTCTTGCCCTGGAGGTAGGCGTTGACTCCCTTGGCGTAGGCCTGGAGGTACTTCTTGGTGGAGGCCGACAGCTTGGTGTCGTACTCCTTCTTCGCCACCCGGTCCCAGCCCAGCGTGCGCAGGAACTCGTCGTCGTCGACCTGGCCCTTGCCGAACATCTCCGACAGACGCCCGGAGGTCATGTGCCGGCGTACGTCCATCTCGTAGAACCGGTCCTGCGCCTGGACGTAGCCCTGCGCCATGAACAGGTCCGCGTCGGAGGAGGCGTAGATCTGCGGGATGCCGTAACTGTCGCGTTTGACGTCCACGGGGCCCGACAGGCCCTCGAGTTCGATCGAGCCCTTGGTCTGCGGGAAGGACGCGCGGACGGTGCTCACCGACCAGTACCCGCCGTAGGCGACCGCGCCGACGAGGGCCAGTACGAGCACGAGAACGATCAGGCGGGCTCTGCGCCCCTTCTTCCTGCCGGACTTGCCGGGCTGCTGACCCGATGAGGCGGTGGTGGTGGGGGGCATCGCTGTCCTTGCTGTCCTAACGCGAGCGGCAGGGCGGGCTGTGCTGTGGGCGGGGAGCCTGGGATGTGACGCAGGCTCTGCGCGCTGGAGCAACCATAGGCGCAGGGCCCAGGCGGACTTGACGCGGAGTGGGGAACGAACGCGGACGAGCGTTCGATCTTGCCTCGCGAAGCGTCAAGAAATCGTCAAGAGTTAGGTAAGGTAACGAAGTACTTGGATGCGGAGCCTCACCGCTTCGTGTCCTATGTACATGACTCACGCGCGCGTGATGCGAGTGAGCCAGGGAAGGGAACGGCCACTGACTGTCCAGCATCTCAACCAGCTCCTGCTCGTCTGCTCGCTCGTCCTGCTCGTCGCCGTGGCCGCGGTCCGGATCTCCTCGCGCAGCGGGCTCCCCAGCCTGCTCGTGTACCTGGGGATCGGCATCGCCATGGGCCAGGACGGCATCGGCGACATCCACTTCGACAACGCCGAGCTGACCCAGGTCATCGGGTACGCGGCCCTGGTCGTGATCCTGGCCGAGGGCGGGCTCGGCACGAAGTGGAAGGAGATCAAGCCGGCCCTGCCGGCCGCCACCGCGCTGGCGCTGGTCGGGGTCGCGGTGAGCGTCGGGGTCACGGCGACGGCGGCGCACTACCTCATCGGGCTGGAATGGCGCCAGGCGCTCATCATCGGCGCGGTCGTCTCCTCGACGGACGCGGCGGCGGTCTTCTCGGTGCTGCGCAAGATCCCCCTGCCCGCGCGCGTGACGGGCACGCTGGAGGCCGAGTCCGGCTTCAACGACGCCCCGGTGGTCATCCTGGTGGTCGCCTTCTCCCAGACCGGTCCGGTCGAGCACTGGTACACGCTGATCGCCGAGATAACCCTTGAACTGGCCATCGGCGCCGCCCTCGGCATCGCGGTGGGCTGGCTGGGCTCCTGGGGTCTCAGGCACGTCGCCCTGCCCGCCTCCGGCCTCTATCCGATCGCGGTCATGGCGATCGCCGTCACCGCATACGCGGCGGGCGCGCTGGCGCACGGCAGTGGGTTCCTCGCCGTCTATCTCGCCTCCATGGCGATGGGCAACGCCAAGCTGCCGCACTGGCCCGCCACCCGCGGTTTCGCCGACGGACTCGGCTGGATCGCCCAGATCGGCATGTTCGTCCTGCTCGGCCTGCTGGTCACCCCGCACGAGCTGGGCGACGACGTCCTGCCCGGGCTCGTCATAGGGCTGGTGCTGACCATGGTGGCGCGGCCGCTGAGCGTCTTCCTGTGCCTGACGCCGTTCCGGGTGCCGTGGCAGGAGCAGACGCTCATGTCCTGGGCCGGGCTGCGCGGCGCCGTTCCCATCATCCTGGCGACGATCCCGATGGTGAGCGGCGTCGAGGGCAGCCGTCGCGTCTTCAACATCGTCTTCGTCCTGGTCGTCGTCTACACCCTCGTGCAGGGCCCGACGCTGCCCTGGCTGGCGCGCAAGCTGAGCCTGGGCGGGGACTCCGAGGCCGCCGACCTCGGCATCGAGTCGGCGCCCCTGGAGCGGCTGCGCGGGCACCTGCTGTCCGTCGCGATCCCCGAGGGGTCCCGGATGCACGGCGTCGAGGTCAACGAGCTGCGGCTGCCGGCCGGGGCCGCGGTCACCCTGGTCGTGCGCGATGCAAAATCGTTCGTTCCGCTGCCCACGACCGTGCTGCGGCGTGGGGACGAACTGCTCGTCGTCGCCACCGACCCGGTGCGCGACGCCGCCGAACGGCGCCTGCGCGCGGTGGGCCACGGCGGCAAGCTGGCCGACTGGCTCGGCACGGGCGGCACCGACAGCGCTCGTTAACAGCGTGTTTCGCGCCCCCTGTACGATGGGGGCGCACTCCTGATCGAACCAACTCTGCCTGACGCAGAGCTGGCGCGACCGTATGGCGGCCGGGACGTCCCTCGTGACGTGGTCTTCGGCATCTACCGCAGTCCGCGCAAGAGGACAGCTCTCGGCGCCCCCTTTGCCAAGGGGCCGCGCTACCAGGCGGCAGAAAGGCACGGGCCGTGGCATCCACGGTCACCTCCTCCCGCCCGGGATACGGACAGCTGCTGCGCACCCGCGGCGCCTGGACGTTCCTGCTCCCCGGCTTCGCGGCACGCCAGCCGTTCGCGATGCTCACCCTCTCCCTCGTGCTGCTCGTGCAGCACACCACCGGCTCGTACGGCGCGGCGGGCGCCGTCGCGGCCGTCACCGGTGTCTCCATGGCGGTGTTCGCGCCCTACAGCGGCCGTCTCGCGGACCGCTACGGGCAGCGCGCCGTGCTGATCCCCGGGGTCCTGGCGCACACTCTGGCGGGCCTGTCCCTGACGGCTCTCGCCCTCACCCACGCGCCCTTGTGGGCGCTGTTCGTCGCGGCCGTGCCCACCGGCGCCTCCGTGCCGCAGATCGGGCCCATGGTGCGCGCCCGCTGGGGCGTCAAGCTCCAGGACTCCCCCCTGATCACCACGGCGGCCGCCTTCGAGTCCGTCACGGACGAGCTGACCTTCGTCTTCGGCCCACTGCTGGCCACCGCCCTGTGCACCGCCGTCCACCCCGCCGCGGGACTGCTGACGGAGGCGTCGCTGACACTGCTGGGCGGTCTGCTGTTCGCCGCGCAGAAGAGCACCCAGCCGACGGTCGCCGCGGCCGAAGGGCACGCACGCGTGGAGCACACCTCGGCGCTGCGCGTCCCCGGGGTGCGCGTCCTGATCGTGACCTTCCTGGGCATCGGTTCCGTCTTCGGCGGCATGCAGGTCTCCCTGGCCGCTTTCAGCGCGTCGATCGGCGAGCCCGGCCTGAACGGTGTCCTGTACGGCGTCTTCGCCGCGGGCAACATGCTCTCCGGCCTGGTCTGCGGTGCCATCGCCTGGAAGGTGGCCCCCCAGCGACGCCTGCTCGTCGGCTACGGCGCCCTCGCGCTGACGGCCTCCGGCCTGTGGGCCGCGCACTCGGTGCTCGTCCTGGCCGGTCTCGGCCTGCTGGTCGGCATGTGCATCGCGCCCACCCTGATCACCGGCTACACCCTGGTCGAGAACCTGGTCCCGGCCGGCGCCCGCACCGAGGCCTTCACCTGGCTGACCGGAGCGGTGGCGCTCGGCCAGGCGGCCGCCGTCACGATCGCCGGGCAGCTGGAGGACCGATTCTGGGGCGGCGCCGGGTTCCTGGTGCCGATGGGCGGCACCCTGCTCGCCCTGGTGACCCTGGTGGCGCTGCGTTCCCGCCTCGCGACGCGGCCCCGCGGCCGTACCGTCGCGCGTGGCGTCGGTCACCGAGTGCCGGTGGCAGTGGACTGATTCTCAGGAATACGTCACTATGGACCATCGTTAGCACTCATTGAGTGAGAGTGCCAGGAGGAAGACAGTGCCCACCTATCAGTACCAGTGCACCGAGTGCGGCGAGGGCCTCGAGGCGGTGCAGAAGTTCACCGACGACGCTCTGACCGAGTGCCCGAACTGCCAGGGTCGCCTCAAGAAGGTGTTCTCCGCGGTCGGCATCGTCTTCAAGGGCTCCGGCTTCTACCGCAACGACAGCCGTGGCTCCTCGTCGAGCACCTCGCCGGCGTCGTCGTCCTCGAAGCCGTCGACGTCCACCTCGTCGTCCGAGTCGAAGTCGTCCTCCTCGGAAACGAAGTCGTCAAGCTCGGGCAGCTCGTCCTCGTCCAGCAGCAGCTCCGCAGCGTAGGTCTCACTTCCGGAACCCCGCCGTCCTAGGACGGCGGGGTTCTCGGCGTTCCCCGAGCCGGTCGCCGGGGGTTTTCAGGGCCGGATACTGTGCTGGGCATGGCGAACGCAGAGATCGGCGTAATCGGCGGGTCGGGCTTCTACTCGTTCCTCGAGGACGTGACCGAGGTCCAGGTGGACACCCCCTACGGCCCGCCCAGCGACTCCCTCTTCCTCGGCGAGGTGGCCGGCCGGCGGGTCGCGTTCCTGCCCCGGCACGGACGCGGCCATCATCTGCCGCCCCACCGGATCAACTACCGGGCCAATCTGTGGGCGCTCAGGTCGGTGGGGGCGCGGCAGGTCCTCGGGCCGTGTGCGGTGGGCGGTCTGCGTCCCGAGTACGGCCCGGGCACGCTGCTCGTGCCGGACCAGCTGGTCGACCGCACGAAGTCGCGGGCGGGGACGTACTTCGACGGGCTGCCGCTGCCGGACGGCACCGTGCCGAACGTGGTGCACGTGTCCCTGGCCGACCCGTACTGCCCGGTCGGGCGGGCGGCCGCGCTGAAGGCGGCCCGCGGACGGGACTGGGAGGCGGTGGACGGCGGCACGCTGGTCGTGGTCGAGGGGCCGCGCTTCTCGACCCGCGCCGAGTCGGTGTGGCACCAGGCGCAGGGCTGGTCGGTGGTGGGCATGACCGGCCACCCCGAGGCGGCCCTGGCCCGTGAACTGGAGCTCTGCTACACGTCGTTGACCCTGGTCACCGACCTCGACGCGGGTGCCGAGACCGGTGAGGGCGTCTCGCACGACGAGGTGCTGCGGGTGTTCGCGGCGAACGTGGACCGGCTGCGGGGTGTCCTGTTCGACGCGGTGGCGGCACTGCCTTCGGACGGGGAGCGGGACTGTCTGTGCGTGAACGCGCTGGGCGGGATGGATCCGGGGTTCGAACTGCCGTAGCGGGGAGGGACGTTCGCGACGGACGTTCTGGGCGGACGTTCTCGACGGATGTTCTGGGCGGACGTTCCCGTTCGGGTGAGGGAGTTTTCCACAACCGGGCGGTAGTCCACCGGCCTCGGCGGGATGCGGCGCGAAGCCTCATCGTTGGCAGCGCAAGCCGATGTCTCGTCGCCGGTGGTGGTCCTCATGTCCTTCGCTCCGTCCCCCTCTCCCCTCGTTCCGTGCCCGCCCGGCACCGACGCTCCCCCGACCTGCGAGGTCCCGCACTTCGCCCCGGTGCGGGTGCGCGGCGGCCATCAGCTGCGTCGGTTCGTACGGCACCGGAGGCGTGCCGTGGCCCTCGGGCTGGCCGTCACCGCGGCCGCGCTGGTGGCGGCGGGCCCGGGGGGCGACGACGGGGCGCGGGGGCATCCGGCGACGGAGTCCGTGCGCGAGCACCGGGCCGTGCGGACGGTGTCCGCGCCGGTACGGATCGCCGACGCCGCGACGGTCCGGCTGCTGCGGCCCGGGGACCGGGTCGACGTCATCGCCGCCGAGGAGTCGGCGCTGGGCGGTGACGCCCGGGTGGTGGCGCGCGGGGCCCGGGTGACGAAGGTGCCGGAGCCCGTGGACGGGGCGACCGAGGGCGGGGCGCTCGTCGTGCTCTCGGTGCCGCGGTCGACGGCGGCACGCCTCGCGGGCGCGAGCGCGACGGCCCGGCTGGCGGTGACGTTGTGTTGAACCGTGCTGCCCCTGTGTTGCGGGGAACTCTGTCAAGGCCCCCTTTCGAGCTACCCCATTGGACAGGGTCACCTCGCGTTGACGTAGGTTGCGGAGCTGTTTGTTCCACAAGCTGTTCGTGCGAGAAGAGGCCTCTGGGTGAGCGAGAAGAAGCCGAGCGTCTGGGAGGGCTTCAAGGCCTTCCTGATGCGCGGGAACGTCGTCGATCTGGCAGTCGCGGTGGTCATCGGCGCCGCCTTCACCAACATCGTCAACTCGGTGGTGAAGGGGATCATCAACCCGTTGGTGGGGACGATCGGCACCAAGAACCTGGACACCTACAACTCGTGCATCAAGGGCCCGTGCACCGGTGTCGGCGACAACGCGACGGGCGTCCGGATCCTCTGGGGCTCGGTCCTCGGCGCCACGCTCACCTTCGTGATCACCGCGACTGTCGTCTACTTCCTGATGGTCCTGCCGATGTCCAAGTACCTGGCCCGGATGGAGGCCCGCCGGAAGGCGAAGGAGGGCACGCAGGAGGTCATGGAGGTGACCGAGCTGGAGGTCCTCAAGGAGATCCGCGACGCCCTGATCGCCCAGCGGGGCTCGGGCCACGACGGGCGCTAGCTGTATCGATCACGGCCGTGCGCCTCGCTCAGAGGTGGTGGGGCGGCTTCTCGTCGAGGAAGCGCTTCAGGTCGGCCGCGCTGTCGCTTTCGGAGCGCGGCCGGTCGCCCCAGCCGCGGTCGGTGTCGTCCGAGGACTGCTGGTCCAGCGGATCGTCGAAGACCAGCGCGGGCTTCGGCTCGCGGGGCTCGGGGCGGGGGGCGCTACTCATGCACCCAGGGTACGGCCCGGCCGGGCGCCCACCGTGGGAGCGGCCACCCACCCCGGTCCCGGCCCGGCTTCCCGGCCCGCCGTCGCCGGTGACCGGACCGCAAGCGTTTCCGAACGGTTTCTGCTGTGCTTGGCCCCATGACGTCCAGTACGACGCGCAGTCCACTGCGCAGACTCACCGCCCGCGGCAGGGACGAGGCCCACAGGGTCGCCTCGCCGCTGGAGCTCTTCTTCGACCTGTGCTTCGTCGTGGCCATCGCCCAGGCGGGCGTGGGCCTGGTGCACGCGGTCGCCGAGGGGCACGCCGGCGAGGGGATCCTCAACTACGCGATGCTCTTCTTCGCCATCTGGTGGGCGTGGATGAACTTCACATGGTTCGCCTCGGCGTACGACAACGACGACGCGCTCTACCGGGTCGTCACCCTGATCCAGATCGCCGGTGTCCTGGTGCTGGCGGCCGGGGTGTCCCGGGCGTTCGAGGACCACGAGTTCCTGGCCGTGTGGCTGGGCTATGTGATCATGCGGCTGGCGCTGATCGCGCAGTGGCTGCGGGTGGCGCGCTCGACGCAGGGCGCGGAGCGGACGATGGCCCTGCGGTACGTGTTCGGCGTGCTGCTGTGCCAGGTCGGCTGGCTGGGGCTGCTGGTGCTGCCCGAGGGCGGGCGGGCCTGGGTCTTCCTGGTGATGGCGGTGCTGGAGATGTGCGTGCCGCCCTTCGCCGAGAGGGACCATCCGACCTCGTGGCATCCGCACCACATCGCGGAGCGGTACGGGCTGTTCACGATCATCGTGCTCGGCGAGACCATCGCCGCCGCGACGGTCGCCGTGAAGACCGGCATCGACGAGCACGACGCGCTGGGCGAGCTGCTGCCGATCGCCGCGGGCGGACTGCTCATCATCTTCGCCGCCTGGTGGATCTACTTCGTGGTTCCCATCCACGGCCATCTGCGCTCCAACAAGCAGGCGTTCCTGTGGGGTTACGGCCACTATCTGGTGTTCGCCCCGGCCGCCGCGATCGGGGCAGGCCTGGAGGTGGCCGTGGAGCAGGCCGTCGGCAAGGCGCACATCTCGACCCTGGCCGCGTCGGCCGCGGTGACCCTGCCGACCTCGCTCTACCTGCTCACGGTCTGGCTCCTGCACTCGCGGTACTTCAAGGTGGGCATCGCCCAGCAACTGGTGCTGCCGGTCACGGCGTTGCTGGTGATCTGCTGCACCTTCCTGGGCGACTGGGCGGTGCTCGCGGCGGGCATCGTGGCGGCGCTGGCCGTGGTGACGGGGACGACGCTGACCGCGCGGACGGTGGCGCGGGTGGCGCGGGTGGCGCGGGAGCGTGGGGGGTCGGTTCGGGCGGGGTGATCGTGCGCCGCGTGCCGTGCGACCGTGTGACCGTGTGGTCACGTGGCCTCGGTGGGCGGGGTGGTGGTTGGACGAAACTGGTCCCATGACAGTTGACGCTCTGACGGATGTGGCCGGGGTGCGCGTGGGGCATGCGACGCGCACCGGCGGCGGTTGGCTCACCGGTACCACCGTCGTGCTCGCCCCGGAGGGCGGGGCCGTCGCCGCGGTGGACGTGCGCGGCGGAGGTCCCGGCACCAAGGAGACCGACGCGCTCGATCCGCGCAACCTGGTGCAGAAGGTCGAGGGGATCGTGCTGACCGGGGGCAGCGCGTACGGGTTGGACGCGGCCTCCGGGGTGATGGCCTGGCTGGAGGAGCAGGGGCGCGGGGTGCGGGTCGGGCCGGATCCCTCGCATGTCGTGCCGGTCGTGCCTGCCGCCTGCGTCTTCGATCTCGGTCGGGGTGGCGACTTCCGGGCCCGGCCGGACGCGGCGACCGGGCGGTCCGCCGTCGAGGCCGCCGCGGCGAGTGCCTTCGGTGCGGAGGTGGCGCAGGGGTGCGTGGGGGCGGGGACGGGCGCCGCGGTCGGGGCGATGAAGGGCGGGGTGGGGACGGCGAGTGTCGTTCTTCCCTCGGGGATCACCGTGGCGGCGTTGGTGGTGGCCAACGCGGCGGGGGCGGTGGTTGATCCGGAGACGGGGGTTCTGTACGGGGAGTTGTTCCAGGGGCG
Organism: Streptomyces sp. CC0208; assembly: GCF_003443735.1. NCBI lineage: Bacteria > Bacillati > Actinomycetota > Actinomycetes > Kitasatosporales > Streptomycetaceae > Streptomyces > Streptomyces sp. CC0208. The sequence continues at coordinate 5,136,592 of NZ_CP031969.1, read as the reverse complement.
GGTGCGGTATCCGGAGCAGCGGGTGCATGAGGCCGCGTGCCGGCGGCTCGCCGAGACCGCGGCGAGTAACGCGGCGCCGCCGCTGAACACCACGCTCGCTGTGGTGGCCACGGACGCGGAACTGTCGAAGGCCCAGGCCCAGAAGGTCGCGGGCACCGCGCACGACGGCATCGCGCGTGCCGTGCGGCCGGTGCACCTGTTGCATGACGGCGACACGGTGTTCGCCCTGGCCACGGGGGTGCGGGCGCTCGACGCCGGGGATCCGCTCGCGCTCAACTCCGTGCTCGCGGCGGGGGCGGATGTGGTGACCCGGGCGATCGTGCGGGCGGTGTGGGCGGCGGAGTCGGTGGAGGGGGTGGGTGGGGTGTGGCCGGCGTATAGGGAGTTGTACGGGGAGTGATGCCCGCGGCGGCCTGTGCGGGTTGGTGGGGGCGGGCGTTGTTGCGCAGTTCCCCGCGCCCCTGGATGCCTGCGGCGCAGCTGCGGCTTCGGTGGGGGCGTGTGTAGCGCTTCGGGTTTGGTGGGTGGGTCGGGGCCGGGGTGGGGGGTATCCGTCCTCGGTCCGGCGGTTGCTGCTGCTTAGACGTCATTTCAGTTGGTGTGATCTTGCGGCAGTCTGAGGTGATGACTGCTGCGCTTGTCGAACGGTTGGCGCCGGAGGACCTGTGGGAGTTGTTCCAGCGGGTGGTCCCGCCGGCCCCGGAACGCCCGCAGGGTGGAGGGCATCGGCGGCGAGGGGACCGTGAAGTGCTGGCCGCGATCATCTTCGTGGCCACCTCGGGCTGCACCTGGAACCAACTGCCGCCGGGCTTCGGCCTGTCGGGCGTGACCGCCTTTCGCCGGTTCACCGAGTGGACCGAGGCCAGGGTGTGGGCCAAGCTCCACCGGCTGGTCCTGGACGAACTTGGTTCCCGCGGCGGACTGGACTGGTCGCGGTGCGCGATCGACTCCGTCAGCGTCCGGGCCCTCAAAGGGGGCAGCTGACGGGACCGAATCCGACCGACCGCGGCAAGAAGGGTTCGAAAATCCACCTGATCGTGGACCGCCGTGGTCTGCCTCTGTCGATCGGCATCTCCGCGGCGAACCTCCACGACAGCCAGGCACTGATACCGCTGGTCCGCGGCATCCCGCCGATCCGTTCACGTCGCGGTCCCCGCCGCCGACGGCCCGGCAAGCTGCACGGGGACAAGGGCTACGACTACCGCCACCTGCGACGATGGCTGGCGTCCCGTGGCATCCGGCACCGCCTGGCCCGTAAAGGCATCGAGTCATCCCAACGCCTGGGCCGGCACCGCTGGGTCGTGGAGCGGACCGTGTCCTGGCTGTCCGGCTGCCGACGCCTGCACCGCCGCTACGAGCGCAAGCCTGAACACTTCCTCGCCTTCACCGCCATCGCCGCGACACTCATATGTCACCGCCGACTCACCAACTGAAATGACCTCTTAAACGGTGCCCTGTAACGGACGCCGGCCGCTGCGGGCGGACACCCCCCACCCCGTCCCCTTCCCGCCGTACGCGGCCAACGGCCCACCGTGGCGCGCGGTCCGGCAAACGGTCCATCGTGGCGTCGGCGACTGCACCCACCCAGGGGCGCGGGGAACTGCGCGACCAGCCCCCACCGGCCCGCAGCCGCCCCACAACCGAACCCGGCACCCTCGTAGGCGCCACGCCCCAACTCAAGCGCATTCGTCTCGCTGTCAGGGAACCCGGGCAGGGACCGGGTCCCTCTTTCTTCACCGGGTGGAGCGGGCCACGCATATCGCATGAATCTGGAGCAGCCAGTGACATCGCCGGACATAGCAGCGCGGCGCGCACTGGGGGCCTGTGCCGTCCTGATGGTCGGTGCCCTCACCCTCACCGCGTGCGGAGGCGACTCCGACAAGAGTGAAGGCAAGGGCGGCAAGGACCCCGCGAAGACGTCCGCGGCGGAGATCGCCATCTCCGCCAAGAACGGTTCGACGGGTGCGTCGATCAACAGGACCGGCGTGAAGGTCAGCGACGGCACGCTGACCGGCGTGAAGATGACCGTGGCGGGCACGGGGCAGGAGGTGCCGGGGGCGTTGGCCGCGGGCGGCGGGAGCTGGAAGCCCGAGGAGCAGTTGGAGCGGGGGACGAAGTACGAGATAGCCGCGACGGCCAAGGACTCGGACGGCAAGGCCGTGACCGCGAAGTCGGTGTTCACGACCGTCTCGAAGGCGAACAGCTTCATCGGGACGTACACGCCGGACAACGGGACGACGGTCGGTGTGGGGATGCCGGTGTCGTTCAGCTTCGACAAGGCGATCAGCGACAAGAAGGCCGTGCAGTCGCACATCACCGTCAGCTCCAGCAGCGGGCAGCAGGTGGTGGGGCACTGGTTCGGGGCGCAGCGGCTCGACTTCCGGCCCGAGGAGTACTGGAAGGCCGGCTCCAAGGTCACGATGAAGATCGACCTGGACGGGGTCAAGGCCGCCGACGGCGTCACCGGCGTGCAGGAGAGGACCGTCAGCTTCACGGTCGGGCGCTCGCAGGTGTCCACCGTGGACGCCGACACCCAGACCATGAAGGTCGTGCGGGACGGGCGGACCGTGAAGTCGGTGCCGATCTCGACGGGCAGCCCCGAGTTCACCACCTACAACGGGCAGATGGTGATCTCCGAGAAGTACAAGAAGATCCGCATGGACAGCCGGACGGTCGCGCTGGCCAACGCGTACGACATTCCTGATGTCCCGGACGCGATGCGGCTGACGCAGTCGGGGACCTTCATCCACGGCAACTACTGGTACAACCAGGGGAATCCGCCCTTCGGACGCACCGGCACCAGTCACGGATGCGTCGGACTGCGGGACGTCAAGGGCGGGCAGGCGAACACCCCGGCCAAGTGGTTCTACGACAACTCGCTGGTCGGGGACGTGGTGATCGTGAAGAACTCCCCGGACAAGACGGTGGCCCCCGACAACGGGCTGAACGGTTGGAACATGTCATGGAACGAGTGGGTCGCGGGGAGTGCCGCCGGTACCTCCTGATCGCTCCAAGCAGCCTCTGACCGGGGGGTTTTGACGGTTCGTCGGGACGCGCGGGAACATCCTGCGCGGCCCGGACGTTTTCCGGGCGTACGTTTTCTCGGTTCCCGGACATGATGTCCGACCGAGGGGCTACGGTATGCACCCACAAGGTGACATGCAGCAACGCCGGGAGAAACCTTGAGCGTTCCGTACGAGACGGCAGCGTACGAACCACCCGAGTCGCCCGAGTCTCCGGAGGAGCACCTCGCGCGGCTCCTCGGCCGTGCCCTGAACTCCTTCGAGCTGCCCGACGAGACGATCCGCAGACTGGACTGCGCGCTGGCGTACGACAGTTCGCTGCACTCCGCGCACCACAGCGCGGGGCTGCACCGGGAGACGTACCGGCACACCTGGCTGCTCGCCGACGGCTCGGCGCTGACTCTGTGGGAGCTCGTCCACAACACCGGGCGGGACAGCGTCCCGCAGCACGAGGTGTACGTCGACGAGGAGGAGCTGCGTGCGGCGACCGCGCGGCTGCCGTTGCCGCCGGACACCCCGGACTTCGAGCTGCCGGTGACGGTGCAGCTCTCGCCCGTGCACCTGCCACGGCACGCCTACGTCCCGGACGACTCGGCGGACCACGCGCGCCGGCTGCTGCGCCGCGCGGAGAACACGGACCGGCCCGGCCCGAAGACGGCCGCGCTGCTGGCGGAGGCGTTCGCGCACCGGATCACGCAGGCGTTCGGGCGCCCGTGCCGGGCGGGGCGCGCCGGGCTGGGCTTCTCGCTCTACGAGCACGCGTTCCTGCTGCGCGACGGGGCGGAGATCTCCCTGTGGGAGGTAGAGCACACGGCGACGCCCGACGGGCGGCACATGTGCGAGGTGTACGTCACCGAGGACGCGGCCCGCGACGCCATGGAGCGGCGCGCTGCTCGGGTCTCCTGAGCGGGCCGGCGGTTCCGCTCAGCGACGGCCGCCGAGCTGTCGTACCAGACCCGCGAACGCGTCCTCCTCGGCCGGGGTCAGCTGGACGGACTCGTGGCCGGGAGCGGCCTGGCGCTGGCGGGGAAAGGCGGGCAGGCCGTGGTCGACGCGCCACGCGACGGCCTCGTGGCGGCCGTGCCGCAGCAGGTAGGCCAACCCCGCCGTCCAGGCGAAGGCCACCAGGACGAGAAGCGTGACACCAAGCAACTGGTAGACGGAGACGTGCTCAGGCATGCGTTCCAGTAGACACCACGGTCCGGGACTTTGGTCCCGGACCGTGACGTATCTCGCAGTTGCCGTGAACAGCTCACAGCCGCCCCAAAGGGGCAGCGTCAGGCGGCTATCGGCTGCTTGTGCTCGGCCGCCGGAGCGGCGGCATCCGGGGCCGCGGTGGCCGTCGTTCCCGGTGCCGGCTTGCGCATGCTCTTCAGGACGACCACCAGTGCGGTCGTGACACACACGCCTGCCGCGATGGCGATCAGGTAGAGGAACGGGCTGCCGATCAGCGGGACCACGAAGATGCCGCCGTGCGGGGCGCGCAGGGTGGCGCCGAAGGCCATCGACAGAGCGCCGGTGACCGCGCCGCCCGCCATCGAGGCCGGGATGACCCGCAGCGGGTCGGCCGCCGCGAACGGGATAGCGCCCTCGGAGATGAAGGACGCGCCCAGAACCCAGGCGGCCTTGCCGTTCTCGCGCTCGGTCTCGGTGAAGAGCTTCTTGCGGACGGTGGTGGCCAGAGCCATGCCCAGCGGCGGGACCATGCCCGCGGCCATCACGGCGGCCATGACCTTCATCGCGGAGTCGCTCGGGTCCTGCACGGCGATTCCGGCGGTGGCGAAGGCGTACGCGACCTTGTTGACGGGGCCGCCGAGGTCGAAGCACATCATCAGGCCGAGGAGGACGCCGAGCAGGATCGCGTTGGTGCCGGAGAGGCCGCTCAGCCAGTCCGTCATGCCCTTCTGGGCCTCGGCGATGGGCTTGCCGATCACGACGAACATCAGGAAGCCGACGATCAGCGAGGAGATCAGCGGGATCACGACCACCGGCATGATGCCCCGCAGCACCGGCGGGATCTTGATCCGCTGGATCGAGAGGACCACGGCACCCGCCAGCAGACCGGCGACCAGACCGCCGAGGAAGCCCGCGGCGATGTTGGAGGCGATCATTCCGCCGACGAAGCCGGGGACGAGACCGGGGCGGTCCGCCATGCCGTAGGCGATGTATCCGGCGAGCACCGGGATGAGGAAGCCGAAGGCGACCTGGCCGATCTGGAACAGCAGGGCGCCCCAGCTGTCGATCTCGGTCCAGGAGAAGTGCTTCATGACCGAGGGCGCGCTCGCGATCTGCCAGCCGCCGACGGCGAACCCGAGGGCGAGCAGCAGGCCGCCCGCTGCGACGAACGGGACCATGTAACTCACGCCGGTCATCAGCCACTTGCGGAGCTTGGTGCCGTAGCTGTCGCCGGACTCGCCGGCCCGCTCGACCGGCGTCCCCGCACCCGCGCCGGCGCCCGCCGTCACCTCGCCGCGCTCCGCCTTCCCGCGGACCTCGGTGATGAGTTCGGCGGCGCGGTTGATGCCCGCCTTCACACCGACGTCGACGGTGGGCTTGCCGGCGAAGCGGTCCTTGTCGCGTACGGGGACGTCGTGGGCGAAGATCACGCCGTCCGCCGCCGCGATGGCCGCCGGGTCCAGCCGCTCGAATCCGGCCGAGCCCTGGGTCTCGACGACGAGTTCGACGCCCGCCTCGCGGCCGGCGTTCTCCAGCGACTCGGCCGCCATGTAGGTGTGGGCGATACCGGTCGGGCAGGAGGTGACGGCGACGATCCGGAAGGGGGCCTCGGGAACGTGGGGAGTGGCCGTTGCGGCATCGGCGGAGGCCGCCGCCGATGCCGCAACGGAGTCTTCGGTGGCACCCGGCGTGGCCTCGGCGGCCGCCGGTGCCTCGTCGCCGCGGATCAGTGCCGCCGCGCCCGCCGCGTCCCCGGCCGACCGCAGCGCTTCCGTGAACTCGGCGTTCATCAGCTGCCGCGCGAGGGAGGACAGGATCGTCAGGTGGGCGTCGTCCGCGCCGGCCGGTGCGGCGATCAGGAAGATCAGGTCGGCGGGTCCGTCCGGCGCGCCGAAGTCGATCCCGGCGGAGCTGCGTCCGAAGGCGAGCGTCGGCTCGGTGACGTGCTCGCTGCGGCAGTGCGGGATGCCGATGCCGCCGTCGAGGCCGGTCGGCATCTGGGCCTCGCGGGCGGCCACGTCGGCGAGGAAGCCCTCCAGGTCGGTCACCCGGCCCAGGGCGACCATGCGCTCGGCGAGGGCACGGGCCGCCGCTTCCTTGGTGTCGGCGGACAGGTCGAGATCGACCAGGTCCGCGGTGATCATGTCGCTCATCGCGGGCTCCTTCGCACGCGTATCGCCCGGGGGGTGGGATGGGCGGGAGGGGTGGGGACGGGGATGGTGCGGTGGGGGTTCGGGGGGAGGGGGGTGCGGGCGGGGAGTAACAGCGCCGACCCGGCCGTACCGACAGCACGCAGGTCCGTCGTACCGGACGCCACCTTGACCGGGCCGGTCATGACACCGGCTCCTTCAGCACCCGGTCCACCGGCACCTCGGCCGTGACCGTCACCGCGGCCGGGTCCAGGTCGTCCGGCGTCGGCATGACGCTGCCGGGCAGCTGGACGGCCGCCGCGCCGTGCGCGACCGCGGAGGCGAGCGCCTCGGGGCCGCTGCCGCCGGCGATCAGGAAGCCGGCCAGCGACGAGTCGCCGGCGCCGACATTGCTGCGTACGGCCGCCACGCGCGCGCTGGCGAACCAGGCGCCCGAGCCGTCCACGAGCAGCTGTCCGTCGGCACCCAGGCTCGCGAGGACCGCCCGCGCACCCATCTCCCGCAGTTCCTCGGCCGCCTTCACCGCGTCGCCCACCGTGGACAGGGGGCGCCCGACGGCCTCCGCGAGCTCCTCGGCGTTGGGCTTCACCACGTCGGGCCGTTCGCGCAGTGCCGCCAGGAGCGCGGGCCCCGAGGTGTCCAGCGCGATCCGCGCACCACCGGCGTGCGCCCGCGCGACGACCTCGGCGTACCAGGAGGGCGCGAGGCCCCGGGGCAGGCTTCCGCAGCACGCGATCCACGCGGCGTCACGCGACTGCGTGCGGACCGTCTCCAGCAGCAACTCCTGCTCGGCGGCCGACAGTTCGGGGCCCGGCGCGTTGATCTTCGTGAGCACCCCGTCCGACTCGGCGAGCGCGATGTTCGACCGGGTCGCCCCGGCGACCGGGACCGGGGCGACCTCGATGCCCTGCGCGTCGAGCAGGTCGGCGACGAGGGCCCCCGGCGCCCCACCCAGGGGCAGGACCGCGACCGTGCGCTGTCCGGCGGCCGTGACGGCCCGCGAGACGTTGACGCCCTTGCCGCCGGGGTCCATGCGTTCACCGGTGGCGCGGATGACCTCGCCGCGCTCCAGGGACGGGACCTCGTACGTACGGTCCAGGGACGGGTTCGGGGTGACGGTGAGGATCATGCGCGCACTACTTCCGTGCCGCCACGCTCGATGGCGACGGTGTCTTCGGGGCTCAGCCCGCTGTCGGTGATCAGCAGGTCCACATCGCTCAGGTCACCGAAGCGGGCGAAGTGCTCCTGGCCGTGCTTGGCGGAGTCGGCGAGCAGCACCACGCGGCGGGCGGCGGCGATCGCCGCGCGCTTGACCGCGGCCTCGGCGAGGTCGGGGGTGGTGAGGCCGTGCTCGGCGGAGAAGCCGTTGGCCGCCACGAAGAGGACGTCGGCCCGGATCTCGCCGTACGCCCGCAGCGCCCAGGCGTCGACGGCGGCGCGCGTACGGTGCCGTACCCGCCCTCCGACGAGGTGGAGCTGGATGCCGGGGTGGTCCGCGAGGCGGGCCGCGATCGGCAGGCTGTGCGTGACGACGGTGAGCGAGGCCTCCAGCGGGACGGCGGCGGCGAGGCGGGCCACGGTCGTGCCGGCGTCGAGGATCAGGGTGCCCTCGGTCGGCAGTTCGGCGAGGGCCGCCTTGGCGATGTGGTCCTTCTCGTCGGCCGCGGTCGTCTCGCGCTCGGCGAGGTCCGGCTCGAAGTCGAGACGTCCGGCCGGGATGGCCCCGCCGTGCACCCGGCGCAGCAGTCCCGCGCGGTCGAGGGCCTTCAGGTCGCGCCGGATGGTCTCGGCGGTGACCTGGAACTCCTCGGCCAGCGAGACGACGTCCACCCGCCCGCCGTCGCGGGCGAGCCGGAGGATCTCCTGCTGTCGCTCCGGTGCGTACATGTCCGCTCACCTCCGACTGATGCCCGAACGTGTGGTTTCAGTGGGGAGGCTACGCCCGGATTTCCAGAAAGTAAACAGTTTCGGACCCCATCCGGGCATGAACGGACTTCCCGGGGGGGGTGAGTACGGAAAAGGGCCCGGTACCCCAGCGGGTACCGGGCCCTTCACCCCGTGCCTCAGGACACGAGCTCCGGCTCCTTCTCCTCCACCGCGGGAAGCCCGGCGGCCCCCTCCCCCTGCAACACGGGCCGCTTCGGCAGCGCGAACATCAGCAGGAAGATCACGCCCATCACCGCGGCGACCCACCCGAGCGCGTGCTGGAAGGCGTCCACGAAGGCCGGGCCCACCTGTTCCGGCCTCAGGTCGTCGCCGATGACCCCGAAGAACACCACCGACACCAGCCCGAGCCCCAGCGCGTTGCCCATCTGCTGCACGGTGTTGATCAGCCCCGACGCCGAACCGGCGTGCTCGCGCGGCACCTCCGAGAGCACCGCGTCGGTGAGCGGCGCGACGATCAGCCCCATGCCCACGCCCATCACGACCAGCGGCAGCGCCATCTGCCACGAGCTGATCGACATGCCGTACCGCTCGGCCTCCCAGAGGTAGAGCAGCACACCGACCGCCATCAGCAGCGCACCGGCCTGGAGCACCCCGCGCCCGAACCGCGGCACGAGCTTCTGGACCGACAGCCCCGCCGCCGTGGAGACCGCGAGCGAGAACGGCACCCCGGTCAGCCCCGCCCGCAGTGGGCTCCAGCCGAGACCGGTCTGCATGTACAGCGTCCACACCAGGAAGAAGATGCCGAGCCCGACGCCGAACACGGTCTGCACCGCGATCCCGGCCGCGAAACTCTTCACCCTGAACAGCGACAGCTCCACCAGCGGCGACCCGTCCCGCTCGCCCTTGCGCTTCTCGTACGCCACCAGCGCCGCGAACACGAGGGGCGCGCCGGCCATCGACACGTATCCCCACACCGGCCAGTCCAGCTCCTCGCCGCGGGTCAGCGGGTAGAGCAGCATCAGCAGTCCAAGCACGACCATGGCCACGCCCACCAGGTCCAGCTTCAGCGCCCGCGGGGCCTTGGACTCGGTGATGAAACGGCTCCCGAGGACGAGCCCCATGATCCCGACCGGCAGGTTGATGAGGAAGATCGGCCGCCACTCGAGCCCGAAGAGGTTCCACTCGGTCAGCAGCGCCCCGAGCAGCGGACCGGACACGGCCCCCAGCCCGACGACCGCGCCGAACAGCCCGAACACCTTGCCCCGCTCGTGTGCGGGGAAGGTCGCGTGCACGATCGACAGGACCTGCGGCACCATCATCGCCGCCATGCCGCCCTGCAGGATCCGGGCCGCGACCAGCATGTCCGGGTTCGCGGCGAAGCCGCACAGCGCCGACGCGAGCGTGAATCCGCCGATGCCGACGAGGAACAGCCGCTTGCGCCCGTGGATGTCACCGAGCCGCCCTCCGGTGATCAGCCCCGCCGCGAAGGCGAGGGCGTAACCGGCGGTGATCCACTGGATGTGGCTGACGGAGGCACCGGAGTCCTGCCGGATGGACGGAATGGCGATGTTGACGATCGTGACGTCGACGAGGTCCATGAAGGCCGCGGTCATCACGATGGCGAGAGCGAACCAGCGACGCCGGTCGCCCGCGGACGGTACGTCGGGGATGCCCGAAAGGGAGGTCTCGGTGGAGGTCATGTCCTGAACCTATGATCCCACTAGGTCAGATCGTGTCCTAGTTCTACGGCATTCTCGGACTCATGACGACGGACACTCCGGCACGGCTCCTGACGCTCCTCTCCCTCCTCCAGACGCCCCGCGAATGGCCCGGCGGAGAGCTCGCCGACCGCCTCCAGGTCTCCCGCCGCACGGTCCGGCGGGACATCGACCGCCTCCGTGAACTGGGCTATCCCGTCGAGGCGTCCAAGGGATCCGACGGCGGCTACCGGCTCGTCGCGGGCAAGGCCATGCCCCCGCTCGTCCTCGACGACGAGGAGGCGGTGGCCATCGCGGTCGGGCTGCGGGCGGGGGCGGGGCACGCGCTCGAGGGGGTGGACGAGGCGTCCGTACGGGCGCTGGCGAAACTGGAACAGGTCCTGCCCTCCCGGCTGCGGCACCGGGTGTCCACCCTCCAGGCCGCCACGACTCCGCTGACCAGCGGGGACGGGGCGAGCATCCCGACCGAGACCCTGACGGTGATGGCGTCCACGGTGGCCGGACACGAACGCCTCCGCTTCGGCTACCGCGCCAAGGACGGCGCCGAGTCCCGCCGGGTGGTGGAGCCGTACCGGCTGGTCTCCACCGGGCGCCGCTGGTACCTCGTCGCCTACGACCTCGACCGGGGCGACTGGCGGACCTTCCGGGTCGACCGGGTGAACGCCCCCTTCGCCACGGGGGCCCGGTTCGCTCCGCGGGAGTTGCCGACGGGGAGTGCGGCGGAGTACCTGCGGCAGTCGATGTACCGCCGCCAGGAGACGTACGAACTCGTCGTGACGTTCGAAGGCGAGGCGTCGGTGGTGGGGGCCCGGGTGCCGGCGTGGATGGGGGTACCGGAGTCCCTGGGCGAGGGACGGTGCCGGTTGCGGTCGACGGTGGCCGATTCCGTGGACTGGATGGCGGTGCGGCTGGCGATGACCGGGGTGGAGTTCCGGGTGGAGCAGCCGCCGGAACTCGTCGATGCGGTGCGGGAGTTGGGGGGCCGGCTGGTCCGGGCGTCGGGGGAAGTCGCCTGAGGTGGTGGGGCAGCGGGCGCCGGGCCCGGGCCGAACCCGGCAAGCCACCCGATGTGACAGAATCTCCCCTTCGGTGGGTCACCCCGTGGTTCAGGTACGGGGTGACCCACCGTTCCGCTTTTCCTGGGCGCGAAAAGAGCCGGACCCCGGCGCCCGGGGGGAGGGGCGCCGAGGTCCGGCTCGGGGAGAGTCCCGGCGCCGGGGGGGGATTGCGTCGGGACTTGGTTCAGGAGGGTCCGGCGGGTCCGAAAGCATGACCTCCGGGACTCGAACATGTGGACCCTGAAGTCTTGTGCCCAGGGTCCGGCAGGTTAAGCGACCTAGTACAGCCATTGTTCGCGCGGTCTTTCGCCACCCGGCGTACGCGGGCACACCCCGGCTATGCCGCGGCGTCGAACCCGGTGGACCGCGCCAGCTTCTTCAGCTCCAGCAGGGCGTGCTTCTCGATCTGCCGGATCCGCTCGCGGGTCAGCCCGTGCTCCTTGCCGACCTCGGTCAGCGTGCGCTCGCGCCCGTCCTCGATGCCGTACCGCATCTTGATGATGGACGCGGTGCGCTGGTCGAGGCGGCCGATGAGGTCGTCCAATTCCTCGCTGCGCAGCAGGGTCAGCACCGACTGCTCCGGCGAGACCGCGGAGGTGTCCTCCAGGAGGTCGCCGAACTGGGTGTCGCCGTCGTCGTCCACCGACATGTTCAGCGAGACCGGGTCACGGGCCCAGTCCAGGACGTCGACCACGCGCTCGGCGTTGGAGCCGAGCTCGGCGGCGATTTCCGCGGGCTCCGGGTCACGGCCGTGCTCGCGGTTGAACTCGCGCTGCACACGGCGGATGCGGCCCAGCTCCTCCACCAGGTGGACGGGCAGCCGGATGGTGCGGGACTGGTCGGCGATGGAACGGGTGATGGCCTGACGGATCCACCAGGTCGCGTACGTCGAGAACTTGAAGCCCTTGCGGTAGTCGAACTTCTCGACCGCGCGCACCAGACCGGCGTTGCCCTCCTGGATCAGGTCGAGCAGGGGCAGCCCGCTGCGGGGGTAGCGGCGGGCCACGGCGACGACCAGGCGCAGGTTGGAGCGGATGAACACGTCCTTGGCGCGCTCGCTCTCCTCCACCAACGCCTCCAGCTCCTCGCGGGTGGCGTCCGCCTTGGCCTCCTCGAACCCGTCGAGGACCTGTCGGGCGAACACACCCGCCTCGATGATCTGGGACAGCTCGACTTCCTTGGCGGCGTCGAGCAGCGGCGTACGCGCGATCTCGTCGAGGTACATGCCGACCAGGTCGCGGTCGGCTATCTCGCCGCCATGGACGCGAACACTGCGTGCCGCGTCGGTAGACCCGCCGGTGGCGGACTTACGACGGGCGACGGCACGGGTTGCCATGCGTGCTCCCTTGCGATGTTGGCTCAGCGGGTGGTCCTTCGGACGCTGGGTCCCGGCTCCGGTTGCTTCCGGACTCTCCTCGGGTGCCCTGCATCCGATGGAAACAACGACTGGAAACCGGACAGAATTCCCAAGCGGTGCCGCTATTTTTCTGATCTTGCAGTACCCTGTCCGGCCACATGGGGAGGCGTGATGCCGTCAGAACGTACAGAGGTGCAGGTCAGGCCGGGAGTCGAAGGTGACCTCAAGGCCCTCGCCGACCTCTACAACCACTATGTCCGTGAGACACCCATCACCTTCGACACCGCTGTCTTCACCCCGGAAGAGCGCCGCCCCTGGCTGCTCTCCCACCCTGAAGACGGCCCGTACCGCCTGATGGTTGCCACCGACACGGAGTCGACAGGAACCTCACAGCGGATCCTCGGGTACGCCACCTCCAGCCCCTTTCGCGCGAAGGCCGCGTACGCGACCTCCGTGGAGGTCACCGTCTACGTCGCCCCGGACGCGGGTGGCCGGGGCGTCGGCACCCTCCTCTACAAGGCCCTCTTCGAGGCCCTGGCGGGCGAGGACGTGCACCGCGCCTACGCGGGCATCACCCAGCCCAACGAAGCGTCCACGCGGCTGCATGAACGCTTCGGGTTCCGCTACGTCGGCACCTACCGGGAGGTGGGCCGGAAGTTCGGCCGCTACTGGGACGTGGCCTGGTACGAGAAGGACCTCTAGTCCCCGCGCGAGGGTCTCAGCCGAACTGCACCGACCGCTTGGCCATCCCCATCCAGAACCCGTCGATCACGGACTTCTGCGTGTCCAGCTCGCCGCTCACGTCCGCCGCGCCCATGGTGACGAAGAGGGGCGCGAAGTGCTCGGTGCGCGGATGGGCGTAGCGCCCGGCCGGGGCCTTGTCGAGGAAGTCCAGCAGGGAGTCCACGTCCCGTGCCTCAAGGGCCCGCCGGCCCCAGTCGTCGAACTCCGAGGACCAGGTGGGCACTCCGGGACCGGTGTGGCGCAGGGCGGCGAGGTTGTGGGTGAAGAAGCCGGAGCCGACGATCAGGACGCCCTCGTCGCGCAGCGGGGCGAGCTTGCGGCCGATGTCCATGAGCTTGACCGGGTCGAGGGTCGGCATGGAGACCTGGAGGACGGGGATGTCGGCCTCGGGGAACATCTCGACGAGGGGGACGTATGCGCCGTGGTCCAGTCCGCGGTCCGGGACGTCCTGCACGGGGACGCCGGGGGCGCGCAGCAGCTTGCGGACGGAATCGGCGAGCTCGGGGGCGCCGGGGGCGTCGTACCTCACCTTGTAGTAGTGCTCGGGGAAGCCCCAGAAGTCGTAGACGAGCGGGACGGGCCGCACCGCGCCGAGGGCGAGGGGGGCCTCCTCCCAGTGCGCGGAGACCATGAGGATCGCCTTGGGGCGGGGCAGGTCCGCGGACCAGGCGGCGAGCTCACCGGGCCAGATCGGGTCGTCGGCGAGCGGCGGCGCGCCGTGACTCAGATAGAGGGCGGGCATGCGCTCCAGCGTGTCGGCGGACATGGCGGGGACTCCTCCGGTACTTCCGATGCTTCGGGTGCTTAGGCTGCTTCGGGTGCTTCAAATTTAAAGCTTCTTATGACATGACTGTACGCCTCATTTGTTTAAGCTTCAAGGAGAGAGCTCGTAGAGTGGGATCCATGAACACGGCATCCGTCCCCGACGAGGAGCCCCAGTGGCTCGACGACGAAGAACAGCGCATCTGGCGCTCTTACGTGCACGCCACGACCCTGCTCGAGGATCACCTCGACCGCCAGCTCCAGCGGGACGCCGGCATGCCGCACATCTACTACGGACTGCTCGTGGGCCTCGCCGAGGCGCCGCACCGGCGGCTGCGGATGACCGAGCTGGCCATGAAGGCGAAGATCACCCGGTCCCGGCTCTCGCACGCGATCGCCCGTCTGGAGCGCAACGGCTGGGTGCGCCGGGAGGACTGCCCGGACGACAAGCGCGGCCAGTTCGCGGTGCTCACGGACCCGGGCCTGGAGATGCTGCGGGGCGCCGCGCCGGGCCATGTGCGGGCCGTGCGCAACGCCATCTTCGACCGGCTCACCCCGGAACAGCAGAAGTCCCTCGGCGAGATCATGCAGATCGTCGCCGAGGGACTCCAGCCGAACGAGGCGGGCGCGGATCTGCCCTGGCTCCGCTGAGCCGCTCACTCAGCGAGACCAGGGCAGTTCCTGGGGTCGTACGTACGGAGCGTCCCCATCCCCGTACGTACGAGGTTTTCGAAGGGGTACCGCGGGGCGGTCGCCGTCAGTGGGCGACGACCGGCACCGCCAGCTCCTCCTCGGCGCCCTCTCCGGACCCGGCCACCACAGCGGCGTCCGTGCGGCCGGCGTTGACGAGGGTCACGACGATGACCGCGGCGAGCACCAGCATGCCGACGGCGAACCAGATCGCGTTGGTGTAGCCGTGCACCTGGCCCTCCAGCGCCACCAGCTGCGCCTGCGACTTGGAGGTCGCGGAGCCGATGTGGTCGGCGATGTAGGAGGTCGTGGCCGAGGCGGCGATCGTGTTCAGCAGGGCCGTACCGATCGCACCGCCGACCTGCTGCGAGGTGTTGACCATCGCGGAGGCGACACCGGCGTCCCGGGGCTCGACGCCCAGGGTGGCCAGGGACATGGCCGGCATGAACGCCGTACCCATGCCGAGGCCGAGCAGCAGCATGGCCGGCAGGATCGTCGAGGCGTACGACGAACCGATCTCCAGCTGGGTCATGAGGAGCATGCCGACCGCGGCGACCAGGAAGCCGGGGCCCATCAGCAGCCGCGCCGGGACGCGGGTCATCAGGCGGGCGCCGATCTGGGTCGAGCCGACCATCATGCCGACGATCATCGGCATGAAGGCGAAGCCGGTCTTGATCGGCGTGAAGCCCTTCACGATCTGCAGGTAGTAGGTCAGGAACAGGAAGGTGCCGAACATCGCGATGATCGCGATGCCGAGCGAGAGGTAGATCCCGCCGCGGTTGCGGTCGGTGATGACGCGCAGCGGCAGCAGCGGGGCCTTGGTCCTGGCCTCGGTGACGACGAAGGCGATCAGCAGGACGGCCGACGCGACGAACATGCCGACGGTCACGGAGTCGCCCCAGCCGTCGGTCTCGGCGCGGGTGAAGCCGTAGACCAGCGCGACCAGGCCCAGGGTGGACAGCAGCACGCCGGGGATGTCGAGCGGGTTGCGGTTGCGGCCGCCCTCGGGCTCACGGATGACGAAGTACGCGCCGAGCGCGGCGACGATCGCGAACGGGATGTTCACGAAGAAGGTCCAGCGCCAGTCCATGTACTCGGTCAGCACACCGCCGAGGATGAAGCCCACGGCGCCGCCGCCACCGGCGATCGCGCCGTAGATGCCGAAGGCCTTGGCGCGCTCCTTGGCGTCCGTGAACATCACGGCGAGCAGGGAGAGCGCGGCGGGCGCGAGCAGTGCGCCGAAGGCGCCCTGCAGGGCGCGGGCACCGAACATCATGCCGCCGCTGGTGGCGGCGCCACCCAGCGCGGAGGCCGCGGCGAAGCCGATCAGGCCGACGACGAAGGCGCGCTTGCGGCCCCACAGGTCGGCGATCCGGCCGCCGAAGAGCAGGAGGCCACCGAAGGCGAGGGCGTAGGCCGTGACGACCCACTGGCGGTTGCCGTCGGTTATGCCCAGGTCGGCCTGGGCGGAGGGCAGGGCGATGTTCACGATGGTCGCGTCCAGCACGACCATCAGCTGAGCGAGCGCGATGAAGACGAGCGCTTTCCAGCGGTTGGCGTCACCGGACACGGCTGGTGCACCAGAGGCCTTTACGGCTGTTGCAGACATGGGGGTACCCACTTCGGGACTTCGGAACGGAAAAAGAATGTGAAAGGGGACGGTCCGTCATCAGCGACGGCCGGTCGAAAGTCGTTGTAGAGACTGTGCTCGCGCGCCGAACTAATCGGTTCGCGTCGGTCGGATCAGGTCTGGCGGAGGTCCTCCGTGGTCAGGGCCACACCCGGCAGTACGGAGCGGGCCGGGGCCCGCAGTCCGTCCAGGAACAGCTGAAGGGTGCGGTGCACGAACCCGTCGAGGGTGAGGCAGGCGGTGCCGGCCGGGGGCCGGGACAACTGGGCCACGGCGACCATCAGGTCACCGACGCTCACGTCCCCGCGGAGCTGACCGGCCGACCTGGCCCGGTCCATGAGCTGCTCGACGAGCTGCACGATGCGTTCGCGTGCGGCCACCAGGTCGGGGTGGTACTGGTCGAAGGAGCCCTGGATCATCGGGCACAGTGCCGTGATCCGCTCGTCGGCGGCGGCGTGCACGAAGCGCTCCAGGGCGCCGAAGGCATCCCCGGTCTGCGCGAGCGCGAGCTCGGCCGCCTCGGACGTCCGGTCCATGACGGAGCAGACGACCTCACGGACGAGCGCGTCGCGGTCGGGGAAGTTGCGGTACACCGTGGCGTTGCCGACGCCGGCCCGGCGGGCGATCTCGTCGAGCGGCACGTCGGGGCCGAACTCGGTGAACATCTCGCTGGCGGCGGTGACGATCCGCTCGCGGTTGCGCAGGGCGTCGGCGCGGGGCGCCTTGCGCTGCGCGGAGAGAGCGGTCTGCACGGTGGACTCCTCGGTTGGGCGGGGCGATCCGGGGATTCGTTCCCCGTTTCGCTCGGACACTGGTCTAAACGGGGAGACGCTCCCCGGTTATTTCGGGTTGAGGGGAAATTATGTTGTGACCTGAGTCACAGATCGGCGATACCCACGTTCGGTCTCCTCCAGCGCGCGTGCGCCCCTGCCCCGGCACAGGGTGATCGAAGAGGAGCAGCCTTCTGACCAGCGGCTGCCGCGCTCCGAAGGGTGCTCGCATGCCGTGGACCAGACGTCGTATACGCCCGCGCCGCGCCGCCGCCCTCGCGTCCGTGACCGCGCTGACCCTCGCGGTCAGCACCTCGGCCGGGACCGAGCGCCTCGTCCCCGGGACCACGACCGCCGGCCCGACCGCCCTGGCCCGCTCCGACACCCACGGCGCCTGTCAGATCAGCGGCGGCCCGGCGGTCCAGATGTCAGAGGGCCTGCCCACGCCCAGCGGCTACTCCCGCTCCACCGGCACCGTCCACGCCCTCACCCTGATGATCGACTTCTCCGACGCCCCCGGCTCCGGCACCGCCAAGAGCCGCTTCGACGAGTTCTTCCCGCAAACCCAGAACTGGTTCCGCACCAGTTCCTACGGCCGCCTCGACTACCGCCCCGAGGCCCCGATCACCGACTGGCTGCGCATGCCGAGGTCGTTCCGGGCCTACGGCATAGAGCGCGGCGCCCCCTTCGACCCCGGCTACCGCCGACTCGTCCAGGACATCGTGGCCGCCGCCGATCCCAAGGTGGACTTCCGGGCGTACGACTTCCTGAACGTCCTGGTGACCCCGAACGCCGGCCCCTCCGCCCTCGACACGGTCCTGTCGGTGACCTTCGCCGGCAACCCCGACGCCCCGGTCGCCGACGGCGTCCCCGTCGCCAACGCCTCCTTCGTGTACTCCCGCCAGGACGACGGCTCGGGTTCCTACCCGCAGACCGGCTACCGGGTCCTGCCCCACGAGAACGGCCATGTCTTCGGCCTGCCCGACCTCTACACCCAGAACGGCGGGGGCTCGGTCGGCCACTGGGACATCATGAGCGAGGACTGGGGCGCCAACAACGACCTGCTCGGCTGGCACAAGTGGAAGCTCGGCTGGCTGGACGCGACACAGGTCAACTGCGTGACCGCGCCCGGGACTTCGGAGTACACGCTGACCCCCCTGGCCCGCTCCGGCCTCGGCACCAAGCTCCTCTTCGTCCCCCTGGGCCGCCGCACCGGTTACGCGGTCGAGCTGCGCACCCGCGAGGGCAACGACGAGACGGTGTGCCGGCCAGGCGTCCTCGTCTACAAGGTCGACGCGGACGTGGACACCGGCCGGGGCCCGGTGCGCGTGTACGACGCCCGGCGCGACAGCGGGGGCTGCACGCGCAGCCCCAACGTCCACGCGGAACTCTCCGACGCCCCGTTCGCGGCCGGCGAGGAGTTCCGTGACCCGGCCAGGGGCATCCGGGTGCGGGTGCTGGGGGCGGACGGGGACGGCGACTACCGGGTGGCGGTGACGCGGG
Source organism: Streptomyces sp. CC0208 (assembly GCF_003443735.1). Taxonomy (NCBI): domain Bacteria; kingdom Bacillati; phylum Actinomycetota; class Actinomycetes; order Kitasatosporales; family Streptomycetaceae; genus Streptomyces; species Streptomyces sp. CC0208. Next base: position 5,118,124 of record NZ_CP031969.1, on the reverse strand, counting down.
GATAGGGGGGTGGCGGTGACGCGGGAATAGCGAGTGGCGGTGACGGAGGGATGGCGGTGGGCCGTCGGCTCCTCCCGGGGCCGTGGCACGCCGTCGGTGCCGTGGCGGATTACCGTAGGCCTGCCGCGACCGCCGTACCGGAGAGCCGATGCCCGCCAAGACGACCACTCCCCCGCCGGTACCGGAGTCCGCCGTGCCGGTACCGGAGTCCGCCGTGCCGGTACCGGAGTCCGCCGTGCCGGCCGAGGCGGTCGCGCCGCTGATCCGGGGGGTCAGGGTGCTGCGGGAGCTGACCGAGGCGGGCGGAACGCTGAGCCTGAGCGGCCTGGAGCGGGCGACGGGCCTGGCGCGATCCACGGTCGACCGCATCACGTCGACGCTGGCCCGCATGGGATACGTCCGTCTCGACGGCCGGGACGCGGTGGCGACCCCCCGGCTCATGGAACTCGGCAACGCCTATCTCGCCGCCCTGCGTCTGCCCGCCCTGCTCTCCTCGCGGGCCGACGCCCTCGCCGACGAGCTGGACGAGTCGGTGTCGCTGGCGGTCGCCGACCGTGACGGCATCCGCTTCATCCACCAGGCCACCCGCCGCCGCGCGATGTCCCTCAGCTTCCGCATCGGCGACCTGCTCCCCGCCGAACGCACCGCGCCGGGGCCCCTGTTCGCCTCCGAGTGGACGGACGACGACTGGCGGACGTGGCGCGAGCGCCGGGCGGCGGACCCGGAGAACCGCGGCTTCCCGGCCGTACCGCCACGGGAACTCCCGCCCCCGAAGGGCGAGTTCGAGGCGAGGGCGGCGCACGCCGGCCGGAACGGCTGGGCGCTGGACGACCAGTTGATCGAACCGGGTCTGGTGGCGGTCTCCGTGCCCGTACGGGATCCGCGCACGGGCCGGATCGCCTGCGTGGCGAACGTCGTGAGCCACACCAGCCGCCACACGGCGGCGGACCTGCGCGACACCCTGCTGCCGCGGCTGCGGGCGACGGTGGCCGAGATGGAACGCGAACTGGCCGAGGCCCCGGAGCCGGACCCGGGCCCGCCGCCCTCGGGATCGGCCGCCTGGATCGGCGCGTCCAAGCACGAACTGGGCCGGGAGTTCATCGAGTCCCTCGCGCGCGGCCTGACGGTCCTGACGGCGTTCGGCGAGGGCAGGGCCGCGCTGACCCTGACGGACGTGGCACGGGCGACCGGCCTGGCCCGGGCGACCGCCCGCCGGGCCCTGATCACCTACGAACACCTGGGCCTGGTCCGCGGACAGCCGGAGTCCCGCACCTTCGTCCTGACCCCCCGGGTCCTGTCCCTGGGCTTCCCGCCCCTCTCCCGTACGACCCTCCCCCGCATCGCCGCGCCCCACCTGGCGGACCTCTCGGCACGGGTGGGCGAGTCGACGGCACTGGCGATCCTGGTGCCGTCGGGGCCGGGGCCGGACTCGAGCCCGGAGATCCAGTACACGGCGAGGGCCGTGTCGCCGCGAATCATGGGCGTGGACATCAGGGTGGGTACCCGGCTGCCGGCCGCGGCGACGTCGCTGGGCCGGGTGCTGCTGGCGGAGAACCAGTCCTACGCCCTGCTCGACGAGGACTGGGAGGACGGACTGCGCACGATCGCCGTCCCCCTGCACGACCGTACGGGCCGGGTCGTCGCCGCCGTGAACGTGGCCCTGCACGCGGCGGGCCGCACGGCGGAGGAGTGCGTCGAGCAGCTCCTGCCCGAACTGCGCCTGACGGCGGCCCGCATCGAGGGGGAGCTGCGCGCGGCGGGGCACTTCACCCGGATCCCCCTCCTCTGACCCCGGGGAACCCCCACGCCGCAGCCCAGCACATCCGGTACGCTGACGCCAGTGACCTTCACGGCCACCGTCCGCCTTCGTAGCTCAGGGGATAGAGCACCGCTCTCCTAAAGCGGGTGTCGCAGGTTCGAATCCTGCCGGGGGCACACGACTAAGGGCCAGCTCAGGAGGGGTTTCCTCCCAGGCTGGCCCTTGGCCATTTCAGGCGCCGTGCCACATCCGTGCCGCTATGAGCCCGCCCGATCCTTTTCAGGGGGCTCGGGGGTGACCACTCCCCCGCCCCGGATCATGGCCCCAAGCCGGTCGGCGATGGTCCGGTCCCGGTCGCTGGTCATGTGCTGGTGGATCAGCGCGGCTCGGGAGCTGCGGTGGCCCATGCGCGTCATCAGCTCCCGGGTGCCGGCTCCCGCCGTCGAGGCGAGCGTGTTGCCCGGGTGCAGCCTTCCGAGCCTTCCCCCAGTCGTCCCTCCGCCGCAATTGACCACGTCGAGGAGTGTCTGGGCCACGTCAGGCCAGGAGGTATGCCTTCAGGATCGTCACCGCGTAGGTGTTGCCGGTGATGTCGGTCAGGGTTGATTTGAGGGAGACCGAGCGGGCGTTTTCCGGGTGGGTCAGGGTGAGGGTCCTTTTGCCGTGGGTGGTGGTCACCGGGGCGGGGGACCAGGTCTTGCCGGCGTCGTAGGAAACCTTCACCGTCAGGGATTTCAGGTCAGTGGCCGCCGGGCCCTGGAGGGAGAGGGGGATCGTGGTGCGGCGGCCCGCGGGGGCCGTGCCGGTCGGGGTGAGCTTCGGGTGGAAGCGGACCGTGGAGAGGGGCAGCGAGCCGGAGTCGGACGGGCTGGACGTGAAGGTCCAGGCCGATGTCAGGCGGCTCGTGGTCGTGGCCACGCCTGGCGGGCGGGTCAGGTTCGTTCGGATCGTGTAGCGGGCCGGGACGGACGGGAGCTTCTCCACGGTCTGGCAGAGGTCGCCGTCGTTGTCGAGCAGGGTGCTGCCGTCCGCGGTGACCGTGGTGCGGCGTTTCGCTGTGGAGTAGGCGGGGTGTCCGCTCCCGTCGGCGAGGTCGGGGACGCACAGGTCCAGGGTGTCGCCGTCGCGCTGTGCGCCGTACGGGCCGCCGGTGATCGGGCTGAAGACACCGACGTTGTACGTGGCCGCGTAGGTCCGGCCCGCCTGGTACGACCTCGCGCGCTCCGTGCCGTAGAAGACGTCCTCGTCGTCTCCGGAGGCGTTTCGCTGGCCCAGGTTGGCCGTCCACTTGAAGCCCTTGGGCGTGGTGACGTAGATCTTCGCGGTCGTCGGCAGGGGGAAGGGGTCGCTCACCGTGCCCAGTGACAGGGTGGGGCCGCTCCACAGGACGTTGACGATGCCCTTGCGGTGCGCGACGGACGAGCCGAAGTCCCGCTTCAGCAGGGCCAGTTCGTTCATGCGCGTGGTGTGCCGATAGCCGGTGGGGAAGCGGTCGGGCAGGTTGTGGAGCAGGTGGTAGGTGGTGCTGCCCTTCTGCCACAGGCCGCCGAGCTGCGTGCTGAGCCTCCCGGCCGGGGCGGTCGGTCCCAGGGTCGCGGTGCGCAGGTTCTTGAACGTTCCCCAGAACAGGGTGCTGTTGTGCGAATCGCTCCCGGTGTCCCCGGTATCCCCGGTGCCCACGGCGAGGTTGAGCTGGCCGTCGGACATCTTCGCGCCCTGCGGCGCGGTGATCCCGACCGGCTTCGCCTTGCGCGCGTCGAAGACGACCGTGGTGTCCCCGGTCAGCGAGAGCCGCGGGCGGACCAGCGCGGAGGTGCCCCCGGCATCGTCCAACACGGTGTCCACGACGTAGTCGCCGCGCGGGACCCGCACCCGGTACACGCCCTTGGAGATCTGCTCGTAGTCCGCGAGGTTCGTGGTCCAGTACGTGCCCGAGTACCCGAGGACCTCGGTCAGCGGAGCGCTCACGGGCCGGCCGCCGCGGTCGAGGAACTTCAGGGTGAGGTCGTATGCCTCGGCCTCGCGTACGACGCCGAAGGCGGTCCGTACGGCAGCGGGGTCGGCGGCCGCGGGTTCGGCGCCGTTCCGCGCGGTGGCGACCAGCGTGCCCGAGTAGGCGCCGTCCGCCGCCTCGACGCGGGTGTCCGCGGTGAGATCGACGCCGGCGGTGCCGCCCGCCGGGACGGTGAGCTGTGTGGTGCTCAGCGTGAACATGCCTTCGGGGGCCGTGCTGCCTCCGGGGCCGGTCGCGGTGGCCGTCAGGTCCAGGGTGACGGGGTGGTCGCCGTCGTTGCGGTAGGTGATGTGCTGGGTGACCGGCCGGTCGTCGGTGTGGGGCCACCGCTGCTTGCCGAAGGACACGGAGGTCTGTTCGCTCGCCACCGCCCCCTCCAGTGCCCGGGACACGTCGACCCGGCCCGTCCCCTGCTGGTAAACGGTCGCGCCGGAGGTAGGGGTGGTGGACGCGGTGAGCGCCTGTTTGATCCGTGCGCCTGTCCAGTCGGGGTGCCGCTGGGCGAGGATCGCGGCCGCCCCCGCGACATGCGGCGTCGCCATCGACGTACCGGACATGGCGACATAGCCGTCGGCGGCCGGGTCGCCCATGTGGCCGTGCGCCGCCCTCGCCGAGACGATGTCCACGCCCGGCGCCGTGAGGTCCGGTTTCAGCGCGCTGTCGGCGGTCGGGCCGGTGCTGGAGAAGTCGGCGAGCCGGTCCTCGCCGTCGACGGCGCCCACGGTGAGCGCCGACTCCGCGGCCCCCGGGGAGTCGACGGTTCCCGCGTCGGGGCCCTCGTTGCCGGCCGCGGCGACGGTGAGCATGCCGGTGCTCTTCGAGAGGGCGTTCACCGCCGCCTCGACCGGGTCCTCCCCCGGGGTGTCCTCCTGGCCCAGGCTGAGGTTGGCCACCTTGGCGCCCTGCCCGGCGGCCCACTCCAGGCCGGCGATGACGCTGGAGTCGCTGCCCTCGCCGCTGTCGTCCAGCACCTTGGCGTTGAGGATCCCGGCACCGGGCGCGACGCCCTTGTACCGGCCGCCGGACCGTGCGCCGGAGCCCGCCAGCGTCGCGGCCACATGGGTGCCGTGGCCGGCCATGTCGTCGGTGCTGCCGGTGCCGGTGAAGTTCTTCGAGGCCTTCACCGCCGAGGCGAGGTCCGGGTGGGTGGTGTCGACGCCGGTGTCCAGGACGGCGACCTTGACGCCCTTGCCGTCGTATCCGGCCGCCCAGGCGGTCGGGGCGCCGATCTGCGCGACGCCGCCGGCCGCCTCCCCGCCCGCCTCCCCGTCGGCCTTCCCGTCCGCCTCCCGGGACTTCGCGCCGTCTTCGTCCGCCGGCGCCTTGAACCGGCCGTCCAGCCAGACCCGCGCGACTCCCTGCTCCTCGGTGAGGGCCTGCCACATGTCGTCGGCCCCGGCCTTGGGCACGGTGATCGCGGCGCCCGCCACGCTGGGCAGCTCCCGGCTCACGGTGGCGTCCGCGTCCGCGACCAGTGACTTCTGGGTGCTCCTGCGCTGGGCGGACTTGCCCTCGTACGACACGATCAGCGGGAGCGTGCCGCGCCGGGTGTCGTCGTATCCGGCGCGTATCAGGCCGCTGACATCGAACAGCCGCATGTCCAGGACGCCTTGGCCGATCAGGGCGGCGGCGTCGGCGGGAACGACGTACTGATCGCCCCCGACGCCGCGCACGGACACCGGGACGTGCTCACGGCCCGGTGCCCGCCGTACGCCCGTGACCCGGCCCCGGGCGTCCAACCGGACCCGGTCGCCGGTGAGGAGGGTGACGTACCGGCCAGCCGCGGAGGCGGAGCCGGGGGTCCGCGCGCCGAGGGCGGGGCTGCCGGGCGCCGCGACCGTGGCGGTGTCCTGCGTCCGTACGCCGAGGCCGGAGCCCGTGGCCGCCACCGAGACGCCCGTCATCAGCCCCGCCACCAGCAGGGCGGCCAGCGAGGCGCTCGTGGTTCTGTCGCGCATTCAGCTCACCTGCCCGGGGACCTGCTGGGCGGCGTCGACGACCGCGCGCTCGGTGATCGCGCTGGTGTGCGTGACGGTACCGACCTTGAGGGGATTGCCCGCCGTGGCCTTGACCACCACGATGCGCTCGCCGAGGAACCGCAGGGTCTTCTTGTCGAAGATCCACTCGGTGCGCTCGCCGGCGACTGGGTTCTCCCGCGCGATCGCGACCCCGTGCCGGCCCGTGGCGTCGACCGCGTCATCCACCGAGACGACTCCGGGGATCTTGGCCGCGGCCTTGTACAGGGCGGCGCCGACCTCGGCAGGCGGATAGCTCTCGAACAGCAGATCGCCGATCGCGACGAAGGCGGCCTGGTCGCGCGGGACTTCGGGGTCCCGGTTGGCGTCCGAGGCACGGTAGATCCGCTGCAGCAGCGCGTCGGGATCGGTCGGCAGCCCGGCCAGGGCGTTGTAGGCGCCGCTGAACGGGACGTCGCTCTTCAGGGTGATGCCCTCGTCGCTCGTCTCGCCGGCCTCGATCAGCCAACCGTCCCTGCCGTCGAGGGAGTTCCAGACCTGGCGGGAGTGCAGTTCCTTGCTGACCGCCTCGCTCTTGTCGCCGTCGGTCTTGACGTAGCTGTCGGCCACCTTGGAGGCGATGTAGATGTACTGGCCCTTGCGCGGGGTGGGCGCGGAGGTGTCGGCGGCGGCCAGGGAGATGCGTTCGAGGAGCTGGGGGGCGCCCTTGGCGTCGGCGGCGCCGATCCTGGTGGTCAGTGCGGGGCCGGTGGCCAGGGCGGTCCTGCCGCCGTCGGTTCCGCCGCCGGTGAGGGCGAGGCCGCCCACGACCGCGCCGGCCAGGGCGAAGGCCGCGGCGGGCAGGAGGATCGTACGGCGCAGGAACGGGTTGGAGCGCTTCACGGGTGCGACCCGAGAGGTGGCGGACGTACGGGAGGAGGTGCGGAGGTCTTCGTGGATCCGGGCCATCATCTGCTCCTTGTGGAACTGGTGGCGGCCCGCCGGCAGATCCCGCTCGGCGGAGGGCAGCAGACTCTGCGTCTCCGTCCACTCGGCCGGGTGGGGCCGGTGGGAGGGGCTGGCGTTCATCGGTTTCCTTCCTGTGCGGACCGGACCGCGTATCCGCGATCACCTGTTATCTGCCGGTTCGTGCGGGTGGGTTCCCGTTTTTCTCCGAGCAGTTGCGCGTCGGCGAGCTTGCGCAGCTTGGAGCGGGCGCGGGAGAGGCGGGAGCGGACGGTGCCGACCGGGACACCGAGGGCGCGGGCCGCCTCGGCGTACTCCATCCCCTCCCACAGGCACAGCGTCAGGACCTCGCGCTCGGGACGCTTGAGCAGACTGAGGGCGGCGAGCGTGGCGTTGATACGGCGCCGGTCGTCCAGGCGTCCGGCGGTCTCCTCGGCGTGGTCCTCGACCCGTTCCTCGGCGGCGTGCGCGGCTGCCGCGGCGCTCGCCGCGTTGCGGTAGCGGCGGTTGCCGCGGTGGTGGGAGCGGGCGACGTTGGTGGCGATGCCCAGCAGCCACGGCCGCAGCGAGCCGCCTTCGGCCTCGACCGAGGCCCGGCGCCGCCACGCCTCCATGAAGGTTGTCGACATCACGTCCTCGGCCAGCGACCAGTCGGCGGTCAGCCGGAAGGCGTGGTTGTACACCGCGCGGGCGCACGCGTCGAAGAGTTCCGCGAAGGCGTCCGGATCTCCGTTTCGCACCCGGGTTCGCATATCTGTGGTCACGTCTTGAACTGACGTACGGCGCGGGCGAGTTCCGGTGAGACACGTCACAGCCGTCGCACAGGTCCCCCGGGGCGGTGACCGCACGAGGACTCGGTGGACATGGCAGCCGCTCACCCGCGCACCGCTCAGGCTGCGAGGCCCGGAAGCAAGGCGCCCACCGGCACGGGCGGGCGCCGGTCTCACCGACGGTGAACGGCGCCGTTGTCGTCGTACGCAAACCAGAGCCCGGGCTTCGGCAGAGCCGCTCGCCCACGGGCCGCAACACTTGCGGACCGGAGCGGCCGAGAACCGACGGGGCCAGGGCCTCGCGCTGACGATCGCGCCGGTCCAGGCACAAGCCATCCAGGCGCGCCCGGAACAGATCTCCCTTGCCCGACGATGCTCCGCCCTGTCCCGAGTGCAACAGCCCTGTTGTCGCGCGGCCTGGTGCTCGCCGGGCAGGACGACGACGGCCGACGGAGTTGCCGGACGCTGTGGAGGTGTAGCGGTCGGCATGTCTGGTGGAACTGGGCCGACCGGCCGGAGGAGCCCTTGGAGCCCTGCCCCGTGCCGGAGCTCTTCCGCTGACGTCCAACGTTGGCATCAACGCCCCCGGACGGCAGCGACTGTCCTGCCACGTCGGCGCCCCGGGGCGGGGGTGCAGGCGGGTCGCCGTGCGGGCCAGCGGGGCCAGTTGGGGAAAGACCGCCACAACATCGATCGGCCGCGGCGGAGTGACAGGAGTGACGTTCATGGCCGCAATCCTGCCGTCGCGGCTCGTAGGCCGACCGCGTGACGTGCCCGGCTGAAGTGGGGTGTGCTGCGCGGCGGTCTCCGTCATCCGAGGGGCGGGGTGCTTTCGTCTGGGGGCCGGGTGTGCGACGGCTTTCGTGTCTGCCCTGTCGGGGCCGGGTGACGCCCAGCCTTACTCCTGCGTTTGCCCGTCCTTGAGGGTGTCCGTCCGAACGCAGAAGGAGAGACGTGGTGGCAGCAAACGTCAACGAGAGCCGCGGGACGGTGTCCGCGCAGCTTCTCAGGGGACAGAAGGCGCTGGTGACCGGCGCCAACTCGGGCATCGGCCTGGCGACCGCCATCGCCCTGGGCCGGGCCGGAGCGGACGTCGTGGTGAACTACGTCGTCGGCGCCGAGGATGCCGAGAACGTCGTCAAGGAGATCGAGAGCTTCGGCGTCCGCGCGTACGCCCACGAGGCCGACGTGTCCGACGAGGGCCAGGTGACCGCCATGGTCGCGCGCATGGTCGAGGAGTTCGGCACGATCGACATCATGGTGGCCAACGCGGGCCTCCAACGGGACTCGGCCGTGACGGAGATGACCCTCGCCCAGTGGCAGAAGGTCATCGACGTCAACCTGACGGGCCAGTTCCTGTGCGCGCGGGAGGCCGCCAAGGAGTTCGTCCGGCGCGGTGTGGTCGAGGAGGTCTCCCGTTCGGCGGGAAAGATCATCTGCATGAGCTCGGTCCACCAGGTCGTCCCGTGGTCGGGGCACGTGAACTACGCCTCCTCCAAGGGCGGCGTGGGCATGCTGATGCAGACCCTGGCCCAGGAGCTGGCCCCGAAGCGGATCAGGGTCAACGCCGTGGCGCCCGGTGCCATCCGCACACCGATCAACCGCGACGCCTGGTCCACCCCCGAGGCCGAGGCCGACCTGCTGCGACTGATCCCGTACCGCCGCGTGGGCGACCCGGAGGACATCGCCAACGCCGTCGTCGCCGTGGCCTCCGATCTGCTCGACTACGTCGTCGGCACCACCCTTTACGTCGACGGCGGGATGACGCTCTTTCCCGGCTTCGCCACCGGGGGCTGATCTCGGATGCAGGATCACATCACGCCCCGCAGGGTGGTGATCCTCGGCGGGGGGTTCGCGGGGCTGTTCGCCGCCCGTGCCCTGCGGAAGTCACCGGTCGCGGTGACCGTGGTCGACCGCCACGCCCACCACCTCTTCCAACCGCTGCTCTATCAGTGCGCCTCCGGAATCCTGTCCGAAGGGCAGATCGCGCAGCCGCTCCGCGCGGTCCTGCGCCGCCATCACAACGTGCGCTGCGTGCTGGCCGAGGCCACCGACGTGGACGCCGACGCCCGGCTGGTGCACGCACGGCGGCCCGGGGGTGGCGTCGTCCAGCTGCCTTACGACGATCTGATCGTCGCGGTGGGCATGCGGCAGTCCTACTTCGGGCACGACGAGTTCGCCGCCCACGCCCCTGGCATGAAGACCCTGGACGACGCGCTGGACATCCGCCGCCGGATCTACCGGGCGTTCGAGATGGCCGAAACGGCGGCGAACGACCGGGAGCGAAAGCGGTGGCTCACCTTCGCGCTCGTCGGCGGCGGGCCGACCGGTGTCGAACTCGCCGGACAGATCCGGGAAATCGCCGGCCACACGCTCGACCGGGAGTTCCGCAGGCTCGACCCCGCCCATGCCCGGGTGCTGCTGTTCGAGGGGTCCGACGCGGTGCTCGGGGGGTTCGGACCCGCGCTGGCCCACCGTGCGGCGCGAAGCCTGCAGCACCTCGGTGTGGAGCTTCACCTGGGCACGAGGGTGACCGACATCGACGCCCACGGCCTGACGGTACGAGACCGCGACGGCAGGACGACCCGGTTCGGCGCACGCACCGTGCTGTGGACGGCGGGCGTCGAGGCGCCGCCGATCGCGGCTGCGCTGGCCCGGGCGACCGGCGCCGAACAGGACCGGGCCGGACGCATCCTCGTCGAACCCGACCTCACCGTCCCCGGCCGTCCGGAGATCCGCGTCACGGGCGATGTGATGAGCCTGGACGGACTGCCGGGCCTGGCCGAGGTCGCCATGCAGTCGGGGGCGTACGCGGGCCGGAGTGTGCGCCACGCCGTCGAAGGCAGGACGAAGAAGCCGAAGCCCTTCAAGTACGTGGATCTCGGCAGTGCCGCCTACATCGCCCGTGGCCGGGCCGTGGTCAAGGCCGGGCCGGTGCATCTGACGGGCTTCACCGGCTGGCTGGCCTGGCTCTTCATCCACCTGGCCTTCCTCACCGGCTTCCGCAGCAGGCTGGGAGCGGTACTCGGCTGGTCCGTCGCCTTCGCCACCAGCTCGCGCCGCGAACGCGCCTGCACCATGACGGACACCGAAGTACCGGCGGCACGGGCCGTCGGGCCGAAGACGTCTCCTCCCTCCTGAGAACACCCCCGCCGACGTCCCCTGTCAGTCCCCCCGTACGGCAGACCATCGAGGCGAACATGCTCAGCACCGCTGCCCTTCTGACGAACAGCACTCCGGCCCAACTCCTCCCGGCCCGGGAGCTGATGGCCTTCACCCTGGCCACGCACATCCTGCTGGTCCCCTTCGGCGTGGCACTGCCGTTCATCACGCTGCTCATGCACCACCGGGCACTCCGCCGCGATGACGCCGTCGCCCTCAAACTCGCCCGGCGCTGGTCGGCGGTGATGGCTGTCCAGTTCGCGATCGGCATCATCACCGGCACCGTGCTGTCCTTCGAGTTCGGCCTGCTGTGGCCGGGCATGATGGGCCGCTGGGGAGACGTCTTCGGCCTCGGGTTCGGCGTCGAGGCGTGGGCGTTCTTCCTGGAGGCCGTCCTGATCGCCATCTACCTCTACGGCTGGCGCCGGCTCAAGCCCTGGACGCACTTCTGGCTCGCGGTGCCGCTGCCGCTGGCCGCACTGATGGGGGCCTTCGGCATCATCGCGGCCAACTCCTGGATGAACACCCCCCAGGGCTTCAGCCTCGACTCCCAGGGCAAGCCGATCCACGTCGACGTGCGGCAGGCGATCTTCACACCGATGTTCGGCCCGGAGTACTGGCACTTCGTCGTCGCGATGCTCCTGACCGCCGGTTACGTGGTCGCCGGTGTGTACGCGGTCGGCTGGCTGCGCGGGCGCCGAGACCGCTACCACCGGCTCGGATTCACGCTGCCGTTCACGGTGGCCGCGATCCTCACACCGGTCCAGTTCATGCTCGGCGACTCCGCCGCCCGCGCCGTCTTCCACAAGCAGCCGATCAAGTTCGCCGCCACGGAGATCGTCTGGAAGACCGACACCCACGTACCCGAGTACATGTTCGGACGGCTGAACAGCGACGGGACGATCTCCGGCGGACTCAAGATCCCCCAGCTGGACTCGATCCTCGCCGGCTTCAAGCCCAGCACCCAGGTGACCGGGCTGACGTCGGTGCCGGCCTCCGACCGCCCCACCGCCGTCCAGGCCACCATCGCCCACTGGGCCTTCGACATCATGGTCACCATCGGCAGCCTGCTGATCCTGCTCGCGCTCTGGTACGCCTGGTCCTGGTGGCGGCATCGGGACAACCCCGGCAGCCGCTGGTTCTACCGCTGCGCCGCGCTCGCGGGCCTCGCCTGCCTGGTCACCGTCGAGTGTGGGTGGATCACCACGGAGGTCGGCCGCCAGCCCTGGATCGTCTACCAGCACATGAGGGTCTCGGAGGCGGTGACCAGCACGCGCGCCGGATCGTTGTGGGCGATGCTCGGCATCGTCGTGGTCGTGTACGTGGCCGTCATCGGCGCGTTCCTCGCGGTCGTTCTGAAGATGCGCACCCGCTGGCGCATCGCCGACGAGGGCTCGGCCGCCGCCCGCGCCGAACTGTCGCCGGAGACCGACACCCCCTACGGACCCAGAAGCGAGCCCGAGCCCACAGCCTCCGGGGCGGCGCCTGGTGGCACGTCCGGCCGCACCTTTGGCGGTGAGTCGTGATGGCCGACTTCATCGCATGGGTACTGGTGCTCGCGATCGCCGCCTACGCCTGCGCCGGAGGCACCGACTACGGCGCGGGCTTCTGGGATCTCCTGGCCGGCGGCGCGGAGCGGGGCAAGCGGTCCCGTTGGCTGATCGACCACGCCATGGCACCGGTCTGGGAGGTCAACAACGTCTGGTTGATCTTCATTCTGGTGATCATGTGGACCGGTTTCCCGACGCTATTCCAGACCGTCTTCTCCGCGATGTGGCTGCCGCTCGCCCTGGCCGCCGTCGGACTGGTCCTCCGCGGCGCCGGGTTCGCCCTGCGCAAGCCGACCCGCCGCCTGGCCCAACAACGGATCTACGGCGCGGTGTTCGCCATCTCGTCGCTGCTCACGCCGTTCTTCTTCGGGGCGGTGCTCGGTGGCATCGCCTCCGGCCGGGTCAAGCCCGGCACCACCGCCTCCACGGACGCCTGGGCCAACGGCACCTCCGTCCTCGTGGGGCTGCTGGCCATCGCCGCCACCGCGTTCCTCGGAGCGGTCTTCCTGTGTTCCGACGCCCTGCGGTTCGGCGCCGACGACCTTGTCGACTACTTCCGGGTGCGGGTGTTGATCGCCTTCGCCGTGGTGGTCGTCCTCGCACTCATCGCCTTGCCTGTCACCCACAACGACGCCCGGTATGTCTGGGACGGCCTCACCGGCGGCCTGGGACTGCTGTTGGTCATTCTGGCCGCGGTCTGCGGTCTGGCCACGGTGCTGCTCGTGTGGCGCCGGTCGTACGGCTGGTCCCGCCATACCTCGGTGGCGAGCGTCGCGCTGGTCGTCGGCGCCTGGGGCTGCGCGCAGCGGCCGTACCTGCTGCCCGAGTCCCTGACGGTGGCCGAGGCGGCCGGGGCCGCCCATACTCTGCGCTGGCTGGTGATCGTCACGGCCGTCGCGATCGTGTTGGTCGGTCCGGCGCTGGTACTCCTCTACCGGCTCGACACGATGGGTGAGCTGGAGGAGCTCAGCGACGCCGACACCCGGGCCGCCCGGGCCCCCGGCGACAACCTGTAGCGGTGCTCAGCCGGTTCACCGGGCGACGGAGCCCTCGTCAGCTCAGCCGGGCGGCGATGTGGTCGCCCACCCGCAGGGCGTTGGCGATGGCCGTCAGTGACGGGTTCACCGCGCCGATGCTGGGGAAGAAGCTGGTGTCCACGACGTAGAGGTTGTCGAGGTCGTGGGCCTTGCAGTTGACGTCGAGGGCCGAGCTGCGAGGGTCGTCGCCGAACCGCACGGTGCCGGCCTGGTGCGCGGTGGCACCGATCGGCATGCCCTTGTGCAGATAGATGCTGTGATCCAGCAGGTGGTGCTCGTGCATGCCCAGGTGCCCGAGCATCCCCCGGAGCTTGTGCTGGAGGCGCTTGAGACCGGCGATGTTGTTCTTCTCGTCGAGAGACAGGTGGATGGCGTCGTCCTTGCCGAGGGTGACCCGGCTCTCGGGCAGGGGGAGGTCCTCCCCGCACAGCCAGAAGTCGACGGCGTGGTGAGCCAGTACCTCGAAGGGCATGTCGGGCATGACCGCCCCCGCCCAGCGCGGCGCCTCGCCGTGGATCTGGTCGGCGTCCGACTTGCCGAGCATCTGGATGCCGCCGAGCGGATACTCCCAGTCGTCCGCGCCCAGGTACCAGTCGTTCAGCGCCAGGGTCTTCTGGAATCTGGTGGGGTTCGGTTCCTTCGACACCGCCATCAGCGCCAGGTTGTTGTGACGCATGTAGTGGCGTCCCACCACGTCCGAGCTGTTGGCCAGGCCGCCGGGGTGCTTGTCGTTGGCCGAACGCAGCAGCAGAACGGCGGAGTTGACCGCTCCGGCGGCGACCACCACGATGTCGGCGCTGAACTGTTCGGTCACTCCGTTGCGGAGTTCGGCGACGACCCCGGTGACGGTGCGTCCGGTCGGGTCGGTCTCCAGGCGCCGCACGTTCGCCTCGGTCACCATCGTGACGTTGTCGTACGTCAGGGCCGGGTCGACGCAGATCACCTGCGCGTCGGACTTGGCGCCCACCAGGCAGGGGAAGCCGTCGACCCGGTCGCAGCGGATGCAGACGCTGTCGTGGGTGGCCAGGCCGTGCTCGTCCTGGGCGAGGTTCACGCCGATCGGCAGGTGGAAGGGGTGCAGGCCGGCCTTTCCCAGATCGTCGCTGAGCTGCTGGATGCGCGCCTCGTGCTCGACCGGCGGGTAGGCGTACTGCGCGCTGGTCGGCCCCGCGGTGGGGTCCTCGCCGTGGCGGCCGTGCACCAGGTAGAGGTGCTCGGCCTGGGTGTAGTACGGCTCCAGGTCCTCGTAGCGGATCGGCCACGCCGGAGAGATGCCGTCGTGGTGGCGCAGTTCGCCGAAGTCCTCGGGCCGGAGCCGGAAGAGCGCGGCGCCGTAGAACTTGGTGTTGCCGCCGACGTAGTAGTTGACCTCCGGGGGGAACTCCTTGCCGTGCTTGTCGTACCAGAACTCGGGGGCGCGGTACTTGCCCTTGACGAAGACGGCGGTGGAGTCCCAGTTGTCCCGCTCCCGCGGCAGATAGCCGCCGCGTTCCAGGATCAGGACCCGTTTGCCGGTGGGGCCAGCCGGTGGGCGAGCGTACCGCCGCCCGCTCCCGTACCGATGATGATGACGTCGTAGTGCTGGTCGTCAGCCATGAGGGGGTCCCGTTCTAGGAGTCGTCGGCATGTCCTGGCCGTAGCCCCCGCCGATGGGCCTGCGGGCTGTGCTGTTGCGGACGGACACTCACGCAATCAGGACATTCATCGCCAACTGCCAAACTATCGGGTGGGTCGGGCGGCGGCGACCGGACGGAGTCGAACATGACCGGTCACCCCGTTTCCCGGACGGCGCGCACCGCCTGGTCGACGATGGTCTGCGGGTCGGTCATCGCGTCGACGGTCAGGCCGGGCTCGTCCGGCCGCAGCGGTTCGAGGGTGGCGTACTGGGAGGCCACCAGCCGGGCGGGCATGAAATGGTCCGCACGGCCCGCGACCCGTCGGTCGGCCATCCCCTGGTCGAGCTCCAGATACAGGAACCACACGCCCGCGCCCGCACCGAGGAACAGACGCCGGTACTCGTGCTTGAGGGCCGAACACGCCACCACCCCGCCCCGGCCCGCGTCGAGTTCGTCCCGGATCCAGTCGGCGATGGACGACAGCCAGGGGCGCCGATCCTCGTCGTCCAGTGGGTGGCCGCCGGCCATCTTGGCGCGGTTCGCGGCCGGGTGGACGTCGTCCGCCTCCAGAAAGGGGACCGCGAGCCGCTGGGCGAGCAGTCGTCCCACGGTGGACTTGCCCGAACCCGAGACACCCATGACGACCACGACCGTGGGCACCGGAATCACAGGACCGCGATCGGGTTGACCGGTGACCCGGTGGCGTCCGGCAGCCTCAGCGGGGCGATCACGCAGAGGAAGGACCAGCGTCCCTCCGCCTCGCAGACCGGTGCCAGGTCCTCGAACTGCAGGTAGTCCAGCAGGTGAAGGCCCATGGCATGCACCGCCAGGACATGCACGGGGAACTCGACGCCCTCGGTGGAACTCGGGGCGGTGTCGTTGTTGCCGTCGCCTCCGAGCAGGGCGATCCGCCGGTCCGCGAGGAACTCCAGCGCGGACGGGTGGAGCCCGGCACGCTCACGTGCCGCGTGCCAGGGACCGAGTTCGGCGCGGCGGCGGCGGTGGCCCACCCGGACGAGGAGGATGTCCCCCTCCCCCACGCGGAGGTGTTGGGCCGTCTCGGCCGCGGCGAGGTCGTCGGCGGTCACGTGATCACCCGGCTCGAGCCACGGCACGCCGCGCAGCCGCGGGATGTCCAGCAGCACGCCCCGTCCGACGATCCCGTCGCGCGCCGCCTCGATGGAGAGCGTGGTGGCCCCGTCCGCCGTGACGCTGCTCGCGGACACGCCGCCGTGCAGGGTGCCGTCGTAGACCACATGGCACAGGGCGTCGATATGGCTGTCGGCGTCACCGTGCACGTTCATCGCGAAGCTGTCCCTCGCGAAGTGCAGGCCGCCGGCGGCGTCTTCGCCGGGCCACCCGCTCATCCGGTGTCTCGCGGGCTCCGGATTGTCCGGGCCGGGCCGTGTCTCCACCGGCGCGGCGAGCGTCACCGTGCGGCCGGTCCGCACCTCCTGGGTGGCGGCCACCACCCGGGCAGGAGTGAGCGCGTCCAGAGCGCCCCGGTCCCCCGACGCCCAGGCGGAGCGTGAGAGCAGGCGCCGGTACAGCACGTCGAACTCGTCCTCGGTGAGCCGTGGCGCTTGTGCCGGACGGGCCCGGGTGGCCACGGGTCAGCGCCCTTGCTCGGCGTCGAGCGCCTCGTCGAGCGTGGTGGCCGCCATGATGAGCGACAGGTGGGTGAACGCCTGCGGGAAGTTGCCCAGTTGCTCCCCGCTCGGACCGATCTCCTCGGCGAACAGCCCGACATGATTGGCGTACGTCTGCATCTTCTCGAAGGTGTACCGGGCTTGGGGCAGCCGTCCTGCCCTGGCCAGCGCGTCGACGTAGAGGAACGTGCACAGACTGAAAGTGCCCTCCGAGCCGCGCAGCCCGTCCGGCGAGGCCGCCGGGTCGTAGCGGTAGACGAGGCTGTCGGAGACGAGCTTGCGGTCCATCGCGTCGAGGGTGGCGAGCCAGGCCGGGTCCCTGGGGGCGATGAACTGGACCCTCGGCATGAGCAGCAGGGAAGCGTCCAGGACGTCGCTGCCGTAGTGCTGGACGAAGGCGCCCTCTTGATCGCTCCAGCCGCGTTCCATGACCTGCTCCAGGACGGCGTCCCTGGCGCCGCGCCACTTCTCCAGGTCGGCGGGCCTGCGGAAGTGGTCGGCCAGGCTCAGCCCGTGGTCGAAGGCGGCCCAGGACATCACGCGGCTGTAGGTGAAGTCCTGGCGCCCGCCGCGGGTCTCCCAGATACCCTCGTCCGGCCGGTCCCAGTGGTCGGCGAGCCAGTCCAGCGTCCTGGCCATCGTCTTCCATCCCCGGTAGGTGGCCTGCTGCGCGATCTCGCGGCCCTGGGACAGGGCGTAGAGGGCCTCACCGTAGATGTCCAGTTGGAGCTGGTCGGCGGCTCCGTTGCCGATGCGGACAGGGGCGGAGCCGCGGTAGCCCTCGAAGTGTTCGAGCGTCTCCTCGGGCAGGTCGGGGTTGCCGTCCACCCGGTACATCGTCTGCAGCGGCTCTTCTTCCTTCCCCTCGCGCTCCTGCAGCCTGTCGACCAGCCAGTGGAGGAAGGCGGTGGCCTCCTCGACGAAACCGAGGTCCAGCATGGCGCGCACGGACAGCGCGCTGTCGCGCACCCAGGTGAACCGGTAGTCCCAGTTGCGCTCTCCGCCCACCTGCTCGGGCAGCCCCATGGTGGCCGCCGCGATGAGGGCGCCGGTGGGTGCGTAGGTGAGGAGCTTGAGGGTGATGACGGAACGGTGGACCAGTTCGGGCCAGCGGCCGCGATAGCGGGACTGGCGCAGCCAGTTCTGCCAGAAGAGGCCGGTGTCGTCGAGCTGCGCGGTCAGCCCGTCGACGGTGAGGGGCGAGGGTGCCTGGCCACCGGACGCGCAGACGGTGAACACGGCGCCCCCCGACTCGCCGGCCTTCAGCCTCACCCTGCCGCGTACGTCCTGGCCGTCCCGCTCCAGCGGGAAGGTGGTCTGCAGGTGCGCGTCCATCCCTGGGGACCGGAAGAGGCCGCTGTTCCCGTCGAGTTCCAGCTGGTGCCCGGCCCGGCCGTAGTCGAAGCGCGGCCGGCATTCGAGCGTGAAGTCGACGGTGCCTCGCACGGCACGTACGAGGCGTATCAGGGTGTGACGATCGGTGGCGGTACGAGTCAGGTCGGGAGGCATGAAGTCGACCACCTCGCCCACCCCGTCCGGTGACATGAAGCGGGTCACCAAAATGGCCGTGTCGGGGTAGTAGAGCTGCTTGCAGGCCGCGTCGGGGTGCTCGGGGGCCAGCCGCATGTACCCGCCGCCGTCGTGGTCGAGCAGGGCGGCGAAGATGCTGGGCGAGTCGAACCGGGGAGCCGCGAACCAGTCCACGACGCCTTGCGACGAGACGAGCGCGGCCGTCTGCAGGTCGCCCACCAGGCCGTGTTCGGCGATGGGAGGGTAGCGGTCCATGACAGCTCCGAGATCTCGGGGAGCCCCCCTACGTCCACTATCGGCCACTCGGGTGATCCTTGCGCGTCGGAACGGTCCGCGGCAGACGTGGCCGACCGCGGAATCGGCCGTGGCGCGGGAGGCGAGCGCCGCACCCGGCTTGCCGACCCCCGCCCGCCGGGCGTTACTGGCTGGAGTCGGCCGATCGTAGGCGGAGCCCGGTGCTCGTGTGCCCTGGCGCCTCGGCGGGCCCGTCGGCCGAGCGATGGAGGTCGTGAAGCATGGAGATGATCCACGTCCGGCTGGTGAGCCCTCCTGATCTCACCTCCCGGGCCGTGGGGTTGCTGACCGACGACCGCTTCGTCTTCAACCTGGTCGTCCTTCCCGAACCGGCACGCAACCCCGACGGCGACGCGATCGTGTGCGACGTCCTGGCCGGCGCGGCCAACAGCGTGCTGCGCGGCTTGCGCGAGCTGGAACTCGACCGTCGCGGATCCATCGTCATCGAGCCGGTCGAGATGGCCTTCTCCGAGGCCGCGGGCGCGGCGGAACAGCGGCAACTCGGGGCACTCGCGCACGCGCCGGTCTGGGAGGAGGTCGAAGCGCGCATGCGCGCCGAGGGCACCTACCTGCCGAGCTTCTACGTCTACCTGACCATCGCAGGCGTCATCGGGGCCGTGGGCATCCTCACCAATTCCCAGATCCTGATCGTCGCGGCGATGGTCGTGGGGCCGGAGTACGGCGCCATCACCAGCGTCGCGCTGGGCATCGACCGCCGGAACGGCACCAGGGTCCGGCAGGGCCTGATCGCCCTGACCGTGGGATTCCTGCTGGCCGTCCTGGTGACCTTCCTGTTCTCGTGGGCGATCCGGGGCCTCGACCTTCAACCCCGGGCGTTCGGGCAGGGCTTCAGGCCGGTCTCCGCGCTGATCGACGCCCCCAACGTCTTCTCCGTCGTCGTCGCGGTGCTGGCCGGCATCATCGGGATCATGTCGCTGACCCAGGCCAGGACCAGTGCGCTGCTCGGCGTCTTCATCTCGGTCACCACCATCCCGGCCGCCGCCGACATCGGCGTCTCCTGCGCGTTCTCCAGCTGGAGCGAGGCGCGCGGATCCCTGGTGCAGCTGCTGCTCAACATCGTGCTGCTGATCCTGGTGGGCGTACTGATGATCAGATTCCAACGGGCTGCCTGGCGCCGCATCGGCCGTCGCAGCAGACGTGCGGGCAGCAGGTGACGCCGCAGACGTGACGGCAGCTGCCCCTGCGACACGGCATGCACCGACTCGTTCCGCCACCACGCCTCGAGAGGACCACTTGTGACGACGAACCAGGTGCTCATCGGTGTGGGCATGATCCTGGTGCTGGCCGTCGGATCGCAGATCCTGGCCGACCGCCTGCGCGTCCCCGGCCTCATCGTCCTGCTGCCGGTCGGCTTCACCGCCGGCGCGCTGACCGACGAAGTCGACCCCGAGCAACTGCTGGGAGCGGCGTTCTCACCGCTGGTGTCGCTGAGCGTCGCCGTGATCCTCTACGACGCGGGCCTCGGGCTGGACCTGGCGAGGCTGAAGGGCCACACCCGCAGCGTCGTCGTACGGCTGCTCTGGTTCGGCGTCCTGATCACCGGGCTCCTCGGCACGCTCCTCGCCGCGCCGCTGCTGGACATCTCCGAACGGGCGGCCCTCATGCTCGGGGCGATCCTCGTGGTCTCGGGGCCGACGGTCGTCGGACCGCTGCTCAGCTTCGTACGACCGAAGGACCGGCTCCAGCGCATCCTGGTCTGGGAAGGCTCCCTCATCGACCCGGTCGGCGGCGTGCTGGGGGCACTGGTCTTCCACGCGATCCTGGCGAGCTCGCACCACCTCGGCGGTGGGATGCAGCACTTCCTCGGCAGCATGGGCATCGGAGTGGCCGCGGGGGCGGTCGGCGCGGCTCTGCTGTGGGTGCTGTTCCGGGTACTGCGGCTCGGCGAGGTTCTCGGCACCACGGCGCAGCTCGCCGCGGTGATCGGTGTGGCGGCGTTCTGCGACGTCCTGCGCGACGACACGGGACTCATCGCCGCCGTGGTGATGGGCCTGGCCGTGGCCAACCTCCCCAGCATGTCCGTACCCGCGCGCCGGCCCTTCTTCGAGACCCTGGTCAGTCTGATCCTCGGCCTGCTCTTCATCTCGATCTCGGCCACCGTCACCCCGCACTCGCTGCGCCATGTGTGGCTGCCCGCGCTCGGACTCGCCGCCTTTCTGGTCCTGGTCGTCAGGCCACTGGTGGCGCTCGCGTCCAGCGTCGGCACCGACCTGACCCACGGCGAGCGGGGCTTCATCGGCTGGATGGCGCCGCGCGGCATCGTGGCGGCCGCCACGGCTTCCACGTTCTCGGCCGGGCTGGTGGCGAAAGGGATCGGCGGTGCGTCGAAGATCCTTCCGGCCACGTTCGTGGTCATCGTCGCGACGGTGACGCTCTACGGCCTGACCGCCTCGCCTGTCGCCCGGCGCCTGGGCGTCGTGCGCCCCTCCCGCTCGCGGCCCTTGCTGGTCGGCGGCGACCCCTGGGTGGTCGACCTGGGTGTGGCCTTGAAGAGAGCGGGGCTGGAAGTGCTGATGTGGGCGGGGGAAGAGGAACAGCGCGAACGTATCCGGAAGGCGGGCGTCGAACTTGCTCCCGGTGAGCTGCTGGGCGCCGCCACGGGTGAGGCCGCCGAGCTGGAGGGCATCACGGCGGTGTACTTCCTCACCGCGGAGGACGACTTCAACGCACTGGCGGCGGTGCTTCTGCGAGGCAGCGTGGAGGGCACGGTCCACCGCCTCAACGCACCGGCCGACAGCCACGGCGCGGTGGCGCCGTTCATCGGCGGCGAGGTCTTGTTCGGTCCGGACCTGACCTGGCCGACGTTCGCTCACCGGTACGCGCGGGGAGCGGCCGTTCTCGCTCAGCCCGCCGCAAAAGCCCTACCGCCCGGCAGCGATCTGCTGTTCCTCGTACGCCGGGACGGCCGCCTCGATCCGGTGACGGAAGGCAGCACACCACTGCCCCGGCCGGGGGACACGGTCGTCCTGCTGACCCCGGGCCCGGTCCAGGTGTGAGCCGTCGGTCGGGATGCGAGGCGATTGCCTCCGTTGGATGGTGGAGTCATGAACCACCACCAGCAGTCCCCTCGGACGATCGACATCGACACCCGGCTCGTGAGGATCGGCGTCGTGCTCACCGCGGCCGGTGCCGTGGTGGCGAGCGCAGGCATGGCTGTCGCGGCTTTGGCCGTGTTCACGGCGGGCCGGCGCATGATCCGTGACATGGACGTGCCCCCGACCCAGCAGGCGGCCGCGAAGTGGCGGCAGGCCAAAGAGGCGTCCCGAGCGGGTGTACAGGCGTGGCAGTCCGCGTCCGACGCCCAGAACGGCTCGCTCGCCCGCTAGGACTTGTCCGGCGAAGCCCGGTGGGTGCGGTGACGCTCAGGGAGGCGAGCGCCGCCGCTCCCGGCTCGTCCGGGAGGGCACGCGTCGCCCCACGGGCACAGGCGCGTCCCCTTCGGCCTCCCACTCCGGCCGACGGTGCCGCGCCGTCCGGCCGGTGACTGCGCACGCCCACCCGGCCGCGCCTGCAGCTTCTCGAGGCGGCGCGCTCCGCATCCTCGGGGCGGCTCGTACGGCGCAGTC
The DNA here is from genome assembly GCF_003443735.1 of Streptomyces sp. CC0208. Taxonomy (NCBI): domain Bacteria; kingdom Bacillati; phylum Actinomycetota; class Actinomycetes; order Kitasatosporales; family Streptomycetaceae; genus Streptomyces; species Streptomyces sp. CC0208. Next base: position 5,096,235 of record NZ_CP031969.1, on the reverse strand, counting down.
CGAACGCGCGCCGGCACAGCGGCGCCCCACACCTCGTAAATCCCGGGCGGAGTGGGTCTATCGTCGGAATCCTGGGGCCAGGAGCAGGAGGACGGCCGGTGATGCCGCAGGACGGGGCCGTGATCGGCTGCACGGGGAAGGTCCTCATCGGAACGCGCGGATCCGCCGGCCCCCGTGAGGTCCTGGTGCGGGTCAGAGGCGGCTCCGAGACGTTCCTCGCCTGGTCGGAGGATCCCCTGCCCATGGGCGCGACCGTGCTCGTGATCGAATCAAGTGGATGCCGACAGGTCGGCGTCATCGAGTGGGTGGATCCATTGGACGCGCTCGGCGGCGACTCCGCCGACGCCGACTGAGAAGTACAAGCATGTTCGGATACCGCGTCCCCGCTCCCGACGAGGCGATGTTGATCCCGTTCTTTCGCAAGACCCGCTTCCTGACGCTGTCGATGTGCGATATCGGTCCTGACCGGCCGTCGAGGAGATCGTCACCGAGCGGCAGACGCTCGCCGCGGAGGTCCTGGACACCTCCAAGACCGAGATGGCGAAGATCGGTCTGATCGTGGACTCCCTGCAGATCCAGTCGATCGACGACGGCGACGCCGGCTACATCGACGCCATGTCCGCCCCGCACAAGGCGGTGAGGGGGTAGGGGGCGAAGCAGGGCGAGGAGCTGCGACTCAGGAGCTGGTGAGCATCACGAGCCGTTGCGTCGCCCTGGTCATCGCCACGTACCGGTCCACCGCCCCCTCGACGCCCTCGCCGAAGTTCTGCGGGTCCACGAGGATCACCAGGTCGAACTCGAGGCCCTTGGAGAGGGCCGGGGTCAGGGAGCGGACCCGGGGAGACGGCTCGAAGTCGGGGGCTCCGATGACGCAGGCGATGCCCTCGGGGTGGGTGCCGAGCCAGGTGTCCAGGAGTGCGGTCAGTTCCGTCACCGAGCCGTAGGTGACCGGGGTGCCGGTGCTGCGGATCGACGTGGGCACGTTGGCGTCCGGGAGGGCGGCGCGGATGACCGGCTCGGCCTCCTTCATGATCTCTTCCGGGGTGCGGTAGTTGATGCTCAGGGAGGCCATTTCGACGCGGTCGAGACCCACCCGCCGCAGCCTCTCCTGCCAGGACTCCGTGAAGCCGTGCCTCGCCTGGGCGCGGTCGCCGACGATGGTGAAGCTGCGGGACGGGCAGCGCAGCAGCAGCATCTGCCACTCGGCGTCGGTCAGTTCCTGTGCCTCGTCGACGACGACATGGGCGAAGGGGCCGGCGAGCAGGTCGGGGTCACTCACCTGAAGGGCGCTCTCGTCGACCAGGGCGTGGTGGAAGTCCTCGCCCTTGAGCATCGTCACCAGGCCCATGCCGTACTCGTCGTCGGCGACCGCGCTCAGGTTCTCCACGACCGTGGTCATGCGCTCGCGCTCGGCGGCTACGGTGGCCTCGTTACGGCGTCTGCGGCGCGAGATCTCCGGGTCGCCGAGCCGCTGCCGTGCCGCGTCCAGGAGCGGCAGGTCGGACACCGTCCAGGCCTGGCCGTCCGCGCGCTGCAGCGCCCGTACCTCGTCGCGGTCCAGCCAGGGGGCGCACATCCGCAGATAGGCCGGGACCGTCCACAGGTCCGAGACAAGGTCGGCCGCCTCCAGCAGCGGCCACGCGCGGTTGAAGGCGGTGAGCAGGTCGCGGTTCTGGCGCAGGGACTTGCGCAGCAGCGCCTCCGGGGCGTCGCCGTCGTGCCGGTCGACCAGGATCGTGAGCAGCTCGTTCCAGACCTGGTCGCGTGCGTCGTTGTGCGGGGCGCCCTCCGCCGCGTCGAACGCCTCGGCCCAGTCGGCGGCGGTCAGCGGGATGTCGGACCAGTGGGTGGTGACGGTCATGCCCTCGGTGGGCGGCTCCTCGTAGAACCGGACGGCCTTCTCGATCGCCTTCACCAGGTCCGCCGACGACTTCAGGCGGGCCACCTCCGGGTCCGTCTCGACCCCGGCCGTGGCTCCCTCGGCCACGAGGTCCCTCAGGACGCAGGTCTGCACGCCCTCCTCGCCGAGGCTGGGCAGGACGTCGGAGACGTAGGCCAGGTAGGGCCGGTGCGGGCCGACGAACAGCACTCCGCCGCGGCGGTGCCCGAGTCGCGGGTCGGAGTGCAGGAGGTAGGCCGAGCGGTGCAGGGCGACGACGGTCTTGCCGGTGCCGGGGCCGCCGTCGACGACCAGCGCGCCGCGTGATCCCGCGCGGATGATGGCGTCCTGGTCGGCCTGGATGGTGCCGAGGACGTCCCGCATCCGTTCCGAGCGGTCGCTGCCGAGGCTGGCGATGAAGGCGGACTGGTCGTCGAGCGAGGCGTGGTGTCCGGCGAACCCGTCGGGGGCGAACACCTCGTCCCAGTAGTCGCCGATCCGGCCGTTCTTCCAGCGGTACCTGCGGCGGCTCGCCAGCCCCATCGGGTTGGCGTGGGTGGCCCCGAAGAACGGCTCGGCCGCGGGGGAACGCCAGTCGACGAGCAGCCTGCGGCCCTCGCTGTCGGTGAGGCCGAGCCGTCCGACGTACACGGGCTCGGAGTCGGAGTCGTCCGCGCCCACCATGTGCCCGAGACACAGGTCCAGGCCGAAGCGGCGCAGGGTGCGCAGCCGGGCGCCGAGGCGGTGGACCTCCGTGTCCCGGTCCATGGCTTCCTGACCGATGCCGCCGGGCGCCCGGAGGGTGGCGGCGAGGGTGGCGGACAGTTCGGCGATGGTCTCTTCCAGGCACTGCGCGATGGCCGCGAAGTGTTCCTCGTCGGCGGCGATCAGCGTCGGGTCGGCCTTGGCGGCAAGGCGCTCGGGAAGGTCGAACACGCGGGTGGGCAGGGAATTCAAGTCAGCAGCTCCGATGTGAGGTCATTTTCTACGACCACGAGGGACGAACAGGCCGGTAAGTGTGCGCCCGCACCGGGGCCTTGCCGCAAGCCCCCCGGTGCGCTATACGTTGAGAGTGGCAAGGAGTGGGATGACCTCCTTGCCTTTGCTGTGTCCCCCTCCGAAATCGGTTGCCCCCTCCGACTCGGACCGCGCCGGACACGCCCTCCTTCCACAGTATGGACCACTGGCATCGCACACTCTCCGGAAAGCATTCGAAACATTCGAAGAATGAAGGGGATTTACGATCTTCCGCCTCCGTGATCTTCCGAAAGATTTCGGTGATTTCCTCAGGTGAGAGGGATCTCGAAGCATTCGAAACATCTGCCGAAACTGTTGACGCTTGACAGGGTCAGACCAAAACTGTGGGGCATGACTGACACACCCGCACACCCGACGCGCCGCAGTGTCTGCGGCCTCCTGCTCGCCACCGGGGCCACCCTGGCCCTGCCCGGCACCGCCGAGGCGGCCACGGTCATCACCACGAACCAGACCGGGACCAACAACGGCTACTACTACTCGTTCTGGACGGACGCCCAGGGCACGGTCTCCATGACCCTGAACTCCGGCGGGAACTACAGCACCTCCTGGCGCAACACCGGCAACTTCGTGGCCGGCAAGGGCTGGAGCAACGGCTCCCGCAGGACCGTGAACTACTCCGGCAGCTTCAACCCGTCCGGCAACGCCTACCTGGCCCTCTACGGCTGGACCTCGAACCCGCTCGTCGAGTACTACATCGTCGACAACTGGGGCACCTACCGGCCCACCGGAACGTACAAGGGCACCGTCACCAGCGACGGCGGCACGTACGACATCTACCAGACCACGCGGTACAACGCCCCGTCCGTGGAGGGCACCAAGACCTTCAACCAGTACTGGAGCGTGCGGCAGTCGAGGCGGACCGGCGGCAGCATCACCACCGGCAACCACTTCGACGCGTGGGGCCGGGCCGGCATGCCGATGGGCAACTTCAAGTACTACATGATCCTCGCCACGGAGGGTTACCAGAGCAGCGGCAGCTCCAACATCACGGTGGCGTGATGAGGGCCCGGGCGCACCTGCCGTTACTGGCCGCCGCCGCACTCGCCGCCGCCGGCACCCTCACCGTCCCCGCCTCCGCTGCCCCCGCGCAGGCCGCCGCCTGCTCCGGATACGTCGGCCTGACCTTCGACGACGGCCCGGGCAGCGGCACCACCACCCTGCTCAACTCCCTGAAGCAGTACGGCCTCAGGGCCACCATGTTCAACACCGGCCAGAACGCCGCCGCCAACCCGGCGCTCGTCAGGGCCCAGGTCAGCGCCGGGATGTGGGTCGGCAACCACAGTTACACCCATCCGCATCTGACCCAGCAGAGCCAGGCGACCGTCGACTCGGAGATCTCCCGCACCCAGCAGGCGATCGCGAACGCCGGTGGTGGCACACCGAGGCTGTTCCGGCCGCCGTACGGCGAGACCAACTCGACGGTGAAGGCCGTGGAGGCCAAGTACGGGCTGACCGAGATCATCTGGAACGTCGACTCACAGGACTGGAACAACGCCAGTACCGACGCGATCGTCGCGGCCGTCGGCCGGCTCACCAACGGGCAGGTCATCCTCATGCACGACTGGCCCGCAAACACCCGCGCGGCGATCCCGCGCATCGCACAGACACTGGCCGCCAAGGGGCTGTGCTCGGGCATGATCTCGCCCCAGACCGGCCGCGCGGTGGCACCGGGCTGAGCCACCATCACAGCAGTCCGGCCACGGCAGTCCGGCCACAGCAGTCCGGCCCGGCATTCCAGCCGCGGTGAACCGGCCTCGGCGCGGCGGTCGTTCCCCTTGGGCCGCCGCGCCGAACGCGGATCACCGAAACACCGCGCGCCCGCGACTCCGTTCGGCTGTCAATGCCGCGATTTCCCCGTGAGGGCCCGGCATTGGCGCAATCATGTGCGGCGAGTGGGGCGAGCACGTCCCACCGAATGCCCTGCGCGCGTCAACTCACAAGATCCGCCGCGTACTTGACGCGCCTTCGCCGTACGTCATCCGGAGGGACACCGCAGCGATGGCCACTCCCCTGTCCGCCGCGAAGATGCTCGCCGCACTGAAGGCCGAGGGCCTCACCGTGCACGAGCACGCCGGCTGGAAGACCCACAACCGCGACGCCGCCTCGGGCAGGGCCTTCGGGCCCGTCATCGGGGTGCTGATCCACCACACCGGCAGTCACGACGACAAGGAGCTCTGCTTCAAGGGCAGATCCGACCTGCCGGGACCGCTGTGCCACGCCTGGCTCGGCAAGACCGCCGGACTGTGGATGATCGGCAACGGCCGTACCAACCACGCCGGTTACGCCGACATCGATGTCCTGAACGCGATCCGTGCGGAGAAGCCGCTCCCGCACGACGACGTGGCGAAGGCGGACGGCAACGACTGTCTGTACGGCCTGGAGATCGAGAACCGCGGCAAGGGCGGGGACCCCTACCCGGCGGCGCAGTACCGGCAGGCCGTGCTGTGGGCGGCGGCGATCTGCCGGGCACACGGCTGGAGCGAGAAGTCCGTCGCCGGGCACAAGGAGTGCCAGCCGGGGAAGATCGACCCGAGCTTCGACATGGACGACTTCCGGGCCGCCGTGAAGAAGCAGCTGGCCGCGGGGCCCGGCAGGACGGAGCCGACGAAGCCTGCGGGCAAGCCCCGCGTCGACCTGTCCCGGCTGGTCAAGGCCGCGAAGACCGATCCCGGGGCCAAGCAGGGCCACATCAGCTATCTGACCGGCACCAACCTCACCGAGGCCGCCCTCGTCGAACTCGGCTATCTCGCCAAGTCGCACGCCGGGGACGGCTCCTTCGGCTCCACGACCGTCGCCGCCTACGCCAAGTGGCAGCGCCACCTGGGCTACACCGGCGCCGACGCCAACGGCATCCCCGGCAAGAGCTCGCTGTCCCGGCTGGGCGAGCGGACGGGACTCTTCACGGTCGTGGCCTGACCCACGCGCCCCGCCGCCGACCCGCTTCCGGGCGCCGAGTTGCGGGTCGGCGCGGTCCCTGCGGTACTGGCTGTATCTACCGAGCAGTCGCGGGGTCCTCTCTACAGGGAGAGGAGGCACAAGATGGCCAAGCGTCTGGTGGTCTGCTGCGACGGGACGTGGAATCTCGCCGACCAGCCGAGCAAGACGAATGTCGCCAAGGTGGCCCTGGCCGTACGGCGACGCTCCGCTGTCGGAACCGAACAGCGGGTGTATTACCACAGCGGCGTCGGCACGAACCGGAGGGAAAAGCTGCGGGGCGGGGCGTTCGGGGTGGGCCTCTCGCGCAACGTGCTCGACGCCTACCGCTTTCTGATCCACACCTACGAACCCGGGGACTCCCTGTACCTGTTCGGGTTCAGCCGGGGCGCGTTCACCGCGCGCAGCCTGGCCGGTCTGGTGCGCAACTGCGGCATCCTGCGCCCGGAACAGGCCGACCGGATCGACGAGGCGTGGGCGCTGTACCGCAGCCGCGCCGACAAACCGACCAGCGTGGCCGCGACGCTGTTCCGCGGGGCGTACGCGTACGAGACGGAGATCCGTTTCGTGGGCGTGTGGGACACCGTCGGCTCCCTGGGCATCCCGGTTCCGGCGCCCAGGTTCCTCCAGCCGCTCGTCGACCGCTTCAACCACCGCTGGGCCTTCCACGACACCACCCTCAGCAAGTCGGTGAACGGCGCCTTCCAGGCCCTGGCCGTCGACGAGGAGCGCTCGGCGTTCCCGCCGACCCTGTGGCAGAAGGAGAAGGGCGCCCCCGAGGAGCAGGAGCTGAGACAGGTGTGGTTCGCCGGGGTGCATCTCTCCGTCGGGGGCGGCGAGAAGGACTCGGGCCTGTCCGACATCACCCTCCTGTGGATGGTCCGACAAGCCGCCCGGTACGGCCTGGAGTTCGACCCCGCGGTCCTCAGCGCGGACGGGCCGGACAGCATGCGCCCGCAGGAGTGTGCCGACTTCGCCGTCCAGCCCGACCCGATGGGCCCGTGGGTCCCCTCCCGGAAGGGCTTCTACCGGCTCTTCCGGCCCCTGCACCGCCCCATCGGACAGGTGCGGGACAAGCAGGGCCTGTTCGACGGCAACGAGTTCCTGGCGGACACGGTCCTGCGCCGCCGCGAGGGCGACCCCGACTATCACCCGCCGGCGCTCGAGACGTACCTGAAGGAGTTCGGCGAGCAGGACGTGGAGAAGGTCCGCCTCGCCTCCAACTCCGTGCCTGCCGGGGCTCGGTGAGGTCCGGGACCACGTGGTCCGGACCGTGACGCCTGCCCAGCGCGAAGAGCGTCAGGGTCACCGCGATCGACGCGGCCCCCATCAGGGTCATCGCCGGGGCCCGGGAGGTCAGTTGGGCCAGGGCGCCCGCGAGGACCGCGCCGAGGCCCTGGAGGGCGACGGCGAAGCCCACCGAGGCCGCGGTGACGGGGACGGCCACCACCGACAGCGCCACCGACGGTGGTCGCCGTGACCGGGCAGGGGCTGGGGTCGGTGGGGCGACATCTGCGGGTGCTGCTGGACGCGGGGCTGGTGGAGCGGCGGGGGGCGGGAGGTCGGTGCTGTACGTGCGGACGGCGGCCGGAGAGGTGCTGGTGGCGGCTCGGGGGTCGGAAACGGGGATTCACCGAGCGGGGTTAGCATCCGCTCATGACGACTACAGATGGTTCCTCCCCCCTCGGCGTCGAGATCGGGGCCCTCACCGGCGGCTCCGCCGACCTCGCGCAGTACGCCGGCAATGCCGTCCTCATCGTGAACGTGGCCTCCAAGTGCGGGCTCACCCCGCAGTACAACGGGCTGGAGAAGCTGCAGGAGCGGTACGCGGAGCGCGGCTTCACCGTGCTCGGCGTGCCCTGCAACCAGTTCCTCGGACAGGAGCCCGGCAGCGCCGAGGAGATCGCGGAGTTCTGCTCGGCGACGTACGGCGTGACCTTCCCGCTGACCGAGAAGGTCGAGGTGAACGGCGAGGAGCGGCACGCGCTGTACGAGCGGCTGGTGGGCTTCGCCGACGCGGAGGGGCACAGCGGGGACATCCGCTGGAACTTCGAGAAGTTCCTGATCGGGCGGGACGGGTCGGTCGTGGCTCGCTTCTCTCCGCAGACGGAGCCGGAGTCCGACGAGGTCGTGGCTGCGGTGGAGGGTGCGCTGGCGTAGTAGCGCGGCTGCTGCTCCGGTGGGGGCTGGTCGCGCCCCGCGGCGGAGCCGCTGATGTCACAGCCCCGCGCCCCTGGGTGGGTACGGCTGGACCTGCTCAAGAGGTGCGGGGAACCGCGCGACCAGTACCGCAGATACGCGCCGAGCCCCCTCGGCAAGGACGGCGATCTGGTCGAGAGGGCTCTGTGGTGGTGCGTGTGCAGTTGTAGTGGTGTGGCGTGGTGTCACACCTTGACCGAGGCCACGAAGGCACTCCAGGCCTCGGCGGGGAAGGCCAGCTTCGGCCCCTCGGGAATCTTCGTGTCGCCGAGTTCGAGTGCTTCCTCTTCGGTCGACCTCACCATCAGGCACGCCCCGTTGGCGTTGGTGTAGGTGGAGGTCGTCCATGTGTCCAGGGTTCCCAGACGAATTGCCATATTCGCTCCGTAGCCAGATGCGCAGTGTTCGGATTACGCCAACCTTTACTGATCGTTGGCGTGATCGACGCTACTCGCCGGCCTCCTCTTTCGGAGCAGTCATTCACTCTTACGGCGGCATATTCCAAGGGACTCTTCCAGAGGGACGAGACCGGGGTGTACTATCCGGCCCGCCCTGTCCGGAAGCGGCTCAGCAGCGCTTCACCGGGCGTACTCCCGGGCGTACTCCTTGGCGATGTCCTCGATGAGCTGACGCGACTGGTCGACGTTGAGCGCCTGGGCCCTCAAGTGCTCGTACATCACGGTGTACTTCTGCACGTCGTGTGCCTTCTCCAGGTACAGGTCGCTGGTGACGCCCTCGATGTAGACGACGCTGGAGTCCGCCGCGTCGGAGAACTCCAGGATGGAGTACTGCCCGCTGAGTCCCGGATGGGCGCCGACGTCGAACGGCAGTACCTGCACGGTGATATGGGGCTGCTGGGACATCTCCACGAGGTACTCCAGCTGCTCGCGCATCACCTGCCGGCTGCCGACGACCCGGCGCAGGGACGCCTCGTCCAGAACCACCCACAGCCGCAGGGGATCCCGCTCGGCCGCGACCCGGCTCTGCCTGCGCAGCCGTACCTCGACGCGCTTGTCGTTCTCCGTCTCCGTCGCCTCCGGCGCGCCACCGCGCACGATGGCCTCGGCGTACGGCCGGGTCTGGAGCAGGCCGGTGATGATCTGGGGTTCGTAGACGCGCAGCGACTCGGCGTCGGTCTCCAGACCGATGTAGACGCTGTACGGGATGTCCCCGAACGCGTGCCACCAGCCCTGCTGCCGCGAGTCCTTGGCCATCTGCATCAAGGACTCGACGACTCGCTGGTCCTCGACCTCGTACACCCCGCACAGGTCGCGGACGTCGCGCTGGCTGATGCTGCGCCGGCCGTTCTCCAGCCGGCTGATCTTCGACTGCGACACGAGCAGCCGCTCCGCCACCTCTTCGGCCGTCATGCCCTTGAGCTCGCGGAGCCTGCGCAGCTCCTGGCCCAGCCGGCGCCGCCTGACGGTGGGATTGACATTGGACGCCACGGGACGTGCACCTCCGGCTGCGTGCCTCGTTCTTGACTTTGCGTATCTGCTGTTGAGCAGACTGCCACCAAGGTGCTTATTACCGCTGGGAAACGGTGGATATGCGCTGCGTACACGTCAGTCGGGGACCATTCGGTGCCGTGGAGTGCGGGCGGGGCCCGAACATGCGGCCGCGCGGGGCGGCGGAACCCTGCGACGCCCGAGGTACGGACGTACGGTTCCACTGCCCCGCGCGGACCAGCGGCTCCCGGACCGGTCTTTTGGGGACTGACGGTGCGGCGGCTGAGTGGTGCGTGGTGCGAGTGGTGCGGGTCGTGCGTGGTGCGGTCGTGCTGCCGGCGGTGCGTGCCGTGGGACTGCGGCTCAGTGAGCCACGGCGCGCGCCATGGGTCCTCGGCGCGGTTGCATCGGAACGCCGCGAGCGGGTTCCGGCGCGGGCCTGGCTCCGGGGGCGGCCTGACGGCCGGCCGGTGCCGGGCTGCGACGTGGCTGTGCGGCCACGCCGTTCTGGACGTCCATCACGGCGTGCGCGACGAGTCCGCCCATCGGGTCGTGCCTGATCAGGTCCCGCAGCCGGGAGCGCGAGGAACGTCCCTCGTTGCCCGGATACAGGTGCTTGCCGAGGCCGACCGCGTGTGCCAGGGCGGCGAGCGCCGCGGTCCGCGGGTCCGGCGGTACGCCGGTGCGGATCGCCGAGTCCAGTCGGGCCTTGATCTCCCGGCTGATCTCGTTGTCCGTCGCCTGGTACCGAGTCGTCGGCAACACCCCGCACATCTGACCCGCCACGGCATGCACCATGCCGCACCGCTCCAGATGCGAGAGGTAGGTCTGGCGGAGCCCAAGGCGCGGCCCGCCGATCCAGTTCACTGCCCGCACGGGAGCGCCACGCCTTCGCAGCAACTCCAACGCGCAGTCCAAAGTCGGATCTCCTGTCGGCCGTGGGGCTACCACGGCGATACGATCCCCGTCTGGGGCTATCCGTCCGGCCAACGCCAGCTCCACTAGCTGCGCTCCGGCCAGACCGAGGTCGAGCGACTGCGGCTGTGCGGTGGTACCCGTGGTCGGGTCCAACGCCAGCAGCAGAAGCTCCTCCGGAAGTGTTCTGCGGCTCCTGCCCATCCATGCCTCCCCGCGTGGATGAAAGACAGGGTGACCCCTCTCACATTGGTCTGTCGAGGGTGCGTGACCTGTTTGTAGTGGAACCGGTAGGTATGTCGTTCTCGTCTACCGCTCGGAGCAGGGCCACACACAGGACACTGGTACATGGTTCGGACAGCGTGGTGTGGCGGCTGCCCGGGCGGCGATTCAATGGATCGGCAGGCGCAGGGTGACGGATACCGATCACCTGCGGCACATGGAGGAGGCATCGGTGGCGGGCGAGACCCCCGACAGGTCGAAGCAGCGCGAGTCGTCGGCGGAACCGACGTCGGGGAGCGCGAGTCCGGTTCCCGAGGCGAGGAGTTCCGCCCCCGATCCCCGGCTCGCGGTGGCACGGGAGTCGATCTCCCTCGGAGGCGTCGACACGGCCACGAGGGTCTTCTCGGTACGTGACCTCCCGAAGGCCCCCGAGAGCCCCGCAGAGGCTGGAACGGACGGTTCCGGCACCGGGGAGCCCGAGGACGCCCCTTCGGCCACGGAGGAGCACCCAGAGGCCGCCGAGGGGGCCTCGCCGGCGGAGGGATCGAAGGACGGGGGCTCAGCGGTGGCTCCGGAGGACTCCGGCACGGCCGAGGGCTCGGACGACTCCGGCACGGCTGAGGGCTCGGGCTCAGGTGCGGCTGAGGGCTCGGGCTCAGGTGCGGCTGAGACCCCGGAGGACACGGGCACGGCAGAGGCACCGGACGACTCCGGGACGGCCGACGACTCGCACGACACAGCCACGGCCGAGGGGTCCGAGGACTCCGGTACGGCCGAGACACCGGACGACCCCGGTGCGGCTGAGGGCTCGGACGACTCCGGCGCGGCTGAGGGCTCCGGTACGGCGGAGGGCCCGGGCTCCAGTGCGGCTGAGACCCCGGAGGACGCCAACACGGCCACGGCCGAGGGGTCCGAGGACTCCGAGGCAGCCGAAGGCTCGGACGACACGGGCACGGCGAAGACCCCGGAGGACTCCGGTACGGCCGAGAGCCCGGACGCCCCCGACACGACCGACCCCGCCGACGAGTCCCGTGACTCCGGTGCCGCCGAGAGCTCCGACAGCGCGGCCGGTGAGCGGGACGAGCCGGCCGGGGGCGGTGACGCGCGGCTGCGGGACGCGGTGGCGGCGTGGGTGGCCACGGCGGACGGGGACGGTCCCGGCAAGGGCGCCGAGGACGAAACCAGCCCGGCCACCGACACGGACACGGCTGGCGAGGGCGAGGGCGAGGGCGACGCAGAAGCCCCTGCCGACGCCGGCGAGTCGGCCACTGCGCGACCCGCCCCCGACGAGCCGGCCGACGCGCCCCCCGTCGACCAGCCCACCGCCGTCTTCAAGGCCCCCCGGCCCGCCGTGGACCAGCCCACCACCATGCTGAAGCTCGGCAAGGCGCCCGAGGCCGAGCCGGAGCCCGAGGCGGAGCCGGAGCCCAAGCCCGCGCCCAAGCCGGAGGCCGACGCCGAGCGGACGAGCAGGTTCGTCGCGCTGAAGGCCCTCGACGAGCCCCGGCCGAAGGCGGACGTGACCGCCGCCGTTCCCCAGGTCGGCCCGGAGCGCACCACCCAGCAGCCCCTGCCGCCGAAGCCGCCCCTCGACCTGCTCGCGGAGCTCACCAACACTCCGCCGCCCCCGCCCAGCCCCCTGCGCACCCTCGGCCGCCGGGTCAAGATCTGGACGCCGATCCTGATCCTCCTGGTCGTGGCGTTTGCGATCGTGCAGTCCGTACGCCCGCTGCCGAACCCCACACTCAGCCTCACCGCCGAGGACTCCTACACCTTCGACGGCAGCAAGGCGACCCTCCCCTGGCCCACCCAGGGCCAGGGCTGGATGGACGTCAACGGCATCGGCACGATGGGCGACTTCGGTAAGCAGACCCCCGTCGCGATCGGCTCCGTGGCCAAGGCCATGACCGCCTACATCGTCCTGAAGGACCACCCCCTCAAGTCCGGCGAGGAGGGCGCGAAGATCACCGTCGACGCGCTCGCCGAGAAGGAGGGCGGCTACAACAAGCAGGGCGAGTCCACCCTCAACACCGTCAAGAACGGCGACGTCCTCACCCAGCGGCAGGCGATCGCGGCGATCATGATCCCGTCCGCCAACAACATCGCCCGGCTGCTCGCCCGCTGGGACTCCGGTTCCGAGGCGGCGTTCATCAAGAAGATGAACGACACCGCCAAGGAACTCGGCATGAAGAACACGACGTACACCGATGCCTCGGGCCTGAAGGAGAGCACCGTCTCCACCGCCGAGGACCAGGTGAAGCTCGGCAACGAGCTGGTGAAGATCCCGGCACTGATGGAGATCACGTCCATGGGGCAGTGGATCGATCCGTCCGGACAGAAGTGGTACAACTACAACTATCTGGTCCCCTACACCGGCATCGGCATCAAGACCGGCACCACCAGCGCCGCCGGCGGCAACCTCCTCTTCGCCGCCCGTAAAAAGGTCGGCGGGGAGACCGTCACCGTCGTCGGCGCGATCCTCGGCCAGCACAAGGCGCCGATCATCAAGACCGTCAACGACGTCAGCAAGGTCGCGCTGCTCGCCGCAGAGGACGCCCTGAAGTCGGCGAAGATCCTCAAGAAGGGCGACGTCGTCGGATACGTGGACGACGGGCTCGGCGGTCACACCCCCGTCGTGCTGACCAAGGACGTCACCGCCGTCGGCTGGGCCGGCTTCAAGGTGAAGCTGTCCTTCGCCGCCGACGACGTACCGCACACCGCGAAGGCCGGCACCAAGGTCGGCAGCCTCACCGTCGGTGACGGCGAGGGCGGCGCGGTCAAGGTCCCCGTCACCCTGCAGAAGGATCTGACCGAACCGGGATTCACCGACAAGCTGACCCGCGTCGGCTGATCCGTAAACGGGACAGACGCGGCACGCGGCCCGCAGGCCGGACCCCGCCGGGGTTCCGGACTGCGGGCCGCGTGCTAGCGTCACGAACCGGGGCAGGTCGACGCTGGGGCGCGGCCGGGAAATGAAGACGGGACACCACGGGGAGTGCCTTCAGGTGGCCACTGCGGAGCCGACACGCGCCGACGACACCGACCCGGGCCCGGGTACCGGCCCGCGAATACGCGTGCCCGCAGACCCTGAGACCGGACACGGCAGCCCTCCCGAGGACATGAGGGGCAGGATCCGGACCGCTCTCCTCGCACTGCGCGAGCGGCTGCTGCGCCACCCCGTCCTCTCCATGACCGCGCTCTCCGGCGTCCTCCACATCGTCTGGTTCTTCACGTTCGCGAACAGTGGCGGGGACCTCGCGGCGCAGGACGCGTGGGCCGAGTTCGTCGGCCGGCACCCGGATTCCGCGTACAACCTGGCCTGGTACGGCGGCATGCACCCGGTGTCGTACAGCATCGTCTCGCCGTACCTGATGTCGGTCCTCGGCGTCCGTACGACGATGATGCTGGCCGGGACCGTCTCGGCCGGGTTGCTGACCCTGGTCCTGATCCGCAGCCGGTCGGTGAAGAACCCGCTGTGGGCCTCGCTGGCGGGCGTGTACGCCTTCCTGTGCAACGCGGCCTCGGGCCGGGTGACCTTCGGCCTGGGCACGATGTTCGCGCTGGGCGCGGTGGCCGTCGTCTTCTGCTGGCCGCACCGCTGGCGCTACAAACGCTGGGCCAAGGCTCTGTGCGCGGCCCCGCTCGCCGCCCTCGCGACCATGGCCTCACCCGTCGCCGGGCTGTTCGTGGGCCTGGTGGCGGTCGCCCTCTTCCTGCAGAAACGGCGCCCGGGCGCCTGGGCGCTGGGCCTCGCACCCACCGCCGTCGTGGCGCTGTCCGCCTGGCTCTTCCCGTTCGCCGGCACCCAGCCGATGAAGATCGCCTCGGTGCTGCTGCCGCTGGCGTACGGCCTCCTGGTCTTCCTCCTCGTCCCACGCGAGTGGACGACGGTCCGGATCACCGCCGGGGTGTACAGCCTGTCGGTCGTCCTGGTCTGGCTGGTGAGCTCCCAGATCGGCTCCAACATCTCGCGTCTGTCGATGCTGTTCGCGGGGGTGGCCCTGGCGGCCGCGCTGCCGTTCACGGTGCCGCGCTCCCGCAAGTGGTACGCCACCGTCATCGCCTTCGCCGGCTTCACCGTGTGGATCGGCTTCAAGTCCGTCGACGATGTCGTCCACACCACCCCCACGGCGTCCTGGGCGCGGGAACTCGCCCCCCTCGTCAACGAGCTCCAGGAGGTCGGCGCCGAGAAGGGCCGCGTCGAGGTCGTACCGGCCGCCTCCCACCGCGAGGCGTCCGCGCTCGCGCCGTACGTCAACCTCGCCCGGGGCTGGAACCGGCAGGCCGACATGGAGCGCAACCCGCTCTTCTACGACGACACCCTGAACTCCGCGAACTACCACGAGTGGCTCCAGCGCTGGGCCGTGCACTTCGTGGTCGTGCCCAAGGACGAGCCCGACGGGGACGGGGGCCAGCGGGAGCGGGAGCTGGTCCAGCGCGGGATGCCGTATCTGAGGCAGATCTGGGGCGACGCGAACTGGCAGCTGTTCCAGGTGACCGACCCGGCGCCGCTGGCCTCTCCGAACACGGTCGTGGACCGTGCCGCGCAGGGCGAGATGACCATGCGGGTGAAGAAGGCCGGGCGGATCCTGATCCGGATCCCGTACTCGCCGTGGCTGTCGATCGTCGACGCGGAGGGCAAGAAGCTGAAGGCTCCGCAGGAGACGGAGGCGTCGAAGAACCGCGGGGACGGGGAACCGAAGGTCTTCGACAACGTCAACGGGTGTCTGATGGAGACGCCGGAGGATGCGGACGGGGACAAGTGGACGATGTTGCTGGCGCCGAAGGCGGGGACGTATCGGTTGGCGGCGCCCTATACGGTGCCGCGGGGAACTCCCTGTCCTGATGAGCTGAAGTAGTTCGTCGGCTGCGGGCCGGTGGGGGCTGGTCGCGCCCACGCGGCGGAGCCGCATATCGACACCGCCCCGCGCCCCTGAAGGGGCTTACCGCAGCTGGTCCACGTATGTGTCCGTGCCCGGGACTGTCGGGATGAAGGGCGCCAGTAGCTCGCGGCGGCCCTGGCCCGGCTCCTCCAGGTTCGTGAAGAACGGGTCCCAGCACTCCCTCGGGTCCCTCTCCAGGAACCAGAGCAGGGTCAGGCGGGTGTCCACGCCCTCCACCTGCTTCACGTACGTCATGCGGTCGCCCGGCAAGGGGGTCGGGCGGAACACGGTCACCATCGCCGCCGGTGAGCCCGCCAGCCGCTTCGGCAGGTGGCGGGAGACCAGCCACTCCAGCAACTCGGCCCGCTGCTCCGGGGATTCCGCGTCGATGACCTCCAGCACCAGCCCGGCGTACGGGTGGTCCAGGGCGTGGAAGTCCCTCGGGCCCGCCGCTCCGTCGCGGTAGACCGTGGACTCGTGGTCCTGGAACGCGGTGAAGACGTGGGTGCGGTCGCGGTAGACGCGGGCGTCTCGGTTCAGGCGCTTGTTGATGGCCACCGTCCACCGCATGTGGTCGTCGTAGCGGCCGTCGGTGACCCAGTAGGTGGAGAGATAGCAGCCGGCCGTCACCGGCTGGGCCACCGCCGACTTCTCCGGGACGCGCAGGAGTTGCAGGTCCCGGGTGGCCACCCAGCGGCGGCCGGCGAACATCCAGGGCATGGCCATCGCGCCGGCGTAGTAGTGGTCGTCCTCGTACCAGCGGTTGTAGGCGTACTCGTGGCCGGGATGCGGTTCGACCATGGTGATCAGCGCGTGGCCGGGGCGGACTCCGTAGGGTCCGGTGGCGGCCAGTTCGGCGTACGTCTCGCTGCGGGTCTCTTCTGACATGGGACCTTCCCTCCTCCAGCGCTCGCCCATACTCTGACGCCCCGTCAGATAATGCGCCAGAGCCAGGAACCAGGCAGGAATCAGGGAGGCCGCCGGTATGTCACTTCTCTCCGGGAAGACCGTCGTCGTGTCGGGAGTCGGGGCCGGGCTGGGTCACCAGGTCGCGGCGGCCGTCGTACGGGACGGCGGGAACGCCGTGCTGGGGGCGCGGACCGAGGCGAACCTCGCCAAGAGCGCCGCCGAGATCGATCCGGACGGGGCGCACACCGCGTACCGCTCGACGGACATCACCGACGAGCGACAGTGCGCGGCGCTCGCGGAGTTGGCGCTGGAGCGGTTCGGGCGGCTGGACGCGGTGGTGCAGGTGGCCGCGTGGGACAGCTACTTCGGCGGGCTGGAGGACGCGGACTTCGCGACCTGGCAGTCGGTCATCGACGTGAACCTGCTGGGATCGCTGCGGATGACCCGGGCGTGCCTGGCGGGAATGAGGGCGGCCGGTGGAGGGTCGGTCGTGTTCGTCGGGACGCAGTCGGCCGTGGCCGCCCCCTCGCAGGTGCGCCAGGCCGCGTACGCCGCCTCGAAGGGGGCGCTGACCAGCGCGATGTACTCGCTGGCGCGGGAGCTCGGGCCGGACCGGATCCGGGTCAACACCGTGCTGCCGGGCTGGATGTGGGGGCCTCCGGTGCAGGCGTACGTGCAGTTCACGGCTCATACGGAGAAGGTGCCGGAGGCGGAGGTGCTGAAGCGGCTCACCGACCGGATGGCGCTGCCCGAGCTCGCGACGGACGGGGACGTGGCGGACGCGACGGTGTTCCTGGCCTCGGACCGGGCGCGCGCGATCACCGGACAGTCGTTGCTGGTCAACGCCGGGGAGCTGATGCGGTGAGTTCATGTAGATGAACGCAGGACATCATCTCGAATACTTTTACCTCCCCTTGACCCTACACCAGCTTGTCGTGTCCACGCGGTGGCGCCCACGATGAGCGCCGGGCTGATCCCTGGGAGGGCGCATATGAACGGTCTCGACTGGGCCGTGCTCATCGGCTATTTCGGCGTGATGGTCGCGATCGGCGTCTGGTCGCACAAACGCGTGGACGACGTCAGCGACTTCTTCACCGCCGGCGGCAAGATGCCCTGGTGGCTCTCCGGCATCTCGCACCACATGTCGGGCTACAGCGCGGTGATGTTCACCGGGTACGCGGGCATCGCCTACACCTACGGCGTCACCTCCTTCGTCACCTGGTCCTTCCCCATCGCCCTCGGCATCGCGATCGGCTCGAAACTGTTCGCGCCGCGCATCAACCGGCTGCGCTCACGGCTCCATGTGGCTTCCCCGCTGGAGTACTTGAAGAACCGCTACGACCTCAAGACCCAGCAGGCGCTGGCCTGGTCGGGGATGCTGCTGAAGATCGTGGACGTCGGCGCCAAGTGGGCCGCCATCGCGACCCTGTTGTCGGTCTTCACCGGGATCTCGCTCAACCAGGGCATCCTGATCACCGGCGCCATCACGGCCGTCTACTGCACGATCGGCGGTCTGTGGGCCGACGCGCTCACCGAGTTGGGGCAGTTCGTCATCCAACTCCTCGCCGGTGTCGCGATGTTCGTCGCCGTCGTCCTCAAACTCAACGACAAGGGCATCGGCTTCTTCGGCGCCTGGGACGAGCCGGAGCTCCAGGGCCACGGAGAGCCCCTGGTGGGGCCGTACGGAACGGTCTTCCTGCTCGCCTTCCTCTTCATCAAGCTCTTCGAGTACAACGGCGGCATGCTCAACCAGGCCCAGCGCTACATGGCCACGGCCAACGCGCACCAGGCCGAGCGCTCGGCACGGCTGTCGGCGATCCTGTGGCTGGTGTGGCCGGTCGTCCTCTTCTTCCCCATGTGGATGTCGCCGCTGCTTGTCCACTCGCAGAAGCCCGACGGCTCCGACTCCTACGGCCTGATGACCGAACAGCTCCTGCCGCACGGCCTGTTGGGCCTGGTCATCGTCGGCTTCTTCTCGCACACCATGGCCATGTGCTCCTCCGACGCCAACGCGATCGCGGCCGTCTTCACCCGGGACTGCGCACCGGTGGTGTGGCGCAGGGCGCGCAGCTGGAACCAGGGGCAGGGTCTCAGGGTCGCCCGCATCACGACCGTCGTCTTCCTCGGCCTGTCGATGGCGGCGGCGACCCAGGTCAACTCCCCCGCGTTCAAGGACATCATCACCGTCGTGATCAAGTGGGTGGCCGGACTCATGGGCCCGATGGCCATCCCGATGATGCTCGGCCTGCTCCGCCCGTTCCGCCGCTCAGGACCGACCGCCGCGCTCACCAGCTGGTCGATGGGTCTGCTCGCCTTCTGGCTGGTCAACTACCCGATCAACTGGAACGTCGACGGCGGGGTCCCGCTCCAGTACCAGGTCTCGATCCCGCTGGCCGTCTCCCTGGTCCTCTACATCCTCATCGGCTTCATCAAGCCCGAGGACACCCCGGAACGCCTCGCGATCATCGAGAAGATCAACACCGACGGGGACGGAGAGGGGGCGGCGGCCGTCGCGATCCCCACCCCGGCGGGTGGTGTGGAGGACGTGATCGGTACGGGGGTGAAGGACCAGCCGCGGAGCTAGGCCCTCGGATAGCGGACCAGCCACCCCGGCGACGCACCCCCGGGCCCGTGCAGCGCGGGTCCCTGGGTCATCTCCATCGCGAAGTCGTCGGCGAGTTCCAGCAGGGTGGGACGGCCCTCCAGCTCGGCCAGCCAGGCCGGCGGGAGGGCCGTCTCGCCGTGCAGGGCGCCCAGCAGACCACCGGTGAGGGCACCGGCCGCGGCGGAGGGGCCGTCGTGGTTCACGGCGAGACACAGACCGTGCCGTACGTCCTCCCCGACCAGCGCGCAGTACACGGCGGCCGACAGCAGCCCGTCCGCCGAACCGTCGGCGGCGAGCTCCTCCACCCGCGCCGGCGTGGGCATCCCCTGCCGTACGGCACCCAGCGCGTGCTGGAGCGCGTCCGACACCGGCTCGTGCCCGGGCCGCGCCGCCAGCAGCGCGAGCGCCCGCTGCACCGCCCCGTCCAGACTGTCGCCGAGGGCCAGGGCGTGCACGATCACGGCGTACGCGCCCGCCGACAGATAGGCGACGGGATGCCCGTGGGTCTGCGCGGCACACTCCACGGCCAGCTGTACGACGAGCTGCGGCTCCCATCCGACGAGCAGCCCGAAGGGCGCGGAACGGGCCGTGGCCTCGGGCCCGAGCTCGTTCGGGTTCTTGGGCGACTCCAGCGTCCCCATGGTGTCGTCGCCGAACCCGATGAGCAGGGACCGGGCCGGGTCGCGGCGGGCGTACAGCCACTCCTCCCGGGCCAGCCAGCCGTCCTCCTTGCGCCGCTCGTCGGGTCCCCAGTCCCGCTGGGTGGCGAACCAGCGCAGGTACGCCCGGTGCAGATCGGTGGGCGGATGCCAGGCGCCGGTGTCGCGGCGCACCTGGGCGCGTATGAGCCCGTCCACGGTGAACAGGCTGAGCTGGGTGAGATGGGTGACGGCGCCGCGCCGGCCGTACCCGAACGCGAGGTCCACGAGCCCCTCGGCGCCGTACGCCTCCCGGATCTCGTCCAGTCCGAGTCCGTCGACCGGCGCACCCAGCGCGTCACCCACGGCCACCCCGAGGAGCGTGCCGCGTACCCGGCTCCGGAAGTCCTGCTGCTCGGCACGCCCCCAGACGACGGCCCCGGCTGTCGCACCCACCAAGACCTCCCGTGGCGACCGTCCGTATGTACGACGCTCAGCACTGTAATCGACGGGGGGTGCGGGGTTCAGGGGGCGTGTGGGTATGCGCCTCTTTTACCGAAAGGCGGAGACGCTGCCGACCGCCCGCGACCCCTGTCCTCAGCTGCTCCCCGGCCACAGGGCCTGGATCGCGTCCCTCGCCTCGCTCACCGCCGTGAGGCAGGTCGCGGTGCGGGAGGACCGGTCCGTCCCAGGGGCGGTGCGGAGCTCGGTGAGGATGCCGGCCAGCCGGGCCAGGTCGTCCCAGTCCGGGTCGAGGGCGAGGAGTTCGGACAGGCCTCGGTCCGCCGCCGGGCCGTCGGCCAGTGCGCAGCCCAGGAAGCAGTGGGCCCGGGCCCGTGTCACGGGCTCCATGCCGGGGTCCTGATCGATCAGTCGGGCGAGGTCGCGCCAGAGGGGTTCGGCTGCCTCGGGGCCTTCGGAGCGGTGGACCGTCATGGCCAGCTGGAAGGCGCCGTCGACCGGGTCCCTCTCGCGCAGGCGCTCGGCGAGAGCGCGCGCCCCGGCCCACTCGCCGTGCTGCCGGTGGAGTTCCGCGCGCAGGTCGTCCAGCTCAGCCGCAGGAGCCGCCGCCAACCGCTCTTCCGCCTCCTCCCACCGCCCGCACCACAGCAGCAGCCGCACGGCCTCGGCGCGCTCCCGCGTCGTCCCGGGGTCCAGCTCGACGCAGCGGTCCAGGTCGGCCAGGGCCTGTGCGGTGCGGCCGATCGCCAGACACACCCGGGCGCGTTCGCCGTAGGCCCAGGCGAACTCCGGATCGGCGGTCACGGCGCGGTCCAGGTAGTGGAGGGCTTCCTCGTAGGAGTTCCGGGTCTGGACGATCGCCGCCAGGCCGGCCAGGGCGATCTTGTAGTCCGGGTCCCGTGACAGGACGCGGTGGAAGCTCGCCTCCGCCTCGGCGAACCGGTGCGCGCCCTGTTGCGCCAGGCCCAGTTCGCACTCGATCCAGTCGACGCCCGGCTCCGCCTCCACGGCCCGCCGCAGGTCGGCCAGCGCTCCTTCCTCGTCGTCCAGTCGGCGCCGCGCCCGGGACCGCATCACCAGTGCCCAGGCGTAGTCGGGGATCAGCCGGACGGCTCCGTCGAAGGCGGCCGACGCCTCGTCGTACCGGCCGAGTTCGTACAGGGCCTGGCCGCGGCTCGCCAGTGCCGACGCGTAGCCCGGCTCCAGGGACACGGCGCGCCCCAGCTCCGTCACCGCCTCCTCGTACCGCCCCGCGATCCGGTACGCGTCCCCGCGCTCCGACGCGATCCAGGCCAGGTCGGGTGCCAGCTCGTACGCCCGGTCCAGGTCGGCGAACGCCTTGTCCACGTCACCCCGCGCGCGATGCAGCCGGGCCCTGCGCACCAGCGCCCACAGGTACTCCGGATCGATGCTCAGCGCACGGTTGAAGTCGGCGAGCGACTCGTCGAGCATGCCCAGGCCGTGCCGGCACACCGCCCGCCCGGCCAGGGCGACGTCGTCGGTCGGGTCGAGGGCGACGGCACGGGTGTAGTCGACGACGGCTTGCTCGAGGTGGGACGCGAGGCGGTGGGTCTCGGCCCGCTCCGCGATGATCCACCCGTTGTCGGGGGCCAGTTCGACG
The DNA here is from genome assembly GCF_003443735.1 of Streptomyces sp. CC0208. Classification (NCBI taxonomy): domain Bacteria; kingdom Bacillati; phylum Actinomycetota; class Actinomycetes; order Kitasatosporales; family Streptomycetaceae; genus Streptomyces; species Streptomyces sp. CC0208. The sequence continues at coordinate 5,074,482 of NZ_CP031969.1, read as the reverse complement.
GCCCGGTCGAGGGCGGTCAGTGCCGCCGGGTAGTCCTCCAGGAGCTGGTGGGTGAGGCCCCGGCCGTAGTGGGCCAGCGGCTGCAGCGGGTCCAGCTCGACCGCGCGGTCGTACTCCTCCAGGGCCTGCCCGTACTCCTGGCGCCTGCGCAGTTCCCGGCCGCGCAGCACGTGCGCCTCCGCCCGGCCGGCCGGGTCGAGACCGGGGCGGGCCAGGAGCAGGTCCGCCGCCGCGGTCGTCCCGCTCTCCTCGTCCGCGAGCGCGGCACCCAACGACCGTCCCCACTCGCGCAGTACGGCGTGGTCCGCCGCGTCGCCCGCCTCCTCCAGCATCCGCGCCCAGCGGCGGGCGACGACCTCGTCCTGGCGGCAGGCCATGACGAAGCCGCGCAGGGCCTCGGCGAGCGCCGCGGGCGGGCGGGCGCAGAGCAGGTGGTAGACCTCCTCCAGGCGCAGTTCGCACCACTCCTCGTCGGACCACAGCTCCGTGACGCTCCGGCCGCATTCGGCGTCCTCGCGCCACTCGGCGAACGCCTCCGCGAGCCGCCGGTGCCGACTCGTCCACTCGGTGCGGGACCGGCGCCGTTCCATCCGGAGCATCTGGGCGCGTACGACGTCGTGGTACTGGAGACGTTCGCCGCGCTGGGTGACGAACGGCAGTCCGGTCAACCACGCGTACTGGGAGTCCAGTTCGTCCTCCGTGGCGGCGATGAGCACCCGGAAGACGTCCGCGTCCAGCCGTCTGGGCAGCGCGCAGGCCCGGGCGACCTTCCGCAGGGGCTCCGGTTCCGGCTTCAGGAAGCGTTGCACCGCGGTCGTGCTCGGGTCGAGCACGTCGTCCGGGCCGTCGGGGCGTCGGGCCGCGAGGGTCGACACGAGGACGGGAAGGCCGCCCGTCAGGCGCAGCACCTCCTCGACGACCGGTTCGGCCACGACGCCCCGCGCGGCGAGCAGGCGGCGCGCCTCGGCCTCGGTGAAGGGGGCGAGCGGCAGCTCCGCCACCGTGTCCAGGCCGCCCCAGTGGGCGGTGTCCAGGGGGCGCTGGCCCGCGGTGACCACGACGACGGCGGCGGGCAGCCGGCCGTGCTCACGCGGCTTGGTCAGGACGTCGTACAGCCACGGGTCGAGGAAGGGGCCGGTGCGCTCGTAGGTGTCGAAGAACAGGACGATCCACGGTACGGCGGAGGCGGCGGCCCGCAGTTCGGCGAGCAGCACCGGGGTGAGGGCCCGCTCCGGGCTGAGCACCAGGTCGACGTCGTCGAGGTTGCGGAAGCGGGCGCCGAGGCCGGCCCGCAGCCGGTCGGCCCCCTGGGCGAGCCGGTCGGCGGGAAGGGCGCGGGTGACGAGTCCGACGCCGGGCAGGGCTGTTTCCAGGGCACCCAGGCCGAGGTCCACGGCGATCCTGCTTCCGGCCGACGCCGTCTGGGGCGCGGACTCCGGGGCGAGGGCGGCGAGGGCGGCCTCCGCCTCGCGCCGCCGGTCCCGCCAGGTGGCGAGGCGCCGTTCCAGATCCTTCAACCTCCGTCCCTGGTCGGCGAATTCGCGGCACAGCGTCTCCATGGCCTCCGGGACGCTGCCGATGCCGTCGTCGACGTAGGCCGTGAGCGCTCCGCGTTCGCGGGCGAGCTGCGCCAACTCCTGGACCAGGGAGGTCTTTCCGATGCCCGCGCTGCCGTGGACGTGGAAGCGGAAGCGGTGCCGGGGGTCTCCGGGCGGGATGTCGAAGTTGCGGAGGAAGGCGGTCCGTTCGGCCTCGCGGCCCACGAAACCGGCCCGGGTGCGGCGCTGGATCAGCTCCTGCGCCGAGGGCTCCGCCTGCGTCATGCGTTCGTCCCCTCGTAGCGGCCCGTCCGCCTCTCATTCTGGCGCAACCGATCTGGATCACGCCGCCCCGCACAGGGAAGATGGCCCCCATGGCATCGACACCCCCACGCACCACACGCAGCGCACTCCACCTCTCCGCCACTCTCCTCACCGCGAGCGTCGCGCTGTACATAGCGCTCGTCGCGTTCGGGAACATCACGGACTTCGGGACGAACCAGGCGTTCGTGCAGCATGTTCTCGCCATGGATACGACGTTCAAGGACGACGATCTGATGTGGAGAGCCATCACCAGCAAGGGACTTCAGAACACGGCGTACGTCGCGATCATCGTCTGGGAGACACTCGCGGCGCTCGTACTGATCTACGGCACCTGGCTGTGGGTGCGCCGGGACGACCAGGCGGCCCGGCGGTTCTCCACCTACGGTCTGCTCATGCTCATGCTGCTGTTCGGCGCCGGGTTCATCGCGATCGGCGGGGAGTGGTTCTCCATGTGGCAGTCGGACACCTGGAACGGCCTGGACGCGGCGCTGCGGGTGTTCGTGCTGAGCGGGGTCGTCCTGCTGGTGGTCAACCTGCCCGACCGTAGCGCTAGTTGACGACGACGACCTTCGTCCCCGTCTCGCCGAACGTCCACAGGGCCGACCCGTCCGCCGCCTTCATGCGGATGCCGCCGGTCCGGGTGCCGTTCGCGGGCGGGGGCGAGGAGCCGTCCACCGCGTTGGAGAAGGCGACGTTCACGCCGTCCACGGCGGTGAAGTACACGATGTGCTCGATCCGCACGCCGTCGGATCCGGTCGTCGGGTCTCCCCGGCGCAGCGAGACGGCGTAGGTACCGGGGGCGGGGTCGACCGCCCCCGGCCAGACGGCGAAGGTCCGCCGGGCCGCCTCGCTCGCGTCGATGAGCCACACCCGCTTCTCTCCGAGCGAGTAGACGATCCGGCGGCCGGTGCCGGAGCCGTCCGGGACCGCGGTCGCCGACGGCTCGGGTTGCGCGGACGCGCGCGGAGAGGCCGACACGCTGGGCCTGGCGGTGGCGGCCGCGGTCGGCTTGGTTCCCTTGTCGGCCTGTACGGCCAGGGCGACGACGGCGGCGATCGCCCCCACGGTCAGACCCGTCACCCAGACCTTCGGGGCTGGCACGGCACGCATCTCCTCGGCTAAGGATCCCCGTCGAACGGGGGTCGGATCATCGTACCGGCCCCCGTCTCGACGCCTGTCCCCCCAGCCGCCCCCCAGCCGAGGGCCCGGCTCTCAGTCCAGCACCGGCAGCAGCTCCGGCAGATGCCCGTCGGAGACCCGCGCCGCCTTCTGCCGCTCCTGCGGCACCTCGCCGTACAGCGTGGTGCGCGGGCGGGCTGGACGGCCCGCCGCCTCCGCCACCGCGATCAGGTCCTTCACCGACTTGTAGGAGCCGTACGACGATCCCGCCATCCGCGAGATCGTCTCCTCCATGAGGGTGCCGCCGAGGTCGTTCGCGCCGGAGCGGAGCATCTCGGCCGCGCCCTCGGTGCCGAGCTTGACCCAGCTGGTCTGGATGTTCGGGATGTACGGGTGCAGGAGCAGCCTGGCCATCGCCGTGACCGCCCGGTTGTCCCGCATGGACGGGCCGGGGCGGGCGATGCCGGCCAGGTACACCGGGGCGTTGGTGTGGATGAAGGGGAGCGTCACGAACTCCGTGAAGCCGCCGGTGCGTTGCTGGATGCCCGCCAGGGTACGCAGGTGGCCCAGCCAGTGGCGGGGCTGGTCGACATGGCCGTACATCATCGTCGAGGAGGACCGGAGGCCGACCTCGTGCGCCGTCTCGATCACCTCGATCCAGGTCGCCGTCGGCAGCTTGCCCTTGGTCAGCACCCAGCGGACCTCGTCGTCGAGGATCTCGGCGGCCGTGCCGGGTATGGAGTCGAGGCCGGCCTCCTTGGCCGCGGTCAGCCACTCCCGGATCGAAAGACCGGTCCTGGTCGCGCCGTTGACGACCTCCATCGGCGAGAAGGCGTGCACATGCATGCCGGGGACCCGCTCCTTCACCGCCTTGGCGATGTCGAAGTACGCCGTGCCGGGCAGGTCCGGGTGGATCCCGCCCTGCATGCAGACCTCCACCGCGCCGACCTCCCAGGCCTGTTGGGCGCGGTCGGCCACCTGGTCCAGGGAGAGCGTGTAGGCGTCGGCGTCGGTGCGCCGCTGGGCGAAGGCGCAGAAACGGCAGCCGGTGTAGCAGACGTTGGTGAAGTTGATGTTCCGGGTGACGATGTACGTGACGTCGTCGCCGGCCACCGACTTGCGGACGTCGTCGGCGATCCGGGTGAGCGCGTCCAGGGCAGGCCCGTCGGCGTGCAGCAGCGCGAGGGCCTCGTCGTCGGTCAGCTTCGTGGGGTCGTCGGCGGCTGTCCGCAGCGCCTCGCGTACGTCCGTGTCGATGCGCTCGGGCACCATGCCGGGGGCGGCCGCCTCACGCAGGGCGCCCCAGTCGCCGTAGACCTCGTCGAAGTCGTCGCGGCGGTCGGACGTACGGCCCTCGGTGTCGATGGAGGCGTGCAGATCCGTACGCCCGGAGGCCACGAACACCTCCTCCGGCTCCTGCCACGGCAGCCCCTTCGGGAGGGCGTCGGGGCGCGCGAGGCCCGTCTCCGGGTCGGCCAGCGCCGCCACGTGCGGGCGCAGCCTCGGGTCCAGCCAGGGCTCGCCGCGCTGGACGAACTCGGGGTACACGCACAGACGTTCCCGCAGCTCGAAGCCGGCCGCGGCGGACCGCTCGGTCAGCTCCTCGATCTGGGGCCACGGACGCTCGGGGTTGACGTGGTCGATGGTGAGCGGGCTGACCCCGCCCCAGTCGTCGATGCCCGCCCCGATCAGGCGCTCGTACTCGCTGTCGACGAGGTTCGGCGGGGCCTGGATGTTGGCGGCCGGGCCCATGATGAGGCGGGCGACGGCGACCGCGGCGACCAGCTCGTCGAGTTCCGCGTCCGGCATGCCGCGCATCGCGGTGTCCGGCTTGGCGCGGAAGTTCTGGATGATCAGCTCCTGGACGCTGTGGTACGACCGCGCCGTGCGCCGGAGCGCGAAGAGCGACTCGGCGCGCTCCTCGTACGTCTCGCCGATCCCGATGAGGATGCCGCTCGTGAACGGCACCGACGAACGCCCGGCGTCCTCCAGGACCCGCAGCCGTACGGCGGGCTCCTTGTCCGGGGAGCCGTGGTGCGGGCCACCGGGCTCGGACCACAGGCGGGTCGCGGTCGTCTCCAGCATCATGCCCATGCTCGGCGCGACCGGCTTCAGCCGCTGGAAGTCGGTCCAGGACAGCACGCCCGGGTTGAGGTGCGGGAGGAGTCCCGTCTCCTCCAGGATCCGGATGGAGATGGCCCGGACGTAGGCGATGGTGTCGTCGTAGCCGTGCGCGTCCAGCCACTCCCTGGCCTCCGGCCAGCGGTCCTCGGGCTTGTCGCCGAGGGTGATCAGGGCTTCCTTGCAGCCCAGCGCGGCGCCCTTGCGGGCCACGTCCAGGACCTCGTCGGGGGACATGAACATGCCGTGCCCGGCGCGGCGGAGCTTGCCGGGGACGGTGACGAAGGTGCAGTAGTGGCACTTGTCCCGGCACAGCCGGGTCAGCGGGATGAAGACGCTCTTCGAGTACGTGATGACACCGGGGCGGCCCGCCTGTGCGAGGCCCGCGTCCCTGACCCGGGCGGCGGACGCGGTGAGGTCGTCCAGGGCCGGGCCGCGGGCCTGGAGCAGCACCGCGGCCTCGGAGACGTCGAGGGCGACGCCGTCCCGGGCACGTTTGAGAGCGCGACGCAGGGAGTTCTCGGTGGGGCCGGTACCGCCGGGGCGGTCGGTGGGGCCGGTTCCGGAGGTCGCGGAGGTCGTCATCCTTCGAGCATACGAGCGGGGTGATCAGGGCGAGGGCTCTGCCCCGAGGTGGGTGACGTCACACATCACCCATGCCGTCCTGGACATAACGGTCATACTCGTCGAGCGCCTTCAGCACCTCGCCCTCCCCGGCCGGCGGCAACTGCACCACGACCTCCTCGATGCCGAGCTCGGCGTAGTGCGCGAGTTTGCCGGGGTTCGGGAAGACGGCGTACGGCACCACCTGCAGCGCCGCCGGGTCGCGGCCCGCGTCGGCCCAGGCGGTGCGCAGCACGGGCAGGGACTCGCTCAGGCCGCGTCCGCCGATGGGCAGCCAGCCGTCGGCGTACTCGCAGATGTGGGAGAACAGCTTGGGCCCGGCGGCGCCGCCCACCAGGGTCCGCTTCTGGACGGGCTTGGGGAAGGCGTGACTGGCCCTGACACTCCCGAACTCCCCGTCGTAGGCGGTCGGTTCGTCCGCCCAGAGGGCGTGCATGAGCGCCATCCGGTCCCGGACGAGCTCACGCCGGGTCCGCCACTCGACGCCGTGGTCGGCGGCTTCCTCGACGTTCCACCCGAAGCCGAGCCCGAGCGTGAAGCGGCCGCCGGAGAGGTGGTCGAGGGTGGCGATCTGCTTGGCCAGGTCGATCGGGTCGTGCTGGGCGACGAGCGTGATGCCGGTGCCGAGACCGAGCCGATCGGTGACGGCGGCGGCCTGGCCGAGCGCGACGAAGGGGTCGAGGGTACGGCCGTACTCGCGCGGCAGTTCGCCGCCCGCCGGGTAGGGGGTGACCCGCTCGACGGGGATGTGGGTGTGCTCGGGCAGATACAGCCCGGCGAAGCCCCGCGCCTCCAGCTCACGGGCGAGCCGGGTCGGGGTGATGGTCTCGTCGGTGAGGAAGATCGTCACGGAAATACGCATGACTGCATCTGTACCGGGCGGGGGCGGGGATGTCCATACCGACTGGTCGGCATCAGTGCGGGGAGGGGGGCCGCTGCCGTGTGTCGGTGATCTGTCGGGACTGTCGGTCAGGTGTCGGCGGCTTGTCGACGGGGCCCCGGAACCTTTCTGGAGACGGCCGGTGACCCACCGACCGCCCCACACGCCCGCCCCTCAAGGAGTCACCATGACCACCACCCACGTCACGATCATCGGCGCCGGACTCGGCGGCCTCACGCTCGCCCGCGTCCTGCACGTCCACGGCATCCCTTCCACCGTCTACGAGGCGGAGTCCTCTCCGACGGCGCGTTCCCAGGGCGGGATGCTCGACATACACGAGTACAACGGGCAGTTGGCCCTCCAGGCGGCCGGCCTGATGGACGAGTTCCGCGGCCTGATCCTGGCGGGCCGCGAGGCGACGCGGCTGGTCGACCGGGACGGGACGGTCCTGTTCGACCACCCCGACGACGGCACCGGCGGCCGCCCCGAGGTGCAGCGCGGCGAGCTGCGGCGGGTCCTGCTGGACTCGCTGCCGCCCGGCACGGTCCGCTGGGACCACAAGGTCAGCGGCACCCGTGCGCTCGGCGAGGGCCGCCACGAGGTGACCTTCGCCGACGGCACCTCGGTCGTCACCGATCTGCTGGTCGGCGCGGACGGCGCGTGGTCACGGGTACGGCCGCTGCTCTCCGCCGCGACCCCCGAGTACACCGGCATGTCCTGCGTCGAGGTGTACCTGCACGACTCCGACACCCGGCACCCGGCCAGCGCGAAGGTGGTCGGCGGCGGGGCGCTGTTCGTGCTCGCACCGGGCAAGGGCTTCGTGACGCACCGGGAGCGGGGCGGCAACCTGCACACGTACGTGATGCTCAGGCAGCCGCAGGACTGGTTCGCGGACATCGACTTCACCGACTCGGCCGCGGCCATCGCCCGGATCGCGCGGGAGTTCGACGGCTGGGCACCGGAACTCACCGCGCTGATCACCGACGCCGACACCGCCCCGGTGCTGCGTCACCTCTCCGCCCTGCCCGTGGAGCACCGGTGGGAGCGGGTACCGGGAGTGACGCTGATCGGCGACGCCGCCCACGTCGCCGCCCCGAACGGCGAGGGCGCCAACCTCGCCATGTTCGACGGCGCGGAGCTCGCCCAGGCCCTCGCGGCCCACCCCGACGACATCGAGACCGCGCTCACCGAGTACGAACGCGCCATGTTCCCCCGCAGCGCCGAAACGGCCGACGAGGGCACGGAGCTCTACGCCATCATGTTCGGCGACGACACACCACACGCCCTGATCAGCGAGTTCACGGCGGAGAGGCAGGACGGCTGAGCGTTGAGCAGCTCGGCGAGGGCGGGTACGGCGTGTTCGATCGCTTCGCGGTTGTCCGGGCTCCGATCGGCCAGGGCGCGATGCAGGTGAGGCGGCGAGGCGGACGGTGCGGCTTCGGCGAGCGTCCGGAGGTGTCCGATCGGGGCTTCGGGGAGATCAGGGAGGACGCAAGGTCGGCAGTGCGCCGGGTACGCAGGAGGGCCCGGCGCAGCGGGCCGACGAGGCGGCCGAACAATGAAGTAGCCGGCCGCACGGCACCGGCAAGCACCGTCCAAGGAGGTCACCCATGACAGACCACGGCACCACCGGCAACGGTGCCTTCCGGACCACCGTCGAGCAGCCCGTCCCCCCGCAGGACCTGTCCAAGATCGTCGGCCACCGCTTCATCTACACCTACGCCAACGGCTGGCAGTACGAGATGTACGTGAAGAACGACCACACGATCGACTACCGGATCCACTCCGGGATGGTCGGCGGCCGCTGGGTCAAGGACCAGCGGGTCGACCTCGTCCAGTTGGACGACGACAACTTCAAGGTCTCCTGGAACGAGCCCACCGGCACTTCCGTCGCGGTCGACGTCATGCCCGGCAAGCGGCGACTGCACGGTGTGATCTTCTTCCCGCACTGGGTCGAGGAGCACGGGGAGCGCACCGTCTGCTTCCAGAACGACCACCTGGACGACATGCGCCGCTACCGCGACCAAGGGCCCACCTACCCGATCTACGTCGTCCCCGAGTTCGCGAAGATCACCTTCTTCGAGTACGTCGGCACCGACGACGACTCCGTCATCTCCGTCGCCCCCGGCGACCTCCCGGCCGGCTGGTCCGACCGCACCAACTGAAACCGGCGGGGCGCCTGGACCTTGTCAAGGGTGGCCTTGGGGATCTTCGCGAAGGCGTCGTTGGTCGGCGCGAACACGGTGACGATATGTACAGCTTGTTTCACCGAGGACCTCCACCGTCGGGACATGTCCAGACGTAATCCGTTCCCGCGGGCCCCACGGATTGGTCGTGCAGCCCGCCGGCTGTGGCCGGCGGGCTGCACGCGGGCTGTGCGGTCACTTGTGGTGGCAGTCCCAGTGGCCCTTCACCCAGTAGTAGTGCCAGTGTCCGTGGACGTAGACCCAGGTGTAGTGGCGGTCGTAGTCCCAGTAGCCCTTGTGCCACGAGCCGTGCTTGTCATAGTGGCCCTTGTGCCAGGTCTTGGTGTACTGGACCTTCTTCTCCCAGTGACCCTTGACCCACTTCTTCTCCCAGTGGCCCTTGACCCACTCGCACCGGTCGTGGTGATCCCCGACCAGCGCCGTGGGCGCGGTCGTGGGCGCCGGCGCGGCCACGGCCGTGCCGGAGAGGCCCAGGGCGGCGCCGCCGGCCAGCAGCCCGGTGGCGGTTGCACCGGCCACCAGTCGGCGGACTCGCATGGATACAGCCATGAAGGCTCACCTCATCCTTCGAAGTCGATTGCTTGGGCACAAGGGGTTCGAGGCACGCAGGCCCGCGTATGACTTACCGGCCGGAGAAAAAAACTTCGTCCGGGCAGCGGGGCGTGCGACGTCACCAGGAGTCATCCACGGCCGGAGCGGCATCGAATCCCTGGCGAAGCCGCGTCACTGCCCATCGCTCAAGGGGCCGGTCATGACCACCATCACTACGCCACTCATCGCTACGCCACCCGTCCACAGCACCGACACCGGACACCGTGTCGCGCTGGCCCGCAGCCGTCACGCTCCTGAGGTCGCCCGAAGGATCACCGCGCGGTGGCTGGCCGCACGCGGCGTGTCTCCCGGCTCGGCGCCCGACGTACTGCTCATCGTCTCGGAGCTGGTCACCAACACCCTGCGTCACACCAGCGGCACCTGCACTCTCACGCTCACCGCGCACGCCACCACGGTCGGCATCACCGTCACCGACACCAGCACCCAGCTCCCGAGGATGCGGTCGGACCCGGCGGCGAACGAAGACGGCGGGCGTGGCCTGGCGCTGCTGTACGGCATGGGAGCCCGGCTCACCGTCACCCCGACACTCCGGGGCAAGGCGGTGGAGGCCACTTACGACCTCGGCGGTGAAGCACCCCATGGCCTCGTGGAGTGAGCCTGCCGAGCCGGATGAGGCTCCTGGGCTGCGGGCTCCTGCCGTGGGGCGCACGATCGATCAGGGACGAGCATGTCGACGGAACGTGAGAACCATGCCGAGCACAGCCCATGAGGAGTCACCCGAGCCGCCTGCCGACGACGCCCAGAGCGCCGAGGCACTGCTGGCCCGGGTCGCGGACGGTGACAAAGGCGCGTTCACCGGCGTGTACGAGGCGTTGGCGCGCCCGGTCATGGGGCTGGCCTGCCGCATCTTGCACGACCCGGCACAGGCGGAGGAGGTCACGCAGGAGGTGATGGTCGAGGTCTGGCGCACGGCCCGGCGCTACCGGCCCGAACGCGGGAGCGCCAAGGGCTGGGTGCTCACCCTCGCCCATCGCCGGGCGGTGGACCGGGTGCGTTACGCACAGGCGGCAACACAGCGTGAGCGCCGTGCGGATGCCGTGCTCGCGGGCCGCGAGCACGACGAGGTGGCCGAGGCCGTGGAAGACGACGACGAACGCCGGCGCGCCCAGGAGTGCATGGCCCGGCTCGCCCGTATGTACCGGGTCCCCCTCGTGCTGGCCTACTACCAGGGGCTGACCTACGTCGAAGTGGCGGCCGCCCTGTCCACACCGGCCGGCACCGTCAAGTCCCGGATGCGCACCGGGCTGCGCCTGCTGCGCGACTGTCTGGAGGCCCGGTGATGACAGCCGAGGAAGACCCGCACCAGCCGGTCGGCGCCTACGTCCTGCACGCTCTCCCCCCGAACGAGGAAGCCGCCTTCGAACGGCACCTCGACGGCTGCCCTGCCTGCCGGCGCGAAGTGGCCCAACTCGCCGAAGCAGCAGCCCGCCTCGCGCCCACCCCCGCCGAGGACACTGCCGTACCGGCCGACCTCCTCGTCCGCGTCCTGGACGACATCAGCCGGACCCCGCAGGAACACGCACCCACCGGCCCGCCGCCCGGCCGACGTAAGAGGCGCCTCACGTCCTGGGCCCTGGCCGCGAGCCTCGCAGCCGCTGCCACGTTCGGCGGGATCGCCGCCTGGCAGGCCGTCCAGACCGACGACGCCCGCGACCAGGCCACCGCACTGCGGAACGGGAACAACGCACTGACCAGCGTGCTGACCGCGCCGGACGCCACCCTGCACACCACGAGGCTGGCCGACGGCGGCTCCGCCACGGTCATCGTCTCGCGCGCCGCCGACCGGGCCGCCTTCGTAGCCGCGGACCTGCCCGCTCTCACCGGCGACAAGGTCTACGAACTCTGGTACGCGGCCCCCTCGGGCGACCTCCGCCCAGCATGCCTCCTGCCGCGAACCGGAGACCGCTCCGCCCTCGTTCTGGACCGACCGCTCGGCCGGACGGTGGCCGTCGGCATCACGGTCGAACCAGCCGGCGGATCCCGCCGCCCCACCACCGAACCCCTCGCCATCATCCCCGTCGGCTCCTAGCAGGCAAGGAGATCGAGGTCGCACGGCAGCGGCATCGCCCCGTTCACCGTGACATCCCCCCGCCCCCGCACTCCGCCCACAGCAGCTTCCCGCCCTTCGACGCTCCCAGTTCGCGCAGTACCGCCACGCCCGTCGCGTCCGCGCAGGCCCTGACCAGGTGCAGGCCGCGGCCGTGTTCGGCGTCCGGTGCGGGGGGAGGTTGGTCGGAGGTGAAGCCGGGAGGGACGCGGGGGTCCGTGTCCCAGACGGCCACGCGGACCCGTCCGGGGGCCGGAGAGAGGAGGCGGAAGGCGTACGGCTTCTTCGTGTGACAGTGCGCGTTCGCCAGCAGTTCCGCCGCGAGCAGCTCCGCTGTGGGGGCGAGGTCGGGCATCTCGTGTGCGGCCAGGATCAGCCGCAGGGCACCTCTCGCGATCCCCGGTGCGCGTGGATCGTGCGGGAGATGCAGGGTGTAGTTCCAGGACGGGGATACGGTGGCCATCGGAAGTCTCCGGTCGCTGAGGGGAGTTGGACGGGTGCCTGGTGTCTCTGCCGTGGCGTCCCACGGTGCGCTTCCAGGTAGGGCGCCTGGATACGACGATAGGGGTCACGCAAAGGTTCTTTGCGCCACTTCGAAGAATCTCGGCGTCATCTCCCTCGTGTGGGTGACAAGCTCGCCGTACGCCCGGTAGGAGGAGGTCTCATGGCGCCAAGGCCCGCGCCGACGGCTCGACGTGTCCGGCTCGGGACTGAGCTGCGCAAACTCCGGGAACGGGCCGGTCTGACCGCGACCGAGGCCGCGCACCTGCTCGGCACGAGTTCGGGTCAACTCAGCAACGTCGAGTCAGCCCGGTTCGGGGTGAGCCCCGATCGTGTGCGCGCGATGGCCGGCCTCTACTCCTGCACGAACCAGCCCTACGTCGAGGCCCTGGCGGACATGGCGGCCGAGAAGACACGCGGCTGGTGGTGGGATGCGTATCGCGAGGTGCTGCCATCCGGTCTGCTGACCCTCGCCGAGTTGGAGCACCACGCCACAGCCGTCCGTACCGCATTCACCGCCCACATCCCCGGCATGCTCCAGACCGCCGAGCACGCCCGGGAGATCTTCAGCCAGGCGATTCCGGCTCCCACCCCGCCTGAGGTCGAGCACCGCGTCTCGCACCGGATCAAGCGGCAGGACTTCGTGTTCCGGGAGAACCCGAACCCGTACAGCACGGTGATCCATGAGGCCGCTCTGCACATGCGGGTCGGCGGACAGCGGGTGGCACGCGATCAGCTTCGGCATCTGATCGACATGAGCCTGCGAGAGCACATCACCCTTCGTGTACTCCCCTACGACGTCGGGGCGTTCCCAGGGTCGGGCCAGTCGATCAACTACCTCTGTGGGCCCGTACCCCTACTGGACACCGTGCAGTTGGACCAGTTCCACGGTCCGGTGCTCCTCGATGCCGAGGCGCATCTGGAGAAGTACCGGCGCCTCCTGGACGTCGTGGAGGCCATCGCCCTCAGTCCCGCGAAGTCCCGCGATCTGATCCACTCCATCATCCAAAGCCTGTGAAGGAGCCGAGATGACCACCCACGCCTGGCGGAAGTCGTCCTACTGCCAAGAGGGCGAAGCCTGTGTCCACATATCCACCGACCCCGACGGAGTCCACCTCACCGACTCCGACGCCGCTCAGACCATCGTCACCGTCACCCCCGCCGCCTTCACCGCCCTGCTCGACCACCTCAAGTCACTCTGACCCGTCCGCCAGGTCCGCCACCACCGCCAGGTGATCCGACGGCCACACCCCGTCCACCGGACCGTCCCCCGCGCGCCGGACCTTCAGGACGTGGCCCAACCCCGCAGGTCCCGCCAGGCCCACGTGGATGTAGTCGATGCGGGCCGGTGGGGACATGCGGACGTACGGGTTCGCCGGGTCCCAGGTCGCGGAGGGGGCCGTCGGGTTCGCGTACTCCCAGGCGTCCAGGAAGAGTTGGCCGGGAGCCGCCGGAGCCGTTTTGTAGCCGCCGAAGAGGCGGATCTCGTCGGAGTCGGGCCAGGCGTTGAAGTCGCCGGTGATGACGGGCGGGAAGTCGGTGCCCGACCTGTGCGTCGCTACGAACTCCGCCAGCGCCGTGACCTGTTGGCAGCGGATCGCCGACGCGGTGGGGGCCGAGGTGAGGTGGGTCGTGAAGAAGGGGATGTCGTACGACGGTCCCGCGAGCCTGGTGTGGAAGGCGAGGCGGCCGTCGTCCAGGTCCTCGGGGGCCGGCAGCCGCAGGACGGCCCGGTCGATCACCGGCCAGCGGCTCAGTACCGCGTTGCCGACCTCCACGCCCGGGTCGCCGATCCGCCGCTGCCAGCGTTCCGAGGCGGGCGAGGCGGCCCACGCCCAGTGCAGGCCGAGTTCACCGGCCAGCCACTCCGCGAGGTTCTCGGAGCCGGCCGACCACACCTCCTGCAGGCCCACCACATCCGGCCGCAGCTCCCGCAGCGCCGCGAGGATCGCCTTCTGGCGTGCCTCCCACGGGCCGAAGCGCCACCACAGGTTCCAGGTCACCACGCGCATCGCCGACACCCCTTCGTCCGCCCGGCCCGCACCCTGAGATCATCGAGGCCGCCGGTCAGGTTACGGAAGACGAGAGACAGGAGTCTCACCACCCATGTCCCGCGACGCCGAGCGCAAGTACCGCACCGCCAGGGCCGTTCAGCGCCTGCTCAACCCCGTCATGCGGCGGCTGCCGCTGCAGACCCTCCTGGAGACCACCGGCCGCACCTCGGGCCTGCCCCGCAGTACCCCGGTGGGCGGCAAACGGGTCGGCGGGTCCTTCTGGCTGGTCTCCGAGTTCGGCGAGCGGTCGCAGTACGTCCGCAACATCAAGGCCGATCCGCGGGTGCGGGTGCGCATCCGGGGGCGGTGGCACACCGGGACCGCCCATCTCATGCCGGACGACGACACCGCCGTACGGCTGCGCTCGCTGCCCCTGATGAACAGCGCGGCGGTACGGGCCATAGGGGCAGGGCAGTTGACCGTGCGGGTGGATCTGGACCAGTGAAGAGATACGGTGGATTCGCCGACCGGACATCCCTCGGCGTGTGTCTCGTTCGCGGAGGATGAGAGAAGGATGGACCGGGCGTTGCTGGCCGACTTCCTCCGAGCACGCCGGGAAGTGCTGCAACCGGAGGACGTCGGGCTTCCCCGTGGTCCGCGGCGTCGTACCGGTGGGCTGCGGCGCGAGGAGGTCGCCGCACTGGCCGGGATGTCGGTCGACTACTACAGCCGGATCGAGCAGCAGCGCGGCCCGATGCCGTCCGAGCAGGTGCTCGCCGGAATCGCCCGCGCACTGCACCTCAGCCTGAGCGAGTGCGACCACCTCTTCGACCTCGCCGGACACTCGGCGCCGCGACGGCAGTTGCGCGAGGACCACGTCAGCCCCACCATGATGCGCATCGTCGAACGCCTCGCGGACACACCGGCATTGGTGATGTCCCGGTTCAACGAGACGCTGCTGCAGAATCAGCCGGCGGTCGCCCTGCTCGGCGACTACACCCGCTTCAGCGGAATGTCCCGCTACCTGGTCTACCGCTGGTTCACCGACCCGGCGCAACGCGCGCTCTACCCCGCCGAGGACCACGAACTGCGCGGCAGGGTCTTCACGTCGGAGATCCGGGCCGCGTACACGGCGGACCCCGAGGGAACGGCCGGTGAGATCGTCGCCGCGTTGCTGGAGGTCAGCCCGGAATTCGCCGAGGTCTGGCGGCTGCACGAGGTGGACGTCACCCACCACAACGACCTCAAGCGCTACCGCCACCCCGAGCTGGGCGAACTGGAGCTGTACTGCCAGCGCCTGGTCGACCCCGACCAGGCCCAGGAACTGCTCGTCTTCTCCGCCACACCCGGCTCACCCAGCCACGAGAAACTCCAACTCCTGTCCGCCGTACGGAACTAGTTGTCCGAGGGCCGGTGTCACCGGCGTCATCTCCACCTGCACCGCGCGGTCAGCCACGGACAACCTGTCCGTGGATAAGTAAGGCCTTCATCCGGGTTCCGGCTCACGCGACGCTTGCTCAGTCGAACACGGGAGGCTGAGATGGACCGGGCGCTGCTGGCCGACTTTCTCCGCGCACGCCGGGAGGTGTTGCAGCCGGAGGACGTGGGGCTTCCCCGTGGTTCCCGGCGTCGTACCGGTGGGCTGCGGCGCGAGGAGGTCGCCGCGCTGGCCGGGATGTCGGTCGACTACTACAGCCGGATCGAGCAGCAGCGCGGCCCGGTGCCGTCCGAGCAGGTGCTCGCCGGAATCGCCCGCGCACTGCACCTCAGCCTGGGCGAACGCGACCACCTCTTCGACCTCGCCGGACACTCGGCGCCACGGCGGCAGTTGCGCGAGGACCACGTCAGCCCCACCATGATGCGCATCGTCGAACGGCTCGCGGACACACCGGCGTTGGTGATGTCCCGGTTCGGTGAGGCGCTGCTGCAGACCCGTCCGGCGGTCGCGCTGTTGGGCGACTACACCCGCTTCAGCGGAATGTCCCGCTACCTGGTCTACCGCTGGTTCACCGACCCGGCGCAACGCGCGCTCTACCCCGCCGAGGACCACGACCTGCGGGGCAGGGTCTTCACCGTGGACCTCCGGGCGGTGCACACGGCGGAGCCCCTGGGCAGGGCCGGTGAGATCGTCGCCGCGCTGCTGGAGGTCAGCCCCGAGTTCGCCGAGGTCTGGCGGCTGCACGAGGTGGACGTCACCCACCACCACGACCTCAAGCGCTACCGCCACCCCGAGCTGGGCGAACTGGAGCTGTACTGCCAGCGCCTGATCGACCCCGACCAGGCCCTGGAACTCCTGGTCTTCTCCGCCACACCCGGCTCCCCCAGCCACGAAAAGCTCCAACTCCTGCCCGCCGTGGGCGCTCAGGCATCGCATGACCCAAGAGTGCTTCGAAAGGATTTCCCATGAAGGCAGTACGTTTCCACGAGTACGGCGACCCGAGCGTCCTGCGGTACGAGGACGTCGAGCAGCCCGCACCCGGCGCCGGACAGGTGCTGATCCGGGTCGCCGCGACATCGTTCAACGGTGTCGACGGCAACATCCGCGGGGGCTTCATGCAGGGCCCCATCCCGGTGACGTTGCCGCACACTCCCGGCATCGACGTCTCCGGCACGGTCGACGCGCTGGGTGAGGGAGTGGCCGGCCTCGGGATCGGCGATCAGGTCGTCGGCTTCCTGCCGATGGCGGGCGTCGGCGCGGCCGCGGAGTACGTGGTGGCTCCGGCCGGGATACTGACACCGGCGCCCCGGAGCATCCCGCTGCCCGACGCCGCAGCCCTGCCGCTGGTGGGTCTCACCGCCTGGCAGGCCCTGTTCGATCACGCGAAGCTGGCCTCGGGGCAGCGCGTGCTCATCAACGGTGCGGGTGGCGCGGTCGGCGGCTACGCCGTGCAGCTCGCCAAGAACGCCGGCGCGTACGTCATCGCCACGGCCGGTCCGCGCAGCAGGGAGCAGGTCGCGACGGCGGGTGCCGACGAGGTCGTCGACCACACCGCCACCGAGGTGACCGCGGCGGTGACCGAGCCGGTCGACGTCGTGCTCAACCTCGCACCGGTCGACCCGGCGCGGCTGGCCGCGCTGCTCACCCTGATCCGTTCCGGTGGAGTGCTGGTGAACACCACGGTGTGGATGCCCGCGCCCAGCGACGAGCAACGCGGCGTGCGCGGCATCGACCTGTTCGTCAACAGCGACGCCGACCAGCTGTCGCGGCTGGTGGCACTGGTCGACTCCGGCGAGCTGCGCGTCGACGTGGCGCAGCGGGTGCCGCTGGCGGAGCTGCCGGCAGTGCACCTCCAGGCCGCCGCGGGCGAGCTGCACGGCAAGGTCGTCATCGTCGCTCCCGGCATCTGATCCGCACCTGACCGCCCACTGAAGGAGACGACCCCGATGATCCCCGACGACGACCCCACCCGCTCGCTGACCGTGGCGGACCCCGACGACCCCGGGACCACGTACATCTCACTGGTGGGCAACACGTACGCCATGCTGATCACCGGCGAGCAGACCGACGGCCGGTACTGCCTGATCGACATGTGCGTCCCCGACGGCGGCGGCCCGCCGCCGCACCGGCACGACTTCGAGGAGATGTTCACGATCCTCGAAGGCGAGATCGAGTTCACCTTCCGCGGCGAGAAGCACACCGTACGGGCCGGGTCCACGGTCAACATCCCGGCCAACGCCCCGCACAACTTCCGCAACGCCTCGGGTGCGCCGGCCCGCATGCTGTGCATGTGCACCCCCGCCGGCCAGGACGAGTACTTCACGCGCATCGGCGATGTCGTCGCGGGCAAGGACGCGCCGCCGCCGCACCTGTCGCAGGACGAGCTCGCGGAGCGCCGCCGCCGCGCGGCCGAGTTGGCCTCGACCTACCGGAGCGAGTTCCTGTGAGGGGCGGGATCACCTGAGCATGCGGCGCGGCGGCGGCTTCCCGCTGGGGCAGGGGCCGCTGCCGCGCCGCTCAGAAAGTCACCCTCGTCACTTGGCGGGCTTGTAGAAGGCGTACGTCGCGGTGTACGCCACGCTCACCTGGTCCGTTCCGGTGCAGGCGGTGGCCGGGGCCACGCCGCCGGTGGTGTTCAGGCGCTGTATGTAGGAGACGCCTCCGAAGACGCCCGTACCCCGGGTCGCGGTGGCCTGGAGCAGGAGCTCGGGGATGGTGCCGGTCTTGGGGGAGTTGGCGATCGCCGTGGCGTTCACCGCGCTGCCGTCCACCGTGGAGACCCAGACGGGGCCACGGGAGTGCAGGGCGACGGTGCGGCCTCGCTTGTCGGAGAGGGTGGCGGCGGGCTCCAGGAGCTTCCAGGCCCCGTCGGTGCAGGTGTAGGTCTGCACGCCCCGGGCGGGGTACACGCCGGTCAGCTTGTTGCCGTCGGGCACCTTGAGCGCGGCGGGGGCCTTCACGGGCCTCAGTGCGGCGTCTGCGGGGGCCGCGTTACCGGCGGCCGTCCCCAGGAAGGCGGTCGCGGCGGCGAGGGCCACGGTGGTCAGGACGAGGCGCTTGGTGAGCTTCAAGTCGGTTCTCCGGAAGGGTTCTTGACTGGTCTTCAGTACAGCGACATCTCTGTCGCCGCCCCCGGTCCGGGACTCTACGGGCCCGCCCGAGGGTTACCGGCCAGTTGGCCGAACACGCGCTCCCGGAGCCGGCTCACCCCGGCCAGACGATCGACTGCACCTCGCTGTAGGCGTGCAGCGCGTACGACCCGCAGTCCCGGCCGACACCGCTCCTGCGGAAGCCCCCGAACGGCGCCTCCATGTTCCGGCCGACCGTGTTGACCCCCACTCCCCCGGCCCGCAGCCGCCGTGCCACGCGGAAGGCGCGGGCGACGTCCGCCGACCAGACGTAGTCGATCAGGCCGTAGTCGCTGTCGTTGGCGAGGGCGATGCCCTCCTCCTCGTCGTCGAAGGGGGTCACGGTCACGACCGGGCCGAAGATCTCCTCGCGCACGACCCCCATGTCGCGGTGGCAGTCGGCGAGGAGGGTCGGGGCGACGAAGAACCCGCGTTCAGGAGAGGGTCGTTCACCGCCCGCGACCACCGCGGCACCTTCCTTGCGGCCGAGTTCGACGTACGACTCCACTCGCTCCCGGTGCGCGGCCGAGATCACCGGGCCGACGGCCGTTCCGGACGCCCGCGGGTCGCCGACCCTCAACCGGGCTGCGTATGCGGCCAGTTGTTCGACGAGCCGGTCGTAGATCCCGCGCTGCGCCAGCACCCGCGTCGGCGCCGTGCAGATCTGTCCGCTGTAGAAGGAGAAGGTGGTCCCGATGCCGGCCACGGCCGAGCCGAGATCCGCGTCCTCGAAGACGACCGCCGCTCCCTTTCCGCCCAGCTCCATCAACTGCCGTTTCATGGACCGCCCGCACACCTCGCCGATGCGCTGTCCGACCGCCGTGGAGCCGGTGAAGCTGACCATGTCGACGTCGGGCGAGTCGACGGCGGCCTCGCCGACCTCCACCGCGCGCCCGCTGACCACGTTCACGACCCCGCACGGCACACCTGCGGCCTCCAGCGCCTCCGCCATCCGGTACACGGAGAGGGGGTCCTGGGGGGCGGGCTTCACCACGACCGTGTTGCCCATGGCGAGCGCCGGGGCGATCTTCCCTGCGGGGTTGGCCCACGGGTTGTTGTACGAGGTGATGCAGGTGACGACCCCGACGGGCTGCCGCACGGCCAGCGCGCCCATCACCGCGGCCCTCCCCATCGGGCCGGCCTCGTTGACCTGCGGCGGGATCGCCCACTCGGCGGGCTCGACCTGCGCGTACCGCCGGAAGCGGGCGGCGGCGACGCCGACCTGCATCGCGCGTGCGGTGGCGGTGGTGGCACCGGTCTCGGCCTGGGCGAGTTCGGCGTACGGCAGGAGGCGGGCGCGGATGAGGTCGCCGGCGCGGGCGAGGATCGCCGCCCGCTCCCCGGCCGGTGTACGCGACCACGCCCCGAAGGCCTCGCGGGCCGCGGCGCAGGCGGCGTGCACCTGATCCCGCGAGGCCTCCGGAGCCCACCCGACGGTCTCCTCGGTGGCCGGATCGACCACCGCGTAGTGCCCACCGTCCGGCACCACCCACTCACCCCCGACGAACAGCCGCTGCACGTCGAGGGACCCGGCGGAGGGCCCGGCCGAGGGACCGGCGGAGGGCCCGCCCACGGACCCGACCGAGGACCTGCCCGAGGGCGCTGTCGAGGGCCCCCTTGAGGACCCGGCCGACGGGCCATCCGTGGAGACGGCCGAGGACCCGGCCGGCAGGCCATCCGTGGCCCCGCCCTCCGAACCGGCCCGCACCCCGCCCAACTCCCCCTCCCGGGAACCCACCCCGCCCTTCTCGGCGTCCGCCCCGCTCACCTGGTGCTCACCGTCCGCGTGTCCCGGCCCGACCGCAGCACCCTGCCGGGCACGGCCCCGCTCACCGCGTCGTCCCGGATCGCCTCGACTCCGTTGACCCACACGGCCCGTACCCCGATCGCCTTGGAGTCGAGCCGCGGACTGTCGCCCGGCAGGTCGTGCACCAGGGTGGCCGTGCCCGCGGCGATCCGTTCCGGGTCGAAGAGCACGAGGTCCGCATGGAAGCCCTCCGCGATCCGTCCGCGCTCCCGCAGCCCGAACAGCTGGGCCGGGTCGTCGGTGAGCATCTTCACGGCCTGTTCCAGCGACGTGAGTTTGCGCCCGCGCAGACAGTCCCCGAGGAAGCGGGTCGTGTACGGCGCCCCGCACATCCGGTCCAGGTGGGCCCCCGCGTCGGACCCGCCGAGCAGTACGTCCTCGTGCTGCCAGGCCTCGGCACGCATCGCCCAGGACGCCGGGTCGTTGTCGGTGGGCATGGGCCACAGGACCGTACGCAAGGAGTCGGCCGCGCAGATCTCGACGAGCGCGGCGAACGGCTCCTGCCCGCGCTCGGCCGCGATGTCCTCCACGACCCGCCCGCCGAGCCCGCGGTTGGCGTCGCTGTAGGTGTCCCCGATGACGTACCGCCCGAAGTTGGTCAGCCGCCGGAAGACCCCGGCCTCCTTGGACTGGGACTGCCGCAGCAGTTCCTTCTGTACGTCCGGGTCGCGCAGTTTCTCGATCCGCTCGGGGACGGGCAGCGCGAGCACCGGGCCCCAGCCGGGGATCAGGTTCAGCGCGCAGAAGGTGCCCAGGGACATGTTCATCGGGGTGAGGATCGGCATGGTGAGGGCGACGACCCGGCCGCCCGCCTTCCTCGCCTGCTCGCTCGCGAACAGCTGCCTCGGCACCCGCTCCGGGACGGCCGAGTCGATGGTCAGCACATTCCAGTTCAGCGGCCGCCCGGCCGCCGCGCTCATCTCCACGAACAGGTCGATCTCGGCGTCGCTGAACTGGTCGAGACACCCGGCGACGATCGCCTCGATCTGCGTCCCCTCGTGTTCTCCGACGGCCCGTGAGAGCGCGAGGAGTTCGGCGGGCAGGGCGTGCCGGGAGGCGACGGGCTTTCCGTCGCCGTCGGAGTGCGTGGACGACTGGGTGGTGGAGAAACCCCAGGCGCCGGCGTCCATGGCCTCGTGGAACAACCGCAGCATGGAAGCGAGTTGCTCCTCGGACGGCTGTCCGCCGACGGCGTCCGGCCCCATCACGTACCGCCGCAGTGCGCAGTGCCCCACCATGAAACCGGCGTTGACCGCGATACGGCCTTCGAGTGCGTCCAGGTACTCCCCGAAGGAACTCCAGCTCCAGGGCGCCCCCTCCTCCAGCGCGACCAGTGACATCCCCTCGACCTTGGACATCATGCGGCGGGTGTAGTCGGCGTCCCCGGGCCGCGAAGGGTTCAGGGGCGCCAGCGTGAAGCCGCAGTTCCCGGCGGCGACCGTGGTGACCCCGTGGTTGAGGGAGGGGGTCGCGTAGGGGTCCCAGAACAGCTGGGCGTCGTAGTGGGTGTGGGGGTCGACGAACCCGGGGGCGAGGACGAGCCCGGTGGCGTCCTCGCTGGTCCGGGCCTCTTCGGTGACACCGCGGCCGATCACGGCGATACGACCGTCCCGGATACCGACGTCGGCGGTGAAGGCCGGCGCACCGGTCCCGTCGACGACGGTCGCGCCTTTGATGACGTGGTCGAGCATGGCGCCGAACCCCCTCATACGGATTCGCGGAACCGGGTCGTCCGATGCACCGGATCCGTGTCGATCTTCGGAATCACGTGCTCCCCGATGAGCCGGATCGTCTGGAGGGTCTCCTCCTTCGGCACCCCCACCGGCAGTCCGAAGCTCAGCTGGTCCGCCCCGGCCTGCTCCCAGCGCTTGCACTGCCGGACCACCTCGTCCGGGTCTCCGCAGATCAACAGCTCCTCCTCGATGAGGAGTTCGACGAACTCCGCGGTGTACTCGGGCAGCGTCTCCGGCCACACGGGGAATCCCTCGGGCCGCGGGAAGGTGTCGTGGTAGCGGAACACCAGGGACGGCAGGTAGTGCAGGTCCCCGTTCACGGCGATCTCGATCGCCTCGGCGTGCGTCGGCGCGCAGATCGCCGTGGTCGTCACCATCACGTTGTCGTTGACGAAGTCGCCGATCGGCTCGGCGTTCACGACGGCCGTCTTGTACTGCTCCAGCACCCACTCCATGTCGGAGACCTTCTGCACGCTGAAGCCGAGCACCCCGAGCCCCTTCTTCGCCGCCATGGCGTACGACGGCGGCGACCCGGCGGCGTACCACATCGCGGGGTGCGACTTGCCGTACGGCTTCGGCAGGATCTTGCGGGGCGGCAGCTGCCAGTGCTTGCCCTGGAAGCCCACGTACTCGTCCTGGAGCCACATCTTGGGGAACTCGGCGATGGTCTCTTCCCAGATCTCCTTGGTGTAGTTCATGTCGGTCACCCCGGGTATGAACCCGAGGATCTCGTGCGACCCGGCCCCGCGACCGCTGCCGAACTCGAAGCGGTTCTCGGTGAGATGGTCGAGCATGGCGACCTTCTCGGCGACCTTCACGGGGTGGTTGACCTGGGCGAGCGGGTTGAAGATCCCGGAGCCGAGGTGGATGCGGTCGGTGGCGTGCGCCAGGTAGCCGAGGAAGACGTCGTTGGCGGAGAGGTGCGAGTACTCCTCCAGGAAGTGGTGCTCGGACGCCCAGGCGTACTTGAAGCCGGACCGGTCCGCCTGGATGACGTACTCGGTCTCCTCCATCAGCGCCTTGTGCTCGGCCAGCGGGTCGGTCTCGGCGCGCTTGCCCACGTATCCCTGTACAAAGAGCCCGAATTCCAAGGAGGTTCACCGTCCCCAGTCTGTCTCTGACACTCCTGTTTCTGACACTCCGTCAGATTCCTGATCTGCCGCCGACTGTGGCACCGGGCGCAGACAGGGTCAATACCTGATGGCCAGTCAGATGACGGAGACGCCGGCCAGCCAGCCGCCGTCGATCACGAACGGCTGGCCGGTGATGTACGAGGAGTCGGCGGAGGTCAGGAACAGCGCGAGCGCCGCCACCTCCTCCGGACGCCCGATCCGGCCGAGCGGTACGAGCTTGCGGTAGAACCGGTCGAGCCCCTGGGAGGCCTCCGACGCGTCCGCCGAGGGGTCCAGGACCGCCGGGTTGGACATCGCGGTGTCGACGGCCCCTGGACACATGGCGTTGACCCGGATTCCGCGCGGCGCGAGCTCCAGCGCGGCGACCCGGGTGAGCCCGAGGATCGCGTGCTTGGAGGCCGCGTAGGCACCGACGCCCGCCATCCCGGTCACCCCGGTGTAGGAGGCGGTGTTCACGATCGTGCCCCCGTCGGTCATCACCGGCCCCACGGTCCTGATGCCGAGGAAGCAGCCGACCTGGTTGACCTGCAACACCTGCATGAACTCCGTGAGAGGCGTGTCCAGGAGGCTGTTGAAGCGCAGGATGCCGGCATTGTTGACGAGCCCGTCGACCCGCCCGTACTCCTCGACGACGGCCTCCACCGCCCGCTGCCAGTCCGCCTCCTGGCTCACGTCCAGACGCACGTACAGCGCCCCGATCTCCTCGGCGAGCGCCTTGCCCTGCTCGTCGAGCACATCCCCTACGACGACCTCGGCGCCCTCCGCCCGGAACAGCCGGGCCTCCTGCTCGCCCTGCCCGCGCGCCGCGCCGGTGACGAGGACGACACGTCCGTCCAGCTTGCCCATGCGGTGACTCCTCAGAGGTGGGGGGCGACGTCGGCGCCGAACGCCGAGATCTGGTCGACGAGTTCGGCGCGGTCGCGGCTGCGGAAGCGCACCTGGATCTGGTCCACGCCCATCGCGCGGTAGGCGCGCAGGGACTCGGCGAGTTCGTCGGGCGTGCCGCTCAGCGTGCGGCGGCCGACGTCCCACGTGGGCGTGCCGAGGTGGAGCGGCTCGGCGATCGCCCCGACGGTGAACGGCCCTTCGAGGCCCGCCTCCGCCCGCAGCCGCCGTATCCGCTCGATCTGCGCGGGCAGCCGGTCCCGGGGATCGCCCTGGGGCAGCCAGCCGTCGCCCTTGAGGGCGGCCCGGCGTACGGCGGCCGGGGAGGAGCCCCCGACCCACACCGGGACGTGGGACTGGGCGGGCCGTGGACGCTGGCCGAGGTCCGCGAAGTCGTAGTGCTTGCCGTGGTGTTCGGGGAACTCGTCGGGGCCGAGGGCCTTGCGCAGGGCGTCGATCGACTCGTCGAGGACGGCCCCGCGCCCGGCGAAGTCGACCCCGAGCGCCTCGAACTCCTCCTGGACGTGCCCCGCGCCGACCCCGAGGATCAGCCGCCCGCCGCTGAGATGGTCGAGGGTGGCGTACTGCTTGGCGGTGAGCAGGGGGTGCCGCAGCCCGACCACCGCCACGTGGCTGAGCAGCCGCACCCGTTCGGTCACGGCCGCCAGATGGGCGAGGGTGGCGACCGGGTCGTACCAGACCGTGCTCATCGCGGGGGCGAGGCGGCGCGGGATCGCCACGTGGTCGCAGGCGGCGATGTACGCGAACCCGGCGCGGTCGGCGGCCCGGGCCACCTCGACGAGGTCCTCGGGACCGGCGCCGGCCTCCCAGGGCTCGGCGTAGATCGTGCTCTGGGACTGGACGGGGAGCTGGATGCCGTAGTCCGTCACCGCGGTCCGCCCCAGAGACCGTCCGGGGTGAGTCCGAGCAGGTCGATGGCGTTGCCCCGGACGATCCGCTCCACCACGTCGGCGTCCAGGTGTCCCATCTGGGCCTCGCCGACCTCCTTCGACTTGGGCCAGGTGGAGTCGGAGTGGGGGTAGTCGGTCTCGTACAGCACGTTCCCCACGCCGATCGCGTCGAGGTTCTTCAGGCCGAAGGCGTCGTCGAAGAAGCAGCCGTAGACGTGCTCGGTGAAGAGTTCGGACGGCGGGCGGTGGACCTTGTCGGCGACGCCGCCCCAGCCGCGGTTCTCCTCCCAGACCACGTCGGCGCGTTCCAGGATGTAGGGGATCCAGCCGATCTGGCCCTCGGCGTACATGACCTTGAGGTTCGGGAAGCGCTCGAACTTGCCGCTCATCAGCCAGTCGACCATCGAGAAGCAGCAGTTGGCGAAGGTGATGGTGGAGCCGACCGCGGGCGGGGCGTCGGCGGAGGTGGAGGGCATACGGCTGCTGGAGCCGATGTGCATGGCGACGACCGTGCCGGTCTCGTCGCAGGCGGCGAGGAAGGGGTCCCAGTCGTCGGAGTGGACGGAGGGCAGGCCCAGGTGCGGGGGTATCTCGGAGAAGGCGACGGCCCGGACGCCGCGGGCGGCGTTGCGCCGGACCTCGGCGGCCGCCAACTCGGCGTCCCAGAGCGGGATGAGGGTGAGCGGTATGAGGCGGCCCTGCGCCTGGGGGCCGCACCACTCCTCCACCATCCAGTCGTTGTAGGCCTGGACGCACAGCAGGCCCAGTTCGTGGTCCTTGGCCTCGGTGAAGGTCTGGCCGCAGAAGCGCGGGAAGGTCGGGAAGCAGACGGCGGACTGGACGTGGTTGACGTCCATGTCGGCGAGACGGGCGGGGACGTCGTACGACCCCGGGCGCATCTGCTCGTAGGTGATGACCTCCAGCTTGATCTCGTCCCTGCTGTAACCGACCGCGGTGTCCAGGCGGGTGAGGGGACGCTGGAGTCCCTCGTACAGCCACCAGTCGCCCAGGGGTCCGTCGTCCCCGGGGGCGCCCATCACGGGCTTGAAACGTCCGCCCAGGAAGCTGATCTCCTTGAGCGGGGCGCGGACCGTGCGGGGGCCGGTGTCGAGGTACTTCTTCGGGAGCCGGCTCTGCCAGACGTCGGGAGGCTCCACCGTGTGGTCGTCGACGGAGATGATCTTCGGAAGTGCCGTCGTGGTCTCCATGGCGCTCACGGTAGCGCCGATCTGACGGTCCGTCAGCTCCGTGAACGGTGACCGATGGCGACGGTTCGTGTGCGGACGTGTGCGAAGAACAGGTGAGGGCCTTGTGATATCCCGCGCGTCCACCTGTGATCAGACTCTCCACAGCTGACGCATCCGCCATGGACAAGGCAAACTGACGGGGTTGTAGACAGGCCCTAGGGGGACGGCGATGGACGGTGCACCGCGGGTGCCGGAGCAGAGGCGTCCCGGCTCCTCGGCGGGGGCCGGGCAGGACGTGGGCTCTGCGGCGGGGGCGGGGCAGGACTTGGGCTCTGCGGCGGGAGCGCGGCAGGATGCGAGCCCCGCGACCGGAACCGGGCAGCACGCGAGCCCCGCGGCGGGAACGGGACAGCACACCAACCCCACGACGGGAGCGGGGCAGGACGTGGGCGCTGCGGCCGGAGCGGGACGGCACATGAACTCCACGGCCGGGACAGGGCAGCACACGAGCCCGACGGCCGGAGCCGCGCAGCACACCAACCCCACGACCGGGGCCAGGCAGCGCACGAACCCCGCGCCCGGTGCCGGGCAAGACACGAACCCGGCGGCAGGATCCACGCAGCACACCAACCCCACGACAGGTGCCGGGCAAGACGTGGGCGCTGCGGCCGGAGCAGGGCAGGACGCGAGCCCCACGACGGGAGCCGCGCAGCACACCAACCCCACGACCGGGACCAGGCAGCGCACGAACCCCGCGCCCGGTGCCGGGCAAGACACGAACCCGACGACAGGATCCACGCAGCACACCAACCCCGCCGCCGGAGCCGGGCAACACCCGGACCCCACAGCCAAAGCCGGCCAGAACGCGAGCCCCGCGCCCGTGACCCCGCCCCTGCGCTTCTGTGTGCTCGGGCCGGTGCGTGCCTGGCGGGGGGAGGATGTGCTGAACACCGGTTCCCCTCAGCAACGCGCCCTGCTCGCCGCCCTGTTGCTGCGCGAGGGCCGTACCGCGACCGCCGCCGAGTTGATCTCCGCGCTGTGGGGCGAGGAGTCCCCGGAGCAGGCCCTGGCCGCGGTGCGCACGTACGCCTCACGGCTCCGCAAGGTTCTCGACCCCGGCGTCCTGGTCAGCGAGTCCGGCGGCTACGCGATCCGCGGGCTCGGCGAGGACGCGCTGGACCTCGCCGCGGCCCAGGAGCTCGCCACCGAGGCGGAGAAGGCCAAAAGCGCCGGGGACCTGTGCCACGCGCGGGACGCCCTGACCCGGGCGCTGGGCCTGTGGGACGGGGAGGTGCTGGCGGGCGTGCCGGGGCCGTACGCCGAGGCACAGCGCGTGCGGCTGGAGGAGTGGCGGCTGCAACTCCTGGAATCCCGCCTCGACATGGACCTGGAGCAGGGCTGCCACGCGGAGGCGGTCTCCGAGCTCACCGCCCTCACCGCCGAGCACCCTCTGCGCGAGCGGCTCAGGGAACTCCTCATGCTCGCCCTGTACCGCAGCGGCCGGCAGGCGGAGGCCCTCGCGGTCTACGCCGACACCCGCCGCCTGCTCGCCGACGAACTCGGCGTCGACCCCCGCCCCGGCCTGCGCGAGCTCCAGCAGCGCATCCTCCAGGCCGACCCCGGCCTCGCGGAACCCTCCTCCCAGCCCGAACCGGTCGCCGCCCCCGTCCGTCCCGCCCAGCTCCCGGCCACGGTCCCGGACTTCACCGGCCGCGCGGCCTTCGTCACCGAACTGGGCGAGGTGCTCGCCTCCGGCTCCGAGGGCCGGGTGATGGCGGTCTCCGCACTCGCCGGCATCGGCGGCGTCGGCAAGACCACGCTGGCCGTGCACGTGGCCCACCAGGCCCGCCCCGCCTTCCCCGACGGTCAGCTCTACGTCGACCTCCAGGGCGCCGGCGCCCGGGCCGCCGACCCCGAGACGGTCCTGGGCGCCTTCCTCAGAGCCCTCGGCACCGCCGACTCGGCCATCCCCGACTCCCTGGAGGAACGGGCGGCCCTGTACCGCTCGGTCCTCGACGGCCGCCGGATCCTCGTCCTGCTCGACAACGCGCGCGACGCGGCCCAGATACGGCCCCTGCTGCCGGGCACGGAGGGCTGTGCGGCGCTCGTGACCTCCCGGGTGCGGATGGTCGACCTCGCCGGAGCCCACCTGGTCGACCTGGACGTCATGTCCCCCGACGAGGCTCTTCAGTTGTTCACGAAGATCGTCGGCGAGGAGCGGGTCGCCTCCGAGCGCAAGGCCGCCCTCGACGTGGTCGCCGCCTGCGGCTTCCTCCCGCTCGCCATCCGCATCGCCGCCTCCCGCCTCGCGGCCCGCCGCACCTGGACGGTGTCCGTCCTCGCAGCGAAGCTCGCCGACGAACGCCGCCGCCTCGACGAACTCCAGGCCGGCGACCTCGCGGTCAAGGCCACCTTCGAACTCGGCTACGGCCAGCTGGAGCCCGCCCAGGCCCGCGCCTTCCGCCTGCTGGGCCTCGCCGACGGCCCGGACATCTCGCTGGCCGCGGCCGCCGCCGTACTGGACCTGCCCGTCGAGGACACCGAGGACCTTCTGGAGGCCCTGGTCGACACCTCCCTGCTGGAATCGGCGGCGCCCGGCCGCTACCGGTTCCACGATCTCGTACGGCTCTACGCGCGTGCGTGCGCCGAGCGGGACGAGTGGCCGCCCAGCGAGCGGGAGGCCGCGCTGTCGCGGCTGCTGGACTTCTATCTCGCGACCGCGACGGCCGTGTACGCCATCGAGCGGCCCGGTGACCGGCTGGTGGAGCACCTGGAGGAGGTCCGCTACCCCGGGCTGGCCTTCGAGGACCGCCACACCGCCCAGGACTGGCTGTACGCGGAGGCCAACGCCCTGCTCGCCTTCGTCCAGCAGTGCGCCAAGGGGGCCCTGCTGCGGCGCGCGGTGGACCTGCTGTGGGTGGCGAAGGACCTGGCCGAGTCGGGGGCCAACGCCAAGCAGTACGAGGTCGCCGCCGTCGCGCTGCGGGACGCCGCCGACGCGGCGGACGACCCGCGCAGCCGCGCGCGTGCGCTCACCACTCTGACCAACGTCCATCTCGTCGCCGGCCGCTTCGAGCAGGCGGACGCGGAGGCCCGGCTGGCCATGGAGCTCGCCCGCGCGGCGGACGACCTGGCGCCCAGCTGCTGGGCCGCCAACGACCGCGGCATCATCGCCCTCTACCAGGGGCGCCACCCCGAGGGCGAGGCGTACCTGAAGGAGGCCATCGAGAGCTTCCGGCGCGACCGGAACCTCGCGGGCGAGGCCAGCGCGCTGTGCAACCTCTCCCGCATCCACCTGGCCATGGGGCGGAGCACCAGCGCGGTGGAACTCGCCCATCAGGGCATCGTCATCTACGACCGGCTGGGGCACTCGCTGCGCGGCGCGAACGGCCGCTATGCGCTGGGCCTGGCGCTCACCGGACAGGGGCGGCTCGACGCCGCCGTGGAGCGGCTGACGGAGGCGCTGGAGGTCTTCCGGGACAGCAGGCAGCGGCTGTGGGAGGGCATGACGCTCTTCCGGCTCGCCGAGGCACACCTCGCCGGCCACCGGCCCGCGCAGACCGCGGCCCTCACCGAGCAGGCCCTCGCCGTGCTGCGGGGCATCGGCGGCGAGTGGCGGCGCGGCAACGTCCTTACCGTCCTCGGCCGCGCCCTCAGCGGCCTCGGGCAGCCCGGCCGGGCCCAGGCCTGCTGGCAGGAGGCACTCGGCATCTTCGAGCAGCTGGGCTCGCCGGAAGCCGCCGACGTACGGCTCCTGCTCACGCCGTCGGCGACCGTGTAGAACGTCCGGCGGACCGACGTTCATCGTTCGTTTATCGCCGCCCGGCAGACTCGTCCCTGTCGATCCGTCGCGTCGGGGGGCAGACGGGTCAGCGGTGGTCTCCATCGCTAGGGTTACCGACCCTGACACGCCCGCCCGGCGACCCACGGGGGAGTCGCCGGGCGGCCTGGCCCATCATCGAAACGGGAGAGTCACCACCCATGAGTGAAACCGAGAAGCAGGACGGCACCGTCAAGCCGCTCGACAACCACGCCACGGGGACCGAGGACACGGTCAAGCCGCTCGACAACCACGCCACCGGCGCCGAGAAGGTCGTCACCCTGGCCGCCGGTACGACGGACGGCACGGTCAAGCCGCTCGACAACCACGCCACGGACGAGAAGGCCTGACCAGGACTTTTCCTCGCACGGGGATCGGCCGCGGCGGCGCGGAGGGGGAGCCGTCGCGGCCGAGGCGTGTCCGGGGCCGCGCGCCTCGATCAGCGCACCTCGCACCAGACTGTCTTGGCCTCCGCCCGCTGCTCGGCACCCCACCGCAGCGCCACCGCGTCCAGGAGGGCGAGCCCTCGACCGGTCTCGTTGTCACCGGCCGTCCGCACCACGCGGGGGACATTGAGTCAGGTGAGTCCTTTGCCCCCGGCCCGAGCGGCACCGCCGCGCTCCGCGTCACCCTTGGCGCAGGTCGCCCAGCATCGGCTCGCCGATATGGAGCACCAGCACATGGCCCCTCTTTACGGTCACAATCGCTAGGGTTGGCTCATGACCGCACTACCCGACTGGATGCGCCCGCCACGCGCGGAAGGCTGGTTCGCGGAGGACCTGGACCGCCTCCCCGAGGCACCCCGCCACACCGAGCTCATCGACGGAGCCCTCGTCTTCATGATGTCGCCCCAGAGGTGGTGGCACGGCCACCTCGTCACCATGCTGACCGTCGCCCTCATGGAGCAGGTGCCGGCTGATGCCAGGGTCGGCCGCGAGATGACCATCAAGCTCGACCCGCGCAACCGCCCCGAGCCCGACCTCCTGGTGACCACGGCCGACTACGACGACGACCGCACCTGGTTCGCACCGGATGAAGTCCGACTCGTCGTCGAGGTCGTCTCCCCCGAGTCGGCGCATCGCGATCGAACGGTAAAGCTCCGCAAGTACGCGGAGGCCGGCATCCCGCATTACTGGTGCATCGAGGACGAGGGCGGCGCTCCCGTGGTCCACGTCTACGAGCTCGACGGGCCCACGGGGGCATACGCGCCGGCCGGAATCTTCCGGGGCACTCTCCAGCGCCCGGTGCCTTTCGGGATCAACCTGGACCTCGACAAGCTCACACCGCCCCGCAGCAGCTGAAAGCCGGCACCGGCTGCCAGAGGTGGGGCGGGGCCCGCGGGGTCGAGCCGGAGCGGTCGTACTGGATCGAGCTCAGGGCCGGCGCAACTCCCCCTTCACCACCTTCCCGCTCGCGTTCCGCGGCAGCGTCGCCACGAACTCCACCGTCCTCGGCACCTTGTAGTTCGCCATCTCCCGGCGGGCCCAGGCGATCAGGTCGTCGGCGGTCAGGACCGTGTTCGGGCGGCGGACCACATAGGCCCTGCCGACCTCGCCGAGCCGTGCGTCGGGCACGCCGACGACCGCCACGTCGGCCACCGCCGGGTGCAGGCCGATCAGTTGCTCGATCTCCGCCGGGTACGCGTTGAAGCCGCCGACGATGAACATGTCCTTCAGCCGGTCGGTGATGCGCAGGTTTCCGGAGGCATCCAGGACTCCCACGTCCCCCGTGCGCAGCCAGCCGTCCTCGGTCACCGCCTCCGCGGTGGCCGCCGCGTCCTCGTAGTAGCCGCGCATCACGTTGAAGCCGCGGACCAGGACCTCGCCGGGCTCCCCGGGCGGCGCCTGCACCCGCACCTCCGTCCCGGGGATGGCCCGGCCGGAGGTCGACGCGATCACCGGCAGCGGGTCGCCCTGCCTGCACATCGTCACGATGCCGCTCGCCTCCGAGAGGCCGTACGCGGTCAGGACGGTCTCCACGCCCAGCTCGCCGTGGAGTTGCTCGACCAGACGCAACGGCACCACCGCTGCGCCCGTCACCACCAGGCGCAGCGCGGACAGGTCGTGGGCATCGCGTGCCGGATGGTCGAGGAGCGACTGGTGGAGGGTCGGCGGGCCGGGCAGCACAGAGACCCGTTCCGCCGCGATGTTCGCCAGCACGGTGTCCACGTCGAACACCGGCTGCGGGATCATCGTCGCGCCCCGCATCAGACAGGCGATCACCCCGGCCTTGTAACCGAAGGTGTGGAAGAAGGGGTTGACGATCAGATAGCGGTCGCCGTGCCGCAACCCGGCCAGGTCGCACCAGACCTCGTACGCCCGCAGCGTCTGCTCGTGGGTGATCACCGCACCCTTGGGGCGCCCGGTCGTCCCCGAGGTGAAGACGATGTCCGAGGGCCGGTCCGGGGTCACGGAGTCCGCGCGTGCCCGCACCTCGGCCGCCCCGACCCCGTCCCCGCTCGCCAGGAAGTCCTTCCAGGTGCGGTAGTCGGCGGGGGCGTCGTCCGACAGCACCACCACCTGCTCCAGGTCCGGCAGCCCGGGCCCCTGCGCGACCGCCCTGCGCAGGGACGCCACGTACGAGGTGCCGAGGAAGGTCCCGGTGACGAACAGCAGCCGGGTCCCGCTCCTGCGCAGCACGTCGGCGGCCTCGGTGCCCTTGAAGCGGGTGTTGAGGGGCACCAGGACCGCGCCCACCGACACCGCGCCCAGCGCCGAGACCATCCAGTCCAGGGAGTTGGGGGCCCAGACGGCCACCCGGTCGCCCGCCTGCACGCCGTTCGCGAGGCAGGCCGCGGCCGCCCGCTCCACACGGGCGCCCAACTCGGCGTACGTGACCCGGTTCCGGCCCTCCACGACCGCCTCCGTGCCGGCGTACCGCTCCGCCGCCCAGCCGACCAGCTCCGGGATGCTGCGCCACTCCACATCGGCCTCCCCGAAAGCGGAAACACATTAGCTGACTGCCCGTCAGATTAGCTGTAGCCTGACGGGCTGTCAGCAGGCCTCACAGTGTGCGGAGGTGCGTGCAACGTGACTCTCAAGGACGCCACGGCGATCGTCGGCATCGGACGGACCCCCTTCGCCAAACACCTCGCCGAGGACGAGCGGACCCTGGCCTGCCGGGCCGTGCTCGCCGCCCTCGACGACGCAGGGATCGCCCCGGGCGAGGTCGACGCCCTGGCCTCGTACACCATGGAGGAGACGGACGAGGTCGAGCTGGCGAAGGCCGTCGGCCTCGGCGACCTCACCTTCTTCAGCAAGGTCGGCTACGGCGGCGGCGGTTCGTGTGCGACGGTCGCCCATCTCGCGGCGGCGATCGCGAGCGGCCAGGCCACGGTCGGCGTCGCCTGGCGCTCCCGCAAACGCGGCTCGGGCCCCCGCCCCTGGACGAACACCACCGTCCAACTGCCCACCCCCGCCCAGTGGACGAGACCCTTCGGCCTGCTCCGCCCCGCCGACGAGATAGCCATGCTCACCCGCCGCTACATGCACGAGTACGGCGCCACCCGCGACCACCTCTTCAACGTCGCCCTCGCCTGCCGCAACCGCGCCAACCAGAATCCCGCCGCGATCATGTACGACCGCCCCCTGACCCGCGAGATGTACATGACCTCCCGCTGGATCAGCGAGCCCCTGTGCCTCTTCGACAACTGCCTGGAGACCGACGGGGCGTTGGCCTGTGTGCTGGTCAGCCGGGAACGCGCCCGGGACTGCCCGAGCACCCCCGTCTACGTCCACTCCGCCGCCCAGGGCCTGCCCGCCCAGCACCACGGCATGGTCAACTACTGGAACGACGACCCGCTCACCGGACCCGCCTGGACCGCCGCCCGGCATCTGTGGAAGCACGCCGACTTCACCCCGCAGGACGTCGACGTGGCCCAGATCTACGACGCGTTCACCTCCCTCGTCCCGCTCTCCCTGGAGGGCTACGGCTTCTGCGGCCGCGGAGAGGGCGGCGCCTTCACGGAGGGCGGCGCCCTGGAGATCGGCGGACGGCTTCCGATCAACACCGGCGGCGGGGGGCTGTCGGAGGCCTACGTGCACGGCTTCAACCTCATCGACGAGGGCGTACGGCAGCTGCGCGGGACCAGCACCGCTCAGGTGCCGGACG
Source organism: Streptomyces sp. CC0208 (assembly GCF_003443735.1). Lineage (NCBI taxonomy): Bacteria > Bacillati > Actinomycetota > Actinomycetes > Kitasatosporales > Streptomycetaceae > Streptomyces > Streptomyces sp. CC0208. The sequence goes on along the minus strand of NZ_CP031969.1, from coordinate 5,040,363 downwards.
CCGCGACCTGCCTCGTGACCGCCGGCGAGGGCGTTCCCACCTCCGCCCTGCTGCTGACCAACAGGAGCTGACATGCTCGAACCGGTGAAGGACGCCACGGGCACCCCCTTCTGGCAGTACGCCGCCCGGGGCGAACTGCGCGTCCAGGCCTGCGCCGACTGCGGCGAACTCCGCTTCCCGCCCCGCCCCTGCTGCCCGCACTGCCAGTCCTTCGAGGACGAGTGGCGACCGGTCTCCGGGCGCGGCCGCATCTGGTCCTACGTCGTCCCCCACCCGCCCCTGCTGCCCGACTACGCGGCCCAGGCGCCGTACAACGTGATCGTGGTCGAACTGGAGGAGGCTCCCCGGATCCGCCTGGTCGGCAATCTGGTCGCCGCGGCCGGGGCCGCCCTCAACTCCCTTGATCCGGGACGGATCCGCATCGGCGCCCGGGTGCACGTGGTGTTCTCCGACGGGCTTCCGCAGTGGGTGCCGGCGTGAGCGGCCTGCGCGTCACCGCCGACAAGGACACCGGCGTCGCCGTCGTCACCCTCGACCGGCCGCACCGGCTGAACGCCGTCGATCTGGAGATGCGGGACGAACTCGTCGCCGCCTGGCGGGAGTTGCGCTTCGACGACTCCGTCCGGGCCGTGGTCCTGACCGGTGCCGGAGAACGGGCCTTCTGCACCGGCCTCGACCGGGACGCCGAGGTCGTGCAGCCCGGCTCCCCCTACATGGCGGACGACCCGCTGCTCCAGGTCGGACCCAAGTCCAACGATCTCTGGAAGCCGGTCGTCGCGGCGGTGAACGGGATGGCCTGCGGGGGCGCCTTCTACCTCCTCGGCGAGTGCGACTTCCTCGTCGCCGACCCCGCCGCCACCTTCTTCGACCCGCACACCACCTACGGCATGGTCAGCGCCTACGAGTCGGTGCTCATGGCGCAGCTCATGCCGCACGGGGAAGCCGCTCGCACGGCGCTGATGGGGACGGCGGAACGGCTCTCCGCCGAGCGCGCCCACGCCATCGGGCTCGTCACCGAACTCACCGGTCCCGGCGGGGCGTTGGCGGCCGCGACCGCCGCCGCCGGGATCATCGCCGGGTATCCGCCGGAAGGGGTGCAGGGCACGGTCCGGGCACTCTGGGCCGCCAAGGAGGCCGCCGTGCAGCGGGGCTTCGCACAGGCGCCGCATCTCATCGCGCTCGGGAACCTGCCGCCGGACCGGCAGGCCGAACTGTTCCGTTCCCGGCAGACCGGATTCAGGTTGCGTTAGCAATTTCGATGTCCTGTACAGGCGTATGCTCACCCCATGGTTGAACACCGCATGGTCGACGTGAACGGCATACGGCTGCACATCGCGGAGGAGGGCGAGGGGCCGCTCGTCGTGCTGCTGCACGGCTTCCCGGAGTCCTGGCACTCCTGGCGCCACCAGTTCGGCCCGCTGGCCGCCGCCGGGTTCCGGGTGGTCGCGCCCGACCAGCGCGGATACGGCGCCAGTGACCATCCCGAGGACGTGTCGGCGTACAGCATCCTCCACCTGGTCGGCGATGTCGTCGGGCTCGTCCACGCGCTGGGCGAGGAGCGGGCGTTCGTCGTCGGGCACGACTGGGGAGCGCCGGTCGCGTGGCACACCGCGCTGCTGCGGCCCGACGTGGTGCGCGGGGTGGCGGGGCTGAGCGTGCCGCCGCCGTTCCGGGGTGAGCGGCCGCCTCTCCAGACCATGCAGGAGCGGTTCGGCGGCCACTTCTACTGGAACTACTTCAACCTGCCCGGGGCCGCCGACGCCGAGTTCGGCGCCGACCCCCGTTCCGCGCTGCGCAGGCTGCTGGTCGGCGCTTCGGGCGACGGCGAGGGCGGCGGACGCTACGAGCAGGCGCTGGTGACCGACCTGGAGCGCGGCTGGCTCGCGGACATGCCCGAGCCGGAGGTGCTCCCCGGCTGGCTCACCGAACAGGACCTCGACGAACTCACCGAGAGCTACGCCAAGGGCTTCACCGGCGCCCTCAACTGGTACCGCAACCTGGACCGCAACTGGGAGCTGACCGCGCCCTGGCACGGCGCGAGGGTCACCCCGCCCGCCCTGTACATGTACGGCGACCGGGACCTGGTCCCGGCGTTCCCTGGCACCCCGGAACTGATCGAGCGCCTGCCCGAGTTGATGCCCAACCTCGTCCGGGACCCGGTCCTGCTGCCGGGCTGCGGCCACTGGACCCAGCAGGAGCGGCCGGACGAGGTGAACGCGGCCCTCGTCGACTTCCTGACCGGGCTGCGGGACTGACGGTCAGCGCACCAGGTCGGCTTCCGGCTCGACCCGGCAGTGGTCGAGCTTCGCGATGACGGCCCCACCCGCCTTCACCTGGACGTTCGAGGTGCCCCTCGCGGGCACCGAGATCTGCTTGACCTCGGAGTCCAGCGTCCGGCCGGTCGCGTCCTGGAAGGCGAACTCGACCTCGAAGGTGGCCCGGCGGCTGTTCGGGTTGGTCACCTCGACCGTCGCGTAGGGAGTCGCCTCGGTCGCGCAGCTCACCACCAGCGCGGTGCCGTCCTGGAGCGCGGAGCTGCGGCGGGTGCTGGTGGTGCGGGGCGTGTAACTGTCGTGGTTCTGGCGGGAGCTGCTGCACCCTCCGCCGCTGTCGCTGCTGTGGCTCTTGCTCTTGTGCCGCCCGCCGCTCTTGTGCCCGGTGGAGAACCCCGTCAGCGACAGGACCACCAGCACCGACACAGCCGTGAACTTGAGAACGCGCCCCCGTGTATGCATGGGACCACTCTAACGGCGGAACGCTAGGTGGTCCGGGCCGTCCCCGTCCCCTTCTCCGCGTCCAGCGCGTACACGCACCGGTCCTTGCTGCACGCGTACACGACTCCGTCCTTGACCACCGGCGAGCCGGTGATCTCCCCGCCGGTCGCGAGCTTCCAGCGCAGGCGTCCGTCGTCGGCCTTCAGGGTGTAGAGCAGATGGTCCGTGGACCCGAAGTGGATACGGCCCTCGGCGACCGCGGGCGCCCCCACGATGTCCCCGCCCGCCTGGAACCGCCACTTCGGCGTGCCCGTGACGGCGTCCAGCGTGTACAGGCCCTTGCCGCTGCCCACATGGACATGTCCGCCGGCCACCAGCACCGGCTCGATCGAGGACCGGGCCTCCGTGGCGATGCGCCAGCGGTCGCGGCCGTCGGTCGCGTCGAGGGCGTACACCGTGCCGAGGTAGTCGGCGAGGTACACCCCGCCGCCCGTCACCGCGGCCCCCGGCACGAAGGTCGGCGGGCACAGGAAGACCGCTGGGGCCTCGAAGTGCCAGCGCACCCGTCCGCTCGCCACGTCGAGGGCCATGACCCGCGTCCCGGCCGAGATGTACACGAACCCGTCGTGGGCCTGGGCCACCCGGACCGGCACACCGCCGCAGGAGGCCGCGTCACCGATGGGGAACGCCCAGCGCTCCTTGCCGGTGCGGGCGTCCAGGGCCCGCAGGCGGCCCTCCTGCCAGACGTAGACCGTGCCCTCGTGGAGCGCGGGTCCGGCCTCGGGGGACTCGAAGTCCGTCTGGCAGCCGGCGACCTCCCACAGCTTCTGCCCGCCCGAGGCGTCCCACGCCTGGACGCCACCGCCGCGCGTGCCGGTGATGACCGTGCCGCGCTCGGCCTTGAGGGAGTACACCCAGGCGTCCGTGCTGATCCGCCACTGGTCGGCGCCCTCGCGGGCGTCGAGGGCGAAGAGGGTGGGGCCGTCGGAGGCGTGGATACGGCCGTCCGCGACCGCCATCGACCAGGCCACGTCCCGCGTCTTGAAGCGGCGGCGGCCGGTGCCGACGTCCAGGGCGTGCACCTCGAAGGAGGTGACGTAGACGAGGTCCCCGGCGACGGCCGGGGTGCCCCACACGTCGTTGGACATGCGGAACCGCCAGGGCCGCCAGCCGGCCGCGTTCTCCGGCGGCACGGGCGGGGGTGCCGGTACGGCCGGGCCCACGGCGGCGTCGGTGCCGTTGACGCCGGGGCGCGGCCGGGACCAGGAGGCGACCAGGCCGGCCTCCGGCGGGGGCGCCTTCACAGCGGCGGCCCGGGCGTCGGCGACGCGCGGTCCTGGCCCGATGGGCACCTGGGCGCCGGCGAGGCGGACGGGGCCGGTGTCGGGGGCGCCCACCGGGACGGGGGCGGGCGGCGCCGGGTCGTAGGAGGGCGGCGGCGGTACGGCGGCGGGGCGGCCGCCTGCGCTGCGGGCACCGCCGGGCTGCGTGGGCGCGGGGCGCCCGCCGCGCCGCGTCTCGATCATGGTGACGGCCTTCTCGGGCAGCCACGCCGACGCCGTACCGCTGTCGTCGGAGCCGGAGCCGAAGAGATGCGGGGCCAGCTGGGCCTGGAGGTCGGCCGGGTTGGGACGCCCGGTGGCCTCCATCTGCATACAGGACTCGATCAGCGGACGCAGCTCGTCCGGGAGGCCTTCGAGGTCGGGGCCCTCGCGCAGCAGCATGAAGACCGTCTCGACCGGGTTGGCGCCGTGGAAGGGCGGGTGGCCGGTGGCGGCGAAGACCAGCATGGAACCGAGCGAGAAGACGTCGCTCGCGCCGGTGACACTGCGGGAGTCCTTCGCCTGCTCGGGGGACATGTAGGCGGGGGTGCCGACGGCGACGTTCGTCATCGTCAAACGGGTGTTCGAGACGCCGGACGCGATACCGAAGTCGATCACCCGGGGGCCGTCCTCGACCACGAGGACGTTGGAGGGCTTGAGGTCACGGTGGACCAGCCCGGCGCCGTGGATGGACTGGAGGGCCTCGGCGACGCCCGCCGCGAGCCAGCGCACCGCCTGGGCCGGGAGCGGCCCGCACTCGTTCACTATCTCCTCGAGGGAGGGCGCGGGGACGTACGCGGTGGCCAGCCACGGAACGGCGGCGCGCGGGTCGGCGTCGACCACGGCCGCCGTGTAGAACCCGGAGACCGCCCGGGCCGCCTCCACCTCGCGGGTGAAGCGGACGCGGAAGAGCTGGTCCTCGGCGAGCTCCGTCCGGACCGTCTTGATCGCCACGCGCCGGCCCGACGCCGAGCGCGCGAGATAGACCAGCCCCATGCCGCCGGCACCGAGCCGTCCCAGCACCTCGAACGGCCCGATCCTGCGCGGATCGTGCTGCGTCAGCTGATCCACCACTCTGCCTGCCACCTCCCCGTACAAGCCGCGCCACCACATATGTACGCGACCCCGTGCAGCGTCTCACCACCGCACCGCCATGGCGGCACGCGACCCTGATTCTTCCTGGCCGGAGGCCTGGTGGCGAACCCGGGGTCAAATGGGGTGTCTCATATGAAAGCGGAACTTCTACCGCTCCAATGGTTCCAGGATGGCGAACGACGCCCCCTGATTGTCGGTGACGACGGCCACTTTTCCGTACGACGTCTCGAATGGCGGCGCCTGGACCCGTCCGCCGAGCCGGGCGACCGTCCCGAGCACGCTCTCGCAGTCCTCGACAGCGAAGTGCACGAGGAAGTGGGGCGGCATCTCGGCGGGGAAGACGTCGAAGACGGCGGCGCGGCCGAAGTCGGGGTGGGCCCCGGCTCCGAAGAGGGCGTCGTGGAAGAGCCCGCCGTAGAAGGTGTTGGCGGCCTCGGTGTCGCGCGCGTACAGCTCGGCCCAGGCGAAGGTGCCGGGCTCGTGCCGGGCGCCGAAGCCGGGGTGGCTGCCCGGCTCCCAGAGCCCGAAGACGGCCCCCTCCGGGTCGGTGACCAGCGCGGACGTGCCCAGCTCTCCGACCGGCACGGGCGCGGTGACGACCTGTCCGCCGGCCGCCCAGATCCGGTCGGCGAGGTTCTCGATGTCCGGGGTGGCGAAGTGGACCGTCCACACGGTGGGCATGCGGCCGTCCGTCTTGTGGGCGAGGGCGGCGACGGGGCGGCCCTTGTGGTGGGCCCACACCACACCCCCGTTCGCGTCCGGCCGGTCCTGGAAGGTCCACCCGAAGAGCTCACCGTAGAACCGCTTCCCGGCGGCCACGTCGGGCAGCTGCGCGTCCACCCAGCAGGGGACGCCCTCGCCATATCCCGTTCCGTCTGCGGATGCCCTGTTTTCGGCCATACCGTCAAAGTAACGGCGACGCACGCACCCCGCAGGACCAGGCACACCCGTCTCCCGAGCCTCGCGCACCCCATTTGCAGTCGGCCGAATCGCGCTCCGATCACCCCTCGGTAAGCTGACGGCATGACAGGACAAGTGCGTACCGTCGACGGCCGCGTGGCCGGCCGGCGTGGGCAGGCGACCCGGCAGAAGCTGCTCGACTGCCTCAGCGAGATGCTCAGCTCCTCCCCTTACCGGGACGTCAAAGTCATCGATGTCGCCCGGAAGGCGGGCACTTCACCCGCGACCTTCTACCAGTACTTCCCGGACGTCGAAGGCGCCGTCCTGGAGGTCGCCGAGCAAATGGCCACGGAAGGCGGCCAGTTGACGAAGTTGCTCGACGGCCGGTCGTGGGTCGGCAAGGCGGGCTGGCAGACCGCGCAGGAACTCGTGGACGGTTTCCTGGAGTTCTGGCGCAAGAACGACGCGATTCTGCGCGTGGTCGACCTCGGGGCCGCCGAGGGCGACAAGCGCTTCTACAAGATCCGCATGAAGATCCTCAATTCGGTGAACAACTCCCTCGCGGACGCGGTCGCCGAGCTCCAGTCCAAGGGCAGGGTCGACAAGGACGTCAACCCGGCGGCGGTCGCCGGTTCGCTCGTCGCGATGCTCGCGGCGGTGGCCTCGCACCAGAAGGGCTTTCAGTCCTGGGGCGTCAAGCAGGCCGAACTCAAGCCGAATCTGGCGCTGTTGGTGCACCTGGGCGTGACGGGCAAGAAGCCGACGAAGTAGCGTCCCTGTTTCGAGTCCTGTCTGGCGGGCGGCCGTTCACAAGGGTGGACGGCCGCCCGTCGTGCGTCCGGGATCACCTGCGGACGATCCTGAAGAGCCGTATCTCCCGCTCGACGCGCGCCTGGTAGGTGGCGTACGGCGGCCAGAACGCCAGCGCGGTCTTCCATACGGCCGCCCGCTCCTCCCCCGTCAGCAAAGTCGCCGTGACCGGGATGTCCGCGCCCTTCCAGCTGACCTCGGCGTCGGGGTGGGCGAGGAGGTTGGCGGTCCAGGCGGGGTGGCCCTCGCGGCCGAAGTTGGAGCCGATGAGGATCCAGGTACGGCCGGGCTCCTCGGGCATGCAGGCGAGCGGGGTCCGCCGGGGCAGCCCGCTGCGCGCCCCCGTCGAGGTGAGGACGACCCCGGGCAGCATCTGCGCGCTGAGCAGGACCCTCCCCCGGGTGATCCGGTGCACGGCCCGGTCCAGGGCCGGGATGACATGGGGCGCGACCTTGGCGAAACCGCGTGTGGACGACACCCTCTGGACGATCCGTTCCCCGATCACACCGTCACCTCCGCCCGCTCGAAGAGTTGTGCCGCGTCGGCGGCGTGCGCCCGCAGCCGGTGCGCCGGCCCGAAGAGCAGTTCGTCGGCGGCGGCGCGCTTGAAGTACCGCTGTGCCTCGTGCTCCCAGGTGAACCCGATGCCCCCGTGCAGCTGAATCCCCTCGGCGGCGGCGGTCCGCAGGGCTTCGAGGGCCTGGGCGAGAGCCAGCCCTCCGACCCGCTGCTCCTCGTGCACGGCGGCCCAGGCGGCGAAGTAGGCCGCGGAACGGGCCGCTTGGAGCTGGACGTACACATCGGCGAGCCGGTGCTTGACCGCCTGGAACGACCCGATCGCCCGTCCGAACTGCTCCCGCTGCCCGACGTACTCGACGGTCGTCTCCAGCGCCCGGTCGGCCGCCCCGACGGCCTCGCAGGCGAGGACGGCGGCCGCGGTGTCCCCGGTGCGGGCCAGCGCCCCGAGCACATCGGCCCCGTCCTCGGCACCGAGCAGTTCGGCCTCGACGTCACGGAGTTGGACACGGCCCTGGGGTCGGGTGGCGTCGAGAGCGGTCAGCCGGGTGCGGACGAGCCCCGGAGCGTCCCCGGCCACGAGGAAGAGAAGGATCCGGGACCGGGCGAACCCCCCGGCATGGGCGGCCACCAGAAGAAGATCGGCACTGTGCCCGTCGAGAACCTGATCGACCTGCCCATAGAGCCGCCAGCCACCGCGGGGGGCCGGGGCGGCTCCCGTCCCACCGGAGGTGGTGTCCTCCCTGGGCGGACCGCTGACCGGCCGGGCCTGGACCCCGCCCGCTCGTCCGCCGCCGGCCCAGTCGCCCCGGTTGTCGTCGGTCAGGGCGAGGGCTGTGCCGGGTGGCACGGCCAGGGTTGCCGTCAGGGAGCCTGACGCGATGCGGGGCAGCAGGTCCGCGCGTTGGGCGTCCGTGCCCAGGGCCAGTACCAGGGGGGCCACGAGGACCGACGTGCCCAGCAGGGGGGTGGCCGCCAGTACCCGGCCCGTCTCCTCGCAGGCCAGCGCCAGCTCGGTGGCCGAGCATCCCACCCCGCCGTACCGCTCGGGAAGCGCCAGCCCGGGCAGTCCCAGCTGCCGCGCGAGGGCCGTCCACAGCTCAGGGTCGTAGCCGGCCGGTGTGTCGGCCGCGCTTCTCGACTCCCCGGGCCCGCACCGCCTCCGCAGCAGTTCCCGCAACGCGAGCCGGATCCCGTCCTGTTCGGCGGTGAAGCGAGCGTCCATGGCTCTTCCTCTTCCCTCCCGATCTGACGGTCCGTCATATTAGGAGCGCCCGCACCAGATGCCCAGAGGCAGGAGCCCGTCATGCCCACCGGGAGCCGGAAAGTCGCGATCACCGGCGTGGCCCTGGCCGACTGCGGCCGCGTGGACGGCACCACCCCCTACGCCCTGCACGCCCAGGCAGCCCGCCGCGCCCTCGCCGACGCGGGCCTGGACCGCGAACTGGTCGACGGCCTGGCCTCGGCCGGCACCGGCACCCTCGCCCCCGCCGAGATCGCCGAGTACCTGGGCCTGCGCCCCACCTGGGTCGACTCGACCTCGGTCGGCGGCTCCACCTGGGAGGTCATGGCGGCCCACGCGGCCGACGCGATCGCCGCCGGACACGCGAACGCCGTCCTGCTCGTCTACGGCTCCACGGCCCGCGCCGACATCAAGGAGGGCCGCCGCACCGGCACCCTGTCCTTCGGCGCCCGCGGCCCGCTCCAGTTCGAGGTGCCGTACGGGCACACCCTGATCGCCAAGTACGCCATGGCGGCCCGCCGCCACATGATCGAACACGGCACGACCATCGAGCAGTTGGCGCAGATCGCGGTCCAGGCCCGCGCGAACGCCGCCCTCAACCCCGAGGCGATGTTCCGCGACCCGATCACCGTCGACGACGTCCTCTCCGGCCCGATGATCGCGGACCCCTTCACCAAGCTGCACTGCTGCATCCGCTCCGACGGCGGCGCGGCGGTGCTGCTCGTGGCCGAGGAGTACGTACGCGACTGCCGTACCGCGCCCGTCTGGGTGCTCGGCACCGGGGAGTTCGTCTCGCACGTCAGCATGTCCGAGTGGCCCGACTTTACGGTGTCCCCGGCGGCGGTGAGCGGGCGGCTGGCCTTCGAGCGGGCGGGCGTCCGGCCCGAGGAGATCGAACTCGCCGAGATCTACGACGCGTTCACCTACATGACGCTGGTGACGCTGGAGGACCTCGGGTTCTGCGGGAAGGGCGAGGGAGGTTCCTTCGTGGAGAAGGGCCGGCTGCGGGTCGAGGGCGGCGACCTGCCGGTGAACACGGACGGCGGCGGCCTGTCCGCCCAACACCCGGGCATGCGGGGCCTGTTCCTGCTGGTGGAAGGCGTACGGCAGCTGCGCGGGGAGGCCGGCGCACGGCAGGTGCGGCGCCCGGACGGGTCGGCGCCGGGGCTGGCGGTGGCGTCCGGGACGGGCGGCTGGTTCTGCTCGTCGGGGACGGTGGTGCTGGGGCGTTAGGGCACGACCCTGATGCTCGCCCGGTCGTCGGACGCGCCGGAGTCCCGGCGGCCCACGTCCCACGTCCCACTGTCCGCCCAGTTGCTGTAGTCGCCGTCGACCTCGCAGGTCAGATGCGCGGAGTCGCCCTCGCAGGGGCCGTACTTCTTCAGCCGGACCACGTCCCGCCCGTCGGGGGTCACCTCCACGGTGAGCCGGCGGACCCCCGGGCCCGTTCCCGTCCTCGGCCGTCACGGAGAAGGGCATCTTGCGCCAACTGCCGTACCGGACAAGCGATTCACCGACCGTCTCTCCCTCGGGTGTGCGAAGTACCCTGCACTGTATGGCCCTGACTCGTGAGCAACGTGAACAGTTCCTGGCCGAGCCCCATGTCGCCGCGCTGGCGGTCGACGCGGGAGAGGGGCGCGCACCGCTCGTGCTGCCGATCTGGTACCAGTACACGCCCGGTGGTGATGTCTGGATCATGACCGGGCGCGACTCCCGCAAGCACGAGCTGATCCGGAAGGCCGGCCGCTTCTCCCTGCTGGTCGAGCGCGTCGAGCCCACCATCCGGTACGTCTCCGTGGAGGGGCCGGTCGTCGACACCCGGCCGGGCACCGTGGAAGACCTCCGGGAAGTCTCCGCCCGCTACCTGCCGACCGAGAAGGTGGACGGGTATGTGGAGTTCGCCTCGAAGACGGCGAGCAGGTGATCCTCCGGATGCGGCCCGAAAGGTGGCTGACGTCCGACCTCGGTACCGTCTGAGGCATGGCAACGGATCTTCACGAACTGCTCAGGTCGCTGCGGGTGTGGGACCCGGAGGTCACCTCGCTGCCCTCCTTCGACCCCGCGACCGCGCCCGCGACCCCACTGGAACTCTTCACCACCTGGTTCGCTGAGGCGGTGGCCGCCGGGCAGACCGAGCCGCACACCATGTCCCTCGCGACGGCGGACGCGGAAGGCCGGCCCGACGTCCGCACCGTGATGCTGCACGGCGCGGACGAGGACGGCTGGGCCTTCGCGAGCCACTCCCACAGCCGCAAGGGAGGACACCTGTCGGTACGGCCGTACGCCGCCCTCGGCTTCTACTGGCCGGTCCTCGGCCGGCAGGTGCGGGTGAAGGGTCCGGTGACCGCCGCGCCCTCCGCGGAGGGACAGGCCGACCTGCACGCCCGCTCGACCGGCGCGCTGGCCGCCGCGCTCACCGGACGGCAGAGCGAAGTGCTGGGCTCGCTCGGGGAGTTGGCGCGGGTGTCCGAGGAGGCCTGGGAGCGGGCGCAGCGGGAGCCGGAGGTGCCGGTCCCCTCCTGGACCCTGTACCGACTGCTTGCGGACGAGGTGGAGTTCTTCCAGGGAGACGAGCGCAGGCGGCACATCCGGCTCACCTACCGTCGCGCGGGTCAGGGTTGGGCTCAGGAACTGCTCTGGCCCTGAAAGTCGTACACCGCGAAGTCCGCCACCGGGCGGTAACCGATGCGCTGGTAGAGGCCGTTGCTGGTCGGGTTGGCCAGGTCGGTGAAGAGCAGCACCTCGCCCGCGCCCCGCTCCCGGGCCAGCCTGCTCACCTCGACCGTGGCGGCACCGGCGTACCCGCGGCCCCGGAGACCGGCCGGGGTGTAGACGGGCGCCACCCGGATCTGGCCGGCGATCGGCGGGGTGAGGCCTGCCATGGAGACTGGGGTGCCGTCGGGGGTCTCCCAGAGGGTGACGCCGCCGTAGGCGAGGCGGGCGTCGGCCCAGGACTCGGCGCGCACGGAGTCGATCTCGCTCTCTCCGATGTCCCGGGCGAACTCCCCGAACCAGCGCACCAGCAGGTCCCGGTCGCCCTCCCCCGCGATCCTCGGCCGCCCCTGCGGCACCGGCTCCGGCTCGGTCAGCGTGTCCAGCCGGTACAGCCGCTGGCGCTGATACGGCACGGCCTCGGCCCCGGTCCGGCGCCGCCACGCCTCGGCGAATCCCGCCGCGGTCGCGGCCTCGGCGCTGACACCGGGGACGGCATGGCCCAGGGACGTCAGATGGGCGGCGAGGGATTCGGTCCGGGCGGGGGTCAGGGGCGTCAGATACAGCCGGTACGGCGGTGTCCGGAAGTAGGCACCCCGGACGCTCCCGCCCTCCTCCAGCAGCCCGAAGAGGGGCGCCTCGTCGCCGTACGCATGGAGCCCGCGGGTGCGCAGGCCCTCGGTCACGGTGAGGACGACGGTGTGCAGGTCCGGGCGGGAGCGCAGGAAGTCACCGGCGCGGGTGAGGAACTCGTCGAGGTATTCGGTGGAGTGCCAGGCTGTGGGAGGCATGTCTCATGATCCTGCGCGCGGGCGCCGGACGCCTCCGAATTACGACGGCTCCGGGTCCGTCGCCAGTCGGGCGTGCAGGTGGATGTCCCGGAACGCGTCGTGCCGCCCCGCCTCGAACATCGCGCCCCGCAGCGTGCCCTCGTAGCGGAAGCCGCAGCGTTCGGCGACGGTGCAGGAGGCCCCGTGGCCGAGGGCGTGACCCAGTTCCAGCCGGTGCAGGCCGAGGTCGGTGAGGGCCCACTGGGCGCCGAGGCGGAGGGCGCCGGTGGCCACCCCGTGGCCGCGCGCCTCGGGGAGCACCCAGTAGCCGACGCGGGCGTTGCGGAACACGTGGTCGATGACGTTGATGCCGAGGTGTCCGAGCGTCGTACCGCTCGACTCGTCCGTGATCCGGTACGACACGCTCGTGCCCTGCGCCGCCTGTTCCGCCCTGCGTCGTATGTCGGCCCGGGCGCCGTCGAGGTCGTGGATCAGGGTGAGAGGCGTGTTCCAGCGCCCGAACTCGGGGTCCAGCGCGCCGCGCAGCCAGTCCTGGGCCTGGGTGTCGCAGTCCGCGTCCCACGCGCACAGGCGCAGGCCGTGGCCGTGCAGCGGGGTGAAGGGGCGGATGAGGTGCTGATCGTCGACGTCGGTCATCCGCCCATTCAAACCGCCCCGGACGTCCCGCGCGGCCTGAATTTCGCTCCCCGGTCCGAGAAGACCACCTCCAGGTCCAGCCCGGCCCGCAGGTCCTCACCGGCACAACCGACGACCTCCGTCACCACCAACGGATCCCCAGCAAGTCCGACGCCCCTCACACACCCCCAACCACCCCTGCCCGCCCCGCGCGCCCCGAATTTCGGCACCCCCTCCGGGAAGACCGCCCCCAGGATCAGCCCGCACCACAGGCCCTCACAGACACAACCGACCGCCCCCGTCACCACCCACAGAACCCCAGCAAGGCCGACACCCCTCACACACCCCCCACCGCCACAGACCCCCCGCACGGCCGGAATTTCGGCACCCCGTCCGGGAAGACCGCCTCCAGGTACAGCCCGGCCCGCAGGGCCTCGTGCGCGCAGTCGACGATCTCCGTCATCATCCGGGGGCCCTCGGCGAGGTCGACGACGGCGGCGACGTAAGGGGTGCGGTCCTTGAAGGGCGGCAGGTCGTTGCGGTGGACGACGGACCAGGTGTGGAGCGTGGCACGGCCGGTGGCCGCGGACCAGGTGACGTCCTCGCTCCAGCAGCGCGGGCAGAACTCACGGGGGTAGTGGTGGACCCGGTCGCAGGTCCCGCAGTGCCTGAGCAGCAGGACGCCCCGCGCCGCCGCGTCCCAGTAGGTCCGCGTGAAGGCGTCCGCCTCCGGCAGGTCGTACCGCGCGCCCATCAGAACCAGCCCAACGCGGCGTCCAGCGACCACGTCTGCCAGGACATCGCGAACAGGGCCACGAGCGAGATGAGGGCCATCATCGAGTTCTGCCCCTGTTCCGCCCAGTCGTGGATCATGAGGGTGAAGTAGAGGACGTTCAGGAGCAGGCCGCCGACCAGGGCGAGCGGGGTCAGGAAGCCGAGGATCAGGCCCGCGCCGAGGGCGAGTTCGGCGTACGCGACGACGTACGCCATGGTCTTGGGGCGGGGCGCGACCAGCACGTCGAAGCCGCTGCGGACCGGGGTCCAGCGGTGCTTGGCGGCGATGTCCGCGGCCCAGGTGATGCCGCCGCCCTCGAACCACGTCCTCTTGTCCTTGTGCCGCCAGCTCTCCAGCCACCACAGCCCGAGTCCGATGCGCAGGACGGCCAGCCACTGCGCGCCGGTCAGCCAGATCGTGTCCATGAAATCTGACGGTACGTCAGATCGCTGGTTCCGGGAAGCCTGTGCGTCAGCCGTGAAGCTGCGCATCCTCCATGAATGACGCTGGATTGTTGGCAATTTTGTCCGCACTCTGGCTACGTTCGCAGACGTCAGCAGATACCGCCGAGGGAGCGAACCGTGAAGCACAGGGCAGTCAGGCGCAGGAGCGTCGTGTTGGGGATCGGCGCGACGGCGGGTGCCATGGCGGCAGGAGGCCTCGCCCTCAACGCCAACGCGTCGACCGGCAGCACCTCGACGTCCAGGGACGACGGCCTCGTCTTCGACCCGGACGCCTGGAGGAAACTGACGACGACCGTCACCGACACGCAGGGCACCGAACACGAGGTCACCTACCACTTCTGGAAGGCGGTCACCTACGTCTCCAAGCCGGTCGACGCGACCTACCAGTCCCTGATCGTCAGCGCCCCCGTCGAGATCGACGGCACCGCGGTCGACGCGAGCAACGCCCCCATCCTGCTCGCCAACTCCGTCGGCGGGTACATGCCGTCCTCCGTGACGGACGCCACCGGCGTCGGCGCCGGAGGCATGGGCGGGGGCGGCGGTGCCCCCGGCGGCAGCCCCACCGGCACTGCCGCGCCGAGCGCCTCGGCCGCCTCCAACGCCAACGCCAACACCAACGCGACCGGTGGCGCGACCTCCAGCAACCAGCTCCTCGCGCTGGCCGCCGGGTACGTCGTGATCGAGCCCGGCGCCCGTGGCCGTACGCTCAAGAACTCCTCGGGCGAGTACTACGGCACCGCTCCCGCCGCGATCGTCGACCTCAAGGCGGCCGTGCGGTACATCAAGTCCAACAAGGGCCGTATCCCCGGCGATGTCGAGCGGATCGTCTCCGCCGGCACCAGCGCGGGCGGTGCCCTGTCCTCGCTGCTCGGCGCGTCCGGCGACAGCCCGGTCTACGACAGGCTCCTCAAGGAGATCGGCGCGGCCGACGCCTCCGACGCGATCTTCGCGGTCGGCGCCTGGTGCCCGATCACCGACCTGGAGCACGCCGACGGCGCCTACGAGTGGAACTGGGGAACCAACACCCTCGCCACCGGCAAGCAGGTCGACCAGGCCGTGTCCAAGGAGCTTCAGTCGCAGTTCGCCGAGTACCAGGCGTCCCTGAAACTGCGCGGCCTGAACGGCTTCGGCGCCCTGACCGCCCGCAACTACGACGAGTACCTGGTCAAGCAGTACCTGGAGCCCTCGGCGACCACCTACCTGGCCGCCCTGTCGGACTCCGACCGGGAGACCTACCTCGCCGCGAACACCTTCATCACCTGGAAGAACGGCAAGGCCACCTTCACCTGGGCCGACTTCCTCACCCACGTCGGCGCCCGCAAGAAGACCACCCCGGCCTTCGACGCCTTCGACCTCTCCACCGGCGAGAACAACCTGTTCGGCGCGGGCACCACCCAGAACCGCCACTTCACGGCCTACGGCGCCAAGAACGACACCACCGGGCTCACCTCCAAGCGGGTCGCGAGCGACATCCCCGAGAAGCTGCACCTGATGAACCCGATGCACCACCTCGTGGAGAAGGTCAACGGGCGCCGCTCGAAGCACTGGTGGATCCGCCTCGGCACCAACGACACCGACACCTCGCACGTCATCTCCGCCAACCTCGCGGCGGCCGCGAAGGGCCTGGGCGACGAGGTCAACCACCTCTACTACTGGGACCAGGGGCACGGCGCCAACACCGACCCGGGCGACTTCATCACCTGGATCGCCGAGGTCACGGGGTACCGGAAGGCCGGCAGGACCAAGTAACCCCCACGAACGCGGCCCCCGGTTTCCCGTCGGTTTCCGGCCGCCGCCGCCAGGGCGACGAGGCTCCGCGTCACGCGGACCCGGCGCCCTGGCTGTTTCCGTGTGGGCTACGTCACCCGACCCACGCACTTCTCCTACAGGCGTGATCGATCCGCAACCAATTCCCCTCTTGACCGAGACCCATCAACGCGCTGTCTGATTACGCTCGCGCTCATGGCCGACTCCGCACCCGACTCCACCCCCGCAGACCGCCCCGACCAGCCCGATCGCCCCGTGTACGTCATCGGCGGCGGCCCGGCCGGGCTCTCCGTCGCGTACGCGCTGCGGGCCCGGGGCGTCCGCGCGGTCGTCCTGGAGAAGTCCGAGCACGTCGGCGCGTCCTGGCGGCGCCACTACGACCGGCTGCACCTGCACACCACCCGCCGCCTGTCGACCCTGCCGGGCCTGCCGATGCCCCGCCGCTTCGGCCGCTGGGTCTCCCGCGACGACGTGGTGCGCTACCTGGAGAAGTACGCCGAGTTCCACGAGCTGGAGACCGTCACCGGCGTCGAGGTCTCGCGCGTCGAACGCACCGACGACGGCACCGGCTGGCTGCTGCACGCCACCGGCGGCCGCGAGCTGACCGGCGCCGCGGTGGTCGTGGCCACCGGCTACAACCACACCCCGCTGCTGCCGGACTGGCCGGGCCGCGAGGAGTACAAGGGCGAGCTCCTGCACGCCGGCGAGTACCGCAACCCGGCGCCCTACGCCGGCCGTGACGTCCTCGTCGTCGGCGTCGGCAACACCGGCGCCGAGATCGCCGTGGACCTCGTCGAGGGCGGCGCCTCCCGGGTACGGCTGTCGGTGCGCACCGCCCCGCACATCGTCCGACGCTCCACGGCCGGCTGGGCCGCCCAGTACACGGGCGTTCTCGTACGACGCCTCCCGGTCGGCCTCGTGGACCGGCTGGCCCGGCCCATGGCCAAGCTCAGCATCCCCGACCTGTCCCAGCACGGCCTGCCCCGCCCCGACACCGGCCTCTACAGCCGGGCCAAGCAGGGCGCCATCCCGGTGCAGGACGTCGGCCTCATCGACGCGATCCGCACGGGCAAGGTCGAGGTGGTGGCCGCCGTCGAGGGCTTCGAGGACGGCGAGGTGCTGCTCGCCGACGACACCCGCATCACCCCGGACGCGGTGATCGCGGCCACGGGGTACACCCGCGCCCTCGACCGCCTGGTCGGCCACCTCGACGTCCTCGACGGACGCGGGGGTCCGCTCGTCAACGGCGCCCGGACGCCGCAGGACGCCCCCGGGCTCTATTTCACGGGCTACGTCACTCCCCTCAGCGGGACCTTCCGCGAGGTCGCGATCGACGCGGAGAAGATCGCGAAGGCCGTGGTGAAGGGTGCTGCGGGCAGGCTCTCGCGGCTCCCCGTCTGACGTAGGAAACCTCAACTCTCTTCAGTACGACTCCCGTTACTCATGTGTCAGATGTGGCGGGAGCGTTGTCGTGTGCCGCCCCACGGGGCCAGAATGTGAACACTTCTCATGTTCTAGCTCCACACTCTCTCCACTACGGAGGACGCACGTGGCACGCGAAAGACAGCTCCCCCCGCTCCCCCGGCTCACCCGGCGCTCCCTGCTCGGCGGTGCCGCCGCCGCGGCCGGGGCCGTCACCCTCACCGGCACCGCCGCCTCACCCGCCTCCGCCGCCACCCGTGACGTGGACGTCGCGATCGTCGGCGGCGGTCTCGCCGGACTCACCGCGGCCCGTGACCTGGTCGCGGGCGGGAAGACGGTCGCCGTACTGGAGGCCCGCGACCGCGTCGGCGGCCGGGTCCTCAACCTGAAACTGGCCAACGGCGGGGTCACCGAGGGCGGCGGCGAGTTCATCGGCCCCACCCAGGACCGCATCAAGGCCCTCGCCGACTCGCTCGGGGTGCAGACCTTCGCCACCTACAACACCGGCAACAACCTGCTCTACAAGGACGGCAAGAGGACCCCCTACGCCACCGACGGCATCCTCGGTTCGGTCCCGCCGATCGACGCGGCGGGGCTCGCCAACGCGGCGATCGTCCAGGCCTCCCTCGACGACATGGCCAAGACGATCCCGCTCGACGCGCCCTGGACCGCCGCCAAGGCCGAGGAGTGGGACCGGCAGACCTTCGAGACCTGGCTGCGCGCCAACGCGGTGATCCCGTCGGCCAAGTTCCTCCTGGACGTGGCCTGCACGTCGATCTTCTCGGCCGAACCCCGCGAGCTGTCGCTGCTGTTCGTCCTCTTCTACATCGCCGCCGCCGGCAACGAGTCCACCCCCGGCACCCTTGAACGCCTCACCGAGACCGCGGGCGGCGCCCAGGAACTGCGCTTCGTCGGCGGCTCCCAGTTGGTCCCGATCAAGCTCGCCGCCACCCTGGGCGACCGGGTGGTCCTGAACGCCCCGGTGCGCACGATCGCCAGGTCCGGCTCGAAGTACGTCGTCACGGCCGACGGCGTCACCGTCACCGCCAAGCGGGTCGTGGTCGCCGTACCCCCGCCGCTCGCGGCCCGCATCACCTACGACCCGCTGCTGCCCGCCGCCCGCGACCAGCTCACCCAGCGCCTGCCGATGGCCTCGGTCGGCAAGGCGATCGCGATCTACGACACCCCCTTCTGGCGGGCCGACGGCCTCAACGGCCAGGTCGTCAGCGACACCGGTGTCATCAGCTCGACCTTTGACAACTCCCCGCCCGACGCCTCCTACGGCGCCCTGATGGGCTTCATCGAGGCCGACGAGGCCCGCAAGTACGACGCGGCGAGCGAGGCGGAGGTCAAGGCGGCCGTCCTCAAGGACTACGTGACGTACTTCGGCTCGAAAGCGGCCTCCCCCACCTCCTTCGTCCTGCAACGCTGGAACAACGAGGCCTACACCCGCGGCGGTCCCGTCTCCATCGGCGCGCCCGGGGTGCTCACCCAATACGGCCCCGCCCTGCGGGCCCCCGTGGGCGGCATCCACTGGGCCGGGACGGAGACGTCGATCCACTGGATGGGCTTCATGGACGGAGCCGTCCGCTCCGGTGAGCGGGTGGCCAAGGAAGTGCTCGCGGTGCTGTAGTCCGCGCGTCAACTTTGCGTGCACGCCCGTTCCTGACACAGCGTCAGTTCTGTAATCTGACAGAGCGTCAGTTATTCACGCTGTCACACAGGAGCGGGCGGACCGATGCTTGGATCAACCCACGGCACCCTCACCACCGACTCCCGCCGGGCCCGGGTCATCGCGTGCGGCGAGCAACCCGGGCCCGCCGTCCACGGCCGGCCCGCCGAGGTCGACGATCTCGACGTCGGCGGCCGGCCGCTGTATACCGACGTCCCGGATCTGGACCGCTTCTTCCGCCCTGAGACGGTCGCCGTGATCGGCGCCTCGGACACCGAGGGCCGCCCCAACACCGGGGTCACCCGGCAGTTGATCGACTGGGCGGACCGGGTGGGAGCCCGGCTGCACCCGGTGCACCCGAGCCGCCCGGCCGTCTTCGGCATCCCCTGCGTGGCGTCCGTGGCCGAGTTGCCCGAGCAGGTCGATCTCGCCGTCCTGCTGGTCGCCGACCCGCTCCCGCTGATCGGGCAACTGGCCGAGGTCAAGGTGAAGTTCGCGGTCGTCTTCGCCTCCGGATTCGCGGAGACCGGCGAGGAGGGGGCCGCGGCCCAGGAACGTCTCGCGGCCGCGGTGGCGGAGTCCGGGATGCGGCTGCTGGGGCCCAACACCAACCTGAACGCCTTCTCGTCGTTCCGTGAGGATCTGGACGGGCCGGGCATCGCCCTCATCACCCAGTCCGGCCACCAGGGCCGCCCGGTCTTCGCCCTGCAGGAGCTCGGCATCCGCCTGACTCACTGGGCCCCCACCGGCAACGAGGCCGATCTGGAGACCGCCGACTTCCTCTCCTGGTTCGCCGAGCGCCCAGAGGTCGGCGCCATCGCCTGCTATCTGGAGGGCCTGAAGGACGGCCGCTCCTTTCTGCTGGCCGCCGACCGGGCCGCCCGCCGCAAGGTGCCGGTCGTCGCGGTCAAGGTCGGCCGCACCGAGACCGGCGCCCGCACGGCCGCCTCCCACACCGGCAAGCTCACCGGCGCGGACACGGTGGTGGACGCGGCGATGCGCCAGTACGGCGTGATCCGCGTCGACGGCCTCGACGAACTCCAGGACACCGCCGCCCTGTTGGCCCGGGCGAGGCCGCCGCGCGCCGAAGGGGTCGTCGTCTACTCGATCTCGGGCGGCACCGGCGCGCACTTCGCCGACCTGGCGACGGAGGCGGGACTGAGTCTGCCCGCCCTCTCGGAGGCAAAGCAGGCCGAACTGCACCAGTGGATACCGGAGTTCCTGAGTGTGGCCAACCCCGTCGACAACGGCGGGCACCCGGTCGGCGACTGGCGCGGCCGGAAGATCATCGACGCGATCCTCGCGGACCCGTCGGTCGGGGTCCTGATCTGCCCGGTCACCGGGCCCTTTCCGCCGCTGAGCGACCGGCTGGTGCGGGACCTGGTCAACGCGGCCGAGCAGACCGACAAGCTGGTGTGCGTGGTGTGGGGCTCACCGGTCGGCACCGAACCGGCCTACCGCGAAGTCCTGCTCGGCTCCTCCCGGGTGGCCACGTTCCGCTCGGTCGGCAACTGCATCACCGCCGTGCGCGCCTACCTCGACCACCACCGCTTCGTCAGCGGCTACCGCTCCCCCTTCGACGAGGCCCCGCGCACCCCCTCGCCCTCCTTCCGCAAGGCCCAGGCACTGATGCGCCCCGGCCAGCAGCTGAGCGAGCACGCGGCGAAGCAGCTGCTGCGGGCGTACGGGATCCGGGTGCCGCGCGAGCAGCTGGTGACCAGCGCGGCGGCGGCCGTCCGCGCGGCGGGCCTGGTCGGCTACCCGGTCGTGATGAAGGCGTCCGGTGCGAGGATCGCCCACAAGACCGAGCTGGGCCTGGTGAAGATCGGCCTGACCTCCGCCAGCCAAGTACGGGACGCCTACCGCGAGCTGACCGACATCGCCCGCTACGAGGACGTGTCCCTGGACGGCGTCCTGGTCTGCCAGATGGTCGAGCGGGGCGTGGAGATGGTCGTGGGGACCGCGCACGACGAGCTGTTCGGGCCGACGGTGACGGTCGGGCTCGGCGGGGTCCTGGTCGAGGTGCTGCGCGACACCGCCGTACGCGTGCCGCCCTTCGGGGAGGAGCAGGCCCGGGACATGCTCGGGGACCTGCGCGGGCGGGCCCTGCTGGACGGGGTCAGGGGGCGGCCACCGGCGGATCTCGACGCGCTCGTGGAAGTGGTCCTGCGGGTGCAGCGCATGGCGATGGAGCTCGGGGACGACCTCGCGGAGCTGGACATCAACCCGCTGATGGTGCTGCCCCGGGGGCAGGGGGCGGTGGCGCTGGACGCGTTGGTGGTGTGCCGGTGAGCGAGGTGACGCACACCGTCGACGGTCAGGTCTCGTACCTCACCCTCAACAGGCCCGAGGTCCTCAACGCCCTCACGCCGGGCCAACGGGACCTGCTCATCGAGCTGTTGGACCGGGCGTCCGCCGATCCCGGGGTGCGGGCGGTGGTCCTCACCGGCACCGGCCGCGGCTTCTGCGCGGGCGCGGACCTGCGCGGCGCACCCGGGGCCGTGGCCCCCGGTGACGTCGCTCGCACCATCCGCCTCGGCGCCCAGCGGCTGATCGCCGCCGTCCTCGACTGCGAGAAGCCGGTGATCGCGGCGGTGAACGGCACCGCGGCCGGAATCGGTGCGCATCTCGCCTTCGCCTGCGACCTGGTCCTGGCCGCCGAATCGGCGCGGTTCATCGAGGTGTTCGTACGCCGGGGCCTGGTCCCGGACGGTGGCGGCGCGTATCTCCTGCCCCGTCTGATCGGCCCGCGGCGGGCGAAGGAGCTGATGTTCTTCGGCGACGCGCTCGGCGCCGCCGACGCCGAGCGTCTGGGGCTGGTCAACCGGGTCGTGGCGGACGAGGAGTTGGCCAAGACGGCCCGCGCCTGGGCCGAGCGCCTCGCCACCGGCCCGACCCGCGCCCTCGCCCTGACGAAACAGCTCGTGAACTCCTCCCTGGACAGCGACCGCGGCACCGCCTTCGCCGCGGAGGCCGCCGCGCAGGAGATCAACATGACGACGGCGGACGCACGGGAGGGCGTGGCGAGCTTCGTGGAGCGCAGGAGCCCCGAGTACCGCGGTCGCTGAGGTTCAGGGGGCCTGCGTCAGGATCCTCAGGTCCGGCGCGTCCGGGTCCCCGAACGGCACGAACAGCTCCGGCTCGGACTCCGTGCCGCCGATCCGCCAGTACGTCTCCTGCCCGCAGCCACCGGCGGGCCGTACGACGACACCGGGGCGCCCCTCGGGGCCGGCGGCGTAGGGGTCGTGGCCGCCCTTGTCGTCGAGCAGCCAGGTGCCGGTGCCGTCGCACACGTCGAAGGGCGACTCGGCGTAGGGGTCGACGGAGCCGGGCTCGGCCTCGGTGGGCAGGCCGGTGAGTTCGGCCCGGCCGTCCGTGCCCAGGCGCAGGACCGCGCCCTTCTCGCCCCGCCAGACCCCGGTGAGCTGCCCGGCGGACAGTGCGGGCGGCTCGTACGCGTCGACGATTCCCGTGACCGTGGCCAGCACCCCGCCGAGGAGCACCAGGAGGAACAGGCCGACGGAGGCGAACAGGGCGGGAAGCCAGACGGCCCGCAGGCCCCCGGTCCGTCTGCGCAGCCACCCGAGGCCGAGGACCGGGAGCACCCCGAGGGCGGCGAGGAGGGGGGCGGTGGTGGTGAACGGCCAGTCCCACAGCAGCAGGGCGAGCGCCGCCCAGGCCACGCCGAGGACCGTTGTGAGAGCCAGGTGCCAGGCCCACACCGGTCCCCGCGCGCGACGGGCGGCCCGGTGGGCTAGCACCTGCGCCGGCAGCACCTGGACGAGGGCGTGCAGGAGGCCGAGGACCGGCAGGACCAGCGGCGCCACGACCAGGGGGCACAGCAGGCCGAACACGGCGAGGGCCCCGGTGGCGCCCGCGTTCGCGTAGTCGTCGCCCAGCTGATCCCTGATCCACCAGATCAGTCCGATCGCCGGGAACTGCGCCGCGCACACCGCTGCGGCCTCGTGGATCCGTCTGTTGCCCCACCCCATGGACGCAGCGTAAGGGCGGCCCTTCGCGCGCCTGCCCGCCCCCTTCCCATCTGACACACCGTCAGCTTCAATGGGGGATGTGATGGGACAAGCGGGGACGGCGGAAGCGGCCGTCCGCTACCTCAGGTCCGGGAAGGCGCTCGCCGTGGAGGCGTTGCCCCGCCCGGAGCTGCGGTGTGTGCGCGAGGACGAGCGGGCACCGGTCGACCCGGCCGAGTTCCGGCGCGTGCTCGGGAACTTCGCGACCGGCGTCACCGTGGTGACGGCCCCCGGGGCACCCGGCGAGGAACCGGCCGGCTTCGCCTGCCAGTCCTTCTCCTCCCTGTCCCTCGACCCACCGCTCGTCGCCTTCATGGTGGGCCGTACGTCGGCGACCTGGCCGCGTATCGCCCGGGCGGGCGTCTTCTGCGTGAACGTCCTGAGCGCGGGCCAGGGCGAGCTGTGCAGGGCGTTCGCGGTGAGCGGCGCGGACAAGTTCGCGGGCGTCCGCCACGACCCGGCCCCGGCCTCCGGCTCCCCGCGCCTCGCGGGCACCCTCGCGTGGATCGACTGCACGATCCACGCGGTGCACACCGGCGGCGACCATCTGATCGTGGTGGGACGGGTGGACGCGCTGGGGGCGGGCGAGGGCGAGGCCCCGCTGCTGTTCCACAGGGGGCGGTTCCTCTAGCCGAGGAGTGGGCGCGTGCTGCTCGACTCCGGCGCGGTGCCCCGCGGGCTGCTCGCCGCCGGCATCGAGATCCTCGGCGAGCGCCACCAGATCCCGGTCGCGGACCTCGCCGACGAACTCCTCGCACTGTAACCGTCAGGCCGCCCCGAGCACGGCGGTCGCCGGCCGGCGCCGGATCACCAGTGCCATCAGCGCCGCCGCCGCGCACAGCGCGCCCGACGCGTACCAGATCATGTCGTACGTGCCGAACACGTCCCGCGCCACACCGCCGAGGAAGGCGATCAGCGCGGCGCCGACCTGGTGGGAGGCGAGGACCCAGCCGAAGACGATCGCGCTGTCCTCGCCGTAGTGCTCTCGGCACAGGGCGACGGTGGGCGGGACGGTGGCGACCCAGTCGAGGCCGTAGAAGACGATGAAGAAGAGCATCGGCGGGTGGACCGACGGGGCCAGGAGCATGGGCAGGAACAGGAGCGAGATGCCGCGCAGGGCGTAGTAGACGGCGAGCAGGCGGCGGGGTTCGAAGCGGTCGGTGAACCAGCCGGAGGCCACCGTGCCGACGACGTCGAACACGCCGATGACCGCGAGCAGCGAGGCGGCGGCCGTGACGGGCATGCCGTGGTCGTGGGCGGCGGGCACGAAGTGGGTCTGGACCAGGCCGTTGGTGGAGGCTCCGCAGATGGCGAAGGTGCCGGCGAGCAGCCAGAAGGGGCCGGTGCGGGCGGCCTTGAACAGGACCGTCACCGCCCGGCGCGCGGCGCCCGGGACCGGCTCCGGCTTCGGCACGAACTCCGTGGCGCCGTACGGCTTCAGGCCCACGTCGGCCGGATGGTCGCGCAGCAGCAGCCAGACGAAGGGGACCACCGCGAGGGCGGCGAGCGCGACGGTGATGGCCGCCGGGCGCCAGTCGTGCTTCTCCACCATCAAGGACAGCACCGGCAGGAAGATCAGCTGTCCTGAGGCGGAGGCGGCGGTCAGGATGCCGGTGACCAGGCCGCGCCGCTCGGTGAACCAGCGGTTGGTGACGGTCGCGGCGAAGGCCAGCGCCATCGAGCCGGAGCCCAGGCCGACGAGCAGGCCCCAGCACAGCATCAGCTGCCAGGCCGCCGTCATCCACACGGTCAGGCCGGAACCGACCGCGATCACGGTCAGCGCGACCGCGACCACCCGCCGGATGCCGAAGCGGTCCATCAGCGCCGCCGCGAAGGGCGCGGTCAGGCCGTACAGCGCGAGGTTGACGGAGACGGCCGCGCCGATCGTGCCGCGCGACCAGCCGAACTCCTGGTGCAGGGGGTCGATGAGCAGACCCGGCAGGGAGCGGAAGGCGGCCGCGCCGATGATCGTCACGAAGGTGACGGCGGCGACGAACCAGGCGCGGTGGATGCGAGAAGAGGGCTGCTTCTCCGGGTGGGCCGCCTGGAGGGCGGCTTCGGTTGTCTGGGTCACGACATAGAGCTTGCGGTCTGCGGCTTCGCCGTTCCATTGGCCCGAAGGACAGCATTCGTTAGGATCGGGCCATGAAGCCTCACCGTGTGGTCGTCCTCGCCATGGACGGCGTCCTGCCGTTCGAGCTGGGCATCCCGCACCGGATCTTCGGCCGCCCCAGGGACGCCCGGGGGCGCCACCTGTACGAGGTCGTCACCGGCTCGATCCGCCCGCCGGGCCCGGTGCGGACCGACGCCGACTTCGCCGTCCAGGTCGAGCACGGCCCGGAGGTCCTGGCCACCGCCGACACCGTGATCGTCCCGGCCTCGTACGAACTGGGCCCGGTCTTCGAGCAGGGCGTGCTGACCGGCGAACTGGCCGCCGCCCTCGCCCACATCCGCCCCGGCACCCGGCTCGCCTCCATCTGCACCGGCGTCTACGTCCTGGCCGCCGCCGGTTACCTCGACAGCCGCCCCGCCACCACGCACTGGGCCGACTCCGACCGTCTCCAGCGGCTCTTCCCGCAGATCAGGGTCGACCCGGACGTCCTGTTCATCGACGACGGGGACGTCCTGACCTCCGCGGGCGTCGCCGCCGGCATCGACCTGTGCCTGCACATGGTGCGCCGCGACCACGGCACGGCGATCGCCAACGAGGTGGCCCGCCGCACGGTCGTACCGCCGCACCGCGACGGCGGTCAGGCACAGTACATCCACCGGCCGGTGCCCGACCCGCAGCAGTCGACCACCACCTCGGCCCGCGCCTGGGCGCTCGGCCGCCTGCACGAGCCGATCCAGCTGCGGGACATGGCCGAGCAGGAGGCCATGTCGGTGCGCACCTTCACCCGCCGCTTCCGCGAGGAGGTCGGCGTCAGCCCCGGCCAGTGGCTCACCCAGCAGCGCGTGGAGCGCGCCCGCCACCTGCTGGAGTCCACCGACCTCTCCGTCGACCAGGTCGCCCGCGACGCGGGCTTCGGCACCGCCCAGTCGATGCGCCAGCACCTGCAGACGGCCCTCGGGGTCACCCCGACCGCGTACCGGCGCACGTTCCGGGCGGGGGTCCTCCGCTCCTAAAAGGTCAGCACTCCCCGGGCCACCCGTCCCGCCTCCGCGTCCGCCACCGCCTTCTCGAAGTCCTCGACCGGATAGGTCTCGGTGACCAGTTCGTCGAGGAGGAGCCGGCCCTGGCGGTAGAGCTCCGCGTAGAGCGGGATGTCCCGCTGCGGCCGGGAGGATCCGTAGCGGCAGCCCAGGATCGACTTGTCCAGGTAGAGGGAGGAGACCAGGAAGGAGGCCTCCGCACCCGCCGGCGGCACCCCGAGCAGCACCGCCTGGCCGTGCCGGTCGAGCAGGTCGATCGCCTGACGGATCAGCCCCACGCGACCCACGCACTCGAAGGCGTGATCGGCCCCCGTGGGCAGCACCTCCCGGGCCCCCTCCGTCGAGGTCAGGAAGTCCGTGGCCCCGAACTGCCGGGCCGCCGCCTCCTTCGCCGGGTTGGCGTCCACCGCCACGATCCGCGACGCCCCCGCGATCCGGGCACCTTGGATCACGTTGAGCCCGATCCCCCCGGTCCCGATCACCAGCACGCTCTCTCCCCGGTCCACCCGGGCCCGGTTGAGCACGGCACCCACCCCGGTCAGCACCCCGCACCCGATGAGCGCGGCGGACGGCAGCGGAATGTCCTTCGGGATCCGGACCGCCTGCACGGCCTTCACCACGGTCCGTTCCGCGAAGGCGGAGTTGCACGCGAACTGGAACACCCGCTCCCCGCCCCGCGAGAAGGGCTTCTGGGGCCGCCCGATGGCCTTGCGGCACATGGTCGGGCGCCCCCGGTCGCAGTCGGCGCAGGCCCCGCAGTTGGCGAGCGTGGACAGCGCCACGTGGTCACCGGGCCCGACATGCGTGACCCCCGCCCCCACCGCCTCCACCACGCCGGCGCCCTCGTGCCCCAGCACCACCGGGACCGGGAACGGAATGGTCCCGTCCACGACGGACAGGTCGCTGTGGCACAGCCCGGCCGCCGCGATCGCGACCTGCACCTCGCCCGGCCCCGGGTCCCGCACCTCCAGGTCGTCGACGACCTGGACCTGCCTCCCGTCGAACAGCACGCCGCGCATCAGACGACCCCCTTGGGTTCCCTGGGCAAACCGAGCACCCGCTCGGCGATGATGGTGCGCTGGATCTGGTCCGAGCCGCCGTAGATGGTGTCGGCCCGCGAGAACAGGAACAGGTGCTGCGGCGCGTCGAGTGCGTACGGTGCGGAAGGGTCCCACTCCCGGGGCCCGACCGTGGCCTCCGCCCCGCGCACGAGCATCGCCAGCTCCCCGAGCCGCTGATGCCAGCCCGCCCACAGCAGTTTGGCCACGCTGGGTGCCCCGCCGTCCCCCGAACTCCCCAGTGTCCGCAGGGCGTTCCATCGCATGGTCCGCAACTCGGCCCACTGCCGCACGAGCAGAGCGCGTACGACCGGATCGGCGACCGCGCCCGTACGTACGGCGGTTCGCACCACCTCGCTCAACTCCTGTGCGAATCCAACCTGTTGGGCCAGCGTGGACACCCCGCGCTCGAAGCCCAGCAGGCTCATCGCCACCCGCCAGCCCTGCCCCTCACCGCCGACGACATGCTCGGCACGCGCGTGTGCCCCGTCGAAGAAGACCTCGTTGAACTCACTGGTCCCGGTCAGCTGCCGGATGGGCCGCACCTCGATGCGCCCCGGCTGATCCATGGGAACGAGCAGAAACGTCAGCCCGTGATGCCGACGCGACTCCGGATCGGTCCGGGCGAGGACGAAACACCAGTCCGCCTCATGAGCGAGGGACGTCCAGATCTTCTGCCCGCTGATCCGGTACGACCCGTCCTCGGCCCGCGTGGCCCTGGTCCGCACACCGGCGAGGTCGGACCCCGCCCCGGGTTCGCTGTACCCCTGGCACCACAGCTCCTCCCCGGCGGCGACGGGAGGCAGAAAGCGCGCCTTCTGCTCCTCGCTGCCGTGCGCGAGGAGGGTCGGCGCCAGCAGCTTCTCCCCGATGTGCCCGGACCGCGCGGGCGCCCCGGACCGCGCGTACTCCTCGGCCCAGACGACCTGCTGGGTGAGGGTCGCGGTGCGGTTGCCATAACCCCCCTCGCCCCAACCCAGCCCGATCCACCCGGACTTCCCGAGAGTCCGCTCCCAGGCACGGCGGTCCTGGGAGCCATCGGCATGAGTGGTGAGCCATTCCCGCACTTCGGTACGGAACGCCTCATCCTCGTCGCCGAATCCAAAGTCCACGAACGTCTCCTCTCAACACCGACCGGGTTGAACTCCCTCAGGGGCGCGGGGAACTGCGCGACCAGCCACAACGAACCCGCAGCCGCCACCCCACACGCACCCCCGCCCCACTAGGCGCCCGGCCCCGAAAGCAACGGCATCGGATCCACCCCGACGCTCCCCGGCAAGAACTCCGCGATCGATTCCGGCGTCCACCCGCCGGAGGCATACGCGGCGCGCAACTCCCGAGGCTGAGCCCACACCGCGATCTTCGGCCCCGCCACGGTGTACACCTGCCCGGTGATCTCCCGAGCCCGCTCGGACAGCAGGTAGACCACCATGGCGGCCACGTCCTCCGGCTCCCCGATCTCGGTCAGATCGAAGGGAACGTTCGCCGACATCCGCGTACGAGCGACCGGCGCCACCGCGTTCGCGGTCACCCCGTACTTGTGCATCCCGAGCGCCGCACTGCGCACCAGCGAGATGATCCCGCCCTTCGCCGCGCTGTAGTTGGCCTGCGAAAAGGACCCCTGATGATTCCCGCTGGTGAACCCGATCAACGTCCCCGCGCGCTGCCGGCGCATCACCGCGGCGGCCGCCCGAAAGACGGTGAACGTCCCCTTCAGATGGGTGGCGAGGACCGGGTCCCACTCGTCCTCGGTCATGTTGAACAGCATCCGCTCCCGCAGAATCCCGGCGACGCAGACGACACCGTCAAGGCGCCCATAGGAAGACAACGCGGCATCGACGACCCGCTGCCCACCCGCCATGGTCGAGATGTCGTCGGCCACGGCAACCGCCTCACCGCCGGCCGCCTCGATCTCCTTCACCACCCCCGAGGCGATCTCGCTCGTGGGAGACGCGCCGTCCACGGACACGCCGTAGTCGTTGACGACGACCCGCGCACCCTCCGCCGCCGCGGCCAGCGCGACCGCCCGCCCGATCCCCCGTCCCGCGCCCGTCACGGCGACGACCCTGCCTGCCAAGAAGTTCCCCACGCCCGGCCCCTTCCCGCGGTTTCTGACGGACCGTTAGATTCTATGACCCGTCAGATGTGCGGACACAAGCCCCGGGGAGGGCCCGATGTCACTTCCGGCCGCGTTCCACGACATCGCCAAGCGCGTGAACAACTGGGGGCGTTGGGGAGCCGACGACGAGATCGGCACCTTGAACCTGATCACCGACGAGGTCGTCCGTGAGGCCGTCGCGACCGTCCGCACCGGCCGCCGCGTCCCCCTCGCCCTCCCGCTCAGGCAGGACGGCGTGCAGACCGGGATGATGCCGGGCCGGGTCAACCCGCTGCACACGATGGTGCAGATCAACCAGGAGATCTTCGGTCCGGGCACGGTCGCGTGCAGCGACGACGCGGTGACCATGGGCCTGCAGGCGGCCACCCACTGGGACGCGCTCACCCATGTCTCGCACTCCGGCCTGCTCTACAACGGCCGCCCGGCCGGCACCATCACCCCGCACGGCGGCGCCGAGTTCAGCGGTATCGACAAGGCCCGGTACGTCCTCTCGCGCGGGGTGCTGCTGGACGTGGCCCGCGCGCGGGGCGTGGACCGGCTCGACGGGGCCCACGCCGTGACACCCGAGGACCTGGAGGCCGCCGAGGAACTCGCGGGCACCCGGGTGCGGTCCGGGGACATCGTGCTCGTACGGACCGGGCAGATCCAGGTGTATCTCGCCGGGGACAAGGAGGCGTACGCCTATCCGTCGCCGGGCCTGTCGGTCCGCACCCCGGAGTGGTTCCACGCGCGCGATGTGGCCGCGGTCGCCAATGACACGCTCACCTTCGAGATCTTCCCGCCCGAGATCGAGGATCTGTGGCTGCCGGTGCACGCGCTGGACCTGGTGGAGATGGGGATGCTCCAGGGCCAGAACTGGAATCTCGAAAAGTTGTCCACAGCCTGTGGAGAACTCGGCCGGTACGCGTTTCTGCTGTCCGCGATGCCCGAGCCGTTCGTCGGCGGCACCGGAACACCCGTGGCCCCGGTGGCCGTTCTGTGAGGAGGTCGGCCGGCGGCGCGCGCAGGTCCGCCCCGAGCACGGCATCGCGCGCCGCCGTCATCGATTTCCCTCCGCCCTGAGGAAATCGACACCGCGTCACGATCCGCACTCGTCGGGGGTTCCCGTCACCGGAACCCTCGGCGTCCCCTCGCGGCGAATCGCTGACCACCAGCGTCATCAATCGAACACGGTGCGTCAACACCCGTACGGGGATTTGTTGCTTACGACCCATTTGTCACGACCGCGCACGGATGCACGTCCGGCGCACCGCCTCCGCGGCGAGGAAGGGGTGGCGGCGATCCCTGCCACCGTGCGCCGGTCACACCTGCCGCCGTGCACCGGTCACACCGCCTCGAACGCCAGCCCCTCGTAGGTCGAGGCCTCGATGCCGTAGGTCTCCATGACCTGCCGCGGCCGCTCGCAGCGGTCGAGTTCGCACCAGATGCTCTTGCCCGTGCCCTCGGGGCTCCAGCCCCAACGGTCCGCGAGGCCGTCGACGAGGGCCAGGCCACGGCCGCCGGTCGCGTCACCGTCCACACAGCGCGGCACCGGGGCCTGGTCGCTGCGGTCGGCGACCTCCAGGCGGACGGTGGCCGACTCCACCTCGTCGCCCGGCAGGGACAGCCGCAGGACAGCCGGACGGCCGGTGTGCACCACGGCGTTGGTGACCAGCTCGGACACCAGCAGGATCAGGGTCTCGGCGAGCGATTCGTCGATCCCTGTCCCGGACCCGGCGAGCCGCGAGCGGGCCCACCTCCGGGCTCGCCCCACCTCTGCGGGGTCGGGCCGGATCTCCAGCTGCACTTGAAGCACCTGCACCGCTCACACCATCCGAACCGGCGGGCACATGGCCTCGCGCCTCACGAGGGCCACGATCGTAGCCATTTTTTGCATGACCAGAACAATGACCAAAGCCGGGGTCACAGAACGTGAATCCCTTACGAGACAGCATGGTTGACGTACAGTCACGCCAACAAGCGCTTCGGGCATATTCCAGCGCGAAGGAGTACCCCTGCGGGATACTGTGCGACGCTCGCCGCGGGGAGTCGAACAGGCGGTGGACACAGGCCTTCCCGCCCTGCGAGCAGCGGCGCGCACCGCCGGGTCCGGGGCCGCCCCATCGGCAACACCGGCATGGCTCGTGCTCGGAACCACTCGCATCTCACACAAGGTACCGGAGCAGGCCGCCGACTCCAGGACGTGACGAGTCACACATAGGACACAACCCGATATCAACGCTCCGTGATTCCGGTATGCCACAATCCGCGACACCCGCTCCGGACGCCCCGGAGAGCGGGCCGGTCGGGGGCACCTCAGGCCAACAGATCGACGGCGAGCAACTCCTCACTCTCCGCACCGCCGCCACCCCGCCGGGCCCGCACCCAGGCCCGCTTCAGATGCAGTTGCACCTCGCACTCCCAGGTGAAGCCCATCCCGCCGTGCACCTGGACACAGTCCCGTGCGCCCCGCTCGGCCGCCTCGTCGGCCAGCAGCCGGGCCGCGGCGATGTCCACCGGGTCCGCGGTCACCGCGGCCGCGTACACCGCGGCCCGGGCCGTCTCCGCCCGCACCAGCATCTGCGCGCACAGATGCTTGACCGCCTGGAAGGCCCCGATCGGCTGCCCGAACTGCTCCCGCGCCCGAGCGTGTTGCACCGCCAGCTCACACACGCGCGTGGCCGTGCCCAGCTGCTCGGCGGCGGTGAGGAGCACGGCGACGGGATCGGCGGCACGCGCGTGTGCTCCGGGAGCCCGGTGCAGCGGCGTCAGCGGATCCACCGACTTCAGGGCCACGGCCCCGGTGGCGTCGCCGCGTACGACGTCCGCCTCCTCCAGCCACTCCACGAGCCCGCCCGGGTCGACATCGGCCACCACGACCTCGCCCTCGGCGGCCCCGGGCACGACGTCGGCCGCAAGGTGCGTCGCCAGCAAGGGACCGGGCAGCAAGACCCGCCCCGCCTCCTCGAAGACCAACACCGCCTCCGGGAGCCCGAGTCCGACCCCGCCCCGCGCCTCCGGCACCCGCAGCGAGAAGAACCCGGCGGCTCCCAACTCGCGCCACAGGGCACGGTCCAGACGAGGATCGTCCACCGCGGCCCGCAGGGCCTCCCCGCCGAAGCGTCGCGCGAGCACCGCACGCACTCCATCCCGCAACGCAAGCTGATCGCCAGTCAGTTGAAAGCGCATGTCACAGCCCCTTCTCAACGCGGGCCGGGGTGAACACCCCCAGGGGCGCGGGGAACAGCGCGACCAGCCACAGACCACCCGCAGCCGACCGCTACCGCCCCTTCGGCAACCCAAGAACCCGCTCAGCCACGATGTTCCGCTGAATCTGCGAGGTCCCCGCCGCGATCGTGTACGACAACGAGGACAACCGCTCCAGCACCCAGGACTGTTCGAGATCCAGCGACTCCGCACCCAGAACCTCCGCCGCCGCGTCGAACAACTCCTGCCGCGCATGCGAGTACCGGAGTTTGAAGACGGACCCTCCCACCCCCGGCACCCCGCCACTGGCCTCCGCCGCGCTCACGTTCCACTGCGTCAGCCGCCACAGCGCCCGGAACTCGGCGTTCAGCCGCCCCAGCCTTCGCCTCAGCACGGCATCGTCCCAGCGCCCGTTCTCCCGTGCCGTGCGGGCGAGTTCACCCAGGACCCGCCGGCACGCGACCACCTCGCCCACAAAAGCGGTCCCGCGCTCGAACGACAGCGTCACCATCGTCACGCGCCAGCCGTCGTTCTCCTCGCCGACCCGGTTCGCCACCGGCACCCGCACCTCGTCGAGGAACACCTCGGCGAACTCGGCGGACCCGGCAAGGGTCCGCAAGGGCCGCACCACGACACCGGGCGCGGACATCGGCATCGCCAGCCAGCTGATCCCGCGATGCTTCGGAGCCGCCGGATCGGTCCGCACCAACAGCTCGCACCAGTCGGCGACCTCGGCGTGCGAGGTCCAGATCTTGGAGCCGGTCACCACATAGTCGTCGCCGTCCCTGCGCGCACGGGTGCGCAGCGCCGCGAGGTCGCTCCCGGCGTCGGGTTCGCTGAAACCCTGGCACCAGACCTCCTCGCCCCGCAGGATCGGGGGCAGCCAGCGTTCGCGCTGTTCGGGCGTGCCCTCGGCGGCGATCGTGGGCCCCGCGTGGAGCAGTCCGACGAACCCGGCGCCGACATAGGGCGCGCCCGCGGTCTCCGTCTCCTCCAGGAAGATCAGCCGCGTGGTGGGCGACGCGTCCCAGTGCACGTGCGCGTACCCGGCGTCGTACAGCATGCGCTGCCAGCCGAGGTCGTACGCCCTGCGTCCGGGCCAGTCCTGCGGGGACGGCTTCGGCGGCAGCGTGGGGAGCGCCTTGGCGAGCCACTCGCGCAGCCGCGCCCGGAACTCCTCCTCTTCCGGCGTGTACGCGAGATCCATGGCGGCACTCCATATCTGATAACCCGTCAGATACAGCTCGTGCACGAAGGCTAGGTCGCACACCCCTGGACCGACAAGGCGTCGAGCCCTACGCTCTGCCCACGATCTGACGATCCGTCAGCTCAGTTGCGCCACCGAGGGGGCCGCCGTGACCGACACCGCCCACGCGCTCAGCGCGTCCCGCACCCTCTGGGAGCTGGCCGCCCGCCGCGCCGACCTGAGCCCCGACCGCCCGGTCCTGCTCCAGGACGACCGCACGCTCACCTTCGGCGAACTGCGCGCGCGTGCCGAGCGGGTGGCGGCCGGCCTGTACGACATGGGCGTACGTCCCGGCACGGTCGTCGCCTGGCAGCTGCCCACCCGTATCGAGACGGCCCTGCTCTCCTTCGCCCTGGCCCGCCTCGGTGCCGTGCAGTCACCCGTCATCCCCTTCTACCGGGACCGCGAGGTCGGCTTCGCCCTCCGGGAGTCGAAGGCGGAGTTCTTCGCGGTGCCGGGCCCGTGGCGCGGCTTCGACCACACGGAGATGGCCCGGCGGCTCGGCGCCAAGGCAATCTTCGAGGCGTACGACGACCTCCCGGACGGCGACCCGGCCGTGCTGCCCGCCCCGCCCGCCGACGGCACGTCCGTGCGGTGGATCTACTGGACCTCGGGAACCACCTCCGACCCCAAGGGCGTGCTGCACACCGACCGTTCGCTGATCGCGGGCGGCTCCTGCCTGGCGCACGCGCTGCGCCTCACGGCGGACGACGTGGGCTCGATGGCCTTCCCGTACGCGCACATCGCGGGCCCGGACTACACCGTGATGCTGCTGCTGTACGGCTTCCCGGCGGTGATGTTCGAGCAGTTCGCGCTGCCGGACGCGCTGGAGGGCTACCGCAGGCACGGGGTGACGGTGGCGGGCGGTTCGACGGCGTTCTACTCGATGTTCCTCACCGAGCAGCGCAAACGGCCCGGCGAGAGGATCATCCCGACCCTGCGGCTGCTCGCGGGCGGCGGGGCGCCCAAGCCGCCGGAGGTCTACCACGCCGTCGTCCGGGAGCTGGGGGTGCAGCTCACCCACGGGTACGGCATGACCGAGGTGCCGATGATCACCATGGGGGCGCCGGACGACACGGTGGAGAACCTGGCGACGACCGAGGGACGGCCGCCGGAGGGGATGTCCGTGCGGATCGTGGACGGGGAGGTGCGGCTGAAGGGGGAGGCGGTGTGCCAGGGGTATCTCGACCCGTCCCAGACGGCGGAGGCCTTCGACGAGGAGGGCTATCTGCGCACCGGTGACCTGGGGTTCGTGAAGGACACCGGCCATCTCGTGCTCACCGGCCGGCTCAAGGACGTGATCATCCGCAAGGGCGAGAACATCTCGGCGAGGGAGATCGAGGATCTGTTGGCCGCGCATCCGGCCGTCGGGGACGTGGCGGTGATCGGGCTGCCGGACGCCGAGCGCGGGGAGCGTGTGTGTGCCGTGGTGGAGCAGCCCGAGGGGGCCGGGGAGTTGACCTTGGAAGCCGTAACCGGCTATCTGCGCGCGGAAGGGCTGTCGCCGCACAAGCTGCCTGAGCAGTTGGAGGTGGTGGACGCCCTTCCGCGCAACGAGACCCTGCGCAAGGTCCTGAAGTACAAGCTCAGGGAGCGTTATGCGGGGACCGTCATTCGGGGACGGTGAAGTAGCGCGCGAAGGCGGGCACGATCTCGGCCTCGCCGACCTTGCCGTCGCCGTCGGTGTCCAGGGTGGCCGCCGCCGTCTGCGCGATGTCCTCGCCGACGCCCAGGATGCGCAGCACGCGCGCGGTGTCCTCGACGGTGGCGCGTCCGTCGCCGTCCTGGTCGGCGACGGCGAGCGCCGCGTGCAGGAAGGGGCGCGCGATCTCGGCGAACCGGTCCGGGTTGTCGCGCAGCCGCTTGAGGGCGCCGTTCACGAACTCGTCGCGGGTGATCCGCTGGTCGCCGTCCCGGTCGGCGATCCCGGCCATGCCCTGCCAGAACGCCTCCGCGCCGACGTACAGCGCCTGTCCCTTGTCGGAGCGCGCCGCCGTACCGAACTCCGCGAGCAGCGCCTTGGCCGCCACGTTGAAGTCCTCGCGGTCGATGTAGCCGTTGCCGTCCTGGTCGAAGGTGGCGAACCGGCCGGCGATCCTGCGCTCGTACTCGCTGCTGACCATGTCTCTTCGGGCCGCCTCACATCACATCGGGTGCATCTGGCACGGAGCGTACGACGCGAGCGGCGCCCTCGGGGGCCGGAAGGCGGCGCTTGTGCCAGGACCGGGGGAATTTCGGGACAACGGCGTGGCAGACGGAGTGCCCCAGGTCACAGCCGTGCGTACGGAAGGACCTACGGGTGTACGGCTCAGGCGGACAGGGGTCCCGCCTCCTCGTCGGTCGCCGAGTCCAGGTCCGGGTGGACCTCGAACAGGCGGCGGACGCCCAGCGCGCCGAGGACGCGGTTGACGTGGGAGCCGTCGGCGGCGCCCTGGGCCGGGAGGATCAGCCGCAGCTTGCCCCGGCAGGAGTGGATCAGGCGGCGGGAGGCGATGAGGACGCCGACACCACTGGAATCACAGAAGTAGACCTCGGAGAGGTCGAGGACGAGACTGTGGCGGCCCTCGGCCACCGCGTCGTGCACCCGCCCGCGGAGCACCGGCGAGGTCACCAGGTCCAGCTCGCCCGACACACTGAGCACGGTCCACTCGCCCTGCTCGTCACCGGTCACATTGAACGCCACCACCATGCCCTTCATTCGCCGGAAAGCAAACGGAAGCCTTTCCTACGCTTCCCTGCAGCGTGGCTGCCCAGCCGCCGTTCCCTGAAACACAGAGCGAGAAACGGAAACCGTTCGGAAGAGGCTTGTTTTAGTCGGCTTCGATCCTGTTCGATCGGGTCTGGTCAATGAGCGAGCGGGTAGGGGAAGGTCCACTACCACCTGAGGCCCCTCGGGGAGCGCACATTGAAACAAAGGGGCGTGCGCTGCCGGAGGTGCCGACTACATTCGAGGAGACGGTCGACGCAGGCTTGACCGGACACTTCCGGGGGTGAGGGGGCCACATGACGAAGAAGGACGCACCGCCCCGCTGGGACCGCAAGATGCAGCAGCGGCTCGCACGCGGTGAGGCGGCCGCCCTCGGCGAGCTCTATGACCGATTCGCTTCACTCGTGCACGGCCTTGCCCACCGCGTGCTCGGAGACGAGCGCGCCGCCGACGGCATCACCCGGGACGTCTTCGCCCATGTCTGGGAGCACCCCGAGTCCTACGACCCCAAACAGGGCCCGCTGCGCTCCTGGGTCGCGGGCCTGACCCACCGCCTGGCCGTACAGCGGCTGCGGGCCACCGAGACCGCCGCGCTCACCCGGGCAGGCGAGGGCTCCGCCGAGGAACTGGAGCGCAAGGTGCGCCGCGCCTCGGTCGCCGCCCGCGCCGACTACATCGTCCAGTCCATGCCCACTCCGCTGCGGGCCGCCCTGGAGCTGGCCTACTTCCAGCGCCGCGACTACCGCCAGGCGGCCGCCGACCTCAGCATCACCGAGGACGAGGCCCGCCGCCGCCTCCGACTGGGCCTCCAGCTCCTGTCCACGGCGCACGACACCGGAGCGCCCGGCGCTCCGCCGGGATACGGGGGCGCGGCATGAGCGGAACAGGCGGTTTCGAGGCGTACGACGACCAGGACGGCCCCGACGGCGACAGGGACGGCGACGGCACAAGCGGACCGAGCGACCAGGTCGACCCTGGCGACGCGGCCCAGCCGCCCCGCATCCCCCTCCCCCGCGCCTCCGTCGAGGACACCGGCCGGCCGCTGCCCGCGCTGGACGAACTTGCCCCGCCCGCCGTCCCGGTACTGGAGCACCGCGTGCTGAAGTCGCTGCTCGGGGCATGGGCGCTGGCCGCGTGTTCCGCGGAGGAGACGGCCGCCGTGGAGGACCACCTCGGCGACTGCGGCTCCTGCGCCGACGAGGCGCTGCGGCTGCGCGGCGCGGTGGGCCTGCTCCAGCGGCCGGAGAGCCTCGACCTGGACCCCGGCCTGCGCACCCGCGTCCTCGACGGCTGCCTCGACCGGCGTCCGCCGCGCATCCCGATTCCCGTCTGGGCGAGGCCGTACGACGCCGAGACCGCCCGCCTCGACGCCCTGCTGCAGGACTTCGGCGACTCCGAGTGGCACGCCCCGGTCAGGCTGCGCTGGTTCGACGCCGACGAGCCCACGAGCCGCCGCACGACGGTCGCCGGGGTCATAGCCCATCTGATGTCGGTCGACGGCCTCGTCGCGATCGCCCTGGGCCTGGACGACCCGCTCGGTGAGGCCCGCGCGGACTCACCCACACCGTCGGGCCGTACCGAGGCGTACTGGCGGGGCTCGCACTTCCCGCCGACCCGCTCCGTGCGGGCCCCCTGGCGCGAGCAGAGCCACGACCTCGTCCGCACGGTGTCCTTCACCGGAGGCACCGCCGGCAAGCTCGAGGTGGCCTACGGCGACTTCGCGCTCCCCCTCCACGACGCGATGCTGGACCGCGCCTTCGAGTGCTGGGTCCACGCGGAGGACATCGCGGAGGCGGTCGACTACCCCTACGACCCCCCGTCCCCCCGCCACCTCAACCGCATGATCGACCTGGCGGCGCGGATGCTGCCCGCGGTCCTGGCGCAACGGCGGCAGAAGGGGCTGACGTCACCGGCCCACGGACGGCATCTCGTGAGCGCCGGGGGCCCTGGCCGCACCCTGCGACTGGAGATCGAGGGGCTGGGCGGCGGCGAGTGGCTGATCCCGCTCGACTCCCCGGCGGCGGTGGGTTCGGCGGAGCACGAGGTGGCGCACGTGGCGCTGGACGGCGTGGAGTTCTGCCAGTTGGCGGCCGGCCATGTGCCTCCGGCGGAAGCCGCGGCGGGGCAGGTCGGTGACCGTGACGCGATCAGGGATGTGCTGTTCGCCGCGGCGAGCCTGAGTCGCATGTAGGGACGGGGTGCGGTTCGTCGGGCGGCTGCGGGTAGTGGGTGGTTGCTCGCAGCCGCCCGACAACAGACCGCCCCGAGCTCCTAGGCGAAGACGACCGTCCGCCGCCCGTTCAGCAGAATCCGCCGCTCCGCATGCCACTTCACGGCCCGCGCCAGCGCCTGGCACTCCACGTCCCGCCCGATCGCGACGAGCTGGTCCGGAGTGACGTCGTGCCCCACCCGCTCGACCTCCTGCTCGATGATCGGCCCCTCGTCGAGGTCCGCGGTGACGTAGTGCGCCGTCGCCCCGATCAGCTTGACCCCCCGCGCATGAGCCTGGTGATACGGCTTCGCGCCCTTGAAGCTCGGCAGGAACGAGTGGTGAATGTTGATGATCTTGCCGCTGAGCTGCTTGCACAGGTCGTCGGAGAGCACCTGCATGTACCGGGCGAGCACGACGAGTTCGACGTCCTGCTCCCGCACCAGCTCCAGCAGCCGCGCCTCCGCCTCGGCCTTGTTCTCCCGCGTCACCGGAATGTGGTGGAAGGGAATGTCGTACGACCCCACCAGCTCAGCGAAGTCAGTGTGGTTGGACACCACGGCGGCGATCTCGACCGGCAGCGCACCGATGCGCGCCCGGAAGAGCAGGTCGTTCAGGCAGTGCCCGAACTTGCTGACCATCAGCACGACCCGCATCTTGTCCTCGGCCCGGTGGATCTGCCAGTCCATGTGGAAGGAGTCGCCGATCGCCGCGAACGAGGCCCGCAGTTTGTCCACCGTCACCGGCGCCTCGGCCGAGAAGTGGACGCGCATGAAGAACAGACCCGTGTCGTGGTCGCCGAACTGCTGGCTGTCCTCGATGTTGCAGCCGGTCATGAAGAGGTAGCTCGACACGGCGTGCACGATGCCCTGCTTGTCGGGGCAGGACAGGGTCAGGACGTACTGGTCGGCGGGGGCGGACTGCTCGTTCATGCAGGACAGGGTCGCATATCGACCGGAGCGCGGGACACCGCGTCCGTCACGCGGACCGGGTCATGATCTGGAGCACCTGGAGCGTGCGCGGCGGCGCGTCGGGGTCCTCCCCGTCGGCCGTCGCCATCCGCACGTGCGCGTCCCGCGCCGCCCGCACCGCGTCCGGCCACCCGGGGTTCTCCATGTACACGGAGACGGGGGCGTCCGGCCCGACCTGGTGCATGATCCGCAGCACCCGCAGCACGGCGGTGTCGACGAGGGCCGCCTCCTGGGAGTCCCGGAAGATCGTGCCGACGTATTTCTCGGCGGACCAGTTGTCCAGCCAGGTGTCCTCGACGAGGCGGTACACGGCGTCGGTGACGTCCCCGTACCCCTCGACACCGGCCAGCCAGACGTTCTGCTGGAACCCTGGATCGGAGAGCATGTGCAGCGCGGAACGCACATTGCTGCGCCAGCGCCACCACGGCATGTCGTTCTGTGGCATGCCGCCCATGGTGGGGGAGCGACGGCCGCGACGGGAAGAGTTCTCCGAACCTTGCACGGTCACCGATCGTACGTTCTTCCCCCATACGCGCCCCACAGGCCCTCGCTGTTCACCTTTACGTCACCCATCGTCGACCGAGAGTCACTTCCGAGTTGGGGATGTGACGGAAGCGTGTGTGCCCATGACCGGCAGGCGACGCAACCGCAGCCCCTTACTCCCCCGGCACCACCGGCCCGTCAGAGCCACCGCCCTCGCGGCGGGAGCCCTGGTGGCGTGTGCCTCCCTCGTCGCCGGTTGCGGGGTCGTCCCCGGTACCGCGGAGGGCTCCGGGAGCGGCCCGATCAAGGTGATGACGTGGGCCCCCTCGGACACCAAGGCGACCAACAAGCCCGGCATGCCCGCCTTCGCCCGGGCCTACGCCCGCTGGATCAACTCCAGGGGCGGTATCAACGGCCGTAAGCTCACCGTCCTGACCTGCAACGACCACAACGACGGCGTGGCCGCGGCGAAGTGCGCCCGGCGCGCGGTCAAGGAGCACGTGGTCGCGGTCGTCGGCTCCTACAGCCAGTACGGCGACTCCTTCTTCCCGCCGCTGGAGGGCGCGGGCATCCCCTACATCGGCGGCTACGGCGTCACCAACGACGAGTTCACCAGCCCGCTGTCCTACCCCGTCAACGGCGGCCAGCCCACCCTCCTGGCCGGCCTCGGCAAGGAACTCGCCGCGGCCTGCGGCAACGTGACCCTCGTACGGCCCGACACCATCGCGGGCGACGAGCTGCCCGTCCTGCTGGACTCCGGGCTGACCACCGGCCGGCACCGGGCCGCGAGCGACGTGCGGGCGGCGGACGACGCCACCGAGTACTCGGCGCAGTCCACGAAGGCACTCGACAGCTCGACGTCCGGCTCCCGGGCCGCCGGCTCGAAGGACTCGAAGGAGGGGTGTGTGGTGCCCGCGCTCGGCGACCGCACCAGCACCTTCATGGACTCCTTCCGGCGCGCCCGCGAGGACTACCCGACCGTGCGCACCGCCATGGCGATGGGCAGCGTCGACCAGACGGTGATCGACGCGTCCGGCGGGGCCTCGGGGCCCTACGAGGGCTCGTACATCACCGGCTGGTACCCGGTGGAGAGCGACGCCCGCTGGGACGCGATGAAGAAGGTCATCAACGCGGAGGCCTTCGGCGACAACCGCATCGACTCGGCGGACGCGGGGGTGCAGACCACCTGGATCGCCTACACGGTGTTCGAGAAGGCCGTCGAGTCGCTGGGCGGCGGCGAGGTGTCCGCCGACAGCGTGCGCGGCGCCCTCAACGACGGCCTCAAGATCTCCACCGGCGGTCTGACGCCGACCCTCCAGTGGGCCACCCGGGACACCTGGAGCTCCGCCGACGACCTCGCCTCGGTCGGCTTCCCGCGCATGGTCAACGCCCATGTGACGCTCCAACTGGTGCGCCAGGGCCAGCTCGTGGCGGCACGCACGGGCTTCACCGACGTGACGAGGACACTCCAGAACGCGGACGTCAACTGACCCTCGGGTCAACCGACCCGCGGCCTCAACCGACCCGCGGGGGGCGCCGGGACGCCCCCCGCGGACCGCTCACAGCTGGGTGGCCGTGCGCTCGGTCAGGCTGTACTTCCTGGCGATCGCGTTCCACAGCTGGGCCGCCTTGGCCTTCTCGATGCTGGCGGTACCGCTGTCCCGGTTACCGGCCTGGGTCTGCCCCGTGATGCGGGCCTGGCCCTTCTTGCAGCCCTTCTTGCCGGCGGCCTGGTCGGCCCAGGCCGCGTAGTGGTTGTCGGCGGACGCGGACGCCTGCCAGGCCTTGGTGAGGGCGGCGGTCAGCTCGGCGTGGTCCGGCAGCTGGTCGACCTTGAGCGTCTTGAGCCGGGTCACCAGGCCGGTGCGCTGGGACGCGGCGTTCCGCAGGTCCGTGGCCGCCTGGCCGAGGTTCTTGCAGGACTTCACGTTCGCCACCGCGCTGATCACCGAGGATCGGCTGTTGCCGCTGTCGGCGAGCAGCTTGTCCAGCTCGACGGCCTGCGCCTTCGCCGGGTCGGCGGCCGGCGAGGAGGAGCCGTCGGTCGCGGGGGCCGTCGCCGCCACGGTCTGGTTCTTGTCGCTCCCGCCGCCGCCTCCGCCCCCGCCCCCGGCGAGCAGCGCGCCCGCGCCGACGCCGAGCACGACGATGCCGATGCCCACGGCGGCGATGACCGGCACCCGCGACCGCTTGCGGCCGCCCTGGTCGCCGTCGTCGTAGAGCTCAGCGCCGGGCGGGCCGTACGGCGGCTGGGCTCCGTACGCGGGCTGCTGCGCCCCGTACGGCGGTTGCTGGGCCCCGTACGGCGGTTGCTGGGCCCCGTACGGCGGTTGCTGGGTTCCGTACGCGGGCGCCGCGGGCTGGGAGAAGCGCGGCATCTGCTGCGTGGACGCGGCACCGCCGTCACCGCCCGGACCGCTGCGGAAGAGGTTGTCGAAGTCGGAGGGCGGCTGCCGGTCCCCGCCGTAGGGCGCGCCGGGGGCCTGTCCGGGCACGGGTGCGATGAATTGCGTGGCCTCGGCGTCGGGCCCGGTGGGCGCGCTCTGCGCGCCGTACGGGGTCTGCGGGTAGTGCGCCGCCTGCGCGGACACCTCGGGCGGCAGCTCGCCGGGGCGGACGGGCGGGAGGAACTGGGTGGCGCCCTCATGGGCGGCGGGGCCGGCCGCGACCGGCGGAATGAACTGGGTGGCGCCCTCGTCGGCCGACGGCAGGGGTCCGGAGGCGGGGGCGCCGGGGGCGGGGGTGCCGGGGGCCGACGGGAGGGGCTGGCCCACGGGTGGCAGGTAATAGGACGTCGGCTCGTTGGAGTCGTACCCGGGCGTGGCCTGCTGCTGCGGCGCACCGCTCCCGGAAGCCTCGTAGGGCGCGACCTGGCCCTGCTGCGGGGGCAACGGCTGGGACTGGGGGATGGGCTGACCCACGGGCGGCAGGTAGTAGGACGTCGGCTCGTTGGTGTCGTACCCCGGCGCGGGCTGGGGCTGTGCCTGTGCCTGTGCCTGGGGAGGTGTCTCGCCGGGCTGCTCGGGCGCGCCCCAGCTCTGGGCGGGCGGCTGCGACCAGTCCTGCTGCTGGTACTGCTGGTGCTGCTGAGACTGGTCCTGCTGCCGGCCGGGACCCCACGGGGTGCCCCAGGCCTGGCCGCCGGGCGGCTGACCGTAAGCCTCGTCGGCGGCCGGTCCGGGCCGGCCCGCCTGCGGAGGGTTGCCGTAGCCGCCCTGCTGCGGGGGGCCGTAGCCGGGCTGCGGACCGCCGTGTCCACCCGTCTGTCCCGGCAGCAGGGGTTCCCCGCCGTCGGAGGGCAGCACGATGCCTTCGCGCGCTTCGCGCGCCGAGGGCTGCTCGCCCTGTCCACTCTGCGTCACCGGGACTCCTACTTATGGGGGAACTTCGGAATCGTCGGTTCACGCTACCGGGTCCTCCGAGCCCGGTGCCACGTAGCACAGGACGTGACCTGCGCCCCTGTGACCGCAGTAACAGATCGCGGGAGATCGCGTGACGATTCCGGGCTCGTATCCGCTGTGTATGTCCTCCTTTACGCGGCTGCCTGAAGGTCGAGGCGGGCCCCGAACTCCCTTACGACGGGCTCGTCCCGGAACGGCTCCAGGCGCTGCTGGAAGTCGTCGAGGTAATCCGCGCCCCGGTTGGAGCGCAGGGTCTCCAGCAACTCGACCGCTTTCAGACCGGTGTTGCAGGCCTGCTCGACCTCGCGCTGCTGCACCTGCGCGGAGGCGAGCAGGACCAGACCGATGGCCCGGCGGCGCGCCTTGTTCTCGGGGAGCCCGTCCAGGGCCTCCTGCGCGCACCGCGCCGCCGCGTCGGCCTGGCCGAGGTCACGGTGGCAGTGGGCCAGCTCGTCGGCCAGGTAGGCCTCGTCGAAGTGCGCGATCCACGCCGGGTCGTCGCCGGAGGAGGGGTCCGCCGCCTCCAGGGCGTGCACGGCCCGTCCGGACGCCGCCTGGGTGGCCCGCACATCGCCCAGGAGCGCGTGCCCGCGGGCCTCGGCCGCGTGGAACATCGCCTCCGCGCGCGGTGTCACCCGCCCCCGCGCCCCTTCCTGCGCCGCCCGCGCCAACTGGGCGATCTCCCGCGGGTTCCCGAGCTGCGCGGCGAGGTGGCTCATGGACGCGGCGAGCACATAGCCGCCGTAGCCGCGGTCGCCGGCCGCCTGTGCGAGCCGCAGCGCCTGGATGTAGTACCGCTGGGCCAGGCCCGGTTGACCGGTGTCGATCGCCATGTACCCGGCGAGTTCGGTCAACCGCGCGACGGCCGCGAACAGTTCCCGCCCGGTCGCCTCCCGGTACGACCCCGCGAGCAGCCCGGAGACCACGCTG
Organism: Streptomyces sp. CC0208; assembly: GCF_003443735.1. Lineage (NCBI taxonomy): Bacteria > Bacillati > Actinomycetota > Actinomycetes > Kitasatosporales > Streptomycetaceae > Streptomyces > Streptomyces sp. CC0208. The sequence continues at coordinate 4,996,052 of NZ_CP031969.1, read as the reverse complement.
TTGAGGTAGTGCACGACGACCGGGCGCACATGCCCGCTGCCGTACTGGTGGTCGAGGTCGACGAGCGCCTGGGTCATCGCGCGCACGGCCGCCACGTCGGACTGCCCCACGCGCGGGCCCGCCTGGCGCGCCACCTGCGAGTCGGGCGAGGAGATCAGCCAGTCGCGGCTCGGCTCGACCAGCGCGGACGCGGCGACCGAGGAGCCGGACAGGAAGTCCCGGCGGCCCACGTCACTGCGCCACAGCTCACACACCTGCTCGATGGCGCCCAGTACCGTCGGCGAGAACTGGAGCCCGACGCCGGAGGCGAGGTTCTTGCCGTTGGCCATGCCGATCTCGTCGATCGTGACCGTACGGCCGAGTTTGCGCCCGAGGGCCTCCGCGATGATCGCGGGCGCGCGGCCCCGCGGCTGCTGTCCGCGCAGCCAACGGGCCACGGACGTCTTGTCGTAGCGCAGGTCGAGGCCGTGCTCGGCGCCGCACATGTTGACCCGGCGGGCGAGCCCGGCGTTCGAGCACCCCGCCTCCTGGATGAGCGCCTGCAGCCGTTCGTTCGGCTGCCGCGCGACGAGAGGCCTTGCGGCCATGGCGTACCCCCTGTGGCTGCGGTGCCTGCCCACGCACCGAGTTGACGTGTCTTCCACCGAAAAGTTCCGGCCGTGAAGATCAATGCCCCACCAAGGTGCCGAAAATGCGAGGCATGCGAAGATTGCCGGGGTAAGGACTCGTACCGACCCCCACCCGTGGTTACCCAGCTCACGCCGAGGTTCCTCCTCTGCGCCCCCGCACATGCATCCATGCGCCCCGGATGCGGAATCGATGCGCTGCCCCCGCGCGCGCAGGTCCTGGCCTGGCCGTAACCCGAGGTGGGTGCGGGAGTTGTGTTCAGCGTGGAAGAGACGATCGCGGGTACCCAAGCCGCCCAGATTCCGAAGCAGCGCGGCGAATCGCTGCCGGAGACAGCCGTACGCTACGCCGAGGAGCGCCACTGGGACGTCTTCCCCGGCACCTGGCTGGAAGCCGTCGACGGGGTGCAGCGGTGCTCCTGCGGTGACACCGCGTGCGCCGCGCCGGGGGCGCATCCCGCTCGGGAGGACTGGGCGACGCAGGCCACGGGCAGTGCGACGGTCGCGCGCCGGATGTGGCAGAAGCATCCGACCGCCTCGATCCTGCTGCCCACCGGGCGGACCTTCGACGCGCTCTCCGTCGCCGAGACGGCCGGGTTTCTCGCGCTCGCGCGCATGGAGCGCATGGAGTTGACGCTGGGCCCCGTGACGCTGACGCCTGATCGCCGGATGCACTTCTTCGTCCTGCCGGGGGCGTCGGTGAAGCTGCCGGAGTTGGTGCGGAAGCTGGGCTGGACGCCGTCGTCACTCGATCTGGTCGCGCTGGGCGAGGGGGCCTATGTGGCGGCTCCCCCTACTCGGTACGGTTCGTCCGGCGCCGTTCAGTGGGCCTGTCGTCCGACCCCTGCGAACCGTTGGCTGCCGGACGCCGAGGAGCTGATCTCGCCGCTTGCCTATGCGTGCGGCCGGGACAGGTGACCTGCGTGATGCGCCGCGCCCCTACAGTTGGCGTTCATGACGTCGGCTGTGAGTGTGCGTGGTCTCTGGAAGCGGTTTGGGCAGCAGGTAGCCGTTGCCGGGATTGATCTGGAGCTCCCCGCGGGGAAGTTCATCGGTCTCGTGGGCCCGAACGGCGCCGGGAAGACCACCACTCTCTCCATGGTGACCGGGCTGCTGCGGCCCGACGAGGGGACAGTCTCCGTCGTCGGGCACGACGTGTGGCAGGACCCGGTGGCCGTCAAGGCCCGGATCGGCGTCCTGCCCGAGGGGCTGCGGCTGTTCGAGCGGCTCTCCGGGCGTGAACTGCTCGGCTACACCGGGCGGTTGCGGGGACTTCCCGGGGGCGAGGTCGACCGGCGGGCCGCTCAGCTGCTCGACGTGCTCGATCTGGCGGGGGCCCAGCACAAGCTGGTCGTCGACTACTCGACCGGGATGCGGAAGAAGATCGGGCTCGCGGCCGCCCTGCTCCACAACCCCGAAGTGCTGTTTCTCGACGAGCCGTTCGAGGGCGTCGACCCCGTCTCCGCGCAGACCATCCGGGGCGTGCTTGAGCGGTACACCGCCTCCGGTGCCACCGTCGTCTTCTCCTCGCACGTGATGGAGCTCGTGGAGTCCCTGTGCGACTGGGTGGCCGTCATGGCCGCAGGGCGCATCCGCGCCCACGGGCCGCTCGACGAGGTACGCGGTGCCGCGCCCTCGCTGCAGCGCGCCTTCCTGGAACTCGTGGGCGCACAGGGGCAGGACGCCGGGGCGAACCTGGACTGGCTGGGCGGCGGGGCCCGATGAGGGCGGACGTCACCCCGGTCGTCGTACGGCTGAAGCTGTCGCTGCTGAGGAACGGACTGCGGCAGTCCGGCGGGCGGCGGGCCGCCTACATCGCCTCGGCCGTCGCCGTACTGCTCTTCTCCGTCCTGCAACTGCTCGGTCTCATCGTCCTGCGGGGCGACGAGCACGCCGGCTCCGTCGTCGTCCCGCTGGTGGCCGTGCTGGCGGTCGGCTGGGCCGTGATGCCGCTGTTCTTCCCCGGCGGCGACGAGACCCTCGACCCCACCCGCCTGGTGATGCTGCCACTGCGGCCCCGGCCCCTGGTGCGGGCACTCCTGGTGGCCTCACTGCTCGGCATCGGTCCGGTGTTCACGCTGTGCATGCTCGTGGGGTCCGTCGTCTCGGTCGCGCACGGCGCGATGGCGTACGTCTTCTCCGTGCTCGGTGTCGTGCTCGCTCTGCTGGTCTGCGTGGCGCTCGCGCGGGCCGTCGCGGTCGCCAACATCCGGCTGCTGACCAGCCGCAAGGGCCGCGATCTGGCGGTACTGAGCGGACTCGTCATCGCCGTCGGCGCGCAGGTGGTGAACTTCGGGGCGCAGCGGCTCGGTTCCGGCGGCCTCGGCCAACTGGACGGTCCGGCGGAGGTGTTGAAGTGGCTGCCACCCGCGTCGGCGATCGGGGCGGTCGACTCGGCGAGTAAGGGGTCGTACGGGGTCGCCGTACTGCAACTCGCCCTCTCCGCAGCCGCGTTGGCAGGCCTGCTCGCCCTCTGGTCCCACCACTTGACCCGGCTGATGACCTCCCCGGACGGCTCCACGCTCCCCTCCGCCGCGGGGGCCGCCCGTGAGCGGAACTCGACGGGACTCACCCGGCTGCTGCCGGCCGGACGCACCGGCACCGTCATGGAACGCAGCCTGCGCTACGTCTGGCGCGATCCCAAGACCAAGGCCGCGTGGGTGACGTCGCTGGCCATCGGGCTGATCGTGCCGGTGTTCAACGCGGTCCAGGGCACGGGATCCATCTACTTCGCGTGCTTCGCCGCGGGCATGCTCGGCGTGCAGATGTACAACCAGTTCGGGCAGGACACCTCGGCGTTCTGGATGGTCGCGATGACGATCTCCTCCACGCGGGACGCCTACGTCGAACTCCGCGCGCGTGCGCTGGCGTTGCTGGTGATCACCTTGCCGTACGCCACTGTCGTCACCGTCGTCACGACCGCGCTGATCGACGACTGGCCGAAGTTGCCCGAGGTGCTCGGTGTGTCCTTCGCGCTGCTCGGGGCGATGCTGGCGACCGGGGCGTGGTCGTCGGCGCGCTTCCCGTACTCGATTCCGCAGGAGGGCTACAAGAACGTGGCCCCGGGGCAGGCCGGCCTCGCCGCTGCCGCCGTCGTCGGCGGAATGGTCTCTGCGGCCCTGCTGTGCGCCCCCGTGATCGCCCTGACGATCTGGGCCAACCTCAGCGCGGACGGCGACGCGTGGAGCTGGGTGCTGCTGCCGGTCGGCGCGGTGTACGGGACCGCGATCACCTGGGCGGGCCTACGCCTGGCAGCCCCGCGCACGGCCCGCCGACTGCCGGAGATCCTGATGGCGGTGAGCAAGGGCTGACGCCCGGACGGGGCGGGTGGGCCGCAGGCCAGGCGGTGACGGGTGCGAGCGGCTGTGGCGGTGGACGTGTCGGCGCGGGAATCCATGGCAACGGATACCCGCGCCACGCAGGCCACAGCGGGCCACGACGGGGACGCGGGCCGTCCGGCACGTTCCTTGCCGGGCCACCCGGGACGGGCCGAGCTCCGGTCCCGCAGCGGCCCGCGCCGACGACCGCGGGAAGCCGCAGCGGTGGACACCCGGGCGCGGAAAGCCTCGGCGTCGGGCTCCGGTCCTCAGTCGTTGTTGCCGTCGTCCTGGCTGTCCAGGCCGTCCAGGAAGGGCTCTATGGCGGCCCGCCAGGCCTCCGGCTGGTCGTAGTGGACGAGGTGGCCGGCGTCGGCGACCTCGGCGTACTCGCCGCGGGGCAGGACGCGGACCATCTCCTGGGCCTCGGCGCGGCCCAGTTCGCCGTCGAGGCCGCGGACGACCAGGGCGGGGCACCTGACCTGGGTGAGTTCTTCCCAGTGGGCGTCGTAGACCCAGGTCTCGCGGGACGACAGCATCTGCTCGGGCTCGAAGACGGGGCGCCAGCCGTCGGGGGACTCGGCCATCACCTCGGCGTAGAACTCGCCGCGCGCCGGGTTGGGCCGCTCCACCCAGGGGTCGTCCTCGCCGAACCACTTGCGCACGTCGGCCAGCGTGGCGAAGGGGACGGGCCAGGCCTCGAACCACTCGCCCCACTCCCGCTGCGAGGCGGCACCGAGGGCGGAGGCCCGCATGTCGCAGATGATCACTCCGCGGACCAGGTCGGGTCGGCGGGCGGCGAGCTGCCAGGCGGTCAGGGCACCCATGGCATGGCCGATGAGGACGGTCGGGGCGAGGCCCAGCTGTTCGAGGGCGGCCTCGGCGTCCTCGACGTACGCGTCACGGGTGAAGGCGGCCCTGGGGGGCTTGTCGCTCTGGCCGTGTCCGCGCTGGTCGAGCGCGACGGCCCGGTAGCGCTCGGAGAGCCAGCGGGCGGTGGACGCCCAGTGCGAGGCACGGCCCATCAGGCCGTGGAGTAACAGCACCCCGGGTGATCGTTTCTCCGGAGCGGGCGAGGTCTCCCCCGCCGGGTCCGCCCGGTCGGGCGGGTCGGTCTTGGACGGGTCGGTCTTGGGAGGGTCACCGAACTCCCAGGCCGCAAGACGTACGCCGCCCGCCCCGGTCACGTCGATGCGCCGCGCCATTGGCACCCCCCTGAGCTCCGCCCGGGCCGCCCGCTCCCGCTCGGGCCGCCCTGTGAACCGTTCCTGACTGCCGTGTCTGTCCTGTCCGTCGTTGCACTGCCGTACATCTCTGTAGCGCACGCCCCCTGCGCTCCGTCACCCGCAGACTATCGAATACGCATTCGAAGATGGGCCTTTGGACGGCAACACCCCTCGTTCGAGTGACCCCCCTCAAGGAATGATCGCCGCAGCCGAGGGGAGATCTTCAGCGGGAGGCGGACCGCTCGGGGACATCGGTCCGAGGGGAATGACCCTGGGAGCTCGGGGCTCCGGGTCAGCACAGGGGAGGACCGGCCCCGGCGCCGAAAGGCGCCGGGGCCATCCCCACGTCCACGGCACATCCGCCCGCCCCCTCAGGTCATATGCCTCACGCGACAGCCTCGCACGACGAGCGTCGAAGCGCTGCGATTCCGCACGTGAATCTCGGATCGGTGCGCCCCCTCAGCGGCCGCTCAGCGCTTGGCGACGAACACGTGCGAGGCGACGTCCGACTCCAGCTCGGCGGCCTCACCGCCGCTGCCCACCAGCACCCCGCCGGGCGACTCCGTCACGCTCACCACCGAACCGGGCTGCACACCCGCCCGACGCAGCGTGTACATCAGCTGCGCGTCCGTCTGGATCGGCTCGCCGATACGGCGTACGACGACCGTCTTGCCGTCGAGACCCGGGTCCAGCTCGGCCAGCGAGACCATGCCCTCGTCCAGGAAGGGGTGCGGGCCGTCCTTCTCGCCCAGCTCCTCAAGACCCGGGATCGGGTTGCCGTACGGCGATTCGGTGGGGTGGCGCAGCAGCTCCAGCACCCGGCGCTCCACCGCCTCGCTCATCACGTGCTCCCAGCGACACGCCTCCGCGTGGACCTGCTCCCACTCCAGGCCGATCACGTCGACGAGCAGGCACTCCGCGAGCCGGTGCTTGCGCATCACACGGGTGGCCAGGCGCCGGCCCTCGTCCGTCAACTCCAGGTGCCGGTCACTGGCGACGGACACCAGTCCGTCGCGCTCCATCCGCGCCACGGTCTGGCTGACGGTGGGCCCGCTCTGGTCCAGCCGCTCGGCGATCCGGGCGCGCATGGGGACCACACCTTCCTCCTCCAGCTCGAGGATGGTGCGGAGATACATCTCCGTGGTGTCGATCAGTCCGGACATACGTGCCCCTTGATGAGATCTGCCGGAAGCACGACAGCTTTCCGGTTCATGCGCTGGCCCTGGCATCAATTCTGCCGGATGCCACTGACAAGCGTGCCGCGCCGTTGAAACCAGACGGTGACGAGCAGGCGCGCGGCTGTATTGACATCCCACTGGTCCAGACCGCACGGTGATCCGCGACACGGCGACGAAGGGTTGGACGACGCATGGGCGAGACGGGCTCCGCGAGCGGTGACGGCAAGCTGTCGGGACAGTTCTTCGACGCCGCGATCGGGCTGCTGCGGCGGGTCCGCGACGAGGAGGCCGAGTCGATCGCGGCGGCCGGTGAGCTCCTGGCCGACACCGTCGCCTCCGGCGGCCGCCTCTTCGCCTTCGGCGCCGGACACTCCTCGCTCGCCGCACAGGACCTCGTCTACCGGGCCGGCGGACTCGCCCTGATGAACCTGCTGACCGTGCCGGGGGTCGTGGGCGTCGACGTCATGCCGGCGACGCTGGGCTCCGCGCTGGAGCGGGTGGACGGTCTCGCGAGCGCGGTGCTGAACTGCTCGCCCCTCCGCGCGGGCGACGCCCTGGTGATCATCTCGCTCTCCGGCCGCAACGCGCTCCCCGTGGAGATGGCCCTCGGTGCACGCGCCCTCGGTGTCCGGGTCATCGGCGTGACGTCGGTCGCCTACACGACGTCGACGAAGCCCCGCCACAGCTCGGGCACCTTTCTGAAGGACCACTGCGACGTCGTGCTCGACTCGAAGATCGCCCCGGGCGACGCGGAGCTCTCCCTGGACACCGTCCCGGCCCCCTTCGCCCCGGCCTCCACGGTCGTGACCTCGGCGCTGCTCCAGTCCGTGATGGCCACGGCGGCGGGCGCGCTGGCGGAACGGGGGATCGAGCCGCCGCTGCTGCGGTCGGGGAACGTGGACGGCGGGCTGGAGTGGAACGAGCGGGTGTTCGCGGAGTACGGGGACCGGATCTTCTACCGGCAGTGACCCACAGTCCCCAGAAGTGACGGCGGCCAGGGATGAGCCGGGCAGCCGCGGTCCGGGGCGCTGAACGAAGTCCCCATAGCCCTACGTCCGTCCCACCACGCCGCCCAGGTCCAACGCCGAGGCGATCCGTACCGCCACATCCTCCGCGTACACCGCGTCACCCCGCTCGAACTGACCCCTCCCGGAGCCCCGCAGGAACGTCACGACCCCGAGGGTGCGCCCCCGGCTGCGCAGCACCGCGCACAACGCGTGCACCACGTCCGGCGGCCACTGGCGGGCCTCGGCCCACTCGCGGGCCCGGTCGCCCGACACCGACCCCACGCTCGCCCGCACCGACCCCGCCCGGTCCACACACTGCAAGGCCGGATGCCCCTCCCCGTACCGCACGGGCAGCCCGGCCGCGCCCGACGCCTGCAGACTCGGCCCCGGTGCCCCGGAGGGCGTCGCGGCGACCCGTACGAGACGGACCCGACCGGTCTCCTCCCCGTCGGCCACCGCGCCCCCGGCCACCCGGTCGATCAGCGCGTGGTCGGCGAATCCGGCGAGGGCGAAGTCCAGATGGACGACGGCGGCCTCGGCCGGGTCCTCGCACTCCGCCGCCGCCCGGGCGGCCCGGTGCAGCTGGTTCGTCCGGAACCGCAGCAGCGAGGCCTCCTGCTCGCTCTGCTTGGCCTCGGTGACGTCCTGGAACAGCCAGGCGACGCCCAACGGCACCGGCTCCTCCGCCAGCGGTGAGGCCAGCCGCACGAAGCCGCAGCGCCAGCAGCGCCGCTTGTCGCCGTCCGGTGTCCGCACCCCGACCCAGATCTCGGCCGGCGCCGGCGGCGCGCCCTCGGCCAGCACATGGGTCAGCGCGCTCTCCAAGTCCTCCACGCCCTGCGCGAGCAACTCCCCGAGCGGCCGCCCCAGCACGGACGTACGCCCGACGCCCAGCGACCGGGCCGCGTGCGCGTTGACCACGGCGGGCCGCAGATCGGCGTCGACCAGCACGACACCCCACGAGGCGTCCTCGAACAGCGCCTCGCTCAGCGCGATCGACCGCTCCAGATCGATCTGCGTGTGCACCTCGCTGAAGGCGCAGTACACCCCGGCCGGCTTCCCGTCGGGCCCGCGCACGGCCGCGGACTGGGTGCGTACGAGGACCCGGCCGCCGTCCTTGGTCAGCAGCGCGAACTCGTGCACCTGCCGGCCGGGCGCCTGCATGGCGGACATCAGCCGCCCCTCGACCTCCTCGGCGTCGGCCCGCCGTACCGCCCACCCGGCGAACCCGTGCCGTCCCACGGCCTCGGACGCGGTCCAGCCGAGGATGCGCTCGGCCTCACGATTCCAGTGGGTGACGACACCGTCCGCGTCGAAGGCACACAGTGCCGCGTCCATCCCGTCCAGCAGGGCGGCGAGCAGATCCGAGCCGCCCGAGCCCTCCGGCCCGTCCGGCCCGGGCTCGTCCGGCCCCAGCTCGTCGGTGGTCCCACTACGCCGGGAAGCACTCACCTGGACCCCCTGCCAGCTGCCGCGTCCGTACGTACCGCACGTCGGTTCGCTCACCAACAATCATTCAACTCGAACGTGACGCAGCACACACCGGGTTCCCGCAAGATTGAAGGAATCGTTGTACGCCGGAAACGCTCCGAATCACCTCAAACAGTTCTCCGGTCCGGCTCCAGCCGCAGGTCGATCCACTCGTCGCTCTCGCCGTCCAGCACATACCGGTCGACCTCGACGAACCCGCGCGCCCGCGCGAACCGCACCCCGTCCCCATTGACGGCCAGCACGCATGTCTCGATCACCCGGGCGCCGAGCACACGCGCATGATCAAGACCCTTCTCGTAGAGGGCCGTCCCGAAACCCCGTCCCCGGTAATCGGGCAGCACGCGCGCGATGACGGTCGCCACGGCGTCCTCCCCGTCCGGCGGGCGTACGGTCGAGCAGCCCACGAGCGTGTCCCCGAGATACGCGTTCTCCAGCCGGTAGCGCCGGACGCGCTCGCCTACCTCCTCGGTGCTCATGGCGGCCGGCGGCACGATCACGTTGTGCACGTGCCGCCACTCCTCGGCCATCTTTTCCCCTACGACGGGTTCGATCCGCAGATCAGTCACGGCCACCGCTCCCCCTGCGCGCGTACACCTCTGTCTCGATCTTCATCCTGGGATCGGCCAGGCCGCACACGAGCATCGTCGCCAGTCATGGGCGAAACGGTAGGTGAGCGCCGCGAAGACGTCGAACGTGATTCCGGGCAGGAGACGCGTGGCCCTCCTGCCGACCAGTGCGGCCGCGGCGGGCTCGGACACCGCGTCACCGAGCCGCGGGGAAAAAGCGCTTGATCCGGCGCCGACCGCTTCCTAGGGTGTGGGCTACACGAGAAGGGAGGTGGTTCGGCAGATGTATGAAACCCGGACGCGTGAGGTGACTGCGGGCTAGCGCCCGTCACCACACCGAGTGCGGTGCCGGACCAGCGCGTCACTGACGCGTGCAGCCGGCCCAATCCCAAGCAGTCACCCGACCCGCGAGCTCGCCGGTACGTCCGGCCGGCTTCTCCGCCGTCAGGCGGAGGGACCCGAGCTCGCGGGTCGTCTGCGTCCTCAGGACCTAGCGGGACGAGATGTCCCCGTAGCCCTCGATGTCGCGCGGGGCACGTGCGCCGGGGCCGATGTAGCGGGCCGTGGGGCGGACCAGGCGGCCGGTGCGCTTCTGTTCGAGGATGTGGGCCGACCAGCCGGCCGTGCGGGCGCAGGTGAACATCGAGGTGAACATGTGGGCCGGGACCTCGGCGAAGTCGAGGACGATGGCCGCCCAGAACTCCACATTGGTGGCGAGGACGCGGTCGGGGCGGCGGGCGTGGAGTTCCGCCAGGGCCGCCTTCTCCAGGGCCTCGGCGATCTCGAAGCGCGGGGCGCCCAGTTCGCGGGCGGTGCGGCGCAGCACGCGGGCCCTCGGGTCCTCCGCGCGGTAGACGCGGTGCCCGAAGCCCATCAGCCGCTCGCCCTTGTCGAGGGCCCGCTTGACGTAGGCCTCGGCGTCGCCCGTCCGCTCGATCTCCTCGATCATGCCGAGGACACGGGAGGGGGCGCCACCGTGCAGTGGGCCGGACATCGCGCCCACGGCGCCGGACAGCGCGGCCGCCACGTCCGCGCCCGTGGACGCGATCACCCGTGCCGTGAAGGTGGATGCGTTCATGCCGTGTTCGGCCGCCGAGGTCCAGTACGCGTCGACCGCCGCCACGTGCTTCGGGTCCGGCTCGCCGCGCCAGCGGATCATGAAGCGCTCCACCACGGACTGCGCCTTGTCGATCTCCCGCTGCGGGACCATCGGCAGGCCCTGGCCGCGGGCAGACTGGGCGACGTAGGACAGAGCCATCACGGCGGCGCGGGCGAGGTCGGCGCGGGCCTCCTCGGCGTCGATGTCCAGCAGCGGTTTGAGGCCCCAGACGGGGGCGAGCATGGCGAGCGCGGACTGGACGTCGACCCGGATGTCGCCGGAGTGGACGGGGATCGGGAACGGTTCGGCGGGCGGCAGGCCGGGATTGAAGGCGCCGTCGACGAGCAGGCCCCAGACGTTGCCGAACGAGACGTGGCCGACCAGGTCCTCGATGTCGACGCCCCGGTACCGCAGGGCGCCGCCCTCCTTGTCCGGTTCGGCGATCTCCGTCTCGAACGCGACGACTCCTTCGAGTCCGGGTACGAAGTCGGACATCAGGCGGCTCCTCGTGATGTGTGCGACAGGTGGCGCCGGTGGATCCACGGTCGGTTGCGGGACTCGCGGTCCTGGGCGGTCACCCCGGTGCTGCCCCCGTGCGATGGGCGGTCAGCCACCGGGGAGGACAGCCGGGAGTGGCATCTGCACCATATCCCCGAGTGCCACCTTTGGGGAGTCCTCGCGGCACTCAGTGCCACCTTCCATGGAGCGGTGCTCGATACGGCAGGATGACCATGTGACCGACGCAGACGCCGTCTCCCCCGATCCCGCCTCGATGCGCAAGCAGTACCGGGCGGAAGGGCTCGCCGAGAGCGACCTGGCCGCCACTCCCGTGGAGCAGTTCGCGCGCTGGTTCAGGCAGGCCGCGACGGAGGGCCGGCTCTTCGAGCCGAACGCCATGGTCGTGTCCACCGCGGACGCCGAGGGCCGGCCCAGCTCCCGCACGGTCCTGCTGAAGCACTTCGACGAGCAGGGCTTCGTCTTCTACACCAACTACGGCTCCCGCAAGGCCCGCGACCTGGCCGAGAACCCGTACGTCTCGCTGCTGTTCCCCTGGCATCCGATGGCCCGCCAGGTCATCGTCACGGGGCTCGCCCGGCGCACCGGGCGGGACGAGACCGCAGCGTACTTCCGCACCCGCCCGCACGGCTCCCAGCTGGGCGCCTGGGCGAGCGGGCAGTCGTCGGTGATCGCGGGCCGGGACGGCCTCGACGCGGCATACGCGGAGCTGGCCGCCCGGCACCCGGAGGGCGAGCAGGTTCCGGTGCCGCCGCACTGGGGCGGTTTCCGGGTGGCCCCGCAGGCGGTGGAGTTCTGGCAGGGCCGCGAGAACCGGCTGCACGACCGGCTGCGGTACGTGGCGGAGGCGGACGGGAACTGGCGGGTGGAGCGGCTCAGTCCGTGAGGCCGGGCGGTGTCACAGTGTGCCGCGGAGGCCGCGTGCGCGTTCCCGTCAGCTCGCGTCAGCCCAGCGTCCCTTCCAGGATCCGCGCCCACTGCGCCACCACCCGGGCCCGGCGGCCGGTGTCGTCCGTCAGCAGGTTCGCCAGGCCCAAGCCCCTCGCCATGTCCAGGAGGCCCTGGACCGTTTCGCGGACGCCGGGGCGGGACTCGTCCGCGCCCAGCAGTTCCACGGCGATGCGATGGGTCTCGCGGCCCACCCGCGCCTCCAGCTCGGTGACCTGCGGGCGCAGTTGCTCCTCGTTGGAGGCGGCGACCCACAGGTGGAGGGCGGCGCGGAAGAGGGGGCCCGTGTAGAGGTCCACGAGGGCGGAGATCACCGCGCGCCGGTCGTCCGCCGCGCCCTGCGGGAACAGGGCGCGCAGGGCCGTGGAACGCTCCTCCGCCACGTATTCGACCGCCGCCGTGAAGAGGTCCTCCCTCGTCGGGAAGTGGTGTTGGGCGGCGCCTCGGGAGACCCCGGCGCGTTCGGCGACGACGGTGACCGTGGAGCCGGTCCAGCCGTGTTCGGCGAGGCAGGCCACGGCCGCTTCGAGGAGGCGCTGCCGGGTGGCCCGGCTGCGGTCCTGCTTGGGTACGCGGTCGGCCCGGTCGCCGATCGTGGTCACACCGCCCATGAGGGATCCCGTCGTTCCAGGAAGGCTGTCATGCCCTCGCGCGCGTGCGGTGAGGCGAACAGCCGGGCCGAGAGCGCGGTCAGGTCGGCCGCGTCCCGGTCGAAGGTCTCCAGCACCCTAGCCGTGAGCAGCCGTTTGGTCTCGGCCAGGGCCTCGGGGGCGGCCCGCCGCAGACCGTCCAGGATCGGTTCGAGTACGGCGTCCACGTCGTCGCCCGCCGCCGTCACCAGGCCGATGCGGGCCGCCTCGGCGGCGTCGAAGCGCTCACCGGTGAGGTAGTGGCGGGCGAGGGCGCGGGGGTCGGTGCGGGGCAGCAGGGTCAGCGAGATGACCGCGGGGGCGAGTCCGATGCGTACCTCGGTGAAGGCGAAGGTCGACTCGGTGGCCGCGGCGGCGATGTCGCAGGCGGCGAGGAGGCCGAGGCCGCCCGCGCGGACGTGTCCGGTGACGCGTGCGACGACCGGTTTGTCCAGCTCCACGATCTGACGCAGGAGCCCGACCAACGTGTCCGGGTCCGGGGGGTCCTTCAGGTCGGCGCCCGCGGAGAAGGTGTTCCCGGTGTGGGTGAGGACGATCGCGCGGACCTCGCCGTCCTTGGCGCAGTCGGCCAGAGCGGCGGCCAGCTCCCCCACCAGCGCCGCCGACAGGGCGTTGCGGTTGTGCGGGGAGTCGAGGGCGAGGGTCTCGACGCCCCGCACGTGTGCACGGGCGATCAGTGTCATGTGCGCTCCCTGAGCTGCCGTCGGAGGATCTTGCCGGAGGCCGCCCGGGGCACCGCGTCGACGAAGGTGACGTGGCGGACGCGCTTGTAGGGGGCGACGCGCTCGGCGACGTACATCATGACCTCGCTCTCGGAGAGGCCGGACGCGGCCGGCTGGCGGACGACGAAGGCGTGCGGGACCTCGTTGCCCTGCTCGTTGTAGCTGCCGATGACGGCCGCGTCGGCGATGCCGGGGTGGGTGAGCAGGAGGGCCTCCAGTTCGGCGGGGGCCACCTGGAAGCCCTTGTACTTGATGAGCTCCTTGACCCGGTCGACGACGAACAGCCAGCCGTCGGCGTCGACATGGCCGACGTCGCCGGTGTGCAGCCAGCCGTCGGGGTCGATCATCGCGGCGGTGTCGTCGGGGCGGCCGAGGTAGCCCTTCATGATCTGCGGGCCGCGGATGAGGATCTCGCCGGGCTCGCCGGTGTCGAGGTCCTTGTCGGGGTCGTCGAGGGAGACGATCCGCATCTCGGTGCCGGCGATGAGCTTGCCGACGGTCCCGGGGGGCGCCTCGCGCATGGCGGACAGGGGGACGACGTGGGTGCCGGGCGAGAGTTCCGTCATGCCGTACGCCTGGCCGACGGGCGGCAGGCCCAGCCGGGCCGAACATGCGGCGGCGAGTTCGGCGTCCAGCGGGGCGGCGGCGCTGACGATGTAGCGCAGGGACGACAGGTCGTAGTGCTCGACGAGCGGGTGCTTGGCGAGGGCGAGGACGATCGGCGGGGCCACGTACAGGCCGGTGATGCGGTGGTTCTGGATGGCCGCGAGGAAGGTCTCCAGGTCGAAGCGGGGCAGGACGACGACGCTCGCGCCCACGCGCAGAGGCGCGTTCATGAGAGCCGTGAGGCCATAGATGTGAAAAAAGGGAAGAACCGCCAGAATACGGTCCTCTGGGCCCGCCGACATCAGTGGCTGGAGCTGGGCGAGGTTCGTGGCGATCTGGCGGTGCGTGAGCATCACGCCCTTGGGGGTGCCGGTGGTGCCCGAGGAGTACGGCAGGGCCGCCACGTCCGTCACCGGGTCGATGGCGAGGTCCGGCTCGGGGGCCGTCGAGGCCAGCATGTCGATCAGGGAGCGGTGGCCGGGGGCGCTGTCGCAGACGAAGATCTCCCGTACGCCGCCCGCGATTTCGGCCGCCCGGCGAGCGGTCTCCAGCAGCGGTGAGACGGTGACGATCCAGCGGGCCGCGCAGTCACCGAGCTGCTTGGCGAACTCCTCCGGCGTGCAGAGCGGGTGCACGGTCGTGACGGAGGCACCCGCGCGCGTGGCGGCGTAGAACGCGGTCGGGAAGGCGATCGTGTTGGGGCTGTGCAGCGCGAGCACGTCCCCCTGGACGACGCCCGCCTCCGCGAGGCCCGCGGCGACCCGGCGGTGGAACCGGTCGAGCTGTGCGTAGGTGAGGGTGGTGCCGTCGGTGCCGTCGATCAGCGCGGGCGCGTCACCGAACTCGGCGGCGCGAGCCAACACCGCGTCGTGGATGGGGAGTTCTACGGGCTGGACGTCTGCGTACTCGCTGCGGAACACGGTTCCTCCAAGACGGCCTGATGCCAAGGCGGCCTAGTACGACTTGGGCAGGCCCAGGGTCTGGTGGGAGACGTAGTTGAGAATCATCTCCCTGCTGACCGGTGCGATACGAGCCACGCGCGCGGCCGTTATCAGCGAGGCGATCCCGAACTCCCGGGTGAGGCCGTTGCCGCCGAGGGTGTGGACCGCCTGGTCCACGGCCTTCACACAGGCCTCCCCCGCGGCGTACTTCGCCATGTTGGCGGCCTCCCCCGCGGCCACGTCGTCGCCCTCGTCGTAGAGGTACGCGGCCTTCTGCATCATCAGGCGGGCCAGTTCGAGGTCGATGTGGGCCTGGGCGAGGGGGTGGGCGATGGCCTGGTGGGCGCCGATGGGGGTGTTCCACACCGTGCGGTCCTTGGCGTAGGTGATCGCCTGGGAGAGCGCGTAGCGGCCCATGCCGATCGCGAAGGCGGCCGTCATGATGCGCTCGGGATTGAGGCCGGCGAAGAGCTGGAGGAGGCCCGCGTCCTCGTCCCCCACGAGGGCTTCGGCGGGAAGGCGCACGTCGTCGAGGGTGAGCTCGAACTGCTTCTCCTGGGCGTTCAGTTCCATCTCGATGTGGCGCCGGCCGAATCCCGGGGCATCGCGGGGAACGATGAACAGGCAGGGCTTGAGGCGGCCGGTGCGGGAGTCCTCCGTACGGCCGACTACGAGGGTGGCGTCGGCTATGTCGACGCCGGAGACGAAGACCTTGCGGCCGGTCAGCAGCCAGTCGGCGCCGTCACGGCGGGCCGTGGTGCTGATGCGGTGGCTGTTGGAGCCGGCGTCGGGTTCCGTGATGCCGAACGCCATCGTGCGGGTGCCGTCGGCGAGCGCGGGGAGCCAGTCGCGTTTCTGGGACTCCGTGCCGAACCGGGCGATCACCGTGCCGCAGATGGCCGGGGACACGATCATCATCAGGAGGGGGGCGCCGGCCGCGCCGAGTTCCTCCAGGACGATGGAGAGTTCGGCTATTCCGCCCCCTCCGCCGCCGTATGCCTCCGGCAGGTTGACGCCGAGATAGCCGAGCTTGGCTGCTTCGGACCAGAGTTGCTCTCGGTCGTAGGCGCGGCCGTGGCGTTTGCCCAGGGCGGATACGGCTTGCCTCAGAGACCTGTGTTCTTCGGTTTCGATCGTGGGCATGTGGCTCCTTCGTTGTGGCTGAGCGCGCTCGCGCGGCGGTAGCCGCATATCGATACGGCCCCGCGCCCCTAGGTGGGTTCCACTACTGCCAGCAGAGAGCCGACCGTTACCTGTTGGCCGGGTGCTGCCTGAAGTGCCGTGAGCGTGCCGTTCACCGGCGCCGTGATCCTGTGTTCCATCTTCATCGCCTCCAGCCACAGCAGCGGCTGGCCCGCTTCCACGGCGGATCCCTCCGCCAGGCCGTCCGCGACCCGTACGACCGTTCCCGGCATGGGGGCCAGCAGGGAGCCCGGGGCGAGCTGGGCGGTCGGGTCCGGGAAGCGGGGCAGCGCCGTCAGGGCCGTGCCCCCCACGTAGACCTGGTCGCCGTACCGGGCCACCTCGAACGTCCGCCGCACGCCGTCCACTTCGAGTACGACCGCGCTCGGGTCCGCGTGGATCACCCGGACCCCGTCCGCCTCCAGGCCCTGCCTCGTGTGCCGGTAACGGACCTCGTGCTCCTCCCCCGCCATCGCGTACCGCTTCGTCTGCGGGCCCGAGTGCAGGTTGCGCCAGCCGCCGAAGCGGGAGCGGCCGACCGCGTCCGCGAGGGCCGCCGCCAGGGGGGCGTACGGCTCCCCGGGCCCGCCGACGAGTTCCGTGAGGTGGCGGTCGTAGAAGCCCGTGTCCATGCGGGCCGTCGTGAACTCCTTGTGGCGCAGGGAGTTCACCAGCAGGTCCCTGTTGGTGGTCGGGCCGTGGATCGTCGCCTTCTCCAGGGCGCCAGCGAGTCTGCGTACCGCCTCCGCGCGCGTGGGGGCGTGGGCGACGACCTTGGCGAGCATCGGGTCGTAGTGGACGCCGATGTCGTCGCCGTTCGCGTAGCCCGTGTCCAGGCGGACGGACGGGGGGACCGAGAAGTGGTGCAGGGTGCCGGTCTGGGGGGTCCAGTCCCGGGCGGGGTCCTCGGCGTAGAGGCGGGCTTCGACGGCGTGGCCCCGCGCGCGCGGTGGCTCGTCGGGCAGGGGGGCGCCTTCGGCGACGCGGATCTGTTCCGCCACCAGGTCGATGCCGAACAGCGCCTCCGTCACGGGGTGTTCGACCTGGAGGCGGGTGTTCATCTCCAGGAAGTGCGCCCGGGTGCCGGAGACCAGGAACTCGACCGTGCCGGCGCCCACGTAGTCCACCGCGCGCGCCGCCCGTACCGCCAGCTCGTGCAGTTCCGCCCTGAGGTCGTCGGGGAGTCCGGGGGCCGGGGCCTCCTCGATCACCTTCTGGTGGCGGCGCTGGAGGGAGCAGTCGCGGGTGCCCAGAGCCCAGACCGTGCCGTGGGTGTCGGCGAGGATCTGGACCTCGACATGGCGGCCGTCCTCGACGTACGGCTCGACGAAGACCTCGCCGTCGCCGAAGGCGCTCGCGGCCTCGGCGCGTGCGCTCTCCAGGGCGGCCGTCAGGTCCTCCACGCGGCGGACGACCCGCATGCCGCGGCCTCCGCCGCCCGCGGCCGCCTTCACCAGCACCGGCAGATCGGCCGGCGTCACGTCCCCCAGGGGCGCGAGCCCCATCAGTTCCTTGGCGCGCGTCTTGGACGCCATCGCCTCGATCGCGGACGGTGGCGGCCCGATCCAGACCAGGCCCGCGTCCAGGACGGCCCGCGCGAAGTCGGCGTTCTCGGAGAGGAAGCCGTAGCCGGGGTGCACGGCGTCGGCGCCGGAGGCGAGTGCCGCCTTCACGATCAGGTCGGCGCGCAGGTAGGTCTCGGCGGGGGCCGCGCCCGGGAGTCGTACGGCCGTGTCCGCCACGCGCGTGTGGAGGGCGTTCGCGTCCGGGTCCGAGTGCACGGCGACCGTCCGGATCCCCAGCTCGTGACAGGTGCGGAAGATCCGGCAGGCGATCTCGCCCCGGTTGGCGACGAGCACAGAAGCGATCACTGAAGGGTTCCTCACATCCGGAAGACGCCGAAGCCGCCGCGTGCGCCCTCGTAGGGCGCGGTGTGGATCGCGGACAGGCACAGTCCCAGTACGGTCCGGGTGTCGCGGGGGTCGATGACGCCGTCGTCGTAGAGCCGCCCGGACAGGAACATGGGCAGCGACTCGGACTCGATCTGCTGCTCCACCATGGCGCGCAGCGCGGCGTCGCCCTCTTCGTCGTACGGCAGTCCCTTCGCGGCGGCCGACTGGCGGGCGACGATGGAGAGCACGCCGGCGAGCTGCTGGGGGCCCATGACGGCCGACTTGGCGCTGGGCCAGGCGAAGAGGAAACGGGGGTCGTAGGCGCGGCCGCACATGCCGTAGTGGCCCGCGCCGTACGAGGCCCCCATCAGGACGGAGAGGTGCGGGACCTTCGAGTTGCTGACCGCGTTGATCATCATCGCGCCGTGTTTGATGATCCCGCCCTGCTCGTACTCCTGGCCGACCATGTAGCCGGTGGTGTTGTGCAGGAAGAGCAGCGGGATGTCCCTCTGGTTGGCCAGCTGGATGAACTGGGCCGCCTTCTGGGACTCCTCGGAGAACAGGACACCCTGGGCGTTCGCCAGCACCCCGACCGGATAGCCGTGGAGCGCCGCCCACCCCGTCACCAGGCTCGTCCCGTACAGGGGCTTGAACTCGTCGAAGTCGGAGGCGTCGACGATCCGGGCGATCACCTCGCGCGGGTCGAAGGGGGTGCGCAGGTCGCCGGGGACGATCCCCAGCAGTTCGTCGACGTCGTACTTGGGAGGTTCGGCGGGGCCTGGATCGCCGTACGCCTTGCGGTGGTTGAGGCGGGCCACGACTCTGCGGGCCTGCCTGAGCGCGTCCTGCTCGTCCACGGCGAAGTAGTCCGCGAGACCCGACACGCGCGCGTGCATCTCGGCACCGCCGAGGGACTCGTCGTCGCTCTCCTCGCCGGTCGCCATCTTGACGAGGGGCGGGCCGCCGAGGAACACCTTGGCCCGCTCCTTGACCATGATCACGTGGTCGGACATGCCGGGGACGTAGGCGCCGCCGGCCGTCGAGTTGCCGAAGACGACGGCGACGGTCGGTATCCCGGCCGCCGACAGCCGCGTCAGGTCCCGGAAGATCGCTCCGCCCGGGATGAAGATCTCCTTCTGCGAGGGCAGGTCGGCGCCACCGGACTCCACCAGGCTGATGCAGGGCAGCCGGTTGGCGAGGGCGATGTCGTTGGCCCGCAGGGCCTTCTTCAGCGACCACGGATTGCTCGCCCCGCCGCGTACGGTCGGGTCGTTGGCGCTGATCAGGCACTCCACGCCCGCCACCACCCCGATCCCGGTGACGAGGGAGGCGCCGACCGTGTAGTCGCTGCCCCAGCCGGCCAGCGGGGACAGTTCGAGGAAGGGCGTGTCGGGGTCGAGGAGCAGCTCGATTCGCTCCCGGGCGAGCAACTTGCCGCGCGCCCGGTGCCGTTGGACGTACTTCTCACCCCCGCCCGCGAGCGCCTTCGCGTGCTCGGTGTCCAGCTCGGCGAGCTTGGCGAGCATGGCTTCGCGGTGGGCCCGGTAGTCGGAACCCGCCGGGTCGAGGCCGGAGTTGAGGATCGTCACAGCAGGGCCTCCGGGATCTCCAGGTGGCGGGAGCGCAGCCATTCGCCGAGGGCCTTGGCCTGCGGGTCGAAACGGTGCTGGGCGGCGACGCCCTCGCCGAGGATGCCCTCGACGACGAAGTTCAGGGCGCGGAGGTGGGGGAGTGCGTGCCGGGTGACCTTCAACTCCGCTGCCTCCGGGAGCAGTTCACGCAGGCGCTCGACGGTGAGCGTATGCGCGAGCCATCGCCAGCCGTCGTCCGTCCGTGCCCACACCCCCACGTTGGCGTTCCCGCCCTTGTCCCCGCTGCGGGCACCGGCGACGAGCCCGAGGGGCGCCCGCCGGGTCGGGCCGGGCGGCAGAGGCTCGGGCAGGGGTGGTTCCGGTGGGTTGTCGAGTACGGCGGCCTCCTGAGCCGGTGCCACCGGGATCCGCCGCCCGTCGGGGAGGACGGCCACATGGTCCACCGCCCCATGGGGGACGTACACATCCTCGAAGACCCCATAGGGCGAGCCCTTCCCCGGTGGTGCCAGCACATGGAACCCGGGGTAACTCGCGAGCGCCAGCTCCACGGCGGCCCCGCTGAGCGCCCGTCCGACGACCCCCTGGTCCGTGTCCCGGACCACCAGCCTCAGCAGCGCACTGGCGGTCTCCTCCGTCGCCGCGTCCGGGCGGTCCGTGCGGACCAGGTCCCAGCGCACCTCGGCGACCTTGGCCAGGTGTGGCTCCAGCTGCTCCCGCACCAGCGCGGCCTTGGCCTCGATGTCGAGGCCGGTCAGGACGAAGGCGACCTCGTTGCGGAAGCCGCCGAGGCGGTTGAGACCGACCTTGAGGGTGGGGGGCGGGGCCTCGCCGCGTACGCCGGAGATCCGGACGCGGTCGGGGCCGTCCTGGGTGAGCCGGACCGTGTCGAGACGGGCGGTGACGTCGGGGCCGGCGTACCGGGCGCCCTGTGTCTCGTACAGCAGCTGGGCGGTCACCGTGCCGACGTCCACGAAGCCGCCGGTGCCGGGGTGCTTGGTGATGACGGCGGTGCCGTCCTCGTGGAGTTCGGCGAGGGGGAAGCCGGGCCTTCTCAGATCGCGCCCGCCCTCAGCGAAGAACGCGTAGTTCCCGCCGGTCGCCTGCGTCCCGCACTCCAGGACGTGCCCGGCGACGACGGCTCCGGCGAGCCGGTCGTACTCCCCCGGCCCCCAGCCGAAGTGGGCGGCGGCGGGCCCGGTGACCAGGGCCGCGTCCGTCACCCGGCCGGTGACGACCACGTCCGCGCCCTCGCGCAGACAGGCCGCGATGCCGAAGCCGCCGAGGTAGGCGTGGGCGGCGAGGCTGCCGGGGTGCTCGGCGGTCAGGTCGTCGCCCTCGACGTGGGCGACGTTCACGTCCAGGCCGAGCCGATCGGCCAACTCCCGGACACGGGCGGCGAGTCCGGCGGGATTGAGGCCACCCGCGTTGGTGACGATCCTGACGCCCCGCTCCCGCGCCAGCCCCAGGCACTCCTCCAACTGCCGCAGGAACGTGCGGGCATAGCCCGCCCCCGGGTCCTTCAGCCGGTCCCGGCCCAGGATGAGCATGGTCAGCTCGGCGAGGTAGTCGCCGGTGAGGACGTCGAGTTCACCGCCGGTGAGCATCTCGCGCAGGGCGTCGAAGCGGTCGCCGTAGAAGCCGGAGGCGTTGCCGATGCGGAGGGTCGTCCGACGGCCCCCTCGGTCGGGCGGCGGCCCTTGCCTGCGGGTACGGAGGGTCATCCGGCCGTTCCCTTCGCCGGGCGTCCGGCGCCGGGCGGGCCGGCGAATGCCTGGGCGATGTCGAGCCACTGGCCGGCGTCCTCGCCCTCCGCGCGCAGGGCGAGGTCGGCGCGGTGGGCCCGTTGGGTGACCAGCAGGCAGAAGTCGAGGGCGGGGCCGGTGACGCGGTCGGTGGCGTCCTCGGGGCCGTGGGTCCACAACTCGCCGGAGGGGGCGGTGAGTTCGATGCGGAAGGGCTCGAAGGGCGGCGTCAGTCCGTGCACGCCGAAGGCGAAGTCGCGGGTGCGGACGCCGAGGCGGACGATGTGCCGGATCCGGTCGGTCGGCGCCCGGGTCACCCCCAGCGTGTCCGCCACGTCCAGGCCGTGGGCCCAGGTCTCCATGAGGCGGGCGGTGGCCATGGAGGCGGTGGACATGGGCGGGCCGTACCAGGGGAAGCGGGCCCCCTCGGGTGCCGCGCGCAGGGCCTCCGCGAGGTCCTCGCGGCCCGCCCGCCAGTAGGCGAGCAGCCGCGCCGGAGGCTTGCGGGCGCCCTCCTCCGCACCCTCGTCCACGAAGTCCCCGGGCGCGGCCATCGCCTTCTCGACCTCACGGGAGAAGGCCTTCTGGTCGGTGACGGCGAGCAGGGAGGAGTGGTCGGTCCAGGCGAGGTGGGCGATCTGGTGGGCGACGGTCCAGCCGGGGGCGGGAGTGGGCAACGACCACTGCTCCTGGCTCAACTCGGCTACCAGCAGGTCGAGTTCCTCGCTCTCCGCACACAGGTCGTCGATGACGGGCGTGGGGTCTGCCATGGGGAGAGGATGTCAGCGACCCCAGAAACAAGCAAGCGTGCTTGCATTAATTTGCGGGACGGGTATTCACGCGCGTCCCCCGCCTCATCCGCAGTACGGTCCCCCGGTGATCGATGACGACGGGTACTTCGGAGAGTCCGTCGCGGCGACGTACGACGAGTCGTCGGCGACGATGTTCACACCCGAGGCGGTCGAACCGGCCGTGGCCGTGCTGGCGGAGCTCGCCGGCGAGGGGCGGGCCCTGGAGCTGGGCGTCGGAACCGGGCGGATCGCGTTGCCGCTGGCGCGGCGCGGGGTCGAGGTGCACGGCATCGAGCTGTCCCGGGCGATGGCGAACCGGCTGCGGGCCAAGCCCGGGGGTGAGGCGGTCGGGGTGACGATCGGGGACTTCGCGACGGCCCGCGCGCCCGGCACCTTCTCGGTCGGTTACCTGGTCTTCAACACGATCATGAACCTGACGACCCAGGACGCCCAGGTGGACTGCTTCCGCAATGCCGCGGCCCATCTGGAGCCGGGCGGGACGTTCGTCGTCGAGGTCATGGTCCCCCAGCTGCGCAAACTGCCTCCCGGGCAGAACACGGTGCCGTTCCACGTCGGCAGGGACCGCCTCGGGTTCGACACCTACGAGGTCGCGACCCAGGCGATGTCCTCCCACCACGTCAGGGTCACGGAGGACGGCCAGGGCTCCTTCCGGTCCATCCCCTTCCGGTATGTGTGGCCCGCGGAGCTGGATCTCATGGCCCGGCTGGCCGGGATGCGACTGCGGGAACGGTGGGCGGACTGGAGCCGGGCGCCCTTCACGAGCGAGAGCGAGTCACACGTCTCGGTATGGGAGAAGCTCGCGGACTGACGCCGTGCACGGCCCGGTCGAGGCTTACGGAGTGATCGCCTTGCCCCGTCCCACCTGCGTCCGCACCGCCCCCATGCTCGCCGTGATCACGAGGGCGACGGCGAGGGCCTGGAGCGGGGACAGGGACTGGTCGAGGATCAGGAAGCCCGCGAGGGCGGCCAGGGCCGGCTCCAGGCTCATGAGGATCGCGAAGGCGGAGGCGGGCAGGGTGCGCAGGGCCAGGAGTTCGAGGGTGTAGGGCAGGACGGAGGACATCAGGGCCACCCCGGCACCCAGGCCCACGGTCACCGGGTCGAGGAGCCGGGTGCCCGACTCCGCGATGCCGAGCGGCAGGAACGCCAGCGCGCCGATCGCCATCGCGAGGGCGAGGCCGTCGGCCTGCGGGAAGCGGCGGCCGGTGCGCGCGCTGAAGACGATGTACGACGCCCACATGGCGCCCGCGCCCAGCGCGAACAGGACACCCGCCGGGTCCAGGTCGCCGAAGTCCCTGCCGCCGAGGAGGAAGACCCCGGCGAGCGCGAGTCCGGCCCAGACGGTGTTGACCGCGCGGCGGGAGGCGAGCACCGAGAGGGCGAGGGGACCCAGGAACTCCAGGGTCACGGCGGCGCCGAGCGAGATGCGGTCGAGGGCCTGGTAGAAGAGTCCGTTCATCGCCGCCAGGGTGAGGCCGAAGACGACGACCGTGCCCCAGTCGGTACGGGAGTGCCCGCGCAGCCTCGGGCGGCAGATGACGAGGAGGACGAGCGCGGCCACCAGCAGTCGCAGGGCCACCACCCCTAGGGCGCCGGCCCTGGGCATCAGGGTCACGGCGAGCGCCGCACCGAACTGCACGGAGACGCCTCCGGCGAGCACCAGGCCGACAGGACCGAGGGAGCCGTGGCGGCGGGGCCCGTGCGTGGGCGGGGTGACCGTTGAGGTCGGCGACGACGTCGGGGCGCTGCTGGAGGTGGTCACGGGGCTTCCAGGGGTCGACTCGGGCTTCGTGCACCATGCTGCACTACTCAGTACACGGTAATAGACTCAGTCATGCGCGTAAACCCGTTATACGCCTGTCCCTGCTTCTGTCCCAGCACGGTGGGAGCCCGTTCTCTCCCTACTGTCGCTGCTGGCGAAGAGGAGGAGCGCGACCTTCCTGGCGCGGAAACCCGAGCACCATTTGGCGCCCTAGGCAGCCTTGGTCCACGCAGCTCAACACCCTGCGGACCGCTGTCCCTGCTGGATGCCATGATCGCCTTCGTCAGTGTGGGCACGCTGACTTCACGACTCTGGGGTGGCTCGTATGGACACGTGGCAGGAGCTTTCGACGCTGGTGGAGAAGCGACTGAGGGCGAGGTCGTCCGGGGAACGCGGCGTTTTCGCTGCCGGTGTCGCGGAACGGCTCATGAGCCGACACGAGGCGCTCCCCGAAGACGAGCAGGCGCCGTTCACCTTGACCCTTCGCCCCCTGCTGAACTCTGTGTGGGAGGGCGTTCTCGGTGACACGACGGCCTTCTCGGCAGTGAAGCGCGGTGTCGCCGAGTACATGCTCAGTGATTACTGCCACAACGACGGCCAGGATGGGCCCGATGACGCGGACGAATCCGCCGCAGCGGCGGCACTGTATGCCGCGCACGCCTACCTGTTCGGCTGCCACGACTTCGCCTGCTGGACCAGCCGCCGGGCGGTGGAGGCGGTTGATCAATACCTTGAGTACCTGGCCGAGCAGGACGGAGACGAGCTCGTCCCTGATCCGGACGAAGCGTTGGCCTCTGAGCTGCAGCGGCAGTTGAGGGATCTCGACCTCATCGCGAAGTACTCGGCAGATCTTCGCCACTCCAGCATGGGACTGCCCATCGACACCTCGATCAGACTCCGCGCGGAGCTTCGAGCCCCTCTCTCCAGCCGGACGTGAGTGCCCGGGAAGCCGTTGCAGGACCAGGGCACGTCCGGGCTGCTGATGTCGCTACGACGGCTGAACTGAGCAGTTCGCCCCGTTGATCAGGTCGTGTGCGACGGCGCCCTACCCGGCCACCTCACCATGAACACGTCCACCGCGTCCTCGCTCTCCGCCCTGAACCCGTGCCGCTCGTACAGCCGCCGCGCCGCGCTGCCCTGGAGGACGTTCAGGCGGACGAGGTCGCCGTCCGCGTCGGTCCGGGCGAGCAGGCCGCTCAGGACGGCCGAGCCGAGGCCGTGGCCCTGGAGGTCCGGGGCGATGAAGAAGTGCTCCAGCCAGTGGCCGTCCTCGCCCGGCCGCAGGGCGAGGCAGCCCGCGAAACGCCCCTCGGCCAGGATGATCGACATGTGCCGCTCGACGAAGGCGTCCCGGAACCGCTGCCGGACCCGGTGCTCGTCGAACCGGCCCAGCCGCTCCAGGTCGGGACGCATCACGACGGCCCGCAGTTCGGCTATCGGCTCGACGTCGTCGGGGTGCGCGGGACGCAGGGTCCATTCCATGAGACGCGTGTTCGTTTCCACGGCGGGAGTATCGCAACGGGTCTACGAACCCGCCCTTCCGTCCCGCACCCCGAACGTCTCCAACGCCTCGGTGTCCGTCGCCCGCGCGTTGAGGTAGTAGTCCGCCCACTCCGCGATCCCCGGCCAGTCGCACTCCGCCGCAAGGCGTTCGACGGCCCCCGGGATGTCGTACGGCGTCACCCGCAGGTCGGTGCCGGGGCCGAGCAGGCACCAGTGGGCGCCGGGGCGGCCGTACGGCATGCCGACGCTGCCGGGGTTGACGACCAGGCGGCCGTGGGCGAGTCGGACGTACGGCATGTGGGTGTGGCCGCAGACGACCGTGCGGACGGTGTCGGGGACGCCCCCGAGGACCTCCGTCCAGCGGGCTGGGCGCGAGTCGACCAGGACGACCTCCTCGTCGTCACGGGGAGTGGCGTGGCAGAAGAGGACCTCGCCCAGGCCGCGGACGGTGAGGGTGCGGGTGGCGGGGAGCGCGGCGAGGAACTCCACGTCCTCGTCGGTGAGCCGGCCGGCGGCGTAGGGGGCGATCGGGTCGGGGATCTGTGACCGTTCTCCCCTGCGGTACTCGACCAGTTCCCGGTCGGCGTTGCCCGAGACCCACAGCACTCGTTCCCCCTGCGCCCTCAACAGGGCGAGGACTTCGGCCGGTTGGGGCCCCGCGGTGATGTCCCCGGTCAGCACTATCCGGTCGGCGGCGGCCACTTCGGGCTCGGCGAGGACGGCTTCCAGGGCGGGCAGGACACCGTGGATGTCGGAGAGGACGGCGACGCGTTCGAAGAGGGGCATGGGGGCGAGTCTGCCCCGAGCGGGAGGGGACCCCCAGGGCCGCCTGGTCAGGGCTGTTGTGCGAGTGCCTCCGCCAGCACCTCCGCCAGATGTCTCCCCCGCACACCCGCCAGCTGCTCCAGCTGCGTACGGCAGGAGAACCCGTCGGCCAGCACCACCGCGTCCTCGGGAGCCTGCCGTACCGACGGCAGCAGCTGTTCCTCCGCGCAGGCCCGGGACACCTCGAAGTGCCCTTTCTCGAAGCCGAAGTTGCCCGCGAGTCCGCAGCAGCCGCCGCTGAGGTCGCCGGTGAGTCCCGCGGCCTCGCGCAGCCGGCGGTCGGCCGTGTCGCCCAGGACCGCGTGCTGGTGGCAGTGGGTCTGGCCGACGACCGGGCGGTTCAGGGCCGGTGGCCGCCAGTCGGGGGCGAGGCGTTCCAGTGCCTCCGCGAAGGTCAGGACCCGGGAGGCGAGACGGGCGGCCCGCGGGTCGTCGTGCAGCAGTTCCGGCAGGTCGGTGCGGAGGGCGGCGGCGCAGCTCGGTTCCAGGACGACGACCGGGGCCGGGGTCTCCAGCACCGGGGTCATCAGGTCGAGGGTGCGGCGCAACACCGTACGGGCGCGGTCGAGTTGGCCTGTCGACACGTACGTCAGGCCGCAGCAGACCCGGCCCCGGCCGCGCAGCAGGGACACCGGGTCGAGGGCGACCGTCCTGCCGTCGCCCACCGGCGGCTTCTCCAGGTGCACGGTGGGCGGCAGCGCCACCCGCAGCCCCGCCGCCTCCAGCACCCGTACGGCCGCCTGCCCAACAGAGGGCGAGAGGTGCTCGGTGAAGGTGTCCGGCCACAGGACGACCAGGTCCCCGGTGCCGCGAGTGTTCCGCCGGTCCCACCACCGGCTGAACGTCACCGAGGCCACCCGCGGAATCCGCCGCTCGGGCGTGATCCCGCCGAGCCGCTTGGCGACGGCGGCCAACGGCCGTACGGCGGCGAGGGCGTTGACCACAGGAGCCATCCGCAGCCGGTCCACCCGGCGCAGCCACTCCGGCAGCCGGCCCATGCTGTGGTGGGACGCCGGGCGCCGTCGCCCCGCGTAGTGGTGATGCAGGAACTCCGCCTTGTACGTGGCCATGTCGACCCCGACCGGGCAGTCGGACCGGCAGCCCTTGCAGGACAGGCACAGGTCCAGCGCGTCGCGGACCTCCGTCGAGCCCCAGCCGTCGGTGACCAGCTCACCGGCCAGCATCTCGTGCAGCAGCCTGGCCCGCCCGCGCGTGGAGTGCGCCTCCTCGCCGGTGGCCCGGAAGGACGGGCACATGACGGCGGGCCCGGACGACGGAGTCGTACGGCATTTCGCGACCCCGACACAGCGTCGTACGGCGGCGGAGAAGTCACCGCCGTCGGCCGGGTAGCCGAAGGCGACGTCGACCGGCTTCCGGGGCAGGACGGAGAAGCGGAGGTTGGTGTCGAGGGGGGCCGGGCGGACCAGCATCCCCGGGTTGAGCAGGTCGTCCGGGTCCCATACCGCCTTCGCCCGCTCGAAGAGGGCGACCATTTCGTCGCCGTACATCTTCGGGAGCAGTTCGGCCCGCGCCTGCCCGTCCCCGTGCTCCCCGGACAGCGAACCACCGTGCGCCACGACCAGTTCGGCCAGCTCCTCGGAGAAGCGGCGGAACCTCCCGATCCCCGCCCGCGTCAGCAGGTCGAAGTCGATGCGGACGTGGATGCAGCCGTCACCGAAGTGGCCGTAGGGCGTCCCGCGCAGCCCGTGCGCGCCCAGCAGGCCGCGGAAGTCCCGCAGGTACGCGCCCAGCCGCCGCGGCGGCACCGCGCAGTCCTCCCAGCCGGGCCAGGCCTCGGAGCCGTCCAGCATCCGGGTCGCCGTGCCGCTGGCGTCCTCGCGGATGCGCCACAGGGCCCGCTGCCCGGCCGGGTCGGTCACCACGTGCGCGTCGAGGACGTCGGCCGCGCGCACGATCTCCTCCGCACGCGCGCGTGCCTCGCTCCCGGAGGAACCGCCCGTCTCCACGAACAGCCAGGCGCCGCCCCGCGGCAGCGCGGCCGCCGAAGGCACCAGGTCGGCCGCCATGCCCTCCACCGTCAGGGGGCGGTGCACCAGCAGCCCTGCCGCCGCTTCGGCAGCCGCGCCTTCGTCCGCGTACCCGAGGACCGCGAGCGCACGCGCGCGTGGCGCCTCCACCAGCCGGACAACGGCCTCGGTGAGCACGCCGAGGGTGCCCTCGCTGCCGCAGAAGGACCGGGCGACGTCGGCCCGGTGCTCCGGCAGGAGGGCGTCCAGGGCGTAGCCGGAGATCCGCCGGGGCAGGTCGGGGAAGCCGGTCCGAAGGCGTGCGAGTTCCCCGTCGACCAGCTCCCGCAGCCCGGCCGGCGCCCCGGCCCAGCCCTCTCCCAGCCGCAGCCGCTGCCCACGCGCGGTGACGACGGCCAGCTCCGCCACACTGTCCGCGGTGGTCCCCCACGCCACGGAGTGCGAGCCGCAGGAGTTGTTGCCGATCATCCCGCCGAGCGTGCACCGGCTGTGGGTGGAGGGGTCGGGCCCGAACCGCAGCCCGTGCGGCGCGGCGGCGTCCTGGAGCCGGTCGAGCACGAGGCCGGGCTGGACGACGGCGGTGCGGGCCTCGGGGTCCAGGGAGACCAGCCGGTTCATGTGCCGGGTGAAGTCCAGTACGACACCGGTCCCAGTGGCCTGCCCGGCGATGGAGGTGCCGCCGCCCCGCGCCACGACGGGTACCCCGTGCGAGCGACAGACCTCTAGCACGGCGGCCACGTCGTCGGCGTCCCGGGGTGCCACGACCCCGAGGGGAACGCGCCGGTAGTTGGACGCGTCCATGGTGACCAGGGCCCGGGAGGTGACGTCGAAACCGACCTCGCCCCGGACGGCCTTCCGCAGATCGGCCTCAAGATCTGTCATGACTCCAGCAAACCAGTCCGGGCAACCAGTCCGTCGACCAGTCAGGTCAACACCACCGCGTCTCACCCGACGGACTACGTTTCGACCAGGTTTCCCCCAGCGGCTACGCTCCCCCCGTGGCTGAGATCCAGATTCCCGCTGACATCAAGCCCGCCGACGGTCGATTCGGCGCGGGCCCCTCCAAGGTGCGGACGGAAGCGCTGGACGCGCTGGCCGCAACCGGTACCTCCCTCCTCGGCACCTCCCACCGCCAAGCCCCGGTCAAGAACCTGGTCGGCAAGGTGCGCGAGGGCATCAGTGAGCTGTTCTCCCTCCCCGAGGGCTACGAGGTCGTCCTCGGCAACGGCGGCTCCACCGCGTTCTGGGACGTCGCGACGCACGGTCTGATCGAGAACAAGTCGCAGCACCTGACCTTCGGCGAGTTCTCGTCGAAGTTCGCGAAGGCGTCCAAGCTGGCCCCCTGGCTGGCCGAGCCCACGGTGATCTCCAGCGAGCCGGGCACCCACCCGGACCCGCAGGCCGAGGCCGGTGTGGACGTGTACGCGTTCACGCACAACGAGACGTCCACCGGTGTGGCCGCCCCCATCAAGCGGGTGACCGGTGCCGACGAGGGCGCCCTGGTCCTCGTGGACGCCACGAGTGGCGCCGGCGGTCTCCCGGTCGACATCGCCGAGACGGACGTCTACTACTTCGCCCCGCAGAAGTCCTTCGCCTCCGACGGCGGCCTGTGGATCGGCGTGTTCTCCCCGGCCGCGATCGAGCGCGCCGAGCGGATCCACGCGTCCGGCCGGCACGTCCCGGAGTTCTTCTCGCTGCCGACGGCGATCGACAACTCCCGCAAGAACCAGACGTACAACACCCCGGCCCTCGCCACCCTCTTCCTGCTGAACCAGCAGCTGGAGTGGATCAACGGCCAGGGTGGTCTCGCGTGGTCGACGGCCCGCACGAAGGACTCCTCGACGCGCCTCTACACCTGGGCGGAGGAGTCCAAGCACGCGACCCCGTTCGTCACGGACGCGGCCAAGCGCTCCCAGGTCATCGGCACGATCGACTTCTCGGACGAGATCGACGCCGCCGCGATCGCCAAGGTCCTGCGCGCCAACGGCATCGTGGACACCGAGCCCTACCGCAAGCTCGGCCGCAACCAGCTGCGCGTGGCGATGTTCCCGGCGATCGACCCGGCGGACGTCGAGGCCCTGACGAAGTGCGTCGACTACGTGATCGAGAAGCTGTAGCCGTCTTCTGGGAGACGACGCCGAAGGGCGCCCGGCGAACACCGGGCGCCCTTCTCGCATGTTCGGGCTACTGCTTGCCGAACAGGGTATGCGTGAACACGCCGCCAGTGATCGACAGGCGGTGGACCGTCACGGCACCAGCACCAGCTTTCCGGTGGTGCGCTTCTCCTCGATCGCCCGGTGGGCCGCGGCGGCCTCGGACAGCGGGTAGGTGCGCTCCACGGCGACCCGTAGGCGGCCCGTCTCGATGCGTTCGGTGATCGGCTCCAGGCTCCGGCCGTCGGGTTCGGCCGTGACCCAGACGTAGCGCAGGTCCCGTTCGGCGGCCTCCTGTTCGTCGGTGCCCGGGTCGATGGAGGCGCCGATGAGCAGACCGCCGGACTTGAGTACGTCCAAGGAGCGCCCTCCGTACGCACCGCCCACCAGGTCCAGGACCACGTCCACCGGGGAGACGGCCGTACGGAAGTCGCCCGCCGTGTAGTCGATCAGCTCGTCGGCACCGAGTCCTCGCAGCCAGTCATGCTTGGCCGTACGCGCGGTCCCGATGACGTACGCGCCGAACTCCTTGGCGAGTTGGACCGCGACATGGCCGACACCGCCCGCCGCCGCGTGGACCAGCACCCGGTCACCGGGCTGGACCCGGGCCAGCACCGCCAGCGCCTGCCAGGCGGTGATCGCGACCAGGGGGACGGCCGCCGCGTGCGCGGCGTCGAGGTTCTTCGGCTTCGGCGCCAGCGCGGTGGCCGGCGCGGCGGTGTACTCCGCGTACGCGCCCCGCGGGGAGACCGGCAGCATGCCGTACACGTCGTCGCCCGGTACGAACCGGGTCACCCCCACCCCGACCCGCTCGACGGTCCCGGCCACGTCGTTGCCCGGTGTCCAGGGCAGGGTGACCAGGCCGGGAACCCGCCCGGACCTGAGTACCGCGTCCCCCGGATTGACCCCGGCGCCCCCGACCCGGACCAGTACCTCCCCGGGGCCGGGCTCGGGTATGTCGGTCTCGGCGTGGACGAGTTCCTCGGGGCCGCCGAAGGCGGACTGGACGATGGCCTGCATGCGCGTCATGCGTCTCATCCTCGGTCCGTCAATCGGGCGGCGGAAGAAGGCACTTCTCTGATATCGAGGTTCCTCATGGATACCGGCTTCGACCTCAGGAAACACGGCGGCGTGGACGTCTTCCTACGCGACTGCCCCACCCGCGCGGTGCTGGAGCTGATCGCGAGCAAGTGGACCATGCTGGTGCTGGTGGCGCTGGAGGACGGCCGTCCCATGCGATTCGCCGAACTCCGGCGCCGGCTGGACGGGGTGACCCCGAAGGTGCTGACCTCGACCCTGCGCGCCATCGAACGCGAGGGTCTGCTGACCCGCAGCGTGTACCCGACCGTGCCACCACGGGTGGAGTACCGGCTGACCGAGCTGGGCCGGGAGGTCGGCGGGCTCCTTCAGGCCATCACCGACTGGTCGCAGGCGAACATCGCCGCCATCCGGAGCGCACGCGAGGAGTACGACGAGCGTGCCGCG
Organism: Streptomyces sp. CC0208; assembly: GCF_003443735.1. Taxonomy (NCBI): domain Bacteria; kingdom Bacillati; phylum Actinomycetota; class Actinomycetes; order Kitasatosporales; family Streptomycetaceae; genus Streptomyces; species Streptomyces sp. CC0208. Next base: position 4,964,223 of record NZ_CP031969.1, on the reverse strand, counting down.
CGTCTGGCCGAGGACGCGGTGGAGCCCGTACGGCCGTGAGGGCGCACGGCGGTGAACACCGGGCGCCCTCTTGGTCGTTCAGGTCCTGCTCAGTTGCGGAAGCCGATCAGCCCGTGCAGGGTGTCGCCGCCCTGCACAGTGGCCGCCGGGGTGGACGCACCGGTGAGGGCCGCCGCCGTGGCCGGCTGGGCCGCCTGCGGCTTCGGGTCGGGGAGCTTCTGGCAGACCGCGTCGGCGGTGCCGTGGCCGCGCGGGACCGTGCCATCGGTCAGGTACTTGGCCAGGTACTTGTCGAGGCAGGCGTTGCCGCTCAGCGAGATGCCGTGGTTGCCGCCGCCCTGCTCGACGACCAGGCTGGAGTGCTTGAGCAGCCGGTGCACGGTGACACCGCCCTGGTACGGGGTGGCCGCGTCGTTGGTCGCCTGGAACAGCAGCACCGGCGGGAGCTTGCTGTTGGCGACGTTCACCGGCTTGAGCTGCTTGGTCGGCCAGAACGCGCACGGCGCGTTGTACCAGGCGTTGTTCCATGCCATGAACGGAGCCTTCTCGTACACGGCCCAGTTGTCCTTGCGCCACTGGTTCCAGTCGCGCGGCCAGGCGGCGTCACGGCACTGCACGGCGGTGTAGACGCTGTAGCCGTTGTCGCCGGAGGCGTCGATGGCCGCCATGCCCTCGTACGCCTTGACGAGCGGGGCGGTGTCCTTGTGGTTCACGTAGGCGGCGAACGCCTGGGCGAGGGAGGGCCAGTAGCCGTTGTAGTAGCCGCCCGGGATGAAGGTGTCCTCCAGCTCGGAGGCGCCCACCTTGCCGCCGGCCGGGTTCTTGGCGAGGGCCGCCCGCATCGCGTACCACTTGGCCCCGACCTTGGCCGGGTCGGTACCGAGCTTGTACGTCGAGTCGTACTTGGCGATCCACGCCATGAACGCCTTCTGCCGGGCGTCGAAGGCGTAGTCCTGCGAGATGTTGGCGTCGTACCAGACCCCGTCGGGGTCGACGATCGAGTCCAGCACCAGGCGGCGCACCTGGCCCGGGAAGAGCTTGGCGTAGACCTGGCCCAGGTAGGTGCCGTACGAGTAGCCGAAGTAGTTGATCTTCTTGGCGCCGAGGGACTTGCGGATCGAGTCCATGTCCTTCACGGCGTTGATCGTGTTGATGTACGGCAGCACGTCCGCGTACTTGCGGCCGCAGGCGGCGGCGAAGGACTTGGCGCGCTCCAGGTTGGCCTTCTCGATCGCGGGGGTGCTCGGCACGGAGTCCGGGCGCACCGGGTTGAAGTAACCCGGCTTGCAGTCGAGGGCGGGCTTGCTCTCGCCCACGCCGCGCGGGTCGAAGCCGATGACGTCGTACTGCGCCGCGACCGCCTTGGGCAGCGAGCCCGCGACGAAGCCGGCGAGGGTGAGACCGCTGCCGCCGGGGCCGCCGGGGTTGACCAGCAGCGGGCCCTGGTACTTCTTCGCGGTGTGCGGGACCCGGGACAGGGCCAGGGTTATCTGGCGCCCCTTCGGCTTGGCGTAGTCGAGCGGCACCTTCACCGACCCGCACTGCAGCGTCGGGTAGTCGTCGGTGCCGCACTTCTTCCAGCTGACCTTCGCCGCCTGGGCGGTGGCCGTGGTGAGGGAGGGGGTGGCCTCTGCAGGAACGGCCGTGACGGTGCCCGCGAGGACGACGGCCGCACCGCACAACACGACTGTGCTTCTTCTCATGAAGCCGCATCCTGTCGAATAAACATCCGCATGAGAAACCTCTGAGCGTAAGATTTGAATCACCTGTGATCCGGAGGCACTTGGACCACACCAGGTGCCTCCGTCACACGACGTGCGGGGCCGCCGCCTCACGCAGCCGTGCAGCTCACACTCGGCACACCCCCGCCCCCGGGTGCGCCGCCGAAGCCGAAGCTCGCCGAACCTCCCACCGGGACGGCCCCGTTGTGCGAGGCGTTCGACGCGGTCACCGTCGGACCGGTCTGGGTGTACGACGCGTTCCACATGGAGGTCACCTTCTGGGAGCCCGGCCAGGTCCAGGTCACCTTCCAGGACGAGAGAGCCGTCGAGCCCGAATTGGTCACCTTCACCTCGGCGTTGAAGCCGCTCCCCCAGTCGCTGCTGACGGAGTAGGTGGCGGTGCAGGCCGCCGTGTTCCCGCCCGGGTCGCCCGGGTCACCGGGGCCGCTCCCGCCGCCCGGGAATCCCGGCGCCTTGATGCTCGCCAGATACCCGTCCTTCACGGTGTCCACGGTCTGCCAGTCGTCCTTCAGGATTCCGCCCGTGTCACCGGAGTTGGGGTTCCATGACCAGAAGGTCCAGTGGAAGGAGTCGGCGCCGTACGTCGAGGTCGGGCGCAGATACGAGACCAGCGCGGCCAGCCACTTCTGGTCCACGGTCGACTGGAGCGTGGTGCCGAACTCTCCCACCCACACCGGCGCGATGTTCTGCTTGAAGATGTAGCCCCAGTACTTGTCCCAGATCCCCGGCATGTTGGCGGGGAACGACGGGTCGCTGAACCAGCTCTGCTGGGCCACGCTCGTCGCGTAGTCGTGTGCCGAGTAGACGACCCGGTTCGCGACACTCAGCTGCACCGGATACTGGGCGACACCCATCAGGTTGCCGCCCCACCAGCCGGAGACGCCGTTGAAGGTCTGCACGCCCTCGACGAAGATCAGCAGGTCGGGATTGACCCCCAGCACCGCGTTGCCGGCCCGCTGAGCCGCCAGACGCCAGTCCACAGAGGTGTCCCCGCAGCCCCAACAGGCCGGGTCGTGGGGCTCGTTGTGCAGATCGATTCCGACGACCGTGTCCTGGCCCTTGTAACGCGTCGCCAGCGCCTTGAGGTTGGCGATCCACGTCGACTCCGGGACCGCGGCCGTGTACCAGAGCGCCGACTGACCGCCGGAGTCCGGGCGGTGCCGGTCGAGGATGACCTTGAGGCCGTCCTTACCGGCGTACGAGACGATCCTGTCCAGGACGCCGAGGGAGTTCAGGCCCTGCAGGTCCGCGTTCTTGCCGCTGGAGAAGTCGATGCTGTTGGGGACGGATCCCGACTTGAAGATGTCGTCGCTGTACGGGATGCGGATCGTGTTGTAGCCCAGCGACTTCATCTGGTCGATCATGGACTTGTAGTCGCGGGACCAGAGGCCGTGGACGACGTTGTTGGAGGTCTCGAAGCCGAACCAGTTGATCCCGGCGATCCGGACCGGTTGCCCGGAGGCGTCCAGGATCTGGCGGCCGCTGGTGTGCCAGTAGCCGGCGCCGGCCGCCTCGGCGGCGGCGTGGGCCGGCTGAAGACCGGCGGCCCCCAGCGGTATCAGGAGCGCTGCCGCCACCGCACACAGTGCTCTTCGCAAGCTGCGGAACATGTTCGCTGCTTCCTCTCGGGGGGCGAGGGCCCGGAACCCGGTGGGAGCGCTCCCACCACCCTGCACCTCCCATGGAAGTCAGGTCACATGAACACGTCAAGATATTCGACGTCACTTGTGCTCAGTTACGGCGGAACAGCCGCCGGAGCCCGAAGAGGGCGGCCACCGCCACCAGCGCCAGGGCGCCGATCTTGACCGTACCGCTGGACGTCCCGCCGCCGTCGCCACCGGAGGCCGAGGAACTTCCGCTCCCTGAGGGCGCCTTGGACCCGCCGTCACCGGGCGCGTCCTGCGCCTCCACCTCGCTGTCGGCGCCCTCCATGCCGAGCAGGAGCTTGGTCCCGTCCGGGGAGTAGGAGACGGACTCCCCCTGCCCGAGGGGCACGCTGAGCCGCCCCTTCTTCTTGATGTCGCCGCCGTTCCAGTCGTACCAGAGACCGCCGAAGTACCCGCGTACGGCGAGCTGTCGGCCGTCCGGTGAGAAGGCGGCGTCGGTGGCCCACAGGTCGACGGCCTTGACGGGCTTGAAGACGTTCGTCCCGGAGGGGGAGAGGGTGGCGGGGCCCGCGTAGAGATGCCCGCCGTCCTCCTGCTTGTCGATGATGTAGACGCGCCCGGTCCTGGGATGGACGACCATCGACTCGGCGTCGCGCGAGCCGTCGGTGTACTTCACGACGTACTGGGTGGCCTTGACGGACTGGTCCTTCAGGACCTTCGGCTCGGGCAGCTTGTAGATCCAGACGTAGGGCCAGGTGACGCCGTCGTTGTCGCCGATGTCTCCGACCCAGATCTGGTTGTCGGGCCCGATGGAGATGGCCTCGACGTCCCGCGGGGTGCCCACGCCGGTCATGGTGATCCTGGCGACGGTCTTGCCGGTGGCGCTGTCGACGGCGTACAGATACGCGCCGGTGTCCTGGTCGTTGTGGGTCCAGTAGATGCCCGGGTGCTGCCGCGAGGCGGCGAGCCCGCTGGACTCGGTGATCCGGGGGTCGCTGATGGTGAAACCCTGGTCCCCCTTCCCGTCCCCGTCGGCGGCGGAGGCGGGTACGGCGGCGGGCAGGGTGAAGGCCCCCACGAGCAGGATCCCGGCGAGCAGGGCGAAGGGTCGACGCATGCCCCCAAGCCTGCCATCCGGCTCCGTGGGGCGGGCCGAGCGGGCGGGCGATCGGGCGGACACGGTCGCGACGCGTGGCCATCTTCACAGCGCCGGGTTGCCCGAGATCTATTACCCGCCGGTAAGAATCACCGATGATGAGCGCATGCTGCGATTCATGCCGGTCGGCGACTCGATGACGATCGGAAGCGCGGGCGAGCACACCTGGCGGTACCGGATGTGGCAGCACCTGCGCGACACCTACGGCGACCCCTTCGCCCTCGTGGGCCCGCGCGAGACGCTGTACGACAAGGCGGCGGACGCCCCGACGTCGTACGCGTACGCCGATCCCGACTTCCCCAGGGCCCACCTGGCCGGCTGGGGCGAGGGCTGGCTGCACATGGCCCCGCTGATCGGTGAGGCGGTGCGCGGAAGCCGGGCGGACGTGCTCCTGGTGTCGCTTGGCCTGATCGACCTGGGTTTCTACACGAACGCGGAACAAACCGCGGAGAACGTCCGCGCCTTCGTCGCCGAGGCCCGCCGGGCGAACCCCCGCATCCGGATGGCCGTCCTCCCGGTGATCCCCAACGTCCGGGCGGAGTCGGACGCGCCCTTCGCGACGGAGATCACCCGCTTCAACGAGCTTCTGGCCAAGGCGATCGCGGACCTGGACGAGCCCCGCTCCCCCCTGCTGCCCGCCTCACCCCCGTCGTCGTACGACATCAACCACGACACCTACGACGGCACCCATCCGAACGCGAGCGGCGAACACAAGATCGCGGCGGCCTTCGCGGCGGCGATGCACCAGGCATGGGACCTCGGCGGGCTTTACGAGGCCGGCTGAAAGGGGCGGGCGAGAGGGGCCGGCCTTCCGACCGGTTCGGCCGGGGCGGTGGACCCATTGTGTGGTCAGCTCGTAGCGCGCACCTCAACCTGCTGGCGGGGCGCGGGAGTTGGTCCGCGCCCCGCCTCACCCCTCCCCGCCCCGCCACCAAGGCGGTCACTTCGGGTCGGCGTTGAACTTCGCGGTCGACCAGCGGTAACCCAGCGCCGCGAGGCCGACGCACCAGGCGACCGCGAGCCAGCCGTTGTTGCCGATCTCGGTGCCGAGGAGCAGTCCGCGCAGGGTCTCGATGGCCGGGGTGAAGGGCTGGTACTCGGCGATCGGCTGGAACCAGCCCGGCATCGCGTCGACCGGCACGAAGGTGCTGGAGATGAGCGGCAGGAAGATCAGCGGCATGGCGTTGTTGCTCGCGGCCTCGGCGTTGGGGCTGATCAGGCCCATGCCGACGGCGATCCAGGTGAGCGCCGTGGCGAAGAGCACGAGCAGTCCGAAGGCCGCGAGCCACTCCAGGGCCGTGGCGTCGGTGGAGCGGAAGCCGATGGCCACGCCGACCGCGCCGACCAGGACCACGCTGACGACCGACTGCAGCACGCTGCCGACGACGTGCCCGACGAGCACCGAGCCGCGGTGGATCGCCATGGTCCGGAAGCGGGCGATGATGCCCTCGGTCATGTCGTTGGAGACGGAGACCGCGGTGCCGATCGTGGTGGAGCCGATGGTCATCAGCAGCAGGCCCGGGACGAGATACGCGATGTAGTCGGAACGGTCGCCGCCGCCGATCCCCGCGCTCATGGTGTCGCCGAAGACGTAGACGAAGAGCAGCAACAGCATGATCGGCGTGAGCAGCAGGTTCAGGGTGAGCGAGGGGTAGCGCCGGGCGTGCAGGAGGTTGCGGCGCAGCATCGTGGAGGAGTCGCGTACGGCGAGGGAGAAGCCGGACGGACGGACGGCGGCCTGAGGAGTGCTCATCGGACGGTCTCCTTGGTCTGGTCGGTGACGTCGGCGCTGCCGCCGGTCAGGGCGAAGAACACGTCGTCGAGGTCGGGGGTGTGCACGGTCAGTTCGTCGGCCTCGATGCCGGCCGCGTCGAGCTGGTCCAGGAGGGCGCGCAGCTCGGACTGGCTGCCGCCGTTGGGGAGTCGCAGGGTGAGCGACTCGTCGTCCCGGGTGCCCTCGCGCAGGGCGCGGGCGGCGCCGCGGTAGGCGTCCGGGTCGGTGAAGCGGAGCCGGACGTGTCCGCCGGGGACCAGGCGCTTGAGCTGTTCGGCGCTGCCCTCGGCGGCGATCGTGCCGTTGTGCAGGACGGCTATGCGGTCGGCGAGTTCGTCGGCCTCCTCCAGGTACTGCGTGGTGAGGAAGACGGTGACGCCGTCGGAGACCAGTTCCCTGATGATCTGCCACATGGTGTGCCGGGAGCGGGGGTCGAGGCCGGTGGTCGGTTCGTCGAGGAAGATGATCCGGGGGTCGCCGACCAGCGTCATGGCGATGTCGAGTCGGCGCTTCATGCCGCCGGAGTAGGTGGAGGCGGGCTTCTTCGCGGCCTCGGTGAGGTCGAAGCGCTCCAGCAGTTCGGCGCTGACCCGCCGTCCCTCGCTCCTGGAGAGGTGGTGCAGGTCGGCCATGAGGAGCATGTTCTCCTCACCGGTGATCAGGCCGTCCACGGCGGAGAACTGGCCGGTGACGCCGATCGAGGCCCGTACGGCCTGGGCCTCGGCGGTGAGGTCGTGGCCGCCGACCCGTGCCTGTCCGCCGTCGGCGGTGATGAGCGTGGAGAGGATCTTGACGGCCGTGGTCTTGCCGGCGCCGTTCGGCCCGAGGAGGGCGAAGATCGTGCCGGCGGGCACCTGGATGTCGATGCCGTCGAGGACGGTCTTGTCCCCGTAGGACTTGCGCAGTCCGTTCGCCGCGATGGCCAGGTCGGTCATGGTGGGTGCTCCTTGTGAAGGGCTGTGGGTCACAGGCCGCGACGGGTCAGAGACCGCGGGCGGTGATGTCGCCGTGGGCGGTGGTGGCGCGGATGGTCAGGGCGGCGTCGGAACCCTCGGTGTTCTTCAGGGAGTTGTGGACGCGGCCGTGGGTGGTGCCGGCGTCCAGGGCGGCGGAGGCGGCGGCGGCGAGGGTGATGTCGCCCTTCTGTGTGGTGAGCACGACGGTGCCGGTGACGGCTTCGGCGAGGGTGATGTCGCCGCGCTGGGTGCTGATCTGGCCGGGGCCGGTGAGGCGTCCGACGGTGATGTCGCCGTCGGTGACGGTCAGGCGCAGGCTCGCGGCCTCGTCGATCTTGACGGGGCCGTGGGCGCCTTCGAAGACGATGTCCCCGAGGCGTCCGACGGCCCGGAACTCGGCTGCGGCCGCTGTGGCCTGGACGTGTGAGCCGGTGGGGAGCTGGACGGTGATCTCGACGGCCCCGGAGGGCCCGAAGTACTGGTTCTTCGCGGCCGGGGCGGCGATCCGCAGGACGCCGTCGGTGCCGTGGGTGACGTCGATCTGCTCGGCGGCCTTGGTGTCGCGGTTCCTTGCGGGGTCGGCGGGCCGGATGTCGACGGTGGTGTCGGCGCGGTCGGCGGCGATGACCTGGACCCGGCCGGCGGGGAGGTCGATGACGGTGGTGACGGGGGCGGGGGTGTCGAACTTCTGCATCAGGTGCTCCTGCGTTCGTCGCTGTTTCCGATGAACGAAAAGCTACGTTGCATTTATAGATCTGGCAACAAAATCGTTGCGCCGTATCCTTATTTACGCAGGTAGTTGAGGTAATTTCATTGCAACGACCCAGAAAGCAACGCAACGCCCGTCAGCCATTCGTTGCAATAGGATGGGAGTGAACGCTATGCTGCGGGCACCAGGAACACGAAGGAGACCGCGATGCCGGGAGGCAGACTCACCCAGCAGGACCGCCAGCAGATCGCGGTGGGCCTGGCCGACGACCTCGCCTACGCGGAGATCGCCCGGCGTCTGGACCGACCGACCTCGACGATCACGCGCGAGGTCATGCGCAACGGCGGTCCCGCCGGCTACCGCGCCGACCTCGCCCACCGTGCCACCGAACGTCGCGCTCATCGTCGCAAGCAGGCCGCACCCCGGGGGCCGGAGGCGCAACCGCAGGCCCACGGGCGCGACGCGGAGGCCGTGCGCGCATATGAGGACACGCTCACCACCGTCTTCATACAGTCGGGCACGCCCACGATGGCGGCCCGGGTGATGGCCGGCCTCACCGTCAGCGACGCGGGCAGCCTCACCGCATCCGAACTCGTCCAGCGCCTCCAGGTCAGCCCGGCGTCCGTCTCCAAAGCGGTCGCGTTCCTCGAGAGCCAGGGAATGGTCCGCCGGGAACGCGACGCGGGCCGCCGCGAGCGCTACACCGTCGACGACGACATCATGTACGAATCGATGATGGCCAGCGCCCGTGGCACCGCCCAGGTCGCCGAGACCGCACGGGACGGCGTCGGAGTCCTCGGCCCCGGCACGCCGGCCGCCGTCCGCCTCGAAAACATCGCCCGCTTCCTCGACTTCGTCTCCGAAAGCATCACCCGCGCCGCGGACCAGGCCCGCGAGATCCTGCACACGAAACCGGAGACGCCGCCGGACAGCGCTACCTGAGCGGCCGACGCCCGAGGACGTCGACGCCGCCGACGAGCTCGACGGGCCGAGCGCCCGGAACGCCGGACACTCACATCAACTCCCCCACCCGGTAACCGCGTTCGCCTTCGGTCAGCGACCGCCGTACACGACCGGCGACGGTCTACATGTCACCGCAGCGGGACACCCACTGGGAGGTCATCGCGGCCATCTTTGAGCAGTTGCGGACCAAGTACCCGCGCACGGAAGGCGCCGCCAAGGCAGAGGGCGGCCACTGGTCCTACGAGGACGTCGAGTTCGTCGCGGAGGTGATCTCCAAGGGAACCGCGGCCAACGACTACGGCCCGAAGAAGGCCGCCTACGCCACGGCGGAAGTCCCCGTCTACGTCATCGCGGATCCGTATCAAGGGCGGTGTCACATCTACACCGACCCCAAGGGAAGCGACTACGAGGTCGAGACCCGGGTGCCCTTCGGCAAGCACGTGGACCTCACCCACACCGTCGTCGGCCTCACCCTGAAAACCCAGGAGTTCCCCCGCGACTGACTGACAGAATCCGCCCCATGGCGATCATCCACCACACCACCCTCAAGCCCACCAAGCTGGAACTGCTCACCACCTGGCTGCCCACCCGCCCGTGGTACGCCGGCACCGGCACCCCCGAGTTGACCAAGGCCGGCGGCTTCCGGCTGGACGACCCGGAGGGCGAGGTCGGGATCGAGTTCATGGTGGCCGTGGACTCCTCCGGTCCCGGACCCGTCGCGTATCTGGCCCCGCTCACCTACCGCGCCGCCCCGCTGCCCGGCGCCGACCACGCCCTAGTCGGCACCATGGAACACGGCGTCCTGGGCCCCCGCTGGGCCTACGACGGCATCCACGACCCGGTCCTGCGCACCGAGCTGCTCGCCCTGTTCGAGGGCCGCACCCAGGCCCAGGCCCAGAGCCTCACCGACACCCCCGACCACGAGGTGACCCACTCCTACACGGGCCCCGGTCTCCCCACCGGCCCCGGCGAGGTCACCGAGGACCAGGACGGCACCGGGCTCACCCTCCCGGACGGCACGGTCCTGCGCCTGCACCGGCGCCCGCGGCCCACCGCTCCCGAGACCGCGGCCGGCCAGGTCTGCGGCGCCTGGGACGCACCGGACGGCATCCGCGCGCGAGCCGTGTTCGCGACCCTGCACACTGCCCGCTCCGCCGGCTGACCGCAGGTCAGAACCCCACATCAGCCTCCCGATACATCGGCACCCGCCGAACCCGGCTCGCCCGCTCGTACGCGTACGCGAGCCGCAGCAGCACCGGCTCGCTCCATGCCGTTCCCATGAACGTCACCCCTACCGGCAGGCCGAACGCGAACCCCGCGGGCACGCTCACCGCGGGGTACCCGGCGAGCGCGGCGGGCGTGGACGCGCCGCCGCCGTACGTGTCCCCCCGGATCAGGTCGATCTTGGCCGGGGGGCCTGTCGTCGGCATCACGAGGGCGTCGAGACGGTGCCGGCGCAGCACCGCGTCGATGCCTTCCGCCCGTGACAGCCGGCGGTTCACGGCCAGCGCCTCCTCGTACTCCCGCTTCGAGAAGTCCAGCCGCTCCACCGCCTCCAGGCCGTCCTGCCGTGCATAGCGCAGCTCACGGTCGGCGTGCGCGCGGTTGAAGGCGATCAACTCCGCCAGGTCGCGCGGGTGTTCACCCCCGGCCGCGGCCAGGTAGGTGTTCAGGGCGCGCTTGAACTCGTAGGCCTGGACGACCGTCGAGCCGGGCAGGTCCTCCAGCTGCTCGGCCGTGGGGATGTCCGCCGGGTCGACGATCACCGCCCCGGCCGCACGCATCACCCCGATCGCCCGCTCGGCGATCTCGTCGGCGTGGTCGCTGTACCCGAAGTACACGGCCCGCGGGACCCCGATACGCGCCCCGCGCAGCCCGTCCGCGTCCAGGAAGCGGGTGTAGTCGCGGTGGAAGTGTCCGCGGCTCGCCGTCGTCGCGGGGTCCCTCCCGTCGACCCCGACCAGCGTGCCGAGCATGATCGCCGCGTCCCGGACCGTGCGGGCCATCGGACCGACGCTGTCCTGACTGGGCACCCCGGGGATCACCCCGCCCCGGCCGACCAGTCCGACGGTCGGTTTGACGCCGACGACACAGTTCGCCGACGACGGGTCGATGATCGAGCCGTTGGTCTCGGTGCCGATGCCGGCGACGCACAGGTTGGCGGCGACGGCGACTCCCGTACCCGAGCTGGACTCGTTCGGCGAGCGGTCCAGCTTGTACGGGTTCCTGGTCTGGCCCCCTCGCGCGCTCCACCCCGCATGATGCGTGACCGACAGGCCGCCCGCCCACTCGCTGAGGTTGGTCTTGCCGAGGATGACGGCACCGGCTGCCCGGAGCCGGGCGGCGACCGTGGCGTCCCGGGCGGGCCGAAGCCCCTCCAGCGCGAGCGAGCCGGCCGTGGTGTGCATGCGGTCCCCGGTCTCCACCAGGTCCTTCAACAGCACCGGGATGCCGTGCAGGGGCCCCCGCCGCCCCTGCCCCCGGTCCAGCCGCCGAGCCTCCCGCACCGCGTCCGGGTTGACCTCGATCACCGCGTGCAGCAGCGGATCGATGCGCTCGATCCGCTCCAGGTAGTACCGCGTCAGCTCCTGCGCGTCGAGCCGACCGCGGTCCATCAGCCGACGCAGCTCGGTGATCCCCAGCTCGTCGAACTCCCCGGCCGGAAAACCCACGGCCCGCGCCGGGGCCGCCGCCCCCGCCCACGACGAGGCGGCGACCCCCGCACCGAGCGCCAGCACACCCCGCCGCGTACTCCGAATCTGTTCCATGCGAAAGACGCTAGGGTCCGAACCGGCCCAAATCCCTACGGCTGCCCCCCGATTACGCCGGGGGGCAGCCGTAGGAACCGTCAGAACATCGTGTTGCCGTTGGCCGACGTGGCCGGCACGTCCTGGATCACGTCCCAGTGCTCCACGATCTTGCCGCCCTGCACCCGGAACAGGTCCACGACCGCCTGCCCCCGCTCCCCCGGCGCCGGGATGTAGTGACTGTGGACGGCCACGAGGTCGCCCTCGGCGATGACCCGCTTCGGCTCCACCCTCAGCCGCGGCGCCGCCCTGAAGTACGCCCCGAGCCCGGCCTTCGCCCCGGACACCCCGTTCGCGATGGTCGGGTTGTGCTGCTCGTACCCGGGCCCCCAGTACCGGTCGAGCGCGGACAGGTCCTTCTTCACGATCAGCTGGTCGAAGGCGGCGACCACCAGCTTCTTGTTGCACGCGGTGAGGAGACCGGGGCCGGGCCGCGAGGTCCGCGGCCACGTCACGGTGGAGAACATGTCGTTGCCGTTGGCGGTGGCGTCCGGCACGTTCTGCCCGACGTCCCAGTGCTCGGCGATCCTCCCGCCCTGGAAGCGGAAGATGTCGAAGACGGCGGTCCCCAGGGTGCCCGGCGTCATCACCACGTTGGAGTGCACCAGCACGAGATCGCCCTCGGAGATCACCCGCTGGACGCGGTACTCGGCGTCCGGGAACTGCTGGTGGACGGCCGTGCCGAGGTTCTTCAGCGTCTCGGCGCCGTCGGGCGCCAAGGGGTTGTGCTGGATGTAGTCGGGCCGTACGAAACGGTCCACAACCTCGGTGTCGCCCCGCTCGAACACCCCCTTGAGCACCCGGACGGTGACGGCCTTCTGGTAGGCGAGGCGGGCGGAGTCACCGTAGGCGGCCTGCGCGGAAGGAGTGGCGTGCGGAGCCGCCACGGCCGGTACGGCGGCGGCACCGAGAAGCGCGGCGGAGGCGACGAGGGCGGCGAGGGTCCTGCGGACGGGCGTGGTGGGGGGCACGGGATCTCCTGAGGCTTATATTGAAACTTCAAGCTCACACGTTCCACAGGAAAGCACTAACTTGTAGTTAGCGTCAAGGTCGCTTGCCTAGAGCGCACTCCACGCCGTTGGCTGGGTAGTCATGAAGTACACGCAGCTCGGACGCACCGGACTCAAGGTCAGCCGCCTGGTCCTCGGCACGATGAACTTCGGACCGCAGACGAACGAGCCGGACAGCCACGCGATCATGGACGCGGCGCTGGACGCCGGCATCAACTTCTTCGACACCGCCAACGTCTACGGCTGGGGCGAGAACAAGGGCCGTACCGAAGAGATCATCGGCAACTGGTTCGCGAAGAGCGGCGCGAACCGCGACAAGGTCGTCCTCGCCACCAAGGTCTACGGCAACATGGGCACGGACGGCGAGGCCTGGCCGAACCACGACAAGCTGTCGGCGCTGAACATCCGCCGTGCCGTGGACGCCTCGCTCAAGCGGCTCCAGACCGACTACATCGACGTCTACCAGTTCCACCACGTCGACCGCGCCACTCCCTTCGAGGAGATCTGGCAGGCCATCGACACCCTCGTCCAGCAGGGCAAGATCCTCTACGTCGGGTCCTCCAACTTCCCCGGCTACAAGATCGCCCAGGCCAACGAGATCGCCGCCCGGCGGGGCGGCACCATCGGGCTGGTCAGCGAGCAGTGCCTGTACAACCTCTACGAGCGCCGCGCCGAGATGGAGGTCATCCCGGCCGCGCAGGAATACGGCCTCGGTGTCATCCCCTGGTCGCCGCTGCACGGCGGTCTGCTCGGCGGGGTCGTCAAGAAGGAGGCCGAGGGCGGCCGCCGTGCCTCAGGCCGCGCCGCCGACACCCTCGCCGACCCGGCCGCCCGCGCCCGCCTCCAGTCGTACGAGGACCTGCTGGAGAAGCACGGTCTGGAGCCCGGCGAGGTGGCCCTTGCCTGGCTCCTCACCCGCCCCGGCGTGACGGGCCCGATCGTCGGCCCTCGCACGGCGGAGCAGCTCGCCTCGGCGATCAGGGCGGTGGAGCTGGAGCTGAGCGAGGAGGTCCTGACCGGCCTGGACGAGATCTTCCCGGGCCCGGGCCCGTCCCCGGAGGCCTTCGCCTGGTGACTTCGTAGGGGCAGGCGCTCCTTCGGGGGCGCGGGGCGGAGTCGATCTGGGGCTCCGCCCCGCGGGCGCGACCAGCCACCACGGGCCCGCAAGTCCGACAGCCGGCCGCAGTTCCCCTACCTGCCGAGCACCGCGGCCAACGCCACGACGACGAACATCATCACCAGCACACCGGCCATGATCCGGTTCCGTGTCTTCGGGTCCACGCATCGAGCCTAACCGGCCCCGCCCAGCGCCCAACGCCCGACCACCTCATACCGGGGCTGCTCCCCCGGCACGCCCGACCTCGGCAGGTTGCTCCGGACCAGCGCCAGCTCGTCCACCGTCCACGTACGACTGGTGAACCCGTCCAGAACCGAGAGATACGGCCGTACCTCCACCGCCCCGCGACTCCGCGCCACCGTCAGATGCGCCTTGTACCGCCGGTGCTCCCCCATCTCCACCCCGGCCTTCCGCCCCGCCGCCTCCGCCCGCTCGGCGAGCAACCGCAAGGCCGGCAGCTCACCGGAGGCCCCCGCCCACAACGCCCGCCCGTGCCCGAACTCCCCACCCCCGCGCACGGCGAGTGGGAAGCAGGGCGTCCGCCGAGCCGCCCGCTCCAGCCGCTCCGACAGTTCCGGTACGACGTCGTCGTCGACCTCGCCGTAGAACGCGAGCGTGAAGTGCCACCCCGGGACGCCGGTCCAGCGCAGCCCCTCCGCGCCGGGCAGCCTCCTCAACTCGGCGACCACTGCGGCGAGTTCCTCGGTGACATCCTGCGGAGGCAGCACCGCGGCGAAGAGTCTCATGAGGGTCAGCCTGTCACCATGAGGGTATGGAGATCAGCATCAGGGACGGCGGGCCCGACGACATACCCGTGATCCTCGGCATGCTCGACAGCTGCGTGGAGTGGCTGGTCGCGCAGGGGCGTACGGGCCAGTGGGGGACCGAGCCGCTGTCCCGGAGCCCCAGGACGGTGGAGTCCGTCGCCCGGTACATCGACGAGGGCAGCGTGTTCATCGCCGAGGCCGACGGCGTACCGGCCGCGACCCTCACGATCACCGACGCGCCCGGCGCCTATCTGGCCCATCTCCCGCCGCCGGGCGAGCCCGAGCGGTACATCCACTGGCTAGCCTCCGACCGCCGCTTCAAGGGCCACGGCGTCGGCAGCGCCCTGCTCGCGCACGCCGCCGAGGCGACCCGGCGCGCGGGCGTCGCCCTGCTGCGGGTGGACTGCTACGCCGGCGACGACCGCAAGCTGGTCGCCTACTACGAGGCCAACGGCTTCACCCCGACGGACACGTACACCGCCGGGGTGAACAACGACTGGCCGGGCCAGGTGCTGGCCATGCGCGTACGGCCGTAGGGCTCAGGCCGCCGCGGCCAGTTGCTCCCGTGCCTCGCGGGGCACGAAGCGGACGTGCGGGTGACCGCGGTGCCAGCCGACCGACAGCCGCAGGTTGCCGACGCGGGCCAGGACCAGGCCGATCGTCACAGCAGCCAGCGCTGCGATCGCGCCGCCCACCGCGAGACCGGCCCGGACGCCGTACGCGTCGGTGATCCAGCCGGCGATCGGCGCGCCGATCGGTGAGCCGCCCATGAACACCATCATGTAAAGGGCCATCACCCGGCCCCTCATGGCCGGGTCGGTGCCCATCTGCACGCTGGTGTTCGCGGTGACGTTGACCGTCATCCCGAACATGCCGATCGGCGCCATGAGCAGGGCGAACAGCCACAGCGAGGGGGCGAGGGCGGACACGATCTCCAGCGTGCCGAAGGCCACCGCGCCCACGACCAGCACCCGCATCCTGGCGGTGCCGCGCCGGGCCGCGAGCAGGGCGCCGGCCAGGGAGCCGACCGCCATCACCGTGTTGAAGAGGCTGTAGGAACCCGCGCCCGCGTGGAAGACGTCGTCGGCGAAGGCCGAGAGGTAGACGGGGAAGTTGAAGCCGAAGGTGGACACGAACCCGACCAGGACGATGGTCCAGATCAGCTCCGGTCGCCCGGCCACGTACTGCAGGCCCTCCCGCAGCTGTCCCTTGCCGCGCGGGGCGCGCTCGACGACGTGCAGCTCACGCGCCCGCATCATCAGCAGACCGACCAGCGGGGCGACGAAGGACAGGCCGTTGGCGAGGAACGCCCAGCCGGTGCCCACGCCGGTGATCATGACGCCGGCGACGGCAGGCCCGATGAGACGGGCCGACTGGAAGTTCGCGGAGTTCAGGCTGACCGCGTTCTGGAGCTGGTCGGGGCCGACCATCTCGGAGACGAACGACTGGCGGGCCGGGTTGTCGACGACCGTCGCGAGGCCCACGGCGAAGGCGGCGAGGTAGACGTGCCAGACCTGGACGTGGCCGGACAGGGTGAGGACGGCGAGCGCGATACCGGTGGCGCCCATCGCGGACTGCGTGAACAGCAGCGCGCGGCGCTTGGACAGCCGGTCGACGAGGACACCGCCGTAGAGGCCGAAGAGCAGCATCGGCAGGAACTGCAGGGCCGTCGTGACGCCGACGGCGGTGGCGGAGCCGGTGAGGCTGAGCACCAGCCAGTCCTGGGCGATGCGCTGCATCCAGGTGCCGATGTTGGAGACGACCTGCCCGGCGAAGAACAGGCGGTAGTTCCTGACCCTCAGCGAGCTGAACATGGACGACTTGCGGGACGCAGAGGTAGAAGGGATCGGTGCGGGGGCGGAAGGTGCTCCGGGTCCCGTACTCAAAGTGCGTTCGCCTCCTCTTTGTGGCTTACAGGTGTGCGAGTTTCTCCAGCACGGGGGCGGCTTCGCGCAGTTTCGCCCACTCGTCCTCGTCGAGGCCGTCGACGAGGGTGGCCAGGAAGGCGTTCCGCTTGGCGCGGCTCTCCGCGAGCATGGCCTCAGCCTGCTCGGTCTTGGTGACGACCTTCTGGCGCCGGTCCTCGGGGTGCGGCTCCAGCCGGACGAGTCCCTTGGCTTCCAGCAGCGCCACGATGCGGGTCATCGACGGCGGCTGGACGTGCTCCTTGCGGGCGAGCTCGCCCGGGGTGGCCTTGCCGCAGATGGAGAGGGTGCCCAGCACCGACATCTCGGTGGGGCTCAGTGACTCGTCGACCCGCTGGTGCTTGAGCCGACGGGACAGTCGCATCACGGCTGATCGCAGGGAGTTCACGGCGGCAACGTCGTCGCCATGGGTAAGGTCCGGCATCTCTTTAGCATAACTCATTACTCTAGCTAAACAAGCTGGCGCGCGCGGGGATTCCCGTGACTCCGGCCACTGAAACCCGATCTTCACCCGTACGAGTGAGTCGGTGGCGGAACGTGAACGCCGCTCCCCGTCGGCAGCGACCCTCGTGTTCATGGGGACCAGCGTGCTCAGCCTGCGGATAGACGGGGAGCTGCTCGAGCGGCTCCGGGACCATGCGGCCAAAAGGGGGATGAGCGTCCAGGACTATGTGATCCGAACGCTCATCCGAGACGACTTCGACGAGCGGTTCCAGAGCGCCGTCGACGAGACCGAGAAGTTCTACGGGGTCACGTGAGAGCGGGTCACGTGAGAGCGGGTCACGTCAGGCCCAGCGCCGGCATCAGGTAGTAGAAGCCGAACACCGCCGCGACGACGTACATCGGAACCGGGACCTCCCGGCCACGGCCGGCCGCCAGGCGCAGCACCACGAAGGTGATGAAGCCCATGCCGATGCCGTTGGTGATCGAGTAGGTGAACGGCATCATCACCATGGTGATGAAGGCCGGGATCGCGATCGTCCAGTCGGCCCAGTCGATGTCCTGGACCGAGTTCGCCAGGATCATGAAGCCCACCGCGAGCAGCGCGGGGGTCGCGGCCTGGGACGGGACCATGGTGGCGACGGGCGTCAGGAAGAGGGCCACGGTGAAGAGACCGCCGGTGACCAGGTTCGCGAAGCCGGTGCGGGCGCCCTCGCCGACGCCGGCCGTGGACTCCACGAAGGCCGTCGTCGCCGACGACGAGCTCGCGCCGCCCGCGGCGACCGCGAGGCCGTCGACGAAGAGCACCTTGTTGATGCCGGGCATCTGACCCTGGGCGTCGGTGAGCTTGGCCTCGTCGGAGACGCCCATGATCGTGCCCATCGCGTCGAAGAAGCACGACAGCAGGACCGTGAAGACGAAGAGGATGCCGGTCAGTACGCCGACCTTGTCGAAGCCGCCGAAGAGGCTGACCTTGCCGAGCAGGCCGAAGTCGGGGGTGGCGACCGGGTTGCCGGGCCACTTCGGGGCCGTGAGCCCCCAGGACGGGACCTTGGCGACCGCCTCGATGACCATCGCCACGACCGTCATCGTGACGATCGAGATCAGGATCGCGCCGGAGACCTTGCGGACGATGAGCGCGAGGGTCAGCAGGGCGCCCAGGATGAAGACCAGGACCGGCCAGCCGTTGAGGTGTCCGTCGCCGCCGAGCTGGAGCGGGACGGTGGTCTGGGCGACGTCCGGGATGCGGGAGACGAAGCCGGAGTCCACGAGCCCGATCAGCATGATGAACAGGCCGATACCGATGGAGATCGCCTTGCGCAGCCCGAAGGGCACCGCGTTCATCACGCGCTCGCGCAGACCGGTGGCGACCAGCAGCATCACGATGAAGCCCGCCAGGACGACCATGCCCATCGCGTCCGGCCAGGACATCCGGGGCGCGAGCTGGAGCGCGACGACGGAGTTCACACCGAGTCCCGCGGCCAGCGCGATGGGGACGTTGCCGACCACGCCCATGAGGAGTGTGGTGAAGGCCGCGGTCACGGCGGTCGCGGTGACCAGCTGGCCGTTGTCCAGCTGATGGCCGTACATGTCCTTGGCGCTGCCGAGGATGATCGGGTTCAGCACGATGATGTAGGCCATCGCGAAGAAGGTGGCGAAGCCGCCCCGGATCTCGCGCGGCAGGGTGCTGCCCCGCTCGGAGATCTTGAAGTAGCGGTCGAGGGCGGTCGGCATTGGATGTTCCTACGAGCAGAAGTGGACAGACACAAACCGTTTCAGTATGAACGTATAACGTCCATGGGACCATCTCCGCGCGTAGATGTGATCGCCTCGTAAGCTGTCCCCATGGACGTGTTCTCTTCGGGATCCTTCAAGCACGAGGCACCGGAGCCCCTGGAGGGCCCCGTGGTCGCCACGGTCACCGGCGGCACGATCCTGTGGTTCGTCCTCTTCCTCGCACAGCTCCCCTTCTACGGCTGGTTCGCGGACCACGACCACACCTGGTGGCTGTGGACCTGCCTGGCCGGCGGCGTGCTCGGGCTGTACGGCACCTGGTACGTGCGCAAGCGGGACGCGGCGATCAAGAATGCGGACGGCACGGATTCCGCCACCGGCCCTGCTGCCGAGTGACGAGCACCCCGTAGTACCACGGCATCATTCGCCCGCTCCCCTCTCCTCCCCAGGTCGGAACTTCCGGCCACTCGGCGGGTGAAGCCGCAAAACCGCACGTACCGTCGAGTGCATGACGCACACCGACGCGGGCGCCGAACTCGACCCTGTGCACCCCACGAGGCTCGGGGCGCCGGCGGCGGGCGGGCTCACCGCGGCCGAGGTCGCCGAGCGGGTGACGCGCGGGCAGGTCAACGACGTGCCGGTGCGCAGCAGCCGGAGCCTGGGGGAGATCGTCCGGGCGAACGTCTTCACCCGGTTCAACGCGATCATCGGTGTGCTCTGGCTGGTCATGCTGTTCGTCGCGCCGTTCCAGGACAGCCTGTTCGGATACGTCATCCTCGCCAACACCGGGATCGGCACCATCCAGGAGTGGCGGGCGAAGAAGACCCTCGACTCGCTCGCGGTGATCGGCGAGGCGAGGCCGACCGTACGGCGGGACGGGGCCGCGACCGCGGTCAGCACCTCGGAGATCGTCCTGGACGACGTCATCGAGATCGGGCCCGGCGACAAGGCCGTCGTCGACGGGGTGGTCGCGGAGGCCGACGGC
Organism: Streptomyces sp. CC0208; assembly: GCF_003443735.1. NCBI lineage: Bacteria > Bacillati > Actinomycetota > Actinomycetes > Kitasatosporales > Streptomycetaceae > Streptomyces > Streptomyces sp. CC0208. The sequence continues at coordinate 4,944,530 of NZ_CP031969.1, read as the reverse complement.
CTGGAGATCGACGAGTCGCTGCTGACCGGCGAGGCCGACCCGGTGGTGAAGCGGCCCGGCGACCAGGTGATGTCCGGCAGCTTCGTGGTCGCCGGCGGTGGCGCCTTCCGGGCGACCAAGGTGGGCCGCGAGGCCTACGCGGCCCAGCTCGCCGAGGATGCCTCCCGGTTCACCCTGGTTCACTCCGAACTGCGCTCCGGCATCTCCACGATCCTCAAGTACGTGACGTGGATGATGGTGCCGACCGCGATCGGCCTGGTCGTCAGCCAGCTGTTCGTGAAGGACAACGACCTCAAGGACTCCATCGCCCGCACGGTCGGCGGGATCGTGCCGATGGTCCCGGAGGGGCTGGTCCTGCTGACCTCCGTCGCCTTCGCCATCGGCGTCATCCGGCTTGGCCGGAAACAGGCCCTCGTCCAGGAACTCCCGGCCATCGAGGGCCTCGCCCGCGTCGACACGGTCTGCCTCGACAAGACCGGCACCCTCACCGAGGGCGGCATGGACGTCACCGAGCTCAGGCCGCTGCAGGGTGCCGACGAGTCGTACGTACGGAAGGTCCTGGGCGCGCTCGGCGAGTCGGACCCGCGGCCGAACGCCTCCCTCCAGGCGGTCATCGACGCCTACCCGGACACCGAGGAGTGGCGCTGCACCGAGTCACTGCCCTTCTCCTCGGCCCGCAAGTACAGCGGGGCCACCTTCAGCGAGGGCGGCGGCGAGACCAGTACGTGGCTGCTGGGGGCGCCGGACGTGCTCCTGGCGCCGGACGACCCCGCTCTCGCCGAGACCGGGCGGCTCAACGAGCAGGGGCTGCGCGTGCTGCTGCTGGCCCGGGCTTCCCGGGACCTCGGCCATCCCGAGGTCACCCAAGGAGCGCGGCCGACCGCCCTGGTCGTCCTGGAGCAGCGGCTGCGGCCCGACGCGGCCGACACCCTGCGGTACTTCGCCGAGCAGGACGTCCGCGCCAAGGTCATCTCCGGGGACAACGCGGTGTCGGTCGGCGCGGTGGCGGCCAAGCTGGGACTGAACGGCAGCACGGTCGACGCACGCAGGCTGCCCGCCGACCCGGACGGGATGGCGAAGGAGCTCGACGAGGGCACGGTGTTCGGGCGGGTCACCCCGCAGCAGAAGCGGGACATGGTGGGGGCGCTCCAGTCGCGCGGGCACACCGTCGCGATGACCGGTGACGGGGTCAACGACGTGCTCGCCCTCAAGGACGCCGACATCGGGGTGGCGATGGGCTCCGGGTCGGAGGCCACCCGGGCGGTCGCGCAGATCGTGCTGCTCGACAACAGCTTCGCGGCGCTGCCGTCCGTGGTCGCGGAGGGCCGGCGGGTCATCGGCAACATCACCCGGGTCGCGACCCTGTTCCTGGTGAAGACCGTCTACTCGGTACTGCTGGCCGTCCTCGTGGTGTGCTGGCAGGTCGAATACCCGTTCCTGCCACGGCACTTGACCATGCTGTCGACGCTGACGATCGGTATCCCGGCCTTCTTTCTGGCCCTCGCGCCCAACACCGAACGCGCGCAACCGCACTTCGTGCGGCGGGTGATGCGGTACTCGATCCCGGGCGGAGTGGTGGCGGCGGTCGCGACCTTCGTGACCTACCTGATCGCCCGTCACCACTACACGGGCGAGGGCGCGTTGGACGCCGAGACGAGCGCGGCGACACTGACCCTGTTCCTGATCTCGATGTGGGTGCTGGCGATCATCGCCCGCCCGTACACCTGGTGGCGGCTCGCGCTGGTCGCGGCGATGGGCCTCGGGTTCGTCCTGGTCCTGGCCGTGCCCTGGCTCCAGGACTTCTTCGCGCTGAAGCTGGTGGGGCTGACGATGCCGTGGATCGCGGTCGGCATCTCGGTGGTGGCGGCGGCCGCCCTCGAACTCCTGTGGAGGTGGGTCGACCGCCGCGGTTCCGCTTAGTGCCGGGTTCTACTGGACGTCGACGAAGTCGCCCGCCGCGCTCACGGACGACGTGGTCGTCGTGCCCGCGAAGCTGTAGCGGTAGTAACCGTCGGCCGTCGCCGTGGTCGTCGTCTTCAGCGTGCCCGTGGACGACGTCTTGATCGTCTTGAGGGTCGTGTAGGTGCTGCTGCCCTTCTTGCGGAACTGCAGCTTCACCGGCTGGGTCGAGTAACCCGCGTACTTGTTGGTGTCCCAGTTGGCGCGGGCCAGCTTGCCCGTGACGGTGATGGTCTTGCCCTTCTTCACCGGCTCCGGGGAGGCGTCGGTGGTGAGGGTGGCCGTGCGCTGGAGGTGGGTGGTGCCGAGGTTGCCCTGCCAGGTGATATTGCCGTCGCCGTCGACCGCGAGGGCGCCCAGCTTCCAGGTGCCCGCCTCGCTGCTGATCAGGTCGCCGGTCCCGTCGGTGCCCTTCGGGCGGAACTGGATCTTCGCGGAGCACTTCAGCACCGTCGAGGAGGACGCCGTGCAGGTGCCGGCGTCGTCACCGAGGAGCATGTCGTCGGAGCTCTCGCCGAACGTCGTACCGCGGTACAGGGCGGGCCCGGACTGGAAGGAGCTCGCGCTCAGGTTCGCGGGCTTGGTCACGGTGTAGGTCGCGGAGACGGTGACCGTCGACGTCGTGCCGACCACGATGTCCTTGCCGCTGTTGACCTTCAGGTTGGAGAAGGTGACGGCGGGCCCGGCCGTGGCGGCCTGGGCGGCCGGCACGGCGAGGGTGGAGAGTGCCACGGCGCCGGAGGCGGCGAGGACGAGGGCGCGTATGCGCATGTGCGTTCCCCATGAGGAGAGAAGGATGTCGGAGTCTGATGACTCACTTCCTAGATCCCTGACTCATGGGGCTGGTTGTACGCGTGGGACGTGATTTGGGCCGCACTTGCGCAACGCTTTACTTCGGCCCGACCTACTGGACGTCGATGAAGTCACCCGCGGCGTTGACCGCCGGGGTGGTGGAGGTGCCCGCGAAGCTCCAGCGGAAGAACCCGTCGACCGTGGCCTTGACCGTGGTCTTCAGATCCCCCTTGTTGTTGGTCTTGACGGTCTTCACGGTCGTGTAGGTGTCGGAGTCCTTCTTCCGGAACTGCAGCTGCACCGGCTGGGTCGAGTAGCCCGCGTACTTCCGCGTCTCCCAGTTGGCCCGGGTCAGCTTGCCCGTGACGGTGATGGTCTTGCCCTTCTTCACCGGCTCGGGGGCGGCGTTGGCGGTGAGCTTCGACAGGCGCTGGACCCGGTGGGTGCCGTAGAGGTCGTTCCAGTAGATGCTGCCGGCCTCGTCGGCGGCGATCGCGCCGGCCGTCACGTGCCAGGTGCCGGCCAGCGAGTTCATGTACAGGTACCGGCCGGCGTCGACCGTGATGGTCAGCTTGCAGGTCGAGGTGGTGGCGCTGACCGCGGTGCAGGTGGCGGCCTCCTCGTTCGGCCCGAACACACCGTCGACGTGGGCGCGGTCCCTGCCGTGCCACAGGTCGACGTACGCGTCCTCGATATTGGCGGAGTGGCTGGCGGTCAGCGACACGGTGTAGGTCTTGCTGCCCGTGTAGCCGGCCACGATGGCCTTGCCTCCGTTGACCTTCACGTCGGAGACGACCGGCAGTTCGTCGTCGGCGGCGGCACTCATCGTCGACCGGGAGTGCCCGAAGCGCTCGGCGGCGGTGGTCTTGTGGATGCCTACGTCAGTGGCCTGCGCGGCCGGAACGGCGAGAGCGGTAAGGGCCAGGGCGCCGGAGGCGGCGGCCACGGTGGCACGAATTCGCATGTGTTCCCCACGTGAGACGAGTGGTCGAGTGACTCGCGTGGTCAGATGGCCCCGTACGGGGATTGGTTGCGCTTCCGGTAAGAAAATCTTGACGACCGCGCCGGCGCGAGCTGGGGCAGTTCCTCCCCCAGCCGGTCGTCGTCGTCGCTCAGGGGGAGTTGGCGAACAGGGCCCACAGCTCGATGTGGTTGGCCGGCACGAAGCGCGGGCCGCCCTCGAAGTCGAGGTAGTCGGCCGGAGTGAGCTCCTCGTCCACGCTCAGTCGAACCAGCGGTCCCGCGCCAGTTCCTCCGTGCGGGTCGGGTCCTCCAGCAGGGCCGCCACCTCGAAGCGCCGTGGCCACTGCCCCGCCGCCCAGGCCAGACCCGCGGCCACGCCCTCCAGGGTGGAGGCGTGCAGGACGCCGTCGTGCGTCAGGCGCCAGTCGATCTCCACGCCGTCGACGACGAGTTCGTCGTGCTCGACGTAGGTCGACGGGGTACGGGCGCCCAGCAGCACCCCGACCGGCCCCGGTACGTCGTGCTCGGTGCCATCGGAGTCGACGGAACCGGTGACGGACTCGCTCAGGCGGCGGACCTGGAAGAGTTCGGCCAGTTCGGCGGCCCGGGACGGGCGGACCGGCAGCAGGGGGACGCCCTGTGTGAAGGGGAGCAGGTCCGGGGAGTCGACGACCACCGCGTCGGCGGCGTCCACGACCCCCACCCGGCCGTCGGTCACGGCCCGCAGCTCGTCGGGCAGGGTGACCTGCTCCGGGTCGAGGTCGGCCAACGCGCTGTAGAGGGCGTGCAGTTGGGCCGACGTCACCGGGCGGTCGGGGTCGGCGAGGCGCTCCAGCAGTTCCGCCGCCCCGCCGGGTTCCGCCAGCAGCGCGGCCACCGAGGTCCGTACGCCCAGCGCCCGCAGCACCTGCTCGTCGTCGAAGCCGGTCGCGTCCGCCTCGTCGTAAAGGCCGCGCAGGAGGGGGTCTCCCCCGGCCGCCAGCAGGCCGGCCGGGCGTCGGCCGTCGAGTACCGGGTTCCCGCGCAGCCACCAGGCGGTGTACGGCCGTACGAGTTCATGGGTGCCGTCCGGGAGGAGGATGCGGACCTGCTGGGTGAGCGCGTCCCTCAGGGGCGGCTGGGCCAGCAGGGCCAGGGCCTCGGGCCACTTGTCCTCGTCGACCAGGTCGAGATCGCGTACGGCGACCAGTTCGGTGGCGACCGGCGGTACCGGGGTGTCCGGGAACCGGTCGAGGATGTCCTCGCACCACACGTCCACGGCATCCAGGAGTCCGGCGTCGTCCGGTTCGGCGAAGTCGCCCTCGCGGGGTTCCAGTTCGTCCGGGTCCAGCACCACGTCCGTGGCGCGGACCAGGGCGAAGTTGGCGAGCACCCCGCAGGCGGCGAGGGGCTGTTCACCCCACTTGCCGGCCAGGTCGGCGTCCACGAAGGCCAGTTCGTCCTCGCGCATGACCTGGGCGAAGGGGCTGCCGGGCAGGACGAGTTCACCGGCGGGGACCAGCTCCCCCTCCTCGTCGGGCAGGGCGAGCGCGCCCAGCCACGGCTCCTCGCCGGGCTCCAGGCCCGCGTCCCGGACGAGCGCGAGGACGGTGTCCGCCAGCTCCTCGGCGTCCGGGGTGTCCTCCTCCCAGCTCATGCCCCCGTCGTCGTCCAGGGAGGCGGCCACGGCGGCCCGCACCTGGGGCGTGGTGAGCACCGCGCGCGCAGTCGCGGGCAGTGCGCCCAGCTTCTCCAGGAGCGGGTGGGCGGCGGCCGGGTGGGCGACCTTGAGGCCGAGCCGGGCGAGCACCTCGGCGTCGATCAGGGGGCCGTCCGACGTGGGCAGCAGCACCTGCCGGGGCCCGATGGTCGTCCGTCCGTCGGCGAGCGGCACGGGAAGGCCGGAGAGCCGGTCGGGGTCGACGCCCGCGAGGCTGTCGTAGAGCCGCTGCCACCACTCCGGTTCCTTCTCCAGACCCGCCAGCCGGTCGATCGCGTCGGTCAGCGGAACCCGGGCGACGCCCAACGTGCGCAGTTCCACCCGGCGTTCGAGACCGGCGGGCAGCAGCGTGGGCAGCACCTCGGCGAGCACCCGTACGGTGTCGGCGCCCGCGCCCTCGACGACCTCGGCCTCGCGCGGGCGCAGGGCCTCGGGCAGTTCCGAGTCGTCGCCGGGGTCGAGTGCGGGCGGGAGAAACGCTGGGAGGGCCGGTGGGAGGAACGCAGCGCGCGGCAGGCGGTCCAGAATCGCCTGCCGCAGCGTCCCGTCCAGCTCGCCCTTGCCCAGCGGGCCGGGCACCAGCGCGATGATCCCCTCGCTCACCGGCCGCCAGCCGGCGAGGAGTTCGGCGTACACGTCCGCCGCGCGCTGCACGAGGAAGTCGGTGAGGGGACCTGGGGCCGCGTGCCGGCGGGTGGTGTCCAGCGGGAAGGACGCGATGAGCAGCGCGGGCACGCCGAGCGGTTCGTCGCTGGGCGTCGGGGCGTGCACGACGGGGCTGGTGCGGGGGTGGGCCGGGGTGCCGTCGGGGTCGGCGGGCACGGCCCAGGTCAGCGACCAGTGCGGCCGCAGCCGCTCCTCGACGGGCCGGCCGGCGAGCAGGTCGGGGGTGAGCTGTCCGTGCGCGGCCGCGGTGCGCCACCGGGTCGTACCGTCTCGCGAGTCCTCCACGACGGTGAGCTCGCCCTCGGTGCGGCGGCTGATCGTGCGGGTCGTGTCGGTCTCGATCACGACCTCCTCAAGCCCGGGGAGGGCGAGGAGCAGGGCGTCGTCGACGGCGTTCAGCAGCCGCTCGGCGAGGTCGGCGGCGGCGGTGTCGCGCAGCGGGAGGATGACGACGGTGTCGTAGGGGTCGGGCGCGGTGCCCTCGGCGGCGAACGGGAGCCGCAGCAGCGGGACATGGCCGTCGCGGCGGCGCATCTCGTCGCCGAGGCCGGGGCTGTGGCGGGCGGTCTCGGCGGCGTGGTCGCGGGCCTCGGCGAGGGACCAGCGGACCCCGCCGTGGCGGCCGACGACGGCGGGCTCGTCGGTGACGGCGAGCACGGCGGCGAAGCCGACGCCGAAGCGGCCGACGGAGCCGTCCGCGTTGTCGCGCTTGGCGGAGGCACGGAGCGTGGAGAGGGACTCGACACCGGCCGCGTCCAGCGGGGCACCGGTGTTGGCGGCGAACAGGACGCCCTCGCGCAGGGTGAGCCGGAGCCGTCCCGGCACGCCCGCCCTGGCCGCCGCGTCGGCGGCGTTCTGCGCGAGCTCGACGACGAGTCGGTCCCGGTACCCGCCGAGGACGAGGTCCTCCTCGGCGTTGGCGTCCTCCCGGAACCGGGCGGGGCTGGTGGCCCAGGCGTCCAGCACCCCTCGCCGGAGCCGGGCGGTCCCGAACGGGTCGGCACCCTCGGCAGCGGGCCGCACGAACTTGCTCACGTTGACTCTCCTCATCGGCGTGACGATGAAGGTACCGCGACGAGGGAGGACGGAAACGCCGCCCCAGCGGCCCTCACACCACGTCCCCAAGGGAACCGGATTCCCGCGAGCGGCGAAGTACGGGGTGTAGGCCCGAGCTTCACAGCGCTACAGCGACGAAAGGAGCCCCGATGACCGTCGAACCAGGCGTCAGGGTGGGGCAGGACAGCGACGCCTCGGTGATCGAACGGTCGTGGGACGAGCCCGAGACGTTCGCCTTGCTCTTCGACCGTCACGCCGACTCGGTGCACCGCTACGCGGCGCGCCGGCTGGGTGCGGAGGCGGCCGAGGACGTGATGGCGGAGACCTTCACCACCGCGTTCCAGCAGCGCTTCCGGTACCGCACGGAGGCGTCCGACGCCCGTCCCTGGCTGTTCGGTATCGCGACCAACCTCATCGGCCGTCACCGCAGGGCCGAGGCCCGGCGGCTGAAGACGCTCGGCCGGCTGCCTCCGGCGGCCCCCGGTGGTGCGGCCGAGGAGACGGTCGCGGACCGGGTGGCGGCACGGGTCAGCGCCCAGGCGGTCAGCGGCGAACTCGCCGGTGCCCTGGCCCGGTTGCCCGCCCGGCACCGGGACGTGCTGCTGCTGGTCGCCTGGGCCGACCTCGGTTACGAGGAGGTCGCGGCCGCCCTCGGCGTGCCGGTGGGGACGGTCCGGTCACGACTGCACCGGGCTCGCAGAAAACTTCGTGAGGCATTGGGCGGATCCGATCCGACCGCTCTCCGAGAGGAATCCGACGATGAATGAGATCGAGCTTCTGAGGGAGTGGGACGCGGACGCGCCCCCTCTCACGGACACCGCCCGCGCCCGCGCCCGCTTCCGCCTGTACCAGGCGATGCGGGCCCCGGCCACGACACCCACCACCGGCCGCGCCCTCGGCCGCCGTCCGCTGCTGCGGATCGCCGTGGCCTGCGCCGCCGCGGCCGCGGTCACCGCGACCGTGGTGGTCGCCCAGAACACCGGGGAGAACGCGCCCCGCACCCAGACGGTGAGCGCGACCACCGTGCTGTGGGGGGCGGCGGCCGAGGCACGGCGGACCGAGAAGCCGCTCGCCCCGCGCGACGACCAGTTCATCTACACGAAGGAGGTCATCGAGCTCAAGCCCGTCTCGGGCGGTCACGTGAAGAGGTACGTCGACGAGAGCTGGAGCTCGGTCGACGGGTCCAAGAAGTCCTACGTCAGCGAGCTGGGCTACAAGCAGTGGGTGCCGCCGTTCCGGAAGGGTGAGTCCACCTGGCCGCCGCGCGAGTGGTCGAAGCTGGAGCAACTGCCCCTCGATCCGGCCAGGCTGACGATCACCCTGCGCGAGGCGGGCACCAAGCCCGACTTCGGCCGGAAGACCAGGGCCGACGAGTGGCCGCAGATCCAGTTCTTCCTCGCCGGACTGCTCCGCGACTCCGTCCTGCCCAAGGGACTGCGCTCGGCGGCGTTCGAGGCGCTGGCCGCCGTCCCCGGGGTCGAGGTGCTGCCGGACCGGACCGAGTTCAACGGGCACACGGCCATCGGTGTCCGGTACGTCGGCCCGCGCGGCACCCCCTGGGAGAAGGGCGGGCGGGTGCTGCTCTTCGACGCGAAGACGTACCAATACCTGGGGTTGCGTGAGCGGACCACCATGAAACTGACGACCAAGGTCTATGACCAGTCGCAGTACATCGTCGCCGACGGCGTGGTGGACCGGGTGCTCCAGCGCCCCTGACCCCTCGCTCCTCCTACGAGTGACCCAGTTCCGCCGTGTCCTCGTCCGCCAGCACCGGCACCGACCCCGAGTCGGATGCCGGTCGCAGCGGGAACGGGTCCACCCGGGTCTCGTCGATCACCGGAGGGGCGGGCTGCGGGGGCTTCGGCATGACGGCCGCTTCCGAGTGGCCCCCGCAGCCGTAGGACAGCGAGACCACGCGGCCGTCCGCGGGGGCGAACTCGTTCGCGCACAGGCCGAAGGCCTGGCCGAGCGAGCCGCCCAGCGGGACCAGGAAGCCGCAGCTGACGCAGGGCGCCGGGGCCGCCTGGGCCATCGGCGTCTTCGCGCCGAAGGACTCCTCCCAGCGGTCGGCGGCGACATGCAGGCCGTAGCGGGACAGCACCCGGGCCCGGCGCATGCCCAGTTCCTCGGCGACCGCGGCGATCGAGCCGCGGGTCGGGGCCACCGGTAGGTTCGAGACGGCGCCCTCCGTGAGCTCCGCGTCCTCCGCCTCGACCAGCTCGGCCATCTCCTCGGACACCGGCGCGCTCGGCAGCGGCTCGTCCTCGCCGGTGTAGCCGGGCTCCAGGCGCAGGTCCTCGGCGTCAGTGGGGAGCAGATCGCCGGGGCCCATGTCGCCGGGGCGCAGGCGTTCGCTCCACGGCACCCACTCCGGTGCCAGCAGCGCGTCCGGGCCGGGGAGCAGGACGACCTCGTCCAGCGTCACGAGCTTCGCGCGGGAGGCGCGGGCGACCGTCACGGCCCAGCGCCAGCCCCGGTACCCGAGCTCCTTGCACTCGAAGAAGTGCGTGACGACACGGTCTCCCTCGGAGACCAGGCCCGCGTGCTCACCCACCACACCGGGCGCGGCGGCCTCCTCGGCGGCGGTGCGGGCGAGGTCGACGGCCTCGGCGCACAGGCGGTCGGGGGTGCGGCTTCGCGTTGTCGCTGCGCTCACAGGTATCGCTTCTCTCCTACGCCGTCACTCGGGTGCGCCGGCCTGAAGGCGGTGGGTGCGGACGGAGCGGACCGGAGGACCGCGTCGACGTCCGCGCCCGGTCGCGCTCGGGCGCACCTGCTCCATCCATTCTGCGGGATGCCGGAGAGGCGCGCGGCCGAGAGCGTTCGCCACGGCGCGCTACGCACGCTACCTGTTCGCCGCCGCTCGGCCTACACCGACGTGAGGGTTCGTTGCCTCCAGGGGGCCTCCAGTGGCCCTCCCGTGGTCCCGCGATGGCACTTCATACGCGTTCATACGCGCGGTAACCGCGCTACTCACTGCTTTCTCGGGGCACTATGACGGGGTGGCAGCCTCGAGGACACACCAGGGAGCCACCGGGATCGGTGGCGGCACGGGCCGGATGACAGGGCCCGTGCGCGCTGTCGGCCGTGCCCTGCACTTCCCGTTCACCGGTACGGCCCGCGGCATCCGCAGGGCGACCCACGCGCACGGGGCGGGCGAGTCCGGCCTCGGAAAGCTGATCGAACTGCACGCCGTCAACGGCGCGGGGGATGTGATGATCACCGTCGCGCTGGCCTCGACGGTGTTCTTCTCGGTGCCGACCGACGAGGCCCGCGGGCGCGTCGCCCTGTACCTCGCGATCACCATGGCGCCCTTCACGGTCCTCGCGCCGGTGATCGGCCCGCTCCTCGACCGCCTTCCGCACGGCCGTCGCGCCGCCATGGCGGGCGCCATGCTCGCCCGGGCGATGCTGGCGCTGATCATCGCCGGGGCGGTCGCCACGGGCAGCCTGGAGCTGTATCCGGCGGCCCTCGGCGTACTGGTGGCCTCCAAGGCGTACGGCGTCGTCAGAAGCGCGGTCGTGCCCCGTCTGCTCCCGCCCCGCTTCTCCCTCGTCAAGGCGAACTCCCGCGTCACCCTCGGCGGACTGCTGGCCACCGGGATCGCGGCCCCGGTCGGCGCGGGGCTCCAGGCCATCGGACCGCGCTGGCCGCTCTACGGCGCCTTCGTGATCTTCATCGCCGGGACGTTCCTGTCCTTCTCGCTGCCGCCGAAGGTCGACTCGGCCAAGGGCGAGGACGTGGCCCTGCTCGCCGCCGACGAGGAGCATCTGCACGGCCCGCACCTCAAGCCGGTCAAGCGGCCCGGACTGCGCACGGTCGGCACCGCCGTCACCCACGCCCTCGGCGCGAACGCCGCCCTGCGCTGGCTGTCCGGTTTCCTCACCTTCTTCCTCGCCTTCCTGCTGCGCGAGCATCCGCTGACCGGCGAGAGCGCGGCGGTCTCGCTGGGCCTGGTGGCCGTGTCGGCGGGTGCGGGCAACGCGCTCGGCACGGCGGTCGGCGCCTGGCTCAGGTCGCGGGCGCCGGAGATCATCATCTTCACGGTGGTGGCCATCGTGCTGGGCGCGGCGATCACGGCGGCGATCTTCTTCGGGGCGTTCCTGGTGGCGTGTCTGGCCGCGGTCGCCGGGTTCTCGCAGGCCCTGTCCAAGCTGTCCCTGGACGCACTGATCCAGCGGGACGTGCCCGAACTGGTCCGCACCTCGGCGTTCGCCCGCTCCGAGACGCTGCTCCAGGTGTCCTGGGTGTTCGGGGGCGCGGTGGGCATCGTGATGCCGCTCAACGGCTACCTGGGCCTCTCGGTGGCCGCCGCGGTCGTCGCCGCGGGCTGGCTGGCCACCGCGCGGGGGCTGCTCAGCTCGGCCCGGCGCGGCAGCTCCTCCACGGCGCGAGTGGCGTAACGAACAGGGCTCGCCGCACCCCGCATAAAGAGAGTGCTGTACCCGCCCGATAGCCTTCCGCCATGACCACGCTGCAATCCGATGTGCGACGCCGCCGCGCCGTCGCCGCCGCCGGCCTCGTTTCCGCCGGACTGCTCGTCCTGTCGGCCTGCGACAAGCCGACGCCGCGCGTCACCGTCACGGTCGGTTCGACCTCGGTGAGCTCCGAGGCCGTCTGCTACGACGACGGAAACGACCTCGGCCAGGCCAAGGCGACCAAGTGCGCCCTGGAGAAGTCGGACGTCAAGACGATCAAGGTCAAGCAGAGCGAGACCCTGCGCGTCGGCGTCGACCAGAAGGTCGCGGACACCGGCTGGGCGCTGTGGATCAACGGCCAGCAGATGACCTACGTGTACAAGAAGTCGTACTACGCCTTCGACGGCGTCGACCTCTTCGCCCAGCAGCAGGGCCAGGCCCCGCAGAAGACGCTGTACATCAGCATCGTCGAGCAGGACAAGCAGTCCACCGGCCAGAGCAAGGCGTACAAGGGCGTGTGGAACTTCAAGCTGGAGAACTCCGACTACTGATCCGCCGAAGCCGATGCGCATCCTCGTGGCCACCGCCGTCCCCGTCGAACGGGACGCGGTGGCCCGTGCGTTCCCGGGCCCGGTGCCGGGCGTCGACGTCCTCGCCGTGGGGGTCGGGCCCGCCCTCGCCGCCGCCTCCACCGCCACCGCGCTCACCCGGGCCGCGCTGGCGGGTGCTCCCTACGGCCTGGTGGTCTCCGCCGGGATCGGTGGCGGCTTCCTGCCGCACGCGCCGGTCGGCTCCCTCGTCGTCGCCGACGAGATCACCGCGGCCGACCTCGGGGCGGAGACCGCCGACGGGTTCGTGCCGGTGACCGAGCTGGGGTTCGGGGCCGTCACCCACCGCCCGCCCGAGGTACTCGTACGGGCCGCGGCGGCCGCGACCGGGGCGCGGGCCGGCGCCGTGCTCACCGTCTCCACGGTGACCGGTACGGCCGCCCGCGCGAGCGCCCTGCGAGAGCGCCACCCCACCGCCCTCGTCGAGGCCATGGAGGGCTTCGGGGTCGCCGAGGCGGCCGGGGCGCACGGGGTGCCCGTGCTGGAGATCCGTGCCGTGTCCAACCCGGTCGGTCCGCGCGACCGGGCCGCCTGGCGCATCGGCGACGCGCTCGCGGCCCTGACGGAGGGGTTCGGGAAGCTGACGCCCGTACTGGAGAGTTGGGAACACCATGACGACTGAGCCGCTGCAGATCGCGTACTCCCCCTGCCCGAACGACACGTTCGTCTTCGACGCCCTCGCCCATGGCCGGGTGCCCGGGGCGCCCGCGCTGGACGTGACCTTCGCCGACATCGACGTCACCAACGGGATGGCGGAGCGCGGTGAGTTCGATGTGCTGAAGGTGTCGTACGCCGTGCTGCCGTACGTCCTCGACGAGTACGCGCTGCTGCCGTGCGGGGGCGCGCTGGGGCGGGGCTGCGGACCGCTGGTGCTCAGCCGGGAGGCCGGCCTGGACCTCGCCGGCCGCACCGTCGCCGTGCCCAGCGAGAAGTCCACGGCGTATCTGCTGTTCCGGCTGTGGGCCGCGGACGTGGTGCCGGGCGGGGTGGGCGAGATCGTCGTCATGCCGTTCCACGAGATCATGCCGGCCGTGCGGGACGGCAAGGTGGACGCGGGGCTCGTCATCCACGAGGCGCGGTTCACGTACCAGAACTACGGGCTGCACAAGCTCGCCGACATGGGCGAGCACTGGGAGAACACCACGGGGCTGCCCATCCCGCTGGGCGCGATCATCGCGAAGCGGTCGCTGGGGGCGGAGCGGCTGTCGCTGCTCGCCGAGTCCATCCGGATGTCGGTGCGGGCCGCCTGGGACGAGCCCGAGGTGTCCCGGCCCTATGTCATGGAACATGCGCAGGAGATGGATCCCGCGGTCGCCGATCAGCACATCGGTCTGTACGTCAACGAGTTCACCGCGGAGCTCGGCGAGGACGGATATGCGGCGATTCGAGGGCTGTTGACCCGCGCGGCCGCGGAATGCCTTGTGCCTGCTTTGCGACCCGACGCGTTGTCGTTTATCTGAGGCGCCCCTTTGGGATGTTCGGCCATTGGGCCAGTTTCAACATTTCCAGGACCCGGTGGATGAGGAAGCCCGCCAGCGGGAGTTCCACACCCACCGCCAATGCCACCGACCACCACACGTCGGGGGTGCCCAGGGCCAGCGACACGTCGAACCACGCGTCGCAGAGCAGCAGGGCACCCGTCGACACGGCCGCCACCACGACCCCCCGGTGGCGGCGCCAGCCGAGCAGGGCCGTGGCGGCCATCGCGACAAGAAGCAGGACGTCGAAGCCGACCCAGGTGGTGCGCCACTGGCGGACCGTGTACCCGCTGGGCAGCGTGACGGCCAGCAGGATCGTCCAGGGGACGAGTCCGATGGCGCACACGGTCAGCAGTTCCAGCGTGTGGCGCCGCTGCCGCTGGATGTGCTCCAGCAGCTGGGGGGACGGTTCCTCGGTCTGTATCTCGCTCACTACACGTCGAGTTGGTCGGCGACCGCTCGGAGGAGACCTGCGATCTTCCCGCCGGCGGCCTTGTCGGGGTAGCGGCCGCGCTCCAGCATCGGTGTGATGTTCTCCAGGAGGGTCGTCAGATCCTGGACGATGGAGGCCAGTTCGTCGGGCTTCTTGCGGGTCGCCGCCGCGACCGAGGGGGTCGGGTCCAGGATGGCCACCGAAAGAGCCTGATCACCGCGCTGCCCCGCGACCACTCCGAACTCCACCCGCTGCCCGGGCTTCAGCGTCTCGACTCCGGCGGGGAGGACCGAGGAATGGACGAAGACGTCGCCGCCGTCGTCGCGGGAGAGAAAGCCGAAGCCCTTCTCACTGTTGAACCACTTGACCTTGCCGGTAGGCACGTCTGTCCTCGTCCTCGTACTCGTCGGAAAACTGCTTCTGAAACGGCTCTTGATAGCACTGGGGCGGGTCGTCGGGACCCGCCGGTACCAAGGCTAATGGTCTTCAGGCCGGTGACAAGACGTCACCCGGTTGTTCCTTCGCGCAGGGAACTACCCTGGTCCGGTGCGTGACAAAACCCAAACGAATTCCGCCGCTCCCGGTGACCGACTGATCCGTGCCGGAGCCATCGTGTTCTTCATCGGAGCGGTGGCCACTCTGGTCACCGTGGCCCCGTTCCTGCTCGGAACGACGCCTTTTCCGACATACATGTTCGGATTGAGCATGCTCATGGCCGTCGGCTTCGTGGTGGCCGGTGCGGGAGTGCTGCAATCGGTCGCGGCCGGAAGGCGTCAGGCGCGGGCCGGAACGCCGTCCGGACGGTAGTCCGAAAACCACCCCGGAAACTCGGTGAGATCGCCGAGGACCACATCGGCTCCGGCCTCGGTCAGTTCCTCGGCGGTGCACGGGCCGGTGGGCACCGCGACCGACAACGCCTCGGCGATCCGCGCCCCGCGCACATCGCCGGTGTGGTCGCCGACGTACACGCTCGCGCCGTGCTCGCGCAGGGCCTCGCCCTTCTGCTCGGCCCACAGGTTGCCGATCACCGCGTCGGGCTCCAGGCCCAGGTGCCTCATGTGCAGTTTGGCGTTGGGCTCCCACTTGGCCGTCACGACGATCGCCCGCCCGCCGGCCGCCTGTACGGCGCCGATGGCCTCGCGGGCGCCGGGCATCGCCAGCGTGCCGGTGATGGCGTACGTCGGGTAGATCTCGCGGTAGAGGTCCGCCATGGCCGGGATCCGGTCCGCCGGGAACCAGTACGCCATCTCCTCCTGCAGCGGCGGCCCGAGCCGCGTCACCACCAGGTCGGCGTCGACGTACGTCCCGGTCCGCTCGGACAGTTCCACCCAGCAGGCGTGGATGCCGGGGCGGGAGTCTATGAGCGTCATGTCGAGATCGAAGCCGACGGTGGGACCGGGGGCGGAGATGCTTGCAGAGGCCATATGAGCCATTGTGCCCAAGCAGTACGGCCGTCGGACAACGATTTCCCGTGGCCTGATTCCCCTGGCCCGGCTCCCGCCCCTACCGCCGCCGCTGCGAGCGCCACACCAGGAACAGCGCCGACGCCACGGCCGCCCCCCGCACGACCCACGGCCAGGTCTCGGCGATCGCGTCGCTCATGTGGCCCTGGGCGATCGGCTCGCCCCAGCGGCCCTCGTTCCGCCCCCACAGCCAGACGATCCCCGCGGTGAGCGAGAGGCTCGGCAGGAACACGACGGCCCATTTGGTCTCGGCGTCGGTCAGCCGGGGCGAGGCCCACGCGATGAGCCAGCCGACGACCAGGACGAGCAGGTTGCCGAGCACGGCACCGGCGACGAGCAGGGCGGCGGCGAGCAGCAGGAGGGGGTTGCTCCAGCCGCCGGGACCGGAGAACCGGCGGCGGGCCGAGGCGACCTCGACGACCGGCTCCACGGCCTTGGCCCTGGCGGCCGTCCTCGGCTTCCACCAGGCCTTCCGGGCCTTCACCAGCGGCGCGGGCGCCGCCTGCTCCACGGCGGGCGCGGGTTCGGGTTTCGTCTCCTCCTTGGGCGGCGGAGGCTTCAGCAGCTCCGGGATCTCCACCCCGCCCACGAACCCCGGCACGCTGTCCCCGATGCCGAAGGGACTGCTGTCCACCCGCCACCAGTCGGGCTGCGCCGCGCTGTCGCCGAGTTCGTCAAGACCCGCCTGGTGGGGCCCGTGGGAGGTGTCGCGGTCGGCGGGAGCGGGCTGCGGCGGGGTGTCGGGGCGCGGCCGGGGCACGACCTTGCGCAGGCCCCTGGGCCGCTCGGTCTCCTCCGTCTCCCGGTCCCGCTGTACGGGCATGGCGACGACCGGCGCCTGCGGGGCGCTGCCCGCCGTGCCGCCGGCGGCGGTGACCACCTCGTCGGGGCTGCCCAGCTTGGCGATGATCCGGCGGACGGCAGCGGGCGAGTCCACGGTGACCTTGGCGCGCCGCCGGTCGATCTCGTTGCGCAGTTCCGAGACGAGCCGCATCCGGGTGGACGACGGCAGCTGCCGCTGCTGCGCGACATCACCGACGCGGCTCAGATACTCGTAGACGACCTGGTCGCTCTCGATACCCACGAAGTCCCCTCCGGGGCGGGTGCGTTGGATACCCCGTGGGACGACGTTAGCGCAGGCAGCCGCCGATCGGACGGGCCCCGGCGTCGAGTGGAACGGTTGCGCGGACGCGGGGTACGGCGCCCCTGCCCCGACCCGCCACCCGCTACCGTTGGTCGGATGAGCAACCCGGCCGTACCGCCGCGCTCCCTCGCGGAAGCGCTCCGGGCCAGGGACGACGTCTCCCTGGCCGCGCTTCTGCGTGCCCGCCCCGACCTCATCACCCCCGTGCCGACCGACCTGACCCAGCTCGCCACCCGGGCCGGGACGCGGGCGTCGGTGGTACGGGCCCTGGAGCGCCTTGACCGGTTCGCGCTCCAGACGGCGGAGGCGCTGGCGGTGGCGGCGGACCCGGCGCCCTACGGCGAACTGCTCGCCCTGCTGACCGGCGACGACGGCGACCCGGCCGTCTCGGCGGCGCTCCCGCGCGCCCTCGGCACCCTGCGGGAGCAGGCCCTGGTGTGGGGCGACGACGACCGGCTCCGCCTGGTCCGCACGGCCCTTGAGCTGCTCGCGCCCTCGCCGCAGCATCCCTCCCCGACCGGGCTCGGGCCGACCGTGCGGGAGGCCACGGCGGGGATGTCGCCGGGCCGCATCCAGGACATCGTCGCGGCGGCGGGGCTCGGCTCGACCCACGACGCGGTTTCCGCGGTGGCGTCGCTGACGGCCCTGTTCGCCGACCGGGGGCGGATGTCGGCACTGCTCGCCGGGCTCCCGGAGGAGTCGCGCCAGGTGCTGTCGCGGCTGGTGTGGGGTCCGCCGTACGGCCAGGTCACCGCCGAGCCGGCGGTCCATCTGCGCCGCCTGCTTGATCTGGGGCTGCTGGTGCCGACGGCGCCCGGGACGGTCGTACTCCCCCGGGAGGCGGCCCTGCATCTGCGTGGCGGCCGGGCGCACCGGGAGGTGGCCCCGCTGCCGCCGGCCGTGGAGCCCGCGGCGACCCACCGTCCACAGGTGGTGGACGCGACGGCGGCCGGGCAGGCGTACACCGCGCTCGCGACCGTCGAGGAGCTGCTGAAGGACTGGGACGAGGGCGGGCCCGCGGTGCTGCGGGCGGGCGGCCTGAGCGTGCGCGACCTCAAGCGCACGGCGGTCGCGCTGGACGTCTCGGAGCCGGTCGCCGCCTTCTGGGTCGAACTGGCCTACGCGGCGGGCCTGCTGGCCTCCGACGGCGAGGCCGACGAGCGGTACGCGGCGACCCCGGCCCACGACGAGTGGCTGGAGCAGCCGGCCGCCCAGCGCTGGGCCAGGCTGGCGGAGGCCTGGCTGACGGCCACCCGGACCTCGGGGCTGGTGGGCGGGCGGGACGCGAAGGACCGCACCCTGTCGGCGCTGGGCCCGGGCCTGGACCGCGGCGCGGCCCCGGACGTACGACACCGGGTGCTGACACTGCTGGCGGGGCTGCCGGAGGGCGCGGCGCCGTCGGCCGAGTCGGTGCTCGCCCGGCTGCGCTGGGAACGGCCACAGCGCCGTGAGGAGGACCTGCGCTCGCGGCTCGCCGAGTGGACGCTGAAGGAGGCGGAACTGCTGGGGGTGACGGGGCGCGGGGCGCTGTCGGGACACGGCCGGGCGCTGCTGGGCGCCACCGCGCCGAAGAGGCCGGACGCGGTGGCGCAGGGCCCTGGGGACAAGCTTCCCGTGCACCATCGCCCCACCGCCGTCCCCGAGCCGCTGTCCCCCACCGAGCAGGCCACCGCCTCCGCCGCGGCGGCCCGGATCCTCGCCCCGCTGCTGCCCGAGCCCCTCGACCACGTCCTGCTCCAGGCCGACCTGACGGCGGTTGCCCCGGGGCCCCTGCAGCGCTCGCTGGCCGAGGTGCTGGACGTCCTGGCCGACGTGGAGTCGAAGGGCGGGGCGACGGTCTACCGCTTCACCCCCGGCTCGGTACGCCGTGCCCTGGACGCCGGCCAGGCCGCTTCGGACCTGCACGCCTTCCTCGCCGCGCACTCCCGGACACCGGTGCCGCAGCCGCTGACGTATCTGATCGACGACGTGGCCCGACGGCACGGCCACCTCAGGGTCGGCGCCGCCTCCGCGTACGTCCGCTGCGACGACGACGCCCTGCTCAACGAGATCCTCGCCGACAAGCGCGCCGCCGGCCTGCGCCTGCGCCGCCTCGCCCCCACGGTCCTGGCCGCCCAGGCGGACCCGGCCTCGCTCCTCGACGGCCTGCGCGCGATGGGCTTCGCCCCGGCCGCCGAGTCCGCGGAGGGCGACGTCCTGATCACCCGCGCCCACGCTCACCGCACCCCGCCGCGCACCGCCCCCGAACCGGTCCCGGACGGCCCCCCGGTCCCCGACGCGACGCTCCTGTCGGCCGCGATCCGGGCCATCCGGGCCGGCGACCTGGCCGCGACGACCCCCCGCAGACAAACCGACCAGCCACAGCCCGCCACCGGCGAACTCCCCCGCACCAGCTCCGCCGAGACCCTCGCCACCATGCAGGCCGCCGTCCTCACCGGCGAGTCCCTCTGGATCGGCTACGTGAACGCCGAGGGCGCCGCCAGCCAGCGCGTCATCGCCCCCGTCCGCGTCGAGGGCGGCTTCGTGACGGCCTACGACCACACGGCGGACGAGGTCCGCACGTATCCGCTGCACCGGGTGACCGGGGTGGCGGAGCTCGCCGGGGAATAGGACCCCCTCAGCACTCGCTGACCGGGGAGTTCGCAGGCAGGCCGAAGTGGGACCGGGCCGCGGATTCCAGCGGGGTGGAGGACACGCCGGTGTCGAGGCCGACGGAGGTGATGGAGCCGAAGTGGGCGGTCAGCCACTCCGCGTTGCCCGCGCCGTCCGGCGGCGCCTCCTGCGACACGACCACGTAGTCGCCGTCGGCCTCCCGTCGCAGCCGCAGCACCTGCGGCACCTCGGCCCCGCTGCACTCCACCAGGCGCCCCGCCCGCACCCCGTACTCCAGACACAGCGTGCTGACACCGGCCCGCACGAGTCCGTCCCGCTCGTCGAGGTCCACCGCCTCCGCCCGGCAGAACCACCGCGCCCGGAGCCCGGCCTCGCTCTCCCCGTACCCGGCGCCGCGCGACTGCTCCACGAGCCGCGCCTCGATGGCCGGCCGCACCTGGTTCCACAGCCGGGGGTCGGTGTCCGAGGACCAGCGGGCCCACGCCCCCGTCGCCACCAGCACTGCCACCGCCCCGACACCAGGTCCCCAGACTCGTGCCGAAGTCACCCCGGAGCTCCTCACCGCCCGCGCGCACCACGCCGGCTCCCCCCGTTCAGACAGGCCCGGGGCGCTCATGGTTGCCCCTGGTCGCCTCCCGACGGAGCGAGAGCCCGGCGCATCTCCTCGGTGAAGCGGCGTCCGGCCGGAAGGAGTTCGCCGCTGCCGAGGAGCGTGTCGACGGCCTCGCAGGTGTATCCGTGCCAGGTGGCGTGCTCCTGCTCGGCCCGGGGATCGGGCCGTGCGGTGGCGCTCTCGGTGCCCCAGAAGTCGCACACGCCCAGGTGGGCGTAGGTGCCCTGGAGGAATGCGTCCAGGGGACGCAGGTCGGGGCGCCAAGGCGCTCGGTAGCGGGCCTGCGACGCCGGGCCGTGCAGCGGGACCAGGTCGAGCAGGGCGCCGAGCTGGACGTGCAGGAACTCGTGGACCAGGGTGAGCGCGAGCAGCACCGGGTCGCCGGGCGGGGAGAGGGCGACGGCGCCGTAGGCCCGGCGGGCCGCGGAGCTGACCGAGGTGCCCCCGGGCGCGGGACGGAGCGGCACCAGGGTGGACAGACAGGCGGCGACGGCCTCGGCGTGCCAGGGGTGGCGGCGGACCAGGACCTGCCAGGCGCCGTCCAGCAGCCACTGCCAGTGGCCCACCTCGTCGGCGGTCTGCACGCCGGCCGGCTGTTGGCCGTGCACGGTGCGGAAGGGGCCGCGGTCGGCCAGCCGCAGCCGCAGGACGACGCCGTCGCACTCGGTGGTCAGCAGTCGCGGCCCGGACAGCGCGGCCGGTCCGCCGCGGACCAGTTCGTCGAACCAGGCGAGGTCGGGGCGGCCGCCACGATCCTGCTCGGCCAGGGCGCCGGCCAGTCCCGCGTCCAGATAGGGGTGGAGGATCGTCTCGTGCCAGCGGTCCGGGTCCTCTCGGCGCATCCGGTCCAGCCGCCGGCAGGACGCGTCGAAATCGGTGTCGTCGGGCAGCGACCGGCGTACGGCCACGGCCAGCAGCATGCGTTTGCTGAGCTGGCCCCGCCGCAGCTCCGCCACGGCGGCGGCGCCGCCCCGGGCGCGGGCGACGGCGTCGAAGGTGGCTCGGGCGACGGTGTGGACGGGGAGGGTGTCGGGAGACAGGGTGGACACGGGGGCTTTGCTCCTCACGGATCGGGGCGGCCGCGGGGCGCAGGCGTCATCGCGGTACCGGCTGCGCGGCCGTGCGCAGGGCCGTGACGTCCCGGCGCAGGCGGGCGGCGATGTGGTCGACGAGGACGGCGAGATCCGGGCAGTACACGGACGGGGCCGCGAAGGGGGTCGGCGTGGCCCCGGGGTGGTAGCGGTGGGCGTACAGGCCACCGCCACAGACCGCCGCGCGGGGGCAGGCCGCGCAGACGGGGCCGAGCCCGGCCCGGCCGCGCTGGCGGGCCCGGAACGCCTCGTGGCGGGCGGCGTCGGCGAAGGTGTGGCGGTGGACGTCCAGCCCGGTCGTGGGGGC
Source organism: Streptomyces sp. CC0208 (assembly GCF_003443735.1). Classification (NCBI taxonomy): domain Bacteria; kingdom Bacillati; phylum Actinomycetota; class Actinomycetes; order Kitasatosporales; family Streptomycetaceae; genus Streptomyces; species Streptomyces sp. CC0208. Next base: position 4,923,227 of record NZ_CP031969.1, on the reverse strand, counting down.
TCCGGGATAGGTCACCTTGAGTGAGTCGGCCTGCTCGATGGTGCCGTCGGTCTCGACGACCACGAGGTCGACCGGGGTCAGTCCGACGGCCTCGCTGCGGGCGGTGCCGCCGAGCAGCAGCACCAGGATCTCCTCGAAGAGCCGGATGCCGGTCTCCCGGCGCGGTGCGTCGTACCAGCGGTCGAAGACCGCGCACAGCCATCGCGCGTACGGCACCGGTTCGGCGGGGTGTGCCCCGGGCGCCGTCCGGGGCACGGAGGCGCGGCCACGGAGACCGGGCGGCGGGGTCTGCCAGGTGGCGTGCGGCAGCAGCAGGTCCAGTCGCGGCGGCGAGAACTCCAGCAGCGCCTCGTAGGTCTCCACCGGGTCTGCGTCCAGGTCGATGGTGCACAGCACGCCGGCGTACAGGTCGCGGTGGGGGCCGTCCAGGAGGCGCAGTGCCCGGGCGACATCGGCGTGGCTGCCGCTGCCGCCCGGGCGCCGGCGGTGCCGGTCGTGCGTGGCGGGGGTGCCGTCGAGGCTCACCCCGACGCGCACCCCGTGCCGGGCCAGGACCGGCAGCAGTGCCGGGTCCTCGACGAGCCGCAGGCCGTTGGTCTGGAGGTTGAGCCGCAGCTCCGCCACTCCGTCGAGGGCGCCGGCGAGCTCGCGCAGCACGGCGTCCAGCCGCTCGGCCCCCACCAGCAGCGGTTCGCCGCCGTGCAGCACGACCTGGACCTCGCTCAGGGCATGCTCCCGGGCGTGCTCGGCGATGAGCGCGGCCGCGCGGCGCACGACGCCGGGGGCCATGGTCCGGGGGCGGTCGCGCCAGCTCTGGTCCACCGACTCGTAGACGTAGCAGTAGTCGCATGCGAGATTGCAGCGGCTGTGGATCTTCAGCAGGAACTGCCGGAAGGGAACCATGGACCAGCCTCGCTGGAGCGCACCGGGGCCGCTCCCGCCGACGGCCGGGTCGACACGGGAACGGGGTATGGCGGGTGGCGGCATCCTACAACCCGTCAGCTTCGGTGCTCGTGGGTAACGGGAGGCTCCTGCGCCGCCCCGGTGTCTCACGTGGTCGGCGGCTCGATGTCGGAGTCCAGCCGGACACCGCGGGCGATCGACAGGGTCGTCGGGTGGTCGTCTCCCAGGGTGCGTTTGGCGCGTGCCAGGGCGTCCTCGCGCAGGGCGTCGGCCTCCCCCTCGCGCCCCAGGGCGCGCAGGCTCAGCGACAGGTTGGAGCCGCTGCCGATGACGTCGTAGTGGTCGGGTCCGAGGGCGGCCAGCAGCCCCCGGCGCGCCCTGGCCTCGATGTCGGCGGCCTCCTGGACCCGGCCGACCGCGACCAGGTCGTTGGCGTGGTTGAGCATGCAGCTGTAGGTGTAGGGATGGGTCTCGCCGAGGGCCGTACGCAGGTGTTCCATCGTGCGCTCCGAGAGCGCCAGGGACTCGCCGGTGCGGCCCAGCAGCCTCAGGTACACGGACATGTTGTTGGCGCAGACCAGGGTGACCGGGTGTTCCGCGCCGAGGTAGTCCTTGTAGCGGCCGAGGGCCCGCTGGGCGTAGTCCTCCAGCGCGTGCGCGGTGTCGCCGAGCGCGGCGAGGTCGCTGGCGAGGCTGCACGCGACGGCGAGCGTGTCGTAGTGGTCGGCGCCGTGGGCCTGGAGGTAGCGGTTGTAGATGTCCTGGTCGATGTCGCGGGCCTCGGCGTAACGGCCGTCCCGGCGCAGCGCCACGGCGAGGTTCTTACGGGCCCGCAGGGTGTCGCTGTGTCCGTCGCCGAGCAGCTGTTGGTAGAGGCGGGTGGTCGTCTCCAGCAGGGTCAGCGCCTGCTGGAGCTCCCCGGTCTCGCGCAGGTCGCGGGCGTAGTTGTTGGCCAGGTTCAGGGTGCGCGGCTTCATGCTGCCCTGGTTCTGGCGCTGCCGTTCGTAGGCCGTGCGGTGCAGGTTCAGGGCGGCCCGGCGGTCGCCCGCCAGGTACTCGGACATGCCGAGGTTGTTGGCGTACATCAGGGTCCGTTGATGGTCCTCGCCGAACTCGCGGAGCGCGACGTCGTAGGTGCCGCGGTCGAGTTCGCGGGCCTCCTGGTAGCGGCCGAGGGCCCGCAGGTCGGCGGCGACGTTGCCGGCCGCGGCCAGGGTGGCCGGATACTCCGCTCCCCGGGCGGCGGTGAACTTTTCCAGTACTTCGAGGTCGACCTCGTGGGCCTCCTTCAGCCGCCCCAGGGAGCGCAGCACGTTGCCGAGCTGGGTGCGCAGCAGCAGGGTGTGCGTGTCGTCGAGGCCGCCGCCCGGGAAGTCGGGCCGGCCCCAGCGTTCCAGGGTGCGTTCGGCGAGACCGTGAGCCGTGCTGTAGAGGCTGCGTTTCCACAGGTAGCGCACCGAGTCGATGATCAGCTTGCGCACCTCGGGGTTGGGGTCGGCGGCCGCACGGGACGGCTCCAGGTGGGGCAGGAGTTCGTCGTACTCGTCCCAGTCGGCGGTGGACTCCGGGTTGCCCGGGTTGGCGTCCGCCAGGGCCGCGTGCACCACGCCGCGCAGTTCCGCCCAGCGCGCTCCGCCGACCCCGTCCCGGATGACGGCCTGGACCAGCCGGTGCACGCTGAGGGTCTCACTGCCCTGGTCGCTGCGGGCCAGCCCGTAGCGGTTGAGCAGGCGCAGCAGCTGGGCGATGGCCATCTCGTCGCGGGGTTCGTCGGCGTCCATGGTCAGGGCCCGGGTGACGGCCCGGCCGTAGAGCAGCCGCATGGGGATCGGGTCGGGGCCGAAGAAGGAGCAGATCTCCAGCATCTCGGCCGCGGCCCGGTCGCGCCGGCGCAGGTCGTCCACCGAGATCTGCCAGGTGCGGGCCGCGGAGTTGGGGTACTCCCGGGGCGGCAGCTGGGTGTGGTCGAGGATGTCGGCGGGCCGGTCGCGCAGCTGGGCGAGGTAGCGGTCGACCGGCATGTTGCTCTCGCTCAGCCAGGTCGCCGTCTGCCCCACCGCGAGGGGCAGGTCGCCGAGTTCGTGGGCGATCTGCTCGGCGTCCTCGGCGGAGAGGGACGGGCTGAACCTGTGCAGCAGTTCCACGCTCTCCGCGCGCGTGAACACCTCCACCTCGGCCCGGCCGGCGCTGTTGACCCAGGCCCGGTCCCGGGAGGTGATCAGGACGTGCCCGCCGGGCGGTCCCTCGGGGAGCAGGCCCGCCAGCTCCGTGGGGCTGCCGGCGTTGTCGTACACCAGGAGCCAGCGGTCGAACGGTCGTCCCTGCCCGAGGGCGCGCCGCACGGCCTCGGCGGTGCTGCCGACGTCCTCGCCCTCCTCCAGTTCGAGGTAGGGGGCGAGGTCGGCGAGGGCGGAGCGGATCAGGCCGGGCTGGGCGGCGTTCATCCACCAGACCACGTCGTAGGCCGACTTGTAGCGGTGCGCGTATTCCAGCGCGGTCTGGGTCTTGCCCATTCCGCCGAGCCCGTACAGCACCTGGCTGGGCACGCTGGCGGTGGGGCCTGCGGTGAAATGATCACGCAGCCGTTCCAGCAGCGGACCCCGGCCGGTGAAGGACAGGTTGCGGGACGGCAGGCGCTGGGCCGCCGGGATCGAGCCGGGGAAGCCGGGCAGGCCGGAGAAGGTGCCCGAGGTGGTGCCGTCCGGGAGACGGCGGCCCGGGGGCGGCCCGAGGACGGCGAGAAGCTGGTCGACGGCCTCGGTCGGGCCGCAGCGGCTGAGGTCCGCCACCGCGCTGTCGAGATAGGGCTCGACGGCCGCCGGGTCGAGTTCCTGGACGCGGACGGCGACCAGGCCGGGGCCGCCGACCGTCTCGTGCCCGGTGAGCTGGAGGCGGACGGTCGCGGCCCGTGCCTGCGAGGCGTAGTCGGAGGACAGCAGCGCCAGGACCCTGCCCTGGCCGTTCAGGGTGCCGGACACCTCGGGCAGGACACCGCTCTCCGGGGCGATCGTGCTGTGCAGGGAGACCTGGTAGCCGACCGCCTCCAGGGCCTCCGCCGCCCACTCCGCCCATATGCGGCCCATGGGCGCGTAGCTGAGGTAGATCTGGGCGGGCAGGGCGCGGGGAGCTCGCAGGTAGGCGGCGCGCAGTTCGGCCCGCCGGTCCGCGGGCAGCGGGGCGAGCCGGCGCACCCGGCCGTCCGAGATCCACTCGGTGAGCCGCTCGAACGCGGTGAGCAGCGAACGCTCCTGGTGCGGCCGGTCGGCGACCGTGGCGGGGATCTCCTCGTAGGCGTAGAAGGCCTTGTACGGGATCTCGATCTCGCCCCAGTAGCGGCTGTGGTCCGCTTCCGGCAGCCAGGCCAGGTAGGGCGCGAACTCGGCGCGTGAGAAGTCCCGTCCGGCTTCCAGCCGTTCGGTCTCGGCCTCCTCGACGCGCATGGGGACCGGCAGCACCTTGATGGGGCGGGGCGCGGAGCGCAGTACGGCGGCCGCCGCGTCCACACCGCCGCTGATGCTCTGCACGCTCATGGTGAAGCAGTCGACGAGGATGTCCGGCAGGACGATGGTGCAGATGCCGGAGGTGTCGCTCACGCCCGTCCGGCTGTCGATCAGGACGTAGTCATAGGCGGAGATCATCTCCTCGCGCAGCGCCTGGAGGAAGTGGCCGCCGCCGTGCCGGTCGTAGAAGCTGTGCCAGTTGAAGCTGGTGACGGCCGCGGAGTAGGCGGCCGACTGGCGACCGGCGGGCAGGAAGTCCAGCCGGCCTCCGGAGGGCAGTTCCAGCAGCAGTCCGACGGTGTACGGCGCCAGGTCCGCGGCAGCCTGTAACCAGCCGTCGGCCTCGGCCCCCGCGGTCGCCGCCGGACGGGTCTGCGGGGCGCCGGCGGTCTCCCGGACCGGGGGTGCCTCGGGGCTCAGCACCGTGCGCACATAGGCCTGCACCATGTTGATCAGGCCGGGGGACGAGCGCAGTTCGGGATCGACCAGCAGCGGGTGCAGATAGCGGTGCAGGCCGGGGGCCTCCAGGTCCCAGTCGACCAGCAGGACCCGGTGGCCGCCGCTGGCGAGGATCCAGCCGACGTTGGCGAGCGCCATGGTGCGCCCGGTGCCGCCCTTGTACGAGTAGAACGTGACGATCTTGCCCGGTCCGGTGGGGCTACTGGTCATCGTCTGTGTCCTTCGCGAAGGGTGGGCCGCCGGGCTCCCTGAAGCCGGCCCTCTCTCCGTCGACGTGCCCGGACGGGTCGTGCGGGGGCGAAGGGGCGTCCCAGCGGGGGGTGAGGGTGGTACCGAGGAACGGGAACGACAGGGGCGGGTCGGCGGTGGTGTCCGGAGGGTCGGCCGGGCCCGGGATGGTCAGTTCGCTCAGCGGGGGCGGGGTCGGGCCCGTGGGAAGCCGGTACGGGGTGGTGCTCTCCATCTCCATCAGTCGGTTCTGCGCCACGGTCAGCATCACGGCGAGCCGGTCCTCGAACTCGTCCGCGGTCACCCGGACCCGGAAGAGCGGATCGTGCGGGTCGTTCTGCCGACGCCAGTTGCGCCACAGCACCCTGCTGAGGTCCTGCCAGATCGCATCGCCGACGGACTCCTCGTCGGAGTCATGACAGGGCACGAGAACGCCGGTGGCCGGGCGGTTCTGGCTGTCGTAGTCGGCGAGCGCGTCCCGGTAGGTCCGGGTGCGCACGGCCCAGGGGTCGACGAGCAGGATGCTGGTCTGGTTGTTCACCATCGTCTCGTCGAGGCGGCTGCTCAGCTCGGCGTCGACGACCTCTATGTTGCTGGTGTAGCCCTCGTCACCGATCACCTTCTGCGCCCGGACAGCGACCGTGGGGTGCTTGGGCGGGTGGTACGGCGTCCACTCCCGCGGCGAGCGCCCGTAGTACTCCGGGCGGTGCCGCCCGTCCGGCAGCGCGTCGGCCACCCCTGCGGCCACGAAGACCTGGACGTGCCCGGTACCCGGTTCGGCGGGCCGCTGGTGCTCGGCCACCGGGAACAGCCCCTGCACCTCGCCGAGGTCGAGGTCGGGCGTGAACGGCAGCCGGAACCGGTCGGCCGCGACCCGCACCCGGGCTGCGACCTTCTCGACGACCCTGCGGTAGGTCGGGCCCGTCGGGTCGGTGCGCAGGATCTGCATCAGGCCCTGCGTGGAGTACTCCTCGCCCATGCCGCCCTCGTGGTACTGGAAGCGGGCGATCTCCTCCGGCAGCTCCCCCTCCATGGGCGCCCACAGCACCGGGACCAGCGCGGGCACGTCGATCTCGGTCTCCCGGCGGTACTCCTGCAACCGCTCCCGGAAGGCCGTCCACTCCTTGCCGCAGTACACGCTGATCAGATACGCCGGGGAGTACAGCGCGACGAAGGCACGGCAGTGCCCGACCGCGGCGCCCAGCACCCGCGCCCAGTCCGCGCCCAGTCCGAGCCCTTCGACGTCCCGGAACGGCGGTTGCGCCGCCGGGTCGGCGCCGATCCGCCGGAGCTCCCGCACGAGATCGTCGTAGAAGCGCTTGACGAACTCGTCGGGGCTGTCCTTCCGCGCATAGCTGAGGAAGAAGTACGGCTCCTGAACCAAGGCGTCCCCCGATACCTCCCTGGCCGGCCTGCCGGCATGCCACCTGTACGTCGGAGCACGTCCGGGTCATACCCAGCGCGATGACGGCTCAAGCTGTCGGCTTCGGACATCCGTCCGAGTGTGCCGGAAGGGAGGGTGGGGCGAGGTCAGATCGAGGAATCGAAGGCGGCGTACGGCACGCCGACCGGGTTGACCGCCTCGTCGACCATGCGTCGCAGCACCGCGTTCAGCGCCGTGCCGGGCAGCTCTTCGAGCAGCTCGTCCAGCGCTTCCATGCTCAGGCCTGTGACATCAAGCAGGCATGAGTCGATCCCGGCGCTAGCGTCCATCGGCATCCTTCGCACACACGCGTGCTTTGTCGGGAGCGTGCACGCGAAACCTGCCACACCCTATAGGGAGCGAGCCGCCTGATTCCAGGCGCCACAGGCCGCCCCGCGCCCGCCTCCCACCTGATGGGGCACACTGGAGGTTTGGCCGTGCGGAAGGGATGTGTACGTAGGTGAACGGTCCTCTCATCGTCCAGTCCGACAAGACCCTACTGCTCGAGGTCGACCACGAGCAGGCCGACGAGTGCCGTCGGGCCATCGCGCCGTTCGCCGAGCTGGAGCGGGCGCCGGAGCACATCCACACCTACCGGGTGACCCCGCTGGGGCTGTGGAACGCGCGCGCCGCCGGACACGACGCCGAGCAGGTGGTCGACGCGCTGGTGCAGTACAGCCGGTATCCGGTGCCGCACGCCCTGCTCGTCGACGTCGCCGAGACGATGGACCGGTACGGGCGGCTCACGCTGAGCAAGCATCCCGCCCACGGGCTCGTGCTCACCACCACCGACCGGCCGGTGCTCGAGGAGATCCTGCGCTCGAAGCGGATCATCCCGCTGGTCGGGGCGCGGCTCGACCCGGACACGGTGGCCGTGCACCCCTCCGAGCGCGGGCAGATCAAGCAGACGCTGCTGAAGCTGGGCTGGCCCGCCGAGGACCTCGCGGGGTACGTCGACGGCGAGGCGCACGCGATCGAGCTGGACGAGGACGGGTGGGCGCTCAGGCCCTACCAGAAGCAGGCCGTGGAGAACTTCTGGCACGGCGGCAGCGGGGTCGTGGTGCTGCCCTGCGGTGCCGGGAAGACCCTGGTCGGCGCCGGGGCCATGGCACAGGCCAAGTCGACCACCCTCATCCTCGTCACCAACACCGTCTCGGCCCGGCAGTGGAAGCACGAGCTGGTGAAGCGGACCTCGCTGACGGAGGAGGAGATCGGCGAGTACAGCGGGACGCGGAAGGAGATCCGGCCCGTCACCATCGCCACCTACCAGGTGTTGACGACCCGGCGGAAGGGCGTCTACCCGCACCTGGAGCTCTTCGACTCCCGCGACTGGGGGCTCATCCTCTACGACGAGGTGCACCTGCTGCCGGCGCCCGTCTTCAAGTTCACCGCCGACCTCCAGGCCCGCCGCAGACTCGGACTGACCGCGACCCTCGTGCGGGAGGACGGGCGGGAGTCGGACGTCTTCTCGCTGATCGGGCCCAAGCGGTTCGACGCGCCGTGGAAGGAGATCGAGGCTCAGGGGTACATCGCGCCGGCCGACTGTGTCGAGGTGCGGGTGAACCTGACCGACTCCGAGCGGCTCGCCTACGCCACGGCCGAGCAGGAGGAGAAGTACCGCTTCTGTGCCACGACCGCGACGAAGCGGAAGGTCACGGAGGCGCTGGTACGGCGGTTCGCGGGCCAGCAGATCCTGGTGATCGGCCAGTACATCGACCAGCTCGACGAACTCGGCGAGCATCTGGACGCCCCCGTCATCAAGGGCGAGACCTCCAACGCCCAGCGCGAGAAGCTCTTCGACGCCTTCCGGCAGGGCGAGATCAGCGTGCTGGTGGTGTCGAAGGTGGCGAACTTCTCCATCGACCTGCCGGAGGCGACGGTCGCCATCCAGGTCTCGGGCACCTTCGGCTCCCGCCAGGAGGAGGCGCAACGGCTCGGCCGGGTGCTGCGTCCGAAGGCGGACGGCCACCAGGCCCACTTCTACTCCGTGGTCGCCCGGGACACCATCGACCAGGACTTCGCCGCGCACCGCCAGCGCTTCCTGGCGGAACAGGGGTACGCCTACCGGATCGTGGACGCGGACGAGCTGCTGGCCGAGAGCTGAGCGGGGGGCTACCTGCGGCGGACGCCGACTTCCTCGCCGTACTCGCCGAGTATGACGACGTCGAAGGCGGCGACCGCGAAGACACGGATGGCGCGCAGGGCGTCGCCGAGGCGGTGGGCCCTGTGGTCGCCTGAGACGGGGGTCGCGCCGGACGGGCGACCGGGGGCTGGGGTGAAGGTCGCTGTACTCATGTCTCCATGGTGGCCGAGCAGGCATAAAGAGGGCATCGGTCCCAGGTAGCCCCTTTCTGTGCTACCTGGGTACCGCCCGCGGGTGGAGCCACCCCTAGAGGAGGAGGGGCGATCCCTTAGGGGCCGGAGAAATTCGCGGAGAGGCCGGAGACATTCGCTGAGCAGCCGGAGAAATTCGTTGGCCCCTTCTGCCCCCGTCCCTCTAGAATCTCCGCTCTTGCCCGCCTCCCTCCCGGAGTGCCGCCGCCCGGACGGAAACCGGTCGGCACCTCGCTGCCGTCCACCCGGCAGCCACCACCCCGCAGCACCTTCGGAGGCACCCCCTTGTCCAGGCCGTCCACTCCCGCGCCCGCAGCAGACGACCCCCTCGCCCGCGAACGCTCCCACCTCGCCGGTTCCCGCGCCGCACTGCGCGCCATGCGCGAGGACGTCGAGTCGCTGGACATCACGGACGTCACCGCGAACTGGGTCAACGCCGAGGTCCTGGCCCGCCAGATCAACGACCGGATCAAGGCGCTGGCGGACCTCAGCGACACCCCGTTGTTCTTCGGCCGCCTCGACTACCTGCACTCCCCCGGCGCGGACCGGGCCGAGGGCGCCGAGGGCGAGCGCTTCTACATCGGGCGCCGGCACGTCCACGACCACGACGGCGACCCGATGGTGATCGACTGGCGGGCGCCGGTCTCGCAGCCGTTCTACCGGGCGTCCAAGAAGGACCCGATGGACGTCGGGCTGCGCCGCCGCTTCGGGTACACCCGCGGGGACATCACGGCGTACGAGGACGAGCACCTGTCCGACCCGACAGAGCCGTCGGGGGCTGCCGCCACCAGCAAGCTGCTCCAGCAGGAGATCGAGCGCCCACGCGTCGGCCCGATGCGGGACATCGTGGCGACCATCCAGCCCGAGCAGGACGAGATCGTACGGTCCGGGCTCGGCGGCACGGTCTGCGTCCAGGGAGGTCCGGGTACCGGGAAGACCGCCGTGGGCCTGCACCGGGTCGCCTACCTCCTCTACGCCCACCGCGAGCGCCTCGCCCGCACCGGCACCCTCGTCATCGGACCGAACAGGTCCTTCCTGCACTACATCGAGCAGGTGCTGCCCGCGCTGGGCGAGTTGAGCGTCCAGCAGGCGACCGTCGACGACCTCGTCGCCAGGAGCGTCGAGGTGCGCGGCACCGACGACGCGCCCGCCGCGGTCCTCAAGGGCGACGCGAGGATGGCTCAGGTGCTCAGGCGGGCCGTGTACTCCCACGTGACCCTGCCCGCCGAGCCGGTGATGGTCGTGCGCGGGTCACGCAGGTGGCGGGTACCGGCGTACGAGATCGAGGAGATCGTCCGGGAGCTGCTCGACCGGGGCATCCGCTACGGCGCCGCCCGCGAGGCCCTTCCGCAGCGCATCGCGCACGCCGTGCTGGTGCAGATGGAGCGGTCCGGGGAGGCGCCGGACGACCGCGTGCAGGACGCGGTGGCCCGCAACCCGGCGGTGAAGGCGGCGGTGAAGGCGATCTGGCCGCCGGTGGATCCGGCGAAGCTGGTGCTGCGGCTGCTCACGGACGCGGACTTCCTCGCCGTGCACGCGGACGGCGTCCTCGACGAGGACGAGCAGAAGACGATCCTGTGGGCGAAGCCGGTGCGGTCGGTGAAGTCGGCCAGGTGGTCGTCCGCGGACGCGGTGTTGATCGACGAGGCGACGGACCTCGTGGAGCGCACGCACTCGCTCGGGCATGTGGTGCTCGACGAGGCGCAGGACCTCTCCCCCATGCAGTACCGGGCGGTCGGCCGCCGCTGCTCGACCGGTTCGGCGACCGTCCTCGGCGACCTCGCGCAGGGCACCACGCCGTGGGCGACGCGGAGTTGGGACGAGGCGCTGGCCCACCTCGGCAAGCCGGAGGGCGTGATCGAGGAGCTGACGGCCGGTTTCCGTGTGCCGACGGACGTCATCACCTACGCCTCCCGGCTCCTGCCGCACATCGCGCCGGGCCTGACCCCGGTCGCGTCGGTGCGTGAGAACCCGGGATTCTTCGACCTGCGCGAGAGCTCCGGCACGGCCGAAGTGGTGGCCGCGTGCGAGGAGTTGCTGCGCCACGAGGGCTCGACGGGTCTGATCGCCGCCGACGCCCGCGTCCCTGAGCTGGCGGACGCGCTGACGGTGGTCGGCATCCCGTACCTCGCCCCCGGTGAGGAGACCACGGCCGAGACCCGACTGACCCTGGTCCCGGCCTCCCTCGCCAAGGGCCTGGAGTACGACTACGTCGTCCTGGACGAGCCCCAGGCGGTGGTGGACGGCGAACCGGACGAACGCACGGGCCTGCGGCGGCTGTACGTGGCGCTGACCCGAGCGGTGTCGGGCCTGATCGTGACGCACACGGCGCCGCTGCCTGCGCAGCTGGCCGGGTAGGTTCCGCCGGGTGCGGCGCGTGGGGACTGCTCGCGCGGTCCCCACTCCCCCGGGGAGTTCCGCTCAGCCCAGGTCCAGAGCCCGCCGCCACTGCGCGACCGCCTCCGCCGCCACCGGCGCCACCCACCCGCCCGGTCTCGCCGCACCCCCGATGTGGAACGCGTCGATCCCCGCGGCTCGCAGGATCGGCACATGGTCCAGCCGCAGCCCCCCACCCACCAGAAGCTGCTGCCGGTACCCGGGTTCCCCCGCCCTCGCCGCCTCCGTGAGCAGCACCGGAAGCCCCTCGTCAACGCCCAGCGCCGAGCCCGCCGTGAGGTAGGTGTCCAGGCCCGGCAGGTCCGCCAGTTGCTTGCGCAGGGCGTCGCGGTCGGCCGCGTGGTCGATGGCGCGGTGGAAGGTCCAGCGGCAGCCGTCCAGCTCCGCGGCCACCGTCTCGACGGCCGCGAGGTCCACCTCACCGGCCGTGTCCAGGAACCCCAGCACGAACTCCTCGGCCCCGGCGTCCCGCAGCTCCCGAGCCGCCCGGCCCACCTGCGCGACATCGCCCGCCCGGAAACCGTCCGACAACCGCAGCATCACCCGCAGCGAGATGTCCACGGCACTCCGGATCGCGGCGACCGTCGCGACCGTCGGCGTCAGACCGTCCGCCGCCATGTCGGTCACCAGTTCCAGCCGGTCCGCGCCTCCGGCCTGGGCGGCGATCGCGTCCTCGGCGTCGAGGGCGATCACCTCCAGGACTGCACGCTTGCTCATGGGACCCCATTCGTCGACGGTCTTGGGCGGCTACAGGTCTAGTCCAATTCCAGAATACGCCGACCTAGGGCCCCTCTCACCGGCGTGTCTCAGCCGAAGATGTTCAGCTCCTTCGCCTCCGCGCCCGCGAGCTCGTACGCCCGCCCCTCCACCGGACGCCCCGAGTACAGCCGTACGAGGGTCGCCGCGTCCCCGATGTACCGCGCCGGAGTGCGGTCGCCCGCCGCATCGCCGAGCCGGAGCGGTTCGTCCAGGTCGTCGAGGTCGGCGTGGAGGGGCAGGTGGCCGCGCTCCCGGGTCGTGCGGGCGAGCAGGGCGAGGGCGTCCGGAAGGCCGGCGCCCGTGTACGCGCCCGGCTCCCCAAGGACCTCCCGCACGTCACCCGCGTGCACCCACTCCCCCAGCCCGATGACGTCCAGCACCCCGCCCGCCGCGGCGATCACCGGCCCCGCCTCCGTCATCCCGCGCTCCAGCTCGTCGACGACCTGCTGGTTCGTCCAGTCGGCGCGCTCGGCGATGTCCCGGTCGTTGGCCTCGGGCGAGAAGACCCCCTTCTCGAACCGGCCCTCCACCACCCGCATCAGCGCCGACGAACAATGCGCCAGCACACCGCGCACGCTCCACCCCGGACACCCGCGCGTCGGCAGCGCGAAGTCGGCGTCCGGGCGGGAGCGCAGGAGGGGGATCAGGGCGTCACGTTCGGTGGCCAGGAGACGACCGGGCAGGGAAGGGTCTCGTACGTCGTCAGCAGTCATGGGGCCAAGCTGCCAGGGGGCGACCGGGGGGACAATGAGGAACATGGCCGATCTCGACGACCTCCGCGCCCGCTTCGCCGCCGCCCTGGACGGAGCGAGGGGCACCGGCGGCCCCGACCCGCTGCCGTACGCCGACAACCTCCTCGCCCGCTGGCAGGAACCGCAGCGCCGGTACCACACACTCGCGCACCTCACCGCGGTGCTGGACCACATCGACGTACTGGAGACCTACGCGGACGACCCGCACCTGGTCCGCCTCGCCGCCTGGTTCCATGACGCCGTCTACCTGCCGGACCGCTCGGAGAACGAGGACCGCTCCGCCCGCCTGGCCGAACGCGCCCTCCCCGAGGCCGGGGTCCCGGACGACGGAACGGCCGAAGTGGCCCGACTGGTCCGCCTCACCACCACCCACGCCCCCGCCGACGACGACCGCAACGGCCAGGTCCTGTGCGACGCCGACCTCGCGATCCTCGCCGCCCCGCCCTCCGCGTACGCCGCCTACACGGCCGCCGTCCGCGAGGAGTACGGCTTCGTCCCGAGCGACGCCTTCCGCGAGGGCAGGTCCGCGATCCTGCGGCAACTGCTCGATCTGCCCCGCCTTTTCAGGACGCCGTACGGGGAACGGGAATGGGAGGCCACAGCCCGTTACAACCTCACCTCGGAGCTGGAAATGCTGTCGCTCTGAGTCGCCCGGCGCCTTAGCCTGCCCGCATGGCAGACATGGGCGGGGACTGGGGCGCGCAGCGGCTGACGGAGGCCGTCGCGGACGCGGTGGCGGTGCTGCGGACGGCGGTGGACCGGGACTGGACGGCCGTGCAGCCGGCCGGGATGGAGTGGACCGTCCACGAGACGGCCTTCCACATCTCCGGCTGCCTGATCTCGTACGCCGCGAACCTGGCCGGAGGCGCCCAGGACGACTACGTCCCCTTCGACATCACGCTCGACGAGGGCACCGACAACATGGGCCTGCTGCATGTCCTGGAGACAAGCGGCGCCCTGCTCGCCGCGGCGGTCCGCACCGCGCCCCGTGAGGCCCGCGCCTTCCACCCCCAGCCCTTCCGCAGTGCGAACCGCGTGGGCTTCGCCGCGATGGGTGTCGCCGAGGTGCTGCTGCACACGTACGACATCGCCGAGGGCCTGGGCCTGGCGTACGAGCCCCCCGCCCACCTCCCCGAGTACGTCCTCACCCGGATCTTCCCCGACGTCCAGCCGGGCCCCGACCCCTGGCACACCCTCCTGTGGGCCACCGGCCGCGGCGACCTGCCCGGCCGCGCACCGCGCACCGGGTGGCGCTGGAGCAACAACCTCGTCCTGCCCACCGAGCGCCTGACCCTCCAGGGCGTCACGCCCGCGTCCGCCGCCGAGCTGGCCGCGGGCGGCGACGGCGACTTCGAGTGGGTCGAGGACGGCCCCTTCGAGGGCACCCGCGAGGCCGCCGGCATGACCCTCAAGGCATACGAGGCCGGGGTCCACCGCCCGGAGTTCGGCCTCTTCGTCCTCGTACGGCGGGAGGACGGCCGCGCGATCGGCGGCATGGGCTTCCACGGCGCCCCCGACGAGGACGGCCGCGCCGAGGTCGGCTACGACCTCGCCGAGAGCGCCCGCGGCCAGGGCTACGCCACGGAGGCCCTGCGCGCGCTGAGCGACTGGGCCCTGGCCCGCGACGACGTGCGCAGCCTCTGCGCCACCATCGAGCCCGACAACGCGGCCTCCCAACGCGTGATCGCCCGGGCCGGGTTCGCACGGGCGACCGTGGAGGAGGAGCCGGGGCTGTGGCTGTACGTCCTTCCCGGAGGGGCCGGTTAACGGCCTTTGCGCCGGCGCAGTCCCGCCCCCGTGAGCAGCCGCACCACCTCCCGGCTGCTCACCTCCTTCGCGCCCGCCGCGACCACGTCCGCGTACCGGTGCGCGGGGATGTCGTAGTGGTCGCGTTCGAAGGCGCGTCTCGGGACGCCCAACTCGTCGGCGAACAGGTGCAGTTCGTCGTACGAGACGTCGCTGATCAGGTGGGACCACATGCGGCCGTGGCCCGGCCAGGCGGGTGGGTCGATGTAGACGGTCACGACGGGAAGGTCCCGCCCGCCGCGGTTCCGAGCGAGCCGACCGCCGCGACCTTCACGCCCGCCTTGTGGCACACCCAGTACGGGTCAGGGCCCAGCTCCGGCTCGACCTCCAGGGCGTGCGGGTCGCCGGAGCCGCACACCGGGCACAGCGGCCAGCGGCCGTAGGTCTCCAGCAGCGCGTCCTGGACGTCCTGCGCGACCAGGCCCGCGACGAACTCCGCGCCCTCCGGCCACTGCTCCACCCACCAGCGGCGCTGCACGACGGAGTCCTCGACCATCGACACCACGTCGGCGGCGGCGACCTCGCCCGCGGCCAGGTCGGCGAGCACGCGGGCGCGTGCCGCGTGCAGGGACTGCTCCAGTGGACCGATGGACTCCATGAAGCCATTGTGCGGGCTCTTGACCACGACTCCGAGCCGAAAATATCTTTCATACGTGACCCAGGAAGTGAAGGAAATTTTCGGCAGCGCTCTCGCCGCGAAGGTGCGCACGCTGGGTCCCTCCATGACCCGCTCCATGCACCGGGTCGCCGAGGCAGTCGCCGCCGACCCCGCGGGGTGCGCGGCGCTCACCGTGACGGGCCTCGCCGAACGGACCGGGACGAGCGAGGCGACGGTCGTGCGGACCGCCCGGCTGCTGGGGTATCCCGGGTACCGCGACCTGCGGCTCGCCCTCGCCGGGCTGGCCGCGCAGCAGCAGTCCGGGCGGGCGCCGGCGATCACCACGGACATCGCGGTGGACGATCCGATCGCGGACGTGGTCGCCAAGCTCGCCTACGACGAGCAGCAGACCCTCGCGGACACGGCGGCCGGGCTGGACACCGCGCAGTTGGGCGCGGCGGTCGCCGCGACGGCCTCGGCGCGGCGGATCGACGTGTACGGAGTGGGGGCCTCCGGCCTCGTCGCGCAGGACCTCACGCAGAAGCTGCTGCGCATAGGGCTGATAGCGCAGGCCCACAGCGATCCGCACCTGGCCGTGACGAACGCGGTGCAGCTGCGGTCGGGGGATGTGGCGATCGCGATCACCCACTCGGGGGCGACCGGAGATGTCATCGAGCCGTTGCGGGTCGCCTTCGAGCACGGGGCCACTACGGTGGCCATCACCGGGCGGCCGGACGGTGCGGTGACGCAGTACGCCGACCACGTGCTGACGACGTCCACGGCCCGGGAGAGCGAGCTGCGGCCCGCGGCGATGTCGTCGCGGACGAGTCAGCTGCTGGTGGTGGACTGTCTGTTCGTGGGGGTGGCGCAGCGGACGTACGAGACGGCGGCGCCCGCGCTGGCCGCGTCCTACGAGGCGCTGGCGCATCGGCATCGTCGGTAGACACGAGTTGCCCGGTAGACGTCGGTAACGAAGAAAGAGCCGCTCCTCCATGACCTCCCCCTCCGACCCCCGTGATCTGCGAGCCCAGTTGGAGACGCTCACCACTGAGGCCTTCCGGCCCGAGCTCGCCGACATCGACCAGTTGCCGACCCTGGACATCGCCCGGCAGATGAACGGCGAGGACGCCTCCGTGCCCGCCGCGGTCTCCCGGCAGTTGCCGGTGATCGCCGCCGCCATCGACGCGATCGCCGAGCGCATGGCCCGGGGCGGCCGGCTGATCTACGCCGGTGCCGGAACCGCCGGACGCCTCGGTGTCCTGGATGCCTCCGAGTGCCCGCCGACCTTCAACACGGACCCGGCGCGGGTCGTGGGCCTGATCGCCGGTGGCCCGGAAGCGCTGGTCACGTCCGTCGAGGGGGCCGAGGACTCCGCGGAGCTGGCACGGGCCGACCTGGACGGGCTCGCGGTGACGGCCGTGGACACGGTGGTAGGGGTGTCCGCGTCCGGTCGTACCCCCTATGCCGTGGGCGCGGTGGAACACGCCCGAGCGAAAGGGGCCTTGACGGTCGGCCTGTCCTGCAACGCCGACAGCGCGCTGGCGGCCGCGGCCGACCACGGCATCGAGGTGGTCGTCGGCCCCGAACTGCTCACCGGCTCCACCCGCCTCAAGGCCGGCACCGCCCAGAAGCTCGTCCTCAACATGCTGTCGACGATCACGATGATCCGCCTCGGCAAGACCTACGGAAACCTGATGGTCGACGTCCGCGCCTCCAACGAGAAGCTGCGGGCCCGCTCCCGCCGGATCGTCGCCCTCGCCACGGGCGCCGACGACGAGGAGGTCGAGCGCGCCCTGGCCACCACGGACGGCGAGGTGAAGAACGCGATCCTGACGATCCTGGCCGACGTCGACGCCCCCACGGCGGCCCGGCTGCTGGAGGAGTCGGGGGGCCATCTGCGGGCGGCACTGGCGGCGACGACCCGCTAGCAGGCCGTATCCCTACGTATTCAGCGGCGGACGAGCAGCGCGTGGGTGACGTTCGGCGAGCTGACCAGCTCGGACACCCGGTACCCGGCGATCCCGTCGCCCAGGTCGTCGAGCAGCCGCTCACCGCGTCCGATGAGGAGCGGCGCGATCGCCAGGTGGAGCTCGTCGATCAGCCCGGCGCGCAGATACTGCCGGATGACCGCCGCCCCGCCGCCGATCCGGACGTCCTTGCCGTCCGCGGCGTCGAAGGCGCGCTGGAGGACCGTCTCCGGGGGCTCGTCGGTGAAGTGGAAGGTGGTCCCGCCGGCCATCTCCAGGTCCGGGCGCAGGTGGTGGGTGTGCACGAAGACGTCATGGTGGTACGGCGGGTTCTCCCCCCACCAGCCCTGCCAGGACTCGTCCTCCCAGGGGCCGCGCTGCGGACCGAACATGTTCCGCCCCATGATCGTCGCGCCGATGTTCTGGTCACCGCGGACGAAGTAGTCGACATCGGTCCCGGACTTCCCCGCGGCGGCCTCCTCGGACGCGGACATGAACCAGCGGTGCAGGTCGTCGCCCCAGCCGACGCCGTCGCCGAAGGGGGCGTCCAGTCGCTGGTTCGGACCGGCCATGAAGCCGTCGAGGGAGATCGTCACGTTGTGTACGCGGACCTTGGGCATGGCCTTCACCTCTCGTGTGGTGTCGTGCTCTCACCCCTGCGTCGTTCAGAGCCTGCCTGGATCGACATCCCCGCGCACTTTTTCCAGACGAGGGTGTAGCGCCAGAACAGCCGCCGCCTCAGCCGGGCGCCGGGCAGCACCCGACGGACCTCGCGGGCGAACTCGGTGTAGGGGACGTCGGCCGGGCGGGTCGGGGCGGTCATCGCGACGGGCCGCCGGGGTGCCGTACGCCCCCTGTTCCTGACCCAACCGGTGACCAGGTTGAGCGGGACGGACGCGAGGCCGAGGAGGGTCTGGACGCGGGTGTCCTCCCGCGTCAGCCCGACAATCACCAGCGTTCCACCGGGGGCCAACTGTCGCCGGAAGCGGACGAGGGTCTCGGTCAGGGGGAGGTGGTGGAGTACGGCGACGCAGGTGATGACGTCGTAGGGAGCGCCTTGGTCGTACGACCGTCCGTCCGCGACGGCGAAGGTGACGGGGAGCCCGGGGTGGGTGGACTCCCTCGCCTTGCCGATGATCCGCTCGTCGCTGTCGATGCCGTGGACGCGTGTCGCGCGCGTGGCCAGCAGCCGGGCCAGGTCACCGGAACCGCAGCCGACGTCGAGGGCGCGGTCGAAGTGACGGGGCAACTGGCGCATGATCCACGGGTGAAAGTGGGCGTTGTGGCTCCACGGGTGGGCGTCGTTGAAGCGGGCGAGGGCGTCCAGGAGAGGCATGGTTCATTTCAACAGGGCATGCGTCCCTCCTTGTTGACCTTCCGCACTCTCGCCCGCAGCACCTCTGCTTGGGGCGCGGGCCCGGTGGACTCCGGCGGGCAGTCCCACTCCCGCCCGCCACCGAGGGGCCGCAGCTGCACCCTTCCACCCAGGTGCCCCATCACCTCCCCCACGCGCCCGTCCCTTACGTCCACGACGTACGCCCCGACCGGCGGCCGCTCCCCACGCAGCACCGACGCCAGCCGCTCGGCCGTGCGTACGTTGCACCGCCCCAGGTCGACCAGCGGGAACGGCTCGTCACCGGCACCGGTGAGGGGGTCGACGGCGAGGGACGGCAGGACGACGCCTACGCCGGTGAGTGCCTCCCGCAGGGACTCCAGGACTTCCTGAGTGGACCGCACGCTTTCCTCCATGGGCACGGTGAGTTTGCTTTTCGCAACACAGCGTGTCCGGTACGGCTCTAACCTGGCCAGACAGGACGTCCCAACAACGTCAACTGGTGGACCGGGGGCTACGCATGGCAGGACCGAAGGATCTGGACCCGTCGTCATCACCGCGAGCACTTCTGGGAGCAGAGCTGCGGCACGCGCGGGAGAAGGCGGGGCTGAGCCAGGAGGAGTTGGGGCAACGGCTGTTCGTGAGCGGGTCGTTCGTGGGGCAGTTGGAGGCGGGTACGCGGAGGATGCAGGCGGATGTCGCGCGACAGCTGGACGAGGTTCTCGGGACGGAGGACTTCTTCCAGCGGAACTGTGGGGCGGCCGCGAAGTCGAAGTATCCGGAGCACTTCGCGGAGGCGGCGGAGGCGGAAGCACGGGCCGCGGCGATCAGCCAGTACGCGCCGTTGCTGATCCCGGGGTTGCTCCAGACGCCCGCGTACGCAAGGGCAGTGTGCCGGGCGTATCAGCCGACGGTTCCGGACGAGGAGATCGAGAAGCTGGTGGCCGCCCGGAGGGAGCGGGCTCGGCTCCTCGACGATCCAACAGAGCCCATGTTGTGGACGGTGATTGACGAGGCTGCTCTGCGTCGAGTGACGGGCGGCCGCACGGTGATGGCGGAGGCGCTGTGCCACATCGCCGAACTGGCGCGCCGGAGCCGGGTGATCGTGCAGGTACTGCCGTTCGATGCGGGAGCGCACGCGGCCATGGAGGGCTCCACCAAGATCATGGAGTTCGAAGATGCCCCTCCGCTGGTCTACTTCGAGGGTGTCGGCACCGGGCGGCTGGAGGATGATCCAGCCATCGTCAGGCACCAGCGCTTCACCTACAGGCTCCTGATGGCGTCCGCCCTCTCTCCTCAGAAGTCCCTGGCCCTGATCGAGGCAATGGCGCAGGATTACGCCCATGAGGAACACCCCTGAGTCCTGGCGCAAGTCGAGCTACAGCGGCGGCAGCGGCGGCGACTGCCTGGAAGTGGCCGACGGCCACCCCACCACCGTCCCCGTCCGCGACTCCAAGAACCCCCAAGGCCCGAAGCTCGTGTTCCGGCCGGAGGCGTGGTCGGCGTTCGTGGAGGCCGTCTCCTCCCCCAAGAGGTCAGGATCTGACCTACATGCCTCCTAGCGTGTGGCCTGTCGACGGAACAGCAATCCACGGAGGGCCACACCATGACCACCGCCACGAAGACCACCCTGCCCACCGGCGAGCGTGCCGACCTGCTGGAGGCGCTGGCCAAGCAGCGGCACTTCCTGCGCTTCACCACCCGTGACCTCACCGACGAGCAGGCCGGGCAGCGGACCACCGTCAGCGAACTGTGTCTCGGCGGCCTGATCAAGCACGTCACGTCGGTGGAACGAAACTGGGTGCGCTTCATCCAGGACGGCCCGTCGTCGATGGGCGACTTCACCGCCATGACCGAAGAGGACTGGGCCCGGCGGGCCGACGAGTTCCGGATGCTGCCCGGCGAGACCCTGGCCGGCGTGCTGGCCGACTACGCGGAGACGGCCGACCGGACGGATGAACTGGTCGCCGCCCTGCCCGACCTGGACGCCGCCCATCCGCTGCCCAAGGCCCCGTGGTTCGAGGCCGGGGCGCAGTGGTCGGCCCGCAGGGTGCTGCTGCACATCGTCGCCGAGACCGCCCAGCACGCCGGCCACGCCGACATCATCCGCGAGTCCCTGGACGGCGCCAAGAGCATGGGCTGACCCACCGATCGGACCGGTCCGAAGCTCAAACGTCCAGCTCCGAGCCCTCTTTTCAGGGAAAGGTGGGAGGGCCCCAACCCGCCCTCCCACCCCGTGCGGAGTTCCCGAGCGTCCGGAGACCCTACCGGGGGGCGTCTGCCGAGGTTGCCGGAACGCACACGCCCCCACACGCCCCACCGCACGCCCGCGCACACGAGATCCGGGCCGCGATGTCCCTGAAGCGAGAAGAGCACACGTACGCAAGACGACACCCGCAGGTGTGTACGGTTTGCCCATGGAACTGGAAGAGCTGCAGCGACTGCGTGACGAGGCGGACATCGCCGAGGCGCGCGCTCGTGAGGCCGCTTCGTGACGTCCACGGCCCGGACCCCGGAAACCTCTGGAAACCACCGGCTGCACATCGGAGCCACCCCATGAACCACGCCCAGCTCACCGCCCTGGGCCGCGCCCTCCGTCTCCTCGGCGAGCACGGCGAGTCACTCACCGGCGACACGGCCGACGCCAAGCTGCACGAAGTGAAGGCGGACATCAAGCGGGCCCTGGACCTCCTGGAGGACAGCGTCAGCGCCGCCGCCCCCACCACCCGCTGCGCCGAGCATCCGAACGGCCCGGTCGACGAGAACGCCCCCGACCTGTGCCTGCTGTGCGAGACCCGGCGCAGGGCGGCCCGCCGCGCCGAGATCAACGGACCCTACGCGCGCCCCCGCTCCACCGAACCCGCCCCCTCCCGGTACGGGGTGCGGGAGGACCGGCCGCAGCCCCAGCAGCGGTGGCTGCCGGAGCAGTGGACCGGCCAGGAGTGGCAGCTGTGCGGGACGCCGAGGCGGGACCGGCACGAGGCCGAGCTCTACCTCAACGCCCAGCGCCGCGGGCCGCGCGCCGCGATGGCGTACCGGCTCGTCCACGAGTTCACCGACTACGAGGTGCTGCGGGTGTGGGGCACCCCGGTGCGGGTGGACATCGAGCCGCTCGGCAACCTCTAGAAGCGCCGCCTACTTCAGCAGCGGCAGCGCCGGGAAGTCGTACCCCTCCCACAGCCGCCGCGCCACCTCCTCCGGGTACGGCCGCACCTCGGGCGTCACGTCGAGGACCTGAGTGGCGCGGCCCTCGCCGTCGTACGCCGGCCACCCCGGGTCCCCGGTCCGCGCGAATCCCGTCCACGCGGACTGGAAGAGCGCGGTCAGCGCCCTCGCCTCGTCCGGCACCCCGGTCCCCGCGAAGAGCAGATTGCCGAGGTCGGCGTCGTACGTGCCGAACAGCAGCGGGATGTCCAGGCCGTGGCACGCGCCGAGCGCGCCGCCGAACGCCGGTGCGGACCAGGTGAGTTCGTAGACATGGACCCGGCCGCCGCCCGCGCTCTGTGCCTCCGCAAGCCGCAGGGACGGCATGTTGAACAGCCAGTCCGTCTGCACGCGTTCACACAGTTCGGTCGGTGTGGCGTCCGGGTAGGCCTCGCGGTAGGCGCGCTCCCCGTCCGGGCCCGGCGCGAACATCCGCAGGGCCGCGGCCGCCCGCTCCTCCGTGATCTTGCCGAGCTGTTCGCCGAGGGCGAGGAAGAGCCGGTACTCGTCCCGGTTGTGTCCGACGAGCAGTTCCACGTCCCGCACGGCGCCCGCCGCGAGCGCCTCCCAGGGGGTGCGGGGCAGCACCTCGCCGTCGACGACCGGTGCGAAGGGTGTCGCGGTCGGCACCACCTGGCCCCACCGGTCGTCGTACTCACGCATCCGCGAGCTCAACCGCTCGCCGACCGAAGGGAGTTCGCGCGGATCCACGGTCGCCAGCGCTGCGGCCGTGGGAGCGAGCCCCGCCTCCTTGCCGATCTCCACCGCTATGTCCCGGGCGAGTTCGGCGGAGAAGTAGGTGCCGGGCACGCTCTGCGCGATGGCCCGCCCGAACAGGCCCCGCGCGCTCGGCATCGCCAGCAGCGAGGCCACCGATCCCGCGCCCGCCGACTCCCCGAACACGGTGACCTGCCCGGGGTCCCCGCCGAACGCCGTGATGTTGTCCCGCACCCACTCCAGCGCCGCGACCTGGTCCAGCAGTCCCCGGTTCGCGGGCGCCCCCTCCAGCAGGGCGAACCCCTCTATGCCGACGCGGTAGTTGAGGGTGACGACGACCAGGTCACCGGCGCGCGCGAGGTGCTGGGCGTCGTAGCCGGGGCTGCCCGCGTGACCCAGCTTGTAGGCACCGCCGTAGATCCACACCATCACCGGGCGACGGGCCGAAGGGTCCGTCGCGGGGGTCCAGACGTTGACCGTCAGCCAGTCGTCGCCGGTGGGCGTCTCCAGCACACCCGCGCGCCCCTGGAAGCCGGACTCCTGCGGGGGCGGGGGCCCGAAGGCGTACGCCTCCCGGGTCCCCTCCCAGCTCCTGACGGGCCGCGGCGCCTGGAACCGCGCCCCGCCCACCGGCGGTTCGGCGAACGGGATTCCCCGGAAGACCACCAGTCCGTCCTCGGCGCGCCCGCGCACGGCACCGGCCGCGGTGCGTACTTCGAGACCCTCGGCTGACGTCATCGGTCGAACTCCTCACAGGTCGGGGCAGCTTCGCCTCACTCCAGCCCACGTCCCTTGCCTGAGTCAACCAAGTCGGGGAGCCTTGTGCCGTCAGCTCAACGACTTCAGCGCGGACGCGTCGTACGGCTGCAGTTCGTCGAAGCGGCCCGCCAGCACCTTCGCGGCCCACTCGGGGTCCTGGAGCAGCGCACGCCCGACGGCGACCATGTCGTACTCCTCGCGCTCCAGGGCGTCGAGCAGGTCGTCGATGCCCTTGAGGGGGGCGCCCTCGCCGGCGAAGCCGCGCAGGAAGTCGCCGTCGAGACCGACCGAGCCGACGGTGATGGTGGTCCGGCCGGTGAGCTTCTTGGTCCAGCCGGCGAGGTTGAGGTCGGAACCCTCGAACTCGGGGAGCCAGTAGCGGCGGGTGGAGGCGTGGAAGGCGTCGACCCCGGCCGCGGCGAGCGGGGCGAGGATCGCCTCCAGCTCCTCCGGCGTCTCGGCGAGCCGCGCCTTGTAGGCCTCCTGCTTCCACTGCGAGTACCGGAAGATGACCGGGAACTCGGGCGAGACCGTCTCGCGTACGGCCGCCACGATCTCCGCCGCGAACTTCGTACGGGCGACCTGGTCACCGCCGTAGGCGTCGGTGCGGCGGTTGGTGCCCGCCCACAGGAACTGGTCGAGGAGGTAGCCGTGGGCGCCGTGCAGCTCCACGCCGTCGAAGCCGATGCGCTCCGCGGCGGCCGCGGCCTCGGCGAACGCGCCGATGACGTCGTCCAGGTCGCGCTGGGTCATCGCCTTGCCGGTGGGCTCGTCGGCGCCGATCCGCAGACCGGAGGGGCCGACGGCGGGGGCGTCGGCGTAGGGCGGCTGGCCCTGCTCGCGCACCATGCCGATGTGCCACAGCTGCGGGACGATGGTGCCGCCCGCCGCGTGCACCTGCTCGGCGACCTTCGCCCAGCCCGCCAGCTGCTCCTCGCCGTGGAACCGCGGGACGCTGCCGCTGTTCCCGGCCGACTCGTGGCCGACGTAGGTGCCCTCAGTGACGATGAGGCCGACTCCGGCGGCCGCGCGGCGGGAGTAGTACGACGCCACGTCCTCGCCGGGGACGCCGCCCGGGGAGAACATCCGGGTCATGGGCGCCATCGCGATGCGGTTCGGGACGGTCAGGCCGTTGATGTGGACCGGACGGGAGAGGATCTCGGCGGCACGGGAGCTGGCGGGGGCGGTCACGTGTGGGTACTCCTCGGTATGTGCATGCGCATGGACACTACTCAGGTGCCAACCGTCCCGTCCGCCTCAGGATTTCCCCCTGCTCTGTGACTCCGGCCACGCATGAAAGAAGCCCGCCCCACGAGCGTGGGACGGGCTTTCTGTCGAGCGCTGGGCAGGCCTTGCACCTGCATCTCCCCGCAGGAAGCGGGACGTCTTTCCTTGGACCACCAACGCGTAGTCGGCCGACGGGAGTTCACGTCGGGCGGCTCGTGATCAAGCATAGCGCAGAAAAAACCGGGGGCGGCACACCCCGTTCCCGGGAGTGCCGCCCTCGGCAAGGACGTTGATCAACCAGAGGTCGATCAGAAGTCCATGTCACCGCCCGGCATACCGCCACCGGCGGGCGCGGCGGCCTTCTCCGGCTTGTCGGCGATGACGGCCTCGGTGGTGAGGAACAGCGCGGCGATGGAGGCGGCGTTCTGCAGGGCAGAGCGGGTCACCTTCGCCGGGTCGATGATGCCTTCGGCGATCATGTCGACGTACTCACCGGTCGCGGCGTTCAGGCCGTGGCCGACGGGCAGGTTGCGCACCTTCTCGACGATGACGCCACCCTCGAGACCACCGTTGACGGCGATCTGCTTCAGCGGGGCCTCCAGCGCGAGCTTCACGGCGTTGGCGCCGGTCAGCTCGTCACCCTCCAGGTCCAGCTTCTCGAAGACCGAGGAGGCCTGGATGAGGGCCACGCCACCGCCGGCGACGATGCCCTCCTCGACGGCCGCCTTCGCGTTGCGAACGGCGTCCTCGATGCGGTGCTTGCGCTCCTTGAGCTCGACCTCGGTCGCGGCACCGGCCTTGATGACGGCGACGCCACCGGCGAGCTTCGCCAGGCGCTCCTGGAGCTTCTCGCGGTCGTAGTCCGAGTCGCTGTTCTCGATCTCGGCGCGGATCTGGTTGACGCGGCCGTTGACCTGGTCGGACGAACCGGCACCGTCGACGATGGTGGTCTCGTCCTTGGTGATGACGACCTTGCGGGCGCGGCCCAGGAGGTCCAGGGTCGCGTTCTCCAGCTTGAGGCCGACCTCCTCGGAGATGACCTCGCCGCCCGTGAGGATGGCGATGTCGCCGAGCATGGCCTTGCGGCGGTCACCGAAGCCCGGGGCCTTGACGGCGACGGACTTGAAGGTGCCGCGGATCTTGTTGACGACCAGGGTCGACAGGGCCTCGCCCTCGACGTCCTCGGCGATGATCAGCAGCGGCTTGCCCGACTGCATGACCTTCTCCAGGAGCGGGAGCAGGTCCTTGACGGAGCCGATCTTGGAGTTGGCGATGAGGATGTACGGGTCGTCGAGCGACGCCTCCATCCGCTCCATGTCGGTGGCGAAGTACGCCGAGATGTAGCCCTTGTCGAAGCGCATACCCTCGGTGAGCTCCAGCTCCAGACCGAAGGTCTGGGACTCCTCGACGGTGATGACGCCTTCCTTGCCGACCTTGTCCATCGCCTCGGCGATGAGCTCGCCGATCTGGGTGTCGGCGGCGGAGATGGAGGCCGTGGAGGCGATCTGCTCCTTGGTCTCGACATCCTTGGCCTGCTCGAGCAGGGCGGCGGAGACGGCCTCGACGGCCTTCTCGATACCGCGCTTGAGGGCCATGGGGTTGGCGCCGGCGGCTACGTTGCGCAGGCCTTCCTTGACCAGGGCCTGGGCTAGCACGGTCGCGGTGGTCGTACCGTCACCGGCGACGTCGTCCGTCTTCTTGGCGACTTCCTTGACCAGCTCGGCGCCGATCTTCTCGTACGGGTCCTCGAGCTCGATCTCCTTGGCGATGGAAACACCATCGTTGGTGATCGTGGGGGCGCCCCACTTCTTCTCGAGGACGACGTTGCGGCCCTTGGGGCCGAGCGTCACCTTGACGGCGTCCGCGAGCTGGTTCATGCCGCGCTCGAGGCCGCGCCGCGCCTCCTCGTCGAACGCGATGATCTTGGCCATGTGAAGTGGTCCCTCCAGGACTGGGGGTGATTCCTTCGGACCGCGCCCGCGCCCGCGACGGACGGCTCGCCGGCCCGTGGATCCTTGCCCCACTAGGCCTGCGGGCCTCACCGACCCGGTCCATCTTTGTCACTCTCACCTTCAGAGTGCTAACGCCAATGATTAGCACTCGGCATGGTCGAGTGCAAGCGCCTCTCGGGTATCGGGCCCCGGTTCGCCGGCCAGAGAGGCAGGCAGACCACGGCCCGCAAGCCGCGTACGGCGGGCAGGGGACGGGGCGGGGGTGTCCGCCCGCAGCGGCCGGCGTCCGTTACAGAGCACGCGTTACCCAAGCCCCCACCGGAGCCACACAGGCCGCCGCAGGCATCCAGGGGCGCGGGGAACTGCGCAAAACGCCCGCCCCCAGCGAACCCGCACACGAACCCGAACCCGCCCAACCGCCGGAGGCACATGCACATGCCGAAGGGCCCGTACCCATGACTCCCCATGGGGTACGAGCCCTTCGAAGAAGAACGAAGAACGACGCTGTTGTTACCCGGCGCGTGCTTCAGCCAGTCGCGAGACGAACCATGTCCGCCTGCGGCCCCTTCTGACCTTGCGAGATCTCGAACTCGACCCGCTGGCCCTCTTCAAGGGTGCGGTAGCCGTCCATCTGAATCGCGCTGTAGTGGACGAATACATCCGCACCACCGTCGACCGCGATGAAGCCGTACCCCTTCTCCGCGTTGAACCACTTGACGGTGCCCTGAGCCATGCCTAACTCCCCTATTACTGGCCCTTGCACGGATCCACACTTCATGGATCCGGGTCAGACCTCACCCCCCACATGGTTGGGGGCGTGCGCCGGAACGCGTCGACCGCGGCTGAATGTATCTGTCCAACTGCCGTCTGCAACAGGTCAATCGGACGAGAATTCTGGACGGAAGGGGTCCGGAATGTAGTGAGAATTCGCCCGAATCCGGGGCAAGTCGGGCCCCACAAAAGGAGCATAAGGCGCAAAGAACCCACACACTTTGGCTACTTCTCGTCGCATCCGAAGTCGGAACTCATATGCGTCCGGCATGCAGGAAGCAGCAGCTTCCCCAACTGTACCGCGCTCAACCATAGAGAATTGCCCCCTCCGCTTCTCTCGCGGAGGGGGCAATCGGATGAACACTCGGTAATTACTGTTACCGAAGGTAATGACCAGTCATATGGTCACCCGCCGGCAACCGCCGGGATGATGGAGACTCCGGCCCCGTCGGGCGTCGCCGTCTCCAGCCCCTGCTCGAACCGCACATCGTCGTCGTTCACGTACACGTTCACGAACCGCCGCAGCTTGCCCTGGTCGTCGAGAACACGCGCCGCGATACCGGTGTGGTTCTTCTCCAGATCGGCGATGACCTCGGCGAGGGTCCCACCCTCGGCCTGCACCTCGGCCTTGCCGCCGGTGTAGGTGCGCAGGATGGTGGGGATGCGGACGTTGACGCTCATGCGAGGCCAGCCTCTCGGAAAGAGTCCAGGTTCGGACGAATCGTGGCGGTGAGCCCGGTACCGGCCACCGCGTCCAGGGTCTTGAGACCGTCGCCGGTGTTCAGCACCACCGTGGTCTTCGTCGGGTCGAGGACACCGTTCTCGATCAGCTTGCGGGTCACCCCCACCGTCACGCCACCCGCGGTCTCCGCGAAGATGCCCTCGGTCCGCGCCAGCAGCTTGATCGCGTCCACGACCTGCTCGTCGTTCACGTCCTCCACCGCACCGCCGGTACGGCGCGCGATGTCCAGCACGTACGGGCCGTCCGCCGGGTTGCCGATGGCGAGCGACTTGGCGATGGTGTTCGGCTTCTGGGGGCGGACCACGTCGTGCCCGGCCTTGTACGCCACCGACACCGGCGAGCACCCCTCGGCCTGCGCGCCGAAGATCTTGTACGGCCTGTCCTCGACGAGCCCGAGCTTGATCAGCTCCTGCAGACCCTTGTCGATCTTCGTGAGCTGCGAACCGGAGGCGATCGGCACGACCAGCTGGTCGGGGAGCTGCCAGCCGAGCTGCTCGCAGATCTCGTACGCCAGGGTCTTGGACCCCTCCGCGTAGTACGGCCGCAGGTTGACGTTGACGAAGCCCCAGCCCTCGCCGGCCGGGTCGCCGATCAGCTCGGAGCAGAAGCGGTTCACGTCGTCGTAGTTGCCCTCGATGCCGACCAGCTCGCCGCCGTAGACCGCGGCCATGACGACCTTGGCCTGCTCCAGGTCGTGCGGGATGAACACGCAGGAACGGAAGCCGGCCCGGGCGGCCGCGGCACCCACCGCACCGGCGAGGTTGCCGGTGGAGGAGCAGGAGAGGGTGGTGAAGTTGAAGGCGCGCGCGGCCTCGATGGCCTGCGCGACGACGCGGTCCTTGAAGGAGTGCGTCGGGTTGCCGGAGTCGTCCTTGATGTACAGGCCGCCGGTCACGCCGAGCTCGCGGGCGAGGTTGTCGGCCTTGACGAGCTGGGTCCAGCCGGGGTTGATGTTGGGCTTGTCCGCCACGTCCGCGGGGACGGGCAGCAGCGGGGCGTAGCGCCAGATGTTCGCGGGTCCCGCCTCGATGCGCTTGCGGAGGTCCTCGGTGTCGTAGGCCGAGAAGTCGTAGGCGATCTCGAGCGGGCCGAAACACTCCTCACAGGCGAAGACCGGGCCGAGCGGGACGCGGTGGCCGCATTCGCGGCAGCTCAGTGCCGCGGCGGGACCCAGATCGACGGAGTTCGTGGTGCTTGCAACTGTCTGCGCAGCCATGGAGGCGAGGCCCTTTCTCCTCATCTTCCTCACGACGCATCTCGCCGTGAGACGGATTTGGCACCTTCCCGAGTCGGGAGCCTCGCGGAGACGATCGTCAGCGATCGCTACGAGAACCGACTGGAGGGTTGCCGGGGCTTCATCGGGCCGTATCCCTCTGCCCCTCTGGATGAGCGGTATGAAGTTGTGAACGGCGGGCCACCCAGGACATGCGATGGTCACCCGCGTTGTTCAAGACTGTAACCGAAGGCCAGGACAGTTGAGAGAGTCGTCCGAACGGCGAGATGGATCACACGCAGATCACACGCAGAGGAGCCGCGCACTGTGCTGAACGAAGTCGAGCGCTGGCTGGCCACCCGTTCCTGGTCCGCGAGCGATCGCCCACTCCACCGGATCATGGCCGCGAAGCGGAGCACGGGGCGGACCGTCAGTGTCGTCCTGCCCGCGCTCAACGAGGAGGAGACGGTCGGTGACATCGTCGCCGTGATCCGTCATGACCTCATGCAGCAGGTCCCGCTCGTCGACGAGATCGTCGTCGTCGACTCGGGATCGACCGACCGTACGTCCGAGGTCGCCGAGGCGGCCGGCGCGCGGGTCGTCCACCGTGACGACATCCTCCCGCGTATACCGGCCGTGCCCGGCAAGGGCGAGGTCCTGTGGCGTTCCCTGCTCGTCACCAGCGGGGACATCGTCTGTTTCATCGACGCCGACCTGAAGGAGTTCTCCTCGGACTTCGTCGCCGGCATCGTGGGCCCGCTGCTCACCGACCCCGAGGTCGACCTGGTCAAGGGCATGTACGACCGTCCCCTGGGCGGCGCCGCCGGGCAGGGCGGCCGGGTCACCGAGCTCATGGCGCGCCCGCTGCTGAACATGCACTGGCCGCAGCTGGCCGGTTTCGTACAGCCGCTGGGCGGTGAGTACGCGGCCCGGCGTTCGCTGCTGGAGCAGCTGCCGTTCCCCGTCGGCTACGGCGTCGAGCTGGGCATGCTGGTCGACGCCCTGCACCTGGTCGGGCTGAACGCGCTCGCCCAGGTCGATGTCGGGGTGCGCAAGCACCGTCACCAGGACGGGCAGGCCCTGGGCCGGATGTCCGCCGCGATCTACCGCACCGCGCAGCTCCGGCTGGCCCGCGGTCACATGATCCGGCCCGCTCTCACCCAGTTCGAGCGGGGCCGGGACGGCTTCGAGCCGCGTACGTACTCCGTGGACACGGAGGAGCGGCCGCCGATGGTGGAGATCGCGGAGTACGCGCAGCGGAAGGTCGCGTAACCGCACGGAAGTGCGCAACCGTACGTTTGAGCGTTTGGGGGCCGGGCTAGGTTGAGGCGTATGGCGTCAACCAACAGTGCTGCTCAGGTGCTGGTCGCGTCCAACCGCGGCCCGGTCTCGTACGAAGTGCGCGAGGACGGCTCGCTGCATGCCAAACGCGGTGGCGGCGGGCTGGTCTCGGGCCTGTCGGCGATCGGCTCCGGCGCGGACTCCCTGTGGGTGTGCTCGGCGCTCGGCGACGGCGACCGCGAGGCGGTCCGGCGCGGGGTCGGCGAGCCGGGGGTCCGCATGCTCGACATCCCGGCCGACGTGCACGCCGACGCCTACAACGGCATCGCGAACTCGGTGTTGTGGTTCGTCCACCACCTGCTGTACCAGACCCCGCTGGAGCCGGCCTTCGACGCGGAGTTCCGGCGGCAGTGGGCGTCGTACGAGACGTACAACCGCGCCTTCGCCGAGGCGCTCGCGGAGGAGGCGGCCGAGGGGGCGGCGGTCCTGGTGCAGGACTACCACCTGTGCCTGGTGCCGGGGATGCTCCGCGAGCTCCGCCCCGACCTGCGCATCGCCCACTTCTCGCACACGCCGTGGGCGCCGGTGGACTACTTCCGGATGCTGCCGGACGACATCGCGGGCCAGGTCCTGCGGGGCATGCTGGGCGCCGACCGGCTCGGCTTCCTCACCCGGCGCTGGGCGGACGCCTTCACGGCCTGCTCCACGGAGCTCGCGGACGGGCTCGGCGAGACCCGGATCGGGGTGCACGGTCTTGGCGCGGACGCGGACTTCCTGCGCGCCCGCTCCCACGAGGCCGACGTCGAGGAGCGGATCGTCGCCCTGCGCGAGGAGATCGGCGCGGGCCGGAAGACGATCGTGCGGGTGGACCGGACCGAGCTGTCCAAGAACATCGTGCGCGGGCTGCTCGCCTACCGGCGGCTGCTGGAGTCGCGGCCGGAGTGGCGGGAGCGGGTCGTGCACGTGGCGTTCGCGTATCCGTCGCGGCAGGACCTGGCGGTGTACCGGGACTACACGGCCGAGGTGCGGCGGGTGGCCGAGGAGATCAACGACACGTTCGGCACACCTGGCTGGACCCCGGTCCTGCTGAATCTGAAGGACGACTTCGCGCGCTCCCTCGCCGCGTACCGGCTGGCGGACGTGGCGCTGGTCAACCCCATCCGGGACGGCATGAACCTGGTCGCGAAGGAGGTGCCGGTGGTCTCCGACGTGGGGTGCGCGCTGGTGCTGTCGCGGGAGGCCGGGGCGTACGAGGAGCTGGGTGACGACGCGATCGTGGTGAACCCGTTCGACGTGGAGCAGACGGCGGCGGCCCTGCACGAGGCCCTGACGATGCCGGCCCACGAACGCGCCGAACGCGCGAAGCGGCTCGCCGCGGCGGCGACGGCGCTCCCGCCTGCGCAGTGGTTCCTGGAGCAGCTGAACGCGCTGAACGGATGAGCATGAACCTTCCAACGCCCACCACCCCCGCCGGTCAGGAGGGCCTGCGCGCACTCCTCGCGGAGCCGAGCCGCGCGGTGATCGGCCTCGACTTCGACGGGACGCTGGCGCCGATCGTGGCCGATCCGGAGCAGGCGCGGGCGCACCCCGAGGCGGTGGCGGTCCTCGCCGCCCTGGCGCCGAAGGTGGCCTCCGTGGCGGTGATCACCGGCCGCCCGGCCGAGATCGCGGTCCGCTACGGCGGCTTCGCGGGCGTCCCCGGCCTGGAACACCTGACGGTCCTGGGCCACTACGGCGCCGAACGCTGGGACGCGACGACCGGCGAGGTCACGGCGCCCGAGCCGCACCCGGGCGTGGCCGCGGTCCGTGCCGAGCTGCCGGCGCTTCTCGACGGGACCGGCGCCTGGATCGAGGAGAAGGGCGGCCGGGCGGTGGCGGTCCACACCCGCCGGGCCCCGGACCCCCAGGCCGTCTTCGACGCCCTCCGCGTCCCGCTCACCGAGCTGGCCACCCACCACGGCCTGATCGTCGAACCGGGCCGGCTGGTCCTGGAACTGCGCCCGCCGGGCATGGACAAGGGCGTGGCCCTGCTGACCCATGTCCGCGAGCTGTCCGCCGCCTCCGTCCTCTACGCCGGCGACGACCTGGGCGACCTGCCCGCCTTCTCCGCGGTCGACGACCTGCGCGCCGCCGGTACCCCCGGCCTCCTGGTGTGCAGCGGCAGCGACGAGGTGACGGAACTGCGGAAGCGGGCCGACCTGGTGGTGGACGGCCCGGCCGGTGTGGTGGGCCTGCTGCGGGACCTGGCGGAGCGACTCACCTGATCCTCAGCGCTCCGCCCGCCGCGTCTCCCGCACTCTGCGCAGCCGGTTCACCGTCACCGGGTCGAAGGCCAGCGCGCGCTCGTCGTCCAGCAGGGCGTTGAGCAGCTGGTAGTAGCGGACCGGCGCGAGGCCCAGTTCCTCGCGGATCGCCCGCTCCTTCGCGCCGGGCCCCGCGAAGGAGCGGCGCTCCAGCGCGAGGATGTCCCGCTCCCGGCGGTCGAGTTCCGCATGCTCCATGCCCGGAACCGTAACGCCCGCCACTGACAGCGCCTACTCCGCCTTCTGCGCGGTCAGCTGCAGGGCGCGCAGCACCTCGGCGGGGCTCCCGTCGGAGCTCACCGCGGAGCCGATCCGCTTCTTCACGGCCGCGCTGACCGCGGCCCAGGACGTCTTGTCCACCGGCGGCAGCTCCGAGCTGGGCAGCGCGTTCAGGAAGGGCTTGAGGTCGGCGTCCTGAGAGTCCCCGCTCATGGCCCCGGACGCGGAGTTGGTCACCGGCAGCAGGTCGTACTCCCGCGAGAACGCGAGCACGTTCTTCTCGCTGTAGACGAAGTCGAGGAAGTCCCCCACCTGTTCGGCGTGCCCGTTCTGCCGGAAGCTCATCATCCAGTCGGCGACGCCCATGGAGTTCTTGGTCCTCCCCTCGGCGCCGGGCATGGGCACCATCCCGAACTTCACCCCCTTCGCGGCGGCGATCTTCATCAGCGAGGGGTGCCCGTTGAGCATCCCGACGTCCCCCGCGGCGAACGCCGAGAACGCGGCGGCCCGGTTCAGGTTCTCGGGCGCGACGGGACCGGTCAGCCCCTTGCCGACGAGGTCGTCCTTGAGCCAGTTCAGCGTCGCGACGTTCTCCTCGGAATCGATGCCGTACGTGCCCATGGAGTCGACGTAGCCGCCGCCCCCGCTCAGCAGCCACTGCATGGTCTCGGCCTGCGCCTCCTCGGGGCCGAGCGGCAGCGCGTACGGGTACTTCACCCCGTCCGCCTTGAGCGCCTCGGCGTCCGCGGCCAGCTGCTTCCACGTCGTCGGCGGGGTGAGCCCGGCGCCGGCGAAGAGGGCCTTGTTGTAGAAGAGCAGCCGGGTCGACGCGGCGAACGGCATCCCGTACTGCATGCCGTTGATCCGCCCGGCGGAGGCGAGCTGCGACACGAAGTCGGCCTGCTCCCGGATGCCGAGCAGCTCGTCGGCCTTGTACAGCAGCCCCTTGTCCGCGTAGTCGGCGTAGGCGCCGATCTGCGCCATGTCGGGCGCCTTCCCCGCGTCGACCAGCTCCTTGACCTTGCGGTCGACGTCGGTCCAGGAGTACACGCTGACGTCGATCTTCACGCCGGGGTGCTGGGCCTCGTACTCCTTGACGAGCTTGTCCCAGTACTTCTGGGAGCTGTTGGCCGAGCTGTCGCCGTAGTCGGCGGCGACCAGCTTCAGCGTCACCTCGTCCGATCCTCCGCCCAGCCCGCAGCCGCCGAGGACCGCCGTCATACCCAGTGCGGACACCGCCGCGATCGTTCCCGTCCTACGCCGCCGCACCGACAACCGCCCCACACTCACACTCGAAAGCTTTCGAAAAGTCATACATATCTCGGAACTAAGGTCTACACCACGTAAGTGGACTAGACCTCTTGCGGGTCAACGGGTCACACTGTTCCCCGTGAGACATGTCATCGCCCTCGACGTGGGCGGCACCGGGATGAAGGCGGCCTTGGTCGGCGCGGGCGGCGAGCTCCTGCACCGGGCCCGCCGGGCCACCGGCCGCGAGCGCGGACCGGACGCGGTCGTCGACGGCATCCTCGACTTCGCCGCCGAGCTGCGCGCGTACGGCACCGAGCACCTCGGCGTCCCCGCCGCCGCGGCCGGTGTCGCCGTCCCCGGCATCGTCGACGAGGACCGGGGCATCGCGGCCTACGCCGCCAACCTGGGCTGGCGGGACGTCCCCCTGCGTGACCTGCTCACCGCCCGCCTCGGTGGTGTCCCGGTCGCCCTCGGCCACGACGTCCGCACCGGCGGCCTCGCCGAGGGCCGCATCGGAGCCGGCCAGGGCACCGACCGCTTCCTCTTCGTCGCCCTGGGGACCGGCATCGCGGGCGCGATCGGCATCGCGGGCCGGGTGGAGGCGGGCGCCCACGGATTCGCGGGCGAGATCGGCCACATCGCCGTACGCCCGGACGGCGCGCCCTGCCCGTGCGGCCAGCGGGGCTGCCTGGAGCGGTACGCCTCCGCGGCGGCCGTCAGCGAGGCCTGGGCCTCGATCACCGGGAACCCGGAGGCGGACGCGGCGGACTGCGCGAAGGCGGTGGAAGCCGAGGACCCGAGGGCCCGCGAGATCTGGCAGCACGCCGTGGACGCCCTGGCCGACGGCCTGGTCACCGCCCTCACCCTCCTGGACCCCCGCACCCTGATCATCGGTGGCGGCCTGGCAGAGGCGGGGGAAACCTTGTTCACACCGCTCAGGGAAGCGGTCCGAAGCCGGATCACCTTCCAGAAACTCCCGACCATCGTCCCGGCGGCCCTGGGCGACACGGCGGGCTGCCTCGGTGCCGGCCTCCTGGCCTGGGATCTCCTCGACAAGACGAACAGTTCGGAGGCAACTCGCTGATGGCAACCGCCCCAGGGGCGCGGGGAACTGCGCGACCAGCCACAACGCACCCGCACCCCGCACCGGCCGGAACCCCCCTGGTGCTCTCCGGCGCCCACGTGGTCCTGCCCACGGGAACGGTCAGGAACGGCCAAGTCGTCATCGAGGGCACGCGCATCACCGGTACCGCCCCCGAGAACGCCCAGGTCCTCGACGTCACCGGAAACTGGCTGGTCCCAGGCTTCGTCGACCTCCACAACCACGGCGGCGGCGGAGCCTCCTTCACCTCGGGCACCGTCGACGACGTACTCAAGGGCGTCCGCACCCACCGCGACCACGGCACCACCACCCTCGTCGCCTCCACCGTCACCGGCGACATGGACTTCCTCGCCCAGCGAGCCGGTCTGCTGAGCGAGCTCGCCGAGCAGGGCGACATCGCCGGCGTCCACTTCGAAGGGCCGTTCATCTCCCCGTGCCGCAAGGGCGCGCACTCGGAGGAACTCCTGCGCCACCCCGACCCGGCGGAGGTCCGCAAGCTGATCGACGCGGCGCGCGGGCAGGCGAGGATGCTCACCCTCGCCACCGAACTCCCCGGCGGCATCGACTCCGTACGGCTCCTCGCCGAACACGGAGTCATCGCGGCGGTCGGTCACACGGACGCGACCTACGAGCAGACCGTCGAGGCGATCGAGGCGGGCGCCACCGTCGCGACCCACCTCTTCAACGCGATGCCGCCCCTCGGCCACCGCACCCCCGGCCCGATCACCGCACTCCTGGAGGACGAGCGGATCACGGTCGAGCTCATCGACGACGGCACGCACCTGCACCCGGCCGCGCTGCAACTGGCGTTCCACCACGCGGGAGCAGCCCGGGTCGCCCTCATCACGGACGCCATGGACGCGGCCGGCTTCGGTGACGGGCGTTATCTGCTCGGCCCCCTGGAGGTGGAGGTCAGCGAGGGAGTCGCCCGGCTCGTGGAGGGCGGCTCGATCGCCGGCTCGACACTCACCCTGGACCGCGCCTTCAAGCGGGCGGTGACCATCGACCGGCTCCCGGTCGAGGACGTCGTCGCGGCGATCTCCGCCAACCCGGCCCGGCTCCTCGGCATGTCCGACCGCATCGGCTCGCTGGAGCCCGGCAAGGACGCCGACCTGGTCCTCCTCGACCATCAATTCGACCTCAAGGGCGTCATGCGCCGGGGGGAATGGGTGGTCGCTCCCCAACTGGGGTGATGTGTCCCGCTGTTGGGGCCGGGACGGTCCTGGGAGACTGGACGGGCACATTCTGTCGTCGGGGGACACGTGGGAGGTCGGCCAGGTGATCCTCACGGTCACACTGAACACCGCTCTCGACATCACCTATCGCGTACCGTCGCTGCGGCCGCACACCAGTCACCGGGTCACCGAGGTCGTCGAACGCCCCGGCGGCAAGGGCCTGAACGTGGCCCGGGTGCTGGCCGCGCTCGGCCACGAGGTGACGGTCACCGGCTTCACGGGCGGCGCCACGGGCCGCATCGTCCAGGACCGACTCACGGCCGTACCGGGCCTGGTGGACGCGCTCGTCCCGGTGACCGGACCGACCCGGCGCACGGTCGCCGTCGTGGACGAACGCTCCGGCGACACCACCCAGTTCAACGAACCTGGTCCGACGGTGACGCCCGCGGAGTGGTCGGCCTTCCAGGAGACGTACGCGGATCTCGTCCCGTCCGTCTCGGCGGTGGCCCTGTGCGGCAGCCTGCCACCGGGGGTGCCGGTGGGGGCGTACGCGGGCCTGATCCGCACGGCGAAGGCCGCCGGGGTCCCGGTCCTCCTCGACACCAGCGGAGAGGCACTGCGCCGCGGGGTCGCCGCCCGCCCCGACATCCTCAAGCCGAACGCCGACGAACTGGCGGAACTGACCGGCTCCCACGAGCCGTTGCGCGCGACGCGGGACGCGCGGCGGCGGGGCGCCCTTGCCGTCGTGGCTTCCCTGGGCAAGGAGGGCCTGCTCGCGGCCACCCCGGAGGGCCGCTGGCGTGCCACCCCGCCGACCCGCATCAGGGGCAATCCGACGGGCGCGGGCGACGCGGTGGTCGCGGGTCTGCTGTCGGCCCTGGTGGAGCACCTCCCCTGGCCGGACCGCCTGACCCGAGCGGTCGCGTTGTCCGCGGCGACCGTGCGGGCCCCGGTGGCGGGGGAGTTCGACCGGGATGTGTTCGACGAACTGGTCGGGCGAGTAGAAGTCACGACAGACGTCAGCGCTGCTTAAACGTCGACATTGTCACCCCCCTGAAAATGTTGACGCAAATGGAAGTCCGACCGGTATGGTCAACGCGGCAAACCAACTTTGACACTGGGCATCAAGGGGAACAGTGGGTAAATCTCGCGTTTTCGGCACAATCCTGGGGACGGCCGCACTGATCGCGGGTGCAGGGGTTCTCAACGCGGCTCCGGCATCCGCCGCGGTAACCGGAACCTGTTATACCGACCGACCCTGCATCTGGCTCTACTACAACAGCGCGTATGAAGGGTCGCACATCCTGATCGGCGGCGGCAGCATATCCAACCTGGACGGCTACACCTATCCCTACGCAGGGGCGGGTAAGGGTCTGCCGGTCAAGAACAATGCCGCCTCCGCCAAGATGCGCGCCGACGACAGTTTCTATCCCTCGTCCATGACGGTGTTCTACTACAGCGGCTACGGCGGCCCCTGCGACCGCTTCATGTCCTCCGAGCTCGGCATCAAGGAAGGGCCGAAGCTCGTCCGCACGTACAACGAGAACGCCTCGGTGAAGCAGGTCCTCGGTACCTACCAGGCCAACCACCCGAGCAACTGCTTCAACTGGTGACCGTCACCCGCTGACACACCAGACCGCCGTGGTTCTTCCTTTCTCCGGAAGGAAGAACCCCGGCCAGAGAAGAGACGCGTGCCCATGAAGCGATCAACAGCACTCCTCGTGACGGCCGGTGCCACCGCACTGGCCGTCTCGGTCTCCGTCCCCCTCGTCCGCTCCCTGAACGACACGGATTCCCCGGCGCGGGAGACCGGCGCCCCAGCGGAACGCACGCTGGCCCCCGCGCCCTCCGGGACACCGGCCAAGGACTTTGTCCTCTCCCTCCCGCTGGCCGCGTACTCCCTGACCCGAGAGCAGCAGGTCCTCCTCGACCGGGCGCAGATCAGGCTCCAGGAAACCTGTGTGCGGCGCCTGAGCTCGTCGGATCTTCCTCCCCGCGAGGTACCGGACGCGTCCGCCGCGGTGGAACCCAGCAGACGGTACGGAATCGTGGATATGGAGTCGGCGAAGCGGTACGGCTACCAGTCACCCGACACCCCGTCCAGCACGGCGTCCCTGCCCAGGCCGAACGAGACCCAGGCAATGCTGCTTTCCGGCCGCACTTCCGCCGGCAAAGCGCTGAAAACGTACAAAGGGCACGCCGTACCGGAAGGCGGGTGCAATGCTGAGTCCCGGGACGCGATCTACAAAGACCACGACAAAGAGCCCGGCATAGCGGTGGCTCAGCAGATAGACATCGACAGCTACAAGAGGTCGCTGCAGGATTCGCGTGTCAGCGCGGCCTTCTCCGACTGGTCCCGGTGCATGAAGCGCGCGGGGTACACCTACGAGTCGCCGATGAAAGTCGCCGATGACCCGGAGTTCGCTGACGCCAATTACTCGAAGAGAGAGCGCTCGGTCGCCGTAGCTGATGTCACCTGCAAATTCGAGGTGCGTCTTCCACAGACCTGGATCGCGGTCGAGTCCGCGATCCAGAAGAAGATGATCGAGCGGAGGCAGTCCGCTCTGACTCACCTTTCGGAGAGCCAGAAGCTCATGGTCCAGAGAGCGCGGAGGGTGCTGGCGGAGAAGTGACCCGAACCGGGGTCATTTCTTCACCTGACCTGCTTTCAGCCACAGCTGGTCCAGCAGGACGTTGCACTTGTCGCCGTTCTCGCAGGAGATGGAGAGCGTGTTGGTGCCCTTGTTCAGGGAGGGCCACGCGTAGGTCTTCGTCCAGCCCTTGGAGAAGTCGCCGTCGCTGATCTTTGCGAAGTTGCCGAGGTTCAGCGGGCTGCCGAACTTCTTGCCGTTGACGGTGAGCGTCATCGACTGGTCCTCGTTGACCGCGCTGTAGCGCGCGAAGAGGGTGTAGAGGCCGTCCTTGGGAATGCCGTTGACCGTCCAGGTGACCGAGCGGCCGACCTGGTCGAGGCCGGTGACATAGACACCGCCGTCGGAGGCGGCGCCCTGGATGTCGGAGGCTGTCGTCACCCCGGTGCCGAGGTTCAGCACCTTGGCGTCGATCGCCGGGAGGTCGGCCTCGCTCGCCTCGTCGCTGCCCGACGGACTCGGCTGCGAGCTCTGGGACGTGCTCGGGCTCGCCGCCGCGTCGTTGCCGCTGTCGTCCTTCTTGTCGTCGCCGCCCGCCATCGCGATGCCGATGCCGATGACCACCGCGGCGACCACCGCGATCGCGCCGATCAGCAGCCCCTTGGTGTTGGGGCCCCCGCTCCGGCGGCCGCCGCCGGCGTTGTAGCCCGGCATGGGCTGCTGGCTGGTGGGGGCGCCGCCCGGCAAGGTCTCGGGGGCGGCGTAGTGGGCGGCGGGCTGGTTGTAGCCACTCGGGCCCTGCTGCTGCGGGACCTGGCCGTACGCGGCGGTCGGCGCGGCCTGCGCCTGCTGCTGGCCGTACTGGCGCTGGCCGACCGAGCGTGATCGGTTGACGGAGTTCGGGTAGCCGTAGCCGTAGCCGCCGCCGGAGGGCGGCTGGGCCCCATTGGCCTGGCCGTCGGCGTAGAGGTAGCCGAACGGGTCTTCGTCCTCGGGCGTGCTCGCGCCGTTGTTGCCGGACGTCATCCCTTGGTACTCCTCAACAGGTCTGCGGATCAGATGCGATACGTGGAGTCAGAATGGCGAGCCTACCCGCTCCTGATGGCCCAAACGGGTGACTCGGATCGCATCAGCTCGCTGACCTGGGCATCAGCCCGCGCGTCTGTGTTGTTTGGGACGAGATCGTTTCTCGACGTACATCCGCTCGTCGGCGGACTTCAACACCTCGTCCGCGGTCATGCCGCAGTGCGCCCAGCCGATGCCGAAGCTGGCACCGACCCGGACGGCCCGTCCCTCGGCCCGGATGGGCTGGATGATCTCGTTGCGCAGGCGTACCGCGAGGTCCGCCGCGTCGGCCTTGCCGAGGCCGTCGGCGAGGATCACGAACTCGTCGCCGCCGAGCCGGGCCACGGTGTCGCCGTCGCGGACGCACTGGGACAGCCGCCGGGCGACCTCGATGAGTACCGCGTCGCCCGCGTTGTGGCCGAACCGGTCGTTGATCGACTTGAAGCCGTCGAGGTCGCAGAAGAGCACCGCGAGCCCCTTGGTGCCGTCGTCGCGCTCCCCCTCGGGGGCGACGGTGTGCACATGGTGGTCGAAGGCGGCGAACGCCTCGGTGCCGCCCTGCCGGAAGTCGAAGCCGTGGCCGCCCGCGTCGAAGGCCGGGTGGCCGAAGGCGGAGTCGACCGGCTCCAGGGCGCCGGTGTGGGTGGGGCGCTGACAGAGCCGGGAGGACAGCCGCGCGCGCAGCTCGGCGGAGTTCGGCAGGCCGGTCAGGGAGTCGTGGGAGGCGCGGTGGGCGAGCTGGAGCTCCCGGCGCTTGCGCTCCTCGATGTCCTCGACGTGGGTGAGCAGGAAACGCGGGCCGTCGGCGGCGTCGGCGACCACCGAGTTGCGCAGGGACACCCAGACGTAGGTGCCGTCCCGGCGCCCGAGGCGGAGCTCGGCCCGGCCGCCCTCCGCGGAGGTGCGCAGCAGGGTGCCTATGTCCTCGGGGTGGACCAGGTCGGAGAAGGCGTAGCGGCGCATCGCGGACGCGGGGCGGCCGAGGAGACGGCACAGGGCGTCGTTGGTGCGCAGGATGCGGCCGTGCTGGTCGCCGCCCATCTCGGCGATGGCCATGCCGGAGGGGGCGTACTCGAAGGCCTGCCGAAAGCTCTCTTCGCTGGCCCGAAGGGCCTGCTGTTCCCTTTCGAGCCTGACCAGCGCGCGCTGCATGTTCGCACGCAGACGCGCGTTGCTGATCGCGATGGCGGCCTGGAACGTGTACATCTGGAGCGCTTCACGGCCCCACGCGCCCGGCCTGCGGCCGTTGCGCGGCCGGTCCACGGAGAGCACGCCGATCAGCTCACCGCCCTGCCCGCCCGGCGTGTACATCGGCGCGAACAGCCGGTCGGAGGGGTGCCACTCGTCCTCGAAGCGGGGTGCGGGGCCGTCGGTGTACCACTGCGGGACGTCGTCGTCGTCGAGGATCCAGCCCTCGGTGTGCGGGATGAAGACCAGGTCGCCCCAGGTCTCCCCCATGCTCAGCCGGCGCTCCCAGGACTCGCGGGAACCCACCCGGCCGGTGATCAGCGCCTCGGCGGCCTGGTTCCCGGCGAAGGCGGCGACCACGAGGTCCCCGTCGGGGCGCACGAGATTGACGCACGCCAGCTCGTAGCCGAGTGCGGTGACCACGCCGTTCGCGACGGTCTGCAGCGTGTCGGCCAGGCTGCGGGCCGTGTTCATGTCGGCCATGACCTCGTGCAGCTGTCGCAGGGACGCAAGACGGACGTACGGCTCCGACTCGCTCTCCATTGCTCGCCCTCCCCCCGAGACCTCGCAGCGAATCAAGGGTTCTCTTCGGCGTATCTTCAGTGCGGTTTCGTTGGTGCGGCTTCGTCGGTACTTCCCGCCACTGAATCACAGCGCGCTTCCCACTCGGTACACAGGGTCAACAATTGGCGCCCCTTGTGACTCAAGTCACAGCGAAAGATGAACAATTGAGTGGGGTTTCTGCGTTTTCCCTGTGCGTTTACTGAACGCAAACTTTGGGTGTTTGTGAACGCCGTGCGCATCTCCG
This sequence comes from Streptomyces sp. CC0208, assembly GCF_003443735.1. NCBI lineage: Bacteria > Bacillati > Actinomycetota > Actinomycetes > Kitasatosporales > Streptomycetaceae > Streptomyces > Streptomyces sp. CC0208. The sequence goes on along the minus strand of NZ_CP031969.1, from coordinate 4,881,200 downwards.
CCGGTAGACCTAGGTCCGGCCCCGGTCCGGCCTCGGCCGAAGGCCCGATGCGGTCCGCCCGGAGGTGACATTAGCGTTTCCGGCGTGCCGAACACTCCTGCCGCCACCGCGCCGATGATCCCTCCGCCCGCTTCCGGGCATGCTGTGGGGGTGAGCAACGACGAGTTCCGCGCCGCCATGTCCCGGCTGGCCGCGGGCGTGGTCCTGGTGACCGCGTTCGAGCCGCCGCTCGACGCCGAGGGACCGAAGGGCGAGGACGTCGGCATGACGGCGACGGCGTTCCTGTCCGTCTCCCTGGACCCGCCTCTGGTGCTGGTCAGCCTGCGTACGGGCTCCCGGATGGACGACCTGCTCGACGAGCAGCCGCTGTGGGCGGTGTCCGTCCTGTCCGAGAGCCAGCGCCACATCGCCGGCCGTTTCGCCATGAAGGGCCGCATCAGCGACCGCCTCCTGTTCGAGGACATCCCCTACGTCCGCGGCAAGGCCACCGGCGCCCTTCTGGTGGGCGGCGCCCTCGCCACCCTGGAGTGCCGCACCGAACAGCGCGTGGAGGCCGGCGACCACACCCTGGTGATCGGCCGCGTCCTGACCGCCGACGTACCGAGCGCGGACGGCGGCCCACTGACGTATTTCCGCGGCCGGTACCGGCAGTTGGGATGAATTCAGGGGCGGCGCGCCGCCGGCGCGCCCTAAGGTCGCCTGATGACATTCGCACCGCGCCTCGAAGAGATCACACCCGGGAATTTCGAAACGGCGACCGGCATACGCGTCCGGCCCGAGCAGGAATTCGCGGTCTCCCCCGTGATGCAGTCCCTCGCCGAGGCGTACGTCCATCCCGCGGGCGTCGCCTGGCCCCGCCTGATCGTCGACGGTGACCGCACGGTCGGCTTCCTGATGGCCTTCCTCGACATCGACTGGCGCGCCGACGGCGGCAGCCTGCGACGCTCCGGCCTGTGGCGGCTGAACATCGCGGCGGACGCCCAGGGCAGGGGCTACGGCCGTTTCGCCGTCGAGTCCGTCGCCGCGGAGCTGCGCCGCCGGGGCACGAAGGAGTTGTACGTCACCTGGCACGAGGGCCCCGACGGCCCGGCGGAGTTCTACCTGAAGCTCGGATTCCGCCGCACCGGGGAGCTGAGCGAGGAGGAGACGGTGGGAGTCCTGGACCTCCTCTAGAGGAGGGTGACGTCTAGAGGAGGGTGACGTCCGTCCGCGCCACCCGCGCCGGGTCCGTGGTGATGTCGATCACGGCGATCCGGTCGTGTACGAACGTGAACGCGAGCGTCCGCTCCACCCGGCCGTCCCGCAGCAGCGCGATACCGGTGCGGCCCTCGACGAGAGCCGGTGCGGCGACACCGACGATGTGCCGCCCGTAGCCGCTCGCCCCCTTGGCCACGGCGAGGGCTCCCGTCGTCACCCCGGCCTCCGTACGCACCACGACATCCGGGTCGAGGACCTCCAGCAGCCCCTCGAAGTCCCCTTCCCTCGCGGCGGCGAGGAAGGCGTCGACCAGTTCGCGCCGGCGGGCGGGGGTGACGGGATCGGGGTCCACGTCCTGCGTGCCCCGCACCCGGCGCCGCGCCCTGCTGGCCAGCTGACGGGTGGCCGCAGAGGACTTGCCGATGACGCCCGCGATCTCGTCGTAAGGGACGGCGAAGAGGTCGTGAAGGACGAAGGCGAGCCGTTCGGCGGGGGTGAGGGTGTCCAGGACGACGAGCAGGGCGCTGCCGACCGAGTCGGCGAGGAGGGCGTCCTGCTCGGGATCGGGGACGGTGGCCGGAACCGGTACCTCGGGCTCCAGGGGCTGTTCGGCGCGGGACCTGCGGGAGCGGAGCATGTCGAGGCAGACCCGGCCCACGACCGTCGTCAGCCAGCCCCCGAGGTTGTCGACGCGTGTGGTGTCCGACCGGCTCGTCCGCACCCAGGCCTCCTGCACGGCGTCCTCGGCCTCGGCGACCGACCCGAGCATCCGCTGCGCCACCGCCCGCAGCTGCCCCCGGTGCGCCTCGAAGCGTTCGGCCAGGAAGTCCTCGTCGCGCATGGGTCACCGCTCTCGTCAGTCGTCAGCTCTCGGTCTGTTGACGGATGAGACGGGGAGAATGTGACGCGCCCCCATAGGGGCGCGGGGAACTGCGCGACAAGCCACGACGGCGCCGCACCCGACCGACGGCCTGGAGGCGTTACCCCCAGTCCCGCCCCGACCGCCCCCGCTTCGTGTCCGACCGCTGCTTCTTCTCCCGCAGCCGCCGCTCGTTGATCCCACGAGGAATCCGGGTCGCCCGCCGCGGCTTCGGCGGCGGCGCCGTGGCCTCGGCGAGCAGCGCCGCGAGGCGTACGGCCGCGGTCTCGCGGTTGCGCCACTGCGAGCGGTGCTCGGAGGAGCGGACGGTGACGACCCCGTCCACGAGCCGTCCGGCCAGCTTCGCGAGCGCCCGCTGCTTCCACACGTCGGGCAGGGACTCGGTACGGGCCAGGTCGAACCGCAGCTCCACCTGGGAGTCACTGGTGTTGACGTGCTGGCCACCGGGGCCGGAGGAGCGCGAGAAACGCCACATGAGCTCGGCCTCGGGAAGGGAGACGGAGCCGCGGATGACGTGGGGACCGGACATGGGGTCCATGTTCCCGGCTCTGTCCGGTCCACGTCACCCGAATATCGCTTGGTAAAGAAAGTAAAACGCGGGGGAACCTTGGACACCCCTCGCGGCGTTCATACGGGTAGCTGTAGCTTCATGCCCGTACTGCCGTACATAACGAGGGAAGGACTCCCAACCATGGCTGTAAGCCTGTCCAAGGGTGGCAACGTCTCGCTCACCAAGGAGGCTCCGGGCCTGACCGCCGTCACCGTGGGCCTCGGCTGGGACGTCCGCACGACCACCGGCACGGACTTCGACCTCGACGCCTCCGCGATCGCGGTCAACACGCAGGGCAAGGTCTACTCCGACGCCCACTTCGTCTTCTTCAACAACAAGCAGACCCCGGACCAGACCATCGTCCACACCGGTGACAACCGCACCGGTGAGGGCGCGGGCGACGACGAGGCGATCAACGTCAACCTGGCCGGACTCCCGGCCGACATCGACAAGATCGTCTTCCCGGTCTCGATCTACGACGCGGAGAACCGCTCGCAGAACTTCGGCCAGGTCCGCAACGCCTACATCCGCATCGTCAACCAGGCCGGCGGCGCCGAGATCGCCCGCTACGACCTCTCCGAGGACGCGGCCACGGAGACGGCGATGGTCTTCGGCGAGCTGTACCGCAACGGCGCGGAGTGGAAGTTCCGCGCGGTGGGCCAGGGCTACGCGTCCGGCCTGGTCGGCATCGCCACGGACTTCGGCGTGAACGTCTGACGTCCCGCTGCGCTGAGCTGAACGTGAGCCCCTGGTCGTACCGGCCGGGGGCTCACGTCTGTGACACGAAGGCGGTCCAGGTGGCGGGGGTGAAGGCCAGACGGGGGCTGCCGTCGTTGCCGCTGCTGTCTACGTCGTCGGGGACACCCTGCGCATCGAGGTCACGGACACCCGGGGCGACCGTCTGCCGCGGACCGAACTCCCCGCACCGGACGCCGAGTCGGGCCGAGGGCTCGTACTCGTGGACGCGCTCGCCGACCGTTGGGGAGTCGCACCCGGCTGCCGCCGGCAGTGGGTGAAGGGATCAGAACATGGTGTTGTCGTTCTTGGAGGTGGGGGGAACCACCTGGAGGACGTCCCAGTGTTCGACGATTCTGCCGTCCGCGTCGAAACGGAAGATGTCGATGCCGGCGTACTCCTCGTCGGGCCAGGTCTGGTGGCAGTGCAGGATCACGTGGTCACCGTCGGAGAAGGCGCGCTTGACCTCCACGCGTTTGCCCGGGTACTCGGCCGCCATGCGCTCGAAGTAGTCGATGAACGCCCGCTTGCCGTCGCCGACATGTGGATTGTGCTGGATGTAGGTGTCTCCGGCGTACTGGTGGATGGCCTCTGCGGGGCGGCACTGGTTGAACATCAGGTCGTAGAACGCCTGAGCCGTGGCCTTGTTCTTCTGCGGGTCGCTCATGGTGCCACCGTAGGGTCGGGTGCCGGGTGCGGCACGGTGAGGGCGTTGAGCAGGTGGCCGGCCCCGGCGGGGACGGACAGGGTCCGGCCGGCGAGGTCGTCGGGGGTTTCGGGGTGGGTGGGGTTGACGCGCACGAGGCGTGCGTGGGGAAGCCCGCGGGTGAGGTTTTCACCGGGCCATCGGATGACGCCGGGGGTGTTGAATCCGGCGCCGAACTCGAGGATGAGCAGGCGGGCGTCGGCAGCGCTGCCCAGCCAGTCCTGGAGGCGGCGGCCCGCGGGGAGGTAGGGGTCGTCGACGAACTCGGGGCCGATGCGGACGTTGATCTCGACCTCGCCGCCGCAGTTCGGGCACCTGGGCAGGGGGCCGGTGACGGCGCCGGTGGCTCGGTCGTACGTGGCGAGGAGCCGGGCGACGACGGGGCGGCTGTCGAAGGTGGTCGGGGTGCAGGGGGTGGTGCACTGGTAGCGGCCGTAGTCGCCCTGCGGGGTGAAGATGCGGTCGGGGTCGAAGCCGCTCCGGGCGAACAGGGCGTCCACGTTGGACGTCATCACCCAGTGGTCCTTGTCGCCGACCAGGGAACGCAGCTGCTGGTAAAGGGGGTTGGGTTCCGCAGAGAAGCGGATGTCGTCGATGTGGACGGCCCAGTAACCCCACCACAGCTCGGGCGGCAGGGGGACGCCGACCATGTAGCGGGAACGCAGGCCGAGGCGGTGCAGGGCGGGGAAGAGTTCCCGGAAGCGGTCCTCGTCGCCGTAGTCGTATCCGGCGGCGGCGCTGAGTCCGGCCCCGGCGGTGATCAGGACGCGGTCGGCCTCGCCGAGCCAGGTGCCTAGCGTTCCGGCGGCGGTTTCCAGGTCGAGGGCGGGCTGGGTCATCGGGGCTGGGTCCCTTCGGTCAGTGCCATGACGTAGGCGGCACGGTCGTCGTCCGCGTACACGTTGAAGATCACCCGGTCGAGCCGTCCGGGGTGGTGGTCGAGCCAATCGGCCACGGTGTCCAGGGCGATGCGGGCGGCGGGCGCCTTGGGATAGCCGAAGACGCCGGTGCTGATGCCGCAGAACGCGAGGGTGCGGATGCCGCCCACGTCGGCGGCAAGGTCGAGGCAGGCACGGTACGAAGCCGCCAGCGCCTGCCGGTGCTCGGGGAGCACTGGGCCGTCGACGATCGGGCCGACGGTATGCAGGACATAGCGGGCGGGCAGGTGGTGGCCGCGAGTGATCTTGGCGGTGCCGGTCGGCTCCGGGTGGCCCTGGAGGGACATGACCGTGTGGCAGTCGTGGCGGAGGCGCGGGCCGGCCGCGGAGTGGAGGGCGTTGTCGATGCACGGGTGCATCGGCCTGAAGCAGCCGAGAAGGGTGCTGTTGGCGGCGTTCACGACGGCGTCCGCGCCGAGGGTGGTGAGGTCGCCCTGCCACAGCACCGTACGGTCGGCGGCCCGGTAGGCGGTGTGGGGAAGCGTGTCGCGGACGGTGGGGAGCTCGGCGGCGCCGGTGATGCCGCGTGCCAGGCGTTCGGCGGTCAGGAGCGCGTCCAGCACGCGGGCGGCCCCGGTGGACAGCGGACCCGGTTCGCGGACCGTCAGCACGGCCCGCAGCAGCCGCCGGGCGGCGGTGTCGTCGATCCCGTCCGCGGCGCCGGGCCGCAACCCGGCCCTGACCGCGGCAGGGTCGTCGGCCAGCAGGACGAGCGCTTGGCGCACGAGGGCGGCGGGTCGGGCGTCCGGGGTGTGGTCGGTGCGCGGCCGGCGGCCGGCGTCCCTGGCGTGACCAGGACTCACCTCGTGGTCGGCGGCCGGTCCGTGCGGTTCGTCCAGGGCGACGGCGGCCCGGTAGGCGGCGAGTGGCAGGGAAGTCGGGCGCACGGGGTCCTCCGGGCGGTGAGCTGGTGTGCGGGGCGAAGGGGGACGGCTCCGCCGGACGGGGCACCGCCGTGCCTCACCCATGGATCGGTGACGGCACGGCGGCGGGTGAGGGTCCCTCAGGCGGGTTCGAGGATGCCGGTGTGCAGTTCGGCCGGCATAGGTGGCTCACTGGCCGCTGCTGTCTCCTCGCGAGCGGTGCGGTGCGGTGCGGGATCTCAGAACAGGCCGTTGGTGTGGGGCAGCTCGGCCGGGATCGGGGAGATGACGTCCCAGTGCTCGACGATCTTGCCGTTCCGGACGCGGAAGAGGTCGTAGTAGGCGACCGGGACACCGAACTCGCCCTCGGACTGCAGCAGGACGAACTCGCCCTCGGCGATGACCTTGTGGACGGTCTTGTAGACGAGGTTCTTGCCCTGCTCGGCCCACTGCGCGGCGGCGGCGCCGAAGCCGTCGAGGCCGTCGGCGGCCTCCGGGTTGTGCTGGTCGTAGGTCTCGGTGGAGATGTAGTCGGTGAGCACCGAGTAGTCGGCGCCGACCAGGACCTTCTGCGCGAACTCGGCGACCAGCGCCCGGTTGGCCTCGGTCTCCCCGGGCACGGTGACCTCGGTGGGGCCGTCGGTCTGCGAGCGCCCGGAGACGGTGTCCTCGACCTGCGGGGTCAGGGCGTCCCAGTGCTCGGCGAGCTTGCCGTCGGCGTCGACGCGGAAGATGTCGAAGGCGACCAGGGGGTCGGGCCCGAAGCCGTGGTACGTGCCGTGCAGGGCGACGACGTCGCCATCGGCGATCACCCGGGCGCCCTCGTAGCGGAAGCCCTCCGGCAGACCGGCGACCAACTGGCGCAGGGCCTCGGGGCCGTCGGCGGCCAGGGTGCTGTGCTGGGTGTAGTCGGCGGCGACCCAGCGGTCCACCGCGCTCGGGTCCTTCTGGCCGAACAGTTCGCCGGCGGCGGTCAGGACGGTGTTCTTGGCGTTGCTCATGACGGTTCTCCTCGCAAGGGCAGATCGTGGAAGGGGGCTTGGGGGACGGTCGCGGTCAGGCGCTGGTCGAGTGCGGCGGTCAGGGAGGCGGCGGTGGAGGCCGCGCCGCCCATCTGGTCGGCGCCGTGCGTGGTGTCCAGGAGCAGCGTCGGGTAGGAGAGGACGCGCAGCCGGCGCAGCGCGCGGAAGTCGGCGCGGGCCTTGACCCGGCCGGCTGGGGCCCCGAACGCCGTGGTCACGGCGTCCGCGTCCAGGCCGAGGTCGTCGGCGATGTCCCGGTAGACCTCGGGGTCGGACAGGCCGCGTCCGTCGACGAACCAGGCCCGCTGCAGGGCCTCGACCGCGTCCAGGGCGCCGACACCGGGCTGTGCGCGCAGTGCGGCCAGCCCCGCGGCCGCGGCGGTGGAGTCGAGCACGGTCGTGCCCTGCGCCAGGGCACGGTCGTAGCCCGTGCCGAAGGTGACTCCGGTGAGCCGCGTGACGGTGCCGCGTTCCGCCGACAGGGCCGGGTAGGCCGAGACCGGCAGTGCCCGGGGCCCGGTGTAGAGGCCGGCCGAGACGACGCCGAGCCGAATGCGGTGAGCGTTCTCCTCGGCGAAGGCCCGCAGGGCGGGGCCGAAGCCGTAGCACCAGGCGCAGTACGCGTCGAAGGCGTACGTCAGACCGGCTCGACCCACCGCAGACATCCCCGTCCTCCTCTCCGGCCTCTTGCCGCTCATTTCTTGCCGCTTTCCGACATCCATCGACGCCGGAGGGGCTGACCTCTCCAAAGTAGAGTTGCTGAACAGGGTCAATCCGATACGCTGACGACTGCTGATGGTCAAAAAACGACACGATGCTGTCCGAGGCGTCCCGGAGATCTCCTTCGCGGCGCCCGTCGGCACCCCCGCCGGCGTCGAAGTACTGCCCCTCGCCGAGCTGCGCCGGCGCGTGCCCGCCGAGCGGCTCACGGCCCCGCAGCGCCCGGACTTCCACCACCTGATCGTCGTCACGGGCGGAACCCTCTGGCACACGGTCGACTTCACCGCCTACGCACTCGAACCGGGATCATGGCTGTGGGTCCGCCCCGGCCAGGTGCAGCAGTGGGGCGATCTCACCCACGCCGAGGGCACCCTGGTGCTGTTCCGGGAGGACTTCCTCGACCAGGCCACCGCCGCCGGCGCCCTCGTGGCGGACCCGCACGCGCCGAATTTGCGCCGGCCGCTGCCCGAGGACGCCCAGGCCCTGCGCCTGGCCGCCGACCATCTCGCCGCCGAGTTCCGGGCCCTAGGCCGCCTGCCTCTGGAGATCCACACCGCGGCCCTGCGGCACCTGCTGGCCGTTCTCGTCCTGCGCCTGGCCCACCTGACCGCACCCGTCGGCAGCCCCGTCCCCGAGCCCGACGCCACCTATCTGCGCTTCCGTGACGCGGTGGAAAGGGACTTCGCCCGCACCCGCCGGGTCGAGGACTACGCGCTGGCGCTCGGCTACTCGGCCCGCACCCTGGCGCGCGCCACCCTCGCCGCGGCCGGCCTGGGCGCCAAGGAGTTCATCGACCGCCGCGTGGTCCTTGAGGCGAAGCGCCTCCTGGCCCACAGCGACCAGAGCGCCGCCCGCATCGCCGACCGCCTCGGCTTCTCCAGCGCCACCCACTTCAACAAGTACTTCCACCAGCGCACCGGCCAGACCCCGATCGCCTTCCGCGACACGGTTCGCGGCCGCAGCCCGAGCTGAGACGCGTCCACTCGAGACGGTGTGGGCGAAAATCGACCTCTCACCGGCACCCGGAAACGCGTACGTCGGTGGTGGGGGCGGTCTTTCCCAAAGAACCCTGGGGAGAAAGAACCCAGACCAAGCCCCACCTTTCCTCCCGCCTCGCGGCGCAGCTCACCCGGGCGGGTGAACATCACCAACTCAGCTGGATTTCGCCCCGGTTGCCTGCCCTACAGTCGGCGCAACACAACCGCAGACATGCAACGGCCCTCGCCGGGACTGGCATCCCAATGCGAGGGCCTGACCACCAAGGAAGAAAGCCCCTTCCCGATGGACACGCAAAACCCTAGCGCGCCCCCGTGCGCCGAGTCCCGTACGGCGGGCAAAAACCACCCCCGCGTGGGTGGTCTCCTCCACGACAACGCCCGCCACACCGAACGCTTCACGGTGATCGGCAACCACCTCGCCCAGCACCCCGAGCTCTCACTCGTCGCAAGAGGCCTGGCCCTGTACCTCCAGTCCCTCCCTGCGGGCGCCCCCGTGGACATCAAGACCCTCGCGACCCGCTTCCCCGAGGGCAGGGACCGGATCGCCGCCGCCCTGCGGGATCTGGAGGCCCACGGCTACCTGCGCCGCACCCGCGAACGCGTCCCCGGCGGCCGTATCGTCACCCGCACGGTCTCCTGCAACCGGCCAGGTCATCGCGGCCGTACCGGCGAGGACCAGGCCCCCGGGCCGCCGAAGAAACGGCAACCGCCCCGCAAGAGGCTCCTCCCGGCCGTTCCCCAACCGGGCTACCCCGCCACCGCTCTCCTCCAGCAGGACACCGACCTGCTCACCACCCTGCGCCGCCACGACCCCCGGCTGCTCCTCTCGGCCATGGACACGCAACACCTGGCCCACGGAGTCGCCGCGTGGCTGGAACGGGACCTCACCCCCAGCGACGTACGAGACGCCCTGACCGCGCACCTGCCCACAGAACCCCTGCACCGGCCGGCAGCTCTCCTGGCCCACCGCCTCACCGCCCAGCTGCCACCCCTGCCCCCGCACCGGCCCCCGGCCCCGCCCCCGGACGTACGGCACCCGCTCCAGACCTGCGACGGCTGCGACCGCGCCTTCCGCGCACCGGCCCCCGGGCGCTGCCGCGACTGCCGATGCGACCCCCCGGGAGCTCTCCCGGCATGAACTCCCACCAGTACCTGGCCGTACGAAGCCTCCTGCAATCCGTTGAGGACACGTTGCCGGGCAAGTTCGAGATCACGAAGGACGGCCTCGTACACGATCTGGGATCGCCCAGCAGCTCCCGAAGGAGATCGTGGCCCACTCGGGCGAGCCCGACGTGGAGGACGAGCCGGAAGGCATCCTGCGCCGTCCCGACGTGATGATGATCGCCATGGCGGACATGGACACCCAAGGCTCCTTTGATCCCCTCGCCCTCGCTGCCGCCATCGAGGTCGTCTCCCGCTCCAACCCCGACAACGACTGGGTCGGCAAGATGCGCGACTATCCCCTGATCGGCGTTCCCATCTACGCGATCTTCGACCCGCGCACCGCCACCGGCGCCGTCCTCACCGACATCCACGCCACCCCCGACGGCCCCCGCTATGCCACCCGCTACAAGGACTAGCCGGACATCACCGTCGGTGCCGCAGAGCCTCAACTACTCTGCCCGGCATGCTCCTCACCCCCCTCCTCCTCACCCCCGACCACGACATCCCGGCCCCCCTCCTGACCGAGCTCACCGCCCTGTACGCCGCCAACCACGAGTTCTTCGCGCTCAGCGGTGACTTCCCGGACCCGGACGACATCCGGCCGGAGCAGGTGGCGGCCGCGCTGGCCGAGGAGCTCGCGCATCCGGACGCGGAGGTGCTGCTGGCGCGCAGCGAGGGCCGGCTGGTCGGAATCGCGATCACCCTCGCCCACCACCCCGACCCGGCCGACCCGGACCCGTGGATCGGGCTGCTGATGATCGACGCGGGCGTGCACCGGCAGGGCCAAGGGCAGCGCCTCGCGCGGCTCGTCGAGGACCGCTTCCGCGCCGAGGACCGCACCGCCGTACGCCTCGCCGTGCTCGACGGCAACGCCCGCGCCCTCGCCTTCTGGACCGCCCTCGGCTACGAGGTCGTCGACCACCGGACGGACCGCCAACACGGCCGCCCCTGCGCGGTGTTGCGCAAGCCGCTGGACGAGCGGGACTGACCGACGTTCCTCAGGCCCGCTCCGGCTTCCCCTCCCCGTACAGCCACTCCTCCCAGATCGGGCCGAAGTCCTTGTCGGGGGCGAGGTCTTCGACGTACGTCGTGAAGTCCTCGGTGTCCGCGTTGCCGTGGCGGTGGGTGGTGGGCCAGTCGCGGAGGAGGGCCTTGAAGGCGGTGTCGCCGAGCCGCTGCCGGATCTTGTGGAGGACCATAGCGCCGCGCTGGTAGACGGGGCTGTCGGAGAGGTGCGCGGCGGTGGACGGCTTTCCGGGCGGGAAGGACCAGAGGTCGTCGTACACGTCCTCGCCGTGCGCGTACAGCTCGTCGAAGGTCTTCTGGGCGCTGTCGCCGCCGTGGTCCTCCGCCCACAGCCACTCGGCGTAGGTCGCGAAGCCCTCGTTGAGCCACATGTCCCGCCAGGTCTTCGGCGTGACCGAGTCGCCGTACCACTGGTGGGCGAGTTCGTGGACGAGGGTCTCGGTGTCGGGGGCGCCGGGGAAGAAGGGGCGGTTCTGCGTCTCCAGGGCGTACTCGGCGTCCCCCTCGCGGTCGACGATGGCGCCGGTGGAGGAGAAGGGGTACGGGCCGAAGATGTGCTGCGCCCACGTCATCACGGTGGGGATCTGCGCCAGGACCTTCCGGCTCGCGGCCGCCTCCCCCGGATCGACCGCGACGTACACGGGCAGGCCGTCGGGGAGGGCGGAGCTGTGGATGTCGTAGTCGCCGATCGCGAGGGTGGCGAGGTAGCTCGCCATCGGTTCGGCGGTGTGCCAGCGGGACGTCGTACGGCCGCCGGCGGTCCTGCTCGCCGTCAACTCGCCGTTGGAGACGGCCTGGAGGCCCTGGGGCACGGTGATCGTGAGGTCGTAGGACGCCTTGTCCGAGGGGTGGTGGTTGCCGGGGAACCAGGCCATCGAGCCGGTCGGTTCGCCTAGGGCCACCGCGCCGTCCTCGGTGGGCAGCCAGCCCTCCTCGGAGCCGTCCGGGTCGGTGATCGTCTTCGGGGTGCCGGAGTAGGTGACGGTCACACGGAAGGCGCGGCCCTCGTCGAGGTCGTCGTGCGGGCGGACGGTCAGCTCCTGGCCGGTGCGGTTCCAGCGGGCCGGGTCGCCGCCGACGGTGACCTTCTCGACGTCCAGGCCGTCGAGGTCCAGGTCGAAGGCGGTCAGGTCCTGGGTGGCGCGGGCGGTGAGGGTCGCGGTGCCGGAGAGCTTCGCGGTGTCCGGGTCGTAGGCGAGGTCCAGGGCGTAGTGGGTGACGTCGTAGCCGCCGTTGCCCAGCTTCGGGAAGTACGGGTCGCGCAGGCCGGAGCCGCCGGGGGTGCCGTGCACTCCGCCGTCGCATGCGGTGAGGGCGAGGGTTCCCGCGAGGAGCAGGGCGGCGGGGACACGCAGGGCGACGGGGACGAGCGGCGCGGATCGGGACACGCCAGTGATCCTATGAGGGCCGCGTGACACCATCGCCTACGTGCTCGACATCGGCTACGCCCTCTCCAACCGTTTCCCGGACCCCCCGCAGACCGACTACCGCCGCGCGGACGTCCACGCGCTGCGGTACGACCTGTTCTGCGGAGACGTGTATCTCGCGGACACCAAAGAGGACCGGGAACTGTCCACAGCCTGGGGATGGGTGCCGGTGCTCGACTTCGCGTGGGCGCTGTGCGACATCGTGGAACGCCTGGACCGCGACCCGGCGGGCTCCCGGGCCTCCCGCCCCCAGTACGCCGAACTCGACTTCACCGAGTCCACCGACCGCATGCTTTTCGAGCGCCGCTTCGGCTGGGTGGACATCGAGGCCGACTGGATGCCGGTGGAGGAACCCCCACTCACCTTCTCCCACGCGGACCTGCGCCGCGAGGCCCGTGACTTCCTGCACGACCTGATCGCCGATCTGGTCGACCTGCACGAGGACCTGGGCGAGAACCCGGCGATCTGGACGCTCCAGGCACGGTTCCCGAGGGTGGGATGAGCCATGGCTGGCCGGTCTCGCGCCGCTGTCAGCCCTCCACCCGGATCCCCACCTCCGCCGCCAGCACCGGCGCCAGATCCAGCAGCTGGGACGGGCTGATCACCGCTCCCGCGAGGCGGTCGACACCCCGGGCGATCTCCAGTGACGCGGCGCCGCGCAGGTCGACGTCCTTGAGGGTGGCCGCCGTGAGGTCCACGCCCTTCAGAGCGCAGTCCACGAACTCCACGCGCTCCAGGCGGGCGCCGCCGAAGTCCGGTTCCACCAGGACGCAGCTCTCGAAGACGACGTCCTTCAGGACCGCCGTGCGCAGATTCAGATAGTCGATCTTGCCGCCCCGGATCACGACCCGCTCCAGCGCCGCCCCGTGCAACTGCACTCCGCCGAGGCGGGCGTCGATCAGTTCGACGTCCCGCAGGGTCGACTCCGCGAGGTCGGTGCCCACGCCCCGTATGCCGGTGAGGACCGAGTCGAGGAAACGGGCGTGGTGGAGCCGGGTCTCGTCCAGCGCGCAGCCTCTCAGCGCGCAGTCCATGAAGCGGGCCCCCGCCCCGTCCTGCCCCGCGAAGTCCGCCTCCAGGAACTCCAGCCCGTCATAGTCCCCGTCCGGCTCCAGCTCCCCTCCCCCATGCGGCTCCAGCGGCGGCAACCGCACCTCGGGCCGCCGCGCCCCCTTCACCCTGCTCGCACTGCTCGCACCCGTCGCTCGCCTCACCATGACCCCATCCTGCACCCCACCACTGACAATCCCCCTGACCTGCTCGAACAGCCTCCATGTCACATTCCGGTGCCCTCAATCAGTCATACCGGCGAGGACGACCACGAAAAGAAGACGCGAACCCGAGCAGAGGGAGATCCCCAGCCATGCACCGCATCACCGTCATCGGCGGCGGCCTCGCCGGGCTGACCGCGGCGATCACGGCCGCCGAGGCGGGCGCCAAGGTCACCGTGCACGAGGCCCATCACACGCTCGGCGGCCGGGCCAGGACCGCCGAAGGGCCGTACCGCACGAACGACGGCCCGCACGCCCTCTACAGCGGCGGCCCGCACTGGTCCTGGCTCCAGCAGCGCGACCTCATCGGACCGCTCGCCCCGCTCCCGCCCCTGGAGGCGGCCCGGCTGCGGCTGCGGCACAAGGGTGCCCTGCGCCGCACCCCGCCCTTCGCGATGCTCAAGCTGCTGCGCCGCAGCGCCCAACAGGCCCCCGTCGACGTCGACTTCATGTCCTGGGCCGCCGGGCAGGCCGGCGAGGAGGGTGCCCGCGCCGCCGCCCACTACTCGGCCGTCGCCCTCTTCCACCACGACCCGGGCGCGCTGTCCGCCGCGTTCGTGCAGGAACGGCTCCGGCGTGCCACCAAGCTGCCGCCCGAGGCGCACTACCCGCGCGGCGGCTGGGCCGGCGTCGTCGACCGGATGGCCGCCCGCGCCTGGAACCTGGGCGTCCGGATGGAGACCCTGTCCCGCGTCGACGCCCTGCCCACCGACACCCCCGTCGTCGTCGCCACCTCCCTGGACGCGGCCCGCCGACTCCTCCGCGACGACTCGCTGACCTGGCCGAGCGGCCGTACGACCCTTCTCGACCTCGCCCTGCGCACCCGGCGCGGCGACGCCTTCGCCGTCTCCGACCTCGACTCCCCCGGCTGGATCGAACGGTTCACCGCGCAGGACCGCACCCTGGCCCCCGCGGGTGAACAGCTCCTCCAGGGGCAGATCCCGATCGCCCCGCACGAGACCAGGGCCGACGGCGTCGCGCGCGCGGAACAGCTCCTCGACCTCGCCTTCGACGGCTGGCGCGAGCGCGTCACCTGGCGGCGCGAGTCCGTCGCGAACGGCCGTACGGGAGCCGTCGATCTGCCCGGCACCAGCTGGCGCGACCGGCCCGGCATCGACCGGGGCGACGGCGTCTATCTCGCGGGCGACCAGGTCGCGGCGCCCGGCGTGCTCTCCGAGGTCTCCTTCAACAGTGCGCTCACCGCCGTGTCGCTGGCGCTGGGCCGGAACGCCCTTGACCTCAAGCATGCTTGAGGTCGGAGAGTGAGTGCGCACCGGGTGCACACCGGTGCACACCTGCCAAGGAGGGTTCCGCCCATGCACGCCGTCCGCCTGCACACCTTCGGCCCCGCCGAGAACCTCACCTACGAACAGACCGAGGTTCCGGTACCGGGCCCCGGCCAGGTCCGTATCGCCGTACGGGCGGCCGGGGTCCACCTCCTGGACACCGCCCTGCGCGAGGGTCACCAGGGGCCGGCACCCCGGCCGGCCGCGCTTCCCACCATCCCCGGCCGTGAGGTCGCCGGCACGGTCGAGTCCCTCGGCGAGGGCGTCGCCGGACTGTGGCTCGGCAAGCGCGTGACCGCCCACCTCGGGTTCGCGCCCGGCGGCTACGCCGAACTCGCCGTCACCGACGTCGACCGCGTCCACGAGATCCCCGCGAACCTGGACTTCGCCCAGGCCGTCGCCATGATCGGCACGGGCCGTACGGTCATGGGGATCGTCCAGTTCGCCGAGCTCGGCCGCGACTCGGTGGCCGTGATCCCGGCGGCCGCCGGAGGCATCGGCACGCTGCTCGTGCAGTACGCGAAGAACGCCGGGGCGACGGTGATCGGCCTCGCGGGCGGACCGTCGAAAACGGCACGGGTTGAGGGCAACGGCGCCGACCTCGCCGTCGATTACCAAGACCCCTCGTGGCCGGACAAGGTCCGTGCCTTCCTCGGCGGCCGCACCGCCACCGTCGTCTTCGACGGCGTGGGCGGGGACATCGCGCGCGAGTCCGTGGCCCTGCTCGGTGACGGAGGCCGGCACATCGTCTTCGGCTGGTCCGGCGAGGGCATCCACGACGGGCAGCCGTACCTCGTCGAGGGCGTCTCCGAGCAGGTCCTCGGCCCCGTGATGCTCCAGAAGGCGGGCCCCGACCCCGTCCGCACCCTCGAACTGCGTGCCCTCGCCGAAGCCGCCGCGGGCCGTCTCACCCCCGCCGTACAGCGCTTCCCGCTCGCCGAGGCGGCCGCCGCGCACCGGGCGCTGGAGACCCGCGGCACGACCGGGAAGGTGGTACTGGAGCCCTGACGCGCGCAATCGGGGGTTGAACGATCGGTGGCCTGCACGGCAAAGGGGCGGCCGCGGAGGCCGCCCCTTCGACACCTCAGCTCACCTGACGACGGCCTTCGTCGGCTTGCTCACCGCCGACCCGTCCTTGTGCCCGGTGCGGCGCGCGACCACCTTCACGGTGATCTTCTTGCCCTTCTGGGCGGACTTGAGCACCAGCGACGACTTGGTGGCACCGCTGACAGCCGTGCCGTTCGCGTACCACTGGTAGGCGTACGAGGTCGCCGCCGGACTCCACGTGCCGTTGGTCGTCTTCAGCGTCTTCCCCACCTTCGCGGTGCCGCTGATCACCGGCAGCGTGGTCGCCTTGGGCGCGTCGCCCTTGGCCACGGTCACCGCACCCGAGGTCGACGTACCGCTCTTCCAGCCACTCCTGACGGCGGTGACCGTCACGGTGAGCTTCTTGCCGACGACCGCGGCGGTAACGGTGTACGTCTTCGCGGTGGCCCCGCTGATCGCCGTGCCGTCCGCCTTCCACTGGTACGTGTACGACGTCGGCGCCGCCGACCAACTGCCCGGCTCGGCCGTCACCTTGGCGCCGGTCTTGGCGGTCCCGGTGATCTTCGGAGCGACCGTGCTGGTGAGCTGGGGCTCGGTGACGGTGAAGGTGCCCTTCTGGAACTCGCAGCAGCCCGCGTACACGCTGACGTTCCAGGTGCCGGCCGCCGCCCCCGTCAGATCGAGGGTCGCGGTCAGGGTCCGGTTGTCGGCGGATACCGAGTCCGTCGTCGCGGTCAAGGTCTTGCCGCTCTGACTGAGCCGTACGGTCGCGTTCAGGGGCAGTGCGGTACCGGTCACCGTGAGCTTCACCTTGGTGCCGGTGACGCCGGTGGCGGGACCGACCGCCGCGACGCTCACCCTGTCCGGCCCGCACAGTGTGGACGTGCAGGTCAGCTTGGCGCTGTAGGAGGTGCTGGACGCCTTCTCCGGCAGGCCGAGCACGAGGACGCTAGGGCTGGCGCCCGAGGAGGAGCCGCCCGCCGCGCACTGCCAGCCGGACGGGATGTACAGCGAACAGCCGTTGTTCCAGGACTTGTTGTAGAGCGCCGGCACCGCCGTGGTGGTCGCCCCGGTGGTGTCCGTGATCGCCATGTCGAAGCGGTCGAACCCTGCCGTGGGCAGCACCGCGCACACCGCGCTGTGCTGCTCGTCCAGCGTGCCGGTGACGGGCCCGTAGCCGTACGACACCGAGGGCACCCGGGTGCACTCCGGCGCCGGTCCGTCCGCCGTCGCGACGCGCAGGGCGTCCAGGTGGTACTCGGGCGCCGCCTTCAGGGTGACCGGGGTCTGCACGAGGACCTGGTGGGTGGTGGACCCGGTGACCGCGCAGGAGCGGTTGCGGAAGGAGCACTCGGAGCCGCCGTCACCGCCGAACACCGCGAGGTTGGCGGTGCCCAGGGCGTCCCGCACGTCGAGGTGCAGGGCGTCGGCGGCCGCGTCGGTGGTGACCTGGTGGCAGGTCAGGGTGCCCGGCTCGCCGGCCACGCCGGTCACGGACGGGCCGCCGACCTTCGCCGCCGCGGTCTTCACGCAGCCCGCCGAGGAGGCGCTCGCGGTGACGTCCCGCCGGGCCAGCGTGTAGGTGGCGGCCAGGTCGCGGCCGGTGACCAGCACGGTGTGGGCCACGCCCGGGGTCAGCGCGCACACCACCCAGCCGTTGCTGGTGGCGGTGCGGTCGCAGACCTGCTTGCCGGTGGCGTCCAGCACGGAGAACCTCGCCGGCACGCCCCCGGAGGTGTTGACCAGCTGGAGTACCTCCGCGCCCGTGTGCGCGTCGGCCGGAATACCCAGGCACTGCGAGAACACCCCGTCACCCGTGCCGAAGGTGGCCTTCGCGCCGTCGGCACCGAAGCTTCCGGCGGGCAGGACCGGGCAGTCGTTCGCCCCGTCGACGCGGTGGAAGGCGATCGAGTAGGGGCCGGTGGAGTTGCCCGTACCGAGGGCGTCGGTGTGCACCAGCGCCCGGAAGGGAGCCGTGCCGGCCAGCACGCAGGTGCCGTCGGCCAGTTTCGTGGTGCCGCACTGGACGGTGCCGTTCGCGTCGACGACCTCCACCTCGGCGTCGACACCGTCGGAGCCGATCGGGGTGAGCGCGGCGATCGTGGCGCCCTGGGGGACGTCGAGCGCCAGGCAGTCGTACTCGCCCACGACGCTCAACTCGCCCTGGAACACGCCGGTCCCGGCCGCCACGCACCCGGCGTCGGAGGCACGGTCGAGGAGGAGCAGGTCGTCACCGGGGTCGACGCCGAGAGAGATGATCGCGGTGTAGGTGCCCGCGGCCCGCAGCCTGCAGGGGTCGGTCTCCTCGCAGGCGATCTTCCCGGCCGCGTCGTACACGAGGGCGGCACTCGCCGAGTAGTCGTCGACCTCGTGGACCACGTACGGTCCGGCCTTGCCGACGGTGAAGGTGAAGCAGGGGTTGTCCTGGTAGTCCAGGCCCTCCGGCGCTCCGAAGGGGCGCACGGACGCGGTCCGGCAGCCCTCGGGGTCGGTCAGCGAGTGCACCCCGGCCGTGTACTCGGCGGGGAACCCCTTCTCCGAGTACGTCACCTCGGAGATCACCCGGTAGGGGCCCTCACCGGGCAGCACACAGCTGAGGCTGCTCTCGTCGTCGGCGGTGACGCGCGGGCAGATACGGGTGCCGGTCGCGTCGGTGATCCAGGAGACCATCTCGCCGTAGACCTTGGTGGCCCGGCTGAGCAGGACGCGCTCGCCCGGTGTGCCCTCGAAGGCCTGGCAGTCGATCTCCAGACCGCTCACGGTGGTCCGGACGGGCAGGGGCGGGTACCAGGCGGTGCCGACGTCGTCGTAACAGCCCTCGGTTGCCGAACTCAGCGGGACGACGGTGAACGCGGTGTCCGTCAGGTCCCACTGGCCGCTGTTGACGATCTTGAGGGTGTAGTCGCCGGGCGCGGGCAGGTCGCACCGGCCGCTCTCGGAGAACGTCTCGTCGTAGCAGTCGACTTCGGTGCCGTCCGCGGCGAACATCTGCGCGTAGGCGGCGCTGCCGCGGTCGATGGACACCAAGTACCGGCCGGCCGCCGACGCCGCCAGGGAGAAACAGGTGCTCTCCCCGACCGGGACGGTCGCCTTGTTGACGGCGTCCCCGGGATCGCCGAAGGGCGCGAGCACGAGCGGTGCACAGTCCGTGTCCTCGGCGGCGGCCGGGCCCGCCCCGGTCAGGCTCAGCAGCGAGACGAACAGCGCGACGAGAGCGGCGAAGACGGCCGCCCGTCTCTGTCTTCCGACAGGCGGACAGGAGTCAACGTCGGACAAAGGATCCCCCCTGGATCAGCAAACGTTGAGGCGATAGTGACACAGGGGTACGACAACGCCCTCACGAGTATCCACAGAGCGCAGAAAGCGTTATCCGATCAGTGCCGCCCCGCGATCCGGTCCGCCCACCGCGCCAGCCGGGACGACTCCGCGCTGTGGCCGGTGAGCTCCCGCCGGTCCGCCGTGCGGTAGGTGGCGTACATGCCCTGCACGCCGAGCCACCGCAGGGGTTCCGGCTCCCACCTGCGCACCTTGTGGCCGACCCAGGGCAGTTCCGTGAGCTCGGTCCGGCCGCCCTGCCCGGAGTCCTGCTGGACCAGGTCCCGCAGGGTCCGGGCGGCCAGGTTGGCGGTGGCGACACCCGAGCCGACGTAACCGCCCGCCCAGCCGATGCCCGTCGACCGGTCCAGGGTCACCGTCGCGCACCAGTCGCGCGGCACCCCCAGCACCCCCGACCAGGCATGCGCGATCCGCGTCCCGGCCAGCATCGGGAAGAACCCGACGAGGATCTCCCGCAACGCCTCGACCGTCTGCGCCTGCGTCCGCCCGTCGTTGTCGGTGCGCGAGCCGAAGCGGTACGGCACCCCTCGGCCGCCGAGCGCGATCCGCCCGTCGGCGGTGCGCTGCGCGTACATGTAGGTGTGCGCCATGTCCCCCAGCGTCTGGCGCCCCTCCCAGCCGATCGCCGCCCACTGCTCGTCGGTCAGCGGCTCGGTGGCGATCATCGAGGAGTTCATCGGCAGCCAGGTCCGCTTCTGGCCCTTCAGGGCGGCGGTGAAGCCCTCGGTACAGCGCAGCACATAGGGCGCGCGGACGGTGCCGTACGGCGTGACCGCGTGCTTGGGCCGGATCTCCGTCACCGGCGTCTGCTCGTGGATCGTGACACCGAGCGCCTCGACGGCCGCCGCGAGCCCCTTGACCAGCTTCACCGGATGCACCCGCGCCCCGTGCGGGGTCCACGACGACCCGACCGCGTCCGCGACCCGGATCCGCTCGGCCGTCTCCCGCGCGCCGTACAGCTCACGGTCCTTCTCGCCGTACGACAGCTCGTGCTCGTGGAAGGCCCGCAATCGCGCCAACTGCGCGGGCGTACGCGCGACTTCGAGGACACCGCCCTTGTGGAGCCCGGCGTCGAAGCCCTCTTCCCCGACCACCCGGACGACCTCGTCGACGGTGCCGTTCATGGCCTTCTGCAGGCGTACGGCGGCCTCGTGGCCGTGCAGCTTCGCGTACCGGTCGCGGCCCGCGATGCCGTTGTAGAGCCAGCCGCCGTTGCGCCCGGAGGCGCCGTAACCGCAGAACTTCTGCTCCAGGACGGTGATCCGCAGAAAGGGCACGGCCTTCTTCAGGTAGTACGCCGTCCACAGTCCGGTGTACCCGCCGCCGACGACCACGACGTCCGCCGACGCGTCACCGCCGAGCGGCTCCCGCGCCTCGGGATAGCCGTCGTCCGCGTACCAGAAGGAGATACCGCCGTTCACGACCCTGCTGCTCATGGCCAGGGACGTTAACCCGCCGGCGCACCCGCTGTCTCCTTCGGATTCCGTGCTTTTTCCCGCCCGCCGACCAACAGCCGGCACCCGAACCCGATCAGCGCCGACGTGAAGTGCCCGAGATCCGTGAAGGTCCGCCCGGTCACCAGAGGCACCGCGTACACGACGAGAACCACGAAGCCGTAGACGTACCGCCAGGGCGCCGGAATCCGGTACACGAGCACACCGACCACCCCCGCCAGCGCGTAACTCACCCCGATGTCCAGCGTGTTGACCGCCGACGCCGGCGCCATCCCGTGCCGGATGCCCCACAGCAGCGCCCCCTCGCTGATCAGCGTGGCCAGCACGTGCGCCGCAGCGCACACCGCCAGCCAGCGCGCCGTGCCCAGCCAGCGCTCGGCCGGCGCGTGGAAGAGGGAGTAGAGGACGACGTACGGCAGCCAGTGCCCGCTGTCGATCCACATCGCACTGGAGACCAGCACCCGCAGCGGATTGCTCGACAGCTCATGGATGTTCGTCGAGCGCTGCCGCAGGAACTCCTCCTCGAACTCCGGCGACATGTGGTGCAACGCCACCGTCGTCACGAAGAGGACCGCCAGCCACACATAGGTGCCGGGGGCGCTGCGGACGTACGTCCACACCCTGTGGACACCCCGGTTAATTCGCATGAGTCGATTCACGCACGCCGGTAGGGTCCGGCACGTGATCGACATCCCGCAGGAACTGGCGGCGACACAGGAGCTGTACAACGGCGACCGGGGCCGGGAGTTCATCACCGGACTGCCCGCCCTGATCGAGGACTTCCTGGAGCGCTGGGACCTGACACCGGACGGCTCCCCCCTGCACGGCGTCACCGCGCTGGTCCTGCCCGTCGTCCGCCGCGCCGACGACACCCCGGCCGTCCTCAAACTCCAACTCCTCGACGAGGAGAGCGCCGGCGAACCCGTCGCCCTGCGCCGGTGGGACGGCGACGGGGCCGTGCGCCTTCTCGACCACGACCCGGTCACCCACACCATGCTCCTGGAGCGCCTCGACTCCACCCGCATGCTGTCCACCCTGCCCGGCACCCGCGACGCGGTCCTGATCATCGCCGGACTGCTCGCCCACCTGACCGCGGGACCCGCCCCCGCCGGGATGCGCCGGCTCGGCGACATCGCGCACACCATGCTCGACGAGACACCCGAGGCCCTGAAACGCATCCCTGACACGGCCGTCCGCCGTACCGTCGCCGACTGCGCGGCCGCCGTACGCGAGGTCGTCGACGAACCCGGCGACCGCCTCCTGCACTGGGACCTGCACGACGAGAACGTCCTCGCCTCCGACCGCGCCCCCTGGCTCGCCATCGACCCCAAACCCCTCGCCGGCGACCCCGGGTTCGAACTCTGGCCCGCCCTCGACAACCGCTTCGACGCCGACGAGATCACCTGGCGCTTCGACGCCATGACCGACGTCCTCGGCCTGGACCGCGCACGCGCGCGTGCCTGGACCATGGGACGCCTCCTCCAGAACGCCCTCTGGGACATCAAGGACGGCCGCCCCGTCGAACCCCGCCAACTCGACATCGCCCACCGCCTACGCACCCCCCGGAGCCGACAGCCGTGATCCGCCCCGCCACCCCCGCCGACATCCCCGCGATCCACGCCCTGATCCGCGAACTCGCCGACTACGAAAAGGCGTTGACGGAGGCGAAGGCCACCGAGGAACAACTCCACGAAGCCCTCTTCGGCCCCCACCCCGCCGCCTACGCCCACGTGGCGACCGACGCCGCGGACACGGTGGTCGGCTACGCGATCTGGTTCCTCAACTTCTCCACCTGGCGCGGCGTCCACGGCATCTACCTGGAGGACCTCTACGTCCGCCCCACGGCCCGCGGCACCGGCCACGGCAAGGCCCTGCTCACCGAACTCGCCCGCATCTGCGTCGAGCGCGGCTACCAGCGCCTCGAATGGTCCGTCCTGAACTGGAACACCCCCGCCATCGACTTCTACAACTCCCTCGGCGCCCGCCCCCAGGACGAGTGGACGGTGTACCGCCTCACCGACGAAGCCCTCGTCAGGGCATCCGGCACGTGACGAGTACGCCCGCCTTCGTCCCCGGCCTCGAACTCGCCCGCCGCTTCTACACCGAGGCGGTGGCCCCCTTGCTGGAGGAGGCCGCGTCCGGCATCCCGCACTCCGCCGCGCGCATCGGCCCCGGCTCCGAAGTCCTCGGCTACGACACCCCGCGCTCCGCCGACCACGAATGGGGCCCGCGCCTCCAGCTCTTCCTGCGCCCCCGGGACGTCTCCCGCCATGCGGGCCGTATCGGACACGTCCTCACCGAGCGCCTGCCGAAGACCTTCCACGGCTACCCCACCCACTTCGCGCCCACCGGCGAGGACCGCGACATCCGCGTCATGCGTCCCACCGACGGCCCGGTCCACCACCGCGTCGAGATCACCGACGTCTCCTCGTGGTTCACCGACACACTCGGCTTCGACCCGACCTCCACCATCACCCCCGCCGACTGGCTCCGCACCCCCACCCAACGCCTCGCCGAGGTCACCGCCGGCGCCCTCTTCCACGACGGCCTGCACACCCTCGCCCCCGCCCGCGCCGCCCTGCGCTGGTACCCACACGACCTGTGGCGCTACGTCCTGGCCTGCCAGTGGCAGCGCATCGCCCACGAGGAGGCCTTCGTCGGCCGCTGCGGAGAAGTCGGCGACGAACTCGGCTCGGCCGTCGTCGCCGCCCGCCTGACCCGCCACCTGATGCGCCTGTGCCTCCTCATGGACCGCCGCTACCCGCCGTACGGCAAATGGCTCGGCAGCGCCTTCGCCCGCACCCCGGCAGGCGCCCGCCTCACCCCGGTCCTGACCGCGGCCCTCGCGGCCACCGACCGGCACGAACGCGAGCGCCGTCTCGCCACCGCCTACGAAACGGTCGCCCGCCTGCACAACCGGCTCGGCCTCACGGACCACATCGACCCCACCACACGGCCGTACCACTCCCGCCCCTTCCGCGTCCTGCGTGCGGACCGGTTCACGCAGGCCCTGCTGGCCCACGTCCCGGACCCGACAATCAGGCAACTGCCACTGCCGGAACCGCCGGACACGGAACCGTAGAACACGGATTTCGATACGCCGACGATATGCACCCGCTCGTAGCATCGAAGACATGCGTGTCTTGATCGTCGAGGACGAGCTCTACATGGCAGAAGCCATCCGCGATGGTCTCCGCCTGGAAGCGATCGCGGCCGACATCGCAGGCGACGGCGACACCGCTCTGGAACTGCTGAGCATCAACAGCTACGACATCGCCGTCCTCGACCGGGACATCCCCGGACCCTCCGGCGACGAGATCGCCAAACGCATCATCGACTCCGGCAACGGCATGCCGATTCTCATGCTCACCGCAGCCGACCGCCTCGACGACAAGGCCTCCGGCTTCGAACTCGGCGCCGACGACTACCTCACGAAACCCTTCGAACTCCAGGAACTCGCGCTCCGACTCCGCGCACTCGACCGCCGCCGCGCCCACCACCGCCCTCCCGTGCGGGAGATCGCAGGCCTGCGCCTGGACCCGTTCCGCAGAGAGGTCTACCGGGACGGCCGCTACGTCGCACTCACCCGGAAACAGTTCGCCGTGCTCGAAATCCTCGTCGGCGCCGAAGGCGGTGTCGTCAGCGCCGAAGCCCTCCTGGAACGCGCGTGGGACGAAAACGCCGACCCCTTCACCAACGCCGTACGCATCACCGTCTCCGCCCTGCGCAAGCGCCTGGGCGAACCCTGGATCATCGCCACAGTGCCGGGCGTCGGCTACCGCATCGACACACAGCCAGGCGCCGGACCCGAAGGAGACGACCGTGGATAGAGCACCCGGTCTGAGCCTTCGCCTCAAGCTCACCCTCAGCTACGCCGGGTTCCTCATGCTCGCGGGCGTCCTGCTCATCGCCACCGTGTGGCTGTACCTGCTGCGAAAGGGAGAGCTCGCATACAACGAAGCAGGGGCGGTACAGGCAACCCCGGGCACCATGTTCCTGAAGGCCTTCGCCCCGACGGCAGCCGCGGCGATGACGTTCCTGCTGGTGTTCGGCCTCCTGGGCGGATGGATCCTCGCCGGCCGCATGCTCGCCCCCCTGAACCGCATCACCGACGCCACCCGCATGGCCACCACCGGATCCCTCTCCCACCGGATCCGGCTACCGGGCCGCAAGGACGAGTTCCGCGAACTCGCCGACACCTTCGACACGATGCTCGCGCGACTCGAGGCACACGTCGCCGAACAGCGCAGATTCGCGGCCAACGCCTCCCACGAACTGCGCACCCCCCTGGCGGTCTCCAAGTCGCTCCTCGACGTGGCCCGCGCCGACCCGAACCGCGACACCGGCGTACTCATCAACCGCCTCCATGCCGTCAACACCCGCGCGATCGACCTCACCGAGGCGCTGCTCCTGGTCAGCCGGGCCGAACGGCGGTCCTTCACCCGAGAGCACGTCGACCTGTCCCTCATGGCGGAAGAAGCCACCGAAACCCTCCTCCCCCTCGCGGAGAAGCACGGCATCACCATCGAGACCCGCGGCGACATCGCCCCGACGACCGGCTCCCCGGCCCTCCTGCTCCAGCTCACCACGAACCTCGTGCACAACGCGATCATCCACAACCTGCCCGACCAGGGCACCGTGTGGGTCACCACCGGCGTCCGCCCCGGGGCGGTGGTCCTCACCGTCGAGAACACCGGCGAACAGCTCGCCCCGGACCTGGTCCCGACCCTCACCGAGCCGTTCCAGCGCGGCACCGAACGCATCCACACCGACCACGCGGGAGTCGGCCTCGGCCTGGCCATCGTCAAGACCATCACCCACGCCCACGACGGCACCCTGACCCTCACCCCACGCCAGGCCGGCGGGCTGCGCATCAGCGTGGAGCTGCCAACACAAAACCCCAGGTCAGAGTGGGTCTGACCTGGGGTTCGACAGAGCCCCCTGTCGGATTCGAACCGACGACCTACGCATTACAAGTGCGTTGCTCTGGCCATCTGAGCTAAGGAGGCATGCACCGCCACCAAGGGAGTGCGCCCGAGCAGTGTACCCAGGTCGCCGTGGCGGCCCGTCGAAAATTTCCGCGAAGTTCACAGTCCGCCAGGTACTGACATACGCGTGAACGCCAGGTACCGTCCAGAGCCAGTCCACACCTGTGTGGACTACACCACCTTCCTACAACGGATCGTCCGGCACGTTCCTGCCGGTAGAAGGGGGCCTCTGAGCCATGGCCACTGTTTCGTTCGACAAGGCGACCCGCATTTACCCGGGTTCCACGAAGCCCGCCGTCGACGGTCTCGACATCCACATCGAGGACGGCGAGTTCCTCGTCCTGGTCGGCCCGTCCGGCTGTGGCAAGTCCACCTCGCTCCGCATGCTCGCGGGGCTCGAGGACGTCAACGGCGGTGCCATCCGCATCGGTGACCGTGACGTCACGCACCTGCCGCCGAAGGACCGGGACATCGCCATGGTGTTCCAGAACTACGCGCTCTACCCGCACATGACGGTCGCCGACAACATGGGCTTCGCGCTCAAGATCGCCGGCATCAACAAGGCGGAGATCCGGCAGAAGGTCGAGGAGGCCGCGAAGATCCTCGACCTCACCGAGTACCTGGACCGCAAGCCGAAGGCCCTCTCCGGTGGTCAGCGCCAGCGTGTCGCGATGGGCCGCGCCATCGTGCGTGAGCCCCAGGTCTTCCTCATGGACGAGCCGCTGTCCAACCTGGACGCCAAGCTCCGCGTCAGCACCCGTACGCAGATCGCCTCGCTGCAGCGCCGCCTCGGCATCACCACCGTCTACGTCACCCACGACCAGGTCGAGGCCATGACGATGGGCGACCGCGTGGCCGTGCTCAAGGACGGTCTGCTCCAGCAGGTGGACTCGCCCCGGAACATGTACGACCGCCCGGCGAACCTCTTCGTCGCCGGTTTCATCGGCTCCCCGGCGATGAACCTCGTCGAGGTCCCGATCACCGACGGCGGTGTGAAGTTCGGCAACAGCGTGGTGCCCGTCAACCGCGAGGCCCTCAAGGCCGCCTCCGACAAGGGTGACACCACGGTGACCGTGGGCGTCCGCCCCGAGCACTTCGACATCGTCGAGCACAACGGCGCCGCCGCCTCGGCCCTCTCCAAGGACACCGAGGACGCCCCGGCCGGTCTCGCGGTCTCCGTGAACGTGGTCGAGGAGCTCGGCGCCGACGGCTACGTCTACGGCTCCGCCAAGGTCGACGGCGAGCTGAAGGACCTGGTCGTCCGCGTCAGCGGCCGTGCGGTCCCGGAGAAGGGCGCCACGCTGCACGTCGTGCCGCGTCCGGGCGAGACCCACGTGTTCTCGACCTCCACGGGCGAGCGCCTCTCCGACTGAGGACGAACCGCACCAATTCACCCAGGTTGACGAGAAGGGCCCCGCAGACGGTCTGCGGGGCCCTTTCCGCGCTTCGGGAGCGGCGACAAATACCCCGGCACACCGGTCATTTCGAGCAGTGTGCGTCAAGCCGTACCGAAAAATCGGCACCATCCCGTCCCCCGAATCGGTGACTAAATGTCGCCAAATCATTACCGCACGCTACCCTCACACGCGTGAAGCACTCCACTTACCAACAGACGCGACGCGGCCGGGGCCCCGCCCGCCGTATCGGCCGCTCCCTCGCCCTTGTCCTGCCCGTCGTCCTGGTGCTCTCCGGGACCCTCGCGGTCACCCGAGTCAACTGGTCGGGGGATCCCGCGAGCTCCTCGGTGCTCACCGCGTCGGACGCGACGGTCTCCGACAGCAAGCCGGGCAGCGCCCCCCTCGCCCCCCAGGACGCCCTGCGCGGGCAGCTCCTGACCGAGCTCCAGGAGAAGAACCCCGGCATCGCCCTCACGCACCTCCAGGAGGCCGTGAACGAGCGCCCCTCGCTCGCCAGACACTGCGCCTCCATCGCGAAGGCCCTGGGCCGCGCCGCGGTCCGTGTGTACGGCCCCACGCGCGCGCAGTCGTACGCCCGCCCCGTCTGCGACACGTCCTTCGCGACGGGTGTGGCCGCGGCGCACAGCGGCTGACCCCGTGGGGGGATGCCGACCGAGGTCGGGAGAGGGGCGCGTCGTACAGTTCCGGTCATGACCGATCCGAACGCCGCGTCCCGTCCCACCCAGGCCGTGATCCTGGCCGGCGGCCAGGGGTCCCGGCTGCGGCCGTACACCGACGACCGACCCAAGCCGATGGTCGAGATCCCCGGTACGGGGACTCCGATCATCGGCCATCAGCTTGTCTGGCTCGCCGAGGAAGGCGTGACGGACGTGGTGATCAGCTGTGGGCATCTGGCCGAGGTGCTGCAGGACTGGCTGAAGACGGCCGACCTTCCGGTGCGCGTCCAGACGGTCATCGAGACGGAGCCGCTCGGGCGCGGTGGCGGTCTGAAGTACGCGGCGGCGCGTCTGCCGCACCCGGACCGGGCGTGGTACGCGACGAACGGTGACATCTGGACCCGTTTCTCGCTGCGGGACATGGCGGACTTCCACACCGGGCGCGACGCGGTCGCGACGGTGGCGCTGGCGCGGCCGCGGATTCCGTGGGGGGCCGTGCAGACCGACGGGTTCGGGCACATCACGGACTTCATCGAGGCCCCGCCGTCGACGTTCGAGATCAACGCGGGGGTGTACGTCTTCTCGCCCGCGTTCGCCGGGCTGCTGCCGGAGCGGGGGGATCATGAGCGGACGACGTTCCCCACGCTGGCCCGTGAGTTGCGGCTGGCCGGGTTCCCGATTCCGCAGGGGGCGTACTGGCGGGCCATCGACACCGCGAAGGATCTGACCGAGGCGGCCAAGGAGCTGGCGGCTCTCGGTCGGTGACGCAGGGCGTCAGGTTGCGGGTCTGTCGGACCAAGCCCTCAGGGGTGGTCGGGACCAAGCCCTCAGGGGTGTGGGACCCGACGCGGGAGCCGGGCCCTGGCCTGGCCCAACAGGCCGCGACAGCCGACCCTTTACCTGACGAGTCGTCAGGTACTTCCAGGGCTGAGTGAGGGGTGTGCCGGGTCTTAGAGGGTGCTTCACCCGTGCGGATGCGCTCGGCGAGCAGCTGATCGCGAGGGTGTGCAGGGTGAGTGCATGAACACAACACCTCTCTCCGAGAAGACCGTTTGCCGGATTCCGCGAGCATTCGCGGTCACTGCCGTCGTGGGCATCATGTGTGCGGCGGGGATGGCGACCGCCACCTCCGCTGTGGCCGCGACACCCGCCACGCACGTCGCGACCAAGGCTGCCCCGGCCAAGGGTCACGGCGGTGGGGACGGGGACGGCGAGCACTTCCAGTGCGGCAACGGCCTCCTGCCCATCCTCAACTTCTGCAACTGACACACGGACCACGGCGGTTCCTGCCGTAGTCGCAGAAGAAGGAGTCCACGCCGCAGGGCGATCGGGAGTGAGGGCGCGGTTCCTCTCTGCCGATCGCCCTGCCGATCCAACCCAAGGCCTGGGCCGAGCGCTGCGGCCCGAGCTTGCGCGAAACGGGTGAACGAAGAAATCCGATCCAGGTGGGAAAGGTCCCGCACCTCCGTGGGTGCGGGACCTTGTCTTGGGCTCATGTCTCTCAGCCGGTGGGGTTGCCCAGTACGTCGCCCACCGGCCCGCCTACCCCAACAGGCCGCCCACCAGGCCCGGTTGGCCGGAGGAGGAACCCCCGGTGCCGGAGCCGCCGGTCGAGCCGCCGGAGGTGCTGGTACCGCCGCCGGTCGGGCCTGAGGTGGTGCTGGGTGCCTGCTGGGCCGGGGAGGACTGCTGGGGGGCGGTCCGGCCCGTGGTGCCCTGCGTCTGGCTGGGCGAGCCGCCGGTGGTGGTCGTGTCGGTGTCGCGGGTGGCGCCGGGGGTCACCGAGGTGCCGGCGGAGGGGACCGTGGTGGCGCCCTGGCTGGGCCGGGTGGACGCCGACGGCTTCTTCTTGTGGGCCTTGGCGGAGTCCTGCGGCAGCGGGGAGCCGGGCAGTTCGTTGCGCGGGGCCTCGCCGGGGCCGGGAACGATGACCCGGTCGGCGTCCCGGACGGCACCGCCGAGGACGGAGCCGATCAGGAGGGTGACGCCGGTGGCGATGGCGGTGATGAGGGCGCCGCGGCGCAGGACGTAGCGGCGCAGCTCCCAGATGTCCGAGTGGGGTCCGAGGCGGCGCCAGGCGCTGCCCGCGAGGCGGCCGTCGATGGAGTAGACGGGGGCGCCGGCGATGATCAGCGGGGACCAGGCGGCGAGGTAGATGATGTCGGGGGTGTCGTAGGCGGGGACGCTCTTCCAGCTGACGGTGACGAGGAGCGCGGCGGAAAGGCCGGCGCCGATGACCGCGGCGACCCGCTGCCAGCAGCCCAGGATCGTGAGGACGCCCACGATGACCTGGAAGAAGGCGATGACGAGGCCGGAACCGACGGGGTGCTGGAGAGCGAACTGGCGCAGGGGCTCGGCCACTTCCCACGGGTGCAGGGTGTTGAGCCACTTGACCATGGAGCCGCGCTTGCCGCCGTCGAAGTAGACGGGGTCGCACAGCTTGCCCATGCCGGCGTAGATGGAGATGAAGCCGAGGAAGATCCGGAGCGGGAGGAGGACGACGCCGAGGTTCATCCGGCGGCCTGGGTAGTACCCGTGCCGCGCGGCTTCGTCGCCCTGCCGCCTGGTGGCGCGGTCGGCGCGGGACTCGTCGAAGCCGTCGTCGAACTCCTCGCCCTCGTGGGCGGGTTCGTCGTACGCGCTGCCGACCGTGCGCATGTGGGGCAGGAGTCGGGTGCCGTCGCCGTCGTGCGTGCGCTGGGCGCCGACGACCGGGGTCTCCATGGTCTGGGCCAACTCGTCGTCGTAGTCGGCCTGGTAGCCGCGGTCGACATCGATGCGGGGGATGACCTGGGTGGCTCCGGCGTCGCCGGCGGGCGGCTCGGTATGGCCGATGCTGCCGCCCCGCACGGCCTGCAGCAGGCGGTGGGCGCCGGTGTCGTCGGGGGCGGACCTGCCGCTCCACACGACGGGTCGGCGGCGTCCCGCGGCGCCGGCGGCCGGCATCCGGGTGGGGTCCTCGGCGGCGGTCAAGTTCCGTGCGATCCGCGGGGATTGGGTGCGTCTCGTCGACGCGCCCAACTGCACGCGGAAGCTCGCATGATTGACGATGATCTGCGCCGGATCGCTCGGCACCTTCACCATGCTCAGCGCGGGAGCGTCGTCGAATCCCGACGGGCCGTCCCCCGTGGGTGTGCGGGGTGTTCTGGTGTCCACACTCATCTAACCGAGTGACGTGTGGTTAGGACACTGCTTTGACTCGCCGGATGTGTCCGGACCCCGTCAAGCTTGCCCCGTACGCCGGGAACACCCCGTGTGGGGGACCGTACCGAACAGCCGTTCAGGCCCGGCGGCGAGCCGCCTCGTACAGCACGATCCCCGCCGCCACACCGGCGTTGAGCGACTCGGCGCCACCCGGCATCGGGATCCGCACGCGGTAGTCGCAGGTCTCGCCGACCAGGCGGGACAGGCCCTTGCCCTCGCTGCCGACGACGATGGCGACCGGACCGCCGAGGGCCTCCAGATCACCGATCTCGTGCTCGCCGTCGGCGGCGAGGCCGACGACCACGATGCCCTGCTTCCTGTACGCCTCCAGGGCGCGCGTCAGGTTGGTGCAGCGGGCGACGGGGGTGCGGGCGGCCGTACCGGCGGACGTCTTCCAGGCACCGGCGGTCATGCCGGCCGCGCGCCGCTCCGGTACGAGGACGCCGTGGCCGCCGAACGCGGAGACCGAGCGGACCACGGCACCGAGGTTGCGCGGGTCGGTCACGCCGTCGAGGGCGACGATGAGCGGGTCCGCGCCGTCGTCGTAGGCGGCGGCCGCGAGATCCTCGGCGTGGGCGTACTCGTACGGCGGGACCTGGAGGACCAGGCCCTGGTGGTTGAGCCCGTTGGTCATCCGGTCGAGCTCGGGGCGGGGGGCCTCCATGAGGTGGACGCCGCCCCGCTCGGCGACGAGCTGGAGCGCCTCGCGCACCCGCTCGTCGTTGTCGATGAACTGCTGGACGTAGAGCGTCACCGCGGGCACGCCCTCGCGCAGCGCCTCGACGACGGGGTTGCGGCCGACGACCATCTCCGAGGTGCCCTTGCCGCCCCGCCCGCGCGGCGCGGGACGCCGTACGGCCTGCTTCGACTTGGCGTTGGCGATTCGGTTCTTCTTGTGGCCCTTGCGCATCTCGGCGGGCGGGGTCGGCCCCTTGCCCTCCAGGCCCCTGCGCCGCTGGCCGCCGCTGCCGACCTGCGCGCCCTTCTTGCCGGACATGCGGCGGTTGTTGGCTGCCATGACCTACCTGTTCTGCGTGAGTGTCTGCGTCGGTGAAATGTTCGTACGTCTATGCAGTGTGCCGCCCGGAGGGCCGGGCGGCACAATCGATCATGAAATGGGCTAGCGGGGGCCCAGCGTCCAGCGCGGGCCCTGCGGGCCGTCCTCGATGGTCAGGCCCGACTGGCCGAGCTGGTCGCGGATGGCGTCCGCGGTGGCCCAGTCCTTGCGGGCGCGGGCCGCCTCGCGCTGGTCGAGGACCAGGCGTACGAGGCTGTCGACGACGCCGTGCAGATCGTCGCCGCGGTCGGTCTCGCCGGCCCAGTGCTCGTCGAGCGGGTCGAGGCCGAGGACGCCGAGCATGGCGCGCACCTCGGCGAGGCGGGCCACCGCGGCCTCCTTGTCGTCGGCCGCGAGTGCGCTGTTGCCCTGCCGGACGGTGGTGTGCACGACGGCGAGCGCCTGCGGGACACCCAGGTCGTCGTCCATGGCCTCGGCGAAGGCGGGCGGCACCTCGGCGGAGGGTTCGACCGGGCCGGCCTTCTCGACGACCCGCTGCACGAAGCCCTCGATCCGGGCGAACGCCGACTCGGCCTCGCGCAGGGCGTCCTCGCTGTACTCGATCATCGAGCGGTAGTGCGGGGTGCCGAGGTAGTAGCGCAGCACGATGGGCCGCCACTGCTTGACCATCTCGGAGACGAGCACCGAGTTGCCGAGCGACTTGGACATCTTGTCGCCCGCCATGGTGACCCAGGCGTTGTGCACCCAGTACTGCGCGAAGTCGTCGCCGAAGGCCTTGGCCTGGGCGATCTCGTTCTCGTGGTGCGGGAAGATCAGGTCGAGGCCGCCGCCGTGGATGTCGAAGGCGGTGCCCAGGTACTTGTGGGCCATCGCCGAGCACTCCAGGTGCCAGCCGGGACGGCCCGGGCCCCACGGCGTCGACCAGGTCGGCTCGCCCGGCTTGGCGGACTTCCACATGGCGAAGTCCCGCGGGTCCCGCTTGCCGGTCTCGCCCTCGCCGGACGGCTGGAGCAGGTTGTCCAGCTCCTGCCGCGACAGCTCCAGGTAGCCCGGGAAGGAGCGCACGTCGAAGTAGACGTTGCCGTCGGACTCGTAGGCGTGGCCGCGCTCGATGAGGCCCTGCATCATCTCGACCATCTCGGTCACGTGGCCGGTGGCACGCGGCTCGTAGCTGGGCGGGAGGCAGCCGAGGGCGGTGTAGCCGTCGTTGAACGCGCGCTCGTTCTCGTACCCGATCGCCCACCAGGGGCGCTTCTGCTCGGCCGCCTTGGCGATGATCTTGTCGTCGATGTCGGTGACGTTGCGGACGAACGTGACTTCGTAGCCGCGGTACTCGAACCAGCGGCGCATGATGTCGAAGTTCAGGCCGGAGCGGATGTGCCCGATGTGCGGGGCCGCCTGCACGGTGGCGCCACAGAGGTAGATCGAGACACAGCCCGCTGTGAGCGGGGCGAAGTCACGGATCTGCCGGGCGCTGGTGTCGTACAGGCGAATGGTCACGGGTCCAGGGTAGTGGGCGATGTGTGGTGCCTTCGACGGGTTGTGGATAACAGTCAGTTCGCGTTCCTGACCACCAGCGCGGTTGCCACCGCCATCAGACCCTCGTCCCGGCCGGGAAACCCGAGTCCGTCCGTCGTCGCGCCCGACACCGACACCGGTGCACCGGCCGCCTCGGACAGGATCTTCTGCGCCTCGTCCCGCCGCTTGCCGATCTTCGGGCGCGGTCCTACGACCTGTACGGCGATGTTCCCGATGCGGAACCCCGCCTGGCGGACGATGCGGGCCGCCTCCGTCAACAGGGTGACGCCGGATGCACCCGACCATTCGGGGCGGCCGGTGCCGAAGTGCTGGCCGAGGTCGCCGAGGCCGGCAGCCGAGAACAGCGCGTTGCACGCGGCGTGCGCGACCACGTCCGCGTCGGAGTGCCCGGCAAGACCGGTGCCCTCCCACTTCAGGCCGGCGCACCACAGCTCGCGGCCCTCCTCGAAGGCGTGGATGTCGGTGCCGATGCCGACCTGGGGCAGTGCGTACGGCAGCTCAGAAGCCATCGTTGAGCCTCCGACGGGCCAGGACCGCCTCCGCGAGGACCAGGTCCAGCGGGCGGGTCACCTTGAACGCCTCCTCGTGACCGGGCACGACCACCACGGTGAGCCCCAGCTGTTCGACCATGCTCGCGTCGTCGGTGACATCCCCGGTGACCGTCTCGTGGGCGCGGATCAGGGTCGCCCGGTCGAAGCCCTGCGGGGTCTGCACGGCACGCAGCCGCGCGCGGACCGGGGTCGCCACCACGGGTTCCGGCTCGCCGGGAGCGGTCGCCGGCTCGACCTCCTTCACGGTGTCCGCGAGGGGCAGCGCCGGGACGACGGCGGGCGCGCCGTCCCGTACGGCCTCGATGACCGCGTCGACCGTGTCGACCGGGACGAGCGGGCGGGCCGCGTCGTGGACCAGGACGATGTCGAAGTCGGTGGGCAGGGCGTCCAGGCCCAGCCGGACCGAGTCCTGGCGGGAGTCGCCGCCCGGGACGACGAGGAAGTCCGTCCGCTCGGGCAGCGCGTGCGCGTCGAGGAGGGACTTGACCTCGCCGGCGCCGTCGGGCGGGGCCACGACCACGACCAGGGAGACGGCACGGGACGCGGCCATCGCGCGGACCGCGTGGATCAGCATGGGGGTGCCGTTCAGCGCTCGGAGCGCTTTGGGGGCGCCCGGACCGAGGCGTACGCCCCTTCCGGCGGCCGGAATCACCACTGCGGTGCGGGCCTCCGCACGTGCTTCGGCGGGCGAAGGGCGCGAAACGTCAGACATCGGTTCCCGTCAGGTTTGTGTGCTCGGCCAACGTGGGTACGGAGACAGCGTGCCGGGCGCGACGCCTTGACCGGACCCTTCCGTGACACCGGTCGAGCCTGCTGCCCGGGCCCGGCACGCCAAGTATCGGGGGATCTTTCTCCGAGAGGAACACGCGCACGGCACTCCGGGACTTCATGGTCAAGGCGCCGTGTCATGGTCAGGGCTCCATGGAACCGTCATCCGGAGACGGACATGCCGCAGCGCCCGGCGACAGCTGTTGCGTCATCGGGCACCACGGCATTTCAGTGCGGCAATTCAGATTCAATGTGCTGAGCTGAGCGGGCAAGGTGCCTGCACAGAGACGCTCAGGACGCGAGAACCTCGTCGAGCAGCGCCTCGGCCTTGTCCTCGTTCGTGTTCTCCGCGAGCGCGAGTTCACTCACCAGGATCTGCCGAGCCTTGGCGAGCATGCGCTTCTCACCTGCGGAGAGTCCGCGCTCGCGCTCACGACGCCACAGGTCACGCACGACTTCCGCGACCTTGATGACATCGCCGGAGGCGAGCTTCTCCAGGTTTGCCTTGTAACGACGGGACCAGTTAGTGGGCTCCTCGGCGTACGGTGCGCGCAGCACCTCGAAGACCCGGTCCAGCCCGTCCTGACCGACCACATCCCGCACGCCGACGAACTCCGCATTGTCCGCTGGCACACGTACCGTCAGGTCACCCTGGGCGACCTTCAGCACCAAGTAGGTCTTGTCCACGCCTTTGATCTGGCGAGTTTCGATAGCCTCGATCAGCGCGGCCCCGTGATGGGGATAGACCACGGTGTCGCCAACCTTGAACGTCATGTGACAGGTACCCCTTCCGTGGCTATCCAGGGTAACACGGAAACTGCGGGTTCTGAATGGCGTTTTCGCAGGTCAGGGCATATCTCGGGGCTTGACAACAGCAACAGGAACGTGCTGCGGAGGCCGGGCGGAACAAGGAATTCGCAGGTCGGAGCGGCTCTCCGGTCGAGGTGAAACGCGTACGTTACACACACCCGGAGGCGCTTCCGAGCGGGCTAACGTCCCTAAATGTCCGGTTCCACGTGTGCGACTTCCGCTACTCCGTTCGGTGTCCGGAGTCGCTTCCCCGCCGAATCCGGAATTGATCACGCACGGCCGGCGGATCAGGTGGTGATCAATTCCGGGGGTGATCGCGCATTCCTTCACGGAAGTTTTGCTACTGGATGCCGAAGACTCTTATGTGAATGCCGGACGAGCGCCGGAGTGCGGGGCACAAGTGGCTCAGGGGTCACTTGTGAACCGAGTGACACGCCTCTTGGGGAGGGTCGGGTGCGGCCCTGCGGGAACGGCTCGGTAACCTAAGGCCGCTGACAGACACTTAGCGCGGCTTTACGGGCCGCCCCGCTCAAGTCAAGGAGTTGCCGCCGCCGTGAGCAGCAGCCTTCGACGCGGCGCCCTCGCCGCCTCCGCCATCGCGTTCTCGATCGCCGCGCTCTCCGCGTGTGCGGCCGGCAGCAACGCCCAGACCCTGGAGGTCAAGCCGGACAACGCGGAGACCCGCGTGGGCGCCATCAAGCTCCAGAACGTCGTGGTGATCACCCAGGCGACTCCCGAGGCCTCCGGTGAGACCAAGGGCCCGGCCGTCATCTCCGCCACCGTCTTCAACTCCGGCGACAAGGCCCAGACGCTGGACTCCGTGAGCGTCGACGGCGGCGGCAGCGCCGAGATCACGCCCGCCAAGGGCAAGGGCAAGGTGACCGTCCCGGCCCACGGCTCCGTCGTCCTCGGCGGCAAGGGCAACGCCTCCGCCGCGGTCAGCGAACTCGGCGCGAGCGTCAAGAACGGCAACGCCCAGAAGGTCACCTTCACCTTCAGCACGACCGGTGACGTGAGCCTGCGCGCCTTCGTGGTCCCGGCCGACAGCTACTACAGCAAGTGGGGCCCGAGCGCGGTTCCGTCGGCGCCCGCGAAGCCGGCCAAGCCGTCCGCCACCCCGACCGGCGCGGCCACTCCGACTGGCCCGGCCACCCCGACCGGCGCGGCCTCCGCGAGCGCGACGGCGACGGAGTCGGCCGCGACCCGCTAAGTGGTCGTACCTACGACGCGAAGGGCGGGGCCTCCGAGGAGGCCCCGCCCTTCGCGTCGTAGGACTGTCTGTCTTTACGGCTCGAACTTGTAGCCGAGGCCGCGGACCGTCACCAGGTACCGCGGCGCGCCCGGGTCGGGCTCGATCTTGGCGCGCAGGCGCTTGACGTGGACGTCGAGGGTCTTGGTGTCGCCGACGTAGTCGGCGCCCCAGACGCGGTCGATGAGCTGCATGCGGGTCAGGACGCGGCCCGCGTTGCGCAGCAGCATCTCCAGCAGGTCGAACTCCTTGAGGGGCAGGTCGACCTTGGAGCCGGAGACCGTGACCACGTGACGGTCCACGTCCATGCGGACCGGACCGGCCTCCAGGGCTGCCGGGGTGACCTCCTCGGGCTCGCCGCGGCGGCGCAGGACGGCTCGGATACGGGCGACCAGCTCGCGCGAGGAGAACGGCTTGGTGACATAGTCATCGGCTCCTATTTCCAGGCCGACGACCTTGTCGATCTCGCTGTCCTTGGCGGTCACCATGATGACGGGGACGTTGGAGCGGCCGCGCAGCTGGCGGCAGACCTCGGTGCCGGGCAGGCCCGGCAGCATCAGGTCGAGAAGGACGAGATCGGCGCCGTTGCGCTCGAACTCGTCGAGTCCGTCGGGGCCGGTGGCCGCGATGGCGACCTCGAAGCCCTCCTTGCGGAGCATGTACGAAAGGGCGTCGGAGAAGGACTCCTCGTCCTCGACGACGAGCACTCGGGTCACGGAAGGACCTCCGGGGCGGGAAGCGGGTCGTAAGAAGCCGACTCGGGAGTGGGCCCGTCCTCGTCGTCGAGGTCGGGGTGCTGGAGCGCGCGGTCGCGGGCCGCGCCCGCCTCCGGCAGCCTGAGGGTGAACGTGGAGCCCTGTCCCTCCGAGCTCCACACCGTGACCTCCCCGCCGTGCGAGGCGGCCACGTGCTTGACGATCGCGAGACCGAGGCCCGTACCGCCGGTCTGGCGGGAGCGGGCCGGGTCGACGCGGTAGAAGCGCTCGAAGATGCGCTCCTTGTCCTTGTCGGAGATGCCGATGCCCTGGTCGGTGACGGCGACCTCGATGAGGTCGCCGCTCGGCTGGGCCACCCGGCGGGCGGATATGCCGACGCGGGTGCGGGCGGGCGAGTAGTTGACGGCGTTCTCGACGAGGTTGCCGAGGGCGGCGGCGAGCTGGCCGCGGTTGCCCCAGACCTTCAGCTCGGCCGCGCCGGCGGCGGCCATGGTGATCTGCTTGCTGCCGGCCTGGTGCCGGCAGCGGTCGATGGCCTCGGCGACGAGTTCGTCGATGCGGACGGGTTCGGCGTCCTCCAGCGGGTCGTCGTTCTGCACCCGGGAGAGGTCGATGATTTCCTGGACCAGGCTGGTCAGGCGGGTGGCCTCGATCTGCATACGGCCGGCGAAGCGCTCCACGGCCTCCGGATCCTCCGAGGCGTCCATGACGGCCTCGGACAGGAGGGAGAGCGCGCCGACGGGGGTTTTGAGTTCATGGCTGACGTTCGCGACGAAGTCGCGTCGTACCGCTTCGATCCGCCGGGCCTCGGTGAGGTCCTCCACGAGCAGCAGCACCAGCCGGGACCCGAGGGGCGCGACCCGCGCGGAGACCGCGAGCGCCTCCCCCCGTCCGGTCCCCCGCCTGGGCAGGTCCAGCTCGACCTGGCGTATCTCCCCGTCCCTCCTGGTGTCCCGGGCCATCTGGAGCATGGGCTCCACGGAGAGCTTGCCGCCGCGGACCAGCCCGAGGGCGTACGCGGCGGAGCTGGCCTTGACGACGGCGTCGGCCTCGTCGAGGACGACGGCCGAGGAGCGGAGCACGGAGAGGACGGTGTCCACGCCCGGCGGAAGCACCGGGTCGGTGTGCAGGGAGGTGCGGGTGGGGCGTTTCTGCTCCCGCTCGCTCCAGCGGAACGCCAGCATCGCGATGACACCGGTGAGCACACCGGCGATCGCTGCCGCTGCGGCGACCGCCGCGTTCACGTCCATGCCTCCAGGTTAGGCATGGGATCGGTCCTGGCCACAGCCGTCCGAGTGCGAGCTCGAACACTCGTCGCCCAGAGTTCACCTTGGAGCCAGTACTGGTTCATTTGGGAGGGCGGAAACGGACGCGTAGAGGGCCGAACGTGGGAGCGTGGGGTACGCAGCACCGGTTTCGCGGCCGGTTTTGGCCCCTGGAACCCACAGGAATGACGTACGAGAGGGAACCGACAATGCGGGACGCGTACCACGAGGAACTTGATTCGATCGGCGACGGTCTGGTGGAGATGGCCCGGCTGGTCGGCTCGGCGATCGGACGCGCCACGACGGCCATCCTCGACTCCGACCTGAAGCTGGCCGAGAGCGTGATCGAGGCCGACCAGAAGGTGGACGACCTCCAGCACGACCTGGAGGCCAGGGCGATAGCACTGCTCGCCCGCCAGCAGCCGGTGGCGACGGATCTCCGTATCGTCGTCACCTCGCTGCGCATGTCGGCCGACCTGGAGCGCTCCGGCGACCTGGCCCAGCACGTGGCGAAGCTGGCCCGGCTGCGCTTCCCCGAGAAGGCCATCCCGCACGACCTGCACGCGACGATCCTGGAGATGGGCCAGCTCGCCCAGCGTCTGATGGCCAAGGCGGCGGAGGTCATCATCACCAAGGACGTCGACCTGGCGCTCCAGCTGGAGCAGGACGACGACGAGATGGACCTGCTGCACCGCACGCTGTTCCAGCACCTGCTGGACGACAAGTGGAAGCACGGCATCGAGACGGCGGTCGACGTGACGCTGCTCGGCCGCTACTACGAGCGGTTCGCCGACCACGCGGTGTCGGTGGCCAAGCGGGTGGTGTACCTGGTGACGGGTGAGCACGCGGACGAGTTCCAGCAGGAGATCCAGCCGGTGACGGGGGTGGAGGGCGCCTGAACCGGGCGCCCTCGGGGTGTTCGGGGCGTGCGCGAGCCTCTGTGCGCCGTTGATGCGCCCAGCGGGGTGGGCATGCAATGGGCACAGGGCCTGATCCGACAGTCGGTCCGGCAGTCGGCACGTTCTGGCTCTCGCCTCGAGGAGGGACCCATGGCCGAATCCCCCAGCACTCCCCAGCCCGACCCCACGCAGGAACGCCCGACCGAGCAGCCCGCCGCGATCAGGACCCTGACGGTCATCGGCGCGTGCGGCTGCGGCTCGGGGTGCGGGTGCGGGTGCCAGTCGGGCAGTCCGTGCCAGTGCGGCTGATCTCGTACGACGGTGAGGGGCCCCGGGTGATCCCGGGGCCCCTCGTCGTTTCGAGTCGACCGGACGGGTGGGGAGGGGGAGCATGGGAGGGAAGGCGGGACGGGACGGGGACGCAGGGGTGACCGATCGGCTCGGGGACGGCAGGAAGGTGCAGGCCATGACACGGTTCATGGACGTACACCATGGGATGCAGGGCATCACGGCCGACCAGTTGATGGAGGCCCACCAGGCAGACCTGGCGATAGAGAAGGAAGAGGGCGTGCACTTCGAACACGCCTGGGCGGACCCGGAGTCCGGTCTCGTCTACTGCCTCTCGGAGGCGCCGTCACCGGAGGCGGTCCAGCGCGTCCACGAACGGACGGGCCACAAGGCGGACGAGATCCACCCGATGCCGCTGTCGGTCTGACCCTGGACCGACGAGATCACCCGGGCAGTCGACCGGCTCAACACGCAGAGTCCCCGTCAGCACACCGACGAGGACTCGTGAACGGCGTTCGACGATGACCCCACGCGACTACTCCGTTCCAGGAGAGCAGCGATGACCACCATGGAGAGCTTCGACCTTCTGCAGCCGTACAAGATCGCTGAGGAGACGTTCGTCATCCCGTGGGCCCTCGAGGCCCCGCCGGTCGGTCACTTCCCGATGAACTCGATGGTGATCCGGGGAGCCGAACCGGTCCTCGTGGACACCGGGGCGCCCGCAGTGCGCTCCCAGTGGCTGGAGGCAGCCTGGTCCGTCGTGGATCCCCTGGACGTACGGTGGATCTTCCTCACCCACGACGACCGCGACCACGCCGGCAACCTCCTGGCGGTCCTCGCG
This sequence comes from Streptomyces sp. CC0208, assembly GCF_003443735.1. Taxonomy (NCBI): domain Bacteria; kingdom Bacillati; phylum Actinomycetota; class Actinomycetes; order Kitasatosporales; family Streptomycetaceae; genus Streptomyces; species Streptomyces sp. CC0208. The sequence goes on along the minus strand of NZ_CP031969.1, from coordinate 4,840,370 downwards.
GCATGCCCGAACGCGACCCTGCTGACGACATGGTTCTCCATCGGCCGCATGGCCGAGGAGTGGGAGACCCCCGTCAACCGGTGCCGCTTCATGACCGACGGCGACACGATCGACGCGGGCGATCGCACCCTGGTCGCCAAACGACCACCCCTGTACGACAACCCCACAACCCGCGCCCTTTTCGACCCGAAGGCCAACGTCCTGTGGGCCGTTGACACTTTCGCCACGAACGTGCCGACCCCTGTGCCCGAAACGGCGGCGCTGTCGCCGGACGAATTCCGCGACGGCCAGTTCTTCGGCGGGCGGCTGGTCTCCCCCTGGGTCGCCCTGCTGGACGCCCAGAAGTTCGGGGCGGTCGTCGACGACTTCCAACACCTGAACGCCGAGGTCATCGCCGGCTGCCACTGCCCGGTCCTCCGCGGAGCCCAGATCTCCGAGGCCTACGACCTGCTCCGCCAGCTCCCCGGAGTCCCCCCGTGGGCAGAGTTCACCCAGGCCGACCTGGACGAGTGGATGGCGGTTGCCGAGAGCTCGGTACCGCCGGAACAACCACGGCCGTCGGGGACGTGACTGCGGCCGCCGCTGGGCGACACGGACAGCTGGGGCGAAAATGCCTCCCACTCACGCGGTATGCGCGGGTGGGAGGCATGGTCGCAGGGGTTACTTCTTCTTGCCCTGATTCTTGACCGCCTCGATGGCCGCCGCAGCCGCCTCCGGGTCCAGGTACTTGCCGCCCGGTGTCACCGGCTTGAAGGACGCGTCGAGTTCGTAGTAGAGCGGGATGCCCGTCGGGATGTTCAGGCCCGCGATGTCGGCGTCGGAGATGCCGTCCAGGTGCTTGACCAGGGCGCGGAGGCTGTTGCCGTGGGCCGCGACCAGGACCGTGCGACCGGCCAGGAGGTCCGGGACGATGCCGTCGTACCAGTACGGAAGCATGCGGACGACCACGTCCTTCAGGCACTCCGTGCGGGGGCGGAGCTCCGGGGGGATCGTGGCGTAGCGGGCGTCGTCCGACTGGGAGAACTCCGTGCCGTCCTCGAGGGGCGGGGGCGGGGTGTCGTAGGAGCGGCGCCACAGCATGAACTGCTCCTCGCCGAACTCCGCGAGGGTCTGGGCCTTGTCCTTGCCCTGGAGGGCGCCGTAGTGGCGTTCGTTCAGGCGCCACGAGCGGTGGACCGGGATCCAGTGGCGGTCCGCGGACTCCAGCGCCAGCTGGGCGGTGCGGATCGCGCGCTTCTGGAGGGACGTGTGGACCACGTCGGGCAGGAGGTCGGCGTCCTTCAGGAGTTCGCCGCCGCGGACTGCCTCCTTCTCGCCCTTCTCGTTGAGGTTGACGTCCACCCAGCCGGTGAACAGGTTCTTCGCGTTCCATTCGCTCTCGCCGTGGCGGAGGAGGATCAGCTTGTACGGTGCGTCGGCCATGCGTATGAGCGTAATCCACACCTTCGGTCGGGGTGGTGCCCGCTCGACAGACGGACGGTTGACGGGATCTGTTAATTGAGTGGCCCGCCGTCACCTCACCTTCGTAAGTTGTGATCAGCAGCTGAGCCACTTACACACACGGGGGTCCGTCCATGCCACTCGCCACCCTGAGACGCGCCACCCGTGAGACCGTCTCCGGGCTCCCCCGCGCGTTCTGGTGGCTGTGGGTCAGCACCCTCGTCAACCGCCTGGGTGCCTTCGTCGCCACCTTCATGGCCCTCTATCTCACCCTCGACCGCGGTTACTCCGCCTCCTACGCCGGTCTCGTCGCCTCGCTGCACGGGCTGGGCGGGGTCGTCTCGTCGATCGGGGCCGGGGTGATGACCGACCGGCTCGGGCGGCGGCCCACCCTCCTCGTCGCGCAGTCCGCCACCGCCGCCTCCGTCGCGCTGCTCGGCTTCATGCACCACCCCGTCGCCATCGCCGCCGTAGCGTTCCTGGTCGGCATGGCCTCCAACGCCTCCCGGCCGGCCGTGCAGGCGATGATGGCCGACATCGTGCGGCCCGAGGACCGGGTCCGGGCCTTCTCGCTCAACTACTGGGCCATCAACCTCGGTTTCGCGGTCTCCTCCATGGGTGCCGGGTTCGTCGCCGAGTACAGCTATCTCACGGGCTTCCTGATCGAGGCCGGGATGACCGCCGTCTGCGCGGTCGTCGTCTTCCTCAAGCTGCCCGAGTCCCGGCCCGAGGCGGAGAAGGCCACGGCCACGACCGACGACGTCCGCCTCGGCACGGTCCTGCGCGACGGGCGGTTCATGAGTGTCGTCGGACTGTCCTTCCTCGTCGCCGTGATCTTCCAGCAGGGTTCGATCGGGCTGCCCGTCGCGATGGGGGAGGCCGGGTTCACGCCCGCCGACTACGGCCTGGCCATCGCCCTCAACGGCGTCCTGATCGTCGCGCTCCAGATCCCGGTGACCCGGTTCATCCAGGACCGGGATCCGCAGCGGCTGCTCGTCGTGTCGTCGCTGCTCGCCGGCTACGGCTTCGGGCTCACCGCCTTCGCCGGGTCGGTGGGCCTGTTCGCCCTCACCGTGTGCGTGTGGACCCTGGGCGAGATGATCAACGCGCCCACCCAGACCGGGCTCGTCGTCCGCCTCTCCCCCGCCCACGGCCGCGGCCGCTACCAGGGCATGTACACCCTGTCCTGGTCCGTCGCCGCCCTCGTGGCACCCCTGATGTCCGGATTCGTCATCGATCGGTTCGGGGCGCCGTGGCTGTGGGGACTGTGCGCGGTCGTCGGGACGGTGGCGGCGGTGGGGTACGCGGCACTGATGCGGCGCCTGTCCGGGGAGACGGCCGCCGAGGTCGCCGTACCCGCGCAGTCCGTCGCCACCGAGGCCAGTGCGGCCTGATCGGCCAGTACGACCTGATCCGCCAGTACGGCCTGATCCGTCACGGATGCATCCGCGCGCCCTTGAGCACCTTGTCCACGGCGTTGCGCGGCCCGTACACCGCGAGCCCCACCAGGTCCAGCTCGCCCGTCGCCACCGCCCGTACCGCCGCGCGGTTGTCCCGGTCGTTGCCCGTCGAGAACAGGTCGCTCGTGAAGAGCGCGCGCGGGAGCGAGCGGGACAGCACGCGCGCGTGGGCCGCCGTCAGCGTCTCCTTCGTGCCCTCGAAGACCAGCACGGGCTGCCGGAACATCGGCAGATAGGGCACACCGTCGGCGTCCTCGTACGGTTCGCCGACCACCTCGGGGGCCTGGCTGCCCAGGCCGCTGACGAGGAACGCGGTGACGTTCAGGCGCTGCCAGGTCTCCAGGTCCTCGCGCAGCAGGACGGCGATCTTGGTGTCGAAGCGGATGGGTTCAGTACTCATGGGACGAGACTGGCGGGCGTCGTACGACCTCGTCTTGTACGTTCTTTGCATGGCGGCCACCACTCTGCCCACGCAGGACGTCACCGCGTGGCGCCCGGCCGTCCCGGGCGTCACCGAGGTCTTCCACGCCCACTTCACCGAGTACGCGTATCCGATGCACGTGCACGAGGCGTGGACGCTGCTCATCGTGGACGACGGGGCCGTACGGTACGACCTCGACCGGCACGAGCACGGCACGCCGGACGACACCGTGTCGCTGCTGCCGCCGCACGTCCCGCACAACGGCTCCCCGGCCACTCCCGACGGCTTCCGCAAGCGGGTTCTCTACCTCGACCACACCCACCTCGGCGACGAGCTCATCGGGCCCGCCGTCGACGGCCCCGACCTGCGGGACCCCGTACTGCGGCAGCGGGTGGGGCAGTTGCACACGGCGCTGGCCAGGCCCGGTGAGGAGTTCGAGGCGGAGAGCAGGCTGACGCTCATCGGCGACCGGCTCAGGGCTCTTCTACGGCCGTCGCTGTACGACGGGCCCGTGCGCCGCGACCCCGCCCTCGCCCGCCGACTGCGCGAACTCCTCGACGAGCGAGTTGTGGAGGGGCTGTCGCTGGAGGAGGCGGCAGGGGTCGTACAGGCCCATCCGGCGCATCTCGTACGGGCGTTCAGTGCCGCCTACGGCATCGCTCCGCACCAGTACCTCACCTCCCGCCGAGTCGACCGGGCCCGGCGGCTGCTGCTCGCGGGGCAGGGGCCCGCCGAGGTCGCCGCGCTCACCGGTTTCCACGACCAGGCGCATCTCACCCGGCACTTCAAGCGGCTGGTGGGGGTGACGCCGGGGCGTTATCGCACCGGCGTCAGGAGATCCACGGAAGGCGTCCGTCCGGTGATCGGCGCGAGTCAGCGTCGCCGGCATGGATGACCGACAGAACTCCCTACCGTTCAGACGTCTGTGTCGAGCTCCGTCCCGCCGGAGGAGGGTTCGGGCGGCAGCGTGGGGGTGCCCGGAGGCGGTTCCTCGGACGCCGGCACCTCCGGCGGCACCGAGCCCAGCCCCACCTCCACGTCACCCGACGAGCACACCGAGGAACCCGCCGAGGAACCTTCCGGGAGGGAGCCCGGGGGTCAGTCCTCGGAGCGCTGGGTCAGATGGGCGAACGCGTCCAGGTTGCGTGTCGACTCGCCCCGCGCCACCCGCCATTCGTACTCCTTGCGGATCGCGGCGGCGAAACCCAGCTCCAGCAGGGTGTTGAAGCTGCCGTCGGCCGCCTCCAGGACCTGGCCCAGGAGACGGTCGACCTCGTCGGCGGTGACCGCGGCGAGGGGGAGCTTGCCGGTGACGTAGATGTCGCCGAGCCGGTCGACGGCGTAACTCACGCCGTACAGCTTGAGGTTGCGCTCAAGGAGCCAGCGGTGGACGCCGGGTTCGTTCTCGTCGGGGTGGCGGATGACGAAGGCGTTCAGGGACAGGGAGTGGCGGCCGACGAGGAGCGAGACAGTCGTCTTCAGCTTGCGGGTGCCGGGGAGCTGCACGACGTAGTTGCCGGGCGCGGGGCTCTCCCACTCGACCTCGGTGTCCTTGAGGACGCCCTCGATGACCTGCGCCGCCTTCTCTGCCTCAGCCATGGTGGGAGCGTACGTGACGCCGGTGCGACTGCGCCGCGGCCACGTACACGTCCGCCGTCGCCGCGGCCGCGGTGTCCCAGCCGAAGAACTGGGCGTGCCGGGCGGCCGCCTCGCCCATGCGGGGCGTGAGCGCCGGGTTGTCGGCGAAGTCGCGCAGCACGCGCGCGTAGGCGGCCGGATCGTGCCCGCGTACCAGGAAACCGGTCTGTCCGTCGGCCACGGCCACCGGCAGCCCGCCGACCGCCGCCGCGAGCACCGGGGTGCCGGCCGCCTGGGCCTCTATGGCGACCAGGCCGAAGGACTCGCTGTACGAGGGCATGACCAGGACGGACGCGGCCCGGAACCAGTCGGCGAGCTGCTCCTGGCCGACGGGCGGGTGGAACCGTACGACATCGGCGATGCCGAGCCGGGAGGCCAGTTTCTGCAGGCCCTCGGGCTTGGCGAGGCCGCTGCCGCTGAGGCCGCCGACGACCGGGACGAGGATGCGGGAGCGCAGGTCGGGGCGCCGGTCGAGCAGGACCGCCACGGCTCGCAGGAGGATGTCCGGGGCCTTCAGGGGCTGGATGCGGCCCGCGAAGAGGGGGATCAGGGCGTCCTGGGGCAGACCGAGGCGGGCCCGGGCCGCCGCTCGGCCGTCCGCCGGGCGGAAGCGGTCGAGGTTCACGCCGGGGTGGACGACGGCGACCTTGGCGGGGTCGGCGGCGTAGTGCTGGACGAGTTCCTCGCGCTCCTCGGCGGTGTTCGCGATGAGGCGGTCCGCGGCGGCGACGATCTGGGTCTCGCCGATGACGCGGGCGGCGGGCTCGGGGGTGTCGCCGTCGGCGAGGTTGGCGTTCTTGACCTTGGCCATGGTGTGCATGGCGTGCACGAGCGGGGTGCCCCAGCGCTGGGCGGCGAGCCAGCCGACGTGGCCGGAGAGCCAGTAGTGCGAGTGGACGAGGTCGTAGTAGCCGGGACGGTGGCCGGCCCACGCCTGCATCACACCGTGCGTGAAGGCGCACAGCTGGGCGGGGAGGTCCTCCTTGTTGAGGCCCTCGTAGGGGCCCGCGTCGATGTGGCGGACCAGGACGCCGGGGGCCATCTCGACGGTCGGCGGGAGGCCGCCGGTCGTCGCCCGCGTGAAGATCTCGACCTCGATGTTGATCGCGGCGAGGCGCTGGGCGAGCTCGACGATGTAGACGTTCATGCCGCCCGCGTCGCCGGTGCCGGGCTGGTGGAGCGGGGAGGTGTGCACGGAGAGCATGGCGACGCGGCGGGGGCGGCGGTGCAGGCGCAACCGGTGGGGTGCGGTCTGGGAGCGACGCTGGAGCCTGCTGACGTACTGGCTCACGTGGCGTTCCTCCTTGCAGCGGGCATGCCGGACGGAGGGCGTGGGGACCCTCCGAGTGAGGGAACACCGGAGGGTGGCATTCCCATTCCGGGTGGGGTGGTTTTTGCCGAGGTATTACCGAGGGTCGCTCAACCGTTCGATGGGTGGGTGCGTTGGCCGTGCGGTGGGCGTGTGGCGGTGGGCGCTGCGGTGGGCGGGCGGTGCGATGGGGGGACGCCTCGCCCGCGGTGACCCGGGTCCCCGCCGCATACCCTCTTAGGCATGACATCCCGCGCCGCGTCCCGCCCTGTGGGCACGGTCACGCGCGGGACGACCAACCCCAACCGCCTGCGCCGCATGGACCGCTGGATCGCGGCCACGCACGGCACCGAACTGCGCCGCGCCGCCGACCCGGTCGCCGTCGACCTCGGTTACGGTGCCGCACCCTGGACCGCCGTGGAACTGCTCGCCCGGCTCCGCGAGAACGCCCCCCGCACGCGCGTGGTCGGCGTCGAGATCGAACCGGCCCGGGTGGCGGCCGCGAAGCCGTACGAACGCGAGGGGCTCGTCTTCCGACACGGCGGGTTCGAGATCCCGCTCCCCCAGCGGCCGCTGCTCATCCGGGCGGCCAATGTGCTGCGCCAGTACGAGGAGGCCGAGGTGGCCGCCGTCTGGGAGCGGCTCTGCGCCCGGCTGGCTCCGGCCGATCCGGCGCGCGGGTCGCGCGGCGGGCTGCTCGTCGAGGGGACCTGCGACGAGATCGGGCGCCGGCACGTGTGGGTCGCGCTCGGCCCCGAGGGACCGCGGACGGTCACCTTCGCGACCCGGCTGGGCTCGCTGGACCGCCCCTCCGACCTGGCCGAGCGACTGCCGAAGGCACTGATCCACCGCAACGTCCCGGGCGAGCCGGTGCACTCCTTCCTGCGCGACTTCGACCGCGCGTGGGCGGCCGCCGCGCCCTACGCGTCCTACGGCGCCCGGCAACGGTGGATCCGAACAGTGCGGGACCTGACGACCGACTGGCCGGTGACAGACGTGCCTTCACGGTGGCGGCAGGGCGAAGTGACGGTGGCGTGGGGGGCGTTGGCGCCGGGTGGGGTGGCGGCGGGGTGAACCTGGGGGTGACGGGGGCAACTCGGGGGTGGCGGGGGCGGATCAGGTGCACTGTGCCGCTTGCTGGAACTCGCACGCTCGCACGAACTCCGGCGTCTCGTCGTCCCACGGGGGAAGTCCCGGGGCGGCGAGGGCAACTCCGGCGAACTCGGCGGCGGCGGGGGCCGACCAGGTGCGCTGCCCCAAACCGGAACCCGCTCGCCAACGCGTACCCGGTCCTGTTCGCGCGAGCTTCTGCGCACCTGGACTACTCGGATGAACTCCAGGACGGCGGGGACCACTCGGACGCGCTGCGCCGCTTGCTGGAACTCGCGCGTGCCGGGTGCCGGGTGCCGCTCGCTCGCCTGAACTCCGCCGTCCCGTAATCCCTCGCCGTGAACCCCAGCCTGGCGAAGGCCGATCAGGCACCGTGTGCCGTTCGGGCGGACTCCCGCCTGCCGTGCCGCTCAAGTGAACTCCGGCGCTCCCCCACCCGAACTCCGAGATGCCGCCCGAGAACTCCCTCCAGAAGCCCTGACCTGCCGGGGAACGATCTCGGTGAGTCGTTCGTCACAAAGTCAGGGAGATCGTCTTCGGGGGACGGGGAGAGGGGGATGCACCGAGCAGCGTCGGGACGTGAAGGGATACGCCGGGAAGGCCTGCCCCTGTCGCTTTCGGCCGTGACGTGGCACGATCCCCCGAGCGCCGTAAGTTACTGACGGTAAATCAGCTTTGGGGGCAAGGGTATGGGGACGGGCAAGCGCGGTCTGATCGCTACGGCCGTGACCGTGATCGGCGCGGTGGCCGTGCTGTCGGCACCCGGCACCGCCTTCGCCGCCCCGACTCCGACGCCCACTCCCACCGCCTCACCGACTGCCGTCACCAACAAGGACATCGAAGCCGTACGCAAACAGCTCGACGCGCTCTACCACGACGCGGCCGTCGCCACCGACGCCTACAACGCCGCCGAGGAGAAGGCCGAGCAGCAGTCCGCGCAGATCGTCGCCCTGGCCCAGAAGATCGTCAAGGGCCAGGAGAAGCTGGCGAAGCTGAAGGCCCGCGCGGGCGCCGCGGCCGCCGCCCAGTACCGCTCCTACGGCCTGTCGGACGAGGCCCAGCTCATGCTGAGCGACGATCCGCAGGAGTTCCTGGACGGCACCCGCCGCGTCCTCCAGGGCCAGCGCGCCACCAAGGCGCTCATCGCGGAACTGACCCGGACCCAGCAGGACTTGAAGCAGTACGCCGCCGACGCCTCCGCCCAGTGGACCAAGCTGGAGGCGAACCGCAAGGCCAAGGCGAAGGCCAAGAAGAAGGTCGAGCAGCAGATCGCGGCGGCCGAACAGCTCGAGTCCCAGCTCGAAGCGAAGGAGAAGAAGCGCCTCGCCGAACTGGAGGAACAGGCCGCCCACCAGGCGCAGACCGCCTGGCTGGACTCCGGCGTCCTCAAGGAGATCAGCGGCAAGGCGAGCGCGGCCGGCAAGGCCGCCGTCGCCTACGCGACGAACCAGATCGACAAACCGTACGAATGGGGCGCCGAGGGCCCGGACTCGTACGACTGCTCCGGACTGACCTCACAGGCCTGGGCGAGCGCCGGCAAGCCCATTCCGCGCACCTCGCAGGAGCAGTGGAAACAGCTCAAGCACGTCGACGTGAAGGACATGCGGCCCGGCGACCTGATCATCTACTTCCACGACGCCAGCCATGTGGCGATGTACCTCGGCGACGGCGCGATCGTGCACGCCCCGCGGCCCGGGCGGACAGTGACGATCGCCGGGGCGGGATCGATGCCGATACTCGGCGTGGTGCGGCCGGACGCGTGAGCGTCCCCGAACGACCAAGTGAGACCTGGGCCATGTGATGCGGAGCACCCCTGACGGCTCCACAAACATTTCGCGAACGTGACGTTCGTCATCTCCACAACACCCGCCACGTGTCCAACTGCGGTACATAACGCGGCATATGACGGTGGCCACCGGCCAAACGGCGTGTCTCACGCCATTCCTTTCCCGGCCCGGCACCCGCTATGGTCCCCGTCGGTGGATCGAGGACCCTCGCTCCACCATGCCCTCGGGGGGAGGGAAGGAAGCCAAGACGATGCCCGTACCCATACCGCGGCAGCGAGCGATCCCGGCCGTGGAGAGTGGTCAGGCGCCGGCCGCACCCCAGCACGAGCCCTCCAAGGACGAAGCCCCGCGCAAGGAAGCCACGGTCGACAACAACGCCGCCACCCAACTGAGCCTGCTGGTGATCGAGGACGATCCCGGCGGGTCCACGGTCGTCCCCGAGCTCCTGGACTCGGCCGGCAAGCCGATCCGCGTCCGCACCGCCCGCAACCTCACCGAGGCGGAGCGGCTGCTCACGGATGACGTGCACTGCATCCTGCTCGACCTCGCGCTGCCCATGCCCGGCCGCTCCCCCGGCGACGACGAGCTCGCCGTACTCCGCCATGTCCTGGAGCTCGCACCCCGGCACGCCGTCCTCGCGCTCACCGCGTCCGGCGACGCCGAGCGCGGCGCGGAGGCCGTCCGGGTGGGTGCGCAGGACTATCTCTTCCGGGACGAGCTGGACAGCCGGCTGCTGAGCCGGGCGATCCGGTACGCGGTCGAGCGGAAACGTTCCGACACGGCGGAGCGCCGGCTCGCCGAGGGGCGGGTGCGGGCGCAGGAGAACCGGCGCCTGGAACGCGGGCTGCTGCCCACACCGCTGCTGGAAGGTTCCTCGCTGCGATTCGCCGCGCGATACCGGCCCGGACGCTCACGGGCCCTGCTCGGCGGGGACTTCTACGACGTCGTACGGACTCCCGACGGGACCGTGCACGCGATGATCGGTGACGTCTGCGGGCACGGCCCCGACGAGGCGGCGCTCGGCGTGGAGCTGCGGATCGCCTGGCGCGCGCTGACCCTGGCGGGGCTGTGCGGGGACGAGCTGCTCGGCACGCTGCAGGAGGTGCTGGAGCACGAGCGCTCGGACGACGAGATCTTCGCGACGCTGTGCACGGTGGACATCGCACCGGACGGACGGCGGGCGGGACTGTGTCTCGCCGGGCATCCGTCCCCGCTGGTGGCCCGGCCGGGGCGACCCGCGCGGCTGCTGCCGTACGACAACAACGGCCCCGCGCTGGGCCTGCTGCCGGGGGCTCGTTGGCCTCGGATGCAGGTGGAGCTGGGGGCCGAGTGGAGTCTGATGCTCTACACCGACGGCCTGATCGAGGGGCGCGTCGGCGAGGGCGGGGAGCGGCTGGGCCAGGACGGGATGGTGTCCATGATCCGCCGCCAGCTCTCCGAGGGGCTGCGCGGGGAGGCGTTGCTGCGGGCCGCGGTGAACGAGGTGCGGTCCCTCAACGGCGGCGAGTTGGCGGACGACGTGGCCGTACTGCTGCTTGACCGGGAGGCGTGACGGTCGAGCGGGGGCTCACTCACCGTCGCGGCTCATCGCGGTAAGGCGTCTGCGGGATCATCGTGGCGCTGCGGTGGTCGCGCCCACTCGGCGGCCGTACATCAGTACGGCCCCGGCAGCCTGAAGGGCTAGCGGCCTCCGTTGTACGGGCCGTAAGGGCCGTCACTGCTCGAACCCCTGCCCCGGCCGCTGCGGCCGCCGCCCGGGAGGGCGCGGATCGCCGGGCGTACGTCGACCATGTAGACGATCGTCGCGACGAGGCCGATGATCGGCAGGAACGACAGGATGTTGAAGATCAGGTTCACCACGAAGGCGAGCCCGAGGATGATCAGCCAGAAGGGCTTGGTCTTCTTGTCGGCCGCTCGGTAGGCGTCCTCACGGCGGATGGCGGCGTCGAACAGCGCGAAGCCGCTGAAAACGATCAGGGCCATGCTCAGCAGCCACATGAAGCCTGCGAACCCCTGCATCAGCACAACGTCCACCACCCGACTCGGCTCGTCATTTCGCGATTACGCGGTCACCGTACCCGTTCCCGCAAGGTCGCTACCCGCAGAACGGGCCGGGCACTCGGTAAGTGCCCGGCCCGGCGTCCTGACGTGTCCCGCGGTGCCTTACTTGGCGGGCGGGGTCTTCTTCGCCGGGGTGGTCTTGCGCGGCGCCGTCTTCTTCGCGGTGGGAGCCGTGTTCTTCGCCGGGGCCGGGGCGGCGGCCGTGGCGGGGGTGGCCGGCTTCGCGACCGGGGTCACGGTCGCCGGCTTCTTGGCCTCGGCCGGCTCGGCGTTCGGCTCGACGGCGATCGCCAGTTCCTCGATCTCCTCGGCGGCCTCGCCGCGCCAGGTCTTGACGGCCTGCTCGCCGTGCTCGGCGACCTTCTCGTAGGTCTCGCGGGCCTTGACGGCGTACTCGGCGGCGACGCCGACACCGCGCAGGGCGAGGTCCTGGGCGGACTCGCCGAGCTTCTTCAGGTCCGCGTCGAGCGTGCTGCCGAGCTTCTTCAGGTCGCCGTCGAGGCTGCTGATGAACTCGCCGACCTTGGTCTGCAGGGTCTCCTGCGTCTCCTTGACCTTGGCGCCGGCCTCCTTGGCACGGGCCTGGGCCTTCTCCTGGACCGCCTTCGGGTCGGTGCCGCGCACGGCCTCGATACGGGCCGGCGCCTCGGTGCGCAGCTGCTCCACCAGACCGGGCACCTTCTTGGCCTCCTGGAAGGCCAGGTCACCGGCGCCGGCGAGGAAGTAGAGCGGGGTCGGGTCCTTGACGGCCTTGCGGATGTCGTCGGTGATGGCCATGGTGACGGTCCTCCCGGATCGCTTGCTGATGAGGGTTTTGGGTCCCGCGGTGCCTGTCGGCGTGTGTCGGACCATGTCGAACCGTGTCTGTCGTGTCGGTCGTGTCGGTCTCAACTGGCCGTCTGCTGCGGGTCGGCGTCGCCGCCGTCGGTCTTGGGGGGCGTGGCGGTGCGGGGCTTGCGGGTGCTGCGGGGCCGACGGGCCTGCCGTATCGCGGTGGTCCCGTCGAGGTCCCCGTCGGCCGGGACGTCGTCGTCCCGAAGGTCCGCCCGGGTGTCCGCCGTACCGTCGTCCGGCAGGTCGCCCTGCCCGTCGCCCGGCGCGGGAGCCGCGTCCGGCGGGGCGATCTCGAAGCCGTTCTCCTTGCGGAAGGACTCGTAGATCTGCAGCAGCACCTGCTTCTGCCGCTCGTTGAGCGTGGGATCGGCGAGGATGACCGCACGTGTCTCCACGTCGTCCCGGTCGCGCTCGGCGTCGAGGATGCCGGCCCGCACGTACAGCGTCTCGGCGGAGATCCGCAGGGCCTTGGCGACCTGCTGCAACACCTCCGCGCTCGGCTTGCGCAGCCCGCGCTCGATCTGACTCAGATACGGATTGGACACCCCGGCGGCATCGGCGAGCTGCCTGAGCGACAGCTGCGCGGTGCGCCGCTGTTCACGCAGATAGTCACCGAGATTGCCGACGTTGAGCGATGCCATGCGTCCACTGTGCACCACCCGCGCTAACTATTGCAAGCAGCCGCTTGCAATAGTGTGTCACGCCACTCTTTGGCGACTTGAGCCCTGGCTCGGCGTGCACGAGGCAGCGATGCCGGACGCGGTGGTGGCCCCCGATCCCGATGAGTCGCCTGACACGGCCGGCTGAGCGAGCCGGAGCTGCGGTGGGCTCGGCGGGAGCGGCACTGCACCCCCGACAGTCACGAAGCCTTCAGCCGGTGTCTCGCGTCCGGAACGCGCGGCCCTGACCAGCGCCGATCGCGCAAGCGACGCACACATTCCGTTATAGGCATATGATGGTCCCATGGCACGAGCGGCGACGACCTCGGACGCGTTCAACGCGATCGCCGAACCGCAGCGCCGGGAGATCCTGGTGCTGCTCCGGTTCGGCGAGCGGCCGGTGACCGACCTGGCGCGGGACCTCGGGATGACCCAGCCGCAGGCGTCCAAGCACCTGCGGGTCCTCCGGGAGGTCGGGCTGGTACGGGTTCGCGGGGCGGGCAAGCAGCGACTGTACGGCCTGGACGCCCGCGGACTGCGGCCGCTGCACGAGTGGCTGGGCGGCTTCGAGCGGTTCTGGAGCGAGAGCTTCGACCGGCTGGACGAGTACGTGCAGGAGTTGCGGCAGGCGAGGCAGGAGGGACCACACAATGGCGACGACCAGTAGTGGCGGCGAGGCCGCGCACCCGACCGCGGACCGGGAGATCACGGACCGGGAGATCACGGACCGCGAGATCACGGACCGCGAGATCGTGATCTCCCGGATGATCGGCGCCCCGCGGGCGCTGGTGTTCGAGGCGTTCACCCGGGTCCGGCACCTGTCGCGGTGGTGGGGTCCGGAAGGGTTCACGACCACCACGCGGGCCTTCGAGTTCCGCGTCGGCGGGGCCTGGGACTTCGTGATGCACGGGCCGGACGGAACCGACTACCAGGAGTGGATCACCTGGCGGGAGATCGTCCCGCCGGAGCGGATCGCCCTGCTGCACGGCGAGTCCCGCGACGACCCGAACGCCTTCGAGTCGGTCCTGACCTTCGAGCCGGCCGGCGAGCGGACCCGGATCGTGATGCGCACGCTGTTTCCGAGCAGGGAACTCCGCGACGAGGCCGTGGAGAAGTACCACGCGATCGAGGGCGGCGAGCAGACCCTGCGCAACCTGGCGGCCTACGTCGCCGACCTCGCCGGGAGCGACACCGGGCGCGACACCGGGCGCGACGACCCCACCCCGAAGGGAGCGGAGAGCTGATGGCCGGGAAGGTGTTCTTCAGTGTGACGATGTCGCTGGACGGCTTCATGGCGCCCGAGGCCGTACCCGTCGAGTACGTGTTCTCGCCCGAAGGACACCACGACCCGAGGGCCCAGCGCTGGTTGGCGAAGTGGTCGGAGCTGCAGGCGTGGCTGTTCCCGCAGCGCTGGTTCCGGGAGAACCTCAAGCTCGGCGAGGGCGGCGAGGAAGGCCTCGACAACGACATCGCACGGGCCACGTACGAGCGCACCGGCGCGAGCGTCATGGGCAAGCGGATGTTCGACGCCGGCGAGCTGGCCTGGCCGGAGGAGGCGCCGTTCCACACCCCGGTGTTCGTCGTCACCCACACCGAGCGCGACCCGTGGGAGCGGCCGGGCGGCACCACCTTCCACTTCGTCAACGACGGCATCGAGAGCGCGCTGCTCCAGGCCCGCGAGGCCGCCGGCGACCGTGACGTCCGCATCGCTGGCGGCGCCGAGACGATCCAGCAGTACCTGGACAGCGGCCTGATCGACGAGTTCTCGATCACGCTCGCACCCGTCCTGTTCGGCACCGGCATCCGCCTGTTCGACCACGTGGCCCCCGACCGCCTCACCCTCGACCAGACCCACTCGGACGCGTCGTCCCGGGTGACGCACCTGACGTACACCGTCGCGAAACGCTAGTCCGCGCAACACTGTTCGCTACTCGGGCAGGTCGGCGAACACCGGGAAGTACCCGTCACCCCAACTCGTCATCGCGCAGAGAAGCCGAGCGTCACCGATGTCCACAGTGCCGGCTTCTGCTGCGGAGGCGGAGACGTCGGCCAAGCCGTCGACAGGCTCCTCGTGCTGCCAGGAATTCAGGGCATCGGCATCACCGAAGAGCACCGGTGCGCGGTCGACTCCGATGACACCGAGCATGCGGACGACTCCACCGGTGCGTCGCCCACCCGAACCGATATCTCTGACCACCGCGGCCCCACCCCGCCGCCGAAGTCGACCCGCGAGGCCAGCACCGGCAGCCGCCGGTCGCGAGGCACGCCGCCCACCGCGACGACGGCCGCTCGCGACGCGGCAACGCTTCCACGCGAGCGTCCAGGCCGGCGCCCAGACAGTGTTCCTCGAACCGAGCCCCGAGTACCGCCGCCTGGGAGGCGGGGATGTCATGGAGCAACGCGCCCGGCTGCCGGTCGAAGCTCCGGGCCGCTTCCGACGCGTCGGGGCCGACCACGGCGAAGTCGACCGCACCGAGGATGTCGTCGGCCATGGCCACGTCGTCGATGCCGAGAAGGACGGGGTCGATCTCCGCCGGCGACCGCTCTCCGCTCCACAAGCCCAGATGACCACTGTCAGGGACGACCAGGTTCCCCGACGGGCAGCTGATCTCACCGAGCTCGGTGATCTCTTCCATGGCGCGGGAATCTATGGCGGCGCGGGAGTCCATGGCGCCCTGCCCCCGCCGGCACGAGCAGGCGGGCCGGGCACCCCCCGAGGGACGACTGCATAGGATCACCACCATGGCGCTGCGACCTGTTCAGGTGAACATCAAGGCTGTCGACGCGTTGGCGGTCGGCCGGTTCTGGGCGGAGGCCCTCGGGTGGACTGCCTACCGTCCCGGTGTGACCACCTACGTCGGCCCCGCGGGCGGTCTCGTCTGGCCGGACCCGGTCGCCTTGGGTATCGACGTCGTGCCCGTCCCGGAACCCAAGTCGGCGACGAAGAACCGGGTGCATCTCGATCTCGCCACCACCTCCGCGGACCATCAGGCGGAGTTGGTCGCGCGTCTGAGGGCCGCCGGTGCGACGCCCGTCGACGTCGGCCAGGGCGACGTGCCGTGGACGGTCCTCGCCGACCCCGAGGGCAACGAGTTCTGCGTGCTGGAGCCCAGGGAGGTCTACCGGGACACCGGGCCGATCGCGGCCGTGGTCGTGGACTGTGTGGATCCGCGGGCCATGGCCCGGTTCTGGGGCGCGGCGACGGACTGGACCCCGCACGAGGTGACCGACGATCAGGCGACGCTGCGTTCCGCCGCGGGGACCGGCCCGTATCTGGAGTTCCTCCGCTCCCCCGACGGGAAGACCGTGCCGGACCGCGTCCATCTCGACCTGCTGCCGTACCCGGGTGACGACAAGGCCGCGGAGGTGCACCGGCTGCGTGCCCTCGGCGCCACCGACCTCGACCTCGGCCAGGGTGACGTCCCGTGGACATGTCTGTCCGACCCGGAGGGCCACGAGTTCTGCGTCCTCGCCCGGTCCTGACGAGCAGCCCGACGACACCGCCGACGCGACTTCAGCGAACCCCTTGATCACTCCTTCGCTTCATCGAGTCCGGCGCACAGGTGCCAGCCCTAGGGTCGCCGCGCCACGAACACCAGCTCCTTGCCCGGCCGGTCCGGCGCATCCCGTACGTCCTCCAGCACGAACCCCCGCACGCCCAGTTCCGCCTCGACCTCCGCCCGCTCCCGGAAGCGCAACGTCGAGTCCGAGGTCAGCGTCCGCCCGTCCGAGGCGAACACATAGGTCCACCGGAACGTCACCAACTGCCCGTCCACAGCGGTCACTTCGACCCAGCGCTCCACCTCCCCGGCACCGGGCACGTCCGTCACGGCGTACGACGCCTCCCGGTTCCACTCCTCCCAGGCCCGCCGCACGGGGTCCCGCGCCTCGAACACCAGCCGCCCACCGGGCCGTAGCGCCGCGTACGCCCCCCGCAGCGTCTCCCGCCAGGCATCCGCCCCTACGATCTGCTGGGCGACGTTGGCCGTCATGGTCACCAAGTCGACGCACAGCGGGGGCAGTTCGCGGGCATCGCCATGGATCCAGCGCACCCGCTCGCTCCCCGGTTTCCCCCGGGCCACGTCGAGCGAGGCCAGGGCGGGATCGACTCCGACGACCTCGACACCCCGCCCGGCCAGCAGCAGCGCGAACACCCCTGTCCCGCAGCCGACATCCAGCACCTGCCGCGCCCCGAACTCCTCGACCATGCGGACGTACGCGTCGAGGTCGCTGCGATCCGGATCGAGCGCGTCGTAGATCGCGGCGAGCCGTGGATGGGTGAAGCCTTCGTCAGCCATGCGGGCGACCGTAGGGGGCGCGGGACTCGGTCGGCCACCCGCTATCCCCGGTCACCACTCCCCTCCCGTCAGCCACTCCTCCAGCACCGCGAAGTCCCCTTCCGTGAGCCCCACTTGGTGATCCACTCGGTGCAGGAGAGCCCGTTGTGGATGACCGGCCGCCACCCAGGCCCTGTCAGCATCGGTGATCTCGTCGTCGACCCAGACGAACGGTCGTCCGGCCGCCCAGGAGACGAGGGAGCGGGTCTTCCAGTGCAGGCCGGGCTGCTCCTCCTCGTCGTCCGAGTCCGACCAGTCCACGAGCGGCAGCCGGGGCAACCCGAGCCAGGGCGCCAGGACGGCGTTGGCATCGTCACCCCAGGTCGTGGCCCACACCAGCTCACAGCCGAGCGACGTCAGCCGCGCACCGAGCGCGGGGTCCACGCGCGTCAGCAGCGGGTGATCGCTGACGGCCCCAGGCAGCGGATAGGCCGGTTCGTACAGCGGATACGGCCCCGCCGCCCCGAACGGCAGCAGCGTCCCGTCGACGTCCAGAAAGAGAAGCATGCTCAGCCCGCACCCTTCAGCCACAGCTCTCACCCTTTAGGCCTCAGCCTTCAGCCCTCGAACCCGCCCTGCGCGAGGATCTCGTCGATACGAGCCCGGTGCGCCGCCTCCCAGTCGTCGAGCGTCTCGGCCGCCTCCTTCGCCAGCTTGGCGCGGGCAGCGGCGAGGACGTCGGCCCGCCGTGCGGCGGGGACCGCCACGACCCCCTCCTCGTCGGCGACCACCACATCCCCGGCCTCGACCCGCACCCCGCCGCACCGCACGCTCCCGCCCAGCGGCGCCACGGCGCTCTTCGCGCCCGGGATCGGAATGACACCCCGCGCGAAGACGGGGAAACGGGCCTCCCGCACCTCGGCCAGGTCGCGGATCAGCCCGTCGAGGACGAACCCGGCGACTCCGCGCCGCTGCGCGACCGCACACACGTTCCCGCCGGCCAGGGCGTGGTCGAGGTCCCCCGACTCGACCACGATCACCGAGCCGGCCGGCGCGCGGTGGATCGCCGCGTGCAGCATGAGGTTGTCGCCGGGAGGGCACCGTACGGTGAACGCGGGTCCCGCGACCCTCGGCACCGGCACCGGCCCCGGCCCCCACAACGGCCGTATCCCGATGTCCATGACCCGGTCGCGACCGAGCAGATCGGCCAGAGTGGTCGTGGGAATGTCCGCAAACTCGGTGGTCTCGATCATGCCCCGGACGTTACCGTGCGTGCATGACTGCCGGGTCGGCCTTGTGCCGTGAGCGAGTTGGGTGCCCGGCCTCTGAATGAGGCCAGGGCGGGCCAGGAGCCCGCCCCTTTCTCTCCGCCTTCGCCTCCATGAAGACCAGCGAGAGAAAGAAGAGAGAGTGCCCCACCCCGTCCAGGACTTCAACCAGCGGATCATCGACGAGTTCCGCGCGAACCACGGCCGGGTCGGCGGCCCCTTCGAGGGCGGCCGCCTGATCCTCCTGACCACCACCGGCGCCCGCACCGGCACCCCGCACACCACTCCCGTCGGCTATCTCCCCGACGGCGGCGACCGCATCCTCGTGATCGCCTCGGCGGGCGGCTCGCCCCGCCACCCCGACTGGTACCGCAATCTTGTCGCGAACCCTCAAGTCACCGTGGAAAGCGGGGTGTTCACCTACGAGGCGAAGGCGGTCGTCCTGACCGGCGAGGAACGGGACCGAGCCTTCGCGCGAGCCGTGGAGTCGGACCGCGGCTGGGCCGTGTACCAGGAGAAGACCGACCGGGTCCTCCCCGTGGTCGCCCTGCACGAGATCGCCCGCCCGGGCCCGCCGAACATCAACGCCTCCTCCCCGGGCGAGGCGGTCAAGCTCGTCCATGACGTCTTCCGCCGCGAACTGGCTCTCATCCGCAAGGAGTTGGCGGCAGGCACCGGCACCTCCACCCTCGGCGCCCAACTCCGCGTCAACTGCCTGACGTTCTGCCAGGGCCTGCACAACCACCACACCGGTGAGGACGTGGCGATGTTCCCCTTCCTGGCCGAGCGCCACCCCGAGGCCGCCCCGGCTTTCGACCGGCTGCGGGCCGAGCACGAACACATCGCCGCGCTGGTCGAGGAGTTGCGGGAGACCCTCTCCGGCACGGACCTCGACATCGTCCGCGCGGAGGTCGACCGTCTGACGACCGAGCTGGAAACCCATCTGACCTACGAGGAGGAACAGTTGCTGCCGCTGCTCGAACACGCCTGACCTGATCGCGGGCGGCCGCCGCGCTCTCCCGGGGCGGCCGCCACCGCACACACCCACGGCCGGCCACCACCGGTCTCCCCCGACGGCCACACTCCCCCGGGCGGCCGCCACCGCGCTAGAACGGCAGCGGCCGCCCGTGCACCACCACCAGCCGCGACACCGCCCGGGTCAGCACGACATACAGCCGGTGCAGCCCCCGTTCCTCCGCCTCCGCGATCGCGGCAGGCTCGACGGCCACCACATGGTCGTACTCGAGCCCCTTGACCACACCGGCCGGTACGACGCTCACCCGCGCACCCAGCTCGTCCGGCCCCGCGGCGGCGATCCCGGCCGCGTCGAGGGCCTGCCGTACGCGGTCCACGTCGGCGTCGGCCGCGACGACCCCGACGGACCCCTCGTGCGCGAGCGAGCCCCGTACGGCGTCCACGACCGCGTCCGGCAAGGCGTCCGGTGGAGTGGGCCGGAGGACCAACTCCCCGTCCCCGCGCAGGGAACGCCCCTCCGGCACCTCCACATCCAGTCGCCCGAGCAGCCGGTTGGCAAGCCCGACGACGGCCTGCGGCACCCGGAACCCGATGGTCAGCGGTACGACGGCAGCGTCCGGCTTGCCGAGGTGCCGCAGGACGGTGTCCCACGAGCGGGCCGCCCAGGGCGTGGTCCCCTGCGCCAGGTCCCCGAGCACGGTGACCGACCCGAAACGGGCCCGGCGGGCGATCGCCCGGCACTCCATCGGCGACAGATCCTGCGCCTCGTCGACGACGAGATGGCCGTACCCCTCAGGATGTTCCACCAGCCCGGCGGCCTCGTCGAGCAGCACCAGATCGGCCGCCGACCACCGCGCCGACTTCCACGACCTCGGCGGCCTGGCCCACAGCAGGTGCTTCTGCTCCTCGGCATCGAGAACCCCGTCGGCGGCGGCCGCCAACTTCTCTTGATCACCCAGCAGTTCGGCTACGACCTCCTCGGGCCGCACCTTGGGCCACACGGCGTCGAGGAACGCCCCGATCACCCGGGACCGCGAAACCCGCTGCACCCAGGCGCCGTTCTGCGGCCCGGCCCGCCGCTCGGCCTGCAACTGCACACACCGCACCACCCGGCTGCGCACCCGCTCCCGCCCGGTCCCGTAGGGCGGCTCCTCCTCCCGTACGTCCGCCACGATCCGCGCGAGTTCACCGGCCCCGACCCGCCAGCTGTACGAACCGTCCTTGATCTCCAGGGAGTTGACGTGTGCAGTCGTGGCACGCGCGTACAGCGCCCGGCGCAGCACCTCCGCCATCCGGGGGTCGTGCTTCAGGACGGCGGTGGCGCGGGCATCGGTCCCGGTGACCGGGTGGCGGGCGATCTCGTCCTGAAGCGTGGACTGCCGTACGCCGGTCTCCCCGAGCGCGGGCAGCACCTGGGAGATGTAGGAGAGGAAGGTCCGGTTGGGTCCGAGCACGAGAAGCCCGCCGCGCCGCATCCGCTGCGGGTGGGTGTACAGCAGATAGGCGGCACGATGCAGCCCGACGGCGGTCTTGCCGGTCCCGGGAGCCCCCTGGACACACACGGAGAGGGCGAGGTCCCCTCGTACGAGATCGTCCTGCTCGGGCTGGATGGTCGCGGCGATGTCCCGCATGGGCCCGACACGGGGCCGTTCGATCTCCCGGGCGACGATGGCACTGGGCCCCGAATCCCCCTTGCTCAGGTGCTCGTCCTCCAGCCCGGTGAGGTCGGCGGACTCCCCCTTGCTGCCCGCCGCCCACCCGAACCGTCGCCGTACCGCGACCCCCTGCGGATCGCGGGCGCTCGCCTGGTAGAAGGCCCGGGAGACGGGCGCACGCCAGTCGACGACCAGGGGCGGGGCGGCGGGGTGCTCGGTGATCCGGAGCCGGCCCAGGTGATACGCCTGCCCGGCATGGTCGCCGCGGTCGAACTCCAGCTTCCCGAAGAACAAGGGCCCATCGGGAAGCTCCCGCATCTCCTTGGCCTGACTCCGCAACTGATACCCGAGGACTTCGGCATCGGCCCCCGAGGCGGAGACGTCCTCCCCGACGACGACCTGTTCCTGCGCCCCGTCGACCATGGCGGCCAGGGCGGTACGGCAACGGTCGTGGTGGACGCGCTCGAGGTGCAGGGACTCTTTCAGGGCGAGACGGGGAGCGGGATCGGCTGACGTCATGGGACGAGCCTACGCGAGAAAATGCAACTCGGTTAAATTTTTTACCCGCCCTCACTCAGGCGAGCCACGGCAACCCGTCCGCCAGCACCCCGAACCCTCGCTCGGCCGCGGCCACGGCATCCCCACGAACGTCCTCGACGGACTCCCCTTTCGCAATCCGCCCCCAGTTCTCCATAGCGAGAATCCGCCGCACGGCGATGATCTGCCCGGCGGCCAGCCGCGCGTCGAGATCTCCCCCGAGCACCTCGGCGAGCGCGGCCTCCTGCCGTTCCAGATGACCGTGGGCACGGGCGACAAGGGCGGGGGTGCCGTAGAGCAGCGAGTGAAAGGCCAGGACGTCGGGGTGATCATTGAGCCCGGTGACGGGATCCTTCCGCTCCAGCCCGTCCAGGAAGTGCCGCCGCAGGGCCACGAGCGGCGCCTCGTCCGACTGGCTCACGACCCGCGCCGCCTCGTCCTCATGATCGGCGATCCGGTGGAGGACGAGATCCTCCTTGGCCGGGAAGTACCGGAACAGGGTCGGCTTGGAGATCTCTGCGGCGGCGGCGATCTCGGCCACGGAGACGGCGTCGAAGCCCTTCTCCAGAAACAGCCGGACGGCGATCTCGGACACGGTCTCGTACATCCGCTGCTTCTTGCGCTCACGCAGGCCGGGGGCGGTCATGGGGTGAGCCTACGCACCGGGATCAGGAGTCAGGACACCTTGAGCGAGGCAGGCACCTTCGGCACAACACGCCTGCGCAGCCCCAGAGAGCCTGTGGCGGCGGACAGGGTCATCTCGTACGCGTCGACGGCCCGTCGGACGTTCGGGGTGCTCAGTGCT
The DNA here is from genome assembly GCF_003443735.1 of Streptomyces sp. CC0208. Classification (NCBI taxonomy): domain Bacteria; kingdom Bacillati; phylum Actinomycetota; class Actinomycetes; order Kitasatosporales; family Streptomycetaceae; genus Streptomyces; species Streptomyces sp. CC0208. The sequence goes on along the minus strand of NZ_CP031969.1, from coordinate 4,818,134 downwards.
GCTCCCGTCGTCATCCGGTCCAGGTCCACGTAGGCAGAACGAATCTGCTCGATGTAGCGGTAGACCCGCCAGTCCTCCTCCCACCCCACGACACACTCGGCAGGAAGCTTCTTGCTCCAGCGGTCGAACATGCGCACCCGCATCTCCGTCCGCGTCGGTGTCAGATGCAGATGGCGTACGAGGTCGTACAGGGGATCGCCGATCATCCCCATCTCCCAGTCGATGATCGTCAGCCCGCCCTGGCGTCCGGCACGCACCAGATTCCAGGGGTTGAGGTCGCCGTGGAGCAGAACGGGGGCCCGGTCACTCACTTTGTAACGGCCGAGGATCTGCCGGAGCAGATCACCGTCCGGCAGACCTCGCTGGTCAGCGGCCCGCAGGGTCGCGTCGGGAAGAGCGGCGACGAAGTCGGCAAGCCGCTCGGCCAGCCAGCGGTAGAAGCCCCCCTCCGGCTCGTTGGACGGCAGGGACGAATGATCCACCTCGGCGAGCGCGGCGAGTTCGTCGACGAGTTCGTCCGCCTCAGCGGGCAGCAGCCCGTCCACGGGATGCTGGGGAGACCGGCCCCCGGGACCCTCGTACGTATGGATCGCGACGTGGCGTCGGCGATCGTCGTAACCCAGCGCCAGGATCCGTGGGGCCCGCACCTGCACGCCGGACCGCTCGATCACCTGCAGTACGGCATGTTCGGGCAGGAGCCCTTGCTCACGGCGCGGGGCCGCCGCGGTCTCGCGACGGACCACCACGGGGTCGGGGTAGTTCTCGAGCTGCACGACGGTGTTGAGATGCGCCGTCCCGCGGAAGACCCGATCGGCTGGGGCGACACCCTCTACCGCCAAGGCACGGCGCACCAGATCCGACGGGAAGTCGTCCCGTTCGGGGACACGGTCGTCACACCGCCACCGGAACAGCGAGTCCGGCACCCGCTCGGCCGCACGCACGAGACGCGCGGCCTGCCACCGAAACAGGGCGTCCGCGATCTCCTTCTCGGGCGGGACCTCGGACATGCCGAGCAGGCCGGCGGCCCGCTTCAGGGCCGTACCGATATCGGAGGCCGCCGCCAGCAGCGCGAGGTTTTCGATCGAGTCACCAAGAGACCTCGCCGCACGGATCACGTCGTCGTACGCGGCGTGGATGCGCTCGAAGTCGAGGTAGTACGGCAGGTCACGGTCGAGCCCGCTGACGGCCGGCGGCCGGATACGCCGCATCTCGCATGCCCACGCCTGGACGACCTCGTTCACTTGGTCCTGGGGATAACGCATCCGCACCACGTGGCCGGCGAGACCGTGCAGCGGGTCACCATACGACGCCGAGGTCCAGTCGAGACCCGCCTCCGCGAGCTTGGGCCCCTCCAGGATGGTGACGTTGTCGCGGGCGAGGTTGGTGAGCAGGAGACCGTAGGGCCGGCGGGACATGGCAGGAACCTGCTCGGCGAACCTCACCAGCCGGTCACCCGGCACTCCGAGTACGGCGAACAGCCCGCCAATCGCAGTCCAGTTGGGGTCGAGCATCCGCCGCTTCGCATGCCGGACGAGGGTGTCCAGATAAGCCCTGCTGTCCCTCTCGTTGCGCGACCACTCGGCGGGCAGCGCGGGCAGGGCCTCTTTGCGGACGAGAGTCAACTGCGCGAGAAACCGGGCCAATACGCCGACGGCCACGGAGTCGACGGGCTTGTCCACCGGACAGGTGCCGACCAACCCGTCGCACCCGGTTCCGGGGGACGCCACCCGCGCTCCCGTGTCGATCTCCCGCATATATTCATTCCGGCGAAACACCGAAAGAACGGCATCCCGGACTTCGCCCCCGCGGTCAGGCCAAGCCCCGATCGGCACCCGTGCTCCTGAAACGCTAGTTCTAAACATCGAAAGTGATGCGCATACAAGAAAATTGATGCACACGATAGCGGCCCGCGCCCCTTCACATGGCCGCGATGCGCCCTTTGGAGCGAGACCTGTCGGACATGTCTGGGACGTGCCGGAGTTCTTAACGCCCCCGTGCCCACTTCGTTACGTCGCCAACAGCCGCCACGTGCTGTCGAACCACCTCTGCCAGCTGCTCACGATCAGCGAGTCCTGGGACTCGGGGTCGTCGTCCTTGGCGCAGTGGGTCAGCGTGGAGTCGAAGCCCATGACGTCGACGACGTCCAGGGTGGTTCCGTCGTCGAGGGTTATGGGCCGCTCGGTCGGCACGTACGGCCCTGTGACCACCTCGGCTCCATTGAAAATGTAGAGCTTCGAGTAGGGCACGAGAGGGGCCCTGCGGATCTCCACCGTGGCACTCAGGCCATCAGTGTCCCGGTCGAGTTCCTTGAGGCGGCGGACGAGGTTGTCCGTGTGGTACTTCCTGATGCCCTGAAGATGCTTCTGCGGCCTGTCGTCGTCTGGGTCGCCCAGTGCGTAGGGGAACGGCAGCAGCTGGTCGTCGGACGGCGTCATGATGCGAATCCTGATCGTCGCCGGCCTGATCTGCCGGGCCCGGATGCGCTCCTCCTGCACCCGCACATGGGTATAGAGCACCTCCGACGTGAGCGTGAACACGTCCAGCGTGACATCGGGGGCCGCGAACGCGGACGCGATCAGGGGCCCGAGAGTCACACGCCTCGCAGCGGCGTTGCCGCGCACGCTCGATCGGACGGTCTGCGTGCGCAGCACCACCGATCCCCTGCCCTGGCGCGACTCGATCCATCCTTCGTCGGCCAGGACGCCCAGCACACGCTGGACCGTGTCGCGGGACACCTGGTACTTCGCGGCGAGCTCGCGCTGCGACGGCAGGAGAGTCCCTTCGTCGTACTCGCCCTCCGTGATGTCCGCGAGCAGGGCGCTCTTCAGCTCCTGGGACTTCCGACCGCCCTCATCGGACCCACTCCAGGTGCTCACACGCCGCCCCTACCGATATCCGTCCAGCACCCAACAAGTTCCAGGCAACTGAGCCTGCCACAGTCCTCGGCGATTAGCGATCTGTTCGGCAGGGGACAACCAATTTACGGCAACAAACAGTCCACTGGACTGAAGGGGGGCGCCGTGACATCAGGACAGGTCGTAGCGGCGCCAGCAGGAGTCGAACCACTCCTGCCAGGTCTGCATGAACACGGAACCGGTGGCGTTGGGATCGCCCTCGTCATTGGCGAGACGTATGAGAGTCGAGCCCAGTCCCAGGACATCCCAGGCGTCGATCTCCGTGTCGTCGTCCATCAGGATCGTGCGCTCCACGATCTTGTACGGGCCGATCAGCCCCTCGACGCCACGCCGCAGATACAGCTTGTGCGTCGGCACGAGGGGAACCTCACGGACCAGCACCTCCACATCGGGCACCAGTCCGTCCGTCTTGAGGTTGCGCAGTGCATTGCGCAGGGAAGAGGTGTGCCTCCGAATGATCTCCCGCGTCCGGGCCTGCAGGATCCGGTCCAGTTCCGTCACATCGAGGGCGGACTTCGTCGCCGCCCTGGCGCGCGGATACGGCAGCTCGGTCGCGTCGGAAGGCAGCAGTATCCGGAGCGTGATGCGTACCGGTGCGGGGATCTGACCGTTGCGGATCTTCTCGGCCTGGAGCCGCAGGTGAGTGTCGAGGCTCTCCGACGTGAACGTGAAGACGTCCAGTTCCACGACCGGTTGGGCAAAGGCACGATCGACAAAGGGACCGAGCGCTATACGGCCAGGTGGCACCTTCGTCTGGGTCGGCACGTGGATGGGCAGCGTCACCCGGACTTTCGAGCCGCTGCCCCGTCGGGACTCGATCCAGCCCTCGGTCTTCAGCTCCATCAGGACTCGCTGGATCGTGTCGCGCGAGACCTCGAACTCTTCGGCGAGAGCACGCTGCGGGGGCAGGTTGTAACCCGGCCGGTACTCCCCGTCGGAGATCCGGGACCGCAGCGTTGCCAGGATCGTGGGTCCCTTGCCGCGTTCTTCGCTCACACGGCGACCGTACCTCCCTCATCGGCCACGCAAACTGCGGCCACACCACAACCAGTCCAATTGGGCTGGGAGTTGATCAGCCACAACCAAGTGGACAAGCCGGGGGACAGTTCAGGGAAGGCTGCGCAGGGCGTCCAGCACCACCTTCATCGAATCCACCATGACCTCGGCGCCTGCTTCCTTCAGGATCTGTTCTTTGTACTCATTACGCGCGTAGCCCAGGAACGTCACCCCGGCCTGCCGCGCCGCCTGGAAGTCTGTGGGAGTGTCACCGATCATCAAAGTGGCCGCAGGCACAGCCCCCATGGCCTTGATGGCTTGTTCCAGGCAGTGCGGGTTCGGCTTCATCAGGTCGAGGTTCGGCGTGCGTCCGTAGACGTAGGGGAAGCAGTCCGTCAGCTGACGGCTCTCGACGTACGCCGATGCCGCGACCGCAGCGTTGTTGGTGGTGATCGCGAACCTGACGTCGTACGACGACCACGTCCTGATCAACGGATCCACATACGGAGTGGGCATCGCCGTGGCGACAGCCGTCAGTTCGCGCCGAGTCAGCCATGTCTCCAACTCGAGAACCAGGTCGCTTCCCCGGTGTCGTTCATGAACACCCCGCAGGGCGTCCTGGGGGTCGTTGCCGGATCGTTCCTCCTCGGTCAACAGTCCACCCATGCCCAACTGGTCGATCTTGGCAACCAGTTCCCCGGCTATTTGATGCGCCGGATACCCCGCGAACAACCGGCAGATCGGGCCGTCCATGTCCCAGAGCACATACCGAGCGGAGGCGATCAGTGATGCGAGTCGTGCTGTCTCTGCTGTCACCGGTTCAGTGTGCGTCGTCTCAGGAGTCACTAGGAGAGTGTCAGGTCCGTCGTGATGGTTTCCCAGAGGGCGTTGAACCACTTCTGCGATTGCTCGACGAACGCGGCGTCGCGTTGACCGGCGTCCTTGTCGAAGGAGAAGAGGAGGGAAGCGGAGCCGAGGACGTCGTACATGTCGAGGGGTCCGCTGTCGGAGAGTTCCTCACGTCGCGTGACCATGTAGTACGCGATGAGCGCCTCGGTGCCGTTGAGCAGGTACAGCTTTACGGGTGGGGTGAACGGCAGTGCCCTGAAAGTGACGTTGACGTCGATTCCGTGGGAGGAGCGCAGGGACTGAAGATTGTGCCGCAGGACGTGTCCCTGCGCATTGCGCTGGGTCAGCCAGCGCTCGTGGACCGGGTTGCCGTCCTCGGGTTCCTCTACCGGCACCGGAAAGGCCAGGGTGATCTCGCGGGACGGCAGCAGGATGCGGACTTCGATGGACTCCGGGCTGATGGAGCCCTCGTGGATGAGACGCAGCGGCTCCCCCAACGCCACCATCAGGGTCTCCGCGGTGAGGCAGGCGGCGTCTATCCGAACGTGCGGGGCGGTGAAGGCCTCCGCGAGGCGTGGCGCCAGAGCCACCATGGTCGGCTGGGGCTTGTCCGTCACCGGGATCCGCTCCGCGATCCGCGGCGGGCTCCCCTTGCTCACATTGCTGAGCAACCCGTCCTCCTGCAGCGCGCGCAGCGCCTGGCGGACCGCGCCCCGTTCCACTCCGAACTCCTCGGCGAGTTCGGCCTGGGTGGGGAGGCGGTCGCCGGCCTTGAGGTCGCCCGTGCGAATGCGTTCCCGCAGGGTGTCGGCTATTTCCTGGGGCGAGAGCCTTCTGCTGCCGTTCACTGCCACGTTCTCCTGGGTCACGACCAAACGGTACAACTCCAATCCATCTATGGGGAGTTGTTCCGAAGTTGTTTATCAACCCCAACCAAGTGGGGACAACATAGGTAGAGTTGGTTGCCAACTTGATTGAGTTGGTGGAAGTTTTGCCTCCGCGCCACCCCGCACCACCCCGCACCACCGCCCGCCTCGCCCAGCCCGATGCCCGAAGGGGGAACCACCATGCCGGCCCTCGCCCTCCTCTCCGCCGTCTTCGTCGTCGGCGTCGAGCAGACCCTGCAGTGGAAGTACGGTGCCAGCGGCATCATCGGGATGCTCCTGCTCACCATCGGTCTCAAGGCCAAGAACCCCGCCATCAGCTCGGTCGGGGCCGTGGTGCTCGCCCTGCTCGTCGCGGGACCTGCCCTATGACCCGAGCGCACCCCGATCCGCCCCTGTGGGAGACCTCAGCTCATGAGCGTCAGCTCCGAACTGATCGTCTCCCACAGTGCGTTGAACCACAGGTGGGACTGCTCCACGAACGTGGTGTCCCGCAGGTCGGCGCCCTGCTCGAAGGCGAACAGCATCGACTGGGTGCCCTCGGAGTCGTACAGCTCCAGGTGCTCGTCGTCGATCTCCTCCTCACGGCGGGTCAGCGTGTAGTACGCGAAGAGCGCCTCCGAGCCGTTCAGCAGGTACAGCTTCACCGGCGGTGTGAAGGGCAGGGCCCGGAAGGTGACACGGACGTCGATGCCGTGCGTGGAACGCAGGGCCAGGAGGTTGTGCTGGAGGACCTGGCCCTGTGCGTTGCGCTGGGCCAGCCAGCGTTCGTGCACCGGGTCGTCGTCACCGCGGCCCTCGACCGGCACCGGGAAGGCGAGGTCGATGTCCCGGCCCGGCAGCAGGACGCGGACGTCGATCTTGGCCGGATTCAGCCGTCCGGCGTGGATCTGACGCAAGCCCTCGCCGAGGGCGAGGTTGAGGGACACCGACGTCAGGCACAGGGCGTCTATCTCGACGTGCGGGGCCGCGAGGGCGGCGGCGACCCGAGGGCCGAGGGAGACCATCGTGGGCTGCGGCGCCGCTCCGGGACCGCTGGGCGGCCCGCTCAGGCCCAGGTCAGGGGCGACGGTGGCCGGGCTTCCCTTGGAGACGTTGGTGAGCAGGTTCTCCGTCTGCAGCAGGTACAGCGCCTGCCGTACGACCCCTCGCTCGACGCCGAACTCGTCGGCCAGCCGCGCCTGTGTGGGCATGCGCTGACCTGCCCGCAGCGTGCCGGACCGGATCCGGGCGCGGAGCTCGTCGGCCACCTCACGATGGGACTTCTGTGGCCGCTGCGACCTCTTCCGTCCATTGACGGGAGCGTGTTTCGGGTCCACGGCCAAACACTACAACTTCCCGCCATCTTTTGGCAGTTCACTGGAAGGTGGTTATGAGCCGCATCCAAGCGGAGATAAGTACAGTGAAGTTGGTCGCCAACTTGAGCAATCTTGAGAAACATGGTCAAAGCTTCACAGGGTTGGCCAAGTCGGTGCCGACAGGGGCCATCGTCCCGAAGGGGGGACCGTCATGCCGTTCCTAGCTGTGGCCATCGCCGCCCTCGCCGTCGGCTTCGAGGCGCTCGTCCAGTGGAAGTGGGGTGCGATGGGCATCATCGCGTTCCTCGCCCTGACCATCGGCGTGAAGTCCAAGAACGTCGCGATCGGTGGCATCGGAGCGGTCATCCTCGTGATGCTGCTCGCCCAGTCCGGATGACGCCCGCCCCACCGGGCCCAGGATCCGGCTGACCGGGCTCCCCCCTGGAGGGGAGCCGGGAGCCCGGTCGGTCTGCACAGCCACAACTGAACACCGACAACCGAACAGCGGCGTCAGCCGCACACACCCGCACAGTCACAACTGAACAGCTCGCTACGGATGCGAAAGCACAGCCAGAGCACAGCCCGCTCGACCCGCCAGAAGGGAGCCTCAGAACATGTCCGGGCACCAAGGCCGCCTGGACGTACGCAGCAGGGCGTCGGCCCCCCGGCCGGCGCCCGCTCTTTCTTCCCGCACCCGCCCCAGCGCCGCGAGCCGCACCGCCGACTCGTCCCCGAGTCACAGCGTCGCCAACTCCCTCACATCCAGCCTGAGATCGGCGCTGCGGGTCGTCGCCGTACAGGAAGCACCGTCCGGCGAGGCGTCCAGCCGGTAGCGGCCGCCCGTCATCCCTTCGCCGTCCACGACCTCCAGCGGTGGGTGGCGGTCACGGTGACGGCGGAGATCGCGTCGGCGGGCACGAACTCCCCGCCGCCCGCGGTGACCTCCTGCGCGAACGACCGGAAAGTCGCCACGCAGCGGTCCCCCTCGAAGGCGCCGATGAACCCACCGGGCTCGAACTGCCGCCTACGAGCCTCCCGTTCCGCCGCCGACACGACGGGCTCCCGCAGGAACCCGGCCCGCACGGGACCCAGCCACTCGGGATGCTCGGCCGCGGTGATCGGGCGGACGTCGATGTCGGCGGGGGCGCCCACGGGGCCACGGCAGGGGGCAGGGTGGGAGTGTCGCGCGGATTTCCGCCCCCTGAACGGCCGCCCGGATCCCCAGGTCAGCCGCCCGGTTTCCTAGGTCAGCAGATCCTCCACCTGCGCCTCTCCCTCCCGGTACCGCCGCGCGATCTCCCCGCTGCACTCGTCCGCCGTCCGCTGCAACCGCTGCCGGCGCCCCGACACCCGCTGCTCGTACCGCACGAGCCGGCCCATCGCGGTGCTCAGTTCCAGGTCGGTCCGCGCGGAGAGGTCCGAGAGCTCGACCTCGGCGAGCATCTCGGCGGCCAGCAGTCGGTACTCCTCGCTGTGCGGGGTGCCCAGCCTGACGTGGCGGGCCGAGGAGCGGTGGCGGGCGGGCGCGTCGGTGAGGATCTCCGGGAGCCGCTCGAACACCGAGGCCTCCGGGAGCCGTTCGGGCACCGAGCCGGTCGGGGACCGGCGGAGCAGTTCCGCGCGGAGGATGTCGATACGGCCCTGCAACAGCCGTCGGACATAGCTGAGATCGGCCTCGTCCCGCTGGGCGTCCCTGCGCAGGGTGCGCAGTTCGGGCAGGCTCAGCGTGGCGAGGTCCTGCTCGGGTGGATCGGGGGGCAGCAGGGGGCTGTCCGTACGCTGCGCGGGCGGCCGGGGTGGCTCCGGCTCCGCTCCGCAAGCAGCGCGGACGGGCCCGGAGTGCTGCCCGGTACTCGGTGTGCTCATGCGCCTCTACCGTCCCCTCGACCGGCGTGTGGAAGCATCGTGCCACCCCAGGTGGCCACTATGTGACCGAGTGCCCCCGAACGGCCCTGAACGGCCCCAGATGGGGGGTTAAGGATCAAAAACAAACCCGAACACAGGTCCTTCCCGCGCGACCGGCATGATGGGCCCATGCGTGCAGTGGTGCAGAGAGTGGACGGCGCGAGCGTCGTCGTCGACGGGGAGACGGTCGGGGAGATCAGCGGCGAGGGACTCTGCGTCCTGGTCGGGGTCACCCACGAGGACACCAAGGAGAAGGCGGCCCAACTGGCCCGCAAACTCTGGTCGGTGCGGATGCTGCACGACGAGAAGTCGTGCAGCGACATCGACGCCCCGCTCCTGGTGATCAGCCAGTTCACCCTGTACGGCGACGCCCGCAAGGGCCGCCGCCCCACCTGGAACGCCGCCGCTCCCGGCGACGTCGCCGAGCCCCTCGTCGAGGAGGTCGTCGCCCAGCTCCGCGCCCTGGGTGCGACGGTCGCCACCGGCCGCTTCGGCGCGCGGATGCGGGTGTCCCTGACGAACGACGGCCCGTTCACGGTCCTGCTGGAGATGTGAGCCTACGGCTCGACGACTGCCTCCTGGGCGGCCGCCGTGCTGTCGGCCATCAGCCGGGCGTCCAGGGGGATGTTCCGCTTGACCAGCGCGAGCGCGACCGGGCCGAGCTCGTGGTGCCGTACGGACGTCGTCACGAAACCGATCTTGCGGCCGTCGGGCCCCTCGTCCGCGAGCCGGATGTCGGCGCCCGCGGGCGGCAGGTGCACCTCGCTGCCGTCCAGATGCAGGAAGACCAGCCGCCGCGGCGGCTTGCCGAGGTTCTGGACGCGGGCCACGGTCTCCTGGCCGCGGTAGCAGCCCTTCTGGAGGTGCACCGCGGTACCGATCCAGCCCAGCTCGTGCGGGATGGTGCGGTGGTCGGTCTCGAAGCCGAGGCGGGGGCGGTGGTGCTCGACGCGCAGCGCCTCGTAGGCGAGCAGGCCGACCGCGGGGCCGGACTTCTCCGCGTACGACTCCAGGTCCGCGCGGGGCAGGAACAGATCACGGCCGTACGGCGTCTCGCGTACGACGACCCCCTCCGGCACCTCGGCGATGGAACCGGCGGGAAGGTGGACGACCGCGAACTCGCCGGTGCGGTCGGCGACGTCGACGCGGTAGAAGAACTTCATCGACTCCAGGTAGGCGATCAGCGCGTCCTGGGTGCCGGGTTCGACGTGCGCCCACACCGTCGTGCCGTCGTCGACGAGATACAGCGCGTGTTCGATGTGGCCGTGCGCGGAGAGGATCAGCGCCTCGGTGGCCTGGCCTGTGGGGAGGTCGCTGACGTGCTGGGTGAGCAGCAGGTGCAGCCAGCTCAGGCGGTCGTCGCCGGTGACGGACACGACCCCGCGGTGCGAGAGGTCGACGAATCCGGTGCCGCCGGCGAGGGCGCGCTGTTCGCGGAACAGGTCGCCGTAGTGCGCGGCGACGCCTTCGTCCACGCCCTCGGCGGGGACGGCGCCGGGCAGGAACAGCAGGGGGCTCTTCATACGCATAAGCCTACGACTCGGTAGTTGAAGCCTTGAGAGAGCAGTCCTTGCAGCGGCCGAAGATCGCGAAGTGCTTCATGTCGGTCTCGAAGCCGAACTCCTGCCGGAGCTTCGCGGTGAAGTCGGCGGCCACCTTGATGTCCGCCTCGATGACGTTCTCGCAGTCGCGGCAGACCAGGTGGATGTGGTGATGGCGGTCGGCGAGGTGGTACGTCGGCGCCCCGTGCCCGAGATGGGCGTGGCTGACCAGGCCGAGCTCCTCCAGGAGCTCCAGGGTCCGGTAGACCGTGGAAATGTTGACCCCCGAGGCCGTCTTCTTCACTTCCGTGAGGATGGCGTCGGGGGTCGCGTGCTCCAGGGTGTCCACGGCTTCGAGGACAAGCTGGCGCTGCGGCGTCAGCCGGTAGCCGCGCTGCCTGAGGTCGCTCTTCCAGTCGGTGCTCACCACACCGGGAAGTCTAGGACCTCTCGGTGCGGGACCTGCCGGAAGTGCGGGACCTACTTGTGGGGCGGGACCTACTTGAAGAAGGCGATCCCGTCGTCCGGCATGTCGTCGGGCAGGGCCTTGGCCCAGCGCTCGACCTCCTCCGGGGTGACGACCTTCTTCAGGTGGGCCGACATGTAGGGGCGCAGCTCGACCTCGGGGGTCTGCTTCTCGCCGACCCACATGAGGTCGCTCTTGACGTAGCCGTAGAGCCGCTTGCCACCGCTGTACGGCCCCGAGGCGGCCGTACGCGCGACGGCATCGGTCACCAGGTCGATCTGCGGCTTCTGGTCGGCCATCTCGCCGTACCAGATCTCTACGACGCCGTCGTCGCGGACCATCGTCACCTCGACCTTGCGGTCGGCGTCGATGCGCCAGAAGCCGTGCTCGCTCTCCAGCGGGCGGACCTTGTTGCCGTCGTTGTCCAGCACCCAGGTGTGGGACTCGTACTCCAGGAAGTCCCGGCCGTCGTGGCCGAAGGTCACCTCCTGGCCGAAGTTGCACTTCTCCGAGCCGGGGAAGTCGTGCACGCCCGCGCCCGCCCAGTTGCCGAGCAGGAAGGCGAGCGGGACGAGGTCCTTGTGGAGGTCGGACGGGATCTCGATCATGAGTGGCGGTTCCTAGAGGGGGATCAGCGCTGGCCCTGGTACAGCTTCTTCACGGTCAGTCCGGCGAAGGCGAGAACGCCGACGCAGACCAGGACCAGCAGGGCTTCGAAGAAGATCTCCACGGGGTGCTCCTCGGATGAGCGGAGTGCGGTGCATGTACACAGGGCCGGGCCCCAGCTTACGCGGCCGGGGCCCGGGGGGCCGTGCGGGTCTCCTCAGCCCAGGAGCTGGCTCTGGAGAGTCACGGTCTGCTGGAAGGGGACGGGGTTCGCGGTGCCCTTGCGGGACTGGACGACCAGGGCGATCACGTCGCCGACGCCGAGGTAGGCGTGGCGGGCCTGTTCCTTGCCGTACGGCTTCGACTCGACGTAGACGGACGCGGTGATGTCGGGGATTCGGGCCGCGTCCGGGAAGGCCTCGTCGGAGCGGGAGTCCGGGGCGTCGCGCAGTTCGTAGCCAGGGCTGCCGTACGGGGCGATGTCCTCGCCGAACAGGTCGTCCACGACGGCCGCGGTGTCGAACTGGAGCAGGTAGATCCGGGTGTGCGTGCCGTCGGGGGTGGTCCAGCCGCGGGCCGCGATGTGCCGCAGGCCGTCCTCGGAGAGCTTCGTCCCGAGCTCGTCGCGGTCCTCCTTCTCTGAGTACTCCGAGAGCAGGTCCTTGGTCGGCAGCCAGCCGTCGGTACCGCCGAGCGCCTTGTCGACGGTCGCTCCCTCGGGTGCGGGCAGCACGAGCGCCCGCAGATCGGCGTAGTGGCTGCCGGCCTTGTTCTCCTTGGCGAGCGGCCCCGGGCTCCCGGACGGCAACGGCGCCTTCGTCAACACCGGATAGACCCACCGCCCGTCCGACACGGTCCCCAACCCCGGCACGTCCGTCCGCTCCATCCCTGCGATCCCGTACGCACTCCCGGCCCCGAACGCGGCGAAGGTGAGGAGGGCGGCGGTCCAGCGGAGGGTTGCTCGGAGGCCTCGGCGGGTCTTGGGGGCGGGGGCTGGGGTGAGGGTGAGGTCCGGGGTGAGGGTGGGATCCGGGGTGGGGGCTGGGGTGTGGGTGGGATCCGGGGTGGGGGCTGGGGTGTGGGTGGGATCCGGGGTGGCCGCGGTCCCGGGCACGTGGGGGGCCTCGGGCGCGTGTGCGGGCTCCGGCGCGGGCGGGAGCAACGACCCCGCGGCCTGTGCGGCTGCCGGGACCGGCGCAGGCTCGGACCGAAGCACCGCCGCGGACTCGGGCACAGGCACGGGCTTCGGCTCGGGGGCGGGCACGGCTTGCGGCGCGGACGCGGGCGCCGACGCCGAGGCGGCCGCCAGCAACGACCCCGCGGCCTGTGCGGCTGCCGGGACCGGCGCAGGCTCGGACCCGAGCACCGCCGCGGCCTCGGGCACGTGCGCGGGCTTCGGCTCGGGGGCGGGCACCGATTCCGACGCGGGCGCGGCGGCCGCCGGGGCCGGCGTGGGCTCGGACCGGAGCGCTGTCTCGGACACGGGCGGTTGGTGATCCTGCTCAGCGCCGCCGACCGGCTTTGCCGGGGCGGACTGGTCCGTCTCGTCGGGAACGGTCGTCTCCGGCGCCGAGCTTTCGGCCTCACCGACCGACTCCGCCACCCCGGCCTTCTCGGGACCAGCGCCGGTGGGCTTCTCTTCCGTCTGCTCGGTCATACCGACTCCCCCGGTTCCGCGATGCGGTCGAGCTGTTCGCGCAGGAGCATCGCGATCCCTGTCTGCTGCATCGGCTTGGGACTGTCCGCGGTGAGACCGACCAGGACGTTGCCCTGCTGGGCCGCGCAGAACATCGAGTCCAGCTTCTCGTCCTTGTCCGTCGGCAGCAGGAAGCAGCGGGCGTCCTTGTGGCCCTCGATCCGCGGTCCGTCACGAAGGACATCGCCGAGCGCGTCGAGGAACTCGTTCTGGTACTCGGTGATCCCCCGCGCCGCCACCTTGTTGTCCAGCTGCGCGAGCTCGATGGTCACCGTGGATGCCTTGTCCGTGTAGACGGAGGAGAGCTCGTCGGTGCTCAGGTAGCTGCGCATCGCGATGCCCCTGAGCCGCTGCTTGTCGATCTGCTTCTCCAACGCCTTGCGCTGACTACGGGGCAGCCCGGTCAGCGACTCCTTGCGCAGGGCCGTGGCCTCGGCACCGCTGAGCTGGGCGTCGTACCCGTACTCCCCGATGTCCGGCCCCCGGCTCCACCCGTCGGCGCCGTACGGCACGAGCATCGACGCCAGCCCCTTCGCTGCGGCCGCCTTCTCCTTGTCGGCCCCGCCCTTCGGGAACGTCCACACGGGCGCGCCCGCGTCACGGTCGGCGCCGTTGACGGTGATCACGGTGTAGCCGACCCCCGCGAGGACCGCCACGGCCAGCACCACGGACCCGATCACCGCGGCGATACGGCCACGGCGCACCGGCTTCTCCCCCGATTCACCGGAGGCGATGAGCTCGGTCCCGCTCACAGCTTCCTCACCTGCCTTTGCGCCAGATCCATGATCTTCGCCTTCGGCACGGGCTTGGTGTCCGTGACGAAGATCAGCATGAGAATGTCCCCCCGCCAGGCGACCGCCTTGGCGTCGTACTGCGGCAGATAGCCCGGCTTGGTCTCCGGCTTCGTGTGGACGTACACCATGCCGTTGTCGCTGCCCGGAACCGCCCAGCTCTTCGTTCCGTCCTGGGAGTCCTGGTAGTAGTCCTCGCCGTGGGCCGAGTCGGAGGCGTTCAGCGCCTCCTCCTGCCGGAACTGGACCAGGCGGACCTCCACGCTGTACGTGCCGCCGATCTCCCAGCCCGTGTCGGCCGCGCGGCGGAACTCGTCGGAGACGAGGTCGCTGAACGTCTCGTCCGGCTTGTCGCCCAGCTCCGCCAGGTCGGCCAGCGTCATCCAACTGTCACTGCTCGCCCAGTCCGCGCCCTTGGCCCCGGCCGGCTTCTTCAGCAGCAGCTTGCGCAGGTCGCCGTCGGTCTTCACCCGGCGGTCCTGGGCGGCGGAGAGCGGCTCGGGTGCCGGGCCCTTGGCCTGGACGAGCGTCGGCTGGGAGAGCGAGGACAGCTTCGTCGGCTCGCGGTCGGCCTGGATCAGGTAACCGGTACAGCTGCCGGCGACGACACCGAGCACGGCGGCACCGGCGATCAGTGCCGTGGTCCGTCCACGGCGGCGCGGCGGCCGGTCCCCCACCGGCGAGTCCGCCGCCAGGGCGGGTTCCCCTGTTTCTTCTGCTACTTCGGGCACTTGCAAGACATCCCTCACACCCAACCTGAAGCGCGCATGCCATATACACGCGCACAGGTGACTCGTGATCGACGGCCGGAGTTGTAGCCGCGCTGGTTACGATTCGGCCATGGCGAAGAAGCTCGTGATCAAGGTGACCGCCGGGGCCGACGCCCCCGAGCGCTGTTCGCAGGCGTTCACCGTGGCGGCGGTGGCCGTGGCCAGCGGGGTGGATGTCTCGCTGTGGCTGACCGGGGAGTCGGCGTGGTTCGCGCTGCCGGGGCGGGCCGCCGAGTTCGAGCTCCCGCACGCGGCCCCGCTGCCCGACCTGCTCGACTCGATCCTCGTGGGCGGCCGGCTCACCCTGTGCACCCAGTGTGCGGCCCGCCGGGACATCACGGAGAAGGACGTCATCGAGGGCGTACGGATCGCGGGGGCCCAGGTCTTCGTACAGGAGGCACTGACCGACGGGACGCAGGCGCTCGTCTACTGAGTCCGGGGGCGGCAGGCGGCGGGCGGCGGCCAGCAGATGCGGGACGGCGGGCGGCGGGCGGCAGACGCCGGGCAGCGGGGCAGCGGACCAGCAGGGCCCAAAATCGCCGCGCGGCAGGCAGCAGGCAACAGACGCCGGACGGCCAACGCCGGGCGGCAGGCCCAGGATCGGCGGGCGGCGGGCGCCGGGCGGCAGACGCGGGGCAGCAGGCGGCAGACGCCGGACGCCGGACGCCGGGCAGCAGGCGCGGGAGCAGGCGGCCGACGCCGGGCAGCAGACGCCGGACGGCCAACGCCGGACGGCGGGGCCCAGGATCGGCAGGCGGCGGGCGGCAGGCGGGGGCCGGGCGGCAGGGCGGCAGGCGCCGGTGGCCGCGTCTCCCGGGGCGGAGCTGTCGGTACGGCCGTCCGGTCGAGGGCCCGTTCGTGCTGGCTCTGGAATAGGGCCCGTTGGGCCGGGCACGAGCTCACCGACAGCGTCCTCGTCCTCGTCCTGTCACAGGTGATCGACAATCGCGCGGTCCCCTTACCCGACGGGACTACTCTCACGCTCGACGGCCACCCGTCCGTCGACACCACCACCGCCGCTCTGGGGGAACCGACCGTATGCGCGCCCTGCGAACACTTCTGATCATCGCCGTGATTCTCGGCGGGCTGTTCGTCGCCGCCGACCGTCTGGCGGTCCACTTCGCGGAGGGTGAGGTCGCGGACCGGCTGAAGACGCAGGAGGGGCTGACCACGACGCCGAGCGTGGACATCAAGGGGTTCCCGTTCCTGACCCAGGTGGCCGGCGGTGAACTCGACGACGTCGAGGTCGGGATGAAGGACTACGCCGCGGACACCGGGACCAGCGGGGGCACGATCCGTATCGACGACCTGAACGCCGCCATGAAGGGCGTCGCGTTCTCCGGCGACTACAGCTCCGCCACCGCCACCACGGCCGCCGGGACCGCGACCATCGCCTACGACCAGCTGCTGAAGGCCGCGGGGTCCCAGGAGGCCCAGCTTCCGCTGGGTGTCACCGCCAAGGTCGTCGGCCTCTCCGACGGCGGGAACGGCAAGATCAAGGTCGACATCAAGTTCAGCGCCCTGGAGAAGCCCATCTCCGTGCTCAGCACCGTCAGCGTCGTCGACGGCGACACCGTGCGGGTGCACGCCGACTCGATCCCGAGCTTCGGGAACATCACCCTCGCCGACTCCGACGTCCGTTCGGTCGCCGACTTCGACCAGAAGATCGAGGGCCTGCCGGGCGGTATCAAGCTCGACAGGGTGGAAGCGGGTGCGAACGGTGTGGAGATCGCGGTGAAGGGTTCGGACGTCAAGCTCGCCGGGTAGGACGAGCCGGGCAGGACGAACGACAGCCCGGACGAACGGCAGGCCGGACCAGCGACAGGCCGGACGCCGCGCGTCCGACAGGCGAGACGGTGACGTCCGTACCGTAGATGTGATGAGGGCTACAGCCGTCCGGAACCGTGGGACCACGGGTCGGGCGGCTTTCCGGTCCCACATCCCGGACGATCGCATCTCAGCATGCGACACACCGGTGACATGCCGGTATGTCCGTCCCTACGATCGAGGCCATGAAGCGACAGGCGGATCTCACGAAGCGGCGGGCAGTAGACCTGTGCCGCGTCGCCGCCATGCTCTGTCGCCCCTTCTGAGCGGACGGCGCCGACCTCCGCATCCCCCTGCCCTGGCACTCCCAGGCATCCGTGCGCCCCGCGCACCCTTCCGCACGCCCCGCCGCAACTGCCCCGGAGGAGAAAGAGCATGAGCCGCAGCGACGTCCTTGTCGATGCCGACTGGGTCGAGGCCAACCTCGACAACCCCGACATCGCGATCGTGGAGGTGGACGAAGACACGTCCGCCTACGAGAAGAACCACATCCGCAACGCGATCCGCATCGACTGGACCAAGGACCTGCAGGACCCGGTCCGCCGCGACTTCGTCGACCAGGAGGGCTTCGAGAAGCTCCTGTCGGCCAAGGGCATCGCCAACGACACCCTGGTGATCCTCTACGGCGGCAACAACAACTGGTTCGCGTCCTACGCCTACTGGTACTTCAAGCTGTACGGCCACGAGAACGTCAAGCTTCTCGACGGCGGCCGCAAGAAGTGGGAGCTGGACGCCCGCGAGCTGGTCGAAGAGGTGCCCGAGCGCCCGACGACCGACTACAAGGCCAAGCCGCAGAACAAGTCCATCCGCGCCTTCCGTGACGACGTCGTCGCCGCGATCGGCTCGCAGAACCTGGTGGACGTGCGGTCCCCCGACGAGTTCTCCGGCAAGCTGCTCGCCCCGGCCCACCTGCCGCAGGAGCAGTCGCAGCGTCCGGGTCACGTCCCGTCCGCGCGCAACATCCCGTGGTCGAAGAACGCCAACGACGACGGCACCTTCAAGTCGGACGAGGAGCTCAAGGAGCTCTACGCCGAGGAGCAGGTCGACCTCGCCAAGGACACCATCGCGTACTGCCGTATCGGTGAGCGCTCGGCCCTGACCTGGTTCGTGCTGCACGAGCTGCTCGGTGTCGAGAACGTCAAGAACTACGACGGCTCCTGGACCGAGTACGGCTCCCTGGTCGGCGTTCCGATCGAGCTCGGCGCCAACAAGTAAGACACCCCGTCCAACCCGACCGGCCTTCCTTCCGGTCAGACCCCTCTTTGGAGAAAGACATGTGTGGAGCGAAGGCCGGCGGCCCGGACGCCTCGACGATCAAGCCCGGTGAGACCACGATCCAGGGCCAGGTGACGCGTGACGGCGAGCCTGTGGTGGGTTACGTCCGCCTCCTGGACTCGACCGGGGAGTTCACGGCGGAGGTCCCGACCTCCGCGACGGGCCAGTTCCGCTTCTACGCGGCCGAGGGCACCTGGACCGTCCGCGCCCTGGTTCCGGGCGGCACCGCCGACCGCACGGTCGTCGCCCAGCAGGGCGGCCTCGCCGAGGTCGCGATCGCCGTCTGAGGCACCTGACCGACACCGGAGGGCCGTACCCCTGGGGGTACGGCCCTCCGGCCTTTCCGGGCCTACGCTGGACGTATGTTGGCGCGACGGCGGCATGTCTACTTCGCCATGATGGGCACGTGCATCGGCCTCTTCGTCCTGGCCTGGGGCGTCGTGCGGCTCTGGTCGATCCCGGTGGCCGTGGGGATGTGCGTGGTCGCCATGGTGATCCCGCCGGTGGCCGCGATGGTCGCCAACCGGCGCGGACCCGACGACCGGTGGTGGGACGACCCCTCCGGCGACCCCAAGTCCGACGAGTGGTGGGACGAGCTGGACGGGAAGAAGCGACGGCAGTGACCGTCCCGGGAGCTGACCCGGCACTGGCTGCCCGCAACCGGGGCTGCGCCCCGGACCCCCATCGGCCTGAACGGCCTCCCCCTCAAACGCCGGGCGGGCTGAAAAACCCGGCTGTCTAGCCGATCGCCCGGCCCAGCACGTACACCGCCGGGGCCGCCGCGGCCAGTGGCAGGGCCACGCCGGCCGTGAAGTGCACGAAGCGGGACGGATAGTCGTAGCTCGCGACCCGGTGGCCGATCAGCGCGCACACCGCGGCGCCCGCGCCGAGCAGGGCGCCCTTCGCGCCGAGGCCCGTCATCCCGCCGACGGCGATGCCCGCGCCCGCCGCGGCGAGCAGGGAGACGACCACGGAGGCCGGGGTCGGCAGGGGCAGCGCGCGGGCCAGGACCGCCACGGCCACCGCGGCCGCGCCGACCGTCACCGCGTCCGGGTCCGCCGCGAGGTGGCCGGTGGCGACGATCGCCAGGGCCGCCGAGGCGACGGTCGCCATCAGGCCGTACATCCGCTCGTCGGGGTCGGCGTGCGAGCGGAGCTGCATGACCAGGCTGAGCAGGACCCAGACGCCGAGGGTGCCGAGGATCGCCGCGGGCGCGTTCTCCCGGCCGGCCGTCAGCAGGGCCGCGTCCGCGACCAGCGCGCCGAGGAACGCCAGCGCGATGCCCTGCCGGGCGGGCCACATGCCGTTCAGCCGGAACCAGCCGGCCGCGGTGACGGCCTGGAGGAGGACGAGGGGCACCAGGAGGGCGTACGACCCGACGGCCGCCGCACCGGAGAGCAGCAGGCCGAGCAGCGCGGTGAGCGCGGCGGGCTGGATGCCGGGTTCGATGATCGGGGACCGGCCTTCGAGCCGGGCACGCTGGGCGTCGGTGACGCGGGCGTTGCCGGCGAGGGTGGCGGGGCCGTAGTCGGAGGAGGAGGCGGACCCGGGGGCGGGGGGTGCGGGAGCCGCCGGCGCCGAGCCGTGGTGGCCGGCTCCGGGAGGGGTGGCCGACGCGGGCCCGTAGGCGCCCGGACCGGGAGTCCCTGCCGCGGAACCGTAGGGAGCGGAGCCGTAGGGGCCGGGCGACGGGGCCGGGGAGCCGTACGCGCCGGGGCCCTGCCCGGGAGCGGCGGCTCCCTGCTGCCCCGCGCCGTATCCCTGGGACTCCGCGTCGTACGTCTGCTGGGGCAGATACGCCGTCTCCGCGGCCCCGGCGGCCGGTGCCTGGACCTGGGTGTCCCAGGTCTGGCCCTGCCACTGCTGGGTGTACTGCTGCTGGGCGGCCTGCGGGTCGTCGTACTCCTGCTGGGCCGGCCAGCCCTGCTGCGGGTACGGGTCGTAGCCCTCGTACGGCTGGTTCGTCATCGTCACCCTCCTGCGAACGGCGGGAGCACCTCGACCGTGCCGCCGTCGGCCAGCCGTACCGTCTCATGTCCGCGGGTGCCCACGGGGTCACCGTCGACGAGGAACGAGCATCGCCGCAGGACGCGCACGAGTTCACCGGGGTGTCGCTCGCGCGCCGCGTCCAGCGCCTCGGCGAGGGTGGCCGCGTCGAACGGCTCCTCGGCGATCCCGGCCGCGGCCTTCGCGGCGGCCCAGTAGCGCACCGTGACCTTTGGCATCCGCTTCCTCAATCGATCGGTGGTGTACGGGGCCAGGCTAGCCGCCCGCTGTGACAGCCCAGTCCCCGATACGGTCCAGCAGCTCGTCGCCGACCGCGTGCTCGGCGTGGCCCATGGGCTCGATCCACAGCTCCCCGTGGTCGCCGGCGGCCTCGGCGAGCATCCGCGGGTGGTCGAGGGGGAAGTAGCCGTCGCGGTCGCCGTGGACGATGAGCAAGGGGGTGGGGGCGATCCTCGGGACCGCCTCGACCGGGGAGAGGGGGACGGGGTCCCAGTCGCGGTGGTGGATGCGCGTACGGAATCCGTAGCGGCTGACCAGGCGGCCCGAGGGGCGGGTCACCAGCCAGTGGAGTCTGCGCATGGGGGCCGTGCCGCGGTAGTACCAGCGGGCCGGCGCGCTGACCGAGACCACCGCGTCCGGGTGCGCGTCCGTGCGGCCTTCCGCCCCCCGCCGGTACAGCGCCGCGTGCCGCAGCACCACCGAACCGCCCATGGAGAAGCCGACGGTCGCCACGCGCGCGTGGCCGAGTTCGCGGGCCCACGCCACCGCGGCCGCCAGATCCAGCACCTCGCGGTCGCCGACCGTCGAGCGCCCGCCGGAGGCTCCGTGACCGCGGAAGGAGAACGTGACCACGCCGCCGTACCGCGTGAGCGCCTCCACCACCCGGCGAACATGCGGGCGATCCACATCGCCGGTGAAACCGTGCGCGATCACGAACACCAGGTCACGCGTGGGTGACCGGGAGGCGTCGTATACGAAGGAGGGCGGATCGTATACGGAATCGATCGTCACGCCGTCGTCGATGTGCAGAAACGTCCGTATAGGTGCAGGTCTGCGCGTCTCAGAGTGCGGACTCGCGGTGGAACGCACCACACGACCTGCCGGATCAATGCTCATGTGGGCTATTCTCGTCGCAAGAGGACTCGGGCAATGCAGCCCCCGGGTCCTTTTGTGCTTTCGGATACCCCTGTATACGAAAGCCGTGACCTCGCGGGACCGAGGAGGAACCAGACATATGAGTTCTCTGCTGCTCCTGACCAATGCCCTCCAGCCGTCGACGGAGGTGCTTCCGGCCCTCGGCCTGCTTCTGCACAACGTGCGCGTGGCTCCGGCGGAAGGCCCCGCACTCGTCGACACCCCCGGCGCCGACGTCATCCTCATCGACGGACGCCGTGACCTGCCACAGGTCCGCAGCCTGTGCCAGTTGCTGCGCTCGACCGGGCCCGGCTGTCCGCTCATCCTCGTCGTGACCGAGGGCGGCCTGGCAGCCGTCACCGCCGACTGGGGCATCGACGACGTGCTCCTCGACACCGCCGGTCCGGCCGAGGTCGAGGCGCGACTGCGTCTCGCCATGGGCCGGCAGCAGATCGTCAGCGACGACTCCCCCATGGAGATCCGCAACGGCGACCTGTCGGTCGACGAGGCGACCTACTCCGCGAAGCTCAAGGGCCGGGTCCTCGACCTCACCTTCAAGGAGTTCGAGCTCCTGAAGTACCTCGCCCAGCACCCGGGCCGCGTCTTCACGCGCGCGCAGCTGCTCCAGGAGGTCTGGGGCTACGACTACTTCGGCGGCACCCGAACGGTCGACGTGCACGTACGACGGCTGCGCGCGAAGCTCGGCCCCGAGCACGAGTCGCTGATCGGGACCGTCCGGAACGTCGGTTATCGATTCGTTACGCCCGAGAAGGGCGAGCGGGTCACCGACGAGGCGAAGGCCAAGGCGGACCGGGCAAAGACGGAGGATGTGGACGAGAGCGTCACCCTCGAGGACGTAGAGGCGTAGCGGGCCCCGCGCATGGGCATGGCTTCGGTACCGATGTACTCCCGCATGCCGCTCGGCGGGAGTACAGGCACGTCCTTCACGCCCTGCCCAGAGCGGGTTTATCCGCGTAGACTCCGCGCGTGGCCAAGGTAACCAGGGATGACGTGGCGCGGTTGGCGGGAACGTCCACCGCCGTAGTCAGCTATGTCATCAACAACGGACCCCGGCCGGTCGCCCCGGCCACGCGCGAGCGTGTCCTCGCCGCGATCAAGGAGCTGGGGTACCGGCCCGACCGGGTCGCCCAGGCGATGGCGTCCCGGCGCACCGATCTCATAGGCCTGATCGTGCCGGACGCCCGCCAGCCGTTCTTCGCGGAGATGGCGCACGCGGTCGAACAGGCCGCGTCCGAGCGCGGCAAGATGGTGCTCGTCGGGAACTCCGACTACATCGGCGAACGCGAGGTCCACTACCTGCGGGCGTTCCTCGGCATGCGGGTCTCCGGGCTGATCCTGGTCTCGCACGCGCTGAACGACAACGCCGCCGCCGAGATCGACGCGTGGGACGCCCGGGTCGTGCTGCTGCACGAGCGGCCCGAGGCGATCGACGACGTCGCCGTCGTCCTCGACGACCTCTCCGGCGCCAAGACCGCCGTCGAGCACCTGCTGGGCCATGGCTACCCCTACGTCGCCTGTATGGGCGGTACGGCCGACACCCCCTCCGTCGGCGACCCGGTCTCCGATCACGTCGAGGGCTGGCGGCGAGCCATGGAGGAGGCCGGGCTCCCCACCGAGGGACGGCTCTTCGAAGCGCCGTACAACCGCTACGACGCGTACAAGGTGGCGCTCGAGATCCTCGCCGGGCCGCGGCGCCCGCCCGCCATCTTCTGCTCCACCGACGACCAGGCGATCGGCCTGCTGCGGGCCGCGCGCGAGCTGCGCATCGACGTGCCGGGGGAACTGGCGGTCATCGGGTTCGACGACATCAAGGAAGCCGCGCTCGCCGATCCGCCGATGACGACCATGGCCTCGGACCGGTCGGCGATGGCCCGGGCCGCGGTGGATCTGGTGCTCGACGACGGGCTGCGGGTCGCGGGATCCCGGCGGGAGCGGCTGAAGGTGTTCCCGTCGAAGCTGGTCGTGCGGCGCTCCTGCGGCTGCGAGTGAGTTCCTGAAGACCGTCTGAGAGCATCTGGCCGGAGGCCAGCGGCGGCTTTATATCGGGCATACGAGGTTCTGCCGGGCTTCTCAGCGAGCACTCAGGAAGCTCTCATGGTCGCGGGACAAGCTTTTTGTCATGACCGAGAGCTTCCGCCGCGACGGCGAGTACGAGCAGTACGAGAACCCCCACCAGGGCGCCCAGCAGCAGCACGCTTCGTCGCCCGTGAACCCCGAGTGGCCGCCCCCGCCGGCCCAGCCGCCCCTGGCACCCCCGCAGCCCGCCGCCTTCGCCTCCGGCGGCGCCGGCTCCTACGGCGGCGACGGCAACGGCGGCGGAACCGCTCTCCTCACCTCGCCCGCAGCCCCCGGAGCACCCGCCCCCGCTCCGAAGCGGCGCACCCGCGGCCCCCTCGCCCTCCTCGCCGCCGTCGCGATCGTCGCCGCGGCGATAGGAGGCGGCACCGCCTACGGCATCCAGGAGCTGACCGGCAACGACACGGTCGCCTCCAGCAGCACCAGCACCAACGTGGTGCCGTCCTCCGCCAAGGGCACGGTCGCCGGGGTCGCCAAGGCGGTCAGCCCGAGCATCGTCGAGATCAACGCCGCCTCGAACGCCGGGGAGTCCACCGGCTCCGGCGTGATCATCACCAGTGACGGCGAGATCATCACCAACAACCACGTCGTCTCCGGCGCCTCCACCATCAAGGTGAGCACCAGCGACGGCAAGTCCTACACGGCGAAGGTCGTCGGCACCGACAGCAAGAAGGACCTCGCACTCATCAAGCTGGAGAACGCCTCCGGCCTGGCCAGGGCCACCCTCGGCAACTCCGACGGCGTCCAGGTCGGCGACCAGGTCGTGGCGATCGGCTCCCCCGAGGGCCTGACCGGCACCGTGACCAGCGGCATCGTCTCCGCCCTCAACCGGGACGTGACCGTCGCGACCGACGAGGGCCAGAGCCAGGGCCAGGGCGGCGGCAACGACCAGTGGCCGTTCGAGTTCGGCGGCCGGCAGTTCAACGGCGACACCGGCTCCTCGACGACGACGTACAAGGCGATCCAGACGGACGCGTCCTTGAACCCGGGCAACTCCGGCGGCGCGCTGATCGACATGAACGGCAACATCATCGGCATCAACTCGGCGATGTACTCGGCCACTTCGGACTCGTCCACGGCCGGAAGCGCGGGTCTCGGTTTCTCCATCCCGATCAACACCGTCAAGTCCGACCTGGCCACGCTGCGGGCCGGCGGCGCCGACAACTGACCTCCTGACCCTCGCGAGGAGTACGTCATGATCAAGCAGGTTTCGCACACGGTGGCCGGGACCGACCCGGCCGGGATCGCCCTGGCCCTCGATGTGGCGTACGCATTGCACGCCCCGGTCCCCCGGGCGCCCGAGGTGGCGTCCCCGGCGGTGGCCCGCCGCGGGGTGAGCGCCGCCCGCAGCCGCCGTCGCAGCGCCGCACGCGGCTGAGTCCGCCAGAGCACGTCCTTCAGCGCCAGCAGGGAACCGTGCGAGGCTGAAAGCGTTGACCACCCTCAGTCCCGTGTCCTTCCCACCGCACCCGAGGAATCCCCAGCCATGAGCCCCGCCGAAGGCGACCGTGACCCCCAGCGCATCCTGATCGTCGACGACGAGCCGGCGGTGCGCGAAGCACTCCAGCGCAGCCTCGCCTTCGAGGGCTACGACACCGAGGTCGCCGTGGACGGCGCCGACGCCCTCGACAAGGCGACGGCGTACCGGCCCGACCTGGTCGTCCTCGACATCCAGATGCCCCGCATGGACGGGCTCACGGCCGCCCGGCGCATCCGCGGCGCGGGCGACACGACCCCGATCCTGATGCTGACGGCCCGCGACACGGTCGGCGACCGGGTCACCGGGCTCGACGCGGGCGCCGACGACTACCTGGTCAAGCCGTTCGAGCTGGACGAGCTGTTCGCCCGGGTCCGTGCGCTGCTGCGGCGCAGCTCCTACGCGGCGGCGGCCGGGGCGGCGGCCGCCGACGACGACGAGGCGCTCACCTTCGCCGACCTGCGGATGGACCTCGCGACGCGTGAGGTCACCCGGGCGGGGCGGCCGGTGGAGCTGACCCGGACGGAGTTCACCCTGCTGGAGATGTTCATGGCCCACCCGCGGCAGGTGCTGACGCGTGAGCAGATCCTGAAGGCGGTGTGGGGCTTCGACTTCGAGCCCTCCTCCAACTCCCTGGACGTCTACGTCATGTACCTGCGCCGCAAGACCGAGGCGGGCGGTGAGCCGCGGCTCGTGCACACGGTGCGGGGCGTGGGGTACGTGCTGCGGCAGGGTGGCGCGGAGTGAGGAGGCTCGTACGGCGGTACCGCTCCCTGCCGATCCGGTCGCGGCTGGCGCTGCTGGTGGCGGCGGCGGTGGCGTTCGCGGTGGCGGCGGTTTCGGTGACGTGCTGGTTCATCGTGCAGGGGAAGTTGTACGACCAGGTCGACGACGACCTCACCAAGGCTTCGATGAGAATGCCGGGCCAGCTCCAGGACGCCCTCAACAACTGCACCGAGACCCCGTACGGCAGCGGGGTCTTCCGCAACTACTCCCAGCTGGTCCAAGAGAACGGGACCGTCTGCATCCTCCAGGACTCCGTGGCAGCGGTGAAGGTGACCCAGGCCGACAAGGACGAGATCAAGCACGGGGACACCCGCAAGATCTACTATCGGAACGGGAGCACCGGCGACGGAACCGATGTCCGCATCCTGACCCGGCCGCTGGGCCCTACCCGCACATCCACCGGCGAAGCCGGACCCAACGTGGGCCTCGTCGTGGCCGTCTCCCTCAAGAGCACCCAGGACACCCTCAACGACCTCGCCCTCATCCTCCTCCTCGTCTCCGGTATCGGAGTCCTCGGTGCAGGCGCCGCAGGTCTCTTCGTCGCCCGCGCGGGCCTGCGCCCCGTCGACAAGCTCACCGAGGCCGTCGAGCACGTGGCCAGGACCGAGGACCTCGGCATCCGCATCCCCGTCGAGGACGACGCCGAGGACGAGGTCGCCCGGCTGTCCCGGTCCTTCAACTCGATGACGAGCTCCCTCGCCAGCTCCCGCGAGCTCCAGCAGCAGCTCATCGCCGACGCCGGGCACGAGCTGCGCACCCCCCTCACCTCCCTGCGCACCAACATCGAACTCCTCACCCGCAGCGAGGAGACCGGCCGCCCCCTCCCCGAGGCCGACCGCAAGGCACTGCTCGCCTCGGTGAAGGCGCAGATGACCGAACTGGCCGCCCTGATAGGCGACTTGCAGGAGCTGTCCCGCTCGGAGGGCCAGCGCGGGGAACGGGTGCAGGTGGTGTCCCTGGAGGACACCGTCGAGGCGGCCCTGCGCCGGGCACGGCTGCGCGGACCCGAGCTGACCATCAACGCCTCACTGGAGCCCTGGTACACCCGCGCGGAACCGGCCGCTCTGGAGCGCGCGGTGGTCAACGTCCTGGACAACGCGGTGAAGTTCAGCCCCGAGGGCGGGATCATCGACGTCCAGCTCACCCAGGGCGTCCTGACCGTCCGGGACCACGGCCCCGGCATCCCCGCCGAGGAACTCCCGTACGTCTTCGACCGCTTCTGGCGCTCCCCCAGCGCCCGCGCGCTGCCCGGTTCCGGCCTCGGTCTGTCCATCGTGGCCCGTACGGTCCAGCAGTCCGGCGGCGAGGTCACCCTCGACCGCGCCGAGGGCGGCGGCACCATCGCGACCGTACGACTGCCGGGGGCGCCGACTCCGCCACCGGAGGCTCCCGCCGCCGCCGTTCAGTGAACGCCAAGCTGTCGATGTCCTGTCAACCTTCACGCGTTCTCGACCCTACTCACGGGTTCTCTGCCAGCTTCCTGAGTCGTCGAACAGGTGCCCCACGCATCTGTCCTCAGCACTCAGGAGTGAAGAACCCCCCATGCGTTTGTTTCGTACATCGACTCTGAAGAAGAGCGCCCTCGCCGCCGCGTCCGCGGCCCTCGCCGTCACCGGCCTGCTGGCCGGGGCCGGGGCCGCGCAGGCCGCCGGTCCCGGCGGGGCCCAGAACATCCGGGGCGTGGACCCGGGGAACACCGACGTCATGCTGGACCGGCTGTGCGGCCAGGAGTCCAGCCTGACCGGCGTCTACGGCGCGCTCAACGTCGACACCGGCGAGTTCAAGACGCAGGACGAGTACCTGCGGGACGTCGTCGGGCTGTGGGTGCCCGCCGGGCCGTGGGAGCTGTTCCGCGGCTGGTGCGGGTACGCGCAGGCCTCGACCTGGTCCGTGAAGGGCGAGCCCGTCCGCACCTCCGAGTGGACCGGCAACCACGGCACGACCGAGGACAAGGTGACCTTCGTCAGCGGGTACAGCACCAAGACCTTCGCCAAGAAGAGCGTCGGCGCCAGCATCAGCCTCTCGCTGGCCAAGAGCATCTTCTCCGGCACCCTGGGCGGCAGCGCCGGCTACGAGTGGGGCTGGGAGAAGACCTCGTCCTTCGAGCGGCGCAGCGAGAAGTCGATACCGCCGTGCACCCAGGTGGCGACCACCTGGACGCCGTACCAGCGGGTGGTCCGCGTGAACCCGGTGTTCTACGTCGAGGACTACCAGTGGAACAAGGGCGACGGGGACGTCACCGCGCACACCTGGCGTGGCCGGGACGCGAGCTGGAAGACGATCTACTCGTACGGCTACTACATCGACGGCATCTCCGACAAGCTCCTGCCGAGCGGTCAGCCCGACGGCCGTGAGGACAAGTGGCAGGAGAGCCTCGACCCGAAGTCCTGCGCCAAGTAGGCGAATTCAGGCGGCAACCTTCCGTGCGGGGGCGGCGACTGCTCTGCGGTCCCTACCCCCGCACGGAACGGATTCCCCCCATGGCCCAGCATCGCCGACCCCGAACCACCGCTCTCGCCCTCGGTGTTCCGCTCGTTCTGGCGGCCGCCGGAGGGCTCGCCCACGGCTTCCTGCCCGGCTCCCAGCCCGCGGCCTCCGCCGCCACCACCGCCGCCCCCTCCTGGGCCACCGCCACCGCGGACGGCTTCGCCTCCGTCAACGCGCTCGGCCAGAACGGGACTTATGGCGGCCGGGACGGCCGGCTCGTCACCGTGAAGACGCTCGCCGACCTGGAGAAGTACGCGACGGCGAGCGAGCCGTACGTCATCGTCGTCGCCGCGACGATCACCATGGACCCGGTCGGGAAGGAGATCAAGGTCCAGAGCGACAAGACCATCATCGGGTCCGGGACCTTCGGGCAGATCGTCGGCGGCGGCTTCTTCCTGGGGGCCGGCGTGCACAACGTCATCATCCGGAACCTGACCATCCGGGACGCCTACCAAGGCGTCTGGAACGACAAGGAACACGACTTCGACGCCATCCAGATGGACGGCGCCCACCATGTGTGGATCGACCACAACGACCTGCGGCACATGGCCGACGGACTCATCGACGTCCGCAAGGACAGCACCTACGTAACGGTCTCCTGGAACAAACTCAGCCAGGACAACAAGGCGTTCGGCATCGGCTGGACGGACAACGTCGTCACCGACATCACCATCCACCACAACTGGGTGCGGGAGACCGAGCAGCGCAACCCGTCCACCGACAACGCGGCCCACGCGCACCTCTACAACAACTTCCTGGAGGACGTGGCCGGGACGGACATCAACTCCTCCTACGGCAACTACTCGCGCGGCGCGACCAGGA
The DNA here is from genome assembly GCF_003443735.1 of Streptomyces sp. CC0208. Taxonomy (NCBI): domain Bacteria; kingdom Bacillati; phylum Actinomycetota; class Actinomycetes; order Kitasatosporales; family Streptomycetaceae; genus Streptomyces; species Streptomyces sp. CC0208. The sequence goes on along the minus strand of NZ_CP031969.1, from coordinate 4,789,505 downwards.
TGGTCCTGGAGAACTCCTGGTTCCAGGGCTTCAAGAACCCCGTCATCAAGGACAGCACCGCGAGCATCGTGCAGAAGGGCAACACCTTCGTGGCCACGAGCGGCAGGAACGAGAGCGGGGGGACCGCCTTCGATCCGAAGACGTACTACGCCTACACGCTCGACAGGACGGCCGACGTGCCCGCGCTGCTCAAGTCCGGTGCCGGGCCGCGCGGTTCCCTCGGTACGACGACGACCGCCACCACCAAGGCGGCCGCCACGACGCTCACCGTCGCCAAGGACGGCAGCGGCCAGTACTCGACCGTGCAGGCCGCGGTGAACGCCGTTCCGGCGGGCAACTCCTCGCGGGTGGTGATCTCCGTGAAGCCGGGGACGTACCGCGAACTGGTCAAGGTGCCGTCCAACAAGCCGCACGTGACCATCCAGGGCACGGGTTCCAGCCGCGGTGACACGGTGATCGTCTACAACAACGCGTCCGGCACGCCCAAGCCCGACGGCTCGGGCACGTACGGCACCGGCGGCAGCGCCACCGTCGCCGTGGAGGCCGACGACTTCCAGGCCCGCAACCTGACGGTCTCCAACGACTTCGACGAGGCCGCCCACCAGGACATCGCGGGCCAGGCCGTCGCTCTGCGCACCGCCGCCGACAAGGTGTTCCTCGACGGGGTCATCGTCAGCGGCGACCAGGACACCCTCCTCGTGGACACCGCGGCCAAGGAGAAGCTGGGCCGCGTCTACATGAAGAACTCCTACGTCGTCGGCAACGTGGACTTCATCTTCGGCCGGGCCACCGCCGTGATCGACAAGTCCGTCATCACGCTGAAGAAGCGCTGGAACGGCACCTCGGCCGGCTACGTCACCGCGCCCAGCACCGCCGCCAACCGCAAGGGCATCCTCATCGCCAACTCGACGGTCAACGGGGACGTCTCCTCCGCGAGCTTCTACCTGGGCCGCCCCTGGCACGCCGGCGGCGACGCGACCCTCGACCCGCAGACCACCGTCCGCAACACGTCGTTGAGCGCCGCGATCAAGTCCGCGCCGTGGACCGACATGAGCGGCTTCTCCTGGAAGGACGACCGGTTCGCGGAGTACAAGAACACCGGCGCGGGCTCGGGTGCGGCCTCCTCCGAGCGGCCGCAGCTGACCGACGCCCAGGCCGCCGGGCAGGAGATCGCGGACTGGCTGGGCGACTGGACGCCGAGCGCGGCCTGATCTGCCCGGCTCCTCTGTCAGTGCCTCGATCTAGGCTGGATTTCCGGATCGAGCAGGACTGACGGGGGAGCGGAACAGTGATGCGTATCGAGAGGCATCGGGTCGGCGAGGCGGCCGTTTCGGCGGTGCGGAAGGACTTCGCGAACAGGATCGGTTCGCAGGTCCACTCCATGTCCAAGGCCGGCCCGGTGACGGCGTGGGAGTGGTGGCTGATCGCCCAGGAGTTCGTCGAGTACCTCGGCGCGCTCTCGGTGGAGACCCCCGACCTCCACTCCCCCGAGGCGAAGGCGGTCCTGGAGGACGCCGCCGAGGCGGCCGCCGGCGCGGTGGCGTACGCGGCGTACTTCCCGCGCGACCACTTCGAGGTCTTCCTCACCTATCCCGACTGGGGCCTGGTGTACGACCGCGAGCCCGGCGGCACCCCGGAGCCGGTCACGGCCGCCAAGTGGCTGGACGCCTTCTGCCTGGCGATCCTCGTCGAGAAGACCCAATGGCACGGCGAGGCCTTCCACTTCGCGCGCGAGGCGCCCCAGCAGGGCCGCTCCGGACGCCCCGACGCCGAACTGATCAACGGCTTCATGGCGTACGTCATCGGCGACACCGGCGACGACGACGCCGACTACCCGCCCTCCCGCGAACAGAAGCTCACCGCGCTCGACGCGGCGCTCGACCGGGTCCGGGCGCTGGAGAAGGAGACCGGTGAGCGGCTCGCCGACCAGCCGTACGGCATCGGGCTGAAGGCGCTGCGCGCGCTGACCGCGGGCGACCGGGAGGGGTTCGGCGAGGCGGTCGTCCGCCTGCTGAAGCCGCTGACCGGCACCCCTGGACCGGGAGCCCGTCCGGGCACTCTCCTGCCCCTCCTGCCGATCGCCCTGACGGCTCTGGCGTACCGCGACGAGGGCTGGCCGCCGGCCGTCGACAGCGACTACCTGCCGGACGCGCTGGTCACCGGGTTCAAGGCCACCCCGCCGCGGGTGGGGCCCTACGGCCAGGACCGCCGCCCGGACGCGGTGGCCGAACTCGCCGCGGGAGTGGTCGAGTTCGGGCGGGCCCTGGAGCCGCGCCCCCTGGACCCGGACAGCGAGGAGCAGTTCGAGCGGTACACCCGCGACGCCGTCACCCCGGTGCCGGGCAAGTCGCTCACCACCTTCGAGCTGGCCTACGCCGTCACCTATCAGGAGCTCCTCTTCCGCACCCGGGCCTCGCACGCGCCCGACGCGAGCGACGCCCAGTCGGCGAACCTGCGGCTGGCCGCGGAGCTGGGGGCCGCGCTGTTCCGTACGACGCTGGCGGAGCCCGGCACCGAGGTGCCGGTGACCATCGACGGCAGGACGCTCACGTACCCCGCCTGCCGGGACGAGGACGCCGGGCCGGAGGCCTGGCACCGGGCGGTGCACCTCGCGCTGATCACGGGCCGGCGGGAGCATCTGGCGCCGCTGGTCCTGGCGGGGCCGGAGCGGGTCGGCCCGGACCGCTCCGTGTCCGCCTCCTACCGGCGGGCCCTGCACGCCTATCTGCGCGGCGAGGACCCCGGGCCCGCCACTGACCAGGCCCTGCGGGACGCCGGGAAGGCCCGCGACCAGGGGTTGCCGCCGCCGCCCGCGGTGCTCTTCTCCCAGTTCGTCGAGGGCGACGAGGAGAGCTTCAACCTGGCTCTCCTGGACGCGCTCACGGCCCACCGCGACTACTACGCGGTGGCCGACCGCCCCTCCGACCCCGACGCCGCCCTCAGCCTCGACATCCTGGCCCTCGGCTGCCACGCGCGCCGGCGGGGCTGGGAGATCAGGGTGAGCTCCCCGTATCTGCCGAAGCGGATCGTGGGGGCGGCGGAGCCGTTCTGAGGGGGTGCCGGGTGAATCTGCCTCGAACGGGTGAACTGGGGTTGTTTCCGCTGGTCAGCCATACAGCCCTGCCTACGGTGATCGCGTTGCTTGTGCCCCGAGCACACCCAGCCCACACTTGAGGAGGAGGTGCCCCCTTGACCACTCTCGCGCGTGAGAGGCCTGAGACCATGTCCGAAGCTCCGGCTGAATCCTTGAACGGACCCGACCTGGACGACGTCCTGTGGCAGGCATGGAAGGCCATGGAACTCCCCGACGGTTACCGCGCTGAGATCATCGAGGGAGCCATCGAGGTGTCACCGACCGGTCGTTTCACCCATGCCCAGATCGTCAACCGCCTCCGGGACGCCCTTGCGATCTTCCTGAAGGACAGCGAGCACGGCGCCTGGAACGACACCAACCTGATCCACTCGCGCAAGGCGTGGATTCCGGACGGCTTCGTGGCTCCTCGAGACTCCGAACTGATCGAGGACGAGGAGGGTCTCGGCATCAAGGCCTCCGCAGTAGCAGTGGTCGTCGAAGTCGTCTCCCCCTGCAAGCGCAACCAGGACCGTGACCGCCTCAAGAAGCGCCGCGAGTACGCCCGCGCCGGCATCCCCGTGTACGTCCTCGTCGACGACTACGACGGTCAGGGCGCCGTCACCCTCTTCACCGGCCCCCGCCCCGAGAAGGCCGACTGGGAGGACATTCACCGTGTCCCCTACGGCACCGACGTCACGATCGCCGAAGGCCCCGCCAAGGGCTTTGTGATCGGTGAGGCGATCACGGGGCCCAAGCGGGGCTGACGGGCGGAGTCGGTTCAGCGGCGCAGGGTCATCGTGTCGTCGGGCAGCTTCCGCAGGATCATCGTGTCCTCCGGGAGCGGGCCCAGCAGACGGGTGTAGGCGCCCCGGCGGGCCACCAGTTCCGCGTGGGTGCCCGCTTCCACCAGTCGTCCGCCGTCCACCACCAGGATCCGGTCCGCGTCCGGGGCCAGGCTCAGATCGTGGGTGATCATGATGGTCGTACGGCCGGACACCAGGCGGCGCAGGGGCTGTACGACCTGGCGCGCTGCGACCGAGTCGAGGCCGGCGGTGGGTTCGTCGAGGATGAGGACGGGTGCGGCCCGGAGCATCGCGCGGGCGATGGTGATCCGCTTGAGCTGGCCGCCGGACAGGGTGGCCGTGCCGGGGGCGATCTCGGTGTCGTAGCCCTCGGGGAGCGAGGAGATGAAGTCGTGGGCCGCGGCCGCGCGGGCCGCCTGCTCGATCTCCTCGTCACTCGCGCCCGGCCGGCCCGTCCCGATGTTCTCGCGGATCGTTCCGTTGAGGATCAGCGTCTCCTGCGGAAGCAGGGCGATCTGCTCGCGCAGGAACTCCAGGCCCAGCTGTGTGAGCGGGACACCGTCCAGGGTGATCACGCCCGCGGAGGGGTCGTAGAAGCGGGTGAGGAGCTTGGACAGGGTGGACTTGCCGGCGCCGCTCGGGCCCGTGATGATCACCAGCCCGCCCGGGGCGGCCGTGAAGGAGACGTCGGTGAGGGAGTCCCTGGGGGCGTCGGGATAGCGGAAGTGCACGCCGTGGAAGCCGACCCAGCCGTGGACCGGCCAGGCGGGGACGGGTTCGGCCGGGTCGCCGACCGACGGTTTCGCGTCCAGGATCTCGTTCAGGCGCTGGGCGCCGGCGGTGGCGGCCGTGAGGGTCAGCCCCAGCTGGCCGAGGTTGCGGACCGGCGGGTACAGGTAGCCGATGAAGGCGGCGAAGGCGAGCAGTTGACCGAGGGTCATGCGGTCGGCGGAGATCTCCCAGACGCCCAGGCCGATCACGGCGAGCACGCAGAGCGTCTCCACGACCTCGACGAACTGCTCGTACATTTCGCTCAGCCGGGCCCCGCGCACCGACGCCTTCATCCAGGCGCGGGCCTCACGGTCGAGGCGCTTCTCCTCGTCGCGGCGGCGGTTGTACGCCTGGGTCAGCACGACGTTGCCGAGCGACTCCTGCACGACGGAGGTGATCGCGCCGTCCGCGACCCGCTCGTCCTGCGAGGCCTGCTTGATCCGGCCGGAGAAGCGGCGGGCGGCGACCAGGAACAGGGGCGCGAGGACGAAGGTGGCGAGGGCCAGGTCCCAGCGCAGGTACAGGGCGGCGGCGGAGTAGAAGACGGCGGAGAAGGTGGCGGCGACCGTGCCGACGACGCCCGAGACGACCATCTGCTCGATGGCCTCGACGTCACCGGTGAGGCGTTCGACCAGGTCGCCCTGGCGGTGCTTCTGGAAGAAGTGCGGGGGCAGGTCCTGGATGTGCCGGAAGACCTTCGCGCGCAGCCGCAGCACGAATCTCTCCGCGGTCCAGGTCGCGAGCGAGTTGCCGAAGTAGCCGACGAGCGCGCCGAGCACGGCCACGGCGAGCCAGGCGCCGGCCGGGCCCCAGAACGCCGAGAGGGAACCGGCCTTCAGGGCGGTGTCGGTGAGTTCGGCGAACAGCAGGATCGCGGCGGTCTCGGCGAGCGCGGACACCACCACGCACGCGGTGATCGCCGCAAGCCACTTGCGGTCGCCGCGGGTCAGCGGCCAGAAACGGTGGAAGGCCTCGCGGACTTCCCTCATCGTCGGCACCTCCTCATGTGCTCGGTGGGCAGGGCCGAGGCGGGGCCCCGGCGCGAGATGCACTCGCTGACCGGTGGCCCCGCCTCGCGGCGTGCCTCAGGCCTTGTGGCCGACCGGACGCCTGGCCGGGGGCTTCTTCGGCGCCTTGCCCTTGGGAGCACCCTTCGGGGCACCCTTCGGCTTCGGACCCAGCGGCTTGCCGTTCTTCCTGACGGGGGCGATCTTGTGGAAGCTCATGTCTGAACCCTTCAATGTCCTGGTTCTGCAACAGTTCCTCTACCGATCTGCTGCAATTACTTATGAATGAATTTGATTTACTTCAGTGAATTCTGTGTCAGCCCTTGTGGGCGATCGGGCGACGCTTCGGCGCGTGCTTCTTCGCGGGCTTCTTCTTCGGGGCCGGAGCGGGCTTGGGGGCCTTCTTGACGGGGACGATCTTGTGGAAGCTCATGGTCATATCCTTCTGTCAGTGGGGTTTTAGGGGGGGGGACTTACTTGTGGCCGACCGGGCGGCGCTTCGGCGTGTGCTTCTTCGGCTGGGCCTTCTTGGGGGCCGGAGCGGGCTTGCGGGTCTTCTTCACCGGGGCGACCTTGTGGAAGATCATCTTGCTCTCCTTTGCGTTTGCGTCGTTCGCTTTCGACATGGAAAACATTACGGCATTCCTGCCGCCGAAAAAGCCTTTTGGCCTTAGATCTCAATAAGACTGGATGTGCATCGTCTGAGAATTGAAAGGCTGACACAGAATTTAAGGGCGGACATCTACGGACCGACCGCCAGTCGGGAGCCCTCGACACGCACCCGGATGCCGTCCTGCACCGCGCGCACGTCCCGCAGGCGCAGTGCGCCGCTCGGCGGCTCGGACAGCCGGAACCCGGGGGAGAAGCGGTCGGAGAGGACCGGGCGGGTCAGGTGCGAGAGGGCGTCGAGCGGCGCCGGGTCCAGGCCCAGGCGGTCCAGGAGTCCGGGGTGGGCCAGGGCGACGTCGAGGAGGTTCAGGCGCATGGCCTGCCGTACGAACTCCGGGCGGCCGGTCAGACGGGACAGCGCGGTGTCGGAGCGCTGCGCCCTCGCGCACGGTGACATCGGGCACGCCCAGCGCCCACGCCACGGACGGGACCGCCAGCACGGCCCGGGCCCTGCGTGTCTGTCGGGCCAGGGCCGCGGCGGCCCCGGGCGTCAGGTGGAGGCCCTCCGAGGCGCGGCTGCCCGGCCGGTAGGTCGCCAGGTCCCCGATCTCCAGGCGCATCCCGCCGATCTGCGTGTCGACGCCCCGCTCCCCGTCGGGCGCCACGCGCACCTCGGCCCGCAGCCGCAGCTCGTGCCCGGCGACCGGGAGCGTGCCGCACACCGCCACCCGGTCACGGCCGCCTCCCCTGAACGTCACCTGGGACGCGCCGAGTTCACGGTTCATGTCGGCGAAGGAGAGCAGGACGTCGCCGTCGAGCCGGGTAACTCGCGCCCCGCGCACGGAGGTCGGCCCGTCGCCGAGGAGCCGTATGTCATGGGCGGTGGCCGACACCGCGGCCCGCGTGACCCGGTCGGCGGCCACGTCCGGGACAGTCACCTTCACCGAGTCCAGTCGCCCGCGCACGAGTTGGGGCAGGAAGCGGGAGCCGTCGATCTCCACCTCGGGCGCCGCGGTCAGTCGCAGCCGGTCCTTGAGGCTGTCCGCGGCCCTGTGCTCGGCGTACAGGACGGCCCGGCGGTCGGCGAGCGTGAGGAAGGCTGTCGGCACCAGCATCGAGGCGACCGTCTTCAGCGCGAACGGCAGGCCTGTGAAACGGCCCCGCCGACGCCTCCGCCAGGTGCGGCGGTGGGTGGTCGGCGGGGCCGGAGGTGTTTCGTACGGTTCGTACGGAACGCCATACGGGGCGGGGATGCGTGGGTACGTGGTGGGAGGAACGCCTCGATCCGTCCGATCACGCGAACGCCCCCCACCCGCAATCCGCTCCGGGCCCGTGCGACTCAGCTCACGATCTACTGAACGACCGTGATCCGGTTCGCGGCCGGCGGCGCGATCGGGCTGCCCGCCGACGAGTTGGCCGTCAGGTAGTCCACGAGCGCGGCGAGGTCGTCGCCGCCCACGAGGTCGTTCGTGCCCTGGCCCAGCGTGGTGAAGCCGTCGCCGCCGCCCGCGAGGAAGCTGTTGGTCGCGACGCGGTAGGTGGCCGCCGGGTCGACGGCCGTGCCGTTCAGCTTCACGGAGCCGAGGACGATCCGCTCCGCGCCGGACTTCGTCAGGTCCAGCGTGTAGGTGAGGTTCGCCGACGGCTGCAGGATCTTCGGCGAGGCCGCGTTCGACCCGCTCACCTGCTCCTGGAGCACCTTGATCAGCTGGGCCCCGGTGAAGTCCTGGAGGTTCACGGTGTTGGAGAACGGCTGCACGGTGAAGCCCTCGGCGTACGTCACCACCCCGTCCCCTTCGGTCCCCTTGGCCGCGTAGGTCAGGCCGGCCCGGACCCCGCCCGGGTTCATCAGCGCGAGGTCGGTCCCGGGATCGAGCTTCCTGCCGTACGCGAGCTGCGCGTCGGCGATCAGGTCGCCCATCGGGGACTCGGTGCCGGTGCTCGGGACGTCGGCGGAGATGTAGCCGATCGCGCGGTTGCCGATGGGCGCCGCGAGGGTGTTCCACCTGCTGATCAACTGGGTCATGTCGGGCGCCTTGGCGACGGTCCGGGTGACCACGTGGTTCGCCGACTTCACGGCCGTACGGGCGATGTCGCCGGTGAAGCGGTCGTACGTCAGCGTGGTGTCCGTGTAGAGACGGCCGAAGGACGCGGCCGAGGTGACCATGCGGGGCTTGCCCGACGGGTCGGGGATCGTGCAGACGTACGCCGCGTGGGTGTGGCCGGTGACCAGCGCGTCCACGGACGGCGAGATGTTCTTGGCGATGTCGACGATCGGGCCGGAGATGCCGTCACCGGCGCCCGGGGAGTCGCAGTTGTAGTTGTACGAGCCCGAGGCGGGCTGGCCGCCCTCGTGGATGAGGGCCACGATCGACTTCACGCCCTGCTTCTGGAGCACGCGGGCGTACTTGTTGATCGTCTCGACCTCGTCCTTGAACTTCAGGCCCTTGACGCCCTCCGCGGAGACGACACCCGGGGTGTCCTCCAGGGTGACGCCGATGAAGCCGACCTTGACGCCCTTCTTCTTCCACACCCAGTAGGGCTTGAGGATCGGCCTGCCGGTCTTCTCGTCCAGGACGTTGGCCGCCAGGTACGGGAAGTCGGCACCCTCGAACTCCTTGTCCGTGTAACAGCCGGCCGTCGGGTGGCAGCCGCCGTTCTGCAGCCGGGCCAGTTCCTTCGCGCCCTCGTCGAACTCGTGGTTGCCGACGCTCGTCACATCGAGGTCGAGCTTGTTCAGCGCCTCGATGGTGGGCTCGTCGTGGAAGAGTCCCGAGATCAGCGGCGAGGCACCGACCATGTCACCGCCCGCCGCGGTGATGGAGTACGGGTTCCCCTTGCGCGCCTCGCGCAGATGGGTCGCGAGGTACTCGACACCCCCCGCGTCGATCGTCTTCGTCGTCCCGTCCGCCTGGAGCTCGGTGACCCGGCCGGAGGAGCCCGACGGCGGCTCCAGGTTGCCGTGCAGGTCGTTGAAGGACAGCAGCTGGACGTCCTGGTAGCGGCTCGGCAGCGGCTTGCCGTGCTTGCTGTCGTGCGCGCCCGCGGGCAGCGCGGCGGCGAGGGCACCGACGGTGGCGAGACCGGCGGCCGCGGCGACCAGACGGTACGTACGACGTCGGCGGCGCACCGTGTCCGACCGGTGCGGCTGGGATGTGGCTGGCATGCGCCCCCCTGGGCTTGTACTGGCTGGTGAGGAAGTGGCCCCGTTCCGGCGCAGCCTAGGGTCAACGCGCGTAGCGCGACAGGGGTTTCGTGGTTACATCCTGGTTGCTTCTTTGCCGCCGCTTTGCCCGTACCTCCCCTTACCCTCGTAGCCATGACCAGCGACGACATCGCACGCCCCGGCATCTCCCGCTCCATCGAGACCCTTTCGGCGCTCTCGCCGGACCAGACCGAGGCGGTTCTCGGGCTCCTCGCCGAGGCCGCGCACCAAGACGGGCAGCAAGCGGTGTCCGAGCAGGGCCGGCTGCAGCTGCGGGGCGGGGCCCGCGAGGGCGTGTCCCACCTGCTCCTGCACGTCGGCGACGAACTGGCCGGCTACGCCCAGCTGGAGGACACCGACCCGGTGGAGGCGCCGGCCGCGGAGCTGGTCGTCCACCCCTCGCACCGCGGCCACGGCCACGGCCGCGCCCTGGGCTCGGCGCTGCTCGCCGCCTCCGGCAAGCGGCTGCGGGTGTGGGCTCACGGCGGCCACAGCGCCGCCCGCCATCTCGCCCAGGTCCTGGGCCTGACCCTCTTCCGTGAGCTACGGCAGATGCGGCGCCCTCTGACCGGGCTTGAGCTGCCCGACCCGGTGCTCCCGGCGGACGTCACGGTCCGCGCCTTCGTGCCCGGCGAGGACGACACCGCCTGGCTCGCGGTGAACGCGGCCGCGTTCGCCCACCACCCCGAGCAGGGCTCCCTGACCCAGCGCGACCTCGACGACCGCAAGGCCCAGTCCTGGTTCGACCCCGAGGGGTTCTTCCTGGCCTTCCGGGACGGCGAACTGGTCGGCTTCCACTGGACCAAGGTGCACGCGGCGGAGCAGCTCGGCGAGGTGTACGTCCTCGGCGTCCGCCCCGGCACCCAGGGCGGCGGCCTCGGCAAGGCGCTCACGACGATCGGCCTGCGCCACCTCGCCGCGCAGGGCCTGCCGACCGCGATGCTCTACGTCGACGCCGACAACAAGGCGGCCGTCTCGGTCTACGAACGGCTCGGCTTCACCACGTACGAGACGGACCTGATGTACCGCACGGAGACGTGAGGACCGATGGAACTGAGCGAGCTCGTCGCCCTGGTCCTCGCCGACCTGTCGGCCGGGGCCCCTGCGGCTCCGGAGGTGTCGTACGCCCCCCTCGACGGGGGCCAGGTGGAGGTGCTGCTCCGGGACGACGACGGCATGGGCGTCGGCTTCGGGGTCGACCCGGCCCGCTCCGAGGCCGAGGTGCTGTGCACACTCGCCGACCGGATCCCCGACGCCTACGTCGAGTTGTACGCCGTCGGCCTGCCGGTCGTACCCGGCACCCCACGCCCCGCCCGGGCCGCGGTGGTGGACGGCACCGCGGTCTGGACGGACCCGTCGGGCGGGGCGTGGTCCTGCCCGGTGGGCGGGTACGGCGACACCGGGCCGTGAACTGACGGTCAGGCGGCTGGGTGCGGTCCGACACCGCCGCCGCCCTTGCCGTCAGGACGCCGGGCGTGGTCTGAGGCCGCGTACCGGTTCCGCCGTGCAGGCCGCTCCCAGGAGCACCGCGGCCGCCAGCAGCACGGCCCATCGCACATGTGCCGCCTGCCAGTTCGGGTCTCCCACCGGGACGAACAGGTCCCAGCGGGTGGGGAGCAGGAGAGGGGCGAGGAGGCCGAGGGTCAGGAAGCCGGCCGCCACCGAGGGTCCGGGTTCGGGTTCGTCGGTGAAGCGGACCGCCACCGCCGCCGCGGCCACCGCGAGGACGGCCGTCGCCGCGGCCTCCAGGGTGACCGCGCCGACCGGGGGGCGGGCCGGTGCGGGGACGAGGGCCAGCGCCGCCGTCCACCACAGCGCGGCGACCGGCGCGACCAGCGCGACCCGCAGCCCGCTGCGGACCCAACGCCGGGTGGGGACCGGGGTGGTGAGCCGGCGCGCCGGGTCGTCCAGGAGGAAGGCCAGGCCCAGGGCGAAGACGAGGGCGGCGGCCCGGAGAAGGGAGAGGCCGAGCCACGCGTCGGGCGTGACGGACAGCAGCCGTGGCAGCCCCACGATCAGCAGTCCTACGACCGCCCCGGCACCGACCGCCCGCCACGGCACCGTACGTGCCACGGCCGCCACCAGCGCCCCGCGGGCACCCCCGTCACTCCTGCGCACAGTCCTTCGCCCCCTTCGGCACCTCGGCCCCCAGCACCCGCGCCACCTGGGCCGTCGAGACCCCCGGCGCCGTCAGCTCGGCCCAGTGCTGCTTCACGGAGGCCGTCGCCTCATCGCGCGGGCGTTGCAGCAACTCCCGTACGACATCGGTCTGTCCGGCCGTCATGGACAGCCCGCTGGTCGGGGCGAGTACGTACGCGGACCCGGTGACGGTGTCGCCGAGGCGGACGTTCGCGAGGTCGGCCATCGGGTGCGAGTCCCCGCCCAGGGCCAGCCACATCGCGGTGACCACCCGGCCGTCGCACAGCTCGCTGCCCTTCGACTCGTCACCGGCGACCAGCACATAGGCGACGGCGACCGCGAACTCGGGGACCCGGTTGCCGCCCCAGCGGGAACCGACGGTCACCTGGTTCGGCGCGGTGAGCGGTTCGATCGCCGAGTCCCCGTCCAGCCCGTAACGGGCATCGATCCGCTGCCGTACGAGCAGGGGCTGCCCGGCGGCCGTACCGCCGGCCAGGGACCGGACGCGGTCCACGACCCCCGCCCAGTCGCCCGCCCGGCCGGCCCACTCGGGGAAGGCGCAGTACGTCGAGCCCCCGCGCCGCACACACGACTGGTCCCGCTGCGGGGACACCGAGGCCCGCTCGCGCGCGGCCGTCAACTCCGGTGACACACCCCCGGACTGGCCCACCGCGCCGGTCAGGGTCAGCGCCAGCGCGCCCGCGGCCCCGGCCCTCAGGTACAGCGCGCGACCACCGCTCGCCAGCACCGCGCCGAGCGCCACGAGCAGGATCAGACCCGTCAGATACAGCGCGTGCCAGGCCGCCGGGCGGCCGACGAGGTCCGAGGGGAGCACCGTGTTGTTGCTGGTTTCCTCCACGATCGGCGACAGCCACCGCGACCACTCCGCGTCTTCGGTGCCCGCGGAGACGAACACGCTGAGGACGAAGAGTCCGACCACGCCGACCGGCGCCGCGAACGTGGACGGGACCAGCCGGGCGAGCAGCACCCCGAGCGAGCCGCACAGCAGCACGTACAGGGGGCCGACGGCCAGTTCGGCGAGCGAGCCGTGGCCCACCGCGCCGGGCCTGAGGGCCTGCCGGGTGAACTCGCCGAGCACCACCAGCGCGGTGACGGCGGCGAAGGGCAGCACCGACAGCACATGGGCGACCGTCCGCCGCCACGGCTCCATGACCAGCACGTCGAACTGCCGGTCGGTACCGCGCCTGCGGGAGCGCAGCGTGCAGCGGTTGACGCACACGAACAGGGCGACCCCCAGCAGCAGGGGCCCGCTCTGGGTGTGCCGGTCGGCGTTCTGGAGGGCCGGGAAGGCGTCCATGCCCTCCTTCGAGTCGAACAGCGTCCAGGCGGTGTAGCCGACGTACAGCACGAGAGTCGCCAGCACCGGGATGTACTGCAGCAGGTCGCGTGCCTCGAAGCGGGCGAGGGCGAATACGGCGGCCCAGGGGTGTCGCGGATCGTCCGCGGGTACGGCGGCGGACTCGGCCACCGTCTTCGTCGCCAGGCTCATGCGGTCGCCGCCTTCGCGTCCACGTCGTCCAGGGTGAGCAGGTAGCCGTCCTCCAGGGTGGGTTCGAGGAGTTCGGCACCGGCGGGCGGGTCGCCGACGTTGCGGAAGGAGCCGGTGCCGGTGCGCCAGCCCGCCTTGGCGCCCGGGGCGCGTTCCGTGCTGCTCCACACCCGGTCGGCCGCGCGGGCGGTCAGTCCGGCGGGGGTGCCCTCGAAGAGGATGCGGCCGCGGGCCATGACGAGGACGCGGTGGCAGAGCATCGCCACGTCCTCGGTCTGGTGGGTGGACAGGAGCACGGTCCGCCCCTCCCCCGCCTGCGCGATCAACTCCCGGAACCGCATGCGCTGTTCGGGGTCGAGGCCGACGGTCGGCTCGTCGAGGACCAGGAAGCCGGGGTCGCCGACGAGAGCGGCGGCCAGCGCGACCCGCTGCCGCATCCCGCCGGACAGCTTCTTGATGCGCCTGGCGCGTACGTCCCCGAGGTCGACCTCCTCCAGCACCCGCCGCACCTCGCGGTGGCGGGCGGTGCGGTCGGTGAGCTCCTTGAGGATCGCCACGTAGTCCACGAACTCGAAGGCGCTGAAGTCCGGGTGGAAACCCGGGCTCTGCGGCAGATAGCCGAGCGTGCGCCGGACCTCCTGCCGTCCACGTGAGCTGCCCGGGTCATGACCGAGGACGGTGAAGGAGCCCCGGTCGGCGGGCACGGCGGTGGCGAGCACCCGCAACAGGGTGGTCTTTCCTGCCCCGTTGGGCCCGAGCAGCCCGGTCACGCCCGGCGTGAGCCGCAGCGACACGTCGTCGAGGGCGCGGGTGCCGCCGTAGCGGAGATGAAGCCCGGAGGCGGAGACGGTGGCGGTCATTCGGCACTCCCGCTGAACAGATCGAACCGGTCACGAAGAAGAAAGAGCAGCCCCGCACCGAGCGCGGCGACCGCCCCGGCCACGCCCTGCCCTGCCGCCGTGAACGGCGCGAGCGCGTCGGTGTTCGTCTGCTGTGCGGCCTGCGCGGCCAGCAGTACGGCGATCCAGGCGCCGCCGACCAGGGACGGTGCGAGGACCGGGCCGAGCCTCGGGGTGAGGGCGAGGCCGGTCGCGGTGAGAGCGAGCGCGGGCAGCAGCCAGGCCAGGGCGCGCAGGCCGTAGCCGGGCAGGGCCAGGGTGGCGAGCCCGTTCAGGCCGAGGCCCGCGACCAGCACGGCGAGCGTGCGGATCATCAGCAGCCGGAAGCCGTGGGTGGGTGCGACGACCGACATCTCGTAGGTCGGGTCGAGCGCCGGACCGTAGGACAGCGCCACGCCGACCAGCGGCAGCAGCGGGGCGAGGGCGAGGAACAGGGTCGGCGACTCGGTCGTGTGCACCGCACCGACGGTCGCCAGCAGCAGGAACACCACGGCCGCCAGCCACGAGCGCCTGAGCACCGGCGTGGCCGCGAGCAGCCGCGCGGTGTGGTCGGCGATCCCGGCCCGGATCAGCAACGACTCGAACCACCCCGTCCGGGGCGCGTCCAGCTCGGCGTCCAGCCGCTCCCACCCGACGTCCAGCACCACCGGGTCGGTGACACCGGTCAGCAGCCCCCGGCACGCGGCGCAGGCGGCGAGATGGGTGTCGGCGGACCAGAGCAGGGGGGCGGCCAACTCGCCCCGGGCATAAGCCCGCAGATCCTCTTCGGCCACATGCCAGGTCATGCCGCCACCTCCTTCACTCGTACGTGCAACGGGCCCTGCGGGCGGCTCGGCGGTCGATCCTGAGCTCGACGCTGCGGTCGGCCCCGCACCACATTCGGCGTCCGGCCCCGCAGCCGGCCCCGCGTCCAGCCCGGCACCACGTCCGGCGTCCGGCCCCGCGTCCAGCCCTGCGAGCGGCCCTGTGCCGGCCCCTCCGTTCCGTCCCGCACCACATCCGGCGCCCAGACCCGCGGCCGTCCCAGTGCACGGTCCTCCGCTCGGCCCCGCACCCGGCCCCCCGCTCGCACCGACCCTCCGCCCCCAGCCGGTGCCTCGCCAGAGACCCGTGTCGGCACCCCGCCTCCCGTTCGGCTCCGCGGTCGTCCCTCGGTGCTCACGCGAGCGCCTCCCTCAGCTGCTTGCGGGCTCGCATCGCCCGAGTCTTGACCGTGCCGGGCGGGATGCCCAGGAGGACGGCGGCCTCGCGGGTGGTGAGGCCGTCGATGACCGTCGCCTGGAGCACCGCCCGCAGCTCCGGTGACAGCCGGACGAGGGCGCCCGCGAGGTCCCCGTGCTCCACCCCCGCGAGCACGCGTTCCTCCGCGGACACCTCGTCCCGGTGCCGCAGGTGGGACAGGGCCTGCCTGAGCCGCCCCCGCGCCCCGTCACCGCGCAGCGCGTCGATCAGCCGCCGTGAGCCGATCCGCCACAGCCACCCGGCCACATCGCCTTCCTCGCGGTAGCGCGCGGTCCCCCGCCACACCGCGAGGAACGTCTCCTGTACGACGTCGTCGACCACGCCCGCGTCCGCGCACCGCCCCCGCAGCCGGGCGAGCAGCCAGGGCGCGTATCGCCGGTACAGCTCCTCGAAGGCACGCCGGTCGCCGTCCGCCGCGATGGCCCGCAGCAGATCCCCGTCGCTTCTCGTTTCCCTCACGCCCCTTCATCGGACGACCCCCGCCGACCGGTTCACATGAGGTGCCGTACCTGCCGTGCACCTCCTACGAGCACGAGCATCCCGGCTACCGCACAGCAGACCAAGCAGGCCCTTCAGCGCCGTACTCGACGAGCACCTCCCGAAGGGGGACCAGCGAGTCCAGCACCGCCCCGGCTGCTCCTTCCGGCTGCCCACGGGCCGCATCAGCGCTGGCCGGCCCCCATGGCCCCGGCAAGTCCCCGCTCCTCGCCCTGGCCGCCGGCCTGCTGCGGCCCACCTCCGGCACGCTCACCGTCCTCGGCGGGGCGCCCGGCGCGGCCGCGACCGGATCCCCCACCGAGACGGCCACCGCCACACCCCCTGACGCCCCACACCCACGGCCCCCGACCGGGACACCGCCCCGCACCCCCGGCCCGCAAACGCCCGGGAGCCGTCCCCCGATATCCCGAACGCCATGTCGCCGTAACCGTTGGTTCAGACAGGCTTGCGAGGCTCAGCGAATGAAGCCCGCCGTGCCAGAGCCTTCGCCGCCGCCCGAGGGGGCCTCGGGGAACGGGAGCGCCCCGCTCGCCGCCGTGCTCCCGCTCGCTGCATCCGACGCGCCCCTTTCGCTCCCGGCGCGGAAGAATGGGGTCATGAGCCAGTCGAACAGCCAGGCAGAGGTCCAGCACGTGCAGCCCTCCGTGGGCTCCATAGCCGCGCACCGCCCGCACACCGTGTCGGCCACCGTCTCCGATCTCGAGCCCGACCTCGACGCCGATCTCGACGCGTACGAGGAGATCCCGGTCGACGGTGCCGCCCAGCTCCCGCAGGGTCGATTCCTCGACCGGGAGCGCAGCTGGCTCGCGTTCAACGAGCGGGTCCTGGAACTCGCCGAGGATCCGAACACGCCCCTCCTGGAGCGCGCGAACTTCCTCGCGATCTTCGCCAGCAACCTGGACGAGTTCTTCATGGTCCGGGTGGCCGGACTGAAGCGCCGTATCGCCACCGGCGTCGCCACCCGCTCCGCCTCCGGCCTCCAGCCGCGCGAGGTGCTGGAGATGATCTGGGCCCGCTCCCGCGAGCTCATGGCCCGGCACGCCGCCTGCTACCACGAGGACGTCGCCCCCGCACTCGCGGAGGAGGGCATCCACCTGGTCCGCTGGAACGAACTCCAGGAGAAGGAGCAGGCCCGCCTCTTCACCCTGTTCCGGCACCAGATCTTCCCGGTCCTGACCCCCCTCGCGGTCGACCCGGCGCACCCCTTCCCGTACATCTCCGGGCTCTCCCTGAACCTGGCCGTGATCGTGCGCAACCCGGTCAACGGCAACCGCCACTTCGCCCGGGTCAAGGTCCCGCCGCTGCTGTCCCGCTTCCTGGAGTCCTCCCAGGGCCGGTACGTCCCCATCGAGGACGTCATCGGCGCCCACCTGGAGGAGCTGTTCCCGGGCATGGAGGTGCTGGAGCACCACACCTTCCGGGTCACCCGCAACGAGGACCTGGAGGTCGAGGAGGACGACGCCGAGAACCTCCTCCAGGCCCTGGAGAAGGAGCTCATGCGGCGCCGTTTCGGTCCGCCGGTGCGCCTGGAGGTCGAGGAGTCCATCGACCGCGAGGTGCTGGACCTGCTGGTGCGCGAGCTGAAGATCTCCGAGGCGGAGGTCTACCCGCTGCCCGGTCCGCTCGACCTCACCGGCCTCTTCCGCATCGCCGGCCTCGACCGCCCCGAGCTGAAGTACCGCAAGTTCGTCGCGGGCGTCCACCGCGACCTGGCCGAGGTCGAGTCGGCGTCCGCGCCGGACATCTTCGCCGCCCTGCGCACCCGTGACGTCCTGCTCCACCACCCCTACGACAGCTTCTCGACGTCCGTCCAGGCCTTCCTCCAGCAGGCGGCCGACGACCCGGACGTCCTCGCCATCAAGCAGACCCTGTACCGCACGTCGGGCGACTCCCCCATCGTCGACGCCCTCATCGACGCCGCCGAGGCCGGCAAGCAGGTCCTCGTCCTGGTCGAGATCAAGGCCCGCTTCGACGAGCACGCCAACATCAAGTGGGCGCGCAAGCTGGAGGAGGCGGGCTGCCATGTCGTCTACGGCCTGGTCGGCCTGAAGACCCACTGCAAGCTGTCCCTGGTGGTCCGCCAGGAAGGCGACACGCTACGGCGGTACAGCCACGTCGGCACCGGCAACTACCACCCGAAGACCGCTCGGCTGTACGAGGACCTGGGTCTGCTCACGGCCGACCCGCAGGTGGGCGCGGATCTGTCCGACCTGTTCAACCGGCTGTCCGGCTACTCGCGCCGGGAGACCTACCGTCGCCTCCTGGTGGCCCCCAAGTCCCTGCGCGACGGCCTCATTTCACGCGTGAACAAGGAAGTCCAGCACCACCGCGCGGGACGTCCGGCCTTCATCCGCATCAAGGTCAACTCCCTGGTGGACGAGGCCCTCATCGACTCGCTCTACCGCGCGTCCCAGGCGGGCGTGCCGGTCGACGTCTGGGTGCGCGGCATCTGCGCGATCCGACCGAGCGTCACGGGCCTGTCCGAGAACATCCGGGTCCGCTCGATCCTCGGCCGGTTCCTCGAACACTCCCGGATCTTCGCCTTCGGCAACGGCGGCGAGCCCGAGGTGTGGATCGGCAGCGCCGACATGATGCACCGCAACCTCGACCGCCGGATAGAGGCACTGGTGAGGATCACCGACCCGGCCCACCGGGCGGCCATCAACCGGCTGCTGGAGACCGGGATGTCCGACACCACCGCGTCGTGGCACCTCGGCCCGGACGGCGAGTGGACCCGGCACGCCACGGACGCGGACGGCCAACCCCTGCGCAACGTCCAGGAGATGCTCATAGACGCCCGGAGGCGCCGGCGTGGCACAGCAACACCTTGAACCGACGGAACCCGTGTCCGGGCACCTCGGGCCGTCCCCCACCGGGGACGCCCTCGCGGGTTACCTGCGGTCCCAGGCAACGGAGTTCCTCCGCGCTCTGCGCCAGCACCGCGAATCAGGCGGAACGGCGGCGGGCGCGGAGGACCCCGTCGACGCGGCCCGGGCCCTGCGCCGCTCGGTCCGCCGCATCAGCGCCAGCCTCCACACCTTCCGCCCGCTCCTCGACCCCGAGTGGTCGGAGTCCCTGCGCCCGGAACTGGCTTGGCTCTCCGGCACGTTGGGCATGGAGCACGGGTACGAGTCCCGCCTGGAAAGGCTGTTGCTGGCGCTGCACCGGCTGTCCGGCGCGGTGTTCCCCGCACAGCCGGCCCCCGTCGGCGGCGGCCCCTCGGCGCCCACCGCGTCCACCCCCGACCGCGGCAACCTGACCGTGGGTGCCGCCAAAGCAGGCGCCCTCCTGGACCGCCAGCTCACCCTCGCCCGCACCCGGGCCCACTCGACCGCCCTCCAGGCCCTCGGCTCCTCGCGCTTCCACGCGGTGGCCGACAGCATCGCCGTACTGGCCAGCGAGGTCCCGTTGACGAGAACGGCCCTCTCCACCGACCTCCAGCCCCTGGCCACCGCGGCCCAGGGACGCCTCGAGGACGCGGTGTCCGCCCTCCCCCTGGTCACCGCGGGCAGCCCCTACAACGCCGAGGCCCTCATCCACGGCCTCTCCCCGGACCCCTCCCCTCACGCCCAGGACGCCCCCTGGCACCAGGTCCGCCTGCTGCTGCGCCTGTACCGCTACGCGCGCGAGACCCTGACCTCCTCGGTGGACGTACGGCTCCTCACGGCGGGCCAGTGCCTGGACCGTCACCGGGACGCCTCGGAGGCCGCGTCCGCGGCCGCCGCAGCGGCCCGCACCCCCCGCATAGCCCCGGCCACCGCCTACGCACTGGGCGTCCTGCACGCCGACCAGCGTCACGAGGTGGAGGCCGCCCGGTTCGCGTTCCAGCAGTGCTGGCAGAAGCAGGCGGTGAGTACATGACCCATCCCGATGACGATGACTCCGTCGTCCAGGCGGCCGGCTGTGTCCTGTGGCGCCGCTCACCGATCGACGGCGATCTCGAGATCTGCCTGGTCCACAGGCCGAAATACGACGACTGGTCGCATCCCAAGGGCAAGTTGAAGCGCGAGGAGGACCCCCTCACCGGCGCGCTGCGTGAGGTCGAGGAGGAGACGGGCTGCACCGCCGAGCCCGGCACCGAGCTGCCCAGCGTCCACTACATGGCCAACGGCCGCCCCAAACGGGTCCGTTACTGGGCGGCCGAGGCAACCGGAGGCCACTTCACCCCGAACGACGAGGTGGACCGCATCCTGTGGCTCTCCCCCGCCGCGGCCCGCAGCCGTCTGACGCAGTACCGCGACCGCACCCTGATCGACGAGCTGCTGCCGCGCTAGCCTCCGTCCGCGTGCCCCTCCGCGTCCGCCCGCGCCTGGCTGCGGGCTCTGCGCGCCGGTCCGCGCCAGCCGCAGGTGCACCGGGCCAGGCAGAAACGGCCCTGTTCGACCATCTGCGTCTGGTGGGCCGGGCCGTCGGATGGGGGTGGGGGGGTCCTGTCCTGCTGCGCCACACTGACA
This sequence comes from Streptomyces sp. CC0208, assembly GCF_003443735.1. Taxonomy (NCBI): domain Bacteria; kingdom Bacillati; phylum Actinomycetota; class Actinomycetes; order Kitasatosporales; family Streptomycetaceae; genus Streptomyces; species Streptomyces sp. CC0208. Next base: position 4,769,295 of record NZ_CP031969.1, on the reverse strand, counting down.
ACGTTACCCATGCCGGGTAAACGGACGGTGTGCGCGTGACAACCCTTCCTACCGGTCGTTATCCGAAGTGACAGGTGGTCCGTGGCGGACGTACCGGCTGGGGGTAGGCGGCGATGACGGAGCGGCAGCAGAGGCAGGCCGGCGGGTCGGTCCTCGTCGCGGCGGTGCTCATGGCCTGCGCCTGCGCCACCGGTTGTTCAGGAAGCGCCGCCCTGGACGACTCACATGCGGCCGACCCGGTCGGGACCCTGCGCCGGGCCGCCGACACCCTGGTGGACGCGGGCAGTTCGAAGGCCCGTACGTCGATGGAGATGGCCACCGGCGGCACCCGGGTCACCATTCGCGGCGAGGGTGTGTACGACTACCGGGAGCGCCTGGGCCGGCTGAAGGTGATGCTGCCGCAGGACCCGGCCGGCACCAGCGAGCACCGGCCGATCACCGAACTCCTCGCCCCCGGCGCCCTGTTCATGAAGAACCGGGGCGCGGGTGTGCCCGCGGACAAATGGGTGCGCGTCGACACCACGGCCCTCTCCGACGGCAATCTCGTCACCGGCGGGGCCACCGATCCGTTCGCCGCGGCCGAGGTGCTGCGCGGGACCAGGTCGGCGACGTACGTGGGCGCGACCGAGCTCGCCGGGACCGAGGTGCGGCACTACCGGGGCACGGCGGATCTGGCCGACGCGGCGAAGAGCGCGGCCGGCGCCAACCAGGAGGTGCTGGCCGCGGCGGCGAAAGGGTTCGCCACGGCCGCGGTCCCGTTCGACGTCTACCTCGACGACCAGGGCCGTATCCGCAAGATCCGCCACCGCTTCAGCTTCGTCAACGGACAGCGCCACGGCACCGTCGCGGTCGCCTCGACGACGCTGCTGTTCGACTTCGGGGCCGCCGCGGACGTACGGCTGCCGGCCGCCCGGGACATCTACGCCGGCAAGATCGCCGAGGGGTGAGCGGTCGTGACGGGTGTCAAGAACTAGCCCGTCCGTGCCATGCGCGGTGTGTACGCCGCTCCCTACTCTAGGAAGTCGGTAACGGCAGAGAAGAGGTGATGCGCGTGGCTCCGGTCGGCGGTACGGCGGTTCAGGACCACGTGGCCCTCGCCGAGATCGAACTGTGCGGAGAGCTGATCATCGCGGCGTCGGCCGCGGACGACCGGCTCAGCCTGGAAAGCATCGACGAGGTGCTGAAAGTGGCCGAGGAACGCGCGGACGCCCCCGGCCGGTGAGCCGGGGGCGCCTGTTCCGTCGCGGGGAAGGCCGGATCACGTCCGCAGCAGACGGCCGATGGCCTTCGTCGCCTCCTCGACCTTCGCGTCGATCTCGGCGCCGCCCTTGACGGCCGCATCGGCGACGCAGTGCCGCAGGTGTTCCTCCAGCAGCTGCAGCGCGAAGGACTGCAGGGCCTTGGTGGAGGCGGACACCTGCGTGAGTATGTCGATGCAGTAGACGTCCTCGTCGACCATCCGCTGCAGCCCCCGGATCTGGCCCTCGATCCGGCGCAGTCGCTTGAGGTGCTCGTCCTTCTGCTTGTGGTAGCCGTGCGTGGTGGGCTCGTGGGTCTCGTGGGGGCTGGTTTCCGCCACTGTCTCGGAGGGCGCCGTGGCGCCGGCCTCGGTCGTCGTCATCGCGTCCTCCACATCACGGCCACAACCTTGAGGGAATCACATACCCCTCCTGGGTATATCGTACCGAAGTTTCCCGGGTATAGGGCCTGCGGACGGCCCCCGTGCCAACCACTGTGCCCGATGGGCGACACTGGGGGACGGCCCATTAGCCGTGGCCGGATGATGCACTTAGCATCACCCTGACCGAAACCGATGCACCCCGAGGACCCCTTGTGCGCTTTCGTCTGACCCCCAGGGAGACGAGCTTCTACGACATGTTCGCCGCCTCCGCGGACAACATCGTCACGGGCTCGAAGCTCCTGATGGAACTGCTCGGCGCGGACACCGCCGGCCGGGCCGAGATCGCAGAGCGTATGCGGGCCGCGGAACACGCCGGTGACGACGCCACCCACGCGATCTTCCACCAGTTGAACTCCTCGTTCATCACGCCGTTCGACCGCGAGGACATCTACAACCTGGCGTCCTCCCTCGACGACATCATGGACTTCATGGAGGAGGCCGTCGACCTGGTCGTCCTCTACAACGTCGAGGAGCTCCCCAAGGGCGTCGAGCAGCAGATCGAGGTGCTCGCGCGGGCCGCCGAGCTCACGGCCGAGGCCATGCCGCACCTGCGGACCATGGACAACCTCACCGAGTACTGGATCGAGGTCAACCGGCTGGAGAACCAGGCGGACCAGATCCACCGCAAGCTGCTCGCCATGCTCTTCAACGGCAAGTACGAGGCCATCGAGGTCCTCAAGCTCAAGCAGATCGTGGACGTCCTCGAAGAGGCCGCGGACGCGTTCGAGCATGTGGCGAACACGGTGGAGACCATCGCCGTCAAGGAGTCCTGAACCCTTCCATGGACACCTTCGCTCTGGTCGTGACCATCCTGGTCGCGCTCTTCTTCACGTACACGAACGGCTTCCACGACTCGGCGAACGCGATCGCGACGTCCGTGTCGACGCGGGCGCTGACCCCCCGGGCCGCGCTCGCCATGGCGGCGGTCATGAACCTGGCAGGAGCCTTTCTCGGCTCCGGGGTCGCCAAGACCGTCAGTGAGGGCCTGATCGAGACGCCGGCGGGCTCGAAGGGGATGGGGATCCTGTTCTCGGCACTGGTCGGGGCGATCGTGTGGAACCTCGTCACCTGGTACTTCGGGCTGCCCTCCTCGTCCTCGCACGCGTTGTTCGGGGGCATGGTGGGGGCCGCGCTCGCGGGCGGCACTGAGGTCATCTGGAACGGTGTGCTCGACAAGGTCGTCATCCCGATGTTCATCTCGCCGGTCGTCGGTCTGGTCGCCGGTTACCTGGTGATGACGGCGATCATGTGGATCTTCCGGCGCGCCAATCCGCACAAGGCGAAGCGGGGTTTCCGGATAGCGCAGACCGTGTCCGCGGCCGGCATGGCCCTCGGGCACGGCCTCCAGGACGCCCAGAAGACCATGGGCATCGTGGTGATGGCCCTGGTGATCTCGGGTCACGAGACGTACGGCGACCCGATCCCGGTCTGGGTGAAGATCGCCTGCGCGCTGATGCTGTCGCTGGGCACGTACGCGGGCGGCTGGCGCATCATGCGCACGCTGGGCCGGAAGATCATCGAACTCGATCCGCCGCAGGGCTTCGCCGCCGAGACGACCGGCGCGGCGATCATGTTCACCACCGCGTACCTGTTCAAGGCGCCGGTGTCGACGACCCACGTCATCACCTCGGCGATCATGGGTGTCGGCGCCACCAAGCGGGTCAACGCGGTCCGCTGGGGCGTCGCCAAGAACATCGTCCTCGGCTGGTTCATCACCATGCCGGCCGCGGCGATCGTGGCCGCCTGCGCCTACGGGATCGTGAACCTGCTGTTCCTGTAGGCGCCGAGCCGGGTGTACGACAACGGGCCCGCCCCCGGAATCCGGGGGCGGGCCCTCTGTGTCCTCGCGGTGGCACCGCCATGCAGCACCGCGAGGGGTCTTCAGGGGACTCGGCTCAGCCGAAGCGGCCCGAGATGTAGTCCTCGGTGGCCTGGACGGACGGGTTGGAGAAGATCCGCTCCGTCTCGTCGATCTCGATCAGCTTGCCGGGCTGCCCGACCGCGGCCAGGTTGAAGAAGGCCGTACGGTCCGAGACGCGGGCCGCCTGCTGCATGTTGTGCGTCACGATGACGATCGTGAAGCGCTCCTTCAGCTCACCGATCAGGTCCTCGATGGCGAGCGTGGAGATCGGGTCCAGGGCCGAGCAGGGCTCGTCCATGAGCAGGACCTTGGGCTCCACCGCGATCGCGCGGGCGATGCACAGTCGCTGCTGCTGACCACCGGAGAGACCCGAACCCGGCTTGTTCAGCCGGTCCTTGACCTCGTTCCAGAGATTCGCGCCCTTGAGGGACTTCTCGACGACGTCCGACAGTTCGCTCTTCTTGTACGAGCCGTTCAGGCGCAGGCCCGCCGCCACGTTGTCGAAGATCGACATCGTCGGGAACGGGTTCGGGCGCTGGAACACCATGCCCACCTCGCGGCGGACGGACACGGGGTCGATGCCCTGGCCGTACAGGTCCTCGTCGTCGAGGAGCACCTTGCCCTCGACCCGGCCGCCCGAGGTGACCTCGTGCATCCGGTTGAGCGTGCGCAGGAACGTCGACTTTCCGCAGCCGGAGGGGCCGATGAAGGCCGTCACCGAGCGGGGCTCGACCGTCATCGAGATGTCTTCGATCGCCTTGTGGGAGCCGTAGTAGGCGGTGAGTCCGCTTACGTCGATTCGCTTGGCCATGATTACTTCACTTCCAGTCAGTCGCTGAGAAGGCCGCGTCAGCGACCGGTCTTCGGGGCCTTCCAGCGGGCGATGCCGCGAGCCACCAGGTTCAGGATCATCACGAAGGCGATCAGCGTCAGGGACGCCGCCCAGGCACGGTCGTACGCCGCACCGGCGCCCGCGCTGTTCGCGTACTGCTGATAGATGTACAGCGGAAGCGACTGCTGCGCACCCTCGAAGGGGTTGGCGTTGATGATCGAGTTGCCCCAGACCAGGAGCAGCACCGGCGCGGTCTCGCCCGCGATACGGGCGATCGCCAGCATGATGCCCGTGGTGATGCCGCCGATGGAGGTCGGCAGGACCACCTTCAGGATGGTCCGCCACTTCGGGATGCCCAGCGCCAGGGACGCCTCGCGCAGCTCGTTCGGGACGAGCTTGAGCATCTCCTCCGTGGAGCGGACGACGACCGGCATCATCAGGATGGCCAGGGCGAGCGACCCGGCGAACCCGAAGGGCTCCATGTCGAACATCAGCATGATCGAGAGGATGAACAGACCCGCGACGATCGACGGGATGCCCGTCATGACGTCGACGAAGAACGTGACGGCCTTGGCGAGGTTCCCGCGCCCGTACTCGACCAGGTAGATCGCGGTGAGCACACCGATCGGCGCCGCGATCAGGGTGGCGAGGCCGACCTGCTCCAGGCTGCCGAGGATGGCGTGGTAGATGCCGCCGCCCGGCTCGGAGTCGGAGATCAGGCCCATCGAGTGGGTCAGGAAGTAGAAGTCGAGGACCTTCACACCGCGCGAGACCGTCGACCACACCAGGGAGACCAGCGGGACGACCGCGAGGAGGAAGGCGACCCAGACCAGAGCCGTCGCGACCCGGTCCTTGGCCTGGCGGCGGCCCTCCACCCGGGCCGCGATGACGTACGTGCCGAGGACGAACAGGACCCCGGCCATCAGGGCCCACTGGATGCTGCTGTCCAGGCCGGCCGCCGCGCTGATGCCGAGGCCGAGGGCGACGGAGCCGGCGGCGATGGCGTACGGGGCCCACTTGGGGAGGCTGGCACCGCGCAGCGTACTGGGGCGCTTCTCCGCGATTGCGTTGCTCATGCGTTGGCCCCCGAGTACTCCTTGCGACGCGCGATGATCATGCGGGCCGCGCCGTTGACCAGCAGGGTGATGACGAACAGGACGAGGCCGGAGGCGATCAGCGCGTCCCGGCCCAGCTCGCTGGCCTCACCGAACTTGCTGGCGATGTTCTGGGCGAAGGTGCCGCCGCCCGGGTCGAGCAGGCTGGCCTGGATGTCGAAGGTCGGCGAGAGCACGGTGGCCACGGCCATCGTCTCGCCGAGCGCGCGGCCGAGGCCGAGCATCGACGCGGAGATCACACCGGAGCGGCCGAAGGGGATCACCGCCATGCGGATGACCTCCCAGCGGGTGGCGCCGAGCGCCAGGGCCGCCTCCTCGTGCATCTGCGGAACCTGGCGGAAGACCTCGCGGCTCACGTTGGTGATGATCGGCAGGATCATGATGGCGAGCAGGATGCCGACGGTGAGCATCGAGCGGGGTGCCCCGCCCTGCCAGGAGAAGATGCCGGTCCAGCCGAGGTAGTCGTTGAGCCAGCCGTAGAGGCCGTTCATGTGCGGGACCAGGATCAGGGCGCCCCAGAGGCCGTACACGATGGACGGCACCGCGGCGAGCAGGTCGATCACGTAGGCGATCGGGCCGCTCAGCCTGCGGGGGGCGTAGTGCGTGAGGAACAGCGCGATGGCGACGGCGATCGGGACCGCGATGGCCATGGCGATGATCGAGGAGACGATCGTGCCGAAGACCAGGACCGCGATGCCGAACTTCGGCGGGATGAGCTGCGTGTTCCACTCGAACGTGGTGAAGAAGTTCGCCTCGTCCTTGCTGATCGCGATCGAGGCGCGGTAGGTGAGGAAGCCGGCTATGGCGGCCATGATCACCAGGAGCAGGATGCCCGACCCGCGGGACAGACCGAGGAAGATCCGGTCACCGGGGCGGGTGGCGCCACGGGCCGCGCGCTTCTGCTCGGCCGTGGGGATGTGGGGTGCGGGGGGAGGTGCGTCTGTTATCTGTGTGGTGTCCATCGGGTTCTCCGGTCTGCTGAGCCCCACGCGAGGTGCGGCTCCTGGCGGCGGTGCACCGGACGGTGCGGTCCGGACCGGCACCCTCGACAGGGGGCTCGGGCCGGACCACACACTCAGGTCAGCTCAGGCCCTCGATGGTGGTGCGGACCTTGGCGATGATGTCGTCGGGGATGGGCGCGTAGTCATTGTCCGCCAGGACCTTCTGGCCGTCCTCGGAGGCGGTGTAGCGCAGGAACGCCTTGGTGGCGGCCAGGGTGTCGGACTTGTTGCCCTTGTCGCAGACGATCTCGTACGTGACGAGGACCATCGGGTAGGCACCGTCGGCCTTGGTCCCGTAGTTGAGCTCCAGCGCCAGGTCGGAGCCGGTGCCGATGACCTTGGCGTCGGCGATGGCCTTCGTGGCGTTCTCGACGGTGGGCTCGACCGGGGCGGAGGCGCCGGTGTTGATGCTGACCGGCGTGATGCCGTCCTTGGCGTAGGAGAGCTCGAAGTAGCCGATGGCGCCGTTGGTCTGCTTCACCTGCTGGGCGACACCGGAGGACTGCGCGGCGGACTGGCCGCCCTTGGCCACCCAGGTCTTGCCGTGCTCGTAGGGCCAGTCGCTCTTGGCGGTGGCGATCAGGTACTTGGTGAAGTTGTCCGTGGTACCGGAGTCGTCCGAGCGGTGGAACGCCTGGATCTTCAGGTCGGGCAGCTTCACGCCCGGGTTCAGCTTGGCGATCGCCGGGTCGTTCCAGTTGCTGATCTTGGCGTTGAAGATCTTGGCGATGGTGGGCGCGTCCAGCGTGAGCTTGTCGACGCCGGAGATGTTGATGCCGAGGGCGATCGGGCCGCCGACCATCGGGAGGTCGATGCCCTGGCCGCCGGAGCAGACCTTCTTGGAGGCCGTGACCTCTTCGGGCTTCAGCGCGGAGTCGGAACCCGCGAAGGCGACCTGGCCGTTGTTGAACGCGGTGACGCCCGCGCCGGAACCGCCGCCCTTGTAGTTGATCTGCACACCACAGGCCTGCGTGAACTGCTTGACCCAGGCGTCGATCGCGTTCTTCTGCGCGGAGGAGCCGTCGGCGAGCAGCTGACCCTTGGCGCCGTCACACTTGATGTTGCCGGCGGCCGCCGTGGCGGACGCGCTGCTGCCGCCGCCGCTGCTCGTGTCGTCGGAGCCGCACGCCGTGAGGGCCAGGGCGCCGGAGACGGCGAGAGCACCGAAGGCGAGGGCCCGCCGGTTCATGCGCTGAAGCTTCACTTGAGTTCCTTCCAGGAGCCGCCGTCCTGAATCCGGCGGCGTGCGCGAAGTCTGAGAGACACGGGTGCGCTGTCGTGACGCACCACGCATCGCGTAAGGCCGAAATTAGGCAGATCAGGTGAAGGCGTTTATGGCCGGAAGTGAACGGCGGGTGAACCCCTGCAGAAGGTGCGGTGAGGTCACGGAACGCTTACGTCGGGGGCACAGTGTGATTCCGGAACGCACCCGGGAACCCCCACACCCACAGTCCCGTCTCGTTCCACGGAAGCCGACGAGGCCGACGAAAGGCAAGGAACACATGGAACGGCGTACGTTCATCGGGGGCGGCGCTGCCGCGATCGCGGCGACGGCCACGGCCGCCTGCCACGGCGGCGGCAGCAGCGCCGACGCCACGCAGAGCACCTTCGGCCAGGCGCTTTCCTCCCGTACGCCCACCGCGGCCGCCGCGAACTGGACCGCCCTCGCCCATGACCTGGACGGCACCCTGGTCCGCCCCGGCGAGGCGAACTGGGCAACCGCGCGACAGCTCTACAACACCCGCTTCGACTCGCTGAAGCCCGCGGCGGTGGCGTACGTGGCGCACGCCGACGACATCCGCACCACGCTCGCCTACGCCCGCGCCCACGGCGTGCGGGTGGCGATCCGCAACGGCGGCCACTCCTACGCCGGCTGGTCCTCGGGAAACAACCGGCTGATCGTCGATGTCTCGAAGCTGAACCGCGTCCGCGCCTCGGGCGGCACCGCCGTGGTCGGCGCCGGCGCCAAGCTGATCGACGTCTACCGGGCCCTCACCGCGAAGGGCGTGACGATCCCCGCGGGCTCCTGCCCGACCGTGGGCGTCTCCGGCCTGGTGCTCGGCGGCGGTCACGGCGTGGCCTCCCGGGCCTACGGGCTCACCTGCGACAGCCTCACCCAGGCCAGTGTGATCACGGCCGACGGCAAGCAGCTCACCGCGAACGCCACCACGAGCACCGATCTCTTCTGGGCCCTGCGCGGCGCGGGCAACGGCAACTTCGGCGTGGTGACCGAACTGCACTTCAAGACCCACCCGGCCCCGCAGGGCGTGACCGCGTACGCGACCTGGCCGTGGTCGAAGGCGGCCGCCGTGGTGCGGGCCTGGCAGGAGTGGGGCCCCGGCCAGCCCGACGAGATCTGGTCCTCCTGCCACCTGGAGAACGGCGGCTCGCCCTCCGTGGCGGTCGCGGCGTTCTCCATGGGCACCTACGGCGAACTCCAGAACGCGCTCGACCGCCTGGCCGACCGGGTCGGCTCACCGGCCCGCCACGTCACCCTCCGGCGGCACTCCTACGAGAGCGCGATGGAGGCGTACGCGGGCTGCTCGTCCTTCTCCACGGACGCCAAGTGCCACCTGCCCGGCTCCACCCCGAACCGCGACCCGCACGGTGCCCTCGGCCGGGAGACCTACGCGGCCCACTCGGACTTCTTCGACCGCTCGCTGTCCGCGGCCGGCATCCAGACCCTCCTGAGGCAGGTCGCCGCGGTCCGGGGCGGCTCGGGCAGCATCGCCCTGACCGCCCTCGGCGGCGCGGTCAACCGCGTCTCGCCCACGGCCACGGCCTTCGTCCACCGCCGCTCCCGCATGCTGGCCCAGTACATAGGGTCCTGGCGGGCGGGCACGACGGGCACGACGGCCCAGTCCTGGCTGACGGGAGCCCACGACGCGATGAAGCCGTACGCCTCGGGAGCGGCCTACCAGAACTACACGGACCCGACGCTGAGGGACTGGCGGAAGGCGTACTACGGCGAAGCGGCGACCAAGCTCGCCAAGGTGAAGAAGGAGTACGACCCGCAGGGGTTCTTCACGTTCCCGCAGGCGCTGTAGCCGTTCCTCGCTACGCGGCGAGGTCCCGCTCGGAGGCCGCGGCGTCCTGCCGGGCCCCGGGAAGCACCGAGGCCCCCCGCTCGGCCCCGCGGGCACGAATCAGCCACGCGCCTTTCGAGGACCCCTCGACGGCCTTCAGCAAAGGTGTCAGAAGGGCCATCGCGAGCGGCGACAACAGCAGGGTCACGGCCGTTCCGAGCGCGAACCCGCCGATGACGTCGGTCGGATAGTGCACCCCCATGTACACCCGGCAGAAGCCTTCGAGCAGCGCCAGCGCGATTCCGACGAGCCCGGACTTCCGGTTGGCCACGAACAGTCCGACGGCCATCGCCATGGTGATCGTCGCGTGGTCGCTCACGAAGGAGTAGTCGGTCTTCCCGGAGACCAGGACCTCGAGCCCCTCATGGGTCCGGAACGGCCGGGGCCGCTCGACGAACCCCCTTATGGGCACGTTCACCAGCACGGCCAGCGCGGCGGCGAGCGGCGCCCACACCAGCGCGGCCACGGAGGAGGCGGCGTCCTCGCCCCCGCGCCGCCGCCCTGCCCACCAGCACCACAGGATCAGCAGCACCATCCCGAGCAGGATGCCGTACTCCCCGACGTACTCCATGACCCGGTCGAACCAGTGCGGGGCGTCCTTGGCCAGGCCGTTGATGTCGTAGAGAAGGTCGACGTCGGGGTTCGACCCGGATTCGGCGAGAACAGCCATGGTGCTGCGGCCCCTTCGTCGTCTTTCCCGGCGTACCCATGTGCGCTCGGCTACGCCCCCAGGAACGCACGGCTCCCGTTAATACGTTCCACACTCCACTGAATGATCACGCAGACGTTATCGAAGAGAGATACATCGCCGCAGCTCAGGGGGTGGGTTTCACGCTCGGTCACACCGTGGTGGGCAACGCTTTCGCGCCATCTTCGGTGACCCGGGTGGCACCGAAGTACTCAGAAGTGTCGATCGGGTCGAACCGGATCACAGCACCCGTTCTCGGTGCGTCGATCATGTATCCGCCGCCCACATAAATCCCCACATGGTGGATGGCGCGCGAATTGCTGAGGTCCTTGGAGAAGAACACCAGGTCCCCCGGCAGCAGTTCACTTCTGGCCGGATGCGGGCCCGCGTTGTACTGGTCGTTCGCGACGCGCGGCAGCGTGATGCCCACACTCGCGTACGAGGCCTGCGTCAGCCCCGAACAGTCGAAGCGTCCGCCCTGCTCGGCGGTACCGGTCCCGCCCCACAGATAGGGCGTCCCGAGCTTCTTCTGCGCGTAGTAGATGGCGCCCGCGGCCTGCTGGGAGGGATCGACGCGGCTCGTGGGCGCCGCGAAGCTCTCCTCCAACGTGGTGATGGTCTTCACGTAGTTCTGGGTTTCCTTGTACGGCGGCACGCCCCCGTACTTGATGACCGCGTACGCGCCCGCGTTGTAGGAGGCGAGCATGTTCTCGGTGATGTTCCCCGGGACGTCCTTCACATAGGACGCGAGCGAGCAGTCGTAGGAAGCCGCCGAGGGAATCGCGTCGTTGGGGTCCCAGACGTCCTTGTCGCCGTCCCCGTCCCCGTCGACCCCGTGCGTGGCCCAGGTCCCCGGAATGAACTGCGCTATCCCCTGCGCCGCCGCGGCGCTCTGGGCCTTGGGGTTGAATCCGCTCTCCTGGTAGAGCTGGGCGGCGAGCAGGGCCGGGTTGATGGCGGGGCAGAGGTTGCCCCACTTCTGCACGAGGGGTTGGTACGCGGCCGGAACGGCCCCCTTGGCCAGGGCCCTGGTGGCCCCGCCGACTCCGTTGGCCAGGTTGCCCGCGACGACGTAGACCCCCACGACGAGCAGCATCACGAAGCTGAGCCCCGCCCCGAGAACGGCGCCCGCAACCAGCCACGCCTTACGCACCGTCAACCGCCCCTCGCCCGCCGGGAGTCCGCCCGCGCCAGTCTAGGAGCTTCCCCGAAGGAAACCCGGGTACTCGGCGGGGTCGGCGCAAAGATCAGCGCATGGCGTCACGGTGGAGCGCGCGGGCCTCAGCCCCGAGGACCACGCTGTACGACACGTCGGGCGTCGCCCCTCCCCCCTCGTGCCCGCCCAGCACCCCCACGACCTGCCCGTCCCCGTTCACCCAGGGACTGCCGCTGGTACCCCCCGGGAACGCGGGGCACGCTATTCGCTGCTGCGTGCGGCTGTGCGCGGTCGGCTTGTTGGTGCAGCTGATCGGCACGTCACGCGAGGAGGGGTAGCCGGTGACGGTGACGGCGGTGGCCCCGGTGGCGGTGCCGGTCGCGAAACCGTTCCCGCCGACGACGTCCTGGACCTTCCCCTCCACCGTGGCGAAGGCGACATCACTGTCCTCGTCCTGCCCCTTGGACCACCCCTCGGGCAGGTACCGCGTCCGCACCCGCCACCTGCCGTACGGCGCCTTGCCGTCCCGGTATCCGGGCACGAACACGAGGTCGTCGTCGCCGTCGAGACAGTGCGCGGCGGTGACGAGCAGGTCCCGGTGCGGGCTGCGCACGACGGAGGCGGTGCAGTGGTGCTGTCCGCCGTTGAACAGCGGCCCCACGCGGGCGGTCGGCGAGTTCGCCGCGGCGACCGTCGTCACCCCGAAGGGTCCCGCCCCGTCGTCGGCGGCCGCCTCGGAGGCGGAGGTGACGGTGAGCAGGACAACGGCGGCGTGGAGAGCGATACGTGGCGTGCGCTTCACGGAAGAAAGCATTCCGCACCAAGGTGAGAAACGCATCAAGCGGAGGTTTCGCGACACCTCGGCGACGGTGTGGATCCCGCGCCCCGGGGCAGCCGACCCTCGACGACGGGGGCCCGGGAGGCTGGAGTGTTCGACGGATTCGAACTGACGCGGTGCGAGGGCGAGGACGGCGTCCGGCTGCGCGTGCGGCACGGGGGCGGCGGACCCGCCGTACTGCTCCTGCACGGGCATCCCCGCACGCATGCCACCTGGCACCGTGTCGCCCCGCTGCTGGCCGCGGCGGGCCACACCGTCGTCTGCCCCGACCTGCGCGGCTACGGCCGTTCCGACAAGCCCGCGACCGACCCGGAGCACCGCCCGTACTCCAAACGGGCGATGGCCGGCGACTGCCTCGCGGTCATGCGCCGGCTCGGGCACGAGCGGTTCGCGGTCGTCGGGCACGACCGGGGCGCGTACGTGGCCACCCGTCTCGCCCTGGACCACCCCGAGGCGGTGTCCGCCGTCAGCGTGCTGGACGCGATCCCCATCGGGGAGGCCCTGCGGCGCTGCGACGCCGGCTTCGCCGCGAGCTGGTGGCACTGGTTCTTCCTCGGCCAGACCGCCAACCCCGCCGAACGCGTCATCAACGCCGACCCCGACGCCTGGTACACGGCCTCGCCCGAGCAGATGGGCGCCGAGGCGTACGAGGACTACCGGCAGGCGATCCACGACCCGGCCACCGTGCACGCCATGTGCGAGGACTACCGGGCCGGCCTCGGTGTGGACCGCGAGCACGACGACGCCGACCGGCGGGCCGGTCGGCGCATCGACCGCCCGCTCCAGGTCCTGTGGGCCACGCGTGACGACATGGCCGACCTCTACGGCGACGTCCTGGCCGTCTGGCGCGACTGGGCGTCCGCCCACCTGGAGGGCGGACCGATCGACTCGGGACACCACATGGCCGAGGAGGCGCCGGAGGCTCTCGCGGGCGCACTGCGCACGTTCTGGGCGAAGACCGGCCACACACGCGGGACCCCCTGAGCAACCCCGCCTCCCCACGGGCTCTCACCGGCACCCGCTCCGGGAGAAGGCGGGCCACACGACCGGCACTCCCTGCGACTCAGACACGGGGCCGAAGCACAGCGTCCGGACTCACCCCCGCACCCTCACCCCACGCACGCTCCGGGAGAAGGCCGGCCACAGACCCCGAACCCCCCTGAGGCTCAGACACCGGGCCAAAGCACAGCGGCCAAACGCACCCCCGCACCCCCACCAACTCCCACCAGCCCACCGGCGCACGCCCTCGGAGAAGACCGGCCACACACCGGGAACCCCTGAGGCTCAGGCACCGGGCCGGAGCTCAGCCCCGCGTCTCCACACCCTGGGGAAAACGCGTCCCCGTCAGCTCCTCCGACGCCGTCCACAGGCGCCGGGCCACGGCGGGGTCGCTCGCGGCCGCGCTGCGGCCCACCAGCGTCGGCGCGCCCCGCATCTCCCCGAGCCCGTCCGGACCCACATAGCTCGCCCCCGGCAGATCCTGCGTCGCCGCGTACAGCGTGGGCAGCGCGCCCGCCATGTCGTCCTGCGCCAGGAACCTGTTGCCGAACTTCATGAACAGCCGTGCCGCCGAACTCGACGCGTGGCTCTGGAGGTTCGTGGCCGCGTAGCCGGGGTGCGCGGCCAGGGCGCGGACCCGGGAGCCCGACTCCGTCAGCCGCCGCTGGAGTTCCAGCACGAACAGCAGGTTCGCCAGCTTCGACTGGCCGTAGACGCCCCTCGGGTCATAGTCCGACGTCCTGTTCAGGTCGTCGAAGTGGATCCGCTCGTCGCCCCAGCGGTGCGCGCCCGAGGACACCGTGACGACCCGGTCGGTGACGTGCGGCAACAGCAGGTTCGTCAGCGCGAAGTGGCCCAGATGGTTGGTGCCGAACTGCATCTCGAAGCCGTCCGCCGTCCGCTGCTGCGGGATCATCATCACGCCCGCGTTGTTGATCAGCAGGTCCAGCGGACGGTCCCAGGCCGCCGCGAACTCCCGTACCGACGACAGGTCCGCCAGATCCAGCCGCCGGACCTCCGTGCTGCCGTTCACGGTCCTGGCCGCCGCCTCGCCGCGCTCCGGGTCCCGTACCGCGAACACGACGTGCGCGCCCGCCCCCGCCAGGGCCTGCGCGGCCCGGAGTCCGATACCGCTGTTCGCCCCGGTGACCACCGCCGTGCGGCCGGTCTGGTCCGGGAGCCGGGTCGCGTCCCACTTCTGCTGCTTGTCCGTAGCCATACGCCGAATGTAGACGCCGCCAACAATGCTGTCAATGACAACAATGCTGGCATCGACTACATCCGGATACGATGGCGTCCATGCCAGCCGAGAAGCCCGAGACCCGCCCCTACCACCACGGAGACCTGCGCTCCGCCCTTCTCGCCGCAGCCGAGCGCACCCTCCGCGACAAGGGCACCGCCGCCTCCCTCTCCCTGCGTGAACTCGCCCGTGACATCGGCGTCAGCCACGCGGCACCCGGCCGGCACTTCAAGGACAAGCAGGCCCTGCTCAACGCCCTCGCCCTGGTCGGCTACGACCGCATGGCGGAGGTCCTCGAAGCCGCCGACGATCCGGGACTCCCCCTCCAGGACCGTCTCACCACCCTCGCCCGGGCCTATCTCGGCTTCGCCATCGACAACGCCGAGCTCCTTGAGCTGATGTACGCCCGCAAGCACGAGCCCGACGCCGCCGAGCAGATCGGCGTCGCGATCGACCGCACGGTGGGCGCGCTGGAGCGGGCCATCGCCGCCGCCCAGCAGCGCGGCGAGATCGTCGACGGCGACCCCGAGCACCTCACCCTCGTGGTGGGCACCGCCCTGCACGGCCTGGCGTCCTTCGCCATCACCGGCAAGTTCACCACCGAGGCCGCGATGGGCGCCGTACCGGAACTGGTCCATCACCTGCTGTACGGCCTCAAGCCCCGCTGACCGGGAGGCGCCGACCCGCCCTCGCCCACCGGGAGTTGTGCGCGACGCGTGTAGATGGTCAAGCCGTGACCATCCCCGACCCATCCGCCGGCCATTGATCAGCAATCCCGCAACGCCCTTCAGTAAGGCGGAAGTCAGGATTCCGTCGCCTGTCTTGTTGTCACGTACTCAACAAGGGGATGGTCGTCGCGGGTCGCCGCCCCCACCGGGAACCTCACCGGTGGTCCCCCACCGCAGGCCTCTGCAACCACTCCCTGGAGGCTTTACGTTGCGTACGTCCACCCCCAACACCCCCCTCATATCCGGCAGATGGCGTCGATACGGCTCCGTCGCCGCGGCCACCGGCGCGCTGCTGTTCGCCGGCCTGGGCACCGCCGCGCACGCCGGCGCGGCCACCGCGCCCACCCCCCACAAGGTGAGCAGCAAGGCCATCGCGGCCGCTGTCGCCAAGGCACACGTGACGTACGAGAGCGCGTGTGGCGCCACTCCGAAGAAGGGCTACGCCGCCTGCAACGCCCTGCGCGTCACCGCCGGCACCACCGCCTTCCAGGAGGAGCAGGCCGCGAAGAAGGGCACGAGCCCCGCGACCGTCTCCCCGAAGGCGTCCTCCGCCACCCCGACCGGCTACGGCCCGAGCGACCTCCAGTCCGCCTACGGCCTGACCTCCGCCGCCGCGAACAACGGCTCCGGCCAGACCATCGCCATCGTCGACGCCTACGACGACCCCAACGCGGCGGCTGACCTGGCCACTTACCGCTCGTACTACGGCCTGCCGGCCTGCACCACCGCCAACGGCTGCTTCAAGAAGGTCAGCCAGACCGGCTCCACGACCTCCCTGCCCACCGCCGACAGCGGCTGGGCCGGCGAGATCTCGCTCGACCTCGACATGGTCTCCGCCATCGCCCCGAACGCCAAGATCCTCCTCGTGGAGGCGAGTTCGTCGAGCATGGCCAACCTGGGCAAGGCGGTGAACGAGGCCGTCACCCTGGGCGCCAAGTTCGTCTCCAACTCCTACGGCGGCTCCGAGTCCTCCTCGGACACCTCCTACGACTCCTCGTACTTCAACCACCCCGGCGTCGCCATCACCGTCTCCGCGGGCGACGAGGGCTACGGCGCCGAATACCCGGCCGCCTCCAAGTACGTCACCGCGGTCGGCGGCACCAAGCTGTCCAAGTCCTCCACCACCCGCGGCTGGACCGAGAGCGTCTGGAACACCAGCTCCACCGAGGGCACCGGCTCCGGCTGCTCCTCGTACGACGCCAAGCCCTCCTGGCAGACCGACACCGGCTGCACCAAGCGCATGATTGCCGACGTCTCCGCCGTCGCCGACCCGGCCACCGGCGTCTCCGTCTACGACTCCTACGGCTCCGACGGCACGGGCTGGAACACCTACGGCGGCACCAGCGCCTCCGCCCCGATCATCGCGTCGGTGTACGCGCTGGCCGGTACGCCGTCCAGCGGCTCCTCCCCGTCCTCCTTCCCCTACGCGCACACCTCCGCTCTCAACGACGTGACCTCCGGCAGCAACGGCTCCTGCTCGACGAGCTACTTCTGCACCGCCAAGTCGGGCTACGACGGCCCGACCGGCCTGGGTACGCCGCAGGGCCTCAGCGCCTTCACCGGCTGACCGACCGCTCCTGAGAGTCCCCCGACGGGTCACGGGGGCGCCGCCCCGAGAGGGGAACGTGGGGTTCCCTCGGCGGCACCACGGCAACGGGCCGCGACATCCGGTCGCGGCCCGTTCGCCGTGTCCACCGGGGTCAAGTGACCACCGCCCGCAGTCCACAAGTACCCCCACGCGCACCCGTCCGCCCTCAACGACGTGACGTCGGGCTACGACGGACCGACCGGCTGGGGCACCCCGGAAGGAGTAACCGCCTTCACCAGCTGACTCTCCGTCAACGAGCGGGCCGCGGCTCCCCTTCCGCGGCCCGTTCGTCATGCCTATGGCTCTCCGGGTTAGCCTTCACCCGCAGAACATCGGTGCCAGAAGCGCCGCAGGTCGTAAGAGGGGTCAACGACGGAACCACACGACAGGTTCCGCTCAGGCCTCATTGCCCGGCGTTACTCGCCGTGATACACAGAGTGACCGGACAGTCATTCGTACGAAACCCGCCAACCAATGACGCCAAGTCGACATACGACGGCGGAATTGTCGGCGACAATGATGCCTGACCTCTGCGCACCCGCAGGGGAGACGGAACTACCCACCAGGGGCGGTGACTTACATGCTCTTTGCGGCCGACAAGGGAGACATCAACACCATCATCGGCGGGATCGCTCCGGACTGGGGCCCCTTCGGGGCACTGGGGACCGAGGCGAAGACGATGATCCAGGTCGTCATGGCGGTCGCCATCCTGCTCTGCCTCGGCATCGCCATCTGGGGCGCGGCAAAACAGCGCATCGGCGCCACCGCCCTGCGGGACACCTTCAGCGCGGAACAGGGCAAGGGACTCATCATCGCGGGCCTGACCGGCGTCTTCATCATCGGATCGCTGGGCACGCTCTTCACCATCGTGTACGGCATGGCCGTATAGCCGCCGCGTCCGGTCGACGCACCTCCGGTCCGGCCGGGCGCGCCCGGTACCCCCTCTACCCCACCCGTCCGCAGTGCCCACCGGCTGAGGTTGCGTCCCCCCGATGTCTCCGATCTCCTCGATGACTCCGATGACTCTGATGCCGAGTCACCACACCGCGCCCGCGCGGGAACCAGCGGGGCTACCGTCGTACTCCTACGCGTTCACCCGCACTTTCCCGCACCACGTCGAGGGGGCGTAAGCGGCATGAGTCTCGGAGACGACCAGGAGGGCTCCGGCGGATACGGCGGCACCGGCCAGACCCGCACCCACCTGCCGGGCGGCACCACGGACCCGTACGGCGGAGCCCGCCGCACCGGCCGCTCGTCCTCCCGAAGCCTGGTCACCGTCGTCGGCGTCGTCGTCCTCCTGATCGCCGCGATCGCCTTCGCGAACCGCGGAGGCGACGATTCCTCCTCGGCGAAAAGCGCGGGGGGCCAGCCGAACACCTCAGCAACCGCCCCCACCGGCACCAAGCCGGTCCAGTCCACCCCGGGCACCATCCCCACGGGGTACGCGCACGACGCCCAGGGGGCACAGAGCGCGGCGGCGAACTACGCGGTGGCGCTGGGTTCCACCGCCATGTTCGCCAAGACCACCCGCGACGCCCTCCTGCAGACCGTGATCACTCCCACTCGGGTCGCCGCCCTGGAAGCCGCACTGGACCAGGCGTACACCCCCGAGTTCAACGAGACCCTGGGGCTGAACAGCGACGGCTCCGCGCCCGCGGGCTACACCTTCGTGTCCCGTACCAGCCCGATCGGCACGAAGGTCACCCAGTCGTCCGCGACCGATACGACCGTCGACGTGTGGTGCGGCGGGCTCCTGGGGTTGGCGGGGACGAACTCCACCAACCCGGTCACCAGCAGCTGGTTCACCATCACGATGAAACTCGAATGGACCGGCGACACCTGGAAGATCGTGACGCACTCCCAGAAGGACGGCCCGTCGCCCGTTCCCGGCGACGACAAGGCCTCCAGTGCCGACGAGATGGCGAAGGCCGTCGAGGAGTACGGAGGGTTCACCTATGCCCGCTAGCCGACGCGTACGCACCCTGGCCGGCGCCATCGTCGGCCTCCAGGCCACAGCAGTGCTCATGGCCACGCACGCCTTCGCAGCGCCCACGCCCACCCCTTCGCCGACCCCGACCAAGAGCAGCGACTGCTCGCTGATCGCCCCTCCGGCCAGGGACTACTGCGAACAGGGGGGCGGCACCGGCGGTTCCGGGGGTTCGGCTCCCAGCCTCACCTCCACCCTCGACCCCATGTCCTCCCTCGCCAAAAGCTGCGCCAAGGCCGCCGCCTGGACCATCGGCAAGCTCAGCGAGGCCGTGAAGGAGACCGCCAACGTCGACTTCACCAACCAGAAGTTCCTCCAGCAGTACGCCGTCGTCTTCGCCGCATCGACCATCCTCACCCTCCTCCTGTGGCTGCTCGCCGTCGCCAAGCGCGCGGTGCGAGGCGTCCCCCTCACCACCGCCATCAGCGAGGCGATCGGGTTCCTCTGGCTGACCGTGCTCGCGTCCGCCTTCACCCCCCTGATCCTCTACACCGTCGTCTCCGCCACGGACGGCGTCTCAGAGGTCCTCGCGAAGGCCACCGGCGACCAGACCGACACGTTCTTCGGCACCTTCTCCGGCGCCCTGGAGAAGGGCAACGACATCGGCGGCGGCCCCATCATGCTGATCGTCGTCTCCCTGGTCAGCATCCTCGCCGCCGGAGTCCTCTGGCTGGAGCTCGTCATCCGCGCCGCCCTCCTCTACGTCGGCGCCCTCCTCGGCACCGTCGTCTACGCCGGCCTCGTCGACAAGAACCTCTGGGGCCACGTCCGCCGCTGGGCCGGCATCATGATCGCCGTCATCCTGGTCAAACCGGTGATCGTCATCGTCCTCGGCCTCGCCGGCGCGCTCTCCTCCGACGACGGCCCCGACGCCTTCTCCGCCGTCGTCTCCGGCCTCGCCATCATCCTGCTCGCCATCTTCGCCAGCGCGATGATCTACCGTTTCGTCCCCGGCTTCGGCGACGAGATCGCCGGCTCCCGCAACAACCGCATCATGCAGAACGCCGAGGGCAAGGCCGCCGCGGTCATCAGCTCCCCGGCCACCCTGGTCGCCCAGGGCATCAAGACCCACAGCTCCCGGGCCGACAACAACGGTCAGGCCTCCGGAGGTTCGGGCGCCCGCCCGAGCAACCCGGCGTCCGGCGGAGTCGCCGCCCACAGCTCGCGCACCCCGAACGGAGGCGGCGGATCTGTCCCCTCCGCCGCTCCCGCTCCCCGCACGGGCAACCCGGTGAACACCCCGCACGCCGGCAACCGCAACGCAGGCAGCAACAGCACAGGAGGTGACGGGCGTTGACGACCGAGTCCCACGTGTCGCATACGGTCACGCCCCGCCGTACATATCTGATCGGCCGCGCCCGGCCGAACGCGATCGTCGGCCGCAACCGTGAGTCGGGCGAGATCGCGCTCATCATCGTGGGCGCGTTCCTCGGCATGATGTGCGGGCTCCTCGTCCCGGTCCTGTCCCTGCGCATCGTCCTGCTGATGGGCTTCCCGCTGCTCGCGCTGGCCGCGGTCTACGTGCCGTACAAGCGGCGCACGTTCTACAAGTGGTTCGAGATCAACCGCAGTTACAAGCGGACCCTGCGCCAGGGCACCACCTACCGCTCCTCCGTGATGGAGGCCGGCACCCACGTCGACGGCCGCGAGGTCGAGGTCGGCCCGCCCCCCGGCATCGGCCGGATCAACTGGCTCGCCGCCCCGTTCGGGCCCGACGAGATCGCCGTACTCCTCCACGCGGACCGCCGTACCGTCACCGCCGCCATCGAGATCGAGGGCCCCGGTGTCGGCCTGCGCGACTCCGAGGACCAGGAAGCCCTCGTCGACCGCTTCGGCACCCTGCTCAAGCACGTGGCCAACGGCGACGGCTTCGTCACCCGCATCCAGATGCTCGCCCGCACCCTCCCCGCCGACCCCGACGCCCACGCCAAGGACGTCGCCATGCGCGGCGACGACAGGGCGCTGCCGTGGCTGCAGACGTCGTACGACCAGCTCCAGTCGATGGTGTCCACCAGCAGCGAGCAGCACCGCGCGTACCTCGTCGCCTGCATGCACTACACCCGTGAACTGGCGGCGGAGGCCCACGCGATGGCCCGCGCCGCCCGCCCCCAGTCCGGCCGCAAGCTGGACAAGGACGCGGGCCTCGCAGTCGTCATGGCCCGCGAGCTGACCGACATCTGCTCGCGCCTCCAGGAGGCCGACATCCGGGTCCGCCAGCCGCTCGGCCAGGGCCGTCTCGCGTCCCTCATCCACTCCATGTACGACCCCGACCACCCCATCGACCACATCCAGGCGATGACCAAGCGCAACGCCTGGCCGGCCGAACTCGACGCCATGGAACCCACGTTCCTCCAGGCGAAGACGAGGGAGTCCAGCACCCGCGCACCCTGGTGCCACGCCACGGCCTGGGTGAAGGAGTGGCCGATGACTCCGGTGGGCGTCAACTTCCTCGCCCCGCTCCTCGTCCACACCCCGGACGTCATCCGCACGGTCGCCGTCACGATGGACCTCGAACCCACCGAGATCGCCATCGAGCGCATGCTGACCGAGAAGACCAACGACGACGCCGAGGCCTCCCGAGCCGCCAAGATGAACCGGACCGTGGACCCGCGCGACATCGCCGCCCACAACCGGCTCGACCAGCGCGGCGAGGACCTCGCGAGCGGCGCGGCCGGGGTCAACCTGGTCGGCTACATCACCGTCTCCTCCCGCAATCCCGAGGCCCTGGCCCGCGACAAGAGGACCATCCGGGCCTCGGCCGGAAAGTCGTATCTGAAACTGGAGTGGTGCGACCGCGAGCACCATCGCGCCTTTGTGAACACACTTCCGTTCGCCACCGGCATTCGAAGGTAGGGGCAAAAGCATGCGGGATCCGCTGTCCGTCCTCACCGACGCCTTCACGGCCTTTCTCTTCGGGAAGGTCGAGACGACCCGCCTGCCGGTCCGCACCTCCACCGGCCAGGCGCAGGCGGTCTACCTCCCGACCGCCGCGCCCGGCCTCGGCGACTCGGGCGTGATCATCGGCCGTGAGGTGTACTCCGGCAAGGGCTACATCTACGACCCCTTCCAGCTCTACGGCCAGCAGCTGCCGGCCCCCCACTGGCTGGTCCTGGGCGAGTCCGGCAACGGCAAGTCGGCGCTCGAGAAGACGTACGTGCTGCGCCAGCTGCGCTTCCGGGACCGCCAGGTCGTCGTCCTCGACGCCCAGGGCGAGGACGGCGTCGGCGAATGGAACCTCATCGCGCAGGAGTTGGGGATAACTCCCATCCGCCTGGACCCGATGGCCGCCCTGGACATGGGGATCCGCCTCAACCCGCTCGACCCGGCGATCACGACGACCGGGCAGCTCGCCCTGCTCCGGACCATCATCGAGGTCGCGATGGGCCACGGCCTCGACGAGCGCTCGGGCTTCGCGCTGAAGGTCGCGCACGCCTACGTCAACGAGACGATCGTCGAACGCCAGCCGATCCTCACGGACATCGTGGAGCAGCTACGGCACCCCGAACCCGAGTCGGCCGAGGCGATGAACGTCGACATAGAGGACGTCCGCGCGTGGGGCCTCGATGTCGCCCTGGTCCTGGACCGACTGGTCGACGGTGACCTGCGGGGCATGTTCGACGGCCCGACCACGGTCGGCATCGACCTGGACGCGCCGCTGATCGTCTTCGATTTGTCCCACATCGACCGCAACTCCATCGCCATGCCCATCCTCATGGCGATCGTCGGTGTATGGCTGGAACACACCTGGATCCGCCCCGACCGCAAGAAGCGCATCTTCCTGGTCGAGGAGGCCTGGCACATCATCGCCAGCCCGTTCGTGGCCCAGCTCTTCCAGCGCCTGCTGAAGTTCGGCCGCCGGCTCGGCCTGTCCTTCGTGGCGGTGGTCCACCACCTGTCCGACGTGGTGGACGGAGCGGCGGCGAAGGAAGCGGCAGCCATCTTGAAAATGGCCTCCACCCGTACGATCTACGCCCAGAAGGCCGACGAGGCACGTGCGACGGGCCGCGTCCTGGGCCTGCCCCGCTGGGCGGTCGAGATCATCCCGTCCCTCAGCCCCGGCATCGCCGTCTGGGACGTCAACGGCAATGTCCAGGTGGTCAAACACCTGGTCACCGAGACCGAACGCCCCCTGGTCTTCACGGACCGCGCGATGACGGAGTCCTCCAGCGACCTCACCGACGACGCCCTGCGCGCCGCCGAACTGGAGGCGGAGGAGCGGGCGGCGGCCTTCGTGGAACAGCACATGGGCGACTCCGAGTCGACGGTGGCGTAGGAGGGGCGGACAGTGGTGAGACCGGACGACCGCCACCAGGGCGGTCAGGGAGGCCAAGGAGGCGTCCCGGACGGGCTGTTGGTCGGCATACTCGCCTTCCTCCTCGGCATGACCCTGCTGGTCTGGTCGGCGACGGGCCTCGCAGGCCTGTTCACCCACGGCGACTGGCCCCAGGGCGTCACCTTCACCCGCACCCCCCTGGCCATGCGCCATCTCATCGGTCACCCCGAGGACATCCCCGGCGCCTGGCCCGACACCCCCGCCGGCCAACTCGCCGGATACGGCCTGGTCTGGGGCCTGTTCATCGGCCAGTTGCTGATCCTCATCGTCCTGACGATCTTCGTGATGGGGACGCTGGCCCGCTGGAGGGCGGTACGCGCAAGGACGCGAGCGGAGAAACTGGCGGCCCGTGAACGGCGTCCGGAACCGAGGCCGGTCCATGAGGTACCGGCCCGCGAGGTACCGGCCCCGAGACCGGCGCTGGAGCCGCAGCCGTTGCCGGCCACGGCTCCCCTCCCCGGCGCTCCGCAGCCGCTACTGGAACAGCCGTACCTTGCCGAGCCGCAGCAGCCGACGGCGAGCAGCGCACGGGTGGGCGAGTGGGAAGCACAACGCTCCGCAGGCGCAACCCTCTACGCTCCCCGGGAAGCCCGCCAGACCACCGCCGCCCAGACCATCCGAGACGCGGAGGGCCCCGCCCTCGTAGTCACCTCGAATCCCGCTGTCTGGGCCGACACCAAGGACGCCAGAGCCAAGCTCGGTCCGGTGCACGTCTACGACCCCACCCACCTCTGCGACACCCCGGCCCGCCTCCACTGGTCCCCCACCACAGGCTGCGAGACCAAGGAGACGGCCAAGGCGAGAGCCCAGGCCCTCCTCGCCCCCGTCCGCCCCACCGCCAAGATCGACCAGGCCGTGGCCGACACCGCCGAAACGCTCCTGCGCAGTTACCTCCACGCGGCGGCCATAGAGGCCCGCACCATCCGCCACGTCCACCGCTGGTGCCAGGGCACGCAGGTCCAGGACGCCGTCAGAACGCTCCGCACCCACCCCAAGGCGGCCCCCGGCTCCGCGGGCGAACTCGAAGCCGCCCTCACCGCGCACCCCGAACGCCGTGACATCGCGCAGGAGTTGACCAGCCGAGCGCTGTCCGCACTCTTCACGGTCAACATCCGCGAGGCATGCACTCCCAACCGAAATGATGCCCTCGCCTTGGATTCCTTCGTCGACGAAGGGGGCACGCTTTATGTGGTCGGTGAATCCATCGAGGACCCCAGGACCCACCCGGGCGCGATGCCCCTGCTGACGGCCCTCACCTCAAGCGTGGTCGAGCGTGGCCGGCGCATGGCCGAACGGTCATCCTCCGGTCGCCTCGACCCACCACTCACGCTCGTCCTGGACGACATCGCCGCCGTCGCCCCGCTCCCCCAACTCCCAGACCTCCTGGCCACCGGAGCAGACCGGGGCCTGCCGACCCTGGCCCTCCTCCGGTCCCGCGAACAGGCCCGCACCCGCTGGCCGGACGCGGACCTCCCGGCGTAGAGCCCACAGGTCGAAGCTCCAGTCATCGGGGCGAATGCCTGATGATCCCCGACAGACCGCACCGGAGTCAGACGCGCTCCAGCGCGAACTCCAGCTCGGACTCCCCCGGAGCCGCCGTCAGCGGCACGACGACACCCGTGGGCTCGAATCCCGCCTTGCGGTAGAACCGCTGCGCCCGCCCGTTGTCCTCGTGCACGATCAGTCGCACCCGCTCGGCCCCGTGTGCCCACGCCCACTCCACAGCGGCGTCGAACAGCACATCGGTGAGCCCGTTCCCGCGCTCCTCGGGCCGCACGAACACCCCGACGACATGCCCCTGCTTCCGCTCGACCGGAAACCCGGCCCAGTCCATGGTCCCGGGATCCTCCAGCAGCACGGTCACCGTGCCGACCCAACGCCCGTCCGGCGCCTCCGCGATGACCGTCTGCGCCCCGTCCGCGCCCTCGGCACTCTTGGCCGTCCGCTCCCGCCAGAAGGAGTCGGGCCGTGCCGCGGCCTCCTCGTAGGTCTCCAGGAAGGCGAGAGGCGCGACCGGATCCTGGAGTGCCGCAAGCCGCAACTCCTTCGCGGCGGGCCACTCATCAGGACGGACGGACCGGATCACGTAACTCATACGGGCCAGAGTAGTACCCGCCGGAAGTTGGTGAAACAGAAAAACCCCCGTACCGAATGGCACGGGGGTTTTCTTAAAAATTGTTCGGCGGTGTCCTACTCTCCCACAGGGTCCCCCCTGCAGTACCATCGGCGCTGTAAGGCTTAGCTTCCGGGTTCGGAATGTAACCGGGCGTTTCCCTCACGCTATGACCACCGAAACACTATGAAGTTCGACCGGAAAAAGACACAGTCGTTGCCTCAGAACTAACACAGTGGACGCGAGCAACTGAGGACAAGCCCTCGGCCTATTAGTACCGGTCACCTCCACCCATTACTGGGCTTCCAGATCCGGCCTATCAACCCAGTCGTCTACTGGGAGCCTTAACCCCTCAAGGGGGTGGGAGTCCTCATCTCGAAGCAGGCTTCCCGCTTAGATGCTTTCAGCGGTTATCCCTCCCGAACGTAGCCAACCAGCCATGCCCTTGGCAGGACAACTGGCACACCAGAGGTTCGTCCGTCCCGGTCCTCTCGTACTAGGGACAGCCCTTCTCAAGACTCCTACGCGCACAGCGGATAGGGACCGAACTGTCTCACGACGTTCTAAACCCAGCTCGCGTACCGCTTTAATGGGCGAACAGCCCAACCCTTGGGACCGACTCCAGCCCCAGGATGCGACGAGCCGACATCGAGGTGCCAAACCATCCCGTCGATATGGACTCTTGGGGAAGATCAGCCTGTTATCCCCGGGGTACCTTTTATCCGTTGAGCGACGGCGCTTCCACAAGCCACCGCCGGATCACTAGTCCCGACTTTCGTCCCTGCTCGACCCGTCGGTCTCACAGTCAAGCTCCCTTGTGCACTTACACTCAACACCTGATTACCAACCAGGCTGAGGGAACCTTTGGGCGCCTCCGTTACTCTTTAGGAGGCAACCGCCCCAGTTAAACTACCCATCAGACACTGTCCCTGATCCGGATCACGGACCCAGGTTAGACATCCAGCACGACCAGACTGGTATTTCAACGACGACTCCACCTGAACTGGCGTCCAAGCTTCACAGTCTCCCAGCTATCCTACACAAGCCGAACCGAACACCAATATCAAACTGTAGTAAAGGTCCCGGGGTCTTTCCGTCCTGCTGCGCGAAACGAGCATCTTTACTCGTAGTGCAATTTCACCGGGCCTATGGTTGAGACAGTCGAGAAGTCGTTACGCCATTCGTGCAGGTCGGAACTTACCCGACAAGGAATTTCGCTACCTTAGGATGGTTATAGTTACCACCGCCGTTTACTGGCGCTTAAGTTCTCAGCTTCGCCACACCGAAATGTGACTAACCGGTCCCCTTAACGTTCCAGCACCGGGCAGGCGTCAGTCCGTATACATCGCCTTACGGCTTCGCACGGACCTGTGTTTTTAGTAAACAGTCGCTTCTCGCTGGTCTCTGCGGCCACCCCCAGCTCGAGGAGCAAGTCCTCTCACCAGTGATGGCCCCCCTTCTCCCGAAGTTACGGGGGCATTTTGCCGAGTTCCTTAACCATAGTTCACCCGAACGCCTCGGTATTCTCTACCTGACCACCTGAGTCGGTTTAGGGTACGGGCCGCCATGAAACTCGCTAGAGGCTTTTCTCGACAGCATAGGATCATCCACTTCACCACAATCGGCTCGGCATCAGGTCTCAGCCTTATGTGCGACGGATTTACCTATCACACGGCCTACACCCTTACCCCGGGACAACCACCGCCCGGGCTGGACTACCTTCCTGCGTCACCCCATCACTCACCTACTACAAGTCTGGTTCGCCGGCTCCACCACTTTCCTTTCCCCGAAGGGTCCGGAACGGCTTCACGGACTTAGCATCGCCTGGTTCGATGTTTGACGCTTCACAGCGGGTACCGGAATATCAACCGGTTATCCATCGACTACGCCTGTCGGCCTCGCCTTAGGTCCCGACTTACCCTGGGCAGATCAGCTTGACCCAGGAACCCTTAGTCAATCGGCGCACACGTTTCCCACGTGTGTATCGCTACTCATGCCTGCATTCTCACTCGTGAACCGTCCACCACTAGCTTCCGCTGCAGCTTCACCCGGCACACGACGCTCCCCTACCCATCACAGCGGGCGTTGGCCCTCATGCTGCAATGACACGACTTCGGCGGTACGCTTGAGCCCCGCTACATTGTCGGCGCGGAATCACTAGACCAGTGAGCTATTACGCACTCTTTCAAGGGTGGCTGCTTCTAAGCCAACCTCCTGGTTGTCTCTGCGACTCCACATCCTTTCCCACTTAGCGTACGCTTAGGGGCCTTAGTCGATGCTCTGGGCTGTTTCCCTCTCGACCATGGAGCTTATCCCCCACAGTCTCACTGCCGCGCTCTCACTTACCGGCATTCGGAGTTTGGCTAAGGTCAGTAACCCGGTAGGGCCCATCGCCTATCCAGTGCTCTACCTCCGGCAAGAAACACACGACGCTGCACCTAAATGCATTTCGGGGAGAACCAGCTATCACGGAGTTTGATTGGCCTTTCACCCCTAACCACAGGTCATCCCCCAGGTTTTCAACCCTGGTGGGTTCGGTCCTCCACGAAGTCTTACCTCCGCTTCAACCTGCCCATGGCTAGATCACTCCGCTTCGGGTCTTGAGCGTGCTACTCAAACGCCCTATTAGGACTCGCTTTCGCTACGGCTACCCCACCCGGATTAACCTCGCAACACACCGCAAACTCGCAGGCTCATTCTTCAAAAGGCACGCAGTCACGAGGCAAGCACAAGTGCTTGCCCGACGCTCCCACGGCTTGTAGGCACACGGTTTCAGGTACTATTTCACTCCGCTCCCGCGGTACTTTTCACCATTCCCTCACGGTACTATCCGCTATCGGTCACCAGGGAATATTTAGGCTTAGCGGGTGGTCCCGCCAGATTCACACGGGATTTCTCGGGCCCCGTGCTACTTGGGTGTCTCTCAAACGAGCCGCTGATGTTTCGACTACGGGGGTCTTACCCTCTACGCCGGACCTTTCGCATGTCCTTCGCCTACATCAACGGTTTCTGACTCGTCTCACAGCCGGCAGACTGTGAAAGAGAGATCCCACAACCCCGCATGCGCAACCCCTGCCGGGTCTCACACGCATACGGTTTGGCCTCATCCGGTTTCGCTCGCCACTACTCCCGGAATCACGGTTGTTTTCTCTTCCTGCGGGTACTGAGATGTTTCACTTCCCCGCGTTCCCTCCACATACCCTATGTGTTCAGGTATGGGTGACAGCCCATGACGACTGCCGGGTTTCCCCATTCGGAAACCCCCGGATCAAAGCCTGGTTGACGACTCCCCGGGGACTATCGTGGCCTCCCACGTCCTTCATCGGTTCCTGGTGCCAAGGCATCCACCGTGCGCCCTTAAAAACTTGGCCACAGATGCTCGCGTCCACTGTGCAGTTCTCAAACAACGACCAGCCACCCGTCACACACCACTTACGCGATGCTTTACCGGGGCCGGTATCAGAGGGGGTTCATTCCCTCAGACACCCAACAGCGTGCCCGACACCCTCGCCACTCGTGATCAGCTTTCCACGCTCCGAAGAGCAGTACTGGCAGCCCGAGATGACTGAAAGTGCCGAATAATCAACGTTCCACCCATGAGCAACCACCGCAGAACGTTTGCCTGCGTAGTGGCCTCTGACCTCACCCCGAAGGGATCGGTAAGAAGTGCTCCTTAGAAAGGAGGTGATCCAGCCGCACCTTCCGGTACGGCTACCTTGTTACGACTTCGTCCCAATCGCCAGTCCCACCTTCGACAGCTCCCTCCCCACAAGGGGGTTGGGCCACCGGCTTCGGGTGTTACCGACTTTCGTGACGTGACGGGCGGTGTGTACAAGGCCCGGGAACGTATTCACCGCAGCAATGCTGATCTGCGATTACTAGCAACTCCGACTTCATGGGGTCGAGTTGCAGACCCCAATCCGAACTGAGACAGGCTTTTTGAGATTCGCTCCACCTCACGGTATCGCAGCTCATTGTACCTGCCATTGTAGCACGTGTGCAGCCCAAGACATAAGGGGCATGATGACTTGACGTCGTCCCCACCTTCCTCCGAGTTGACCCCGGCGGTCTCCTGTGAGTCCCCATCACCCCGAAGGGCATGCTGGCAACACAGGACAAGGGTTGCGCTCGTTGCGGGACTTAACCCAACATCTCACGACACGAGCTGACGACAGCCATGCACCACCTGTACACCGACCACAAGGGGGGCACCATCTCTGATGCTTTCCGGTGTATGTCAAGCCTTGGTAAGGTTCTTCGCGTTGCGTCGAATTAAGCCACATGCTCCGCTGCTTGTGCGGGCCCCCGTCAATTCCTTTGAGTTTTAGCCTTGCGGCCGTACTCCCCAGGCGGGGAACTTAATGCGTTAGCTGCGGCACCGACGACGTGGAATGTCGCCAACACCTAGTTCCCACCGTTTACGGCGTGGACTACCAGGGTATCTAATCCTGTTCGCTCCCCACGCTTTCGCTCCTCAGCGTCAGTAATGGCCCAGAGATCCGCCTTCGCCACCGGTGTTCCTCCTGATATCTGCGCATTTCACCGCTACACCAGGAATTCCGATCTCCCCTACCACACTCTAGCTAGCCCGTATCGAATGCAGACCCGGGGTTAAGCCCCGGGCTTTCACACCCGACGTGACAAGCCGCCTACGAGCTCTTTACGCCCAATAATTCCGGACAACGCTTGCGCCCTACGTATTACCGCGGCTGCTGGCACGTAGTTAGCCGGCGCTTCTTCTGCAGGTACCGTCACTTTCGCTTCTTCCCTGCTGAAAGAGGTTTACAACCCGAAGGCCGTCATCCCTCACGCGGCGTCGCTGCATCAGGCTTTCGCCCATTGTGCAATATTCCCCACTGCTGCCTCCCGTAGGAGTCTGGGCCGTGTCTCAGTCCCAGTGTGGCCGGTCGCCCTCTCAGGCCGGCTACCCGTCGTCGCCTTGGTGAGCCATTACCTCACCAACAAGCTGATAGGCCGCGGGCTCATCCTTCACCGCCGGAGCTTTCAACCCGCACAGATGCCCGTGCGAGTGGTATCCGGTATTAGACCCCGTTTCCAGGGCTTGTCCCAGAGTGAAGGGCAGATTGCCCACGTGTTACTCACCCGTTCGCCACTAATCCCCACCGAAGTGGTTCATCGTTCGACTTGCATGTGTTAAGCACGCCGCCAGCGTTCGTCCTGAGCCAGGATCAAACTCTCCGTGAATGTTTACCCGTAATCGGGTGCACACACACGAGAGCGGAACAACCACCGGAATAAGGCGGTCGTTCACAGCGTCCTCGCTGTGTTTATTTCAAAGGAACCTCGCCACCGGAACAAGTCCGATGGACGGGGTATCAACATATCTGGCGTTGATTTTTGGCACGCTGTTGAGTTCTCAAGGAACGGACGCTTCCTTTGTACTCACCCTCTCGGGCTTTCCTCCGGGCAGTTTCCCTTCGGTCTTGCGTTTCCGACTCTATCAGACCGTTTCCGGTTCCGATTTCCTCGGTGCTTTCCAGGTTCCCGCTCTCGCGTTTCCCTTTCCGGCGGTTCCGACTCTATCAGATCCTTTCGGGCCTGATTCCCAGTCAGCGGGGCTTGTCTTCCCGGCCGTTGGGCCGTTCCGACGTCTCAAACCTTAGCGGACTCTCGCTGCGGTCCCAAATCGAGGAGCCGCACCCAAATCGAATTGAATTCGGGCACACCGAATTCATCCCGGCTGGGAGATCGTTCTGATGGTTTGAGTGGCCGCTCTCGCGGCGGAGGTGCTACCGCAGAACCGTTACGGCCCCGCGGCAACCCGAAGAACTCTACGGATCCGGCAGATGGCTGTCAAGCACCCTCTGTCAAGATCTTTTCAGTCGAGGTCGCTCAGTCGCCCGCCGGCGTCCGGCTGTGCGTGTTCCACCCTACGCAGGAGCCGGGTGAGGACGTCCCCAAGGGTGTTGCGCTCCTCCGCGGACAGGTCCTGGAGCAGGTCCTCCTCGAAGACCGTGGCGAGGCGCATCGCCGCCAGCCACTTCTCGCGGCCTTCGTCGGTGAGCTCCACGATCACGCGGACTCGGTTGGACTCGTCCCGCTCCCGGGTCACCAGTCCTTCGGCGAGCATGCGGTCGATCCGGTGGGTCATCGCGGCCGGCGTGAGGCCGAGGCGCTTGGCGAGGTCACTGGGACCCATCCGATAAGGGGCCCCGGAGAGCACAAGCGCCTTGAGGACCTCCCACTCGGCGTTGCTGATGCCGAGGTCGGCGGTCTGGCGGCCGTAGGCGACGTTCATACGGCGGTTCAGCCGGGACAGCGCCGAGACGATCTGCTCGACCTGGGGGTCGAGGTCCTGGAACTCGCGCTGGTAGGCGGCGATCTGTTCCTCGAGTGTCGGCTCGGGGACGCCGGGGGTCTCGGCCATGGCCGCAGTATGGCACGCACCTCCTTTGCGTTGAAGTCCTTCAGTATGTACTATTTAGCTTCGAACTTTAGCTTTGAAGTCTTCACTCCTAACTACTGAGAGAGGTGAACGTGACCAGGGCGAGGGGCGCGGAGATGCGCCGGATCCACGTGGGCAACGCACTCAGCGCGTTCGGGCTCGGTTTCACCGTCCCCTACCTGTATGTCTACGTGGCGCAGGTGCGGGGCCTTGGGGCCGTGACGGCGGGGCTGGTGCTCGCCGTCTTCGCCGTGGCGGCGCTGGTCGTGCTGCCGTTCGCCGGGCGGGCCATCGTCCGGCGTGGCCCGCTGCCGGTGCTGCTCACCGCTCTGGTCATGGCCGCGCTCGGATCGCTGAGCCTCGGACTGGCGGGTCACGCAGCCACCGTGCTGCTGTCGGCGGCCGCGCTCGGGGCCGGTCAGGCCGTGATGCAGCCCGCGCTGGCGACGATGATCGTGGACTGCTCCACGTCGGAGACGCGCTCCCGGGCCTTCGCGACGCAGTTCTTCCTGCAGAACCTCGGCCTCGGTGTCGGCGGTCTCATCGGCGGCCATCTCGTCGACACGTCGAGCACCGCGTCCTTCACTCTGCTGTTCGCGATCGAGGCGGCGATGTTCCTGCTGCTGGTGGTCGTGATGGCGACCCTGCGGCTGCCGCACGCCCCGCGCATCGAGGGCGCGCCGACCCGTTCCGCCAAGGGCAGCTGGAAGCAGCTGCTCGGCAACCGGGCCATGGTGCAGCTGTGCGTGCTGGGCTTCGTGCTGTTCTTCGCCTGCTACGGACAGTTCGAGTCCGGTCTGAGCGCGTACGGCGTCGAGGCCGCCGGCATCTCCACCTCCGCGCTGGGCACGGCCCTGGCCGCCAACACCGCGATGATCGTGGTCGCGCAGTTCGCCGTGCTGAGGTTCGTCGAGCGGCGGCGGCGGTCCCGGGTGATCGCCCTGGTCGGACTCATCTGGGCCGTGGCGTGGGTCACCGCGGGCTACGCCGGGCTCGGCCACGGCAGCCGGGAGATGGCCACGGCCGCGTTCGTGTCGACGTATGCCCTGTTCGGACTGGGTGAGGCGATGCTGTCGCCGACGGTGGCTCCGCTGGTGGCCGATCTGGCGCCGGAGGGGATGGCGGGCCAGTACAACTCCGCCTTCGCCCTGGTGAAGCAACTCGCGCTGGCGGTCGGCCCGGCGGTGGGCGGCCCGATGGGAGCCTCGCTGCACGCGCCGTACGTCGTGACGTTCCTGCTGTTCTCGCTGGGCATCACCTATCTGGCGATACGACTGGGCAGGCAGCTGACCCCGGTGCAGAACCAGCCCTCCCTGAGGAAGAGCCGAGTGGTGGCCCAGGGTGGAGCAGCGGCGAAGTCTCTGGCCGCCTAGCCGCGACTCCTCGGGGGGCGCGGGGAAGTGCGCGACAAGCCCCACGGCAGCCGCGGCCACCCCGCTCCCTCAGGCCGCTACCCCTGGGGCAGCACGAACTCGCACCAGACGGCCTTCCCGCCCCCCGGCGTCCTCCGGGACCCCCAGTTCGACGCGATGGTGGCCACGATGGCGATCCCGCGACCGGACTCGTCACCGGCTTCGGCCCTGCGGCGCCGGGGCAGATGGTCGTCCCCGTCCGTCACCTCGACGATCAGCCGCCGGTCGGTGCGGCGCAGTCGCAGCCGCATGGGTGGCATCCCGTGCTGAAGCGAATTGGCGA
Source organism: Streptomyces sp. CC0208 (assembly GCF_003443735.1). Taxonomy (NCBI): domain Bacteria; kingdom Bacillati; phylum Actinomycetota; class Actinomycetes; order Kitasatosporales; family Streptomycetaceae; genus Streptomyces; species Streptomyces sp. CC0208. Next base: position 4,735,948 of record NZ_CP031969.1, on the reverse strand, counting down.
CGAGTTCACTCACCGCCAGAACGCCCAGGTCATGCAGTTCGACCGGGAACCGCCAGCTCGTCAGCACGCCGGAGGCGAACGCACGCGCGCGTGGAGCCGCCTCGACGCCGCCCAGCAGTTCCAGCGCGGCGTTGCGGAAGAGTTCGCTGTCGGGGCCGGTGTGGGCCGGGTGCTGGAGGACCATGACGGCCACGTCGTCGTCGTGTTCCGCGGTGACGCCGGCCGAGCGGACCAGGCGGTCGCAGATCACCTGGGGGGTGCCGGTGGCGCCGGCCAGGGCGCGTTCGAGGGCCGCGATGCCTTCGTCCAGGTCTTCGTTGCGGCGTTCGACCAGGCCGTCCGTGTAGAGGACGGCCGTGGAACCGGGGCCGAGCGGGATGGAGCCCGAGGCGTGCATCCAGCCGCCGGTGCCCAGGGGCGGGCCGGTGGGTTCGTCGGCGCGCAGGACGACGCCGCTCTCGTCGCGGACCAGGATGGGCAGGTGGCCGGCCGAGGCGTAGACCAGCTTGCCCTCGTTCGGGTCGTGGATGGCGTACACGCAGGTGGCGATCTGGTTGGCGTCGATCTCCATGGCGAGGCCGTCCAGGAGCTGGAGGATCTCGTGCGGCGGGAGGTCCAGGCGGGCGTAGGCCCGGACGGCTGTGCGGAGTTGGCCCATGACCGCTGCCGCGCGGACCCCGCGGCCCATGACGTCGCCGATGACCAGGGCCGTGCGGCCGCCGCCGAGGGTGATGACGTCGTACCAGTCGCCGCCGACCGCGGCCTCCGTGCCGCCGGGGTGGTAGGTGGCGGCGATGCGCAGGTCGTCGGGTTCTTCCAGCTCCTGGGGGAGCAGGCTGCGCTGGAGGGTGACGGCGGTCTCGCGCTGGCGGCGCTCGCTGGCTCTGAGGCGTTCGGCGGCCTCGGCGTGATCGGTGACATCGGTCGCGAATACGAGGACACCGCCACCGCCGCCACCCCCGTCTCCTTGGCTCACCGGGGTGCAGGTGAAGGTGTAGGAGCGGCCGTCGGGGGCTTTGCGGGACTTGACCGTGCGCGGCTTGCCGCTGCGCAGGACCTGGTCGAGGAGCGGGAGCAGGCCGATCTCCTCCAGCTCCGGGAGGGCCTGGCGGGCCGGTTCGCCCGTGGGGCGCAGGCCGAAGGCGACCACATAGGCGTCGTTGACGTAGGCGAGGCGGTGGTCGGGGCCGTGGACGAGGGCGACGAGGGCGGGGACACGGTCGAGGACTTCGCGGACGGGGAGCTCGTCGACGACGGGGGCCGGCACGGTCAGTTGTTCGGCGCGGGCCGCGGGGACGGCACCTTCGCTCAGTCGGTCCTGGGTGACCAGGTCGTCGGTCCGCGCTGCCGCGCGGCGCTGCGTTCCGGGGAGGCGGGCGCTCCAGCGCGTGAAGTTCACGAATCCTTGCCTCGTGTCGTCGTCTTCGGCGTCTTCGGGCCGGCTCCGGGCCCGGCCGGGGGGCTGGGGACGGCAGCCCGGGGGTGCAGCACGGTGGCAAAACCTCTTGGTTCGAGGGGCGGGCGGCTGCCCGTCCGAAGTCGGGCACCAGTCTGGCAGGGTGACCGACCGGGTCGACATTCGTCAGACGCCGGGGCGGTCCGTGGAGTTCCTCGGTCCGGTCAGGACGACCCCTTCGGGTCGTTCGTCGGGTTGTGAGGATGCTTTCCACCGGCCGCGAGTTCGAACTCCGCTCGGGGATGTTCGAGTGAACCGAGCGAGACGATCTCCCTCTTGAAGAGCCCCGACAGGATCCATTCGGCCAGGACACGGGCCTTGCGGTTGAAGGTGGGAACCCTGCTGAGGTGGTAGACGCGGTGCATGAACCAGGCAGGGTAGCCCTTCAGTTTCCGTCCGTAGACGTACGCGACCCCCTTGTGGAGGCCAAGGGAGGCCACCGAGCCGACGTACTTGTGGGAGTACGTCTCCAGAGGCTCGCCGCGCAGCGCGTGCGCGATGTTGTCGCCGAGGACCCTGGCCTGGCGGACGGCGTGCTGGGCGTTGGGGGCCGTCTCCTTGCCGGGCTCCTCGGCGGTGACGTCGGGGACGGCGGCCGCGTCTCCGGCCGCCCACGCGTGCGTGGTGCCCTCGACCGTGAGCTGGGGGGTGCATTTCAGCCGACCTCGCTCATTGAGCGGAAGATCGGTGGCGGCGAGGAGCGGACTGGGTTTCACGCCGGCGGTCCACACGACCGTACGCGTGGGAAAGCGGTTGCCGTCGCTGAGGACGGCGACGCGGTCCACGCAGGACTCCAGGCGGGTGTTCAGCCGTACGTCGATGTTGCGGCGGCGCAGTTCGCTGACCGTGTAGCGGCCCATGTCCTCGCCGACCTCGGGCAGGATGCGGTCGGAGGCCTCGACGAGGATCCACTTCATGTCCTCGGGACGGACGTTGTGGTAGTAGCGCGCGGTGTAGCGGGCCATGTCCTCCAGCTCGCCGAGCGCCTCCACGCCCGCGTAGCCGCCGCCGACGAAGACGAAGGTGAGGGCCGCGTCGCGGATCGCGGGGTCGCGGGTGGAGGAGGCGATGTCCATCTGCTCGATGACGTGGTTGCGCAGGCCGATGGCCTCCTCGACCGTCTTGAACCCGATGCCGTGGTCGGCGAGTCCGGGGATCGGCAGCGTGCGCGCGATCGAACCCGGGGCGAGGACGAGTTCGTCGTAGGACAGCTGTTCGCCGCCCGTGCGCTCCTCCTCGGTGGCGAGCGTGGTGACGGAGGCCGTGCGCTTGGCGTGGTCGATCGCGGTGACCTCGCCGACGATGATGCGGCAGCGGTCGAGGACGCGGCGCAGCGGTACGACGACATGGCGCGGAGAGATGGATCCGGCGGCTGCCTCGGGCAGGAACGGCTGATAGGTCATGTACGGGTCGGGCGTGACGACCGTGATCTCGACTCCGCCCCCGTCGAGCTCCCGTTTCAGCTTCCGCTGCAGACGCAGAGCCGTGTACATCCCGACGTAGCCACCGCCGACAACCAGAATGCGCGCACGTTCCTTCACCATCCCATGACGCACCCGCCGCTTGAGTTTGTCCACAGCCTCGACAAATTGTGTGACCGGAAGTCGTCGGCGCGCCGGGGCGGCCGAATCGTCGGAGAGCGCGGAAGTCTCGCAGGTCAACGGGTGTGCGCCGGGCGGGCGGAGGGGGTGCAATCGGGGCGTTTGCCGCCCGTACTCCGATCGGGGGGCGCTCCGTGCGGAACCTGCCCCTTCTGAATTGACCCCCACTCAACTATGTTCGTGTGTCGACGGGGTGTAGGGGGATGCGCTCCGGGTCCGCGACGGGCGGACTCGCGAAACGGGCTTGTTCCGCACGCTCCGGCTTTCGATGGCGGGGAGAGTCTCCGGGGGGAGACGTCATTACCGGGGGATAATTTATGCACATTCAGGACTCTCATTGGTCTACCGCGTCCGCCATCGCACCCGGTGGCGGGGCGATGGGCGGCGCGATGGGTACGACGATGAGCGCGGCGGGCAACGGACGGGACGGATCGCGTTCGGCCCCGCTGCGCGTGGACGCACAGCGCAACCTGGAACACGTACTGCGCGCGGCGCGCGAGGTCTTCGGCGAGCTGGGTTACGGCGCGCCGATGGAGGACGTGGCGCGGCGCGCCCGGGTCGGGGTCGGCACGGTGTACCGGCGCTTCCCGAGCAAGGACGTCCTGGTCCGGCGGATAGCCGAGGAGGAGACCTCCCGGCTGACCGACCAGGCGCGGGCGGCGCTCGGTCAGGAGGACGAGCCGTGGTCGGCGCTGTCGCGCTTCCTGCGCACGTCGGTCGCGTCCGGTGCCGGGCGGCTGCTGCCGCCGCAGGTCCTGCGGGTCGGGGTCGCCGACGAGGTCTCCGACGGCTACGACGCGACGCGGGTGCCGCAGCAGCGGACGACCCCGGGCGCCGGGGAGCTGCGGCTGGTGCCGGAGGAGGCCCCGCTGGTCTCCGCCGACGATGCCGGGGCCGCGGCGCTGCTGGAGGTCGTGGGCCAGCTCGTGGACCGGGCGCGAGCGGCCGGTGAGCTGCGGACCGACGTCTCGGTGTCGGACGTCCTGCTGGTGATCGCGACCGCGGCGCCCTCGCTGCCGGACGCGGCGCAGCAGGCGGCGGCCTCGGCACGGCTGCTGGACATCCTGCTGGAGGGGCTTCGGTCCCGGCCGATGTGACTCGAAAGGGTGATAACGGGGTGCGGTCGGCTGCCGGCCGCGCCCCGGAACATTCCGGTGTTTTTCGGGAGCGTGAACCAACTCCTGCACCAGCCGTGACAGTTGAGTCTTCCCCATGCGGGTGATGCTCAGTACTGCTGTGCGGGAAGTCCCCACGGATGAGTGGATGCGTCGTACCGCAGGGCACTGACCAAAAGCCAATATGGCACTCTGACCCGGTGTTGGGGACTGGTTGGGCCGGCGGCGGGGGCATTCCGCGATGAGCGTTGACGGGCGGAACGAACCCCTCGGTGAGGGCGACGGGAAAGCCGGTGGCACTCCACAGGTGCCGGGCCAGGGGAGCCGCGCGGGCATCCCGCAGGGCGGCATCCCGGCCCAGGCCGGCGAACCCGTCGAAGGCAGCGTCCCGGCGCAGCGCGACCGGCGCGAGGACGGCAGCGTCCCGCCGCCGCCCAGGGACACGCCCCCGTCCGACGCCGACCTGATCGAGCGCATGCGCTCCGGCGACGACACGGCCTACGAGGCGCTCTACCGCCGCCACGCGGGCGCGGTGCGCCGCTACGCCCGCACCTGCTGCCGCGACGCCCACACCGCCGACGACCTCACCGCCGAGGTCTTCGCCCGCATGCTCCAGGCCGTCCGCGGCGGCCACGGCCCCGAGCACGCCGTACGCGCCTATCTGCTCACCAGCGTTCGCCGGGTCGCGGCCGGCTGGACGAAATCGGCGAAGCGGGAGCAGCTCGTCGACGACTTCGCCGTGTTCGCCGCCCAGGCCGCGCGCACCTCCGAGATCTCCGACGACGACACGCGGGACCTCGGCGCGGACGTGCGCGCGATGCATGTGGCCGAGCAGTCCATGGCCATGCAGGCCTTCCGGTCGCTGCCCGAGCGCTGGCAGGCCGTGCTGTGGCACACCGAGGTCGAGGACGAGTCGCCGAGCGAGGTCGCCACCCTGTTCGGGCTCGACGCCAACGGCACGCGCGTGCTGGCCAGCCGCGCCCGCGAGGGCCTCAAGCAGGCCTACCTCCAGGCTCACGTCAGCACGGCCCTGGCCACCGACGAGGAGTGCGCCCGCTACGCCGACCGGCTCGGCGCCTACGCCCGCGGCAGCCTGCGCACCCGTGCCGAAAGGGGTCTGCGCAAGCACCTGGAGGAGTGCGCCAAGTGCCGGCTGGCCGCAGGCCAGATCAAGGAAGTCGCCGGTGGCATCCCCGCCGTCGTACCGCTCGCGGTCATCGGCTGGTTCGGGGCCGCCGGGTACGCCAAGGCCGTCGGACTCGTCGCGGGCGGGGCGAGAGCGGCCGGTGCCGCGGGCGCGGCCGCCACGGCGAGCGGAGGCTCCTCGGGCGGGTCGGGCGCGGGCGGGGCCGCGGCCTCGGAGGGGCTGGGCGCACCGGTGAAGGCGGGTATCGCGGCCGGTGTGGTCGCCGTGGCCGCCGCCGCGGTGGCGCTCGCGCTGATCGGCGACGACAGCCCGGCGAGGAAGCCGGACGCCAAGCCGCCCGCGTCCGCGCCCGTGGTCGAGCCCGCCGACCCCGCCGACCCGACGCCTTCCCCGAAGGGGCCCGATCCGGCGCCTCCGATGATTCCCGTCGCGGCCACCCAGTCCTCGTCCCCCTCCCCGTCCCCGACAACACCCACGTCCACACCACCTCCGAAGTCCACCCCGACGCCTACGCCGACCCCCACCCCGAAACCGACACCGCCCCCGAAGCCCAAGCCCACCCCCACCCCCACACCGACGCCGGCTCCCCCGCCGGCCGTGTACCAGTGGAGCGAGCTGGCCTACGACGTCTCCGGCGACGGCAGCGGGCCCGAGATGCGGATCGGCGAGAGCAGTTGGGTGTGGCAGCGGTACGGCGTCTCGGTCGCCGACCACCGGTACGCCCACGGCGTCACCGTGCACGGCCGCTCCTCCGTCACGATCGACCTCAACCGAACCTGCTCCGCCTACGACGCGATGGTCGGCGTCGACGACATGACGCTGGGCCTCGGCAAGGTCTCCTTCTCCGTGTACGCCGACGGGGTCCGGCTGTGGAGGTCCGGGCTCGTGAAGGGCGGCGACCCGGCCGTGCCCGTCCATGTGAACCTCGCCGGGCACCGGACCGTACGGCTGGTGGTCGAGCCGCACAGCCCCTTCGACGACCTGATGCTCGCGGACTGGGCGGAGTCGAAGTTCAGGTGTTCATGACGCGCCGGGCCCGCACCACCTCGTCGAGCTCGGCGAGGGCCGCGTCCGGGGTGAGGGCCGTGCCCCGGGTGTGTTCCGCCGCGTAGCGCACGGGTCCCAGGCCGGTACGGGCATCGGCCTGGGCGCGCTCCACCTCGACGCGCTCGGGATGGGGACGCGGGTCGCCACCGCGCCACCGCTCGGCGGCGGCGAGCAGCCGGACCGCCCGCGGGACGTCGCCGAGGTCGCAGAGCAGGACCGCCACGCTGTCCACGAGCGTCGCCACGACCACGTCGGAACAGCGCTTCTCGATCGCCTCTCGGACGGTGTCCACGAGTAGGGGCAGCCCGTGCTCGGGGCCCGACTCGGCGGCCGTCACCATCGCGGCGATCGAGTTCAGCATCACCGTGAACTGGGGTGGCGTGGGTGCCTGACCGATCTCTCCGCGAACCGAGTCGACCAACTCGCTCGCTCGGGCGATGTCCTTGTCCTCCAACGCGATGTGCGCCCGCATCAGCTTGACGAACGCCCGGGTCTCCGGAACGCCGTACTGGTCCCCGATGGCGCTCGCCTCGTCCAGGGTGGTCAGCGCGGTGGAGCGGTCCCCGGTGCGGTAGGCGACCTCGGCGAGCCGGGCGACGAGGAACGGCGTCTCGGCGTACGCCCCCACCTCGTGGGCGAGGCGCAGCGCCTCCTCGTACTCCTGCCTGGCCTCGGCGGGACGACCGCGGGCCATGGCCGCCTCGCCCGCCGCGCTGCTGACCTGGGCGCGGATCCAGCGGTCGCCCGCGCGGCGGCTGAGGACGCGGAGTTCTTCCAGGTCCTCGTCGACACCGGTCATGCCACCCGGGGAGTCGACCGCCATGTGAGTGCGGAGCATCAGGGCGACGGCCACGGCCCAGTCGTCGCCGTGGGCCCGGCAGTGGGCGACGGACGTGTCCATCAGGGGGCGGATGTCCACCGGGTCCTTCAACGTGAGGCCGATCACGGGCCAGACGATGCCGGGGAGGCGGGCGGCGTCGGGGCCGCCCTGCGCGAAGTGGCCCCGAACCAGTTGCACATAGCGGCGCAGGCGGGGGTCCAGGTCGCCGTCCATGGGCTCTGTCTCGGCCATGAGGAAGAGGTGGAGCATCCGGAGGTTCATGCGCGGGCGGTGAGCGGGGTGGTGCGTCTCGGTGTGCGCGACGGCGAGGTACACGTCCATCGGGTCGTCGGCCTCAGCCTCGGACGGTGCCCGGTGCCGGTCCGTCCCGGCCGCCCTGTCCAGGGCCACCCCGAGCCGCAGCACCCTTTCCACCCAGGTCATGCCCTCGCGACGGTAGTTGCGCAGCCACCAGAACCAGCCCATGGCGAGGACCACGGCACCGGCCTGTGTCTCGTCGCCCGCGGTGAGCGTGCGGTCCATGGCGGCGCGGATGTTGTCCAGCTCGGTCTCCAGGCGGGAGATCCACGGCAGTTGACCGGCCGAACGCAGCTGCGGCTCGGCCTCCTCGACGAGCGCGCGCACCCACGCTCGGTGCCGGAGCTCGGCGGCGGCACGCAGCTCGGGGCACTCGGCGGCGCGTTCGACGGCGTACTCGTGGATGGTCTCCAGCATGCGGTAGCGCATGCCGTCGGAGCCGTCCCGCCCGCTCGGGGTGGCCACGATCAGCGACTTGTCCACGAGCGCGCCGAGGAGCTCCGCGGCCGGCCCGGTGCACACCGCCTCCGCCGCCTCCAGCTCCCAGCCGCCCGCGAACACCGACACCTCGCGCAACAGGGTCCGCTCCCGCTCGTCGAGCAGCTCCCAGGACCAGTCGACGACGGCCCGCAGGGTCTGCTGGCGGGGCAGGACGGTACGGCTTCCGGAGGTCAGGAGGCGGAAGCGGTCGTCGAGGCGGTCGGCGATCTGCCGAGGGGTGAGCAGACGCAGCCGGGCCGCCGCGAGCTCGATGGCGAGCGGCAGTCCGTCGAGGCGTCGGCAGATCTCGCCGACGGCCTCCTGGTCGGCGAGCACGGCGTCCGCGTCGGGGCGGACGGCGGCGGCGCGCTCGGCGAAGAGGCGGTGGGCCTGCTCGGGGAGAAGGGGCTCGACCGGGCGCACGGACTCGCCCGGCACGCCCAGGGGTTCACGGCTGGTGGCGAGGACGGTGAGCCCCGGGCAGCGGGTGAGGAGGGTCTCCGCGAGGTGGGCCGCCGCCTCGATGACATGTTCGCAGTTGTCAAGGATCAGGAGCTGGCTGCGCGGTGCGCAGTACTCGACGAGCAGGGCGAGCGGGTCGTCCTGCGGGGCCGTCAGTTCGGTGGTCATGAGCACGGTCTCGCGCAGACCGAGCGCGCTGACCACCGCGCCGGGCACCGCCTCCGGCCGGTCGAGCGGGGCGAGCTCGACGAGCCACGCCTGCGGGAGCCCGGCGGCGGCTTCCTCGGCGAGACGGGTCTTTCCGGATCCGCCCGGTCCGGTGAGGGTGACGAGGCGGGCCCTGTGCACTTCGGAACGGATGGCGTCGAGTTCGGGTTCCCGGCCCACGAAAGAGGTAAGGCGCGGACGGATGTTGCCGGTGCGTTCGGCACGGGGGCGACCGAGGGGGGCCGTCAGCAGCTCGCCGTGCAGGTCCCGCAGCTCCGGGCCCGGATCGGTGCCGAGGCCGTCGGCGAGAGCGCGGCGGGCGGTCTCGTACGCGGCGAGGGCATCGGCCCCCCGACCACCGTCGCGCAGGGCGCGAATGAGCAGAACGTGCAGCGGCTCGTCGTACGGATGCGCCGCCGTCAGCTCCTTCAGCTCCGGTACGACGTCCTGGGCCCGGCCGAGCAGCAGCTCCGCCTCGATCCGCGCCCGGGTGGCCTCCATCCGCAGGGCCTCGGGACGGGTCGCGGCGGTGCGGTCGGGAAGGTCGGCGAGGGCGTCACCGCGCCACAGGGCCAGTGCCGCGACGAGGTCCTGCGCGGCTGTCCGTGCGTCCCCGCGTGCCAATGCGGCGGTCCCCTGCCGTACGAGGCGCTCGAAGACATACAGATCCACGTCGTCCTCGGCACCGGCCAGCCGATAGCCGCCCGGCCCGGACACGATCGCCTCCTTCCCGACGGCACGACGGAGACGGCCGACGAGGGCCTGGAGAGCAGCCGGGGCATCCTGCGGCGGATCCTCCCCCCACACCTCGTCGATCAGGACCTCTGAACTCACGGTACGGCCGGGACGCAGGGCGAGGGCGGCGAGCAGGGTGCGGACGCGGGGGCCGCCGAGGGGTATGCCGGCGCCGTGATCGTCCGCCGCCTCGGTCACACCCAGGATTCTGTACCGCACGGGTTCATTGTCACCGGCTTCCGGAGATCGACTGCGTGATTTGCGGGGCCGGGCGCCTATGGGGGTGCCGGGTTCGGTTGTGGGGCGGGTGCAGGCAGGTGGGGGCTGGTCGCGCAGTTCCCCGCGCCCCTAGGGGGTTGCAGTCGCCCCGGGCTTAGGACGGGCCGTCCGCCCAGCGACGGTTGTCGGGCGGGTGCGGGTCGGTGGGGGCTGGTCGCGCAGTTCCCCGCGCCCCTAGGGAGCCGCAGTCGCCCTGCGCCAGGACGGGCCGTTTCTCACCCCTCGCGCGCCACGACGGGCCGTTCGCCGAACCGTGCGCCACGGTGGGCCGTTGGCCGCGTACGGCGGGAAGGGGACGGGGTGGGGGGTGTCCGCCCGCAGCGGCCGGCGTCCGGCACCGGGCCCTGCTCAAAGGGACCGAGCCGCCGGACCGAGGACGGATACCCCCCACCCCGGCCCCGACCCACAACACACCGCACGCGCTACACCCGCCCCCACCGGGGCCGCACAGGCCGCCGCAGGCATCAGGGGCGCGGGGAACTGCGCAAAAACGCCCGCCCCCACCACACCCGCACAAGACACCCGCTCAACCGCCGGAGGCCCCCGCTCCCAACGCCCCCCGCCGCGGCCGAATCCCCGCCGGCACCGCCCGCGCGCGTGCCGGCGTCCCCGTCCAGCACGTCCCCCGGCGGGCCAGCAGCCGTCCCAGCCACAGTTCCAGCGAGACCAGGTCCGCCAGCCCGTCCAACGGCAGCGGCTCGCCCTCCGCCGCCGCACGGAGCGCCTTGCGGACCACCCGGGCCTCCACCAGCCCCGCCTGCGCCAGCAACGGCGTGCCGAACAGGGACATCAGGGAGTCCGCCGCCACCCGCAGCCCCGTACGGGTCGCCGCGGCCGAGGAGGCGTGGGACGGGGCACCCCAGCCCGGCGGAAGCTCGGAGACGCCGGCGCCCTCCAGAACCGTACGGAGGATCTCCGCACGGGCCCCGGGCCGGACCCGCAGCGCCTCGGGGAGGGCACGGCAGGCACGCACCACCTGGTTGTCCAGGAACGGCGCGTGCAGCCGCTGGGAGCGGATCTCCACGGCCTGCTCCAGGACGCGCAGATCCGACGCGTGACGCGCGAGCGCCGCACGCGCGCGGAAGTCACCGGGATGCTGCCCGGGACCGACCCCGGAACGATGCGTGGCCCCCTGGAGGCGAACCGATACTTCAGCGAGCGCCTCTCCCGTCAGCCACCGCGCCGCGGGCCCGGGTCTGGCCCAGGTGAGCGCGGCGAGAGACGCCCCCACCGCACCCCCGGGCTCTTCGAACCGCCGCTGCATGAGCCGTTCGGCCAGCACCTCAAGACCGACCCGGTACGGCGTACGGGCCAGCCGCCGCGCGGCGCCGTACACGCGCGCGGGGACGAGCACGGAACCGTCCGCCTTGGTCAGGGCGGCCACCGGCCGGACCAGATGACGCCGCTTGCGGTCCATCAGCAAATCCGCGAGGCGCGCCGGATGCGCGTCCAGCACCTGCCGGGCCCCGTAGCCCGTGAAGTGGTCGGCGCTGCCCGCGGCGAGCCGCGCCCGGTGCCGCGCCGCCGTCACCAGACAGGGTCCGGGTTCGTCCGTCAGGGGCCCGTCCAGCTCGGCGTACGGAAGCGTTTCCTCGCCGCCGGTCACGACCACGTGGTGCAGCCGCGGATTGGCCGCGAGCGTTCCCGCCCGCTCCAGTTCGGCCTCCCGGCCGCCCACGGCGAGGTCGTTGAAGGTGACCGCGAGCAGCCGCTCACCGGCCCCGGTGCCGTGTCCGAGGACGGTCCCCGGCATCCCCGGCAGCCCGGCGGCCAGCAGGGCGAGCGTCCCCGACGCGGGCCCCCCGGACAGGTCGGCCCCGATCCCGGGCACCGGCATCCCGCGCGCGGCACGCCGTGCGGCGGGTCCCATGCCGGGCACCGGGCCGGGGTCGATGTCGGGCACGTGCCGGGGCGCGGACAGCCGGGCGCGCACCGCGTCGACGAGCGCGTCGCGCACCCCGTCCACCGCACTGTCCGCGTCGGCGGTGGGCGCGGCGACCGCGAGGGAGGCGACGGGGTCGTAGCCGGCGATCTCGCGGGCGCCGTTGCGCAGGATCAGCGCGTGCCCCGGCGGAATGCGCCGTACGCCCTCGTAGGGCGTGGAGTCGTGGAGCGCGGCCGGTACGTCGGGGGCGGCGAGCAGCGCCGCGAGGTGCCCGAAGTCGAGGTTGGCCTCGATGAGGTCGGCGAGGGGCAGGGCCGCGGTCGCGTAGGCCGTGCCGCCGGCCCAGGGCGTGTAGAACACCGGCCGGGCGCCCGCCAGATCGCCGCCCACGGTGATCCGGCGGCCCACCTGGACCACCGCCGTGTACGCCCCCGACCAGGCCGTCAGATGCCGAAGTGCCCCTCCGCGTGCGGCGAGCAGCCCGACCCGCAGTTGTTCGTCGGAGGCTCCGCAGGTGCCGAGGACCGCGATCCGGGTCTGCGCGTCGACCGTGACCACGCGCACCTCGTCGGGCCGCCAGTCGCCGACCGCCCACAGCGGATCAGGGTCACCCCACAGGAGGTGGGACCCCACCGGGTGCACGGTCTCGCCGTCGTTTCCGGTCGCCCCCGCCGCACCGATCTGGGACACGCCCGCGGCGGTGCTGCTCCATCCCACCAACCACCGCATCGACGCCTCCACAGGCTGTGGACAACCAGTGCACCGTTCGAACCGGTCACCATGCTGCCATGAAGGAAGCATGCCGGAGGGCCGGTGGAGCCTGTTGAGATGCGGGGAACGCACCCCTGGGGACACCCGCGTACGCCTGCGAACACCCGTGTGAGGCAAGGGATGTGCGACGCGAATGCGCCCCCGATACGCTCCCCAAAAACGCCCAACGCGCCCTCAACTGCCATGGTAGGAGGGCTGATCACCCACGAAGACGGGGGTCGGTTTTCGGCCAAATCGGCGACATGGGGGCAGGCTCGCGCACGCTCCGTGCACAGTCCGCGCGCCGCACCACAGGCGCGCAGCCCGGGAGACGCCACTTCGCCCCCCGGGCCGTTCCGCCGCCCGCGGGGATGTAGGCGGCGGTGTCCCCCAGCCCACTGGATCCAGTACAGCGGGCCGACCCACGCATCATCCATGGAAGCGCTCCCCCGGTGGCCGGAGAAGAGCGCACGCACGGGCGCACGGCCACACAACAGGAGCACGACGCAACTGCGCGTATCGGACCCGCACTTCAGTACGGACCACAATCCCGCCATCCGGAACAATGCCCCTTAACGCTTGGGATGCGGCGAACTACGCTGGGTTTACGAATGCCGCGTGGTTATGCCAGCGCGGCAGCCGTCTGTGTCGAGGGGTGGCGCATGTCCAGGGAGCAACGCGGGCCGAACGAAAAACTCGGCGCCGTTCTCGCCCTCGCGGGAATCAGCAACGCAGGACTCGCGCGTCGCGTCAACGATCTTGGCGCTCAACGCGGGTTGACTCTTCGCTACGACAAGACGTCGGTGGCGCGCTGGGTGTCGAAGGGGATGGTTCCGCAGGGTGCGGCGCCGCACCTCATCGCGGCCGCCATCGGCCAGAAGCTCGGCCGACCGGTGCCGCTCCACGAGATCGGCCTGGCGGACGCGGATCCCGCGCCGGAGGTGGGCCTCGCCTTCCCCAGGGACGTCGGACAGGCCGTCAGGTCGGCCACCGAGCTCTACCGCCTGGACCTCGCAGGGCGCCGGTCCGGCGCGGGCGGCATCTGGCAGTCCCTCGCCGGTTCCTTCGCAGTGAGCGCATACGCAACGCCCGCCTCGCGGTGGCTGATAACCCCGGCCGACAGCTCGGTCGCGCGCGAAGTGAACCACTCCGAGGGCTCCGGCGCACCGCTCAAAGTCGGCCACAGCGATGTGCAGAAGCTGCGGGAGGCCGCCGAGGACGCCAGGCGCTGGGACTCCAAGTACGGAGGCGGCGACTGGCGTTCGTCCATGGTGCCGGAGTGCTTACGAGTGGAGGCGGCACCGCTGCTGCTCGGCGCGTACTCCGACGAGGTGGGCCGCGCCCTGTTCGGCGCCTCCGCCGAACTCACCCGGCTCGCGGGCTGGATGGCCTTCGACACCGGCCAGCAGGAAGCGGCGCAGCGGTACTACATCCAGGCGCTGCGGCTGGCACGCGCGGCCGCCGACGTCCCCCTCGGCGGCTATGTGCTGGCGTCGATGTCGTTGCAGGCGACCTACCGGGGCTTCGGTGACGAGGGCGTCGATCTCGCGCAGGCCGCGCTGGAGCGCAACCGGGGGCTGGCGACCGCCCGCACCATGAGCTTCTTCCGGCTCGTCGAGGCGCGGGCACACGCGCGTGCGGGTGACGCCGCCGCGGCCGGAGCGGCGCTCAAGGCGGCCGAGGGGTGGCTGGAGCGGTCCCGGGAGGGGGACAACGATCCGTCCTGGCTCGGCTTCTACTCGTACGACCGCTTCGCCGCCGACGCGGCCGAGTGCTACCGCGATCTGAAGGCACCGCGTCAGGTCCGCCGCTTCACGGAGCAGGCGCTGTCACAGCCGACGGAGGAGTTCGTACGCTCGCACGGGCTGCGGCTCGTCGTCTCCGCGGTCGCCGAGCTCGAGTCGGGCAACCTCGACGCGGCGTGCGAGCAGGGCGTGCGGGCGGTGGAGGTCGCGGGGCGCATCTCCTCGGCCCGTACCACCGAGTACGTGAAGGACCTGCTGCACCGGCTGGAGCCCTACGGGGACGAGCCCCGGGTGGTGGAGCTACGGGAGCGGGCCCGGCCGCTGCTGATGGCTCCGGCCTGAGCCCCGGACGGCGGCACCGCCCCCAGCGTTTGAAGTGACTGTCAGTGGTGCAGTGCACTATCGGGGGTGGGAGGTGGTGCAGGTGCTGTCCGGGATCGCTTACGACTGTGACGTGCTCGTGATCGGTGGGGGCATCGTCGGGTTGTCCACGGCGTACGCGATCACGCGCGGCGCGCCCGGCACTCGGGTCGTCGTGCTGGAGAAGGAGGCGGGGCCCGCCCGGCATCAGACCGGGCGGAACAGCGGGGTGATCCACAGCGGGATCTACTACAAGCCGGGGTCGCTCAAGGCGCGGTACGCGGTGCGGGGCGCCGCCGAGATGGTCAAGTTCTGCGCGGAGTACGGCATCGCTCACGCCGTCACCGGCAAGCTGATCGTCGCGACCGAGCGCAGCGAGCTGCCCCGGCTGCACGGCCTGGTGCAGCGCGGCCGGGAGAACGGCATTCCGGTGCGGGAACTGGGCGCCGCCCAGATCGCGGAGTACGAGCCCGAGGTGGAGGGGCTCGCCGCCATACACGTCGGGACGACCGGGGTGTGCGACTTCGTCGGGGTCGCGCGGCAGCTGGCCGAGGCGTCGGGCGCGGAGATCCGGTACGGCGCCGAGGTGCGCCGGATCGACCGGCGCCCGGAGCTCGGGGTCGCCGTGCTGACGAGCGCCGGAGACGTCGTACGGGCACGGGTGCTGGTGAACTGCGCCGGGCTGCACTGCGACGAGGTGGCGCGGCTGACCGGCGACGAGCCGGGGATGCGGATCGTGCCGTTCCGGGGCGAGTACTACACGCTGGCGCGGCCCGAGCTGGTGCGGGGCCTGGTGTATCCGGTGCCGGATCCGGCGTTTCCGTTCCTCGGGGTGCATCTCACCCGCGGGATCGACGGCGGGGTGCACATCGGGCCCAACGCGGTCCCGGCGCTGGCCCGGGAGGGGTACGACTGGAGAACCGTGCGGCCCCGGGAGCTGGGGGCCACGCTGGCCTGGCCGGGGTCCTGGCAGATAGCCCGGCGGCACTGGCGGTACGGCACGGGTGAGCTGCGGCGTTCGGTGTCCCGAAGAGCGTTCACCACGGCGGTGCGCAGGCTGCTGCCCGCTGTCACCCCGGATGACCTGGTGCCGTCGGCCGCCGGCGTGCGGGCCCAGGCCGTACTCCGGGACGGGACGCTGGTGGACGACTTCCTGATCCGTGAAGGACCGCGTGCGGTACACGTACTGAACGCACCCTCACCCGCGGCGACCGCTTCCCTGCCGATCGGACGGGAGGTGGCCCGACGGGCCCTGGAGGCACTGCGCTCGACATGAGGCGTACCCGTGCCGTCGCTCACCGGTGACAGCGCGGACGCGACACCCCGGACGCGGCTCTCCCGGTCGCAACGCACCAGAGGCAGCCAGTGCACGCGGCGTCACGGACGCGACACCCCGCGCCCAGCCCCCTCGGACACGACGGACGCAGCCCCGCACACGGCCACCCGGACGCGGCGGCCCAGACGCGGCGGCCCGGACAGGGCACCCCAGATCCGGCCACCCGAACGCGACGGCCGCGACAGGACCCCCGGATGGCGCAGCCCGAAAACGCGCCGGCCCCGGACAGGCCCCCAGACGCAGCCACCGCCCACGGCCTCCCGAACAAGACGACCCACATGCCGGCGGCCCGGGCACTACGAGGCAGGCCCCCGGACGTGCTCGCCCCGCACGCGTGCCGCCCGCACCCGACGGACCCAGCCGCCCCAGACACGACGCCCCAAGCGCCCATCACCCCGCACCCCGCACCCCGCACTCCACAGCCCAGCCGCCGCCACCCGCACGTACCGCCCCGACGCCCCCGACTCCCCCACCTCCACCCCCACCCAAGCCCCCCAAACATCCCTCGGCGGCCTCCTCCCCGAGGTCACCGTAAAATCGACCCCACTGTGTCTGACTTCCTCAACGCCCCCGAAGCCCCCCGGTCCCGGCCCACCACCCCCGGCGAGGCCGCTCGGCATGTGCCCGGTGTCCCTGTCCGGCACACCCGGGCCAAAGGGGAGCCGCGGTTTCCCGACGGGCCCAGTGCCGATCCCGCGGGGTCGCACTTCGAGCGGCGGATCCGGAGTTTTCAGCCCCGGCGGAGCCGGGTGACGGCGGGGCAGGCGGACGCGTTGCAGCGCCTGTGGCCCACGTGGGGCCTCGACATCGACGGGCAGCGCACGATCGACCTCGGCGAGCTGTTCGGAAACGACAACCCCGTCGTGCTGGAGATCGGGTTCGGGATGGGCGAGGCCACCGCGCAGATGGCCGCCGCGGCCCCCGACACCAACATCCTCGCCGTCGACGTGCACACTCCGGGGCAGGGCAACCTGCTCAACCTCGCCGAGCAGCAGAAGCTGTCCAACGTCCGGGTCGCCAACGGCGACGCCATCATCCTGCTGCGCGAGATGCTCACCAGGGACTCGCTCGACGGGCTGCGCGTCTACTTCCCCGACCCCTGGCCCAAGAAGCGGCACCACAAGCGGCGGCTGATCCAGGCGGAGTTCCTGGACCTGGCCGCGACCCGTCTGCGGCCCGGCGCGCTGGTGCACTGCGCGACCGACTGGGAGCCTTACGCGCAGCAGATGCTCGACGTACTCACCACGCATCCGGACTTCGAGAACACACAGGCAGGTGGCGGTTTCGCGGCGCGTCCCGACTTCCGGCCGCTGACCCGTTTCGAGGGGCAGGGACTGGAGAAGGGACATGTCGTGAACGACCTGCTGTTCCGCCGCGTACAGCACGGCGTCCGACCCGACCGACCCGACCAGTCCCCCACCGGCGCCTGAGCACCCGCCCCGCCTGCGGGCGGCGCCTCTGTCTCGTTAAGGTCGATGCTGTGGCCACCTGTCCCCCGTATCCGACGTACCCCGGTGACCCCACCGGTGGC
The DNA here is from genome assembly GCF_003443735.1 of Streptomyces sp. CC0208. Lineage (NCBI taxonomy): Bacteria > Bacillati > Actinomycetota > Actinomycetes > Kitasatosporales > Streptomycetaceae > Streptomyces > Streptomyces sp. CC0208. The sequence continues at coordinate 4,718,674 of NZ_CP031969.1, read as the reverse complement.
ACCGCGCTGCGGCATGCGCACTGGTGGCAGCGGAAATGGGTGCGCTACGGCGCGCTGATCACGCTCCTCGCACTGTCCGGCCTCGTCATCCTCGCCCTGGTCCGCCAGCAGACCGGCACCCAGGGGTTCCTGGTCGGACTCGGGCTCGCCGTCCTGCCCGTACCGCTGCTCATAGCCGCGTTCCGCTGGCTCGACCGGGTCGAACCCGGGCCCTGGCGCAATCTGCTGTTCGCCTTCGCCTGGGGCGCCTGCGCGGCCGCCCTGATAGCGATCATCGCCAACAGCTTCGCGACGAAGTGGATAGCGACGGCGACCGCCGACCCCTCCAGCGCGGACACCCTCGGCGCGACCGTGATAGCGCCGATCGTCGAGGAGTCGGCCAAGGCCGCCGCCGTTCTGCTCGTCTTCCTGTTCCGCAGACGGGACTTCACCGGGATCGTCGACGGCGTGGTGATAGCGGGGGTCACCGCCACCGGTTTCGCCTTCACCGAGAACATCCTCTACCTCGGCACCGCCTTCGGCACCGACCAGCTCAACGGCGACGGCGGCATCGCCTCCGTCACCGCCGCGACCTTCTTCGTGCGCGTGGTGATGTCACCGTTCGCGCATCCCCTGTTCACGGTCCTCACCGGCATCGGCTTCGGCATCTCCGCGCTGTCGGCGGAACGCCAGCACGTTCGGCGGGTTCTGGTCCCGCTGTCCGGGCTGTTGCTCGCCATGGGCATGCACGCGACGTGGAACGGCTCGTCGACCTTCGGGCAGTACGGGTTCTTCGCGGTGTACGCGATGTTCATGGTGCCGGCGTTCGCGCTGCTGACCTGGCTGGTCATCTGGACACGGCAGCGGGAGCTCAGGACCGTGCGCGAGGAGCTGCCTGCATACGCCGTCGCCGGGTGGCTGACGCCGACCGAGCCGTACGCGCTGGGCTCGATGCGGGCGCGGCGGGTGGCGAGGGACTACGCGCGGCGGCAGTTCGGCGGGCGGGCCGCGGCTCGGGCGGTCTCGCAGTACGAGGCGTACGCGACGTCCTTGGCGTTCCTACGACGTCGGGGCCGGCTCGGGCGGGCGAACGCGGACTTCGTCGTACGGGAGCGGGAGCTGCTGCACGAGCTGTGGCGGCGCCGCGAGGTGGCCCGCCCGGCGCTGGACCACGCGGCGCGGATGACAGCACCGCCGGTACCGGTGGCCGCACCGCCCTGGCCGGTGTACGGCGTGTACGGATACCCGGCCCACCCGGCTCACCCGGCTCACCCGGCCCAGCCGACGCACCCCATCCACCCGGTCCACCCGGTCCACCCGACGGTGCCGTACCCCGCCTACAACCCGTACCGCACGTAGACCGTGCGGCGGAGGGTCAGGCCGACGCCTCCGTCAGGCGGGCCAGCTCCTCCTCCGTCAGGGTCAGGTCCGCCACCCCGAGGAGCGCCGGCAGCTGTTCCACCGTGCGGGCGGAGGCGATCGGGGCCGCGACCGTGGGCTGGGCGGCGAGCCAGGCGAGGGCGACCGTGGCGACCGGGACCGTGTGGGCCTCGGCGATGTCGTCCAGGGCGGCGAGGACCTTCCGGCCGCGTTCGGTGTCCAGGTGCTTTCCGGCGCCCGCGGCCCGCGGACTGGCGACCGTCGCGCCCGGGCGGTACTTGCCGGTGAGGAACCCGGAGGCGAGGGCGTAGTACGGGACGGCTGACAGGCCCGCGCGGGCGGCCACCGACTCCAGCTCGCCCTCGTAGGTGTCGCGGGAGACCAGGTTGTAGTGGGGCTGGAGGGCGACATAGCGCGCCAGGCCCTCGCGGTCGGAGAAGGCGAGGGACTCCGAGAGCCGCGCGGCGGAGATGTTGGAGGCGCCGATCGCCCGCACCTTGCCCGCCTTCACCAGCTCGTCCAGCGCGCCGATGATCTCCTCGACCGGCACCTCGGTCTTGTCGAAGTGGGTGTAGTACAGGTCGATGCGGTCGGTGCCCAGGCGCTTCAGGGAGGCGTCGGCGGCGGCCTTGATGTTCGCCCCCGACAGGCCCGGGAACTGCGGGTGCTGGCTGACCTTCGTGGCGATGACGACGTCGTCGCGGTTGCCGCGGGCCGCCAGCCACTTGCCGATGACCGTCTCGGACTCGCCGCCGGAGTTTCCTTCGGCCCACGACGAGTACGAGTCGGCCGTGTCGACGAAGTTGCCGCCGGCCGCGGTGTACGCGTCGAGGACGGCGAAGGACGTGGCCTCGTCGGCGGTCCAGCCGAAGACGTTGCCGCCGAGGGTGAGCGGGAAGACCTCGAGGTCGGAGGAGCCGAGCTTGCGAAGAGAAGTCATGTCGTACGTCAACGCCCGTGCCGGGCGCCGGTCTTCCGCTACCGCCGCAAAGTCCTCGTAAACAAGCGGAATCAGTCGCTCCGGCGCACCGGCGGGAACCTCAGGGAGCGTCTCAGGGAGTGAGCCCCTTGCCGCGCAGCCACGACATCGGGTCGATCCCGTCGGCCGAGCCGCCCGGGTGGACCTCCAGGTGCAGGTGCGCGCCGGTCACGTTGCCGGTGGCGCCCACGCGGCCGATGACGTCACCGGTGCCGACCTTCTGGCCGACGCTGACGCTGATCGAGGACTGGTGGCAGAACCACAGCTCGGTGCCGTCGTCGAGGGTGAGGATCGTGCGGTAGCCGTAGGCGCCGGCCCAGCCGGCCTGGGTGATGGTGCCGCTGTGGATCGCCTTGATGAGCGTGCCCGTGGGGGCGGCGAAGTCGAGGCCCGTGTGGTAGCCGGAGGACCACAGCGAACCGGCCTGACCGAAGGTCCCCGTAATGGTGTACGACGAGGTCGGCAGCGTGTACTGCTTGGCGAGCTCGGCCAGGCGCGCGGCCTCGGCCTTCTTCGCGGCTGCCTCCTCCGCCTTCTTCTTCGCGGCGGTGGCCTTCTCCTGGGCCTCCTTCTCCGCCTTGGCGGCGGCCTCGTCGGCCTCCTTCTCGGCGGCGGCCGCGACGGCCTGGGCGGCCTTGGTGTCGAGCTGGCCCTGCTGCACCTCGGCCTGGGCCAGGATGCGCGAGCGCAGCGCCTCACCGGCGTCCGAGGTGCCCTTGGCGGTGTCGGCGGTGGTGGCGCCGACGCTGCTGAAGGCGCTCGTGTCGTCCGCGGCGGAGTCGGTGTCGTTCGAGATGAGCGAACTCACGGAGCCCAGGTCGGGCATGGAGATGGAGACCGGCGGCTTGCCGGTGTTGGCGCTGGCCATCCCGCCCGCGCTGACGGCGGCTATGACACCGACGCCCAGAACGGTGGAGCTACGGGCGAATCCTCCGCCACGCTGCTTGGCGACGCGATGCCGGCCTCGTACGGGGGCGAGGGAGTCCGCGGTCGGGTTCCACTCGCCGAGCGGGGCCTCGTCGTCGGCGCGGTAACCGCCGTACACGAGGGTGTCGCTGGGTACGTACGGCGCCTCGGGGGCAGGCGGGTTGGACGCCACGTGGGCGCGCTCCTTTCCTTCCTTCTCGCCTACCGGGTTAGCTGACGGGTTCGGAGCAGGAAGGTCTCCTACGCGCGTAAACCCGCCGTGCTGCCACGGCGGAGTACGAGCGATTCACCCCAAGTTGGTGGTTCCCCGGTTCCCTTGCGGAATTCGGCGCGTGAGCACGGAGCCGTCTCTTGTGACGGCTGGGACGACCGCGCTGCGTTATCGAACGTTAATAGACCCGGGTACCCGATTCCAAGCTGTTCCTCTTGATCATTAACGAAATCCCGGAGGACTTACGGCCCATGAACGGCGAAAAACGGGCGAGTTGACTCCACCTCAGGCGACACACAGGCATTGACGGTATGTCAGTTGTAATGCGGAGGGCGGTCAACCACTCACGCCGCGTCACGAAGGCCGCCGGGTGGCTTCCGGCTGGGGAAAACACTCAGGGCCGGAGTCCAGTGAACTGGACTCCGGCCCTGAGCCTTGAGCCTTGAGTAGCGGGGACAGGATTTGAACCTGCGACCTCTGGGTTATGAGCCCAGCGAGCTACCGAGCTGCTCCACCCCGCGTCGTTGTGTGACCAGCATACGTCATCCGCGAGGTGGTTCGCGCCAGGGTTGTCCCGGAGGAGTGAGCCCCGGCGGAGCTCAGTGACCGGCCTCGACCCTCGCCGTCACCGGAAGCGCCGCGCTCAGCCGACGCCGACTTCGCTCAACTCGCCCAGCGGCAGCGTGTGCTGGGTCTGCAGGACCTTCGCGCGCAGGTAGCGGACGTTGTGGGCGGTGGTGAAGACGCCGGTGGGGACCCGGTTGCCGACGTCGATGCCGAGGTCGCGCAACTGGCCCGCCTTGTCGGGGTTGTTGGAGAGCAGGTCGAGCTCGGCGATCCCGAGAGCCTGGAGCATCTGCGCGGCCGCCGTGTAGTCGCGGGCGTCCTCGGGCAGGCCCAGCGCGGCGTTCGCGGCATAGGTGTCGAGGCCCTGGTCCTGGAGGGCGTACGCGTCGAGCTTGTTGTAGAGGCCGATGCCGCGGCCCTCCTGGCGCAGGTAGAGCAGAACTCCGCCGCGCTCGGCTATGCGCTCGACCGCCTCGCGAAGCTGCGGGCCGCAGTCGCAGCGCGCGGAGCCGAAGACGTCACCGGTGAGGCACTCGGAGTGCAGCCGCACCAGCGGGACGGTGCCGGGCGCGGGGTCGCCGAGAACGAGGGCGAGGTGCTCCTGCCCGTCGACCAGGCCATGGAAGGTGACGAGCTCGGCGTCTACGCGGTAGCCGTCCCCGAAGCGCAGGGGGACGCGGACGCGGGAGCGCTGGGTGGCTGCGGGCAGGTCGGGCATGCGGGTACTCCGCTCCATGGACACGCCTGCTTCAGATTTGAAGCAGTTCTACTGATCGAGACCCTACCTCATGCTTTAAATTTGAAGCAACGGCTTTATGGCGCTCGTCACACGTGGTTGCTCAGGAACAGGGCGGGGTCGACCGCCGGCGCCACGGGAGCCCCTCGAAGGGCCCGTCCTCCCCCTGGAGTCCCGCGGTGACGCTGGTGAAGATCTCCTCCAGCTGCCCCACCTGCTCCGGGGTGAGCCGGTCGAAGAGCGCGGTGCGGACCGTCTCGACGTGCCCCGGCGCCGTCCGCTCCAGCACCGCCGTACCCTCGTCCGTGAGGACCGCGATGCTGCCGCGCTTGTCCGACTCGCAGCTCTCGCGCCGCACCAGCCCGTCCTTCTCCAGCCGGGCGACGGCGTACGTCAGCCGGGGCCGGGTGATCTTCAGCCTCTCGGCGAGCTCGGTCATCCGCAGCCGCCGCTCCGAGGTCTCGGAGAGGTTGGCGAGGATGGAGTAGTACAGGTGCGGCATGCCGGCCTCCTGCTGGAGCTGCCGGTCGATGGTGTCCTCCAGGAGGAGCGAGGCGGCGATGTAGGCGCGCCAGGCTCGCTGCTCGTCGGGGCTGAGCCAGCGGGTCGTCATGCTCCCAGTGTAGGTTTGCTTCAAACTTGAACCAAGTCGCCACTCCTGAAGCTCGCCGCCCCTGAAGCTCGCCGCCCCTGAAACTTCCGTACCCGTTTCCGAGAGGGACCGCCCCGATGCCCCACCCCTACGTCCTCCTCTCCGCCGCGGTCTCCCTCGACGGCTACCTCGACGACACCGGCCCCGACCGCCTCCTCCTGTCCGGCCCGGCCGACTTCGACCGTGTGGACGAGGTCCGCGCCTCGGTGGACGCGATCCTCGTGGGCGCCGGCACGATCCGGGCCGACAACCCCCGCCTGCTGGTGAACTCCGAGACGCGCCGCGCGGCCCGGGTCGCCGCCGGGAAACCGCCGTACCCCCTGAAGGTCACGGTCAGCGGCTCGGGCGAGCTGGACCCGGACGCGAACTTCTGGCACACCGGTGGCGACAAGCTGGTCTTCACGACGGACCAGGGCGCGCAGCGGGCCCGCGCGCTGGGCCTGGCGGCCGACGTGGTCTCCCTCGGCCCCGAACTCGACTGGCGCCGCCTGCTGGAGCATCTGCATGAGGAGCGCGGAGTGGAGCGGCTGATGGTGGAGGGCGGCGGACGGATCCACACCCAGCTCCTCCAGCAGGGCCTGGCGGACGAGGTGCAGCTCGTCCTGGCCCCCCTCTTCGTCGGCAGCCCCGAGGCCCCGCGCCTCTTCGGCCCCGGCGCGTACCAGTCCGGCCGGCTGCGCCTGGTGGAGACCCGCCGTATCGAGGACGTCGTCCTGATGCGCTACGAGCCCACCGCCCCCGGCACCGGCCTGGTCCCCGCCGGCGCGGACCACCACTGGCTCGCGCTGGCCTGCGAGTTGGCGACACGGTGCCCGCCTTCACAAACGGCGTTCAGCGTGGGCGCGGTGGTGGTGGCGGCCGACGGCACGGAGCTGGCGCGCGGCCACTCCCGGGAGGGCGACGACCCGGTCGTCCACGCGGAGGAGGCGGCGCTCGCGAAGATCGATCCGGCCGACCCCCGCCTGGCCACGGCCACCGTCTACACCAGCCTGGAACCCTGCACCCACCGCGCCTCCCGCCCGGCCCCCTGCGCCCGCCTGATCCTGGACGCGGGGGTGCGCCGGGTGGTGACCGCGTGGCGGGAGCCCGACACCTTCGTGGCGGGGGCCGACGGGACGGGGACGCTGACGGCGGCGGGGGTGGACGTGGTGGTGCTGGGCGAGCACGAGGAGCGGGCGAAGGCCCCTAACCGCCATCTGGCGTGACGAGGGTCCTCAGCCGAAGGCCGCCCCGGAAAACAACCCGGAAAACAAGGCGGGAGGGCGGTCCGTGCCCGGAGCGGGGGGGGGAGGACAGGGCGACCTCGCGGGACAGCGTGATCGGTGCGCGCGGGTACCGGTTCACGCGACCGGTCCGCCGCTCCTCGCACGGTCGTCGCGGTGGTCCCGTCGTTCGCCGACGGTCGGCGCCTCAGGCCGGTCCGGTCCCGTCGGGGGCTGCGGCGTGCCGCGTCCGCTGGGGTCCGGCCGGGCGGCGCCGTACCGGTGCACGGCGATTCTGTCGGCGTGCTGGAGGTTGAGCCGGTGGAGCACGTATGCCGCCACCGCGATGAGGACGATGAAAGCACCGGCCGTCAGGGAAGCATCCATGATGGCCACCTCACACTCCGACGACCAGGCGGTCGCAGGCGCCGCCCTCGTACTCCCATGCCTCGCCGGGATCCGGCGAGGTGTCGGTGACGGCGTACCGGGCCTCGTCCGCGGCGATGAGCGCGCTCGCGGTCAGGGGCGGGCCGTCAAGGTCGCACGCGGCAGCCATCAACCGGGCCGCCGACGCCGCCCCGGTCTCCGGAGGGATGACCAGCAGGTCCCAGCGCCCGGTGCCGTAGGAGAGCAGCAGCAGCTTGTGCGGGTCGATCTCCGGGGTGAACCAGCCGACCCTGACGACGTGTCCGTCCACGGGAACCTTGCGGGGGATGACGGGCCAGTGCTCCGGATTGACCGCGACGCGGGTGATGCGACCCCACAAGGGGCCCACCATGCTGGTCAGCGCGGGCAGTTCGCGCAGCAGATCCCGGGACCGGGGCCACCATGCGCCGTCCAGGAGGCCGCGGGCGGATCCGTCGGGCTTGAGCGCGAGACGCGGGGCCGGGGCGGAGACGGGCTCGAGGTGCGGCAGGGCTGGGTACAAGGTCGCCGACATGATGCGGACCCGTCTCCGGGCCGTCTCTGCGACGGCCCGGGTTTCATTTCTCGCCGAGAACGACCCGGCGTGGAAGCCGGTGTGCGAAGTGCCCTCGGTACCGTCCACACTACTCCGCGCTCCGCGGCAACGCGGAGCGCCGGCCGCCTGGATGTGGAACAGCTAGATATGGAGCAGTCGCTGGGTGATCTCCCGGTACTGCCTCAGCGCGAGCCGGAGTTCGTCGGACCGTGCCTCGGGATCCCGGCCCTGCCAGCCGGCGCGCAGGAGCCGGCGCCGTTCCGCGAGGGCGCTGACGAGCTGAGCGGTGGCTCCGTCGTAGGCGCTCTCGGCCTCTTCCAGCGCCTCCCGCGGCGCGTCGGCGAAGGTGTTGAGGGCGTGCCGCAGGCTCTGGAGAACCTTGCCCTGTCCGCCCGACGGGACCAGCGGCCTCGGGCCTGGCCTGCGACGCCCGGCGAAGACCCTGGCTCGGCCCGCGGGCTGCCGGGCGCGCGTCCGGTCGTCCGTCATCGGGGGTTGCCTCCGTTCCGCCGGAAGGCGCCCCTGGCCCTCTCGACGGCCTGCTTCAGGCTTCCGGACACGCGGTCGGCCCTGCCCCGGCGTTGCAGCCGCCTGTTGCGGGTGACCCGGCCGAGCTCCTCGGTGATCCTGCCCTTCATCGCCTGCGCGTGGTTCCTGGTGGTCCGTGAAACGGTCATGCCGACCTCGCTGTTGTCCGATGGCTGGGCCCTCGCCGGGCCGGGTGAGGCGGGTGGGCGGATTGCCTCGCCGTGTGTTCCGGGAGCCGCACGGCCCTGGGCCATGCGGCGGGCTCGTGTCGGGCCACGGTCCGTGCCGAGAGGCACCGTCGACGCGGTGCCCACGTGATCCGGAGCGGTGACACGGATGGTCACATCCCTAGGACCAGTCGGCCGGCCTGTGCGGTGTCGGCGTCGTACGACGAGGGGGTGGGCCCGGTCTGTTCCGCCGTCATGAGAGCGGTCGCGGTCGAGCGCTGGTCGGTGCCGGCACTCGCGGCCGCCATCAGCCGGGCGGCCGAGGGGGCGGCGGTCTCGGGGGGAATCACCAGGAGGTCCCAGCGGCCCGACGTTCCGGAAAGCAGCAGGATCTTGTGCGGATCCAGCTCCAGAGTGAACCAACCGACCTTCACCGTATGGCCGTTGACGAAAATCCTGGGCGGGATTACCGGCCAGTAGCGGGGGTTGACGGCGATACGGGTGATCCGTCCCCACAGCGGGTCCAGTACGTCGGCCAGCGTGGGGAGTTCGTGGGTCAGGTCACGTGAGCGGGGCCACCAGGCACCGTCCAGCTCGGCACGTTCTGGAGAAGCGTTCACGAGTTTGAGGGCGAGACGCGCGGTCGGTGCCCTGAAGGGCACGGCGCGCGGTGCGGGATGGTCGGTGGTCGCGGACATCGTGCGAACCCGTCCCCGGACCTCTGCGCGCAGGCAGTTGTCCGGTGTCGTCGCTCACCAGGAACGGCATCGGCGTCGGGGCCGGTGCGCGAAGTACTCCCGATGACCTCACGCTACTCCTCACCGAGGCCGAGCGGACGGTTCAGGAGGTCCCTTCACGTCCAGCCGTCGTCCTCGCCCGAGGAACGGCTGGTCTCGAGCCAGGAGCGGGCCGGTCCTGCCGCACGGGTGGTGTCCACGGTGAGCTCGAGGCGCGTTCCTCCCGCGCTGTCCGAGGGATAGCTGCGCTGTTCGGTGGCGGCGAAGCAGCGCCGGAGAACTTCCGCCACCCGGCGGGCGACCTCGGGTGAGTCGGCGACGATACGCACATCCGCCTGTCCGTCCGAGGGTGTTTCCTTGGGCTGCATGACGACCTCGTAGCTCCCCTGGGGCGCGGATCCGCGGACCGGATCTTCTTCACTCTACTCCGGCGTGCCCCGCGCTCTGCGCGTGCGACCAGCGGGTTTCCGGCCGCTGCGGGCCGTGGCGTAGGGAGGAACAAGGCTCTTACGCACCCGCGCGGGAGCCAGGCGAGTGCCATGGACGACCCCGGTTCCCCGTGGGTGACCCGGCTCCTGCCGGACTCCCTCCGCCGGGCTTCCCGCCTTGATCACCGCCCTCACCGAGTACCCGGGCCGGTCACGCGGGCCGGTCCGGATGCCGGAGCCCGGGACGCGCTGCCGACGTGGCTGGTCGCCGCTGTCCGACAGGCACGGTGACGGTGGGCGGCAGGCGCTATCGGATGGGGCGACGACGGGAGCGCTGGGACCAGCGCACGGCGGTGACGGCCAGCGCGGCCACGAAGACCACGATGCCGATGATCAGCAGATAGCCCAACCCGTCCGCTGCGACTCCGATGATTCCCAGTACGACAGCGACCAGAACGAGAAACAGCAAGAGAGCCATGACGCGAACCCCTCCCTCGGGCCCCGGGTGACGGGGCGACAACGACGGTCAGCGGCGCGCCAGTTGGCGCTCGCCGCCCGCGCCCGTCCGATAGGGAATGTCGTAGTGCTGGAAGATCGCTTCCTCCTGATCGGCGGGCAGTACGTCGTCCAGGCCGAGCGAGGGCGCCTTCTTCACCAGTGCCTTGGCATAGGAGACCCGGACGTAGTCGGGTCCGAGAGTCGCCTCGTCGAGTGGCACGAAGGTCAGCTGGTGGCGGGTGGGCAGACCGGTGCGGACCGTGGCCATGGCCGGTTCGTCGGTGGCGGTGTCGACGTAGACCGCTTCCAGTACGCCGATCTTGTGCCCCTCAGGGTCTACGACGCTGCAGTTGCGCCACTCGCGGATATCGGCTGCATGGATCACGGTCTGCCTCCTGAGCCGGCGGTCGGGGCGGTACGACCGCCCCAGCGGACAGTCGCCGCGCACTGACCCCGGTACCCCCCGTTCTCCCGGCCAATCCGGGCGCGCCGACGTCACACGCTGTCCGCGGCCCGGCATCGATGCTGTGTCCCGCTCCTGATCCTCGTCGCAGCGGAGGCGCCCACCGAACCCACTGCGGTGGGCCGTCGTGACTGAAGAGAAAACCCGTGTGCGCGCGCATGTCCGAGGCGACGCGCGGTACTCACCCACGTGAAGCCGGCCGACGGCACTCCGCGCCGGCACTCCGCGCACCGCCCGAGGAGGTGGCTCGCATGACGGAGCCGAACGGTTCAACTCTGCAGAGGCCCGGCGCGGACGAACCCCGCGCTCGCCTGGGCACTCAACTACCGGTGGCGTCGGAGCCCCGCGGCAAGACGACCATCGCGGACGGGGTGGTGGAGAAAATAGCCGGGATGGCCGCACGGGAGGTCCCCGGCGTCCACGCGCTGGGCGGTGGCTTCAGCCGCACCGTGGGAGCCATGCGGGACCGGGTACCAGGGGGCCAGCCGAGCGCGGGGCGCGGCGTGAAGGTCGAGGTCGGTGAGAAGCAGACCGCCATCGACCTTCAGGTCGTCGTGGAGTACGGGATGAGCATCGGCGACGTCACCGCGGACCTCCGGGAGAACGTGATCGCGGCCGTGGAACGGATGACGGGCCTGGAAGTCGTCGAGGTGAACATCGCGGTCAACGACGTCCACCTGCCCGACGAGGACACACCGGACACCGGCGAGGGGCGCGTGCAGTAGAGAAACGGGGCGTGTGCCCGTACCCGAAAACGAAGCGGCGCCCGACCCGACCGAAGCCGACCCGGGCGCCACCTGCCACCAGTAGGCCCTGTGGGACTCGAACCCACAACCAATGGATTAAAAGTCCACTGCTCTGCCAATTGAGCTAAGGGCCCAGGCGATGTTGCCTCCCCGAGCATAGCCGGACGTGGCCGTGTCTCCGATCGGGTATCGGGGACACGGCCGCGTCGGGCGGACGGAACGGGCGGGAAGATCAGGGATCGACCGGTTCGGGCGCGTTCGCGCGGGCCGCCTCGCGGGCCTTGGTGCGCTCGTGCTCGGGGTTGAGGAACCAGTGGCGGGCCGAGGCCGCCCACCAGGTCCAGGCGAAACCGAGGACGACCAGGACGGCGATCGGGGCGTAGTTGAAGGTCTCCCAGGTGACCGGGGAAACCTGCGGGAGCATGAACAGCACGGTGATGACGGCGACCCACACCACCGAGACCACGCCGATCGCACGCGACCAGCGGCCCAGGTGCCACGGCCCCCGGTCGAAGGCGTCACCCTTGCGCAGCCGCAGCAACGTCGGGATGACGTAGGCGATGTAGAGGCCGATCACCGCGACGGACGTCACCGCCGCATAGGCCGTGTAGTTGATCAGGTACGGCAGCCCGAGCAGCAGTGCCCCCGCCGCCGCCAGCCACACCGCCGCCACCGGGGTCCGGGTACGGGGGCTCACCGTGTGCCAGACGTGCGAGAACGGCAGCGCGCCGTCGCGTGAGAAGGCGTAGATCATGCGGCTGTTGGCGGTCACCGAGGCCATCCCGCAGAACAGTTGGGCGCCGATCACGACCAGCAGCAGGAGCTTGCCGGCGGTGGCGCCGAGCGCGTCGAGGAGGATCTGGGCCGGGGGCGCGCCGGTCGGGGACTTCAGGGCTCCGTCGTACGACTGGATCGCGAACGTGAAGCCGAGGAGCAGCACGAAGCCCGCTATCCAGGACGTCCAGATCGACTGGACGATGCCCTTCGGCCCCGCCGTGGAGGCGTCGTGGGTCTCCTCGGTCATGTGGGCCGAGGCGTCGTAGCCGGTGAAGGTGTACTGGGCCATCAGGAGGCCGATCAGGACGACATAGACCCCGCTGCCCCAGCCCGTGTTGTTCACGAACTCGCCGAAGACGAAGGACGCCGACTGGTGCTTGTCGGGGGCGAAGGTGAGGGCGCCGACGATGACCGCCACGCCGATCACGTGCCACCACACGCTCACGCTGTTCAGCAGCGCGACGATCCGCACGCCGAAGGTGTTGAGGAGGCCGTGCAGGATCAGGATCGCGGCGAAGAGGAGGATCGTGCGGCCCGGGGTCACCTCGAAGTCGAACTGGAGGTTCAGATAGGCCCCGAGGAAGGACGCGGCGCCGAAGTCGATGCCCGCCGTCACCGCCACCTGGCCCAGCACGTTGAACCAGCCCGTGAACCACGCCCAGGCGGCCGCGGTCCGGGGCGGGGCCAGGCGGTGGGCCCAGAAGTACAGGCCCGCGGAGGTCGGGTACGCCGAGCAGATCTCGGCCATCGACAGGCCGACGAACAGCGTCATCAGGCCTACGGCGACCCAGCCCCAGGTGATCACGGCCGGACCGCCCGTGTTCATGCCGAAGAGGTAGAGGGTCAGACACCCCGACAGGACCGAGATGATCGTGAAGGAGACCGCGTAGTTGGAGAACGCCGACATGCGGCGGGCAAGGACCTGCGTGTAGCCGAGCTGGGCAAGCCGTTCTTCGTCGGACAGCCCACTCGCTATGTCGTCATCTGTCATGCCCCCAGCGATTCCCACACCGGGGGCGTGACACACGTCACAACTTGGCCGAGAAGTGCCCCTCTAGAAAAGGCCCTTGTAGCCCTGCCAGCCGGTGGCGATCTTCGTGCGCGCCCCGAACGAGCCCTTGCCGTCACCGTTGTTGCGGTACAGGTTGCCGCCCGTGTCCCGGGAGACCAGGTCGTTCTTGCCGTCCCCGGTGATGTCACCGACGCCGACGACCACGTTGTAGGAGGTTCCCCAGGTGGAGAAGACCTTCACCCGCTCCTTGACCTGGCCGGTGCCGGTGCCGTCGTAGCGCCACAGCGCCCCGGCCTTGTCCTGGACCAGAACGTCCCCGAAGCCGTCGCCGTTGAGGTCCCCGGCCCCGACGATCTTCTTGTACGTCGCCCAGCTGCGGATCTTCACGCCCGGCTTGAGCTTGCTCGCGCCGTCGTTGGCGAACAGGTAGACGTCACCGGTCGACGCCTTGCGGGCCAGCAGGTCGGTACGGCCGTCCCCGGTCAGGTCGCCGGGGGCGGTGAGGACGTTGTACGCGTTCCAGCCGGTGCCGAGGGAGGTGTGGCTGCTCGCCGGGGCGTACGAGCCCTCGCCGCACTTGCCCGCGTAGCGGCGCAGCTCGCCGTTCGGCATCCGGACCAGTATCTCGGCACAACGGTCCTTGCCCATGTCGCCGAAGGGCACGGCCACCGTGCCGGCGGGCCAGCCGGACGCGTTCTGCTTCCAGTCGAACTTGCCCCCGCCGTTGGTGTACTGGAGGCTCAGGGTGCCCGAGGAGTTGAGGGTGACCAGCTCGCCGTAGGCGTAGCCGCCCATGTCGTGGTGGCCCTGGCGGCCGCCGCTGAGCGCGACCTTGCCGCTCGTCGTGTACGTGCCCCCGCCGTCGGCGGCGGTCGCGGTCAGCGTCCAGGACTTCACGCCGTTGTACGCGTAGGCGCCCGAGTCCGTCTTCCCGTCCCAGGCCAGGTCGATCGCCGTACCGCTGCCTCTCAGGGTGCGGTCGACGCGGCCCTGGGCGTTCTTCACGGTGAAGGTCCAGGCGGCCGGCTTGTTCAGCTGCCAGGTGCTCATCCAGGCCATGTTGCCGCTGTTGCGGCCCGAGGCGTCGAAGTAGTCGTTGTCCAGGTCCGCCTCGATCTTCCCGAGGGACTGGGCGGGTACCCCGCTCGGCACGGTCCGGATCGTGTGGCCGGCGTCGACGTAGGCGATGCCCCCGCCGAACTTGTCCACCGACCAGGTCAGTCGCCGCTGGTCGGCGGTGTTGCCGGCCGGCAGGTCGGCGATCGCGCGCGCGGCGGCGGCCGTACCGGAGTGGTAGTCCGTCAGCATCAGCTTGCCGGCCGTCCGGTCGTGCTGGACGAGGTAGCCGTCACCGACGAGAGCGGGTCCCGAGGGCACCTTGATGTTCTTCTTCGCCGTACGGTCGTACACGCCGGCGGTGCCCGTGGGACCGCAGTTCCAGTAGATCCAACGGCCGATGACCTGAAGCTCCTTGACCGTGCAGGGGGCGCCGGTGGAGACGGTCGCGACCGTCTTCTTCCCCTCCAGGTCGTACTGAGTGACCACGCCGTTGCCGGAGCCCGGCGTCCACAGCGCCGAGCCCCATACGGAGGCGGCGGTGACGGAACGGGTCAGCCGGACGTCCTCGGCCCGGTACTGGTTCACGGCGTCGACGTACTGCTTGCCGGTGGAGGCGGCGTCGTAGACGAAGTAGCGACCGGTGGCGTCCACGAACCGGCCGCCGGTGACGGCGGGTTCCGTCCCGTGGTAGCTGGTCGGAGTTCCCCAGATCTGGGCGCGCTCCTTGTCGTACTCGTCGACCTGGAAGTAGCCGACGCTCTGCGTGCCGGTGGAGCGCAGCGGCACGCACCCGCCCGCCGCGTCGCACGGCACCCGCTCCAGATGGGTGCCGTCGGCGTAGGTGCCGGCGAATCCGCGGGTGGCCTGCTCCAGCACGGTGGAGCCGTCGGGCGAGAGCTGCCGCCCGACCACGTACTGGTCGCCGTTGGGCCGGTACTCGACGCTGGTCAGGTAGCCGGCCGCGTAGTCGATGCCCCACACGCCGTCCGTGGCGATCGGCGTCGGGGTGGTGTCCGCGGCGGCCGGGCCCGCGGACGTCAGGGTGCCGGCGCTCAGAGCGGCCAGCGAGGCAAGAGCGAGTGCGATCCGGGCACGCCGGGTCAAGGTCCCTCCCCAGGGAAGTAAGAAAGGCGCGCCGGCAGGCCTTGTCTTCCCCCTCGGCCACATTCCGCCACGCGATACAACGGATGTTAACAACCACCACACAGGCTTCGGTAGTCGATTACGCATGCGAAAAGGGCCCGCACGACCGAAGTCGTACGGGCCCTCGCTCAGCTCACGCTGTGTCAGCCGTTGCGCTTCCAGCGCGGCTTGTCGTCGCGGCGGCCGAAGGAGGAGCCGGCCGGACGGTCGTCACGACGGCCGTGCGGGCGGTCGTGGCCGCCGGAGCGGAAACCGCCGCCGGTGGGGCGGTCGCCCTGACGGTCACGGTTGAAGGGACGGTCGCTGCCCCGGTGGGTGGACGGACGCTCGTCGCGGCGGTCGCGGTTGAAGCCACCACCCGAGGGGCGGTCGTCGCGACGGAAGCCGCCGGAGGGACGCTCGTCACGACGGTCACGGTTGAACCCGCCACCCGAGGGGCGGTCGTCGCGGCGGTCGCGGTTGAAGCCACCACCCGAGGGGCGGTCGTCACGGCGGAAGCCGCCCGAGGGACGCTCGTCACGACGGTCACGGTTGAAGCCACCACTGGGGCGGTCGTCACGGCGGTCACGGTTGAACCCGCCCGAGGAGCGGTCGTCACGACGCTCGAAGGAACGGCCACCGCGGTCGTCCCGACGGTCGTCACGGCGGAACCCGCCACGCTCGCCGTCACGGCGGTCGCGGTTGAAGCCACCCGAGGAGCGGTCGTCACGACGCTCGAAGGAACGGCCACCACGGTCGTCCCGACGGTCGTCACGACGCTCGTAGTTGCCCCGCTCGTCACGGCG
Organism: Streptomyces sp. CC0208; assembly: GCF_003443735.1. Taxonomy (NCBI): domain Bacteria; kingdom Bacillati; phylum Actinomycetota; class Actinomycetes; order Kitasatosporales; family Streptomycetaceae; genus Streptomyces; species Streptomyces sp. CC0208. Next base: position 4,702,737 of record NZ_CP031969.1, on the reverse strand, counting down.
CTGACGCGGCTGCTCGTACGCCGGACGCTCGGCGGGCTGCTCGGCGACCACGGCCTCGGCCGTAACCTCCGCCTCCTTCGCCACGACTGCCTCGGCGGCCGCGGCGACCGCCGCCTCCGGGTCCTCACCGCGCTCGCGGGCGGCACGGGCGACCAGGCGGTCGGCCTCCTCGCGCAGCTCGGTCGCGCGGCGCTGCGCCCGCTCCAGCTCCTTGGTGAGCTGGGCGACCTCGCGCTCGGCCTGCTGAGCCGCGTTGGCCGCGGACTCGGACTGGACCTCGGTCATCGAACGGGCGCCGGTGATCTCGGCGACCTCGGGCTCGAAGGCCGTACCGGAGTTGATGATGTGACGCCCGGCGTCGACGCCCGCGTCCTCCATCAGCCGGAAGATCTGCCGACGCTGGTGCGGCAGCGACAGGGAGACGACCGTGCCGGTGCGGCCGGCGCGAGCGGTACGCCCCGCGCGGTGCAGGTAGTCCTTGTGGTCGCCGGCGGGGTCGACGTTCAGGACGAGGTCGATGCCGTCGACGTGGATACCGCGGGCGGCGACGTCGGTCGCGACGAGCGCGTTGACGTAGCCGTCCTTGAAGTCGGCCAGGGTGCGGGTGCGCGCGCCCTGGGTCATGCCGCCGTGCAGCGCGTCCGCCTTCACGCCGGACTCGCGCAGCTGCTCGGCGATGCGGTCCGCGCCCAGCTGGGTGCGGACGAAGATGATGGTGCGGCCCTTGCGGGAGGCGATGGCCGCGGTGACCGGCGCCTTGTCCTTGGGCTTCACGATCAGGATGTGGTGCGACATGGTCGTGACGTTGCCCTGGGCGCTGTCGACCTCGTGCGTGACCGGGTTGCTCAGGTAGCGCTTGACCAGCGTGGAGATCTCGTTCTCCATCGTGGCCGAGAACAGCATCCGCTGGCCGCCGGCCGGGACCTGGTCGAGCAGTTCGGTGACCTCGGGCAGGAAGCCCAGGTCGGACATCTGGTCGGCCTCGTCGATGACGGCGACCTCGATGTCCTGGAGGGAGCAGGCGCCGCGGTTGATGAGGTCGCGCAGCCGGCCCGGAGTGGCGACGAGGACGTCGACACCGCGCTCCAGGGCGTAGATCTGGTTGCTCATGGACGTGCCGCCGCAGACGACCTTCATCTTCAGGCCGAGCTGGTCGCCGTAGGGCTGCAGCGCGTCCGCGACCTGCATCGCGAGCTCACGGGTCGGGGTGAGGATGACGGCGCGCGGCCGGTGCTTCTCGGTGCGGCCGCCGGAGAGGCGGGCCAGGGTCGGCAGACCGAAGGAGAGGGTCTTGCCGGAGCCGGTGCGGCCACGGCCGAGGATGTCCTTGCCGGCCAGGGCGTCCGGGATGGTCGCGGCCTGGATCGGGAAGGGGGTGGTCACGCCGTTCTGGGCGAGCTTGCGCACGACGCCCTCGGGGAGACCGAGGCTCGCGAAGGTGACTTCGGGAGTGGTGGCCTCGGTGACGTCCTCGGTGCCCTCGTTCTCGGGCACGACGACGTGATCAGTACTGGAAATGGACATGCGTATGCGAAACCTTCCGGAGTCTCGTCGGCACGCGCCCGTCAACTCCGTGATTCGCAATACGACCGCCTCTATGCGGTCAGCCACGGTAAGGGAGAGAACGCGCCACACGGCGCTCTTCTGCTTTGGCGCCGGGCAAATGATCAAACGATCTATAACCATACGCACCCATCGCCCCCGAAGGCAAACCGATCCCCTCGTATGTATCCGAGGTCACTCGGGGCCTTCACGGAGCCCGTCACACCGGCGATCCGGCCGTGGGCGCCGGCTCCCGCTGGCTCAGCTGCGTGCCCGTCTCGGGCTGCGCGGACGAGGACGGCTCGGCGGGCGGCGGTGACGGCGTGGGCGACGCGGGCGGCTCGCTCGGCGCCGGCGGCTCCGGGTCGGGCGTACGGGTGGGTGCCGGGTCGGTCCGTGTCGCCGAGGGCACCGGCTGGGCCGTATGCCTCGGCTTCGCCCCCGCCGAGGCCGACGCGCCGGCCGCCGCCGAGGCGGACGCCGACGGCGAGGCCGACTCCTCCCCGTCCTTGCCCTTGCCGTGCTTCCCGTGCTTGCCGTCCGAGCCCGCCCCGCCGAACCCCACGGAACCGCCCGAGGCCGCCGGCCCCCCGTCCGGTGCCTCGCCACCCCGCTCACCGGCGGAGTGCGACGGCTTCGCGCTGCCGCCTCCGTCGTCCCCGCCCACGCTCATGCAGCCCGCGGTGGCGGCGACGGCCATGACCGTGGCGGCCAGACGGACGGGTACGTACAAGGGGCGCACGAGCAGCCACCTCCGAGGGCGGTCGTCAAAGAGTCACCTGCCCAACTCCCGCCGCCCACAAGAGGACACGCGCCCCGTTCGAAACGGGCTCAGCCGTACCCGAGGGCATGCAGCCGGGCGTCGTCGATCCCGAAGTGGTGGGCGATCTCGTGCACGACCGTCACCTCCGTCTCCGCGACGACGTCCTCGCGCGTCTCGCACATCCGCAGCGTCGGCCCCCGGTAGATCGTGATGCGGTCCGGCAGCACCCCGGCGTACCACTCGCCCCGGTCGGTCAGCGGAGTGCCCTCGTACAGCCCGAGCAGCTCGGGATCGTCCTTCGGCGGTTCGTCCTCGACGAACACCGCGACGTTGTCCATCAGCCGCGTCAGCTCCGGCGGAATCCGGTCCAGCGCCTCGGACACCAGTTCCTCGAACTCCTCGCGCGTCATTTCCAGCACAAGCCCATTCTCCGGCACGACCCGGTCGGACGAGAGGGAGGAGCGCGCCCGCATATCCGCGGGCGGACTTGGGCATACGGGACCAATGGCCCGCGTCCCCGCCGCAGTCCTGACCCTCCGGAGCATCCTGAACGCCGTACGAAAGCCCTCGCGAGCCCTCGCCCGCCAGTACGGCAGGCGCCGCTCCCACCCGTCCGTCGAGCTCGTCCACCCGCCGCACCCCTGGGTCCGCGCCCTCGGTCTGGTCGCCGTCGTCCTCATGGGCGCCTGGCTCGGTCTGCTGATCGTCGGCAACGTCCGGGTCCCGGTCGGCCCCATGAACACCACGATGACCCTGCGCCCGTCCCTGTCCGGCGGCACGAAGATCAACGTCTCTCCGCTCGGCGCGCTCCAACTGGACAGCCACCAGGCCCCGGTCCGCCTCGACGTCAACGTCGACCAGCTCGACCCGGAACGCTCCCAGGCCCTCGTCGACCACCCCGAGCGGCTGTCCGGCCTCCAGGACGAGGTCGCCACGGACGTCGAGCACGGCACCCTCGACCTCGCCCTGCGCTCCTGCGCGGCCGTGGTACTGGGCGCCACCACACTCGGCCTCGCGGTCTACCGCCGCCCCCGCCGGGCCCTCGCGGCCGGCGGACTGGCCCTGACCCTCCTGGCGGCCTGCGGCGGCACGGCGTACGCCACCTGGAACCCCGAGTCGGTCCTGGAGCCCAGGTTCTCGGGGCTGCTCTCCTCCGCCCCCTCCCTGGTCGGCAACGCGCGCAGCATCGTCACCGAGTTCGACGTCTACCAGAAGGAGTTGGCCCGCCTGGTGACGAACGTGACGAAGCTCTACGACGTCACGTCCACGCTCCCCGCCTATCAGCCGGACCCGACCACCATCCGGGTCCTGCACGTCTCCGACATCCATCTCAACCCGGCGAGCTGGAAGATCATCGCCTCGCTGGTGGAGCAGTACAAGGTCGACGTGATCGTCGACTCCGGCGACACCATGGATCACGGCACGGCGGCGGAGAACGGCTTCCTCGACCCGATCCCCGACCTCGGGGCGCCGTACGTCTGGGTCCGCGGCAACCACGACTCCCTCACCACCCAGCGCTACCTGGAGGGCCTCAAGGGCGTCCACGTCCTCGACAACGGCAAGGCGGAGACGATCGCCGGGCTGCGCTTCGCGGGCATGGGCGACCCCCAGTTCACCCCGGACCGCTCCACCGACCCCGGGGCCGACGAGTCCCAGGAGGCGGCGGGCGACCGCCTGGCCGCCGCCCTGCGCGCGCAGCGGGCCGCGGGCACCCCGGTCGACCTCGCGATCGCCCACGAACCCTCGGCGGCCCGGGAGGTCGACGGCGAGGTCCCGATGATCCTGTCGGGCCACCTCCACCACCAGGAGATGGAGGTCATGAAGAAGGGCACCCGGCTGCGCGTCGAGGGCTCGACGGGCGGCAGCGGGCTGCGGGCCGTCGAGGGCAAGTACCCCGACCCCATCGAGGCCTCGATCCTCTACATGGACCGCGACACCCGCCGCCTCCAGGCCTGGGACGAGATCAAACTCGGCGGCCTCGGTCTCACGACGGCGGAGGTCAGCCGCCACCTCCCGGAGGACAACCAGCCGGGAGCGACCCCCTCCCCCACGGGTTCGGGCACGGGCTCCTCCACGGCCTCGCCCACGGGCAGCCCCTAAACCGTTTTGGCGATACCTCCCGGCATCCCATATGCTTCTCACGTCCCCGACGCGCTGAGAAGCGCCCAGGCGGGCCGATAGCCCTCATCGTCTAGCGGCCTAGGACGCCGCCCTTTCAAGGCGGTAGCACGGGTTCGAATCCCGTTGGGGGCACGTAACACCGTGTGCGACACTGTTCGTGCACAAAGCTTGGTCCTGTGGAGCAGTTTGGAGTGCTCGCCACCCTGTCAAGGTGGAGGCCGCGGGTTCAAATCCCGTCAGGACCGCTGAGGTTTCCCCGGAAGCCTCGCGGCTGGGTAGCTCAGTTGGTACGAGCGACCGCCTGAAAAGCGGTAGGTCGCCGGTTCGACCCCGGCCCCAGCCACAGCACAGACCCCGATCTTCGGATCGGGGTCTTGTTGTATGTGATCTCGTAGGTGAACCACCGGGGACAAAACCGTTCGCCAGTAATTTCCCGGGGATGAGATCCTGGATCGCGTATGTCTACGCACCCTGCCCCCGCCCCCGGCACCCCCGCCTTCGGGGAGCTCGCCGCCCGCCTGACCGAGCTGTCCCTGCGTGACGCGCACCGGCTCGGGCGCAGGCTCGAAGGCGCGCGCAAGATCCGCAAGCCTCAGGCGCGGGCCGCCGTGCTGGCCGAGATCGAGGCCGAGGTCGGCAAGGGCGAGGAGCGGGTGGGTGCGCGCCGTACCCGCGTGCCCGCCGTGTCGTACCCCGAGCAGCTTCCGGTCAGCCAGAAGAAGGACGACATCGCGGCCGCCATCCGCGATCACCAGGTCGTGATCGTCGCCGGTGAGACCGGGTCCGGCAAGACCACCCAGATCCCGAAGATCTGCCTGGAGCTCGGCCGGGGCGTCAAGGGCATGATCGGGCACACCCAGCCCCGCCGGATCGCCGCCCGCACGGTCGCCGAGCGGGTCGCCGAGGAGCTGGACACCCCGCTCGGCGAGGCCGTCGGCTGGAAGGTGCGCTTCACCGACCAGGTGAACCCGGAGGCCACCTTCGTCAAGCTGATGACGGACGGCATCCTGCTCGCCGAGATCCAGACCGACCGCGAGCTGCGCGCCTACGACACGATCATCATCGACGAGGCCCACGAGCGGTCCCTCAACATCGACTTCCTGCTCGGATACCTGGCGCAGCTGCTGCCGAAGCGTCCCGACCTCAAGGTCGTCATCACCTCGGCGACCATCGACCCCGAGCGGTTCTCCCGGCACTTCGGTGATGCCCCGATCGTCGAGGTCAGCGGCCGTACGTATCCCGTGGAGGTCCGCTACCGCCCGCTCCTCGAAGAGGACTCGGACGACTCCGACCGCGACCAGATCACCGCGATCTGCGACGCCGTGGAGGAGCTCCAGGGCGAGGGCAAGGGCGACATCCTCGTCTTCCTCTCCGGCGAGCGGGAGATCCGGGACACCGCGGACGCGCTCACGAAGAAGGCGTATCGCTTCACGGAGGTCCTCCCCCTTTACGCCCGGCTCTCGCACGCCGAGCAGCACCGCGTGTTCCAGCCGCACACCGGGCGCAGGATCGTTCTGGCGACCAACGTCGCCGAGACCTCCCTGACCGTGCCGGGCATCAAGTACGTCATCGACCCCGGCTTCGCCCGCATCTCCCGCTACAGCCACCGCACCAAGGTCCAGCGGCTGCCCATCGAGCCGGTCTCGCAGGCCAGCGCCAACCAGCGCAAGGGCCGCTGCGGACGTACCTCCGACGGCATCTGCATCCGCCTGTACAGCGAAGAGGACTTCGACGCCCGCCCGGAGTTCACGGACGCGGAGATCCTGCGGACGAACCTCGCCTCCGTCATCCTGCAGATGACCGCGGCCGGCCTCGGCGACATCGAGAAGTTCCCCTTCATCGATCCGCCGGACCACCGCAACATCCGCGACGGCGTCCAGCTCCTGCAGGAACTGGGCGCGTTGGACCCGGAGCAGAAGGACGCACGCAAGCGGCTCACCGACACCGGCCGCAAGCTCGCGCAGCTGCCCGTCGACCCGCGCCTGGCGCGCATGGTCCTGGAGGCCGACAAGAACGGCTGTGTCCGCGAGGTCATGGTCATAGCCGCCGCCCTGTCCATTCAGGACCCGCGCGAGCGCCCGGCCGACAAGCAGACCCAGGCCGACCAGCAGCACGCCCGCTTCAAGGACGAGACCAGCGACTTCCTCGCGTACCTGAATCTGTGGCGGTACGTCCGCGAGCAGCAGAAGGAGCGGGGCTCGAGCTCCTTCCGCCGGATGTGCAAGCAGGAGTACCTGAACTTCCTGCGCATCCGCGAATGGCAGGACATCTACTCGCAGTTGAGGACCGTCGCCAAGCAGATGGGCATCCACCTCAACGAGGACGACGCACCCGACCAGTCCGTCCATGTCTCCCTCCTCGCCGGCCTGCTCTCGCACATCGGCATGAAGGACGTGAAGGACGGCAACAAGAACGAGTACCTGGGCGCCCGCAGCGCCAAGTTCGCGATCTTCCCAGGCTCGGCACTCTTCAAGAAGCAGCCGCGTTTCGTGATGTCGGCGGAGCTGGTGGAGACCTCGCGCCTGTGGGCCCGGGTCAACGCGAAGATCGAGCCGGAGTGGGTCGAGCCCCTGGCAGAGCACCTGCTGAAGCGGACGTACTCCGAACCGCACTGGGAGAAGGACCAGGCCGCGGTGATGGCGTACGAGAAGGTCACGCTGTACGGCGTGCCGATCGTCGCCCAGCGGAAGGTGAACTACGGCCGGATCGACCCGGAGTCCTCCCGCGAGCTTTTCATCCGCAACGCCCTGGTCGAGGGCGACTGGCGCACCCACCACAAGTTCTTCGCCGACAACCGCAGACTCCTCAGCGAGGTCGAGGAGTTGGAGCACCGGGCACGGCGCCGGGACATCGTGGTCGACGACGACACGCTCTTCGACTTCTACGACCAGCGGGTGCCCGAACACGTCGTGTCCGGGGCGCACTTCGACTCGTGGTGGAAGCACAAGCGGCACGAGGAGCCGGAGTTCCTGGACTTCGAGCGGGAGATGCTCATCCGGGAGTCGGCGGAGGCGGTCACCAAGGCCGACTATCCCGACTCCTGGCGGCAGGGACCACTGAAGTTCCGGGTGACGTACCAGTTCGAGCCGGGCGCGGACGCGGACGGCGTGACGGTCCACATCCCGCTCCAGGTCCTGAACCAGGTGAAGGACGAGGGCTTCGACTGGCAGATCCCGGGCCTCAGGGAGGAGTTGGTGACGGAGCTGATCCGTTCCCTGCCCAAGCCGATCCGCCGCAACTACGTACCGGCACCGAACTTCGCGAAACGCTTCCTGGACACGGCCGTCCCGTTGCAGGAGCCCTTGACGACCACCATGGCGCGCGAACTCAAGCGCATGGTCGGCGTGCCCTTCGAGGCGGAGGACTTCGACCAGTCGAGGATCCCCGACCACCTCCGCATCACCTTCCGGATCGTCGACGAGCGGCGCCGCAAGCTGGCCGAGGACAAGGACCTGGAGGCGCTGCGGCTCCAGTTGAAGCCGAAGGCCCGCCAGGCCCTCTCCCAGGCGGCGGCCGCGACCGCGTCCCGCGAGGGCGGCGAGTCCCTGGAGCGCAAGGGCCTGACCGACTGGACGATCGGCACGCTCACCCGGGTCTTCGAGACCCGTCGGGCCGGCCAGCCCGTGAAGGCCTACCCGGCCCTGGTCGACGACGGTGACACCGTCTCCGTGCGCCTCTTCGACACCGAGGCCGAGCAGGCCGAGGCGATGTGGAAGGGCACGCGCCGGCTGATCGTGCGCAACATCCCGGTGAGCGCGGCGAAGTTCGCCTCCGAGAAGCTGACGAACCCCCAGAAGCTGGCCCTGTCGGCGAACCCGCACGGCTCGATCCAGGCGCTGTTCGACGACTGCGCGACGGCGGCCGCGGACAAGCTGATCGGGGACTTCGGGGGGCCGGCGTGGGACGAGGAGTCGTACCGGAAGCTGTACGACAAGGTGCGCGCCGAGATCGTCGACACGACGGTCCGTACGGTCGGGCAGGTGCAGCAGGTGCTCGCCGCCTGGCAGGCATGCGAACGGCGCCTGAAGGCCGTGCGGAGCCCGGCGCTGCTGGCGAACCTGACGGATGTGCGGAAGCAGTTGGACGCGCTCGTGAAGCCGGGTTTCGTGACGGAGACGGGCTTGCGCCGCCTGCCCGACCTGATGCGGTACCTGGTCGCGGCGGACCGGCGTCTGCAGCAGATGCCGACGAACGTCCAGCGGGACACGACCCGTATGGAGAAGGTCCACGAGATGCAGGACGAGTACGCCTGGCTCCTGGAACAACTCCCCCAAGGGCGGCCCGTGCCCCAGCAGGTCCTGGACATCCGCTGGATGATCGAGGAGCTCAGGGTCAGCTATTTCGCCCACGCGCTCGGCACGGCGTACCCCGTCTCCGACAAGCGGATCGTGAAGGCGATCGACACGCTGGCTCCGTGACGACACCTGCACGGAGAGTGAGTTCGACCAGGACCCGCCAGCTCCTGTACAGTCCTTCTCGCAGCGCAACGCACCAGTAAGCGCCGCGAAACCTGGTCCTGTGGAGCAGTTTGGAGTGCTCGCCACCCTGTCAAGGTGGAGGCCGCGGGTTCAAATCCCGTCAGGACCGCACATAAAGAAGGCCCGCATCCCGGCAACGGGGCGCGGGTCTTCTTCGTGCGCGCACGCTGATTCAACTGCGCCCCCAGACCGGGCGCAGGCCTTCTTCATGTGCGGACGCCGGTCCAGGTGTTCCAGCCCGTCCGGCGTTTGAGGACGAGGCCCCTTCAGGGCCGAAGCGGGGGGCTGGGGGGCGGCAGCCCCCAGGGCGGCCACAGCAGCTCCGGGTGAGGCCCAGCAGGCCTTCAACGACCCCGCCGAGCACCACGCCATCTTGACGGCGTCTCAAAGCACCGGTACCCAGAAACCAGGCCCCCGTCCAGCGGAGCCCGGAGGTGGCGTATGGCGGCATCGGTCAGGCACGAGACGCGGGCGCTGCTCCGCGCCCATCTGTCGGCCGCGTCGTCGTATCGGCATCTGACCCGCCACTGCCCGATCTGCCACCGCCTGTTGCGGCTGGCGATGGACTCCGCCCCGGCAGTCGGCCCCCTCCCGGGGGAGTCGCGGGAAGACGAGAGGCCCTCCCCGGCGTAATCCCCTCTAGCGCACCGGCCCAACGGCAACAAGGACTCTGGCATGTGACGGGAGTCACCGCGTGAGTTTTCGAAGCCGTGGAACTTACCCCTCTCCTACAACAGGTCAATTTAATATGTGCAATTGCACTCCTGATCACACGTCGACCAGGGGCTGCCACACAGGAGATCCGACACCCCTCCCCAGACTCCGACAAGCCCGCTCACAGGGCCGCAGGCCGCCCACAGTCCGCGCACAAAAAAGATCGCGCTGGACTCGGCGGAGTCCAGCGCGATCGACGACGAGGTTGAGAATGGGCCCTGTTGGGGCAGGACCCGCGTCGCTTGGAGCCAGTGTCCGGACGCCGCGGCCAGTGGGGGACCAGCCGGTTTGTCCGGTTATTCAGTTGTTCAGGCCTCGCTGCGCTGCTGCGGGATACCCGCGAGCAGAGCGCGAACCTCGGCCTCGCGGTAACGGCGGTGTCCGCCGAGCGTGCGGATCGACGTGAGCTTGCCGGCCTTCGCCCACCGCGTGACCGTCTTCGGGTCCACGCGGAACATCGTGGCGACCTCAGCCGGGGTCAGCAGCGGCTCGGCATCAGGGGTGCGAGCGGTCATGAGCGGCCTCCTCGGGAGAACCGAACCTTCTCGGTTCTTTCCTCTAAATTCTGCACCTTGACCCGCGTTGCCCGAAATGGCGGATGCGGGTCGAGTCGGTTATAGGACGAACGGCTTGTCCTCGGCACTACAACTACACCATCCGTCCAGCCTCGTCGGCCAAACCGATGGAATTGCCCCCCAGGTGTTCATCGGCGACGGAAGCCGATGGACCATGCCATAGCGGACAGTCACGCCCCTGTGACGATCAGTCACACAGGCGATCAGGAGTCACCAGACCCCCCAAAGCGGAACCTCCCCCGGGCCCCTTGTCCTATTTTGGCATGAGGAGGGGCAAGAGATGCAAGAGCCGGGTACGTGCGGTCCGTCACGCTTGACACTCCGTGAGGCGTACGCCCGGATCGGGAACCTACGTCCCCTGTCGGTGAGACTTCAGGGGAAGTTGAACACCTTGAGCGAGGACGAAACCCCAAAATGGGCGTCAGGTCAAACGCCTGTTCGTGACATGGGGCACATTCAGTTCGCCGAGCGCCGGTCCCTGACGGCCCGCCAGCGCTCCACGAGCCGCCCGTAGGCCTCGCCCGCCGCGGCCCCGTCACCGTGCCGGAGCGCCTCGATGCCCTCGGCCACGTCGGCCGCCGAGTGGTCGTCCTCCAGCTCGCCCGGCGGGAGCACATGCACCAGACCGCCGTAGTCGAGCTCGACCAGCGAGCGTGGGTGGAACTCCTCCAGCCAGCGCCCCACATCGATCAGGCCGTCGATGAGCGGCCCTTCGTCGACGGCGTCCTTGAGGGCCCGCAGAGCCCGCGCCACGCGCCGCCGGGCCTGCACCATGGGGGTGCGGTAGCGCAGCATGGGCGGGATCTCCCCGGAGCCCTTGTCGAAGCGCCGCTCCTCGTCGGAGACGAGCACGAACCAGTTCAGCGGCACCTGCCAGGTCGCGGTGCGGATCCAGGGCCGGGCGTCGGGGTTGCGGGCCAGCCAGCGCTCGTAGTCCAGGGCCGTCTGGCGGCGTACGACCTCGGGCAGCACCGCGTCCAGGACCGGTCCCGGCAGCTCGTCCCCGAGCTCCTCCAGGGCCAGCCAGCCGCGCAGCCGGGTGCGCCACGGGCACACGCACACCACGCCGTCCACGTCGAGCACGAAGGCGTCGCTGCTCTCGTGCACCGGCACCGGCACCGGCGGGGTGGGCAGCAGGTCGGCCAGGGAGCGGCGCAGCTCGTCCTGGTACGAGGGACGGTCCGGGCGGCGGGCGTAGCGCGCCCAGTGGCCGCGCTCGGGCTCGGGGAAGGCGGCCAGCGGTTCGTACACGCGCAGATAGGTCGCGTACGGGACGATCACCGAGGACACCTTGGGCACGCCTGCTCTCTCCCCCGCCGCCTGCCGGGAAAACCTGCGAAACCCGCACACAAACGCGCGGGAAAACTATGCAAATCGTCGCACGCCCGTACTCCCGGAGGAGGTGATCCTGAGCACTGCACGGTCACGGGCCGCCACAGGCCCTAATCTCGTGCTCACAGGCCCCGCCACCCGTACGGGAGCCCGTGCCCCATCGCCGCAATGTACCCAGGAGTCACCACAGTGACCGACGTAACCGGCGCCGCTGCCGATGTGCTGCACACCCTGTTCCACTCGGACCAGGGCGGTCATGAGCAGGTCGTGCTCTGCCAGGACCGCAAGAGCGGCCTCAAGGCCGTCATCGCCCTCCACTCCACCGCGCTCGGCCCCGCCCTCGGCGGGACCCGCTTCTACCCTTACGCGAGCGAGCAGGAGGCCGTCGCCGACGCGCTGAACCTCGCGCGCGGAATGTCGTACAAGAACGCCATGGCCGGGCTCGACCACGGCGGCGGCAAGGCCGTGATCATCGGCGACCCGGAGCGCGACAAGAGCGAGGAACTGCTCCTCGCGTACGGCCGTTTCGTGGCCTCGCTCGGCGGCCGCTACGTCACCGCGTGCGACGTCGGCACCTACGTCGCCGACATGGACGTCGTGGCCCGTGAATGCCGCTGGACGACCGGCCGCTCCCCCGAGAACGGCGGCGCCGGCGACTCCTCCGTCCTCACCGCCTTCGGCGTCTACCAGGGCATGCGGGCCAGCGCCGCGCACCTGTGGGGCGACCCCTCACTGCGCGGCCGCAAGGTCGGCGTCGCGGGCGTCGGCAAGGTCGGGCACCACCTGGTCGAGCACCTCCTCGACGAGGGCGCCGAGGTCCTGATCACCGACGTACGGCCGGAGGCCGTGGAGCGGATCGCCGGCCGGCACCCCGCCGTCTCCCGGGTCGCCGACACCGACGCGCTGATCCGGACCGAGGGCCTCGACATCTACGCCCCCTGCGCGCTCGGCGGAGCCCTGAACGACGACTCCGTGCCGGTGCTGACCGCGCGGATCGTCTGCGGCGCCGCCAACAACCAGCTCGCCCACCCGGGCGTCGAGAAGGACCTCGCCGACCGCGGGATCCTCTACGCGCCGGACTACGTGGTGAACGCCGGCGGGGTCATCCAGGTCGCCGACGAACTGCACGGGTTCGACTTCGAGCGGTGCCGGGCGAAGGCCGCGAAGATCTACGACACCACGCTCGCCATATTCGCACGTGCGAAGGAAGACGGGATTCCGCCGGCCGCCGCGGCCGACCGGATCGCCGAGCAGCGGATGCACGAGGCGGCCCTGGATCCGGTGCACTGACGTTTGACCGGTACCCGTCGGCGCACTCTTGGAGAGAACTCTCACGTTCGTCGGCGGGTCGGCCGTACAGAAGTGGTTAAAATCGCGGTTGACCAGCGAGGACGGCGCTTTCCACGGGCCCTGGTGTCGGGCACGTGCTGCGGGCGACGTACCGTATGGGCGTGGGCTCAGGTACCGTGGAAGCCCTACGGACCGGTCTCTCTGCGGAGAGCCCGTTCCAGATCATGAACGCGTGTCAAGACTCTGGGGCCACCGAGCCCCGTATCCGAGGGGGTCGAGCCATGGGGCGCGGCCGGGCAAAGGCCAAGCAGACGAAGGTCGCCCGCCAGCTGAAGTACAGCAGCGGCGGGACAGATCTGTCGCGTCTGGCCAATGAGCTGGGCGCTTCGACTTCGAGCCAGCCGCCGAATGGCGAGCCGTTCGAGGACGACGACGAGGAAGACGACCCGTACGCCCAGTACGCGGATCTCTATAACGATGACGAGGACGAGGACGACGAGTCCGGTCCTTCGTCTCAACGCCGCGGAGCTTGACGACCTAGCTGTGCGTAACCCGGTCCGGGGTGGTCCACACCACCGGACCGGGTTTTGCGCTGCCTGTCGGTCTGGCGAGGCGCGGTCTAGGCGTAGTCACCGACGAGCTCGGCACCCGTGGCGTGCTCGCCGCGGTCCGTGATCTCGCCCGCGACCCAGGCCTCGACCCCGCGGTCGTCCAGGGTGGCCAGGGCGACGTCCACCGACTCCTCGGGGACGATCGCGATCATGCCTACGCCCATGTTCAGGGTCTTCTCCAGCTCCAGGCGCTCGACCTGCCCCGTCCTGCCGACGAGGTCGAAGATCGGGTCCGGGGTCCACGTGGCGCGGTCCACGATCGCGTGCAGGCCGTCGGGGATGACACGGGCCAGGTTGGCCGCGAGGCCACCGCCGGTGACGTGCGAGAAGGCGTGCACCTCGGCCGTGCTGATCAGGGCCAGGCAGTCCAGCGAGTAGATCTTGGTGGGCTCCAGGAGCTCCTCGCCGAGGGTGCGGCCGAGCTCGTCGATCCGGGCGTCCAGGTCCAGGCCCGCCTCGTTCAGGAGCACATGCCGGACGAGCGAGTACCCGTTCGAGTGAAGTCCCGAGGACGCCATGGCGATGACGGCGTCACCCTTACGGATGCGATCCGCGCCGAGCAGCCGGTCGGCCTCCACGACGCCCGTACCGGCGCCGGCGACGTCGAAGTCGTCCGGGCCCAGCAGACCCGGGTGCTCGGCCGTCTCGCCGCCCACCAGGGCACAGCCGGCGAGCACACAGCCCTCGGCGATGCCCTTGACGATCGCGGCGACCCGCTCGGGGTGGACCTTGCCGACACAGATGTAGTCGGTCATGAACAGCGGCTCGGCACCGCACACCACGATGTCGTCCATGACCATGGCGACCAGGTCGTGGCCGATGGTGTCGTAGACGCCCAGTTGGCGCGCGATGTCCACCTTGGTGCCGACGCCGTCGGTGGCGGAGGCCAGCAGGGGACGCTCGTAGCGCTTGAGGGCGGAGGCGTCGAAGAGGCCGGCGAAACCGCCGAGGCCGCCGAGGACCTCGGGGCGCTGCGTCTTCTTCACCCACTCCTTCATCAGCTCTACGGCGCGGTCGCCCGCCTCGATGTCGACGCCCGCGGCTGCGTAGCTGGCACCAGTTGTCTCAGACATGGCTAGTGAGAACCTTCGTGTCGTACTGCAGGTGGGACGGGCCGGCTAGGGGCGACGGATCGCGTCGGCGGCGGCCGTGGCGGCCGGGCCGGCGGCCAGTTCCGTCTCCAGGAGCTGCTTGCCGAGCAGCTCGGGGTCCGGGAGGTCCATCGGGTACTCGCCGTCGAAGCAGGCGCGGCAGAGGTTCGGCTTGGCGATGGTGGTCGCCTCGATCATGCCGTCGATGGAGATGTACGCCAGAGAGTCGGCGCCCAGCGAGGTGCCGATCTCGTCGATCGTCATGCCGTTGGCGATGAGCTCGGCGCGGGTGGCGAAGTCGATGCCGAAGAAGCAGGGCCACTTCACGGGGGGCGAGGAGATCCGGATGTGGACCTCGGCGGCGCCCGCCTCGCGGAGCATGCGGACCAGGGCGCGCTGGGTGTTGCCGCGCACGATCGAGTCGTCGACGACGACCAGACGCTTGCCCTTGATGACTTCCTTGAGCGGGTTCAGCTTCAGGCGGATGCCGAGCTGGCGAATGGTCTGGGAGGGCTGGATGAACGTACGGCCGACGTAGGCGTTCTTCACGAGACCCGCGCCGAAGGGGATGCCGGACGCCTCGGCGTAGCCGATGGCCGCCGGGGTGCCGGACTCCGGGGTCGCTATGACCAGGTCGGCCTCGACGGGCGCTTCCTTGGCGAGCTTGCGGCCCATCTCCACGCGGGAGAGGTACACGTTCCGGCCGGCGATGTCGGTGTCGGGGCGCGCCAGATAGACGTACTCGAAGACACAGCCCTTGGGCTTTGCTTCCGCGAATCGAGAGGTGCGCAGGCCGTTCTCGTCGATGGCGACGAACTCGCCCGGCTCGATCTCGCGGACGTAGGCGGCGCCGCAGATGTCGAGGGCGGCGGACTCGGAGGCGACCACCCAGCCGCGCTCCAGGCGGCCGAGGACCAGCGGACGGATGCCCTGCGGGTCGCGGGCGGCATAGAGGGTGTGCTCGTTCATGAAGACGAGCGAGAAGGCTCCCTGGACCTGGGGGAGGACCACGGGGGCCGCTTCCTCGATGGTCAGGGGCTTGCCGTCCTCGTCGACCTGGGCCGCGAGGAGCGCGGTGAGCAGGTCGGTGTCGTTGGTGGCGGCCACCCGGGGGCTGCGGCCCTCCTGCTTGGGGAGGTCGGCGACCATCTCGGCGAGCTGCGCCGTGTTGACCAGGTTGCCGTTGTGGCCGAGCGCGATGGAGCCGTGCCCGGTGGCACGGAACGTCGGCTGGGCGTTCTCCCACACGGAGGCGCCGGTGGTCGAGTAGCGGGCGTGACCGACCGCGATGTGACCCTGGAGCGAACCGAGAGAGGTCTCGTCGAAGACCTGGGAAACGAGCCCCATGTCCTTGAAGACGAGGATCTGGGAGCCGTTGCTGACCGCGATTCCCGCGGATTCCTGGCCCCGATGCTGGAGGGCGTAGAGCCCGAAGTAAGTGAGCTTGGCGACCTCTTCACCGGGAGCCCAGACCCCGAAGACGCCGCAGGCGTCCTGAGGACCTTTCTCGCCGGGGAGCAGATCATGACTGAGTCGACCGTCACCACGTGGCACGGCTCCGAGTGTAGGCGAGATCGACCACTGGTCCGAATTCGTGGAGAGTGGGCTTTCTTACTCCGCGTGGGCCGTAACGCTCTTCCCGGGGGCCTTGGTGATCTTCAGTGAATCGTGTTCCTGCTGGTAGGAGACCTTTCCGTCGAGGATCCCGGCGAGCTCGCGCTCGGTCTTCATCACCGGGCCCGCGCACATCATGCGCGTGGTGGCGAGGCGCCCGAACTCGATGGTGCCGGCCTTGACGGTGGCCCTGCCGTGGAAGGTGTTGCAGCCGAGGCTGCCGGTGACGGTGTCGTTCTCGGTGAGCGTGAGGTAGGCGTTCTCGCCGAGGGACCAGCGCGTGCCTTTCAGGGCGGGCGGCTTCTCCTCGCGCAGGGTGATGGTGTCGTGCTCCGGGCTGGTGAGGGTGAGGGTCCTGGCACCCGGGGGCCCGTCCAGGCGGGCCTTGAGGTCGTTGTCGAAGACCCCGACGAACTTCTCCTCGAACTCCCCCACGGCACCCGGGCAGCCGATCAGTGTCCGGGCGAGGTCGGAGACCTTCACGGTGTCGCCCTGGATGTCCACGTCGGCACCGATGCTGTTGCAGCCCACCGACCCGCCCGACTCCCCACCGCCGGTGTCCGGATCCGCGGTACCCGGCTTGAAGGTGATCCGGGCCTTCTTGAGCGCCGCCTTGCCGGGAAGGACGTAGTCCTTGCCGTCGACCGTGACCTTCCTCGGCACCCAGGGGGTGTCCGCGAGGGTGTCCGCGAAGGTGGCGACGTCCTTGGGTCCGGTCCCCACCGATTCCGTGCCACAGGCGGCCAGGACGGTGGTCCCGGCCAGGGCTGCGGCCGCGTACTTGGCGTATGTCGTCCGCTTCATGGCTCTTTGACGCACGAGCCCCGTGAAGGGTTCAGCCCATCAGCGGGAGCAGCCCGTCCAGGTCCGCCCGCTCCCCGCTCGCGCTCACCTTCGCCGCGTCGAGCGCGTCCTTCCAGCCGAGCCGGCCGGTGGCGAGCCGGATCCAGGTCAGCGGGTCGGTCTCGACGACGTTCGGCGGGGTCCCCCGGGTGTGCTTGGGCCCCTCGACGCACTGCACGACGGCGTACGGCGGGATCCGCACCTCGGTCGAGCCGCCGGGCGCCTTGGCGGCGAGGGCGTCGGCGAGGAGCCGGGTGCAGGCGGCGAGGGCCTGGCGGTCGTGGGGGATGTCGAGGCCGGGCACGGCGGCGTTGAGGTCGTCGGTGTGGACGACGAGTTCGACGGTCCGGGTGACCAGGTAGTCGGCGAGGGGCATCGCGCCTGCGTTGGTCTCCAGGAGCCGCGTGCCGGGGTGGGCGTCCAGCAGCTCGGCCAGGGTCCGGTCGATGTCGCCGAGGTAGGCGTCGAGGTCGGGGTGGCGCTCGGCGAGGCCCCGGGTGAACTCGGCGATGGCCGCGGAACTGGCGGCGGTGGCGAAGGGCCAGTCGAGGACCGTGGCGTCCTGCCGTGCGGGTGCGGGCCGGTCCAGGCCCCGATGGACCGCCGTGACCGCCATTCCGATGTGCGCGACCAGCTCGCGTACGGTCCACTCCCCAAGCCGCGTGGGCAGCGCCAACTGCTCGGGGGTCAGCGTGCGTACGGCCTCTCGTACGTTTCCGAGCTGGGCCTGCACGGCCTTGCGGATCTTGACGGGGTCGTAGGTGCGGGCGCGCTTCCTGGCCGTGGGCATGACGGTGAGCCTAGTCCGGCACCCCCATGACGAAGGCCCCGCCCGTCACGACGACGGGCGGGGCCTTCCGGGTCGTACGACTGCCGGCTACTTGAGCAGCGCCGGGATCGTCTCCTCGTGAGCGGTCCGCAGTTCCTCGAGGGACAGCTCGAACTCGCCCTGGAGCTCGACCGAGTCGCCGTCGACGACACCGATGCGGGTGGCGGGCAGGCCCCGCGCGCCGCACATGTCGTTGAACCGGAGCTCCTCGGAGCGCGGGACCGCCACCACCGCGCGGCCGGCCGACTCCGAGAACAGCAGCGTGAACGCGTCCAGACCGTCCGGGACGATCAGGCGGGCGCCCTTGCCGCCGAGCAGTGCCGACTCCACGACCGCCTGGATCAGACCGCCGTCGGAAAGGTCGTGCGCGGAGTCGATCATGCCGTCGCGGGAGGCGGAGATCAGGATCTCGGCGAGCAGCCGCTCGCGCTCCAGGTCGACCTTGGGCGGCAGACCGCCGAGGTGGTCGTGGACGACCTGGGACCAGGCCGAGCCGCCGAACTCCTCACGCGTGTCGCCGAGGAGGTACAGCAGCTGGCCCTCCTCCTGGAAGGCGACCGGCGTGCGACGGGCCACGTCGTCGATGACGCCGAGGACCGCGACCACCGGGGTCGGGTGGATGGCGACCTCGCCGGTCTGGTTGTACAGCGAGACGTTGCCGCCGGTGACCGGGGTGCCCAACTGCTGGCAGGCGTCGGCCAGTCCGCGGATGGCCTCCGCGAACTGCCACATGACGGCCGGGTCCTCGGGCGAGCCGAAGTTCAGGCAGTCGGACACCGCGAGGGGCTTGGCGCCGGTCGTCGCCACGTTCCGGTAGGCCTCCGAGAGCGCCAGCTGCGCGCCCGCGTAGGGGTCCAGCTTCGCGTAACGGCCGTTGCCGTCCGTCGCGATGGCCACACCCAGGCCGGTCGTCTCGTCGATGCGGATCATGCCGGAGTCCTCCGGCTGGGCCAGCACCGTGTTGCCCTGCACGAAGTGGTCGTACTGCGAGGTGATCCACTTCTTGGATGCCTGGTTGGGAGAGCTCACCAGCTGGAGGACCTGCTGCCTGAGCTCTTCCGACGTCCCGGGCCGGGGCAGTTTGTTGGCGTCGTCGGCCTGGAGCTCGTCCTGCCAGGAGGGGCGGGCGTACGGGCGCTCGTAGACCGGGCCGTCGTGCGCGACCGTGCGCGGGTCGACGTCGACGATCTTGCCGCCGTGCCAGTAGATCTCCAGCCGGTCGCCGTCGGTGACCTCACCGATGACGGTGGCGATGACGTCCCACTTGTCGCAGATCTCCAGGAACCGGTCGACCTTCTCCGGCTCCACGACCGCGCACATGCGCTCCTGCGACTCGCTCATGAGGATTTCCTCGGGCGAGAGCGTGGAGTCGCGCAGCGGTACGTCGTCCAGGGTCACGCGCATGCCGCCGGAGCCGTTGGAGGCGAGCTCGGAGGTGGCGCAGGACAGACCGGCCGCGCCGAGGTCCTGGATGCCGACGACCAGCTTCTCCTTGAAGGCCTCCAGGGTGCACTCGATGAGGAGCTTCTCCTGGAAGGGGTCGCCGACCTGCACGGCGGGACGCTTCGAGGGCTTGGCGTCGTCGAAGGTCTCGGACGCGAGGATCGACGCGCCGCCGATGCCGTCGCCGCCGGTACGGGCCCCGTACAGGATGACCTTGTTGCCGGCGCCGGACGCCTTCGCGAGGTGGATGTCCTCGTGCCGCATCACACCGATGGCACCGGCGTTGACCAGCGGGTTGCCCTGGTAGCAGGCGTCGAAGACGACCTCGCCGCCGATGTTGGGCAGCCCGAGGCAGTTGCCGTAGCCGCCGATGCCCGCCACCACGCCCGGCAGCACCCGCTTGGTGTCCGGGTGGTCGGCCGCGCCGAAGCGCAGCGGGTCGACCACGGCCACCGGCCGCGCGCCCATCGCGATGATGTCGCGGACGATGCCGCCGACCCCGGTGGCCGCGCCCTGGTAGGGCTCGACGTAGGAGGGGTGGTTGTGCGACTCGACCTTGAAGGTCACGGCGTAGCCCTGGCCGACGTCCACCACGCCCGCGTTCTCACCGATGCCGACGAGAAGAGCGTCCGACTGGGGAGCCTTCTCGCCGAACTGGCGCAGGTGCACCTTCGACGACTTGTACGAGCAGTGCTCGGACCACATGACCGAGTACATGGCGAGCTCGGCACCGGTGGGCCGGCGGCCGAGGATCTCGACGACCCTTTCGTACTCGTCCTTCTTCAGGCCGAGTTCGGCCCAGGGCAGCTCGACGTCGGGGGTCGCGGCCGCGTGCTCGACCGTGTCCAGAGGCGTCCGGCTCATGCGTTGACCAGCTTCTTGAGGATCGACGTGAAGAACGGGAGCCCGTCGGTACGGCCCGTACCGATCAGCGGCTCGGTGGCGTGCTCCGGGTGCGGCATGAGGCCTACGACGTTGCCGGCCTCGTTGGTGATGCCGGCGATGTCGCGGAGCGAGCCGTTGGGGTTGACGTCCAGGTAGCGGAAGGCGACCCGCCCCTCGGCCTCCAGCTTGTCCAGCGTGTACTCGTCGGCGACGTACCGGCCGTCCATGTTCTTCAGCGGGATGTGGATCTCCTGGCCGGACGTGTAGTCGACGGTCCAGGCGGTGTCCGCGTTCTCCACCCGCAGCTTCTGGTCGCGGCAGATGAAGTGGAGGTGGTCGTTGCCGAGCATCCCGCCCGGGAGGAGGTGGGCCTCGGTGAGGATCTGGAAGCCGTTGCAGATTCCGAGGACCGGAAGTCCTGCCTTGGCCTGCTCGATGACCGTCTCCATCACCGGCGAGAAGCGGGAGATGGCGCCGGCCCGCAGATAGTCGCCGTAGGAGAAACCACCGGGGAGGACGACCGCGTCGACCTGGTGGAGGTCCTTGTCCTTGTGCCAGAGGGCGACCGGTTCGGCGCCCGCGAGGCGGATCGCGCGCTGGGTGTCCCGGTCGTCGAGGCTGCCGGGGAAAGTGACGACGCCAATACGAGCGGTCACTTCGCGGCCTCCGCGACTTCCTCCACCTTGACGGTGAAGTCCTCGATCACGGTGTTGGCGAGGAAGGATTCCGCAAGATCGTGGATGCGGGCGAGCGCGGCCTCGTCGACCGGGCCGTCAACTTCCAGTTCGAATCGCTTTCCCTGACGTACGTCGGAGATGCCGTCGAAACCCAGACGCGGCAGTGCACGCTGCACCGCCTGGCCCTGGGGGTCGAGGATCTCCGGCTTGAGCATGACGTCGACTACGACGCGTGCCACTGGCACTCCCGGTGGTGTGGTGCTGAGCAGGTTCCTTCAGACTACCCGCACAAAATTTCTACGCGCGTTGAGTTGTAGGAATCTACGTGACGGCCATCACGACGCAGGGCGGGCGCGGCTGTTCGCGAAAATTTCCTGGAAAGATCTCAGATCGACACCCGATACCTATTGCGCTCGGACACGCGGAAGGATTTAGTCGAGCTTCACAATGCATTGTCGGGCACTGTACAAATGAATTGACAGCGTGCCGTACGAAGGGACCGATATTCGTGGCGCAGAAGGTCGTGGTCACTCTCTTTGACGACATCGACGGCTCGGAAGCGGCGGAAACGATCGCCTTCGGACTCGACGGCAAGTCGTACGAGATCGACCTGAATCAAGCCAATGCCAAGAAACTGCGTAAGGCGCTCGAGCCGTACGTGGAGGCCGGCCGCAAGCGGTCCAGGTCGGGCAAGGCGTACAAGCAGACCGAGGTCGCTCCCGACCCGGCGGCGGTCCGGGCCTGGGCCCAGGCCAACAAGATGGACGTCCCCGCCCGCGGACGGATCCCCAAGAAGGTCTACGAGGCGTTCGCCGAGGCCCGCTGAGGGCCTGTCGACGCCGGGTCACCCGCCCCTCGGGGCAACCGACTTGCGTTGCACCCCACCTGGTCAGCTAGAGTCTGGAGCACGCCGAGGGGCGAGGCCGAAAAGGCCCAGCTCACGGAGTACAAGCGGGTGTAGTTCAGTAGTAGAACATCCCCCTTCCAGGGGGAAGGCGCAGTGTGCAATTCCTGTCACCCGCTCTGCACCGCCGGTCCTGCCACAGTTGTGGATCAGGTAGGCTGGTGCCCGCGCCGATCGGTGAGAGCCGGTCGGATGCAATGCGGACGTAGCTCAGTTGGTAGAGCGCAACCTTGCCAAGGTTGAGGTCGCGAGTTCGAGCCTCGTCGTCCGCTCTGAATCAGGCCCTCCGGTTTCTGCCGGGGGGCTTTTTCATGTCCATGGCTCCCGCCCGGTGGCCGAGCGGTCGTCTGACATTTGTCATACGGAGTGGTGACAGCGCGCACTGCTGTCGCCTCCGGTCCGCCGGGACGCTGGTTTCATGAACACCGACGAACACGAACACGTGATTGAGGTCACCGGCCTACGGCGTGTGTACGGGGGCGGGTTCGAGGCGGTGCGGGGGATCAGCTTCTCCGTGGCCCGCGGAGAGGTATTCGCCCTGCTCGGCACCAACGGCGCCGGCAAGACCTCCACCGTCGAACTCCTCGAGGGGCTCGCCCGGCCGACCGACGGGCGGATCCGCGTCCTCGGACACGATCCGTACACCGAGCGGGCCGCCGTCCGCCCGCGGACCGGGGTCATGCTCCAGGAGGGCGGCTTCCCCTCCGAGCTGACCGTCGACGAAACCGCGCGGATGTGGGCCGGCTGCGTCAGCGGGGCCCGGCCGCCGCTGGAGGTGCTGGAACTCGTCGGGCTCGCCCGGCGGGCCGGCGTACGGGTCAAGCAGTTGTCCGGGGGCGAGCGGCGGCGCCTGGACCTGGCGCTCGCGCTGCTCGGCGACCCCGAGGTGCTGTTCCTCGACGAGCCGACGACCGGCCTCGACGCCGAAGGGCGCCGGGACACCTGGGAGTTGGTGCGGGCTCTGCGCGACCGCGGGACGACCGTGCTGCTCACCACCCATTACCTGGAGGAGGCCGAGGGTCTCGCCGGCCGGCTGGCGATCCTCCACGAGGGGCGGATCGCGGCCACCGGGACACCGGCCGAGGTGACCGCCGCCCAGCCCTCTCGGATCTCGTTCGAGCTGCCGGAGGGGTACTTCGTGGGGGATCTGCCGCCGCTCGGAGAGCTCGGGGTGTGCGGGCACGAGGTCGACGGGAGGGTCGTACGGCTGCGGACGCACGCGTTGCAGCGGTCGGCCACCGGGCTGCTGACCTGGGCCGAGCGGGCCGGGGTGGAACTGCGGCGGCTCGATGTGCGGTCCGCCTCGCTGGAGGAGGCGTTCCTCGGGATCGCGGCGCGCGAGGAGGTCGCGGCATGAGCACACTCACCACTCCCGCCGGGCGGCTGGGCGCGCTCGCCCGGGCCGAGTTCACGCTGCTCGGGCGGAGCAAGGCCACGCTCCTCACGGCCGTACTGGTACCGCTCGCGCTGCCGTTCAGCCTGCGGTCCGTCGTGGACGACATGGACGTCGAGAAGGCCGGGCTGAGCATCGGCACAGTGCTGCTGCCGGCCGCGATCGGCTTCGCCCTGCTGTTCGGTGTGTACAGCGCTCTCGTCGCGGTCTTCACCGCCCGGCGCGAGGAGCTGGTACTGAAGCGGCTACGCACCGGGGAACTGGGGGACGTCGAAATCCTCTGCGGGACCGCGCTGCCGATCGGCGCGACCGGGCTCGTGCAGTCCCTGGTGCTGATCGCCGGGAGCACGGCGCTGCTCGACCTTCCGGCCCCGCACGCGCCCTATCTCGCCGTCCTCGGGCTGCTGTTGGGCCTGGTGATGTGCGCGGCGCTCGCGGCCCTGACGGCGGCCGTGACCCGGACCGTGGAGAGCGCGCAGGTCACCTCACTGCCGTTCGTGCTGCTCTCGATGGCCCTCTCGGGCGTCACCGTGCCCCTGGAACTGCTGCCCGACCGGCTCGCGTCGGTGTGCGAACTGCTGCCCCTGTCCCCCGTGATCACCCTGGTCCGCGGCGGCTGGACGGGCACGCTCTCCCTGTACGAGGCACTGGGCGCCCTGGCGACCGCGGTGGCCTGGACCGTGCCGGCCGTGTTTGCTGTAGGCCGGTGGTTCCGGTGGGAGCCGAGGCGCTGACGTACGGGGAGAGCATGCGCGAGGCAGGGGGCTGGTGGCGGCGGAAGAGCACTCCGGCGAAGGTGGAGACGTACACACGCTGGTCGTTCCACTTCTTCGCGCTGATCTACGTCGTCTCGATCGGCCTGCCGGTCTTCGGGCAGGTGACGGGACCGCTCGCGCTCTGGCTGGTGCTGCTGGTGTGCGTGCATGCCGTGATGTGTGCGGTGACCGCGTCGCGGGCGCTCGACTGGACGCGAGGGCGGCGCGAACAGCCGGTGCGGACGCTGTGGGCGCTCGGCGCGGTCACTCTCGCCATCGCCGTCGCGGTGATCGGCATCGGCGAGCGGGCTCCGCACGACGACGGTCTCGGCACGGCGGTGAGCGCGGTCTTCGTGGGCGTGCTGACCTTCGCGGCCGGTATCGGCGCGCTCGGCGTCCGCAGGCGACGGCGCGTGTTGGCGCTCGTGGGCGGCTTCGCCGCGGGCGCCGCACTCGGCGGCTTCCCCCTCGGATACGCCGTCCCGGAGTCCCTGGTCACCGGCATGGTGGTGCTGGTCGCCGCCGGATTCCTCGCCTTCACCTCCGTCTTGTCCGTCTGGCTCCTGAACACCGTCTACGAACTCGACGAGGCCCGCGAGACCCGCTCCCGGCTCGCCGTAGCCGAGGAACGGCTGCGGTTCGGGCGGGACCTGCACGACGTCATGGGGCGGAACCTTGCCGTGATCGCGCTGAAGAGCGAACTGGCCGTGCAGCTGGCCCGTCGGGGACGCGACGAGGCCGTGGACCAGATGACCGAGGTGCAGCGGATCGCCCAGGAGACACAGCGCGAGGTGCGGGATGTCGTACGGGGCTACCGGGAGGCCGATCTCGGGATCGAACTCACGGGAGCGCGAGGGGTGTTGACCGCCGCCGGCATCGACTGCGAGGTCACCGGCGAGCCGGGCGGGCTGCCCGCCGAGGTGCAGTCGGCGCTCGGCTGGGTGGTCCGGGAGGCCACCACGAACGTACTGCGGCACGGGGACGCCAAGCGGTGCACGGTGGCCGTGTC
Source organism: Streptomyces sp. CC0208 (assembly GCF_003443735.1). Classification (NCBI taxonomy): domain Bacteria; kingdom Bacillati; phylum Actinomycetota; class Actinomycetes; order Kitasatosporales; family Streptomycetaceae; genus Streptomyces; species Streptomyces sp. CC0208. The sequence continues at coordinate 4,677,868 of NZ_CP031969.1, read as the reverse complement.
GATTGAGGAGGAGCGGGTGGTGCTGACCGTGGAGAACGACGGGATGCTGAGGTCGTCGGGCGGTGCCGGCGGGTCCGGGCTCGCCGGGCTGCGGGAGCGGCTCGCGGCGGTGGCCGGAACGCTGGAGGCGGGGCCCGCGCGGGACGGTGTGTTCCGGCTGGTGGCGGAGGTGCCGCTGGTGGCAGCGGAGGGGGTTTCATGAAGGGGCGCGGGGTCGTGACCGTATGTGTCGGGTCGCCGGAGGTGGTCGCGTGACCGTGCGCTTGCTGCTCGCCGATGACGAGCATCTGATCCGGGGCGCGCTCGCCGCGCTGCTCTCCCTGGAGGACGACCTGGCGGTCGTCGCGGAGGCGGCCACCGGCCCCGAGGCGCTGGCGATGGCCCGGGCGCACGGACCGGACGTCGCCGTACTGGATCTCCAGATGCCCGGCGCGGACGGTGTGAAGGTCGCCACATCCCTGCGGACCGAGCTGCCCTCGTGCAAGGTGCTGATCGTCACCAGTCATGGGCGCCCTGGGCATCTCAGACGGGCCCTGGAGGCCGGCGTGCGGGGGTTCGTCCCGAAGACCGTGAGCGCGCAGCGGCTCGCGGAGATCATCCGCACGGTGCACGCGGGAAACCGTTACGTGGACCCCGAGTTGGCCGCCGACGCGATCTCCGCCGGGGACTCCCCGCTGACCGTGCGGGAGGCCGAGGTCCTGGAACTCGCCGCCGACGGGGCACCCGTCGCCGAGATCGCCGAACGGGCCGCGCTGTCCCAGGGGACCGTACGGAACTATCTGTCGTCGGCCGTCTCCAAGCTCGGGGCCGAGAACCGTCACGCGGCGGTGCGGCTCGCACGGGAGCGAGGTTGGGTATAGTGGTTCTCGCGCCACGGCGCATGCGAACGTAGCTCAGTTGGTAGAGCGCAACCTTGCCAAGGTTGAGGTCGCGAGTTCGAACCTCGTCGTTCGCTCCGTTTCGGCAAAGGCCCCCGGTTCTCACCGGGGGCCTTTCGCGTTACGACCAGCTCGTGCCCGTCAGGCGCTCGTACGCCTCGATGTACTTGGCGCGGGTGCGGTCCACGACCTCCTGCGGCAGCGGCGGCGGAGGCTGCTCGCTCTTCCTGTCCCAGCCGGACTCCGCCGAGGTCAGCCAGTCGCGCACGAACTGCTTGTCGTACGACGGCTGCGCGTGCCCCGGCTCCCACTGCTCGGCCGGCCAGAAGCGGGAGGAGTCCGGGGTGAGGACCTCGTCCGCGATGACGAGGGTCTCCCCGTCGAAGCCGAACTCGAACTTGGTGTCCGCGAGGATGATCCCGCGGTCCCGGGCGATGTCCCGGCCCCGCGAGTAGACGGCGAGGGTCGCCTGGCGCAGCTGGGCCGCGGTGTCGGCGCCGACCTGGCGGGCGACCTCCTCGTAGGAGACGTTCTCGTCGTGCTCGCCGACGGCTGCCTTGGTGGCCGGGGTGAAGATCGGGGCGGGCAGCTCGCTGCCGTCCACCAGGCCCTCCGGGAGAGCGAGGCCGCAGACCGTGCGGGACTCGTTGTACTCCAGCAGCCCGGAGCCGGTGAGGTAACCGCGGGCGACGGCTTCCACCGGGACCATCCGGAGCGACTTGCAGACCAGGGTGCGGCCCGCCCAGTCGGCGGGGGCGCCTTCCGGCACGTCCGTGCTCAGGACGTGGTTCGGCAGCAGGTCGGCGATCTGGTCGAACCACCACAGTGACAGCTGGGTGAGGACGCGGCCCTTGTCGGGGATCTCGGTCGGCAGCACCCAGTCGAAGGCGGAGATACGGTCACTGGCGATCATCACGAGGTCGCCCGCCTCGTTCTGGTACAGCTCGCGCACCTTGCCGGTGTGCAGGTGCACCAGGCCCGGAACCTGGAGCGGCTCGGGCTTTTCTACGAATCCGGACACGGTTCCTCCCCGTGGCTATGTCCAACGGGTCGATTGTCCCGTATACCGGGCTGACCTTGGACTTGGGGTGTGCTGCGGGTGCTTTGCCGGTGACTTGCGTGGGCTCAGTCACGCTTGCAGATGCGGTCCAGGAGATTGGCGGTGGCGCGCTGGACACGGGGGTCGACATGGCCCGGGCGGTCCAGCGCCGGGGACCAGGCGAAGGTGCCGGCGGCGAAGACCAGGGCGCCGGAGGGGGCGCGGTACAGGGAGGTCTCCTGGTGGCGCAGCGCGCCCTCGCTGTCGGCGTACGGCGAGTGGGCGAGCAGGATGCGGTCGTCGTGCTCGGGGAGCGGGGTGCGCGGGAAGTAGCGGTCGGCCTCGCCCGCGACCAGGCCGGCGATCTCGTCGCCCTCGTGCGCGCCGGTCGCGTCCCACAGCCAGTGCTCGGCGTTGCGGACGATCAGGGGATGCGGCTCGGGCACCCTTCCCGCGTACTGGATGCCGACCACCTGCTGCTCGGGGCGGTCGACCTCGCGCCAGAGCGCCGGTTTTCCCGGCCCCCTGCGTTTTCGGCAGGTGAGCAGGCGGTCGGGGACGCCGGACGGCGAGGGGGCCAACTCGACCTGCCAGTACATGGTGTTGGCGGACAGGAAGACCAGGGAGGTGCCGCTGTCCCGGGCGCGCTCGACCGTGCGGCGCATGGCCGTCGACCAGTACTCGTCGTGGCCGGGGAAGACCAGGCCCCGGTACCGGGTGAGGTCGAGCCGGCCGCCGTGCAGGTCGCGGGCGTCGGCGTAGGCGAGGTCGTAGCCGTAGCGCTCGGCGAAGCGGATGAAGTCGTAGGCGTGGCCCACGTGCATCGGCAGGCCCGCGCCAGCGTACGGCCGGTCGAAGGAGACCGTGGTCGCGGCGTCGGACTCGCCGAGGAGCCGGCCCGCTTCGTCCCAGGCGTGGTAGAGGCTGGCGCCGGTGCGGCCGTCCTCCGGGTAGAGGTTGTACGCCTGCCAGGTCACGTCGGGCAGCAGGAGCAGCAGGTCCGCGGGGTGGTCGTCGCGGACCGTGAAGGGAATGTGGGAGCGGTAGCCGTCGGCGGTGGTGAGGACGGCGACATACGCCCCGATGCTCCAGTACGAGGGGATCTGGAGTCGCCAGGACAGCCACCAGTGGTGGCAGGAGACCGTGCGGTCCGCGGTCAGCGGCGGGGGCTGGACGATGCCGGAGAGGCGGGGGCTGGTGGTGACCTTCGCCGCGCCGTCGCCGCTGTAGTGGCCGATGCGGTAGATGTCGACGCCGAACTCCTGCGGCGGGTCGACGGTGATGTGGAAGTCGACTGCCTCGCCGGGGGCCACCGCGCCGGTCGAGGTGAAGCCCTTGATCTGGCGGCGGACGTCGTCGGCGGAGCGGGGGCCGCCGCCGGAGCTGCGGGGGGAGGGGACGCGGACGCGCGGGGCGCCCTCCTTCGGGGTGTGGGCGGGGTCCGTCTCGACGTACCAGGGGACCACCTGACCGGTGTCGCCGAAGTACGTCTCGCTGCCGCGCAGCCAGGGGACGGGGCCCTGGCCGAAGGGGTCCGTCACGGCGTGCGCGAGTGCTCCCGACTCCCAGCGGCGGATCTGCTCCGGTCCTGGCCCCATGGTCGCTCCCCTCCCCAGTGCCCCCGTCGTTCGTCCTGCGCGGTGCCTGTGCGCGCGGGTGGTCTCGCCGCGTGTCGTGCACGTGTCGTGCGCCTGTCCTATGGCGCGTGCCCTTGCCATGTGCGCGATCGGCCCCCAGCACATCACATTCCGCGCGCGGACTGTCACTATTCGTCGCGGATTGGCCGAAAGTGGAAGAGGGCATTCCGTCTTGTCAGACGAGGCGGACCGGCTTCTCGGGGCGTATCCCCGACTTGACCAGCCAGGCACGCAGAGGGACCGGGTCGCCGTCCTCCACGAGGCTCAGGACGCGGGGGGCGAGGTCCGCGGCGCGCTCGCCGTTGATGAGGAGGGAAGGGCCGTCCAGCCAGTCCAGGCCGGGGGTGGCGCCGGCGGTGTCGATCGCGGCACAGCAGACCATCGCGGTGACGTGGTCGGTGAGAAGCTCCCGGGCGCTGCGAGGGGGCTGCAGCGGGAAGAGGGGCAGGGCGGTGTCGTCCCAGGGGGCGATGTCGGGGGCGGTACGGGAGTGGGGGGCGGCGGCTTCCTCCCGAGCGAGCTCGGCGCTGAGCGCTGCGGCGAGGGTTTCGGCTTCGGGGCCTGTGGTGCCCGGTGTGGCTTCGGGGTGAGATTCGTCGGCGGTGGGGGCGGGTGGGCCCTGGGGGGTGGGTGAGCCATGGGGGGTGGGCGAGCCCTGGGGGGTGGGCGAGCCCTGGGGGCTGGGGGCCTCGGGTGCGGGCTCGGGGTCGACCGTCGAGGACTGTGACGTCGAGGACGGTGACATCGGGTCGGCTGAACCGTCGGCGGCCGAAGACTCTGGTGTGGGGCCCGTCGGCGGGGGTGTGGACAGGTGGGTCAGGACTCGGGAGAGGGTCGGGGCGTCGGATTCCGGTGGGGTGGTTTCCGGGGGGCGGCGCACGCCCTGGGCGTCGAGGACGCGGTGGAGGCGGGCCGCGTCCAGGCGCCACTTACGGTCCACGACCTCTTCCGGGTACTCCTGCCAGTCCACCGGGGACCAGTCCGGGCCGGTCTCCGCGGGCCCGCCGTGGAAGAGGCGGGCGGCGAGCAGAGAGGCGGCCTCGTCGATCGCGCCGGGCTCTTCGAGCAGGTCGCAGGCGGGGCGCTCGCCCAGCCGGGAGGCGAAGCCCTCGGCCAGGCGGTCACGGCGGGACAGTTCGGTGAGGGCGGCCACCACACCCGCGTCCAGACGGGAGGGCCAGCGCCCCATCCGCCAGGCGGGGAGCGCGACCCGGGTCAACAGCCGGTCCCAGCCCGCGTACGCCAGGCCCACCTGCTCCTGGGCCACGATCCTGAGGCCGTAGTCCACAGCCTGTGCACGCTCGGCGGCCGCGGCGGCGACCCCGCGCTCCATCTGGGTCGCGTGCTCCCGGCAGCCGCGCAGAAGGAGGCGGGCCACCCAGGCGACGCCCGCGCACAGCACACGGGTGAGCGGGCAGCGGCCGGGAACGGAGCCGACGGCGACCGCCGCGTCCAGACCCCGTACGAAACGGCGGGCCGCGGCTATGTCGGGGTGGGCCGAGGGGCCCGTACCGGCGACGACCGGGGCGAGGACCGCGCGCAGTTCGCCGACGCGCATCCACCACAGGAACGGCGAGCCGATGACCAGCACCGGCGCGGCCGGGACACCGCGGTGGGAGCCGCGGACGCCCGCGATCTCGTCCTCCCGGCCTGTCTGCGGGGGCGGCCCGTGGGCGGGGTGGGTGCGGTCCTCCAGCCAGCTGTCGCAGTCAGGGGTGAGCGCTATGGCGGAGGGGGCGGGGACGTCCAGGCGGTCGGCGAGGTCGCGCACCATGCGGTACAGGTCGGGCGCGGACTCCTCGGCGATCGCGACGGTCGGACTGACGGCCGGGCGGGCGCGGGCGACGACCAGGGCGACGGCCCCGGCAGCCAGCAGCACCACGGCCCCGAGAACGCTCATGACCAACCGGGCGGTGTCCCAGAACCCGCCCACGAGATGATCGGTGGACCCTCCGGCGAGCAGCACCACGGCCACGGCCGCGGGCAGCAGCGCCACGGCCAGCGCACGGCTGCGGATCCGCAGCACGGCGAGGGCCCGGGAGCGCGCGGCCTGCGCGCCCACCTCCACACCGATACCGGTCATGACCGGACCTCACCCCCTCGCTGCCGTCCTGCATGCCCAGCTGTCCTGGCGTTGCTCACTCCCCCACTGTGGCACCCACCACTGACACCGCAATGCCGGTGGGCCAAGTGCCGGACTGCTTGCGCGGCACCCTAGTTGGGGCCCGGGTCCCCGTCAGCCGTATGCGGCCCCGGTCACTCGATGGAATGGCTTTGGGGAAAGGTGGATGACGTACAGCAACGATCAGGCCCCGAATCCTTAGACGGATCCGGGGCCTGCCGGGTTGTTCGGGGGGCGGGGATCTCGCCCCGGTTCTCGGGCTTCTCAGGCCCCGGACGCCACCTTCGCCGCGATGTCCGTCCGGTGCTGGGAACCGTCGAGCCGGATACGGCCCACGGCTCGGTACGCGCGCTCGCGGGCCTCGGTGAGGTCCTTGCCGGACGCGGTGACCGACAGGACGCGCCCGCCGGCGCTGACGACGGCGTCACCGTCCCGCCTGGTGCCGGCGTGCAGGACGTACGCGTGCGGAGCGTCCTGCTCGGCCACCTCGTCGAGGCCGGTGATCGGGTCACCGGTGCGCGGGGTGGCGGGGTAGTTGTGCGAGGCGACGACCACGGTGACCGCGGCGTCCTCGCTCCAGCGCAGGGGCGGCAGGTCCGCGAGGTTGCCGCTCGCGGCGGCGAGCAGGACACCGGCCAGCGGGGTCTTGAGGCGGTTCAGGACGACCTGGGTCTCGGGGTCGCCGAAGCGGGCGTTGAACTCGATGACCCGCACACCCCGGGAGGTGATCGCGAGACCGGCGTACAGCAGACCGGAGAAGGGGGTGCCGCGGCGGCGCATCTCGTCGACCGTCGGCTGCAGAACCGTCTGCATGACCTCGTCCACCAGCTTCGGGTCGGCCCAGGGCAGCGGGGAGTACGCGCCCATGCCGCCGGTGTTCGGGCCCTCGTCGCCGTCGAGGGCGCGCTTGAAGTCCTGGGCGGGCTGCAGCGGGAGGACGGTGTCGCCGTCGGTGATGGCGAAGAGGGAGACCTCGGGGCCGTCGAGGAACTCCTCGATGACGACCCGCTCGCAGGCGTTCGCGTGGGCCGTCGCGGCCTCGATGTCGCTGGTCACGACGACGCCCTTGCCCGCGGCGAGACCGTCGTCCTTGACGACGTACGGGGCGCCGAAGGCGTCGAGGGCCTCGGCGACCTCCTCGGGGGTCGTGCAGACGTAGGAGCGGGCGGTCGGCACTTCGGCCGCGGCCATGACCTCCTTGGCGAAGGCCTTGGAGCCCTCGAGCTGCGCGGCCTCCCCGGACGGGCCGAAGACCGGGATGCCCACCTCGCGCACGGCGTCGGCGACTCCCGCGACGAGCGGGGCCTCCGGGCCCACGACGACCAGGTCGACGCCGAGTCGCTCGGCGAGCGCGGCCACCGCCTCGCCGTCGAGGGCGTCGACCGGGTGCAGCTCGGCGACCTCGGCGATGCCGGCGTTGCCGGGTGCGCAGTGCAGTGCGCTGACGTCGGGGTCGAGGGACAGGGAGCGGCACAGGGCGTGTTCGCGGGCGCCGTTACCGATGACGAGGACCTTCACGAGGGTCAGCCTAACGGGGTTTTTGTGCGGGCTTCCTAAGGGGTGGAGGCCGAGGAGCCGTAGGTTCCTCCAAGCCGAGGGGCCTTGCCCGCTCCTCCACCGGCCCCCTACTCGTTCGTGATCTCCTCCACCACGGTCGCCCCGAGCTCCCGCACGATCAGTTCGCGACCCGAGAGGGCCGACTCGTTGAGGTCGGGGTCGTCGTCCTCGGGGATGTCGTCCTCGATGGAGACGGGCGGTGGTTCCGGCGCGGACCGCTGTGGGGCGGGGGCCGGTGCGGGGGCGACCGTCGACGTGGGCCGGGACGCCGGGGCGGAGGGCGACTGGGCGGACGGCGGGGTCTGGGGGGCCGGGGCGCCGTAGCCTGCCGTGTTCCCGGTGCCGTAACCGCCGCCGGCGTTACCCCCTCCCCCGTAGCCACCGCCGGCGCTGCCGCTGCCACCGCCGGTGAAGCCACCGGAGGCCGGGGGTGCCGCGCCGCCGCCCGAGGGGTCGACGACGGCCTCGATCTTCCACTGCACGCTGAACTGCTCGGAGAGCGCCTGGCGCAGCACCTCCTCGCTGCCGCTGCTCGCGAAGTTGTCGCGGGCTCCGGCGTTGACGAAGCCGAGCTGGAGGGTGGTGCCGTCGAAGCCGGCCACGTGGGCGTTCTGGCTGAGCAGGATCCAGGTGAAGCGGCGGCGGTTCTTGACCGCTTCCAGGATGTTGGGCCAGAGCTGACGGGGGTCGAGGCCACCGGCCGGTGGCGCGTAGGCGGCCGGACCGGGTGCGGAGGCCGAGAACGCCGCGGGAGCGGGCTGGGCCGGTGCCGGGGCGGCCGCGGGTCGGTGCGCCGCGGGCGCCTGAGGCTGGCCGCCGCCGGCCGGGGACGGGGTGGGCCACCCACCGGGACGCCGGCCGCCACCGGCGGGAGCGGCGGCGGGCCAGGCGCCGGGGGCCGGGGCGGACGCTGAGGCCGGAGATTGGCTGGGTGGTGGGCCGGCCGGAGCGCCGGGTGCCTGGACCGCGGGAGAGGACGGGCCGTCGGGGCCGGGAGCAGGGGCGGGCCCGGGGGCGGGGGCTGTCGGTACGGCGGGGGGCGCCGAGTCGGCCGTAGCGCCGGGGAAGCCGCCGGGGCCGCCCGCTCCACCGGGGAAGCCGCCCGATCCATCTGCTCCACCGGGGATGCCGCCACCCTGCGTGCCGCCGCCGGGAAGGCTCCCGCCCGGGATGCCGGTGCCGGGGATGCCGGTGCCGGGGATGCCGCTGCCGGGCCCTGAGCCGCCAGGCGTGCCCGCTGCTCCTGCGGCCCGGACCGCCGCCCGAGCCGCGGCCGGACCGCCACCGGGCGGAACCGGAGCCTGTGGCTGTGGCTGTGGCTGTGGCTGTGGCTGAGGCTGTACGGCACTCGATGGCGGGACGGCGGCCGATGGCGGGACGGCACCTGATGACGGGACGGCGGCCGCGAAGGGGCCCGGAGCGGCTCCTCCGTGCGCCTGTGGCCCCGGCACGTACCCCATCGCGGGGGCGCCACCCCCGGCCGAGAAGTCAACGCCCCGCTCGATGCGGTCGAGGCGGGCCATGACCGAGCGCTCGTCCCCGTAGGCCGCAGGGAGCAGCACGCGCGCGCAGATGAGTTCCAGCTGGAGACGGGGCGAGTTGGCGCCGCGCATCTCCGTCAGGCCTTGGTTGACGAGGTCGGCGGCCCGGCTGAGTTCGGCGGGGCCGAAGGTGCCGGCCTGGGCCTGCATGCGCTCGATGACGTCGGCGGGGGCGTCGATGAGCCCCTTCTCGGCGGCGTCGGGAACGGCGGCGAGGATGACCAGGTCCCGCAGCCGCTCCAGCAGGTCGGTGACGAAACGGCGCGGGTCGTTGCCGCCCTCGATGACACGGTCGACGACCTCGAAGGCGGCGGCGCCGTCACCGGTGGCGAAGGCCTCGACGACGGAGTCGAGCAGGGAGCCGTCGGTGTAACCGAGGAGGGAGGTGGCCATGGCATACGTCACACCCTCCTCCCGCGCTCCGGCGAGCAGCTGGTCCATGACGGACATGGAGTCACGCACGGAGCCCTGGCCGGCCCGCACGACGAGGGGGAGGACGCCCTCCTCGACGGGGATGTTCTCCTTGCCGCACACCTCGCCGAGGTACTCCCGCAGGGTGCCGGGGGGTACGAGCCGGAAGGGGTAGTGATGGGTCCGCGACCGGATCGTCCCGATGACCTTCTCGGGCTCGGTGGTGGCGAAGATGAACTTGAGGTGCTCCGGAGGCTCCTCGACGACCTTCAGCAGCGCGTTGAATCCGGCCGACGTGACCATGTGGGCCTCGTCGATGATGTAGATCTTGTAACGGCTGCTCGCCGGGCCGAAGAAGGCCTTCTCCCGCAGCTCACGGGCGTCGTCCACACCACCGTGGGAGGCTGCGTCGATCTCGATGACGTCGATGGACCCCGGGCCGTTCCTGGCCAGGTCCTGGCAGGACTGGCAGGTGCCGCACGGGGTCGGCGTGGGCCCCTGCTCGCAGTTCAGGCACCTGGCGAGGATGCGTGCGCTGGTCGTCTTGCCGCATCCGCGCGGACCGCTGAACAGGTACGCGTGATTGACCCGGTTGTTCCGCAGCGCCTGCTGCAGCGGGTCGGTGACATGCTCCTGCCCGATGACCTCGGCGAAGGACTCCGGGCGGTAGCGGCGGTACAACGCGAGAGACGACACGCATACGAGGTTATAGGCGCCCACTGACAACCCGACCCCGCGCGGGCCCCCGGCCCGGGAACGCGAACGCCCCCCACGCACCCGCCAGAGCCAACCTACCCTTGCTGCCTTCCGGCCCTGGGGGAGTTCAGTCAGATAGCGCCGCGTGAGGGGCTGCCCAAACAGTACCCGATGGCAGGGGGTGGGAACGAGTTCGCGAGCACTCCTCAACGTCTTGTATTGTTTGCCGCGGAGGATTCGCCTAGAGGCCTAGGGCGCACGCTTGGAAAGCGTGTTGGGGGCAACCCCTCACGAGTTCGAATCTCGTATCCTCCGCCAGTGCCTCACCGGGCACGATGTCGAAGGGCCCCACCGCGAGGTGGGGCCCTTCGTCGTTGCCCTCAGACCTCGTTGTCCTGGTTTTTGTCCACAGCGGGTGTTTCCGGGGTTCCCCAGATGGCTTCGGCGATCTTCCGAGCCACGTCCTTGAGCATGGCGTCCGGCACGTGGAGGTACCGGGCCCGCATGCTCGCGGACGTGCCCGGCTCCCACCCCATGATCTGACCAATGACGCGGTCCGGGACACCGAGCAGCATCAGCACGGTGGCGGCCGTGTGCCGGGCATCGTGCAGCCGCGCGTTCCGGACCCCCGCGTCTTCCAGCAGACACTTCCAGTCGTGATAGTCCGTGTTCGGGCTCAGCGGGCCACCGAGCGGCTTGGTGAACACATAGTCCGACTCGGTCCACAGGTCGCCGGCCGCCTTGCGCTCGCGCGCTTGCGTCTCGCGGTGTGCACGGAGCATGGCGACCAGCGGGCCGGGCAGGGGCACGGCGCGGCGGCCGGCGCGCGACTTGGTGTTCTTGGTCTCACGTCGCACCTGCACCTGGGCCGGGCAATACCCCGCCTTCCGGCCGCATGGCGAGGCTTCCGGGCATCCGTGCTCGTACCGGGGGCGCAGCCGGTTTCGGCGCAGCTTCAGGTACTCGTTGTCCAGGTCGACGTCAGACCAGCGCAGCCCCAGCGTCTCGCCCTGTCGCAGTCCGAGCGCGAGGGCGAGCATCCAGCGGTCACTGTTCCGACGCTTGTTGGCTTCGAATAACAGGCACTGCACCTCTTCCACGGAGTAGGGCTCAACCTCAGATTCGTCCTCTTCCATCCGTGGCGGCTTGGCCAGTGCGGCGGCGTTCTTCGCCGCGTAGCCGCGCCGGACCGCCTCCCCCAGCGAGCTGGAGGGCGGTGCGCAGGTGGTTGCTCACGCTGCCACCCCCAGCGTCTGGGAAGCGAGGAAGGCCCGGTCGATCCACTCCGTGTAGGCGGGTGGCAGGGCCTCGCGCAGACGGAGGTGATCGGTGGACCAGTCGATGCCCTTCACGTCCCGGATCTCCTGCACGGTGGCCTTGCCGCCACCGTTGCCGTACGCGGCCACGTATGGGCCCTCGCGGTAGACGCCGTGCCGGTGACCACGTACGTAGCCTCGGTGCTTGGGGTGCGCGGGCTGTGATGTGGTCCAGCCTCCGAGTTCGAAGTAGCGGTGCATGAGTACCGCGAGCCCGAACTGTTCACCGCACAGGCGGATGTCCTTGCGGACCGCGGAGCCCGGCACGTTCTCCATTACGAACGGCTGGCCGGTGGCTTCCAGGGCGGCCCGGGTCGGGGCGACCCACGCCTCCCCGCCCTGCCAGGGAGAAGGCGCCCCCGCCAAGGGCACCAGCAAGGCCCGCAACAAGGCGATCGGGATGAAGTCGTACTCGTGGCCGTGGGCCCGGATGTACTCGATGGCGTCGCCCTGGTGGAAGGCGTCGCCGCAATAGTCCGGCTGCGCCTGGATGTCGACGCCGGTGATGTGGCAGTTGCCGAACGCGCGCCGGTAGCCCTTGGCGGCGCCACCGATGCAGCAGTAGGCATCGAGCACCCGAACGGGTTCGGTCTGAGCGAGTAAGGCGCGGACTCGCCGGATGTCGGTGGGTTGGGTCATGCTGGATGTCTCCAGTTCCTTGATGGTGACTGGCGGACAAGGGCGGCCCCGGTTCTTTGCCGAGACGTGGGGGCCGCCCTTGGCGTAGCTACTTCTTCGAAAAGACCTTGAGCGTGATGCCGCCGGCGCCGACCGGTCCGGCCGCCCCAGCGATGACGGTGGCGGTGTGGGCGGCGACGTCCATGAGCCAGCACAGGGCGGCGACCATGCCCCAGGTGCCGAGCGCTGCGGCGCCCGCGATCGCGAACGGGATGAGCAGTCGCTGCCAGGGGAAGGCCGCGGTGGTGTTGTCCTGGATGACGAAGACGACCGGCTGTCCGGTCGCCTGCGCGCGCTGGTAGGCGTCGGCGGGGATGTGCGGGGCCATGTGACCGGGCGAGGTGTGCTGGCTCATTTCTGCTCCTTCGGGGTATGTCACTGGACTGCACTGCCGGGGGAACCGGCCCGTGCGGTGGTTAGTGTGCTTTTGTCGTGTTGCTTGTCGGCTCTCTTGTCGTGCGGCTTGTCGTCTGGCTTGTCGCTTGTCTTGTCTTGTCGCTTGTCGCCTCGCAGGTCACAAGTGGTTTCCGAGCCTCCAGGGCCCGACAGGCGGCCTGTGGTGCAGCGCGGACGACAAGCGCAAGCGATCAGTTGCCGGACCAGTAGGACTGGTGGACATAGCGGGCCTTGGTGCCCTCACCGACGCGTACGGCGGTGCCGTCCTGCATCCACGTTTTCAGCCAGCCGACGACTGTCTGGCGGGTTGTGCCGTAGGCGTCGGCGAGCGCGCGGGCGATCGCGGATGCTCCGGTGCCTGCGGGGCCGGCGGCGAGCAGCGCGGCGAGTGCGGCCTGTTGCGCGGGGCTGTCCTGCTCGCCCCGCAGCGCCGACAGGTTCAACCCGCCTCCGGCGGGCGGCGGGGTGTCGCCGCCCGGAGCGTTCGGGTCGGGTGCGGTGGCGAACCGGGCATCGATCTCCTCGCGGAATCGGCGCGCCAGCTCCTCCTCCGGCAACTCCGGCCGCGGGCTCAGAGCAGACAGCCGCAGTCCCGGTCCCGCCCCGTCCGTCAGCACGTCGTCGGCGTCATCCGACACGACCTGGTCCCGCATCCACGCGGTGCGCTCGGCATCCCAGCGGCGCGTGTAGCCGGGGCCCGCGGCCTTGACCGAGACGTCGTCCAGGAGCGGGTGCCGGCCGGAGGTGGCGGCGATGATGTCCCGGATACACCGCGACTGGCAGCCCTGTGGGCCATGTGTGCGCCAATGGGCCTGCCGTGCAGACCGAACACGGTGTCGGCACTGGTCGAGAACACATCCGCCCCCGAACCGCAATGGTCTTGAAAACCGCTGCGGTTGGGGCCCCTACCAGGACCTCGTCGTGCTCCGCGTACTGCCAACCACGAGTGAGCGAGTTCGGTGTGAGGGCGCGTAGCGCCCGGCTCTCCGCACCGCTTGAGGATCGGACATAAGAGGGTCGCAGACGCTGATTCCCCCCCCAGATGTCCCCCAGCGGTATCGGGGTCAAGGAAACTCACAGGTCACACGAGGTCGATGGAGCCCGCAGCAAGGCTGCCGATGGGACTCCCTTCATACGGTCCTGGACGCTGGTGCCCCGGGGTGACCCCGGCGTGTCGATGCTTTGTCGATGGTGCTGGCCGTGGGCGGGACGTCCAGCTGTCTTCCGCGAGATCCTCTTGAAAGCCGTTACGTCACCAACACCCGCCTGTATACATGGAGTCAGTTCTCAACAGGTTGGTCGGAAATACGGACTTGACCGCAGTGCACGGACGGGCTGGGCAACCTCAACGCAGCCCGACACGCGCGGGGTAGCCCGAGGGAGCACTGTCGGTGGTGCGGAGGAGGCAGCGGGCATGGAGATTGGACTGGCGGATGCCGTTGCGGCGCTGCGTGATGAGCTGCTGGAGGCGGCCGCGCGTGGTGTCGGGCAGGACGTGGAGTTCAAGGTCGGCGCGGTAGAGCTGGAGTTCGCCGTGGAGTTGCGCAAGAGCGCGGAGGCCAAGGCCGGCTTTAAGGCGTGGGTGGTGAGCGCGGAGGCACAGGGGGCGGTGGAACAGGGGCGGACGCACCGGGTCACGATCTCGCTGCAGCCGCGGCAACGGGGCGGGGGCGACTGGACGGTGGGGCGAACTCGGGGCTGAACCGGCTGACGGGGAGCGGGGCGTGGATGAGCGGCGGGTGGTGTGTGTGGTCGGGCCCGCCTTGGGGTCTGGCTATGTGATCGGGCCGCGGTTGGTGCTGGCCTCCGCGCACTGCACCCCCGGCGTGGGTGACGAGGTCGCGGTGCAGTTGCCGACGCACGAGCCGCCGGGTGAGTTCCGGGCGGAGGTCGTCTGGCGCGGCACCCCGGAGAAGGCCGACGACGCAGCGCTGCTGTACATCACGGACGAGGCCTGGGCGCCGGTCAACGGCGCGCCACTTCGCTGGGGTCGGCTGGCCACCCACATCCCGGGCGTTGCCTGCGAGAGCTGGGGATATCCACAGATGGTGCAGCGGACGGGCAGCCCGGAGCTGTCCTGGCATCCGGCCGGCAGGCTGACAGCCGCCCCGCGCGCGGGCGGCGAGCGCTATGTGATGCAGGTCGAGGGCCAGCCGCCGGAGCAGCTGGAGGACGACGCCTCACCCTGGGGCGGGATTTCCGGGGCCGCGCTGTTTTGCGGCGACCTGTTGACGGGCGTCCTTGCCGTCGCGCCCAGGGGCTGGCGTCATGGCCAGCTGGAAGCGGTGCCGGCGCATGTGCTGCTGGCCGATCCGGAGTTCCGTCAGGTCCTGCAGGAAAGCGGGTACGGCTCGGTTCCTCGGTTGGAACCGGTGGAATGGCAGCACCTGACCGAGTCGGCCTATACCGGGCCAGCCAAGTCGCCGGCGGCGCTGCTGCGTGCCGACCGGCAGGTCGTAACCTTCCACGGCCGCCACGAGCTGCTGCAGGAGCTGGACGACTGGTGTGCCCAGGTCGGCTTCGACGCCAGATTGATCACGGGACCGGCCGGGCAGGGCAAGACCCGCCTGGCGTATGAGCTGACCGCACGGCTGGAGGCCGCCGGGCGGACGACACTATGGCTGCGGAGCACCGCCGACGGCGGCGACATCGCGGCCCTCAAAGACGCCATGGTTCCGTTGTTGCTGGTGGTGGACTATGCCGAGACCCGAACCGAGCAGCTGACGCACGTGTGGGAGGCCGCCGCGCGCCACGACGGGAGAGAAGCGTTCAAGGTGCTTCTGCTGGCACGTACCGCCGGCGACTGGTGGGAGGACCTGCAGACCAGCGGACTGGCGCAGGAACTGCTGGGCGCGACGATCACCACCCCGCTCGCCGCGCTCCAGCCCGATCCCAAGCAGTGGGCGGAGACCTACCGCCAGGCGGTGGCCGCCTTCGCCGGACACCTGCCGCGAGTCGTCGGCCAGGAGCGGTCCGACTGGCGGGCGCTGGCTTCCCGGTTGCCCGCCCCCGCCGCACGTCCGGGACTGGGCCATGCCCTGACCTTGCAGATGCTTGCGCTCGCCGATCTCCTTGACGCAGCCGATCCCGTCATCGCCGGTCAGTCCGCCGCCATGCTCGCCCCTTCGGTGGAAGACCGCCTGCTCGCGCACGAGTGCAGCTACTGGCAGCGCAGTGCCACCGCCCCGGGCATGCCGCGGCTGGACAGCCTCAAAGACGTCCTGGCCGCGGTCTTCCTGGCCGGAGCCGATGACCGCGAGCAGGCCAATGCGCTGCTGTGCCGCGTCATCGGCACCGCCGACCCGGACCGGATCAACGCCACCCGGACCTGGATCGCCGGCCTGTATCCCGGGAGCGGTGAGCTGCCGTTCGGCAGCCTGCAACCAGATCGCCTGGCCGAACAACACGTCGGACGGCGCCTGCAAAAGAACGCTGCCCTGGCCACGACGATCCTTCCTGGCGCCACCCACGCCCAGCTCGCCCAGCTGGTGGCCGTCTACGCCCGTACCACCAGCCATCGCACCTTCCAGTCACTCGGTACGGCACTCACCGCGCTATGCGTATCGAACCCGGATGTCCTGGCGAACGAGGCTATGCAGGCCATCCCTCAGACCGAGAATCCCCAGCCGCTGCTGGCCGCACTGCACACCATCGCGGAATCCCCGGATACCTCCTCCGAACTTGTGGAGCATCTGTGTGCCAGCCTGCCTGAAATCAGTCACCGCCTCGCCGAGCTGTCGGTCCAGCTCACCAGCCGACTCGTCGATCACCAACGCGCTCGGGTAGCCGCCGATACAGCGCAGCTCCCCGACCTCGCTTCGAGCCTGAACAACCTCGCCAATCGGCTTGGGGACGTCGGTCGGCATGAGGACGGTTTGACCGCCATCGAAGAAGCCGTCAGCATCCGCCGCACCTTGGCGGAGGCTCGCCCGGACGCGTTTCTCCCCAACCTCGCCATGAGCCTGAACAACCTCGCCATTCGGCTTGGGGACCTCGGTCGGCGCGAGGACGGTTTGACCGCCATCGAAGAAGCCGTTGCTGCCTACCGCACCTTGGCGGAGGCTCGCCCGGACGCGTTTCTCCCCAACCTCGCCATGAGCCTGAACAACCTCGCCGTTCAGCTTGGGGACCTCGGTCAGCGCGAGGACGGTTTGACCGCCATCGAAGAAGCCGTCAGGATCCGCCGCACCCTTGCCATGTCCCGACCCGATGTGTACGGACCAAAGCTAGAGCATTCCCTGCAGGTTATGGCATGGCTGAAGTCGCGCTCCGGGGACAGCGGCTGAGTCCGAGATCCGTCCCCAGGCCTCCCACGCGAATGGATGTGCCAGGAATTGCTGCAGGTGACGCGAGGCCGGAGTAGCCCGATGCAAATCTGCTGGCTCAGTCTTATCTGCAAGCCACTCGTTGTCCTGTTCTTTGTCCAGTGCATTGACGACCGCCACCGTTCATCGCCGTACGCTCGCCCCGCCTGACCTGCCGTGTGAACCCCCACCAACGCCTGCGTACGGTCGTGCGGATAGTTGGAAAGCGTGTTGGGGGCAACCCCTCACGAGTTTGAATCTCGTATCCTCCGCCAGTGCCTCACCGGGCACGATGTCGAAGGGCCCCACCGTTCGCGGTGGGGCCCTTCGTCGTGCGTAGTTGCAGCCCGCACCGCGGAGGGCCTACGGAACTTGGCGGTAGACGTCGCGACGGTTGCCGACGGCCACCAGGACCCACACGATCAGCTGGCCGTCCTCAACGGTGTAGACAACGCGGTAGTCGCCGACCCTGAGTCGCCAGCGGGCGCTGTGCCCCTGGAGGGCCTTGATGTCGAACGAGGCGGTGTCGCCGGCGTCCAGCGCCTTCTGGAGTTCGGCGAGGCGATACAGAATGCGCCGGGCATCCGGGCGCGGGACCTTGAGCATGTTCCGCTGGGCGTGCGGTGTGAAGCGCGTGACGTACCCCATCAGGTCAGCGCTGATCGGCACGCAGCATGCGGGCCATCTCTTCGAGCGAGACCGACCCCTCCGACTCGGCTTCGTCGGCCAGCCGGTTGAGCCACGCCTCCTCGGCGTTCTCCACGATCTCACGCAGGCGCTGGTACTCCTGGATGTCGATCACGACGGCCTCCTGCTTACCACGCCGAGTGATGATCGTCGGGGTTCCCTCCCGCCGGGCGCGATCAATGACGTCAGCGAGGTGACTGCGGACATCCGCCATGGATTCGATGACCGGTTCACTCATGTCATGAATGTAACAGATGTACATGAGCGGCCTAACGCTGGCCGGCCACGGCGACATCGATCTCCGCGGCCGTCTCATCTGCCTTTCAGTGATGAGGTGGTGGCCAGGCCGAGGGGCGTCCGACAGCACCCCACACAGAGCTTCGCGAGATACCGATCACCGAGATCACCGAGGTCCAGGAAGCTCTCACCGAGCAGACGAGGTGTTGCGGGCGATGAGAACTCACGCTCCCAGCGCCCGTGCCAGCAGCATCACGCGGTTGTTCGTCGATGTCTTGGTGAAGATCGACTTGAGGTGGTCCTGGACGGTGTGGGCGGAGAGGGACATGCGGTGGGCCACCGTGTGGCTGTCGCCGCCGTTCGCCAGGTGGTGCAGTACGTCCGCCTCGCGGGGGCTCAGGGCGAAGGATCTAGCGAACAGCGTGAGCCGTTCCGCAGGCGAGGCATCCTCAACGGTGACGGCGATGCCGTGCCGGCGCTCCGAAGGCAGCACCCCGTCGATGCGGGCCGCGCTCAGGGTCAGCCACAGGCCGTCCGCGAGGTGGACCCGGGAGCGCGGCGGGTGGGTGTCGGCGCCCGCCTCGACCGCCAGCAGCTGGGCGGCGACGTCGTACACGCAGGCGTGCCCCGCCGGGCGGCCGCACCCTGGCGGCACCAGGCGGCTCAGACACGCCGAGGTCGCCGGGGTCTGGGCGAGCACCCGCAGGTCACGGTCGAGCAGCAGGGCCAGCGGGCCCGGCAGCCGCGCGTGGGGCGGCCGTACGACGAAGGTCTGTGCCCGGCTGCGACGCAGCGCCGTCGTCACCGGGGCGGTCAGGCGGCCCAGGCAGGCCGTCTCGGCGGCGCTGAAGGGGCGGTCGCACCGGTACAGGTCGAGGTGGCCCCAGCAGCCGAAGCGGTCCTTGAAGACCAGGGAGGCGATGTCCCGGATGCCGTGGTCGCGCAGCAGCTCGCGCCACAGGCGGCTGTCGGCGGGGTCGGAGAGTTCGCTCAGCAGGGCCACGCCGTCTCGTACAGCGACGAGGCACCCCCGGCGAACTCGACCGGTCCGTGCGAGGCGCGCTTCCCGGTCGGCACGACCGTCACCTTCACCGCCACACCCGACCCGGGCTCCGGCCTCAACGCCGGACCCGATCCGGCCTCCCTGACCGTACGGTCCGGCTACAACGCGGTGTGGGCCATGTTCTGCCCGACGGACGGTCTGTGCTCCGCCGGATGACACCCGGGCCCCGAGGACCCGCCCGGCTCAGTGCACCGACAACCCCCCGTCCACAAAGACCGACTGCCCCGTGACATACGCCGACGCCCCGCTCGCCAGGAAGACCGCGGCGCCCGCGAAGTCCTCGGGGAGGCCGTTGCGGCCGGTCATGGTGCGGGCGGCCAGGGTCGCGACCTGGTCCGGGTCGTCGGCGAGGCGGGAGTTGAGGGGGGTCAGGACGAAGCCGGGGACGAGGGTGTTGCAGGTGACGCCGTATGGGGACCACGCCTCGGCCTGGGAGCGGGCCAGGGACTCCAGGCCGCCCTTGGAGACGCCGTAGGCGCCGCTCTGGACGAAGGCGCGGTGGGCCTGCTGGGACGTGATGTGGATGATCCGGCCGAAACCGCGCTCGGCCATACCGGGGCCGAAACGCTGGCCCAGGAGGTAGGGGGCCTCCAGGTTGACGGCCATGGTGGTGTCCCACACGTCGTCGGTGAGCTCGGTCATCGGTGGACGCAGGTTGATGCCCGCGGAGTTGACCAGGATGTCCGGCTCGCCGAACAGGGCGGCGGCCGCCTCTGCCGCCGTACGGACCCCCTCCCTGGTGCTCAAGTCACCGCTCACCCAGGCCGCCCGGCAGCCGCCGGACCGCAACTCCTCGACCGCCGACGTCAGTTCGGGCTCCCTGCGGGCCACGATCACCACGCTCGCCCCCGCCCGCGCCAACGCCCCCGCGATCGCCCTGCCGATGCCCGAGCTCCCGCCGGTCACCAGCGCCACCCGGTCGTCCAGCGAGAAGAGTTGGGAGAGATACGCCTGGGAAGTCATGGCCGCACCTTAAGTCGGTACCCGGGCCCCCATGACCCGCATTCTCGTCGGCACGTGCTCCTGGACCGATCCCGCCCTCGTCCGCAGCGGCTGGTACCCGCCGGGCCGGCGGGACGCCGAGGGGCGGTTGCGGTACTTCGCCGAGCGGTTCCCGGTGGTGGAGGTGGACGGCACGTTCTACGCCCTGCCCAGCGAGCGCAACAGCCGTCTGTGGGTGGAGCGCACGCCCGCCGGGTTCGTCTTCGACGTGAAGGCGTACGCCCCGCTCACCGGGCATCCGGTGAAGCAGCCCGCCCTCGCGGACGTGCCGTTGGAGGAGGTGTGGGCGCGGTTCGCCGCCGGGGTCGAGCCGTTGCGGGAGGCCGGGCGGCTCGGTGGGGTGCTGTTCCAGTTCCCGCCGTGGCTGCGGCCGGGAGCGCGGGCGGAGCGGTTCCTGGAGGAGACCGCGGAACGGACCGCCGGATGGCCCGTCCACGTGGAGTTCCGGCATCCGTCCTGGTGGGAGGAGGGACAGCAGGACCTCACCCGCGCGCTGCTCGGCAAGTACGACTTCGCCGCCGTGGCCGTGGACATGCGCCAGGGGCTGCCCGCCTCCCTGCCGCCGGTCACCCCCGTCACCGCGCCCCGGCTGTCCGTCGTGCGCTTCCACGGGCGCAGCTCCTCCTGGGGCCGCGGCAGCAAGGAGGAGCGTTTCCGGTACGACTACCCGCGCGCCGAACTCGCCGAGTGGGTACCGCGGTTGCCCGCACTGGCCGAGCAGGTCGACGAACTCCACGTCCTGTTCAACAACTGCTGCGCAGCGGCCGCCGTGCACGCCGCCGAGACCATGGCGGACCTGCTGGACCCGCAGGACCCGCTCGACCCGCTCGACCCGCTCAGCCCACGATCCTCACCGTCTTCGTCACGCTGATCTGGTCGACGTCGGAGACCCTGATGGTCGCCTTCATCCGCCAGTCGCCCGCGAGGGGCAGGGTGAGGTCGTTCGTGCCCCAGTAGCCGCCCCTGTTCTTCAGCCCGGCGTCGATCGGGCCGATCTCCTTGGCCGGGAGGGTGAAGGACAACCGGAGTTCGGGGACGGTGGCGAGGCCTCCGTCGGCCGCGTAGACGATGGCCTGGACCGAGTTGTCGCCGGTGCGGCCCGGGTCGAGGGTGATCTGCACCTTGCCCGTGGCGCCGCCCACCGCGAAGGGGACGTCGGTCACGGACGCGGCGGGCAGTCCGCCCGTGGCCGGGCCCGCCTCGGCCGCCTCGGCCTGCGCCCGGCCGGGCAGCGTGCCGCTCAGCACGGTGCTCAGCACCAGGACCACGACCCCGACGGCCACTTCGGCGAGCACGGAACGGCGCAGGCCGTGCCGGTAGGCAGGTGCGGCGGTCGGACCGGGGGTGGCGGGCGCCGGTTCCGGGGCCGACGGCGGTCCACCCACCCGCTCCGGCACCTTCTCCCGTACGACCGCCTGCGACTCCCCCTCCGCCGCGACCGCCGCCGGCACCTTCCCCCGTACGGCCGCCTGCGACTCCCCCTCGGCCGCGACCGCCGCCGGCACCTTCTCCCGTACGACCACCTCCGACTCCCCCTCAGCCGCGACCCTCACCAGCCGTCCCGTCCACTGCCGCGACAGCCTCGCCGCCGCCAGCAGCAGTGTCACCGCGAGCAGCTTGAGGACGAGCAGATGGCCGTACGTCGTGCCGGTGACGGCGCCCCAGGAGCCGAGGCCGCGCCAGGACTGGTAGACGCCGGTGCCGACGAGGACGGTCACGGAGGCGAAGGCCAGCCGGGAGAAGCGGGCGAGGACGACGGCCGGGAGCTGCGCAGAGGCCCGGTACAGGGTGGTGAGCAGGGCCGCGAGGCCGCCCAGCCAGACCGACATCGCCAGCACGTGCAGCACCGCGGACGTCATCGCCACCGGCACCTGGATCCCGGCGGACGCGTGTTCGGCGGCGGCCCAGGTCAGCGCGAGGCCCACGGCGAGCGCACCGCCCGCCGCCTGCCACACGCGGGGCAGCCTCTCCTCGCCGAGCCGCAGCAGTCGTACGACGAAGAAGTACGCCACCAGCAGCAGTGCCAGGCGGACCAGGAGCGCCTCGCCGGGGCGGGTGGTCAGGGTGCGTTCGAATGCCCTCAGGGAGAACGCGGAGGCCGGGCCCGCCCCCGACTCGTACGGCGCCCGCAGCACCAGCAGGAACACCGTCGAACCGAGCAGGGTGCCCCAGCCGGCCCACAGCAGGCGGCGCAGCCGGGACGGATCCGGGGGGCGGCAGGCGGCGACGAAGACGGCGGTGCCGATGAGCAGGGCCGCGGCGAGGTAGGCCAGATAGCGGCCCATGTTGAACAGGCTCTCCGTGGCCGGGTTCTCGGTCGGGCCGGTGTCCGCGACCACGATGGCTGGGGAGGGTTTGCCGACGGAGAAGGTGAAGGCGCCGGACACCGGGTGGCTGTCGGCCGAGACCACCCGCCAGGCCACCGTGTAGGTGCCCTGGGCGAGCTTGGCGGGCAGCGAGACCCGAGCCGTCTCCGAGCCGCCCGCACCGTGTCCGGCGTCACCGGTCTTCAGGCGCTTGCCGTCCGGGTCCAGCACCCGGAAGGAGTCGTCGAGCAGGCCGACGGACTCGGTGAAGGTCAGGGTGATGTCCCGGGGGGCGGACTTGAGGACGGTGCCGTCCTCGGGGTCGGTGGCCCGGAGAGCCGCGTGGGCCGAGGCCGCTCCCGCACCGCCGAAGAGGAGCAGGACCAGCACGCTGCCCAGCAGCACCAGCCCTTGAAGTCCTCGCCTTCGCCGGCCTGCGCTGCTGCCTGCACGCTCACACCTCACGTCACTACTCCGTACCTGGGCTCGCGGTCTTCCCGACATGTACGGACGCGAACCCCCGAGCGCTCACCACGTCGGCCGGGCGGACACCCCGCCGTCCACCACCAGGTCGTGCCCGGTGACCCAGGACGCGAGCGGGGAGGCGAGGAACACGCACGCGTCGGCCACGTCCTCGGGCCGCCCGAGCCTGCCCAGCGGCGCCTTCCGCACCCACCGCTCCACCCCCTCCGGCCAGGCCGCCGCCAGCCCCTCCCGGTCGATCAGCCCGGGCGAGACCGTGTTCACACGGATGCCGTACGGACCGTACTCCAGGGCCGCCGCCCGCGCGTGCGCCACGATCGCGGCCTTGGAGGCGGAGTAGTGGGCGTGCTCGGGCGCGGGGTGGCCCGCCTCGACGGACGCGATGTGGGTCACGGACCCGCCCGGCCGCATGAGCTCCGCGGCCGCCTGGGTGCACGCGAAGACGCTGCCGAGGTTGGTGTCCACGACGGCCCGCCACTGCGCGGCCGTCATCCCGGGCAGCGGCTGGACGGGCTGCACGCCGGCGTTGTTGACCAGGGCGGTCAGCCCACCACCCCACGCGGCGGCCTCCCGGACCAGCTCCCGGCACGCGTCCTCGTCCCGCAGATCCGCTTCCAGTACGACGGCCCGGGCGCCCGAGTCCTCGATGCGGGAGGCCACTTCACGCGCCGCCGTCCCGGCCGTACGGCAATGGAGGGCGACCGCCGCGCCCTGCTCGGCGAACCGCAGCGCGATCCCCCGTCCGATGCCGCCGCCCGCGCCCGTGACCAGGGCGACCTGTCCGTCCAGGAGTCTCATGGACGGCACAGTCCCGCGATCCGGGCGGCCTCGGACGGGTAACGCGCCGTCAGTTCGGCCGCGCTGCCGTGCTCGTAGTCCTCGTAGGTGAAGCCGGGGGCCATCGTGCAGCCGAAGAAGGTCCAGGCGCCGAGGGTCGTGGCCCCCATCCAGGTGCCCGCCGGCACGGTCAGCTGGGGGTGCTGGCCGGCGCGTATGTCCGGGCCCAGGACGGCGGTGGCCGTCGTGCCGTCCGGGGCGAGGAGCAGCATCTCCAGCGGGTCGCCGAGGTAGTGGTGCCAGATCTCGTCGCTGGGCAGGCGGTGCAGGGCGGAGTAGTCGTCCGCGGTCAGGAGGGCGACGATCGCCGTGCCGTGCGGCCTTCCGTCGGCACGCTCGGCTCCGGCCCAGGTCTGCCGGAACAGTCCGCCCTCGCGGGGGATCGGTACCAGGTTGTAGTGGGCGACGAGGTCGTCAGGCGTCACCCGGGAAGGCTACCTCCCTTGTCAGGAAGGCCAGTTGGGCGTGCTTCTCGGGCAGGTGCACGTCCGGGAGGTCGATCTCCGGCAGCACGACCGCGTCTCCGGCCACGAAGCCCTGCTTCAGGAAGCGGGCGACGGCCTTCTCGTTGCGCACGTCGGGGTCGACCACGACCCGCCGTTTGTCCAGGCCCAGCAGCACGTACGAGGCCACGGCGGACAGCAGCGCCGACGACCAGCCGGGACGGCCGCCGTGCGGTCCGGGGGGTGGGAGCAGCAGGTGGATGCCGATGTCACCGGGTTCGACGGGGTAGCACTCGCTGACGCGGTCGGCCTCCGGCTCGTAGGTCTGCAGGAGTCCGGCCGGTTCGCCGTCCTTCTCCAGCAGATAGGCGTGGTGGGTGTCGAGGGTGTCCAAGTGGGCGTAGATCGCGGCCACTTGCTCTTGGCTGAGGCCGTTCATGCCCCAGAACGCGGCGCGTTCCTCACGCACCCAGGCATGCACGGTCGGGGCGTCGGCGTGCGGGTCGAGACGCAGGATGCGGACGGTGCCGTAGCCGTCCACCGTCTGGGTGTGGACCGCTTCACGGGTGGGGGTGTCGGACATCGGTCTCCTCAGTCTTCCTTCGTCATCTGCTGCAGGTCGGTGACGACCGGGACGAGATCTCCCCTGAGCCACAGGGGCAGTTGGTCGCGGTGATGGGGTGAGCCGGGCGTGCCGGAGGCGCCCAGCGGGACCACCCAGAGGCTGTCCTCGCGGCGGGCCAGGTCCCAGACGTAACGGGCGGCCGGGCCACGCGCGGCGAGGTCGGTGAGTCCGGGCAGGGCGGAGGTGCACAGGACGCAGTCGTGGTCGCCGTCGAGGGCGGGGGCGAGGGCGGGGGCGTCCGGCTCGCTCTCGGGAAGCGCCCGCCAGGGGGTGAGGCGGTGCGTGTCGCCCCAGACGCCCCGCGGCGGCTCGGCGGCCACGTCTTCCAGGGCCTCGCGCACGGCTTCGGCCCGGTCGATGCTGTACAACTCCTCGGCGCGCAGCAGGTGTTCGAGTGCGAAGGCGATCCGGGGGACGAGGCCGAGCCAGGGGAGGAGGACGTCGGGGTAGGCGGGCGGGTCGGCCAGGGCCGCGAACGCGGGGTGGGCGGCGAGCCGTCGTACGACCGCGCTGCGCACGGCGGCGTACAGGGCGGCTTCCGTGCTGCTCGCGGTCATACGGCGATCCCAGTGGAGGATCGTTTCCCTGATGATCGTGGCCTCGGGGCTCAAGCGTGCGTCGTCCAGGGCCGCGAGGTGATCCAACAGGGGCTGCGCCGAGGCGAGATGGGTGTCCATGTGGATCAAGGGCATGTCGGCGGCCGACCAGTGCTCCTTCTCCTTCAACAGGGCGGTGATGCGGTTCGCCCGGTGGGGCGGGGCGAACTCGACGCCGAGCGGGGTGGCGGGGCCTCGCTGGTTGGCCATCACGGCGATGCCGTCGGTGAGACCGGCGCGGGGAGTGTCGTGCCATTCCCGCCAGTCGTGCCCGGGCTCCCAGGCCGGGACGGGCCGCAGCCGGTTGGCCTGCGCGCGCACGGGGACCCGGCCGGCGACCCGGTGCAGCAGTCCGCCCTCGTTGTCGGCGGCCTGGACGACGTTCACGGGCTCGGCCCACAGGTCGAAGGCACGGTCCACGTCGGCGGTGCGACGGGCGCGGAGGAGGGGGAGCAGGGCACTGAAGCCGAGGTCCTCGGTGACTCGGGGCGGGTAGCGGAGGGAGAGGGCGACGGGGGTGGCGGCCGGGGGAGCGGCTGCCCCTGCCGGGCCGGGGGTGGCGGCCGGGGAAGCGGCTACCCGTCCCGGACCGGGAGGGACGGCCGGGGAAGCGGCTGCCCCTGCCAGACCAGGGGCGGCGGCCGGGGAAGCGGCTGCCCCTGCCGGGCCGGGGGTGGTGAGGGGTGCGGGGCGGGAGGCATCCGTGGTCGGGGGCTCCTCCAGTACTCCTCCCCCCTCCAGCCCCTCCGGGCCCCCTGCGATCACCGGGCCCCGGTCCGTCTCGATCACCTCGATCTCGACCGGAGTCTCGCCCGCCACCTCGACGGTCTCGGTGTGGCGGGCGGCGCGCTGCCAGGTGCCGTCCGGGCCGAGGGCCTCCACACCGGCCCCCGTTCGGCGCAGGCGCTCGCGGTAGAGGTCCTGGTAGTCGGCCATGGCGTTGGTGATGGACCAGGCGACCGTGCCGGTGTGGCCGAAGTGGGCGATGCCGGGGACGCCGGGTACGGCGAGACCGATGACGTCGAACTCGGGGCAGACCAGGTGGATCTGCTGGTAGACGCCCGGGTCCTCGATGAAGCGGTGGGGGTCGCCCGCGAGGACGGCCTGGCCGGTGGTGGTGCGGGCGCCGGCGACCAGCCAGCCGTTGCTTCCGGAGGTGCCCGGGCCGTCGGCGGCGAAGAGACCGACCGCGTCCGGGCCCAGGTGCCGTATCGCCTCGTCCCGCCAGAGCTTGGCGGGGAAGCCGGCGAAGAGGATGTGCGTGGCGAGCCAGACGCCGAGCGGGGTCCAGGGCTCCCAGCGTCCGGGGGCGAGCCCGACGCGGGCGAACTCGGGGGCGGAGGCGGACGGCAGTTCCTCGTTCACGCCGTCGACGTACGCTCGCACCCACTCGGCGGTCTCCGGGTCCCGTCTCTCCAGCGCCCCGAAGCAGCGTCTCGCCGTGTCGTCCAGGCGGGCCCGTCTCGCGAGGGTGTCCCAGGACAGGGCCCCGGCACCGAGGAAGGCGGCCGAGGTGCCCTGCGCGCGGTGCCGTTCGACCTCCAGCTGCCAGGCACGGTCGCGCGCGGTGACCCGGCCCTGGGCGCGGGCGAGTTCCCGCGCGCTGCCCGCGCGGAGGTGGGGGATCCCCCAGGCGTCGCGGTGGATCTCGATGCTCACCCTCGAACCCGCCTTCCCTTAAGTTAGGCTTACCTAAGTAATTTCGATGATCCTACGCGAAGGGCGACAAGACCATGGGGCAGGGGCACGGCTGGGAGGGAGCGGTCCTGCGACTGCTGCGCGCGAAGGACTTCGTGTTCACCGTGACCGGCGCCGAGGACGTCACCGACGCGTACCGGCGGGTGCATCTCACCGACGGCGGGATGCTGGCGGTCACCGGCATCCATCCGACGATGTGGGTGCGCCTGTGGTTCGCCGCCGCGGGTAAGCCGCACCAACGCGCGTACACCCTGGTCGACCCGGACCCCGAGGCGGGCACCTTCACCCTGGAGTTCGCGCTGCACGACGGAATCGCCAGCGACTGGGCCCGCACCGCGAAGCCCGGTGACACCGTCGAGGCCACCGTCCACGGCACCGGCTTCGACCGCCCCGACCCCGAGCCCACCCACGTGTTCGCCTTCGGCGACCCGGCCTCCCTGCCCGCCCTCAACTCCCTCCTCGCCGCCCTGGACTCCTCCCCCGCGACCGTCTGGTTCGAGGGCGGCGACGAGGGCCTCCCCTTCCGCACCGATCCGTCCCGCCACGAGGTCCGCCGGGTGCTCCGCCTCGACTCCGGGGCGCACCTGGTCGCCCAGGCGAAGGCGGACCTGCCCGGCCTGCTGAAGAACCATCCGGACGCGTACGTCTGGATCGCCTGCGACACGGCGACGACCCGGACCCTGTCGTCGTACGTCCGCAAGGAGCTCGGCGTGCCGAAGCAGCGGGTGCACGCGCTCGGCTACTGGCGGGACCTGCCCGCCGGCTCCCGGTAGAGGCGCGCGGCCGGCGGGGGCATGATCGGGGACATGGACGTCACCCTTCACCTCGCCCAGGACCCCGAGGCCGACGAGCTGCTCGGCCGCTCCCCGCTCGCCGCGCTGGTCGGGATGCTGCTGGACCAGCAGGTACCGATGGAGTGGGCGTTCAAGGGCCCCCGCACCATCGCGGACCGCCTCGGCGCGAGCGACCTCGACGCGCACGACATCGCCGCGCAGGACCCGGATGCCTTCGCCGCGCTGCTCTCCGAGAAGCCCGCCGTGCACCGCTACCCCGGTTCGATGGCCAAGCGGATCCAGCAGCTGTGCCAGTACCTCGTCGAGCACTACGACGGTGAGGCCGAGCTGGTCTGGAAGGGCGTGGACGACGGCCGCGAGCTTCTGCGCCGCCTGGAGGAACTGCCGGGCTTCGGCAAGCAGAAGGCACAGATCTTCCTGGCACTGCTGGGCAAACAGCTCGGCGTCCGACCGAAGGGCTGGCAGGAGGCCGCGGGCGCCTACGGCGAGCCGAAGTCCTTCCGGTCCGTCGCCGACATCACCGGCCCCGAGTCGCTGACCAAGGTCCGCGCGCACAAACAGGAGATGAAGGCGGCGGCGAAGGCGGCCAAAGCAGCCGGAAAGTCCTAGTCAGCCGGGTGGCCCGCCCCGGGTGGCCACGCAGCGCACCGAGGTCCCAGCATGGACCATGACCGAGTTCGATGACCGTTTCGAGGACCATTTCGACGACCGCAAGGTCCACGCAGGCCACCCGCCGGGCACCTCGGCACACGCCCCCGAACCGCCCTTCGAAGGCCCTCTGCACACCCTCGCGAAGGCCGCCTGGCAGGTCGTCCTGCTCACCGGTGTCGCCTCCCTGATCCTGGGCGTCCTGGTCCTGGTCTGGCCCGGCGCCTCCCTCCTCGCGGCCGGGGTGCTCTTCGGCGTCTACCTCCTGATCAGCGGTGTCTTCCAGCTGGTCGCGGCCTTCGGCACGCACAAGACGACCGCCCTGCGCGTCCTCGCCTTCGTCAGCGGCACCCTGTCGATCCTGCTGGGCCTGTTCTGTCTGCGCGGCCCCATGCGGTCGATCCTGCTGCTCGCCCTGTGGATCGGCATCGGCTGGCTGATCCGGGGCATCACCCAGGCCCTGGCCGCCGCGTCCGACCGCTCCATGCCGGCCCGCGGCTGGCAGCTCCTCCTGGGGGCGCTCACCTTCGTCGCCGGGATCGTGCTGATCGACTCCCCCTTCGAGTCGGTCGCCGTCCTCACCCTGGTCGGCGGCATCTGGCTGGTCGTCGTCGGAGTCGTGGAGATCGTCACCGCCCTCAGCATCCGCGCCCGAGCCCGCCAGGTGCCGCGCACGGTGTGACCCCGCCGTGACCCGCACAACGAGCCACCCCCGGACGACGACCGCCAGGCACCACCCCCGAAACTCCCCAGCCACCGCCACACCGCCCCGGACACCAGACCACCACCGCCCCCGCCGTCCCCGTTGCTTTGCTGCGGCCGGGTGAATTGCGGGGCCGAAGTGATGAAGCGCGCGTGCCGGAGGGGGAGACGACCTGTGTGAGTTCCGTACGACATGCCCCCTGCAGCCGTGGCTGGCTGCGGGTGCTCGTGCTGCTGCTCGCGCTGCTGGTTCCCGGGGCACCTGTGCAGGCGCATGCGATGCCGCCCGTCCCGGCCGGGGAGTTCGTCGAGTACGACGTCCTCGACACGGCCCTGCGGCCACCGGCTCGGGCCGTCCACCGGACGGTCGTACCTCTGCGCCCTGCTCCGCGACCGGAGACGTGTCCCGGCGTGCCGGCGGACCGTCGTCCGCTCCCGGCGTCCCCGCGACCGCCGTCCGTATGGCCCGCCCTGCGCTCTGTGGTCCTGCGCTGCTGACAGAGCCCGCCCCCCATGCCTGCTCAGCACTCACGACTCACGCGAGGAACACCGCCATGCCCGTCGACCCGTACGCGGTCCTGCGCGCCCTGCTGCGCGCGGAGGCCGCACGCAGTGCGCCGAAACCGCAGAGCTCGAACAAGCACAAGCAGCCGCCGCCACGAGAGGAGAAGCAGGGCTGATCCTCCGGAGGAGGCGGGCTACCGCCTCCTCCGGGCCCGGGCCGTACCGAAGATCGAACGGGTGATCTCACGCCCGATCTGCGTACCCACCGACCGCGCGAGCGACTTGAACATCCCGCTGCCGACGACCTGTTCGACGACGGAGGGATCCTCCTCATGCGACCGGCGCTGGGCCTTCATCTCGTCCGGGCCCTTGGCGCCCCGGGAGTCGAGCTTCTCGTACGCCGACTCCCTGTCCACAGCCTGTGCGTAACGCCCGTACAGCGAGGAGGACCTGACCGCCGAGTCCAGCGCACCGGCGTCGACGGGCCCCATCAGGGACTCGGGAGCGCGCAGACGGGTCGCGGCGACGGGCGTCGGAGCCCCCTTCTCGCTCAGCACGGTCACCACGGCCTCCCCCGTTCCCAGGCCGGTGAGCAGTTCCTCCAGGTCGTACGCGGAGTTGGGAAAGGTCTTCACGGTCGCCTTCAACGCCTTCTGGTCGTCCGGCGTGAAGGCCCGCAGCGCGTGCTGGACCCGGTTGCCGAGCTGGGCGAGGACATCGGCGGGTACGTCCTTCGCGGTCTGCGTGACGAAGAAGACGCCGATCCCTTTCGAGCGAATCAGCCGGACGGTCTGCGTGAGGGAGTCGAGGAACGCCTTCGAGGCCCCGTTGAAGAGCAGATGCGCCTCGTCGAAGAAGAAGACGAGCTTCGGCCGGTCGACGTCCCCGACCTCCGGCAGATCGTGGAAGAGATCGGCGAGCAGCCACATGAGGAAGGTCGAGAAGAGCCGCGGCCGGTCCTGCACGGCGGCCAGCTCCAGGACGGACACCAGACCACGCCCGTCCTCCGCGGTCCGCAGCAGCTCGGCGGTGTCGAACTCCGGCTCCCCGAAGAAGTCGGCCATGCCCTCCGCCTCGAAGGCGGTGAGAGAGCGCAGGATCACTCCCGCCGTGGCCGTGCTCAGCCCGCCGATGCCCTTCAACTCACCCTTGCCCTCGTCGGAGGTGAGAAAGGCGACGACGGCCCGCAGGTCCTTGAGGTCGACCAGTTCCAGCCCCTTCTGGTCGGCGTAGTGGAAGATCAGGCCGAGGGACTGCTCCTGGGTCTGGTTGAGCTGGAGCACCTTGGACAGGAGGAGCGGCCCGAAGCTGGTGACGGTGGCCCGGACAGGGATGCCGTGCCCGATGCCGCCGAGGGCGTAGAACTCCGCGGGAAAGCCGGTGGCCTCCCACTGCTGGTACACCTCCGCGGCCCTGGCCTGCACCTTCTCGTTCCGCGCACCCGGCTCGGCAATCCCCGACACATCGCCCTTGATGTCGGCGAGAAAGACGGGGACCCCCTGCGCCGACAACTGCTCGGCGATGAGCTGGAGCGTCTTGGTCTTACCGGTGCCGGTGGCGCCGGCGACGAGCCCGTGCCGGTTGAGCATCGGCAGGGGGATCCTGACCTGCGCGTCCGGGAGGCAGACGCCGTCCCACAGCAGCGCGCCGAGATCGAGCGCGGGCCCGGTGAAGGCGTAACCGGCGGCGATCTCCAGAGCCTGCCGGGGCAGCGCGGCGGGGCCGGACTGTGCCTCCGGCATGGACCGGTCGGCGGTTGCCGCGGCGGCCGCCGTCACGCCCTCCGGCGGGGTCTTTCGCTCGCTCATACCAAACCCCTGCTCCCGTTTGGACCCTTTTGAGGCTTTTTTCAAGCGTCGCACTCGCTCGCCATGGCTGCGCCCGGAAGGTCTTGACCGGTAGGCTTTCCGTGTGATCTTCAAGCGCATCGGAAACGGCCGGCCGTACCCCGACCACGGCCGGGAAAGCACCCGGCAGTGGGCGGACGTCGCACCGCGCCCGGTCCGCCTCGATCAGCTGGTGACGACCAAGGGCCAACTCGACCTGGAGACCCTGCTCGCCGAGGACTCGACGTTCTACGGCGACCTGTTCGCGCACGTCGTGAAATGGCAGGGCGACCTGTACCTGGAGGACGGCCTCCACCGCGCGGTGCGGGCGGCGCTCCAGCAGCGGCAGGTTCTGCACGCGCGCGTGCTCGAGCTGGACTGAGTGACCGTGCTGTAAAGGTTTGACCCTTTCGGGTTCTCCTGCGCGGCGGCCAATGATCATCTAGTAGGCATTGCCGCCCGGGCGCACTACGCTGCGCCCATGAGCATGCTGACGCCCCCCGGCATGGGCGGTAAGTACCGGATCACGGGCGACAAGTACCCCCGGATGCGTCGGCCCCGGCGGCGCGGCAGGCTCGTGGTCGGCGTGGTGGCCTCCGTCGCCGCGCTGAGCCTCGTCGGCTGGGGCACGCTCCAGCTCATCGACGTGTTCACCGGCGGCGGCGACCGGGCCTCCGCGGCCGGCTCCAAGACGAACTGCCCGACGAAGGCCGGCGCGTCCCCCTCCGTCTCCGCGGCACCTCTCCCCAAGCCTGGCCAGATCACCGTCAACGTCCTGAACGCCACGGCGCGCGGCGGACTCGCCAAGAAGACGGCGGACGAGCTGAAGAAGCGGGGCTTCAAGATCGGCGACGTGGGCAACGCGACGGCGACCTACGACAAGAAGGTCAAGGGCACGGGGGTACTGCTCGGCCCGTCGTCCGCCCTCAAGACCTCCCTGCCGGTCCTGAGCACGCAGCTCGCCTCCGCGGAGACCCGCACGGACACCCGCAAGGGCACCGAGCTCGACCTGATCATCGGCAACGGCTTCAAGAGCCTGAACCCCAAGGCGGCAGCCGACAAGGCACTGACCGCGCTGAGCGCCCCGAAGCCGACGACCTCGAAGAAGAGCTGCGGGTAGCTGCGCTGGGCTTGGGCGGGGCGCCCAGGAGGGTGCCGGGTCAGGTTGTCGGGCGGGTGCGGGCCCGTGGGGGCTGGTCGCGCAGTTCCCCGCGGTTCCGCTGCGCTGGGCTTGAGCGGGGCGCCTACGAGGGTGCCGGGTTCGGTTGTGGGGCGAGTGCGGACCGGTGGGGGCTGGTCGCGCAGTTCCCCGCGCCCCTAGGGGGTTGCAGTTACCTGCGCCACGATGGACCGTTCGCCGGACCGCGCGCCCCGGCGGGCCGTTGGCCGCGTACGGCGGGAAGGGGACGGGGTGGGGGGTGTCCGCCCGCAGCGGCCGGCGTCCGTTACCGAGCACTGCTCAAGCAGCAGAACCGCCGGACCGAGGACGGACACCCCCCACCCCGGCCCCGACCCACAACACACCCGCACGCGCTACACCCGCCCCCACCGGGGCCGCACAGGCCGCCGCAGGCATCCAGGGGCGCGGGGAACTGCGCAACAACGCCCACCCCCACCGAACCCGCACCCAACCAACGACGACGACAACGAACTACTCCGCCGCCCCATACAGCCGGTCGCCCGCATCCCCCAGCCCCGGGACGATGTAGCCATGCTCATTGAGGTGGTCGTCGACCGCAGCAGTGACCACCGTCACCGGCGTACCCGCCAACTCGCGCTCCATGATCTCCACGCCTTCCGGCGCGGCCAGCAGCACCACCGCCGTCACATCGTCCGCACCCCGCTTGATCAGCTCACGGATCGCCGCCACCAGCGTGCCACCGGTCGCGAGCATCGGGTCGAGGACGTACACCTGGCGCCCCGAGAGATCCTCCGGCATCCGCGCCGCGTACGTCGTGGCCTGGAGCGTCTCCTCGTTGCGGATCATGCCGAGGAACCCCACCTCGGCGGTCGGCAGCAGACGGACCATGCCGTCCAGCATGCCGAGCCCGGCCCGCAGGATCGGCACCACCAGGGGGCGCGGGTAGGAGAGCTTCACGCCGGTCGTGGCGGCGACCGGGGTGCGGATGTCGACCGCCTCGGTCCGCACGTCGCGGGTGGCCTCGTAGGCGAGCAGGGTGACCAGCTCGTCGGCGAGGCGGCGGAAGGTCGCGGAGTCGGTGCGCTGGTCGCGCAACGCGGTGAGCTTGTGGGCGACCAGAGGGTGGTCGACGACGTGGAGACGCATGTCCACAACAGTAGCCGGGACCATCGAACCCCTCGCGCTGGCGTCAAACCGCCCGACGGGGGGAACGTGGGAGGGACGGACTGGGGTGATGAACCGATGCCTGACCTGCCTGAGCACGAACCGTCGTCACAGGAGACCGACGCCGAACGCCGTCGCCGTCGTGCGCAGTTCCTGCGCGATCTCGCGGAGGCCCGAGAACTGCGCGACCGGGTGCAGCCGCGCCGCGCGAAGGTGGCCCGGCTGCGCCACGCGATGCGCATGCGGACCTTCCGTTGGTAAGCAAGATCACGTAACTCGACCCGCCCTGAACAGGTGGCCGTGCGTGGGCCCTTGGGAAAGCCGCGTACGATCCCGCTCGTGGCAACGACGAGTGCGCTGGTGAGTCCTTCACCGACGTGCCGACGCGCGTGCGATCAAAACCACCGGACACAGGGTGCCGAAGACGTCCCCTGAACGCCTTGTTTCTGCCACGATTCCGAGTGGGTGGGGCTCGGAGCCGAGCTCTCCCCACCTGAACCTCCGCCGGGGGGACCCCCGACCGGCACACCTATGACCAGTGGGAGAGTCACGGTGTACTTCGCCGCACTGCTCGCGCGCACCGAAGACGGGTGGGAAGCGAGCGACACAGAGCTCCTCGACAATGTGGAGACGCTGTCGGATCTGGCCGACCTCGCCCGGGAAGCCGCGGCCGAGGACGACACGGTGCTCGTGCTGATCGAGCAGGAGGACGCCTGGTTCGGCGTCGTCCGCATCGACGGCGAGGAAGACCCTCGTATCTACG
Organism: Streptomyces sp. CC0208; assembly: GCF_003443735.1. Classification (NCBI taxonomy): domain Bacteria; kingdom Bacillati; phylum Actinomycetota; class Actinomycetes; order Kitasatosporales; family Streptomycetaceae; genus Streptomyces; species Streptomyces sp. CC0208. The sequence goes on along the minus strand of NZ_CP031969.1, from coordinate 4,643,774 downwards.
TCTCGGACGCCGCCGCCGCTGCCCGCAGCTCGTACGGCGAGATCCTGCTCACCGACGAACTGCTCGGAAGGGATCCCGCCGACGACCCCGACCTCGACGCCCTCGACCTCGACGGCACCGAGGACGGGGAGGACGAGGAAGAGGACGACGACGTCACCGCCGAGGCGGTCGGCTCCGGGGAGGCCGTGCCGCACGGCCCGGTCGGTGACCCCCAGGTCCTCGACGACCTGGGCGTCAGCGTGAAGGAGCTGAAGGCCCTGTCGGAGGACGCCCTCACCGCGATCGCCGAGGCCCTGGGCGCCTCGGAGGTCCTGGAGACCGTCCGCTGACCGCGGGGACCGGGCACGAGGACGTCCCGGACCCGGTACGCGACCGCTGGCGGCCCGCGATGCGGCTCGCCCTGGACGAGGCCGGCCGCGCGGGCACGGACGTGCCGGTGGGCGCCGTCGTACTGTCCCCGGACGGTACGACCGTGCTCGCGGCCGGCCACAACGAACGCGAGGCGGTCGGCGACCCGACCGCACACGCGGAGGTCCTCGCGATCAGGCGGGCGGCGGCGGAGCTCGGCGAGTGGCGGCTGACCGGCTGCACGCTCGTGGTCACGCTGGAGCCCTGCACGATGTGCGCGGGCGCGATCGTGCAGTCCCGGGTGGACCGGGTCGTCTACGGCGCCCGGGACGAGAAGGCGGGCGCGGCCGGCTCCCTGTGGGACGTCGTCCGCGACCGGCGCCTCAACCACCGCCCGGAAGTCGTCGAGGGCGTCCTCGCGGCGGAGTGCGCCCAGCTCCTCACCGCGTTCTTCCGCGACCGCTGAATACCGATTTCAAAGCAGGCTGCACCTTGCTGTAAGGTCTCCCTCGGTAGCGTGTCCGAGCGGCCGAAGGAGCTCGCCTCGAAAGCGAGTGTGGCGCAAGTCACCGAGGGTTCAAATCCCTCCGCTACCGCTTGAGAAGGGCCCCGTCGACAGACGGGGCCCTTCGTGCGTACTGATCACCCCGGCTACACTCGCGCCCCAGTAGGAACAGCAGTATCAGAAGCGGGGGAGGCCGCGGTGGCGGTGAACGGAAAGAAGCTCGCCGTCTATGTGCTCGTGGTCTTCGTGCTGTACGTGATCATCACGGACCCGGCCAAGGCCGCCGACTACGTGCAGATAGGGTTCCAGGGCATATCGGACGCCGCCAAGGCCGTGGGCGACTTCTTCACATGGCTGGCCGACGGCGCGCACTAGCTGGGAGTTCAGATGATCCGCCACCTCGTCCTCTTCAAGCTCAACGAAGGTGTCGAGCGGGACGACCCGCGCGTCGTCGAGGGCGTCGAGGCCTTCCGCGCGCTGGAGGGCAAGATCCCCGAGATCCGCTTCTGGGAGCTGGGCTGGAACCTCAGCGACCGCCCCATCGCCTACGACTTCGCCATCAACTCCGGGTTCGAGGACGTGACCGCGCTGCGCACGTACGTCGAGCACCCGGAGCACCAGGCGGGCGTGGCCCTGTGGAAGGAGTTCGCGACCTGGGTGATCGCGGACTACGCGTACTGAGCCCGGGCGCTCCGAAGCCTCCTGCCGGGAACGGCGGGAGGTTTTTCTGCGTCTTTCACCCCATGTCGCCCCTCAACACGGCGTAACCCAACATTATGCGGTGCTTGCACACAGTGCACATGTCTTGTGATGCTATGACCGCTTTTGACGGATGAGTTAACCAATGAAGAGGTGGCGTTGACCGTGTCGGCCAGTACCGCGCCTCCCCAGGAGACCCCCCAGGAGGCCGCCCCACGCAGTCGCGGCGCCGACACCCGGGCGCTCACCCAGGTGCTCTTCGGCCAGCTGAAGGAGCTCCAGCCCGGCACGCCGGAGCACAACCGGGTGCGGACGGCGCTCATCGAGGCCAACCTCCCGCTCGTGCGCTACGCGGCAGCCCGCTTCCGCTCCCGCAACGAGCCGATGGAGGACGTGATCCAGGTCGGCACCATCGGGCTCATCAACGCCATCGACCGCTTCGACCCGGACCGGGGCGTGCAGTTCCCGACCTTCGCGATGCCGACCGTCGTGGGCGAGATCAAGCGGTACTTCCGGGACAACGTCCGCACCGTCCACGTACCCCGCCGCCTCCACGAGCTGTGGGTCCAGGTCAACGGTGCAACGGAGGACCTGACCACGGCCTTCGGACGCACCCCCACCACCGCCGAGATCGCCCAGCGGCTGCGCATCACCGAGGACGAGGTGCTGTCCTGCATCGAGGCCGGGCGGTCGTACCACGCCACCTCGCTGGAGGCGGCCCAGGAGGGCGACGGACTGCCGGGCCTGCTCGACCGGCTCGGCTACGAGGACCCGGCGCTGGACGGCGTGGAACACCGCGACCTGGTCCGCCATCTGTTGGTCCAACTCCCCGAGCGGGAGCAGAGAATCCTTCTCCTGCGCTACTACAGCAATCTCACCCAGTCGCAAATCAGCGCGGAACTCGGCGTCTCACAGATGCACGTTTCGAGGCTACTCGCGCGTAGCTTCCAGCGGCTGCGATCCGCCAATCGGATCGACGCATAGTCTTCGGCGGATTGCCGATGCATAAGGGGCGCACGGTCGCACGTTCCGGAACACCGCAGTTCGCAAGCGGGATCGAGAAGTAACCGGCGCGAGCGAATCGCTCACCAGCGCCGTTCCTGACCCTTCTGGGCCGAAAAACCGTCAGACCCCCTTTATCCAGGGCGTATTCGAGTCTCACATGTCGACATGTCACTACAGCGTGTTGCCGACATGTGACATTCTGCGGGAAGCGCGTTTGCCGAGGCTTCGGCGCCGGTATTCAGGTGAAGGCTGACGTTCCACCACGGGGCGTTCGCCGCGACCGTCCCGCGACCCAAAGGGGGTGGCATGTCCGCAGATCAGGGCAGCTCGAAGGTGCTCACGCTCACGAAGAGCGAGGCCGAGCCCGCACTCGACGACGTCACGGCTGTCGAGGCCGCGCCGGCCCCGGCTCTCCCGGCTCTCCCGGTGGTGTCCGGAGCCATCGACACCCGCACCCTGTCCCGCTCCCTCTTCCTGCGGCTCGCCGCACTCGACGAGAACAGCCCCGAGCGTGCGTACGTCCGGGACACCCTCATCGAGCTCAACCTCCCGCTGGTGCGGTACGCGGCGGCCCGTTTCCGCTCGCGCAACGAGCCGATGGAGGACATCGTCCAGGTCGGCACCATCGGCCTGATCAAGGCGATCGACCGCTTCGACTGCGAACGCGGTGTGGAGTTCCCGACGTTCGCGATGCCGACGGTGGTCGGCGAGATCAAGCGGTTCTTCCGCGACACGTCGTGGTCGGTCCGCGTCCCGCGCCGCCTCCAGGAGCTGCGGCTGGCCCTCACCAAGGCCAGCGACGAGCTCTCCCAGAAGCTGGACCGCTCTCCGACGGTGGCCGAACTCGCCTCCGTGCTGGGCGTGTCCGAGGAGGACGTCGTCGACGGCCTCGCGGTCGGCAACGCGTACACCGCGTCCTCGCTGGACTCCCCGGCCCCGGAGGACGACGGCGGCGAGGGCTCCCTCGCGGACCGCCTCGGCTACGAGGACACGGCGCTTGAGGGCGTCGAGTACCGGGAGTCCCTGAAGCCGCTCCTGGCCAAACTCCCGCCCCGTGAGCGCCAGATCATCATGCTGCGCTTCTTCGCCAACATGACCCAGTCACAGATCGGCGAGGAGGTCGGCATCTCCCAGATGCACGTCTCCCGCCTCCTGACCCGCACACTGGCCCAGCTCCGAGAAGGCCTCATCTCGGACTGACCGCTACGCATGGCTTGGCCCGGGCGCCTGAGGGGGTACCGGGTCAGGTTGTCGGGCGGCTGCGGGCGCGTGGGGGCTGGTCGCGCAGTTCCCCGCGGGCAGCTGCGCTGGGCTGGGACCGGGCGCCTGAGGGGGTACCGGGTCAGGTTGTCGGGCAGCTGCGCTGGGCTGGGACCGGGCGCCTGAGGGGGTACCGGGTCAGGTTGTCGGGCGGGCGCGGGTGCGTGGGGGCTGGTCGCGCAGTTCCCCGCGCCCCTGGGTAGGTGCAGTCGCCTGCGCCAGGAGGGGCCGTTCGTCACCTCGCCCGCCACGACGGTCCGTTCGTCACTTCGCGCGCTACGACGGACCGGTGGCCGCGTACGGCGGGAAGGGGACGGGGTGGGGGGTGTCCGCCCGCAGCGGCCGGCGTCCGGCACCGAGCACAGCTAAAGCAGCAGAACCGCCGGACCGAGGACGGATACCCCCCACCCCGGCCCCGACCCACAACCCACCCGCACGCGCTACACCCGCCCCCACCGGGGCCGCAGCTGCGCCGCAGGCATCCAGGGGCGCGGGGAACTGCGCAAAAACGCCCGCCCCCACCGAACCCGCACCCGCATGCCTACTTGAGCGCCAGCCAAGCCACCCCCGCCACAACCGCCACCGCGATCACCACGCCGATGATGAGGCCGATGCGCGGGCCGCCCGAAGCGGCGGGTGCGGCCTGCTGCCGGCCGCCCTGCGGTCCCTCGTCGACGAACGCGCGGAACATCTGGGTGCTGCCGGCGGGGTCGTAGTTGCCCTGAGGGCCCTGGTTGTCAGCCATGCCCAGAGACCCTAGCGAATCCGGGAGTCGGGCCCAAGTGCGGGGCCGCCCGGGACACCAGCAGGTCCCACGTGCTGATTTACGCTCGCAATACTTGCCTTTGCCAAGGTTTTGCGCCGCACCCACCCCGTTTTATTTGCCTGTAGCAACCAAGCACGCCTATGGTTGCCCTAAGCAACGAATACGGGAGGTGTGATGGCCGAGCAGGCGCGATACGAAGAGCTGATCCGCCAGTTCAGCGCCTTCGGAGCCGTGAAGAGGGAGATGGGACGGATGATGCCGTCCGAGTGCCCCGCCGGTTCCGCCGCCGTGCTGACCCTGCTCGGGCGCTACGGCGACATGCGCATGAGCAAGCTCTCCGAGCTGCTCGCCGTGGACATGTCGGTCACCAGCCGCCACGTGGCGCACGTCGCCGAGCGCGGCTGGATCGAACGCTCCCCCGACCCGGCGGACAAGCGTTCCCGCATCCTGCGGCTGACGCCCGCCGGCCGGTCGCTCCTCGACCAGCTGTCCCGCCGGACCTGCCACATGCTCGCCGAGCGGATGAGCGACTGGAGCGACGACGAGGTGGCCCAGCTGACCACGCTGATGGCCCGCCTGCGAGCGAGCTTCGACGACACCCGCGCCCACGACACCCGCACCCACGAGCTCCGCTCCCACGGCACCCGCACCCGCACCCACGGCCCCGACCCCCGGCGTCCCGAAACCCGGCCGCCCGCACCCCCCGTACACGAACAGACCACCCGTACACCCGCTATCACCCAGTAAGAGAAGGAAGCCCATGGCAACGACCACACCAACCGGTGTGCGGGCTCACGCCAAGCACGGGGGAGGCTCCGCCGAGTACGCCCCGATGACGCACCGGCAGATCATGGAGGCCATCTCCGGCCTGCTGCTCGGCATGTTCGTGGCGATCCTGTCGTCCACGATCGTCACCAACGCGCTCCCGCACATCATCAGCGACCTCGGCGGCGGCCAGTCCGCCTACACCTGGGTCGTCACCGCCGCCCTGCTGTCGATGACCGCGGCCACCCCGCTGTGGGGCAAGCTCGCCGACCTGTACAGCAAGAAGGCGCTCGTCCAGATAGCCCTGGTCATCTACGTCCTGGGCTCCGCGGCCGCCGGTCTCTCGCAGAACGCCGGCATGCTGATCGCCTGCCGAGTCGTCCAGGGCATCGGCGTCGGCGGCCTGTCCGCCCTCGCGCAGATCGTCATGGCGGCGATGATCTCCCCGCGTGAGCGCGGCCGTTACTCCGGCTACCTCGGCGCGACCTTCGCCGTCGCCACCGTCGGCGGCCCGCTGCTCGGCGGTGTCATCACCGACACCTCGTGGCTGGGCTGGCGCTGGTGCTTCTACGTCGGCGTCCCCTTCGCCGTCATCGCGCTGATCGTGCTGCAGAAGACCCTGCACCTGCCCGTCGTGAAGCGGGACGTGAAGGTCGACTGGGGCGGCGCGTTCTTCATCGCCGCCGCTGTCTCGCTGCTGCTCGTCTGGGTCACCTTCGCCGGTGACAAGTACGACTGGATCTCCTGGCAGACGTACGCGATGGTCGGCGGTTCGATCGTCCTCGGTCTGATCTTCGTGCTGGTCGAGTCCAAGGTGCGCGAGCCGATCATCCCGCTGCGGCTGTTCAGGAACCGCACGATCACCCTCGCCTCGCTGGCCTCGCTGTTCGTCGGTGTCGCGATGTTCACCGGCACGGTCTTCTTCAGCCAGTACTTCCAGCTGGCCCGCGACAAGTCCCCCACGATGTCGGGCGTCATGACGATCCCGATGATCGGCGGGCTCTTCATCTCCTCCACCGTGTCCGGGCAGTTCATCACCCGCACCGGGCGTTGGAAGGCGTGGCTGGTCAGCGGTGGCGTGCTGGTGACGGCCGGTCTCGGTCTGCTCGGCACCATCCGGTACGACACGGCGTACTGGAAGATGTCGATCTTCATGGCCCTGCTGGGTCTCGGCATCGGCATGATGATGCAGAACCTGGTGCTGTGCACCCAGAACCAGGTCGACCCGAGCGACCTCGGCTCCGCCAGCTCGACGGTCACCTTCTTCCGTTCCCTCGGTGGTGCGGTCGGCGTCTCCGCGCTCGGCGCGGTCATGTCCCACCGGATCACGCACTACGTGTCGGACGGCGTCGCCGCCCTCGACCCCAAGTACCAGGCCGCCCTGGCCGGTTCCGGCTCCTCCACCGACAGCATCCCGGACCTGGCCAAGCTCCCGGCCCCGGTGCGCACGCTCATGGAGAGCTCCTACGGCCACGGCATCGCCGACGTGTTCCTGATCGCCGGCGCCCTCGCGGCCGTCGCGTTCCTGATCACCCTGTTCATCAAGGAGGTTCCGCTGCGGACCAAGGGCGGGCTGGCGCAGGCCTCGGCGGACGACTCGCCGGCCGAGGCGCCCGTGGAATCGGCCGAGGTGCCCGCGGAAGCGGCCGAGGCCCCGGCTGCCGGGCACACCCCGAGCTGGGCCACGACCACTGCCGACACCGAGACCGCCCCCGAGGGCACGCAGCGGCTGTCCGCCGTGGCCACCCTCGCCCGTCCCGAGGAGTCCCCGGCCGGCTCCGGCGGCATCCCGGTCCGCGGCTTCGTGCGCGGCGCCGAGAGCGCGCCGGTCCCCCAGGCCGCGGTCACGCTGATCTCGCTCGGGGGACGGCAGTTGGGCCGCTCGGTCACGCAGGCCGACGGTTCCTACGCCGTCGAGGCGCCGGGCGTGGGGTCGTACGTCCTGATCGCCTCCGCGGACGGCTTCCAGCCGCAGGCGTCGACCGTCCTGGTGGGCGGCGAGCCGGTGGCCTACGACATCCTCCTGAGCGGAACCAGCGGGCTGAACGGGCTCGTGCGGGCCGCGCAGAACGGGGAGCCGGTCAAGGACGCGATGGTGATCGTCACCGATGTGCGCGGCGACCTGCTGGCCACCGGGACCACCGGTGAGCAGGGCGAGTTCGCCTTCGGCGAGCTGGTGCCGGGTGCGGTGACCGTCGCGGTGAACGCCGCCGGGTTCCGGCCGCGCGCCCTGCCCGTCGAGGTCGGCGGCACCGGCGTCACCCGGATCGAGGTCGACCTCGATGCGGGCGCCCGCCTCCAGGGCGTCGTACGGGCGCCGCACGGTCCGCTGGCCGACGCGCGGGTCACTCTCGTGGACGCGGCCGGCAACGTGGTCGGCACCGCCACCACCGGGTCGGACGGGGCGTACGCCTTCACCGACCTGGACGGCGGCGAGTACACGGTCATCGCCACGGGCTACCCGCCGCAGGCGACGGCCCTGACGCTGAACGGCCCCGGCGTCGACGGCCACGACATCGAACTCGCCCACCCCGGCGAGTAGTTCAACCGCTCCGGCCCGTGGCAGGGAGCGCGCTCCGAGCGGAGGCGCGCGCCCGCCACGGGCCGGTCTTCTTCGAGGAGGTACGTGACATGGGACTGACCGCGAGGATCCGAACCCGGGACGGCTGGGCCGTGTCGCACGCGGTCGTCACGGTGACCGACATGACCGGGACGCAGGTGCTGCGCGCGCAGGCGGACCCGGAGGGCGCCGTACGGGACGGGACTCCGCTGGAGCCGGGGCCGTACACCGTCATCGTGACGGCCGTCGGCTACGCGCCCGCCGCGTCGAGCGCGATCGTCACAGCGAGCGGACGGGCCGAGGTCGGCACGGTCACCCTGGCCCGCATCGGCGGCGCGGAACTCCCGCCGCCGGGGCCCTGGACCGTGGACCCGGCCCACTCCAGTGTGGGCGCGGTCGCCCAGCACCTGGGCATCTCCAGCGTGCACGGCCGCTTCACCGACTTCACGGCGGCGATCGAGGTCGCCCCGGACGACGTGACCAAGTCCCGGGTGGAGGCGGTGATCCGGGCCGCCTCCATCGACACGGGGAACGCGATGCGGGACAAGCACCTGAGGTCGGCGGACTTCCTGGACGTCGAGCGGTACCCGGAGATCACCTACCGGTCGACGGGACTGACGGTGGCCGGCACCGACCGGTGGACCGTGCGGGGCGAACTCGCCATGCGCGGTGTCGTACGGCCCGTGGACCTGGACCTGTCGTACCTGGGCACCGGCGCCGACCCCTGGGGCGGGACCCGCGCGGCCTTCCGGGCGACGACCCAGCTGCGGCGGGAGGACTTCGCCATGAACTACAACCAGGTGGTGCAGGCGGGGATCGCGGCGATCGGTACGACGCTGAAGGTCGAGCTCGATGTGCAGGCGGTGCAGGGGGAGTCGCTGCCGCATGCCTGAGGGCGTTGTCAGTGGCGGGCCGTACGGTTTCGGGTATGGATCAGAGCACGGGGGTGCAGGGGTACTACGCCGAGTCGGCGGAGCGGCTGGGGCGGGTCTACGAGAGCGTCTCGTTCGAGGACGTGCACGGGGCGCTGCCGGACCTGCTGCCCGAGGCGCCCGCGCGGGTGCCGGACGTCGGTGCGGGGACCGGGCGGGACGGGGCGGCGCCGGGCGGGCGCGCTGCCGGAGATACCGGGCGTGCGGGGGCCGTACGACGTCGTCCTGCTGTCCGCTGTGTGGATGCACCTGCGGCCGGAGGAGCGGCCCGTGGCGATGCGGCGGCCGGCCACCCTGCGGCGCGGGGAGCCGCCCCTGGACCGGCGGATGTTCGACATCCCGCCGGAGGAGGTGGCCGGACACGGCGGCGTGCAGGCGGGGCTGAGGCTGCTGCGGACCGTGGCCGAGGGCGCCGACCGGCTCGGCCGTGACGCCGTGCACTGGCACGCCGTGGCGCTCCAACTAGGCTGATTCCATGGCACCGAACATTGCGACCAACAAGTCCGTCTCCCTGGACGAGCTGCTGGACTTCGTACGGCCCCGGCACCGGGCGATCCTGCTGACCCGGCGGGCCGACGGGTCCCCGCAGGGCTCGCCGTTGACCTGCGGGGTCGACGACTCGGGGCGGATCGTCGTGTCGACGTACCCCGAGCGGGCGAAGACGCGGAACGCGAAGCGGGATTCCCAGGTCAGCGTGATCGTACTGAGCGACGACTGGGACGGGCCGTGGGTCCAGGTCGACGGAACCGCGGAGGTCATCGACTCTCCGGAGTCCGTGGAGCCGTTGGTGGAGTACTTCCGGAACATCTCCGGGGAGCATCCTGACTGGGACGAGTACCGGGCGGCGATGGTGAAGCAGGGGAAGTCGATCATCCGGGTCACGCCGGTGCGGTGGGGGCCGGTCGCCACCGGCGGTTTCCCGGCGCGGCTGGCCTGACAGCCGAGGGTGGGTCAGCGCACCTGAGGACGCTCGACCATCGCCTCGATTCCTCTGACCAGCAGGTCCAGGGCGAACGTGAAGTCCCTGTCCCGCATCTCCTCCACCGTGTCGCCTCCGCGTGCCTTCATGATTTCCTCGTTCTCCTTGAGGATCTCCGCGGCGCCGGGGGACCGGGTCGCCGCGGTCATGGCGTGGCGGAAGTAGGCCTCCTGGGTCATGCCGGCCTGGGCGGAGCGGGTGATGAAGTGGCCCTCGATGGTCCCGAAGCCATAGACGAACTGGAAGACGGCGGAGATCGCGCCGGTGATGCCGTGGGCGGGCAGGCCGGTCCTGCGCACGACCCGGTGCACGGTGCGGGACAGGGCCAGGGAGTTCGGGCCGATGTTGAGGAAGGTGCCGGCCAGCGGTGAGACCCAGGGATGCCGGACCAGCAGGCCCCGGTACTCCCCGGCCACCGTGCGCAGTTGGTCCCGCCAGTCCTCGTCGGCGTCCGGGTCCGGCAGCTCCAGCTCGCCGAAGGCCGCGTCCAGGGCGAGTTCGAGGAGGTCGTCCTTGGTGTCGACGTACCAGTAGACGGACATCGCGGTCACGTTCAGCTCGGCGGCCAGCCGCCGCATGGAGAACTTGGCCAGCCCCTCGGCGTCAAGGAGACGGACCGTCACCTCGGTGATCCGGTCCCGGTCAAGACCGGACGGCTGCCCGCCGCCCCGGCCACCGCGGCGCACCTTGCCGTCCAGCCAGACACTGGTTCGCGCGGCCGCTTCTTGGCCTGCCTTGACCATGGCGCACCTTCCGAGACGTCGTTCACTTGCCAAGATGCTAGGCCTGCACGACCTGTGAGGGGCGCGGGGCTGTACCGATATGCGGCTCCGCCGCGTGGGCGCGACCAGCCACATCGGACCCGCGGCCGCCGATGAGCGAAGCCGCCACCCCCCTAGGCGTCCTGCGCCTGCTCGGCCCGCCGCAGCAACACCCCCGCCACCACCCCGCCCAGCAGCACAGCCACCGCCCCCACCAACTGACTGCTCTCCAGGCCGGAGGCGAACGCCTCCGTGATCCGCGCCCGCTCCGACACCGACCCCACCTGCGCCAACGCCCCCGGCAGGGACACCGCGGCCACGGAAATCCCCGCCGCGAACCGCGCGTTCAGCACCGCGCCCAGGACCGCGACCCCCAGTCCCTGCCCGAACTCCGCCACCGTGCCGTTGATCCCCGCGCCGACCCCGGCCTTCTCCGGCGGGATCGCGCTCATGATCGCGTGTGCCATCGCGGGACTGGCGACCGCCGCCCCCGCGCCGATCAGCACCAGCCCCAGCAGGGTGCCCGGATAGCCGTGGTCGGTGAGCGTGGCGATGGAGAGGAGGCCCGCGGCCATCACCGCCATGCCGAGGCCGATGGAGAGCGGCGTCCCGAGCCTCGCCGACCACTTCGCCGCGAGGCCCGTGAAGTTGAGGGCCACGATCATCAGCGCGAGCGGGGCCGTCCGCAACCCCGCTTCCAGGGGGCCGTACCCGAGGACGAACTGCATGTGCTGGGTGAGCAGGAAGAGCGAGCCGCCCATGCCGAAGGTGATCAGAACCGCCCCGGCCACCGCTCCCGTGAACCGGCGGTCGCGGAAGAAGTGCATGTCGAGCATGGGATGGGGGATCCGGCTCTCCCAGTACGCGAACCCGGCGAGGACCACGACCGCCACGGCCGCCGGAGTCAGCACCCGGCCGGACGTCCAGCCGTGCTCGGGGCCGGAGATGATCGCGAACACCAGGGAGGCCATGCCGATCGTGGACAGCAGGGCGCCGAGCAGGTCGGGGCGGTCGCCCCGCGGGTTCTTGGACTCGGGGACCAGGAGCACGACCGCGACCAGGGCGAGCGCGGCGACCGGCAGGTTGATCAGGAAGATCGCGCCCCACCAGAAGTGGTTCAGCATGAAGCCGCCGAGGAGGGGGCCGGCCGCGAAGCCCAGGGAGTTCACCGCCGCCCAGATGCCGATCGCCTTCGGCTGTTCCCCGGGCGCGAAGATCTGCATCGCCACCGCGAGTGTGGTGGTCATCAGCAGCGCACCGCCCACGCCCATCCCGGCCCGTGCCGCGATCAGCTGGGCGGTGGAGTCGGCGAGACCCGCGACCAGCGACCCGACGCCGAACAGCACCAGTCCCGCGGCCAGCATCTTCTTGCGGCCGTAGCGGTCGGCCGCGCTGCCCGCGGTGAGCAGGAGGCCCGACTGCACCAGCGAGTACGCGTTGATCATCCACTGGATGTCGGAGGTGGCGGCGCCCAGTTCGCTGGTCAGGGAGGGGATGGCCACGTTCAGGATCGTGTTGTCGAGCAGCACGGTCAGCTGCGCGAGACAGATGACGCCGAGTATCAGCCAGCGCTGGGGATGGCCCTGGGAGACGGCGACGGGGGTGGGAGCGGAGGCGGGGGCGGTCATGTTGTACACCGTAGAACAGTTCCTATACGGCGTACAACGCACTTTCCCGCCGTACGACGAGAAGGGCGGCGACCGCCGGGGGCGCCGCCCTTCTGCCGGGGAGAGGCGTCAGCTGCTCGCCTTCTGGGTGAGGTCGTAGAAGGTGGCCGAACCGACCGTGACCTTCTTGAAGTTGGCCTCGACCCACGAGGTGATCTGCGACGACGTACCGCTGCTGCTGCCGCCCATGCCGCCGCCGGAGCCGCCGGCGATGAAGTAGTGGATCTTGCCGTCTGCCACGTACTTCTTGAACTGGGCCAGCGTCGGGGACGGGTCGGTGCCGTTGAAGCCGCCGATCGCCATCACCGGGTCGCCGATGGAGAGCTGGTAGCTCGCCGCGTTCTGGGCGCCGATGGCCGCCGCGGCCCAGGTGTACTTCGACGCGTCGGTCTCCAGCAGCTTCCTGGCCTCGGAGGTGACGCTCGCGCCGTTCAGCAGACCGCCGACGCCACCGGCACGGCCGCCCTGCTGGTTCGGGGTGCTGCCGTTGCCGTTCTGCTGGTTCTGCCCGGGCATGCCGCCGCCGGGGAAGCCACCGGTGCCGTTGCCGTTCTGCCGGCCCTGGCCCTGCTGGCCCTGCCCGCCGGGCATGGCGCCGCCGAAGCCGCCCCGGCCGCCACCACCGCCCGGACCGCCACCGCCGCCCATCATGGACGCGCCCGCCGGGCCCGCCGTCACGATGGAACCGGTGTGGCCCTCCTGGAGGGTGCTGATCGTGTACGCCGTCGGGCCGGCCAGGGCGGCCACCAGGCCCAGGGAGGCCGCCGCGAGGGCGAGTCGGTGGTTGAGTCGGCCCGCGAAGATCAGGCCGAGCGCGGCGACCAGGCCGCCGATCAGGATCAGGTACTTCAGCCAGGGCAGGTAGTCGGAGGTGCGGTCGAGCAGGAGGTAGCTCCAGGACGCCGACGCCACGACCGAGGCCGCGAGGGTGATCGACGCCCACAGCTCGGCGCGCTTCTCCCACAGGATGCCCGCGCCCATGCCGATCACGGCCGCGATGTAGGGGGCGAGGGCCACCGTGTAGTACTGGTGGAAGATGCCCGCCATGTAGCTGAAGACGACCATGGTCATCAGCAACGAGCCGCCCCAGACCAGGAACGAACCGCGGGTCACCGACGTGCGCTTAAGCTTGCGGGTCGCCACCAGACCGGCGACGAGGAGAATCAGCGCGGCCGGCAGCAGCCAGGAGATCTGGCCGCCGATCTCGGAGTTGAACATCCGGTCCCAGCCGGTCGCACCCCATTGGCCGGTGCCGCCTCCGCCGCCACCGCCGCCGACCGAGCCGGTCTCGTCGCCGCTGAGGCGGCCGAAGCCGTTGTAGCCGAAGGTCAGTTCAAGGAAGGAGTTGTTCTGGGAGCCGCCGATGTAGGGGCGGGAGGAGGCGGGCCACAGCTCGACGACCGCGACCCACCAGCCGCCGGAGACGACCAACGCGGCGGTGGCGGCGGCCAGTTGGCCGAACCGCTTCTTCACGGAGACCGGCGCGCAGACGGCGTAGACGATCGCCAGCGGCGGCAGGATCAGGAAGGCCTGGAGGGTCTTCGCGAGGAAGGCGAAGCCGATCGCGGCACCCGCCCACAGCAGCCACTTCGTACGACCGTCCTCCAGGGCGCGGACCACGAGGTAGCAGGCGAGCGCCATCAGCAGCGCCAGCATGGCGTCGGGGTTGTTGAACCGGAACATCAGCGCCGCGACGGGAGTGAGCGCGAGCACGGCGCCCGCGATCAGACCGGCCGCGGGACCGAACCGGCGGCGCACCGAGGCGTAGACGACGGCGACCGAGCCGACCCCCATCAGGACCTCGGGTGCGAGGATCGCCCAGGAGTTCAGGCCGAAGATCCGCACCGACAGCTCCATCGGCCACAGCGAGGCCGGGGGCTTGTCGACGGTGATCGCGTTGCCCGCGTCGAGCGAGCCGAAGAAGAACGCCTTCCAGGACTGGCTGCCGGCCTGGACCGCCGCCGAATAGAAGGAGTTGGCGTAGCCGGAGGAGCTCAAGTTGTACAGGTAGAGCAGGAGAGTCGCGGCCAGCAGGCCGAGGAAGGCCGGGCGCGCCCAGCGGGGGTCCTCGGGGCGGCCGCGCCACAGTCTGCGCGCGAAGGGCTGCTGGGGTTCGCCGGACTCGGGGACCGAGGGAGCGACCGGCGCCTCGGGGGCCGTCGCCGCCGGACCCCATCCGGAACCCTGCTGGGTCGGACGGTCGGTCTGCGTGGTCATCAGGAGTTCCTCGGGTCGGTGTCGGTCGGGCGCACCGGGTCGAGCCGCATGGTGGCGTCCTTCCAGGTGCGCTGCTCCGCGGCTTCACCGGCGCGGAACTCGGTCGTGTCGTACAGGGACTTCGGGGTGTACGGCGTTGTCGTGTACTGGGGTGCCTGGGGTGCCTGGGGTGCCGTCGGGCGCTGGGGCAGCGGCCCGTACGACTGCGGGGGTGCGGCCGGGGCGTGCGTGGCGACGACCGTGGACCGGGGGTGGTCCGTCCGGGGGTGGTCCGTCCGGGGCTGGTCGTCCTCGCGGTCGGGGAACACCCAGGCCCGGAAGAGCAGGAAGCGCAACACGGTCGCCGCGAGGTTGGCGGCGATCAGCACCGCCAGCTCGGTGGAGTGCGCGGGGTCGCTGCTGGCCGCGTTGAGCGCGGCGAGGGAGCCGCTGGTCAGCGCGAGGCCGATGCCGAAGACGACCAGGCCCTGCGCCTGGTGGCGGACGGCACCGCCCCGCCCGCGCACCCCGAAGGTCAGGCGCCGGTTGGCGGCGGTGTTGGCGACCGCGGAGACCAGCAGGGCCAGCGCGTTGGCGGTCTGGGAGCCGCCGAACTGCCGGAAGGCGCTGTAGAGCACCAGGTAGAAGAGGGTCGACAGACCGCCGACGACACAGAACCCGACGAGCTGGCGGGCCAGCCCCTTGGGCACGTCCTGGATCTCGCGGTCGCGCGGGTCGTCACCGAACGGCCGGGTGATCCGGTCCAGCGGCAGCGACCCGCCCGCCAGGGCCTTGCCCACCCGCCACACGCCCTTGAGGTCCTCGGTCGCCGTCCGCACGATGTGGACGGTGGAGTTCGGGTCGTCGACCCAGTCGACGGGCACTTCGTGGATACGCAGTCCCGCGCGCTCGGCGATGACCAGCATCTCGGTGTCGAAGAACCAGCCGGTGTCCTCGACGAGCGGCAGCAGGACCTGGGCCACGTCACGCCGGATGGCCTTGAAGCCGCACTGGGCGTCGGAGAAGCGGGCCTGGAGCGAGCCGCGCAGGATGAGGTTGTAGGCGCGGCTGATGAACTCGCGCTTGGGACCGCGCACGACCCGGGAGCTGCGGGCGAGCCGGGAGCCGATCGCCAGGTCGGAGTGGCCCGAGATCAGCGGGGCCACCAGCGGCAGCAGGGCGTTGAGGTCGGTGGACAGGTCCACGTCCATGTAGGCGAGGACCGGGGCGTCCGAGGCGGACCAGACGGTCCGCAGCGCCCGGCCGCGGCCCTTCTGCTCCAGCCGGAAGGCCCTGACCTCCGGAATCTCCGCCTCCAGCCGCCGCGCCACCAGGGGCGTGGTGTCCGTCGACGCGTTGTCCGCGATGGTGATGCGGAACGCGTACGGGAACGTGCGCTCGAGGTGCTCGTGCAGTCTCCGCACACACGGCTGGAGGTCCTTCTCCTCGTTGTAGACGGGGATCACTACGTCCAGGACAGGCGTACCGGCGTCGCCGGCCGGGAGGTGCTCCCGCGCCGGCAGGGTGCCGGGAGAAGAGTCGGTTCGCATGGGAACGACTCTGGTCAAGCCCCCTGTTGCACCCATATGGCGGCGCTGTGCTGTGCCTGTGAGTGCGATTGCCAGTTCGTTTCGGGCGCCGGGCGGGGGGCCACGGGACCGACCGCGGGCAGGTGCATGGTGAACACGGTCCGCCCCGGAACGCTGTCCACGGTCACCGCCCCGCCGTGCGCGGTCGCGACGGCCTGCACGATGGCGAGACCGAGGCCGGTGGATCCGGTGGCGCGGGAGCGCGCGGAGTCGCCGCGCGCGAACCGTTCGAAGACGTGCGGGAGCAGGT
The DNA here is from genome assembly GCF_003443735.1 of Streptomyces sp. CC0208. NCBI lineage: Bacteria > Bacillati > Actinomycetota > Actinomycetes > Kitasatosporales > Streptomycetaceae > Streptomyces > Streptomyces sp. CC0208. The sequence continues at coordinate 4,627,492 of NZ_CP031969.1, read as the reverse complement.
CGGAGGGGATGCCCTGGCCGTTGTCCTCGACGTCCACGCACATCCACGGTCCGCGGCGCTGCACGCGCGCGGTGACCGTCGTACCCGGCGGGGTGTGTTTGCGGGCGTTGCCGAGCAGGTTGATGAGCACCTGCTGGAGGCGGGCCGCGTCGCCGGAGACGAGGGCGGGTTCGTCGGGCAGGTCGAGGCGCCAGTTGTGGTCCATGCCGGCCGCTCGGGCGTCGCTGATGGTGTCCACGACGAGCGGGATGAGGTCGGTCTGCTCGAACTGCAGCGGCCGCCCGGCGTCCAGGCGCGCGAGCAGCAGCAGGTCCTCCACGAGCAGGGTCATCCGGCCCGCCTCGGACTCGATACGGCCGAGGGCGTGCCGGGTGTCGGGGCCGATCTCTTCCCTGCCGCGCCGGGTGAGCTCGGCGTAGCCGCGGATGGAGGCGAGCGGTGTTCTGAGCTCATGACTGGCGTCGGCCACGAACTGGCGCACCCGCATCTCGCTCTGCTGGCGTGCGTGCAGGGCGCCGTGCACGTGGTTCAGCATCCGGTTCAGCGCGGCACCGACCTGCCCGACCTCGGTGTGCGGATCGCACTCCGCGTCGGGCACCCGCTCGCTGAGGTTCACTTCGCCGGTGTGGAGCGGGAGTTCGGAGACGCGGGTTGCGGTGTTGGCGACCTTGCGCAGGGGGCGGGTGGCGAGTCCGACGAGGACGTATCCGGCGATGACGGCCGCGCCGAGGCCGGCGGCGGTGACGCTGACTTCTACGAGGATCAGGGTGTTGATGGTGTTGTTGACGTCGTCGGTGGGCAGGGCGATGTAGTACGAGTCGGTGCCGTCCATGCTCGTGACGTACTGGACGCGATACTCGCCGAAGCCCGGGATGTCCACGGTGTGGGCCCTGTTGTCCTGGGCGACTTCGGCGAGGGCCGCCTTCGCGGCGACGGTGAGGCTGCCCGCGGTCATGCCCTGGAAGGTGCCGTCGCTGTCCTTCTTCTGCTTGGCGACGGCAGCACTGACGATCTTGCCCTTCTGCACGTACGCGGCGATGGTGTCGGGCTGCGTCGGGACCTGCTTGACGAAGTTCGCGGCCTTGGCGCTCGCCGGGACCGTCTTCTTCGAGGGCGGAGGGTTCTTCGGGTCGGTGTCTCCGTCGCCGCCCGGCCCCCTGTCCTTGCCGAAGCCCACCGCGCGCCCGGACGTCTCACGCAGCTTGCCGTCCAACTGGTCGTACAGATGCGACCGCAACGCCAGAGTCGTCACCGTGCCGATCACCGAGCAGACCACGGCGATCAGCACCACCGACGCGACGACGAGCCGCGTCCGCAGCGTGCGCGGTTTTCCTGCCCGCCCTGCCCGCTTCTGCGCCCGCGGCCGTCGTCGCCCGCTCATGAGGCGGCGGGCTTGATCAGGTAGCCGGCGCCGCGCCGGGTGTGGATCATCGGCTCCCGTCCCGCGTCTATCTTGCGGCGCAGGTAGGAGATGTAGAGCTCGACGACGTTGGCCTGGCCGCCGAAGTCGTACGACCACACCCGGTCCAGGATCTGCGCCTTGCTGAGCACCCGCCGGGGATTGCGCATCAGGAACCGCAGGAGCTCGAACTCGGTCGCGGTGAGGTGGATGTTCTCCCCGGCCCGCGACACCTCGTGGCTGTCCTCGTCGAGGGTGAGGTCACCGACGACCAGCACGGAGTCGGAACGGCGGTCGGCCGCGCCGGAGCGGCGGATGAGGCCGCGCAGCCGGGCGACGACCTCTTCGAGACTGAACGGCTTGGTGACGTAGTCGTCGCCACCGGCGGTGAGCCCGGCGATCCGGTCCTCCACGGCGTCCTTGGCCGTCAGGAACAGCACGGGCACGTCCGGCAGTTCGCGCCGCAGCCGCCCGAGGACGGCCAGCCCGTCCATGTCCGGCAGCATCATGTCCAGGACGACGGCGTCGGGCCGGAACTCCCGTGCGGTCTGGACGGCACCCGTGCCGTCCCCCGCACTGCGGATCTGCCATCCCTCGTAGCGCAGGGCCATGGACAGCAGTTCGGTGATCGACAGCTCGTCGTCCACCACAAGCACTCGGACGGGGCTCCCGTCCGGCCTCAGCAGTTCGGTGCGCCCCTGGGGCGAGGTCGTGGTCATGGCGAACACCCTGTCGGGACCCCCTGAGAGCACCCTTTCGACAGTCTGTGATTTTGCTGAGAAACACACAGGCGCCTCTCAGGCAACGCCTGGGGAACTGCTTGTTCGACAGGACGGACCAGGCATCCGGCCGAGCTCCGGCCGCTAGCGGACCGGCCCCTGCTCGTCCACATGCACCGTCGGTGCCCCGAGGAACACCTCGGCGCCGACCGGGCCGTAGGCGATGTTGAAGGTGTCCAGCCAGTACGACCAGTCCCGCAGGCCGACGGCGCTGCTGAAGCGGTAGTTGAGCCGCCACCGCACCCACTGCCCGGGCTCCAGCCGCACGCCCGGGCGCCGCCGCGGCCGGGGCGGCACCCCGAACATCGGCCTCACCCTCGGCAGCACCCGCAACCGCCCGTCCGCCTCACTGAGCTGGACGTCGACGCCTTTGAGGTTGTCGCCCTGCTGGTCGTGCGGCACGAAGTCGTCCCGCTCGTCCATCCGGACCGCGTGGACGAACGACTCTCCGGCCCGCCCCACCGCGGACGGCGGCAACGCGAAGCCGACCGGAGCCGCGTTCCTCCGTGCCGCGGCCTCGCCGCCACGGGACCGCTTCGTCCATGACGTGCGTATCCACTGCACGGTGACGTCCATCCCCGGCCCTCCCCCTCGTCGGACACATCAGACCCGTCAGACCCGTCAGACCCCTCAGGCCGGTCAGACCTGTCAGAACAACCCGTCCTGAATCCCCGGTGCCTCCTTGAACTCTCTCACCGGCACGGTGATTTCCGCCCCGTCGGCCGGGACGAGTTCCCACCCCGTCATCAGCCGGGTGTCCAGTACGACGACTCCGCCGCTGTCCGTCTCCAGGTGCAGGTCGGGTCCGGCGGCCGCGAGGAGCCGCCCGCCCACCGACCCGCCCGCGACGAGCTCGCTCACCTCACCCACGGCGGTGGGCAGACCTGCGAGCCCGAACACCTCGACGTGGTCGACCGGTTCGTACGGCGCGCGCTCCAGGGAGTCCGGCCAGCCGCCCAGTGCCCCCGCCCGCGCATGCAGCTCGGCAAGCTCGCCGGCCCGCTGGCCGGCCGACACCGGCAGGACGGACCGTACGGCCCGCTTGGCGCCGTAGGGAATCCGGTCCGGTACCGAGAGCGCCGCCCGCAGCAGCTCCTCGGTGCGGCGCGCGGCCATGAGCGGACCGGTGCCGAGCCAGCTGAAGCAGACCGCACCCTGCTCCAGCAGCCGCGCGGAACCCCGCTCGTGCGCCGTGATGCCGACCTTGACCATGCCGGGCCCGAACCACGCCAGATACACCCGGTACGGCCGGGGATCGTCCGCAAGGGTGTCGGCGGCCACGGAGTGCGCCCGGTCCAGTCGCGCGCACTCCTCGCAGCGCGCCCCGGTGGTCCGCCCCGACACCGCGGTCCGCGCCGGGCACGCGTGCCCCCGCGCTCCCACACATGTCCGCACACCCCCCTCCGCGACCCCGAAGGCCACCCGCTTCCCCCAGGTCAGCGCACTGCGCCGCCCGCCCTCCCACCGCAGCACGGGGCCGTCCGCCGACCACGACAACCCCGAGCACTTCCATCCCTGTGCCATCCCTCACGAGAGTAGGGGGCACCACTGACAACGGGCCGCACGAGGGACTCCGGGGCCGGTTCAGCCCACCGACTCCGCGGAAACCGGTTCCGCGGTGGCCGTGGCCGCAGCCCTGGACCCGACCGCCGTGGCGCGCGCCCTTCCCCGCCCCGCCATCCGGCACCCCACGCACCCCGGATGCCCCTGCCGCGCACCCGTGTCCCGCACCCGCATCCCCCACTGCTCGCGCGGCCGGCGCCCCGGCGGCTTACCCCAGCCGGTCAGGTGCAGGGCCCAGGTGACGAGGGCGCTCGCCGCGGTGATCACGATGCCGACGGCGATCAGCGCGCCGGACACTAGGCACACCCCCACCCCCAGCACGGACGTCCCGACCGTGGCGATGCCGACTCCGGTCCATCCCGCGACCGTGTGCCCCTCGTCATACTGATGTGCACTCACAGATCCTCCTCGACCCGTTCTCTCACGTCCTAAGAAATTTAGCGCAGAAACCTCTCACACACTAAGAGAATCAGGAATCCGATGCACGCCGAGCCCCGCCCCACCGCCACTCCGGCCCAGGCACTGGAGGCGATGGACTTCTTCATCGCCACCGCCCACCTCGGCCAGCAGGAGATGGCCCAACGGCTGGGCCTGAACGTCACCGACCTGCTGTGCTTCGCCTGCGTCCTGAAGGCCGGCGAGGACCTCCTCACCGCGGGCGACCTCGCCGAGCACGCCCATGTCACGACCGGCGCGGTCACCGGCATCCTCAACCGCCTCGAACGCGGCGGCTACGTCACGCGCGTACCCGACCCGAACGACCGCCGCCGCGTCCGGGTCGCCGCGCTGCCCGACGCGGTGGCCAAGGTCGTCGCCCTCTACCAGCCGTACTACGACCGCCTCGACGCCGTCTTCGCGGGCTACTCCGCCGACGAGATCGCCGTACTCCACGACTGGTTCAGCCGGTCCACGAACCTCGCGCTCGCCTATATCGAGGAACTGCGGGCGAAGGACGCGGGGGATGGGTGAGGGGGAGGCGGGCACTGCCGGGGCAGTGCTGTCGTGAGCCAGTACCGGGGTCGCCCCACCCCGGGGGTGGAGCCAGCCCTACCTTCGGTTCGGTAGAACACTCCATCGTTTCGGCGGGGCCGCCACGGCATCGTTGATCGCGGCTGGTCCACCCGGGATCCAGCGGATCGACACGCCAGCGCCGAGCCGGAGGAAACCCCATGGAGCCGCAGACGGCCGACCGGACCACGTCCAAGTCCCCGTCCACGCCGGGCCCTCTCGCCTCCTTCGTGCGCTTCGTCGTCTGCGGCGGCGGGATCGGCGTCCTCTCCAGCTTCGCCGTACCGCTGGTGGCGCTGACGATGCCGTGGGCGATGGCCAACGCGCTGATCACCGTGGCCTCGACGCTGCTGTGCACCGAGCTGCACGCCCTGTTCACCTTCGGCACCGGCCGCCGCCCGGGCTGGCGCCGGCACCTCCAGTCCTCCGGCTCGGCGGCCGCCGCGTACGCCGTCACCTGCGTCGCGATGTTCCTCCTGCACGCGGTCCATTCCTCGCCGGGCATGCTCACGGAACAGGCGGTCTACCTGAGCGCCTCCGCCCTGGCCGGCATCGGCCGCTTCCTGGTCCTGCGCCTGTTCGTCTTCACCGGCGCCCACAAGTCCCGGCGCCCGTCCGGGACTGTGGTCACCCTGCCCCGCCCGACCCTGCCGCGGGCGGCGGTCAGCACCGCCTGCTGACGCCGTTCACAGGGCCTGATAACGCCGAAGGGCCTCCACCCCGTCGGACACGAACACCCCCAGCCCGGCCGACCCCCGCCCGGCCGATCCCCGCCCGACCGGCCCCCGCCCGACCGCCTCCAGCAACTCGCCCTCCTCGAACCACCCGCACCACGCGATCTCCGCCGGATCCGGCACGAGCGCCTCGGTCACGACCACCTCGTGCACCCCGAGCCAGTAGGGGCTGATCTCGCCGCGGCACAGAAACGTGAAGACCAGACGCGGCGCCCCGAACACCCCCAGCTCCTCGCCGAGTTCCCGGGCCGCCGCGTCCTCGTACGACTCCCCGACCTCCACTGCCCCGCCCACCAGCCAGTTGTACTGGCCGGGGAAGCGGGAGACGCTCTCCGGCCGCCGATGCACGAGAATCCGCCCGCCCGGATCACGGCAGACCGTGGTCGCGACCCGGTGCAGCCACCGCTTCTCGATGGCCTCCCCCCGGTCCACCACCCCGATGACCCGGTCCTCCTCGTCCACCCGCTCGACCAGTTCACCCATGCCGGCCACGATCGCAGAGGGCTACGACGACCTCGCGATGGGGGCTGGCGGCCCCCTGGGGGTACAGCTGCCCCCACCTCGTTTCGGGCGGCCGGCTCCATGTCGCGGCGTCGGGATCGGCGGCATCGTAGAAGCCATCAGCCCCGGCCCCCGGCCCCCTCCAGAAGGAACTCCCATGAACCAGCTCCTGTCCTCCCCGCCGGTCATGATCTCCCCCGAGACCGAACTGGCCCCGCTCCTCACCGCCTGGGACCAGGCCCACCCCGCCACGACCGACCCCGACTGGCGCCACCTGCTCGACGAACTCGCCCACCCCCGCACCACCCAGGCCTTCCACGGCCTGGCCACGCGCACCGCATGAGGTCAAATTGCTGCGGATGGGTACGGCACGCCACATGGCCGCTGCCAGTACTCCGGTTGCGTACTGGTGCTGCTGCCCCGGCCGCAGGCACGCCAACTTGCCGGCTCCGGGCGGTACTCGACCGCCGCCTGCAGCGGTCCTCCGTGCGAGGGGCGGCCTGACCGAAACACGTTCAAGCGGATAGAGGATCAAGGGCAACGCAAGACCCCCTCTTTGTGGTGCCGGTGCCAGACTGCGCGGCAGGACATCCGATCTATTGGGGGAATGGTGGGCACGTCACGCTTCGTCGCCCTGGCCGCGAGCGCGCTGGCCGTCGTGAGCGCCCTGGCCGGGGCGCCGGCCGCTGCGGCGGACACCGGGCAGCCCGGGACGCTGTACGTGCAGGGCGTCGACTGGTGCAGCGACACGGGCCCGGGCACACAGGACGTGCCGTTCTGCTCGGTTCAGGCCGCCGCCGACGTGGTGGTGCCGGGCCAGACGGTCGACATCGTCGGCCCTCCGCGCCACGGCGGGAGGGTGACCATCACCCGGTCCGGCACTTCCTCCGCGCCGATCACCTTCCAGGGCGTCACCTCCGACCCCATCGGCACCCCGGCCGCCCAGATCCTGCCGCCCCTCCTGGGCGGAACGATCACCCTGTCGGGCGTGCACGATGTCCACGTCTCCTATCTCCTGCTGGACCACTCCACGACCGACGCCGTCGACGTCAAGGGCTCGCAGGACGTGGTGCTCGACCGTCTGTACATAGCCCAGCAAGGCCCCGAGGACGCGACCGCGGCCACCGACGGGGTCTCCGTCGACGGCGCCTCGTCGGACGTCACCGTCTCCCGCAGCCGGATCTACGACAGCCACGGGAACGCCGTCCAGGTCGCGTCCGGCGCGCACGACGTCACCGTGACGACCAACGAGCTCGAAGGCAGCAGGTACGCCGAGATCGCGGTCAGCGGCACCGCCACCGCGGATCTGACGGGCAACACACTCGACGACGCGTGCGGCCCGGGCCTCACCATCGACCACGGCTCCTCCGCGACGGTGGAGAACAACGTCTTCACTGGCGTCGGGCACGGCACCGTCTGTCCCGCCCCGACGGCCCCCGCGTTCTCTGTCGCCGCCGACTCGGCGGCCTCCGTGACCGCCGACTACAACGCCTTCGCGCTCGACAGCGGCCGGGCCGAGTACTCCTGGGGCGGCACCGGCTACACCACAGTCGCCACCTTCACCGCGGCCACCGGCCAGGGCGCCCACGACCTCGACCACGTCGGCTACGCCTACCCGGACGCCACGGACGAGAACTCCCCGGTGATCGACTCGGCCGACGCCGATGCCCCAGGCGAACCGGCCACCGACGTGAACGGCGCGCCCCGGGTCGACGACCCCCTCGTCACGGACACCGGCACCGGCACCGGCACCGGCACGACGTACGACCGAGGGGCCTTCGAGCGGCAGGACACGCTCTCCGTGCTCGGCGCCGCCACGCCGTCCAGCGGTATCGGCCCGCTCAGCGTGTCGGTGACGCCGGGCGGCCCGCATTCCGGCTCCTGGGGTCTGCCGTTGACGTACACGGTGGACTTCGGTGACGGCAGCCCAGCAGTCACGGACGCCTCGGGGACCGTCACGCACACGTACACCACCCCTGGCGTCTACGCCGAGAAGGTCACCGTCACCGACGCCAACGGGTCCAGCGCGACCCGGACGGCGAAGGTCACCGTCGGAACGGCAACGCCCCCGGCCACGTCAATGACCGTGAGCCCGGAGATCGCCGAGGGCACCGTCGACGCGGGAACCGCCTCCCTCACGCTCGACCACGCGGACAACTGGGAGCTCGCCTCGCGCACGATCTCCTGGGGCGACGCCTCGTCCAGCAGCGTGCCCGTCACCGCGGGAGCCACGGGGCACGACTACGACGAGCCGTTCCGCAGCGACACGCTGACGCTGACGCAGACCGACATCTTCGGGCGCACGGCCACCGCCACCGCCACCTTCCGGCCGGCCGACTCCTACACGCCGCTGACGCCGCCGGAGTACGACTACCAGGGCACCGTCAAGGCACACGGCCTCCTCGACCTCACCAGCAGCACCCTGCACACCGATGCGAACGGCGTCGACGCGGCCGCCCTGAGAGTCACGGTCACCGGCGGCACCTCGGGCGGCTATCTGACCCTCTATCCGTACGGCACGGCCCGGCCGTCCGTCTCCGCTCTGAACTTCGCCGCGCACCAGACCACCGAGAACGGCATGACGGTCAGGACGAGCCCTGCCGGGGACGTGTACCTCTACAACGGCAGCGCGGCCTCCGTCAGCGTGAAGGTCGTCACCGCCGGGATCTTCAGCCACGCCCAGTACGGGCACTCGTACACGCCCGTCACCCCCGTCCGCGTGCTCGACACACGAAACGGCACGGGCGGCGTCACCGGCCCGGTGGCGTCCGGGAAGTCGATCACCGTCAGTGTCGCCGGGACCCACGGCATCCCGGCGGACGCGGCGGCCGTCGTCCTCGACGTCCAGACGACGAGCACCCAGGCTTCCGGGTCGCTCACCGTCACCTCGCACGGCATCGCGGACTCGGCCGTCACCACGTCGTACTGGACCAAGGGGCAGACGGTGTCGAACCTGACCGTCGTGCCACTGGCCGACGGCAAGGTCGTGCTGCACAACAGCAGCAGCGGCTCTGTGCAGCTGGTCATCGACGTCTTCGGTTACGCCGACGCGACCGGCACCGGTTCGGTCTACCTGCCGTCCACGCCCACCCGGATCCTCGACACCCGGAACGGCACCGGAACCGGGGGCCGCATCGCCAAGCTCGGGGCGCACCAGACGCTGAAGCTCAGGTTCAGCGGCGTCCACGGCATCCCGTCGTCCGGCACCACCGCCGCCGACCTGGTGCTGACCGCCGTCAGCCCCGCCACCGGCGGCTACCTGACCGCTTGGGCCGACGGAACCACCCGGCCGGGCACGGCAAGCCTGGACTACGGCACCGGGCGGACGACACCGAACGAGATCATGCCCCCGGTCGGCTCGGACGGGTACGTCGACATCTACAACGGCGGCGCGGCGCCCGTGAACGTCCTCGCCGACCAGTACGGCGCGTACGTGTCCGAGTGATACCGCAACCACCGACACGTCCTGGACAGCAACGGGCTTCCTCTCGGGTCCCGTTGCTGTACTTCACTGCTGTACGTCCCTCAAACGCCAAAGGCCCCGGAGTGATCCGGGGCCTTCAACCTGTGTGCACTCGGCAGGATTCGAACCTGCAACCTTCTGATCCGTAGGATCGGGCAGTCTGCCTGGCGGCGGCTCCGCCTTCCTCCCGCCTGATTGCTGGCGGTCGTGAACAACAGCCTCTGTGTGCCGTCGTTGCCGTCAGGGTTGCCGTCAGTTCCAGACGGGGAGCGCCGACTAGCACCAGTTCCAAGCACGCAGAACCCCAGGCCCACCCCCGTTGAGAGTTACAACCTTACCTACTGGATTCAAGGCGGCTTGATTTGCTCACCGGGCGGCCCGGCCCCCGGCCGGGCCTTCGCTCCTGTCTCCGCCCCGCTCCGGCCCGGCCGGCGCCCGTTCCGCGCAACAGCGCCTTCCGGATGTCCCGGGCGAAGCTCGCCGAGGCTCGGCCTGCGTGCCCCACTTTTCACTAAGAGCGCATGAGAACCTTGACACCCTTTCCTAGCGAAGACGCCGGAGTAGCAAGCTGAACCGACTCACTGAAACGAATTTGCACGCCACTCATTCCAGCAAAAGGCGCAAGGTCCACAGTGCGATCAGCCCTTCCTCGCCGAACTCCAATACGAAGCGAATTTACATTCTTTATGCGCGCCAGGTCCGGAAGAGATTTTTGGCGTACCGAATATGCATTTATGCGCAAATTGGTCATTTCGCTGACAGTCTCAGTATTTCTAAAATTCCCGACATGCATGAAGTTAACGCTAACCAGACTGTCCGCGTTCTCAAATCCGGAAAAGTCGACCTCATTACAGAACGTAAATGAAGCTATTTCCAAACTTGGAAATTGACCAGGCTGCGCGAACCCCTCTACCGAACCGCTCATACCAATTTGAATAGCCCGCAAGTTCTCCATGGCAGGAAAATGCACAAAGCTAAACGGCACTCCCACATCCTTGACTTGAAGCGTCAATGAGGTGAGTTCCTGCAGTTGGCCGAACCTTTCCAAATTCTCTTCCGCAGGATCAAAATTCCCAAGAGAAAGTCCCTTTAGGCGAGGGAGGCGGGCAAGGCGCTCCAATGCTGAAGCCGAGTCACCCCAGAGTCCAATATGGCTCACCGACTGGCAGTAATCGAGCCAATCATAGTTCTCTACAGGGCATCCACACCGAAGAATTTGCAATTCCGGAAAATGCCGCAACGTGGGCAACAATTGTTCGTGGTCGATCACAAGTTCTCGGCGCGCGATTGGGGATTTACTCATCACTCGCTTGGCATACTCATCTACGTCAAACTGAGTCCAGGCGCGAGAAAGCTCGGTATAGACGGCTTTACGGCCATCGGAACCATAACCACTCAAGATATCGAGCGCAGCTTCACCACCCACCAAGCTTGCCGTCCGTACGGTTGATGCGGCCTTCTGAGCAAGTAGCCGACGCCCAGAGCGGGGTAGGAGCGGCAGCACAGACTCGCCTACAGCAGCTAGCTCTTTTGCCTCAGACACCTTCGAGGGCGGTATCAATTTTTCGGCATGCCGCCTGACAAGATCATAAGTTTTTCGATCCAGCTGGTCTGCATTCTCCAAGCAAGCGGCAGCGAGCAGGTGCAACCGAGTCGTATTTGCGGGCTCTTCCTCTCCGCGTGTGATCAATTGATTGAGAATGTCACTGCATTCTTCTGGGCGAGCATGCCCGAAAGCCATAGCAACGACTTCCTGCCATTGATCGACGTGCGCATTTTTAACCAAAGCGCCAATATCGTTCAGTGACACAATGGTCGCGGCTGCGAGATATTCCTGAAAAGTCCGGTGAATAAAATCAACTCGCCCTTCCACCGGTCGCCGTAGGAGGCCGCTACGCACCATCAGATACTTGTATACGTCATGACCACTGGAATTAACTGAGGGCATCGACTCCAGCGCCAAAGCCACCTGGTCAATTGCTTGATCCTCTGTTGTATCGGTTAGCTGATTGCGCAGTAGCCAATAGGCGAAATGGCCCAGAATTCGTTTTTTCTGGTTGAGTGTCAGAGATGGCGCGTCAGAATGCTTAATACGCCTCTCGACATCACGACGCACTAGTAGCATCTCGAGGGCTGCAGAGTAGAGCTCCATGCGGCCTTGCGGCAATTGCATTCGCCGATCTCTGCTGAGCGTACACAACAGCGCGCAGAGGAGTGGATTCGAGGCCAACTTACGAAGCTGCCGCTGCCCTCGGATAGCCCTTACGAGTTCATCCTCATACTTGGTAAGCTCGTCTATGTCTTCTTCGGTCGTTTCTGCTGGCAAGCACGAACGAGCAGCATCATGCCAGTGCTTTACGAAATTCTCGATATCCAAGCGGCTCATCGGAAGCATATCGACTGACGTGAAGTCCTGATGGACAAGCCATCGTTCTTCTGCCGCAGCCGGGCGTGAAGTCACGATATATCTAACCGCTGGATAGGTGTCTAGTAGCTCCTCAAGCCATTCCTTAGCCTCTTCGCGTCTATTCTCGGGTAGCTCATCCACTCCATCGATTAGGATGAATGCGCGCCCGCTCCGAAGAACTCGGTTAACCCAACCACTGGGCATCTCTCCGACGAGATGTTTGCCAATCTCATTGAGAAATTCATGCGCAGCTGGAAGATCACGATCAGCAAATCGACGCAGCGGCAAAAGAATTGGAACGTGGCCATTAAATTGCCGAAGTTCACCGTCAAGTGAGCGACGTGCAGAGTTAACGGAAAGCCAACGCAATAGAGTGCTCTTACCTGAGCCAGCATCTCCGCGAAGCAAAATACGCCTGAAGTTCGCGATGGCACTTTCGGAGCGTAGACCTCCGCTCACTTCCGCTCCAGCATCAGCGATACCTGTATGCCAGGCGGTTGCGCCGTCGAGACCTACTAGATCCTTATCGAAATCATCTTTCTCGGTACCAGATTTCTCAGACCCTGCAACGGAGAGACTGATATAAGCCGCACTCAGTGGGTACGATCGCTGGTCTGGCTGAGAGTACGTCACGCCGAAGAGCTCTAGCTGGTCAAGCTTTGCGACGACTACCTCTGAATACTTTTCTTCAAAATTGATCTCTTCTGCATCTGCATCATCCACTACTGCTTGACGAATATTATGCAGCTCTTTTGCTGCCTTGGTTGCGCGTTTGAGCTGCTCAATATTCGCTCTGGCCAGGAATGAAGGCCAGGTGGTTACAAAGTTGAGGAGTTGAGCAGAAACCTCAGTCACTATGCGGGTGTAGAGATTATATCCTCCCTCACTCAACTCAACCTTTGCAACGCTATCTCGTGCCCCAGTTATAATCTTCTCACTGTAAACATGCGGATCGAAGTCGGTATCAAAAACATCGACGGAAACCGCTGCGAAGGAATCAACTGCCGACTGTAGTGATGCGTTAGCTTCCGACTTGGGCAGGTCGGCGTATTCATTCCGCATAAGCGGTTCCATGATCGAGGTTACATGTTTTGCAAACTCTTTAATATCGCGATCCGTAACCTCTACGGCTGGAAGCAGCTTGTTTTTGAGGCGACCTGTCGATCCGCCTGTGACGATCAGTGCGCCAGCCTTCGGAGCCAATGCCGATCTGACAACAGCAGATACAGCAGAGCGCAGTGCGCCCGTAGCTACCTTGTACGCGAGCTGTTCCCAGCCAACCATGCTTCTTCCCCCATTTGATCGCATGCGCTGTCAACACACCATCTTAGGGGAGAGCCGCTCGAATGGCACTGCAATCTGACACACCCAGAGGGCCACTCTCTGGCTCTGGCCTTTCAGCTGGTATCCAACTGGTGCATGCCGAACCTGTGCTGCCGCCAGAGCTCATCCTCCGTCCGCCGGCGGCCCCCCAAGCGCGCGTCGTACAGCATGGCCTACGCAGTGTGCTGTCCTTATAGGCAACATGTAACTGGCCGGAGGGGGCGCATCGAGGCACACGCGCACCTGATGGTTCCACGGACCCGCCATCGCGGCTGACTGTCGTCGGCTGAGGCACGGGCTTCACGATTCGCTGGCTCTGTTCAGTGCGACCGCCTGGAGCTGGCGGATTGGTCGGCGCCGAACGCGGAGCTCGATCCCATCGGAGTCCAACCCTCTCCAGAGCAGCCGTACAGGCTCAACCTGGCGACCAATCAATCTGCTCCGGATGCGACAGCATCGCTGCTGGGCCACAAGCGCACCATATCGAGCGGGGAACAAGCAGGAACCACGGTGAAAGCGACCGGCTTCGAAACGATCCCGGGCCAGCCGTTCGCCCAGTTCATCGGCCGAGTCTCCCCCCAAATGCGCGGCTTGAAAGCCTTGTGCTTTCTGACGTCAAGCAAGGAACGACGACTGGCACTCCCGGGCAGCGCACAACGCGACGTCTCCCGACCGGTCGGCCTGGTGTAACGCCGTCAAATCAACCCAGATAGGGCCGCTCACGCTGCTCCAGGAAGTGCCGGATTCGTAGCCGCTGCGTGTGATGCATGGGCAGTTGATCAATCTCCTCGGACTGGACGAACTTCAGCTCCGTGGACTCGTCCGAGATCGCGAGCTGGCCCCCGATCACACGCGCGGTGAAGCAGACGTTGAACTGTCGACGCACCTCACCATCCGTGTAAGCGATGACGTGGCGCGGATCGGTGTACGTCCCGACGAGACCGGTGATCTCCACGTCCAGGCCCGTCTCCTCCTTCACCTCACGGACGGCAGTGCCCGGCAGGGAGTCCGTCATCTCCATACCGCCGCCAGGCAGCGCCCAGAGGTCGTTGTCCCGTCGGCGCTGTAGGAGGACGCGTCCCTCGTCGTCAGTGACCACCGCGGACGCGGCGACGACCAGACTGTTGGGCTTGGGAGCGTCCGGGTCGTCGTAGTACTCAGTGCGTGCCATGATCACTTCTCTCGTACTGGCTTCGCGGTCGCCCACACTGCATCGAAGCTGTCAGCGTAGGTCTCGAACATGCCGCCTTCCCCATTTCGGCGCAGGTGCCACACAGGGGCCCGGTAGGCGTTCACGCCCCAGACGTGAGCGTTGACCAGTGCCTGGTCATCGGCCCGATAAATCGAGTTGTAGAGCGTCGTGGCATGGGTCCGTACCTCGATGCCCTGCGTCCCGATAAGCGGGCGATAGTGCATCAGCGCGAGACGGCAACGTGACTGGATGCCGTGGCCGAACTTCTCCTCCTCGCCTCGCTGTTGGACGTTCGAGCTCTCCGCATCGCCGAGCGCGATGCGGACCGTGCAGCCCTCGGCCGCTCGCTCCTTCAAGAGCTCGTTGAGTCTCGGGTACGCCTCGTGCAGGAAGACAGCGGCGTACACCAACACGTCGATCTGCTCGCGGGCCTGGGTCAGGAGGTCCACGAAGGTGGATACGGGGATGTCCGCCCGCTGGTCGTAGAGAGCCACAAGTTCTGGGCTGACGGCGCGGGCGGGGCGTGCCTGCCTGAGCGATGGCCATAGAGCGTGCACGTCTTCTCCTAGCGTTTCTGCTGCCAACATGGCTGTGGCACGACGCGGCGTACGCCCCAGGTTGACCCATCGTTCGACGGACTTGGGATCGACTTCGACCTTGCCCGCGAGGGCGTTGTACGTCCAGCCACCGGCCGCCATGGCCGCACGTAGTCTCTCGTTTGCCACTTCAATCTCTCCTAACATCCGGGGACGGCACTAGGGACGTTCTACCCGACGCGGGACGTCCTGAAGTGGGGGTTGTCGGTGGTTCCGACGTCCTGATGGTCGGCAGGAAGCTCGTGTGCATGGCGAGCAACCAGCAGACCAGGCCAAACATCGGCGAACTGGCGAAGGACAGTGCCAGCAGACGTATCGGCGTCGTCATGGGTGAGATCGGCGGTCGTGTGCAGATGCGGCCAATCCCTGGGGGCAGGGAGTGGGATGCCATGCCGGACAACGTCGTCGCGCTCAGCGCTCGGGAAGAACTGAGCGCCCGTCTGGCAACGAGGAACGGCAACAGTCGGGTTGGGCTGTGATGCGCGCCGTCGGCCGGTATGCCGGGGTCCTGTTCATCATCTGCATCAGCGGCTCGTGCGGCTTGGTGATCGGCATGGCCCTCGGTACCGGCCAGTACTAGACCGGCCGCCCCGAGCGGGTGCCGCTTACGGCTCCCCGTCCCCGCCCGGGGCCGGCCTCCGACCCGCTGGCGATCACCTCCGATTCGAACTCGGCGATCGAGGCGGCAGGTAAGTGCCCTGCACCACTTCACACGAGGAGACGGCACATGAAAGCAACGGCGAACGTACACAAGACCGGTCGCGCGGTCGCAGGTGAGGAGTTGTTCGAGAGCCTGGCCCACTTCGTGGTAACCCACCACAGCGAGTCGGCCGAGCGTGCCGAGCGGATCGCCGACCAGGCGGTGGCCTTCGTGGTCACGGCGGCAACTGCCACCGTTTCCATGGCCCCTTCGGACGATGTCGACCTCGGCCTTCACGCCCTCATCCTGCACACCAAGGAGTACGGCCAGCTGTGTGAGCGGTACGCGGGCCGCTTCCTGCATCACAACCCGAAGCCGGGCGGTGGGGCCCGTGACCCGGAGAAGGTCGCGGCCTCGGCCCGTGCCATGAAGGCCGCCGGATTCGCGGTCTTCGACGACTTGTGGACCGTCGACGGCACGAACCTCGCACAGTGCGACTCGGACTGCGGCCGTCCCTACGGTGACGCGTAGCACCCGACAACAGAGGTGCGGTCGGCCCGGGTTGGTGGTCGACCGCGTTGCCGGAAGGAGAGAGAGGACGTTGTCCGACTCAACCCCTGAAATGCCGATTGTAGTGCTCGACGCGCTCATGCCCACGGAACAGCGGCTGATCCTGAGCCGTAGGGGCTCCACGGTCTGGGAAGTGGCCGGCCCACGTGGTCACCACGCCGTGAAACTCGGCTATCCGATCGAGGCCACTGGGGAGTGGCCGGCCCAACCCTGGACCGCGCTTGCGCCCGCACGCGAAGGCGCTGTGCTGCACCGTATCGGCTCGGGTGAGGTCGCGTACGGCGAGTGGGAGCGCGGAACCTGGAACTTCCAGCCGTGGCACGAGGGGCCAGACCTGTACCGGATCTGGGAGCCCTGCCGCAGGCGGGGCTCATCCATCGCGCCGCACTACAGCGTGGCACTGGGCTGCGTCGAAGCGCTGGCAGAACTCCATGTACGGGGCTGGGCACACGGCGACGTGCAGCCTGCCCACTTCATCATCGGGCCGGTACGAACCCATCTCATCGACCTCGCGCTAGCTCGCGGCGGGCAGGTACCTGAGAGTTACGACTTCCCGTTCCGCGGCTGCCTCGTCCACTACGAGGCACCAGAGATCGCTCGCAGCGTGCTCGACATCGGAGAAGCCGAGCCGACGCAGGAGGCCGACATTTACGCCCTCGGGGCGTCCCTCCTGATCTCAGCCACCGGGTGGCGAGCGGTCGAGTACCCGGACGACGCTCCGCGCGCCGTCCAGAGAAAAGCAGTGGCGAACGGAAGGCGCCGTCCTGTGAAGGCGCCCGGTGAGCTGGGCGACCTGGTCGACGCGATGCTCAGCCAAGCTCCCGAAGATCGGCCAACGATCTACGAGGTGGGTAAAGCCCTGAGCTGATCCCACGGCCCGTTTCGCCGAGCCTGCTCGCGCGGGTGACCGACAACAAGAGACCGGATCACCCTCAGCCTGGACAGCATTCCGGGCGGTCCGGTCATGGAAGCCCTGATCAGGACCCCGGTGCCGACGGTACCGGGGCAGTCGGCGTGCTCGGATTCGGGTGCGGCTGCAACCCCTTTCAGCTGGCGTTGCGTTGGGGAGGAGGGCGAATGAACGACGGTCATTGGGCGCACAGTTCTGACCTGGCCCACCGGAAGTCAGCCACGGTGGCGAGTCCGCCGAACAAGCACCCGTCACGTATGTCTCCAGCGACCCCGTTCCGGCATCAGCCACGTTTCCAGATTTCGAAACGAGGGTCATCAGGGCGGCGGGGTCGTGCCTGCTCGGGCTCGACCTGGTCCTCGGGCTGGGCGAGCCGCTTCCTGCCCTGGCTGTCGTCCGAGTGCGTGACGGCGCTCCGTGCTCAGCGCGCCCAGCAGGTCGCCGATCGGAAGAGCGCGGGCGACAACTGGAAGGGGACGGGACACGGTCTGGTCTTCACGACGAAGAACGGCACCCCGATCGAGCCGCGCAACCTGAACCGCTCCTTCGAGACGCTGTCCATACGGGCCGGCATCCGCAAGGTCCGCTTTCACGACCTGCGCCACACCTGCGCGTCGCTCCTCCACGAGCAGGGCGCCGACGCTCGCATGATCATGGAAGTCCTCGGCCCCAGCTCGATCCGAGTGACCATGGACATCTACACCTTCGTCCGGCTCGACGCGCAGCGCTCCGCGTCCGATCGCGTCGGGGATGCCCTGAGGAGTGACGGCAACGACGGGGAAGATGACGACGGCGCGGCCGGGGTCCTGGTGGCCGTCTGATCGACCTCGAAAGACGGTCGCCGTCAATGACTGCCGTCAACGCATAAGCCAGAGGCCCTGTGGATCTCTCCACAGGGCCTCTGGTCTGCTGTGCACTCGGCAGGATTCGAACCTGCAACCTTCTGATCCGTAGTCAGATGCTCTATCCGTTAAGCTACGAGTGCTTGTTCTGTTTTCTCGCCGTTTCTTGCCCTTCCGGGCCGCTCGCGGCGACAGGAAGAACATTACATGACTGCCGCTCGCATGTGAAATCCGTTTGCCATACCCGTTGTGACCTGCGGAAACGTACATCTGAGCGAGATCGAGAACTACCCGGGAACGACGAAGCCCCGGTCGCTTGGACCGGGGCTTCGGTGATCTTGCGCGGAGGCGGAGGGATTTGAACCCTCGATGGGATTTAAGTCCCAAACCGCATTAGCAGTGCGGCGCCATAGACCGGACTAGGCGACGCCTCCAGCACAGCCGCCCGCGCGAGCGCGAGTGGTGCGTGCAGATGATGACACAGCCGAAGGTCGCGCCACCAATCGGCTCCCACGGTACTAGGCGGGTGGGGCGCAGGGCAAAGTGCTTCCGCGCAACGTACGGACGCGTTCGCCGTTAGTCAGGGCATGTCATACGTCACCCGGACCGGCCGGCTCGCCCGGCTGAGCCCTCTCCCCCTGTTCCTCGCCGCCCTGGCGCCCGTCCCCGCGTCGGCGTACACCGAGACCGGCGACCACCTCACCGTCACCGTCCGGGACACCGGCAGCGGCGCCGACCGGGCCGAAAGGATCTACGAGGTCGACTGTCATCCCGCGCGCGGTACCCACCCCGATCCCGCGGGCTCGTGCGCCGGTCTGGACCGGATGACCCGCTGGGGGCGCGACACCTTCGCCCCGGTCCCCGAGGGCAGCGTCTGCACGATGCTCTACGGCGGTCCCGCCACCGCCCATGTCACGGGCACCTGGGCCGGGCGCCCCGTGGATGCCCGGTTCGACCGGAGCAACGGGTGTGAGACCGCCCGCTGGGACCGGTTCGTGCCGCTCCTGCCCAGCATGGGCACCTAGCCCCCCGAGAGGCGGTCACACGTTCTACTTCACTTCGTCGTGCGACCTCCCTCTCATCCGGCACCCCCGCGCAGGCGCTGCGCTTAGACTCCCTCGCGTGACACGTCGCGGGCCCCTTGGCAAGATGGCCCGAGCGGTCGGCAAGGTGCGGTAACAGGGAGGAAGCGTCTCGTGAGCAGCAGGCCATCCCGAGGCGCTGCTCGCCTCGCAGCCATACTCGACGCGCTTCCCGACGCGTTGGTGCTGGTCAACGCCAATGGGACCGTCGTCAACGCCAACACCATCGCCCTGGAGGCGTTCGAGGCGCCGGGGACGGCTCTCGTGGGGCGGGGCCTGCTCGATCTGCTGCCGCAGTTCGACTCTCGGCTCATCCCGGGCTCCATGCGTCGGCCCGATCACATGGACCCGCGCGGGCGGACCAAGCCGGCCCGGATGATGGCGCGGCGGACCGACGGCAGTGAGTTTCCCGTCGAGGTCACCAGCGCCAACCTGGAGAACGGCCAGCAGGCCTACGACGGTTACGGCTACAGCAGTGACGAGCTGCTCATGCTCGTCGTACGGGATCTGACGGGGACCGTCGACACCGAGGCCGAGCTGGCCCGTTCGCAGCGGCAGACCGAGATGATCCTGCGGGCCGCGTCCGAGGGTGTCGTGGGCACCGACACCGACGGGCGGATCGTGCTCGTCAACCCGGCCGCCGCTCAGATACTGGGTTACCGGGCCAGCGACCTCGGCGGCCGCGAGCTCCACGACCTCATCCTGCACTCCCGCGCCGACGGCACCCCCTTCGCGTACGAGGAGTCCCCGCTCGCCGACACCCTGCGCTCCGGGCGCAAGCACCGGGTGCGCGGGCAGGTGCTGTGGTCCAAGAAGGGCGAGAAGGTCCCGGTCGACCTGACGACCGCGCCCGTGCGCGACGGCGACCAGCTCGTCGGCGCCGTCCTCACCTTCACCGACCGGCGGCCCTACGACGCGCTCGCCGACGAGAAGTCCACCGCCGAGAAGGCCCACGCGGAGGAACTGGACCGGCTCGAGGAGGAGCACGCCTCCGAACTCACCGCGCTGCGCCAGAAGCACATCACCGAGCTGGAGGAGCTCCAGGAGCGGCACGACGAGGAACTCGCCGCCGGCGAGGAGCGGTACGCCGCGCTCGGGGAGCGTGAGAAGGACCGCTACGAGGCCCTCGCCGGCCGGCACGACCAGCTGCTGACGCTGCTCGGGCGCTCGCTGCGCGGGCCCCTCGACGAACTGCGCCGCGAACTGTCCGCGCTCGCCGCCGACGACGCCGGACAGCTCTGGCCCGAGGCCAACCAGGTCCTGCACCACCTCTCGGCCGGCTACTCCCGCATCACCAACCTCATCGACAACGTCCTCGGCTACCAGCGCCTCGACGCGGGCGCCGACGACATCGTCCGTACGAACGTCATGCTCGACGCGGTCGTCGCCGCCGGCGTGGACGGCGCGGTCGAGCTCATCGGGCCGGGGCGCGTCCAGTTCGCCGTGCACGCCCCGCCCATCGAGGCCGAGGTCGACGCCCAGCGCCTCGCGACCGCGCTCGCGCACCTCATCGCGGACGTGGCCGGGGTCGACGCGACCGGGAACTCTCCCGTGTCCGCGGGCGGTTACATGGACAACACGGTCGTGGTCGCGGCCGCGCTGCGCGGCGAGAGCGTGCGGATCGAGGTGCGCGGGCCGTACGCCGGGGGAGACCCGGTGCACGAGCCGATCGTGCGCGGGATCGTGCGCGCCCACGGCGGTGTGCTGCAGACGCACGAGGTGCCGGGCATGAGCGGCAGCGCGTACGTTCTCGAAGTGCCCATCGGCGGTGGGGCGGGGGCCGTCGCGGTTCCCGGTCCGGCCGCGCTGGAGGCGGCCCCCCAGGAGGGCGCCCCCGGGGAGACCGCCCCCGCCGAGGGCGGCGGACGGCGGCGGGCCCGGCGCTCCTCCACCGACTCCTTCCTCGACGCCGACGTCCCCTCCGGGACCGACGAGTCCGTCCCGCCCACCGGGCGACGCAGGCGGCGGGCGGCCGCCGAGCAGGAACAGGCCGTGTCCGTACCGGCGCAGGCCTCCGGCGACGACGGGGACGGCTCCGGAGGTACGGGACGCCGCCGCGGGCGGCCCGCCGAAGGTGCCGAGGCCGCCGAAGCCGGTGTGGCCGAGGGTGCCGTGGTGATGGCCTCCGAGCACGGCGCCGGTTCCGCGGCCGTGGGCACCGGTCTGGGCGGGACCGTGCCGCCGCAGGGCGTGCCCGTGCCGGCCGGAGGTCGGGCCCGGCACGACGGCGGCGAACAGCACGCGCTGCCCGCGGCGTTGCCCGCGGGCGGCTCCGCCGAAGCGGGACGGCCGCAGGGGCAGCTCGAGATCGCCGGGCAGGGTCCGTCCGGCGAGGGCACACCGCAGCAGGACGGGCGCCGGCGGCGTGCCCTCGCGGCCGCTTCGGAGCGCGCGGCGGCGCAGGAGGCCGCCCCCCGCTCGGTGTTCGCCCTCCCGCCCGCCGATGCGGACCGACCGGCCGACGGCACGGCCCCGGCAGGGCTGGCCCAGGCACCGGCTCCGGGCCAGGTCCCCGGACTGGGGCAGGGGCAAGGACAGGGGCAGGGGCCGGCTGCGGTGCCGAGGCAGATCCCGGGCCAGGCTCAGGGGCAGGTCGCGGGACAGGGGCACCTTCCTGGACAGGTGCCGGTGCCCGGTCAGGTACCGGTACCCGCTCAAGGACACGTGCCCGGTCAGGGCCAGGTGCCCGCTCAAGGACAGCTGCCGGGCCAGATTCCTAACCAGCTTCCGGCCCCGGGTCACGCCCAGCTCCCTGCCGACGCGCAGGTGCCCGGTCCGATCCAGGCTCCGGGGCAGGTCCCGGCCGCCCCCGTTCCCGCCAACGGCCTCGCACAGCCCCACCCCGCCGACGTCCACGGCGACGAGGGTCGGCACGACGCCGTGCCTCACGACCAGGCCGACGACCACACCCCGCCGCAGCCGCACCCCACCAACGCGCCGACGGGCCGCCGTCGACGGGCCGTGGCGCAGCCCGCGGAGGCGACCGTCGGTACGCCCGCGCAGGGAGTCCCGGCCCAGGCCGGACAGGGTGTCCAGGCAGCCGTCCCCGACCGGCCCGTGCCCGTGGGAGTTCCTACGGCCCCTGCCCAGCAGGTCCCCGGCGCGGTGCCGGCGGCCCGGTTCCCGGGTGTGCCCGTGCAGAACGGGACCGGACAGGCCGGCCTGATCCCGCAGACCGCACCCGCCCCGGCCTCGCCGCTCCCCGCGGCCCCGGCCCAGCCCGTACCGGCCCCCGGCCTGCCCCTCCCCGCCGAGGCACCCCAGCCGCAGGCAGCGGCACAGGTACCGGCGCCGGGACCGGCCGCGCCCGCTTCCCAGCCCTGGCCCGGCAGCCACGACGCCCCCGGCGCCGACACCCCCGTACCGGCGAACGGCGCCGCCGCGGCCGTACCCCCGAACCAGCTCGCGCCCCAGCCCGCGCAGGTCCCCGCAGCCGGTCAGCCCACTCCGCCGCCCGGCACGCCGCAGGCGGCGCAGCCGCTGCCCGCCGAGGCCGCGGTGGCACCCGCCGCGCCCGTCGACCCGAACTCCACGCAGGGCCGGGCGTTCAGCGTGCGGACCCTCGGTCAAGGGGTTCCGTTCACCCGGCAGGCGGCCCAGGTGCAGCAGCCGGGGACGGCCACGCCTCCCCCGCACCAGTCCAGTGGGTCGGGGCGGCGGCGCAAGCTCGGCACCCGGCCCGACCCCGCTGCCGCCGCGGTCCCGGAGCCGGGGACGCATCCGGCGGCCGAGCAGGCCGTGTCCGTACCGGCGCAGGCACCGCAGCCGTCGTCGGCCGGGCAGTCGCGGCTCGCGCACGCCACCGAGGCGGCCGGGCGGTCGTACGCCATAGGGGCACCGGACGAGAACGCCGCCGAGGGGCCCGAGCCGTTGGACGGTCCCGGTGGGGCCGTCGAGATCCCGGACACCCCGCGACCGCAGCCGATGGACGACGAACTGCCCCCGGAGCCGCTGGACAACCCGCGGCGGCTGCTGGTGTGGCCCGCGCCGGACGTGACGACCCAGCAGGCGCTCAGCGACCGTGGGTACCGTCCGGTCATCGTGCAGTCCCGCGAGGAGGTCGACGCGCAGATCGCGGCCTTCCCCGCCGCGCTGTTCGTGGACCCGCTGACCGGGCCGATCACGCGGACCGCGCTCCAGTCGCTCAGGCAGGCGGCGGTGGCGTCCGAGGTGCCGATCATGGTGACCGCCGGGCTCGGGCAGGCCTCACGGGAGGCGGCGTACGGCGCCGATCCCGCCGTACTGCTGAAGGCGCTGGCGCCGCGGGACAGCGAGCAGCACCCGCCGCGTGTGCTGCTGATCGAGGAGCACGCGGAGATCGCGCTGGCGCTGACCGCGACGCTGGAGCGGCGGGGGATGCAGGTCGCACGGGCCGCGAGTGACGCCGACGCGGTGACGCTGGCGGGACAGCTCAGGCCGAACCTCGTCGTGATGGACCTCATGCAGGTGCACCGGCGGCGGGCCGGGATCGTGGACTGGCTGCGGGCGAACGGTCAGCTCAACCGGACGCCGTTGGTGGTGTACACGGCGGCCGTGGATCAGGCGGATCTGCCGCGGCTGGCGTCCGGGGAGACGGTGCTGTTCCTGGCCGAGCGGTCGACGAGTGCGGAGGTCCAGGCGCGGATCGTGGATCTACTGGCCCGGATCGGAACGAACTAGGGGCGGGCGCCGACGTCGTCCACGGGACCGTGGTGACTGCTCGCGTCCGCGGCTGCGTGGTGACTGATCGCGCCTGCGGGTCCGCGGTCACCGGCCGCGTCCACGGGGCCGTGGTGACTGCTCGCGTCCGCGGCTGCGTGGTGGCTGGCCGTGCCTTCGGGTCCGTGGTCACTGGCCGCCGCCCGCGGGTCCCCGGTGGCTGATCGCGCCCGCGGGTCCGCGGTGACCGGCCGCGCCCGCAGCTGCGTGGTGGCTGGCCGCGCCCGCAGCTGCGTGGTCACCGGCCGCGCCCACAGGACCGTGGTCACCGGCCCCGTCCGCGGGTGCGTGGTGGCTGATCGCGCCTGCGGGTCCGCGGTGACCGGTCGCGCCCGCGGCTGCGTGGTGACCGGCCACGCCCGCAGGTCCGAGGTCACCAGCCGCACCCGCAGGACCGAGGTCACCAGCCGCGCCCGTGCGGCGGGGCCGCACAGCGATACGGTCCGTGCCGCTATCGGGGCGCTACCAGCCGCCTCGCCGCCTCCCGCACCGACGCCCGGAGCCGGTCCCGGTCCGCGGGCTCGCCGCCTACCAGGATCCGCTTCATCTGCGGGACCACCGCTGCCCAGTTGGCCACCGCGATCAGCAGGAACAGCAGGTCGCGGGGCGGGATCGCGTCGGTGACGACACCCCGCTCCTGGCCGTCCCGGAGCGTCGCGACCTTGTGGCGGTAGTGCTCCTGGCGTTCGGCCTCGTCCGGCAGCTCGGCGGTCGCGCCGTACTCCAGGCCCTCCCAGAAGAGCAGCCGCAGCACCTCGGGATGGGCCTCGTGGTAGTCCATGAGACGGTCGATCCAGTTCTCGATGTCGTCCGGGTCGACCGGGACGGCGACCGCGAGATCGAGCATGGCCTTGCCCAGCACCTTCGTGAACAGCTCCGCCTTGTTGCCGAAGTAGGCGTAGATCAGCTGCTTGTTGGCCTTGGCCTGCGTCGCGATGCGGTCGATGCGGGCCCCCGCGATGCCGTGGCGGGCGAACTCGGCGACCGCCGCCTCGAAGATCCGGGCTCGGGTGGCCTCGGGGTCCCTGGTTGCTGCCATGGGGCCAGGGTAGGCGCAGCCGAGCCAGTAACCAACTATTTGGTTGACAGGGAATGAGGGGCTCTCCCAGACTGTTGAGCCATTCGACCAACCAACCAGTTAGTTGTTAGACCTGACTCGAAGGGTCCCCCGGTCATGCCGACAGCAAGCGTCACCACCGGACGGTCCACGCAGGCCCCCGCCCGGCGCGCGGGCTCGCTCCTCCTCGTCCTCATCGCCGTCTGCACCGCCGTCACGGCCGCCAACATCTACCTCGCGGCCCCGTTGCTCCCCCTCATCGCCCGCGACTACGGCTCGACCCCCTCCGCGGTGGCCTGGGTCGCCTCGGTCGCGCAGTTCGGCTACGCCTTCGGCCTGCTCGTCTTCGCCCCGCTGGGCGACACTGTGAACCGGCGGCGCCTGGTCGCCGTCCTCTCGCTCGTGACCACCGCGGCCCTGACCGCCGCCGCGCTCGCCACCGGCACCACCGCCCTGGCGGCCGCCGTCCTGGTCGCCTCCGCGGCCACCGTCGTCCCCCAGCTGCTGGTCCCGCTGGTCGCCCAGCGGGCCCCCGCCGACCGCCGGGCCCGCCATGTCGCGGCCGTCATCGCGGGCCTGTTCACGGGGATCGTCGCGGCCCGGGTGCTCGGCGGGCTGATCGGACAGGCCTTCGGCTGGCGGGTGGTGTTCGTGGGCGCGGCCGCCCTGACGGCCGTACTCGGGCTCGCGACGGCGTACGCCCTGCCGGCGGAACGCACGCGCCGCTCCGGCCCGCTCTTCTCGGGCCTGACCACCCTGCCGTCCGTCGTCCGCCGCTCGCCCGACCTGTGGCGCGCGTGCGTGCGCCAGGCGGGGATGTACGGCGCCTGGAGCGCGCTGTGGACCTCGCTGGCCCTCCTGCTGACCGGCCCGTCCTACGGCCTGTCGACCGCGACCGCCGGGCTCTTCGGCCTCTTCGGGCTGGCCGCGAGCGTCGTGGCGCCGCTGGCCGGCGGGTTCGTGGACCGCTTCGGCGCCGCCACGGTCGTACGGTCGGCGTATCTGCTCGCGGCCGTGTCGGTACCGCTGTTCTGGCTCGGCGGGCACGCGCTGTGGGCGCTGTTCGTCGCGGCGATCGCCGTCCACGCGGCCCTGGTCGCCTCCCATGTCGCCAACCAGACCCTCGCCCTGACGACCACCTCGACCCCCGCCACCGCCAACACGGCGTACGTCGTGGCCGGTTTCGCCGGCGGCGCGACGGCGTCGGCGCTCGCCGGCTCGGCTTTCGGCTGGTGGGGCTGGGGCGGGGTGTGCGCGGTGGCGGGCGTGTGGCTGGCGTTGGGATGGGCTGCCACCTCGGTACGGCGGTGACGGCTGCCGTACGGCGGTGACAGCTGCCGTACGGCGATCAGGGCTCCGGGTCCCGGCCCGGGGCGCCCTGTTCGCCGTACCGCTGGTGGGCGCCGTACTCCTCGGGTGCGCCCTGCCCCTCGTGCCGCTCAGAGCTGGGTGACGTCCAGCTCCCCCTCCGCGTAGCGCTTGCGGAGCACCTTCTTGTCGAACTTGCCGACGCTCGTCTTCGGAACCGCCTCGATGATCGACCAGCGCTCCGGGAGCTGCCACTTGGCGATCCTGCAGACGTCGCTCGCGAGGAAGGCGCGCAGGGACTCGAAGTCGGCGGTGGAGCCCTCCTTGAGGACGACCGTGGCGAGGGGGCGCTCGCCCCACTTGTCGTCGGGGACGGCGACCACGGCGGCCTCGGTGACGTCCGGGTGGGACATCAGGGCGTTCTCCAGCTCGACCGAGGAGATCCACTCGCCGCCGGACTTGATGACGTCCTTGGCCCGGTCGGTGAGGGTGAGGAAGCCGTCGGCCGAGATCGTGCCGACGTCGCCCGTCTTCAGCCAGCCGTCCTCGCTGAACTTGTCGGCGGGGCGCAGGGGTTCGGCGTCCGGGCCGTTGTAGTAGGCGCCGGCGATCCAGGGGCCGCGGACCTCCAGCTCGCCCGCGGACTCGCCGTCCCAGGGCAGGCGCTCGCCGCCGGGGCCGGTGAGGCGGGCCTCGACGCCGCTCGGGAAGCGGCCCTGGGTGAGGCGGTACGCGAACTCCTCGGGCGTGCCGGCCGCATGGGCCGGCGGGCGCGCGACGGTGCCGAGCGGGGAGGTCTCCGTCATGCCCCAGGCGTGGCAGACCCGCATGCCCAGCTTGTCGAAGGCCTCCATCAGGGAGGGCGGACAGGCCGAGCCGCCGATGGTGACCTGGGTGAGGGAGGAGACATCACGGGGCTTGGCGGTGAGCTCGCCGAGCAGGCCCTGCCAGATGGTGGGGACCGCGGCCGCGTGGGTCGGTCGCTCGCGCTCGATCATCTCGGCGAGGGGGGCGGGCTGCAGGAAGCGGTCCGGCATCAGCATGTTGACGCCGGTCATGAAGGTGGCGTGCGGCAGGCCCCAGGCGTTGACGTGGAACTGGGGGACCACCACGAGCGAGGTGTCCTGGTCGGTCAGGCCCATCGACTGGGCCATGTTGACCTGCATGGAGTGCAGATAGATCGACCGGTGGCTGTAGACCACGCCCTTGGGGTCGCCCGTGGTGCCGGAGGTGTAGCACATGGAGGCGGCCTGGCGTTCGTCCAGCTCGGGCCAGTCGTAGGTGGTGGGCTTGCCGGCGATGAGGTCCTCGTACTCGTGCACGCGCGCGGGGGAGCCGTCGAGGAGCGTGCGGTCGCCGGGGCCGGAGACCACCACGTGCTCGACCGTCTTGAGGTGCGGGAGCAGCGGGGCGAGCAGGGGGAGCAGCGAGCCGTTGGCGATGACGACCCGGTCGGCCGCGTGGCCCACGATGAAGGCCAGTTGGTCGGCCGGGAGGCGGAGGTTCAGGGTGTGCAGGACCGCGCCCATGGAGGGGATCGCGAAGTAGGCCTCGACATGCTCGGCGTTGTTCCACATGAGGGTCGCCACGCGCTCGTCCTCGACGACCCCGAGGTCCTCGCGCAGGGCGTGCGCCAGCTGGGCGGCGCGGGCGCCGACCTCGGCGAAGGAGCGGCGGTGGGGCTCCGGCTCGCCGGTCCAGGTGGTCACCTGTGAGGTGCCGTGGATCGACGACCCGTGGGTCAGGATCCTGGAGATCAGCAGCGGTACGTCCTGCATGGTGCTCAGCACGGCGTCCTCCCGGGGCGACATTGCCTACGCGGTAGTAAGGGATGCGCCGATTCTGCGCACATACCGCGCGGTATGTCACTAGAGCCGGGCGATCGATCACGTCACGATGCCCTCACAACGGCCGGCCGTCACCCACGGTTCCCCGGTGTTCCTAGCGGGCCAGCACAAGCTCCGGGTCCTCGCGGAGTTTGCCCAGCGCCCGCGACACCGCCGACTTCACGGTCCCGACGGAGACGCCGAGCACCTCGGCCGTCTGCACCTCGCTGAGGTCCTCGTAGTACCTGAGGACGACCATCGCCCGCTGCCGGGCCGGCAGCTTCATGATCGCCCGCCACATCGCGTCGTGCAGCGCCTGCTGCTCGGCGGGGTCGTCGTCGCCGGGCACCGGTTCGGGCTCGGGGATCTCGTCGGTCGCGAACTCGTCGACCTTGCGCTTGCGCCACTGCGAGGTGCGCGTGTTCAGCAGGGCTCGGCGCACATAGCCGTCGAGGGCCCGGTGGTCCTCGATGCGCTCCCAGGCGACGTAGGTCTTGGTCAGGGCGGTCTGCAGCAGGTCCTCCGCGTCGCTCGGGTTCGCGGTCAGCGACCGGGCGGTACGCAGCAGCACCGGCTGGCGGGCCTTCACGTACGAGGCGAACGAGGGGTACGCGAGGGTCTGCGTCGCCGGTACGGCGGCCTTCGAAGCGCTGGTGCAGACGGGTGTGGTCATGGCTCCACGCTAGATTCGCGACCGCTCCCGCTCATCGGCCACAGGTCCCGAAGCGGACTCCCCCTCAGGTTGTAGAGGTGGGGCTGACTGCACCTCCTGAAGGTGGACAAGGAGGGCACGTCTACTGCGGGATCACCCCTGAGGGTTACCCCTCCACGGTGAGCACCAGCCCGGACGTGGGCACCCCCGTCCCCGCCGTCACCAGTACGCGTCCCGCCTCCGGTACCTGGTTCACAGCCGTCCCCCGCAGTTGCCGTACGGCTTCCGCGATGCCGTTCATCCCGTGGAGGTAGGCCTCGCCCAGCTGGCCGCCGTGGGTGTTGAGCGGGAGCGCGGCCCGGCGTACGAAGTCGGCGGCCTCACCCCGGGCGCAGAAGCCGAACTCCTCCAGCTGCATCAGGACGAACGGGGTGAAGTGGTCGTACAGGATCGCCACGTCGATGTCCTCGGGGGTCAGGCCCGAGGTCCGCCACAGCTGGCGGGCCACGACGTTCATCTCGGGGAGGCCGGTGAGGTCGTCGCGGTAGAAGCTGGTCATCTGTTCCTGGGCACGGCCCGCACCCTGGGCGGCCGCCGCGACGACGGCGGGCCGGTGGGGGAGGTCACGCGCGCGTGCGAGGGAGGTGACGACGATCGCCTGGCCGCCGTCGGTCTCCTGGCAGCAGTCCAGGAGCCTGAGCGGCTCGACGATCCAGCGGGAGGCCGCGTGGTCGGCGAGGGTGATGGGGCGGCCGTGGAACCAGGCGGCCGGATTGGTGGCCGCGTGCCCGCGGCCGGTCACCGCCACCTGCCCGAAGGCCTCCGGGGTGAGCCCGTGGGTGTGCAGATAGCGCTGGGCGGCCATCGCCACCCAGGAAGCCGGGGTGAGCAGCCCGAAGGGGAGGGACCAGCCGAGGGCGGCCCCCTCCGCGGAGGGCTCGCGGTGCTGGACGCCGGAGCCGAAGCGGCGGCCGGAACGTTCGTTGAAGGCGCGGTAGCAGACCACGACCTCGGCCACCCCCGCGGCGATCGCGAGCGCCGCCTGCTGGACGGTCGCGCAGGCCGCGCCGCCGCCGTAGTGGACGCGGGAGAAGAAGGACAGCTCGCCGATCCCGCAGGCCTGGGCGACGGTGATCTCCGGGCTGGTGTCCATGGTGAACGTGACCATGCCGTCCACGTCGGCCGCCGTCAGCCCCGCGTCGTCGAGCGCCGCACGGACCGCCTCGGCGGCCAGGCGCAGTTCACTGCGGCCGGAGTCCTTGGAGAACTCCGTGGCCCCGATGCCGGCGATCGCGGCCAGGCCGCCGAGCCGGTCACGCGCGCGCGTGCTCATTCGGCGTCCCTGATCGAGAAGGTGACCGTCCCCGTCACGTGGTGGCCGATGCGGTTGGTCCCCACGATCCGGACGGTCGCGGTGGCGCCTTCGAGAGCTTCCACGGTTCCGGTCAACACCATGGTGTCCCCCGGGTAGTTGGGCGCCCCCAGCCTGATGGCCACCTTTCTGAGCACGGTCCGTGGTCCGAAGTGGTCGGTGATGTAGCGGCCGACCAGGCCGTTCGTGGTGAGGATGTTCATGAAGATGTCCGGGGAGCCCTTCTGCCGGGCCAGTTCCGGGTCGTGGTGCACGTCCTGGTAGTCCCGGGAGGCGATCGCACCCGCGACGATCAGCGTGCGGGTGATCGGTATCTCGAGGGGTGGCAGCTCGTCGCCCGTTTTCATACGGCGGCCTCCTCTGCGACGGCGGCCTCCTCGGTGACGGCGGCCTCCTCGGTGACGGCGGCCTCCTCGGTGACGGTGGCCTCCTCGGTGACGGTGGCCTCCTCGGCGGCTCGGAAGACGGGAAGGGTGAGATCACCGTCGTACGCCTGGAAGACGAGCCGCACCGGCATCCCGATCCGCACCTTGTCGTACGGCGTCCCGACCACGTTGCTGATGATCCGCACACCCTCCGCGAGCTCGACGAGTACGACGGCGTAGGGAGGGTCGAAGGCCGGGAAGGGCGGGTGGTGCATGACGACGTACGAGTAGACGGTGCCCTCTCCGCTCGCCTCGACCGTGTCCCAGTCGGGACCTCCGCAGTGCGCGCAGCCCGGCAGCCACGGGAAGCGGAGGGCGGCGCAGGCGGTGCAGCGCTGGATGAGCAGTCGGTGCTGCTCGACGCCCTCCCAGAAGCCGGCGTTGTCGCGGTTGACGACGGGGCGGGGGCGGCGGGGTGAGGGCGGGGTCTTCTTTTGTTGTGCGGGTGCGTACTTGAGGATGCGGAAGCGATGGGTGCCGACGAGGGTTTCGCCCACGCGGACGTCGGTACGGGTCGTGACGAAGTGGCCGGTGCCGAGCCTGGTGGTCTTGCGGTCGGAGACCGACTCGATGACCATGTCGAAGGTGATCTCGTCGCCGGGGCGCAGCGGCTGGAGATACTCCTGCTCGCAGTCGGTGGCGACGACCGAGGTGCAGCCCGATTCGTCGAGCAGGGCGAGGAGTTCGTCGTACGACGACGTCCTGCCCGCGTGTCCGGCCAGGCCGCCCATCGTCCAGGCCTGGAGCATGGTGGGCGGGGCGATGGCCTCCGGGCCGGTGTAGGCCGGGTTGGCGTCGCCCAGGGCTTCGCACCAGTGGCGGATCATGGGCAGGTTGACGGGGTCCTTGCCGGGGGCGGAGACGGCGGCGGGGTGTCCTTCGTAGGACTTGAGGCGGGGCGGCGAGTCGGGTGCCGGGTGCGCCGGGGTGTCGGGATCGCGGGCCTCCGGCGGGGCGGGCAGGGTGTCCGGATCGTCGGCCATGACGGCAACCTCCTTGACCACAAGATTTCCTGACTGTCCGTCAGATCCGGTGAGGTGTCAAGGCTGTTGCGGGGTGGGCGAACACGCTGTTGTGGGCGGCGCGGGGACGGGGTTGACCCGCTGGCCTGGATCTTCCCGCAGTACGCCTGTGAGCGCCCCTGTTGTGCGTCCGCGAACATGGTGTCGCCGCACAGCTGAACAGACCCGCGTCGCACGCGAGCACCCCTCACCGCGTCCGCGGACGTTCCGTCACCCCATCCGCACGCACACTCTCGCGTCGACGCAAACACGCCGACTCGGCCGACACGACACAGTCTCACCACGCGCCCGAACACCCACCACCACGCCCACGAACGCCCCCTCACCCCCATCCGCACGCACACTCTCGCGTCGACGCAAACACACCGACTCGGCCAGCGCGACACAGCCCCGCCACGCACCCGAACACCCGCCACCACGCCACGAACGCCCCCTCACTCCATCCGCCAGCACACTCTCGCGTCGACCCAACAAGCCGACTCAGCCAGCACGACACAGCCCCGCCACACACCCGAACACCCTGCCCTGCGCCCACGAACTCCCGTCACCCCATCCGCCAACACGCTCTCGCCGTCGACGCAAACCCCCTGACTCGTCCGGCACGGCGCAGCCCCGCCACACACCCGAACACCCCCGCCACCACGCCCTCCCCTCACCACCCCCACGAAGATCCCCCCGCCCACCGAACCCCCGCCCCCACGAACACGCCTGCGCGGCGGCGCCGAAGCGCCGCCGCGCGGACGGGTCGCCCCCCATGAAGCACCCCCCGGTCCAGGGCCGGTCAGCCCTCGTTGATCACCACCACAGAGGGGTGAAGTTGACGGACGTGTTGTTGTTCCCCTGGTTGACGGCCGTGAACGCGGAGCCCTTGACCTGGGCCGTGTTGCTCTGGTTCGACGCCCCGGAGCCGACGGCACTCTGTTGTGTGGTGGACGAGTTGCCGTTGTTGTCGTGTCCGACACCGCTGCCCACGATGCTCGCGACACCCGCGTTCGATCCGTCGTCCGCGAAGCCGCCGTTGTCCGCCGCCGCGACGCCGGTGAAGAGTGCGGCGGCGAGCGGGAGTGCGGAGACGGCGGCGATGACGCGAGCGGTACGGATGCTTGCCATGGTGTTTCCTCCAGAACCCGGCCTGTGACCGGCAGTACGTCAAGTGAGGCTGTTTGCAGGGCAGTTGGCCGACCGCCCCGGTGCTGTGCACGACGTCGCGAGACCAGAGTTGCCCACCGAATCCCCGGCGAACCAGAGCGGAAGCGGTTATTCCCCCTGAAGTGTGAGAACAAGTCGATAAACCCCTTTCGAGACTTCAGGCAGCATGACGGGACGATCCGGACTCTTGATCGTCAAGCGAGACAACAGGGGAAGCGTTCCGGCACTTTTCCGGCCAATCCACGGACCCCGGCGCGTCACACCCGCCACCCCTTCCCTTTTTCGAACACACGTACGAACATGGAGGCATGGCCACCACCGACCGGCAGGCCACGACGCTGGCCCTCGCACACGCCCTGTCAGCCGCCGAGCGCGGGCTGGCCGTCATCCCCCTGTCCCTCACCAAGCTCCCCGCCCTGCGCTCCCCCCACCGCGACGACGACTCCCTGGCCACCCCCTGCCACGGCGAGTGCGGCGCGTTCGGCCACGGGGTCTACGACGCCTCGACCGACCCCGTCCGCATCCGCGAGCTCTTCGCGGCGGCCCCCTGGGCCACGGGCTACGGCATCGCGTGCGGCCTGCCGCCCCACCACCTGATCGGCGTCGACCTGGACACCAAGTCGGGCACGGACTCCTCGGCGGCCCTGCGCGAACTGGCCCTGCGCCACCTCTTCACGATCCCCGACACGGTCGTCGTCCTGACCCCGAGCGGCGGCCGCCACCTCTGGCTGACCGGCCCGCCCGACGCCGCCGTCCCCAACTCGGCCGGCCGCCTCGCGCCCGGCATCGACATCCGCGGCGCCGGCGGCTACCTCGTCGGCCCCGGCTCCCGCACCGACCACGGCACCTACACGACAGCCCCCGGTACCGCCCATCTCGCCCCCGCGGCCTGTCCACCGGCCCTGCTGCGCCTGCTCCTGCCCCCGCCACGCCCCACCCACCCCGCGACCCATCCCTCGGCCGGCGACCAGGGCCAGGGTCTGGTCCAGTTCGTCCTCGCCGCCCACGAGGGCCAGCGCAACACCCGCCTCTTCTGGGCCGCCTGCCGCGCCTACGAGAACGGCATCGGCCCGGCGCTGGTCGCACCCTTGGTGGACGCGGCCCTCAACGCGGGCCTCACGGAACGGGAGGCACGCGCGACGATCGCTTCGGCGGCTCGGATGACGGGGCATCGGCCGTGACGAGTGCTGGGATCCGCGCATGGGGTCCTGGCAGCCCCGCCGACGCCACTGCGACCGGACCGGACCGGACCGGGCGGGCGGCCGCGGTCGTGGTGCCGCCGCCCAGGAGCAGACGGTCGCCGTGGCCCGCCTCGGCCGGGGCCCGTACGGCGTCCGGCATGCGCCGGCCCGTGGCGTGGTTGGCGCGCGAGGGCCCGTCGAAGGCGAGGTAGCAGCCCTGTGCCGCGGCCTGGAGAGACCGCAGACGTCACCGTGAGCGTCGCGCCTCTGTCGCACGCCGCCCGCTACTCGCCCGGGCTCCACCTCGACCGGTGTTCGACCAACCACTTCGCCGCGTACGCCACCGCCGGAGCCAGGTCGAACAGACGGCAGTCGGCCGCACCCACCGGGCCACAGGCCACCGGACGTTCGGGCAATGACTCGTATGCGTCGCCCAGCGCCGGGAAGTCCGACGCGTCGAAGTCCACGTCGCGGTAACGGTGCCAGCGCCTTCCCGAACCGTCGGCTACCGCACAGCCGTACTCCCGGCTGCGCCGGCCCGGCACGCGGTACTCGGCCAGGTGGAAGGCCGTGCAGACGGAGTAGCCGACGCCCAGCAGCAGGACGCGGGCGTCGGCTTCCTCCAGCCGGGCGAGGGGGGATTCCTCGCCGAGGTGGCAGTTCAGGTCGTGTCCGGCGGTGATCCGCGCGGCGCCCGGCCCCAGGGCGGCGAACGAACTCTGCGGATGGCCGCTGCGCAGTGCGCCGGGCCGGGTGCGGACCTCCTCCGGCAGGACGCCGACCCCGTAGCTCGGGGTCCGCCCCGGATCGAACGCGGGCAGGGTGGCCCGCAGCCGCGGCCACTGCGACGGCGGCACGGCGGACCCCCGGGTGACCGCCCAGCGGGACGGGTCGGAGTTGTCGGGGGTCTGGGTATAGACCACGAGCGTGCCGTCCGCACCGAGCGCGTCCAGGAGCGCGTCGACGACCGCCCCGGCACCACCGCGCACCCACCCGACAGCGCTCAGGGACGCGTGCACCAGCACGGTGTCGCCGGGCCGGATGCCCAACGCCCTCAGCTGGAAGGCCAGTTCTTCGGGACCGAGGGAGCCGGACGGGCCGACGGGAGGGGCGGCACGGACGGTCAACGCAGCGCTCCCTCAAAGGCGTCGGCGGCTCTGTACGGGTCGACGCCCGAGACGCCGGTGACCATGCGCAGCCGCTCGTGCGGCACATCGGTGATCCGGCGCAGTTCCTCCGGCGGCAGCGCGGTCCACAGCAGCCGCAGGTCATGGCGGGCGGCGGAGGCCAGGGTTCTGCCCTGCGGGCTCCTGCCGTCCCGGAACTCACGCAGTCCGATGTCCCCGCCCCTGGCCATGGTGTACGGCGGTACCGAGTGCCGGGACAGCACCAGCGCCCCTGGACCGGCGTCCCCCTCGGACCCGGACGCGAACAGGCGTCGCACATCGTGGAAGTGACGCTCCTGGAGACTGCCGATGTCGATCACCGTGGCGTGCTCCGGGACCGGGCTGCCCTGCTGGAGAGCGAGCGGGACCGTGGCGCGGTCGTGCACCAGAACGTGGGCGGCCGCGTACCGCAGGGTCTGCTCGTCGGCGGTGGCGCCGCCCTTGCCGCCGAGCCGCTCCAGGACGTGGGCGCGGCGGGCAGGGGTCAGCGTCCGCACCAGATCGTCCAGCGCGGTGACGACACCGGGCGACGGAAGGGTGTCGTAGATCCCGAAGCCGCCCGGCGCCAGGGACGACAGGAGCCGGCCGAGACAGCGGGCCAGCAGGTCCGTCTCCTCGGCCACGGCGGGCCCGGACAGACCGTTGACGCGGCAGCCGAGGGAACCGGCCAGCACGATCTGGAGGTGCGGGGCGCTACGCCCTGCCTCGGTCAGCCGGGACGCCATGCGTACGGCCGGGAGGACATAGCTGAGCGCCCGGAGCGGGATCGTGGTGCTGGCGCCGTACACGACCCGCAGCACCAGCGGGGCACGGACGGCCTCGCCGACGGTCCGCAGCAGCGGGGCGGCACCGTGCCGGGGCAGGCCGTGGACGTAACCCGAGCGTCTGGCCTCGGCGCCGATGACCGCGCTCAGCAGGCGGGGACGCAGCCGGTTGACCTCACCGGTCTGCTGTGCGTCGGTGCACGGCGGAAGGGTGTCCAGCAGGCCGCGGACGTCGGTGTCGGTCAGGAGTCGGGGTTCCTTGCCAGGTCCCAGGACAGGCACCCCCCGCATGATGGCAGTGAGCAGATTCGCCTGCTTCTTTCCCAGGGGCTGCGCCCCGTCGGACACGTTGGGCATTCTACCTGATAATTCGCCAATAAAGCCTGAATAGTTACGAGTTGATGGCCTGGATTGTGCCACGTCCGGTCACGTGGGCCCGTGCGAAACTGGAAACCAGGTACGCAAGCCACATACCGGGGGATGAGATGGTGCCGGTGTACCGCTATGCCGTCAGCTATGCGCACGGCAGGGACGAGGCCTGGGTCGCGAGATTCCTGGACGAGCTGAGACGGCGTCTGGACGCGGCGGACGGGCCGCGGTTCCGTCGCCTCGTGCCACCGGCCGCCCCGACCGGCGGACGGGACGAGGGGTCGTACGGCGTCGGGACGGCGGACATCGTGCTGGCCCTGTGCAGTCCGGCGTACTTCAACGAGGGTCCGGCCCAGCGGGACTGGGCGGTCCTGGCGCTGCGCCGGAGTCTGGGGCAGGCCCGGACCGGCGTCGCCCCACAGCTCGCCCTGCCCCTGGTCTGGGAGCCGGTCGACCGGCGGCTGCCGGAGCCGGTCGCGGCGGCCGACGTCCTCTCGGCGGGCCGGCCGGCCGAGTACCGCTCGCTGGGGCTGGCGCTGCTGACCATGCAGGCCGCGCGGCACCGCGCGGCGTGGGACCGGGTGCTCGACGCGATCGTGGCCCGCATGACCGCGATGGCCACGGCCGGCGCGGCGGCACCCGAGCTGGACGACCGGTTGGCCGCGGAGGCCCCCGACGCGCTGTCGGCCGACGACGCGGCCTTCACCGAGCGGTTCCGCCAGGAGGTGACCCCGGTCCTGCCCGCCCTGCCGGTCGCCCGCACCGTGAGCGTCCTACGCGGCTCCGGGGACACCCCCGGTACGGCGCCGGACGGAGGCGACCCGCACCCGGACCAGGCCCTGGCCGTGGCCGTGGCCGTGGCCGTGGCACCGACCGTGCCACTGTCCGCCGAGCTGCTGCCGGAACTGGGCCGACGGATCCTCCTCGTCGCCCCTCCTGGAGCCGGCCACACCACCGAACTCGCACGCCTCGTCCGCCGGGCACTGGACGACTGGACGCCGGGGCGCCCGGGGGCCGGGCACGCGTCGGACGATGCGACACCCGGGCAACCGGGGGCCGGGCACACCCCGGACCACGAGACACCCGCACAACCAGGAGCCGAGCACACCCCGGACCACGCGCCACCCGGGCAGCCCGACGCGGCGCAGCCGCCCGCCGACAGGGCGCCGGGTCACCCGAGCCGTGCGGTGCCGGGGTCGGCCGGGGCGGGGTGGGCGCCCTGGGGGTGCCGGATACCGTTCGTGCTGTCGGCGCGGTCGGGGGCGTTGCCCCGGCTGGACGGGATGGTGCCGACGCTCGCTCCGCTCGCGGCCGCGCAGGAGCCAGCCGGCTGGGCCGCCCGCCAACTGCGGTCCGGGCGGGCCTTCCTGGCCGTCGACGACCTGGACGCGGTACCCGAGGGCAACCGGGCCGCCGTATGGGAGTGGCTGCTGCATCTGCTGGAGACCCACCCCCGGGCGCCCTGCGTCATCGCCACGAACGGCACCGGCGTGCCGTGGTCCCGGCTCGGGGACGACTTCCGGGTCGTGGGCCTCAGGCCCCTGGCCCCGGATGACACCCGCGCTCTCCTGAACGCCAGCGCGGCGTCCCCCGGGGATCGGCAGGCCCTCGACGTGCTGCTGCCGAGGTTCGACACCGATCCCCTGCTCGTCGGTGTCGCCGACCGCCCGGCCGCCGCCGCGGCGCTGCTGCGGGCGGCCGGCTCCGTCGGCCGGCCGGAACGGGTCCCCCGGCACCGGCTGTTGCGCGCCGCCGTCTCCGCGGTGTGGCGCAGACCCCGCGAGGAGACAACCGCCCCTCCCGTGCCCGGCCTCGCCGCGAACCAGGTACCCGACAGCGTGCTGCGGGCGGCCTCCGGTCGGCTGGCCGTCGCCGCCCTGGGACTGGACTGCTCCCGCATCCCGCTGCGGACCGCGCTGAGCGCCCTGCGGGAGCCCGGCATCTCCCACTCCGCCTCGTCCGAGCGGCTGCTGGCCGCGCTCGCGGACCGCGCGGGCGTGGTGTTCCGACCCGGACCCGACACCGTGGCCTTCCCGAACCCCGAGGTCAGGACTTTCCTCGCGGCACACCACCTGGCGCACACGCCCGGCACCGACACCGACGAGCTGCTCCGCGCTCACCCGTCCGCCGAACTCGGCGAGCTGCTACGCCAGTTGCGGGCCGTCGAGGCCGGCACCGGCACCGTCCGCAGCGTGCTGGCGGCGCCGGGAGGCCCGCCGCGGCGGCTGTCGGCCGGCAGCCCGCCGCCGCGTCCCGCCGTACGGCGCGCGGACGTACGGTCGTCCGCCGAGCTGCGGGCCCTGCTCCGGGCCGGTACCGCCGTACCCGAACTGCGCTGCTCCGGAACGGTGGACGGGCTGGCCGAGGCACTGCCCCGACTGCCTGGGCTGCGCTCGCTGGTCCTCTCGGACGACCCCTCGCTCGTCGCCCTGCCCGAGCTGGCCGGATGCCGCTCACTGAGGTCGCTCCGGCTGCTGCGCTGCCCGAACCTGCGGGACCTGACGGCGCTGGAGTCCTCGGCGGTCATGTTCCTCGACATCGACCCGTGGCCGAACCTGCCCGTACCGGACGACCTGCGCCGCACGCGCTGGCTGAGCCGCGTGGACCTGGTGACCGGCGGCCCGCGACCCCGGCAGGGCGCCGTGCCGGCCCAGCTCGGCGCGGTGTTCCCGGAGATCCGGATACGGCGCCGGCTGCACGGCTGACGGCCTGCCAGGTGCGCCCGTTCTTCCCGGGAGAACCGCGCTGCCGGACAGATTCGCCGACGGAGTAGTGACCGTACGCGCCATGGGGAAGAGTGCAACGGGGTGCGGTCGCCGACGCCGTGGGCCGACGATGGGGGACAGTGGCTTGATCAAGCTTTTCGACCCGACCGAGGAGACGAACCGGCCCGGGCGGTCGGGCGGCACGCCCACGGGCGGCAGCGGCGCCACGCCCACGGGTGGCGCCACACCCACGGGTGGCGGCACGGCCCGCCTCGACGAGCAGGTCTACCTCTTCGACGACCGGACCGTCCTGGCCGTCAACGTCGCGCTGGCGTCCGGCCGTCCGCTGCTCGTGCTCGGGCCGCCGGGCTCCGGGAAGTCCGCGCTCGCGCCGAACGTGGCCCGGCTGATGCGCTTCCGCTACTACGCGGAGGTGGTCACCGCCCGCACCGAACCGCATGACCTGTTGTGGCGCGAGGAGGCGTTCCGCCAGCTCAACGACGCCACGCAGGGCACGCTCCAGGATCCCGGTTCGCGGGCCTACTTCCGGCCGGGCCCCCTGTGGAAGGCGCTCGATCCGGCCATGGACGAGGAGGGCCCGACGGCCCTGCGCGACCGGCCCGCGGTGGTGCTCATCGACGAGATCGACAAGGCCGACCCCGATGTCCCGGACGCTCTGCTCGACCCGCTCAACAACCTCCGTTTCGTGGGCCCGGACCGCCGCACGGTGACAGCGGCCGAGAACACCGGCGCCCCCCTGGTGGTGATCACGAGCAACGAGGAACGAGACCTGTCCGCCGCCTTCCTGCGCCGCTGCATCCTGCTGCGCTTGCGGCCGCCGGGCCGCGAACACCTCCTGAAGGTCGCCCGCTTGCACATGGGGGACGACTACGACGAGGCGCTCACCCTGGAGTTGGCGGACATGTTCGAGAACGAGTCGGTGGCCACCCGCCCCGCGGCGAGCACCGCCGAGTTCCTGGACACCCTGCGCGCCTGCCGCCAGATGAACCTGACGGCCGACTCGCCGGAATGGCGGGCGGTCGCCGACCTCGCCATGGTGAAGGGCTCCCCCGACCCCGCCGCCTCGGTATGACCCGGGGGAGCCCGGCCCGGCTGGGTGACCTGCTGAGGACGGCCCGCGCCCTGCGGGTCTCCGACCCGGACGGCCTGACCACCCTCGCGGTGGCCCTGGGCCTCACCCTGCCCTCCAGCGACCGGGACACCACCGGAGGCGATCCGTCCGGCGACCCGGGCCGCCGTCCCGTGGGCGCGGGGCGGTCGTCCCGGGACGACCGTACGACAGCCCGAGCGCACCGCTCGCGCAACGGCACCGGACCGGGCCACCAGGCCGGCGCCGGGACCCGTGCCGCCTCCGAGACCCCGGCAGGACGGCCCGGCCCGGGGGACGGCGACCCGGCACCGTACAACCGGGAGCCGGCCACCACCCCCACCGGCTCGAACACCGCTCTGACCGGCTCGGACACCGCCCCGCCCGGACCGCACACCGCCCCACCGGGCCCCGGCGAGCAGCCCCCCACGCCGGCCCCCCGCGCGGCCACCGGGGGTTCGCTGCTCCTGGTGCGTGGCGCGCGGGCGGCGGCGGGACGGGAGGCGGAGCCTCCGCTGTGGCACGAGCTCGCCCCTTCCGACCCCCTGGAGGACGGCACCGCGGAACTCCTCGGCCGCGCCGAGGCGTTCGAGCTGCCCTGGCCGACGACTCCGCCCCGGCCCGCCCCGCCGTGGGACCCGCGCACCGAGCGGGCCGTGTTCCTCGCCGTGGCCAGTACGTACACGACCGGACGCGCGGTCGACCACCCCCGGCTGGTGGAGCTGGTGGTGCGCGGTCTCGCCGGCGGCCGGGTCACCCGGCCGCGGGTGCCCTACCGGCAGCGGTCCACCACCCGGGCCGGCGCGCTGCTGCTGCTCGACCGGGGCGAGTCGATGCGGCCCTTCCGGCACGACCAGGAGTGGATCACCCGGCTCGCCGCCCGCATTCTGCCGCCGGGCGGGCTGCGGGTGCTGGACCTGCGGATCGCCCAGGGGGTCAGCGACGACCGCGGGCGCAGCTGGCAGCCCCACCCGGTGCCGCCGCCCGGACAGCCCGTGCTGCTGCTGTCCGACCTCGGACACCTCCAGCCGCCGCTGCCCGGCCGGCACCACTCCTCACCCACGGGCTGGCTGCCGTATCTGCGACGACTGCGGGAGTCGGGCTGCTCCGTCGTCTGCCTCACCCCCTATCCCGCCGAGGAGTACCCGGCGGCCGTACGGCAGACGGTCGCGCTGGTCCCGCTGGACCGCCGGGTGTCGGTACGGCTCGCGCAGACCACCGCCCGCCGGGATCCGCGCCGGGGCGGGCGGCCACGATGACGGCGGCACCCGAGCGCGGCGGCGCCCACCGGCTGATCGCGGAACAGCGCAGACACCAGCCCGACGTGGTGCGGCTGGCCCGGTCGCTGTGCCTGGCCGCCCAGGCCGAGCCGTACTTCCTGCGCGGCGCCCGGCTCAGGTTCGCCCCCGACAGCGGTACCGGCCTGGAGGCCAGACTGTCCTTCTCCCCGCTGGTGGAGGCCGCCGACAGCCGCGCCCTGGTGCTGTACCCGGAGGTGAGCGCGGAACTGCGACGGCAGCTGTACGACCACGATCCGGACCTGCTCGGCTCGGTCCGTGACTTCACCCGGGCCGCCCATCGCGGCGCGCCGCCCCTGGTCCGCGGCTTCGAGGAACTGCTGTGGTCGGCGACCGTCGGGCCGCCGCCCTCCGAGGCCGGGATCGAGCGGACCCTGGCCCCGCTCTTCCGGCAGGTGCTCGCCGACGGCAACCCCGCGGCCGAGGCCAGCCGCTGGATCCTGCGCTTCCTTCCCCGGCTGCCGGAAAC
This sequence comes from Streptomyces sp. CC0208, assembly GCF_003443735.1. Lineage (NCBI taxonomy): Bacteria > Bacillati > Actinomycetota > Actinomycetes > Kitasatosporales > Streptomycetaceae > Streptomyces > Streptomyces sp. CC0208. The sequence goes on along the minus strand of NZ_CP031969.1, from coordinate 4,585,914 downwards.
CGTACGGCAGTCGCTGCCGGCCTGGCGGCTCCAGGTGATGGCGGCGGAGCGCCTCGGCATGGAACCGCCGCGCGCTCTGGTCACCCGGGCCGACGCCGACGAGTTCCGGACGGTACGGGCGCTGGTCCACAGCGAGGTGGAGATCGGCGTCCGGGCGACCGCGGACGGCCTGGTCCTGAGCCGGCCCCCGGAGCGGGGCGCGCTGGTCTGCGGGGCGAGCGGGGCGGGCCGGGTCCGGCTGCGGCTGCGCGGCGCGCTGCCGGGCGCCCAGTGGCACGAACTGGACCTGCACGAGGGCGAGCACACCGCCCTGAACGTGAGCGTGGCCGCGGAGGCGCGCGCGGACGGCACGCTGCTGGCCGCGCAGGCGGAGCTGGGCGGCACCGTGCTGTGCGCGCGGGCGGGCCACCGGGCGGCGGCCGCGACGACCGCGGACGGCAGGACCGTGCTGCGGATCGACGACGGCGAGTCCGTGCTCCCGGTCGAACTGCCCGACCAGCCGCGGCTGCTCGCGGTCGCCGACGCCGGGCCCGCGGCCACGGCGGTGGTGAGCGGCAAAGGGCTGCACGTGGTGACGACGGCCGTGGACGGCACCGCCGACGCCGTCCTGCACCCGCTGTCGTTACAGCCGACGGCCGTGGGCTGGTCCCGTACGGCGGACCGCGCCGTCCTGTGCGTGGCCGCCGGCACCGATGTCCTCCTCGTCGACGACGGCGACCCCGACCGGGTCCTGCGCGCCCTCCCGCATCCGGCCCCGGTGGAACGGATGTGGTCCTCTGCCCGGGCGGGCCTGGTGGCCGTGGCGGACACGAACGGCGCCGTGACACTTCACGACCTGGCCTCGGACACGGTCGCCGGCCGGTGGCGGACGGGGGCGGCGGTCACCACGCTGTGCGGCGACCCGGGGTCGGGCGCGCTGGTGTGGGGAGCGGCGGACGGGCGGCTGCACGCGGTGGAGGGCGGGACGGCGAGTGCGGTGGCCGAGCCGCGCATCCTGGGTTCGCTGCCGGCGCCGGCGTCGTCGCTCGCGGTGCTTCCCGAGGCCGGGCTGGTCGTGGCCGCGGACGGGGGTGACCGGCTGCTGCGGCTGGCCTGGCCCGGGGGCGGGGCGGTCGGCGTGGTGCCGATGCCCTTCCGGGTGCGTGAGGTCCAGCGGGCCACGGGCGGGCAGTTGCTGGTGTCGGGGCACGGCGGCGAGGTGGAGATCCGCGCGGAGGACGGCCGCAGCCGGCTGCTCACGCCGGGCCCCGTGCCGGACGTGGCGGGGCCGGGATGGATCCGGGACAGTGTCGGAGTGGTGCTGCCGGCCAGGACCACCGTGCTGCCACCCGGTATCCGGCGCTGGGGCATCGGCCATGTCTGCCTGCCCGCGGCACTGCCACCGGGCTCGGAGGCGTTCACCGCGCTGCTGACGCAGGCCCGCGACGAGGGACTGCGTGTGCTGGCGGAACTGGCGCCGCCGGGCGAGGACACCCCTCACGGCGAACTCCTGCGTCGGGCCTACGACGCGCTGGAGAAACCGGTCGACGGACTACGGATCGGCGCCACGGACCGATGGCCGGAGCCTCTGCTCGCCCGCCTGCGCCATCTGCTGGAGGCCTATCCGGCGGCGGCGATCGTCACGTCCGGCGCACATCCCGCCGAAGTCCCGTTCGGCGCCGGACACCTGCCCCTGGGGCCGCCGGTCTCCGTGGAACCGCGTCCCGAAACCGTCGTGGACCCGCCTCCCGCCCCCGCGACCGCCTCGCTCCCCCCGTCCTTGCGCGCCTGGGCACTCCCGGACGCTCTCCCCTACCCGCAGGCGGCGCTGCTGCTGGCGCTGCCGGGCTGCCACGAGGTACCCGCTTCCCTCCTGGCCACGACCGACCTGGCAGCCGCGTCGTTGCGGCCGCTGCTGGCGGCGCGTGCCGAGCAGCTCGCGCTGCGCCACGGTCGGGTCGAGCGGGTGCCCGCCGGTGTCCCGGGGGTGACCGCGATCCGCAGGGACCACGCCGGACAGAGCGTGCTGTGCCTGACGAGCACGGCCGCCGGCCCGGTCACCGTCCGGGTCCCCGTGCCGGAGGCGACCGCGGGGACCGAGCTGGTCGAGATCGCCCACGAGGACCCGGACCACCCGCCCACCGCTCCGCCACGCGTCCTGCGCCCGGATGCCGACGGCATGGTCACGGTCGAGATCGACACCGCCCGCGCCCGCTGGTTCCGGATCCACCTGCGGGCCCACCCGCCCCCGGACGAGCCTGCGGACCCCTTCGCCCCGCCCGCTCCCTGACCCGCACGGTCCCCACGAGGAGTCCCATGCCCGGCCCCCATGTCTTCCTCAGCCGCAGCGAGCCCCTGGGCTGCGGCTGCAACTGCTGGCCGGCCCGCCGCGCCATGGAGGAACTGCTGCACCAGGAGGGCTGCGAGCCGGTCGTCGTGGACCGGGAGTCCCTGGTGCCGGGCCAGGACTGGATGGCGGCCATCTCCGACGGCATGGGCAGCGCGCACGGCATGCTCCTGATCGTCTCCAGCCACGCCCTGCGCTCCGAGCACGTGCAGAACGAACTGGCCATGGCCGAACTGCGCAACCGGCACGACGGTTTCCCGGTGATCCTGCTGATGCTGCCGGAAGTCACCCTGGACGCCCTGGAGAAGAGCGGACTCGGGTCGCTCAGCCCGCACAGACGGCAGATGGTGCAGTGGCCGGGCAAGGACGACCTTGACGCCGTACGGCACGACATACGACCCCAACTGGACCTGATGCGCGCCGAGTCGGGCGGAGCCAAGGTGCACCACCGGGTGGTCCACCATCTGCGGGAGGTGGACGCGGAGAGCCTGAGCCGGGCCGGTGCGACGCTGGGGGTCCCGCTGGAGACGCTGTCCCCGCTGATGCGTCACCGGCTCGCCTCGGGCCTGCTGGCCGAGCGCCCGAGCGAGCCCGGGTCCGACCCGCTGCGCGCGGCCCTCACCGAACTGCTGCCCCTGTCCGGTCCGGACGCCTCACGGGAACTCGTCCAGCTGAGCGTGACCCACGCGCGGGTGCCGGCGGACGAGGCGGCTCGGATGCGCGGGGTGCTGGACACCGGCTCTCCCAAGGTCGCGGTGCTCCCCGCGCTCTCCACGGAGACGGCCCGCCGCTACATCCACCGGGCCAGTGAACAGCCGCTGCCGTGGGACCACTTCGTCGTACCGCTCACCGCGGGCGCCGGCATCCTGACGGACCTGGTCGAACGCATCGGTGAGGAGCTCCTGGAGGAGTTCGACATCCACGACGAGGAGACCCTGCGCGAACACGAGCACGACTTCGGCCCGGTCGTCGTGATCGTCCCCCACCCCCCGGACACCGACCTGGTCAGAGCCCTCGGCACGGCGTACCCGGAGGGGCTGCTGTTCCTGTTCGTGGTGGACGGCGAGCTCCTCGGCGCCACCGGGACGCACACCCGTCTGGAGGGCCTGCCCGCCTGGCGGGAGGAGGAGATGAACCGGACCGTCCGGCGGTTCGTGCGACGGTACGGGACGCCCGCGAGCAACTGACCCGGCCGCCCCCGGTTCTGACGCCGGGAGCGGTCCGGTCGTACGGCCGGCTCAGGTCGGCGGCATCTCCAGGTCGAAGTCGATGCGCTTGCGCTCGCGCATCACCCGGACGGTGGGGTGATCCCGCCCGAACTCCTGCTCGGCGGCCAGCGTCGCCGCGGTGAGGTTCCGCTCGGCGTCGTCGTGACCCATCACGCTGCGGTCCAGGGCGACGTTGAACTCCGCGCAGAGCACCCGTGGGTGGTGGTTGCGGTAGAGCTCGCGATAGGCCTCGCGGGCGCTCTCGTCCTCCTCCAGTGCCTCCTCGTACCGGCCCAGCGCGAACAGGACACCGGCCCGGTTGGCTCGGCAGGCCACGGTGGCGGGGTGGGAGTCGCCCAGTCGCCCTTCGAGAAGCGGAAGCGTCTCGTCGGCGAGTTCCATCGCCTGGTCGGTCTCCCCCTGGCTCCTGAAGATGGCCACCAGGTTGGTCGCGGCCGCGAAGGAGAACGGGTGCTCGGGGCCGAGTCGCTCGCGATAGCGCTTGAGGTTCTGTTTCCCGAGGTGCACCGCCTCCGCCCCGCGCGCCGGATCCATCAGCGACAGGGCGAGCAGGTCGCAGGCCAGGTTGGCGGTGCACGACAGGGTTTCCGGGTGGCCCTCTCCGTAGCGCTGCCGGTACACGTTCAGGGTGGAGCGGGTCAGGGCCTCCGCCTCCGCGTAGTTGCCGAGGCGGCGCTGGGTCACCGCGAGGGACGCGTCGGTGCGCAGCACGTCGTCGGCCTTGTCGCCCAGGAGGCTGACGAAGCGTTTGCGAACCTCGTAGAGCAGGTCGAGGGAGCCCTGGTAGTCACCCGTCTCACGCCGGTCCAGTGCCACACCGCCGGCGAAGGCCCAGGTGAGTACGTGTTGCAGGCCCAGGGACTGACGGGACCTCTGATAGGTCTCGGTGGCCCGCTCAAGGGATCCCGAGGGCTGGCCGGCCAGCAGGAGCGAGACGCCCAGGTTGTGTGCGGCCCGGAGGGTGTCCTCGTGGTCGAGGCCGAAGTGCGGGCTGTTCAGATACAGCTCGTAGGTGCGGCGGTCCTCGTCGTACGCCTCCTGGTAACGGCCGAGGCCACGGAGGTCGGCGCCGTAGTTGCGGGCCGTCATCAGCGTGTAGCCGTCGTCCTCGCCGAGCTGCTCGCGCTGACGCTGGAGCGTGTCGGCGTCCAGTTCGTGGGCTTCCCGGTAACGGCCCAGGGACCGCAGCGGGTTGGCCACCTGGGCGGCCAGCCGCAGCCTGAGGTGGTGGTCCGCGCCCAGCGACCCCGTCCACACGTCGAGCGCCTTCTGCCCGAGGGCGACGGCGGCCCGGTGGTCCCCGATCCGCCACTGGTTGCGGACCTGGCGGATGACCCACTCGCACACCCGGGCGTCGGTGTTGGACAGCGCCCCGGAGGGTTCCAGGTGCGGCAGCAGCTCCGCGAACCGCTGCCTGGCCTGCGCGCTGTCCTCCGCCGAGACGGCCGAGGGCAGCGCTCCGGCCAGCACGAGTTGCGCCTGGCGCCGGGTCCGCTCCTCGCGTTCGGGGTCCTCCTTCAGCCATTCGCGCACGGCGGCCTGGACCAGCCGGTGGACCTGGATGGAACCGCTCTGCTGATCGACCGTGGCGAGCGCGTAGCGGCCGAGATCCCGGATCAGATAGCCCATCACCATGGGGTCGAGCACCGACTCGTCCCCGGTCTCCTCGGCGAGCCGGTTGCGCATGGCGTCGCTGTAGAGGAGGGAGTGGGCGATCGGCTCGGGCGACAGGAAGGCGCAGAGTTCGAGGAGCCGTACGGCCGCCGGGCGTTCGCTGCCGAGCCGGTCGACGGTCAGCCGCCAGACCGCGAGGAGGGACTCCTGCTGGCTGTCCCCGGTGTTTCCGTCCCCGTTCAGAACCGCGCTGACCTGGCTGTTGACCCGGTCGAGGTAGGTGTCCAGGGGCATCGCCGTCTGCCGCAGCCAGGCCGCCGCGATCTCCATGGCCATCGGGAAGTCACCCAGCGTCTCGGCGATCCGGTCGGCGTCCTCCGCCGAGAGACCGTCCACCCTGCGGCGCAGCAGGGCGATGCTCTCGGGCCTGTTGAAGGCGTCGACCTCCACCGAGATCTGGTTCTCCTCATGAGGGGAACGCCGGGCGGTGAGGATGACGTGCCCCGGCCCCTCGGCGGGAAGGTACCGCTTCACCGTCGTGTCTCCCTCGTCCCTGAGCTGGTTCTCACCCTCCGTGTCCTGGCTTTCGGTGATGTTGTCGAAAACCAGCAACCAGCGACCATAATCATTGTTTTTCAGCGCCGTCATGGTTGCTTGGGCACGTTCGTCGACCGTGTCGCCCGGAATTCCCAACTCCAGCCCAAGCTCCGCGAGGAGCTGGGGGATCCGGTTGGGCTGTTCCGCCGGAATCCAGTGCACAAGGTCGTACTGGGAACCGTACCTGTGGACATACTCCTGCGCGATCTGGGTCTTGCCGATTCCACCCAGTCCGTACAGGAAAACCCTGCCCACAGGCGTGTCCGGGCGCAGTGATTCGACACCCAGTTCGGACCTCAATCGGTCCAGTTGAACGTCCCGGCCGGTAAAGGCATTGTTGCGGCGCGGCACGTTGAAAATACGGGGAACGCGGCCCGGATAGGTGAGGTCCTCACTGACCGTGGAGGCCGACGACTCGAGTTCCAACAGGCCGAAGAGTTTGCTCACGACCTGTCCGGCCGACGTGTCCACCAGACTGAATCCCGGCAGCCCGCGCAGGGCGGACTCCGGTTGGTGCTCCCGGGTGCGCAGCCCGATGATCTTGGGTCCGTCGGGAGCCGCCGCCAGGGCACGCACCTCCTCGGCGACCGGCGTGGTGGCGAAGTCGGGTGAGAGCAGGGCGATGACCACGTCGGCGGCGTCCGCGGGATCGCTGGGCAGCGACATGGACGGACTGCTTCCGCGCAGGCCGACGGCCACCCCCGCGACCTGGAGCTGGGCCTCGACCCATTCCGCCCAGGCGCCGTCGCGCAGCGCGTAGTCGATCCGCACCCGTGGCACCAGACGCCCCCCAGGCACCGGCACCCGCTGGAAGCGGGCGAGCAGCTGCCTGCGCACCGGCTCGTCGACCGGCCGCAGGGCCGTGACCTGACCGTCCGTGATCACCGAGGTGAGCCGTTCGTAGGCGCCCAGCAGGGAGGCGGGCTGGCGGGGCGTGTCCGCGACGGTGGCCAGGACCTCCTCGTAGGCGTAGAAGGGCTTGTAGGGGATCTCCACCGAACCCCAGTAGCCGTCGGGGTCGGCCGCCCGGGGCGTGTCCTTCAGGAACTCCTGGAAGCGGTGCCGGGCGTGCCCCCGGCTGATGGCGAGCTTCTCCTGCTCGGCGTCCTCCACCCGCATGGGGACGGGGAAGATCTTGACGTGCGGGGCGGCCCGCCGTACGTCCGCGGCCACGCTGGCGCTGCCGTCCACCGACTGGGTGTTCAGCGTGAAGCAGTTGACCAGGACGTCCGGCATCAGCACCGTGGTGATGCCGGAGGTGTCGCTCCAGCCCGTGCGGCTGTCGATCAGGGCGTAGTCGTAGTTGCCGCGCATGTCCTCGCGCAGGGCGCGCAGGAAGGCCGCGCCGTCGCGCTGCTCGTAGAACCCCTGCCAGTCGTAGGTGTTGATCTTCTCGGAGTACTCAGGGGTCCGCCGGCCGGGGGACACGAAAAGGACGTAGCCGCCGCTGTCGAAGCTCCACGTCAGCGCGGAGGCGAAGCGCTCCACCCGGGCCTGCCGGCTGTAGTCGCCCCCGGCCGGCCTCGGCCTGGCCAGGTCGAACTCCCGGATCAGGTCGATGACGCCCGGCGTGGAACGCAGCTCCGGGTCGCCGAGGAAGGGGGCGAAGTAGCGGTGCAGCCCCGGCGCCTCCAGGTCCCAGTCCATGGCCAGTACACGTTTTCCGTTGCTGGCCAGGATCCAGGCCACGTTCGCCAGGGCCATGGTGCGGCCGGTCCCACCCTTGAACGAGTAGAACGTGACGATCGTGCCGGACTCGCGGGTGCCGGCGTCACCCGAGTCGAACGTCATGAGGAGTACCTTCCGAGCAGGGGAAACGTGTGGTGGCCTTCGGTCGGCGTTGCCGGCGACTGAACGGCTTCCACGGACTTGAGCGCCTCGTTCTGGAGGCGGATGAGCACCTTGCGCAGGGACGAGGTGAAACTCTCCGCGTCCCGCAGCTTCCAGCGCTCGTACTCGCTGTGCCGTCCCCGCATGCGGGGGAGCGTGCGGTCCAGGAGTTCGTCGAGGGTGACGGCCCACTCGGCCGACTCGGTGTCGTCCCGGGCCCTGGGTTCGAGCGCCGTGGTCGCCTCGGGATTGCGCTCGTCGACGGCGGCCAGCAGCCGGTGTTCCTCCCGCCGCAGGGCCACCCACGCGTCCACCAGGAGCACGACGAGCTGCTCGGGGTCCTGTTCCCGGACGATCCGGTCGACGCTCTCCTCGTCCAGCGGCAGCACGTTCGCGGTGAAGTCCAGCGCGGTGGCGGTGTTCTTCACCAGCGAGACCAGAGCCTCGTGATCCCCCGGGGCGTAGGGGGACCAGTCCAGGACCGTCTTTCCGTAGTACTGGCGGGAGTGCCGTTCACCGGGCACGTCGTCCTTGGCCGAGGACGCGACGACGAAGCTGACCTCCTGGCTGCCCACGGGCGCGGGAGCGCCGACGGGCGAATGGCTGCCGCTGGCGTCGAACCCATGCACCTCGGGCAGTTGCTCGGCGGCCGCGACGATCCGGTCGGCGACCGCCTTCAGCACTTCCTCGTACTCGGAGCGGTAACGCGCCTTCAGCCGCAGCAGGTGCAGCAGCCCGTCACGCCGGTAGGCCTCCGAGCGCAGACTGAGCGGCGGGTACGGAACGACGGACTCCAGCGGGTGCGTGAAGTCGGGCTCCCACATGACGGGAACGACCGCGTCGGCGCTGCGGCCCGTCCTGGACCGCTGCATGTTGAGCCGCCGCTGGAAGTAGGACAGCTCGGCCCGGCAGTACGACTGGCTGAAATACCGTGATGAGTGCAGGACGACGAGGACGGTGGACCGGCCCAGCAGATCCACCGACACCTCGGACGACTGCGGTTTCCCGCGCACGCCCACGGCCTCGGGGGAGCGCCCGGTCCGCTGAGCGACAGCCCTGCAGAGGTCGTGGAAGAACGCCGCGACCCACTCCTCGTCGACCGTGCGAACGTGACTCAAGTAGAAGTGGCTCACGATGGCTGCTCCCGTACGACGCGGTCCGGGGACGAGCGGGGTGGGCCGACGAGCCGAACGCAAGCGGACCACATGCCACGCGACTCGTCACCACCAGCCCCACCACATCGATGTTTGTTCCGGACATGGCGAAAATCTGATGGTGTGCGCGTGCCGCGCGACCTCGCCGCTCCCTGTGCGTTCGCGGCCTTCCGCCGCGCCGTCGCCTCTCCGCCGTGCCACCGCGTCCTCATATATCAGTCCGCCCCCGGTGTCGTCTCGTCGACAGTCGTGGTCCGGCTGCCGGCAGAACCCACGGCACAGGCCCCCGCTTGCTGGGAGGACGCGGATATCGCGCTCCTTCGCGCGCCCTCCAGCGCCTCGCGCAACGCCACCCGATGGAGTGAGGAGCGGTGGGGGCGGGCGGAGAGCGGCGGGCGCAGGAAAAAGCCACAGCGCGCCGCCTCGTCCACCATGAACGAAACGAAGTCCCGGCCCTTGGGCCGGAGCGGATGGGCCTGCAGGATCCGCAGGATGTCGACGACCTGTGAGCCGTAATCGTGCAACCGGCCCCGTGCGGCACGGGCCTGCCCACCGCTCGTTTCCTGCTCGCGTCGGCGCCAGAACTCGAGGAGCGCCAAGTGGGCGTTGGTGCCCGTGAGAACGGACCCGATCGGCCTCGGATCAGCGCGCCAGCCGACCCGGTACAGGGTGCGGTCCTCGGGATCCCAGAGATCGGTCAGGTCGGCGAGGGCTCCGAAGGCGATGTGTGCGCTCTCGTGCACCAAAGTCTCCGCCAGCCGTACCGGATCGCCGGTGAAGGAGGCGGCGATCGCCCCGTACGCCTCCCGCGCCGAGGAACTCACCCCCCGGCCCTTCCGCGGGGGCCGCAGGGGCACCAGTGCCGTCCACAGCGAGGCGCAGGCGGCAGCCCGCTCCGGGACCAGCCCGTTCAGCACGTCCCAGGCCGAGGCCACCGACGCCTGCCAGGCACGCAGTTCTCCGGTCGTCCGGCGGGCAAGCACCGGATAACCATGTGCGTCCCGGTACGGGTCGCTGTCCTCCAGGACCACCGACAACGGCGGCGTGCCCTGCGGGCCGCGGAAGGTGAGGCGGCGCGGCGCGCACCAGGCCGTGTCGCGGGCCGCCGACTCGTCCCCCTGTCCCGTGGCCGGCAACCGCCCACCCGGCTCCAGTACGTCACCGCGCAGGCGCGCCTCGACCGCGTCCCCGGGTAACCGGACGACCCCGAGCGTGGGCAGCCAGAGGAGCGAGTCCGGTGCCGGCAGTACCAGGTGCGGGCGCAGTCCGGCGCGTAACGCGGTGGCGGCGGCCAGGCCGCCGAGCCGGGCGAGGTCGGTGGCCGCCCGCACGGCGGGACGCGGACCGTCCAGGGCGCGCATGCAGCGCCCCAGCCACACACCCACGTGCGGATGAAGCAGTACGTCCTCGAAGGCTCCCACATCCGCTCTGCGGGCCTGGACGCACAGGTCCCAGGCCGCCGCGCCCCGCGACTCCCAGAATTCCGGCGCCCTGTTCCTGGCCGCTGCGGCCACGTCCATCAGCATCAGCAGACGCCGGGAGATCTGGCCGTCCCTCAGGACCCGCAGGGCGGTCGGGGAGGGCCGGCAGGCCGCCAGGCTCGCGAAGTCCTTCGCGGTCATGCGCAGGGTCACCGGGGCCGTCATGAGGCGCTCCCCAGCAGGGCAGTGGCGTCGGCCACCACGCGATCGCGGATGTGCGTGGTGAGAACGCGCAGGTCAGCGCAGTAGACACTCGGATTGGCGAAGCCTGTGAGGGGGCTGAACCGATGCGCGCGCAGTCCGCCACCGCACAGCCGCACGACCTCGCAGCCCCGGCAGACGTCGGCGAGGGCGGCCAGGCCCCCGCGGCGGGCGTCGGCCACGACCGGGTGCCGCGCCACGGAGTCGAAGTCCTGCGCGAAGATGTCGAGCCCGGTGGCGGGACCGCCGTCGCGCGTCGCCTTGAGGGAGTCGGCCAGCTCGATCGTCCCGTCGCTCTCCACGACGAGGAAGTCCGTGTCGGCCAGTCCCGTGCTCTCCGACCGGACGTGACCGCCGAGCGCGAGGTCCATCAGGTCCTCGAACAGACGGATCCTGGTCTCCTGGCGGGGCGCCGTGTACCACCTCTCGAACACTTCCAGCAGCCAGTTCGCGTACGGTGTTCGATTCGGATCGTGGCCGGGCGGCGGGTGTTCCCAGGTGGCGTGCGGCAGCAGGAAGTTGATGGCCGGCGGCTCGTGCGCGAGGAGGTCCTCGAAGACGTCGAGCGGCGGGTTGGCGAGGTCGACCGTGCACAACAGGCCCGCGAACAGCGCCTTGTTCTCGGGCCTCCGCAAGAGTTCCAATCCCCTCTGGACGGAGTCGTAGCTGCTCCGCCCGTTCTTGGCACGCCTGTGACGGTCGTTGGCCTCACGACCGCCGTCAAGACTGACGCCCACCGACACCCCGTGTCGGTGGAACAGGTCCATCCATGAGGGATTCAGAAGTGTCACATTGCTCTGCACCGAGATATCACAAACAGCCGTGCCGCGCAGCTCCTCCCTCAGGACTTTCAGGAGGTGTTCGATTCGAGACCGTCCAGCCATCAACGGCTCGCCCCCGTGCAGGGTCACCCGGACCCGGCTGAGAGCGTGCCGCCGGGCGTGTTCGGCTATGCGGCGGGCCAGTTGATCCGCTGTCCCGTTCGCCATGACCGCCGGTTTGTGCCGCCAGGTCCGGTCGAGCAGCTCGTACACGTAGCAGTGGTCGCAGGCAAGGTTGCATGGCTGCGCGACCTTCACTATCCACTCGACGAAGGGGTTCGCACCGCGCACTTGCCACCTCCTGCCCCACGGGCCCCCGCTGCCTGGGCGCCCGGGTCAGAGCGCCGACTGGAACATGGACACGTCCACCGCGCGGTGCTCCAATGTGTCCCGCCGAACCCTTCGAATGGACCGGCCCAGGGCGTTCTTGGGCAACTCGTCCATATCTACGTCTGCGGAACCGCTGAGGTTCACCACGTCGAAGTCGAACTCCACGTCAGTCCCTGACGTCTCCATGAACCCCCCGTGTCGCTAGTCCCGCGAACTCCGGCCGTGGTTCCCGGACTTCGCGCATGTCAACCTGCGTCGGGCCGCAACCGGGCACCCGGACGCCGAGTTGCGGAAGAGGTGGCGCTGTGCAGTTCTCGTCTCAGGGAAGCACACCGATCAACCAAGGACCAGCGCGCGTAGGCCCGTTCGCTGCTCTGCGGCTTGATCTCGTCGTCACTGGCCTCAAGTCCTCCCCGGCGACGCGGTGTTGGCACCCGCTCGACTGCAAGTCACCATGAGTCTTCCCCTCTTCATGGCGAGGTGACGCATGGCGGCAATCACGCCTGGGCAAAACGTTCCGGGGCCGCGCGCGACGATAGGCAGCGACGATCTCCCGCCGTTGTTCCGTTCCAACGACCAGTGGGCGCTGAACCGTCAGAGCGAGGCGTTCCGGGCCACCATGACCCAGCTGGCGCTTCTGCTCGTGGCGACCGTCTTCGCCACCCTGGCCGACCACTTCGGCAGCCATGTCCTGACCGCCGTGTCGGCCCTGCTGTACGGGCTCACCGTGGCCACCGGAGTCGTCATCCAGCGCCGCCGGGCCCGCGCCCACTGGCAGGCCCACCGCGATGCCGCCGAGACCGTCAAGTCGCTGGCCTGGCAGTACATGGTGCACGGCGGCCCCTTCCACTCCGGAGTGCGCGATCCCGACGGGCTGTTCAACCAGCAACTGGAGGAACATCTGCGGGCGTTACGGCGCGTGGGGTGGCGGGAGCCGGCGCCTGGGTGGCTCTCGGGATCGGCTTCTGGCCCTGTTCCCGGTCGTACGCCTGCTCCTGCTCCTTCCGGATACACCCTGTGGGATCCGGCCAGTCGGCACGAGCCGGACGATCCGCGTCACCCCCAGATCACGCGCGCCATGCGGGCGGTACGCGACAAGCCGTTCCCCGTACGGAAGGACATCTACCTGCGGGATCGCGTCCTCGACCAGCTCAGTTGGTATGGCGGCCGGGCCGCACAGGCCCGCCGCTCCGCCGCTCTCTGGTCCGCGCTGACCGCACTGCTGACCCTGCTGGCCCTGACCGCCGCGGTGCTCAGAAGCGCCGGCCTCGTCTCCGGCTGGGACCTCAGCGGTCTGCTCGCCGCCTCGGCCGCCACCGGCGTCGCCTGGCTGGAGACCCGCCGCCACCACCCGCTCTCCTTCGCCCACTCCCTGGTACGAGAGGGCCTGGAGACCCAACGGGCCGTCCTCGCCCAGAGCGTGTCCGAGGACCGCTGGCCCCAGGCCGTCGCCGAGACAGAACATTTGGTGCTGCCCCAGCACACCGACTGGCTGGCACGGTTCGGGGGGTGAACCGGAGAGCGGGGAGCGGGAAGCTGGGAGCTGGGAGCTGGGACCGGGAAGCTGGATTTGATGGAGAAGCCGCAACACCGCAAGGCGATGGAGAGACTCCGCCCCCGCCCCATCAGGGCCGCCGCGCCCCCGGTCGCCACAGCACCCGCACCGGTACGCCCACCCGGCTCGCGTACGCCACGATGTCGCCGGTGCCTCCCACCCCCCGCGCCGGCTCACCGTCCCATACGGCCACCAGCCGGTCCGTGTGGTCCACGATCCAGCGACCGGCCGCCGCGTACGCCTCCTCCCGGGTCCGTTCCACCGGCAGGTCGACCCGGTCGGCGCAGGCGTCCAGCAGCCGGCGATACGCGAGACGGGTCTCCGGTCCGCCCAGACCACGCTCGTAGTCCGTGCCGGGGATGACCGCCGTGAGAGGGATCCCGCTGCGCAGCGCGAGGTTGGCGAAGAGCTGGTCGGCCCCTGCGGCCAGGGCGCTGAACGCCTCGACGGGCCCGCTCGCGGCCTGACTGGAGAACTCGTCGAGGATCCCCGTGCTCACGCACTCCAACACCGGCTCGGGGAGGTCCCGGTGTCCGGTGACTCCGATCCGAGTCGTACGCTCCACGCTCGCCGCCACCCTCGGTAGAACCGGTCGGGACGCCCTCCTCCCTACCCAGTCCCACCACCGAAGCCACACCCCGCCCCGACCCCCTGGGCGCATGAAAGGGGCGCCCCCTCCTGAGGACGCCCCTTCCTTCACACCGTTCACGCGGTGGGTGTGGGATTTGAACCCACGGTGACTCGCGCCACGACGGTTTGCATATCCGCGCCGTGGCGCCGCCGTATCGAACTCCCTGGCCCACACCTGGCACTGGCCGTTTTCAATATCCTCACCATGCTCCGCAAACGGAAAGACACAAGTCGTCGTCTCTACGGAGTACTGCGATCTCTGGGAGCGGGCGCGCAAAGCGGTGCTCACGCCCAGCGAGGTGAAGTCCGACCTTGCGGCGGTGCCGTACTCCCTGCGGCACGCCGGGGTGTCGCTCTGGATCAAATCGGGGGTGGATCCCGCCGACGTCGCCGCACGCGTCGGCCACAGCATTGCCGTGCTGTACCGGTTCTACGCGAAGATCCTCAAGGGCGGCCAGCAGCAGTCCAACCGCCTGACTGCCCGCGCGCTGGATGAGGGGTGACCAGCCCGTCGCGGCCAGACGGAGGGACAACCCTCAGCCGATCGTCGAGTAGATCCCTTTTATCCTGATTCATCGGGTCGTATCGTCGAAGTAGGGGTCGAACCACCCTCCCGCCCTGCGTCCCCAAGGGCGGCATCGCCAACCAAGTGGCGGTGAGTACCGGAGGAGGGCGACATGAAGCTCAAGCGCATAGCCGCAGTCGCGGGCGTGAGCGGTCTGCTTGCGTTCGGCGGACTCGCCGCGACCGGCGGGACTGCGGAAGCCGCTACGAACGTCTGCGGCAACTCCGTGAACGTCGGCAGCAGCGGTAATCCGGCCCATGGTCAGACCTGCATCAACGGTCAGGTCAAGGGCAACACGGGCAACGTCAGCGTCACGACGTTGCTCTCGCAGTTCCACTTCTGATGGGCGCGTCATGGGATCGGATCACCGACGCCAAAGGCCGAGTGGCTGAGGAGCGGGAAAACCGGAGGGTTCGACGGCCCCGCACGCGGCCACGAGGACTCTGGGGGAGGCCCGACCTGGGCTCCAGTCTTACGGAGCACAGCCATGGGCGACCCGCCTCCTCCCGTCTTTGCAGGAAAAGCTACGAATAGGCTCGTCTCGCTAGGCGCTCTCCAGAGGATGGCACACGACAGACGCCCGTCAGCCCGTCAGCCCGTCACGTCGTTGAACACCGGAAACAGTTCTTCATGCCAGGCATGAGCCTGGCCCTGGCCCCAGATGTCCCATACGCACTGGTCAAAGGTGAGATAGGGGCGAGCCAGGGTGAGACAGGGTGTACGCAGAAGGGGTGCCGCTCCGGAGAGTGGCACCCCTTCTGACCTGCAAGTCTCTGACCTGCTATGCGGTGGGTGTGGGATTTGAACCCACGGTGACTCGCGCCACGACGGTTTTCAAGACCGTTCCCTTAGGCCGCTCGGGCAACCCACCCCGCGCCGCGGGTGACCGTGGCGCGGGGAACAGAGTAACGGGTCGGGGCGGGGGCGTGCGGGTCAGCTGTCGCCGGTGCGGGAGCCCAGGGTGAGATCGACCGTGTGGGTCTGGCCGTCGCGTTCGTAGGTGATCTTGACCTTGTCCCCGGGCTTGTGGGTCCAGATCTCGCCGATCAGGGTGGGGCCGGAGTCGATGACGTGGTCGTCCAGCTTGGTGATGACGTCGCCGGGCTTGAGGCCGGCCTTGGCGGCGGGGCCGCCCGACTCGACCGGGGCGGAGCCGCCGGCGCCCTCGGTGGTGATCTTCGCGCCGCCCGAGGAGTCCTCCAGGGAGACGGACGCGCCGATCTTGGCGTAGACCGGCTTGCCGGTCTTGATCAGCTGCTGGGCGACGTACTTGGCCTGGTTGATCGGGATGGCGAAGCCGAGGCCGATCGAGCCGGACTGGCTGGTGCCGCCGAGGCCGCCGCCGCTGGTGGACTGGATCGCGGAGTTGATGCCGATCACGCTGCCCTGCGCGTCCAGGAGGGGGCCTCCCGAGTTGCCCGGGTTGATCGACGCGTCCGTCTGCAGCGCGCTCATGTAGGAGGCGTTGCTGCCGCTGCCGTCGCTGGAGGCCACCGGGCGGTTCTTCGCGCTGATGATGCCCGTCGTCACGGTGTTCGACAGGCCGAAGGGGGCGCCGATCGCGATCGTGGAGTCGCCCACCGCCACCTGGTCGGAGTTGCCCAGGGTGAGCGGCTGGAGGTCGCTCGGCGCGTTCTTGAGCTTGATGACCGCCACGTCGTAGCCCTGCGCGTGGCCGACCACCTCGGCGTCGTACTTCTTGCCGTTCGGGAAGGTGGCGGTCAGCTTGCCGCCGTCGACCGCGTCGGCGACCACGTGGTTGTTGGTGACGATGTGGCCCTGCTTGTCGAAGACGAACCCGGTTCCGGTGCCGCCCTCGCCGTTGGTCGACTCGGCCTCGATGGTGACCGTGCTGGGCAGGGCCTTCTGCGCCACGCCCGCGACGGTGCCGGCGTCACGCTTGACGCTGCCGCCGCTGTCCGAGGCGGACAGGGTCGTGGAGGAGCCGCTGTCGTTGTTCTTGGCCAGGGTGTAGCCCAGACCGCCGCCAAGGCCGCCGGCGACCAGCGCCGCCACCAGGATCGCGGCGACGAGACCACCGCGGCCGTTCTTCGGCTTCGGCGCCGGCTGCTGGTAGCCCGCACCCCAGACACCCGTCGGACCGGCGCCACCCGCACCGCCTGCACCGCCCACACCGCCTGCACCGCCGTCGGCGTACGACGGGGTGCCCGGAGGCTGCGGCGGCGGCCAGGCGCCCTCGGGGCCGCCCGGGGCGCCGTGCTGCTGCCCCTGTGCCGAGGCGTACGCCGGAGCCGATCCCGCGTGCACGAGTTCCGGCCCCTGTGCGCCGCCGGAGGCGTGCGGCGGGGCCGGAGTGGTGGCGGCGCCCGCGGCGGAGGCCGCCTGGGGTGCCGAAGCCGCGGGAGCGTCCACCGGCACGGGGGGTGCAGACGGGGCCGGGGGTACCGCAGTGCCCTCGTTCTCGGTGCTCACAGCTTCTCTCCTCGGTCCACGGCTGTCGGTTGTCGGTCGCACTCGGTCACGCTCGGCCAGTGCCGCTCAGTGTCCGGCGTGCGTCAGCTGTGCATGTCCTTTTGTATGCCGTCAGCTTTTCCCACGGGCCGTCAGGGCACCATAAGCGGTGCCTGTGGGTCTGCGGCTGCTCTTTATATAGGCCATGCAAGACAAATGAGGCGCAATCCATATGCCTCCGTTCGCACGCGTACCCCTGAGCGGTGGCACCATGACGCGGTGACCCACGCACGGCAGCAGCTGACCCAAGTCGTCGCCCACCGCGGAGCCTCGGAAGACGCTCCCGAGCACACGCTCGCCGCGTACCGCAAAGCGATCGAGGACGGTGCGGACGCCCTCGAATGCGATGTACGTCTCACGGCCGACGGCCATCTCGTGTGCGTCCACGACCGACGGGTCAACCGTACGTCCAACGGCCGCGGAGCGGTCTCGGCCCTGGAACTCGCCGACCTCGCCGCCCTGGACTTCGGCTCGCGCAGGACCCGGGAGTTCTGGCGCACCCGCGACGAGGAGCCGGACTGGGTGTTCCGGCCCGAGGACCGGGAGGACACCTCCGTCCTGACCCTGGAGCGGCTGCTCGAACTCGTCGCCGACGCGGGGCGGCGGGTGGAGCTGGCCATCGAGACCAAGCACCCGACGCGCTGGGCGGGACAGGTCGAGGAGCGGCTGCTGGCACTGCTGAAGCGGTTCGGCCTGGACGCCCCCGCCTCCGCCGCCGAGTCGCCGATCAGGGTCATGAGCTTCTCGGCCCGGTCACTGCATCGCGTGCGTGCCGCCTCGCCGACCCTGCCGACCGTCTATCTGCTGCAGTTCGTCTCGCCCCGGCTGCGGGACGGCCGGCTGCCCGCGGGAGTGCGGATCGCGGGACCCTCGATCCGGATCGTGCGCAACCACCCCGGCTACATCGAGCGCCTGAAGGGGGCGGGCCACCAGGTGCACGTGTGGACCGTGAACGAACCCGAGGACGTGGACCTCTGCGTGGAGCTGGGCGTCGACGCCATCATCACCAACCGCCCGCGCGCGGTGCTCGACCGCCTGGGCCGCTGACGTCGCCTCCGTCACAGGGTGTGCCCCGGCGCGTTCGATGCGTGTTCGGTCGTGACGAATGCGTCAGCGGAACGTGATTGGCCGGTTTCCGGTACAGGCCAATGGGGCATCCACACCGTGGCGTGGGGCGAAGGAGGTCTCGGGGGTGGCGTTGGTGGTGGCACAGGAGGTGCCCACGTCGTCGAGCATGGCCGTACCCCATGGCCCTGCGGGCGTGGGGGAAGCGAGACACCGTATGCGCGTGCAGCTGCGCAGGGGTGGCGTGGCGGAATCGGTCATCGACGACGCCGTACTGATTCTTTCCGAACTCTTGAGCAACGCGTGCAAGCACGGCCGGCCGCTGGGCGACGCCCTGGCCGGGGACGGCGATGTCCGCGCCGCCTGGCGGGTGGACGCGGGCGGCAGGCTCACGGTCGAGGTGACGGACGGCGGCGGACCCACCCGCCCGGCTCCGGCCACCCCCTCGGTCACCGCGCACGGCGGCCGCGGGCTCAACATCATCACCGCGCTGGCCGACGACTGGGGTGTCAGGGACGACGCCCGGGGCGAGGTCACGGTCTGGGTGATCGTCCACTCGGACGTTCACGATCCGGACGCCGGCTGCCGGCGGAGCGACTTCGCCACGCGGGTCGTGGCCCCGTCGGTGGCGATACCCGACCTGGACTTCTCGGACGCGTTCGACGATCTGGGCTGAGGCGACCGGGACCGGGCATCCGGGCAGGACACCCCGGTGGTTGTCCACAGGCTCCCGTCGGCCAAGTCGCAAGCGGCTAGGCTCGCGCCCGTACGAGACGAGCCGTAACCGGGAGACAGCCACGATGGCCAAGAAGCGACCCCAGACCAAGGCCAAGCGCCCGCAGATCACGGATGGCGCCCGCGCCGTAGGTGCTGATGGTCAGATTCCGGTCGTCGGCGCCCGCGAACCCTGCCCGTGCGGAAGCGGCCGCCGCTACAAGGCCTGCCACGGCCGGGCCGCCGCGCAGGCCGCGACCGAGCTGGTGCACCGCCCGTTCGAGGGCCTCGCCGGCGAGGGCGACTGGGTGGCCCTGCGCGAGCTGGTCCCCGCCGCCACGGTCGAGCTGACCCTGAAGAGCGGCCTTCCCGAGGGCGTCCCGTCGGTCACGCTGGCCACGGTCCTGCCGATGGCCTGGCCCGCCCTGCGCCGCGACGACGGCTCGGTCCTGCTCGGTCTGCAGAACGACACGGCGTCCGGCGACATCAGCCGTGATCTCGCCGACACCCTCCAGCGCGCGCTCACGGCGGCTCCCGGCACCCCGGTCGAGGGCCGGCGCGCCCCCGCCGACGGTCCGCGACTGCAGGACCTGCTCGATCCCGAAGGCGCGTTCGAGCCAGTTGTCCACGAGGGCTTCGAGTTCTGGGTACCGGACGCGGAGAACGCCACGCCCGAGGTGACCGCATCCCTGGAGCGGGCCAACGCGGCGGCCATCCCGACCGTCCGGCTGACCGGTGTCGACGCCGCCTACTGGTGCGAGACGCCGGACAAGAACCACCTGCGCTGGGTGATGCCGCACCCCGAGGAGCAACTTCTGGACGCGCTCGCGCGGCTGCACGCGGCCGGGAAGTCGAACCTCGGCGAGGGCACCCGGCTCGTCGGTTCCTTCCGCGCCCACGGCCTCACCGTCCCGGTGTGGGACCTGCCGAGCGGGGTCACCGCGGAGGACGTCGAGAAGCCGGCCGCCGAGTTCGCCGAGCGGCTCGCGGGCGCTCTGGCCACGGACGCACCGCTGACCGCCGACGAGCGCCGCGCCCGCGGCGGCCTCACCAACCGCCAGGTCACGCTGAGTTGACGAAACCGGTGCGGCTGACCGGCCGGTCAGTCGCACCGAACCTTCACGGAACGGCCGGCTCCGTCCACAACTCCCTTCACAAGGAGGCGAGTCGGTGTCCGAATAAGCCAGGGAGCGGCGCGGTCGAATTTGCGAACGGCCGATCTCTTGTTACCGTTCCAGTAGCCCGGTTGCTGGTGCATCCCCCGTCGCCAGCAACCGGGTCTTTCTGTGCCCGGACCGCTTTACGGAACGTCTGCGTGCGTCAACTGCCCGTGTTTTCCCCGGAGTTGCTCGCGGTCCGCAGCAGCAGTGGTCCGCTGCCCCGCCGGGCGAACTCCGCGACCGCCGTGTAGTCGACCGGCGCTCCCTGGGTGCGTTCGCGGGGTGTCTCGCAGCTGTCCGGCTCGTCCCCGGCGCCGACCGCGCAGTGCAGCTGCACCGTGCGTACACCGGGCCCCATGAAGCTGAGCGCGGCGTCCAGCACGGCGCCGGTCGCGTTGCGGTAGTAGGTCCGCGCCCAGGTCTCCTCGCCCTGCGTGAGCACACAGGTCTGCGCCTCGATGCCGTCGGGGGAGGTCAGTTCGGGGCCGCAGCGCGCGGCGGTGGCGAGGCCCAGGCCGAGCAGCAGCGGGGAGCGGCCGGATTCGGCGAGGGGCGCCTTGTAGTCGTCGGCCGCGGACGGCCGTACAGCGGAAGGGCCCGTGGACGGCCGTGCAGCGGAAGGATCCGCGGGAGGCCGGGCGGCGGAAGGATCCGCGGGAGGCCGGACCGCGGGAGGCTCTGCGGGACGCACGAGGTCGCGTACGACCGTACGGCCTCCGTCGCCCACCTGTCCCGCGGAGGCCACGGCCAGGGGCAGCGCGATCGCGCACACCACGATGCCCGACAGGGCGAGCAGACGAAGGTTCATGAACCGGACGATAACGACCGAGCGCGGGCACCCGGTTCCACCCGCGCCCGACACCCCTACAACTCGGGTGCGCTCACACCCGTACGAGTGAGGGCCTCGACCACGGCGTCCACCACGGCCTCGACGTCGGGGACCCAGGGGGAGGCCGAGCCGGGCAGCGGAGCGCGCTCCCAGGTGATGTCCCCGTGCCCGGTCCCGGACGGGGGCAGGGCGAGGTAGCCGCCCTCGCCGTGGAAGCGCAGCGAACCGGGGACGTGGTCCTGGGCGTACAGCAGTTCGCCCAGCTGTTCCAGGGAGTACGGCTTCACGAGGATCGCCCAGCGGGTCGGCGAGGCGACCACCGGGCCCAGGCGCATGCCCGCGCGGTCGAGTGCGGCCAGGGCGCGGGCGGCCGGGAGGGCCGGCAGGCTGACCGCGCAGGGGGCGCTGCCGCCGGTGGCCAGGATGATCGGCGCGGCCGGGCGGTTGGTCCACCACCAGCGGACCATGCGCTCGTCCGTGGTGGCCGCGAGCAGACCCGGGTCGAAGGGGTGGGCGCCGGGGACCGTGCACTCCGGGTCGGGGCATCCGCACCGGTCCCGGCCCTCCGGGTCCGGTGCCACACCCGGGAGTACGGGCCACTGCCATTCCTTCGCGAAGGTCAGGGCCGCGCTGAACAATTCAGGCCTTCCGTCGCTGCGCTGGGACAGGAGCCTGCGTCGCTTTCCGAGGATCTCGCGCATGAGCGCTCGTTCCTTTCCGTTGCACCGCTGGCAACACCGTGGACCACATCACACCATGTGTCGATCACTTCACTGTGCGTACCTGTTGGCGCATCACACCCTTGTCCGAGACAAGGGGAACCCCATACTGCGTCTATCAAAAGCGCGGGCATGGCGGGGGGTGGCGAAGTCTGGCGTTTTGCCGTCCCGCTATTTCTCTCCGCCTCCGCCACGGGAGGATGGGGCACGATCGTCGGTGGCTAAGACGCCCGGGTCGGTCACCAGGTTCCGGGTGACAGTCCAACCACCCCTGGTCCTTACCGAGTACGTACCCATCACGACCGCTGTGACGCTCTGTGGAGCAAGGCCAGTCGACCTCAATACACCTTAACCCGAGGCGGTTTTTAGCCAACTTTGCCCACCGATCCACTCTCCACCGGTTACCCACGGACACCAGGAATCCCGGCAGGACAATGCTGGACATCCCCTCACGAGTGCGTGTACATGTGGAGACACTGCTAGCGGCGCAGAATGACATGGGGGTTTGCGATGCTTTTGAGCAATACGCACCGGTCGGAAAGCCGGACGCCATGAACGCCCCTCACCCTCCGAAAGTGGCCGGAATCGATTCAACGGTTCCCGCACCCGCACACACTGTCGCGCCCGCGCCTGCCGCCCCGGGCACCTCTCCGGTCCCCACGCCGAACGCACCCGGCGCCCTGCTCCAGGACCGTCTCGCCGGCTGGGTCTCCGACCTGACCACCCTGCACGAACTCACCGAACGCCTCGCCCGCACGGACACCCTGTCCGCAGCCCTCCAGGAGTTCCTGCAGGCCGGAGCCGCCCTGGTGGGAGCCCGGCGCGGACTGGTCGTCCTCGAACCGGGCGACGGCCTCGGCCCCGACACCACCATCGGCCTCGGACTCGCCCGCGCCGACCTCGGGCACATCGAGACCGTGCCGCGCAGCGCGATGTCGTACGGCCGCATTCTCGACGGGCTGCCGGGCGCCGACGGCGAGATCGCCCAGCCCGACCTGCTCGCCGAGGACGGCCTCGACCCGCGCCACCGCGAGGTGGCCGCCCGCCTCGGTTACGCGGCCTGCTACGCGCTCCCCCTGTCCACCGACGACGCCGGCCGCCTCGGTGCCGCGGTGTGGCTCTACGACGAGCCCGCCGAACCGTCCGAGCGCCAGCGGCACCTCGTCGGCCTGTACGTCCGCTACGCCACCGAGCACCTGGCCCGGCTCCTCGAGGTCGAGCGCACCCGCGCCTGCATGGCGACGATGGCCGAGGAGCTGCTGCCGTCCCGGCTCCCCCGGGTCGCCGGCGTCAGGCTCGCCGCCCGGCACCGCACCGGTCCGCGCGGCGGCGGCGACTGGTACGACGCGCTGCCGCTGCCGGACGCGGCGCTGGGCCTCGCGGTCGGTTCGGTGACCGGCAGCGGCCCGAGCGCGATCGCCGCGATGGGGCGCCTCAGAGCCTCCCTCAGGGCGTACGCCGTGATGGAGGGCGAGGACCCGGTCGCGGTCCTGTCCGACCTGGAGCTGCTGCTCCGGCTGACCGAGCCGGCCCGCTCCGCCACCGCTCTGTTCGCCTACTGCGAGCCCGCGCTGCGCAAGATCACGCTGGCCGGTGCCGGCCACTGTCCGCCGCTGCTGATCGGCGAGCGGCGCACCGAGTTCGTGGAGACGTCCGTGTCCGCGCCGCTCGGGATGCTCGCCTGCTGGGAGGCGCCGAGCGTGGAGCTGAGCGCCGAGCCCGGAGAGACGGTTCTGCTGTACACCGACGGGTTGCTGCACCGCACCGGCGACCCCACCGACCGTGCCTTCGCCCGTCTGCACGCGGCGGCCGCCGGGGTGCCGAAGGCGCTGCGCGGTGACCCCGGCGCGGTCGCCGACCACGTGCTGCGGACCGTGCTGCCCGAGGGCCTGGACGAGGCGGACTCCGAGGAGGACGTCGTGTTGCTCGCCGCACACTTCGAGTAGCACGGTGTAGCACGGTGTAGCAGGGTGTAACAGGCCCAAGGCCCCTGGGCCCCCTTCCGTACGACCGTACGATGGAGGGGGTCCAGTGCCGTTTCGTAGGAGGATGACCGTGGCCGAAGAGCTCACCCCGGCGACCCCGGAAGATGAGTCCGAAGAGCCGATCAAGAAGCGGAAGAACGGCCTGTACCCGGGCGTCTCCGACGAGCTGGCCGAGAGCATGAAGTCCGGCTGGGCCGACACCGAGCTGCACGACCTGGAGCCGATCGCGCAGGCCGCCGAGACCGCGGGCCGCCGTGCCGCGCTGTCGGCGCGCTTCCCCGGTGAGCGGCTGGTGATCCCGGCGGGCAACCTGAAGACCCGCTCCAACGACACCGAGTACCCCTTCCGGGCCTCCGTCGAGTACGCGTACCTCACGGGCAACCAGACCGAGGACGGCGTGCTCGTCCTGGAGCCCGTCTCCGGCGGCCACACCGCCACGCTGTACCTGCTGCCGCGTTCCGACCGCGAGAACGGTGAGTTCTGGCTGTCGGGGCAGGGTGAGCTGTGGGTCGGTCGGCGGCACTCGCTGACCGAGGCCGAGACGCTGTACGGCGTCCCCGTCTCCGACGTGCGGGAGATCGCCGACAAGCTGCGCGAGGCCACCGGCCCGGTGCGGGTCGTACGGGGCTACGACGCCGGCGTCGAGGCCGCGCTCACCGACAAGGTCACCGCCGAGCGGGACGAGGAGCTGCGGGTCTTCCTGTCCGAGGCGCGGCTGGTCAAGGACGAGTTCGAGATCGGGGAGCTCCAGAAGGCCGTCGACTCGACGGTGCGGGGCTTCGAGGACGTGGTGAAGGTCCTCGACAAGGCCGAGGCCACCTCCGAGCGCTACATCGAGGGCACCTTCTTCCTCCGCGCGCGTGTCGAGGGCAACGACGTCGGCTACGGCACGATCGCCGCGGCGGGCCCGCACGCGTGCACGCTGCACTGGGTGCGCAACGACGGGCCGGTGCGCTCCGGTGACCTCCTGCTCCTCGACGCGGGCGTCGAGACGCACACCTACTACACCGCCGACGTGACGCGGACGCTGCCGGTCAACGGCCGCTTCAGCGAGATCCAGAAGAAGATCTACGACGCCGTGTACGACGCCCAGGAGGCCGGGATCGCGGCCGTGCAGCCGGGTGCCAAGTACCGGGACTTCCATGACGCGTCGCAGCGCGTGCTCGCCGAGCGGATCGTGGAGTGGGGCCTGGTCGAGGGGCCGGTGGAGCGGGTGCTGGAGCTGGGGCTCCAGCGGCGCTGGACGCTGCACGGGACCGGGCACATGCTGGGCATGGACGTCCACGACTGCGCTGCCGCGCGGGTCGAGTCGTATGTGGACGGCGTCCTCGAGGCGGGGATGGTGCTGACCGTCGAGCCCGGTCTGTACTTCCAGGCCGATGATCTGACCGTGCCCGAGGAGTACCGGGGCATCGGGGTGCGGATCGAGGACGACATCCTGGTGACGGACAGCGGGAATCGGAACCTGTCGGACGGCCTTCCTCGGCGGTCCGACGAGGTCGAGGCCTGGATGGCTCAGCTCAAGGGTTGAGTTTCGGCTGCGGGTGAGTCGTGGCTGGTCGCGCAGTTCCCCGCGCCCCTAGGGAGTCGCAGTGGACCTGCATCTGGAAGCCGACCCCGTTGACGGGCGTCGTGCCGGGCTCGAGAGGGCCCTGCGCGACGCCGTTCGCGGAGGGCGACTCGCTCCTGGCGCCCGGCTTCCCGCCACTCGGCGGCTCGCCGAGGAGCTGGGGGTTTCGCGGGGGACCGTGAAGGCGGCCTACGACCAGTTGATCGCCGAGGGGTATCTGACCGCTCGGCAGGGATCAGGGACGGTCGTCGCCCCTCTGCCCGCCGCTGAGGCCCAACCGTCCAAGAGCGGTACACACGCGCGTGCGCCGCTCTTCGATCTGCGGCCCGGCAGTCCGGACGTCGGCGCCTTCCCCGCCGCCGCCTGGCTCAAGGCCCTGCGGCGGGCCGTCGCCACCGCTCCCGTCTCCGCGTACGACTACGGCGATCCCCTGGGCCGTATCGAGCTGCGCGTCGCGCTCGCGGAGTATCTCGGGCGGGCCCGTGGAGTCGTCGCCTCTCCCGAGCAGATCGTCGTCACCTCCGGGGCCGTGCAGGGGCTCGCGCTGCTCACGCGGGTTCTGGAGGGCGGGGACATCGCCATGGAGGACCCCGGCCTGCCCTTCCACCGGGAGGTCGTACGGCGCGGTGGCGGACGGGTGGTGCCGGTGCCGGTCGACGAGCGGGGCGTCGAGGTCGACGCTCTCGGGGACCCCGCGGCCGTCGTCGTCACTCCCGCCCACCAGTACCCGACCGCCGTGACCCTGCACCCCGCGCGGCGGCGGGCGCTGACCGACTGGGCACGCGCGCGTGAGGCGCTGGTCGTCGAGGACGACTACGACGGGGAGTTCCGCTACGACCGCCAGCCCGTCGGGGCGCTCCAGGGGATGGCGCCGGGCCGGGTCGTCTACCTGGGGACGGCGTCCAAGACGCTCGGACCCGCGCTCCGGCTCGGCTGGATGGTGCTGCCACCGCACCTCGTCGCACCCGTCGCCGACGCCAAGCTGCACAGCGACCACAGCACCGAGACCATCGGGCAGCTGGCGCTCGCCGAGCTGATCCGCAGTCACGCCTACGACCGTCACGTGCGCGCGTGCCGGCTCGGATACCGGCGACGCAGGGACCGGCTCGTGGAGCGGCTGGGGGCGCGATGGCGTGTCCAGGGGATCGCGGCCGGGCTGCACGCCCTGGTGGAGGTCGAGGACGAGGCGGCGGTGCTGGCGCGGGCCGCGGCCGCGGGGCTCGCGGTGGGGTCCCTGCGGGAGCACTGGCACGCGGCGGGGACTCGCGAGGGGCTCGTCGTGGGATACGGGACTCCTCGGGAGGGGGCGTATCCCGAGGCGCTGGACGTCCTGGTCCGGGTCCTGGAATTGGGCCACTCCCAGCGGCCTCCATTGGGTCTGTCGAGCGGTCCACCGCACTTCTAGTGTCGGTTCCATGACGAACTCACTCGTCCCGCCCGCGGGGCCGCAACGCGTCCTGGCGCTCGCCCAGTTGAGCAACTCCGTCGGGGACGGCGCCTATTACGTGACGTCGGCGCTCTACTTCACCCACGTCGTCGGTCTCGACCCCGCGCGCGTGGGGCTCGGGCTCACCGTCGGCTGGGCGGTCGGGTCGGTGGTGGGGGTGCCGCTCGGCCGGCTCGCGGACCGGCGCGGGGCGCGTGGCACGGCGGTGCTGCTGGCGCTGGCGACGGGGCTGGCGGTGGCGTCCTTCCTGGTGGTGCGGGACTTCGTGCCGTTCGTGCTGGCGGCCTGTGCCTACGCCTCCGCGCAGTCGGGGCTCGCCGCGGCCCGGCAGGCGCTGCTCGCGGGGCTGGTGTCCGCCGGGGAGCGGACCGGGCTGCTGGCCCACCTCCAGGCGACGCTGAACGCCGGGCTGGCCGTGGGCGCGGGGCTGGGCGGGCTGGCGCTGCACGCCGGGACACGGGCGGCGTATCTCGGCGTGTTCGCGGTGGACGCGGTGAGCTTCGTGGGGTGTGCGCTGCTGTTGCTGCGACTGCCGTCGGTGGCGCCCCGCGTGCCCGAGGCGAAACGTCACGGCCCGGGTGTGCTGCGCGACCGGCCGTACGCCGTGATCACCCTGCTGAACACCGTCCTGCTGCTGCGGATGCCCCTGCTGAGCCTGGGGATTCCGCTGTGGATCGCCGAGCGGACCGCGGCGCCGACCTGGCTGGTCTCCGCGCTGTTCGTGCTCAACACCGGGGCCGTGATGGTGTTCCAGGTGCGGATGGCCCGCGGGGTGACCGGGCTCGCGTCGGCCACCCGCGCGGTGCGGCGGTCGGGGTGGGTCATGCTGGCCGCGTGCGCGGTGTTCGCGCTGTCGGCGGGGGCCTCGCCGTGGGTGGCCGTGGGTGCGCTGGTCGTCGGTGCGGTACTTCAGGTAGTGGCCGAGATGGGGCAGTCGGCCGGGTCCTGGCAGCTCTCCTTCGACCTGGCTCCGGCCGAGCGGGTCGGCGAGTACCAGGGGTTCTTCGGGACCGGGGTGACCGTGGCGCGGACGCTCGGGCCGCTGGTCCTCACGACGCTGCTGGTGGAGTGGGGCACGCCCGGGTGGCTGCTGCTGGGAGCGGTGACGCTGGGGGCGTCGTACGCGATGGGGCCGGCGACCCGTCGGGCCGC
The DNA here is from genome assembly GCF_003443735.1 of Streptomyces sp. CC0208. Lineage (NCBI taxonomy): Bacteria > Bacillati > Actinomycetota > Actinomycetes > Kitasatosporales > Streptomycetaceae > Streptomyces > Streptomyces sp. CC0208. Next base: position 4,558,468 of record NZ_CP031969.1, on the reverse strand, counting down.
CGGCCGGGTGGAGACGGACGTCAGGCGGCCCGCGCTCGTGAACTGACCGACGACGCAAGGGCGTCCACGAACAGGGCCCCCGCCAGCAGCCCGGCGCTGCCGCGGGGGCTCCACGCGCGTGCGTGCAGGTCGGCGTCGAGGGCGAGCAGGGCCTCGCGGCCCGCGTCGGTCGCGGTGCCGCCCGCCTCCAGGACGCCCCGGGCACCCGCCTGGACGTGCCGCAGACCCAAGGGGCCCGCCGTGTAGAGGAGTTCGGTGTCCTGCAGGGTGGACATCACGGTGAGCAGGGCGTCCAGGCGGGCCTCCACCTCGGCGGCGCCCGCCGTGCGGGACTCGGCCAGCGCGGCCAACGCCCGCCGTACGTGCGGGAATCCGGCTCGCGCCTCGCCCCGGGCGCCCGCCGCGCCGTACTTCGCGGACACCGAGGAGCCCCGGGAGGGCCGGCGCGGGACCCGCCTGTCGCGGTGCGCGGCGATCTTCTTGGCGGTCGCGGTCACGTCCTCGGACCGCGCCGCCGGGTCCAGCGCGGCCGCGGCGACGAGCAGGCCGAGGGCCCACAGGGCACCGCGGTGGCCGCCACCCGCCAGGCCCACCGAGTGCTCGGTGCACCGGCCGATCGCGCCCAGCTCCGCACGCAGCTGGGGACTGGGCTCGCCGGTACGGCGGGCCGCCGCGGCCATCGCCGCGAGGCCGGGCGCGAGCGCCTTGGCCGACCAGCGCAGGGAGCAGTGGTCCTTGCGCGTGGCACGGGCCCCGAGGTCGCGCGGGTCGGGCAGGCCCGGCTTGGGGGCCAGGGCCAGTTGACCGGTCAGCGCGTCCACGGCGGCCAGAGCCAGTGCCTCGTCCTCGGGGCTGCTCATGGCCGTACCCTACGAGGCCGCGGAGGCCGAGGGAGCGGCACTTTCGGACGGAGCGTCGCTCGGCGGTGCGCCCGTCGGGGCGCCGCTCGGGGGCGTGCCTCCCGCGCCGCCACCGCCGCTGCCCGCGCCCGTGTTCTCCGCGTCGGGGTCTATCGCCAGAGTCAGGGAGCCCTTGTAGCCCTTGGACGGGTCGGCCTTGTGCACGGCCTTGAGGGTGAGCAGGCCGCTGGAGGCCCCGCCGCCGTCGTAGACCATGTCGTTGTCGAGGGTGGTGTAGCTGCCGGAGTGCCGGGAGTAGGGCTCCAGCGCGAAGATCTCCTCGGCGATCGTGTCGTCGAAGAACAGCTGGCCGGTGTGGTTGACCTTGCCGCCCTCGTAGGTGCCGTCCTCCTTCTCGCCGCCGGTGTGCACCTTCACGTGGATGTGACACGTGCGCGGGGTGTACCAGCCAGGAAAGATCGTCTCGAACTTCACGACCCCATTGGCGTTCGCGATCTGGTAGCCCCGCAGGTAGGTGCTGTCGTTCGCGGTGGAGCCGTCCTCGCTCTCCGCGGGCGCCGAGCCGCCGGGGTTGGCGGTGGTGTAGCCGGAGTAGTAGCCCCAGGCGTCGCAGTGCCAGATCTCCACGGCCGCGCCCTTGACCGGGGTGCAGCCGTCGGTGGCGTCCACGACGGTCAGCCGCAGGGTGAGCGGGACCCCGCTCTTGCCCTCGGTGATGTCCTTCCTGACCAGGGCGCCGTCGAGGTAGTAGGGACCTTCGGTGACGCTCGACATGAGCGTCATGCACGCACCGGTACTGGTCGCCGAGGCGGTGGCCGTCGCCTCGGTGGTGGTGTCGGCGAACGCCGACTGGTACCCGGTGACGGCGAGCCCGCCCGCCGCGACCGTCCCGCCGGTCACCACGAGGGCGCGGCGCCGGGTGATGTTCGTGTTCCTGTGGTTTCCCGTCATGAGCAGGAACGTAGGAAGGGTGTCCAGCAGTAAGTTGGGAGCAGGCTGTGCGGGGGCTGAGAGCTTGATCGGCCCCCTTTGTCCCCGCTGTGTGATTGCATGTCAACCCACGATCCGTCGTCCGGGGTCATTCACACTCACGAGCATTTCACCATGCAGGGTGCTCGAGATGCGTTTAGCATCCGCTCCGGTATTCCGACTCCTGTCCATCGCCCGTCAACGGGCGCACGGAAGATCGAGGTTCGTCCATGGATACGCCCACCAACGATCCGGCCGAAGAGTCGAAGAAGCAGCCCAGCACAGGTGAACGGGTCCCGCTGGTACGGCTCGCAGCCCGGTTGGACCACATCAGGTCCGGCACTCTCACGCGGGTCGTGTCGCACGACACTCCGGACCGCGGACCCTCGCGGATCTCGGTGGCGGCCTTCCAGTCGGCCGTCTGACCAGGCCTTCTTCACGATGAATCGCGCTGCGAGCTGATGGCACCGCCGCCGCACCCCCTGAGCCAGTTCGTGCTGAAGATGCACAGCCGCTGCGATCTCGCATGCGATCACTGCTATGTCTACGAGCACGCCGACCAGAGCTGGCGAGACCGCCCCGCAGTGGTCTCGGACGAAGTGCTGGAGCTCACCGCCAAGCGCATCGCCGAACACGCCCGCACCCACCGGCTCGACACCGTTCACGTCGTCCTGCACGGCGGGGAGCCCCTCCTCGCCGGCCGGGACAAGCTCCGCCTGGCGGCGCAGAACCTGTCCACCGCCCTGTCCGGTCTCTGCGCCCTCGACCTGCGCATCCACACCAACGGCGTCACCCTCGACGAGGAGTTCTGCGAGCTGTTCGCGGAGTTCGACATCAAGGTCGGCGTCTCGCTCGACGGCCACCGCGCCGCCAATGACCTGCACCGCCGCTACCGCAACGGCCGCAGCAGCCACCCCCAGGTCCTGCGTGCGATCGACCTGCTCAACAGCCCTCGTCACCGGCACCTCTTCGCCGGACTCCTGTGCACGGTCGACCTGCGCAACGACCCGGTCACCGTGTACGACGCCCTCGCCGAACTCGCCCCGCCCCGCATCGACTTCCTGCTCCCCCACGCCACCTGGGACGAGCCCCCGCTCCGCCCCGCCTCCGGCACCTCGGCCACCCCCTACGGCGACTGGCTGCTGCGCGTCCACGACCGCTGGACCGCCGCCGGCCGGCCCATGGGCGTCCGGGTCCTGGACTCCGTGCTGCGCACCCTGCGCGGTGCGAGCAGCCTCACCGAGTCCCTCGGGCTGGACCCGGTGGAACTCGCGGTCATCGAGACCGACGGCGCGATCGAACAGGCCGACTCGCTGAAGACCGCCTACGACGGAGCGCCCGGCACCGGTATGAACGTGACGGCCAACTCCCTGGACGAGATGGCCGTTCACCCCGGCATCAGGGCCCGCCAGCAGGGCCTGGACGGGCTGTGCGAGACCTGCCGCAGCTGTCCGGTCGTCCGCTCGTGCGGGGGCGGACTGTACGCGCACCGCTACAACTCGGCCGACGGCACCGGTGGGTTCATGAACCCGTCGGTCTACTGCGCCGACCTCGCACACCTCATCACCGGGATCCGCGACCGGGAGGACCAGAGGACGCCGATGCCCCAACTCGCCCTGGACGACGGCCACCTCGACGAGATCGCCGCCGGCTGCGGCGGTAGCGACGCGGTGCGACAGCTGGCCCGGCACGAACTCAGCGTGAACCGCGAACTCCTCGCCGCCGTCTGGCGCGAGAGCACGCACGACGAGACCGGTACGGCGGCCTGGGAGACCCTCGCGGTCCTCGACACCGACGCTCCCGAGTCGGTGGACGCGGTCCTGGCCCACCCCTATCTGCGCCCCTGGGCACAGCGCGCCCTGCGCGGCGACGCGAAAGCCGGGCGGATCGCGATGCGGGGCGTGGCGGAACTCGCCGCGGCCGCGCTGCTGAGGTCCGGGCGGGCGGGAGGCGTGACCGTACCGACCCACGCCGGGGTGTTGCGGCTGCCCACCCTGGGCGCACTTGTCGTGGGCGAGGCGACGGAGGCGAGGGTCACCCAGGCCAGCGGCGAGAGCTTCACCGTGCGGGTCGAAGAGCGCGAGCACACCGTGGGCCTCAAGTCCGCCGCGGATCCGGCCTGGTGGGCCCGGCACCGGTTCGACCTGCCGGGCTGGGCCGTCGCCCTGGAGGACACCGACCCCTGGCGGGACGCCCACGGATACCCCGTGCGGACACGGCTGTCCGCGGCGGCGGCCGAGAGGTGGCAGCAGGATCTCGCCGCCGCGTGGCAGTGGATCCGGCGTGAACTGCCCGCGTACGCGCCCGGACTGGCCGCAGGCCTGAGCGTCGTCACTCCGCTGCGGGAGTCCTCCACGGGCGCGGACATCAGCTCGGCGGCCCGGGACGCCTTCGGCGCGGTCGGCATCGCCCGGCCGGAGACGCCTCAGACCCTGGCGTGTCTGCTGGTCCACGAGTTCCAGCACGTCAAGCTCGGCGCCCTACTCGACCTCATGGACCTCTACGACCCCACCTGCGAGCAGTTGTTCTACGCCCCCTGGCGTCCGGATCCGCGCCCGCTGGAAGGGCTGTTGCAGGGGACGTACGCGCACATCGCCGTCGTCGACTACTGGCGCGCCCGCATGCGGACGGCGGACGGCACCGGGGCGCGCGAGGCCGAAGTCCGGTTCGCCCGGTGGCGCGAGCAGACCGCGGAAGCGGTGGACACCCTGCTCGCCTCCGGCGCCCTGACCCGGCCGGGCGAACGCTTCGTGAGAGCCATGGGCGAAACAGTCACGGCCCGGCTGAGCGACCCGGTGAGCGCGGACGCGCTGACCGAGGCCCGCGAAACGGCGGCCGACCACAAGCAGCGCACGGCCGCACAGGGCTCCTGAAGTCCCCCTCGTACGGGCGGTCCAGCAGCCGACTTCGCCACATCGCTCCTCCGAGACCGCCGGCGGTTCCTACACTGGAGTTCCGTCAGGCGGATTGTCGGGGGGATTCGTGCGAGCGGACGCGGCGGACCCCAGCAGCGGGCGACCGCACTTCTTCCTCAGTCACGCGCGCACACCGCGCCCCGCATCCGAGTCCGCCGACCCCGACGCGTCACCGGTGGGCGCTCGGGTCCGTTTTCTGGCCGTCCTCCCGGCGTTATGGACTCCCGCCGAACACGCCCAGCTTCCGCGGATGGCCAGGGACCTCCCGTTCCCACACGCGGACTTCGGGGAGGAGTACGCGGCGCAGGGCGAGTCCCTGGCCATGAACTACCGGGTCACCGTCAGCGACTTCGAGACCGGGGCGGACCGCATCCTCACGATGGGGCCGCTCACCACCCCCGCCCTGCTGCTCGACCGGTGGGCCCTGGATTCGAGCCACCGGTCGCGCGGCGGCGCCATACGCACCCTCGATACCTTCCAGCTCGAACTCCGGAAGGTCGTACGACAGGCGGTCCACCACTTCGAGGCCCGTGCGAGAACCTGTCCGCCGAAGGGGCCACCCCTCGATCCCCCCACGGCTGCCCAGGCCGGGACACGGCGTCTGAGCGCGACATCGGCACGCCTGCGCGTGCGGCACGAGGGATGAACAGGGCCGACACGGCGGAGGACCGCATGACCGAGAACCGCAGAGGTTCAGTGATCACCTTCTACTCGTACACGGGCGGGACCGGCCGGACCATGGCGCTCGCCAACGTGGCCTGGATCCTGGCCGCCAACGGCTATCGCGTGCTCGCCGTCGACTGGGACCTCGAAGCCCCGGGCCTGCACAGGTTCTTCCACCCGTTCCTGAAGCCCTCCTTACTGCGGGCCACTCCGGGCCTGGTCAACCTGATAGACGACTACCGCCGCGAGGCACTGCGTGACCTGCCCGACCGCGAACCGGACTGGCACCGCCGCTACGCCCGGGTGCGCCCCCACGCCATCTCCCTGGAGTGGAACTTCCCGGAGCCCGGCAGCCTGGACTTCCTGTCGGCGGGCATGCGCCACCGCGACTACCCGATCGTCGGCAACATGGACTGGGACAGCTTCTACAGCAGCTACGGCGGCGGTCAGTTCTTCGACGCGATGCGCTCGGACATGGAGCGGTACTACGACTTCACCCTGATCGACAGCCGTACCGGCCACAGCGACCTCGCCGACATCTGCACCGTGCAGATGCCCAGCACCCTGGTGGTCTGCTACACACTCAGCGACCAGAGCATCGAGGGCGCCGCCGCGGTCGCCCAGGACATCGAGGAGCGCTACGGCGACCAAGGGATCCGCATCCTGCCGGTCGCCATGCGCATCGACGACGGCGAGAAGGACAAGGTCGACGCCGGACGCGCACTGGCCCGTGAGCGCTTCGACGGCCTGCCCAGCGGCATGGACCCCGAGGAACTCACCGCCTACTGGGGGTCGGTGGAGATTCCCTACCGCCCCTACTACGCCTACGAGGAGATCCTCGCCCCCTTCGGTGACCCGCCCAAGGTCGCCAGTTCCATGCTGACCGCCTGCGAGCGGCTGGCCTCCGTCGTCACCGCGGGCCGGGTGACCTCCCTGCCGCCCCTCAACGAGGTCAAGCGCAACCAGTACGTCTCGGCCTACACCCGCCGCCGCCCCCTGCCGCCGTCGAAACTGCTGCTCCAGTACGTCTCCGAGGACCGCATGTGGGTGGACTGGCTGGAGGCGGTGCTGCGCGAGGCACGCTTCGAGGTGGCCTCCCAGGACGTGCGGTCGATGACGACCCCGGAGCTCGGCGCGGAGGCGCTGGCCGGCGGCTCACAGCGGGTGCTCGCCGTGGTCTCCCCCGCCTTCCTCGGTTCCCGGACGGCCCAGGCCGCCTGGGGGGCCACGGTGCACTCGGGCGGCCCGCACCAGCACCAGCCGGTCGCCCTGCGGGTCGGGGACGTGCAGCAGACTCCGTACGCGAACCGGGGCAGCACCATCGATCTGGCCCGGCTGGACGAGGAGACGGCGGCGACCACGCTGCTCACCGGTCTGGGCCGGCCCAGCTCGCCGCAGCCGGCCGCCCGCCCGCACGGCGCGCGCTTTCCCCACAGCAGCACGAGCGTGTCCAACGTCCAGCCCCGGTATCCGTTCTTCACCGGCCGTTCCTCGATCCTGGAACAGGTGCGCCGCCAGTTCGTCACCGGCTCGTCCGGGGAGCGGCTGCCCCAGGTGCTGCACGGGCTCGGCGGGGTCGGCAAGACCCAGCTTGCACGCGAGTACGCCCACCGCTTCCAACCCGACTACGACCTGGTGTGGTGGGTGGACGCCGAACAGCCCGACCTGGTCGCGCCCAAACTCGCCGACCTCGGCCGACGGCTCGCCCCGGGCATCGGCGACGACGTGTCCGAGGCCGCCGTGGCCGCGCTCCAGGCACTGCGGGCCGGCAATCCGTACAGGCGCTGGCTGCTGGTCTTCGACAACGTCGAGGACCTCGACGACGTGCTGAACCGCTTCAGCGACCAGACCGGCCCGATCCCCGACGACGTCTACGGCCACCTCCTGGTCACCACCCGCACCAAGCCGGCCTCGGCCCAGGTCCGCACGGTGGAGGTCGAGGTCTTCACCCGGGAGGAGAGCGTCGAGCACCTCACCGGACGGGTGCCGGGACTGGGCGAGGAGGACGCGGCCCTGGTGGCCGACGCGGTCGGCGACCTGCCCCTGGCGATCGAGGTCGCGGCGGCCTGGCTGGCCACGACGGCCACGCCCGTGGGGGAGTACATCGAGCAGCTGCGTGAGCAGAGCACCCAGGTGCTGTCGGTCCGGGCCGCCGTCAACGCCGTGGAGTACCCGTCCGCCGTTGGCGCCAGCTGGAACATCTCCGTCACCCGGCTGCGTCACGAGTCACCCGCGGCGGCCCGGCTGCTCGAACTGTGCAGCTTCCTGTCCGCCGAGCCGATCTCGATGGCCCTCGTCGGCAGCGACGCGATGATCAGGGCGCTGCTGCCCTACGACAAGGACCTGCGCGAGAGGTACATGCTCGGCAAGGTCATCCAGGCGCTGAACAGGTTCGCGCTGGCCAAGGTGGACGCCACCGACAACTCCATCCAGGTGCACCGGCTGGTGCAGGCCGCGGTGCGCGACAGCATGGACCCGCAGGTGGCCGAGGACACCGTCCACGAGGTGCACCGCATCCTCGCCGCCATACGGCCCTCCGAGGACGCGGTGGACGACCCCGCCAGGTGGCCCGAGTTCGAGGTGATCTGGCCGCACCTCGTCCCCTCCGACATCCGCGCGTGCGCGGAGGAGGAGCCCCGGCAGCTGATGGTGGACCGCATGCGCTACCTGTGGAAGCGCGGCGAACTGCATCTCGCCCGCACCCTGGGTTCCCAGCTCGACGAGTTCTGGAGCACCGAGTTCCCGGACTCCAACGACGAGCAGATACTCAACCTCCGCTTCGAGCTGGCCAACATCCTGCGCTCCCAGGGTGAGTACCAGGCGGCCCGGGAGATGGACGAGGACACCCTGGCCCGGCAGCGCAGGCTCCTCGGCGAGGGCCACCCGTCCCTGCTCATCACCTCCGGCAACGTGGCCGCCGACCTGCGGGCGCTCGGCCGCTTCAACGAGGCGCTGGAGCTGGACCAGCGCAACTACAACGGATTCCGCGAGATCTTCGGCGAGGACCACTCGCGGACCTTGCGGTCGGCCAACAACCTCGCCATCGACCACCGCCTCACGGGGGACAGCGAGGCCGCCCGGCGGCTCGACGAGGACACCGTGCGCCGCCGTACCGCGCTGGTCGGCCCGCTGCACCCCTACACCCTCACGACCCGCAGCCACTACGCCCGCGACCTGCGGGAACTCGGCGAGTACGACGAGTCGGTGGAGATCCTGCGTCAGGTACGCGAGCTCTTCGGCCAGGTGCTCAACCCGTACGTGCCGGAGGTGCTGCGGGTCGACAAGAGCCTCGCCGTGTCCCTGCGCAAGGCCGGCCGGTCCGCGCAGGCGCTGCAGCTGAGCGAGCAGACCTGGGAAACCCACACTCGCTACCGCGACCGGTACGGCCGCTCCATTCCCGAGGAACTGGCCTGCCAGCTCAACCTCGCCGCCGACTACCTCGCCACCGATCCCGAGCAGGGTGCTCTGCGGGCCGTACGGCAGGTCGAGGAGGTGCTGGAGGGATACCGGAACTCCTTCGGCCCCGACCACCCGTTCACGATGTTCTGCATCAACAACCTGGCGACCTACCACCGGGCCCTCGGCGATGCGCCGAAGGCCGCGGAACTGGCCGAGCAGGCCCACACCGCCCTCGCGGCGGCCCTCGGCGGCGACCACCCGGCCACCCTGAGCGCGGGAACCAGCCTGGCCAACGCGCTGGCCGACCTCGGTCGCCTCGAAGAGGCCGAGCACGGGGAGCGGCTGGCTCTGACCGGGCTGCGCAACCGGCTCGGGCCCACCCATCCCGACGTCCTCAGCAGCATGGTCAACCTGGCGATCACCCTCCGCGAGCTGGGCCGGGACAAGGAGGCCACCCGCCTCCACCAGGAAGTGGAGGCCGATCTCATCCAGCGGCTGGGCGAGACCCATCCGCTCAGCGAGGCAGCGACCGCCTGGCAGCGGATCGACCAGGATCTGGAGCCGGAGCAGGTGTGATCCGGGGTGGTGCGGGGCGGTGCGGTGCGGGTCCCGCACTGTGGTGGGCCGGTGCTGGCGGGCGCGCCGGTCATGACCGGTGCTGGCGGGCGCGGCCGTCGTGACCGGTGCTGGCGGCGCGGCCGTCGTGGACAGTGCTGGCGGGCGCGGCCGTCGTGGACGGGTGTCGATGCACGGCCGTCGTGAACCGGTGTTCACGCCGCAGCCGGCATGACCGGTGCCGGCGGGCGCGGCCGTCTTGAACCGGTGTTCATGCCGCGGCTGTCATGACCGGTGCCGGCGGGCGCGGGCGTCGTCACCCGTCCAGTCGGGCCGCCCAGCCGATGATGCGGGTCATCACGCGCAGTGCCCCGAAGTGGGCCGCGCCGCGTTCGACCTCGACGCGGGCCCCGGGGATGTTGCGGCCGAGCCAGCGGGTGTGTTCCACCGGGGCGAAGATGTCCTCCTCCCCGTGCCAGAGAAAGACAGGGGCGTCGATGCCCGAGAGCTCGAAGCCCCAGCCAGTACTGAATGCCATGACGTCGTCCACCCAGCCGTCGGCGGAACTGCGCAGGCCCTCGGCGAAGTTGCGCTCCAGCATGGCCTGGATGCCGGCGTCCGCGAAGATCCGGCGGTCCGACTCGGGCAGCCCGCTGCGCATCTCGGCGACGGAGGCCGCCGGATCGGCGCGGATCGTCAGCGAGCGTCTTCCCAGCGTGGCGGTGAGCCGGTGCCGCCCAGCGGCCGCGTTGACGTAGGCATGGACATTGGCCTCGGTCATGCCGTCGAACCAGTCGAGGTCGGCGGCGTCCTGAGGGGCGAGCCCGACCAGGGCGCCGACCCGGGCGGTGCGCTCGGGGAGCAGTGCCGCGCAGGCGAGCGCGTGCGGGGCGCCGCCTGAGCGGCCCACCACTCCGAACCGACCGATCCCAAGGGCGTCGGCGATCAGGCGCACGTCCTCGGCCGCCGCGCCCACCGTACGGCCGAGGCTGCGGTCCGAACCGCCGTATCCCGGCCGGTCGAAGGTGATCAGCCGGATCCCCATGCGGTAGAGCACCGACGGCCGCGGGGCGGGGCCGAGTCGGCTGCCCGGAGTGCCGTGCAGCAGGAAGACCGGGCGGCCCTTGGGATCGCCCCGCTCCTCGACCGACAGCCGCCGCCCGTCCCTCGCGCATACAGTCCACGCCATCGGCAGTCCCCCGCGGCCGGCGTTCCCGTGGCTTGACGTCGGATCACACCGCCATCAGCGGAGCGCCCTCCCGCCACTTGAGGATCTTGTCGAAGCTCACCACCGCGCCGCGGCCCGGGTTGTTGCCGATCTGGACGTGGTCGGCGAGTTCCTGGATGAGACCGAGGCCGCGGCCGCTCTCCGCCTCCACGGGGGTGGGGCGGGGCCGCACCGGCGGGAAGCCCGGGCCGGAGTCGGTGACTTCGATACGGCACTTCTCGCCGTCGAGATAGGCGGTGACCCGGTAGGCCGCCGTGGAGTCCCGCCGCCCGCTCTCCCCGCCGTGCTCCACCGCGTTGGCGCAGGCCTCGCTGAGGGCGAGGGAGAGGTCGTAGGAGACATCCGGGTCGACGCCCGCGGTCTCCATGGTGCCGAGCAGCAGACGCCGGGCGAGCGGAACGCTCGCAGCCTCGCGCCGCAAATGGAGTGACCACCAGATGCTCATGCTCCAGCCTCCTGGCTGCGGCTCGACATACCGTTACGTATTGCCGCGCGCGCCCCGGTGTAAGCACATTGTTGACGTGATGCCGCCCATATGGGCGATGCATCGGGCGCGACGAACGGTGTATGTGGGGCAGCCCGCACCAGAAGTGACCTTCCGGTCGTACACCCCGTACGTCATCTTGTGGACCTGCCGTATGGCGCTCATGAGCCCAGTGCGATGATGAGCCCGCCATGACTGCCCCCCACGCGCGCTCCGGAGGAGATCTCCGGGTTCTGCGGGCCGCGGTGTTCGCCGCGGTCTGCGTCGTGCTGGCCGCGGCCGGTCACGCGATAGCCTCCTGCGCCACGGTTCCGCTGTGGACGCTCGGCGCGGGGTTCGTCGGGGTCGTTCTCGTCGTGGCACCTCTCGCCGGGCGCGCGCGCTCGCTGCCGGGGATCGCGACGCTGCTCGCGGTCGGACAGACCGTGCTGCATGTGCTCTTCGGACTCGGACAGCACGGCACGACGGCGATGTCGGCGTCCATGTCGTCGATGTCGTCCATGTCAGCCATGTCGTCCACTCAGTCGGTGTCCGACACCGCGCTGGTCCAGCAGGCCGCCCGGCTGCTGTGCGGGACCACCGCCGCGGCGATCAGCCCGGCGCAGGCGCAGAAGCTCCTCACCGACGCCCGGCTCTATCCCGGTACGGGCACCACCGCGGTGACCCACTCCCCGGACGCCATGAGCGGCACCTCCGTCTGGCCGTCCCTGCCGATGATCCTGGGGCACGTCCTCGCGGCCGTCGCCGCCGGGTGGCTGCTGCGGCACGGGGACCTGGCGCTGCTGAGGCTCGCCGAACTGTCCACGTGCTCGGCGCATTCGGTCGCCGAAGGAGCGCTCGTACGGTCCCTGCGCGGAGCGCTCGCGCTGGTACGTGCCCTGCGTGCAGGACTGCCGGGGGCGCCTGAAGCCGGGCCGCGCGCCCCGCTGACGGCGTCGCTCGCACCGCCCCGACCACGTACGGCGGCACTCCAGCACACCGTGATCCGGCGCGGCCCGCCGGCCGTCGCCGAACTCGTTCTCACCGCCTGACGCGACGCGACCACGACTCCACTTCCTGAAGGACCTGGATGAGGGCCGCCGTCGTGCGGCACGCGCGTGTGCGCACGCGCATCACTCTTCACAGGTATCCCTTTCGAAGCGGAGTGCTCTTCATGAAGGCTTCTCGTCTCGCCGCCACCGGCGCCGTCGCCGCCACCGCCGTCGTCGTTCTCTCCTCGCCCGCGTTCGCGCACGTCAGCGTGGCCGCCGAGGGCACCGCCGCCAAGGGCGGTTACGCGGTCGTGGACTTCAAGGTTCCCAACGAGCGCGACAACGCCTCCACCACCAAGCTCGAGGTCAACCTCCCGGCCGACCACCCGCTGGCCTCCGTCATGCCGGAGCCGATGCCGGGCTGGAAGATCGAGGTCACCAAGTCCAAGCTCGCCAAGCCGCTCACGATGCACGGCGAGCAGATCACCGAGGCCGTCTCCAAGGTCACCTGGACCGCCACCGGCAAGGACGGCGGCATCCGGCCCGGCTACTTCGAGAAGTTCCCGGTCTCCGTCGGCGCCCTGCCCGAGGACGCCGACGAACTGGTCTTCAAGGCGATCCAGACGTACTCCAACAAGGAGGTCGTGCGCTGGATCGAGGTCCAGGAGGACGGCGCGGAGGAGCCCGAGACGCCGGCCCCCGTGCTCGCCCTGTCCGCGGCCTCCGAGGACGGGCACCACGGCTCGACGGCCGCCGAGGAAGCGGACGCCAAGACCGAGAACGCCGCCGCGAGCACCGGGCCCGCCGACGGGGACAGCAGTGACACCACCGCCCGCGTCCTCGGCGTGGTCGGCATCGTCGTCGGCGCGCTGGGCGTGGCCTACGGCGTGCTCGCCGGCCGCCGGCGCAGCGACGCCTGACCTTCTCGCGGGACGCGCGCCGGGGTCGTACGACCCCGGCGCACACCGAAAAACTTACATCTGGGACATTTTGATATGCGCAAGAAGATGTTCGCCGCGGCCGCGCTGGTCGCCGCGGCCACCCTGACCCTCTCCGCATGCGGCAGCGGTGACGACAGCGGCTCGCCCGTCTCCGTGGTCTCGGAGGAGGCCGGCTCGGACAAGGCGGCCACCGTCCTCGACCAGCCGTTCGAGAAGCCGGACCTGGTCCTCACCGACACCAAGGGCGGGAAGTACGACCTCCGCAAGGAAACGAAGGGCAGGCCGACGCTGATCTACTTCGGCTACACCCACTGCCCCGACATCTGCCCCCTGACGATGAACAACATCGCCGTCGCGAAGAAGCAGCTGCCCAGGTCCGAGCAGGACAAGCTGACCGTCGTCTTCGTCACCACCGACCCGGCCCGCGACACCCCCGCCGAACTCGGCAAGTGGCTCAAGGGCATCGACACCCAGTTCGTGGGCCTGACCGGCGACTTCGCCACCATCCAGGCGAGCGCCCGCACCCTCGGCATCTCCATCGAGCCGACCCACAAGGACAAGAAGACCGGCAAGACCGTCTCGGTGCACGGCACCCAGGTCGTCGCCTTCTCCCCGAAGACCGACCAGGGATACGTCCTCTACGGCGAGGACGCCACCGTCGACGACTACACCAAGGACCTGCCCAAGCTCATCAAGGGGCAGAACCCGTGAAACGTGCGTCCACCGGGCTCGCCGTCCTGACCGGGGCGGTCCTGCTGCTGGCCGGCTGTTCGGATTCCGGCGACTCCTCGGGAGGCCTCACCGTCTCCGGCGCCTACATCCCGCAGCCCGTCTCCGCCGACATGGCCGCCGGGTACCTGACCATCTCCAACCCGGGCTCGTCGAAGGACGAGCTGACCTCGGCCACCAGCGACGACGGCGAGGTCACCATGCACGAGACCAACGGCGGCGCGATGGAGCAGGTCTCCCGCCTGCCCGTCCCGGCCCACGGTCAACTCGTGTTCAAAAGCGGTGCCAACCACCTGATGTTCGACAAGCTGAAGCAGACTCCGAAGCAGGGGCAGACGGTCACCGTCGAACTGCACTTCGCCAAGTCCGACCCCGTCGTCGTGAAGATGCCGGTGAAGTCGGCGACCTACGTCCCCAAGACCGGACACTGAGGGAGGGACCACCTTGACGCAGACCATCACCCCCCGCGTCCGGACCCTGGTACTGCTGCTCCTGGCCGCGTGCGGCCTGCTGCTGACCACGGCCGGGCCGGCCTCCGCGCACGCCGCGCTCACCGGCAGCGACCCCCAGCAGGGGGTGGTGGTCGACAAGGCGCCCGACCAGGTCTCGCTGACCTTCTCCGAGAAGGTCGCCCTGTCGAACGACTCATTGCGCGTCCTCGACCCCAAGGGCAAGGCCGTCCAGCAGGGCAAGCCGTCCGAGGTCAGCGGGACGACATACGCCGTGAAACTCCACAGCGGGCTGCCCGACGGCACCTACACCGTCACCTACCAGGTCGTCTCCGCCGACAGCCATCCCGTCGCCGGTGCCTTCACCTTCTCCATCGGCGCCCCCTCGACCACCTCGGTCTCCGTCTCCGGGGAGACCGCGGGCGGCGGGGTCGTGGGCTGGCTGTACGGCTTCGGGCGGTACATGTCGTACGCCGGCTTCATCGTGCTGGTCGGCGGCGCCGCCTTCGTCCTCGGCTGCTGGCAGCGCGGCGCCGGAGTACGGCCCATGCAGCGGCTCGTCGTCGGCGGCTGGCTCACCCTCACCGCGGCCACCCTGCTGCTGCTTCTCCTGCGCGGCTCCTACACGGGCTCCGGGAAGGTCGGGGACATCTTCGACCTGGACCTGCTCGGGAACGTCCTCCAGACCAAGGCGGGCGCGGCCCTCGTCTCCCGGCTGCTGCTGCTCGCGGCGGCGGCCCTGTTCATCTCCGTGCTCTTCGGGGCGTACGACAAGCGCGAGGACGAGGAGAAGCGGGACCTCACCTTCGGGCTCGCGATCGGCGGGACCGTCGTCGCGGCCGGGCTCGCGGCGAGCTGGGCGATGGCCGAGCACGCCTCGGTCGGCCTCCAGGCGGGCATCGCGATGCCCGTCGACGTCGTCCACCTGCTGGCCGTCGCCACCTGGCTCGGCGGGCTGACCGCGCTGCTCGTCGCGCTGTACCGCTCCGAGGCGCCGATCGAGTCGGCCGCCGTACGGCGGTTCTCCCAGGTCGCCTTCGGCAGCGTCGTCGCGCTGGTCGCGACCGGCGTGTACCAGTCCTGGCGGCAGCTCGGCTCCTGGTCGGCGTTCACCGAGACCCGGTACGGGCAACTGCTGCTGGTCAAGATCGGGCTGGTGGCGCTGCTGGTCGGCATCGCGTTCATCTCACGCCGGTGGACGGCCCAGCTGGCCGACACCGTCGTACGGCAGAACAAGCGGGCACCGCAGAAGGAGCGGGTCGCTGCGAGTGCGTCCGGCTCCGGCAAGTCCAAGGGCGGCGACTCCAAGCGGGCCGCTCAGCTCGCCCGGCAGCAGGCCGCCATGGACACCGCGCGGCAGAAGCGGACACGGGACGCCGATCCGAACCGGTTCGGGCTGCGGCGCTCGGTGCTCGCCGAGGCGGGGGTCGCGGTCGTCCTCCTGGCGGTCACGACCGTGCTGACGCAGACCGAGCCCGGCCGTACGGAGCAGGACGCCAAGGCGGCCAAGGCGGCCTCCTCCTCTTCCTCCTCGTCCTCGACCGCCGGGTCCGGGGCGGTGACCCTCGACATGTCCTTCGACACCGGCGGCACGGACGGCAAGGGCGTCGTCACGGTCGACTTCGACCCCGCGCGCGTGGGCGGCAACGAGATGCACGTCTACGTCCAGCGGACCAACGGCCGGGCCTTCGACATCCCCGAGGTGAAGGTCGCCCTCACCCTGGAGGCCAAGAAGATCGGGCCGCTCGCCGTCACCCCCGACCGCATCGCCACGGGCCACTGGTCGGCGAGCAACGTGCAGATCCCCATGGCGGGCGACTGGAAGGTCGCCGTGACCGTGCGGACCTCCGACATCGACCAGACGACCGTCTCCAAGAACGCGCAGATCGGCTGAACCGCACCATGGCTGAACAGTCCCTTCCCGTCGTCGCCGAAGGCGCCGCCACGGAAGAGAGGCCCGCTTCGGGGCAGGGCATCTCACGTCGTGCCCTGCTCGGCACCGTCGGCGCCACCGGGCTCGTCCTCGGCGCGGCCGGCGGGGCCGTGGGGTATGCCGCCGCACCCGCCGCGGCGACTCCGCTGACCTCGGTCGGCAGCGACGAAGTGATGTTTCACGGGAAACATCAGCCCGGCATCACCGAGGGCCTCCAGGCCCGCGGCCATCTCGTCGCCTTCGACCTTGCGGCCGGCGCCGGCCGCAAGGAGGCCGCCGCGCTGCTGCGCCGCTGGTCGGAAACGGCTCGGCGGCTGATGGCCGGCGAGGCCACCGGGTCCCACGACACGGATGTCGCCCGGGACGCCGGACCCTCCTCACTGACGCTGACCTTCGGCTTCGGACACAGCTTCTTCTCCCGCACCGGGCTGGAGAAGCAGCGTCCCGTCGCCCTCGACCCGCTGCCCGACTTCTCCTCCGACCAGCTCGACAAGGCCCGC
The DNA here is from genome assembly GCF_003443735.1 of Streptomyces sp. CC0208. Taxonomy (NCBI): domain Bacteria; kingdom Bacillati; phylum Actinomycetota; class Actinomycetes; order Kitasatosporales; family Streptomycetaceae; genus Streptomyces; species Streptomyces sp. CC0208. The sequence continues at coordinate 4,541,872 of NZ_CP031969.1, read as the reverse complement.
AGCAACGGCGACCTGTGGGTGCAGATCGGCGCCGACGACGCCCTGGTCGCCTTCCACGCCCTGCGCGCGGTCCAGAAGGACGCGGGCAGCGCGGCGAAGGTCCGCTGGCAGATGAACGGCTTCAACCGCACCCCGGGCGCCACGGCCCACCCCATGACGGCCCGCAACCTCATGGGCCAGCTGGACGGCACGCGCAATCCGAAGCCGGACGAGTCCGACTTCGACCAGCGCGTCTTCGTCCCGGAATCCGGCACGCCCGCGTGGATGGCGAACGGCTCCTATGCGGTCGTACGACGGATTCGGATGCTGCTGGACGACTGGGAGAAGTTGTCCCTGGGGACCCAGGAGGCCGTCATCGGGCGCCGGAAGGCGAACGGCGCGGCCCTCTCCGGGGGCACCGAGACGACCGCGATGGACCTGGAGAAGACCGACGCCAAGGGCGATCTGCTCGTCCCGGTCAACGCCCACGCCCGGATCACCCGGCCCGACCAGAACGGGGGCGCGGCCATCCTGCGCCGCCCGTTCTCGTACCACGACGGCATCGACGCGGACGGCACACCGGACGCGGGCCTGCTGTTCGTGTGCTGGCAGGCGGACCCACTGCGCGGCTTCGTCCCGCTCCAGCGCAAACTCGACCGAGGCGACGCGCTCTCCCAGTACATCCGGCACGAGTCGAGCGGTCTGTTCGCGGTGCCGGGCGGGGCGGCGGAGGGTGAGTACGTGGGGCAGCGGTTGCTGGAGGGGTGAGGGGGCGGGCGGTGTCTCTGTGGTGACCGGGGCGACCAGGGTGAACAGGGTGAACAGGGTGAACAGGTCACGCGAACGTCGCGTGTGGCCCCTTGGTCACGCCGTTTCACCCCACGGAGGGGCACGCTTGAGACAGGTGCGTCCCGTTCCGCAAGGGCCATTAGGGTGAGGTCATGCCAGCGAGTTATGCGTATCTCGGCCCTGAGGGGACCTTCACCGAAGTCGCGCTGCGGACACTTCCCGAGACGGCGACCCGGGAGCTGATCCCGTACGTGTCGGTGCAGTCAGCGCTGGACGCGGTCCGCGCGGGCGAGGCCGAGGCCGCGTTCGTGCCCATCGAGAACTCGGTCGAGGGCGGCATCACGACCACCCTCGACGAGCTGGTCGCGGGCGCCCCTCTGATGATCTACCGCGAGGTGCTGCTGTCGATCACCTTCGCGCTGCTGGTCAGGCCCGGTACCGGGCTCGCCGACATCAAGACGGTCTCCGCCCACCCGGCCGCCCAGCCCCAGGTCCGCAACTGGCTGAAGCGGCACCTCCCGGACGCCCACTGGGAGTCGGCCGCCTCGAACGCGGACGCGGCCCGGCTGGTCCAGGAGGGCCAGTACGACGCGGCCTTCGCGGGCGAGTTCGCGGCCGCCCGGTACGGCCTCGAAGCGCTGGAGACCGGGATCCACGACGCCGAGAACGCGCAGACGCGGTTCGTGCTGGTCGGCCGCCCGGCCCGGCCCGCCGCGGCTACCGGAGCCGACAAGACCTCCGTCGTGCTGTGGCAGCGCGACGACCACCCCGGCGGACTGCGCGACCTGCTCGGCGAGTTCGCCACCCGCGGCATCAACCTGATGCTGCTCCAGTCCCGGCCCACGGGCGCGGGAATCGGCAACTACTGCTTCTGCATCGACGCCGAGGGCCACATCACCGACCGCCGGGTGGCGGAGGCGCTGACGGGCCTGAAGCGGATCTGCCGCGAGGTGCGTTTCCTCGGTTCGTACCCACGTGCGGACAAGGACCCCGCGGACCTGCGGGCGCCCCTGCCCGGCACCTCGGACGAGGAGTTCATGGCGGCCTCGGACTGGGTGGCCCGGTGCCAGGACGGCCGCTTCTAGCACCGGTCCTACCTGCAGATTTTAGTTATCCACAGGAGTTATCCACAGGTCCGCTTCTCGACCTGGGGACAAGTCGACAACAAAAGGCGAACCTGTCGACAAATCGGCCCTCAGGACCCATCCATGTCCACCCGCCCGCACGTCACCCTTCGTCCACCGTTTTCCTTTAGGCAATCCTTTGGGGTGACCACTTTCCACTCGAAAGTGGGGGTAAAAGTGGGTTTGCACAGGGAATCCTCGATGTGATCCCCAGGTTTCGGAGTGATCAATTCCGAAATCCACAGATCCTCCGCACACCCTGTGGATAACTTTTTGAGGGGTGTGGATTCCTGTGGACAACCGCACGCCAAGTCCCGCTCTCCACAAGGGAGTCGAGTCAACAGGACTACGCGCACATGCCTCGCCCCGGGGACCTTGAGCATCTTTCATTGACACGCTCCGCAATTCGCCCATAACGGTATGTAAGACACGATTCGGTACAGCTGGTAATAGTGAGTCGTGGGCCGTATCCCCGCACCGGTAGCCTTGGCCGCGTGATTGACCTTCGCCTGCTCCGTGAGGACCCCGACCGAGTGCGCGCCTCCCAGCGCGCCCGTGGAGAGGACGTCGCCCTCGTCGACGCCCTCCTGTCTGCCGACGAGCGGCGCAGGTCGTCCGGCGTCCGCTTCGACGAGCTGCGATCCGAGCAGAAGTCGCTCGGCAAGCTCATCCCCAAGGCCACTCCGGAGGAGCGCGCCGAGCTGCTCCAGAAGGCGGAGCAGCTCAAGGCCGACGTCAAGGCCGCCGAGGCCGCTCAGAACGACGCCGACGACGAGACCAAGCGCCTCGCCCTGCAGCTCGGCAACCTCGTCCACCCCGACGTCCCCGTCGGCGGCGAGGAGGACTTCGTCGTCCTGGAGACGCACGGCACCATCCGCGACTTCGGCGCCGAGGGCTTCGAGCCCAAGGACCACCTGGAGCTCGGCGAGGCGCTGGGCGCCATCGACGTCGAGCGCGGCGCCAAGGTGTCCGGCTCCCGCTTCTACTACCTGACCGGCGTCGGCGCGCTCCTCGAACTCGCGCTGGTCAACGCGGCGATCGCGCAGGCCACCGAGGCCGGCTTCACCCCGATGCTCACCCCCGCGCTGGTCCGCCCGCGCGCCATGGAGGGCACCGGCTTCCTCGGCCAGGCCGCGGAGAACGTCTACCACCTGGAGAAGGACGACTACTACCTGGTCGGCACCTCCGAGGTCCCCCTCGCGGCGTACCACATGGACGAGATCCTGGACGCCGACAAGCTGCCGCTGCGCTACGCCGGGTTCTCCCCGTGCTTCCGCCGCGAGGCCGGCACCTACGGCAAGGACACCCGGGGCATCTTCCGCGTGCACCAGTTCGACAAGGTCGAGATGTTCTCGTACGTCGCCCCCGAGGACGCGGAGAACGAGCACAAGCGGCTCCTGGACTGGGAGAAGCAGTGGCTGACCGGTCTTGAACTGCCGTTCCAGGTCATCGACGTGGCCTCGGGCGACCTCGGCTCCTCGGCCTCCCGCAAGTACGACTGCGAGGCGTGGATCCCGACCCAGGGCAAGTACCGCGAGCTGACCTCGGCCTCCAACTGCGACGGCTTCCAGGCCCGCCGCCTGTCCGTCCGCATGCGCGACGGCAAGAAGGTCCAGCCGCTGGCGACGCTCAACGGCACGCTGTGCGCCGTACCGCGCACCATCGTGGCGATCCTGGAGAACCACCAGCTGGCCGACGGCTCGGTGCGGGTGCCCGAGGTGCTGCGCCCGTACCTGGGCGGCCGGGAACTGCTGGAGCCGGTCGCCAAGTGAGCCGGCCCTTTCCGTACCGGCTGATCGCGACCGACCTCGACGGGACGCTCCTGCGCTCCGACGAGTCGGTCTCGCAGCGCACCCGTGACGCGCTCGCCGCGGCCACCGCGGCGGGCGCCGCCCACATCGTCGTGACCGGCCGCGGCGTCCCCTGGACCCGGCACATCCTCGACGACCTCGGCTACGACGGTCTCGCGGTCTGCGGCCAGGGCGCGCAGGTGTACCACGCCGGTGAGCACCGTCTGCTGACGTCGGTGACCCTGGACCGGCAGCTGGCGGGGGTGGCCCTGGCGAAGATCGAGGCGGAGGTCGGCCCGCTGTACCTGGCGGCCAGCCGTGACGGCCTCGACGGCGATGTGCTGGTCGGGCCGGGGTACGCGGTGACGGGAGCCCTGCCGTCGACGCCGTTCACGGACGCGTCGGATCTGTGGGCCGCCCCGCTGAACAAGATCTACATACAGCATCCGAGGCTGTCGGACGACGAGCTGGCCGAGGCGGCCCAGCGGGCCGCGGGCGGCTTCGTCACGGTCGCCATGTCGGGCGAGGGCATCGTCGAACTGCTCCCGCTGGGCCTGTCCAAGGCCACGGGCCTGTCCTTGGCCGCCCGCCGCCTGGGACTGAAGGCAGCGGACACGATCGCCTTCGGCGACATGCCCAACGACATCCCGATGTTCGCCTGGGCGTCGTACGCGGTGGCCATGGCGGACGCACACGAGGAGCTCAAGGCGGTGGCCGACGAGGTGACGTCCTCCCACGAGGAGGACGGGATCGCGGTGGTGCTGGAGCGCCTGCTGGGCTGACGCCTACGGTCCCTCCGGCCGGACGGCCAGGAGCTCGTCGTACGACAACAGAGCGCGCACCGGCCCCACCGGGTCGTGGCCCTGCGTCCCGAGCTGATCGACGATCACGCTGCAACCGGCCCACCGGCCACCGCACTCCTCGACCATGCCCCGGGCAGCGGCCGCACGGAGTTCCGCTGCATCCGGAGCCGGTGCCGGAGCCGGCGGTGGTCCGGTGCGGTGATCCGCGCGGGTCTGGTCACCCCGAGCTCTTCTTGCTGCAGCACTTGGGCCAGGAAACCCCGGCCAAGTCCCAGTGACAACGTCTCGCGGAGGATGCACGAATCGAACGTGCGCGGGCTTTCCAGGCCCGACCACGGCTTAGCAAGCCGGTGCCTTACCACTCGGCCAATCCTCCGGGTGGGCGGCCTCACGCGAGAGCGACGTCGCGTGCTCGAAGCGGCCGCCCCGGGCGGTTTCCGCGGGTGGACTCCACGGTGGCGTAACTACACCGGAGTCCTTCGCGGGCTGCCCTGACGGGAGCTGGACGTACTGTCGTGCAGGGACATCGTCCGGCTCCTCTCCCAGAACGTGGCGCCGGAGTGTCGTCCGGCGATGTGGACACAACCACTGTGCCTGTGCGACGAGTTGGGCGCCACCGATTAAATGCGGCCGTGTGTTCGAGACTACCGGCGCCGCCACCGCCGTCGGCGCTTGCTGAAGAACCACCCGGCGGGCGGCTCGTCGGAGCGCCAGGGCTGCGGTTCGGGCTCCTCGTCGCGCCAGCGCGCCGCCAGCATCCGGGCGCGGGCAGACGGCTCGGTCGTCCCCGCGGACCGTATGAAGTCCTCGTCCAGAACGAGGTCGTCCCAGTCGTCTGCCATGCCCGTTCCCTTCGACTCACAGCCGAACGTTCCCCTTTGTCCAGTCTGCCCGGACGACGATCAAGTCCCCGTCAGTAAGCGGGACATCAGCGGTACGTCAGGGGTATGTCCAGGGGTATGTCAGGGTTGCCTACTCCTCGCCCGCCAGCGTCAGCGACCGCAGCTTCTGTCCCGCGTACCAGGTCGCGAGGACGGTCACCACGACCAGCAGCACCGTGGCCGTCGGCAGTGAGACGTCCGAGGTGACCAGGTCCCCGCCCGCGACCTTGTGGGCCACGGCCAGCGACCACTGCTGGACGCTCAGGGTCCTCGCCCCGGCGACCAGGGAACCGAACAGGGCCTCCCAGACCAGCGCGTAGACGAGACCGAAGACCACCGCGTGCCGGGACACCGTGCCCAGCAGAAGGAAGAGCGCCGCGTAGGCGATCGAGGAGACCAGCGCGGCCACCGTGTAGGCGACGGCGATCTGCTGGCCGTTGCCGTTGAGGATGAAGCCCGCGATCAGCGTCGGCAGCGCCGAGAACACCATCGTCACGGCGATCGCCACGATCAGCTTGGTGAAGATGATCGTCGGCCGCTTGAGCGGCTTGGACAGCAGGTACACCACCGAGCCGTCGTCGATCTCCGGGCCGATCGCGCCGGTGCCCGCGATGACGCCGATGATCGGCACCATGGTGGCGAGCGCGAGCCCGCCCAGCAGGTCGGAGGCGGTCTGGTCGTCGGCGCCGACCAAGGCGCGCACGATCACGGAGATCACGATCAGCAGCAGGGGCAGGGCGCCCAGGATGAGGGCCCGGCGGCGGCCGAGCAGGGCCCGGTACGTGAGTCGGGCGACTGTGGGGTCGTACATCTGTGGGCCTCCTACGCCGCGACGAGATACGAGAAGACGGACTCGAGGGACTCGTCGGAGGGCGAGACCGTGAGCAGCCGGATGCCGTGGTCGCGCGCGACCTTGGGCAACAGCGCGGTGAAACGGCCGAAGTCGACGGCCTGGATGCGCAACGCCCCCTCCGCCAGGTCGACTTCGATGCCTGACGTCGACGGGTCGGCGATCAGGGCGGCCGCGAGGGCGCGGTCGTCGCTGGAACGCACCAGGTAGCGGTGCGGACGGTCGGTCATCAGGCGGCGGATCTTGCGGAAGTCACCACTGGCCGCGTGCCGGCCCGCGACGACCACCTCGATGTGCCAGGCGAGCTGCTCGACCTCTTCGAGGATGTGCGAGGAGAACAGCACGGTGCGGCCCTCGTCGCCCATGCGGCGCAGCAGGTCCATGAGCTGCATCCGCTGGCGGGGGTCCATGCCGTTGAAGGGCTCGTCGAGCAGGAGCAGCGACGGGTCGTGGACGAGCGCGCTCGCCATCTTCACCCGCTGGCGCATGCCCTTGGAGTACGTCGAGATCTTGCGGTCCTGCGCGTACTCCATCTCGACCGTGGCCAGCGCCTGCTGGGCCGCCTTGGCGCCGAGGCCGTGCAGCTCGGCATTGGCGACGACGAATTCGCGGCCGGTGAGGAAGTCGTACATCGCCTCGCGCTCGGGGACGATGCCGATGTGCTGGTAGATCGCCTCGTTGCGCCACACCTGCTGCCCGTCGAGGGTGACGGTGCCGGTGGAGGGGGCGAGGAAGCCGCCCATCATGTTGATGAGGGTGGACTTGCCGGCGCCGTTGGGGCCGAGGAGGCCGGTGACGCCGGGGCCGATCGTCATGGTGATGTCGTTGACGGCGACCACGTTGCCGAACCAGCGGGAGACATGGTCGATCTGGAGCGTGGTCACAGTCCCACCTTCTTGTAGCGGCGCATCAGGAGGCCGTAGCACGCGGCGATCAGGCCGAGGACGGCCAGGACGTAGACCACGCCCTCGCCGTTCGACGGGCCGACCGCTCCCGGGAACGCCGAGTTCGCGCCGAGGAACGCGGACTGCAGTCCGTCGATGAGCGTGACCGGCGAGAACAGACCGATCCACGGGACGGCGCTGGAGCTGCCCTGGGCGTCGGCGATGGCCTGGAGGGTGGAGACCGCGCCGTAGGAGATGGTCATGACGGCGATCACGGCCGCGATGCCGAAGCCGCGGCGCGGAGTGACCGACGCGATCACCAGGCCGATACCGGCGAAGAGGAGCGAGAGCAGCGCCACGGAGACGAGTCCCTGCCCGAACCCCTTGGTCTGGTCGGCGAAGTCCAGCTTGGCCAGGAGCGCGCCCACATAGAGCACGATCAGCGGGGCGGCGGTCAGGATGAACATCGCCGAAGCCAGCGCCGCGTACTTGGCGCGCACGTAGTCCGCCGTCTCGATGGGCCGCGAGAAGTACAGCGGCACCGTCTTGAAGCGCAGGTCGCGCGAGACGGACTGGGGTGCCTGCGAGGCGACGTACAGGCTGATGACGGCCTGCATGATGATCGCGTAGCGCGTGTAGTCGACGGGCAGGTCCTTAGCCTTCGTGGCGACCGCGACGGCCACCATGATGGCCGCGGGCACGCACATCACGACGAACAGCAGCATCGGCAGCACCTTGGACTTCACCGAGCGGCCGAGGCCGTAGGCGCCGCGCAGGGACTGCGAGTACAGCGAGCGGGTGGCGTAGGAACGGCCGAGGCGGGGCCCGTCGTAGGTGCGGTAGCCGATGTTGTGGATGCGGGTCTGGTCACCCGAGGGGACGGTGACCGGGTGCTCAACTGCCATGGCCGACGGCCTCCTTCCGCTGCTCGTCCTCGTTCGTGAAGACTTCCGAGATGTGGTGCCTGCGCTGCTCCATGCGGACCAGGCCGAGGCCGAGGTCGGCGACGACGTCCCGGACGAGGTCGTAGGTCTCCTCGCCCTGTGCGGTCAGCAGCAGGATGTGGCCGGCGCCCGGCAGACCGCTCTGGGAGTCGAGGACCTCCACCCCACGCGCGTGCAGCGCCTCGCGCAGCGCACGGGTGCCGTCCGGGTGCGCGTCGGTGTCGGTGACCTCGACCGCCAGGGTCGCCGTGGTCTGGGTGAAGTCGGTGGTGGAGCTGGAGCGCAGGAGCTTGCCGCCGTCGATGACGACGACGTGGTCGCAGGTGCGCTCCAGCTCGCCCAGCAGGTGCGAGGTGACCAGGACCGAGATGCCGAAGTCGGTGTAGATGCGGCGGATCAGGCCCAGCATGTCGTCGCGGCCGACCGGGTCGAGGCCGTTGGTCGGCTCGTCGAGGAAGACCAGCTGCGGGTCGTGCACCAGGGCCTGCGCGAGCTTCACTCGCTGCTTCATGCCGGTGGAGTAGCCGCCGATGGGGCGGTAGCGCTCCTCGTACAGGCCGACATGGCGCAGGGTGTCCGCGGTGCGCTCCCGCGCGGCGGTGGGCGGCAGGCCGGACATGCGGGCCATGTGCACGACGAACTCGGTGGCCGAGACGTCGGGCGGCAGGCAGTCGTGCTCCGGCATGTAGCCGACCCGCTCACGGATGGCGGCGCCCTCGGTCGCGACGTCGAGCCCGAGCACTTCGGCACGGCCCTCGGACGCGGGGGACAGACCCAGCAGGATCTTGATCATGGTGGACTTGCCGGCTCCGTTGGCGCCGACGAGTCCGGTAACACCGGGTCCGACGTCCAAGGAGAGCCGGTCAAGCGCGGTCACCCGGGGGAACCGCTTGCTCAGGCTTTCGGTCGCGATCACAGTCACATCCCCGACAGTAGTGACGCGGACCACTCAGGTCGTCACCCCGCAGAGCTGCATCGGCATCAGACTCCAGAGGTACGGGCACCTAGGGGTCACCCTGAGGTCCCACAACGCGGTCTCCGTTTTCCACATCGTCCGGCTTTTCCACAGCCCGGCCCAGGCCCTATTGACGCAGCCTCTAATGACTGTCACATTCGCCAGTGTCACGTTACGGGCACGTACCGCAGTCGACGGGGACGAGGCGGCATGACCACAGCAGTGAACAGCGAACTCTCCACCCGGTTGCGGGGATTCAGGCAGGTCCAGCGACTCGCGTACGACTGCGCGGAGGCGGTCGCGGCCCGCCTGGAGCCCGGCGTGAGCGAGCGGCAGGCCGCCCGGATGCAGCGCGAGTGGCTGCGCGAGCGGGGCGTACGGGACTGGTTCCACCTGCCCTTCGCCTGGTTCGGGGACCGCACGGCGTTCACGGGCTTCCGCGTTCCGCTGCAGTTCTTCCCCACCGACCGCCGGCTGGAGCCCGGGATGCCGTTCATCCTGGACATGGCCCCGGTGCACGAGGGCTTCACCGCGGACATCGGCTACTCCGGCTCACTCGGGATCAACCCCGTCCAGGACAGGCTGATGGCCGACCTGGAAGCGCACCGCGAGCTGATCCTGCGCGAGGTCCGTGAGCGGCGGTCGCTGCGCGAGATCTACGAGGACGTCGATCGGCTCATGGTCCGGCAGGGCTACGCCAACCGGCACCGCGCGTACCCCTTCGGCGTGATCGCCCACAAGGTGGACCAGGTCAAGCAACGCCGCTGGTCACCGCAGGTGTTCGGGTTCGGCACCCAGTCCCTGAAGGGCCTGGCGGCCGACGCGCTGCACGGTCACCGGGAGGGCTGGTCGCCCCTGTGGTCGCCGTACCGCTTCTCCGACCACCCGCCGCAACCGGGCCTGTGGGCGGTCGAACCCCACCTCGGATTCCGGGGCACGGGCGCCAAGTTCGAGGAGATCCTGGTCGTCACCGACTCCCAGGACCCCGAGCAGAGCGCCTTCTGGCTGGACGACGACCTGCCGCACGTGCGGCGCTGGGCGGAGGAGAAGTGACCTTGCTCGAAGACGCGCGCGAACGCCGGGTACGGACCGGCGGAGTCGATCTCTGCGTGGCCGAACTGGGCGACCCCGGACAGCCGACCGTGATCCTGGTACACGGCTACCCGGACAGCAAAGAGGTCTGGTCCGCGGTCGCCTCCCACCTCGCCGACCGCTTCCACGTCGTCCTCTACGACGTCCGCGGCCACGGCCGCTCCACCGCACCCGAGCCGCTGCGCGGAGGGTTCACCCTGGAGAAGCTGACGGACGACTTCCTTGCCGTCGCGGACGCCGTCAGCCCCGACCGGCCCGTGCACCTGGTCGGACACGACTGGGGCTCGGTGCAGTCCTGGGAGTTCGTCACCGTCCCGCGCACCGAGGGCCGCATCGCCTCCTTCACCTCGATGTCCGGACCGTCCCTCGACCACTTCGGTCACTGGATCGCGGGCCGCCTGAAGCGCCCCACCCCCCGCCGCCTCGCCCAGCTCCTCGGCCAGAGCGCCAAGTCCTGGTACGTGTACGCGCTGCACACCCCCGCCCTGCCCGAACTGGCCTGGCGCGGCCCACTCGGCAAGGTCTGGCCGCGCGTGCTGGAGCGCGTGGAGAAGGTCCCCGCCGACGGCTACCCGACCTCCTCACTGCCCACCGACGCGGCCCACGGCGCCTGGCTGTACCGGGACAACATCCGGGCCCGGCTGCGCCACCCCCGGGCAGACGCGTACGCACACGCGCCCGTGCAGCTCATCACGCCCCTGGGGGACGCGTTCCTCTCGGAGAAGCTCTACGACGGCCTGGAGCAGTGGGCACCGCGGCTGACCCGGCGCACGCTGCCCGCCAAGCACTGGATCCCCCGCTCCCGGCCCGACCAGCTGTCGGCGTGGATCACCGAGTTCGTGACGTCCGTCGAAGGCGGCCGCACCGCCGTGCGGGCGACCGGGAAGCACGCGGACCGGTTCGGCGGACAGCTCGTCCTCGTCACCGGCGCGGGCAGCGGCATCGGACGGGCCACCGCGTTCGCCTTCGCCGAGGCCGGCGCGCGCGTGGTGGCCGTCGACCGGGACGCCGAGTCCGCCGCCCGCACCGCCGAACTGTCCCGGCTGCTCGGCGCCCCCGAAGCCTGGGCGGAGACCGTCGACGTCTCCGACGAACAGGCCATGGAGAAACTCGCCGCCAAGGTCGCCGCCGAGTACGGCGTCGTGGACATCCTGGTCAACAACGCCGGCATCGGCATCGGCGGCTCCTTCTTCGACACCACCACCGAGGACTGGAAGAAAGTCCTCGACGTCAACCTGTGGGGCGTCATCCACGGCTGCCGGCTCTTCGGCAGGCAGATGGCCGAGCGCGGCCAAGGCGGCCACATCGTCAACATCGCCTCGGCGGCCGCCTACCAGCCCTCCAGGGCGCTGTCCGCCTACGGCACCTCCAAGGCCGCCGTCCTCATGCTCAGCGAGAGCCTGCGCGCGGAACTGGCGGGCCGGGGGATCGGTGTCTCGGCGATCTGCCCCGGCTTCGTCAACACCGCCATCACCTCCACCGCGCGCTTCGCGGGCGTCGACGCCGACGAGGAGAAACGCCGCCAGAAGCGCACGGCCCGCCTCTACCGGCTGCGGAACTACCCGCCCGAGAAGGTCGCCGACGCGATCCTGAGAGCGGTCGTGCGCAACCAGGCCGTCGTACCGGTCACCCCCGAGGCCCGCAGCGCGCACGCCCTGGCCCGATGGGCGCCGAAGGCACTGCGGGCGATCGCACGGCTGGAGCCGCCGAAGTGAGCCACGAGATCGCCCCGCGCCGGGTGGCCTTCGACTGGTCCCGCACTCCGCTGCACTGGATCCCCGGCGAGCCCACGGCCACCCACGTCATCAACGTCCTGCACCTGCTGCTGCCGGCGGGGGAGCGCTGGTTCGTGAAGGTCTTCAAGGAGGGCCTGCCGCTGATCACGGACCCCGAACTCCGCGCCGACGTCAAGGGCTTCATGGGCCAGGAGGCCACGCACAGCGTCCAGCACACCCACGTACTGGACCACTTGGCGGCGCAGCGGCTCGACACCGCCGACTTCACCCAGTACGCCGACTTCCTCTTCGAGCGGCTGCTCGGCGAGCGTCCACCGCTCAACGCGCCCATTCCCGCGCGCGAGTGGCTGCGGTTCCGGTTGTCGGTCGTCGCCGCCGTCGAACAGTTCACGGCGGTGCTCGGCGACTGGGTCCTGGCCGCCGACGGCCTCGACCGGGCCGGCGCCGACGAGGTCATGCTCGACCTGCTGCGCTGGCATGGTGCCGAGGAGGTCGAACACCGCGCGGTCGCCTTCGACATGTACCAGCACTGCGGCGGCACCGGCACAGCCCGCTACGCCCGCCGGGTCGCGGGCATGGCGGTGACGGCCCCGGTGATGCTGTACCTGTGGGTATGGGGGACGGCCTATCTGATGCGTCACGATCCACAGCCGGCGGGACGGCCGCGCTACTCGCTCAAGGAGCACGGGAAGGCCGTACGAAAGGGCCTGCTGCCGCCCTGGCGGGATCTGGGGGCGGCCGTACCGCGTTACCTCCGACGGTCCTACCACCCCTCACGGGAAGGGTCGTTGAGCCGTGCGGTGGAGTACCTGAAGCGGTCGCCGGCGGCGAGGGCGGCCTCGTGAGCGACACCTCCGCCTACCGGATCGAGGACCTCGCCCATCTCAGCGGCGCCACCGTCCGCACCATCCGTGCCTACCAGGACCGCGGGCTGCTCCCCCGCCCCGAGCGCCGCGGCCGCGCCAACATCTACACCGACACCCACCTAGCCCGGCTGCGGCAGATCGCCGATCTCCTCGACCGCGGTTACGGCCTGGCCTCCATCAAGGAGCTCCTGGAGGCCTACGACTCCGGCCGCGGCCTCGGCGGCATCCTCGGTCTGGTCGCCGAGGTCGACGGCCCGTGGACCGACGAGGAGGCGGTCCGGATCTCCCGCGCCGAACTGGACGCCCGCTTCGGCGGCACCCCCGACGAGGCCGCGGTCGCCGAGGCGGTGGAACTCGGCGTGCTGGAGCCGGTGCCCGGAGACGAGGACTCGTTCCTCGTGCCGAGCCCCCAAGAGCTCGCGGTGGCCGTCGAGTTGCACGCGTCAGGGGTGCCGCTGTCCGCGATCTCGGGCCATCTGCGGGAGTTGAGGGGGCAGGTCGAGCACATCGCCGCCCGTTTCCTGGAGTTCACCACCGAGCACGTCTTCGCCCGCTACCTGCAAGGACCGCACCCACCGACCGACGCGGACGCCACCGAAGCGACCTCACTGGTACGACGGCTACGGCCCCTCGCGCAGCAGACCGTGGACGCCGAACTGGCTCGGGCGATGCGGTTGTTGGCGGTACGGCAGCTGCGCCAGCACCTCGGGTCCGAGGAAAGGCAGGACGGGCGCCCGGTGTCACGTTCCGTGGCGGTGCCCGAGGAGACGATGTGGGCCGTGGAAAGGCTTGTTGGGTCGGATCGGGTGGCGGAGTTCTTTGTGCTGGCGGCTGAACGGGAGGTGCGGGCAAGGAAGTTGGATGCGCTCACGTCAAGTGGGCGTCCCCCAGTCGATCTTGACGAAGAGGGCTGACATGACAGGGAGTTGTCCACAGAAACGCCAAGTAACCTGTGGATAACTACAGTTGGTTGTGGATCAAACATCCGACCCAAAATCATTCGCGTGATTCACGTCTCTCCCGGCACTCTGGCGGGATGAACGAGAACAAGCCACGCGAGAGGGACGAGAGACGCACGGTCAAGGTGTCGAAGTACCTCTCGAAGCATCTGCGCCACCAGCCCGAGCGGATCGGGCTCACGCTCGACGAGGCCGGCTGGGTCGAGATCGACGTGCTGATCGCCGCGGCCACCGCGCACGGCTTCCGCTTCACCCGGGACGAGCTGGACCATGTGGTCGCCGCCAACGACAAGCAACGCTTCGCGATCGACGGCACCCGCATCCGCGCCAGCCAGGGCCACAGCATCGACGTCGACCTCGGCCTGCCACCGGCGACCCCGCCGCCGTACCTCTACCACGGCACCGTGGCCCGCTACCTGGACGCGATCCGCGCCGAGGGACTGCGTCCCATGAACCGGCACGATGTCCATCTGTCGGCCGACCGCGAGACCGCGACCCGGGTCGGGGCCCGCCGTGGGCGTCCCGTCGTGCTCTCCGTGGACGCGCAGGCCATGCACCGCGACGGCCACGTCTTCCACGTCAGCGCGAACGGGGTGTGGCTGACCCAGGCCGTGCCACCGCGTTACCTGCGCCTTCCCGAGTCGCACTGAGCCCGGTGGGAGATGATCGACGCCATGGACAACGGCAGGGACCACCTCCCCACCACCGAGGCCGCCGTCACCGCGCTCCGCGCCCTCGCGGCCGAGTACGGCCTCGCCATCGAGGTGACCCACGACATCGGCGCCGACCAGACCTCACGCCGCAGCGCGGCAGGCGTCGGCGTCACCACCGACCCGGACGGCACCCTGCCCCACGAGGCATACATCGAGCTCGGCGGCCGACCCCGGGTGGATGTGCGCCTGTTCCCGGACGACGACGCCCTGATCACCGTCGACGGAGTCGAGTGCCCCGACGTCGCCCGCGACGACGTCCCCGCCTTCCTCCGGGCCCTCTACGAAGGCCACGCCTGGGTCAAGGCTCGCCGCTTCCCGCCCAGCCACTTCCTGATGGTGCCGCTCCCGGGCGACCGCGTGCACAAGGAGTTCATCCCGGTCGGCCTCAGCCCCTGGCTCAGCGCCCGCACACAGTGACCGTGAGTCACTGTTTCACGTGAAACACGGCCCGGCGCTTACGCTCGGACACATGAGTCTGCGCCTGAGCACCGTGATCCTCCCTCACCGCCGCTGGAACGAGGGGGGCCGCGAGACATGGCAGCGCGCGGAGCAACTCGGCTTCCACACCGGATACACCTACGACCACCTCTCCTGGCGCACCTTCCGCGACGGGCCCTGGTTCGGAGCCGTGCCCACCCTGACCGGTGCCGCGGGGGTCACCGACCGGCTGCGCCTGGGCACCCTGGTGACCTCGCCGAACTTCCGGCACCCGGTGACCCTCGCCAAGGAACTGATCACCCTCGACGACATCTCCGGCGGCCGTGTCACCCTCGGCATCGGCGCGGGCGGCACCGGCTTCGACGCCACCGCGCTCGGCCAGGACCCGTGGACCCCGCGCGAGCGTGCCGACCGGCTCGCCGAATTCGTCCCGCTGCTCGACCGCCTGCTCAGCGAGGACTCCGTGTCCTACGAGGGCGACTTCTACTCGGCGCACGAGGCCCGCAACATCCCCGGCTGCGTCCAGCGGCCCCGGCTGCCCTTCGCCGTGGCCGCCACCGGGCCGCGCGGTCTGAAGCTCGCCGCACGCCACGGACAGGCGTGGGTGACCACCGGAGACCCGAAGCTGTACGAGAACGGCACACCCGAGCAGTCCCGCCAAGCCCTCCGCGGTCAGGTCGACAAGCTCACCGACGCCTGCGCGGCCCTCGGCCGGGACGTGAACACCCTGGACAAGATCCTGCTCACCGGTTTCACCCCGGACCGCGACCACCCGCTGGAGTCCCTCGACGCGTTCGTCGACTTCGCGGGCCGCCACCGGGAACTCGGCTTCACGGAACTCGTCATCCACTGGCCGATCCCCGACTCGGTCTTCGCCGCCGACCAGAAGGTCTTCGAGCAGATCGCCATGGAGGCACCGGCACAGCTGAGCTGAGACAGCGGCACCGGGGCGGGTGGGACCCGCCCCCGCGTCATCTATGTCTCACCTGTGCGGGCACTCGCACGGTCGTGCACGCATATGCGGGAGAATGAGCGGGTGACCTCAGCGACTCGACAGCCCGAGACCCCGGCCGCCGGCATACCGCCGCGCCTGATCGCCACCGATCTCGACGGCACTCTGCTGCGCGACGACCAGTCGGTGTCCCCCCGCACGGTCGCGGCCCTCGCCGCCGCCGAGGAGGCCGGCATCGAGGTCTTCTTCGTCACCGGCCGCCCCGCCCGCTGGATGGATGTCGTCAGCGAACACGTCCACGGCCACGGCCTCGCCATCTGCGGCAACGGCGCCGCGGTGGTCGACCTGCACGGCGGCCCCGGCACCCACCAGTTCGTGAAGGTGCGCGAGCTGGCCCGGGAGAACGCGCTGGACGCCGTACGGCTGCTGCGGGAGGCGGCACCCGGCACGGTGTACGCGGTGGAGCAGACGTACGGCTTCCACCAGGAGCCCGATTACCCCAAGCTGCACATGGAGATCCCGGACAACCTCGCCCCCGCCGAGGAACTGCTGGCCGAGGATGGTCCCGGTACCGCCGAGCCGGTGCTGAAGATCCTCGCCTACCACCCCTCGATCGACCCGGACGCCTTCCTCACCCTCTCCCGGCTGGCCATCGGCGACCGCGCCAACGTCACCCGGTCCAGCCCCAGCGCCCTGCTGGAGATCAGCGGCCCCGGCGTCTCCAAGGCCAGCACACTCGCCCTGTGCTGTGCCGAGCGCGGGATCTCGCACGAGCAGGTCGTCGCCTTCGGGGACATGCCCAACGACGTCGAGATGCTGACCTGGGCGGGACAGTCGTACGCGATGGGCAACGCCCACCCCGACGTGATCGCGGCGGCATCGGGCCAGACCGACGCCAACAACGACGACGGGGTGGCCGTCGTGATCGAGCGGATGCTGGAGCGGCTGTAGGGGGCGTGCGGGTCAGCCGACCGGCGCCCCTCGTGCCGCCAGCCACGGCACCGGGTCCACGGCCGAGCCCGCCTCGGGCGTGACCCGCACCTCGAAGTGCAGATGCGGACCGGTCGAGTTGCCGCTCGTGCCCGACTGGCCGATCCACTGCCCGGGCGCGACGCTCGCCCCCTGGTCGACGGTGACGGCGGCGAGATGGGCGTACTGCGTGGAGTAGCCGCCCGGGTGCTCGATCACGATCTCGATGCCGAAGGCACCGCCGCAGGACACCTTCACCACCCGGCCCGCGCCCACCGCCCGCACCGGCGTGCCGATCGGCACCGCGAAGTCCTGCCCGGTGTGCCGGCTCGCCCAGTGCGAACCGCCGCTGCCGAACCCGGCGGACAGCTCGTACGCCGCCACCGGAGTGACCCAGGTGTTCTCCACGGCCTGCTGCGGCTGGTCCAGGCGCACGGCACCCCGGCACGAACCGGCCGCCACCGAGGCGTCGGCCTGTCCCTGCAACTGTCCCCGGGCCTCTTCGAGTGTCCGCTCGATGTCCCGCTTCAGCGTGGCGAGTTCGGCGCTGCGCCGCTCCATCCTCCGCCGGACCGCCGCGGCCTTCGCCTCGTCCGCCGCGAGCCGGGCCTCGGCCCTGCGGCTCTTCTCGACCGCGTTGTCGACGGCCAGCGTCGTCCGGGAGAAGACGTGCTGACCCCGCATCAGTTCGGCGGGGTCGGTCGCGAAAATGATCTGCGCGGTGAGCGGAAGACCACCGCCGTCGCGGTACTGGGCCCGGGCGATACGGCCCAGCCCCTCGCGCAGAACGGCGATCTCCCGCCGCTCCCGGCCGAGCAGTTCCTCGAACCACTGCTCCCGCGCCCGCTGCGCCTGAGCCTCCTGGTTCCCCGCCTCGTACCGGCCGGTCGCCAGCGCCGCGTCCTGGTACAGCCGCACCACCTGCGCGCTGATCCCCGAATCACCGTCCGCGCGGCGGCCCACACCGCCGGCGACTGCGTCCGTGGGGCGAGCCACCAGCACCGTGAACGCACACAGCAGAGCCGGAACGAGCAGCGGCTGACGGCGAGGTGATCGCATGTCAGCGATCCTGTCCCGGGCACCCGGACCCGGTCCTGTTCAAGGCGTACGGCCGGGGGACACGTTGCTGCGGACGGGTCAGTGCGGCGCCTGCACGACCGTCGCAGCACCACCTTCGTCGGCCGGCCTCAGCGCGCAGCCACCAGCAGCTCCGCCTCCGCCTCCCGCTCGGCCATCCTCCGCAAGGGCCCCTCCGCACCCGCCAACTCCGGGTAGGAACCCCGCTGCACGACCCGCCCCTCGTCGAGCACGACCACCTCGTCGACCGACTCGAGCCCCGCCAGGCGGTGCGTGATGAGGAGCGTCGCGCGGCCCTCGGTGGCGGCCAGCAGATCGGCGGTGAGCGCGTCGGCGGTGGGCAGGTCGAGATGCTCGGCGGGCTCGTCCAGCACAAGGACCGGGAAGTCGGCGAGCAGCGCCCGGGCCAGCGCGAGCCGCTGGCGCTGACCGCCGGACAGCCACGCCCCGTGCTCTCCGACCAGCGTGTCGAGCCCGTCGGGCAGGCTTTCGGCCCAGTCGAGCAGCCGGGCCCGCCGCAGCGCGTCCCGCAACTCCTTCTCGGCCGCGTCCTTCTTGGCCAGGAGCAGGTTCTCGCGCACCGAACTGTCGAAGAGGTGGGCGTCCTGGGCGCACAGCCCCACCAGCCGCCGCACGTCGTCGCCGCGCAGCCCGTGGGCGTCCACGCCGCCCAGGGTGTAGGTGCCGGTGCCCGCGTCCAGGAAGCGCAGCAGCACCTGTGCGAGCGTCGTCTTGCCGGAACCGGAGGCACCGACCACGGCGATCCTCCGGCCCTGGGCGAGGGTCAGGTCGAGGCCCGCGAGCGCGTCCCCGTCCTGGCCCTCGTGCCGGGTGGTCAGTCCCCTGAGGACGACCGGGAACGGCGAGGCGGGCGCCTGCCGAGCGTGCTCCGGCTCCCGTACCGGCTCGGGCGCGTCCAGCACCTCGTGGACGCGTTCCGCGCTCCTGCGCACCCGCTGGCGGTACTGCACGGCGAGCGGCAGCCCGAGGACGGCCTCGAAGGCGGCCAGCGGAGTGAGCACGACGACGGCCATGGCGACCCCGCCGAGCCGCCCGGAGGCAACCGCCTGAGCGCCGACCAGGGCGGTGGCGGTGACGGTCAGGCCACAGATCAGGGCGGTGAGGCCGTCACCGAGTGCGGTGGCGGTGGCGGCACGAGAGGCGATCCGGGTCAGGACGCCGTCGGCCCGCCGTGCCTCGGCGGTACGGGCGGGCAGGGCACCGGCGACGGTCAACTCGGCGGTCCCGGTGAGGAGATCGGTCACGCGGGTCGACAGTGCCCCGCGAGCGGGGGCGAGCCTGCGCTCGGCGCGGCGTGCCACGGCTCCCGTGATGAGCGGGACACCGACACCGGCGGCCAGCAGGCCCGCGGCCAGCGCGGCACCGGCTGCCGGCAGCAGCCACGCTGTGAAGCCCACGGAGGCCGCCGACACCAGGACGGCGGCACCGGCGGGCAGCAGCCAGCGCAGCCAGTAGTCCTGGAGGGCGTCCACGTCGGAGACGAGCCGCGAGAGCAGATCACCCCGACGGGCCGTGCGCAGACCGGCGGGCGCCAGCTGTTCCAGGCGCCGGTACACGGCGACCCGGGTGTCGGCGAGCATGCGCAGCACGGCGTCGTGCGACACCAGCCGCTCCGCGTACCGGAACACGGCCCGCCCGATCCCGAAGGCCCGGGTCGCCGTCACGGCCACCATCAGATACAGCACAGGCGGCTGCTGCGAGGCCCGCGAGATCAGCCAGCCGGAGGTGGCCATCAGTCCCACGGCGCTGCCGAGCGCGAGGCTGCCGAGCAGCAGCGCGAGCGCGAGCCGGCCTCGTCGGGGGCCGGACATGGCGCGGACGCGGGCGAGAGCTCCACCCGCCCGTGTCGGCGCCTCACTCATCACGGGCGCGACCGAAACGGGGCCGCCCTCCTCGACCGTGCGTGCCGTGGACGTCCTGGCCGTGCTGTCCACGGGAGCCGGTGCCGCAGGCTCCGCCAGCCGCACGACCCGGTCCGCCACCCCGAGCAACGCCGGCCGGTGCACCACCAGCAGGACCGTCCGCCCGTCCGCCAGCCGCCGGACCGCCGCCACGACCTCCGCCTCGGTGGCTCCGTCGAGCGCCGCCGTCGGTTCGTCGAGGAGCAGTACCGGCCGGTCCGCGAGGAACGCCCGGGCCAGCGAGAGCCGTTGCCGCTGCCCGGCGGACAGGCCGGCCCCGTCCTCGCCGAGCCCGGTGTCGGCCCCCAGCGGAAGGGCATCGACGAACTCCAGGGCGCCCGCGTCCCCCAATGCCCGCCGTACCGCGCTGTCGTCGGCGTCGGGCCGGGCCAGCCGTACGTTCTCGGCGATCGTCCCGGCGAACAGCTGCGGCCGCTGCGGCACCCATGCGACGTGTGACCGCCACTCCTGCAGATCGACCTCGGTGAGATCGGCTCCCCCGATGCGCACCCGCCCCCCGGTCGGCCGCACGAATCCCAGCAGGACGTTCAGCAGGGTCGACTTGCCCGCCCCGCTGGGCCCGACCAGCGCGACCGTCTCCCCGGGCGCGACCTCGAAGGACACGTCCGTGACGGCGTCCCCCGAGCGCCCGGGGTACCTGACCGTGACGCCCTCGAAGGCCAGCGCACCAGCGGATACCGCGGCGGTGCCCGACGCCGGTACCGGCGTCTCCAGCACCGTGAAGATCTCCTCGGCGGCCGCCAGTCCCTCCGCCGCCGCGTGATACTGCGCCCCCACCTGCCGCAGAGGCAGATACGCCTCGGGGGCCAGGATGAGGATGACGAGGCCGTCGTACAAGTGCATCTCGCCGTGGACGAGACGCATTCCGATCGTGACGGCGACCAGCGCCACCGAGAGCGTCGCCAGCAGTTCCAGGGCGAAGGAGGAGATGAAGGCGATCCGCAGCGTTCGCATGGTCGCCTGCCGGTACTCGCCGGTGATACGCCGGATCGACTCGGCCTGCGCCTTGGCCCGGCCGAAGACCTTCAGGGTGGGCAGACCTGCGACGACATCCAGGAAATGCCCCGACAGCCGGGACAGCAGCTGCCACTGACGGTCCATCCGGGACTGTGTGGCCCAGCCGATGAGCACCATGAAGACCGGGATGAGGGGCAGGGTCCCGACGATGATGGCCGCCGAGACCCAGTCCTCGGTCACGATCCGCGCCAGCACCGCCACCGGCACGACCACCGCAAGGCCCAACTGCGGGAGATAGCGCGAGAAGTAGTCGTCGAGGGCGTCGACCCCTCTGGTGGCGAGGGCGACCAGGGAACCCGTCCGCTGCCCGCTCAGCCACCCGGGCCCCAGAGCCGTGGCCCGTTCCAGGAGCCTCCCCCGCAGCTCCGACTTCACCGCCGCGCTCGCTCGGTGCGCGGCGAGCTCGGTGAGCCAGGAGACGAGTCCACGGCCGACAGCGACGGCTGCCAACAGCAGCAGGGGAGTACGGAGTTCAGAGACCGCGAGACCGTGCTGGAACGCGCCGACCACGATCTCGGCGATGAGCATCGCCTGGGCGATGAGCAGCAGGGCCCCGAGACCGCCCAGGCCGACCACTGCCACCAGGAAGAGGCGGGTGGCCCGGGCGTACCGGAGCAGACGCGGGTCGATTGGTTTCACGTGAAACACACCTCAGTGCGCGGTCTCAGCGATGTGCTGGGTGCCGATGCGCTTACGGAACACCCAGTAGGTCCAGCCCTGGTAGAGCAGCACGAGGGGGGTGGCGATGGCCGCCAGCCACGTCATGATCTTCAGGGTGTAGGGGCTCGACGAAGCGTTGGTGACCGTCAGGCTCCAGTCCGCGTTCAGCGTGGACGGCATGACGTTCGGGAACAGCGTCAGGAAGAACATCGCGACCACGGCCACGATGGTGATACCGGACAACGCGAACGACCAGCCTTCCCGTCCGGCCCTGTTCGCCGCCAGCGCGGCTACCAGCGCGGCGACCGCCACGACCATGGCGACCAGGCTCTTGCCGTCGCCCTTGTCGAGCTGGGTCCAGAGCAGGAAGAGCAGTGCCAGACCGGCGGTCACCAGACCGACCCGGGTCGCCAGCTTCCGTGCCCGCTCCCGGATCTCCCCGACGGTCTTCAGGGCCGTGAACACCGTGCCGTGGAAGGTGAACAGCGTCAGCGTCACCAGGCCACCGAGCAGGGCGTACGGGTTGAGCAGGTCCCAGAGGGTGCCGACGTACTCGAAGTGCTGGTCGATCTTCACCCCGTGCACGATGTTGCCAAAGGCCACGCCCCACAGGAACGCGGGGATGAGCGAGGTCCAGAAGATCGCGGTCTCCCAGTTGCGCTGCCAGTTCTCCTCGGGCCGCTTGGCCCGGTACTCGAAGGCGACTCCCCGCACGATCAGGCAGACCAGGATGACCAGCAGCGGCAGGTAGAAGCCGGAGAAGAGTGTGGCGTACCAGTCGGGAAAGGCGGCGAAGGTCGCGCCGCCCGCCGTCAGCAGCCACACCTCGTTGCCGTCCCACACAGGCCCGATGGTGTTGATCAGGACGCGCTTCTCGGTCCGGTCGCGGGCGAGCAGCTTGGTGAGGACGCCGACCCCGAAGTCGAAGCCCTCCAGGAAGAAGTAGCCGGTCCACAGGACGGCGATGAGCACGAACCAGACGTCGTGAAGTTCCATGACTCGATCTCCCTCGGCCTAGTACGAGAAGGCCATCGGCTTGTCGGCGTCACGCGTGTCGCCGCCGATCTTCGTGGGCGGGTTGAGGTCGGCCTCGGTGAGCTCGGGCGGCCCGGCCTTGACGTACTTCACGAGCAGCTTGACCTCGACGACGGCGAGGATGGCGTACAGCGCCGTGAAGACCAGCATCGAGATGAGGACCTCGGCCTGGGAGACGCCGGGGGAGACCGCGTGCCGGGTCTGCAGGACGCCGTAGACGACCCAGGGCTGGCGGCCCATCTCGGTGAAGATCCAGCCCCAGGAGTTGGCGATCAGGGGGAAGCCCAGGGTCCAGATCGCCACGAGCCAGTAGAGCCTGCCGAGCTTGGGGCTGAGGGCCTTGTTCTTGAAGAGGACCAGATGCGGCACCTCGTCGTCGGCGACCCTCAGGTGCTGCGGGAGCATGAACTTCTTGCGGGTCAGCCAGAGTCCGGCGAGGCCGATGGCGAAGGACGCCATGCCGAAGCCGATCATCCAGCGGAACGCCCAGAAGGTGACCGGGATGTTGGGCCGGTAGTCGCCCGGCCCGTACTTCTCCTGCTCGGCCTTGTTGACGTCGTTGATGCCGGGGACGAACGAGGTGAAGTCGTCGTCGGCGAGGAAGGACAGCAGGCCCGGGATCTCGATGGCCACGGTGTTGTGGCCCTTCTCCACGTCGCCGTAGGCGAAGATCGAGAAGGGTGCGGAGTCCTGGCCGTCCCACAGCGCCTCGGCGGCCGCCATCTTCATCGGCTGCTGCTTGAACATGACCTTGCCGAGCGTGTCACCGCTGATCGCGGTGAGCATGCCGGCGACGACCACGGTGACCAGGCCGAGGCGCAGCGAGGTCTTCATCACCGCGATGTGCTTCTTGCGGAACAGATGGAAGGCCGCGATGCCGACCATGAAGGCGCCACCGGTCAGGAAGGCGGCCGACATGGTGTGGAAGACCTGGGTGAGCGCGGTGTTCTGGGTCAGCACGGCCCAGAAGTCGGTGAGCTCGGCCCGGCCCTTCTCCTTGTTGATCCGGTAGCCGACGGGGTGCTGCATCCATGAGTTGGCCGCGAGGATGAAGTACGCCGACAGGATCGTGCCGATCGAGACCATCCAGATGCAGGCCAGGTGGATCTTCTTGGGCAGCTTGTCCCAGCCGAAGATCCACAGGCCGATGAAGGTGGACTCGAAGAAGAAGGCGATCAGGGCCTCGAAGGCGAGCGGGGCACCGAAGACGTCGCCGACGAACCGCGAGTAGTCGGACCAGTTCATGCCGAACTGGAACTCCTGCACGATGCCGGTGACCACACCCATCGCGATGTTGATCAGGAAGAGCTTGCCCCAGAACTTGGTGGCCTTGAGGTACTTCTCCTTCTCCGTGCGCACCCAGGCGGTCTGCAGTCCGGCCGTGAGGGCGGCGAGCGAGATCGTCAGAGGGACGAAGAGGAAGTGGTAGACGGTGGTGATGCCGAACTGCCATCGCGCCAGGGTCTCCGGCGCCAGAGCCAGGTCCACGGTGCCGCTCCTTACTCACACGCTTGTGAAAGCGTTCACATTCACAAGCTAGTATGCCGCACCTCTTTTCGATAACAGAAGGGGGGTCCCGATTACCGCCGGGAACCCCCCTGTGATCCGGCCCTGAGCAGCGCAGACGCCCGGCCGGTGTGAGCTAGAGCTCCTTGCGGAAGCCCTCCGCCGCCTTCAGGAAGATGTCGTTCGCCTCGGCCTCCCCGACCGTCACGCGCACACCCTCGCCCACGAAGGGGCGCACGACCACACCGTGCTGCTCGCATGCCGCCGCGAAGTCGACGGTGCGCTCCCCCAGCCGCAGCCAGACGAAGTTGGCCTGGGTCTCGGGCACCGTCCAGCCCTGGGCCCGCAGCCCCTCCACCACACGGTTGCGCTCACAGACCAGCGATCCGACCCGGCCGAGCAGTTCGTCCTCGGCCCGCAGCGAGGCGATCGCCGCCTCCTGGGCGAGCTGGCTCACTCCGAAGGGCACGGCCGTCTTGCGCAGCGCCGCGGCCACCGGCTCATGGGCGATCGCGAAGCCGACCCTGAGGCCCGCCAGGCCGTACGCCTTGGAGAAGGTACGCAGCACACAGACGTTCGGCCGCGTGCGGTACAGCTCCACGCCGTCCGGCACCTCGGGGTCACGGATGAACTCGCGGTAGGCCTCGTCCAGCACCACCAGCACGTCACTCGGCACCCGGTCGAGGAACCGTTCCAGCTCGGCCCGCCGCACGACCGTGCCCGTCGGGTTGTTGGGGTTGCAGACGAAGATCAGCCGGGTCCGTTCGGTGATCGCGTCGGCCATCGCGTCCAGGTCGTGCACATCACCCGCCGTCAGCGGCACCCGCACCGAGGTGGCACCGCTGATCTGCGTGATGATCGGGTACGCCTCGAAGGACCGCCAGGCGTAGATCACCTCGTCGCCCGGTCCCGAGGTCGCCTGGATCAGTTGCTGGGCGACGCCGACCGAACCGGTGCCGGTGGCCAGATGGGAGAGCGGGACGCCGAAGCGCTCGGACAGCTCGTTCATCAGGCCCGTGCAGGCCATGTCGGGGTAGCGGTTGAAGGAGGAGACCGCGGCCGTCACGGTCTCCAGCACGCCAGGCAGCGGCGGATAGGGGTTCTCGTTGGAGGACAGCTTGTAGGCCACCGGACCACCGGCAGCGGCGGGCTTGCCCGGCTTGTACGTGGGGATACCCTCCAGCTCGGCGCGCAGCTTGGGGCTTGTCTCGCTCACCGCAGTCCTCCTCGTGACCACCGACACATGGCGGCCGACTCCGGCAGCCGGCTCCAATACTGCTCACCTTATGAGGATTGGGCCCCGCTGCGTACAGGTGAGAACGAACCTCATCAGCCCCACAGGCATCAGGGGCATCACCGTACGAAGGCAGACGAATCAGGGGGCGCGGTCACATATATCTATGCGCCGGTGGCTCACGCCGTAGCGCGCATCACCCGTGCAGGTGAGTTGAGACCTCTTCGAAACATCGGGGACTTGGCAGGCTCATGCGTGCCGACAAGTCACGTAGTGCCATTGGATCGTTTAACTGTCTTTGTTTCAAAGGTAGTTGGCATCAAATGACCTTGCAGAAACGTGCCTGTCAACGCGTGCATATGCGTCCGCCCTACCCCACCGCATGAGCCCTACTATCGGCTCGCCATGACAGCAGCAGGGAAGCACCAGGTGAGCCGCGCGGAAACCTCACGTCGAGGCAGTCGGCCGGGCCGGGCGGGCATCAGAGACGTGGCCGCCGCCGCCGGAGTCTCCATCACGACCGTCTCCGACGCCCTCAACGGCAAGGGCAGGCTCCCGGACGCCACCCGCCGCCATGTCAGGGAGGTCGCCGACCGGTTGGGCTACCGGCCCTCGGCCGCCGCCAGAACCCTCCGTACGGGTAAGTCGGGACTCATCGGCCTGACCGTGACGACGTACGGGGATGAACCTTTCACCTTCACCGAGTTCGCGTACTTCGCCGAGATGGCGCGGGCCGCCACCTCGGCCGCGCTCGCCCGCGGCTACGCCCTCGTCATCCTCCCGGCCACCTCGCGCCACGACGTGTGGTCGAACGTCGCCCTGGACGGCACCGTGGTCATCGACCCGTCCGACCAGGACCCGGTCGTCAGCGAACTGGTCCGGCAGGGCCTACCGGTGGTCTCCGACGGACGCCCGGCCGGCGCGCTCCCGGTCACCGCCTGGGTCGACAACGACCACGAGGCCGCCGTCCTCGGCATCCTCGACCATCTCGCCGACGCCGGCGCGCGCCGTATCGGCCTGCTGACCGGGACGACGACGGACACCTACACCCATCTGTCGACCACCGCGTATCTGCGCTGGTGCGAGCGGGTGGGCCAGGATCCGGTCTACGAGGCCTACCCGGCCCACGATCCGTGCGCGGGCGCCGTCGCCGCCGACCGGCTGCTCGCCCGCCCGGACCGACCTGACGCCGTCTACGGCCTGTTCGACCCGAACGGCACCGACCTGCTGGCCGCCGCCCGCCGCTACGGCCTGCGCGTCCCGGACGACCTGCTGATCGTCTGCTGCAGCGAGTCCACCGTGTACGCCAGCACCGAACCGCCCGTCACCACGCTCTCCCTCAAGCCCCGCCGCATCGGCACGGCTGTGATCCAGCTCCTCATCGACGCCATCGAAGGGGTCGAATCGGACCAACCGGTCGAGCAGGTGATACCGACGGAGCTGATCGTGCGCACCTCGTCCCAGCGGCGGGCCCCGCGTACGACGGTCAGCCCGCCGCGGTCGCCCGAGGAGCAGTAGCCGCAGAGTGGCCGGGCGAGGGGCGAAGCCCGGCGCAATCGGGGCGAATGCCACAGCGAACAGGAGTCTTGCTCCGATTCACCACCCCTGGGTCATCACACGGCGCGATCCGCATTCCTATGATGGGCCCACGACACCGCGGGCCGCTGCGACCAGGCAGTCCGAAGCGGTGCAGATGCGGCGCGATGGTGGAGGGGTCTGATGACTCAGGGGGCCGGTCAGGGACCCGAGGTGGAGCGCGCAGCGGTGCTGCGCGACTTCCGGGTGCCCGCGTACGTCAACGAGACCGGTCCGTACGCCCACAGCGCACACCCCGGCGACGTCGTCCCGGCCCACGAGGAGGCCTACCCGGAGGGGTACACCCCCACCGAGCAGGACCTGCCCGTCATCGACCACGGTGACGGGCTCCAGGCGGCCGCCGATCCCGCCGAGCGCGCGGAGGACGGTCCCGGCCCGCTGTACGTCGTCGGCGACGTCCACGGCTACCTCGACGAACTGATGGCCGCACTCCACGAGAAGGGCCTGGTCGACGCCGCGGGCAACTGGAGCGCCGGCACCGCCCGGCTGTGGTTCCTCGGCGACTTCACCGACCGCGGGCCCGACGGCATCGGCGTCATCGACCTCGTGATGCGACTGTCCGCGGAGGCCGCCGCGGCCGGCGGCTACTGCAAGGCGCTCATGGGCAACCACGAGCTGCTGCTGCTCGGCGCCAAGCGGTTCGGCGACACCCCCGTCAACTCCGGCGCGGGCACCGCCACCTTCCAGGCGGCCTGGCTGCTCAACGGCGGGCAGAAGACCGACATGGACCGCCTCCAGGACCACCACCTGCAGTGGATGGCCCGCCTCGACGCCGTCGAGGAGGTCGACGGCCATCTGCTCGTGCACTCCGACACCACCGCCTATCTCGACTACGGCGACTCGATCGAGGCAGTCAACGACACCGTCCGCGAGACCCTCACGCGCAATGACGCGGACGAGGTGTGGGACCTGTTCCGCAAGCTCACCAAGCGCTTCTCCTTCCGCGACGAGGGCGGCGCCGACCATGTACGGTCCCTGCTCGACACGTACGGCGGCACCCGCATCGTCCACGGCCACAGCCCGATCCCCTATCTGCTCGGCGAGGTGGGCTCCGAGGACGACAAGGAGGAATCCGGTCCGGTGGTCGAGGGACCGCACGTCTACGCCGACGGACTGGCCATCGCGATGGACGGCGGGGTGACCATGGCCGGAAAGCTGCTGGTCCAGCAACTGCCCCTGGATGTCTGAGCTTTCACAGGGCAGTCGTTCCCCCACGACGGAGTGACCGTCGACCGCGCAGGCCAGAGGCCAATTTCTGGAAACCCCCTGTCACCCTGTGCCGTGCCCGCTCTACCATCTGCTTATCCGTAGCAGGCTCCCCTCCGTTTCTGCCCGACGGCTCGTTGGCATGCGAGCCCCAAGCCCTACGGAGCATCGGGGGATGCACATGAACAGCGTTCCGCAGCACCTGCACAGCGAGGACCGCCAGGAGTACGAGCGGATCCTCGATGAGGCGCTGCGCTCCGCACCACACCGTCCCGAACTGGCCGCGGTCGGACAGCGGCTGAATCCCGAACAGCTGCGCACCATGGCGCTCAACGCCACCGCACTCATCACGGCGGCCGCGGCGACCGAGTACCAGCACTATGTGAAGGTCCGCGAGGAACAGCGCCGCCCGGCGACGCCGTCCACCCTGTCGTCCGTGCACGAACCCGGTCCCGCCGAGTCCGGCACGGGTGCGATGGGGCTCGCCACCACCATGGGAGAGGTCGCCGAGACCGCCGGTGCGGGCGCCGTCGCCGTCGCCGCCGTTCTGACGCCTGTCCTGGCCGGAATCGCCGCGGCGATCTTCCTGCTCGTGGGATACATCCTCCAGATGCTCAGCCCACCGCCGGCGTTCGCCCACGCCATGATCACTATCGGCTGGGTGTTCGGTGCCCTGACCGCGGCAGCGATCCTGGTCGCCGCCGGCGGCCTGCTGATCACCGCCCTGCGCAACCGGCCCTCGCCGGACGCGGAGTACGGCGAGCTGAGCGAGGAGGTGGCACGGGCCAGGGACGCCTGGCGCGAGGCCCTGCTGGCACGCGGCCTCCTCCCCTTCCTCAGAGAGGCCCTGGCCGACCCCGGCACCGCCGCACTGCACCACACGGCACCGCCCGCCCCGCCCGCACCGACCAACAGGATGCCCAGCCTCGGCTACGACCGCCCGGGCTTCAGCAGCCCGGACGACGGAGCCTCCGGTGCCCGCCCGAGCTTCACCAGCCCGGACTACACCAGCCCGGACTTCGGGGGGCCGGAACACCAGCCGGAATGACAACACCCGGCACAGCCCCTCGGCTTGCGCCCCCATCCCGGGGAGCGCAAGCCGAAGACCTGCCCGCGGACCGCCCGCCGACGGTTCGCCCGCGTCAGTCGGCGATCGGGAGGTACACCCGGTTGCCCGCCGCCGCGAACTCCTTCGACTTCTGGGCCATGCCCTCCTCGATCTCCTCCTGACCGTCGCCGTGGCGTCGGCGGATGTCCTGGGAGATCTTCATCGAGCAGAACTTCGGCCCGCACATGGAGCAGAAGTGAGCCGTCTTGGCCGGTTCGGCCGGGAGGGTCTCGTCGTGGAACTCCCGGGCCGTGTCGGGGTCGAGAGCCAGGTTGAACTGGTCCTCCCAGCGGAACTCGAAACGGGCGTCGGAGAGGGCGTCGTCCCACTCCTGGGCGCCTGGGTGTCCCTTGGCGAGGTCCGCCGCGTGGGCGGCGATCTTGTAGGTGATGACACCCGTCTTGACGTCGTCCCGGTTGGGCAGGCCCAGGTGCTCCTTGGGCGTGACGTAGCAGAGCATCGCGGTACCCCACCAGGCGATCATGGCGGCGCCGATACCGGAGGTGATGTGGTCGTAGGCCGGCGCGACGTCGGTGGTCAGCGGGCCGAGCGTATAGAACGGAGCTTCATCGCAGATCTCCTGCTGAAGGTCGATGTTCTCCTTGATCTTGTGCATCGGGACGTGACCCGGGCCCTCGATCATGGTCTGTACGTTGAAACGCTTCGCGATCCGGTTGAGTTCCCCCAGTGTGCGCAACTCCGCGAACTGCGCCTCGTCGTTGGCGTCCGCGATCGAGCCGGGCCGGAGGCCGTCGCCCAGCGAGTACGTGACGTCGTAGGCGGCGAGGATCTCGCACAGTTCCTCGAAGTTCTCGTACAGGAACGACTCCTTGTGGTGCGCGAGGCACCACGCCGCCATGATCGAGCCGCCGCGCGAGACGATGCCGGTCTTGCGGTTGGCCGTCAGCGGTACGTACGGCAGGCGCACGCCCGCGTGGACCGTCATGTAGTCCACGCCCTGCTCGGCCTGCTCGATGACCGTGTCCTTGTAGATCTCCCAGGTCAGCTCCTCGGCGCGGCCGTCGACCTTCTCCAGCGCCTGGTAGAGCGGCACCGTGCCGATGGGGACGGGGGAGTTGCGCAGCACCCACTCGCGGGTGGTGTGGATATTGCGGCCGGTGGAGAGGTCCATGACCGTGTCGGCGCCCCAGCGGGTCGCCCAGGTCATCTTCTCGACCTCCTCCTCGATGGAGGACGTCACCGCCGAGTTGCCGATGTTGGCGTTGACCTTCACCAGGAACCGCTTGCCGATGATCATCGGCTCGATCTCCGGGTGGTTGACGTTCGCCGGCAGCACCGCGCGCCCCGCCGCGATCTCCTCGCGGACCACCTCGGGAGAGACGTTCTCCCGGATGGCCACGTACTCCATCTCCGGTGTGATCTCACCGCGTCGGGCATAGGCGAGCTGGGTGACCGCCTTGCCGTCACGGCTGCGGCGCGGCTGGCGGGGCCGCCCCGGGAAGACCGCGTCGAGATTGCGGAGGCCGCCCCGTGGTGAGGTGTGCTTGATCCCGTCGTCCTCGGGGCGCACGGGACGGCCCGCGTACTCCTCGGTGTCCCCCCGGGCGATGATCCAGTTCTCCCGCAGCGGCACAAGGCCCCGGCGGACGTCCGTCTCGGTGAGCGGATCGGTGTACGGGCCCGAGGTGTCGTACAGCGTGACCGACTGCCCGTTGGTGAGGTGCACCTGACGGACCGGCACCCGCAGATCGGGGCGCGAGCCCTCGACGTACGCCTTGTGCCAGCCGATGGACTTCCCGGCCTCCGTGTCGAGCTGGTCGTTCTGCTCGTCGTTCTGCTCGGAGGCAGGCGTGCGCGCGTCCTTGATGGTCATGAGACCTACTCCCTACGCCGGCATTACCCGGTAACAGGTTCGGCGGTCGACGCAGCGGCTTCCGTCTGCCGACGTTTCGTGGGGAACGTCACTCGCTTGAGATGACGTTCCACGTGAAACATCGCTGGGACGGAGGTCAGCGCCCTCTCAGCCCGGTGCTCCGAGCTCCCGCGTGTACAAAGGTGGCTCCACGCTAGCGTCAATTCGGGCGCGGTGAACAGAGGGCCCCTTTCGTTCTTGCGATGATCGGGCGGTGACCACGACGCATCAGCCCCCGTACCCGCCCTCCGAGCCTCCGCGCCGGCCGGGTTCCGGAAACGGCCCTGGGCACGGCCCCGGCAGCGGTTCCCGTGGTGGCTTCGGAGACGGCGGGGCCGACGGGGCCGGCGGGGCCGGCGGCTGGCACGAGCGCGAGCGTGAGCACAGTGGCGGGCATGGCGGTGGTCATGGCTATGGCCACGGTCAGGGTGTGAGCCACGGTGTCCAAGGCGGTGGTGGTCCGGGTGGCGGCGGCGGTTTTGGTGATGGCGGGGGCCATGACGGTGACGGCTACGGCGGCGGCTCGGGTGACGGGCATGGCTCCGGAGACGGGCATGGTTCCGGTGACGGGCATGGTTCCGGTGACGGGCATGGTTCCGGTGACGGGCACGGGCACGGGCACGGACATGAGAGCGGGCCCGGCTCCGGCGGTGGGCACGGCCACTCGCACAGTCACAGCCACGGGCCGGCAACTCCCGTCTCCAAGCACCTGCGCAAGGTCATCGCGGCGATCCTCATCCCGTTCGGGGTAGCCGTGGTGGTGGGACTCGCGGTGCTGTGGCCCGGTGGCGCCCCCGCGCACGAACGCACCGGGGTCGGCTTCGACCGGCAGACCCAGCACGCGACGGTCAGCAAGGTCGTGAGCGTCAGCTGCAAGTCGGTGAACGCCTCGGGGGAGACCCCGACCGGGGACACCTCGACCGCCGAGGGCTCGTCCGCCGAGCAGCAGGCGAACGGCAGCTGCAAGAAGGCGACGATCCGGGTCGACACCGGCAAGGACAAGGGCCGCACCTTCACGGAGATCGTCCAGCCGGACCAGTCGCGGCAGTTGCACGAGGGCCAGAAGGTCGTGGTCGCGTACGAGCCCTCCGCGCCCAGGGACCTGCAGTACTCGGTCACCGACGTGGACCGCGGGTTCCCGATGGCGCTGCTCGCCGGCATCTTCGCGCTCGCCGTTGTGGTCGTCGGGCGAATGCGCGGTGTCATGGCGCTGATCGCGCTGGCCGTCAGCTTCCTGCTGCTGAACTTCTTCGTCCTGCCCGCGATCCTCCAGGGCTCGAACCCGCTGCTCGTGGCGGTGGTCGGATCGAGCGCCATCATGCTGATCGCCCTCTACATGTGCCACGGTCTGTCGGCCAGAACCTCCGTGGCGGTCCTCGGCACGCTGATCTCCCTGGTGCTGATCGGCGTCCTCGGCTCGTTGTTCATCAACTGGGCGGCGCTGACGGGGAACACGGATGACAACACCGGGCTCATCCACGGGCTGTTCCCGTCGATCGACATGAGCGGTCTGCTGCTGGCCGGCGTCATCATCGGCTCGCTCGGTGTCCTCGACGACGTGACCGTCACCCAGACCTCGGCGGTCTGGGAACTGCACGAGGCCAACCCGACGATGGGCTGGCGTGGGCTGTACCGCGCGGGCATCCGGATCGGCCGCGACCACATCGCGTCCGTCGTCAACACCCTCGTCCTCGCCTACGCCGGTGCCGCGCTGCCACTGCTGCTGCTCTTCTCCATCGCTCAGTCCAGCGTGGGGACCGTGGCCACCAGCGAGCTGGTGGCGGAGGAGATCGTGCGCACGCTGGTCGGCTCGATCGGCCTCGTCGCCTCGGTACCGGTCACCACGGT
This sequence comes from Streptomyces sp. CC0208, assembly GCF_003443735.1. NCBI lineage: Bacteria > Bacillati > Actinomycetota > Actinomycetes > Kitasatosporales > Streptomycetaceae > Streptomyces > Streptomyces sp. CC0208. The sequence goes on along the minus strand of NZ_CP031969.1, from coordinate 4,509,045 downwards.
CCTCGCGGCCCTGGTGGTCTCGGCCGACCGACCGGGGACGGGGGCGGCGGGTACGGGGGCGGCGGGTACGGGCGCGTCCACGCCCGTACCGGCGACGAGTGCGAGCGCGGGGACCGCCGGCAGTCGCCCGGCGGTTGGACGTGGTGGGAAGGGGCGGCGGCGCAGGCGGTGAGAGGGGGCCTGGAGGCAGGGGGCAGGGAGGCAGGGGCGGGGCGGAGCTCCCGTCTCCCTGATCCCAGGCTCCGGTTCCGAGTTACCGGCTCCCCACTTTCGGCTCGCGGCTCCCGGCTCCCGGCTCCCGGCTCCCGGCTCCCGGCTCCCGGCTCCCATGATGAGGCCCGCCTGCCGCAGAAGGGTGCGCCGAGCAGCCCCGAACGCGGAGCGACCCGCCACCCGGTCGTTCCCATGGTTCCCACCGCGCACTTCACCAGCGAGCCGGCTCAGCCCTGTCCTCCTCTCTGATTCCGACCCGGCAGAAGCGTTCCTGCACGCTCCCATCCCGCGCTGAAGCGTTCCGCCACCTCACCACCGCAAGCTGTCAGCCCGCGCTCTGCTCCTCCGCCAGGATCCGGTCCAGCGCCTCGTCGAGGTGGGTGTCGAAATCGGCCAGCGCGGCCTCCTGGCCCAGCGGCACCAACTTGTCCGTGCGATCGAGGAACGCGATGATCGGCGCCGTTGACGAGCGGAACAGGGCCTGGTCGCCGCCGACCTGAAGCCGGATCAGTACATCGCCCAGCAGGTCGGAGCCGGCCGGTGAGACCCGTACATCACCCTCCCCGCAGGGCCGCCCCACCCCGTCGATCAGCAGCTCGCGGCCGAAAGCCCAGGTCACCGGGGCGTCGCCCGGGAGATGGAAGGTCAGCCGGACCGCGTACGGATCGCAGGCCTCGTAGCGCAGCTCCACGGGAATGCGAAAGGAGAGCTCCTCGGACACGAGAAAGCTCATCATGACCTCTGCCTGTACGGTCTCGCGCATCGCCTACCCCGTCATCTGCCTTCGTCGGCCGAAATGATCCCTCTGACACTGGTGGCATCTTGCTGAACGTGTACGACAGATCACAAGGAGTGAGTTTTCAGATACTGATAGAGATCGCGAGCGATCCCATCAAACGCCCGATTTCCGCTTGCAATTGCTGGGTGGCGGTCATCAATCGGTCTGCCTGATGAGCGGGCAATGAGATGGCCATCGTTGACGCGGCGTTACCCACCGTGATCGGAATCGCCGCGCACACCGTCCCCAGTGCGTACTCCTGACGTTCGATCACCGGTCCCATCCGCGCGGTCCGTTCGAGACGCCGGAGCAGACTGTGGCCGTCGCGCACGGTGTACGGCGTGATGGACTGCACGGGGTACCGGTCGAGGTGGTCGCGCCGGCTCTCGTCGTCGAGTTGGGCGAGCAGGCACTGCCCGATGGCGTGTGCGTGCCCGGTCTCGCGAAAGTCGGCCCACTCCTCGACCGCCGGGTTTCCGGGGCTGTCGGAGACACAGAGGACGTCGATCTCGCCGTCGCGGTACTGGGCGTAGTACACCGGCACGCCGATCAGGTCGCGCCAGTGCGCAAGCGCGTCGACGACGGTGCTGCGACGTTTCTGCTCGGCTCCGCTGCTGCTCAGCCGCTCAGCCGCCTCTCCGAGGAAGAACAGGCCCTTGTCGCGGCGCAGATAGCCCTCGTGCACCAGGGTGCGCAGCAGGTGGTACGCCGTGGGGAGTGCCAGCCCGGTCTCGCGGGCGAGTTGTTTGGCAGGGGCTCCGTACTCGTGCTCCGCGACGGATTCGAGCAGGCGCATCGCGCGTTGGACGGACCCGATCAGGGTGCCGGAGTGCGCCTGCTCGGGAGGTTCGGCGGAGGGCGCCGCGGGCGGCTGGACGGGGGCGGACGGCCGTACGGAAGTGGTGGGCTGCACGGGAGCCGACGCCCGTACCGGAGCCGTCGATTGGGCGGGCCCGGATGACCGTACGGGCCCGGATGGCCGGACCGGCGCTGACGCCCGTACCGGAGCTGCCGGCTCACCCGGAGCCGTCGGCTGCGTGGGGCCCACCGGCTGGGCGGGGCCGACGGGCTGGACAGCGGCTACCGGGCCTCCTGGAGCGTTCGGCCGTACCGAAGCCGTCGGCTGTGTCGGAGCCGTCGGTCGTGTCGGAGGCTTCGTCGCGCGGGCGTCGATCTGTGCGGGTGCGGTGTCAACCGTGGCCAAGGGTTACTCCCGGGGCGCGAGGGGGCAGCCCGTGCGGGGAACACGGGAGGGGGTGTACTCCGCTCGCGGGGTCGTCCCCGCGTCGAGTTCCGGACTTTAACGGTCTGCCACCGCACGTATACGGCCTGTCCGGAAAACTTCCCTCGCCCGAGGGAACGGGGCATTCCTGTTACCGGTCGCCCCGCCCGCTCCCGATGCTTACCAGTCGCTGCGCGAAGAGGAGCTCGACATGAACTTCCGTACGACGTAGACGAGACCGCCGACCAGGGCCACGAAGACCAGCAGCTTGAAGAGCAGGCCGATGACGAAGCCGACGACCGTGGCTATCAGCCCGCCGAACACGACCAGGGCGATGACCGGCACCGCGATCCACTTCACCCACCACGGCATCCCCGCGAAGATCTCTCCCATCGCACTTACCTCTCTGCAGTCCGGCACTGTCCGGCCCCTCTGGTACCGGATCCACCAATGTCCTGCACTCGATGCTAGGGCCGGGAGGTGCCGCTGCGGGGGCCTCGCATCCCTTGTCCTCCCCTGACTGATCCCCTAGGGAACCCCGAGACCGCGGGTCAGCTCTCGGGGGGAGAGAACACCACCATGACCCTGAGGTCCTCGCTGATGTGGTGGAACTTGTGGGCGACACCAGCCGGTACGTACACCACGCTGCCGCGCGCCACCTGGGTGGTCTCCATGCCCACGGTGATCGCCGCGCGTCCGCTGACCACGAAGTAGACCTCGTCCTGGTGGTGCGGCTGCTGCGGGTCCTGCGCGCCCGCGTCGAGCGCGTACAGGCCGACCGACATGTTCCGCTCACGCAGGAACTGGAGGTAGGCGCCGTCGTTGGCGGCGCGCTCCGCCTCCAGTTCATCCAACCGGAATGCCTTCATCGACTTGGTCCGCCCTCGTCAGTGCCCGTAACCGATCTCTTCTGTCACGATCAGACACATGAAGAATTTCCTAGTCAAGACGATCGCCAACGCGGGTGCTCTTGCAGTCGCCGTCTGGCTGCTCGACAAGATCACCCTGACCGGTGGCAGCACCGGCAAGAAGGTCTTGACGCTGATCGTCGTCGCCCTGGTCTTCGGTCTGGTGAACTTCCTGGTCAAGCCCATCGTGCAGGTGCTCACCTTCCCGCTGTTCATCCTGACGCTCGGCCTGTTCACACTGATCGTCAACGCGCTGATGCTGCTGCTGACCTCGTGGCTCGCCGACAAGCTCGACCTGAGTTTCCACGTCGAGGGGTTCTGGACGGCCGTGCTGGGCGGCCTGATCATCTCGATCGTGTCCTGGGCCCTGCACATGGTCCTGCCCGACGAGGACTGAGGAAGCATGTCCTATCGCGTCTGTTTCGTCTGCACGGGCAACATCTGCCGTTCCCCGATGGCCGAGTCGGTCTTCCGCGCCCGCGTGGCGGAAGCCGGCCTTGAGGGCCTGGTCGAGGTGGACAGTGCCGGTACGGGCGGCTGGCACGAGGGCGACGGCGCCGACCCGCGCACCGTGTCCGTCCTGGAGGAGCACGGCTACGACGGCGCCCATACGGCCCGGCAGTTCCAGCCGTCCTGGTTCTCCCGCCTCGACCTGGTGATCGCCCTCGACGCCGGCCACCTGAGGGCCCTGCGACGCCTCGCGCCCACGCCGGAGGACGCCGGGAAGGTACGGCTGCTGCGTTCGTACGACCCCGCCGCGGGCGATGAGCTGGACGTTCCGGACCCGTACTACGGGGGCCTGGACGGCTTCGAGGAGTGCCTTGAGATGGTGGAGGCGGCGAGCGAGGGTCTGCTCGCCGAGGTGCGCGAGCGGACGGAAGGACGGGTGGCATGAGCGACAGGGCTGCGGACCAGGGGGAGGGCACGCGCGCGGTACGGGCGGGACTGCCCGAGGCGGTCAAGAACGAACCGACCCTGCCCGGTCCGGCCTTCGCCGCCCACTTCCATCTGCCCGGCGAGGTCGACGGCCCGTACACCTACGGCCGCGACACGAACCCCAGCTGGAGCCTGCTGGAGCGCGCCATCGGCGAGCTGGAGGCGCCGGGGCAGGACGGAGTGGAGACACTGGTCTTCGCCTCGGGCATGGCCGCCATCTCCGCCGTACTCTTCTCGCAGCTGCGGGCCGGGGACACGGTCGTCCTGCCCAGTGACGGGTACCAGGTTCTGCCGCTGATCCGCGCCCAACTGGAGGCGTACGGCATCGAGGTGCGCACCGCTCCGACCGGTGGCGACGCCCAGCTCGACGTCCTCGACGGCGCGCGGCTGCTGTGGATCGAGAGCCCGTCCAACCCCGGCCTCGACGTGTGCGACATCCGGCGGCTCGTCGAGGCGGCCCACGCGCGTGGTGCGCTCGTCGCCGTCGACAACACGCTCGCCACCCCGCTCGGACAGCGCCCGCTGGAGCTCGGCGCGGACTTCTCCGTGGCCAGCGGCACCAAGCAGCTCACGGGGCACGGAGACGTCCTCCTCGGGTACGTCACCGGACGCGAGGGCGAGGCCATGAACGCCGTCCGCCGCTGGAGGAAGATCGTCGGAGCGATCGCCGGGCCCATGGAGGCCTGGCTCGCCCACCGGTCGATCGCCACCCTCCAGATGCGGGTCGACCGGCAGAACGCGACCGCGCTCGTGCTCGCCGAGGCGCTGCGGAAGCGGCCGGAGGTGACCGGGCTGCGCTATCCGGGGCTGCCCGACGACCCCTCGCACAAGATCGCGTCGCAGCAGATGCGCCGCTATGGATGCGTGGTGTCCTTCACGCTGCCCACGCACACGCGTGCCGACCGATTCCTCGACGCCCTGCGGCTGGTGGACGACGCGACGAGCTTCGGCGGGGTGCGCTCCACGGCCGAGCGGCGTCGGCGCTGGGGCGGCGACGACGTGCCGGCGGGATTCATCCGCTTCTCGGTCGGGGCGGAGGATCCCGAGGACCTGGTGGCGGATGTGCTGCGTGCGCTGGAGGAGTCGGCCGACTGACCCGTTCAGCAGCGGTTTTCCGGACACGCGCCATGTCCGGATACGTACGACGGACGGTCCGAGCCTCCCCCCTCGTGGCTCGGACCGCCCCGGTTCCCGCGCGCCAAGAACCGCGCGAACCAGGCTAGTTGACTCTGTGTCAGTGTCCAATCACAGTAGCGACAGGGGCCTATCGACATATTTATAGTTGGGCCCCTGCCCCGGGCCGAGTCAGGGACCGGGGCAGGGCTCGGGAGGGGGACGTCACCATGGATCTGGCCTTGCTGCGCACCTTCGTGACGGTGCACCGGGCCGGTTCCTTCACCCGCGCCGCCGCCCTGCTCGGGCTGTCGCAGCCGGCCGTCACCTCGCAGATCCGTACCCTGGAACGGCAGTTGGGCAGGCCCCTGTTCTTACGGCAGGCCCGCGGCGTGACCCCCACGACCATCGGTGACGAACTCGCCCACAAGGCCGCCCCCCATCTCGACGCCCTGGTGGAGATCACCGAGACCGGCCTGGACGACGAGTCCTCCCTGCGCACGCTGCATCTCGCGGGGCCACCCGAGTTCACCGCCGAGCGGGCGCTGCCCGCGCTCACCGAGCTGACCGGCGAGGACGGCCAGGGCTTCGCCCTGCGGGCCTCCTTCGGGAACGCCGAGGAGACCCTGGAGGGTCTGGCCGCCGGACATCACGATCTGGCCATCAGCACGGCCCGTCCACGGGGTGCGCTGCTCACCGCGAGCACGCTCTGCGACGAGGAGCACGTCCTGGTCGCCGCCCCGACCTGGGCCGACCAGCTCGGCTCAGGGGAAGCGGTCAAGACCGTTCCCGGCGTCAAGACCGTTCCCGGGGTCAAGCGCGCCCCCGCGTTCGAGGACGTCCCCGTGGTCGAGGTGCACGAGTCGCTGCCCTTCGTCTCGCGCTACTGGGCCTCCGTCTTCGATTCCCGTCCGGCCGCACCGGGCACCGTCGTCGTCCCAGATCTGCGCGCGGTACTCGCCTGCGCGGTCGCGGGCGCCGGGCTCGCGGTGCTGCCGCGCTATCTGTGCGCGGCCGCCCTGGAGCGCGGCGACGTCGTCGCGCTCCACGAGCCCACCGTGCCCCCGCTGCGGACGTACTTCCTGGTGGTGCGCACCGGGACGCTGGCCATGCCCCATATCGCGCGGGCGCACGAATGGCTGCTGCGGGCGGCTGCCGACTGGTGTTGAGCGGGGGTTTCGCGTTCTCCGCCCGGTGATCGCGACCGATGACGGCACGCGATGTTTCACGTGGAACCATCCGGGCCACATTCCCCCCATGACCGTAAGACCCGTGGTCAAGCGCACCGCCCGTGCCGTCCTGCTCGACGGCGACGATCTGATCCTGATCAAGCGCACCAAGCCCGGCATGGATCCCTACTGGCTGACTCCCGGCGGTGGAGTCGAGCCGACGGACACGACCGTCGTCGACGCCCTGCACCGCGAGGTCTACGAGGAACTCGGCGCCAAGATCACCGATGTGGTGCCCTGCTTCGTGGACACCGTCGAGCACATCGGCGACGACGGTGGTGCGACCGGAGTGAAGGTGCAGCACTTCTTCGTCTGCCACCTGGAGTCGATGAACCCGTCCCTGCGGCACGGGCCCGAAGTGGACGAGCCCATCGGGGAGTACGAGATCGTCCGGGTGCCGTTCACCCGCATCGGGATCGCCTCGGTCCACCTGGTCCCGCTGTCCCTGCGCCACTATCTGGACGGCAACATCGAGGGCGTACGGGCCATGCACGCACCGGACCTGGGCTGAGCTCGCGCGAGGTCACTGGGCCAGGACGAGTTCCTCCACGGAGTCGTGGCGTATGCGTTCCGACGGGATCCCGAAGGACCTGAGCGTGTCCACACCGCTGCGGATCATGCCGGGCGGGCCGGAGAGGTAGGCGTCGTAGTCGTGCCAGGGGCCGTACGCGCGTACGGCCTCCGGGAACCGAAGACGAGCCCCCTGGTCGACGACCGCACGGACGGACAGCCAGGGGTGCGACTGCTGGAGCCTGAGCATCGTGTCGATGGCGTACAGGCCGTGGTCGGTGCGGGCTCCGTAGAACACCTCGACCGACCGTCGTGCGCCGTGTTCAGCCACGTCCTCGACCAGCGCCTTGATCGGAGCTATGCCGGTACCGCCGCCCAGGCAGAGCAGTCCGCTGTCGGTGGTGTGGTCCACGGTCATGGACCCGGTCGGTGGACCGAGCCGGATGACGTCCCCGGGGTGGGCCCGGTGCACCAGAGCGTTGGAGACCCAGCCCGCAGGGACGGCCTTCACGTGAAACGACAGCAGCCCGTCGGAGCGGGGTGCCGAGGCGAACGAGTAGTGCCGCCATATGCGCGGCCACCACGGCGTCTCCAGGCTTGTGTACTGGCCGGCGAGGAACGGATAGGGCTGGTCGGGCCGGACGGTGACGACGGCGACGTCCGGGGTCCGCAGGTCGTGCGATACGACCTCCGCGAACCACCAGGCGGGGGCGCGCAGTTCGTCCGCGGCCGCCGCGTCGATCATCACCTGCGAGATCGTCGTGTACGCCCGGACCCAGGCCGCTTCGGTCTCCCTGTCCCAACTGCCGGAGGCGTACTTGCTCAGCGCGCCGATGAGGCACTCCCCGACCGCCGGATAGTGCTCGGCGCGGGTGCCGTACTTGCGATGGCCGCGACCCAGGTTCTGCAGGTAGTCGACCAGCACAGGCGGGTTGTCGATGTGCTCGGCCGCCGTCAGCAGCGCCCTGAGCAGGCGGTCCCGCTGGGCGTCCATGGAGGCGGGGAACAGCGGGCGCAGACCGGGGTGGCGTACGAAGAGCAGCGCGTGGAAGTACGACGTGACCTTCTCGGCGACCGGGGCGACCTCGGCCATGGTCCGGCGGATGCGGACGGCGTCCGGGGAGGGCGGCTGGTCCCTCGGGGACAGGCCCGGAAACGGCGCCGAGGTGGTGTCGAGCGCCGGGAGGGTGCCCTGGCGCGAGGAGGAGCGCTGGACCGGGACCCGGGCCCGTGCGGAAGAGGTCTCGTCCGGCGTCGTCGGGGGCTGGGCCGGGGCGGACCACGGTAAGGGGGGTGTCTGCGCCAGGGGGTCTGTCTCGTACGTCCGTGTCGGGCTCTGTGCCCCGTCGGCCGGGCCGGGTATCTCCTCGGCGATAGTCGCCTTCGCGCGGCCGGACTCCGTGCCGGGTGACGCTGTGTCCGAAGCGTCGGGCGGCGGCGCCGTGGCCTTGGCCGACGGGTCCGTTTCAGTGGCCGACGGAGCTGCTGGAGAGGTGCCTGCCCCTGGACTTCCGACCGGGCGCGGCTCGGTCGGCCTGCTTCCCTCTGCCGTCTCGTCTGCGGCACCGGGCGCCGCCGTCGGCTGATGGTGTGGAGCGAACCAGCCGACCCCGTCCCCGGAAGTGCCGTTGTCGGCCGGCATGCCGGTCGGAGCGTCCATGGTGTGCCTCGCCTCGAACATCCTTCGGTCGGTCTGCGCGCACTTCCTCTGTCGGAAGAGTCCTGCTTTCCCCCGCGGACAGCTGTCTTCCCGCTCGACGTCACGCCCGAAGCGGCTACATGCAGCCCCTGTACGCGGTCCCTTGCAGCGTGCCACCGCGTACAGACGCCGTGGCCGCATAACCACGAATGCCGGTCTTCGATCTGTCCGTCCCGTTAGGCTGCATTGCCCCGCTCTCGGCCGCGGGCTCGTCACACTCCCGTAGGGACAGGAACGGGAGTCGACCCTACCGGCCGACCCAATTACCGGGCATGGCGCACCAATTCATACGCTTCCCACAGATCCATGCCGTCATAGGAGTGGGTTGAGATGTCGGACAGGTGATGATCCGCGTTGACCGCCACCGAGACCGGCACCACGGCGAACAGGTCCTTGTCGGAGGATGAGTCGCCGTAGGCGACGCAGTCGGCCCGTGTCACTCCGAACTGCTCGCACAGCCGGTCCGCGATCAGGACCTTGGCAGCGGCACTGAGTGCTCCGGCGGGATCTACAGGCTCGGTGAAGGGGACGGCCGGAAAGCGGGACCCGTACGCGGCATGAGCTCCCCAACCGGTGAGCCGTTCCACAAAGAAGGACGGGGAGAGGGATACGACCGCGCAATAGTCGCCCTGTCCCCTGATCTCCGCCCAGACTTCCCGAATTCGGGCCAGCCACGGAGCCCCTTCGAAGGCCGCGACGACGTGTGCCTCGGTCAGGGACGCCCACAGCGCGTAGACCTGCTGCGCGTATTCGGGCGGCCCTATCAGCCCGGCCCCGATCGCCTGATCGAGTGCCACCGTCTCGGCCTCGAGTCCGAGTTGCCGGGAAATCTGTACGGGCGCGCTGCTCCCGTGCAGCAAAGTGCCGTCGAGGTCGAAGAGATGAAGTCTCGCCATGTTCGTGAGGCTAATGGTCCATAAGCCCGGAGAAGCCTCATGGGTACGTCCGGCCGATCGCCGGACGGTCGTCGTTCTCCGATGTTTCACGTGAAACACCCAGTATCTGATCGCGCCCTGTGCGCTTGACCACGACATGGCCAAAAGCCCGTACGCACCCCGGGAAACAGGTGGACGCCGGGGGCACCCGTCGGACAGCCTGAGCTGCGTGCCGATTCCTTCTCTCGCCGCTCTCCCCATCCGTCGTCTGACGCTTCGCGATCTCCACGCCTGCGCGGACTTGTCCGAGGACCGGGGGTGGCCACGCGAGGAGTACAAGTGGGGCCTCCTCCTCGCGGCCGGAAAGGGCTACGGCATCGACGACCCCGACGGAGGCCTCGTCACCGCCTGCGTGGTCACGGAGTACGGCCCCTACAGCGAGCCCGACCTGGGAGCGATCGGGATGGTACTGGTCGCCGAACGGCACGCCCGACAGGGCATCGGCCGTCGGCTCATGCTGCACATCCTTTCCGCGATGGGCACCACCCCGCTGACCCTTCACGCCACGCCCTACGGCCGCCCGCTCTACGAGGAACTGGGCTTCAAGGTCACCGGCCAGGCGGAGATGCTCCACGGACACTTCAGGCCGGGCGGCCCGACCTCGGCGGTGAACACGCGCGCGGCGACCGCCGAGGACCTCGCCACGATTCTCCGGCTCGACGAGGAGGTGCTCGGTACGGATCGCACGCACCTCATCACCCGGTTGCCCGCCTTCGCCGACCAGTTCCGCGTCGCCGAGGAGAGCGGCCGGATCATCGGATACGCGGCTGCCTGGCCCAACATGAACACCCATGTCGTGGGCCCATTGATCGCCCGTGACACCGAGACGGCCCAGGCACTCCTCGCCTCGCTCGCCGCCGGTACGGATCGTCCCCTGCGCACCGACATCGACGTACGGCACGAAGAGCTGCGGGCCTGGGCCAGGGACCACGGTCTGGTGCCGGTCGCCCTCAACTCGGTCATGACGTACGGGATCCCGGAGCTGCCGGGCGACTGGAGTCGGCGGTTCGCTCCCCTGACGGTGGCGGCGCTCTGAGGCCCGCCTGTACGACGGCGCCGGCGCCCCGCGCTTCGGGGAACCGGCGCCGTCGTACCCGGCCGCGGGCCACATGGTTTCAGTGGTGCACCGTGTTTCAGTGGCGCACCGCGGTCCGCTGCTCCGCGGGTGCCGCCCCTGCGACCACGGCGCTGGGAGCGCTGTCCCGGCGTTCCAGCAGGGCCGAGAGGAACGCCAGGAGGAGAGCGCCCGTGGCCAGGGCTGCGCCCACCCAGTTGGGGGCGGTGTAGCCGAAGCCGGCCGAGATGACCAGGCCGCCCAGCCAGGCGGAGAGGGCGTTGCCGAGGTTGAAGGCGCCGATGTTGACGGCCGAGGCGAGCGTGGGGGCCGCGTGGGCCTGGTCGAGGACCCGCTTCTGGAGCGGCGGCACGGTCGCGAAGCCCAGGGCGCCGATGAGTGCGATCGTGACGCCGGCCAGGACCTTGTGGTGCGCGGTGAGCGTGAAGAGCGCGAGCACGACGGCCAGGGCGCCCAGGGAGACGTACAGCATGGGCATCAGGGCCCGGTCGGCGTATTTGCCGCCCACGAGGTTGCCGCCGACCATACCGAGGCCGAAGAGGACCAGCAGCCAGGTCACCGAGCCGTCGGCGAAGCCGGTCACGTGGGTCATCATCGGCGCGATGTAGGTGATGGCGGCGAAGACACCGCCGAAGCCGAGGACGGTCATCGCCATGGCGAGCAGCACCTGGGCGTTCTTGAAGGCGGCCAGTTCGTGACGCAGGCGTACCCCCTCCGGCCTGGGCATCTCGGGGACGAGCTTGGCGATGCCGACCAGGCCGACGACGCCGAGGGCCGCGACGATCGCGAAGGTGAGACGCCAACCTGCACTCTGACCGATCAGCGTGCCCAGCGGGACGCCTACGACATTGGCGACGGTCAGGCCGGTGAACATCATCGCGATGGCTCCGGCCTTCTTGTCCGGGGCCACCAGGTCGGCGGCGACGACCGAGCCGATACCGAAGAAGGCTCCGTGGGCGAGGGAGGCGACCACGCGGCCGATCAGCATGACGGTGAAGGCCGGGGCGAGGGCGGAGAGCAGGTTCCCGACGATGAACAGCCCCATCAGCAGCATCAGCATCCGCTTGCGCGAGATCTTGGTGCCGAGGGCGGTCATCAGCGGGGCGCCGAGCATGACACCGAGCGCGTAGCCGGTGACCAGGAAGCCGGCGGTGGGGATGGAGACCCCGAAGTCGTCCGCGACCTCGGGCAGCAGCCCCATGATCACGAACTCAGTCGTTCCGATTCCGAAAGCCCCGATCGCGAGGGCCAGAAGCGCGAGCGGCATGGGGGGTGACACCTTCCCAGACGATTGCAGGAGCATGTTGCGCACGTCCACAATAATTGCAGACGCTTTATATTTGCAAGCGACGGTAATCTCGTTTCGCTCCTGCCTCCCCGGTAGGCGCCGTAGGACAGAGGAGGCAGGCCCCATGACCGCCACAGACCCCTCGCTCACCGCCGTCGCCCAGGGCTGGTGCGCGCTCTCCCTGCTGCACGGACGGATCGAGGCCCACATCGAGAAGGCCCTGCAGTCCGCCCACGACCTCAGCGTGCGCGAGTACTCCCTGCTCGACGTCCTGGGCCGCCAGCACGACGGCGAGGGCGGACACCTGCAGATGAAACAGGTCGCCGACGCCGCCGTCCTCAGCCAGAGCTTCCTCTGCCCCACCAACCGCCGCGGCATCTACACCGACGTCACCGACACCGGCCGCATCCTCCTCGAACTAGCCCGCCCCACCAACGAGAAGGCTCTCCGAGAAGCCCTCGACCAAGCCGCCACCCACCCCGAACTCACCCCCCTCGCACGAGCCCTGGAGACCCTCGGCCCACCTGTGGTGCCCGCACAGGAATGCCCCGCATAGGGTTCGGACATGGGAGAACTCGACATTCGGCCCGCCACGACGGACGACGTCTCCGCGATCGTCGGCATGCTCGCCGACGACCCCTTGGGCGCCCAGCGTGAGTCCCCGGACGACCTGGCCCCCTATCTGGCCGCGCTGGAGCGCCTTTCCGCCGACCCGAACCAGCATCTGGTCGTCGCCACGCGGAGGGATCGTGTGGTCGGCACGCTGCAGCTCACCGTGGTCCCGGGGCTGTCGCGGCGCGGTGCCACCAGATCGATCATCGAAGGGGTGCGCATCCACGCCGACGAGCGTGGCAGTGGGCTCGGGTCCCGGCTCATCGAGTGGGCCATCGAGGAATCCCGCCGTCAGAACTGCCAGTTGGTACAGCTGACGTCCGACAACACCCGCACGGACGCCCATCGCTTCTACGAACGCCTCGGTTTCACAGCCTCACACGTGGGCTTCAAGCTGACTCTCTGATCCTCGCCCTGGCCGCTTCCTCACTGCACGGCAAGGCGCCCTGTTTCACGTGAAACAGGGCGCCCTTCGGTCAACCGGCCAGGGGCACCTAGCCGATGCCTCGCCACCCCTCTGAATCCACTCCACCCGGCACGGAAGACCCCTCGTCATACGGCTGGCGGGTGAACACGAACGAGCCGAGGTCGAGATGGTCCACGGATCCGTCAGGCCGCCGTACGGCCTTGAGGACCTCCCCTTGGAAATAGCCCTCCAGACCGGTCCAGGTGCCGTCGGCATTGGCCCGGAACCGTGAGCGCCGGCCTGCGCCCGACAGAGGCTCCAGCGAGACGAGTCCATCCGCCGTCAGCCGTAGGGCGAATCCGTTCGTTCCCCAGTACCACTGACCCGCCAACTCCAGTGCGGGCGCATCGGCTTCCCGCATCGGGCGCCACGGCTCGGGGATCCTGGGCTCGGCCTCCGCGACGATCCGTACGAGATCGGCCCCTACGACGGACAGCAGCGGGCCAGAGGTGCAGTTGGCCAGTACCACCGCGGCGACATCGTCCGCCACGCTGATCGTGAGATTCGCGAGGAAGCCCGGCAGCGAGCCCGAATGGCCCACAAGCAGCCGTCCGTCACGGTGCTGGATCTGCAACCCGAGCCCGTACGTGGCACCGTCGGCGAGATCCCCCGTCCCGGACGGCGCGGCGGGCGTGCGCATCTCACGCACGGTCTCCGCGCGCAGCACCCGGTCGTCCCCGTGCGCCAGGAAGACAGCGAAGCGCGCCAAGTCCGCTGTGGTGGACCAGAGTTGCCCGGCCGGAGCCATTCGTCCGAGATCCTCGGAGGGCTCGGGCAGCATCACATCGGCCCAGGGATGGACCGCCCAGCCGCCCGCGTGCGGCGCCTCCGGACGGCCACTCGTACGGTCGAGACCCAGCGGTGTAAGTACTTCACGCCGGAGCACCTCCTCCCACGGAGCCCTGCGGAGCTTCTCAACGAGTGCTCCCAGCAGGGTGTAGCCGGGGTTCGAGTAGTGGAAGAGGCGTCCCGCCGGATGCAGGAAGGGATTCTCGCCCAGTACGTCGGCGAGTTCCGGACGCAGGGCCCCTGAGGTGCGTTCCCACCAGGGCGCCGGGGACTCGGCAGCCAGTCCACCGGTGTGGGCGAGGAGTTCGGCGACGGTGGCCTCCCCCGCTCCCGTGCCCGGTACGTACTTCTCCAGCGGGTCGCCGAGGTCGAGCAGTCCCTCGTCACGCAGTCGCAGGACGAGGACGGCGGTGAAGGTCTTGGTGATCGAGCCGATGCGGTACTGCACGTTCTCGTCCGGGCCGTGCCCGTCCACCGAGGTGCGCGTGCCGTGCCAGACGGTCCGCCCGTCCCGTACGACCGCCGCGACCAGTGAGGGTGCCCTGCCCTCCGCCTGGGCCACGGCGATCCGGTGCAGCAGCGCCCGGCGCGTGCCGGGAAGCAGCTCTTCCTGAGATGTCGTCATCCCCCCAGTCCATCCCGTGGGGGACACGCACGTCGACTTCTTTGGCCCCGGGGAGATTGTGGACGGCCGACCGACGGCTGCCGGCTGAGCTCCTGTCGGCTCCTGGAGCGCCGGCGAGCACGGACCCGACGAGGCGCGTGTAGGTTCTCCGGTCCGCTGTCATATGGCGCGATGCTGTGACCTGCTGTTCTCCCTCCTGTCTCAGGCAGTGACGGATGAGTTGAGTCTCAGGATCGTGTCACTTCCTTCGACCGCCTCCGACGGAGTTGACCAGGTCATGCGCGATTCAGATCGAGGCTCGGAGGGCCTTCCGCAGGAGCTCGCCGAACTCTGCGGGGTGCGTGGTCAGTCCAATGTGCCCGCCGGGGAAGTGCTGGAGCTCCGTGCCGAGACGCTCGGCCAGGAAAGCGGCCGAGCGGTAGGGCAGCTCACCGCGTGAGTCCTGGCCACCGGCGATCACGAGCCGGTCCGACAGCCCCTCCAGCCGGCGGATGTCCGGCGCGTAGGACATGAAGCTGGGCACGATCCGCCCGACGAAGTACGGCAGGTTGGCCATCGTCTGCTCGGCCCGCGCCGCTGCTCGGGGCGGAAGTTTGAGCTCGGCCTTCGGCTCGGTGGTGTCGCTGTCCTTCTTCAGGCCCGCAGCGAACACGGCCATGGCCGGCATGAGCCCTTGGGTGCGGAACGTGTCCTGCACGTGTGCGATGAGTGCGCGGTGTTCAGCCGCGTCCGGCAGGACCTCTACTACTGGCGGCTCGTGCGCCACAACGCGTGCGATGCGTTCGGGGTGGGTGGTGAGCAGGTGCAGGGCGGCGATCGCGCCTGAACTGGCGCCGAATACTAGGGCGGGCTCACCGGGCGACAGCAGTTCCAGCATCCGGAACGCGTCATCGGCGTGCTCGGCCACATGCTGCTCGGCGTCGGGGTCGTCCAGCGTGCTGCGGGACATGCCGCGAGGGTCGTAGGTCGCGACTGAGTATTCGGCGGCCAGGTCTTCGGCGATGCCGTCGAAGGATGCCGCGCCACCCGTCCCTCCGGGGATCAGCAGCAGGAACGGGCCCTGGCCTCGCACTTCGTAGTGCAAGGTCGCGCCGTTCACACGCAGGCTGCCGATGATCGGGTCGGTCATGAGGATTCTCCTTCTCGGGACGGGGGCCAGTGCTCCAGGAGGGCGTGCAGGGCGTCGAGGGCACGGATCCAGGACTGCTGCGGCGAACGCTTGTGCGCGAAGCCGCCCGCCGCTTCCAGGGCGACGAACCCGTGGAACGTGCTGCGCAGCAACCGGACCGCGTCGGTCAGGTCCGGCTCGGCCAGTCCGTAGCCGCGCAGCATGCCGTAGGTCAGCTCGACCGCCCGCCGTGGTCCGGGCGCCTTTGCGGCCAGCTCGGGGTCGATCTGGATCGGGGTCTGCGTTGCCATGTAGCGGCCCGGATGCTGGTGGGCGTACTCCCGCCAGGCATTCGCGAAGGCGACGAGCGCGTCTTTGCCTGCTCGCCCAGCGGTCGCCTCCGCAATGCGGATGGTCTTCTCGTCCGCCGCCAGCAGGGCGATCCGACCGCGCAGATCCTCCAAGCTGCGGACGTGCGTATAGAGGCTCGCGTCCTTCACGCCCAGTCGCCGCGCCACCTGCGACATGGTCACCTGGTCGAGCCCGACGTCGTCCGCCAGCTCTGCGCCCGCGACTGTCACCCGCTCCGCTGTCAGCCCGGCCCGCACCATGCACCCTCCTAAGATCCTTGAGCTCCTAGTTTTAGCCTAGGGGTCCTAGGAAAGCAATCGGGGGTGCAAGCAACAAGGGCGTCCGCGGGATCACGGACTGCCTGTCCCGGTTGGTGGGCTCATCAGGGCATCACGCGGTAAGCCCGTTGTTCGTGCCGGCGCGGTCTCCCGCCCGGAGGGCAGCGTCGTGGGAGGCTCCGCCGCGGGCTCGGAGGGGGATCTCTTGTGGGTGTGGGGCCCATCTCGCCATGTTCGCGGTGCTCATGCCCTTCTCCTGGGCGAGATCGGGCAGGGTCCGGCGGCGGTGAACGTACTGTTCGATGAGCCAGTCGCGGTCGATGGTTCCGAGGGGCTTGTAGTCCTGCGGGCCGTCGCGGAGCGGGATGCCGTACTCCTTGGCGAGGTCGGTCAGTACTCTGCGGGAGAAGCCGGTAAGGGCGGCGATCTGCTTGTCTCACGACTGCTTCATAAGTGCAGCCGATATGAAGCGGAGCGTGAGACTGTGCAGCGAAACCTGAGACCCTACAGCGCGGACATCAGGTCTGGGCCATGTCCACGAAGCGCGAGTAGTGGCCCTGGAAGGCGACGGTGATCGTCGCCGTCGGGCCGTTACGGTGCTTGCCCACGATGATGTCCGCCTCGCCCGCGCGGGGAGACTCCTTCTCGTAGGCGTCCTCACGGTGCAGCAGGATCACCATGTCGGCGTCCTGCTCGATGGAGCCGGACTCACGCAGGTCGGACACCATGGGCTTCTTGTCGGTGCGCTGCTCGGGACCACGGTTGAGCTGCGAGAGCGCGATCACCGGCACCTCCAGCTCCTTGGCGAGGAGTTTGAGGTTACGGGACATGTCCGAGACCTCCTGCTGACGGCTCTCGGAGCGCTTGGAACCACCGGCCTGCATCAGCTGCAGATAGTCGATGATCACGAGCTTGATGTCGTTGCGCTGCTTCAGCCGCCGGCACTTCGCCCGGATCTCCATCATCGACAGGTTCGGGGAGTCGTCGATGTAGAGCGGCGCTGAGGACACCTCGGGCATCCTGCGCGCCAGCCGGGTCCAGTCCTCGTCCGTCATGGTGCCCGAACGCATGTGGTGCAGGGCCACCCGCGCCTCGGCCGACAGGAGACGCATCGCGATCTCGTTGCGCCCCATTTCCAGGGAGAAGATGACGCTGGCCAGGTTGTGCTTGATCGAGGCCGCGCGGGCGAAGTCCAGCGCGAGGGTGGACTTGCCCATGGCGGGACGGGCCGCGATGACGATCATCTGGCCCGGGTGCAAACCGTTGGTGAGCGAGTCGAGGTCGGTGAAGCCGGTGGGCACGCCGGTCATCTCGCCACTGCGCGAGCCGATCGCCTCGATCTCGTCGAGCGCACCTTCCATGATGTCGCCGAGCGGCAGATAGTCCTCGCTGGTGCGCTGCTCGGTGACCGCGTAGATCTCGGCCTGGGCGCGGTTGACGATCTCGTCGACGTCGTCGTCGGCCGCATATCCCATCTGGGTGATGCGCGTCCCTGCCTCGACCAGGCGCCGCAGGACCGCCCGCTCGTGGACGATCTCCGCGTAGTACTCGGCGTTCGCCGCCGTCGGAACGGTCTGGACGAGGGTGTGCAGATACGATGCGCCGCCGACCTTGTTGATCTCGCCGCGCTTGGTGAGCTCGGCGGCGATCGTGATGGGGTCGGCCGGCTCGCCCTTGGCGTAGACGTCCAGGATCGCCTGGAAGATCGTCTCGTGGGCGGGCTTGTAGAAGTCGTGGCCCTTGATGACCTCGACGACGTCCGCGATGGCGTCCTTGGACAGAAGCATGCCGCCGAGGACCGACTGCTCGGCGTCCAGGTCCTGAGGCGGGACCCGCTCGAAGGCCGTGCCCCCGCCGTCCCAGGTGTCGGTGTCCCTGCCGCGGTCGTGCTGCTCGTCGCGCCCCCGGCCCCCGTCGCCGCGGCGACGCGAGGAGGGCAGACGATCACTGGGACCGCTGTCGGCCCACGGGTCGTCCAAGGGCTCGGAAATACTCACCGAGCCACCTCCTCCCGTCCGCCGAGCGGACCTCGCCGTGCTTCTCAGTTCTACGGCACGGCACTGACAAATGAGACGCCCAACTCCGGTTCTGGCGCGTCGGTTTTGTGATGGTTTGCAAGCCGACGGACGGAGCGGGCGCCGGACCACCGTAGGCCCGTCGGCACCGTCAGCCAATCTGGTTATCCACAGGCCATGTGGACGACGGCCCGGATGCTGTGGAGAACTCCGCAAAACCTGTGCACGACCCGGTGGACAGCCCTGTGAACAAGCTCGACCCCATCCGCAAACAGATGCCCTGACCTGCACCTTCGCCGTCCACCGGCTGTGCAGAAGAAAAACTTTCCCGGTCGGCGCAAGATCAGTTCGAACTGTACACACGGGTACGCGCTTCCCGAACACAGGTAAGGGTCTAACATCCATTGCATCGCTTACCTGTGGACGATTAGATTGGTGCACATGACACAGGCGTCCGCGACCCCCAAGGCCACCCGGCGACAACACGACCGCGAGATTGTCGCACTCGCCGTTCCGGCCTTCGGCGCGCTCGTCGCCGAGCCCCTCTTCGTCATGGCCGACAGCGCGATCGTCGGCCATCTGGGCACCGCCCAACTCGCCGGTCTCGGCATCGCCTCGGCCCTGCTCACGACAGCCGTCAGCGTCTTCGTCTTCCTGGCCTACGCCACCACGGCCGCCGTCGCCCGACGTGTAGGAGCGGGTGATCTCCAGGCTGCCATCCGCCAGGGTATGGACGGCATCTGGCTGGCATTGCTGCTCGGTGCCGCCGTCATCGCCACCGTCCTGCCCACCGCGCCGTCGATCGTGGAGCTCTTCGGTGCTTCTGACACCGCTGCTCCCTACGCGACCACCTATCTACGGATCTCGGCCCTCGGCATCCCGGCCATGCTGGTGGTGCTCGCTTCGACCGGGGTACTCCGCGGACTGCAGGACACCAAGACTCCGCTCTATGTCGCCATCGCCGGCTTTGTAGCCAACGCCGCCCTCAACGCAGGCCTCGTCTATGGCGCCGACCTCGGCATCGCCGGCTCCGCCTGGGGCACAGTCATCGCCCAGTGGGGCATGGCCGCCGCCTATCTCGTGGTCGTCGTTCGAGGAGCCCGCAGGCACGGCGCCTCCTTGCGCCCCGACGCCGCAGGGGTCAGGGCCTCCGCCCAAGCCGGTGTCCCTCTGCTCGTCCGCACGCTTTCCCTGAGGGCGATCCTGATGATCGCGACAGCTGTCGCAGCTCGCCTCGGTGACGCCGACATCGCCGCCCACCAGATCATCCTGTCCTTGTGGAGTCTGCTCGCCTTCGCGCTGGACGCCATCGCCATCGCCGGGCAGGCCATCATCGGGCGCTATCTGGGCGCCGGCGACACCGAAGCCGCCCGCCAGGCATGCCGTCGGATGGTGGAGTGGGGCATCGCGGTCGGAGTCGCTCTCGGCGTGCTGGTCGTTCTCTCCCGACCGCTGTTCCTTCCCCTGTTCACGAGTGACTCCGTGGTCAGGGACACTGCTCTGCCCGCATTGGTGATCGTGGCTCTCTCCGAGCCGATCTGCGGTGTCGTCTTCGTCCTGGACGGCGTACTGATGGGAGCGGGCGACGGACCCTATCTCGCCTGGGCCATGCTGATCACCCTGGCTGTCTTCGCTCCGGCAGCGTTGCTCGTCCCGGCACTGGATGGCGGTCTCACCGCACTGTGGGGAGCGATGACACTGATGATGGTGATCCGCATGCTGACGCTCTGGCTGCGCACCCGATCAGGCCGCTGGATCGTCACCGGCGCGACCCGCTGACCGTTTCACGTGAAACAACGTGAGCGGTCACGTTTCACGTGAAACACCACGCGTTCCACAACCGGTCGGACATGCAAGAGGGGCCGTACCTGATAGGCACGGCCCCTCTCACAATACTCACGACAACCGCAGCGGTCAGGCCGCGACGACCTCGATGTTGACCTTGGCGGCAACCTCGGGGTGCAGACGCACAGACGTCTCGTGGGAGCCCAGGGTCTTGATGGGCGAACCCAGCTCGATGCGGCGCTTGTCGACCTCGGGGCCACCGGAAGCCTTGATCGCGGAAGCGACGTCGGCAGGGGTGACAGAACCGAAGAGACGACCGGCGTCGCCGGAGCGGACGGCCAGACGAACCTTGACGCCCTCGAGCTGGGCCTTCACCTGGTTGGCCTGCTCGATGGTCTGGATCTCGTGGATCTTGCGAGCACGACGAATCTGCTCGACGTCCTTCTCGCCGCCCTTGGTCCAGCGGATCGCAAAGTTCCGCGGGATCAGGTAGTTGCGAGCGTAACCGTCCTTGACGTCGACGACGTCGCCCGCGGCACCGAGGCCAGAGACCTCGTGGGTGAGGATGATCTTCATTAGTCGGTCACCCTTCCCTTATCGCGCGGTGGAGGTGTAGGGCAGCAGCGCCATCTCACGGCTGTTCTTGACAGCCGTGGCGACGTCACGCTGGTGCTGCGTGCAGTTGCCGGTCACGCGGCGGGCACGGATCTTGCCGCGGTCGGAAATGAACTTCCGCAGCATGTTCGTGTCCTTGTAGTCCACGTACGTGACCTTGTCCTTGCAGAAAGCGCAGACCTTCTTCTTAGGCTTGCGCACAGGCGGCTTCGCCATGGTGTTTCTCCTGTGTGATCAAGAAGTGTGGGTACGACCCACCCCTCGGCCCAAGGCCTAGAAGGGGGGCTCGTCCGAGTAGCCGCCGCCACCGCCGCCGGAGTTTCCACCCCAGCCACCGCCACCCTGGCCGCCGGCCGGGCTGCCACCGGCGGGAGCACCGGTCGCCCAGGGGTCGTCGGCCGGAGCGCCGCCGCCCTGCTGACCGCCGCCGGGGCCACCGCCCCAGCCGCCGCCACCCTGGCCGCCACCGCCACCGCCGCTGTAACCGCCCTGGCCACCACGTCCGGCACCGCCGGCAGTCTTGGTGACCTTGGCCGTGGCACTGCGCAGGCTGGCGCCGACTTCCTCGACGTCCAGCTCGTAGACCGTGCGCTTGACGCCCTCACGGTCCTCGTAGGACCGCTGCTTCAGCCGGCCCTGCACGATGACGCGCATGCCTCGCTGAAGCGACTCGGCGACGTTCTCCGCCGCCTGACGCCAGACCGAGCAGGTCAGGAACAGGCTCTCGCCGTCCTTCCACTCGTTCGTCTGACGGTCGAAGGTGCGGGGGGTGGACGCGACACGGAACTTCGCGACCGCCGCACCGGAAGGGGTGAAGCGCAGCTCGGGGTCATCGACAAGATTGCCGACGACCGTGATGACGGTCTCGCCTGCCATGGGGAACCTCTCGGCGGGTTTGCTGCTCTGGCTGCTTGGTTGCTGCTACTCGAATCCCGGGATCAGCTGAGCGGAAGCTCAGTGGGTCTCGGGGCGGAGGACCTTGGTCCGGAGGACCGACTCGTTCAGGTTCAGCTGGCGGTCGAGCTCCTTGACGACCGCAGGCTCGGCCTGCAGGTCGATGACCGAGTAGATGCCCTCGGGCTTCTTCTTGATCTCGTACGAGAGCCGACGACGGCCCCAGGTGTCGACCTTCTCGACCTTTCCGTTGCCCTCACGGACGACGGAGAGGAAGTTCTCGATCAGGGGGGCGACAGCGCGCTCCTCCAGATCGGGGTCGAGGATGACCATCACCTCGTAGTGACGCATGTGGAACCCACCTCCTTTGGACTCAACGGCCACGGTCGTTCCGTGGCAGGAGGGTTGTGATGCGTACGCAACGGTATCGGCCGCCACTGACAATCGGGGCTTCCTCGCGGTAGTCCCGGTCGTGACATGGGCAGACACCGTGCAGACGGTACAGACTACCCGCACACCGGCTTCCGGTTGAAATCCGGCCCTGGAGGCGGTCACTCTGTACACATCGGGTGTGTATGGCGCTACCGTGCGCCGTCTTCCGCAGGAGGTGCCCTATGGCACAGGCAATGCGACCCAACACCGCCGGAGGCCTTTTCGCCACGGACGGCAAGCCCCACCCCCTCCAGGACACGCTGCTCGCGGTGACCCTGGTGCTGGGCATCACAGCTTTCGTCTCGGCGATGTTCCACAACCTGCACCTGCTCAGCTCCTGGACCGGTCTGGTGGGCATCCTCACCGGTGCGTACGGCCAGTGGATCTCGGAGACGACCCGAGAGCGCTTCGGACTGATCCTCGGTCTCGGCGCCGCAGCGGTCGGTTTCTTCCTCGGCATGGCGCACGGCGGCCTCTTCGGTGGAGTCATCAGCTGACGCCACGGGCACTGTCCGCTCGACACCACCCAAAGCACCACGGAACGCCGCGGCGGCCCACGAGCCGGGGCGCAGGTCCCGTACGCCCAGTCAGGGCGCTCTCAAGGCGCAGTAGGCTTCGGCGCGAGAGCCGGAGCCCCTGTACCCATGGGGACACACCAGCCCGAGGAGCGCCCCGAAATGAGCCTGACCCTGAGGACGATCAGTCGCGAGCAGCATCTGGCGTACATCCAGAGCCTGCCGTCGGCGAGCCACATGCAGGTTCCGGCCTGGGCAGACGTCAAGGCGGAGTGGCGCTCCGAGAGCCTCGGCTGGTTCGACAAGACCGGCGAACTCGTCGGCGCGGGTCTCGTCCTCTACCGGCAGCTGCCCAAGATCAAGCGCTACCTCGCCTATCTGCCCGAAGGCCCGGTCATCAACTGGTTCGCGCCGAATCTGACCGAGTGGCTGGAACCGATGCTCGCGCACCTCAAGCACCAGGGTGCCTTCTCCGTGAAGATGGGTCCGCCGGTGATCATCCGGCGCTGGGAGGCCACCTCCATCAAGGCGGGCATCCAGAACCCGGACGTGAAGCGCCTGCGCGACATCGAGGCCGACTTCATCGAACCGCGCGCCTTCGAGGTCGCCGACAAGCTGCGCCGCATGGGCTGGCAGCAGGGCGAGGACGGGGGAGCCGGTTTCGGTGATGTGCAGCCGCGCTACGTCTACCAGGTGCCGCTCGCGAACCGCTCCCTGGAAGAGGTCCACAAGAACTTCAACCAGCTGTGGCGCCGCAACATCAAGAAGGCCGAGAAGGCCGGCGTCGAGGTCGTCCAGGGCGGTTACGAGGACCTTGAGGAATGGCAGCGGTTGTACGAGATCACGGCGGTGCGCGACCACTTCCGGCCCCGCCCGCTGTCGTACTTCCAGCGCATGTGGACGGCCCTCAACAGCGAGGACCCCAACCGGATGCGGCTGTACTTCGCCCGGCACGAGGGCGTGAACCTGTCGGCGGCGACGATGCTGATCGTCGGCGGCCACGTCTGGTACTCCTACGGCGCCTCCGACAACATCGGCCGTGAGGTCCGGCCCTCGAACGCGATGCAGTGGCGGATGCTGCGTGACGCCTACGCGCTCGGCGCGACCGTCTACGACCTGCGGGGCATCTCCGACTCGCTGGACGAGACCGACCACCTCTTCGGTCTGATCCAGTTCAAGGTGGGCACGGGCGGCCAGGCCGCCGAGTACCTCGGCGAGTGGGACTTCCCGCTCAACAAGCTGCTCCACAAGGCCCTCGACATCTACATGTCGCGCCGCTGACGTCGCCCTCTTCGCTTCAATAGCTCGCATACCTCTGATACACCGCAGCCACCAGAAAGGTTCCGGGTCCGGCCATGGCGCTCACGCTCTACGTCGACACCGCGCGCTGGCGTGCGCACCACAAGCACGTGCAGGAGCAGTTCCCGGGGCTCGTCCCGGTCTGCAAGGGCAACGGCTACGGCTTCGGGCACGAGCGGCTGGCGGAGGAGGCCACCCGGCTGGGCTCGGACGTCCTCGCCGTCGGCACGACCTATGAGGCCGCTCGGATCAAGGACTGGTTCGGCGGTGACCTGCTGGTGCTGACGCCGTACCGACGGGGCGAGGAACCCGTGCCCCTGCCCGACCGGGTGATCCGCTCGGTGTCGTCCATCGACGGGGTCTACGGCCTGGTGGGCGCCCGCGTGGTCATCGAGGTGATGTCCTCGATGAAGCGGCACGGCATCAGTGAGCAGGAACTGCCGCAGTTGCACGCCGCCATAGAGAACGTGCGCCTCGAAGGATTCGCGATCCACCTGCCGCTGGACCGCACCGACGGCTCGGACGCCGTCGAGGAGGTCATCGGCTGGATGGACCGGCTGCGCGCGGCCCGGCTGCCGCTGCACACCATGTTCGTCAGCCACCTCAAGGCCGAGGACCTCGCCCGGCTGCAGCAGCAGTTCCCGCAGACCCGCTTCCGGGCCCGCATCGGAACCCGGCTGTGGCTCGGGGACCACGACTCCACGGAGTACCGCGGCGCCGTCCTGGACGTCACCCGCGTCTCCAAGGGGGACCGCTTCGGCTACCGGCAGCAGAAGGCGGCTTCTGACGGCTTCCTGGTCGTCGTGGCGGGCGGTACGTCACATGGTGTGGGTCTGGAGGCCCCGAAGGCCCTGCACGGCGTCATGCCACGCGCCAAGGGGGTCGCCCGGGCCGGCCTGGCCACGGTCAACCGGAACCTTTCTCCGTTCGTCTGGGGCGGCAAGCAGCGTTGGTTCGCCGAACCGCCGCACATGCAGGTCTCCATCCTGTTCGTGCCCTCGGACGCCCCGGAGCCGAAGGTCGGCGAGGAGCTGGTGGCCCATCTGCGGCACACCACCACGCAGTTCGACCGGATCGTCGACCGCTGATCGCTGATCGCTGATCGCTTCGACAACCGCTCGCGAAAAGGCCGTACACGGGTTTCCGTGTACGGCCTTCACACGAGTGGCCCAACTGGCGTACGCCACACAGGTGCTGTTCGCTCAGAGCGAACCGTCGGTGCCTTCCCTGTCGCTGCCCCACTCCACCGGTCCGTCGAAGTGGGCCGCGTGCCGCGGCGGATGGGCCGCGGGACCCAGCACGAAGACGTCCTCGGCTCCGTCGAGCACACCCCCCGAGGGATCGTCGTCGCCAGCCCTGCGCACCACGTCCCGTTCTGGCATGAGGATGTCGCGCAGGACCATCGCGCACAGGTACGCGGTGCCCATCAGATGCAGCCCGATGGCCCAGTGGTAGCCGTCGGTCGGCAGACCCTTGTGGGCGTTGCCGCTGGTCGTGTACGCGAGGTACATCCAGATACCCAGGAAGTACGCGACCTCGCACGCCTGCCAGATGAGGAAGTCCCGCCACTTCGGCCGGGCCAGCACGGCCAGCGGCACCAACCACAGGACGTACTGCGGTGAGTAGACCTTGTTGGTGAGGATGAACGCAGCGACGATCAGGAAGGCGAGCTGGGCGAAACGCGGTCGGCGCGGGGCGGTGAGGGCCAGCGCCGCGATGCCCACGCAGCACAGCAGCACGAGCAGCGTGGCGAGGACGTTGACGGTTTCGGTGCTCAGCGGGTCCGTCGAGTTCTGGGCCATGATCAGCCAGAAGGAGCCGAAGTCCACGCCCCGCTCCTTGCTGAACGTGTAGAACTTCGACCACCCGTCGGAGGCGAAGTACATCACCGGCAGGTTCACCACGAGCCAGGAGACGACCGTGCCGGCCAGGGCCTTGCCGAAGTCCCGCCACTTGCCCGCCCGCCAGCACAGCACGAACAGCGGCCCGAGCAGGAAGACCGGGTAGAGCTTCGCGGCCGTGGCGAGCCCCAGGAGGACTCCGAAGGCGAGCGAGCGGCTCCGCGCCCACATCAGCATCGCGGAGGCGGTCAGAGCGACCGCCAGCAGGTCCCAGTTGATGGTGGCGGTCAGCGCGAAGGCAGGCGCCAGGGCGACCAGCAGACCGTCCCAGGGGCGGCGGGCGTGGGTACGGCTCACGCAGACGACGATGACGGCCGCGCAGACCATCAGCATCCCGGCGTTGACCATCCAGTACCACTGCTCCTGGTGCTGAATGCTGCCGCTTCCGGGCGTGAGCCAGGCGGCGACCTCCATGAACACACCGGTCAGCACCGGGTATTCGAGATACTGCATGTCACCGGGAAGCTTGTCGAAGTACGGGACGAGTCCGTCGGCGAAGCCGCGTCCCTGATAGAGGTGCGGGATGTCCGAGTAGCACGCGTGGGTGTACTGGGAGCTGGCGCCGAAGAACCAGCCGCCGTTGTAGCAGGGCGCCTTCTGGACCAGGCCGAGCGCGAACACGCCGATGGCCACGAGCGCGATGACCCGGACGGGCGTCCACCAAGAGGTCCCCAGAAGGGCACGCCGCCCGAGAGGGCCGCCGATGAACTCGCTGCCGTTCCTGGAGACCTCGTCGTCCTTGGTCGGACGCACTGGGTCCGAGTCGTGCACGCTCGCTGGCGTCGATTCAGCACTGGGCATGCGGCCCATCCTGCCGTACGAGGCTAGGAGTACGCCGAGGGCCACCGCACCGTCAGTGCGGCGGCCCCGTGGACGGGCGGAATCAGCCGTCACCCCACGCGCCCTCCGCATACGCCAGGTAAACGCCTCCAGTCTGCATTAGAGGTCGCTTCCCCTGTTGTTTCAACCTGGAATCGGCGTTTGATCCCGAGCTGTCATGTCGCGCCCGGAGACGGTGGCCTCGCCGGTGAGGCATACCGCCGAACAGCGATTGCGCTCAGGCGCGCAGGGTCAACTGCGGGACATAGCAATCGTTGCCCATTCCCAACGGCCGCTCCGACACGGGAGCACGAATCCGTCCTGGCTGCATTGAAGTTTTGACGAGTTCATGGCAGACTTGTCCCATACATAAACCGACAACGCGATCCGGTTCACAAATAGACCGGACAATAAATGGGGGGGCAATGTTTAATTCCAAGCTCACGCGCATGGCGGCGGGAGCCGCAGGCGCCGCCGCGATGATTGTCGCGACAGCGAGTCCGGCCTTTGCCGCAAACAAGACCGTAGACATAGGCCATGGCTACATGACCTTCATTGACGACGGAGACGTCTTCAAGATCTGCGACACCCAGGCGGATGGCAAGGGGGTGTATGGTGCGGTTTTTTATAATTCGTATTTCACCACCTCCGGCTACGAAAGAGTCATGACGGTCTCCGACGGCGGCGACAGCGGATGCGGCAGCAAGGGTTACAACATCGGTAATTCTGGCAGCTATACGTTCGTCATCTGCTGGGGAAAGTACCCGACTAGTGCATTCATGGACCCCACCATGGGTGAACCGTGCAACGATAGTGGCGAGTTCAACGAATAGTCGCCAGATGGTCCACCTGGGCGACTAGCTGGACACTTCGTGAGGGGTCGTCGGCTTGCTGACGACCCCTATTTGCTTGATTGCGGGGAACACCGCCAGTTGCAACCCTGATGGTGGGCTGGGCAACCGGCTACATTCAAAAAAGCCGCTACCCTCGACCCCCTTTGACGGTGATTTTTGGTGGGGTTTTCGAAGTCTGGGCAGGCTGATGGCCCGGTTGTCGCGTCGAGGGTGCGCCGGGTTCCACGGCTCCGGTCGGGCTGGTGCTGCTCGCAGGGACGGGGATCGTGCTGGTCAGCCGGGGTTCGGGAGAGTGTGGAGCCGATCCAGGGCATCGCTGATCCCGTCGGTCCAGGGCCAGTGCTTGGCCAGGCGGAGGTAGCGCTCGGCCGGTGGTGATGAGTTGGGCGGCGGTGGAGAACAGCCGAAGCCGCAGGCGGCGGGGCTCCCACAGGCGGGGCTTAGCCGGTCAACGCGAGCAGGGGCCTCCAGGCCAGCAGGTCCAGGGCGATCCGGATGATCTCCAGCCAGATCTGGCTCTGTGCGGCGTCGTGGAGGGGGAGGTTGCGCAGCCCCGTGGCGGGCAGCGCGGATGCGGTCCTCGGCCCGGGCCCGCTGGCGGTGTTGTAGTTCGAGGGTGGCGATCGCCTTCCTGGTCGTGTTGGTGGCGAAGGCAGGTCAAGCGCATGCCGTCAGCGTCAGTGAAGCGCAACTGGGCGCCGGGGTGCGGCCGTTTCTTGCGCACGATCAGGCGCAGTCCCTTCGGCCAGCCGTCCGGCAGTCGCTGGCAAGGTCGGCCACGCATGCGCCGTCGCGGATGTCGCCGTCGGGTTCCACGGCCGGGGTCCAGGCCGAGGCCGGAACCTTGAGGACGGCCTGGTGATGGCGTCAGTGATGGTCATCCCGACCGAGTACGACAGCCACCTGCCGCGCTGGGCGAGCCGGGCGACGAACTCGCGGGTGCCGCCGCCGGGGTCGGCGCGGATCAGCGTCTGCTGGCCGCGCCGCAACCGCTTCAGCATCTGGTCCAGGGCCAACCTGGTGGCCCCGATGTGGTCGGCGGCAGTGTTGGAGCCCGCGTAGCCGGGCCGCACCAGGACCACGACCGGCTCTCCGGACCCTCCGCGGCCGTGGTCGACGAACCCCATCAGCGGGTGGTCGCGGCGGCGTCCTGCCTCTCGGAGTGGGCCAGGACAAGGAACCCGTCGATGTCCACGATCACCTGCCCCGCGGTCCACCCGGCGCCGGCTTGCTGATAAGTCGGGAGAACGTGGCTTGAAGGCCACCGGAACACGGCCGACCCAGCTCGCAGCAGGCCCACATCGGCCAGTCAGTCCCCGCCCAGCGTTGCGGCGAGCGCTACATCCACCGGCTCTGCACCGCCCTCGGTTCATGCCACGGCACGAGCGCCGCCGATATCGCCGTATCCAAGCCGGCCTTGCGGATCGTCTCGACACCAGCACAGCCCCGGCCTGCGAGACGACGCCGCGGCCGCCGCCTTCGACGCGGACACGCAGGTAGGACCCGATACGCTTCTTCACCTGGAAAGTGCCTCCGGCCGTGGCAGGAACAAGGATCTCAGCGATCCCAATTCTCGCCGGTCAGAGGCACTTTCCGATTTCTTGATCACTAGCCGGACGGCCCGCCTCGTGAAAGCGCGAGGCTAATGACTACCTGGTCGAGCCGCCGAAGAGACCCCCATTGCCATTGCCGTTGGTATTGCCGCCGTTCCCCTCCGTCGATGTGGCCGTAGGCGTCGGGGTCACACCTCCGTCGGTGCCACCGTTGTCCGTACCGCCCGAGTCGTCGCACTGCCAGTCGAACCGGCAGGTCTCGGTCGCTGTGGGCGTCGGTGTGGTGAGCGTCGGGGTGGGCGTCGGGGTCGGAGTCGGGGTGGCCGACTCGGTTTCACTGGGCGTCGGAGTGGGCGTCGGGCTGGGCTCCTCGTTGACGATCTCACCGATGGGCTGCGGCGTCGGGAAGTCGATCGACTCCTCGCCCTTCAGCGCCTGCTCCATGTAGTCGTGCCAGATCTCGGACGGGAACGAGGCACCGTGGATCTTCTCCTGGCCACCCGTGCCGTACATCTGCAGGAACGTGCGGTTCTTCTTGGTCTCGTCGTCGTCCAGCCGGAACATGGTGATCGACGTGGACAGCTGCGGGGTGTACCCGACGAACCAGGCGGACTTGTTGCCGTCGGTGGTACCGGTCTTGCCCGCCACGTCACGGCCGGTCAGCTGGGCGTTGGTACCCGTACCGTCCTCGACCACGGTCTTGAGGACGTCGGTGACGTTGTCGGCGACCTTCTTCTCGAAGGCCTGCTTGGGCTTCGCCTTGTGGATGAAGACGTCCCCGTCCTTGCTCGTGACCCTCTGGACGGAGTACGGCTCGTTCTGCTTGCCGCTGGCCGCGAAGGTGGCGTAGGCGCCCGCCATGCGGATCGCGCTGGGGTCGGAGATGCCGATGGAGAAGGACGGGAAGCTCGTACCGGCCAGGCTGTCCTCCTTGAGACCGGCGTCCATGGCAGATTCCTTCACCTTGTCCAGACCGACGTCCATGCCGAGCTGCACGAAGGCGGAGTTCACCGACTCCCTCATCGCCTCACGAAGATCGATCTGGTACTTGGGCGGAGAGCCGTAGGACTGCTTGCCGTCGTTCTCCTGGTTCCACTCCTTGCCCTTCTCGTTCTTCCAGATCGAACCGTCGTAGTTCCTGATCTTGAGGTCGTTCTTGCCGCTGAACAAACTCTTGGCGTTGACGACCGTGCGCTCGTCCTGCGCCTGGCTCTCACCCAGATCCGGATCGCGCACTCCCCACTTCATCGCTGCGGCGAGCACGAACGCCTTGAACGTGGAGCCGACCTGGGCACCGGTCGAGTCGCAGTTGTTGGTGAAGTGGGTGGTCGCGTCCTCGCCGCCGTAGCAGGCCCGGATCGCCCCTGTGGCCGGTTCCACCGACGCCCCGCCGAACTGGACATAGGTGTCCTTGTCCGGGCGCTTCTTGGGGTCGATGTTCTCCTTGCGGACCTTCTTGACCGCTGCCTCGAGCTCGCCGACCTTCTTCTTGTCGAAGGTCGTGTAGATCGAGTAGCCGCCCTGCTGAAGCTGGTCGGCGCTGATGATTTTGTTGTTGATCAGGTACGCCTTGGCGAGGTCGACCAGGTAACCGATCTGTCCCTTGAGCTGCGTGTTCGACCGGGGGTTCTGCCAGGCGGGGAGCGTGGTGTACTTCGCCCGCTCGGTCGCGCTGAGGTGGTCGTACTCGACCATCTTGTCCAGGGTGTCCTGCATCTGCCGCAGGGCCCGCCTGGCGTTGTCCTGGGGCCTGGCATTGGCCGGGTCGATGGAGGTCGCGCCCGCCGGGTCGTAGTACGTGGCGCCCTTGAGCATGGCGGAAAGGAAGGCGCATTCGCCCGGGTTCAGGTCCTTGGCGTCCTTGTTGAAGTACGCGCGCGCGGCTGCCTGGATGCCGTAGGCGTTGCGTCCGTAGTACGCGGAGTTCAGGTACTCCGCCATGATCTGGTCTTTGTTGACCGTGGCGCCCACCTTGATGGAGATGAAGATCTCCTTGAACTTGCGCGTGACCGTCTGGGACTGGTCGTTCAGGAGCGCGTTCTTGACGTACTGCTGGGTGATGGTGGAGCCACCCTGCGTGTTGCCGCCCCTGGCCATGTTGAACACGGCGCGGGCGATGCCCTTGGGGTCGATGCCGCTGTCGGTGTAGAAGGTCTTGTTCTCCTGCGACACGACGGCGTACTGCATCGCCTTCGGGATCTGTGCGAGATTGACGATCTGGCGGTTGGTCTCACCACCGGTGGAGACCATCTCGGTGTCGTCGGACCAGTAGTAGACGTTGTTCTGCGACGTCGCGGTCTCGGCGATGTTGGGAACGCTCACGAGCGCGTAACCGACACCGGCGACCGCGACCAGGCTTCCGATGAAGCCGATGAACAGGCCCGTCACCAGCTTCCAGGACGGTACCCAGCGCGCCACGCCGTACTTGCCCGCGCGCGGATAGTCGATATACCGCTTCTTGCCGGCCTCAGCTGCGCGACCCCGGCCGGTCGGCGCCCCGCGCCGGCTCCCGCGGCCCGGCTCCGCCCCTCTGCGGCGACCACCGCCGCCCGCGCTTCTCTGGGACGCACGGCGGGCTTCGGCGCGGCTGCCGTACGGACGTTCCTCGCCTCCCGGACCATACGAAGCCGACTCCTGGGAGCTCGTCCCATAGGAGTCCGCAAGAGACCCGGTGGCGCCTCGCGGAGCCGCACGGCGGCCGGAGGACGAGCCGGACTGGCCGCGTCGGGCCGCGGCACGTCCGCCTCCCTGCGGCTGCGGCGGTTTGCGACGGTGCTCGCTCATCGAACGACTACTCCTCGGGCAGGCGCACCTTTGCGCGCCTGGAAACGGCGGCTGGTTTCCGGTCCCCCCGAAGTACGGATGTGGTCGGTTCCGCATTCATCCGTACCGCACCGGGACAGCGACGCCCCCCAGGCGTCACTCGGTCCCCGGTGGTGTGCATGCCGCACAGACTACGCACCGTCAAAACCCGCCGAGCTCCGAAGTTCACCCCAAACCAGGCAACTTGGTCGGCATGAATCCTTGATGTGATCCCGTTCACGGTCCCCCCACTTGTCGCTTCCGGAAGGGCGTTCTATCGTCTTGATGTATCGAGTCGATACATCGGTGCGAGATAGAGACGAGGAGGCGACGATGAGCCGGCGTTCCGGGATCCTCGAATTCGCCGTACTCGGCCTGCTCCGCGAGTCCCCGATGCACGGCTATGAGCTGCGCAAACGCCTCAATACGTCACTGGGCGTGTTCCGTGCGTTCAGTTACGGCACGCTCTACCCCTGCCTCAAGACGCTGGTCACCAACGGCTGGTTGATCGAGGAACCGGGGCACACCACCGAGGACGCCCTCGCCGCACCACTCGCAGGGCGTCGCGCCAAGATCGTCTACCGGTTGACGGCGGAAGGTAAGGAGCACTTCGAGGAACTGCTCTCGCAGACGGGTCCCGACGCGTACGAGGACGAGCACTTCGCCGCTCGTTTCGCCTTCTTCGGGCAGACCTCGCGCGACGTCCGCATGCGAGTCCTCGAAGGCCGCCGCAGCCGGCTGGAGGAGCGCCTGGAGAAGATGAGTGCCTCGTTGGCACGCACCCGGGAGCGACTCGACGACTACACGCTTGAGCTCCAGCGCCACGGGATGGAGTCCGTGGAGCGCGAAGTGCGCTGGCTGAACGAGCTCATCGAGAGCGAGCGGGCCGGCCGGGACCTGAAGGGCCCCGGCGATGGAGAACCCACTCGCGACACCACAGAGGGAGCGCCGGGCGTCCTGCCCCGGCCCGGGGACACCCCCGGGCCGGATACGCCCGGCGACACCGCCACGTGAGGTCCCTGCCAGGGCCTCACTCGTACACACAGGGAGCAACCGGAATGGGTTCGGTTCGCGTAGCCGTCGTCGGCGTGGGCAACTGCGCCGCGTCGCTGGTTCAGGGCGTCGAGTACTACAAGGACGCCGATCCGGCGGCCAAGGTCCCCGGACTGATGCACGTCCAGTTCGGCGAGTACCACGTCAGTGACGTCGAGTTCGTCGCCGCGTTCGACGTGGACGCCAAGAAGGTCGGCCTCGACCTCTCGGACGCCATCGGAGCGTCCGAGAACAACACCATCAAGATCTGCGACGTGCCCAGCACCGGTGTCACCGTCCAGCGCGGCCACACCCTCGACGGTCTCGGCAAGTACTACCGCGAGACGATCGAGGAGTCCGCCGAGGCTCCGGTCGACGTCGTCCAGGTCCTCAAGGACAAGCAGGTCGACGTCCTGGTCTGCTACCTGCCCGTCGGCTCCGAGGACGCGGCGAAGTTCTACGCCCAGTGCGCCATCGACGCCAAGGTCGCCTTCGTCAACGCCCTCCCGGTCTTCATCGCCGGCACCAAGGAGTGGGCGGACAAGTTCACCGAGGCGGGCGTCCCGATCGTCGGTGACGACATCAAGTCCCAGGTCGGCGCCACCATCACGCACCGCGTCATGGCGAAGCTGTTCGAGGACCGCGGTGTCGTCCTGGACCGCACCATGCAGCTGAACGTCGGCGGCAACATGGACTTCAAGAACATGCTCGAGCGCGAGCGCCTGGAGTCCAAGAAGATCTCCAAGACGCAGGCCGTCACCTCGCAGATCCCCGACCGGGACATGGGCGCGAAGAACGTCCACATCGGCCCGTCGGACTACGTGGCCTGGCTCGACGACCGCAAGTGGGCGTACGTCCGCCTCGAGGGCCGTGCTTTCGGTGACGTCCCGCTGAACCTGGAGTACAAGCTCGAGGTCTGGGACTCCCCGAACTCCGCCGGTGTCATCATCGACGCCGTTCGCGCCGCGAAGATCGCCAAGGACCGCGGTGTGGGCGGCCCGATCCTGTCGGCCTCCAGCTACTTCATGAAGTCCCCGCCGGTCCAGTACTTCGACGACGAGGCCCGCGAGAACGTCGAGAAGTTCATCAAGGGTGAAGTCGAGCGCTAAGGCTCACTCAAAACGCTCCTGCCAGGGCTACAGAGGGTCCCCGGGCTGTATCGCCCGGGGACCCTCGCTGTGTGTGAGGCTGTGTCCCATGTCCGTCGTCCGCGATCTGCGTGTCCTTCTCCGCTTCCGGGACTTCCGGCGTCTGCTCTCCGTGCGCCTGCTCTCCCAGGGCGCGGACGGCGTGTACCAGATCGCGCTCGCCGCCTACGTCGTGTTCTCCCCGGAGAAGCAGACCTCAGCCACCGCGATCGCCTCCGCGATGGCGGTCCTGCTGCTGCCTTACTCCTTGGTGGGCCCTTTCGCCGGCGTCCTCCTGGACCGCTGGCGCCGCCGTCAGGTCTTCCTCTACGGCAATCTCGTACGCGCCCTGCTGGCATCCGCGACGGCCGTCCTGATACTGAGCAACGTCCCGGACTGGCTGTTCTACGTCTCCGCCCTGTGCGTCACCGCCGTCAACCGCTTCGTCCTGTCCGGCCTCTCGGCCGCACTGCCCCGTGTCGTGGACGAGGAACGGCTCGTGATCGCCAACTCCCTTTCCCCGACCGCCGGAACGCTCGCTGCGATCGCGGGCGGTGGACTCGCTTTCGTCGTACGGCTACTGGTCGCCGACTCCGACGCTGCCGTGGTGCTGCTGGGAGCGGGGCTGTATCTGTGCGCCGCGCTCGCCGCACTGCGCATACCACCGGAACTGCTGGGCCCCGACCGTGAGTTGATCCAGCCCCGCCTGGACGCTGCCCTCGCCGGAACGGCCCGCGACCTGGCCGCCGGTGTACGGCACCTGACCGCACCCGCACGTCGATCAGCCGCCCGGGCACTCGGCGCGATGTCGGTCATGCGGTTCTGTTACGGCGCTCTGCTCGTCACGGTGTTGATGCTCTGCCGGTACGCCCTGACGTCTGATCCGGACGACGGACTCGCCCTGCTGGGGCTGGCACTGGGAATCTCCGGCGCCGGCTTCTTCGTCGCCGCGGTCCTCACCCCATGGGCAGCCGGGAAACTCGGACCGAAGCGCTGGATCGTCGTGTGCGCGGCAACCGCCGCGGTACTGGAGCCCGTCCTCGGGCTCCCCTTCGCTACAGCCCCCATGCTCATCGCGGCGTTTGTGCTGGGTCTGATCACCCAGGGCGCGAAGATCGCAACGGACACGATCGTTCAGTCGTCCGTCGACGACGGCTTCCGGGGCCGGATCTTCTCCGTGTACGACGTCCTGTTCAACATCGCTTTCGTCGGAGCCGCAGCCGTGGCCGCCCTGCTCCTGCCGCCGGACGGCCGCTCGGCGCCCCTGGTGGTCGGTGTCGCCGTGCTTTACGCAGCGATCGCTGTGACGATGACGAGGGAACGGCAGCTGGCGCCGGAACGATGAAGGGGCGATGTTTCACGTGAAACACCGCCCACGAAGCGTTCGGGGTCATGTTTCACGTGAAACATGACCCCGTTTCACGGCCTCAGTCCTGCGCGGCCCACCACTCCTTGAGCGCGGCCACTGCTTCGTCGTACCCCATCGGCCCGTTCTCCAGGCGAAGCTCCAGCATGTGCTTGTACGCGCGGCCCACGGCAGGACCGGGTCCCACGCCGAGGATCTCCATGATCTGGTTGCCGTCGAGGTCGGGCCTGATCGAATCCAGCTCCTCCTGCTCCTGAAGCTGAGAGATCCGCTCCTCCAGACCGTCGTAGGCGCGAGACAGCGCGGCGGCCTTGCGCTTGTTCCTGGTCGTGCAGTCCGAACGGGTCAGCTTGTGGAGTCGGTCGAGCAGCGGGCCCGCGTCCCGCACATAGCGGCGAACCGCCGAGTCCGTCCACTCCCCGGTGCCGTATCCGTGGAAACGCAGATGAAGCTCGACGAGCCGCGAGACGTCCTTCACCAGGTCGTTGGAGTACTTGAGCGCCGTCATCCGCTTCTTGGTCATCTTCGCTCCGACCACTTCGTGGTGGTGGAACGAGACCCGGCCGTCCTTCTCGAAGCGGCGGGTGCGCGGCTTGCCGATGTCGTGGAGCAGAGCGGACAGCCGGAGGGTGAGGTCCGGCCCTTCCTTCTCCAGCGCGATGGCCTGCTCCAGGACGATCAGCGTGTGCTCGTAGACATCCTTGTGCCGGTGGTGCTCATCGCTCTCCAACCGCAGGGCCGGAAGCTCCGGCAGCACATGCTCAGCGAGTCCCGTGTCGACCAGCAGCGTCAGTCCCTTGCGCGGATGGGCGGACAGGATGAGCTTGTTCAGCTCGTCCCTCACCCGTTCCGCGGAGACGATCTCCAGACGTCCGGACATCTCCGTCATCGCGGTGACCACCTCGGGCGCCACCTCGAAGTCGAGCTGCGCCGCGAAACGCGCGGCCCGCATCATCCGCAGCGGGTCGTCCGAGAAGGACGCCTCCGGAGTGCCAGGCGTCCGCAGCACACGCGCCGCGAGGTCGTCGAGACCGCCGTGCGGGTCGATGAACTTCTTCTCCGGGAGAGCGACGGCCATCGCGTTCACGGTGAAGTCACGCCGGACGAGGTCCTCCTCGATGGAGTCGCCGTACGACACCTCGGGCTTGCGTGAGGTGCGGTCGTACGCCTCGGACCGGTAGGTGGTCACTTCGATGAGGTAGCCGTCCTTCTGCGCCCCCACGGTGCCGAAGGCGATCCCGACCTCCCACACGGCGTCCGCCCACGGCCGAACGATCTTCAGAACGTCCTGGGGACGGGCGTCAGTCGTGAAGTCCAGGTCGTTGCCGAGCCGGCCGAGCAGTGCGTCCCGGACCGAACCGCCGACCAGGGCGAGTGAGAACCCGGCCTCCTGGAAGCGGCGGGCGAGGTCGTCGGCGACAGGAGCGACCACAAGCAGTTCGTTCACCGCGCGGTCCTGCACCTGATGCGGGGCACTGAGGTTGTCTTCGTTGGCGTTCGGCACAACAGAAGAGGGTACGTGGCCCGGACCTCCACGGGCGCCTCCATTAAACGTGCACAGACTCGCCATCGGAACCTGCACAAGGTCTGCCCCGGAGGCTCACGGGCACGCTCCCCTTTATACGTGCACATTCGGGACAGTGCGGCGGCGTCCCCCGATCTTGTGGAGCAGTCCGCGGCACTTCCCCTCAGCGCGCATCGTTACCATGCGTGGACGCACATTCCGACGACCACTGACGACGACGAGGGACGGGCGAGCGCGTGGCCGAGGCGGCAGACTTCCAGGGGACGAGTCCCTCACCTGCCCGCCGCTGGCTGCGGCGCACAGGGGCCCTGCTCGCAGGGGTCCCCCTGGTGGCCGGCCTGTGCCAGCTTCCCGCCGCGGCACCCGCTCAGGCCGCCGACACCTCCGGGTCGGTGTCCGTCGCGATCGACACACTCAGCCCCAGTGCGCCTACGGACGGTGACACGCTCACCGTGTCGGGGACGGTGACCAACAACGGCAAGCAGGTTGTCACCGCCGCTCATGTCGGACTGCAGGTGGGTCCCGAGCTGAACACGCGCTCGTCGATCGACACCGTCAGCAACGACAGGGACTCCCTCCAAGGCGCCACGGGGTCCGAGGTCGGCGGCAAGTACGAGGCGAAGTTCGCGAAACTGACCCCCGGGGTGGCCCAGCCCTTCTCCCTCTCCGTGCCGGTCGACGAGTTGGACCTCGGTGACGCCGGCGTCTACCAGCTCGCCGTCTCCCTCTCGGGCAAGACTCCCGCACAGTCGTGGGATCAGCCGCTGGGCATCCAGCGGACCTTCCTGCCGTGGCAGTCCGACGAGGCGGACACGAAGACGAAGACGACGTTCCTGTGGCCACTGATCTCCTCCGTGCACATGACGGCCGAGACGGGCTCGAACGCCCAGCAGACGCCGGTCTTCCTCAACGACGACCTCGCCGAGGAGATCTCGGCGGGCGGCCGACTGGACCAGATGCTGTCGCTGGGCGAGAACCTGGACGTCACGTGGGTGATCGACCCGGACCTGCTGGCGTCCGTCGACGCGATGACCCGCAGTTACCGGATCCAGGGTGAGGGCGACACCACCACCCCGGGCACCCACCAGGCACTCGCCAAGCAGTGGCTGGCCAAGCTGCAGAAGGCGGTGGAGGACAAGGAGGTCGTCGCGCTTCCCTTCGCCGATCCCGACCTCGCTTCCCTGGCCCACAACGGCACGAGCGTCACCGGCTCGCTCAGCCACCTCGACGAGGCCACCGACGTCGCGGCGACCACCGTACGGACCGTGCTCCACGTCACGCCGAGCACCGACTTCGCCTGGCCCGTGAACGGCGCGGTGGACCCGTCGATCGTGAAGGTCGCCACCTCCGCCGGCGCCGACAAGCTGATCGCCCGCAGCGACAGCCTCCAGGAGACCGCCGGACTGTCGTACACGCCTTCCGCGGCCCGTCCCATCGGCGGCGGCACCACAGCGGTCGTCGCCGACGCACGGCTGTCGACGGCCTTCCAGGGCGATCTGACGAGGGCCTCCTCCGCCTCGCTCGCCGTCCAGCGGTTCCTCGCCCAGAGCCTCGCTCTCGACCTCCAGACGGACAAGCAGCGCAGCATCGTCGTCGCCCCGCAGCGCATGCCGACGGCGAGTCAGGCCGCCGCCATGGCCGAAGCGATCACCGCGCTGCAGGGCGGGAACTGGTCACAGCCCCAGAAGCTCTCGGCGGCGGCCGCGGCCAAGCCCGACCCCGAGGCCACCACCAAGGTGCCCGCCGCATCCGCCTACCCCGTCTCGCTGCGCAGGCAGGAGCTGCCGAAGTGGGCCTTCCAGCAGATCGCGAGCACACAGAACAAGCTCGACAACTTCAAGGTGATCCTCTTCGACCAGTCCCGGGTCGTCACCCCCTTCGGACTGGCCATGAACCGCGGGATGTCCACGTCGTGGCGGGGCAGCGCAGCCGAGGCGACCAGCTTCCGCATTGACGTCGAGGCCTATATCGACGACCTGATCTCTCAGGTCAGCCTGATCGACAAGTCGGAGACCAAGCTCTCCGGCCGCAGCGCCACCATCCCCGTGACGGTGCAGAACAACCTGGTGCAGGGAGTGGAGCACCTGAGGCTGCGGCTGACCTCGCTGAGCCCCAACCGGCTCGAGATCGGTGGCTCCTCCTACGACGAGCAGGCGGTCGAGGTCTCGGGCGGACACAGCCAGACGGTGAAGTTCACCACGACGGCCAACGCCAACGGCAAGGCCTCGGTGATCGCCCAGCTGTACACGGAGGACGGTCAGCCGTACGGCGAGGCCGTCAGGTTCGACGTGAAGGTCACCGAGTTCACGGCCACGGTGATGCTGGTCATCGGAGGCGGTGTCCTGCTGCTGGTGCTGGCAGGATTCCGGATGTACACCCAGCGCAAGCGCGCGGCCGCCCGTGAGGCCGAGCAGAGCGGGCCCGACGACGAAGCGGGCGAAGCCGCGGACGGTCCGGAGAACCCGGAAGGCCCGCAGGACCGTCTCCATGAGGAGGCCGCCACGGGGACCGGGGCAGAAGACCCGGAGCAGCCGAGTGACCTGACAGCGGACACCGCAGCGGAAAGCGCCGACCCGTCCGGCACGGGTGAGAGAGTGGACCGTTGAGGATGTCGTGGCCGGTGGGCCCGGGACGATGAGGTGGGGTAACCATGAACGCGCCGTACGACGGTGATCGCGGTCAGGGCGCGGGCAACTCGGATCGCCCCGAGGGGCCGCCGCCCGAGCATGGCCAGGTGCCGCCACAGGCTCCCGCGGACATGTACCTCCAGGACGCCTACGACCAGGACCCCTACCGGGCTCAGGACCTCCATGCCCAGGACCCGGTCACCGAGGCCCTCTACGACCGTGCCGCGCATCCCCCGCCGCCCCCCGGCACCCATCAGCCGCAACAGCCGCTGTACTCCCAGCCGCCCCAGTCCCCGTACGCCCCGGACCCGCACGTGTGGGCGCAGACCCCGGCGCCCGAGCCGGAGGGCCCGACGCAGTACCTGCCGTACGGCGACGACCCTCGCACCACCCAGTTCGTGGGCGTCGACGATCTGGTGAGCCAGGCCGGCGAGGAACGCCACGAGCCGGACGCCTTCGCCCACCTCTTCCGCGACCAGCAGCAGCGCGGCGGCCGCCCGACGGATCCCCCGTCGGTACCGGGACCGGGCGGACCGCCGCCCACACCGCAGTTCCAGGCTCCCGCGGCGGCTGCGCCTTCGGCCGACGAGACCATGAATCTCGGTACTGCGACGGCTGCGGCGGCGCCCGCAACTCCCGCGGCCCCCGCGAAGCAGGGCGGAAAGGCCACAGGTTTGCTCAAGTCGAGCGCCGTGATGGCGGCCGGCACGATGGTCTCGCGCCTGACCGGCTTCGTCCGTTCGGCCCTGATCGTGTCGGCGCTGGGTGTCGGTCTGCTGGGTGACACCTTCCAGGTCGCCTACCAGCTCCCGACGATGATCTACATCCTGACCGTCGGTGGCGGCCTCAACTCCGTGTTCGTACCGCAGCTCGTGCGTGCCATGAAGGAGGACGAGGACGGCGGCGAGGCGTACGCCAACCGGCTGCTGACCCTGGTGATGGTGGCGCTGGGCGTGCTCACCGGGATCGCGGTCCTCGGCGCTCCGTTCCTGATCCGTCTGCTGTCCGACTCGGTGGCCAGCGACCCGGCGGCCAACGAGGTGGGCATCACCTTCGTCCGCTACTTCCTGCCCTCCATCTTCTTCATGGGCATCCACGTGGTGATGGGGCAGATCCTCAACGCGCGTGGGAAGTTCGGCGCGATGATGTGGACCCCGGTCCTGAACAACATCGTCATCATCGTGACGCTCGGCATGTTCATGTGGGTCTACGGCACCGCGGCCGACTCCGGCATGAAGGTCTCGAACATCCCGCCGGAGGGGCAGCGCCTCCTCGGCATCGGCGTCCTGCTCGGCCTCGTCGTCCAGGCGCTGGCGATGATCCCGTACCTGCGCGAGACCGGCTTCCGGATGCGGCTGCGCTTCGACTGGCGGGGCCACGGCCTCGGCAAGGCCGTGACACTCGCCAAGTGGACCGTGCTGTTCGTCCTGGCCAACCAGGCCGGCGCGATCGTCGTCTCGCAGCTGTCCACTGCGGCGGGCAAGGCCTCCCCGGTCGACGGCACCGGCTTCTCCGCCTACGCCAATGCCCAACTCATCTGGGGTCTGCCGCAGGCCATCATCACCGTCTCCCTGATGGCGGCTCTGCTGCCGCGCCTGGCCCGCTCGGCGGCCGAGGAGGACGGCGGCGCAGTCCGTGACGACATCTCCCAGGGCCTGCGCACCACTGCCGTCGCGATCGTGCCGATCGCCTTCGGGTTCGTCGCCCTCGGCATCCCGATGTGCACGCTGATCTTCGGCTCCTCCGGTATCAGCGAGGCCACGAACATGGGCTTCATGCTGATGGCCTTCGCCCTCGGCTTGATCCCCTACTCCGTGCAGTACGTCGTCCTGCGCGCCTTCTACGCCTACGAGGACACCCGCACCCCCTTCTACAACACGGTCATCGTGGCGGCGGTCAACGCGGGCGCCTCGGCCCTGTGTTACGTGGTGCTGCCGCCCCGCTGGGCCGTGGCGGGCATGGCCGCCTCCTACGGTCTCGCCTACGCGATCGGTGTCGGCGTCGCCTGGAACCGGCTGCGCAAGCGCCTCGGCGGCGACCTGGACGGCAACCGCGTCCTGCGGACCTACGCCCGACTCTGCATCGCCTCCGTCCCGGCGGCGCTGCTCAGCGGCGCGGCCTGCTACGCCATCGGTCACTCGATCGGCCAGGGAGTCGTCGGTTCCTTCGCCGCGCTGATCGCGGGTGGAGCGGTTCTGCTCGGGATCTTCTTCCTCGCCGCGCGCAAGATGCGGATCGAGGAGCTGAACTCGCTCGTCGGCATGGTCCGGGGGCGTCTGGGGCGCTGAGGCAGGGGTACGCGCACAACCATCGTCCGCCTCTGTGTGTCGTGCATAGCGTCGGACTGTGGGCACAATTGGATTCTGCGTCGCATGGCGCGCAACGAATGGGGAGGCAGGGAACGACGGTGGCGGAACGGAGCACGGCTGCCGTCGACGTGGCAGACACCAGCGGTGACAAACCGCTGACCGCCAAGGCGGACCAGCCCACGGCCGACGGCGTGGCCAAGAACCGGGAGCGGGACACGGAAGACGTCGAGGCACAGGGGAGTGGCGGGACCGAGAGTCCTGGCAAGGCGTCACCGCCGGAGCTGCACAGCGGCCACAAACTCGCCAGACGCTACCGTCTCGAGGAGTGCGTCACCCGTCTGGACGGGTTCAGCAGTTGGCGTGCCGTCGACGAGAAACTGCGTCGGGCCGTGGGCGTGCACATCCTGCCCGCGGACCATGCGCGGGCGCGCTCCGTCCTGGCCGCGGCCCGTTCCTCCGCGCTGCTGGGTGACCCGCGCTTCGTCCAGGTCCTGGACGCCGTGGAGGAGAACGACCTCGTCTACGTCGTCCACGAGTGGCTGCCCGACGCGACCGAGCTGACCACCCTCCTCGCGCCGGGCCCGCTGGAGGTGTACGACGCCTACCAGATGGTCACTCAGGTCGCCTCCGCCATGGCCGCGGCCCACCGCGAGGGGCTCGCGCACCTGCGGCTGAACCCCAACGCGGTCCTGCGTACGTCGAGCGGGCAGTGGCGCATCCGCGGCCTCGCCGTGAACGCCGCGCTGCGAGGCGTCAGTTCGGAGTCTCCGCAGCGTACGGACACCGAGGCGATCGGCGCGCTCCTGTACGCGGCGCTCACCCAGCGGTGGCCGTACGAGAGCGACGCCTACGGTCTGGCCGGCCTGCCCAAGGACGTCGGTCTCATCGCACCCGACCAGGTGCGGGCGGGTGTCCACCGCGGGCTGTCCGAGCTGTCCATGCGGGCGCTCGCCAACGACGGTGCGACGGCCTCACGGCACGAGTCCGCGTGCACGACACCCGAGGAACTGGTCAAGGCGATCGGCGAGATGCC
The DNA here is from genome assembly GCF_003443735.1 of Streptomyces sp. CC0208. NCBI lineage: Bacteria > Bacillati > Actinomycetota > Actinomycetes > Kitasatosporales > Streptomycetaceae > Streptomyces > Streptomyces sp. CC0208. Next base: position 4,466,407 of record NZ_CP031969.1, on the reverse strand, counting down.
CCGCATCCGCCCGCCGGAGCCGGCGTTCACGGCCCCGCCCGACTACCAGCGCACGACGTACCAACAGGGCACATACGGCCGCCCGGCACCCCACCCCGGTGTCACCCAGCCCGTACCGGCCCCGCCACCGCCGCTGCAGAGCCGCACGGGCCGGGCCCTGAAGTGGGCGGTCTCCGCCCTCCTCATCGCCGCGCTGGGCCTCGGCAGTTGGCAGCTCGCGGACGCGCTGATGGACCGGGGCGGCACATCGGGCGAGAACCAGAACCAGACGACGGACGACGGCGACAAGAACCGCACCGCGCCGAAGCCGACGAAGACGCTCAGCATCGACGGCGCCGCGGAGTACGTGGCCGAGGGCGACGCTCAGCATCCGGGTGATGTGAAGCTGACCTACGACAGCAGCATGACGACGGGCTGGCGGACCAGCAGTTACAAGGACGGTCCGAAGATACTGATCAAGCCCGGCGTCGGGATCGTCTACGACCTCGGTTCGGCCCAGGAGGTGTCGGCCGCGACGCTGTCCCTCCGATACGGCGGCGACCACACCACGGTCGAGCTGTACGCGGCCGACTCACTCACGCCGTCGTCGCTGGACTCACTGGACAAGATCGGTTCGGCGACCACGAAAAGCACCACGGCCACGGTGAAGGTCGGCAAGCCGATGAAATCGCGGTACGTCCTGGTGTGGCTCACCGCCCTGCCCTACTCCGGCGCCGACTCGGCGAATTACAGCGACCCCGGCTACAAGCAGGCCATCACCAACGTGAAGTTCACCGGCTGAGAGCTCACCGCAGACAAGGGGAGGGGGTCCGATGGCAGATGACACCGCGTACGGCGACACCAGCGATCAGGACCTCCTGGCCCGCCATGTGGAGGGCGACCCCGACGCCTTCGGTGAGCTCGTGCGGCGGCACCGGGATCGGCTCTGGGCCGTCGCCCTCCGCACCCTCGGGGACCGCGAGGAAGCCGCTGACGCCGTACAGGACGCCCTGGTGTCCGCCTACCGGGCCGCGCACACCTTCCGGGGCCAGTCGGCGGTCACGACCTGGCTGCACCGGATCACGGTGAACGCCTGCCTGGACCGCGCCAGAAAGGCAGCCTCCCGCAAGACGTCTCCCGTGGACGACACCGAGCGTCTGGAACAGCTCCTGGAGCCGCACGAGTCCGCCTCGGCGCCCGCGGAGCGCAACGACCTCCACCGCCAGCTCCTGGAGGCCCTCGGCACGCTCCCGCACGACCAGCGCGCCGCCCTCGTCCTCGTGGACATGCAGGGCTACCCCGTCGCCGAAGCCGCCCGCATCCTCGATGTGCCGACAGGGACGGTGAAGAGCCGCTGCGCCCGAGGCAGAGCCAGACTGCTCCCCCTTCTCACCCATCTGCGGCCGGAAAACGCCGAAGACGGCAGAGAAGGGGGCGTTGGACGGAACCGGACTCAGGGGACATCCGTCCCACCCGCAGCGGGACCTCCATCACAGGGCCCGCCGGATTCGGGATCAAGCGATTCAGCTGCAGTGAAGGGCGGAGGTGGGCGAGCGTGACTTCCACGACAGACACAGCCGGGCACCCGGACGTCGCGGAGATCTCCGACCTCACCGAAGGCGTCCTGCCTCCCTCCAAGACCGCGGACGTGCGAAGGCATCTGGACGAGTGCGAACTCTGCGCGGACGTTCACGCGTCGCTGGAGGAGATCCGTGGCCTGCTCGGCACCGTACCGGGCCCGCCTCGCATGCCCGCCGATGTCGCCGGCAGGATCGACGCCGCCCTCGCCGCGGAGGCTCTCCTCCAGGCAACTGCTCCCGAGGCCGTGAACACACCGGCGCCGGTCGAGAGCGCGCATGTTTCACGTGAAACATCGACCACCGCCTACCGTCCGACGGGACACGCCCGCACGTCCACCACCGGCCCGGGCCGCAAGGACCGCAAGGACCGCAAGGACCGCAAGGACCGCAACAGGAACGGACGTCGCAAGGTTGCCGTCCTCGGGGCCGTCTTCACCGTCGCCGCACTGGGATTCGGCTCCTTCCTGTTCTCGGCGTTGAACGACGACAAGCCGACCGACGCGGCGACCAGCCCCGCCGACACCTTCTCCGCGAGCGGACTGGAGAAGCAGGTCTCGGACCTTCTCACCGACAAGAAGACCGCGAGCGGCGGGTCTCAGGCTCCGCACACCAGCATGGGCGCGGCGAGCATCCCGGGCTCGAAGGATCCCCGCATCCTGGAGACGCCCGAGGTTCCCCGGTGCATCCAGAAGGGCATCCACACCAGCGACTCGCCGCTCGCGACCAAGGACGGCGTCTACAAAGGCACGGACGCGCTACTGGTCGTGTTGCGTGATCCCTCCGACAGCACCCGGATCACCGCCTACATCGTGGACGCCTCGTGCATGAAGAACGCACCGACGGGCACCGCGAAGGTTCTGCTGAAGCAGTCCTACGCGCACTCCTGAACGGTCACGCATCGTCTTCGTCCTGCGTGGCAATGCGTACGGTGTGACCTCTCCGTGTGCCCGGACACACCGGGAATGCGCGCCCCTTAGGATCCGTTGGGTGGGGTGAGAGTTCTGCGAGGGGCTCCACCGGTCCGACGACGCAGTCCAGAGACGAGGAACCAAGCCGTGAGCGACGTCCGTAACGTGATCATCATCGGCTCCGGGCCCGCCGGCTACACGGCGGCGCTCTACACCGCGCGCGCGTCGCTGAAGCCGCTGGTGTTCGAGGGCGCCGTCACCGCCGGTGGCGCGCTGATGAACACCACCGAGGTGGAGAACTTCCCCGGCTTCCAGGACGGCATCATGGGTCCCGAGCTCATGGACAACATGCGCGCCCAGGCGGAGCGCTTCGGTGCCGAGCTCATCCCGGACGACATCGTCAGCGTCGACCTGACCGGCGAGATCAAAACCGTCACCGACACCTCGGGCACGGTCCACCGGGCGAAGGCCGTGATCGTCACCACCGGTTCGCAGCACCGCAAGCTCGGCCTGCCCAACGAGGACGCCCTCTCCGGGCGCGGTGTCTCGTGGTGTGCCACGTGTGACGGGTTCTTCTTCAAGGACCAGGACATCGCCGTGATCGGCGGCGGTGACACCGCGATGGAGGAGGCGACCTTCCTCTCCCGCTTCGCCAAGTCCGTGACGATCGTCCACCGCCGTGACACCCTGCGCGCCTCCAAGGCGATGCAGGAGCGCGCCTTCGCCGACCCGAAGATCAAGTTCGTGTGGGACAGCGAGGTCGCCGAGATCCAGGGCGACCCCAAGCTCTCGGGGCTGAAGCTGCGCAACCTCAAGACCGGCGAGCTCTCGGACCTGGCGGTCACCGGCCTGTTCATTGCGATCGGCCACGACCCGCGCACCGAGCTCTTCAAGGGCCAGCTCGAACTGGACGGCGAGGGCTATCTGAAGGTGGAAGCGCCTTCGACCCGCACCAACCTGACCGGTGTCTTCGGCGCCGGTGACGTGGTCGACCACACGTACCGCCAGGCGATCACCGCGGCCGGCACCGGCTGCTCCGCTGCTCTCGACGCCGAGCGTTTCCTCGCCGCCCTCGCGGACGAGGAGAAGGCCGAGCCCGAGAAGACCGCTGTCTGACCCCCATCCCCGCCCCACCGCACCGCACCAACCCAGTTAAGGAGCCCGCCGTGGCCGGCACCCTGAAGAATGTGACCGACGATTCCTTCGAGCAGGACGTCCTGAAGAGCGACAAGCCCGTACTGGTGGACTTCTGGGCCGCCTGGTGCGGACCGTGCCGTCAGATCGCTCCGTCCCTTGAGGCGATCGCCGCCGAGTACGGCGACAAGATCGAGATCGTCAAGCTGAACATCGACGAGAACCCGGGTACGGCCGCCAAGTACGGCGTCATGTCCATCCCGACGCTGAACGTGTACCAGGGTGGCGAGGTCGCCAAGACCATCGTCGGTGCCAAGCCGAAGGCCGCGATCGTCCGCGACCTTGAGGACTTCATCGCCGAGTGATGTTTCACGTGAAACGCGATGGGGCCGACCCGAAAGGGTCGGCCCCATCGCGTTACAGAGGACGCAACGCCGGTTCCTTCTGTACCGCTCCCAGAAGCCGGTCCAGTGCCATCTCCACGTCTTCCTTCCAGGAGAGCGTGCTGCGCAGCTCCAACCTCAGTCTCGGATACGTGGGGTGGGGCCTGACCGTCTTGAAGCCCACGGCGAGGAGATGGTCAGCGGGAAGCAGACAGGCGGGCTCTTTCCAGCGGGCATCACCGAAGGCCTCGATGGCCTTGAAGCCCCGCCGCAGCAGATCCTTGGCGACCGTCTGCACCATCACGCGGCCCAGCCCCTGCCCCTGATAGCCCGGCATGATGAACGACGTCATCAACTGGACGGCGTCCGGAGAGACAGGGCTCGTGGGAAACGCCGTCGAGCGAGGAACATACGCGGGAGGGGCGTAGAGGACGAAGCCGACCGGAACGTCGTCCACGTAGACGAGCCGGCCGCACGATCCCCAGTCCAGCAGGACGGCAGAGATCCAGGCTTCCTTCTCCAGAGCGGCTGTTCCCGCATTTACCGCGGCTTCTCCGCTGACGGGGTCCAACTCCCAGAAGACGCACGAGCGACAACGCTGGGGGAGGTCCGGAAGGTTGTCCAGCGTGAGCGGTACGAGCCGACGCCCCATGAAGGCTGTTCCTCGCTTCCTTCGCCCGCCGCATCGCGGGCGGCCGTCAGAGCGCTCCGTTCCCTGAGCAGGCTGCCGACGAATCCGCCGACCGCCCCCAGTCCCAGGCCCGCGCTCACCAGTCCGCTTCGGCTCATCGTTCGCATGGCCCCTGCCTCCCCTCAGAGGTACTGCCGGGCGGATGTGCCGCACCCAGTCGCATCGTATCCACCCAGTGATTCCATCGATACCGCCTGAAAGCAAAGAGCGGGCCGTGTTCCCGGGCACACCGGACACGACCCGCTCTCCGTCTTCGCCTGGACGTCACCCTGGCGACCGTGGCTCAGTCCTCTGCCTCTTCGCCCTCGCCGTCCAGCAGGCTCTTCTGCAGAACCGGTCCTTCACCGGGGGCGAGGGAGCTGAGGATACGTTCGAGGTCCTCCATCGAGGCGAACTCGACGGTGATCTTGCCCTTCTTCTGCCCCAGATCGACCTTCACCCGTGTCTCGAAACGATCCGAGAGACGAGTCGCGAGCTCGCTCAGTGCAGGAGAGACCCGAGCGCCGGCACGCGGCCCCTTGGAGCGCTGAGCGGTCTGCGGCCGCGACCCCATGAGAGTCACGATCTCCTCGACTGCACGCACCGAGAGGCCCTCGGCCACGATCCGGTGGGCCAGCCGGTCCTGCTCTTCCGAGTCCTCGACGGAGAGCAGGGCACGGGCGTGTCCGGCGGAGAGCACTCCGGCGGCCACCCGGCGCTGTACCGACGGCGACAGCTTCAGCAGACGCAAGGTGTTGGAGACCTGCGGACGGGACCGGCCGATACGGTCCGCCAGCTGGTCGTGCGTGCAGTTGAAGTCCTTCAGCAACTGGTCGTAGGCGGCTGCCTCTTCCAGCGGGTTCAGCTGAGCACGGTGGAGGTTCTCCAGGAGGGCGTCCAGGAGGAGCTTGTCGTCCTCCGTGGCCCGTACGATCGCGGGGATCGCGTCCAGGCCGGCCTCACGACTGGCCCGCCAGCGCCGCTCGCCCATGATGAGCTCGTAGCGGGCGGGACCGACCTGGCGTACGACGACCGGCTGGAGGAGCCCGACCTCCTGGATGGAGGTGACCAGCTCCTGCAGCGCGTCCTCGTCGAACACCTCACGCGGCTGGCGCGGGTTCGGCGTGATGGAGTCGAGAGGGAGCTCCGCGAAGTGAGCGCCCATGGGAGGCGCGGGCGTCTCCGGATAACCGTTGACCGAGGGCGTCTCGGTTTCATGTGAAACAGGCGGCAGCGTGGCCACCTTCGCCGCGGCCACGCCACGATCGGTCGTCAGCACCGGAACGGACGCCGGAGATGCGGAACCAGTGCCCCCCATCGCCGCCGGGGTCGGCGTCTTCTCCGTCGGGGCAGCGGGGATCAGTGCGCCGAGACCACGACCCAAACCCCTCCGTCGCTCGCTCACTGGATCCCCTCCACCATGCTCTGGTTGCTCTGTGCGCCGATGTGCGCCTGCGTCGGGTCATAGCTGACGCCGACGCCCTTCAACGCGATCTCTCGCGCCGCCTCAAGGTAGGACAGAGCGCCGCTTGATCCTGGATCGTAGGTCAGCACCGTCTGTCCATAACTCGGCGCCTCGGAGATACGGACCGAGCGGGGAATGCTCGTCCGCAGCACCTCCTCGCCGAAGTGGGTGCGCACCTCGTCCGCGACCTGGGACGCGAGGCGCGTCCGGCCGTCGTACATGGTGAGCAGGATGGTCGATACGTGCAAGGTGGGGTTGAGGTGACCCCGCACCAGGTCGACGTTGCGCAGCAGCTGTCCCAGCCCCTCCAGCGCGTAGTACTCGCACTGGATCGGGATGAGGACCTCCGCACCGGCCACGAGCGCGTTGACCGTCAGCAGACCGAGCGAGGGTGGACAGTCGATGAGGATGTAGTCCAAGGGCTGCTCGTACGCCTGGATGGCGCGCTGCAGTCGGCTCTCGCGTGCCACCAGGGACACCAGCTCGATCTCCGCACCGGCGAGATCGATGGTGGCGGGGGCGCAGAAGAGACCTTCGACGTCCGGGACCGGCTGGACGACCTCGGCCAGCGGCCTGCTGTCGACCAGGACGTCATAGATGGACGGGACTTCGGCGTGGTGGTCGATGCCCAGGGCGGTGGACGCGTTGCCCTGGGGGTCGAGGTCGACCACCAGGACACGGCCGCCGTGCAGAGCCAGCGAGGCGGCAAGATTGACGGTCGTCGTCGTCTTGCCCACCCCGCCCTTCTGGTTGGCAACGACCATGATCCGGGTCTGCTCGGGCCGTGGCAGGCCCTCGCCGGCGCGACCAAGAGCCTCTACCGCCAGTTGGGCAGCACGACCGATCGGAGTGTCGTCCATCGGGGGCGGTGTTTCACGTGAAACATCCTCCCCCATCGACTCGGTTCGGGGACCGGGGACCGGATCGGTCATCGGTCCCGCGATGTTGGCGTCGGACCGCAAGGATTCACTCTCCTCGACTTCAGGCTCGCAATGAACAGAGCCTCCCATGTCTTCGGGGTCGTGAACCAGTGAGGCCTGTTGTTCTGTGGAGAAATCCACCTCTGTGGACAACTCCGTTACCTCTCCGAGTGACCCGAGAGGCTTTCGGTCACGGGGTTCGGCCGCGGCGCGGCCCCGGCTGATGATGCCGTGCAGCAGTGAGCGACGTTTCACGTGAAACACGATGCAGGGCAGCCGTGCCCGTTCTGCCGCGACACTCCGGCATGCATAGGTTTGACAGCTTGTGTGGAGTAAGTCTCGTCGTCAGGGCGGATCAGCGACGCCGCCGCGTACGGCCGGTGCGGGCCGCCTTGGCACGCTTGGCCGCGAAACGCACACCGCCGGGGCTTTCCCCGACTTCGACCCTCACGACCGTGGACAACGGGTCGACCACGCCCTCACCCACATGCAGGATGGAGGTCCCCACAGCACCGAGCTTGCTCAGGGCCGTACCTGCCGCCTTGAGCTCCTCCTCCGCGGTGTCCCCCTTGAGCGCCAGCATCTCGCCGTAGGGACGCAACAGCGGGACACCCCACGTCGCCAGCCGGTCCAGCGGGGCCACCGCCCGCGCCGTCACCACATGCACAGGAGTCAGCTTGCCCATGACCTCCTCGGCACGGCCCCGCACGACCGTTACATGGTCCAGCCCCAGCAACTCCACGACCTCCGTCAGGAAGGTCGTACGCCTCAGCAGCGGCTCCAGCAGCGTGATCTTCAGGTCCTCGCGGACGAGGGCCAGAGGAATGCCGGGCAGACCGGCACCAGAGCCGACATCGCACACCGTCACGCCCTCGGGAACGACCTCCGAGAGGACCGCGCAGTTGAGCAGATGCCGCTCCCACAACCGGGGCACTTCACGGGGACCGATGAGACCGCGCTGCACACCCGCCTCAGCGAGCAGCTCGGCGTACCGCACCGCGTCCTCGTAGCGATCGCCGAACACCTCGCGCGCCTGCTCCGGCGCGGGGGGAAGCTCCGCTGCCTCCGTCACGGGGAACCGTCCTTCCGTACCGCATCAGCGCACTGGGCGCCGATCATCAGAACTATCAGGCTGACAAAGTTCGGCCCCGCCTGCTCTACAGACGGGGCCGGAGGAACGTACGGACCGATCAGGCGGGAAGCACGACGACGAAGCGCTGTGGCTCCTCGCCCTCGGACTCACTGCGCAGCCCGGCGGCCTTGATCGCGTCGTGCACGACCTTGCGCTCGAACGGTGTCATCGGCTGGAGCTTCACGGACTCGCCCGTGCTCTTCACCTCGGCGGCGGCCTTGGCGCCCAGCTCGGAGAGTTCCGCACGCTTCTTGGCCCGGTATCCGCCGATGTCCAGCATCAGTCGGCTGCGGTCGCCGGTCTCCCGGTGCACAGCCAGGCGAGTGAGCTCCTGCAGGGCTTCCAGCACCTCGCCGTCCCGACCGACCAGCTTCTGCAGGTCGCGACCGCCCGCGTCGCTGATGATCGAGACAGCGGCGCGGTCGGCCTCGACGTCCATGTCGATATCGCCGTCGAGATCGGCGATGTCGAGCAGACCCTCGAGGTAGTCCGCCGCGATCTCGCCTTCCTGCTCCAGGCGGGTCAGGGTGTCTGCACCCTCGGCAGCGGCGGAGGTGGTGCCTTCCGTCACGGGATGGACTCCTTCTTACTTCTTGGACGGGGACTTGGGCCGCTGCGGACCCTTGCGCTGTCCGGACTGGGCCTTGCTGCGGGTACCGCCGCCAGCCGGCTTCTTGGCGGGAGCGGCGGGCTTGGCGTCCTCAGGCTCGTCGGACTTGGTCAGCGAGGTCGGCTCCGACGACGGGGCGCCATCGGCGGCCTTCGAGCCGGCCGCAGCCGCACCCGACTGACGCTGGGACTTGCTCTGCCGCTTGGGCTGCTGACGCTTGGGAGCCGCCGCGCTCGCGGTCGAACCGTCCTCGGTCTGGACCGCGGCCTGGGACTCGCTCTGGATGACCGAGCCGTCGGCCTGGGCCGCGAGGCCCGCCTTGTTCAGACCGTTGATGAACTTGCGCTCGAACTCATTGCGGTCGCGGCCCTTGGCGACGATCGCCTTGATGATCGTGCGCTCGCTGCGCTTGCGGGCCTTGCCGTGGCTCGTGACGTGCTTGGTGAGGCGCTCCAGGTAGGCGGCCTGGGCCTTGGAACCCGGGGTCGGGTTGTTGTGGATGACGTACATCTGCTGGCCCATGGTCCACACGTTGGTGGTCAGCCAGTAGACGAGGACACCGACCGGGAAGTTGATGCCGAAGACGGCGAACATGACCGGGAAGACGTACATCAGCATCTTCTGCTGCTGCATGAACGGCGTCTTGACGGTGGTGTCGACGTTCTTCGTCATCAGCTGGCGCTGCGTGTAGAACTGCGACGCCGACATCATGACGATCATGACCGCGGTGACGACTCGCACATCCGTGACCGTGGCACCCAGCGCCTGGACGGTGGCGGAGCCGTCCTTGAACTTCGCGGCGAGCGGGGCACCAAAGATGTGCGCCTTACGGGCACTGGCCAGCAGCGATTCGTTGATGACACCGATGGTGTCGCCCGTCGCGATGCCGTTGAGCACGTGATACAGGGCGAAGAAGAACGGGGACTGCGCCAGGATGGGAAGGCACGAGGAGAGCGGGTTGGTGCCCGTCTCCTTGTACAGCTTCATCATCTCTTCGGACTGACGCTGCTTGTCGTTCTTGTAGCGCTCCTGGATCTTCTTCATCTCGGGCTGGAGCGTCTGCATGGCCCGCGTCGACTTGATCTGCTTCACGAAGAGCGGGATCAGGCAGATACGGATCAGGATCACGAGGGACACGATCGACAGGCCCCAGGCCCAGCCGGTGTCAGGGCCGAAGATCTTGCCGTACACCGTGTGGAACTGGACGATGACCCAGGAGACGGGTGTCGTGATGAAGCTGAAAAGACTGGCAATCGTGTCCACTAATCATGCTCCTTGGGCATGGGACGGAGTCTCTGCGGCCGGGCTCGAAGGATTCTGCCCCTCGGTGGCCGAGGCGGCGGAGGGCCCGCCCCTACGTGCACGCCAGGCGTTACGCAGCATTTCGTGCCACCGCGGACGCCTGCGCGGCGGGACATGGTCCACACCGCCCAGCGACCACGGATTGCACCGCAGGATGCGCCAGGCGGTGAGTGCCGTTCCCTTGATCGCACCGTGCCGGTCGATGGCCTGGTAGCCGTAGTGGGAGCACGACGGGTAGTACTTGCACACCGGCCCCAGCAGCGGGCTGATGGTCCACTGGTACAGCTTGATCAGCGCCAGCAGCGGGTACTTCATCGTGCGCCCCCTCCCAGCAGCCGCTGAACGGCGGCATCCAGGTCTCGGGCCAGCTGTTCGTGATCGGCGTCGCCCGCCTCGGGCAGCGCTCGTACGACTACCAGGCTACCGGGGGGAAACAGGAGGACCCTGTCGCGCATCAGATGGCGAAGCCTGCGCTTCACCTTGTTGCGCACCACGGCACCGCCCACGGCCTTGCTCACGACGAAACCCGCACGCGTCGGGGGAGCGCTCTCCCCAGGCGCGTGCGGGTCCGTGGCACCGCTACGAAAATGGACGACGAGGGACGGGCGGCCGGCCCGGCGCCCTCGTCGTACCGCGGTCGCGAAGTCCTCGCGCCGCCTCAGCCGGTTCTCGGTGGGCAGCACGACGGCATGACCTGACCGGGATCAGGCGGACAGGCTGGCGCGACCCTTGCTGCGGCGGTTCGCCAGAATCGCGCGGCCGGCACGGGTACGCATCCGCAGACGGAAGCCGTGGGTCTTGGCACGACGACGGTTGTTCGGCTGGAAGGTGCGCTTGCTCACTCGGGGGCTCCAGAAATCAATCGGTGGTGGCGGGTGCCGTCCTGGCTGTCACCGTGCGCCCACGAGTAGCTCGCAGTTACGCCCGTGTGCACCGCTTCCCGATCACCTGACGCGATCTGTGCCCATCGGAGGCAGGCGGCAGCAGCCATCGACAACTCGACCTGGTTACGGTACGCGCGGCTACGCCATCCGGTCAAACCAGTGGTCACCGGGAGACACTATCCACAGGCTGGGGACAACAACTTGAACCGCACCCGTCGCCCTGACTACCGTGGCTGAACTCCGATTCGTTCCGTTGACCCCTGTCTTTCGGCTCCACCCCATTTGAATCCCGACTCGTCCCACAACCACACGTTCGTGGGACCCGTGAGAGAGCGTGCCCTGTGGCTGACGTACCTGCCGATCTTGCCGCAGTGTGGCCACGCGTACTCGAGCAGCTTCTCGGTGAGGGCCGCGTCCAGGGTGTGGAGGCGAAGGACGAGCACTGGATCCGGCGCTGCCAGCCGCTCGCGCTGGTCGCCGACACCGCTCTGCTCGCCGTACCGAACGAATTTGCGAAAGGCGTACTGGAGGGCCGGTTGGCCCCGGCCGTCAGCGAGACGCTGAGCCGCGAGTGCGGACGCCCGATCCGTATCGCGATCACCGTCGACGACTCCGCGGGCGAGCCCTCGCCACCGCCCTCGCCTCCGGCCCCCCGGCCCCAGTCTCGCTACGAGGAGCCGGAGCTTCCCTCCGGCCAGTACGACAACCAGTACGAGGGCTACGGCCGTCACCGCGCCGACGACTCCCACCAGAGCCGCGGCGAACAGCGCCCCGCGCACCAGGGCGACCGCGCGCCCCGCCCGGACCAGCTCCCGACCGCGCGCCCCGCCTACCCCTCGGAGTACCAGCGCCCCGAACCCGGCGCCTGGCCGCGGCCGGCGCAGGACGAGTACAGCTGGCAGCAGCAGCGGCTCGGCTTCCCGGAGCGCGACCCCTACGCGTCACCGTCGCAGGAGCCCTATCCGCAGGAGCCGTACCAGCAGGAGCCGTACACGCAGGAGTCGTACGGCCCCTCGTCCCAGGACTACCGCCCGCAGTCGATGGAGCGCCCGTCCTACGACGGCCCGCGCTCCGACTACAACCAGCGGCCGGACTACGACAAACCGCGTCCCGACTACGACCAGCCCCGGTCCGACTACGACCAGCGCGACAGCCGCCGGGACCTGCCCGATCCGCCGTCCGGCTCCGGCCGTGTGCACCGCGGTGGCCCGGTCGGCTCCAACCTGCCCACCACCGGCGCCCCCGGCCCACTCGCCGCGCAGCCCGCGCCGGCGACCGGCCCCGGGGAGCCCACCGCGCGGCTGAACCCGAAGTACCTCTTCGACACGTTCGTCATCGGCGCCTCCAACCGCTTCGCCCACGCGGCCGCGGTGGCGGTCGCCGAGGCCCCGGCCAAGGCCTACAACCCCCTCTTCATCTACGGGGAGTCGGGACTCGGCAAGACCCACCTGCTGCACGCGATCGGGCACTACGCGCGCAGCCTGTACCCCGGCACGCGCGTGCGGTACGTGAGCTCGGAGGAGTTCACCAACGAGTTCATCAACTCCATCCGCGACGGCAAGGGCGACAGCTTCCGCAAGCGCTACCGCGAGATGGACATCCTGCTCGTCGACGACATCCAGTTCCTCGCGGACAAGGAGTCGACGCAGGAGGAGTTCTTCCACACCTTCAACACGCTCCACAACGCCAACAAGCAGATCGTGCTGTCCAGCGACCGGCCGCCCAAGCAACTGGTAACGCTGGAGGACCGGCTGAGGAACCGTTTCGAGTGGGGTCTGATCACCGACGTCCAGCCGCCCGAACTGGAGACACGGATCGCGATCCTGCGCAAGAAGGCGGTGCAGGAGCAGCTCAACGCCCCGCCGGAGGTGCTGGAGTTCATCGCGTCCCGCATCTCGCGCAACATCCGTGAGCTGGAGGGCGCGCTGATCCGGGTGACGGCGTTCGCGTCGCTCAACCGGCAGCCAGTGGATCTGGGTCTGACGGAGATCGTGCTGAAGGACCTGATCCCCGGCGGCGAGGACTCGGCGCCCGAGATCACCTCGACGGCCATCATGAGCGCCACGGCGGACTACTTCGGCCTGACCGTCGAGGACCTGTGCGGCACCTCGCGCGGCCGCGCCCTCGTCACGGCCCGCCAGATCGCCATGTACCTGTGCCGCGAGCTGACGGACCTCTCGCTGCCGAAGATCGGCGCCCTGTTCGGCGGCCGCGACCACACGACCGTGATGCACGCGGACCGCAAGATCCGCAATCTGATGGCCGAGCGACGCTCCATCTACAACCAGGTGACCGAGCTGACGAACCGCATCAAGAACGGCTGACAGAGGCGGAGCCACGACGGTTCCGACACCGAAGGGCGCCCTGGGGACGAGATCCCGAGGGCGCCCTTCGTCATGCCGCCGTAGCCGGGTGTTCGATTCCCCGCCGGGTTACGGCCTCTCTCCACAGATCCGGTGACTTTTTTCCGTCCACATCCTGGGGACTGCGAAGTTGTCCAGATCGCGGTCCACAGGCTTCCTGGTGAAAGACCATCAGGCCAGGTCAGGTGGTTGTGGATTCGTGGACGAAGGATCTCCACAGACTGTGGACAGCGAGAAGATCCACAGGCTGTGCACCAAGTTGTCCACCGGCAACCCACAGGCCAGGGCCGGTTGTCCCCAGCGATCACCAGCTTCTCCACATGCCTGTCCACTGTTCGGCAACGCGACGCGCCTGATCACCGGGTCGAGTGAAAGGCGTCACACGAAGGTGCCGGGTTGGGCTGTGGGAAAGACGGGTAAAGCTGGGGACGGCGCTGGGGAGAAGTCGCCTCAGGCTGTGCACGGAGTGTGCAGAACTTTCTGTTCTCCACAGATACGCCTGGTTGTCCACCGCCGTCGCCCACAGGGCCGGTGGACAAAATTCCCGCTCTGAGCTGGGAAAACAGGGTTATCCACGGTATCCACAGCCCCTACTACTACTCCCAACTAGAGAGAGCTGGGAATCCGTTTCGAAGTGGGGCCTGTGCACAACTCGCTGTCCGGCTCCCGACTGCCCCTCGTCACGACTTGACCCCGAGAGGCACCTACTGTCAGTGGGGTGCGTCAGACTGTTCCCCGGTGTCCTTCCCGGCACAGGGGCCGACGACACCGAGACAGACGACGAAGCCAGGCAGGCCGAGCAGCGCCGGCAACAGCAGGAGGCGGCAACAGTGAAGATCCGGGTGGAACGCGACGTACTCGCGGAGGCAGTGGCCTGGGCGGCGCGCAGCCTCCCGGCCCGTCCGCCGGCGCCTGTCCTCGCCGGCCTTCTCCTGAAGGCCGAGGAAGGCCAGCTGAGCCTGTCCAGCTTCGACTACGAGGTCTCCGCGCGGGTCTCCGTGGAGGCCGAGGTCGAGGAGGAGGGCACGGTGCTCGTCTCCGGCCGCCTGCTCGCCGACATCTGCCGTGCACTGCCCAACCGCCCGGTGGAGATTTCCACAGACGGTGTACGGGCGACCGTGGTCTGCGGCTCCTCGCGCTTCACCCTCCACACCCTGCCTGTGGAGGAGTACCCGGCGCTGCCGCAGATGCCGAGCGCCACGGGCACCGTCCCGGGTGAGGTCTTCGCCTCCGCCGCCGCCCAGGTGGCCATCGCCGCGGGCCGAGACGACACGCTTCCCGTCCTGACCGGTGTGCGCATCGAGATCGAGGGCGACACCGTCACGCTGGCGTCCACCGACCGCTACCGCTTCGCGGTCCGCGAGTTCCTGTGGAAGCCGGAGAACCCGGAGGCGTCCGCGGTGGCCCTGGTGCCCGCCAAGACGCTCCTGGACACCGCCAAGGCCCTCACGAGCGGCGACAGCGTCATCCTGGCGCTGTCCGGTTCGGGCGCGGGCGAGGGCCTGATCGGCTTCGAGGGCGCGGGCCGTCGTACCACCACGCGTCTGCTCGAAGGCGACCTGCCGAAGTACCGCTCGCTGTTCCCGACGGAGTTCAACTCCGTGGCCGTGATCGAGACCGCCCCCTTCGTGGAGGCCGTCAAGCGTGTGGCCCTGGTCGCCGAGCGCAACACCCCGGTGCGGCTGAGCTTCGAGCAGGGCGTGCTCATCCTGGAGGCCGGTTCCAGCGACGACGCACAGGCTGTGGAAAGGGTTGACGCCCACCTGGAGGGCGACGACGTCTCGATCGCCTTCAACCCGACCTTCCTGCTGGACGGCCTGAGCGCCATCGACTCCCCGGTGGCCCAGCTGTCCTTCACGACGTCCACCAAGCCCGCGCTGCTGAGCGGCAAGCCGGCCCTGGACGCCGAGGCGGACGAGGCCTACAAGTACCTGATCATGCCGGTGCGGCTGAGCGGCTGAGCGGCTGAGTCAAAGCCCCAGGTGAGGGCATACGTTTGAGCGCGTATGCCCACAGGTGTGCGTGAGCGTCCGGGTTTAGGCTCGTACGTGGGTACGAAGGTGCCTCACACGCCACAGCAACCTAAGGAACAACTGATGGAGCTCGGTCTCGTCGGCCTCGGCAAGATGGGCGGCAACATGCGCGAGCGGATCCGCCGCGCAGGCCACACCGTGATCGGATACGACCGCAACCCGGACCTCGCCGATGTCCACAGCCTCAAGGAGCTTGTGGACGCGTTGCAGGGCCCGCGGGTCGTGTGGGTGATGGTCCCGGCCGGTGCGCCGACCCAGGCGACCATCGACGAGCTGGCCGAGCTCCTGGAGCCCGGCGACGTCGTGGTGGACGGTGGGAACTCCCGCTGGACGGACGACGAGAAGCACGCCGAGGAGCTCGCCGCCAAGGGCATCGGCTTCGTCGACTGCGGCGTCTCCGGCGGCGTGTGGGGCCTGGAGAACGGCTACGCGCTGATGTACGGCGGCGACGCGGAGAACGTCGCCAAGGTGCAGCCGGTCTTCGACGCCCTCAAGCCCGAGGGCGACGCCGGAGCGGTGCACGCGGGCAAGGTCGGCGCGGGCCACTTCGCGAAGATGGTCCACAACGGCATCGAGTACGCGATGATGCAGGCCTATGCCGAGGGCTGGGAGCTCCTGGAGAAGGTCGACTCCGTGACCGACGTCCGGGAGGTCTTCCGCTCCTGGCAGGAGGGCACGGTCATCCGTTCCTGGCTCCTCGACCTCGCGGTCAACGCCCTCGACGAGGACGAGCACCTGGACAAGCTGCGCGGTTACGCACAGGACTCCGGCGAGGGCCGGTGGACCGTGGAGGCCGCCATCGACCACGCGGTGCCGCTGCCGGCGATCACCGCCTCCCTGTTCGCGCGGTTCGCGTCCCGCCAGGACGACTCGCCGCAGATGAAGATGATCGCGGCGCTGCGCAACCAGTTCGGCGGCCACGCGGTCGAGACGAAGTAATCCACAGGGCTGTTCACCACAGTCCACAAGCTGGGGGAGGTCGGCGACCGACCATGCACGTCACGCACCTGTCGCTGGCCGACTTCCGCTCGTACGCCCGGGTCGAAGTCCCGCTCGACCCGGGCGTCACCGCGTTCGTGGGCCCCAACGGACAGGGCAAGACGAACCTGGTCGAGGCGATCGGCTACCTCGCCACCCTCGGCAGCCACCGGGTCGCCTCCGACGCTCCCCTGGTCCGCATGGGTGCCGACCGTGCGATCGTCCGGGCGCAGGTCAGACAGGGCGAGCGACAGCAGCTGGTCGAGCTGGAGCTGAACCCCGGCAAGGCGAACCGGGCCCGCATCAACAGGTCCTCGCAGGTCAGGCCGCGTGATGTGCTCGGGATCGTGCGCACGGTGCTGTTCGCGCCGGAGGATCTCGCGCTGGTGAAGGGCGACCCGGGTGAGCGGCGCCGCTTCCTGGACGAGCTGATCACCGCGCGCTCGCCGCGCATGGCCGGTGTCCGTTCCGACTACGAGCGGGTCCTCAAGCAGCGCAACACCCTGCTGAAGTCGGCCGCGCTCGCGAGGCGGCACGGCGGCCGCTCGATGGACCTGTCCACCCTCGACGTGTGGGACCAGCACCTCGCGCGCGTGGGCGCCGAGTTGCTCGCCCAGCGGCTCGACCTGATCGCCGCGCTGCAGCCCCTGACCGACAAGGCGTACGAACAACTGGCCCCGGGCGGCGGCCCAATCGCCCTGGAGTACAAGCCGTCCGCGCCCGGCGAGGCGCACACGCGCGAGGCTCTCCACGAGCAGTTGATGGCGGCGCTCGCGGAGGCGCGCAAGCAGGAGATCGAGCGGGGCGTGACCCTCGTAGGCCCGCACCGGGACGATCTGAATCTCAAACTCGGTCAGCTGCCCGCCAAGGGATACGCCTCGCACGGCGAGTCCTGGTCGTACGCGCTGGCGTTGCGCCTCGCGTCGTACGACCTGCTCCGGGCCGAGGGCAACGAGCCCGTGCTGATCCTCGACGACGTGTTCGCCGAGCTGGACACCCGTCGCCGTGAGCGGCTGGCCGAGCTGGTCGCGCCCGGTGAGCAGGTCCTGGTGACGGCGGCGGTCGACGACGACGTGCCGCATGTGCTGGCGGGGACGCGGTACGCCGTGTCCGAGGGGGCGGTGGAGCGCGTATGAGCGACGGACCAGGCCCCGCCGAGAACGCCGAGAACCCCAAGCCCGCCGAGCCCTCCGGTGTCGATCTCGCGCGCGTGGCGCTCAGGGCCGCGAAGGAACAGGCACGCGCGCGTGGGGACGCGGCGCAGCAGAAGCGGCAGGCGCGGCGCGGTGGCGGTCTGCGCTCCGGCGCGCGCGCCGACGGACGCGACCCGATGGCGTTCGGCGCCGCCATCAACCGCCTGATCACCGAGCGCGGCTGGGAGGCGCCGGCCGCGGTGGGCGGGGTGATGGGGCGCTGGCCGGAGATCGTGGGCGAGGACGTGGCCAAGCACTGCGAGCCGGAGAAGTACGACGAGGACGAGCGGGTCCTGGTGGTGCGCTGCGACTCGACGGCCTGGGCGACGAACCTGCGGCTGCTCGCGCCGCAGTTGGTGGCCCGTCTGAACGAGGATCTCGGGCACGGCGCCGTGAAGTTGATCAAGGTGAACGGCCCCGGCGGACCCCCTCGTCGCTACGGTCCGCTGCGCGCCCCCGGCAGCACGGGACCCGGCGACACCTACGGGTGACAGACATCACATCAAGGGCGTCGGCGGTGCCTTCGGGGCGCCGCCGACGCCTTCGTCGTGGCACGGCACGCGGTCGCGAATTGGGACCTGACTCCCAAGTAGCCAAGGCGTGACAGCCAGAAGCGCTGAAAGCCTCCGTGAGCCTCTTGGAGCCCCGCTCCGTATATGGGGACCCGGAAGACGCCGGTTCAGGGCGGCACATGCGGACTCAGGTACCCGCAAACCCCCATCAGTGTCGGCGCTACCGGTAGACTGGAAGCCAATCCCGCCCCGACCGTGGGGACCGCCCGGGAGAAGCTGAGCAACGCTGATCAAGGCTTACCAACGCAACATGCCGCAGCCGCTCCGGCAACCCGCCGACGAGCCCGGCTCGTGCTGTGCCAGAAAGGGCGCTTCGTGGCCGATTCCGGCAACCCCAACGAGAACATTCCGTCCACCGACGTCGAGGCGACCTCGTCGAACGGCGAGGTAACCGCCTCGTACGACGCCAGCGCCATCACCGTCCTCGAGGGTCTGGACGCGGTCCGCAAGCGACCCGGTATGTACATCGGCTCGACCGGCGAGCGCGGCCTGCACCACCTGGTGCAGGAGGTCGTCGACAACTCCGTGGACGAGGCGCTGGCCGGCCACGCGGACACCATCGACGTGACGATCCTCGCCGACGGCGGCGTGCGCGTCATCGACAACGGCCGCGGTATCCCGGTGGGCATCGTCCCCTCCGAGGGCAAGCCGGCCGTCGAGGTCGTGCTGACCGTGCTGCACGCGGGCGGCAAGTTCGGTGGCGGCGGCTACGCGGTCTCCGGCGGTCTGCACGGCGTGGGTGTCTCCGTCGTGAACGCCCTGTCGACCAAGGTGTCCGTCGAGATCAAGACCGACGGCTACCGCTGGACACAGGACTACAAGCTGGGCGTGCCGACGGCCCCGCTGGCCCAGCACGAGGCCACGGACGAGCACGGCACCACGGTCACCTTCTGGGCCGACCCGGACATCTTCGAGACCACCGAGTACTCCTTCGAGACGCTCTCCCGGCGCTTTCAGGAGATGGCGTTCCTCAACAAGGGCCTGCGCATCAACCTCACCGACGAGCGCGAGTCGGCGAAGGCCACGGCCGGCGCGGACGAGGCGGGCGAGGACGAGAAGCACGAGGTCAAGACCGTCTCGTACCACTACGAGGGCGGCATCGTCGACTTCGTGAAGTACCTCAACTCCCGCAAGGGAGAGGTCGTCCACCCCACCGTGATCGACCTCGAGGCCGAGGACAAGGACAAGAGCCTCTCCCTCGAGCTCGCGATGCAGTGGAACGGCGGTTACAGCGAGGGTGTGTACTCCTTCGCCAACATCATCCACACGCACGAGGGCGGCACGCACGAGGAGGGCTTCCGGGCGGCGCTGACCTCGCTGATCAACAAGTACGCGCGCGACAAGAAGCTGCTGCGCGAGAAGGACGACAACCTCACGGGTGACGACATCCGCGAGGGCCTGACCGCGATCATCTCGGTGAAGCTGAGCGAGCCGCAGTTCGAGGGCCAGACCAAGACCAAGCTGGGCAACACCGAGGTGAAGACCTTCGTCCAGAAGGTCGTCTACGAGCACCTCACCGACTGGCTGGACCGCAACCCCGTCGAGGCCGCGGACATCATCCGCAAGTCCATCCAGGCGGCCACCGCGCGCGTGGCGGCCCGCAAGGCCCGCGACCTGACCCGCCGCAAGGGCCTGCTGGAGACCGCGTCCCTGCCGGGCAAGCTCTCCGACTGCCAGTCGAACGACCCCACCAAGTGCGAGATCTTCATCGTCGAGGGTGACTCCGCCGGCGGCTCCGCCAAGTCCGGCCGGAACCCGGAGTACCAGGCCATCCTCCCGATCCGCGGCAAGATCCTGAACGTCGAGAAGGCGCGGATCGACAAGATCCTGCAGAACCAGGAGATCCAGGCACTGATCTCCGCCTTCGGCACCGGAGTCCACGAGGACTTCGACATCGAGAAGCTGCGCTATCACAAGATCATCCTGATGGCGGACGCCGACGTCGACGGCCAGCACATCTCCACCCTGCTGCTGACCTTCCTGTTCCGCTTCATGCGGCCGCTGGTCGAGGCCGGGCACGTGTACCTCTCCCGTCCTCCCCTGTACAAGATCAAGTGGGGCCGGGACGACATCGAGTACGCCTACTCCGACCGCGAGCGCGACGCGCTGATCGAGATGGGCCGCCAGCGTGGCAAGCGCATCCGCGAGGACTCCATCCAGCGCTTCAAGGGTCTCGGCGAGATGAACGCCGAGGAACTGCGCGTGACCACCATGGACCAGGAGCACCGCGTCCTCGGCCAGGTCACCCTCGACGACGCCGCCCAGGCGGACGACCTGTTCTCCGTCCTGATGGGCGAGGACGTCGAGGCCCGTCGCCAGTTCATCCAGCGCAACGCCAAGGACGTCCGCTTCCTCGACATCTGAGTCGGTCTCAGCTGACCGCACCAGGAAGGATCTTCACCCGCAATGGCCGACGACATCACCCCTGCCACCCCCGAAGCAGGCGGCATCATCGCCCAGCGTGTCGAGCCCGTCGGGCTCGAGACCGAGATGCAGCGTTCGTACCTGGACTACGCGATGTCCGTCATCGTGTCCCGCGCGCTGCCGGACGTCCGGGACGGCCTCAAGCCCGTCCACCGCCGCGTCCTGTACGCCATGTATGACGGCGGTTACCGCCCCGAGCGCGGCTTCTACAAGTGCGCGCGCGTGGTCGGCGACGTCATGGGCAACTACCACCCGCATGGCGACTCCTCGATCTACGACGCCCTGGTGCGCCTCGCCCAGCCGTGGTCGATGCGGATGCCGCTTGTCGACTCCAACGGCAACTTCGGCTCCCCGGGCAACGACCCGGCGGCGGCCATGCGCTACACCGAGTGCAAGATGGCGCCGCTGTCCATGGAGATGGTCCGCGACATCGACGAGGAGACCGTCGACTTCACGGACAACTACGACGGCCGCTCTCAGGAGCCGACCGTCCTGCCGGCCCGCTTCCCGAACCTGCTGATCAACGGCTCGGCCGGTATCGCGGTCGGCATGGCCACCAACATCCCGCCGCACAACCTGCGCGAGGTCGCGGCCGGCGCCCAGTGGTACCTGGAGAACCCCGAGGCCTCGCACGAGGAACTGCTGGACGCGCTCATGGAGCGCATCAAGGGCCCCGACTTCCCGACCGGCGCCCTCGTCGTCGGCCGCAAGGGCATCGAGGAGGCGTACCGCACCGGTCGCGGCTCCATCACCATGCGCGCGGTCGTCGAGGTCGAGGAGATCCAGAACCGCCAGTGCCTGGTGGTCACGGAACTGCCGTACCAGACCAACCCCGACAACCTCGCGCAGAAGATCGCCGACCTGGTGAAGGACGGCAAGGTCGGCGGCATCGCGGACGTCCGGGACGAGACGTCGTCGCGTACGGGGCAGCGGCTCGTGATCGTCCTCAAGCGGGACGCGGTCGCCAAGGTCGTCCTGAACAACCTCTACAAGCACACGGACCTGCAGTCGAACTTCGGCGCCAACATGCTGGCGCTCGTCGACGGGGTTCCGCGCACGCTGTCCCTGGACGCGTTCATCCGGCACTGGGTGGCGCACCAGATCGAGGTCATCGTCCGCCGTACGAAGTTCCGGCTGCGCAAGGCCGAGGAGCGGGCGCACATCCTGCGCGGTCTGCTGAAGGCCCTGGACGCCATCGACGAGGTCATCGCGCTGATCCGGCGCAGCGACACCGTCGACATCGCGCGCACGGGCCTGATGGAGCTCCTGGAGATCGACGAGATCCAGGCGAACGCCATCCTCGAGATGCAGCTGCGCCGACTCGCCGCCCTGGAGCGCCAGAAGATCGTTCAGGAGCACGACGAACTCCAGGCGAAGATCACCGAGTACAACGAGATCCTCGCCTCGCCGGTCCGCCAGCGCGGCATCGTCAGTGCCGAACTCGCCGCGATCGTCGAGAAGTACGGCGACGACCGCAAGACCATGCTGGTGCCCTACGACGGTGACATGTCCATCGAGGACCTCATCGCCGAGGAGGACATCGTCGTCACGGTGTCGCGCGGCGGTTACGTCAAGCGCACCAAGGCCGTCGACTACCGCGCCCAGAAGCGCGGCGGCAAGGGCGTGCGCGGGACGAAGCTCAAGGAAGACGACATCGTCGACCACTTCTTCGTCTCCACCACGCACCACTGGCTGCTGTTCTTCACCAACAAGGGCCGCGTCTACCGGGCCAAGGCGTACGAACTGCCGGACGCCGGGCGGGACGCGCGCGGACAGCACGTCGCCAACCTGCTGGCCTTCCAGCCGGACGAGGCGATCGCCGAGATCCTCGCGATCCGCGACTACGACGCGGCGCCGTACCTGGTGCTCGCCACAAAGGCGGGTCTGGTCAAGAAGACGTCACTGAAGGATTACGACTCTCCGCGTTCAGGTGGTGTCATCGCCATCAATCTGCGGGAGCGCGAGGACGGTTCGGACGACGAACTGATCGGCGCCGAACTCGTCTCGGCCGACAGTGATCTGCTTCTGATCAGCAAGAAGGCGCAGTCGATCAGGTTCACCGCCTCGGACGACACCCTGCGTCCCATGGGCCGGGCCACCTCGGGTGTCAAGGGCATGAGCTTCCGTGAGGGAGACGAGCTGCTCTCGATGAATGTTGTTCGACCCGGTACGTTCGTGTTCACTGCTACGGACGGCGGGTACGCGAAGCGGACCCCCGTCGACGAGTACCGCGTCCAGGGTCGCGGCGGCCTCGGTATCAAGGCTGCCAAGATCGTGGAGGACCGCGGATCGCTCGTCGGTGCGCTGGTGGTCGAGGAGACCGACGAGATCCTCGCCATCACGCTGTCCGGCGGTGTGATTCGTACGCGAGTCAACGGAGTCAGGGAGACGGGCCGTGACACCATGGGCGTCCAACTGATCAACCTGGGCAAGCGCGATGCCGTGGTCGGCATCGCACGTAACGCCGAGGCGGGACGTGAGGCGGAGGAGGTCGAAGGCGATGTGGCCGACGACGAGACCGTCGAGGGTGCCGCCGAGACCATCGGCACGGACGAGGGTGAGGCACCCTCGGCCGAGTAGCACGAGGAGTGAGTCATCGTGAGCGGAGCCACGGGCGCCGGATCGACCGGAACCTCTAGGGGACCCACCCCCGGCACGGAGGCAGACGGCGGCGGCCGTGGCTCCGCCGCGCGTGCGACAGACGCGCGGGCGGCAGACGCGCGTGCTCCGGAGGCGCGGGCCACGGAACCGCATCCGACAGATACGCACACGACTCAACTCAAGGCGATCAAGCCGCCCGCGACGGAGTCGCGCTCGCCCGAGACTCGTGGACCCCAGGGGGGACCTGTGACGGACACCCAGCCGCCGGCCCAGCCGACGGCGCCCGCCGCACCGCCGCAGGCTGCGGTGCAGCCCCAGCCTGCGCCCTCCCCGCTGCCGGGGGAACGGCAGCCGCAGCAGCAGGCCGGCCCATACCACCCGCCGCAGGCCTACCCGACACAGGCCGCCCAGGCCGGTGCCGTACGCCGCCCGCGCACCGGCGCGCGCACCATGCCCCGTACCCGCAAGGCACGTCTGCGGGTGGCCAAGGCCGACCCGTGGTCCGTCATGAAGGTCAGCTTCCTGCTCTCCATCGCGCTCGGCATCTGCACGATCGTCGCGGCCGCCGTGCTGTGGATGGTCATGGACGCGATGGGCGTCTTCGCGACGGTCGGCGGGACGATCTCCGAGGCGACCGGCTCGAACGAGTCGAACGGCTTCGACCTCCAGGCGTTCCTCTCCCTGCCGAACGTCCTGATGTTCACGTCGATCATCGCGGTCATCGACGTCGTCCTCGCGACGGCGCTCGCGACCCTCGGCGCGTTCATCTACAACCTCTCCGCGGGCTTCGTCGGCGGCGTCGAGCTGACGCTGGCCGAGGACGAGTAACCCTGCCTCAAACGTGCGGGGGCGGTCCTCGGGGAACCGATTTTGGGACTGCCCACGTCGTGCGCTAATCTTCAGGAGTCAGCGCGCGGGACACACTCCGCAGAGCGCGGCGGGGCTATAGCTCAGTTGGTTAGAGCGCATCCCTGATAAGGATGAGGCCACAGGTTCAAATCCTGTTAGCCCCACCA
This sequence comes from Streptomyces sp. CC0208, assembly GCF_003443735.1. Lineage (NCBI taxonomy): Bacteria > Bacillati > Actinomycetota > Actinomycetes > Kitasatosporales > Streptomycetaceae > Streptomyces > Streptomyces sp. CC0208. The sequence continues at coordinate 4,442,260 of NZ_CP031969.1, read as the reverse complement.
GCACGAAGACCCTCAACCGGCATGGTTGGGGGTTTTTGTCATCTGTCATCTGCGGCCGACACATGGCTGTGCGATGTTGCCAAGCGTGTCGAGTCGGTCAGGGTGACCAGGCGTGGGTGGTCATGGCCGATCCCGTAGGCGGCGAGCTCTGTGTCTCGGGCCAGGGTGTCGGTGCGAAGCCCTGAGCGGGTGCAGGGGCCGGTGAACACGGATGGCGCGTTCATCGTGTGCGGTGTCCTCCGGGGGGCGTCCCGCGGGTGTTTCCGTGCGGTGTGCGGTGTGCGGTGTGCGACGTCGTCACTTCTTCGGCGCTTTCTCGAGCCGTCTTTGTTGCGTCTTTGCTGCTTCGTCAGTGCTTGTTCGTCAGTGCTTCTGCGATTCGGCTTAGTTCGTCTTCGGTTCGTCTTCGGTCCGTCTTCGGTGGGACTCGGGCGGGGCAGGGACGTCAGGTGCAGTCCGTGCCGGCCGGTTCGGCCGTGTCCGCCTCCGTGCCCGGGTCCGCGGCCGTGTCCGTGTCGGCGAGGGAGCGGGCGCGGCAACTGGGAGTCTTCCCGTGGGCCTCCGCCCGGATGCGCTGCTTCATCGTGGGTGGCAGCGACCTGACGTAGGACCAGAGGCCCTGGGAGATCGCCGGGGGCGCCGGGTGTGCGATGGCGCTGTTGCCGGCCGGCTGGGTCTGCGGTACGGCAGAGGCTGCGGTCGTCGTGATGAGTCCGAGCGCCGTGAACAGCGCGAGGACGGCGGTGATGACGACGGTCCACAGCTTCATGACCTTGTTCCGGGCCATGGTCCCTCACTTTCGGGTTGGGCGATTTGCGTACTTTCCTCATGATGTGTATGGGCGCCTCGAAAGCACGGACCTGAGCCTGTGGCGCGTCGATCTTCAGATGAACACCACACGGATGGGTGCATAGAGCGCGAAAAAGTGGAGAAGCGGTATTAAAGGGTCTGAAGTGACCGCCCGAGGAGGTGTGATCACCCGTCGATCGGAGGCCCCTCTTCCGCTTCTATTGGGCCGTTCCCGACCGGAGTTGAGGGCCCGGATGCAGGTCACCGATCGGTATCGGTCGGTGTGTATAGTCGGGCGCCAGAGGTCCCCTACGTCAAGGAAAGACGAGGTCGCGCGGTGAAGAAGCTTCTCCTGGTCGCACTGGCCGCCATCGGCGGGCTCCTCGTGTACCGCCAGATCCAGGCGGATCGCGCCGAGCAGGATCTGTGGACGGAGGCGACTGACTCCGTGCCCACGGGTTCGTGAGGACCGACATCCGGTTCTGAACAGACCCCGGCCGTTGTTGCGGTCGGGGTTTTGTGTTGTCCGAGGCCACGCTCGGCGCCGGACTCAGCGGCGACCGGGGTTTCGGACGGTCGTACGGATTGCGAGGGTGGGCGGCGGCCCGGCGGGGCAGGATGGGCCACGTCCGCCCGGCCGCACGGGCGGGCATGGCGCATCGGTGACGGTCGGTCGTAGGAGCTCGGGCGCGGGCACGGAGGGGTGGCGCGGGATGGGGCGGCGGCGTACGGCGTGGTGGCGGGTGGCCGTCGTGGCGGTCGGGTGGGTCGTCCTGGGCGCGGTGGGCGGTGCGCCGGGATCTGGCGGCTTCGCCGCGTCGGCCGCCCCCCTCAGGTCCCCTTCGGCTTCTCCTTCTTCCTCCGCCACGGCTTCTTCGTCCACAACGGCTTCTTCCTCGGCCACGGCCTCTTCCTCGACTACGGGTTCCTCGTACGCCTTCGCCGAGGGAGCCCCGTCGGTCAGGGGAGCTACGGACACCGGGGACGCCGAGCGTCTTGACCCCGGCACCACGTACCTGAGTTCGCTGCCGAGCGAGGGCAAGGTCTACTACCGCCTCGTACTCGACGGCACGTCGACCGTGTACGTCGCCGCGACGGCCGTACCCCCGACGGACGCCGCGGTCACCGCTACGGAAGGCGTCAGGGTGTCCGTACAGGACGCCGACGGCCGTACCTGCTCCGCGCCGGACACCGCCAGCATCGGCGCCGGCCGCAGCCCCCGACCTCTCACTGTGTGGGGCGCGCGTAAGCTCCCGTCGAGCCGGTCGCTGTGCCGGGACGCCGGTACGTACTACGTCGTCGTCGAGCGGGTGCTGCGCACCGAGTCCTCGCCGGGTGACTGGGACCTGGAGCTGGCACCCGTACTGGAGCCGCGGCTGCGGAAGGCCGGTTCGACCAGTGCGCCCGAGGCCTGGGACTCGGCCACGCCCTCGCCTCCCGGCGGTGAGGCCGTACGGCGGCGGGGCGGCGGGGGCTTCACCTCGGCGACTGCGCTGGAGCAGGGAGCCTGGCGCGACGACGTGCGGCCCGGACAGACGCTGTTCTACAAGGTGCCCGTCGACTGGGGGCAGCAGGTGTACGCCACGGCCGATCTGAGCAGCGCGAGCGCCGGCGGGGAGGGCGGGGGCTTTGTGCCGGGGGGCGTGAATCTCGCGCTGTACAACCCCGTGCGCGGCCTCGTCGACGACACCAGCATCAGTTACAACGGCAGCCAGAAATCGGGCGCGCTCGCCGCCCTGCCACCGGTCGGGTACGACAACCGGTACGCCGTTTCCGACCGGGTGGGCGGGATGCGGTTCGCAGGGTCGTACTACCTCGTCGTGCATCTCGCCGCGCGGGTGGGCGAGGAGTTCGGGGACGGGTCGTTCGGGCTGACGCTGCGTGTGCGGGTGAAGGGGGAGGCGACGGCCGGGCCCGGTTACGCGGGGCGGTCCGAGCCTTCGGGGATCTTCCAGGTGGGGCTTCTTGGGCGGGGCTCGGGGACGGTGGGGGACGCGGGTTCGAGTGACGCTGGTGGGGACGGCGGTGGCGGTGCCGGGATGAAGCTGGTGGCCGTCGGGGGGATCGGGGCGGGGACCTTGCTGTTGGCGGTTCTCGGGGTGTGGGTTGTGGTGGGGCGGCGGAGGGCTGCCGGGGTGTAGGGGGGGCGAGTCCCGGAGCCTTTGGCTGGGGTGCAGGGCGGGGCGGGTCCTGGAACCTTTGGCTGCGCTGTCGGGCTTCAGGGATGTGTGCTCCGGAGCCTTGGGGTTGCCGGGATGCGGGCGCTCGGTGTCTGGATCGAGTGCGGCTGCTTTGCCGCCCGATCGGGGCGACTGCCTGGGGCGCGAGCCCTTCAGGAGCCCGGTCTGTCGGGGTGCCGGGTCCTCAGATCCGGGTGAGTGCCCAGAACCCCACGGCGTAGCAGGCCAGGGCCAGGAGCAGGAGAGGGATCGCCACCCTTGCGGGTGGGCCGCTGCGGCGTGCCCGCGAAAGTGACCTGGTGGGGAGTGGAACCTGCGGGCTCTGAGCGGTGTACGAAGCAGTAGAGGTATCAGCGTGGAGCTGGTGCGGGGCCGGTGCCGGTGCCTGCGCGGGGAAGCGTGGGGCTTGGGGTTGGGGGGAGGGCAGGACGTGAGTGGAGGGTGTGGGGTCGTGGGGGGAGACGTAGGCGGAGTGTGCCGGGGTGGCAGGCCGGTGTGGTTGTGCTTGGGCCTGTGGGTGGGCGTGGCGGTGGTGCGGTTGTGGCCGGCGCTCCGGTGGGCTGAGGGGCTGCGAACGGGAGTCCGTGGGCTGGGGCGCCGGCAGATGGAAGCTGCCGGTGTCCGACGCCGAGGACGGGCCGTCGGCGGGATCAGGCCAGGGGGTCCCGTGGCCTGTGGTGGGGGAGGACGCGCTGGTGCCGGTGTTCAGATGGATAGCGGGGGCGCCGGTACCTGGAGAGCGCGGAGGGCCGGCCTCGCGGGGCCAGGACGTCCGGTCGGCCTGTTCGGGCCATGGCGCCGCGTTCGATTCCCTGGGCCAGGACGTCGAGTTTGCCTCCGCGGGCCAAGGGGGTGGTGGGTTTCCTTCAGCAGGCCGGGATACGGGACCGCTCTTCCCGGGACGCCGGGAGACGTCGCTGCCCTCGCCGGGCCAGGACTGGTCGCTTCCTCGGTCGGGCCAGGACGACTGGTTTCCCTCACCGGGCCAGGAGGCTGCCCCGTACGCTTCGCCGTGCCGGAACCCAGGCCCGCTCGGCTCACCAGGTGGGTAAGCGGGTCCGTCCGCGTCGCCGGGCCGGTACACGGGCCCGTTCGGCTCACCGTGCTCGTACGCGGTCCCATCTGCCTCGCTGGGCTGGTAAGGCGTCTCGCTTGCCTCGTGAGGCTGGGAAGGTATGCCACCTACCTCGCTCTGCCAGGAGGGCACCCCGCCTGGCGCCTCGGGGTGGGAGGACCGTCCGTTTCCTTCGCCGGACCAGTTGGGCGCTCCGCTTGCCCCCTGGGGCTGGGAGGGGGCGGGTCCTCTTCTGTCGCCCGGCTGGACGGGAGGCCCGCCTGTTTGGTCGGGCCGGAATCCCGCCGTGTTGCCGTCGCCGGGCCAGGAGGGTGCCAGGCTCGGGTCTCTGGGTTGCGAGGTGGGCGGCCTGCTGTTGTCGCCGGGCTGGGGAGGGGTTCCGCTCGCTTGGTCGGGCCGGGGCTCCAGCCCGTTTCTTTCGTCGGGCCAGGAGGCTGCCCGATCCGCGTCCCCAGTCCGGAAGGCACCCGGCCCACTCCTCTCGCCGGACCGGAAGGAAGCCTCGCCGGCGTCACCAGGCCGCGGCCCCACACCGTTTCCTTCACCGAACCAGGAGGGCGCCCCACCTTCCTCAACCGGCCGGGAGACCACGCCGTTGCCCTGACCAGGCCACGAAGGCCACTCACCGACCTCACCACCACTGTGCGCCCCACCGGCACCGGCACCGGCACCGGCCCCAGAGCCGGCCTCAGCATCGGCACCAGGTTCAGCGGCACCGCCAGAGCCCCCACCGGCACCCGATTCAACAGCGGCACCAGCCCCGGGCCCAGCAACACCACCGGCTCCCACACCGACACCCGCCCCAGCACCACCGGCTCCCGCACCACCGGCTCCGACTCCCGCACCCCCGGCTCCGCCGGCGCCTTCGCCGGGGCCCCGCCAGAAAGGCCCGCCATTTCCTCCGTCGGCCCCGAAAGACCCCGCGTTTCCTCCGGCGCCCTGGGAGGGGACACCGCTCCTCCCACCGCCCCCGAACGAACCCCCGCTTCCGTCACCCATCCCGAAGCGCGTCGCTCCCCCTGTCCCGGACCCGCCGTTCCGTGTCCGGTTCGGGTCCACGCCCGGTGCCTGCTTGAGGGGGCCTTCCGGGCCGAACCCGGGCGGCAGGGGCCCGAGTTGGTCGAAGATTTCGATGGTCTCATCGTCGGGGCCGGGATCAGGGAGGAGTTCTCTGGCGGCGGCGAGGGCTTTGCGGGCCCCCGTGGCGGTGCGGAAGCGGGCCTGGGGGTCCGGCTGGAGGAGAGACGCCACGACCTGCCAGAGCGGTTCGGGGACGCTCTGGGGCGCGCCGGGGGTGCCGTGGGCGGCGAAGTACTGGATGAGTGCCTTGGCGTCGGGCTTGGCGCCCTCCAGGAGGTACAGCGCGACCAGACCGACGGCGAACAGGTCGGCAGGGAAGTCCGGTTCCGCACCCATCATCTGCTCGGGGGCGAGATAGCCGGGCGTGCCCACGACGAGGTTGGTCTCGGTCAGGCGGGGTTCGCCCAGCCGCATGGCGATGCCGAAGTCGGACAGCCGCAGTCGCGGGCGGGCGGTGCCGGTGGCTTCCAGCAGGATGTTGGCGGGCTTGATGTCACGGTGCACGACACCTTCCGCGTGCACCGCGGCCAGCCCCGCGAGGAGTTGATCGAGGAGAGTGCAGACGAAGGCGGGCGGCAGCGGACCGTAGTCCCCGATCAGATGGACCAGCGAGCCGCCGGCGACCAGGTCCATGGTGAACAGGACCTTGTCGTCGTCGGCGGCCCAGCTGGCGGGCGCGAGGACATGGGGGTGGTCGATCCGCAGGGCCTGTTCGCGGACGAAGCGCAACAGAGAGTGGGCGTCGCTCTGCAGCAGGACCTTGGCGGCCACATAGCGGCGGCGCCGGTGGTCCCAGGCACGCCAGACGGCGCCGACGCCTCCGCGTCCGATCGGATCGGCCAGTTCGTACCGGCCGGCGAACACCTCACCCATGACTGCGCGTCGCTCCTCCCCCTGCGGCTATCCCCCTTGCTTCCCCCGTGATGAGCGATACGACTCCCTCGTGGCCTCCCGGATGAGAGATACGGCCCCGTGTTCCTCGTCTCCTCGGCGGCCGACACACCCCCGTATGTCGCCCGCCGGTGAGGAGCGCGACCCCCCGCGCTCCTCCCTGGCACCGCCACCGCCCCGGCTGCCGAACCCCCTTCGGCGACCGGGCGGACGGCTCAGTTCTGGTGGGACTGGTAGTGCGTGACCGCGTCGGAGGTGCGGCCGGCGCCGTAGACCCGGAGGAACTCTGCCAGTTCCGGGTGGGTCGGGGCGAGAGTGTCGGCCGCGTCGATGATGTCTCCGGCGGCGGCAACCGAGCGCAGCAGCGACTGGATCTCGCGGACGACCCGCTTGACCGTCGGCGCACCCGAACTGCTCGTCGTGGTCGTGGTGTTGCTGAGCACCGAACCCCCCTGCGACTTCTTGATCTCTTCCATGCGCTCGGTCGCCTCGGCCGCGCTCACGCTGCCGTCCGCGACCTGCCCCGCCAGGTCCTGCAGCAGCTGCACCCGCTGGACCACGGCAGGATTGCCGATCTTCGCCCGCTGACCGCTCATCAGCTGCGACAGCATCGGAGCGGACAGTCCCAGCACCCCCGCCAGACGAGCCTGGTTGAGGCCCAGGTCGTCTATGAGCTTACGGAAGAGCGCCCCCAGCGGCTCCCCATACCAGTTCCGCTGCAGTTCCCGCGCTCTTGCGGTCGCTTCCTGCTGTGCGGCGTCCATGTGCGTCTCCCCATCGCTTCCCCAAAAAACCGTGGTTCGCGACAGCGAACCACGGTTGAGCATCTTACGGAGAGTGGTCGTTCACGGGGACCCCCAATCCTTTTTGCGGAATCCCGGGGGTGACCCGGTACTCTGGTCTGCGGCGCCCACCGGTACGTGGTTCTTCCGGCGGACGTTCCTCTTCCCGGGGCCTTAGCTCAGTTGGTAGAGCGCTGTCTTTGCATGGCAGATGTCAGGGGTTCGACTCCCCTAGGCTCCACTCCAGAAATCCCCTCCGACCTGCGGATATGCAGGCGGAGGGGTTTTTCGTGCGCGCGGTGGAAGCGGAGTGGAACGCTGATGCCGTCCTTGAAGGTCCTGACGGCCCTTGGAGCTACCTCAGCAGCGAGCGGTACACCGCAGCCGACCTCGGATGGGCCCGGCAACCCCACACACCGTGCGGGCAGTAGTCCGTGATGGCCTGGTAGAGGGGACGCTGCCGGGCGAACCAGGTGAGCATGCCGCGCACGTACGCCGGGTCGTCACCGTTCTCGTACAGGCCCCACTCCTGGTACGAGAAGGGTTTGCGGTGGGCGCGGGCGAAGCGGACGTGGGCGCGCAGGCCGTACGGCTCGGTCACCTGGTCAGAAAAGCGCAGGCCGCGCGGGGCGTCGTAGGCATCCATGCCGATGATGTCGACCACCCCGTCGCCCGGATAGCAGCGCGGCCACGGGATCGCGTCGCGGCCGCGGCTGGGCGTGAACTCGAAGCGGAGGCGCTGACCGGGCACCGAGCGCATCGCCCGCACGATCCTCGTCCAGTACGCCTTCCACGCGGCCGGGTCCGGACCGCAGCGGTGGGTGTAGGTGGTGCCGTTCATCTCCCAGCCGAGGACGACGATCGTGTCCGGGACGCCGAGAGCCCCCAACCGCCGGGCCAGGGCGCGGAAGTGGCCGTCGTAGTCGCCGTCCGCACCGCGCCGGAGCTCCTCGCGGACCGTGCTGTCGGGAAGGTGCGCCTCCGTGTGCTCCAGCATCGGCACGTTCAGGACGAACATCCGCCGCGGATCGGCCCGTCGCCAGGCCGCCCAGGCCCCCAGATAGTCCGGCGCCCCCTCGATGTTGCTCCAGCGGTCGCCGGGCAGGTACACATGCCCGACCCGGGGCGCCGGGCCGCCGAGCCAGGCGCCGAGCGCGTCGAGACGGCCCACGTCCGCGGGGTCGTAGCCGACGTACGCGCCGTACGCGGAAACCGCCGCGGGCTCGGGGGCGCGGGCGGTGCAGGCCGAGGCCAGGAGCAGCAGTACGGCGGCCAGGGCGAGCGGCCCGCGGCGCGAGAGGTTCATCAGGGCGGCAGTCCGTCCGGTGCGCAGAGGTGTCCCCGGCGACTGTGGTGCACGGGAGCGCTGCCGTACCGGTTCGCTCACACCGTCGGGTGAACATGACGGTGGGGCGGAGAATCTCCGCCCCACCGCTGGTACACGCCGGTCTCGGCGTCAGCGCCCTTCGTCGTGCCTTGCGGCGTCCTCCTCGGCCTCCTTCGCCTGGACCTCAGGGTCCAGGACGGCCTGGCCGGTGCCGTCCACGGACGTCAGCCGGCCCGCCTCGGGCACCTCGGTCGCGGCGGGCGGCTCGACCAGCCAATCGGGGTTGGCCTGCTTGTCCCACCACTTCCAGGCGGCGTAGGCGCCGCCCGCGACGATGCCCGCGACCGCCAGCGCCTTGGCGAGCCGTCCAGCGCGGGCCCGCCGCTCGTGCTTGCGGACCAGCTTCCGGACCTCCTTGGGCGTGATCTGACCGCGCAGTGCGGCCAGGGCGGCCACGCTGCGGGCCGTGGCCTCCTCACGGACCGGGCCGGCCGCGGCGACGGCCTGCTCGATCCTCGGGCGGGAATAGTCGGCGGCCTGCCGAGCTGCCTTTCGGGTGCGTTCGGCGGCCTCGTGGGCGGCCTGGTCGACCTTCGGCGGAACATGCGTACGGGCCTGCTCCAGACGCGGCGCGACATAAACGCCGTACTGGACACGCGCCTGCTCCGCCGCCTGCGAGACCTTGGGCGCGAGCCGTACGCGTGCCTCCGTCGCGTAGTGCGAGGCCTTGTCCTTGGCCGTGTCGGCGTAGGGCGCCACCGCTTCCGCGGCGTGCAGCACGCTGTCCTTCGCCGAACCGGTCGCGGCGCGCACGCTGTCGATGCGGGTCACGGGATCCTCCTCCTCGGTGGCGTACGGTAATTCGACTTTCCACCCTTTTACGGATCATGCCTGCCGGAGCACAGCCCGGCACCTGAGGGCGGGCATCCGGATCAATAATGGATGAATGCGTGGCAACAGGAGCTTGTCGACGACAATGCCACGGATCGCCGCTCCGCGCCCCTGCCCGGACCCTCCTCGGCCGGATCCGTGCGAGGATCGGTCGGGCACAAGAAGACAACGGAAGGCAGATCGTGGCCGAGCAGCTTTACGCCACCCTGAAGACCAACCACGGCGACATCGAAGTCCGGCTCCTGCCGAACCACGCCCCGAAGACGGTCAAGAACTTCGTCGAACTCGCCCAGGGCGAGCGCGAGTGGACGCACCCGGGCACCGGTGAGAAGTCCACCAAGAAGCTCTACGACGGCACGATCTTCCACCGCGTCATCAGCGGCTTCATGATCCAGGGCGGCGACCCGCTGGGCACCGGCATCGGCGGCCCCGGCTACGAGTTCGAGGACGAGTTCCACCCCGACCTCGGCTTCAACAAGCCCTACCTCCTCGCCATGGCCAACGCCGGCCCCGGCACCAACGGCTCGCAGTTCTTCATCACCGTCTCCCCGACGGCCTGGCTGAACCGCAAGCACACCATCTTCGGCGAGGTCACGGACCCGGCCAGCCAGAAGGTCGTCGACGCCATCGCCGGCGTCAAGACCACCCGCCCCAACGACCGTCCGGTGAACGACGTCGTCATCGAGCAGGTCGTCGTGGAGACGCGCCAGGGCTGAGCCCCGGCAACCACCGCGAAGGGAACCAAACGCCCCGCTCAACCGTAAGGATGAGCGGGGCGGTGCATGTGGGCACGACGGCTCAGGGCGAGTTAGGGGATCGCATGAATCAGGAGGCGGGCACCTCACCGGAGGCCCAGAACCTGCCTGGCTGCTACCGGCACCCGGACCGTGAGACCGGCATCCGCTGCACCCGCTGCGAGCGCCCCATCTGCCCCGAGTGCATGGTCAGCGCCTCCGTCGGCTTCCAGTGCCCCGACTGCGTGCGCGACGGAGGCGGCAGCGGGCCGGCTCCGGCCACGGCCAGGCCCCGCACCATCGCGGGCGGCACGGTCACGGCCGATCCCCGGCTGTTCACGAAGATCCTGATCGGGATCAACGTCGCGGTGTTCATCGCCATCCAGGCCAAGGCGTCCCTGGCGACGGATCTCAGTCTCGTCGGCGCCTGGCCGCCGGCGCCCTTCCAGCCCACCGAAGGTGTCGCGGACGGGCAGTACTACCGCCTGGTGACCTCGATGTTCGCGCACCAGGAGATCTGGCACATCGGCTTCAACATGATGAGCCTGTGGTGGCTCGGCGGCCCCCTCGAAGCGGCCCTCGGCCGCGCCCGCTACCTCACGGTCTACTTCGTCTCCGGGCTCGCGGGCGGCGCCCTGGCCTATCTGCTGGCCTCCCCGAGCACGGCCACGCTCGGGGCCTCCGGCGCCATCTTCGGTCTCTTCGGCGCCACCGCGGTCCTGATGCGCCGGCTCAACTACGACCTGCGGCCGATCATCGCGCTCCTGGTGATCAACCTGATCTTCACCTTCAGCTGGAGCGGCATCTCCTGGCAGGCCCACATCGGCGGCCTCGTCGCCGGGCTCATCACGGGCTACGGCATGGTCCACGCCCCGCGCGAGCGGCGGGCGCTGGTGCAGTACGGCACCAGCGCGCTGGTTCTGTTGGTCGTCGCGGTCATGATCGTGGTCCGGACCGCCCAGCTGACCTGAAACGGTCCGCACGACCCCTCTGAGCGGCCGTTTTCCACAGCGAGTGCCCGATCTTGTGCATACAGTTCGGGAACAGCTGTGCCCCCTGGCGCTGACCCGCGTTAGTGCAGGTCAGGCAGGGGGCGAACAGGCTTGCGGGAGCTGGTGTGATGGTCGTACCGGCGTCAACGTCCTGTGGGTTATCCACAGATCGTCGTCTTTTCCCCAGGGCCTGTGGAAATTGCTCCAGGCTGTGGATAACTCAGCGGATACCCCTGGGGAGAGCTACTTCCACTGGGTGGAGACGGCGAATCCGGCGGCGATGAAACCGAAGCCCACCACGATGTTCCAGTTGTCCAGGGCGTCGATGGGCAGGGAGCCGTCGGTCACATAGAAGACGACGATCCAGGCGAGCCCGATGAGGAACATGGCCAGCATCACCGGGGCGACCCAGGCGCGGCTGTTCAGTTTGATGGCGGTCGCCTGCTTCGCCGGGGGCGGCGTGTAGTCGGCCTTCTTGCGGATACGTGACTTCGGCACGAGGGTCTCTCCTGTCGATGCGCTGCGTGGCCGCGCAGGTAACTGGTCGGGCTCCGGGCAGCGTACAAGGGGACTCTTAGCGCTCCCCCGGGCGTCCGTTAGCGTAGTGCGTCCGCGGCGCCGAAGGAGATAAGGGTACGTTGAGCAATTCTGCCGACTCCCCCCAGTCCGGATCCAGTCCTGTCCGCAGGCGAGGTTTCCGGCCGGTGCGGGTGCTCACCGTGGCCGTCTTCGCTCTCGCGGGACTCATTTTCTTCACGAGTTTCCAAACGGCCAAGGGCACCGACATCCGCACGGACGCCTCCATGCTCAAGCTCTCGGACCTCATCCAGGAGCGCAGCCGCAACAACGGCGTGCTCGACGAGTCGAACGGCTCGCTGCGCCGGGACGTCGAGTCGCTCGCCGAGCGCGACGACGGCAGCACCAAGGCCGAGGACGACAAGCTCGCCGCCCTGGAGGACCGGGCGGGCACCCGGAAGCTCAAGGGGAAGGCGGTCACGGTCACGCTCGACGACGCCCCGCCGAACGCCACCGCCAAGCTCCCCGGCTACCCCGAGCCGCAGCCCGACTACCTGGTCATCCACCAGCAGGACCTCCAGGCCGTGGTCAACGCCCTGTGGAAGGGCGGTGCCCGGGGCATCAAGGTCATGGACCAGCGGCTGATCTCCACCAGTGCCGTGCGCTGCGTCGGCAACACCCTGATCCTCCAGGGCCGCGTCTACTCGCCGCCGTACAAGATCCAGGCGGTCGGGGACCCCGGCCGGCTGAAGCAGGCGCTCGCGGACTCCAAGGCGATCCAGAACTACATGGTCTACGTCAACGTCTACGGCCTCGGCTGGAATGTCGCCGACGACGGCACGGTGACTCTTCCCGGCTACTCGGGCACAGTGGATCTGCAGTACGCCAAGCCCGTGGAGTGAGCACGGTGTGAGTCCCTGGAGCCGCCGGTGCGTGTCGTCGTCCGGACCGTCAGCGAGCTGTGCATCACCGCCGGCGCCCTGATCGTGTTGTTCGTCGCCTATGTGCTGTTCTGGACTGGTGTGAAGGCCGACACCGTCATGGACGACCAGATCGACCAGTTACAGAACCAGTGGGCCAAGGGGAGCGTGCAGGAGCCCAAGGTGACGGCCGGCGCGTCCGCCTCGCCCGCGCGGCCGGCGCCGTACCGGAGCGGGAAGCCCTTCGCGATCATGTACATTCCCCGGCTCGGTTTCACGTGGAACAAGCCCGTGCTCGAAGGCACCCAGGTCCGGACCCTGAAGAAGGGCCTCGGCCACTACGCGAACACCGCGCAGCTCGGGCAGCCGGGCAACTTCTCGGTCGCCGGGCACCGGCGGACCTACGGCGATCCCTTCAAGGACTTCCCGCGGCTGCGGCGCGGTGACGCGGTCGTGCTGACCGACGGAACGACCTGGTTCACGTATCGGATCGACAAAGGGCCATACAAAACCGTGCCCTCCGACATTGAGGTGATCGATCCTGTGCCACGTAAATCCGGGTACACGCGGCCTGGCCGCTATCTCACGCTGACCACGTGCGATCCGGAGTGGGGACACAGTCACCGGCTGATCGTCTGGGCACACCTGGACTCCACACAGCCTGTGGAGGACGGCAAGCCTGTTGCCCTGCGCCGTTAGTCTGGTGCGGTACGGCGTGTGTGTGGTGCCGTGGTGCGACGGAAGGGACGGCATGTACGGCTGGATCTGGCGGCATCTGCCGGGCAGCGCATGGGTGAAGGCGCTGCTCTCACTCATGCTGGTCGTTGCTGTGGTGTACGTCCTGTTCCAGTACGTGTTCCCGTGGGCCGAACCGCTGCTGCCCTTCAACGATGTGACGGTGGACAACCAGTGAGCGCGCGCATTCTCGTTGTCGACAACTACGACAGCTTCGTCTTCAACCTGGTCCAGTACCTGTATCAGCTGGGCGCGGAGTGCGAGGTGCTGCGCAACGACGAGGTGTCGACGGCGCACGCCCAGGACGGTTTCGACGGCGTTCTGCTCTCGCCCGGCCCCGGTACTCCGGAGGAGGCCGGGGTCTGCATCGAGATGGTGCGCCACTGTGCTGCGACCGGGGTGCCGGTCTTCGGTGTCTGCCTGGGCATGCAGTCGATGCAGGTGGCGTACGGCGGTGTGGTGGACCGCGCTCCCGAGCTGCTGCACGGCAAGACGTCGCTGGTGGAGCACGAGGGCCGCGGGGTCTTCGCTGGGCTGCCCACTCCCTTCACGGCGACCCGGTACCACTCGCTGGCCGCCGAGCCGGCGACGGTTCCGGCCGAGCTGGAGGTCACCGCGCGGACGCACGACGGGATCGTCATGGGGTTGCGGCACCGTGAACTCCCGGTCGAGGGTGTGCAGTTCCACCCCGAGTCGGTGTTGACGGAACACGGTCACCTGATGCTGGCCAACTGGCTGGTGGAGTGCGGGGACCAGGGCGCGGTGGCGAGGTCGGCGGGGCTCGCCCCGGTGGTGGGCAGGGCCACGGCGTGACGGCCCTGCGCCCCGAGCGCGAGGACTTGTACGGCGACGCGTCGTACGAGTCCTACGGCGGCGATCCCTACGCAGGGCACTCCTTCGGCGGTGCTTCCTACGCCGAGGAGCCGTACGCCGAGAGTCCCTACGGCGAGGAGCCGTACGCCGAGAGTTCCTACGCAGAGGGGCAGTACACCGAGCAGCCGCCCGGCGGGGTGTCGGAAGGCCGGGCGTCGGACGGCGGGGCGTCGGACCGCCAGGCGTCGGCGCCGTATGTGCCGCCGGCCGACGACGAGACGGTGGCGCTTCGGATACCCGATCCGCCTCCCCCCTCCATATCCGCCTCCACGGCCTCTTCCGTCACATCCGCCACTGGATCCCCACAGGGGGGCCGTGCGGCCCGGAGAAAGGCCGCCAAGGGCCGTCATGGGCGCCATGGCGGCGGAGCCGCACCCGAAGCGCAGTCGGACCAGGAGTCGCCGGACGGCAGGCCGCTCTCCCGCGTCGAGGCCCGCAGACAGGCGAAGGCACGCAAACCCGGCGCGGCCGTCGTCGCGAGCCGGGCGATCGGTGAGGTGTTCATCACCACCGGCGTGCTGATGCTGCTGTTCGTCAGCTACCAGCTGTGGTGGACCAACGTCCGGGCGCACGCACAGGCGGACAAGGAGGCGAGCAGCCTCCAGAACGACTGGGCGAGCGGGAAGGGTGCCCCGGGCACCTTCGAGCCGGGCCAGGGATTCGCCCTGCTGCACATCCCGAAGCTGGATGTCGTCGTGCCGATAGCGGAGGGCGTCAGCAACAAGAAGGTCCTCGACAAGGGCATGGTCGGCCACTACAGCGAGGGCGCGCTGAAGACGGCGATGCCCGACGCGAAGACCGGCAACTTCGCTCTCGCGGGGCATCGCAACACGCATGGCGAGCCCTTCCGTTACATCAACAAGCTCAGCCCCGGTGACGCGATCGTCGTCGAGACGCAGGACGAGTACTTCGTCTACAAGATGACGTCGACGCTGCCGGTGACGTCTCCGAGCAACACGAGCGTGATCGACCCCGTCCCGAAGGGATCCGGATTCACCACCGCCGGCCGCTACATCACCCTCACCACCTGCACGCCGGAGTTCACCAGCAAGTACCGCTTGATCGTCTGGGGCAAGATGGTCGAGGAACGGCCGCGCAGCAAGGGCAAGCCGGATGCGCTCGTCCAGTAAGGGCAGATGATCAGTGGCAGCGACCACAGAGCAAGAGCAGAACACCGGCAGCCCCGCGCCGCGCCGCCGCGGCACCGGCCGGATCGCCATGGCGGTCAGCTTCTTCGGTGAACTCCTCATCACCGCAGGCCTGGTGCTCGGCCTGTTCGTCGTCTACTCGCTGTGGTGGACGAACGTCGTCGCCGACCGCGCGGCGGACAAACAGGCAGACAAGGTGCGTGACGCCTGGACCGAGCGGACCACGGGCGGTCCCGGTGCGCTGGACACCAAGAACGGCATCGGCTTCCTGCACGTCCCCGCGATGAGGAACGGCGAGGTCCTGGTCGAGAAGGGCACCTCGACGAAGATCCTCAACGATGGCGTCGCCGGCTACTACACCGACCCCGTCAAGGCCACGCTCCCCACCAGCGGCAAGAGCGGCAACTTCGCCCTCGCCGCCCACCGGGACGGCCACGGCGCGAAGTTCCACAACATCGACAAGGTCAAGAAGGGCGACCCGATCGTCTTCGAGACCAAGGACGAGTGGTACGTCTACAAGGTCTACGCCGTCCTGCCCGAGACCTCGAAGTACAACGTCAAGGTGCTCGGCCGGATCCCCAAGGAGTCCGGCAAGAAGAAGGCCGGCCACTACATCACGCTGACGACGTGCACGCCGGTGTATACCTCGCGGTACCGGTACGTGGTGTGGGGAGAACTGGTCCGCACCGAGAAGGTGGACAACGAGCGGACGCCGCCGAAGGAACTGACCTAGCATGACGGAGGCCCGAAGCCGCAACTTGCTCTTGCGGCTTCGGGCCTCTTTGCGTCGGGGCCGTGCCTACTCCAGGACTTCCAGCGGTTCCCCGGCGCTCCACTCCTCCAGCAGCCCACGGTGTACGACGGTGATCCCGGTCTCGGCGGCGATGCTCAGGGCCTCAGGGGTGAAGGGGCAGGTCGCCACGTAGAGGGCCACATCCGCGTTGTGGAGAACCTTCGCCGCTCCGACGAACTTCTGGACCTCCGGGCTGGTGATGTTGAGGTAGGGCGCGAACCTCTTGCACTGCACGACGAGCCGTTGTCCGGCGGCAGTGAGACCGATGATGTCGACACCCCGGTCCCCGCGACCGCCCTGTACGACGACGTCGGTGCAGCCGTCCCGGTGCAGCAGTTTGGCGATGTGGTGCTCGAACCTGCGGCCGTTCATGGCGTCCATGGCGGCCATGACGCCGACGGTGGGCCGGTCGTCCCGTACGCCTTCGAGTCGTTGCAGGCGGGTGTGGTGCTGGTGGAGACGTCGTTCGATGCGCTGGACTCCTGCGCGCAGGGCGATCAGTTCCTTGCGGTGCTCGCCTGATGTTTCGATCAGGGCGTTGAACATCGGTACGACGGTCTTGCCGAGGATGTGGGTGATGCGTTGGTCGATGCGGTCGTCGAGGGAGACGGTTTCCCTGTGGACGGGGTTATCCACAGGCTGGGTGCGGGCCAGGTACTCCATGTCCAGGAGGTACATACGCACCTGACGTGCGACTTCGCTGTCGCGGAGGAGCATGGCGACGTTGAGGACGGCTCGGCGGGAGAAGATGGCGAGGGAGCGCGTGTGTGACTGGAGGCCACTGAGGTTCTTGAAGGACCTCAGTTCTTCGCCGGCCAGCAGCTGGTAGCCGTTCGCCTCCAGCTCTGTCCGATGATCCTTGACGAGCGATTTGATCGCTTCGAGACCTACGCCGAAGTACGTCGCCACCATCGCCGTAGTCACATGCATCCCGTCCGGCAGCAGTGACAGTGCCTTGACCCTGTCGAGTACGTCCGTGCGTTCCAGGACGCTGTTGCGCAGGCTCTGGGATTCCAGCAGCGCCGATTCGTTGATCATGTTCTGCCCTTCCGGTGGAGGCATGGCTCCATGGCCAGGGCAGAGCTTCGGCACCCCACCCGAATGGATCAACGAGTCGGCATATAGGAAGACACGATCGGTATGCGAACACGCCGACGGACGGGCGCGGGTCGCCATGACGAAGCCCCGTCGCCCTGTGAGGGGCGGCGGGGCTTCGTCTCTGGACGGAGTGGTGCGTGCGGCTAGCCGGTCCCGCCTCCGAAGAAGCCTCCGCCGTTGTTGCCGCCGTTGTTGCCGTTGCCGACGCTCACCGTGGTGAGGTTGATCTGGGTGCCGCCCGGGTTGTCGACCTCGCTGCCCCCGCCCGGGTCCTGCTGGGCCACGAGCGCGGTGTCGCTCTGGTCGCTGCCGTTCGCGAACTGGATGTTCGTGAAGCCGGCGTTGTTGAGGATCTGCTTGGCCTGGGCGACCGTGCGGCCCCTGACGTCCGGGACCTCGGTCTTGTCCTTCGGCTTGCCGATCTGGATGTTGACCGACGAGTTCTTGTCGACCTGGGTGCCGGCTTGCGGTGTGGTCGAGATGACCTTGTTGATCTTGTTGGTGTCATCGGTCTCGACCTCGGTGCAGTTGCCGACGAGGTTGTTCGCCTGCATCTGCGCCCTGGCCTCATCACAGGACCGGTCGACGACGTTCGGGACCGTGGACTTCGCCTCGGCCTTGGCGATGGTGAGGGTGACGGTGGAACCCTTCTCCACCTCCGCGCCCAGTCTCGGGTCCTGGTCCAGGACGGTGCCCGGCTCCTCGGTGGACACCTGCTTCTTGGTCTTGACGACGAACTGGTACTGGTCGTCCTGCAGTGTCTCCGTGGCCTTGTCGACGTCCAGGCCGAGGACACTGGGGACGGCCACCTTGGGTGCCCCGGTGGACACCACGATGCTGACGGTGGAGTTCTTGTCGACCTTGGTGCCGCCGGTCGGGTTCTGCTCGCAGACGTTGCCCTTGGCCGTGTTCTCGCACGGTTTCTGCGTGACCTCGCCGAGCTTCAGGTCGACGTTGCCCAGTTGTCTGGTGGCGTCGTCCTGCTTCTGGTTGACGAGGTTCGGCACGGTGACCTGGTCGTTGCCCGCGCCGCCGCCGCTGAAGATCCACTTGCCGATCAGGATCGCGCCGACGAGCACCAGGATGCCCGCCACCACGAGCAGGATCGTCGAGGTGTTCGACTTCTTCTGGCGGCGCCGGTCGGGGCGGTCGTCGTAGCCGAAGCCGCCGTCGTCCGGGCTCATGGGGGGCAGCATGGTGGTGGCGCCGGCGTCGGAGCGCAGGGCCGTGGTCGCCTGGTCGTCCGGGTAGCCGCCGTAGCCGACCGAGCCCATCGCCGAGGTGGCCGCGACCGGCTGGCCGTCGAGGCAGGCCTCGATGTCGGCGCGCATCTCGTCGGCCGACTGGTAGCGGTAGTTCGGGTCCTTGACCAGGGCCCGCAGGACGATGGCGTCCATCTCGGGCGTGATCTCGGGGTCGAAGACCGACGGGGGCTGCGCCTCCTCGCGTACGTGCTGGTACGCGACGGCCACCGGGGAGTCACCCACGAAGGGCGGCCGGACCGTCAGCAGCTCGTAGAGGAGACAGCCGGTGGAGTAGAGGTCGGACCTCGCGTCGACCTGCTCGCCCTTGGCCTGCTCAGGGGAGAGGTACTGGGCGGTGCCGATCACCGCGGACGTCTGGGTCATGGTCATGCCGGAGTCGCCCATGGCGCGGGCGATGCCGAAGTCCATGACCTTGACCTGGCCGTTGCGCGTGAGCATGACGTTGGCCGGCTTGATGTCCCGGTGGACGATCCCGCTGCGGTGCGAGTACTCCAGCGCCTGGAGGATCCCGATGGTCATCTCCAGGGAGCGCTCCGGCAGCAGCTTGCGGCCGGAGTGCAGCAGCTCGCGGAGCGTGGAGCCGTCGACGTACTCCATGACGATGTACGGGATCGAGACCCCGTCGATGTAGTCCTCGCCCGTGTCGTAGACCGCCACGATCGCGGGATGGTTGAGCGAGGCGGCCGACTGGGCCTCCCGGCGGAACCGGGCCTGGAAGGACGGATCGCGTGCGAGGTCCGCGCGCAGCGTCTTCACCGCCACCGTGCGGCCGAGGCGCGTGTCCATGGCGAGGTAGACCTCCGCCATGCCACCACGGCCGAGCACCTGGCCCAGCTCGTACCGGCCGCCGAGGCGACGCGGCTCTTCCATAGCTTCCTACCAGCCCTCTCCGTCGGTCCCGACCGGCACGTGTGTGCGGTCGGAGGCTGCACTCCGGGCCTACCGTACCCGGCTAGCTTTGTGTGACCTGGCCAAGTGCGTCACCCGATACAGGACCGGTATCGCAACGTGCACCGATGTGAAGGCGACGTGAGCGGGGTCACTTCTTGGAGTCGATGACCGCCTCCATGACGCTCTTGGCGATGGGCGCCGCGAGACCGCTGCCGGAGATGTTCTCGCGGACCGCGTTGTCGTCCTGGACGACCACCGCGACCGCGACCGGGGCGCTGTCGCCGACCTTGGCGTACGAGATGAACCAGGCGTACGGGTTCTTGCTGTTGTTCTCGCCGTGCTGGGCGGTACCGGTCTTGCCGCCGACGGTGACGCCCTGGATCTGGGCCGTCGTGCCGGTGCCCTTCTGGACGACCGTCTCCATCATCGACTGGAGGATCTGGGCGTTCTCCGGGGACAGCGGCTCGCTCATCTTCTCCGGCTCGGTCTTCTCCAGGGTGTCCACGTTCGGGGCCTGGAGGGAGTCGACCATGTACGGCTTCATCAGGGTGCCGTTGTTGGCGACGGCGGAGGCGACCATGGCCATCTGGAGCGGCGTCGCGGCGGTGTTGTACTGGCCGATGGAGGACAGCGCGGTCTGCGACTTGTTCATGTCGTCGGAGAAGACCGACGCGCTGGAGCGGACCGGTGTGAACTGCTCCTCGGTGAAGCCGAACTTCTTGGCCTCTTCGAGCATCTTCGCGTTCTCGAGGTCGGAGCCGATCTTGCCGAAGACGGTGTTGCAGGAGTACTGGAGGGCGACCCGCATGGTGGCGTTCTTGCAGGGGATGTTGCCCTCGTTCTTCAGCTGGGTCGTGGTGCCCGGCATGGTCCACGGCAGCGGGGAGTCTGTCTGCTCGTCGGCCGACTTGTACAGGCCGTTCTCCAGCGCGGCGGCCGCGGTGACGACCTTGAAGGTCGAGCCGGGCGGGTAGACCTCGCGCAGCGCCCGGTTGAGCGAGGGGTCGTCGGGGTTGTTCTTCTTGTCGATCTTCTTCCAGGCCTCGGCGTCGGAGTCGCTGCCGCCGGCGATCGTGGAGGGGTCGTACGACGGGTAGGAGGCCAGCGCCAGGATCTTGCCGGTGGAGGGCTCGATGGCGGCGACCGCGCCCTTGCCGCCCTGCTTCTTCAGACCGTCGTAGGCGGCCTTCTGCGCGGCGGCGCTGAGGGTGGTGACGACGTTGCCGCCCTCCTTCGGCTTGCCGGTGAGCATGTCGAGGGTGTTGCGGAAGAAGAGCCGGTCGTCGGTGCCGGTGAGGATGCCGTCCTCGATGGACTCCAGCTGGGTGGCGCCGTAGGCCTGCGAGACGAAGCCCGTGACGGGCGCCCACATCGCGCCGTCCTTGTAGGTGCGCTTGTACTTGAAGTCGCCCGACGTGGTCTCGGCGTGCCCGGTGATGGCCTTGCCGTCGACGATGATGTCGCCGCGGGGCGTGGCATACCGCGCGATGAGCACACGGCGGTTGTCCGGGTCCTCCCGGAGGCTGTCGGCCTTGACGTACTGGAGCCAGTTGTCGCGGATGAGCAGGGCCAGGACCAGGAGACCGCAGAAGATCGCGATCCGGCGCAGGGGCTTGTTCATGACGGGCGGACCACCTGGGTCATCTCGGCGTCGGGGCTGGGGGCGGGGGCGGGCGCCGGGCGGCGTGCGGTGTCGCTGATTCTGATCAGGATGCCGATGAGGGCCCAGTTGGCGATGACGGAGGAGCCGCCGTAGGCCAGGAAGGGCATCGTCATACCGGTGAGCGGGATCAGGCCCATCACACCGCCGGCCACCACGAAGACCTGGAGCGCGAAGGCGCCGGACAGGCCGATGGCGAGGAGCTTGCCGAAGGGGTCGCGGGCGGCGAGGGCGGTGCGGACGCCGCGCTCCACGATCAGGCCGTAGATCAGCAGGATCGCCATGAGGCCGGCCAGGCCCAGTTCCTCGCCGAAGGTGGCGAGGATGAAGTCGGAGTTGGCGGCGAAGCGGATCAGCTCGGAGTGGCCCTGGCCCCAGCCGGTGCCGAGGGTGCCGCCGGAGCCGAAGGCCCACAGGGCCTGCATGGCCTGTTCGGAGTGGACCATGCCGTCGCCGTTCGGGTTGCGGCTCAGCGTGTACTCGCGCATCGGGTCGAGCCAGGCCTGGACACGGGTCTGGACGTGCGGCTCGAAGCTGGCCACGCCGACGGCACCGGCGGCGGACATCAGCAGACCGAAGACGATCCAGCTGGTCCGCTCGGTGGCGACGTACAGCATGATGATGAACATTCCGAAGAACAGCAGCGAGGTACCGAGGTCGGTCTCGAACACGAGGATGAGGATCGAGATCATCCAGACGACGATGATCGGACCGAGGTCGCGGCCGCGCGGCAGGTAGAGGCCCATGAAGCGGCGGCTGGCGAGGGCCAGGGCGTCGCGCTTGACCATGAGGTAGCCGGCGAAGAACACCGCGAGCACGATCTTGGCGAACTCACCGGGCTGGATGGTGAAGCTGCCGACCTGGATCCAGATCTTGGCGCCGTAGGTGATGTTGGCGCCGAGGCCCGGGACCAGCGGGAGGAGCAGCAGGACCAGCGCGCCGACCATGGAGATGTAGGTGTAGCGCTGCAGGACCCGGTGGTCCTTGAGGAAGACCAGGACGACGGCGAACAGGGCGATGCCCATCGCCGTGTAGATCAGCTGGTTGGTGGCCTTGCCGCCGGCGACATGGAGTTGCTGGAGCAGCTTGGACTGGTCGAGGCGCCAGATGGCGACGAGTCCGAGGCCGTTGAGCAGGGTGGCCAGCGGCAGCATCAGCGGGTCCGCGTACGGGGCGAACTTGCGTACGACGAGATGGGCGACGCCGGCCAGGAGACCGAGGCCCAGGCCGTAGCTCAACAGCCCGGCCGGGACCTGGTCGTTGATGGCCAGGCCCACGTTGGCGTAGGCGAAGACCGGGATGAGGACGGCGAACACCAGCAGCGCCAGCTCGGTGTTGCGACGGCTGGGAGCGCCGATCGCGCCGATCGTGGACGTGTGGTGCGTCGACGTGTTCGAAGTACTGCTGCTCATCGTGTGCCAGGGCCTCTCACGGCTTGCCTACTGCGTTCCGCAGTTCCCGACGACCTGCTTCTCCTCGTCCGAGAGAGTGGGGCCGGGGGTGGGAGTGGGCGTCGGGGATGCGGAAGCGCTCGGGGACGGGGAGGACGTGCTCGTCGGGGTCGGTGTGGCCTTTGACGTCAGGGAGGACCGAGTGGTTCCCGTGGTGCCGCCGGCCTGGCCCTCGCCCGTCTTGGAGTTCTTCTTGCTCTCCGCGGCCTGCGCCTGGGCCTGCTTCTTGCACGCGGAGGCCTGGACGCCCAGTTCGTCGATCTTCTTCTGGGCCGTCTTCAGGTCGCCCTCGGCGATGGTGCCCTCGACCGACTTCTGCTGGTACGGCGGCAGGTACTTGAGTTCGATCTCGGGGTGGTCCTTGGACACCTTCGAGAGCGAGACCCACGCCAGGTCCTGGCTGATGCCGCGGTACAGCGCCACGTGTTCGTCGTTGACGCCGACGTAGTACTGGGTCTGCGTCCAGCGCCAGCCGCCGTAGAGGCCACCGCCGATGACGGCGAGCGCGAGGACCGAGTAGAAGGATCTCTTCAGCCACTTGCGGCCCTTGCGGGGCTTGACGAAGTCGTCGTCGGAGTAGTCGCCGAAGCTGCCCGCGGGGACGTAGCCGGTGGTGTCGGAGGGGTTGGACGGCCCGAAGTCGCCGCCCCCGCCCTGCCCGTGGCCCTGGCGGCCGAGCCCGGAGGCGCGGCCCGCGGGGGTCTGCATGATGCCGTTGTCGTGCAGCTGGTGCTGGTTCTCGGCGACCGCGCCGACCACGACCGGGGTGTCGGAGAGCTGCCCGGCGAGGGTGTCCCCGGTGTCCAGGTCCAGGACGTCGGCCACGATCACCGTGATGTTGTCGGGGCCGCCGCCGCGCAGCGCGAGCTGGATGAGCTCCTGCACGGTCTCCTGGGGGCCCTGATAGCTGGCGAGGGTGTCTTCCAGGGTCTGGTGGGAGACCACGCCGGAGAGGCCGTCGGAGCAGATCAGGTAGCGGTCGCCGGCGCGGACCTCGCGGATGGAGAGGTCGGGCTCGACGTGTTCGCCGCTGCCCAACGCCCGCATCAGCAGGGAGCGTTGGGGGTGGGTGGTGGCCTCTTCCTCGGTGATGCGGCCCTCGTCGACCAGGCGCTGCACCCAGGTGTGGTCCTGCGTGATCTGCGTGAGGACACCGTCGCGCAGCAGGTACGCGCGCGAGTCGCCGACGTGCACGAGGCCGAGCCGCTGGCCCGTCCACAGCAGGGCGGTCAGGGTGGTCCCCATGCCTTCGAGCTGGGGGTCGTCCTCGACCATGGAGCGCAGCTGGTCGTTGGCGCGCTGGACGGCCACGCCGAGCGAGGTGAGGACGTCGGAGCCGGGGACGTCGTCGTCGAGGGCGACGATGGTGGAGATGGCCTCGGAGGAGGCGACCTCGCCGGCGGCGGCGCCGCCCATGCCGTCGGCGATGGCGAGCAGGCGGGGCCCGGCGTATCCGGAGTCCTCGTTGCCCTCCCGGATCATGCCTTTGTGCGATCCGGCGGCGAAGCGCAGTGACAGACTCATGCGCACCTCGCCTGTCGGCTCCGGGTACATCCGCACGGTGCCCACCCTCCGGTCGGGAGCGCGCCGGGGCCCGGGGTGGGGGCCCACACCGCGTGCTCGCTCCGCTCGCGCCTATTCATGATGTAGCACTACTTCCGCAGCTCGATGACGGTCTTGCCGATGCGGATCGCTGCGCCCAGCGGAACCGGTGTCGGGGTCGTCAGCCGCGTTCGGTCGAGATACGTGCCGTTGGTGGAGCCAAGGTCCTCGACGATCCACTGACCGTCGCGGTCCGGGTAGATCCTGGCATGGCGGCTGGAGGCGTAGTCGTCGTCCAGCACGATGGTGCTGTCGTGCGCCCGGCCCAGCGTGATGGTCTGGCCCTGGAGCGCGACGGTGGTGCCGGTGAGGGTGCCCTCGGACACGACGAGCTTGGTGGGTGCGTTACGGCGCTGCCGGCCCCCGGCGGCCGGCTGCTGGCGCTGCTGCGGAGGCGCCTGCCGCTGGGCCTGCTGGGCCCGGCCGGCCTCCCGGCGCGCGCCGCGCTGGGTGACGCGCGTACCGAACAGGTCGCTGCGGATGACCTGAACGGCCACGATCACGAACAGCCACAGTACGGCCAGGAAACCCAGCCGCATGACCGTCAGGGTCAGCTCTGACATTGCCCCCGCTTCACCCTTCGGCTTGCCGGTAAATGATGGTGGTACTGCCCACGACGATCCGCGAGCCGTCGCGGAGCGTAGCGCGGGTGGTGTGCTGCCCGTCCACCACGATGCCGTTGGTGGACCCGAGATCCTGGATCGTCGAGGGCGTTCCGGTCCGGATCTCACAGTGCCGGCGCGAGACGCCGGGGTCGTCGATCCGCACGTCGGCTTCGGTGCTGCGGCCCAGCACCAGCGTGGCGCGGGAGATCTGATGGCGGGCGCCGTTGATCTCGATCCAGTGGCGGGTACGGGAGCCCGGCGCGGGCGCGCCGACCGGGCCGCCGGCGCCGGGGCGCTGGCCCTGGGCCGACTGTGGATAGCCGTAGCCGCCCGGGGCGCCACGGCCGCCGGGAGGCGGGGCGGCGGGCATGGGCGGGGCGCCTGCCGGAGCGGCCGGCGGGTAGCCGTAGCCGCCGGGGCCGGACGCCGGTGCGCCGCCCCGGCCGGCCGGGGCCGCGGGGCCGGGGGCCTGCTGGTTGGTGGAGGAGGCGAGCGTACGGCTGCGCACCCGGTACAGACCGGTGTCGAGGTCGTCCGCCTTCTCCAGGTTGACCTTGATCGGGCCCATGAAGGTGTAGCGCTGCTGCTTGGCGTAGTCGCTCACCATGCCGGCGAGCTCGTCGCCGAGCTGGCCCGAGTAGGGGCTGAGCCGCTCGAAGTCCGGCGTGCTCAGCTCCACGATGAAGTCATTGGGTACGACCGTGCGGTCGCGGTTCCAGATGGTCGCGTTGTTGTCGCACTCCCGCTGGAGCGCGCCCGCGATCTCCACGGGCTGGACCTCGGACTTGAACACCTTGGCGAAGGTGCCGTTGACCAGACCTTCGAGACGCTGCTCGAACTTCTTCAGGACTCCCATGAGGCACCTCCTCCGTCCTTGCCGTCCTGGGTACTGCGCCTGCTGCTTACCTGGTACTGCTTACTGATCGTATCCACGCGCCGGTGAATCGGCTGGTTCCCCCTGTCGGCACGGTCGACGGGTGTCGACGCCTCCGAAGTTCCCTGTGGAGCTCCACTTCGAACTCCGCAGCCGAACTCCGCTGTGCGCTCCTTCGTCAAGGATCGTAGAGGCGGCCGCAGACCAGTGTCCCGCACCTGACTGTGGACCCCTACCTGCTCCTGGGGAGACGGGCGCTACCGGTACGAGGTTGATACGTGAACCGGTACGAGGTTGATACGTGGCCGACGGCACCCCGTTCGGTGGCCCGCTTCCGAAGCCGCTGGTGGGCGGCTGCCCGCGGATATGGGATGTGAACCCACCCCCTCCAGCGTGCTAATGTTCTGCGTGTCGGAAGGCGCCGCACCGCAAGGCGAGGAGCCCGAGGACACACCCAATGCGCGGGTGGCGGAATAGGCAGACGCGCTGGATTCAGGTTCCAGTGCCCGAAAGGGCGTGGGGGTTCAACTCCCCCCTCGCGCACCACGGAGCACCGACGAAAGTGCTCTGGTTGCACCGACGAAACGGGCCCATCGTGATCACGATGGGCCCGTTTCGCTATGCCCGGGCAGGGCAGTCGACCTTTGTGATTGTTGATCTTTAGTGGGCTGTCGAAGTGTGGCCAGTCTCACTCATCGGGCTCGGTCTTTTCTGATGTCGACATCGGCCAGGGTGAGCAGTCGTGGGTCGTGTTGGCAGACCCCGAAGGCAATGAGTTCTGCATCCTCGGCCGACGGCGCCAGTAACCGGGTAAGGCGACGACCTGGTCGGTGACCGCCGCGTCAGGACAGCGCGAGAACGCAGAACTCGTGGCCCTCGGGATCTGTCAGGCACGTCCACGGGACGTCTCCCTGGCCGACGTCGAGGTCGCCGGCGCCGAGGTTCCGCAGCCGGGCAACCTCCGCTTCCTTGTCGTCTCCAGGGTAAGGAAGCAGGTCGAGATGGACGCGGTCCGGCACGGTCTTCGCGTCGGGCGTGCGGAGGAATCTGAAGTACGGGCCGACATCCTTGGCGGAGCGCAGCACCGCGTGCTCGTCGGTCACCTCGTGCGAGGTCCAGTCCATCGCCTCGCCCCAGAACCGGGCCATGGCCCGGGGATCCAGGCAGTCGACCACCACCGCGGCGATCGGCCCGGTGTCCCGATACATCTTCCGGGGCTCAAGCACACAGAACTCGTTGCCCTCCGGGTCGGCAAGTACCGTCCACGGCACGTCGACCTGACCCACGTCGGCGGGCGTCGCGCCGAGAGCCTTCAGCCGTGCGACCAGTTCCGCCTGATGGTCCACGGAGCGGGTGGCGAGATCGAGGTGCACACGGTTCTTTTCCGTCGTCTTGGCTTCCGGGACAGGAACGACATCGATGCCGACGACCACCGGGTCCGGCCAGACCAGGCCACCGGCAGGTCCGACGTAGGTGGTCACGCCGGGGTGGTAGGCGTGCCAGTCGAGCGCCTCCGCCCAGAACTCGCCGACCGCCGCGGGGGCGAGTGCCTTGATGATCACGTGAGCAGGTCGCAGCGCCATGCCGGTGATGCTAGCTACCACTGCGGGCTCAGCGCTTGAGAGTGAAGGTGAAGTCGTCGGAGACCTTGCCGCTCAGCCGGACCGTCGAAACGAGCTTCCCGTCCGTGATCAGTTTCTCGACCTCGGCCCGCGAAAGGCCGCAGCCCTCAGCGATCAGTCGCGCCGGTCGGACGGGTATCCGCGCCGCGAAGCGGACGGAGACGTCGACCACCTCGCGGTCCACGTGGCCCGATCCTTCGGTGTCGAGGCGCCAGGCGTCCGCCCAGTCGAGGTCGATGCGATTGCGGCGCCGCATGACCGGATCCTGGAGCAGCTCAGCTGCCAGGCCGGAGTCGTTGTCATGGAGTCGGTCCAGCAGTTCGGGACGTACGGATCGCACGTTCATCCGCTCCATGACCGTGATCTTCGTGGTCTCCCCGCAGGCCGTACAGAGCGCGAGGAGCCAGACGTCGAGCACTTTGTGGTTCGCGTTGATGCGAAATTTACCGCTTGTCCGGAAGCTGTCGGACGAGCACACGTGGCAACGACGGCGGATGAGCGGCAGACAGACAGGTTTGACCACCCAGTTTTCGAGCACAGAAGCACACCTGTTTCAGCGAGAAGTCCGCAGCAGAAAAGGGGAGTCACCGGTGGACTCGGGGTGACCTGCGTCGGTCGTACGCCGGCAGGCATGACGGACGTTACGGACGTCCGGCGCCCTGCGCGTCCACGACAGGTTTACCCGTCAGTACGCAGTGCGTTGACCTTCCTCCGCCGCGGTACGGCGTCGAGCCGTCGGCGGCCGAGGTCACCCGGTGGGGAAGGGAAGGGGAACGGGGCGGGAAGACCGCATTGCACAGTGGCGCGTATGTGTGCAGACTCCCCAAGAAGCCCGCAGTTCAGACTGCTCCTGGTGATGCCTGGTCACCAACTCGTGCGAAAAGGAGCCGAGTTGGGGTTCCACATCTGGTCGGTATGGGATCCGTCGCTGATTGAGGCCGACTTCGCACCGCGCATCGAGGAGTTCTCCGAACAGCTGCTGGCCACCGATTTCGACGATGAGACCAGCTTGCGCGCGACCATCTCGCGCACCGCGCAGAGCCATGGCATCGACGCCGTTCTGCACTGCGGACATGGCAGCTCCGTCCTGCCGGTGGTCCGGGAGGCATGGCGGCTGGGACTGTCTCCCAACCCTCCGGCGGTGTACGAACTGCTGTGGGCCGGTGAAGGGGACGACCGGGTCCCGGCAGAGGCTCCCAGGGTGGGCGTCGAGACACTGACGGTGAACGGTTCCCACCACGTACTGGGAATGACGGCTCAACGCACCACCGGGCCACCGCACTTCTTCGTGACGGGATACCTCCACCCGGCGCCGTTGACCGACGACGAGCAAAAGATCATCGGGGCACTGGTCGAGGAGCGGCTGACGGAGAGCGGATACCGTTCCGGCCCGGCCCACACGCAGGTGGCGTTGCTGCCCCACGGGCCGCGGATCGTGTCCTGCCGAGCGCACCCCGGGACCGACCGCATCCCCCTGCTCTTCGAGATTGCGCGCGGGTTCGACCTGGAGGCGGCGGTCTTCAGGGGTCTCCAGGGCAGCCGTCCGGTCGTGCCGAAGGCTTCCCGGTACGCGGAGGTCGGTTTCTTCCTGCTGCCCGAGGGGCGGCTGGAGACGTACACCGGCACGGAGGACATTGCCGTGACCCCGTGGGTCCGTGGAGCCCGCTTCCCGTACACCGTCGGCGACCGGGTCGCGCCGATCGGCGACCCACACGCCCGGCGCGCCTACGTGGTCGTCGAGGGGGACACCCCGGAGGTCACCCGCGAACGAGTCGCCAAGGCCCGACAGGACCTGGTGACCGACATCCGGGCGGCCACCCCATGACGCACACAAGGTAGTCATGTTTTCCTTCTGAATGTAGCGGCCTGGTGCACGTACTGCGCGAGATGATCTACGCTCCCGGTGACGTGTGTCCCATCTCATCGCTGACGGGGGAGGGCAAGGTGCGGGCCGCGACATCCAAAAATAGTGAAGACGAGACAAGTCCGAGGCCGGAATTCGCCGTTCTGGGTTCTCTGGAGGTGCGTAGCGGCGGCGACCTGATATCGATCAACGGGTCCTTGCAACGGCGCGTCCTCGTGACGCTGCTCCTGGAGGCCGGGCGCGTCGTGCCCGTCTCCCGTCTGGTGGCGGCCGGCTGGAACGAAGAACCGCCGGACAGCGCCGAGCATCAGGTGCGCAAGACGGTTGCCAAACTGCGCAGCCGCCTTCCTCACGGTCCCGACATCATCGTCACCGACGGGCCCGGATACCGCGCGGTCGTCGACACCGAGCAACTCGATCTGCTGCGCTATCAGGAGCTGTTGCGAGAGGTCAGGGCATCGCTGGACGCCGGGGAGGCGGAGCGGGCCGTCGCACAGTTGCGTGCTGCGCTGGCCCTGTGGCGAGGGCCGGTGCTGGCCGGTTCCGGCGGCCGTGTGGTCGACGCCGCCTCGACGGCTCTGGAGGAGCAGCGGCTCACCGCCGCCGAGCAGCTCTACGGTCTGTGCATCGACGCGGGCGAGGCCCCCGGGATAACGGGCGAGCTGCGTGTCCTCGTCGACGAGCATCCGCTGCGCGAGACGCTCCGCAGCCGGCTGATGCTCGCCCTCTACCTCTCCGGCCAACAGGCCGCGGCGCTCGACGAGTTCGCCCGTGCCCGAGATCACCTCGCGAACGAACTCGGCATAGACCCGAGCGCGGAGCTGACCGCGCTGCACGAGCGCATCCTGCGCCAGGACCCGTCGCTCACCCGCCCGGAACGCGCTGCGTCCCGTGCCCCGCACCAGGTGAACGAGGCTCCGCACGCCCTGCCCTTCGACGTGCCTGACTTCTCCGGACGCAGTGCGGAGCTGCAGTGGATCTGCGCTGCGGCCCGACGTGCCCCGGAGGGGTCGCCGACGGTCCTGTGCCTCGACGGCATGGGCGGCGGCGGCAAGACGGCTCTCGCCGTGCGGGCCGCCCATCAACTGGCCGAGCAGTATCCGCACGGCAGTCTTTTCATCGACCTGCACGGCTTCACGCCGGGCCAGACGCCGCTCGGCGCATTCCAGGCACAAGGAGACCTGCTCGCCGCAGCAGGCATCCCCAGCGAGGAACTGCCGGCGGTACCGGCGGGACGCGCCGCGCGGTGGCAGTCCTACATGAGGGGCCGTCGCATGCTCCTGGTGCTGGACAACGCCGCCAGCTCGGAGCAGGTGCGGGAGCTGATCCCCGCCTCGTCCGACAGCTTGGTCCTGATCACCAGCCGCCCACGGCTGACCGGACTCGACGGCGCCGAGTGGCTCACCGTGGGCGCCCTACCGGAGCTGGACAGCCACCAACTGCTGCGCAACGCCCTCGGCGCCGCACGTGTCGAGAAGGAACCGGCCGCGGCCCGTGAGCTGCTGCGGCTGTGCGGAGGACTCCCGCTGGCGGTCCGGATCGCGGCCGCCCGGCTGGCGAACCGTCCGCAATGGACCGTCCAGCGTCTCGTCGAACGACTGCGGGACCACAACCGGCGCCTGGACGAACTCACCAGCGAGGGCCGGGGGGTGGCGGGCGCGCTGCTGCTGTCGTACCAGTCCATGCCCAGGGAACAGCGGAAGGCCTTCCGGCTTCTGGGGCACCACCCCGGCCGCTACCTGGACACCGAAGAAGCCGCCGCACTGCTGGACACCGACGTCCTGACGGCCGAGGACGTGCTGGAAGGGCTGGTGGACGTACGTCTGTTGGAGGCCAGGGAGCCGGGGGTGTACGCGCTGCACGACCTGGTGCGCAGCTTTGTGCAACGCGTCGCACAGAGCGAGAAGTCGCCGGAGGACGGTCAGGCGGTGCGGCGTCTGATGGATCACTACCTCAACACGGCGCAACGTGCCTGCGACACGCTGTTTCCGGGACGGCGCCACTTCGGGGACGAGGAAGTCCGGGCAGACGAGTTCGACCACAAGGACAAGGCGCTCCAGTGGCTCGACCAACACCGCGACAGTCTGCTGGCGGCGGTGGACGCCGCGTATCACGAGGGACTGCTGTGGCACGCCGCGCGGCTGCCGCGTGAGTTGGGTTTCCACTCCAGCATCCGCGCCTATGACGCCAGCGCGAACGCGGCGCTGGAGAAGGGTGTCAGCGCGTCGCGAGAGCTCGGGGACCGGGCGTTGATCCGACTGAACCTGATGAATCTGGCCATGGGCAGGTGGCGGCTGGGGCAGTTGAGCGACGCGGTCGCCCGGCTGGAGGAAGCCGTGGACCTGTCCCGGCAGATGGAGGATGTGCACAGCGAGGCCGAGTGCCGGGCACGTCTGGGACAGGCATGCAACAGCATGGGGGAGCTGGAGCGCGCCCTGCAGCTGTGCCAGGAGGCCAACGCGCGCGCTCAGGAACTCGGCTTCACCCGGCTCGACGGCTCGTCCCTGAGCACCCTCAGCCTGGTCCAGGTGCGGCTCGGACGGTTCGACGAGGCGGCTGAGGCGGCGAAGCGGGCGGTGGCCATCTTCGACTCGATCAAGGAGATACAGCTCTCCGTGGACGCGCTGAGCAATCTCTCCCAGGCGATCGAGCGCCTCGGCCGCTTCGAGGAGGCCCTCAAATGTGCCGACGCCGCGCTGGAACGGTGCCAGCGCATGAGCATGCCCTCGGTACTGCCCCTCGTACTCGCCCGCAGAGCTGACGTGCTGGTCCGCATGGGAGAGCTGGAGGAGGCGGCGGACAGCGTCGACCACGCACTCGCCAAGGCCACCAGCAGCACCGACGACATCCACCGAGCCACCGTGCACCTCTCGGTCGGGCGCGTGCGATACGCGCAAGGAGACCTGGAGACGGCGCGGGCACAGCAGCTGCTGGCCCACGAGATCGCCTGCCGTATGGAGTTGCGCTACGACGAGGCGTGCGCGCTGTGGAGCCTCGGCCGTACCGCCGAGGCCCAGGGAGACTCGCAGATGGCCCAGCAGCACCGCTTGGCGGCAGACAACCTCTTCTCCCTCATGAAGGTGCCCGAGACGGCACGTTGAGCCCTGGGCGTCGGACGGCACCGACGCGGGAATCGGGCGGGTGCCCAGAGGGGAACGGGCGGGGAAGACAGATCGGAAGTATCAGCGGAGTCAAAAGGCCTTCCTTTCCAAAAGGAGTTCAGTCATGCGCTTCGCCCCTGTCGCCGCCGCCTCCGTCATCGCTCTCGGGGCACTTCTGGGGGGACTCACGGCCTCATCCGCTGCCGCCGCGCAGGGGAAGACGGTCGAGCAGCGCACCGCAGCCTCCGCCCCCGTAACGGCCCTCGTCGCTTTCGGGCCGGGCGACAACAACGGCAACGGCTGAGGGGGGTGGGCCGCAACAACTGGTTGCGGCCCACCCGTCCCACCCCGCATCGCATGCCTGTCCACATCCAGGGGGAACACAATGACCATTCGCGTGCTCATCTGTGACCAACTGCCCGTTATCGCGGACGGTCTCAGGACTCTCCTCGACGCAGTGCCGGACATCGACGTGATCGGTACCACGCACAACGGGATGGAAGCCATCGTTCTCGTGCGCACCACACGCCCCGATGTCGTGGTCACGGACCTGAACCTGCAGACCATCTCCGGCCTGGAGATGATCCGCAGACTCGGCAAGGAGGAGGAACCGCCCAGCGTCGTCGTGTTCACCGCGTCAGAGGACGACAAGACGGTCAGCGACGTGCTGCACGCCAGCGCAAGCTGTCTGCTCGGCAAGGACGCGAGCCCCCAGGAGCTGATCACCGCCATCCAGGCGGCAGCCGCCGGACAGACCATGCTCGCGCCCAGTATCGCGGCGCGCCTGGTCAGTTGGTTCCGTGCGCAACCGGAGCCCCAGGAAGCGGTGATGTGTCCGGAGGTGGCCGAACTGACCCCGCGGGAACGGGAAGTCACCCGCATGGTGGCGCTCGGCATGTCCACCGAGGAGGTGGCCAGCGAACTGATCATCGGTGAGGCCACGGTCCGTACGCATCTGTACCGAGTGCGCACCAAACTCGGTGTCCGCGACCGCGCCGAGCTGGTGTCGCTGGCCTACCGGACCGGTCTGATCCACTCGGCGGCCCAACCCCTTGGTGAGGAGAGGGCATTGGCGTTGGGAGGTCTGCGCGCCAGCTGACCCCTCACCGCCCGACGGTCGCCGGGGCCGCGGACCCCGTGCCGGCCTCCGCACGCCGCGCCGTGCGGAGGCGATCGGCGCCGACCGCCCGCCACAGCGCGGCCGGGTCGCCGTACCGGGCGGACTCGGCTGCGACCAGCCGGAAGTACCGGTGCAGACCTAGTTCTGCCGTCATCGCGCGTACGCCGCAGGTCTGCATGCTCAGCCGCACCACGTCACGCGCCGTCTCGGAGGCCATCGCCAGTGCCACGATCGGCGCGGTGCCGACCTCCTCGGGTACGGAGTCGACCAGCCAGGCACCCCGGTACACGGCCGCCCCGGTCGCGCGCAACGAGACCAGGGCGCGCGCCAAGGGGAAGGAGACAGCCGGGAGATCACGCAGCCTGGTGCCGAACTGCCGCCGGAAGCCGGCGTACCTCAACGCCATCTGATGCGCGCCCTCGGCGATGCCCAGCAGGTAGGCGGCTTGCCGCAGTCGCGCCCGGGCGAGTGGGCCGGTGGGCGAGCCGTCCAGGGGCCCGACCACGTTCGCCGCGGTGACCGGCGTACCGTCGAAGCGGACCACCGGCGGCCAGCAGCCGCTCTCCGTGCTGACACCGGCCGCCTCGCGCTCCACCGCGACGAGCACCGGCTCGGTACCTGTCCGGGTGGCTACCAGAAAGGTCCCGGCGCTCACGTCGTCGACCGTGGCCGTACCGGTCAGTGCCCAGCCGCCGGCCCGTGGGGGTGCGGTGACCCCGCTGCCGACCGGCAGTGCCTCCAGTCCGGCCAGCGCCGCGCCGGCCGGCGCGCTCATATCGGCCGCCAGCGCGTCGGCCCGGTAGGAATTGCCGCATGCCGCACGGCCGAGTTCCTCGCTGACCAGCACTCCGGCCGTGAGGCCGAGATCGAGGCCGCCGAGGGAGCGCGGGCGCTCGAAGTCGGCGGCGTCCAGTGCGTCGAGCACCGTCCGGGTCGGGCCGCGGACCCCGTCGGTGACCGGTGCGCCGTGCAGCTCCATCCGGGCGTCGACGCCGGCCAGGGCCGTACGCAGAGCCTTGCGCACCTGGGTGAAGAGCAGGTCGGGGCAAAGGTCCATGTCAGTGCTCTTTCTGTCCGAGGGAATCAAACGCAGCGGTCATGATCTGGAGCATCACCTCGGAGGTCCCCGCCGACAGCGTGAGTCCCGGCGCCTCCCGGTAGGCGGAGTCGAGGACCACAGCCGCCGCGGTCCGGTCGGCGCGCTGGTCGGACGTCGGGATGTCTGCGGCCCACGCCGCGATGCTCTGCGCTAGTTCGCTGCTGTGGTACTTGGCGACGGCCGCCGACACCTGGTCGACCTGACCGGCCGCGAGTCCGGTGAGAACCTCCCAGGCCAGGACGTGGTCGGCCGTCAGCGCGCCGTGCCAGCGACCGATCTGCTCGAGGCGGTCATCGTGCGGGGAGTCGGGGGCGCCGTCGATCAGCGCGTCCAGCGCTGCCTCGAACCAGCGCTCCGCCTTGAGGTAGTAGTCGAGTCCGGTGCGTTCGACGGCCAGAGCCTCGTTGAGCAGCGGCCACCCCTCGTCGCGCGGACCGAGCAGGTTGTCGCCCGGCACGGGAACCGAGTCGAGGTCCACCCGGTGGTAGTGCTCGTCACCGATACCGGGTATCACCGACACCGTCACACCGGGAGCGCCCATGTCGACCAGGAACAGACTGATGCCCTGGTACTTCCCGGCGCCCTGCGTCGTACGGGCCGCGCACAGCCCGAGGTCGACGAACCGCGTCTTGAGGCTGAACACCTTCGTGCCGGTGATCCGGTAACCGTCGCCCTCGGCCTCGGCCACGGCCCGCAGCGCACCGAGATCCGACCCCGCGTCCGGTTCGGTGTACAGCACCGAGGCGAAACTCTCGCCACGGGCCAGCGCGGGCAGGTAGCGGCGCTTCTGTTCTTCGCTGCCCGCCATGAGCAGGAACTGGCCCACGATCTGGATGGAGTTGACGTGAAACGTGTCCGGCACACCCGCGCGCACCAGCTCCTCGGCGACGATCGCGGCATCGGTCAGGGGGCGGCCCGCTCCGCCGAACTCGACAGGCCAGTGCACGGCGAGCAGACCCAGCTCGCCGAGCACACGGTAAAGCGGACGCGCGTCCGGCTCGACACCGTCCGCACCGCAGGCCTCGGCCGCCGCGGCCCGTATCCCGGCGGAGCGCAGCGCCTTGCGTACGTCCGCTCGGAACCGTTGCTGGTCTTCGGTGAACCCGATCCGCAAGGTATCTCTCCTCAGCTCAGGTGGTGAGCGCCTCTTCGAGCGCCGCGACGACCCGGCTCAACGCCGGTTCTGTGAACAGGGTGTAGTGGTCGCCGGGCACGCTCGCGGTCCGGAACGGGCCCGCACACACTGTCCGCCACTGCTCTTCCATGGCGATCCGGGGTGAGGCGCTGAGCACGGTGACCGGTCCGCCGTACGGGCCCGGCGGGCAGTACGCCTGCATGGACAGGGCGCAGTGCCGGAACGTCTCGTACCGGCGGGTCAGTTCCTCGTCGGTGAGCCCCAGGTCGATGCCGAGGTCCGTCAGTGTCCGTCCGACGTCGGCCACGCCGGCCGTCCGGTCCTCGAGGACCGCGTGCACCTCGGAGCCGTCGCGTCCCGTCAGCCTGGCGACGTCGTGCACGAACCGCTGCCGCACCGTTGTCTCGTCGAGGGGGAGGGGGTCCTCGTCGTAGGCGGCGTCCAGCAGGACCACCGGCGGCCGCTCCCCGGTCTTCTGCTCGATCTGCCGGGCGACCTCGAAGGCGAGCACACCACCGTAGGACCAGCCCGCCAGGCAGCACGACTGCGGCAGACCGGTCTCGATCAGGGATTGCGCGATCCTGACGGCACTCGCCGCGAGCCCCTCCCGCGGATCCACCCGGGTGTCGTCCGGATCGGCGGCGAAGCCGGTCACCCCGATGTCCTCACGCAGTGCCCTGACCAGGGGCACGTAACAGAACAGCTCCCCGCCCGACGGGTGCACAAGGATCACCTGCGAGGGACCCGACGCACGCATCACCACCGGCGCCCGGTCGACGCCCGGCACGGCGGTGCCGGCGGCTTCCTGGCCGGACGGGCACTCCAGCGCGGCGAGCGGATCACCGTCGTCGTAGCGCCCGGCGGCGCGGAGCGCGTCGATGGTGGCGGCGAGGTGGGCCACGGTCGGCGAGGCGAAGAAGTCGCCGAGGGCGATCTCCACCCCGAAGCCGCGGTGGATCGCCGACAGTAGCTGGACGGCCTGCAGGCTGTTGCCGCCGGCCAGGAAGAAGTCGTCGTGCACGCCGATCCGGCCGTCGCCCAGCAGGGGGGCGAGCACCTCGCCCAGCAGCCTGCGTTCCGTCGGGGTGAGCGACGCGTCGGCATACCCCTCGCCCGCACGGTCCACGTCCGGCGCCGGCAGCCTGCGCCAGTCGACCTTGCCGCTGCCGGTGAGCGGAAGCTCGGCGAGGACCACGAAGTACGACGGGATCATGTACGAGGGCAGGAGCGTGCCCAGGTACTCGCGCACCGACGGCACCTGCTGTTCGGTGACCCCGGTCAGATAGCCGACCAGATGCTTGTGTCCCTTGTCGTCGCTCCACGCCCGTACGCTGACCGGTCCGATTCCGCCGAAGCCGGTCAGGGCCGACTCCACCTCGCCCAGTTCGATCCGCAGTCCGCGGATCTTGACCTGCTGGTCGATCCGGCCGAGGAAGACCAGACGGCCGTCCGCCAGCCGCTTCACCAGGTCTCCGGTCCGGTACAGCCGTCCACCGGGCGCGGTGCCGAAGGGATCGGTGACGAACTTCTGCGCCGTCAGCTCGTCCCGGTTGAGGTAGCCACGCGCCAGGCCGGCGCCGCCGATCACGAGTTCACCCGGTACGCCGATCGGCACCGGGCGCAGGTCGCCGTCGAGCACGTGCGCCACATGGTTGGTCATGGGCAGGCCGATCGGCGGCGAGGCCTCCCAGGTGCCCGGGCACTCCTCGACGATCATCGTCACGGTGCACTCGGTCGGCCCGTAGCCGTTGAACAGCCGCCTGCCCGCGTTCCACCGGTTCACCAGTTCACCGCTGAACGCCTCGCCGCCGACGAACGCGATCCGCAGCTCGGTGAGCCTCTCCGGCACCAGCAGCGGCATCACGGTCGGGGGCAGGTCGATGACGGTGATGCCGGTCTGCTCCATCAGTGACTGGAGCCGGTCGACGGACAGCCGTTCCTCGTCGGTCGCCAGGCAGAGACGGGCTCCGGTGAGCAGCGCCGAGAACGTCTCGAACACAGAGACGTCGAAGGTGATCGAAGCGAACCCGAGCACCCGGTCGGCCGGTGTCAGGTCGAACAACTCCCGTGTCGAGTCGATGAAGTTGACGACACCGCGGTGCTCGAGGAGCACCCCCTTCGGTTTGCCGGTGCTGCCGGAGGTGTAGATGACGTACGCGACGTCGAAGGGCCGCGCCGCGAGCGGGGGGTTGTGATCGGGCAGCGCCGCCAGCTCCCCCCGGACGTCGTCCAGCGTCACGACGGGCACGTGCACCTCGGTCAGGGCCGGGCCGGCCTCGGCGTGCGCGATCACCACCCGCAGGTCGGCGTCGGCGGCGATCTCCGCGACCCGCCCGGAGGGATGCGACGGGTCGAGCGGCACATAGGCCGCGCCCGTCTTGAGCACCGCGAGCATCGCGGTCGGCACGTCCGCGGTCCTGCGCAGGCAGAGGCCGACCCGAGTGCCCGCCTGGACGCCGCGCCGGCGCAGCAGGGCGGCGAGCCGGTTCGCCTGAGCGTTGAGTTCGGCGTAGCTGGTCTCGACGCCGTCGACGACGACCGCCACGCTGTCCGGGGACTTCTCGACACGCGCCTCGAACTCGGCCACGACGGTGGATTCGCGTATCGGCCGCACCGGTCCCCGGGCGGCTCGGGCCAGGAACTCCTTCTCCGCCGGGCTCAGCATCTCGGCGGTGGACAGGGGGGCGTCCGGGGCCGCGGTCAGGGTGTGCAGCAGTCCGTCGTAGTGCCGGGCGAACCTGGCGATGCTCTCGGCGTCGAACAGGTCCGTGTCGAAATCGATGGCGAGGTGCGGGCCGGTGCCGGCATCGGGCTGCTCCACCAGGGTCCAGCTCATGTCGAACCGGGCGGTGCCGGTCCCGACCTCCTCCCGTGAGGCGTTCAGGCCGGGCAGGTCCGGCGGGCGGACCGCGTGCTCCGCGCCGAACACGATCTGGACGACCGGTGGGCGAGACGGGTCGACGACCGGATCGACCGCGGCGACCAGCTCACCGAACGGCAGACCGCCGTGCTCGGACGCCTCGCGCGTCACCCGCCCGACCCGGTGGACCAGTGCGCGGAAGGTCGGGTCACCGGAGAGGTCCGCGCGCAGCACCTGCATGTCCGTGAAGAGACCGATCACCGAGGACACGGTGTCGTGCCGCCGGGTCTCGACGGGCGAGCCGATCACCAGGTCGTCCAGGCCGGTGTAGCGGTGCAGCAGGCTGAAGAACGCGGCGACGAGGACGTCGAACGGGCTCGTGCCCTCCTGCCGGGCCAGCTCCGCCGCCCGCTCCAGGGCCTCGTGTCCGAGGGGGAAGTCAGCCCTGCCGCCCGGTCGGATCCGCTTCTCAGCCCGTGGCCGGTCGGTAGGGAACTCCAGTACCTCGGTACCCGCCAGCCTGTCGCGCCAGTACGCGGTGAGCTCGTCCAGGCCGCCGGCGAGGCGGTCGCGCTGCCACACCGCGTAGTCCGGGTACTGCACGGGCAGGTCGGGCAGCCGCGGTGCGTCGCCCTCGCGCGACGACCGGTAGAACTCGGCGAGTTCACGCAGCAGCAGGTCACGCGACCGCGCGTCGCAGACGGCGGCGGGTACGCCGAACACGAACAGATGGTCTTCCGGCGCCACCCTGACCAGCATGGCACGCCACATCGGCGTACGGCGCACGTCGAACGGGGTCCCGATCCACTGCTCGACCAGGGCCCGAGCCGCGGCCAGCCGCTGCCCGTGGTTCTCGCCCTCCGCTTCGAAGCAGGGCACCTCGACCGGGACCTGAGCCACGACGACCTGCATCGGGCCGCCCTCGCGCTGCACGATCGAGGTCCGCAGCGCCTCGTGTCTGGTCACCACCGCGGAGAGCGCGGACTGCAACGCCTGCGCGTCCAGCTCACCCCGCAGCCGCAGGCACAGCGCAGTACCGGGGACGCCCGGTTCCGGGTGGCCCAGGATCCGGAGTGACTGCTGCTCGTACGACAGCGGCGTCGGGCCCGTGTCACCGCGCGAGGTCGGGCCCCGCCTCGCCGCGGCCTCCGCATGCTCCTTGAGCCGGGTGAGGAACTGTGCGCGGCGCTGATCGGGCAGCGCGGCCAGGCGCTGGGCCATGTCTGTCACCTGAGACTCCTTATGCGCGGTGGTGCGTCGGCCACCCGGCCGTCCGATCGCGCCGGCAGGTGTGCCAACTCCGAGATGGCGGTGGTCAGCACGTCGATGCCGCGCTGGTAGTCCGAGAGCACGATGTGCTCGTCGTCGGCGTGGTCGAGGCTGCTGTCGCCCGGGCCGTAGGTCGCCATCGGGATGTCCCAGACCTCGGCGAGCGTGTTCATGTCGGAGGTGGCTGTCTTCACCGCAAGGCGCGGTCGGGCGTGCAACCGCCGGATACCGGACACCAGCGCGCGGACGGCCGGGTCGCCCCGTCGCACGCGGCAGGCCGCCACCGAGTTCAGCACGTCCAGATCACCGGCCGGCAGGCGGTCACGCAGCTCGCGCACGAACGCGTCGACGTCGAATCCAGGGGGAAGGCGGACGCTGAGGTCCGCCGTCGCCGTGGTCAGGTCGCCGTTGAGCCGGCACAGGGTCGCGCCGGGCTGGTCGAACACGCCGTGGCTCGCGTCCGGGCCGAGCAGCTCGACCAGCGCCTGCCAGGACGCGGCGGCCAGTTCGGACGCCTTCGGCAGCGGGTTGCTCGGGTGCGTGGCGGGGCACTTCACGGTGTAGCGCAGGTCGAGCTTGCCCTTGTACCCGAGCACCACGCTCGACCAGCCGCTCGGTTCACCGATGATCAGCGCGTCCGGCCGGTCGTGGGTGGCCCGGATCGCCATCGCTCCGCGGGACCGCGGGGTCTCCTCCTCGACGACGCCGATCACCACGATCCGGCCGGTGAAGTCCGCCGCCCCGGCCGCGGCGCAGATCATCGCTGCGAGCGGCCCCTTCGCGTCCACGGCGCCTCGGCCGTAGAGCCGGCCGTCCTCGGAGCGGACGGGGAGATGGCCCGGGACGGTGTCCATGTGCCCGAGGAGCATCAGGGTCGGGCCGACACCCCGCTCGATCACGCCGATCACATTTCCCACACCGTCGATGTGCGCCTCGAACCCCAGGTCCGCCATCGCCTCGGCCAAGTAGTCGGCCAGCGCCCGCTCCTGATAGGACGAGGAGGGGATCTCCAGCATGTTGCGCAGCAGTCCGGCGGCGTACGTCTCGGTGACGGCGCCGGAGGAGGTGAACGCCCAGTTCATCGTTGCGCTCGTTCCAGTAGATGGTCGACGATGAAACCCGCGACATCGATCCGGTCGCCGTGCGCGGATTGGAAACCGGCGAACTCGACCCGGTGGTTGACCTCCAGGACCAGCAGCCGACCGTCCTGGTCCTCGATCAGATCGACTCCGGCGATCTCGGCACCTACGGCGGCGGCCGCGTCGAGGGAGAGTTTGCTGATCTCCGGTGTCACCTCGCACGGCCGGGCCTCTCCGCCGAGGGCCACATTGGTACGCAGGGACTCGCTGGTCCGGTAGACGGCGCCCAGCACCTGACCACCGACCACGATCACCCTGATGTCCCGGCCCGGCTTGTCGATCAACTCCTGGACGTACGCGAGGTGCGACTGCGGGCCGGGCAGCGCGGCGGCGTACTCGAGCACACCTTCCGCGCCGGCGCGGTCGGGCAGCCGGACCACCAGCCGGCCCCACGAGCCGACCAGCGGTTTGATCAGCGCCGGGTAGCCGAGCGAGTCGAGGGCGTCCAGCGCGGCCTGCGGAGTGAGGCCGAGCGCGGTGCGTGGGGTCGGCAGCCGGGCCGCCTGCAGGACCATGGTGGTGCGCCACTTGTCGCCGCACGCCTCGGTGGCCTCCGCGCTGTTGACCACCTCGACTCCCGCCGCGGCGAGGCTGTGGGCCGCGTAGGCCGCACGTACCTGTCCTATCTCGCGATTCAGCGCGAGATTCCAGGGCATGTCGCGCTGTCCGGCCAGAAACCACTGCCGGCGCGTGTCCAGGTGGTCGAAGGGCACACCGCGCCGGTCGAATGCGTCGAACAGCCTTTTCTCGTCCGCACCGACCCGACTGGCGAGTATGGCGATCTTGTGGCCACTTGGGCGCTCTGATGCCGCTGACACATGACCTCCGTATTAGGGCCACCGGTTCACCGGGTGACATACCGGTCTGCCGCGTGAAAGGAAACTACGAGCGCGCCGGCGCCGTGTGCGTCCGCATCCGGATCATTCGTGGGGTCGCATTGTGTTGACCTTTGGTCCCGCGGTTGCGAATTCTGATTACCGCACCCAGGTCGCCGCCATGTCACTCTCGAATTGATTCGAATGCCTGCCGCGAGGTTCACGGCCGACACGGAAGAGGGGGAAAACGTGGTACATCAACCGGAGCGGATCCCGGTGCTCGCGCTATGGAGCGCCCCACGCTGTCGCTCCACCGCCTTCGCGCGGATGATGACCGAGCGGGGCGACCGCGCCGTGGTGCACGAACCGTTCTCCCGGGTCGTCGACTTCGGTGAGGTGGAGGTCGGCGACACCGTTGCACGCAGCGAGCGGGACGTGCTCGCGGCGCTGCGCGCCATGGCCGCCGGAACGCCGGTGTTCTTCAAGGACACCACGGATTTCCGTTACCCGGCGCTCCTCGCGGACGAGGCCTTCCTGTCGGCCGCGACCCATACCTTCATCATCCGTGAGCCGGCCGAGGCCATCGCGTCGCACCATGCGCTCAACCCGGACCTCGGCCGCGACGAGATCGGCTTCGCCCGACTGTACGAGATCTTCACGGCCGTGGAGACCGCCACCGGCAGCACGCCGGTGGTGATCGACTCGGACGATCTGCTCGACCGGCCGGCCGACACCGTGCGGGCCTATTGCGCGGCGGTGGGGATCGACTTCCTTCCGGAGGCGCTGAATTGGGCGCCGGGCATGCGGTCGGAATGGCGGTCGACCAGCAAGTGGCACAAGTCGACCAGTGAGACGACCGGATTCAAGCGGGTCAGGAGCGGCGGAGCCGAGGTGGTCGCGGCGGACCCGGTGCTGCGTTCCTACCGCGATTACCACCAGCCGTACTACGAGAAACTGCGCGCCGTCGCGCTCCGGCCGTGACCATGCCGACCGGAATCATCAACATGATTACCCGGAGAGTCCGCCGCACAGTAATTCTGCTGGGCAGGGTAGTTGCGGTGCGGACGAAAAGCTTGAACGACCGGGCTAGGTTTGGGACATAAGACGGTGCTTCAATGAGGTGGATCACTTGACGGGTATTTCGGTGTTCTCCGCCAGGACACGCCTGTGCGAACCGGTGGACATTTCCGGCCATCGCAACAATGTCGCCGTCTCCGCTGCCGCGGAGACCAAGGCGGGAGCATTCAACGTATGGGGAAACTCGTTCTCGGCCGAGCACCTGCCTGCGGGCGAGAGCCTCGTGAACGTGGACGGCGTTCCCTTCGAGTTCCCTCCGCTCTGCGAGGGACCGGACAACATCCGCTGTGCCGGACAGTTCATTCGTGTGCCTGAAGGCCGTTACGACTGGATCCACGTCCTGGCGGCGTCCGAACGGCGCTGCGAGGACACCGTCGAGCTGATCTTCGCCGACGGATCGGTCGACGCGGAAGCACTGCGGGTCTCCGATTTCTGGGCGGCGCCGGCGTGGTTCGGCGAGGTCAAGGCATTCGAGAGCCTCGTCATGCACTATCCGCACCACGTGCAGCGAGGCATTCCCGCGGTCATGTGGGCGCAGCGGGTGCCGGTCACCCGGCGGGCCGGTCTGACCGGCATCGTGCTGCCGCGCAACGTGGCGATACATGTCTTCGCGGTCACCCTCCAGCGGACGGAGCCCTGAGATGACCGTCGACACGACGACACGCACTTACATGATCACCGGACCGGAACCCGAGTTGTGGTACCGCGACCTCATCAGCTGCCTGCAGTCCACCTTCGGTTCGGTACTGGCACGGGCGGGCGCCGATCCGCTGGCCGTGCTCGGCGCGGGCTGGCGGTTCCTCCACCTGCCGGGCGACGTCAGGTCCGAGGAGTTCTACTACCCCTGCCCCGCCGACGAATCCGGTGGCACCGATCTGGGTGCCGCGCTCGCACCCCACCACGAGCTGCACGCGCGCTGGTGGCAGCCTGCCGACGAGGACGACCTCTGGCGGGAGGTGCGCGAGACGCTGGCCGAGGACCGGTTGGTCATCGCCGCCGTGGACAACTTCTACCTGCCGTTCCGACCCGCGTACCAG
This sequence comes from Streptomyces sp. CC0208, assembly GCF_003443735.1. Lineage (NCBI taxonomy): Bacteria > Bacillati > Actinomycetota > Actinomycetes > Kitasatosporales > Streptomycetaceae > Streptomyces > Streptomyces sp. CC0208. Next base: position 4,398,950 of record NZ_CP031969.1, on the reverse strand, counting down.
GACGTGCACGCTGCACACCTCGTGATCGTCTACGGACTGGACGAGACGCGCGGGGTGGTCCATGTCTCGGACGCGATGCCGCCCGCGTTCCGCGGTGCCGTCCCGATCGAGGACTTCCTGCGCAGCTGGGGCTCGGCGAACCCGTCCGACGTACAGGACGCCTTCTTCAGCGACTCAGGGATCGGCCGGCGCTGCCTCGACGTCCGCCTCGACGCCCCGGCCGGGCCCCTGACGCCCGAACTGCTCGGCGGTTTCCTGCGCACCGACGTCGACGGCTTCACCACGGCCACCCCGGCCCGTACCGGTCTCGCCGGGTACGACGAGTTCGCCGCGGAACTCCTCGACCGGTGCCGGGCCCAAGACGCCGGCGCACTGCGCGAGCTCTATCCCTTCGGCTGGGGCATGCAGGCGCAGGCATCCCTGCACGGGGAGCTCCTGCGCCGCTGCGGCAGCCGCTGGGACGACCCGGCGCTCGCCGCGGCCGGACGGGCCGTCGAGTCCGTCGCGCACGCCTGGACCGGCCTGCGCTTCACCGGTGCGCACGGGCTCGCGGACCCGCGCGCCGCCGCACCCGACATCGCGCGCCATGTCACGCGACTGCGCGGCGCCTACGCCTGCGCGGTCGATGCCGTCGGCGCGGCGGCGGGCCGGCTGTGAGCGCGTACGCATCGACCACCGTGACTTTGCGGAGTGGAGAGTGATGAGCAAGCTGGCAGCGCTCGGCGGCACCGCGGCCGTGCCGACGAATCGGCGTCACGTGCCGTGGCCCCTGGTGCAGGACGAGGACCGCAAGGCGGTCCTGGACGCGCTCGACGGGGCGAGACTGGTGTCCGACACGGACGGCGTGAACCCGGTGTCCGCTCTGGAGGAGGCGTGGGCCCGCCGCTTCGGTTTCGAGCACTGCGTCGCAGTGTCCAACGGCACCGCGGCGCTGTCCGTCGCGCTGGCCGCGCTCGGTGTCGGACCGGGGGACGAGGTGATCGTGCCCGCACTGAGCTTCATCGCCACCGGGCTGGCACCGGTGCACCAGATGGCCGTTCCGGTGTTCGCCGACATCGACCCGGTCACCTTCAACATCGACCCGGACGACCTGGAGCGCCGGATCACGGCCAGGACCAGGGCGATCATCCCGGTGCATCTGCACGGCGCGCCCGCCGACATGGACCGGATCACCGAGATCGCGCGCAGGCACGGGCTCGCGGTGATCGAGGACGCCGCGCAGGCTCCCGGTGCGACCCACCGTGGCCGACCGGTCGGCGGGATCGGTGCCGCCGGCGCCTTCAGCCTCCAGGTCAGCAAGAACATACCGACCTGCGGTGAAGGTGGCCTGCTGGTGACCCGCGACGCGGAACTGGCCGAGGCGATGCGCCGCGGCAGGCAGTTCGGCGAGGTGATCGAAGCCGGTCGGGAACGGGACTACATCTCGTACGGCCTGGGTTGGAACCACAAGATGAACGCGCTCCAGGCCGCGTTCACCATCGCGCAGCTCGACCGGTACGACGAGTACGAGCGTGCGCGGCAGCACAATGTCACCGAGTTCCTTGCCCGGCTCGCACAACTGCCCGGTCTGCGAGTGCCGACCGCGTTGCCGGACACCACCCACGCCTGGCACATCCTGCGGTTCCGGTTCGACCCGGCCGCGTTCGGCCTGGACGGGGTGCGACCCGAGGCACTGCGCGGGGCCCTGCGGCGGCTGCTGCGCGCCGAAGGCGTACCGATGTCGCAGTACCAGCTCATGCCGCTGCCCGACCAGAAGGTGTTCACGGACCGCGCCGGCTTCGGCTCGGGCTACCCGTGGGCCGTGACCGGCGCACCCGGAACGGTCGCAGGTGAGGGCTACCCGGTCACCCGCGCGGTCATCGCCGACTCCCTGACCCTCCAAAAGCGCCACCTCCATCCCGAAGCGGGTGAGCTGCTCGGCCTGTACGCGGACGCCTTCGAGAAGGTGTGGGCGAACCGCGACATGGTGGCCACGTTCGCGAAGGCGGCTTCATGAACGCGACCCCGGTCCTTGAGCGGACCTCTCTTGCCTCGGTCGCCGCACGCATCCGCGCGCACGTCGTCGACATGTGCGCGGGGCCCGAAGGCGGGCATCTCGGCGGCGCGCTCTCCTGCGCGGACGTACTCGCCGCGCTGTACTTCTCGGTGCTGAACGTGGACCCGCGGCGTCCGGACGACCCGGATCGCGACCGCTTCCTGCTCAGCAAGGGCCACGCCGCTGTCGGCCTCTACGCCACGCTGGCCGAACGCGGCTTCTTCCCGGTCGAGGAACTCGCCGGGTACGGACGCCCCGGCAGCAGGCTGATGGGCCATCCGGTGCGCGCGGTGCCCGGTGTGGAGCTGCCGACCGGATCACTCGGCCACGGACTCGCGCTGGGTTGCGGGTTCGCGCTGGGCGCCCGGTACGCGGGCCGCTCCGCGCGCAGTTTCGTCCTGCTCGGCGACGGCGAGCTGCAGGAAGGCTCGGTGTGGGAGGCGGCCATCGCGGCCGTGTCGCTGCGCCTTGACCGGCTGGTCGCCGTGGTGGACCGCAACGGGCTGCAGTTGACCGGCCGCACCGACGCGATCGCGCCGATGGAACCGCTGGCCGACCGCTGGCGCGCTTTCGGCTGGGCCGTCCGCGAGGTGGACGGGCACGACCCGGACGAGCTGGCGGCGCATCTCGGCTCCACACCCTGGGAGCCGGGCAAGCCGAGTGTGCTGATCGCCCGCACGGTCAAGGGCCAGGGGCTGCCGTTCCTCGCCGGCCGCAGTGCCAGCCACTACGTGACGCTGTCGCCGCGCAACCACGCACGGGCCCTCCGCGGGCTGCGGGCCGCGGAGGACGCCGCATGAGCCGCGCGACTCGGGAGGCGTACAGGGACAGCCTGCTTCCGCTCCTGAAGCGGCATCCCGAGCTGATGTGCCTGGACTCCGACACCGGCCTGTTCAACGCCGAGTACGCCGCGGCGGCCGGCGACCAATACCTCAATGTCGGCATCGCCGAACACAACCTGATGGGCGTGGCCGCGGGGATGGCCGCGTGCGGACGGGTCCCGTTCGTCAACACGATGGCCGCCTTCGCGACCTCCCGGGCCCTGGAAGCGATCAAGATCGACATCGCCTACAACCGGCTGCCGGTCCGCATCATGGCCACCCACGGCGGCCTCGCCGCGGGGCACCTCGGTCCGACGCACCAGGCACTGGAAGATCTCGCGGTGATGCGGGTACTGCCCTCGATGACCGTGGTGGTGCCCGCCGACGCCGCCGCCACGGAGGCGTTCGTCGAACAGAGCCTGGACCTGCCCGGACCGCTCTACGTCCGGCTCGGCCGCAAACCGACCCCCGAACTGCCGGCTGCCCCGCCGCCGGTCATCGGGCGGGCGCAGACGCTGCGGGAGGGCGGCGACGTGGTGCTCGCCTGCTGCGGCCCGTACCCGGTGCTCGCCTGTCTGGCCGCGGCGGACGTCCTCGCCCGGCAGGGGATTGAGGCCACGGTCCTCAACATGCACACCCTGCGGCCGTTCGACACGGAGACGCTGGTGGCCGCGGCCCGGCCGGTGCCGCTCGTCGTGACGCTGGAAGAGCACTGGCGCGGCGGCGGCCTCGGTGGTGCGGTGGCCGAGACCCTGGCGGAGGTAGCGCCCACCCGGGTGCTGCGGCTGGGCATGCCGGACCAGTTCGTCGACGAGGTGGGCAACCAGGAACACCTCGTCGCGCATTACGACCTCACCGCGGAGCGGGTCGTGAGGGCGGTCCGTACCGCTCTCGACATCGCGGCCCGCCCCGGGAAGATCGATCGGAAGGAACTCATCTCATGACCACGACCACTGCACAGGCCTGCCCGGGCTGTGAGGAGCCGGTACAGATCGGCGAATCCGTGCGGCTCAACGAAATCCTGGAGTGCGTGGGCTGCCGCGTCGAGCTGGAAATCGTGGCGCTGAGCCCTCTCGTGCTCGCCGTCGCACCCGAGGTCGAAGAGGACTGGGGCGAGTGATGGCCGCAGCGATGATCAGTGCAGAGCTGACCGGCGACGTGGCGCTCGCCGCGATCAAGGACCTGTCCGAGTCCGGTGCCCATCTCGTCCGGCACAACGACTTCTCGACCCTGACAGGCGTCCGTCCCGCCGACTGGGCGCGTTTCGCCGAGAACTGGGAGGTTCTCCGGCGCGACCCCTACATGGCCGACGGCGGCACCTATCGCTACCGCAGGTACGGCCAGTTCGACCTCGACATGGAAACCGGTGACCTCACCCGGCTCCCGCACGGTCCGTACCGTCAGGAGGCTGACGTCAACAAGTTGCACGGCGGCGTCGACCGGGTTTACGAACCGCTCACCGAGGCGTTCGTCGGCGACCCCGTTCTGCGCAACGTGCTGGTGAGGCCGGCCGAGATCTTCAGCCGTGTCGACGGCACCACGAAGTGGAACATCAAGGTGACCCCGATCCGGACCACCGCCACGAAGGACGAGGCCGGTGAGCCCACTCCGGAGGGCCGGCACAGGGACGGCGTCACCTTCATCACGTCCCTGATGATCGGTCGCCGCAACCTGACCGGTGGGGAGAGCGCGGTGTACGCGGAAGACGGCGAACTTCTCGTCACCACAACGCTCCGTGAGCCCGGCGACATTCTGCTCAGTGACGACCGCCGCACCTACCACGAGGTCACGGCGGTGCGTACCGAGGACGCCGGTGAACCGGGCCACCGCGACGTCCTGATCATGGCCTACACCGCGCTGTGATCTCCGCCGCGCATGCGGCAGGCCGCCGGTCGCCGTGCCTCGCGCGGCAGGCCGGACGGTCTGCCCGTGCGGACCGGGTCCGCGGCGCCGGGCCGTGGAAGAAGCGTGGCACCCACGTGAGGGCGGCCGAGCAGGTCACCGTGGAGCAGGGGACGGTAAGTGAAATACGCAGCGGCAGGGGCCCGGAGTCGACGCAGTGCGTCCCCGCGAATGAACCTGCCGCAGACGCACCCGGTGCCGACCCGCTCGTACCGTGCTTTCGAACGGCGGGATCGCCGGGCAGCGTGACCTGCCCCGCGGTGCGTACAGCCCGCCGCCTCCGAGCTCGTCACCACGGTGAACCGCCGACTGGAGAACTGCTGGAACAGCAATGAGCCAAGGGGATTCATGAAGACGAAGACATCGGCGGACCAGCGGCTGCACACACAGCCCTGGTGGAACGCTCAGCAACAGTCCGGCATGCCGGTTCACCGCTACCAGCGTGCCGAGCCGCAGGAACTCCTGGAGCCCGGCACCCGTACCTGGCTCGGTCGCGCACCCGCGCACGCGCCGCTGTGGAGTTCGGTGGACCTGCGCGACGGCAACCAGGCCCTGGCCAACCCGATGGACCTGCGGCGTAAGCGGAAGATGTTCGACCTGCTGGTCCGCCTGGGGTTCAAGGACATCGAGATCGGCTATCCCTCGGCCAGTGAGACCGAGTTCGAATTCGTGCGTCACCTCATCACCGGCGGCCACATTCCCGACGATGTCACCGTCACGGTTTTCACCCCGGCCATCCCGGAGCTGATCGACCGCACTTTCGAGGCCGTGCGGGGCACGGACCGCGCCGTCGTTCATCTCTGCCACGCCACAGCGTGCCTGTGGCGCGAGGTGGTGTTCCGCAAGACGCCGTCCGAGGTGATGGCGCTGGCCCAGGAGAGCGCGCAGCGTCTGGTGCGGTTGGCCGACCGGGCCGACGGTGCCATCCGGTTCGAGTACTCGCCGGAGACGTTCAACGTCACCGAGCCGCAGTTCGCCCTGGAGATCGCGAACACGGTGGCCGAGATCGTCGAGGCCACGCCGGAGCGCCCGCTGACGCTCAACCTGCCCAGCACGGTGGAGATGCACGCGCCCACTGTGTTTGCCGACCAGATCGAGTGGATGAGCCGGAATCTGGACCGACGGGACGGCATCATCCTCTCCGTCCACCCGCACAACGACCGCGGTACCGCGGTGGCCGCGGCGGAGTTCGCGCTCGCCGCGGGGGCCGACCGGGTCGAGGGCACGCTGTTCGGCAACGGCGAGCGGACCGGCAACGTCTGCCTGATCACGCTGGCGCTGAACCTGTTCAGCCGTGGCGTCGACCCCCAGCTCGACCTCTCCGACATCCCGTCCGTCCGCCGCGCCGCGGAGGAGTGCAACCGGATGCCGGTGCCGGACCGGCATCCGTACGCCGGCGATCTCGTCTTCACCGCCTTCTCCGGCACCCACCAGGACGCCATCGCCAAGGGACTGCTGCACCTGGAGGACCAGGCCGCAGCCGCCGGAGTCCCGGCCGCGGAACTGCCGTGGGACGTGCCCTACCTGCCGGTCGATCCGCAGGACCTCGGTCGCAGTTACGAGGCGGTCATCCGGGTCAACAGCCAGTCGGGCAAGGGCGGTATCGCCCATGTGCTGCGCACACGTTGGGGGATCGAACTGCCCGTCGCGCTGCGTGCCGAGTTCGCCCGCGTTGTGCAGCGGGTCACCGATCTCTCCGGTACCGAGGTGGATCCGGGCCGGATCTGGGACGTCTTCCGCGCCGAGTACTGCGATGCCGGTGACTGGGCCGGCTTCACGGCGCCCGCCTCCGGTGACGACCCGGCCGAGGCGCTGCTGGCCGCGGCCCGTGCGTACGGCGTGGACGCCCATGTGGAGCAACTGGTCCGCGACGAGGGCGGGCCGGGTTCCGGTGCACGCCACGTCTGCTATGCGCAGTTGTTCGTGGCGCACGAGCCGGTGTGGGGGGCGGGACTGGGCGCGACCGCCGGCGAGGCGACCGTGCGGGCGGTGCTGTCGGCCCTGCACCGCAGCGGGGCCCGGCCAGGGAACGGCGGGTCCGTGCCGCAGCTGACCGGAGCTCGGGAGGGAGCCCGGTGAACGACCCGATACCGACGCCGTACGTGGAACTCGAACCCGGGCGCTTCCGTGAGGACTCCGGCCTGAGCTACGAGGACTACGTCGTCGGCCATGTCTTCGAGCACCGGCCCGGCCGCACCATCACCACGACCGACAACGTCTGGAGTTCGCTGCTCTGCCTCAACCAGCACCCCCTCCACATCGACGAGGAGTACGCGTCCGAGACCCCGTTCAAGAAGCTGCTGGTGTCCAGCCTGGTCACGTTCGGGATCGTCAACGGGATGACGGTCAAGACCATCAGCCAGAAGGCGGTCGCCAACCTCGGCTGGGACAAGGTCCGGCTCAGCGCCCCGGTGTTCGTCGGGGACACGCTCTACGCCGAGACCACGATCGTCTCCAAGCGCCCCTCCGCCACCCGGCCCGGCGAGGGCGTCGTCACGGTCCACACGGTGGGTCGCAACCAGGACGGAGTGCAGGTCATCGCGTTCGACCGCACCGTGCTGGCCACCATGCGCGACCCGGAGGATCCCGCCGCCGGGCCATCGTTTCGAGACAGGAAGCGTCCATGACCGACATTCCCGTGATCAGTCTGGCCCAGGCCGAGCAGCAGGACGAGGTGAGGATTTCCGCCGAGATCTTCCGGGCCTGCACCGAAACCGGATTCCTCGTCGTGCACGACCACGGCATCGACCGCAAGGTCTTCGACGACGCCTACGAACTGGCCCACGACTTCTTCGGGCAGGCGCCGGGGAGGGCCTGCCCGTACACCGGCAGGGAGGACGGGCCGGCCAAGTGCACCGAGAAGTCCGGCATGGGGCGGCTCGTGCTCGACGGCTCCGAGCACCTTCCTTTCCCGGCCGACAAGCGGGGCATCGCACTGCGCGACGCGCTCAAGACCTACTTCGCCGCGTGCCGGGTCGTCGCCGACCGGGTCACCGGGATGCTGACCGTGGCGCTGGGACTGGGCGAGTTCGTCGACGGCGCGTCGATCACACTGTTCACCAAGGACGGCCCAGGGCTGCAGCTCTGCGATGCGGCCGGCAACTGGATCGACGTGGACGTCCCCGGCAGGGACTGGTTCATCGTCAGCACCGGGAACCTCAAGGTCCGCTGGTCGCACGAGGCACATGCTGCGGCGCAGCGGGCGGGCGAGGGCGACCGGTCACGACAGTCGATCGCGCTCTTCAAGCCGGGCTACGACGACGCTGTCATCGAGTGGTTCCCGACGTACACCCAGGCCCAGCCGGACGCGTACGAGCCGGCCCCCTACGAGGATTTCTCGCTGGAGAGGCTGAACGCCTTCTTCGGTCGGGAGGAGGTCCGGTCGTGAAGGTTCACCCCTGCCTGTTCTACGTCCCCGCGTCGCGCGTCGACAAGCTGCTGAAGAACGTTCCGCGCGAGTCGGTCGCGCTGGTGCTGGACCTCGAGGACTCCGTCCCGAAACAGGCGAAGCCCGCCGCCCGCGAGCGGCTCGGCGAAGTAGATCTGACGGGGACGGGTCATGCCGGCGTATGGGTGCGCATCAACAGCATCGAGACGCCGGACGGCCTGCTTGACATCCAGACGCTGCTCGCGCTCGACGGGCGGATCGGCGGTCTGCCCGTGGAAACGGTGCTGGTGCCGAAGATCTGCGGCGCCCGCGATGTCGCCATCTACCGCTCGCTCCTGTCCCACCTGTCCGATCCGCCGGAGATCTGCAGCTTCATCGAGACGGTGGACGCCGTCGAGAACGCATTCGAGATAGCGGCGGTCAGCGACGGGCTGTGCTTCGGACAAGCCGACCTGGTGGCCGAGATGTGGGCACCGGACGAGTCCTACCTTGCCCATGCGCGGGCCCGGATGTGTGTGGCGGCATCGCGGTACGGCCTGCCGGTCATCGACACAAACTCCTTCGAGTTGTGGGACATGGACGTCGTCCTTGCCCAGAGCGAGGTGGCGAAGCAGTGCGGCTACACCGGGAAGGCGGCCATCCATCCGAAGCAGGTCGACGTCATCGTCGAGACGTTCGGCACCTCACCCGGAGAACTGGACCGCCACTACCAGACGATCAAGGACTACGAGGCCGACGAGGCCGGCTTCGCGGTCAGCAAGGACCGGGTGCTCGCGCCGCCCTTCGTCCTGAAAGCCCGGCGCACGATCGCGCTGCACAGCGGCATCGCACGTCCTGTCCGCTGAAACCGAACACCGTCACCCGAGGGGAAGCACAGTGAGCATCTCGATGAAGGACCTCGCGCAGCAGGCGATGGTCGACATCTCCGACTACGAGGTCGAGCTGGTCGACGGCCGGTTCGGCCCCGTGCCGGCCGACCTCACCGCCCGACTGGAGGAACTGGTCGCGAAGGGGGCCGGTCTGGCGGTGTGCCACGGCCTCAGCACGCTGCTGGCCAAGCACGGCAAGGACATCCACGACGAGGCCGAGGCCGCGGCGGCGCGTGACTACCTCGAGGCGATATTCCGCTCCTTCACCGCGCAGACCGACCTCGCGAAGCACACCCCGCTCGTCATGGACTACGACCAGGTGGCGAGCATGGACGTGGACGGGTTCAACAAGAACACCAGCTTCACACCCAATTCGGACCACACCGAGTCGCGTGAGTTCCTCACCACCAAGTGCGTGCACTTCGATGCCGCAACGACGTTCATCGCCAACGTCTACGGCCCCAACACCAACATCGACGGCGGCCGGCCGATCGTGTGCAACACCCGTGAGTACTGCGTCCGGACGGGCGTCGCCCCGGCCGACCTCATCGAGCTGATGCCGCACAGCTACAACGTCGCGGTCAAGCAGGAGCATGTCCAGGCGATCCTCGCCGACCACGCGGTCGTCGTGGACTGCGACCTCCTCAATGACATGATCATGGTTGTCCTCAACAACGAGGTCGACGGCGGGCTCGCGCACGCGGGCTCCATGCCGCGGCTGATCGACTCCGACAAGCCCGGCAAGCGCCCGCTGCGCCACATGGAGCTGCAGTTCGCGGACGGACAGAACCTGAACAACTGGTACCGCCACTACCGTCTCGACATCCCCGAGGTCAACGTCAAGGTGCCCGAGGTGCACACCTCGGACCACGACCGCTACCACCGGGGCGTGGACGGCGTCCTCGCGGCCCAGGGACCGTCCGTCCGAGGCAACTGACGGCGACGGCGGGGCGAACCGGGATCAGGCCGGCCGGCGCCGAGCACCCGCCGCAGCCCGGCCGGCGACGGCCACGCCGCTCCGCCCTTCCTGTGAGCGCCCGCGCCTGCCGTCCCCTCCCTCCCATCCGCCCCGTCGAGGAGACGCATGCATACCCGCGACACCGTGATCGACCCCCCTTACAACACCACGATGGGACCGCACCGGTTCCGCAACAACCAGCGCATGGTCCCGGCGGGCGAGGCAGCCTGGAAGCTGGCCGCGGCGCACGGCATGCTCGACATCCGGGTCGACGCCAGTGGCGGCCAGAACCGGCTGCGCGACGTACGCACAGGGCATGAGTTCCTGAACCTCGCCTCCTGTTCCTACCTCGGCCTCAACAGCCATCCGACAGTCGTCGAGAGCGGCGTCGAGGCATTGCGGACCGAGAACGTCACCGGGCTGGCCATGGCCGAGTTCCGGATCCGCCTGGAGGCGGCCCACCGCCTCGAGGAGGAGCTCTCGGCGCTGTTCGGCACGCCCGTGCTGCCCTCGATCTCCTGCGGGGTCATCAGCGCGGCGGTGCTGCCGCTGCTGGCGTCCGGGCATATCACCGGGACCGATCCCCTGGTCGTCGTCTTCGACCGGTTCGCGCACTTCTCGATGAACTTCCTCAAACCGGTCGTGGCCGACGAGACGCTCGTGCTCACCTCCCCGCACAACGACATGGACTTCCTGGAAGACGTGTGCCGCAAGTACCCGCGCGTCGCCTACGTCTGCGAGGGCGCCTATTCCACGGGCGGCCTCGCCGACCTGGAGGGCATCAGGGCCCTGCAGGAGAAGTACGGCATGTACGTCTACATGGACGACTCCCACGCCCTGTCCACCCAGGGCCCGAACGGCGAGGGCTATGCCCGGTCGGTGTTCCGTGAACTCGACGAACGCACCATGATCGTCGCCTCCACGGCCAAGGCGTTCGGCTCCACCGGCGGGATCGCGATGCTCGGCTCGTCGAGTGTCTTCGACTTCCTCTACCGGTCCGGCCCGATGGGCTGGTCCCAGGGACTGCGTACCGCTGCCATCGGGACGACCCTGGGCAGCATCGCCGTCCACCGGTCTCCGGAACTCGGCGAGCGCCAGCGCCAACTGGCCGAGAACATCGCGCTGTTCGACCAGCGGATGAGCAACAGGCCGATCCGCGGTGTCGGATCGCACATCAAGTTCGTCACCGTGGGCGAGAACGACTGGGCCGTGGAACTGGCCACCGAGCTCTACCGGCGCGGCTACTACTGTTCGGCGATGTTCTTCCCGGTGGTGCCGCGTGGGCAGGCCGGCATCCGGCTGATGCTGCGCGGCGACATGACCACGGCGATGACCGAGAAGTTCGTCGACACCCTCCAGGACGTGCTGGACGGATTCCTGTGACGGCGACGGCGACGGAGCGCATGTCGTCCGCCCGGTTCGTCCGCTCGCTGGCCGAGGCGATGGGCGAAGCCCTGAGCAGCGGATCCGTGACGCGGATGCTTGTTCCGCCGCGCGAGACCATCGAGGACGCGGCGGGCGCGAAGTTCATCTCCATGCCCGCCGTTTCGCCCGACCACGACCTCTACATCAACAAGGTCGCCACGATCGTGGCGACCCCCGTCGCGGACCGGGGCGCGACCGTCACCGCGCGGGTGCCGATGTTCTCCGTCTCCACCGGCCGCCACCTCGGCACGCTGGACGGGGAGACCGTCACCAACGTGAAGTGCGCGGCCGTGACGGCGCTGGTGACCGATCGGTGCGCCGCCCGGGACAGCCGGGTGCTGGGCATCATCGGGTCGGGAGTCCAGGCCCGGCAGCAGTTCCTCGGGGTGTCGGCGGTGCGCGACCTCGCCGAGGTGCGGGTCTTCTCCCGTACCGGACGCCGGGCAGCGGCGTTCGCCCGTGACATCGCCACCATGGCGCGCGCCGACGGAGCCGCGGTCGAGGTCGTGGTGTGCGACTCGGCCGAAGAGGCGAGCCGGGGAGTCGACATCCTGTCGACCGCGACCACGTCTGCGGTACCGCTGCCGATCTCGGCGGACCTGCCCGCCCATGCCCACATCAACTGCATGGGGGCGCACACCACCGAATCCCGCGAGCTGCCCGCCGAACTCCTGCGTACCAGCGTCGTGATCGTCGAAGACCTGGCCACGGCCATCGCCGAGGCCGGCGAGAGCCACGCGGCGGCCGTGGAACTGGACGTCCTGCTCGGGCCCGGCTCGGCCGGCTTCGCACAACGGCGGACGGTCTTCGCGTCCACCGGGTGCGCCTACCTGGACCTGATCACCTGCGCCCATGTGATCGACCACGGCGCAGCACCGACCACACACGGATGAGGACAAGAGCTTGGCCAACATAGGACGGGAAGAGCGCTCGGGCGGCCACGACCGTGCGCTTCCCCCGCGATTCCTCGACTTCATGACGACCGGCTGGCGCACCGAGGAGGCAGATCTCACCCCTGTTCCCCAGGTGAAGCACCTCGCCCGGCGCCGGGACCTGCTCTCGGCGGCGTTCCCGGGCGACACGTTGGTGATCCCCACGGGCACCATCCACTCGCGCACGTTCGGCTCCCCCTACCCCTTCCGGGCGGGCAGTGACTTTCTGTGGCTGACCGGCGATCAGGAGCCCGACTCGGTGCTCGTGATGCACCCGACGGCCGGCGGACACGACGCCGTCCTCTACACACGCCCGCGTTCGAACGCGGAGTCCGGTGCTCAGTACCTCGACCGGATGGACGGCGAGATCTGGGTCGGCCGGCGCAACTCCCCACAGGAGAAGGCCGCCATCCTGGCGATCGACACGCGCCCGCTGCAAGAGCTGCCCGCGGTGCTGAGCGCGGTGGCCTCCTCGGCCCGGCTGCGGGTCCTACGCGGCTACGACCCCGGCATCGACGGCGGCCTCGAGTCCGGCATGCTGCCCGTGACCCCCGGCGACACCGGCCGCGACGCCCTGCTCGCCAGCGTGCTCGGCGAGCTGCGGATGGAGAAGGACGAGTGGGAACTCGCCCAGATCCAGGACGCGGTGGACGCCACGGTCCGCGGCTTCGAGGACGTCGCCCGGCGACTGCGGTCCGACGCCCCGACGTCCGAGCGGTACATCGAGGGGGTGTTCTCCTGGCGTGCCCGCGTCGACGGCAACGCCCTCGGTTACAGCTCCGTCGTAGCGGGCGGACCCCGCTCCACGATCCTGCACTGGGCACGCAACGACGGCAGCGTCGAACCCGGGCAGATCCTGCTGATGGACATGGGCATCGAGAACAACAACTGCTACACCGCGGACGTCACCCGCGTACTGCCCGTCTCCGGGACGTTCACCCCGGCCCAGCGCGATGTGTACGACATCGTGTACGCCTCGCGGAACGCAGGGCTGGCGGCGCTGGCCCCTGGCGCGGCCTTCGCCGAGATCCACGAGATCTGCATGCGCGTCCTGGCCGAGGGGCTGCTCTCGCTCGGCCTCCTGAAGGGCAGCGTGGAGGAGGCGATGGACCCGTCCTCCCTCGCATACCGCCGATGGTCGCTGCACGGCTTCGGGCACATGCTCGGCCTCGACGTCCACGACTGCGGACACGCCCGGCCGGAGGCCTACGGCAGCGGTGTGCTGCGGGAGAACCACGTACTGACCATGGAACCCGGCCTCTATCTGCAGCCGCACGACGAGCTCGTACCCGAGGAGCTGCGCGGTATCGGCGTGCGGATCGAAGACGACGTGCTGGTCACTGCCCGCGGCCACCGTGTGTTGACCGAGGCGCTCCCCACGGAGTCCCACGAGGTCGAGGCCTGGCTCGCCGACCAGCGGGAGGCCGGCCCGCGGGAACCGGGCATCGACGACGTCTGACCGGCGGTTCACCGCTGTCCCACCGGAAAACAAGGAGTGCCGAGAAAATGTCACGCGACCACGCACTGACCGAGAAGTACCTGGAGCGGATCGGGGGACGACTGCAGGGACCTGTCCTCAGGACCGAAGCCGGCCGTGCTTCCTACGGAGAGGCGTACGCGCCGCGTCCGGTGTTCCTCTCCGCGGCACAGACCCAGGCACTGCACCGGGACCTGGAAGTGCTGCGCGATGCGCTCTTCCGTCTTCCGGGCCTTCTGTTCGACGGGGATCTCGCCGCGTTCGCCCGTGCCAACGGAATGGAGGACGTGCAGATACGCGCCATCGAGCGGGCCTCCGCCGGCGTGCCGAACCCGCCTACGCGAATGGGGCGGGCGGATCTCTACCAGGACCGGACGGGTTTCCGCCTCATGGAATTCAACATGGGCGGCACGATCGGTTTCGAGCTGGACATCTGCCGCGGGTTCCTCGAGGACGGCGAGTTCAGCCGGTTCGCCGCGGAGGAAGGACTTCAGCACGTCCATTCGCTGACGGAGCAGGTCCGTACGGTCCGGGCGGAGATGGGGCTGGCGCCCGATGCCCGACCGTTCGTCGCACACGTGGAATGGCCCCGACACTTCGCGGTGAACAAGCCGTACATGAGCGCCATGTGCAAGCGGTGGGGCGACTACGGACTGGAGGCCCGCCCGTGTCATGTCGGGCAGCTCGAAAGGCGGGACGGAAGGCTGTGGCTTGAGGACCGACCCATCGACATCGTCTACCGGCAGTTCCTCATGGAGGACCTCCTCTCGGACGACGCCGACGCGCTGATGGAGCCCTTGCTCGGGGCGCTGGAAGACGGCGAGGTGCGCATGTTCACCTCGCTGGAGTCGGAGCTGTACGGCAGCAAGGCCTCTTTGGCCATGCTCTCCAACCGGGCACACCGGCATCTGTTCTCGGCCCAGGAGCTGGATGTCATCGACCGGTTGCTTCCCTGGACCTCACCGGTGACATCGGGGTCCGTCATCCTCGAGGACGGTACGGAGACCTCGCTGCTGGATCACGCGCTGACCGAGCAGCACGAGCTCATCCTCAAGCCCACCCTGCTGCACGGCGGTCAGGGTGTCGTTCCGGGCTGGTCGTCCGACGTCACCTCGGACCAGTGGCGCAAGCTGCTGCTCGAAGCCATGGACGGTCCTTACGTGCTGCAGCGGCGCATCCATCCGGTCGCCGAGCCTTTCCCCGAGCCGGACGGCGGGTCCAGGCCCTGGATCGTGAGCTGGGGAGCGGTCATGATGGCCTGCGGGCACGGTGGGTTCTTCACCCGCTGCGCGCCCGCCGAGGCGGGCAAGGATGTGCTCAACCACTTTCAGGGAGCACTGGTCGGGTCCGGATTCCAGGTCGGCCCGATTACATGCCGGCAGTAGGTCCCCTTCGGGGTAAGCCGGGCGCCTAGCGGCGGGGGAGAAACGTCAACGCACTGGGTCTCCGCGAATGAAATCGTTGCGGACGCTCCTGACGCCGACCCGGTCGTAGCGTTCTTCCAGGCGCGGCAACCGGTGGTGTCGGCCGGTCAACCAATGGTCCTAATGCGGAGGTCACGTGTCAGCCCCGACGACAATCGAGTGGACGGAAGAGTTCTCCCGAGCCGTGCACCGGCTGATCGACGTTTCCGTCGATGACTACTACAATCCGTACCGCACCTTCCAGTGGCCCGAATCGATCGAGCCCAAAGACCTGTGGATGAGCCGGGAGCTGCTGTCCGTTCACGGCACGCCCGCGGAACACGAACTGAGTCGGGAACAGCTCATCGAGCTCTCGCGATGGGAAAGCGTCAACCTCTACAGCCTGATTGCCCATGGCATCAGGGAGCTGCTCATCGAGGTGATGCGCCGTATCCACACCCCCGGCTACGAGATCCCCACGCCGTACTTCCACCACTTCATCGGTGAAGAGAACGAGCACATGTGGTTCTTCGCCGAGTTCTGTCTGCGGTATGCCGGCCGTATCTATCCGGACCGGCGCATGGTGTTTCCGACAGATGACCGCTCGCCGGAGATGAACAACTTCATCGTCTTCAGTCAGATACTCATCTTCGAGCAGATCGGTGACTACTTCAACGCCAAGATGGCGGCCGACGAGAACCTCCCGGAAACGGTGCGCGAAGTCAACCGCATCCACCACCGGGACGAGTCCCGGCATATCGCTTTCGGCGGCAAGCTGGTGTCGGCGCTCTTCGACGAGGTGCGGCGGAAGCACTCCGCCGAAGAAATCGAAGAGGTCGCCCGGTACCTGCGCGGATATATCGATCTGATCATCCAGATGCTCTACAGCCGCGAAGCCTACCAGGATGCCGGTATCCCCAATCCGGCACGTTTTCGAGCCGCTGTCATCGCCGACCCGGCGAGGGCGGCGATCACGGCCCGCATCACCAAACGAACCAACCACTTCTATCGACGCATCGGTCTGTTCCGCTGACGGGAGATCCTCATGCCGGCGTTTGTCGCCCCTGGAATCACGGTTCTTGAATCTGAGGAGGTCGCCCTTTTCGATGCCCTGGAGGCCCGCTTCCGGGAGATCGCCGTCACCTTGGGGGCTCGGCCGGTGGCCGGCCCGGCGCTGCTCCCCGTGGAGGACCTGGCGCGCCTCGACTTCTTCCGCAACTTCCCGCACCTCGCGCTGCCCGTGGCCACGCTCACGGACGAGACCCGCGGTGTCCTGGCGCGCGGGGAGGCCACGGCTCCGTCCGGCGAGAACACTCTCGTTCCGACCGGCAACTGCCTTCCCACGGCGACCTGTTACGGCCTGCTCCTGAGTCTCGCGGGGCGCCGTCTGCAGACGCCGGAGGTCATCACCTCGATCGGCCGCTGCTTCAGGAACGAGGACCACTACGACGGCCTGCGCCGGCTGCGTTCCTTCCACATGCGTGAAGCGCTCTACGTCGGCAGCAGGGAAGGCGTGGTGGACCACCTGACCCGGGCCACCGAGCTCGTGCTGGGCCTGGCCGACCGGCTGGGGATCAAGGTCCGTCACGAGCCCGCGACGGATCCGTTCTACCTCGGAAGCGGATCGCGGGCGCTGCTCAACCAGATGGATCCCGTGAAGTTCGAGTTCGTGTCGGACGACGGGACGGCCATCGCATCGGTCAATCGGCACCGCAATTTCTTCGGTGAGCGTCTGGGCATCTCCTTCGGAGACGAGGACGCCTACAGCGGCTGCCTGGCTTTCGGTGTGGAGCGCTGGGTCCATGCCGTACTGCAGGTGCACGGCGACCCTCAGCGGGCGCTCGCCGCGCTCAACGAGCCCGTAGTTTAGGAGGAAATGGTATGGAGGAAGTCATCAACTGGATCCGGTCCAAGAACCCGGATCTGCAGACGGAGATCACCGGGGACACCGATCTGATCGAATCCCGGCTCATCGCTTCGGTCTCGTTCCTGGAGTTCATCGCTCTGCTGGAAGAGCTGTCCGGAGAGCCGATCGATGTCGGCTCGCTGGACGTCAGCGATTTCCGTACGCTCGACCGGATCAGCGCGAAGTTCCTCATGCCGGTGGGCTGACGGAACGACTCGATGCCGGGAACGCAGGAGCGTCGTGGACACCGTGCTCATGTCCACTGCGCTCCATGCGGCGTTGGCCACGCGATCTCGCCGTGGCCGCCCACAGAGCCACCCGAGCCGGAGGCCGAGAACAATGGCAGGACCGCTGCAGACAGTGCCGGCCGCGGACCGGAACGCGGTGTCCGCGGCCGACGTCTGGTACGTCGGCGTGGACCAGGTGCCCGAGTCGCTCGCCGTACTCCTGGACGACCGCGACCGCGTCCGCAGCCGGCGGATCCTGCGCGAGGCGGACCGGCAGCGTTTCCTCGCCGCGTGGGTTCTGACGCGGCTGGTCCTCGGCGAAAGAATGGGCGTGGATCCGGCGGCGCTGGGCTTCGACCGGACCTGCGCCCACTGCGGTGACCGCACCCATGGGAAACCGGTCGTGGAGACCGCGGACGCCGGACCCGACTTCTCGCTCTCGCACGTCGGGGGGCTCGCCGTGGTGGCCGTATCGGACCGGGCTGTCGGCGTCGACATCGAGGACGCCACTGCGGGCGAGCGGCCGCCCACGTCGGCGCTGACGGAGCGCGAGCGCGCGGCCTGCCGGGGCTACGCTGACTTCGCGCGCCTGTGGACGCGCAAGGAAGCCCTGCTGAAGGCCGTGGGCAAAGGCCTGCAGATCCACCCGAGGCGCGTCGAAATCCTCGACTCGACGCCGGTCGCGCTCCCCGAGGAGCTCGGCCGCCCGGAGGACTTCGCTCTGTGCGACCTCGTGCTGCCCGCCCCGTACGTGGGATCGCTCGCGATACGCGGACCCCGGCCGTCCCTGTCCGTGCGCAGTGGCGCGGAACTCGTCGACGACGTCGTTCGGTTGGTTCCCGGCCTGCGTTCGCCGGCACGGGGCTGACACAGCACCAGACCTTCCGGCCCGCCAGTCGAGATGGAGGACATCTCGCCCGACGGGCCGGAAGGTCTCTCTTTTTCCCCGGGCCGTCCGCCGCCTGGTCGGCGGTCGACGTCACGCAGGGCCTGGCGGTCCGACTCAGCGCGATCCCAGCGCCGAGGGGGTGATGTTCCTGAAGAAGGGCACCAAGGTCGCCGTCGTCACCAGCGCGAACGCCCCGAAGGCCAGTCGTGCGTCGATGAGTTCGGCCAGCACGCCCACCAGGCCGGCGCCCAGCGGCAGGACGCCGAAGGCGGCGAAGCGGAACGTGGCGCTGAACCTGCCGAGCATCTCGTCGGGAACCAGCCGCTGGGTGATGGTGCGGGCGTTGACGGTCCAGAGAGTGCCTCCCATACCACCGAGGAAGGCCCCGACCGTCACTGCCCACAGACTGGTGGTCAAGGCGGGCAGGGCGACCAGGCTGGTGGTGCCGAAGGGAGCGGCGAACATGGCCCAGCGCCGGCCCAGGAGCCGGTTCAGCGGAGCCACCACCAGCGTGCCGGTCAGTCCGCCGATGCCGAGCGCGCTGAGCGCGAAGCCGTACCGCTGCGGGCTCAGCGCCAGGGTCTGCGTGGCGTACAGCGGGAACAGCGCCAGCCATGCGCCCCACGTGGCGTTCAGTACGGCCACGACCAGCATCAGGGTGCGCAGCACCCGGTTCTGCCAGATGAAGCGCAGCCCTTCGACGATCCGGCTGCCGACCGAGCCGGGAGCCGCTCCGGGGGCGCGCCCGGCCGCCTGGAACCGGCCCACCAGCACAAGCAGCGCGAGCGCTGCCACTGTGTACGAGATGCCGATGGCCCCCAGCGCCAACGCGGTCCCCGCGGCCAGCAGCAGGCCACCGATGGACGGTCCGGCGAACTCGAATCCCACGGTCTCGGCCCCGAGCATCCAGGCGTTGGCCCGTTCCCGGCCCGCCTCCGGGATCGCCGCGGGGACCAGGGCGGACGCGGAGATCGACGCGAGTACGTCGGCGACGCCGAGGACCGCGCCGCCGATGAAGAGCTGGGCAAGTCCGACGCCGTCACCCAGGGCGGAGAGAGTGAGCCAGCCCATTATCGCCATCCGCATCCCGTTCGCCACCCACAGCAGCCGACGCCGGTCGAAGTGATCGACCAGCACACCGATGTGCAGTGCGATCAGCAACCAGGGCAGTGTGAGCGTCATCGAGACCGCGGTGATCCGGGTGGGGGAAGTGGTGAGCTGCGCCGCGAGGAACGGCAGGGCCGTCTTCATGACGCCGTCGGCGAGACTGGTCACGGCGGTGAAGCCGACCAGGACCGCTGTGTTGCGGCCGCCGACCGGTTTCTGCGGGGCGGCAGGCGCCGGCTCTGTTTCCGTCTGTGACAGGGTTTCCGAAATGCTCACATTGCACCTCGGTTCGCGGTCGGTTCATGCATGGCTATCATTACTCCGATCAGCAGTCGAGACGGTTTCCTCCATGTCGGCCACGGTCAGCCGCCGACGCAGGAATGCGACGATCTCGTCCAGTGCTTCCCTGGCTTTGTCGAGTACTGCGGCCATGGACATGAAGCCGTGGGGAAGATCCTCGTACCGGCGGTATTCCACCGGTACGTTCGCGGCCGAGAGAATATTCGCGTAGGCCTCGCCCTCGTCGCGCAGCGGACAGAATTCGGCGGTGATCATCAGTGCCGCGGGAAGTCCGCTGTGGTCGGTCGCGTTGAGTGGTGAAGCGTAGGGCGAGGCGCCGTCCGCGGGATCGGCCAGGTAGAGGTTCCAGAACCAGGGGACCGAGTGGCCGTTGAAGAACATCGGGTCCTTGTTGTCACGCATGGAGTCCGTCGCCGATCCATGGTGCATCGCCGGGTAGATGAGCACCTGGGCGGAGATCCGGGGCCCGTCGGCGTCTCTGGCCATCAGCGATATCGCCGCGGCCAGGGTTCCGCCGTTGCTGTCCCCTGCGACCGCGATCCGCTCGCCGTCCGCACCGAACCGGGACGCGTTCTCCGCCACCCACTGCACGGCGGCATAGCAGTCCTCGGTGGCGGCAGGGAAGGGGTGTTCGGGCGCCAGCCGGTAGCCCACGGAAACGACCACGCAGGGAACCATGGCGGCCAGTGCGCGACAGATCGCCTCCGAGGTGTCCAGCGAACCGACGACGAAGCCGCCGCCGAAGAAGTACACCAGAACGGGAAGCGGCTCGTCGCACTCTTTCTGGGGGCGGTACACCCTGAGGGTCAGCGGGCCGACCGGGCCTTCGATATCCAGGTCGAATATCTCTTCGGGCTGCTTGATCCACTCCCAGATTTCGGCCTCGGTTTCACTGTCCGCTTTCCTGGCCTCCTCCACCGACATGGTGTAGAGCGGAGTGAACCCGGTTGCCATGCGAAACTTTCTGATTCCCTCGACGACGGGATGAAGCGGCATCAATCCCCCAGCATTTAGGTGTCAACGGTGCGCCTCGATGCTTCGATACGGAGGCCGATCACGCATCTGCGGCAGGTTCGTCCGCCAGGACACGGTACGTTGAAATTTCTCCGCGGTGGATAAGCCTCTTGCTTACTCCGGTGCACCCGCGGTGCGTGCCACTCTTTTCCTGCCGGGCGACCTGCCAGGGGTCGACAGAAGTGGATCGTCGAGGGGAAGCACGTCGCGCCATGACCATAGATAATGTGACTCAGCGACCTGCCGGAGGCAGTGAATCCGCACGCGTATACGACTACTTCATAGGTGGTGACAGCGGTCTCGAGGCCGACCGGTCGGCCGGTGCCTGGATTCGACTGCAGGCGCCCGACCTGCTTGCGGCCATGCAGGAGAACCGGTTCTTCCTTTCGCGGGCGGTGCGCTGGCTGAGCCGACAGGGTGTCGACCAGTTCATCGACATCGGCTCCGGCTTCCCCGTTTCGCCGAACACGCACGAGATCGCCCTGTCGGCATCACCCTCGGGTTCCGTCGTCTACTGCGACGTCGATCATGCGGTGGGTCAGCGCACGCGCGCCCTCATCGCCGGCACGAAGGGGGCGGACTTCGTCCAGGCCGACATTCAAAACCCCGAGGAGCTGCTGGCCCAGCCGGCCATCCAGAAGTTGATCCGGTCCGGCCGCCCGGTGGCCTGTGTGCTGGCCGCGGTCCTGCACTTCGTGCCGGAGGACGCCGATCCCGAAGGGATCACCGCAGTCCTGCGTGAATCCCTGCCCTCCGGAAGCTATCTGGTGGTCTCCCACATCGCGGGCGACATCCCCTGGGCGGACCGCAACAACGCGGAGACGCTGGAACGCGCCTTCGAGGACATGTATCCCCGCACCCGAGCGCAGGTCACCGAATTCTTCGGGGATTTCGAGCTGGTTGCGCCCGGTGTGGTGCCCGCAGCCCGATGGCAGCCCGCTGAGGGGATGTCCGGAGAACAGTCCGACCTCGCCATCTACGCCGGAGTCGGCCGCAAGGCGTAGCGGCGGCTCCATGACGCACGCGCGCAAGCCACGGCAGATCCAGCAGGACCATCCCTACGACAGCGGCTCCGGCAGGGAGCTTGCACGAGGAGTTTCGCCATGCCTGTGGACGTCCTCTCCGCTCAGGACCACATCAGCCTCGCCGAGCGCTGGGGAGCTCATGACTCCGTGCCGTTCCCGGTGGTGCTTTCCGAGGGGGAGGGTGCCTGGATGACCGATGTGGAGGGCCGGCGCTATCTCGACTTCCACGGTGGGTATTCCGCGAGCAACTTCGGCCACGGGCACCCCGAACTCGTGGCCGCGGCGAAGGCGCAGCTCGACAGGATGACGCTGAGCACCCGGGCGTTCCACCACGATCAGTACGGACCGTTCTGTCGTGAACTGGCGGAGCTGACGGGCACCGAGACGGTGCTGCTGTCCAACTCCGGCGGCGAGGCCGTCGACACGGCCGTGAAGATCGCCAGGAAGTGGGCCTACCAGGTCAAGGGCGTGCCGGATGGAGCCGCCGAGATCATTGTGGCAGGCGCCAACTTCCACGGCCGGACCACGACCATCGTTTCGTTCTCCACGCAGGCCAGCCATCGTGCCGGCTTCGGCCCGTTCACGCCCGGCTTCAAGGTCGTGCCGTTCGGCGACATCGACGCGCTGCGCTCGGCGATCACCGGGAACACGGCGGCGGTTCTGCTGGAACCCATCCAGGGCGAGGCCGGTGTGATCGTGCCGCCGAAGGGTTACCTTGGCGAGGTCCGGGAGCTGTGCGACGAGAGCAACACGCTGTTTGTCGCCGATGAGGTCCAGTGCGGAATGGCCCGGGCCGGCTCGACCCTGGCGCTGGACCACGAAGGTGTCCGGGCGGACATGTACACCCTTGGCAAGAGCCTCAGCGGCGGGCTCCTGCCGGTGTCGGCGGTGGTCGGCCGCGCCGACGTGCTGGGCGTGATCACACCTGGCGACCACGGCTCGACGTTCGGCGGCAACCCTCTGGCGTGCGCGGTCGGCCGCGCGGCGGTGCGGCTCCTGGCCACCGGGGAGTTCCAGGCCCGCTCCCGCGAACTGGGCGCGCACCTGCACGCCCGCCTCGCCGAGCTGGACGGCGTGACGGAGGTCCGGGGGCGCGGCCTGTGGGCCGGTGTCCAGCTTGCGCAAGAGCGTGTGGCCGGACGCCGGGTGACGGAGGAGCTGGCCGAACGCGGTCTGCTGTGCAAGGAGGCCAAGGGCCACCTGCGGGTGGCGCCCCCGCTGGTCGTCACGCGCGAGGAGATCGACCTGGGCGTCGACATCATCGCCGACGTACTGGGGTGAACCGGGCCCGGTCAGGCACCCGCCGGGACGAAGCGGCTTTGCCACCGAGTGGAGTGGAGAGGATTCATGAGTGACTTCGCGGGATTGGTCGCCGTCGTCACCGGCGGTGCGTCGGGAATCGGGCTGGCCACGGCGAAGCTGCTGAGCAGTAGGGGAGCCACGGTCGCCGCTCTCGATCTGAAACCGGAAGGGCTGCCGGACGGCATCACGGGCGTCCAGGCCGACGTCACCGACGACGCCGAGGTGAAAGCCGCCGTCGACGCCGTGGTGGAGCGGTTCGGCAGGCTGGACGTCGTCGTGAACAACGCCGGGATCGGCGCTGTCGGCGACGTCACCGCGAACGACGACGACGAGTGGTCGCGCGTACTGGACGTCAACGTGGTCGGAATGGTCAGGGTCGCACGGCACGCGATACCGCATCTGCGCCGCTCACCCGCCGCGTCGATCGTCAACACCTGCTCGATCGTGGCTTGGGCCGGGGTGGAGCAGAGGGTGCTGTACTCGGCCAGCAAGGGGGCGGTGTACGCGCTGACGCTGGCCATGGCGGCCGATCACGTCCGCGAGGGCATCCGGGTCAACTGCGTCGCCCCTGGCTCCGCCGACACCCCCTGGATCGGCAGGTCGCTGCAGCAGGCAGCGGACCCGGCGGCGGCCCGGGCCGCGCTCGACGCCTTCCAGCCGACGGGCCGCCTGGTGACGGCCGACGAGGTCGCGGGGGCGATCGCCTACCTGGCCAGCCCCTTGTCAAGCGCCTCGGTGGGCACGGTGCTCGCCGTGGACAACGGCATGCATGGTCTACGGCTGCGGCCCCGGGGCCAGGCGTAGACCAGCGGACCGCACCGCGCGGCGCCGGTGCACCACCCCACACCATTCCGACCACGACAACAGCCCCCTGCTCGGAGGTAGCTGACGATGGCAACCGATTTGCGCTCCCCCACGACACGAGTGGCTCTCGTCGACGCCTACTCGGCAGGGAACCTACTGGTCCCCGCGCTGAACCGGGAGGGCGTGGAGTGTGTGCACGTCCGGTCACCCGAACCCGACGTCAACATGGTGAAACTGAAGTTCCCCGAAGGCTTTGCCGACGACATCAGGCACGAGGGCGACCTCGCGGCCACGGTCGCCGCGCTTCGCGCGTGGGAGATCGACTGCGTGATCGCCGGTGGCGAGTCGGGCGTCGAACTGGCCGATCGGCTCAACGCGGAACTCGGTACTCCGGGCAACGGGATGAGCCGGCCGACCTGCCGCCGCAACAAGTACGAGATGGTCCTGGCCGTACGCGACGCCGGCCTCAGGCACGCGGCCACCATCCTCTCGTCCGACGCCGACGAGATCATCGAGTGGGCCGAGACGACCGTGGGCTACCCGGTCGTTCTGAAGCCGGTTGCCAGCGCCGGGCAGGACAACGTCATGGCCTGTGCGTCAGCGGAAGAGGTCCGCGCCGCCCACGACAGGATCAGGAGCAGCACCAACCGCCAGGGGCAGATCAACACAGCGGTGCTCGCCCAGGAGTTCCTGGCCGGCACCGAGTACTTCGTCAACACGGTCAGCCGTGACGGCCGGCATCACACGGCCGAGATCTGGCGGTACTGCAAACGCCGCATTCCCGGCGGACACATCATCCACGACTACGTCGAGCCGCTGTCGCCCGACGATCCGGACGCCCAGGCGCTGGAGTCCTACTGCCACCAGGTGCTCGACGCGCTGGAGATCCACAACGGCGCCGCACATGCCGAGATCATGATGACCGCCGACGGTCCGGTGCTGGTCGAGTGCGCCGGCCGTCTCGGCGGCGGCGCGGCCCCGCAGATCCTCAGCCGCAGCATGGCCGCCAACCAGATCGATCTCCTGGCCTTTTCGGTCGCCAGACCCGACGAGTTCAACCGCCTGCCCGCCAGCCTGCACCGGTTGCTGGGGCACACCCTCTACGTGCACCTCGTCAACCCCGACGACCACGGTGTCGCACCCGCCCATGAGGACATGGGCGTCATCCGCGCGCTGCCGTCCTGGGCCCATACCGTTCTGATGCACCCGGAAGGTCAGCCGCTGACTCGGACGGTCGACTTCCCCTCGCAACCGGGTTACGTGATTCTCATCTCCGACGACCCGGCACAGCTCCGCGCGGACTACGAGAAGTTGCGCGAAATCGAACGTGACCTCTACACCGGGCACCCGGTTTCGGAGCAGACCCTGGCCGATCCGGCCTGAATCGGTGACTGAAGAAGGTCCCTGGGAGAAAGGCCCATGGTGGGAAAACGGAACATGTCGACGAAGGAGGTCTGTTCGTGACCCGGGTGGCGGTGGTCGGTGCGGCTGGTTATATCGGCGGAGAATTGCTGCGGCTGCTGATAGGCCATCCCGAGATCGAGGTGGTGGGCGCGGTCTCCTCGCGATTCCCGGGCAAGCGGGTCGACGGGGTGCATCCGAATCTGCGGTCCGCCACGGATCTGCTGTTCTGCTCGGCTGACCAGGTGGGCGAGTGCGACGCGGTGTTCCTGGCCCTGCCGCACCGGGTCGCGATGACACAGGTCGAGCAGTGGACCCAGCGCGCGAAACTCGTCATCGATCTGACGGGCGACTTCCGGCTGAGCGACGCCGAGGTCTTCCGGCGCTACTACGGTGAGGAGCACCAAGCACCCCACCTGCTCGGCGATTTCGTACCCGGCCTTCCCGAACTCCACCGCGAACAGCTGCGCACCGCAGACCTGATCAGTGTTCCCGGCTGCATGGCCGCGGCCGGCGTGCTCGCTCTGTACCCCTTGGCGGCACGGGATCTGATCGATCCCGAGCGAGGGGCGCAGTTCGACGCCCGTACCGGGTCCAGCGGCTCGGGTGCCACCGCCGGCCAGGCCAACCTGCACGCCGAACGCAGCAACTCCATGCGGGTGTTCGCGCCCACCGGCCACCGGCACGAGGCCGAGATCTCCCAGCATCTGGGCCTGCCGGCCGCGATGACCGCCACCGGTGTCGAAGCGGTTCGCGGGGTCCAGACCATCGGTCGTGCCACCCTGCGCCCCGGCGTGGACAAGGCGGCCGTGCGCCGCGCCTACCGCGAGCAGTACGCCGCGGAGCCGTTCGTCCGCGTCGTGGCACACCAGCGCGGCACCTTCCGCTACCCCGATCCGAAGATCCTCCTGGGATCCAACTACTGCGACGTCGGCTACGCCCTCGACGAGGACCTCGGCCGCCTGACCACGATCGCCGCCCTGGACAACCTCGTCAAAGGCGGCGCGGGCAACGCCGTGCAGTGCCTCAACATCCGCATGGGCTGGCCTGAGACCCTCGGCCTGGCCTTCCCCGGCCTGCACCCCCTGTAAATCCCGGACCACCGGAGAGAGCGTGACCACCAAACCGCTGACGGTCGTCAAATGCGGCGGCAATCCGGCCGTGGACGCCGCGGGCATCTGCGCCGACGTCGCCCGTCTCGTCCACGAAGGACACTCCATCCTCCTGGTGCACGGAGGCTCCGGCGAGATCGGGCGCCTCGCGGGCAGACTCGGCGTCGCCCAGCGCACCCTCGTCGCCCCGGACAACGTCACCACGCGCTACACCGACCCGGAAACCCTTGAAGTGGTCGTCCTCGCCCTGGCCGGTGCGGTCAAGCCCGCGCTCGTGGCGGAACTCGCCCGCCACAAGGTGCCCTCGGTCGGCCTCACCGGCATGGACGGCGACATGCTCCGCGCCCGCCGCAAGTCCGCCGTCCGCGCCGTCGTCGACGGCCGCACCGTCCTCATCCGCGACAACCACAGCGGCCGCATCGCCACGGTACGCACCGAACTTCCCGAGACGCTCCTGCGCGCCGGGTACGTACCCGTGGTCTCACCGCCCGCCATCGACGAACAGGGTCGCCCCGTCAACGTCGATGCCGATCGCGCCGCAGCAGCGCTGGCAGCGGCACTCGGCGCCGACCAGCTCCTCCTGCTCACCGGCGCGCCCGGCGTGCTCGCCGACCCCCACGACCCCACCAGCGTGCGGAGCACCTACGGGACGGCTCCCACCGGACCACCGGCCCCGTCCGCCACGGGCGGCATGGCGCTCAAACTGATCGCCGCGCGCGAAGCACTGGCCGGCGGAGTCACCACCGTGCGCATCGCGGACGGACGCACGTCCAAACCCGTCAGCCGGGCGCTCGACGGGGCCGGCACCACGGTGCACATCTCCGGCGCGAGGCCCGGCGTGCCGTCCCCTGCGCAGGCCGCGGACGTCCCCCGGGCCTCCGCCTGACACGACTGCGAAAAGGAGGGGTTGATGACCCCACAGAAGTTCTGCACGTGTCGGCCCGGTGCGACGGTCTGGCTGACCGGGCTGCCGAGCGCGGGCAAGACCACGATCGCCCATGAACTCGCCGGGCGGCTGTGTGCCGAGGGACGCCGGGTCGAAGTGCTGGACGGCGACGAAATCCGCTCCTCCCTGTCCGCCGGGCTCGGCTTCAGCCGGGTGGAGCGGGACATCCATGTCAAGCGCATCGGCCTGGTCGCCGAGGTACTGGCCCGGAACGGCGTGATGGCTCTGGTGCCGGTGATCGCCCCGTACGCGGACAGCCGCGCGGCCGTACGCGAACGCCACGCGAGCAGCGCGATCCCCTACGTCGAAGTCCATGTCGCAACCCCCGTCGACGTGTGCCGCACGCGTGATGTGAAGGGGTTGTACGCCCGGCAGGCGGCCGGTGAGATCTCCGGCCTGACCGGCGTGGACGACCCGTACCAGATCCCGGAGAACCCGGATCTGCGGATCGAGGCGCACCAGCAGACCGCCGCGCAATCCGCGACGGCGCTGCACGCAGTGCTCAAAGAGAGAGGACTGGCATGACCACGGTCGCGGCGGACCGCCCGCACACCGACAACCCGTACGCGCTCTCCCACCTGGACACGCTGGAGTCCGAGGCCGTCCACATCCTCCGGGAGGTGGCGGGCGAGTTCGAACGCCCAGTGATCCTCTTTTCGGGCGGCAAGGACTCCATCGTCATGCTGCACCTGGCGCTGAAGGCATTCGCCCCTGCGCCGATTCCCTTCTCGCTGCTGCATGTGGACACCGGGCACAACTTCCCCGAGGTCCTGGAGTACCGCGACCGGACGGTGGCCAAGTACGGGCTGCGGCTGCACGTCGCCTCGGTCCAGGAGTACATCGACGCCGGCAAGCTGCGCGAGCGCCCCGACGGAACGCGCAACCCCCTTCAGACGGTGCCGCTGACGGAGAAGATCCAGGCGGAGAGGTTCGACGCGGTCTTCGGCGGCGGGCGCCGGGACGAGGAGAAGGCCCGGGCCAAGGAGCGGGTGTTCTCGCTGCGCGACGAGTTCTCGCAGTGGGACCCGCGCCGTCAGCGCCCCGAGCTGTGGAACCTGTACAACGGCCGGCACGCGCCAGGCGAGCACGTCCGCGTCTTCCCGCTGTCCAACTGGACCGAGCTGGACGTGTGGCAGTACATCGCCCGAGAGCACATCGAGCTCCCCGAGATTTACTTCGCACACGAGCGCGAGGTGTTCGCGCGCGACGGCATGTGGCTGGCCGCCGGCGACTGGGGCGGGCCGAAGGACGGTGAGACCGTCGAGACCCGACTGGTCCGGTACCGCACGGTCGGTGACATGTCCTGCACCGGCGCCGTCGACTCCGGCGCCACCACGCTGGACGCCGTGATCGCCGAGATCGCCGCCTCCCGGCTCACCGAGCGGGGCGCGACCCGCGCCGACGACAGGCTTTCCGAAGCCGCCATGGAAGACCGCAAGCGCGAGGGGTACTTCTGATGACGGCCATTGACACGCTGCGCTTCGCCACCGCCGGATCGGTGGACGACGGGAAGTCCACCTTGGTCGGCCGGCTGCTGCACGACTCCAAGTCGGTCCTCGCCGATCAGCTCCAGGCAGTGGAACGCGTCTCCCGCTCACGCGGTCAGGAGGCGCCGGACCTGGCGCTGCTCACCGACGGCCTGCGCGCCGAGCGGGAGCAGGGCATCACCATCGACGTCGCCTACCGGTACTTCGCGACGCCGCGGCGGCGATTCATCCTCGCCGACACGCCGGGGCACGTTGAGTACACGCGGAACATGGTCACCGGAGCTTCCACAGCCGACCTGGCCGTGGTCCTGGTCGACGCCCGCAACGGGGTGGTCGAGCAGACCCGGCGCCATGTCGCCGTGGCGGCCCTGCTCCGCGTTCCCCATGTGGTCCTGGCCGTCAACAAGATGGATCTCGTGGCATACGAGGAATCCGTCTTCGCCGCCATCGCCGATGAGTTCGGCGCGTACGCGCGTGAGCTGGGCGTCTTGGAGGTCACCGCGATCCCGGTCTCGGCGCTCGCCGGGGACAACGTGGTCGAGCCGTCGAGGAGCATGGACTGGTACGGGGGCCCGACGGTGCTGGAGCACCTGGAATCCGTGCCGGTCGGCCACCGCCCGGACGAGGAGCCGACGCGCCTGCCCGTGCAGTACGTCATCCGCCCGCAGACCGCCGAGTACCCCGACTACCGCGGCTACGCGGGCCAGGTCGCTTCGGGCGCGCTGTGCGTCGGCGAGCCGGTCACCGTGCTTCCGTCCGGCCGCACCAGCACCGTTGAGGCCATCGACCTGCTCGGCCGGGCCGTGGACTGCGCGTGGGCTCCCCAGTCGGTGACCGTGCGGCTGCGCGACGGCATCGACGTCTCGCGTGGCGATCTCATCGTGCCGACGGCCGTCGCGCCCACTCTCACGCGCGATGTCGAGGCGACCGTCTGCCATCTCGCCGACCGGCCGCTGACGGCCGGCCGGCGGGTGCTGCTGAAGCACACCACCCGCACGGTCAAGGCGATCATCGAGGAGATTCCGTCGCGGCTCGCCCTGGACGATCTTTCGCAGCAGCCGGCGCCCGGCGAGCTGCTCGCCAACGACATCGGCCGGGTGCGGGTGCGTACGGCCGAGCTGTTGGCGCTGGATTCGTACGCACAGTCACGGCGTACCGGCTCCTTCCTGCTCATCGACCCGGCGGACGGTACGACGCTGGCGGCCGGCATGGCAGACGGCGTTGGGTGAGCCACGTCCGACGGGATGCCACACGTCCTCATGGACAGGTCCGAAACGGCGGTCACGGGGCCGCGGCCTGTCGCCCGCAGGCTCTCGGCTATGTCCAAGGCACTTCTCCGGCAGGGAAGCGATCACCGGCAGTTCGTCAAGTCCGATGGTGACGTGGGTTGACGGTGCCGCTCCAGTTGGTCGTAGGCCGCTGTTTAGGAGCCAACTTCCTTGCCGAGGTTGAAGATGGCCGCTCGCCGTCCGTGTCCGCCCCCGCCGGGGCCGCTGGAGGAGTACGAGGGCCGGTTCGACGACCTCTTCTTCAGGCTGGCGCAGCGGCGAGGGTTTCGCGACTGCCTGACCAGGCTGTTGGCATCGCGGGAGCGGAAGAAAACGATGACTTGCCTGGCAGGGGCGGAACCGGTGACCAGTGCGGAGATGCTGGGGGCGCAGTGGCTGCAGTTCTTCCTGTCCGAGTCGCCCTGGGAGGCCGAGCAGATCAACGACCGGCGGCTTGAGCTGCTAAGCGAGGAGTCGGCTACGGCTCCGCACGACAGCGGGGTCATCGGGATCGACGATTCCGGGGACCCCAAGGACGGCACTGCTACCGCGCATGTTGGCCGGCAGTGGCTGGGCCGGAACGGCAAGACGGACCACGGCATCGTCACGGTGACCACCGTGTGGACCGACGGCCGCGTCTACCACCCGCTGCACACGACTCCTACACCCCTGCCCATCACTTCGCCCAGGGGCCGAGGGGCCCCGCTGCGGCCTTCCGTACGAAACCGCAGCTGGCCACGCCGGTTATCTGGCCGCCATGGCTCCGAACATGGACGTGGTGCGCTGTGCGCAGTCGGGCTCGGCCATGGCATCCATCGCGATGTCGGCAGTAGGCACCCAGACCTACGAGGCCCCCGACAGCTGCCTGCACTGCTTGCCGCGGCGTATGGACAGGACACAGCGGGCACCGGAGCGCTGCGCAAAGAGCTGAGGTGTTGACAAGCACGCTGCCACTTGAACGAAGCGTCACAAGACGCCTCGCCGTGGCGAGCTTCGGCGAGCTCGCGGGGTATGGCATCACCGACTCCTGAGCCCGATACGGCGCCGACCAGGGCGGCGGGAAATGATCTCCGTGAGCGCGGGAAACGATCTTCATCCGCCCTCGGATAGCCGCTGATCAGCCGTTTTCGTCGGTGCCCCACCACTGGAAGCCCCTCAGGTCCTGGACCTGAGGGGCCTCGTGGAGCCCACTCGCATCAAGTGGCACCCCAGGGCCGGGCTTCGGGGCGGGGTGGCGCCGACCGGGACGGCGGAGGTGCCGATCGGCGCCGGTCCGGACGTCACTCCCGCACGCCGGCCAGTTCCACCGCCCGGCGCCGCATGGCCAGCCCGGCCGGGGCGACGGAGAACACCACCGCGAGCACGGCACACCCGCCCACGGTCGCCCCGAGCTCCGCCCACGGCATCTCCACCGGACTCCACACCGACAGCAGACCGAGCGCGCTCCACATGCCCGCCAGGTTGAGACTGGCGACCAGGAGGCCGAGCACTCCGCCGGCCACGACCACCATCAGCGCCTCGCCGGCGACCAGCCGCAGCACCTGCCACTGGGTGGCCCCGGCCAGCCGCAGGACGGCCAGGTCGCGCACCCGGTCGGAGGTCGCCATGACCATCGTGTTGGCCAGGGAGATGCCGGTGTAGAGGAGGGCGATGCCGAGGACCAGGATGAAGCCGTACCGGGTGGTCCGGTTGGTCTCCGGGTAACTCGCCTGCACCCACTGGTCCTTGGTGAAGACGTGCCCGCCGGCCTTGGTGAGCGCGGCGGCCACGGCGGCCGGGTCGGCACCCTCGGAGAGGGCCACGTCCACCCGGTCGACGCTCGCGCCGGGGGCGTTGGCGGGGGTGACGTAGGCGCCGTTGTTGCCGGTGCCGGTCGTCATCACCGCGGCGACTCGCAGCGACTTCTTCGTGCCGTCCCCGAGCCACACGTCCACGCTCTGCCCGACGGTGTGCTTCTCCCACTCCTCGTTGACGATGATCGAGTCGTCGTCGAGATCGCTCACCTTCCCGGAGGCCAGCGGCAGGTGCACGGTCGCGGCGAGCGGCCCCGTCTCCGCCGCGCGGGCCTCGGACCTGATGAGGGCGACACCGTCCTCCAGGACGTACACGGCACTCGACGAGGTGGCCGAGACCACGGCGCCCTTGACCGCCTTGAGCTTGTGCACGGTCGCCGCGTCGAACCCGGCGTCCCCGGCCGGGGTGACGACGAACGAGGCCGCCGTCTGCTCACGCGTCTCGGTGGCCTTCGCTTCGTTCAGGGTGGCGGTGGCACCGAGGAGTGAGCCCGCGAGGGCGACGGTGACCAGGACCGGCGCCGCGATGGCAGCCGTACGGCGGATTCCGGCGGCGGCGTTCTCCCGCACCAGCATCCCGCCCGCGCCGGGCAGTTGGGCCGGCAGCCAGGCGATCAGCCGGGTGAGCGGACGCATCAGGATGGGCGCGAGCAGCGCGATCGCGGTGATCAGCAGCATGGGGCGGCTGACGTAGGTCTTGCGGTGCAGCAGCTCTCCCGGGTCGGAGACCAGGGCGAGCCCCAGCGTCACGGCCGCGGTCAGCAGCAGCCCCGCCCCGAACAGCCAGCGGCCCCGGGTCATCGCCTCGGTGTCCACGGACGCCTCGCGCAGTGCCTGGGTGGGCCCGGTGCGGCCGGCCCGCCAGGAGGCGGCAATCACCCCGAGCAGGGCGACGAGCAGACCGGTCCAGAAGGCCATGTGGTACGGCCAGGTGTGGTCGCCGATGGTGAACCAGCTGGGCGCGAGCCCGCCGTCGACCACCCAGGCGGCGAGCTTCGGGGCGCCGTACGCGCCCAGCACACAGCCCGCCGCCGACGCCGCCACGCCGACCACCAGGGCCTCAGCGAACACCATCCGCCGGACCTGGCCGGGGGTGGCCCCCGCGGTGCGCAACAGGCCGAACTCCCGGCGCCGCTGGGCGACCGCGAAGGCGAACGTGGACGCCACCACGAACACCGACACGAACGCGGTGACTGCGCCGGCGGTGCCGAACATGGCGTTCATCGCGGTGAGCGCCTCGCTGTCACGGTCCGGATCGGCGTCGGCGAGACGGCGGTCGATGCCGGTGAGGACCTGTACATCCCGGCCCGCGACGGCCGCGCGGACCTTTGCCGCGTCCGCCTTCACCACCAGTTGGGTGCTCTTGGGCGACAGTTCGGCGGCCCGGGCGTCGGTGTAGAAGACGGCGTCCTCGAAGCCGCGCGAGGCCACGGTGCCGACGACCGTCACGGTGCCGCGGTCGGTCTCGACCCGCTCTCCGGGCCGCGCCCAGCCGCCGGTGACGACGACCTCGCCGGCGGCGCGGGGAGCACGGCCGCCGTCGATCTCGTACGGCGCGAAGGCGGCCGTGGACCAGGGGTGCCCGACCAGGTCGCCGGGGCCCTTCGTGGCCCGCACGGTGGTGGCCCGCACGGTGAAGGAGCGGTCCGCGACGACCATGCCGAGGCGCCGCAGCCCGGCCACGGTCTCCTCGGGCACCGCGCGCGGGTGCGCGAGCTTCTGGGTGCGGGCGCCGATCGGGGTCGGCACGGACAGTGTGTCCTGGCCCCGGACGACGACCGGTGCCGCGGCGAACCGTTCCGGCTGCCGGTCGGGTGCGTCCAGGGAGGAGGCGAGGGCCAGACCCATCACGGCGAGCAGGGCGACACCCAGCGAAAGGGCGACGAAACTGCCGACGAAGGTGACCCAGCGGGTGCGCAGGGTGCGCAGGGCGACGCTCAGCACGGCACGGCCTCCAGCTTGGTCATGCGGGCGGCGATGTCGTCCGCGCTCGGACCGATCAGCTCGCCGTTGACGCGGCCGTCGACGAGGAAGATCACGCGGTCGGCGTAGGAGGCGGCCACCGGGTCGTGGGTGACCATGACGATCGTCTGCCCCTCGCGGTCGACCATGGACCGCAGCAGGGCCAGCACCTCACGGCTGGTCTGCGAGTCCAGGGCGCCGGTCGGCTCGTCGGCGAAGAGGACCTCGGGGCGGGTGATCAGCGCGCGGGCCAGGGCGACGCGCTGCTGCTGGCCGCCGGACATCTCCGTGGGCCGGTGCCTGGCGCGCTCGCCGAGACCGACCTGTTCGAGCACCTCGCGGACCCGGGACTTCGCGACCCGCTTGCCGGCCAGGCGCAGCGGCAGGGCGACGTTCTGCTCCGCGGTCAGGGCGGGCAGGAGGTTGAACGCCTGGAAGACGAACCCGATGCGCTCGCGGCGCAGCAGCGTCAGCCTGGTCTCACTGAGCCTGGTCAGCTCGGTGCCGCCCACCGAGACCGAACCCGAGGTGGGGCGGTCCAGACCCGCGGCGCACTGCAGCAGGGTCGACTTGCCGGAGCCGGAGGGCCCCATGACGGCGGTGAAGGTGGCGCGCGGGAAGGAAAGGGAGACCTGGTCGAGGGCCGTCACGGCGCTGTCGCCCGACCCGTGGCTCCTGCTGACGGAGCGCAACTCGATGGCGTCGTAGTTCATCTGTCCCTACTCGTTCGGTGTCGGTCCTCCCGCACAGCTGGGCGGGAGGGAGGGTTCGGAGCTCGGAAGCCGGAGCCGGCACGGCCATCGTGGGCGGGGGCTGGGCGCCAGCGGGGGCTGGGTGCCGGGTCCGGTGTGGCGTGTGGCAGGCGGCGTGTGGCAGGTGGCGTGTGGCAGGTGGCAGGTGGCAGGTGGCAGGTGGCAGGTGGGCAGGTGGTAGGTGGCTGCCGTGGCAAGAGGCTGCGTGAGCCGCCGCCGGTCGCTTCCAGCGCGGGCAGCAGCAGCACCGCTGCGAGGATGCCGACACCGCCGTGCGCCGCGATGTGCGCCGCCGTGTGCTCCGTCGGACAAGCCGTCACCCCGGTGCCGCCTCTCTCGTCCTCACGGTGACTCCACGAAACCGCGTGGGGACACTCGGGCGCAGTGCGGCAGGGACGAGACTTGGGGTAGGGCTGGGCATACCCACCGGGCTCGGGCCCGCTCACCGGGGGCTCGCCGCGGGGGATCGGATCAACCCGCCTGGTGCGCCCCGACGGTCGTAGGAGCAGCGTTCAACCCGCCGCCGTGGGCCGCCTGTCGGTGGCCTTGCCGGCCGCCTCCAGGACGTCGAGGTGGGCGCCGGCCGCCGTCAGCTGGTAGCCGGGCCGGCGCCGGATCAGGTCGGCCTCGGGGCCGAGCAGCCTTCGCAGCCGGGATATGCCTGCGAGCGGACGGCCGTGCCCCGTCCTGGGGCGGCCGGGACCGCCGTACGGCCGCCTGGGTGGTCGCACGGCGGATCCGCGCCCCCGCGCCGACCTGGCCGGATCCCTTCGCTCCCGCCGCCGGGGGTATGGCCGGCCCTACCTCCGGCCCGCCCCCTGGACCCATGGCCGGGCGCCGGGCCGCCCTTCTACGGTGATTCCCATGCACCCTCGGAATGTGTGGCAGGCCATGTCCCGGCCGGGCTTCCTGCTGTCGGCGTGGCCCTGGCGCTCGGTCTGTTACCTGCTGACCGGTGCGGTCACCGGTGTCCTCGCCCTGGTCGGGCTGGTGACGCTGGCGGCCGTCGGCGGGGCGCTCGCCGTCGTGCTGGTCGGGCTGCCGCTGCTGGTCGTGCTGGCGGTCTCCGGTCTGCCGGTGGCCTGGGTGGAACGGCGCAGGCTCGGCCTGGTCGACCTCGACCCGGCACCGGACCCGCACCAGCCGCCGCCCGCCGAGGGACTGATGTCCTGGCTGACGACCCGGCTGAAGGAACAGGCCACCTGGCGCGAGCTCGCGTACACCGTGCTGTTCGCGGGCCTGCTGTGGCCGCTGGACGCGCTGGTGTTCACGGTCGCGCTGCTCTTCCCGCTCTCCATGGCCGCCACCCCGTTGCTCTTGGCCACCGTCGGCGGGGGCCGCGAGACGAAGGTGCTCAAGCAGTGGACGGTCACCACCTGGCCCACGGCCTTCGGGGTCGCCGTGCTCGGACTGCTGCTGCTGGCCCTCGGCGCCTACGTCCTGGGCGTCGCGGCCGGCGCCCGCGCCGAACTGACCCGGCTGCTGATCGCCGACCCGGACGGCGACCTGGGTGCCAAGGTGGTCGAACTGAGCCGCTCGCGCGTGCGGTTGGTGGACGCCTTCGAGGCGGAGCGCCGGCGCATCGAACGCGATCTGCACGACGGCGCCCAACAGCGCCTGGTCGCCCTGACGATGACCTTGGGCCTGGCCCGTCTCGACGCCCCGCCGGGGCCCCTCGCCGACCAGCTCGCCAAGGCCCACGACGAGGCGGGCAAGGCCCTCGCGGAACTGCGTGAACTCATCCACGGCATCCACCCGAAGGTCCTCGCGGACTACGGCCTCGGGGCCGCCGTGGCCGACGCGGCCGACCGTTCCGTGGTCCCGGTCGACGTGGACCTCCCGCTGCCGGGACGGTTCGAGCAGGCGGTGGAGGCGGCCGCGTACTTCGTGGTCTGCGAGGCCCTAGCCAACGTCGCCAAGCACAGCGGGGCGGGCCGCGCCCAGGTGTCCGGGGGCCACTCGGGCGGGCGGCTGGTCCTGGAGGTGCGCGACGACGGCCGCGGCGGCGCCGACGCCTCGGCGGGCAGCGGACTGACCGGACTCGCGGACCGGGTGTCGGTCCTGGATGGCAGACTCTCCCTGTCCAGCCCGCCGGGCGGACCGACCCTGCTGCGTGTGGAGTTCCCTTGCGAGGTGACCGAGGCGACCGAGTGGAGCGAGGCGGCCGGTCGCTTCGCGTAGTCCTGGCCGAGGACAGCGTGCTGCTGCGGGAGGGCCTCATAGGTCTGCTCGGCCGCTGCGGCCACGAGGTCGTCGCGGCGGTCGGTGACGCGCAGGCGCTGATCGCGGCGGTCGAGGAGCACGGCCCGGACATCGTGGTCACCGACGTCCGTATGCCGCCCGGCTTCCAGGACGAGGGCCTGCACGCCGCGGTCCGCCTGCGGGAGAGCCGCCCCGCCCTGCCGGTGCTGGTGCTCAGCCAGTACGTGCAGCGGACGTACGCCTCCGAACTCCTCGACTCCGGGGACGGCACGGGCGTCGGCTACCTGCTCAAGGACCGTGTCGGCCAGGTCGAGGAGTTCGTCGACGCGCTCGCCGAGGTCGCGGACGGCGGCACGGTCGTGGACCCCGAGGTCGTCCGGCAGTTGCTGCGCCGGCGCCGCGATCCGCTGGAGCGGCTCACCCCGCGCGAGCGGGAGGTCCTCGCGCTGATAGCGGAGGGCAAGTCCAACGGTGCCATCGCGCGTGAACTCGTCGTCTCCGAGGCGGCGGTGGGCAAGCACATCGGCGGCATCCTCACGAAGCTGGACCTGCCACCGGCGGACGAGACCCACCGGCGGGTGCTGGCGGTGCTTGCGTATTTGCGGTCGTGACCGAGACTGGCCGCGGGCGGAGACGGCTGCGGGCGGGTCGGCAGGTGCAGCTGAGCCCCGGTCAAGGGTGAGTCGGCGAGTCTGGCTCCCTCATGCACATGGCGTAGAGCGTCCGCCTTCTTCTGGGTCATGAGCGGTGAACAGAGGCGCGGTGAGACGACGGCGCATGGGCTCTTCCTCCGGCCATGGGGACGCCGTGACGGGGCGGAGGCCGGTAGCAGGACGGCGGCAGCGGGGCGGCGGCAGCAGGACGGCGGTCGCGGCGAGAGCACCTCCCCGGACGACTCATTCAGATTTCCGTTCGCGAACGCCTGTGCCCGGAACGACGTCGGCTATGGCAACTACGGGGCGGCCGGCGCCTTCGACGCCAACAGAAGACATCGTGCGACACGACGGCGTGGA
Source organism: Streptomyces sp. CC0208 (assembly GCF_003443735.1). NCBI lineage: Bacteria > Bacillati > Actinomycetota > Actinomycetes > Kitasatosporales > Streptomycetaceae > Streptomyces > Streptomyces sp. CC0208. The sequence goes on along the minus strand of NZ_CP031969.1, from coordinate 4,361,230 downwards.
CGTACTGCCAGGCGGTGGACAAGCCGGGCTGAGCGCCGGGACAGCCGTTGTGCACAACCGGGGAGTTGTCCACAGGGTCTGACGTGTTTCGGCCAGTGGTTGTACGGTTCGGCACGAGTTGATGTTCTTGCTGGACACGGGGGAGGCGGTCGCTGTGACCGAGGCCGGTGCGGAGGCGACGGCAGTGACGGAGCCCGACGAGGCGTCCGCGACGCGGGAGGGGGCGGCAGCCCGCCGCCCCCGGGTGCGAGGCTTCGCCCAGTGGCCCGTCGAGGGCTCGCCCAAGAGGGAGGGCAAGGCCCTGCGGGAGAGCGTCCCGCGCAGCGCCCACGCCGCGCTCGACCTCGACATCTCCCGTCCCGGCGCGGTCGAGGCGGTCGAGGAGTCGAGCCGGGGCCGTATCCCCGAGCTCACGCCGATCCGGGTGGGGCGGATGGCGGCCACGCCGTTCGCCTTCCTGCGCGGCTCGGCGGGACTCATGGCGTACGACCTGGCCCGCACCCCCATGACCAGGATCCGCGCCCAGATCTGCGGCGACGCCCACGCGGCGAACTTCGGCCTGTACGGCGACGCCCGCGGCGGCCTGGTCATCGACCTGAACGACTTCGACGAGACGGTGCACGGCCCCTGGGAGTGGGACCTCAAGCGGCTCGCCGCCTCCCTGGTCCTCGCGGGCCGGGAGACCGGCGCCGACGAGGACACCTGCCGCGCGGCGGCGCACGGTGCGGTGGGCGCGTACCGGCGCACCATGCGGCTGATGGCCAAGCTCCCGGTGCTGGATGCGTGGAACGCGATCGCGGACGAGGAGCTCGTCTCCCACACCGACGCCCATGACCTGGTCGGCACGCTGGAGCGGGTCTCGGAGAAGGCGCGGGCCAACACCAGCGGGCGGTTCGCGGCGAGGTCGACCGAGCTCACCGAGGACGGTGGCCGGCGCTTCGTGGACGCCGCGCCGGTGCTGCGCCGGGTGCCCGACGAGGAGGCGGCTGCGGTGGCCGCGTCCCTGGAGCACTACCTGACCACGCTCTCCGAGGACCGGCTCCCGCTGCTGGCCCGGCACGCGGTGCACGACGTGGCGTTCCGCGTCGTCGGCACCGGCAGCGTCGGCACCCGCTCCTACGTCGTCCTGCTGCTGGACCACCGCGGCGAACCGCTGGTCCTCCAGGTCAAGGAGGCGCGACCCTCGGCCCTCCTGCCGCACCTGGTCACCGCGGGCTTCGACGTGCCGCCGGTCGACCACGAGGGTCGCCGGGTGGTCGTCGGCCAGAAGCGGATGCAGGTGGTCAGCGACATCCTGCTGGGCTGGACGACCATCGAGGGCCTCCCCTTCCAGGTGCGCCAGTTCCGCAACCGCAAGGGCAGCGTCGACCCGGCCGCCCTGTCCGCCGACCAGATAGACGACTACGGCCGTATGACCGGCGCCCTCCTGGCCCGTGCCCATTCGCACAGCGTCGACCCACGCCTGGTCTCCGGCTACTGCGGCAAGAACGAGGAGCTCGACGAGGCCGTCGCCACCTTCGCCGTGACCTACGCCGACCGCACGGAGGCGGACCACGCGGAACTGGTGGCGGCGGTCCGAACGGGGAGGGTGGCGGCGGAGACGGGGGTGTGAGGAGCGGCCCGGTACCCCGGCCGTCGCCCCGGCCGTCACCTTGGCCGTCACCCCGGTTGGCGTCCGGCTCCGGTCGGCGCGGTTACGCTGTTCGGATGACGTCCCCGGAAGCTGACCCCCACGGCACAGCCGCCGCAGGTACGGAGCGGTTGGAGCGGGCCGTGCGGGCCGCCGAGCAGGCGCTCATCGAGTACGAGATCGCGGTGGAGACCTTCCGCATCGAGGTGGAGAACTTCTCCCGCCTGCATCACCAGAAGCTCGGCCCGATGTACACCCGCCTCGACGAGCTGGACGCCCAGATCGCGGAGATCCGGGCCGCCCGCAGCGGCGACCCCGAGGATCTGCGCCAGGCGCAGGAGGCCCGCGCCCGGGTGATGCCGATGCCCGGCGTCGAGGAACTGTTCCACGGCTGGATGGACGGGGAGGGCCTCTTCCCCGAGGCCGCCGCGATGCTCACCGAGCAGCCGGTGCGGCCCCCGCAGCGGGTGCGCCCCAGCGACGAGGCCCGCAAGCTCTACCGCGAGCTCGCCCGCAAGGCTCACCCGGACCTCGCCCAGGACGACACCGAGCGCGCCCGGCGCGAGGAGTTCATCACCCGGGTCAACGCGGCCTACTCCCGAGGCGACGAGCCTCTCCTGCGGGAACTGGCCGAGGAGTGGGCCGCCGGTCCCAAGCCGCCGGAGCAGGGCCCCACCCCCAGCGAGGAGCTCTACGCCCGCCTCGAATGGCTCTCCCGGCGCAAGGAACTCCTCTCCGTGGTCGCGCGGGAACTGGAGGAGAGCGCGATCGGCTCGATGCTCCGGATGGCACCGGACGACCCGGACCGCCTCCTGGAGGAGATCGCCGAGAAGCTCCTGGCCGACGTCTCCACGCGCGAGGCGGAGCTCGGGGAACTGCTCGCGCAGGAGTGACCGGTCGCGTCCCCGGGGCGTCGGGTAGCGTCGGTCTCATGAATTTCGGTGCTGGTGTGCCCACGGTCCAGGTCACGGACCTCAAGGACGACGATTTTCTGCTGGACGTCCGAGAGGACGACGAATGGCAGGCGGGTCACGCCGAAGGGGCGCTGCACATCCCCATCAGTGACTTCGTGGCCCGCTACGGCGAGCTGACCGAGGCCGCCCCCCAGGACGGCCGCGTCCACGTGATCTGCCGGTCCGGCGGCCGCTCGGCCCAGGTCACGATGTACCTGGCCCAGCAGGGCATCGACGCCGTGAACGTGGACGGCGGCATGCAGCTGTGGGCCGAGGTCGGCCGCCCCGTGGTGACCGACGACGGCCGCCCGGGTTTCGTGCTCTGACCGTCGGCAGCTCTGATCGGGGGCAGCTCTGATCGGGGGCGCTTGGTGTGGGGGGTGCCTGCTCGGGACCACCCATGCCCTCCCCGTCGCTCAGGTCCCGGCCCGCGGTTCGCGGCGGCGGGCCGGCTCGGTGATCAAGACCGGTGGCGGTTCGGTGTCAGCCCAGGGGATGTGCCGCCAGCAGATCCCCCAACGCCTCCTCGTGCGCCGCCGCCGGACCGAGCGCGAGTTCCAGCTGCTTGGCCCACGCGTGGTACCGGTGCAGGGGGTAGTCGACGTCCGCGCCGAATCCGCCGTGCAGATGCTGTGCCGTCTGCACCACCCTCCGTACCCCCTCCGACGCCCAGATCTTCGCCACGGCGACATCCCCCGCGACCGGCAGCGCCCCCTGAGCTCCCGAGTCGATCCGCCACGCCGCCTGCCACAGCGTGACCTCCATCGCGCGCAGGTCGATGTAACGGTCGGCGGCCTGCACGGCCACGGCCTGGAACGTGGCGACCGGGAACCCGAACTGCTCCCGCTTGCTGGTGTATTCACTGCTCATCCGCAGCACCCGCTCGCCCAGCCCGAGCGCCAGCGCACAGGTCCCCGTGGTCAGCAGATCCCGCAACCACTCCCACGCGCCCTCGACGTCGATCACGTCCCGCGCGGTGATCCTCACCGACTCAAGGCGCAGCTCGCCCAGCCGCTCCCCGCTGGTGGAGAACTGCTCGCCGAGCGCCACCCCGTCGTGGACCCGCGGCACCAGTGCGAGAACGGTCCGGCCCGCGGACGTATGCGCCGGGACGACGACGAAGTCCGCGTCGTACGCCCACGGCACCGCCGTCTGCACCCCGTCCAGGATCCAGTCGGCGCCCTCGCCCTCCCCCTCCTCCTGCCGTGCGGTGACGGCGAGTTCGGCGGGATCGTGCCCCGTGCGGCCGCTTGCGGCGACGGTCAGCACGAGCTCCCCGCGCCCGGCCCGCTCCAGCAGCTGCGCCCTCAACTCCGGCCCGCCGTAAGCCTGTACGGCCGCCATGGCCGCGCTGTTCTCCAGCAGGGGCACCCGCGCCAGCACCTTCGCCGACTCACGCAGCACCAGGCACAGCGCGACGGCGTCCAGGCCCGCCCCGCCGTACTCCTCCGCCACCAGCAGGCTCAGCAGGTCCGCGTCGGCGAGCCTGGACCACAGCGCGCGGTCGAACTCGTCGGCCACGGCACCCGTGGTCAGCGCCGGAGACGGCACCGCGTCCGGCGCCACGTCGGCGAACACCCCCCGCGCCGCCTCGGCCGCCGCCTGCTGCTCCTCGCTGAAGGTGAAGTCCACGGTCCCTGTCCTTCCGACGGGTCGGCAGATCGGGTCAGCTGATCTGGCGGTCCGTCAAGATAGAACAGGTTCTAGAAGAAGGGAACGGGCTTCCCCGGCCTACCTGTCGAAGTCCAGCTCCACCTTCTCCGTCACCGGATGCGACTGGCATGCCAGCACATAGCCCGCCTGCGTCTCCTCCGGCTCCAGCGCGAAGTTGCGGTCCATGCGCACCTCACCGGAGACCAGGAAGGCCCGGCAGGTCCCGCACACCCCGCCCTTGCAGGCGTAGGGCGCGTCGGACCGGTTGCGCAACACCGTCTCCAGCAACGACTCACCGTCCTGGACGGGCCAGCTGCCGCCGCGTCCGTCGAGCCGGGCGGTCACCGTGCTGTGCGCGGGCGCCGGAACCGGTTGTGCCGGAGCAGCCCCCGCGTCCACATGGAAGATCTCCTCGTGGATCCGGGTCCGCGCGACCCCGAGCTCCTGCAACGCCCTCTCCGCACCCTGCACGAGTCCGAACGGCCCGCACAGGAACCAGCCCGCCACCCGCTCCACCGGCAGCAGGGCCGGCAGCAGCCCGGTCAGTCGCTGTCGGTCGAGCCGCCCGGAGGGCAACCCGGCCTGCTGCTCTTCCCGGGAGAGCACCGTGACCAGCTGGAACCGCTCGGGGTAGCGGTCCTTCAGGTCGGCGACCTCCTCCAGGAACATCGTCGACGCGGAAGTGCGGTCGCTGCGGATCAGACAGAACCGGGCCTCGGGCTCGCGTGCCAGCAGCGTCGCCGCGATCGACAGCACCGGGGTGATGCCGCTGCCGCCGACGACCGCCGCGTACAGACCGGGCGCCGGGTCGAGGGTGAACCGGCCCGCCGGTGTCATCACCTCCAGCTCGTCGCCGACGTTGATTTCCTTGAGCGCGTACGTCGAGAAGGCGCCGCCCTCCACCAGCCGCACGCCGACCCGCAGTTCGCGTGGTCCCTCTGCGTCCGGCGCCGGGGAGCAGATGGAGTAGGTCCGGCGTATCTCCGTGCCGTCGGCCGTGCGGCGCAGGGCGAGATGCTGGCCGGCGGCGTACCGGAACTCCTCGCGCAGTTCGGGCGGCACGGTGAGGGTTAGGGCCACGGAGTCGTCGGTGAGCCGGTCGACCGCGGCCACCGGGAGCGGGTGGAAGCGGGCCATCACAACTCCTTGAAGTGGTCGAACGGTTCACGGCAGTCCAAGCACCGCCGCAGCGCCTTGCACGCGGTGGAGGAGAACCGGCTGAGCAGTTCGGTGTCGGCGGAACCGCAGTGCGGGCAGAGGAGCGCTTCGGCCTCCGCGTCGCGTGTCCGCGTCGGCCCCAGTCCCACCGCGACCGGCCCGGCCGCCGCCACGACGCGGGGTGGCGCTATGCCGAACTCCCGCAGCTTGCGGCGTCCTTCGGCGGTGATGTCGTCGGTCGACCAGGCGGGCGCGAGCACCGTGCGCACGGTGACCTCCCGCACGCCGTGGTCGCGCAGCACCCGCTCGATGTCCAGGGACATCGCCTCGATCGCCGGGCAGCCGGTGTACGTCGGGGTCAGCTCGACCTCGACCGAGTCCGCGTCCCGGACATGCACCGCACGCAGCACGCCCAGCTCGCGCAGGGTGAGCACCGGCAGCTCGGGGTCGGGCACCGAACCGGCGAGCGCGAACAGTTCGGTCTCCAGCGGGGTGAGCGTCACCATGACGCCCCCGGGTGACTGCGGTGCAGGTGCTGCATCTCGGCGAGCATCCGCCCGAAGGGCTCGGTGTGCAGGCCCTGTCGTCCCGCCCCGGCGGCCCACGCACCCGAGCGCGGCCCCTCGGGCACGCCCAGGGTGGCCCGGCGCAGGATCTCCCCCACGGACGCCAGCCAGGCGGCCTCCATGCGCTCCCCGTCGACCTCCACACCCTCCACCGGCTGGAACATCTCGCCCGTGAACCGCCACAGCGCCTCGCACGCCCGCAGCATCCGCGCGTGGCTCTCCTCGGTGCCGTCACCGAGCCGCAGGGTCCACTGCTCGGCGTGGTCGCGGTGGTAGGCGACCTCCTTGACGGCCTTCGCGGCGAGCGGGGCGAAGGGGCCGCCGCCCGCGGCCAGTTCGGCGTACAGCAGGTGCTGGTAGGTGGAGAAGTACAGCTGGCGGACGATGGTGTGGGCGAAGTCGCCGTTCGGCTGCTCCACCAGCTGGAGGTTGCGGAAGGCGCGCTCCTCGCGCAGATACGCCAGTTCGTCCTCGTCGCCCACCAGGGACAGCAGCACCCGGGCCTGGCCGAGCAGGTCGAGGGCGATGTTGGCGAGGGCGACCTCCTCCTCCAGGACGGGGGCGTGGCCCGCCCACTCGCCGAGGCGGTGCGAGAGCACCAGCGCGTCGTCGCCGAGGGCGATCGCGGCGGCCCGGGAAATCGGGGAGGCCGCGGGAGCAGCCGTCGTCTCAGGTGTGCTCACAGGTGCTTCACCCCCTCCGGGATCTCGTAGAACGTCGGGTGCCGGTACGGCTTGTCGGCGGACGGCTCGAAGAACGGGTCCTTCTCGTCGGGCGAGGAGGCCGTGATGGCGGACGAGGGCACCACCCAGATCGAGACGCCCTCGCCGCGCCGGGTGTACAGGTCGCGGGCGTTGCGCAGGGCGAGCTCCGCGTCCGGGGCGTGCAGGCTGCCGGCGTGGGTGTGGGAGAGGCCGCGGCGCGAGCGCACGAAGACCTCCCACAGGGGCCAGTCGGTGTTCGTCATGCGCGCGTCGCTCCTGTCTTGCCGGTGTGCTTCACCGCTGTGTGCTTCGCCGCGTGGGCCGCGGCCGCCTCCCGCACCCAGGCGCCCTCGTCGTGCGCCCGCCGGCGCTGGGTGATCCGCTGTTCGTTGCACGGGCCGTTGCCCTTGAGGACCTCTTTGAACTCCGTCCAGTCGATCGGGCCGAAGTCGTGGTGTCCCCGCTCCTCGTTCCACCGCAGCTCCGGGTCGGGGAGGGTGAGGCCCAGGGACTCGGCCTGGGGGACGCAGATGTCGACGAAACGCTGACGCAGCTCGTCGTTGGAATGGCGCTTGATCTTCCAGGCCATCGACTGCGCGGAGTGCGCGGACTCGTCGTCGGGCGGGCCGAACATCATCAGGGACGGCCACCACCAGCGGTCCACCGCGTCCTGGGCCATCGCGTGCTGCTCGGGCGTGCCCTTGCTCAGGGCCAGCAGCAGCTCGTAGCCCTGGCGCTGGTGGAAGGACTCCTCCTTGCAGATACGGACCATCGCGCGTGCGTACGGGCCGTAGGAGCAGCGGCACAGGGGGACCTGGTTGGTGATCGCGGCGCCGTCCACGAGCCAGCCGATCGCGCCGACGTCCGCCCAGGTGAGGGTCGGGTAGTTGAAGATCGAGGAGTACTTCTGGCGGCCCGAGTGGAGCTTGTCGAGGAGCTCGTCGCGGCCGGTGCCGAGGGTTTCCGCCGCGCTGTAGAGGTAGAGGCCGTGCCCCGCCTCGTCCTGGACCTTGGCCATCAGGATGGCCTTGCGGCGCAGGGAGGGAGCGCGCGTGATCCAGTTCGCCTCCGGCTGCATGCCGATGATCTCTGAGTGGGCGTGCTGCGCGATCTGGCGGACCAGGGTCGCGCGATAGGCGTCCGGCATCCAGTCGCGCGGCTCGATGCGCTCGTCGGCGGCCACGGCGGCGTCGAAGACGCTCTGGTACGCGGTGGTGTCGCCGACGGCGCCCCGAGCGCCGTACGCCTGTGTGCTCGCCGTCTGCTGCGCGGCTGCTGTCGCCATGAGGCCCCCTCGCCTGGGCTCCGCCGGAACCTGCTCCCGACCGATCGTTCGGTTCGTGCGATTCCATGGTGTGCCGGGCGCCGTAAGGTGTCAACCGCTGTGGAAAACCCACGAGGCAGCCTGTGGAAAACCTGGGCGGGAGTGAGAACGGCCACGCCGGGGCCGGTCCACAGGGGCTGTGCGGGGCGGCCGGGCCTGAGTACCGTGCCGTGCGAACCACCGCGGCGAGGCGGGTGCGGGCGCCGGCCACCGGGCGCCGCCGCCTGAGGCCGGGGGCGGTGGGCGGACCGGAATCGGGAACGGGGCGGAATGGACGCGTACGACGGAGGCTCGAACGCCCGGCGAGGACCGGGCGCCACGAGCGGGTCGGGCGATGCCCCCGGGCCGGGCGATGCCCCCGAGCCGGAGGTGCCAGCGGAGGCGTACGGGTCGCACGGGGCGAACGGTCCGGAGGCGCCGGGTGAGCTGCCGGACGTGGCCGTCGAGTCGCGGACGAGGGTCCCCGCGCAGGATCGTGAGTCCGCCGGGGTGGGGTCGGCCACAAGCGATCTGCCCGCCGAGACCGGCCACTCTGGCCTCTCCGAGCCCGCCCACGCAGGCTCCGCCGAGCCCGCCCACCCCGGCCCCTCCCAGCCCGCCGACACCCGCCCCTCCGCGATACGCCCGGCCGCCCCGGCCCCGGCCCCGGACCTCGCCCCCTACCGGGCCTCCGACCCCGAGCCCCGTACCGGTGTGGGCGCCCTCTCCCTCCGCTATCAGATCGGGGTGGCCCTGGCGCTCGCCGTCGTGGCCGTCGCGGTCTGTGTGCACATCGGGATGGTGTTCCTGCACGTCGCGCCGTCGAACACGGTGACCAAGCAGCACGGCGGGGCGGTCGAAGACTGGGTCTATCCGGAGTTCGAGCAGAACTGGAAGCTCTTCGCGCCGAACCCCCTCCAGCTGAACATCGCGGTGCAGGTCCGGGCCCGGGTAAGGAGCGCCGACGGCGGCAGCCGTACGACCGGCTGGTACGACCTGTCCGCCGAGGACGGCCGTGCCGTCGACGGCAATCTGCTGCCCAGCCACACCCAGCAGAACGAGTTGCGCCGCTCCTGGGACCTCTTCGTCGCCACGCACGACGCCGACAACCGGCCGGTCGGCCTGCGCGGCACGCTGTCCGGGACGTATCTCCGCCGCATCGTGGTGCTGCGTCTGGAGCGGGACCACGCGACCGCGCGGGGCGACGTCCTCGTGAGCGTCCAGGTCCGCTCCAGGACCACCAACGTGCCCCCGCCGAAGTGGAGCGAGGAGAAGGTGCCGGTGCAGCCGGTCTACCGCGAGCTGCCCTGGTGGGCCGTGACGGCGGACGACACCGAGGGGAGCGTCCGGTGAACCGATTCGCCCTGGCGGTGTCCACCGGCATCGCCCGTGTCACCGAGGCCGCCCTCGGCCCCTACCAGACCGCGATGATCCGTATCGGTTTCAGCGCGACCTGGCTGCTGTTCCTGCTGCGCGAGTTCCCGCACCGCCAGGAGCTGTACGGCCCGGACGGTCCGTGGAGCTGGAACCTCGCCGAACAGCTGGTCTCGCTCAACGGCGCGTTCACGGCCCTGATGTGGTCGGACGGGCAGTTCTGGTTCGAGACGGTCTATGTGCTCGCCGTCGTCTCGAGCGTCCTGCTGCTGCTCGGCTGGCGCACCCGCGCGATGTCCGTTCTCTTCATGGTCGGCGTGCTCTCGCTGCAGAACCGCAGCATCTTCATGGGCGACGGCGGCGACAACGTCCTGCATCTGATGTGCATGTACCTGGTCTTCACGCGCTGCGGCCAGGTCTGGTCGCTGGACGAGCGCCGGGCCCGGCGCTCGCGGGAGGCACACGCGCGTGGAGAGCATGTCGTGGACCGTGTCGGGCCGGCCCTGTGGGGCGTCCTCGGGCTCGTGCTGGCGTCGGCGGCCTTCCTGGACAGGCTGAGCGGCGACTGGGTCGTCCCGGCGCTCCTGTGGGCTCTGTGGCTGGCGCAGGCCCTGTGGTGGGCGGTCGGACGGTTCGCCCGGTCCGGCCAGTCGCGGATCATGCTCGACGTCGTCGCCAACATCGTCCACAACGGCGCCCTGCTCGTGATCATGGCCGAGGCCTGTCTCATCTACGCGACGGCGGGCTGGTACAAGATCCAGGGTTCCCGCTGGCAGGACGGCACCGCCGTCTACTACCCGCTGCATCTGCAGTCCTTCTCGCCGTGGCCCGCCCTCGCCGACCTGCTGTCGTCGAACGGCGTCATGGTGATGCTGGTGACGTACGGCACGGTCGCCGTGCAGGTCGCCTTCCCGTTCACGCTGTTCAACCGGCGGGTCAAGAACGTCCTGCTGGCGGCGATGATCACCGAGCACGCGGTGATCGCGGTCGTCCTCGGACTGCCGTTCTTCTCGCTGGCGATGATCGCCGCGGACTCGGTCTTCCTGCCGACGTCGTTCCTTCGCCGGCTGGGCGACGGGGCGGCACGCGTGCGTGGCCGGCTGTGGACGCGCTGGGCGGGCGGGGGCGGCCGGGGAGCGGGGCTGCTCGGACGCGGCGGCCCGAAGGGGCGACCCACTCCTGAGGGACACCGGACTCCCGGCCGGCCGGGCCCAGCGACGGATCCGGGATCCACGAAGACCCCGCGGCCCGCCGACCGCCCCGGCGACAACCCCGGCGACCCCGAGAACCCCGGTCACCGGCACGTAGGCTTCCCCGCATGACCGGTCCCGATCCCGTGAGCCTGTGGCACCGGCTCGTCGACACCTGTGTGCTGCTCGACGGCTTCCACGCCCTCAAGCACGCCGTGCGGTTCGGGGCCGAGGTCCCGGTGGCGGTCGCCGTCGACCGGGGCGCGGCGCTCGCCCTGGCCGAGGAGCTGGCGCCGGACGTACGGGACACCCTGGACGCGCTGTTGACGCAGGTCCCGGAGTCGGCGTACGCGTCCCTCGTGCCCCGCCCGCATCCCACGGGGGTCGCGGCACTGGCCGTACGGCCGTCCCGGGCGGCCCATCTCGAGAAGCTGGCGCACACACCGCGTACCACCCCCGTGGTGGTCCTCGACAATCCGCGCAACCTCGGCAACGCGGGGGCGGTGATCCGGCTGGCCGCGGGCTTCGGGGCGACCGGCGTGGTCACCACGGGCACGCTCGACCCCTGGCACCCGACCGTCGTCCGCGGTGGGGCGGGCCTGCACTTCGCGACCGCGGTGGAGCGCCTGACGGTCGCCGAGCTGCCGCCCGGGCCGGTGTTCGCCCTGGACCCGGAGGGCGACGACATCCGGGGTGTGAAGCTCCCGGACGACGCCGTCCTCGCCTTCGGCTCGGAGCGCAGCGGGCTGTCACCTGAACTGCGCGCGCGAGCGGGTCATCTGGTGGCGCTGCCGATGCGCCCTCAGGTCTCCAGCTACAACCTGGCCACGAGTGTGGCGATGACCCTCTACCACTGGAGTCTCGGCGGGGCCTAGGCCTCCCGGCGCACCTCGACCACCCGGAACCGGTTGGCGACGAACGCCCCGTCGCACAGCGCGGAGTTGGCCGCCGGGTTGCCGCCCGATCCGTGGAAGTCGGAGAACGCGGCCGTCTGGTTGACGTAGACCCCGCCGACGAGGTTCAGCGACAGCTGCGCCGCCTCCTCCAGGCAGACCTCCTGGACGGCCTGCTCGACCTCTTCGTCGGTGGTGTACGCGCCGACCGTCATGGCGCCCTTCTCGCGGATCGTGCGCCGCAGCAGCTCCACGGCGTCGGCCGCCGAGTCGACCGCGACGGCGAAGGAGACGGGCCCGAAGCACTCACTCATGTAAGCGGCCTCGGCGTCCGGCTTGGCGCCGTCCAGCTTGACGACGACCGGAGTGCGCACGACCGCGCCCGGGAACTCCGCGTTGGCGATCTCCCGCGAGGCCAGGGCGACTTCGCCGAGACCCGCCGCGGCCTCCAGGCGCGCCTTCACGTCGGGGTTGACGATCGCGCCCAGCAGCGCGTTCGCGCGCGCGTCGTCGCCGAGGAGGCCGTCGACCGAGCGGGCGAGGTCGGAGACCACCTCGTCGAAGGTCTTGGGACCCTCGTCGGTGCGGATGCCGTCCCGGGGGATCAGCAGGTTCTGCGGGGTGGTGCACATCTGGCCGCTGTACAGGGAGAGGGAGAAGGCCAGGTTGGAGAGCATCCCCTTGTAGTCGCCGGCCGACTCCACGAGCACGGTGTTGACGCCGGCCTTCTCCGTGTAGACCTGTGCCTGGCGGGCGTTGGCCTCCAGCCAGTCGCCGAACTCCGTCGAACCGGTGTAGTCGATGATCCGGATCTCGGGGCGCGTGGCCAGGGTCTTCGCGATGCCCTCGCCGGGGCGCTCGGCGGCGAGCGCCACCAGGTTCGGGTCGAAGCCGGCCTCGCCCAGGACGTCCCGCGCCACCTGGACGGTGAGCGCGAGCGGCAGCACCGCGCGCGGGTGCGGCTTCACCAGGACCGCGTTACCGGTGGCCAGGGAGGCGAACAGGCCCGGATAGCCGTTCCACGTCGGGAAGGTGTTGCAGCCGATGACCAGGCCGATCCCGCGCGGAACCGGTGTGAACTGCTTGGTGAGCGCGAGCGGGTCGCGCTTGCCCTGCGGCTTGGTCCACTCCGCGGTGTCGGGGGTGCGGACCTGCTCCACGTACGCGTACGCCACGGCTTCCAGGCCGCGGTCCTGCGCGTGCGGGCCGCCCGCCTGGAACGCCATCATGAAGGCCTGGCCGCTGGTGTGCATGACCGCGTGCGCGAACTCGTGGGTCCGGTCGCTGATCCGCTTGAGGATCTCCAGGCACACCACCGCGCGGATCTCGGCGCCCGCGTCCCGCCAGGCCTTCTGGCCCGCCTTCATTGCGGGCAGCAGCACGTCCAGGTCCGCGTGCGGGTACTCGACGCCCAGTTCGATGCCGTACGGCGAGACCTCGCCGCCCACGAAGCCGTCGGTGCCGGGCTGGCCGAGGTCGAGGCGGGTGCCCAGCAGGGCGTCGAAGGCGGCCTTGCCCGCCGCCATGTCGAGGCTGCCGTCCTGGCCGTAGGCCTTGGGGTGCTCCGGGTGCGGGGACCAGTACGCGCGCGTGCGGATCGCTTCGAGCGCCTGGTCGAGGGTGGGCCGGTGCGCGGCGATCAGCTGGTGGGCGGTCAGTTCGGCGGCCATGCGGGACCAACTCCTCGTCTTTCGAACTCTTCGTCGAGTTCATGACCTGGGCAGAAATATGGGCAGGAACAGCCGGTCAGGGTTAGAGTAACCGAACGATCGGTCGGGACAAGGGGGTCCGCCGCATCTGTGGAAAACCCCGTGCGGGAGGATCGCGCACATGACAGGACTCGACCTCAGCAGCCCCGTGGCCGTCGTCGGCACCGGCACCATGGGCCAGGGCATCGCCCAGGTCGCGCTGGTCGCCGGGCATTCCGTGCGGCTCTACGACGCCGCCCCCGGCCGTGCCCTGGAGGCGGCCGACGCGATCGGGGCCCGCCTCGACCGGCTCGTCGAGAAGGACCGGCTCACCGCCGCCGACCGGGACGCCGCGCGGGCCCGTCTGGTGGCCGCCGGGCACCTCACCGACCTCGCGGACTGCACCCTGGTCGTCGAGGCCGTCCTGGAGCGGCTGGACGTCAAGCAGCAGCTCTTCCGAGAGCTGGAGGACGTCGTGGGCGAGGACTGTCTGCTCGCCACCAACACCTCCTCCCTGTCGGTGACGGCCATCGCCGGCGCGCTGCGCCATCCAGGCCGCTTCGTGGGCCTGCACTTCTTCAACCCCGCGCCGCTGCTGCCGCTGGTAGAGGTCGTCTCCGGGTTCGCCACCGACGTCTCGTCGGCCACGCGCGCGTACGAGACGGCCCGTGCGTGGGGCAAGACGCCGGTCGCCTGCGCCGACACCCCCGGCTTCATCGTCAACCGGATCGCGCGGCCCTTCTACGCCGAGGCGTTCGCGGTCCACGAGGCCCAGGGCGCCGAGCCCGCCACCATCGACGCGGTCCTGCGTGAGTGCGGCGGCTTCAAGATGGGCGCGTTCGAACTGACCGACCTGATCGGGCAGGACGTCAACGAGTCCGTGACGCATTCCGTGTGGCGCGCCTTCTTCCAGGACGTGCGCTTCACGCCCTCGCTGGCCCAGCAGCGCCTGGTCGAGTCGGGCCGGCTCGGCCGCAAGAGCGGGCGGGGCTGGTACGACTACACGGACGGCGCCGAGCGCGACGAGCCGCACACCGCGGAGCCGGCCCAGGCGCCCGCGTACGTCGTCGCCGAGGGCGATCTGGGCCCCGCGTCCGAACTGCTCGCGCTGATCCGCGAGGCGGGCATCCAGGTCCGCGAGGACGAGGAGGACCACGGCACCCGCCTGCTCCTGCCGAGCGGCGGCCAGCTCGCGCTCGCCGACGGGCAGACCTCGGTGGAGTTCCGGGACGTCGTCTACTTCGACCTCGCGCTCGACTACCGCAAGGCCACGCGCATCGCGCTGTCTGCCTCCCAGGACACCTCGCAGCAGACCCTCGCCGAGGCCACCGGGCTCTTCCAGGCGCTCGGCAAGGACGTCAGCGTCATCGGGGACGTGCCCGGAATGATCGTCGCCCGCACGGTCGCCCGGATCGTCGACCTGGCCCACGACGCCGTCGCCAAGGGCGTGGCCACCCGGGAGGACATCGACACCGCCATGCGGCTCGGAGTGAACTACCCGCTCGGTCCCTTCGAGTGGAGCCGCAGGCTCGGCCGCAACTGGGCCTACGCCCTCCTCGACGACCTGCACCTGCGCGACCCGTCCGGTCGGTACGCGCCCTCGCTCGCGCTGTACCGGCACGCGTACGCCTCCGACAAGCGGGAGGGCAGCACCTCATGACGACCGCCAAGCGCGACACGTACACGCCGGAGACGCTGCTGTCCGTCGCCGTCCAAATCTTCAACGAACGCGGCTACGACGGCACGTCCATGGAGCACCTCTCCAAGGCGGCGGGTATCTCCAAGTCGTCGATCTACCACCATGTGGCCGGCAAGGAGGAACTGCTGCGCCGGGCCGTCAGCCGGGCCCTGGACGGCCTCTTCGGGATCCTCGATGAGGAGCACGCGCGCGTGGGCCGCGCTTCCGACCGCCTGGAGTACGTCGTGCGACGCATGGTCGAGGTGCTGATCGCCGAACTCCCCTACGTCACCCTGCTGCTGCGGGTGCGCGGCAACACGGACACCGAGCGGTGGGCCCTGGAGCGCCGCCGCGACTTCGACCACCGGGTCGCCGAACTCCTGAAGGCGGCCGCGGCGGACGGTGACGTACGCGGTGACGTGGAGGTGCGCCTCGCGACCCGGCTGGTCTTCGGCATGATCAACTCCATCGTGGAGTGGTACCGCCCGGACGGCCGAGGCATGAACGAACGCGAAGTGGCGGACGCGGTGGCGCAGTTGATCTTCGGGGGACTGCGCAGGGCGTCCTGAACTCAGCCCTGCGGCTCCAGGTCCTCCTCCTCGAAGACCAGCAGGGTGCGGGTGCTGAGGACCTCCGGGATCGCCTGGAGGCGGGTGAGGACCAGTTCGCGCAGGGACCTGTTGTCCGGGGTGTGGACGAGCAGCAGCACATCGAAGTCACCCCCGACCAGCGCGATGTGGGAAGCCCCCGGCAGCTGTCTGAGCTGTTCGCGGACCGTGCGCCAGGAGTTCTGGACGATCTTCAGGGTGATGTACGCCGAGGTGCCCTGGCCCGCGCGCTCGTGGTTGACGCGGGCGCCGAAGCCGCGGATGACGCCGTCCTCGACGAGGCGGTTGATCCGCGCATAGGCGTTGGCGCGCGAGACGTGCACCCGTTCGGCGACCGACCTTATCGACGCGCGCCCGTCCGCCTGGAGCATCTGGAGGATGTCCTGATCGATGGCGTCGAGCGGACGCGGGGGCGGAAGGGGGACGCCGCCCTCCGCGCCTTCGGCCATTTGTTCAGGTGCCATGTCCCCCCGCCTCCCTACCATGGACGTACTGCGTCCATCTCAGGCTGTGGAGAACCGTTTGTCCACAGCCTGAGGGGGCCTGTAGCCAAAATGTGCCGACGACCGAACAATCGGTAGGTGAGGCGCCTCACACCCGTGGTGCGCCACCAGCCGCTCCCACGAGGAGGTGCCGTCATGACGGTCATGGAGCAGCGTGGCGCGTATCGGCCATCGCCGCCGCCCGCCTGGCAGCCCCGCACGGACCCCGCGCCCCTGCTGCCCGACGCGCAGCCCCATCGCGTCCTCGGCACCGAGGCGGCCGCGCAGGCCGACCCCGCCCTGCTGCGCCGGCTCTACGCCGAGCTGGTGCGCGGCCGCCGCTACAACACGCAGGCCACCGCCCTCACCAAGCAGGGCCGCCTGGCCGTCTACCCCTCCAGCACCGGCCAGGAGGCCTGCGAGATCGCCGCCGCACTGGCCCTCCAGGACCGCGACTGGCTCTTCCCGAGCTACCGCGACACCCTCGCCGCCGTCGCCCGGGGCGTGGACCCCGTCCAGGCTCTGACCCTCCTGCGCGGCGACTGGCACACCGGCTACGACCCGCGCGAGCACCGCGTCGCCCCCCTGTGCACCCCCCTCGCCACCCAGCTCCCGCATGCCGTCGGCCTCGCGCACGCCGCCCGCCTCAAGGGCGACGACGTGGTCGCGCTCGCCATGGTCGGCGACGGCGGCACCAGCGAGGGCGACTTCCACGAGGCGCTGAACTTCGCCGCCGTCTGGCAGGCCCCGGTCGTCTTCCTGGTCCAGAACAACGGCTTCGCGATCTCCGTCCCGCTCGCCAAGCAGACCGCGGCCCCCTCACTGGCCCACAAGGCCGTGGGCTACGGCATGCCCGGGCGTCTGGTCGACGGCAACGACGCGGCCGCCGTGCACGAGATCCTCACCGCCGCCGTACGCCACGCGCGCGCCGGCGGCGGCCCCACCCTGGTGGAGGCGATCACCTACCGCGTGGACGCCCACACCAACGCCGACGACGCGACCCGCTACCGCGGCGACGCCGAGGTCGAGACCTGGCGCGGGCACGACCCGATCGCCCTCCTGGAACACGAACTGACCGAGCGCGGACTGATCGACGAGGCCGGCATCGAGGCCGTGCGCCAGGACGCCGAGGAGTTCGCCGCCGGGCTGCGCGAGCGCATGAACCAGGACCCGGTCCTCGACCCCATGGACCTGTTCGCCCATGTCTACGCCGAGCCCACCCCGCAACTGCGCGAGCAGCAGGCCCAGTTGCGTGCCGAACTCGACGCCGAGCACGACTCCCACGGGGGTGCGCACCGATGACCACCGTCGCCCTCAAGCCGGCCACCATGGCGCAGGCCCTCACGCGCGCGCTGCGCGACGCGATGGCGGCCGACCCCACCGTGCACGTCATGGGCGAGGACGTCGGCACTCTCGGCGGTGTCTTCCGGGTCACCGACGGGCTGGCCAAGGAGTTCGGCGAGGACCGCTGCACGGACACCCCGCTCGCCGAGGCGGGCATCCTCGGCACGGCCGTCGGCATGGCGATGTACGGACTGCGGCCGGTCGTGGAGATGCAGTTCGACGCCTTCGCCTACCCGGCGTTCGAGCAGCTGATCAGCCATGTGGCGAAGATGCGCAACCGCACACGCGGGGCACTGCCGCTCCCCATCACCATCCGGGTCCCCTACGGCGGCGGCATCGGCGGGGTCGAGCACCACAGCGACGCCTCCGAGGCCTACTACATGGCGACTCCCGGGCTGCACGTCGTCACGCCCGCGACCGTCGCCGACGCCTACGGACTGCTGCGCGCCGCCATCGCCTCCGACGACCCGGTCGTCGTCCTGGAACCCAAGCGGCTGTACTGGTCGAAGGACTCCTGGAACCCGGACGACCCCCAGACCGTTGAACCGATAGGCCGCGCGGTGGTGCGGCGCCCCGGCCGGAGCGCCACACTCATCACGTACGGGCCGTCCCTGCCCGTGTGCCTCGAAGCCGCCGAGGCCGCGCGGGACGAGGGCTGGGACCTCGAAGTCGTCGACCTGCGCTCCCTGGTGCCGTTCGACGACGACACGGTCGCGGCCTCGGTAAGGCGGACCGGACGAGCGGTCGTCGTGCACGAGTCGGGCGGGTTCGGCGGACCGGGCGGGGAGATCGCGGCCCGGGTCACGGAGCGCTGTTTCCACCATCTGGAGGCGCCGGTGCTGCGCGTGGCCGGGTTCGACATCCCCTATCCGCCGCCGATGCTGGAGCGTCACCACCTGCCCGGCGTGGACCGGATCCTGGACGCCGTCGGGCGTCTGCAGTGGGAGGCGGAGAGCTGATGGCGCAGGTGCTGGAGTTCAGGCTGCCGGATCTCGGCGAGGGCCTGACCGAGGCGGAGATCGTCCGCTGGCTGGTGGAGGTCGGCGACGTCGTCGCGGTCGACCAGCCGGTCGTCGAGGTCGAGACGGCCAAGGCGATGGTCGACGTCCCCTGCCCCTACGCCGGTGTCGTCACGGCCCGCTTCGGCGAGGAGGGCAGTGAACTCCCGGTGGGCTCACCGCTCATCACCGTGGCGGTGGGGGCGCCCGCGTCCGACCCCGACGCGCAGAGCGAGGGCTCGGGGAACGTGCTCGTGGGGTACGGCACCTCACAGGCCCCCGCGCGCAGGCGCAGGGTGCGGCGCGAGCAGCAGGTTCCCGTGCCGGTGAACGGCCGGTCGGCACCTCCCGAGGTGGTCGAGGGGCCCGTCCCCGTGATCTCCCCGCTGGTCCGCCGCCTCGCCCGTGAGAACGGCCTCGACCTCAGGGAGCTCACCGGCTCCGGCCCCGAGGGACTGATCCTCAGGGCCGACGTCGAGTACGCCCTGCGAGCCGCCGCCTCACAGGGGCTCCCCGCACCGGCACCCGCACCGGCACCGGTACAGGCACCGGCCGGGGCCCCCCGGACCCCGGCGGCATCCCCGGCCTCCACCCCCGCAGAAACCCGTGTCCCCCTCAAGGGTGTCCGGGGCGCGGTCGCCGACAAGTTGTCCCGCAGCCGGAGCGAGATCCCCGACGCCACCTGCTGGGTGGACGCCGACGCGACGGAACTCATGCGCGCGCGTGCGGCGATGAACGCGACCGGCGGTCCGAAGATCTCCCTGCTCGCGCTGCTCGCCCGGATCTGCACCGCCGCCCTCGCCCGCTTCCCCGAGCTCAACTCCACCGTGGACACGGCGGCCAGGGAGATCGTGCGCCTGGACGCGGTGCATCTGGGGTTCGCCGCGCAGACCGAGCGCGGACTGGTCGTGCCGGTCGTCAAGGACGCGCACGCGCGGGACGCCGAGTCACTGTCCGCGGATTTCGCCCGGCTGACCGAGGCGGCCCGCACCGGCACCCTCACCCCCGCGGAACTCACGGGCGGCACCTTCACGTTGAACAACTACGGCGTGTTCGGTGTCGACGGCTCCACGCCGATCATCAACCACCCCGAGGCGGCCATGCTCGGCGTCGGCCGCATCATCCCCAAGCCATGGGTGCACGAGGGTGAGCTGGCGGTACGTCAGGTCGTCCAGCTCTCGCTCACCTTCGACCACCGGGTGTGCGACGGCGGCACCGCCGGTGGCTTCCTGCGGTATGTGGCGGACTGCGTGGAACAGCCGGCGGTCCTGCTGCGCACCCTGTGACCCGGGCACCCGTCCACCACGATCGCGGAGCAGGCACCCGCCCACCGCGATCGCCGACCAGCCACCCGCACACCACGATCGCGCGCCGCCACCCGGGCGGCGCGCGATCCCGGTGCCGCCGCACGTTCCCTGTGATCGCGGCGGCACGCATACTCGGGGGGTGACCTCGTACCAGCCCTCGCGCGACCGGGACGCCGGTCCTGTGTACGACGTGGTCGTGCTCGCCGGGGGTGCCGCCCGGCGGCTCGACGGCGCGGACAAGCCCGGCGTGCGGGTGGGCGGACGGGCTTTGCTCGACCGTGTCCTCGCGGCCTGCGACGACGCGGCCACCACCGTCGTCGTCGCCGACCCCCGCCCCACCGCCCGGCCGGTGACCTGGGCCCGCGAGGACCCGCCCGGCGGCGGTCCGCTGGCCGCCCTGGACGCCGGCCTGCGGCACACCACGGCGCGGTACGTCCTGGTGCTCTCCGCCGACCTGCCCTTCCTCCGGCAGGACACCACACGCCTGCTGCTGACCGTCCTGCGCACGGGCGGCGCCGACGGCGTGCTGCTCACCGACGCCGACGGCCGCGACCAGCCGCTGGTGGCCGCGTACCGGACGCCCTCGCTGCGCAACGAACTCGCCGCACTCACGAAGGAGCACGGCGCCCTCACCGGCCTTCCGCTGCGCCGGCTTACCGCCGCGCTCGACCTCACCCGCGTCCCCGACCCCGTCGCGTCCTTCGACTGCGACACCTGGGACGACATCGCCACCGCCAGGGCACGTATCAGGGAGCATGGGCACGTGTTGGATGAATGGATTTCCGCAGTCAAGGACGAGCTGGGCATCGACCTCGACGTCGACACCGGCGTGCTGCTCGACCTCGCCCGTGACGCCGCGCACGGCGTGGCCAGGCCCGCGGCACCGCTGACCACCTTCCTCGTCGGCTATGCCGCCGCACAGGCGGGCGGCGGTCCCGAGGCCGTGGCCGAGGCCTCCCGCAAGGCCACGGCCCTGGCCCTGCGCTGGGCGGAGGAGGACGACGGGGAGACCGCCGCCGGGCCCGGCGGGACCTCGGACACCCGCCCGGACGCCGGATGACCGCCCGGTCCGTGCGCACCGGCGACGCCGTCGGCCCCGCCGCAGACGCCGACGATCTCGACGTCGAGGAGGCGCTGGCCCTGGTGAGAGAAGACAACGGCACCGCGCACCCCGGAGGTCATCGCCCTCCCGCGCCGCCGCCCCAGGGCTCCGGCCCGGCGGCCCGGCCGGACGCCCACCACCGGGCGACCCCCTGGCCCGAGGCCCGCGCCACCGCCGCCCGGGCCGCCCGGGCGGTCACCCGCGGCGCTCGTCGCGCCCCCGTCTCCGTCCGGCTCGACGACGCCCTCGGTCTCACCCTGGCCGCCCCCCTCGACGCCCTCACCGATCTCCCCTCCTTCGACACCTCGGCCATGGACGGCTGGGTGGTCGCCGGACCCGGCCCCTGGGCTGTACGGGACGAGGGGGTGCTGGCCGGGCACGCCGAGCCCGCGGCACTGACCGACGGCGAGGCGGCCCGGATCGCCACCGGCGCGCGCGTCCCCCCGGACACCACCGCCGTCCTGCGCAGCGAGCACGGGCAGACCGACGAGAAGGGCCGGCTGCACGCCACCCGGGCCGTCGTGCCCGGCCAGGACATCCGCCCCCGCGGCCAGGAGTGCCGCAGCGGCGACCAGCTCCTGCCGCCCGGCACCCTGGTCACCCCGGCCGTCCTCGGTCTTGCCGCGGCCGCCGGATACGACACCCTCACCGCCGTCCCCCGCCCCCGGGTCGACGTCCTCGTCCTCGGCGACGAGTTGCTGACCGAGGGGACTCCTCGGGACGGCCTGATCCGGGACGCGCTCGGTCCGATGCTGCCGCCCTGGCTGCGCGCGCTCGGCGCCGAGGTCACCGCCGTACGCCGGCTCGGCGACTCCGCCGACGCCCTGCACAAGGCGGTCACCAAGTCGCAGGCCGACGTGATCGTCACGACCGGCGGCACCGCGGCCGGACCCGTCGACCACGTCCACCCCATCCTTCACCGTATCGGCGCCGAACTCCTGGTCGACGGGGTCAAGGTGCGCCCCGGCCACCCCATGCTGCTGGCCCGTACCAAGGAGAACCAGCACCTCGTCGGACTGCCGGGCAATCCCCTCGCCGCCGTCTCCGGCCTGCTCACGCTCGCCGAACCCCTGCTGCGCACCCTGGCCGCCCGCCCGGCCCCCGAGGCGTACACCCTGCCCCTGAGGGACGAGGCCCACGGTCACCCGTACGACACCCGGCTCGTCCCGGTCGTCCTGCGCGGTGACAGCGCGGTCCCCCTGCACTACAACGGCCCGGCCATGCTGCGGGGCATCGCGGCCGCCGACGCCCTCGCCGTCGTACCGCCCGGGGGTGCCCGGCCGGGGCAGGAGGCCGAACTGCTCGATCTGCCGTGGGCGTCCGCCGGGATCGGGGTGTGTTTCACGTGAAACTTCCGGGCCATGATGCGATCGCCCGCCAGGCGGACGAACACCTCGTGACCCACAAGGTGAAGCTGCCGCGCAAAGTGGTGGAGCACCCGTTCCGTCAGGTCGCCAAGCGGGTGCTGATGGCCCTGCTGGTCCTCGCGGCGACGGCCCTGATCGTCTACGCCGACCGCGAGGGCTACCACGACAACTCGGACCGGTCCGTCGACTTCCTCGACGCCTGGTACTACGCGACCGTCACCCTCTCCACCACCGGGTACGGCGACATCACCCCGGTCAGCGATGTCGCCCGGCTCACCAACATCTTCCTCATCACGCCCCTGCGCGTGCTGTTCCTCATCATCCTGGTCGGCACCACGCTCGAGGTCCTCGCCGAGCGCACCCGTGAGGAGTGGCGACTCAACCGCTGGAGGTCCACCTTGCGCGACCACACCGTCGTCGTCGGCTTCGGAACCAAGGGCCGTTCGGCGATCCAGACCGTGTGCGCGACGGGTCTGAAGAAGGAGCAGGTCGTGGTGGTCGACCCCAGCGGCAAGGCGGTCGAGGCCGCGACGGCCGAGGGCTATGCGGGGGTCATAGGGGACGCGACGCGCAGCGAGGTGCTGAAGCGGGCCGAGGTGCACAGGGCCCGGAAGATCATCATCGCGACCCAGCGCGACGACACCGCCGTCCTGGTGACGCTGACGGCCCGGCAGCTCAACAAGGCCGCGAAGATCGTGGCCGCGGTGCGCGAGGAGGAGAACGCCCCGCTGCTCAAGCAGTCCGGGGCCGACGCGGTCATCACCAGCGCCAGCGCGGCCGGCCGGCTGCTCGGGCTGTCGGTGCTCAGCCCGGCGGCCGGCATGGTGATGGAGGACCTCATCCAGCAGGGCAGTGGGCTCGACATCATCGAACGGCCGGTCATAAAGGCCGAGGTGGGCAGGAAGCCACGGGAGACGGACGACCTGGTGGTGAGCGTGCTGCGCGGGCACCGGGTGCTCGGCTACGACGATCCGGCCGTCGGGACGCTGGAGCTGACGGACCGGCTGATCACGATCGTGCGGGCGACGCCGGGCATCCAGGTGGCACCCGACGCCCGCCCGTTTCGGCAGGACTGAGCGTCGGACTGCACGCCGGGCCGGTCACTTGCGGTTGTACAGCCGCATGGTGACCGGCCCGAAGACCGCGACGAACAGCCCCGCCCACCCCAGCGACCAGGCGATCTCGTCGGCGGGCCAGTCGCCCGCCATCAGTTCGCGCACGGCAGAGGACAGATGGGTGATCGGACTGTTGTTGACGAAGGCCTGGAGCCAGCCCGGCATGGTCCTCGGGTCGACGAAGACGTTGGACAGGAAGGTCAGCGGGAAGATCACCATCATGCTGACGCCCATCACCGACTTCTCGGTCCGCAGCAGCAGCCCGAACATCGTCCAGATCCACGAGAACGCGAACGAGAAGACGACAAGGAGCGCGATCCCGGCGACCACACCGCCGACCCCGCCGTCCGGGCGGTAGCCGATGACCAGGCCGACGACGAGCATCACGACGGACGCGATCGTGTAGCGCAGGGCGTCGCCGAGCAGGTAACCGACCATCACCGACGGCCGCCAGATGGGCAGCGAGCGGAAGCGGTCGAAGACGCCCTTCTCGATGTCGGTGTTGACCGAGACGCCGGTGTACATCGTGATCATCACGACCGACATCACCAGGATGCCCGGCAGCAGGAACTGGATGTACTCCGTCGGGGACCCGGCCAGGGCGCCTCCGAACAGGTACGTGTACATCAGCACCATCATGATCGGGAACGCGGTGACGTCGAAGAGCTGCTCCGGCACGTGCTTGATCTTGAGGATGGCCCGCCAGCCGAAGGTCAGCGACGCCGACAGCGCGCTCGGGCGCGGCGGCCGCTCCCCGGTGACCAGCAGCGCGGCCAGCGACTCGGCGCTGACGGGGGCGAGGTCCTGGGTCTCGGCCTGGGTCACGGTGCTCATGCCGCCATCTCCTCGGAGTCGGTGTCGTCGGTGGGGTGTCCGGTGAGGGCGAGGAACACCTCGTCCAGGCTGGGCTGGCCGAGCGAGAAGTTGTCGACGGTGATGCCGGCGCGGGCCAACTCGGCGAGGGCGCGGGAGGCCTGTTCGGCCGCCGTGTCACCGGCTGCCGTGGCGAGCCGGGCCGTCAGCGCCACCGGGTCGGGTTCCAGCTGGACCTGGGCGTCCAGGGCGCTGCGCAGGATCTCCGCCGCCTCGGGCCGCCGCCCGCCGTCCCGCAGGCGCAGATGTACGGTCCCGGCGCCCACGGAGGCCTTCAGCTCGCCCTTGGTGCCCTCGGCGATCACCCGGCCGTGGTCGATGACGGCGATCCGGGAGGCCAACTGGTCGGCCTCGTCCAGGTACTGCGTGGTCAGCAGCACGGTGGTGCCCTGGGCGACGACCGCGCGCACGATGTCCCAGACCTGGTTGCGGCTGCGCGGATCGAGGCCGGTGGTGGGCTCGTCGAGGAAGAGCAGATCGGGGGTGTTGAGGATGGACGCGGCGATGTCGATCCGGCGCCGCATGCCGCCGGAGTAGTGCTTGACCTGCTTTCCGGCCGCCTCCGAGAGGCCGAACGCCGCCAGGAGCTGTCCGGCACGCTCGCGTGCGGCCTTCTTGTGGTGGCCGAGGAGACGGCCCAGCAGGACCAGGTTCTCGGCGCCGGTGAGGTCCTCGTCGACGGAGGCGTACTGGCCGGTGAGGCTGACCCGGCCGCGGACCTCGTCGGCCTCGCGGACGACGTCGTGGCCGAAGACGTGGGCCTCGCCGCCGTCGGGCCGCAGGAGGGTGGCGAGCATCTTCACGGTGGTGGTCTTGCCGGCGCCGTTCGGGCCGAGGACGCCGTAGACCGTGCCGGCCGGCACCGCGAGGTCGACTCCGTCGACGGCCCTGGTCTCGCCGAACGTCTTCACGAGGCCCGCGGTCTCGATCGCCAGGGGTGACGTGTGCTGGCTCATGGGCGGGTTCCTTCCGCGTACTTGGGCTACGCATGGGGAGACCTTTACCGTCGCGCAAACTCATCGGTGGCGCACAGGGATTTTTCGGGGGAACCGGTCCGGCGACGGCAGGGGACCGGGGACCGGGGAACGGCACAACACGAGGAGTAGCGTCGGGCCCATGCATGCGATCACGATTCCCGAACCCGGTGGACCCGAGGCGCTGGTCTGGAGCGAGGTGCCGGATGCCGTGGCCGGCGAGGGCGAGGTGCTGGTCGAGGTGCTGGCCGGGGCCGTCAACCGCGCCGACATCCTGCAACGCCAGGGCTTCTACAACCCCCCGCCCGGCGCCTCCCCCTACCCCGGCCTGGAGTGCTCCGGGCGCATCGTGGAGATCGGCCCCGGTGTCTCCGGCTGGGCCGTCGGCGACGAGGTGTGCGCGCTGCTCGCGGGCGGCGGATACGCCGAGAAGGTCGCCGTACCGGCCGGACAGCTGCTGCCCGTGCCCAAGGACCTCGACGTGAAGCGGGCGGCCGCGCTGCCCGAGGTGGTCTGCACGGTCTGGTCGAACGTCTTCATGGTCGCCCACCTGCGCCCCGGCGAGACCCTGCTGGTGCACGGCGGTTCCAGCGGCATCGGCACGATGGCGATCCAGCTCGCGAAGGCCGTGGGCGCCAAGGTCGCGGTGACCGCGGGCACGCCTCAGAAACTGGAGCGCTGCGCCGAACTCGGCGCGGACATCCTGATCAACTACCGGGAACAGGACTTCGTCGAGGAGGTCAGGAAGGCCACCGACGGGGCGGGCGCCGACGTCATCCTCGACAACATGGGCGCGAAGTACCTCGACCGCAACGTCAATGCCCTCGCCGTCAACGGACGGCTCGCGATCATCGGCATGCAGGGCGGTGTCAAGGGCGAGCTGAACATCGCCACGCTGCTGGGCAAGCGCGCCGCGATCAGCGCCACCTCGCTGCGGGCACGGCCCCCGGCCGAGAAGACGGCGATCGTGGCGGCCGTACGCGAGCATGTGTGGCCCCTGCTGGACGCCGGGCACATCCGTCCCGTCGTCGACCGCGAACTCCCGATGAGCGACGCGGCGGCCGCGCACCGGGTCGTCGAGGAGAGCGGCCACATCGGCAAGGTCCTGCTGGTCACGCAGTAGGCGTGCGGGAGGGCCCTGTCCGCGCCCCACCCGCAGCACCCCTATCCGCGCCGCACCCGCAGCGCGTAGAGGCCGAGCCCGAGCCCCAGTCCGACCAGCACCAGCCCGGTGCCGAGCGGCAGGATGAACACCTTGGGCCCGGCCACGGGCCGCTGCGCGGGGCGTGACGGTCGTGCCAGGGCGGTCTGCGGGGGCGGCTCCGACACGGCGGTGAGGTCGTCGTCCCCGGAATCGGTCCCCGCGGAGGCCGTCCCGTCCGCGTCCTCCGCCACCGGATCCTCCCGCCGCCCCGGCCGCTCCCGCCCCTCACCCGCGCGGCTCCCGGCACGGGAGGGAGTGGCGGTGGAGGGGGAGGGCGCGAGGGAGGCCGAGGGCGAGGTGCGCTCCGGACCGTGGCCGCGCGAGGGACCGGCGGACGGCGACGCGGAGTGCCGCGGACCGTGCGCCGGCGTCGGGGTCCGCGGGATGCCGGAGGGGGAGCCCGAGGCGCCCGGCGCGGTGTGTGCCGGGAGCACGGTGGCGTACGGCCGTGCGGTCTTCAGCGGGGTCCGGTGCGCCGGTGCCGAGTCCGGCGACCGCGTGGCGGAGGCGGCGGCCGACGTGCTCCGCGTGCCGCGCGGGGGTCCCTGAAGGGGCACCGAGTCTGCCCGCAGTCCGGGCGCGCCGGCCGAGACGAGAGACGTCGGGTCGGCGCCGTACGCGCGGTCGGCCTGCGGCACGGCGGTCACGCTCGTGCCCACCAGGATCGCCAGTACCGTCGCGCGCAGCCAGGGAGTCACGGGACAAGACTGGCATTGCTGATTAATACCGGCATTTCGGGTGACGCCATGGGGGCGATCCGTGCCGGGAGCGGTGGATCAGCACACAGTGGGGGCACCCCAGTGGTGAGGTGTACGGGTGCGAGAGAATGGCGGCATGGAGATGCCGAGGAACGAAGGTTCGCCGGAAAGCCCCCAGATCCTGGTCGTGGGTCAGGACGGGATGGCACTGGGCGGCGGGGGTGACGACGACTCCCGCGAGGTCCCGGTCACGGAGATGGTCGAGCAGCCCGCGAAGGTGATGCGGATCGGCAGCATGATCAAGCAGCTGCTCGAAGAGGTGCGCGCGGCTCCTCTCGACGAGGCCAGCCGGGCCCGGCTCAAGGAGATCCACGCCAGCTCGGTGAAGGAGCTGGAGGACGGCCTGGCCCCCGAGCTGGTGGAGGAGCTGGAGCGGCTGTCCCTGCCCTTCAACGAGGAGTCCACCCCGAGCGACGCGGAACTGCGTATCGCCCAGGCCCAGTTGGTGGGCTGGCTCGAGGGCCTCTTCCACGGGATCCAGACCACCCTGTTCGCCCAGCAGATGGCCGCGCGGGCCCAGCTGGAGCAGATGCGCCGCGCCCTCCCGCCGGGTGTCGGCGGGCAGGAGGACGGCATCGACCCGCGTGCGGGCGGCCGCTCGGGCGGGCCGTACCTGTAACTCCTCGACCAGGAAGGGCCCGGCAGCCGACGCTGCCGGGCCCTTTGTGCCGCCGGGGGGAGGTCGCCGGTGGGAAACGCTCGATCGGGTTCTTCTTCGTGAGTTTGGCCACGGAGTCCTGTACCGCCGACCCGTCGGAGCGGTGCCCGTTCCGTGACCGTAAGAGAAAGAAAGGTCGTGCGGGCGTTACAGCTGCCCTACGGCCGGTACACAGAATTTGCACGCCGAGACGTAGTACAGGTTTGATGGCCGGTCCGTCTCGGGCCGGTCCCCGGGCTCATCCCGGACCGGCGGCTTGCGCGAAGGCTGTAGCGTGGCCGACGGAGACCGTAACAACACCGCGCGCACCGCGGGCAGAAACGACGGCGAGGACCGATGGCACAGCAGCAGCGCGCTCAGGGCCCGTCCGACCCCGAGGCGACTGGCGGCGGAATGTCAGATGCGCCGGAGCTGTGGGGTAACGGCGGACTGGTGGGGGACGGCCGGTACCGGCTGACCCGCAGACTCGGCCGGGGCGGTATGGCCGAGGTGTTCGCGGCCGAGGACGTACGGCTCGGGCGCACCGTGGCGGTCAAACTGCTGCGCGCAGACCTCGCCGAGGACCCGACCTCCAAGGCCCGCTTCACGCGTGAGGCCCAGTCCGTGGCCGGCCTCAACCACCACGCGATCGTCGCCGTGTACGACTCCGGCGAGGACTTCGTGGGCGGCCAGTCGGTGCCGTACATCGTCATGGAGATCGTCGAGGGACGGACGATCCGGGACCTGCTGCTCAACGCCGAGGCGCCCGGGCCCGAGCAGGCCCTGATCATCGTCTCCGGGGTCCTGGAGGCGCTCGCCTACTCGCACCAGCACGGCATCGTGCACCGCGACATCAAGCCCGCCAACGTGATCATCACCCACAACGGCGCCGTCAAGGTGATGGACTTCGGCATCGCCCGCGCCCTGCACGGCGCGTCCACGACGATGACGCAGACCGGCATGGTCATGGGCACCCCGCAGTACCTCTCCCCGGAGCAGGCCCTCGGCAAGGCCGTCGACCACCGCTCCGACCTGTACGCGACGGGCTGTCTGCTCTACGAACTCCTCGCGCTGAGGCCGCCGTTCACCGGCGAGACCCCGCTGTCGGTGGTCTACCAGCACGTCCAGGACATCCCCACACCTCCGTCGCAGGCCTCCGAGGCCGTACCGCCGGAGCTCGACGGCCTCGTCATGCGCTCGCTCGCCAAGGACCCCGACGACCGCTTCCAGACGGCCGAGGAGATGCGCGGGCTCGTCCAGTACGGCCTGCAGATGCTGTACGACCAGGGCGGCCACACCGGCACCTGGAACACCGGCCCGGTGACCGCGCACGACGGCCGCGGCGTCGCCGCCGCCGGGTTCGCGAGCACCAGCGTGCTGGCGCACCCCGGCGCCGCCTCCGGCACCACCCAGATCCCGCAGCAGATCCTGCCCTCCGGTTACGGCGGCGGGGACGAGGGCGGCTTCGAGGGACACGGCAACCGGGGCAGCGGCCGCGGCAAGCTGTGGATCCTCGCCGTCCTCGCGGTGATCGCCGTCGCGGCGGGCGTCGCCCTGGCGCTCAACAACGGCGGCGGAGGCGGGGGCGGTGGCGGCACCGGCAGCTCCGTGTCGCCGACCACCTCGAAGACCACCGACGACCAGACGCCCAGCGAGACGCCGAGCGACGAGGCGACGAGCGAGGAGACCGACACGTCCACGGACGACAGCGGCAGCTCGGGCGGCTCCGGCTACACGCCGTCCTACACGCCGTCGTACACGCCCTCCTACACGCCTTCGCCCTCGGCGACGCAGCCGTCCGAGACGGCGCCGGAGCCGTCCGACACGCCGGAGCCCACCGACACGGCCGAGCCCACGGACACGGCGGAGCCGACCGGCGACAGCCTCGTAGGAGGCGCGGGCGGCGGCGGAGGCGATTCCTGACCGACCGCGACGCCTCACGCGCGCGTGGCCCCGGAAACGGGCGCCACGCGCGCGTGCCGTTTCCGGGGCCCCGCGTCAGCCCGCGAAGGCGTCGCACACCGCGTCGTACTCCCGTGTCCACCACACCACCAGCGCCGAGGCCGCCGGGAACTGGGGGTCCGCGCGGGTGTCGCCGCGCTCGTAGTGCCAGCGCAGCATCCAGAAGTCGTTGAGGCGTTCCCACCACACGCGGTGCACGGCCGCCGCGAGTTCCGAGGGCGTGGCGCCCGCCGTACGCCGGTACGCGCGCGCGTAGGCCCGCACCTTCGGCAGGTCGAGGGTCCCCGCGGGCCGTACGAAGAAGATCGCGGCGGCGCGTACGGCCTCCTCGGCGCGGGGCTTCACGCCGAGCCGGTCCCAGTCGACGATCGCGGCGGGGGCGTCGCCCCGGTAGAGCAGGTTGAAGGGGTGGAAGTCCCCGTGCACCCAGCCCACCGGTCCGCCGTGGGGAGGCCGCCGCCCCACGTGCTGTTCGAGCAGGGCCCGCCGCTCCAGCAGCCGGTGCCGGGCCAGCTCGTCGAAGGAGTCGGCGGGCCGGTGCCGGCGCACGCGCGCCAGGAGGTCGTCGATGAGGGCGAAGGTGGCGGTCGGGTCGGCACCGGCGTCGTCGGGACCCGCGTCGGGACCCGCGTCGGGGTCCGCGGCCTCGGCGGACCGGTGACCGGCGGGCGGCTCTTCCGCGCGGGCGCCGCCGGCACGCGCGGGGGCGTGGCACGGCGGCGGTGCGGTGCGTCCGCCCAGCGGGTGCGGCGCGGGCTTCGGGGCGCTTGCGTCGCCTCGTACGCCCCCGTCTGCCCGCGCACTCTTCTCCGTCCCCGGAGGTCCCTGGAGCGGCATCACCCGCTCCAGACTCGCGTGCACCACGCCCAGCAGTGCCCCGAGGCGGCCGCACTGGGCGGCCGTGAGCTGGGAGCCGTGGCGGTGGCGGCCGTCGATCCAGGGGTGGAGGGCATAGGCGTGGCCCCCGACGACCGCGACCGTGCGGCCGTCCCGGGCGGGGAAGGGCGGGGCGACCGGGACACCGAGGGCGGCCAGGCGCTGGGTGGCGCGATGCTGGCGGGCGATCGCCTCGGGGGCGGCCGTCTCGGGGTCGAAGTGGTGCTTGAGGAAGTAGCGCCCACGGGTCGTGCGGAGCCGGTAGCCGCGGTTGAGGAGACCTTGCTCGACGGGATCGCAGGTGAGGGCGGAGCCCGCGGCGTACTGGCGGAGGAGGGGGCCCAGCGGGGGCGCGTGAGGCATGAGGGGTGGTACAGGAGAGCGCGGCACGCGCCAGATGCTAGGGCACGAGACACGGCTGTGAGCTGGGCGTTGTCACAGGACGTCACAGACCGACACAGTGGGTCGCGCTCGGTCTGCTTCGGTCACGGGGAAGGGTCGTCGAGGGGAAATACCCTGATTTCCCCTTTGGGCGCGGCCGGGAAGTCAAACCCAGAAAGTCTTCCGGTGGCCTGGGTAGACGGGATAACGTGCCGTTGCTCCGGCCTCCTGCAAGGCTGTGACCAGCACCCCTTCGGCCCTTTTCCGATTTACTTGGAAATCCAAGCAAAATCGCAGGTCAAAGGGGGTTTCACAGAAATGTGGAGCACTGGGTAACGTGATTCTTGCAGGGCGCTCGCCGGGGCACCTGTCACGCCTGTTCCGGCCGAGTGGCACCCACCCCGTGCACGGGGGTCGGGAACAGGTGAGCCGCACTGGTACACCCGGCAACCCCGGGGGCCGGACCGACGGAGGAGCACACGTGACCGTGGAGAGCACTGCCGCGCGCAAGCCGCGACGCAGCGCCGGGACGAGGAAGTCCCCGAGCACCCAGCCCGAACTGGTTCAGCTGCTGACGCCCGAGGGCAAGCGCGTCAAGAACGTCGAGTACGACAAGTACGTCGCCGACATCACCCCCGAAGAGCTTCGCGGTCTCTACCGCGACATGGTGCTCACCCGCCGCTTCGACGCCGAGGCCACCTCTCTCCAGCGCCAGGGCGAACTGGGCCTGTGGGCCTCGCTGCTCGGCCAGGAGGCCGCCCAGATCGGATCGGGACGGGCGCTGCGCGACGACGACTACGTCTTCCCGACCTACCGCGAGCACGGCGTGGCCTGGTGCCGCGGGGTCGACCCGACGAACCTGCTCGGCATGTTCCGCGGGGTGAACAACGGCGGCTGGGACCCGAACGGCAACAACTTCCACCTCTACACCATCGTCATCGGCTCCCAGACGCTGCACGCCACGGGCTACGCGATGGGCGTCGCCAAGGACGGCGCCGACTCCGCGGTCATCGCGTACTTCGGCGACGGCGCCTCCAGCCAGGGCGACGTCGCCGAATCGTTCACCTTCTCCGCGGTCTACAACGCCCCGGTCGTGTTCTTCTGCCAGAACAACCAGTGGGCCATCTCCGAGCCGACCGAGAAGCAGACCCGCGTCCCGCTCTACCAGCGCGCGCAGGGCTTCGGCTTCCCCGGCGTACGGGTCGACGGCAACGACGTGCTCGCGTCGCTGGCCGTCACCAAGTGGGCGCTGGAGCGGGCCCGCGCGGGTGAGGGGCCGACGCTCGTCGAGGCGTACACCTACCGGATGGGTGCCCACACCACCTCCGACGACCCGAGCAAGTACCGGGCCGACGAGGAGCGCGAGGCGTGGGAGGCGAAGGACCCGATCCTGCGCCTTCGTCGGCACCTGGAGGCCGCAAACCACGCGGACGAGGGATTCTTCGCGGAACTGGAGACCGAGTCCGAGGCGTTGGGCAGGCGAGTGCGTGAGGCGGTCCGTGCGATGCCGGACCCGGACCGTTTCGCCATCTTCGAGCACGCGTATGCGGACGGGCATGCGCTGGTCGACGAGGAGCGGGCCGGTTTCGCCGCCTACCAGGCGTCGTTCGCGGATGGGGAAGGGGCCTGATCATGGCGGAGAAGATGGCACTGGCCAAGGCGATCAACGAGTCGCTCAGGCGGGCCCTGGACACCGATCCCAAGGTCCTGGTCATGGGTGAGGACGTCGGCAAGCTCGGCGGTGTCTTCCGGGTCACCGACGGTCTGCAGAAGGACTTCGGCGAGGACCGGGTCATCGACACCCCCCTCGCCGAGTCGGGCATCGTGGGCACCGCGATCGGGCTGGCGCTGCGCGGCTACCGGCCGGTGGTGGAGATCCAGTTCGACGGGTTCGTGTTCCCGGCCTACGACCAGATCGTCACGCAGCTGGCGAAGATGCACGCGCGGTCGCTGGGCAAGGTCAAGATGCCGGTGGTCGTGCGGATCCCCTACGGCGGCGGCATCGGCGCGGTCGAGCACCACTCGGAGTCGCCCGAGGCGCTGTTCGCGCATGTGGCGGGCCTGAAGGTGGTCTCGCCGTCCAACGCGTCGGACGCGTACTGGATGATGCAGCAGGCCATCCAGAGCGACGACCCGGTGATCTTCTTCGAGCCCAAGCGGCGCTACTGGGACAAGGGCGAGGTCAACACCGAGGCGATCCCCGGCCCGCTGCACAAGGCGCGGACGGTCCGTGAGGGCACCGATCTGACGCTGGTCGCCTACGGCCCGATGGTCAAGCTGTGCCAGGAGGTCGCGAACGCGGCCGCCGAGGAGGGCAAGAACCTGGAGGTGCTGGACCTGCGCTCGGTCTCGCCGCTGGACTTCGACGCCATCCAGGCCTCGGTGGAGAAGACCCGGCGGCTGGTGGTGGTGCACGAGGCGCCGGTGTTCTTCGGCTCCGGCGCGGAGATCGCGGCCCGGATCACCGAGCGGTGCTTCTACCACCTGGAGGCGCCCGTGCTGCGGGTCGGCGGCTACCACGCCCCCTACCCGCCGGCGCGCCTGGAGGAGGAGTACCTGCCGAGTCTGGACCGGGTACTGGATGCCGTCGACCGCTCGCTGGCGTACTGAGGAGAGGGCCGTGACGACGATGACGGATACGTCCGTACGCGAGTTCAAGATGCCCGACGTGGGCGAGGGCCTGACCGAGGCCGAGATCCTCAAGTGGTACGTCCAGGTCGGCGACACCGTCACCGACGGGCAGGTGGTGTGCGAGGTGGAGACGGCCAAGGCGGCCGTCGAACTGCCCATCCCCTACGACGGAGTGGTGCGCGACCTGCGCTTCCCTGAGGGCACCATGGTCGACGTCGGCACCGCGATCATCGCGATCGACGTGAGCGGCGGGACGGGACCCGCGCCCGCGGAGGTGCCGGCCGAGGCTGCGGAAGCCCCGGTGGCCGCCGCTCCGGTGGCAGACACCGCTGAGGAGAAGAAGCCGCAGGGCCGCCAGCCGGTCCTGGTCGGCTACGGCGTGGCCGCCTCCTCCACCAAGCGGCGCCCCCGCAAGGGGCCCGAGGTGCCGGTCCAGCAGGCGTCGGCGGCGGTCCAGACCGAGCTGAACGGCCACGGGGCACCTCCCGCGCCTGAGTCCCGCCCGCTGGCCAAGCCCCCGGTCCGTAAACTGGCCAAGGACCTGGGTGTCGACCTCGCCACGGTGATCCCGTCCGGCCCGGACGGCATCATCACCCGCGAGGACGTCCACGCGGCGGTCACCGCGACCGAGGCGCCGGTGCCGGTCACGCAGGCCCCGGTGACCCAGGCCCCCGCGGTGCCGGCTGCCTCGTACGACACGGCCCGCGAGACCCGTGTCCCCGTCAAGGGCGTCCGCAAGGCCACCGCCCAGGCGATGGTCGGCTCCGCCTTCACGGCCCCGCACGTCACCGAGTTCGTGACGGTGGACGTGACCCGTACCTTGAAGCTCGTCGAGGACCTCAAGCAGGACAAGGACTTCACCGGCCTGCGGGTCAACCCGCTCCTGCTGATCGCCAAGGCCCTCCTGGTCGCCATCAAGCGCAACCCGGACGTCAACGCCTCCTGGGACGAGGCGAACCAGGAGATCGTCCTCAAGCACTACGTCAACCTGGGCATCGCGGCGGCCACCCCGCGCGGGCTGATCGTCCCGAACATCAAGGACGCCGACGCGAAGACGCTTCCTCAGCTGGCCGAGGCGCTGGGCGAGTTGGTGGCGACGGCGAAGGAGGGCCGCACCTCGCCGGCCGCGATGCAGGGCGGCACGGTGACCATCACCAACGTCGGCGTCTTCGGCGTCGACACCGGCACCCCGATCCTGCCGCCCGGCGAGTCCGCGATCCTCGCCGTCGGCGCGATCAAGCTCCAGCCCTGGGTGCACAAGGGCAAGGTCAAGCCCCGCCAGGTCACCACCCTGGCTCTCAGCTTCGACCACCGCCTGATCGACGGCGAACTGGGATCCAAACTCCTCGCGGACGTGGCCGCGATCCTGGAACAGCCGAAGAAACTCATCACCTGGGCGTGACCCGCGCAGCGGGTACGTTGTCCAACACTGAAGGGACGGCCGCAAGTTGGGTTTGCGGCCGCCCCTTCAGTCATTCACGGGTGGGTCAGGGCTGGTGCGGCACGTACACCGGGACCCCGTCCTCCGCGATCGATTCCAGCGGCCGCCGGAGCAATGACGAAGGGGTCCGTCGCCCACCGGCAACGGACCCCTTCGTGGCAGGCGACGTCAGATGGTCGCGAAGCCGTAGTTCAGCAGCTTCTTCGCGTCCGCCTCGCGCTGGGTGATCGAGGTGGAGGCGAGGACCGTGCCGATGACGGTCTTGCCGTTGCGGGTGGCGGCGACGACGAGGCAGTACTTGGCCTCGGGGCCGGACCCGGTCTTCACGCCGATGGTGCCGCTGTAGCTGCTGAGCAGCCCGTTCGTGTTGGTCCACGGCGCCATCGTGCGGGTGGAGCCCGTCTTGGTGATGGTCTTCGCCGTGTACTTCTTCGTCTTCACGACGGTGCGGAACGTGGCGTTCTTCATCGCGCTGCTGGCGATCTTCGTCAGGTCACGCGGCGTCGAGTAGTTGTTGCCGTTGCCGATGCCGTCGAACGAATCGAAGTGCGTGTTCCTCAGACCCAGCGACGTGGCGGCCTGGTTCATCTTGCTGATGAACGACTTCACGCGCGCGGCCCGCGTCGAGCCGGTGCCGTACGTGTCGGCCAGCGCGTACGCGGCGTCGCAGCCCGACGGCAGCATCAGCCCGTACAGCAGCTGACGGACGGTGACCTTGTCGCCGACGATCAGGTGGGCCTGCGAGGCGTTGTTGGCGACGATGTAGTCGCTGTACGCCTTCTGGATCGTGACCTTCTTGTCCAGGTTCAGGTTCGACTGCGCCAGCACGACCTTCGCAGTCATGATCTTCGTGGTGGAGCCTGTGGAACGCTTGGTGTCCGCCGCCTTGGTGTACAGCGTCTTGCCGTTCGCGTTGTTCATCACGTAGCCGCCCTTGGCCACGATCGAGGGCGCGGTGACAGCCTGCGCGGGTGCCGCGGTGAAGGCTCCGGCCGTGAGCACGGCGCCTGCGGTGACACTGACCGCGGCGGCCATGCGGAAGCGACTGCCCTTGGTGCCGGTGATGGCGGTAATCAACTGAAATACCCCGATTGCGTCGAATGCCCCTGAGATACGGCCGAGTTGATGGGAAAAGAAAGCGGGCCGCATGTCTGTGACACGTATCTAGCACGAATGGTTGTGCGTCGGATGGGGCGGGTCTGGATTCTGTGACACCGTCGATACAGAGGGGTCCGCATGATGGACGGGGGCTCATCATGCGTACGTGTTGTATCTATGCTGTGGGCATGAGTCTGGCCGTGAAACAGCCTCCCGCCGCCGATCGCGTCTACACCCACGTCAAACAAGGCGTCCTGGACCGCCGTTACGAGGGCGGGACCCTGCTCACCGAAGGTGAGCTCGCCGAGGCCGTCGGGGTCTCCCGGACACCCGTGCGGGAGGCACTGCTGCGTCTCCAGGTCGAAGGGCTCATCAAGCTCTATCCGAAAAAGGGAGCGCTGGTCCTGCCCGTCTCCGCACAGGAGATCGCCGACGTCGTCGAGACCAGGCAGCTCGTCGAGGAGCACGCCGCCCG
Organism: Streptomyces sp. CC0208; assembly: GCF_003443735.1. Lineage (NCBI taxonomy): Bacteria > Bacillati > Actinomycetota > Actinomycetes > Kitasatosporales > Streptomycetaceae > Streptomyces > Streptomyces sp. CC0208. The sequence continues at coordinate 4,324,807 of NZ_CP031969.1, read as the reverse complement.
CAAGGCCGTACCCGCCTCTCCCCAACTCATCGCGCGCCTCGAGGAACTGCTCGCGCGGCAGAAGGAGCAGGCCGCCGCCGGGGATCTGGCCGGCGCCGCCGTCACCGACCGCTGCTTCCACGCCGAGATCGTCCGCAGCGGCGGCAACGAGATCCTCAACCGGCTCTACGACCAGCTCCGCGACCGCCAGCTCCGGATGGGCGTCGCCGTCATGCACGCCCACCCGGACCGCATCACCAAGACCCTCGTCGAGCACGAGCAGATCCTCCAGGCCCTGCGCTCCGGCGACGCGGAGGCGGTCGTGAGACTGATCCACGGCCACGTCGAGTGGTTCTCCCACCTCGCCCGGGGTGAGGTCCGGTGAGCAGGTCCACTCTTCCGGGTGACCCTCGCCCCCAGGGGGCACCCCCGGGCGGCCGGCGCGCGATGGCCGTGTGGGGCATCGGCGTCTCCGTCTACTTCGTCGCGGTCATCTTCCGTACGTCCCTCGGGGTCGCGGGCCTCGACGCGGCCGACCGCTTCCACGTGAACGCCTCGGCCCTGTCGACCTTCTCGATCCTCCAGCTCCTCGTCTACGCCGGCATGCAGATACCCGTGGGCCTGCTCGTCGACCGGCTCGGCACCAAGAAGGTGCTGACGATCGGCGTGGTGCTCTTCACGGCCGGGCAGCTCGGTTTCGCGTTCTCACCGTCGTACGGCACCGCCCTCGCCTCGCGCGCCCTGCTCGGCTGCGGCGACGCCATGACCTTCATCAGCGTGCTGCGCCTCGGTACCCGCTGGTTCCCGGCCCGGCGCGGACCGCTGGTCGCCCAGTTCGCCGGGCTCGCCGGCATGGCGGGCAACCTGGTCTCCACGCTGGTCCTGGCCCGGTTGCTGCACGGAGTCGGGTGGACGCCCGCGTTCGCGGGCAGCTCGCTCGCGGGCGTGGTGGTGCTGGTCCTGCTGCTCCTCTTCCTCAAGGACCACCCCGAGGGGCACGAGCCGGAGCCCTTCCCGCACCAGGGAGCGGCCTACGTGCGGCGCCAGATCGCCGCGTCCTGGCGGGAACCCGGCACCCGCCTCGGGCTGTGGGTGCACTTCACGACCCAGTTCCCGGCGATGGTGTTCCTGCTGCTGTGGGGCCTGCCGTTCCTCGTCGAGGCCCAAGGGCTGTCCCGGGCGGTGGCGGGTGAACTGCTCACCCTCGTCGTGCTGTCCAACATGGTCGTCGGACTGGTCTACGGCCAGGTCGTCGCCCGGCACCACGGCGCACGGCTGCCGCTCGCCCTCGGGACCGTGGGCGCGACGGCGCTGCTGTGGGCGGCCACGCTGGCCTACCCCGGCGAGCGGGCGCCGATGTGGCTGCTGATCGTGCTGTGCGTGGTCCTCGGTTCGTGCGGTCCTGCGTCGATGCTCGGCTTCGACTTCGCGCGGCCGGCGAACCCGCCGGAGCGGCAGGGCACCGCCTCCGGCATCACCAACATGGGCGGGTTCGTCGCGTCGATGACCACCCTGTTCGCCGTCGGTGTGCTCCTGGACGCGACCGGCGACAACTACACCGTCGCCTTCTCCTCCGTCTTCGTGCTCCAGGCGCTCGGCGTCAGCCAGATCCTGCGGCTGCGCGGACGCGCGGCCCGCCGGGAGCGGGAGCGGCTGGTGGCGAGCCGGGTGGAGACGGTGCACGTCCCTGCGTAGCCACGCGGGTCACGCGCACCCGATTCCTACCGCGTCACCGTGAAGTTGCGCAGGATCGCCGACGTCAGTTCCGGGTCGCCCTCCGCCTTCACGCGGTCCGCTACCGCCTCCGGGGTCACCCGGCCGCAGGCCAGACGGACGTACGTCTCCCAGTCGAGGCTGAGGGAGGCGGCCGGGCCGAGGGCGGGGGCCGTCTCCAGGGTGCCGCGCCCCTGGATGTCCACGCGGATGGTGCGCAGGAACTCGACGGGGCCGTGCACGTCGAAGACGATCGCCGAACTGCGGGGCGCGTCGGCCTTGACGGCCACTATGTCGGGGAGCGCGTCGAGCAGGACGTCACGGGCGACGTGCGCGCCGGGGGAGTCGAGGTTGCCGGGCCGGCCCAGGGCGGCCCGCAGGTCCTGCTCGTGCACCCAGACGTCGAAGGCGTGCTGGCGCATGGAGTCCGCGAGGGTCAGTTCGGTTCCCAGCGGGCCGCGCACCTTGGTGCCGGGATCGCGGGAGTCGTTCCGCAGCTGGCGGTTGCGGCGGATGATGACGTACTCCAGCTCGGAGGTCATCTCCGGCGCCGTGTGGTGACGGCGGACGTCGACCTGCATCTCCATGTACCGCTGGTGGTCGTTGGTGACGTGGAAGAGGTCGCGCGGCAGGGTGTGGATGGGGCGCGGGTCGCCCAGCATCTCGCAGTCCAGGCCGATGACATGGGACACCACATCCCTCACCGACCAGCCGGGGCAGGGGGTGCGTCGGTTCCACTCGCCCTCCACGAGGGGGTTCACCAGCTCGGATATCGCTTCGATGGAATGGGTCCAGGCGTCGGCGTAGGGCTGGAGGGTGGGATGCAGACTCACGGAACGGGACCCCTCGGCGGTCGGAGCACGGGCTGGTGATGGCGGCGTTGCCAGTGGAGGTGGTGGCTGTCGGCGGGTGTCTTGGAACGCTAAGTTACGCTGCTGTGAGGCACCCCGGCAGTGCTTTCGTGTGACGATCGTAGGCCCGTAATGGACGGCCCGAATGCCAGGACGGTGGTAGTGTGCGCGCCTCTGTGATCCAGATCGCCGTGGACGAGGGCGAATCAGTCGAATCGCGTCGGCGTCGCGTGGCGTCACTGGTACGGGACCAGGCCGGAGCCGACCTCGTCGTCCTGCCGGAACTGTGGACCACCGGGGCCTTCGCCTTCGAGGAGTTCGGGAGTGAGGCCGAGCCGCTGGAAGGGCCCACCCACGAGGCCATGGCGAAGGCCGCGAGCGACGCGGGCGTATGGCTGCACGCGGGCTCGATCCCCGAACGGGCCCCTGACGGCACCCTCTACAACACCTCCCTCCTCTTCTCGCCCTCCGGTGAGCGCGCCGCCTCCTACCGCAAGATCCACCGCTTCGGCTTCGACAAGGGCGAGGCCGTGCTGATGGGCCGGGGCGAGGACCTGGTGACGGTCCGTCTGCCGGAGACGACCGTCGGCCTCGCCACCTGCTACGACCTCCGCTTCCCCGAACTCTTCCGCGGCCTCGTCGACGCGGGCGCCGAGACCCTGCTGATCCCGGCGGGCTGGCCGGAGCGCCGCCGGGACCACTGGACGCTGCTGGCCCGGGCGCGGGCGGTCGAGAACCAGGCGTTCGTGCTCGCTTGTGGAACGGCCGGGACGCACGCGCGAGTTCCGCAGGCCGGTCACTCGATCGTGGTGGATCCCTGGGGCCAGGTCCTCGCCGAGGCGGGCGCCGGCGAGGAGGTGCTCACGGTGGAGCTCGACCCGCGGAAGGTGGCCGTCACCAGGGAGCAGTTCCCGGCCCTGAAGGACCGGGTGCTCTGATCCCCCGACACCGGGTCAGTCGTCCTCCCGCTCCTTCTCGGCGAGGTGGATCACGCACACCGCCACCGCGATGAGCAGCGCCGGATCCGCGTCGTCCCGGACGATGTCGACGCCGTAGGTCTCCCGGACGTGCAGCCAGCGCCGCGAGACCACCGCGAGCAGCTCACCGTCGTACTCGACGGCGAACTCCCGGTCGAGGATCTTGCCGCTGACGTCGAGTTCGGTGCCGCCGTCGGCGAGGGCCACCCGGTAGTGGTTGCGCAGCAGCGACAGGCGTTTCCGCTTGATCTTCGCCAGGGGCTCGCCGTCCCGCTCGATCACCATGGTGTCGCGCAGGGCGAACATCTTCTGGTGGATGTCGATCAGGACCCGCCCGTGGGTGTCCTTCAGCTCGAAGGTGTCCCGGACCCGCATGGCCTTGCCGTCGACGAGGAAGACCTTGTTGCCCCGGTCGTCCTCGATCCAGTAGTCGTCACCGATGCCGAGCAGCCGGTCGCGTACGAGGAATCTCATGCCGTTACCGCTTCCCCGGCGCCGGTCCCGAAACGCCGTCGATAGGCCGACGGGCTGAGTCCCGTCTCGCGCCGCACGCGCGCGCGGAGGTTCGCGGCCGTCCCCAGGCCGCTCCGCGCGGCCACCACGTCCAGCCGCTCCTCCCCGCGCTCGATGAGCCGGCACGCGAGTGCCACCCTCTCCCCCGTCAGCCAGGCCAGCGGAGTCGTCCCGAGCTGCGCCTGGAAACGGCGGTGCAGGGTCGCGGGGGAGACGGCCGCGCGGGCCGCCAGGCCGGCGACGGTCAGCGGCTCCCCCAGCCGTTCCTGCGCCCACGCGAGCAGCGGGCCCAGCGACTCGTCCCGTACGTCCGGCACGGGCCGCTCCACGAACTGCCGCTGCCCACCGTCGCGGTGGGCGGCGAAGACGAGCCTGCGGGAGACGTGGTTGGCGATCTCGGCGCCGTGATCCCGTCGTACGACGTGCAGCCCCAGGTCGAGCGCCGAGGCGCTGCCGGACGCGGTGAGGATGTCGCCGTCGTCGACGAAGAGGACGTCGGGTTCGAGCCGCACGCGCGGGAAGCGGGCCCGGAAGGAGTCGGCCCACATCCAGTGACAGGAGGCCCGCCGCCCGTCCAGCAGCCCGGCCTCCGCCAGGGTGAAGGCGCCCGAGCAGAAACCGACGAGCCGGGCGCCACGCGCGTGTGCCCGCCGTACGGCGTCCAGTACGCGGGGTGAGCGCGGGGTGTCGGTGTCGGGCCGGTTCGGCACGATCAGCGTGTCCGCCTCGTCCGCCGCCTCCAGACCGGCGACCCCGGTCAGGGTGAAGAAGCCGTCCCGCATACGGGTGCTCGGACCGGCGGCGCACAGGGTGAAGTCGTACAGCTCCCGCCCCAGTTCCGGCCGCCGCAGCCCGAAGACCTCGATGGCGCAGCTCATTTCGAAGGGGTTGGAGTTCTCGTCCACCAGCAGGACGACACGGTGAGAGGAATCTTGCGCCATGTGCGATTTCTAGCACTCGTACGGCGGTCGTGGCGCCCGCACGATGACGTCATGACAACCGAACCCGTCTCCCTGCCCGCCGCGCTGGCCTCCTTCACCGAGCAGTGGAGTCCCCGCATCGTCACCGCCGTCAACGACTACGACGTCCGCGTCACGCACGTCGAGGGCGAGCACCTGTGGCACGTCCACGACGACACCGACGAGTTCTTCCTGGTCCTGGAGGGCGAGCTGCACATCTCGCTGCGGGAACCGGCCGGCGAGCGCACGGTCGTGCTGCCGAGGCTGTCTGTCTTCACGGTCCCCCGGGGCGTCGAACACAAGCCGTACGCCCCCGTCCCGACCGACATCCTCCTCCTCGAACCGACCGGTACCTCCACGGTCGGCGACCGCCACGACGAGGTCCCGGACCATGTGGACGCGACGACGGGTCACGCGCTGCACCGGTGACCCGTCCGACGGCTACCGCCTCCGCGGGACCAGCTTGAACAGGGCGGCCCCCGCCGCCACCAGCGTCGTGGCGGTCACCGGCATCGCCATGCTGTTCAGCCACAGTCCGGTCGCACAGCGAGGTGAAGTAGACGGCGTGCTGGGAAGGACAGCGCGCCGAAGCCCATGAGGAACTGCCGCACGAAGTAGCGGGCGGTGACCCGTGTCCAGCCGTAGTCGCGCAGGTTCTCCGGGGCGCCGCGCTGCCGGCGCAGCCGTTGGTGCCAGAGCTTGCACCGACGCCACCGCCGACGCGCCACCAGGCGCGGCGGAAGGTCGAGTTCGTCGGGAGCGGCGTGCCGGTGGGGGCGCGGTGATCTCGGATCGGGCGCCACGATGGAGGTCGTGGGGTGGAGCACGGGGAGCCCCCGGGTGTGCTGGTGGTTCACGCCCGGCACTGCAGACCCCCCGGGCTCTCAAGGATCCCGAGTTTTCACTGTTCCCACACAAGCGGACAAGGCATCCGTGATTACGGATTACTCACGGTTGTCCGTGTTCGCCCTATGCGTCCTTCGTTCCGCTCGATGTCCCTTACACGCCGTATCCGTCCCGGCGCTCCTCCACGACCGTCGACGTGGTGGGCGGTACCACCACACGCCGACGCCGGGCGATGCTGCTGAACGTCGTCACGCCGATCAGTCCCACGATCATCAGGATCACACCGACCAGGTCGAGGTTGACCCCCTGCATGTGCCAGTCGGTGGCGAACGTGAGGATTGCTCCCACGGCGATGAGGATGATGCACCCGCCGAGGCCCATGAGTGTCGCCTCCCTGTCCGGTCCGGTAGTTCCGGCCCGGACATCCGGGTACCCCCACTTTTCGCGAACTACCCCTCCAGGAACGCCACCAGAGCGTTCGCCAGCAGATGCGGGTCGTCCGCGCCGCACAACTCCCGCACGCTGTGCATCGACAGGATCGCCACGCCGATGTCGACGGTCTTGATGCCGTGCCGGGCCGCGGTGATCGGGCCGATGGTCGTGCCGCAGGGCATGGAGTTGTTGGACACGAAGGACTGGAAGGGCACGTTGGCCCGCTCACAGGCGGCGGCCCACACGGCACGGCCCGAACCGTCCGTGGCGTAGCGGTTGTTGACGTTGACCTTCAGGATCGGGCCGCCGTTGACGCGCGGGTGGTGCGTCGGATCGTGCCGCTCCGCGTAGTTGGGGTGCACGGCGTGCCCGGTGTCGGAGGACAGACAGACCGTCCCCGCGAAGGCCCGGGCCCGGTCCTCGTACGACCCGCCGCGCGCGAACACCGACCGCTCCAGGACCCCGCCGAGCAGCGGACCGTCCGCGCCGGTGTCCGACTGCGAACCGTTCTCCTCGTGGTCGAAGGCGGCGAGCACGGGGATGGAAGACGGCTCCGAGCCGCTCGACACCGCGGCCAGGGCGGCCACCCCCGAGTGCACGGACAGCAGGTTGTCCATCCGCGGTCCGGCCACCAGCTCCTTGTCCCGGCCCAGGTAGGCGGGCGCCTCCACGGAGTGCGTCATCAGGTCCCAGCCGGTCACCTCGCCCTCGCCGAGCCCCAGTTCCTCGGACAGGAAGGCGATCAGGTCGCCGTCGCGCACGTCGTGGCCGAGGCCCCAGACGGGCTGCAGGTGGCGCTGCTTGTCGAGCTTGAGCCCGTCCGAGGACACCGCGCGGTCCAGGTGGATCGCGAGCTGGGGCACTCGCAGCAGCGGCCGGTCCACGTTCACCAGCCGCGTCGAACCGTCCCGCAGGGTCAGCCGGCCGGCCAGCCCCAGGTCACGGTCGAGCCAGGAGTTCATCAGGGGACCGCCGTAGATCTCCACGGCGACCTGGCGCCAGCCGTGCGCACCGCTGTCCGGCTGCGGCTTGACCCGCAGGTTCGGGGAGTCGGTGTGCGCGCCGACGATGCGGTACGGCGTGTGGGGCGCCGTGCCCTCGGGGACGTACCAGGCGATGATCGCGCCGCCGCGCAGCACGTACTTGCCGCCGCTCGACCCCTCCCAGGCGTCCGTCTCCGAGACCTGGCGGAAGCCTGCCTTCTCCAGCCGCTCGGCGGCGTTCGCCACCGCGTGGTACGGCGTGGGGCTCGCCGCCAGGAAGGTCATGAGGTCGTCGGTGTGGCCGCGGTCGAAGCGGTGGGGTGCGCTCATGGGGTTCACCTTAACGACGTACGAGAGCCCGCTCCCGGCGATGGAAGCGGGCCCTCGTGAGGACTGCGTGCAGCTGTACAGATGTGTCCTAGAACGCGGCTTCGCCCGGGCAGGCACGGGGCCCCACCGGACTGCAACGCGGCCCCACCCGAGCAGGAACGGGGCCTCCCCGGGACGGAAACGCGGCCCCGCCAGGACGGGAGCACGGCCCCCCGGACTGCGGCGCACCCTCACCCGGACGAGTACCCAGCCCCGCCCGGGCGGTAGCGCAGCCGTAGGGACTAGAACGCGGCCTCGTCCAGTTCCATCAGGTCCAGCTCGACGCCCTCGGCGATCTTGCGGGCCAGGGTCACGCCGGGCAGGACGTTGGCCGCGAAGAACTTCGCCGCCGCGATCTTGCCGGTGTAGAACGCCTTGTCCTTCGCGGAGGCGGTCTCCAGCTTCTCGGCGGCGATCGCGGCGCCCTTGAGGAGCAGGTAGCCGACGACGACGTCACCGGAGGCCATCAGCAGGCGGGTGGTGTTGAGGCCCACCTTGTAGATGTTCTTGACGTCCTGCTCGGTGGCCGCGAGGTCGGTCAGCATCAGACCGACGATGGCCTCCAGCTCGACGGCCGCCTTGGCCAGGTGCTCACGGGCGCCGGCCAGTTCCTCGCCGCCGGTGCCGAGCGCCAGGAACTTCTTGATGTCCTCGGCGAGCGAGTTCAGCGCGGTGCCCTGGTTGCGGACGATCTTCCGGAAGAAGAAGTCCTGGCCCTGGATCGCGGTGGTGCCCTCGTACAGCGTGTCGATCTTGGAGTCCCGGATGTACTGCTCGATCGGGTACTCCTGCAGGAAGCCTGAGCCGCCGAAGGTCTGCAGGGACTGGGCGAGCAGCTCGTAGGCCTTCTCGGAGCCGTAGCCCTTCACGATCGGCAGGAGCAGGTCGTTGAGGGCGTTCTCGGTGGTGACGTCCTCGCCGGCCGCCTCCTTGACCTGGATCTCGTCCTGGACGGCCGCGGTGTACATCACCAGCGCGCGCATGCCCTCCGCGTACGCCTTCTGCGTCATCAGCGAGCGGCGTACGTCGGGGTGGTGGGTGATGGTGACCTTGGGCGCGGTCTTGTCCATGAAGTTGGCCAGGTCCGGACCCTGGACGCGCTCCTTGGCGTACTCCAGCGCGTTGAGGTAGCCGGTGGAGAGGGTGGAGATCGCCTTCGTGCCGACCATCATGCGGGCGAACTCGATGATGCGGAACATCTGGCGGATGCCGTCGTGCTTGTCGCCGATGAGCCAGCCCTTGGCGGGGTGGCGGTCGCCGAAGGTCATCTCGCAGGTGTTGGAGGCCTTCAGGCCCATCTTGTGCTCGACGTTGGTGGCGTAGACGCCGTTGCGCTCGCCCAGCTCGCCGGTCTCGAAGTCGAAGAGGTACTTGGGTACGAGGAAGAGGGACAGTCCCTTTGTGCCGGGCCCGGCGCCCTCGGGCCGCGCGAGCACGTAGTGGAGGATGTTCTCCTCCATGTCGTGCTCACCGGACGTGATGAAGCGCTTGACGCCCTCGATGTGCCAGGAGCCGTCCTCCTGCTGGACCGCCTTGGTGCGGCCGGCGCCCACGTCCGAGCCGGCGTCCGGCTCGGTGAGCACCATGGTGGAGCCCCACTGCTTCTCCACGGCGATCTTCGCGATGTGCTTCTGCACGTCGTTGCCCTCGTCGAAGAGGATGCCCGCGAAGGCCGGGCCGGAGGAGTACATCCACACGGCCGGGTTGGCGCCGAGGATCAGCTCCGCGTAGGCCCAGATGAGGGAGCGGGGCGAGGTGGTGCCGCCGATCTCCTCGGGCAGGCCGAGCCGCCAGTACTCGGAGTCCATGAAGGCCTTGTAGCTCTTCTTGAAGGACGCCGGGACCGGCGCGGTGTTCGTCTCGGGGTCGAAGACCGGCGGGTTGCGGTCGGCGTCGGCGAAGGACTCCGCCAGCTCGTTCTCCGAGAGGCGGGTCAGTTCCTCCAGGATGCTCTTCGCGGTGTCGACGTCCATCTCCGCGAAGGGCCCGGTGCCGTACAGCTTGTCGCGTCCGAGTACTTCGAAGAGGTTGAACTCGATGTCGCGCAGATTCGACTTGTAGTGCCCCATGGCGACGGCTCCGTTAAGAGTTCGGCGAGGCACTTGGTTCCTCGCGCTAGTTCACGTACCAACAAGTAGCTACGATGATGCTACCCGTCGGTAATAAGTCGCAACCCCGATCCGGCCATCTGTGACGGTTCACACCGCGATGGTCAGCGTGGCGGTGTACCCCTCCGCCACGTCCCCCTTCACCGCCGCGAGCTGCTGGTCGTGGCCGTCCCTGAAGACGCTGTCCGACTCCAGCGAGAGCCGGCCGAGGTTGTCCACGCTGCTCTCGTAGCCCTCGGTGGCGTACACCGTGTCGCAGACGTCCTTCGGGAGCGCGAGCTGCGAGGTGCTGGTGATCGCGGTGGCCGTGGTGGCGTCCGCGAGGCTGCCGTAGACCTCGAAGTGGATGTGCGGCCAACGGCCGGTGTAGCAGCCGGGGAAGACGCTGGTGAAGGTGACCTGTCCCCGGTCGTCGGTCTCCTGGACACCACGCAGGTAGTTCTCGTCGGCGACGCCCTCGGTGTACAGCGAATAGCCGCCCTCGCGGTCGCAGTGCCACACATAGACGGCCGCGCCCCGCTTCGGGGTCCCGCAGCCGGAGGCAGCGTCCACGACCGTGAGTGTGAAGGTCAGGGGGACACCCTCGGCGGTGCCGCCCGCCGAGTCGCCGAAGCTCCTGGTGAGGTCGCTGCGGACGACCCCGCTCTCCTTCAGCACGTTCACGCCGTTCGAGCCGTCCCCCGGGTAGGGGCCCGCGGTCTCCTCGGGAACGACGGCGCAGCCCGCCGCGGAGGAAGTGCTGGCGGGGGTAGAGGTGCCCGCGGAGGGAGAGGTGCTCTCGGAAGCGGTGTCCTCGGCGGTGCAGCCCACCAGGGCCGCCAGACCTGCCCCCGCCCCGGCTCCCGCCAGCAGCCGGATCATCCGTCGGCGGGCGAGCATGGGAAGGTCGTAGGAGAGCCCTCGGTCGTGCTCGTGGACCTCGTCGTCGCCGTGTCTGCGCATGAACCGACGCTACGAGCGGCGGACGCCGGAAACCCAGGGCTGACGGCTGTCAGGTCGCTGTCGGTTTCCCGGGTGCCGGTGGCCGCCCGCCGCGCCCGCCCCCTCGGTACGCTTACGCCCATGTACGGCTACGACCAGAACGCTGGTGCCCAGCAGCAGTACGGCGTCCCGCCACAGCAGCCCATGGCCGGCGGTGTGGGCGGGTACGGCCAGCAGCCGCCGCTGTACCCCGAGCCGTCCCCGCCCTCCCTCGCGGACGCGGTGCGTGCCTTCACCACCGGACAGCTGTCGGCGGAGGACTTCCAGCAGGTCTTCGCCACGTCCAAGGTCTACTGCCCGCGCGGCGACAACCCCGGCTTCCTCGCCCTGCACAACACCCAGCAGCCGGTGATCCCCATGTTCACCACGCTCAAGGAACTGCGGCGGTACGCGGGCAAGGAGTCCAAGTACTTCGTCATCACCGGCGCGGAGGTCCTCGACCTGCTGCCGACGGGCTACGGCTTCGTCCTCGACATGGAGGGGGAGCACCGGATCGTCTTCGACGCGAAGGCCGTGGAGCAGATGGTCGAGTTCGCGATGCGCAGGATGTACGGGTAGCGCCTCGCCCTCAGGAACCCGGCGCTCCGAGGCGCAGTGACAGGCCGTCCAGGACGATCTCCAGGGCGGCCTCGAACTTCGCCTCCCGCAGGGCCGCCGGATCCGCCGTGGCCGCCTCCTCCGTGTCGGCATAGCCCTGGGCCAGATGGCTGTGCGGGGCCGTGGCCTGCTGCACCGCGGGAAGAAGGCGCGCGATGAGGCCCGACTCCGAGTCGCCGGAGCGGGCGACCGTGGTCAGCCAGGCGGCCTCCGTGGTGCTCATACCGATCACGTACGACAGCACCGCGTCGATCGCCGTGCCGGGATCCGGGAATCCGGCGGCCGTGAACAGAGCCGCCAGCCGCTCCGAGTAGGACATGAGGTTGGGCCCCAGATAGGCGAGGCCCGCCTGGCCGAGGACCGGGGGCAGCCACGGGTGCCGCAGGGCCGTCGCACGGAAGGAGCGTGACGCCTCCGTGACGGCCGCCCGCCAGTCGGGGCCGTCCGCCGACGGGACGTGGATCTCCGCGGCGACCTCGTCCACCGCCAGCTCCATCAGCTCGTCCTTCGTGGCCACGTGCCGGTAGAGGGAGGCCGCGCCGGCGTTGAGCCGGGTGGCGAGCTTGCGCATGCTCAGCGCTTCGACGCCCTCCGCGTCCAGCATGACGATCGCCTCGCGCACGATCGCGGCACGGCTGAGCGCCGGCTGGTCGGGCTCCCGCTGGGGACGGGCCCAGACGGAGGGGACGGGGGTCGGCTTCGTCGTCATCGGTACTCCTGCTCCTGCGGCCCGACCTGCTGCGTACGTCGTTCGCGCCCAGCGTACAAGAATCAGCCTTGCGTACGGCGTTCCGCGATGCGTACAGTGTTCGCATCGAGGCAACGGTGTCACGCAATCGGAGGGGAACCGTCATGGACGCCTTGGAAGTCCGCAATCCACGCCGCTGGTGGATCCTGGTCGTGCTCTGCCTGAGCAGCCTGGTGATCGTCGTCGACAGCATGGCGCTGACCGTCGCGGTGCCGGTGATGACCGAGGAGATCGGAGCGAGCGCCCAGGACACCCAGTGGATCCTGGACTCCTACATCCTGGTCTTCGCCGGCCTGCTGCTCACCTCGGGCAGCCTCGGTGACCGCTTCGGCCGCCGCAAGGTGATGCTGATCGGGCTCCTGCTCTTCGGGGCCGCCTCGCTGGCCGCGGTCTGGTGCACCACCCCCGGCGAGGTGATAGCCGTCCGCGTCGCGATGGGCGTCGGCGGCGCGCTGATCATGCCGTCCACGCTCTCGATCCTCATCACCGTCTTCGACGAGGACGAGCGCGGCAGGGCGATGGCGGCCTGGAGCTCGGTCGCGATGCTCGGCCTGGTCGGCAGCCCGGTGCTCGGCGGTGTCCTGATCGACCACTTCTCCTGGCAGTCGATCTTCCTCCTCAATGTGCCGGTCGTCGCCCTCGCGCTCATCGCCGGGCTGACCCTGATGCCGGAGTCGAAGGCGCCCTGGCAGAAGGCCGACCCGCTGGGCGCGGTGCTGTCGGCGGCCGGGATGACCGCCCTGGTCTGGTGGATCATCGAGCTCCCGCAGCACGGCGTGTGGACGGCCGCCCTGCCCGTCGCCCTCGTGTCCCTGAGCGGCTTCGTCATCTGGGAGAACGTCACGAAGTCCCCCATGGTCCCGCTGGTCCTCTTCAAGCACCGCAACTTCAGCGGCGGTTCGCTCTCCCTGGCCCTGGTCCAGACGGGCAACGGCGGACTGCTGCTCGTTCTCACCCAGTACCTCCAGTTCGTGCTCGGCTACTCGCCGGTCAAGGCGGGCCTGGCCTTCCTGCCGCTGGCGGTCACGGCCCTGCTGGGCAACGGCGTGGGGGTCAAGCTCGCCGCCAAGTACGGCAACCGCTGGGTGATCCTCGTGGGCATGCTGGTGATGGTGGCCTGCTTCGCCCTGCTGACCACGGTCTCGGCGGACTCCGGCATCACCGTCCCCGCGGTCGCGCTCGGCCTGCTCGGGCTCGGCGCCGGCCTGGCGATGCCCGCCGCGGTGGCGGCGCTGATGGCCACCATCCCCGAGGACAAGGCGGGTGTCGGCTCGGCCCTGAACGACACGGTTCAGCAGGCCGGCACCGCACTGGGCATCGCGATCCTGGGTTCGCTCCTGTCGAGCGGCTTCGCGGACCGGATGCCCGAGGGGACGCCCGAGCAGGCACGGCACTCGATAGCCGGAGCGGTCGCCCTGAAGGACCCGGCGCTGGTGGCGGCGGCCCGCGAAGCCTTCACGGCCTCCATGTCGACGACCTTCACGATCAGCGCGATCGGCGTCCTGGCGGCGGCGCTGCTGGCGACGCTGGTGATGCGCGAGGACCGGCCCGCATCGGAGGAGATCGCCGATCGGGAACCGGAACTCGTCGCCTGACCTCTTCAGGGGGTGCGAGGTCTTGGAGAAGCCTGGAGGGAATGTCCTCCGGGCTTCTGCCGTTAGAGGTGGCAGAAAGTTCAACGCTCAACTAAACTCGTTCCACAAGGAGGTACCGACATGCCTGCAGTGACTGTCGACAACCCGCTGACCCTGCCGCGCGTGGCCGCGACGGCGGACGCGGTGGCCCGTCCCGTCCTCGGCGTGACGACCGCGCCGAGTGGCTTCGAGGGCGAGGGATTCCCGGTGCGCAGGGCGTTCGCCGGAATCCATTACCGCCACCTGGATCCGTTCATCATGATGGATCAGATGGGTGAGGTGGAGTACGCGCCGGGTGAGCCGAAAGGGACCCCCTGGCATCCGCACCGCGGCTTCGAGACCGTCACGTACATCATTGACGGGATCTTCGATCATCAGGACTCGCAGGGCGGTGGTGGCACCATCACCAACGGCGACACCCAGTGGATGACGGCCGGTTCGGGTCTTCTCCACATCGAGGCGCCGCCGGAGGCCCTCGTCATGTCCGGCGGTCTTTTCCACGGGCTCCAGTTGTGGGTGAACCTGCCCGCCAAGGACAAGATGATGGCGCCGCGGTACCAGGACATCCGGGGCGGCAACGTACAGCTGCTGTCGACGCCGGACGGCGGTTCGCTGCTCCGGGTCATCGCCGGTGAGCTGGACGGTCACCAGGGTCCGGGCATCACGCACACGCCGATCACGATGATCCACGCGACGCTGGCGCCGGGTGCGGAGATCACGCTGCCGTGGCGTGAGGACTTCAACGGTCTGGCGTACGTGCTGGCGGGTCGCGGTTCGGTGGGGGCGGAGCGCCGGCCGATCCACCTGGGCCAGACCGCGGTGTTCGGCGCCGGTGGCTCCCTGACCGTCCGCGCGGACGAGAAGCAGGACTCCCACACGCCGGACATGGAGGTCGTCCTGCTGGGCGGACAGCCGATCCGTGAGCCCATGGCCCACTACGGCCCGTTCGTCATGAACACCCGTGAGGAACTTCAGCAGGCGTTCGACGACTTCCAGAAGGGACGTCTGGGGACGGTCCCGGCGGTGCACGGAATGACTGAGGGCGGGCTGTAGGTCCTCCGGTACGGACAGGACCTCTCCCCCTTGGCGTCAGGCCGCGCCTTCGGGCTTCTCCCAGGTGGTGACGTCCATGGTGACGGACGACAGGCCGCCGGCGTAGTTCGCGTCGTCCGCCTGCCAGCCGAGGACGGTGATGGCCGCGACCCGGTTCTCGTCGGTGAGCACGCACGCCGTGAGTCCCCGGCTGATGTTCTTCTGGTCGATGGCGAATCCGAAGTCGGTGGCCGCGGCGCAACTCTCGGCGGTCGCGGGGCCGTTGACGGTGGCGAGGTCGCCGTTCTCGCCGACGATGGTGTAGCCGTCGTCGGCGTTCGCCGGCAGGGAGAAGATGATGTCGGACTGGCCGTTGGTGAAGTCCAGGTCCACGTTGGATCCGGATCGCAGGACGACCTTGCGGCGCGTCCGTACCGCCGTCGGCTCCGCGCCGGCGGCCTGGGTGACACCCGGCGTCGGGGACGTCGGCGGGTCGGACTTCATCGCATCGGCGGCGGCAGCCCCGCCCGAGGCCGCGCTCGTGCTCGTGCTCGGGGCCACGCTCGCACCGCTCGGGTCGCCCTGGCCCTGACCGGACAGCGCCAGATAGGCCGCCGAGCCGGCCACGGCCAGCACAGCGAGGGCGATCAGGGCTTTGGTCGAGCCCTTGAACGAGAATCCACCGGTCCCCACCGTGATGTGGTTGGCGGGATCGCGTTGGGCGCCTTCGTACGACAGCGAGAACGAGGACCCCTTGCCACGGTCCTTCTGGGATGCGGGCTTGCCCATGCGACTTCCTTGCGTGCGGTCGGATCACGGCCAGGGCACACATCGTGCAGCCGGTGCACCAGCCGTCGCCGCCAGTCACCCCGTGCGCACCTGAAAGGGTGATGGTGTGCCGGGTGTTGACGCCTGCGCCCTGTCCTGTCCTGTCCTAGGCGGAGGGCTCGCCCGAGGACTCGTACAGCTCGAACCAGATGCTCTTGCCCTCGCCCTGGGGGTCGACCCCCCACGCGTCCGCCAGTAGTTCGATCAGCATCAGGCCGCGGCCCGAGGAGGCCAGTTCGCCGGGGCGGCGTTTGTGGGGGAGGTCGTCGCTGGTGTCGGTGACCTCGATGCGCATCCGGCGTTCGCCCGGCTCGCCGCGTACCTCCGCGAGGAGCAGAGCGTCCGCGTCGGTGTGGACGAGGACGTTGGTGAGTGTCTCGGAGAGCAGGAGGACCGCGGAGTCGACCTGGTCGGCGGAGGGCCAGTCGTGCAGCAGTTCGCGGAGCTGCTGGCGGGCGACCGCGACCCGTTCGGGTTCCGCCTGGGCCACCGAGAGCATCGTGCGGCGGACCGTGGGCGCTGCGGCGGCCGGGTCGACGCCCTCTCCCTGCCGGTGCAGGAGCAGGACCGCTATGTCGTCCTCGCGGCGGTCGGCGAGGGGCCCGGTGGTGTGGTGGGAGGAGGGGCCGTGGACGGCCTGGATCAGCGCGTCGGCGAGTTCCTCCAGGTCGCCCTCGTGGGTCTCCAGGATGGCGCGGATGCGCTTCCAGCCGGTCTCGAAGTCGTGGCCGCCGGTCTCGATCAGCCCGTCGGTGCACAGCATCAGCGTCTCGCCGGGCTCCAGGGTGATCCGGGTGGTGGGGTAGTCGGCGTCCGGGTCGATGCCGAGCGGGAGACCGCCCTGCGTGCGGCGGGCCAGGACCGTGCCGTCGGTCATGCGGATCGCCGGGTCGGGATGTCCGGCCCGCGCCACCTCCAGGACGCCGGTCACCGGGTCGGCCTCGACGTACAGGCAGGTCGCGAAGCGCGTGTCGGAGGCGTCGTCGACGCCGTACGCCATGCCGTTGAGGAAGCGTGAGGCGCGGGAGAGGACCGCGTCGGGGCGGTGGCCCTCGGCGGCGTAGGCGCGCAGGGCGATGCGGAGCTGGCCCATCAGGCCCGCCGCTCGCACGTCGTGGCCCTGGACGTCCCCGATGACCAGGGCGAAGCGCCCTTGGCCCGGCTTCGTCCGGGAGGTGCCCCCGGGCAGCGGGATCATGTCGTACCAGTCGCCGCCGACCTGGAGGCCGCCGCCGGTGGGGACGTAGCGGGCGGCGACGGTCATGCCCGGTATCTCCGGGCCCAGGGTGGGGAGCATCGAGCGCTGGAGGCCGTCGGTCAGCTCGCGCTCCGACTCGGCCAGGCCCGCGCGGGACAGGGCCTGGGCCAGCATGCGTGCCACCGTGGTGAGGACCGAGCGTTCGTCGGGTGTGAACGCGACCGGGTAGGCGAAGCCCGCCATCCACGCGCCCATCGTGCGGCCGGCCACCGTCAGGGGCAGGAATGCCCAGGACTGGCGGTCGAAGCGCTGGGCGAGCGGCCAGGTGACCGGGTAGCGGGAGCGGTAGGCCTCGGGGCTGGAGAGATAGACGGCGCGGCCGGTGCGCACGACCTCGGCGGCCGGGTAGTCCGTCTCCAGGGACATGTGGGAGAAGGGGCTCTCGTCACCGGGCTGCTGCCCGTGATGGCCGATGATCGTCAGGCGGTCGCCCTCGACGCCGAAGACGGCCAGGCCGTCGGGGCTGAAGCCGGGCATGGACAGGCCCGCGGCCACCCGAAGCACCTCGGCGGTGGAGCGGGCCTCGGCCAGGGCGCGGCCCGCGTCCAGCAGGAAGGCCTCGCGGGAGCGGCGCCAGTCACCGGTGACGGCGGTGCGTCCGGCGGGGGTGCCGGGGGTCGGCTCGGTGACCTCCTGGAGGGTGCCGATGAGCCGGAACGACTTCTTGTCCGCGTCGTACGACGGCTTGGAGCGGCTGCGCACGGTACGGGTCACATGGCCCCGCTCGTCCATGATCCTGATGCGGACCTCGGCGAGCGTGTCCTCGGCGACGGCGAGTCCGACGACGCTGATGATCTCGTTCCAGTCGACCGGGTGCAGACGAGCCCGGGCCTGGGCTTCCGTGAGGGTGGTCCGCTCGGCGGGCAGCCCGAGCAGCCGAGCCGCCTCCGCGTCGACGGTGACCAGTTCGGTGGCGGTGTCCCAGTGCCACAGGCCGGTCGCGAGGGCGGTGAGAACCTCCCCCACGGCGGGCAAGGGCTCACCAGTGCGCATTGCCCCACTTTAAGAACAGGAGATCCGGGAGTGCCACTGTTGGCCGAGTCGTAATGGTGGGGAGGCGATCTCGGGGTCCCCGGTAGGCTGGGAGCTGTTTCACGTGAAACACCTCCCCGATCCGCGAAGGCTGGATGAACGACGATGCATCGGTACAGGTCCCACACCTGCGGCGAGCTCCGCTCCTCTGACGTCGGCACCGACGTCCGGCTGAGTGGCTGGCTGCACAATCGGCGCGACCTGGGCGGCATCCTCTTCATCGATCTGCGTGACCACTACGGCATCACGCAGTTGGTCGCCCGTCCCGGTACGCCCGCGTACGAGGCCCTCGACAAGCTGACCAAGGAGTCCACGGTCCGCGTCGACGGCAAGGTCGTCTCCCGTGGCACCGAGAACGTCAACCCGGACCTGCCCACCGGTGAGGTCGAGGTCGAGGTAGGCGAGGTCGAGCTGCTCGGTGCGGCCGCCCCGCTGCCGTTCACGATCAACACCGAGGACGGGGTCAACGAGGAGCGGCGTCTGGAGTACCGCTTCCTCGACCTGCGCCGCGAGCGCATGCACAAGAACATCATGCTGCGGTCGTCGGTGATCGCCTCGATCCGCTCGAAGATGGTCGCCCTCGGTTTCAACGAGATGGCCACGCCGATCCTGTCCGCGACCTCTCCCGAGGGCGCCCGTGACTTCGTGGTCCCCTCCCGTCTGAACCCGGGCAAGTTCTACGCCCTCCCGCAGGCGCCGCAGCAGTTCAAGCAGCTGCTGATGATCTCCGGCTTCGACCGCTACTTCCAGATCGCGCCCTGTTTCCGTGACGAGGACGCGCGCGCGGACCGTTCGCCGGGCGAGTTCTACCAGCTCGACGTCGAGATGAGCTTCGTCGAGCAGGAGGACGTCTTCCAGCCGATCGAGAAGCTCATGACCGAGCTGTTCGAGGAGTTCGGCAACGGCCGCCACGTCACCTCGCCGTTCCCGCGGATCCCGTTCCGTGAGGCGATGCTGAAGTACGGCTCCGACAAGCCGGACCTGCGGGCTCAGCTGGAGCTCGTCGACATCACCGATGTCTTCGAGGGCTCGGAGTTCAAGGCGTTCGCCGGTAAGCACGTGCGGGCGCTGGCGGTGCCGGACGTCTCCGCGCAGCCCCGGAAGTTCTTCGACCAGCTCGGTGACTTCGCGGTCTCCCAGGGCGCCAAGGGCCTGGCCTGGGTCCGTGTGGCCGAGGACGGGTCGCTGTCCGGCCCGATCGCGAAGTTCCTCACCGAGGAGAACGTCGCCGAGCTGACCAAGCGCCTGTTGCTGGCCGCCGGTCACGCCGTCTTCTTCGGCGCGGGCGAGTTCGACGAGGTCTCGAAGATCATGGGCGCGGTGCGGGTCGAGGCCGCCAAGCGTGCCGGGCACTTCGAGGAGAACGTCTTCCGGTTCTGCTGGATCGTCGACTTCCCGATGTACGAGAAGGACGAGGAGACCGGGGCGATCGACTTCTCGCACAACCCGTTCTCCATGCCGCAGGGCGGTCTGGAGGCCCTGGAGACCCAGGACCCGCTGGACATCCTGGGCTGGCAGTACGACATCGTCTGCAACGGCGTCGAGCTGTCCTCCGGCGCGATCCGGAACCACGAGCCCGACATCATGCTGAAGGCCTTCGAGATCGCGGGCTACGACCGGGAGACCGTCGAGGAGAAGTTCGCGGGCATGCTGCGCGCGTTCCGCTTCGGCGCCCCGCCGCACGGCGGCATCGCCCCCGGTGTCGACCGCATCGTCATGCTCCTCGCGGACGAGCCCAACATCCGCGAGACCATCTCCTTCCCGCTCAACGGCAACGCCCAGGACCTGATGATGGGCGCGCCGACGGAGCTGGAGGAGGCCCGGCTGAGGGAGCTGCACCTGTCGGTGCGCAAGCCGCAGCCGAAGTAGCCGATGAGCTGAAGAGGTGGCCCGGAACCGACGTCGGTTCCGGGCCACTCTGCTGTCGTGTGGAAACCACAGTCCGCTCCCACGTGGATGACAGCCTTCTTACCTAACTTCCCTGTCCATGACGGGAAACCAGGCGAAACACAAGAAGGACCTGACGCGGCGCAAGGTCGTCGTGGCCGGAGCGGGCGCGGCCGTGGCGGTCGGTGCGGCGGGCACCCTTGCCGCGTCGGGCGCCTTCGCGGGCGAGACGAGCACGGCCGCCTCCGCGAGCAGCAGCTCAACCGCTTCGGAGGCCTGCTACAAGCTCACCTCGGAGACCACCGAGGGGCCGTATTACATCGACGCGGACAAGATCCGCCGGGACATCACCGAGGACAAGGAGGGCATCCCGCTCACCCTCAGCCTCAAGGTGATCGACTCCGAGACCTGCAAGCCGATCCGTGACGCGGCCGTGGACATCTGGCACTGCGACGCGCTCGGCATCTACTCGGGCTACGAGAGCCTGTCGACCGGTGGCGGCGGCACCGCCCCGACGGGTGCGCCCCCGACGGGTGAGCCCCCGACGGGGGCGCCGACCGGGGGCACCGGCGGTGGCGTCCACGAGGAGCCCACCGACGACGAGCGGTATCTGCGCGGCACCTGGAGGACCGACCGGCAGGGCCGGGTCACCTTCAGGACGATCTTCCCCGGCTGGTACCGGGGCCGCACTGTGCACATCCACACGAAGGTGCACGTGGACGGCGAGTGGACCGACGCCGGTTACGAGGGCGGGCACACCTGCCACACCGGCCAGTTCTTCTTCGACGAGGAGTCCGTCCTGGCCTCCGCCGAGGTCGAGCCGTACTCCACCAGCACCACCGAGCGCACCACGCTCACCGAGGACACGATCTACGACCAGAGCGGCACCACCGGCGGCCTGCTCAAGCTGAAGTACAACAAGAAGAACATCGCCAAGGGCGTCATCGGCTCGATCACGATGGGCGTCGCCCCGGACGCGACGAACGACGGTACGTCGATGTGACGCCGTGAACACGCACGAGGGGCGTGCCGCCGGCGGCCGCGATGAGGCCCGTTGCCCTGGAGCTCCCTCCCTGCCGGGAAGCGGCGGTCCACGGCGAGCCCCGAGTCGGGCAGACCGGAGGCGACCAGGCGGGCGGCGCCGGTCGTCGTGCCGGTGAGGACCACGACGCCGGCGGGCCCAGCCGGTCGGCCTCGTGGTCATGGCGGACCGTGAAGCCGTCGCCGAGCAGGACGTCACCGGGGTGCTCGGCGGGAGCCTGTCCACGCTGGACGCGGGCGGTGACAGGCCGCGGGCCAGGCGCTGGCCGACGCGGACGAGCGGTACCGGGCCGCGCTCGGCCTCGACCCCGGCCCCGCCCTGCCGGACCTCGGCACGTCTGCCGTCACGGCCCGGTGCGGCCGGATGGTGGTGGGCGGCCGGACGTACGCCGTCTCCGACCGTCCCGGCAGGGCGACGCCGTACTTACTACTACCCGGGCGGTGTCGCCGGCGGCCGGCTCGTGCTGGGCGGCTGGTACAGCGGGCCGTGGTGGAAGACAGGGCTGGTGGCCGGTGCGGCGGGCGCGGGCGGCATGCTGCTCGCCGACGCGTTGTCCGACGGTCTGCCCGAGGGGTTCCACCAGCACGGGCCGGACGGCGGACCGTTCGGCGGACGGGCGGATTCGACGGGGTCTTCTGAACAGACGTTCCGGCGCGGTCAGTTCACCTGGGCGGGCAGCGGGACGGGTGCGGAAAGAAATTGGCGCACCCGGCAACCTCCCTGATTCCGGCGGCTACTTGAGGGCGGAAGCGCCTTCACCGGCGCTCCATGAAACGCACATGTCCCACCACCGCTCGTAAGGAATCCCCGTGGCCTCTGCCTCCCACCGCCGGTCCCTCCGCACCCGCCGCACCATGGTCGTCTCCGCTGCCGTGGTCGCCGCGGGCGTCGGTGCCGGTGTCGTCGTGATGAACGCGAACGCCCAGGCCGTGGACCTGTACCACCAGACGCTCGCCGCGAAGGACGGTTGGGCGTCCGCCGGCACGGGCACGACCGGAGGCACGAAGGCCGACTCCGCGCACACCTTCACCGTCTCCACCCGGGCACAGCTCGTGAAGGCGCTCGGGTCCGCGTCCGACACCGCCCCGCGGATCATCAAGGTCAAGGGCACGATCGACGTCAACACCGACAGCGCGGGCAAGAAGCTGACCTGCGCCGGCTACGCGTCCGGCACGGGCTACTCGCTCTCCTCCTACCTGAAGGCGTACGACCCGGCGACCTACGGCCGCTCGAAGCTGCCGTCGGGGACTCAGGAGACCGCGCGCGCCGCCGCGCAGAAGAAGCAGGCCGCGAACATCGTCTTCAAGGTGCCCGCGAACACCACGATCGTGGGAGAGCCGGGCACGAAGGCCGGGATCTCCGGGGGCATGCTCCAGATCCAGAACGTGGACAACGTCATCGTCCGCAACCTCACCTTCGCCGGCACCGAGGACTGCTTCCCGCAGTGGGACCCCACGGACGGCGACGACGGCAACTGGAACTCGAACTACGACTCGGTGACCCTGCGCGGCGCCACCCACGTCTGGGCGGACCACAACACCTTCACGGACGCGCCGCACCTGGACTCCGCCAACCCGAAGTACTACGGCCGTGAGTACCAGATCCACGACGGGGCGCTGGACATCACCAAGAGCTCGGACCTGGTGACCGTCTCGCGCAACCGGTTCACCAACCACGACAAGACGATGCTGATCGGCAGCAGCGACAGCGAGCCGAGCGGCAAGCTGCGGGTCTCGATCCACCACAACGTGTGGAAGGGCATCGTCCAGCGGGCGCCGCTGTCCCGCGTCGGCCAGATCCACATCTACAACAACTACTACGACGTGACGACCCTGAACGGCTACGCGGTGCAGTACAGCATCAACTCCCGCGCCAAGGCCCAGGTCGTCGCCGCGAACAACTACTGGACGGTCCCGTCGAGCGTGAAGGTCTCCAAGCTGCTGTCCGGCGACGGCACGGGCGCGATCGCGGGCTCCGGCAACCTCGTCAACGGCACGACGACCGACCTGGTGGCCGCTTACAACGCCGCCTCCTCGAAGGACCTGAAGACGAGCGTGAACTGGACCCCGACCCTGACAGCGGGCCTGGAGACCTCCGGGAAGAACCTGCCGGCGTCGCTGGCGACGACCACGGGCGCCGGAGTCCTCTCCTAGCCGACAGGTCTCACGTGTCGTAGGTCCCGTCCCAGGGTTCCGCGAAGGCGAGGCGGTCCGGGTAGAGCTCCGCCCACTGCTCGCCCTCGTCCTCGCGGATCACCAGGCCGAAGCGGACGCCCTCGTGGGTGACGCTGAAGGGACGGATCGCGATGTCCGTGTACGAGCGGCGGGGGAGGCTGCGGAGCAGGGTCGCGCGGTGGACCTGGGCCCGGGTGAGGGGCGAGGCGGCGCCGACCGGGTCGCGCTGCTGCTCCGCCCAGGTCCCGGCACACCAGATGTCCGAGTCGCGGTAATTGCCCTCGGTGTCGAAGGTGTGCAGGACCGCGTACAGGCGTTTCTGATCTTCCCAGCCCTCCTCGAGGCGGAATCCCTCAGGGAAGGCATATGTGATCGACGCCAGGAACTGACCCTCCGCATACCGCCCGATCGTCTCGGTGCGGTGCTTCGGCTCGTACGCGACAGGAATGACCCCGGGCACTGCCATGGCGCAAACCATACGGCTTGGCGCGGACACGGCGATGCCCGGGTCGGTATCCGGACGGCCCGGCGACGACTTCCGGACTACTCCGGGGAGCCGCCGAAGTGCTCCTTGTAGTTCTCCAGGTCCTCGTCCGTCAGCTTGGCGAAGAGGACCGGGGGGACGGTGAAGGCGATGCCGGGGGTGAGGGCGGTGAGGGCGCGGGCCTCGTCGGCGGTGACCCAGGTCGCCGTGTCGTCGGCCAGTGCGAACGCCTCGCGCATGGTCTTCGCCGTCGCCGGGATGAAGGGCTCGGAGACCACCGCGTACAGGTGGATCAGGTTCATCGCGGTGCGCAGGGTCAGCGCCGCGCCGTCCTTGTCGGTCTTGATCTCCAGCCAGGGGGCCTTCTCCTCCAGGTAGGAGTTGCCCGCCGACCACAGGGCGCGCAGCGCGGCCGCCGCCTTGCGGAACTGGAGCGCCTCCATCTGGGACTCGTACTCGGCGAGGAGGCGTGCGATCTCCTCACCCAGCTTCGCCTCCGCCTCGCCCGGCTCACCGCCCGCCGGGACCTCCTCGCCGAAGCGCTTCTTCGAGAAGGACAGGACGCGGTTGACGAAGTTGCCGAGGGTGTCGGCCAGGTCCTTGTTCACCGTCGCCGTGAAGTGCTCCCAGGTGAAGGACGAGTCGTCCGACTCCGGGGCGTTGGCGATCAGGAAGTAGCGCCAGTAGTCGGCCGGGAGGATGTCCAGGGCCTGGTCGGTGAAGACGCCCCGCTTCTGGGACGTGGAGAACTTCCCGCCATAGTACGTCAGCCAGTTGAAGGCCTTGACGTAGTCGACCTTCTTCCACGGCTCGCGCACACCGAGCTCGGTGGCCGGGAACATCACCGTGTGGAACGGGACGTTGTCCTTCGCCATGAACTCGGTGTAGCGGACGGTGGTGTCCACGTCGTACCACCAGGACTTCCAGTCGCGGTTCTCCGGGTCCAGGTCCGCCCACTCCTTCGTCGCGCCGATGTACTCGATCGGGGCGTCGAACCAGACGTAGAAGACCTTGCCCTCGGCCGCCAGCTCCGGCCAGGTGTCGGCCGGGACCGGCACGCCCCAGTCCAGGTCACGGGTGATCGCGCGGTCGTGCAGGCCCTCGGTCAGCCACTTGCGGGCGATGGAGGCGGCGAGCTGCGGCCACTCCTCCTCGTGCGCGGCCACCCACTCCTCGACCTCGTGCTGGAGCTTGGACTGGAGGAGGAAGAGGTGCTTGGTCTCGCGGACCTCCAGGTCCGTGGAGCCGGAGATCGCCGAGCGCGGGTTGATCAGGTCGGTGGGGTCCAGGACGCGGGTGCAGTTCTCGCACTGGTCGCCGCGGGCCTTGTCGTAGCCGCAGTGCGGGCAGGTGCCCTCGACATAGCGGTCCGGGAGGAAACGGCCGTCGGCGGGCGAGTAGACCTGGCGGATCGCCCGCTCCTCGATGAACCCGTTCTCGTTGAGGCGGCGGGCGAAGTGCTGGGTGATCTCGACGTTCTGCTCGCTGGAGCTGCGGCCGAAGTAGTCGAAGGCCAGCGCGAAGCCGTCGTAGACCGCCTTCTGCGCGTCGTGCGCCTGCGCGCAGAACTCGGCGACCGGAAGCCCCTGCTCCTTCGCGGCCAGCTCCGCCGGGGTGCCGTGCTCGTCCGTCGCGCAGATGTAGAGGACCTCGTGGCCGCGCTGGCGCAGGTAACGGGAGTAGACGTCCGCCGGGAGCATGGACCCCACCATGTTGCCCAGGTGCTTGATCCCGTTGATGTACGGAAGGGCGCTGGTGATGAGGTGTCGAGCCATCGGGGGCTGCTCCCAGGTTGGTCGTGCGGGTGAGTCGCTTCGCGAGTCTTGAAATCGTATCCGACATGGGTGGGCCGCCCGCTTCCCGTTTTACGGCGTGGGAAGGGGCGGCCCGGTGGTGCGCGGTGCTGACCTTCGGGGGTTACGGGCGCCAGTTCGCCAGGATGCCCTCGTAGATCTCCGCGTCCGTGAGTTCCTTCGGGGTCTCGCCCGCGAGGAAGTGGGACGTGTTGGCGAGCTTCAGCTTGCGGAGGTAGTCGAAGGCCTTGTTCTCCGGGTCACCGAAGGCGACGAAGGAGAAGAAGACGTTGGGGTGGGTCTTCGCGGCCTCCGTGAGGGCCTGGGTGGCGGGGGTCTTCGCGTCCGGGGCGCCGTCGGTCTGGAAAACGACCAGGGCGGGGGTGTCGGGGGCGTTCTTGCCGTGGTGCGCGAGGACTTCCTCGACGGCCGCGTGGTAGCTGGTACGGCCCATGCGGCCGAGGCCGGCGTGGAGTTCGTCGATCTTGTTCTCGTGGTCGGTGAGACCGAGCTCGCCGGTGCCGTCGAGTTCGGTGGAGAAGAAGACGACGTGGACCTTGGACTCGGGGTCCAGGTGGGCGGCGAGGGCGAGGGTCTGCTCGCCGAGGGCCTGCGCGGAGCCGTCCTTGTAGTACGGGCGCATGCTCGCGGAGCGGTCCAGGACGAGGTAGGTCCTGGCGGTGGTGCCGGTGAGGCCGTGGGTGTCGAGGGTGGTGGCGGCGGCGTCGTAGGCGGTGCGGAGGGTGGGGGGCACGGTCACCGACCGGCCTTCGGCCGGGTCGTCGTTCCCACTTTCGTCGTCGACCGCGGCGACGGGCTCGGGAGCAGCGGCCTTCACGGCGACTGACTCGGGCTCGGGCGCGGGCTCGGGCGCGATGGTCGGCTCCGGCTCCGGCTCCGGGGTGACCTCGGCGGCCACGGGTTCGGGCTGCGGTTCGGGCTTTGGCTCCGGGGCGCTCTCGGCCTCGGGTTCGGCCTTCGGTTCCGCCTCGGGCTCGGGTTCCACAGCCTCGGCAACCGGGTCCGGGGCCGGTTCGGGCTCCGGACCCGGCTCCGCTGCGACCTCCGTCGCCGCCGACGGCTTCTCTTCCTCCGCCACCGCGGGAGTCGGCGCCACTACGGC
Organism: Streptomyces sp. CC0208; assembly: GCF_003443735.1. Classification (NCBI taxonomy): domain Bacteria; kingdom Bacillati; phylum Actinomycetota; class Actinomycetes; order Kitasatosporales; family Streptomycetaceae; genus Streptomyces; species Streptomyces sp. CC0208. The sequence continues at coordinate 4,298,464 of NZ_CP031969.1, read as the reverse complement.
CGCCTCCTCCGCCACCGGCTCTTCGGCGACCGTGGGCTCCTCCGACACCGACGTCTCGGCAGCCGGTTCTTCGGTGACTGGTGTCTCCGCGACCGCCGTGGGCTCCTCGGCCGCCGGTGTTTCGGCAGCCGGTTCTTCGGTGACTGGTGTCTCCGCGACCGCCGTGGGCTCCTCGGCCGCCGGTGTTTCAGCCACCGGCTCTTCGGCGACCGGCGTCTCCGGAGCCGCAGCCGGCTCCTCCGCCACCGCTGTCTCGGGTGTCGTCTTCTTCCCCGGTGCCGTGGGGTTCGGCTCTTCCGCCGGAGGTGTCTGCTTCGGGACCACCGCCACCTTGTCGAAGGCGGCCGCGACCAGTTCGTGTTCGGAATCGGTGGGGTGGGTGGACGTGCGGGGCTCGGGGACCGTCGCCGTCGGAGAGGGGAGCTTCGGTTCCGTCTCCTGCGAAGGAGTCGTCTCCGCACCCTCTGCCTCGGTGGCAGCGCCCTTGCGTGATCGGCCGCCGAACGCGTTCCGCAGGAGAGTGAGAATGCCCATGTGCGCAACCCTTCGCATGAGTTGTAGCCCGTCAATCCCTGGCCAGGACGGACACGTAAGGTTAGCGGCCCCGGATTGCGATCTTGGGCAGGGGCGGGTGGCCGGGGGCCCGGGCGTCAAGAGCTGCTTCCGGACGTCGCCCCGTGGGACGTCAACTCCGCTACGTCCACCCCGCCTTCATCCACCGTTCACCGCCCCCGCCGCCCCGCTCTCGCACAGACGCGCACCTACCGTCCGTCAAGCAAGCTTCAAGGGGAAGTAAGGGGACGGCAAAAGTGCGCACACGGCTGCCGTTGATCAACACCGTCCATGGACGGTCCGCTCGGGCAGGACCGGCGCGTGCTGGTCGACGTGCAGCACCCCCGGGAGATCAAGATCGTGCGGCCTGCCGTCGTGGTCGTGTGGCGTGGGGACGGGGGCGACATCAGGTTGGGCGAGCCGGGTCACGTGGGCCCGTGCAGCGTGATGTCCACCAGCAGGGCACGGTGGTCGGTGTCCGCCAGGTCCAGGAAGCGGGCGTCCCTCGCCGAGAAGTCTGCGGACACCAGCACGTGGTCGATCTGCGCGCCGATCGCCGGGGCGGTGCGGGCCGGCCAGGTGGGTGTGCGGCCGGAGCCGGCGAGGCGGGCCGCGTCGCGCAGTCCGGTGTCGAGGATCGCGCGGAAGGCCGCGTGGTCCTGGGAGGCGTTGAAGTCGCCGGCCAGGACGGTCGGGGAGCGGGTGGTGGCGGCGAAGTCCCTCAGCTTGCCCAACTCCCGGCGCCACCCGTCCAGTTGGCCGGGCAGCGGAGGCATCGGATGCGCGAGCTGCAACCGTACGGCGTGGCCGCGCACGTCGGCGACGGCCCCGGGCATGCCCATGGTGCTGCCCCGGATCGCGGCGGCGGGCTGCAGGGGGAAGCGGCTGAGGAGGACGGACCCCGTCGAACCGGCGCCCTCCACGGACCGCCGGTACGGATAGCCCTCGGACAGGGACCGTCGCAGGGTGGCCGAGCAGCCGTACTCGCACTCCTCCACGAACACGAGGTCCGGCTTCTCCTCGCGGACGGCGGCCACGAGGGCGTCGGTGGCCCGCCCGAACTCGACGTTCGAGGTGATGACGCGGAAGGAGGCGAGCGCCCGCCCGTCCGGCTCGCCGCCCTGCCCGTAGGGGGCGATGCACCACGCCAGGAGACCGAGGACCACGGCCGCCCAGATCGTCCCGGGCCACCAGCGGGTCAGCAGGGCGAGGGCCAGGCCCGCTCCCGCGGGCGCGAGCAGCCACGGGAGGAAGGCGAGGAGCTGGGGGACCGGGGTGACGCCGTCCGTGTCGGCGAGACGGCATCCCAGGACCGCGCTCACGGCGGCGAAGAGCAGGGCGGCGGTCCAGGTACCGAGTCTTCGGCGGGTCACCGTCCCGAGCCTACGAGCGGGCGTCGGCCTTCGCCAGGAACTCCCCGAGCACGGCGTTGAACTCCCCCGCCCGTTCCAGGTTCGGTAGGTGCGCCGCCCTCTCGAAGACGTGCAGCTCCGACTCCGGGAGCGCCGCGTGCATGGCCTCGGCGTCGGCGACCGGTGTGTAGGTGTCGTCGGCACCCACCAGCACCAGCGCCGGGACCGTGACCCGGGTGAGCAGGTCGCGGTAGTCGGGGCGGGCGGCGCGGGCGCGCAGGGCGGCCGCCGCGGACGCCGGGCGGGTGGCCGTCATCATGCCGTGGACGTGTGACTTGACCTCGGGGGAGGCGTACGGCGCGACCATCTTCTCCAGCACCTCGTCGGCGTACCCGCGCATGCCCTCGCGCTCCAGCCGGTCCGCCATGGCGTGCCGTACCTTCACGCCCTCGGGGGTCTCCGCCGCCGGGAAGGTGTCGGCGAGGACCAGGCCCCGGATCCGCTCGGGGAAGCGCCGGTAGCAGTCCATGGCGATCTGGCCGCCCATGGACAGGCCCGCCACCACGCAGGCCCGTACGTCGAGTTCGACCAGCAGTGCCTCGATGTCCTGCGCGAACCGCTCGAAGCGGTTGACCTCGGAGGCCGGTCCCGAGGTGCCGTAGCCGCGCAGGTCCGGGGCGACCACACGGCGGGAGGCGGAGAACGCCTCGATCTGCGGGCGCCACATCGTGTGGTCGAAGGGATGGCCGTGGACCAGGACCAGGGGGATCGCCGTCATGCCGTCGACCCTAGGTCGGCCGAACTTCTCGGTGCAATAAAATCTTTGCCCTCAGTGCAATCGCAGGGCAGCCGCCATCCCAGGGGGTCTTCGTGCACGACTACCGGCGCATCGCCGACCGCATAGCCGCCGACATCACCACCGGCCGGCTCCGCCCGGGCGAACGCCTGCCCCCGCAGCGGACGTTCGCGCGCCGGCACGGAATCGCCGCGTCGACGGCGGAGCGGGCCTACGGCGAACTCGTACGGCGGGGACTGGTCGTCGGCGAGGTCGGACGCGGCACCTTCGTGAAGGCCACCCCGCCCGGGCGGCCCGCTCGGGGACTCATCGAGGACGTGGGGACACCCGTCAACCTGGAGCTCAACTACCCCTCCGTGCAAGGGCAGTCCGAGCTGCTCGCCGAGGCCCTCGCACCCCTGCTGCGCCCCGACGTGCTGACCGAGGCGCTCCGCCCGGCCGCCGCCACCGGCACCCCGGCCGCCCGCGAGGCCGCCGCCGCCCTCCTCACCACCCCCGGCTGGCGCCCCGAGGCGTCCCACATCCTCTTCACGGGCAACGCCCGCCAGTCCGTCGCCGCCGCCCTCGCCTCCCTGGTGCGGCCGGGCGGCCGGGTCGGCGTCGAGGAGCTGACGTATCCCGTGGTCAAGGAGATCGCGGCCCGGCTCGGCATCACGCTGGTGCCGCTGGCCACGGACGAGGACGGCCTGCGTCCCGAGGCGGTGGCCGCCGCCCACCGCACGGCTCCCCTGGCGGCCCTCTATGTGCAGCCGACCCTGCACAATCCGACGTCCGTCACCACGAGCGCCGGGCGCAGGCGCCAACTCGCCGCCGCCGTGAGCGACTTGGACATCCCTGTCGTGGAGGACCGGATCTGGTCGTTCCTCGCGGAGGCCGACGACCCGTTCGCGGTGCACGCCCCCGACCTCACCCATGTCGTCGACGGTCTGTCCAAGCGGGTCGCGCCCGGGCTCACCGTCGGCTTTCTCGTCGTACCGGAGAAGCGGGTGGACGCGGTGGCGGACGCGGTCCGTTCCGGTGGGTGGAGTGTGGGGCGGTTCGCGCTGGAGGCGGGGGTGCGGTGGACGGCGGACGGGACCGTGGCGCGGCTGGTCGAGGCGAAGCGGGCCGACGCGGCGCGCAGGCAGCGGGTGCTGGCCGAGTGCCTGGACGGGTTCGCCGTACGGTCCGATCCGCGCGCGTACTACGCCTGGTGGGAACTCCCGGTCCCCTGGCGGGCGGACACCTTCACGGCCGCCGCCGCGGCGCTCGGCATCGCGCTGACGCCCGGGCCCTCCTTCGCCGTCGACCCGCATCGCACCCCGGACGCGGTCAGGCTCGGGCTCGCGTCGGCTGCCCTGCCGGATCTGGAACGGGCCCTGCGGACGCTCGCCGGCCTCGCAGCAAGCCGTACCGACCGGTGAGCCAGCAGGTCAGGGCCACTGCCAGGCCGACGGCCACCAGCAGCCAGGAGACCGTGCGCAAGGTGCCCGTCAGGGCGTCGTAGACGGCGCCCGCGGCCGGGCGGCGCACCGGGTCGGGCAGGTCGGTCAGGGTGAGACGGCGGCCGACGGCGACGGCGAGACCCAGCAGAGCGCCGCCGAGCGCCGTGCCGAGGGCGGTCGCGGTGACGGCACGGCGGCGGCAGGCGGCGACCGCGATGCCGGCGGCGGCGAGGACGGCGGCCGTGACGGGCAGCCAGAAACCGGCGACTTCGAGCACGTCGTACCCCTTCCGGAGACGGTCGAGTCCGGAGGCCGGGAGCACGGCGACCTCGGTGCGGGGCAGCGGGACCCGGTGCTCCACCCGGGCGGCGATCGGGGCGATGTCGACGGTCACCTCGTGGTGGCCGCCTTCCCGGAGCGCCCGCAACACGGCCTGGTGGACCGCTCTGTTGCCCGCGTCCCACGCGGTGCCGAAGTCGCGGGTGCGGGTGAGGGAGCGGACGAAGGGCCGTACCGGTTCGCCGACTTCGTCCGCCACCGCGTCCGCGACGCCGTCCCGCACGGCGGGGTCGGCGGCGAGCGGTGCCATCGCCGTGACGTACCGGTCCGTGTCGGCGAGGCCGTACGCCGCCCAGGCCGCCAACGCGCCGAAGGGCACGAGCAGACAGGCCAGGGCGATCAGGACGGCCGACAGGGCGTCGCGGACACCGGAGCTCACCCTTCCAGGCAAAACGCTCGCGGGCTGCCGCGCGAGCGGTGGAGCCGGGGATTGCGCCCTCCGGTGGAGGGTTCACCCGAACGGGTGTCTCATGGTGGTGGGGAGAAGGAGGCCGATCATGCGCACCACTCCGGCCCTGCGGACCCTGGCGGTGGCCCTGTTCACCGGCGCGACCCTCGCCGTCACGGCGGGCGGCACCTTCGCGGCGGCGGCCCCGCCCACGTACGCCGAAGGCCGTGGCGACAGTCCGGTCCGGGGCACCATCGTCTCGCGCACCGCGCTCAACGTGCGGGCGGCGCCCACCACGCACTCCGCCGTCGTCGACCGGCTCGCGCCGGGCAGCCGGGACCGGATCGAGTGCAAGGTCCGCGGACAGAGCGTCAACGGCAACCCGTACTGGTACTGGTTCACCGGTGCCCGGGGCTGGGTCAGCGCCGAGTTCGTCGACACCGGCCGGCGGTCCGTGCCGACCTGTGCGGACCCCTGCCCGCAGTGGCGGAACGGCGGTTGGGACAACGCCGCCTGGAACGACCCGAGCCGGAGCGTGGGATGAGGGAAGCCGTGGACCCCGGTCATTTTCACTGGCCGGGGTCCACGCGCGTCCGCTAGCGGATCCGGTTCCCCTCGCCGTCCTCGCGCGTGTAGTAGCGGTAGAAGAACACCAGGAAGATGGCCGCCGCGACCGCGAGGCCCAGGGCCGTCGAGCGCAGCACGCTCTCGCCCGTCTGGCTGTACAGGAACCCGACGGCCGCCCCGGCGAAGCCGGACTTCACGGCCGAGTGGAGTTCCCGCTTCAGCAGCGGGGCGAACGTCGCCACGGCGAGGCAGAGCACGATGAACGCGATCGCCGTGACACAGCCGAACAGCACGTTCCAGCCGGTGATCGGCCCGCCGTCACGGCGGTTCGCGGCCGCCCAGTAGCCGTAGACCAGGCCGAGCACGACAGGGACGCCGTACCTGGCGGCCATGTGCACCTTGGCGCTGAAGACATCGGGTGTCCGGGCGAAGCCGCCCGCGGGTGCCGCATGAGCCATGAGAGCACTCCTCTCTCTCCACCCCGATACGCCCCCGACTACCAGAGCACACCTGTGCAACGGCGCTGGCAAGTCGGATGGCGGCACCAGGCGCCCGTGTTTCGCTGACTCCATGAGCGGTGTCGGCGGCCCTCGTCCGCGACGGCACCCTCGGGCGCTGGGGCGGACGACTGTTCGACGACACCACGGTCTGCGCGGTGCGCAGAGCCGACGAGCGGGCAGAAAAGGGACCTCTGCCGTCCTGAGAACTCCCCTTCGCAGCCGCAGCGGATACCGTGCTGCCGTAAGTGATCGAGGGGGATGGGGAGGGACCGATGCCCGGAACCGTGCTGCTGCTCGCCGCCTCACCGGTGGGCAAGAGCCGCCTGGTGGACGCGGCGTCCGTGCTTCCCGTCCTCGCGGCCGTGCCGCCGGCCGTGCTCTCCGGCACCGACACCGCCAACGTCGTCGAACTCGCCGACCCCCTGGAACCGCAGGCCGTCCTGACCCGGCTGCGTGCCGTGGCGGCCACGCCGGGCCCGCTCACCGTGTTCGTCACCGGCCAGCTCGCCCTGGACCGCCGCCAGCACCTGCCCCACCTCGCGCTGGCCCGCACCACACCGGCCACCGTGCGCTACACCGCGCTGCCCTGGCAGTGGATCCGTGAGGAGTTCCGGCTGCGTTCCCCGGGCTCCACGACCCTCTTCGTCGACCTGCACGCAGACGCCGACGCGTGGGGGTGGCTGCGGACGCACACCCTCGACTCCGGCCGCAACAACGCGGTGCTCGGGCGGATTGCGCCCCCGCCGTCCCGGCGTACGGTGGCTTCTCCGGCGTACATGAAGACGATCGCGACGATTCTGCGCAGCGGCTGGCGTCCGCCGGTGGAGCAGTTGCATCAGCAGGCGTTCACCAGGCTGGGCCCCGAGGCGTACGGGGACCTGGTGCTGACCGTGCCGCCGGTGCCGGTGGCCGCGCCTGTTGCGTACCGGGCCGGGGGGCCGCGTGCCCAGGCGGCGGGCGGGGTGGTGGGTGCGGGCCGGGTCCCGCAGGCGGCGGCCGTGGCTCCTCCTCAGCCCGACGGCCCCCGCCGTCCCGAGGCGTACGGCGACACGGTGCTGACCGTGCCGCCGGTGCCGGTGGCCGCGCCTATTGCGTACCGGGCCGGGGGGCCGCGTGCCCAGGCGGCGGGCGGGGCGGTGGATGTGGACGGGGCCCCGCAGGCGGCGGCCGCCGCTCCTCCGCAGTCGCAGGACCCTCATGTCCAGGTGACCACTGCCGTCCAGGCCGGTCGCCACCAGGAGGCCGACGCGCTCGCCGCGGCGCACGAACAGGCCGCCGCCCGAGCCCACGGTCCCGCCTCCGAGCAGGCCCTGCACTGGTCCGAGGTCCGGGCGGATCTCGCGATGTTCGCCAGGGACTCGGCGCGCAGCTGCCGGATCTGGCTGACGGTGGCCGAGACCCGGCTGGCCGCCGGACAGGCCCCGGACTCGCCGGGCGTGGAGAAGGCCGTCGACCGGGCCCACCACCAGTGGGGCCAGGTGCGCGACAAGTCCCGGGCCCAGGAACTCGGCACCCTGCTCGCCCAGTTGCGCACCCGCGTCCCGGGCCGCCGCCCCGGCGCCCTGGAGAACGTGCGCAAGCAGCTGCGGGAGCTGCAGGCCACGCCGTTCTAGCCGAGCATCGCGAGCGCTCCCGACACCAGCGTCCGCACGCCCGGCGCCACCGTCGACAGGTCCGGGGCGAAGTGCGGGCTGTGGTTGCTGGGGACGGCGTCGAACTTCTCCAGCAGGTCGGCGCCCGGCGCCGCGTCCCAGGTGGTGGCCGGCGTGCAGGTCACGAACCAGTAGGAGTACGGGAGTTCGCCGAGCGCGAGCTTCGAGAAGTCCTCGCTGGCCATCGCCGGGCCCGAGTCGAAGACGGTGTCGGTGCCGAAGACCTCGCGGTGCACGGCGGCGATCCGGTGGTCGGTCTCCGGGTCGTTGACCGTGGCCGGGAACGAGCCGCCCAGGGTCACCTCGGGCTCGCGCGGGCAGCCCGCCGCATGGCACTCGCCCTGCGCGATGCGGCGGATCGCGGCGATCATCCGCTCCCGTACCGCCTCGGACTGGGTGCGCAGGTTGAGGGAGATGCGGGCGGTGGACGGGATGATGTTCGGGGCCGTGCCCGCCTCGATCCGGCCGACGGTCAGCACGGCCGACTCGCGCGGCCTGATCTCCCGGCTGACGACCGTCTGGAGCCGCGTGACGATGTAGGCGGCCGTGACGACCGGGTCGACCGTCGTCTCGGGGCGCGAGCCGTGCCCGCCCCGGCCGTGCACCACGATCTCCACGTCCGTCGTCGCCGACATGATCAGGCCGGGCACGTGCGGGTACAGCCCGGCGGGCCCCGGTACCGCGTGCTGGCCGAGCAGGACGTCGGGGCGCGGAAAACGGTCGTACAGCCCGTCGCCGACCATCGCGGCCGCCCCACCGCCCGCCTCCTCGGCGGGCTGGCCCACCAGGAGCAGCGTCCCCGACCAGGCGTCCCGCCCGTCCGCGAGCGCCTTCGCCGCCCCCGCCAGCCAGGTCACATGCAGGTCGTGCCCGCAGGCGTGCATCACCCCGGGCGTCTTCGAGGCGTACGGCAGCCCGGTCCGCTCCTCGACGGGCAGCGCGTCCATGTCGGCGCGCAGCAGGACGGTCGGCCCGTCGCCGTTGCGCAGGAGGCCCGCGACGCCGGTGCGGCCGATGCCCTCGGCGGTCTCGAACCCGGCCGCCTCCAGCCGCTCGACGAGCCGGGCCGCCGTGCGGTGCTCCTGGAACGACAGCTCGGGGTGGCGGTGCAGGTCCCGGTAGAAGTCCTCCAGGTCGGGGACCGGGAGGTCCGCGGTGAGCTCCAGGGCGGTGCGGGCGGCGGCGGAAGACGTCATGCGGGCAGCGTAGGCGCCGGGGGCGCCGGTACCGGAGGGTCTCGACCCTGCAGCGGCGCGGAGTTCCTGAGATCTGCTGACGGCACTTGGTGGAACCTTTACCTGGACCTGTCCGTTGACCGGGTGAGATCACTCAGACGAGTACCGAGGTGACGTCAATGGCACTGTTCGACCGGCTCAAGGACCAGGCCAAGAACCTGCAGCAGCAGGCGCAGGGCGGGCGCGGCACGACGACCGGTGGGGCCGGACACGGCGGGTCGCACGGGGGCTCGCGCGGCGGTTCGCGCGCCCAGCTCGTCGGTGTGCTGAAGACCCAGCTCGGCTCCCTGAAGACCGAGTTGAAGAGCGGCGCGTACCGGGACGCCAGCATGGCGATGTGCGCCCTGGTCGCGGCGGCGGACGGCCAGGTGGACGCGTCCGAGATGCAGCAGATGGAGTCGCTGATCCTCGGTAACGAGGTGCTGCAGAACTTCCCGCCGGAGCAGCTGCGCACCCGCTTCCACAAGCATGTGGACCAGCTCACCCGCAACTTCCCGCAGGGCAAGGCGGAGGCGCTCCAGGAGATCGCCAAGGCCGCCAAGAAGCCCACCGAGGCGCGTGCGGTGATCCAGACCGGCATCGTCATCGCCGGTGCCGACGGCCACTTCTCCCAGGCGGAGCAGGCGGTGCTGAGAGAGGCCTGCGGGGCCCTTGGTCTCGCGCCCGCGGAGTTCCAGCTCTGAGAGCCGCTCCCCGGCCGGGCGGTCAGTCCGAGGCGGGTCCGACCGGCTGCCAGGCCTGCGGGGCCTGTTGGGCGGGGCGCGGCTCGGACGCCTTCGCGGGGCCCGCGTTCGCCGCCAGGACCAGCGTGGCCACGGCCACGACCGCGGCGGCGAATCCCCTGGCGTAGCGTGCGGTGGTGCTGGTGCGTTCGGGCACGGCGACCTCGCAGCGGTGGCGGTGAGTACCCAGGACGGTGACGGTGTATTAAGCAGGGTTAATACGCCGTTTAACCTAGGGGCTGCGCGAGCCGAACGGCAAGAGGCGCTTGGGGAGTTGGCCATGTCGGAGCGGGACGACCCGGGCATCATCGGGCGACGGGTGCAGCAGCTGCGGGTCGAACGCGGGCTGACCCAGAAACAGCTGGCCGAACCGGCCTACACGCCGGCCTACATCTCCACCCTGGAGTCCGGGCGGGTGCGGCCCTCCGACGACGCGCTCCGGCACCTCGCCGACCGCCTCGGCGTCGGCTTCGAGGAACTGGCCACCGGCCGCCCCGCCCGTCTCGTCACCGATCTGCGGCTGCGCCTCACCGAGGCCCAGCGCACCCTCGCCACCGGGGAGGCCGAGGAGTCCGCCACGCAGTACGCCCGGCTGCTCACCGAGGCCGACGGGCTCGACCTCGCCGAGGTGCGGGCCGCCGCCCTGCTCGGGCTCGGGGAGTGCGCCGTGGAGACCGGCGAACTCGGCGCCGCACGCGAGTACTTCGAGCGCGCGGAGAAGGCGCTCGGCGACGACGTACCCCTGCCCGCCCGCGTTCCCGCCCTGCGCGGACGCGCCCTCGCCCACTACCTCACCGGTGAACTGCGCTACTCCGTCTACCTGCTGGAATCCACCATCGACGAGCTCAACCGCGGTGGCCTCCACGACCCCGACGCCCTGCTCCTCCTCTACGCGAGCGTCATCGGCCCCTACATGGACATGGGCGCCCACGCGCGCGCCGCCCAGGCCGCCGAACTCGCCCTCGCCCTCGCCCCGCGCTCCGACGACCCCGCCCTCGTCGCCCGGATGCACCGTTCCGTCGCCCGCACCCTGCTCGCCGAGGGCCGCCTCGCCGAGGCCGACGCCTCCCTCGCCAAGGCCGCCGAACTGTACCGGCAGCTCCAGCTGCGCACCGAACTCGCCAACTGCCACTGGATGCGCGGATACGTCTACGCCCAGAACGGCGAACTGGAGCGCGCCGAGGCCGAGTTGCGGCAGGCCCTCGCCATGCTCTCCGCCAAGCGGGCCGCCCTCTACTCCAGCCAGGCCGCCGTCGAGCTCGCCGACGTGCTGCACCGGCGCGGCAAGTCCGAGGAGGCCGCGGCCCTGCTCCACGACGTGCTCAGCGACCTCAGCTCCGAGCGCGGCGCCCTGCACTCCGCCGCCGCCCACCGCCTCCTCGGGATCATCGCCGAGGACGCCCGGGACACCGAGGCCGCCGAGGAGCACTACGTCCGGGCCCTGAGCCTGCTGGAGCGGGCCGGCGCCGCCGGTGACCTGGCCGACCTGTGCCGCCTGCTGGGCGATCTGCTCCGCCGTACGGGAAGGGTCGAGGCGGCGCTGGACGCGTACCGGACCGGCCTCGGACACCGTACGGCCCCCGGCACCACCACGCTCGGACCGGCACCCGCACAGCCGCCTCTGTGACGGTTCCGGGCCTGCCCGCCGACGGGGTGCCTGTCCGGGGGGTTCTGTACGCCGTCAGGACAGCGGGGAGGGCCGATCCGCCGTGCCCGTCCTGGGCGTTTCGCCCGGTGGACCAGGGGTAGCCGGGCGGTGCCCCTGGGTGGGTACGCCACGAGCGGCACCCCCCCGCCCCGGTGAGCCCGCTTGGGGGCCGATGACGGACAGGACCCGCACCGACCGAAGGAGGCGGTGGTCGTGCCGCCCACGGACGACCGCGGCGACATCCACGGCGACGAGCCGGGTCCGTCCCCCGGATCGGGCGGCGAAGCCGGAGCGTTCGCCGGACCGGACAACGTTTCCGGCTCGTTCGGGACACCGGGCGACGAATCGCGACGGACGACGGAACGCGAAGGCGGCGGCGGTCGGGTACGCCGGGACGAACGGGACCGGGGAGTCGGACGCGGCCGCGAGACCCGCCACCCCCGCGAGGCCCACCCCGCCCACGAAGCCGGCCACGCGGGAGAGCCGGATCAGGTGCGGGTCTCCGATGTCCTCGCGGAAGGGGCGCGGGGTGCCGACCCCGCCGAGATTCCGGGCAAGCTGTGCGTGGCCGCCGTCAGGCTGCTGCCCGTGGCCGACGCGAGCGTGTCGCTGCGCAGCAACGGCATGCCCGTGCAGCTGAGCTCCAGCAGCGCCCGGGCCGCGCATCTGGCGGACCTCCAGGCGACCCTCGGGGACGGACCCTGCACGTCCGCCGCGAAGACCCGCGCCGCCGTGCTCGCCACCGATCTGACGTCCGGCCCGGACGCCGACCGCTGGCCCGTGTTCGCCCAGCAGGCCACCGCCGCCGGGGTACGGGCGGTGTACGCGATGCCGCTCGGCAACGACACCGTGTGCGTGGGCACCCTCGACCTCTACCGGGACGTCCCCGGTGGACTCACCCGGCGGGAGGTGCGCATCGCCGAGCTCGTGGCCAGTGTCATGACCGTGGCCCTGACGGCCCTGGCCCGGGGACAGGAGAACGGCCCCGCCGACGACCTCTGGCTCAGTGGCCTGGGCAAGGCTCACGACGAGGTGTACCAGGCGGTCGGCATGATCATGGTGCAGCTGGGTGTCGACTCGGACGAGGCGCTGGCCCGGCTGCGCGCGGACGCCTTCGCGGACAGCCGCACCGCGCCCGAGGTGGCGCACGACGTCGTCTGGCACCTGAAGCGGTTCGACCGGGACTGACCCGGCCCCGCCCGTGACGGACCTGGCGCCGATCCGGCCCCGCCCCGGGGACCGACCCGGCACCGATCCCGAAACGGACCCGGCACACCGACCCGGCTCGCCCCGGGGACCGGCCCCGCCCCGACCCCGACCCGGGGACTGACCCGGCCCCGCCCCGGACGGACCCGGCCCCGCCCCGGGGACCGCCCCGGGACGGACCGCTCAGATCTCCACCCGCCCCTGCTTCCTGATCTCCGTCAGCCGTTCGGCCCCCAGCTGTACGGCGGCCTGCGTGGCCTGCGTCTGTACGTCACCGAAGCCGCCGTTCGTCACACTGATCGCGTCCTCCCCCACACGGACGGCGGCGACGTCCAGCGTGAGTGTCGTCGGCTCACCGTCCGGGGACTGTCCGGTCAGCCACACCCGCAGCCCCTGCCGGCCGTTCCCCACCTCCGGCAACGGCGCCTCGGTGACCTGCACCCCGAAGACGGCCCCCGTGGTCGTGGTGGCCCCGAACTGCGCGCACGTCCGCGGCAGTTCCTTCAGCCAGGCCAAGGTCTTGTCGATCTCCGCCGGCGGACGCGCGAGCACCTGATACCGCATCTGCGCCTTGTTCCACTCGTCGTCCATGCCGACGACCGCACGGGGCTGGGCATCGGCCCCGAACAACTCGTCCGCGTACAGCGCGTCCAGCAGCCGCTGACACTCCCGCTTGTCGGCCTTCGCCTTCAGCACGCCGTCGTGCCAGGTGGCCACCCCCTGGGTCGGCGTCCAGGGCTCACCGAGGTCCGCGTCCGTGACGAGCGCGGCCTGCGCCATGGCCTCGGTGAGGGCGGAGGAGGGGGCGGCAGACGTCTTCGGGGACGGCGGCGGCGCGCTGGTGGGCCGTGTGATCGGCGGCCTGGGAGCGGTGGGCGGGGTGGACAGAGCGGAACAGGCGGTGGCGGCGAGGAGCCCACAGAGGGCGAGAGCACGGGCGGCGGCGCGGGGCGGGGTCATGCCTCCAGTGATCACCGGGTTCGCGGAGGCCACCAGTGGTCCGGGCCGTATGGGTTACGTGCTGGGATCGGTACCCGGAGCCGAGCCGCGTCTACGATCCCTGCGCGCCCCCGACCAGCGCGGTCGCCTCCTCGCGGGCGACCGCGATCGGGTCGGCGAAGACGCGCAGTCCGTGGGCGACCAGTGCGCCCTCGTGGAGAAGCATGAGGGCGCGGGCCCGGTCGGGGGCCAGGTCGGTGAAGAGGCGGAGCATCCACGCCTTCTGGCCGGCGATGATCGCGTACGCCGGATGGGCGGGGTCGCTGATCTCGGCGTGGGCGTTGACCATGGCGCACCCCTTGGGGCTGTTGTCGTCCATCCACTCCCGGGAGGCGTCGAAGACCGCGCGGACCCGGTCGACGGCCCCCGGCCCCGCCGCCTCCAGCCGCTCCATGACGTACGCCCGCCAGCGTTCGTCCCGTTCGGCGAGGTACTCCACGACGATCTGCTCCTTGGAGCCGAACCGGTCGTACAGCGTCTTCTTCGTCACCCCGGCCTCGGCGGCGATCAGGTCCACGCCGACCGCGTGGATGCCCCGCTCGTAGAACAGCCGGGACGCCGCCGCGAGGGCGCGCCGCGCACCCGGGGTCATGCTGATCCGCCGTACCTGCCGTGCACCGTTGTCTCCCACCCTGCCGACTATACCGATCTGTATAGTGGCCGACGCAAGGAGGTATACAGATCTGTCTAGTCACGGGTGGTGACTCTCATGAACGTCCTGCTCTCCGCCGCCTTCGTGGTGTGCTGGAGCTCGGGATTCGTCGGCGCCAAGCTCGGCACGCAGGACGCCGGTGCGATGACGCTCCTGATGTGGCGCTTCCTCCCGCTGGCGGCCGTCCTCACCGTGGTGGCCGTCCGGCGGGGCCGCGCCCCCTGGCGTGCCCTGGCACCCCGCGACCTCGCCCGCCAGGCCCTGATCGGACTGCTCTCCCAGAGCGGCTACCTGCTCACCGTCTACTACGCCATCCAGCTCGGCGTCTCCAGCGGTACGACGGCCCTGATCGACGGCACCCAGCCGCTGGTCGCCGGAGCCCTCGCCGGCCCGTTGCTGCGCGAGTACGTCTCGGCCCGGCAGTGGCTCGGACTGTGCGTGGGCCTCGCCGGGGTCGCCCTGGTCACCACGGCCGACGCGGCGGCGACCACGGGCGTGGCCTGGTGGACCTACCTCGTCCCGTTCGCCGGGATGCTCTCGCTGGTCGCGGCCACCTTCCTCGACCGCCGCTCCCGCACCCCGGTGACCCCGGCCGTGTCGATGACCGTCCACTGCGCCACCAGCGCCGTCGTCTTCACGACCGCCGCCCTCGCGACCGGCACCGCGACCCCGCCCACCACCGGCTCCTTCTGGCTGGCGACGCTCTGGCTGGTGACCCTCTCCACCCTCGGCGGCTACGGCCTCTACTGGCTCGTCCTCCAGCGCTCCGGAGTCACGGAGGTCAACACCCTCATGTTCCTGATGGCCCCGGTCACCGCGGTCTGGGGCGCCGTGATGTTCGGCGAGCCCTTCACCGTCCAGACCGCAGCGGGCTTGGCGGTCGCCTTGGCGGCGGTGGTTGTGGTGCGCGGGGCGAGCGCCCGCACCGGGCAGGCCGAGGGCGCCGGGCCTCGCCAGTGAAGGGTGGGCTGATGGATGAGCTCCTGGATGTCACCACCGCGTCCGGCTCTCCAGCAGCTCCGACGACGCCAGGCCACCCACAGATTGATCACGAGCAGTGCCGCTCCCGCGATGGGCCTACGGCCAGCGGCATGACACCGATCGCGGGTCCCATCAGATCCGTGACGGCGTCCAGACGATTGCCGGCCTTCGACAGGTGGCCATGATTCCCCGCCGCCCCCGACCGCTCATCCGACGATGCCAAGGATCGCGGACACGAGGTTGAACACGGCCGGAAGGAGGAAGACGCAGCCAACGACGATGTACACGCGCCCGCCTGTGCGGTATCCGTGACTCGGGGGCGGCGGCGGGATCAGCCGATCGGCGCTTCTCATCGTCTCGTTGTGCGCCAGCGCGTGCCGCCCCGTGCTGAGCTGCCGTCGCCCGAGCCATATGAAGAAGACCGCGGCCATGGCCGTGAAGGCCCCCAGTCGCAGATGTTCTCCCGGCGTATCGGCACCAGCAAGCGTCACGGCTACGTACGACAAGGCAACTCCCCCACAGGATCACGGAGCATGGATCACCTCACAGCGGCACCACCATGTCAACCGAGTTGGACTCACCGGCCACCTGCCGAAAGCCTTCGGCCTCACGGGTTGTGGCATCCGGAGTCGGCCCGCACGCGGTGCGGATGCAGCACGGGTTGGGGTCCCAGTCCCACATCTGGCCGTCGGGCCTACGATCCCGCTCATGCGCGGCATCCCGCCGATCCGTTCGCGATACGGTCCCCGCCGTCGGCGGCCCGCCAAACTGCACGCAGACAAGGGCTATGACTTCGACCACTTGCGTAACTGGCTACGGCGACGGCAGATAGTGCCTCGGATTGCCCGCCGCGGTGTCGAGTCGTCGGCTCGTTTGGGGCGGCATCGCTGGGTGGTTGAGCGCACGATGTCATGGCTGAACGGCTGCCGCCGACTGCATCGTCGCTGTGAACGGAAGGCTGAACACTTCCTCGCCTTCGTTGGATTGGCCAGTGCCCTCATCTGCTACCGCCGATGTGCACAGGGCGGACATTCCTGAAAGCGGCAGGGAAGAGGGCCAGGTAGCGTGACGAGGACGGGAGGAGCAGGAATGAACGTGGTGTGGGCGGCGACGGCACTGGAGACCGGCTTCTTCTCAGGGCTCGAACGGCACTCGAATGTCCAGGACCTTGAGGCTCACATCAAGGCCCTCGGAACCGGCCTCGGCCAGGGCTACCTTGAGATCCGGCGGCCAGACGGCGATCTCCCCTACTTGGCTCTGGGCTTCAAAGGAGATCACGCTGTCCTTCACCTCTTCGACGACTCTGGCGGAGTGTCTCTTCGTGGAGGCGATGATTGCGTGGCACCGAGCGCTGAGGTCGAAGTGGTGATCATGGACGAACTACACGTGTTCACCGCAGACGTCGCACTGTCCATGGATCATGCCTGGGACATCGTTCACGACTTCATCCAGACAGGGACGCCTGGTGAATTGAATGATTGGTACGAGTTGTAGGCAGGGCTCCAACGCCAACTGAGACATCTTCTTAGCTTGTTCTTTATCTACCAGGATCTACCGGGTCTGCCGATGGCCTTGAGCGTCTCAGGGCGTTTGACGGTCTTGCCCACGTCGTAGCGGGGTGCGGGACGGCGGTTCTTGGTGCCAGGTGGCCGTCCGGGACCGGTACCACGAGGTTGGGGAACACGGGCGGGGCAGAGGAGGTGGGCTCGGATGTTCCTGAACCCGCGGCGGACCCGGGCCGGGGTGAGGCGTTCGGGCTTGGCTGGCTTCTCCCAGGGCCGACGGAGGTCGGCGGCCAGTGGCCGGGCGAGGCGGAGCTGGGTGTGCGCAACGACCAGGAGCCAGGTCCAGCGGTCCGCGGCCTCGGGTGTACGCAGTTTCGGGGTGGTCCAGCCGAGAGTCTGTTTTTTGAACCTGAAGGTGTGCTCCAGGTCGAAGCGCCTCAGAAACCCCTGCCACCAGCGGTCCACGTCCGCCGGGGCGGCTCCGGTCTTCGAGGACCATAGCCAGACCGGCGGGGCTTCCCGGTCCTTGGAGAGGTGCTCGACCTTGAGGCGGACCAAGGTGCCCTCGACGATGGGGAGTTCACCGTCGTGCTCCAGCCAGGCCGAGCGGTGGGTCAGTCGCGGGTGGACCCGGTCCCACGCCTGGGTTTCGGTCTTGCCGTAGTTCACGGTGCCGGTGGCCGTGGTGATCGCCGCCTCGGGCCAGGTCTCCGGTTTGGCGAAGCGGAACTCCGGCCCGTGCTTGGGCGGGTGGCCAGCGCGGGGATGGGCGCGATGGAACTCCTCACGCGAGGGCGCCGGACAGCGCATCACACGGTCCGAGCGGATCCGCCCGACCAGCTCGACGGGCAGAGCGCGCAGGACCCAGGCCAGGCGGGTGACGTCGTAGCCGGCGTCCATGACGATCGTGATGTCCGGGTCTCCAGGCGTCCACTGGCCGGCTGCGATGAGCCGCTCCACCACGGCGCGGAGCTGGACGGCGGTGACCGCGGTCGCATCGTCCTCGGGCCCGAGCCGGACCACGTCCAAGATCCCGGTCCATGAGGTGGCCCCGGGCTCCAGAACAGCGACGAAGGAGTAGGGCCAGCCCGGGATGAATTGGGAGGCGGACTTCGCCCGCCCGTAGACATGGCAGAACAACCGGTCCGCCGAGCACGCCGCGTCCGAGCGCAGCCACGGTGACACGTCGACCGCGAGCACGAGGCGCCCGCCGTCGAAGCGCGGCAGGGACATGTCGGCCAGCAGGGCCCGCAACCGGTCGACGTTGATCCGGCCGCGGTTGAGGGCTCCGTACAACGCGCCGTGCCCACGACGATGCTCGGGCACCAGCGTCAGATCCACCGGCGATTTCACCGGGCCATCCGCACACAGCACCGCGTCCACCAACTCGAACAACTCATCCCGCCGGGCGGTCAGACACTCGTAGAACTCGCCTCGGAAGCGTGACGTTTCCGCGAACGCCTCCTGTCGGAGCCCTTCAGCCAGCACACTCACCATCACGGCCTTCGTCTCGGTCACGTGCATTCCTTGGTCGGAACACACGATCAGGCGAAGGACGCCCCCACGTCCCGCGAACTCCCAGGTGAGCGACACAGTTCGGGACGCTGTTCGAGGTAGGGACAGAACCGGGGTCCCGAACTGTGCACCGCGCGGGGTCAGCCAAGGTGCTGCAGGAAGAAGGTGGTCGCCTCCCTGCCAACCCGGACCCGGACGGTCGGGTCAGCAGGTTCCGGCGCGAAGAAGTCGTCGTGGCGAACGTCGGGGCCTGCCGATCGGCCATTCGCCGTGGGAATGTGCTCCAGGTACGGCCTGGTATCGACTTCATACGGGTTGACCGTGTCCGCCCCTCCCCAGCGGATCTCCACCGGCACCTGCACGGTTGCCAGACTTTCCGGGGTCACGAAACCGCCGACGCCTGGGGCCACCTGGAAGACCGCTCGCATCCGGGAATCCAAGAGGTCTGCTCCAGCGCCATCCAGCACAAGCCGCGACGACTCGTCTTCCGGATATTTCTTCCGCAGCGCCTCCAGCACGCCGGGGAATTCGGGTATGCCAGGCAAGGGCACCGCCCCCGACAGCACGGCCCACGCGATCTGCGGATCGACGCGGGCCCCGGCAAGCGCCGCCGCCGTATAGCCGCCGAGGGAGAAACCTGCTGCGCCGACCGGACCGAGGGGCTGTTCCCGAGCGAGCGCGTCGAGGGCGAAGGAGACGTCCCGGGGCCGTTCCCACACGTGGAGAAACCCCTCAGGCTCGTAACCGTCGACAAAGTTGTTGCCGTGGTGGTCAAGGGCCATCACCCGGAATCCCGCCTCGCGCAGCGGACGCACCAGCCACTCCATGTCGCCGCCCGAGCCCCCGGTGCCATGCGAGACAACGACCAGCGGGGCGGGTACGGCCAGCGGATGCTCCGGCTCCCATAGGTAGAGACGGACGGGACGCGGATGAGCCGGATCCCGCAGGTCATGGCGGGACTCGTCATACAGAACGCGTATCAGCGGCTGTTCCCGCCCAGAGATCGGCATGGCGACATCGTAGAGAGACGGCCAGCCCTGATACCGCTGGCCGACCCGCACCCTGGCCTCGTTCAAGTCCGAAGATAATGAACAAGCTTAGGAGTTCAATCTACGCTCGCCAGTAGCTGCCTTCGTCGACTGGTCCAGCGGTAGTTGGTTGTCAACGGAACAGCTCCGGAGCTGCGCAGACTTCCAACGGTTCCTCTGGCCGATCCGTCCACCGCCACCAGGTGTGCCAGGCAGCACATCGCCACAGAGAGCGGCACACCCTCTGGCCGTCGTCTCGCCTGGACAGCACGAGACCGCCCGCAGCCAGGGGCCGGCTGCACTCAGGACAAGCCAGGGCGTCGTCGGTCATGCCGCGCACCTTAGCGGCGCAACCTCTTTGTCCCGAACTCTCTGCTGGGTGGCTATTGAGCTCTGGTGGACTGGTCAGGCGGCTGTCTCCGGTTGTCGGCAGTCAGCTGAGGCCATGATGATTGCTGTACTGCAACGGCTCCGGAAAGCATGCTCACGGAGACCCTGCTAATGATTTCGACCTGGGAAGAGGCCACGCAAGGGGCGTAAGTTTCTCTGATCCACACGCCCCTCACACGAAGGGGCTTCCATCGCCCGGGTGTCGTATCGACCATGCCCAGGATCTTGGGTGCCGTTCCCGTGCCGTCGTTGTCCGCTACCGACAACGCGACGACCTGTGGACAGAAGGCCAACGCCAGGCCGTGGCTCTCGTCGCCTCTGTGTGGCTACGCACCGCGCGTCTTCGGGAGGTCCAGTTCCGCCCATACCGTCTTGCCGACCGTGAGTCTTTCCACCGCCCAACGACCGGCCAGCACGCGGACGATGAGCAGGCCTCGGCCGAACTGGTCGTCGGGGTGGGACGGTCGGGAGCCGGGGAGGCGTTCTCCTCTCGGGTCGGTCACCGCGATCCGGAGTGCGGTGTCGGTGAGGGTCGTCTCGACGCGGAAGAGGCGGTCTCGTAGGCAGCCGTGCAGCAGGGCGTTCGTGCACAACTCGCTTGCCAGCAGCGCCGCGTCGCCGGCGAGGGCCGGGTGTCCCCAGTCGACGGTGAGTTCGGCGACGCGTCTCCTGGCGAGGGGGATGCTGCGTGGGTACGGGATGTAGCTGGCCTCGTCGTAACGGGCGTAGGACTTGGGTGGGCCGGGAGGGCAGGAGTCGGTCACGGGATCCTCCGGGGTGTGGGGGAGTTGAGGTGGCTCCGCCGTGCGGGCAGCACGGTGCACTTCCGCCAACTGGTTTCCCTGAGTGGCTGATCGAGTACTGACGGTAGCCTCTAGGGGAATTGGCCAGCAATCGAACAGGACAGAAATATTGCTGGCCCTGGTGAAGGGGAGTACGCGTGGCAGGCAGGAACCCCGACCGTGGGAAGACCATTACTACCGTTCTGGGGCGACGGCTCGGTGGTGAGCTGCTGCGGATGCGAGAGGCGTGTGATCTCCGGCAGACACATGCCGCCGAAGCTCTGACCGCGTCCGTCACCAAGGTGGCGAAGATCGAGCGCGGGCAGGTGCCGTTGCGCGATCCCGACATCAGGGCCTTGTCTCATCTGTACGGCGAGACCGACGAGACAGTTATCGGCAAGCTGCTCGCGCTCGCCAAGGCGGATCGGGAACGGCGTAAGGCAAAGGGCTGGTGGAACCGGTACCCGCAGCTGACGGCCCAGATCGAGTACGTGGCCCTGGAGGACATCGCCACGGAACTCCGAACCTGGCAACTCACCTTTGTGCCCGGCCTTTTGCAGACCGCCGACTATGCCCGTGCTCTCGCGGTCGGGAACGGATCCTGGGACGACCTCGACGAGATCGAGACCTTCGTCGAGGCGAGGATGGCCCGGCAGGCGAGGCTGGGCGGCGAACGCCCGCTACAGCTTTGGGCGTTGCTTCACGAGGGGGCCGTGCGTCAACTGGTCGGTGGCCGGGATGTCATGCGGGCTCAGCTGGAGCATCTGCTGGAGGCGGCGCACCTGCCCAACGTGCGGGTCCAGTTGGTCCCGTTCATCGCTGGTGCCCACCCCGGGATGACCTGTGCCTTCACCGTCGTCTCCTTCGCTGAGCCCGGTGCTCTGGACGTCGTACAGGTGGATACTTCGTCGACGAAGGTCTGGTTGGAGAGCGAGACTGACGCCGCACATCACAACGCGACCTTCGATCGGATCACGCGGCTCGGACTCGCGCACAGCAACTCCGTAAGACTCATCGACAGCATCCGCAAGGAGATGTAGGGCCCGTGTCCGACTACGAGTTCAGGAAGTCCACCCACAGCAGCGGCGACGCGCACGGCGAGTGCGTCGAAGTCGCCCGCAATCGCCCCGGCACCATCGCCGTCCGCGACTCCAAGACCCCCGACGGACCGATACTCCAGGTCGTCCCAGACACCTGGACCACCTTCATACGGTCCCTGCACGAGGCCCACCCCTGACTGACCTGACCCGCTTCGCACGACGGCAGCAGCCGCGGGTACGCCCCAACAGGTCGCCCCACCCCACCCCACCCCACCGCACCGAAAAACCCTTCGCCCCACCCCCACCCCTCCCCCTACCCTCACCCCATGCAGCGTGCCCAAGCCATCGCCATCCCGTCGATCACGACGACGCCGGAGCAGGTCCCGGCGCGCTGACAGCTGACGCAGTCCGAAGCCCCGGGGCGAGTGCCCCGGGGTTTTGTTGTTCCCGTCGGTTCCTCGCCCCACGATGAGCGAGGGAGACCCCCCATGAAGCCGATGCACGACCACCGCCGACTCGGCCGTGAGCTCGATCTGTTCGACACCGATCCGCTGATGGGCGCGGGGCTGCCGTACTGGCTGCCCGACGGGGCCGTCGTACGGCATGTGCTGGAGGAGTACGTCAGGGAGACCGAGCGGGCCGCCGGGTACCGGCACGTGTACTCGCCCGTGCTCGGGAAGCGGGAGCTGTACGAGATCTCCGGGCACTGGGACCACTACAGCGACGACATGTTCCCGCCGATGCGGCTGGGCGGCGGCGAGGGCGAGGGCGAGGAGGTCGTGCTGCGGCCCAGCCTCTGTCCGCACCACGCCCTCATCTATCGGTCACGGTCCCACAGTTACCGTGAACTGCCGCTCAGGTTCGCCGAGTTGGGCGGCATGTACCGCTCGGAGCTGTCGGGCGTCCTCGGCGGTCTGACCCGCGTCCGTTCCATCCAGCTCAACGACGCCCACATCTTCTGTACCCCGGAGCAGGCCGTGGCCGAGGCCCGCGCCGCCCTCGCACTCATCCGGCGCGCCTACGACGACCTCGGCATCCGGGCGGCCAGGTACCGGCTGTCCCTCCCCGGCGACGGCGATGGAAAGTTCGTCCCCGACCCGGAACTGTGGCGCCGCGCCACCGCCCTCCTCGAAGAGGTCCTGGACGGCATCGAGTACGAGTCCGTCGAGGGCGAGGCCGCCTTCTACGGGCCCAAGATCGATGTACAGATCAGCGACCCGGCAGGACGGGAATCCACTCTCTCCACCGTCCAGATCGACTTCCACCAGCCCGAACGCTTCGACCTCCACTACATCGGCCGCGACGGCCGCAAGCACCGGCCGGTGATGGTCCACCGCAGCATCATCGGGAGCGTGGAGCGGGCGGTCGCCCATCTCATCGAGGCGCACGGCGGCGCCTTCCCTGTGTGGCTCGCCCCCGTGCAGCTGGTAATCCTGCCGGTGGCGGAGGAACAGGAGGAACGGGCCCATGACCTCGTACGGCGGGCCGAAGCGCGCGGCATCCGGGCCGAACTCTCGGGCCCCGGCCACGGCACCCTCGGCGCCCGCGTCCGCGCCGCGCGCCTCGTGCCGTACCAGGCGGTGATCGGGCAGCGGGAGGCCGACGCCGGCTGTGCGGCCGTACGGCTGCGGGACGGCCGTAGGCCGGGAGCCGTGCCGGTCGACGAGCTGCTGGAACGGATCGGTGCCCGGGCCGGTGATCGCGGGGCCGAACTCTGGGCGGCTGCGTAAGGTCGGACCCGTACGTCGGACCCGTACGTCGGACCCGTACTTCGGTGACGTACTTCAGTGACGTACGCCAGTGAGGAAAGGATCCCCGCCGTGACCGGTCAGCCCATCCCGGTGATCATCGACTGCGACACCGGTGTCGACGACGCCCTGGCCCTGCTGTTCGCCGTACGGCATCCAGGCATCGACCTGCGCGCGGTCACCTGTGTCGCCGGGAACACCGACGTCGACGGCGTCGTCCGCAACACGCTGACCGTTCTGGAACAGGCCGGGGCCGGGGACATCCCCGTCGCCCGGGGTGCCGCGCGGCCGCTGATCGAGCCCGTGCGCGCCGCGCACCACGTGCACGGCCTCGACGGCATGGGCGACCTTGGGCTGCCCGCGCCGACCCGGGTCGCGGTCGACGTGGACGCGGTGACCCTGCTCAGGCGGGAGATCCTTGCCTCCCCGACGCCGGTCACCCTCATCCCCACCGCGCCGCTGACGAACATCGCCCTGCTGCTCCGCACCCATCCCGACGTGGTGCGGAACATCGAGCGGATCGTGTTCATGGGCGGTGCGGTGGCGACCGGGAACGCCACGCCCGTCGCGGAGTTCAACGTCTGGCACGATCCGGAGGCGGCCGCCGTGCTGCTCACCGCCGGGGTGCCGATCACGATGTACGGCCTGGACGTCTTCGAGCGGGTCGTCGTCCCCGCCGCCGACGTCCAGCGGCTGCGGGCGAGTTCGGAGCCCAGCCTGCGGATGGCCGGGGAACTCCTCGCCCACCGCGACCCGGCCACCTCCGGTGATCCCACCCCCACGGGCGGCCTCGGCGACGCGGGCGCGGTCTGTGCGGTCGTCGACCCGGACGGGCTGACCACCGAACTCCTGCCGGTGGAGGTGAGCCTGGCCCCGGGCCCGACCCGCGGCCAGACCGTGGTCGACCGCCGCCGCCGTCCCGGGGAGTCCGAGATCCACGAGGGCGAGCGTGAAGTGACCCTCGTGGACGTGGGGTTGGACGTGGATGTGGAGCGGTACGTGAAGCTGTGGCTGACGGCGGTGGAGGGGGTCTAGTCACCGAGCCCCGTCCGGTCCCTCAGGAACTGCTGACGCCCCACCGCTGCTCCACCTTCGCGAGCCGCCAGTAGGCGATCGCCGCCGCCCACACCGCCACGAACAGGCCGACGATGACGTAGCCGACGTTGTCGAGGTCGATGTCGGCGATCCAGGTGGTGAGGGCGTCGGTGAGGTCGAACTTGTCGTGCAGGACGCCGACGAGCTCGATCGTGCCGATGAAGAAGGCGACCGCGATGGACAGCCCGGTGATGGCGAGGTTGTAGAAGACCTTGCGGACGGGGTTGGAGAAGGCCCACTGGTAGGCGAAGTTCATGAACGTGCCGTCGAGGGTGTCGAACAGGCTCATGCCGGCGGCGAAGAGGAGGGGGAGGCAGAGGATGGCGTACCAGGGAAGACCCGCGGCCGCACCCGACCCGGCCATCACCATCAGGGTCACTTCCGTGGCCGTGTCGAAGCCGAGCCCGAACAGGAAGCCCAGCGGAAACATCTGCCCCGGCCGGGTGATGGACTTGGTGAGCCGCCCGAGGATCCGGTTCATGAACCCGCGCGAGTCGAGATGCTGCTCCAGTTCCTTCTCGTCGTACGTCCCCTCCCGCATCGCCCGGAAGACCTTCAGGATGCCCATGAGGGCGACCAGGTTGAGGGCGGCGATGAGGTAGAGGAACGACCCGGAGACCGTCGTACCGAGAAATCCGAGGACCTGGTGGGTACGTGAGTCCTCGTTCATGACCTTGCCCGCGAGTTGGGTGCCGCCGGCGATCAGCGCGGCGAGCACGACCACGACACTGGAGTGCCCGAGCGCGAACCAGAACCCGCCGGACACCGGCCGCTTGCCGTCCGCCATCAGCTTGCGCGTGGTGTTGTCGATCGCGGCGATGTGGTCGGCGTCGAAGGCGTGCCGCATACCGAGGGTGTAGGCGGTGATGCCGAGTCCGATGCCGAAGGCCCTGTCGCCCACCTCGTAGTGCTCCGGGACGACGAGCAGGAAGAGGATGCCGAAGGCGACGACGTGCAGGGCGGCTATCGCGGCCATCAGACCGGCCGTCTTGACGGTGTCCTCGCGCCGCCAGCGGAGGGAGGAGGCGGTGGTCTCGGGCAGCGCAGGATCGGTCATACGGTGGTCACTCCAGCACCTCGTGGATGAACGCGTGAGCTGCCGTGGCCGGTCTCCTGGCTTACGGGTCGTGCGTTTCCCTGCCCGCCTTCCCGGCCTGATGGTGACGGCCAGTGACTGTCCCGCGAGGGACGTGGGAGGGAAACTCCCCGATCACAGTGGCGAGGGCCGCACCGGCATGGACCTTTGAGGGGTCGTCACCGGTTTCCCGAGCACCACGGCCCGCCCACCGTAGGCGGGAGCGGGGGCTCCTGCATAGCTGCACACCTGCGCAGGTATGGAAGATCACACGGGGCCGCCTGCGAGGATGAGCGCCATGCACCTCGTCCCGGCCGACCGAGCCGACCGCCGCACGATCGACGGACACCGGGTGTGCGACGCCATCGCCGCGATCGGCGACCCGGGACACGTCCGCACCTGGTCCGACCGCTTCGCCCTCCTCGCCGACCCGAACCGCCTGTCCTTGCTGCTCGCCCTGCACCGCACCGGCCCCCTGGCCGTCTCCGACCTCGCGATCGCGACCGGCATGAACGACCCCGCCGTCTCGCAGGCGCTACGGCTGCTGCGGGCGGCGGGGGTGGTCGCGGGGGAGAAGGAGGGGCGGGTGGTGCGGTACCGGGTGGTGGACGAGGCGGTGCGGGGGTTGTTGGAGCAGGTGTCCTGAGGCCGAGGGGCAGTCCTCGGACGAGCCGGTCCAGCGCCCGCGTTCTTCGGCACCGACACATCGGTGGAGGCCGGTGAACCTCTCCGCGTACCAGGCCGCTTGCAGCTTTGGATCCCGCAGCAGCCGGACCCGGCCGGACGTGTGGAGCAGGTGGATCACCGGCTGTGCTTCTCCGCCTGGTGCAGGCGCTCGGCGTCGTCGACGCCGCACTCGCGCCCCCGCCGCGCGCGCACCTGGGGCAGGTGCGCCGCCTCGTACCGTCCGGGGCGGCTCAGCAGCCGCTGCGTCCGCTGGGGCCTGCGGTGAACTCGTCGTGGCTCGGCGCGCGCTCCCGACCAGCCACCCGCGTCACCCCTCCACCCCCCACCGCTCCGGCCCACCCCCCTTCCACTCGATCCACGGCGACTGCGCCACCTCCGCCGCGTCGATCTCCAGGCCCGCCCGCCGGAGGAACTCCGCCACGTCGGTCAGGTTGTGGGCCAGGCCGAGGATCTCGCCGTCCACGCGGACGCGGCGGCCGCCGGTGGGGGACGGGGGGTGCACGATCACGCGGATCGGTCCGGACATGTCCTCAGGATCGTCCGGGACGTAGGGTCCCGCACTTCGGTCCGTCATGAGTGCGACCGCTCGCGCACGTCGTTGCCGCGGCGCCCCAGGTCACGAAGCTCCCACCACTCCGCAGGGCGGGGGCGCCGCTGCTGCCAGTAGGGGTGGAAGAACAGCTGGACCGAGAGCCGGTGCAGGCGGCGGCGCAGCTCGGTACGGCCGGGGCGCTCGGCGAGCTGCCGGTAGGTGGCACTCCACTCACGCTGTGCCCGGGCCAGGTCGTCGGGGAACGATCGCATGCCGGGATTCAATCATGTGTTCGATTTATTGGGCCATCACGGGCACGGCGATGAGTTCCGGAGAGGTGCCGGGTCTACCGGAACGACGGAAGCCCCTCGAGAGGACCGGAGAACGACATGACCGCCACCTACACCTTCGACGTCTTTTCCAGCCTCGACGGCTACGGCGCCGCCGGCGGCGACTGGAGCGGCTACTGGGGCAAGCAGGGCCCCGAGCTGCTCGACCACCGCCTCGCCCTGTACGGCGCGGAGCAGCGGATGGTCTTCGGGGCCACCACCTTCCGGGCCTTCGCGCGGATGCTGGCCGAGAGCAGTGAGGGGGACGACGTGCGGGACCCCTGGGTCACCCGGATGAGGAACCTGCCGACCACGGTGGTGTCGTCCACGCTGGAGGACTCTCTCGGCTGGCCGGACGCGAGCGTGGTGAGCGGGGACGCCCTCGACGTCGTCGCGCGGCTCAAGAAGGAGTCCGACGTGCCGTTGCGC
The DNA here is from genome assembly GCF_003443735.1 of Streptomyces sp. CC0208. Taxonomy (NCBI): domain Bacteria; kingdom Bacillati; phylum Actinomycetota; class Actinomycetes; order Kitasatosporales; family Streptomycetaceae; genus Streptomyces; species Streptomyces sp. CC0208. Next base: position 4,271,296 of record NZ_CP031969.1, on the reverse strand, counting down.
TCGCACGGCAGCCTGGCGATGAACCGGGCCCTGATGGCCGCAGGCCTGGTCGACCGTGTGCAGGTGACGGTCTTTCCCGTCATCACCGGCCGGACCGGGCTGGACCCCGTCTTCCGGGGCGCGGAGGACTTCGACCTGGAGCTGCTGGAGAGCCGGACGCTCGACAGGAACATCCAGGAGCTCGTCTACCGGCCCATCCTGCACTGAACCGAGAAGGGCCGCCCGCACCGCGAACGGTGGGACGGCCCCTCGGAAAGGGTCAGGTGCAAGGTCAGGCGCGCGAAGCCTTGCGGCGACGCGTGGCGAGCACGATGCCCGCGCCACCCGCGAGCAGCACCGCCGCACCGCCCGCGATCAGCGGGGTGTTGCTGCTGGCGCCGGTCTCGGCGAGGTTGTCACCGCCGCCGTTCGGGGTGGGGACGGCCGGAGCCGTGGTGGACTCCGAGGCGGACGGGGTCGGGGTGCCCGGGGTCTCGGAGGCCGGGGGCGTGCTCTCGGACGCCGGCGGCGTGGACTCGGAGGCCGGCGGGGTCGACTCCGAGGCCGGCGGAGTGGTCTCCGAGGCCGGCGGGGTCGCCGGAGGCGTGGTCTGCGTGGTCGTGCAGTCCTTCGTGCCGCCGTTCCAGGCCGCGATCAGCTTGTCCTTGATGACCGGGTGGTCCGGGCCCTTGGGGAGGTCGCCGTGCGGAAGCCCGTCCTTGGCGTCGAGGTTGCCGTCGAACTTCGTGTTGCCCCGGTAGAGGTCGATCTGCGCGTAGCAGCCGGCGTCCGGGATCGAGATGTCGAGGGAGTCGACGGAGCCGGCCTTGACGGTCACGGTGTCGAAGTCGTGGAAGACCTGCTCGCCGGAGGTGGCGAACGTCGGGCCGTGCGCGCGGTAGGACGCGAGAGAGGCGGTGCAGGTGGACGCGTCGCCCGCCGCGCGGACCTTGACGTGCACCTTGCCGTCGTCGGTCGGCTTCAGGTTCAGGTCGTCGACCTTGACCGAGGCGAAGAAGTTCTTGCCGTCGAGGGAGAACTCGCAGCGGTCGGTCTCGGTCTTCGAGCCGGCGCCCGTACCCGGCTTGTAGCTTCCGCCGTCCTGCCAGCCCTTGCCGCCGGGGCAGTCGGTGGCCGAGGCGACGGAGGCGAGGGCGGCGGAGAAGGCGAGCGTCGCGGCGCCCGTCCCCAACAGGCGCCGCATGGTGACACGTCTCGCTATGGACATACGTATCCCGTCAGGATGAGAGTGAGTGGTAACAGCAAACATTAGAAACACTGGGCCCATTGGTCCCATGGGCCACGGTGTTTGCACATCGTGGATCTCCTTGCGGAATGCTGTCAACCTGCGGTGATACGGGAGCGGTTCAGCGGCCATCACAAATTCGACACACAAGGAACGCTTCACTCCGCAAAATCCAGGTTCTCTTTTCCGTCGACGTGGACAGATATCCCCTTTGTCGCCCTGATGGGCCGTACCTGTCGCACCCGCCCTGCAGAGGAGCCCGCGTGACCGCCCGCACCACCACGCCCGACCCCTCGCCCGATCTCTCCAGCAACGACCCGAACTGGTGGCGGCAGGCCGTCGTCTACCAGGTCTACCCCCGCAGCTTCGCCGACGCCGACGGTGACGGCCTCGGGGACCTCAGGGGCGTCACCGAGCGCCTCACGCACCTGGCCGCCCTCGGCGCCGACGCCCTGTGGCTGAGCCCCTTCTACCCCTCCGAACTCGCCGACGGCGGCTACGACGTGGCCGACTACCGGAACGTCGACCCGCGCCTCGGAACGCTCGACGACTTCGACGCCATGGTCGCCGAGGCTCACCGGCTCGGCCTGAAGGTCATCGTCGACCTCGTCCCCAACCACACCTCCCACCAGCACGTGTGGTTCCAGGAGGCCCTTGCCGCAGGACCCGGGTCCGCGGCGCGCGAGCGGTACGTCTTCCGGGACGGCCGGGGCGCGCACGGCGAACTCCCGCCCACCGACTGGCAGTCCGTCTTCGGCGGCAGCGCCTGGCGGCGGGTCGCCGACGGGCAGTGGTACCTGCATCTGTTCGCCCCCGAGCAGCCCGACCTCAACTGGTCCCACGACGAGGTCCGCGAGGACTTCCGCACCACCCTGCGCTTCTGGTCCGACCGCGGGGTCGACGGCTTCCGCGTGGACGTGGCACACGCCCTGGCCAAGGACCTGACCGAGCCGCTGCGCGACCTCGGCGAACTGCCCGGCGTCGCGGAGGAGGCCCTGCACCTCCTGCCGCCCGGCGGCCACCCCTACTGGGACCGCGACGAGGTCCACGAGATCTACCGCGACTGGCGCACGATCCTCGACTCCTACACCCCGCCCCGCACGGCCGTCGCCGAGGCCTGGGTCCCGGACGTCCGCCGCGCGCTGTACGCCCGCGCGGACGAACTCGGCCAGGCCTTCAACTTCGAGTACCTCCAGACGCCCTGGGACGCCGACGAGCTGCGCCAGGTCATCGCCGACTCCCTCGCCACCGCCCGCGCGGCCCACGCCTCGGCCACCTGGGTGCTCTCCAACCACGACGTCGTACGGCACGCCTCGCGCCTGGTGCTCCCGCCGGGCACCGACGAGAACGCCTGGCTGCTGTCCGGCGGCCACGCGCCCGGGATCGACCTCTCCCAGGGCCTGCGGCGCGCTCGCGCGGCCACGCTGCTCATGCTCGCCCTGCCGGGATCGTCGTACGTCTACCAGGGCGAGGAACTCGGGCTGCCCGAGGTCGCCGACCTGCCCGTCGAGGTGCTCCAGGACCCGATCTGGGAGCAGACGGGCCGGGTCCGCAAGGGGCGCGACGGGTGCCGGGTGCCGCTGCCGTGGACGAGGAGCGGTCCGTCGTACGGCTTCGGAGCGGGCGGTGCCTGGCTGCCGCAGCCGCAGTGGTTCGCCGAGTACGCCGTCGAGGCCCAGGACGGTGTCGAGGGCTCCACGCTGGAGCTGTACCGCACCGCCCTGCGCCTGCGCCGCAAGCTCCTCCAGGGGGAGGAGCTCACCTGGGCGGACGCAGGGCCCGCCGGGGTGCTGGACTTCGTCCGCCACGAGGGCTGGCGGTGTGTCGCCAACCTGTCGGGGACCGCGGTGTCGCTGCCCGCCGGGGAGGTGCTGCTGACCAGCAGCCCGTTGGAGGACGGGCTGCTGGGACCGGACACCACGGCCTGGCTGGGCTAGGGCCAGGGCTATCCGACGGTCGGCGTCGGGGTCGCACCCGCGCCCGTGGCCGGGGTGGCGCCGTTCGCGTTCTCGCCCGGGACCGCGAGCGGCGTGGACGTCGGGTTCGGCGGCGGGGTGAGCACGACCATCGGTGCGCCCGGTTGCGGGGCCGGCGGAGTGAGGTCGCTGCTCGGCAGCTTCGGCGGAGTGGTCTGCATGAAGAGGGCCTGGTCGAAGTTGACGAAGCCGGTCTTCTCCATGACCGTCATGTGGTCGAGCACCGTGTCGTTGGCCATGTCGGCCAGCGACCGCACCAGCGAGTTCTTGGTGGTGGAGCGGATCTTCGAGATCGCGTTGAAGATCGAACCGTGCGTCACCCGCAGGATGTTGGCGAAGTTCGTGTCGAACTGCTGGCCGCTGCTCGACTCGATCGTGTTCACGAAGCCGACCTGCTGCGGGCTCGCCACGTTCGGGATGGTGATGTTGAGCATCGGGGCGATCTTGCGGCAGGCGGCGTCCAGGGCCGCGTGTCCGTCGATGAGATGCTTTCCGGCCTCCTTCACCTCCGGGGTCGTCCCCTTCTGCTGGGCGACCTGCCCCAGCGGGTACTCCCACAGACCGGCCGCCCGCACCTTGACGACGAAGTCGCGGTCCTGCTCGGTCAGCGGGCCCCACTGCGTCTGGGCGATGATTCTGTCCTGAGCGGTCGCAGCCTGACTGACACCCAGCATGGACGGGTACGCGAGCGCGCCCAGCGTCAGTGTGAGGGCTCCGCCCACGAACAGCGTTCCCATCGCGTTGCGCGAGAGTGGCACCGTGCCTCCTGCCCGGTAGGGGTTTCCCGCCGGGAGGCGGGTCGGACGCACAGGAGTACGCACGCGGGGCCGGAGTTGTTCATCACCTCTTCCGGAGGATGACCGGGCTCACAGACGCCCCGTCAGGACAGATGCCCGGCCGCCGGTTGACCGTCCGTTGACCGGTTCTCGGGGAACTCCGGGGGAAATCGCGGGAGAGACCTGACGGGCCCCGGACCTAGATTCGCCGCATGTCCATGCCACAGCGGTCGCAGCGGTCCCCACGGCCCCTCCCCGTCCTCCCGTACCGCAAGCCCACCAAGGGCCGCGACTACTGGGTGCTCGACGACGTGCTCCCGGACGCCGACGCCGTACGGGAACGCTGCCTCGCCAAGGACGACTGGGTACGGGGGCATCCGTACACCTCGGAGACCTGGCCGGGGCTGCGGGCCATGCCCGGACTCGAACCCGGCGAACTCGCGACCGTGGAACGGCTGGTGCGCAAGGCGACCGGGGCCGGGAAGCTGTGGGTGCAGCAGGCGCCCGGCGGGGGCACCCTCAACCACAACTGCGTACAGGTCGTCGGGAAGGGCGAGAGCGAGCCTCGGCCGCACACCGACTCCCGGGCGCTGTGCCGGTACGCCGCCGTGCTGTATCTCAACCCCGGCGTGCCCAAGGACTGCGGCACCAGCTTCTACCGGCAGTCCCTGCCCGGCGGCCGGCTCGGTGGCAACGTCGTGCAGGCCCCGCACAACAACCTCGTCGAGGCCCTCGGCACCCGGTTCGTCGCGCCCGACGCCTTCGAGGAGGACGTACGGGTACCGCACAAGTACAACCGGCTGCTCCTCTACAACGCCAACCTCGTGCACAGCGCGACCGGTTACACCGGCAGCACGCTGGAGGAGAAGCGGATGACGGCCGTCTTCTTCTGGATGGCCTGACCCCGCCACGGGCCGGTCGGCGCGTCAGTAGCGCACCGCCCGGGACACCTTCGCCCGCACGTCCCCCGACAGGTGGTGCGTACTGCGGGCGGTGCCCTTACCGGAGCCGCCCGCCGGGACGTCCGGCACCGTCACCACCACCGTGTCCAGCAGCTTGCCCGTCGTGTCGGTGAAGTCGACCTGGACGGCGAAGGACTTCGCCGAGGCCGCCCTGTTGGCGGCGGTGACCGCGACCGCCGTACGGCCGTCGGAGGCGGTCGTGGGCGCGCCGATCCGCACGTCGTCCTTGGCGTCGACGCCGTTCTTGATGTCGTCGAACCGCCGGCCCGCCTCCGCCGTCGCCGAGGCCACCGCGTCCCCGGCGCGGGAGGCGGCCGACGCGACCTTGCTCGCCACCGACGAGGGGCTGTCGTCGTCGGAGCAGGCGGTCAGGCCGGTGAGGGCCAGGGCCGTCAGCAGCGCGGCCGTCGTCCAGCGGGTCATCTCGCCTCCCGGATGCAGGTCCCTCCAGTGAAGGCCCGCCGCGCCGCGGCCGCACGCCCCGCGTCACCCGTACGGCCCACTCCCGTGGTGGCCGGGCCCGCCGCGCCGGATGGTCGAAGCACATCGACCACGAAAGGCGGGTCACAGCCATGACACAGCAACCGCAGGCCCCACAGTCGTCCACCGGCATGACGGCGACCCCGACGCCCGCCCCGGGGCCCGGCCCCACGCCGACCGAGGCCGCGTGGGCCGCCGGCGGGGTCGTCTTCGCCGGTGTGCTGATGCTGATGAACGGCATCCTGGCGATCCTGCAGGGCATATCCCTGCTCGCGGACGACGACGTCTGGGCCCGTGTCGGCGACTACGTCTACAAGATCAACCACACCGGCTGGGGTGTGATCCTGCTCTGCCTGGGCGCCCTCGCGGCCGTCACCGGCGCGTTCATCCTCAGGGGTGCCGCCTGGGCCCGGATGACCGGCATCTTCCTGGCCTCGCTGAGCATGCTCGCGCAGTTCCTCTTCCTGCCCTACGCGCCGGTGTGGTCGGTCATCATGATCGGCATCGACTTCTTCGTGATCTGGGCCCTCGCGGTGTACCGGCCGCAGGCGCGGGCCTGACCCCGCGGGCCTGACCTCGCGGGGCCCGGTCACACGTGCCCGAGGCCGCCGCTGCCGAAGCCGCCGCTGGAGCCGGGCAGCCAGCGCCTGCGGTGCTGGTCCTTTCCTCGTCTGGTTCCCGAGTGATGGAGCTGGTACGGCATGAGCCGTTCCTGCCCCTCCGCGAGGGCCGGAAGTTCGTCCGGCTCCCGCATCTCCCGGATCTCGCGGATCGGTCCGGTCTCCGGGAGGTGCGGCTGCTCGTCGCTGAGCGGCCGTGGAAGCTCCCGGTCCTGGACCCGCATGCCGAACTGCACGGCCCATACCAACGCGCCGGCGATGAACAGCCCGCCGGCGAAGGCGGCGATCACGTTGAGTACTTCGCTCGACGAGGCCGCCAGGACAAACGTCGCCGTACTCATGGTCCGATTATCGCCGATTATGGCCGGATCGGCGATAAAGAGAGGTTCCGGGGCACCACCGTGACCCGGCCGCTTCGGTGAGACGCAGATCCACGTCCCGCCCCCGGGTCGAAGTGCACGATCTCGTTGTGGACGGAGCGCCTCGGCCGGAGTCATGCGCCCATCGCCCCGCAACCAGGGGTTGAGCGAAACGCAACCGGGGCGTGAGGTGTCGCGTGGGCCGCAAGTGACCGGTCGCCGCGCGGACTTGCGGGTACCGCCGGGTCCGCGTGAACCGATCGCGGGGTTCGCGACGATGACGGGGTGAACCGATGCGTCGAAGGGGGACCCCATGAGTGAGAACGCAGGCCGGGACGCGCTGTGCAGCGTGCGCGGCTCCGCCCGGCTCGCCGTCACCGGACTCGGACTCGCCGGGAGCGCCTGGGCGTTGCGGGCCGTGTGGCACATCCGGCTGGCCCTGGCGGGGGAGCCCGCCTCGGGGCCACCGGACCAGGGCGCGGGCCGGCACCGGCCGCTGAATTCCCTGGAGGACTCGTACCACCTGGTCAGTACCGCCGGAAGCATCCTCACCCTGCTGTGCGCGGCCCTGTTCATCGGCTGGCTGGGGCGGATGCGGGACAACGCGCGGGCCCTGTCCGGCGAGCCCCCGCGCTACGCCGGCATCTGGGTCTACGTCTCCTGGTTCGTGCCCCTCGCCAACCTCTGGATCCCGCGCGGCATCGTCGCCGACATCCACCACAAGAGCGCCCCGGGCCGGAGACTGCCCGTCGTCGTGAACGTGTGGTGGGCGCTGTGGCTGGCCGGCATGGTCACCGGGCTGGGGCTGATGTACGACGGCGACACCGACGACGTCATCGCCCGCGCCTACCACGGGGTGACCACGCTGCTGGTCGCCGACCTCGCCGTGATCGGTGCCGCCGTGGCCGCGATCCTCATGGTCCGTGCCCTGACCGCCGTACAACTTGTGCACATCGGCGCCCGGTTGCGGACGCCGGGTGGTGATCCCTTGAAGGAAACGGTCAGGGCGTTTGATCGGGATTGAGGGCACTTACTGTTGCGCCTACGTGACAGCCCCCCACCCCCAGGATCGCCATGCGTCCCATCCTCCCTGCCATGGCCGTCTGCGTGTCGGCCCTTCTGCTCACCTCCTGCGGGGTGGGCGGCAGCACCACCGCGGTGACCCCGAAGAAGGGCGACGACATCACGCTGGGTCTGCTGCTGCCCGACCGGGGCACCAGCCGCTTCGACCGGTTCGACTACCCCCTCATCAAGAAGGAGGTGGCGACCCTCACCCACGGCAAGGGCAAGGTCAGTTACGCCAACGCCGAGGCCAGCGCGAAGCGGCAGAGCCGGCAGTTCCAGCAGATGGTCGCCGACAAGGTGGATGTGATCCTGGTGGACGCGGTCGACGCCAAGGCGATCGGGCCGGACGTCCAGAAGGCGAAGGACGCGGGCATCCCCGTCATCGCCTACGACCGGCTCGCCGAGGGCCCGATCGACGCCTACGTCTCGCACGACAACGAGCTCGTCGGCGAGGTGCAGGGCCGGGCCATCGTCGAGGCGCTCGGCGACAAGGCCGAGACCAGCAAGATCGTGATGATGAACGGCTCGCTCGCCGACCCCAACACCGCGCTCTTCAAGAAGGGCGCGATGAACGAGCTCAACGGCAAGGTCGTCATCGCCAAGCAGTACGACACCCGGGAGTGGCTGCCGGCGGTCGCCAAGGCCAACATGAAGGCGGCGATCGCCGCCGTCGGGCTGAACAACATCGCCGCCGTGTACTCGGCCAACGACGACATGGCGGGCGCGGTCATCGACGAACTCAAGGAGGCGGGGGCCACCAAGATCCCGCCGGTGACCGGGCAGGACGCGAGCCTCGCCGCGGTGCAGCGGGTCGTGTCGGGCGAGCAGTACATGACCGTGTACAAGTCGTTCCTGCTGGAGGCGACCAACGCGGCGCAGATCGCGGTCTACAAGATCCAGGGCCGCGACCTCCAGTTCGACGCGCTGATCCGCGACAAGTTCGACAGCCCCACCCAGAAGGACATCCCGTCGCTGCTGGTGCCGGTGGTCGCCCTGACCAGGGACAACATCAAGCAGACGGTGATCAAGGACGACGTCTACACCGTGAAGCAGATCTGCACCGCCCAGTACGCGGCGGACTGTGCGGCGATCGGCCTCAAGTAGGCGTTCCCCCCAGGCGTCCAGCGCTTCCTCAGGCGCCGGTGCGCAGCCGTCGTACGGCAAGGGCGGTGGCCGTCAGCGCGGTGACCGTGCCGAAGGCCAGGTGGACGGCGGTGTCGGCCGGGGTGAAGGACGCCACCGCGTTGCCGAGCACACTCAGGACGAGCAGGGGCCAGAGCAGACGGTTCACGGGGTCCTCCAAGGGGCTGTGGGATGTCTTCGACGAGGACGACGCTACGAGCCGCGGCCCTCGTGCGGCGATCCAGCACTCCGCCCGCTCCGGGGTACAGCAGGCTGTACTTTCCGCCTCCCGGCCTGTCGGTGGACCCGCCCTGCGCCTAGGGTCGGTGTCCTCCGGCCCGAGGGGGGTTCGCATGGCCACCGCCGACGTCAAGGACCTCGCCGTGGGGACCGCGACGACCGCGGCCGCCGCAGTCGGCCAGCTGGTCTCCGGACTCGGTACGGCGATCCTGACGCCGTTCGTGCTGCTGTGGCTGGTGCTGGCGCCCGGCGGGGTGCGCGTGCTGCACGCCCTGGCCGGCATGGAACGGGTCCGGCTCGCCCGCTGGGGTCCCGAGGTCATCGCGCCCGCGCCGCCGCCGGTGCGGCTGCGGGCCGCCCTCGGCGACCCCACGACCCGGCGCGAACTGCTGTGGCTGCTCCGGCATCTGGCCGTCGGCCTGCCGCTGGGCCTGCTCGGCTTCGTCCTGCCGGTGCTCGCCCTGCGGGACACCGCGTTTCCGCTGTACTGGCGGCTCGCCCCGAAGGACGCGACCGCCACGTCCATCGGGATCGGCGTCGCGCACTCCTGGCCGGACGCCCTCGCGGTGTGCCTGCTCGGCGTGGGCTGGATCGCCATCATCCTGGGGCTCACGCCCGGCCTGGCACGGCTCCAGGCGAACCCGGGGCGCCGCCTCCTGTCGGCCGGCCCCGACGCCGATCTCTCCCTGCGCGTCGCCGAGCTGACCGCGACCCGGGCCGCCGCGCTGGACGCCCACGCCACCGAACTGCGGCGCATCGAGCGCTCGTTGCACGACGGCACCCAGAACCGGATCGTCACGGTGACCGTGCTGCTCGGGGCCGCCCGCCGGATGGTCGCCCGCGACCCGGCGGGCGCCGACGAACTCCTGGAGCGGGCCCAGTCCGCGGCCGAACAGGCGCTGGCGGAGCTGCGGACGGTCTCCCGCAGCATCCTGCCGCCGGTGCTCGCGGACCGGGGTCTCGCGGGGGCGCTGACCGGGCTCGCGGCTGAGAGCGCGGTGCCGTGCGCGGTCGACGTGGAGATGCCGCGGCGCTGCGCCGCGTCCGTCGAGGCGACCGCGTACTTCGTCGTCGCCGAGGCGCTCACCAACATCGCCAAGCACAGCGGGGCCTCCCGGGCCACCATCACCGTCCGCGCCCCCGGGCCACGGCTCCTGCTGCGGATCACGGACGACGGCCGGGGCGGCGCCGACGAGCACACCGGCTCCGGCCTGACCGGCATCCGCCGCCGGGTGGCCGCCCACGACGGCACCTTCCGCCTGACGAGCCCGCCGGGCGGCCCGACGGTGGTGGAGGTGGACCTGCCGTGCGGTGTGTGACGGGCGTCGGACCTGCCGGCCGCGAGGCGAGGACGTTCTCTGCCCGGCGAGACCATCGGGCGGCCCTGTGACCCTGGAGAGTGACCTGCCATGCGGATCGTGATCGCCGAGGACGACCCCCTGCTGCGGGAGGGGCTCGCGTTGCTGCTGCGCGCCGAGGGACTGGACGTGGTCGGCACGGCCGACACCGCCGAGGGGGCGCTCGACGCCATCGACACGCACAAGCCCGACGTGGCCATCCTCGACGTACGGATGCCGCCCACCCACACCGACGAGGGGGTCCGCGCGGCCGTCGAGGCCCGGCGGCGCAGCCCGGACCTCGCCGTCCTCGTGCTGTCCGCCTACGTCGAGCAGAGCTTCGCGACCGAGCTGCTGACCGGCGGGGTCGGAGGGCTCGGCTATCTGCTCAAGGAACGGGTCGGCCGGGTCGAGGAGTTCCTCGACGCGCTGCGCCGGGTGGCCTCCGGCGGCACCGCCATCGACCCCGAGGTCGTCGCCCAGCTGTTCACGCGGTCCCACCAGGACGTGCGCCTTGAGCGGCTCAGCCCGCGCGAGAAGGACGTACTGGCCCTGATGGCCGAGGGGCTCGGCAACAGCGCCATCGCGGAGAAGCTGTTCGTGACCGACGGGGCCGTGCACAAGCACATCCGGAGCATCTTCGCGAAGCTCGATCTGGCGCCGACGGACCAGGTCGACCGGCGCGTGGCGGCCGTACTCCACTATCTGGAGGACGCGCGGCGACGGTCGTAGTACAGCCTGCTGCACCGCAGTCGGGCCCTTGGCGGCAATGATCCGCGGAGCCGGCGCTGGTGTGCTGGACGCATCACATCAGCCCCCTCCGAAGGGACCCGCGGTGAGCGTCCAAGCCCCCGTCAGCATCGAGACCCGACCGGTCGCGCACGAGGCCCGCGGCCTGCGCGGCAGCATCCGTCGCAACCCCCTGACCTGGTTCTTCACCCTGGCCTTCGCGTTGAGCTGGGCCGCCTGGACGCCGTACGTCCTGTCCGCGAACGGCCTCGGCGTCTGGCACTTCACCTTCCCCGGCGGCCGCGCGGGCAGCCAGCTCTCCGGCGTCCTGCCCGGCGCCTACCTCGGCCCGATCGCCTCGGCCCTGCTCGTCACCGGGATCACGGAGGGACGCGCGGGCCTGCGGACCTGGCGGACCCGGATGACCAAGTTCAGGGTGGCCGGGCGCTGGTACCTGGTCGTGCTGCTCGCGGTGCCGGCCACGCTGACCCTCGCCTCGGTCGCGCTGGCCGGCCGCGGACCCGCACTGCCGTCCGCGACGATCCTCGCCGCGTATCTCCCCGGACTGCTCATCCAGATGATCACCACCGGTCTCGCGGAGGAGCCCGGCTGGCGGGAGTTCGCGATGCCGCGGATGCAGCGCCGCTACGGCCCCCTGACCGCGACCCTCGTCGTCGGCGCGCTGTGGGGCTGCTGGCACCTGCCGCTGTTCCTCACGGAGTGGGGCGGCGGGCCGCACGTGGCGTGGACCGTGCCGGTGGAGTTCCTCGCGATGACGATCACGTTCAGCTGCGTGATGACCTGGGTGTTCAACCGGTCCGGCGAGAGCATGCCGCTGGTCATGCTGCTGCACACCGGCGTCAACAACTTCTTCTCCCTCGCCTCGTCGGACATGTTCCCCTCGCTGTCCGACGGCGACCTCACGCACGCCCTGGTCCTGAGCACGACGGCGGCGGCCCTGATCCTGCTGGCCGCGACCCGGGGCCGGCTGGGCCTGCCCCGGCGGTGACCCGGCCACCCACCCGCACCCACCGCACCGGCGAACCGGCCCCGGGACCGGTTCGCCGGTCTACTTCCCGGCGCCGTTCGCGAACTGGAGCGAGATGCGCCGCAGCACCTCCGCGGAGCTGTCCGTGCGGCCCGCGTCATGGGCCTCGGCCAGCTGCACGAAGGCGAACGCGAAGCAGTGGGCGATGCTCGCGATGGCGGGCCCCAGCTCCTCGACCACGGCGTCCGCCGCCGCGTGACCGCTGGCGTCGGCGGGGAGGTGGATCTGTGGGAGGGTCTCCACGAGCAGCGCGGAGACGGCCCCGGTCAGGGAGACCCGCTGGTCGGGGTGCTCGCGGACCTGCCGCCGCATCTCCAGAGCCTCGGTGAGGATACCGACGACGTTCTGCATGACCTCGCGCTGTTCCATGGCCGCAGAGTAAGTGCTGCGTGTGGTGCGGGACACAGGAACCCGGGACCGGGGTGCGGAGCGTTACGGGTGTGAGGGAAACAGAAGCGGCGGAACCGGAGCGGGCACGGATACGGGCCGGGGACCGGGCGGCCTTCGGCGAGCTGTACGACCGGCACGCGCGGGCGGTCTACAACCATGCCCTGCGGCTGACCGGCAACTGGGCGGAGGCCGAGGAGGCGATGTCCGAGACCTTTCTCGCCGCCTGGCGTACCAGACAGACCGTGGAGCCGGAGGGCGGCTCACTCAAGCCCTGGCTGCTCGGCATCGCCACGCACAAGGCGTACAACGCCAACCGGGGCCTGCGGCGCAGGCTCGCGTTCCTGGCGCGCAGCCCGGAGCCGCGCCCGGTCGAGGACTTCGCCGAGGAGACCGCAGGGCGGATCGACGACGCACGGCGGCTCGCGCTGGTGCACCGCGCCCTGGGCCGGCTGGGGAGGCAGGACCGTGAGGTGTTCGCGCTGTGCGTGTCGGCCGGCCTCGACTACCAGCAGGCGGCCGAGGCCCTGGGCGTGCCCGTCGGGACCGTGCGGTCCCGGCTGTCGCGGGCCCGCGCCCGGCTCGCCCGGCTGAGCTCGAAGGCGGAACCGCCCCCGGCCCACGGAGAGATGGAGAGTGAGGCCGCACTCGCGGCCCTGTTCCTGCGGGAGGAGACCCGATGAGCGAGACCGAGGACCTGCTGACGACCCCGGCGGAATGGGACCTCCCGCCGGAGCGCCACCGTCACTTCAAGGACGTACTGATGCAGCAGATCGATCACGACACAGATCACGGCACAGCGGCCACGCCCCGGCGGAGCCGGTTCCTGCGGCCCGCCGTCCTGGTGCCCCTCGCCTCCGCGGCCCTGGCGGGCGCCCTGCTCGTGACCCTCTCCGTGGACGGCCGTGCCCCGGTGACCGGGACGACCCCGTCGGCGACCGCCGCCGGCGCCTCCGGCACCCTGAACCGGATCGCCACGGCCGCCATGGCGAGCGACGCGATCCGGGTGCGGGACGACCAGTTCGTGTACGTCAGGACGCTGGAGCGGTCGAACACGGGCAGCTTCTCCGGCCCCGTGCGGCTCGGCGCCCTGCACACCGAGGAGAGGTGGACCTCCCAGGACCCCGAACCCGTGCGGGTCACCGGATGGCTCCGTTCCAGCGGCAAGGACGCGATCATGCCCGGCCGACTGGGTCCGATCGAGAGCACGGATCCTGTCCCCGAGGGCGTCCTCCACCCGACCTACCGGTGGCTGGCCTCGTTGCCCACGGACCCCGACGCCCTGCTCGCCCGGCTCTACAAGGAGGCCAGGCCGGTCGAGGGCGAGTCGCGGGACCAGGCGGTGTTCTCCCTGATCGGCGACCTGATCGGCGGCGCGGTCATGCCGCCCGCCAACGCCGCCGCCTTCTACCGGGCGGCCGCGAAACTGCCCGGAGTGCGGGACATCCCGGACGCCGTGGACGCGGCCGGCCGGCACGGCATCGCCATCACCCTCGACGACACCGGTTTCGCGACCCGCGACGAGTGGATCTTCGACAAGCAGACGCTCGCCCTGCTCGGCTCCCGGTTCTACATCACCGACCCGGACCGGGGCATCACCACCGAGGCCCTCGCCGGCACCACTGCCGTGATGGAGACCGCCGTCGTCGACAAGCAGGGTGAGGTGCCCGCCCGGGCCGCGGCCCGCTGACGTCCTTCTGATGCCCGGGGGCGCACAATGGCGGCCATGAGCATTGTCAAGATCAACGTACTCACGGTCCCCGAGGAGCAGCGCGAGACGCTGGAGAAGCGGTTCGCCTCCCGGGCGGGGACCGTCGAGAACTCGGACGGCTTCGAGTGGTTCGAGCTCCTGCGTCCCGTCGAGGGCACCGACACCTACCTCGTGTACACGCGCTGGCGCAGCGAGGAGGACTTCCAGAAGTGGATGACCGGGATGTCGCAGGCCTCGCACGGGGGCGGCGGCGAACAGGGCCGCCCCAAGCCCGCCGCCTCCGGCTCGACGCTGTGGACCTTCGAGGTCGTCCAGCAGGGCGCGCCCAAGCAGTAGGAGAAGGAAGGGGACCCCGGGCCCGGATCACCGGGCCCGGGGTCCCGCCGTGTCCTACAGCGTGACCTGCTTGCCGCCGAAGGTGACGACCAGGCTGCCGTTGGAGGCGTAGGACCAGCCCAGGGCGCCCGCGTAGGTGGCGCAGCGGGAGCCGTTGGTGCCGGACCAGAACTGGTTGGAGCTGTCGGCGTCACCGGCGTACCGGTCGTTGCCGCCGCTGTCGCACGAGGTGTTGCCGCGGAAGACCGAGGTGCCGGTCTCGAAGTTGAAGTTGCGCTCGGTGTTGCCGATGGAGACGTTGCTGGTGATGGTCATCGATCCGGGGTTGCTGTTGTACGTGAACCCGTGGTGGCCGTTGTGGTAGGCGAGGGAGTGCTGCACCACGTGGTTGACCGCGATGTCGTCGCCGCCGAGCTTGAACCCGTTGCGGTCGCCGTTGCCGGCCTGTGAGCCGTCGCTGAGCGTGCCGTTGCCGTAGGACAGCGAGTACTCGATGGTCACCGGGCCGATCGCGCCGGTGTCGGTCTTGGTGTAGAGGTCCCAGCCGTCGTCGATGTTGTTGTGCGAGACGGCGTACCGGAACACGTTCCCGGTGCCGGTGGTGAGCTTCGCGGCGAAGCCGTCGGCGTCCTCGCCGTCGGAGTCGGCGTTGTCGTGGGACTCGGCGCTCAGGATCAGGTTGTTGGCCGGCCACTGGCTCGCCGGGGTGGAGGAGGCGATCCGGCCGAGCTGGAGCCCGGTGTCCCGGTTGAAGCGGGTCACCGTGCGCTCGACGACGTTGTTGCTGCCGCCGACGTAGATGCCGTTGTCACCGGCCCGCTCGACGACCAGGCCGTAGATCTTCCAGTAGTTGGCGTTGAGCTGGATCCCGCGGTTGGTGGAACTCTCGGTCTGGGCCGCGAAGTTGAGCACCGGCGTCTCGCCCGGGTAGGCGGAGAGCGTGGTGCGGGCGGCCGAGGTGCCGTTGTTGCCGGCCGGGATGGTCACCGTCGAGGAGTAGGCGTACGTCCCCCCGCGCAGGTAGATCGTGCCGCCGGCGGAGATACGGCTGATGGCCGAGGTGAGGGTGGTGGGCGAGGTCACCGTGCCGGCCGCGCTGTCGGTGCCGCTCGGTGACACGTACAGGGCGCTGCTCGACGGCGGGGTCGTCGTGCCGGAGGTCTCGGCTTCCAGGTAGTCGACGTTGGGCAGACCGTTCGCGCTGGTCGGGTTGAGCCGGATCGTGTTGCTGCCCGCGTTCACCGGGACGGTGAGCGTCTTGGTGGTCCAGCCGGTCCAGGTGGAGGTGGACTCGAAGGACGCCGACGAGGCCGTCGAGCCGTTCACGATGATGTCCGCGGGGCGGGCGGTGGTGGTGCCGTTGGCGAAGCGGACGCTCAGGGTCGCCGTGCCCGATGCGGGTGCGGTCACGGTGAACTGGGCGTACGCGCCGGTGGCGTTGGTGCCGTTGCAGAATCCGCTGCCGGAGTAGCCGGCGTACTCGGTCTCGACGGCTCCGGTGCAGATGGCGGGGGATGTCTCGGCCTCGTAGCGGGTGGTGGCGGCCTGGGCGGTGGTGCCGGAGAGTGCGACGAGCGTGCCGGCGAGGAGGCCGGCGGAGGTGATGAGGGGTCTCAAGTGCATCGTTCGTCTCCATGGTGTGCGGCGACGGGGGCACGTATCCTTCGGACGGTAAGCGCTTGCCATGGGCGCGTCAACGGTTGTGTATGTGATCGCTGTTCACACATACGAATTAGATACGGTGAGCGGCATGACGCTCTTCGTGAAGATCTGCGGCCTGAGGACCGAGCAGGACGTCGACACCGCCGTCGAGGCCGGCGCCGACGCCATCGGGTTCGTCTTCTCCGACAGCCCCCGCCGCATCGACCCCGCCGCGGCGGCTCGGCTGGCCGCCAGGATCCCCGAGAGCGTCCTGACGGTGGGTGTGTTCCGCCGCGAACCCCTGGAGTACGTCCGCTCGGTGGCCGCCGAGTCAGGGATCGGGGCGGTCCAGCTGCACGGACCCGAGGACCGCGCCTACTACGACGAACTCTCCGGCGGCGGCTGGACCCTGATCCGCGCGGCGGCCTTCGGTGACCGCGTACCGCGCTGCGGGGAGCTGGGCGAGGACATGCTGCTCCTCGACGCCCCGGTGCCGGGCTCCGGCATCGCGTGGGACTGGTCGAGGAAGCAGGTCGCCGGGGCGGGGGAGAAGTGGCTCCTGGCCGGGGGTCTCACGCCGGAGAACGTACGGGAGGCCGTGGACGTCACCCGCCCCTGGGGCGTCGACGTCTCCAGCGGCGTGGAGGCGAGCCGGGGCGTCAAGAACCCGGCCCTGATCACGGCGTTCGTCGAGGCGGCGCGGGCGGGGGCCGTCACCTCGGGGTGATTCCCAGGAGGCGCCGGTGCTCGGCCGGGGCAGCGTTGTGGGGGCCGGTCGTCGTTGCCGGGTGCGGGTTCGTTGTGGCTTGTCGCGCAGTTCCCCGCGCCCCTGGGGTGGGTGCCGTGTTCGTCGGCTTTCCGTTGAGCGTTCCGGGTGTCGGCGTGTCGGGGCGGTCGTCGTTGACGGGTGCGGGTTCGTCGTGAGTTGTTGCGCAGTTCCCCGCGCCCCTGGGTGGGCCGACGCGTCCGGGGGCGCACGTACGGGAACGCCCGCCGTCGCTCCGGTGGACCGACGGCGGGCGTTCAGGGACGACTCGGGTGCTGCAACGCCCTGTAGGGGCGCGGGGAACTGCGCGACCAGCCACGACGACGCGGCAGACGGAAGACGACGGTCGCCGCGCTCACGACCCCGCCGGTACCCCCTTCACCGGTACGAACGCCACCGCGTCCCAAGCGATCGACGCGTCCCCCGTGCCGTCCGCCGTCGCCGAGCTCAGCGACACACTCGGCGTGCCCTTGAACTCGTAGGAGCCCAGGGAGACCCAGGTGTTCTTGCCGCCGGTGTCCTGGGAGATCGTCTTCTCCACGACCGTGCCGTCACCGAGGTCGATGTGGTACTTCGCCGACGGGGTGTTGGCCTCGTGGTCGGGCAGGTGCACCATCACCTCCGCCCGGCCGCCGAGCTTCCGGTCCGGCGTCCAGGTACCCGTGACCACCGAGTCGGTGTACGACGGCACCCGGGTGTGGGTGAGCCAGAAGTGCCCACCGAAGCCGGCCCCCAGCTGATGGAAGTCGATCTTCGAGGGGTAGACGGTCGCGCCGTTCTGCTGGGCCGACCCGAAGGTGAACGTCAGCGTGCCCCGGCTGATCCAATTGCGCTCACCCGCGCAGGGGTTGGCGGAACCGACCCGGAACTTCACCGTGTTCGGCACGTCGTCCACGACCAGGGCGTTCGCCGGAAGGGTGGACGCGCAGGCGGCCGGGTGCGGGGCCGCGACCTTCGGCTCGGGGTCACCGGCCTGGTACTTCAGCACCTCGGTGCCGCAGGTGGCCGTGCAGTCGGTCCAGCTCACCGGCTGGTGCCACCAGCACTTGAAGTCGTCCCGCTGGCACGGGCCCACGGGCTGGGTCGACCCCTCGACCTTGTGCGGCTTGGTGATGTCGCAGTCGTTGACGGCGGGCTTGCAGAACGTGTCGTGCGCGGGCTCGGCCGCGGGGGCGCCCGCGGGCCAGTCGCCGACGGTGAACGCCCTCACCGTCGCCCCGGTCGCCGGGTCGGTCTTCTGCTGGGAGTAGGCCGCCCAGCCGAGCACCCGCTCCGGGTACGTCCACAGGTTGGGGTTGCGGGCGTCGTCGTAGCCGGAGGACAGGAACATCTTGCGGTCGGCCGGGTAGAGGCCGTTGGCCGGGTTGTTGAACCAGCCCAGGCCCCAGGGGGCGGTGGCGTCGGTGGAACTGGGCAGGTTGAAGCCGCTGTTGTAGGCCCACAGCGCGAGCCACCAGTTCTCCAGGTACTTCGGGTCGCCACCGTTGACGAGCAGACCCTTGTCGTAGAGCTGGTTCCACTTGTCCTGGAGGATCTGGAGCCCCGCGGCGATGTTGGCGGCGTAGTCCACGGTGATCGCCTGCTGCTGTTCGGCGGTGTAGGTGGTGTCGGCCTTCGCCATGCCGCTGGTCACCTGGGCGATGCCGTAACCGCAGTCGGCGGCCGCCCAGTTGACGGTGTGGACGCTGCCGGCGTTGCCGTAGTAGCCGCCCTGGATGAAGTTGCCGCTCTCGCCCGCCGCCGCCCGGGAGCTCGCCTGGAGGAGGTTGGACTCCTGGGAGAGCACCCCGAGCATGATCTGCGCGGGCACCCGGCCGCCGCCCTTGAGTGGGGTGGACGGGAACAGGCCCTGCGGGGTGTACGACGGGAGCTCGCTGCCGTTCCAGCCGCTGCGCCGGCGCACGTCCAGCTTGCCCTGCACGGCGAGGTCCGTCGCCCACTCGGCCTGCGCGGTCGAGGGCTGGAGCGACTGGAGCTTCGGGTCGTTGCGGGTGACGGCGCAGGCGCGGTCGGGGTCGGTGGTGGAGGTCGACGGGTCGTCGTCGCCCGGGGTGACGCTGTCGGTGTGCACCCCGTCGGAGAGCGCCGGGGACTGCTCCGCGCCCTGGGACTTCCGGGAGATCTTCGGCTTCACCGTGAAGTCGACGGTGCTGTCGCTGCCGGGCAGCACCGCGCCGATCCCGACGGACGGGGCGATGTCCGCCGCCGCCTTCCTGCCGCCGGCCGCCTCGGTGCCGTTGCCGACGGAGGTCAGTGCGAGACCGCCGGTGGTGGAGACCTCGGCGGAGGCCGGCACGTCCAGCGCCCGCCAGCTCTTCGGCAGCGTCCGCACGGCGTCCTCGGCGTCCTGGCCGGTCACGAAGACCCGGCCGCCGCTGCCGTGCACCGCGAGGGCGCCGAGCGCACCGGAGCCGAGGAGCCGGTCGGAGCCCGCCGAGGTGACCCGGCGGACCTGCACCTTCTTCCCGGCCGGGACCTGGTAGGCGAGCCCGCTGTGCGCGTCCGGCACCAGCCGGAAGGGGGTGCCGCCGGTCCTGGCCAGGGTGCTGGTCGCGCCCTTGGCGTCGACCGAGACCACGGAGTCGCCCAGAGCGGCCGCGATCTCGTTCCCGAAGGGCACGGCGGAGGTCAGCTGACCGGCGACGGTCTGCTGCCGGACCAGCTCTCCCTTCGCGGCGTCGACGGTGAGCAGTTGCGTGCCGGCGCCCTGCGGCCGGGTCAGGACGGCCTGTTCGCCGCTGCCGCAGCCCGGGTTGAAGTAGGCGAGGGAGACCAGCTCGGGCAGCTTGGTCACCTTGCCGTCCGCCAGGTCGACCACGGCAGCGAACGCGCCCTGCTGGAAGCCCTGTTGGTCGTTGACGGCCTGCCGGGGCGCGTAGACCACGACGGCGCGGTCGCCGGACCCGGTCACACAGGTCTGGCCGATCCACTGGTCGGTGTCGACGCCGGGCTCGGACAGGGTGGCCGCGGTGTGCCACTTGTAGGCGTCGGCCGCGTCGGCGACCAGGACGTGCAGTCCGGTGCCGTCGCCGTCGTAGGTGACGATCCGGTCGCCGGACTTCTGCCAGCCGGAAGGGAGTCGGGAGGTGTCGGTGATGTGGTCCGCCGTCGGGGCGGGCGTCGGGTCGGCGGGGTCGGTCAGGGCCGCCGAGGCCAGCGGGGCGATGAGGGCCAGCGAGACCAGGGACATCGCGCCGGCCGCCGCTATACGGCCGCGACGACTTCTCGGTACGCGCCAGCGGTGTCTTCCGCCGGGGCTTTCACGGAAAGTACGCAAGGAATTCCGTCCGGTCATTCAGAGAAAGGAGTGGGGGGTACCGGCTTCGACGCTCCCCCAGGCCGGTGACGCGGAAGTTATCAGTCCGCTATGGCCGTAATGGGTGTCCCGGGTGATCTACCGGGTGGTATCCACGAAATATCCACGAGAATCGGTCAACGACTTTCCTTTTGTTGCCGTCTCCTTGGGACATGAACAGCACTCGTCTCAAGGTGGCCTTCGTCGCCGCTGCCCTCACCGTCGCGGGTCTGGCGTCGGCCGGTCCGGCGGCCGCGGCCACCGCTCCGCGGGCAGCCGCCGTACAGACCCAACAGCCCGCCGTACCCGTCGGCTTCGTGGACCTGCCCACCAGTGCCCTCGTGGCCGACGGCGAGCAGCACCAGGTCACCGTCACCTACCGCAACGACACTTCGGCGGACCGGACCGTCGCCCCGCAGCTCCTGGTGGAGTCGCCGGACGCGGGCCCGTTCCTCGACCCGTCGGACGTCGTGGTCGAGCAGCGCACCGCGCACGGCTGCTGGCGGCCGGTGGAGACCGCGAGCCAGACCGGCACGCTCTTCACCGACCTGACGGGCGCTCAGCGCACTCTGCACGCGGGCCGGACCCTCACCCAGGTCTACCGGATCACGGTGACGAACCCCGCGGCCCAGGGGACCGTGCTCCCGAGGATCGCGCTCTACAACTAGGGACGTGCGAGGGCCCGGGTCTCATGGGAGACCCGGGCCCTCGTCCGCTGGGTCAGCGAAGTGTGCCGATGCGGTCGACCCGCTCGTTGACACCGTTGCGGAGTTCCGAGAGCGTCGTGCCGGGCGGGGCCACCGTCGGGGTGGACGACGGGGGCTGGGTCTCGTCCGCGCAACTCGCGCCGCGGGCGGGGACCTTCAGGTCCACCAGGTAGTCCGTGATCGCGTCCGACGCGCACGCGCTGCGGCCGAAGGCGGTGTGCCCCTCGGCCTTGAAGGTGAGCAGCCGGCCGTTGTCGAGCTCACGGGAGAGCGCCACCGCGTCCTGGTACGGGGTGTCCGGGTCACCGGTGTTGCCGATGACGAGGATCGGCGCGGAGCCCTTCGCGTGGAAGTTGCCCGCGTAGCGGCTGGTGTGCTCGCCCTTCCACTGCACACACGCCGTGGCGTGCTGGTGGTCGTAGGTGGGCGGGCCGTACGCCATGGCCGGGCCCAGCAGCGGGGCCAGCCTGGCGTTGGTCGTGACCTCGCGCTTCAGCAGGGCCGGGTCGGTCGGGTACTTCTTGTCGACGCACTCGACCACGACGTTGGGGTTGAGGAACTTGAAGCTGGCCGGGGACGGCGGCCGCAGCAGGAACGACGTGTTGTCGCGCAGCTGCGCCTTGCGCAGGGCCTCGCCGAAGGACGGCCAGATGACCTTGCCCTCGTTGATGTTGAACATCAGCCGGTAGACCAGCGTGTAGCCGTTGGCCTGGCCCCCGTTGGCGGTGGGCACCGGGTTGGCGTCCAGGTCGGCCTTCAGCTTCTCGAACGCCCCCCGCGGGTCGCCGTCACCGAAGCCGCAGGTCGCCTGGTCGGCCTTGCACCAGTCCAGGAAGCGGCTCATGGCGCCGTCCAGGGCGAGGTACTGCGGCCGGTCGTAGGCGTAGGGCCGGTTCGTGTAGTGCTCCGGGTCGTACGCCCCGTCGAGCGCGAGCGCGCGGACCCGCTTCGGGAACATCGCGGCGTAGACCGTACCGATGTAGGAGCCGAACGACCGCCCGTAGTAGGTCAGTTGCTGCTCGCCCAGGGCCTGGCGCAGCAGGTCGATGTCCCGGGCCACGTACTGGGTGCCGACGTACGGCAGCAGGTCGCCCGCGTTGGTCTGGCAGGCCTGGTCGAAGTCGGCGGCCTGCTGGACCGCGGGCTCGTAGGCGTCGGGTCCCGGGACGCCCTTGGCGGCCGTCACGGCCCTGGTGTAGGTCGGGTCGTCCCAGCACACGACCTGGGAGCTCCGGCCGACACCCCGCACGTCGTAGCCGAACACGTCGAAGTCGTCGCGCAGTTCGGCCGGCAGGTCGGCGTAGTTGTTGCGCACGAAGTCCACACCGGAGTTGCCGGGGCCGCCGGGCTGCAGGAACAGCGTTCCCTTGCGCCGGGAGGGGTCGGCCGCCGGCTTGCGTATGACGGGCAGGGTGAGGGTCCTGCCCTGCGGATCCCGGTAGTCCAGGGGCACTTGGGCGTTCGCGCACTGGAAGCCGTCCTGACAGTCCGTCCAGGTCAGGGTCGGCACGGTCGGGGCGGCCGGTGGTGCCGGGGTGGTCTGCGCGGCCGCCGACACCGGGGACGCGGTCCAGGCCACGGCGAGCGCGCTCACCGCGGCTCCGGCGAGTCTGAGTCGTCTGAACTTCACTGCTCTTGTTCCCCCTTGGGCTGGTCAAGCCTCAAAGAACTGGTGGTCTCACAGAGAGAACACAGAAAAACATGCGTGCCGGTTCCCACGCCCCGCCGTAGTCCCGCGGACCTACCCGGGAACGGCCGCGTACTGCGTTCTCAGTACGGGGGATTGTCGGCAGGCGCACGACGACACCGGGGTCCTCGTCCCGACAGCCTGGGTGGACCGTTCGGCATCAGATGTGGAGACCCCCGCCGTGGCTACTTTCCTTTACCGCGTGGGCCGCCTGGCCTTCCGGCGACGCTGGTACGTCGCCCTGGTCTGGGCGGCCGTCCTGGCCGCCGTCGGGCTGGGAGCCCTGAAGGCGCCCGGCGCGGCCGACGAGGGGTTCTCGATGCCGGGCATCGAGTCCCAGAAGGCGTTCGACCTCATGGAACAGCGCTTCCCGGGGACCACCGCCGACGGTGCGACCGCCCGGGTCGTCTTCGTGGCGCCGCACGGGGAGAAGGTCACCGCGGCCGGCAACAGGAAGGCCGTCGAGGACGCCGTCGCCGACCTGGCCGACGGCTCGCAGGTCGCGTCCGCCGTGAACCCCTTCCAGGCGAAGACGGTGAGCAAGGACGGCACGACGGCGTACGCCACCGTCACCTACAAGGTCGCCGCCGACGACCTCACCGACGCCGGCAGGACACAGCTGGAGAAGACCCTCGACGAGGCCCGGGACGCCGGGCTGACCGTCGACGCGGGCGGCACCGCCGTGGCCGACCGCGGCGGCGCGGGCGGCGCGGCCGAGGTGATCGGTGTCGCGATCGCCGCGGTCGTCCTCCTCGTCACCTTCGGCTCACTGGCCGCGGCCGGACTCCCGCTGCTCACCGCGCTCATCGGCGTCGGCGTCAGCATGGCCACGATCCTCGCCCTGGCCGACGCCCTCGGCCTGTCCACCACGACCGGCACCCTGGCGATGATGCTGGGCCTCGCCGTCGGCATCGACTACGCCCTGTTCATCGTCTCCCGCTACCGCGAGGAACGCGCCAAGGGGCGGGCAGCGCAGGAGGCGACGTCCCTCGCCGTCGGTACGGCCGGCTCCGCGGTCGTCTTCGCGGGCCTGACCGTCGTGATCGCCCTCGCCGGGCTCTCGGTGGTCGGTATCCCGATGCTCACCAAGATGGGCCTGGCCGCGGCGGGCGCGGTCGTCGTCGCCGTGGTGATCGCGCTGACCCTGGTCCCGGCACTCCTCGGTTTCTGGCCGAACGCGGTCCTCACGCGCAAGGCCCGCAGGAGCGGCCCCGGCGAGGCGGAGGCCAAGGACAACGGCGGCACCCGCTGGGCGCGGTTCGTGCTGCGCCGCCCGCTGCCCGTGCTGCTGCTCGGTGTGGTGGGCCTCGGCGCCCTCGCGCTGCCCATGACCTCCCTCCAGCTGGGCATGCCCGGCGACGAGGCCAAGCCCACCTCCACCACCGAGCGCCGGGCCTACGACGCGCTCGCCGAGGGCTTCGGTCCCGGCTTCAACGGCCCGCTGACCGTCGTCGTGGACGCCGAGGGCGACGACGACGCCAAGGGGGCGGCCTCGACGATCGCGCGGGAGATAGGCGCGACCAAGGGGGTCGTGTCCGTCTCCCCGGCCCGCTTCAACGAGGCCGGTGACACCGCCGTCTTCTCGGTCGTGCCGTCCACCGCGCCGACCGACGAGAGGACCAAGGACCTGGTCACCACCATCCGCGGCGAGCGCCCCGGCGTCGAGTCCGCGACCGGCGCCACCTTCGAGGTCACCGGCACCACCGCGCTCAACATCGACATCTCCGAGAAGGTGCAGTCCGCGCTGGTGCCGTACCTGATCGTCGTGGTGGGTCTCGCGATCGTGCTGCTGATGGTGGTCTTCCGGTCCCTGCTCGTCCCGCTGAAGGCGGCCCTCGGCTTCCTGCTCTCCGTCCTGGCCTCCCTCGGCGCGGTCGTCGTGGTCTTCCAGGAGGGACACGGCGCCGGACTGCTGGGCGTGGAGACCACCGGCCCGATCATGAGCCTGATGCCGATCTTCCTGGTGGGCATCGTCTTCGGCCTCGCCATGGACTACGAGGTCTTCCTGGTCTCCCGGATGCGCGAGGCGTACGTCCACGGCGAGAGCGCCCACCAGGCCGTCACCTCCGGGTTCCGGCACAGCGCCCGGGTGGTCGTGGCCGCCGCCCTGATCATGATCGCGGTCTTCGCCGGGTTCATCGGCGAGAGCGACTCCATGATCAAGATGATCGGGTTCGGCCTGGCCACCGCCGTCCTGCTCGACGCCTTCGTGGTCCGGATGGCCATCGTGCCGGCCGTGCTCACCCTGCTCGGCGACAAGGCATGGTGGCTGCCGAGGTGGCTGGACCGGGCCCTGCCCCGCGTGGACGTCGAGGGCGAGGGGCTCACCAGGGCGGCCGACACCCGCGAGCCCGCCCCCGCCGACCAGGAGGCCGCACGCGTCTGACCGCCACCCCCCACCAGGGGCCGCCCGGCGTTGCGCCTCTTGCAGGCGGCCGGCCTCGCGGTGTACGGCGGCGACGCGCAGTGGGGCGGCGTGGGTCCGGGCGGTCAGTACCTCGGCGGGCCCGCCCGCTCCGGCCGCGGCGGGCGGCGCGGCTGTCCTTGAGGATCCGGCGGGCCCGGGCGCGCTGGTCGCTCGGGACGTCACGGCGGGGCGGGCGGTGCTGGGGCATCCCGCCGACCTCGACCCGGATCTGCCCCGCACTGGCGGGCGGCGCGGCCGTTCTTGAGGATCTGGCGGGCCTGGGCGCGCTGGTCGCTCGGGACGTCACGGCGGGGCGGGCGGTGCTGGGGCATCCCGCCGACTTCGACCCGGATCTGCCCCGCACGCCCCGCACGCCGCGCCCGAGGACGCCTGCTGCCGTGCTCGAGGACGTCCTGCTGCCCTGCACGTGGCCGGTGTCGTCGTACGACGCGGGCCGCCCCGTTGCCTCACCATGGGTGCCTGAGCCCACCACCGGAGACCCGATGACCACCACCCCGGAGCGGCGCTACACGGATCGCCTGGAGGAGTTCGCGGACCGCCGTCCCTTCCTCGTCGACCTGGCGCTGATCGCGGCACTGATGGGCTCCGCGGCCCTCGGAGCCTCACTCACCCTGCCCAATGCCGACCCGCCGGGCGATGACAGGGCCGCCGTCCTCCTCCTGGGGGCCTCCTGCCTCGCCCTGTTCCTGCACCGCACCCACCCCCGCGTCACCGTCGTGGTGAACGCGGTCTGCGCCACCGTCGTGATCGCACAGGGCTATCTGCTCACCCCCCTTCTCCTCGCCCCGGTCATGGCGTCCCTGTACTGGCTGGCCACCTGCACCGAACGGCAGACGATCCGCCTGTACGGCTTCGCCACCATGGCGGCGCTGACGGTCGCGGCAGCCGTGTCCGACTCCATGGACCACCTGTCGCTGCTGCTCCGCACGATCGGCCCGTTCTTCTGGCTGCTGCTGCCGCTGGCGGCCGGCACCATGACCCGGCTGCGCCGGGCCTACCTCGAGGCCACGCAGGCCCGCGCCGAGCACGCCGAACGCACCCGGGAGGAGGAGGCGCGGCTCCGGGTCACCGAGGAACGCATGCGGATCGCCCGGGAGCTGCACGACGTCGTCGCCCACCACCTGGCCCTCGCCAACGCCCAGGCCGGTACCGCGGAGCACCTCGCGCTCGCCAACCCGCGCCAGACCCAGCAGATCCTGCACGACCTCACCGGCACGACCTCCTCCGCACTGCGCGAACTGAAGGCCACGCTCGGTCTGCTGCGCCAGACCGACGACGAGGGCGCCCCGCTGGAGCCCGCCCCCGGCCTCGCCCGGCTGCCGGAACTGGTCTCCTCGTGCGCCTCCGCCGGGATCACCGTCACCGTCGCCACCGAGGGCGAGCCGCAGCCCCTCTCCCCGGGCGTGGACCTGACCGCCTTCCGGATCGTGCAGGAGGCGCTCACCAACGTCACCAAGCACGCGGCCACCCAGGCCGCGCACGTCCGTTTCGTCTACGACGGCCCCCGCCTCCTCATCACGGTCACCGACGAGGGCCCGCCCACCGCGGCCGCTCCCGAGCCCGTGAAGGGCTTCGGCGTGATGGGCATGCGCGAACGTGCCCACTCCATCGGGGGCGAGCTGCGGGCGGGGCCGCGCCCGGAGGGCGGCTTCGAGGTGAGCACGGCCCTGCCCCTGCAGCCGTCGGTGAGCGGCGACGAGGTGGGGTGAGGGGCGGGACAGCGCGGTGGAGCAGCGCCGTGGGGCAGGGGCCATCCGGGGTTCACCGGAAGGTCGCCGGCCGCCGGGCCCCGCCCCCGTAGGGTGGCCGGCATGGCTGACGTGGATCTCGACAGGGCCCTGGAGGTCGCCACGGAACTCGCGGCCTGGGCGTCGGAGGCGATCCGGCGCCCGCGCGACCCGGGTGCCGAGGTGCGGGAGAAGGACGGGCCCGCGGACATCGTGACCGCCACCGACGAGGCGGTGGAGGCGCACACCCGCGAGGTGCTCGGGCGGGCCTTCCCCGACCACGGGATCGTCGGCGAGGAGTACGGCACGACGGAGGGCTCCGCCGGCGCCCCGCACTGGGTGATCGACCCGGTCGACGGCACCACCAACTACGCGCACGGACTCGGCTGGTGCTCCTTCTCGCTGGGTCTGGCCGCCGCCGACGGCGCCCCGCTGCTCGGCGTGGTGGCGGACCCGTGGCGCGGCGAGACGTTCACCGCGGTCCGGGGCCGCGGGGCGTATCTGAACGGCACCCGGGTGCACGCGGCCGCCCACACCACCCTCACGGGCCATGTCTTCCTCACCGAGTGGGCCGCGCACGCCCATTGGCCCGGCATGGACGCCCTCCTCGCCGAACTCGCCGACCGGCACTGCACGGTGCGGGTGATGGGTTCGACGGCCCTCTCCCTCGCACAGGTCGCGGCGGGCCGGGCGACGGCGGCGGCGATCGGCTCCTTCCATGCCGTCGACGGGCTCCCGGCGCTGCTGATCGCGCGGGAGGCGGGCGCGGTGGCCCTGCCCGAACTCCCGTCCCACAACCAGCCGTTGCTGCTGGTCGCGCCCGGCGCCGCCGAGGAGACGGCCCGCCTCTGGCGCAGCTCGGGGGCGGCGGCCGGCTGACGGTTCCTGGACGAGATCTGACCAGGAGACAACCGTCAGTGGGGTATCAAGAGGCCGGCTGGAGCACATACTTCAACCAGCGGGGGAGTCCCGGGGAACTTTGACGGGGAGCGGCTTGATGCATGCCGATGGTGCGGGTCTTGGCAAGGTCCAGGTGCGGCTCAGGTGGGACCCGAGCCCCTACGGGGAACCGGCCCGGCACCTCGACATCGTCGCCGCGACCTACGCGGCGGGCGACCCGTACGGGCCGCCGGAGTACGTCGTGCACACCGAGAGCCGCTCGCCGGACGGCACCATCACCATGACCCGGCACAGCGAGACAGGCCGCGGCCTCGGCTTCGTCGAGGTGATGGAGCTGGAGTTCGAGCGCCTGTCGTCCGCCTACGGGCGGGTGGTGGTCGGCGTCGCCATCCACCAGACCGGCGGCCCCCGCACCTTCGGCGATCTCACCCACGCGGGGGTGCTCGTCGTCGAGGGCTACCGGCAGCTGCTGGCCGACGACTTCGCGGGCGTCGCGGATGCCACGGCCGCGACGATCGCGGAGTTCACCCGGGACTCGTCCGGGGCGTGGCACCTCGGGGAGCTGATCCGGGGCTTCGACAGCAACCCCGCGGGCTTCATGGCGGAGATGGGCGGCGTACGGGGGTGAGGGGTCCGGCTCACCGGGCGGCCTGGTCCAGGGCGGCGTCCGCGAGGCCGCCAAGCACCAGAATCCCGTCGCCGCGCCCCTTGCCGGGCCCTTCTCGGCGATCTTCGCGACGGGCTCCGCGGGCCGTGGCCCGTTGCGTGTTCGTATCGGTCCTGGACAGACGGCGCGGGCCGGGCGGCCGTAGGCGCATACTGAGGAGGATGACAAAGCCTGCTGCACAGAAGCGTCACTTGCCCACCAGCCCCTTCAAGGCACCGGTCGCACCCGCTCCCAAGCACTTCGCCGTGGGCGACCAGGTCACACACGACATGTACGGTCTCGGCCGCGTGATCGGCGTCGAGGACGGAATCGCGGTACTCGTCGATTTCGGCTCGTCGCAGATGCGGATCCTGAGTCCGTACTCGAAGATGACCAAGCTGTAGGAGAAAGGACCCTCTCTCATCGATCTGACCTCGCTGTTCTCGGCCCCTGAAGGGCAGCCCCAGCGCACCCCCGCGGCCCTGCCGCCCCCCACGACCAACCCCTTCCAGGCCCCGGATTTCGGGGACGACGAGGACGAGACCTTCCCGCGGCCGGAAGCGGAAGCGGCCTAGTTCCCCTCTGTACCTGACGCGAGACCCCGCCTCCGTAGCCGTTGCCGTCCGGAGTGCGGATCACCCAGTGGACGTGCTTCTGAGCCGGGCCGTCTCCCTGGCTCGCGCCGGCCAGCCAGGGGGCCCGGACCCTGGCAGTCGACCTCGCCCTGCCCGCGAGGTGAGCGGACCTCCGCCGGCCGTACCTTTGCCGCGTCCGCTTCCGCGCGCCCGTCAACACGTCGGCGCGCCGTCCCTCGTACGCCTTGACCCCTTCTGAGGACGCCCTGTGCGCGTGCTGTGGTCAGGCGGTGATTCCGCACAGTCGACGCTCAGGAACGCATGCGAGCGTGATTTCCGGTTAGGCGCACCGGGATTACTCGATTCAGCGGGCAGGTGAGCAGAGATCTCTTTCATGGCGAAGGCACCGGACTCGACAGCCGTGGCGGACACCGAGCAGGAAGGAGCGGACACGGCGGTCGGTGTCCGCAGACCCCCGGCCCCGGTCGCACCCCGGGTGAGCCGGGGTTTTCCGTCCGCGGTGTCCCGCACCGGCCGGGTGAGCGGCCTGGACGGACTGCGCACCCTCGCGGTCGCGCTGGTCATCGTCCACCACGTGGAGCCCGAGGCGCTGCCGGGCGGCGCGGTCGCCGTGGACGTCTTCTTCACCATCAGCGGCTTCGTCATCACGCGCCTGCTGATCGCCGAGTACGTCCGCCGGGGCGGCATCTCCCTCATGTCGTTCTACCGCCGCCGCTGGCTGCGGCTCGTCCCCGCGCTGCTGGCGCTGTGCGCGGTCTGCGTGCTGCTCGCGTCGACGACGTCCCTGTGGGGCTTCGACGGTTCGCTCCAGGCCGCGGGCCTGTCGGCCGCCTTCCTCACCAACGTCGTACGGGCCATGGAGCCCGGCCCCTACTCCGACCTCACCAGCCCGCTCGCGCACACCTGGTCCCTGGGCGTGGAGGAGCAGTTCTACCTGCTGTGGCCGCTCGCCCTGCTCCTTCTCCTACGACGGTTCCGGGCCCGTACGGTCCTCCTGTGCACGGCCGCCCTGTGCGTGCTCCCCCTGCTCTGGCGCTGCGTCCTGTGGACCCCGGAGGCCGCCCACCGCATCTACAACGGCACCGACACCCGTGCCGACCAGCTGCTGGCCGGCGCCCTGGTGGCCGTGGCCCTGGCCCGCCTGCGCTCCGACGACCCGCGCCTGGCCGTCCTGCGCACCTGGTCCGCCCGCCTGGCCTGGCCCTCCCTCGCCCTGCTGGCCCTCATCGCCTGGCAGGTACCGGTCACCGAGGATCTCGGCGCCTGGACGGCCGCGTGGTACACCCTCGGCTTCCTCGCCGTGGCCGCCCTCTCCGCCACCCTGGTCACCGCCCTGGAACTACGCCCCGAGAACCGCCTGTCCCGCCTGCTGGCCCTGACCCCCCTGGCCTGGGTGGGCCGCAACCTCAGCTACGGCATCTATCTCTGGCACTACCCGGTCGTGCGGCTCCTCGCCTCCCTCGGCGTCCAGGAGGGCCGACTGGCCGCGACGGTGGTGCTGACCCTGTTGATGGCCCTGCTGTCGTACTACGCCATCGAGAAGCCGTTCCTGCGCCGGGCACACAAGGCGAGGACACCGGTGCCGGCACTGGCGGCGGCGTAGGGCCGCGGAGCCGGTTCAGCCGAAGGGGACGGCGAGGACCGCACGGGGACCGGAACGCCCGTGCCCCGTGCGGGATGCCGTACCCCCGTCACACAGTCGCCGAGGCCTCCGCCCCGGAACCCACCTCCGTGGCGGACCTCCGCCCCTCCCGCCACCAGGACGCCCCCCAGGCCAGCACGGCTCCGCCCACCGCGTACGCCCCCAGCACCCACAGCGCCGAACTCGTCGCGTGTCCCGAGAAGTACACCGTGTTGCGGACCAGTGTGGTACCGGCGCCCGGCGGCAGCGCCTGGCCGATCGCGCTCCAGAAGGGCGGCAGGAGAGGGGCCGGGTAGACGCCGCCCGAGCTCGGGTTGCCGAGGACCACGAAGAGGAGGATGACCAGGCCGGTGCCGAGCAGACCCAGCAGGGTCTGCAGGGCCAGTGCCGTGGTCGCCGAGGCCAGGACGGTCAGGGTGCCGATCGCGCTCAGGGCCCAGAAGTGTCCGCCCAGGGCGTCGAACACCGGGCCGACGATCACCGCTCCTGCTACGCCCGACACCACCGCGTACGGGATCAGGGCCGCCAGGCGGATCAGGGTGCGGGGGCGGTTCGCCGGGCGGGAGCCGGACGCCATACCCATGATCGTGGCGGTGAGGTAGCCGCCGATCACCCAGCCCAGGACCAGGTAGAAGGACGTCATGCCGCGGCCGTCACCGGAGTTGGGGGAGCGGATGTCCGTCACCGTGATCCGGCGCTTCTCGGACGCCTCGATCTTCTGGGCGATCTGGGTGGCCGTCTGGGAGACCGACGGCCCGCCCGCCGAGGCGACGAGCAGGGTGTCCTCGGTGCCCTTCGGGTTGAAGAGGAAGGCCGCGTCCGTGCGGCGCGTCATGACCCACTCGCGGGCAACGGCCGTACTGGGGGCCGCCGTTGCCTTCACCGGCTCGCCGTCCAGCGAGTTCAGCTGGGCCACGATCTTCGCGGACGCCTGTTGGGGGGCCACCACGGCCACGGGGATGCGCTCGGGAGTGGGGGAGTGGAAGGCGCCCACGTACGAGAGGACGAAGGCCAGTTGGACCAGCAGGCCGCCGAGGACCAGGCCGAAGGCCCGGAACGTCACGGCGTCCTTGAACTCCGCCGCGAAACCAGGGGATTTGGGGGCCGGCTCGGTGGGGGACGAGCCGGCGGAAGGGCTGGAGGGTGCGTTCACGGGCGCATCGTCGCACAGCCTGGTGAATTCACCGTTCCGTTTGCCGTCCCGCGCCCACCGCGCCTAGTCGTCCGGTAACCCCAGCTCCGCCCAGATCGTCTTCCCCGTCGCCGTCTGCCGGCTCCCCCACCGCTCCGCCATCTGCGCGACCAGCAGCAGCCCCCGCCCGCCCTCGTCGAACACCCTGGCCCGCCGCAGGTGCGGAGCCGTACTGCTGCCGTCGGAGACCTCGCAGATCAGCGCGTGGTCACGGATCAGTCGCAGGACGACGGGGTCGTCGCCGTAGCGGACGGCGTTCGTGACCAGCTCGCTGACGATCAGTTCCGTGGCGAAGGACGCTTCATCCAGGCCCCACGCCGTCACCTGCTCGCTCGCCGACTTGCGGGCCCGGGCGACCGCCGCCGGGTCGCGCCGGAGGTGCCAGGTGCGGACCTTCGCGGCGTCCAGGGCCGAGGTGCGGGCCAGCATCAGGACGATGTCGTCGGCGGGGCGGGCCGGAAGCACCGCCCGCAGGACGTCGTCGCAGGTCTCCTCCAGCGGGCCCGCCCGGTCGGCGAGGGCCCCGCGCAGCAGGTTCAGGCCGACCTCGATGTCGCGGTCGGCCGCCTCGACCAGGCCGTCGGTGTAGAGGGCGAGCAGGCTGCCCTCCTCCAACTCCACCTCCACGGACTCGAACGGCAGGCCGCCGAGGCCGAGGGGCGGGCCGGTCGGGAGCTTCAGGAAGCGGACCTCGCCGGCCGGGGTGACCACGGCCGGCGGCGGGTGGCCGGCGCGGGCCATCGTGCAGCGGCGGGAGACCGGGTCGTAGACGGCGTAGAGGCAGGTGGCCCCCACCTCGCCCGGTGTCGGGGCCTCCGCACCCCGGTCGCGGGTGTCCGGCCCCTCCTCCCGGTCCAGCCGGACGACCAGGTCGTCGAGCTGGGTGAGGAGTTCGTCGGGGGCGAGATCGACGTCCGCGAGGGTGCGTACGGCCGTGCGCAGGCGGCCCATCGTCGCCGAGGCGTGAATGCCGTGGCCCACCACGTCGCCCACGACCAGGGCGACCCGGGCGCCGGACAGCGGGATGACGTCGAACCAGTCCCCGCCCACGTCCGCGCCGGAGCCTGCCGGGAGATAGCGGTACGCCACCTCCATGGCCGCGAGGTCCGGCGGGCGCTCGGGCAGCAGGCTGCGCTGGAGGGTGAGCGCGGTACGGCGTTCGTGGGTGTAGCGGCGGGCGTTGTCCACGCTCACCGCGGCCCTCGCGACGATCTCCTCCGCGAGCAGCAGGTCGTCCTGGCTGAAGGACTCCGCCGTACGGTGCCGCAGGAAGTGCACCAGGCCGAGGGTGACCCCGCGGGCGCGCAGCGGCACCATCAGCACCGAGTGGATCATGTACTTGGCCACGGTCTCGGCACGGGCGGGGGAGGACTCGACCCACTCCCGCATCCCGGGGTCCAAGGGCCCCGGCCGGGTGCCGCGACCGGCGATCAGGGCCCGCATCGGGGGCGTGTCCACCGGGTAGAACGTCCGCTCGCCGGTGGGGACCACGGACTCCGGGCAGCCGTCGAGGACCGACCGCTGTGCCGTACGGCGCACTGTGACCGGACGGTCCGGGGGCACCGGTTCCGGTTCCTCGCCGAGCGCCACCGACTCCAGCAGGTCCACGGTGACGAAGTCCGCGAAGCCGGTCACGGCCACCTCGGCCAGTTCCTCGGCGGTCCGGGCCACGTCCAGGGTGCTGCCGATGCGGAGGCTGGCGTCGTTGAGGATGGAGAGGTGGCGGCGGGCCCAGTACTGCTCGGTGGTGTCGAAGACGGCCGCGGACAGGCCCCGCACCGCGCCGCTCCCGTCCTTCAGCGGGGAGAGGAACATCGACCAGGCGTGGCCCCGCACCTCGCCGGGGGCCTGTCCGAAGTTCTCGTGGAAGAGCGGCTCACCCGTGCGCAGCACCTGCCGCTGGAGGCGGTCGTACTCGTCGAAGGGCGGGGTCGGTTCGATCTCCCGCAGGGTCAGCCCGCGCATCTCGGCCACGCTGCGGCCCATCACCCGGGTCATGACCTCGTTGGCCGCCACCAGCCGGGCCTCGGTGTCGTAGACCGCCACCGGGACGGGCAGCTGCGCGAGCGTGAGGTCCCACAGGGCCTGCGCGTCAGGTTCGACGGGCCCGGCCATGTGCTCCGGGGCGGCGGTCACCAGCCACGGCCGCGCGTCCTCGCCGTCCACGAGCGGTATCGCCTTCAGCCGTACGACGATCCGGCCGCCGCTCCGGTGCCGCAGCGCGACCTCGGTGGCCCAGCGCCGGCCCTCGGCGACATGGCGGCGCGCGGTCTCGGGCAGTTCGGCGGCGAGCAGTTCGGCGGCCGGATGTCCTACGACCTCTTCGGCCTCGTATCCGAGCAGCTGACGCGCCCCGGCGCTCCACTCCGTGATGGTCCCGGCGTCGTCGACGACGACCGCCAGGTCCTCGGGTACGCGTCCCGCCACGGTGCCTCCGGGTGTGCCACCCCTGCTGTCCATGCTCCCAGCGTCCCGCCGCACAGCTCCCCGCTCAAGCGATGTGCTCTGCCGTGAGGAGCCGCAGTCTTGCACGAGGTGGTGGGGAGGGGGAACGGAACGGAACGGGGTGATCGAGAAGGGCGCCGCACGGCGGGAGGAAGCGGGTGCGTGACCGCCGTGCCGGGCGCCCGGACGCGTCAGCCCAGCGGGGTGTCGGCCCAGGGCAGGGAGGCCGCCGGGTCGTTGAAGGCTTCCTGGCGGGGCGGCTGGACCTCGTGGCAGGTGAAGCCGAGCCGGGTCAGGGCCCGGCCCACCTCGTGGGCGGTGAAGTCGCGGCGGTCCTGCCGGGTGATGACCTGGCCGACCTGCTTGACTGGATAGACGTGGGGGCCGACGGTCACACACAGGCCGGTGGCGGGTTCGGGCTGGATGCCGGTCATCGACCTCTCGACCTCGCTCATGGTCAGGTCGAAGGGAAAACGTGCGATGACGATGCGCATGGTGCCTCCACGGGGAGCGGTCGGGACGTGACGGTGAGAACGGCCAGGGTGCGGCCCTGTTCGTCTCCTTCTCGACGGGGACGTCGTACGGCTATCGGCTGCTGGGGGTGGAGCGGCGGCGGCCCCGCGCGGAGCGGCTGCTGCGGCTGCGTCCGGCGGACCCGGAGCGCCTCGGGGCCTCGGCGGGCGCCGGGGCGGGGAGGGTGACCGGCACGCCGGAGGGGGTGCGGGCGCCGGTGATGCGGTTCAGCTCCGCCTCGCCGGGGCGGACCCGGGTGATCCGGGCGGTGACGCCGGCGTCGGACATCAGACGGTCCACCGAGCGGCGCTGGTGCGGCAGGACCAGGGTGACGACGGTGCCGGACTCGCCGGCCCGGGCGGTACGGCCACCGCGGTGCAGGTAGTCCTTGTGGTCGGCCGGCGGGTCGAAGTTGACGACGAGGTCGACGTCGTCCACGTGGATGCCGCGGGCCGCGACGTTGGTGGCCACCAGGACGGTCACCTGGCCGTCCTTGAACTGGCCGAGGGTCCGGGTGCGCTGTGGCTGGGACTTGCCGCCGTGCAGCGCCGAGGCCCGCACGCCCACCGACAGCAGGTGCTTGGCCAGGCGCTCCGCGGCGTGCTTGGTGTCCAGGAACATGATCACGCGCCCGTCGCGGGCGGCGATCTCGGTGGCGGTGGCGTGCTTGTCGTCGTCCCGCACGTGCAGGAGGTGGTGGTCCATGGTGGTGACGGTGCCCGCGGACGGGTCGACCGAGTGCACCACCGGGTCGTGCAGGTAGTTGCGCACCAGCCGGTCGATGTTGCGGTCGAGCGTGGCGGAGAACAGCATCCGCTGGCCGTCGGGACGTACCTGGTCGAGCAGGGCCGTGACCTGGGGCATGAAGCCCATGTCGGTCATCTGGTCGGCCTCGTCCAGGACGGTCATCGTGACCTGGCTCAGGCTGCAGTCGCCGCGCTCGATGAGGTCCTTGAGCCGGCCGGGCGTCGCCACGAGGACCTCGGCGCCGGCCCGCAGCGCGGACGCCTGGCGGCCGATCGACATGCCGCCGACGACGGTGGCCGCGCGCAGGCGCAGCGCCCGTGCGTAGGGGGTGAGCGCGTCGGTGACCTGCTGGGCCAGTTCGCGGGTCGGCACGAGGACCAGGGCGAGCGGGTGCCGGGGCTCGGCGCGCTGTCCGTCGAGGCGGGCCAGCAGCGGCAGACCGAAGGCGAGCGTCTTGCCCGAGCCGGTGCGGCCCCGGCCGAGGACGTCACGGCCGGCCAGGGAGTTCGGCAGGGTGGCCGCCTGGATGGGGAAGGGGGTGGTCACACCCTCGGCCAGGAGCGCGGCCTGCAGACGCTCGGGCAGGTCGAGGTCGGCGAACGCCTCCACCGCCGGCAGCGCCTCGGTGACGGTGGTGGGGAGGGTGAACTCGCCGCGCGGAGCGGCGGCCGGGCGGGAGCGCTGGTGGCTCGCGCCCCGGGAGCGGAGGTGGGACGCGTTGTTCCCGTTGTTCCCGGTACGGCGGGTGCGGTTCATGGGAGGGGAACCCTTCCTCGATGCGTGCGGCACGTGTCGAGGAATTCCTCCGAAGGCGCGGCGGAACCACGCGAGAATTCGCAAGAAAGAGCCGGGGAAAAGAAGAAAATCAGATTCTTCAGGACCATCTGATTATTCAGGGCAATGGGACAGGGCCCGCACCCCAAGAGTGCGGGCCCCAGCCGTGAAGATACGCGTCAGCGTCAGGCGGGAACGATGTTCTCGGCCTGCGGGCCCTTCTGGCCCTGCGTGACGTCGAAGGTAACCTTCTGGCCTTCCTGAAGCTCGCGGAAGCCGGAGGTGGCGATGTTCGAGTAGTGCGCGAACACGTCGGCGCCGCCGCCGTCCTGCTCGATGAAGCCGAAGCCCTTTTCCGCGTTGAACCACTTCACGGTGCCAGATGCCATATTGAATCTCCCTAGGGGGCAGTGCCGGGACCCGCACTGTACGGACCCCGAGTCGCCGCGATGGACTCCCCTCCGGAAGACCCGGAAAGACGCCGGTGAACCTCATAGAAATTCGCCGGAAACCAAAACTGCAACTTTTATCACGGTAACACATGGTCGGCGGACGGATCTACGTCGCCCTGGGTCCGGGTGGCGGCCGCTCCGAAAACTTCGCCGCGCCCCGCACGCGATTCTGTCGCGGCGGCGACAGTTATTCGTCGGGCCGACGACGCGGGGTGGTCTTCACCGCCGAGAGGATTCGGCGGGCCCGGCGCCTCCGATGGTGGGGCGAGCAGGGTTGCGACATCGAGGCGCTCTCAACCCTGATGTCGGTGCTCACGTATATATGACGCCGTCACACCAGATTTTCGCACCCGCCCGAGCCGTCCGAAAACCCACCCCGGTCGCCACCGTGATCCATCACACGCATCCTCCGTTCCGCGAACCCCCGCCCGCTCACACCGGGTACGGCGTCGTCCCGCGTGCCGAGTGCAGGGCGCCCGCCCACCAGAACAGCTGCTCCAGCAGGGTCTTGGCGTATCCGGCGGCCTCGGGGTCGAGGGGGCGGCCGTCCTGCCACGCGGTGAAGTAGTTGGGGAAGGCGAGTCCGTCGCGGACGGTGACCGCGTGCAGTTCGGTCAGCACGTTCTCCAGGTGCAGCACGGCGTGCCGCCCGCCCGCAGCGCCGCCGTAGCTGACGAAGGCGACCGGCTTGGCCGTCCACTGGGTGA
Source organism: Streptomyces sp. CC0208 (assembly GCF_003443735.1). NCBI lineage: Bacteria > Bacillati > Actinomycetota > Actinomycetes > Kitasatosporales > Streptomycetaceae > Streptomyces > Streptomyces sp. CC0208. Next base: position 4,234,058 of record NZ_CP031969.1, on the reverse strand, counting down.
AGTGCCAGTCGATCGCGGCCTTCAGGGACGCCGGGTAGCTGTGGTTGTACTCCGGCGTGATCACGATGAACGCGTCGGCGCTCTCCAGGGCCGACGTCAGCGGCGCCATCCCGGCCGGCCGCGGGTAGTCGTCCCCGGCGTACTTGGGCGACACCGCGGGCAGCGACAACGGGACGTCGATCCCGGCCAGATCGACGACCTCCACCTCGAAACCCCCGTGCGCCGCGGCCTGTTCGGCGACCCACGAGGCCACGACCGGACCGAACCGCCCTTCCCGGACGCTGCCGACGATGACCACCAGTTTGTACGTGTCGTTGTCCATGCCCACCACGATCGAACCCCGCCGCGGCCGCAGCCAGACCGGGCTGATGCTGGCCCCCGCAGGGCCACCCTGAGCTCTCCTCGGACAGCGGGCGGCGACCTATGCTCGGGCCATGGGGACACCACTGGGGGATTTCGTCCGGGCCAGGCGGGACAGTGTCCAGCCGGAGTCGCTGGGCCTGCCGGACCACGGCCGCCGCAGGTCACCGGGGCTACGGCGATCGGATCTCGCCGGCCGGGCGGGCATCAGCGTCGAGTACCTGACCCGCATCGAGCAGGGCCGCGACCGCCATCCCTCGGTCGCGGTGGTCAACGCCCTGGCCGACGGGCTCGGCCTCGACCTCGCGGAGCGCGACCACCTGCGCTACCTCGCGAAGATCAGCGGCGGTGAGTGCGTCGGCCACACCCGGCCCGCTCCGCCCTCGCGCGAGGTACGGCCGTCCGTGCTGCGGACGCTGCGTCTGCTGGAGCCGGGCATCGCCCTGGTGACCAACCGGATGGGCGACGTCCTCGCCCGCACCAGCGCGTTCGACGCGGTGACGAGCGGGACCGGACTGCTCGACTCCGACACCCCGAACCTCACCCGGTACGTCTTCACCGACCCCCGCGCCCGGTCGTTCTTCGCCGACTGGGACGACGTCGCGGACGAGCGGGCCTTCGATCTGTGGCTGGGCCCGTCCCTCGACTCCTATGAGTGGTTCACCGCGGAACTCGCCCCCGTCGCCGGCCCCGATCTCACCCGCCGCCTGCACCGGCACGTCGTTCCGCAGCGCGGGGACCTCCGGCTCCGGCACCCCTCCGGACGCGAACTCCGGCTGGTCCGCGAGACGCTCGACCTCTCCGCGGACGCACAGCAGCTGGTCGTCCTGCTCCCCGCCGACGAGGCGACGGACCAGGCCGTCGAGGAACTCCGCCGCCCGGCCCACGGCGGGCTGCGCGCCATCTCCTGACGCGGACACCGCGCGGTGTTCGATTACCGCCGCATGTCATACCCTGCATTTTCGGTGAGCCGGGCTCCTCAGGGGGACACAGGAACCCGGGCCGCGATCCCTCCCTCTTCCTCAGTCGGACGGGCGGTTCTCTGACGAGCATCTAGTGAAATTGGCCGAAAGTGATAGAAATGCCACCGCAGATTCGTTCGCGGGCCAGACTCTGGGCCGTGGCGCCCGTCGTGGCCCTCGGGTTCTTCGTCGCGATGGAGCTCACCGCGCATCGCTACGGCCTGCCGGGACCGCTCGGCACTCAGATACGCGAGTTCGTGTACCCGCCCAAGTCGGGACCCCTGCTGTACGCCGGCCTGGCCCTGATGATGGTGGTGCTCAGCTGGCGGCAGCGGTTCCTCGCGATCGGTGCCGCGGTCGGCATCGACCTTGTCATCGCGGTGGTCCGGTGGGCCTGCGACATCAAGGTGACCCACGGCCACCCCTTCGGCAACGGCGCGCTGTGGGTGATCGTGGGCTGCGCGGTCATCGCCCTCACCCGCCGCACCGGCCCCGAACGCGTCCTGCTGCTGAAGGGCGTCGGGCTGGGCCTGCTGCTGGTGGCCGGCCGCAAGACCGGTGACACCTGGCTGCTCATCACCGCGAAGAGCCGGCCGCTGGTGCTCGACCCGTACCTGGCGAACGCCGACCACGCCCTGGGCAACCCGTCGTGGCTGATGGGCCGGCTCGTCACGGCCACCGGAGCGGTCGGCTTCAACTTCCTCGACACCATCTACGGCCAGCTCGCGGTGGCCGCGGTGGTCGTCGCGCTGTACCAACTGCGCCACGTGGCGGCGGAGCGCCGCTTCCCGCGCCACCACCTGGTGCGCACCTTCCTGCTGATCGGCCTGCTCGGACCGGCGATCTACATGATCTTCCCGGTGGTCGGTCCGGTCTTCGCGTACGGCACCGGTACCGACCACTGGGCGTCGATCGCCCTGTGGTCGCCGCAGATACCGAGCGACGGGCACTGGGCGGTGGCGAACCTGTGGCCGCAGACACCGCCACCGATATCCGCCCCGCACTCCATACCGTTCGACGGGGTCACGCCCCGCAACTGCATGCCCAGCCTGCACACGGCGTGGGCCACCGCGATCTTCATCCATTCCCGCAAGGGGCCCCGGTTCCTGCGGTACGCGGGGACCTTCTGGCTGATCGCCACCCTCTGCGCCACGCTGGGCTTCGGCTACCACTACGGCGTGGACCTCGTCGCCGGTGTGGTGTTCACCCTCACCATCGAGGCGGGCGTGCGCTCGTTCGACCGCGGCTGGGACCGCGCCGGGCTCCGGCTGACCGCCTACGGTACGGCGGTCTTCGTCGCGCTCCTGGTGTCGTACCGCTTCCTGCCGGTGCGGATGGCCGAGTACCCCTGGCTGGCCGGACCGCTTGTCCTGCTGGCGATGGCCTCGGTGATCTACGGCTACACACGGGCCGTCGCCCGGTGGGAGCCGGCAACCGCGCCGACGCGAGCACCGCAGCCGCAGCCCGAACTGCTCTGAACCACGGCGTACGCCCTGCTCAGCCGCCCGTCCGCGCGATCCACTCGCTGGAGCCCAGCGGATAGTCGTAGCCCGGGCGGGCCACGTCGGCGCTGGTGCGGAACGGCCTGCCGTCGTCGTCGATGTGGACGGTGCCGCTGCGGCCGCCGCTGGACCAGTCCAGGCTGAGGTCCCAGCGCACGTCGTGCGCCCTGGCGCGGGCGGTGACGTAGAAGACCTCCGGGTCGGACTCGCTGACCTTGTACGGGAAGTCGCGCTGGCCGTTCTTCACGGTGACCCTGGGGTTGCCGTTGTCCAGGTCGATGTCGAACGTCTTGGTGCCGACACCGCCTCCGCAGCCGACGCCCATCGAGTAGTCGTTCCAGGCGAGCGGCGCGCTCTTGGTGAGGAAGCGGACGTGCAGGGCGTTCAGGACGACGGTCTCCGCGCCGGTGCCCTGAACGGTGAGCGCGATCCGCTGCTCGCCCGAGGAGACCGCCCCGTACGCGGCGGCCCAGCGCGGCGCGTCCTGCTCGGACGCCGGCGGGCCGACCTGCTCGGGATCGCTGTCGACGAGGAAGTGCTGGCTGCACGGACTGTCGTAGACGTAGGGGCGGACACCGACGGTGAGCGGTACGGCGTCGGTGGCGCGGTCGCCGGTGGACCGGCCCGCTTCCTGCTTGCCGTCACCTTTCGAGGTGCCGGACCGTCCGCCCCCGGACCCGGCGGTCCCGGTCGGCGAGCCGGTGGCCGACGCGGACGGCTCGTGTCCGCTCCCGTCGGCGGACGGGACGGCGGAGGGCTGCCGAGAGGCGCCCGCGTCCAGGGGGACGGTGGATGCCGGCACCGAGGTGTCCCCGGCGCGGACGGTCGTCGGGTGCAGGGCGTACGTGCCGGCTCCCAGCGCGGCGACCACCACGACGGAGGCGATCAGCGCGGTACGGCGATGACGGAGCCAGAAGCGGTGACGGGACGGCGTCGCCTCGGCCGCCCTGTCGGTGATCACCGGCTCGCGGTCCTCGTCGTTCTCCCCGGCCGACTCGACCCCCTCCGGACCGGCCGGGCCGTCCGGAGCCGCCTCCTGGGCAGGTCCCTTCGCCGCGCCCTGGTCCGGCCTGCGCCCCCGTTCCGCATCCGCCAGGATCCAGCGCCGGTGCATCTCCACCAGCTCCTGCGGTGTGGCCCGGCAGACCCGCGCGAGACGCTCCACCGGGGCGTACTCGACCGGCACCGCCGTGCCGTTGCAGTAGCGGTGCAGCGTCGACGTACTCATGTGCAGACGCTTGGCGAGCGTCCCGTAGCTCAGCCCCGACCGGTCCTTGAGCTCCCGCAGCAGCTGTGCGAACGCCTCGGTCCGCTCGGTCCCCGTTGCCCCTGACACCCGTTCCCCTCAACCCCCGCGTCCCGGTCCCGCATTCCAGGGTCAGTGCGTTCCCCCTGGTCAGAGCCCATTTCGGCGTTCCAGTGTCCCCAACTGCCCGCTGAGCGTGGCGGTCGGGACGGATCACCTCACAAGCTTCGGTCATCCAATCACCACCGCCACCCGAACTCCGAAGGGGCACAGCACCATGTCCAGCATCTCCCGCACCCGTCTCCTCGCCGCCGCCGCGACCACCGTCGTCGCCGCGCTCTCGCTGACCGCGTGCAACGACGGGACAGGCACCCAGGACGAGGGCCGCGTGGCCGATACGAGCCGTTCCGCCGCGGCCTCCCACTCCCCGGCCCCCTCGGCCGCCACGGACCAGTCGCCCTCCACGGACTCCACGGGCTCCTCGGCCGGCACGGGTTCCTACGGCGCCGGCGCCGGGTCCACGGGCGGCACGGCGACCTCCGCCCGGCGCACCCCGGTGTCGAAGGCGCCCTCCTCCTCCGGAGGGCCGGTCACCTGCGAGGGCTCCACCGTCAGGACGGTCGCGGCCCCGCTGACCCGTCCCGTGAACCACATGCTGCTCACGGTGACCAACACCGGCAGCAAGAGCTGCTACCTGTACGGCTATCCGGTCGTCCGCTTCGGCGAGGCGCAGGCCGTGCCCCCGGTCATCGAGGCCTCGCAGCCGCAGGCGGTCGTCACGCTCGCGCCGGGCGAGTCCGGCTACGCCTCCGTGAACCTCGCCGCCACCGACGGCAGCGGCGCGAACGGCTACACCGCGAAGACCCTGACCGTGTACTTCCAGGGCCGCTCCGGCAACGGGAGCGTCGGCAAGGGCGCCCACCCCTCGCTGCCCACGCAGGGCACCTACGTCGACGACGCCCTCAAGGTCACGTACTGGCAGCAGTCGATGGACGACGCCGTCACCTGGTGACACCCTGCCGCCCGCCGGTGCCGGGCAGGCTCAGGGGCACGAGGGCCAGGCCGCCCCCCGGCCTTCGCCTGGTCAGGCGGGGCCGGGTGTGGCGTTGGCGGCGCGGCGGTATTCGGCGTTGATGCGTTGGGCTTCTTCGAGTTGGTCTTCGAGGATGACGATGCGGCAGGCGGCTTCGATGGGGGTGCCGCGGTCGACGAGTTCGCGGGCGCGGGCGGCGACGCGTAGTTGGTAGCGGGAGTAGCGGCGGTGTCCGCCTTCGGAGCGCAGGGGTGTGATCAGTCGGGCTTCGCCGAGGGCTCGGAGGAAGCCGGGTGTCGTGCCGAGCATCTCTGCTGCCCGGCCCATCGTGTACGCGGGGTAGTCGTCGTCGTCCAGGCGATCGCCGAGTGGAATATCTGCTGCCATGTCACCTCGTTGTGCAACGCGTCGAGGGGCCCCGATGCCGTACGGCACCAGGGCCCCGAAGGGAATTCAACACCATCTGTCGGCCCTCATGCTGCGCCGACCTTCTGTGTCCGCTACCCGGCCCGGTGACGGGAGGGGTGCGGGGATCGCGACTGCGTGACCGGGGACCACCATCCATTCCGGGGTCTTGCGGTACCCGGGCCGAAAACCCGGGCGATCCTGATGGCGTCTGCTCCTCCGTCCTTGCTCTGAATCATGTCTACGGGAGAAACAGTAATCGCGTCAGGAGTCAATGTCTACTCTGACAAGAGGAGATTTTGACGTTCGGGGCATACGACGATGGGGCCCTGCCGACGCGCGTCGGCAGGGCCCCATCGGGCCTGTGCGGGTGGATCCGGGGCGGGACGGTCAGCCGGCGAGGCTGAGGACGTCCCGCAGTCGGAGCCGGTCCGTGTAGGAGGTGCTGTCCCGGAGAGCGGCGAGCCCGGCGAGGGTGACCACGCCCGTGCGCTGCTCGTCGTCGTCGCAGAGGACGAGGTGATCGACACGGGCACCGGCCATGAGGGACAGCGCCACCTCGACCGTCATGTCGTCACTGACCTGGGGTCCGGTCCCCTGCTTGTCGAAGACCACGTGTGGCGTCCGGCTCGGCGTCATGGGTGCCTCCTACGGGAAAGGGGTGGGTCGGTCGATCGGTACGGCCGCCCTAGGCGGCGGAGCCGAAGCCGGTCCGCCGCGGCGCACCGCGACGGGCCGCGGCGCCTGCGGGGCGCCCCTGCCCCGCCTGGCCCCGGCGCCCACGACGGCCTCGGGACGAGGACGAGGAGGACGCGCCGCGGGGCCGTTCCGCCGGCGGCGAGGTGATGACGACCGGGATGCCGGAAGGCGCCTGGGCCCCGGTGATGCGGCTCAGCTCCGCCTCGCCCGAACGCACCTGGGCGACCTGGGGGGTGATGCCCGCCGAGATCATCAGCCGGTTCATGCCACGACGCTGGCCGGGGGTCACCAGGGTGACGACGCTGCCGGACTCGCCGGCGCGGGCCGTACGACCGCCGCGGTGCAGGTAGTCCTTGTGGTCGGTGGGCGGGTCCACGTTGACGACCAGGTCGAGGTTGTCGACGTGGATGCCGCGGGCCGCGACGTTGGTCGCCACCAGCACGGTCACGTGCCCGGTCTTGAACTGGGCGAGGGTGCGCGTGCGCTGCGGCTGGGACTTGCCGCCGTGCAGGGCCGCGGCGCGGACGCCGCTGCTCAGCAGGTGCTTGGTCAGCCGGTCCACCGCGTGCTTGGTGTCCAGGAACATGATGACCCGGCCGTCGCGGGCGGCGATCTCGGTGGTCGTCCGGTTCTTGTCCGTGTCGTGCACGTGGAGGACGTGGTGCTCCATCGTGGTGACCGCGCCCGCGGAGGGGTCGACCGAGTGGACGACGGGGTCGTGCAGGTAGCTCCGCACCAGCCGGTCGACGTTGCGGTCCAGGGTGGCCGAGAAGAGCATCCGCTGCCCGCCCGGACGCACCTGGTCGAGCAGGGCGGTGACCTGCGGCATGAAGCCCATGTCGGCCATCTGGTCGGCCTCGTCGAGGACGGTGATGGCGACCTCGTTCAGCCGGCAGTCGCCCCGGTCGATGAGGTCCTTGAGCCGCCCGGGCGTCGCGACGACCAACTCGACCCCGGCGCGCAGCGCACCGGCCTGCCTGCCGATGGACATACCGCCGACGACGGTGGCCAGCCGCAGGTTCACGGAGCGGGCGTACGGGGTGAGCGCGTCGGTGACCTGCTGGGCGAGCTCACGGGTGGGGACCAGGACGAGGGCGAGCGGCTGCCGCGGCTCGGCACGGCGCCCCGCCGTACGGGCCAGTGCGGCGAGGCCGAAGGCCAGGGTCTTGCCCGAGCCGGTGCGACCGCGGCCGAGGACGTCGCGGCCGGCCAGCGAGTTCGGCAGCGTGGCCGCCTGGATCGGGAACGGCACGGTCACGCCTTCATGGCCCAGCGTGGCCAACAGCTGTGCGGGCATGGCGAGATCGGCGAAGGACTCGACCGCGGGCAACGCGGGAGTGATCGTCCTGGGCGGTGCGAACTCGCCCTGTACGGTCTGCCGGTTTCCGTGCGTCCTGGAACCACGGTTCGGACCGCCGGAGCGGCCACGGGTGGGGTTTGAGCGTGTGCGATTCATGCGAAACCTTCCTTGATGCGGCGCGTATCAAGGAATTCACGCAGCCGATGAGCGGCGCAGAGAATCGCGAGAACGAACCGAAGGCGATGGGTGATGCGCCCTGAAATGCGCGAGCTGGGGCCCGCACCCCTAGGTGCGGGCCCCAGCTGCGAAAAATATGCGCGGCGAAGCCAGTGATCAGGCGGGAACGATGTTCTCGGCCGTCGGGCCCTTCTGGCCCTGCGCGATGTCGAAGGACACCTTCTGGCCTTCGAGCAGCTCACGGAAGCCCTGAGCGGCGATGTTGGAGTAGTGGGCGAAGACGTCGGCGCCGCCGCCGTCCTGCTCGATGAAGCCGAAGCCCTTTTCCGCGTTGAACCACTTCACGGTGCCAGTAGCCATGTCATATCTCCTTCGGAGGCGGTTTCGGAATCCACCCTTCGTGAATTCCGTGTCGCCGTGCTGATTAACCCGTCGGAAATAAACCTTCTGGCAACCACACCTGCAACTGAGATCGACAGTAGCACGGTGCGATCGGCCCTGCGCGGACGATGATTTTCGACCCGGTCGGCGTTCAGGGAATACGTGCCGTGCCCCGGCGCTATTTCTCATTTAGTGGGCACAGATATTGCGATCCCCTGGGCGTGGCCTACCTCCCGCGCGGACCCGCCGCACCCCCTGTGACCTCCGGTGACGGGAGTTGCGCCGCGAAAACCGGAGTCGGTGCGCGGCACCGCGGTCCGGGGCCCGAAACTCCGTGATCACGATGAACATCACATCCCGTCGTCACCCTCCGGGCCGGTCAGCTCGTGCAGTTCGGCGGCGTAGAAACGCGCGGGGTCGAAACCCATCCCGGTGAAGTGACCGGCGAGCTCCAAGGACAGGGCGCCGTGCAGCCGGGTCCAGAAGGTCAGGGCCCGGTGCAGGGTCGCGGCCGGGGCGGGGTGGCCGTCCGCCCAGTCCCGGTGCTCTTCGAGGTGCGCGTCGAACGCTGTCGCGGTGCCGCTCGACGGGAGCTCGGCGAAGGCGTCCAGGAGCGCGGCCATGATCTCGGACGCGATCGCGGTGATGTCGTCGGGCGCGTGATAGCCGGGGACGGGCGTGCCGTAGAGGAGGAAGTAGCGCTGGGGATCCTCCAGTGCCCAGGTACGCAGGGCGCTCGCCAGCGCGGTCACGTCGGCGCCGGGCCGGGCGGAGGCGGCGCGGAAGGTGTCGGCGAGGCTGCGGTACGCGTCCCTGACCAGCTCGGTGATCAGCTCGTCGCGGCCGGCGTAGTACCGGTACAGCGCGGGTCCGCTCATCCCCAGCTGCTTGGCGATCGCGTTGAGGGAGAGCGCGGACGCGCCCGCCGTGGCGATCTGCTCCCACGCGCGTTCCTTGATCTCCGTGCGCACCTGGGCGCGATAGCGCTCGCGGGGGGTCTTCGCTTCCGGGTTCACCATGGTTAGAGGTTATCACTGAAGTTATTGACACTCCCGCCCCCGGGCGGTTATAACTTCTAACGAACACGAAGCCGCGTAACCAACCGTCTGTGTGAGAGGTCGTCATGAACACCGAAGCGCTCGTCGAGGTCGTCCTGCCGGGCAAGGTCGAGCCCGAAGGGCTGGAGATCCGCCACGGAGCCGTCCCCGCCGCGGGTCCCGGCCAGGTCGTGATCCGGATGGAGGCGACCGGAGTCTCCTTCGCCGAGCAGCAGATGCGGCGCGGTCGCTACTACGACCAGCCGCCCTTCCCCTTCGTCCCCGGCTACGACCTCGTCGGCACCCTGCAGGCGACCGGCGCGGGCGTCGATCCGCACCTGGCCGGCACTCGCGTCGCCGCCCTGGTCAAGACCGGCGGCTGGGCCAGCCACGTGCGCGTCGACGCCGCGGACGTGGTGCCGGTGCCCGACGGCATCGGAGCGGCGGAGGCCGAGACTCTGGTCGTCAACGGCATCACCGCCTGGCAGATGCTCCACCGCAAGGCCCGCGTCCGCGCCGGGCAGACCGTCGTCGTGCACGGTGCCAACGGTGGCGTCGGCTCGGTCCTGGTCCAGCTCGCCCGGGCCGCGGGCGCCCACGTGATCGGTACGGCGTCCCCGCGCCACCACGAAGCCCTGCGGGAGCGGGGAGTCGTCCCCGTCGACTACCGCGCCGACGACCTGGCCGCACGGATCCGGGCGCTCGCCCCGCGCGAGGGCGTCCACGCCGTCTTCGACCACGTCGGCGGCCACGGCATCGTCGACTCCTGGCGCCTCCTCGCCCCGGGCGGCACCCTCGTCTCGTACGGCAGCGCCGCCACCCGTGACGCCGAGGGCTCCAAGCAGTGGCCCGTGCTGAAGCTCCTCGGCCGGGTGTGGCTGTGGAACACGCTGCCCAACCGCCGCCGCGCCTACTTCTTCAACGTGTGGGCCGGCCGCGCCCTGGCCAAGAACCGGTTCCGGTCCCGGTTGCGCGCCGACCTCACCCAGGTCTTCACCGCCCTCCAGCGCGGCGAGGTCACCGCCCAGATCGCCGCCCAGCTGCCGCTCGCCCGCGCGGCCGACGCCCTGCGGCTGGCCGAGTCCGGCACCGTCGCCGGAAAGGTCGTCCTCAACCCGTAGCGAGCAACCGCAGACCCGAACCGGCCGTCACCACGAAAGGAACCCCATGTCCCCCCTCTCCCGGCCCCGCGTGCTCGCGGTCTCGCTCGCCGTCGCCGGCGTTTTCGCCGGCACCGCCCCGGTCGCCCAAGCGGCCCACCACGGTGAACCGCCCCGATGCGGCGGACAGGGCGTCGACGCGAACGCCCGCATCCACTACGCGTCCGACGTCGTGATCAAGGCGCCGCTGAGCACCGTATGGAAGCTCCAGACCGACGTCGAACGCTGGCCGAGCTGGCAGCCCCCGGTCCTCACGGCCGAACGCCTCGATTCCGGCCGCCTCGCCAAGGGGTCGCGGTTCCGGTGGACGACCCCCGTGCCCGCCACCCCCACGACCCCCGCCACCACCCTCGGCATCACCTCCACGGTCCAGGAACTGCGGCGCCACGACTGCGTCCTGTGGAGCGGACCCGCCGTCGGTGAGGGGCTGCGCATCGACGAGGGCGTGCACCTGTGGACCTTCAGGAGGGTCAGGGGCGGCGTGCACGTCCACACCGAGGAGACCTGGACCGGCGCCCAGGTCGAGGCGGACGTCCCCACCGCCACGGCGGCCCTCGGCGCGGGCCTCGAAGCATGGCTGCGCGACCTCAGGTCCGCCGCGGAAGGCCGGCACACGCCACAGCCGTAGCGCCCGCCGGGCCGCACCCGCGACACGCGCCACTCGTGACACGCCCCCGGACGGTCTATCCCGCCGTTTGCGACCTTTCAGGACATAACGTGCTGAATATGATGAGATTTCATATCTCCCGCCTGGCATGTACCGCGGCGATCATCGGGGCGGTGTTCGGGGCCGCCCCGCCCGTCGCCGCCGACCAGATGACCCACGTGGTCTTTCCCGGTCAGTCGATCCAGCAGGCGGTGGACGCCGCCGAGCCGGGCGACACCGTCCTGGTGACCCCCGGCACCTACCGCGAGAGCGTCACGGTGAGCACGCCCGGGATCACCCTGAGCGGCATGGGCCGCGAGACCGTCATCGAGCCGGGCACGGACAAAGCCGCCAACAGCTGTGCCCAGAACGGCAACGGCATCTGCGTGATCGGGACGAAGGCCCACGACGTCGAGGGCGTCACCGTCGCCTCCCTCACCGTGACCGGCTTCACCAAGGCCGGGGTGTTCGCCATGGCGACCGACGGGCTGACCGTGCGCAACGTGACCGCCGTGCAGAACGGGGTGTGGGGAATCGCCCAGGAGCGTTCGGTGCACGGGGTGTTCCGGAAGAACACCGCCCGGGACAACGGCGACGCCGGTCTGTTCCTCGCGAACACGATCAAGGAGGAGGCGGGCGCCGCGGACACCGGGGGAACCCTGGTCGAACGCAACCGCCTGGAGGGCAACCGGATCGGCATCACCGTCCGGCGCCTGAGGAACCTCACCGTCGCGGGCAACCACCTCACCGGCAACTGCGCGGGCGTCTTCGTCGTGGGCGACGAGAACAAGCCGAAGGCCGGTGCGCTGACCGTGCGCGACAACACCCTCGTCAAGAACAACAAGTCCTGCCCCAAGACCGCGCGGCTGGACGCGCTGCAGGGCTCCGGCATCGTGCTGACCGGCGCCGAGGACACCCTGGTGACACACAACCAGGTCATCGGCAACGTCGGCGCCTCCCCGCTGTCGGGCGGCATCGTCCTGTTCAAGAGCTTCGTGGGCACCACCAGCGAACGGAACCGGATCACCGACAACACGCTGGAGGGCAACGCCCCGGCGGACCTCGTCAACACGGACACCGGCAAGGACAACACCTTCACCCACAACTCGTGCCGGGCCTCCCAGCCCGCCGGAATGTGCTGACCGGCCATGGTCACCCAGGAACTCGAAGAAGAAAGGCGGCCCATGACGACCGCTCAGACCGCCCCGCCGCCGTCCATGCGGCTCAGGGAACTGGTGTTCGGCGCGGCCTGCGCGGCCGCCCTGCGCGCGGCCGCCCGGCTGGGTGTCGCCGACGCCCTCGACGACAGTCCGCTGGCCGTGGACGACCTCGCGGCCGCGGTGAAGACCGAGCCCAGGACACTGCGCCGGCTCATGCGTGCCCTGTCCTGCTACGGCATCTTCGCCGAGCAGCCGGACGGGACGTTCGCGCACACCGACATGTCCCGGCTGCTGCGCGAGGACGACCCGAACAGCCTGCGCTCCATCGCGCTGTGGTGCACCGAGCCGTGGACCTGGGCCGCGTGGCCGATGCTGGACGAGGCGGTGCGCTCCGGCCGCAACGTCGTGGAGGACCTCTACGGCAAGGAGTTCTTCCAGTACCTCAACGAGGACGCCCCGGAATCGGCCGACGTCTTCAACCGCGCCATGACGACCTCCAGCGTGCAGTCCGCGCGGGACGTCGCGGACTTCCTCGACCTGTCGGGATGCGCGTCGGTCGCCGACATCGGCGGCGGTCAGGGACATGTGGTGGCGAGCCTGCTGGAGAAGTACCCGACCCTCCAGGGCACCCTGCTCGATCTGCCGCGCGTGGTGGAGAACGCCGACCCCCGGCTGCGTCCGGGAGGCGCGCTCGCGGACCGGATGCGCCTGGTGCCCGGCGACTGCCGCGCGGCCGTCCCGGTCAAGGCCGACGTATACGTCATCAAGAACATCCTGGAGTGGGACGACGACAGCACCACCCGCACCCTGCGCAACGTCATCGAGGCGGGCGGACCGGGAGCGCGGGTCGTGGCCATCGAGAACCTCGTCGACGACTCACCGTCGATGCGGTTCAGCACCGCCATGGACCTGCTGCTGCTCCTCAACGTCGGAGGGGCCAAGCACACCACCGAGAGCCTGACCGGCAGGCTGACGGAGGCGGGCCTGGTCATCGACGACATCCGCCCGGTCAATCCCTACCTGCACGCGTTCGACTGCACGGTTCCCCGCTGACCGACCCTCGCCGGGCACGCGAACCGTGCGTGCCCGGCGAACGGCGGTTCAGGAGCCGGCGTCGCGCTCCCAGCGGTAGAAGCACCGCGCCATCGCGTCCTTCGGTGACCGCCAGGTCGCCGGGTCGTACGCGCTGACGTACGCCGCGAGGCGCTCGCTGATGTCCCGGAACTCCGGGTGTCCGGCCACCTTCGCGATGGCCGGCCCGGGGTCCCGCTCGGACTCGATGAGGTGCAGGTACACGTCGTCGAACTGGAAGAGACTGCGCCGGGCGACCCCGACGAGGTGCGGCAGTTCGCCACGGTCCGACTCCTCGAACACCTTGGCGATGTCCAGGGCCGACTCCGGGGCCATCCGGGCGACGATCAGGGACTGGTGCATCGTCATGTCCTCCGTCCCGCTCAGTCGGACAGCATCTGCACGGGCCGGCGCTCTTCGGCGGCCTTCTCGATGCGGTCCCGGATCAGCGCCATCTGGACCTTGGAGTTCCGGTTGATGTTGTCGGTCATCCAGGCATCGTCGACCGGCGCGTCCGGACGCATCGCGAAGTCCTGCGTCCACACCATCCGGGTGCCCTCGGCGACCTTCTCGTACTGCCACACGATGTTCATGTAGGCGAAGGGCCCGGTCTCGACACGGCGGGCCCGCACGGTGAGCGTGTCGGGGTCCGGCTCCCGCTCGGAGACCCAGCTCCACACCTTGCCGTCCTGGTCGGGGTGCATGGTCAGCCGGAACGTGGTCCTGTTCCCCTCCCGGGACAGGATCTCGGCGGAGGCGTACTCGCTGAACAGCTGCGGCCAGCTCTCCACGTCGTTGGTCATGTCCCAGACCAGATCCAGCGGGGCCGCGATGGTGATCTCGTTCTGCGTGTGTCCGGTCATCTCAGGCTCCCGCGAGAAGCGCGCTGTTGACGAGTTCGAGGAACTGCCGGGGGCTCTTGCTCTTCTCGGCGTCGGGAGGCATCGGAGTGCCGTACCGGTTCTCCAGCTCGCCCACGATGCCGAGCAGACCGAGCGAGTCGAGGCCGAAGGTGTCGAAGCCGGAGTCGCTGCGCTGCTGGAGCTCGTCGGGGGCGACGGTGACTCCGGCGGCCTTCTTCATGAGCTCGGCCAGCTCTTCCACGGTGATGCGGTCACTCATGGGGTTCCTCTCCTTGGGTCGTGATGTTCTGTGGTGATGGGTGGTCGCGAGGCCTCGCTACGAGGCGTCCGAGGCACCGCGCCGTAGCACGAGCGCCGCGTTGGACCCCATGAGTCCTCGGCTGAGGACCAGCGCGGTGCGCACCTCGGCGGCCCGCGCGCGGACGGTGACGAGGTCGAGGTCGTGGCAGACGTCGAAGACGTTCGGGGTGGGCGGGATCAGCCCGTGCTCCATCGCGAGCACCGCGGTGGCGACGTCCAGCACGGGAGCCGCGCCGTAGGCCCGGCCGACGGCGGTCTTCGGCGCCGTGACGGGCACGCGGGTGCCGTGCGGACCGAGGGCGTCCGCGATCGCGAGCGCCTCGGCGCGGTCGGCCTCCGGGACCCCGAGGGCGTCGGCGAAGACCACGTCGATCTCCTCCGGTGCGCACCCGGCCTCGTCCAGGGCGCCCCGGATCGCCTGGGCCAGACCCTCCCGGGACTCCTCCCAGCGGGAGGCGCCGGTGAACGTGGCCGCGTGTCCCGCCAGCGTGGCCCGCACGGGCACGCCCCGTTCCCGGGCCGAGCCCTCCGCCTCCACGACGAGCATCGCCCCGCCCTCGGCGGGCACGAATCCGCAGGCCGCGGCGGTGAACGGGCGGTAGGCGCGGTCCGGTTCGTCGACGCTGCTCAGCTCCTCGTAACCGAGCTGGCAGACCATCGAGTAGGGGGCCAGCGGCGCCTCGGTCGCCCCGGCCACCATCACGTCCGTGCCGCGCCGCACGGCCCGCGCCGCGTGCGCCAGGGCGTCCAGACCGCCCGCCTCGTCGGAGGCGACCACCCCGCAGGGGCCCTTGAGGCCACGCCGGATGGAGATCTGGCCGGTGCTCGCCGCGTAGAACCAGGCGATGGACTGGTACGGCCCGACGAACCGGCTTCCCTTGCCCCACAGTTGCTGCAGCTCGCGCTGCCCGAACTCGCCGCCGCCGGAACCGGCGGCGGTGACCACGCCCACGGAGAACGGCGCGGCGTCGGTGTCGGACCGGCCGAGCCCGGCGTCGTCCAGCGCCAGGTCGGCCGCGGCCATCGCGAAGTGGGTGAACCGGTCGGTCTGGACGAGGTAGCGCTCCTCGATCGCCGACGGCGGATCGAAGTCCCGGATCTGGCCGGCCACCCGCAGCGGCAGGTGCTCGCACCCGTCACGGGTGATCCGGTCCAGGACGGCGACACCTTCCATGGTGGCCTTCCAGAAGGCCTCGGTGTTGATTCCGTTGGGCGCGACCACGCCGATTCCGGTGACGGCCGCGCGCCGGGGGTGCGGTGCGCTCATTCGGTCTTCTCCCTCGGCAGGGTCATGATCACCGCGGACTGGAAGCCGCCGAACCCGCTGCCCACCGAGAGCACGCTGCGCAGCCTGCGCTCACGGGCGACGCGCGGCACGTAGTCCAGGTCGCACTCGGGGTCCGGGGTCTCGTAGTTCGCGGTGGGCGGGACCACCTGGTGGGCCAGGGCCAGCGCGCAGGCGACCACCTCGATCGCCCCGATCGCGCCCAGGGAGTGGCCCACCATGGACTTGATGGAGCTCATGGGCGTGTCGTAGGCGTGCGCGCCCAGAGCGCGCTTGACCGCGGCCGTCTCGTGCCGGTCGTTCTGCAGGGTGCCCGAGCCGTGCGCGTTGACGTAGTCGATCGCCGTCGCGTCGAGCCGGGCCTGGCCGAGGGCGTCCTCGATGGCCCGGGCCATCTCCAGGCCCTCACCGGTCAGACCGGTCATGTGGTAGGCGTTGCCGAACGTGGCGTAGCCGCCGATCTCGCAGTACACGTGCGCGCCGCGGGCCCGTGCGTGTTCCAGTTCCTCCAGGACGAGCACCGCGCCGCCCTCGCCCATGACGAACCCGTTGCGCCGGGCGTCGAAGGGGCGTGAGGCGTGGGCGGGGTCGTCGTTGCTGGGGGAGGTGGCCTTGATGGCGTCGAAGCAGGCCATGGTGATCGGGGAGATCGGCGAGTCGGAGGCGCCGGTGATGCACACGTCGGCCCTGCCCTCCTCGATCGTGTGGAAGGCGTACCCGACGGCGTCGAGGCCCGAGGTGCAGCCGGTGGAGACGGTCTGCACCGGTCCGCGGGCCTCGAACCGCTCCGCCACCGCCGAGGCGAGGGTGCTCGGCGAGAACGCCCGGTGCAGATGCGGACCGGCCTCCCGGTGGTCCACGTCCCAGCGCTGTCCGCCGTGGCTGACCAGGACGTAGTCGTGTTCCAGCCGGGTGGTTCCGCCGACCGCGGTGCCCAGGGAGACCCCGACCCGCCACGGGTTCTCCGCGGCCAGGTCGAGGCCGGAGTCCCGCACCGCCTCCGCGCCGGCGACCAGGGCGAACTGGAGGTAGCGGTCGCTCCGGGCGATCTGCTCCGCGTCCAGCCCGTGGGCCGCCGGGTCGAAGTCGCACTCGGCGGCGATCTGCGAACGCAGCCCGGACGGGTCGAAGAACGTGATGCCGCGGGTCGCCGTACGACCGCTGGTCAGCAGATCCCAGAACGCCGGGACACCGATGCCGCCCGGGGCGACGATCCCTATGCCGGTGACCGCGACGCGCCTCCTCATGAGCGCAACCCGGATCGCTCGGCCGCCCCGCCGGCGTGGACCGCCTCCGGGATCGGCACACCGTCGGCGTCCTCGGTGTCGACGTGTCCGAGCGGCGGGCTCGGGGCCAGCGGGCCGAGGTGGAAGACCATCCGGGCCTCCACGTTGCCCACGTTGCGGAAGCGGTGCCGCATGTGGGACGGGATCAGGAGCCCCTGCTCGGGCCGCAGTTCATGGGGCTCGCCGTCCAGGTCCACCTCGAGCTGCCCGCACACCACGTAGATGAACTCCTCGGAGTACGGGTGGTAGTGCTCGGCGATGCGGTCGCCGGGCTGCACGATGGCCACGCCCATGAAACCGCTGGTGGAGCCGACTGTGGCAGGGGTGAGCATGGCGCGCAGGTCGCCCCCGCGCCGGGTGTTGGGCTCGACCTCGCTGAGATCCACAACTCCGGGATGACGTTTGATCACGACGTTCCTCCGAACAGGTGCTGCATCGACATGAGGGCGTGGCCGGTCACGGCCCGGGCCGGTGAATCAGGCGTCGGGCGCGCGGCGGTCGGTGACGAGGTCCATGCGGGAGACCGCGAGGAGGTGGGCGGGGGTGCTGTCCCGCAGCGCCGGACCGTCCACTCCGAGGGCTTCGGCGTCGAGGAGGGCCGTCAGCTCGGCCGCCTGGCCGCGATCCGTGAGACCGAGGACGGGGCCGGGGTCGCTGTCGAGGGGGCCGCGCACGTCGACCAGCCGCATCACGACGTCGTCGCGCTGGAAGATCGTGCTGCGCAGCACCGGTCCGCGCGGGTCGTCCGCCGCCGCCTCGTCCTGCCGGGCGAGCAGCTCGGCAAGGCGCAGGCCGCACCCCTCGCGGGCGGGGTAGTACAGCGCGTGCCGTACCGCCTCCGGGCTCTCCTGCCCGGCCGTCACATGGTGGACGGCGGGCAGCGCGGCGCGGGTGAAGAAGAGCCGGGCGGACTCGGGGTCGTCCAGGTCCCGGTCCTGCTCCAGATAGGGGTTGATGGCTTCCTCGACGGCCCGCACCTCGGGCTGCCGGGCGACGTGGCGCAGGGCGGCGAGCAGGTCGCCCCGCACCTCGATGGCCCGGACGACCCGGTTGCCGTGCATGAAGAGGGAGGTGCGGATCAGCCGGGTGGTGTCGTCGACCCGCGGTTCCGGCGAGGTGTAGCCGGCGAGGATCTCGGCGACGGTGGCCTCGCTGCCCGGCTTGACGGTGAAGGTGAGCGCGTGGCGGATGACTCCGTCACCGATCCTGGGCGCCGCCTGGAGCCGGCGCTTCTCGGGTCCGGTCGGCACCGCCGGGCCGCCGGTCTCGCGGACGATGTGGAAGCGCAGCGACCTGGTGTCCCGGACGCAGCTGTGCAGCGGCTGCACCATCCGCACGTGTTCCTCGCTGTTGACCCAGGTGAGGAACGGCGGGGCGCTCTCCCACTCACTGGTGATGAGCCATTGGGAGGGGTTCTCGATGGACTGGCACAGCTGGTCGCTGACATGCCCGGGTACGGAGGCGACCTGGCTGCACAGGCTCTCGTACGCTTCCAGGAACTGCTGCTGGGCCCCGTCGTAGACGTCCACCAGCAGGACGACACGGAGCCGGGAGCCGTCGAACACGGACTGGGAGACCCGCTGCGACGCCTGTTGCGTAGGCGCTTTCGAAACACGGTCGGACGTGGTGGTCATCCTGCGCACATCTCCTTCGGGGGGCAGGGGCGGGCGAACGTCGGCCACGGGGCGTGACGTCGGCGTTCCTCGATCGTCAGCCCGCCCCGGGAAGCGCGCGACTCGGATGCACCGTGGGGGTGACCGGCGGTCCGGCGGGCGGGGCGGGTGGGTTCAGAGCAGGTGGGCGAAGACCACGAGGTTGTCCTTGTAGTCCCTGGCCGTGTGGTCGTAGTCACCCGCACAGGTGATGAGTCGGACCTCGGGCCGGGCCGTGTCGTCGTACACCCGCCGGCTGGGGAAGTTGTCCTTCTCGAACGTCTCCACGCTGTCGACCACGAAGGACGCTCTGCGCCCGTCGGCCCGGTCGACGTGGAAGACGTCCCCCTCCTGCAGCTCGCCGAGGTTCACGAACACGGCCGCCGACGTCGTGGTGTCCACGTGCCCGGCGATGATCGCGGTGCCCGGTTCCCCGGGGGACACGCCCTTGGCGTGCCAGCCGACGAGGTTGGTGTCGTGGGCGGGAGGAGGTTCGAGACGGCCCGTGGGGCCGATGGCGAGATCCGTGAAGGGCGCGTCGACCGAGATCTTCGGAATGAGCAGACGTACCGGCCGTGAGCGCGGAAGTTGCCTGCCCGCCGGCTGCCCGGCCGCCTGTCCGGGCGGCGGAGCCGACGCGACCGGCACGGAGGCGGGTACGGCCAGGGGCGGCCGGGAGGCCTCGGACGAGGACCCGCCGTGCTGGCCGAACAGGCTCACGGCCAGCACCAGGAGCGCCGCGGCCCCCAGCATCACCTTGGTGTGGGACCCCTCCCCGGCCGGGGCGGGATCATCGGGGCCGGGACTGTCTGCGGGGGGCGTAGGACCAACTGCCATCGGGCACCACCTCACAGGGCACGGCAGCGAAGAGGACGGACGGGGCAGGGACCGGGCCGGCCGGGCCGCCACGCGCCACGCGCGCGGCGGCCACGGCGGCTATCGCGTCCGGCATGGGTCAGGCCAGGCTTCCGGCGACCCTCTTACGGCGTGCCGCGTACAGGCCGGTGCCGGCGACCATCAGCATGGCGAGCCCGCCCGTCGTCACCGCCGGGGAGGCCAACCCGCCGCCCCCGGTGTGCATTCCACCGCTGGGCTTCTCGTGGCTGCCGCTCCAGCCGCCGTCGTGCTTGCCGCCGCCGGACTCCCGTCCCTGCTCGCTGTCCTTGTCCTTGTAGGTCTCCGGGTCGTACTTCGGGTTGGTGTGCTCCTTGCTGTAGGAGGAGTCCGAGGAGTCCCAGTCGTCCCCGGCCGCGTGCGCGCCGGGTGCGCCGAGAAGGAGGACGGCCGAGGCCGCCGCCGTGGTCAGGAGGATGCGAGCAGAGCGCATGTGACGTTCCTTCCGCCGGTGGCAGGGCAGCTGGTGCTTCGTCAGCTGAGGTGACCCGCCCCCGACGTGATCCACCGTCAGTCAGCCGGGCGTTCGCCACCACTCAAGGCGGTCAGCCGGGTGAACCCGCCCGGATCCAGCGGCCGTCAGAGGGACCCCAGCACGGTGCTCAGAACCTGACGCAGCGCCGACTCGGCGTCCGGGACCGGCCCCGCCGACCGCCAGGCCACGAACCCGTCGGGCCGCACGAGCAGGGCTCCTTCGGGCGTCGTACCGTGCGAGGCCGACCAGTCCGTGTCGCCCTCGGGCGTCAACTCGGCGTCCGGTCCCTCGCCCAGCCGGTACGACGTCAGCGGGACGGACGTCTCCTCGGCGAGGCGGACGGCGGCCTCGTGCCAGCCGCTGGCCGCCCGTGCGTCGCTGAGCAGGACGAGCGAGCGCTCGTAGAGGTCCAGGGTGGAGACGCGTTCACCGCGGTGCCGTACGACCATGTGGGGCGCCCTGCTGCCGGGTTCACCGGACAGGTCGAGGCGGTCCGGGACGACCGGGGTCGCGGGGTCGGCGCCCACCACGGCGCCCTGCGGATAGCGGTAGCCGAGGGCCACGTTGAGGATGCCGCGCTGCGGGCCGCCACCGGTGCCGGCGGCCGGGGCGTAGCCGGGGTGGCTGTGCTCGGCCGAGCGGGCGGCGGCGCGGGCGCTGGTGGCCTCCGCCACCGGGCGGCGCTCGGCGTCGTACGAGTCGAGCAGCCCGTCCCGGGCCCAGCCGCCGAGGACCGCGGCGAGCTTCCAGGCGAGGTTGTGCGCGTCCTGGATACCGGTGTTGGAGCCGAACGCCCCGGTGGGGGACATCTCGTGGGCCGAGTCGCCGGCCAGGAAGACCCGTCCCGACCGGTAGCTGGTGGCGACGCGCTGGGCGGCGTGCCAGGGGGCCCGGCCGGTGATCTCCACGTCGAGATCGGCGACGCCGACCGCGCGGCGGATGTGGGCGACGCACCGCTCGTCGGTGAACTCCTCCAGCGTTTCGCCGCGTTCGGGGTGCCAGGGGGCGTGGAAGACCCAGTTCTCACGGTTGTCCACGGGCAGCAGGGCGCCGTCGGCCGCCGGGTCGGTCAGATAGCAGACGATGAAACGGCGCTCGCCGACGACCTCGGCGAGGCGGCGGGAGCGGAAGGTGATGCTGACGTTGCTGAACAGGTCGCCCGGACCGCTCTGCCCGATGCCGAGCTGCTCGCGGATGGGGCTGCGGGGACCGTCGGCGGCGACCAGGTAGTCGGCGAGGACGGTGGTGTGCTCGCCGGTCTCCCGGCTCTTGAGGATCGCGGTGACGCCGGAGGGCCCGCTGTCGAAGGACAGCAGTTCGGTGGCGTACCGCAGATCGCCGCCGAGCCGCGTGGCGTGGTCGAGCAGCACCGGCTCCAGGTCGTTCTGGCTGCACAGGCACCATGAGCTGGAGCTGAAACGGGCCAGTCCGCCGCCCGCGTCGATCTCCTTGAACAGCCACTCGCCCGCGTCGCCGACCAGGGTGGGGGTCTGCAGGATGCCGTGGTTGTCGGCCAGGGTGGCGGCGGCCTGACGGATCATCGGTTCGACACCGGCCGTGCGGAACAGCTCCATCGTGCGGACGTTGTTGCCGCGCCCGCGGGGGTGGATGGAGGTGCCGGCGTGCCGCTCCACCAGCGTGTGCGGTACGCCCAGCCGGCCCAGGAACACCGAGGTCGACAGGCCGACCAGGGAACCGCCGACGATGAGGACCGGGACCCGGTGGGTGGTGGGGTCGGCGTGGGCAGCTTTCTGGTTCATCACTCGCCTCCAGCGCGTCGTGTCCGCCGACTCGTCCGGATACGGCGGGGAGCTTCATGCATGCCCCGGGACACGAACGCGGGCCCAAGCTTCACCCGCTCAACACGCCGAGTTCCCCGAGTCGGCGGCCTCCGCGCGTGTCGGCGGGGGTGATGCCGGCCCGGAGCGCCGCGGGGCGGTCAGCCCGTGGGGCGGGCGTTGCCCCCTCGCTGCCAGTACGACGCACACCACCGCCAGCGGCAGTTCCGCCCCGAGCGCCATCGCCGCCGCCGAGACCTGGTCTGCGCCCGGTGCCGCCGTCATCGTGTCGAACCAGGCGTCGACCACGAGCAGCGTGGCGGTGGCGGTGGCGGTGAGCGGGTACAGGTGGTGGCGCCGCAGGGCCAGCAGTCCCGTCGCGATCAAGCCCGCGGCCTCCGAGGCGTCCAGGCCCACCCAGACGGTGCGCCAGTTGGAGGCGACGGCCGTTGCGGGCAGGCCGCCCGCCAACACGAACAGCCAGGGCAGCAGGACCAGCCCGCAGGCGACCAGGACGTGTCCCATCCGGTGCCGACGACGCCCCCGCCGCACCGTCGGCACACCCTCGGCACCCTGTGGTTGACGGTCGGTCAGCACGCTCATGGGGTCGGACTCCTCGTGTTCCCGGCTCTCCTTCATGGCCTCCAGCCTCACCGGCGCGGCGGTCACCGTCAGTAACGCAGAGGTCCGTCCCGGGGTGGCACCACTTGCACCCCCGGGACGGATGCCTGCGCCATGGACCGCCCCTGACCTCGGCGCCTACCGTTCCCCCATGCCCATAACCGCCCGCCTGCGGCGCGTGATCCTGTGGCCGTTCCGGGGAGCCGGACGACCGGCGGCGTTCCTCGCCACGGGAGTCCTGATCCAGTTCGGCGTCGTGTTCGTCATGGCTCTGCCGTGGATGCTCTTCGTCCCGGAGGCGATGGCGGCGATCCTCCCGGCGGTTCTCGTGCCGTTCGCCGCCGTCGTCCTGGCCGGCCCGCTGCTGACCGAGGTGCAGCGCGGCCGCTTCCGCACCCGTCTCGGGGTGGGCATCCCCGCGCTCCAGGAGGGCCCGCGTCCCCCGCTGCCCGAGTGGCTGCGGTCCCCGGCGGGCCGCCGGCAGCTCACGTACCACCTGCTGTACGGCCCGCTCCTGGCCGTCGCGGCGGCCTTCGTCCTCCT
The DNA here is from genome assembly GCF_003443735.1 of Streptomyces sp. CC0208. Lineage (NCBI taxonomy): Bacteria > Bacillati > Actinomycetota > Actinomycetes > Kitasatosporales > Streptomycetaceae > Streptomyces > Streptomyces sp. CC0208. Next base: position 4,211,222 of record NZ_CP031969.1, on the reverse strand, counting down.
GATGTGGGCCGTGGCCGTCGTGGCCGCCTCGGTCTACGCGTGGATCTGGCTGTTTCCGCCGGACGGGGCCCTCGGCGACCTCGGCTACACCCCCGCGGCGGCGTACGTCACCGTGGCCGGGGCCGTGCTGCTCCGTGCGGCATCCCGGCTGACCGATGCCCTCACCCGGCTCGACACCCGCACCGCCACGGCCCGGCTCGGGCCCAGCCGTGAGGAGCAGCTGGCGCGCCGGGTCGAGGACCTGGCGGAGAGCCGGGCGGGCCTGGTGGACGCGGTCGACGCCGAACGGCGGCGCATCGAACGGGACCTGCACGACGGTGCCCAGCAGCGGCTGGTCTCCCTGGCGGTCAACCTCGGACTGGCCAGGGCGACGCTCGGTGACCTGAGCGAGGACGTCCGTCGCGTGCTCGACGAGGCGCACCGGGAGGCGAAGGAGGCGATCGAGGAGCTGAACGGTCTGGTGCGCGGGCTGCATCCGGCCGTTCTGGAGGATCGCGGTCTCGACGCCGCGATCTCCGGGATCGCGGCCCGGGTGCCCCTTCCGGTGGGGGTGAAGGTGGTCCTGCCGTCCCGGCCGTCGGCCACGGTCGAGGCCGTCGCGTACTTCGTCGTCTCCGAGGCACTGGCGAACGTGGTGAAGCACGCGGAGGCGTCCCGGGCCGAGGTCACGGTGGAGCGCTTCGGGCCGACCCTGCTCGTCGTGGTCAGCGACGACGGCGTGGGCGGCGCCGACCCCGCCGGCGGCACCGGGCTGGCGGGGCTGGCCAAACGGGTCGCGTCGGTCGATGGCACGCTGTCGGTCGACAGTCCCGTCGGGGGACCGACCGTCATGACCGTGGAGCTGCCGTGCGTGCCGTGATCGCCGAGGATTCCGTGCTGCTCCGGATCGGCGTGGTCAAGGTCCTGGAGATGGCCGGGTTCGAGGTGGTCGCCGAGGTCGGTGACGCCGAGGCGCTGTTGGCGGCGGTGGAGGAACACCGGCCGGACATCGCGGTGGTGGACGTCCGGATGCCGCCCGGCTTCGGGGACGAGGGAGTGCGGGCCGCGCTGGTCATCAGACAGCAGTGGCCCGGGACCGCCGTACTGCTGCTGTCCCAGTACGTGGAGGAGCGGTACGCGGCCGATCTGCTCTCCGCCCACACCTCGGGCATCGGCTACCTGCTCAAGCAACGGGTCGCGGATGTCGAGGAGTTCGCCGACACCCTGCGCCGGGTGGCCGAGGGCGGCACCGCACTGGACCCACAGGTGGTCTCCCAGCTGCTGGTACGCCGCCACAGCGACCCGCTGGACCGGCTCACCCCACGAGAACGCGAGGTGTTGGAGCTGATGGCGGGCGGTCGGTCCAACGCCGGTATAGCAGCGCAGCTCGTCGTCAGCGAGAGCGCGGTGGCCAAGCACATCAACAGCATCCTCGCCAAACTCGACCTGCCGAAGGCGGATGCGGACCACCGCCGGGTGCTGGCCGTTCTGCGTTTTCTCGGCGTGGCCTGAGGACGGTGGAAGTCCGGCTGGTCAGCTGGGGCGGGGGCCGGGGGTGCCGGGTGTGGCGTTGGCGGCGCGGCGGTATTCGGCGTTGATGCGTTGGGCTTCTTCGAGTTGGTCTTCGAGGATGACGATGCGGCAGGCGGCTTCGATGGGGGTGCCGCGGTCGACGAGTTCGCGGGCGCGGGCGGCGACGCGTAGTTGGTAGCGGGAGTAGCGGCGGTGTCCGCCTTCGGAGCGCAGGGGTGTGATCAGTCGGGCTTCGCCGAGGGCTCGGAGGAAGCCGGGTGTCGTGCCGAGCATCTCTGCTGCCCGGCCCATCGTGTAGGCCGGGTAGTCGTCGTCCTCCAGGCGATCGCTCAGAGGCTTTTCCGGGGTCATGTCACCTCGTTGTGCAACGCGTCGAGGGGCCCTGGTGCCGTACGCACCAGGGCCCCGAGGAAATCGAACACCATCTGTCGGCTCTACTGCTGTGCCGACCTTCTGTTACCGCTACCCGGCCCGGCAGAGCGGGGTGCGGGGGGATCGCAACTGCTTGACCGGGGACCACCATCCATTCCGGGGTCTTGCGGTACCCGGGCCGAGAGTGTCGGTCCGGGCGATCCTGATGGCGTCTCCTCCGTTTCTCTCTTGCTTCTCTCTGTGCGGTACTGCGTGGCGGCTCCTCGACCTGCGAGCCGCCCAGTGCGGCTCTCAGTCCCGTCGCCATCTGGGAACGCCTTGGCTTCGAGGCTCGAGAGCCGCACTGACCTGCGAATTTGCGTACATCACCCGCCAGTTCGTGTCTGCCGGGTCTCGTTCGACCGTGTCTACGATATGAAGCGTAACCATGCCGGAAGAGGATGTCTACTCTGGCAAGAGTAGATTTCACTCCGGTGGCGGAGGAGAATCTTTGCGAGCCGCTCGATTGGCCGGGAGCCGCCCTCCCTCGCCGGTGAAACTGCTGCCCGGACCGCGGGGCGGTCCCGGGACTGAATAGGATCTGCTCTCATGTCGAACCCTGACGAGCTGCTCGTCGCCCTCTCCGCCGCGGTGGAGTCCGAGCGAAGCAATCAGATGTCGTTGACCGTGGTCGTCGGCGGAGCCGTCATCACCGGCCGGCTGGCTCCTGAGGCCGTGTGGAGGGAGCGCGTGGCGGAGGTCCTGAAGGACTCGGACCGCTTGGGCCCGTTCTCCGACGTCTTCGCCCGCGAACCGCGCGGGGGCCAGGCCGAGCCCGGCCGTGACGAGGCGCCCACCCATCTGCACTTCCATCTCGCGCGGATCTTGCAGGGGAGCCTCGGCATCCCGGAGACGGGGGGCATGTACCGCGTCGCGATCAAGGACGTCAGCGCGTGGACCGTGGGTGATCTCAGCTACATCGACCGGTGAGACGGCTGCCCGCCGGGGTGGTCGGGCGGGACCCCGACCACGCCGGTCCCACCGGCGTGCCGAACGCACCTCGCTGAACCGGAACGGCGCGCACCGGCCCCTGGCCACCGGCGGGCCGGGTCAGGGGTGAACGGGACGCGTCCGTACGCCTCGTCACCAGGTGGGAACAGGACCAGTTCGGCGACTTCCCCAGGCTGGGAGAAGCGGCCGGTGGAGGTGGAACCGGCGGCCTGCGCGACGACATCGTCGGGTGTCATACCGGCGGCCGCGGAGACGCCATGGCCCACCTGCTCGACCTGGCGGAGCCGCCCGACGCGGTCTTCTGCTACAGCGACCTGGTGGCCCTGGGCGCCCGCGGGCGGGCCCCGCACCGGCTTTGGTGCCGGTCGCGACGCCACCTAACCCTTTTGCACTAAGAAGCGCACCCCTTTTGCACTAATTGGGGAACGCGGAGGATCCCGCAGCCCTCCTTCTGTATGAAGGAAACCGCACAGGTAGGGAAATCGGGGATCATCCGGTATGGGTCTGACCAGCGAGACGACCGTGTATGTGATGGCGGCACTCGCCGCCGTGTCCGTGGCACTGCTGGTCTGGTGGTGGCCACGGTTCGCCCGGCAGGGCCTGCTGCAGGTGCTCGGACGCCTGGTGGCCCTCGGGACGACCCAGGTCGTGATCATCGCGGCGTTCGCGTGCTGGCTGAACTCGTCGTACCAGTTCTTCGGATCGTGGGGCGAACTCTTCGGCCACGTGGAGACGGCCCCCGTCGGCGTCACCCAGGCGGGGGACTACGGCGGCACCGGCACGGTGAACGGCGTCGCCGTGAAGGGGGCGCTGGTCCAGCCCGCCACCGACGAGCAGCTGAGCCGGGTCAGCGGGCTGCCCACCGGCCCCGCCGCGGTCAACGGGCGCGTCGAGTCCGTGAAGGTCATCGGCCGCCGCACGGGCGTGGTCGACCCGGCCTTCGTCTACCTGCCGCCGCAGTACTTCCAGAAGGCGTACCAGCGGCAGCGCTTCCCGGTGATCGTCGCGCTCAGCGGTTACCCGGGCAGCATCTTCAACCTCGCGCAGTATCTGCGGGTGTCACAGACGGCCGGGACGCTGCAGAAGAGCGGTCAGATGCAGCCGACCATCATGGTGATGATCCGGCCCACGATCGCTCCGCCGCGCGACACCGAGTGCGTGGACGTACCGGGCGGGCCGCAGACCGAGACCTTCCTCGCCAAGGATCTCCCCGACGCCCTGAAGTCCGCCTACCGGGTCGGCCATGACGCCAGTGCCTGGGGGGTCATGGGCTACTCGTCCGGCGGCAGCTGCGCCCTCCAGCTGACGATGCGCGATCCGCACGTGTTCACGACGGCCGCCGCCCTGTCGCCCGACTACAAGGTCAAGGACGACGCGACGACCGGCAACCTCTTCGGCAACGGCCCGGAACGCATCGAGCGGATCAACAGCCACGACCTCATGTGGCGGCTCAAGCACCTGCCGGTCCCCGACGTCTCCGTCCTGGTGGCCGAGAGCAAGCACGGTGAGCGCGGTTATCCGCAGACGCAGGCCTTCATCAAGGCCGTCAGGGCACCCATGCGGGTCGTGTCGATCCAGCCCGAGCACGGCAGTCACAACTTCCCGACCTGGGTGCAGGAGATGCCCCCCGCCCTCAAGTGGATGAACCAGCAGCTGACGTTCCCCCAGGACGTCGTGCCCCGCCACCACAAGAAGAAGGGTGTCGTGGTCGCCGACCCCCAGAAGCCCGGTCACGACCCCCTGCGCGCCGACGGCCCGGAGCCTACGCCTACGACCAGGACACGCAGGTAAGGCTGACGCCGGCTGCCGCTCTGTGAACTGCCGGTCCCGCGTGGGCAGTTCGCCGAGCGGCTCGACCTGGCGGGTTCCTCGGACAGCCCTCACGAGCGAGCCGGGAGCCTCACGGCGGGTCCGGCGGGTCCGCCGTGCCTGCCGATCCTGTCGGACCGGACCCGCCGCCGGGAGACGTTCTACTGGGCGGCCGTCCTCGCCGCGTTCGCCCTCGGCACAGCTGCCGGCGATCCGCGTGCCCGCGGCAGCCCACTGCCTCAGCGGTCTGAACGCGGTGACCGCCTTCTGGGCCGCCTACGTCGTCACCCGCCCCCTCGGCGCCTCACTCGCCGACTGGATGCCGGTGAACCACTCCCGCGGCGGCCTCGCCCTGGGACTGGCGCCGGTCCTTCTGCCAGGGATTGATTGCAGGAGCACACAGAGAACGCCTCAAGGGTGGCCGCACAACACGGGCGCCGGAGTTGGCGAACCTGTGGAGATCAAGGAGACGGTGGGCGGAAAGCGGGCCGGTTTTCCGCTCGACTCGGCTTCACCGCATGAGAGTTGCCGATTCGCAGGGGGAACGGCGACAACGCGCCTTTGCTCGTACTTTAGTCTGGTGCCGCGCCGGCAGCCTGGCGGGAACAGTCGAAGAAGGGGGTCGCCTCATGGCGGATGAATTTAAGGTCGATCTGGGTCAATTGAACTCTTTTGGCCGGGTGTTGAAGCAGTCCGTGACTGACCTGGAGGAGGCGCGCTCAGCGCTCTCCGCGGTCAGTGCCGACCAGATCGGAACTCCGCGGCTGGACGAGGCGTGCGAGACCTTCCAGAACAGATGGAAGTACGGAACAGGCCAGCTGAAGGACATGATCAAAGCGGTGGACGAAGGCGTGGAAAAGACCGCGCTGAGCTACCGGCAGTTCGAGGAGAACCTCTCGAAGGCCCTCAAGAAGATGGAAGAGACCAACGCCGCGAACACCGGGGGTAAGTGACCGGTGGCTGACAACCCGTTCCCGAGCCTCGGCTGGAATCCGGTACCCGGGATACCCGAGCAGGTCACCTCCCTCTACCGCAAGGTGAAGTCCGCGGCCGACACACTCAACAACTGCCACCGTCAGATCGAGTATCTGCTCGGGGCGAGCTCCAGTTGGCACGGAGACGCCGCGAGCGCGTTCCGGGACACGCTGGACGGCGACCTCAAGACCGCCATGATGAACGCGGGGCATTCGCTCGACAAAGCCGCCGTGGCGCTCGGCAAATGGGAAGGCGACCTGACCTCCCACCGCGAACTGGCCAAGAAGTACGACGACGCCGCCCGCGAGAACAAGGCTGACGCCGACAAGGCCAGGACCCGCTACGACCAGGCCGCGGGGAACCCGGACCTCAAGCTCGCCGGCAGGGAATACCCCAGCCAGGCGGAGGCGGATGCCGCGACGGAGCGCCTGCGTACCGCCGAGCGCGAACTGAACGAGGCCACCACTCACCTCAACAACGCCAACACCGCCTACAACGACGTCATCGCGAAGGCCAAGGAACTGGAGGGCACCCACACCGACGCGGCCGAGACCGTCGCCCGCAGCCTCGACGAGGCCGACGACAAGCTCGCCCCCAAGGAGCCGGGGTGGTTCGACAAGGCCCTCAGCGCCATCGGCGAGGGCCTGAAGGCGGTCGGCGAGTTCCTCGTGGAGCACGCCGGGACCATCGGCGCCATCGCGGGTCTGCTGGCCCTGCTCCCCACCCCGTTGGCGCCGGTCTTCCTCGGTATCGCGGTCGCGGCGAGCGCGGTCTCCATGGCCAAGAACCTCGCGAGTGAGGACTTCAGAGACTCGCTGATGGGTGAGTACGGCCTCAAGGAAGGCGCGTTCGCCTGGGCCTCCATGGTCGGTGACGGCCTCGGCATGGTGCCCGGTGTCGGTGCCCTCGCGAGGGCCGGCAGCGAGGCGGGTCTCGCGGCGGCGGTCGCCCGGGAAGGAGGCGAGGCCTTGTCGCTGGGCTCGAAGCTCGGTGCGTTCGGCAAGGAAATCGTTCCCGCCTTCAGTTACAAGGCTCTCGATGCGGCGACCTCCCCCGCCACCGGCGCGCTCCAGTACGGCATCAACGGCGTCAACGTGGCGGCGAACATGGCGTCGTCCCTGGAGAACATGGGCGTGTTGCCGAAGAACGGTCCCGGACACGACGCGTCCGAGGTCACGAAGGGTGCGGCCGCCTCGACCGGTCTGGTCGACGGTGTCAAAGGCATCGCGCTGGATGTCGGACAACTGATGGCGGGGGTCAGGCTGTGAACGGATTCATTGACACGGTCGCGACCGAACCGAAGCCGGAGTTCTGGTACGGGCTGCCCCATGGGTACCTCCAGCTGGACCTTCAGCCGTCACCCGAGGGCATCCAGGAGGTGGCCCGGCAGCTCAGCGCCCTTCCCGAAGACGTGCGGGACCGCGCCGACCAGGTGTTCCGCCTGTACGCCGTCGTCCTGACGATGTTGCGGAGTCAGCAGGTCATGGGGTGCGCGCTCGGTATGCATCCGGACGAGCAGGACGGGGCCACGCTGTCCGTCCTCACGGTCTCCACCGTCCCCACCTCGGGTGCCAACCCTAATGCCGTGCTCCTTCACATGCTCGGCACCGGCACGGCCGACGGCCTCGTGCCTGTGGAGCTGCCCGTCGGCACCGGATACCTGTGGGAGACGGAACGCACCACGGTCGCGCCGACCGCTCCCCCCGACGGTCAGGAAGGCCCCGCGGAGGGCACCGTCTGGCAGGGCACCGTGGCGATCCCGGTTCCCCGCACCTCGTCGATCATCACCGTGCAGCTGGTCACCGCGTCCGTGGAGCTCGCCGACGACTACCGGGCCGTGCTGCTCGGTGTCGCGCGTACGGTGACGTTGGACGACCCTGCGGTGCCGGACCCGGCCGAAGCGGAGAACGCGTCCGGCCCGTTCCCGGGCTCCGGCTCAGGGACTGACGAAAGGAGCCCGTTCGGATGACGGTGCCAGAACGGTGGAAGGACGGTCTGGAGTCGGACACCCCGCCCGCGCCGTACCCGACCGACGGAACGGACTTCCAGGGTGCGGTGCGCTACCACCACCGCGTCGCGCTGAAGAGATTCCTCAAGTTCTTCCCGGTGTTCCTGCTGTTGTGGGTCCAGCTGTTCGTGCTCCACCTCGACTATTTGCTGCCGGTGGGCATTGTCGGAATGTTCGGCATGGTGTGGACACTGTTCCTTCTCGCCGGCCGCCTGAGTCTGGCCCGGAAGTGCTCGAAGGTGTTCCGGACCTACCCGCTCGAATTCCGCACACCGGTCGAGAAATACGGCATGGAGTCCACCCACACGCTCTACGTGCGCTTCGGAGATCAGACCGGCACGCCCTTCACCCTGCGTGCCAAGGACGCCTTGGGGCGGGGTCGGTGGCCCGTCGGCATCACGGACGGTGTCTGGTTCGCGGGTGACGAGCCCTTCGGGGGCGCGTTCATCGTGCCGGGGGGCGGTGAAATGCTCTTCCTGCAGCCCAGGGACTGGGCCGAAACGGAGAAGTACCGGAAGGACGCCGGCCCGGAGCGCGTCGAGAAGGCCAACCGCGCGGGCATCAAGCGCCCCGCCCGGTTGAAGTAGCCCCCGGCTGCATGCCCGAAGACTGTGAGCGGAAGGTCCGGCGGTAGGTGTCCGGAGGCACACCGACCGTGCGGTGGAAGTGCCGGCGCAGTGTCGTGGCGGTGCCCATGCCGGTGGCCGCCGCGATGGCGTCGACGACGTCGTCGGTGGTCTCCAGCAACTCCTGTGCGCGGCGGATCCGTTGTGTCAGCAGCCATTGGAGCGCGGTGGTGCCGGTCACCGCCCTGAACTGGCGTCCCAGATGACGCGAGCTCATCCCGGCCTGGCGGGCCAGGTCCTCCACGGTGAGTGGGCGGTCGAGGCGTTCGATCGCCCAGGGGAGCAGCGCGGAGAGCGGATGGTCGTCACGGGCGGGCACCGGAGCGGCCACGAACTGCGCCTGGCCGCCCGCCCGATGGGGCGGTACCACCAGGCGGCGGGCGACGGCGTTGGCGACGGACGAACCGTGGTCGAGACGGACGAGGTGCAGGCACAGGTCCAGCGCGGCGGCCTTGCCTGCTGAGGTGAGCACGCTGCCGTCGTCCACGTAGAGCACGTCCGGATCGACCTCCACCCGCGGGTAGCGGGCGGCCAGGGCGTCCGTGTGCACCCAGTGCGTGGTCGCCCGCCTGCCGTCCAGCAGGCCGGCGGCCGCCAGCACGAAGGCGCCCGTGCACAGGGAGGCCACGCGCGCACCGGCCTCGTGGGCCGCACGCACCGCGCCGACGAGCTCGGCGGGCGGCTCCACGTCGGTGTCCGCCCAGCCGGGGACGATCACGGTGTCGGCATGCCGGAGCCGGTCGAGCCCCTGGTCGGGCTCCAGCCGGAACCGGCCGAGCCGCACGGCGTCCGACCCGCAGAGCTCCACGTCGTACCAGGGCACGGTCACGCCGACCGGAGCGGCGCCGAACACCTCGTACGCCATGGACAGTTCGAAGGGCAGCATCCCCTCGGTGACGGCCAGCCCGACGACGGTACCCATGTCCGAAAGTGTACGGGGCACGTCGTTCCGGACACTCACGCTGAAGCGACCCACCTCGACACGATGATCTCGGCAGATCAAGCAGATCACTCGAGCACGGGGGAGAACCCATGGGACCGGGCCAGACGGTGACGGTGTTCGGCGCGTACGGACACACCGGACGCTTCGTGGTGGCACAGCTGCGGGAGCGCGGGTTCGTCCCGGTGCTCTCCGGCCGCGACGCCGGCAAACTGCGGGCGCTGGCGGCATCCGAGCCAGGACTCGAGGTCCGGCCGGCGTCGGTCGACGACCCTGCCGCACTCGACCGCGCCCTGGACGGCGTCGACGCCGTGATCAACTGCGCCGGGCCCTTCGCGGTGACCGCCGCCCCGGTGATCGAGGCGGCACTGCGCGCCGGGATCCCGTACGTCGACGTGGCAGCCGAGATCGAGGCCAACCTCGACACGTTCACGCACTTCGCGGACCGCGCCCGCTCCGCAGGCGTGGTGATCGTTCCCGCGATGGCCTTCTACGGCGGCCTCGGCGACCTGCTGGCCACCGCCGCGATGGGGGACTGGACGGCGGCCGACGAGGCGAACATCGCGTACGGACTGAGCAGTTGGCACCCCACGCCCGGGACGCGCTCCGCGGGTGCGGTCTCCGGCGAGCGCCGAGGCGGCCGGCGGGTCCGCTACACGGAGGGACGGCTGGAGTACCACGACGACGCGCCGACGCTCCTGAAGTGGTCCTTCCCCGACCCGCTGGGCACCAGGGAGGTCGTCGCGGAGTTCACGATGGCCGACGTGGTCACTCTTCCCAGCCACCTCTCCATCCCCGAGGTACGCACCCACATGGCGAGCGAAGCGGCCAGGGACCTCTCCGCCCCGGACACCCCGGCGCCGACCGCGGCCGACGGGAGCGGGCGGTCCGACCAGACATTCCTCGTCGAAGCCGTCGTACGTTCCGGCGACACCGAACGGCGCGCTGTGGCACGCGGCCGGGACATCTACGCGGTCACCGCACCCCTCGCGGTGGAGGCGGTCCACCGCATCCTCACCGGCCGCACCCACACGCCCGGCGTCACCTCGGCCGGCGAAGCCTTCGACGCGCCGGACTTCCTCCGCGCCCTGTCCCCGCACATCACCTTCGAACTGAGACACCCCTGACTTTTGTCGGCGAGGACGGCAATGGCTCCGGCGCGAACACGCCGGAGCCACCCTTCCGGGCGGTTGCACGTGAGAGTGAACCAACCCGCATTCAATAATACTGCGGATGACGCAGCTCGGGCGCATTCACAGCGCGAGCGATGCGCCGACCGCGCACTTTCCGTCGGCCTGCCAGGCGCTGAATACCGTGACGCGGCACCTTGGCCGTGCCGGACGGTCGCACCCGGCGAGAATTCAGGGTTTGCAACCACCCGGCCCATTAAGCATTTCTATGTAATTTTCGGTGCCCCTTGGGGAAAGCGTCGGGCGGCACACTCCTCAGTAATATTCCAGCGCCAGAAACAGGCGCCTCTGTGCGACCGGGTACCGCCAAGAACATCTGCTCGAAGGAGTTGGCCCCTCGATGACGCTGAACATCCCTGAAGCGCCGCTACGGCGCACCATGTCGATGTGGATCGCGGCGGTGACGGCCGTGGTGATCGCCGCTGTCGTGCTCGCGATGACGCCGACAACCGCGAGCGCCATTGCCACCCCGGTGCCTCTGGGTACGGCGAGCAGCTTTGCCGTACTGGCCGGTTCCCAGGTCACCAACACCGGACCCTCGTTGATCACCGGTGATCTCGGGGTGTCGCCGGGAACGGCCATCACCGGATTCCCGCCCGGTGTCGTGAACGGAGCCGTGCACTCCGCGGACGCGGTGGCACTCCAGGCCAAGAGCGATCTGGTCACGGCGTACAACAACGCTGCCGGACAGGCGCCGGACGTCACGTACCCCACCGCTCCCGACCCCGTGGAGCTCGGTGGCAGGACGCTGGATCCGGGCGTCTACAAGGCCCCCATCTCCGCGGGCATCACCGGCACGCTCACTCTCGACGCACACGGCGACCCCAGCGCGGTCTGGGTGTTCCAGATCGGTTCGACCCTGACGACGGCATCCGGCAGCGCCGTGTCTCTCGTCAACGGCGCCTCGCCGTGCAACGTGTACTGGCAGATCGGCAGTTCGGCCACCCTCGGCACCAACTCCACCTTCGTGGGCACGATCATGGCCCAGGCGTCGATCACCGTCACCACGGGAGCGACCATCGCCGGCCGGGCGCTGGCCCGTACCGGCGCCGTGACGCTGGACAGCAACACGATCAACCGCGGTACGTGTGCCGCCGGCGGAACCACCGGTGGTCTGATCACGGGTGGCGTTGTCGCCGGTGCCACGTCGGGCGGCACCACCACGGGCACGACGGGCAGCACCACCACGGGCACGACGGGCAGCACCACGGTCGGCGTCATCGGCGGTGTGCCGACGGGCGGCGGAACCGGCGGCGGTCTTCTCGGCGGTGTCCTGACGACGGGCGGAACCACCGGAGGCGTGCTGGGTGGTCTGGTCGCGGGCGTTACCACCAGCGGCACCACGGGCGGTACGAACGGCGGCTCGATCGGCGGGACGAACGGCGGTGTGACAGGCGGCTCGATCGGCGGAAACGGCGATCACGATCACGGCCACCAGCCCGGCGACCACGACCATGGCGAGAAGCCCGGCGACCATGACCATGGCGAGAAGCCCGGCGACCACGACCATGGCGAGAAGCCCGGCGGCCACGATCACGACGAGAAGCCCAGCGACCACGATCACGGCGGGAAGCCCGATGACCACGGCGGTTATGGCGGGCATCAGGGCAACCCCGACAAGCCCGAGGGCTACGGCACCGATCACGAAGGCCACGACAAGGAAGCTGCCTAGCTCCCCTTGAGCGAGCAGGACGAGCGGCGCGCGACGGATTGTGGTCGGTTCCGTCGCGCGCCGTTGGCGCGATCTCAGGAGAAACAGTGAGAGAAGCCAGGATGGAAAGCCCGGGCGGGGCCGTACCGGGCGAGGCCGTACCGGGCGGCATCGAAACGGCGGACGTCGACGAATCGGACCGGAGCCGGGGTCGGAGCGGGACCACCCTTCCGCGCCATGGGCTTTCGAAGCCTCCGCCCGTGCTCCTCAAGGCGGGAACGGGCGCAGCTGTGGCCCTGTGCCTGGCGACAGCCCTGGTCCACGTTCTCCTGGTGTTTCTGCACGTGGCACCCCCGAATCCGCTCTCCCGGCAGTACAGCCGGCAGATCAACGCCTGGGTCTTCCCCCTGTTCGAACAGAACTGGCGGCTCTTCGCCCCGGATCCGGAGTCGGTCAACCGGCAGATCTCGGCAAGGACCCTGCACACCACCGCGGACGGCAGGGTGCGGGTGAGCGGCTGGTTCGATCTGAGCGGCGTCGACAACTCGGCGGTGAGGCATGACGCCTTCCCGAGTCACACCGCGCAGAACATGCTGCGGCGGGCCTGGAGTTCGTACCTCGAGACCCATGGTGGTGACGACCGGCCCCGCTCGGAGCGGGCGCTGATGATGCAGAAGTACCTGACCGACATCGCGGCGGACCGCATCGCCGAGCGGCGCGGCGGCACTTTCGAGTCCGTCCAGCTGCGGGTGATCACCGTGCCCATCGCCGCCTCGGCCCAGGGGCCCGGCCCCGGCTCGTCGGCTGCCGCGCCGAGGTCCGTCGAAACGCGGTATCTGCCCTGGTGGAAGGTGACCCCCCGTGGAAACTGAGCAGGCACTCGCTCCGCACCGCCGTATCCCCGGCGGGGCGGAAACCGACCCGCCGTGCCGTGCCCCGGAGCGGATCGGCGCGTTTCTCACCGTCCTGACCGAGCGGCCGGTCTCCCTCTACGCCGCGGCCGTTCTGCGCATCGGCTACGGACTCCTCTACCTCGTCTTCCTCCTGCGCGAGTTTCCGCACCGCGACGAGATCTGGGGACCCGGATCACCGTGGACGCCCGAGCTGGCCAGACAGCTGTTCGACCAGACGGGGTGGGCCAGCATCCTCACCCTGTCCGACAGCCGGCCGTACTTCGAGAGCTGCTACGCGCTGGCCCTCGTCACGTCCGCGCTCTTCATGCTGGGCTGGCGTACCCGAGCGGTGTCCGTGCTGTTCGCTGTCGTGGTCGCGTCGTTCCACGCCAGGGCGATCTTCATGACGGACGGAGGAGACAACCTCATCCTCCTCATGGCCCTGTACCTCGTCCTCACCGCGTGCGGCCGACGCTGGTCCCTGGATGCGCGCAGAACCCGTCTCCAGGCCTCCACGGGGAAGACGGCGAGGAGCTCGGCGGCCCCGGATGCCGACGGTCTCCGGCACCGACTCGGCTCCTCCCAGCGGACTCTGACGGCCGTGCTGCACAACTGCGGCATGTTCGTCATCGCGGCCCAGGTCTGCTTCCTCTACGGGTCCGCGGGCCTCTACAAGGCGCAGGGCGGCTCCTGGGGCAACGGGACCGCCCTGCACTACGTCCTGAACCTCGATCTGTTCCGCCCCTGGCCCGAGCTCTCCGTCGTGGCGGACGAGCACGACGTGCTGATCGCCGTCGCGAGCTACCTGACAGTGCTGCTGCAGGTCGCCTTCCCGTTCGTCCTGTTCGGACGGCTCAAGTACCCGGTCCTGACCATGCTGCTGGGAATGCACCTGGGCATCGCCGTCCTCATGGGGCTGCCGCTCTTCTCCGGCGCGATGATCATCGCGGACGCGGTGTTCCTGCCGGACCGCTTCTACCGGTCACTGGGACGCCTGTGGCCGCGCACGAGCAGGCGGCCGGACGCCGGGAAGACGGTGGCTCCGCCGAGCGGGGAACGAGCACGCGTGCCGTCGCAGTCCGCACCGTCGAGCCACTGAGGACCCGGCCGCCGACCTGGGGCTTCAAACGGCCCGATCTTCGCCGGAGGGTCGCCGTCACCACATCACCGGCACGGATGGCTACGGCCGTGCCTCTCTAGGCGGGGACGCCGGGGTGCCTGAGCGGTGCTCCAGCCTGATGGAGACTGGCGAGGGCCGGATGGCCCGGGCCTTGCGCAGGTTGGGGCTGGGCATGCTGGGGAACAGGTGATGCTCGATCTGGTGGTTCAGGCCGCCCAGGGCGATGTCCGTGAACCAGCCGCCGCGCACGTTGCGTGAGGTGAGCACCTGGCGGCGGAGGAAGTCCGGGCGGTCATCGCCCGTCAGGATCGGCATGCCCTTGTGGTTCGGCGCGAAGAGGGAGCCGAGGTAGACGCCGAACAGGCCCTGGTGCACGGCGATGAACGCGATCGCCATGCCGGGCGGCAGCAGCCAGAGCAGGACGGTCGGGTAGAGCGCGAAGTGCGCGCACAGCAGGGCGCCGTCGAGCGGTCGGCGCTTGAGTGAGCGGTTGGCCGGCGCCTTCACGCTCGACACGTGCAGGTTGAAGCCCTCCAGGGTGAGGAGGGGAAAAACAGGAACGCCTGCCAGCGGCCGATCAGGCGGGGGAGCCCCTTGGCGGCCCGGGCCTGGTCCTGGGACCAGACCAGCAGGTCGGGGTCGAGGTCGGGGTCGAGTTCCTCGTGGTTGGCGTGGTTGGCGTGGTTGGCGTGGTTGGCGTGGTGGCGGGTGTGCTTGTCCTGCCACCACCCGTAGCTCATCCCTACGCAGGGCATCACCGAGGGGCACTCATCGCGGTGACCGGCGGGGTCGCTCGCCAGGCCGCGGTTTCCGTGATGAGGACGGCGACGGTGACCGGGCCCGGGGTGTCAGTGGTCGCTGCCCCGGCCACCGCGTCCCGGACGGCACGGGCGACGCTCAGTGGACGGTGTCCTGGGCCGACCGCGAGGTGCACCTCGATGTGCCGGCCGGGTGGATCATCGTGGTCCTCCACCCTGACCGGGCGGCTGCCCAGCACGGTGGTGAGGCGGGCGACGCCCGGCACCCCCGTCGCGACGTCCGCCAGCTCCCCGACGAGTCCCCGCATGGACCCTGTTCCGGTCACGGGGGGCGAGTTCCGCGTGGCCGCGGCTTCTGGCGTGGGCGTCGTGGCCGTCGCCGCGGTCGGAGAGGCCATGCCTGCCATGCCTGCCATGCCTGCCTCCGGGCCCTCAAGGAGATCCGTTATCCGCAGGTCAGCCGTCACCGTGGCCAGCCCGAGCTGCTCAGCGGCCGCGCCCAGCAGCGCGCTCCTCAATTCCTCGGCGCTCTCCGGCAGCGGCCGCACAAAGGATGCGGTGAAGGCGGCCTCGATGGTGAGCGGGCCGGGCGGTAGCGCGCTGGCCGGCGGACGGACGGCCGGCTCGGACACGGGTTGGAGCGGCGCCGAGCCGATGCGCAGGGACTCCAGCCGGACACCCGGGACCTCGGCGGCAGTGCGCCCGAGGGCCTGGACGGCCGCTTGCTCGGTGATCCACGTCCCGTCGTGGGGGCCGCCGAGCGGGAGCAGTCGGCCCAGGCCGAGCCGACGTCGTACTTCCAGCGTCCACACCTCGCTCACTGGCCTCTCGCCCTTCTCGTCGGACCACCTCGTCCGACGGTCTACAGACCGGCAAAAGGTACTGAAAAGACTATAATCCGATTAATGGGTGCTTTGTGGACTCGTCAGGGAGGAATACCCCAATGACTGAGAACACCCGCGTCAAGCTCGGCGCCGCGCCCGGTTCTCGCGGCCGGACGACCATCGCCGATGTGGTGGTGGAGAAGATCGCCGGGATGGCGGCACGGGACGTACCCGGCGTCTACGCCCTGGGCAGCGGATTCGCCCGCTCGATGGGATCCGTGCGAGAGCGGATGCCCGGTGCCGGCAGCGGCAAGTCCGTCACGCGCGGGATCAGTGTCGAGGTCGGGGAGCTGCAGGCGGCCATCGATCTGGAGCTCGTCGTCGACTACGGCGTCTCGATCACGGACGTGGCGGCAGCGGTGCGGGAGAACGTGATCTCCGCGGTGGAGCGGATGGCGGACCGGGAAGTCGTGGAGGTCAACATCACGGTCAGCGACGTGAAGCTGCCGGAGGACGAGGAGGACGAAGGGGAGGAGCGGCAGCGGATCCAGTAGCGGGGCGGAGCAGCGCACTTGAGTGAAGGAGCGCGACATGAGCAGGGCCGTGGTGGGCTTGATGGCCGGAATGGCGCTGGGTTTCGCCGCGTATTTCGGTGACTTCTGGGCTTTCCTGCTGGTGCTGGTGCTGGGCATCGTCGGTCTCGTCGTCGGACGGTTCTCTGAAGGTGATCTCGAACCGGGCGACTTCGTCCGCCGCCGGGACCGGCAGGATCGCATCCGCGACGACCGGCGACAGGACCGGGGAGACTGGCGGCGGTGAGCGGGGAAGCCGACGAGCGTCCGGACGTCCCCCGCGGGGAGCGCGGGGCGACCGCCGTCACCGACCGGGTCGTCGCGAAGATCGCGGCCCGGGTGGCGCGCGAGGCGCTGAGCCGGTTCGCCGAGTCGGCCGGCCACGTACCTCCCGGCCGTCGGACGCCACACGTGAGCACATCCGTACGGCGGGCGCCGGAACGGACCAGCGCGGCACGGGACGCCGAGTCCGCCGCCGGACGGCAGGCGGTTCTCGGCGAGGCACGGCTGCACATCACCGTCGAGCTCGGCTACCCCTCCGACATCGGGGCGCAGTGCGCCGCGGTGCGCCGGGAGGTCACCGAACGGATCAGGGCATGGGCCGGCATGGAGGTGTACGACCTCGCGGTATCGGTCGGGCAACTGCACTCGGCGCATACGCGGCACACGGACCGGGAGAGGGTGAGATGAGCGCGCACGCCTCGCGGCAGCCGACCGGTGACAGCGACCTCTCCTCCGGTCCCGGCCAGACGGCTCCGCCCGCCGACGGCACCCCGGGGACGGCCGGAGGCGCCACGGACAGGAAGGTGATCGACGGATCAGGCCGGTCGGCGCACCGTTTCTGGTCGTCGCGGCGGATTCCCGCGGCCTTGGCAGCCCTGTTGTCCGCCGTGGCCGTCGGATTTCTCCTGTACGACGTCATCGCGGTGCGGGCAGGCCGGGACGCGATGCGCTGGCGGCGACGGCTCGCCGAGGAACTGGCCACCCGGCCCCTGGACGACGTCTGGATGATCGTCGGGGCCGCGGTGGCGATGGTCCTCGGCCTGTGGCTTTTCCTGCTGGCGGTGACGCCGGGACTGCGCAGGCTGCTGCCCATGCGGCAGCCCACGGGCATCTCCGGGACGGAGGACGTCCGCGCCGGGCTCGACCGGCGCGCGGCCGCCCTGGTGCTGCGCGACCGGGCCATGCGGGTGTCCGGTGTCCAGTCGGCACAGGTCGATGTCGGCCGCCGGAAGGTCAGGGCCCGGGCACGGGCACATTTCCGCGATCTCGAGGAAGTGCGCGCGGACCTGGACGCCGAGCTGGGCGAGGCCATGGCGTCCTTGGGCCTGGCCCGGCAACCCACACTGGCCGTGCGCGTCCATCGCCCCAAGAAGGGCTGAGGTGATCCTCATGCTCAGGACGGTGAACCGGGTGCTGCTCGGGCTTCTCGGCCTCGGACTGTTCGCCCTGGGCGGCGGCGTGCTGCTGGGAGCCCTGGACCTGCAGCGCCACTGGGATTTCGACGTGCCGGGCTGGTGGCCCTTCCGCGGGCCGGACGACGTGGTGCTGGGCACCTGGGGACGCACCCGGTGGCGGGAAGAGGACTGGTGGTGGCCGACCGTCATCGCGGTGCTCGCCGTACTGCTGGCCCTGCTGCTGTGGTGGCTCCTCGCGCAACGCAGACACCGCCTGGACCAGGTCCTCGTCGACAGCGAAGACGGCGCGCCGGCCCGACTCAACGGCGGCACACTGGAGAACGTCATCGAGGAAGAGGCGCAAGCCCTGGACGGGGTCTCGCGGGCCCATGTCCGGCTGACGGGCCGACGTACCGCTCCGACCGCACGCGTGCGGCTGCTGCTGGAGCCTCACGCCGATCCGACAGGGGCACTTGGGCGGCTGAGCCGCGAAACACTCGCCCACGCACGAGACTCGACCGGCCTGGACCGCCTTCCCTCGAAGGTGCGATTCCGGGCAGCCCGCCATCGCGCCGAACGCACCGTCTAGGTGGAGTGATCACGAGCGTTGTTGGCACCGGCCCTTTGCGGCCTTGTGCGCCGGGGCCTCAACGGTTCCTTGCCAGGAGGCATCCCGTCATGCTTCTCTCCCTGACCCTGCTCATCGCCGGAATCGCTCTGATCGCCACAGGTGCGGCCGTCGACGGCATGCGCTACCTGATGTCCATCGGTGTACTGCTTCTGATCGTCGATCTGCTCTACCTGGCGACCCGCTCCATCTGGCGCTCCACCCATCGCCCGGCCCGCTGACCTCGGTGCCAGCCGGTCAGTGGAAGCGGGACTCGCGGCCGTCAACGAGCGGACAGGCATGCTGCCCAGCCTTCCCCCTCATCCTGCTTGTGTGCCCGAGCCGTTGCGGCGGATCCTTCAAAAACCCCGGGCGGATCAGCTTCTGCGGGTCCATGGCACCGTCACCGTCACCGACGCAGAGGCCGCGGATCAGGCGATCCCGGTGTCGCGCACCAGCAGCAGCGCCACGTCGACCACCGCCACGGCGACCGCCGCCGCGAACGCCGCCCGCTCCCAGCGGTGCCCCAGCACCGTCCCCGCCACCGCGACCAGGCCGGCCACCGCGAGCGCCGCCGGTCCCCACCTGCCGGGCGGCCCGGCAGGCCCCAGCACCAGAACCGCGGACGCGGCCACCAGCGGCACCGGCAGCAGCAGCCGGGTGCCGTCCGGGCCCAGCCGATGCGGCCACCCCCGCACCCCCGTCGCCGCATCCCCGCGCATGTCCGGCAGTACGTCACCCAGATGGGCGCCGACCCCCAACAGCGCCCCGGCGGTGACCACCCACCACGCCGGCCATGGCTGCCCCGGCAAGGCGAGCGCGACGAACGCCGGGAGCGCGGCGAAGCCCACCGCGTACGGTGCCCAGGACCACACCGTCGCCTTGAGCCGCAGGTCATAGGCCCACGCCGCCGCCACCCCGGTCAGGTGAACGGCGCCCGCCCGCAGGCCACAGGCGAGCGAGAGCGGCACGCACAACGCCAGCGCGGCATACGCGGCCACCCACACGTCCGTCACGCCGACCGTGCCGTCGACGACGGGTTTGCCGCGGCGGCCGGCCGCGAGGTCCCGGCGCGCGTCGAACGCGTCGTTGCACCAGCCGACGGACAACTGCCCGGTCAGCACGGCGGCGGCGGTCAGGAGGCAACGCGCGGCGCTCTGGCCGGCGGTGACGGCCAGGGCCGCCGTCAGGGCGGTGACCGCCACGACAGGCCCGGGGTGGCACGACCCGGCCAGACCGGCCACCCGGTCGGCCCAACTCGCCGTCGGGCCGTCGGCCGTCGACTGCTCAGGAGTGCCCACCCGCCGATCCTAGGCGCCCGAGCCCCACCCGGCCGGAGCACACGCCCCTCGGGAGGCACGGCCGGACGGGCCATTCATGGTGTCGACGTCCCGGTCCGGGGAACATGTGGGAAGCAACTCACCCGAGTCGGTAACCGGACGGGAACCATATGACGCGGATCGCCGCCGTTCACGGTGCCCTCGCACCGCATCGTCGCACCCAGTCCGAGATCACCGACATGGTCGCCCGCACCTGCCTGCCGGAGGGCACCGACCGACGGGTCCTGGACCGGCTGCACCACAGCACGAAGGTCGGCGCGCGCCACATGACGCTGCCGCTCGAACGGTACGGGGAACTGGACGGATTCGGCGCCGCCAACGACGTCTTCATCGCCGCTGCCACCGACCTGGGCGCCGAGGCCGTCCAAGGCGCACTGGACATGGCGGGCCTGACCGCAGCCGACGTGGACCTGCTGATCTTCACCTCCGTTACCGGCATCGCCACCCCCTCGATCGACGCACGGCTGGTCGGCCGCCTCGGACTGCGGCCGGATGTCAAACGGCTGCCCCTGTTCGGCCTGGGCTGTGCCGGCGGCGCGGCCGGCCTGGCCCGTATGCACGACTACCTGCTGGGCCGGCCCGACCAGGTGGCGGTACTGCTGTCCGTCGAACTGTGCTCGCTCACCTTCCAGCGCGACGACGCCTCCATGGCCAACCTGGTCGCCACCGGGCTGTTCGGCGACGGTGCCGCCGCGGTCGTCGCCTGCGGCGCGAACCGCCCGGGCCGCCCGGACGAGACCGCCGGCCCGACGATCGTGGACACCCGCAGCCACCTGTACCCGGACACCGGCCGCGTCATGGGCTGGGACATCAAGGACTCGGGCTTCCAGGTCGTCCTCGACCCGCGGGTCCCCGATGTCGTACGCCGTTACCTCGCCGACGACGTCGAGGGGTTCCTCGGCGACCACGGGATCAAGCCGAAGGACGTGACCGCCTGGGTGTGCCACCCCGGGGGTCCCAAGGTCCTTCAGGCCGTCACCGAGGCCCTCGACCTGCCCGACGACGCACTCGATGTGACCTGGCGTCACCTGGCCGACGTCGGCAACCTGTCCTCGTCCTCGGTGCTCCACGTACTGCGCGACACCCTGGCCCGACGACGCCCACCGCCGGGCACACCGGGGGTACTGCTGGCCATGGGACCCGGCTTCGCCTGCGAACTCGTCCTGCTGCACTGGTAGTTCGCCCCGACGAAGAACCACGAAGCCACGAAGCCACGAAGAAGCACGAGGGACACAGGGACACATGATCTGGTACGGACTGCTGGTGGCCGGCGTCGCCGCCGAGCGCGTCGCCGAACTCGTCGTCGCCCGCCGCAACGAACGGTGGAGCACCGCCCGCGGCGCGACCGAGACCGGGCAGGGCCACTACCCGGCCATGGTCGCCCTCCACACCGGCCTGCTGGCCGCCTGCCCGGCCGAGGTCTGGCTGGGCGACCGGCCCTTCGTGCCCGTCCTGGCCTGGCCGATGCTGGCTGTGCTCGCGGGCGCCCAGGCGCTGCGGTGGTGGTGCATCCACACCCTGGGGCCCCGGTGGAACACCCGGGTGATCGTCGTACCCGGCCTGCCGCTGGTGGCCCGCGGCCCCTACCGGTGGCGGTGGCTGCGGCACCCGAACTACGTGGCCGTCGTCGCCGAGGGCCTGGCCCTGCCCCTGGTGCACACCGCCTGGATCACCGCGACCGTGTTCACGGTGCTCAACGCCGCCCTGCTCACCGTGCGCATCCGTTGTGAGAACCGGGCGCTGGCCGCCGCGGCCACGCCGACCACGCCGACCACGAACGCTCCGGCGTGATCGACGTACTGGTGGCCGGCGGTGGGCCGGCCGGTCTGGCCGCCGCGATCCACGCCGCGCTCGCCGGCCTGGAGGCCGTCGTCGTCGAACCCCGGACCTCGCCCGTGGACAAAGCCTGCGGAGAAGGCGTCATGCCCGGCGGAGTCGCCGCGCTGAGAGCACTGGGCGTCGAGGCCGGTGGCCGCGAACTGCGCGGCATCCGTTACGTGGACGGTGCAGTCCGCGCCGAAGCGTCCTTCCGCGGTCGCGGCGGGCTGGGGATCCGCCGTACGACGCTGCACGCCGCCCTGCACCAGCGCGCTCTCGGCCTCGGCGTGCGGATGCTGCCGGGCAAGGTCGGCGAGGTGCGCCAGAACGCGGACACGGTCACCGCCGCCGGAACCACAGCCCGTTGGCTGATCGCCGCCGACGGCCTGCACTCCCCGGTGCGCCGCGGCCTGGGACTGGAACTGCCGGGCCGCCCCCACGGCCGCTACGGGCTGCGCAGGCACTACCGCGTCGAACCGTGGACGGACTTCGTGGAGGTCCACTGGTCCCGGCACGGCGAGGCCTATGTGACCCCGGTCGGCGACGACCTGGTGGGCGTCGCGGTCCTCAGCCGCAACCGTCGCGGGTACGACGAGCACCTGGCCGACTTCCCCGCCCTCACCGCCTCGCTGCGCGGCCCGGCCACGACGGAGGTACGCGGCGCCGGACCACTGCGACAGCGGGTACGGCGCAGAGTCGCCGGCCGTGTCCTGCTCGTCGGCGACGCCGCCGGCTACCTGGACGCCCTCACCGGCGAGGGCATCGCCCTCGCGCTGGCGACGGCCGGGGCCGCCGTCCGCTGCCTTGCCGCCGGACGAGCGGACGCGTACGAGCACACCTGGTCCCGGCTGACCCGCCGTCACCGACTGCTGACCGGAGCCCTGCTGGCCGCGAGCCGCCGTCCCGGCACCGCCCGCCTCATCGTCCCCGCAGCCTCCCGGATGCCCCCGGTGTTCTCGGCAGCGGTCCACGCACTGCAGTAACAGCAGGAAGGAGGGACCGGATTCCGCCTCGGTCGGCAGAGCGCGGGGCCGGGCCTCCGTTGTTGGCTGAGACTCGGGACGTTCGTGCGGCCGCTCCCCATTGCCGTGCGTTCCGTGCTGAGCGGCGGATATAAAGACGGACGGCCGGGCGGGCGTTCCGAAGAGGGCCCCGTCGTCGAACGCGTCAGAGGTGGGATCGCGATGTTGTTGTGGAAAATACGCAGATGGGTCACGGTGACCGCCGCGGCCGCTGCGCTCGCCATCGGAGGTGTGACAGCCGCGCACGCCGCGGATCAGCCGGAGGTCACCTACGCGGGGAGCGTGTCGGGCGATCTCGGGATCCTGCAGATCAATGCCCGGTCCGGGGCCGACATCACGGGCATCACGGCACACCTGGTCTCGTACGCGTCGCAGACCGAGGTCGCCGAGATCGGGACCAAGGACTTCCGGCTCTTCTCCGGCACCCGGCAGGACGGCAACTGGCGTACCAAGAAGCCTTTGAAGCTCCCGGAGTTCGGTTCCTACCGCATCGACGTGGAGGTGACGGACGCCGACGGCGGCCATGTGCTGCGTCAGTCCGCGGGAGACTTCGCCTACTTCGTCGTGGCGCAGTTCGGCGCGCTCACCGTCGACCGTACCGCCATCGACCGGGAACACCGTGACGTGCAGGTGGAGGGGACGCTGTACGGGCGATGGCCGACCCGTCAGGTGAAGCCTCTCGTGGCACGTCAGGTCGAGGTCGATGTCGACTACTGGACGCAGACCACTGTGACCACCGACGCCCAGGGTCACTTCACCGCCTCGGTGCGGCTCGACGCGGCCGCACCCATCCAGGCCGTGTTCCGCATGGACGGTGGCACGCCGACGGTGCTTTACGGGGAGTCGGAACCGGTTCAGATCGGTGTCGACCAGATTCCCACCCGTTTCACGTCCACGGTCAGTTCGGCCGACATCGACTTCGGTCAGCCGGTCACGCTGAGCGTCAAGGTCGAGCAGAAGACCGCGGACGGCTGGGTGCCGCTGGCCGGGCGCTCCGGGGGCGTCCTGTTCGGCCCCGACGACGCGCAGACCGACCTCGTGGGCCGTTTCACCACCGCTGACGACGGCACCTTCACGATGGACTACACGCCCTGGCAGGGCGGCTACTTCCAGCTCGCCCTGGACACCTCGGACGACCCGTTCCTCCAGGCCGGCACCGGCACGAGCGACGTCGTCCACGTGCACCGGGGGTCGAAGTTCACCGCCTTCACGGCCGCCCGCTCCGACACGGGACAGGTCCACACCGAGGGCCTCATCGACTTCCCCGACGGGTGGACGCCCGCCTCGATCAACGTCCACATCCAGTACTCGCCCGACGGCGTCAACTGGTCGACGCTCACCACGGTCGAGGCTTCCTGGGGCGGCGACGGCAACGACTTCGCCGCGGACCTCGACCAGAGTGGCGCCGGCTACTACCGGGCCGTCTTCGACGCGGATGACAACTTCCAGTCGGCCACCTCGCAGACGGTCTTCGTGCCGGCGTCCGCCTAGGGCCGATGCCGCTCCCACACGCAGGGCGCTTCAGCCCGGCCCGGCGGTTCGCAGAGCGGGCGAACTGCCGGGCCCGGGCCCCGGGGACCCGGGCCCGGGCAGCGAGCGACACCACGTCGGTGTTCCTCATCCGACGGCCTTGTACCCCTGCCAGCCCGTCGCGATCTTCGTACGGCCGCCGAACGACCCCTTGCCGTCACCACTGTTGCGGTACAGGTTGCCGCTGGTGTCACGCGAGACGAGGTCCGTCCGACCGTCGCCGGTGATGTCCCCGACTCCGACGACCGCATTGCAGGAAGCGCCCCAGTTCGAGAACACCTTCACGCGGGCCCGGAAAGTGCCGCTGCCGGTGCCGTCGTACCGGTACAGGTTGTTCGACGTGTCCTGGGCGAGGAGGTCGCCGATGCCGTCGCCGTTCAGGTCACCGGCCCCGACGACCTTCTTGTACGTCTTCCAGTTGTCGTACAGCTTCACGCGCGCCGACAGCGTGCCCGTACTGGTGCCCTTGTACAGGTAGACCGTGCCGGTCGAGGCGTTGCGGGCGATCAGGTCCGGGCGGCCGTCCTTGGTCACGTCGCCGGGCGCGGTCAGCACGTCGTACTGGTTCCAGCCGGAGGTGCCGAGTGAGGTGTACGGCGTCGAGGGCGTCGCCGCCTTGCCGCAGGAGGGGCGGTAGGCGCGGAGAGCACCGCTGCTCAGCCGGACCAGGACGTCGTTGCACCGGTCGCCGCCGAGGTCGCCGAACGGCACGAACTTCGCGGTGGTCGGCCAGCCGGTACCGGAGACCTGGCTGCCCAGCGTGCCCGTGCCGGTGCCGCGCTGGATGGTGAGGGTGCCGGAGGAGCTGAGGGTGAGGACGTCGCCGACGCCGTCGTTGCCCGCGTAGTCGCGCGGTGCCGCCGCTCCGGCCGTCACCGCGAGGTTGCCGGAGAGGCTGAGGGGGGCGCCCTGGCCGTCGGCGGGTTGGGCGGTGAGCGTCCAGGTGTAGGTGCCGTTGAGGACGAGGCGGCCCGCGGAGTCCTTGCCGTCCCAGGCGGCCGTCAGCAGACCACGGGCGGCGGAGCCGGTCACGGTACGCACGGTGGCGCCGGACGCCTTGTGGCGGACGGTCACCTTCCAGGAGGCGGCGGGCTTCGACAGCCACCAGGTGCCGGACCAGCTCGCGGCCCCGGGGGTGACCGTGGAGTCGATGGCCGACAGTGCGGACGCCGGAACGCCGGTCTTCACGAGGTGGACGCGCTGCTCGTCGTCGGCATAGGCGACACCGCCGCCGAAGCGGTCCCCGGTCCAGGTCGTGCCCACCCCGTCGTTGTCCTTGCCGAGGTCGGTCCAGTCGGCGAGCTTGCGGCTCGCCAGGTCCGTGTAACTACCGCTGGCCGGAAGCCCGTTGTGCAGATCGATGAGCTTCAGACCGCTGCCCGACTGGATGCCGCCGACGCGCTCGACGAGATAGCCGTCACCGAGGAGGACCCTGCCCGACGGGGCGGTGGCGGTGAGCTTGGTCGTACGGTCGTAGACACCCGAGCCCTGGTCGTCGCCCCAGGCGTCCTCGCAGGTCCAGTACACCCAGCGGCCCACGGCCTGGAGGTCCGACGGGGTGCAGCCGTTGCGGGTGGTGAAGGACTCCACGGCGGTGCCGGACGGGAGCCGGGTGGCCGTGACCTTGCCTCCCGTGGCCGCGCCGCTCCACAGGGTGTTGCCCCAGACGGCCGCGGCGACCCGGTCGCGCTTCTGCACGACCTTGCCCGCCGAGCCGTCGGGGAACTCGCTGATGTACTGGGTGCCGGAGGAGGCGCCGTCGACGACCGCGTACCGTCCGGAGAGGTCCTTCAGCCGCGGGCTGTCGTCCCCCGTGTCGAGGGTGGGCCCCCAGCCGGGCATCGGCCGTGGTGAGGATGCCGCTGCCGAGCGCGGGTGGCGCCGCCGGAGCAGTCGCCGTCCCACACAGCGGTGCTGCCCGAGGTGCCCGCGCCCTGGAGGAGGGTGACGTGGGAGTCCTCCTCCGAGTAGAGGGCGACGGTGTCGGACCCGTCCCCGTAGTAGCCGGGCTGGAAGGACGCGGCCTCATGGAAGTAGCCGCTGTCGATGTCGTACCGCACCGGGACGTCCAGCCGCTTCTCCAGTGCGGTTGTGGTGCCGGTGGCGTAGTCCGTCCACAGGAGCCGGTCGTCGCCTTCCTGGGCCCAAAGGAATCCGCTGGTCCCCGCGTTGAGGATTTGGGTGGCCCTGGGGACGGCGCGCGCGGCGGCAGGCAGGACGACCTCGTCGGCCGCGGCTGCCGACGGCGGAGCGGCTGCCGCCGAGGACGGTACAGCGGCGAGCGGAAGGCCGAGACTCAGTGCCGTCGCCAGGACGGCGGCGGTACGTGTCGCCGATGTGCCGAGGCGTGCTGAGCGTGAACCATGAGTCTGTCTGTGTCGGCGTTGGCCGAGTCGTGCCACCGTTCCTCCTGAAAGGCAAGAAGAAGGCATGACGGGACGTACGGCAACGCCTTGGCACTTCCCCCGGCCCCCCGGCCGCTCCCACGCGCGTGACGGGAGCCAAACAGCATGTCCATGACCGCCCGCCGTGACCGCCCGTCGTGACCTGCCGTCCGCGGGAACGCTGCTCACCTGGACGGTGCCGCGAGCTCCCCGGTGCCCAAGTTCAGTCCACCGACGGCGACTTGGCAGGCTGCCGCCTTCGAGGCACACGTAACGTCATTCGGCCCGCCGGGCTCCCGGCGGCTCCGGCATTCTCGTCACCGACCTCGACGGCGGGAACCCGAAGGCAGGAGGCACGAGCGACTGGCCGTCCCGTTCGCCGTCTCCAACCCGCCTGTCAGGTGGCCGCCTTCCCGTTATGGGGCCAAGTACCTTGCAGGACACCGGATATGACAGCGCCGTGACACTTCGACATCGTCCACATCCTGAGATTAGGCGGCTTCGGGCCTCTGCCGCACTGGGCCAGGACTATGCTGCTCCACAAGCGTCCCAGACCCCGGCGACTTGTCGTTTCACGACACAGATGGCTGCGCGGAGCGGACCTTTCGTCCGTCTCCCGACGCATCCCTGGAGAGAACCGGGCGGGCCCCATGTCCTGTTGCGCAGGCCTTCGGACCGGCCGTCGTTCCGCCTCCGCCGTACGTACGCCCCTGCCGGCAGCGCGCCAAGAGGAGCCGGGACTCCAGGCGCCCCCATCTCGCTGCCGGATGGTCTTTGGAACCGAGGCGTCATGCCCCTCCCACGGCTCACCATCCATCGTCATGACCGACGGAAACGGGCACTGATCACCCTGGCTGGTGAGATCGACCTGGAATCGGCACCGCTGGTGTGCGCGGCGCTGGCGCGATGCCTGAGCGACGGCATCCGCGTCGTCGATGTCGACCTCACTGCTGTGACCTTCTGCGACTGCAGCGGCCTCAACGCCTTCCTCTGCGCCGCGCATCGGACCAAGGAGGCCGGCGGGGTCCTGCAACTGCACAACCCGCCACAGTCACTGGGACGGATCCTCGACCTCACCGGCTGCGGGTTCCTGCTCCTCGGCCTTCCGCTCGGGCATCTGCCACCGTCTCTCGGGGACGTCCCCGACCCGCTCGCTCCAGCCCTGCCGGACCGGAGTGTTCCGCTGGTGACTGCCCTCTCGGGCGATGTGCGGTGAAGGCCCGGCCCGGCCCGGACAGGAGCAGCCGCACGAGCCGCATGCGGGCGAGTCGTCCGCCCTGGACACCCTGAACGCCCTGGACGCGGTGCGGTTGCGCCGCGTGAACCGCTGGCTGGCGCAGGACCTGTGCGAACAGCTGGCGGATCTGTACGTCGACTCCCGAGAGACGTCCGCCGCTGAGGCGTACCGCAGTCGCAGCCGCCAGGACTTCCTGAACCGTCTCACCGGCGACATCCGGCGGTCGGGGTTCGCCATGGTGATCGCGGAGACGGACCACCTGGCGGGATGCGCCTTCGGGTTCCCGGTGGCCAGTGACGGCAGCTGGTGGCTCGGGTTCGACGGAGCGCTGCCGCAGGGCATCGAGCAGCTCACCGCGTCCGGCGGCGTCTTCGCGATCACCGGCATCCTGGTCCGGCCACACCCGCGGGACCAGGACGTCGCCCGCCATGTGCAGGAGCGGCTGCTGAGCGGCCACCAGGCGTCCCTCGGCGCCACCTTGGTGGATCCGGGCGATCACCTGACCCTCGCGTCGCTCCGCTCCTGGGGATGGCTGGACCTGGGAGAGGTGTGGCGGCCGACGGGCCCAACCATGTTCCGTGCGCTGGTGTTCCCTCTCGGGGAACGCACCACGGCGCGGCTGGAGAGCCTGGCCCACGACGCCTGGACGCGGCGGCCCGGATGAGGGCCGACAGCCGGTCGGCCCGCATCCAGGTGCTGGTCGCCGAGCAGGCGGCCCGACGCGGCGCCCCGGTCGGTGTGGTGGACGTGTGCGCCGCCGCCGTGGCCGCGTTGCCGGTCGGCGGAGCCGGGGTGTCGGCGATGTCCAGGACCACCGCGAGCCATCCGCTGTGCAGCACCGACGACATCAGCGAGCAGTTGGAGGAGCTCCAGCTCACCCTGGGCGAGGGCCCCTGCGTGGACGCCTTCGCCCACGGCTCGGCCGTCCTGTCCCCCGATCTGCTGACCGGCGGCCTGCAGGACCGCTGGCCCGTGTTCGTGGACGCGGCCTTGGCAGCCGGGGCACGCGCCGTCTTCGCACTCCCCCTGCAGATCGGGGCGATCAGCCCGGGAGTCCTCGACCTGTACGCCGATGTGCAGACCGTGCTGGACGCGGAAGAGCTGGCCGACGCGCTGGCGTTCGCCGATCTCGCGACGCTGCTCCTGCTCGACGCGCGGATCGACGAGACGGGCGGGCAGGCCGGCGCACCGTCACGGGACCACGGCTTCGAGGACCTCGGCGGATGCCGGGCGGAGATCGACCAGGCCACCGGCATCCTCACCGTCCAGCTCGAAGTCGGCATCGACGAAGCCTTCGTCCGGCTCCGCGCCTACGCCTGTACGCAAGGGCGCCGGCTCGCCGACGTGGCCGCCGACGTGGTGGCCCACCGACTCCGCTTCTCCCCGGACAGCGAACCGAAACGGACCGACAACGGCGACTGACCCATCGGCTCAAGCCGACGAACGTGCTGCGCTTCCCGCCCCCTCCCGGCGGGACTAGTCTCAATCGAGGGTGTCACGATGAATCAGCAGCTTTTGGCCAAGACCTTCGTCGAGCTGGCCGACAACCTGGTCGCCGACTTCGACCTGATCGATTTCCTGCGCCTGCTGACCGACCGCTGCGTGAGCATGCTCGACGCGAGCGCCGCCGGCCTGCTGCTCGCCGACCGGGACGGCAAACTGCGGGTGATGGCCGCCTCCGACGAGGAGGTGCGCCTGCTGGAACTCTTCCAGCTCCAGAACGACGAGGGGCCCTGTCTGGAGTGCTTCAGTACCGGTGCACCGGTGATCGTCCCCGACCTGACGCGGGAGGCCGACCGCTGGCCGCGCTTCGTCACGGCGGCCCACCGCAGCGGCTTCGGTGCCGTCCAGGCCCTGCCGATGCGCTTGCGTGCGGAGACCGTGGGCGCCCTGAACCTCTTCCGCGCCGCGCCCGGCCCCTTCGACGCGCCCGACACACTCGTCGCCCAGGCCCTGGCCGACGTAGCCACCATCAGCCTCCTGCAGCAACGCACCGCCGAGCGCAGTACGGCCCTCAACGAGCAGTTGCAGACCGCGCTGAACAGCCGGGTGCTGATCGAACAGGCCAAGGGGAAGCTCGCCGAACGACAGAACATCGACATGGAACGCGCCTTCACCGCGCTGCGCGGCTACGCCCGCGCCCACAACCGGCGACTGTCCGACGTGGCCCGCGCCTTCATCGACGACTCCGAACCCCTCCCCGGGCTGGTGGCCTGACCACCCTGGCGCGGGCTGTCGCAGACACCGAAGAGGATCAGCCCGATCGCCACGGCGACCAGGAGCCACGGTCCCACCGGTGTCTGCGCGAAGCTCCGGAGCGTCGCGTCCACGCCCTTGGCCTCGGCCGGATCGAAGCGGACGGCTGCCACCAGGACGAAGACCCCGGCCGCGGCGAACACCACGCCACGCGCCACGCCTCCACCCATGCCCAGAGCGGTGACGACCTGCTTCGTACGGTGGCTCATGCCGCTGGTCTCGAGCTGCTTCAGGAAGCTTCGCAGGGCCGCTCGGACGGCGAGTACCCCGCCGATGCCGATCACGAGGCAACCCCCGGCTCCCACCAGCACCTGCCCGTACGACAGTTTGAGCGCCGAGGCCGTCCAGTCCTGCGACTGCGCGTTGCCGCTGGAGCCCTGCCCGCCCACGGCGGCGTACACCGCCGTGGTCCAGCAGACGAAGGCGTAGAAGACCGCCCGCCCGCCGTCCAGCACGCGCGAACCCGCCTTGCGCCGGGGCCCGGTGGCGAGCACGGCGCGGGCTCCCCGCCGGAGCGCCATGGCCGCGAAACCGACCACCAGCGCCCAGAGCATCGCTTTCCCGAAGGGTTGCCTCGCGATCTCGTGCAGCGCCCCCTGCCGGTCCGCCTGGCCGCCGCCGCTCCCCACGGCGATCCGGATGGACAGCAGTCCGATCAGTACGTACACGATGCCGCGCGCGACAAAGCCCGCCCGTCCTGCGGCGGTCAGCGTCTCGCGCTCCGCGGACTTCGCGCCCCGGCCGCGCCCTTGTGCGGTGGACGACGTCACGAGGTCCTCCCCATGGTGTGGGCGCGCGATACCTGTTCCGTGTGCCTGATGGTCCGTCCGATGCTCACGGCAGCCTCCCGCAGGATCGAGTTCCGGAACGGACTACCTGCGGCTGTACCGGCGGCGGCCACCACTGCGCCCCGCATGGCGAAGCCGGACCCGAAGACCATCAGGATCAGCAGAAGGAGAAGGATCCAGATCATTGCCGGGCCTCCGGATCGCGGGGATTTCCTGTATGTCCGCGGGGTCCGGGCGAAGCGGGAAGGTGGAATGCCGCGCCCGTCAACGTGGGGTCGACACTGAGGACTCGGGGGAGTTGAGCAGGGGCCGCCGGGGGGAACGGAGCCTCGGCGGGTGGTTCGGCCGGCTCGGTCGGCGACGTCGGCAGGATGTGGTCCTCCCACCAGGACAGGGCCATCACGACGGCGAGCAGGACAAAGGGGGTCGAAGCCGGAACGATCAGGGCGTACATGCGTGCCGCCTGGTTCGGGATGCGTGCGACGCGGCGGGCAGCAGATCGTTGCCCGCTTGAGGCACATCCGGCGCGCCGGGATCGCGTGACGCACCGATGCGCAGGGTGCGCCCCCGGAAGGAGCGCGAGAGGCGATCGACGCTGCCGGGGGCAGGGGCGGCATGAAACACGCTAGCCCTCGCAGCGGCTTTCCGACAGGCGTCAAGCAGCCATCCGCGCCCGGGCAGAAGCGCTGACCTCGCACGGTATCCACAACCGTCGGGCAGGACTACGCTCTGGTGTGAGGCCCCAGTCCCCGGTATCGACGCAGCGTCCAACTCCCGGGGAGGCCTACCGTGTTCGTCCTGCTCCTCATCCTCATCGCCGCCCTGTTCGGCCTCGGCTTCCTTCACCCGATCTGGTGGGTGGCCGCAGCGGTGCTGGTCTACGGCGCGACCCGGCAGGCCCGCGGTCGTGGCGGAGTCCGGGACCGCGACGGCGGTTCCGATTTCGGGGACTACCGCGACTACCAGGAGCGCCGGGATCGTCAGGACCGCTGGGATCGCCGCTACAGCCGCCGGAACCGGGCGCGCTGGCAGCGCGAGGACCGCCGGGACCACCAACACCACAGGTGACTCGTGGAGCGACCTGGCCGTCATCTGTGCCGGACGGCTTCAGCCGGGCCGGGCAGTTCGAACTCATTGAGAGGTGCATGTCATGCATCGCACGACCCTGCTACAGGAGGACTACTGGAAGCTGCGGGCCGAGGCCACGTGGGGGAACGCAGCCGCTGGAGACGATCTCGTCGCACTGCGCGCCGAGAACGATCAGCTGCGGCGGGCGCTGGCCGGCCGCGCCGTCATCGACCAGGCCCGCGGCATGATGATGGCCCTGACCCCTTGCAGTCGCGCGACGGCCAGGGACCTCCTGGTCGACATCTCGCGGCAGTGCCACACCAAACTCGCAGAGGTGGCCGCGGCCATGGTCGCCGCGTGGGAGGGCAAGCCGCTCCCGGAGCGGATGCAGCGGGCGCTGCGGCATGCGCTGGGGCGGCTTTACGCGGAAGAGCGACAGTGCGACTCGCCCCCGGCCGATGAGCGGTCCAGGTAGGGAGAGGCCAAGATTCCCGCAGCAGGACACTGGTGAAGCAGGCCCTTCGATCGGCACCGACGGCGTGCTTCCCGCCGAGCAGGGGAAGCGGTGTCGAAGCACTACGGCCCGCCCCACCGGGCCGGTTCCGCCGGCGAGCGGCAACTGGCGCGCCGCTGACCACCTACGGACGCGACGACTACCGCGTTCGCCCGGCAGGCGGCCGTCAGCGGGGGTTCCTCGGTGCGGAGGGCCGGCGCCGGGTATGAACCGGGTTCTCGCCTCGGTCGCGCAAGCCGGTGAGCCACCTCGGCGAGCACGGCGACGAGGGCCGCGTGGGCTCGGGACCAGTACTCTCACGCGCCATCCACCCCATGACGGCCACAACCGGGCGGCGGCAGCCTAGCAATACATCCCATGAAGCGGGAAGACGGGGGGTGACTGCCTGGTTACAGGTTCACGTTGATTTCTACATAGCAGCAGGTGAAGGCTCTTCGAGATCATCTTTTTTGTGTGGAGTATGGACAACCCTTCCCGGGGCCCTTATACATACATCCGATGTCCCAGGCGCTGTCGCTGGGCGCCGGACATCTCCTTGACGCGTCGAGACAGGGGCTCGCATGTCCTTCAGTGATGAACACGGCCTCACAAGCCGAGGGCACCGGGCGCGATGACCGAGTTGATGACCGCGAAACGTGCAGCCGTCGCCGTCAAGGTGGACCACGGCCCAGCCCGCGTACTGATGCCGAGTCACATCCCGTCATGACGGCGACGGCTGTCCTCGTACCCGCAGCCTCACGAGGCCGCTGTCACCAGTCCTCAGGCACGAACGCTGCTTGACGGCATACCGCGACGGGCTTGAGCGAGAGCCGGTCGTCGATCGCGTTCACCTTGCTTCGGATCCGCACACCGAGGAGTAGCCGTGCGCCAGCACAGTCCGCCACCCCACCGGAGACGTTTCGCCCAGTTGTTCGTGGCCGCCGCGGCGCTGCTAGCCGGGGTCCTGGCGGCGCCGCCACCGGCGTCGGCCGCGCCGGTATCGGCGTCCGCCACGACGGTGTCGGACATCAACGGGTTCACTGCGGGCAACGCCGCGATCAGGTCGGTCGACCTGGCCGGAACGTGGAGCTTCACGCCGAAGGGCCGTGCGGCGACGTCGATCACGGTGCCCGGCGGCGGTTGGTACAAGCAGGGCTTCACCGACGTGAACGAGGCGACGTACTCGCGCACCGTGACCGTGCCGGACACGGGGCAACCGCAGTCGGTGTGGATCGAGTTCGGCGCGGTGAACCACGAGGCGACGCTGTCGGTGGACGGGCAGGTGGTCGCCACCCAGACCACCTCCTTCACGTCGTCGAGATTCGACATCTCCCCCTTCGCCGCCCCCGGCAGCACCCACACGATCAGCGTGAACGTCAAGGGCCGCTACGCCCTGAAGAACGCGAGCGGGGATCAGGTCCTGGTTCCCGACGCCGCCAACTGGTCCGAGGCGATCCCGCAGGGCATCTACCGCTCGGCGTTCCTGCGCGTGTACCCGGCGGTGTACGTCAGCGACACCTTCGTCCGCACCTCCGTGACCGACAAGACCCTCACCTACGACGTGTCCGTGACGAACACCTCCGGCAACTCGCGGTCGGTGACGCTGACCGGCTCGCTGGCCTCGGACAGCGGCGGATCCTTCACCTACCCGTCGCTGCCCAGCCGTACGGTCACCTTGGCCGCCCACTCGACCGCCAAGGTGACGGTCGGCCCGGTGGCGTGGAACCTCGGCTCGTCCTCGTACTGGTGGCCGAACGTGCCCTACCGCTCCGGGTACCGCGCCCAGCTGCACAAGCTGTCGGTGCACGCGTCCACGGACGACGGCCGCACCAGCGACGCCACCTACCGGTTCGGATTCCGCGAGACGACCCAGAACGGCGAGTACTACTACCTCAACGGCGTACGGGTGAACCTGCGCGGTGACAGCCTGCAGGGCGCGGACTACGACCGGATCGACAACGGCGGCAAGGGCGACGCCTACGACACGCTCCCTGGCTTCCTCCCGCCGTCCAGCGGCAACGGCGGCTGGCCGCAGGCGGTCGGCAACTACCAGCGGCTCAACTACAACGTGGTCCGCATCCACCAGGAGCCGGGCAGCCCGTACATGCTCGACGTGGCCGACGAGATGGGCCTGATGGTCATCGACGAGACCGCGATCCGCGGCACCTGCAGCTGCCAGGACTTCGTCGTCGGGCATGACAACATGGTCAACCACGCCAAGGCGCTGACCCTGCGCGACCGCAACCACCCCGCGATCATCCGCTGGAGCCAGAGCAACGAGAACGACATCAGCCGCTTCGACTCCGAGTCGTTCGAGAAGGACCTGTACGCGGCGATGAACGGCAACGACGGCACCCGGCCGGTCAGCGCCGACACCGCCTGGAACACCAACCCGTGGCCCACCATGCTGAACGGCAACTTCGCCGTCTTCTCGCACTACATCGACGGCATCGGCAAGTACGGCGAGGCGCGGGCCGACCTGGCCGGCCGGCCCGACGGTGAGGGCGAGTACGTCTGGGACAAGTCCAACACCAAGCAGGGCTTCGAGTGGTTCGCCACCACGACGGTCGCCAAGCGCGCCAAGGACGCCAGCGACCTGCGCCCCTACACCCTGCTGTCCGGCTGGGCGAGCTTCGTGCCCGGCGTGAAGAGCACCGACTTCGTCCCCGAGGAGGGCGGTCACCCCGTCTACGGCGAGGACAACCTGTCCGCCCCGTGGAGCAACCCGCAGATCCAGCGGATCCAGGCCGCGTTCAACCCGGTCGCCGCGATCGACCTGCCCTACTGGTCGGCCTCCGGCCAGTCGGACCAGAACGGCACCTTCCCGCTCCCGGACAAGGTGGACACCTACTCCTACAACAGCACCGTCACCCGGAACATCACCGTCTTCAACGACGACTTCAGCAACACGTCCGTCGGCCTGAACTGGACGGCACGACTCGACCGGCCCGACGGCGCGGTCATCGCGTCCGGAAACGAGTCCCTCACCATCCCGCTCGGCTCCCGGGTCACCCGGCCGATCTCGTTCACCGCGCCGGCCAGTGGCTCCCGCGTGTACCTGGTGCTGTCGACCACGAAGTCGGGCAGCACCACGTTCACCGACTCGGTCGAGTACCTCAACCTGGGCAGCAGCGCCACGACCAGCGTGGACGACGCCGCCACCGCGGTGACGTACAACGGCGGTTGGAGCCACGCGAGCGGCGAGAGCGGCCCGTACGCCGGGACGAACTCCTACAGCGACACGACGGGCGACACGGCGACGCTGGACTTCGTCGGTACCGGCGTCACGCTGCACGCCGTGACCGCGCCGAGCCACGGCATGGTGGGCGTCACCGTCGACGGCGGGGCCGAGGCGCTGGTCGACCTGTACTCGACGGCGCGCACCGGCGACGTCTCGGTGTGGACCAGCCCCCGGCTCTCCTCCGGCAAGCACACGATCCGGGTGCGCGTCACCGGCACCCAGCGGGCCGCGGCGACGCACGACTGGGCCACCGTCGACCGCTTCGAGATCGCCAACCAACCGGTGGCGGGCACGAACTACCGCATCGTCAACCGCAACAGCGGCAAGGCGCTCGCCGTCACCGGTGACGTGACCCAGAACGGTGCGAAGGTCGTCCAGAAGGCGGACGGCGGTGCCTGGACCATCAACACCGCCCCCGGGGGCGCGTACACGCTGAACTACGTCAGCAGCGGCAAGGCGCTCGATGTCGACGGCTACTCCTCGACCGTCGGGCTCCAGCTCCAGCAGTGGACGGCAGGCGGCGGCACCAACCAGCAGTGGTACCTGCGCCCCAACGCCGACGGGTACTTCACCGTCGTCAGCCACGACAGCGGGCTGGCGGCGGACGACTACAACTGGGACACCACCGACGGCGCGAAGGTCGTGCAGTACACACCCGGCGGCGGCGCCAACCAGCAATGGCAGCTGGTACCGGCGTGATCCGTTCCCGTTACAGCTGATGACCCCCGAGGCCGCTGACGACTGATCAGCGGCCTCGGGCGCGCTCGGGGCACAGAACGCCGACTTCCTGGTCGCCGACGTCTCGGACCGCGATGCGGGCTGGTACGCACAGCCGGCGCAATCGGTGACGGGGGGCTTTGCACAGACCGCGAGCGCTTCGGTGTGGTGCCGTGCGTCCGGACGGCCATCGGCTGTTTGGCGCAGGTTCGGGAACAGGACGAGATGATCGGGTCGAAGATCCGTGGTGTTCCGGGTTCTCGTAGTCGTGGAGGCAGCTGGCGTCCCAGGCGGTGCGCTGGTTGCCGTAGGCGGGGATGACTCCGGCGTCGCCGACTCTGCGAACTCCGTCGGGAGGGGACCCGCGAGGTGACCCTCGGGAGCCGGGCTTCCCCGGTGACTGAGTTACGGGTGTGTGGCTGCTTGGTCGGTGAACGGACAGGAATTGGTCAACACCTTTCCATCTCCTCTTGGCCGGGGCTGACACATGCCTGTTCACTGCGCCGTATGCGACACAGGAAACCCATGAGAGTCCTGATCCGTCCGAGACGGACGGCCACCGTGCTGACCGGCGCGCTTGCCGCACTCGGCCTGTCCCTGGGAACAGCCGCCGCGGACACGGTGCCGGCGGAGTTCGGGACCGACTACCACGACCCGGTGACCGCCGCCCCGGCCATCTCGACGCCGCACACCAGGTCGTGTTCGGTCACGATCGCCCAGGCGCAGTTCAAGGACTTCACCCCCTACACCGGCACCTACACGCCGCCCACCGGCTGCGGCACCCCCGGCCGCTGGTCCAAGGTCGTCCTGCGGATGGACGGGAGCGTGAAGGGACGGCAATTCGACCGGCTCGGTTATCTGGACATCGGAGGCGTACAGGTCTTCCGTACATCGACGCCCGAGCCCTCGCAGGACGGGATCAAATGGTCCGTCGAGAAGGACGTGACCGAGTACGAGAAGACGCTGAGCAGCGCACAGTCGGTCGACATGCTCATAGGCAACGTTGTCAACGACACCTACACCGGCGTGCTCGACGTCAAGGTGACCCTCACCTTCTACGCCCCCAAGCCCGGCCGCACACCCTCCGCCCCCGACCGGGTCATCCCCCTCAGCGACGGCGACAGCGTGACGACCGGCGCCTCGCTGACCACTCCACGCAACTCCACGCGGATTCTCGCCGAGGTGTACGCCACCGGCTCGGGCGGCGGCTGTGAGGAGTTCTGGTACTCGGTGGTCACGCCGTCCGCGTCGTACTCCTGCGAGGGCGGGGACGACGGTCCGTACCGCGAGGTGCGGGTGAGCATCGACGGGAAGGTCGCCGGAATCGCCTCGCCGTATCCGAACGTGTGGACCGGCGGCTGGTCGCCCTATCTGTGGTCGGTGATCCCCGCCCCACACGCCTTCGACGTACGGCCGTTGAAGTTCGACCTGACTCCGTTCGCCGGCCTGCTCAACGACGGCAGAGCACACAAGGTCGACGTGTCGGTGGTCGGGGTGCCGAGCGGCCAGACGGGGTGGAGCGCGCCGACGAACATCCTGGTGTGGCAGGACGCACACAAGTCGGTGGTGACGGGCGCCGTGACGTCGTACAAGAAGGCGGATCCGGCGGTGAGCAACACCTACACCGACGGTTCGCTGCGCCACCTGGTGACCGACGGCAAGGACCGGTTGAAGGTCACCGGCTACCTGGACACCTCCCACGGCCGGGTCACGACGACGGTCGAGCGAGCAGTCACGAGCGCGATCGACCACCAGTGGACGCCGGACGAGAACACCGACGACCAGACCGGCACGTGGACCGACGACCAGACCGTGACGACCAACGGGCACGTCTCCCGCACCGACCGCACCTACACGCTCGACGGCCGCGCCACCATCGACAGCGCCAACCGACTGCGCGTGATCATGTCCGTCGCCGACCGGGCGCACCTCGGCGCCACCCGCATCGACGACACCTATCAGGGAGACGCCACCTTCACCCTCGGCGTCGCCCGCGAGGACCGGCACGCGGTGGCCACGACCAGCGAGCGCTACCGGCTCCGGGCTCCCGGCGCGTGCTACGACCACACGCTCGCGACGGAGCAAGGGGTGCTGACGAAGGACGTGCGCGGCTGCTGACCCCCGACTCAGCCCTTGGCGCGCAGTCGCTCCACCACTGCCGCGAAGCTCCGCACCACGGCATCGCGGCGGAGCCTTGTCGCCGCGATCGGACGGCCGCCCCCTCCAAGGGGGCGGCCGACGAGACGGTGAGTCGGCCGATGGACTCATGACGGGAGACCATCGTGTTCGCCTGGTGGCGACGGCGCTTGGGTGGTCTCTACAGCTCTGACCTGCGCACCGCTGTTGACCGTAGTCGTCCGCTCTCTTGGGCACGCTATGGGCACGACACCGTGCACAGGGACTCAGCCCCCCGAACGGCCCGCCAAGGCGCGACAGGTGCCGGGGGCGGGACTTCCATTGAGGACATGTCCCGACTCGACCATGCATGCCCCCGCCCCGTTCGCTCCGCCGCTGCACTCGGCCTGGTAGCGGTACTGGCCGTCGGCTGTACCGGGGCCGATGCCGACACCGCCGTCGCCGGGCGTGCGGCCGTCGCGACCTCGCCGCTGCCCACCGTCCCACCCGCCCAGCCACCGCCACAGCTCACCCGGGCCGAGGTCGAGAGCGCGGTGAGCCAGCTGGACGACGTCGTACGGGATGCCATGCGCCGCACCGGTGTGCCCGGAGTCGCCGTGGGCGTGGTGCACAACGACAAGGTGCTGTATCTGAAGGGGTTCGGCCTGCGGAAGGCAGGTACGAAGGACCGGGTCGGAGCGGACACCGTCTTCCAGCTCGCCTCGGTCTCCAAGCCCGTTGCGTCCACCGTGGTCGCCGCGGTCGTGGGCGAGAAGACCGTCGGCTGGGACGACCCGGTGGTCGACCACAACCCCGGCTTCAAGCTGAAGGACCCATGGGTCACCCGCCATGTCACGCTGGCCGACCTGTTCTCGCATCGCAGCGGACTGCCCGACCACGCCGGGGACGTCCTGGAGGACCTCGGTTACGACCGCTCGTATGTCCTGGACCACCTTCGTTACGAACCGTCGGCCCCCTTCCGTGCCCACTACGCGTACACCAACTTCGGGCTGACCGAAGCCAGCGTCGCCACCGCGCGCGCAGCGGGGACCAGCTGGGAGAAGCTGTCCGACGAGAAGCTGTACCGGCCGCTCGGCATGGGCTCCACCAGCTCTTCCTTCGCCGACTACGAGAAAGCGGGCAACAAGGCCGCCTTGCATGTGAAGACCGGGGACACCTGGCGTGCCGAGCATGTGCGCGACCCGGACGCCCAGAGCCCGGCGGGCGGGGCCAGCTCCACGGTCCGGGACATGACGAAGTGGCTGCGCCTGCAACTGGGCAACGGCAAATTTGAGGGGCGGCAAGTCGTCGACGCCGAGGCGCTGGAGCAGACCCACCTGCCGCGCATGGTCTCCGAGCCGCCGCACGCGCCCGCGGGCAGGTCCGGGTTCTACGGGCTCGGCTGGAACGTGAGCTACGACGACCAGGGCAGGCTGAAGCTCGGCCACTCCGGGGGCTTCGCGCTGGGGGCGGCCACCAACGTCGCGTTGTTGCCCTCGGAGAAGCTCGGCATCGTCGTCCTGACCAACGGCGAGCCCATCGGCGTGCCCGAGGCGATCGCCTCCACGTTCCTCGACACCGCGTCGACGGGCGGGCCGACCGTCGACTGGCTGACGTTCCTCGGGCCGATCTTCAAGCAGTCCCTGCACGGGGAACAGTCGCCTGTCGACTACAGCAAGCCTCCGGCCTCGCCCGCACCCGCCAAGGCGAACAGCGCCTACACCGGAACGTACTCCAATGATTACTACGGCCCGATGACCGTCAGCGTCCAGGGGAACGAACTCACCATGCAACTTGGGCCCAAGAAGCAACGGTTCTCCTTGAGCCACTACGACGGTGACACCTTCAGCTACCGCACCACCGGCGAAATGGCCGTCGGCCTGTCCGGCGTGACCTTCACCGTCGGACCCGGCGGACGCGCCGACAAGGTCCGGGTCGAGCACCTCGACACGTCCGGTCTCGGCACCTTCACGAGGAACGACTAGGGCCCGCGGGCAGGGCCGGCCGGACACGGCGCAGGAGGTCGCGTCGCCGAGCGCGAGGTCGCGGTGCTCGCCCTCGGCTCCAAGCATGGCCTCAGGGAACAGCGACAGAGCCCCTCGGAGGGGCACGTCCCGCGAAGACATGAGAGCCGTGACGTTTCTTGCGGCCGGTCCGCCGCCCGTCGCCGGACAAAGTGCACTCGACCGGCATACCCGCCACTTCCCGAACCGGCTGCTCGACCCCCTCGTCCACGCACGCCGTTTCGACCCCGCAGGGGGGTACGTACGGGCGAAGAGCAGGCTGACCGGACAGAAACAAACCCCAGGCCACTGGCCTGGGGTTTCACATGGAGCGGGTGACGAGAATCGAACTCGCGCTCTCAGCTTGGGAAGCTGATGTTCTACCATTAAACTACACCCGCGTAAGACGCCGGACGGAACCCGTCCGAACGCAACGTTACCCTACCCCATCCCAGGCTCCCGGCGCTGAAGCCGTGGGGCCTGAGCGCGTTCGCGGGGTGGGACGGGGCTGCGGGGCGCGGGAGTTGGGGCGTACGGTGGAGGGGTGGCGCAGGGGCCGAGCGGGACCGGAGTGCCGCCTGGAGGGTCGTCCCGTCCATCCCGTAATGTGGCTTTTGTCGTCAGGCAAGCAGCAGTCTGACGCGGCTCTTGGGGAAGGGACTCTAGGACTTGATGGAGCGCACCGTCGTCCGTTGTGCCGATGGGCACGTGTTCAGCACCGCTTCGTTCCCGATGCAGCAGGCCGAGCGCCTCGGTCCCGGACGGCTCGTCCGGTGTCCTCGCTGTGCCCGGCTTCGCAGCGTCGTTCCGGTGACCTTGGAGAAGCACTGAGAGATCGGTACCAGGCGCGCGGGTCCGTCCGATGGTGGCCGGTCCGCGCGCCTTGCGTATCCTCGGGGCGTGCTTCTCTCAGACAAGGACATCCGGGCCGAGATCGACGCCGGGCGGGTACGGATCGATCCCTACGACGAATCCATGGTGCAGCCGTCCAGCATCGACGTGCGCCTCGACCGCTTCTTCCGGGTGTTCGAGAACCACCGCTACCCCCACATCGACCCCGCGGTCGAGCAGACCGACCTCACGCGGCTCGTGGAGCCGGAGGGCGACGAGCCGTTCATCCTGCACCCCGGGGAGTTCGTCCTCGCCTCCACGTACGAGGTCATCACGCTCCCCGACGACCTCGCCTCGCGGCTCGAGGGCAAGTCCTCCCTCGGCCGGCTCGGGCTCGTGACCCACTCCACCGCCGGGTTCATCGACCCCGGCTTCAGCGGCCACGTGACCCTCGAACTCTCCAACCTGGCCACGCTTCCCATCAAGCTCTGGCCGGGCATGAAGATCGGCCAGCTGTGCATGTTCCGGCTCTCCTCGCCGGCCGACTTCCCCTACGGCAGTGAGCGCTACGGCTCCCGCTACCAGGGCCAGCGCGGACCCACCGCCTCCCGGTCCTTCCTCAACTTCCACCGGACCCAGGTATGAGCAACGCAGAGCCGCGGGAGAACCTCACCTACGAGGCGTTCGGCACCGCCGTGCGCGAGCTCGCGCAGACCATCGCCGACGACGGCTACGAGCCCGACGTGGTGCTCTCGATCGCCCGCGGCGGAGTCTTCGTCGCCGGCGGTCTCGCGTACGCGCTCGACTGCAAGAACATCCACCTGGTGAACGTCGAGTTCTACACCGGCGTGGGGACCACCCTGGAGATGCCGGTCATGCTGGCCCCCGTCCCCAACGCCATCGACTTCTCCGACAAGAAGGTCCTCATCACCGACGACGTCGCCGACACCGGCAAGACGCTCAAACTGGTCCGCGACTTCTGCCTCGACGCCGTCGCCGAGGTCCGCTCCGCGGTCATCTACGAGAAGTCGCAGTCCCTGGTGAAGTGCGAGTACGTCTGGAAGCGCACCGACGACTGGATCAACTTCCCGTGGAGTGTCCTGCCTCCGGTCCACAGGTCGGGCCAGGCGCCCAAGGAGAACCGGGAAGCGGTCTGAGCCGGGAGTTCTCCCACCGGTCCTGTCGTGGGCTCAGGTGAGCCACCCCGCCTCGCGCAGCGCGTCGAAGACCATCTGGTCGACGGCCGAGACGCGGGCCCGGTCGGTGTGGCGGAACCATGCCTTCTCGGCGATCTCCCGCGACGGGGTCAGCTCGCCGCGGTGATCGGCGGTGTAGCAGATCATCCGGAAGGGGTCGTGCTCCGGATGGCCCTCGGCGATCTCGAACGTGCCGAAGCGCACCATGGAAGCGGGGTCGATCGCCGTCCGCAGTTCCTCGTCGATCTCCCGTACCAGGGTCTCGCTGTCGGACTCGCCCGGTTCGCGATGACCGCCCGGGAGGTAGAAGCGGTCTCTGCCGTGACTGCGTGTCACCAACACCCGTTCGTCCCGCACCAGGACCCAAGCCACCTTCTCCGGCACGCTGTTGCCACTCGTCATGGCCCGGGACCGTACCGGAGAGCATCCGCAGCCCCTTCTCGTGCAGGGGCTAGAACGTGCCCAGCTTCACGATCGACAGCAGTGCGATCAGCTGGATGGCCGACGCGCCCAGGGCTTTCGGCCACGGGAGGTCGTGGGACTTGGAGACCATCAGGGTGAGCAGGGCGCCGGCCGCCACCCAGGTTGCCCAGCCCAGGATCTGGACGAAGGGCGCGTCGCCGCCGAGGAACATGGCCACGACCAGGCGGGGGGCGTCGGTGAGGGACATGATCAGCATGGAGAGGCCGACCGTGGGCTGCCACGCGCCGTCGCCACCGAGCTGGCGGGCCAGGGCGTGGGTGACCACGCCGAGGACGAAGGCGGAAAGGACCATCGCGACCGCGGTCGTGAGGACGATCGGAACCGCGTTCGAGAGGGTGGCGTTGATCGCGTCCTCACGGGCGCCCTCGAAGCCGAAGACCGCGAGCAGGCCGTAGAGGAAGGTCACGATGAGGGCCGGGCCCCACATCGTGTAGTCCCGCATCCGGAGGAAGGTCTGGTTGGGGGACGTGAGGATCCCCTTCAAGAGCTCCTTCCAGGGCAGTCGGGGGCCCACGGGACCCGCCGGGGCGGAACCCGCGCGATACGTGCCGCCCTGGGTGTACGGGTCCTCGCCGACCGAGAAGGCCTGGGTGTGCCCGGGGTTGTTCGCCGCGTACGGGTCATGGCCGCCCTGCGGGGGCGGGGCGCCGTCGCCGCCGAAGTACTCCGGCTCGTCGTAGCCCCCGCCGCCCTGGGTCCACTGACCCGGGTGGGGCTGCGGCGCGGGGGGATAGCCGTACGGCTGTCCCTGGGGCGCCTGCTGCCCGTACGGAGGTTGCTGCGGTCGCGTGTGAGGAGCGCCGTTGTCCCGGCCGCGTCCGATCCTGAATCCAGCCACGTCTTCGAACGTACCTGGTCCTGGAGAGTGACGGGTGCGGCCGGGCGTTCCGGGGACGGCTTTGCTGCCGAGCTGTGACATCCCCTAAGGGGCAGTCAGAGAGGAGCCGGGGGGCCGCTCAGGGTAGTGCCGTACGGGGCGTACGCGGATGTGCGGGGCCGTACGGCTCCCCTCTGGCCGGACGGCTCCCCGCGTTACGCCACCTCAGCCGGCCCCACGCAACAGGCCAGGTCGGCGGCTAGCTGCAGGTGCGGTAGTTGTAGCCCGCGATGCGGCCGTTACCGTCGCCGTCGGTGAAGTGGTAGTAGCCGTCGCTGTCGCGTGTGAGATCGAGGGAATGGCTGGTGCCGATGTAGTGGGCCACCGTGCTGCCGTCCGGAAGCCAGCTGGAGTTGCGCAGCCAGTTGCCGGCCGCGGTCCAGGTCTGCTGTCCGGCCGAACCGTCGCTGGGCACCTGGAACTTGGTCTGCCACCTCGCGGTC
This sequence comes from Streptomyces sp. CC0208, assembly GCF_003443735.1. NCBI lineage: Bacteria > Bacillati > Actinomycetota > Actinomycetes > Kitasatosporales > Streptomycetaceae > Streptomyces > Streptomyces sp. CC0208. Next base: position 4,167,136 of record NZ_CP031969.1, on the reverse strand, counting down.
GCGGCCGCGGTGTTGCTCCCGAAGTCGCCGTCGATGCCGGATGCGGCGAGTTCGCCGTCGGCCCACAGGATCTTCTGCCACAGGCAGGTGGCGTTGGACTGCTTGTTGTGGCTGGTGTCCACGATGCCCTCGTTGTCCCAGTCGTCGGCGAAGACGCCACCGCCGTAGACATAGGCCAGCCCGCTGTACGACCCGCTCGCCGAAGCCGGCGTGGCGCTCAGTGTGAGGACACCGGCCGTCAGGGCACCGATCGTGCAGGCGGCCAGCCTGGATCTCTTCGAAGTCACGGCAGTTCCTCCTGGTTCGGGCGACGGCGGACCGTCGGATTCGGGCCACTGTGACCAGTTGGCCTGGGGGCACCTTGGCAGGGACTCGTCAGCGGCGACACACTCTTGCGCCACAGCGCAAATGTGGAGATCCGTGGGGGGAATCACGTGCTCCGTATTCACTTCACCGAAGTCGATCTCGCCCGGGTCCGTGTCGCCGGGGAGCCGGATCCGATGTGGGAAGTGCTCTCGTGTCTCCATCGGCTCCAGTCGCGCGGCGGCCGGGGACAGTTCGCCGCGTGGTACCGCGCGGTGCGGGCCGACCTGCACACGGCCGGACTAGCCCGGCCCGTGCGGGAGGTGCTGTTGGCCCTGTATCCGCTCGGGCCCTACCTGCCCGACTTCCTGACGCCGGCGGAGTCCGAGGACGGGCTGGGCGCGGGCCTCGACGGCGTCCTGCGCCTCCCCGGCCGGCAGATCCTCACCGAGCTCCAGCTTCTCCGCCGGTTCCACACCCTGCCCGCCTGGGCTCCGCGGCTGGCGCAGCAGGACGAGCGCCGGGAACTCACCGAGCTGATCAACCGCTTCCACGGGGTCGCCGTAGCCCCCTTCGCGGAGCGCATGGACAGCGGGATCGTCGCGCACAGGGGTCTGCTCGCCCGGGTGCTGCTGGCCGACGGGGTGGAGGGGCTGCTGTCGAACCTCGGACCGCGTGTGCGCTGGCGCAGGCCGGTGCTCGAGGTGGAGTACCGGACGGACCGCGACCTGCACCTCCAGGGGCGGGGGCTCCGGCTCGTGCCGACGTACTTCTCGTGGGGGACGCCGGTCGCGCTGGCCAACCCCGATCTCCCGCCCACCCTTTCGTATCCGCTTCCCCTGAGCCGGCCGACGGTGCCGGAAGAGGCGCTCCCCGGTGACGCGGTGCCCCTGCGGGCCCTGCTCGGTGGCACGCGGGCGCGGGTTCTGCGGTGTGTCGCGGACGGTCTGACCACGGGGGAGCTCGCGCAGGTCGTGGGGGTCTCGCTGTCCGCCGCCAGCCGGCACACCACGGTGCTGCGGGACGCCGGTCTGACGACCAGCCAGCAGGTCGGTCCGATGGTCGTGCACACACTGACCCCGCTCGGGGCGGCGCTGCTGCGACGGACGGTTCCGCAGGGCTTCGGCAGTGGCTGAACGCGGCGTCCGGACTCGCTGACCGTGCTCGGGGAGTGGTTGAATCCCACGTCCACGCGCGCTGCCCCCGCGCGCGGGTTGCGCCTGCCCACGCGCGCTGCCCACACGCGCTGCCCCCGAGAGGCTGGACCCCGGGCTCACGTACGCCGCCGCCCCCGCTCGGGGCCGCGCTGCCGCGGCGGGTCCCGGAAACGGCGGCACCCCCGGGCCCAGAGGGGACCGGGGGTGCCGTTCAGGCCGTGGGGACTACTTCACGGGCTCCGGCTCCGGAGCGCTCTCCGGCTCCGCCGAGTCCTGCGGGTCGCCCGGGGTCTTGACGGACTCCAGCAGCAGCTGGGCGACGTCGACGACCTGGATCGACTCCTTGGCCTTGCCGTCGTTCTTCTTGCCGTTGACCGAGTCGGTCAGCATGACCAGGCAGAACGGGCAGGCCGTGGAGACGATGTCCGGGTTCACCGAAAGCGCCTCGTCGACGCGCTCGTTGTTGATGCGCTTGCCGATCCGCTCCTCCATCCACATCCGCGCGCCACCGGCACCGCAGCAGAAGCCGCGCTCCTTGTGGCGGTGCATCTCCTCGTTCCGGAGGCCGGGCACGTTCGCGATGATCTCGCGCGGCGGCGTGTAGATCTTGTTGTGGCGGCCCAGGTAGCACGGGTCGTGGTAGGTGATGATGCCCTCGACCGGGGTCACCGGGACCAGCTTGCCCTCGTCGACGAGGTGCTGGAGCAGCTGGGTGTGGTGGATGACCTCGTAGTCGCCGCCGAGCTGCGGGTACTCGTTGCCGATCGTGTTGAGGCAGTGCGGGCAGGTGGCGACGATCTTCTTGGCCGACTTCGGCTTCGCGGACTCGGCCACGACCTTGCCGTCGTCGTCCAGCTCCTCGCCGAACGCCATGTTCAGCGCCATGACGTTCTCCATGCCGAGCTCCTGGAACAGGGGCTCGTTACCCAACCTCCGCGCCGAGTCGCCCGTGCACTTCTCGTCGCCGCCCATGATCGCGAACTTGACGCCCGCGATGTGCAGCAGCTCGGCGAAGGCCTTGGTGGTCTTCTTGGCGCGGTCCTCCAGGGCACCGGCACAGCCGACCCAGTACAGGTACTCGACCTCGGTGAGGTCCTCGATGTCCTGGCCGACGACCGGGACCTCGAACTCGACCTCCTTGAGCCACTCCAGGCGCTGCTTCTTGGCCAGGCCCCAGGGGTTGCCCTTCTTCTCCAGGTTCTTGAGCATGGTGCCCGCCTCGGACGGGAACGCGCTCTCGATCATCACCTGGTAGCGGCGCATGTCGACGATGTGGTCCACGTGCTCGATGTCCACCGGGCACTGCTCCACGCAGGCACCGCAGGTGGTGCAGGACCACAGGACGTCCGGGTCGATGACGCCGTTCTCTTCGAGCGTGCCGATCAGCGGGCGCTCGGCCTCGGCGAGAGCGGCGGCGGGCACGCCGGCCAGCTGCTCCTCGGACGCCTTCTCCTCGCCCTCCATCGTCTTGCCGCCGCCGGCCAGCAGGTACGGGGCCTTGGCGTGCGCGTGGTCGCGCAGCGACATGATCAGGAGCTTGGGGGAGAGCGGCTTGCCGGTGTTCCAGGCGGGGCACTGCGACTGGCAGCGGCCGCACTCGGTGCAGGTGGAGAAGTCCAGCAGGCCCTTCCAGGAGAACTGCTCGACCTGGGAGACACCGAAGACGTCGTCGTCACCGGGGTCGGTGAAGTCGATCGGCTTGCCGCCGGAGGTCATCGGGAGCAGCGCGCCGAGCGAGGTCTCACCCGTCGCGTTCCGCTTGAACCAGATGTTCGGGAACGCGAGGAAGCGGTGCCAGGCCACACCCATGTCGGTCTTCAGGGCGACCACGATCATCCAGATGAACGAGGTGGCGATCTTCAGGCCGGCGAAGAAGTACGTGAGGTTCTGCAGCGTGGAGACGTCCATGCCCGCGAGCCAGTGGACCACCGGGTACGAGATGAAGAACGAGGCCTCGTAGCCGTCCACGTGGTGCTGGGCGCCCTCCAGGGCGTGCAGCATGAAGATGCAGACGCCGACGACGAGGATGACGGTCTCGACGAAGTACGCCTGGCCGAAGTTGGAGCCGGCGAAGCGGGACTTGCGGCCCGGGTTGCGCGGGTGGCTCAGCTGGCGGATCACGATCAGGGCCAGGATGCCGAGCACGGTCATCGTGCCGATGAACTCGACGAAGACGTTGTACGGCGCCCAGTCGCCGATGACCGGCAGGATCCAGTCGGCCTGGAACAGCTGGCCGATGGCGTTGACGATCGTCAGCAGCAGGGTGAAGAAGCCCACCGCCACGAACCAGTGCGCGACACCGACGACGCCCCAGCGGTTCATCCGGGTATGGCCGAGGAACTCCTTGGCCACGGTGACGGTGCGCTTGCCGGGTTCGTCGGTGCGGGTGCCCGCGGGCACGTCCTGACCGAGCCGCATGAAGGTGTAGATCTGGAGGAGGGCGCGGGCGAACAGGGCCACGCCGACCACGATCAGAACCAGCGACACGATGATCGCGGCGAGTTGCATTTCGGGGCTCCTCGGGCCTGCGAGGGGTCTACGAGAGGTCCGTGAGAAGGGATCTCGTCATTACTAAGCGGTAACTTATGCAGTCCGTCTGAGACTACCCCCATCCTCCGCCGCACTGTAGCCGGGCGCGGGGTGATCTGAATCGCTGAGGGTTACCTTAAAACCCGATCGTGTTATTCGTGATGAATTGGTACATACGGCGCTAATTTAGGGTCGTGCTCTACGGGATCCTTGCCGCCACCTCCGCCCTGCTCCTCGCCGCCGTGCTCACCGCCGTGCTGCGGGTGGCCGCCCTGCGCCTCGGCATCGTCGACCGGCGATGGCGACGGCCGATGCCGCTGTCCGGAGGTGTGGCGATGGTGGCGGCCACCTGTGGCGTGGCGTTCGTCGGGGACTGGCGGGGCGTCACCCCGCTCGGGCCCGATGTCGGACGGCTGCTCGTCGCCGGGGCCGGCGTGGCCCTCCTCGGGCTCGTCGCCGACGTACGGCGGGTCAAGGCGCGGTTCCTCGTGGGCGGTACGGCCGTGGCGGCGGCGTGTGTCGTGCCGTACGAGGAGACGGGGGTGGCCGCCGGGCTCCTCGCGGTCGGCTGGATCGTCTTCGTCGCCCTCGGGTTCAAGGCGCTGGACCATGCCGACGGGCTCGCCGGGACCGTGGGGGTCGTCACCGCCTTCGGGGCGGGGGCCTGTGCGGCGGCCGAGGTGATGGACGGGCTCGCGGTGCTGCTGAGCGTGCTGGCCGCCGCGCTGACCGGGTTCCTGATGCACAACTGGCATCCCGCGCGCGCGGGACTCGGCGCGTGCGGGTCGCTGTTCACCGGGTTCGTGCTCGCGGCCGCGGCCGTGTCGACCCGCGCGGGGCAGGAACTCGGTTCCGGCGCGGGGGTGTTGTTCGCGCTGACGGCTGTGGTGAGCGCCGACGTCGTGCTCGTCGTCCTGGCTCGGGCACTGTCCGGACGGCCGCTGTTGCGGGCCGCCCCCGACCATCTCGCCCACCGGCTGCGGCGGCTCGGGCTCACTCCGCAGGGCGCGTCCGTCGTGCTGGGTGTCGCGGCCTTCGGCGGGGTACTCGTCGGCGTCCTGGTGCACCTCGGGTGGATCGCCGCGACCGGCGCCCTCTGGGTCGCCGGGGGCGCCCTGGTCGTCGTACTCGCACTCCTTCGTGTCAAAGGCCACAGTGCTCCTCGTCCGGTATCGACGCAGGTCAGAGGCCAGTTGCGTGTAAGGAACGGATAAGAGTTGAGTCCGTACGACTCAGGTCTGTTGACCGAGTCGGGGCTGTCGTGCACACTTGAGTCTGTTCCACTCAAGTCAGCTGGAGGAATCAACCATGGCACGTGCGGTCGGCATCGACCTGGGCACGACTAACTCCGTCGTCAGCGTTCTCGAAGGCGGCGAGCCCACCGTCATCACCAACGCCGAGGGTGCCAGGACCACGCCGTCCGTCGTCGCCTTCGCGAAGAACGGCGAAGTGCTGGTCGGCGAGGTGGCCAAGCGCCAGGCGGTCACCAACGTGGACCGGACCATCCGTTCGGTGAAGCGTCACATGGGCACCGACTGGAAGATGGAGCTGGACGGGAAGCCCTTCAACCCGCAGCAGATCTCCGCCTTCATCCTCCAGAAGCTGAAGCGGGACGCCGAGTCCTACCTGGGCGAGAAGGTGACCGACGCGGTCATCACCGTCCCGGCGTACTTCAACGACTCCGAGCGTCAGGCGACCAAGGAGGCCGGCGAGATCGCGGGTCTGAACGTCCTGCGCATCGTCAACGAGCCCACCGCGGCCGCGCTCGCGTACGGCCTCGACAAGGACGACCAGACGATCCTCGTCTTCGACCTCGGTGGCGGCACCTTCGACGTGTCCCTGCTGGAGATCGGCGACGGCGTCGTCGAGGTGAAGGCCACCAACGGTGACAACCACCTCGGTGGTGACGACTGGGACCAGCGCGTCGTCGACTACCTGGTGCAGCAGTTCAAGTCCGGTCACGGCGTGGACCTCGCCAAGGACAAGATGGCGCTGCAGCGTCTGCGCGAGGCCGCCGAGAAGGCGAAGATCGAGCTGTCCTCCTCGACGGAGACCTCGATCAACCTGCCCTACATCACGGCCTCCGCCGAGGGCCCGCTGCACCTGGACGAGAAGCTCACCCGGGCTCAGTTCCAGCAGCTGACCGCGGACCTGCTGGAGCGCTGCAAGACCCCGTTCTTCAACGTCATGAAGGACGCCGGCGTCTCCATCAACGAGATCGACCACGTCGTCCTCGTCGGTGGCTCCACCCGTATGCCCGCCGTGGCCGAGCTCGTCAAGGAGCTCACCGGCGGCAAGGACGCCAACAAGGGCGTCAACCCGGACGAGGTCGTCGCCATCGGCGCCGCCCTGCAGGCCGGTGTCCTCAAGGGTGAGGTCAAGGACGTCCTGCTCCTCGACGTGACCCCGCTGTCCCTCGGCATCGAGACCAAGGGCGGCATCATGACCAAGCTCATCGAGCGCAACACCACGATCCCGACCAAGCGGTCCGAGATCTTCACGACGGCCGAGGACAACCAGCCGTCCGTGCAGATCCAGGTCTACCAGGGCGAGCGCGAGATCGCGGCGTACAACAAGAAGCTCGGGATGTTCGAGCTGACCGGTCTGCCGCCGGCCCCGCGCGGTGTCCCGCAGATCGAGGTCGCCTTCGACATCGACGCCAACGGCATCATGCACGTGACCGCGAAGGACCTGGGCACGGGCAAGGAGCAGAAGATGACCGTCACCGGCGGCTCCTCGCTGCCGAAGGACGAGGTCGACCGGATGCGCCAGGAGGCCGAGCAGTACGCGGAGGAGGACCACCGCCGCCGCGAGGCCGCCGAGACCCGCAACCAGGGCGAGCAGCTCGTCTACCAGACGGAGAAGTTCCTCAAGGACAACGAGGACAAGGTCCCCGGTGAGGTCAAGACCGAGGTCGAGTCCGCCGTCGAGGAGCTGAAGGCCGCGCTCAAGGGCGAGGACACCGCGGAGATCCGCACCGCGACCGAGAAGGTCGCCGCGGTCTCCCAGAAGGTCGGCCAGGCCATGTACGCCGACGCCCAGGCCGGAGCGGCCGCCGGCGGCGAGGACGCCGATGCCTCCCAGGCCAAGGCGGACGACGACGTCGTGGACGCCGAGATCGTGGACGACGAGCGCAAGGACGGTGCCGCGTGACGGAGGAGACCCCGGGCTTCGACGAGAAGCCCGACGTCCCCTCCGGCGCCACCCCCGACGACGCCGAGCCGAAGGCCGCCCCCGAAGAAGGGGCGGCCCCGGCCGGGGACGCAACAGCGCAGATCGCCGGCCTGACGGCCCAGCTGGACCAGTCGCGCAAGGCGCTCGACGAGCGCACCGCGGACCTCCAGCGGCTCCAGGCCGAGTTCCAGAACTACCGCCGCCGCGTGGAGCGGGACCGGATCACGGTCAAGGAGATCGCCATCGCGAACCTCCTGACCGAACTCCTGCCCACACTCGACGACATCGGCCGCGCGCGGGAACACGGGGAACTCCTGGGCGGGTTCAAGTCCGTCGCGGAGTCCCTGGAGACCGTCGCGGCGAAGATGGGCCTGCAGCAGTTCGGCAAGGAGGGCGAGCCCTTCGACCCGACGATCCACGAGGCCCTGATGCACAGCTACGCGCCGGATGTCACCGAGACGACGTGCGTGGCGATTCTGCAGCCCGGGTATCGCATCGGCGAGCGCACCATCCGCCCCGCGCGGGTGGCCGTCGCCGAACCGCAGCCGGGCGCGCAGACGGTCAAGGACGAGTCCGAGGCCGGCGAGGAGAAGGACAACGGCCCTGAAGAGGGCTGAGATCGCAGGGAATGAGCGGAAGGAGGGACGCTGAGGATGAGCACCAAGGACTTCATCGAGAAGGACTACTACAAGGTCCTCGGCGTCCCCAAGGACGCCACCGAGGCCGAGATCAAGAAGGCGTACCGGAAGCTCGCCCGCGAGTTCCACCCGGACGCCAACAAGGGCAACACCAAGGCCGAGGAGCGCTTCAAGGAGATCTCCGAGGCGAACGACGTCCTCGGTGACCCCAAGAAGCGCAAGGAGTACGACGAGGCCCGCGCCCTGTTCGGCAACGGCGGCTTCCGCCCGGGGCCGGGCGGCGCGGGCGGCTCCTTCAACTTCGACCTGGGCGACCTCTTCGGAGGCGGCGCCCAGGGCGGGGGCCAGGGCGCCGGCGGCTTCGGCGGCGGACTCGGAGACGTCTTCGGGGGCCTGTTCAACCGGGGCAGCTCCGGAACCACGCGCGTCCAGCCGAGGCGCGGCCAGGACATCGACACCGAGGTCACCCTCAGCTTCACCGAGGCGATCGAGGGTGCGACCGTCCCGCTCAGGATGTCCTCGCAGGCCCCCTGCAAGGCCTGTTCGGGCACCGGCGACGCCAACGGCAACCCGCGCGTGTGCCCGACCTGCGTGGGCACCGGCCAGGTGGCCCGGGGCTCCGGGGGAGGCTTCTCCCTCACGGACCCGTGCCCGGACTGCAAGGGCCGCGGCCTGATCGCGGAGAACCCCTGCGAGATCTGCAAGGGCTCCGGGCGGGCCAAGTCCTCGCGCACCATGCAGGTCCGCATCCCGGCCGGGGTGTCGGACAGCCAGCGGATCCGGCTGCGTGGAAAGGGGGCGCCCGGTGAACGCGGCGGCCCCGCGGGCGACCTGTACGTCACCGTGCACGTCGACACGCACCCCGTCTTCGGCCGCAAGGGCGACAACCTCACGGTGACGGTCCCGGTGACCTTCTCCGAGGCGGCGCTCGGCGGCGAGGTCAAGGTGCCGACGCTGGGCGGCCCCTCGGTGACCCTGAAACTGCCCCCGGGCACGCCCAACGGCCGCACCATGCGGGCGCGGGGCAAGGGCGCGGTCCGCAAGGACGGCACCCGGGGCGACCTGCTGGTCACCGTAGAGGTGAGTGTCCCGACCGAGCTGTCGGGGAAGGCTCGTGACGCGCTGGAGGCGTATCGCGAGGCGACCGTGGGTGAGGATCCACGGGCGGAGCTGTTCCAGGCCGCGAAAGGAGCATGACGCAGATGGACGGTCGTCGACGGAACCCGTATGAACTGACCGAGGAAACCCCGGTCTACGTCATTTCGGTGGCGGCCCAGCTCTCCGGCCTGCACCCGCAGACGCTGCGTCAGTACGACCGCCTGGGCCTGGTGTCCCCGGACCGCACCGCGGGCCGGGGCCGGCGCTACTCGGCCCGGGACATCGAACTGCTGCGCACCGTCCAGCAGTTGTCGCAGGACGAGGGCATCAACCTCGCCGGCATCAAGCGCATCATCGAGCTGGAGAACCAGGTCGCGGCGCTGCAGTCCCGGGTGGCCGAGCTCCAGGCGGCCGTCGAGGGCGCCGCGGCGGCCATCCAGCAGCGCGAGGCGGCGGTGCACGCGTCGTACCGCCGTGACCTGGTGCCGTACCAGGAGGTCCAGCAGACCAGCGCGCTGGTGGTGTGGCGGCCGAAGAAGGCGAAGGACTAGGCGGCAGTCAGGGGAAGGGGCCCGGAGATCTCTCCGGGCCCCTTCCCTGTGTTCCGGGTCAGAACTCGTACTCCCAGATGCCGTACGCCGCCGACCTGGCCACGGTCTCGGCGCCCGCGGAGTCCAGGAGGACGACGCGGTAGTAGTACAGGGCCAGCCGGTCCTCGTGGACGGTCGTGTCCATGAAGGAGTGGGCGTCACCCGTCGCGCCCTCGCTCAGGGTGGCGTAGGCGCCCGTGGCCGGGTCCCAGCGCTCCACGCGGTAGCGCGTGAACCGGGCGCAGTCCCCGAGGCCGGAGCTCTCGAAGCAGCCGACGGACAGGTCCGGGTAGCTGTCCTCGACGATCTCGGTGCCGGTCCAGCCGGGCGGCCGGGTGTCGGGCAGGGTCACGGAGACGTCGGCCGTGTGGAAGAAGTCCGGCCCCTCGTCCCAGAGGGCGTCGACGGCGGCCACCCGATAGACGTGGGTCGCGCCGTCCGCGACGGTCGGGCAGAGGATCTCGGTCTCGGCAAGGGACTCCCCCCTCCAGCAGTTCCGCTTCCAGAGCGTTTCGCCGGACTCCGGGTCGGTGACGCCCTGCCACACGTAGTACGTGAAGACGTCGTCGTCGGCGTGCGGGGTCCAGCTCAGGCGTACGCCGAGCGGGACCTGCTCGGCGGTCAGGTTCTGCACCGGGTCCGGACGCTTGGTGTCCGGGGTGGTCGCGGTGGCCGCCGGACCGGGCTGTGAGGTGTGTCCGTACGGGTCGACGGTGACGACCCGGTACTCGTACGTCGTCTCGGAGGCTCCGGAGACGTCCTGGCAGGTGCCGCGCAGGACCTGGCGCCCGGCGTAGGAGGGAGCGTCGTCGCCCGCCCACCACCAGTCCACCGACGGATCCGCGCTGTCCCGCCCGCACGTGTCCACGACGACGGTCTCACCGGTCGCCGGGTCGGTCCGCTCGATCCGGTAGGTGAGCAGCGGGGCACTGTCGTGGGCCCACGGGTCGGCACTGGCCCAGGAGACGGACACGCCCTCGCCGGAGCGGGTCGCGGTGGTCTCGTACGGGGCGATCGCCTCCGGCCGGTCCGCCATGTCCAGGGTGGTCTCCACCGGAGCGGAGGCGTTGCCCTTGGTGTCCTGGGCGCGCACCGCGTACCGGTAGGAGTCGGCGACGGCGGCCAGTTGGCGCGGTACGACGTCGGTCCGGGTGGTGGTGCCGGCCGCTCCGGGCAGCGCGTCGAGCCAGCCGCCGGTCTTCGGGTCGTACTGGAGGACCTCGTACCGCGCGGCTCCGTCGACGGCCGACCACACCAGGTGCGGCACGCCCGAGCGGTACGCGACGCGGGCGTCGGCGGCGGTCGCCGGCGGCGTCATGTCGAAGGTGGTGAACGGGGTGGCCGCCGAGTACACGGACCAGTTCCCGGCGGCGTCCCGGGCCCGGCCGCGGTAGGTGACCTTGCTGCCGTCGGCGGGCTGCCCCGTGTCGCAGACCGCGCCCTTGGCGCCGGTGTACACGGTGGCCCAGGCGTTCGTGGCCGGGTCGAGCCGCTGGAGCTCGTACCAGGCGATGTCGGCCCGGTTCTCTGCGGTGGTGACGAGCTCCGGAGCCGCGAAGGGCTGGTCGTCCGGGCACGCGTCCATCTCCAGGAACGGCGCCGCGGGCGGAGTCGTGTCCACGGTGGTGACGGGCTGGTCGGCGGTGCCGCCCGAGGTGTTGCCGGCCCTGTCGCGGGCGCGGACCTCGTAGTAGTACGTGGCGCCGGTGGGCGGCGGGGTGTCCGTGTACGAGGTCGAGGTGGTCGTCGTGAGCGGCTTGGTGCCGAACGACGTGCCCTTGAGCCGCCGGTAGACCTGGTACCCGGCGAGGTCCATCTCCTGGTTCCGCGCCCAGGTGACCTTGGCCTTGCGGGTGCTCTTGTCGTACGTGACGGACGTGCCGGCCGGGGTGAGGGGCTTGACCTTGTCGACGTCGGCCGAAGTGCGGGGCGTGTACGTGACCTTGACCTTGGCGGCGCCGGTCCAGTTGGCGTAGTCGATGCGCAGGGTGTGCCTGCCGGACGGGACGGTGACGTTGGCGGTCTTCGCCACCGTGGTGGAGACGTTCTTCCAGAGGTCGATCTTGCGGACGCCGTCGAGATGGACGCGGATGCCGTCGAGGCCGGTGGCGCTCAGCGCGAAGGGGCCGCCGGAGCCGAAGTCGCGGGTCACGGTCCAGCGAACGCCGAAGTTGTCCTTCGGCAGGCCGGTGACGGGGGCGCCGCTCCAGGACTGGTCGATCGCGCTGTCGCAGTCGGTCTTCTTCGGGGTGCCGGACAGACTCGTGTTCGCGTAGAACTGCCGCGTGAACACGGGGGAGGCGCAGGTGGTCGCCGCGGAGGCGGGAGTCGCGGTGATGGTGAAGAGGGCGCCTGCGGTGGCGAGAACGACGGCGCCGGCAGTCGTCCGTCTGGCTGACTTCATTCGGTCCTCTGGTCGAGTAAGGAACAGCAGTTGTGCGGCTGCTGTGATCATGACTCGCGAGGTGTGAAGTTGGTTGTACTAGTGTTCGCGCCAAGCCTTCACACCATCGGCGGAGAGTGGCGTTGCGCACTCGTTAAGTGATTCCGCTTGACGTCGGTGGGCGGCCCCGCGTTGGCTTTTCAGTCACATGGGCCGCAATGCCGCGCCCGCGTCCGGAAAGCACCAGAAGTGAGCAGCCCCATGCGTCGTATCGCCATAGCCGTGGCCGCGTCCACGATGACCTTCTCGCTGGCCGCCTGCGGCGCGCTCGGCGCCGCGAGCGGGAGCGAGGCGAGTCCGACCAAGGGCAACGACATCACCGTGGGTGTGCTGATGCCGGAGAAGACGAACACCCGCTACGAGGAGTTCGACTACCCGATCATCCAGAAGAAGGTCGCCGCGCTCACGAACAAGCAGGGCAAGACCGTCTACGCCAACGGCGAGGCCAACGCCAAGAAGCAGGCCACGCAGATGCAGCAGATGATCGACCAGAAGGTCGACGTCATCCTGCTGGACGCCGTGGACTCGCACGCCATCGCCGGCATGGTGGAGAAGGCCAGGGACGCGGGCATCCCGGTCATCGCCTACGACCGGCTCGCCGAGGGCCCGATCGACGGGTACGTCTCCTTCGACAACGAGCTCGTCGGCGAGGTGCAGGGCCGCTCCCTCCTGGAGTCGCTCGGCTCGGGCATCGACACCTCCGACAAGATCGTGATGATCAACGGTTCGCCGTCCGACCCGAACGCCGGGCAGTTCAAGGCGGGCGCGATGTCCGAGCTCAACGGCAAGGTGACGATCGCCAAGAGCTACGACGTCGACGGCTGGAAGCCGGAGACCGCGCAGAAGAACATGGCCGAGGCGATCAGCGCGGTCGGCAAGGGCAACATCAAGGCCGTGTACTCCGCCAACGACGCCATGGCCGGCGCCGCCATCCAGGCGATGGAGGACGCGGGCATGAGCAAGCTCCCGCCGATCACTGGCCAGGATGCGGAGCTGGCCGCGGTGCAGCGGATCGTCGCGGGCGAGCAGTACATGAGCGTCTACAAGCCGTACCCGGACGAGGCCGAGGCCGCCGCCGAGATGGCCGTGACGAAGATCCAGGGCAAGGGCATCCAGTTCGACGCCCTCGCCACGGACAGCGTCGACAGCCCCACCAACAAGGACATCCCGGCCCAGCTCGTCCAGGTCGTCGCGCTGACGAGGGACAACATCAAGAGCACGGTCGTCAAGGACGGCATCTACTCCGTCAAGGACATCTGCACCTCGCAGTACCAGAGCGCCTGCCAGGCGGCGGGCCTGAAGTAGCCGTGCGGAGGGGGCCGCAGGGGTTTCCCCGCGGCCCCCTCTTCGCCGTTCACGCCACCCGCGTGAACTCCACGGTCACCTCCGGCGGCCCTCCCGCCACACCCCGGTAGATCCCCTTGTGCGGGGTCACGTCGTCGTAGTCCCGGCCCCGGCCCACCACCACGTGGGACTCGTCGGCCCGGACCCTGTTGGTGGGGTCGTAGCCGCACCACTCGCCCGCCCAGTACTCCACCCAGGCGTGGCTCTGTCCCGCCACCGGCCGGTGCAGCTCCGCGTCCCGCTCGGGATGCAGATAGCCGGAGACGTACCGCGTCGGCAGGCCCAGGCCCCTCAGCAGCGCGAGGGTGACATGGGCGATGTCCTGGCAGACACCGGCGCCCTGCTCCCAGGCCTCGGCGGCGGAGGTGTTCACGCCCGTGGTGCCGGGCAGGTAGGAGACCCGGTCGGCGACGAGGGCGGACACGGCGACCGCCGTCGCGTGGACGTCGAGGCCGGCCGAGACCTCCTGTGCCGTCTCGACCAGTGCGGCGGGAACGGTCGTCCGCACGGTGGAGTCGAGGAACTCCAACAGGCGTGAGTCCGCGGTCCGCCGGCCGAGCTCGGCCCAGGTGGGCGGGTCGGGGAGCGGGCCCGCCGGGTGGGTCTCGACCAGGCTGGAGGCCGTGATGCTGAGATGGCCGTGCGGGTCCATCAGGTCGAAGCCGGTGACCTGGGTGCCCCAGTAGTCCCAGTACGACCAGGTGGGCGTGGCCGGGTTGACGGTGACCCGGGAGTCCAGGGTGGTCTGGGCGGGCAGGGTCAACGGGGTCATGCGGACCTCGTTGTGGGACGAGGCCACGGGCTGGGCGTACGAGACCGTCGTGACGTGCTTGATCCGGAGGCGGCTGGTCATGCTCACGCTCCTTCCTGGGCCCACTCGACGGGCCCCTGGTACGGGAAGAACCGCTCCGCCACCGCCTCCGCGGAGGCCATGCACGCGGTCTGCAAGTCCCTGAGCAGCAGCGGGAGTTGCTCCTCCAGGGCGTGCAGGTCGAGATACTCGAGACGGGTGCGCATCCGGCCGATGGGGCGGCGCGCGGGATCCTGGCGCGGCCGGCCGAGCGCGGTCAGGCACTCCTCGGCCGTCGTCAGGGCGTGCAGCGCGGAGCGCGGGAAGTCGCGGTCGAGGAGCAGGAACTCGGCCACGCGCGGGGTGTCGCCGAAACCGCCGTACACGCGCGCGTACGCCTCGTCGGCGCCCGAAGCGCTCAGCAGGGTCGGCCAGTCGGGCGCGTGGGCCGCGTCCAGCACCCGGACCGACAGCAGCCGCACGGTCATGTCCACCCGCTCCAGACTCCGGCCAAGCACCACGAAGCGCCAGCTGTCGTCACGGCTCATGGTGGAGTCGGCGAGCCCGAAGAAGAGGGCCGCGCGCCGTCGTACGAGTTCCAGATAGGCGTAGGGGCCCGTACGGCGGGCCGCGAGCCGCTGGTCGGCCAGGGCGTGCCAGGTGGAGTTCAGGCACTCCCACATCTCCGAGGAGACGGCCTCACGGGCGCTGCGGGCGTTGAGCCGGGCCGCGCCGAGCGCTCCCTCGATGGAGCAGGTCGAGCGGGCGTCGAAGGCGAGCTGGTCGAGGACCTGCTGCATGTCGACCCGGGCGCCGCCCGCGTCGACGCCGAGGATCGCGTACAGCGACCGGCAGGCCACGTCCTCGTCGCGCCACGGGTCCTCCAGCAGGCGGTGGAGGTAGGCGTCGAGGATCCGGCCGGTGTTGTCCGCGCGTTCGACGTAGCGGCCGGTCCAGGTCAGTGCCTCGGCTATCCGGGAGAGGATCACGTCGTTCACTGCTGCTGCGCCCCTTCCTGTACGACGGTGGGGGTGCCGTCGGGACCGTGCTGACGTGGGGCGATGTCCAGACGGGCGGAGCTGTCCGCGGGCGTGGGCGGCTCCGCGGGGCCCTCGGCGAGCACCCAGGTGTCCTTGGAGCCGCCGCCCTGGCTGGAGTTGACGATCAGGTTGCCCTCCTGGAGGGCGACCCGGGTCAGGCCGCCGGGCAGGACCCAGATGTCGTTGCCGTCGTTGACGGCGAAGGGGCGCAGGTCGATGTGGCGGGGTGCCATGCGTTCGCCCGTGAGGGTGGGAGAGGTGGACAGGGCGACCGGACGCTGGGCGATGAAGCCGCGGGGGTTCTCGGCCACGGCTCTGCGGGTCTTCTCGAGCGTCGCGCGGTCGGCCTTGGGCCCGATGACGATGCCCTGGCCGCCGGCCCCGTCGACGGGTTTCACGACGAGCTGGTCCAGCTGGTCGAGGACGGCGTCGAGCTGGCCGGGTTCGTCGGGCCGGAACGACTCCACGTTGGGAAGAATCGGTTCTTCGGAGAGGTAGTAGCGGATCAGGTCCGGGACGTAGGTGTACAGCAGCTTGTCGTCCGCGATGCCGTTGCCGACCGCGTTGGCGAGGGTGACATGACCCGCCATGGCCGCGCCGAGGATGCCCGGGCAGCCGATCACCGAGTCGGGGCGGAAGTGGAGCGGGTCGAGGAAGTCGTCGTCCAGGCGCCGGTATACGACATGGACGGGCACCTCTCCGCGGGTCGTGCGCATCCACACCCGGTTGCCCCGGCACACCAGGTCGTGCCCCTCGACCAGCTGTACGCCCATCAGCCGTGCGAGCAGGGCGTGTTCGAAGTAGGCGGCGTTGCTGGGGCCGGGGGTGAGGACCACGACCCGGGGGTCCTGGGCGCCGTCGGGCGCCGCGGCGCGCAGGGCGGCGAGCAGCTTCTGCGCGTAACCGTCGACGGGGAGCACATGCTGCTCGGCGAAGAGGGAGGGGAAGACCCGGGTCATGGCGCGCCGGTTCTCGATCACGTACGACACGCCGCTGGGCACCCGGACGTTGTCCTCCAGGACCCGGAAGTCGCCCTGTTCGTCGCGTACCAGGTCGATGCCGGCGACATGGATGCGCACGCCGCCCACGGGTTCGAGCCCGTGCGCGGCCCGGTGGAAGTGCGGGGAGTTCAGCAGCAGCCGCCAGGGCACGACCCCGTCCTCGAAGGCACGGGCCGGTCCGTAGGCGTCGGCGAGGTAGGCCTCCAGGGCCCTGACTCTCTGGCCCACCCCGCGTTGTATGAGATCCCATTCGAGGGCGTCCAGGATCCTGGGCACCAGGTCCAGGGGCCAGGGCCGTTCCTCGCCCGCGAAGGCGTAGGTCACGCCCCGGTCGGTGAAGGCGCGGGCCATCTGGTCGGCCCGGAACCGCAGTTCGCTCGGCTCGATCGGTTGAAGCGCCGCCAGCACCGGCTCGTAGGCGGTCCTGACCTCGCCCGGCCGCTCGAACATCTCGTCCCACGCGTCGGCCAACGCGTACGCGTCAAATATGTCCGCCATGGCCCGACGTTAAGTGCGACACGTAACGGGGTGATCACTTACGGGTTTCCGCGAGTTGACGCTCCGCGATGCACCCGTGAGGGTGGCCGTGGCACCGTCAGCTTGTTGCAGACGGGCGGACGGAGGGCCGTAGATAATGGCGCATACCTGCCGATTTCCCCGCCCCTGGCGCGAGGAGCCGTGTTGCGGAGCCGGTCCGGGCCGCGCATAGTTGCGGAGCCGAGGGGGCTTCGACGCTCCGATGGGGAACAGGACAAGAGGGCGGTAGACGCTGGAACCGGGGGTGGGATGGGCAATGGCCGGGCTCGGGGCGGACGACCATCCACACGGTGCTGACCGGCTGTGCGAGGCCGGGGACCGGGTGTACTCCCGGGCCGTACGGCGCGGCCGCGTGCCGCGCGCCGACGCCGAACCGGTGCCCTGTCTGCTGGAACTGGCCCTGCTGCACCCGGACCCCGACGACATGGACTGGCTGGTGCCCACGGCACCGCAGGAGGTCATGACCCGGCTGCTGCGCGGCGTCCACGACGAGGTCAGCGAGAGCCAGCGCCGGGTGGGGGCGGCGGTCGCGGCGGTGGAGCGGTACGCGGGACTCGGGCCCAGTGTCGTGCCCGGCGCCGGTGAGGGGACCGCGATCCGGGTCCTCGACGGCCTCTCCCGGATCCAGGCCGCGATGGACGAGGCGACCGAGGCGTGCACGACGGAGGTCCTCACGGTCCAGCCCGGCGGCATCCGCCCCGAGCACGAGCTGACCGAGGGCCTGCACCGGGCGCTGGCGCTGCGCGGCCGGGGCGTACGGATGCGGGACCTGTACACCCATGTCGCCCGGCACGGCCAAGGGCTGCTGAACTACCTGGAGTTGATGGGCGGCACGGTCCAGGCGCGGACGCTGGACGAGGTCATCGACCGGCTGATCCTCTTCGACCGCACGGTGGCCTTCATCCCCGCCAACGCCGACCGCACCCTCGCCCTGGAACTGCGGCACCCGGCGCTGGTGGAGTACCTGGTGACGGTCTTCGAGCGGCTGTGGCGCCTGGCGATCCCCCTGACCGCCCCCTTGCCCGACACCGGCATCGAGGGCATCTCCCACCGCGAGCAGTCCATCGCCGCCCTGCTGGCCGAGGGCCACCAGGACGCGGTGATCGCGGAACGGCTGGGGATCAGCGTACGCACCTGCCGGGCCCATATCGCGCGGCTGTCGGAGACGCTCGGGGCGGCCAGTCGTACGCAACTGGGCGTGCGGATAGCGCAGGTGGGCCTGGACGGTCCGACGGCCGTCCCCTCGATCACGCTCCCCGGTCAAGAATCCCGGACCGTCCGATGAGGTAGCCGAGCTGGGCGCGGCTCTCGCTGCCGAGGGTGGCGGCGAGTTTGGCGATGTGGACGCGGGCGGTGCGGATGTTCATGCCGAGCCGGTCGGCGATGACGGCGTCGGTGTGCCCCTCCACCAGCAGTCCGGCGATGGCCCGTTGGCGGGGCGTGATGCCGTTCAGGCTCGGCCGGTGGACGGTCTGCGGATACATGGGCGTGGCCTGCCACCACAGCCGGTAGAAGGTGGTGGCCAGGAACGCGACCAGGGCCGGGTGCCGCACCTCCAGCGCGACCGTGCCGTCCTCGCCGGCGGGGATGAACGCCACGTCCCGGTCGGCGACGATGAGCCGGTCGGTCACCTCGTCCAGGGAGCGGGCCTCGGCGTCGCCGCGCAGCTGTTCGTAACGGGCGAGGACCAGCGGCATGTGGCGCTGGGTGTGCTGGTACAGGGTGCGGATACGGGCCCCGCGATCCAGCAACGCCTGGTCCCGGTCCATCGCCACGACCTGGGCGGCGGCGCCCCGGCTGTCGTTGTAGTGGACGTTGGGCTGCACACACAGGAGTTCGCGGACGGTGCCGGCCATGGCCTCGGTGATGGCCTCGTTGATGGGGCCGGTACCGCTGATGACTCTGATCGCCGGGTTCTCCGCGGCCGCCGCGCCGCGCTCGTCGATCCGCAGGAGCGGCGCGAACGCCTCGGCGAGCCGCTCCTCGCGCCGGCGTTCGTGCGCCACGCGGTCCGTGGTGGCGCGGAGCATGCGGTGCAGGGCGAGAGCGGGCGGTACGGCCTCCAGCCGGGCGGCGTTCCGGACGTGGGGCCGCAGCAGCCCGGTGTCGAGGAGACAGGGCACGGGCGAGGCGTCCTGGCTGTCGATGCCGCCCTCGCGCAGGGCCCGCGCGTAGAGCTCGATGCCGTCCGGGCACGGGTCTTCCGGGCCGTGCTCCCGATGGACCGCCGCCGTGCTCACTCGCCCGTGTCCTCCTGGCCGAGAATCCCGGACTGCCCGATGAGGTAGCCGAGCTGGGCGCGGCTCTCGCTGCCGAGGGTGGCGGCGAGTTTGGCGATGTGGACGCGGGCGGTGCGGATGTTCATGCCGAGCCGGTCGGCGATGACGGCGTCGGTGTGGCCCTCGACGAGGAGGGCGGCGATGGCCCGTTGGCGCGGGGTGATGCCGTTGCGCGTGGGCTGCTGCACCGCCTCCGGGTACATCGGGGTGGCCAGCCGCCACAGCCGGTCGAAGGCGGTGACGAAGAAGGCGACCAGGGCGGGGTGGCGGATCTCCAGGGCGAGGGTGCGGTCCTTGTTGGCGGGGATGAAGGCCACGGTCCGGTCGACGATGATCAGACGCTCCGTCACCTCGTCCAGGCTGCGGGCCTCCACATCGCCGTTCAGACGCTCGTAGCGGGCCACGATGCTCGGCGCGTGCCGGAGTGTGTGCTGGTAGAGGGTGCGGATACGGCCGCCGCGGTCGAGCAGGGCCTGGTCGCGGTCGAAGGCCTCGGCATGCACGGGCGGGGGCTGCTGGGCGTGTCTGTCGCTGGTGTTCGGCTGGACGGCCAGCAGTTCGGAACCGGCGGCCACGGCCTGGCCGATGACCCGGCTGATCAGGTCGAGACCGCTGAGGACACTGATCGACGGGGAGTCGTCGGCGCCCGTACGGCCGCCGTCGATCCGCATCAGGGGTTCGAACGTCTCGGCCAGCCGGGCCTCGCGCCGCCGTTCGTCCGCGATGCGCTCCTCCGCGATCCGCAGCATGCGGTGCAGGGCGACGGCGGGGGCGACCGGTTCCAGCCGCTCCGGGTGCGTGACGGCGGGGTGCAGGAGCCCGAAGTCGAGCAGACAGGGCACTTCCTCGGCGTCCACGCCGAGCACGTACCCCTCGCGCAGGGCACGCGCGTACAGCTCCGTCCCTGCCGCGCACAGGTTTTCCACGCCGTGCTCGGGATGGGGCACCGTGATCACTCGGTCACTCCCCTCCTGCTGGAGGACACCGGTCGTGGGTGAGCCCCGGTCACGGGCGGCCGTCCCCCTCCGAGGCCGGCTTGCCCTGGTCGAGGAGGCCCGACTGTGCGATGAGGAAGCCGAGTTGAGCGCGGCTCCCGCTGCCCAGGACGGTCGCCAGCTTGGCGATGTGGGCGCGGCAGGTGCGTACGTTCATGCCCAGGCGGCGGGCGATCGCCTCGTCGACGTGCCCCTCGACGAGGAGCTTGGCGATGGAGTGCTGGATGTCCGTGATCCCGTCCGGCGCGGTCTCGTAGGGAGCTCCGGCACTGAGCGGGACCGCCCGGCTCCACATGAACTCGAAGACCTTGACCAGGTAGCCGACCAGGCCCGGGTGCCGCAGTTCCAGGGCGACCTGCCGGTCGTCCCGGACCGGGATGAAGGCCACCGTCTCGTCGCAGATGATGAGCCGCTCCACCAGCTCGTCGATGGTGCGGTACTCCACCTTGCCGTCGGCGAACTGCTCCATGTAGGCCAGCCGCTCGGGGCTGTACCGGGCGACGTGCTGGTAGAGGGTCCGGATCCGGACGCCCCGCTCGATGAGGGTCCGGTCGCGTTCCAGCCCTTCGATCAGCCGGTTCTCGGGACGCTGGCCCCGGCTCGGCTGGACCGTGAGCACCTCGGACTGACACTGGGACGTCGCCAGGTCGAGTGCCGTGTTGATCCGGTCGAGCCCCTCCAGGACCGTGATCGAGTGCGCCGGTGCCACCTGCTGGGCGCTCAGCGCCATGAACGGCTCGAAAGCGTCGGCCAATTCGATCGACATGCGTCTGCGCTCGGTGATCTCGTGCTCCAGCGGGTTGAGGCGCTGGGCGAGCGCGACCGACGGCGGAACCGGAAGCATCCAGTTCGCGTCGTCCGGGTCGGGGTGCAGAAGGGCGAACTCCAGCAGACAGGGAACCGACTCCACGTCCGCGCGGGAGACGCGTCCTGTCCGCAGAGCGTTGGCGTAAAGACGGCCACCTTCCTCACACAACTCGGTCACCGCATGGGGATGTGTCACCTTTGTCCCATTCGATACCAAATTTCCACCCCCCAGGGTCCTGAACATGCAGGAACATGATGCACCGTTCGTGTGGCCATGACGTGCCCGAATGAGCCATCGTCTTACTCGACGGGGGAAAAGGGGACCTTCAAGTGAGGACGAAGCCGACTATGCGTAACAGAATGCTTCGCTCGGTGCTTGTCGCCGCCTTCTCCACCGTTGTGGCGCTCGGCGCGTTCGCCGGCCTCTCCGGTGCGAAGAGCGACGTTCATGGAGTGGGTGCCACCGAGACCGCGCAAACCGTGGTCGCCGGTGACGAGGCGCAGGCATTCCCGGCGGACACGGTCTGGGACTGACATGACTACTCCACCCGACGACCGCTCCTTCCGCAGAGAAATGGCCACCGCCTACCGCTCCGGCTGGCACTTCATCGACCTCGTCACCGCGATCCCCCACTCCGGTGACTCGTTGATGGTGACCGTCTTCGGTGAACCGGTGGTGGTCACGCGCGACGAGGACGAGGACGTACGGGCGTACCGGTGTCTGCGGCGGCCTCGGGGGGCGCCGCAGCCCGTTCGGTGTGCCGTCCGGTACGGAATGATCTTTGTGAACCTGGACCAACGAGACCATCGGCTGGTGGAACCGGAAACCCCCACCCCGCGGACCATCTCAGCCACCCCCCGCAGTGCCTGACGCGATTCCCCCGTCGTAACAGATCGCTCAGGTGCTTCCCCCCGCAGCGGCGTCACCGTGACCTGAACACGGTGACGCCGCTGCAGTTTTGGGCGACATTTCGGGGTATCGGCCGATCGGGCCGTGGCTCAGAAATGCCCCATCGCTCCCGTGAGCGAGATCTCGATGACCACCCGCAGCGGGTTCGGTGCCGGCGTCCGCTCATAGCGCTCGGCGTACCGGCGCACCGCCTCCGCCACCCGCTCCGGCTCGGTGCGCACGCGCGCCCGCCCTTCCAGCGTCGCCCACCGCCGCCCCGCCACCTGGCACACCGCCACCGCGGCCCCGTCCTCCCCGGCCGCCAGCACGTGCCGTGCCTTCGCGCTGGTCCGGCTCGTGATCACCCGGGCGAGACCGGCCTCCGGGTCGTAGGTCACCCCGACGGGCACCACGTGCGGGCTCCCGTCCGGGCGGGGTGTCGTCAGCGTGCACAGATGCCGTTCGCGCCAGAAGCTGAGGAACGACGGGTCCGGGGCACCCGGATCCTGGGCGTAGGAGGTCATGCCGGGAAGCTAGTCCCTCATTCCTCCCGCGGACTGCCTTGAGTGGAATAGACTCAACTTTATGTACG
This sequence comes from Streptomyces sp. CC0208, assembly GCF_003443735.1. Classification (NCBI taxonomy): domain Bacteria; kingdom Bacillati; phylum Actinomycetota; class Actinomycetes; order Kitasatosporales; family Streptomycetaceae; genus Streptomyces; species Streptomyces sp. CC0208. The sequence continues at coordinate 4,144,930 of NZ_CP031969.1, read as the reverse complement.
CTGAATGAGTCAGCACAGGAGTCGGTACAGGAGCTGACACCGAAGGAGGAGTACGGACACGTGGATGCCGAGCTGACCAACCGGAGCCGGGACGCGATCAACGCGGCCGGCAACCGGGCCGTGACCGAGGGACATCCGGACCTCACCCCCGCCCACCTGCTCCTCGCGCTGCTCCAGGGGCAGGACAACGAGAACATCGTCGATCTGCTCGCCGCCGTCGACGCCGACCAGGCCGCCGTGCGGGCCGGGGCCGAGAAGGCGCTCGGCTCGCTGCCCAGCGTGGCCGGGTCCACCGTCGCGCCGCCGCAGCCCAACCGCGACCTGCTCGCCGTCATCGCCGACGCGCAGTCCCGCGCCAAGGACCTCGGCGACGAGTACCTCTCCACCGAGCACCTGCTCGTCGGCATCGCCGCCAAGGGCGGCCCGGCCGCCGAGGTGCTGACCGGGCAGGGCGCCACCCCGAAGAAGCTGATCGACGCCTTCCAGAAGGCCAGAGGAGGGCGCAGGGTGACCACCGCCGACCCCGAGGGGCAGTACAAGGCCCTGGAGAAGTTCGGGACCGACTTCACCGCCGCCGCACGCGACGGCAAGCTCGACCCCGTCATCGGCCGCGACCAGGAGATCCGCCGGGTCGTGCAGGTGCTGAGCCGCCGTACGAAGAACAACCCCGTCCTCATCGGCGAGCCCGGCGTCGGCAAGACCGCCGTCGTCGAGGGGCTCGCCCAGCGGATCGTCAAGGGGGACGTGCCCGAGTCGCTCAAGGACAAGCGGCTCGTGTCGCTCGACCTGAGTGCCATGGTGGCCGGCGCCAAGTACCGCGGTGAGTTCGAGGAGCGGCTGAAGACCGTCCTCGCCGAGATCAGGGACTCCGACGGGCAGATCATCACCTTCATCGACGAGCTGCACACGGTCGTGGGCGCGGGCGCCGGCGGGGACTCCTCCATGGACGCCGGCAACATGCTCAAGCCCATGCTGGCCCGCGGTGAGCTGCGGATGGTGGGGGCGACGACCCTCGACGAGTACCGGGAGCGGATCGAGAAGGACCCCGCCCTGGAGCGGCGCTTCCAGCAGGTGCTGGTCGCCGAGCCGACGGTCGAGGACACCATCGCCATCCTGCGCGGGCTCAAGGGGCGCTACGAGGCCCACCACAAGGTCCAGATCGCCGACAGCGCGCTGGTGGCCGCGGCGGCCCTCTCCGACCGGTACATCACCTCCCGCTTCCTGCCCGACAAGGCCATCGACCTCGTCGACGAGGCGGCCTCACGCCTCCGTATGGAGATCGACTCCTCGCCCCTGGAGATCGACGAACTCCAGCGCGGAGTCGACCGGTTGAAGATGGAGGAGCTCGCCCTGGTCAAGGAGACCGACCCGGCCTCCCGCGAGCGCCTGGAGCGGCTGCGCCGCGACCTCGCCGACAAGGAGGAGGAGCTGCGGGGCCTGACCGCCCGCTGGGAGAAGGAGAAGCAGTCCCTCAACCGGGTCGGTGAACTGAAGGAGAAGCTGGACGAGTTGCGCGGCCAGGCCGAACGCGCCCAGCGCGACGGCGACTTCGACACCGCCAGCAAGCTGCTCTACGGCGAGATCCCCACCCTGGAACGGGACTTGGAGGCCGCCTCCGAGGCCGAGGAGGAGGTCTCCAAGGACACCATGGTCAAGGAGGAGGTCGGCGCCGACGACATCGCCGACACCGTGGCCGCCTGGACCGGCATCCCGGCAGGGCGTCTCCTGGAGGGCGAGACCCAGAAACTCCTGCGCATGGAGGAGGAGCTGGGCAAGCGGCTCATCGGCCAGGGAGAGGCCGTGCGGGCCGTCTCCGACGCCGTACGGCGCACTCGGGCCGGCATCGCCGACCCCGACCGGCCCACCGGCTCCTTCCTCTTCCTGGGTCCCACCGGCGTCGGCAAGACCGAACTCGCCAAGGCGCTCGCCGACTTCCTCTTCGACGACGAGCGGGCGATGGTCCGCATCGACATGAGCGAGTACGGCGAGAAGCACACCGTCTCCCGGCTCGTCGGCGCGCCTCCCGGCTACGTCGGCTACGAGGAGGGCGGCCAGTTGACGGAAGCCGTCCGCAGGCGGCCGTACAGCGTGGTGCTGCTCGACGAGGTGGAGAAGGCGCACCCTGAGGTCTTCGACATCCTGCTCCAGGTGCTGGACGACGGCCGCCTGACGGACGGTCAGGGCCGCACGGTCGACTTCCGCAACGCGATCCTGGTGCTGACGTCCAACCTGGGCAGCCAGTTCCTGGTCGACCCGATCACCAGCGAGACGGAGAAGAAGGAACAGGTCCTGGAGGTCGTACGGGCCTCTTTCAAGCCGGAGTTCCTCAACCGGCTCGACGACCTGGTCGTCTTCTCGGCCCTCACCAAGGACGAGCTCGGCCGGATCGCGCGGCTCCAGATCGACCGGCTCGCGAAGCGGCTCGCCGAGCGCCGGCTCACCCTGGAGGTCACCGACGCGGCCCTGGACTGGCTCGCCGTCGAGGGCATGGACCCGGCCTACGGCGCCCGCCCGCTGCGCCGCCTCGTGCAGACCGCGATCGGCGACCGACTCGCCAAGGAGATCCTGTCCGGCGAGGTCAAGGACGGCGACACGGTCCGGGTGGACGCCTTCGGTGACGGGCTGATCGTGGGTCCGGCGACCGGCAAGACGCTCTGAGGGGTGCGGCGGGGGCCGTGACGGCCCCCGCCGCCTCTCACGGGGTGAACGCCACGAACCGCACCTCGGACCACTTGCGGCTTTCGTGGGTGATGTCGATCTGCACGGATGCCCGCTCTCCCGCGACCGGGCCCGCGTTCAGACACGCGTCGACCTGGGCGTCGCCGCACTGCGTGGTCCGCAGTTCCGGCCCCTGTGGGAAGCCGGCCGCCACCCAGGAGTCGATCTCGCCGCGCGGCATCCGGAAGCGGGCTGTGTAGCGGGGTTCAGGCCCGGCGTCGAGCCCGCACCAGGCGTCGTACGCCCCCTCCGGCAGCTTCACCCCGCCGAAGGCCAGGGCCTCGGCGCACGAGGTCTTCTTCACGTCCGAGGCGACCGAGTCGTCCGTGAAGAACCAGGCGATCAGCAGCGCGATCAGGGCCGCCACCACCAGTGTCGGCACGGCCAGGATCGCCAGGAAGACCCCCCATCTGGTCCTGCCCGACCCGCCCTGTTCCGTCACCGTTTCGGTCGGCGTCAGCGTCATGTCATCCCCGTTTCCTCGGCACGTGGTCTACGTGGCTGACCGGATCATGTCAGCCCTGGGAGGACAGGGTCCGTCTGGGCTTGCCACCCCCCTCCCCGCATGGGGGAGGATGGCAGGATCCGTACGAAGGGAAATTCACGGTGACCATCGACCCGTCCTCGATTCCGAACTTCGGGGGCCAGCCCGAGCCGCAGCAAGGACCGGCGGGCCCCGTCGTCCCGGATCAGGATCTTGTGAAGCAGCTCCTCGACCAGATGGAGCTGAAGTATGTCGTCGACGACGAGGGAGACCTCGCGGCGCCGTGGGAGCAGTTCCGTACGTATTTCATGTTCCGCGGTGAGGGTGACCAGCAGGTCTTCTCGGTGCGGACGTTCTACGACCGGCCCCACCAGATCGACGAGAAGCCCGCGCTGCTGGAGTCCATCGACGACTGGAACCGGCGCACCCTGTGGCCCAAGGTCTACAGCCACACCCATGACGACGGCACCGTCCGTCTGATCGGTGAGGCGCAGATGCTCATCGGCACCGGCGTCAGCCTGGAGCACTTCGTCTCCTCGACCGTCAGCTGGGTGCGCGCCGCCATCGAGTTCGACAAGTGGCTCGTCGAACAGCTCGGCCTCGAGGAGGACGTCAACGACGCCGAGAAGCCCGAGGACGACGAGTAGGCGTCCTCCCGCTGCAGGCGCGTATCGGCGATCACGACCGGATACGCGCCGTAGGCGAACGACAGCCCGGCCAGGGCACGGGCCACCACGGCCGCGTGCCGGGGCCGGGCTGTCGCCTTCGGCACCAGCGCAGGGGATGGCAGCCCCTGCGGGGTGAGCGCTGCTCCCGTCCACAGCCTGTGGGTAACTTTTCCACGTTGCTCCGCCGGCGCAGCTCCTCCCGGATCCGTTCGCGGGCCGCCCTGACGCGGTGCAGCCGGGGCTTGCCGCCGTACGCGTGCCGGGCCCGGTCGAGCCGTGGTGGGGACTGGGGTGCTTGCTATAATCCGACAGTCGGCCTTCGGCGCCCCGAGTTGGGTGCGCGCGAAGGCTTTTTTCATGCCTTCTGACACATCTCCCTACGGCACTCCTCCCACCACCTACCGTGACCTGCTCCGCAACCGTGAATTCGTCGGCCTGTACGCCGGCTTCACACTGTCGGTCGCCGCGAGCACCCTGTCGGGCTTCGCACTCGGCACGCTGGTCAACCAGCAGACCAAGTCCCCGTTCCTGACCGCTGTGAGCATGTACGGCGCCACCTTCGCGACCGTACTCGGTGCGCTGACACTGATGTCGGTCGCGGACGGAAGCCGTCCCCGCCGGACCCTCGTCGCGCTCCAGTGCGTCTCGCTCGCAGGTGTCGCGGCACAGGCGGTTCCAGGGCTGCCGCTCGCCGCCCGGTTCGGTCTGCTCCTCGTACTGGGGTTCTTCCAGTCCCTGGGAACGGGGGCACGGATGGGGCTGCTCGCCGAGGTGGTGCCGACCTCCACCTACGCACTGGCCCGTTCGCTGATGAACATCACCTCGGGAGGCATGGCCATCCTCGGCTACGCCATCGGCGCCGTACTGCTGCGGTTCCTGAGCCCGCAGGAGGTCTTCGCCGTCGCGACAGCCCTGACCGGCGGTGGATTGATCATTGTGGCAGTGACGGTCCGGGAACGTTCGATCCGTCTGACCCGTCGCCCTGGACTGCGCCAGACCTGGACGACGAACACCGAGCTTTTCTCCCACTCCGGCCGGCGCGCGCTGCTGCTGAACCTGTGGGTCCCCAACGGTCTGATCGTTGGCTGCGAGGCCCTGTTCATCTCCTACGCCCCTCATCACGCCGGCGTCTTCCTGGCCGCCGGATCGGCAGGCATGCTCTTCGGTGACCTTGCGGTCGGGCGGCTGTTCACTGCCGAGCAGCGGCGCCGCTACGCATTCGCCCTGCGCCTGCTGCTCGCCGCCCCCTACCTGCTGTTCGCTGTCCACCCGCCCGTGCTGGTGGCGACAGCCGCGGTGTTCATCGCCAGTGCCGGCTTCGCTGCCACCCTGCCGCTTCAGGAGCAGCTTCTGGAGTTGACCCCTGATCCGGTCCGTGGCCAGGTCCAGGGAGTTGAGTCCGCCGGCCGGATGACGTGGCAAGGTATCGGAGCCGCGATCGCCGGCGGCATTGCCCAGCACTTCACTTCTGGCGCAGTCATCACCTTTGTGGCCGCCGTCTCCATCGCCATCACCGTCTTCTCCCGGCCCTTCGTGGTCCGCGCCCGAGCCGTCCGCGTCCAGGAGGCCGACGCATAGAGTTCCCACGACGGTGCGAGCGGAGGGCCGCAGGCCGCCGGGCAGGTCGGGGAACTGGAAGGAGTACCGGCCCAGCACGTCGATGCGGTGGCGGACGAACGGGGAGAGGCGGGCGACGCCCTGGTCGCGGACGCCGAAGCCGTCGGCGCGCAGCGGGTTCACTGCGGCGTCCATGTAGCGGGTGTTGAACAGCACGAGTGGTAGAGCTGCCCGGCCCGGCCGTGGAAGATCTTCCGCGCGAGCGCGTGCCGGCCATCCTGGCGCAGCTTCGCAGCGTTGAGATGGTCGAGCGCCTCGTCGCCCGCCGTGACCCGATCCACCGGGCCGTCGAGCGGGGCGGCCCAGCGGCCTACGCCGTACGGCTCGACCGCGTTGCTACTTCGCAGCGGGCGCCCACAAGGCGGCCACGATCTCCGAGCGATCGTCTCGTGGCGGGCAACCGCCCGCATCAAGCCCGACCCTGACCCAGCTTGGGGAGGTACTCCCTCCACGGTGGTCGTCCGGCGCGCTCTCAGACGGCGAGCCTCTTGAGGCGGGCCACAGCCTCGTCCAGGACATCGGTCCGCTTGCAGAACGCGAACCGCACGAACGGCGCCCCCGCCTCCCGATGGTCGTAGAAGACCGCGTTCGGGATGGCGACGACGCCCGCGCGTTCGGGCAGGGCGCGGCAGAAGGCGAAGCCGTCGCTCTCGCCGAGGGGGCGGATGTCGGTGGTGACGAAGTAGGTGCCGGCGGGCCGGAAGACCTCGAAGCCCGCCTCGGCCAGGCCCGCCGACAGCAGGTCCCGCTTGGCCCGCATGTCCTCGCGGAAGGCCGCGAAGTAGCTGTCGGGGAGGGCGAGGGCCTCGGCGACCGCGTACTGGAAGGGGCCGGAGGAGACGTACGTCAGGAACTGCTTCGCCGAGCGGACCGCCGAGACCAGGGCGGGTGCGGCCGTGATCCAGCCGACCTTCCAGCCGGTGAAGGAGAAGGTCTTGCCGGCGGAGCCGATCGTGACCGTGCGCTCCCGCATCCCCGGGAAGGTCGCCAGGGGCAGGTGCTCGGCCTCGTCGAAGACCAGGTGCTCGTACACCTCGTCCGTGACCACCAGCAGGTCCCGCTCCACGGCCAGTTCGGCGATCGCCGTCAGCTCCGCGCGGGTGAGGACCGTGCCGGTGGGGTTGTGCGGGGTGTTGATGAGCAGGAGGCGGGTCCGGTCGGTGACCGCGGCGCGCAGTTCGTCGAGGTCCAGGCGGAAGCTTCCCTCATGGGGCCGCAGGGTGACCGGGACCCTGGTCCCGCCCGCCATCGCGATGCAGGCCGCGTAGGAGTCGTAGTACGGCTCCAACGCGACGACCTCGTCACCCGGCTCCACGAGCGCCAGCAGGGCGGCGGCGATCGCCTCCGTGGCGCCCGCCGTGACCAGGACCTCGGTGTCGGGGTCGTAGGACAGGCCGTAGCGGCGCTCCTGGTGCGCGGCGACCGCGGTGCGCAGCTCGGGTACGCCCGGGCCCGGCGGGTACTGGTTGCCGCGTCCGTCGCGCAGCGCCCGCACGGCCGCCTCCCTGACCTCCTCGGGGCCGTCCGTGTCGGGGAAGCCCTGCCCCAGGTTGATCGAACCGGTCCGCAGGGCCAGGGCGGACATCTCGGCGAAGATCGTCGTCCCGAACTCGGCGAGACGGCGGTTGAGCAGGGGGCGCGCGCTGGAGGTCATGCAGGTCATCCTGCGCCCAAGCTCTGGAGTTCCTCAACTCTGCTTTGGGGCGTGAGACGGAAGGGCATCTCCAGCTCACGCAACCGGCGAGGCGCCCACGGGGGGTCGCTTCGGGGGGTAATGGAAGGAGGGTGGCGCCATGGTCATCGGCATCATCCTGGCGGTGTTCGCGGTCCTGTTCGTCGGGTCTCTCGTGTCCGCCGCGAACAAGAAGCAGCGCGTCAAGCTGGTCAAGGAGCCCCGCGGGGGCCGGTCCCGGGCGCACCGGGACAGCTGGTGGGCCGGAGGCTCGACGGGTGCCGGCTCCTCGTGCGGGTCGTCGGGCGGAAGCTCCGGGGGTCACAGCGGGGGCCACGGCGGAGGGCACCACGGTGGGCACTCCTGCGGTGGCGGGCACTCCTGCGGCGGTGGGTCGTCCTGTGGTGGCGGGTCGTCCTGCGGCGGCGGGGGCGGATGCGGGGGAGGCAGCTGACACGGGGCAGCTGAGCTCCAGCAGGGGGAACCGCATCCGAGCACGGGGGAACGCGGGGGCGTGCGTCCGGACCTGGGTCGGGGCCGCACGCCCCCGCTTGTCGCATCTTCACTCCGGTGCTCCGGCGCACGCTCCGGCCGCCGTGGCGCGCGCCGTGGTTGAACAGATGAGCTGGGGAGCCCACCCAGGGATGGAAACCGCACGAAGTTGGGTAAAAACACTGTGGCGGCATCGCCGTTCATGATTCCCTCTACCTCACCAACGCAGCCCCTCGGACGTCCTGCGGACAAGGACACGTCCTGACCTACCGACTGGGCTGACCGGGCCGATCCCCCCACAGTCGCCCGGGTGCGCCGGAACCCCACACCACCCTTTCTTTGCGTGCTAGCGGAGCCGATCCATGCTCACGACCCTGAACACCTCGTACACCGACACGCGCGCGACCGACCTCGCCTGGGCCCTGGGGCGTGAGCCGCTGCCCGCCCTCGCCACGCGCGACCTCGAAATCGGCGGGGCGAAGCTTCAGTTGAGACTCCTCGGCGCATCCCACCAAGTGCTCCTGGAGGAGGACCGGGGCATGTGTTCGGAGACGGTGGCGTGCATCGCCGGCAGCAGTACGCCGCTGCCGCTGGGCGTGGCCAAGCGGGTGGGGGACTGGGAGTACGAGTTCGCCGCGCGCGTCGAGGTGCTGTCACCGGGTCAGTTCGCGGGCCGGGCACAGGAGTTGCTCGCGCTGGTGTCCGACCATCCGCACGGCCTCGCCGGGGTCTTTCCCGGCAGCCCGCACGCGTTCACGGCGCTGCTGGCACAGTGGTACGAGGGGCAGGTGTACTGGCGGACCTGGCACGCGTATCCGCAGGACGGGCAGTTGGTGGCCACGCGGACGCGCGTCGGGGTCCGGGTCCCGGTGGGGACGTCGGGCTGAGCCGCAGAAACCCCTGTTCTCCCGGTTCACTCCCAGTTTCACACGTGTGGGTGACGAAGCGTGCCGTACCCGTGACGTAACGTCGCACCGTGATCGAGTCGCACGCCCCCGCCCCGCCCGGCGCTCCGCCGCCCTGGGTCGGGCCCCCGCGGCTGCCGGTCCGCCCTGCCACCGGCAGGTTCCTGGTCCTCGCCTGTGTCTTCGTCTGCGCGGCCTGCGGACTGGTGTACGAGCTCGAACTGGTCGCTCTGGCCTCGTACTTGACCGGCGACTCGGTCACCCAGGCGTCCGTGGTGCTGTCCGTCATGGTCTTCGCGATGGGCATCGGCTCGCTGGCGGCCAAGCGGCTGCGCCGGCACGCGGCCATGGCCTTCGGGGCCCTGGAGGCGCTGCTGGCACTGGTCGGCGGGTGCAGCGCGATGGCGCTGTACGCCCTCTTCGCGTGGACCGGCGACTGGGGCGGGCTGTGGGCGAGCGGTCCGCGCTGGCTCCTGGTCGCCTTCTCGCTCGCCATCGGTCTGCTCATCGGCGCCGAGGTCCCCCTGCTGATGGAGCTGATCCAGCGCATCCGCCGCCAGGACGCGGGCGGCGCGGTGGCCGACCTGTTCGCCGCGGACTACGTCGGCGCACTGGTCGGCGGTCTGGCCTTCCCGTTCCTGCTGCTGCCCCTGCTGGGCCAGTTGACCGGCGCGATGCTCACCGGCGCGGTCAACGCGATCGCGGGCGGCGCCCTGGTCCTCGGTCTGTTCCGCCGCGACCTGACCCCCCGGGCCCGCTGGCTGCTGCTGGTCGCCAACCTCGCCGTGCTCGGCGTCCTCGCCACCGCCACCGTCCTCGTCGACGACTTCGAGCGGGCCGCGCGGGAGGCGGTCTACGGCGAGGACGTGCGCGTCGCCCTGCAGACCGGCGTCCGGGAGGTCGCCCTCACCGGCGGCACCGACGGCCGCCCCCTCGACCTGTACGTCGACGGCAGCCTCAGGGTCAGCGGCCGTGACGAGGACCGCTACCACGAGGCCCTCGTCCACCCGGCGATGGACGGCCCCCACGCGCGCGTGCTCGTCCTCGGCGGTGGCGACGGACTCGCCGTCCGCGAGGTGCTCAGACACCGGGGTGTGCGGCGGGTCGACATCGTGGCGCTCGACCCCCCGGTGGTCGACCTGGCCCGCCGCGACCCGGCGCTGTCCCGGCTCAACGGTCACGTGTACGGCGACGCGCGCGTCCACGTGAGCACGCAGGACGCGTTCCGCCGACTGCGGAGGCCGGCGCCCGTGCCGTCGTACGACGTGGTGATCGCCGACCTGCCCGCCCCCGGCATCACCGCGAGCGCCAAGCTGTACTCGGAGGAGTTCTACGGCCTCGTCCGCCGCGTCCTGGCTCCCGACGGCCGTCTCGTCGTGCACGCGGGGCCGGTCTCCCCCCGCCCCCGTGTCTTCTGGACGGTGGACGCGACCCTGCGCGCGGCGGGGCTGCGCACCACGCCCTACCGCGTCGAAGGCCGCGGCCCCGGTTCCGCCGCGGGTCCCGGGCGCACGGCCGGAGCGGCCCGTGCCCCCCACGACTGGGGCTTCGTGCTGGCCTCGCGGCAAGACCGCCCGGTGCTCGGCCTTGACCCCCGGGGGCCGCGGCCGGCGACCCTGACGCAGCGGTCCCTGCGGGCCGATCAACGGGCGGCGGAGGCGACCCGGGTCGGGGGTCTGGAGGCCTCGACGTTGGTGCATCCGCGCTACTGATCCGCGCCCCCGGGCGGAACAGCGCGTCACTTTCCACCAACGGGGGTGCATGACCGTCGGCCCTGGGTAGGCTCGGCAACCATGGAGCATGAGGTGTTCGTTCCGGTTCCGGTCGAGCGGCTGAGGCAGACCCTGGGGGATCCCGTCAGGGTGGCCCGGGCGGTTCCCGGGCTCCAGCAGGACGCCGGTGCGGACCCCGTCGCCGGGCGCCTGAAGGTGCGGGTCGGCAGCCACTCCATCACCTACCGGGGAGCGGTCCACGTCTCCGCCCGGGAGGACGGTTCCTACGCCGTCGAGGGGGACGCCACCGAGACCCGCGGAAGCGGTTCGGTCAAAGTCGCCCTCACTCTCCGCCTGCGCGACACGGACGGCGGCACGACCGTGACCTTCGGCGGCACGGCCACGGCGGACGGCCGTGTCACCGAGCTCCCGCCGGACGCCGTGGGCTCCGCCGTCGTACGCCTGCTGAACCGTTTCGCGGAGGCGCTGGGCGAGGCGCAGGAGGAACCCGAGCAGCCGGAACAGCAGGAGCAGCCGCAGCCGCGGACACCGGAGGTCGTGGAGGCTGCCGAGGAGCCCCCGGCACCCCTCGTCGACGACTTCACGGAACCCGTCGGCCCCCCGGCCGAGGCGGCCCACGCCCGCCGCACCATGATCGGCCGCAGCGCGGAGGAGGTCGACCACGCGCCCCCGCGAGGCCGCTACGCCCCCGTCCCAGCGCCCCAGACGGTGACGTCGAGCGCGACCCTCCGCTGGGCGGCGCCGGCGGCGGCAGTGGTCCTGGCATCGGCGATCGTGGTCGGAAGGGCGCTGAGGAAACGCCGTTGAGGAGCCGTTGAGTAGGGTCGTCCCGTGAGCCAAGAAGACATCACACTGACCGCGGGCGACGCGGAAGTGACCTTGCAGCCGGCAAACGGCGGACGGGTCGGGGGACTTCGGGTCGCAGGCGTCCAACTCCTGCGCCAGGGCGACCGTTTCGGCTGCTTCCCGATGGTCCCCTGGTGCGGGCGCATCCGGGACGGACGGTTCCGTGACGGCGCCGACGTCCACCAGATGCCGCTCAACTCCCCGCCGCACGCCATCCACGGCACGGCCCGCGACGGCGCCTGGAACATCGCCCGCACGACCACCGACGAAGCGGTCCTCACGTACGACCTCGTGGCGCCCTGGCCCTACCCGGGCCGCATCACCCAGATCGCGGCGCTCACCCCGGACGCCCTGACGCTCACCATGTCCGTGGAGACGTACGACTCCTCCTTCCCGGCCCAGATCGGCTGGCACCCCTGGTTCCACCGCACCCTCGACGGCGGCGAGCCCGTCCGGCTCGACTTCGCCGCCGCCTGGCAGGAGGAGCGGGGCGACGACCACCTGCCGACCGGCAACCGCGTCGAGCCGAGGCCGGGCCCCTGGGACGACTGCTTCGGCATGCCCGACGGCGTCGACGTCACGCTCACCTGGCCCGGGCAGCTGGAGCTGAAGGTCGCCAGCCGCGAGGAATGGGTCGTGGTGTACGACGAGCAGGAGGCCGCCGTCTGCGTGGAGCCGCAGACCGGGCCGCCCAACGGCCTGAACACGGTGCCGCGCCTGGTCACACCCCTGGAGCCGTTGGAGGCCTCGACGACCTGGAGCTGGCGCCGCCTCTAAGCTGACAGGCATGACGGACGTACGCGGCGAGCTGCTGCAGCAGATCAAGGACAAGGCCGTGGTGCACGGCAAGGTGACCCTCTCATCGGGGCTGGAGGCCGACTACTACGTCGACCTGCGCCGCGTCACGCTCGACGGCGAGGCGGCCCCGCTGGTCGGGCAGGTGCTCCTGGACCTGACCGCGGACCTGGAGTTCGACGCGGTCGGCGGCCTGACCATGGGTGCCGACCCGGTCGCCGGCGCCATGCTGCACGCGGCCGCCGCGCGCGGGAAGCGCCTGGACGCCTTCGTCGTCCGCAAGGCGGCCAAGGCGCACGGCATGCAGCGGCGCGTGGAGGGCCCCGACATCGCGGGCCGCCGGGTCGTGGTCGTCGAGGACACCTCCACCACCGGAGGCTCCCCGCTCGAAGCGGTGGCGGCGGTGCGCGAGGCGGGCGCCGAGGTCGTCGCGGTCGCGACGATCGTCGACCGCGCGACGGGCGCCGCCGAGAAGATCGAACAGGGCGCGGGCGTGCCGTACCGCTTCGCCTACTCGAAGGACGAGCTGGGCCTGGACTGACCACGGACCGACCGCGGGATGGACCATCCGGCCAAGTCTGGAAAGATGGGGCCGACGATGACGTCGAACCCCCACACAAGGTCTAGGTCAGGGCCGTAAGCACGCAGTACGCCAACCCGCAGATACAAGGAGCGGACACATGCCGATCGCAACCCCCGAGGTCTACAACGAGATGCTCGACCGGGCGAAGGCAGGCAAGTTCGCCTACCCGGCCATCAACGTGACCTCGACCCAGACCCTGCACGCTGCGCTGCGCGGCTTCGCGGAGGCCGAGAGCGACGGCATCATCCAGATCTCGACCGGTGGTGCCGAGTTCCTGGGCGGCCAGTACAGCAAGGAGATGGTCACGGGTTCCGTGGCCCTCGCCGAGTTCGCGCACATCGTCGCCGAGAAGTACCCGGTCACCGTCGCCCTGCACACCGACCACTGCCCCAAGGACAAGCTCGACGGGTACGTACGCCCGCTGCTCGCCGTGTCCGAGGAGCGTGTGAAGGCCGGCGGCAACCCGCTGTTCCAGTCGCACATGTGGGACGGTTCGGCCGAGACCCTCGCCGACAACCTCTCCATCGCCCAGGAGCTCCTGGAGCGCGCCCGCGCCGCCAAGATCATCCTTGAGGTCGAGATCACCCCGACCGGCGGTGAGGAGGACGGCGTCTCGCACGAGATCAACGACTCCCTCTACACCACGGTCGACGACGCCATCCGTACGGCCGAGGCGCTGGGCCTGGGCGAGAAGGGCCGCTACCTGCTGGCCGCCTCCTTCGGCAACGTCCACGGTGTGTACAAGCCGGGCAACGTCGTGCTCCGCCCCGACCTGCTGAAGGAGCTGAACGACGGCGTGGCCGCCAAGTTCGGCAAGCCGGCCGGGTCCCAGCCGTTCGACTTCGTCTTCCACGGCGGCTCCGGCTCCTCGGAGGAGGAGATCCGCACCGCGCTGGAGAACGGCGTGGTCAAGATGAACATCGACACCGACACGCAGTACGCCTTCACGCGTCCGGTCGCCGACCACATGTTCCGCAACTACGACGGCGTCCTGAAGGTCGACGGCGAGGTCGGCTCCAAGAAGACCTACGACCCGCGTACCTGGGGCAAGCTCGCGGAGGCCTCGATGGCCGCCCGCGTCGTCGAGGCCACGCAGAACCTGCGCTCGGCGGGTACGAAGATCAAGTAAGGCCCTTTCACGGCTGATCGCGGTGAGCCCGGTGCTACGGCACCGGGCTCGCTGTATACCTGGGGCATGCCCGATGTCCGGCTGGCCTCGCCGCAAGGCAAGTGGATCCTGCTCACCACCGTCCTCGGCTCCAGCATGGCGCTGCTGGACTCGACCGTCGTCAACGTCGCGCTGCCGCGCATCGGCCGCGACCTGGACGCCGAGCTCGCCGCCCTGCAGTGGACGGTCAACGCGTACATGCTGACGCTGGCCGGGCTGATCCTGCTCGGCGGCTCCCTCGGGGACCGGTACGGCCGCCGCAAGGTCTTCGTGGTCGGCGTGGTGTGGTTCGCGGCCGCCTCTCTGCTGTGCGGCCTCGCCCCGAACGCCGGTGTCCTCGTCGCCGCCCGAGCCCTCCAGGGAGTCGGCGGCGCCCTGCTCACACCCGGGTCCCTGGCCCTGATCCAGGCCTCCTTCCATCCCGACGACCGGGGCCGGGCCGTCGGCCTGTGGTCCGGCTTCGGCGGCATCGGGGCGGCCGTCGGGCCCTTCGTGGGCGGCTGGCTGGTGGACGGTCCCGGCTGGCGCTGGGTGTTCCTGCTCAACGTCCCGCTGGCACTGCTGTGCGCGCCGATCGCCGTACGGCACGTTCCCGAGTCCGCGGACGGGCGCGCCGACCACGGGCGCTTCGACGTGCTCGGCGCGGTCCTCGGCGCGCTGGCGCTCGCGCTGGTGACATACGCGCTGATCGAGGCGCGTTCCGGGTCCCTGGTGGTCGTCGTCACGGCGCTCGCGGGTGTGGCCGCCGGGGTGGCCTTCGTCGCCGTGGAGAAGCGGCGGCCCGATCCGATGATGCCGCTCGGGATCTTCGCGTCCCGGCAGTTCACCGCGGTCAACCTGGTGACCCTGTGCGTGTACGCGGCCTTCGGCGGGTTCTTCTTCCTGGCCGCGCTCCAGCTCCAGGTGGTGGTCGGCTGGTCGGCCCTCCAGGCCGGTACGGCACTGCTGCCGACGACCGCCCTGATGCTGCTGTTCTCCGCCCGCTCGGGCGCCCTCGCCGACCGCATCGGACCGCGCATCCCGCTCACCGTCGGCCCGCTGCTGTGCGCGGCGGGGATGCTGCTGATGCTCAGGGTCGGCCCGGGCGCCTCCTACCCGGCCGACGTGCTGCCCGCGCTGCTCGTGCTCGGCACCGGCATGGTCACGCTGGTCGCCCCGCTGACGGCGACCGTGCTGGGCTCGGTGGACGCCTCTCGGGCCGGTCTGGCGAGCGGGATCAACAACGCGGCGGCCCGGGCGGCGGGCCTCATCGCGGTGGCGGCGCTGCCGCTGGTCGCGGGGATGGGGGAGGAGGCGTACCGGTCCCCGGGGGCCTTCGACGACGCCTTCGGGCGGGCGATGACGGTGTGTGCGGGGGTGCTGGTGGTGGGGTCCGCGGTGGCCTTCGCGACGGTGCGGTCGCTGCCGCCGGGGTGCCGTCGGCCGGAGTGCCGTACGCACGGGGCGGTCATGGCACCGCCGCTGGAGGGTGAGCGCACGCGGGGGCGGCTGTCGTAGGCCGGCTGTGGGTGCGTTGTGGCTCGACAGGGCTTCACCGCACCCACCCAGGGGCGCGGGGCTGTGACATCAGCGGCTCCACCGCGGGGCGCGACCGGCCCCCACCGGCCCGCAGACGAAACCATGCCCCAGGCGAGGGAGACTGGACCCATGTCCATTCACGAGAACCTTCTCGGGGGCCCGCCCCCGACCCACCTCCCCGACGACCCGGAGCCGCGTGAGCTCCTGGCGAACGGCACCGCGCCCGCGGATGTCGCCGCGAAGTACCCGACCTCCTCGCTGGCCTGGGCCCAGCTGGCCGACGAGGCCTTCGAGCGGGGCAGCGTCGTGGAGTCGTACGCCTATGCCCGTACGGGCTACCACCGCGGCCTCGACTCGCTGCGCCGCAACGGCTGGAAGGGCCACGGGCCGGTCCCGTGGGAGCACGAGCCGAACCGCGGCTTCCTGCGTGCCCTGCACGGCCTCGCCCGCGCCGCCGGAGCCATCGGCGAGCAGACGGAGTACGAGCGCTGCACGCAGTTCCTGAAGGACTCCTCGCTCACGGCCGCCGAGACGCTGGGCTGAGCCTGAGCCGATCCGTCACCGCTTTCCGGGCCCGCCTGTGTGACCAGGCGGGCCTTGCCATTTCCGGGGAGCATGGAAGAGGATGCCCGGCGGGGACCGGGGCCCCGTGTCGGTAACGGCAGGGCGGACCGCTACCCGGAGTACACACCAGGAGACAGCGATGTCGTCCCAAGAGGCTCAGGAACCGCAGGAGCCGGAGACCCCGCATCTCGACTTCCAAGGCACGACGCCGTACGAGGACTACGTCAAGGCGGACGTGCTCACCCACCTCCAGCACACCCTCTCCGACGATCCCGGAGAGATGGTCTTCCTGGTCACGACCCAGGTCATGGAGCTGTGGTTCACGGTCATCGTGCACGAGTGGGAGACCGCGGCGGCCGCGCTGCGCTCCGACGACGTGCCCACGGCCGTCGCCGCGCTGAAGCGTTCCGTACGGGAGCTGGAGGCGCTGACCGCCTCCTGGAAGCCGCTCGGCCAGCTGACGCCCGCGCAGTTCAACTCCTACCGCTCGGCGCTCGGCGAGGGCTCCGGCTTCCAGTCGGCGATGTACCGCCGCATGGAGTTCCTGCTCGGCGACAAGTCCGCGTCCATGCTCGTGCCGCACCGGGGCGCGCCCCGCGTCCACGCCGAACTGGAGAAGGCGCTGCACGAGCCGAGCCTGTACGACGAGGTACTGGGGCTGCTGGCGCGGCGCGGGCACGCGATCCCCTCCGCTGTCCTGGAACGGGACGTGTCGCGCCGGTACGAGCCGTCGGAGGAGGTCGAGGCCGCCTGGACGGCCCTCTACTCCGGCCCCGAGAACGACGAACTGGCCCGCCTGGGCGAGGCGTTGACGGATGTCGCCGAGCTGGTGTGGCGCTGGCGCAACGACCATCTCGTCGCCACCCGCCGTGCGATGGGCTCCAAGGCCGGCACCGGTGGCTCCGCCGGGGTGGCCTGGCTGGAGAAGCGCGCGCGGAACAACGTGTTCCCGGAGCTGTGGACGGCGCGGTCCCATGTCTGAACTGACTTTGCGCGCGGAGAAGTTGGACGCGGCCGACGAACTGGCCGGCGTGCGCTCCCGGTTCGTGCTCGATGACGTGGTGTACCTCGACGGGAACTCGCTGGGCGCGCTCCCGGCCGCCGTCCCGGGGCGCGTCGAGGACGTCGTACGCCGTCAGTGGGGGCAGCTCAGGATCCGGTCCTGGGAGGAGAGCGGCTGGTGGACCGCGCCGGAGCGGATCGGTGACCTGATCGCTCCGCTGGTCGGCGCGGCGGCCGGGCAGATCGTGGTCGGCGACTCGACAAGTGTCAACGTCTTCAAGGCACTTGTGGGGGCGGTGCGGCTCGCGGGTGGTCCGGCCTCCGGCCGTGACGAGGTGGTCGTCGACGCCACCACCTTCCCCACGGACGGGTACATCGCCGAGTCCGCGGCCCGGATGACGGGCTGCACCCTGCGGGCGGTGACTCCGGCCGAGGTGCCGGGCGTGCTGAGCGGACGTACCGCGGCCGTCCTGCTCAACCACGTCGACTACCGCACCGGGCGCCTGCACGACCTGCCCGGTCTCACGGCCGCCGTGCACGCGGCGGGCGCGCTCGCCGTCTGGGACCTGTGCCACAGCGCGGGCGCCCTGCCGGTCGGTCTCGACGCGCACGGCGTCGACCTCGCGGTCGGCTGCACCTACAAGTACCTGAACGGCGGCCCCGGTTCACCGGCGTACCTCTATGTGCGCCGCGAGCTCCAGGACCGCTTCGACTCCCCGCTGCCTGGGTGGAACTCCCATGTGGAGCCCTTCGGGATGCGGCCGTCCTACGAACCGGCGCCGGGCGCGCTGCGGGGCCGCGTCGGCACGCCCGACATCCTCTCCATGCTCGCCCTGGAGGCGGCGCTGGAGGTCTGGGACGGGGTGTCGGTCGAGGCGGTGCGCGCCAAGTCGCTGGCCCTGACGGACTTCTTCCTGGAGTGCGTGTCGTCGTACGTCGAGGAGGGGCGCGTCGAGTGCGTGACCCCCCTGGCGCACGGGGAGCGGGGCAGCCAGGTCGCGCTGCGCTGCGAGGACGCGGGCGCGGTGATGAAGCGGCTCATCGAGCGGGGCGTGGTGGGCGACTTCCGGCACCCGGACGTGCTGCGGTTCGGTTTCACGCCGCTGTACGTCGGGTTCGCGGACGTGGAGCGGGCGGCGCGGGTGCTGGGGGAGACACTCGTCCGCTGATCGGCTCGTCGTGGCGTCAGGTCGGGGTGACGGGTGTGACCGGGGCGGCGTACACCCCGGCCTGCGCCGCCGCGACCGCCGCATCCGCCGCGCGTTCGGCGGCGGCCGGGTCGGGGGCCGTGCCGGTGGTGAGCAGGCCGTAGTAGAGGGGGGCCGAGACCGCCCGTACGACGGTCGCCGGGTCCGTGCCGACGGGGAGCTCCCCGCGCGCGACGCCCTCGCTCACGCACGGGGCCCACTCGGCGATCCGTACGGCGTAGAAGTGCCGCAGCGCCTCGGCGGTACGCGGGTCGCAGGCCGCCGCGGCGATGACCGCGCGGAAGAGCGCGCCCTGCCGGGGATCGGCGAGCGTCCGCTGGACCAGCAGGGCGTTGGCCCGCAGGTCGTCGCGGACCGCGCCGGTGCGGGTGCGGGGCAGTGACTGTTCGGCCATGTCGGCGAGCAGGTCGGCGACCAGCGCGGTGACCGTCCCCCACCGCCGGTACACGGTCGTCTTGCCGACCTCCGCGCGGCGGGCGACCTCGGCGAGGTCGAGGCGGTCGAAGCCCTGCTCGGCGAGCACGTCCCCGGCCGCCCGCAGCACGGCCGTACGGACACGCGCGGTACGCCCTCCGGGACGGACGGTGCCGGGTTCGGCGGACATGTCGGACTCCTCGGTGCGCTCGGGATCCGCGGGGCGGATCCGTGGGGACGGACACGTCAGCGTAACGAAACAGCAGAACCGTTTAGCCCTCACCGAGCGTGACATCCGTGTGTCCGCGCACGTCATGGGCCTGATACCGTCCCGGCCAACGGCCGAATTCTCTTCCAGGATGCTTTCACGGTCCGTCAGATCCGTTTCGTCGCTGAGAGGTTGGAGCATGCCGGACGACGCCGTAGCCCGTGCCGCCGCAGAAGCCCGTGCGGCGGCCGAAGCCCGAGCCGCGGCTGAGGAGGAGTCGGCCTTCTCGCACCCGGCGGTCGACCCCGACGCCACCGCGGCGTACGGCGACGACCCCGACCAGGTGATCGACTTCTACGCCCCGCGGGTGGCGGTGTCCCCCGGGGGCGGTCTCGCGCCGCTGGTCGTCGTCCTGCACGGCGGGGCGTGGCGGGCGCCGTACGACCGGCGGCATGTGACACCGTTCGCGGACTTCCTGGCCCGGCGGGGGTTCGCGGTGGCCAACGTGGAGTACCGGCGGGGCGGGGTCTCCGTTCCGGCACAGGGCGCTGCGGGGGGCGCCGGGCCGGTGGCCGGGCGCTGGCCCGAGACCTTCGACGACGTGGCCGCCGCGATGGACGCGCTGCCCGCGCTCGTGCGGGAGTCCCTCCCGCAGGCCGACCCGCGCCGCATGGTGGTCACCGGTCACTCCGCGGGCGGCCACCTCGCGCTGTGGGCCGCGGCCCGGCACCTCCTGCCGGCCGACGCCGCCTGGCGCATCGACCGGCCGGCGCCCCTGCGCGGGGTCGTCGCCCTCGCCCCGATCGCCGACTTCACAGTCGCCGACAAACTGGACGTGTGCGGCGGGGCGTGCCGTCAACTGCTGGGCGGAGCCGAGGGGTTCACCGCG
This sequence comes from Streptomyces sp. CC0208, assembly GCF_003443735.1. Taxonomy (NCBI): domain Bacteria; kingdom Bacillati; phylum Actinomycetota; class Actinomycetes; order Kitasatosporales; family Streptomycetaceae; genus Streptomyces; species Streptomyces sp. CC0208. Next base: position 4,125,446 of record NZ_CP031969.1, on the reverse strand, counting down.
CGGGTGCCGTACGCCGATCCCGCCCTGCTGCTGCCCACCGGTATCGCGACCACCCTCGTCCAGGGCCGCACCGACACGGTCGTCCCGGAGGCGGTCGCCGAGGCGTACGCGGACGCGGCGGCCAAGGCGGGCGAGGTGGTGGGCCTGACCCTGCTGGAGGACGTCGGCCACTTCCCCCTGATCGACCCGGCGGCGGACGCGTGCGCGGTGGTGGCGGAGGAGATCGCACAGCTGGCGTGGTGACGTCGGCCGCGGCGGTCCGCGCCGCTGCCCGGTGATACCCGTAATACCTGAGAGCTACGAAGCCAAAGAGCTCCCTGGCGTGACGCGGACGACGGCCGTGGCTCCGTAACTTCCCTTCCAGACAAGCCCGATGGCCGGGTGGAGGGGAAGGGACGGGGACTGTGGGGAGCAGTGGGAGGGGCGGGAGCAGGTGGAGGGGCGGGCGCGCGGGCCGCGGTGACGCGCGGCGGCACGGGGTGGACGTCCCGACGAGCGACCGTAGCGATCGGGACGTGCGTGGCACCCTGTTCGATCGGGATGTGCGGGACGCGTCAGGTGATCGGGACATGCGTGACGCGTCAGGTGACCGGGACATGCGTGACCCGTCGGGTGACCGTGGGGAGCCCGCGCACCGGCGCTTCCATCGGTGGCGCCGGGCCCTTCTCGCCGGCCTCATCACCGTGGCGGTGGTGGCCCCGCTCTCCGCGGCCGCCCGCCCCGAGATCCCGTCCCCGCCCCCCGCCACTCTCCCCAGGCCCACCGCCGCCACCCTCGACGAGATCTACGCCGCCAACAGCGCCAACGCCGCCGAGGCCGCCCGCTCGGCCGCGGCCCACGGCGACACCCACCGCGCCGCGGCGGACCGGGAGCTGGCCGCCCCCACCCGCAGGCTGCTCACCTTCGACGGACGGGGTCCCGGAAGGGCGGCAGAGGTCTTCGGCGACCTCGCCCACGCCGACCACGTGGCCGTCCTCGTCCCCGGCTCCGACACCTCCCTGGACACCTACGACCGCTTCCGGGCGACGGCGTCGGCCCTGCGCCGGCAGCTCACCGCCACCGCTCCGCACGGCACCCGGACCGCGGTGGTCGCCTGGCTCGGCTACCGCACCCCGGCCACGGTCAGCACCACGGTCCTGACCGTGGGCAGGGCCGACCAGGCCGCTCCCCACCTGCGCGCTTTCATACGCCAACTCCAGGGCGTCGTCGGCCGCGCCACCACCGTCTCCCTCGTCTGCCACTCCTACGGCACGGTGGTCTGCGCCAAAGCAGCCGCCCACCTGGACATCGACGACCTGGCCCTGATCGGCAGCCCAGGCACCGGCGCCGACACCGCCGCGGCCCTGCACACCCCGGCCCGGATCTGGGCGGCCCGGGGCCAGGACGACTGGGTCGGCGAGGTCCCCCACGTCAGGACCGATCTCTTCGGCGTCACCGTCGGCTTCGGCACCGACCCGATCTCCCCAGCCTTCGGCGCCCAGGTCTTCGCCGCCGGTAAGGGCGGACACAGCGACTACTTCAGCCCGGGCTCGGTGTCCCTGACCAACCTCGCCCGGATCGTCCTCGGAGACACCGCGGAGGTGACCCGTGACTGAGACCCACCGCACCCGGGACGGCGTACGCGCCGGGATACGCCGGAGCGCGGACGGCATACGCCGGGCCGCCGACCGGACCGACGCGGCGACACCTCCCGGGCGGGACCGTGCCGTCGACGCTCTGCGCGCCCTCGCGATCCTCGGTGTCGTCCTCGGCCACTGGCTGGTGACCGCCCTGGTCGCCGACGGAGGCACCCTGCACACCGCGAGCCCGCTGCAGCACATGCCGTGGCTGGCCCCGATCTCCTGGGCCTTCCAGACCCTGGCCGTGTTCTTCCTGGTCGGCGGTCATGTGGCGACCCGCGGCTACAGCTCGGCACGCGCCCGCGGGACGACGTACCGACAGTGGCTGACGAGCCGTCTGTCGCGGTTGTACAAGCCGGTGGCGGCCGTCCTCGCCCTGTGGACGGTGGCCGCGACGGCCCTGCTGCTCACGGGCGCCCCGTTCGAGACGGTCCGCACCCTGGTGAAACTCGCTCTGTCCCCGATGTGGTTCCTCCTGGTCTTCGGCGCCCTGACGGCCGCGACCCCGCTGCTGCTGCGCCTCCACCCGTTGTGGCCGCTGGCCGTCGTCCTGCACGTCGACCTCGTGCGCTTCGGGCTGGGCGGCCCTGACTGGCTGGGCTGGGTGAACCTGGCGGCCGGTTGGCTGGTCCCGTACACCCTGGGCGCGGCCTGGACCCGGGGTGAGCTGGAGGGGCGGCGGGTGGCATGGGTTTTGCTCGGGGGCGGTGCGGTGGCGACCGCGGTGCTCGTCGGGTGGGCGGGGTATCCGGCCTCGATGGTCGGGGTGCCGGGCGCTCAGGTGTCCAACCTGAACCCGCCGACGCTGGCCGCCGTCACCTTCGGTCTGGCCCAGTGCGGCCTGGCCCTGCTGCTGCGCGACCGCTTGCGCCGCGGTATGCGGCGCCCCGCGGCCTGGGCGGCGGTGGCGCTGGTCAACCTCTCCGCGATGACGATCTTCCTGTGGCACCAGACGGCACTGATGGCCACCACCGCCACCGGCCTCGCGCTCGGCAGGCTCCCCGGTCTGCACACCGTGCCCGACGGGCTGGACTGGGTGGCGGCCAGACTGGCCTGGCTCCCGGTGTTCGTCCTCGTCCTGGCGGTCTGCCGGTCGGCCTTCCGGTCCCTCGAACAGGGGCCGCGCCGTGCCGGGGGCCGCACGTCACGCGTGGTCCGGGTCCACCGCCGTACCGATCCCGCGGCAGCGAAGGAGGCGCGTCGTGCCTAGGGTGGTCGGCGTGACGGAGACGGGGAGCCGGCAGCTGGTGGCCGGCCGGATACGGCGCTGGCTGCATGTGCTGCGCGAGGACCTGTGCACGCTCCGGGTCGATCCGCTGCCCCCGTCCGTCTGGGTGCGCTGGCTGGCGCACGGCGTGGTGTGCCTCACGGCTCTGGTCATCGCGCTGGCCGGCACGGCGGAATTCATGGACGGCGGAGACCTGGGCTTCGGCCCGGCCTTCGCGCTCGCCGCCGCCCAGGGCGGTGCCACCGTGCTCGCGCTGTGGCGGCCGATCCCGGCCTGGTGGCTGTCGATCGGGGCCATGGTGGTCGGGGCCGTCGCGCTGCACGGCGAGGTGACCGTGCCTGACGGGAGTGGCTTCACCTGGCCCTGGACCGTCTCCGGGATCATCGCGCACCTCTTCGTCCTGCTGCTGGTCGGCCTGCGGGTGCCCACCCGGGTCTCCGCCGAGGTGCTGGCGATCACCGCGCTGGTCACCTATGTCCTGCAAGGCTTGTGGGGCGCGTCCCACTACCAGTCCACCGGGGTGGTCGCGGTCTGCCTCTCCGCGGTCGTCGTGGTGCTCGGCACGGCGCTGCGCGGCCGCCGCGAGGCCCGCGCGGAGCTCGGCCGGCAGACCACCCTCACCGCCGAGGAGCGGGCCCGCCGCACCCTGCTGGAGGAGCGCAGCCGGATCGCGCGCGAACTGCACGACGTCGTCGCCCACCACATGTCCGTCATCTCGATCCAGGCGCAGGTCGCCCCGCACCTCGTCGAGAACCCGTCCGAGGAGCTCCGGGAGAACCTCGACGGCATCCGGCAGAACGCGCTGGAGGCGCTGACCGAGCTGCGCCGGGTCCTCGGTGTGCTGCGGGCCGAACACCCCGACAGGGTCCACGAGTCCGACGACCCCGCCACCGGCACCGCCCCGCACGCCCCGCAGCCCACCCTCGACCGGCTCGACGCGCTGGTGGAGAACACCCGGGCGGCCGGACTGAGTGTGCGGGTCGACGTGCGGGGCGTCCGCCGGCCCCTGCCGTCCGGCGTGGAGCTGTCGGCGTACCGGATCGTGCAGGAGGCGCTGAGCAACGTCCTGCGTCACGCGCCCGGCGCGACCGCCTCCGTCGCGCTCGTCCACTACGTGCACGGGGTGGACGTGCGGGTCGTCAACTCACGGCCCACCCGCAGCGTGCCGTCCTCTCCGGGCGCGGGGCACGGCCTGCTCGGCATGCGCGAGCGGGCCGCGATGCTCGGCGGGACGTTGCGCGCCGGCCCCCACCCCGACGGCGGCTACGAGGTCGCCGCGTATCTTCCGACGGCACCCCCGGGCGCGCCCGACCAGGTCACCGACTCCAAGGACGGCACCGCATGACGAGCGGCACCAGCGCAGACATCCGCGTACTGATCGCGGACGATCAGCAGATGGTCCGGCAGGGCTTCAGCGTGCTGCTGGGCGCCCAGCCCGGCATCGAGGTGGTCGGGCAGGCGGTCGACGGACTGGACGCGATCGCCAAGGTCGACGAACTCGTCCCGGACGTCGTCCTGATGGACATCCGCATGCCCGAGCTGGGCGGCATCGAGGCCACCCGCCGCATCACCGGCGAGCGCCCGGAGATCAGGGTCCTGGTGCTGACCACCTTCGACCTCGACGAGTACGTCTACGAGGCCCTGCGGGCCGGTGCCTCCGGGTTCCTGCTGAAGGACGCCTCCGCGGAGCAGCTCGCTGAAGCGGTGCGGGTGGTGGCGGCCGGGGACGCACTGCTCGCGCCCGGCATCACCCGGCGGCTGATCGCCGAGTTCTCCCGTCTCGACCACCGGCCCCGCGCTCCGCTCAAGACCCGGGTCGGCGAGCTGACCGAGCGGGAGACGGAGGTCCTCGCCCTGATCGCGCAGGGCCTGTCGAACGCCGAGATCGCCGGGCGGCTCGTGGTGGCCGAGCAGACCGTGAAGACGCACGTGGGTCGCATCCTGGTGAAGCTGGGCCTCAGGGACCGTACGCAGGCGGCGGTGTTCGCCTACGAGTCGGGGCTGGTGCGGCCGTCGGGCTACTGACCGGCCGCCCTCCGGTACCCGTAGTACCTGAGAGGGACGCCGAAGGACCCGTCTCGCTGGTGACGACGGGGACCCCCGCGCCCGCCTACCGTTTCGAACGTGACCGATACGACCGAGACGCACATGACACCTCTGCACGGCGGCAGTGGCGCGTACCAGTTCCGCAGCCCGGAGTTCAGGGCCGCCGTCAACGCCCTGCGTGGCCTGCGGCAGGACCTGATCAGTGACGCCTTCGCCTACCGTCCGTTGCCTCCGGCGCCCGTCGACAAGGGGCTCTCCCGCCTGCTGTCCGGCCGGCCGCGGGAGTACGCGGCCTGGACGCCGCACGCGCTGATCACCGCGGCCGGCCTGCTCGCGATGTTCATCGCCGCGGACAACAGCGGCCGCGCCGCGACCACCAATGTCCTCGTCGGTGTGCTCGCCCTGGCCCCGATCCTGCTGACCATGGTGCGGCCGATCATGGCCTTCTGGCTGTCGCTGGCCGCGACCGCGATCGCCTATCCGATGGCTTTCGTCAACTCCTGGCAGCAGGACTGGCCATGGCTGCCAGGCAGCTTCGTCTGCCACCTCGTCGTGCTCACCGTGGTGGCCGTGCGCACCAGGCCGCGCACAGCGGCCTGGATGTGGCTGCTGACCGGGGCCTACGGCCTGATATGGCAGGCCACCCTGGGCGACAGCCACTACTACCGCTCCAACACCATGGATCTGCTGTTCATATCGGCCCTGCCGCTGCTCGCCATCACTGTGTGGCACATACGCAAGGACGCCCAGCAGACGGTGACCGCCCAGCAGACGGTGACCGCGCACGAGCGCTCCCGCCGCACGCTCCTGGAGGAGCGCACGACCATCGCCCGCGAGCTGCACGATGTGGTCGCCCACCACATGTCGGTCGTCGCCATCCAGGCGGAGGCCGCGCCCTACCGGGTGGAGAACCCGCCCCCGGAGCTGGAGAAGGCGTTCGCCACCATCCGGGAGAACGCGGTGGCGGCCCTCACCGAACTGCGCCGGGTCCTGGGCGTGGTCCGCGCCGAGGACTACGAGGCACCGGACGCCCCGCAGCCCACCCTCGCCGACCTCGACGGCCTCCTCGACAATGTGCGGGGAGCGGGTCTGAGCGTCGACAAGGCGGTCACCGGGGCGGTGCGCGAACTCCCGCAGGGCGTCGAGCTGTCGGCGTACCGGATCGTCCAGGAGGCGCTGAGCAACACCCTGCGCCACGCCCCGGGGGCGAGCGCACGGGTGGAGATCGGGTACGTCCTGGGCGGGTTGGGCCTGCGCGTAGTCAACGGCCCGCGGCCCGAGCTGTCGCTGCTGAAGCCCTCGCCCGGAGCGGGGCACGGCATCACGGGCATGCGGGAGCGGGTCTCCATGCTGAACGGCGAGATGACGGCAGGCCCGACGGACGAGGGAGGGTACGAGGTGGCGGTGTTCCTGCCGGTGCCGCTGCCGCTCAGGGACGAGGACGAGGCATGACGATCCGGGTCCTGGTCGCGGACGACCAGATGATGGTCCGCGAGGGCTTCTCGGTGCTGCTGAACGCGATGCCGGACATCGAGGTGGTCGGCGAGGCGGTCAACGGCCGCGAGGCGGTGGACCGGGTCCGTGAACTCGCCCCCGACGTGGTCCTGATGGACATCCGGATGCCGGAGCTGAACGGCATCGAGGCGACCAGGGAGATCGTCGCGGCCGAGGGCATGGCAAAGGTCCTGGTCCTGACGACCTTCGACCTCGACGAGTACGTGTACCAGGCCCTGCGCGCGGGCGCCTCGGGCTTCCTCCTCAAGGACGCCTCGGCCCGTCAACTCGCCGAGGGAGTCCGGGTGGTGGCCTCCGGCGAGGCGCTTCTGGCCCCCTCGGTCACCAGGCGGCTGATCACGGAGTTCTCCAAACTCTCCGAGTCCCCCAGACTCATGGCCGCGGCCCACACGGCCTACGGCGACCTCACCGACCGCGAGACGGAGGTACTGATCCTCATCGCCCAGGGCCTGTCGAACCAGGAGATGGCCGAGCGCCTGCTGGTGGCCGAGTCGACGATCAAGACCCATGTCAGCCGCATCCTGGTGAAACTGGGCCTCAGGGACCGCACACAGGCGGCGGTGTTCGCGTACGAGGCGCGGCTGGTGACGCCGGGGTAGGCGTGTGCGGCCCTTCTGGCGACCGGGTGTCAGTCGTGCAGGCGGACCGGCATCAGGATCGAGAAGCCCCCCTCGTCGTCGGGTCGGCGGATCGCGATCGGCGCCGTGGGGGCGGCGAGCTCCAGCACCAGCCGGTCCCGGCCCGCGGCGGCCAGCGCGTCCAGCAGGAACGCGCGGTTGACCGCGACGCGGCCCGGATCACCGGCGTCGCCGTCGGCGCAGACGGTCACCGTCCCGTCGTCCTCCACCCTGAGCAGGCTCAGGTCATGTGTTCCGGTCTCGTCGCTGCGGACGGGACCCGTCTCCAGGGTCCTGCGGAAGTCCGCGACCTCGACGAGGGCGCGGCGGTCACCGGCCTGGGGCAGGAGACGACGGTAGTCGGGGAAGTCGTGGTCGAGGCACTGACCGGCCACCTGCCCGTCCCCGGCCTCCAGGGCCACTCGGTCACCGTCGAGCAAGAACCGCACGGGTCCCTCGCCGTGCAGCAGCGCCCGCATCGCGTCGGCGAGCGGGGTGGGCACGATGACCTGTACCCGGCTCCCCTCGTGCCCGGTGACGCCGGCCCGGGCGACCGCCAGACGGTACCGGTCGGTGGCCACGACATGGAGGCTCTCGCCCTCGATGTCGAACAGGACCCCGCCGAGCATCGGCAGCTCCGGGTCGGTGCTCGCGGCGAATCGGACGGTGTCCAGCGCGGCCCCCAGCTCGGGCGCGGCGACGGTCAGCCGGACGGTGGCGGTGCGGAGCGAAGTCATGTGGTTCTCCCGTTGGTCGAGTAGTGCGCGGAGTGCGGAGAACTCGCTGCGGGCATCGGACAGCCCCTGTTCGAGGCGGCGCAGGTGCGCCGTGAGCAGTTTCCGGACCAGATCGGTGTCGGCACCGGCCCAACTGGCCAGCACCAGCCGGATGTCCGCCAGCGGCATCCCGGCCCGGCGCAGGCGGGCCAGCAACCGGGCCTCTTCGAGCTGCCCGGGCTCGTACCAGCGGTACCCGCTCACGGGATCCACCCAGGCCGGCACGAGCACACCGGCACGGTCGTAGAACCGCAGGGCGCTCACGCCCAGTCCGCTGTCGCGGGCCATCTCGCCGATGCTGCGCATGTCGTTCTCCACGTCCTGAACTCTGGGCCCTGCACAAGGTCGAGGGTCAACCCGGCTCAGTAGGGGCGCGGTGCGAGGTGCCGGCGGAGCGCGCATCCATGCGCGACTTACGCCGCGGCCAGTTCGCACCAGACGTACTTGCCGCGGTTGCCGTTCCTGGAGAGTGGCTGCCGGCCCCACAGGTCGGCGCAGGCGCGGACCAGGGCGAGGCCGCGGCCGTTCTCGGCGTCGGTGAGGTGGGCCAACGCGCTTGGTGGCTCGGGTGGTTGGGGGTCCGCGTCCCACGCGCCGAGGCGCAGAGTGCCGGGTGGTGACCAGCGCACTCGCAGGGCGGCGGGACGGGTTTGCCGGTTCCGGGGCGTCGATGATGTATGCCGGAGGTCCCGTGTCCCGGCTGGACACCGGCATGCGGGACTCGCCCACCGGCGTCGCGTTCATCGATGCCGAAATCCAGCTGGATCGAATGCGGGCCCTGATTCGTAGGATCGAGAGCGCGTCGCTGGACCCGATCGCGTCGCGCGACTTCATCCACCGCATGGCGAAGGCACTCTGATGAACTGGCGAAAGTCCACCTACTCGGGCGGCGGTGAGGGCAACACCTGCGTCGAGATAGCCCCCCTCCCCACCCGCATAGCCGTCCGAGACTCCAAGGCCCCCGCCCGAGCCACCCTCTCCTTCCCCACCCCCGCCTTCACCGCCCTCATCGACCACCTGAAGGAACACCCCTGGTCAGAAGGCCGCCTGCCGGGCTAGCGTCCCCGCATGACCGCCTTCGATCCCTGGGACCCGGCGTTTCTCGCCGATCCGTACCCCGCCTACGCCGAGCTCCGCGCGAACGGCCGTGTGCAGTACTACGAGCCAACGAACCAGTGGCTCGTCCCGCACCACGCGGACGTCTCCGCGCTGCTGAGGGACCGCAGGCTCGGGCGGACCTACCAGCACCGGTTCACGCACGAGGACTTCGGGCGTACGGCACCCCCGGTGGAGCACGAGCCGTTCCACACCCTCAACGACCACGGGATGCTCGATCTGGAGCCGCCGGACCACACCCGGATCCGGCGTCTGGTGTCGAAGGCGTTCACCCCGCGCACGGTCGAGCAGCTGAGGCCGTACGTGACCGATCTGGCCGGTGAGCTGGTGGACCGGCTCGTCGCGCGGGGCGGCGGTGATCTGCTGACCGATGTCGCCGAGCCGCTGCCCGTCGCCGTGATCGCCGAGATGCTGGGCATCCCGGAGGCGGACCGGGCGCCGCTCAGGCCCTGGTCGGCGGACATCTGCGGGATGTACGAGCTGAACCCGTCCGAGGACGTGGCGGCGAGGGCGGTGCGGGCGTCGGTCGAGTTCTCCGACTACCTCCGCGACCTGATCGCCGAGCGCCGCAAGGAACCCGGGGACGACCTGATCTCGGGGCTCATCGCCGCGCACGACGAGGACGACCGGCTCACCGAGCAGGAGATGATCTCCACCTGCGTCCTGCTGCTCAACGCGGGCCACGAGGCCACCGTGAACGCCACGGTCAACGGCTGGTACGCCCTGTTCCGCAACCCCGGGCAGCTGCGGGCACTGCGCGCCGACCACTCCCTCGTCCCCCGCGCCGTCGAAGAGCTCATGCGCTACGACACCCCGCTCCAGCTCTTCGAACGCTGGGTCCTGGACGACATCGAGATCGACGGGACGACCGTTCCGCGGGGCGCCGAGATCGCCCTGCTGTTCGGCTCCGCGAACCACGACCCGGCCACATTCGCGAACCCGGAACGCCTCGACCTCACCCGCGCCGACAACCCGCACATCTCCTTCAGCGCCGGCATCCACTACTGCATCGGCGCACCCCTGGCCCGTATCGAGCTGGCCGCCTCCATGACGGCCGTACTGGAGAAGGCCCCGACGCTGACCCTGGCGGCGGAGCCGCAGAGGAAGCCGAACTTCGTGATCCGGGGGCTGGAAGGGCTGAGCGTCGAGGTGATGTGATCACTCGTTCGACTGATCACCGGGTGATCAGGCACGCGCTTCGCCCAGGGCTCGCCACACTGGCCACAGCCTGAGAGGGGGTGCACCATGACCGTTATGGCAGAGCGCACAGTGCAGGCGTCCCAGATGTCGGTGGAGGAGTTCGAGAAAATCGCCGCCTTCGCTGCCAAGGAGACCGACGACACCGTCAGGTTCGAGTTCATCAACGGACGGATCGGGGTCAAGAAGGTGGCCGACGGGGACCACGACACCGTTGTCGTGTGGCTGAGCAAGCGCTGCATGCAGGCCAGGCCTGACCTCGATCTCTACCAGGGCCGGGGACTGCGAGTGGAGAAGTACCGTGATGGCAGGACTCGTCCTGACGCGGTGCTCGTGCCGGCGGAACACTTCGCCGGGCACGGTGAATGGGCTGACCCCAGCGGTGTGCTCATGGTTGTCGCGGTCACGTCGTACGACTCCGACACCGATCGGCGTGATCGGCAGGAGAAGCCAGTCGCGTACGGGGCGGCAGGGATCCCGTTCTACTTGTTGATCGACCGCGACGCCTGCACGGTAAAGCTGTACAGCGACCCGGACCCGGGTGTGGGGTACCGCGACAGCCGGACTGTGCCTTTTGGCGCGCAGCTGATGCTCCCCGAGCCCCTCGGCATCGAACTCGACACCGAGAAACTCAAGCAGTACGTCGACTGACAGCCCCCTCGCTCAACGCGTACCGCGCAGCCGCACCAGCAGAGTGAGGACCAGGAGCGGCAGAAACGCTCCCCCCAACACCACGAACGGCAGTTCCGTGAACAGGACCGCGAGGTCCCTGCCCTCGTTCTCGAAGCCGCCGCCCAGGTGGCGCCGGGTGCGGGACGTGGACAGCCACAGCAGCGGTGCCGCGGTCGCCCCCACCGCCGACAGCGCACAGCCCCCGCAGGTCACTCCGTCCCCATGTCGCTTCATGCCGGAAGGGACGAGCCTGGTCCGGGTCGTGGTTCAGGTCGTCAGATCCCGGCGCCGCAATCCCGCCAAGCCCACGACCACGAGCACCGCCGTGAGCGCGAGCAGGACCAGTACCGGCCCCCACTCCATCTCGCCACCCGGCAGCTTCGGCAGGTGGCCGAAGGGGGACAGGTCCAGGACCGGCTGCGGGACGTCGAGTGCCGGGCCGACCCAGCCGATCAGCAGCACCGCCCCGGCTCCTGCCCAGGCCAGCGGAGCGACCCGCGGGGCCAGCCCGTACAGCAGGACCGTGAGCCCCCCGACCACCCACACCGCAGGGAGTTGCACCAGGCACGCGCCCAGGACCGGGCCGACCTCCTTGCCGTAGCCCACGGCGAAACCGAGGCCGGCGAGCAGCATGACGAGTGCCGAGCCGGCGAAGGTGATGACCAGGTGGCCCGAGGCCCAGCGCAGTCGGCCCACCGCGTTCGCCAGCAGTGGTTCCGCCCGCATCGACGTCTCCTCGCCGTGCAGCCGCAGCACCGACGCGACGACGTACAGCGTGGCCACCAGACCCAGCATCCCGGTCATCGAGGCGAGGAAGGCGTCCGTGATCCCGGAGTGCCCGCCCATCCGCTCGAAGATCTCGCGAGCCTTGTCGTTGTCGCCCACCAGGTCGGCCACGCCGTCCGTGAGGCCGCCGTAGACCACCCCGGCCAGGAAGAAACCGATCGACCAGCCGAGCACGGCGCCCCGCTGCAGCCGCCAGGCCAGGGCGCCCGCCGTGCCCAGGCGGCCGGAAGGGGGTCCCGGGCGCGTCGGCACGAAGCTCATGCCGACGTCCCTGCGGCCCGCCAGGACGTAGGCCACCGTGCCCTGGCCCGCGATCGCCGCCGCGAACAGCAGCAGCACCCACCAGCGTTCGCCGGCGAAGGGACGCAGCTGCGACAACCAGCCGAGTGGGGACAGCCAGGTCAGCACCGAGGACCCGTCGGTCGTGGCCGAGTCCCCCGCCGCCCGCAGTACGAAGGCCGCTCCCAGGACCCCCGCCGTCAGCCCCCGCGTCAGCCGCGCGCTCTCCGTCAGCTGAGCGACGATCGCGGCCGTCGTGGCGAACAGCATGCCCACCGCGGCGAGCCCCAGGCCGAAGGCCAGCGCGCCCACGCCCCCCTGGCCCGCGAGTCCCGCCGTCACCAGCAGGGCCAGCACACCGTTCGCCACGGCGGCCGCCAGCAGCGCGGCCGTCAGCGAGGCCCGCCGGCCCACCACACCCGAGGAGAGCAGCTCCTGCCGGCCGCTCTCCTCCTCGTCACGGGTGTGGCGTACGACGACCAGGAGACCGGTCGCGGCGGCGAGCGCTCCCGCGTAGACGCCGACGCGCCAGGCGGTGAGGGCACCGAGGGAGTCGTCGAAGACGGGGCCGATCAGCGCGCGGAAGGAGGAGTTGGTGGCCACCTGGCGCAGCAGGTCGGCGCGCTCGGCCGCGGTGCCGTACAGGCCCTTCAGGGTGTTCGGCATGGAGAGGACCATCAGGGCGTTCGCCGCCACCCACACCGGGATCATCACCCGGTCGCGGCGGAGGTTGAAGCGGAGCAGAACGCCGGTGCCCGTCAGGGACGTCATGACGCCGTCGCCTCGTCGTCCTGGTAGTGGCGCAGGAACAGTTCCTCCAGCGTGGGCGGTGTCGAGGTCAGCGAGCGCACTCCCGATTCGCTCAACTGCCTCAGCACCGCGTCGAGTTGTTCCGTGTCCACCTGCAGTCGCACCCGGTGGCCCTGGACGTCCAGGTCGTGGACGCCGGGCAGCCGCGCCAACCCGTTGGGCGCGCCCGCGAGTTCGGCCGTGACGCTGGTGCGGGTGAGGTGGCGCAGCTCGGCCAGTGAACCCGACTCCACCGTGCGGCCGCGCCGGATGATGCTGACCCGGTCGCAGAGTTCCTCGACCTCGCTCAGGATGTGCGAGGACAGCAGGACGGTGCGGCCGCGCTCCCTCTCCTCCTCCACACAGCGCTGGAAGACCGCCTCCATCAGCGGGTCCAGGCCCGAGGTCGGCTCGTCCAGGATCAGCAGGTCCACGTCCGAGGCGAACGCGGCGACCAGGGCGACCTTCTGGCGGTTGCCCTTCGAGTAGGTGCGGCACTTTTTGGTGGGGTCCAGCTCGAAGCGCTCGATCAGCTCGGCACGCCTGTCGAGGTCGAGACCGCCCGCCCGTCGCCCGCCGCCACCCTGCCTGACGTGCTTCGCGCGACCCCCGTTGTGCAGCCGGCCGTAGAGGTCGATGACCTCGCCGCCGGAGAGGTTGCGCCACAGGGTCACGTCCCCGGGGACGTAGGCGATGCGGCGGTGCACCTCGACCGCGTCCGCCCACGGGTCGCGGCCGAGCACCTGCGCGGCGCCGGAGTCGGCGCGCAGCAGGCCGAGCAGGACGCGGATGGCGGTGGACTTGCCGGCGCCGTTCGGGCCGAGGAAACCGTGCACCTCCCCGGTCTCGACGTCCAGGTCGAGGCCGTCGAGCGCGTGGGTCCTGCCGAACGACTTGTGCAGTCCGGAGACGGTGATGGCCTTCGTCATGCTTCAGAACGTACGCTTCTTTCAGAAGTTTGTGAAGTTAAGGAAGCGTATGAAGCCCCGCTAGGGTGGTGACCATGTCGGATACGAGGGGACGTGACCCGGACGCGGTCTCGAAGTTCGTGGAGAGCTTCGCGGCCCAGCTCGTCGAGGCCGGGATGCAGCGCATGCCGGCCAGGGTCTTCGCGGCCCTCCTGTCCTCCGACGAGGGCTCCATGACCTCGGCCCAACTGGGGGAGCAGCTGCGGATCAGCCCGGCCGCGGTCTCCGGGGCGGTGCGCTACCTGGCCCAGACGCACATGGTCTCCCGGGAGCGCGAGCCCGGTTCCCGCCGGGAGCGCTACCGGGTGCACGGCGACCAGTGGTACGAGGCCCTGACCAACCGTGAGGCCGTCATCAAGCGGTGGGAGGGCGCGCTGCGCGAGGGCGTGAGCAGTCTCGGCGCCGAGACCCCGGCGGGTCGCCGCATGGCCGAGACGCTCGCCTTCTTCGAGTTCGTCGAGGGCGAGGTCGCGGCCATGATGGAGCGATGGCGGGAGCACCGCCGACAGCTGTTCGGCGACCGGTAGTCAGGAGCCGGTCAGCGCTCCTTGGTCTCCTCAAGGACCGTCCGCCCCAGCAGCAGATAGCGTTCCGGCGAGCGCCGCTTCAGGTACTGCGCGTACCCGATGCCCAGCGCGGCCACCGCCGCCACCAGCCATGGTGTGGCCTTGAGCACCAGCGAACCGGACTCCGAGCCGGCCGCCGCGCTCATGTTGGAGACCAGCAGGGCGACCACCGCGAGCATCGCGACGCCGCCGACCAGCGGGGCCGTGAGGGTGCGGAACCAGTGGCGGGTCTCGGGGTGGTGGGTACGGAAGTAGGCCAGCACCGCGAAGGAGCACACGGCCTGCACGATCAGGATCGCCATGGTGCCGAGGATGGCGAGCAGGACGTACGTGCCGCTGTACGGGTCCTTGCCGGCCGCCCAGAACGCCACCAGGAGTACGGCCGTCACGACCGTCTGCACCAGGCCGGCGACATGCGGTGAGCCGTGCCGGGGGTGGGTGCGGCCGACGGTGTTCTTCAGGGAGGGAAGGACGCCCTCGCGGCCCAGTGCGTACATGTAGCGGGCTGCGCAGTTGTGGAAGGCCATGCCGCAGGCCAGCGAGCCCGTGATCATCAGCCACTGCATGACGTCGACCGCCCAGTGGCCGACGTACCGCTCGGTGGGGCCGAAGAAGAGCCCGAAGGGGTTGTCCGTGGCGACCTTGACCGCGTCCGCCTCACCGGTGCCCGAGATGGCCATCCAGGAGACGAGGACGTAGAAGACACCGACGCCGAGGACGGAGATCATCGTCGCCTTGGGGATGATCTTCTTCGGGTTGCGGGACTCCTCGCCGTACATCGCCGTCGACTCGAATCCGACCCATGACCAGAAGGCGAAGAAGAGGCCGAGGCCGGCGGACGTGCCCTTGAAGGCGTTGACCGGGTTGACCGGGTCGAGGTTGAAGCCGTCCGGGCCGCCGCCGTGGAAGGCGACGGAGACCGCCATCGCGGCGAGGACCGTCACCTCGGTGGCGAGCAGGACCACGAGGAGCTTCTCGGCGACCGAGACGCCGAACCAGGTGCCCACCGCGTTGACGGCGAGCATCAGGGCCGCGAACGCCCACCAGGGGATGTGCACCCCGGTCTGGTCCCTCAGCGTCCCCGTCGCGAACGACGAGAAGATGCCGATGAGCGCCGGTTCGAAGACGACGTACGCGAAGGTGGCGAGCAGTCCCGACGCGAGGCCGACGGTGCGCCCGAGGCCGTAGGAGATGAAGCCGTAGAAGGCGCCCGTCGAGGTGATGTGCTTCGCCATCGAGGTGAAGCCGACGGAAAAGATTGCCAGTACGACCATTGCGACGAGATAGCTCGCCGGGGCCCCGATGCCGTTGCCCGCCGACACCATGAAGGGCACGTTGCCCGTCATCGCGGTGATCGGGGCGGCGGTCGCCACGGCCATGAAGACCACGCCGAGCAGGCCCACGGCGTTGGGCTTCAGTCGGTGAACCGTGCCGCCCTCGTCTGTCCTCGCCGCCGGGGCGACTCCCTCGTCCACTGCCATCGGGTGGCCTCTCTCCTTGCCCGTCCACTGCGTACTGGACCGGAACTCTGTAGCCCGAATGAGTCGAGCAAGGGTCTCGGGGCGTTAAATGTTTGTCAACCAGACCTTTAGAAATCTGGTGGCAACACGCGGCTCGTAGCGTCCCCGGCATGAGCTACGAGTCCGTTCTCGGCGGTCACCGCTACCGCTTCGACACCCTCGCCCGACTGCTCGCCGCCGCGAGCCCCGAGCGCTCCGGCGACCGGCTGGCCGGGATCACGGCCGACTCGGAACAGGAGCGGGTCGCCGCGCGGTGGGCGCTCGCAGAGGTGCCGCTCGCGGACTTCCTCACGGAGCCGGTGATCCCGTACGAGAGCGACGACGTGACCCGGCTGATCCTCGACACGCACGACGCGGCCGCGTTCGCGCCGGTGGCCTCGATGACGGTCGGCGGGTTCCGGGAGTGGCTGCTGTCCGAGCGGGCCGACGCGGTGGCGCTGGCCGCGCTGGCGCCCGGGGTCACGCCCGAGATGGCCGCCGCGGTCAGCAAGCTCATGGGCAACGCGGACCTGGTGGCCGTCGCCCGCAAGGTCCGCGTGGTCACCGCGTTCCGCTCCACGATCGGGCTGCCCGGCCGGCTCGCGACCCGCCTCCAGCCCAACCACCCCACCGACGACCCGGCGGGCGTGGCGGCGGCCCTCCTGGACGGACTGCTGCTGGGCTCCGGCGACGCGGTCATCGGCATCAACCCGGCCACCGACAGCCCCAGGGCCGTACGGGACCTGCTGGAACTGCTCGACGGGGTGATCCAGCGGTACGCGATCCCCACACAGTCGTGCGTGCTGTGCCATGTGACGACGAGCGTGGACCTGATGGCACGCGGCGCCCCCGTCGACCTGGTCTTCCAGTCGATCGCGGGGACGCAGGCGGCGAACGCCTCCTTCGGGGTCACGCTGGGGCTGCTCGACGAGGCGTACGAGGCGGCGCTCGCGCTGCGGCGCGGCACGGTGGGGCAGAACGTCATGTACTTCGAGACCGGGCAGGGCAGCGCCCTGTCGGCGGGCGCGCACCACGGGGTCGACCAGCAGACGGTGGAGGCGCGGGCGTACGCGGTCGCCCGGCGCTACGACCCGCTGCTGGTGAACACCGTCGTCGGCTTCATCGGCCCCGAGTACCTCTACGACGGCCGGCAGATCCTGCGCGCCGCCCTGGAGGACCACTTCTGCGGCAAGCTGCTCGGTCTGCCGATGGGCCTGGACATCTGCTACACGAACCACGCCGACGCGGACGACGACGACATCGCGACGATGCTCACGATGCTCGGCGTGGCCGGTGCGTCCTTCGTGATCTGCACACCGGGCGGCGACGACATCATGCTCAACTACCAGTCCGCCTCCTATCACGACGCGCTGTACCTGCGGGAGGTCCTGGGCCTGCGCCCGGCGCCGGAGTTCGAGGCGTGGCTCGCCTCGATCGGGCTGCTGGACGAGCGGGGCGGCATCCGTGAGGTCTCCGGAGAGGGCCATCCGCTGACGGCGATCGGGAAGGAGCTGGCGGCATGAGCGAAGTGGCCGTACAGGCAGGTGAGTTGTGGGCGTCGCTGCGGCAGCGCACCCAGGCCCGCATCGGCCTGGGCCGGGCCGGTTCCGCCCTGCCCACCCGGCACCGCCTGGAACTGCAGGCGGCGCACGCGGCGGCGCGGGACGCGGTGCACTCGCCGTTCGAGCCGGGCACCGTCGCGGCGGGACTGGCCGGGATGCCGACGGTACGGGTGCGCAGCGCGGCTCCCGACCGGCTGACGTATCTCCAACGCCCGGACCTGGGCCGCCGCCTGGACCCGACGGACCGCGCCCATCTCCCGGTGGGGAAGTGGGACGTGGTCTTCGTCGTCGCCGACGGGCTCTCCAGCCGGGCGGTGCACGAGCACGCGGCGCCGGTCGTCCGGGAGACGGCGGCCCGCCTGGGCTCCTGGCATCTCGCTCCCGTCGTCCTCGCCGAACAGGCCCGCGTGGCCCTCGGCGACGACGTCGCCCATGCGATGGGCGCGGCGATGGTGGTCGTCCTGATCGGCGAACGCCCCGGCATGTCGGCGGCGGACTCCCTGGGCGCGTATCTGACGTACCGGCCGGTGCCGGGCGTGACGACGGACGCCGACCGCAACTGCCTGTCCAACATCCGGCCGCCGCGGGGGCTGTCGTACGAGGGGGCGGCCGGGAAGCTGGCGGGGCTGATGGGGAGGGCACGCGAACTGGGCGGGACGGGGGTGGGCCTCAAGGACGAAAGCGATCACAGCACTGGGGCCGACCGGCTGCTCTGAGGGGTGTCAGGTCTGCTTCGAGGGGAGTTCGAGGGGAGGGCACCGGCTGACGGCCGGTGGCGCCCGTCCTCACCCCACCTCCGGCAACACCAACCCCAGCGCCCCCTCCCGCACCGTCCAGGTCCGCCGCCGTACCGGTCCGGCCACCCCCGCGTCCGCCCGGTAGCGGAAGTCCGCCCCGGTCACGGTCACCGTCCTGCCGGTGGCCAGCAGGGGGGAGGCCTCCGCCCCCACCGAGAGCGGGCGTACCTCCACCGACGCCAGGCCACCGCCGAAGCCAGGGCTCACCGAGACCGCCTCCAGGGGCTGGTCCAGGTCCACCAGGGTCACCCCGTCGACCTCCACCCGCAGCCGCGAGGGCCCGGGTACGGCGGGCGCGGTCTCCCGGGCGGGACGGGCCGGCACCAGGGTCCGTACGAGGGACCGGCAGGTCCGCAGCCAGGGCCGTGCGGCCTCCACCGACTCCTGCCGCGTGGCCGGCGCGGGGATCCGCAGCGCTCCGAGGACCACCCCGTCGCTGTCGTCCACCAGCATGTCCAGCCGCCGCTCGGCCCCGTCCAGGACCGCCCGCGCGGCCGCCACCGCCCCCAGGGGCACCCCCAGCGCGTGGGCGACGCCCAGGACCGGGCCGACCGGCACCACCGACAGCACGCATCCGGCCAGCTCCCGTCGGCGGTGCAGCAGCAGCACCGCACGCATCAGGGCGCGGTCGTCCCCGACGACCACCGGCCGTCGAGAACCCCGCCGCATGAGCGCCCGGGCGAACTCCTCGGGCCCGTCCGGCAGACACACCTTCGTCGCCGCACCCGCGCTGAGCACGTCTTTCACGATCCGTACGGACTCGCCGTCCGTCTGCCGGGCGACCGGGTCGATCACCACCAGCAGCTGATCGGACGTCGCGGAAGTCGCCACCTCGGCCATGCCTCGCTTCCTCGGGTAGCATCTTTGTGCAAGAGCCCCTTGCGCTATTGCGCCAGGGGCTTCGTCTATTCCGGGGCATCCGGGTCCGACGGGCAGCGGCCGACGACGGCCGTGGTGCACGCGACGGAGGAACCGTACGCGTACGCCCCCGACCTTGGACATGCCCCGCCCGGAAGGGGTGTACGCGCGTGCCCGCACTTGTGCTGCTCGGCGCTCAGTGGGGTGACGAAGGCAAGGGAAAGGCGACCGACCTGCTCGGTGGCTCGGTGGACTATGTGGTGCGCTACCAGGGCGGCAACAACGCCGGCCACACGGTAGTCGTGGGCGATCAGAAGTACGCCCTCCACCTCCTCCCTTCCGGAATCCTGTCTCCGGGGTGCACCCCGGTCATCGGCAACGGTGTCGTCGTCGATCCGTCGGTCCTGTTCTCCGAGCTGAACGGACTGAACGACCGCGGCGTCGACACCTCCAAGCTCCTGATCAGTGGTAACGCCCACATCATCACGCCGTACAACGTCACCGTGGACAAGGTGACGGAACGCTTCCTCGGAAAGCGCAAGATCGGCACCACGGGCCGCGGCATCGGACCGACCTACGCGGACAAGATCAACCGCGTGGGCATCCGGATCCAGGACCTGTACGACGAGTCGATCCTGACCCAGAAGGTCGAGGCGGCCCTCGACGGGAAGAACCAGCTCCTCACCAAGGTCTTCAACCGCCGGGCCATCGAGGTCGGCCAGGTCGTGGAAGAACTGCTGGGCTACGCGGACCGGCTCAAGCCGTACGTCGCCGACACGGTCCTGGTGCTCAACCAGGCCCTGGAGCAGGACAAGGTCGTCCTGTTCGAGGGCGGCCAGGGCACGCTCCTGGACATCGACCACGGCACCTACCCCTTCGTCACCTCGTCGAACCCGACCGCGGGCGGCGCCTGCACCGGCGCCGGCGTGGGCCCGACGAAGATCAGCCGGGTCATCGGCATCCTCAAGGCCTACACGACCCGCGTCGGCTCGGGCCCGTTCCCGACCGAGCTGTTCGACGAGGACGGCGAGGCGCTGCGCCGCATCGGCGGTGAGCGGGGTGTCACCACCGGCCGTGACCGTCGCTGCGGCTGGTTCGACGCGGTGATCGCCCGGTACGCGACCCGCGTCAACGGCCTCACCGACTTCTTCCTCACCAAGCTCGACGTGCTCACCGGCTGGGAGCAGATCCCGGTCTGTGTCGCGTACGAGATCGACGGCGAGCGCGTCGAGGAGCTCCCGTACTCGCAGACCGACTTCCACCACGCGAAGCCGGTGTACGAGTACCTCCCCGGCTGGAGCGAGGACATCACGAAGGCCAAGACCTTCGCCGACCTCCCGAAGAACGCCCAGGACTACGTGAAGGCGCTGGAGGAGATGTCCGGCGCCCCGATCTCCGCGATCGGCGTGGGCCCGGGCCGGGACGAGACGATCGAGATCAACTCGTTCCTGTAAATCCCTTTTGTTCGTCAGCCGTCGGGCCGGTCGGGGACTTCCTTGACCGGCCCATGGCCTTTTCCTGGTTCCCGGGCGCCCGGGTGTGAGACCAGCATCTACGCGTGTAGTGCCGTTCCTCCCGCCCCTTGCCCCCAGGAGCCTCCATGCCCGTCAGCCCCCTCAACCGCCGGGACTTCGTGAAGAAGTCGGCCGTCACCGGGGCGGCCGTCGCCGCCGCGGGCAGCGTCGCGGCGGCTCCCGCCCAGGCCGCCGAGCAGAAGCCGGTCAAGCCGGCGAAGAAGAACCGCACCTGGTCGTTCTCCGTCCTCGGCACCACCGACCTGCACAGCCACGTCTTCGACTGGGACTACTACCTCGACAAGGCCTACTCCGACAGCAAGGGCAACTCCGTCGGCGTCGCCCGGGTCGCCACGCTGATCAAGCAGCAGCGTGCGGCGAAGGGCGAGGAGCACGTCCTGCTCGTCGACGCCGGCGACATCATCCAGGGCACCTCCCTGGCCTACTACTTCGCGCGCGTGCAGCCCATCACGGACAAGGGCGCGCCCAAGCACCCCATGGCCGTCGCCATGAACCACATGCGCTACGACGCCGCCGCCCTCGGCAACCACGAGTTCAACTACGGCATCGAGGTGCTCAGGAAGTTCGAGAGCCAGTGCCACTTCCCGCTCCTTGCCGCCAACGCGCTCGACGCGAAGACGCTGCGGCCCGCCTTCCAGCCGTACACCGTGAAGCGCATCTGCGTCCCCGGCGCCCCCGACATCAAGGTCGGCATCCTCGGCCTGACCAACCCCGGCATCGCCCTGTGGGACAAGGACAACGTCAGCGGGAAGATGGTCTTCCCGGGCCTGGTCGAGCAGGCGAAGAAGTACGTGCCCCGGCTGCGCGCGCTCGGCTGTGACGTGGTCTTCCTGACCGACCACTCGGGCCTGGACGGCAGTTCGTCGTACGGCGACGAGCTGCCCTACGTCGAGAACGCCTCCAACCTCGTCGCCCAGCAGGTCCCCGGCATCGACGCGATCCTCGTCGGCCACACCCACGTCGAGGTGCCGTCGTACACCGTGAAGAACGACGAGACCGGCGAGGACGTCCTGCTCTCCGAGCCGTACTGCTGGGGCTACCGGCTCAGCGTCTTCGACTTCGAGCTGGAACTCGTGCGCGGGCAGTGGAAGGTCACCAAGAAGACCGCCCAGACCCTCAACCCCAACACGGTCGACGAGGACCCGGAGATCAAGAAGCTCCTGGAGGCCGACCACGAGCTGGTCGTGAAGTACGTCAACACGGCCGTCGGCACCTGTACCGAGGACCTCTCCGCGGCGGAGTCCTGCTGGAAGGACGTCCCCATCATGGACTTCATCCACCAGGTCCAGATGGACACCGTCAAGGCGGGCCTGTCGGCCTCCGACGCGGCCCTCCCGCTGATCTCGGTCGCCGCGCCCTTCTCCCGCACCGCCGACATCCCCGCGGGCAGCGTCACCATCAAGGACATCGCCGGGCTCTACATCTACGACAACACCCTCTACGGCAAGAAGCTCACCGGCGCCCAGCTCAAGGACTACCTGGAGTACGCGGCGAAGTACTACCACCAGGTGCCGGCGGGCACGGCCGTGGACACCGCGACGCTGACCAACGCCAACAACTTCTGGGACTACATGTACGACACCGCCGCGGGCGTCTCGTACGACATCGACATCGCAGCGGCCGAGGGCTCCCGCATCAAGAACCTGACCTACAACGGGACGTCGGTCGCCGACGACCAGGTCTTCGTCGTCGCCGTCAACAACTACCGCGCCAACGGCGGCTCCGGCTACCCGCACATCGCCGCCGCCGACATCGCCTACAGCTCCACCAACGAGATCCGCCAGCTGATGATCGACTACGTGACCGCGAAGGGCTCGCTGGACCCGAAGGACTTCGCGGTCACCAACTGGCGGCTGACGCAGGGCGGGACGCCGGTCTTCTGACCGCGGTCCCGCCCCGCCCGGGCGGCCGGCGTCTCAGCAGCCGGTCGCCCAGATGTGCGGTGGCGCGTAGTCCCAGGCGCCGCCGGGCCCCACCTGGCCCGGCTCGGCCCAGAAGTAGACATGCCCCGGCGGTACGGCAGCGAGCAGCACGGACGGTGGGTGCTCTAGGGTGCGTTCGCAGGTGTTCATGGGGGAACCGGGGGAGGGGTGGACGCCATGTCCGAACGGGACTGGATGGCCGCGCAGTTCGAGGAGCACCGGCCGCGGCTGAGGGCCGTCGCGCACCGCATGCTGGGCTCGCTCGGCGAGGCCGACGACGCCCTCCAGGACGCCTGGCTGCGCGTCGACCGCGCGGACACGTCCGGGGTGGAGAATCCGGGCGGCTGGCTGACCACGGTCGTCGCCCGGGTCTGCCTCAACCTGCTGCGGGCGCGGGAGACCCGCCGCGAGGAGGAACTGTCGGCCGACCGGGTCCCGGCGTCCGCGGGACGTGTCACGGACCCCGAGGAGGAGGCCCTCCTCGCCGACTCCGTGGGCCTCGCCCTGCTGATCGTCCTCGACACGCTCGCGCCCGCCGAGCGGCTCGCGTTCGTGCTGCACGACATGTTCCAGGTGCCGTTCGACGAGATCGCCCCGCTGATCGACAAGACCCCGGCGGCCACCCGGCAGTTGGCCAGCCGGGCCCGCCGCCGGGTCAAGGGCGCCCCCGCGCCCGTCGCGCCCGCCGCGGACGCCTCGCGGCGGCACCGGGTCGTGCACGCCTACCTCGCCGCCACCCGTGGCGGCGACTTCGACGCCCTGCTCGCCCTGCTCCACCCGGACGTGGTCCTCCACGCCGACCGTGCCGTCGTACCGACCCCCGAGCCCGTCCTCGTCCGGGGCGCCCGTCCGGTGGCCGAGGGCGCGATGGCCTCCCTGGGCCGTGCCCGCTCCGCCGCTCTCGTCCTCGTCGACGGCGAGATCGGCATGGCGATGCTGGAGGAGGGCCGGCTGCGTGTGCTGCTCCGGTTCACCTTCGACGGCGACCTCATCCGGGAGATCGACGTGGTGGCGGAGCCGGATCGGCTGCGGAAGGCGGAAGTGGCGGTAGTCGAAGGCTAGTTCAGGCGGTCGGGCGCAGGCGGCGACCGGAGAGGCGCTGGTACACAGCCCCGAGCACCGCCGCGTTCACCACGGCCCCGACGGCGATCCCGGCCCACGCCAGAGCCCCCGGCAGCATCACGAACAGCAGCGAGGCCGGGGCCGTGACCAGGAACGCCCAGACTCCGGCGAGGCTCGCGTCGGCGTGCTCGACGAACAGCGCGTCCACGCCGACCCAGCCGACGACGGCGGCCACGACGAGCAGGTAGCCGAGAGCGAGCGGGTTGAGGAAGTAGCGCGAGGCGTTCATGTGGACTCCCGGGTGATCGGTCGGTGCGGGTGTGATCCCCACGATGCCCGTCCCCCCGCGGCCACCGCCTGAGTCGCGGTACTCAACCTCTTCGCGGGATGTACCTAGGGCGTCGGGAACTGACCCGCGTGCGCGACGGCGGCGACCGGCGTCGCACCGGGGGAGGCGGTGCGGCTGCTCCCGCGGGAGTAGCCAGGGAGAAATGTCGCATTCAGGCATATTCTGAGACCGTGCATCTCTGCCTGTCGATCTGGAGAAGGTGAGCGCGATGCGCGTACTGCTCAAGGTGTCCATGGACACGGAGAAGGCGAACGAGGCCATCAGCCACGGCACCCTGCCGAAGCTGATCGAGCAGTCGATGGAACAGATCAAGCCCGAAGCGGCCTACTTCACCTCCGAGAACGGTCAGCGCACCGCCTACATGGTCTTCGACATGCAGGACAGCTCACAGATGCCGGTGATCAGTGAGCCGTTCTTCATGAACCTGGGTGCGAAGATCACCTACACCCCGGTGATGAACTACGAGGACGTCCAGAAGGGACTTTCCCAGTTGGGACGCTGAGCCTGGGCGCCCTCAGCTGAAGATGATCATCGAGCCCTGGGCGAGACTCCGGGTCGCCGCCGCGTGCAGCCCCAGCCAGACATGTCGCTCACGGGCGAAGGGACTGGGGTCGTACGGCGCGGGGACCGCCGGCTCCTCCAGCTCCGTGGGGGCGCGTGGCGGCTCGGGGGGCGCCGGCGGATTGGCCGGGTCGATGCCGATCACCGGCGCCACGAACTCGAGCTCCCGCAGCAGGGCCTGCGAGGAGCCCAACGGGCCGCCGCCGGCGAGGAGTTCGTCGTTGGCGAGGGGATGCGGGAAGTCGACAGGGACGTACGCGCCCGCGTGGTCGTAGTGCCAGACCAGATGGGACTGCTGGGCCGTCGCCTCGAACATCTCCAGCAACTGCTCGTAGTCACCGCCCAGTTCGTCCACGGGGGTGACCGGGAGCCCGCAGACCTGGAGCAGATAGGCGCGGCGCAGGAAGTGCAGGGCGTCGTAGTCGAAACCGGCCACCGGGGCGACCTCGCCGGACAGTCCCGGCATGTACTGGTACACCGGCACCGGCGGCAACCCGGCCTCGGCGAGCACCTTGTTGTATTGCGCGAGTTCCTCGGCGAACGGGTTGTCCGGGGTGTGGCACAACACGTCGACAAGCGGCACCAGCCACAGGTCACAGGCCAAAAGACAGCTCCTCGGATACTCGCGGTGCGCGGATATCGTCACACGGTGGTCAGGGAAGGGTAGTCGCTGCGGCCCCGGGTCGGGGCCCCCTTGTGCGGGTCGTGGTGGTCCCTTACCCGTGCCGGGGGCGGTCAGTCGGCGGTGAGGCCCTCGATGAGGGTCAGATAGTGGCCGTTGTAGTCGGTGAGGAGTTCGCGGGCGGTCGCGGTGTCCTGCCGGTACAGGGCGTCGGCGACCTCGGGGTGTGCGGACCACAGGCTGCCGCGCAGATCGGTGATCCTGCGCAGGTGCTGGACCGTGCACACCCAGGTCTGCACGCGCAGCCGGTGCAGGAAGTCGGCGAGGTAGGGGTTGCCGAACAGGAGGCTCAGTTCGCGCCAGAAGCGCAGGTCGTAGCCGATGAGCACGGTCAGGTCGCCCGCGGTGGCGGCCCGCTGGGCCTCCTCGCCGCGCCGCCGTACACCCGCCACGGCCGCGGCGGTACGGGGCTCGTCCAGCTCCTTGAAGACGCGGTGCCCGGCGTCCAGCGCATGGAACATGCCGTCCGTGACCAGGCTGCGGGCCTCGATCATGCCGCGGAAGTCGTCGAGGGAGTACTCGTGCACATGGAAGCCGCGGTGCTGGTCGGCCTCCAGCAGCCCCTGCGCGGACAGGTCCACGAGGGCCTCGCGGACCGGGGTCGCGGAGACGCCGTACTGCTCGGCGATCTCCTTGACGGTGAACTCCTGACCCGGCTGGAGCCGCCCGGCGAGTACCTCGTCGCGCAGCGCGTCCGCGATCTGCTGCCGCAGCGTGCTGCGGGTGACGGCACCGTTGCCGCTGCTGCCGGGCATCGTCGGGGCGCCTCCCTCGCGCAGGTGCAGATGGCGTGCTCGTACATATGTCTACGAGCACGCCACCTTACGCGTTCGAATGCCCCGGCGATTTACTCCGTGTACTCGTCCGCCACGGAGAGCGCCGAGTCCAGCGCCGCGAGGCCCTCCTTCAGTTCGGCCTCGCCGACGTTGCACGGCGGCACGACATGCGTCCGGTTCATGTTGACGAACGGCCAGAGGCCCTGCTTCTTCGCCGCGGCCGCGAACGCGGCCATCGGGGCGTTCGCCTCACCCGCCGCGTTGTAGGGCACGAGCGGCTCGCGGGTCTCCTTGTTCTTCACGAGCTCCAGCGCCCAGAACATGCCGACACCGCGCACCTCGCCGACGCTCGGGTGCCGCTCGGCGAGCTCCCGCAGCGCGGGCTCCAGAACGGCCGTACCGAGGTGCCTGGCGTTGTCGACGACCCCTTCCTCCGCCATGACGTTGATCGTCGCGACGGCGGCGGCGCAGGCCAGCGGGTGCCCGGAGTAGGTGAGCCCGCCGGGGTACGGCCGCTTGCCGAAGGTATCGGCGATCTTCTGCGAGATGGCGACACCGCCGAGCGGCACGTATCCGCTGTTGACGCCCTTGGCGAAGGTCATGAGGTCGGGCGTGACGTCGAAGAGGTCGGCGGCGAACCACTCACCGGTGCGCCCGAACCCGGCCATGACCTCGTCCAGGACGAAGACGATCCCGTACTTGTCGCAGATCTCGCGGACACCGGCGAGGTAGCCGGGCGGCGGGACCATGATTCCGGCGGTCCCTGGAATGGTCTCCAGGATGATCGCGGCGACGGTGGCGGGGCCCTCGAAGGCGATGGTGGTCTCCAGGTGCTCCAGCGCCCGCGCGGTCTCCTGCTCCTCGGTCTCGGCGTAGAAGCGGGACCGGTACAGGAAGGGCGCCCAGAAGTGCACGACCCCGGCGGAGGCGCTGTCGGAGGCCCAGCGCCGCGGGTCTCCGGTGAGGTTGACGGCCTGCTGCGTGCCGCCGTGGTACGAGCGGTAGGCGGACAGCACCTTGGGCCGCCCGGTGTGCAGCCGGGCCATCCGCACGGCGTGCTCCACGGCGTCCGCGCCGGCATTGGTGAAGAAGATCTTGTCCAGGTCCCCGGGCGTCCGCTCGGCGATCAGCCGGGCCGCCTCCGACCGGGCCTCGATGGCGAAGGCGGGCGCGAAGGTCGTCATCTTGGCCGCCTGCTCCTGGATCGCGGCGACGACCTTCGGGTGCTGGTAGCCGATGTTGGTGTAGACGAGCCCGCTGGTGAAGTCGAGATAGCGGTTCCCGTCGTAGTCCCAGAAGTACGAGCCCTCCGCACCGGCGACGGCCAGCGGGTCGATGAGCTCCTGCGCGGACCAGGAGTGGAACACATGAGCACGGTCCGCGGCCTTCACGGCGGCGCCGACCTCGGGGTGTGGCTGAGGGGTCATACGAGTGAGCGTAAATGTCCGCGATGCGGAAGCGGTATCGGCGTCCTGTCTGCGGACGGGGGCATTACGCGACAGGTTGTCCAGGGTCCAGCAGTTGACAGCCTGCTGTCGAAATGACAGCATGTTGTCATGAATGCCAAACCTGTGCACCACGCCGTGTACGACACCTACGCCGACTGGGAGACGGGACACGCCACGGCCTATCTCGCCCGCGCCGGGTACGAGATCCGCACGGTCGGCCCGGCCCGCGAGCCGGTGACGTCCATCGGGGGCCTGCGAGTGCAGCCGGAATGCGCCCTGGACGACGTACGGCCCTCCGAGAGCTCCCTGCTGATCCTTCCGGGCGCCGACCTCTGGGACACCTCCGACGACCTCGCCCCCTTCGCCCGCACGGCGCGGGAGTTCCTCGACGCCGGGGTTCCCGTCGCCGCGATCTGCGGGGCCACCGCGGGGCTCGCGCGCGAGGGGCTGCTCGACGACCGGAAGCACACCGGCGCCGTGTCCTTCTATCTGGCGGCCACCGGGTACGGCGGCGGCGCGCGGTACGTCGAGGCGGACGCCGTGACCGACGGCGGGCTGATCACCGCCGGACCCACCGAGCCCGTCGCGTTCGCCCGGGAGATCTTCCGGCTGCTCGGGGTCTACGAGGGCGAGGTGCTGGACGCCTGGTACCGGCTGTTCCACGACTCCGACCCCGAGGCGTACGCCGTGCTGGAGAAGGCAGCCGCGCGGTGAGCCGGGAGCGGCAGGAGCTGCTCAGCCGCAGTGCGCTCGGGGTGTTCCGGCTGAATGGCCAATTCCTCGCTGTCGCCGAGGAGTTGGCCCGCCCCGCCGCTCTCACCGCGGCCTGGTGGCAGGTGCTCGGCGCGGTGCTCCCGGAGCCGCTTCCGGTCGCCGGGATCGCCCGGGAGATGGGCATCACCCGGCAGAGTGTGCAGCGGATCGCCGATCTGCTGGTGGAGCGGGGGCTGGCCGCGTACCGGCCCAATCCCGCCCACCGGCGCGCCAAGCTCCTCGCGCCGACCGAGGAGGGACGGGCCGCCGTGCGGCGGATCGACCCGGGGCACGCGGCCTTCGCCGACCGGCTCGCGGAGGCCTTCGGGGAGGCCGAACTCGCCGAGGCCGTAGGGGTGCTGGAGCGGCTCTCCAAGGTGCTCGATCAGATCTCGACGGACGGCGGACGGACGTAGACACTGGTTCTGCCGCGCAGGTGTGCGGGCGCACGGTCTCGGGGGAGGGCCTGCCATGGAGGAACACGGCTCCGCCGACCCGGCGGACGGGGCGGGGCGGGGCCACGCCCGGGAGAGCCTCTCGCCCGGTACCCATATGACGCCGTACCGGTGGGAGAGCGATCCGGAGCCGGGGGACCGCAGCCGTGCCGTCACGCTGGCGCTCCTCGCGGTCGCGCTCGTGGTGGCGTTGGGCGCCGGCGGCTCGGTCTACGCCGTCCTGGACGACGAGAGCCCCGGCGCGGCGCCGACGGCCCCTCCGGCCTCACCCTGAAGTCCCCTTCCGGGTACGTCGGTTGAACGTCACGCGCACTTCGCCTCAGCGGGCGGCGGGGCTGTGCGGCTGACGGGCTGTGCCGAGGACTGAGCCGAGGACTGAGCCGAGGACTGTCCCGAGGGCCGCCTCGAGCCGGCTCACCGTGGCTCCGGCGGCCGCTGCCGGGGCATGTTCGGGCGGGCCGGCGGGCCCGGGGGGAGGGGGAAGCGTCCCTGAGCGCTGCCGGGGTCCTGGCGTCCCCCGGACGTCACCGCGCCCTGGATGCCCATCGGCGCGGAGCCGTTGCGGAACTCCACGATCCAGTCGGCCGTCTCCACCCGGATCAGCTCCGTCACGTCCTCCGAGAAACGGCGCAGGACGCCCAGGCAGCGTTCGGTGGCCTCGGCGGCCGTGCCCTCCGTCGGGCCGAGCACCTCGCGGACGCTCTCCGAGGCCCAGTCGAACTGGAGGGCCTGCAGGCGGCGCAACACGGCCTGGGCGGTGGCCACGTCCCTTATCCAGCCGGAGGTCACACCGAAGAAGCGGTCCACGGCCACGCAGGCCACCGCGAGGAGCAGGGCCAGATAGCCCCAGGGCGCGAGCTCGGCGCCCACCACCCCCGTCAGCCCCACCAACGGCAGCACAGCCCCGGTCACCGCCCCCACCGCGGCCCCGCCCCGCAGGGCCCGCGCACAGCGCCGTTTCCCCACCCGGTCCGCGAGATACCAGGACGCCGTCTCCAGCGCCCCGTGCTCCACCCACCGGTACAGCTCGTCCAGCCGTACGGCGGGCTCGCCCCAGTCGCCGAGCGGAAACGACCGCCCGGCCAGATCGGCCCGTCCGTCCTGAGGCGGGCCCTCGGGCTGCATCTCCGGCTGACCCACCCGGCGCTCCCTACTGATCGGTCACCCTGCGTGACGCCTGATGCTGATGTGCGGGGATCCTTCCTACCGCCCAATGGGTGGCGAAGGGGGTGCTTTGGTTGCTTTTCCGCTCGGAAGAGGGCCTTGATCAGGTATAGGACTCCAGGTCGACTCACTCGAAAGAGTGCTGGGGCGACGCCCGTCCCGACCACGTAGGCTCGTGCCAGGGAGGAAAAACCTCGCCCAAAAAGCCGTACCGACACAGGAGCTGATCGTGAACCCCGGTGGTGGCCAGCCCAACATGCAGCAGCTGCTCCAGCAGGCCCAGAAGATGCAGCAGGACCTGGCGAACGCGCAGGAGGAACTCGCCAGGACCGAGGTCGACGGCCAGGCGGGCGGCGGTCTGGTGAGGGCCACCGTCACCGGTGCCGGAGAACTGCGTGCGCTGAAGATCGACCCGAAGGCGGTGGACCCGGACGACACCGAGACCCTCGCCGACCTGATCGTGGCGGCCGTACAGGCGGCCACCGAGAACGCCCAGACCCTCCAGCAGCAGAAGCTCGGCCCGCTCGCCCAGGGCCTCGGCGGCGGTGGCAGCGGTATCCCCGGGCTGCCGTTCTAGGAGGGGCCCCGTCTTTCACGGTGCCCGTCTTTCTTTGGCGGGTGTCGGCCAACTAGCGTACGTATCGCAAGGAACCCAGGAAGGACGGCAGTCCGTTGTACGAAGGCGTGGTCCAGGACCTGATCGACGAACTGGGGCGGCTGCCCGGCGTCGGTCCCAAGAGCGCCCAGCGGATCGCCTTCCACATCCTGCAGGCGGAGCCGACGGACGTACGGCGTCTCGCGCAGTGCCTGATGGAGGTCAAGGCGAAGGTCCGCTTCTGCGCGACCTGCGGCAACGTGGCGCAGGAAGAGCTGTGCAACATCTGCCGAGACCCTCGCCGCGACCTCTCCGTCATCTGCGTGGTGGAGGAGCCGAAGGACGTGGTCGCGATCGAGCGCACCCGGGAGTTCCGTGGCAAGTACCACGTCCTGGGCGGCGCCATCAGCCCGATCGAGGGCGTCGGTCCGGACGACCTGCGGATACGAGAACTTCTCGCGCGGCTGGCCGACGGGACGGTCACGGAGTTGATCCTGGCCACCGATCCGAACTTGGAGGGCGAGGCCACAGCGACGTACCTCGCCCGCATGATCAAGCCCATGGGCCTCAAGGTCACCCGCCTGGCCAGCGGCCTCCCGGTGGGTGGCGACCTGGAATACGCGGACGAGGTGACCCTCGGCCGCGCCTTCGAGGGGAGACGACTTCTAGATGTCTGACGCCACACTGCACGAGACTGCCCAGGACCCCGACGACTTCGCGGTCCAGATCGCCGACCAGGTCGAGAGCTTCCTGGTGGCCGTCATGGAGGTGGCGAAGGGCGACGAACCCGACTCCGCCGTCCCCTTCCTGCTCCTGGAGGTCTCCCAGCTCCTGCTGGCCGGCGGCCGCCTGGGCGCCCACGAGGACATCGTCCCCGACGAGCGCTACGAGCCCGACACGGGCCCGGACGCCGACGTGGACGAACTCCGCGAGAACCTGGCCCGGCTGCTGGACCCGATCGACGTCTACTCCGAGGTCTTCGACCCCTACGAGCCCCGCAAGGCGCCGGTCCCGGCCCGTATCTCCGACGACCTGACCGACGTCATCACCGACCTGCGCCACGGCATGGCCCACTACCGCGCGGGCCGCACCTCGGAGGCCCTGTGGTGGTGGCAGTTCTCCTACTTCTCCAACTGGGGGTCCACGGCGTCCGCGACCCTGCGCGCGCTCCAGTCGATCGTGGCCCATGTCCGCCTGAACCAGCCCCTGGCGGAACTGGACGGCCTCGACACCGACCAGGCGATGGGCGACGAGACGCTGGAGATCGAGGCGGGCAGGGTGATGGTGGAGGAGATCGCCGGTCCGCTGGGGCTGCGGTCCCCGCAGTAGTCACGGTGTGACGCGGGTCATACAAGAAGACTTCTGCAACGGCGTAATGCGCGGGCACCTGGGGTGGTCTGACTGCACAACGGCCACACCCGGCTGCCCGTGCCCCTCGCCGACTTGGAGCCCCGCATGCACGTCACCCTCCAGCAGCCGACAGGCGCCCGCCTGATCACGGCCACCGACCAGGAGATCGCGATCCCCGCGACCCTGCGCTACACCTCCGCCGATCCGCTGGCCGTGCACATCGACTTCCCGCCCCATGTCACGGTCGACGGCGAGGTCACGACGTGGACGTTCGCCCGCGTCCTGCTGGGCGGGGGGCTGCGCGCGTCGGCCGGCCTCGGCAACGTCCGAGTCCGCCCCGCCGGTCCGGCCCACACCTATGTGGAATTCCATGCCGCGCAGGGCGTCGCCGTCCTCAGGTTCACCACCGCGGACCTGACCCGCTTCCTGGCCCGCACGTACACGGTCGTCGCCGCGGGCGAGGAGACGGTGGGGGCAGAACTGGACCACGGGATGGCGGCGTTGTTCGGAGGACGGGTCTGAATCCTCCCCCTCGTGGACCAGGGGGATTCCCGGCTCAGGCTGCCTGGCGGAACGGCGTCCCGCCGGGTCTCGCGCCATCAGCACCAGCCGGGTTGAGACCAGCCCGGGCCGGCATCGCACGGGCGGATTTCTTGTCTTGCACGCTCGGCACTCGACGACACCCGCAGCCGGAACGTCCACACACGCACACCTGTTCGCATCTCCACTCCGTCGCCGGCTGTGCGGGCACTCCGCGCCCCAGCACACCCGACACGGCGACGCCCCGCGCCGCCGTAACGAGAAGGAGGTGGGGAGAGGTGTCACCTGGTGACCATCAGGTGACACCTGTCTGCACGGCACTTTGCCGGAGCCCAGGGAATGCTTGGAGTGCGTCATCGCGAGCGATCAAGCCGCCGACACGCCGCGCGAACCACCCCGACCGACCGGAAGGAATCTCACGCCATGACCGCGACCGCGCCCAAGGCTCCGACTGCACCAGGGGTGCGGTCTTGGTGGGGAATCCCGTACGCCACCGCCGAGCGGTACCGCCGCCCCGTGGTCGCGGACTTCGATCCGGACCGCCCCTACGACCGCAAGGGCGTCGTCTCTGTCCAGCCGGATGCCGGCGACTGGCTCGAAGCGGACAGCGGGATGGGCGAGGACTGCCTGAATCTGAACGTGTGGGCTCCGGAGCAGCCGGCCGGGAAGGCGCTTCCGGTGGCCGTGTACATCCATGGTGGCGGATTCGAGTACGGCGCGAACACGCAGATCACCTCGAACGGCGCCGGTCTCGCCGCGTCGGGGCGCGTGGTGAGCGTGTCGGTCAACTACCGGCTCGGCGCACTGGGCGCGCTGTCGCTGTCGCAGTACGGCGGGCGGCTCGCCGAGGCCGGCAACCTGGGTCTGCAGGACGTCATCGCTGCGCTCACCTGGGTCAGGCAGAACATCGCCTCCTTCGGTGGCGACCCGGATGAGGTCACGGTCTTCGGCCACAGTGCGGGCGCCTACTCCGCTCTCGGGCTGCTCGGGGCGTCCTCCGCGGACGGCCTGTACCGGCGGCTGGCCGGGTTCTCCGGCGCGCCCTCGCGTCTCGTCCCGGCGTGGTGGGCCGAGGAGCTCGCGCATCGGTTCGTCACCGAACTCGGTGTCGCGGGCAACCCTGACAAGCTGATCGATCTCGACGCGGCCTCCCTGGTGGCCGCCCTGCGCAAGGTCTGTCCGACGGATCTCGGAGTCCGTGGCGGGATGGACAACAAGAGTCTCGGTGTCGTCCTGGACGCCGGACAGCCCGGCTCGGTGGTGCACGCCCACCCCCTGGACGTCCTGGCCTCGGGCTCGCACCGGGACATCGACGTCCTTTTGAGCACGGCCAGTGACGAGATGGGCTGGTGGGTGGCGAACGACCTCGACCGGTTCGACCCGCACACCGTCGAGCGCGTCACCGACGAGTTCGCGGGGTGGCGCATTCCCCACTCCCGCGCCAGGAAGATCGTCGACATCTACGACCAGGGCGGCCGCACCGCTGCCGAGGTCCGCGCCGCGTCCCTGACGGACTACATCTTCACGCTCCCCGCGGCCCGTGGCGCGCTGGCCCACGCCGCCGCGGGCGGCAACGCCCATCTCCTCGCGATCGGGCCCGCCGAGGGCGCGCCCGCCGTGCACGGCACCGAGATGTACGCCCTGGTCGGCCAGGAACGGCCGGGACGCAGCCCCGAACAGGCCGACCGTGACACGCGTATCCGCGACATCGTGCTCGACTTCGTCACCGGCGAGCAGACCCGCCTGTGGCCCGCCGTCACGGACCGGCCCACCTCGGGAAGTGTCGGCAACCTTCCCTACGAGCCCAGCGCCCACTACCAGGAGGTCCTCGACCTGTTCGAGAACATCGCCCGCCCGTGACGGTCACGGGGCGACCCGGAACAGCGCACCAGGGGGCGAACAGAGTAAGGAGCTCGGCATGAGCCATCCGACAGCAGCCGGCGACGCCGCACCGGGGACGATGCGGGCGGTCGTCGTCACGCGGCCCGGCGGCCTGGACGCACTGGAGATCCAGGATGTGCCGGTGCCCGTGCGCAAGCCCGGCTGGGTGCGGATCAGGGTGAAGGCGTTCGGCGTCAACGAGTCCGAGGTCACCACTCGCGAGGGCGAGTCGGACGCGGAGGTCAGCTACCCGCGTGTGCCCGGCATCGAGGGCGTCGGCGTGGTCGATGAGGCTGACGAGGACAGCGGGCTGCGGCCGGGACAGCAGGTGGCCACGATGATGGGCGGCATGGGCCGCTCGTACGACGGCGCGTACGCCGAATACGTGACCGTCCCGGCGGCGCAGGTCATCCCGTTTGAGTCCGGCCTGCCGTGGGAGGTCGTCGGTGCGCTGCCGGAGATGTTCCAGACCGCCTACGGATCGTTGACCACCGGCCTGGATCTCAAGGCCGGGCAGACGCTGCTGATCCGCGGCGGCACCTCCACGGTCGGGCTGAGCGCGGCCACGATCGCGAAGGACCTCGGAGCCACCGTGCTGTCCACCACCCGCAGCCCGGAACGGGCCGGGGACCTGCGGGCCGCGGGCGTCGACCATCCCCTCGTCGACAGCGGCACGATCGCCGACCAGGTGCGCGAGCTGATGCCGGAGGGTGTCGACGCCGTACTGGAGCTGGTGGGCTGCTCGGTCCTCGCCGACACCCTCCGCACCGTCCGCCGGCACGGCACCGTCTGCTTCACCGGAGCCCTGGCGGGCCAGTGGACGATCCCCGATTTCAGCCCGTTCATGATCCCGGGCGGGGTGCGGCTGACGTCCTACGGCGGTCAGGCCGCCGACCTCCCGGCCGACATCTTCGCCCACCAGCTCCAGGCCATCGCCGCAGGACGCCTCAACGTCCCGGTCGCGAAGGTCTACCACGGCCTGGAACAGGTCCGTGACGCCCAGGCCGACGTCGAGTCCGGCACCACGCCGGGCAAGCACGTCGTCGTCCTGGACTACTGAGCCCGGATCCCTCGACTTGAGCTCGGCCGGGTCCCAGGCGGGGTCAAGCTGTCCGGCTTGCCGCGCCTGGCGGAGCCGGTCGATTTTGCGGGCGATCACTGCACCAAGCGGCTTGAGGAGAACGCCGGCGCCGTCGACGTCCGCCGCGTTTCCGTCACGCGTCGGTCCTGGCTGCGCGGGCCGCGAAGGCGGCCGGGGTGAGGCCGGTGCGGTCGCGGAAGAAGCGGCCGAAGTTCGCGGGATCACTGAAGCCCAGGTGGACGGCCACCATCCGGGCATCCCACCGGGCAGCTCCCAGCAGGCGTCGGGCTTCCAGGAGACGCCGCTCGTCGATGAGTTCACGTACTCCTTTGCCGGTGGCGTCCCGGGCGGCACGGCTGAGGGTGCGGACCGAGCAGCCGAGCAACTCGGCGTAGTCCGCGGCTTGGTGCAGCTCGCGAAAGTGCAGCTCCAAGGCGTCCAGGAAGCGTCGGTATCTGTCGGCGCGGCCCGGGCCGGCCGCGGCCGGCCCGGTGGGGGCGATGCCCGGGGAGTTGGCCAGGCGCAGCAGCAGCGATTCGAGCAGGCTGCGCCGCAGGGCGTGGTGGATGTCGAGGGGGCGGCGTCCCAGTGCGCGGTGTTCGTCCAGGAGCTGGAGTGCGGTCTGCTGGAGCCAGGCGGTGTCGTCGGGGTGCGGGCTGAGCACGGCAGGGGCCGCGTGCGCGGTGAGCGGGGCCAGGAGACGGGCGAGGTCGGGCCGTAGCACGTCCGGTTCGAACAGGATGAACGGGCCGCGGGCCGTGCCGGGCGGATGCCAGCACTGTGCGTGTCCGGGGCGCACCCACAGCCACTGGCCGGGGGTGACGGTCCGCGTGACGTGGTCGACGTCGTGCCGCAGCTCGCCCTCGGTGACGGCGATGAGGTAGTGGAAGGTGGCGCGGCCCGGACGGGGCGGGTTCCACGGCCAGTCGTCGTGGTGGGCGAAGAAGT
This sequence comes from Streptomyces sp. CC0208, assembly GCF_003443735.1. Classification (NCBI taxonomy): domain Bacteria; kingdom Bacillati; phylum Actinomycetota; class Actinomycetes; order Kitasatosporales; family Streptomycetaceae; genus Streptomyces; species Streptomyces sp. CC0208. The sequence continues at coordinate 4,089,454 of NZ_CP031969.1, read as the reverse complement.
CCTCGACGGTGCTCACCTCAAGGCCGTACGGGGTACCGACCGGGGGCTGGAAACCGAACAGCGGAACCACAGCCGGACCGGCCGCGCTTCCACTCGGATCGGGGTGTCGCATGTCGACCATCACGTGTCCGCAGCCTACCGCCCTTTCGGTCGGCTGCGGCGGAAGGATGGACGCGCCACCGCGCCCGCGCGGCGCGCCCTCCACATTCCTCGAAGCAACAGTCCGTCACCACCTGAGGAAGGCAACGCCCCATGAACGGATCGGCCCTGCACAAGACCGCCGCCGACTGCGCGGAGGAACTCCCCGGAGCCCACCTGGAGCACCCCTTCGGCCCCGACTGGGAGGTCTACAAGGTGCGCGGCAAGGTGTTCATGCTGATGACCGAGGTCCCGGGGCGGCCCGTGGTGATCCTCAAGGCGGACCCCGGCGAGGCCCACGCCCTGCGGGAGCAGTACAGCCAGATCACCCCCGGCTATCACTTGAACAAGAAGCACTGGATCACCGTGGAGGGCGGAGAAGGCGTCGACAAGGAGCTCGTCCGGGAGCTCGTCACCGACTCCTACCGGCTCGTCGTCGCCCAACTGCCCAAGGCCGAGCGGCCCGTCGACCCGCACACCTACGGCACCGGCACGCGGGCGGCCCGGTGAGCGCGGCCGGTGACCGGCTTCAGGACACCGCCCGCCAGGCGGCCCTGGTCGCGGGCAGGTGTTCCTGAGCGTCACCGACGACCCGTACGAACAGGTCATCACGGTCAAGTGCGAACCCGGACACGTCCGCGAGCAAGAACGCGACCACCGAGAAGGCGTTCACGATCACGCCGTAGAACATCGCGTTCGGTACGAACTCCCGTACCGTCCAGCACCTCACCTGTCACGGAAACGTCACCCAGCGTGAATTGGGTAACCCCTGTCTCTGCCCTGTATCTCGGCTGCACGGGCTCTAACCAGCGAAAAGAGAGGCTGGAGTCACTTCACAGCACAGCCTCTCACCGCACTGGAGACAGCGATGAACCGTCGTTCCATAACCAAGCGCGCAGCCATCGTCACCGCGACCGCGATCGTCGCCGTGGGAACCGTCGGTACCGTCGTCGCCACCGCAGGGACGGACGCCGCGAAGAAGCCCACCAAGAAGGAGATCGCGGGCCTGTTCACCACCTGGAACGCGGCCCTGAAGACCGGTGACCCCGACAAGGTGGCGAGCCTGTACGCCAAGGACGCGGTCCTGCTGCCCACCGTCTCCAACAAGGTCAGAACCAACCACGCGCAGATCGTCGACTACTTCGAGCACTTCCTCCCGAACAAGCCGGTCGGCAAGAAGATCCAGACGATCGTCAACGTCCTCGACAGCAACTCCGCGATCGACACCGGCGTCTACGAGTTCACGCTCACCGACCCGAAGAGCGGCGCCAAGCGTGTCGTCGAGGCCCGCTACTCGTACACGTACGAGAAGGAGAACGGTGTGTGGAAGATCGTCAACCACCACTCCTCGGTGATGCCCGAAGGCTGATCTCCACCTTCAGCCCGCTCCCCGGCGCGTCCGCCAGCGTCACGGCTCCGCCGTCGTCGGTCACCAGCTGCTTGACGACGGCGAGGCCGAGGCCGGAGCCGGAGCGTCCGGTCAGGCCCTGGCCGCGCCAGAAGCGGTCGAAGGCGCGGGACTTGTCGGCGTCGGACATGCCGGGTCCCTCGTCCCGTACCGACAGCACCACCGTGTCCGCCCGGGGCTCGATCTCGACGGTGATCCGTCCGCCGTCGGGCGAGACCTCCAGGGCGTTCGAGAGCACGTTGTCCAGCACCTGGTCCAGATGACCGGGGCTGGCCAGCACAGACGGCCGGTCGTCGACACCACTCCCCCTGAGCGCGATGGTGACTCCGCGCTCGTCGGCGGCCGGCCTCCACACCGTCAGCCGTTCCTCCACGATCTCCCGGAGCGGCAACGGCTCCGCGGCCGTCACCTTCGCCTCGGCCCGCGCGAGCACGAGAAGGCCGTTGACCAGGCGGCTCATGCGAACCACCTCCGCCGTCGCCTGCTCCACGTCCTCCCGGACGAACTCGTCGTCCACCCCGTCCGCGATGTTGTCCAGCGACAGGCGCAACGCGGTCAGCGGGGTGCGGAGCTGGTGCGAGGCGTCCGCCACGAAGATGCGCTGCGAGGCCACCAGTGTGTCCAGACGTTCCGCGCCCTGGTTCAGGGTGCGGGCCAGCGTCTGCGTCTCCGGCGGGCCCGTCACCGGGGAGCGCGCGGTCAGGTCGCCGTCGCTGAACTTGCTGGCCATGAAGTTGAGTTCGCGCAGGGGGGCGGTGATCCTGCGGGCGGCGAACGCGCCGATCGCGGCGGCCGCTCCCAGGACGAGCACGGCGAGTCCGGCCCGGAAGCCCCAGATCTGCCAGAGCCGTGTGGTCATGTCCGAGGTCGAGTAGACGATCCGTACGGCCGCGTGCCCCTTCGCGGGGACGGTGACGGTCAGGTGCTTGCCCCAGACGAAGTCCGAACCCCAGTCCGTCGTGGCCCTGTTCTTCTGCACGGCCCGGGTCAGCGCCGCGTCCGCGACGGGCTTCGGCAGCTTCGGGTCACAGTCGGCGGTCGGGGTCGCCTGGACGTCGCCGTACGCCGTGGCCACCTCGGTCAGGGCCTCGCACGAGGTGCTGGTGCCGTTGCTCAGCAGCAGCGCCATGGTGTTCGCCTCGCGCAGGACCGACTGCCGGGTGTCGTCCCGCAGCTGCTCGGTCAGCGTGAAGGCGACCGGGACGGTGAACAGGAAGATGGCCACCGCGACCAGCAGGATGTAACTCCGGATGAGCTGCCGGTTCATGAGGCCCCGGTGTCCTTGACGATCTCCAGCCGGAAGCCCACACCCCGGACGGCCTCGATGACGACCGCCCCGGCGAGCTTGCGCCGCAGCGCCGCCACGTGCACGTCCAGTGTCTTGGTCGGCCCGAACCAGTTCGCGTCCCAGACCGCCTCCATGATCTGCTCGCGCGACATCAGCGCGCCCGGCTCCTCGGTGAGGAAGGCCAGCAGGTCGTACTCCTTGGGTGCCAGGGGCACCTCCTCGCCGTCGAGACGGACCCGGGCGGCCTTGCGGTCGATGCTCAGACGGGAGCCGTAGGTGTCGGGACCCGCCGCGGCGACCTCGGTACGGGGCTGCGCGCGTCGCATCACGGCCCGTATCCGCGCGATGACCTCCCGGACCCCGAACGGCTTGGTCACGTAGTCGTCGGCGCCGAGCTCCAGGCCGACCACCCGGTCCGTCTCGTCGCTGCGCGCGCTGATCACGATGATCGGCACGTCACCGCGCTCGCGCAGCGCCCTGCACACGTCGAGGCCGTCGGTGTCGGGCAGCCCGAGATCGAGGAGGACGACGTCGTAGGGGCCCTCGTGGCCGAGGGCGGCCGCGCCGGTGGAGACCCACTCGACCTCGAACCCGTACCGGATCAGACCCCGTCTCAGGGACTGGGCGACCGGCTCATCGTCTTCCACCAGGAGTACGCGCACAGCGGCACCCTAATCCTTGAAACTTAATTCACAGCTGTCACCTGGGTCTCACATCGTCATGTGACACGGTGCACTTTTCCCGAGGTCCGCGAATGGGCATGCGCTGACCTGGGCGTCCGAATCTCACGATGCGATACCGCGGGGGTGGATTTCGGGCGCTCGTTAAACTGAGCCGACACACACGGACTGAGCGAGGAGCGCACGTGGGCCTTGTCGTGCAGAAGTACGGAGGCTCCTCCGTAGCCGATGCCGAGGGCATCAAGCGCGTCGCCAAGCGGATCGTCGAAGCGAAGAAGAACGGCCACCAGGTGGTCGTCGTCGTTTCCGCGATGGGCGACACGACGGACGAGCTGATCGATCTCGCCGAGCAGGTATCTCCCATGCCTGCCGGGCGGGAGTTCGACATGCTGCTGACCGCCGGGGAGCGTATCTCCATGGCGCTGCTGGCCATGGCGATCAAAAACCTGGGCCACGAGGCCCAGTCCTTCACCGGCAGCCAGGCCGGCGTCATCACCGACTCGGTCCACAACAAAGCCCGGATCATCGACGTCACGCCGGGCCGTATCCGTACGGCCCTCGACGAGGGCAACATCGCCATCGTCGCCGGCTTCCAGGGCGTCAGCCAGGACAAGAAGGACATCACCACGCTCGGGCGCGGTGGCTCCGACACCACCGCCGTGGCGCTCGCGGCCGCCCTCGACGCCGAGGTGTGCGAGATCTACACCGACGTCGACGGCGTGTTCACCGCCGACCCGCGGGTGGTCAAGAAGGCGAAGAAGATCGACTGGATCTCCTTCGAGGACATGCTGGAGCTCGCCGCCTCGGGCTCGAAGGTGCTGCTCCACCGCTGTGTGGAGTACGCCCGTCGCTACAACATCCCGATCCACGTCCGGTCGTCCTTCAGCGGGCTGCAGGGCACGTGGGTGAGCAGTGAGCCGATCGAGCAAGGGGACAAGCAGGTGGAGCAGGCCATCATCTCCGGTGTCGCGCACGACACCTCCGAGGCCAAGGTCACGGTCGTCGGCGTGCCGGACAAGCCGGGTGAGGCCGCGGTGATCTTCCGCACGATCGCGGACGCCGAGATCAACATCGACATGATCGTGCAGAACGTCTCCGCCGCCTCCACCGGGCTGACGGACATCTCCTTCACGCTCCCCAAGGCCGAGGGCCGCAAGGCCATCGACGCCCTGGAGAAGAACAAGTCCGGCATCGGCTTCGACTCGCTGCGCTACGACGACCAGATCGGCAAGATCTCCCTCGTCGGCGCGGGTATGAAGACCAACCCGGGCGTCACGGCCGACTTCTTCACCGCCCTGTCTGACGCCGGCGTGAACATCGAGCTGATCTCGACCTCCGAGATCCGCATCTCGGTCGTCACCCGCGCCGACGACGTCAACGAAGCCGTCCGCGCCGTGCACAGCGCCTTCGGGCTCGACTCCGACAGCGACGAGGCCGTGGTCTACGGAGGCACCGGCCGATGACCGTACGTCCGACGCTCGCGGTCGTAGGCGCGACCGGGGCCGTCGGCACGGTCATGCTCCAGATCCTGTCCCAGCACGCGGACATCTGGGGCGAGATCCGACTGATCGCCTCCCCGCGCTCGGCCGGCCGCAAGCTGGCCGTGCGCGGGGAGCAGGTCGAGGTGGTCGCCCTGTCGGAGGAGGCCTTCGACGGGGTCGACGTCGCCATGTTCGACGTACCCGACGAGGTGGCCGCGCACTGGGCGCCGGTCGCCGCCGCACGCGGTGCCGTCGTCGTGGACAACTCCGGCGCCTTCCGGATGGACCCGGAGGTGCCGCTCGTGGTGCCCGAGGTCAACGCGCACATGGCCCGCAAGCGGCCGCGCGGGATCATCGCCAACCCCAACTGCACGACCCTCTCCATGATCGTGGCCCTGGGCGCGCTGCACGCCGAGTTCGGGCTGCGGGAGCTGGTGGTGTCCTCGTACCAGGCGGTGAGCGGCGCGGGCCGGGCTGGCGTGGAGACCCTGCGCCAGCAGCTGTCCCTGGTCGCGGGCACCGAGCTCGGCACGCACCCCGGTGACGTGCGGCGGGCCGTCGGCGACAACACCGGGCCGTTCCCGGAGCCGGTCGCGCTGAACGTCGTACCGTGGGCCGGTTCCCTGCGCGAGGACGGGTGGTCCTCGGAGGAGATGAAGGTGCGGGACGAGTCCCGCAAGATCCTGGGCCTGCCCACGCTGCCGGTCGCCGTTACCTGTGTGCGGGTCCCGGTGGTCACCGTGCACTCCCTCACCGTCCACGCCCGCTTCGAGGGCGAGGTCACCGTCCGCAAGGCGCGCGAGATCATCGCGACCGCCCCCGGGGTCGTCCTCTTCGACGATCCGGCCGCCGGCGAGTTCCCCACCCCCGCCGACGTCGTCGGCACCGATCCCACCTGGGTGGGGCGGGTCCGGCGGGCCCTCGACGACCCCACCGCCCTCGAACTCTTCGTGTGCGGGGACAACCTGCGCAAGGGTGCCGCGCTCAACACCGCGCAGATCGCGGAGCTCGTCGCGGCCGAGTTCGGGTGACGTCCGGCCGACGGCAGATCTGCCGTACGCAGTTGTGCGTACCGGAAAAGTCCTGGCCATGGCCGGAACCCTTTGTAGGATCTGTGTGCGACATGTGGTGCGACTAATGGTCCGTACCACTTGATCCCGGCGCCAGGACGTCCGAAGATTTTCCTCCCCGCTCTCCGCAACCGTGCGAAGGGCGGGGAGCGTCTTTGCGAACGCCCTTTCAGGGGTGCGGGGATGCTTGCGAGGCGTGGGGACGCCTCGGCCATTCAGGACACAGGGGAAGAGCGGGTAGGGCATGAGCGCGTTTGACGCACGGTCAGTTGTGCTGCCTGAGAGAAGATGGACGGTCGCGTACAACCCTCACCGGGGTGAGCGTGTCCAACTGTCGTGGCTCAGGTACTCGACTTCCCTGCCGCGCCGAGCGGCGCGGCTGTCCTCCGGCCCCGCAGGCCCGGGGCGCCCGGTGGCATGCCGGTGATCGCCCCCATGCCCGCAGCGCGGCCCGCCCGCATACCCAGTCAGCGTGACGGAGCCGAGTACGCCGAGGACACCGCGGCAGCCGGAACCACCGTCGACCATCTCACCGAGACCTACCGGGCGCACTACCGCTCCCTGCTGGGTCTCGCGGCCCTCCTGCTCGACGACACCGCCTCCTGCGAGGACGTCGTCCAGGAGGCGTTCATCCGCGTCCACTCGGCGCGCAAACGCGTCCGGGACCCGGAGAAGACGCTCGCGTACCTGCGCCAGACGGTCGTCAACCTCTCCCGCTCGGCGCTGCGCCGGCGCATCCTCGGACTCAAACTGCTGTCCAAGCCGATGCCCGACATGGCGAGCGCCGAGGAGGGGGCGTACGACCAGCTGGAGCGCGACTCGCTCATCAAGGCCATGAAGGGCCTGCAGCGCCGCCAGCGCGAGGTCCTGGTCCTGCGCTACTTCGCGGACATGACCGAGGCCCAGGTCGCCGATACGCTCGGCATCTCGCTGGGCTCGGTGAAGGCGTACGGTTCCCGCGGGATCGCCGCCCTGCGGGTCGCGATGGAGGAACCGGTGTGAGCGGCGAGGGTGATTCCGAGGGACGGCGCCACGAGCCTTACGCGTGGCATGAGCCGACCAGGGAAGGCAAGCACGAGCCGACCTGGGCGGCGCGGCAAGAGCACAAGCAATCGCACGCTGGGAACGGAACTGTGAATCAGGGCCCCGACGATCTGAGCTCCACGGGGGAGTTCGACTCGGACGAGCTGGCACTGCGACGACTGCTGCACCAGGCGGTCCAGGAGATGGAGCCGCGTGACGGCACCCTGGACCATCTGCGCAAGGCGGTGCCCGCCCGGCGGGCACGCAAGCGGCAGGCCGTCGTCGGCATGGCGGCCGCGGCCCTCTTCTTCGGGACCGCGATCCCCGCCGTCGTGCACGTCTCCTCCACCAGGACCAGTGCCAACACCTCCAACGCCGGGCACACCTCCCAGATGCAGGGCGGCGCGGGCCAGGGCAAGCAGGAGGACGGCGGCGAGTCCACCTCCGGCGGCTCCGCGGGCAAGCCCGAGGACAAGGGCAAGGGCGGCTCGAAGGACCAGGGCAAGGGCAAGTCCGCGGGCGCGAGCACCGGCGCGAGCAGCGGCACCGACCCGTCGGCCACGACCTCCACCAGCGCCGCGGTCTGTACGGCCGCACAGCTCGGCACCCCCACGGCGAGCACCGCGGGGCCCGACGCCTCCGGGACGGTCTACGGCACGTTCCACATCACCAACGGCTCCAGCGACGCCTGTACGGTCACGGGGCCCGGCATCGTGACGACGAGCGCTCAGGGCGCGGCCGACAGCAGCAAGATCGTCGCGCAGCGGCACGTGTCCGGTGACGCGGCCTCGGCGGGGCTGCCCGACCCCTCCCAGGAGGTCTCCCAGCTGGTGCTCCAGCCGGGCTCCTCCTACGACGTGAAGTTCGCCTGGGTGCCGTCCGAGACCTGTCCCACCTCGGAACCCTCGACCGACCCCAGCCCCGACCCCACGACCTCCCCGGACACCTCCACCGGTGAGGGCTCCTCCACCGGCGGCGACACCGGCACCTCCACCCAGCTCCTCACGGACGGTGGCACCCTCGACGGCAGCGTCCTGGTGGGCAACACGGCCGAGGGCGGCGGACCGTCGGTGTCCACGACCGTGTCCAACGCGTGCGCGGGGGTCGTGTACTGGACGGGCGTGCTCCCGTCGGCGTGACGGCCGGAACGCCCTTCAGGCGGGCGTCTTCTCCTGGGACTGTCCCTGCGTTCCCTGGTCCCGCTGTCCCTGTTCCCGCTGTTCGTCGTCCGGGACGATCCCCAGCTCAGCGTCCCGGATGAACTCCACCTCGCGGCGCACCAGACGGAACCACATGAAGACCACGAAGCCGGCGAAGACGAACCACTCGCCGGTGTAGCCGAGGTTCTGGAAGGCCTTGAGGTCCAGCCCGCTGTCCGCGGGCGCCGTCGCGGGCACCGCCTTCATGCCGGAGTCACCGGTGTTGAGGGTGACCCACGCGTCGTACACGTCGTACGGCACCAGGTTGATCAGGGAGGCCGCGCTGATCGCCGAGGTCTGCCCGGCGGGAAGCCCGCCCCGCGCACTGACGCCGTTGTCCCCCGGGGTCTCGGACGCCTGGAGCGCACCGGTGACGGTGACCTCGCCCTTCGGCGCGGCCGGGACCTTCGCCGGGTCGGGGGTGCCCGGCAGCCAGCCCCGGACCACCGGCAGGGCCTTGCCGCCGTCGGTGCGCAGCAGCGTCAGGACGTAGTAGCCCTCGCGGTCGTCCACCTGCCGGTCGGGGACGAGCAGCTGCTTGTCGTACCGGCCGCTCGCGGTGACCTGCTTGCCGGAGGTCGCCTTGTCCACCGGCAGCAGCTCGGCCAGCGGCCGCGCGGCCTCCCGCTCGTCGGTGACGACCGACTGCTTCGCGTCCCGGCTCTCCGCCATCCGGTCCTCGAACCGGCTCAGCTGCCACGACCCCATGAAGACGCAGAACGGGATGGCGAGCAGCAGGAAGACGTTGATGCCAAACCAGCGAGGCGTCAGCAGAAACCGGTACACACTCCCACGGTACGGGGCCGCCCCGGGGCGCCGGGGCGCGGGGTTGGGACTGCTGGATTTGAACGTGCACGCCCAGGACGTACTCCCGCTCAGTCTTCAGGAGCGGTCAGTACCGCTCGGTGAGGTGGTCACGACCCGCCGGGGGCTCGTACGGCTCCGGCCAGAAGTCGGTGACGGTGGTGATACGGCCGCTTTCGTCCCCGGTGAAGAACGAGATGCCGTACATCTCCTCCAGACCCACCGTGACGTGCGCCCAGGTGACGACCTGGTCCGGCTCGGCGACGATCCGCTCGATCCGCAGATGCCAGTCGCCCGGGTACTCCCGGTTGAACTCGACGTACCGCTTCCGTCCGCTGACGCGCTCGCGGGTCTGCGGCAGGGTGTAGACGACGTCCTCGGCCAGGGTGTCCGCGAACGCGGTCCAGTCGCGGGCCTCGGCGAGGGCCCAGAAACGCTCCACGGTCTCACGCAGATCGGTCATGGGGACGAGTGTGCACCCCGCCACTGACAACGGGCCCGGGACGGCCCCTCCGACCTGGTCGCACAGGGTTCGGGTAAGCGGCCGGTAGAAGTTTTCCACAGGCTGGGGACCTCGTCTGCGGATTGTCTGTGAGGGCAGGCAGTATGGGGTCATGACTGAGAGCAACGGGTCCGCCGCGGCCGAGCGGAACAACGAGATGCCGGACTGGGAGAAGCGCTTCCGGGCGCCCCGGGTGTCGCTGCCCGACTGGGCGGAGGACGCCCCCGACCGCTCCCTGTTCGTCTCCAACGCCACGGGGACGTACGAGCTGTACGCCTGGGACCGGGCCACCGGCGTCCAGCGGCAGGTCACGGACCGGCCCAACGGCACCACGGACGGCGTGCTCTCCCCGGACGGCGCGTGGATCTGGTGGTTCGACGACAAGGACGGCGACGAGTTCGGCGTCTGGCGCCGCCAGCCCTTCGAGGGCGGCGCGGACGAGCTCGCCGCGCCGGGCCTGGAGCCCTCCTACCCGGCGGGCGCGGCCCTGGGCCGGGACGGCCGTACGGCGGTCGTGGGCCGCTCGACCGACGACGAGGGCACCTCCATCCACCTCGTGCGCACCGGAGAGGAGCCGGTGGAGATCTACCGGCACCGCGAGTCGGCCGGCGTCGGCGACCTCTCCCACGACGGCTCGCTGATCGCGATCGAGCACACCGAGCACGGCGACGCGATGCACTCGGCGCTGCGCGTGGTGCGCCCCGACGGCAGGGCGGTCGCCGAACTCGACGACACCCGGGGCGGCACCGAGGAGCTGGGCCTGGAGGTCCTCGGCTTCGCCCCGGTCGACGGCGACACCCGGCTGCTCATCGGCCATCAGCGGCGGGGCCGTTGGGAGCCGCTGGTGTGGGACGTGGCCACCGGCGAGGAGAGCGACCTCGCCCTGGACCTGCCCGGTGACGTGGGCGCCGAGTGGTACCCCGACGGCACCGGTCTGCTCATCGTGCACAGCTTCGAGGCCCGCAGCGAGCTCTTCCGGTACGACCTGGAGAGCGGCAAGCTGGAGAAGGTCCCGACCCCGCCCGGATCGGTCTCCGGGGCGACGGCCCGCCCCGACGGCAGCGTGGAGTACCTGTGGTCCTCGGCCGCCGAGCCGTCGGCGGTGCGCTCGACGACGGGCGAAGTGGTCCTGGACCCGCCGGGTCTGAGGTCCCCCGGTTCGGTGCCGGTCGAGGACGTGTGGGTGGAGGGCCCGGGCGGCCGGATCCACGCCCTGGTCCAGAAGCCTGCGGGGACCACGGGACCGCTGCCGACGGTCTTCGACATCCACGGCGGCCCGACCTGGCACGACAGCGACTCCTTCGCCGCGGGCCCGGCGGCGTGGGTGGACCACGGGTACGCGGTCGTCCGGGTCAACTACCGCGGCTCCACGGGGTACGGGCGCGAGTGGACCGACGCGCTGAAGCACCGGGTCGGCCTGATCGAGCTGGAGGACATCGCGGCGGTGCGGGAATGGGCGATCACGTCCGGCCTCGCCGACCCCGGCCGTCTGATCCTCACGGGTGGCTCCTGGGGCGGCTACCTCACGCTCCTCGGCCTGGGCACCCAGCCGGACGCGTGGGCGCTGGGCATCGCGGCGGTGCCGGTCGCGGACTACGTCACGGCGTTCCACGACGAGATGGAAGCGCTGAAGGCGATGGACCGGACGCTGCTGGGCGGTACGCCGGAGGAGGTGCCGGAGCGCTTCGAGGCGTCGTCGCCCTTGACGTACGTGGACCAGGTGAAGGCTCCGGTGTACATCTCGGCGGGCGTCAACGATCCGCGGTGCCCCATCCGCCAGGTCGACAACTACGTGAAGCGGCTGGAGTCGAGGGGGGCGGTGCACGAGGTGTACCGGTACGACGCGGGTCACGGCTCGCTGGTGGTGGACGAGCGGATCAAGCAGGTGAAGCTGGAACTGGACTTCGCGGCGAGGTACTTGGGATAGCCCGGCGGACATTCCGCCGCGGGTGCGTGGGGGCTGGTTTCGGGTGGTACAGCGCGGCCGACTTCAGGTGCACCCACCTGGGGGCGCGGGGAACTGCGCGCCCAGCCCCCACCGCGCCGCAGTCCGCGACGAACGGCTATGTTCCCGACCGCTCCCGTCCCCTGCGCCCCAGCAGCTCCGCCAGCCCCCGCCGGGTCGCCGCCAGCACCACCCGGTCGGACGCCTGAAGCACATACGTGTCCGGCAGATCCCATGCCAGGCCCGGAGAGTCCCCGGACTCCTCCCGCGCCAGCACCCGCCAGGCACCCGCCCGGAACGCCTCCCCCACCGTCCTCCCCTCCAGCTGGGGATGCCCGCCCACGTCCACCGCCGCGAACAGCAGCACCCTCCGCTCGACCGGGAAAGCCCCCAGGATCTGGCGGCCCATCATCGCCCCGGCGAAGGCGGGAGCCGCCAGGTGGGAGACGCTTCGGCTGCGGGTGGAGGCCCGGGGGTGCGCGGCCCTCAGGGTCCGGTACACCGCCGTCGCGAAGTCGTCGTCGTACAGCCGCAGCACCACCCGCAGGTCGGGGCGCACGGCCCGGGCGTACAGCACGGCCTCCAGGTTCGTCGTGTCCGCGCTGGTCACCGCGAGCAGGGCGTGCGCACGGTGGATCTTGGCGGCCTCCAGGACCCCCTCCTGGGTGACGTCCCCGAGCACCACCGGCACCCGCAGCCGCCGCGCCGTGGCCAGTCCGCGGGCCTCGGGGTCGGACTCGACGCACACCACGGGGATGTTCAGCTCCCGCAGCCGCGTCAGCACCCGGGTGCCGATCTTGCCGAGCCCGAGCAGCACGACATGGCCGCCGAGGCCGCGGGGCGGTTTGCGCAGGGAGGACGTGGTGCGGAAGGTGCCGAGGGCCTCCAGGACCGCCGCGAGGAGCACCGGCAGGAGCAGCAGTCCGGCGAGCCCGGAAAGGAGCTGGAGGATCTGCCGTCCGACGGACTGACCGATCGCGGGGTCGTCGATCGCGAACAGGTCGAGCAGGGTCAGATAGAAGGCATGCAGCGGATGGATCCCGGTCACCAGCCACAGCGCGACGGCGAGCGCGACCACGCACCCCACCATCCCGGCCAGCGACCACCGCAGCCGCCGCGAGAACAGCGAGGCGAACCAGGGCATCACCCCCCGCCCGTCGGGCAGCGAGGGCCCGGCGTACGACACCTGCTCCAGCACGACGGTCGAACGTGCGCCGCCGTCCCGCACCGTCGCCGCGTCCGGGAGCAGGGTCGGGCCCTGGTCGCCGCCGAGCCCGGCGGTGTCGGTCGGCGAGAGCAGGGCGAGCGTGGCGAGACCGGGAGCGGCGCTCACCCCGGCCCCGGCCGGGGGCCGTTCGACCGCCCGCAGCAGCAGGCCGCCGGTCTGGAGGACCTTGCTGGTGCCGGTGAGGGCGGTGGCGGCCAGTGCGGGCGCGGCCGTGTCGGCGTCGGAGAGCACGGTCGTGGAGGCATCGAAGCCGGTCCCGTCGGCCGGGCCGCCGGCGGCCAACGTGGCGGCCTGGTCGAGGAGTTCCTCGATGTGCTGGCCCAGGCGCCGGTTGTAGAGCCGCAGGACGAGCCGCAGCCGGGGGTTGAGGCGGCGGGCGGTGAGGGCGGCGCGGATGTTGGTCTCGTCGTCGTCGTACACGAGCGCGAGCGCGTCCGCGCGTTCCACGCCCGCCCCGGTGAGCGCCGCCTCGTTGGGCTCGGCGGCCTCCATCAGCCGTATGCCGCTGGCGGGTTCACCGGTGGCGGTGACCACGCCGTTGCCGTTGCCGGTCAGGCCGGCGGCCGCGGTCACCACCCGGTCGAGCAGCGCGGACGCGGACCGGGCCCGCACCACCACCGGTGGCCGCACGGTCCGTTCGGAGGCCGGGACGACGAGCGTGACCTGCTCGCCGTAGACACCTGTGAGCTCGGCCGCCAGCCGGTGCGCGAGTCCGTCGTCCCCGCACACCACCATGTGCGCGGCCGCGTCGCCCGGCGGCCCGGGACTCTGGTTCGGAAGGCTCCCCACGAGGGAGAAGACTGCCTCACCGGGACGGATGTCGCCACGTCGGACAGGTGAGGCGACCCTCTGTCAAGAAATCCCCAAACCGTCGCGCACACTGAGCAATCGGACCTTCTCCGCCGTACGCACGGACAGGGAAACCAGCACCCCACCTCCGGAGGGACCCCGGCCGTGTCCGTCACCAAAGCACCTCCGCGCACGCGGGACGCCGGCGAGGACCCGCGCCCGGCACCGAGGGACGAGGCCGACCGGCGCCTGAACTCCCCCCTCGTGCTGACCCTGCTGATGCTCCTGGTGGTGCTGCTCCAGGGGCCGATCCGCGGGGCGCTGGGCGCGCCGGTCATGCAGAGCTGGATGACGGTGTTCGTCGCCGTGCTCGTCCAGGCGCTGCCCTTCCTGGTGCTCGGGGTGCTGCTGTCGGCGGCGATCGCGGTGTTCGTGCCGCCGTCGTTCTTCGCCCGCGCCCTGCCGAAGAACCCCGCCCTCGCGGTGCCGGTGGCCGGGGTGGCGGGCGCGGTGCTGCCGGGCTGCGAGTGCGCGTCCGTGCCGGTGGCCGGAGCCCTGGTACGCAGGGGTGTCACCCCGGCCGCGGCCCTCGCCTTCCTGCTCTCCGCCCCGGCGATCAACCCGATCGTGCTGACGGCGACCGCGGTGGCCTTCCCGCGCGATCCCGAGATGGTGGTGGCCCGGCTGGTCGCGAGCCTGCTGGTGGCGTGCGCGATGGGCTGGCTGTGGCTGCGCCTCGGCCGCACCGACCTGCTGAAACCGCCGGCCCGTCACGCGTACGAGGGGCAGGGCCGGGGCGCCGCCTTCTGGGGTTCGGTCCGGCACGACGTGATGCACGCGGGCGGCTTCCTGGTCGTGGGCGCCATGGCGGCGGCGACCCTGAAGTCCGTCGTCCCGCAGTCGTGGCTGCGTACGGCGGCGGAGAACCCGGTGATCGCCGTGCTCGCGCTCGCCGCCCTCGCCGTGGTGCTGTCGATCTGCTCGGAGGCGGACGCGTTCGTGGCCGCCTCGCTCACCCAGTTCTCGCTGACCGCGCGGCTGACCTTCCTGGTCGTCGGCCCGATGATCGACCTCAAGCTGTTCGCGATGCAGACCGGCACCTTCGGCCGCGCCTTCGCCCTGCGCTTCGCGCCCGCCACCCTCGCCCTGGCGATCGTGGTGTCGGTCCTGACCGGGCTGGTGATGCTGTGAACCGGCAGGCACAGTCGGCGGTCCTGTTCGTCCTCGGCGCGGCCCTCCTGCACGCGGGCCTCACCGACCTCTATCTCCGTTACGTCAAGGCGGGCCTGCGCCCGCTGGTCCTCGCGGCCGGTGTCGTCCTCATCGCGACGGCGCTGGCGACGGCCTGGTACGAGTGGCGGCACAAGGACCACGGAGAAGGTCACGGAGAGGTCGATGGAGAAGGCCACGGAGAAGGCCACGGAGAAGGGCACGTCCACCGCGAACCCCGCGTCTCCTGGCTCCTCGTCCTCCCCCTCTTCGCCCTGATCCTCGTCGCCCCGCCCGCCCTCGGCTCCTACAGCGCGATGCGTACGGGTACGGCCCTGCAGCAGGCGTACGGCTATCAGAAGCTCCCCGCCGAGGGCCCCCTGCGGCTCGGTCTCGCCGACTACGCGGGCCGGGCCGTCTACGAGCACGGCCGGGGCCTCGGCGGACGGCAGATCACCATCACCGGGTTCGTCGCCCTGGACCGCTCCGGCGCTCCCTACCTGGTCCGGATGGCCCTCAACTGCTGCGCGGCGGACGCCCAGCCGGTCAAGGTCGGTCTGACCGGGCAGGTCCCGCCGGTCCTCAAGCCGGACGGCTGGCTCCAGGTCACCGGCACCTACACGGCCGAGCGGACCAAGGACTCGGTGAACGGCGGCCCGATCCCGTACCTGCGGGTCACGCGGGCCGAGCCGGTCCCGACGCCGCACGACCCGTACGACGAGACCTGGAACAACTGACGCCCGGCCCTTCAGCCGCGTCGCGCCGACCCGTCCGGCCCTTGCCGATGCGGGGGCCTCCCCCTAGCCTGCAATCTGACGACCCATCAGATACCGGCTAGGGGGCAGGCAATGGCCGTCACCACCGACAGCGGAACCGGAACGGGACCGGGCACCGGGGACATCCCCAAAGTCATCAGCGTGGACGATCACGTGATCGAGCCCGCGCACCTCTTCGAGACCTGGCTTCCGGCGAAGTACCGGGACAGGGGGCCGAAGCCGCTCACCGCCGGCATCGGGGACCTCGCGTACGTCGGCGGGAAGTACCGGTTCACCACTGATCCGGAAGGCCAGCTCACGGACTGGTGGGAGTACGAGGGCGAGCTCTTCCCGTACAAGCGGATCATCGCGGCCGTCGGCTTCTCGCGGGACGAGATGACCCTCGACGGGATCACCCGCGAGCAGATGCGGCGGGGCTGCTGGGACCCCAAGGCCCGTATCGAGGACATGGAGATGAACCATGTCGAGGCCTCCCTGTGCTTCCCGACCTTCCCGCGGTTCTGCGGGCAGACCTTCGCCGAGGCCAAGGACAAGGAGGTCGGGCTCGCCTGTGTGCGCGCCTACAACGACTGGATGGTCGAGGAGTGGTGCGGGGACAGCGGGGGCCGGCTGATCCCGCTGTGCCTGATCCCGCTGTGGGACATCGAGCTCGCGGTCGCGGAGATCCGCCGCAACGCCGAACGGGGCGTACGGGCCGTCACCTTCAGCGAGATCCCGACCTATCTGGGGCTGCCGTCGATCCACTCCGGCTACTGGGACCCGTTCTTCGCCGCGTGCCAGGAGACCGGGACGGTCGTCAACATGCACATCGGCAGCAGTTCGCAGATGCCGGCCGCGTCCCCCGACGCCCCGCCCGCCGTGCAGGCCTCGCTGTCCTTCAACAACGCCATGGCCTCGATGATGGACTTCCTCTTCTCGGGGGTCCTGGTGAAGTTCCCGCGGCTCAAACTGGCGTACAGCGAGGGCCAGATGGGCTGGATCCCGTACGCCCTGGAACGCGCCGACGACGTCTGGGAGGAGCACCGGGCCTGGGGCGGCGTCAAGGACCTGATCCCGGAGCCGCCGTCGACGTACTACTACCGGCAGATCTTCTGCTGCTTCTTCCGCGACAAGCACGGCATCGAGGCCATCGAGACCGTCGGCGTGGACAACGCGACCTTCGAGACCGACTACCCGCACGTCGACTCGACCTGGCCGCACACCAAGAAGGTCGCCGAGGAGCATGTGGCCGGGCTTGCGGACGACGTGATCTACAAACTGATGCGGGGCAACGCGATCCGCATGCTGGACCTCGACTTCGACCGGTAGCCGGGCGGACCGGCCAAGCCCCCAGCCGTGCGACCGGCCGTAGCCTTGCGGTCGGCTGTGGCTCTGCCTGCGGCCGTATCTCTGCGACCGGCTGTAGCCCTGCGGTCGGCTGTCGTCCTGCCTGCGGCCGTAGTCCTGCGACGGGCCGTAGTTCTGCGACCAGGCCCCAGGCTTGCGACCGGCCCCAGCCCGGTCAGTGGCTCCATTCGAGGGCGGCCAGCGCTCGTGCCCGCGCCTCCGTCACGGCTAACCGGGCCCCCAGCTCCACCGTGTCGACATGCGCCGCCTGTCCGGTCACCTGGCCCTCCCACTTGCGGTAGAGGAGGCCGGGCTCGGCGGTGAACCAGCCGCGGCTGACCGCGTCCAGGGCCAGCAGCAGGCCGGTGTCCTCGGAGGCGGGCAGGGCCATCCAGCCGCCGAGGGCGAGCAGCAGTTCGCGGCGGACGAAGAGGGTTCCGGGGACGACCGGCGGGACGGCGTGGGCCTTCCAGTGCGCGAGAAGCGCGCCGGGTGCGAGCGGGCCCTCCTCGGGGTCGCCGGGAGAGCCGACCGTGGTGCCGTCGGGGAGCCGGTCCAGGGCTCGGCAGGTCGCCCAGCCGAGCGCGGGATCCGCCTCCAGCGCGGCCAGGTCCCGGGCGAGCGCGCCCGGGGTGAGCAGATCGTCGGCGTCCAGGACCTTCACGTACGGACCCGTCGCGTGTGCGAGTGCGACGGTGCGGGCGACGCCCGGTCCGCCGGGGCGGCCCTGACGGAAGGTCACCCGGGGGTCGTCGGGGACGTACGGGCGCACCTCGTCCGTCCGGCCGTCCTCCTGTATCACCCAGCGCCACTCCCAGCCCCCGGGCAGTTCCTGTGCGCACAGTGAGGTGTAGGCCTCGGGCAGGAAGGGGGCGGACGGGGCGTGGACGGCCGTGATGATCGTTATGCGCACCGCCCCAGCGTAAAACGTGATCAGGAACGCAAAGACCCGACCGCTGGCGACGGGGGATGCACCAGCGGTCGGGCCGTGGCCAAGACTAACAAGGCAAATGGAACAGCGGGAGCGGAGTGCTCGGCCCGGGGGAGAAGTTGTGATTGGGATCACGTAATGCGCTTCAGTCGCAGGGAGGATCGTACGAGAGCCTGGGCAGGTACTCCTTCCATTCCTGGCGGGTCAGGACGTTCCCCGTCGTGGCGCAGATGTGGTCGATCGCCTCGTCGACGTCGAGGTCCCACAGCCGGATGGTGTCCGCGCCGCTGGAGATCCCGAGCATGCGGCTGTCGGGGCTGAAGGTGAGAAAGCTGCCGGTCTTGGCGCTGGGGCTCATCGACTGCCCGATGGGGGCGGCCGCGGACGGGTCCGCCACGTCCCAGAGCCGGACCGTGTTGTCGTTGCCGCCGCTGGCCAGCCTGGCACCGTCGCGGCTGTACGTCAGCGACACCACCGCCTCGGTGTGCCCGGTGAGGGCGGCGCCCGCCTGCTCGGCGTGCGCGGGGTCGGCCACGTCCCAGAGCCGGACCGTGTCGTCGTCGCCGCCGCTGGCCAGGGTGTGTCCGTCCGGGCTGAAGAGGAGCACGTTGACGGGCCCGGTGTGCCCGGTGAGCGGCTTGCCGAGCAGGGTGGGACGGGCCGGGTCCGTCACCTTCCACAGCCGGATCGTGCCGTCCGCGCTGCCGCTGGCCAGGGTCCGGCCGTCCGGGCTGAAGGTGAGGCCGTTGATGTATCCCCGGTGGCCGGCGATCGGGCCGTGGGAGACCGGACGGGACGGGTCGGTCACGTCCCACAGCTGGAGGGTGTGGCTGTCGTAGGCGGTGGCCAGGGTGCGTCCGTCCGGGCTGAACGCCAGGGCGTCCGGGCCCATGAACCGGGAGCGCAGGACGAGCGCCGGGCCGTAGGGGACGGGGTGGGCCGGGTCGGCGACGTTCCACAGGTGGACCCGGCCGGAGGTGAGCACCGCGAGGGTGCGGCCGTCGGGGGAGAACAGCACCTGGGAGTCCGGGTCGCGCACCACGGGGGTGAACGGCTTGCCCAGGGCCAGGGGCCGGGCCGGGTCCGTCACGTTCCACAGCCGGATCCGCCCGTCCCGCCCGGCGGTGGCGAGCACCTGGCCGTCCCGCCGGAACGCCCCGCTGCCGCCCACCAGGTCTCCCGCCGGGATCGACCACAGGCGCACCTTGCTGTCGCCGCTGCCGGTCGCGAGGGTACGGCTGTCGGGGCTGAATCCCAGCGCGTACATCTCGCCGCTGCTTCCGGTCAGGGGCTCGCCGACCTGCGAGGGGTACGCCGGGTCGCTCACGTTCCACAGGCTCGCCGTGCTGTCCGCGCTGGCGGCGGCGAGCATCCTCCCGTCCGGGCTGAAGGCCACGGACCAGATCGGACCGGTGTGACCGGTGAGCGGCGGGCCGACCTGACGCGGGTCGGCCGGGTCCCGCACGTCCCACAGCCGGACGCTGTCGTCCGCGCTGCCGCTGGCCAGCTCGGTCCCGTCCGGACTGAAGGCGACCGAGTGCACCAGACCCGTGTGCCCCTTCAGCACCCTGTCGTACGCCCGGGGCCGCCGCACGTCGGTGGTGTTCCACAGGCGGACCGAGTCGTCGTCACCACCGGCCGCCAGCGTGCGCCCGTCGGGGCTCCACGCCACTGACCGCACGGCGGCACCGGCACCGGTCAGGACGGTCGGGGGCCGCTGCGCGCCGCGCGTGTTCCACAGCCGTACGGTGCGGTCCTCACCGGCGGAGGCCAGCGTGCGCCCGTCCGGGCTGAACGCGATCAGGTAGATGGTCCCGCCATGGCCGGCCAGGGGAGTGCCGAGGGGCTTCGGGTGCCGGGGGTCGGCGAGGTCCCACCGCCTGATCTTCCCGTCGTCCCCCGCGCCGGCCAGCGTCCTGCCGTCCGGGCTGAAGACCGCGCTGCTCACCCAGCTCGTGCCACCGGCGAGGGGCTTGCCCAGCGCCTTGGGGTGCCGGCGGTCGCTGACGTCCCACAGCCGGACGGTCCGGTCGTAGCCGGCGGTCGCGAGGAGCTTTCCGTCCGGGCTGAACGAGGTCAGGTACACGGCACCGGTGTGGCCGGTGAGCGGGGTGGCCAGCGGCGCGTTGACGATGGAGATCAGCCGGGTGTTGGTGCCCTCGTCGTCGGGCCGCAGACGGTGCGCGACCAGGTCGATCCGGGCGGACAGCGACGGATCCGTGTACTGGACGCGGTCCGCCTCCGCGACGACCTGCTCGAACACGGCGTCGTTGCGCTGCTGCCAGGCCACCACCGCCGCCCCGACGGCCACCATCGCGAGGACGACCAGCGCCGACACCGCGCCCCGGGCGATCAGGACCGTGCGCCGGCGCAGCCGGACCGAGGCGGCCAGGAACTCCACCGCGCTGCGGGTCAGATAGGTGTCCCCGGCGGACTTCGCCCAGGTGCGCGCCTGTTCGAGCCGTGACCCCCGGTACAGCAGCGAGGAGTCGCGGTTCGAGCCCTCCCAGGAGCGGCCGTCCTCCTCGATGCGCTGGCGCAGCAGATGGTCGCTGCGGTCCTCGTCGATCCACTCGCGCAGCCGCGGCCACGCCGTCAGCAGCGCCTCGTGGGTGATCTCCACGGTCTCCGCGTCCAGCGTCACCAGGCGGGCGCGTACCAGTGCTTCGAGGGACTCCTCGGTCTTGGCCGGGTCCGTCGACTCGGCGGCCAGCCGGCGCCGGGTGCCGCGCCTGCGAGTGGCCTGGGTGTCCTCGCCGAGCCGCACCAGGCGCAGCAGCAGCAGCCGGGCCGCCGTACGCGCCGCCGGGTCCAGACCGGTCCAGGCCCGCTCGGCGGTCGCCGCGACCGCGCCCTGGATACCGCCGGCCGCGCGATAGCCGGCCAGGGTCAGCCGACCTGCCTTGCGGCGCTGCCAGGTCGCGAGCAGGGCGTGCGAGAGCAACGGCAGGACACCCGCGTCGTGCGCCCCGCGCGGACCGTCGGCACTCACCTCGCGCACGATCAGCTCCGCGAGCCCGGGCTCCAGCTCCAGGCCCACGGCCCGGGCCGGACCCGTCACGGCCTCGCGCAGTTCCCCGTCGGTGAGCGGCCCGAGCACCATGTGCCGGTGCTGGAGCGCGTCGGCCAGCTCGGGATGGTCGAGGCAGCGCTCGTAGAAGTCGGCGCGGATGCCGAGCAGGACCAGGGCGGGGGCGGGCGAGTCCGGGCCGGCGGGCGTGCACGCGGCGTGCAGCAGCCGGACGAACGTACGCCTGGCCGTCTCGTCCGAGCAGAGCGTGAACGCCTCCTCGAACTGGTCGACGATCACTACCGGCCGGGCGGTGGCGGCCTCGCGCTGAGCCCACGAGGCGACCGCTTCCCGGACGGCGTGCGTGAATTCGGGGGGATGCTCGATGTCCGGCCCGGTCGTCTCCATGGCGGAGACGACGGGCTTCAGCTCGGGTATTCGGCAGGTCAGTTCCGTGAGCGGGTCGGCGCCCGGCACCAGCTGGAGGACCGTGCGGCCGCCGTCCGCACCGGCACCGCCGAGCGCGTCCTCCTCAAGGGCGGTCACCAGACCGGCGTTGAGCAGCGAGGACTTGCCCGCCCCCGAGGCGCCCACGAGCATCACCAGACCGCCGGTGCCGGTCTCGGCCGCCGAGCGGAGCAGCTTGACGAGAGCCTCAGTGCTCCGTTCCCGGCCGAAGAACCAGCGGGCGTCCTCCTGCCGGTAGGAGGCCAGACCGCGGTACGGGCAGACCCCCACCGGGGGCTCGGGCTGGGAGCCTTCGTCCTCGTCCGGCGCCAGCGCGCGCTCCCACAGCCGCTGCCACTGACCGAGGTCGTACAGACCGGCCGAGACGGGGGTGGGACTGATCCGCCGGGCCTCGGGAATGAGGATGTGCAGCACGGCCGCGAGGGCGGTGAACTGAGCGGGCACGTTGCGGGCCCGCCGCCAGTCGCTGATCCGCTGTGCGGACACCCGGACGGGCCGTCCCCGCTCGTCCACCCGCTGGAGTCGGCCAACTCCCTCGGACACGCGCTTGAGAGGCGGATTGCCTGCCTCTCTGTACAACAGTGCGAGACGCTCCGCGAAGGCCGTACGCGCTCCTGAGTCGGAGCTCAAGGTCTTCCACCCCTTACTTCCCTCGCGGTTGAATCCGGACCGGAAAACTCACTTTATATGGCTGACCTGCGGTAACGCACTGCCTCCGGCACCGTAACCTCCTCTGTGGACCCCCTGGCTGGCAGGATCATGGCCTGCGGCGCAGCCATCGGGCGACGCCATGACAGGCCACCAGCCCGGCGCCCCGCACGCCAACCAGCGCGCCGTACGTTCTCGGCCACATTCCGCCCACGGTCACCCGCTTCCTCCGGTACCGGTCCCCACGAGGGGAGGGACCGGTACCGGACGAAGCGGGACGATCACTGGGCCGCCCCTACACTTGGTCCGGCGGTTCGAAGTGATCGATGCGGTTGACCCGAGAGGACGGGCGAGGGCTGTGGCGAAGATCGTCGGCGGTTTCCAGGACCCGTCGGCCGAGGTGCTCGCCGAGGCGGCCGCCGTGTTCGGACTGCTCGCCTCCTCGGCCCGGCTGCACATCATGTGGGCGCTGTCCCAGGGCGAGAGCGACGTCACCCACCTCGCCGACCGGGTCGGCGGCGCGCTGCCCGCGGTCAGCCAGCACCTGGCGAAACTGAAACTCGCCGGCCTCGTGCGGGCGCGCCGCGAGGGCCGCCGGCAGATCTACTACGTCGACGACCCCGACATCGTGACCGTGGTCCGCGTCATGGTCGGCCAGCTGACGGCCCGGGAAAACCCCTCCGGAGCATCGGACCGACTGCGCGAGGCCGGTGTCTGAGCGGTCGGGGGCGCGGGGGGAGGACGGTGCCCCGTCTGCTGCGCCTGGTGCTTCGGGTGGGGCGGGGTCCGGTGCTTCGGGTGGGGCGGGGTCCGGGGATGCCGTGGTGGATCGGGCGGTGTCCGCCCATCCGATCTCCGCTCATCCGATGTCCGCCCATCCGGTCCGGTCGGCGTCCGGATCCTTCGCCGCAGCCTCGGCCGCGCCTGCTCTTGAGGCCGGGCCGACGGGCGACGCGGCCTCTCCCGACCCACCGGGTTCCGCTGCCCCCGCCCCCGTCCCCACGCTTCCGGTCGCCCCTGACACCGCGCCGGCTGCCTCCTCCCCGTCCGGCGGCAGCACCCCCGTCGCGAGCCTCCTCGAAGTACTCCGTCGGCTGGACAGCGGACCGCGTGGGCTGAGCGAGGGGCAGGCGGCCGAGCGGTTGGCGCGGGTCGGTGGGAATGCGGTTCCGGATGCCCGGGCCCCCTCCTGGCCCCGCCTGTTCGCACGGAGTCTGCGGGACCCCTTCACCGCGGTGCTGCTCTGTCTGGGACTGGTGTCGGCCGCCGTCTTCGCCTGGGGCACCGCCTCGGTGATCCTCCTGCTGGTCGTCGTGAGCTGCGTCCTGCGGGCGTCCGGCGAACACCGGGCCGACCGCTCCACGGCCGGACTGCGCCGCCTGGTGGCGACCACCGTCACGGTCCAGCGCCGGGCCGACGAGGACACGGCCCCGGTCACCCGCGAGATCCCGGTCGAGGAACTCGTCCCAGGCGACGTCGTACGGCTCGGCCCCGGCGACATGGTCCCCGCGGACGTACGGCTGCTGCGGTCGACCGGACTCACCGTCCACCAGGCCGCGCTCACCGGCGAGTCCGCACCGGTGGAGAAGTCCGCGGGGGACGACCCCGGGGACGGCGGTGTCCTCCAGGACCCCCGGTACTGCTTCCAGGGCAGCAGTGTCGCCTCCGGCAGCGCCACCGCCGTGGTCACCGCGACCGGCGGCGACACCCGTTTCGCCGCCGCCCACCGCCGTACCGGAAAACCTCCGGCGACCAGCTTCCAACGCTCCGTCCAGAGCGTCTCCTGGATCCTGATCCGGTTCGCGCTGCTGACCCCGCCCCTGGTCCTCATGGCCAACGCCGCCCTGCGCGGCCGCGGACTGGAGACCCTCCCCTTCGCCGTCGCGGTGGCGGTCGGGCTGACCCCGGAGATGCTGCCGGTCGTCGTCACCACCTGCCTGGCCCGCGGCGCCACCCTCCTGGCCCGTACCCACGGCGTCATCGTGCGACGGCTCCCCGCCCTGCACGACATCGGCGCCATGGACGTCCTGTGCGTGGACAAGACCGGCACCCTCACCCAGGACCGCCCGGTCGTCCACCGTGCACTGGACGCGGACGGCCACGACGACCCCGAGGTACTGCGCCGGTCGGCGGCCGCCGCCTGGTGGTCGCTCCAGCTCGCCGACCTCCCGTCCCCCGACGCCCTGGACGAGGCCCTGCTCGCCGCCGCCGACGAGGACACCCTCACCTCGTACGACGGCGTCACGGCCCTGCCCTTCGACCCGGTCCGCCGCCTGGCCACCGTGGTCGTCCGCACCCCCGGCCGGTTCGGCACGCACACCTTGATCACCAAGGGCGCCGTGGAGGCCGTACTGGAGCGGTGTGCGCTGTCCGACGACGAGCGCGCCCGGCTGCGCGACCTGGCCGACGCGCAGGCCGCGGACGGGCTGCGCGTCCTCGCCGTG
The DNA here is from genome assembly GCF_003443735.1 of Streptomyces sp. CC0208. Lineage (NCBI taxonomy): Bacteria > Bacillati > Actinomycetota > Actinomycetes > Kitasatosporales > Streptomycetaceae > Streptomyces > Streptomyces sp. CC0208. The sequence continues at coordinate 4,065,087 of NZ_CP031969.1, read as the reverse complement.
GCCACCACCGAACGCCCCGCCGGGGACCGCCTCCGCGAACGCGGCCTCACCTTCCGCGGCCTGCTCACCTTCCGGGACGACCTCGCCCCCACCGCCGCCGAGGCCCTCGCCGGACTGACCGGGCGGGGCGTCACCGTCAAGGTCCTCACCGGCGACCATCCGGGCACCGCGGTCCGGGCCTGCCGTGATCTGGGGATCCCGGTGGCCGGTGTCCTGACCGCCGACCGCCTCGACACCCTCACCGACCCCGAACTCACCGAACTGGCCCGCCGTACGACCGTCTTCGCCCGCTGCACCCCCGAGCACAAGGCCCGCGTCACCCGGGCCCTCCAGGCCGGCGGCCACACGGTCGGCTTCCTCGGCGACGGCGTCAACGACCTGCCCGCCCTGCGCACCGCCGACGTGGGCATCGCCCCAAGCGACGCGGCCGGGGTGACCAGGGAGAGCGCCGACCTCGTCCTTGCCGGGAAGGACCTCGCCACGATCGGCCACGCGGTCGCCGCCGGCCGTCACGCGGGCGGCAACATCGCCACGTATCTGCGCATCACGCTCTCCTCGAACCTCGGCAACGTGATCGCGATGCTCTCCGCGGGCCTCCTGCTGCCGTTCCTGCCGATGCTCCCGGCCCAGGTCCTCGTCCAGAACCTGTGCTTCGACGCGGCCCAACTGGCCTTCGCCCACGACCGTCCCACCCCGGCCGCCCTGCGCCGGCCGAGCGTCCTGGACCCTCGCGAGCTGCTTCGGTTCATCGTCGGATTCGGCGCCCTGAACGCCGTCGCGGACCTGGCGACCTTCGGTGTCCTCGCCTTCGCCCTGCGGGGCCCGGGTGACGACGAGTCGCTGTTCCACTCGGGCTGGTTCACGGAGAACCTGCTGACACAGGCCGTGGTGATGGTGCTGCTGTCCCTGGGCTCACCGGGCCCGGGCGGCCGGCGGCCGGGACCGGTGACCTGGTCCGCCGCCGCACTGGCCGCGATCGGTCTGCTCCTGCCCGCGTCCCCGCCGGGCGCGGCCCTGGGGCTGAGCGCGCTGCCCGGTGTGTACTACGGACTGCTCGCGGCCGTCCTGGCCCTGTACGCCGTGGGCCTGCTGGCGGCGCGGACGCAGTACGAGCGCCACCGCACGGTTGCGCTCCCGGTGACTGACGCCGCTCAGGGGCAGGCGATGTCGAAGCCGTAGCGCAGGGGTTCGTCCGTCACGCCGTGATCGAGCCGGTAGACGTAGACGCCGTCCACCCGCACCCCGGACGGCGCGCCCTCCGCCCGGCAGGGGTACGACACCTGCACGACCCGGGGCCGGTCGGCGACCTTGACCCGCATCCCGTCGGCCGGTCCGCCGTCGAGGACGGCGACTTCCCACCCGGTCACGTCGGCCGTCTGCACTGTCTCCGCTGCGTCCACGCCGACAGTTTAGAGCTTGCGCAATCGTCCCGGGAGGCCGATGCCGTGACGGGTGTGGCTCTCATTGGGGGATGCGGGTTTTGGAACGGGGGGATGCGTGGCTCTCCTGTGCCTCTTCCTCTTCCTGGGCTTGTGCCTGTGCCTGTGCCTCGCCGGTCCGGGCCGGAGCCGTGGCCGTCGGGTCCTTGCGGCGGGTCATCCCGACCCCTACGAGGACCACGGCCATGCCCAGCACGACCCGGGCGCTCAGGCCCTCGCCCAGGACGACCGCGCCGAGGAGCACGGAGACCACCGGCAGCAGGTAGCCGACCACGGCGGCGTTGGTCGCGCCCTCGTCGTTGATGATCCGGTAGGTGAGGTGGAAGGTGATCGCGGTGCAGAAGACGCTGAGGACCAGGGCCGCGACCACGACCACCGGGCCCGGGTCGATCGACTCCAGGCCGCCGACCGGCAGCGCGACGGCGGTCAGCCCGCTCGCGGCGACCAGTTGGGCGGCGGAGAGCGAGATGGTCGGGGTGCCCCTGCGCACCAGGGTGCGGCCCATGTAGGTGAAGGCGACGGCGTAGCTGGCGGCCGCGCCGAGAATGGCGAGGGCTCCCCAGCCGGTGGCCCCGGCCGACTGCCACGGGGCGAGGATGAGGATCGTGCCGGCGAAGCCGAGCAGCAGGCCCGTCAGGCGGACCGGGCGCAGTCCGTGTTCCGAGCCGAGGGCCAGGCCGAGGGCGATCGACCACAGCGGGGTCGTGGCGTTCAGGACTCCCGCGAGGCCGGAGTCGACGGTCTGCTGGCCCAGGCTGAACAGGGCGAAGGGGAGCGCGTTGCAGAAGAAGGCCGCGACGACGATGTGCCGCCAGACGGTACGGCCACGCGGCAGGCGCCGACCCGACGCGTAGCAGGCGACGGTGAGGACGAGCGCGCCGAGGAGGCAGCGGACGAACGTGACCTGGAGCGGGGAGAGGCCGCGCAGCGCCAGTTCGATCCAGAGGAAGGTCGAGCCCCACAGCAGGGCGAGCACGGCCAGCCGTACCCCGCCCCGCAGACTCCGTGTCCCACTGTTCACGATGCTTACTCCGTCCGGCCGCCGTACGACCCGGTAGTCGGTCCGGTCCTTCCGTCCCGTTCTTCGACGATGCCTCAGTCGAACTGTGAGGACAAGCAAATGGTTCTACCTAGTCTGTTAAGCTGTGCTACATGCTTGACGTGAGGCGCCTCCAGGTCCTGCGTGCGGTGGTCACCAGCGGTACGGTCACCGCGGCCGCGGCCCACCTCGGCTACACACCGTCCGCCGTGAGCCAGCAGGTGGCGGCGCTGGAGAAGCAGGCCGGCACCGAACTGCTCGAACGGGTCGGGCGGGGGGTCCGGCCCACCCCGGCCGGTCTGCTGCTCACCGAGCACGCGGCCCTGATCAGCTCGGCGGTCGCCCAGGCGGAAAGCGCCCTCGCCGACCTCCGCGCCGGACGCATCGGCACGCTGTCCGTCCGGTACTTCGCCACGGCGGGTTCCACGCTGGTGGCCCCGGCCCTGGCCCGGCTCCGCGCGGAACACCCCGGCGTCCGGGTCGACCTCGAACTCGCCGACCCGCACGACCCGTTCCAGGAGGTGGCCCGCGGCCGGGCCGACCTGGCCGTGGTGGTCCAGGCGCGGGGCCGGGCGGGGGACGGGTCCCGTCTCGTCCACCTCCTCGACGACCCGTACGCGGCCGTCCTGCCGCTGGGGCATCCGCTCGCGGACCGGGAGGTCATCGACCTGCACGAGCTGGCCGGGGAGCAGTGGGTCGGCAGCGAACCGCCGGGCCCCTGTCTGGAACCGGTGATCGACTCCTGCGCGGCGGCCGGGTTCAGCCCCGACTTCGTCATCCGCAGCGAGGACTACGCCACCGCGCAGGGCTTCGTCGCGGCCGGCCTCGGCGTCGGCCTGATGCCGAGGCTGGGGCTGCGCGGCCGCCACCCCGGCGTCGTCGTCCGCCCGGTACGCAACCCCGAACCGATCCGCGTGATCTCAGCGGTGGCCCGAGAAACCGCCCTCGACCAGCCCGCCCTGCGCCTCCTCCTGTCAGCACTCCGAGACGCAGCAGCCACCGACCCGCCCACGGGTCCTGCGGCGCACTGACCCCGGTCGGCGAGTGCTGCTGGTCGCCCGAGTCGCTTGTTCCGGGCGGGGTTTGCTCGTAGTTGGGTGCCGGGCTGCACGTGGGCCCGATCTCTGTGTGCAGGGTGGGGCTTGTCCGCGGGCCCGCGTGCACCACGCACCAGCGCCCCTCCCGGCACGGGTCAACCACGCCTTGGTCCTGAGTCTCGTTCCTCGGCGATGCGGCGGCCGTGTTCGGCGGCTCGTAGCAAGGCGTGGGCGACGCGCTCGGCGTCATCCGGCCGTAGGCAGATCTCATCGGTCCACAGCACTGACAGTCGTACGGTGCCGTTCAGCAGGTGGGTTGCCACATCCACCTCGACGCCATTCCCGGTGGCATCGGTGACGTGCAAGTCCTGGTCGCTGCTGTAGGCACTCATGCAGCCGAGCATGCCTGAGGTCCGGCCCAGAGTTGAGTGTGGAGCTTGAACTCGTTTGCACAGGACGGAAGTTCGCCACCCCGGCGGTGTGCCATCGGTAGGAAGGTCACCGAGGAGGTCTACCGGAAGCAGATTCAGCCCGACGGCAAGCGGGGCCCGGAGCGGTAGTCACGCAGACACGTACGCAGAAACAGGTGAGGCACCTAGGAACGTTCCTAGGTGCCTCACCTGGTGTTTCAACTGTCGGGGTGGCGGGATTTGAACCCACGACCTCTTCGTCCCGAATTAGGCCCTGACAGATCACCGACCTGTGTATGACGACAAAGATGCAGGTCAAGGCATTGGTATGCGTCGGTCTCCTGTGGCGCTACAGGGCTGCCATCGCAAGATCATCTCCAGGTTTTCTCCATTGCTCATGACTTGTCTGGCCCGCCGCCCCGTGGGCTGTCCATCCACAAAGTCAGTGGCCGAGCGGACGGCACCGCGACAACTCCGGACGCGGCACAAGGGAGCCAGCCAAGTTCACGAGGGTCAGCCAGTTCTGTAGCAGCAGGACGGGCAAACGACGTCACCCAGTTTCTGCCCCTGATTGATGCGATCCCGTCAGTCTGCGAGCCGGAGCCGGCTGCCCGGAGGAAACCGGGCTCTGACTGCTCGACGAGACCGGCCAGGGCTGCTGCGATGGAGAGTGAGGGCGACGCCAGCACGGTCGAGCTCGGATTGGACAGCGGTGCTGACCTGATCCTCACTGCCCTGGACCGACTGCGCTGGCTTTGTCCGCAAGGCAGCTATGTAGGCCAACAGACGCGTGGCTCCCGGACAGGAGCGCCGATGTATCGCGTCCCACAGTCTCGACGCCAGTCCCACATGCCCCGACCCATCCGAGTGGCTCAGGTGGCTAGAGAGGGTCATTCTGGAAGAAGAGCGAGACCCAGAGCATCGGATGTGAACGGACATGGATCAACAAATCGTTGACGCAGTGAGTCGTCCAACCGTTCATGTATGGGAAGAGGACCCCGGAATACATCCCTCCTCGCGCACCCCGATTGGAATAACCGCCAGGGATCCTGGCGAATCTCCACTCGCCTGTAAAATAAGTGAGCGAGAACCAAATAGTGACGACACTCGCCGTCATGCAATCCGATACTGGACTGCCAGCGATTCCCTAGCCCGAACAAAGGACTGGCTAGCGCAGACCTCGATTTCGCTCTCCTGGCATCCTGTAATGAAGGGAGTGCTTCCGGTTAGGATTTACGCAGGTGAAGGCTTGGGCGGATATTACCACCGTTCCTCCGAAAAACTTGGCCTAGAGTTCCATCGCACCCCGTCGGGAATCTTCTCCTGCGAGAGTCCCGATATCGTATGTCATGAAGTAGGACATGCAATACTTGACGGTCTTCGACCCGAGCTGATCGAGACTCAGACCCTAGAAGTAAAGGCTTTCCATGAATCTTTTGGCGACATCTGTTCCATGCTGTCCTCACTCACGCTCCCTAGCTTCTGCTCGGCTGTAATTCACGAGACTCACGGAGTGATCAACCAGTCATCTAGGCTCTCCAGAATGGCAGAACAACTGTCATCTGAGGTCCGGAGGCGTTGGCCAGGACTAGCCGAACCTTCGGCCATGCGAGACATGGCTAACGAATTCTACTACATCGACCCGCTAGAGCTTCCGATCCGGTCCCCCGCGCATTCACTTTGCAACGAAAAGCACTCTTTCTCGCGGATATTCTCAGCAGCTTTTCTAGATTTTCTAGCAGGCGTATTTTCTCGGTCGAGTAAATCGGTCGAAGACCTCCAGCAGGCTGCCAATGTGACGGCTCGAATCCTATGTCAAGCGGCTAGCCAAACGCCCGTATCTAATAGGTACTGGTCGGACATGGCCGCAAATATGCTGCTTGTTGATATGCGGGATTTTGGCGGAGAGTATGAGTCGCCGCTACGAGAGTCTTTCTCGGGTAGGGGAGTCCTACTTCCAGGCGACCTTGCAGGAGTCAGCAGAAACAATTTGAAAGGATTCACCGGCGCGTACATCCCGGATGGGCCCGGACGCGACACCAGTGACCCGGCACATTCACTTAGCATAGACGGGGAGAAGTATGGCGTAATCGGGTCTTTTGAAGTTGGAGTGCCACGCGAATCCCCGTCTATCGTCTCCCCTAGAGGCTCAGATCCGGTTGCAGATCTGAGAGAATCGAAGATCTTGGCAGCTTGTTTTGTCGATTCCTTGTTTATGCACCACCAAGTGGAAGTAGACAAGGGTTTGACTATCTCGAACTCTCCGATGCCAGCAATTGCGGTGGGATCTACGGTCTACGAGATCTTCAAACCTGACACTGGACCGGCTCGGCTGAGGCAGGTAGCGTTCGCCTAGTTATCTGAGACGGGATTCGATCATGGCGGAGCCAAGTGCTGTCGTTCCGGCGGGACAGCAAGCGGGGGACACCCTCCATACGCGACGGCTCGAGGACCGTTACATTCGGGGACTTTTGGCTCGTGGCGAAGCCGTGATGGAGGGTAGTCCGGTGCCTGACGACATAGCCTATGTCGCTTCCATGGGCGAGGATGGGCTACTTACTGTGCGGTGTAGATTCATATCCACCTCCTGAACGGACTGGCCGTGACTGTGTCGGAGGTGTGTCGCAGATTCGCTGCCCGGTTCCGCTGAGCGCTGATGCTCTTGAGCCTGGCACGTCCTCTCGTCCACGCTTCAATTACAGGTGACGTCGAGGAAGTTGAACGCCCGCAGGAGGGCGCGCGGCTCTGTGTACGGCAGTGCGGTTGGTGACTCAGGCGGCGAGGTGCCCAGCCGTCCGGTCTCGCTCCCCTTGTTGTAGCGAATCCCTGGCCATTCCCGCAGTGAGGCGGCCCCGGCCGTCCCGCGAGCGGATGAGCCGCCAGGGGCTGCAGTGTCAGTGGCGTGATCTACGGTGTCGCGCATGGCAGCTTCTGAGATCACTCGTGCAGGCATCTTGCAGGCGATTGCGGAGCACGACCGGATCGGCCGGGAGGCGTTCCGGGACTTCTACGGCTTCCGTGCTGCGGCTACCTATCTCCTGGAGCACGAGGGGAACTTGTACGACTCGAAGGCGATAGCTGGCGTTGCCCACAAGTACGACTTCGGCGTAGCGCTCAAGCCCTCTTCTCCGGGGCTCAGCGGGGGCCTCAAGCATGCCGTGGCATGGCTTCGGAGAGAGGGTTTCACCGTGGTGGAGCCCCCCAAGTCCTTTCACCGGCGCGTGGGGGACGTCCGGCCGGCCCGACGTGCCACGGGGCCCGCTCTACACCGTCCCGTCCTTCTGCTCTGGGCCATCGGCCAGGCTCTGGCCGGAGCACCCCGCATGCAGCCATGGGCGACCATCCGTGATGCTGTCGCACCTCTGCTGGTGAAGTACGGCCAGGTGGAAGACGGTGTGGACGGAGCCCGTTACCCGTTCTGGGCGCTTATTCGCGATGAGTTGTGGACCATCGAGCAGGGGCAGGAACTCAACCTGACCAGCCGTGGGCGGCGCCCCACCTTGGAGTCTCTGAACGAGGTCAACCCCCTTGGCGGCCTGCGCGAGGATGACTACAACCTGCTCCGCTCCCACCCGGATGCCGCGGCAGCCGCGGCTGCTGGGCTGATCCTGCGCTACTTCCATCCCCTTCCAGCAGGCTTGCTCGAAGACTTCGGCCTCCACGAGCTGCTTGCTGGCAGGTGGCCAGATGCCTTGCGCCCGCTACTTGGGGAAACCTTCAAGGATCGGGATGCTATTTGGCGGGTCTACGGCGGACAGAAGATGGCAGGGATCGGCTGCCTCGCCGACGGCATCCTGAGCGCCTTCTCCGACGACAAGGGCCCCTACGCCGATGGGCGCATCCCGGACACCAACTGGATCGCCTACGTGGGCGACGGCCTGTCTGGCGACCAAAAGCTCATCGACGGCAACGAACTCATGGCCGAACACCAGATGGCAGGCCAGCCGCTGCGCTACTGGCACAAGCCGTTCCAAGGACAGTTCAGCTTCGAAACCTGGGCCGTCATCGTGCAACGCCGACTGCGGTGGGGCGTTGGCAAAGATAAACGGCCCCGCCGCGAGTTCCTCTGGGTGCTGGCGCCCGTCCCCTCCCCAGAGCGGGAGACCTGGCCTGCCGAAGTGCTGGAAGCGCTGGACGCAGATACAGGCGAGCTCCACGACGACACTGACGACTACCGTCCCAGCGACCTCGCCCTTGAAGCCCCCACCACCGAGGAGAGCGACGAGGATGCGTATCGGCGTCTCGCGCAGAAAGCCGAGGCCAACGCCGAGCGGCGCCGCGGGCTGAAGAAGCCGACGCTGGCCGACAAGTACGTCCGCGACCCCAGCGCGCGAGCTGCCGTCATCAAGCGCTGCCGCGGCAGGTGCGAAAACCCCCAATGCGCAGGGCATCCCACCGAGCTGACCACAGCCGGACTGCCAATCTTGCAGGTCGACCACGTCAAGGACCTCGCCAAGAAGGGACCCGATGTCCCTTGGAACATGATCGCCCTGTGCCCCAACTGCCACGCCCTCAAGACCTACGGCGAGAACAGGGAGAATCTTCGGCGCCTGCTCACTGCTACTGCGCGCCGCCTCCATGAGGCGATGCTCGATTGACTCGTGCGTGTCGGCGTACTCGCGGCGAGGCGCCGGCACGTCAACGGCTTTCAAGAGCGTCGCCGTACGAGCATGGCCTCCTGATCTGACCTGCGGAAACACTGCGAGAGTTCGACGTTTCCGCACCTCTGGCCCACGCATGGCCCACAAGACATCTGATCCGTAGGCGCATCGATCACGGCCATCGAGCCTGGCCACCTGGGACCCACCGGTCCATCAAACGATGACGAGTCCACCGCCGTGTGTAGTTGTACGCCCCTGTTGATGTCAGCCGTTGATGTCACCCGGCAGGCGGTCAACTGACAGACCAGCACGCCTGAGTGCCCGGGCAGTCGGAATGCGGGCAACCGGACGCTCATCCAGCGCAGGTGCCGACGCCTGGCTACGGACTCGCTGGGGCACGCGGTCAACTTCATAGGCAAACACGCATTCGATTCCTTGATCGGCACCTCGCACCCGCCGAGCACGCAAATGAGAACTTGGCCACCCCATCACGTAAAGAAGACAGAGGTTCTGTTCACAACCTCCGTTAACTCCATGGGGTCACGTTCGCCCATCGCCTTCACCGGACCAAAGACGGCCGCTACGGTAGCCGCCTAGCCATCTCGTGTGGCTGGGCTTGCGGGAGGGTATGTAATGACAGAGAGTGACGCGCGCCCAGCCTTGATCGGTATAGGCCAACAGGCTGTAGTTGGGTAACGATCACTCTTCTGTCTTGTTGGCCCTTGGGGCGGGGGGGTACAGTCATAACTGGACTGAATCGTCGGGTGTGCACAGCTTGTAGTCGGATCTACTACGAGGCCGGACGCAAGCACATGGTCGAGGCCGCCCGAACGACAGACGGTAGTTACAAGTGTGACGAATTCTTTCTCAGCCTGGAGGGGTCGAGGAAAAAGAAGGACCGAGCACGGCTGGCGGATATCTTGATGGTATTAGAAGACTTCGCACACCGTGAATTAACATTCCCGAGGGAAATTAACAATCTTGAAGATGGAATTCGAGAATTGAAACCGGGAGATGTTCGGCTTCCATTCTTCGACGTGCCGGGGACCAAAGTGGGCGCAGTGCGCCTCACTCATGGGTTCATCAAAGGAACCCGATGGGCCCCTAGAAAGGAAATTCTTAAAGCGCTTTGGGTGCGAGAGGAGGACGCAAAATCGTGAAGTCTCTCTATGATCGATTTGCAAGCAGCGACGACGGTGCTCAACTGTTGGCTGCAACCAGATTGCGGAGGGAAGCGCTGCGAATCCTTCACCGGGCGCTTGAAGCTAGCGGTCTGACTCAATCCCAACTGGCCGAGCGCCTTCACCTTCGCAAGTCAGCAGTCAGCCAGGTTTTCCGGGGCGATGGGAACCTGCGCGTAACCACCATGGCTAACTATCTGAGCGCCATGGGGTATGAGCTGGACATCCGATTGGTCAAGGCTGGGGAGCCTCGCAAGGCCGTCCTTGAACGACGGGAAATGGTTCCTGCGTTGAAGCAGGACTGGGTGGAGTCGAGTCTGAGTAATCCTTCCAGCGAGATTATCTACAGTGACGACGCCAGCCACAGGTACGTCTCCGTAACAAGCGAACCTCTGCAAGCTCGCTTCATGTCGAACCATCTGACGACCATGATGGTGGAGATGCGCATGGCTCCAACGGACTCAAGTGGAGGGGCGCCTTACGAATTTCGGGGCTACACGGCGGAAGTATCGCTGCCCGATATCTCGCCAGACCAGGAATTTCACCCGATCCGAAGTGAGGCCACTTCGTGACCGATCCGCAGGGTGATTTCGCACAGCTCAGCAATTTTGTGGCTCGCGTCGACCTGCGCGGGATAGTCGCTCAAGAATGCCATGCAGTCAGGCATTCGGGGGCCGCCCCCGAGCGAGCCGACGTTTCATTGGATACGGCACTCTCATCTCGTCCTGGCGCCGTCGACTACCGCTTCACGCTGGCCTGCCAAGCCTTTGACGCCTCCGAGGAACTCGTGGCTGACCTCTCGGTAGTGTTGCTCACCAGTTTCCTCTTCGAGGGCGATGAAGTAAGCGAATCGGTGTACGAGTCATTTGGCACCAACATCGCGGTCATGACTGCTTATCCATACCTCAGGCAGCACATTCATGATCTAGCAGGCCGCATCGGTCTGGCAAACTTCACCCTGGGGCTGCTCAAACAGCCAAATAAGGCCCAGGGTTTTTCGATAGTCGCAACGGGGTCTTCGCGGTGAATCGTGATCAGGAATGCCAGCGCTGTCAGACGACTTGCCATTCCGGGCCGCCGATCTACCGTCAGTAGCGGAAAACGAGCGGGTCCCGACCGAGTAGAGGTCGGGGCCCGCTCGCTCGCACATAACCGCCGCAGCCCTCTACTGTGGCTCCGACCGGGGCACTGCAGTCGGGGAGTTGGCAATTGTCGGTGGTTGCAGCGGGTTCTGTTGTCCCTGGCCGAACCAGTAACCGATGATAGCTCCCGCTATGCCCGTGACCGGAGTGACATAGAGGCTGAAGTCTTTCGCGGCAACTCCGGCGATCATGGCAACCCAAGGTGAGGCGATGATCGCAAAGACCACGGCCACCAGCGCCCAGCCGCGAACGTTCTCTGCCCGTCGGATGAGTCCGGATTGATCAAAGGCAAGGTCTGCCCGGTGCTTCCTGTCTGCGAGCTCCACTTCCCAGCGCCGCTCAAGCTCGCGAAGACGGACCTCGGCTTCGATCTCCTCAGGCGTGTCTGGGCGCTTACCGAGATGGAATGCGGGCCCTACGCTCCCAGCAACGAGTTGCTGGTTCTGCTCCGTCAGAGCAGTCACGCGTTGTGAAAGCCGCTCTATCTCATCGTCTTGTTTGATGTACAGGCGGAGGTGGCTGTTCTCCTTCTGAAGCAAGAGACGATGCTCCGTGATCCAGTCCTGGTCGGACTCAGGCATCCTCCCCATGAGCCACTCGTGCGTGACGCCACCAACCTCGAATCCTTCTGGACTGATTCCGGACACGTGCCGCCTCCTCCTCCGGAGTACACCTCCGGTACCGCACAAGTATGGTTCGACTGGCAACTGTTGATCGGCGCCACAACGTCCATATGCTGCGAACAAGCCACCTCCGCCACACTCGCTTTCGAGGTGCTGGGCAGAGCGTGATACAGGGCTGTTCAGGCCCGTTCATTCCCGTACTCCTGCCCGGAGCGTGAACCGCTTTGAACGGCTCCGGACCGGGGTGACTGAGACGGAGCCCCTTCACGCTGACCTGTGCTTTCATCCCGTTCGCGCGTCAGCCTCGCGAGGCCTCTAGAGCCGCGATCACGGCCGCAGGGTCACCGTCGTAAAGCATGTGCGGTTCGTCTTCCTGAGGAGGGATGAACCGAGCGCGGTATCTCAGAAGGTCGCTCTCAGAGAAGTAGATCGAGTTGGGATCGTTCGCGTGGAACTCGTTGCGCTTGCTGATCCTCGCCCACAGCTCGTCATGGCTGGCTGCGAGGTAGACGAGAGTAGGGGTGGCGCCGGCGTCGGTGGCGATGGCCCGCCAGTGGGCCCGATCCTCCGGAGTCCAAAAGCCGTGGTCGACGACGACGTCATGCCCCGACTTGAGGTGGTCCTTGAGTTCGACCGCCACATCCTCCAGTACCGGTCGCTCAAGGGTGGGGAAGATGCCTCGGGGAAAGTCCACTCCATACACACCGTGGCGGCGGTACATCTCTTCATCTGGGCACAGCCGTACGAACCCGCGATCGGTGAGAGCACGGGAAAGGGTCGTCTTGCCGGAGCCAGGGAGTCCGGCCATCAGGACGCAGAACGGTGGGGGTGGTGACATCGGTCTCGTCATGGTCTGGGAGATCGCGGACATCTCCGCTTCGGCTTCGGGCGGGATTGTGCCAGCCGCGCGGGCTGCAAGCAGTGACCCTAGGCGTTCTTCGAGCACGTTCGCGAGCGTGTCATCCATCACCATCATGGGGCGACCTCCGACTCTGTGCGCCATGTGCGGCCCGGACCCCCGAGGTCTACGCCGTATTCCACGATGTTCCCCTCGCTGTCCACGAACTTTGCCGTCATCACCACCACCGGATCCGTCGGAGGGTGTTCGGGGTCCAGCTCCAAGAGCTGTGCGTACTCCGGCGTGAGCAGGTGCGCAGATGCCGTGTCGATGCGGTGACTGATCGGGTGGCCGGTCACCTTGGCAATGAGCTGGAGAGAGGTTCCCCCAGTCAGTCGCTCGCTCTCTGACAGTTGCGGGATCAGCTTTCCGTACCGAGCTGGGATCCATGACGTGCTGTGGGCGACGATGCCGTGCCGGTCTCGATAGACCCGGCTTCGGCGGATCACGTCGGAGCCGGGCTGAATGTCCAGTGCTTGGGCTACTTCAGCGGGCGCTGAGACTACGGCAGCTTGATGCGAGTCGGACCTTTCGCCGGCCCCCCAACTGGATCCGGTACGGCGTCCCCTGTCCTGTCGCTGGGACCCCGAAGACATCGGAGCCGGCTGGTCCAGCACTTCGGTACCGATCCCATGGATCCCGCGCACAAGCCCCTCGTTGCGCAGCTTGCGCAGAGCCTTTTCGGCTGTCGCGGTGCTCACTTTCCACTCTTCCGAGAGGTTCTTGATGCTCGGCAAGAGCGTCCCTGGCTCTAGCTGACCAGACGTAATCAGCTCCGTGTAGTGGGCGGCAATCTTCGCGTACGGCGCCCGATTGTCGGCCTGGCCTGCCATGTTGCCTGCTCCCTGTCGTCACTTCCCTGAGGTTCCCTAGCTTACCGCTTGACACCACAGGGAACCCTAGGGAACCTTAGGGATGTGCCCGGAGGAAATCCCGCAGGGGTGAGTACGAAGTGAGCGCGCATTGGTTGAGAACTCAACAGAGTGCGGACCCAGCTACCTGCACACGGGTGGTCGATGGGTCCTGAGAGGGGAGCCCGTCCCACCTCCGCAAGAGGGCGGGCGCGCATGGGTTCTGTCCCGTGCGCGGTACAGCGCAAGCCGACCTTTCCGCAGGCCAACGCCTGCGGCCGGTTGCCTCCGCCGCTCGTCTCGTACGAGCGGCGTTGAGGGGAGCCGGATCACCCGACTTCAACGGCGTGCGGCCCCGGAGGTGCAACTCCGGGGCCGCTGTTCGGGCCGTTTCACCTGCAAGGGAGACCACGACCCAATGAAGCACATCGTTACTGTTCAGGACGCTGTTACCGCGTTCGCCGACTTCATCGAACCGACCGCCGCGGAACTGGACGCCATCGACGCGGAAATGCCGCTGATCCTGGCGGACGTCGACCTCCTCGACGCGCAGATCATCACGCTGGACCGACTCCCCAACGAACTGGACGCCCGCCGTATCCGCCGCGCCCGCAACCGAGTGCTGAGCGAGCGGCGGGCCCTGGCCAACCGCACCGCCGGCGCCGCGCTGCCCGGGGGCGCCGCGTGAGCGCCCTGCCGCAGGACTTGACGGCCGCGCACGCTGAGGTGAAGGCGGAGATTGCGCGGACCGACACGAAGGTGGCTCTGTTGCTGGCGTTCGTCGGCGCGGTACTGGCCGGGGCCTGGACGATCGTCCGCGACCTGCCCCTGAACCCGGTCGCCTGCGCGGTGGGCGGATGCGGCATGACGCTGCTGGTCGCGGCGGCTGGTCTGCTGCTGCGGTCGGTGCGGCCGAACCTGTCGGGCCGGCATGGCTTTCCGCTATGGGCCACGCTCACCCCTGAGCAGATCAGCCAGTCCGTCACCCGGGACCTGGCCGCCGACATCGCGGGCCTGTCCCGTCTGGCGGTGGTCAAGTTCACCGGCCTGCGCCGCGCGGTCGACCTGACCCTTGCCGGTGGCGGCCTGCTCGCCCTCGCCCTCCTGATCGTGATCGGGGGTGCGGCATGACGTCGACTCCTTCCCCGCGTCGCGGGTGGCTCCTGCTCGCCATGGCAGGCGCTTTGGTGGCGATGGCCGGTACGACGGCCGTATTCGTCACCCAGGAGCACGCCTGGCGCTACCTGATCGCGGCCTGCTGCCTCGCGCAGTTCCTCGGCTGGACGCTGCACGGGTGGCGCCTGAGGGGTGGTGCCCGATGAACCGCACGGGCCGTATCGCTCTCGTCCTCGCCCTGGTTGGTGTGGTCGGCATGGCGTTCCGTGTCTCCTGGAACGCGCTGCGGGACATCGCCAACGCGGTGGGCGCGGACCAGACCGCCGCCACGCTTTACCCGTTCGTGGTCGACGGACTGATGGCACTCGCCCTGGTCGCCACGCTCGTTCTGGCCGGCCGTGACCGGACGTTCGCGCTGCGAGTGCTGGGCACCTACACCGCCGCCTCGCTGGTCCTCAACTACGTTCACGGCCTGGTCCCCGCCCTGCACGGGGCAACGGTCGACTGGGGACGGCTCGCCGACTGGGACCCCGCCAACTGGGCGCTGGTCCTGCTCGCCACCTCGCTTCCGGTCGGCTCGATCTACTTCGGTTCCGATCTGGTCGCCAAGGTGCTGCATCACCGCCCCGCCCCGATCCCGACCGCAGACACGAATGCGGAGGAATCAACCGAGACCGAGGTGAATCGGTCTACGGCTGACCTGCCCGAATCGACCCCCGCGCCGATCACCGCGACGGTCGTGCGGGTGCCCGATCTGGTGGCGGTGGACTATCTGAAGTCGGCTCTGCCGCTCAAGCCCGTTCCGTCGATCGCCCCGGCCCCGGCCCCGCAGATCCCGAGCCGGGCATCGGCTGCCGTATCGACTCGATCGCGTCGGGCGACCGGTCGGGTTCCCCAGGCGGCCCGATCGGCGCGGCCCAAGCGGACCCCCGCTCAGTTGCTCACTGAGGCACGCACCGCGACCACCGGTTGGCCGGACGCTCAGATCACCGCTGAGGGCATCCGCCGCGAGGTGCACACCTCGCCGGCCAACGCCCGGATGCTGCGGGACACCCTCCTTGCCGAGCGTGCCGCCGCTGCTGTCGGGACGACGTGATGTCCGGCGTGTACGGCAAGTGCTTCGACCCCACCGGGGCTCGCCACGGCATACCGACCTACCCGTGGAAGTTCGCCCCGCATGGGCTCGCCACCCGCCGCCAGTTACGGGCCCAGGGCTTGCGTCCGGGCGGTCAGCCGATCGCGGCGCAGGCCATGCGGATCAACCGGCGTACCGGCACACCGCGTGTGGCCTACCTCTACCGCGAAGACCTCGCGCTGCCGGTGCGGCCGATGACCTCGCGCAAGTGGGGCGCTCTCGCCCTGGCGATGCTCGCCCGCCAGACCTGCCCGGCCTGCGGAGTCATCTACAGCTACTGCATCTCCCGCCGCTACGGCATGTGCGGGCTCTGCATCGACGCCAACCACACTGCTCAGACAGGGAGTTGACATGGGTAAGCCCAACACGCGTCACCTGGACAAGGAGATCGCCCTGACGGAGCGCAAGTTGGCGGCGGTCCGCAACGAGGAGATGTGGCCGCTGACCGGCTCGGAGCGCCGCCAGGTCTTGGGGGCGCTGGCTTCCGGCTCTTACCGCACTCTGCGGTCCAAGAGCACTGGCCGCGCTGAGCGGACCCTGGAAAGGGTGTGGGAGTCGGTGCAGGTCCGGTTGAACGCCGAACTGACGGCGTTCCAGAAGGAGCGGGCCCGGATCGTCGCGGAGGCCGCCACCGCCAAGGCCACCAAGAAGTCGTCGGGGTGGTGGTGAGCGTGGCCGCGACGCAGACCCCGCCGGGGGAGTGCCCGCAGTGCTGGGAGCATGCCCACAACAAGCGCATCCACCGCAGGCTGAAGCCGGGCGAGGACTGCCCGCAGTGCGTGGACCACATGGTCAACGGCTGCCCGTACATCGTGCCCAAGTAGGAATCCCGCTGGTGGTGACCACCCCCACCGGCGCCCTCACCCCACTTCAACACAACTCCCGCCTTGATCAGGGCAGTCTGGAGTCTTCCCGTCATGTCTGAACCCGCCACGGATACCCCCGTGGGCACCGTTTACCGCCTCGACGACCACCGCGAGGGCCGCGGCGCCCTGGTAGTCGACCTCGCCAAGACCCCCACGGCCCCGACCGCCGCGCCGGAGGTCGACGAGTCGCCGGCCGGTGAAGCGGTCGACCGGCCCGACAATCCGCTGGCCGACTGGCTCGCCCTGCCCGACGCCGATGTTCTGCCGGCGTGGGCGCGTTCGCGGGCTTCGGTGGTCGCCAACGTGCAGGCGTTCGGCCGGCTCACCTGGTGGCACACCCGCTATCACGGCCTGCGCACCCCGAAGTACCTGGTCAAGACCGTGCTGCTGGCCGCGCGCGGCTTCTTCCGCGCGGCGGCCGGCCTGTGGCCGACGCTGTCGGCGCAGGACCACACCGCGGCCGTCAAGGCGCTGCGGGCGCAGGTCAAGGCCAAGCCCGAAGACGTCGATTTGGCGGTCCGGTTGCAGATGGCGCACTACACCCGTACCCAGTCCCGCCGCTGGCGCTTCGGCGCGGCCGCCGCGGCGGTCACCGCCGCCGCGATCGGCATCATCCTCGCCCCGCCACTCCTGCAAGTCGGCATAGCGGGCGCCGTGGTGACCCCGCTCGCCTATCTGGGACGCGGCAAGGAAACGCGGCTGTTGGACCAGGCTTCGCCGCCGCTGCGGGTGGACATGTCTGCCCAGCAGCTCAACGAGGCGCTGCGGGCCGCTGGCCTCCTCAAAAGCGGCAGCGGCAAGGACGACAGCGAGCTTCCGAAGGTGTCGTGCACGATGGGCCCGGTCCGCGATGGCCGCGGTTGGGCCGTGATCTTCGACATGCCGCGCGGCGGCGGCAAGACCGCCTCCGACGTCCTGGCCAAGCGCGAGGTGATCGCGCAGGAACTCGGAGTCGACGAGATCCAGGTCATCATGTCCCGCGTCCGCGCGGCCAAGGGCGGCAACGCCGGCCGCGTCTCGATGTGGGTCGCCGACGATGACCCCTACCTCGGTCCGCTCAACCCCTCCCCGCTGGAGAAGGCAGAGAAGTTCTCCATCTGGGACGCCGTGCCGTTCGGGCAGGATGCGCGCGGCAACCGCGTCGCGGTTCCGGTCATGTGGCAGTCGATGTTCTTCGGCGGCCTGCCCCGCCGGGGCAAGACGTTCTCCCAGCGCCTGCTCACCGCGGCCGGCCTGCTGGACGCCTACGTGCGCCACTACGTCGCCGACGGCAAGGGCGGCGCCGACTGGAAGGCCATGAAAGCCGTCGCCCACCGCCTCGTCATGGGCGCGGAGGACGATGCCATCGAGGCGCTGAAGGCGATGCTGCAAGAGCTCCTTGCCGAGATGGAGCGCCGCTTCGCGCTGCTGCGGGACCTGCCCACGTCGGTGTGCCCGGAGGGCAAGCTGACCCCGGAGATCATGGTCAAGTACAACCTGCCGGTCATCTTCGTCACCATCGACGAGCTGCAGGAGTACTTCACCGCGATGGAGCGCGAGGACCGCGAGCAGGTCATCAACGACCTGTGCCGCGTCGCCCGCCGCGGCCCGGCTGCCGGGTTCGTGTCCAACTTCGCCTCCCAGCGCCCGGATGCGGAGTCGGTGCCGCCGAAGCTGCGGGAGATCATCACCATCCGCTACTCGACACAGGTCGTCGACCGCACCAGCTCCGACATGGTCCTGGGCAAGGGCAAGGCCGCCCAGGGCGCGGATGCCTCCGTGCTGTCCGAGGACCACAAGGGGGTCGGTGTGCTGGTCACCGGCCCGGCGTCGTTCGTGACCGTGCGGGCCGACTACCTCGACGGCACCGGCTTCGCCGCCCTGTGCGCCCGTGGCCGCGCCCTGCGCGAGGCCGCCGGACAGCTCACCGGGGACGCGGCCGGAGACGTCACCGCCGCCGCCGACGCGGCCGGCCTGACCGTGCCCGCGATCGTCTCCGACGTCCTGGAGGTCATGCGGCACGCCCCGCGCATGTTCACCACCGACCTCCTCGCGGGCCTGGCCAACCTCGACGAGGACACCTACGGCGACCTCAACGCCGAACGCCTCGCCGCCGACCTCGAAGCGGCCGGCGTCAAGCGCACCAGCAAGCAAGTCAAGATCTCCGGCGCCAACGGGGCGGGCTACCAGCGCCGCGACATCGAGGCCGCCGTGCCCGCCGAGATCCTGCTCAGCACCGGCAGGTAAAGCCCCCCGCCTCTACCCCGGCCCTCTCAAGACCCCCTCCGCGCCGCCGCTCGCGGTCATCCGTGGGCGGCCCGGAGTAGAGGGGGCTCCTTACCCCGGTAGAGGGGCCGGTAGAGGGCCCTGACCTGCAAGGTAAGGCCGGTAAAGGGGGCCGCAGGGTCCCCTACCCCACCCCTCTCAGCGCCCGTTTCAGGGCATCGCCCACCCGCGCCACCGACCCCCGGAAGGGAAGCCGCATGCACTCCGAGACCACTGGGCCCGCCGTGGCGATGAGCGACGACCAGGCCGCCGTTGAGGCACGTCGGATCATCGCCGACGCCTACCGGCCCGCCCCTACCGTGCCGACCTCCTACCGCGACACCTGCCCCCTGCCCGCCCACGGCGACACACCCCCCGTCGCCCAGCCGGGCGTGCCGCCGATGTCCCAGCGGGCCGTGGACGCCTCCCGCCTCATGCTCACCGCCGGACTGGCCACCGTCCCGCCCGGCCTGATCGCCATCGGCGTCCTCATCGCCTCCCGGCAGGCAGACCCGACCGTCATCGGCATGATCTGCGCCGCCCCGGCCGCTGTCGCCGTGCCCGTCCTCGCCCTCGCCCGCCTCTTCAGTCGCGTCGCCGAAGCCGCACCGGATGAGCACCACCACCACTACAGCGGGCCGGTCCGCCAGGAACAACACCACACCCACACCACCACCCGAGGCGTGTGGGCCAAGACCAACAACCAGCACTGACCAGCCCAGAAAGGGAATCCACTGTGAGCACCGAAGAAGACACGACCCCCGAGATCATCCGTCTCACCGCCGACGTGGTGTGCGCCCGCGACGGCGCCGTCCTGCTCATCGAGCGGGGATGGCCGCCGCACAAGGGACGGCTCGCCCTGCCCGGCGGACACGTCGACCCCGGCGAGACCTCCCGCACCGCCGCCGCACGCGAACTGCTGGAAGAGACCGGCGTCCACGTCGACCCCGACGACCTGACCCTCATCGGCATTTACGACACCCCCGACCGTGACCCGCGCGGCCGGTACGTCACCGCCGCCTACCTGGTGAGCGTCCCCGCCGACACCACCGCGCAGGCCCAAGACGACGCCGCCGCCATCTGCTGGAAGCCCCTCCACGACACCGGCCACCTCGCCTTCGACCACAGCGAGATCGTGGCCGCCGCGCAGGGCCGGCACAACGCCCCCTTCTAGCTACGCCAAGGGCGGCCCCCGTCTCGGCAAAGTCCGGGGCCGCCCTTGTCCAGCCAGTCACCTACCAAGGAACTGGAGACCACCCAGCATGACTCAACCCACCGACACCCGGCCAGTACTGGACACCGTCAACAGCCATCTGCGCACCGCGCTTCACCTCGCGGCGGCCGGTCTGCCTCCCCTGCCCCTGCGGGCAGGCAAGGTGCCCTTCGGTAACTGCCGCGCGTGCTCCCGCAACGCTTGCGGCGGTCGCCCGAACATGAAAACCCCCGGGCCCTGCGCCTGCCCCCACCCGTGCCACGGATGGGCCGCCGCCGACACCGACCCCGCCGTCCTACGCTCCCGCGAATGGGCGTGGGCATGGCGCGAGGCAGCGGCCGTCGCCTACCACCCCGGCGGCGCCGGATCGACCATTCTGGATCTCGACAACGCGGAAGCCATCACGTGGGCCCGCGCGACGCTGCCCGAGACCCGGACCGTGCCGACGACGCGCGGTGAGCACTGGATCTACCAGGGCGTGATGCAGTCCGTGAACGGCGTCCGGCCCGGCGTGGACATCAAGTCCCTTATGGCGTACGCCCGTTGGCTCGGGCACGGCACCGGCGCCATCGCCCCTCTCCCGGACGCTGTGCGTGCACTGGCAGTAAAGGAGCCCGCTCCTGCCCGCAGGGCGCCACAGACGCTCACAGCGCCTCTCAGGGGTGGACAGGGGGAGTGCCGACACCGAACCCCCGCCTATCTGGAGCGTGGCATCGCCATGGCGGAGCAGCGCATCACCGAGGCCCGCAGCGCGGTCCACGCCACGGTCTACCGCACCTTCCTCGCCGTACTGTCCACGCACGGCGGGTGCGGCTGCCTCACCGACACCCATATCGCGCGGCTGTTCACCGCCGCGCAGGCCAAGGGCGAAACGGCGCGGCACTGCACCGACGCGTGGACCAACGCCCGCACCAGGGTGGGACTCTAGGCATGTCCGACGACGAGAAGAACCCGGCCCGCCAGGTCATCACCGACTACGCACAATCCCACTTCCGCTACTTCCGCACCGCCGACGGCACCGTCTACGCGCAGAAGAACGGCCACCCCGTGGCCCGCCCCATCCGCTCCCAGGGCACCACCGGCAGCCACCGCCAAGAACTCATGGTCGGCCTGTTCAAAGACGGGGTCGGCGTGTTCAACGGGACCGCGCTCAAGGAGGCGTTGGACTTGATCGAAGCCCTCGCACTGACCGAGGACGTACAGCCAGTCCACATCCGCGTCGCACCCGGATACGACGGGGCCACGTGGCTGGACCTCGGGCGCAACGACGGACAGTCCGTCCGCATCCACCCCACCGGCTGGGACATCACCGTCCCCGACCCGCGCGAGGTGAGCTGGCGGCGCACCCAGCTCACCGGCGAACTGCCCCTACCGGCCAAAGACACCAACGGCAAAGGCATCGACCTGCTGATGCGGCTATGCAACTTCGCCAACGCGGAAACCGAATGCCTGGCCATCGCCTGGCTCATCGGCTGCCTCGGACCGTCCGTGCCCGTCCCCGCCCCCTTCCTCACCGGCCCACAGGGCGCGGGCAAGTCCACCGGGGGCCGCATGCTCGTGCGGATCATCGAGGGCATGAGCGGCGACCTGCGCCGGGCGCCGAAGGATGAAGAGAACCTGATCGCGGCGGTCGCGGCCGGATGGGTCACCGCCCTGGACAACCTCTCCCACATGACCCCGGACCTGTCGGACGCCATGTGCTGCATAGTCACCGGAGCCGAGAACGTCAAACGCGCGCTGTTCACCGACGGGGACGTCTTCCGCGTCGGCTACCGCCGCCCCCTGCTCCTGACCGGTATCGACGTCGGCGTCATCCGCCCCGACCTCGCCGAACGGCTCCTGCCGCTGCGCCTGGAACGCCCGCGGGTGCGGCGCACCGAGGATGAGCTGTGGACCGAGTACGCGGACGTGCTGCCCGTCGTCCTCGGCTCGCTCCTGGACCTCACGGTCAAGGTCCGCGCGGCGCAGGCGGAGACCCCCACCGACCTGCGCATGGCCGACTTCGCGCACCTGTGCGCCCAACTTGACGCGGCCACCGGGCTCGGGGCGCTCGCCGCGTACCGGGCCAGTCTCGATGACCTCAACGACGACGTCATAGAGGGCGACCTGCTCGCGCAGACCGTCCTGCAGCATGCCGCCGAACTGGAACCGGGGGCGGAGCAGCAGATGACGTCCACGGAGTGGCTGCACTGCCTTTCCCGCCTCTACAGCGGCGAGGACTGCCGTCCGCTGCCCAAGGGGTGGCCCACCACCGGCAAAGTCCTCTCCGACCGTCTGAAGCGGCTTCAGCCGACCCTCGCGGCCCGGGGCGTCCTCATCGACTCCGGGCGCACCAAAGAGGGCCGCTACCTCGAAATGACCCGGCTGGTGGCAGCGCCCCCGCACGAGCAGCAACCGGCGTTCTAGCGGCCTCCCTGCCGCTCGCACAAGCAAGAAGAGCACCACCGGCCGGGCGTGCTCTTCTTGCTGTTCGGCGGCGGCCGCCGCCCTGCGCAAGTCGTGCCGCGTAGCGGCTCCTTCTTCCTGTCCTGAGCCGCGCCGCACCACCACAGACACCCCCCTTTTTTTCCTAAGTAGGGGAACGCTGCGTCACCTGCGTCACCACAGCCCGGAAAACGGCGGGTGACCTGCGCAGACAGGGGGTGACGCAGACGGCCGAAGTCTGCGTCACCTTGCGTCATCTGCGTCATCGGTGACGCACCGACTGCGTCACCGATGACGCACCCCCAACGCCCTGCGTCACCCCATACCCGCAGGTCAGCCGCCTGAATGACGCAGATGACGTGGGTGACGCAGAAATTCGCACCTCGGACAGGTCCAGCGTCGGAACCCCCGATATGAGTCCAAGAGGAGACATGAAAGTGCGTCAGCAGATCACTGACTTGCCTCAGCTCTACTCCGCTGCGGATGTTGCCCAAGCTCTGCGTTGCTCCGAGTGGTGGGTGAAGGAACAGGCCCGCAGGGGACGCATTCCCTTCACCAAGCCCGGAGGCAGCTACCGGTTCACGGTTGAGCACGTTGCAGAGATCATGCGCATCTTCGAGCGCCGCCCCACCGAAAGCGTCGGCACTGCCGTACCTGCCCCACGAGCGCCGCGCCGCCGGACGGCCACAACGCCGGTGCCCGTCACCTCCCTGAAGGCTAGGACCCCCCGTAGGGCGCGGTACAGCCAATCGCAGTCCACCGCAGCCTGATTCCGTGTGCCGCCTGGTTCCGCAGTCGGGCGGCACACCCATCTGTAGGGAGAGCAAGTTGGGTTATGCCGAGAACCTCGGTAACTACTGGCGCGGCCGATACAAGCTCGCGCCCGGCAAGTACGCCACGGTGCGCGATGCAGATGGTGACGCCATTCGCTTTCGGACCAGGGCAGCGGCAAAGAAGGCGGCGGATGCCGAAGAAGCGAAGCTGTTGGCCGGAACGAAGAAGGCACCACCTGAGCAGATCACTTTCAGTGCGTATGTGAACCGCTGGTATGCCGCGCAGGACTTGGCAGCGTCCACCATGCAGAACTACCGGCGCCACATCGAAGAGCACTTGCTCCCAGCGTTCGAAGATTTCGCCATCGCCGACATCCTGAGCACCGACATTGCCGCTTGGGAGAAGCGCGAACGCGCCGTCCCCTACGCGGCTACCAGCGTCAAGACATGGCGGGCGACACTGCACCTGATCCTTGCCGACGCCGTTGACGAGGGACTGCGCGATTCCAACCCGGCAACCAAGCGGCGCGGACGAGGGAAGCGCGCCGGCCGTTCCCGCAACCGTGGCCCGGAGAAGGCGGTCACCACGGCGCTCGGCATTCTGCTGCTCGCCGAGCGGATGGCGCTGCTGTCCGGCCGAGACGATGAGTTCGTTGGTGGAGTCCTCAAGGGCTACACAGGCATGCGTTGGGGCGAAATCGTTGGCCTTGAGACCGAGTTCGTCCGACCGAAGAGCATTCGCGTTGAGTGGCAGCTCTACGAGCTGGATACCGGCGAACTGCACCGTTGCCCGCCCAAGGACGACTCCTACCGTGACATTGATGCTCCGGATTTCCTCGCCGCACTGGTTGCGGGCCACATCGCCCGGACGAAACCGAAGCCCTGTGAGTGCCACGGACTGACCTACGTCTTCCGTGGTCACGGCGCTGCCAATGGCTCTGTGAGCCGTCCGGGGGCAAAGCTGGTCGACGTCGCTCGCCGCGCCGGCGTCTCGACAGGCACGGTCTCCAACGTCCTCAACCGCCCTGGCGCTGTGGCGGAGCCGACTCGCCTGAAGGTGCTGGAGGCCATCACCGATCTCGGGTACGTCCGTAATGGGGGAGCGGGCGAGCTGGCCGCACACTGGCGACGCTCGGGCTTCGCCACCTGGCTCTTTCGACCTGCCGCCACGGGACGGTACCCCGGACGCGGCAATCAAGAAGAGCACCCTGTGCCGGTGGTTGCTGAGCCGTGGCCCGGGATTCCGGCACGTGGGCGAGGGGCCTCCAAGCGGGCTGAGGCGTGCTGGGTGCCGATCGCTCCGGGGCTGACGCCGCACGGGCTGCGCCATACGCACAAGACCCTGATGAGAGAGGTCGGGACCCCGCCGAAGCTGATGGACGAACGCATGGGGCACGAGGACGGCTCAGTGCAGTCCCGCTATGACCACATTACAGCTGGCATGCGGCAGGCGCTGATGACCGCGCTCACTGGAATGTGGGAGGAGGCGTTGGACGCGCGCCGGGCGATGAGCCCCGGCTCGCCTGTGGCTGTTCTGGATGCGCTGCTGAGGGCTCGCGGGTAGGGCACTGGTCTGGAGACGATTTTCCAAGATCTTCTCCAGGATTTCTCCAGAGAGCCTCTGGAGAACAGTTCAGGGCCGATGCTGATCTCTCAGCATCGGCCCTGAACTGGTGTTTCTCTGTCGGGGTGGCGGGATTTGAACCCACGACCTCTTCGTCCCGAACGAAGCGCGCTGCCAAGCTGCGCTACACCCCGATCGTCGCTGCTCGTCGCTGCGACGTCGTTTACTTTAGCCCACCGGTGGCTGGAGACGAAATCCGGTTTTGGCGCGGTGGCGGGTGGGGTTCGGGCGGGCGTGGTCGAGGGCGACCAGGAGGATCGCGAGGGCGTAGAAGGAGAGGCCGAGGAGGAGGGCGTTGCCGAGGACGTTCTTGTAGCCGTGGAGGTCGACGTCCAGGAAGGGGTAGAGGTAGCGGGCCGGTGTGCCCGGTGGGATCAGTTCGCCTCGGGTGAAGGAGAACAGCAGGTACGCCAGCGGGTAGAGCAGCCACGTCGCCGCCTGGCGCAGGTGCAGGCGGCCGGGGGGTGTGAGCAGGAGCCAGTCGGCCAGGGCCGCCGCGGGGATCGCCGTGTCCAGGAGGTGGGCGGTCACGGCGTGCCAGCCCGTCGGGTGCGCAGCCTCGCCGGTCAGGAGGAACGGGCTCGCCGCGTTCGCCAGCAGTACGTGGTGCACCAGGGCCGTGATCGTGACGTAGAGCAGGGCCGCGCCCGTCAGCGCGGACGGGAGGGGGCGGCGGGCGGTCCAGGCTCTGCGGGCCGACAGCAGGAGCACCATCGTCAGCAGGATCGTGCTCTGGATCGAGAAATAGCTCAGGGTGCGGACCTTGCTGCCCAGGAGCAGCTCGACGGTCACGGCCCCCGCGGCCACCAGTGCCACCAGTACCCGGTAGGCGGCGGCCACGGGATGGCGTACGGGAGCCACCACCGCCGTCGCGGGGACGGTCGAGGGCAGGAAGGTGGGCATGCCCGGGAGGGCGGGAAGGTCCGGGATGTCCCTCGGTATTGGCGCGGTCATGCCTTCACGTTAGGCATACCCGGCAAAAGGGGCGATACGGGCGAGCCGTGCGGGTTACCGCATCAACGCTTCCTGCTCACGGCCCACCTGCTTACGGCCCGCCCTCTCACGGCCTTCTGCCCCGGCCCTCCTACTCCCTGCCCACCAGCGTCAGCAACGTCACCTCCGGCGGGCACGCGAACCGCACCGGCGTGTAGCGGTTGGTGCCGCAGCCCGCCGACACGTGCAGGTACGACGTCCTGCCCTCCGCCGTGTGCCGGGACAGGCCCTTCACCCGGTCGGTGTCCAGGTCGCAGTTGGTGACGAAGGCGCCGTAGAAGGGGAGGCAGAGCTGGCCGCCGTGGGTGTGGCCGGCCAGGATCAAGGGGTAGTCGTCGGCCGTGAACGCGTCCAGGACGCGCAGGTACGGTGCGTGCACGACGCCCATTGAGAAGTCCGCCGCGCCCGACGGACCGCCGGCCACCTCGGCGTAACGGTCCCGCTTGATGTGCGGGTCGTCCAGGCCGGTCAGCTCCACCGACACGCCCTCGATCTTCAGCATGCCCCGCGTGTTGGTGAGGTTCTGCCAGCCCGCCGCGTCGAAGCCGTCCCGCAGGTTCTCCCACGGGTTGTGGATGACACCTACGGCGGGGGCGTTGCCGTTCAGGCCGTGGCGGCCCTGGGCCTTCTCGTACAGGTAGCGGGCGGGGTTACGGAACTTGGGACCGTAGTAGTCGTTGGACCCGAAGACGTACGCACCCGGGAACTCCATCAGCGGGCCCAGCGCGTCCAGGACCTCCGGGACGCCCTCCGGGTCCGAGAGGTTGTCGCCCGTGTTGATCACGAAGTCGGGGCGCAGGCCCGCCAGTGAGCGCAGCCATCGCTGCTTCTTGCGCTGGCCGCCGACCATGTGGATGTCGGAGATCTGGAGCACCCGCAGTGGGCGCATGCCGGGCGGCAGGACGGGGACCGTCACTCGTCGCAGCCGGAAGGAACGGGCTTCGAAACCCGCCGAGTAGACGAGACCGGCGGCGCCAACCGCCGCGATTCCCAAGGGAACTCCGTATCGCGAGCGCATGCCTCCATCGTGTCAGATCACGAGCACCTCCTTGACCGGGCGCCCGCAGTCCCGTAGTGCAGGCCCCCCGCCACCCCATAACCCCGCCCCCACCCCCCTGAACCCCGGCCCCCACCCCCAGAACCCCCTAGTTAATGCAAGCGCACCCCGCCCCCACACCTGCGACAATCACCCCCATGACCACGCTCAAGTCGAAGCTGCAGGAAGACCTCAACGCCGCGATCAAGGGGCGCGACGAGCTGCGCTCCTCGACGCTCCGGATGACGCTCGCCGCGATCACCAATGAGGAGGTCGCGGGCAAGGAGAAGCGTGAGCTCTCCGATGCCGAGGTGCTGAAGGTGATCACCAAGGAGGCGAAGAAGCGCCGCGAGGCCGCGGACGCCTTCGCTCAGGGTGGTCGCGCCGAGTCCGCCGAGCGGGAGAAGGCGGAGGGCGAGGTTCTCGCCGAGTACCTGCCCCAGCAGCTCAGCGACGAGGAGCTGAACGACATCGTCGCCCAGGCCGTCGAGGAGGCGAAGGCGACCGGCGCCGAGGGGCCGCGGGCCATGGGCGCCGTGATGAAGATCGTGAACCCGAAGGTGGCCGGCCTGGCCGAGGGCGGCCGCGTCGCCGCCGCGGTGAAGAAGCACCTGGCCGGCTGAGAACAGCAGCTCGCAGTCGTACGAGAGCCCGGTCCCGCGTGTTCAGCGGGACCGGGCTCTCATCTGTACGCAGGCCCGCGGGCGTCAGCCGCGCCCGCCCCCGTTGCCGTTCCCGTTGCCGTTCGTGGCGCCCTGGATGAAGCCCTCCGGGATCGAGAAGGTCGGCGTCGGGAAGGTGGTGTTGCCGTCGTTTCCGCCGTCGTTCCCACCGTTGTCGTTCCCCCCGGCGTCATTGCCGCCGTTGTCGTTCCCGCCGTTGTCCCCGTTGTCCCCGCCGTGGTTGCCCTTCCCGTCGCCGTTGTCCTTCGGGCGGTTCGGGATGTAGACGAGGTTGAACGGAGGAGCGTCCTTGCCCTCCAGCGCGCCGTTCATCATGTCGCGCCAGATCGGGCCGGGGACCTCGCCACCGAAGACCTTTTGGTGCCCGACGCCGCCGATGGTGATGTACTGCATCTTGCGCTTGTGCGCCGGGTCGCCGACCCAGACCGCGCCGGCCATGTTCGGCGTGTAGCCCACGAACCAGGCCGCGTAGCGCTCGTCGGTCGTACCGGTCTTGCCTGCGCTGGCACGGCCGTCGCCGAGGCCCGCCTTCGAGCCCGTACCGTCCTCGACCACTCCCTTGAGGAGCGTGTTGATGGTGTCGGCGGTCTTCTCCGACATCGCCCGCGAGCAGGTCGACTTCGGCACCCGAAGGGACTTCGACTTCTCGCCGACCCGCTGGGTGATCGACTCGATGGCGACCGGGGTGCAGTACATTCCGCGCGAGGCGAAGGTGGCGTATGCGTTCGCCATGGTCAGCGGGGACATCTCCTGGGTGCCCAGAGCGATCGACGGGGCCTGCTGGATCTTGCCGCCGTCCGCGCGCTGGACGCCCATCTTCGCGGCCATCTCCGTCACCGGGCAGATGCCGATGTCGCTGATCAACGACACGTAGTAGGTGTTGACCGACTTCGCGGTCGCCTCCTTCATGTCGAACGGGCCGACCTCCGACTCGTTCTCGTTGGAGACCGGGACACCCTTCTCGTTCCAGACCTTGCCGTTGCAGGCCTGGACCGGGGCCGGATAGTCCATCTCGTACGGCGAGGGGTACACCTTCGTCGCCGGCATACCGCCCTCGATGGCGGCGGCGGCCACGATCGGCTTGAACGTCGAACCGGGCTGGTAGCCCGCTCCGCCGCCCATGGACTGGTTGACCGAGAGATTGATCGTCGTCTCGTTCTTCTTGTTGTTGATGCCGTACGGCCGCGACTGGCCCATCGCCAGGATCTTGCCGGTGCCGGGCTGGACGATGGTGGCCGCGGTGGCGACCTCGTCGCTCTGGTAGACGTGCTCCTTGATGGAGCTCTGGGCCGACTTCTGGGCCTGCGGATCCATCGTGGTCCGGATCGTCAGACCGCCCTGGTTCCAGACCTTGGCGCGGGCCTCCTGGGTCTTGCCGAAGACCGGGTCGGTCAGGAAGACCTCACGGACGTAGTCGCAGAAGAAGCCGGCGCCCTTGACCGCCGTGATGCAGCCGTTCTTGGGCTTGCTGACCTTGAGGCCCAGCGGCTGTTCCTTGGCCTTGTCGGCCTCCGCCTGGGAGACGTCACCGACCTCGGCCATGCGCTGGAGCACGGTGTTGCGCCGCTTGGTCGCCTCGGCCTCGTCGTTGACCGGGTCGTAGCGGCTGGGGGACTGGACGATGCCCGCGAGCAGCGCCGACTGCTCCAGGTTGAGGTCCTTGGCGTGCTGCGAGAAGTAGCGCTGGGCGGCGGCCTCGACGCCGTACGCCTGCTGGCCGAAGAAGGTGATGTTCAGGTAGTTCTCGAGGATCTTGTGCTTGCCGAGTTCCTCTTCGAGCTGGATCGCGTACTTCAGCTCGCGGATCTTGCGCCCGATGGTCTGCTGGGTGGCCTCGGCGACCTTCGTCGGGTCGTCACCGGCCTCCTCCACCGCGACGTTCTTCACGAGCTGCTGCGTCAGGGTTGAGGCGCCCTGGGCGACCCCGCCGCTCTGGGCGTTCTTGTTGAGCGCGCGCAGGACGCCCTTCAGGTCGACCGCGCCGTGCTGGTAGAAGCGCGAGTCCTCGATCGCGACGATCGCCTTCTGCATGTACGGCGAGATGTTCTTGAGGTCGACCACCGTACGGTCGCGCGAGTACACCGTGGCGATGGTGCCGCCCTCGCTGTCGAGGATCGTGGTGCGCTGGCTCAGCGGCGGGGTCTTCAGGTTGGTCGGGAGTTCGTCGAAACTCTCCACCGACCCCTTGGCCGCGAGCCCCAACGCGCCGGCCGCGGGCAGCGCGATGCCGGCCATCACCGCTCCCGCGAGGACACTGACACCGAGGAACTTGGCGGCCTGCTGCGTGGGCGACAGACCGCCGCCCGAGCGCTTCTTCGACATAGGGGGCAGCCTAATCCGTACTGATGAGCGTTCAGAGGGAGCCCATGTCACGGCATGGCGACGGAAGAGGGCACGACCGCGTCGGAGCGGGCATGGCGACAGGAGCGCCCTACCTTCTCATTCGCCGGACACGCGCACAGGCCTTGGCCTAAGCTGCTCTCAACTGTCACAGCAGTAGGGCCACGTATCAATACGTCCGGCGACCCCGAATCGTTCCGGTCGTTCCCCAACTTTTTTGGTGGGGGCGTGTCCGAATCGCCTCGTGTGTCATCAGGTGCCCGTTGTGACGCAAGACAAGTGTCCTGGTTTGCCGGGATAGTCATGTATGTCGCGGGCTCACTCCCCCGGGTGATCTGTCGCCTACGCATAGTCCGTTCGGGCCATTCAAGATTGGGCCCGAAGGGGGTGTTGCGCTGTGCCTGCCTTCCGTAACGTCCTCAACTGGCGGCGGTGAATATGCCGCTGCCGCCGTGGGGGAGCCTCGATTCGGGAGAGGACGGCGCCGGTATGGGCTGGGTAGTCGACTGGAGTGCGCAGGCGGCCTGCCGCACTACCGATCCGGATGAACTGTTCGTTCAAGGAGCAGCGCAGAACCGGGCGAAGGCGGTGTGCACCGGATGTCCGGTGCGTACGGAGTGCCTCGCCGATGCGCTGGACAACCGCGTCGAGTTCGGCGTGTGGGGAGGCATGACGGAGCGCGAGCGCCGCGCACTGCTGCGCCGGCGGCCGACGGTGACGTCGTGGCGCAGGCTGCTGGAGACGGCACGCGTCGAGTACGAGCGGGGGGTCGGCATCCTGCCGCTCGAAGACGACGAGATCTACGAGAACTACGCGGCGGTGAGCTGAGGGGGCCACGCCCCGCTGAGAGGGCCACACGCCTGCTGAGGTCCCTGTAGAGCGGGACGCTTCCCTCGGGTCAGCCGATTCGGGTCAGCCGATTCGGGTCAACCGACTCAAGTCGGTCGACTCGGATCAGTCGACGGCAGGCGCGGGCAGCTCCGGCTGCCCGGCCGCGAGCCGGTTTCCGATGTCCCGCAGCCCCGCGAGGTCGTGCACATCGCCGGGCAGCGCGGCCACTTCGGCCACCGCCACCTCGGGGTGGAGCGCGGTGAAGCGGTCACGCGTGCGCTGCTCGCGGGAGAGCAGTTGCATACGGTCGGCGTGCAGCCTCAGCAGGCCTGCGGTGAGCTGGTCGACGGACCGGTCAGCCGGCTGGGCGGACCGCTCCTTCTCCGTGCGCTTCGAGCTCGGGTTCTCCGAGTGGGCGGGGGAGCCTTCGTCAGGAGCCGGGGCCTCGGAAGCGGGAGATTCTGAACTGCCGTACGTGTCGGGAGAGTTACGAAGTCCAGCTTTCCCGCCCTCCTGATCGACAATGCGGGGCTCTTCAAGATTTTCCACGGCCTCGGGATTTACGGCGGTCTCCGGGCCCTCGGGGCTCTCCGCGCTCTCGGGGTTCTCCGCGGTCTCGAGGTTCTCCGCGGCGGCGAGCGCACGCTCGGCCGAGAGCCGCTCGGCGCCGCTGCCGTGGACCCGGTTGAGCACCAGACCGGCGAGCGGCATGCGCTCCGCGGCCAGCCGCTCCACGAAGTACGCGGCCTCGCGCAGCGCGTCCCGCTCCGGGGCCGCGACCACCAGGAACGCCGTCCCGGGCGCCTGGAGCAGCTTGTACGTCGCGTCCGCGCGCGTGCGGAAGCCGCCGAAGGTCGTGTCCATCGCGGACACGAACGTCTGGACGTCCTTGAGGAGCTGACCGCCCAGCAGTTTGCCGAGGGTGCCGGTCATCATCGACATGCCGACGTTCAGGAACTTCATTCCCGCCCGTCCGCCGAGCTTGGCCGGGGCGGTGAGCATCCGGATGAGCCTTCCGTCGAGGAAGGAGCCGAGCCGCTTCGGCGCGTCCAGGAAGTCGAGGGCGGAGCGGGAAGGCGGTGTGTCGACCACGATCAGGTCCCACTCGTCCCGGGCCCGCAACTGCCCCAGCTTCTCCATCGCCATGTACTCCTGCGTGCCCGCGAAGCCCGCCGAGAGCGACTGGTAGAAGGGGTTGGCCAGGATCGTGGCCGCCCGCTCGGCGTCCGCGTGCGCCTCGACGATCTCGTCGAAGGTGCGCTTCATGTCGAGCATCATCGCGTGCAGCTCGCCGCTCGCGGAGTCGTCGAGGCCCTTCACCCGGCGCGGGACGTTGTCCAGCGAGTCGATGCCCATCGACTGGGCGAGCCGACGGGCCGGGTCGATGGTGAGGACGACCACCTTGCGACCCCGCTCGGCGGCGCGCAGGCCGAGGGCCGCCGCGGTCGTGGTCTTGCCGACGCCGCCCGAGCCGCAGCAGACCACGATCCGGGTCTTCGGGTCGTCGATGAGGGGGTCGAGGTCGAGCACGGGCGCGGGGGTGAGGCGGTGCTGGCGGTCCGGGTGCGGACTCTGGGGGGTTCGGTTGTGCCGGTCGGAGTCCGGGCTCATGACATCCCCTGCTTCCGCAGCTCGGTGGCCAGTTCGTACAGACCCGCCAGGTCCATGCCCTCGGTCAGCAAGGGCAGTTCGTGCAGCGGCAGCCCCAGTTCGCCGAGGACCGAGCGCTGTTCGTGCTCCAGCGCGTACCGCTCGGCGTACTCCTCGGCCTGCTGGACCAGCGGGTCGACCAGCTTCTCCGCGTTGCCCCCGCGGCGGGCGCCGCCGAGGCCGGCCGAGGACAGCGCCTTCGCCACGGCTGAACGCGGCGTGGTCCGTACGAGTTCCAGGTCGGTGCCGTCCAACACCTCCGGGCGCACCATGTTCACGACGACCCGGCCCACGGGGAGGTGGGCGGCCCGCAGTTCGGCGATGCCGTCCGCGGTCTCCTGGACGGGCATCTCCTCCAGGAGCGTCACCAGGTGGACGGCGGTCTCCTTGGACTTCAGCACCCGCATCACGGCCTGCGCCTGATTGTGTATCGGGCCGATCTTGGCGAGTCCCGCGACCTCGTCGTTGACGTTCAGGAAGCGGGTGATACGGCCCGTGGGGGGCGCGTCCATCACGACGTAGTCGTAGACGAAGCGGCCCGACTTGCTCTTGCGGCGGACCGCTTCGCATGCCTTGCCCGTCAGGAGGACGTCCCTGAGGCCGGGTGCGATGGTGGTCGCGAAGTCGATCGCGCCGAGCTTCTTCAGGGCGCGTCCCGCTCCGCCGAGTTTGTAGAACATCTGGAGGTAGTCCAGAAGGGCCAGTTCGGGGTCGATGGCCAGTGCGTACACCTCCCCGCCCCCTGGAGCGACGGCGATCTTCCGCTCCTCATAGGGCAGCGCCTCCGTTTCGAAGAGCTGCGCGATTCCCTGGCGACCCTCCACCTCGACGAGAAGCGTCCGCTTCCCCTCGGTGGCGAGGGCCAGCGCGAGGGCTGCGGCGACCGTGGTCTTTCCGGTCCCGCCCTTGCCGCTGACGACCTGGAGCCTGCTCACGTATTCGAGCGTAACCAGTCGGCGGCGAACCTAAGCAGGAGGCTGTGGATAACGCGGATATCGGCTGTGGTGAGCGGTGGCTGAAAGCCGGGGGTCGGCAGTGCCTGAAGGCCACGGGTGAGCAGCGGCTAAAGTCGGCCGCATGACCAAGAAGTGGGAATACGCGACCGTGCCGCTGCTCGTCCACGCCACGAAGCAGATTCTGGACACCTGGGGCGAGGACGGGTGGGAGCTCGTGCAGGTCGTGCCCGGGCCGAACAACCCCGAGCAGCTGGTGGCGTACCTGAAGCGGGAGAAGGCCGCGTGAGCGGGGGCGGGGCCGTGAGCGGGGGCGGGTCGGTCGAGGCGCGGCTCGCGGAGCTGGGGCTGACGCTGCCGGCCGTGGTGCCGCCGCTGGCCGCGTACCAGCCGGCCGTGCAGTCGGGTGTGTACGTGTACACCTCGGGTCAGCTGCCCATGGTCGACGGGAAGCTTCCGGTCACCGGGAAGGTGGGCGCGGAGGTCACGGCCGAGGAGGCGAAGGAGCTGGCCCGCACGTGTGCGCTGAACGCGCTGGCGGCGGTGAAGGCCGTGGCCGGTGATCTGGACCGGATCGCGCGCGTGGTGAAGGTCGTGGGGTTCGTGGCGTCGGCCTCGGACTTCACGGGGCAGCCGGGTGTGATCAACGGGGCGAGCGAGTTGCTGGGCGAGGTGCTCGGCGAGGCGGGTGTGCACGCGCGTAGTGCGGTGGGGGTGGCTGTGCTGCCGCTGGATGCGCCGGTTGAGGTTGAGGTGCAGGTGGAGCTGGTCGCTGAGGCGTGACGGTTGCCTCCGGCGGGTGGGCGGTGTCTTGTGCGGGTTGGTGGGGGCGGGTGTTTGTGCGCAGTTCCCCGCGCCCCTGGGTGCCTGCGGCGCAGCTGCGG
Source organism: Streptomyces sp. CC0208 (assembly GCF_003443735.1). Lineage (NCBI taxonomy): Bacteria > Bacillati > Actinomycetota > Actinomycetes > Kitasatosporales > Streptomycetaceae > Streptomyces > Streptomyces sp. CC0208. The sequence continues at coordinate 4,031,101 of NZ_CP031969.1, read as the reverse complement.
GTTCGGTGGGGGCTTGTGTAGCGCGTGCGGTGTGGTTTGGGTCGGGGCCGGGGTGGGGGGTATCCGTCCTCGGTCCGGCGGTTCTGCTGCTTGAGCAGGGCTCGGTAACGGACGCCGGCCGCTGCGGGCGGACACCCCCCACCCCGTCCCCTGCCCGCCGTACGCGGCCAACGGCCCGTCGCGCCGCGCGGTCCGGCGAACGGTCCATCGTGGCGCAGGTAACTGCAACCCCCCTAGGGGCGCGGGGAACTGCGCGACCAGCCCCCACCGGTCCGCACTCGCCCCACAACCGAACCCGGCACCCTCGTAGGCGCCCCGCTCAAGCCCAGCGCAGCGGAACCGCGGGGAACTGCGCGACCAGCCCCCACCGGTCCGCACCCGCCCCACAACCTGACCCGGCACCCCCCTGGGCGGCCCGGGCCTCGAACATCCGCGCCTCAGGAGTTAGCCTCCGGCCATGGCAAACGGGCAGTGGTACCCAGCGGAATGGCCGGACCGTATCCGCGCGCTCGCCGACGGCACGCTCGCGCCGGCCATGCCGAGACGTGCCGCCACCGTGATGCTGCTGAAGGACGGGCCGGCCGGGATCGTCGTGCACATGTTGCGCAGGCGGGCCTCCATGGCGTTTGCCGGTGGCGCGTACGCCTATCCCGGCGGTGGCGTCGACCCCCGTGACGACGAGCACCAGATCCACTGGGCGGGCCCCACGCGCGCGTGGTGGGCGGCCCGGCTGGGCGTGGACGAGACGACGGCTCAGGCGATCGTCTGCGCGGCCGTGCGGGAGACGTACGAGGAGGCGGGCGTCCTGCTCGCCGGGCCGACGGCCGAGTCGGTGGTCGGTGACACCACGGGCGCGGAGTGGGAGGCGGACCGGGCCGCTCTCGTGGCGCGGGACCTGTCCTTCGCGGAGTTCCTGGAACGGAGGGGGCTCGTGCTGCGATCGGATCTGCTCGGGGCCTGGACGCGCTGGATCACGCCCGAGTTCGAACCCCGCCGCTATGACACGTGGTTCTTCGTCGCCGCTCTCCCGGAGGGGCAGCGCACCCGCAACGCCTCCACCGAGGCCGACCGCACGGTGTGGATCAGGCCAGAGGATGCGGCGGAGGGTTACGACAAGGGCGAGCTGCTGATGATGCCGCCCACCATCGCCACGCTGTGGCAGATCGCCGCGTACGGCACCGCCGCCGGCGCGCTCGCCGCCGCGCCCGACCGTGACCTGACCCCTGTGCTCGCCCAGGCCCGGCTGGTGGACGGCGAGATCGTGCTCTCCTGGCCGGGACACGACGAGTTCACCAAACACATCCCGACCGGTGGAGCCTCCGCATGACCGACGCCGCAGCCCTGCCCGGCCAGCCACGGGGCGGGGTCCTCTCGGGCCCCGCCACAACGCGAGCCGTCAACGTCCTCGCGCCCAACGCCTCCGCGATGACCCTGGACGGGACCAACACCTGGATCCTGTCGGAGCCGGACTCGGAACTGGCGGTGGTCGTCGACCCCGGTCCCCTGGACGAGGGGCACCTCCGCGCGGTCGTCGACACCGCCGAGGCGGCCGGCAAGCGGGTCGCGCTCACGCTGCTCACCCACGGCCACCCCGACCACGCCGAGGGCGCCGTCCGTTTCGCCGCGCTGACCGGCACCAAGGTGCGGGCCCTGGACCCCGCGCTGCGGCTGGGGGACGAAGGGCTCGGCGCGGGGAACGTGGTGCGCGTCGGCGGGCTGGAGCTGAGGGTCGTCCCGACGCCCGGGCACACCGCGGACTCGCTGTGCTTCCATCTCCCGGCCGATCAGGCCGTGGTGACCGGTGACACCATCCTGGGGCGCGGCACGACCGTCGTGGCCCATCCCGACGGCCGCCTGGGCGACTATCTGGACTCCCTGCGACGGCTGAGGTCCCTGACGGTCGACGACGGCGTACACACCGTCCTGCCCGGCCACGGGCCCGTCCTGGAGGACGCGCAGGGTGCCGTCGAGTTCTATCTCGCTCACCGGGCCCATCGGCTCGCCCAGGTCGAGACGGCCGTGGAGGACGGACACCGGACGCCCGGTGCCGTCGTGGAGCACGTGTACGCCGACGTGGACCGGTCGCTCTGGCCCGCCGCCGAGCTGTCGGTGCGGGCCCAGCTCGAGTACCTGGAGGAGCACGGGCTCATCTAGGGGTCTTCGTGCCGTGCACGCGCGCGTACTCGTCCGCCAGCCAGGGGCCCAGGTCGTCGACGTACGCGCGCAGTACGGCCGTGTCGGCGGTCGGGGCGTGGCCCAGGCCGGCCGCCGTTCTCAGCTGGTCGCCGCGCTCCGGGTAGTACGCGGCGAAGACCTCCGCCATCTCTCCCAGGTCGCTCGTCCAGCCGTTCCAGCGGGGCATGACCAGGGTGAACGCGGTGCGGACCAGGTGGCGGGACATGAAGCGGACTAGGCGGGTCCGGGTCTCTTCCGAGTCCGCCGTCCCGATCCGTACGCGCCAGCGGGGGAGCAGCACGGCGAGGTCGCCGTTCGTCTCGCGGGCCAGGAGGGAGTCGGGGCGGTAGCGGGGGAGGTACTCCGCCAGGTCGTCGCCGAGCAGCGGGGTGCACAGACAGGCCACGAACCAGCCCATGTCGTGGCGTTCCAAGTCGCTCAGCAGGACATCCCGGCCGTACAGCAGCGCTCCGACGCCGTCGATCTGCGGGAACTCCTTGTCCAGGGCCTCCCCGAGTTGCCGTACGCCCTCCCGGTCCGCGTCGGTCGGCTCGTCCCGCAGGGCGAGCAGGAGGTCGAGGTCGCTGCGGCCCACGCGCGCGGTGCCGCGCGGAATCGAGCCGTAGAGGTACGCGCTGTGCAGCCGCGGCCCGAACAGCTCCAGCACCCGGTCGCGGGCGGCGGCGACGACGGGGCGGAAGGGCTGCGGGATCCGCCCGAGGGAGCCCTCGCGCTCGATGTAGCCCTGGGCGTCGAGTCCCTTGGGGGCGATGGGAGGAACTGTTTCGGCGGCCATGCGATCACTGTGCCCGGGGGCGGGACCGTGGGCAGCTCATTTACGGCCCTGGGCGGGCCGTGTGGGGCCGAACGTGGTCAGCGCCACCGATGACGCGCGGACGGTGTGTGTCGCCGCCGGAGGCGCGGCTCAGGACGATCACGTCACGGGGCGCAGCGAACGCCGACGTGCGCCGCGGACCTTTTGTCCCCGCCCTCGGCCGTACGCGAAGGGCCCCGCCGTGTGGCAGGGCCCCTCTGCGTCGGTCGTTCTCGGCGGTCGTTCTACGTCGTCCGTACGGTCGTGCGCTCACCGCGAGCGCTTGGCGAGCCTCTCGACGTCCAGGAGGATCACCGCGCGGGCCTCCAGGCGCAGCCAGCCGCGCTGGGCGAAGTCCGCGAGGGCCTTGTTGACCGTCTCGCGTGAGGCGCCGACCAGTTGGGCCAGCTCCTCCTGCGTGAGGTCGTGGACGACGTGGATGCCCTCCTCGGACTGCACGCCGAAGCGGCGGGAGAGGTCGAGCAGCGCGCGGGCCACGCGGCCCGGCACGTCCGAGAAGACCAGGTCGGACATCTGGTCGTTGGTCCTGCGCAGCCGTCGCGCGATGGCTCGCAGGAGCGCGGAGGCCACCTCGGGACGCGCGCTCAGCCAGGGCTGGAGGTCGCCGTGGCCGAGGCCGAGCAGCTTGACCTCGGTCAGCGCGGTGGCGGTCGCCGTGCGCGGACCCGGGTCGAAGAGCGACAGCTCTCCGATGAGTTCGCCGGGGCCGAGAACGGCCAGCATGTTCTCGCGGCCGTCGGGTGAGGTGCGGTGGAGCTTCACCTTGCCCTCGGTGACCGCGTAGAGCCGGTCGCCCGGGTCGCCCTCGTGGAACAGGGAGTCGCCACGCGCGAGAGTCACCTCACTCATGGAGGCGCGCAGTTCCGCGGACTGCTCGTCGTCGAGTGCCGCGAAGAGCGGGTTGCGCCGCAGAACGTCGTCCACGAGTTCTCTCCTTGTCGACCTGCTCAGGGGATCTTGTTCCCCCTTGGTACCAGGGGAACCCGGTGCCCATTTTGCCGGACGGTCCAAACAGTGTGATCTGTCACAAGGATGCCGCACACATGTCCCGGGGTAAGCGGCAGGGGTCCAATTGGGGGCCGGTCTTCGGGGTCCGGGGCGGATGTCAGTGCCGGGCTCTAGGCTGGCCGGGTGTCCAAAACGCCGGTGAGAGCACAGGCCAAGGGGGCTGGGCGGGTGGTTGCACGTCGGGATTCCGCTCTGGGCGAACAGGGCGTCGGGGGCGGAAAGAAAACGGCAAAAGCGGCAGGGAAGGCTCCGGTGGAGAAGAGGGCTTCGGCGAAGAAGGCGACGGAGAAGGTGGCCAAAAAGGCGCCTCCCGTGCGGAAGGCCGCCGCCGTGAAGAAGGTGGCCGCCGTGAAGAAGGCGGCCGTTGCTCCCGAGAAGGCGTCGGCTCCGGTGAAGAAGGCCTCGGCCACGAAGAAGGTTGCCCCGAAGCCCCCGAGGAACGAGTCGCAGACCGCTCTCGTCCGCCACGCCCGGCGTATCAACCGCGAGCTCGCAGAGGTGTTCCCTTACGCCCACCCCGAGTTGGACTTCGAGAACCCCTTCCAGTTGATCGTGGCGACGGTCCTGTCCGCGCAGACCACCGACCTGAGGGTCAATCAGACGACCCCCGCGCTGTTCGCCAAGTACCCGACCCCCGAGGACCTCGCCGCGGCCAACCCGGAGGAGGTCGAGGAGATCCTCCGGCCGACCGGGTTCTTCCGGGCCAAGACCAAGTCCGTGATAGGGCTGTCCAAGACCCTCGTGGAGAACTTCGGCGGGGAGGTCCCGGGGCGGCTCGACGACCTCGTCACGCTGCCCGGTGTGGGCCGCAAGACCGCCTTCGTCGTCCTCGGCAACGCCTTCGGGCGGCCCGGCATCACCGTCGACACGCACTTCATGCGGCTGGTCAGGCGCTGGCAGTGGACCGATGAGACCGACCCCGACAAGATCGAGGCCGCCGTCTCCGCGCTCTTCCCGAAGAGCGACTGGACGGACCTGTCGCACCACGTCATCTGGCACGGCCGCCGCATCTGCCACGCCCGCAAACCCGCGTGCGGCGCCTGCCCCATCGCTCCGCTCTGCCCGGCCTACGGCGAGGGCGAGACGGACCCGGAGAAGGCGCAGAAGCTCCTCAAGTACGAGAAGGGCGGCTTCCCGGGCCAGCGGCTGAACCCCCCGCAGGCCTACCTGGACGCGGGCGGCAAGGCCGCGCCGCCCCTGGGGGCCACCGGGTGAGGACGCGGACGGCGGGGCGGGAAGGACCGGCACGGGCCGGCGGGCCGCATCGGATGGCCGGGGCTGCCCGTGCCGTGCCACCGGCCGGCTCGTTCTGGGCCGAGCCGCGGGGAGCGGAGGCGCCGGTACGGGGCGGTCGGGCGACCCGACAGCCGGGCCAGGCGGTAGTGCCGCGTCGGGCAGGTGAGTTGAGTCGGGCCGGGATGACCGGTGGGGCGGGAGCTCCGGGCCGGCCGCCAGGAGAGCGGCGTCGAGCCGGAGTATCCGGTCGGGCGGATGAACCCGGCGGGACCGGAGAGGCGGTTCGGATTGAAAGGCCGAGCCGGACCGGACAAGCGGCCCGGACCGAAAAGCTGAGCCGGACCGGAGAAGCGGCCCGGGCCGAAACGCCGAGCCGGGCCCGAGGTCTGCGCTGGACCGCGGTGCTGAGCCGGACCGACGCGTCAACCCCAGTCGGCGTGCCGGTCCGGGCCCCGTCGGTGTGTTCGCCTGGCCGGGCCCGGCCGAGTGCGAGGCCGTGCCGGTCGGGCCGGTGCCGGGTCCGGGCGGAACGATCTAGGGGCCGTCAGGCGTTGGGCAGTGCAGGACGACAGGGGTGGCGATGACTCGGGCGAGCCATACGGAGGGCGTGACGCTCAGCAAGGACGGGCTGCCGGCCTGGCTGGACCCGGTGGTGCACGCCGTGGAGACGGTCGAGCCGCTCCAGCTGAGCCGCTTCCTGCCGCCCGCGGATGGCGCGGGGCGGCAGTCTGCGGTGCTGATCCTGTTCGGGGAGGGCGACCGCGGGCCCGAGCTGCTGCTCATGGAGCGGGCGAGTTCGCTCAGGTCGCATGCCGGGCAGCCGTCGTTCCCCGGTGGCGCGCTCGACCCGGAGGACGGCGATCCGAAAGGCGACGGGCCGCTCAGGGCCGCCCTGCGCGAGGCCGAGGAGGAGACGGGCCTCGACCCCTCGGGCGTCCAGCTCTTCGGCGTGCTGCCCAAGCTGTACATCCCGGTCAGCGGCTTCGTGGTGACCCCGGTGCTGGGCTGGTGGCGCGAGCCGACCCCGGTCGGGGTCGTCGATCCGAACGAGACCGCCCGCGTCTTCACGGTCCCCGTGGCGGATCTCACGGACCCCGACAACCGTGCGACGACCGTCCACCCCAGCGGACACCGAGGTCCGGCATTCCTGGTCGAATCGGCCCTGGTCTGGGGCTTCACCGCCGGAATCATCGACCGGATCCTGCACTACGCGGGCTGGGAGCGCCCCTGGGACCGCGAGAAGCAGGTCCCGCTCGACTGGCGCGCATGACAGGGTGGCGTCCGTGCTGTGTCTTCCCGGGGCAGCCCCCGGGCGGCCGACCTGTGGGGAACGCGAAGTGATGAGGCGAGGCTCGAACCGGTGAACGTGCTGGACATCCTGTTGCTGGTCGCCGCCGTGTGGTTCGCGATCGTCGGCTACCGCCAGGGCTTCGTCGTAGGCATCCTGTCGGTGATCGGATTCCTGGGCGGCGGTCTCGTCGCCGTCTACACCCTTCCCGTCATCTGGGACGCGCTGACCGATCACGCCGAGGTTGGCACGGTCGCCGCCGTCGTCGGCGTCGTCATCGTGATCGTCTGCGCCTCCGTCGGCCAGGCCCTGACCACTCACCTCGGCAACAAGCTGCGCCGGTACATCACCTGGTCGCCCGCGCGAGCCGTCGACGCCACCGGCGGCGCCCTCGTGAACGTCGTGGCGATGCTCCTGGTGGCCTGGCTGATCGGTGCCATGCTCGCGCAGACCACGATGTCCACGGTCGGCAAGGAGGTGCGTGGCTCCAAGGTGCTCCTCGGCGTCCAGGAGGTGCTGCCCTCCGACGCGGACACCTGGTTCAAGGACTTCACCTCGGTCCTCGCGGACAACGGCTTCCCGCAGGTCTTCAGCCCGTTCTCCAACGAGCCCATCAAGGAGGTCCAGCCGCCCGACCCCAAGCTCGTGCACAGCGCCGTCGCCACCCGCGCCCAGCGCTCCATCGTCAAGGTCATGGGCACCGCGCAGAGCTGCGGCAAGGTCCTGGAGGGCACCGGCTTCGTCTTCGGCGACCGCCGTGTCATGACCAACGCCCATGTCGTCGGCGGCGTCGACGAGCCCACGGTCCAGATAGGCGGCGAGGGCAGGAAGTACGACGCCACGGTCGTCCTGTACGACTGGCAGCGTGACATCGCCGTCCTGGACGTGCCCGATCTGGACGCGCCCGCGCTGAAGTTCACGTCCGAGGACGCCGCCAGCGGGGACAGCGCGATCGTCGCGGGCTTCCCGGAGAACGGCTCGTACGACGTCCGCTCCGCGCGCGTGCGCGGGCGCATCGACGCCCACGGACCGGACATCTACCACCGCGGCACCGTCAACCGCGACGTCTACTCCCTCTTCGCGACCGTCCGCCAGGGCAACTCCGGCGGTCCGCTGCTGACCCCGCAGGGCAGGGTCTACGGCGTGGTCTTCGCGAAGTCGCTCGACGACCCCGACACCGGGTACGCGCTCACCGCGGACGAGATCCAGCAGGACATCGTCAAGGGGCGCACCGCGAACCAGCAGGTGGACAGCGACAGCTGCGCGCTGTGAGAGGGGTTGGACGACGGGTGCGTCAGCCCCGGGGGTGACGCAGGCGTACCGAGACCCAGCGGGCCCGGCGGCGCAGGATGCGCGGGATGCCCACCCTCAGATCCGTGCCCCCCGGCAGTTGCGGGGCACCGCCCTGATGGTGGGAGCTCAGGGCAGCGCCCGAGCGTCGATTGCGTGCCACGTCACCGTAGTCGTGCGTCCAGCCCATACCCGGACGTGTGCCCCTGCCCCAAGGTCGATAACCGCCCCCACGCCCCCCAATTGGCCTATGCGCCGGGCAAGTGGCCGTTCGTAGGACAGGTGTTCAGGTCCGGATACCGGGCGCGACGCGTCGGTCACCGATCGGGTTCGGGATCCTTCAGCCAATTGATCAGTTCTGTCGAGAAGGCGACCGGATCCTCCTCGTGCGGGAAGTGCCCCAGACCGTCGAACAGCCGCCAGCGGTACGGCGCTTCGACGTACTCCCCGGACCCGGCCGCACTGCGCGTCCGCATCACCGGGTCGAGCGAGCCGTGCAGATGCAGGGTCGGCACACGGACAGGCCGCTTCATGCGCCGGTTGAACTGGATCCCGTCGGGGCGGGCCATCGACCGCACCATCCAGCGGTACGGCTCGACCGAGCAGTGCGCCGTCGAGGGGATGCACATCGCCGCGCGGTACGTCTCCACCGCCTTGTCGTCCGGCAGCCGCGGGCCGGACCAGTCCCGGATCAGCTCGGCGACCAGGGCGCCGTCGTCCGCGGTCAGCCGCCGCTCGGGGACCCAGGGCCGCTGGAACCCCCAGATGTAGGAGCCGGCCCGCGTCTGCTTGACGTCCGAGAGCATCGCCGAGCGCCAGCGCCGGGGATGCGGCATCGAGGCGACCGCGAGCCGTCGTACGAGCTTGGGGCGCATCGCGGCCGCCGTCCACGCCAGATAGCCGCCCAGGTCGTGGCCGACCAGCGCGGCGTCCGGCTCGCCGAGGGAGCGGATCACGCCGGTGACGTCGAGGGCGAGGTTGGCGGGGTCGTAGCCGCGCGGGGTGCGGTCGCTGCCGCCGACGCCGCGCAGATCCATGGCCACGGCCCGGAAGCCGGCGTCGGCGAGCGCCTCCAGCTGGTGGCGCCAGGTCCACCAGAACTGGGGGAAGCCGTGCAGGAACATCACGAGCGGTCCGTCGCCCAGTTCGGCGATGTGGAAGCGCGCGCCGTTGGCCGCCACGTCCCGGTGCGTCCAGGGACCGTCGGGCCGTACGAGGGAGGCGGGCTGCTGCGCCGAAGAAGCGGCGGGATCGGTCATGACGACGAGCGTGCCACAGCCTCGATGGCCTTCGCGTTACGGACCCGCTCCTCCAGGACCTTGGTGTCGCTGTCGGCACGCGGGTGGGGCTTGGCGTTCTGGAGCACGCCCGCCGTCTCCTTCATCGACGCGGCGACCTTCTGCGGGCCCTTGCTCTTCTGCGCCTTCTTCGCGAAGACGACACCGATCAGCGCGAGGACCAGCGCGACGAGGACGTTGGCGGCGAAGGACAGCAGGAAGCAGACCGCGAGGTTCCAGTCGCTCCAGGTCCGGATGCCGTACGCCAGGGCGAAGTTGAGCATCGGCAGGGAGAACAGCAGGACCCCGCCGGCCACGCTGAACGCGCCGCCGCTCATCGCGCCCTTCTTGACGTCCTGCTTGAGCTGCGCCTTCGCCAGCGCGATCTCGTCGTGCACCAGTGCCGACATCTCGGTCGTCGCCGAGGCGAACAGCTGGCCGATGCTGCGTTCGGCGCCGACCGGGCTGCCGTCGGGTGCGCTCATCGCGGTCTCCCTCTTCACTGACTCTGTATGGGCCGTGACTGTGTATGGGTCGTGTCTTTTGTACCGTCCCGTCAGATCATGCCCGACGGTGGTCCTCCTCGCCTGCCCCGCCCGTCACTTCGGCAAGCCGCTCGGCGGTCTTGAGCTCGGCGATCCGGCGGTGCTCGGCCGCCTTGCGCTCGTAAATGGCCGCCATCCGCAGGTGGTAGGCCGGGTCGTCCTCCTCGTACACGTCCGGGATGCCGTCCTGGTCGTCGTCGCGCTCCTCGGCCTCGTACAGCCTGCGGTACTTGGCGTTGCGCAGCTTCAGCAGCACGGTCGCGAGGGTGGCCGCGATGAGCGAGCCGAGGAGTACGGCGGCCTTGACCTCGTCGGTCAGCGTCGCGTCGCCGTCGAAGGCGAGCTCCCCGATGAGCAGGGACACGGTGAAGCCGATGCCCGCCAGGGTCGCCACCGCGAACACGTCGGCCCACTCGAGGTCGTCGCTGAGCGAGGCCCGGGTGAAGCGGGCCGTGAGCCAGGTCCCGCCGAAGATTCCGAGCGCCTTGCCGACCACCAGCCCGAGGACCACGCCGAGCGTCTCCGGCTGGGTGAACACATCGCCGAGCGCGCCGCCGGAGACGGAGACACCCGCGCTGAAGAGGGCGAACAGTGGGACGGCCAGGCCGGCCGAGAGCGGCCGTACGCGGTGCTCGATGCGCTCGCCCGGGGAGAGCTTCTCGTCCTCCTGTCTGGTGCAGCGCAGCATCAGACCCATCGCGACGCCCGCGATCGTGGCGTGGATGCCGCTGTTGTACATCAGCGCCCAGATCACCAGCGCGAGCGGGATGTACACGTACCACCCGCGCACGCCCTTGCGCAGGAGCACCCAGAAGACCGCGAGGCCCACGACGGCGCCGCCGAGTGCCACGAAGTCGATGTCGGAGGTGAAGAAGACCGCGATGATCAGGATCGCGAAGAGGTCGTCGACGACGGCGAGGGTGAGCAGGAAGGCGCGCAGCGCGCTCGGCAGCCAGGTGCCGATGACGGCGAGCACGGCGAGCGCGAAGGCGATGTCGGTGGCGGTGGGCACGGCCCAGCCGGACAGGGAGCCGCCGCCGGTGAGGTTGGTGAGCGTGTAGACGAGTGCCGGTACGGCCATGCCGCACAGGGCCGCGACCACGGGCAGCGCGGCCGCCCTGGGGTCCTTCAGGTCACCGGCGACGAGCTCGCGCTTGAGCTCGATGCCGGCCACGAAGAAGAAGATCGCGAGGAGTCCGTCGGCGGCCCAGTGTTCGATCGACAGGTCGAGTCCGAGGGCCGCGGGGCCCAGGTGGTAGTCGCTGGCGCTCTCGTAACTGCCGTGCAGGGCGGGGACGTTCGCCCAGACCAGCGCGGCGACCGCGGCGATGAGCAGCAGCACACCGCCGACCGTCTCGGTGCGCAGCGCGTCCGCGACGAAGGTCCGCTCGGGAAGGGAGAGACGTCCGAGGACCTTACGGGTGGGCGCGGGCATCAGGGGGACCTCCGGTCGGTGGGCAGGACTGGGCTACTCGCCGACCAGACTTCCCGGCACACCTTGAGGGTCACGCTGTTTTGTTTAGTTTACCTAAAAGGGGCGCCCGGCGCGCTCTCGCGCCCGGCGCCCCCTTGTTCAAGAAGCCGCTCAGTCCTCGCTGGGCGCGGCCGGCAGCTTGGCCTGGATGAGGTCCATGACCGTGGAGTCCGTCAGCGTGGTGACGTCACCGAGCTGCCGGTTCTCGGCCACGTCCCGCAGCAGACGGCGCATGATCTTGCCGGAGCGGGTCTTCGGCAGCTCGGCCACCGGCAGGATCCGCTGCGGCTTGGCGATCGGACCGAGGGTGTCGCCCACGTGGTTGCGCAGGTCGGCGACGAGGCCCTCGTCCTCGGCGTTCGCCGTGCCGCGCAGGATCACGAAGGCGACGATGGCCTGTCCGGTCGTCTCGTCCGCGGCACCGACGACGGCCGCTTCGGCGACCGAGGGGTGGGAGACGAGCGCGGATTCCACCTCGGTGGTGGAGATGTTGTGGCCGGAGACCAGCATGACGTCGTCGACGCGGCCCAGCAGCCAGATGTCGCCGTCGTCGTCCTTCTTCGCGCCGTCACCGGCGAAGTACTTGCCCTCGAAGCGGGACCAGTAGGTGTCCAGGAAGCGCTGGTCGTCGCCCCAGATGGTGCGAAGCATCGACGGCCACGGCTCGGTGAGGACGAGGTAGCCGCCTCCGCCGTTCGGGACCTCGTTCGCCTCGTCGTCGACGACGGTGGCCGAGATACCGGGCAGCGGCGTCTGCGCGGAACCGGGCTTGGTCGCGGTCACCCCCGGCAGCGGGGAGATCATCATCGCGCCGGTCTCGGTCTGCCACCAGGTGTCCACGATCGGGGTCCGGTCGGCGCCGATGTGCTTGCGGTACCAGATCCACGCCTCGGGGTTGATCGGCTCACCGACCGAGCCGAGCACCCGCAGGCTGGACAGGTCGAACTTCGCGGGGATGTCGTCGCCCCACTTCATGAACGTACGGATCGCGGTCGGCGCCGTGTACAGGATCGTCACCCCGTACTTCTGGACGATCTCCCAGAAACGGCCCTGGTGCGGGGTGTCCGGCGTGCCCTCGTACATGACCTGGGTGGCGCCGTTGGCGAGCGGGCCGTAGACGATGTACGAGTGCCCGGTCACCCAGCCGACGTCGGCCGTGCACCAGTAGACGTCGGTCTCCGGCTTGAGGTCGAAGACGGCGTGGTGGGTGTACGCGGCCTGGGTGAGGTAGCCGCCGGAGGTGTGCAGGATGCCCTTGGGCTTACCCGTCGTACCGGACGTGTAGAGGATGAACAGCGGCTGCTCGGCGTCGAACGCCTCGGGGGCGTGCTCGGCGGACTGCCGCTCGACGATCTCGTGCCACCACACGTCCAGGCTGTCGTTCCAGGCGACCTCCTGGCCGGTCCGGCGGACGACCAGCACGTGCTCGACGTTGCCGGCCTTGCCGACCGCCTCGTCGACGGCCGGCTTGAGCGCGGACGGCTTGCCGCGCCGGTAGCCGCCGTCGGAGGTGATGACGACCTTGGCGTCGGCGTCCTGGATACGGGTGGCGAGGGCGTCCGCCGAGAACCCGCCGAAGACCACGGAGTGGGCCGCGCCGATCCGCGCGCACGCGAGCATCGCGACGGCCGTCTCGGGGATCATCGGCATGTAGACGGCGACCCGGTCGCCCTTGCGGACCCCCAGTTCCAGCAGGGCGTTCGCGGCCTTGGAGACCTCGTCCTTGAGCTCGGCGTAGGTGATCGCGCGGCTGTCGCCCGGCTCGCCCTCGAAGTGGATGGCGACCCGGTCGCCGTGCCCCGCCTCGACATGCCGGTCGACGCAGTTGTACGCCACATTGAGCTCGCCGTCCTGGAACCACTTGGCGAACGGCGGGTTCGACCAGTCCAGGGTCTCGGTCGGCTCCTTGGCCCAGCTCAGCCGGCGGGCCTGCGCGGCCCAGAAACCCAGCCGGTCAGCCTTGGCCTCCTCATACGCCTCCGCCGTGACGTTGGCGTTGGCGGCCATGTCGGCGGGGGGTGCGAACCTGCGCTCTTCCTTGAGCAGGTTGGCCAGGCTTTCGTTGCTCACGGCATCTGCCTTTCCCAGGGTGTCCGTTGTGTCCCGGGCCACAGCTCATCAGACCGGGGGTGCGATGACAAGGGCCGACCGAAAATTGGTTTAGACCTGTGGATTCGTCGAGTCCGGCGGCCCGGCCCATCCGTACCCACGGACGCCGACCAGGCGGAGTTCACCACGTGTAACGCCTTTCACACTCCCGCCCAAGTACGGGTGAAGCGCCGTCGAGCACCGGCGCTCGACGAGAAGGGAGCCCGAGTGGACGGGATACGGGGCGGACCGCGGGCCGCGGCCCGCGACCCACAGCTCTTCGAGGAGTTCTACCGGCGCCATGTGGACGCGATGACGTCTTTCGTGGCCCGGCGTGTCGCGGATCCCCACACGGTCGCCGACCTGACGGCCGAGATCTTCCTGGCGGTCCTGGACTCCGCCCACACCTACCGCCCGTCCCGGGGCAGCGAGAGGGCATGGCTGTACGGCGTCGCGCGCAACGTGGTCGCCGGGGAGCGCCGACGGGTGGCCCGCGAGACCGACCGCGACCGGCGCATCTCGGGCCGGCGGCTGCTGGAGCCCGACGACATCGCTCGCCTGGAGGACAAGCTCGACGCGCAGAGCCCGGGCCGCCGCGCCCTGGCCGCGCTGGAACGGCTCCCCGCGGGGGAGAGGGCCGTCCTGGAACTGGTCGCGGTCGACCAGCTGACGGTTTCCGAGGCCGCCGCCGCACTGGGCATCACCCAGGTCACGGCCCGGGTACGGCTACACCGGGCGCGCAAGTCGCTGCGCGGGGCGGCGGGTGAGCCCACCGACGGGCCGCTCGGCACATCCCTGTCATACGTCACCGGCGGAACCGGGGGAGAGGCATGACCACCAGGACGACATTCGAGGACCGGCTGCTGGCGGAACTGCACCGCGAGATCGACCTGCGCGCGGACGCCCCTGCGGCGGACGCGGCGCCGCCGCCCGGGCGGCGCCGCCGTCTCCCGGCCCTCACCACGCCGAGGCTCGGCCTCGTCGCCCTGGCCTGCGCCGCTGTCGCGGGCGCGTGGGTGCTGATGCCGGGCTCCCCCGCCCAGAGCCCCGCCTACGCGGTGGTGTCGCACTCGGACGGGAGTGTGACGGTCACCATGAACGACTTCGGCCTCGGCGGCACCCTGCCGGACGGACTCGTCGAACGGCTCGAGAAGCACGGCATCCACGTGGTCGTGGACAAGGTGCCGAACGGTTACGAGTGCACCGAGCCACGGGGGAAGGAGGTCTCGGGCCGCTCCGATCCGAGCGAGGGCCCCAGCTGGATCTTCGACCTGCGGCGCGGGGACTCCCTGGTCCTCGAAAACCTGAGGCAGCGCCGGCCCGACGGGAGTTTCCAGCCGGTCACCGGCTACGGCTTCTTCCGCGGCGAGGTCGCCCCGTGCAATCCGATCCCAGCCCCGGAGCCCCGCCCGGCGGAGACGTCCGGTCTCCACTGAGCAGGCGGTGTGGGCGCGCCGGTGTCTCCGCGCGCCCAGGGGCGGGCCCCGGCTACGCAGGGCTGGGCAGGCCCTCCGCATCCCTCACGAGGTCGAACACCTCCGCGCCGGACGCTTCGGTGAGCAGATACGACTGCGCCTCGGCCACATGGAAGTACATCCCGTGCAGCTCCAACTCTCCCTCCCGCAGCGCCCGGGCCACCGGCTCGTGCGCCCGCAGATGCTCCAACTGCTGCACCACATTGGTCAGACAGAGCTGTTCCACCGCGTCGGCGGGCGCCCGCCCGGCAAGCCCGGCGGAGGGCCCGCTGCCGTCGGCCATCCGCTCCAGACTGGGCAGTCCGTGTCGCAGCCACCGCTTCAACGGGGTACGGGCGCCGCCCGGTTCGGAGTTGAGCAGCGCCTGCATGGCCCCGCAGCCGGAGTGCCCGCACACCGTGATGGAGCGCACCTTCAGCACGTCCACCGCGTACTCGATGGCGGCCGCCACCGAGTCGTCCCCGCTCTCCTCACCGGGCAGGGGGACGAGGTTGCCCACGTTGCGCACCACGAACAGGTCGCCCGGACCACTGGAGGTGATCATCGAGGTGACCAGCCGTGAGTCGGCGCAGGTGAGGAAGAGCTGGTCGGGCTGCTGGCCCTCGCGCGCCAGCCGGGCCAGCTCACCGCGCACGATCGGCGCGGTGTTGCGCTGGAACGCGCTGATGCCACGCGCCAGTTCCTGCCCGCTCGACTCGCGGGGCGCGCCCGGAGCCTGCGCGGTACAGGGCTCGCCGGACGCACCGGGCTGTCCGGCGGCCTGCGCGGTGTGCGGGCGCTCGCACTGGTGGTTGCGCCAGGCCGTCCAGGGGCGGCAGCGGCAGTGGGCGGAGTCGGGCTCGGCGATGCGCGTCCCAGGTCTGCGTCCGGTCAGCTCGACGGAACCGCCCTGCGCGGTGTGCGTCTTCTGCCAGTCCTGCAGCGCTTCGTAGGCCGCGTGGTCCATGAACGACCCGTCCAGCTCCACGACGGCGTCGGCCCCCTGGGGGACGAGGTGCAGGGCCCGGCTCAGCCGGGGCACCGCGAGGAACGTCAACTGCCCGCGTACGTGGACATGATGGACTCCTTCCCTCTCGCAGTGGGTGATCCGGGTGCGGGTGAGGCGGTGCAGGGAGACGGCGACGGCGACGGCGATCCCCAGCGTCACGCCCTGCAGGACGCCGAACACGACCACGCCGAGGGTGGTGACGGCGTAGACCAGGACCTCTCGGTGGCGGGTCACCGTGCGGATGTGGTGCAGGGACACCATCTGGATGCCGACGGCCATCACCAGGGCGGCGAGCGAGGCGAGCGGGATGAACTCGAGGACCGGGACCATCAGCAGCGCGGCGATCACTACGAGAACGCCGTGCAGCATCGTGGAGTTCCGGCTGACGGCACCCGCCTGGACGTTCGCCGAACTGCGCACCGCCACACCGGCGACGGGCAGTCCGCCCAGGGCGCCGGAGACGATGTTGGCGGCTCCCTGTCCGAGCAGCTCACGGTCCAGGTCGGAGCGGCCGACCCGGGTACGGCGACCGGGATCCGGGCTCGCGGCGATCAGGTCGGGTCGTCCCGACGCCAGCTTGTCGACGGCCACCGCACCCAGCAGCGACTGCACGCTGCACACCAGCGTGGTGGTGAGCACGGCGGCGGTGAGCCCCAGCACGGGACCCTCGGGCAGTCCGGCCAGGGCATGGCTGCTCCAGGACGGCAGGTCGACCTTCGGCACGGCCAGCCCGGCGAGGGAGGCGGCGGTGGTGGCTCCGGCGACGGCCACGAGCGCGGCCGGGATCCTGTGCAGGAGTTGGCCGGCCCGGCCCGGGATGCGCGGCCAGATGAAGAGCAGCGCCAGGGTCAGCGCGCTCACCGAGACCGCGGCGGGCTGCACGCGCGCCAACTGGGCGGGCAGGGCGCGGAGGTTGTCGAGGACGGCGCTGTGCGGGGTGCCGCCGAGGACGATGTGCAACTGGGCGACGGCGATGGTGACACCGATGCCGGCGAGCATGCCGTGCACGATCGCGGGGCTGACGGCGAGCGCGGTACGGGCCACCCGCAGGCAGCCGAGGCCGAGTTGGACCACTCCGGCGAGGACGGTGATGGCGCAGGTCGTCCGCCAGCCGTAGCGGTGGATCAGATCGGCGGTGACCACGGTGAGTCCGGCGGCGGGACCGCTGACCTGGAGCGGACAGCCGCCCAGCCGGCCGGCGACGATCCCTCCGACGGCGGCGGCCACGAGACCGGCCTGGAGGGGGGCGCCGGTGGCGAGGGCGATGCCCAGGGACAGGGGCAGGGCGATCAGGAAGACCGCGATCGAGGCCGACACGTCGGCGCCAGCGACACGGAAGCGGCGGGGCGGGGTCGGCGGGGGGCTGTGGGAAGGGTGGATGCGCCTCGTGTGGTGCGAGTCGCTCGGGTCGGTGGCTCGGGTGGGAACACTGGCTGACATTTTTCCCGTCTCCTCCGGGGCAGCGCGGTCGCGGAATAGGTGGTCCCCCGTCGATGGCGGGGGTCGGGTCGCGGCCGTGGGTCACGGCGTGCAGCGGCGGGATGAATCAACGCTCGGTAAATGGATCGTAATGCAGAGTAAAGCGCAGGCATAGACTTTCCGGGCAAATAGGGGAATTGCTCACCTGAACGGGTGAAGTGGCAATTTCATCGGCTTGTCGTACTAATTCCTTCTCGGGCTCGTGCGAACTTGGCGGCGCTGTCGTTGCCCCGAGAGAAGGAAGAAGGTGGGCGGAACATGGCCGCCACCCACAGGATTGCCGCGGGAGCCGTGGTCGCCGCGGTCTGCGCCGCCTCACTCGCCGGTTGCGCGACCGGCACCGACGACCTCGAGGGAGGAGCCGCCGGCCCGCTGAAGGCGAAGCCCGCCCAGGCACCCCCCAAGCGGGTGTTCCGCCTGATCGGCGACGGCTCCACCGCGTACACCGGAGCCCAGCCGCACCTGCCCAGAGCCCAGCGCCTCAAGCCCGGCGAGAAGCCCCCGCAGTTCGTGGTGTTCTCCTGGGACGGCGCCGGCGAGGACAGCCAGAAGCTGTTCTCCCACTTCCGTGAGGTCGCCAAGGCGAACCACGCGACGATGACGTACTTCCTGAGCGGTGTGTACATGCTGCCGGAGGACAAGCGCGCCGAGTACAGGCCGCCGCAGCACTCCCCGGGCCGGTCCGACATCGGCTTCAACGACGAGCAGGGCATCGCCGACACCGTCAAGCAGCTGCGCCTCGCGTGGCTGGAGGGCAACGAGATCGGCACCCACTTCAACGGCCACTTCTGCGGCAGCGGCGGCGGGGTCGGCCAGTGGTCGGTCGAGGAGTGGAAGGACGAGATCGCCCAGGCGAAGAAGTTCGTCAAGTCCTGGAAGACCAACACCGGGATGACGAAGGCCTCCCCGCTGCCCTTCGACTACGACAAGGAGCTCGTCGGCGGCCGCACCCCCTGCCTGGAGGGCCAGGAGAACTTCATGAAGGCCGCCCGCGAGCTGGGCTTCCGCTACGACACCAGCGGCGTCAACGAGCAGCTCTGGCCGAAGAAGAAGCAGGGCCTGTGGGACCTGTCGATGCAGCTCGTGCCCTTCCCCGGGCACTCCTACGAGCAGCTCACCATGGACTACAACTTCATGGTCAACCAGTCCGGCACCAGGACCCAGGGCGACCCGGGCAAGTACGAGTTCTGGGGCGACCAGATGCGCGACGGCCTCCTCACGGGCTTCCGGCGGGCCTACGAAGGCAACCGCGCGCCTCTGATCATCGGCAACCACTTCGAGTCCTGGAACGGCGGCACCTACATGCGCGCCGTCAAGGAGACCGTCGAGCAGGTGTGCAACAAGCCCGACGTGCGCTGTGTCTCCTTCCGGCAGCTCGCCGACTGGCTGGACGCCCAGGACCCGAACACCCTTGAGAAGCTGCGTGCCCTGGGGGTCGGCGAGGCACCGAAGCAGGGCTGGCCGGCCTTCCTGTCCGACCGGCCCGCCCCGGCGCCGAAGGGCGTCCCGGGGGCGCCGGCGGCCAAGAAGCAGTAGGCGGCTGTGCGGCCGTCCTCAGACGGCCGCCACCGTGCTTTCACCGAGCACGAACGAGGGGTCGATCTGCGCCGCCAGATCGGCCCCGGTGCGCTCGTTGCCCCACGCCTGGGCGTTCTTCAGATGGAAGTGCACCATCTGCTGGGTGTAGCGCTGCCCGTCGCGCAGGTCGTACGTCGCGTCGGCGGCCGTCCGCAGCCGGTGCAGGGCGCGCCTGTTGACGTCCTCCAGGAGCGCGAACCGGGGCGGCCGGCCCTTCTCCAGGGCCCGCACCCAGTCGGAGTGCCCGACCGTCACCAGCAGGTCGTCCCCGACTTCGGCGCGGAGGAAGTCGAGGTCGTCCTGGCCCTGCACCTTGTTGCCGACGACCTTCAGGACGACGCCGAAGTCACGGGCGTACTCCTTGTACTGGCGATAGACGGAGACCCCCTTACGTGTCGGCTCGGCGACGAGGAACGTGATGTCGAAGCGGGTGAACATGCCGGAGGCGAAGGAGTCCGAGCCAGCCGTCATGTCCACCACGACGTACTCGCCCTGCCCGTCCACCAGGTGGTTCAGGCACAGCTCCACCGCTCCCGTCTTGGAGTGGTAGCAGGCGACCCCCAGGTCGGCGTCCGTGAAGGGGCCGGTGACCATCAAACGGACGACGTCGCCGTCGAGTTCCACCGGCCGGGCGCAGGCGTCGTAGACCGGGTTGTCCTCGCGCACCCGCAGCAGCCGCGAGCCCTCGCCGGGCGGGGTGGTCTTGATCATCTCCGCGGCCGAGGCGATCCGCGGGTTGGTGCCGCGCAGGTACTCCTTGATCAGCGACAGCCGCTCGCCCAGGGCGGGCAGCGCGGCCGCTTCCGCCTCGTCCAGGCCGAGCGCGGGCCCCAGGTGCTGGTTGATGTCGGCGTCGACGGCGATCACCGGTGCTCCGGTGGCCGCCAGGTGGCGGATGAACAGGGAGGACAGGGTGGTCTTGCCACTGCCGCCCTTCCCGACGAAAGCAATTTTCATGTTCACCAAGAGTAGTCGGCAGATAGCTGTATGTGACAGGAGTGCGTGAAGAAGACCACTCCATCGAGGGGTGGGCGGCGAGGTTGCGTAATGTCGTACTCATGAGTACGACAGGCGCGAACGCCGATCCGCTCGCGGCCCTGGGCTCGCTGCCCGGTGTGGCCGAGTCCGTGGAGTCCGTGCGCAAGTCCGTGGACCGGGTCTACGGACACCGTGTCATGCGGCGCCGCAGCAACGAGATCACCTCCGAGGCGGCCCTGCGCGGCGCCCGTGGCTCGGCCGCGCTGTCCGGCGCGGACTGGGCCCTCGAAGAGGTACGTCGACGCTCCGACTTCGGCGTCGACGACGAGGCGAGGGTCGTGGGCGCGGCGCTCAGGCTGACCTCCGAGTCCGGCCAACTGCTGTCCATCTGGCGGCAGTCGCCCCTGCGGGTGCTGGCCCGGCTGCATCTGGTCGCGGCGGCGACCGACGAGGACGAGGTCGGGCGTCCCCGTCAGGCCGGCGAGAGCGTCGACGAACCGCTGATCGAGCTGCCGCTGCCGGCCGCGGCGGAGGTCTCGGGCCGGCTGGAGGGCCTGTCCGAGCTGATCATCGCGGGCAGTTCGGCCCCCGCGCTGGTCACGGCCGCCGTCGTACAGGGCGAGCTGCTCGCCCTCAGGCCCTTCGTCTCCCACAACGGCCTGGTGGCGCGCGCGGCCGCGCGGATCGTCCTGGTCGGCAGCGGTCTCGACCCGAAGTCGGTCTGCCCGGCGGAGGTCGGTCACGCCGAACTGGGCCGCGCGGCCTATCTGGCGGCGCTCGACGGGTACGTCTCCGGCACTCCCGAGGGCATGGCCGCCTGGATCGCCCACTGCGGCAGCGCGATCGAACTGGGCGCGCGCGAGTCGACGGCGGTGTGCGAGGCGCTTCAGCGCGGAGCGGCGTAGAAACCCCTGGAACAGGGTTGCGGCGGTACGAGGACTCGTACCGCCGCTGGCATGTTCACCGAGTTACCAAGCGTCCTCGAGATATTGCCCATCAGGTCGGGAACTTTGCCCGTCACCTGGTGCGGCTGGCCCGTAATCGACGGGTCGACGTCGCGTGGGTGCCCGGTGTTCATGCTCGGTCCGTGGGGCCAAATGCGTTTCTAAGGTGATCCTCTCGGATGTCCTTGGTCTCGCGGGCCGTTAACCCCTTTGTACTCCTGGACCGCAGCAAGCGGAAGCCCTGGCCGTCGTTCTTTACTTTTGTCTCAAACAGGCGCCAAGTAGTCGTAATCACCTCAGGCCACGGTCGAGCGCCGCCGGTTCGCGTACCAGACGAGGCCTGCCGTCGCCGCTGCCGCGCCTATCGCGGCGACCGCGACGAGCGCCGGGCGGGGCGGTACGGCGAATCCGGGCAGCCGCTGCTTGAGGCGGACCGGACGGTGGAAATCGAGAATCGGCCACCCGCGCGCGAGGGCTTCCTTGCGCAGCGCCCGGTCCGGGTTGACCACGTGCGGATGGCCCACGGCCCGCAGCATCGGCAGGTCGGTCGCCGAGTCGCTGTAGGCGTAGCAGCGCTCCAGGTCGTATCCCTCGGACTCCGCCAGCTCCTTGACCGCCTCCGCCTTCGTCGGGCCGTACGCGTAGTACTCCACCTCGCCGGTGAAGCAGCCGTCCTCACCCACGACCATCCGGGTTGCCACCACCCGGTCGGCGCCCAGGAGTTCGCCGATCGGCTCGACCACCTCGGCGCCGGACGTGGAGACGATGACGACGTCCCGGCCGGCGGTGTGGTGCTCCTCGATGAGGGAGGCGGCCTCGTCGTAGATGATCGGGTCGATCAGGTCGTGGAGGGTCTCGGCCACGATCTCCTTGACCTGCTGGACGTTCCAGCCGCGCACGAGCGCGGAGAGGTACTCGCGGGTGCGCTCCATCTGGTCGTGGTCCATACCGCCGACGAGGAAGACGAACTGGGCATATGCGGTCCGCAAGGCGGCCCTGCGGTTGATCAGACCGCCTTGGTAGAACGACTTGCTGAACGTGAGCGTGCTCGACTTCGCAATGACCGTCTTGTCCAGGTCAAAGAAGGCGGCTGTGCGGGGCAACGAGTGGTTTTCCACGACCCCGAGCATAGGCGCAGCCCATTCGGCGTAAGGTGAGGCGCGTGGGTTTGCCTGAGAGGGCTCTCGGGTACACCATGGAAGTCACGGATCGTTCGCGACCGTGCTAACCCGGTCCGGCTCCTCCCCCCCCCGAGTCGGCCGTGGAGGCGACCCCCACTCTCCCCCCCGGTGGGGGTCGTCGCATGTCCGGGTGGGTTTTCCTCTTTCGTACGCGGTCCTGTGACCGTACCGAGGCGGCTTCGGCCGCCTTTTCTGCATGCCCATGATCGGTCACTGTGTGTAGTCACCGCGCTGCTCTGTGGAGGTCGTCCACGGTGTGGTGCGGGCTCACCGGTATGGGTGATGGCGATATTCACAACCGCCGAGTTGTCCA
Organism: Streptomyces sp. CC0208; assembly: GCF_003443735.1. NCBI lineage: Bacteria > Bacillati > Actinomycetota > Actinomycetes > Kitasatosporales > Streptomycetaceae > Streptomyces > Streptomyces sp. CC0208. The sequence continues at coordinate 4,008,949 of NZ_CP031969.1, read as the reverse complement.
CAGTTATCGACCAAGATCCACACGATTTCCAGGATCGCTGCACCGTGATTCCCACACGTCCCGCTCGGGCCGCCTTCATGGCCGGTTCTGGTTAGTCGGGGGTGTTTGGCCGGTTCGTATCGGCCGTTCATATGGAGGCCGGTTGCCGGTTCTTCACATGTTTGGGAATCGCGGGGCCGAAGGGGCCGCGTGAGAGAGGCGTCGCGCGGGCCTTCGAGGAGGCTCCCGCGTGGCGCGGCGAAGGGGGATGGAGACCGTGACCGCAGCCGTCACACACGAGGGACAGCCCGCCGCCGGGGGGCGGCCGGGCCGGCCGTTGATCGTCACGGAGGACGAGGACCTGCTCGACGACCTGCTGCGGCTGTGCGCGGCGGCCGGGGCGACCGCCGAGGTCCATCACGGGGTGCCGCAGCCCAGGGGCAGCTGGGAGGCCGCCCCGCTCATCCTGGTCGGCGACGACGCCGCACGGCGGGTGCGTGGAGCCGCCCGCAGGCGCGGAGTGGTGCTCGTGGGCCGGGACCAGGACGACTCCGGGGTGTGGAAGCGGGCTGTCGAGATCGGCGCCGACCACGTCCTGATGCTGCCCGACGGCGAGCAGTGGCTGGTCGACCGGATCGCCGACGTCACCGAGGGCGTCGGCCGCCCGGCCCTCACCGTCGGCGTCATCGGCGGCCGCGGCGGGGCCGGAGCCTCCACGCTCGCGTGTGCCCTCGCCGTCACCTCCGCGCGTGAGGGCTTGCGCACGCTCCTCGTGGACGCCGATCCGCTGGGCGGCGGACTCGACGTACTCCTCGGCGGCGAGACCACCGAGGGCCTGCGCTGGCCCGCGTTCGCCGCCTCGCGCGGGCGGGTCGGCGGCGGCGCCCTGGAGGAGTCGCTGCCACAACTGCATTCGCTGCGGGTCCTGAGCTGGGACCGCGGCGACCGCATCGCCGTCCCGCCGCAGGCCGTACGGGCGGTGCTCGCCGCAGCCCGGCGTCGGGGCGGCACCGTCGTCGTCGACCTGCCCCGCCGCCTCGACGACGGCGTCGCCGAGGCCCTCGCCCAACTGGACCTCGGGATCCTCGTCGTCCCCGCCGAACTGCGCGCCGTCGCCGCGGCCGGCCGCGTGGCCTCGGCGGTCGGCATGGTCCTGCGCGACCTGCGGGTGGCGGTCCGCGGCCCGTACGCACCCGGCCTCGACGACCGCGAGGTGGCCCGCCTGCTGAGCCTGCCCCTGGTGGGCGAGGTCCCGGTCGAGTCGGCACTCCAACGGCCCCAGGGAAGCGGATCACCACCCGGGGCGGCCGTCCGGGGACCGCTGGCGCGGTTCTGCAAGCAGTTCTGGGAGCGCGCGTTGACCGAGGCGGGAGCGGCATGAGCGTGTTCTCAGGGGTCGAACGGATGGACGGGGCGGGCAGCGGTTCTGCCGAGGCGTGGCGGACGGGTGATCCGGCAGCGGGCCCTGTCGAGCGACGGCTGTCGGACGAGGCATCGGTCGGCACCGGCGGACGGCTGCGGCCGACCCCGGCCGGTGTGCCTACGGCGGCCTCGGCGGCCGGCGCCGACATGGCCCCCGGTCTGCTGGCCGGCGTACGGCAGTGGCTGGCCGAGAGCGGAGCCGAACCGACACCCGCGCGGGTGGCACAGGCGCTCCGGGAGCAGGGGCGGGTCCTCGGGGACGCCGAAGTGCTGGGCGCGGCCGAGCGGTTGCGGTCCGAACTCGTCGGCAGCGGACCTCTGGAGCCGCTGCTCGCCGACCCGTCGGTGACGGACGTCCTGGTGTCGGCGCCGGACCGGGTCTGGGTGGACCGGGGCGGCGGACTCGAACTGACCGCCGTCTCCTTCCCCGACGCTGCCGCCGTACGACGACTCGCGCAGCGGCTCGCCGCGGTGGCGGGGCGGCGCCTCGACGACGCGCGGCCCTGGGTGGACGCCCGGCTGCCGGACGGAACGCGGTTGCACGCGGTGCTTCCTCCGGTCGCCGTCGGCTGTGCCTGCCTGTCCCTGCGGGTCGTACGGCCCCGCGCGTTCACGCTGGACGAACTGGTCGCCGCCGGCACGGTGCCGCCCGGCGGGGACCGGGTGCTCAGGGCGCTGCTCGACGCGCGGCTGTCCTTCCTCATCAGCGGTGGGACGGGCACCGGGAAGACGACGCTGCTGAGCGCGCTGCTGGGGCTCGTCGGACCGGGTGAGCGGATCGTGCTCGCGGAGGACTCGGCAGAGCTCAGGCCGGACCATCCGCATGTGGTTCGGCTGGAGACGAGACCCGCCAACCAGGAGGGCGCCGGGCTCGTCACGCTCGAGGACCTGGTGCGCCAGGCCCTGCGGATGCGACCGGACCGGCTCGTCGTGGGCGAGGTGCGCGGGCCCGAAGTGGTGCACCTGCTGGCCGCGTTGAACACGGGCCATGAGGGCGGCTGCGGGACCGTGCACGCCAACGCGGCTGCCGACGTACCGGCCCGTCTGGAGGCGCTGGGTACGGCAGCCGGGCTCGACCGGGCCGCGCTGCACAGCCAGTTGGCGGCCGCGCTGTCGGTCGTCCTGCATCTCGTGCGCGACCGGACCGGGCGGCGGCGGATCGCCGAGGTGCGGGTGCTGGAGCGGGACTCCACCGGGCTGGTGCGGACGGTGCCGGCGCTGCGGTGGGGAGCGGAGGCGTTCGTGTACGAGCGGGGGTGGGAGCGGCTGCGGGGGCTGCTCGGGGATGCGATGCGGGGCCCGGGGGAGGGCGGATGACCCGGACGGGAGGGGACGGGAGGGGGGCGACGGGACGGCGACGAACGGGCTCGGACGGTGAGAGGACGTGGTGATCGGGATGGGGGAGATGTCGGTGGGGTCGACGGGAGTGGCCGTGGGGTGCCTCGGGATGGCCGTGTGGCTGTGGGGCGGGCGGCGTTCCGGGGTGCGGCGGGCACAGGTGCTGCTGACCGACGGAGGAGCGGTGGGACTGGGGCCTCCGCCGTGGCGGCGGCTGGCGGGGGAGCTGCGGCGGGTTCGAGGGCGGCTGGGGTTCGAGTGGTGGGCGGTGGCCGCCGGGCTGGTGCTCGCCGTCCTTGGGGCCTCGGTGCTGCCGGTCGTCGCGGCGGCGGCCGGGGTGCCGTTGCTGCGGCGGGTGCGGCTGGCCCGGGAGGAACGTCGGGTGCGTGAGCGGCGGGCGGCCGAGGTGATCGCGCTGTGCGCGTTGGTCGCCGGGGAGGTGCGTGCGGGGCGGCAACCGGGAGAGGCGCTGGTGCGGGCTGTGCGGGACTTCGAGGGGCCGGGGCGCGCTGGGGCCGGCTCGGGCGGGTCCGGTCTTGCGGCCCCGGAGGCCGGTGGGTTCGGAGAGACACAGGCATCTGTGCTGGCGGCGGCCCGGTTCGGTGGGGATGTTCCTGGGGCTCTCGCCGCGGCGGCTCGCCGGCCCGGGGCGGAGGGGCTGCTGGGGCTTGCCGCGTGCTGGCGGGTGGCCGTGGACCAGGGCGCGGGGCTCGCAGCCGGGCTCGACCGGCTCGAAGGGGCATTGCGGGCCGAGCGTGACCAACGGGCCGATCTCCGCGCCCAGTTGGCGGGAGCACGGTCCACGGTGTGGATGCTCGCCGCGCTGCCGGTGCTGGGGCTGGGCCTCGGTGCCGCCCTCGGCGCCGACCCCCTGCACGTCCTTCTGCACACCGGGAGCGGGCTGGGCTGTCTGCTGGTCGGCGGCCTGCTGGAGGGCGTCGGGATGTGGTGGGCGACGCGGATCGTACGGGGAGCCGAGGCGGCATGAGTGCGGAGTTCGTCCACAGGCTGGGGGCGGTTCTGGGGACCGCGTCGGCGCTCGCCTGGCTCGCCCGGTGGGCCGTGGCGGTGCGGCGTGAGCGCAGGATGCGACGGCGGCTCGGAGAGTTGCTGGCCGCATCGGAGGCCAGGGGCGAGGGCCCGCGGTTCGAGGGGAGGGAGTTCGCGCGGCGGTGGCTGCCCGTGCTCGGCGTCGGGTGTGCCGGGTGGGTGCTGGTCGGGGGAGTCGCCGGTGCCGTGGTCGGACTGGTCGTCGCGGTGGGGTTGTGGCGGTGGCGGCTGCGCCAGAGGGCCGGTGTGGGTGCGGAGGAGGCCGACGCGGGTGAGGCGGCCCGGCAACTACCGCTCGCCGCCGACCTGCTGGCCGCCTGTATCGCGGCGGGCGCCGGACCCGTGATCGCGGCCCAGGCTGTGGGTGAGGCTCTGGGCGGGCCCGTGGGAGAGGGACTCGCGCGCGGGGCGGCGGAGGTACGGCTCGGCGGCGAACCGGACGAGGCCTGGCGAAGGCTCGCCTCGACACCGGGTGCGGGGGCGCTGGCCCGGCTGCTGGAACGCGCCGACGTGACCGGGCTGCCCGCGGCCGGACCGGTCGGCGGCCTCGCGGCGGACGCCCGCGCCGACTGGGGGCGCGCCGCGACGGCACGGGCACGCAAGGCCGCTGTGCTGGTCACCGCGCCGGTGGGGCTGTGTTTCCTGCCCGCGTTCATCGCCGTCGGCGTGCTGCCGATCGTGATCGGGCTCGCGGGAGGAGTGCTGGGAGGGGGTGGGCGATGACGGCCGACGGTCGCTGAGGCGGCGGACGAGGAGACGGACGAGGAGACGGACGAGCAGGCGTACAAGCAGTCAACGAGCAGTCAGACGGTAGTCAACAGGACTGATCCTTACGGGGGTTGAGATGTACAAGGCAGTGCGGGCGCGGATGGGTGCCCTGGTGTGCAGGACGATGTGCCGGATGCGGTCGATGCGCGGGGACGACGGAATGGTCACCTCCGAGTACGCGATGGGGATCGTCGCGGCGGTGGCGTTCGCGGTGGTGCTCTACAAGGTGGTGACGAGCGGGGCCGTCAGCGCGGAACTCCAGGCCATCGTGAAACGGGCGCTCGATGCGAAGGCGTGAACGGACGGCGGACCAGGGGTTCGTGACGGCGGAGTCGGCCATGGTGCTGCCCGTGCTGGTGATGTTCGCGATGGCGCTGGTGTGGGGGCTGCTCGTGGTGGCCGCCCAGATCCAGTGCGTGGACGCGGCCAGGACGGGCGCCCGCGCGGCGGCCCGGGAGGACCCCACCGAGGCGGTCGTCCGGGTGGTTAGGGACACGGCACCGCGCGACGCGGAGGTGACGGTCGCCCGGGAGGGCGACCGGGTCCGTGTCGTGGTCGTGGCGAGGCCACCGGCGCTGCACGGCCTGCCCTTCGAGGTGCGGGAGGAGGCCGTGGCCTTGGTGGAGGCGACGGTCGAGGCCACGGTGGGGGAGGAGGGATGAGCGGCGGAGCTACGGAGCGCGAGGTCGGCGGCGGGGGGTTCTCGGCCGCTCGGTATGGCGGTGAATGGTGCGCCTGTGCTCGGTTGGACGGTGCCCGGTGTGCCTGTGCTCCGTCGGACTCTGGGCGGTTCGCGAAAGCCTGGGTGGGTGCTGGGCGGTTCACCCGAGCCGGCTGCCGCTCTGTCGCCCGGTGCGTCGGCGCGCAGGTCGTCGGCGCCCGTTCGGACCGGGGTTCGGCAACCGTCTGGAGTGTCGGTGCCATCGCGGTGCTGTGCGTGGTGTTCGGGGCCGTGCTGGGCCTCGGGCAGGCCGTGGTCGTACGGCATCGTGCGGCCGGTGGCGCGGATCTGGCGGCGCTCGCGGCGGCGGACCACTGGGCGGACGGACCGGCGGTGGCCTGCGCTCGGGCGGAGGAGGTGGCGCGGGATCAGGATGCGCGGATCGTGCGATGCGTGATGGTCGGTGAGATCTCCGATGTGACGGCCGCTTCCGGTCGGGGCCCGTTCACGGCGGAGGTCAGGGCGCGGGCGGGGCCTGCTGGGCCGGTTCCGTCGCAGGCTCCGCTTCCGCCGACTCCCGGAGCCCGGGCTCCGGAGGGGGTTCCTCTTGAGGCTTCTCAGGGCGCCCCTCCTCCGGCGCCCCCCGCAACAGCACCGTGAGGAGCCGCACCGCGCCCCTCTTGTGCAGCGGGTCGTTGCCGTTGCCGCACTTGGGGGACTGGATGCAGGACGGGCAGCCGGCGTCGCACTCGCAGGAGGCGATGGCCTGGCGGGTGGCGGTGAGCCAGGCGCGGGCGGTGTGGAAGGCGCGCTCCGCGAAGCCCGCGCCGCCCGGGTGACCGTCGTAGACGAAGACCGTGGGGAGCAGTGTGTCGGGGTGCAGGGGGATCGACACGCCGCCGATGTCCCAGCGGTCGCAGGTCGCGAAGAGGGGCAGCAGGCCGATCGAGGCGTGTTCGGCGGCGTGCAGGGCGCCGCCGAGGATCTCCGGGTTGATCCGGGCCTCGTCGAGCTGGTCCTCGGTGACCGTCCACCACACCGCGCGGGTGCGGAGCGTACGAGGAGGGAGGTCGAGTTTCGTCTCGCCCAGTACTTCACCGGTGATGAGGCGTCTGCGGAGGAAGGAGACGACCTGGTTGGTGACCTCGACGGAGCCGTAGCACAGGCGTCCGTCCCCCCAGGGGATCTCGGTGTCCGTCTCCAGGACGGTGATGGAGGTCGTGTCGCGGGCGACCGTCGAGTAGGACGGGTTGGCCTCCGAGACCAGGGCGACCGAGTCCTCCAGGTCCAGGGAGCGGACGAGGTAGGTGCGGCCCTGGTGGAGGTGGACCGCGCCCTCGTGGACGGCGGTGTGGGCGGAGCCCGCGTCGACCGTGCCGAGGAGGCGGCCCGTGCCCGACTCGACGATCTGGATGGGCCGGCCGCCCTCCCCGCGGATGTCGGTGAGGTCGGCGGCCCGCTCCCGGCGGGTCCAGTGCCAGGCCTTGGTGCGGCGGCGCAGGAGCTTCGCGGACTCCAGCTGCCCCAGCAGGTTCTCGGTCTCCGGCCCGAACAGCTCCATGTCCTCGTCCGTCAACGGCAGTTCCGCCGCGGCCGCGCACAGGTGCGGGGCGAGGACGTACGGGTTGTCGGGGTCGAGGACGGTGGATTCCACCGGCTGGTCGAACAGGGCCTCGGGGTGGTGGACGAGGAAGGTGTCCAGGGGGTCGTCGCGGGCCACCAGGACCGCCAGGGCGCCCTGGCCGGCTCGACCCGCCCGGCCGGCCTGCTGCCACAGGGACGCGCGCGTGCCGGGGTAGCCGGAGATCAGCACGGCGTCGAGGCCGGAGACGTCGATGCCGAGTTCCAGGGCCGTGGTGGCGGCCAGGCCCAGCAGCTCTCCCGAGTGGAGTGCCTGTTCCAGGGCCCGGCGTTCCTCCGGGAGATAGCCGCCGCGGTACGCCGCCACGCGGCGGGCCAGGGAGCGGTCGACCTCGGCCAGTCGTTCCTGGGCGATCACGGAGATCAGCTCGGCGCCGCGCCGGGAGCGCACGAAGGCGACCGAGCGCACGCCCTGCACGGCGAGGTCGGTGAGGAGGTCGGCGGTCTCCGCCGTGGCGGTGCGGCGGACGGGGGCGCCCTTCTCGCCCTGCATCTCGGTCAGCGGGGGCTCCCAGAGGGCAAACACCAGTTCGCCGCGCGGTGAGGCGTCGTCGGCGACCTCGACCACCGGGAGGCCGGTGAGGCGGCGGGCGGCGACCGACGGCTCGGCGGCGGTCGCGGAGGCCAGCAGGAAGACGGGGGAGGCACCGTAGCGGGCGCAGAGGCGGCGCAGGCGGCGCAGCACCTGGGCGACATGGGAGCCGAACACGCCCCGGTAGGTGTGGCACTCGTCGATGACGACGTACTTGAGCGCCTTCAGGAAGGAGGACCAGCGGGCATGGGACGGGAGTATCCCGCGGTGCAGCATGTCCGGGTTGGTCAGCACGTAGTTGGCGTACTGGCGGATCCACTCGCGTTCCTCGAACGGCGTGTCGCCGTCGTAGACCGCGGGGCGTACGGAATTGGCCAGCGGTTGTGAAAGTTCCTTCACCGAGCGGCACTGGTCCGCCGCCAGGGCTTTCGTGGGGGACAGGTAGAGCGTGGTGGCGCCGCGGCCGTTCGGGGCCTCGGAGCCGTCCAGGAGGGTGGACAGGACCGGCACGAGGTAGGCCAGGGACTTGCCGGAGGCGGTGCCGGTGGCGACGACGACCGACTCGCCGTCCAGGGCGTGTTCGGCCGCGCGTGCCTGGTGGGCCCAGGGGTGCTCGATGCCGCAGGCCTGGACGGCCGCGATGACCTCCGAGCGGATCCGGTCCGGCCAGACGGCATGGCGACCCGCACGTGGGGGCAAGTGCTCCGTATGAGTGATGCGCGCAGCCCGGCTCGGCCCGGCGGCGAGTCGGTCCAGGACCGTGCTCGGCGTGGGGCGGGGACCGGTGTCCGTCGAGGGTCGATCGGATCGGAGATTCTTGGCCATCGGCACCGAGTGTGTCACTGGCGTGACGGACAATGGGACCAAGGCGTCGTGCACGCCTGCCGGTAAGTGATTGAATGCCATCGCGGCTGGCGAACCGTCCCGGGGGCTCTGCCGAGGTGTCCCGAGGGGCGACCGCTCGATAGCAAGGTGCTGGAGGATCCGTGGACCTGTCCCTGTCGACCGAGACCGTCGGCGATCGCACGATCGTCAGGGTCGGTGGCGAAATCGACGTATATACCGCGCCCAAGCTGCGCGAGCAGCTGGTCGAGCTGGTGAATGACGGCAGTTTCCACCTTGTCGTCGACATGGAGGGCGTGGACTTCCTCGACTCCACCGGGCTCGGCGTACTGGTCGGCGGACTGAAGCGGGTGCGCGCCCATGAGGGCTCGCTGCGCCTGGTCTGCAACCAGGAGCGCATTCTCAAGATCTTCCGTATCACCGGACTCACCAAGGTGTTCCCGATTCACACCTCGGTCGAGGAAGCGGTGGCGGCGACCGACTGATCCGTCTCCGGGCCCGTGCCCGGAGCGGCAGAAGGACGTCGACAGAAGCAAGAGAGGGGGTCCGGGCTTTCGGCGGCCCGGTCCCCCGACAGCACGCCCGTAGTTCCGAGGGGGACGCATGGCCACCGTTGAACTCCGTTTCAGCGCGCTGCCCGAGCACGTCAGGACCGCCCGACTGGTGGCGGCAGCGGTGGCGCGCAGGGCCGGAGTGGACGAGGCCGTCCTCGACGAGGTCAGGCTCGCCGTCGGCGAGGCCTGCACCCGTGCCGTCGGACTGCACCAGAGCGGCGGCATCTCCGCGCCGGTCCAGGTGCTGCTGATCGAGGAGGAGAAGCAGTTCTCCATCGAGGTCGGCGACGAGGCACCGCGTTCGACCCCGGGTGACCGGGCGTCGGGCGCACCGGGCGAGGAGCCCGACGCCGAGACCGAGGAGGACGAGATGGGCCTCGCGGTCATCAGCGGCCTCGTCGACGACGTCGAGGTCACCGCAGGGGAGCATGGCGGACAGATCCGTATGACCTGGCCGACCACGCCGCCGGCCGCAGTGCTTCCCTGACTTTCTCCCCGGTTCGCATCAGATTTCTGTTCGACAGCGGAAGGGCCCCACCACACCGGTGGGGCCCTTCCGCATGTCGGCGTGGGCTTTCTGTGCCTACAGTGGTCAGGCGCGATGCGTATCGTGAATTGGTTCACGATCTAGATATCGGCCATGAATGCCTTCGGGGCATTACTGCTTTCGGTTGTGTAAAGGCCAATTCCGTTTACCGCGCCCTGTTTTGATCAGGGCGGGGTACCTACAATCCGTCCACATCTTGAGCTCAGCCCAAGCGTCAAGGAGGACGAATGGCGGGGCTTTCTACCCCTGATCAGTTGGACCAGCCCACAACAACCCTCGCGGCCGCGGTGCTCACTGACGACAACCGGGTGCTGATCGCCGTCATCGCGGTCGTCGCCCTGGCGGCACTCGTGGTGGCAGGCGTCCTGGTGCGCCAGGTGCTCGCGGCCGGCGAGGGCACCGACAGCATGAAAAAGATCGCGAAGGCCATCCAGGAAGGCGCGAACGCCTATCTGGCGCGCCAGTTGCGCACGCTCGGCGTATTCGCCGTCATCGTGTTCTTCCTGCTCATGCTGCTGCCCGCGGACGACTGGAATCAGCGCGCAGGCCGATCCGTGTTCTTCTTGATCGGCGCGGCGTTCTCGGCGGCCACCGGCTATATCGGCATGTGGCTCGCCGTGCGCAGCAATGTGCGTGTGGCCGCGGCGGCGCGAGAAGCCACTCCGGCGGAAGGCGAGCCGGAAAAGGATCTCACCGCCGTCTCCCACAAAGCCATGAAGATCGCTTTCCGTACGGGTGGCGTGGTCGGCATGTTCACGGTGGGGCTCGGTCTGCTGGGCGCCTCCTGTGTGGTGCTGGTGTACGCGGCCGACGCGCCGAAGGTCCTGGAGGGTTTCGGTCTCGGCGCGGCGCTCATCGCGATGTTCATGAGGGTCGGCGGCGGCATCTTCACCAAGGCCGCCGACGTCGGCGCCGACCTGGTCGGCAAGGTCGAGCAGGGCATCCCGGAGGACGACCCGCGCAACGCCGCGACCATCGCCGACAACGTGGGCGACAACGTCGGTGACTGCGCGGGCATGGCGGCCGACCTCTTCGAGTCGTACGCCGTGACCCTCGTCGCCGCGCTGATCCTCGGCAAGGCGGCCTTCGGTGACGCCGGACTCGCCTTCCCGCTGCTCGTCCCGGCGATCGGCGTGCTCACCGCGATGGTCGGCATCTTCGCGGTGGCCCCGCGACGCTCCGACCGCAGCGGCATGTCCGCGATCAACCGCGGGTTCTTCATCTCCGCGGTGATCTCGCTCGTGCTGGTGGCGGTGGCCGCCTTCGTCTACCTGCCGGGGAAGTACGCCGACCTCGACGGCGTCACCGACACGGCGATCAGCGGCAGGGACGGCGATCCGCGGATCCTCGCCCTGGTCGCGGTGGCGATCGGCATTCTGCTGGCGGCCGTCATCCAGCAGCTGACCGGCTACTTCACCGAGACCACCCGCCGCCCGGTCCAGGACATCGGCAAGAGCTCGCTCACGGGGCCCGCCACCGTCGTCCTCGCCGGTATCTCCATCGGTCTCGAGTCGGCCGTCTACACCGCCCTGCTGATCGGCCTCGGCGTCTACGGGGCCTTCCTGCTCGGCGGCACGTCGATCATGCTGGCGCTGTTCGCGGTGGCGCTGGCCGGCACCGGCCTGCTCACCACGGTCGGTGTGATCGTCGCCATGGACACCTTCGGGCCGGTCTCCGACAACGCGCAGGGCATCGCCGAGATGTCCGGCGACGTCGAGGGCGCGGGCGCGCAGGTGCTCACCAACCTGGACGCCGTCGGCAACACCACCAAGGCCATCACCAAGGGCATCGCCATCGCCACCGCCGTCCTCGCGGCGTCGGCGCTCTTCGGGTCGTACCGTGACGCGATCACGACCGGCGCGCAGGACGTCGGCGAGAAGCTCAGCGGGGCGGGCGCGCCGATGAGCCTGATGATGGACATCTCGCAGCCCAACAACCTCGTCGGCCTGATCGCCGGCGCGGCGGTCGTCTTCCTCTTCTCGGGGCTGGCGATCAACGCGGTGTCGAGGTCGGCGGGCTCGGTGGTCTACGAGGTGCGGCGGCAGTTCCGCGACCATCCCGGGATCATGGACTACAGCGAGGAGCCGGAGTACGGCAAGGTCGTCGACATCTGCACCAAGGACGCCCTGCGGGAACTCACCACACCCGGTCTGCTCGCCGTGCTGGCGCCGATCTTCATCGGGTTCACGCTCGGCGTCGGCGCGCTCGGCGCGTTCCTCGCGGGCGCGATCGGCGCGGGCACCCTGATGGCGGTCTTCCTGGCCAACTCCGGCGGTGCCTGGGACAACGCCAAGAAGCTCGTCGAGGACGGCCACCACGGCGGCAAGGGCAGCGAGGCCCATGCGGCGACGGTGATCGGCGACACCGTCGGCGACCCCTTCAAGGACACCGCGGGCCCCGCGATCAACCCGCTGCTGAAGGTGATGAACCTGGTGGCGCTGCTGATCGCCCCGGCGGTGATCAAGTTCAGCTACGGCGAGGACAAGAGCATCGGCGTACGGATCTTCATCGCCGTTCTCGCGTTCCTCGTGATCGCCGGCGCGGTCTACGTCTCCAAGCGGCGCGGCATCGCCGTGGGTGACGAAGACAACGAGAAGAAGGTGGCCAAGTCGGTGGATCCCGCGGTGGTTTCGTAGGTCCTGGCACGAGGCCCAGCTCAAGGGGCGGGCGTGCGGCGTGTGTTCATGCGCCGCACGCCCGCCCTGTGCGTGCGCGCCGCTCGGCCGTGAGGCTTCTCTCGCCTGGCGCATACAGTAATAAAGACATCTATAAGCGACATTCGGTTCGCGGGTGCGGGGCGGGTCCTGTGTAAGGTCCGGGGGCTGAGAGGCCACGGAAGGGACCGATCCGGTGAACACGAAGCTCGCGGCCGCACTGTCCGGCGGTGCGGTACTGGTACTGGCGCTGTCGGGATGCGGCGGCGGCGACAAGGACAACAAGGAACTCGACGCCTGGGCCAAGAAGGTCTGTGACCTGGTGCCGGCCCAGAATCAGAAGATCACGGCGGCCTACGACGCGATCACCAAGGCGGCCGAGGACACCGAGAGCACCCCGGCGGAGCTCCAGAAGGCCGACTCCCAGGCCTTCCAGGACCTGTCCGACGGCTATAAGGCGCGCGCCACGGTCATCAGCAACGCCGGGGCGCCTCCCGGTGCCGAGGACGGTGCGAAGAAGCTCCAGGCGGCCGTCAAGCAGCTCACGGCGCTCTCGGCGTCCTATGCCGACATGAAGACGCAGGTGGACGGGCTCGACACCAAGGACCAGGCGAAGTTCGCGACCGGTCTCAAGGACGTGTCGGCCGAGATGAACAAGGTCGAGACGCAGCGCCAGACCGCCCTCGCCGCGCTGAAGGACCTGGAGTCGGGCGACACCAAGAAGGCCCTGTCCGAGCAGTCGGGCTGCAAGCAGGCGTCCACGTCCCCGGCGGCGTCCGCGCCGGCGACGGACAGCTGAGCGGTCGGTGGGTGCTGGGGAGAGGCGGCTGGGCGCATGCGGTCATGGATCGCCGAGTACACCTAGCCGCCTGCCGCCTGCCGCCTGCCGCCTGCCGCATGACGCCTGTCACCTAGCCGCCGGCTGCCTGCCTCCTGTGGACGCTCCCGGCGCCGCCCCGTTCTGCGCCCGTGCCGGCCTCGGTGGCCGAGTCGCGCCCCGAGCCGTGCCCCGAGGCCGCGCCCCGAGTCGCTCGGTGAGGCGTGCGGCGGGGCGGGTGCGGGACACAATGGGGGCGTGAGTACCTCGAGTCTGCCCACGCTGCCCGCTGCCCCCGCTCCCGGCCGTCCCGATGCCACCGCCCGGCTCCGGGACGCCCTGCTCGGGGCCTCCTTCACCGCCGACGGGCTGCTGGAGCTGCTCGGCGCCCCCGCGTACGCGGCTCTCGCGCGCAGCGAGACCGTGCCCGCGCTCCGGGCGACCCGCGGGGACACCCCGCTGGAGGTGCTCGTACGCCTGTTCCTCCTCCAGCAGCCGGTGCTCCACGCGCGCGTGGCCGACGTTCTGCCCGTTGAGGCGTGTCTGGAGAGCGGCTGGCTGGTGCGCTCCGGGACGGACGAGGTCGCCGCGACGGTGGACGTACGGCCGTACGGCGGCCCTGGTGGCGAGGACTGGTTCATCGTGTCGGACCTGGGCTGCGCCGTGGGCGGTGCCGGTGGCATCGGCAGCCGGGAGGAAGGGGTCGTGCTCGGCGTCGGCGGCGCCTCCACGACCCTCGCCGGCATCACCGTCCGCACGCCCGTCGGCTCCGCCCTCGACCTCGGGACCGGCTCCGGCATCCAGGCCCTGCACGCCGCCCAGCACGCCACGCGCGTGACGGCGACCGACCTCAACCCGCGCGCGCTGCACATCACCGCGCTCACGCTGGCCCTGTCCGGCGCCCCGGCGGCCGACCTGCGGGAGGGCTCGCTGTTCGAGCCCGTCAAGCAGGGCGAGACGTACGACCTCATCGTGTCGAACCCGCCCTTCGTGATCTCGCCCGGAGCGCGGCTGACGTACCGCGACGGCGGGATGGGCGGGGACGATCTGTGCCGCTCGGTCGTTCAGGGGGCGGGGGAGTTGCTGAACGAGGGCGGGTTCGCGCAGTTCCTCGCCAACTGGCAGCACGTCGCGGGGGAGGACTGGCAGGACAGGCTCAGGTCGTGGGTGCCGCGCGGGTGCGACGCGTGGATCGTGCAGCGCGAGGTCCAGGACGTCACGCAGTACGCCGAGCTGTGGCTCAGGGACGCCGGTGACCACCGCGGCGACCCGGCCGAGTACCAGGCGCTCTACGACGCATGGCTGGACGAGTTCGAGGCGCGCAAGGTGAGGGCCGTGGGCTTCGGCTGGATCACCCTGCGCAGGACGGACTCCGCCGAGCCCTCGATCACCGTCGAGGAGTGGCCGCACCCCGTCGAGCAGCCGCTCGGCGACACCGTCCGCGCGCACTTCGAGCGCCTCGACTACCTGCGGGCCCATGACGACGCGGCCCTGCTGGAGGCCCACTTCAAGCTCGTGCCCGAGATCGTGCAGGAGCAGGTCGGGCTGCCCGGCGCGGAGGACCCCGAACATGTGGTGCTGCGCCAGCACCGCGGGATGCGCCGGGCCACCAAGGTGGACACCGTCGGCGCGGGCTTCGCCGGCGTGTGCGACGGCTCGCTGAGCGCGGGCCGCATCCTGGACGCGATCGCCCAGCTCATGGACGAGGACCCGGTCATGCTGCGCGACCGTACGCCCGCGCAGATCCGGCTGCTGGTGGAGCAGGGGTTCCTGGAACCCGCGTGACCCACCGCCGCCTGCCGGCGTAACCGCGCCTGAGCCGGGCGCGCCAGTAGCTGGCCCAGGCCGCTTCCGGGACCTCGCCACTGAACTCAGCGACAAAAGAGAGACGCACCAAGATCGTGTCCACGGTCGGCCTGACCGACAGCGCGGTCTGAATCCGGTCGGTTTTCGTGCCGAATCCGGTGCGGATCGGTCGCGGAAGTGCGGGATCCGGGTGAGAAGGGGGCGAGAACCGGACGGGATCCATGGGGGTCCGGGCGGCCGGGGTGGCGGCCCGGCGGTCGGTCAGGGGTCCGTCGGGGGAGTCCGGGCCCGGGGTCGGCGCGGGCGTTCACCCGGGGTTCGCCTGCCCGCCGCCCGCGCGTGCCAGTCTCCGCAGGAAGTACATGCGCGGACAGGGGAAAAGGGGCGCGGGAAACCATGGAGAGCGGACCGGCGATCTTCGCGGGAATGGTGTTCGCCCTGTTCGGAGGAGGGCTGCTGGTGTGGACCGCGGCCCGGGTACGGCATCGCGAGCCCGTCGCACACGGTGTGAGTCCCGTCGCATCCGCGAGCCTCACGACCCTCGTCGCGCTCATCACGCTGGCCCTCGGCGTCTGGTGCTTCAACCGTCTCTAGGACGGCTCCTGGGAGGTCGGCGCAAGCGGGTCGACCGGTAATGGGGAGATCGCCTTCCGGTCGAGCTCGAAAAGGCAGGTGGGTACTCCGGGCGGCAGGAATGGCGGTAGTCGGGTTACCGTTCGAGTGGCCGTTGCGGGCTTTTCCCGTTTGACACGGGGGCGGGATGTACCGTCACACTCCGCAAGCGTCCGTATGACCCGACCCCGGGAAACAAGACCTGGGGAGACCCCAGTGTCGACCGGAGAGAAGAGCGAAGTTGTCCCCGACCAGCGAGACCGCACAGGGCGGCCGCCGACTCGTCATCGTCGAGTCGCCTGCCAAGGCGAAGACGATCAAGGGCTATCTCGGCCCCGGATACGTCGTCGAGGCGAGCGTCGGGCACATCCGCGACCTCCCCAACGGCGCCGCCGAAGTGCCCGAGAAGTACACCGGTGAGGTCCGCCGCCTCGGCGTGGACGTCGAGCACGACTTCGAGCCGATCTATGTCGTCAACGCCGACAAGCGGGCCCAGGTCAAGAAGCTCAAGGACCTGCTGAAGGACTCCGACGAGCTCTTCCTCGCCACCGATGAGGACCGCGAGGGCGAGGCCATCGCGTGGCACCTCCAGGAGGTGCTCAAGCCCAAGGTCCCGGTCAAGCGGATGGTCTTCCACGAGATCACCAAGGCCGCGATCCAGGCCGCTGTCGCCAACCCGCGCGAGCTGAACCAGAAGCTGGTCGACGCCCAGGAGACCCGCCGCATCCTCGACCGCCTCTACGGCTACGAGGTCTCGCCGGTCCTGTGGAAGAAGGTCATGCCGCGCCTGTCGGCCGGCCGTGTCCAGTCGGTCGCCACCCGGCTCGTCGTCGAGCGGGAACGCGAGCGCATCGCGTTCCGTTCCGCCGAGTACTGGGATCTGACGGGCACCTTCGCGACCGGCCGCGCGGGAGACTCCTCGGACCCGTCGTCGCTGGTCGCGCGCCTGCAGACCGTCGACGGCAGGCGGGTCGCGCAGGGCCGCGACTTCGACTCCCTGGGACAGATCAAGAGCGCGAACACCCTCCACCTCGACGAGGCGAACGCCCGCGCGCTGGCCGCCGCCCTGGAGCAGACCCGGTTCGCGGTCCGCTCGGTCGAGTCCAAGCCGTACCGCCGCTCGCCCTACGCCCCGTTCCGTACGACGACCCTCCAGCAGGAGGCCTCGCGCAAGCTGGGCTTCGGCGCGAAGGCGACCATGCAGGTGGCCCAGAAGCTGTACGAGAACGGCTTCATCACCTACATGCGTACGGACTCCACGACCCTCAGCGACACCGCGATCACCGCGGCCCGCGCCCAGGTCACGCAGCTGTACGGCGCCGACTACCTGCCCTCCTCCCCACGCACCTACGCCGGGAAGGTCAAGAACGCCCAGGAGGCGCACGAGGCGATCCGCCCCTCGGGTGATCGTTTCCGCACGCCTGCCGAGACAGGCCTGACCGGCGACCAGTTCAAGCTCTACGAGCTGATCTGGAAGCGCACCGTCGCCTCCCAGATGAAGGACGCGACCGGCAACAGCGTGACCGTGAAGATCGGTGGCACCGCCGCCGACGGCCGGGACGTCGAGTTCAGCGCCTCCGGCAAGACGATCACCTTCCACGGCTTCCTCAAGGCCTACGTCGAGGGCGCCGACGACCCGAACGCCGAGCTGGACGACCGCGAGCGCCGGCTGCCCCAGGTCGCCCAGGGCGACGCCCTGAGCGCCGAGGAGATCACGGTCGACGGGCACGCCACCAAGCCCCCGGCCCGCTATACCGAGGCCAGCCTGGTCAAGGAGCTCGAAGAGCGCGAGATCGGCCGCCCGTCGACGTACGCGTCGATCATCGGCACGATCCTCGACCGCGGCTATGTCTTCAAGAAGGGCACGGCACTCGTGCCGTCCTTCCTGTCCTTCGCCGTGGTCAACCTCCTGGAGAAGCACTTCGGCCGGCTGGTCGACTACGACTTCACCGCCCGGATGGAGGACGACCTCGACCGCATCGCGGCCGGTCAGGCGCAGTCCGTGCCGTGGCTGAGGCGCTTCTACTTCGGTGAGACATCGCCGAACAGCGGCTCCACCACCGGCGGCGCCGCCGACGCGGGCAACGGCGACGGGGACCACCTCGGCGGCCTCAAGGAACTGGTGACCGACCTGGGCGCGATCGACGCGCGCGAGGTCTCCTCGTTCCCGGTGGGCAACGACATCGTGCTCAGGGTCGGCCGCTACGGCCCCTACATCGAGCGCGGCGAGAAGGACTCCGAGAACCACCAGCGGGCGGACGTGCCCGAGGACCTGGCGCCGGACGAGCTGTCCGTCGAGCTCGCGGAGGAGCTGCTCGCCAAGCCGAGCGGTGACTTCGAGCTCGGCGCCGACCCGGTGACGGGTCATCAGATCATCGCCCGCGACGGCCGCTACGGCCCGTACGTCACCGAGGTGCTCCCCGAGGGCACCCCGAAGACCGGCAAGAACGCCGTGAAGCCGCGTACGGCCTCGCTGTTCAAGTCGATGTCGCTCGACACGGTGACGCTGGAGGACGCCCTCAAGCTGATGTCGCTGCCGCGCGTCGTCGGCGTCGACGCCGAGGGCCAGGAGATCACCGCGCAGAACGGCCGCTACGGCCCGT
Source organism: Streptomyces sp. CC0208 (assembly GCF_003443735.1). Classification (NCBI taxonomy): domain Bacteria; kingdom Bacillati; phylum Actinomycetota; class Actinomycetes; order Kitasatosporales; family Streptomycetaceae; genus Streptomyces; species Streptomyces sp. CC0208. The sequence continues at coordinate 3,991,122 of NZ_CP031969.1, read as the reverse complement.
ACCTGAAGAAGGGCACGGACTCGCGCTCGCTGCAGGCCGAGGAGCAGCTCTTCACGATCACGCTGGACGAGGCGCTGGCGATCTACGCCCAGCCCAAGCAGCGCGGTCGCGCGGCCGCCAAGCCGCCGCTGAAGGAGCTGGGCACCGACCCGGTCAGCGAGAAGCCGGTCGTGGTCAAGGACGGCCGCTTCGGACCGTATGTGACCGACGGGGAGACCAACGCGACCCTGCGCTCCGGCGACAGCGTCGAGGAGATCACCCCCGAGCGCGGCTTCGAGCTGCTCGCCGAGAAGCGGGCGAAGACGCCCGCCAAGAAGACGGCGAAGAAGGCGCCCGCGAAGAAGGCCCCGGCCAAGAAGGCGACGGCCGCCAAGAAGACCGCGGCGAAGAAGACGACCACGGCAGCGAAGAAGACGACGGCGAAGAAGACCACCGCGAAGGCGACGGCTTCCAAGACGGCGTCCGAGGACTGAGTCCGGCCTTCTCACGGACCCGTTTCCCCGCGCAGGCTTCGCAAAACGAACGTCCCGGCATCACTTTGGTGTCGGGACGTGCGCACGTCAGGACGCACTCCCCGGGCTGTCGGTGGCTCCCGATAGGCTGAATGCATGACCCGTGCCGAGCAGCCAACGGCCCTTCACCCGGCCCCCGACGACGCCCTGGTCGCGGACTCCCGCGAGCGCGCCGTCCGCGCCCTGCTGCGCAGGCCCCAGCTCAAACGCCTGTGGAGCGCCCAGCTCGTGGGGGGTGTCGGCGACACCCTCGCCCTTCTGGCGCTGGTGCTGCTGGCCCTTCAGGCGGCGATCGCCGAGGGCTCGTTCGGCGGCGGCTACCGTGGCGTGGCCTTCGCAGTGGCGACCGTCTTCGGTACGCGCATCCTGGCGACGCTGCTCTTCGGCGCCGTCCTGCTCGGCCCGCTGACCTCGCTCACCTCGCAGGAGGGGCCGCTCGACCGCCGCTGGACCATGGTCGGCGCGGACGGAGTCAGGCTCGCCCTGCTCATCGTCGCCCCACTGTGGATCGACTGGATGCCGGCCGACGCCCTCGCGATGCTCCTGGTGACCGTCTTCGTGACCGGGGTCGGCGAGCGCTTCTGGACCGTGTGCCGCGAGAGCGCGGCGCCCGCCCTGCTGCCCGCTCCTCCTCCGGAGGGGGCGACGGTACGACCGCTGCCGGACCACCTGGACGCGCTGCGCCGCCTGTCGCTGCGGACGACCTTCGTGGCGATCCCGCTGGCCGGTGCCGCACTCCTGGTCGCCGGTCTGCTCAACAACCTGCTGGGCTCCGGCATCGCCTGGTTCGACCAGCACCAGGCGGCCCTCGCGTCGTACCTCGCGGCCGGACTGTTCGCCGCGTCCCTGTCCCTGCTGACCTTCCTGGAACTGCCCAACACCCGCACCCCGCGCGCGCGTTCGCCGCTGGAGGGGCTGCGCCGTCCCAAGACGGGCACCGGCGTCGACAAGGGCCGTACCGGAGCGATCCCGCTGCTGGTGCCGGCCTGCGCGGCCGTCGCCGGGGCGATCGCGGCCGCCGTGGCCGTGGCCGTGCTGCACGCCAAGGACCTGGGCGGCGGCCCGGTCCTGTACGGGCTGATGGTGCTCGCGCTGACCGGTGGCGTCGTCGTCGGTATCCGTACGGCGCCCAGGGTGCTGGTCACGCTGTCGCGGCGCCGGTTGCTCGCGCTGGCGATCGCCTTCACCGGCATCGCCCTGCTGGCCGCCGGGCTCGTCCCGGACGTCACCACCGTGCTGCTGATCGACGCCCTGGCCGGAGTCGGCGCGGGCGTCGCCGCCAACACCGGGCACACCCTGCTCGACCAGGAGACCGAGGAGTACCGGCGGGCGCGGACCACCGAGCATCTGCACGCGGTCGTGCGGGTCGGTGTGGCGTTCGGCGCGCTGGCCGCCCCCGTGGTGGCCGCGGCGATCGGACCGCACCGACTGGACAACGGCAAGTTCGTGTTCGCGCACGGCGGCGCCGCGTTCACCCTGATGCTGGTCGGCGCGCTGCTGCTGCCGGTGGCCGCGCTGGTGCTGGCCAAGGTCGACGACCGGTCCGGCGTACCCCTGAGGCACGACCTTCGGGACGCGCTGCTCGGCGGCGACGACCCGGTGACGGTGCCTACTGACGCAGGTTTCTTCATCGCCCTGGAAGGGGGCGACGGAGCCGGGAAGTCCACCCAGGCCGAGGCGCTCGCCGAGTGGATAAGGGCCAAGGGGCACGAGGTCGTGGTGACGCGCGAGCCGGGGGCGACCCCGGTGGGCAAGCGGCTGCGGTCGATCCTGCTGGACGTGTCGAGCGCCGGGCTCTCGCACCGCGCGGAGGCCCTGCTGTACGCGGCGGACCGCGCGGAGCACGTGGACACCGTGGTCCGGCCCGCACTGGAGCGCGGCGCGGTCGTGATCTCCGACCGGTACATCGACTCCTCGGTGGCCTACCAGGGCGCCGGGCGTGACCTGTCCCCGACCGAGATCGCCCGCATCAACCGCTGGGCGACGAACGGTCTGGTGCCGCATCTGACGGTCCTGCTGGACGTGTCGCCGGAGATCGCCCGCGAGCGATTCACCGAGGCGCCGGACCGGCTGGAGTCGGAGCCCGCGGAGTTCCACGCGCGCGTGCGGTCCGGCTTCCTCACGCTGGCCGCCGCCGACCCCGGCCGGTACCTGGTCGTGGACGCCGGGCAGGAGCCCGAGGCCGTCAGCACCGTCGTACGGCACCGCCTCGACCAGATGCTGCCGCTGTCCGAGCAGGAGATCCGGGAGCAGGAAGAGGCTCGCCGCAAGGCCGAGGAGGAGGCGCGGCGCAAGGCCGAGGAAGAAGCCGCGCGCAAGGCCGAGGAGGAGCGCCTGGAGCGTGAGCGCCAGGAGCAGCTCGCCCGGTTGAAGGCCGAGGAGGAGGAGCGCAAGCGGCGCGAGCTGGAGGAGGCCCAGCGTCGCGAGGCCGAACGCCAGGCGGAGGAGGCCCGGCTGCGGGCCGAGGAAGCGCGCCGGCGGGCAGAGGAGGAGCGGGCACGGCTCCTCGCCGAGGAGAAGGCCCGCGCGGAGGAAGAGGCGCGGCGCAAGGCCCAGGAGGAAGCCGCCCGCAAGCGGGCCGAGGAAGAGGCCCGACTGCGTGCCGAGGCCGAGAAGCAGCGGCTGGAGAAGCAGCGCAAGGCCGAGGAGGCGCTGCTGAGGGCGGAGGAGGCCCGGCGGCTCGCCGAGGCCGCGGCCGCGGCGGCCGAGGAGGGGCCCAGGCAGACCGCCACTCCCGCGGTCGGGATGGACGCGGCGACCGTGCCCACGCCTGTGGTGACACCGACCAACGCGTCGGGCGGTCCGGTGGACGAGACGGCCGTACTGCCCCGGGTGCCCATGGACAAGGACGACGAGGATTCCTCCGCGGGCGGGGCTTCCGGCGCGGCCGCCTCCGACTCCGAGGTGACGGCCGAGCTGCCGCAGCCGCCGGTTCCGCCGGGTGCCGCTGACGAGACGGCCGTGCTGCCTCCCGTGCCGCCGGGTGCCGCTGACGAGACGGCGGTGCTGCCGCCGGTTCCGCCGGGTGCCGCCGACGAGACGGCCGTGCTGCCTCCCGTGCCGCCGGCGCCGGGGCAGGGGCAGGGGTCTTCGGACCGGGTGTCGCCGGGGTACTTCCGGGACGAGCAGCGGACACGGGAGCTGCCGCAGGTCGACGCGGAGGGGAAACCTCGGCGCAGGGCCCGGTCGGACTGGGCCGAGGAGACCCCGTTGGACGATCTGCCGTCGCTGGCCGATGAGTTGCTCGGGCCGCACGACGAGGAGCACGGGGACGACCGGCGTCGCAGGCGCTGAGAGGTCCGTGCCGGTGGGCGGCCGCGGGGAGACCCCGCGAGCCCCCACCCGGCACGCGGCCGCCCACCGGCCAGGCCGGTTGTCAGTGCTCGCCCGCACAATGGATCCCGTAGCGCGAGACATGACGAAAGGGCGGCGTGATCCATGACCGTATGGGACGACCTGGTCGGCCAGGAGAGGGTGAGCGAGCAGCTCGCGGCCGCCGCTCGGGACGCCGACGCCCTGGTCACCGCCGTAGCCGCCGCCGCCCCGCCGCCCGAGGCGTCGAAGATGACGCATGCCTGGCTGTTCACGGGGCCCCCCGGCGCGGGCCGGAACCAGGCGGCGAGGGCCTTCGCCGCCGCGCTCCAGTGCGTCAGTCCGGACCGGGCCCTCGGCGGAGCGCCCGGCTGCGGGTTCTGCGACGGGTGTCATACGGCACTCATCGGCACCCACGCCGACGTCAGCTCTGTGGCCGCCGTCGGCTCCCAGATCCTCGCCGACGACATGCGGGACACCGTCAGGAAGTCGTTCACCTCGCCGGCGAACGGCCGCTGGCAGATCATCCTCGTCGAGGACGCCGAGCGGCTGAACGAGAAGTCGGCCAACGCGGTCCTCAAGGCCGTGGAGGAGCCCGCCCCCCGCACGGTCTGGATGCTGTGCGCGCCGTCCATCGAGGACGTCCTGCCGACGATCCGCTCCCGCTGCCGGCATCTCAACCTGAGCACCCCCTCCGTGGAGGCCGTCGCCGACATGCTCGTGCGCCGGGAGGGCGTCGAGCCGGCCGCCGCGATGGCCGCCGCCCGCGCCACCCAGGGCCACGTCGACCGGGCGCGCCGCCTGGCCACCGACCCGGCCGCGCGCGAGCGCCGGGCCGCCGTGCTGAAGCTGCCCCTGCGCATCGACGACGTCGGCGGCTGTCTCAGGGCGGCGCAGGAGCTGGTCGACGCGGCGGCCGCCGACGCCAAACAGCTCGCCGAGGAGACGGACGGCAAGGAGACCGAGGAGCTGAAGACGGCGATGGGCGCCTCCCAGGGCGGTCGCATGCCCCGCGGCACGGCAGGCGTGATGAAGGACCTGGAGGACCGGCAGAAGCGCCGCCGCACCCGTACCCAGCGCGACAGCCTCGACCTGGCCCTGACCGACCTCACCGCGTTCTACCGTGACGTCCTCGCCCTCCAGCTCGGCTCCCGGGTGGCGATCGCCAACGCGGACGCCGAGGACGCCCTGGAGCGGATCGCCCGCGGCAGCTCTCCGGAGACCACGCTCCGTCGGATCGAGGCGATCGGCGCCTGCCGTGAGGCCCTCGACCGCAATGTCGCCCCGCTGCTCGCGGTGGAGGCGATGACGATGACGCTCAGAGCGGGCTGAGAACCGTCGGGTGATCACACGTCGGGTGATCACGCGTTGACAGGCGTCACCCGTACGGGCCGGTTTGTTCACGCAGGGCATGTGATCCAACGCGGAGAGTTAGGCTCGCTCGATGCACATCAGGCGAAATCCCCGCCACACCGGCCGGAAGCTGCCCCTTCGTCAGGCGCAGGCGCAGGCGCAGGTGTCGGCGCGCACTGCCCGTGCCGGTGGCGCCCTCCTCGCCGTCGCCGCGCTGCTCGTCTCCGCCTGCTCCGCGGGAGCCTCGACGAGTTCGGCCACCGCGACCGCCGACGTGGCCCTCGGCGCGCTGCCGCGCTCGACACCGGCCGCGCTGTCGCCGTACTACGGACAGAAGGCGCGCTGGCACAGCTGCGGGGTCCCCGGTTTCGAGTGCGCCACCCTGAAGGCACCGCTCGACTACGACAAGCCCGCCGGCGGGGACGTCCGGCTCGCCGTCGCCCGGAAGAAGGCCACCGGGCCGGGCAAGCGCCTCGGGTCACTGCTCGTGAACCCCGGCGGACCGGGCGGCTCGGCGGTCGCCTACGTCCAGGCGTACGCCGGGATCGGCTATCCGGCCGAGGTGCGGGCCCGTTACGACATGGTCGCCGTGGACCCGCGCGGAGTCGCCCGCAGCGAGCCCGTCGAATGCCTCGACGGGCGGGACATGGACACGTACACCCAGACGGACAGCACGCCGGACGACGCGCGGGAGACCACCGAACTCGTCGACGCCTACAAGAAGTTCGCGGAAGCGTGCGGCGCGCACTCGGCGAAGCTGCTGCGGCATGTGTCGACCGTCGAGACGGCCCGGGACATGGACGTCGTGCGGGCGGCCCTGGGCGACGCGAAGCTGAACTACGTGGGGGCGTCGTACGGGACGTTCCTCGGGGCGACGTACGCGGGACTGTTCCCCGGCCGCTCGGGACGGCTGGTGCTGGACGGTGCGATGGACCCCACGCTGCCCGCGCGCCGGTTGAACCTCGACCAGACGGCGGGCTTCGAGACGGCGTTCCAGTCGTTCGCGAAGGACTGTGTGCAGCAGCCGGACTGCCCGCTCGGAGCGAAGGGCACCCCGAGCGTGGAGGCCGGCCGCAAGCTCAAGGCCTTCTTCAGGAAGCTCGACGCGCACCCGATCCGCACCGGCGACGCGGACGGCCGCACCCTCGGCGAGGCCCTCGCCACGACCGGCGTGATCGCGGCGATGTACGACGAGAGCTCCTGGGCGCAGCTGCGGGAGGCGCTGAGCTCGGCGATGAAGAAGAACGACGGCGCCGGGCTGCTGGTCCTCGCCGACAGCTACTACGAGCGGGACGGCGACGGCCGCTACAGCAACCTGATGTCCGCCAACGCGGCGGTGAACTGCCTCGACCTCCCGCCCGCCTACGACAGCCCGGAGGAGGTCGAGAAGGCGGTCCCGGCCTTCGAGAAGGCGTCCCCCGTCTTCGGCGAGGGCCTCGCCTGGGCCTCCCTCAGCTGCGCGTACTGGCCGGTCGGGCCCACGGGTGAGCCGCACCGCATCGAAGCGCGGGGCGCCGCCCCGATCGTCGTGGTCGGCACCACCCGCGACCCGGCCACCCCGTACCCCTGGGCCCGCGCCCTGGCCGCCCAGCTCTCCTCGGCCCGCCTGCTCACCTACGAGGGCGACGGCCACACCGCCTACGGCCGCGGCAGCGCCTGCATCGACTCCGCGATCAACACGTACCTGCTCCGCGGCACGCCTCCCGTGGACGGGAAACGCTGCTCCTGACCCCCTCCCCGGACCGACGACCAGCTCCGGACATCGCCCGCCGGGGCTGGTTCGGAGCACCCTCGGAAACTGTGTAGACTTGCCGACGTTGCTGATCGCACCATGGTGCGGACGGCGCGCCGCCTTAGCTCAGATGGCCAGAGCAACGCACTCGTAATGCGTAGGTCTCGGGTTCGAATCCCGAAGGCGGCTCCGAGAAACCCCAGGACTCACTCGCCGTGACCTGGGGTTTTTCCTTGCTCAAAGGCAGACGCGGCACATGGCCGTGGTGCCGCGGGATGGCTTGCGTGAGCGATGCGTGAGCGGAGCGGTCCGGTGCCCTACTTCTTGGGTTTCTTCCGGTTGCCCTTCCTCTTGGCCCTGGCCCCGGCTACCCCCGTACTCCCAGGAGCACCGTTGCCCCTCACCTGCACCCGCGTCGTACTCGCGGCGGCTCTCGTGCTGCCGGCCGCCTTCCGCAGTGCGTGCTCCGCCGCGGACAGCGATGACGGCTGTCAGGGCACGGCCGCCGAACTCGAGCGACTGGCCGAGCAGCCAGTCCTCGACTCGGCGCCCGCCCATGCCTCGGCCCCCGCCAACTACCGCGGGGTGGGCGTGACCACCGGATGCGACGACGACAGCAGCGGAGCGCCCTGGCTGCACGCGGACCGCCTGTACGCGTTCCCGGGCGAACCCGACGACGTCATCACCTACTACGTCAAGGCAGCCGCCGCGGCCGGCTGGAAGTTCGAGGAGGACCCCGCCTCGGGGGCACCGCCCGCCACCGTGGAGGGCGCCTGCTGGACCAGGACCGAGCAGGGGCGGCATCTGCTGCTCGATGTCGACCTCCGTCCCCAAGGCTTCTCGCCCGAGCCCGAGCCCGCCCCGGAGGTCGGCGCGGGCCTCGCCTACTCGGTGTCGGTCGGCACCGAGCGGGACGGCGGCCAGGCAACCTGTTGGCACTGATCCGGAGATCGATGCGTCAGCAGCGGGCAGCGTGTTCAGGTACCGGTGGTCGAGGCGACGATCACCGTCGTCCTCGCCGACGGCACACGGCACACGGCACACGAAGTCGTGGCGTCTGCCGGCCAATCTTCTGGATGCCGACAGTCGGGCGCCGTGGGAGAACCACACACTTCCCGGCGTCTGTGATGTTGGTCTCACCGTTGCGGAGCGTGGGCAAGCGGGTGTCTCGGTGAGGGGTCGGCAAGGCATTTCTCACAAGCTGCACACAGGTTCCACCTGATTCCTTCGAAGAGGGGGTGGCTACGGAACGTAACTGCCCTGTGCATAAGCCCTGTTGTGGGAAGGACCGACCTGCCTATGGTGACGTCCGCTCCTGGCGGGACCTGACCAGTCCGCTCGCCCTGGAGTGTCCGGCGTGTCCACGGGGGGAGCGCCCACCACTACGTGAGGACCCATGTGCGGGTCTTACGTGTCCCTCCCCGGAGTGCGCCTGCCATAGCCACCCCCTAAAGAGAGGGATACGCGTGTTGCGTAGACCTGTACGGAAACAGGGCAGACGTCCGAGATGGCTGGCCAGTCTGGCAACTCCGGTTGTCCCACTCGCCTCCCTGGCCCTTCTCGTCACCGGAGCGGTGCAGCCTGCGTCGGCCGTCGGCCAGGATCCGCGTACCAGCGCGGCCGCTGACTCCTACGACGGGTTCGATGCCAAGGCCGCCGAGCAACTGCGCTTCGACCAATGCCTGATGGCCGACGGCCTGCGCAGGGGCGGGCCCAGTCAGTACGGCCTGGCCGGCGCCTCTCTGCCGCTGCCGGCGGACCAGTTGCACCAGAAGGCTGACCGCACCTACGGCACCGGCGCGTTCGCCCTGGCATGGCAGAAGGACAACGACGACTCCGACGCCTGGGTGAAGAAGACGGAGGAGACCCGTCAGTCGTGGAGCAGCGCCGTCAGCGGCCTGGACGACTACCCCGGCGCCGCCACGAAGGAGAACTTCTTCGACAAGACGGGGCTGCTTCCCTGGCTCTACCAGTCGTACTTCAAGTCGGTCGATCTGCTGTCGCCGTTCTACGACCCGTCACCGCAGGCGGACGACAAGACGAAGAAGGCCGCCCTCGCGATCGGTGATCCGCTGTACACCAGCGGTGGGACGAGCCAGGAGCGGGAGGCCTGGAAGCTCTGGAAGAAGAACTCCGGGGACATCGTTCCGAACGAGATATTCGTTCCGCGGGTGTTCGCCGACGACGCCCGCATCTTCCTCGCGTCCGGCGGCTTTCCCACGACTGCTCCGGCGCCGGAGACCCCAGAGTTCCGCATCGCGGTGGAGGACCTGAAGGCTCGGTTCGCCTCGTGTGCCTGGCACGATCCGATCGACCCCAACCGGGTGCTCGGCAAGGAGGTTTCGCAGGCGTCCGCCGAGTGGCAGCAGGAGATCGCCTCGCAGGCCACGCAGCGCAACCAGATCCTTGCTGCCAGCAGCAGCGCCAACAAGGCGCTGCAGGACGGCGCGTTCGCGCTGGGCAAGCTGCTGGGGCAGTCGTGGATCGCGGACTACTCCACCCGCTGGCTGGACTACTACACCGAGGGCGGCTTCAACTGGATCGGCGACGGCCAGTTGGAGATCCAGGTGCCGGGCGCTGCCGGCAAGTGCCTCGATGTCGCGGGCGGCGCCAAGACCAACGGCACCCCGGTACAGGTCTACACCTGTAACGGCGGGGCCGCCCAGAAGTGGCAGCGGTGGGCCACCTACGACGGCGGCTACACCCTGCAGAACCCGAACTCGGGCAAGTGCCTGGAGGTGCTGAACGGCAGTACCGCCGACGGCACGAAGGTCCAGATCCGCGACTGCGGCAGCGCCAAGGCGCAGCAGTGGAAGTTCGACGTGCGCAGCGCCACTGCGCTGGTGAACGCGGCGTCCGGCAAGTGTCTGCACCTGCCGACGTTCGACAACAGCAAGGACGCCGTGTCGTCGGCGTGCAACGGCTCCGCCGCGCAGAAGTTCCGGGTCGTCGCCAAGACCCACACCGGCAGCGCGCCGGCGAAGGCCGACGTGGACAAGGCCAAGGCCAACGTCACCGCTGCGCAGGCCGAGGCGAAGAAGCAGCTCGCCGTGGTCAAGGCGCAGCTGGCCACCGCGCAGAAGGCCGCGACCACGTCGGACACCGCGCTCCAGGCCGCCTACGGCATCGCCGACACCAACGGTGCCCCGCGGGGACGTGGTCTGCTGGTCGGCCTGCAGAAGGCACAGGTCACCAAGGGAGCGGCTGCCGGGCTTCAGGCGTTGGAGAAGGCCGGCGAGACCGCCGAGGCGGCGACCCGTGCCGCGGCCGGGGACAGCGCGACCATCACGCAGCGCGCGTTGGCGCAGGCGGCGCAGTCGAAGGCGGAGTTCCGCAAGGAGGCCGCCGCGGCGGCGGAGTTGCAGGCCAAAGCCGCGGCGGACGCGGCCAGGATGCACCGGGACAACGCCAAGAAGGACAAGGAGACCGCGGAAGCCAAGCTCGCGGTCGCGGTGAAGGCGGAGGGTGACGCCAAGGCGGCCGCCGCCGACGCGCACGCCAAGCGGCTCGCGGCGGAGGCCGAGGAGAAGACGGCCAAGGCGGAGAAGGAGATCGCCGCCGCCAAGCAGGCCGAGGCGGCACAGCACAAGCAGAACGCACAGGCCGAGGCGGCGAAGGCGAAGGACGCCAAGGACCAGGCGGAAGCCGCAGAGAGGACCGCCGAGAGCAAGCGCGATGACGCGGTCAGCGCCAGGGACCACGCCAAGGAGATGCGCGACGACGCGTGGGACGCCGAAGAGAAGGCGGACGCGGCTCGCGCGAAGGCCGATGCGAAGCAGGCCTACGCCGACAAGCTGGAGGCAGGCACCGCCGCCGACGCGGCTCGCGCCGCGGCGAACCAGGCGGACACGGCGGCCGACAACGCCGAGGCCGCGGCGGGCAGGGCACGTTCGGAGGCGGACGCCGCCACGCAGGCCGCGGCTGACGCGGACGCCGCGGCGACGCGTGCCGAGGCGGCCGCGAAGCGCGCCCGTTCCGACGCCGATGCCGCGCAGGCGGCCAAGCTGAGGGCGGATGCGGCCGTCAGGACGGCCACCAGCGCCGCTGCGGACGCGATCACGGCTTCGCAGCATGCCGCGTCAGAGGCCAAGACGGCGGTGGCGCTGGCCGACGAGGCCGAGCAGCATGCCAGGGACGCCAGGGCCCAGGCCGACGGCGCCGCGGTGGAAGCCGGCAAGGCGGTGGCCGCCGCGGCGAAGGCGGCGGGGTTCGCGCACGTCACCGCGCAGGCCGCCGTGGACGCGGGCAGGGCGGCCCAGCAGGTCGCCGCCCCCGCCAATGACGCGATCGAGCTCGGCTCCGCGTACGTGGACACCGACTCCGCGGCCGGTCTGGTGGTGCTTACGGGGCAGTCGTCGAAGACGATCGCGGAACAGCAGCGGGCCGTCGCCCAGGCGCACGCACAGAACGCGGCCGCCGAGGCCGATGCGGCGAAGAACCTCGCCGACCAGGCCAAGGGTGATGCGAAGGAGGCGTACACCCACGCGGCGAACGCCGCCAAGTACGCGGCCGACGCCCGCACCTACTCCAAGGAGGCGCTGGGCTACGCGGCCGACGCCGCGAAGGCCGCTGCTGCGGCGCAGGCCTCGCTGGCCCGCACCATCGAGTACGACCGGCAGGCCGCCGACGACGCGGCAGCCGCCGACCAGGCGGCCGGCAACGCCGAGGGCTACGCCAGGGACGCCCGCGACTCCGCCGACGCGGCGGCACTGGACGCCGAAGCCGCCCGCTCCGCGGCCGCGCAGGCCGAACAGGACGCCAAGGAGGCCCGCGCCGCCGCAGACCGCGCCGACGCCGCCGCGACCGAAGCCGAACAAGCCGCCAAGGACGCCGACAAGTACGCCAAGGAAGCCCAGGACGCCGCCGACAGGGCGGAAAAGGCGCAGGCCAACAAGGAACGCTCCGCGGGTTCCGGTACGGGTATCCCCGGTGTCTTCGCCGTCCCGGACGAGTCCACCGTCGAGATCGTCAGTTCACGGCAGATCGGCACCTGCCCGGGGTTGCCGGACGCGGCCTTCCAGGGCTGCAACGCGAAGTACGACCTCGTCGTCACCTACGAGGCCGACGTCTACCTGTGCACCGATGACCAGGCCCAGGCCACGGTCGACGGATGCCCGAAGTCGGCATGGCAGTTCCTCAAGCGGGTGACGCTGAAGAACATCAAGATCGAGGGCTGGACGCACCACTTCTCCGGCAAGGACATCGTCCGCGCCGGATGGCAGAACCTCTTCGGTGATGTGGCCGGATCGATCCTGTTCTCCTTCTTCGCCGAAGACCTGATGGACTGCTGGCACGGTGACAAGACCGCCTGCGCCTGGAGCCTCGCCACATACATCCCGCTCGAAGGCGCCCTCGGCCCGATCGCGCGCGCCGTCACGGCCCTCGACGCCGCTGCCAAGACCGGGATCGGTTACGCGGCCGCCTGGAAGGCACTGCGCGCCCTCGACGGGCTGTCCAATGAGGCCCTCGCCGGTATCGCAGCCAAGATCGGCAGAATCCTCGGCAAGTCGTGCGAGCGCAACAGCTTCCCCGGCACCACGCCAGTGCTGATGGCAGACGGTACGACCAAGCGGATCCAGGACGTCAGGGTCGGTGACGCGGTCCTTGCCACCGATCCCGAAAGCGGCCGCACAGAAGGCCACACCGTCACCGACACCATCTACACGCCGGACGACACCGACTTCGCCGACATCACGATCGGCGCTGGCAACGCACGGATCACCGCCACCCAGCACCATCCCTTCTGGTCGCCCGGCGCGCATCGCTGGATCGACGCCGGCGACCTCGAGCCCGGCCAGACCCTGCGTACCAACGAGGGCCAGACCGTCACCGTGGTCGGCGTCCGCCTCTACCACCGGCTCCACTCGGCCTACAACCTCACCGTCGACAACCTCCACACCTACTACGTCCTGGCGGGTAGTACGTCGGTCCTCGTCCACAACTCGGCATCGGTGTGCGAACACATCGCGCTCGGCCTGCAGACGGTGGATGAAGACATAATGGCGCTCGAGGAGTTCGCCATGGAACGCGAGGCTTTGACATACCACGATTGGCCTGGGAGTGGCCCGTGGTACAAGAAGTTCGAGGCGTATCTCTCTTCAGGATCCACGACGAAGATCTCGTTCAATCTGGACGGAATCACCGACCCCCTCGCCGCGGCCCGTGCGGGGAAGACGGTCGATCCGTCCGGATTCGAAGGCCTGACGAACTGGGAGCTCTACAAAATCAGCCAGTCTCCGCAAGCCTGGGACAGGATCACCTGGTACAAGGGAGGTCGGGTAGATGCCAACCCCTTCAAATGATGGCGAAGGTTCCGCCGTCATGTTCCGATCCGATCGGACCTTCAGAGTCTGGCGTTATGGGATCGGGCACTCCCAGCTCCTCCTTCGGGCAGTTCCCGACGGCGTGGAAACTGCTTGCCTGGACCTTCTTTTCGAAGGTGTGAGTGCCATGCAGTTGGTCCAGCAATACAAGGCCATTGAGCTGTGCTCCGCAAGCAAGGCCGAAGCCGAAGAGATTCTCGGTTTCTCTGGAATCAGCGCGTCCGGCAGAGAGCTGCATCTGCCTGTCGTCCTTCGGTCCAGAAGCGGATCAGGATTCGTGCTGTGCCGCAGCGTCACTGCTGCGCGCGGCGGAGAGGACCCTGTCGGATCCGACTTCGACAGCGATGACCGCAGCGTCATCTGGAGCAGTCGCCCGCAGACATAGGCGGACGGCGAGACGGCCTCCACGAGTAGCGCCCCGCCCTGCACGGCGTCGGGGCGCTACTCGGCGGAGGTCGGCGAGGCCCCGATCCACGGGTGCCGGCCGCGGCCGCGGAGACGCATTTCCCTGGCGACCGGTCCGCCGTCCTTCACCCCGGGACCCGACGGACTAGGTCCGCGAGACCCGCTGCTCCCAGTACGGCGAGATGCTCCAACTGAGCCTGGGCACGGCCGACGCGGACAAGTACACCTGGCTCATCGTCAAGGCTCCCGACTCCGACATCACCTACGGCTACGACGTCACCGGCAACATTCACGCGGCGGGCAACTGTACGAGCGAGGTACCCCGTGTCCGGACGGACATCCGCCGTACGGACCGTCACCCTGGGGTGACGGGGCAGGACCAGCGCGCGGAGGTGCCGTATGTCAGGAGCCGGTTCGGCGGGCGGCTACTCCGCCACGCCCCTCGCCAGGAAGCTCGGCATCAAGGCGGGGCACCGGGTACGGCTCGACGGCGCGCCCGAGGGGTGGGACATCCCCGGTCTGCCCGCCGACTGCGAGGTCGCCGTCGGCGGCTCGCCCGGCGCGGACGTGGTCCTGAGCTTCCACCGCGAGTACGCGCGGCTGGCCGCCGAGGCGGGTGAACTGGTCGCCGGCCTCGCGGACCACGCCGCACTGTGGATCGCCTGGCCGCGCAGGGCCGCCGGGCACGTCAGCGACATCACCGAGAACGCCCTGCGGGAGGTCTTCCTGCCGCTCGGCGTCGTCGACGTGAAGGTCGCGGCGCTGGGGGAGGACTGGTCGGGGCTGAAGTTCGTGCGGCGGAGAGAGAACCGGCGGGAGTGACACGGGGGCGGCTGGAGGGGTCCTGAGAAGCCCTTAGCGGTTGTAGGTGGGCGGGAAGTCTGCCAGGGCGGGCGTGAGTTTGTCGGTCGCGCCGTGGTCGGCCAGTGCCTGCACGCGCTCGCCCCTGGGGCCGGCGATCACCTCCGCGTGGCGCGGCGCCCCGGTGAGCGCCGCGCTGCTGAGCCCGGACGGCCGTACGCTCGCCACCGTCGAGCAGTCCTCCGGCGGCTACGCGTTCCGGCTGCGGGACACGGACGACGGCCGTCTGGTCCGTACGCTGCCCGCCGCCCCGCTCCCAGGCGCCGACCACGGAGCCGGGCCAGCGGCGACGGACGCCGTGCCGCTGCCGCTGATGGCCTTCAGCCCGGACGGCACGGCCTTCGCGTACGGCGTCTCCCCGTGGGGCGGGGGCGCCTCGGCGCAGTCGCTGGTCCTCTGGGACCTCGCGCGTGCCGCCCTCCGCACGACGCTGTACCTGGCACCGTCACGGGCCGCAGCGGCGAAGTACCTCGCCCTCGGCCCCCGCGGACGGCTGCTGGTGGCCGTCCGTGATCAGTCCGCGGGGCAGATCGGCTAGACCTGGGACACCACGACCGGCCGCCGCGGCGTGACGATGGCGGACGCTGTGCGGCCCGTTGTGCTCGACGGTCTCACCACTGGGCTGCGGCCCGAACTCACCCCGCGCAGACTGGACATCCACCCCGGAACCCAGGTGGTCGGGGCCCCGTCGGCGCGGGCTTCCGTTTCTTCGCGGTACCACGCTCGTGGACACGAAGGCCACACTGTGGAACCGGGTCGGCATGTCCCCCCCGGCACCGGGATGTCAGGCGGGCCCTCTCTCGCCGTGAACGGCTAGCATCGCGCCGGTTGATGCCCGTCGGGACGACCGGGACGAGGTGAGGACATGGGCGCGCCGAGGATCGCCGTGGCCGTCGTGACGATGGGGAACCGGCCCGACGAGGTCGACGCCCTGCTGCGGTCCGTGGCCAAGCAGGACATCGCCCCCGCCCGGATCGTGATCGTGGGCAACGGCTGCCGGCTGCCCGAGTTCGCCGAACGGCTCTGTCTGCCCGGCGAGGTCACCACCCTCGACGTCGAGGAGAACCTCGGCTGCCCCGGCGGGCGGAACGTGGCGCTCGCCCGGCTGCGGGACTTCGACGACGTGGACGTCGTGGTGGAACTCGACGACGACGGCCTGCTCGTGGACGCCGATGTGCTGCGCCGCGTACAGGAGTTGTACGCGGCCGATGACCGGCTTGGCATCGTCGGCTTCCGTATCGCCGACGAGAGCGGCGAGACCCAGCAGCGGCACGTGCCCCGCGTCGGCGCCTCCGCCCCGATGCGCGGCGGCCAGGTGACCGGGTTTCTGGGCGGGGGGCACGCCTTCCGCATGGCGATGCTCGCCGAGACCGGGGACTGGCCCGCCGAGTTCTTCTTCGCCCACGAGGAGATCGACCTGGCCTGGCGGGCGGCCGACCGCGGCTGGCGCATCCTGTACGCGCCCGAACTGCTGCTCCAGCACCCGAGGACCTCCCCCGCCCGGCACGCCATCTACTACCGGGTCAACGCCCGCAACCGCGTGTGGCTGGCCCGCCGCCGGCTGCCCTTGGCGCTGATCCCCGTGCACCTCGGCGTGTGGACGGCGCTCACCCTGCTGCGGATCCGTTCGTCGAGCGGACTGCGCGCCTGGTTCGGCGGATTCGTCGAGGGCCTGCGGGAACCGGCAGGCGAACGGCGGCCGATGCGCTGGCGAACGGTGTGGCACCTCACCCGGCTGGGACGTCCGCCCGTGATCTGAGGGCCGACGGCCCGGGGGACAGGACGAGGGCCCCGGTCGTTCACCTCCGCCGACCGGGACCCTCTCGCGTCCCACGGATCCGGCCGCGACGGCGACACTCCCCCGAGTTGCGCGTTGTACGCGCGCGCCCTCGGGCCAGATCCGATGTTGTGATCACATCAGGTGGCGCCAACAAGTCGCTAACATGTGGCCAACGCATCTACGTTTCGTTGTCCGCCGGTTGGCCTGAAGTCGACGGCGGTGATGGGGGACCGACGGTGTGCAACCGCGGGACGACAACGGATTCCGGCAGCGGCCGGCGTCGGACGGCTGGCGGGAAACCGCCGTGAAGAGGGCGGAATTCCGCCAGAAGTGGGCGGCGTGATGGGGCGCGGATCGCAGTCGGGGCTGCGGTTCGGACTGCTCGGGCCGCCGATTCTGTACGGCGGCCACAGCGGTCACGGCGGTCGTGACGGCGGCCAGGACGGGCCGGACGGCCAGGACGGCGCCGGTGTACGGGTCGTCGGCAGCCGCAAGCAGCGCATCCTGCTGGCCGCGCTGCTTCTCGAAGCGGGCCGGGTCGTCTCCACCAAGTCCCTCAAGGAGGCTCTGTGGGGCAACACCCCGCCCGCCTCGGCGAAGGCCTCGCTCCACAACCACGTCTCCCGGCTGCGACGGCAGCTGGACGACCCCGAACGGCTGCAGGCGGTGGCACCCGGCTACCTGTTGCGCGTCGCGCCGGGCGAACTCGACGTCCAGGTCTTCGAGAGCCATGTCGCCCGGGCCCGCGGCGCGCACGCCGACGGGAACTGGACCGGGACCGTCCAGGCCTGCGCGGCGGCGCTCGCCCTGTGGCGGGGCGCACCGCTCAGCGGGGTCCCCTCCGAACTCGCCGGATACGCCCTGGTGCAACGCCTGGAGGAGGCACGGCTGCTCCTCCTGGAGTGGCACTACGACGCCGAGCTCGCCCTCGCCGACACCCGGCCGGACGCCCTCGTCCCCGAACTCTCCGCACTGGCCGCCGAACACCCGCTGCGCGAGTCCTACCACCGCCAGCTGATGCTCGCCCTGCACCGCACCGGCCGCCAGGCGGAGGCCCTCGCCGTCCACCGTGACCTGCGCACCCGCCTGGTGGAGGAACTCGGCGTGGAACCGGGCCCGGCGGTCCGCGAGGCACATGTGGAGGTGCTGCGCGGGGGAGACGGCGGCGGGCGGGCCGGTGCGGATCGGGGCGGCGAGACGGACCGGGCGGCCACAACCGGGCGCCCGGCAAAGGCCGTCGACTTCGGCGCGGCGAGCGAGCGGAGCCGTTCGGCCGCTCCCGGCGCGCCACGCGCAGACGCTACGCGCGAAGACGCCCCGCAGTCCCGCACCCCGGCCCGCACCCCGGCCCGCCCTCCGGTCCGCCCTCCGGCCCTCCCTTCAGCGTCCCAGGGCCACCCTGCGGCACCCGCTGCCGCCGACCCGTCGCCCCTCGACCCCGAGGCCCCCCTCCTCCTGCCCCGCCCCGCTCAACTCCCGCCGCCCCCGGGTCACTTCACCGGCCGCGTCACCGCCCGGAACGAGCTCCGTCGTGCCCTCACTGCCGACGGCGGCCCGGCCGTCGGTGTCGTCAGCGGCATGGCCGGCGTCGGCAAGAGCGCGCTCGCGCTGCACGTCGCCCACGAGTTGCGGGAACATTTCCCTGACGGCCAGCTCTACGTCAATCTCCAGGGCGCCACCCCGGGAATGACCCCCCTCACCCCGGCCCAGGCCCTCACCGCCCTGCTCCGCGACCTCGGCGCCGACCCGCGCAGCATCCCCGAACACCCGGACGCGGCGGCCGCGTTGCTGCGCTCGCTGCTCGCGCCCACCCGCACGCTCATGGTGCTGGACGACGCGGCGAGCGCCGCCCAGGTACGGCCGCTGCTCCCGGCCGGCGGCGGCTGCGCGGTGATCGTCACCAGCCGCTCCCCCCTGACCGCCCTCGACGACGCCCACCGCTTCCCGCTCTCCCCGCTCACGGCCGAGGAGAGCGCGGAGCTCCTGCGCGCGCTCTCGGGCCGAGCAGGCGGCCGGAACGGCGGGGAAGCCCCCGTCGGGGAGGGCGCCCCCGCCGACGGCAGCACCCCCGGCACCCCCGGCACCCCCGGTGGTGCCGCTCCCCCTGATGCCGCCACCCCCATCGACGCCACGCACCCCCTCATCGAACTCACCGGCCGCCTCCCCCTGGCCCTGCGCGTCGTGGCCGCCCGTCTGGCCGCCCGGCACGCCCTCACCCCCGATGTCCTCGCCGACCAACTGGCCGCCACCGAGGACCGGTTGCGGCACCTGGAGTACGACGACCTCTCCGTCCGCCGCTCGCTGGCCGTCGCCCACGACGCCCTCGCCGCCTCAGGCCGCCGCTCCGACCGCGACGCCGCCCTCGCCCTGTGCCGCATCGGCGCTCTCGACCTGCCCACCTACGGTGTCCCCCTGGTCGCCCGCCTCCTCGGCACCGACGCCACCGACGAGACCCGCGCCGAGGACGCCCTCGACCGCCTCGTGGACGTGGCCCTCCTGGAGGAGACGGCGTACGGCCGCTACGCCCCGCACGGCCTGGTCCGCGACTTCGCGCGGGAACTCGCGCGCACCGGGCACGCTCCCGACATCGCCCGCACCTCCCTGCGCTGGTACGCGGCTGTCGCCGAACGCGTCCTGACCGCGATCGTCGAACCCGGCCTCGACCTGGAGGACCGCCGCCGCCCGACCGCCGCGCAACCGCCGGAGCACGCGGCCCACGTGCTGGCCATCCCGCCGTTCCCCTCCTCGGAGAAGGCCTTCGCCTGGGGCGAGTCGGAGCTGGAGAACATCGTGGCCCTGGCCGAACGGCACACGGACACCCCCGACGCGCGTACCGCGGCCCATCTCTCCGCCCTGCTGCGCCTGCTCTCGCCCTTCCTCCAGCGCAGCGGCCGGGTCGCCGAGACGGAGGTCCTCGGCCGGACCGCGCTCACGGTCGCGCGGCGGCTCGGCGACGAGGAGGCCGAGGCGTGCGCCCTGGGCGACCTGGCAGGCCTGCACTTCCTCACCGGACGGCACAGCGAGGCCCTGGCCCTCAACGACCGTGCCCTCGCGATCTGGCGGCGGCTCGGCAGGGACTCCTGGACGCGCCGCTGCCTCAACAACCAGGGCCTGCTGCTCGAAGGCCTGGGCCGGTACGCCGAGTCGCGCGAGGCGCTGCGGCAGAGCCTCGCCTACGCACGGCAGTTGAACGACCCCTTCGGCGAGGCCGTCACCCACAGCAACCTCGGCAACCTGTACGAGCACACCGACCCGCGCGCGGCGATCGAGCAGCACCGGCGCTCGCTCGCCATCGGCGAGGAGACCGGCAGCGCGGTCGTGCGGCACTCGGCGCACTGCAACATCGGCTACGCCCATCTCACCCTCGGCGAACCGGCCGCCGCGGTGGCGCACTTCGAGGAGAGTCTGCGCATCCTCGGCAGCCCCGGCGACTGGCACGGAGAGTCCCAGACCCGCCTCGGTCTGGTCCGCGCCCTGCGCCTGATCGGCCACGGCGAACGCGCCGCCGCCGAGTGCGCGGAGCTGCTGCGCCGCGCGGACGCCCGCGCCGACCGCTACACCGGTGCCCTCGCCCGCCACCAGCACGGACTCCTGCTGCGCGAGCGGGGCAGGACCGAGGAGGCGTACGAGCAGTGGCGGGCCGCTCTCGACGCGCTGGACGGCACGGACGACAAGACGGTGCTCCAGGAGCTCATCGCGCTGCTCGACGACTCCGGCTTACGGTGATCACTTCGCGTCCGCGTAGCACTCCACCACCGCCGTCGTGAACGGGAAGCGCACCGGCGTCTCACCGAACGTCAGCCGCCCGGCCAGCGCCGACGCCTCCCGGATCGCCGCCACGACCGCCTCGGCCTCCTCCTTCGGACAGTGCACGATCACCTCGTCGTGCTGGAAGAAGACCAGCTCCGCCGCCATCCCCGCACAGGCCTGCCGCAGCGCGGCGAGCAGCAGCAGGGCCCAGTCGGCGGCGCTGCCCTGCACCACGAAGTTCCGGGCGAACCGGCCGCGGGCCCGGGTGTTGGTGGAGGCGTACCCGGGCACCCAGCCGTCCTCGCCGGAAGCGGGCTGTCCGGCCGGGTCGTCCTGGGGGATGCCCGCCTCCTCCGCGTCACCCGCCCCGGCCGCCGGCGGACAGGTCCGCCCGAGCCAGGTCCGCACCAGCCGGCCCTCCTCGCCCGCGCGGGCCGCGTCGTCGACGTACGCCACCGCCTTGGGGAAGCGGCGTCTGAGGGCGGCGAGGTTCTTCAGGCCGTCGCCCGAGGTCTGGCCGTAGACCGCGCCGAGCACGGCGAGCTTGGCCTGGGCGCGGTCGCCGGAGAAGGCGCGGTCGGAGACGGACTGGTAGAGGTCGCTCTCGCGTCCGGCCACCTCCATGAGCCCCGGATCGCGGGAGATGGCCGCCAGCACCCGCGGCTCCATCTGGTCGGCGTCCGCCACGACGAGCCGCCAGCCGGGGTCGGCGACCACCGCGCGCCGGATGACCTTCGGGATCTGCAGGGCACCGCCGCCATGGGTGACCCATCTGCCCGTGACGGTCCCGCCCGCGAGGAACTCGGGCCTGAAGCGGCCGTCCCGGACCCAGTCCTGGAGCCAGGACCAGCCGTGGGCGACCCAGATGCGGTACAGCTTCTTGTACTCGACCAGCGGCTTCACGGCCGGATGGTCGAGGGACTGGATCTCCCACCGCCGCGTCGACTTCACCTTGATGCCCGCCTGCGCGAACGCCTTGACGACATCGGCGGGCAGATCGGGCCGCACCCGGCGCCCGAAGGCCGCGGACACCTCGTCGGCCAGCTCGGCGAGACGCCGGGGCTCACCGCCGCCGGCATACCGCTCGCCCAGCAGCTCGTGCAGCACCCGGCGGTGGGTCTCGGCGCTCCACGGCAGCCCGGCGCGGTTCATCTCGGCGGCCACCAGCATCCCCGCCGACTCGGCGGCGGTCAGCAGCCGCATCCGGTCGGGGTGCGCGGTGGCGTCGTGCCGCCGCTGCTGGTCGGCGTAGACCTCGACGAGGTCGGTCAGGGGCAGCCGGACGCTCTGCGGCTCGAACAGGGGCGACTGCGATCCCGGCTCCGCGGCGCGCAGGGGCGGGTCGGGGGGTACCGGCCCGCCGCGCAGACGGGCCAGGGCGGCGGCGGCCGAACGCGGCTCCCCGGCCCGCCCTTCGTGGCCGAGCAGGAGGGTCTCGGCGTCCTCGATGTCGTAGCACCGCTCCACCCGCACCCCCGCGGCGAGCAGACGCGGATAGACCTCGGCGGTGGACCGCCACACCCACCGAGCCACCTCGGGCCGCCCCCGCACGGCCTCGGCGAGATCCCCCTCGCGCCGCACCGGCCCGACGGGCAGCCCGTCGGCGCCGAGGGCGGCCAGCTCCACACCGCCGTCCTCGGCCGGAGCGAGAGCCCAGCGGTCCGTCATGCCTGCGAGTCTGCCAGGCACCTCTGACAACGGACCTTCCGGACATCTGCCGCTCCGGCGGAGTTCCCTCAGCCCTGCTCGCCCTGCGCCTTCAGGTATCCCGCCAGTTCCTTGGCGACGGCACCCTCCACCGGACCCTTCTCGACGCCGAGGCCGGACAGGACCCCCGTGCCGTGCTCGAACTCCAGGAGGGCCAGCAGGATGTGCTCGGTGCCGATGTAGTTGTGGCCCAGCCGGAGTGCCTCGCGGAAGGTGAGTTCGAGGACCTTCTTGGCGTCGGAGCCGTACGGCACGAGCTCGGGGACTTCCTCGGCGGCCGGCGGGAGCGCGTCCGTCGCGGCCCGGCGGACGGCGTCGAGGGTGACCCCCTGGGCGACGAGCGCCTTGGCCGCGAGGCCTTCCGGTTCGGCCAGCAGGCCGAGGACGAGGTGCTCGGGACGGCCCTCGGGGTTGCCGGCGGAGATGGCCGCGTTGTGGGCCGCCATCACCACGTTGCGGGCCCGCGTGGTGTACCGGCTGAAGCCCTGGTCGGCGTTCAGGTCCGCCGACTCCTTCGGCACGAACCGCTTCTGCGCCGCCTGCCGGGTGACCCCCATGCTCCTGCCGATGTCCGTCCAGGAGGCGCCCGAACGCCGGGCCTGGTCCACGAAGTGGCCGATCAGATGGTCGGCCACCTCCCCGAGGTGATCGGCGGCGATCACCGCGTCCTGGAGCTGGTCGAGGGGCTCGACATGGACCTTCTTGATGGCCGTGATGAGGTCGTCGAGCCGTACGGATGACGTGATGTTGGGGTTCGTCGTCATGCGTCAACCTTAGGTTGACAGCCGGGGGGTGTCAACCAGAGGTTGCCTCTCCTCGCACTTTCGGCGCTACTTCGGAGAGGCCGCCAGCCGCACCGCGAGCCCCGTGAACACCGTCCCCGAGACGATGTTCATCCACCGGTTGACGCGCGCACTGCGCCGAAGGGCGTTCGCGAGCCGCCCGGAGAGCAGCCCCACACCGCTGTCCCACAAGAACCCCATGACCACCAGCGTGGTCCCGAGCAGCAGCAACTGCCCCGGGACATGGCCGAGCGACGGGTCCACGAACTGGGGCAGGAACGCCACGTTGAAGAGGATCACCTTGGGATTGAGCAGATTGGTGACCGCTCCCTGCCAGAAGGTCCGCCGCATCCCCGCCCCGCCGCCGGTGTCCCCGCCCGCACCCGGAACCGACCGGTCCCGGAACGCCTTCACCGCCAGATACAGCAGATAGGCCGCTCCCGCCCAGCGCAGCACGTGGTACAGCGTCGGCAGCGTGTGGAACAGGGCCGAAAGACCGAGCGCCGCCGCGACGGTGTGCACGAGCATGGCGCAGGCCACGCCGAACGCGGCCATCACCCCGGCGGCGGGTCCGCCCCGGCCGCCCATCGCCACGATGAACATCATGTCGGGACCGGGAGTGACACAGAGCGCGAAGGCGGCGACAAGAAAGGGCGCGTACAGAGACATGTCCACCATGCCGCCATGCTCGAAGCGGCACGCGCGCGTGGGCGACCGATTTTCGGGGAGTGAGACGATCGCCCCGTGAGCAGCAGCAAGAACAGCGGCACGCACGGCGATACGAACGGCGATACGAACGGCGACCCGACCGGCACCGTCGACCGCGCCTTCCGGGCCGCCCTCTACACCGACGACGACAGCGCCCTGGACACCGGTGCCTCCCTCCTCGCCGCCGACCCCGCGACCGATACCGAACTGGCCCGGCGCGGCGCCGAGTTCGTGGCGCAGGCCTGGCGGCGCGGCTGGCAGCCCGCCGACGTCGTACGGATCGTGCGGCGCGAACTGGACGACACACATGTGCGGCTCGCCGCGGCCCTGATCCGCGCGCAGGCCCCCGACGACCGCCCGCGCGGCCCCCGCTGGACGGCCCAGCTCGCCCAGCTGGAGGAGTCCGACGACAACTCCCCCCGCGCCGACCGCTTCACGCACGCCACCGCCGTACTGGAGCTGTACCGCCTGCTGCTGCGCCTGCCCGCGCTGGAACCGCTGGAGGACCCCCGGCAGGGGCACAGGGAGGCCAGGGGCGACGCCCGCATGCTCGGCCGGATCCGTGCCCTGCTCGCGAAGGCGGAGGCGACCGGCTTCCCGGAGGAGGCGGAGGCGCTCACCGCCAAGGCGCAGGAGCTGATGGCCCGGCACAGCGTGGACGAGGCGCTGCTCGACGCCCGGGCGCCCGCGAAGGACACCCCAGGCGCCTGCCGGATCGGGGTCGAGCCGCCGTACGAGCAGGCGAAGGCGGTGCTCCTCGACGCCGTCGCCACCGCCAACCACTGCCGGGCCGTGTGGAACGAACCGTTCGCCTTCTCCACGGTCGTCGGCTTCGAGGGCGACCTCGCGGCGGTCGAACTCCTGTACACCTCGCTGCTCGTGCAGGCGCAGTCCGCGATGGCGAAGGCGGAGGCGGCCCAGCGGGCGGGCGGCCGCAGGCGCACCAAGACCTTCCGGCAGTCCTTCCTCGCGGCCTACGCCCACCGCGTCGGCGACCGTCTGCGCACCGCCGCCGAGGCCCCGGTGACCGACGACCTGCTGCCGGTCCTCGCCTCCCGCGAGGTCGCCGTCACCGACCGCATGGAGCGCATGTTCCCGCGGACCACCACGACCAGGCTGCGCGGTGTCAGCGACGAGGCGGGCTGGACCGAGGGCGCCCGGGCGGCCGACCGGGCGCAGGTCGGCAACCGGCCCCGGCTCAGTCCCCGGCCGGAGTGAAGGCGCTGACGGAGGCGGTCGGGTGATCGGCGCTGCCGCCCTGGCCCTGGACCGGCCCGTACGACCACTTGAAGCTCTTCTGGGTGTCCGCTCCCGGCAGGCCGATCGCCAGCGTCTTCACGTCGAGGCTCGCCTTGGCGCCGGCCTCGCCGCGCGTGTAGGTGAGGGTGAAGGTGGCGGCCGTGCCCTTGGCGAGGGTCAGCTTCCCGGCTTTCGCGCCCTCCGCGGGCGAGAGGCTCGCCGAGGAGTCCGCGGCCTTCAGGTCGATGCCGGGGAATCCGTCCAGCGTGCACTCGGCGCTCTGGTTGGTGAGCGTGACGGGGATGTCGCCGGTGTCCCCGGCGGCGGGGGCCACACTGGCGGGTCCGACCTCCACGTCCATGGCATCGATCCGGCATGTGGTGCCGTTGCTGGGGCTGGCGGCGGCGCTGTCACCGCCGGAGCTGTCGTCGTCACCGGAACAGCCGGTCAGGAGCAGGGCGGCGGCGAAGGCGGTGACGGCGAGGGGGGCGGCACGCATGTGAAGTCCTCTGGTGTGGGCGATCCGGTGCATGGATCATCACGCATCGCGGGACACCACGGTTGCCCGCCCCCGCCCCCGCCTATGTCCTGCGCTACGACCCGAGGCTCGCCGTCGGCAGCCCGCTCGGCAGCCGGCCGCCCTCGGCCCGGGTGTAGGTCTCGGTGCCGATTCCGCCCGACCACCGCACCTTGAGCTTGGTTTTGCCGACCGACACGACCGTCCCGTCGGCCCGGTCCGTGCTGCCGTCCGTGCACTTGAGGCGGATGCTGTCCGCGCTCGCGGTACCGCTGCACACCGTGCCGCCGGTGGCGAAGAGCCCGGCCTGGTCGCCGTTGACCAGAAGTGCCACCGCCTTGCCGCCGGTGGTGGCCAGCCAGCTGCCCGCGACCTCGCCGGACGCCGAGGACGACGTACCGCCGGAAGCGGAGGCGGACGCCGGCGCCGAGGACGACGCGGACGCGCTGGAGCTGGGCGACGCGTCGTCGTCCGAGCCCCCGCCGCTGCACGCGGTCAGGACGAGCACACCCGTCAGCCCCGCGGCCGCGAGCGCGGCCCGCCGCACCGGCACCGTGCGCGAGAAGTTCGCCGAAGTCACTGGAAGCTCCAAGCTGTAGCGGTCGGCCTGACGACCGCAGCAAGCTACCAGCACCACCCGTGAGAGTTACCAGGACGATGTGCGGACACCTGGCAGATGTCCCGCGTGGGCCTGCCCGCGCAGACCCAGCCGGGACAGTCCGAAGGCCCGGAAGTAGCCGCGCGGCCGACCGTCCACCTGGTCGCGGTTACGCACGCGCGTGGCGCTCGCGTCCCGCGGCTGCCGCAGCAACTCCTCCTGGGCGGCGAGCCGTTCGGCGTCCGTGGACGAGGGCCGACGGATGATCTCCTTCAGCTCGGCCCGCCGCTCGGCGTACCGCGCGACGATCTCCTGGCGCTCCTCGTTCTTCGCGATCTTGCTCTTCTTCGCCATGCCGGTGCTTCTCCCGAATCCTCAGACCCGCACACCGCGCGCGCGGATCCGCGCCACGGCCGCCTCGACGCCGATCGAGTCGACGGTCTTGATGCCCTTGGTGCTCAGCCGCAGCCGCACGTACCGGCCCTCGCTCGGCAGCCAGTAGCGCTTGGACTGGATGTTGGGGTCGAAGCGGCGCGAGGTGCGCCGGTGGGAGAAGGAGATGTGGTTGCCGAAGCCCGGCCGGGCGCCGGTCAGCATGCAGTGGGCGGACACGGGGTGATGCACCTCTCTCGAAGCAGTTGTGTAAATGGAATTCATTTTCAGTAAGATACCAGCATGGCACGCAACGAACTCCGCCCGGTCGTCAGGCTGCGGTCCACCGCAGGGACCGGCTTCACCTATGTGACCCGCAAGAACCGCCGCAACGACCCGGACCGCATGACCCTGCGGAAGTACGACCCGGTCGCCGGCCGCCACGTCGACTTCCGAGAGGAGCGCTGACCATGCGCGAGGCGATCCACCCGTCGTACGGCCCGGTCGTCTTCCGCGACCGCGCCGCCGACCACGCCTTCCTCACCCGCTCGACCATGACGAGCGAGAAGACGATCGAGTGGGAGGACGGCCACACCTACCCGGTCGTGGACGTCGAGATCTCCGACGTCAGCCACCCCTTCTACACCGGCACGGCCCGGGTCCTGGACACCGCCGGCCGCGTGGAGCGCTTCGAGCGCCGGTACGGAAAGAAGGGCTGATGCTCTCCGTCGTGATCGTCGGCGGGCTGCACGCCGACGCGCGCAAGGCGGCCGTCGGCCGGCTGCTCGCCGACGTGCCGGGCAGCGTCGTCCTCCACCACGACCTGGCGACGGCCGCGGCCGGCACCGTCGTACGGACGATCCGCGACGCCACCGGCATCCTGTCCGCCGGTGAGGCGGCCCTGGTCAACGACTGCGCGTGCTGCGCGCTCCGGGAGGACCTGGTCCCGGAGCTGCGCCGCCTGGACGCGGCCGGGACGCTGCGCCTCGCGGTCGTCGAGCTGTGGGACTCCGTCGAGCCCAAGGCGATGGCCGAGGTGGTCGCGGCCGCAGGCCTCACGGTCACCGGCGTGATCACCGCGGTCGACCCGGCGCTCGTCCTGCCGTACCTCGGCAACGGCGACGACCTCGCCGACCGCGGTCTCGCCGCCGCGGCAACCGACCAGCGCACGGTCGCCGACACCTTCGCCCGCCAGCTGGAGTACGCCCCCGTCCTCGCCGTCCTCGACTCCCCGGAGGCCGACGAGGAGGACCACGAACTCCTCGCCCAGCTCCACCCGACGGCCCGCCGGGTCCCGATCCATGACGGCGAGCCGACTAACGAGGCGGGCACCCGCCATCCGGTACGGCACTCCGCGCACTCGCCCCTGGCCCGCGCCGCCCTCGCCGGCTTCGACGTGGAGTCCGCGGCGGCGGCCCAGCACCCCGCGTGCGCCCTGCTGCCCGCCGAGGCCGACGCGCACGGAGTCGCCACGCTCGTGTGGCACCGCCGCCGGCCCTTCCACCCGGAGCGGCTGTACGCGGCTCTGGAGGACATCACCTGCGCGGCCGCCCGCAGCCGGGGCCGGTTCTGGCTCGCCGACAAGCCGGACGTGCTGCTGCACTGGGACGCGGCCGGCGGTGCCCTGTGCGTGGAGAGCGCGGGCCCGTGGCTGGCCTCGCTGCCGGACGCGGCCTGGGACATGGTCCCGCCGGTGCGCCGGGCCGCCGCCGCGACGGACTGGCATCCCGAGCACGGCGACTGCTGCCAGCACCTCGTCTTCACCTCGCCCGGCCTCGACCGCGACGGACTCGAACGGCTCCTGGAGTCCTGCCTGCTGACCGACGCCGAGTACGCCGCGGGGCGCGCCGCCTGGAAACAGCTGCCGCCCGCCTTCGACACCCTCCTGGAGGTCTGATGCCTCGCAAGCCCGAGCGCAAGCCCGTCAAGGACCGGCCCAACCCGCTGGACGCGGCCGGGATCACCTACGTCGACTACAAGGAAACCGACCTGCTGCGGAAGTTCGTCTCCGACCGCGGCAAGATCCGCAGCCGCCGCGTGACCCGCGTCTCGGCCCAGCAGCAGCGCCAGCTGGCCCGTGCCGTCAAGAACGCCCGCGAGATGGCACTGCTGCCCTACTCCAGCAGGTGAGGCCCTATAGGTAGGAGATTCCCTACGGTTGACGCGTAGGGAATCTCCTACCTATTCTTCGGGGCATGACCATCACCCACGCCTCCTTCGTCACCCTCCCGGTCTCCGACCAGGACCGCGCCCTGCGCTTCTACACCGACGTCCTCGGCCTGACCGTCACGGCCGACCGTGACCTGCCCCAGGGGCGCTGGCTCCAGGTGGCCCCCGAGGGGGCGCAGACCGTGTTCACGCTGTCCGGTCCGGGGATGGGCGGCTTCGAGCCCGGCTCGGCCCGGGGGATCATGTTGGTCACGACCGACGTCGACGCGGACTGTGCGCGGCTCGCGGAGGCCGGGGCCCCCGTCCAGGGACCCGACGAGCTCCCGTGGGGCCGCATGGCCTCCTTCACCGACCCCGACGGCAACGGTCTGATGCTGCTGACGGAGGCACACCAGTAGGAAGGCCGGCATGACCGCACCAGGAGCCGTCCCGGCCGGGACCACCGAGGCCGACGCGGACCGCGTCTTCGCCGCGCTCGCCAGCGCCGTACGCCGCGAGCTGCTGCGGCTGCTGCGCGACGGCGGACCGCAGCCCGTCCAGGTCCTGGCCGACCACTTCGACATGCGGCGCCCGAGCCTGTCCGAGCATCTGAGGGTGCTGCGCGAGGCCGGCCTCGTCGCCGAGCAGCGCTCCGGCCGGCAGCGCATCTACCGGCTGGAGGCGGCCCCGCTCGCCGAGGTGCAGGACTGGCTCCATCCGTACGAGCGGTTCTGGCGCGGCCGGCTGCAGGACCTGGGCGCGCTGCTCGACCGCATGCCCGACGATGACGTGACATGAGCAACGCACCCGACGACGACCTCACGGTCATCCGCGTCGACCAGTTCTTCCCGCACCCGCCCGCCAAGGTCTGGCGTGCCCTCACCGAGCCTGAGCTGCTCGTGCAGTGGCAGATGCAGGGGGCCGAGGCGTTCCGGCTGGAGGTCGGACACCGCTACACCATGACCTCCGTCCCGCGGCCCCACACGAACTTCTCGGGCACCGTCGAGGTGGAGGTGCTCGCCTACGAGCCGCAGCGGATGCTGAGCCTCCGGTGGACCGATGCCGATCCGGCCAACTCGGTTGACTGGACTGTCACCTGGAAGGTGGAACAGGAAGGGCGCGGTACGCGTCTCTTCCTAGTGCACGAGGGATTCGATCCCGACGACCCCGCTCAGCTGATGGCCCGGACGATCATGGACGGGGGCTGGCGGACGCATGTGATGCGGGCCCTGGGGCACACGATGGAACGTATCTAGTGCCCCACACGTCACATCTGTAACCACGGGAACACCCCTCGTGCACGTGCATCTGCTCATGCACCTGCACGTGAACAGAGCTATGATCCGGACCAGTTGATTACTGCATCACTGGCCACAAGGCCACCGCACCACCGGGGAGCGACCTGTGGACCTCGACGTGTACAACGGCATGACGGCCGCGGAACTGCGCGGGGTGGCCTGGCAGAAGAGCAGGCACAGCAACTCGCAGGGTTCCTGCGTGGAGTTCGCGCGCCTGCCGGACGGGGGAGTTGCGGTTCGCAACTCCCGCTTCCCGGACGGCCCCGCGCTCGTCTACACGCGCGCGGAGATCGAGGCGATGCTGCTCGGCATCAAGGACGGCGAGTTCGACCACCTGATAGCGGGTTGATCCACCTCATCCCTGGGTGACCCGCGGTAACCGTTCTCGTGCACCGAGTGACGCGCGTAGAAACAGCGCATCGGAAAACGCCGCGGTGCCTCACTCGGTGGAAGCGGCGGCCGGGCCCGCGTGCGGCTGGAGCCGGAACAGCGCCCAGACCACCTTGCCGCCCAGCGTCCCCGCCATCGGGTGCCAGCCCCAGCTGTCGCTGAAGGAGTCGACGAGGAACAGCCCGCGCCCCGACTCCGCCGAGAAGTCGTCGGAGTCGCGTGCGACCGGACTGTCCTGACTGGGGTCTCGCACCGCGCACACCAGCCGCTCGGTCCACCGCATCAAGTGCAGCCGCACGGGCGGGTTGTGCTCCCCGTGGTGCACGCCGTGCGCCGGCATCGCGTGCCGCAGCGCGTTGGTGACCAGCTCGGAGACCACGAGGCAGATGTCGTCGAAGTGGTCGCCCAGTTCCCACTGGTCGAGCGTTCTGCGGGTGAACCTCCGCGCGTCGCCCACCGCTTCGTAGCGGGCGGGCAGGGAACAGGAGGCGGCGTCGGACACGGCCGCGGGATCCAGCGGCGGAAGGCCCTGCCTTAACGGCTCGAGCATGGTCGATCCATTCATCCCCATGCGAGGCACTCCCGGGAACTCGCGGTCGTTGCGATGCAGCGGTTGCGCGGGACCATGGTTTCGGATGAGCGATGCAGATGCAAGGTGCAGATGCACGTGCACGTGACCGAATTGGCCATACCCGTACCGCTTGTTGGCCATTTTTTCCGCCATCTTCTCCACTGTTTCTTGCCTCTTCCTCCCCACTACCTGTCTTCGTGCTGTGCAGAATCTTTGGCTTCTTTCCATATCTGTAATCGGACGAGTACTGCTCGGAGTGTTTTAGTGGCAGACTTCGGGACCTGAAGACGTTGGGGAGGCTGGCGAACGTGAGCGCGGGAGAGCCCGGATCGGTGGTGCGGCGGATGCTGCTCGGCTCGCAACTCAGGCGACTGCGTGAGGCACGGGGCATCACGCGCGAGGCGGCGGGCTACTCGATCCGCGCGTCCGAGTCGAAGATCAGCCGGATGGAGTTGGGCCGGGTGAGCTTCAAGACGCGTGACGTGGAAGACCTGTTGACGCTGTACGGCATCACGGACGAGCAGGAGCGGGCCTCGCTCCTCTCCCTCGCCCGTGAGGCCAACGTCGCGGGCTGGTGGCACAGTTACTCCGACGTCCTGCCGAGCTGGTTCCCCACCTATGTGGGCCTGGAGGGCGCGGCCTCCCTCATCCGCGTGTACGAAGTCCAGTTCATCCACGGCCTGCTGCAGACCGAGGCGTATGCACGTGCAGTGGTGCGGCGCGGCATGAAGGGCGCGAGCGCGGCGGACGTCGAGAAGCGGGTGGCGCTGCGTCTGGAGCGGCAGAAGTACCTGGCCGACGACGGCGGTCCCGAGTTCCACGTGGTGCTCGACGAGGCGTCCCTGCGCCGCCCGTACGGTGACCGCCAGGTGATGCGGGGGCAGCTCCAGCACCTCATCGACGTCTCCGAACGCCCCAATGTGCGGCTGCAGATCATGCCGTTCGGCTTCGGCGGGCACTCCGGTGAGAGCGGCGCCTTCACGATCCTCAGCTTCACCGAGTCCGACCTGACGGACGTCGTCTACCTGGAGCAGCTCACCAGCGCGCTCTACCTGGACAAGCGCGAGGACGTCACGCAGTACGAGAAGGCCATGAAGGAGCTCCAGCAGGACAGCCCGGGCCCGGACGAGAGCCGGGACCTGCTGCGAGGTCTCCTCCAGCTCTCCTAGGGTTCTCCCCAGAAGATTGCTCTGCGTGCCCAACTGGCGTGTTGCGCAAGTACGATGACGTGTGATCAGACCGTGACGTTGATCGTGTGTCTGCTAGTGATTTGGGGATCACATGTCGTCGTACTTCACCGACCTGGCCCAGCAGTACATCGACGGTGAGTGGCGCCCGGGCACCGGCTCCTGGGACATCATCGACTTCAACCCGTACGACGACGAAAAGCTGGCGTCGATCACGATAGCCACGGTCGACGAGGTCGACGAGGCGTACCGGGCCGCCGCCCGCGCGCAGAAGAAGTGGGCCGAGACCAACCCCTACGCCCGCCGCGCGGTGTTCGAGAAGGCGCTCCGGCTGATCGAGGACCACGAGGGGGAGATCGCCGAGGCGATCGTCGCGGAGCTCGGCGGCACCCGCCTGAAGGCCGGCTTCGAGCTCCACCTGGCCAAGGAGTTCCTGCGCGAGGCGGTCAACCTGGCGCTGCGCCCCGAGGGCAGGATCATCCCCTCGCCGGTGGACGGCAAGGAGAACCGCGTCTACCGCGTCCCGGTCGGCGTGGTGGGCGTGATCAGCCCCTTCAACTTCCCCTTCCTGCTGTCGATCAAGTCGGTCGCCCCCGCGCTCGCGCTCGGCAACGCCGTCGTCCTCAAGCCGCACCAGAACACGCCGATCGTCGGCGGCTCCCTGGTCGCGAAGATCTTCGAGGACGCGGGCCTGCCCGCCGGTCTGCTCAACGTCGTCATCACCGACATCGCCGAGATCGGCGACGCCTTCCTTGAGCACCCGGTGCCGAAGGTCATCTCCTTCACCGGTTCCGACAAGGTCGGCCGCCATGTGGCCACCGTCTGCGCCCAGCACTTCAAGCGCTCGGTCCTCGAACTGGGCGGCAACAGCGCCCTCGTGGTCCTCGAGGACGCCGACATCGACTACGCGGTCGACGCCGCCGTCTTCAGCCGGTACGTCCACCAGGGGCAGGTCTGCATGGCCGCCAACCGCGTCCTGGTCGACCGTACGGTCGCCGAGGAGTTCACCGAGAAGTTCGTCGCCAAGGTGCGGACCCTGAAGACCGGTGACCCGCGCGACCCCGAGACGGTCATCGGCCCGATCATCAACTCCTCGCAGGCGGAGGCTGTTGCGGGCGCCGTCGAGCAGGCGATCGCCGACGGCGCGACCGCGCTGGTGCACGGCACCAGGAGGGACAACCTGGTCGAGCCCTCCGTCCTCACCGACCTGCCCGCGAACTCGCCCCTGCTCAAGCAGGAGCTCTTCGGCCCGGTCGCCCTCCTCGTCACCTTCGACGGCGAGGAGGAGGCCGTCCGCCTGGTCAACGACACCCCCTACGGCCTCAGCGGCGCCGTCCACACCGCGAACATCGAGCGCGGTGTCGCCTTCGCCAAGCAGATCGACACCGGCATGTTCCACGTCAACGACGGCACCGTCCACGACGAGCCGATCGTGCCCTTCGGCGGTGAGAAGCACTCCGGCATCGGCCGCCTGAACGGCGACACCATGCTGGACTCCTTCACCACCACCAAGTGGATCTCCGTCCAGCACGGCCGGAGCGGCTTCCCGTTCTGATGTCCGGCGTACGACCGCCGCCCCGGGCCCTTCAGGACAGCACCTGTCCTCAAGGGCCCGTAGCTTCGGAGGTGTCGGGGGGAAGGCCCCCGAGTTCCGGCGAAAGGCGGCGGTCATGGTCACTCACGTTCCCTCGGAGGAGTACGGCGACGAGCGCGGAGCGCTCCTGGCCTTCCTGGAGGAGCAGCGCGGCGGGATCCGGCGCTCGCTGCTCGGACTGACCGACGAGCAGGCCGCTGCCAGGCCCAGCGCGAGCGAACTCTCCCTGGGCGGGCTGCTCAAGCACGTCGCCGAGACCGAGCAGGGCTGGATCGCCCGTGCCAAGGGCGAGGAACCCGCCGTGCACCGGGAGCCGTCGAACTGGCACGAGTGTTTCGCCCTGGTCGGCGACGAGAGTGTCGAGTCGCAGCTGGCGTACTGGGAGAAGGTCGCCGCCGAGACGCAGGCGTTCGCCCGCTCGGTGCCGAGCCTCGACGACACCTTCCCGCTCCCGGACCAGCCCTGGTTCCCGCCCGAGGGCCGGGTCTCCGTGCGCTGGGTGCTGCTGCACCTGATCCGTGAGACGGCCCGGCACGCCGGGCACGCCGACATCATCCGCGAGTCCCTCGACGGGAAGACCGCGTTCGAGCTGGTGGCGCTCGCCGGAAAGTGAGGCCATAACCTGGACCGCATGTCAGCGATCCGACTTCTCGTGCTCGGCGCGGTCCGCCAGCATGGGAGGGCCCACGGCTACCAGGTGCGCAACGACCTCGAGTACTGGGGCGCGCACGAGTGGTCCAACGCCAAGCCCGGCTCGATCTACCACGCCCTGAAACAGATGGCGAAGCAGGGACTGCTGATCGAGCACGAGACGGCGCCGTCCACCGCGGGCGGGCCGCCGCGCACGGAGTACGAGATCACCGAGGCCGGCACCGAGGAGTGCTTCAGGCTGGTGCGCGAGGCGCTGACCTCGTACGACCAGAAGATGGACGTCAAGTCGGCGGCGATCGGCTTCATCGTCGAACTGCCGCGCGCCGAAGCTGTGGCGCTGCTCAAGGAGCGGATCCGCGGGATCGAGGCGTGGCGTTCCTCGGTCACCGAGCACTACGTGCCCGAGGAGGGTCCGGAACAGCTCGGCCACATCGGCGAGATCATGAACCTCTGGATCCACACGGCCGACGCCGAGGCCGAGTGGACCCAGGGGCTCATCGCTCGCATCGAGGGCGGGGCGTACACCTTCGCGGGGGAGGGCGCGCCGTTCGTCGGTGTCCTCGCCGAGGGCGAGGAGAACCCGTACGCGACGGGGGAGCGGCATCCCGGGGATGCCCACTAATCAAGTTTGACGAATGTGTTTCGCGGCGTTACTTTGAAGAGGTAGTCAAGTTTGACTACAAGTCGATCTTGGAGGATGCCTCGATGACCGACGTGATCGTCGCGGAAGGCCTGCGGAAGCGGTACGGCGACAAGGCCGCCCTGGACGGGCTCGACCTGAGGGTCGCGCGCGGCAGCGTCCACGGCGTGCTCGGCCCCAACGGCGCGGGAAAGACCACCCTGGTCCGCGTCCTGTCCACCCTGCTGCGCCCGGACGAGGGCCGCGCCGAGGTGGCGGGCCACGACGTGCAGCGCGCCGCCTATGACGTGCGGTTGCGCATCGGCCTGCTCGGCCAGCACGCGGCCCTCGACGAGGAGCTCGGTGGCCGCCAGAACCTGGAGATGTTCGGCCGCCTGTACCACCTGGGCGCCCGCCACGCGCGCGTGCGCGCCGACGAACTCCTGGGGCGCTTCGGCCTGGCCGACACCGGACGCAAGCCGGTCCGCGCCTACAGCGGCGGCATGCGGCGCCGCCTGGACCTCGCGGCCTCCCTGATCCGCGACCCGGAGGTGCTGTTCCTGGACGAACCCACGACCGGCCTCGACCCGCGCGGCCGCGCCGAAGTCTGGGCCGCGGTCCGCTCCCTGGTCGGCGGCGGCACGACGGTCCTGCTGACCACGCAGTACCTGGAGGAGGCCGACCAGCTCGCCGACCGCATCTCCCTCGTCGACCGGGGCCGGGTCGTCGCCGACGGCACGGCGGACGAGCTGAAGGCGCGGACCGGCGGTGACCGGATCGACGTGGTCCTGCGGGACGGCGGCCAACTGGGCGCGGCCGTCGCCCTGTTGCCTCTCGACGCGGCCGGGGTCTCGGTCGACGCCGACCGCCGGCTGCTCAGCGCTCCGGTCACCGACCGGATGGCGGCGCTCTCCGGTGTCGTACGGGCCCTGGAGTCGGCCGGCATCGAGGCGGAGGACGTGGTCCTGCGCCGGCCCACGCTGGACGAGGTGTTCCTGCACCTCACCGGTGACGACCACCGAGTGAAGGAGGCCGCGTGAGCACCTACGCGCTGACCGATTCCTGGACCATGACCCGGCGCGAACTCGCCCACTGGGCACGGCAGCCGGTGCGGGTCCTCGTCGGGCTGGTCTTCCCCGTGATGCTGCTGCTGATGTTCGGCTATCTCGTCGGCGGCGGCCGGGGCGTCGAGGGGGAGTACGTCGACTACCTGGTCCCGGGGATGCTCGCGTTGACCATGGCGTTCGGGCTGGAGGCGACCATGATCGCCGTCACCCAGGACCTCAACAAGGGCGTGATCGACCGCTTCCGGTCCATGCCGATGGCCAACGGCGCGGTCCTGGTGGGCCGTTCGGCCGCCGACATGCTGCAGTCCGTGCTGAGCCTGGCCGCGATGATCGGTGTCGGGTACGCGATCGGCTGGCGGGTGCGGGGAGGGGTCGGCGGACTCCTGGCGGCGGTGGGCCTGTTGCTGCTCTTCCGCTTCGCCATGCTCTGGATCGGCATCCATCTGGCGATGGTCGCCGGGAAGCCGGAGATGGTGCAGGCCGTGCAGATCCTGGTCTGGCCGGTGGGCTTCCTGTCCAACGCGTTCACGACCCCGGACTCCATGCCCGGCTGGCTGGGCACGGTCGTCGACTGGAACCCGATGTCCCGGACCGCGACGGCCGTCCGGGACCAACTGGGCGGCCCCGGCGGCGAACCGGGGCACGTGTGGGCGGCGGTGGTGTGGCCGGTGGCGCTGCTGGCGGTCTTCTTTCCGCTGGCCGTCAGGAGGTTCACACGACTGAGCCGCTAGGGCCGTCGTACCGCTCCTAGTGGTGGAAGCCGGTCGCCGCCCCCTTGTCCCTGGTGAACGGTTGCGACTGCCGGCGCAGTTCGGGCAGCAACTGCTCCAGGTCCTCCACGAACAGGTCGGCCAGATCGGTCGAGAAGCCGTTGCGGCACACCACCCGCAGTACCGACAGGTCCTCCCTGTTCGGCGGGAAGGTGTACGCCGGCACGAGCCAGCCCCGCTCACGCAGCCGCCGGGAGACGTCGAAGACGTCGTACGCCCGGACGTCCGGGGCCGTCGTGAACGCGAACACCGGGAGTTCGTCGCCGCGGGTCAGCAGCCGGAAGTCGCCGAGCGCCTCCACGCGTTCGGCGACGCCCCGGGCCACGTCCCGGGTGGACTGCTGCACCGCGCGGTAACCCTCGCGGCCCAGCCGGAGGAAGGTGTAGTACTGCGCGACCACCTGGGCGCCGGGGCGGGAGAAGTTCAGCGCGAAGGTGGGCATGTCGCCGCCCAGGTAGTTCACGCGGAACACCAGCTCCTCGGGCAGGGCCTCCTTGTCCCGCCACAGCGCCCAGCCGACACCGGGGTAGACCAGCCCGTACTTGTGCCCGGAGGTGTTGATCGAGGCCACCCTGGGCAGCCGGAAGTCCCACACCAGGTCCTCGTCGAGGAAGGGCGCGACCATGGCGCCGGACGCCCCGTCCACGTGCACGGGGATGTCCAGACCGGTGCGCTCCTGGAGGGCGTCGAGGGCCGCGCACAGGTCGGCGATCGGCTCGTAGGAGCCGTCGAAGGTGGAGCCGAGGATGCCCACGACCCCGATGGTGTTCTCGTCGCACAGCTCGGCGGCGGCCTGCGGGTCGAGGTGGAAGCGCTCGCCCTCCATGGGCACCAGGCGGGCCTCCACCTCCCAGAAGTTGCAGAACTTCTCCCAGCAGACCTGGACGTTGACCCCCATGACGAGGTTGGGTCGGGCCCCTGGATACCGGTCGGCGTTCCGCCGCGACCAGCGCCTCTTGAGCGCCATGCCCGCGAGCATGCACGCCTCGCTGGACCCGGTCGTCGAACAGCCCACCGCCGCCGAGGGATCCGGCGCGTTCCACAGGTCGGCGAGCATCGCCACACAGCGCCGCTCCAGCTCGGCGGTGCGCGGGTACTCGTCCTTGTCGATCATGTTCTTGTCCCGGCACTCACTCATCAGGACCCCGGCCTGCGGTTCCATCCAGGTCGTGACGAAGGTGGCGAGATTCAGCCGGGAGTTGCCGTCGAGCATCAGCTCGTCGTGGACCACCTGGTAGGCGGTCGACGGTGGCAGGGGGGAAGTGGGGAGCCGGTGCTTGGGCGGGGCCTCGGTCATTCCGCCGACCGGATCGGCCTCGCCGTAGAAGGGATTGACGGACGACGGGCGCTCGTCGGGCTTCTCGGGTCCTTTGTGCAGTGGCATGGGCGTGCCTCCCGAAGGGATCAACGTGGGTCAGCGGACAGGGGTTCCGTCCTCGCGCAACTGCATCTGCGGCCGCCCCGTCACCAGCAGCCAGGCCGCGAGGGAGCCGATGCACAGCAGCGCGAGAATCGTGGACGAGGCCACCAGCGCGGCGGCGACGAACAGACTCACCCATGCCTGTCGGGTGATGGCGAGCAACACGCCCAGCACCCCGGCCGCCACGCCGACGGCCGGGTGCACGGCGTCCACGAGCGCGTGCGCGCACAGCCCGAGGGCGACGCCCACGAACACGGCCGGGAAGATCCGCCCGCCCCGGAAGCCGCAGGAGGTGGCGACGAGCAGCGCGGCCAGCTTCACGACCGTCATGGTGGCGAACTGCCCGGCCGACCAGCCGTCGGGATCGGCAGCCAGCTCCCCGATCTCGTCGAGCCCTTTGAAGAGCGTCAGATGGCCGCCCACGGCCGCCAGCAGCCCCAGGACGAGCCCGCCCACCGGCAGCATCAGCATCGGGTGCCGCAACCGCGCGAACGCGCCGTGGACGTACGGGAGGGCGAGCACGGCCGCCATGCCGAGCAGCGCGGCGGCCGACGCGATCACCAGCATCGCCAGCAGGTCGCCCCAGTCGGGCAGCCCGAACGCGGGCAGATGCAGGTCGAAACTCGGCTCGCCCACCAGAGTGGTCGTCAAGGCGCCGGCCGTGGCCGCCACCAACGGGGCGAAGACGTTGTCCCACAGAGCACCCTTGAGCTGCCGGCCGGCCAGTGCCTCGGAGATCACCAGCGCCGCCGCCACCGGCGTCCCGAACAGCGCGCCGATCGTCGCCGCCTCCGCCAGGACCGGCCACAGTGCGCGCGGCATCCGCGGGATCAGCCTGCGCCCCAGCCAGAAGGCGAGCCCCACGTTCACCGCGATGATCGGGTTCTCGGGCCCCAGGCTCGGGCCGCCCGCCAGCATCAGCGCGGTCGCGAGGAGGAGCCCCGGCAGCACGGCGGGCGGCAGCACGGGAGCGTCCAGCCCGGTGGTCGCCGGATCCGGACCGGCGTGCCCGGGGACCTTCCACACCACCAGACCCACGGCCACCCCGGTCGCGGTGAGCATGACCAGCATCCACAGCACCGAGTACCGGCCCACCCCCAGCGCGTCCGGCAGGTTCCGCCACAACACGTGCTGGAGCTGCTCGGCCGCCGCGCTCACCCCGAGGAACAGCAGACTCGCGACCACCCCGACGACGAGAGCGGGGAGGATCAACGGCAGCAGGGCGCGCACCGGGGTCGCCGGGGCGGCGGATGCCTGCTGCGCGGTGTCCTGGGCCACTAGCTCACGATAAGCGGACATAACGGGCGGGACATCCGGAGGTGTCCCTATGGGCTTGCACCTCACGTCACGTGAGGAGCCACCGTGGAGCGCGTACCGAGGAGGGAGCGGACGAAGTGAGCTATTCCGTGGGACAGGTCGCGGGCTTCGCCGGCGTCACGGTGCGCACACTGCACCACTACGACGACATCGGCCTGCTCGTCCCGAGCGAGCGCAGCCACGCGGGCCACCGGCGCTACAGCGACGCCGACCTCGACCGGCTGCAGCAGATCCTGTTCTACCGCGAGCTCGGCTTCCCGCTCGACGAGGTCGCCGCCCTGCTCGACGACCCGGCCGCGGACCCGCGCGCGCACCTGCGCCGCCAGCACGAACTGCTGACCGCCCGGATCGAGAAGCTGCAGAAGATGGCGGCGGCCGTGGAGCACGCCATGGAGGCACGCACGATGGGGATCGATCTGACGCCGGAGGAGAAGTTCGAGGTGTTCGGGGACAAGGACCCGGAACAGTACGCGGACGAGGTGGAGCAGCGCTGGGGAGACACCGAGGCGTACGCCGAGTCGCAGCGCCGCACCGCGAGCTACACCAAGGACGACTGGAAGCGCATGCAGGCGGAGGTGGCCGACTGGGGCGAGCGCTACGACGCCCTGATGGCCGCCGGTGACGCGCCGGACTCCCCGGCCGCCATGGAGATGGCGGAGGAGCACCGGCAGCACATCTGCCGCTGGTTCTACGACTGCCCGCACGAGATGCACCGCTGCCTGGGCGGGATGTACGTCTCGGACGAGCGCTTCAAGGCGTTCTACGACTCCATGCGCCCCGGTCTCGCCGAGCACCTCAGGGACGCGATCACGGCCAACGCGGCCCGGCACACCGCCTAGAGCACCTGGCCCGGGGCTACTCCCGGGCCAGGACCACCGCCGTCCCGTAAGCGCACACCTCCGTGCCGACGTCCGCCGCCTCGGTCACGTCGAAGCGGAACATCAGCACGGCGTTCGCCCCACGCGCGCGTGCCTGCTCGACGAGCCGTTCCATGGCCTGGTTGCGGGTCTGCACCAGCGTCTTGGTGAGCCCTTTGAGCTCGCCGCCGACCATCGACTTCAGCCCGGCACCGATCTGGCTGCCGAGGTGCCGGGAGCGCACGGTCAACCCGAAGACCTCGCCCAGCACCTCCTGGACCCGGTGGCCGGGTACGTCGTTCGTGGTCACCACGAGCACGTCGGGCCGAGGCCCCTGGCCGCCGCCGTATTCGTCAATACCCATGGACACAGCTTTGCCCCAGCCGGAGCACAGTGCATCCTGGGGACCCCCATGGAACCTGGGCCACCGTGGCTGCGTTGATACTTGAGGGCAGCCAGTCCCAGCCCCGATCCCCACACGCAGGAGCCACAATCCCGTGACCACGCTCGCGCTCGGCCCCGAGTGGCTCAGCCCCGACTATCTGATCGAGACCTTCAGCCTTCCCGGAATCCTGCTGATCGTCTTCGCGGAGTCGGGCCTCTTCGCGTTCCTGCCGGGTGACTCCCTGCTGTTCACGGCGGGTCTCTTCGTGGCCGAGGGGCACTTCATCAGCCAGCCGCTGTGGCTGGTGTGCGCGCTCATCGTGCTCGCGGCCGTCCTCGGTGACCAGGTCGGCTACATGATCGGCAAGTTCTTCGGCCCGAGGCTCTTCAGCCGCCCCAACTCCAAGCTCTTCAAGCAGGAGAACCTGGAGAAGGCCCACGAGTTCATGGAGAAGTTCGGCCCCAAGGCGATCGTCCTGGCCCGCTTCGTCCCGATCGTGCGGACCTTCGCCCCCATCGTGGCGGGCGCCGGCCGGATGAAGTACCGCACCTTCCTGACGTACAACGTCATCGGCGGTGTGGCCTGGGGCACGGGCGTCACCCTCGCCGGCTACTGGCTCGGCCAGATCGACGCCATCAAGAAGAACGTCGAGGCGATCCTGGTCCTGATCGTCCTGGTCTCGGTGGTCCCGATCCTCATCGAGTACCTGCGCGAGCGCTCCAAGAAGAAGCGGGCGGCCGCGCAGGCCCCGCCCCAGCAGCCGTACCAGCCCATGGACGACGCGACGACCCAGCTGCGCCGCATCCCCTCCCACGACGAGCCGCAGCCGCCCCAGCAGCAGCACAACGGTTACGACCAGTACTACGGCCAGCAGCAACAGCCCTACGCCCAGCAGTACCCGCAGAACCACGGCAACCAGCAGTACGGCCAGCAGTACCCGCAGAACCACGGCAACCAGCAGTACGGCCAGCAGCCCCAGCAGAACCAGCAGTACCCGTACAGCGAGGGCTACTGACCGAAGGTCAGAACCCCCGCGTCCTCTTCGCGGCCCGCCGCTTGCCCGCGGACCCGACCCTCAGGAACAGCCGGGAGATCTCCGACCCCAGGTTGACCCCGATGGCGATGGCCATGGCGAGCGCCGCCGCCTTCGAGAGGGACACCAACCCTTCGTCGACCTCGCTCCCGGCGATCGACAACAACCCGAAGTACGTGGCGGAACCCGGCAGCAGGGGCCCGATCGCCGCGGTCGTGTACGGCAGCGCGGAGGCGAACCGGTACCGGGACAGCAACTGCCCGAACAACCCGACCAGCCCCGCCGCCACCGCCGTGGAGGCGACCGGGGAGAACTCGCCGGTGTAGCGCATCGCGCCGTACACACACCACGCGACACCGCCGTTCAAGGTGACGGCCAGCACGGTGGATCGTTCCTGCTGCAACAGCACCGCGAACGTCAGTGACAGCAGCATCGACGCCCCGATCTGCCACAGCGGCCGCGAATGCGTCGACAGCGCCTCGTCGGGGTTGAGATGCGCCCCCAGCTGCACCCCGACGTAGAGCATCACCAGCACGCCCACCACGATGCCCACGAAGAAGTACATGACCTCCAGGAGCCGGGCCGACGCGGTGATGTAGAAGCCGGTCAGACCGTCCTGGACGCCCGCCACCAGCGCCCGCCCGGGCAGCAGCGCGAACAGCCCACCGGTGATGACCGCGGACGCCTTCACGTCCACATGGGCCAGCGTCAGGGCGATCCCGATCGCGGCGGGCGGCATCGCGGCGACCGTGAACTGGTAGAACTCCGGCAGCCCGCGCCCCGCGCACAGCCACGCCAGCCGGTCGCCGAGCATCGCGCCCAGCATGGCCGCGACGAAGACGAGCAGGTCACCGCCGACCAGCACGGAGGCCGCGCCCGCGAGCAGCCCGCTCGCCGAGGTGAGCACCCAGGTCGGATACGGGTGCCGGTTGCGGCGGATCTCCGCGAGCCGCCGGTAGGCGTCCTCCAGGGAGATGGCCGTCTCGGGGTCGCTGAGGTCGTCCACGAGCCGGAACACGGCCGCGAGGCGCGTGTAGTCGGTACCGCGCCGCCGCACCGTCCTGGAGGCCGTCACGGGGTCGTCCACGAGTGAGGGCTGGTACGAGATCGACAGCAGCGTGAAGGTGACGTTCGGCTCGCAGCGGTCCAGGCCGTAGGACCGGCAGACGGCGAACATCGCCGCCTCCACGTCCTCCGCGCCCTCACCCCCCGCCAGCAGCAACTCGCCGATGCGCAGCGTCAGGTCGAGCACGCGCGGGACGGCCGGACCGGTGTCGTCCTCGGACTTCTGCGCCGTCTCCGGCGCGGGCCGCTCGGCCACCGGCATCCGCAGCATCGTGCGCATCCGGTCCTGCCAGGGCAGGTCCTTGGTGAGACTGACCACTGGTATGCCGGCAGGCGGGGTGAACGCCGGCGGCGCGTCCTTCGCGCTGTAGGTGCGGGGCGTACTGAACGCCGACTTCTCCGGCTCCACGGCCGACGGCTGCGGAACGTCCAGCCCCTTCGGCAGCGCGAACTCCGACGTGGTCTCCGGCTCCCCGCCGACGGTTCTCGGCACGGCGAGCCCGTCGGGAACGGCGAACTCGGACGTGATCTCGGAGTCGTAGAAACTCCTGGCCTCGTCCGACTGCGGCTTGCGGTGCTCCGCCTCCGTCACTCCGTAACGCTCCCTGAACGACACATTCCGTAGGCCTCAGTATGCGCGGGCACACGAACGGGCCGCACGCGTGCGCGTGCGGCCCGTCCGGGGCACAGGGCTCAGTGGCCGCCCTGGTCCTTGAAGCGCTTGTAGGACCGCTCGATCTCGGCCTCGGCGTCGACACGGCCGACCCAGTCGGCGCCCTCGACGGACTTGCCGGGCTCCAGGTCCTTGTAGACCTCGAAGAAGTG
The DNA here is from genome assembly GCF_003443735.1 of Streptomyces sp. CC0208. Taxonomy (NCBI): domain Bacteria; kingdom Bacillati; phylum Actinomycetota; class Actinomycetes; order Kitasatosporales; family Streptomycetaceae; genus Streptomyces; species Streptomyces sp. CC0208. The sequence goes on along the minus strand of NZ_CP031969.1, from coordinate 3,947,974 downwards.
CTGGATCTCCAGGCGGTCGAACTCGGAGACGTGGTGGATGTCGCGCAGGTGCTCCACGCGCGGGTCCGTCGCCGGGACGCACAGCAGCTTGTCGTCGCCGCCGGCCTCGTCCGTCATGCGGAACATGCCGATCGCACGGCACTTGATGAGGCAGCCCGGGAACGTCGGCTCGTCAAGAATGACCAGCGCGTCCAGCGGGTCGCCGTCCTCGCCGAGGGTGTTCTCGACGAAGCCGTAGTCGGTCGGGTAGGCGGTCGAGGTGAAGAGTCGACGGTCCAGGCGGATCCGACCGGTCTCGTGGTCCACCTCGTACTTGTTCCGCGAACCCTTCGGGATCTCGATCGTGACGTCGAACTCCACCGGTGACTCCTCCATGATCAACACATAGTTCTGGTGGTTAAGTGTCCCTCACGCAGGTGTGTGATCGCGAAAGGGGCTGTTGGTCGTGCCTGAACTGAGGCCTTGGCGGGCCGCGGGACCGCGGGTGACGCGGATCGCGAACGCCGTACGACCGCGTCTGGCACGCGCCGCGGACGCCGTACGTCCAGGACTGACCCGGGCCACGGACACCGTACGGCCGTGTCTCGCACGGACCGCCGCCGCCGTGAAACCGCAGGTCACTCGGTTTACCGGGATGACCCGGCCGAAGACCGTCAAGACCTGGCAGTACACCGCGGGCGCCGCGGGCGCCGGTCTGGCGCTGGCCGCCACCGTGGTGACCGCCGCCGGTCCGTGGGACTCCTCGGGTCAGCGTACGGCCGAGCGGGACCGGGCGGTCGCCCTCGAACAGACGGGTGGCACAGATCACGCAGCCGATTCCGGTACGACGGCCACGGGGCCGCGCCCCGCCCCGAGCGCCGCGTCCGTGCTCGTCGCACTGGGCGGCGGAGCCAACACGGTGAAGTCCGCCCCCACCGGAAAAGCCCTGGCCGACGTCCTCGGCCCGCTCCTCGGCAACACCGCGCTCGGCACCCGCCACACGGCGGCCGTCGTGGACGTCGCCAGCGGCAGACGGCTCTACGGCGCGGGCGCCGGTACGGCGCTGATCCCCGCCTCCACCACGAAGATCGCCACTGCCGTCGCCGCCCTGTCCGCCCTCGGCGCCGACCACCGCCTCACCACGCGCACGGCCCTGGAACCCGACACCAGGGAACTCGTCCTCGTCGGCGGCGGCGACCCCACGCTCACCGCCCGGTCCGACACCGACGGCTGGGCGAGTCTGCGCGCCCTCGCCGAGGACACCGCCGCGGCCCTGAAGAAGCGGCACCTCACCACGGTCACCCTCTCCTACGACAAGACCCTCTACGCGGGTTCCGAGATCCACCCGATCGGGGTCAACGACAACCTCGCCCCCGTCAGCGCCCTGATGGCGGACGAGGCCCGTACCGACGACTCCACGAGCGGTCCCGTCGCGCGCGTGAGCGACCCGGCGGCGGACGCGACCCGCAGGTTCGCGCGGTTCCTCGCGGCCGACGGCATCAAGACGACGTCGCCCGGCCCCTCCAAGGCGACCGGCCGCGCCGAGAACCTCGCCGAGGTCTCCTCACCGCCTCTGTCCGCCCTGGTCGAACGCATGCTGACGAACAGCGACAACGACATCGCCGAGGCCCTCGCCCGCCAGACCGCCGTGGCGGACCGGCAGCGCGCCGACTTCGAGGGCGGCGGCACTGCCGTCCGCGACCGGCTGAGAAAGCTCGGACTCCCGCTCGCCGGCGCCGAGTTCCACGACGGCAGCGGACTCGACCGTGCCGACCGGCTCACGGCGAACCTGCTGACCGCGCTGCTGGTGAAGGCGGGCGACCCGGCCCGGCCGGAGCTGCGCCCCGTCCTCACCGGGCTCCCGGTGGCGGGCTTCACCGGCACTCTGACCAGCCGTTACACCGACGGCGCGGCAGGCGTCGTACGGGCCAAGACGGGCACCCTGACCGGGGTGAACACCCTGGCCGGGACGGTCGTCGACCAGGAAGGCCGACTGCTGGCCTTCGCCTTCCTCGCCGCGGACACGACGGACCCGGGGGCGGCGCAGAGCGCGCTCGACCGCACGGCCTCGGCGCTGGCCGCCTGCGGCTGACCCGGCGTCCGCGTTGCCCTCCCGCGCGGCCTGCCCCAAGCGGGACCGCTCACGTACGGTTGACGCATGACGAGCATCGGTGGTGCCGAGATGGTCGACTGGAATCTCGCGGTGGCGACCGCGACCCGGCTCGTACGGCCGGGACCCGACGTGAGCCGTGACGAGGCCCGGGCCGTCGTCGCGGAACTGCGCCGGCACGCCAAGGCCTCGGAGGAACACGTCCGGGGCTTCACCCGGATGGGGACGGAAGGCGTCCACGACACTCCCGTCCTCGTCGTCGACCGTCCGGGCTGGGTCCGGGCGAACGTCGCCGGGTTCAGGGAGATCCTCAAGCCCCTCCTGGAGAAGATGCAGGAGCGGCGCGGCAACACCCCGGGCGGCGCGGTCCTCGGAGCCGTCGGCGGCAAGGTGACCGGCGTCGAACTCGGGATGCTGCTGTCGTTCCTGTCGTCCCGTGTCCTCGGCCAGTACGAGACCTTCGCCCCGGCCACCCGCGAACTCCCGGCGGGCGAGAACGGCGGCGGCCGACTCCTCCTCGTCGCCCCGAACATCGTGCACGTGGAGCGCGAACTCGACGTCCAGCCCCACGACTTCCGCCTGTGGGTGTGTCTGCACGAGGAGACGCACCGCACCCAGTTCACGGCCGTGCCCTGGCTGCGCGACCACCTGGAGGGCGAAATCCAGTCGTTCCTGGGGGAGACCGAGGTCGATCCCATGACCGTCCTGGAGCGCATCAGGGAGGCCGCCCAGTCGCTGGCCGGCGGCCGGCCGGAGGGCGAGGTGGACGACGACGGGGGGCGCTCCCTCGTCGAGATCGTGCAGACGCCCGCCCAGCGGGAGATCCTCGGCCGCCTCACCGCCGTGATGTCCCTCCTGGAGGGTCACGCCGACTTCGTCATGGACGGAGTGGGCCCGGCGGTCGTGCCGAGCGTCGCCGAGATCCGGGAGAAGTTCCAGCAGCGACGGGCCAAGGGCGCCTCCCGTCTGGACATGGCCCTGCGCAAGCTGCTCGGCCTGGACGCCAAACTCCGGCAGTACCGCGACGGCGAACGCTTCGTGCGGGCCGTCGTCGACCAGGTCGGCATGGACGGCTTCAACCGCGTATGGACCTCACCCAACACCCTCCCGACCAAGACGGAGATCGCCAAACCGGCGGACTGGGTCGCGCGGGTGCACCGCAAGGCCGAGTCGTGAACCGTGTACGGACGTCGTGAGAGGAATTCGGCCGACGGCAGGCGAACGCCCCTTCAATCACCCGTCCGAGGGACCGTGAGCGATGGGTAGGCGTGCAATGCTCGGGGAACGGCCCGGTTCTGTCACCATCTACACACTCTGCGTGACCGAATCTCGGGCTCACCCCCCGAAAACTTCATGAAGGGAACCGGACATGGGTCCCCATCCTGCGGTCGCGGCGATACGCCTGGCGGTCCGCCGCGTCCTCCACGACATCCTCAACGACCTGCACGCCTCTGACGGCCGACATGCTTCTGCCGAGCAGGGCCCGCACGAGCGCCCGCCGTCGCCGCTCGTCCTCGTGGCCTGCTCCGGCGGCGCCGACTCCATGGCCCTGGCCTCCGCCCTCGCCTTCGAGGCACCCAAACTCGGCCTCCGCGCCGGCGGTGTCACCGTCGACCACGGCCTCCAGCCCGGCTCCGACCTGCGCGCCGAAGAAGTCGTCCTCAGGCTGCGCGAACTCGGCCTGGACCCCGTCGAGTCCACCGCCGTGACCGTCGGCCGCGAAGGCGGACCCGAGGCCGCCGCGCGAGACGCCCGCTACGCCGCCCTCGACGCGGCGGCCGAACGCCAGGGCGCGATCGCCGTCCTGCTCGGCCACACCCGCGACGACCAGGCCGAAACCGTGCTGCTCGGCCTCGCCCGCGGCTCCGGCATCCGCTCGCTGTCCGGCATGGCCGCTGTCTCGGGGGGTCCGGGGGCCGCCCGCCGTTACCGCCGCCCCTTTCTGGGACTCGACCGGCAGACCGCCCGCAAGGCCTGCATGGTCCAGTCCCTGCCCGTGTGGGACGACCCGCACAACACCGACCCCGCCTACACGCGCTCCCGGCTGCGCCACGAAGGCCTGCCCGCTCTGGAGAAGGCCCTCGGCAAAGGAGTCGTCGAGGCCCTCGCGCGCACGGCCCAGCTCTCCCGCGACGACGCCGACGCGCTCGACACCTGGGCCCGCCAGGCGGAGGCCTCCGTACGCGACGCGGCCGGGCTCCTGGAGTGCGCCAAGCTCTACGCGCTGCCGCCCGCCGTGCGCCGCCGCATCCTGCGCCAGGCGGCCATCGAGGCCGGCGCCCCGGCCGGATCGCTGTTCGCCCGCCACATCGAGGAAGTCGACCGGCTGATCACCGGCTGGCGCGGCCAGGGGGCCATCAATCTCCCGGGCAAGGTCGTGGCCCAGCGGCAGGGTGGCAGACTGGTGATTCGGCAAGGCTGAATCCCTGCCCCCTCCGGGGGCGGTGGGCTGCTGGTGTGACGACCGAAAGTGATGCGGGTGGACGCGAAAGACATGGGTGCCGACCTCAAAGAGGTACTCATCACCAAGGAAGAGATCGACGCGAAGCTCGTGGAGCTCGCCGCGAAGATCGACGCGGAGTACGCGGGCAAGGACCTGCTGATCGTCGGCGTCCTCAAGGGCGCGGTGATGGTCATGGCCGACCTCGCCCGAGCGCTGTCCACCCCCGTCACCATGGACTGGATGGCCGTGTCGTCCTACGGCGCGGGCACCCAGTCCTCCGGCGTGGTGCGAATCCTCAAGGACCTCGACACCGACATCAAGGGCAGGCACGTCCTGATCGTCGAGGACATCATCGACTCCGGCCTGACGCTGTCCTGGCTGCTGTCGAACCTGGGTTCGCGCGAGCCGGAGTCGCTCAAGGTGTGCACCCTGCTGCGCAAGCCGGACGCCGCCAAGGTCGCCATCGACGTCGAGTGGGTGGGCTTCGACATCCCCAACGAGTTCGTCGTGGGTTACGGTCTCGACTACGCCGAGAAGTACCGCAACCTCCCGTTCGTCGGTACGCTCGCGCCCCACGTCTACGGCGGCTGAAACGTGGCTGCAGCGCCCGCTGAGCCAAGAGAGCCGTCTTTGTAGGACGATCGGGAACCCCGGCGGGTTTCGCGCCGTTGGAGCATGCAGACGGGTCTGCCAGCCGTCCCGTGCGGCTTCGGGCGACAATGCTGGGGTACCGTCAGAAGAACTGTCTTATCAAACTCACTATGGCAGGAGGGACGGGGCGGCACCGCTCCGTATGGATGGACGTGAAGCGATACTTCCGTGGGCCGGTCATGTGGATCGTGCTGGCCGTCCTTGCCGTGGTCGTGTTGATGCAGGTCGTCGGCTCGTCCGGCGGCTACAAGACGGTGGACACCGGCCAGGTCGTCCAGGCGATCAATGACAACAAGGTCGAACAGGCCAAGCTGACCACCGGCGACGAGCAGACCATCAAGGTCCAGCTCAAGGACGGCGAAAAGGTCGAGGGCAGCTCGAAGATCCAGGCGAGCTACATCGGCGACCAGGGCGTGACCATCGCCAACACGCTGCAGACCAAGTACCAGGACAAGCAGATCCCCGACGGGTACACCGTCTCGCCGACGAAGCAGAACGCCTTCGTCGGGATCCTGCTCTCCCTGCTCCCCTTCGTCCTCATCGTGGTCGTCTTCCTGTTCCTGATGAATCAGATGCAGGGCGGCGGCTCCCGGGTCATGAACTTCGGGAAGTCCAAGGCGAAGCTCATCACCAAGGACACCCCGAAGACGACGTTCTCGGACGTCGCAGGCTCGGACGAGGCCGTCGAGGAGCTCCAGGAGATCAAGGAGTTCCTCCAGGAACCGGCGAAGTTCCAGGCAGTCGGGGCCAAGATCCCCAAGGGCGTACTGCTGTACGGCCCTCCCGGCACCGGCAAGACCCTGCTCGCGCGTGCTGTCGCGGGCGAGGCCGGTGTCCCCTTCTACTCGATCTCCGGTTCCGACTTCGTCGAGATGTTCGTCGGTGTCGGTGCCTCCCGAGTGCGTGACCTGTTCGAGCAGGCCAAGGCGAACGCCCCGGCGATCGTCTTCGTCGACGAGATCGACGCGGTCGGCCGCCATCGCGGCGCCGGCCTCGGCGGTGGTCACGACGAGCGCGAGCAGACGCTGAACCAGCTGCTCGTCGAGATGGACGGTTTCGACGTCAAGGGCGGCGTGATCCTCATCGCCGCGACGAACCGGCCCGACATCCTCGACCCGGCTCTTCTGCGCCCCGGCCGCTTCGACCGCCAGATCGCGGTCGACCGTCCGGACATGCAGGGCCGTCTGGAGATCCTCAAGGTCCACCAGAAGGGCAAGCCGGTCGCGCCCGACGTCGACCTGTCGGCCGTCGCGCGTCGCACGCCGGGCTTCACCGGCGCGGACCTGTCGAACGTGCTGAACGAAGCGGCGCTCCTCACGGCGCGCAGCAACCAGAAGCTCATCGACAACCACATGCTCGACGAGGCGATCGACCGCGTGGTGGCGGGCCCGCAGAAGCGGACCCGGATCATGTCGGACAAGGAGAAGAAGATCACCGCGTACCACGAGGGCGGACACGCCCTGGTCGCGGCGGCTTCCCCGAACTCCGACCCGGTCCACAAGATCACGATCCTCTCGCGAGGCCGTGCTCTGGGCTACACCATGGTCCTGCCGGACGAGGACAAGTACTCGACCACGCGCAACGAGATGCTGGACCAGCTGGCCTACATGCTGGGCGGCCGCGCTGCCGAGGAACTGGTCTTCCACGACCCGACCACCGGCGCTGCGAACGACATCGAGAAGGCCACCGCAACGGCCCGCGCGATGGTCACGCAGTACGGCATGACCGAGCGTCTCGGCGCCATCAAGTTCGGCGGCGACAACACCGAGCCGTTCCTGGGCCGGGAGATGTCGCACCCGCGTGACTACTCGGAAGAGGTGGCCGCGCTGGTCGACGAGGAGGTCAAGAAGCTCATCGAGACGGCGCACAACGAGGCCTGGGAGATCCTGGTCGAGAACCGCGACGTCCTCGACCAGCTGGTGCTCCAGCTGCTGGAGAAGGAGACGCTGAACAAGGAGCAGATCGCCGAGATCTTCGCTCCCATCGTCAAGCGTCCCCCGCGCCCTGCCTGGACCGGCTCCTCCCGGCGCACTCCTTCCACCCGTCCGCCGGTGCTCTCCCCCAAGGAGCTCGCACTGACGAACGGCGCCAACGGCGCGACCCCGGCGATCAGCACCGCCAAGGCCACCGCGTCGGAGCAGGCCACGGAGGCCGTTCCCGAGGAGCGACCCGAGAGCTGACGCTCACCCGTCCCGCCCCGGTGACCTCACCGGGCCCGGAATGGATGCCGCGCCCCCCAGGTTTTAGCCTGGGGGGCCGCGGCGTTTTTCGGCCGCGAGGACTCTAGGAACGAGGCACCAGAATGACCGATCCCGTGACGCTGGACAGCGACGGCTCCATCGGCGAGTTCGACGAGAAGCGCGCCGAGAACGCCGTACGCGAACTGCTGATCGCGGTCGGGGAGGACCCGGACCGCGAGGGGCTCCGGGAGACGCCGGGGCGGGTGGCGCGGGCGTACCGGGAGATATTCGCGGGGCTGTGGCAGAAGCCCGAGGACGTGCTGACCACGACGTTCGACATCGGGCACGACGAGATGGTGCTCGTGAAGGACATCGAGGTGTACTCGACCTGTGAGCACCATCTCGTGCCGTTCCGGGGTGTCGCCCACGTCGGATACATTCCGGCCACCACCGGCAAGATCACGGGACTGTCCAAGCTGGCCCGGCTCGTGGACGTCTACGCCCGGCGGCCGCAGGTGCAGGAACGACTCACCACTCAGATCGCGGACTCCCTGATGGAGATCCTGGAGCCGCGCGGTGTGATCGTCGTCGTGGAGTGCGAGCACATGTGCATGTCGATGCGGGGGATCCGCAAGCCTGGTGCCAAGACGCTCACTTCGGCCGTACGAGGTCAGCTGCGGGACGCGGCGACGCGGAACGAGGCGATGAGCCTGATCATGGCGCGGTGACCCTGCGCTTCTTCACATCCCTGTCCTCCGCGCCGCCGCCCGTCACGCCGTCGACGTAGCCCCCGTGTTCCGGTCGTCGTCCTCCGGCAGTTTGCACACCCGCTCCAGGAAGATCGCCGCCGCTATCACCGCGATGCCCGCGAGGACCGAGAAGCCGGCGTAGATGGCCTGGTCGCGGCGGGCGGGGATGTCGAGGGACTCCAGGAGGAGGACGCCGGTGCCGCCGTACATGCCGGAGACGAGCGCGGCGACCAGGGCGCTGGCCTGACCGAAGACGACCGCGCGGGCCGCCATCAGGGGGTCGACGCCCTTCGCCTCGGGGACGCGCTCGCGCTGGGCCTTGAGACGGGCGCGCAGGGAGAGCGCCGTGGCCACGAGAACCACGGCGATCAGGGCGAGGACGATGGGGGCCGCCAGCGGGACGCTGGGCAGGGTCCCGATCGAGTTCCACAGGCGGGCGCCCGCCCAGGACAGGATCCCGGACACGGCGAAGACGCCTGCCAGCAGCCTGATGCGCAGCTCTCTCACGGTGCCCCTTCAGCTCCCCCGAGGTCCTTGGGCGTTCCCACGGACTGTGGTCGTCTTGACCTTAACGGCTATTCGGGCAGCCGGAGTTCCAGGTCCTTGCGAGCTTCCACGCCGTTTCGCGTGACCGTGTCGAGGAGGGCTGCGACCGGGCCGCGGCCGGGCAGCTGGGCCTCGGGGTCCACGTCGTGCCAGGGGACGAGCACGAACGCGCGCTCGTGGGCACGGGGGTGGGGCAGGGTGAGGACCGGATCGTCGGAGACCACGTCGGCGTACGCGACGATGTCGACGTCGAGGGTGCGCGGGCCCCAGCGCTCGTCCCGCACCCGGTTGAAGGCCTCCTCTACCGCGTGGGCCCGCTCCAGCAGGGAGGACGGGGGGAGCGTGGTCTTCAGCACCACGACCGCGTTGAAGTACGAGGGCTGGCTGTCGGCGGCCACGCCCCACGGCTCCGTCTCGTAGACCGGGGAGACGGCCTTGACGCGGACGCCGGGCGTGTCCTCCAGGGCGTCGATGGCCCCCTGGAGGGTCTCCAAGCGGTTGCCGAGGTTGGAACCGAGGGAGAGCACGGCGCGCTTCGGGTTGTGCAGGGTGGCGTCGGCGGCGTCCACCTGCTGCACGACGGAGGCGGGCACCGGCTGTACGGTCGGGTCGCTGTGACCCGCGGCGAAGGACGCGGTCATACTCGGCTCCGGGTGATGGTGACGGTCACGTCGTCGAAGGGCACGGTGATCGGCGCGTCGGGTTTGTGGACCCTGACCTCGACCTCCTCTACCCGCTCGTGCTTCAGACAGGCCTGGGCGATGCGTTCGGCGAGCGTCTCGATGAGGTCGACGGGCTCGCCCTGGACGACGGCCACGACCTCCTCCGCCACGATGCCGTAGTGCACGGTCTTCGTCAGGTCGTCGTCGGCGGCGGCCGGCCGGGTGTCCAGCCCGAGGACGAGGTCCACGACGAAGGTCTGGCCCTCCTCGCGCTCCTCCGGGAACACACCGTGGTGCCCGCGGGCCTTCAGGCCGCGCAGCGCGACACGATCCACGCGAATCACTCCTGCAATCGTCGGTGACGGCCGGTCCGTACCGCGTGCGGGCGGTACCCCGGCCTCGAACGAATCTACCTGCGAGCACTGACAGGACCGGGCCACGGGGGCGCGGCCGCTGCCCGGGCCCGGAGGGTTCACCGGGTGTTTCCCCTGGGGAACCCGGCGGCTCACGGGTTGGTAGCCGCCCATACCCAGGGGTTCGTGATTCCAACCACTTCTTGGTCCCGACGGGTTCAGGAAGGCGTTTCCTCGTCCTCTTCCTCGCCGTTCTCGGCCAGCACCGGGGAAGCGTGGTGGGACCACAGCTTCCAGCCCTCGGGGGTGCGGCGGAACACGTTCGTGGCGACCACCAGCTGGCCGACGAGCGGGCCGAGCTCCTCGCCGCCCTCGGGCGCCGGGCCGCCGCTGAGGATGTTCTCGGTGCAGGTCACCAGGGCGGTGTCACCGGTGACGGAGACGTGCACGTCCGTGAGGAAGAACTGGATGTAGTCAGTGTTCGCCATGATCAGCGCGTACGACCTCAGGACCTCGCCGCGTCCGGTCAGCACGGGCCAGCCGGGGTGCACGCAGGAGACCACGCCGACGTCAGCCGGGTCGTGGTAGGTCTCGTCGACGCCCAGGTCGGCGGGGGTGAGCCAGAACGAGGACAGCTCCTCGAAGTCGCCGCGCTCCAGCGCCTCGTAGAAGGCCGTGTTGGCGGCTTCCACCTGTTCCACGTCGGTGTGGGGGGCGCTCACCGGGATCCTTCCGCGCCGTTGTCCGCGGTGCTCGCGCCGTCGGTGCGCGCTCCTTCCACGGCGCGGGCGACCCGTACCGCGTCGGCCGTGGCGCGCACCTCGTGCACGCGCACCGCCCACGCGCCGGCTTGCGCCGCGAGCGCGGAGACGGCGGCCGTGGCGGCGTCGCGCTCGCGCGCGGGCGGCGGGGCACCCTCGGGCCCGGCGAGGACACGGCCCAGGAACCGCTTGCGGGAAGCGGCGACGAGCAGGGGGTGGCCGAGGCCGAGAAGGCGGTCGAGGTGGGCGAGGAGGACCAGGTCGTGCTCGGCGTCCTTGGAGAAGCCGAGACCCGGGTCGACGACCAGACGGTCGGGGGAGATGCCGCCCGCGAGGACGGCGTCCACACGCGCGTGGAGCTCGTCGAGGACCTCGGCGACGACGTCGTCGTAGACGCCCCTGACGTTGCCGCCCTCCAGGAAGCCCCGCCAGTGCATGACGACGAAGGGGGCGCCCGCGTCGGCGACGACCGGGATCATCGCCGGGTCGGCGAGGCCGCCGCTGACGTCGTTGACGAGGGACGCGCCGGCGGCGAGGGCCTGTTCGGCGACGGAGGCGCGCATGGTGTCGACGGAGACCGTGACGCCCTCGGACACGAGGCCGCGGACGACGGGGACCACGCGCCGAAGCTCCTCGGCCTCGTCGACGCGGGTGGCGCCGGGGCGGGTGGACTCGCCGCCGACGTCGACGAGGTCGGCGCCCTCCTCGACGAGGGCGAGGCCGTGCTTGACGGCGGCCGTCGTGTCGAACCAGCGGCCGCCGTCGGAGAAGGAGTCGGGCGTGACGTTCACGACCCCCATGACCGCGCAGCGGTCCCATTCCGGAAGGCCGGCGACGCGCCCGCGTCCGCTCTGCTTGCTCATGCGTTCAGCCTAGGCCCCGCGCGGAGCCGCAGGACCGCGCGGCCCGGACGGAAGCCCCGGGCTGGAGGAGGGGTGGGCTTCCGTCCGGGCCAGTCCCGGAGCGAGCGGTCACGCCGCTCTCACGTCGCGCTCTCCGACCGCGTGGGCACACACGCGTGCGCTGTGCGAGCGGCGGCGCAGGAAGCGCGGCAGCGGGAGGGCCAGATTGACGAAGCCCTCCGCCTGCATCGCGGCGAAGCCGATGCGCGGGAGATCGCCGGAGGCCCGGTACACGACGAAGCGGGGCTCCCAGCGGGGCTGGAACTTCGCGTTGAACTTGTACAGGGACTCGATCTGGAACCAGCGGGACAGGAACACCAGCAGGCCCCGCCAGGCGCGCAGCACCGGCCCTGCGCCGATCTTCTCGCCGCGCGCGAGGGCCGAGCGGAACATCGCGAAGTTCAGCGACACGCGCGTGATGCCGAACTTGGGGGCCGCCTGGAGGGCGGCGACGATCAGCAGTTCGTTCATGCCGGGGTCGGCGGAGCGGTCCCGTCGCATGAGGTCGAGGGAGGCGCCGTCGGTGCCCCACGGCACGAAGTGCAGGATCGCCTTGAGGTCGCCGTACGGGCCGGGCTGGTCGTCGGCCTTGTGGGCGGTGGCGATGAGGCAGTCGCCGTCGGCGAGGTCGCCGATGCGGCCCAGGGCCATCGAGAAACCGCGCTCGGTGTCCGTGCCGCGCCAGTCGTCGGCGGCCTGCCGCACGCGTGCCAGCTCCGTCTCCCCGAGGTCACGGACGCGCCGTACGCGGGTCTCGTAACCGGCCCGCTCGATGCGCTTGACCATCTGGCGGACATTGCGCATCGCGCGGCCGGCGAGCGAGAAATCCGCGACGTCCACCACCGCCTCGTCGCCCAGTTCGAGCGCGTCCAGGCCGGTCTCACGGGTCCAGACCTCGCCGCCGGTCTCCGAGCAGCCCATGACGGCGGGCGTCCAGGAGTGCGCCTTGGCCTCGTCCATGAAGCGCTCGATGGCGCCCGGCCAGGCCTCCACGTCGCCGATCGGGTCGCCACTGGCGAGCATCACACCGGAGACGACCCGGTAGGTCACCGCCGCCTTGCCGCTGGGGGAGAAGACGACGGCCTTGTCGCGGCGCAGCGCGAAGTGGCCGAGCGAGTCGCGGCCGCCGTGCTTGGCGAGGAGCGCCCTGAGACGGGACTCGTCCTCCTCGGTGAGATGCGCGGCGGGGTGCTCGGGACGGAAGGCGAGGTAGATCGTCGTGATCGCCGTGAGCAGGCCCAGGGCGCCCAGGGAGACGCCGACGGTCCACGAGGTGTCGCCCTGGTAGTCGACCGGGCCCTCGAAGCCGAAGAGGCCGTACAGGACGTGCGTGAGGCGATCGGCCAGGCTCGGGTCGCCGACCAGGCGGTTCGGGTGGACGCTGACGATGATCAGCCCGAGGACGAGGGAACCGGCGCTCATGAGGACGAAGTTGGCGAGCGCGCGCCAGCGGCTGCGCGGGTCGGGCAGTGCCCTGAACTGGTCGCGGTGGCGCAGCAGCGGCGCGAGCAGGGCGAGCGAGATGGCGGCTCCGACGAGTGAGTGGCGGTAGGTGAACTGCGCCAGCGCGCCCGCCGGCAGCAGTGCCACGGCCGCCCGCCAGGCCCGGCGCTTGTGGCGTTTGAGGCCGTGGGCGAGCAGCAGCAACAGCACGCCGGTGCTGAGCGAGAGCGCGGCCGCGAACGGGCCGAGCGCGCCGGGCAGCACCTCGGCCATGGTGTGCATACGGCTGTGCCTGAAGCGTGGGAAGACGCCGGCGGCGATGTCCAGAAGCCCTACGAGCGCGCAGGCTCTGGCGACGAGGACGGGGACGGCCTCGGGGCGTGGGCCGTGCAGTGCACGCCGCAGCCGTGTTGATCGGATCGGAACCCCGCCCGACATTTCCTCATCTGTCCTGACAGACATCGCATCCCGTGGTTCTGCGAGTGACTTTGGATCCGGAGTGCCCCGATTCGGGCATCCGGCGACATTGCGCCCTCTAGGACGGTGTCTCGTGAGGAGAGGTTCACTCACCTCCTCAAAGCCGTTTCAAAGGCCGAGGAAAGCGAAAGCAAGCAATGGGTCTCACGAGCAACAACACGCTGGTGCCGGCGGTCCTGGCCGCCGTAGCGCTCTTCGCCGGCACGGTGTGGCTCTGGCCACGGCTGGCGCGCCGTGGCTGGCGGTCCGTCAGCGGCCGTATCGGGCTGTTGCTCGCGACGCAGCTCCTGATCTTCGTGTCGGTGGGACTCGTCGCCAACCAGGCCTTCGGCTTCTACGCCTCCTGGGCCGACCTGTTCGGCCGGGAGAACGACCAGGGCGTGGTGGTCGACCACACCCCGGGCGACCGGTCGAGCGGGCCCCTGAGGGTGACCGAGATCGGGGGCGTGCCCGGAAGGAGCGGCTTTCGGCCGTCGTCGGTCGGGCAGGTCCAGAAGGTCGACATCATCGGCCCCACGTCGCACATCGCGAGTCCCGCGTACGTCTATCTCCCGCCGGAGTATTTCCAGGAGCGCTATCGCACGCGTACCTTCCCCGCGTCCGTCGTGCTCACCGGTTATCCGGGCACCGCGAGAGCGCTGGTGGACAAACTCCACTATCCGCGCACGGCTCTGCAACTCACCAAGGACGGCCGTATGCGGCCGATGATCCTGGTGATGCTGCGGCCGACGGTGGCGCCGCCGCGCGACACCGAGTGCGCGGACGTTCCGGACGGTCCGCAGACCGAGACGTTCTTCGCGAAGGACCTTCCGGAAGCGGTGACCGCGCACTACAGGGTGGGCAGGGAACGGGGGAGCTGGGGGATCATCGGGGACTCCACGGGTGGTTACTGCGCACTGAAGCTCGCCATGCACCATCCCCAGGTCTACGCGGCGGGGGCGGGCCTGTCCCCGTACTACAAAGCCCCCGTCGACGCCACCACGGGCGATCTCTTCCAGGGCGACAAGAAGCTGCGCAACCGCGCGAACCTGTGGTGGTGCCTCAAGCACCTGCCCGCGCCGGACACCTCACTGCTCGTCACCAGCAGCAAGGTGGGCGAGAAGAACTACAAGGACACCTTGAAGTTCATAGAGCGGGTGAAGGCGACGGAAACGACACGGATCTCGTCGATCATCCTCGAAAGCGGCGGGCACAACTTCAACACCTGGCGGCGGGAGATCCCGGCGACCCTGGAGTGGGTCAGTGGGCGGCTGAGCGGCCGATGAGCGACCGGTGCGTGATCGGTGCGTGATCGAGGAGTGATCAATAGGCCGAATTCGGCGGCCGTTGCGATTCCTGATGTCATGTGAAGGCCGCGGGATGGCTGTGTTTTTACGGGGCGGGGCACCAAGGTTCGCCTACTCGCGGTAAGTTTCTGGCCATGCCACGTGGACGTCACCGCCATTCCCCGCCTTTGCACAGGCTGCTGCCGCCGTCGGCGATCGCAGGCGTCTCCCTCGTCTGCGCCTTCGGCCCCTGGGTGTTCTCCCAACAGGCCGTGCTGCGCGTGATAGCCGCGTTCGCCGCGGCGGTCGCGGTCGTCGGGGCGGCCGTCATGCGCCGTTGGGACGCGCAGGCGGGCAAGCAGGTCGCCGACCTCACGCGCGCGCGGGCGAGCGACGAGTGGCGGCACGAGGAGCGGGTCGCCGAACTCGAGACCGACCTCGAGGAGTCGCGGGAGCTGCGCGTCAAGCTGGAGCAGCGGCTGCGGGCGAAGCGCGCGGAACTGGCGGGCCTGCGCAACGAACACGCGGCGCTGCTGCGGCGGTACGCCACGGCGGAGACCGAGCGGGCGAGCGCCCTGGAGGGCCGCCGGCTGCTGGAGATAGAAGCCGCCCCGGCGCGTGCGCTGCCGTCGGCCGAGCCGGCCGACGGGCAGCCCGTGGCGGTGGCTGCCGAGGACGGGCCCGAGACCGAGGCCGAGGCGGGGACCGAGGCGCCGGGGAAGGCCGAGGACGCGAAGACTTCTGAGGGCACGGGGACTTCTGAGGACACGGAGGAGAAGCCGGAGCGGCCCGCGATCTTCTCCCCGGAGGGGTCCCGGCTGTTCCTGCGGGCGAACGCGGCGCTGAAGCGGCTCGACGAGGACGGCGGCGACGGGCCCGTCAAGACGCGGGCGAAGGTCGATCCCAAGACCGGTCCCAAGGCCGAGGCCGACTCCGAGAAGCAGCCGTCGAACACCGGTCCCGCCGCGGCGGACACCGCCGGTACCGACGCGGAGGCCGCGCAGGAGGACGAGGCGCGGGGGAAGCCCGAGGCGGTCGACGGGCATGAGCGCGCGGCCGCCACCACCACGGCGAGAGCCGCCCAGCCGCAGCAGCCCGCCGGGCACTTCATCGCGCCGACCGCGGTGGCGGTCGTGCCCACGGCTCCCGTGCGACGCCCGCGGGTCGAGGGCGGGTTCGACTTCTTCGGCACGAAGGCGGGGGCCTCGAAGGACGCGCTGGAGGCCGTGCAGAACGAGGACCTCGCCGATGTCGTCGGCCAGGAGGCCCTCGCCCTGCACAAGGCCGAGTCGGAGTCGGAGTTCAAGCCGGCCGACGAGGAGTCGCGGGGCATCGGCCAGGTCATCGACCTGACGGCCCACGACGAGACGGAACAGATCGACCTGCAGGGGCTGCGCAGCGCCGTGTCCTGACGGACGCGCGGGTCGCGCGAAGGCCCCGACGGGGCACGGTCAGACCATCCAGCGGTCGGGCCGTGCCCCTTTCCGTCCCGTCCGCGACCTCTCCGCCTGCGCCCCGAGCAGCTCCGCGGCCTCCTGAGCGTCCCTCAGGCGGGCCGTGACGGTCTTGTTCGCTCCCGTGTCCACATGAACATCGGCGACCCGCCACAGCCGCTCCCAGGGCCCCTGCGTGAGCCGGACGCTCTGGACCTTCGCGTGCGGGACGAGCGCCAGGCGCCGGCGCAGCAGCCCCGTCCGCGAGGCGAACACCGCGTCGGTGACGGCGAGTCCGTGGCCGCGCCACCACAGGGGCAGGCACCGCCGGGCCCGCCGCGGAGGCCGTGGCAGCGCCGAGAGCGGCGGCACGGTCACTCCGGGCAGCACGCGCGCGACGACCGCCTCGGCGACCTCGCGCGGCGCGACCGGCACCAGCACGGAGTTGGACGACCCGGCCACGTCCAGCTCGACGCGCACCCAGCCGCGCCGCCGCCACAGCAGCGGCTCCACGATCCGTACGGTCTGCACCCGCCCCGGCGGCACCGTCTCGTGGGTGCGGTCCAGGAGGCCGTGGTCGATGCGCAGCCCGTCCGGGGACTCGCCCACCGTCCAGTCGTACTCGGTGACGAACCGGCCCACGCTGCTCGCCCCCGCCGCGCCGAGCAGCGGTACGGCGGTCGCGAGGACCGTCCACAGGCTGTGGGTGGCCCACCACAGCAGTGGCGGTACGACGAGGGCGGAGACCAGCGCGCCCCAGGTGGCGCCCGTCAGCACCAGGGAGAGTGCGAGATCGCGTGGAGGCGTGCGCATCAGCTCGCGCGCCGGTGCCTCGCCGACCTCGTGCGCGGTCTCGGGGGCGAACCCGGCGGCGCGCGCGAGGAGTTCCGCGCGCAGGGCCCGCGCCTCGCGCTCCCCGAGGAAGGCCAGTTCGTCTTTCTTGTCGGTGCCGACGACGTCCAGCCGGAGCTTCGCGACACCGGCCACGCGCGCGAGGAGCGGCTGGGTGACGTCGATCGCCTGGATCCGCTCCAGCCGGATGTGCGCGGTGCGCCGGAACAACAGGCCGGTGCGGATGCGCAGTTCGGTGTCGGTCACCGCGAAGTGGGTGAACCACCAGGTGAGAAAGCCGTACAGGGCGGCGGCCGGGACGATGACGGCGAGGGCGATCAGCAAGGTGGTGGTCGTCAGCCGGGTCAGCTGGCGCTGTGCCTGGTCGGGGTCGTGCACGGCCCACCCGATGACGACGGCGACCGGAGCCCACGCCCGCCTGAGCGGCGTTATGGGATGCAGCCGCCGCTCGGCGACGGGCTCCTGCTCCCGCTTCTCGTGTACGGCGTCGTCGACGCCCGGCGTCGTCACAGGCCCGCCGATCGGGCCTCGCCGAGCTCGGTGAGCCGGTCGCGCAGCCGCTCCGCCTCGGCCGGGTCGAGACCCGGGATGGTGGCGTCGGTCGCCGCGGCGGCGGTGTGCAGCTGCACGCTGGCCAGCCCGAAGTGCCGCTCCACGGGTCCGGAGGTGACCTCCACCAGCTGCATGCGGCCGTACGGCACGACGGTCTCCTCGCGCCACAGCACACCCCGGCTGATCAGCAGGTCGTCGGCGCGCTCGGCGTAGCGCCAGGAGCGCCAGTTGCGGCCGAGCACCACCCAGCCCCAGCCGGCGAGGGCGAGCGGCAGCAGCGCGAACGCCGCCCACACCGGCCGGCACAACAGCCCGAGCAGCAGCCCCAGGGCCACCGCGAGCAGTCCCAGCCACACCACCAGCAACAGCCGCCGCATCCGCAGCAGCCCCCGCGGCAGCCCGGTCCATACCGGTTCGTCGCCCGCGACCTCTGTGTTCTGCCCGCTCCCCGTCTCCATGGGGCCAGCGTACGTAGGAGAGACTGTGTCCATGACTCCTACGACGGAGACCACGGTCGGCATCGGTGGCGCCGCGGAGAGCACCGACATGGTGCTCAACATCGGACCGCAGCACCCGTCCACCCATGGCGTGCTGCGCCTGAGGCTGGTCCTGGACGGCGAGCGCATCATGAGCGCGGAGCCGGTGATCGGCTACATGCACCGCGGCGCGGAGAAGCTGTTCGAGGCGCGCGACTACCGCCAGATCATCATGCTCGCCAACCGCCACGACTGGCTGTCGGCCTTCTCCAACGAGCTGGGCGTGGTCCTCGCCGTGGAGCGGATGCTCGGCATGGAGGTCCCCACGCGCGCGGTGTGGACGCGCACGCTGCTCGCCGAGCTCAACCGGGTGCTGAACCACCTGATGTTCCTGGGCTCGTATCCGCTGGAGCTCGGCGGCATCACCCCGGTCTTCTACGCGTTCCGGGAGCGGGAGGTCCTCCAGAACGTCATGGAGGAGGTCTCCGGCGGCCGGATGCACTACATGTTCAACCGGGTCGGCGGCCTCAAGGAGGACCTGCCGGCTGGCTGGAGCACACGCGCGCGTGCGGCCGTCTCCGCCGTGCGCTCGCGCATGGACCGCTTCGACGACCTGGTGCTCGGCAACGAGATCTTCCGGGGGCGCACCAGGGACGTGGGCGTCCTCGCCCCGGAGACCGTCCACGCGTACGGCGTCAGCGGGCCCGTCGCGCGCGCCTCGGGCGTCGACTTCGACCTGCGCCGCGACGAGCCGTACCTCGCCTACGGGGAACTCCAGGACACCCTGAAGGTGGTGACCCGGGACGAGGGCGACTGCCTGGCCCGCTTCGAGGTCCTCCTGGAGCAGACCCACAACGCCCTCGACCTCGCCGACGCCTGCCTGGACCGGCTCGCGGAACTCGAACCCGGGCCGATCAACCAGCGCCTGCCCAAGGTGCTCAAGGCGCCCGAGGGCCACACGTACGCGTGGACCGAGAACCCGCTCGGCATCAACGGCTACTACCTCGTCAGCAAGGGCGAGAAGACCCCGTACCGGCTGAAGCTGCGCTCGGCCTCCTACAACAACATCCAGGCGCTGGTCGAGCTGCTGCCGGGCACGCTGGTCGCGGACATGGTGGCGATCCTGGGCTCACTGTTCTTCGTGGTCGGGGACATCGACAAGTAGGCCGTCGACGAATAGGCCGTCGACAAGTAGGCCGTCGACGCCGACGGGCTGGATCAGCCAGCCGAAGTCGCCGAGGCCGCCCGCCGCGGTGAGTTCGGCGGCCTGCCCGGCGCGCGCGAGGGCGCGTACGTACTCAGCGGGTTGCGTGGAGGCCAGTGAAAGCGGGGGGCGTGCGCCCTCGATGCCCAGGGCGCGCAGGGCATCGCGTTGTGTCAGTACGCGCCCTCCGGGGAGCGCGCACGCGTCCAGCGCCACATGGGCCGTGAGGTCGCACGAGCCGTCCGGCACGGGTGCGCTCTCGCGCCCCTCACGGAAGCCGGTGAGCGTCCCGAACAGGGGGCGCGAGGACGCCGTGTGCGCGTAGTCGACGGCCACCGCGAGCCCCCGGCCGACCGTCGCCACCGCCGACGCCCACGCCTCGTCCCGGGGCAGGCCGATCTCGGCCCGCAGCCCTTCCTCGGCCGGCAGCGGCCACCACCGGTCCAGCCACTCGGCCTCCGCGCCGGCGACCGGTTCCCCGAGGCGTTCGCGGCCGTCACGCCGTACGAGAACCCGTCGCGGCAGGCCCGAGGAGTCCGTCTCGGCGATCTCCACGGGCACGTTGTCCAGCCATTCGTTGGCGAACAGCAGCCCGGTGATGTCCTTCGGCGGCTCGGACAGCCACTCGATCCGGTGATCGAGAGCGGCAGGGCGGTCGGCGACCTCGACGGCGTACACGCGCGTGCGGGCGTTCACCTCCGCGGGCAGCGCGGCGAGAACGCCGCCCGCCAACTCGCCCCGCCCCGCGGCCATGTCGACGAAGTCGAGCCGGGCCGGCCGGTCCAGCGCCTCGTCGAGGCGGCACAGCAGCCGGGCCACGGCCTCGGCGAACAACGGGGAGGCGTGCACGGACGTACGGAAGTGTCCGGCGGGCCCCTCCGGCCTGCGGTAGAAGCCGTCCGGGCCGTAGAGGGCGGCCTCGGTTGCCGCCCGCCAGCCGGTCCAGCCGTCGGTCGTGTCATTGGTCACGCCGTCAGGCTAGGCGCCCAGGGGAACAGGGCCTCCACCTTGGGGAGTACGCGCGGGCGGTACGGATCGGTCCTCCGGTTGACCCCTGCACGCATCACGCTTCCCTACGCTGGGTTACGTGCAGCGCCTCTATGACTTCCTCCGCAGGCACCCGACAGGGGTGGACGTCTTCTGGGCCGTCTTCCTGTTCGGGGTCTCGCTCGCCAGCGAAACCGCCCGTGGGGAGTCCCGGGGGACCGAGTCCTCGTTGGCGATCGTTCCGATCGTCCTGCTGCTGTGCCTGGTGGTCGCGCTGCGCAGGCGCATGCCGGAGCGGATGCTGCTGCTGGCCGTCGGGCTCGGTGTGGCGCAGCTCGCGCTGGACGTGGAGACCACGAGCGCGGACTTCGCCTTCCTGGTGATCGTCTACACGGTGGCCGCCACGGGCGCCCGCTGGGCCTCCCGGCTGGCGCTGACGATCGGCCTGTGCGCCGCCCCCGTCGCGCAGCTGCGCTGGCCCAACGAGCACTCCGGCGTGCTGGGCAACGTCGCGATCGTGATCTTCCAGACGGTGCCGTTCGCCCTGGCCTGGGTGCTCGGCGACTCGATCCGCACCCGCCGCGCCTACTTCGCGCAGCTGGAGGAGCGCAACGCCCGCCTGGAGAAGGAGCGCGAGGCACAGGCCAAGGTCGCCGTCGCCGCCGAGCGCGCCCGGATCGCCCGCGAGCTGCACGACGTCGTCGCGCACAACGTGTCCGTCATGGTCGTCCAGGCCGACGGCGCCGCCTATGTCCTCGACGCCGCTCCCGACCAGGCCAAGAAGGCCCTGGAGACCATCTCCTCCACCGGCCGCCAGGCCCTCGCCGAGATGCGCCGCCTGCTGGGCGTGCTGCGCACCGGCGAGCACCAGGAGGGCGGCGAGTACGTGCCGCAGCCCGATGTCGAGCAGATCGAGGACCTCGTCGAGCAGTGCCGGGGCTCCGGGCTCCCCGTCGACTTCAAGATCGAGGGCACCCCGCGCCCGCTGCCCAGCGGTGTCGAGCTCACCGCGTACCGCATCGTGCAGGAGGCGCTGACCAACACGCGCAAGCACGGCGGGCCCAACGCGGGCGCGAGCGTGCGCCTGGTCTACTTCGACGACGGCCTCGGCCTGCTCGTCGAGGACGACGGCAAGGGCGCCCCGCACGAGCTGTACGAGGAAGGCGGCGCCGACGGCGCGGGCCACGGCCTGATCGGCATGCGCGAGCGGGTCGGCATGGTCGGCGGCACCCTGGACGCGGGCCCCCGCCCCGGCGGAGGATTCCGCATCAGCGCGCTGCTCCCGCTCAAACCAGCGCATTGACACCGACGCGCGCCCCCTGTTGACACCTGTCACGCCCCCTGACGACATGCCGTACGACCCCGAGGAAACGGAAGAGGCCCGATGACGATCCGCGTGATGCTCGTCGACGACCAGGTGCTGCTGCGCACCGGGTTCCGGATGGTGCTGGCGGCCCAGCCGGACATGGAGGTCGTCGCGGAGGCGGGGGACGGTGTGGAGGCCCTCCAGGTGCTGCGCTCGACCGCCGTGGACGTCGTCCTGATGGACGTCCGCATGCCGAAGCTCGACGGTGTGGAGACCACCCGCCGCATCTGCTCGGAGCCCGACCCGCCGAAGGTGCTGATCCTGACCACCTTCGACCTCGACGAGTACGCCTTCTCCGGGCTGAAGGCGGGCGCCTCCGGCTTCATGCTCAAGGACGTGCCTCCCGGCGAGCTGCTCACCGCGATCCGCTCGGTGCACAGCGGTGACGCCGTGGTCGCCCCCTCGACGACCCGGCGCCTGCTCGACCGGTTCGCGCCCATGCTGCCCACCACCGGCAAGGAGCCCCAGCACAAGGAGCTGGAGCGGCTCACCGGCCGCGAGCGCGAGGTCATGGTGCTGGTCGCCCAGGGGTTGTCCAACGGTGAGATCGCGGCCCGGCTGGTGCTGTCCGAGGCGACCGTGAAGACCCATGTCGGCCGCATCCTGACCAAGCTGGGCCTCCGGGACCGGGTGCAGGTGGTGGTCCTCGCCTACGAGACGGGGCTGGTGCGCGCGGGCGGGCAGGGCTGAGAGACGGCCCGGCCGGACGCGGTCCGGACGGATGCGGTCCGGACGGACACGGCTCGGACGGACACGGCTCGGGAACCCACGGCCCGGGCAGACACCGTCCGGGCTCGGGCTACCGCAATATCCCTTCCAGGAAGTCGCTGCCGAGCCGCGCCACCACGGTGACGTCCAGCTGGTGCAGGACGTACCGGCCGCGGCGGCGGGTGGTGACCAGGCCCGCCTTCTTGAGGACGCTCAGGTGCCGGGATATCTCCGGGGCGGTCATGCCGTGCACCTGGGCCAGCTCGCTGGTCGTGTAGGCGCTGCGGGCCAGGTGCCGGCACAGGCGCATCCGGACGGGATGGGACAGCGCGGTCAGCCGCAGGGTCAGCTGTTCGACCGAGGGCGGGGAGGCGAGCTCGGGGGAGCCGACCGGGTAGTGCAGGGCGGGCTGCCAGCCGTGCCGGTGCAGGACGCTCAGGTGCGGCCAGCCCAGGCTCGTGGGGATCAGCAGCAGACCGCCGTCCGCCGTGGCGCTGTGTCCGATGCCCAGCTTGTCGACCGTGATGTGGCCCGCGTGCTCGTCGAGCGTGACCGCCGGCGACACCGCGGTCAGCGCCTCCGCGAGGCCCTTGCGGCGCAGCAGGTCCGTCTTGTGGCGGGCGTCCGCCGCGAGTTGGTGGCGCAGCCGCGACCAGGTGTCCGCGAAGAACGCCTCGTCGCAGTCCGCCACGAACTGCCGGAACCAGGCGCGGATCCGGGGCGGGTCGGCCAGCAGCCGCTCGGCGAACCGCACCTGGCGCGGTCCGCGCGAGGCGGCCAGCTCCAGGGCACGCCGGTGCAGCGCGCTGTCGGAGAGCACGCTCGGGCCGTGCGAGGAGTACGGCAGCGCACAGGTGAACTCCAGGGCCGCGTCTACGAACTGCTCGTCCGTCAGCTTGTCGAGCAGGTCCAGGTCCTCGGCGATGCAGGTGCCGGGGAGGGTGGCCCGGCCGGCGACCCCGGCGAACGGCATGAACAGGTCCGAGAACGTCGTCCGCCACAGGAAGTCCGCCTCGCACATCCGGTCGGCCAGATGCGGGTCGAGCCGCGCGGTCACACCCGTCACCCAGGCCTGGAGTCCCGGATGGTGCCCCGGTTCGGCCAGCGCGTGCAGCGCCATGCCGAGCTCGGCCAGGGGCGAGGGCACGACGGCGACCCTCTCCGGCCGCAGCCCCGCGATGTCGATGCGCACGCTCATGACCTCATGGTGCACCCCGCCACTGACAACGCCGTCCACGATTGACGGTGGCCGTCAATCGACGCGACGCGGCCGCCGCCAGCGGCTCAGCCTGGAGTCATGAGCATCACCCAGCAGTACCTCCTCGACACCTACCGTGCCCGGCAGTTCGGTACCCCCGCTCCGCCCGCGCCCGGCACCCACGACGTACGGGTCGTGCGCGAACTGCGCGAGTACCGGCGGTTCCGGGCGGTCCTGGCGGAGCGGCCCGCCCGGGCGCGGCTGAGGCACGCGCTGCGCCGTCGGCTGCACGGGCAGGCCCGCCCGAGCCGCTGATCCCTAGGCGGCGACCTCCCGCAGCCGGGCGACGAAATCGACCGCCGCCGCCTTCACGTCGGCCGCCGTCCACTCCAGGGCGGCGGCACGGACGTTGACCTCGGTCATGGACAGGCCAGGGCCCTTCTCGTCCCAGGGGGAGATGAACAGGGCCGTCTTCGTCTCCTCCGACTGCCGGATCGCCGCCTCGGAGAGCTCGTCGACGCCGTACGGCAGCCAGACCTGGAAGTCGAAGGTGTGCGGCACCTCGGGGTGGACCCGCGCCCACGGCACCCCGGCCTGCGCGAACCCCTCGCGCAGTGCGGCGGCCACCACGCGCGCGTGGGTCACGTACTCGGGCAGCCTGGGCAGTTCGTGTTCCAGTCCGGCGAGGGCCGACAGGGCGGTGGGGAACTGCTGGAAGACCGCGCCTCCGTAGCGGTGCCGCCAGGTCCTCGCCTCCTCGATCAGGCTCTTCGGGCCGGCGAGCGCGGCACCCCCGAAGGCTTGGAGGGACTTGTAGAACGACACGTAGACGCTGTCCGCGAGGTCCGCGATCTCGGCCAGGGGGCGGCCGAAGTGGACGGTGGTCTCCCACAGGCGTGCCCCGTCGAAGTGCACCACCGCGTCCCGCTCGCGTGCCGCCTCCACGACCTCGGTGAGCTCCTCCCAGGTGGGCAGCAGAAAGCCGGCGTCCCTCAGGGGCAGTTCCAGCA
Organism: Streptomyces sp. CC0208; assembly: GCF_003443735.1. Classification (NCBI taxonomy): domain Bacteria; kingdom Bacillati; phylum Actinomycetota; class Actinomycetes; order Kitasatosporales; family Streptomycetaceae; genus Streptomyces; species Streptomyces sp. CC0208. The sequence goes on along the minus strand of NZ_CP031969.1, from coordinate 3,923,667 downwards.
TCAGCGCCCCGAAGGGCTCCTCGAAGTGGCGTATCTCGTCGGCCGTGGGCTGTCGCGGTTCGCTCGTCACATGGACCGGGCGCAGACCGGAGACCTGTTGGAAGGCGTCGCGTTCGTGCACCTCGGGGTGGGCCAGGGGGTGCAGGGCGACGGTGGGGTCGCCGGTGCGGCCCGCCCAGCAGCGCAGTGCCACCTGCTGGGCCATCGTGCCGGTCGGGAAGAACGCGGCGGCCTCCTTGCCGAGGAGACCCGCGACCTTCTCCTCCAGAGCAGCGACGACGCCGTTGCCGTAGAGGTCGGACGGCTCGTCCAGGTCGTAGAAGGTGTGCGCCCCGTCGAGCAGAGCCAGGCGCTCGCGGAGGGGCGCGTACAGTCCGAGACGCGCCAGTGTGCGCTCCGCGCTCCGGTAGGCGCCGATGCGCCGTGCGCGGCGGCGCAGGAGCCGGTCCTCCTCCGTGAGGTGTTCCGACGGCGCCTCCTCCGTGACCTGCTCCGGCCGTACCTGGTCCGCCGCCTGCCCGGCCCCGTGCTCCTGTTTGTCACTCATGCGCGGATCATCTCCTGCGCCCCCGAACCCGGGCACGCCGATTTCCGCACGCGCGGCCCACGGAAACCCACAGCCTGTGGACAACCGGACGCCCCCCGAACCGATCGCGTTAACATGACGAGAAATCGTCCGGTACCCAGATGCGGACTGGAACGGGAAGGCCGCCGTCGCGTGAGTACAGCCCAACAGCCAGACAGCAAGGACCGCCCCGCGCGGCTCACCGTCGGCGTCGTCGGCGCCGGCCGGGTGGGGCCGACGCTCGCCGCGTCCCTCCAGCTCGCCGGACACCGTCCGGTGGCCGTCTCCGGAGTCTCAGACTCCTCCAGGCGACGAGCCGCGCTGATGCTCCCGGACGTCCCGCTCGTCACCCCGGCGGACGTCCTCCAGCGCGCCGACCTGGTGCTGCTGACGGTCCCCGACGACACCCTGCCCGGTCTCGTCGAGGGCCTCGCCGAGACCGGCGCGGTGCGTCCGGGGCAGCTGCTCGTGCACACCTCCGGGCGGTACGGCGCGAAGGTCCTCGACCCCGCTCTGCGCGCGGGCGCCCTGCCGCTGGCCCTGCACCCGGCGATGACCTTCACGGGCACCCCGGTGGACGTCCAGCGCCTCGCGGGCTGCTCCTTCGGCGTCACCGCCCCCGAGGAACTGCGGCTGGCCGCCGAGGCCCTCGTCATCGAGATGGGCGGCGAGCCCGAGTGGATCGAGGAGGACAAGCGCCCGCTGTACCACGCGGCCCTCGCCCTCGGCGCCAACCACCTGGTCACCCTGGTCGCACAGGCCATGGAGCTGCTGCGCTCGGCGGGTGTCGAAGCCCCCGACCGGATGCTCGGCCCGCTGCTCGGCGCCGCCCTGGACAACGCCCTGCGCTCCGGAGACGCGGCGCTCACCGGACCCGTCGCGCGCGGGGACGCGGGAACGGTCGCCGCGCACGTCACGGAACTGCGCGAGCACGCCCCGCAGACCGTCGCGGGCTATCTGGCGATGGCCCGCGCGACCGCCGACCGCGCGCTCGCCCACGGACTGCTCAAGCCGGAGCTCGCCGAGGACCTCCTGGGGGTACTCGCCACCGGGACCGACGGCGCCGAGGGAGACGCCCGATGACCACCACCCTGCTGCGTACCGCCGACGAACTGCACGCCCGCACGCGCGTGGGACGCCGGGCCGTCGTGATGACCATGGGCGCCCTGCACGAGGGCCACGCCACCCTGGTCCGCACCGCGCGCGAGATCGCCGGACCGGACGGCGAGGTCGTCGTCACCGTCTTCGTGAACCCCCTCCAGTTCGGCGCGGGAGAGGACCTCGACCGCTACCCGCGCACCCTGGACGCCGACCTCAAGATCGCCGAGGACTCCGGTGCGGACGCCGTCTTCGCGCCCGCCGCCGACGAGGTCTACCCCGGCGGCGAGCCCCAGGTGCGCATCAGCGCGGGCCCGATGGGAGAGCGCCTGGAGGGCACCTCGCGCCCCGGCCACTTCGACGGCATGCTCACCGTCGTCGCCAAGCTGCTCCACCTCACCCGCCCCGACATCGCCCTCTACGGCCAGAAGGACGCCCAGCAGCTCGCCCTGATCCGCCGGATGGTGCGCGACCTGAACTTCGGCGTCGAGATCGTCGGCGTGCCCACTGTGCGCGAGGACGACGGCCTGGCCCTCTCCAGCCGCAACCGCTACCTCTCACCGCGGGAACGGCGCACGGCGCTCGCGCTCTCCCGCGCCCTGTTCGCGGGGCGCGACCGGCACGCTGCACAGGAGGCGCTGCGCGCGCGGGCCCTCGAGGTGCCCGCCACGCACGCGCGTGCCGAGGCCCTGAGCGCCCTGGGCGAGTCCCGCGCGGCCGCCGACGCGCACGCGGTCGCGAAGGCCCTGCCCGGAGCCCCGTCGGCGGTCCGCGCGGCCGCCCGGCTGGTCCTGGACGACGCCGGGCGCCTCGACCCCCCGCTCGCCCTGGACTACCTCGCACTCGTCGACCCGACCGACTTCACCGAGATCGAGGACGACTTCACCGGCGAGGCCGTCCTCGCCGTCGCAGCCCGGGTGGGGACGACCCGGCTGATCGACAACATCCCGCTGACCTTCGGAGCCGCCTCGTGACCAGCACAGGCATACGCCCGCCCGTCGCCCACCACCACCCTCAAACGAGAGCGCTTCGCGCTCACCTCCACCTCCACGCCCCCGCCCCCGGGTGGTCCATCGACGCGGACGTCGTGGTCGTCGGCTCCGGCGTCGCCGGCCTCACCGCGGCCCTGCGCTGCCAGGCCGAGGGCCTGAGCACCGTCGTGGTCACCAAGGCCCGCCTCGACGACGGCTCCACCCGCTGGGCGCAGGGCGGCATCGCCGCGGCCCTGGGCGAGGGCGACACCCCCGAACAGCACCTGGACGACACGCTGGTCGCGGGCGTGGGCCTGTGCGACGAGGAGGCCGTGCGGATCCTCGTCACCGAGGGACCCGACGCCGTACGCCGCCTCATCGCGACCGGCGCGCACTTCGACGAGTCCGAGGCGGGCGACCTCGCGCTCACCCGCGAAGGCGGCCACCACCGGCGCCGGATCGCGCACGCGGGCGGTGACGCGACCGGCGCGGAGATCTCCCGGGCGCTCGTCGAGGCCGTACGCGCGCGAGGACTGCGCACCATCGAGAACGCGCTCGTGCTCGACCTGCTGACCGACGCCGACGGCCGCACGGCGGGTGTCACCCTGCACGTCATGGGCGAGGGCCAGCACGACGGCGTGGGCGCCGTGCACGCCCCCGCGGTCGTCCTCGCGACCGGCGGCATGGGCCAGGTGTTCTCCGCGACCACCAACCCGAGCGTGTCGACGGGCGACGGTGTGGCGCTCGCCCTGCGCGCGGGCGCCGAGGTCAGCGACCTGGAGTTCGTGCAGTTCCACCCCACCGTGCTGTTCCTCGGCCCGGACGCCGAGGGCCAGCAGCCGCTGGTCTCCGAGGCCGTGCGGGGCGAGGGCGCCCACCTGGTCGACGCCGACGGCGTGCGCTTCATGACCGGGCAGCACGAACTGGCCGAGCTCGCCCCCCGCGACATCGTCGCCAAGGGCATCATGCGCCGCATGCAGGAGCGGGACGCCGAGCACATGTTCCTCGACGCCCGGCACTTCGGCGCCGAGATGTGGGAGCACCGCTTCCCGACGATCCTCGCCGCCTGCCGCGCCCACGGCATCGACCCGGTCACCGAGCCCATCCCGGTCGCACCGGCCGCCCACTACGCCTCCGGCGGCGTGCGCACCGACTCCAAGGGCCGCACGACCGTCCCGGGCCTGTACGCGTGCGGCGAGGTCGCCTGCACCGGCGTGCACGGCGCGAACCGGCTCGCCTCCAACTCCCTCCTGGAGGGACTTGTCTACGCCGAGCGCATCGCCGCCGACATCACGGCGAGCCGCGCCGGCCTCCACGCGCGCGTGCCCGCCCCCGTCGAACAGCCCGAGAGGCCCGCGCACCCGCTGCTCGCCCCCGAGGCCCGGTTCGCGATCCAGCGGATCATGACCCAGGGCGCGGGCGTGCTGCGCTCCGCCGAGTCCCTGTCCAAGGCCGCCGACGAGTTGCAGCAGTTGCACACCGACGCCCGGGACGCCCTCGCCGAGAACGGCAAGACGGCCGAGCCCGGCGTCGACACCTGGGAGGCCACCAACCTCCTGTGCGTGGCCCGTGTCCTGGCCGCCGCGGCCCTGCAGCGCGAGGAGACGCGCGGCTGCCACTGGCGCGAGGACGCGCCCGACCGCGACGACACGGCGTGGCGCCGCCACATCGTCGTACGGCTGAATCCCGACCGGACCCTCGCCGTACACACCACGGATACCGCAGACTTCCCCCCGACCCGGCAGCACCTCCAGGAGCAGTGACACCAGTGAGCACCGACGACCTTCCCCTCGCCTCGTCCGGCGGCTGCGGCGACGGCTGTGCCTGTGGCACCGCCTCCGACGGCCTCGACGAGGAGTACCTGGAGTGCGGGCTCGACCCCGCGCTCGCGCAGCTCCTGGCCGATGCCGGGCTCGACCCCGTGGAGGTCGAGGACATCGCCAATGTCGCCATCCAGGAGGACCTCGACCACGGCGTGGACGTGACGACCGTCGCGACCATCCCCGAGGACGCCGTCGCCACGGCCGACTTCGTCGCGCGCGAGGCGGGCGTCGTGGCCGGCCTCAGGGTCGCCGAGGCGGTCGTCTCGGTGGTCTGCGAGGACGAGTTCGAGGTCGAGCGGCACGTGGAGGACGGCGACCGGGTGGAGGCGGGACAGAAGCTCCTGTCGGTCACCACGCGCACGCGTGACCTGCTCACCGCCGAGCGCAGCGCGCTCAACCTGCTGTGCCGGCTCTCGGGCATCGCGACCGCCACGCGCGCGTGGGCGGACGCACTGGAGGGCACCAAGGCACGCGTGCGGGACACGAGGAAGACGACTCCCGGCCTCAGGTCACTGGAGAAGTTCGCGGTGCGCTGCGGCGGCGGGGTCAACCACCGGATGTCGCTGTCCGACGCGGCGCTGGTCAAGGACAACCACGTGGTCGCCGCCGGTGGCGTCGCCCAGGCCTTCAAGGCCGTCCGGGAGACCTTCCCGGACGTGCCGATCGAGGTCGAGGTCGACACCCTGCACCAGCTGCGGGAGGTCGTGGACGCGGGCGCCGACCTGATCCTGCTGGACAACTTCACGCCCGGTGAGTGCGAGGAGGCGGTCGCGCTCGTGCACGGGCGGGCCGCGCTGGAGGCCTCCGGGCGGCTGACGCTGGCCAACGCGCGCGCGTACGCCGACACCGGGGTCGACTACCTCGCCGTGGGTGCGCTCACCCACTCCTCGCCGATCCTCGACATCGGCCTCGATCTGCGCGAGGCGGAGTAGTCGCGATGCTCCTCACCATCGACGTAGGCAACACGCACACCGTCCTCGGGCTGTTCGACGGCGAGGACATCGTCGAGCACTGGCGGATCTCCACGGACGCCCGCCGCACGGCGGACGAGCTGGCCGTACTGCTCCAGGGCCTGATGGGCATGCACCCGCTCCTCGGGGACGAACTGGGCGACGGCATCGACGGGATCGCCATCTGCGCGACCGTGCCGTCCGTGCTGCACGAGCTGCGCGAGGTGACGCGGCGCTACTACGGCGATGTGCCGGCCGTGCTGGTCGAGCCCGGGGTGAAGACGGGGGTGCCGATCCTCACCGACAACCCCAAGGAGGTCGGCGCGGACCGGATCATCAACGCGGTGGCGGCCGTCGAACTGTTCGGCGGCCCCGCGATCGTCGTGGACTTCGGCACGGCGACGACCTTCGACGCGGTGTCCGCGCGCGGGGAGTACGTCGGCGGTGTCATCGCGCCCGGTATCGAGATCTCCGTGGAGGCGCTCGGGGTCAAGGGGGCGCAGCTGCGGAAGATCGAGGTGGCCCGGCCGCGGAGCGTGATCGGGAAGAACACGGTCGAGGCGATGCAGTCCGGGATCGTGTACGGCTTCGCCGGGCAGGTCGACGGCGTGGTGGGCCGGATGGCCCGGGAGCTCGCGGAGGACCCGGAGGACGTGACGGTGATCGCCACGGGCGGGCTGGCGCCGATGGTGCTCGGAGAGTCGTCGGTGATCGACGAGCACGAGCCCTGGCTGACGCTGGTGGGGCTGCGGCTGGTGTACGAGCGGAACGTGTCGCGGATGTGACCTGGGGCCGGGCCGGGACGCGTGGACCGGCATTGGGGTGGCCCGGTCGCGCCACACCCGCCCCCTATGACGGGTTTGTCTGATTAGCGCGTACTGTCGCCGCATGCCCACGCCATATGGATCCCGCGGCGGCATGGCGTTCGGCGTGGAGGAGCTGCGTGTGCTCCGCCGCGCTCTCGCCCTCGCCCTTCACCCCGCCCCTGCTTCGGCCGAGGACATCAAGGACTGCCACCGCCTCGCCGAGTCCCTCGACGAGGCGGTGCGTGAGGGTGCCCGGCTGCGCGCCTTCCTGGTGGCCGACCTCGACCGGTACCGCGCCGCGCTGCCCGGCACCGCCGCCGGCTACCTCACCCTCCTGGAGGAGGCGCTGGGCGCCGGGTACCGGCCCCAGCCCGACGATCTCGCCGCGCTGCGGGCGCTGCGCGGCACCCCCGTCGCGGCGGCGCTGCTGATCCGCTGCCAGATGCTGGCCGAACGCGACGTACGGGCCCGTCTCGCGGGCGCCACGGGCGCCCGGCGTGCCCCGGTGACCCCCGTCGTCCCGGCCTCCCGCACGCGCCTCCTGGCGCTTCCCGGAGGTCTCTCCGGAGGTCTTTCCGGAGAGCTCCGCGAAGGGCCTTCCGGGCTCGCGCCGGGCGGTCCGGCGGAACAGGACGCCAAGGAGCCGGCGAAGCGTCCGGAGAAGGCCCCGGTCAAGCCCGCCGAGAAACCCGCCCCCGCCGCCCCGAAGCCCTCCCGGCCCATCCCCACCCCGGGCGAGGTCTTCCCCCGTCGCAAGCCGGCCCCGCCCCCGGCGAACCCGCCGCAGCAACTGGCCGCGGGCTGATTCCGGGCAGTCCGCACCCCGCCCGAGTTGTCCCGGTGCCGCTGGCTACCCTGGACGCATGGACTATGTCTCCGCGCTCGTGCCCCCGGTCGTCATGGCCGTGTTCTTCATCGGTTTGATCCGGGTCATCGTGAAGACCCAGGGCGGGGCCAACAAGGCCAAGGAGGACGCGGCCGTCGACGCCGCCCTCGCGCGCGCGGAGGCGGCCAAGCAGGTCGACTGACCGGCCGCGCCTCGTCGGCGTACGACTCTCCGAGCCACCGCGCTTTCGGAGTCGTACGCCCTTTTTGTTGCTGTTTGGCGTTGAAAGGGCCCGTCGCACGCCGATAGCCGGATCTCCCACTATTGTGCTGAGGTGTGCCTCGCCCATTGGGAGAACTCGAAGACGCGGTCATGACGCGGGTGTGGAAGTGGAACCGCCCGGTCACCGTTCGAGAAGTCCTGGAAGACCTTCGGCAGGAACGGTCCATCGCGTACACCACGGTGATGACCGTTTTGGACAATCTCCATCAGAAGGGCTGGGTGCGTCGTGAGGCGGAAGGCCGGGCCTATCGATATGAGGCGGTCTCCACACGGGCCGCCTACGCCGCCGCACTGATGAACGACGCCTGGTCCCAGAGCGACAACCCCGCCGCCGCTCTCGTCGCCTTCTTCGGGATGATGAGCGAGGAACAGCGACAGGCACTCCAGGACGCCGTACGGATCGTCGGGGGACCGACCGTGGAGAACCCCGACTCGGCATCGCGGGACGGCGGGCGATAGCGTCCGCTCATGTCCGCGAAGAGCCCCTCAGCCGAGAACCCCGAAGTCACCGCAAAAGCCATCACCGTCCGGCGGGCCCGCACCAGCGATGTCGCCGGCATCCGTCGGCTCCTTGACTCCTACGTCCGCGACCGCATCCTGCTCGACAAAGCGACGGTGACGCTTTACGAGGACATCCAGGAGTTCTGGGTCGCCGAGCGCGACGACAACGCCGAGCTGGTCGGCTTCGGCGCCCTGCATGTCATGTGGGAAGACCTCGCGGAAGTGCGCACTCTCGCCGTGAAGCCAGGGCTGAGGGGCGCCGGGGTCGGACATCAGTTGCTGGAGAAGTTGTTGCAGACGGCCCGCTGGCTCGGTGTTCGTCGCGTTTTCTGTCTCACCTTCGAAGTGGACTTCTTCGGCAAGCACGGCTTCGTCGAGATCGGTGAGACACCCGTTGACACCGATGTCTACGCCGAGCTACTGCGTTCCTATGACGAAGGCGTGGCAGAGTTCCTCGGTCTCGAACGGGTGAAACCGAACACCTTGGGCAACAGCCGGATGCTTCTGCATCTGTGATCGCCAGGGATTCTGCCGCTCGGCCCTGCCCGGGTTCCCTATGTCCGAAACGCGCATGTTTCCGGACGGGGCGACCCCTGTCGGTCTCTCCCGGGGGTTTGTGTTTTCCCAGCAAAAGCGGTTTGCTTTCCGACGTAGTGCAGTACTGCATATAACAGGGGACGGCGAAACGGCGGACGCCGCAGACCCCCGGCCCTCAAGTATTGGATGAAAGGAAATCCGGTGGCACAGAAGGTTCAGGTCCTTCTTGTCGATGACATCGACGGCGGCGAGGCGGACGAGACCGTCACGTTCGCGTTGGACGGCAAGACGTACGAGATCGATCTCACGACTGCCAATGCGGACAAGCTCCGTGGCCTTCTCGACCCCTACGTGAAGGGCGGTCGCCGTACCGGAGGCCGTGCTTCGGGTGGGCGCGGAAAGACGCGGGCCGCTTCCGGTGGCAGCCAGGACACCGCTCAGATTCGCGCCTGGGCGAAGGAGAACGGTTACGAGGTCAATGACCGCGGCCGTGTTCCGGCGAGCATTCGCGAGGCTTACGAGAAGGCCAACGCCTGATCGAGGGTCCGCCAAGGCCGGGTCCACGAAGGCCGGGCCGCGACGGCTTATGGCCGAGCGCACCGCAGCCGCAGCCGGTGGCACTGTGTGGCCACCGTGTTCACGACGCGTACGAGATCGGGGGCGCCCCCACCGCCCCTCAGGGCCGACACCGTCGGCAGCGAGGCCTCGACCTCGCACCCAGGCTCGGGGGGCCGCACCCACACGGCGGCCCCCTGCAGGGCGCCCGGGCGGCCCAGGACGAGAGGTCGCCGGCTTCCGCCGGCCCGGCTCGTCTCCTGCGGCTCTTTCGCCGCTTCCAGCTCTTTCCGCGACGGCCGGGGCATGAGCCCGCCCGGTTCCGGGAGTGACGGCAGGACACGGGACGGGTCCTCGCCGGACACCGGACTCCCGGACCGTCCCGACGAGAGCTCCGTGAGCCGGCCCACCCCGGGCTCCGGCGGACACGGTGCCTGCATCTCGCCGCCCGTCCCCACCATCCGCAGGTCGAGCGCCAGCGTGCCCCACTCCAGCCAGTCCAGCAGGCCCGGCAGCTCCTCCGCGCTGCCCGCCGCCACCAGGAGCAGCATCCGGTCGCCCCACAGCGCCACCGGAGAGGCCTCGGCGAGGTGGCGCAGGGCCACGCGTCCCGCCTCGGCCGGCACGTCCAGGACGTCGAAACGAAGCCCCAGGCGCAGTCGTACGGGAGATTCAGGGGCGCTCGCGGGCACCGTGGGCCAGCCCAGTTCGTTCTCGTACCAGCGACGGACCGGATCGTCGCCGAAAGCGGCCCGTTCCAGCGGCCGACGGGGGAGCGGGACCACGGTGAGATCAGTGGTGAGAGAGGGGCGGCTGGCGACCATGCCAAGTGCAACCGCCGGAAAGGCGCGAGAGTTACGCTGGGTGTGCCTGCGTGTGCGAAGAGTGTCCGAAGAGGGGGCGTGCGGAGGTGCGGGGTGGCACAAGGTTGTTCGCCCGTAGCGGAGGGACGGGGGGCGTACGGCATGGACTGTCGGTCCGAGCGGGTAAGACATCCCTAGTGGGAGGGGGCGACACGCAGGGAAAGGCCGTCTCACGTTCGCCATCGGCGTACTGGCGACTGGGGTAACTGCCTGGCCTGCGGGAACATCGTCTCGCACCATCGGGTTGGAGCAGATGTCGGCGTTCGGGGTCAGGAGGCCATCGACGGTGTCGGCAGTTGGAATGAGCGGTCCCCGCTTGCGGGACTAAGCTGCGGAAGGACAGGGAGGGGAAGTTCCCCCCACTGCCTGACCGCTCTGAGGAGCGATTAACGATGTTCGAGAGGTTCACCGACCGCGCGCGGCGGGTTGTCGTCCTGGCTCAGGAAGAAGCCCGGATGCTCAACCACAACTACATCGGCACCGAGCACATCCTCCTGGGCCTGATCCACGAGGGTGAGGGTGTCGCCGCCAAGGCCCTTGAGAGCCTCGGGATTTCGCTCGAGGCGGTCCGCCAGCAGGTGGAGGAGATCATCGGGCAGGGGCAGCAGGCCCCGTCCGGGCACATCCCCTTCACCCCCCGTGCCAAGAAGGTCCTGGAGCTGTCGCTCCGCGAGGCCCTTCAGCTGGGCCACAACTACATCGGCACGGAGCACATCCTGCTCGGCCTGATCCGTGAGGGCGAGGGCGTCGCCGCCCAGGTCCTGGTCAAGCTGGGCGCAGATCTCAACCGGGTGCGGCAGCAGGTCATCCAGCTGCTCTCCGGTTACCAGGGCAAGGAGACCGCCACCGCCGGCGGGCCTGCCGAGGGCACCCCCTCGACGTCCCTGGTCCTCGACCAGTTCGGCCGGAACCTCACCCAGGCCGCTCGTGAGTCCAAGCTCGACCCGGTCATCGGGCGCGAGAAGGAGATCGAGCGGGTCATGCAGGTGCTGTCCCGCCGTACCAAGAACAACCCGGTGCTGATCGGTGAGCCCGGCGTCGGCAAGACCGCCGTCGTCGAGGGCCTCGCCCAGGCCATCGTCAAGGGCGAGGTGCCCGAGACCCTCAAGGACAAGCACCTCTACACCCTGGACCTCGGCGCGCTGGTCGCCGGCTCCCGCTACCGCGGTGACTTCGAGGAGCGCCTGAAGAAGGTTCTCAAGGAGATCCGCACCCGCGGCGACATCATCCTGTTCATCGACGAGCTGCACACGCTGGTCGGTGCGGGTGCCGCCGAGGGCGCCATCGACGCCGCTTCGATCCTGAAGCCGATGCTGGCCCGTGGTGAGCTGCAGACCATCGGTGCGACCACGCTGGACGAGTACCGCAAGCACCTGGAGAAGGACGCGGCCCTGGAGCGCCGCTTCCAGCCCATCCAGGTCGCGGAGCCGTCCCTGCCGCACACGATCGAGATCCTCAAGGGTCTGCGCGACCGGTACGAGGCCCACCACCGTGTCTCGATCACGGACGAGGCCCTCGTCCAGGCCGCCACCCTGGCCGACCGGTACATCTCGGACCGCTTCCTGCCGGACAAGGCGATCGACCTGATCGACGAGGCCGGTTCGCGGATGCGCATCCGCCGGATGACCGCGCCGCCGGACCTGCGCGAGTTCGACGAGAAGATCGCCGGTGTCCGCCGGGACAAGGAGTCCGCGATCGACTCGCAGGACTTCGAGAAGGCCGCCTCCCTCCGCGACAAGGAGAAGCAGCTCCTGGCCGCCAAGGCCAAGCGGGAGAAGGAGTGGAAGGCCGGCGACATGGACGTCGTCGCCGAGGTCGACGGCGAGCTGATCGCCGAGGTCCTCGCGACCGCCACCGGCATCCCGGTCTTCAAGCTGACCGAGGAGGAGTCCTCGCGTCTGCTGCGCATGGAGGACGAGCTCCACAAGCGGGTCATCGGCCAGGTCGACGCCGTCAAGGCGCTGTCGAAGGCGATCCGTCGTACGCGTGCCGGTCTGAAGGACCCGAAGCGTCCCGGTGGTTCGTTCATCTTCGCCGGCCCGTCCGGTGTCGGTAAGACCGAGCTGTCCAAGGCGCTCGCGGAGTTCCTCTTCGGTGACGAGGACGCGCTGATCTCCCTCGACATGTCGGAGTTCAGCGAGAAGCACACGGTCTCGCGGCTCTTCGGTTCGCCTCCCGGTTACGTGGGCTACGAAGAGGGCGGCCAGCTGACCGAGAAGGTCCGCCGCAAGCCGTTCTCCGTCGTCCTGTTCGACGAGGTCGAGAAGGCCCACCCGGACATCTTCAACTCGCTGCTGCAGATCCTGGAGGACGGTCGTCTGACCGACTCCCAGGGCCGGGTCGTGGACTTCAAGAACACGGTCATCATCATGACGACCAACCTCGGCACCCGGGACATCTCCAAGGGCTTCAACCTGGGCTTCGCGGCCTCGGGCGACAAGAAGACCAATTACGAGCGCATGAAGAACAAGGTCTCGGACGAGCTCAAGCAGCACTTCCGGCCCGAGTTCCTCAACCGCGTCGACGACGTGGTCGTCTTCCCGCAGCTGACGCAGGAGGACATCCTCGCGATCGTCGACCTGATGATCGCCAAGGTGGACGAGCGCCTCAGGGACCGGGACATGGGCATCGAGCTCTCCCAGTCCGCCAAGGAGCTGCTGTCGACCAAGGGTTACGACCAGGTGCTGGGCGCGCGTCCGCTGCGGCGCACGATCCAGCGCGAGATCGAGGACACGCTCTCGGAGAAGATCCTCTTCGGTGAGCTGCGTCCCGGTCACATCGTGGTCGTCGACACGGAGGGCGAGGGCGAGACCAAGACCTTCACCTTCCGCGGCGAGGAGAAGGCGGCCCTGCCGGACGTCCCGCCGATCGAGCAGGCGGCCGGCGGTGCCGGACCGAACCTGAGCAAGGACGCGTAAGCCTCAGGGCGATGCGTTGAAGGGCCGCTTCGGAACCACGGTTCTGGAGCGGCCCTTTTGTGTGCCCACGGCGCGGAAGAGTTCGTCGTGTGGCGCAGGGTGGGCAGTTGGCGCATGAGGGGGCGATGGCGGCGGCTTCTTCTTCGGCCGGGAAGTGTGGCCCGCCCGGGGAGTCCGAGGGTTTAGCCGACCAGGCCGGCGCCGACGCCGGGGTCGGCTGACCGGCCGGCCCGGCCGGAAGGGGTTCCATCCGCCGTTGCCGTGAGCGCGACGGCGGATGAAGCCTGGCCGGAGGTCAGGACAACTGGCCGTCGTAGTCCGGGAGTTTGAAGGTCTTCTCGGCATGGCCGCCCGACAGGTCGGTGGCGCTGTTGCCGATGTTCGCGATGATCGTGTAGCCCTTGTTCTCGATGTCGACGCGCTGGGCGGTCTTGTAGGCGGCGACGTCCTTGAAGAGGTCGACGAAGCCACGGACGTAGAGGCCGCCCACCTGGTAGCCGACGTGCTTGAGGTTGTAGTCGGTCACCGAGGCGATGATGCCGGGGCGGGCGGTCACGAAGAACAGGGAAACGCCGTGCTGTTGGGCGTACTTCGCGACCTCCAGGACGGGCTTGTTGGCCGGCTGGGGGTAGCTGAAGCCGAAGTCCGTCTCCAGGGCCGTGTTGTCGATGTCGAGGACGACCGCCTGCTTCTCGCCGGGCCGGGGGGCGGCGATACGCGTCTTGAGGTAGGGCAGGGCCTGGTTCATCACGGCCTGGCAGTCGGTCTGCCAGGTGGCGTAGTCGACGTCTTCGGCCGCGGCGGTGGCGGTCGTGGAGGTGCTCGCGGTGCTCGCGGTGGTCGTCGCGGCCTCGGCGGGGATGGCCAGGGCGACGAGTGCGGCTGCGGAGACGGTGGTTACGGCGGTGCGGCGCGCCCAGGGGCGTCGGATTCTCATGTTCGTGGGGGTCCTCTCACGTCCGTATGCCGTTGTCTGGTGCATGTTCGGTGGCGAGGGTGGCGCGAGGGGAACCGTAGGGTTACTGGGCGGTAAGTCGCCAGAGACGTGCGTCACATGACGGGACTTTCCCTGAGGGCCGCCGGTGACTTGCCGCACAGGCGATTTGTCCATTACTAGGCGGAATAGTGGGGGGATTCAAGGGGTGATTCCGGGAGGGAAATGGACTTCTCGGTCGTCCGTTCTTACCCATTACTACGTTCCGTCGTAGATGGGTTGTTTGGGCGTATTCGGCCCTCCGGGTTACCAAGGGATGCGCCAACCGGCCGCCGTCATGCGCCGGGTTGGTTCTCCTGTCCCCGGCTTCATGAGGTTCCGAATGTTCCAGCGCGTCTCCCACCGCTCTTCCCGTACGTCCCTGCTGCGCACCCGTGTGGCCGTCGTGGCCGTGTCCGTCGGCGCGTCGGCCGTACTGGGGGCCGGAGTCGCCTCCGCCGCGTCCTCCTCGGCGTCCTGGGTCGACCCGGTGAAGAAGTACACGCTCAGCGCCAGCTACGCGCAGGCCGGGGGCATGTGGCAGTCCACCCACAGCGGGCAGGACTTCGCGGTGCCGAGCGGCACGAAGGTCGTCGCCGCGCACGGCGGGACCGTCGTGAAGGCCGGCTCGGGGGGTGCCGGTGACGGTGCCGCCTACGGCAACGCCATCGTGATCAAGCACGGCAACAAGACGTACTCGCAGTACGCCCACCTCTCCCGGATCAAGGTCAAGGTCGGCCAGGTCGTCAAGACCGGTCAGCGCATAGCCCTGTCCGGCAACACCGGCAACTCCAGTGGCCCGCACCTGCACTTCGAGATCCGCACGACGGCGAACTACGGCTCGGCCATCGACCCGGTCGCGTTCCTGCGCGCCAAGGGCGTCAAGGTCTGAAAGGCCTGACCGGCGTCAAGGTCTGACCGGCGTCAAGGTCTGACCGGCGTCAAGGCCTTACCGGCGTCAGGCGTCCGCGCCGCCCCGGTGCGCGCGGGTGACCAGCTCCGTCGCGACCTCCAGGACCGCCTTGCGCTTGGCCTCCGGGTCACCGGCGATGTCCTGGAGGAAGAACATCCCGGCGTGCAGGGTGAAGATCGCGCTGACGCAGCGGACCTGGTCGGTCAGGTCCGCCTCGGGGTCGACGATGATCTCGCGCAGCCCCTGCATGCGCTCCTTGAAGGTCTCGCCGACGCGCAGTTCGCGGACCGCCGCCTGGTTCTCCTGCATGAAGCGGAACAGCGGCGTCGCGCCGGCGAGTGTCGCGCTGTAGCGCCGTACGATCTCCTGCTTGGTCTCCAGCGTGTGCGGCTGCTTCCTGCCCCACTCGATCAGGTCGAGGATCGGCTGCGTCAGGTCGTCGAAGATGCTGACGAGGATCTCTTCCTTGGTCTTGAAGTGGTAGTACAGCGCCGCCTTGGTGACATCCAGGTGCTCGGCGATCTCTCGCAGGGACGTCTTCTCGTACCCCTGCTCCGCGAAGAGTTCGAGGGCCACGTCCTGGATGCGCTGGCGCGTGTTGCCGCGCCGCTGCTGCTTCGTGACGTCCATGGTGCCGCCCATCCTCTTGCTCCTCGGCTTCCCATAAAACTTACTTGACGCCCGGCTAGTTACGCGTCTACCTTCCCCAGTGTAGACAACTAGCCGGGCGGCAAGTAAGTGCCCCGGCGGGGCAGTACCGCGGGATCTCAGGGGAGTGGGAACGATGGCGGACACACAGACGGTCGAGACGGAGCCGGACAAGAAACAGCGCAGCGTGCGGGTCGTCCTGCTCGCGCTGATGATCACCATGATGCTCGCGATGCTCGACAACATGATCGTGGGCACCGCGATGCCGACGATCGTGGGCGAGCTCGGCGGGCTCGAACACCTTTCGTGGGTCGTGACGGCCTACACGCTGGCCACCGCGGCCGCCACCCCGCTCTGGGGCAAGCTCGGCGACATGTACGGCCGCAAGGGCGTCTTCATGAGCTCGATCGTGCTCTTCCTGATCGGCTCCGCGCTCAGCGGCATGGCCCAGGACATGGGGCAGCTGATCGGCTTCCGGGCCGTGCAGGGCCTCGGCGCCGGCGGTCTGATGGTCGGCGTCATGGCGATCATCGGCGACCTGATCCCGCCGCGGGAGCGCGGCAAGTACCAGGGCATGATGGCCGGCGTCATGGCGCTCGCGATGATCGGCGGACCGCTGGTCGGCGGCACCATCACCGACAACTGGGGCTGGCGCTGGTCCTTCTACATCAACCTGCCGCTCGGTGTCGTCTCGCTCGGCCTGATCAGCGCGGTGCTGCACCTGCCGAAGAAGCGCGCACAGGCCCGCATCGACTACCTGGGCGCCGCCCTGCTGACCGTGGGCATCACCTCCATCGTGCTGGTGACCACCTGGGGCGGCACGGAGTACGCCTGGACCTCCGCGCGGATCATGGAGCTGATCGGCATCGGCGTGGCCGCGCTCGTCGGGTTCGTGTTCTGGCAGACCAAGGCGACCGAGCCGGTGGTCCCGCTGCACATCTTCCGCAGCCGCAACTTCACGCTGATGTCGATCATCGGCTTCATCACCGGCTTCGTGATGTTCGGCGCCACCCTCTTCCTGCCGCTGTACCAGCAGTCCGTGCAGGGCGCCTCCGCGACCAACTCCGGGCTGCTGCTCCTGCCGATGCTCGGCGCGATGCTGGTGACCTCGATGGTCGCGGGCCGGATCACCACCAACAGCGGGCGGTACTACGTCTTCCCGGTCCTCGGCAGCGCCCTGATGATCGTCGGGCTGTACCTGCTGTCGACGATGGACACCGGGACCTCGCGGCTCACCTCCGGTGTCTTCATGGCCGTGGTCGGTCTCGGCATGGGCTGCCTGATGCAGATCACCATGCTGGTCGCGCAGAACAGCGTCGAGATGAAGGACATGGGCGTCGCGTCCTCCTCCACCACCCTGTTCCGTACGCTCGGCTCCTCCTTCGGTGTCGCCATCATGGGCGCGTTGTTCAACCACCGGGTCCAGGACGTCATGGCCGAGCGGGGCGGGGCTCTGGGCTCCAAGGTGACCGAGCAGTCGGCGCAGCTGGACGCGAAGAGCCTGGAGAAGCTGCCCGACGCGGTGCGCGAGGCGTACCAGGTCGCGGTGTCGGCGGGCACGCACTCGGCGTTCCTGCTCGGCTCGATCGTCGCCGTGGTCGCGCTGGTGGCGGCGGTGTTCGTCAAGGAGGTGCCGCTCAAGGGCGCGGGGCCCCAGAAGTCTGCGGACGACGCGGCGCCGGCTCCGCTCGTCGAGGTCTGATCAGAACCGGGTCCCGACCCGAACCGAAGGCCCCCCGGACCGGTGTCCGCCCCCGGGGGGCCTTCTTCGTGCGCGCACGAGGGCGGTCGCGAGGGCGGTGTCGAGGGCGGTGTCGATGTCAGTGCCGCATGTCACCATCGGCCCATGGACAAAGTGCGGCAGATCAGGCTGGCCAAGGACGCCATGGACCGGGACTGGGCCGACCCGGGGCTGGACCTCGGCGCCGTCGCCGCGCATGCCGGGTACTCGCGGTACCACTTCCTCCGCGCCTTCAAGGAGGCGTACGGCGAGACCCCCGGGCAGTACCTCACGCACCGGCGGATCGAGCGGGCCGAGGAAATGCTGCGGGCAGCCGATCTGAGCGTCACCGAGATCTGCCACCTGGTCGGCTTCAGCAGCCTCGGCACCTTCTCCGCCCGCTTCAAGGCGCGGACCGGACTCACCCCGAGCGAGTACCGCAGCAAGAACGTGGGTCGCGGTGCCGCCCTGATCCCCGGTTGCTACGCCATGCTCTGGGCCGGCGGCTTCCCCACCGCGAGAACCGCCGAAGGGACCGCAACTTCGAAGAAGCGTCCCGGCCCCGCCGCTGCCTACGGTGACAAGCAGGAACCCCGGGACGACAGGAGAGCGGAACCATGATCCAGGGACTGGGCATCGCCACCGTATGGACCTTCGACCAGCAACGCACCAAGGCCTTCTTCACCGAGAAGCTGGACTTCGAGGTGCGCAGCGAGGTCGCGATGGGCGAGATGACATGGGTCACCGTCGGCGCCAAGGAGCAGGAGGGCGTCGAGCTGGCGCTGATGAGTCTCGACGGCCCGGGACTGGACCCCGAGTCCGCCGAGGCACTGAGGAAGCTCGTCGGCAAGGGCGTGATGGGCGCGGGAGCGTTCCGGACCGACGACTGCCGCGGTGACTACGAGACCTTCCGGGCGCGCGGGGTGGAGTTCATCCAGGAGCCGCAGGAGCGGCCGTACGGCATCGAGGCGATCTTCCGCGACGACAGCGGCAACTGGTACTCGCTGACCCAGCGCAGCGACGAGCTGGACTTCTCCAAGGACTGGGCGTGACGGAAGACGTGGCCGAGGCCGACCACACGGCCGTACGGGTCGCCCTCTGGCGGGCCCTGCATGTGCGCGCCGATCCGCCGCCGCACGTCCTGGAGGACGAGATCGGGCTCCGGCTCGCCGGTCCGGACGACGGGTGGCGCGAGCGGCCCGACATGGACGTGGACGCCACGCGCCGCACCCGGGCGTCGATCGTGGCCCGGACTCGGTACGTGGAGGACCTCGTCCTGGAGCGGGGCGTGGACCAGTACGTCGTCCTCGGCGCCGGTCTCGACACGTTCGCCCAGCGCAGAGGACCGGAGATCGCCGCCGAGCGCGGGCTGCGGGTCTTCGAGGTCGACCAGCCGGGACCGCAGGCCTGGAAGCGACAGCGGCTGGAGGAACTCGGCTTCGGTGTCCCCGAGTGGCTGCGGCTCGTGCCGGTCGACTTCGAGGGGGACTGGTGGGGTCGGCTGACCGAGGCCGGGTTCGACCCTGGCCGCCCCGCGGTGGTGGCCTCCACGGGCGTCACCATGTACCTCACCCGGGAGGCGAACGCCGCCACGTTCCGCCTGGTAGCCGGGCTCGCCCCGGGATCCGTTCTTGTGACGACCTTCCTACGGCCACCGGCGGACGTCGAACCGGAGCAGCGCCCGCAGCTGGAGATGGCGGTGGCGGGGGCTCGGGCGGCGGGCACACCGTTCCTGAGCTTCTTCCGGCCCGCCGAGATCCTGACCCTGGCCCGCGCGTCCGGCTTCCGCGAGGCCCGGCACGTGCCGGTGGAGGAGCTGGACCGGCGCTACTTCGAGGGCAGGACGGACGGCGTACGACCGTCCAGGGGAGAGGAGCTGCTGGTGGCGGGCACCTGAGATCACGGCAGCAGGGGGTAGCTCCCCGTCGCCGTAGGCGCATGCTCCGGCAGCCACAGCACCGCCACCGCGCCCTCCGCGTGCACCCCGTCGGGAGCCCCCGCCGGCCGTACGTTGCGGAAGGTCAGCCGCGCCCCCAGCACCCGCGCCTGACCGGCCGCGATGGTCAGACCGAGCCCGTGGCCGTGCCCCGCGCGGTCCGCACTGCCCGTGCGGAAGCGGCTCGGGCCGTCCGCGAGGAGGTCCTCGGGGAAGCCGGGGCCGTGGTCGCGGACCCGGATGACGCGGCCCTCGACGGTGACCTGGACGGGCGGCTTGCCGTGCCGGGCGGCGTTGGCGAGGAGGTTGAACAGCACGCGTTCCAGTCGGCGCGGATCGGTCGTGACCTCCGACTCGTGCACCACGCGGACCTCGATCTCCGGGTCCTTGGCCGCCACCCGGCGGGTGACGAACTCGCCGAGCAGGATGTCCTGGAGCTCGGCCCGCTCGTTGGCCCCGTCGAGCCGGGCCACCTCCAGGACGTCCTCGACGAGGGTGCGCATGGCCTTCGCGCGGTCCAGGACCAGTTCCGTGGGCCGGCCGGGAGGCAGCAGTTCCGCCGCCGTCAGCAGGCCCGTCACCGGTGTCCGCAGCTCGTGCGCGATGTCCGCGGTGACCCGCCGCTCCGCCTCCAGCCGCTGCTGGAGCGCGTCCGCCATGGCGTCCACGGCGCTCGCGAGGTCGTCGGTCTCGTCCCGTACGACCCCGCCGATCGCGTCCCGCACCCGGACGTCCGTCTCGCCCTTGGCCATCTGGTTCGCCGCGGTCGCCGCCTTGCGCAGCCGCCGCGACAACTGGCCCCCGATGAGCACGCCGAGCGCGCTGCCGCCGAGCACCACCGCGATGGAGCCGATCACCAGCGCCTGGTCGAGGTCGTTGAGGATGTCGGTGCTGCGGTCGGTGAACCCGGTGTGCAGGGACAGCACATGCCCGCCCTTGACCGGGACCGCGGCCCAGATGTCCGGGCCCCGGTCGGGCCGGTCGGAGACGTACGTCGCCCGGCGGCCCTCCTCGACCTTCTCGCGCAGCGGGGGCGGCAGATGAGGGTCGTCGACCGCGATGCTGGGGAAGTTCGGCTTGCCCGTCAGTTCGTAGTTGCGCTGGGCGATCCGGATCCGCTCGTCCGCGAGATCACGCGCGTTGTCCAGCATCGAGACGCGGGCCGCGTTGTGCACGACCAGGCTCAGCGCGACGGCCACGAGCGCGCCGACCAGCGCGATGGCCGCACTGAGCTTCCATCTCAGCCCCGTCCGCACCACCACGCGCTCCGTCACCGGCCCCCGCAGGATCCCCCGCATGCTCCAGGTCCCCCGCTCAGGCCTTCAACTTGTAGCCGAACCCACGGACCGTCTCGATCCGGTCCTGGCCGATCTTGGTGCGCAGCCGCTGCACATGGACGTCGACGACCCGGGTGTCACCGCCCCAGCCGTAGTCCCACACCCGCTCGAGCAGCTTGTCCCGGGACAGGACCGTGCCCGGCGCGGACGAGAACTCCAGCAGCAGCCGCATCTCGGTCGGAGTGAGCGCCACCGGCTGCCCGGCCCTGCGCACCTCCATGCCCTCGGTGTCGATCTCCAGCTCGCCGAAGGTCAGCACACCCCCGGCGGCCGCGTCCGCGCTCACCTCGCCCCGGTCGGTGCCGCCCGCGTGCCCGAAGCGGCGCAGCACCGCACGGATCCGGGCGACCAGGACGGCCCCGTCGAACGGCTTGGTCACGTAGTCGTCGGCGCCGGCCTCCAGGCCGAGCACCACGTCGATCGAGTCGGCGCGCGCCGACAGCATGATCACCGGCACGGTGGACTCGTCGCGGATACGGCGGCACAGGCTGACCCCGTCCAGGCCCGGGACCATGACGTCCAGCAGGGCGATGTCGGGACGGTCCGCCCGGAACGCCTCCAGGCCCGACAGACCGTCGGGCATGGCGGTGACCGCGAAGCCGTCCCGCTCCAGGGCGAGTTGGGTGGCCTCGCGGATGACGTCGTCGTCCTCCACGAACAGCACGTGGGTCTGGTCTGCCATCCGGGTGCTCTCACTCTTCGGGGTCGTTGCGGTCACTGGGGGATCGTTCCGGGCGGCCCGATCGGTTCAGCTGTCGGTCGTCGGCGTCGGATCGGTGCCGACGACGTCGCTGTAGTCGCTGTGCGTCCGGTACACCGCGGCGAACCGCCCCGAGACCCAGCGGTACGTGATCACGTTCTCGCCGGACGGGTCCGCCACCGGGTCGCCCTTCTCGTACACCTGCTTGGTCACCACCAGGTCGCCGCGGTCGATCTCGGCGTAGACCGGAGGTTCCTCGGTCTGGAAGACATTCTGGTACGAACCGTCTTCCTCGCGGTACACGTACGAGCCGACGCCCACCAGATCCGCACAGGTCACGACGTTGACGACGACGTCGTCGGCCGAGCCGCCGGTCAGGTCGCCGTAGAACAGGTCGACCGGGTACTGGTCGGTGCCGCAGGGCTCCAGATCACGCTTGACCGCCTCGGAGACCTTGGGGTCCGACCTGAGGAGAGCGACCGCGCCCTTGCGGTCCAGGCGCGGGGAGGCCACGGCGGACGGCAGGGCCGAGGGCGAGGCGCCGGCCTCCGCGGCCGCGTGCGCCGGACCCTCGTCACGGGTGCCGGTGCCGCCGGTGGCGCAGGCGGAGACGAAAAGGGCGAGGGCGGCCAGCACGACCACCGCCGTGCTCGCCGCCTGGAAGATCCCCCGGACCGGAGCGAGGTCCGGCCGGGTGGGCCCGGGTTCGGTCAGGCCGCCGCGCAACGCTCCCGCTCCTCACGCTCCAGCGCGCGTGCGTCCAGGTCGCGGGTCTCCAGCTCCTCCCGGAGCCGGGCGAGCGCCCGGTGCAGCGTGCTCTTGACCGTACCGGCCGACATGCCGAGGGCGGCGGCCGTCTCCTCCGTGGACATCTGCTCCCAGTGTCGCAGCACCACGACGCTGCGCTGCTTGGGGGCGAGCACCTTCATGACGTCCATCAGCAGGGCGCGGTCCGCGTGCTGCTCGGTGGCGTCGTCCACCGAGGCGTCCGGGAGCTGCTCGGTCGGGACCTCCTCCAGCTTCCGCGCCCGCCACCACTCCGTGCGGGTGTTGATCATCACCCGGCGCAGATAGGCGTCCGCGAGCCGCTTGTCCTCGATGGTCTCCCAGCGGCCGTACGTCCGTACGAGCGCCGTCTGGAGCAGGTCCTGCGCGTCGACCGGGTCCGGGACCAGCCGGCGTGCGCTGCGCAGCAGCGCGTCCTGCCGGGTGCGGACGTACTCCTCGAACTCGAGCACCTCTCCCTGCGCCATGTCGACCGCCTCCTGATCCCCGTTTCCGGCAGTACCTGCCGGTTCTCATCCCGTGTGCTGCCGCCTGGTGTGCGGCATGGCAATGAAGCTACGGAGCTGTTGTCACGGGGCTGTGCGAAGCAGCGCGCGGCTGGCAATCGGCTGTCCGTCGGTTGTGTAACGGAAGCCGAAAACGGGTAAACCGACGCGGCCATTCGCGCCGGTTCAGGGAGATTTGCCCGTTTGCTATATCGCGGGCTACGTCAACGGCAGCCGATACAAACCACCCGGGAGGGGCTCGACGAGTCCGTCCGCGACCAGACCGTCCAGCGCCCGCGCCCGCTGCACCGGCTCCTGCCACACCCGGTCGAGCACCGTCTGCGGGACGGGTGTGTGGGCCTCCCGCAGCACGGCGAGCAGCTTGCCGCGCACCTGGCGGTCGGTACCGGCGTACGTCTGCCCGCGCCGCGGCGGCCCGTCGTGCTCGGGCTTGCCCGCGAGCCGCCAGGCGCACTGGGCGGCGATCGGACAGCGCTGACAGGACTCGTTCTTGGCCGTGCAGATGAGAGCCCCGAGCTCCATGGAGGCGGCGGCCCAGCGCGCGGCGGTGCTCTCGTCCTGCGGCAGCAGCGCGCGGGCGAGCTTGCGCTCGGCGGCGGTGGTGGCGTTCGGCGGGTACCGCACACCGGTCACCGCTCGCGCGAACACCCGCCGCACATTGGTGTCCAGCACGGCATGCCGCTGCCCGTACGCGAAGGAGGCGACGGCGGCCGCCGTGTACTCGCCGATCCCGGGCAGCGCGAGCAGCTGGGCGTGGTCGGTGGGTACGTCACCGCCGTGCCGTTCCGTTATGGCGACCGCGGCGCCGTGCAGCCGCAGCGCCCGGCGCGGATAACCGAGCCGGCCCCAGGCGCGCACCGCTTCGCCGGGCGCCTCCGCGGCCAGATCGGCGGGCCGCGGCCACCGCGCGAGCCACTGCTCGTAGACCGGCAGGACCCGGCTCACGGGCGTCTGCTGGAGCATGAACTCACTGACCATCACCCCCCACGGGCCGGCGTCGGGCCGCCGCCACGGCAGATCCCGGGCGTGCTCGTCGAACCAGTCGATGACAGGGGAGTGCAGGTCCGCTCCGCCGGGGGCGTCGGTGATGTCGTCGGCGGGGCTGCCGTCAGCGCGGCTGCCGTGCGGGGGCTGGGGCTGGGGCTTCGTGGGCGCAGTCATGGCCTTCCGATCCTGCCATGGCCGGGGGCCGGTGCGGGCGGACCGCCACCCCCGGGGGGACACCGGACCTCCGACGGTCGACGGCGGTAGGGACCGCCACGCCGAGCAACTGATGGCGTGAGCGACGGAGTCGGGCGGCAGTCGTGGCCAGAGGTGCAAGGGACGCGATCGCGAACCCGTGAGTGGGAGAGGCGAACAGCGCGCCGAGGCGCAGGAGTCCGGCTCCCGTCCATGTCGCGCCCCTCGGTCGTACCCACGTGGGGGTGTCGTCCGTGAGAACGGTGATGTCCCGGTGGATCCCGGCGGACTCGAAGTCCGTGGTCACGGACCGTAGGCGGCGGGCCGATACGGTCACGCCCCGCGATCGTCACGTGTCAGTTTCCGGAATGATGATCCTGAAAAGTTGTGTCGCCGGGCGGCGGGTGAGGACAGCGAACTCGCCGATCTCTCGTACAGTTTGCGCCGTGGGATCTCTGCGCAATCCGGTCGGGCCGCTTCCCTCCTCCATCTACTGGCGACGGAGGGCTGTCATGCTGTCCGTCCTCGCCGTGCTGGCGCTGCTGATCGCGTGGATCGTCAGCTCCGGCGGCGGAGGCGGCAACAACGGCGCGGACGGGCCCAACGACAAGAATCCCTCCCCCTCGACGATCACCCCCGGACCGTCCGGTTCCGGGCCGGCGATCAGTCAAGCCCCGGGCGGCCGCGACGAGTCGACGACCGGTGGGGACACCGGCGGGGGCGCGGGATCGGGCTCCGGTTCCAGCGCAGGTGCAGGTGCAGGTGCCGGCACCGGGGGCGGCTCGGGTGCCGGTGGTGACACCGGTACGGGTGGTTCAGCCGGGGTCGGCGGGGTCGGCGGGGCCGGCACCGGGGGCGGCGGTACGGGCATCGGGGTCGGCCAGGGCGACACCCTTCCGGCCGGTTCCCCGCTGCCCAACTGCACCGCCGGTGCGGTGAGGTTGAGCGTGCGCAGTCTGCACAACGCCTACGACCCCGGCCAGACGCCCACGCTGCTGCTGACCGCGACGAACTCCTCCGGCACTGACTGCAAGGTCGATCTCGGGCCCAAGAACGCGGTGTTGACGATCACTCAGGCCGACTCGGACGACGCGTACTGGTCGTCCGCCGACTGCCCCAGGACCGCGGGGAACCTGGTCTACCGGGCTCCGGCCGGGAGCAGCATCACGTACACCGTGAAGTGGGACCGCAAGCCGAGCGCTCCGCAGTGCGCGACGCCTCCCGCGGGGTCCGCGGGTTCCGGGACCTACCTGGTGGAGGTCAAGGCGCCCGGGTACGCGACCGCGCAGACTTCGTTCGTGCTGGAGAACGACTGAGGGGGGCCGCGGACGGCTGTTCGTCGTCCGCGGCCTTGTGTGTGTGTGGGGGGGGGCTGGTCGCGGCCACGCGGCGGAGCCGCAGACGGACACAGCCCCGCGTCCCTGAAAGCTCCTACACGTACCGTTCCAGGATCGAGCTCTCCGCCAGGCGGGACAGGCCCTCTCTGACGCTCCTCGCCCTTGCCTCGCCCACTCCGTCCACCGTCTGGAGGTCGTCGACGCTGGCTGCCAGCAGCTTCTGGAGACCGCCGAAGTGTTCCACCAGGCGGTCGATGATCGCGCCGGGCAGACGGGGGACCTTGGCCAGGAGGCGGAAGCCCCGCGGAGAGACACCCGAGTCGATCGCCTCGGGGGAGCCGGTGTAGCCCAGGGCGCGGGCCACGGTGGGCAGTTCGAGAAGCTCGGCGTGGGTCAGCGCGTCCAGTTCGTACAGCGCCTCCTCGACCGTGCGGGAGCGCTTCGCCGTGGGCTCGGGGACGTAGTCCCGGACCACCAGTTCGCGTTCCGGCTCCACGCCCGCGATCAACTCGTCGAGCTGGAGGGCCAGAAGGCGACCGTCCGTGCCGAGCTCGACCACGTACTCGGCGATCTCGGTCGCGATACGGCGGACCATCTCCAGGCGCTGGGCCACGGCCGAGACGTCCCGGACCGTCACGAGGTCCTCGATCTCCAGCGCGGAGAGCGTGCCCGCGACCTCGTCCAGGCGCAGCTTGTAGCGCTCCAGGGTCGCAAGAGCCTGGTTCGCGCGGGACAGGATCGCCGCCGAGTCCTCCAGGACGCGGCGCTGCCCGTCGACGTACAGCGCGATGAGGCGCATCGACTGGGAGACCGAGACGACCGGGAAGCCGACCTGCTTGCTCACCCGGTCCGCGGTGCGGTGCCGGGTGCCCGTCTCCTCCGTCGGGATCGTCGCGTCGGGCACGAACTGCACGCCCGCCCGCAGGATCTTCGACAGGTCGGACGAGAGCACGATGCCGCCGTCCAGCTTGCACAGCTCACGCAGGCGCGTGGCCGCGAACTCGACGTCCAGGACGAAACCGCCCGTGCACATCGTCTCCACGGTCTTGTCGAAGCCGAGCACGATCAGTCCGCCGGTGTTGCCGCGCAGCACCCGCTCGAGGCCGTCGCGCAGGGGGGTGCCGGGGGCCACGGCGCTCAGGGAGGCGCGCATCAGGCCATCGGAACCGGCACTCCCACCGGACTTTCCGGGAGCTGCTGCCCGGTCGTTGGCTGCCACTGCTCTCCTCCGGTCGCGGGGTCTTGGGCGCTCCCGTGTCGCACATTCGGTTCGTACGGACGGGCGAGACCAGGGCAAAGTCTACCGGCGGTCCTCCGCGTCCCGTGGGGCCTCTCGCCGACGCGAGCGCGGAAGGACCCTCAGGGCGTCCCCTATGTCCGCGACTTCCATCACCTTCATGCCGGCCGGGATCTTGCCGGGATCGCCCGGTACGAGCGCGTGGGTGAAGCCCAGACGGTGTGCCTCGGAGAGCCTGCGCTGGACGCCCGTGACCCGTCTGACCTCGCCCGCGAGGCCCACTTCGCCGATCGCGACGAGGTTCTTGGGCAGCGGGGTGTCGCTGGCCGCAGACGCCAGGGCGAGGGCGATCGCCAGGTCCGCGGCAGGTTCCGAAAGCTTTACCCCGCCGACCGTCGCGGAGTAGATGTCCCGCTTGCCGAGCGCGCTGATCCGACCCCGCTGCTCCAGGACGGCGAGCATCATCGAGACACGGGAGGTCTCCAGACCCGAGGTGGTGCGCCGGGGCGAGGGGATCTGCGAGTCGACGGTGAGCGCCTGGACCTCGGCCACCAGCGGCCGGCGGCCCTCCAGGGTGACGGTGAGACAGGTGCCGGGGACCGGTTCGTCACGACGTGTCAGGAAAAGTCCACTTGGGTCGGCGAGGCCCGTGATGCCCTCGTCGTGCAGCTCGAAGCAGCCGACCTCGTCGGTTGCGCCGTAGCGGTTCTTGACGCCCCGTACGAGCCTGAGGCGCGCGTGCCGGTCGCCCTCGAAGCTCAGGACCACGTCCACGAGGTGCTCCAGCAGACGCGGTCCGGCGATCGCGCCGTCCTTGGTGACATGGCCCACCAGGAGGGTGGACATCCCGCGCTCCTTGGAGACCCGGATCAGCGCCCCGGCCACCTCGCGCACCTGGGCCATGCCGCCGGGGGCGCCGTCGATCTCGGGGGAGGCGACCGTCTGCACCGAGTCGAGGATCAGCAGCGACGGCTTCACCGCGTCCAGATGTCCGAGGACGGCGGACAGGTCGGTCTCGGCGGCGAGATACAGCTGGTCGTCGATCGCGCGGATGCGGTCGGCGCGCATCCGGACCTGGCTCGCGGACTCCTCGCCGGTCACATAGAGCGTGCGGTGCTCGTCGCTCGCCGACTTGGCCGCCACGTCCAGCAGCAGCGTGGACTTGCCGACGCCGGGCTCGCCCGCGAGGAGCACCACCGCGCCGGGCACGAGACCACCGCCGAGCACCCGGTCCAGCTCGGGCACGCCGGTGGAGCGGGCGGTGGCCTGGCGGCCGTCGACCTGGCCGATGGGCACGGCGGAGGTGGTGACGCGGCCGGGGGTGGTCGTACGCACCGCGGGCGCGCCGTACTCCTCGATCGTCCCCCATGCCTGGCACTCGGGGCAGCGGCCGAGCCACTTGGCCGTCTGCCAGCCGCACTCGGTGCAGCGGTAGGACGGACGCTCCTTGGCGGACTTCGTACGGGCAGCCATGCACGAACCGTAACCGCCGCCACTGACAACACGACCGCCGCCCGCGGGACGGCCTGCGCTCCGGTCATCGGGCCGTCCCGTGCGCCGGCACGTGAATCGGCCATGTCCTGATGGGAACGAGCCACGGAATCGGGGGTTCCTGTCCCCTATTGAGGGATCGTTTCACCCGTACGGAGTAAAAGTGCTCAAGGCGCAGGAAGAGGCCATCTTTCGCCCCCTACGGTCCACGGATGATGAGCAGCAGTCCGGAGACCTCGACCCGCACCACCGGCGCGCACCGGGCGCAACGGCAGGAGCGCGACCGCGCTGCGGCGCGCACGCTGGCGCAGCGTCCGCCCGCGCGCTACGAGCCGTACCTCGACGGCCTGTTCACCTACTGCATGTCCGTGCTCTGCGACCACGACGCGGCGACCGCCGCCCTCGGCGACGTCCTCGCGCTCGCCGAGAGGCGCGGCGGCCCGGACGCGGCCGGCGACCGACGGGCCTGGCTGTACGCGCTGGCCCGCTGGGCCTGTCTGCGCAAGCTGGCCGAGGCCAAGCAGAAACGTCAGGCCACGCACGCGGCAGGGCGTCACGGGGCTTCTCACGCGCCCGCTGGGCCCCCGGTCGCGGAGGACGTCCTGGAGGCGCGGCGCCGCGAACTCTCGCTGCTGGCCTGGCCGGAGGCGGCCGGTACGACCCCCGAGCAGCGCGAGGCGCTCGAACTCGCCGTGCGCCACCATCTCGCCGCCCACGAGGTCGCGGCCGTCCTCGGCATGGACCTCGCCGGCGCCCGCGAACTGCTCGCCTCCGCCGCCTGCGAGGTGGAGCGCACGCGCGCCGCCCTCGCCGTCGTCGAGATCGGTGACTGCCCGAGCGTGGCGCGGCTCACCGGCGACAACCAGTTCGTGCTCAGCTCCGCCCTGCGCCGCGAACTCGTGCGCCATGTCGACGACTGCCCGCGCTGTCGCCGCAGCGCCGAGCGCGCGATCCCCGGCCGCTGGCCCGGCGCCATGATCACGCCCGCCGAGCTGCCCGTGCTCGAAGCGCCGCGCGCGGCCCTGTGCACGGCGCCGACGCATTCGCCACGCGCGCGTGGCGCCGCCGTGCCCCGCTTCGACCGGCGCGGCTTCCCGATGGACCCCAAGGACCGGGCCGCGCGCCGCGACCGGCTGCGCGCGCGTGCCGTCACCACGACCGTCGTCGCCACCGTCGTCGCCGCCCCCGTGCTCGCCCTGTGGGCCGCCTACCGGGGCGGTCCCGGCGAGGGGGCCGACGGCCACTCCGCCAGCGCGAGCGAGGCGCACGGCCCCGACAGCCTGGACGGCGTGGCGGCGAGCGGCGGCTACCAGAACGCGGGCAACGCGAGCACGAGACCCGGCATCCGTTTCGCCAAGGACGGCCGTCCCGACGTCTCTGTGGAGGTCGTCAGCGTGGCGGGCGCCGGCAAGAAGGGCGCCGGACACCTGGAGGTGGGCGCAGGCAATGACGGCGACACCACGCTGATCACCCTCACCGCGACCGGCGACGCCCCGGTCCGCTGGTCGGCCACCACGGGTGCCTCCTGGCTCTACCTGAGCCAGTCCTCGGGAGTCCTGAAGCCCGGCGAGTCGTTGACGATCAAGGTGTACGTCGACCACCTGCGCGAGCCGTCAGGGCCCTGGAGCGCGCGCGTGGCGGTCTCACCGGCCGGCGCCGTGGTCACCATCCAGGGCTACGGCACGGCGCCCGCACCGTCCGCCCCCGGCGAGCCGACGACGCCCCCGTCCAGCCCCAGCCCCACGGCCTCGGCCCCCTCGGACCCCCCTCCGAGCGACCCGCCGTCCTCGTCCCCCTCACCGACCCCGCCGGACCCCACCTCGTCCGATCCGGCAAGCCCGACGCCCTCGCCCACGGACAGCGGCGACCCGAGCCCGTCCACGTCCTAGTGGATGCGGCCCAGTGGAGGCGGCCCAGCGGATGCGGCAGAACCGTGGCCCGGGGGTCGGGGTGCGTGGTGTCGGGGGTGCCCGGTGCTCAGGCGGTCGGGTCCGCCGGATGCGGTGCCAGCAGGGGCAGTTGGGAGGCCAGGCGCTGCTCGCAGAGTTCGACCAGGCGGTCGTAGCCCGCCTTGCCCATCAGTTCGATCAGCTCGGGGCGGTAGGAGACGTACACCGGGTCGCCGGCGCCGTGTGCCGAGGTCGCCGACGTGCACCACCAATGCAGGTCGTGGCCGCCCGGGCCCCAGCCGCGCCGGTCGTACTCGCCGATCGACACCTGGAGCACGCGGGTGTCGTCGGGCCGGTCGATCCAGTCGTAGGTCCGGCGCACCGGCAGCTGCCAGCAGACGTCCGGCTTGGTCTCCAGCGGCTCGCGGCCCTCGCGCAGCGCCAGGATGTGCAGCGAGCAGCCCTGGCCGCCCGCGAAGCCGGGCCGGTTCTGGAAGATGCAGGAGCCCTGGAAGGGCCGGGTCTGCCGGTCGCCGTCCTCGTCCTCCGAGATCCAGCCGTTCGCCGTGCCCTCGGCGTGGTGCTGCCAGACGTCCGGAGTGAGTCGCGCCACATGCTCGGCGACCCGCTGCTCGTCGTCCTCGTCGGAGAAGTGGGCACCCAGCGTGCAGCACCCGTCGTCCGCCCGGCCCGCCTGGATGCCCTGGCAGCCGCTGCCGAAGATGCAGTTCCACCGAGAGGTGAGCCATGTCAGATCGCAGCGGAACACCTGCTCGTCGTCCGCCGGATCCGGGAACTCCACCCACGCGCGCGCGAAGTCGAGCCCCTTCTCGTCGGCCTTCAGAGCCTTCATGGCCTTCCGCGACTGCTTCGGTGGCTTCACCCGCGAAGGACCGTCGGCAGATACGGCCGTTTTGTCGTCCTTCACCTTTTTCGTCTTTGGCACGCGTCCAGGGTAAGTCGCCCGAGGCCCCTCCGGAGCCAGTGGAACGTCCGGCTGGCAGTAGCGTTCCCTACATGAGACTCGGTGTCCTCGACGTGGGATCGAACACGGTGCATCTGCTGGTGGTGGACGCGCACCCCGGCGCCCGCCCGCTGCCCGCGCATTCGCACAAGGCGGAACTGCGCCTGGCCCAACTCCTCGACGACGCCGGGGCGATAGGCCCCGAAGGTGTCGAGAAACTGGTCTCGGTCGTCAAGGACGCACTCCAGGCCGCCGAGGACAAGGGCGTCGAGGACCTGCTCCCGTTCGCCACCTCCGCCGTCCGCGAGGCCAGCAACGCCGACGACGTCCTCGCGCGCGTGCACGCCGAGACCGGCGTCGAGCTCCAGGTGCTCACCGGCGCCGAGGAGGCCCGTCTCACCTTCCTCGCGGCCCGCCGCTGGTTCGGCTGGTCGGCGGGCAAGCTCCTGGTGCTCGACATCGGCGGCGGCTCCCTGGAGATCGCCTACGGCATCGACGAGGAGCCGGACACCGCGGTGTCCCTGCCCCTGGGCGCGGGCCGTCTCACGGCGGGCTGGCTCCCCGGGGACCCCCCGACCCCGGATGCCGTCCGGGCCCTACGCCGGCACGTGCGCGCCCAGATCGCCCGCACGGTCGGTGAGTTCGCCCGCTTCGGCGCTCCCGACCACGTGGTCGCCACCTCCAAGACCTTCAAGCAGCTGGCCCGCCTGGCCGGTGCGGCCCGCTCCGCCGAGGGCCTCTACGTCCAGCGCGAACTGAAGCGCGAGTCCCTGGAGGCCTGGGTCCCGAAGCTGGCCGGCATGACGACGGCCCAGCGAGCCGAACTCCCGGGCGTCTCCGAGGGCCGCGCGAACCAGCTCCTGGCGGGCGCCCTGGTGGCCGAGGGGGCGCTGGACCTGTTCGGCGTGGAAACGGTCGACATCTGCCCATGGGCGCTGCGGGAGGGTGTGATCCTGCGCAGACTCGACCACATGGGGTCGGCGCAGGGCCTCTAGGGGCGCGGGGCCGTATCGATCCGGACTCAGCCGCGGCCCGCGACTCAGCCGCGGCCCGCGACGAGGCGCGACGCACCCGCACCCGCACCCGCGCACCCGCACTCGACCAGTGGCAATCACCACAACGGCCAACAGGGGCCCCACATCCACCCGAGCGAACCCTTTAGGCTGACCTCCGTGGCAGAACCAGTCGTACGGATCCCGGATGCGAAGGTCGCCCTCTCGACGGCCTCCGTCTACCCGGAGTCGACGGCGACGGCCTTCGAGATCGCCGCGCGCCTCGGATACGACGGCGTCGAGGTCATGGTGTGGACCGACCCGGTCAGCCAGGACATCGAGGCCCTGCGCCGCCTCTCCGACTACCACGGCATCCCCGTACTCGCCGTGCACGCCCCCTGCCTGCTCATCACGCAGCGCGTGTGGTCCACGGACCCCTGGGTCAAGCTCCAGCGCGCCCGGGCGGCCGCCGAGAAACTGGGCGCGAGCACCGTCGTCGTCCACCCGCCCTTTCGCTGGCAGCGCCAGTACGCCCGGGACTTCGTCAGCGGGATCTGGCGGATGGCGGACGAGACGGACGTACGGTTCGCCGTCGAGAACATGTACCCCTGGCGCTACCGCGACCGCGAGATGCTCGCCTACGCCCCCGACTGGGACGTCACCAAGGACGACTACCGGCACTTCACGATCGACCTCAGCCACGCGGCGACGTCCCGGACCGACGCGATGCAGATGGTCGACCGGATGGGTGACCGCCTCGGCCACGTCCACCTCGCCGACGGCAAGGGTTCCGCGAAGGACGAGCACCTCGTGCCCGGCCGCGGCAGCCAGCCCTGTGCCGAGCTCCTGGAGCGCCTCGCGCTGAGCGGCTTCGACGGCCATGTCGTCATCGAGGTCAACACCCGCCGCGCGATGTCCGGCGCCGAACGCGAGGCCGACCTCGCCGAGGCCCTGGCCTTCACCCGCCTCCATCTGGCCTCGCCGGTGCGGGTGCCCCGGCGGTGAGCAACAGCGATCCCGCCCCGGCCGTGAAGAACAGCGATCCCGCCCCGGCCGTGGGCGACGTCACCGCCCGCAAGCGCGGCCGGCCCCGTCGTACGGAATCGGACGCGGCCGGCACCCGGGACCGGATCCTCGTCGCGGCCCGTGAGGAGTTCTCCGAGCGGGGCTACGAGAAGACGTCCGTGCGCGGGATCGCCAAGGCCGCCGGGGTCGACTCGGCCCTGGTCCACCACTACTTCGGCACCAAGGAACAGGTCTTCGAGGCGGCCGTGGAGGTCGCCGCCGCGCCCGCGCTGAGCGCGCCCGCCGCGCTCGCCGAGGGTCCCCTGGAGGACATCGGAGAGCGCTTCACCCGCTTCATCTTCGGCGTCTGGGAGAACCCCGCGACGCGCCTGCCGATCCTGGCGATCGTCCGCTCCGCGGTGAACAACGAGACCGCGGCCGCCGTCTTCCGCCGGCTGGTCGCCGCCCAGCTGCTGCGCCGCGTCGCCGACCAGCTGGACCTGCCGGACGCGGAGCTGCGGGTCGAACTGGCGGCCGCGCAGCTCGTCGGGACGGCCATGCTGCGGTACGTGATCAAGGTGGAGCCGCTGGCGTCGACGGACATCGAGCGGATCATCGCGCGGGTGGCCCCGGTGGTGCAGGGCCATCTGACCGGTCCCTGACTCCGAGACGGGCGTCCCGCATTCCGGACACCCTGTCCCGGCCCCTGGATGACCGGCGTACGCTCGTCAGCAGTCAGAAGTCTGATACGACCGTCTCCGAAGTCTCTGACGACCGTCTCTGAAGGAGCGAGCGACGATGCCCGAGCTGAGGTCCCGCACAGTCACCCACGGCCGCAACATGGCGGGCGCACGCGCCCTTATGCGCGCCTCCGGTGTACCCGGTGCGGACATCGGCCGCAAGCCGATCATCGCGGTCGCCAACTCCTTCACGGAGTTCGTGCCGGGCCACACCCACCTGCAGCCGGTCGGCCGGATCGTCTCCGAGGCGATCGTCGCGGCCGGCGGCATCCCGCGCGAGTTCAACACCATCGCCGTCGACGACGGCATCGCGATGGGCCACGGCGGCATGCTGTACTCGCTGCCCTCCCGCGACCTGATCGCCGACTCGGTCGAGTACATGGTCGAGGCCCACTGCGCCGACGCCCTGATCTGCATCTCGAACTGCGACAAGATCACCCCGGGCATGCTCAACGCGGCCCTGCGCCTGAACATCCCCACGGTCTTCGTCTCCGGCGGCCCGATGGAGTCCGGCCGCGCGACCCTCGTGGACGGTACGGTCCGCACGCTCGACCTGGTCGACGCGATGTCCGAGGCCGTGAACGAGAAGATCTCGGACGCGGACATGCTCCGTATCGAGGAGAACGCCTGTCCGACCTGCGGCAGCTGTTCCGGCATGTTCACGGCCAACTCGATGAACTGCCTGACGGAGGCCATCGGCCTCTCGCTCCCCGGCAACGGCTCGGTCCTGGCCACGCACACGGCCCGCAAGCAGCTGTACGTCGACGCGGCCGACACCGTCATGGACATCACCCGCCGCTACTACGAGCAGGACGACGAGACGGTCCTGCCGCGCAACGTCGCCACCTTCGCGGCCTTCGAGAACGCCATGGCCCTCGACATCGCCATGGGCGGCTCCACCAACACGATCCTGCACCTGCTGGCCGCGGCCCAGGAGGCGGAGGTCCCCTTCGGTCTCGCCGAGATCGACGCCGTCTCCCGCCGCGTCCCCTGCCTCGCGAAGGTCGCCCCGAACGTGGCGAAGAACCGCACGTACTACATGGAGGACGTGCACCGCGCGGGCGGCATCCCCGCCCTCCTCGGCGAACTGCACCGCGCCGGCCTGCTGAACGAGGACGTGCACTCGGTCCACAGCCCCTCCCTCGCGGACTGGCTCAAGACCTGGGACGTCCGTGGTGGCTCGCCGTCCCCCAAGGCCCTGGAACTGTGGCACGCGGCCCCCGGCTGCGTCCGCTCCGCCGAGGCGTTCTCCCAGTCCGAGCGCTGGGAGTCCCTGGACGAGGACGCCGCAGAGGGCTGCATCCGCAGCGCCGAGCACGCGTACTCCAAGGACGGCGGCCTCGCGGTCCTCAAGGGCAACCTGGCGGTCGACGGCTGTGTCGTGAAGACGGCCGGCGTCGACGAGTCGATCTGGACGTTCGAGGGGCCTGCGGTCGTCTGCGAGTCGCAGGAAGAGGCCGTCCAGAAGATCCTCACCCAGCAGGTCAAGGAGGGTGACGTCGTCGTCATCCGCTACGAGGGCCCCAAGGGCGGCCCCGGCATGCAGGAGATGCTCTACCCGACCTCGTACCTGAAGGGCCGCGGCCTCGGCAAGGCCTGCGCCCTGATCACCGACGGCCGCTTCTCCGGCGGCACCTCGGGCCTGTCCATCGGCCACGCCTCCCCGGAGGCGGCGGCCGGCGGCACCATCGCCCTCGTCGAGGACGGGGACCGCATCCGCATCGACATCCCCGGCCGCTCGATCGAGCTCCTGGTCGACGACACCGAGCTCGCCCGCCGCGAGGCGGCCCTGGACGGCGTGTACGCCCCGAAGAACCGCGAGCGCAAGGTGTCGGCCGCGCTGCGGGCCTACGCGGCGATGGCCACCAGCGCGGACAAGGGCGCGGTGCGGGACGTGTCGAAGCTGGGCTGAGCACCTGACGCGGGGGCCGCCTCCTCGGGGGCGGCCCTTCGCGTTGCCCGGATCACCAGGCCGACGGCTCGCGAGCGTCCACGGCGAAGACGGTGCCGTCGGGGGCGGTGGCGTAGATCCGGCCGTCGGCGACGGTAGGTGAGGGCAGTGCGCCGGCGACCGTACCCGAGTTCGAACCGAGACGCGCCGGGGTCTGCCCGACGAGCCGGCCCTTGCCGGCGTCGACGGCGAGCAGCCGTCCGTCTGCCGTGGCGAAGTACACATGGCGGTCGTCGGCCACCGGTACGGAACCCCGGCTCACCGATGTCTCGAGATTCCAGAGCCGTTTGCCCGCCGCCGTGTCCACGGCGTCGAGGGAACCACTCATCGCCAGTACGTAGACCATGTTCCCGCGCACCGTGGCCTGGGCATCGGGGCGTGCCACCGGGAGCTTCACCCGGCGCGACGACTCGGTGGCCGGTGTGTAGCGGACGACAGCGTCCGTGTCGCCGTACAGGTTGTTCGTCGAGAGGAAGAAGACGGACCCTCCGTGCGCGCCCACTGGGGTGAGGTTGCCGCTCAGCCGGGAGTCCCATCGCACGGTCCCGGTCCTGGGGTCCACCGCGGTGA
The DNA here is from genome assembly GCF_003443735.1 of Streptomyces sp. CC0208. Classification (NCBI taxonomy): domain Bacteria; kingdom Bacillati; phylum Actinomycetota; class Actinomycetes; order Kitasatosporales; family Streptomycetaceae; genus Streptomyces; species Streptomyces sp. CC0208. The sequence goes on along the minus strand of NZ_CP031969.1, from coordinate 3,888,098 downwards.
CCCGGGTGCTCAAGCCGTCGAGGGAGAGGTTGGTCGTGTACGCCAGAGGGTCCCCGTCGAACGAGACGAAGGCCGGCGTGGGCTGCCCCGGTATCCGCAGGTTCCACTTGGTGTCACCCGTCGCCGCGTCCACACCGGTGACCGTCCCGTCGAGCAGAGTCAGCAGGAGCATTCCTCCGACGATCTGCATCCCGTGGTGTTCGGGCAGAGTGCGCTGCCAACGCGTCTCGCCCGAGGCGGGGTCGAGCGCTTCGAGGCGTCGCGATTCCTCCACCATCGGCTGTACGAGACCACCCTCGACGGCCGGTGGCTTGCTGGGCTTCGACTCGGCGACGGAGTGTCGCCACATCAGGGCGCCGTCGGCCGGGTTCAGAGCGAAGACGGTGCCGGACTGCGCACAGATCAACTGACCGGCCCCGTAGGAGCATTGCGCCGGACTCGTGGCCTTGGGCACCGGGTTCGCCGTCCAGCCGGCGAACCGGGCGGCTGCTGTGGGCTTGTCACCGCTCTTCGCGGTGGCGTCCTCGCTGCTGCCGAGCCACTGGACGGAGGCAAGGACACCGGCCAGGACCAGCACGACCGCGACGGCCACGAGGAGCGTCCTTCGGGAGGGACGCCGCCCGGGCCGTGACGGCTGCTCCTTCGGCTCGGGCCCCGGCACGTCACCCGTGCGCTGCGCCGGTATGAACGTCTGGGTGTCGTACGAGGCCGCGACGGACCGCAGCTCCCGCATCAGCTCGTCCGGGGTCGGCCGGTCCTCGGGCTCCTTGGCGAGACACCGCACGATGATCGGCGCGAGATTCGTCGGTACGCCGGTCAGGTCCGGCTCGTCGTGCACGACCTGGTAGGCGACGACATACGGACTGTCGGAATCGAACGGCCCGCGTCCCGTGGCCGCGTGCACCATCACGGAGCCCAGGGCGAAGATGTCGGCGGCGGGACCCACCTCACGCGGCCGCCGGAACTGCTCGGGCGCCATGAACGGCGGAGTCCCGATCAACTTCCCCGTCTCGGTGCGAAGTTCGCTGTCCTTTGGCCGAGAAATGCCGAAGTCGATGACCTTGGGACCGTCCTCGGCGAGCAGCACGTTGCTCGGCTTGAGGTCCCTGTGCACGACGCCGACCCGATGGATGTCACGCAGCGCCTCCGCCAGACCGGCCATCAGGCGCCGCAACTGGTCCGGCGCCATCGGGCCGTTCCGCTTCACCTCGTCGGAGAGTGTGGGCCCGGGGATGAACAACGTGGCCATCCACGGCCGCTCGGCATCGGGATCGGCATCGACGACGGACGCGGTGAATGCCCCGCTCACCTTCCGCGCCGCGGCCACCTCCTGCCGGAAACGTCCCCTGAACTCGGGATCCTTGGCGAACTCGGTGTGCACGATCTTCACCGCGAGCTTCATCCCCGAGGTGCTGCGCGCGACGTGCACCACGCCCATCCCGCCGGACCCGAGACATGACTCCAGCCGGTAGTGACCGGCGTACTCGGGAAGTTCCGCTTCCGCGCCCGCTCCGGTGTTGCCCTGTGGCGCCATGGAACCACCCCCGTGCTGATCGTCCGCGCGCGCGACACACGGAGCCTATTCGATGACTCGTACGGGACAGAGGCGGCTTGCTAGTGTCCGCGTGCGAGTTACGCACATGTGTTTCATGGCGTGATTCAGGGGAATCAACGGGTCCCCATGGCAGTCATGGGGACCAACGGGGGAGGACTTGCATGTCTGTTGACCGTGTGGAAGAGACCGGGGGCGCCGAGGCGACCGAGGCCCTGTCGGCGGTGGCATCGATCCGCTACTACTCGGTCGCGCCCGGAGTCCGGCTCAACGTCCGCAACGGCCCGGGCACGAGCTACAGCGTCGTGCGGGTGCTGCCCGAGGGCGCCAAGGTCCCGATCTACTGCCAGACCCCGGGCACCTCAGTGAGCGGCCCGTACGGCACCAGCAACATCTGGGACAACATCAGCAACGGCCAGTACGTCGCCGACGCCTACGTACTCACCGGCAGCGACGGCTACGTCGCCGACCGCTGCTCCTGAACCTCCCTGGGGGAATCCTGATGACGTCCCTGAAACGCAGATCCACCATGCTCCTGGGCCTCGCCGCCGCCTTCCTCATGGTCGGCGCGGCCCACGCCGAGGCCGCCGTCCACTACTACGACGTCGCGCCGGATGTACGGCTCAACGTCCGTCGTGGTCCCGGATCGCAGTACGGCATCGTCCGTGTCCTGCCCGAGGGCGCCAAGGTGGCGATCTACTGCCAGACGCCGGGCGAGACGGTGTCGGGTTACTACGGCACGTCGAACATCTGGGACAACATCGCCAACGGCGAGTTCGTCTCGGACGCCTACGTCCACACCGGCAGCGACGGCTACGTGGCGTCACGCTGCGGCTGATCCCCGAAGGGAGCCCGCCCCCGTCCCGGAGCCATAATCGTCCCGTGAGCGACGAATCCGGCACCCAGGACATCCCCGCGGGCTCCCCCTCGGGCGGCCCCCGCCCTGAACCCATCCGCTTCTTCGGCACCACCTGGGTGGACCACGGCAACGGCTACGCCCTCCGCCGCGTCGGCGCCGCTGTGGGCTCCCTCGCCGCCGCCGTCGCCTCCTGCCTGATCCTCCGCTTCGCCTACGAGGGCCTGGAGATCGCCGACACCGGCAGCTTCGTGACCGTCCTCGTCATCGCGATGTTCGCGATCTGCAGCGCGCTGGCCTTCCGCAACACCTGGGACGGCTTCGGCGGCCGCCCGGACCCGGACCGCCAGGCCTCCCTCCGCGGGCTCCTGGCCATCGGGTTCGTCGGATCCCTCCTCGCGTACTTCTTCCGGTCCCTCGCGGAGGCGCCGGGCGAGAAACTGCACCGGCAGGAGTACGAGGCCGCCCGCAGGGAGCACGAGACGCGCGGTGCCCGTCGCACCGGGAACCCCTCGAAGAAGAAGCGCCGCCGCTGAGAACCTTCGGGCTTTCCCCGGGGTGCCGCTCCCGCGCTTCTCTCACCGGAAACTCACCGCCTGCTGATCCCCATCCGGCCACCATGGCCTCATGGCCGCTTCCTTTCACACCGCCCGAGCCCACTCCTTCAACTCCGCCGCCGCCCAGTACGCCGCCAACCGCCCCTCCTATCCGCCCGCCCTCTTCGACGCGATCGAGGAACTCGCCGGGCGCCCCCTAGCCGGCGCCCGGGTCGCCGACGTCGGAGCCGGTACCGGGATAGCGACCGAGCTGCTGCACGCCCGAGGCGCCGAGGTGGTCGCGGTCGAACCCGGGAGCGGCATGGCCGAGCAGTTCCGTCGCTCCCACGCCGACATCCCGATCATCAGGGGCGACGGCAACGACCTCCCCCTCCTCACGGACTCCGCCGATCTCCTCACCTACGCCCAGTCCTGGCACTGGACCGACCCGGCCCGCGCGGTCCCGGAAGCCTGCCGCGTGCTGCGGCCGGGCGGTGCGCTGGCCCTGTGGTGGAACACCTACGCCCTCGACATCCCCTGGATCGAGGGGCAGGTCGACCGGGTCGCCGAACACTTCAAGGACTACGGCGCCCACCCGACCGTCGAGGTGAACGGCAACGGAGCCCGATCCGCCCTGGCCGACCCCAGCGGCCGCCTCGACTTCACCCACCGGCTGGTCCGCTGGAGCCGCCACGTCCCCGTCGACACCCACCTCGCCAACATCGGCAGCCACTCGATGTTCCTCGTGGCGGGTGAGGACCACGCGGGCGTCTTCCTCACCGAGGAGCGGCGCATCCTGCTGGACCTCTTCCCCGACGGAACAGTCGAGGAGACCTACGACGTCGAACTGCTGGTCGCGGTCAACGCCTGACCCCGCGCCGCGGCCCGCCCCCCGCCGCCGCACGCGCGTGGTTGACGGCCCGGACTCGCGAGAGCATTATTCATCGCATGATGAATAAGGAGTCCGGGCCACCCGCCGACCGCACGGACGAAGAGCCGGCCACTCCCGCCGTCCACGCCGACGGCCTCACCGTCGTCCGAGGCCCCCGCACCGTCCTGCGCGGCCTCGCCTTCGACGTCCCACGCGGCCAGATCACCGGCCTCCTCGGCCCCTCGGGCTGCGGCAAGTCCACCCTGATGCGCTCGATCGTCGGCACCCAGGCCAAGGTCACCGGCACCCTCGACGTCCTCGGCCGACCCGCGGGCCACCCCACCCTGCGCACCCGCATCGGCTACGTCACCCAGGCCCCCTCCGTCTACGACGACCTGACCGTCCGCCAGAACCTCGACTACTTCGCCGCGATCCTCGCCCCCGGCCGCGCCGCCGTCGAGCGCCGCCGCACCGACGTCACCCGGGCTATCGACGACGTCGACCTCGCCACCCACGCCGACTCCCTCGCCGGCAACCTCTCCGGCGGCCAGCGCAGCCGCGTCTCCCTCGCCGTCGCCCTCCTCGGCACCCCCGAACTCCTCGTCCTCGACGAACCCACCGTCGGTCTCGACCCCGTTTTGCGACGCGACCTGTGGAACCTCTTCCACGACATCGCCGCCCGCCGCGGCGCCACCCTGCTCATCTCCTCCCACGTCATGGACGAGGCCGAGCGCTGCCACCGCCTCCTCCTGATGCGCGAGGGCCAGATCCTCGCCGACGACACCCCCGAAGCCCTCCGCACCCGCACCGACACGGACACCGTCGAGAGCGCCTTCCTCCACCTGGTCGACCAGGCCGTCGAGGCAAGCCGCACCAAGGAGCACACGCGATGAGCACGACCACCACACCCCGTCTCGCGCCTGCCCCCACCAGCGCCCTCAGCCTCTCCCGCACCACCGCCACCGCCACCCGGGTCCTGCGCCAGCTCCGCCACGACCCGCGCACCATCGCGATGATGATCCTCATCCCCTGCGTGATGCTCTTCCTGCTGCGCTATGTCTTCGACGGCAGCCCGCGCACCTTCGACAGCATCGGCGCCTCCCTCCTCGGGATCTTCCCGCTGATCACGATGTTCCTGGTCACCTCCATCGCCACCCTGCGCGAACGCACCTCCGGCACCCTCGAACGCCTCCTCGCCATGCCGCTCGGCAAAGGCGACCTCATCGCCGGCTACGCCCTCGCCTTCGGCACCCTCGCGATCATCCAGTCCGCCCTCGCCACCGGCCTCGCCGTCTGGACCCTCGGCCTCGACGTCACCGGCAGCCCCTGGCTCCTGCTGCTGGTCGCCCTGCTCGACGCCCTGCTCGGCACCGCCCTCGGCCTGTTCGTCTCGGCCTTCGCGGCCTCCGAATTCCAGGCCGTCCAGTTCATGCCGGCCGTGATCTTCCCCCAACTCCTCCTCTGCGGTCTCTTCACCCCCCGCGACAACATGCACCCCGTCCTGGAGACCCTCTCCGACGTCCTGCCGATGTCCTACGCCGTCGACGGCATGAACGAGGTCCTCAGGCACACGGACATGACAGCGACCTTCGTCCGCGACGCACTGATCGTGGCGGGCTGCGCACTGCTCGTCCTGGGCCTGGGAGCGGCGACACTGAGGCGCAGGACGGCATAGGACCGCCCAAGAACAGCCATCACCCCCATGTCCCGCCCACCGGACACCCACCCTGCCCGTCCCGGCCCGGTGCCAGACTGAACCGCATGAGCCAGAAAGTCGCAGTCCTCGGCACCGGCAAGATCGGCGAAGCCCTGCTCAGCGGAATGATCCGCGCCGGCTGGGCCCCGGCCGACCTCCTGGTCACCGCCCGCCGCCCCGAGCGAGCCGAGGAACTCCGCAGCCGCTACGGCGTCACCCCGGTCACCAACCCGGAGGCCGCCAAGTCCGCCGACACCCTGATCCTCACGGTCAAACCGCAGGACATGGGCACCCTCCTCGACGAACTCGCCCCGCACGTCCCGGCCGACCGCCTGGTCATCAGCGGTGCCGCCGGCATCCCCACCTCCTTCTTCGAGGAGCGCCTCGCCACCGGCACCCCGGTCGTCCGCGTCATGACCAACACACCCGCCCTGGTCGACGAGGCCATGTCGGTCATCTCCGCCGGCACCCACGCCACCGCCGACCACCTCGCCCACACCGAGGAGATCTTCGGCGCCGTCGGCAAGACCCTCCGCGTCCCCGAGTCCCAGCAGGACGCCTGCACCGCCCTCTCCGGCTCCGGACCGGCGTACTTCTTCTACCTGGTCGAAGCCATGACCGACGCGGGCATCCTGCTCGGCCTGCCCCGCGACAAGGCCCACGACCTGATCGTCCAGTCCGCGATCGGCGCCGCCACGATGCTCCGCGACAGCGGCGAACACCCGGTGAAGCTCCGCGAGAACGTCACGTCCCCCGCGGGCACCACCATCAACGCCATCCGCGAACTCGAGAACCACGGCGTACGAGCGGCCCTCATCGCCGCCCTCGAAGCCGCCCGCGACCGCAGCCGCGCACTGGCCTCCGGCAAGAAGGACTGACGCCGGCAGCGAGGCGCGATGTGCCGGGCGCTGCGCATCGCGCCTCGCCACCGCCCGTCAGGGCGGACCAGTCCTACGTGGCGGCGTTCATCACGACACCGCTGTCGACCGCGCCGGTATCGACCGAGGCCGGAAGCAGCCCGATCGCGCGATAAGCGGCATCCACGGTCGGCCGCGCCATCGCCCGAGCCCTCTCCGCGCCATCCCGCAGCACCCCCTCCACATAGCCAGGATCCGCGCACAACTCCTTGTGCCTCTCCTGTACGGGCCTCAGGACCTCGACCACGGCCTCGGCGGTGTCCTTCTTCAAGGCGCCGTACGACTCATATACACCGCTCAGCTCCGATGGGTTCCCACCCGTGCAGGACGCGAGGATCTCCAACAGGTTCGCCGGCCCGGGCCGGTCCTCCCGGTCGTACACGACGTCCGTCCCGCTGTCGGTCACGGCCCGCATGACCTTCCGCCGCACCACATCCGGTTCGTCGAGCAGATAGACGATCCCCGGCCCGGAGTCGTCGGACTTCCCCATCTTCGACAGCGGATCCTGGAGGTTCATGACCCGCGCGCCCACCTTCGGCACGGTGGCCCGGGGCACCACGAACGTGTAGCCGTACCGCTGGTTGAACCGCACCGCCAGATCCCGGGTCAGCTCCACATGCTGAGCCTGGTCGTCCCCGACCGGCACCTCGTCGGCCCCGTACGCCAGGATGTCCGCCGCCATCAGGACGGGATAGGTGAGCAGCGACAGGCGGACACTCCCGCCGCGCGCCCGCTCCCGAGCGGCCTTCTCCTTGTACTGGATCATGCGCCGCATCTCGCCGTCCGTGGCCACGCACTCCAGCACGTACGACAGCCGCGTGTGCTCGTCCACATGACTCTGCACGAACACGGTGCACAACTCGGGATCCAGCCCCGACGCGAGCAACAGCGTCGCCGCCTGCCGACTCAGCCGGCGCACCCGCGCCGGATCATGGTCGACGGTCAGGGCGTGCAGGTCGACGATGCAGAACAGCGACTCCGCCCGGTGCTGGTCGACCGCGGCCCACTGCCGCATGGCTCCCAGGTAGTTCCCCAGCGTCAGATGCCCCGTCGGCTTGACCCCGCTGAAGACCCGCGTCATCTCTCCACCTCCTGGTCGAGACCGCCGTCCCCGGCCGGCCGACCCTCAGGAGTCCTGGAGGGAGATATGCGAACGGCCGCCGAGGAGGCGGCCGTTGAGTGCATACGTGCTTACGGCCGCCGTCAGGCGGCCCGCCACTGCTGGGTGCACGTACGCGTTGTCATGCAGGCCAGCCTACGCCTGTACGGGCTCGTCCGGACCTGAGTTGACACCCCCCAGCCCGGTACGTAGTGTTCTCCGAGTTGTCCGACGTGAGCGCCGACTCCGGTCGGTCCCCGGACAGCCATTCCGCAGGTACCAACCAACAAACGACGACAGTCGCTCTGTCTGCCGTCGCTGTATTGGCGTGCGTATTCGCGAAACGAGGAATCCACGTTCGAAAGGACGGTGGCCCCCGATTAGCTCGGGAGCCGGGAATCCGCTAAAGTCTCACTCGTCGGAACGGCCCAACGGCCGGGAAGACAAGCCCCGCTGACTGGGAATCAGGCCCGAAAGGATCTGATAGAGTCGGAACCGCCGGAAAGGGAAACGCGAGAGCGGGAACCTGGAAAGCACCGAGGAAATCAGAACCGGAAACGGTCTGATAGAGTCGGAAACGCAAGACCGAAGGGAAACTGCCCGGAGGAAAGCCCGAGAGGGTGAGTACAAAGGAAGCGTCCGTTCCTTGAGAACTCAACAGCGTGCCAAAAATCAACGCCAGATATGTTGATACCCCGTCTCCAGCATCTGCTGGGACGAGGTTCCTTTGAAATAAACACAGCGAGGACGCTGTGAACGACCGCCTTATTCCGGTGGTTGTTCCGCTCTCGTGTGTGTGCACCCGATTACGGGTAAACATTCACGGAGAGTTTGATCCTGGCTCAGGACGAACGCTGGCGGCGTGCTTAACACATGCAAGTCGAACGATGAACCACTTCGGTGGGGATTAGTGGCGAACGGGTGAGTAACACGTGGGCAATCTGCCCTTCACTCTGGGACAAGCCCTGGAAACGGGGTCTAATACCGGATACCACTCGCACGGGCATCTGTGCGGGTTGAAAGCTCCGGCGGTGAAGGATGAGCCCGCGGCCTATCAGCTTGTTGGTGAGGTAATGGCTCACCAAGGCGACGACGGGTAGCCGGCCTGAGAGGGCGACCGGCCACACTGGGACTGAGACACGGCCCAGACTCCTACGGGAGGCAGCAGTGGGGAATATTGCACAATGGGCGAAAGCCTGATGCAGCGACGCCGCGTGAGGGATGACGGCCTTCGGGTTGTAAACCTCTTTCAGCAGGGAAGAAGCGAAAGTGACGGTACCTGCAGAAGAAGCGCCGGCTAACTACGTGCCAGCAGCCGCGGTAATACGTAGGGCGCAAGCGTTGTCCGGAATTATTGGGCGTAAAGAGCTCGTAGGCGGCTTGTCACGTCGGGTGTGAAAGCCCGGGGCTTAACCCCGGGTCTGCATTCGATACGGGCTAGCTAGAGTGTGGTAGGGGAGATCGGAATTCCTGGTGTAGCGGTGAAATGCGCAGATATCAGGAGGAACACCGGTGGCGAAGGCGGATCTCTGGGCCATTACTGACGCTGAGGAGCGAAAGCGTGGGGAGCGAACAGGATTAGATACCCTGGTAGTCCACGCCGTAAACGGTGGGAACTAGGTGTTGGCGACATTCCACGTCGTCGGTGCCGCAGCTAACGCATTAAGTTCCCCGCCTGGGGAGTACGGCCGCAAGGCTAAAACTCAAAGGAATTGACGGGGGCCCGCACAAGCAGCGGAGCATGTGGCTTAATTCGACGCAACGCGAAGAACCTTACCAAGGCTTGACATACACCGGAAAGCATCAGAGATGGTGCCCCCCTTGTGGTCGGTGTACAGGTGGTGCATGGCTGTCGTCAGCTCGTGTCGTGAGATGTTGGGTTAAGTCCCGCAACGAGCGCAACCCTTGTCCTGTGTTGCCAGCATGCCCTTCGGGGTGATGGGGACTCACAGGAGACCGCCGGGGTCAACTCGGAGGAAGGTGGGGACGACGTCAAGTCATCATGCCCCTTATGTCTTGGGCTGCACACGTGCTACAATGGCAGGTACAATGAGCTGCGATACCGTGAGGTGGAGCGAATCTCAAAAAGCCTGTCTCAGTTCGGATTGGGGTCTGCAACTCGACCCCATGAAGTCGGAGTTGCTAGTAATCGCAGATCAGCATTGCTGCGGTGAATACGTTCCCGGGCCTTGTACACACCGCCCGTCACGTCACGAAAGTCGGTAACACCCGAAGCCGGTGGCCCAACCTCCTTGTGGGGAGGGAGCTGTCGAAGGTGGGACTGGCGATTGGGACGAAGTCGTAACAAGGTAGCCGTACCGGAAGGTGCGGCTGGATCACCTCCTTTCTAAGGAGCACTTCTTACCGATCCCCTCGGGGTGAGGTCAGAGGCCACTACGCAGGCAAACGTTCTGCGGTGGTTGCTCATGGGTGGAACGTTGATTATTCGGCACTTTCAGTCATCTCGGGCTGCCAGTACTGCTCTTCGGAGCGTGGAAAGCTGATCACGAGTGGCGAGGGTGTCGGGCACGCTGTTGGGTGTCTGAGGGAATGAACCCCCTCTGATACCGGCCCCAGTGAACTCGGAGTGAAGCTCCGGGGTGATGGGTGGCTGGTCGTTGTTTGAGAACTGCACAGTGGACGCGAGCATCTGTGGCCAAGTTTTTAAGGGCGCACGGTGGATGCCTTGGCACCAGGAACCGATGAAGGACGTGGGAGGCCACGATAGTCCCCGGGGAGTCGTCAACCAGGCTTTGATCCGGGGGTTTCCGAATGGGGAAACCCGGCAGTCGTCATGGGCTGTCACCCATACCTGAACACATAGGGTATGTGGAGGGAACGCGGGGAAGTGAAACATCTCAGTACCCGCAGGAAGAGAAAACAACCGTGATTCCGGGAGTAGTGGCGAGCGAAACCGGATGAGGCCAAACCGTATGCGTGTGAGACCCGGCAGGGGTTGCGCATGCGGGGTTGTGGGATCTCTCTTTCACAGTCTGCCGGCTGTGAGACGAGTCAGAAACCGTTGATGTAGGCGAAGGACATGCGAAAGGTCCGGCGTAGAGGGTAAGACCCCCGTAGTCGAAACATCAGCGGCTCGTTTGAGAGACACCCAAGTAGCACGGGGCCCGAGAAATCCCGTGTGAATCTGGCGGGACCACCCGCTAAGCCTAAATATTCCCTGGTGACCGATAGCGGATAGTACCGTGAGGGAATGGTGAAAAGTACCGCGGGAGCGGAGTGAAATAGTACCTGAAACCGTGTGCCTACAAGCCGTGGGAGCGTCGCGCATTGAGTTTACTCAATGCGTCGTGACTGCGTGCCTTTTGAAGAATGAGCCTGCGAGTTTGCGGTGTGTTGCGAGGTTAACCCGGGTGGGGTAGCCGTAGCGAAAGCGAGTCCTAATAGGGCGTTTGAGTAGCACGCTCAAGACCCGAAGCGGAGTGATCTAGCCATGGGCAGGTTGAAGCGGAGGTAAGACTTCGTGGAGGACCGAACCCACCAGGGTTGAAAACCTGGGGGATGACCTGTGGTTAGGGGTGAAAGGCCAATCAAACTCCGTGATAGCTGGTTCTCCCCGAAATGCATTTAGGTGCAGCGTCGTGTGTTTCTTGCCGGAGGTAGAGCACTGGATAGGCGATGGGCCCTACCGGGTTACTGACCTTAGCCAAACTCCGAATGCCGGTAAGTGAGAGCGCGGCAGTGAGACTGTGGGGGATAAGCTCCATGGTCGAGAGGGAAACAGCCCAGAGCATCGACTAAGGCCCCTAAGCGTACGCTAAGTGGGAAAGGATGTGGAGTCGCAGAGACAACCAGGAGGTTGGCTTAGAAGCAGCCACCCTTGAAAGAGTGCGTAATAGCTCACTGGTCTAGTGATTCCGCGCCGACAATGTAGCGGGGCTCAAGCGTACCGCCGAAGTCGTGTCATTGCAGCAATACTCCCAACGGAGGCTGTGATGGGTAGGGGAGCGTCGTGTGCCGGGTGAAGCTGCAGCGGAAGCTAGTGGTGGACGGTTCACGAGTGAGAATGCAGGCATGAGTAGCGATACACACGTGGGAAACGTGTGCGCCGATTGACTAAGGGTTCCTGGGTCAAGCTGATCTGCCCAGGGTAAGTCGGGACCTAAGGCGAGGCCGACAGGCGTAGTCGATGGATAACCGGTTGATATTCCGGTACCCGCTGTGAAGCGTCAAACATCGAACCAGGCGATGCTAAGTCCGTGAAGCCGTTCCGGACCCTTCGGGGAAAGGAAAGTGGTGGAGCCGGCGAACCAGACTTGTAGTAGGTGAGTGATGGGGTGACGCAGGAAGGTAGTCCAGCCCGGGCGGTGGTTGTCCCGGGGTAAGGGTGTAGGACGTCAGGTAGGTAAATCCGCCTGGCAATAGTCTGAGACCTGATGCCGAGCCGATTGTGGTGAAGTGGATGATCCTATGCTGTCGAGAAAAGCCTCTAGCGAGTTTCATGGCGGCCCGTACCCTAAACCGACTCAGGTGGTCAGGTAGAGAATACCGAGGCGTTCGGGTGAACTATGGTTAAGGAACTCGGCAAAATGCCCCCGTAACTTCGGGAGAAGGGGGGCCATCACTGGTGAGAGGACTTGCTCCTCGAGCTGGGGGTGGCCGCAGAGACCAGCGAGAAGCGACTGTTTACTAAAAACACAGGTCCGTGCGAAGCCGTAAGGCGATGTATACGGACTGACGCCTGCCCGGTGCTGGAACGTTAAGGGGACCGGTTAGTCACATTTCGGTGTGGCGAAGCTGAGAACTTAAGCGCCAGTAAACGGCGGTGGTAACTATAACCATCCTAAGGTAGCGAAATTCCTTGTCGGGTAAGTTCCGACCTGCACGAATGGCGTAACGACTTCTCGACTGTCTCAACCATAGGCCCGGTGAAATTGCACTACGAGTAAAGATGCTCGTTTCGCGCAGCAGGACGGAAAGACCCCGGGACCTTTACTACAGTTTGATATTGGTGTTCGGTTCGGCTTGTGTAGGATAGCTGGGAGACTGTGAAGCTTGGACGCCAGTTCAGGTGGAGTCGTCGTTGAAATACCAGTCTGGTCGTGCTGGATGTCTAACCTGGGTCCGTGATCCGGATCAGGGACAGTGTCTGATGGGTAGTTTAACTGGGGCGGTTGCCTCCTAAAGAGTAACGGAGGCGCCCAAAGGTTCCCTCAGCCTGGTTGGTAATCAGGTGTTGAGTGTAAGTGCACAAGGGAGCTTGACTGTGAGACCGACGGGTCGAGCAGGGACGAAAGTCGGGACTAGTGATCCGGCGGTGGCTTGTGGAAGCGCCGTCGCTCAACGGATAAAAGGTACCCCGGGGATAACAGGCTGATCTTCCCCAAGAGTCCATATCGACGGGATGGTTTGGCACCTCGATGTCGGCTCGTCGCATCCTGGGGCTGGAGTCGGTCCCAAGGGTTGGGCTGTTCGCCCATTAAAGCGGTACGCGAGCTGGGTTTAGAACGTCGTGAGACAGTTCGGTCCCTATCCGCTGTGCGCGTAGGAGTCTTGAGAAGGGCTGTCCCTAGTACGAGAGGACCGGGACGGACGAACCTCTGGTGTGCCAGTTGTCCTGCCAAGGGCATGGCTGGTTGGCTACGTTCGGGAGGGATAACCGCTGAAAGCATCTAAGCGGGAAGCCTGCTTCGAGATGAGGACTCCCACCCCCTTGAGGGGTTAAGGCTCCCAGTAGACGACTGGGTTGATAGGCCGGATCTGGAAGCCCAGTAATGGGTGGAGGTGACCGGTACTAATAGGCCGAGGGCTTGTCCTCAGTTGCTCGCGTCCACTGTGTTAGTTCTGAGGCAACGACTGTGTCTTTTTCCGGTCGAACTTCATAGTGTTTCGGTGGTCATAGCGTGAGGGAAACGCCCGGTTACATTCCGAACCCGGAAGCTAAGCCTTACAGCGCCGATGGTACTGCAGGGGGGACCCTGTGGGAGAGTAGGACACCGCCGAACTCCTTTTAGAGTGGAAAGGCCCACACCTTATGGTGTGGGCCTTTCTGCGTTTATGGTCAACAGTATGCGCTACGACCTCGTCATCTTCGACAACGACGGTGTTCTCGTCGACAGTGAGCCGATCTCCAACCGGCACCTCGCCGCCTATCTGACGGAGCTCGGGCACCCGACCTCCTATGAGGACTCCATCCGGGACTACATGGGCTCCGCCATGCACCGGATTCACGACCTCGTCCTGGAGCGGACCGGGCGGCGGTTGCCGGACGACTTCGACGATGTCTTCCACGCGAGGGTCTTCGCCGCGTTCGAGCGGGAGTTGAAGGCCGTGGCCGGCGTCACCGGCGTACTGGAGAAGCTGACGGCGGACGGGGTGCCGTACTGTGTCGCGTCCTCCGGGAGTCATGAGCGGATCCGGGTGGGGCATCGGGCGACCGGACTTGACCAGTGGTTCGAGGACGAGCGGATCTTCAGTTCGCAGGATGTGGGGCGGGGGAAGCCGGCGCCGGACCTGTTTCTCCATGCCGCCGGGCGGATGGGGGTAGAGCCAGGGCGGTGTGTGGTGGTCGAGGACAGCCCGCTGGGGGTACAGGCGGCTGTCGCGGCCGGGATGGACGTCTGTGGGTTCACTGCCATGACGCCCGCCGCCAAGCTGGCGGGGGCGACACAACTCTTCTCCGACATGGGCGAGTTGGCGGACCTGCTCGTCTGACATTTGTCATGCCGAGGTCCGGACGATCGTTTCTGTCGGCACCCCCTCGCCGGACGAGAAGCTGAGGGCATGACGACGAAGACGAACTCGAAGCGCGCGAACCTGGCTCCCCTGATCGTGGACGTGGCTGTGCCGATCGGGGCGTACTACCTGCTCAAGGACGGGCTCGGCATGAGCACGCTGATGGCGCTGGGCCTCAGCAGTGTCGTGCCGGCCGTGCGGACCGGCTGGAGTGTGGTGAAGGAGCGGACGGTGAACGGTCTCGCCGCCCTCATCCTCGTCGTCAACGTCGCGGGGCTGCTGCTCAGCTTCGTGGCCGGCGACCCACGGCTGATGCTCGCCAAGGACAGCGGGGTCAGCAGTGTCATCGGGATCGGTGTCCTCGTCTCCGTAGCGCTGGGGAGGCCGATGATGACCGCGGGCATGAAGCCCTGGCTGGTGAAGGGGATCGCGGAGCGGGAGGCCGCCTGGGGACGGCTCCTGGCCGGGTCGGCGGACTTCCGGCGGGCCGAGCGGCGGTTCTCCGTGGTGTGGGGTGTCGTCCTGCTGACGGAGTGTGTGCTGCGGGTCGTGGGGGCGTACACGCTGCCGGTGGACACGATGGTGTGGCTCGGGTCCGTGGTCATGGTCGTGTCGATGGCGGTGGCCTTCCTGGTCAGCGGGGCGATCGGGGCCGGTCCGATGGCCCGGATGCTGATCGCCGAGACGAAGACCTGCGCCCCCGCGAGGCCCGAGGTCGCCCTCGCCCGATAAAGCTGAGGGAAATTCATCTTTGGCTGGATCTACCCACGAGTACGCCGGGGCCCTACGCTCGCCGCCATGACAGATGTGCTGCGGCGCGGTAGGGCCTCGCTGGCGTTCAGCTTCTTCGCGCAAGGTGTCGCCTTCGCTCTGCTGGTGACGCGGATCCCCGCGATCCAGGACCGGTACGGGGTCTCCGACGCCCTGCTGCCGGCCTTCCTGGCGGCCGTGCCGATCCTCGCCGGGGTCGGGAGTGTCTCGACCGAACACCTGGTGAAGCGAATACGCCCCAGTCGGCTGCTGCGGACCGCCCAGCCCGTCGTGCTCCTGGCGCTGCTCGGCGTGGGGGCCGGCGACTCGACGGTCGAACTCGGGGTTTCCCTCGCGGCCTTCGGGCTCGCCGTCGGCATGCTCGACGCGTCCATGAACATGCTCGGGGTGAGCCTGCAACGGTCGTACGGGCGAAGCATCATGCTGAGCTTCCACGCGGTGTTCAGTCTCGGCGGGATCGTGGGCGCCTCGCTCGCCTGGGTCGGGGCGCACTGGCACCTCGCGCTGTTCGTGTCCTATCTGCCGGTCGTGGTGGTGCTGGTGCCGCTGTGCCTGGTGGGGAGCCGGTGGTACGTCGACGGGGACGGCGCGGCCGTGGAGGAGAAGGCGCAGGGCGGGGACGGGGTCGTCTTCAAGCTGCTGCTGCCGCTGTGTCTGGTGATGACCTTCGCCTACATCGGGGACTCCACGGTCTCCAACTGGAGCGCGAAGTACCTCCAGGACGTGCTCGGGAGCAGTGAGCAGCTGGCGACCGTGCCGTACAACGTCTACATGGTGACGACCCTGCTGGGGCGGGCCATCGGGGACTTCGGGGTAAGGCGGTTCGGGGCGGCGACGGTCGTACGGGCGGGGGCGCTGGTGGCGGCCGTGGGGTTCGCGGTGGTGGCCGTGGCGCCCGGGCCGTGGGTGGGGATGCTCGGGTTCACGCTGCTGGGGCTGGGGTTGTGTGTGCTGGTGCCGCAGACCTTCGCGGCGGCCGGGCGGTTGTTCCCGGGGGCGTCGGATGCGGCGGTCGCCCGGCTCAATGTCTTCAACTACGTGGGGTTTCTGGTCGGTTCGCCGTTGGTGGGGGCGTTGGGGGACGCGTGGAGCTATCGCGGGGCCATGCTCGTGCCAATGGTGTTGGTGCTGGTGACGCTGGTGTACGCCAAGTCGTTCGCGGCTCAACCGGACCGATACGGTGGCGGGCATGAGCGGCCGCGCACAGCTGATGTGGGACGAGGCAGTAACGGGCTATGACTTCGGTCCGGACCATCCGATGGACCCGGTCCGGCTCGACCTGACCCGGCGACTGGTGGAGGCCTTCGGGCTGGACCGGGACGTGGAGGTCGTGGCCGCGAAGGCGGCGGGCGAGTCGACGCTGCGGCTCGTGCACCGGGAGGACTACGTCGAGGCCGTGAAGGCGGCCTCCGTGGACCCGGGGGCGGCCGACCAGTCGTACGGGCTGGGGACGATGGACGATCCGGCCTTCGAGCGGATGCACGAGGTGTCCGCGCTGATCGCCGGGCAGTCGGTGGGAGCGGCGGAGGCCGTGTGGCGCGGGGACGCGCTGCACGCGGTGAACTTCGCGGGTGGGCTGCACCATGCGATGCCGGGGGGAGCGTCCGGGTTCTGCATCTACAACGACGCCTCGCTCGCCATCGCGCGGCTGCTGGAGCTGGGGGCCCGCCGGGTCGCCTATGTCGATGTCGACGTACATCACGGGGACGGGGTGCAGGCGGCGTTCTGGGAGGATCCCCGGGTGCTGACGATCTCCCTGCACGAGCATCCCCGGACGCTCTTCCCGCAGACCGGATGGCCGGAGGAGACGGGGTCGGACTCGGCCGAGGGCAGCGCCGTGAACGTGGCGCTGCCGGCCGGGACGGGGGACGCGGGGTGGCTGCGGGCGTTCCACGCGGTGGTGCCGGAGCTCATCGCCGACTTTCGGCCGGATGTGCTGGTGACGCAGCACGGTGCCGATACGCACTTCGAGGATCCGCTGGCTCATCTCGCGGTGTCGCTGGACGCGCAGCGGGCGGTGCAGGTCGCCTGTCATGAGCTGGCGCACGAGTACGCCGGGGGGAAGTGGATCGCGTTGGGGGGCGGGGGGTACGCCGTGGTGGACGTCGTGCCCCGGTCCTGGACGCATCTGGTGGGGATCGCCGCGGGGCGGGCGATTGAGCCGGAGGCGGTGATCCCTGAGGGATGGCGCCAAGAGGTGTTCGCTCGGACTCGGCAGTTGGCGCCGGCGCGGATGACTGATGGGCGGTGGCCGGTGTCCTATGCGGAGTGGGATGCGGGGTACGACCCCGCGGACCGGCTCGATCAGGCGGTGCTGGCCACTCGGCGGGCGGTGTTTCCGTTGCGGGGGATGCTGGCGTAGCGCGCTGCGGGGTGCCGGGTGAGGTTGGGTGGCGGCTGCGGGTGCGTCGTGGCTGGTCGCGCCCACGCGGCGAAGCCGCATATCGAGACAGCCCCGCGCCCCTGAGGTGCGTGCAGGCAGCGTTACTCCACCTGTGCGGTAAATCTCCGTTCCCCAGGCACCCCCGCCCTCCATCCGCCACCATCTCTCCCGTGTTGAGCACCGGCGCCCTCCGCGCCCATCTGCTGGCCGCTCGTCTGGCCGGGCCCGTGGCCACCTCCCGGGAGGAGAGTCTGCGGAGGTATCGGTTGTTCGCGGCTCGGGATCCGAGAGTGCTGATCGGGATTGATCCCGAATGGTCCTGGAATGAGCAGGATCTGATCGATCTCATGGCTGACAAGTGCGGGGTTTCGGGCAATCCTCGACATAGAACTGGCCATGATGTGATCGATCCTGAGCGGACACTCGCCGCGCTCGACGCCTTCGCGGAGCGGCTCGCGGCAGTTGCCCAGCGCAGCGGGGCCGTGCTCCTCGGCACCGGTCATCCGCACCGACTGCTCGGGTTCTACGCCGCCCTCGCGGACGCCCTCTCGGCGGCGGGGTGTGCCGTCCTCACCCCTGCGTATGGTCGCTGTGTCGACATAACGACCCGGTTCGGTCTACGCACGTACAACCTTCAGTACGTACGGGGAGTCGCGCTCGTGCGGCGACGGGAGGCGGAGAGCTCCGGTGGTGAGCCGGGCGCACACACGCATTCACCGCTCCCGGTTCGTACCGCGCTGGCGGCCGCGGCAGAGAGTGGCGGGCCGCTTCCCGAGCTCGTGATCGGGGATCACGGATGGGTCTGCGGAGCAGGTCAGCTGGGGTTTGAGACCATTGGGCTCGCGGATACGGATGACCCCGCGCTCTTTGTGGGGGAGGCCGAGGGGGCCGTGTCCGTCGTCGTTCCACTTGATGACGGTGTGCGGTCTGATTACTACCGGCCGCTGACCCGCTACGTACTCAATCGAGCGTGTCTGTCACAGTAGGCCGCCGATGGGTGCACCTCTTCCCCACTTGCATCACCCGCCCCTACATTGGGGAGTGAGCACGCAGCGACGAAGAGTCACCGGAAGGGGAAGCCGGTGGCCGTCGAGTGCGGAAGGTTCAGGTGTGTCATGGCTGCTGAACAGAGGCCTCTGAGTGAGGTTCAGTTCCTTACCGTGGCGGAAGTCGCCTCGGTGATGCGAGTGTCGAAGATGACCGTGTACCGGCTGGTGCACAGCGGTCATCTGCCCGCGATCAGGGTGGGACGGTCCTTCCGTGTCCCCGAGAACGCGGTTCACGAGTACCTCCGCGAGAGCTATGTGGGGGTGGAGACGGCCTGACGACGACCGGACTCGGGGAGGTTCCCAAGGGGTCTCAGGGCACTCGTGGCCCCCTGCCGGATCTCCCCGGTTCACCTCGATTACGACCTCAGCGCTCGGGCGGGTAGGCTAGCCCCTCGTAGGTCGTATGGGCCCATGGCGCCCAGCACCGAGTGATGAGAAGTGAGCGAGGGTAGTCGTGGGCTCTGTTATTAAGAAGCGGCGCAAGCGGATGGCCAAGAAGAAGCACCGCAAGCTGCTCAAGCGCACGCGCGTTCAGCGTCGCAACAAGAAGTAAGCGACGTCGCGTAAGCGTGGTTGTGGCCCCCCACCCAATGTCGGTGGGGGGCCACACGCGTGTCAGGACGTGGCAGTGGGCTGGATGTCGTCACCTCACGCAGTGGGCGGTCATCACAGCGCAACATCGAACCGCTAAGTTGGCGGCACACGGGGAACGCGGCACAGGCTGGGGCTGTACAGGAGCCGTACAGGCTGGACTACGGCTGGAAGGAAGGCGCTGATCTTGGGAAAGGTCGTGCTCGTCACCGGAGTGGCCCGACAGCTGGGAGGCCGCTTCGTACGACGCATACAGCGTGACCCACAGGTGGACCGGGTGATCGCCGTGGACGCGGTGTCGCCGGAACACCATCTGGGCGGTGCCGACTTCATCCAGGCGGACATCAGGCAGCCCGGCATCGCGCGGATCCTCGCGGAGACGGCCGCCGACACGGTCGTACACCTGGATGTGACAGGGATGGCGCTCGGCAGCGGGAGCCGGACCACGGTCAAGGAGACCAATGTCATCGGCACCATGCAGCTGCTTGGTGCCTGCCAGAAGTCGCCGAACGTGCAGCGGCTGGTGGTGAAGTCCAGTACGAACGTGTACGGGTCCGCGCCCCGCGATCCCGCCGTGTTCACGGAGACCACCCCGCCCAAGTCGCTGCCCTCCGGCGGCTTCGCCAAGGACACGGTCGAGGTCGAGGGGTATGTGCGCGGCTTCGCGCGGCGACGCCCCGACGTGGCCGTGTGCGTGCTCAGGTTCGCCAACATCCTGGGGCCGACCGCGGACACCCCGCTCGCCTCGTACTTCGCGCTGCCGGTGCTGCCGACCGTGTTCGGGTACGACCCGCGGTTGCAGTTCGTGCACGAGGACGACGTGATCGAGGTGCTCAGGATGGCCTCGCACGAGCCGGAGCGGGGCACGCTGAACAGCGGAACCTTCAACATCGCGGGCGACGGGGTTCTGTTGCTGTCGCAGTGTTCCCGGCGGCTCGGCCGGCCCACCGTGCCCCTGCTGCTGCCGGCCGTCACCTGGGCCGGGTCGCTGGTGCGTACGCTGGGGATGACGGACTTCTCGCCCGAGCAGATCCGGCTGCTGACCCACGGCCGGGTCGTGTCGACGGTCCAGATGCGCGAGACGCTCGGGTTCCGGCCGAAGTACACGACGGCGGAGACCTTCGCGGACTTCGCGCGCAGCCAGGGCCCCGGGCTGCTGCCGCCGGAGGCCCTCGCGGGGGCCGTCGACCGGATCGCCGCGCTGCCGCCCCTGGCGGGCAGCGGCCACCCCCCGACGCAGAGCGCCAACTGAGGAGCGCATCAACGATGGCGGACGCCAAGGTCATTCCGTTCGACGACGACCGGTCCCGCGCAGGGGCCGTACAGCGGCCGGCGCGGCGCCGGAGCACGGGAAGCCGGCGCAAGGGTCCCGAGCCCGCGCTGGTCCGTGAGGTCCAGCCCCTGCCCAGCGCGGCTTCCGCGCAGGATGATGTTCCCGTGACGCGTGAGGAACAGCCGCCGCAGCCGGCGCATGACGAGGGCGGCCTGGAGCGGCGTGTCGCCGCGGGCCTCAGCTTCCTGCGCCGCCGGCTCACCGGGGACTACGAGGTCGACGACTTCGGCTACGACGAGGAACTCACCGACCAGGTCCTGATGTCCCTGCTGCGGCCGGTGTACGAGAAGTACTTCCGTGTCGAGGTGAAGGGCGTCGAGAACATCCCGGCCGAGGGCGGGGCGCTGATCGTCGCCAACCACTCCGGGACGCTGCCGCTGGACGGCCTGATGATGCAGGTCGCCGTCCACGACCACCACCCCGCTGACCGGCATCTGCGGCTGCTGGCGGCGGACCTGGTGTTCATGCTGCCGGTGGTCAACGAACTCGCCCGCAAGGCCGGTCACACCCTCGCCTGCGCCGAGGACGCCGAACGGCTGCTGGGGCGCGGTGAACTGGTCGGTGTGATGCCGGAGGGCTTCAAGGGCATCGGCAAGCCCTTCAGCGAGCGCTACAAGCTCCAGCGGTTCGGCCGGGGCGGCTTCGTCTCCACGGCCCTGCGCCAGCGCACCCCGATCATTCCGTGCTCGATCGTGGGCGCGGAGGAGATCTACCCGATGATCGGCAACGCGAAGACCCTGGCCCGCTTGCTGGGCTTCCCGTACTTCCCGCTGACGCCGACGTTCCCTTGGCTGGGTCCGTTGGGGGCGGTTCCGTTGCCGACGAAGTGGACGATCCAGTTCGGCGAGCCGATCCCGACGGACGGTTATCCGCCGGAGGCCGCCGAGGACCCGATGCTGATGTTCAACCTGACCGACCAGGTGAGGGAACAGATCCAGCACACGCTCTACAAGCTGTTGGTGCAGCGGCGGTCGGTGTTCTTCTGACGGGGTGATCAAGGTACGACGGTGGGGGCGCCCTTTGCAGGAAGGGCGCCCCCACCGTCGTACCGGAAGAGCTAGTTCGCGTCCTCGCCGTTGATGCCCAGGCCGGGCAGGAGGCCCGGGAGGAGGGGCGGGAGGGTGACGTCCGGGTCGGCCGAGGGGGCCGGGGACGTCGGGGTGGCGGTGCCGGTGTCCTTCGGGGGGTCGAGGAGGCCGCCGGTGTTGCCGCCGAGCAGGCCGTCGTCCTGGCTGCCGGACGGGGTCGACTTGCTCGGGCTGCTGCTGCCGGTGTGCTCCGAGGAGCCGCCGGTGCCACCCGGGGCCTTGGAGCGGCCCGAGCCGGTCGAGGTGTCCGAGGACGTCGGCCCGGCGCCCTGCTGCTGTCCCGGTCCGCCGCCACGGGCCGGGGGTTCGGGGAGCAGGGACTGGAGCGGCGCGACCTCTTCGTCTATGGCGTCGAAGACCTCGGACACCTGGTCGCTGACGTCGCCGAGCTGGACGGGCAGCCGGTCGCGGAGCGCCCCCCAGGCCTCGCGGTGCGAGCGCGAGAAACTGGAGAGGGCCTGGATGGGGCCCAGGGAGTTCGGGTCGTGCTCGTACGCCTCGTGCAGCAGTCGGTGGCCCTCGGAGGCGTCGTGCTGCATGCCGGACAGCGCGCGGCGGATCTCGCCCACGGACTCGTGGTCGAGGTGACCGCCCCGGCCGCGCTCCATCAGGCGGCGGGCCTCGTTCAGCCGGGTGGAGGCCTGGTCGAGGTAGGCGACACCGCGCTCGTCGTCCCCGTCGGACAGGTAGGTGAGCTTGAAGTCCTCGATGCCGCGCTTGAGGCCGTACAGCGAGTCCCCGGGCAGGGCGTCCGAGCTGGCCGCGGCCACTCCGCCGAAGGCTCCGGCGGCGACTCCGACGCTCAGGCCGCCCGCGGCCAGGCCCTTGGTGAGCCGGGAACGCGGTCGCAGTTTCCCGAGCGGACTCGCCCGGTGGGTGCCTTTGGCCCGATGGGAGCGCTGTTCGGGGACCGCGGGTTCCGCCCCGTCGCCCTCCAGCAGCATGGCCTCCATCGCGGCCACCAGCTGGGCTCGCTGGACGACCTTGACCTCGGGGTCCAGCTCAGGCCTGGGCAGCTCGCCGAGACACTCCGCGAGGGCCAACAGACGGCCCGGATCGGGGTGTTCCGCGGCGGCCGGAGCTGGTCCTTCGGACTGCTCGGCCGCCGGTTCCCGGTCGGACTGCTCCTCCAGGGCCTGGGCGAAGGCGTTCGCCCGCCGGTGCGCCGATACGTTCGCGATCACTGGCGGCACCTCCTCTCGTCATGACGGTCGACTCCCCAGGGGGTCCTGAGGGTTGCACACCCTGAGCACAAGCACCCGATCGAGTGATCGGAGTCGGCCAGGGAGTGACCACAGGGAGCCTGCATCCCGCACAACGAGTGGCGTGGCACTTGGGTTACGCACTGCGGATGATCGGATCGCGGAGTCAACGGACTTTCACCGAGAGCGAGTTGGCGATTACCGGGCGTGCGCTCTCAGCGGGCGTCGTCCGGGAGGAGTCGGGCCAGGGTGCGGACGGCCCGGTACTGGAGGGTTTTGATGGCGCCCTCGTTCTTGCCCATCACCCGGGCGGTCTCGGCGACGGAGAGGCCCTGGAGGAAGCGGAGGGTCACGCACTCCTGCTGCTGGGGGTTGAGCCGGCGGACGGCGTCCAGCAGCGCGGCGTTGGAGAGGGACTCCAGGACGGAGTCCTCGGGTGAGCGCTCGACCTCGTTGGCGTCGAGCATCTCGCCGGTGGTGATCTCCAGTCGGAACCGGCTCGACTTGAAGTGGTCTGCGACGAGGTTGCGCGCGATGGTGACGAGCCAGGCGCCGAAGTCGCGGCCCTGCCATGTGAAGGTGCCGATCCTTCTGAGCGCACGCAGGAACGTCTCGCTCGTCAGGTCCTCGGCGGTGGCCTTACCTCCTACCCGGTAATAGATGTACCGGTACACCGTGTCGCTGTACTGGT
This sequence comes from Streptomyces sp. CC0208, assembly GCF_003443735.1. Classification (NCBI taxonomy): domain Bacteria; kingdom Bacillati; phylum Actinomycetota; class Actinomycetes; order Kitasatosporales; family Streptomycetaceae; genus Streptomyces; species Streptomyces sp. CC0208. Next base: position 3,864,770 of record NZ_CP031969.1, on the reverse strand, counting down.
CGTACAGGCGGCCGAAAGCGTCGGCCTCGCCGGCCTGGGCGCGTTCGACCAGGTCCATCATGCGGGCGCTGTCGCTGTCCGCGGCGGGACGGCGGGCCGGTGCGGCACCGGTCGAACGCCCTCGTCTGCCGACGGCCGCGGAACCGTCGGCCAGTGCATAGCACGGGCCGACCGGTGCCGCGGCTACGGCGAGGGCGGGGACGGCGTACGCGGTGGGGACGAAGCCGCGCAACAGGTCGAGGACCGTTGCGCGCAGCGTAGCCAGGCCCGAGGCGTCAACCCCGACGTGTGGGTACACGGGACTCCCAGAGGCAGAGCTTCCATCACGTGCAGTGCGGGACCGTTCACCCGTCGTAGCGACGGAGAGGTACCGGATTGCGTCTGAGGAGAATAACGCTTAGTGCAGGCGCTGCTACACCCAGTTGCTCTATTCATCGATTACGTCGCTTCCGTAACCGATTGGGGGCCCTTCAAGTACCACAGAGTGACCGGTTGTTGATCGAAAACGGTCGCGTTCTGTCAGAGAACGGGGCGTGTTGTGGCCGTGTGCAGCCAATGTGCCTGCACACGGGGTTACGCGTACAAAACCCGGGGATTGGTGTGTTTGCCTGGTTACCGGCGGCGCTTGTGCAGGGCGATCGCCGCAGCCGTGCCGCCCGCCACCGCTCCCACGCCCGCGGCCGCCGGGATGCCGACCTTCGCCGCCTTGCGGCCCGTGCGGTAGTCGCGCAGCCGCCAGTCCAGTCGGCGGGCGTGCTTGCGGAGCTTGGTGTCCGGGTTGATCGCGTAGGGGTGACCCACCAGCGAGAGCATCGGGATGTCGTTGTGGCTGTCGCTGTACGCCGCGCAGCGCGACAGGTCGAGCCCCTCCGCCGCCGCCAGGGCGCGGACCGCCTCCGCCTTCGCGGGGCCGTGCAGGGGCTCGCCGACGAGCTTGCCCGTGTAGACGCCGTCCACCGACTCCGCCACCGTGCCGAGCGCGCCGGTGAGACCGAGGCGGCGGGCGATCACCTGGGCGATCTCCACCGGGGCCGCCGTGACCAGCCACACCTTCTGGCCGGCGTCCAGGTGCGCCTGTGCCAGCGCGCGCGTGCCCGGCCAGATGCGCTCGGCCATGTACTCGTCGTAGATCTCCTCGCCGATCGACTGGAGCTCGGCGACGCGGTGGCCCTTCACGATGGAGAGCGCCGAGTCACGGGCCTCCTGCATGTGTTCGGGGTCCTCGACGCCGGCCAGGCGGAACCACGCCTGCTGCCAGGCGAACTTCGCGAGGTCGCGGGTCTCGAAGAACTTCCGTTTGTACAGGCCGCGGCCGAAGTGGAAGAGGGCGGCGCCCTGCATCACCGTGTTGTCCAGGTCGAAGAAGGCGGCGGCCTTGTCGTCGCCCAGTACCGGGAACTGTGACTCCGGTTCCGTACCGAGGGTCTGCTCGACCTCCTGGGAGGACTTGCGCGCAGCCTCCGCCGAAGCCTCGCCTGCCAACACACTTCGCGCCGTGGCGGAGCGCCTACGGGGAGTGAGCCATCCGAGAGCGGCCATGGCGTGAGCATAGCCAGTTTGTTCGGTGGTTCCGGAGTCGAGAGGTTTGAAGGGTGTGAACACTCCGGGACCGTGCCGTTAAACAAGGGCGAGAATGGCCGGCATGAGTCCTATTTTCGGCCGCAGGGCGGCCAGGCTTCCCGAGGAACGGCTCGTCACGCTCATCCGCAAGCCGGGCTGTCATCTGTGTGACGACGCCCAGGCCGTGATCGAGAAGGTGTGTGGAGATCTCGGGGTTCCGTGGGAGCAGAAGAGCATTGACGAGGATCCTCGACTCCACGATCAGTACTGGGAGCAGATCCCGGTGGTCCTCGTCGACGGGGAGCAGCACACTTTCTGGCGGGTGGACGAGGGCCGCCTCCGTCAGGCCCTGACCGTTTAGGATCGATGGCGAAGTGGCCTCGGGGGCGGGATTGATGAGGGAAGTGTGCGGTTTTGCCTCCGAGAGAGACGCGCGTGACCCCGGTCACGTTGGCCGGGCAAATCGGACACCATCTTTGTGCACGCGTTCACAAAGACATAGCCTGCTTTCGACGGGGCGGTCCGGGGACGTGTGACCGCCTACAGCCCCGCTCTACCCGCAGGAGCACCGTGGCAACTGGCCGAACTCACCGACCGGCGACCCGTAGCCGAGGGATTCCCGAGGCCACCGTCGCCAGGCTTCCGCTGTACCTCCGCGCTCTGACCGCACTGTCGGAGCGCTCGGTACCCACGGTCTCCTCCGAGGAGCTCGCGGCCGCCGCGGGGGTCAACTCCGCGAAGCTGCGCAAGGACTTCTCCTACCTGGGTTCTTACGGAACGCGCGGTGTCGGCTACGACGTCGAGTATCTCGTCTACCAGATCTCCCGTGAACTGGGGCTCACCCAGGACTGGCCGGTTGTGATCGTCGGTATCGGCAACCTCGGCGCGGCTCTCGCCAACTACGGCGGCTTCGCGTCCCGCGGATTCCGGGTCGCGGCGCTGATCGACGCCGATCCGGCGATGGCGGGCAAGCCGGTCGCGGGCATTCCGGTGCAGCACTCGGACGACCTGGAAAAGATCATCGAGGACAACGGCGTGTCGATCGGTGTCATCGCGACCCCCGCCGGTGCCGCCCAGCCGGTCTGCGACCGGCTCGTGGCCGCCGGGGTCACCTCCATCCTGAACTTCGCGCCGACCGTGCTCTCCGTGCCGGACGGCGTCGACGTGCGCAAGGTCGACCTCTCCATCGAGCTGCAGATCCTCGCCTTCCACGAGCAGCGCAAGGCCGGTGAGGAGGCCGCCGCCGCTTCCGACGGCGCCGGTCCGGTCGTCGCCGGCCGCAGCGACTCCGCCGACAAAGGGCCCGACGGGGACGTACCCGCCGTGATGCCGGCATGAGTCTCCTCGTCGTCGGGCTGAGCCACCGCAGCGCGCCGGTCAGCGTGCTGGAGCGGGCGGCACTGCATGCCGATGCGCAGATGAAGTTGCTCCAGGACACCGTCGCCGCGGAGCCGGCCGCGGAGGCCGCGGTGCTCGCGACCTGCAACCGGATCGAGCTGTACGCCGACGTGGACAAGTTCCACGCGGGTGTGGCCGAGTTGTCCACGCTGCTCGCCCAGCACAGCGGGGTGGGGCTGGACGAGCTCACTCCCTATCTCTACGTGCACTACGAGGACCGGGCCGTCCATCACCTGTTCTCGGTGGCCTGCGGGCTCGACTCCATGGTCGTCGGGGAGGGGCAGATCCTCGGGCAGATCAAGGACTCCCTGGCCCGGGCGCAGGAGTTGCACACCGCCGGGCGGCTGCTGAACGACCTGTTCCAGCAGGCGCTGCGGGTCGGGAAGCGGGCGCACTCCGAGACGGGGATCGATCGCGCCGGGCAGTCGCTGGTGACGTTCGGGCTGGAGCAGTTGGCTTCCGGTACGGCGGTGCAGGACTGGGCGCTCGGCAAGAAGGCGCTGGTCATCGGGGCCGGGTCCATGTCCTCGCTGGCCGCGGCGACGCTGGCGCGGGTCGGGGTGGCGGAGATCGTGGTCGCCAACCGGACCGCTGAGCGGGCCGAGCGGCTTGCGGAGATCCTCAATGACGCGGCCGACTCGGACGTGCTGGCCCGTGCGGTACCGATGGCTTCGGTGTCGGACGAGCTGACACGTGCCGATGTCGTGGTGTCGTGCACGGGGGCCACCGGGCTTGTTCTGTCGGCTGAGGCTGTTGCCGCCGGGCGGGGGCTGGACCCGCAGCCCGGCGCCGGCGAGGTGCCGTCCCGCTTCGGGTCGGGAGCCGCCCAGGCGGCACGACTGCCCGCGGACCACGGGACGGAGGAAAACTGTCCTCTGGACCTGCCTCCGATGCCCGCCACCGCCGGGTTCTCCGTGCTCGGGGAAGCCGCCGTCGCCGGGATGGCCGCTTCCGAGCTGGAGCAGCACGCCGCCTGGGTGGACAACGCGCCTCGACCGCAGGGGTCCGTGGCCGTCGTCGATCCCGTGCAGGAGGCCGACGCCATCGCCGCGCTCGCGGCCACCGCCGCTGCCCTCGGGCGGGTTCCCGAGCGGCGCAGGCCCGAGCCCGTCGCCGAGATCCCGCGGCCGACCCCCTCGCTCTTCCTGCTCGACCTCGCCATGCCCCGGGACATCGACCCCGCCGTGCACCGGCTGGGCGGCGTGCGGCTCGTCGACATCGAGTCGCTCGCCGAGGCTTCGGCGGACGCTCCCATGGCGGCCGACGTCGACCAGGTCCGCCGTATCGTCGCCGACGAGGTCGCCGCCTTCGGGGCGGCGCTGCGGGCCGCGCACATCACACCGACCGTGGTCGCGCTGCGGACCATGGCCGCCGACGTCGTCGCCGGTGAGATCGCCCGGCTCGACGGGCGGCTGCCGGGTCTCGACGACAAGCAGCGCAGTGAGATCACGCAGACCGTGCGGCGGGTGGTCGACAAGCTGCTGCACGCGCCGACCGTACGGGTCAAGCAGCTCGCTGCCGAGCCCGGCGGTGCCGGGTACGCGGACGCGCTGCGGACCTTGTTCGACCTCGACCCCGAGACGGTGGCCGCCGTCTCCCGCGCCGAGGACAGCACCACCGATGAGAAAGACCGAGGCTCGTCATGAGTACCAAGGCGCTACGGCTCGGGACCAGGCGGAGCAAACTCGCCCTGGCCCAGTCCGGGCGGGTGGCGGAAGCCGTGAGCCAGGTGACCGGGCGGCCCGTCGAGCTCGTGGAGATCACCACGTACGGCGATGTATCCAAGGAGGCGCTCGCGCAGATCGGCGGCACCGGTGTCTTCGTGACCGCGCTGCGCGAGGCCCTGCTCAAGGGCGAGGTCGACTTCGCGGTGCACTCGCTGAAGGACCTGCCGACCGGGCAGCCGGACGAGCTGGTGCTGGCCGCGCTCCCCGAGCGCGAGGACCCGCGGGACGTGATCGTCGCCCGGGACGCCCTGAAGTTCACCGACCTGCCCCCGGGCGCCCGCATCGGTACCGGTTCGCCCCGGCGGACCGCGCAGCTGAACGCGTACGCCCGCGCGCACGGACTTGATATCGAGACGGTTGCGATCCGGGGGAACATCGACACCCGGATGCGGTTCGTGCGCGATGGTGAGCTGGATGCGGTGGTGCTGGCAGCCGCTGGGCTGCAGCGCATCGGCCGGATCGACGAAGTGACCGATTTCCTCTCGGTCGACACGGTTTTGCCCGCTCCCGGCCAGGGAGCACTCGCGATCGAGTGCACCGCGGACAACGCGGACCTGATCGCAGCGCTCGGCGAGCTCGACGACCCGTTCACACGGGTCGCCGTGACCGCCGAGCGGTCACTGCTCGCCGCCCTGGAGGCCGGCTGCTCCGCCCCTGTGGGCGCGCTGGCCGACCTGCTGGCCGACGGGCAGATTGTCAAGGAAATGCGCCTGCGAGGCGTCGTCGGCACCACCGACGGCTCGCGCATGGTGCAGTTGTCCACCACCGGTCCCGTGCCCGAGACGTACGACCAGGCAATGGCGCTCGGCCGTGAACTCGCGGCCGAGATGCTTGCCCAGGGCGCGGCCGGTCTGATGGGGGAGCGAGCACAGTGAGCCCCACCACTCTTCCCGCCGGTCCTGAACACGGGCACGTCACCTTCCTGGGTGCCGGACCCGGAGATCCGGGACTGCTGACTCTGCGCGCCGTCGAGGCGCTCACGAACGCGGACGTTCTCGTCGCCGGGCACGAGGTGCTCGACGTCGTGCGCGTCCACGCTCGGTCGGGCGTCGCCGTCGTGGACACGGACACGGAGTCGCCTTCGGCTCCGGGTCCGGGCACGGGCGCGCCCCAACTGACAGTCGTTGACGGCACGTCAACAACCGCTCCTGTCCCCGCTGTACGGGATGCGGCACATCTTGTCATGGAGGCCGCGCGGGGCGGCAGGCGGGTCGTGCGTGCGGTGTCCGGGGACCCCGGGCTCGACGCGTACGCCGCCGAGGAGATGCTGGCCTGCGCCCGCGCGGGCGTGCCCTTCGAGGTCGTGCCCGGTGTGGCCGCGGCCGTCGGCGTGCCGGCGTACGCCGGTGTCCCGCTGCGGGACGCGCAGGGCGCGGACGTACGGTTCGTGGACGCGCGGACGGCCTCCGACCGGTGCTGGACGGAGGTGGGGGTGTCGGACGGGACCGTGGTCGTGTCGACGACCCTGGACTCCGTGGGCGCCGCCGCCGGCGAACTGGTCGCGGCCGGGCGCAAGCCCGACACCCCGATGACCGTCACCGTCGCCGGTACGACCACGCGTCAGCGGACCTGGACGGCCACCCTGGGCACCATCGCCCAGACGCTCAAGCAGGCCAAGGTGCTGCCCTCGCCCGAGGGCGGGCGGCCGGTGATAGCCGTGGTCGGTGAGCGCTCGGCCGCAGCCCAGCGCGACCAGCTGTCGTGGTTCGAGAACAAGCCGCTGTTCGGCTGGAAGGTTCTCGTGCCGCGCACGAAGGAGCAGGCTGCCTCGCTCTCCGACCAGCTCAGGTCCTATGGCGCCGTGCCGCACGAGGTGCCCACGATCGCTGTCGAGCCGCCCCGCACGCCCCAGCAGATGGAGCGGGCGGTCAAGGGGCTCGTCACCGGACGCTACGAGTGGATCGCCTTCACCTCGGTCAACGCCGTCAAGGCCGTCCGGGAGAAGTTCGAGGAGTACGGGCTCGACGCCCGGGCCTTCGCCGGGATCAAGGTCGCCGCGGTGGGGGAGCAGACGGCGAACGCGCTGATCGCCTTCGGTGTGAAGCCCGATCTGGTGCCGAGCGGTGAGCAGTCGGCCGCCGGTCTTCTCGAGGACTGGCCGCCGTACGACCCCGTCTTCGATCCGATCGACCGGGTGTTCCTGCCGCGTGCCGACATCGCGACCGAGACGCTGGTCGCCGGGCTCATCGAGCTCGGGTGGGAGGTCGACGACGTCACCGCCTACCGGACCGTGCGCGCCTCGCCGCCGCCCGCGGAGACCCGGGAGGCGATCAAGGGGGGCGGGTTCGACGCCGTGCTCTTCACGTCGTCGTCCACCGTGCGGAACCTGGTGGGTATCGCCGGGAAGCCGCACAACGTGACCGTGATCGCGTGTATCGGGCCGGCTACGGCGAAGACCGCGGAGGAGCACGGGCTTCGGGTCGATGTCATGGCTCCCGAGCCGTCCGTGCACAAGCTGGCCGAGGCGCTGGCCGACTTCGGGCTGCGGCGGCGTGCAGCCGCCCTGGAGGCGGGGGACCCCGTGACACGGCCGAGTGAGCGGCGGCCGGGGGCCAGGCGTCGTCGTACCACCTGACTCGGGTCTGCCCTGGGCCGTTCGGATCCCCTGCTCCACCGGGGTGACGGGCGGCTCAGGGCGGACCCTTCGCTTCTGCCGTGACCACCTGGCCAGGTCACGCAGGGCTGTGCCCATCACGGGTTCGGATGCTGTGGATACTTCCGCCCCGGTACTTTAAAGTACAAGGAAATCGCTTGCTGCGCCGATGTGTGTCCTGAGGTGAGGTGGCGTCTTGGGCCGGCCCGAACGACCAGTGGACCCCGGCGCCGGGCCCGTACAGCGCTTCGCGCACGAGCTGCGGTCGCTTCGCAGGGACGGCGGATCACCGTCGTACCGGACGATGGCCCAGCGCACCGGCCTCTCCGTGACCGCCCTGTCGCGGGCCGCCTCCGGCGAGCGGCTCGCCTCGGCCGCGGTGGTACGGGCGTACGCCCGGGCCTGTGGCGCGGATCCGGACGAGTGGGAGCGCCGTCGGGAGGCCGTCGCCGAGGAGGCGGCGCCGCAGGGGGCGGAGGAGGCGGACTCGCCCTATCAGGGGCTGGCCAGGTTCGAGCCGGGTGACCGGGACCTGTTCTTCGGACGGGACCGGTTGGCCGAGGAAGCGCTGCGGCTGGTGGTGGACCACCGGTTCGCGGTGCTGCACGGCACCTCGGGCAGCGGGAAGTCCTCCCTTCTGCGAGCCGGGCTGCTGCCGCGTCTCGACGCCCTGATCCGGGAACGGGACTGCGACATGGAACTCCGGCTGATCACGCCGGGGACCCGGCCCGCCGCCACCCACGAGCGGCTGCTCGATCCGGCGCCGGACGGGCCGGAACGGTTCGTGGTGGTGGACCAGTTCGAGGAGATCTTCACGCTGTGCCGGGACCGGACCGACCGCTGGCGGTTCGTGGACCGGCTCCTGGCCGCCGCTGAACCGGCGAGCCGCCTGCGGGTGGTGATCGCGGTGGGCGGAAGCTTTCTCCCGCGGTGCGCACAGCACGACGGTCTGGCCCACGCGCTGCGGCACCACGCCCTGGCCGTCCGGCCCATGACCCGGGCGGAGTTGCAGGAGGCGGTGGTCAAGCCGGCCACGGCGGCGGGGCTGCGGGTGGAGCGGGAGCTCACCGCCCGGATCGTCGAGGAGGCCGCGGACCGGCCCGGCGCGCTGCCGCTGCTCTCGCAGGCCCTGCGGGAGACCTGGCGAAGACGCACCAGCGGCGTTCTGACACTCGCCGCGTACGAGGCGGCGGGCGGCATCAACGGCGCGATCGCCGCGGCCGCCGAGGAGGTCTACGGCCGACTCACAGCCGTTCAAGCCGCCACCGCACGGCGGCTGCTGCAGGCGCTCATCACCCCCGGCGAGGGCAGCACCGACACCCGTCGCCCGGTCAGCCTCGCCGATCTGCGCGAGTGGCCCGACCCCGAGCTGCCTGTCGTCCTCGACCGGCTCGCCGGTGCCCGGCTCGTCCTCCTGGACGAGGGGAACGTCGAACTCGCCCACGAGGCCCTGATCACGCACTGGCCGAGGCTTCAGGCGTGGATCGAGACGAACCGGGAACGGCTGCGGGAGCACCGGCGCCTCAGCGAGGCCGCGCGGCTCTGGACGGAGCGCGACCACGACCCCTGCAGCCTCTACCGGGGAACCCAGCTCGCCGTGGCCGACCTGCTGTTCGACCGGGGTACCAGCGACCATGACCTCACCGGGCGGGAACGGGCCTTCCTCAGCGCCTCCCGGGTCGCCGACTCCATGGAGCGCTGGAAGGCGAGGCGGATACAACGGCGGATGCGGTCACTGGCGGTGGCGTGCACTGTCGTGGTGGTGGGCGCGCTTCTCGCCGCGCACATCGCCTGGCAGCGCGGCAACGCGGCCGAACTGCAGAACATCCGCGCCACGGCGCTGGAGGCCGCCGCCCTCGCCGCTGAGACCCAGGCGGTCGATCCCCGCACCGCCGCCCTGCTCAGCGTCGCCTCCTGGCGGCTCGACCCCTCCCCGGTCAGCCGCGCGGCCCTGATCAGCACACTCGCCGAACCCGAGGACGACGTCCTGACCGGCCCGGTGCTCGGTGACGACGACCGCGCCTTCCTCGTCGACTCCGGCCGCACCCTGCTGGTGGCGGGGACCGGCACCTGGTCCTCCTGGGACGTGGCCACGCACCGCGCCATCGGATCGGGTCCGCTGCCGGACGGCCGGGTGGCGGAGGCGGACCCGGCGGGCCGGACCCTGCTCACCGGCGGCGGGCGCCTGTGGCCCCTGACCCCGGGGGCCGGTACCGGTCATCCCGGGACGGATGGCCGGGTCCTCGGCTTCGGGGCCGACGGACACAGCTATGTCGTACGGGACCACGGGCCGGACCCCGAGGTGCGGCTGCGTGCCGTCGACGGTGGTCGGACCCTGTTCGAGGCGGGGGGCGACGCCTCTCCCGTCCCCTCACCGGACGACTCGCTGGTGGCGGTCTGCCGGCCGGGCCGGCCGCCGGAGGTGTGGGACACCACGAGCAAGGTGGCCAGGCCCGGTGACTGGGGGACCGCGAGGGCGGCGGACTGCTCCTCGGGGACCGTCGTCTTCGGCGCGGGCGGCGCCCGGCTCGCCGTGGCCACGGACACCGGCGTCCGCGTCTGGGACACGGCCACCGGACGACAACTCGCCGACCTCGCCGGGCCGGCCACCGGGCACCTCGCCTTCACGCCGGACGGCGCGTTCCTGGCGGCGTCCGGCCCCGGTGGCGTCACCGTCTGGCGGATCGCGGCAGCCCGGCTGCCGGTGCTGCGCCGGCCGGGGCCCGGCAGCTCCGTCACCGCCCTCGCCTGGGCCCCCACCGGGCGGACCCTGCGTTATCTGACGGGCAGCACCGTGCACTCGCTCGACCTCGGCTCCGTCCTGGCCGCCCCGTGGCGCGCACGGCCCGCGGACGCCGTAACGCTCAGTCCGGACGGCCGGCTCCTCGCGACCGCGGAGCGGATCGCGGCGGGCTACCGGCTCCGTCTCCAGGAGACCCGTTCCGCCCGCGTCGTCGCCGACCTGCCCTTCCCCCGCCTGGCCACCGACCCCGCCGACGCCTCCCACCCCCTGCTGGCCTTCAGCCCGGACAGCAGCAGCATCGCCTACGGCACCACCGGGGTGTCCGGACCCGTGCCCACCGCTCGGTTCGCCGTCCGCGAGGTCTCATCGGCAGGCCGCGGGGGCACCTCGTTCACCGTGACGGGTCCGGCCGCGTCCACGGCCCGTGCGATCGTCCTCACCGCGCGCGGCCGGAAGCTGCTGGTCGGCTGGAGCACACCCGCGGGCTCGCTCGTCGGGCGGATGTGGGACACCTCGCACGGGGTCCCGTGGGCGCGGTCGGACGATCCGAAGGCCGTGGTCAAGGAGGCCATGGCCGCGGGCTTCGCCGGCCGCATGGCCATGGCGCCCGTCGGTCCCGACCCGCACCCCTCGTTCATCGACGGAAGACGGACGTACGAGCTCGCGGTCAGCACCGGCGGCATCCATGTGGCGACGGGCGGGGCCTTCGGCACCGTCACCGTGCGGGACACCGGAACGGACCGTGACCCGGGGGCCGTGATCCCCGCGCCCTCCGCCGTCGCCGGTTGCGCCGCCTGCGCGCGGATCACCGCCCTGGCCTTCGTCCCCGACGGCAGCACCCTCGCCGTCGCCTACGGCTCGGGAGCCCTGCGGCTGTGGGACCTCAGGACGAACCGGCTTCTGGGCGACAGCCCGGCCACCTCGGGTGACGTGATCGACTCCCTGGCCTTCGGCTCCGACGGCTACCTCTACGCCGCCGGGCCGCACGTCTCCGTCCAGGCCTACCCGGTAGGCCCCGCGCAGGTCGCCGCCCGGCTCTGTGTCCGCGCGGGGCGGCGGTCCCTGACCGTCGCCGAGTGGCGGCGCTACCTCCCCGGCATGTCCTACCGGCCCCTTTGTGACGGGCCTCGCCCGGACGACGGGTCCGCGCAGTCCGCGACCGAGGCGGGCCCCGGCCTTGTCGAGCCGGCCCGCACGCCGTCGCCACCGTCACCGGCGGTGGCCGTGCTCCCGGGCGCCGCCGACGAGGCGAAGCCCACGCCCGCCCCCGATCCCCGGCCCCGGGCGGAACATCGCACGGGTGGGAACCGGGCGGGTTCGGGCGAGAACCAGAGGACGAAAAAGCGGGCCGAAGGAAATCCGCCGACCCCCCGGACCATGCCGGCCCCGGCACGGAAACACAGGTGACACCGATCGGCGACCTACCCGACGGTAAGGTCGCCGATCGCATTGTTTACCCCTCTGACCTGCATTGATCAACAACTCCGGGGCTCCGAAAGTGGAGGTCGAGCGGTCCGCTCCACCGCTGCCGACTCCCCCCGGTGCGGTAGTGGCGCGGTCCCGCCGTGCCGGCCCTCACACCCCCGAGGGCCGGCAAAACAAAGAAGCGCAGCAATTCCCGGAATGTCCTCAGCCGGGCTTCCCCGCAGTGGGAAGCCGTCTCCACTGGAGTATTCGATGCGTTTTGCGCCCCGCTCCACCACCCCCTCCCGCCGCCTCGCCCGCAGCGCCGGTGCCGTCGCGGCCCTCGCCCTGGGCGCCTCCCTCATGGCGGCCCCGCAGTCCTACGCCGACAGCAGCCCCTCTGTCGCACAGCTCCTCCAGGCCTGCGGCTCGGCCGACGTGTGCAAGTTCCACCCGCAGAGCTACACCGCGTACACCGGCCCGAAGCACCAGGTGGGCTCCACCGCGTTCAACTGCGGCCACGAGACCAACCAGCACACCGTCAACTGGTCGGACACGACCTCCGCCACCAACACGGTCGGCGTGGCGATCGAGGCGGGGGTGGAGTTCTGGAAGGTCTACAAGGCCTCCGTCGAGCTGTCGTACTCCCACTCCTGGACGACCTCGCACACCGACTCCGAAACCAAGACGGTCAACGTCCGCCCCGGATACAAGGGCTGGCTCGAGCGCGGCACCTCCAAGCAGAAGGCCAAGGGCTGGTACGAGCTCCACTTCGGCAAGCGCTACTACGGCCACTACATCTGGTACATCAACAACTACCAGGCGGCCGGCTGGGACCAGGACCACCCCCAGAACGGCTACGTCAACTTCAAGGACGCGCAGATGACGTCCGGCGAGCGCGCCGCGCACTGCGGCTGAACCGTCCCGTAGGACAGCGGGCGGCCCGGCGCAGGCAACGGACCGTGCCGGGTCGCCCGCCCCCACAAGAAGTGGTGTTCCGTGATGCCAGACAGTCGTCTTCGTCCGCGTGCCGCTGTCGCGGCCGTCCTCTGCTCGCTGCTGTTCCTGGCGGGCTGCGGCGGCGCGGCGAAGGGAAACACCGCGACCGCCTACGCGGATGACGCCGGACCGTTGGTGATCGGCACCGACGGTTCGGCCGAGAGCCGGGTCGTGGCAGCCCTGTACGGCGAACTGCTCGCCGACGCAGGGGTGAAGGCGCGCATGGCGAGCGCCCGTTATTCCTCTCCGGCCGCCACCACGCGGGCCGTGGCGGAGGGGCGGATCGGCCTCGCGCCCGCCTACGAGACCTCGACGCTGCGCGCCCTGCCCGCCGGCCAGACCCTGCCCGGCAACATGGCCGCCACCCTCAGCATGGCCCTGCCCCCGGGCATCGACGCCCTGCCACCCGCGCGGGCACAGAACGGCGTCGTCCTCGCGGTCACCCGGGCCACCGCCCGCACGCACGGCCTGCGCACCCTCGCCGACCTCGCGAAGGCCGGCCGCCTCACCCTCGGCGGCCCCGCCTCCGGCGATCCGGACGCCCCGTCGGTCGCCTCGCTGCGGAAGGCCTACGGCACCCACCTCACCGAGACCCGTGCCTGGGCCACCGCCGACGTCCTGGTCCTGCGCGGTACCGACCCCGTCATCACCCGGGACGGCCTGGTCGTGCTGACCGATCCGAAGAACGCCCTGCCCCCCGAACACGTCTTCCCGCTCATCGGCGCCCCCTACGCGGGCCTGGCCGCGAGCAAGGCCCTTGCCCGCCTCAACTCCCGTCTGACCACAGCTCAGTTGGCCGGACTCGCCGCTTCCGTCGACGGGGGAGCATCCCCGTCCGGCACGGCGCGGACCTGGCTGCGGTCCAACGGATTGCTCGGCTGAGCACCCCCACTCCCTCCTCGTCCTTCCCCCGAAAGGCACCAGCGACATGGGTAACCTCCGCAGAAAGCTCACCATCGCCGCGCTCGCCCTGGCCTCCGCCACCGGCGTCCTCGCGGTGCCCGCGACGGCCAGCGCCGCCACCGCCAACGTGCAGATCCAGATCTGCAACGACAACAACGCCGCCCTGAAGTTCTTCCTCGTCGGCTACAACGACCAGGGCGACTGGGTCAACTCCCGGTTCTGGGACGTCCCGGCCAACGGCTGCACCACGGCCTCGAACTACTGGTGGCAGACCAACAGCTCGGTCGAGTTCCACTACGTCCGTCCGCCGGCCGGCTGGACCTGGCACCAGGTGTACGTACCGAAGTCCAAGAACGGCCGTACCTTCACGTACCACCAGTCGTAGGAACGACCACCGCCCGTCCCGGGGCCCGGCCGGCGACAGGACGTCGGCAAAGGTGCCCCCGGGGCGGGCGTAGCGTAGGTGGTATGTCGACGTACGGATCCTTTCCCGGCACGCGGCCCCGGCGGCTGCGGACCAACCCCGTCATGCGGCGCATGGTCGCCGAGACCCGGCTGCACCCCGCTGACTTCATCCTTCCGGCGTTCGTGCTGGAAGGGGCGAGCGAGCCCGTGCCGATCTCGGCGATGCCCGGGGTCGTGCAGCACACGCGGGACAGTCTGAAGAAGGCTGCCGCGGAGGCCGTGGCGGCCGGGGTGTCCGGGATCATGCTCTTCGGGGTGCCGGAGGAGTCGAAGAAGGACGCGGTCGGGACGCCGGGGACCGATCCCGACGGGATTCTGCAGGTGGCCATCCGGGACGTGCGGGCCGAGGTCGGTGACGACCTGCTCGTGATGTCCGACCTGTGTCTCGACGAGACCGTCGACCACGGCCACTGCGGGGTGCTGGACGACCAGGGGCGCGTCGACAACGACGCCACCCTCGAGCGGTACGCCGAGATGGCCCAGGTGCAGGCCGACGCGGGCGCCCATGTCGTGGGGCCCAGCGGGATGATGGACGGGCAGGTCGGGGTCATCCGGGACGCGCTCGACCAGATAGGTCGGGAGGACGTGGCCATCCTGGCGTACACGGCGAAGTACGCGTCAGCCTTCTACGGTCCGTTCCGGGAGGCCGTCGCCTCGTCGTTGCAGGGGGATCGCAAGACGTACCAGCAGGACCCGGCGAACGTGCGGGAGTCGCTGCGGGAGCTCGCCCTCGATCTGGAGGAGGGCGCCGACATGGTGATGGTCAAGCCGGCCGGGCCGTATCTCGACGTGCTCGCGCGGGTCGCGGACGCCGTGGACGTGCCGGTCGCCGCCTATCAGATCTCCGGTGAGTACTCGATGATCGAGGCCGCCGCCGAGAAGGGCTGGATCGACCGGGACCGCGCGATCCTGGAGACCCTGACCGGAATCAAGCGGGCCGGAGCACAGAACATCCTCACCTACTGGGCCACCGAGGTGGCGCAGAAGCTCCGCTGACGAAGCCGCGGGGCGGCGTGTCCCGGCAACGGTTCGAGCTCGGTCCGGATACGGGCTGAGCTCGTTCCGGCCAACGTCCGGATAACATCGCCCACTTCGCCCGGTGATCTTCTGGCGTTGTGTCCGTAATGCGCATCCGGATGCGGTGGATTTGTCGCGCTGCGTCGAGCCCTCGGCTTGATGGAATGCTTACATCCGTTGAATTGACGAGTTCCCGACATCCTCCATATCTTCTGCGCCTGGCCTGATCCATTCGGAACGGTTCCGAGCGGCGATCTATGGGGGGACACCACCATGAGCTGGTTCATCGAGGCACTCAAGAAGTACGCGGTCTTCAGCGGGCGTGCGCGCCGCAAGGAATACTGGATGTTCGCGCTGTTCGCCGGGATCATCTACGTCGTGTTCGCCATCCTCGGCGCCGTCAGCAAGCAGTCCTGGCTCGTGGCGATCCCCTACCTCGCCTTCCTGCTGCCCGGCCTCGCCGTCACCGCGCGCCGCCTGCACGACACGGGCCGCAGCGGCTGGTGGATCCTGTTCGGCCTCGTGCCGCTCGTCGGCGGCATCACCCTGTTCGTCTTCTCGGTGCTGGACGGCGAGCCGGGCGACAACAAGTACGGCCCCAACCCGAAGCTGGCCCCCGCGCACGTGTGATGCCGTAGCTCCGCTTCGAGGCCGCCCGGTCAGTTCCGGGCGGCCTTCTGGTTTTCCGCGGGGCTCACCGCGGCCGCCTTGTCCGCGGCCGGGCCCTCGTCGCGGACGCCCTGGCCGTCCTTGCAGCCCGTGAGAGTGGTGAGGGAGAGGAGGACGAGGGCGAGTGCGGTGAGCAGGCGGGGGGTGTGGGGTCGGCTGGGCATGGGATCAGGTTGCGGGGCTGCTGGGGCATTCGCCAGACCTGGCAGGGGAATTCGGGACGGCCTCGTACCGGCAGCCGCGTTGACCTGCACGGATGTGCCTTCCCGAGTACGTCCCGCGGGATGCGGGAAGGGGCGATTCGGGCACCGGGCACCATCAAGTCGCCCGGGGAGTTAGGTTCTTGACCATCGCGGTGGTTGTCCGTCGAAGGACCGACACATGCACAGGGGAGACGCCATGTCCGGTGACGCGCTGAGCCAGGACCCGGCCGAACTGGCCAAGAGGATCGACACCACCAAGGCACATCCGGCCCGCGTCTACGACGTCTTCCTCGGCGGCAAGGACAACTACCCCGCCGACCGCGAGGCGGCCGCCGCCGCGCTCGCCGCCAACCCCCGCGGCTACCTCGACGTGCGCCACAACCGCGACTTCATGCGCCGGGCCGTCGCCCGGCTGACCGGGCGGGACGGCATCCGGCAGTTCCTCGACATCGGCACCGGGCTGCCCACCGCGGAGAACGTCCACCAGATCGCCCAGCGGATCCGGCCCGACGCCCGGGTCGTGTACGTCGACAACGACCCGGTGGTGCTGGCGCACGCCCGCGCGCTGCTCACGAGCGGGCCCGAGGGGCGTACGGACTACATCGACGCCGACTTCAAGAGCCCCGCGCAGATCCTCGAACAGGCCGCCAGGACCCTGGACTTCGACCAGCCGATCGCGCTGTGCCTGGTCGCGATCCTGCACTTCGTCGAGGACGACGAGGCCTATCCGATCGTGCGGGAGCTCGTGGCGGCCCTGCCCGCGGGGAGCCGGATCGTGCTCAGCCATCTGACCGACGAGATGCACCCCGAGCCGGCCCGCGCGGTCCAGCGCACCTACACCGAGCGCGGGTTCACCTTCGTGTTCCGGTCCAGGAAGGAGGTGGAGCGGTTCTTCACCGAGGTGCCGGGCGTCTTGCTGGACGAGCCCGGTGTGGTGCCCGCGCATCTGTGGCACCCCGGGCCCGCGCCCGCGCCGCCCGCCATCGACGCGGAGGACTTCGAGTCCCTCGACGACATCGAGAAGATCCGCTACCGCGACATCAACGACGTCACGGACGACGACATCAACGTCTACGGGGCGACCGGCACGAAGGCGTGAGCGGGCCACGAGTGCGCTGTGTCCGTATCGCGGAAAGGTGCTTGTAGGTGCCACTCAGTTCCTTAGGCTGCGCTGACCAGTCCTAGCAGTCAGCAGTCGAAGGAGCCGTGTCATGACGGTGCCCACGTTCGCTTCCGTGCCGCCGCTCGCCGCCCGGGCCCGGTCGGTCGGTGGGTCGCCGGTACGGGACATCCTCGCCGTCACCGCCCGCCCCGAGGTCATCAACTTCGCGGGCGGACTGCCGGCGCCCGAACTGTTCGACGCCGAGGGGATCGCGGACGCCTACCGGGCCGTGCTGGCAGAGGTGCCCGAGCGGGCCCTGCAGTACTCGACCACCGAGGGCGAGCCCGTGCTGCGGGCCGCCCTGGCGGAGCGGATGTCGGTGCGCGGGCTCGCCACCGACGCCGACGACGTCCTCGTCACCACCGGCTCGCAGCAGGCGCTGTCGCTGCTCGCCACCGCGTTGATCGAGCCCGGGGACACGGTTCTCGTCGAGAGCCCCTGCTATCTGGCCGCTCTCCAGGCCTTCGGGTTCGCGGGCGCGCGGGTGGTGGCCGTGCCGGGGGACGACGAAGGGCCTGATCCCGTGGCGCTGGAGGAACTCGTCGTGCGGGAGCGGCCCAAGCTGCTCTACACCGTGCCCACCTTCCAGAACCCGACCGGGCGGACCATGTCGGAGGGACGCAGGGCCGCGGTCGCGTCCGTGGCCGCGCGGTGCGGGCTGTGGATCGTCGAGGACGACCCGTACGGCGAACTCCGCTTCGAGGGGGAGCGGGTGCCGTGGATCGCCGCCCACGAGGAGGTCCGCGACCGGGTCGTGCTGCTCGGATCCTTCTCCAAGGTCATGGCCCCCGGACTGCGGCTGGGCTGGCTGCGCGCGCCCGGTGGGCTGCGGCGGGCCTGCGCGGTCGCCAAGCAGGCCGCCGACCTGCACACCCCGACCGTCAACCAGCTCGCCGCGGCCCGGTACCTGGCCGACCGGGACCTCGACGCGCATGTCCGGCGCGTCGCGGAGGTCTACGGGGAGCGGCGGGACGCCATGCTCGCGGGGCTGGCCGAGGCCCTGCCCGAGGGGTCGGCCTGGACGCGTCCCGAGGGCGGCATGTTCCTGTGGGCACGGCTCCCGTCCTCGTACGACACGACCGCGCTGCTGCCGCAGGTCGTGGCGCGGGATGTGGCCTACGTCCCGGGGGCGCCCTTCTACGCCGGTGACCCCGACCGCTCGACCCTGCGGCTCTGCTTCGTGACGCAGACGCCGGAGGAGATCGGGGAGGGGCTGCGGAGGCTGGGGGAGGGACTGCGGGGCGGCCGGGCCGGGGTGTGAGACGTGTCAGCCGAAGGGTGAGACGGCCGGGGAGGTCCAGAAGGTCACGGTCGGGCCGTAGGAGCCGTCCTCCTCGTCGCTGACCTCGACGGTGATCTCCAGGTCGGGGTACCGGGCGGACAGGACGCCCTGCCAGCATTCCCCCAGGGCGAGCGCGAGTTGCGGCAGTTCCTCGCCGAGTTGATCGTCGTCCGTCAGGGGAGTGTTGACGAAGGTGTCCCACAACTTGACCTGGTTGGTGACCGCTTCGACACGTTCCCTGTCGTCGCCCAGGTTCGTGAACCAGTTGTCGACGTTCTCCTGACGGAATTGTTCTTTGAGGAACACCCCGCCGCGGTACTCCACCGTCTCGGGGCAGAACAGCCAGGCCGCGGCCAGGACGAAGCGCAGGCCGCCCTCGAAGTCGAGGTAGTTGGCCGGGGTGAGTTCGTCGTTCTTCCAGTCGGTGCGCCAGCTGGTGAAGAAGGCCGGCAGCCTCCGGTCGGACCACGACGGCTTGCTGCTGGTCACGGGATCTCCCAGGGGAACGCGGCGCGTACTTCGTTCGACGGGCGCACGAAGACCTGACCGGTCTTCGGGTTGGTGTTGCGCTCGTACTCTACGACGTGCGGGGTGTCCACCCCGCCGTGCGGACGGCCCTCCAGGTCCACCCGCTTCACCGCACGGCCCTCGGAGTCGTAGGTCGTGTAGTTGGTGACTTTTCCGGTCTGCGGGTCCGTCTTGTAGAGGGTGCCGTCCTTCGGGCCGTTCTCCACCGGCAGGTTGTTTCCCGCGCGCCCGCCGGTGCCCTTGTACTGCTGCCCGTTCTTGATCAGATCGGAGGCCGGCTGCTGGGTGGAGCCGCCGGTGCCGGAGCCCTCGCTGTTCATGCGCAGGGGTTCGACCTGGGAGTCGCTGGTGGCGTGCTGGGCGAGGTCCACGGCGCCGGCGCCCGCCAGGCCGACGCCCGCGGTGATCCCGGCGGCGGAGACCACGTTGAGGGGCACACCGGCGATGGCACCGACCCCAGTGGCGTCCAGCGCGACGCCGAGCCCTTCGCCGCCGGCGCTGACGCCGGCCAGGAGCATGCCGCCGAGCATCGCCGCGCTGTCGCCGGGGTGCTGGACCATGGCGTTGCCGAAGGAGGCGAGGTCGTTGACGACGGTCTTGCCGCCGTTCAGCAGGCCCTCGCCCACGTCGCCGAGGACGTCACCGACCTTGGACCAGAATCCCGGGCGCTCCGGGGCGGACTCGGTGGCCTTCCGCACCAGCGCGGCCGCGGTGTGTCCGGCGGTGTTCACATTGCCGCGAGCGGTGTCGAGGTCCGCGCGGGCGGCGGCACGGTCCGCTTCACCGGGATCGTTGAACGGGATCTCGGTGGTGTCCCCTTTTCCGCGCGCCTCGGTGACCTGCCGGTCGTGGGCGTTCTTGGCGTTGGTGGTGGCCGCTTCGCCGCGCGCGTACCGGGATATGGCGTCGGCGGCGCGCTGCTGGGCCGCGCGCAGGGTGTGAAGGTAGTCGTAGAGGGCGTTCGCGGCGGTGTGGAACTCGTTGCCCGCCTCGGTCCACCGGGCGGGCTGGCCGTGGAAACGGTCCCGGAAGGCGTCCCCGGCCGGGCCCCGCCAGCCGTCCTCGGTGTCGATCTTCGCCAGTCCTTCGCCGGCCTCGATGAGGACGTCACCGTAGGCGAGCAGGGCCTGTGCGGTCGTGGTCAGGGAGTCGGGGTTGCCGGGGACCAGCTCGCGGGGGTCCGACGTCTCGCCGAGCTCGGCCATCAGGACGCCCCCGGGTCTGTTCCGGAGGGCGACTGGAGAATGCCCTTGGTGGAGAGCTGGATGTGCTCCTCGGCCGCCTCATAGTTCTGGACGCAGCGGTTCAGCCGGTCGGAGACCTCGGAGCCGTCGGAGGCCAGGTGCGAGACGCCGATGTTCCACCGGTCGGTGAAGTCGACGATCGCCGAGGCCAGTTCGTCGTGCCCGAAGTCGCCCTTGGGAACGTCGATGTCGCTCACCTTCTTGGTGGCCATCGCGTCCAGTGTGGTGCTGATCCCAGAGGCGGCCTTGCGCAGCGCGCCGAGGTCCACGGAAAAGCCGTCCGGCATGCTGAGCGCCCTCCCCCTGTTAAGGACCGCAAACGAAAAGGGAGTTTAGCGACGGATTCAGTGAGTCGGGACGGGAGGGGGTGAATTGAAAGGGAATTTGCTCATGGGAGACCTCTGGTTTGCCTTTCAGTCCCACCAGAAGGACCAGATCCGCTGCCCCAGTACCGCTTGCTCGGCGTACTCGCGCAACGTCTCGTGGTCCCCCTGGATGATGTTGTCCGGGCAGAACGCGAAGTGTTCGGCGGCGACGGCCTCCGCCTCGTCCTTCGTCGTGGGCGGGGCGGCCACGGACAGGACCAACTGGTCGCAGGTGAGCGCGATGACGCGTATGCCGAAGCGGTCCTCCCAGGAGCGGAGGACCGCGCAGAGGCGGGCCACGTCGTTCTCGTAGTTCAGGGGGCCCGTCCAGCCGATGGCCGCCGGGATGTCCGCGCTGCGGCGGGCCGGGACCAGGGCGAGACGGGGCTCCTTGAACCACGAGCCCTCGTCGAGGAGCACGTCGGCGGTCTCGGCGGCGCGGGTGTCGGGGTCGGCGGGGAGGGACTCCGGGGACGGGGCCAGACCGGGCCACGTCTCGTCGTACGGGGCGATCATCTCGTCGAGGTCGTCGGGCTCCTCGATCGCGTACGCCCAGTACTCCGTGAGCAGTTCCTCGGGGTCGTGGTCCCCGGGGTACGACATCTCCCCGGGCATCAACTGCCACTCGTCCGGCCCGCCCTGGCTGCCGCCGGCCTCTATCAGCACCGGCAGCAGACCCGCTCGCGCGGCCGGGGTGCCCAGTGCGGTCCAGGCGCCGGAGGACGCGGCGTACTCGGCATGCCACAGCAACGGCTCGTGCCAGGGGCCGTCGTTCGTCTCGTCGATCAGTCTCCCGAGGGGGAGCCCGAGTCCGAGCGAACGGCCGCTCGGGTCTGCCGCCAGGGTGGGCAGCGGGTTGGGAAGAGTCGCCATGTCAGTGACTGTAGGGGGAGCCACTGACAATGGCCGACGGCACTACTTGAGAGCGGTGGTGAAGGCGGTCCAGGTGGTGGGGGTGACTTGGAGGGTGGGCTCGGGCTTCTTGGAGTCGCGGATGTGGATGGTGTGGGGGCAGGCGGCTACCTCGACACACTGGCCGCCCTCATCGCCGCTGTAGGTCGACTTGAACCACTGAAGTGCTTCGGCGCTCATTGCTCTCCTACCAGGCGGTCGAGCAGATCCCTGGAGTCCTGTGTGGTCAGGGCCTGTGTCCGCAGCATCGCATATTTGCGCGCCAGCCTGGATACCTCATCCGCGTCGGAAACCCACTGGCTGCCGCGTTGCGACTCGGTGTACGCGAGGTGCTGGTGGTCCGGTGTTTCGAGGAGGGTGAAGGGGCCGTTGAGTCCGGCGTTGTACGGACTGTTCAGCGGCAGGAACTGAAGCGACACGCACGGGAGTTCAGTCAGCGCTCGCAAATGTCGCAGCTGCTCCCTCCAAACGTCCTGCCCGCTGATCCGCATGTGGAGCACCGGCTCCCACACGATGAAGCTCAGCGTCGGCGGATTCCTGCGGTGCAGGATCTCCTGGCGTTCCAGGCGGGCCGCCGTACGCGTCTCGATCTCGTCCTCGTCGTACGCGGGAACCCGGTTGCGGAGTACGGCCCGGACGTAGAGGTCGGTCTGGAGGAGGCCCGGGAGGACCGCGTTGTCGTACCAGGAGAGGGAGATGGCCTCCCGCTCATGCTCCATGTACAGCTCGGCCCACATCGGGAACTGGTCGATGTCCGGCAGGTTGGCCACCCCCGCCGCCAACATCCCCTTGGTCTCCAGGACTTCGTCCAGCACCGCAGCCAGGTCCGGTTTCAGCGTGCGTCTGCCCTGCTCGATGGACGCGATGGTCTCCTCGTCGACGCGGACGAGGTCGGCGAGGGCGGTCTGGGTGTGGCCCGCGGCGCGGCGCGCGGTGCCGAGTTGTTTGCCCAGCATCTTCATGGACGTGAGGTTCTTCGGCCGCGGCGGCTTCCTGGCGCTCATGAAGGTCTCCCTCCCCCTCCGGACACGTACGTCACCGGGTACGAGCCCGTACAAAAAATCTGTACGGGTTCACCGAGTGATCCACGCTAGTCACTCTCCGCAACCCTCGTCCCGTGAACGAGACGACCCGACTACCGCTCCTGCGCGAGAGGTTCTTCCGCCGCGAACGCCGGTCCGCGCAGGCCGCGAGGCGCTTCACTGCCGAGACCCTGGCCGGCTGGGGGCTCGCGGAGACCCCGCGGGCGGACGACGTACTGCTCTGCGTGAGCGAACTGGTGACCAACGCGCTGCTGCACGGCGTGCCGCCGGGACGGCAGTTGCGGCTGTTCCTGCGATACGACGTGAGCGCCCTGGTCGTCGAGGTGCACGACAGCGGGGGCGGTGTGCCGCACGTCGTCCACGACCGGGACGAGGGCGGGCGGGGGTTGTTGCTGGTGGCCGCGTTGAGTGACGGCTGGGGGGTGCGGGAGCGGGCGCCGGGGAAGGCGGTGTGGTGCGAGTTCGCGTGGGCGTAGCCCTGTTGTCGGTGGGTCCCGATACCGTGGGGATCAGTACGACGTAGGGGGACGGGATGGCCGACCAGCCAGTGCTCGCGCAGTTGCACTTCGGGCGTGAGGACGCCGAACGGGACGTAACCGAGGGGCTGTTGCTGCGCGGCGGCTTCCTGCCGAACGCCGCGTACCGGGGTGCGCTCAGCGGGCGCAAGATGCTGATCATCGGGCGCAAGGGGTCCGGGAAGAGCGCCATTTGCATGCAGTTGATGTCCGACGGCGAGGGCGGGCACCGGGGCGGGAAAGTACTCGTCACCCCTGACGAGGCCGCGGGGGAGGAGATCCGGCGGTTCGAGCTGCAGGGGCTGCCGGGGGACTCGGCCAAGGCGCTGATCTGGCGGTATGTGTTCGCCGTGCACGCCGCTCGGCATCTGGTCGACCATGCCAAGGGCGCACATGACGGCGGCCACAAGGCCGACTCGGTCAAGGCGCTCGGGCGGTTCCTCAAGCAGAACGGCGAGGCGCCGGGCGGGGGCGGCCGGCTGGTGGAGCGGCTGGCGCAGGGCGCCCGGGGGCTCCAGACCTCTCTGTCCCTCGAGGCCTTCGGGGTCAAGGCGAGCATGGACCTCGCCCAGTCGCCGTCCGAAGGGGCCCGTGCGGCGCGGCAGTTGGAGATCGTCGAACAGGGAGTGGCGCGGGCCTTCACCGACCTGGGCTGCGACGGCCTCGTACATCCGCCCCTTCTCCTCATGGTCGACCAGCTGGAACAGGTGTGGTCCGCCGAGCCGGACAGCAACTCCATGGTGATCGGGCTGCTGCTGGCGGCCAAGCACGCGGCGGGTCTGTACGCCCGTTCGGTGCGGTTCCTGCTGTTCCTGCGCGCCGACATCTACGACTCGCTGTCCTTCGGGGAGGGCGACAAGTTCCACGGGGACGAGCTCAGGATCGCCTGGACGGAACAGGCCCTGAAGGACCTCGCGTTGGCCAGGGCGCGGGCCTCCGTCGGGGAAGAGCTGACCGAGGAACGGCTGTGGAAGGAGCTGTTCCCCCACACGGTGGGCGGGGAGGAGATCACCGGCCATCTCTTCGGCCGCTGTCTGCCAAGACCCCGTGACGCTATCCAGTTCCTCAACCTGTGCCAGGAGAAGGCCTGGCTGGACCATGAGCGGGACCGGATCACCGAGGCGGACGTGACACAGGCGGGCCGGCAGTTCTCGGAGTGGAAGCTCAAGGACCTGACCTCGGAGTACCTGGTCGCTCACCCTTTTCTCCGGAACCTCTTCCCGCTGTTCCAGAACACCGGGTACGTCGTCACGCGCGCCGCACTCACCCGCCGCTTCGATGCGGCCGCCGAGACCCTTCACCACGACTTCCCGGCGTACGCCAACGCGTTGACGCTTCCTGGGATCATCGACGTGCTGTATGGCACCGGATTCCTTGGCGTGCGGCGCGGCAACGACGTGGTGTACGCGGGCGACGACGGGCTGCCGGTCCAGCCGCACGAGACGGAGTTCCAGGTCCACCCCTGCTTCCGGGCGGCGCTCGGCGCGACGACCGCGTTCGACCTGCGGCGCTACGAGTGCCAGCTCGCGGACGCGCGCATCGCCTCGGGCACTGTGCACCCCGGCGCGTCGGGTTCGTCCTCCCTCAACCGCGACGACCGGCTCCTGATGCAGCTCGCGCGCTCCTGCCATTCGATCCTCGCCCAGGTGGGGCGGGCGGTGGCCCTGACGCGAGACGTCCGCGACGAGATCACCCTCCAGGTCAACCGCGTCCTGGGCGAGGTCAACCGCATTCCCCCGGGCGCCGCCGCGTCCGTCGGCGTCGACGTGGACGACTACCTCCTCTCCACCGCCCACTACTTCACCGGCCTCGCCGCCGAACTCCGCGCCGGCGGTCTGGAAGAGGGCACGGGCGTCGGAGAGGTCGCCGGCCGGATGGAAGAGGAGGCCCGGAGACTACGACGGACGGCGGGCGGGTCGTACGGCAGCTCTGGTGAGTCCGCGGGGCCCTGAGGCGCCATACTCGTGAGGGACTTGCGGGGTCGGCTCGCCGACGGGGGAGGGGACCGGTGCAGAACGAAGTGCTCGCCGGACGGTTCAGGATCACTGCTCTGCTGGGCTCCGGTGGGATGGGGCAGGTCTGGGCCGCCGAAGACGAGCGGATGCGGCGGGATGTCGCGGTCAAGGTGGTGCATCCGCAGTACGGCGCGGGCGAGGCCGAGGTCCGGGACAGGTTCGAGCGCGAGGTGCAGTTGGCTGCCCGCCTGACCCATCAGAACATCGTGACCGTCCACGACTGGGGAGAGGTCCTGGTCGGTGGTCGTCAGACTCTCTACCTCGTGATGGAGCTGGTCGACGGGGTCTCCCTGGACAAGCGGTTCAAGGGACCGGCCCCGGCACCCTGGCCGCTCGCGGTGGGGTGGGGCGCGCAGATCGCCCAGGCGCTGCACGCCGCGCACCGCAAGGGAGTAGTCCACCGGGACATCAAACCGGCGAACGTGCTTCAGACACCTGACGGGACGCTGAAGGTCCTGGACTTCGGCATCGCGAAGTTCCTCGGCGACACCGTCGGCGCCCGGAAACTGACCGCGCCCGGGGTCCTGCTCGGAACCCCCGCGTACATGTCTCCCGAACAGATCGATGCCATAGGGCCGGTCGACCGTCGTAGCGACCTCTACTCCCTGGGCTGTCTCCTCTACCACGCGGTGACCGGCAGCCCGCCCTTCGGCGGCGACAGCCAGTGGTCCGTCGTCCTCAAGCACAAGCAGGAGACGCCCACGCCACCGAGCAGGAGAGCACCGGGTATCCCGGCGGCGCTGAACGGCCTCATCATGGGCCTGCTCGAAAAGCATCCCGAGGACCGGCCCTTCGACGCCGCCGCCGTCCACGAGACCCTGATGACGATCCTGGTGAGCCGCGCCCTGGCAGCACCCGGCGGTGGCATCCTGGACATGGCCGGGCTCGGCCACGGCACGTCCCTCGTGGGGCAGTTCGTCAGAACGGCACGAGCCCAGGCGGAACGCCTCCTGACCGAGGCCCAGGAAGAAGCCGCACGGATCGTCCTGGAGGCCGAGGAGCTCAAGGCCGAGGCGACCCGCGCGGCCAAGCTCACGGTCGAGAAGGTCCGGCAGGAGCTGGACGTCCTCGTACGGCGGACCGAGGACCTCGACGTGGCGATCGACAGGATCTCCGCGCCGATGTCGGAGGAGGACTACTACCAGGTCTTCAAGATGTCGATCGACGGCATGTACCCCACCGCCGACCAGCTCGCCAACGCGGTGGAGGCGACGTACGGCACCCGGCTCCCGCTGGATGACGCCCTCGGCATGGTCCTCCGCTTCACCAACCGGCACACGGCGGAGTTGCAGGAGGACCACATCGCATAGGACCGGACGGTCAGAGGCGCTCGGGCGTCCTGATGCCCAGCAGGGCCATGCCCTGGTGCAGGGTGCGGGCCGTCAGGTCGCACAGGAACAGGCGGTTCTCGACCTGCGCCGGGGTGTCGGCCTTGAGGACCGGGCACTTGTCGTAGAACGACGTGTACAGGGAGGCGAGCTGGTAGAGGTACGCCGCCAGCTTGTGCGGGGCGTACTCCGCGGCCGCCTCGAAGACCGTGCTGCCGAACGCGTCCAGGTGCAGGCCCAGCGCCCGCTCCGCGTCCGCCAGTTCGAGCTCCGGGCGGGCGGCCGGCCGTACCTCTCCCGCCTTGCGCAGGATCGACTGGATACGGGCGTACGCGTACTGGAGGTACACGGACGTGTCGCCGTTCAGCGAGACCATCTGGTCCAGGTCGAACTTGTAGTCCCGGTTGGGGGAGGTGGACAGGTCGGCGTACTTCACCGCGCCGATGCCCACCTGTGCCGCCCGCTCCTGGATCTCGTCCTCGGTGAGGTCCTGGGCCTTCTCCCGTACGACCTCTGCCGCCCGCTGCACCGCCTCGTCCAGCAGGTCCTCCAGCTTGACGGTCTCGCCCTCACGCGTCTTGAACGGCTTGCCGTCCGCACCGAGCACCGTGCCGTAGCCCATGTTGTGCGCGGTGACACCGTCGGACAGCCAGCCGGCCCGGCGGGCAGCCTCGAAGACCATCTTGAAGTGGAGCGACTGGCGTACGTCCACGACGTACAGCAGTGTCGTCGCGTGCAGGTCGGTGACCCGGTTGCG
The DNA here is from genome assembly GCF_003443735.1 of Streptomyces sp. CC0208. Taxonomy (NCBI): domain Bacteria; kingdom Bacillati; phylum Actinomycetota; class Actinomycetes; order Kitasatosporales; family Streptomycetaceae; genus Streptomyces; species Streptomyces sp. CC0208. The sequence continues at coordinate 3,837,938 of NZ_CP031969.1, read as the reverse complement.
GATCGCCGTCAGGTCGGAGGCCGCGTAGCCGAAGCCGCCGTCCGCCTTCTGCACGATCAGCGGGACCGGCTGGTCGTCCTTGCCGCGGATCTCGTCGAAGAAGACGACCAGCGCGCCCTCGGAGCGGACCGCCACGCCCATCTCCTCCAGGAGGCGGGCGGTCTCGGGCATGCCCTCGTTGTACGCCGACTCGCCGACGATCTCGTCGTCCCGGATCTCCATGTCCAGCTTCTCGAAGACCGAGTAGAAGTAGACCTTCGACTCGTCCACGAACTGCTGCCAGAGTTCGAGGGTCTCCTTGTCACCGGACTGCAGGGCCACGACCCGCTTCCGCGCCCGCTCCTTGAACTCCTCGTCGGAGTCGAAGACCACACGGGACGCCTTGTACACCCGGTTCAGGTTCGACATGGCCTGCTCGCCGTCGACCTCGTCCGGGGGGGCCAGCTCGCCCGGGTTCTCGATCAGGTACTGGATGAGCATGCCGAACTGGGTGCCCCAGTCGCCGATGTGGTGCCGGCCGATCGTCTTCTCACCGGTGAAGTCGAGCATGCCGCGCAGGGCGTCGCCGATCACCGCCGAGCGCAGGTGCCCGACGTGCATCTCCTTCGCCACGTTCGGCTGGGCGTAGTCGATCACCGTGGTGCCGGGCTCGTCCTTGAGCGGTACGCCGAGACGGTCGCCGTCCTCGTAGCGGGCGGCGAGGTTCTCGGTGATCGCCTTGTCGGTGAGCGTGATGTTGAGGAAGCCGGGGCCGGAGACCTCGACATCCTTGATCACATCACCGGTGGTGATCCGGGAGACGACCTGCGTCGCCAGGTCCCGCGGGTTCGCCTTGGCCTTCTTGGCGAGGGCGAGGATGCCGTTCGCCTGGAAGTCCGCCCGGTCGCTGCGTCGGAGCAGGGGGTCCGCGGAGGTCTCCGGCAGGGAGGCGGAGATCGCGGAGGTGAGCTGCTGGTTGACGGCGTCGCTGAGGGACGTGACCGGGGCCATGGGAGTGGGTGCCGTTCTCCTCGGGGGATCAGATAGACACGGTCAGTATCCCATGGTGGGTAAAGGGGTTTTCTCCGGCGCGGGGCGGTCTGGGAGAATGGAGTCTCCATCAACGCCATCAGTAAAAAGAGGACGTGCCGATCGTGGGTCAGAGCGCTGAGACCACCGACTGGGTCTCCCGTTTCGCGGATGAGGTCATCGAGGAGTCGGAGCGTCGGGCCCCGGGCAAACCGGTCGTCGTCGCGTCCGGCCTTTCACCCTCGGGACCGATCCACCTCGGGAACCTGCGCGAGGTCATGACCCCGCACCTCGTCGCCGACGAGATCCGGCGGCGGGGACATCAGGTGCGGCATCTCATCTCCTGGGACGACTACGACCGGTACCGCAAGGTGCCGGCCGGGGTCCCGGGCATCGACGAGTCGTGGGCCGAGCACATCGGCAAGCCGCTGACCTCCGTGCCCGCGCCGAAGGGGTCCGCCCACCCGAACTGGGCCGAGCACTTCAAGGCCGCCATGGTCGACGCGCTCGCCGATCTCGGCGTCGAGTTCGACGGGATCAGCCAGACCGCGCAGTACACCTCGGGCGTCTACCGCGAGCAGATCCTGCACGCCATGGCGCACCGCGGGGACATCGACGCGATCCTCGACCAGTACCGGACCAAGAAGGCCCCGGCCGCCGCGAAGAAGCAGCAGAAGCCCCTCGACGAGGCCGAGGTCGAGGCCGCCGAGGGATCCGGCGCGGCCGCCGAGGACGACGGCTCCTCCGGCTCCGCCGGGTACTTCCCGTACAAGCCCTACTGCGGCAACTGCGAGAAGGACCTCACCACCGTCACCTCCTACGACGACGCCACGACCGAGCTGTCGTACACCTGCAACGCCTGCGGGTTCTCCGAGACCGTCCGGCTGAACGAGTTCAACCGCGGCAAGCTGGTCTGGAAGGTCGACTGGCCGATGCGCTGGGCCTACGAGGGTGTCGTCTTCGAGCCCAGCGGGGTCGACCACTCCTCTCCGGGGTCGTCGTTCCAGGTCGGCGGGCAGATCGTCGGGATCTTCGGCGGGAAGCAGCCGATCGGCCCCATGTACGCCTTCGTCGGGATCTCCGGGATGGCGAAGATGTCGTCGTCGAAGGGCGGGGTGCCCACCCCGGGTGACGCGCTGAAGATCATGGAGCCGCAGCTCCTGAGGTGGCTCTACGCCCGCCGCAGGCCCAACCAGTCCTTCAAGATCGCCTTCGACCAGGAGATCCAGCGGCTCTACGACGAGTGGGACAAGCTGGACGCCAAGGTCGCCGACGGCACCGCGCTGCCGGCCGACGTGGCCGCACACGCGCGGGCGGTGGGTACGGCCGGCCGGGAGCTGCCCCGGACGGCGCGCGTGCTGCCGTACCGGACGCTCGCCTCCGTCGCCGACATCACCGCCGGGCACGAGGACCAGGCGCTGCGGATCCTCAGCGAGCTGGACCCCGACAACCCGCTGTCGGCGCTGGACGAGGCCCGGCCCCGGTACGACAAGGCCGAGGCCTGGATCAACACGCAGGTGCCCGCCGACCAGCGGACCATCGTGCGGGACGAACCCGACGCCGAGCTGCTGAAGTCCCTCGACGAGGCCTCCCAGCAGTCGCTGCGGCTGCTGCTCGACGGGCTCGCCTCGAACTGGTCGCTCGACGGGCTCACCCACCTCGTGTACGGCGTGCCCAAGGTGCAGGCCGGTTTCTCCGCGGACGCCACGCCCAAGGAACTGCCGGCCGAGATCAAGACCGCCCAGCGGACCTTCTTCGCCCTGCTGTACCGGCTGCTGGTCTCCCGGGACACCGGGCCCCGGCTGCCCACGCTGCTGCTGGCCGTCGGTCAGGAGCGGGTCCGGGCGCTGCTCGGGGAGTAACTGGCGGTACGGAAGAGGGGCCCTCCGGCGTGGAGGGCCCCTTCTCATGTCCGGGTGGCTCAGGCGATGTGGTCTTCCTGGAGTTCCGCGGTGTGGCGGTTCGTGAAGCGGTTGACCATGCGCTCGGCCTCGCGCTGCGGGAGCACGACGCCGTACGTCGCTTCCACGTCACCCCTGAGCTGGCCGGGGGAGGGGTAGCTGCCGTCTATCGACTTCTTGAAGACCTGGTAGAAGTCTTCCTCCGTCGGCTCCGGGGTGCCGCCGCCCTCGCCGAGTTCCCGGGTACGGCCGCTGCTCACCGGGATGGGAAAGCTGCCGGTCTCCTCCATCGAGGGCTCCCTGGGAGGCTCCTCGTACTGGATCTGCTGGAGCTCGTACTGCTCGGCCTCGATCTGTTCCTCGTACCAGCGGTTGTACTGCTCCGCGGGGTCGTAGTCGGGGTTGTAGCCGCCCTGGTACTCGATCTGCTGGGGGGCCTCGAACCAGGGGCTCAGGTCCGGTTCGGGTTCCTGGGCGGCCTGCTGCGGGCGGAGTGCGCCGTCCAACTCGGGGCGCTGCCCGCCCTGGGGCGTTGCCCTCTGCGGTTCGGGAGCAGCCGCACCGGCGGTGATCTCGGGTGCCGGCGGAAGCAGGACCGGTTCTATGCCCGCCGCCGCCAGCCCCGCCGGAGCCGTTTCCGCCAGCGGAACCCCGTACCGGGCCAGGCGGAGCGGCATCAGGGACTCCACCGGCGCCTTCCTGCGCCAGGCCCGGCCGAAGCGGGAGTGGAGCCGGGCCTGGTAGACCAGCCGGTCCTGTTCGAGCTTGATGACCTGCTCGTAGGAGCGCAGCTCCCACAGCTTCATGCGGCGCCACAGAAGGAACGTCGGAATGGGGGAGAGGAGCCAGCGGGTGAGGCGCACCCCCTCCATGTGCTTGTCCGCCGTGATGTCCGCGATCCGGCCGATCGCGTGCCGGGCCGCCTCCACCGACACCACGAACAGGATCGGGATCACCGCGTGCATGCCCACACCCAGCGGATCCGGCCAGGCCGCCGCGCCGTTGAAGGCGATCGTGGCGACCGTCAGGAGCCACGCCGTCTGCCGCAGCAGCGGGAACGGGATGCGGATCCACGTCAGAAGCAGGTCAAGGGCGAGCAGGACGCAGATGCCCGCGTCGATGCCGATCGGGAGCACATAACTGAAGTTCCCGAAGCCCTTTTGGAAAGCGAGTTCACGGACGGCCGCGTAGGACCCCGCGAAGCCGATGCCGGCGATGATCACGGCGCCGAACACGACCACGCCTATGAGCACGCGGTGCATTCGAGTCAGCTGCATGGGCGCGGCCACCCGTACTCCCCTCCCGGTACGTGTTGTTGCGCGCAACAGAGTGGCACATATGTGCTGCGCACGGATGGCCGGTACTGGCCGTCAGTACTTCTTCAGCTCGTCTTCGCGGCCGACTTGGACGGAGATGCCGACTTCGACGCCGACTCCGTGGCCGACTTGGACGGGGCCGCGGACTTCGACGGGGCCTTCGACCCCGACGCGGAGTCCGAGGGGGCCGGGCTCGCCGCACCCTCGCCGTTCGCCGCCGACACCGCGGTCACCGTCTCCTTGGCCGCCCGCTCCGCGAGCTTCGCGAGGGTGTCCGAGCTGGGCGCCTTGTCGCCGGCCAGACCCGCGCCGTTGTAGTCGACGGTGACGACGACGTTCTCCACGCGCGTGACGACCGTCTGCTGCTTGAAGGCACCCTCCTTCTTCTTCAGGTCGTAACGCACCAGCGTCGCCGCGTCACCCGTCCCGGAAACCGCCTGCGACTTGGCGTTCTTCGCACCCGCCACCGACTGGGCGTCCTGGATCTGCTGCTCGTAGTACTTCTGCGCCTGCGCCTCGCCCGTACCGCGCGAGCTGTCCGACTCGAAGCGCAGCAGCGAGACGTTCAACCAGCGGAACTGAGAGCCCTTCACGCCGTTGTTGTCGAGGCTGCTCCAGGAGCAACTGCCGCGCGTACCCGCCTCCGACGTGCCCTTCTTGCCGGACTTCGAGGCCTTGGGCACCAGCGACTTCAGGGTCTTCGAGGACAGCACCCCGCACGACTCGGGAAGCGACTTGTACGCCGCCGCCTGCACCGTGGGCGCCGCACTCGCGGAGGCCGACACCGTCGCACCGGCGCCCGCGGCCTTGTCCCCACCGCTGCCGGAGCCGGAGTCGCCGGAGCCGGAGTCGGAGGAGCAGCCGGCGGCGATCAGCATCACCGGGACTGCGGCCGCGCAGACAAGGACGCGGTGAAGACGCTTCGCTCTCCCCCACTGCCCGAAAGACGTGGGAGGGGCCCCCAGAACACCCTGGTCACGCTCTGCTCGTCGCTGCATGGTTCCTTCACTCATGACGCTTGTGGTTCCTGCCGTCGGATCGGGTCCGAGGGGCCACGGTACGCGGTGAGGATGCCGTGCGGTCCAGCTTCGAACGCCTTGTGCGCACGGGTGAGGGGTGTGTGCGGAGCGCTCAGCCGGACAGCGACCCGGCCAGCTGGGAGGCCAGTTTCCGGGCGTTGTCCTGCATTTCCTTGCTGTCCGGCGTGACGCCGACCGTCGTCGGCTGCTCCTCGTACTCGATGGTCACGATCACGTTGGACGTGCGGAACGCCACAGTCACCTTGCGCTGCCGGGCCGTCGAACCGGAGTTGCCCACCACGTCGTCCAGGAACGCCTCGTCGCCCAGATCGTCCAAGAGGCGCGGCTGCAGATCGGACGGAGTGGCGGAGGCCGAACCACCCGGACTCGCGGAACCGCTCGGAGTGGCCGACGGGGAGGCCGTTGCACTGGCGGTCCCGCTCCCCTCGACGTCCGAGGTCGCGCTGGACGTCGCCGCCGGCAGATCGGCCTTCTCCACGGCCTGCGCGAAGAGTTGCTGCGCCTGAGTGTCGTCGCTGACCGCGTTGTCGTACGACACCACGCGCTCGAAGTCGATCGAGAGGTACTCGGTGGCGTCCGTGGCCTCCACCTTCCAACGGCAGCCGACCTTGCGGTCGGTGTCGTAGGTGAGCGTGGCGTCGCCCTCGTAGGCCCTGGCGCGCTGATCCGCGTCGGCGATCTGCTGGATGCCGGGCAGGAGCGTGTCGAGGGTGCTCTGCCCGACCACACCGCAGGCCTCGGGGAGGGTGCGGTACTTGCCGGGCTGGGCGGCGACGGAGGCGGTGCCGGCGACGCCGGGGTTGGCGTCGTCCGTCGTGCCGTCGCCACCGGAGCTGCCGGTGCAGCCGGCCAGCAGTGCCGCGAGGAGGGCGGCGACGCCGGGTACGTAGGCCTTCCGCTGCACGGTGGGGCTCCTCTCGGAATGTCTCCGACTCGTGGGGATCTCAGTGTCCCCGCAGGTTATTCGCTTGCCGCACGGGGGCGTCCCCAGCAGACAATGTGTATCGCACGCACTGCCGTGAACGCCGGTCCGTCATCCCATACGTCGACCTTGGCACCGGTTTTGCGCTTTGAGACTTCTGATGTTTTCCGGGGGAATGAGGACGATATGTCGTACGTGGAGATGCCGGGCGCCAAGGTCCCGATCCGTATGTGGACCGACCCGGCGACCGTCGAGGACGTGGCCCTGCAGCAGCTGCGCAACGTCGCGACCCTGCCGTGGATCAAGGGCCTCGCCGTGATGCCGGACGTGCACTACGGCAAGGGCGCGACGGTCGGGTCCGTCATCGCGATGCAGGGTGCGGTGTGCCCGGCGGCGGTGGGGGTGGACATCGGCTGCGGGATGTCGGCCGTGAAGACGTCCCTCACCGCGAACGACCTGCCGGGGGACCTGTCCCGGCTGCGGTCGAAGATCGAGCAGGCGATTCCGGTGGGGCGGGGGATGCATGACAGTCCCGTCGAGCCGGGGCGGTTCCATGGGCTGGCGACTGCTGGGTGGGACGACTTCTGGGGGCGGTTCGAGGGGGTGGCGGATGCGGTGAAGTTCCGTCACGAACGTGCTGGAAAGCAGATGGGAACGCTTGGATCCGGAAATCACTTTGTCGAAGTGTGCACGGATACAACCGGTTCTGTCTGGCTGATGCTGCACTCCGGTTCCCGGAACATCGGCAAGGAGCTGGCCGAGCATCACATCGGCGTGGCCCAGAAGCTCCCGCACAACCAGGGGCTGGTCGACCGCGACCTGGCCGTCTTCATCGCGCAGACCCCGCAGATGGCGGCGTACCGCAACGACCTGTTCTGGGCGCAGGAGTACGCCAAGTACAACCGCACGATCATGATGGCGCTCCTCAAGGACGTGGTCCGCAAGGAGTTCAAGAAGGCGAAGCCGACCTTCGAGCAGGAGATCAGCGCGCACCACAACTACGTGGCCGAGGAGCGCTACGACGGGATGGACCTGCTCGTGACCCGCAAGGGCGCGATCCGGGCCGGTTCCGGCGAGTACGGCATCATCCCGGGCTCCATGGGGACCGGGTCGTACATCGTGAAGGGTCTCGGCAACGAGAAGGCCTTCAACTCGGCCTCGCACGGCGCGGGTCGGCGCATGAGTCGTAACGCGGCCAAGCGGCGGTTCTCGACGCGGGACCTGGAGGAGCAGACGCGGGGCGTGGAGTGTCGTAAGGACTCCGGTGTCGTGGACGAGATCCCGGGTGCCTACAAGTCGATCGACCAGGTCATCGACCAGCAGCGGGACCTGGTGGAGGTCGTGGCGAAGCTGAAGCAGGTCGTCTGTGTGAAGGGCTGAGCCGCGCTCACTTCGGCGCGTGGGTCACCGCGTAGATCATGACGAACGCCACGATGTGGATGCCGAAGAGGAAGTAGGCGAGCCACCACCACATGTGGCGTTCGTCGTGGGGGTCCTTCCCGTCGCGGGTCACAGGTCGCGGTGGACCTTGGTGTTGGAGGCCTGGGCGCGGGGGCGCAGGACCAGGAGGTCGACGTTGACGTGGCTGGGGCGGGTCACCGCCCAGGTGATGGTGTCGGCCACGTCGTCGGCCGTCAGGGGTTCGGCGACACCCTGGTAGACCCTCTCCGCCTTCTCCTGGTCGCCGCCGAAGCGGGTCAGGGCGAACTCGTCGGTCTTGACCATGCCGGGCGCGATCTCGATCACGCGGACCGGGCGGCCGACGATCTCCAGGCGCAGGGTCTCGGCGATGACGTGGGCGCCGTGCTTGGCGGCGACATAGCCGCCGCCGCCCTCGTAGGTGCCGTGGCCGGCGGTCGAGGAGACCACGACGACCGTGCCGTCGCCGCTCGCGTCGAGCTTGGGGAGGAGGGCCTGGGTGAGGTTGAGGGTGCCGATGACGTTCGTCTCGTACATCGTGCGCCAGTCGGCCGGGTCGCCGGTGGCCACCGGGTCGGCGCCGAGGGCTCCGCCCGCGTTGTTCACGAGGACGCCGACCGTCTTGAAGGCGGTGGCGAACTCGTCGACCGCCGCGCGGTCCGTCACGTCCAGCTGGTAGGCCGTCGCCTGGTGGCCCGCCGCGTTGATCTCCTCCGCGAGCGCCTCGATGCGGTCCTTGCGGCGGGCGGTCAGGACGACGCGGTAGCCGGCCGCGGCGAGCTGCCGTGCGGTCGCCGCGCCGATTCCGCTGCTCGCCCCGGTGACGATCGCGATCCGGGACGCGGGGGACGGGGCGGCGGATGCCATGAGCTGCTCCTCGGACGGTCGGGTGACGGGCTTCCGCCAGGATAGGCGGGCGCCGGGTCTTCCTCTGCGGGGGTCCGGATCGCGGTCCGGTGGGAAAATGAGGTGGGTGATCCCCTGACACGCGGAGGTGGATCATGGGAGAAGCGCGCGAGGTCATGGACCGGCTCACCGAGGCGGTCACGCACCCGGATCTGAAGGTCATCGCCGACCTGTACGCGCAGGACGCGGTCGCCGTCACGCCCGACGAGGGGGAGATCCGCGGGCGCGACGACATCGTCGAGTACTGGCGGCAGATGACGGAGATGGTCCCCGACGGCACGTTCGAGACGCTGCACGCGTACGAGAGCGGCGACACGGCCATCGACGAGGGCGTCTTCAGCGGACGGAACACCGGGCCGATCCGGCTGCCCACCGGTGAGACGCTGCCCGCAACCCAGAAGGAGGTCCGGGTCCGTGGCGTGGACATCGCCACTGTGAAGGACGGGCGGATCGTCGACTACCGGCTCTACTTCGACGAGATGGAGTTCCTGGGGCAGCTGGGGCTGCTGCCCGACGAGACTCCTTGAGCACGACCGCTCAGTCACCCCGCGGGGCGTACATGATCACTGCCATGCCCGCGAGGCAGATCAGTGCGCCCGTGAGGTCCCAGCGGTCGGGGCGGTAGCCGTCGGCGGCCATGCCCCACAGGATCGAGCCGGCCACGAAGATGCCGCCGTACGCGGCGAGGATGCGGCCGAAGTGGGCGTCGGGCTGGAAGGTGGCGACGAAGCCGTAGGCGCCGAGGGCGAGGACGCCGCCCGCGGTCCACATCCAGCCGCGGTGCTCCCGTACGCCCTGCCAGACCAGCCAGGCGCCACCGATCTCGAAGAGGGCGGCTACGACGAAGAGGGCGGCGGAGCGGGCTACGAGCATGGGGTCCAGCTTCGCACGCCGCCTCGCTGGGGCCCGTGTCACCTGATGGAGGGCGCCTGTCGTTCGCCATACGTGGGATACATCCCTGCGACCGCGGAGGTTCGGGCGGCTGGAGCGAGGAGTGGGTGGCATGCGGGGTCTGCGGGTGCGTGCGGTGGCGGGTGCGGTGGTCGCGGTGGCCGCGGTGGTGGTGGGCGGGGGTACGGCGGTGGCCGTCGGCGGGGCCGGGGCGCCCGGGCCCGAGGCGGATCTGGCCTATCACGGGGCCGCGTCCCTGGCCGGGGGCATGGTGGACGTGCGGTTCACGCCGCACAATCACGGACCCGCCGCGGTGCCGGACGCGACCGTACGGCTGCAGTGGTCCGAGCCGCTCGTGGACGAGCAGGCGTTGCCGCAGGGGTGTGCGCGGTCGGCGGAGCGGGTGGTGCTGTGCCGGGTGGGGGCGCTGGCGGCGGACGGGGTGGGGGAGCGGGTCGCGATGCGGGTGCGGTTGCGGGGGGCGCCGTCGGAGGTGCTGCTGGAGATCGACACGGTGTGGAACGGCGGGACGGTGGACCGGAACCGGGAGAACGACCTGCAGCAGGTGCTGGTGCTGGACAGCGGGGACCAGTACTACTTCTGACGGGCCGACGTCAGTCGGTCGTGCCGTCGTAGCGTTCCCGTGCCTCGTGGACTTCCTCGATGTGGGTCTCCGCCCAGGCCTTCACCGCGGTGAGCAGGCCGGCCAGGCTGCTGCCCAGGGGGGTCAGGGCGTAGTCGACGCGGACCGGGACGGAGGGGGTGACGGTGCGCGTCAGGATGCCGTCGCGCTCCAGGGAGCGCAGGGTCTGGGTGAGCATCTTGGGGCTGACGCCGGCGATCTTGCGGCTGAGGTCGCTGTAGCGCATGGGGCCGGTGGAGAGGGCCGCGACGACGAGGCTGACCCACTTGTCGCTGAGCCGGTCCAGGAGCTGGTTGGTGGGGCAGCCCTTGATGAACGCGTCGTACTCGGCGCGTGCCTGCTCGCGCCGTTGGGCCGCCGTCATGGTCGGCATGGCTCACCTCCGGGGTACGTAGGCACCTTCAGGTAACTACTTCCGAATAGATAGTAGCTCTTCCTAGGGTTGCTGCAGCGGCGGAGATACCGGCGCGAACAGTGACCTATAGGGAGCATTCAGTCATGCGTGCAGCTGTGGTGAGGACCTTCGGCGGGCCCGAGGCCGTGGAGGTGGTGGAGAGCGAACTGCCCGAGCCGGGGGCCCGGCAGGTGCGGATCAAGGTCGCCGGGGCCGCGCTGAACCCGGTGGACCTGGGTGTCAGGACGGGTTTCTTCGGCGGGGCGGGCAAGCAGATCGGGTTCGGCTGGGATGTCGCGGGGACCGTGGACGCGGTGGGTGTCGGGACGGTGTGGAGCGTCGGGGACGAGGTGGTCGCGCTGCACGGCGGTGTGGCCAAGACCCTGGGCACGCACGCCGAGTACGTCGTCGTCGACACGGACGCGGTGGCCAAGGCGCCGGCCACGGCCGACGCGGTGCACGCGGCCACGCTGCCGCTGAACGCGCTGACCGCCGCACAGGCCCTGGATCTGCTGGAGTTGACCGAGGGGCAGTCGTTGCTGGTCACCGGGGCGGCGGGCGCGGTGGGAGGGTTCGCCGTCCAACTGGCCGCGCGCCAGGGGGTGTCGGTGACCGGGCTGGCCCGGGAGGGGGACGAGGAGTTCGTACGGTCCCTGGGGGCCCGGGAGTTCACGACCACCGCCGCTGCCGGGACCTTCGACGCCGTGCTGGACGCGGCGGTGCTCGGTGAGGCGGTGCTGGAGCGGGTGCGGGACGGGGGTGCCTATGTCGGCGTACTGCCCGGGGCGCATCCCGGGTCGGTGCGCGGGGTGCGGACGGCGTCCGTCGCGGTGGAGGCGGACGGGGCGCGGCTCGCCGAGCTGGCGGGGCTGGTGGACGAGGGGGCGCTGACGTTGCGGGTGGCCGAGACGTACGCCCTGGACGCGGTGTCCAAGGCGCACGCCCGGCTGGAGGAGGGCGGGGTGCGGGGGCGGCTCGTGCTGGTGCCCTAGCGACTGAGCCGCCGGAGGGGGGCCTGGGCGTTCTTCAGGCCAGGGCCAGCGCCGCGACCACCGGGGCCGCGTAGACGAGCGGGAACGGGATGTGGCTGTACCAGTGGGCGCGGGCCACGGTCACGGCGGCTCCGGTGAAGTAGAGGACCAGGCCGATGCCGGCCGCGAGGCCGACGTACGGCAGGAAGAGGCCGGCCAGGAGGCCCACCGCGCCGGCGATCTTGGCCGCGCCGAGCAGGTTCCACCAGGTGCGGGGGACGCCGTAGTCGGTGAGGGCCTTGACGATCCAGTCGGCGCGGGTGAGGACGACGGTGCCGGAGTAGCCCGCCATGGCGGCGGCGAGCAGGGTGACGACGGTGTGGGCGACGGACATGAGTGGCTCCTTCGAGCTCCGGGTCATCGGTTTCACGGGGTTGACCCGGGGCGGAGCGGGAGTGTGACAGCCCGGCCGGATTTTTTTCGGAGCCGGGTCCCGGGTCGGTGGGGCTTGTCGCGCAGGTCCCCACGACCCTGGGGTGGGAATAGGTGGGGGTCGGGTCTCGTTCTCCGGGTACGCGGTTATAGTTGAACCGTCAACAACCTGGAGGGTGAGCGACCATGCAGTTCGGGATCTTCAGCGTCGGTGATGTCACGCCGGACCCGACGACCGGCCGTACGCCGACCGAGCGCGAGCGGATCAAGGCCATGGTCGCCATCGCGCTGAAGGCCGAGGAGGTCGGGCTCGACGTCTTCGCGACCGGTGAGCACCACAACCCGCCGTTCGTGCCGTCGTCGCCGACCACCATGCTCGGGTACATCGCGGCGCGGACCGAGAAGCTCATCCTCTCGACCTCGACCACGCTGATCACCACGAACGACCCGGTGAAGATCGCCGAGGACTTCGCGATGCTCCAGCACCTGGCCGACGGCCGCGTCGACCTGATGATGGGCCGCGGGAACACCGGGCCGGTCTACCCCTGGTTCGGCAAGGACATCCGCGAGGGCATCAACCTCGCCATCGAGAACTACGCCCTGCTTCGCCGGCTGTGGCGCGAGGACGTCGTGAACTGGGAGGGGAAGTTCCGGACGCCGTTGCAGGGGTTCACCTCCACGCCCCGGCCGCTGGACGGGGTGGCGCCGTTCGTCTGGCACGGGTCCATCCGGTCTCCCGAGATCGCCGAGCAGGCCGCCTACTACGGTGACGGCTTCTTCCACAACAACATCTTCTGGCCGGCCGACCACACCAAGCGGATGGTCGAGCTGTACCGGGCCCGGTACGCCCACTACGGGCACGGCACGGCCGAGCAGGCGATCGTCGGGCTCGGCGGCCAGGTGTTCATGCGCCGCAACTCGCAGGACGCGGTGAAGGAGTTCCGGCCGTACTTCGACGTCGCGCCGGTGTACGGGCACGGGCCCTCCCTGGAGGACTTCACCGAGCAGACCCCGCTGACCGTCGGTTCCCCGGAGCAGGTCATCGAGAAGACGCTGAAGTTCCGCGAGTACGCCGGGGACTATCAGCGCCAGCTGTTCCTGCTCGACCACGCCGGACTGCCCCTGAAGACGGTCCTGGAGCAGCTCGACCTGCTCGGCGAGGAGGTCGTACCGGTGTTGCGCAAGGAGTTCGCGGCGGGCCGCCCGGCCGATGTGCCGGAGGCTCCCACCCACGCGTCCCTGCTGGCCGCCCAGCAGAACAAGGCCCAGGAGAACAAGGAGGTCGTCGCATGAAGCTCGTCGTCGTGTCCGCGGGGCTGAGCGTCCCGTCGTCCACGCGCCTGCTGGGAGACCGGCTGGCCGCCGCCGTGGGGCGCGCGGCCGAGGTGGACACGCAGGTCGTGGAGTTGCGGGAACTCGCCGTGGAGATCGCGCAGAACTTCACCAACGGTTTCCCGGGCCGGGCCCTGGCCGCCGCGCAGGAGGCGGTGGCCGCGGCCGACGGGCTGATCGTCGTGACCCCGGTGTTCTCGGCGTCGTACAGCGGACTCTTCAAGTCGTTCTTCGACGTGCTCGACCCGGAGGCGCTGGCGGGCAAGCCGGTGCTGATCGCGGCGACCGGTGGCTCGGCCCGGCATTCGCTGGTGCTGGAACACGCGCTGCGGCCGCTCTTCGCCTATCTGAAGGCCGTCGTCGTGCCGACCGGGGTGTACGCCGCGTCGGAGGACTGGGGCGCCGAGGGGCTGGACGGGCGGATCGAGCGGGCGGCCGGGGAACTGGCCGCGCTGATGGCAGGCCTGTCGGGCGGAGTGTCGGGCGGAGTGTCGGCCGAGGTACCGGCCGGTCGTGCGCCGCGTGCGGCCCGGGCCGACGCGTTCTCGGCCGTGGTGCCGTTCGAGGAGCAGCTCGCCGCGTTGCGTCCGGCGGGGTGAGAGGCCAGTAAGAAGGGCGGCCGGTGAGCTGCTCATCACGTCGTACGACTCGGGGGGCACGGCACACTGAGGAGGTGCCCCCAAATGTGCTGCTCGCCGAAGACGACCGCGCCATCCGCCACGCCCTGGAGCGCGCCCTGACCCTGGAGGGCTACCAGGTCACCGCGGTCGCCGACGGGGTCGAGGCGCTGGCGCAGGCCCACAAGACGCCGCCGGACGTGCTCGTCCTCGACGTGATGATGCCCGGGATCGACGGACTCCAGGTCTGCCGGGTGCTGCGCGCCGAGGGCGACCGTACGCCGATCCTCATGCTGACGGCGCTCGTGGAGACCCAGGACCGGATCGCCGGCCTGGACGCGGGCGCCGACGACTACGTGGTCAAGCCCTTCGACGTCGAGGAGGTCTTCGCCCGGCTGAGGGCCCTGCTGCGGCGGACCAGCCCCGACGGGATGGCCCCGGTCGGCGCCGCTCCCAAGGCCGTCGCGCCCGAGCTGCCGCAGGGGCGGATCGAGGCGGCCGGGCTGCGCATGGACATCCAGGCGCGGCGGGCCTGGCGGGGGACGCGCGAGCTGGAGCTGACCCGTACCGAGTTCGAGCTGCTGGAGCTGCTCGTGCGCAACGCGGGCATCGTGCTCGACCACTCGACGATCTACGACCGCATCTGGGGCTACGACTTCGGGCCCGGCTCCAAGAACCTCGCCGTCTACGTCGGCTATCTGCGCCGCAAGCTCGACGAGCCCGGCGCGCCGCAGCTGATCCACACGGTGCGTGGCGTGGGTTACGTGCTCCGGGAGGACTGAGTGGGGCGGCTGGCTCGACTGTGGGCCCGGCCGCGGCCCCGGCTGCTGTCTCTGCGGACCACGTTCGCGGTGTCCTTCGCCGCGGTGACGGCCGCGGTGACCGTGCTCGTCGGTGTGCTGTCCTACAGCGCGGCCGCCCGGCTGGTGCGGGTGGACCAGGAGTCGGTGTTCGACCAGGTCGTGCAGGATCTCCGGGACGAGGTGAGTCAGCACCGGATGGCGCCGGAGGACTTCTCGTCCTCGGCGCCGGGGCACGACCTGGTGCGGCCCGCCCGTACGGACGTGCAGGTGCTGGGGCCCACCGGGGCGGTTGCCGATCCCGGGCGGCCCGGGCTGCCGGTGGTCTCCGGCGACCGGCGGATCGCGGTCGCCGGTCCGGCCGGGCGGATGGTGCTGCACAAGGAGGTTTCGGTCGGCAGCGACGTGTACCGGGTCGCGACCGTCTCGCTGGGGGGCGGGCGGGGCGCGGTGCAGGTCGCCCAGGAGTTCAGTGACACCGAGGATCTGCTGCGGGCCCTTCAGCAGCGGACGTTTCTGCTCATGGTGGCGGTCGTGGTGGGCGCCGGCCTGTTCGGGTGGTGGCTGGCCCGGCGGATCACCCGGCGGCTGGTCATCCTCACCTCCGCCGCGGAGGACGTGGCACGGACCCGGCGGCTGGGGATCGAGGTGCCGGTCACCGGTTACGACGAGGTGGGGCGGCTCGGACGGGCCTTCGACCGGATGCTGGGGCGGCTCGCGCAGTCCGAGGAGGACCAGCGGCGGCTGGTCCAGGACGCGGGGCACGAGTTGCGGACGCCGCTCACGTCGTTGCGCACCAACATCTCGCTGCTGCGGCGGATCGACGAGCTGCCGCCCGCCACGCGCGAGGACCTCGTCGCCGATCTCACGCAGGAGGCACGGGAGTTGACCGATCTGGTCAACGAGCTGGTCGACCTCGCGGCGGGGCAGTCGGACAACGAGCCGCCGCAGCGGGTGGATCTGGCCGATCTCGCGGAGGAGGTGGCGGGGCTGGCCCGGCGGCGGACCGGGCGGGAGATCGTGGTGCACGCGAAGGGGTCGACGGTGACGGACGGGCGGCCGGGGATGCTGCAGCGGGCCCTGTCGAACCTGGTCGAGAACGCGGTGAAGTTCGACCGGGACGGTACTGCTCCGATCGAGATCTCGGTGTCGGGGTTCACGGTGGCCGGGCCGGTGCGGGTGGAAGTGCTGGACCGGGGGCCGGGGATCGCTGAGGCCGATCTTGTGCGGGTGTTCGACCGGTTCTACCGGGCGGCGGACGCGCGGTCGTTGCCGGGGTCGGGGTTGGGGTTGTCGATCGTGCGAGAGGTTGCGCTGTCGCATGGGGGGGCGCCGTTTGCGTTTCCTCGGGAGGGGGGTGGGGCGGGGATTGGGTTCAGTGTGGGTGGGGGTGCGGCTGGCGGTTGAGCGGTTGTTTGTGCGGGTTGGTGGGGGCGGGTGTTTGTGCGCAGTTCCCCGCGCCCCTGATGCCTGCGGCGCAGCTGCGGGTTCGGTGGGGGCTGGTGTAGCGCGTGCGGTGTGGTTTGGGTCGGGGCCGGGGTGGGGGGTATCCGTCCTCGGTCCGGCGGCTCGGTCACTTGAGCAGTGCTCTGTAACGGACGCCGGCCGCTGCGGGCGGACACCCCCCACCCCGTCCCCTTACCGCCGTACGCGGCCAACGGTCCACGGCCCATTCCGACGCGGGAACTGCGAGACCAGCCCCCACTGGCCTACGGCAGCAAGGGGATCGTCTCCAGTGTCGTGCGGGCCGCCTCCAGGGCCGGGTGGGTCTGGTTCGCGACTCGGTGGAAGGTTTCCTGGGCGGTGCGGGCCGGCCAGGCCGGGGGGAGGTGGCGGGCCGGGAGTCGCGGGTCCGTGCGGATGGTGCGGAGCCAGTCGCTGACCAGGCGGAGGCGGGTGCCGATGGGGTCGTCGTCGGTGCCGTTGCCCAGGTGGGAGGTCCAGCGCTTGTCGAAGGCCACGTAGCGGGCGGCGATGGACTCCAGGTCCCAGGTGTCGCGGATCATCTGCTCGATGTCGGTCACCTCGGCGGCCTTGGCGTGGAAGATCTTGACGTGGGCGGTGAGGCCGAGGTCGGTGACCACCGCGGAGACGTCCACCTGGCCGGGGGCGATCCACAGGCCGCTGTACAGGGCGCCGAATCCGGACCAGGTCAGGCGTGAGCGCAGGTCGTGGCGCTGGCGTTTCCAGGAGTCGGGCAGGGAGAAGCCGAGCAGGGTCCAGGAGCCGTCCCAGTCGTCGTTGACGGCGCCCTGCTTCCAGATGCGGGTACGGCCGTCGATCAGGACCCGGGTGGCCTGCGGGGTCAGCCCGAAGAACATCTTGCGGCCCTCGCGCTGACGCTGGAGCAGGCCCCGGTTGACCATGCGGGTGAGGGTGGAGCGTACGGCCTGTTCGCCCACGCCCACGCGGGCCAGGACGTCGATGATGCTGCCCGAGTAAACGGCCAGGTTTCCCTCCTCCAGGACGTGGTTGCCGAAGAAGGTGAGCATGAGCGACTGCGGGCGCGGCTGCGGCCCCTCCGCGGTGTCCAGGATGTCGTCGTCCTCCACGGGGGCAAGAGTACGACCGCCCGCCGAGCGTGGGGCAGGCGGTCGTACGAGGTCATCGGCGGTCGTCGGGGTGGGCAAGGTCGTAGGGGCGGAGGTAGGGGGTGGGGTGGTACCGGACGTAGCGGGCGGGGGTGGTGGGGTCGGCCGCTGTGGCGCGGGCGTTGAGGGACGCCGGGTCGGTGCCCTGCCAGCTGCCGGTGGTCACGCGGTCCTCCAGGGTGTGGAGGGCGGCCAGTTGTTCGGCGGTGCTGAAGGAGCAGTGGCCGGCGTTGTCGACGTAGGCCTGGCGGAGGAGGGAGGCGGATCCTGCGGCCGTCGCCGCTCGGCGCAGGGCGCTCTCCGTCTGGACGGGGACCAGGGGGTCGCCGATGGTGTGGATGGAGAGTTGGGGCTTGGTCAGGCGGCCGGTGAAGGAGCTCGTGCTGCTCATCCACGTCACGGCGTTCTGGTCCGCCTTGATGCGCGGGGCCCGGTTGAGGGCGGCCAGGTCCTTGGTCAGGGAGAGGCCCGCCTTCTTGTACAGCTCGGTGACCTCCTTGCGGACGGAGGACTTTTCGAGCAGGCGGGCGTAGTCGATGCCGGTGTTCCAGGACATGTTGCCGCCCGCGCGGGTCTCGGCCTCCTGGCGCCGGTTGAAGGCGGCGATCTTCAGCAGGCCCTTGACGGCGTCGTACTGGTTGGCCTGCTGGGTGTCCCAGTCGTTGGCGGCGGGGCGGGTCTGGGTGGGGGCGTTCCAGACCGGGATGTTGTGCAGGGCGGCGGCGAGGGCTATGCGGGCGCGGCCCTCGGGCGTCGTCTGGGCGGAGTCGACCGTGGTGGTGAGGGTGTTCGCCGCGTCGGTGGCGGCCTGCTGCGTCGGGAGGTTGACCAGGGGGACGTCGGAGCCCAGGAGTGTCTTGAGGGCGAAGACCGGGTCCAGGGTGTTGTTCCAGTTGGCGACGCCGCCGTGGACCAGGCCGCACATGGAGAGCGAGCCGTCGATCTCGTCCGGGTGGCGTTCGGCTATCGCCGTGGTGACCAGGCCGCCGTACGACCGTCCCCAGGCGAGGGTGCGGGAGGCCTGGCCGAAGCGGGCGGTGAAGGCCTTCAGGGTGGCCATCTGGTCGGGGACCGCGTCGGTGACCGCCCAGCCGGTGGACGCGTACGAGGAGCCGATGAGGGCGTAACCCTGCTGGAGGAGCAGGGGCTTGGTGGCCGCGTCCGGAGCGTCCTGGGCGGGGTTGGCGGGGCCCGCGTTGTAGCCGTGGCTGAACAGGAGGACGGTGCCGTTCCAGTTGGCGGGGACGTCCATCATGTACGTTGCGCCGGAGGGGAGTTGGCCGTCCACGTGGGTGGTGGTGTCGGTGGTGGCCGCCGCCGCGGGTACGGCGGTGAGGGTGAGCAGAAGCGCCGTCGCGCAGGCGATGCGGGTGGCGTGCCTCATGCGGTGATCTCCTCCGTGTGGGGGGTGGTGGGGAGGTCGGGGGTGGGGTCCTCGCCGAGTGAGGTACGGCTCGTCTCGCGGACGAACCACACCGTCAGTGCGGTGATCAGCGAGCCGCCGCACAGCAGGAGGGCGACGGGGGTGCCGTTGCCACTGCTCGCGACCAGGCTTCCGGCGATCATCGGGGAGAAGCCGGCGCCGACCAGCGTCGCGCCCTGGTAGCCGAGGGAGGCGCCCGTGTAGCGGACCCTGGTGCCGAACATCTCGCTGAACAGGGCGCCCAGCGGGCCGTACATCAGCGACTGGGAGATGCCGTGGCCGATGACGACGGCCAGGATCAGCGCTCCCGACGACTTTGAGTCGACCAGTGCGAGGACCGGGAAGGCGGTCGCGGCGGACAGGATCGCGCCGGTGAGGACGACCGGGCGGCGGCCGATCCGGTCGGAGAGCGCGGACGCGCAGGGCAGCACGACCAGGGCGACCGCGGCGGAGACGGTGAGCGCGGTGAGCACCTGCGGGCGGGGATAGCCGATGCCGGTGGCGTACGCGATCAGGTAACTGGTCAGCAGGGACTGGGCGGTGAAGGCGCCGATGCCGACGCAGCAGGCCAGCAGGACGGGACGGGGGCGCTTGAGTACGTCGAGGATCGGCAGCCGGGACTCGGCGCGGTCCTTCTTCACCTCGGCGAACAGCGGACTCTCGACCACCTTGAGGCGGACGAACAGGCCCACACCGAGCAGCAGGACGCTCAGCAGGAACGGCACCCGCCAGCCCCAGGCCGCGAACTGGTCCTTGGGGAGGGTGGAGACCATCGCGACCACGGCGGCGGAGATCAGGGAGCCGAGCGGGGCTCCCATCTGCGTGAAGCTGGACCACAGTCCGCGGCGCTTCTCGCCCGCGTGCTCGACGACCATGAGCGTGGCACCGCCCCATTCACCGCCGATGGCGATGCCCTGGACCACGCGCAGGGTGATCAGCAGGACCGGGGCCCAGACGCCGACGGTGTCGTACGTGGGCAGCAGGCCGATGAGGAAGCTGGCGCCGCCCATCAGGCCCATGGTGAGCAGCAGCATGTTCTTGCGGCCGAGGCGGTCGCCGAAGTGTCCGAAGACGATGCCGCCGATGGGGCGGGCCACGTATCCGGCGGCGAAGGTGCCGAACGCGGCGATCGTGCCCACGGCGGGGTCGGCGCCGGGGAAGAACAGTTCGCCGAAGACGAGGGCGGCGACGGTGCCGTAGACGAGGAAGTCGTAGAACTCGACGGCGGTGCCGAGGAGGCCGGAGAGGGCGACTCGGCGGAGTTGGCGGGTGCGTTCTGATGCGGTGGGGGACGGGGGCATCGCGCTCTCCCTTGAGCGGGGGAAGGACACCGTGAAATTAGGCTGTCTGGTGACTGCCGTCAAGAAAGTGCACAACATTGACAGGGGAGCGAGAGGAGAGTGTGACGTGAGTCACTGGAACTCGATGATCCCGTCGGGCAGTTGAGTGCGTGACCACAGATATGCGAACCCGGATACGGGCCGGGGATCCGGACGCCTTCGCCGAGCTCTACGACGAGTGCGCCCGGTCGGTGTACAACCACGCCTTCCGGCTGACCGCCGACTGGTCCGTGGCCGAGGACGTCATGTCGGCGACCTTCATGGAGGCCTGGCGGCGCCGGGACTCGATCGAGGCCGACGGGGGCTCCCTGCGGCCCTGGCTGCTCGGCATCGCCACGAACGTCTCCCGCTCCCACGGGCGCGGCAACCGGCGTTACCGGGCCGCGGCGAGCGCGGCGGCCTCGGCGGGCGTCGCGGAGGTCGCCGACCACGCGGAGGAGACCGCCGGCCGGGTGGATGACCGGCGCCGGATCGCCGCCACACTGACCGCGCTCGCCTCCCTACGGCGCCCCGAACGCGAGGTCCTGGTGCTGTGTCTGTGGGAGGGGCTGGAGTACGCCGACGCCGCCCGGGCCCTCGGCATCCCCGTAGGCACCGTCCGCTCCCGGTTGTCCCGGGCGCGCGGCAGGCTGCGCAAGCTCGCCGAGGCCGAACTGGAGCGAAAAAGACGGGAACTCGGCAGCGCAAACCGGCAGATAACAGGTGATCGCGACTACGTGATCCGGTCCGCACAGGAAGGAAACCGATGAACGCCAGCCCCTCCCAGCCGCACCCGGCCGAGTGGACGGAGACCCAGGGTCTTCTGCCCTCCGTGGAGCGGGATCTGCCGGCGGGCCGCCACCAGTTCCACAAGGAGCAGATGATGGTCCGGATCCGCGAAGACCTGCGTACGACCCCTGTTGTCCCCGCGCGCCGCAATCCGTTCCTGCGCCGGGCGGTCCTGCTGCCCGCGCTGGCCTGTGCCCTGGCCGGCGCGGTCGTGGGCGGCCTCGCCCTCACCGGCGGCGGGGACGGGAACACCTCCCTGGCCACCGGGCCCGCCCTGACGACCCGGATCGGCGCCGCCGACGCCCAGGGCGCCGACCGCCTGCTCGACCACATCTCCCTGGCCGCCGCCGACACCTCCGAACCCGCCGTGCGCGACGACCAGTTCCTCTACATCGCGTCCAAGGTCGCCAGCACCTACCCGAAGACGGTCGACGACAGGACCACGGTGGTCAGCGAGAAGCTGCACTCCCGCCAGGTCTGGATGTCCCCCGACGGCAGGAACGGCTGGCTCATCGAGCCGGGCAACACGAGCGAGGACGGCATCACCCTGGCCGGACCGAACCCGCCCAGCTCGGCCTACCACCGGCTCGCCCGACTGCCCACGGAACCCGGGGCCCTGCTGCGGAAGATCTACCAGGAGTCGGACGCCAACAGGGATCCCGAAGTCCCCCGCGACCAGGCCGCCTTCGTCGCCATCGGCGACCTGCTGACCGAGAGCTACCCGCCCGCCAACCTCACCGCCGCGCTCTACAAGGCCGCCGCCGAGATCCCCGGTGTCGTCGCGGTGGACGACGCGGTCGACGCGGTGGGGCGCCACGGGGTCGCCATCGCGCGGCTCGACGAGCAGAGCGGGCAGCGCACGGAGTGGATCTTCGACAGGAAGACGTACGCGTTCCTCGGTGAGCGCAATGTGCAGGTCGAGCCGAGCGAGACCTTCAAGAAGGGCACCGTGACCTTCACCGTCGCGATCACCCGGCGGGCGGTCGTGAACGAGATGAAGGAGGTGCCGGGGCGGGCGGGCTGACGGGTCAGGCCCGCTGCAACTCCGGGGCGGGCCGCTCGCCCGAGCCCCGCACGATCAGGCGCGTCGGCACGGTGATGGTCCGGGCCCGGGTGCGGTCGCCGTCGAGACGGGACAGGGCCGTGGTCGCCGCCGTTCTGCCGATCTCCTCGGGGTCCTGGGCGACGACGGTCAGGGCCGGTTCGAGTGCCTCGGCGAGCGGGACGTCGTCGAAGGAGACGACGGCGACGTCCTTGCGCCTGCTGCGGGCGAGTTCGGCGACTATGCCCAGGGCGACGATGTTGTTGCCGGCGAACAGGGCGGTGGGAGGGTCGGCCAGGGAGAGGAGTTGGGAGGTCGCGGCCGAAGCGCCCTGCTGGTCATGGGCGTTGGTGACGAGGGAGCGGTCGTAGGGGAGGCCGGCCCGGTCAAGGGCTTCGCGGTATCCGGTCAGGCGCTCACGGCGGGTGTAGAGCTTGACCGGCAGGTCGCCGACGAAGCCGATGCGCCGGTGGCCGTGGGCGATCAGGTGGGCGACGCCGTCATGGGAGCCGGTGCGGTTGGAGCTGACCACGCTGTCGGCGGCCAGGCCCACTCCGGGCCGGTCGAGGAAGACGACGGGCAGCCCCGTGGCACGGTGGGTCTTGAGGTGGGAGTGGTCGGCGCCGACGGACGGCACGACCAGCAGGATGCTGACGCGGCGGGCCAGGAACTTGTCCGTCAGGGCCCGTTCACGGTCCGGTTCGTCCGCCGACGAGCCCATCAGCAGGGTCAGTCCGCGGTCGCGGACCGTGTCCTCGATGCTGCGGGCCACCGCTCCGAAGAACGGGTTGCCGAGGTCGGGGATGACCAGACCGACGGTGGTGTCGGGCCCGCCGACACGGATGTTGCGTGCCATGAGGTTCGGCTGGAACCCGAGTTTGGCCACCGCGGCCAGCACCTGTTCCCTCGTCTCGGGCGACGCGGGTCCGTCCTCGTTGAGAACGCGGGAGACCGTCTTGGCGCTGACGCCCACTTCGCGGGCGACGTCGGCCAGGGTCGGGCGGCGGTTCGCTGCCATGGAGGAAACCGTCTCCTGTGCTCGTCGGTTCCGGCCGCGGCCTCGGCCGGATGCCGTCGAGTGTCGAGTGCTGTGGTCAGGTGGCCTGGACGCCCGCGGCCTTCGCGGCCTCGGAATCCGCTACGACAGTACCGCCGGCCTCGTCGACGGTGAGCGCGCCGGTCATGATGGCGACGACCTCCGCCATGGAGTAGTCGGAGGGCTTGATCAGGGCGGCCCGCCGGCCCAGCCGGTGGACGTGGATCCGGTCCGCGATCTCGAAGACGTGCGGCATGTTGTGGCTGATCAGGACGACCGGCATGCCCTTGTCCCGGACCCGGCGGATGAGGTCGAGGACCTGTCCGGACTCCTTGACGCCGAGCGCCGCGGTGGGTTCGTCCATGACGACGACACTGCGCGCCCAGGCGACGGAGCGGGCGACCGCCACGGCCTGCCGCTGCCCGCCGGACAGGGTCTCGACCGCCTGGGTCAGCGACCGCAGCCCGATCTTCAGGTCGGCCATGTGCTCGGCGGCCTCCTGGCGCATGCGCTTCTTGTCGAGCATCCGGAACACGCTCCCGAGGACACCGGGGCGCCGCAGCTCCCGCCCGAGGAACACGTTCGAGGCGATGTCCATCGACGCGGCCACGGCGAGGTCCTGATAGACCGTCTCGATGCCGTGGGCGCGGGCACTTTGCGGGCCGGAGAACTGGATGGGCTCGCCGTTGAGGCGGATCTCGCCCGCGTCGGGTGTCACCGCGCCGGTGAGGGCCTTGATGAGGCTGGTCTTTCCGGCGCCGTTGTCGCCGATGACGGCGAGCACCTCGCCGGGCAGCAGGTCGAAGTCGGCGCCGTCGATGGCGGTGACCTGGCCGTAGCGCTTGACGAGACCGCGGGCCTGGAGGACGGGGGTGGGGGAGGCGATGGCGGTCATCGGGCCTTCTTCCGGGAGATCTGGTCGACGGTCACCGCGAGGATCACCAGCACACCGGTGATCAGGGTCTGGTAGATGGAGGCGACGCCCATCAGCTGGAGCCCGTTGCGGAAGACGCCGACGATGAGGACGCCGATGAAGGTGCCGAGCACCGAGCCGCGGCCGCCGAAGAGGCTGGTGCCGCCGAGGACGACGGCGGTGATGCTGTCGAGGTTGTCGGTCTGCCCGGCCTGCGGGTCGCCGACTCCGGTGCGGGAGATGAGGAGCAGGGCGGCGACGCCGTAGAGGAGACCGGCGACGGTGTAGACGCCGATGGTCAGCCGGGAGGTGCGGATGCCGTTGAGCCGCGCGGCCTCCTGGCTGTTGCCCAGGGCGTAGACGTGCCGGCCCCAGCCGGTGCTGCTGAGCGCGTAGGCGAGCAGCAGGAACAGGCCGATGGTGACGAGGGAGCCGTAGGTGATGTCCGTGTGGCCCATCGGGAAGGTCTGCCCGAGGGCCGTCAGCGGCCCGGGCAGGTTGGTGACCGTCTGCTCCTCGGAGTAGATGTGGGTCAGCGCGAACGCCACGTTGAGCATGCCGAGGGTGACGATGAACGGCGGCAGCGGGATCTTCTGCACCAACAGCCCGTTCAGCAGCCCGAATCCGCCGCAGACCACCAGTCCCAGCGCGATGGCGACGAGCGGCGGCAGCGAGCCCTCGGCGGCCATCTTGGCGATCACGATGCTGCCGAACGCCATCACCGCGCCGCACGACAGGTCGATGCCCGCGGTGAGGATGATCAGGGTCTGGCCGATGGCGAGGGTGCCGACGACCATGACCTGCTGCACGATCAGCGAGAAGTTCCCGCCGGTGAGGAACTGGTCGGACGAGACGGCGAAGAAGACACAGGCGAGCAGAAGGGCGACCAGCGGGCCGGTGGTCGGCGCCGTGAGCAGCCTGCGGGCCGTGGTCGGCGCTTTGAGTTCGGCGTACGGCGAGGAGGTGCTCGGAGGCGTGGACGTGGCGGTCATGCGAAGTCCTTGTCGGAAGACAGAAGTCCTGGTGGGAGGACAGGGGAGGCGGCCGTCCCCGGGTCGGGGAGGAGCGGGGCCGGCCGCCCCGCTCGGGGAGAGGCGATGTCGTACGGTCCCTGGGGCCGGCCTCAGCCCCAGCAGTTCTCCAGGCCGAAGGCGGTGTCCTTGGACGTGACGCCCGGCTGGGCCTTGTCGGTGATCAGGGTGACGCCGGTGTCGGTGTAACCGGACGCCTTCTTGCCGTCCTTGGCGTACGTCACGACGGCCTTGACGCCCTGGGCGGCCATCTTCAGCGGGTACTGCTGCGAAGTGGCCGCGATCTTGCCGTCCTTGACGGCCTGGGTGCCGGTGCAGCCGCCGTCGACGGAGACGATCAGTACGTCCTTCTCGCGGCCCTTGGCCTTCAGCGCGGTGTACGCGCCGAGCGCGGCCGGCTCGTTGATCGTGTAGACGAGGTTGATGCCCGGCTCCTTCTGGAGGCAGTTCTCCATCGCCGTCTGGCCCTTGGCCTGGTCGCCGCCGGTGTCCTGGGCACACGCCACGTCCTTCTCGGTGGCGCCGAAGCCCTTGAGGAACCCGTTGTGCCGCTGGACGCCGACGGAGACGCCGGGCGCGAGGTCGAGGGCGGCGATCTTCGCCGTCTTGCCCTTCATGGCGGCCTTGGCGTACTCGCCGATCAGCTCGCCGGCCTTGAGGTTGTCGGTGGCGAAGAGGGCGTCGACCGCGCTCTCCGGCTCGGTCGGCGTGTCCAGGGCGATGACCAGCACGCCCTTGGCCTTGGCCTTGGCTATCGCGGGCACGATCGCCTTGGAGTCGCTCGGGGTGATCAGGATGCCCTTCACCCCGGCCGCGACCATGTTCTCGATGGCGGTGACCTGGCCGGCGTTGTCGCCGTCGAACTTGCCCGCCGCGGTCATGAGCTGGGCGCCGTTCTCCTTGGCGGCCTTCTCCGCGCCCTCCTTCATCTTCACGAAGAACGGGTTGGTGTCGGTCTTGGTGATCAGCCCGACCTTCACCGTGCCCGATCCGGAGCTCGTGGAGCCCGATCCGGAGCCGGAACCGCAGGCCGTCAGGGCGAGGGCCGCGACCGAGGTGCACGCGGCGACTCTGAGCAGAGAGGAAGGCAGTCGAGGGGTGCGAGACATGAAACGACTCCAGCGGGATTGCGGGCGAGCGGCGGCATCGGAGCATGCCGTCCCTAGGTGTCATCGTTGACTTATGTCATCGTTGACACTGCCGAGGATGATGACCCCGTCTCCCGGCAACGTCAATGCCCCGCGTCCGTCACAAGTCCGCAACGTTGATGGCGGCCGCCCGGTCCGTGCCCGTTTTCGGCGCACGTTCGCAGAGAAGAGCAGCTCATGAGCGCACGTCAGATCACCGTTCTCGGAGAGTGTGTCGCGGACGCGTTCGCCGAGCCCGCGCGCGCCTCGGGCGAGCTCGCCCTGCGGGTCCTGCCGGGCGGCGGACCTGCGAACACAGCCGTGTCCCTGGCCCGCCTCGGCACTCCGGCCCGTTTCCTCGCGCGCTTGTCCGGTGATGTGTTCGGCCGGCTGTTCCGGGCACACCTGGAGGCCTCGGGCGTGGACCTGTCGGACGCCGTCGCGGCCGCCGAGCCCAGCACGCTGGCCGTGGCGGAACTGGACGACCAGGGGCAGGCCGCGTTCTCCTTCCACGCGCAGAACACGGCCGACTGGCAGTGGTCGGCCGAGGAGCTGGCCCGGGTCGACCTGTCCGGCACCACCTGTGTGCACACCGGGTCCCTGGCTCTGGTCCGGGAACCCGGCGGCGCGGTCGTGGAGGAGTTCCTGGCGGCGGCCGCACCCCACGCGACCATCAGCATCGACCCCAACGTCCGCCCGCTGCTCGTCCGGCCCGAGGTCTACCGGGCGCGGCTCGCGCACTGGTGCGCGCTCGCCGACGTGCTCCGGCTGAGCGAGGACGACCTCGGGCTCCTGCTGCCGGACACGGCCCCCGAGCAGGCCTGCGACCTCTGGCACGCCGCCGGGGCCCGGCTCGTCGTGATCACCCGGGGCGGCGACGGCGTGCTGGCCTCCCTCGACGGCGAACGGATCCAGGTGCCGGCGGTGGCGACCGAGGTGGTCGACACGGTCGGGGCCGGTGACTCCTTCACCGCCGGTCTGCTGCACCACCTGGACAGCCGCGGCCTGCTCGGCGGGCGGCTCACCGGCCTGCGGCTCGACGAGGTCGCCGAGGCCTGTGTGTTCGGCACTCGGGTCGCGGCGCTGACCTGTTCGGTCGCCGGCCCCAACCCGCCGTGGCGGGAGGACCTGGAGCAGTTCGCGACCGTCGGCGGCGCGTGACGGATCCACCGCCCGAGCGGAAGCGGTCGCGGCAGAACCGTTGACGAGCCGTACAGCTTGCGTTCATCATCGGGCCTCGGTGTCAACGATGACATGAGTCAACGATGACACCTCTGACCGGTGTCGCGGAGGACGGTGCCGGTCCCAGGGCGTCATCAGTACGGGAGACCCATGACTTCTGGCCGTGTACTCAGGCATGCCCGCACCTGGATGATCGCGGCGGCGGCAACCGTCTGCGCCCTGTCCGTGACCCCGCTCGCCCCGCGGGCCGTCGCCGCCGACACCCCGCCGTACACCGAGACCTACCGCCCCCAGTTCCACTTCACACCGCAGAAGAACTGGATGAACGACCCCAACGGCCTCGTGTACTACCGGGGCGAGTACCACCTCTTCTACCAGTACAACCCGAACGGCAACTCCTGGGGAGACATGTCCTGGGGGCACGCGGTCAGCACGGATCTCGTGCACTGGAAGGAGCTGCCGCTCGCCCTGTCGCACGACGACAAGGAGATGGTGTTCTCCGGCAGCGCGGTCGTCGACAAGGACAACACCACCGGGTTCGGCACGAAGAAGGACCCGGCGATGGTGGCGGTCTACACCAGCCTCGACAAGAGCACGGGCACCCAGGCCCAGGCGCTCGCCTACAGCACCGACCGCGGCCGCACCTGGACCAAGTACCAGGGCAATCCGGTCATCGACATCGGCTCGAAGGACTTCCGCGACCCGAAGGTGCAGTGGTACGCGCCCACCAGGAGCTGGCTGATGACGGTCTCGCTGTCCGCCGAGCACAAGGTGCGGTTCTACTCGTCCAGGAACCTCAAGGACTGGGACCTGCTGAGCGAGTTCGGTCCGGCGGGCGCGACCGGCGGGGTGTGGGAGTGCCCCGACCTGTTCCCGCTCGCGGTCGACGGTGACCCGAAGAAGATCAAGTGGGTCCTGGTCGTCAACATCAACCCCGGTGGGATCACCGGCGGTTCGGGTGCCCAGTACTTCGTGGGCGACTTCGACGGCGTGAAGTTCACCGCCGACGACAAGGGCGCCTACACCCCGCCCGCCGGCACGGTGGTCCAGGACTTCGAGGGCACCGGCTTCGACCCGTGGACGACCACCGGGACGGCGTTCGGCGAGGCCCCGGCGGCCGGCGCGCTGGACGGACAGGGAGCGGTCACCGGATACGACGGCAAGGGCCTCGCCAACAGCTTCCACGGCGGGGACTCCGCCACCGGCACCCTCACCTCCCGGCCCTTCACGGTCGAGACCCCGTACCTGAACTTCAAGGTCGGCGGCGGCAACCACCCGCACCAGGACGGGACCGTACTGGAACGCGGGGCCACGCCCGAGGGGACGGTCCTCGCCGACTTCGAGGGCGGAACCTACGGCGACTGGACGGCGACCGGCGACGCCTTCGGCACGGCACCGGCCGGCGGCACCCTGCCCGGCCAGCAGGAGGTCACCGGGTGGCTGGGCGACGGCCTGGTCAACACCTTCCTGAACGGCGACGCCACCACAGGCGCCCTCACCTCGCCCGAGTTCACCCTCGACCGGGACTACGTCGACTTCCTCATCGGCGGCGGCAACCACCCGGCCGGCTCGGACCACCCGACCGCGATGGAACTCCTCGTCGACGGCCAGGTCGTGCGCAGCGCCACCGGAAGCGACACCGAGGCGCTGAACTGGGCCTCCTGGGACGTGCGCGACCTGGCCGGGAAGAAGGCGCGGATCCGGATCGTCGACGACAACACCGGCGGCTGGGGTCACCTCAACGTCGACCACGTCGTGCTGTCCGACACCCGGGCCGAGCCCGTCTCCCGGGAGACGGCCGTCAACCTGCTCGTGGACGGCAAGGTCGTGCGCAGCGCCACCGGTGCCGACAGCGAGACCCTGGACTGGGCCTCCTTCGACCTGCGGCCCTATGCCGGCAAGCAGGCGCGGATCCAGCTCGTCGACAACAACACCGGCGGCTGGGGCCACATCATGGCCGACCGCTTCACCACCGCGGCCGCTCCCGCCAAGTCGGTCGTGCAGCGCGCCGACTGGGCCGACTACGGCAAGGACTACTACGCGGCCGTGTCCTGGGAGGACGCCCCGGACGGCGAGCGGTACATGATCGGCTGGATGAACGACTGGGAGTACGGCGGCGCCGTCCCGACCTCCCCCTGGCGCGGCGCGCAGAGCGTCCCGCGCCGGATGGCGCTGCGCACCGTGGACGGCAGTGTCCGGCTGACGAGTGAGCCGGTGGC
The DNA here is from genome assembly GCF_003443735.1 of Streptomyces sp. CC0208. Classification (NCBI taxonomy): domain Bacteria; kingdom Bacillati; phylum Actinomycetota; class Actinomycetes; order Kitasatosporales; family Streptomycetaceae; genus Streptomyces; species Streptomyces sp. CC0208. Next base: position 3,808,674 of record NZ_CP031969.1, on the reverse strand, counting down.
CTCCCTGGCGTCCCTGCGCGAGGGAAGCGCGGCGACGGCGTCCGGTGTCACCGTCACCAGCACCTCACAGCCGCTGATCGGCCCGAAGGCACAGGGCACGGCACTCGACATCGAGGCGGGCTTCTCCCTCCGGGACGCCGACCGCTTCGGGCTCAAGGTGCGCACCGGCGTCGGGGGAGAGGAGACGGTCATCGGGTACGACACCACGACCCAGGAGCTCTACGTCGACCGCACCCGCTCCGGAGCCACGGACTTCAGCAGCGCCTTCCCCGGCGTCCAGCGGGCGCCGCTCAAGGCCGTCGACGGCAAGGTCAGGCTGCGGATCCTCGTCGACCGGTCCTCCGTCGAGGTCTTCGGCGGCAGCGGCGAGGCCGTGATCACCGACCAGATCTTCCCCCACCCCGACAGCCAGGGAGTGCGGGTCTTCGCCGAGAACGGCTCGGTGAAACTGGACCGGGCCCGGGTCTGGCACCTCGGCTCCTACCGCGACTGACAAGGACACCACACCGTGAAGAAGACCCTGCTCGCCGAGTTCACCGCCCGTGAGGGAGCGCAGGACGAGGTCGCGCGCATGATCACGGAGTACGCCGGCAAGGTGCGTGCGGAGGAGGGCAACCTCGTCTTCGACGTCTACACCAAGGCGTCCCACCCCCGCGCCTTCTGGATCTTCGAGGTCTACCGGGACGAGGACGCGTTCCAGGCGCACCTGAAGGCCCCGTACGGCGGCCCGTTCAACGCCGCGCTCACTCCGCTGATCGAGGAGGACGCCTCTGTACTGACGTTCCTCGACCCGGTGGTCTGACCGGGGCCGGCGCCGTGCCGGGGACGGGGTGTTGATCCGCCGGTGACGCCGACGGCAGCGCCCCGGCCGCTCGCGCTCCAGCTCCGGTCAGCCGGTCGCGTCCTCGCGGTCCTGCCTGTGCGCGTCGGGCCGCCCGCCCCGGGCGAAGAGGTCGGCGAGGGGCAGACTCGCCGCGCCGACCGTGACCGCGTCGGGGCCGAGCTTGCCGAGGTCGATGGAGACACGTTCGGCCGGGTGCCGCAGGGCGTACGCGTCGGCGTACCGGCGTACGGCGGGCAGGAAGCGGGGGCCGAGCTGGAGACCGGCCCAGCCGCCGATGAGGATGCGTTCGGGCTGGAAGAGGTTGACCAGGTCGGACAGACCTGCCCCCACGTACTCGGCGGTCTCCTCCAGGACGGCGAGTGCCACCGGGTCGGCCTCGGCGTTCCCGGCCGGGTGGGCGGCCGCCAGCAGCGCGGCCAGTGCGGTCTCCTCGTCGGTGCCCTCGGGCGGCCGGCCGCCCGCCTCGCGCCAGCGGTCGACGAGCGCGCCCGCGCCCGCGTACGCCTCCAGACAGCCGAGGGCCCCGCAGCGGCAGCGGCGACCCCTGACCCGTACGGTCACATGTCCCCACTCCAGGGCGCGGCCGTACTCCACCCCCTCGGTGACGAGACAGGCGCCGATGCCCGACCCGAAGAGGACGACGACCGCGTTGCGCGAACCCCGGCCGGCGCCGAACCACAGCTCGGCCTGGCCGAGCGTGCGGGCGCCGTTGTCGATGAAGTACGGGATGGAGTCGGGGAGTTCACAGGTCGAACGCAGCAGGGACTCCAGCGGTACGGCGTCCCAGCCCATCGTCTGCCCGTGGACCACCGCGCCCTGCCCCGGGGTGCGGGCCACGATGCCGGGAACCCCGATGCCGACGCCCAGCAGCTGCTCGGGGGTGACGTCCGTGCCGGCGAGGACCTCGGCGATGCCGTCGCGGATGTGGCCCACGACGACCTCGACGTCGTAGCCGTGCCGCTCCAGGGGCCGTTCGGTGCGGGCCAGTTCGGTGAGGGTGAGGTCGAAGAGCTCGACGCGGACGCGGGTCTCGCCGACGTCGACGCCGATCATGTGGCCGCCGGAGGGGGCGACGCGCAGCAGGGTGCGGGGGCGGCCACCGTCGGACTCGACGGTGCCGGCCTCCTCGACCAGGCCGTCCGCGACCAGTTCGGCGACCACGTTGCTGATGGAGCCGCCGCTCAGGCCGGTGGCCGGGGCCAGCTCGAAGCGGCTCATCGGGCCGTCGAAATACAACCGTTGCAGTACGGCGGTCCGATTGCCCCGTCGCAGGTCACGCACCGTCCGCCCGCTCCGCCCCGCCATGTGGTTCCCTTCTGACGCCGCCTCGACCTGCAAGATACCGCCGCGCCGACTCTTGACGCGACTTTCCTTCGCGTCTTAAATCACGCCATAAATTAACTCCGGGGCGGTGTTCGGGAAACGAACGCGCCCAGGGGTCTCTCCCTGGAAGGGACGCCAGAGCCATGCGCAGAACCCGAGCCGCGGCCGCCGGTGCGGTCACCGTTTCCCTCATGACTCTCGTGACCGCCTGTGGCGGCGGCTCGTCGACGAGCGGCGGGTCCAACGACTCGCCGAAGACCCTGACCTACTGGGCCTCCAACCAGGGCGCCAGCATCGAGGTCGACAAGAGGGTCCTCCAGCCCGAGCTCGACAAGTTCGAGAAGCAGACCGGCATCAAGGTCAAGGTCGAGGTCGTCCCCTGGTCCGACCTGCTCAACCGGATCCTCACCGCGACCACCTCGGGGCAGGGCCCCGACGTCCTCAACATCGGCAACACCTGGAGCGCCTCCCTCCAGGCCACCGGCGCGCTGCTGCCCTGGAACGCCAAGAACTTCGCCGCGATCGGCGGCAAGGACCGCTTCGTCGACTCCGCGCTCGGCTCCACCGGCGCCCAGGGCCAGGACCCGGCCGCGGTCCCGCTCTACTCGATGTCCTACGCCCTCTACTACAACAAGCAGATCTTCGCCGACGCCGGCATCACCAAGCCCCCGGCCACCTGGGACGAACTGGTCGCCGACGGCAGGAAGATCCAGGCCAAGGGCAAGTCCGCGCTCGGCGCGGAGGGCGCGAACCTGTCGGAGAACATCCACCACGTCTTCGTCTTCGCCAAGCAGCACGGCGGTGACTTCTTCACCCCCGACGGCAAGCCCGACTTCGCGAACGACAACGTGGTGGCCGCGGTCAAGCAGTACGTCGACCTCATGGCCAAGGACAAGGTCATCCCGACCGGCGACGCCGAGTACGCCCAGAACCAGTCCGTGAGCGACTTCGCCAAGGGCAAGCAGGCCATGCTGCTGTGGCAGTCCGCCTCCGCCAACCTCAAGTCCCAGGGCATGAGCGAGGACAAGTACGGCATCGCCCCCGTGCCGGTGCAGTCCGGCACCCCGGGCGCCGGCACCCAGGTCAACTCGGCCGTCATGGGCATCAACCTGGCCGTCTTCAAGAACACCGACAACATCGACGGTGCCAAGAAGTTCGTGAAGTTCATGACCGGCGACGCCGAGCAGAAGATCCTCAACACCGCCTACAGCTCCATCCCGCCGGTGAAGACCGTGCAGGGAGAGTCCGTCTTCAGCTCGGGTGCCAACGCGGTCCTCAAGGACACCCTCGCCACCAGCGCGGCCGCCCTGCCGCAGGTCGCCGACGAGTCGCAGTTCGAGACGGCCGTAGGGACCGCGGTGAAGGACCTGTTCGCCGACGCGGCCGCCGGACGCGCGGTCACCACCGAGTCGGTCAAGGCGGCGCTGGAGAAGGCCCAGCAGCAGATGCCGACGAAGTGAGCACGATGACCACCACCGCGCCCGCCGAGGCAGCCGTGGGCGAGACCCCTTCCGGGGCGGCGCATCCGCATCCCCGCCGCCCCGGAAGGATCCGCCGCATCGGCCTGCCGTACCTGCTCCTGCTGCCGGCCCTGCTTCTCGAACTCCTGGTCCACCTGGTGCCGATGGTGATCGGCATCGTGATGAGCTTCAAGGAGCTCACGCAGTTCTACATCCGTGACTGGGGCACCGCGCCCTGGTCCGGCCTCGACAACTACAAGGTGTCCGTGGACTTCGACGCCCCGGTCGGCGAGGCGCTGCTGCACTCGTTCCTCGTCACCGTGGCCTTCACCCTGCTGTCGGTCGGCCTGTGCTGGCTGATCGGCACCGCGGCGGCGGTCTACCTCCAGGACACCTTCCGCGGCCGCGGCCTGCTGCGGGCGCTCTTCCTGATCCCGTACGCCCTGCCGGTCTACGCGGCCGTCATCACCTGGGTGTTCATGTTCCAGCACGACAACGGCCTGGTGAACCACGTCCTGCACGACCAGCTCCACCTCACCGACAAGCCGTCCTTCTGGCTCATCGGCGACAACAGCTTCTACGCGCTGCTCACGGTGTCCGTGTGGAAGGGCTGGCCGTTCGCCTTCCTCATCGTCATGGCCGGCCTGCAGAACATCCCCGGCGAGCTGTACGAGGCGGCGGCCCTGGACGGCGCCGGGATGTGGCAGCAGATCCGCCGCATCACGCTGCCGTCCCTGCGGCCGGTCAACCAGGTACTGCTCCTGGTCCTGTTCCTGTGGACCTTCAACGACTTCAACACGCCGTTCGTCCTGTTCGGCAGGTCGGCCCCGGAGGCCGCGGACCTGATCTCGGTGCACATCTACCAGGCGTCCTTCGTCACCTGGAACTTCGGCACCGGCTCCGCCATGTCCGTACTCCTGCTGCTGTTCCTGCTCGTGGTGACGGGCGTCTACCTCCTGCTGACCTCCCGGGGAAGGAAGCCGGCCCATGGCTAGCACCAACTCGCCCATGGCTCCGCCGCGTTCGTTCTTCTGGTCCCGGCGGATCTTCCTCACCCTGCTCACCGGCTTCGTCCTGCTGCCGGTGTACGTCATGGTCTCCAGCTCACTGAAGCCGCTCGCCGACGTCACGGGTGAGTTCCACTGGCTGCCCAGCGAGGTGACCGTCCGGCCGTACATCGACATCTGGTCGACGATCCCGCTCGCGCGCTACTTCGTGAACTCGCTGATCGTGGCGGGCGCGGCGACCGTCTGCTCGGTGGTGATCGCGGTGTTCGCCGCGTACGCCGTCAGCCGCTACGAGTTCCGCGGCAAGCGGGTCTTCACGGTCACCGTGCTGTCCACGCAGATGTTTCCCGGGATCCTCTTCCTCCTCCCCCTCTTCCTGATCTACGTCAACATCGGCAACGCCACCGGCATCGCCCTGTTCGGTTCGCGCGGCGGGCTGATCCTGACGTATCTGACCTTCTCCCTGCCGTTCTCGATCTGGATGCTGATCGGGTACTTCGACTCGGTGCCGCGCGACCTGGACGAGGCCGCGCTGGTGGACGGCTGCGGGCCGCTGGGCGCGCTGTTCCGGGTCGTCGTGCCGGCCGCGATCCCCGGGATCGTCGCGGTCGCCGTCTACGCCTTCATGACCGCCTGGGGCGAGGTGCTCTTCGCGTCGGTGATGACCAACGACAGCACCCGCACCCTCGCCGTCGGACTCCAGGGCTACTCCACGCTCAACAACGTGTACTGGAACCAGATCATGGCCGCCTCGCTGGTCGTCAGCGTCCCCGTGGTCGCCGGGTTCCTGCTGCTCCAGCGCTATCTCGTCGCCGGGCTGACGGCGGGCGCCGTCAAGTGACCGATCTTGAAAGGACTTTCGTGAGCATCGACCTCGCCGCACTCCCGCACGACTTTCTGTGGGGCACGGCCACGGCGGCCTACCAGATCGAGGGAGCCGTGGCGGAGGACGGCCGCTCGCCGTCGATCTGGGACACCTTCTCGCACACCCCGGGCAAGGTCGCGGGCGGCGACACCGGCGACGTCGCCTGCGACCACTACCACCGCTGGCGCGAGGACATCGGCCTCATGCGCCGGCTCGGCACCAACGCCTACCGGTTGTCCGTCGCCTGGCCGCGCGTGATCCCGGGCGGGGACGGCCCGGTCAACCCCAAGGGCCTCGACTTCTACGACGAGTTGATCGACGCCCTGCTGGCCGCCGGCATCACCCCGTCCGTCACCCTCTACCACTGGGACCTGCCCCAGGTCCTCCAGGACCGTGGTGGCTGGCCCGCACGCGAGACCGCCGAGCACTTCGCCGCGTACGCCTCGGTCGTGGCCGGGCGGCTGGGGGACCGGGTCAACCACTGGACGACCCTCAACGAACCCCTGTGCTCGGCCTGGATCGGCCACCTGGAGGGGAAGATGGCCCCCGGCCTGACCGACCTCACGGCCGCCGTCCGCGCCTCCTACCACCTCCTTCTCGGCCACGGTCTCGCCGCCCAGGCGATCCGCGCCGTCTCCCCGTCCGCCCAGGTCGGCCTCGTCACCAACCTCTCCACGGTCCACGCGGCCACCGACAGCCCGGAGGACCTCGCCGCCGCCCGCCGCATGGACGGCCACACCAACCGCTGGTGGCTCGACCCGGTCCACGGCCGCGGCTTCCCGGCGGACATGCGTGAGGTCTACGGCGTCGAACTCCCCGAGCATGAAGGCGACTTGACGACGATCGCGGCCCCCCTGGACTGGCTCGGCCTCAATTACTACATGCCGCTCACCGTGGCCGACGACCCCACCGGACCGGCACCCCGGGCCCGCCAGGTCGCCCGCCCCGGCGTCCGCCGCACCGGCATGGACTGGGAGATCGACGCGCACGGCATCGAGACCCTCCTGCTCCGCCTCACCGACGAGTACGGCGCCCGCAAGCTCTACGTCACCGAGAACGGCTCCGCCTACCCCGACGTCATACGCCCCGACGGAACCGTCGACGACCCCGAACGCCAGCAGTACCTGCTCGACCACCTGGCCGCCTGCGCGTCCGCCGCCCGCAAGGGCGCCCCGTTGGCCGGCTACTTCGCCTGGTCCCTGCTGGACAACTTCGAGTGGGCCTACGGCTACGACAAGCGCTTCGGCCTGGTCCACGTCGACTACGAGACGCAGCGGCGGACGATCAAGGGAACGGGGTACCGGTACGCGGATGTCATCCGGGCGCATGGCGAGAGGGGGCGCAGGGCGGCCTGAGGGAGGCCGCTGTCCGGGGCGGGTCGCGCTCACCTCGGAACGTCCCGGGCGGTCGCGCTCACCTCGGAACGTCCCGGCGGGTCGCGCTCACTCCGGAACGTCCCGGCGAGTCGCGCTCACTCCGGAACAGACGGGCGCCCCAGCGCCAGCCGGGCCACACGCGGCCAGTCGGCCGCCCCGCCGGTGACACGCGGTGCGTGGGGGCGATGGCGCGGCACGCGGACCCGGAGTGCCCCGGGAGCGCTGCGGCACACGACGGGCGACGGCAGAACGACGTGCTCTCCGTCGATGCCGACCGGGAGAGTGCCCGTGTCGGATTCGACGACGACTTCCCCGGCGCTCAGCCGGACGAGTCCCCCGGAGCGCGGACCGCCCACGATGCGCGCCGCCTGCGCGGTGTTGCCGACCCGCACGCACACCACGCCCAGGAGCCCCGAGTCCAGCCGCTCCCTGCGCCCCGGACGGGCCGCGTCGACGGCACGTCCGTAGGGATTGTTGCTGACGAGGAGTGCCTGAAGTCCGAGTGCCTGAAGTCCGTCGAGGCGGGTTCCGTCGGCCTGCGCCCGGAGCCCGGGCGCGTCCTCGCCGGTGAGGAGGCCGGGCAGGGTGCGCAGGGCCGTGCGGGCTTTGGCGTCCCGGTACGCGGGGTCGGTGACGATGGACGCGTACGTGCCGAACGAGGCGTTGTTGACGAAGACCCGGTCCGCCGCGTAGCCGAGGTCGACGCGGAGTTCGACACCGTGGGTCAGGGCCTCCAGGGCGGCCGCCGGATCGTCACGGTCGAGGCCGAGGTCGAGGGCGAAATGGTTGCGGGTACCGGCGGGGATCACTACGAACGGCAGGTCGTGATACGCCGCCACCTCGGCCACCAGCGCCTGGGTGCCGTCGCCGCCCGCCACCGCCAGGAGGTCTGCTCCCTCGGCGACGGCCCGCCGGGCCAGTTCGCTGACGTCCTGGTGCCGGCCCGCGTCGAGCAGGACCACCCGGCAGCCCGCGGCCCGGGCCTTCTCCACCAGGTCGAAACGGTCCACCTTGCCGCCGCCCGAGCGCGGATTCATGAGGACCCAGGGGGTACGGGGTGCCTCCACGTCGGCCTGGGGGAAGGCGGCGACGGGGCCGGGTGCCAAGGCCGTACGCGCCGCTGTCAGGGCCAGCAGCCACAGGCCCAGGGACAGCAGGGCCGGCGCCAGCATGCCGTACGAGGCGTACAGGGCGAGGACGGCGACCGGCGCGGCCACCGACAGGGCGGCCCCGAGGGCGCGGAGCGCACCGGTGTGCGCCAGGGCCCACCACACCCCGACGGCGGCCAGCGCCAGTCCGGCGATGCCGGCCAGCGCCCACAGCACACTGCGCACACCGGCGGCGACGAGCGGCACGAGGATGCAGGCCAGGAGGGCAAGCACGGCGAGGCGGGCCCGCCCGGCCCTGCCCGCCTGCACGGCCGGGCCCTCCCCTCCCGGCCTTCTCGTGCTGCCGCCGCGTCGCATCAGACCGGTGGGCGCTTCTCGTAGGGGCGGCGTTCCTCGTAGCTCCGGTGCTCTTCGGACGCCGGGCGCTCCTCCGACAGGTCGTAGAGGTTGCCGCGCTGGACCACGCACAGGGCCCAGATGATGAAGCCCGAGATGGTGATCATCACGACCGACCAGACCGGGTAGTACGGCAGGGAGAGGAAGTTGGCGATGATGACGAGTCCGGCGATGGCCACGCCGAGGACGCGCGCCCATGTCGAGGTCCGGAGCAGCCCGATGCTGACGATCACGGCCACCGCGCCCAGAGCGAGGTGGACCCAGCCCCAGCCGGTCAGGTCGAACTGGAACACGTAGTTGCGCGTCGAGAGGAAGATGTCGTCCTCGGCGATGGCCATGATGCCGCGGAAGATGTCGAGCAGGCCGACGAGGAAGAGCATCACAGCGGCGAAGGCGGTCATGCCGGTTGCCCATTCCTGCTTCGCCGCGTGTTCCGGACGGGTGTGTGTCGCGGTCATCTTGCGCCTCGTTTCGTGTGATCCGGATACTCAGCGGTGGCCGGTGGCGGAGGTGGAACCCGCGGGCTCCGCCGGGCCGTGGCCGGTCAGGACCAGGTCCTTGGCCCTGCGGAACTCCTCGTCCGTGATGTCGCCGCGGGCGCGGATCTCGGACAGCTTGGCGAGCTCGTCGACGCTGCTGGACCGGCCGCCGGCCGCGGTCTGCCGGATGTAGGTGTTGAACTCCTCCTGCTGCGCACGTGCCTGCCGCGCCTCCCGGTGGCCCATGTTCTTGCCGCGGGCGATGACGTAGACGAACACGCCCAGGAAGGGCAGGACGATCGTGAACACCAGCCAGCCGGCCTTGGCCCAGCCGCTCATGGCGTCGTCCCGGAAGATGTCGACGACGACGCGGAAGAGCAGGACGAACCACATGATCCACAGGAAGAACAGGAACATGCTCCAGAAGACGCTCAGCAGGGGATAGTCGTACGCCAGGTACGTCTGCGCGCTCATGTCTCTCCTCCGTCCCGGGCGTGGGCCCGGCCGCCGTTGCGTGCTGTCCTCAGCGTGGCCACGGCCGGGGCCGGGGGCCTCACCCGACGGGGGTGAGCGTGTGGCAGCGCGGACCGGTTGATCACGACCTCCTGGACGGCCGGGTCGGACGCCAGAGGCGTGATGGTCTCCACGTACCGGTCGGTGTCGGAGACCGTGTCCTGGACCTGGCGCAGTCGCCGGTGGTGCACCGAGACGTGACGGCGCAGTCGCTCGTAATGACGGTGCTGTGGCGACCGAGGGGTTCCGGTGCGTCTGCCGCGCCCGCCGGAAAAACGACGGCTGGGTGCGGTGTCAGTCCGTCTCGGTGGGGGAGTGCGGACCCGCGAGGTGCGCCTTTCGGAGTGCGGCCCGCCACGCGAGGGCGACCGCCGCCTCGCCCAGGCCGAGCAGGATCAGCCACAGGCCGAGCAGCCGGGTCAGGGCGTGAGCCGACTCGGTCGGCAGTGCGAGCACCACGATCCCCGCGACGATGCCGAGCACCGCGGCACCGAGGACGACGCCGCGGTGCGGCAGGTCCACGGCGGCGAGGGCCGTGTAGAGGGTGAGGACGCCGGACATCAGCCAGACGACTCCGACGATCAGGGAGAGCGCGGCGATCGTCTGCAGCGGGTTGCGCAGGCACAGCACCCCGGCGAGGACGTACAGCACCGACAGAAGCAGCCCCGGGAGCCGCTCGTGCCCGCCGCGTGCGAAGACGTCCACGAACCGGAACGCCCCGGCCACCAACAGGTGCAGGCCGACGAGGACCGCCAGGACGTGCAGGGTCGCCTCCGGCCAGACCAGGACCAGGACGCCCAGCACCAGGGTCGCGACGGCCGAGGCCAGGAGCCAGGTCCAGGAGCCGCCGAGCCGCTCCAGTGTCCGCGTCGGGTCGTCGATTGTCCGCGCCGGGTCGTCGATGGGGCCGGAGGCCGCCCCGCCGGGCCGGTGCTCCGGCCCGGTACGCGATTGCGGACCACGCGGCTCGGTCATGGCTCCTCCTCGCGTGATCGAGTGGTCGCTTCCGGACCGCCGACAGGGTGACCGCCTCAGGGTCACGCCGGTGACCGGGTGCCGGGGTCACCCACCAAGGGTGATCCGACGACGCCGCCGTCGGCGGTGGGGCGGAAGCCGGCATGCGGTCCGGTGTCGCGCCGAGCCCGGTCCTCCCGTCACTCCGGCAGCTGCCGCATCTCCACGACCCGCAGTCCCAGTGACCGGCAGCGTGCCAGCAGCCCGTACAGGTGCGCCTCGTCCAGGACCGGGCCGAACAGGACCGTCTGGCCGGACATCACCACGTGGCCCAGCTCCGGGAACGCTTTGGCCAGCGTTTCCGACAGGTGTCCCTCGACGCGGATCTCGTAGCGCACGAGCTGTTCTCCCCTGGGCTTCCCGGGACGGGCGGACGGCGTTCTTCCCTACGACCCTCCGTCTCGACGCCGGTCCGGGCCTCACCCGGTAAAGGTGACCTGCCGCGTCGGTGCCCCGCGCGTCCCAGGGCGCCCAGGGATGCGACACCGGTACGCCGGACGGAGGATGGGAGGACATCGCCCCTCCGGGCGGGGAACTTCTCCCGGCTTCGCCCGCCCTCCCGGGCGTGCCCGGCCTTCCGCGTCCGCGGCATCGGATCGAACTGCGGTGGACACGTGTCCCGCACGACGAGGAGAAGCCATGGACGCCTACCCTCCCATCGCCGACCACGGGCTCGTCGGCGACCTGCAGACCGCGGCACTGATCGCCGCCGACGGCACCGTCGACTGGTGGTGCACCCCGAGGTTCGACTCACCCAGCCTGTTCGCCTCCCTGCTCGACAGCGACCGCGGCGGCCACTGCCGACTGGCCGCCGACGTCGGTGACGAGGCCACCGTCCGCCAGCTCTACATGCCGGACACGGCTGTCCTGGTGACCCGTTACATGGCCCAGGACGGCGTCGGTGAGGTCGTCGACTTCATGGAGCCGGACCCGTCGGCGACCCCGTCCGCCACGCACCGCCTGGTCCGGGTGGCCCGCGTGGTGCGCGGCAGTCTGCCGTTCGAGCTGATCTGCCGGCCGCGCTTCGACTACGGCCGAGCCGGGCACTCCCTGGACCGCCTCGACGACGGGTCCGTCGTCTTCCACGGCCCCGACACGGACCTGCATGTGCAGGCCACCGCCCCGGTCGCCCTCCATCCGGACGGCAGCGACGTCACCGCCCGCTTCACCCTGCACGCCGGCGAAGTGGCCGCGATCGTCCTCACCAGCGAGAGCGGCGGCGCCGGCACTCGCAGCGGGCGCCCCGGCGGCCGGAGCCCCGACGCCGAGGCGATCGCCAGGGCCTTCGACGACTGTCGCACCTTCTGGCTGACCTGGCTGCGCTCCTGCCGCTACCGCGGCCGCTGGCACGAGATGGTCGTACGCTCCGCGATCACCCTCAAACTGCTCACCTACGCCCCCACCGGGGCCCCGATCGCGGCCGCCACGATGGGCCTGCCCGAGCAGATCGGCGGCGAACGCAACTGGGACTACCGCTACACCTGGGTCCGCGACGCCTCGCTGTCCGTCCGTGCGCTGATCGACCTCGGCTTCACCGACGAGGCGGCCGCCTTCCGTCGCTGGCTGCGCGCACGCCTCGCCGCCGGCGCCACCGCCTCCGGCGAACCGCTCCAGATCATGTACCGCGTCGACGGCGAACCCCGTCTGACGGAGGAGGTCCTCGACCATCTGGAGGGATACCGCCGCTCCGCACCGGTCAGGGCCGGAAACGAGGCCGCCGGCCAGATCCAGCTCGACATCTACGGCGAGGCCGCCTACGCCCTCGCCGAGACCGAGGAGATCGGTGGCATCCGCGGCTGGAAGGTCTTCGCCGACCTTCTGGACTGGCTGGTCGACCACTGGGACCGTCCCGACGAGGGCATCTGGGAGACCCGCGGCGGCCGCCAGAACTTCACCTACAGCCGCCTCATGACGTGGGTGGCCTTCGACCGCGGCGTCAAGGTCGCCACAGCTCACTCCCGTCCCGCCGACCTCGGCCGGTGGACCGCCGCCCGCGACACCGTCTTCCGCCAGATCGTGGACCGCGGCTGGAGCCAGAAGCGCAGCGCGTTCGTCCAGCACTTCGACACGGACGTCCTCGACGCCTCCCTGCTGCTCATGCCTCGCGTCGGGTTCCTCGCCCCGGACGACCCCGACTGGCTGACCACACTCGACGCCATGGACGCGGAACTCGTCAGCGACAGCCTCGTCTACCGCTACGACCCGGCGGCCTCCCCCGACGGGCTGCGGGGCTCCGAGGGCACTTTCAACCTGTGCAGCTTCCTCTACGTCCATGCCCTCGCCAAGTCCGGCCGCGTCCACCAGGCCCGCTACGCCTTCGACAAAATGCTCACCTACGCCAACCATGTCGGTCTCTTCGCCGAGGAGATCGGGCCGTCCGGCGAGCAACTCGGGAACTTCCCCCAGGCGTTCACCCACCTGGCCCTCATCGACGCGGCGATCGGGCTCGACGAGGAGCTCGACCGGCAGACGACGCGGCCCGCCGAGCGCGGACGGCATGACGGGCCGCGAGGCGCGGAGGCACCATGACCGGGCAGAGCCCCCCGGCCGGACCGCGCACGCAGCCGCGGGCCGGTTCCGGCCGTCGGGTCCTGGCCCCGCTCGCCCTCGCGCAGTTCATCTGCAGCTTCGCCGGGTCGAACATGAACGTGATGATCAACGACATCAGCCACGACCTCGACACGACCGTCCAAGGCGTCCAGGTCGCCATCACGATCTTCCTGCTGGTCATGGCCGCACTGATGATCCCCGGCGGCAAGCTGACCGACATCCTCGGCCGTAAGCGCTGCTTCCTCACCGGCCTCGTCGTGTACGGAGTCGGCGCGGCCCTCAGTGCGGTGTCGCCCGGGCTGGGCGTGCTGATCCTCGGCAACTCGATCCTCGAGGGCGTCGGGACGGCCCTGCTGATCCCGCCCGTCTACATCCTCACCACCCTGCTCTTCTCCGACCTCACCTCACGCGCCCGCGCCTTCGGCATCGTCATGGCCGCCGGCGGCGTCGGCGCGGCGGCGGGCCCGCTCATCGGCGGTCTGATCACCTCCGCGATCAGCTGGCGTGCGGCGTTCGTCTTCCAGGCTCTGGTGATCGTGCTGATCATCGTCCTGAGCGTCTCGCTCGACGACCCGCTGCCGCCCGACCGGAGCCGGCACTTCGACAGCCCCGGCGCCGTGCTCTCCGCGGCCGGCCTCGTACTCATCGTCTCGGGCATCCTCGCCGCCGACAACAACCTCTGGCTGACGGCCGCGCTGCTGGCGGCCGGGGCACTCGTCCTGGTCTGGTTCCTGCGACGGGTACGCAGGCAGGAGAAGGCCGGGCAGGAGCCGCTGCTGTCGACCGGCCTGTTCCGCAACCGCACGTCCAACCTCGGCCTGATCACCCAGAACGCCCAGTGGCTGGTGCTCATGGGCACCTCGTTCACCGTCGCCGCGTTCCTGCAGGTCGTCCGCGGCTACGACGCCGTTCAGACAGGCGTGATCTTCACCGCGGCCACCCTCGGCCTGCTCGCCTCCTCGCTCGCCGCCGAGCGCCTGGCGAAACAATGGTCGCAACGTTCCCTGATCATGGCCGGGTTCGCACTCGCCGTCGCCGGCATCGGCGTTCTGATCGCCCTCGTCGCCGGCTCCTCAGGACCGTGGGCGTTCGCCCCGGGCCTGCTGCTGATCGGCCTCGGCCTCGGCGTGATGCTGACCCCCTCGGTCAACGTCGTCCAGTCCGCCTTCCCCGAGCAGCGCCAGGGAGAGATCTCCGGCCTCTCCCGCAGCGTCTCCAACCTCGGCTCGTCCTTCGGCACCGCCATCGCCGGCACCATCCTCGTCGCGGGCCTGTCGAAGAACGCCTACGCCGCCGCGATGGCCGTCCTCGCCGTGGTCGGCCTCGGCGGCCTGACCGCGGCAGCCTTCCTTCCCCGTACGCCCGAGCCGGTCGCGGGCCGCCACCGGTGACGAGAGCGGTACCGGCCCGGCCCGGCACGGAGCGGGGAGACTCCGCTCAGGGCTTGCTCCGACTTTGGGCTTCCGCCTGCGCGAGTACCTCGGCCTCGGCCTCGGCCAGCGCGATGGTGATGCCGAGTGCCTCGGTGATGTGTGTCGCGGCCGACATGACGCGCGCCGTGCCGACGACCGGGGCGATGGCGACGAGAACGTCCTGCAGTTGCTCGGCGGTCAGGTCGGCCTTGACGGCAGGATCGACATGGGCGAGGTAGGAGATCGCCGGTGCGTCCATGGCCGCGAGCGCGGCCAGGCGGGTGAGGAGGAACGTCTTCTCGTCCAGGCCGCACCGCTCGATCGAGTCGACGGTCATGGCGGCGAGTGTGTCGAGAACGGGGGTATCTGACCGAGTGGCCATGGTCGGTCCGCCTTTCGTTGCCGTGCGGGCCGCCGCGCGCCGTCCCGTCGACCACTGGAACGCGTCATGCGTCGGCCGTTCACTCATCCACGGTAGGAGCCACGGGAACCGAGCGCATGTTGGGCTGACCGGGTGATCGCAGGCCCCACCAGGCAATACGGCTGATGCCCCGCCTCATGCGACCGATGACTGAAGTCCTGCACGTCGCACGGTCGCGGGGAGGACCGCCCCGCGATGGTGAGCGGGCTCGAGGGTGGACGCTGTCCGGTTCCCGAGCCCGTGGAGACGCCGAGCAGAGCCGCTGGACCGCGAGGTCCGACCGTGGAGCGATCTACCCAGCCAGGGCGTTTCCTTCGGATCATCCGATCCTTCGCCTGACGCGTCGTTGACGGACGCACGGTGGGCGCTGTCGGCGGACGCCTGGAGGCCGTTCACGGAGTTCGCCGCGCGCTGAGGTCGGGGCGCTGCCGCGGCGCGGGCGCGGGTGTCGACCGGGACCTCACCAGCCACAGGCCGGTGCACACCGCGGTGGCCAGGGTGACGGCTCCGGCCACGGCGAAGGCGCTGTCGAGACCGGCCTCGAAGGAGGCACCGCCGGACTGCCGGGCGCGGACCACGGCCCCGAGCACCGCCACACCGAGCACCGCGCCGATCTGCCGCGTGGTGCTGCTGATGCCCGAAGCGAGGCCGCCCTCCTGCGGGTCGACCGCCTGGATGGCGGCGCCGGTCAGCGGGGACATGGTCAGGGCGAAGCCGACGCCGACCGTGGCGAGCCGCCACCACACGTCGGCGTAACCGGTGTCGGCGTGCACCCCGCCCAGAGTGAGGAGCCCGAGCCCGGCCGGCGCCAGGCCGCCGGTGACGACGGACCGGTAGCCGTACCTGGCGGCGAGGCGGCCCGCGAAGGGGCTGACGACGACCATGGCGAGGGTCGCGGGCAGGGTCTGCAGTCCGGCCCGCAGGATCGAGCTGCCCTGGACGTACACGAAGAACTGCGAGAAGAAGAACGACGAGCCCATGAGCGCGAACCCCACCACGACCATGGCGGAGTTGGAGACGGTGAACAGCCGACTGCGGAACAGGCCCATCGGCAGCATCGGTGCGGGGTGACGCCGCTCGACGGCGACGAACGCGGCGAGGAGGACGGCCGCCGCGGCGAAGCCACCGAGGATCACCGGTGAGGTCCAGCCGCGCGAGCCGCCTTCGATCAGGGCGTAGGCGAGGGTGCCGACCCCGAGGACGGACAGGATCGTGCCGGGGATGTCGAGGGCACGGGCGTCCCGGTTGCGGGACTCCTTCAGGACGCGTCGGCCGACCACCAGCAGGACCACGCCGATGGGCACGTTGACCAGGAAGATCGCGGGCCAGCCGAACGCCTGCGCCAGGACACCGCCGGCCACGGGTCCGGCGGCCAGGCCGATGCCGCTGAGCCCGGCCCACAGTCCGATCGCCCTGACCCGTTCCCGCGGGGCGGGATGCGCGGCCACCAGGAGTGCGAGCGAGGCGGGGCTCAGGGCCGCGGCCCCGACCCCCTGCAGCACCCGCCCGGCCACCAGCCAGCCGACCGAGGGGGCGACGCTGCACAGCACGGACGCGGCGGTGAACACCGCGACACCGCTCAGGTACACGCGCTTGCGGCCGAAGCGGTCGGCGAAGACTCCGCCGGACAGCAGCAGCATGGCGACCAGCAGGACATAGGCGTCGACGATCCATTGCAGGCCGGTCAGCCCCGCGCCCAGGCGGTGCTGCATGTCGGGCAGTGCCGCGCCGACGATGGTGTTGTCGAGCAGCACCATGAACTGCCCCAGGCAGGTCACCACGAGCATGACGTCCCCTCCCCCTCACTTAATGCAGCTGACAGCTGCATTAAGTGAGACCGTAGAGCGGGTGGCACGCAAACGCAAGTACGGACTGCTTTAAGGTGAGGGGCATGGACGAGCAACAGCGCACCCGGCGGCCCGGCGGACGCAGCGCCCGCGTCGGCGCGGCGGTGCATCAGGCCGTCACCGAGCTGGTGGGCGAACGCGGCTACGGCGGATTCACCGTCAGCGAGGTCGCGGCCCGCGCGGGGGTCGCCGACACCACCGTCTACCGCCGCTGGGGCAGCCTCGAAGCGCTGCTCACCGACGTGACGCTGACCCGCCTCAACGCGCGGTCACCGATGCCCGACACCGGGGACCTGGTCGGCGACCTGCGCACCTACGCGGCCGCCGTGGCCCGCGAGATCACCGGACCCGACGGCCTGGCCGTGCTCCGCCTGGCCGTCGTCCTGTCCGGCTCCGGACCCGAGGGCCTGCGGCTGCGCGACGGCTTCCTCGCCGAACGCGCCCGGCAGTTGCAGTCCATGCTCGACCGGGCGCGCGAGCGCGGGGAGCGGCCCCCCGACGCGCTGGCCGTCGTCGACCACGTCATGGCCCCGATGTACATCCGCGTCCTGTTCGGCGCCGGCCCGCTCACCCCGGAGTACGTGGACGGCCTGGTCGACCGGCTGCTGCGCTGACCGTCAGGCGGCCGAGTAGTCGGTGTTGTCCGCCCGTTGGTCTTCGAAGGCACGGGTCAGCGGGTGGCGAAACCCACGTGCCCGCAACGTGCCCGAGCCGCCTGACGGCCCCTCCCCGGCACCAAAAAGGGCGAGGCCCGAAGACCCCGCCCGATCCGCAAGAAAACCCCAGCTCAGGGCCACACCAGGCAATACGGCTGATGCCCCGCCTCATGCAACCGATGGCTGAAGTCTTGCCACTCGTGCAGCAGTTGGTACACGTTGAACGCGTCCCGCGGCCCGCCCCGGTCCGGGACCGTCGACCAGATGAACGCCGCCGCGCCGACCGCTTCCTCGCCTATGCCGCGCAGAGGGTCCACGACCGTCATGGGGAGCTTGACCACCGCGTAGTCGGGGTGCAGGACGACCAGTTCGAGCGGGGGGACCTTGTGGAGGGGGACGCCCTCGATGCCGGTGAGGACCATGGCCGCCATGGTCTCCGGCTTGATCTTGGTGAACATGCCGTTCATCCCGAGCTCGTCGCCGCCGAGTTCCTCGGGGCGCATCGAGATCGGGACACGGGCCGCGGTCGCGCCGTCGGGCGCGCCGAAGTACTTGTACGTCACCCCCACCCGACCACCATTCCTGCTTCCCGCCCTCAACGGATCGATCCGACGTTCGATACGTCGTTCGTCGCGTTCCGACTCACCCGGGGTGCCCGAGGCACTGCGTCCCTGACGTGTCTCGGCCGCTTCCTCCGCCTCGCGCCGGTGCCTTCCCCGCCGGGCACGTCGAGGACCCAGGTCATCAGTCCCCTCGCCCAGTCCGCCACCGCGATGCATATCTCCACCCGACTGCTTTTCTAGGACGCGCAGGCCCCGCCGCGCAACCCGATCATCGTGTCAGTGACCTCCCCCACGGCCGCCCGCCGAAACGTGCGCTGAAACACCTGTCCGCAGGATCTTCGCAGCCTCTGAACAGACGGCTCCGTGCCATCGTCTCCGTGAGCTGTGTGTATCCGCATCCAGTTTCGCAGATCGTGGGGCGCCGGGGGTGTTCGAGGGCTGGCCTACCCTGAGGTGGTCACCGGCAACGGAGTCCGAGAAAGCCGAACAAACCGGAGAAGGTCGGAGTAGTCGCAGGATATGAGTGAATTGCCCTATTCATACGAGGCGCCTGTCTCGCAGGCCCTGTTCGACCGCGCGTCCGTCGTCACGCCCGGCGGCGTGAACTCCCCGGTCCGCGCCTTCCGTGCCGTGGGCGGCACCCCCCGCTTCATGGTGTCCGGCACCGGGCCCTATCTGACCGACGCCGACGGGCGGGAGTACGTCGACCTCGTCTGCTCCTGGGGCCCCATGATCCTCGGGCACTCGCACCCCGAGGTGATCGCGGCCGTCCAGGAGGCGGTGTCGAAGGGCACCTCCTTCGGCACCCCCGGTGAGGGGGAGGTCGCGCTCGCCGAGGAGATCGTGGCCCGGGTCGAGCCCGTCGACCAGGTACGGCTCGTCTCCAGCGGGACCGAGGCCACCATGTCCGCGATCCGGCTCGCCCGCGGCTTCACCCGGCGCACCAAGGTCATCAAGTTCGCCGGGTGTTACCACGGTCACGTCGACTCGCTGCTCGCCGCGGCCGGCAGCGGAGTGGCCACCTTCGCGCTGCCCGACACCCCCGGCGTCACCGGTGCCCAGGCCGGCGACACGATCGTGCTGCCGTACAACGATCTCGAAGCCGTCCACGAGGCCTTCCACCGGCACCCCGGTGAGATCGCCTGTGTGATCACCGAGGCCTCGCCCGGCAACATGGGTGTCGTGCCGCCCCTGCCCGGGTTCAACCAGGGGCTCAAGGACGCCTGCGCGCAGAACGGCGCCCTCTACATCTCCGACGAGGTCATGACCGGGTTCAGGACCAGCCGGAGCGGTTGGTACGGCATCGACGGGGTCCGCCCCGACCTCATGACCTTCGGAAAGGTCATGGGTGGCGGATTCCCCGCCGCCGCCTTCGGGGGCCGTGCCGACGTCATGGCCCACCTCGCCCCCGCAGGGCCCGTGTACCAGGCCGGCACCCTCTCCGGGAACCCGGTCGCCACCGCCGCCGGCCTCGCCCAGCTGCGGCTGCTCGACGACGCGGCCTACGTCAAGGTCGACGCCGTCTCCGAGCAGATCCAGGCACTGGTCTCCGAGGCGCTCACCAAGGAAGGCGTCGCGCACACCGTGCAGAACGCCTCCAACATGTTCTCGGTGTTCTTCACCGACCGGCCGGTGCGCAGCTACGAGGACGCCAAGGCGCAGGAGTCCTTCCGGTACACCGCCTTCTTCCACTCCCTTCTGGAGAACGGCGTCTACCTGCCGCCGTCCTCCTTCGAGTCGTGGTTCGTCTCCACGGCCCACGACGAGCAGGCGGTTCAGCGGATCGCCGACGCCCTTCCGGCGGCGGCCCGAGCGGCGGCGGAGGCCACGGCAGCATGAGCACCCCGAACAACAGCGACATCACCGTCGTCCACCTCATGCGGCACGGCGAGGTCGCCAACCCCGACGGGGTGCTGTACGGCCGTCTCGCCGGCTACCACCTCTCCGAGCTCGGACGGCAGATGGCCGACCGGGTCGCCGAGCACCTTGCTCCCCGGGACGTCACCTACGTCTGCGCCTCCCCGCTGGAGCGGGCGCAGGAGACCGCCACGCCGATCGCCAAGGCGCACGGCCTCGATCTCGCGACCGACGAGCGGCTCATCGAGGCCGAGAACGTCTTCCAGGGCAAGACCTTCGGCGTGGGCGACGGGGCGCTGAAGAACCCGGAGAACTGGAAGCACCTCGTCAACCCGTTCAAGCCGTCCTGGGGCGAGCCGTACGTCGACCAGGTCGTCCGGATGAAGGGCGCGCTGGACGCTGCCCGGGACCGGGCGCGCGGGCACGAGGCCGTCCTGGTCAGCCATCAGCTGCCGATCTGGATCGTGCGGTCGTACGTCGAGAAGCGGCGGCTGTGGCACGACCCGCGCAAGCGGCAGTGCACGCTCGCCTCCCTCACGTCCTTCACCTACCAGGGCGACCGGATCGTCTCCGTCGGCTACAGCGAGCCCGCGATCGATCTGGTGCCGGCGCACCTCCGGGCCGGGGCCAAGCCGGTGAAGGGTGGGTCCAAGGGGTTCGGGGCGTAGCCGCTCCGCTGAAGGCCCGTGGGGAACTGGCGGTCCGTTGTGGCTGGCCGCGCAGTTCCCCGCGCCCCCTCGGGGCGTCTCTGTTACCGAATCCGGAAATAGCACCGGAACCTTCCCCGCCCTCGTCACCTCTGACTGGGTAACCACCGGAGAACGTGACGAAATCGGGGAAGCATGCACTCTCTCACCCGTAGGGGAGCGATAGGCCTGGGCGCGGGTGCCGCGGCCGCCGTAGGACTGTCGGGGTGCGGAACCCTCACCGGGTCCGACGGCTCGGACGGGGTGACCCACGGCGCCGGCTCCACGCCCAGCAAGAAGCCGGCCCCCACCGCCCGCCCCATCGGCGACGGCTCCACCGCCTTCACCGGCAAGCAGCCGCACCAGCCCGCCAAGCCCGTGCCGCTGGAGCCCGGCCAGACCCCGCCGCAGTTCGTCGTCTTCTCCTGGGACGGAGCCGGCGAGGTCGGCAACGGCCTCTTCCCGCGCTTCCTCGACCTCGCCAGGAAGCACGACGCGCACATGACCTTCTTCCTGTCCGGGCTGTATCTGCTGCCCGAGTCGAAGAAGCGGCTCTACGACCCCCCGAACAACCCCCGCGGCGCCTCCGACATCGGCTACCTCACCGACGAGCACGTCAAAGCCACCCTCACCAACGTCCGCCGGGCCTGGCTCGAGGGGCACGAGATCGGCACCCACTTCAACGGCCACTTCTGCTCGGGCTACGGCACCGTCGGCAACTGGACTCCCCAGCAGTGGAAGAGCGAGATCCAGCAGGCGAAAGCTTTCGTCAAGGAGTGGCGCACCAACACCGGCTGGACCGACCTGCCCGCGCTGCCCTTCGACTACGACAAGGAACTCGTCGGCGGCCGCACCCCCTGCCTGCTGGGCCAGGACAAGCTGCTGCCCACCGCCCGCGAGCTCGGCTGGCGCTACGACGCCTCCTCGCCCGGCGGCCGTCAGGTCTGGCCCGAGAAGAACAACGGCATATGGGACCTGCCGCTTCAGCAGATACCTTTCCCCGGCCGCAGCTTCGAGGTCCTGTCCATGGACTACAACATGCTCGCCAACCAGTCGATCAACTCGACCAACGCGCCCGCCTACAACTACCCGGCCTGGCGCAAGCAGTCCGCCGGCGCCTACATCTCCGGCTTCCAGCGCGCCTACGAGACCAACCGCGCCCCCTTCTTCGTCGGCAACCACTTCGAGCACTGGAACGGCGGCATCTACATGGACGCCGTCGAGCAGGCCTTCACGCACATCGCGCGGGAGAAGGAGAAGGGCGCGGACGTGCGCATGGTCTCCTTCCGGCAGTTCGTCGACTGGATGGACGTACAGAAGCCGGAGGTGCTCGCGAAGCTCCGCACCCTCGATGTCGGCCAGGAGCCGGCGGGCGGCTGGAAGACGTTCCTCAAGGCGCCCGCGACACCCTCCTCGAACGCTGCCTGAAATGCGGGTTTCCGCCCGCAAGGGGGGTGCCCAAGATCCCCGGAACGGGCATGCGAAACTTTTCACATGAGTGCCAGCCGTAGCCGCTCCCGAGTCCGCACCACCCTGCTCACCGCGGGGGCCGCAGCCGCAGCGCTGACCCTGTCCGCCTGCAGTTCGGGTGGCACCTCGGGCGGAGGCGGCGACACCAACTTCGTCATGGGCGCGGACGGCATCTCGACCGCCGACCAGGCGGACCGGGGCACCGCCCCCGACCTGTCCGGCAAGACCGTCGACGGGGGACGGCTCGACGTCGCCGACTACAAGGGCAAGGTCGTCGTCCTGAACGTATGGGGCTCCTGGTGCGCGCCCTGCCGGGCCGAGGCGCCCAACCTGGAGACGGTCTACAAGGACCTCAAGAACCGGGACGTGCAGTTCGTCGGCATCAACACCCGCGACACCAGCGTCCAGAACGCGCGCGCCTTCGAGAAGGACCTCGGCGTCACCTTCCCCAGCCTGTACGACCCGACGGGCAAGCTGATGCTCCGCTTCGCCAAGGGCACCCTCAACCCGCAGGCCGTGCCCTCCACGCTCGTCATCGACCGGGACGGGAAGATCGCCGCCCGCTCACTGGCCGCGCTCAGCGAGAGCAAGCTGCGCAAGATGATCGACCCGGTCCTCGCGGAGAAGTGACGTGAGCGCAGTCGTCACGCTCGCCGCCGACACGGGCTACAACGGCACCGTCCTCAGCGGCGCCCTGCTCGTCGCCCTGCCCATCGCGGTCCTCGGCGGCCTCGTCTCCTTCTTTTCCCCGTGCGTGCTGCCGCTGGTCCCCGGCTATCTGTCGTACGTCACCGGCGTCACCGGCACCGATCTGGCCGAGGCCCGGCGCGGCCGGATGGTCGCGGGCGCCTCCCTGTTCGTGCTCGGCTTCACCGCGGTGTTCGTCTCCAGCGGTGCGCTGTTCGGCTACTTCGGCCAGACGCTCCAGGAGCACCAGGGCGTGCTGTCCAAGGTGCTGGGCGTGCTCATGATCCTCATGGGCGTCTTCTTCATGGGCCTCATGCCCTGGATGACCCAGCGGGAGTTCCGCCTCCACAACAAGCCCACGATGGGCCTGCTCGGTGCCCCGCTGCTCGGCGCGCTGTTCGGAATCGGCTGGACCCCCTGCATCGGCCCGACCCTCGCCTCGGTGATCGCCCTGTCCTCCCAGCAGGGCAGCGCCGGCCGCGGTGCCATACTGACCGTCGCCTACTGCCTCGGCCTCGGGGTGCCCTTCGTGCTCGCCGCGGTCGCCTTCCGCAAGGCGCTCGGCGCCTTCGGCTGGGTCAAGCGCCACTACGTCTGGGTCATGCGCATCGGCGGCACCATGATGATCGTGACCGGGCTGCTGCTGCTGACCGGCGCGTGGGACCGCCTCGTGCAGGACGTCCAGTCCTGGTCCGCCGGCTTCACTGTGGGGATCTGATCCATGAGCAAGACCACACCCGCCACCCCTGACGCCCCCGACGCTCCCGTCGGCGACCAGGACCTCGGTGCCGCGGGCTCCCAGCTGTCCACCGCGCCCACGGAGAGCCTGAGCGTGCCCGCCCTGGGTGTCATCGGGTGGGCCCGCTGGTTCTGGCGGCAGCTGACCTCGATGCGGGTCGCGCTGCTGCTGCTCCTGCTGGTGGCACTCGGCGCGATCCCCGGCTCGCTGATCCCGCAGTCCGGGACCGACGCCACGAAGGTCGCCGACTTCGTCAAGAACAACCCCACCCTCGGGGACGTCTACGACAAGCTCGGCCTCTTCCACGTCTACAGCTCGGTGTGGTTCTCCGCGATCTACATCCTGCTGTTCGTCTCCCTCGTCGGCTGCATCGTGCCCCGCACCTGGCAGTTCGTCGGGCAGCTGCGCAGCCGGCCGCCGGGCGCCCCCAAGCGGCTGACCCGGCTGCCCGCCTACACCACCTGGCGCACCGCCGCCGAGCCCGAGCAGGTCCGCGAGGCCGCGCTCGCCCTCCTGAAGAAGCGACGCTTCCGCGCCCACCTCGCCGGTGACAACGTCGCAGCTGAGAAGGGCTATGTGCGCGAGGTCGGCAACCTCGCCTTCCACATCGCGCTGATCGTGCTGCTGACCGCCTTCGCCTGGGGCCAGCTCTTCAAGTCCGAGGGCAACAAGCTGGTCGTCGAGGGCGACGGCTTCTCCAACACCCTCACCCAGTACGACGACTTCAAGTCCGGGAACCTCTTCGACACCGGCGACCTGGTGCCGCTCAGCTTCCGCCTGAACAAGTTCACCGGCACCTACGAGACCAACGGCCCCAACAAGGGCACCCCGCGCCTCTACCAGGCGGCCATCACCTACAGCGAGGGCGCCTACGGCAAGGCCCACAAGACCCTGGTCAAGGTCAACGAGCCGCTGGAGATCGGCGACGCGAAGGTCTACCTCACCGCCCACGGCTACGCGCCCCTGATCACCGTGCGGGACGGCAAGGGCAACGTCGTCTACCGCGACGCGGTCGCACTGCTTCCGCTGGACTCCAACGTCACCTCCACCGGTGTGATCAAGGTCCTCGACGGCTACAAGAACGCCAAGGGCGTCAGCGAGCAGCTGGGCGTCTCGGCCTTCTTCCTGCCGACCTACACCAAGGGCAGCGAGACGGCCTCCACCTTCCCCGCGCTGAACAACCCGGTGCTCAACCTCACGCCGTACCACGGCGACCTCGGTGTCGACTCGGGCATCCCGCAGAGCGTGTACCAGCTCGACAAGTCGCACATGAAGGACTTCAAGGACGCCAAGGGCCAGGAGCTCAGGGAGAACCTGAAGCCCGGCCAGACCATGAAGCTCCCGAACGGCGCCGGCTCGGTCACCTACGAGGGCACCAAGCAGTGGGCGAACTTCCAGGTCGTCCAGCAGCCCGCCAGCGGGTGGGCCCTCGCCGGCGCCCTCACCGCGATCTTCGGCCTCGCCGCGTCCCTGTTCATCCAGCGCCGCCGGGTGTGGGTGCGGGCGGTGCGCGGCGACGACGGCGTGACGGTCGTCGAGATGGCCGGCCTCGGCCGCAGCGAGTCGGCGAAGCTGCCGGAGGAACTGGGCGAGCTGGCCGGGATCCTGTACGACCAAACGCCGCAGCCGACCGATGACACCCACCCGCACCCCACCCCCGACCCCCAAGTAGCACCCTCCGAAGGGGCTGAGAAGTGACTCTCGCCGCCGCAACCGAGTTGGCCACCGCCACCAACGAGCACCTCGCCAACATCAGCAACACGCTGATCTACTCCGCGATGGCCGTCTACACCCTGGCCTTCTTCGCGTACATCGCCGAATGGCTCCTCGGCAGCCGCAGCAAGGTCGGCCGCACCGCCGCCGCGCTCACCGCCGACGCGAAGACCAAGGCCAAGGCCAAGGCACCGGCCGTCACCGTGAACCAGGGTGGCAGCACCGCCGTACTGGAGCGGCCGCAGGTCGTGGTGCGGTCGGCGGCGGGGTCGCGTGACGTGCCCGACGGGCCGGGGGCGCACGGCGGGGACGCGCAGGGCGACCTCTACGGGCGTATCGCCATCTCCCTCACGGTGCTCGCCTTCCTCGTCGAGCTCGGCGGGGTCGTCGCCCGCGCCGCCTCGGTGGAGCGGGCGCCCTGGGGCAACATGTACGAGTTCAACATCACCTTCTCCACGGTGGCCGTCGCCGTGTACCTGGGGCTGCTGGCCCTGAAGAAGAACGTGCGCTGGCTCGGGCTGTTCCTGATCACCACGGTCCTCCTCGATCTCGGCCTCGCCGTCACCGTCTTGTACACCGCCAGCGACCAGTTGGTTCCCGCCCTTCACTCGTACTGGCTGTACATCCACGTCTCCACCGCGATCTTCTGCGGTGCGGTGTTCTACGTCGGCGCGGTCGCCACGATCCTGTACCTCTTCAAGGACAGCTACGAGAACAAGATCGCGTCCGGCGGCACGCCCGGCCGGTTCGCGAACTCCGTCCTGGACCGGCTGCCGGCCTCCGCGAGCCTCGACAAGTTCGCCTACCGCGTCAACGCGGCGGTCTTCCCGCTGTGGACGTTCACGATCATCGCGGGCGCCATCTGGGCGGGCGACGCGTGGGGCCGTTACTGGGGCTGGGACCCCAAGGAGACCTGGTCGTTCATCACCTGGGTCGCCTACGCCTGCTACCTGCACGCCCGTGCCACGGCGGGCTGGAAGGGCCGCAAGGCCGCCTACCTGGCGATGGCCGCCTTCGGCTGCTGGCTGTTCAACTACTACGGCGTCAACATCTTCGTCTCCGGAAAGCACTCGTACGCCGGCGTCTGAGCGCTGAGACCCTGCCTGCCGTCCTATGAGGGCGGCAGGCATTCCTTTGCCGGGGGCTTGCCCTCCGGCCAGGCGATCCGCACGAAGCGTGCGGTGCCCTGCGGGGTCAGTTCCACGATCGGTACGGCCTTGTCGTACGGGTTGCCGTGGTTGTCGAGGCAGATCCAGCCGCTCGCGCCGCTGACGCGCTGCTGGGTGCCCTTGATGAGCCGCCACTCGTTGCGGACCTCTTCGAGGGTGGGGACGTCCTTGCTGCCCTTGGCGAACCGGATGCCCTGGTACGTCAGCCGCATCGCGTCGTAGGCGATGATCAGCTGGCCGTCCTCCAGGTCGACGTCACCGATCGGGCCCACCTTGTCGCCCTGGCCCGCCAGTACCAGCTCCTGGAGGACTTTCGCGTCGGCGGTCGAACCCCCGGTCGCGGGCGGGGACTTCAGCCAGGCGTCCGGGTGGGCGAGCGCGGTGTAGCGGACGGTGAGGTTGCGGTTCAGGGCGTCCCGGTTCAGGTCCCTGTCGCCGGTGAGGTAGGACGCCTCGTCGCCGGTGAGCAGGGTGAACCTCCGCTTCTGGCAGCCGCGTTCGCCGAGCGCGTTGATGAACTGCCGCAGCTGGGTGTGGCGGCCGGCGAACAGGATGGTGTCGGTGCCGGCGTCCGTGTCGCAGACCAGGTGGGTGATCTGCTCGAAGTCGTTGGCGGTGGAGCCCTCCTGGGTGCGGTCGTCGGGCGGGTTGAACGACCAGGGGGCGTACGGCGATCCCTTGAGCAGCTTCTCGAAGGACCGCTGCAGGGTCAGCGAGTAGGGGTCGCCGTTGTCCCTGTCGTCCGCCTTCTGGTCGTAGACCAGGACCGCCTTGTCGGCCGCCACCTTGGCGAAGGAGGTGAGCGCGCGGGCCTCGTCGGTGTTGGTGGGGGCGACCCGGGCGAGCCCGGGGAAGGGGTCCTTGCCGCCCTGGCCGTTGGCGAGGTTGTCGGCGGTGATGGAGGTGCCGATCACCGCGATGCCGCGGGCGGTGAGCGCGGTGACGGCCCGCTTGTTGTCGGCGGTGCTCAGCCCGACCCCGGCGACCGCCCGCAGCCGGTCCTTGCCGCCGGTCATGCCCGCCAGCTGGTCGACGGTGTGTTCCCAGTGGGCGCCGGTGGCACCCGGGTTGGCGAGCACCAGCCGGATCGCGGGGACGGTCCCGTTGGAGCGGTGGTTGGCCTGGTACTGCGCGAGATACGCGCCCTGGAGTTCGTGCAGCACGTCACCGAGGTTGTCGGCGTCGGTCGCGGTGAAGGGTTCGAGGAGGGCCACGGTCACGTACGGGCCCTTGATGGACCGGTTCTCACGGTCGATCGCCCGCACGACCGGCCGCAGCGGGGCCCGGCCCCAGTCGTAGCCGGTCGCCGAGACGCCGACGCACTCGTCGCTGCCCTCCGGTCTGACGACCCCGGCCGCGCAGGAGCGGTCGTCGTGGGCGAGGGCGCGGACGGCGAGCACCAGGCCCGCGGTCACCACCACGGCGAGCACGATCGCGAGGTACCGGCGCAGCGGAATCTCCCACACGCCCTCCCGCAGCCACGTCCCGAAGCCTCTGCCGGCCATCACGCCTCCCCCTCGCCGTCGCTGTCGTCCTCGTCGTCCGGGATGCGCAGCGGCCGACCCGCGAGGGCATCCTCGGGCCAGTCCCGGGAGGCCCGCCACAGCAGCGCGTTGCCGGCCGGACGCAGGTTGGACAGCTGCTCCAGCTCGAAGCGCAGCCGGTCGCAGACCTTCGGGTCGGGCAGCGCGAGCGGATCGGTCAGCTGCCACACGGCGTGCAGCAGCCGCCGTATCCGCAGATGCAGCACGGCGAGCACGGGGTCCGGGGAGTCCGGCAGCAGCTGGGCGGCGTCCGTGTGACCGAGCGCGACGGCCGCGCGCCGGTCGTCGTGGGCGGCGAAGTCGTGGCCCTCGGCGTCGTGCGCGTGGAAGTAGGGCGCCGAGGCGACGAAGCGCAGGGTGCGCAGCCAGGTGCGGGTGTCCAGGGCGGTGAAGGTGGCGCGCAGGTGGGCGACGGCCGACTCGGTGGAGCCCAGGGCGAGTTCGTGGTGCAGGCGGTAGCGGGTGTGGGCCTCGTCGGGGTCCGGGGGCGCGTAGTGCGCGATCAGGGTCTCGTGCGCCTCGCGCCAGCGCCCGTGGTCGGCGGAGCGGTGGTGCAGCCGGAGCAGCAGCAGCGTCCGCACGAAGGGGTCGCCGACGAACCGGCCCGGCACCTCCGGCAGCCCCTCCTGGACGAGCCGGGTCTCGAGCGCCCGTACGTCGGCCGGGCCGAAGTCGTCCGGCAGCAGGGCCGCGGCCAGGGCGGTGGCGGAGTCGTGGTCGTGGGCGGCGGCCAGCACCGTCAGCTCCTCCAGCCGGTCGGCGGGCACGAGCCGGTCCAGGAGTTCCACGTAGGTGGGTCTGCCGTCGCGGTCCTCGCGCAGCTGTACCTCGGAGGTGAGCAGTTCGCCCAGGGAGGCCGTGCCGTGCTGTGCGGCGGATTCGGTGAGCAGCGTGATGCCCAGCGGGTTGCCGCCGGTCAACCGGTGTACGGCGTGCGGGAGTTGGGGCGGCACCTGGTGCTCGTCGACGATGTGCAGGGTGTCGTCGGCGGTCAGCGGCGGCAGCGAGACCAGCAGGGCGCGGGAGGAGGGGGAGGCGGGGTCGGGCGTCCAGTCGGTGCGCCGGGCGAGCTCGGGGAGGGTGCGCCGTACGGCGTTGCGCAGGGCGGGGCGGCCGGTGCCGCGCAGTGCGGTGATGAAGACGACCTGGTCGGCGATGCCCGCGGAGCGGTCGCGCAGGACGGCGTCGGTGAGGCCGGGGCCGGGCGCCGACTGCGCGTTGTCGACGAGGACGAGGGGCCGGCCCAGGCGCTGCATGCGGGGCAGCACTCCGGTGTAGGCGTCGGTGAGGTCGGCGAGCAGGGCGCGGACGAGATGGCGTTCGGCGTGGTCCCGGGAGGTGCCGCCGGCCCTGAAGTGCCCGGACAGCAGCATGAGTCCGCGCCGGGCGTTGCCACTCGCGTTGGGGTAGTCGCGCCACCAGGTGGCGGCGCGCTGCTGTCGTCGGTGCACGAAGCCGTCGGAGATGGACTCCAGGGTGGCCTCGATGGCGGACTGGAGCAGCGGTCCGGTACCGGTCGCGGCGGCGGCGACGTTGGCGGCGACCCGCCCGGCCCAGCGCCCGGCGAACCCGGCGATCCACGACCCGCTCTCGTTGAGCAGCAGGATCCGCTCGACCTCGCGCCGGATCCGTTCGGAATCGGCGTCCCGCCACCCGCCCGCGGCCACCGCGACCAGCCCGGACATCAGCCGGGGGAAGGTGATCCGCCCGGCGCCGGTCACCGGCTGCGCGAGCTGCTCGGCGATCACCAGCAGGGCCTGTGACACCGGCGACCAGGCCTCGGCGTCCCGGCCGGCGGGCGGCGCCGCGAACTCGGCCGCCTCGCAGTCGACCAGGGCGACCGGGGTGTGCCCGTGGTAGGCCGTACGCAGCTCGCCGAGCAGGGCGCTCTTGCCCGTTCCGCGCGCGCCGGTGAGCACGACGAAGGGGAGTTCCTGCGGATGTTCCACCGGGGTGGCCCGGTGCTGGTGCGGCCGCAGTCCCACGAGCCGTGGTGCGAGCCCCGCCGGTTCCGTGTCGAACAGCGCCCCGCGCCCGCGCAGCTGTCTGTGCACCCGCATTCCCCCCATGCGCGCTGTTTATCAATACCAGAGTAGGGAGGGGGAGTTGGTTCGGACTAGGGCGCGTATCGAGTCGTGATCAAACTGCCCACACACCGCTAGATCTTCTTGCGTGAAGCGAGTGCAACTACCTGGCGAAAACTGCGCTGGGCGGAGCAGAAGGGCTACAAGACCGAGATCTACGAGACGTCGTACGCTGAAGAGGCCGGCATCAAGTCGACCGCCTGCACCCGTCAGTGACAAGCCCTATGGGCGACCGTCCCGTCTTTGCTGGAGTCCGCGGCAGGTGCGGCGCCGTGGCGGCGCTGGCGGACGCTGTATTCGGTGATGGCCTGCCACAGGTCGCGGCGGTCGATGTCGGGCCAGTTGGTGTCGGTGAAGTGGAGTTCGGCGTAGGCGGCTTGCCAGAGCAGGAAGTTGGAGATGCGCTGTTCGCCGCCGGTGCGCCAGAGCAGGTCGACGTCCGGCGTGTCGGGCCAGGTCAGGTGGCGGGCGAGGTCGGTATCGCTGACGTGGTCGGGGTCGATGTCACCAGCGGCGGCGGCCCTGGCCAGTTGGGCGGCGGCACGGGTGAGTTCGTCGCGGCCGCCGTAGTTGATGCAGACCGTCACGCACAAGCCGGTGCGGTGGCGGGTTCTCAGCTCGGCTTGGAGGAGTTCCTCGATCAGGTCTTGGGGCAGTCCCACGGCGCTGCCGGCCCAGCGGATACGGATGCCGAGCTCTTCCTTGTCGTTGGCGTAGGTGCGTAGTTGATTGCGAATGCTTTCGAAGAGGAAGGCAATCTCTTCGGTGTCCCGTTTCCAGTTCTCGGTGGAGAAGGCGTACAGGGTCAGGTGGGCCAGGCCGATCTCGGCGGCTCCGCAGATGACGTCGCGTGTGGCGCCCTCAGCGCCGGCCCGGTGGCCTTCGTGGCGGGGCAGGCCGCGCTGGGTGGCCCAGCGTCCGTTGCCGTCCATGATGACGGCGACGTGGCGGGGCATCCGGCTCGCTGGAATGGTCGGCGGGCGGGCTCCGCTGGGGTGAGGGGCCGGTGGCTGGAACTTGCTGGGGGGACGGGTTTGGCGGGGCAGGGCATAGCCCGGGCTGCTGCCGTGCGGCGTTGCGGAAAGCGGGGTGAGGCGCCAGGCAAGGGCGCCTCTGGTGCGGGCGCGGGCCAGGATGCGCCAGCGCACAAAAGGTGCGGGCACCGCCGGGCGGGACAGCAGGGCGGGCCCGGCCGCCTGGACGGCATCGAGGCGGGCGTGGAAAAGGCGGGTGGCGGTGCTCAGCAGTTCGGCGGGGCCGGGATGGAGGGTGCTGGTCAGGCCGGGCTGATCGAGCCAGCGGCGGGCCTGCCCGGTCAGGTGGGCGATCAGCGCGCCGGCGGCGGGGCTCCAGTGTCGCGCTGTCAGGTGGTCGGCGGCGTCAGGGAACTGGTCGAGGACCTGGGTGGGCAGGTTCAGTTCGCCGCGGGCCAGGTCCTGGGCGAGGTCGGTGAGGGTGTCGGTGAGGTACAACCCGTCGAGGTAGCGCTGGTAGCTGTCTTTGCGACGCAGCCACACGGGAACCGGGATGCCGGCGCGGGCGAGCAGGGTCATGCTCTGTGTGGCCCAGGAGAGGTTGGAGTCGCCGACCCAAACGCTCCACTGCTCCCAGGTGTGCAGGTGGCGGCCGCGAGTGTCGCCGTCCAGGGTGGCGAAGGAGAGCCGCAGGTCGGCCAGGTCCAGGCGCCAGCGATGCATGGTGTCGATCAGGGCGCGGCGGACCGGGTCATCGCTGTGTCCTGCAGTGAGTTCGTCTTCCAGGGCGGTGGTCCATGCCTTCAGCTGCGCGGTGCGGGTGGCGGTCGTGCCGGCCGGGGCGTCGGCGAGGTCGTCGGCGGCGCTGAAGGCGGCCCACATCGCCCAGCAGGCCGGGCGCAGTAGCGGCGGCATCAGCTGCATGATCGAGTATTCGACGGGGTCGTCCCGCCGGACAGTGCGCCGGCAGTGGAGGTAGGCGGCTCGCAGGGCGGGGTCGTCGATGGCGGCCTGGGTCAGGATGCCGGGCACCGGGGCGCCTCCGTTTCGTGAAGGGTCTGCTGCGGCACAGTGCTGTGGGCGGCGCCGGGTTGGTCGGGGAGGACGGCCGGTTGGTGCATTGCGGACGCAGGAGCCCAGGCGAAGGCGAGGGAGCCGCCCACCATCCCGAGCGCGCTGCCGGCGAGGAGTCCGCCGAGGTTGCAGGTGATCAGGGCGAGCACGGCCAGGGCGACGGCGGCGACGCCGGTCAGGGCGTGCAGTTGCGGCAAGCGCAGCAGAACGAGGCCCGCCAGGAAGAGCGGGAGGCTCACGCCGAGGCCGGCGGCGTCCGCTACGCCGGGGCGCAGGATGGCGGCGGGGGCGCCGAGGAAGGGCAGCAGCATCATTTCCGCGCCGGCGGTACAGACCAGGAGGGCGGCGGCCAGCGGGCGTTGCCGGCTCCACCGGCGGGTGCGGCCGGGATGCGGGTGGCCGCGGCGACAGGTCAGTAGCATTCGTGGGCTCCCGGTGTGACGCGCATGCTCAGGCCGTTCAGGCGGAAGGAGCCGGCGGTGCCCTGCCATCCGGTGAAGCGGGGGTGGTGCACGGTCACTCGTGCGGTGCGGGCGAGGAAGCCGCCCGAGGAGCCGCCTTCGGAGCGGGCCAGTACGTCGGTGAAGTTGATGTCGCCGTGCAGTTGGTCGCTGTCGACGACCAGTCCGGTGGCGGCCACCGGCTCCTCACTGCCGGCGTGGACGCGGACGGTCACCGGGCCCAGGGGGGTTTTCACGAGGATGCTGACGCAGAGGTTCGCCAGCTCTGCCTCTTGTGCTGTGACGACCAGGACCGGATGGCGGGCACCGGTCTTGGGATCGACGTTCATCCCCGGCAGGGCGGTGAAGCCGCTGCCGCTGAGCCTGTCACCGGAGACCTTGAACGCCTCGCCGGAGGCAGCGACGGAGGCAGCCAGTGCCCCGGTGCCCATCGCGAGCAGCACGCCGCCCGCTGCGAGCGAGGCCGGTGCCATCAGCAGCCAGAACCGCAGCCAACGCCGCCGAGTCGGGGGTGGTTTCGGTTTGAAGTTCTGGAGTGCGGCGTTCATGCTCTGACAACGCCCGCTCCGTGATCACGACACGGTCGGCGCGAGTTGCTTCACCCCTGTTGCCGCCGGTTGCGTCTCGCAAGGGGCGGGCAGGGCCCGCTCCCGGGAACCGGCTGCGCCGGCCCCTGGTGGCGATCTGCCTGTTTCGCCGGCGGCAGGGTTCGCAGGGAATTCGCGGGCGGCTCCGTGGCGCGGCTGTGGTGGTTTCTTGCTGAGCGGTAGCGGCGACGTACCCGGTACAGGAGGGTCGCCGTCAGCAGGGCCGCAAAGTCGACGAGGGCGTAGCCGCCGGGAAGGCCGGCGGGTGGATTGCCCATGAGGAGCAGTCCGGTGATGTCGTGGTGCCGGTAGCTGTAGAGGCCGAAGTGGGTGCCGGCGAACTCCGCCGGAGCGGTCACCGCGATGATCCACGGAAGGCGAGTCCGCATCACAGGATTTCGGTGGAGGGTGGCGATGGCAAGGAGGTTGAAGGCGCCGCTGTAGTCGGGGCGTTGGGCCTGCAGGAGGCCCCACAGTGACCACGCCGCCAGACTCGTATACGCGGTGCGACGGAGCCAACGCGGTGCTGGGGTGCGAGCACTGATGATGCTGAGGAGAAAGAGGGCTGCGTGGCCGGCGGGGACCCAGGCGGGCAGATTGCCGAGCCGGTAGTCCCACCACTGCATGACGTGGGTGCCGATGTATTCCACCGTGCAGGCCACCGTCACGGCACACAGAGTCTGTGCCCGCACCCATGGGCTTTCGTGCCATGCCAGGATTCCCGTCAGGCCGGCGAGGACCATTCCCAGGCCCAGTTGTCCTCGTGGCCCTATTCCAGGTTCGCTGAGGCAGCCCGTGAGAACAGCTCCGTAGATCAGAAGCCATGCGAGCCGGTGTTCTGAGTAGCGCGACATGCAGTGCGCGCCCAGGCCGCGGGGAGCAGCGTCTTCCCGTCGCTGCCTATGGGTCGCTTCCCGCACAAGAGCGTGCAGGAACGGAACGTTTGTCATGCCAGGGGAACGACCCGATTGGGCGGTGTGGCTGGCGGTTCACCGGATCGTGTCCCGTGCCGGTCGCCCCAGCGCTGCAGCCGATTCCTCCTGCAATCGTGGGCGCGGACGCGGACGTCACGAGGGAGGCGTCGGGGTGAGCAGGAAGACGCGGAGGTCGCGTCGGGCTCGGGCCGCATAGGAGTCGAACACGGGCAGGGCAGCGAGGATTCGGGCGCGGTGCTCGGCCTGCTCGTGCGGGGTGAGGAGCCGGGCCGTCACCGGCTGGGCGGATCCGCCGTGAGCGATGGCGGCGTGGGGGTGGTGCAGGAGGTTGGTGCTCCAGGCGGGGTGGTGAGGGCGACCGAAGTTGCTGGCGACGATCAGCCACGTGCCGTCCACAGTGGCGTGGTGAGCGCAGATCGGGGTGTGGCGGGGCAGGCCGGTGCGGTGGCCCGTGGTGGTGAGCTGGATGACGGGCAGGAAGAGGCGGCTGGGCATCCACCGGCCTCGGGTCAGGCGGTGAACGAAGCGGTCGCAGCGTGGCAGCAGGTGCGGGGCGAGGTGGAGGAAGAGCCGTGTCTGGCCCAGACGGACTGTCCATCGCGGCACGGGGCGGGTGCGGTGGTTCATGCGTCCGGCCAGTGCGACATGGCGCGTTCCGCCATGGCGGTGATGGTGAGGGAAGGGTTGACCCCGAGGTTGGCGGTGATGACGGAGGCGTCACTGAGGTGCAGGGTCGGGTAGCGGTGTACGCGATGCTGCAGGTCGGCGACCGATGTCTGCGGGTCATCGCCGAGGGGGCAGCCGCCCAGCTGGTGGACGGTGACGGGCATGCGCAGCAGTCGACTGGGCCACCAGGTATAGGCGCGGCCGCCGATCCGGGAGGCGTAGGCGCGGGCCACGTCTTCGGCTGCGGGCATGCGCAGGCTCGTCGGCTTCGTGCTGTCGGGGGTGGTGAAGGTCAGGCGGCCGCGCCGGTAACGGCTGGTGAGGACGGAGTTGCTGCGTTCCATGGCGAAGAGCAGGGCGGTGTGCTGCTCGAAGCGGCGTGCGGGCGGTGTTTGCCCCGGTCCGGGCGGGCCGGTGAGGGAGGCGAAGGCGGCGGCGAGCGGGGCTGTGCCGGGGCCGACGCGGCACAGCTGCACCAGGGTGGAAGGGGTGGGGCGTACGGCGGAGCTGATGGCGATGCCGGGTCCGACGTCGAAGTGGGGGGCAGCGGCTGCCAGGGGGACGCCGCGGTTGGTGCACACCCGTGTTCCCAATGCCAGGGAGAGATCGGGGAGGGCGCCGGCGGCGCGGGCGCGGTGGAGCAGTTCGGTGGTGCCCCAGGCGCCGGCGGCCAGGACGACGTGGTCGGCGCTCAACGTTTCGCCACGGCGCTTGCCGGGGGTGGAGGGGGCGGTGCGGACCGTCCAGCCGCCGCCGGGGCGCGGCCACAGGGCGGTGACGGTGGTCATCGGGCGCAGACGTGCGCCGAGTTGTTCGGCGAGGTGGAGGTAATTCTTGGTGAGAGTGTTCTTGGCGCCCTGGCGGCAGCCGGTGACACAGCTCCCGCACAGGGTGCAGCCGGCACGGGCGGGGCCCTGGCCAGCGAAGTAGGGGTCGGCCAGCATCTGTTGCGGCGGACCGAAGTGGATGCCGGCCCGGACCGGGTGCGGCCGGGCGCCGAGGGCCTCGCCGATCTCGTGCAGCACCCGCTCTCCGGCGCCCGGCCGGGCCTGCCCCGGCACGGTGGTGGTTCCCAGCATGCGTTCGGCCACATCGAAGTACGGGGCGAGTTCGCTGGCCCATTCGACTCCTGGGGGCCAGCCCGGCTCCTGGAAGGCGTCCTCGTCGGGCCGGTAATGCACGCCCGCGTAAGCCAGCGAGCCGCCGCCCAGGCCGGCCCCGCTGATGGCCAGCAGGTTGCGGCGCAGCCGGATGCGCAGGATGCCGTGCAGGCCGAGGCGCGGCGCCCAGAGCATGCGGTGCAACTGCCAAGGGCGGGAGGCGAACTCCTCGTCGGCGAAGCGGCGTCCGGTCTCCAGGACGGTGACCCGGTAGCCCTTCTGCGCCAGGCGCAGCGCGGCCACGCTCCCGCCGAACCCCGACCCGATCACAATTACCTCTGGCATGGTGACGCAGCGTACAGTCTCAACTTCGTTGTGTGTCCAGCAGAAGAGGGCGAGGCTCCATGTCCGCAACCGTCCCGACCATGCCCGGCGCGCTCCCCTTCATCGGACACGGACTGCACCTGCTGCGCGACCCGCTGCCGTTGATGAGGAAGGCCAACACGCTCGCCCCGGTGGTCCGGCTCAAAGGGCCCGGGCCGGACGTCTATCTGGTCACCGACCCCGATCTGCTGCATCGCATGCTCGTCACCGACACGCGCGACTACGCCAAGGGGCGGATCACCGACGGCGCCGCGCCCCAGTTCGGGCCCAGCCTGCTGATGGACATCCACTTCGACGGGCTGACGTTGTTCGAAGCCCACCGTCGGCACCGCCGCGCCCTCCAGCCCGCCTTCCACCCCCGCCGCACCGCCGCCCAGGTACCGCAGGTACGGGAGCTGACCCAAACGCACTGCCGACACTGGCAGGCCGGACAGACGCTCCGCCTGGACCAGGACCTGGCTCGCCTTGCCTACGACGTCACCGCCCGCACCTTCTGCGCAGCCACGGACTCCATGGCCGGCGCGCTGGCCGCGCTCACCGCCTCCTCCACGACCGGGGTGTACTGGCGCGTGGCCCTGCCCCGGCTCGGCCGGCTCTCCGGTGTGCCCGGAACCGGTTCTTTCAAGCGAGCGGTGGCTCGTCTGCGCGCGGCCGTCACCGGCGCCATCGAACAGCACCGGGCCGATCCCCGGGACCGTGGTGACGTGCTGTCCGCGCTGCTGTCCGCCCGCTACCACGACACCGGCGAAGCCATGAGCGACGAGCAGATCGTCAACGAGATCACGTTCTACATGTTCGCCGCCGTCCACGGTATCGCCGACGTCCTGCCCCACGTCTTCCTCGAGCTGTCCCGCCACCCCGACGCGGAAGAGCGCCTGCACGCCGAACTCGACACCGTCCTGTCCGGCCGCCCCGTGCAGGCCGAGGACCTGCCCCGCCTGCACTACACGCGGCGCCTGCTCACCGAAGTGATGCGCCTGCACCCGACGGTGTGGCTGCTGGCCCGCCGCACGCTGCGCACCGTCCGCCTCGGCACCACCGACTTCCCCGCCGGAACCGAGATCGCCTACGGCGCCTACGCCGCCCACCACCATCCCGGCATCCACCACGACCCCCTGCGCTTCGACCCCGACCGCTGGCTGCCCGAACGCACCCGCGCCCTGCATAAAGTCGCCCAGCTCACCTTCGGTACCGGTCCCCGCAAATGCATCGGCGACCAGCTCGCCACCACCCATATGCTCACCGCACTCGCCACCATCACCCAGCACTGGCGACTCCACACCCCGCCGGGACACCGCCACCGCCCCACCCCCAGGCTCTTCCTGCGCCCCGGCACCCTGCCCGCCCTCATCACCCAGCGCACTCCGATGCGAACGACCAGCGCCGCACCCGCCCAGTCCTGAGCGCCGCAGCGCCCCAGCGGGAAGGCGCCGCCGGCCTTGGCGTGCGCGGGGCCCCCTCGCCATGCCTTGAGCTTGTTGATCAGGCGCTGGGCTCCGTTCGGAGCACGAGTTCCAGCAGGCCCGGGAAGCGCGCGTCGAACTCCGCCCGGCGCAGCCGGTTGACGCGCCGCGGCCCCTCGTCCCGCTGCTCCACGAGCCCGGCCGCGCGCAGCACCGTGAAGTGGTGGCTGAGGGCCGCTTTGCCGACGGGCACGTCGAAGGTGCCGCAGGCCCGGCTCCACTCGGGCGAACCGGCCAGCTCCCGCACCAGGGTGAGGCGGACGGGATCGGCGAGCGCGGCGAGTGCCGTGAGCACCGGGACGTCGTCAGGGTGGGTGTGCTCGGGGGCGGTCCGGTGCCGGGGCGTGCTCATGGATCGCTGCCGTTCCTTCCGTTCCGCTTGCCGAGTGTTCGATGAAAACCATACAGTGGCGAGTGTTCGGTTTCCGTTGAACAGTAGGGGTGAGGCATGCGCGCGGTGGAGTTCCAGGAGTACGGCGGTCCCGAGGTGCTCAAGGTCGTGGAGGCGGACGTTCCGGGCCCCGGACCCGGCCAGGTGAGCGTCGATGTGGCGTACGCCGGGGTGAACTTCGCCGACCTGAAGGCGCGCGCGGAGGGCTACCGGGTGCCGGGGCTGCCCTTCGTCCCCGGTCTGGAGGTGTCCGGGCGGGTCCGGGAGCTGGGCGAGGGCGTGACCGGCCTGAGCGTCGGCCAGGAGGTGACGGCCGCCCTGACGGTGGGCGGCGGTTACGCGGACGTGGCCGTCGCCGACACGGAGAACGTCTTCCCGCTCCCGTCCGGCGTCGGCCTGCGCACGGCGGCCACCCTGCCGGCGGTCCTCCCGACGGCGTACGCCCTCGTGCACACCGTCGGTCGGCTCCGGGCGGGGGAGACGGTCCTGGTGCAGGGCGCGGCGGGCGGAATCGGCACCGTGGTGGGCCAGTTGGCGAAGGCGGCCGGCGCGACGGTGTACGGCGTGGTGTCCGGCGAGGCCAAGGCGGCGTACGCCCGCGAGCACGGGTACGACGAGGTGTTCGTCGGTGACTTCGCGGAACCGCTGCGGGCGGCGACCGGCGGGCGTGGGGTCGACCTCGCCCTGGACCCGGTCGGCGGCGACACCCTCCGCGACTGTCTGGCCTCCCTCGCGGTCTACGGCCGCCTGGTCTCCTTCGGCAACGCGAGCGGCGCACCGGCGTGGACCGTGGGCCAGCCCGAGCTGTATCCCCTCGGCCTCTCCGTCGCCGGTTTCTCCATCCTCACCCTCGCCCGAACCGCCCCCGCCGAGCTGCGGACCCTCTCGGAGCGGGCGTTCGCGACGGTGGCCGACGGGACGGTCTCCCTGCCGGTCACCGCGGAGTTCGGCCTTGAGGAGGCGGCGGAGGCACACCGGCTGATGGGGGCGCGGACGAGCACGGGCAAGCTCCTGCTGAGGGTCGGTGGCTGATCCCCGTCACGGACCACGGGCCGCCCGCCGTCTGGACATTCGGCGGCGAATTTTGACACGGTGGGGCGCGCCGACCCGTAATCGAACGCGTGGTCGATGATGCCCTTCGGGAGGTCCGTCGTGTCCCTCTCCTTCTATGCGACGCAGAGTGTGTTCTCCGACCCCGGGGACATGGCCCCGCGGTACGCCGGGTTGCCGCGCGACCCCGCTCGGCTCGCCCGGATCGTCCGGGAGGTGATGATCCATCGGGTCGAGGGCGAGCTCTTCGGGCACACCCATCCCACCGACCGGCTCTACCAGGACGCCGAGACCCGGTACATCGACGACATCCTGCGGATCATCGTCGAGCGGAACGACGCGCCGCTGACCGTGCGGCGCGAGCCGGGCGACCGGTTCGTCGGGATCTGCCGCGACTTCACGCTGCTGCACGTCTCACTGCTGCGGCACGTGGGCATCCCGGCCCGGCTGCGGTCCGGGTTCGCCGACTACTTCTCCTCGACCGGCTTCCACGGTGACCACGTGGTCACCGAGTACTGGGACGAGAAGCGGGGCTGGCTGCTGGCGGACGCGCAGCTGGCCGACCCCGGCATCACCGCGAACTGGCCGGTGGACTTCGACCCGATGGACGTTCCCCGGTCGCGGTTCCTCGTCGCCGGTGAGGCCTGGCGGGCGATCCGGGAGGGCGGGGCGGACGAGACCGAGTTCGGGCTGCGCCTGCCCGGGGAGGAGCCGTTCGTCGGGGAGCGGTTCGTGGCGGGGAACATCCGCCTCGACCTCGCCGCGCTCAACAAGGTGGAGACCTTGCTGTGGGACGTGTGGGGTGAGGAGGAGGAGCTGGAGCGCTACGACCGGGTGGCACCCCTGGTGAGCGGGGAGGTGTCGTTCGAGGCCGTGCGGAAGGTGTTCGCCGAGGACGACGTGCTGCGGACGCCGTCGACGGTGACGTGTTACGCGCCGTTCGTCGGG
Organism: Streptomyces sp. CC0208; assembly: GCF_003443735.1. Taxonomy (NCBI): domain Bacteria; kingdom Bacillati; phylum Actinomycetota; class Actinomycetes; order Kitasatosporales; family Streptomycetaceae; genus Streptomyces; species Streptomyces sp. CC0208. Next base: position 3,768,857 of record NZ_CP031969.1, on the reverse strand, counting down.
ACGCACCTCGTCACCCTGCGCTAGGCCACCGTCCGCAGCCCGCCCCGTGCGACGGCTTTCGTCGTGCGTACCACCCGTTGTGCGCAGGTCGCCGTCAGCAACTCGCCCAGCAGGTCCGGGTCGTCGATCTCCAGGCCAAGCAACGACTCGATGCGCTCCAGGCGCTGGTACAGGGACTGGCGGCCTATGTGGAGGAGGGCCGCCGTGCGGGTCGGTGAGCAGCCGTTGCGGAGGTGGACCTCCAGGGTTCGCACCAGGTCGCTCGGGTGGGCCGCTTCCCAGGCCAGCAGCGGCCCCAGGGCGTGCTGGACCAGCGCCGCCAGGCGGTCCCGGTTGGCGTCCACGCCGCCCCGGGTCAGTTCCCGCTCCAGCGCCAGGGCCCGGGACGAGGTCACCGACGGGCCCTCGGGGGCGGCCGGTTCGGCCGGCGGGACGGTCAACGCCAGTTCCAGGGTCGTACGGGCCGCCCGCAGCGTGTCGCTCCAGCGCAGCCAGCCGCCGTCGGAGGCGGAGACGGCGTGGCCCACCGCCACGGTGAGCCCGGGCGCGGCCGCCGTGCGGAAGGCCTCCTGCACCGCTTTCACGGGGTCACCGGGGAGCGTGCCCGGCAGGGACAGCAGCGCCAGGACGTCCCCAGGGAACGCGGCCCGCAGCACCCCGGCCCCGCCCAGCAGCCGTACCGCCCGGTCGACGGTGCTGACCTCCCGGGTGCCGTGCAGCGACACCCCGATCAGCCGGGCTCCCGGGCCCGGATGGAACCCGGCGAGCGCCGCCCGCGCCTCCACCTCCGGCTGGTTCAGCGCCGCCCGGTCGGCGAGGTCGGCGAGCAGGGCCGCCGTATGGTCGTCGCCCCACGGCCGTACCACCGAACGGCCGGACAGCCCGCGCGCGACGATCGCCCGGTTGGCGGCCTCCGTGATCCGCACGAAGGGCACGACCCGGCGCAGGGCCAGCAGGGGCAGACCCAGGCGGCGGGCCTCGTCGGTGACCTCGGGCGGCATGGCGGGCAGGGCGCGGCCGACCTCCACCGCGAGCCCGGCGGCGCCCCGGGCGGCCAGCTCGCGCACGTACCGGCGGCGGACCTCCTCGTCGGCGTCCGTCAGCCCGAAACCGTTGGTGAGCAGCAGCTCGCCGCCGTCCAGGAAGTTCGCGCCCTCGTACACCTCGCTCGAATGGACCCAGCGCACCGGGCCGTCCAGCGCGGTGTCTCCGGCCAGCAGCTCGGGCCCGGCGGCGCGGACGGGATCGAGGGCCAGGATCTCGCGAAGGGTGAGTGCGGGCATGTGCGCCTCCCGACAGTTCGTCCGGCTGTGGGCTGCCCGGAGAGTACTTTCCGCACGTTGCCCTCGTGTTTCGGCCACAGGAGAGTGAGAGGCATGGATCAGGCACAGGCACACCGGTGGCTCGCCACCGCCGTCGAGGAGGCCCGCGCCGGGCTCGCCGAGGGCGGCATCCCCATCGGGGCCGCGCTCTACGGCGCCGACGGCACCCTCCTCGGCCGCGGCCACAACCGGCGCGTCCAGGACGGCGACCCCTCCCTGCACGCGGAGACGGCCGCCTTCCGGGCCGCGGGACGGCAGCGGTCGTACCGCGGTACGACGATGGTGACCACCCTCTCGCCCTGCTGGTACTGCTCCGGTCTGGTCCGGCAGTTCGGGATCGGGCGGGTCGTCGTCGGGGAGGCCACCACCTTCCACGGCGGCCACGACTGGCTCGCCGAGCACGGTGTGGAGATCGTGCTCGTCGACGACCCCGAATGCGTGCGGATGATGACCGACTTCATCGGGAAGAACCCGGAACTGTGGAACGAGGACATCGGTGAATGACACCCCCCAGCCCCGTATTCCGACCGTCGACCTCGGGCCCTGGCTCTCCGGCGACCCCGACGCCCGCGCCGCCACCGCCCGCACCCTCGACCGGGCCCTGCAGACCGCCGGGTTCTTCCTGGTGACCGGGCACGGCGTCGACCCGGCCCTGCGCTCCGGGATCCGGGAGGCCGCGCGCGCCTTCTTCCGGATGCCCGCGGAGACGAAGAAGGCGTACGAGGCGAAGGTCGGCGGCCGTGGCTGGCTTGGTCCCGGCGCCGAGGCCAACGGTTACTCGGAGGGCACGCAGACCCCGCCGGACCTCAAGGAGTCGCTGACCTTCGCCACCCACGAGCCCTTCGAGGACCCGGTCGTCAACGCGGAGTGGTACGCGCCGAACGTCTGGCCCGCCGAGGTGCCGAAGCTCCGGACCCTGTGCGAGGAGTACCTGGAGAAGATGGGCGAGCTGGAGAAGCAGCTGCTCTCCCTGCTCGGTGAGGCCCTCGGGCTCGCACCCGACTTCTTCTCCCGGCACATGGACCATCCGACCTACGGCTTCAACATCAACTGGTATCCGGGCACGGAGGTGACCGGGGACCCGGAGCCCGGGCAGTTCCGCATCGGCCCGCACACCGACTTCGGCACGGTCACGATCCTCGACCGGCAGGCCGGCAAGGGCGGCCTCCAGGTGTTCACGGACGAGGGCGGCTGGGAGGACGCGCCCTTCGACCCCGACGCCTTCACCATCAACATCGGCGACCTGATGGCCCGTTGGACGGGTGACCGCTGGCGGTCGGGACGGCACCGGGTGCTGCCGCCACCTGCGGACGCGCCCGCCGAGGAGCTGATGTCCCTGGTCTACTTCGGCGAGTGCACCCCGGGCACGACCGTCGAGTCCGTCCCGGCCCCGGTCGGGCGGGTGGCGTACGAACCCGTCGACTCCCACGTGTACCTGAGGGCGAAGCTGGACTCGATCACGGTCGGGTGAGGGGAGCGCTGCGGGGCATCGGCCCGGCGAAGCCGGGCCGAGCGGCCGTCACCGGGCCGGCGACCGCCTCCGCAGCGCCGCGTACAGCAGGGCGCTCAGCGCGAAGCCGACCACGGGGGTGATGTCCCCGAACGACGGCCAGTGCTCCGGTACGTAGCCGACGTAGTCCTCCTGGTTGGAGAACAGCGGCACGGAGACCGCCACGCCGATCAACAGGGCCGCGAGCCCCGGCCAGTTGGTGAAGGAGCGGTCGGACAGCTGGGCCGCCGACTGCTCCTGCGGCACCCGGGCCCGCAGCCACCGCTCGACCAGGACCACACCCAGCCAGGGCGCCACCCAGTACGCGATCACCAGCAGGAACGCCTCGTAGGCCGCGCCCGCGTCGGAGAGCGAGGCCCACGCCGCCGCCGTACCGGCGACTCCGGACACCACGACCAGCACGCTCCGGCTCAGCCAGGCCGGGAGGTTCAGGCCGAAGGAGGCGATCGAGATCGCGCCGGAGTACACGTTGAGGGCGTTGGCGGAGACCGCGCCCAGGATGATCGCGATCAGCACCAGGTCGCCGAGCCAGCCCGGAAGATGGCCGGTGAAGGCCGCCGTCGGGGTCGCGTCCTTCGGGGCCACGATGGTCGCCGAGGCCGCGCCGATCACCGCGACCAGAGTGATGGACAGGAACAGGCCGAGCGCCGGGTAGAGGACCGTCCTGACCTTGTTCGCCGTACGGGGGAGATAGCGCGAGTAGTCGGACGCGTACGGGTTCCAGCCCGCCGCGTAGCCCCAGGCCGCGCTGAACGCGAGCAGGAAGCCGCCGATGCCGCCGCCCGTGCCGCCTCCGCCGAGGTCGGCGTCCTTGAAGGTCCACACCCCGGCCAGCAGGAAGATCACCGCGAGGGCGGGGAAGGCGTACTTCTCGAAGGCGTGGACGAAGTTGTGGCCGATGAAGCCGATCAGGATCTCGGCGGCCACCACGAGGAGGAGCGACGGCAGCGGGCGCAGCCCGGTCAGGGTGTTGAGGGCGAAGGCCGCGCTGACGCTGTTCACCGCGAACCAGCCGACGCCGGCCACCAGGCCGTTGGCCGCGGCGGGCAGGATGTTGCCGCGGTGGCCGAAGGAGAGGCGGCCGATCACCATCTGCGGCACCCCGAACCGGGGCCCGTCCAGGGACAGGACGCCCTGGGTGATCGCCCCGAGGGCGGTGCCGAGCACGATGGCGGCCGTGGCCTGCCAGAAGCTCAGGCCGAAGAAGAGGACCGCGATCACCCCGATGAAGACGGTCGCGAACTCGATGTTGGGGGAGGCCCAGGTCCACAGCAACTGGAGCGGGCCGCCGTGGCGTTCGGCGTCGGGGACGGGTTCCGAGCCCGTCGCCTCGACGGCGATGACCTTGTCACCGTATGCGGGAGCGAGGGTGCCGGCGGAGTCGGCGGGAGCTGTCGTCATGCGAGGTAAGTGTCCGGCCCCCGCTCGCCTCCGCCCAGGGGCGCGATGTCCGCTTCGGGGGGCTCTACGACGTACAGCTTGTCAGCCTGCCTTGGGGTCCTCGCCCTGCTCGCGGCGCTTGAGCTCCTCCTCGCGGCGGCGCAGGTCGGCCTCCCAGTCCTTGAGGAGCGCCTCGTCCTTCTTGTGCTCCGCCTTGAGGGAGTTCAGGAACTCCGGGTTGTCGTCGGGGGCGACGTACTCCATGCGGTGGTTGCGGTGCCACTCGGAGGGGGTGCGGCCGTTCGCCGGCGGGGTGCGCAGCTTGCCCGCGGCGAGCCAGGCGACCGGGCCGACGATCCAGAACAGCAGGATGATGAAGACCCAGGCGATCTTGGGAAGGTGCTTCGCCTCGTCCTCGGGGGTGTTGAGGCAGTCGATGAACGCGTAGATCGTCAGCGCCAGCGGGATCAGGTACATCAGCAGCCGGAACATGTCTTGTGGCCCCCCAGGGAACGTGGTGTGGAGCCTGTGACGGGCCCCTGACGGGGTCAGGGTAGCGGCTCGGGGATACTTGACCCCATGGCTTACGACGATCTTCGCTCCCTGCTCAGGGCACTGGAACGCGAGGGAGACCTCAAGCGGATCAAGGCCGAGGTCGACCCATATCTGGAGGTCGGGGAGATCGTCGACCGGGTGCAGAAGGCGGGCGGCCCCGCGCTGCTCTTCGAGAACGTCCGCGGGTCGGCCATGCCGCTCGCGATGAACGTCTTCGGGACCGACCGGCGACTGCTCAAGGCCCTGGGCCTGAAGTCGTACGGGGACATCTCCGACAAGATCGGCGGCCTGCTGCGTCCCGAACTGCCGCAGGGCTTCGTGGGGGTGCGCGAGGCCTTCGGGAAGCTCGGCTCGATGACGCACGTCCCGCCGAAGAAGGTGAAGTCCGGGGACGCCCCGGTCCAGGAGGTCGTCCTCACCGGGGACGACGTGGACCTCGACCAGTTGCCCGCGCTCTTCACCTGGCCCAAGGACGGCGGGTCCTTCTTCAACCTGGGGCTCACCCACACCAAGGACCCGGAGTCCGGGATCCGCAACCTCGGTCTGTACCGCCTCCAGCGCCACGACAAGCGCACGATCGGCATGCACTGGCAGATCCACAAGGACAGCCGCAACCACTACCAGGTCGCCGCCCGGCGCGGTGAGCGCCTCCCGGTGGCCATCGCCTTCGGCTGCCCGCCCGCCGTCACCTACGCCTCCACGGCCCCCCTCCCCGGCGACATCGACGAGTACCTCTTCGCCGGGTTCATCGCGGGCAAGCGGATCGAGATGGTGGACTGCAAGACGGTCCCGCTCCAGGTCCCGGCGCAGGCCGAGGTGGTCATCGAGGGCTGGCTGGAGCCGGGCGAGATGCTGCCGGAGGGGCCCTTCGGGGACCACACCGGGTTCTACACCCCGCAGGAGCCGTTCCCGGCGCTGAAGATCGACTGTGTGACGATGCGGAAGCGGCCGCTGCTCCAGTCGATCGTCGTGGGCCGCCCCCCGACGGAGGACGGACCGCTGGGCCGCGCGACGGAGCGTTTCTTCCTCCCTCTGCTGAAGATCATCGTGCCGGACATCGTGGACTACCACCTGCCCGAGGCGGGCGGCTTCCACAACTGCGCGATCGTCTCGATCGACAAGAAGTACCCGAAGCACGCGCAGAAGGTGATGCACGCGGTCTGGGGGGCACACATGATGTCCCTGACCAAACTGATCGTGGTCGTCGACGCGGACTGCGACGTGCACGACCTGCACGAGGTCGCCTGGCGGGCGCTGGGCAACACGGACTACGCCCGTGACCTCTCGGTCGTCGAGGGACCGGTCGACCACCTCGACCACGCCTCCTACCAGCAGTTCTGGGGCGGCAAGGCGGGCATCGACGCGACGAGGAAGTGGCCCGAGGAGGGCTACACGCGTGACGGCGGCTGGCCCGACATGGTGCTGTCCGACCCGGAGACGGCGGCGAAGGTCGACCGCCGGTGGAAGGAGTACGGCCTGTGAGCCCCATCCCCGCGGGCGGCCCGGCCCTGTTCATCGGCACCGACACCGACTACGTGGCGCTCGTGCGGCCCGCGCTGGACCCGGCCGACCCGGGCGTACGCCAGGCCGCCGAACAGGCGGGCGTCACCCCGGAGGAACTCGCCGGACCCGGTGACACCTGGGCGGTCCTCTTCGAGCACGGCGGCGACGGCGACGGCTTCGAGCTGCCCGGGGTGCGCGACGCGGAACCCGCCGACTTCGCCGAGCGGCTGCGCGCGGAACTCACCGCGGCGGACGGTCCGTTCACGGTCGACGGCGGAGCGGCGCTGCGCCTGGACGCCTCTCCGGCAGGCCCGGACGGATACGCCTTCACCGCGCACGTGACCCCGCCCGACGACGCCGGGACACCGGTGACCGTGGAGACGGGCCCGCTGCCCTCCGCCGCACTCCTGACCGACCTCGACGCCTTCCTCGGGAGCCTCGCATGATGACCACCGCCGACGGGGTCGTGGGCCCGGGCCCGGCGCCGCAGCCGACCGGGAAGGTGAAGGCCTTCCTGCGCCTCGTGATGATCGAGCACTCGGTCTTCGCGCTGCCCTTCGCGTACATCGCCGCGCTGACCGCGATGTACGAGTGGGACAAGAACATCCACTGGGGGCGGCTGCTCCTGGTGACGATCTGCATGGTGGGACTGCGCACCTTCGCGATGGCGGTCAACCGGATCATCGACCGGGAGATCGACGCGCGGAACCCCCGGACGGCACAGCGCGAGCTCGTCACCGGGGCGATGTCGGTCAAGCACGCCTGGACCGGGGCACTGGTCGCGGTCGTGGTCTTCCTCGGCTCTGCGGCGCTGCTGAACCCGCTGTGCCTGGCGCTGGCGCCCGTTGCGGTGATCCCGATGGTGGTCTATCCGTACGGGAAGCGGTTCACGAACTTCCCCCAGGCCATCCTGGGTCTCGCCCAGGCGATGGGTCCGGTGGGCGGCTGGCTCGCGATCACCGGGTCCTGGTCCTGGGACGCGGTCATCCTCGGCCTCGCGGTCGGCATCTGGATCGGCGGGTTCGACCTGATCTACGCCTGCCAGGACGTGGAGACGGACCGGGAGACCGGCGTCATGTCGGTGCCGGCGCGCTTCGGCATCCCGGCGGCGATCTGGGGGGCGCGGGTCTGTCACGTCCTGACGACGTCCCTGCTGATCTGGTACGCCGTCGCGACGGATGCGGGCGGCTTCTTCTGGCTGGGCCTGATGATCGTCGCGGGCGCGTTCGTGTACGAGCACTCGATCGTGCGGCCGCATGACCTGTCCCGGCTGAACCGGGCGTTCTTCTCGACGAACGGCTTCATCGGCATCAGCCTCTTCATTTGCGCGCTGCTGGATCTGCTGGTGCGGGGGTTGACGGTCTGAGCCCGGGTCCGCAGGCCCGCTGCGGGCTGCGGGCGGGTGGGGGCTTGTCGCGCCCACGCGGCGGAGCCGCATATCGATACAGCCCCGCGCCCCTAGGTGGGCACAGGTCCCCGGCGTTTGAAGGCGAACGCCGTTGCCACTCCCGCCAGCAGGCCCAGCAGGTGGGCCTGCCAGCTCACCCCCGACTGGGTCGGTGCCAGGCCCACCACGATCGACGTGCCCCAGATCGCCGCTACCAACAGACCCACCAGGACGCCCAGCGGCCTGCGCTCCACGAAGCCCGTCACCACCAGGTAGCCGAAGAGGCCGAAGATCAGGCCGGACGCGCCCGCCGTGTTGGTGTGGGCCGGGGCTATGAGCCACACGCCCAGGCCGTCGGCCACGATGATCAGGGCGCAGACGGCGGCGAACCGGCGCAGGCCGCCGAGGGCCGCGAGGAAGCCCATGACCAGCAGCGGGACGCTGTTCGCGGCCACGTGGGCGAAGCCGAAGTGGACGAAGGCGGCCGGGACGACATCGACCAGCTCGGAGGGGGTGCGGGGGGTGATGCCGAGGCCGTCCAGGGCGTGGCCGCTCGCCACGTCCACCACCTCCAGCAGCCACAGCAGCGCGACCCAGCCCACCATCAGCTTGGCCGCCGCCTTCGCGCGATCACCGCGCGACCACTCGAGTTCCCTGTCTGTCATGGCAACCCCCTCCCCTTCAGAGGAACGCCCGACCCCCTTGGCCGGTTCCCACCCTGTGACGCCGGATAGGCTCGGGGGTGTGAACCCAGTCAAGCCAGGAGAGACGCGGCGTACGCCTTGGATCGTAGGGGTGTCCGGCGCCTCCGGCACCCCGTATGCCGCGTCTGTGCTGCGCGCGCTGCTCGCCGCCGGCGAGAGCGTCGACCTGGTGGTCTCCCGTGCCTCGCGGCTCACCCTGCTCGACGAGACGGGGATCTCCTTCCGGGACGCGCACTGGCGCGATGACCTGCGGGAATGGCTGGCCCGTGGGGCCGACGGCAAGCCCGCGACCTTCGACGTCGACACCGACGCCGTGCGGTACTGGCCCGCCGGGGACCTGGCCGCGGGGCCGTCCTCGGGGTCGTACCCGAGCAAGGGGATGCTGATCGTCCCCGCCTCCACTGCCTGCGTCGCCGGAGTCGCCCTCGGCCTCTCCAAGGACCTGCTCCAGCGGGCCGCGAGCGTGACCTTGAAGGAGCGCAGGCCGCTGGTCGTGGCCGTGAGGGAGACCCCCTTGAACGGCCAGACCCTGCGGCACCTCGTCGCGCTCGACGACGCAGGCGCGAGCGTGGTCCCGGCCTCGCCGGGCTTCTACGCGGGCGCCACCCATATCCAGGACCTGGTGGACTTCGTCGCCGGGCGGGTGCTGGACGCGGCGGGTGTCGGGCACGACCTGTACCGGCGCTGGCAGGGGGACCTGGGCGGCGGCACGCCGGGTCAGTAAGGCACGTGGCAGTACCTCTCATCACTTCAGGCACTTTTCAGCGGAAGGCTTCGATCCCATGGACGCGGTGGACAGGCAGCTCATCCAGGCCCTGAGGGAGAACGGCCGGGCCTCCTACGCGGAGCTGGGGCGCCTCGTCGGTCTGTCGGGACCCAGCGTCACCGACCGCATCAACCGGCTGGAGGCGGCCGGTGTCATCACCGGTTACCGCGCCACCGTCGACTCCGCCTCGCTCGGCCTCGGCGTCACCGCGCTGATCGGTATCTCGCTCGGGGACGCGGTCGACCACGAGGACGTGGCACGCCGGCTCCGGGACCTCGGCGAGATCGAGGACTGCTGGTTCATCGCGGGCGACGACTCGTACATGCTGAAGGTCCGGGCGCCGGATGTGGACGGTCTGGAGAAGATCATCCGGCGGCTGTCCGGGACCGAGGGGGTCTCCCGCACCCGTACCACGATCGTGCTGTCCACGAAGTGGGAGAACCGGGTGGGAGAGCTGCCCGAAGAAGCGTAGAGGCGGGGACGTACGGTTGTCGCAGTCGTCGGAGAAAGGTGTGACCCCCATGGACGTCGGGCTCAAGCGCGAGCTGGAGGACAAGGTCAGGTCCGGTGAACGGCTGACCCGCGAGGACGGCATCGCGCTGTACGAGTCGGACGACCTGGCCTGGCTCGGCGGCCTCGCGCACGAGGTGCGGACGCGGAAGAACGGCGACGTCGTCCACTTCAACGTCAACCGCCACCTCAACATGACCAACGTGTGCACGGCGTCCTGCGCCTACTGCTCCTTCCAGCGCAAGCCGGGGGAGAAGGACGCGTACACGATGCGCATCGAGGAGGCGGTGAAGCTCGCCAAGGCGATGGAGGGCGAGAACCTCACGGAACTCCACATCGTCAACGGCCTGCACCCGAACCTGCCGTGGCGCTACTACCCGCGGTCGCTGCGCGAACTGAAGGCGGCGCTTCCGGACGTCTCCCTGAAGGCGTTCACCGCGACGGAGATCCACCACTTCGAGACGATCAGCGGACTCTCGGCCTCGGAGATCCTCGACGAGCTGATCGACGCGGGTCTGGAGTCGCTGACCGGCGGTGGCGCGGAGATCTTCGACTGGGAGGTCCGCCAGCACATCGTGGACCACCGGACCCACTGGGAGGACTGGTCCCGGATCCACCGCCTGGCGCACGAGAAGGGTCTGAAGACCCCGAGCACCATGCTGTACGGCCACATCGAGGAGCACCGTCACCGCGTGGACCACGTCCTGCGGCTGCGTGAACTCCAGGACGAGACCGGCGGCTTCCAGGTCTTCATCCCGCTGCGCTACCAGCACGACTTCGTGGACGTGAAGGACGGCAAGGTCAGGAACCGCCTCCAGGCCCGGACGCAGATGGCCACGGGCGCGGAGGCCCTGAAGACCTTCGCGGTCTCCCGCCTCCTCTTCGACAACGTCCCCCACGTCAAGGTCTTCTGGGTCATGCACGGCGTCCAGACCGCCCAGCTGGCTCTCCAGCACGGCGCGGACGACATGGACGGCTCGGTGGTCGAGTACAAGATCACCCACGACGCCGACAACTACGGCACCCCGAACAAGCTCACCCGCGAGGACCTGCTGGACCTGATCCGCGACGCCGGCTTCCGCCCGGTGGAGCGGAACACGCGCTACGAGATCATCCGCGAGTACGACGGCCCGGACACGGGCCGCCGGGAGTCACCGCAGCCGATGCGGCTCTGAGTCGGTCGTCGGGCGGGTGCGGGTGCGGGTGAGTGGGGGCTTGTCGCGCAGTTCCCCGCGCCCCTTGAGGGGGTACCCGCACCGTATGGCTGACAAGGCCGACGCCCTGCGCCGCGCCGCCGCCGGCTGCCGTGGCTGCCCCCTGCACCGGGACGCCACGCGCGCGTGATGCTCGTCGGGGAGCAGCCCGGTGATCAGGAGGACCTGCAGGGGAGGCCGACCGTGCTGGAGGAGGAGATCCACGGCAGGCGGGAGCGGCTGGTGCCGACCGTGCATCCCTCGTCCGTGTTGTGGGCCGAGGACAGGGAGGCCGCGTACCGGGGCCTGGTGGCGGACCTGGAGGTCGCGGCACGCGCATTGGCGTAAGGCTTACGATGCTGCTGTGTCCCTTACGTTTACTCTCGACCCGGCCGTCACTCCCGCCCTCCGGGACGGCGTCCTCGATCTGTGGACGGACGTCAGCAACGCGGGCGGTGCCGTCGGTTTCGTCGCACCCGTGGAACGGGAGACCATACGCCCCGAGCTGGTGAAGCACTTCGCGGCGATGGCGGACGGCCGCACCCGGCTGCTCGTCGGACAGGATGCCGACGGCCGGGTGGCCGCCGCCGTGTTCCTCGCCTTCAACACGCACCGGCTGATGACCCACTGGCTGTGGCTGTACACCGTGATGGTGCACCCGCGTCACCAGGGCAAGGGCTACGGCCGTGACCTGCTCGGCGCCGCCGCGGAGGCGGCCCGCGGGATCGACGGCATCGAGGCGATACGGCTCACCTGCCGCGGTGGCCTCGGCCTGGAGCGTTTCTACGGCTCCTGCGGCTACAAGGAGGTCGGCCGGATCCCTGGTGCGATCCGGGTCGCACCGGGCGACGACCGCGACGACGTGATCATGCTGCTGCCGCTCGGCTGACCCCCGTCGAAGATCGGGTGCCCGGCGTGCTTCACTGGACGGTGCCCCTTTGTGGTGTTCAAAACCGTTCGAAACGGAAGAGTGGATTGACATGCTCCGCTACACGCTGATGCGCCTCGGGATCTTCGTGGGCTGCCTCGTGGTCGTCTGGGGCCTCGTCTACTCCGGCCTCGCCCCGCGCGGCCTCGGCGACTCCAACGGCATGTGGGTCGTCCTGCTCTCCCTGCTGCTCTCGGCCCCCATCAGCTTCGTCGTGCTGCGCAAGGAGCGCGACCGTGCCTCCGTCCAGGTCGTCCAGCGGGTCGACCGGATGAAGGCCAACCTGGAGGCGAACCGCAGCCAGGAGGACGAGGCCGCCGACCAGGCCGCCCCCTCCCAGGGACAGGCCCCGCAGACCTCCTGAGCCCAACGCCCCCGCTGCCGTGCCCGGGTGACCGTAGGCTTTGGGCATGGGTGTCGTGAAGAGCAAGCGGATGCCGCGTGCCGTGCGGGAGCAGCAGATGCTGGACGCCGCCGTGGAGATCTTCGGGCAGCGTGGGTACATGGCCGCCTCGATGGACGAGATCGCCGAACTCGCCGGTGTTTCCAAGCCGTTGGTCTATCTGTATCTGAACTCGAAGGAAGACCTCTTCACCGCGTGCATCCGCCGGGAGGCGGCCGCGCTCACCGAGGCCGTACGCACGGGCGTGCGGACCGAGCTGCCCGCCGACCGTCAGCTGTGGGACGGGCTGCTGGCCTTCTTCACGCACACCTCGCAGCACCCGCACGGCTGGTCGGTGCTGCACCTCCAGGCCCGTATCCACGGTGAGGCGTTCGCCGCCGAGGTCACCGCGATGCGCGAGGAGATCGTGGCGTTCGTGACCCATCTGATCGTGGTCGCGGCCCGCGAGGCCCACCGCGACCCGGACCTGCCCGAGCGCGAGGTCGCCGGCCTCGCCGAGGCGCTCGTCGGCGCCGCCGAGTCGCTCGCCGCCTGGGCCAACGCGACCGCGGGCGTGACAGCGCGGCAGTCCGCGGCAACCCTGATGAACTTCGCGTGGGCCGGCCTCGGGAACATGATGGAGGGCCGGCCCTGGACCCTCCAGGACACGCCGTCCGGCAGCGCCCCGCTCCAGGTCAGCTGACCGCGCCTGCCGCGGTGGGCCCGGTGAGCGGGTACACGCCCCCGCTCACGTGCACGCGGTCCCCGCCGCACAGTTCGAACCGCTCCCCGTCCGCCGCGTAGGTCACCGTCGTCGGCAGCAGCACCGGAGCCCTGAACTCGGCCCGCACCAGCACAGCTTGAGGTGTGCCGTGCGCCGCCAGGCAGCGGGCCGCCGTCCACATGCCGTGCGCGATGGCCCTCGGGAAGCCGAAGAGGCGGGCGGTGAGCGGGTACAGGTGGATCGGGTTGCGGTCGCCGGACGCGGCGGCGTAACGCCGTCCGATGTCCCCGGCCAGCCGCCACTCGGCCACCCCGGGCAGCGGCCCGTGCGTCTCCCGCTCCCGTTCCCCGCCGGTGTCCTTCGTGCGGTGCCGCGCCAGATACGTGCTCACCGACTCCCAGACGACCTCCGCACCCACCCGCAGCTCGGTGACGACCGCGACCTCCGTGCCGCGTCGGTGCGGTGCCAGCCCGTCGACGTACACGGTGAGTTCGTACTCGCCCGACGCGGTCAGCTCCCGGTACCGGGTGATCTCGATCGACGTGTGCACCAGGCCGAGCAGCGGCAGCGGGAAGTCCCGCCCGCTCATCAGGCTCATGGCCAGGGGAAAGCCCAGCACATGCGGATACGTCACCGGCAGCGCGTCCTCCCCGGTCGGGAACCCGCACACCCGCTCGTAGGCGGCGAGCCGCGCGAGGTCGATCCGCAGACCGGGCAGCACGAGACGGGTCCGGGGGAAGTCCGCGGTGGCCGAGGGCCGCTTGAAGGGGGAGCGCAGGGCGCCCAGGGCGAGGCGGGGGAGGAGGGAGGGGGACCGGCGGAGGATGGTTGACGGACCTGCGCCGGGACCCTTCGAGCCCTCGGCCCGTCCGCCCTCCCCGTTCGAGCCCTCGGGTCGTCCGCCCTCCCCGTACGACCCCTCGGCCTGCGTGTCGTCCGAGTACGTCGCCACTACGCCCCCAACAGGCTCTGGCCGCACACCCGTACGACCTGTCCGTTGACCGCGCCGGAGGCCGGATGGGCCAGCCAGGCCGTCGTCTCGGCCACGTCGACGGGCAGTCCGCCCTGTCCGAGGGAGTTCATCCGCCGTCCCGCCTCCCGGATGAACAGCGGGACCGCCGCCGTCATCTTCGTCTCGATGAACCCCGGGGCGACCGCGTTCACCGTGACCCCGTGCTCGGCCGCCGCCCGGGGTGCCAGGGAGCGCACCAGGCCGACGACACCGGCCTTGCTCGCGCCGTAGTTGGTCTGCCCGGTGTTCCCGGCGAGCCCGGCGATGGACGCGGTGGCGACGATCCGCCCGCCGCGTCGCAGGGTGCCCGCCTCCAGCAGCGCGTCGGTGGTGCGCAGCACGCTCGCCAGGTTCACGTCGAGCACCGAACTCCAGCGCTCCGCGGGCATGTTGGCCAGTCGCCGGTCCCGGGTGATGCCGGCGTTGTGGACCAGCACGTCCAGCCCGTCCGGCAGCGCCTCGGCGATCCGCGCGCCCGCGTCCGGGGCCGTGATGTCCAGCGCGAGGGAACTGCCCCCGAGCCGCGCGGCCAGCCGCTCGGCATCCGCCGACGCCCCCGGCACATCGAGGACGACGACCCGCGCCCCGTCCCTCGCCAGCGTCTCGGCGACCGCCGCGCCGATGCCGCGCGCCCCGCCGGTCACCAGGGCCGTCCGCCCGGCGAGGGGGTGAGACCAGTCGACGTCCAGCTCCTGCGCCTGCCCGACCTCGATCACCTGACCGCTGACGTACGCCGACTTGGGGGAGAGCAGGAAGCGCAGGGTCGACTCGGCCGCGGACGTGTCGGTCAGCCGTACGAGGTTGACCGTTCTGCCCCGCCCGATCTCCTTGCCGAGCGAGCGGGTGAACCCCTCCAACGCCTGCTGGGCGGCGGCCTGGTGATGATCCGCCGAAGAGAGCGGCGCCCCCAGGACGACGACCCGGCCGCTCGCGGCGACCGACCGCACGACCGGGTGCAGGGCCGCGTGCACCTCGGCCAGCCCCGCCACGTCCCGCACGCCCGTGGCGTCGAGGAGGACCGCGGCGGGCGCGTCCGACGGGGAGGGGAACTCCGGGAACTCCGGTCCGGACAGCTCCGACTTGCCCGCCGTCAGGTGCAGCACCCCGCCCTCGAACCCCGGGGACTGGGGCGACCACCGCCGCAGCGCCGCCGGCTGCGGAAGCCCGAGGCGGCGGGTGAGGAACCGGCCCGGCGCGGTACCGGTGAAGCTCAGATAGCGGTCGGCCATGTCCATCTCCCGGGTCGGTCGCAGATTCCTTACTCTGGAGTAAGGTTACCGTAGGTAAGTCGATTTCCGTGGTGAGGAGCTGGTGGAGATGAGTCCCCTGAAGCCGCCGGTCGCCCGGCGTGTGGCGATCGTCGCCGGCAGCCGTGTGCCCTTCGCCCGCTCGGACGGTCCGTACGCCACCGCCTCGAACCAGGACATGCTCACCGCCGCCCTCGACGCCCTCGTGGAGCGCACCGGGCTCCAGGGGCCGGGCGCCGTGGGGGAGTTCGTCGCCGGTGCCGTCCTCAAGCACGCCCGCGACTTCAACCTCGCCCGCGAGACGGTCCTCGGCTCGAAGCTGGACCCGCGCACCCCGGCGTACGACATCCAGCAGGCCTGCGGGACCGGCCTCCAGGCCGTCATCGCCGCCGCCAACAAGATCGCCCTGGGTCAGACGGAGTCCGCGATCGCGGGCGGAGCGGACACCGCGAGCGACGCGCCCCTCGGCGTCAACGACGACCTGCGCCGCATCCTGCTGGAGGCCCGGCGCGCGAAGTCCGCGGGCGGCCGCCTCAAGGCGCTCGCGCGCATCCGTCCGAGCCATCTCGTGCCCGACATCCCGCGCAACGCCGAACCCCGCACCGGCCTGTCGATGGGCGAGCACGCCGCCGTCACCGCCCGCGTGTGGGGCGTGACCCGCGAGGCCCAGGACGAACTGGCGGCGACGAGTCACCAGCGGCTGGCCGCGGCCTACGAGCGGGGCTTCTTCGAGGACCTGGTGGTCCCCTTCCGGGGCCTGCCCCGCGACCAGAACCTCCGCCCCGACTCGACGGCGGACAAACTCGCCGCGCTCAAGCCGGTGTTCGGCCTGAAGGACGCCGAACCGACCATGACGGCCGGGAACTCGACCCCGCTGACGGACGGCGCGGCGGTCGTCCTGCTGGCCTCGGAGGAGTGGGCCGAGGCACGCGGCCTTCCGGTGCTGGCGTACCTCACGGCGTACGAGACGGCGGCCGTGGACTTCGTGCGAGGCGATGTCGCCCAGGGGGAGGACGGGCTGCTCATGGCCCCCGCCCACGCCGTCCCCCGGATGCTGGAGCGGGCCGGGCTCGGCATGGAGGACTTCGACCTGGTGGAGATCCACGAGGCCTTCGCCTCCCAGGTCCTCGCGACCCTCGCCGCCTGGGAGAAGCGGGGTCTGGCCGCGGTGGACCGGGACCGGCTCAACGTCACCGGGTCCTCCCTCGCCACGGGGCATCCCTTCGCGGCGACCGGTGCGAGGATCGTGGCCACGCTCGCCAAGCTGCTGGCCGAGCGGGAGGGCCCGGGCCGCGGGCTGATCTCGGTGTGCGCGGCGGGCGGGCAGGGAGTCACGGCGATTCTGGAGCGACCGTAGCGGCCGATAGCTGACAAAGTCTCACTTTGCGGTCAGGGTTGCACAGTCCTGGCTCCGGACCATCAACAAACCGGCACAGACTCGCCACTTGAGGCACTTAGGATCACCGTCCTACCCCAGGTAACCCTTCCCGGCGCACTCGCGGGTGAACGCCCCGGTACGTCCCCTGCGTACCTCATGCAGCGGAGCGGTACCGAGTTGTACGTCCCAGGAGCTGACCATGTCCCTCTCGTACGTGTCCGGCCACGACTACGACGGCGCGCCCGTGCTCGTGGAACCAGAGATCGTGCGGCTGGACGGTGAGGTCCGCGAGGTGTCGGTGCCGCCGCTGGTCCCGCCGGTGACCCACGGCTCGCTCGCCGACCTGCCGTTCGACAACGCGCAGGCGGCGCCGGAGCAGCGGGTGATGAGCCGCCGTACGGACGACGGCCGCTGGGTCGACCTCACGGCGGCCGAGTTCGCCCAGCAGGTGCTGGCCGTGGCGAAGGGGATGATCAGCGAGGGTCTGATGCCGGGCGACCGGGTCGCGATCATGGCGCGTACGAGGTACGAGTGGACGCTCCTCGACTTCGCCGCCTGGGCCGCGGGCCTGGTGACGGTCCCCATCTACCCCACGTCCTCCGTCTTCCAGACCCGCTTCATCCTCCAGGACTCCGGTGCGGTCGCCCTGGTGACGGAGACGGCCGCCCAGGCCGCCGCGCTCGGTCCGGAGCTGAGCCGTCTCCCCGACCTGCGCCACATGTGGATCATGGAGAAGGGTCATGTGGAGCGCCTGGGAGAGCTCGGCCAGGCCGTCCCCGAGCAGGAGATCGGGGTCCGGCGGGGAATGCTGGGCCCGGGCACGGTCGCCACCGTCGTCTACACCTCCGGCACCACCGGCCGCCCCAAGGGCTGTGTGCTCAGCCACGGCAACTTCCTCGCCGAGATCGACAACGCCATCGAACTCCTCTACCCCGTCTTCAAGTCGAAGTCGGACGAGGCGGACCTGGCGACCCTGCTCTTCCTGCCCATCTCGCACGTCTTCGGCCGCATGGTCGCCATCGCCTGCGTCCGCGCCCGCGTCCGCCTCGGCCACGCGCCGAGCCTCCAGGCCGAGGACCTGCTGGCCGACCTGGCCAGCTTCAGACCGACCTTCCTCCTGGTGATCCCGTACATGCTGGAGAAGGTCTTCAACAACGCCCGCGCCAAGGCGGAGAGCGGCGGCCGGGTCACCGTCTTCGACCGTGCGACCAACGTCGCCGTGCGCTACGGCGAGGCGATGGAGTCCCGCCACGCCGGTACCGGCTCCGGCCCGGGCGCGGCCCTGAAGGCGGCCCGCACCTTCTACGACCCGCTCGTCTTCCGCCGTATCCGCAACGCCATGGGCGGCCGCATCCGGCACATCATCTCCGGCGGCTCCCCGCTCGGCCGCCGCCTCGCCGCGTTCTACGCGGGCGCGGGCATGGAGATCTACGAGGGCTACGGCCTGACGGAGTCGACCGGGGCCGCGACCTGCACCCCGCCCCTCAAACCCCGCCTGGGCACGGTGGGCTGGCCCATCCCGGGCACCCGGATCCGGATCGCGGCGGACGGCGAGATCCTGCTCAACGGCGGTCAGGTGTTCCGCGGCTACTGGGACCCGTACGGCGAGGGGGTGGCCCCCGCCTCCGCCGACGGCTGGTTCCCGACCGGTGACATCGGACAGCTGGACGACGAGGGCTATCTGACGATCACGGGCCGCAAGAAGGAGATCCTGATCACGGCCGGCGGCAAGAACGTCGCCCCGGCCCCGCTGGAGAACTGGCTGCGCTCCCACCCCCTGATCTCGCAGTGCATGGTCCTCGGCGACCGCCGTCCCTACATCTCGGCCCTGATCAGCCTCGACATGGACGGTGTCAACCACTGGCGCCAGATGAACGGCAAACACCCCGTCCCGGCCGAACTCCTCGTCGACGACGAGGAGTTGAGGCAGGTCCTGCAGCGCGCGGTGGACGAGGCGAACAAGATGGTCTCCCGCCCCGAGTCCATCCGCCGCTTCACCGTCCTGCCCACCGATTTCACCGAGGCGGCCGGCCACCTGACCCCGTCGATGAAGCTGCGCCGGGAGGCGGTCATGCGGGACTTCGCGGGGGAGATCGAGGGCCTGTACGTGAGGGAGTGACCCGTCAGCAGCGGTCCGCCGGTACCGCTCGCTCGTCGTGGCCACCGCGTGCCGGTCCTCGCGGGCCCCGGAGGCTGTTCGCGCTGTCGACGGTCGTGGTGACCCGGCCGTGGGAGGTGTTCAGATACCCGCTGACCTTCAGGTGGTCCCTGCCGGCCGTCTTCCCGGCACGCGCAGCGCTCTTGTGGCGGGGGTGGCGAGCCCGACCGGCAGGCGCCCAACAGACTGGCCCGTCCTGGCTGCGGATCTTCCTCCATGTCGTGTGAACGAGTGCTCTGCGGCTGTGGGCACGGCCCCGCTGCCCTGCGCCCCGGCCGCGGCTGTCGTGTCGGCGGGCCAGGGCGGGGGCCAACGTGCGCATCAGCCATACGTCTGCATCCTGAAGCCCGGTCACTCCCTCAGTCCCAGGCCCACAGCCCAAGGGAGGTCCTGTGATCGTGCTCGCGCTCGCACTGCCCCTCCTGATGACGGCCGTCCTCTTGTAGGAGGCCAGGCGCTGGATCACCCGGCAGACGGTCGCGGGTGGGGTTCCGAAAAGCGCGAGCTGCCGCATGTTCGGGTTCGCGCGGCAGTGGACCGCCACCAGCAACTTCCGCCTGGCCAACGGGAACCGCTATAGCCGCTCCCATCCCAGACGTCATCGCGCGTTCTCGCGCCACCTACACCCGCTCAGCCCTCAACGCCTCAGCCACACAACGCAGATGTCCTCTACGAGGGAACACGTATGACCCACGGCCGCCCACCACTCAACGCTACTGGTAGTGTTCGCCCGGTCACGCTAGGCAACTAGCCGCCACATGTGAGCAATGAAGAAGCGAGGGTTTCATGCGTAGGTTTCAGCAGGTCGTCATCGCAGCAGCAGTAGCGGCCGGCGGCCTGTCCGCCATGGGTGCCGGAACGGCTGCGGCTGACACCGGCAACGGATCGCAGGTATTGGACGTTTACCGTCCCTACCAGGAGTGCAGCCCGCAGACGGTGTCGGAGAACGATGTTCCGATCGGTGTGCTCGGTCTCGGTCAGACTCTGGACACCACCTGCGGCCAGTACAACACCGCCTTCACTGGCTGAGGTCACAGGCGCTCACCGCCGTGACGGTTGGTATGGGGTCCCTCCCGGCCCCGAGTCCTCGCCAGTTCTCCTGGCCGAAACCAAGGACACGCACTACATGGTCAGCAGAAAATACTTCGCGGCCCTCCTCGGGTTCATCGGCGGGCTCGCCGTGGCATCCACCGGCATCGCCTATGCGCACGTTGCGGGGGGTGCGGCACCGTGCACTTACACCCTCCAGGGCGACGTCGTCTGCGTGCAGCACATCGAAGGCAAAACCCCCGGAGACGGTGGCCCCATTCCTCATCAGGAGACCTGCCTGCCGGTGGAGGCCCTGACGCTGCCTGCCCCCACAGGCAATGGCACGACACAACTCGGCCCCAAGGTGACCTGCTCGACTGCCACATCTGAGACACCTCAAATGATTGGCAGGCACCGGGAACCGCTCGACCTCCGGCCCTGAGGAGCGTGGCGGCTGAGGCCTCACCCTGGCCTCATTGGCGTTCGTCATCCAGGGCACCGGCGCGCCAGAACTCGCAGATCCCGAATGACTACACAGAGTGTGTTTATGATTACCTTGAGTATTCACTCCAGGTGCACACCTGGTCAGGAAAGGGTCATGTAATGCGTAAGTTTCAGCGTGGTGCGGTTGTAGCAGCGGCGATCATGGGGCTGTCCGCCCTCGGTGCCGGCATCGGCTTCGCCGACGGCAACGACGGCGCGCCTGTGCCGGTCACCGCCGTTGCCAACTCGTCTGCCAACGCCGTGGCCGTCGGGGGTGGCTACTACTTCCAGCCGCAGGCTGCCCCGCAGGAGCAGGCTCAGCCGGAGGCTGCACCGCAGGAGGAGGCTCAGCCGCAGGAGCAGGGCGACAACGGCTGAGAGCAGGACTCGCCGCGGCCTCACTCAGCGTCGGGGATGCGTAACAAGCGGTGCGCTGAGTGACACCCGTGGTGCAGGTAGCCCGGACGCCGGTATCGCGTCCGGGCTACAGCCATCCCGCCAGCGGGCAAGGGCTCATTTTTCTTGACAATCTTCCACTAAAGGAATGCAATACATGCTCTTTTCGCAGAAGACTGCGGCCGCCGCAGCATTCGTCGGAAGCCTCGCGGTCATTTGCCTCGGCGCTACACACGCCCATGCTGAAGAAAACTCGGATGGCTGCCCCACTGCCGTGCAGGAGGGTGTCATGTGCGTACAGAAGGGAGAGGCATACGTCGACGAGGACGGCACGCACATTGTCAAGCAGGACCAGCAATGCTCGACGACAGATCGGCCGCACGTAGTCACGCAGCAGGATCAGCTGTTGGGGAGCGAAACTGTCAAGACGGGACCAGTTGTGGAGTGCTCCAACACGGCCAAGCTGCCTGAAGGATTCAAGAAGCCGCACATCAATTTTTGAGCGCGTATGGGAAATGCTGGTCCGGGAAGGGACTCCGGGCCAGCATTTCGTCTGAGCGTTCCATCCGGATCTGTGATGACCTGGACGTTCAGGCGGGATCAGCGTCCCGTCGACGACTCTTCGGGCGAGATGAGCCACCCACACCGGCGCCCTCCGGCGGGCTACCAGCCGGCCAGTAATCCGCGGCTCAGGGAAGATCAGTGGCAACGGGGCGGGGCTTCAGTTGACACCTCCACCGCGGCTTGTGCTTTGACTGGCAGCACGAGGAATCGGTGGCCACCTACGGAACCAGCAAGGCTCCCGTGCCGGTGGGTTGAGACTTCGAACACCTACCCCAGCGGCACGGGAGCCTTCTGCGTTGTGGCACGGCGCCTGTCAGCGGCCAAACTTGTTGTTGCAGCCCATGCTTGAGCCCAATGATGTCTGCTGGGCGCCTGGGTTGCCCTCGCCGTTCAGCAGGTTGCCGCCCAGCCCGTTGCCGATGCCGACCTGACCGAGGACGTCGATGTTGCTGTCGTGCGACCGGCAGGTGCTGCTCTGCGTAATGTTCAGGCTGCCACTGTCGCCGCCCCAGCCCTGATCAGCATGGGCGACGCCGGCGCCCAGAAGGCCAAGGTTCCCGAGTACGGCCATCAGGAATGCGACCGTACGGAACTTGCGCATGTTGTCTCCAGAAGACGTGAGGTGAAGGGATCCACGGAGGATCGCCTTCTGTGGACGGAGGGTGAAACGGCGTCGGAAGCGAGTACCTGGAAACGTCCAGCGCTGCGCCGCGTCGGAAGTGACTTGGTGCACGTGAATGGCCCCGGCACGTTGCCTGGGGCCCAGTGCCGGGACCATTCACTGTTCTGCGTTTTTGTGCCGGAGGGGACGTCAGAAGGCGCTGTTGTTGCAGCCCATGGTGGAGCCGATGTCGGTGGACTGGGCACCCGGGTTGCCTTCGCCGTTGAGGGCGTTGCCCAGCAGGCCGTTCAGCACGCCGACCTGGCCGAGGATGTCGAGGTTCAGGTCGTGCGACTTGCAGTTGGAGCTCTGGGTGACGCTGAACTGGTCGCCGCCCTCGCCGCCCTCGCCGTGGCCTCCGGCGTAGGCCGTACCGCCCATGAGTCCGATGCTGCCGATGGCAGCGGCCACGACCGCAACGTTGCGAAGCTTGCGCATTTCATCTCCGAGGGTGAGTGTTTGCGATCCACACCAGATCGCGATTACAGGGTGTGACTGTAGCGACAAAAGCCGCAAAGCGGACAACGACACGCCGACCTGGTGCCGCCGAGGAAATATGTAAGCCATATCGCGGAGTCAGCTGAACCCTGTGGTCCGCGGTTGTGGGGCGACGTCGACGTGAACGTCCGTCAGCGCTGCACGCTGGCGAAAGAGTTCGACTGGCTGTTGGCCTGGGTGCACTCAACGCCCCGCGTCTGGGAGGCGGCAAGCAGGGCGACAGGGACGTTGGCGTCGAGCAGGGTCTGAGGGCTGCACTCCTGGTAGGGACGGAACAAGTTGGCCTGCCCCGCTGAAGCGCCCTGTTGCTGCTGCGGCGCTGCAGGAGAGATGTGCGGGCTGACCTGCGGGTTCACCTGCGGGTTCACCTGCGGGGAAACCTGAGTGCCACGGGAAGGTGCCGGTTGCTGCGGAGCCGGTGAGCCATAGGTCTGCGCGGTCGCCTGAGCGGAGGACGCAGAGGCAGCCTGGGCGTCGGGCTGGGAAACCGGGGGCGGCGCAGCGCCGTTGGGGGCGGATACGGTGGCGGCGGAGCTTGCGCCGGCGCCGATGCCGGACAGGCCGCTGGCTGCTGCGGCGACGAGCGCGACCTTGTGAAGCATGCGCATGTGTTCCTCGGCTCTTCAATTGACCTGTGTACGGAGCGAATGACCGACGGGGCAGCGCCGGTCCTTCGCTGTCCTTGCTGCCCTGTTCGGCTGCGATGGGCCATTCCTATCGCCCCGTGGGGAACGACCCAGGCTTCAACTCGACACGGTGGCCGGGGGGTTGGTCACCCGTTTGACGCAGGGCATGAGACCCGGGTCGGTGGACGGCAAATGGGTGATGAGTCATGGAATGCCGTGACCACGGGGCAGACACGTCGTTCCCCGTAGGAGAGGGCGGCTACCCACTTCAGCAAGGGCACAGGGCCTGCTATCCGTAGCCTCCGGCGCGATGCGAGTAACGCACCAACTGCACGCGTGACCGCATTGAATGCAATTGACTCACATTTCAGGTAACGAAGGGCCGAGGGTTTCATGCGGAAGCTTCACAAGGCCGCGCTCATCGTCGCAGCAGCCAGTGGTTTGGCCGGCGTGGGCGCTGGTAGCAGCTATGCCAACCCCTCGGAGGGGCAGCTCAATGCCACTCCGGCTTCGGTTCCGGATCAGCCGGCTGCTCCGGTCGGCGCTCCCGAACCGGCGCGACAGGCTGCTCCATCCGGGCCGCAGCAGTCCGGATTCGCCTCGGCCTCTGCCTCATCGCAAGGCACGGCCCAGGCCTCCAGTTCACCGAACCTGCAGCAGGCCGCGCCCGTCCAGCAGGCCGCGCCCGTTCAGCAGGCCGCGCCCGTTCAGCAGGCCGTGCCTGTTCAGCAGCCTGCGCCCGTCCAGCCGGCGCAGGTCGTCCCGCAGGTCATGCCCCAGGTCATGCCGCAGGTGGCGCCGCAGGTGGCAGTACCCCAGGCGTACGCCGAGCCTCCGATGGCCGTCGCTCCGCAGGTGAACCCGCAGCTCAACCCTCAAGTGAACCCGCTCGTCAACCCGACGATCACACCTGACAGCGCGCCCCAGCTGGCTCCGGTCGGCCTCGGGCAGATCGCGGCGCCTCCCATCGGGCAATTGGGACTTCCTCGCCTCGGCTGATAGCTCGCCCTCTACGCACTCCGCACACCTGAACTTGACATACCGGTTTTCGCATCCGCCCAAGGAGCTTCAAATGCGCAAGTTGCACAAGGTAGTTGTTCTGAGCGCCCTTCTCGGCAGTATCGGCTCCGTGGGTGCCAACTCTGCCTTCGCACACGGCGAACCGGGCCACGACACCGGCAGCGACTTCGACATCACGCAGGGCGTCGAGTGCCGTTCGCACGACATGAACATCGAGGTGCTCGGCAGCGTCGGAGCCCTCACCGGCCTGGCCGGCAACTTGCTGAACGGCGAAGGGGCCGCAGGCGCACAGCAGAGCCACCTCGGTTCCGAAATGGGATGCAACAGCCGGGCGATCTGACCGAGTTGGGACGCAGGGCTTTCATTCCGTCAGCGCGGTGCCCCTGCTGATCCGCGCCCATGGCTTCTTGCCTGTGCACTTTTTCGCTTTGGCCGACGCCACCCTGCATCGCTGCTGCGCGGAGGCGGCGTGGACGAATGATGCGTCCACGCCGCCTCCGTTTTCCGTGGGGCTCGCAGGACGGCACAGCGGGCGTGCGTTGCCTTGTGCATATGGGATCAACCGCATCGTCCGAGTGCGAAGTGCCGTGCAGATCACATGCGTCAGGCCCCAGAAGGAAGTGCCTTGACCTCCTGGGGCCCCCGAAAAGGAACGCACCTCATTCAACGACTCTATGCTCGAGAGGTTATGGGCAGACCGGCTGCTCTCGCGCACTGCGACGATGTCGGGCTCAAGGTCAGTACCTTGGACGGAAACGGCGGTACAAGATCGCACCCGCAAAGATGGACATGACGCTGCCGGCGAGGGCGGGAACAGTCACATCTGCTCCTGTGTGGGCCAGCGTGGACCTCGCCGTATCCGGGATGTTCCGAACGGCATGGTGCCCGGGGGCCGGCTGCGACGCCCGGGGTTTTGGGTTCGTGGTCTGACGCGGAATGTGGGGATGCGTGTGGTGGCCGTTGATCGACTGGTTGTTGAACGCCGGGTTCCCCACGCCGACCGCGTTGACGCTGTTCCCAGAAACGTTCAACGGAAGATCGATCGGCAGTTGCAAGCCGTTGCCCGAGATCAGCCCGGGCGAGTCCGTGACGCGGCCGTGCGTCGACGAGGTCTCACTTGACGAGTATGATCCACCGTCGGTTTCCGCACCGGCGGTCTTCACAACCTCCCGGTTTTCGCACGCGTTGCCCATGGCCGGGTTGAGCAGCCCCACGACATCCACCGTGTTGCCGCAGAGGTTGAGCTCCACAGACAACGGAACCTGGAGGTTGTTCCCGGAGAGCACTCCGGGCGAACCGGCCGCCGTGGCCGCGGCGTCAGCACCGTCGGCTGCGAAGGCGGCAGACGCCGGAAGTGCCACGGCCATCGCGCCGGATGCGGCGGCAACGGCGAGCACACGGTTTTGCATGGCCCGTCTCATAGATCCTTACCTTTCTTGCATCACTGCGGGTACTTACCCGCATGTCTGTAAACGCTGGAAAAGCAACGGGGTTATGGCGTGGCCCCTTCCAAGTCGCTGTACTGGGTTAAGGAGCCCCGTCAGCTGATCGATCATGTGACTGTCGGCCTGTGACGCGGTTTGCTTCCTTGCGGGAGTTCACGGCATGATCCTGAGCCGTACGTCGTGTCGCCGGAGCAATACCCGGGGCTTGTTCCCCTCTCTCACCAGGGAGGGGAACAAGCCCCGGGCCGGCCTCTTTGAAGGGTGGCCAGTCCCGGGCCATCAGGCCCCTCTCCTGCCACGGCGAGAACGGCCGATGTCCGAGGGTCGCCGACCACCGAAGGGAAGAAGGTGGTCAGAGGCCGCCAGATTGCGGACGTGCCGTGCTGCCTCTTCAACGACACTGCCCGCTATCCGTCACGCCCCATTCGCCGCCCCACGGGGGTCCCCCCAACCACCGCGGGCGGCAAGGCGGTGAATAGCCGCTAGATAGGGAGCGATGGATGAGTCGTTTCACCACTCGACGTGTCACAATTCTGCTGGTTCGCGGGCGATATGGCACATGGCACTCGCACACGACTCCACGTTGATCAGATCTGTGCTTTTCCGACAAGGAGACGCCACTGTGCGAATTTCTGATATTCAGCGCTGCGAGGTTCGGCCCGGACAGCTTGTGGAGTGGAGGCTCAGCCCTGAAACCGTTGCGGCCGCGGCGGCACTGCCGACGGATCCTCGGCCCCCGGCGTACATCCAGGAATCACACATCAGAACTGCGCGGTCGGTGCGCGAGGGCGGCTTGTTCGTGCCGACCTGGCTCGGTACGGCTTTCGACCTAGCCGGCCAGGTGGACCTTGATCTGCTGGAACAGGCTCTGCGCGGCTGGACACTGCGCCACGAGACGCTGCGCAGTGGGTTCAGGTGGGTCGGCGACGAGATGCACCGGTTCACTCTCGACGAAGACGACGTCACACTCCAGCGCGAGGTGGTTGGTGTCTTCACCGATCCGGACCTGCTGGTCCGGCATTTGCAGGACCGTTTCGACGAGGCGGCAGACGCTCTCGGTTGGCCCAACCTCATCTACGCGGCGATCGTCCGGGAGGACTCCACCAGCGTGTACCTGGCATTCGATCACACCAATGTCGATGCCTACTCGCTGCAGCGTATCCCGGCTGAGGTTCATGAGCTGTACACAGCGCTTGCCGCAGGGCGGCCCTCCACCATGACGCAGGTCGCCAGTTACGTGGACTTTTGCGAGCAGGAGCGGGCGAACGCCAACACCATCGACGACACACACGCGATCGTCGCGCGCTGGCGGGAGTTCATCGGCCGGTGCGACGGAAGGCTTCCGGAGTTTCCTGTCGATCTCGGCCTGCAGCCCGGTGACCAGTTGCCGGTCCAAAAGTTGATGCGCGAGCCGCTCGTCGATGCGGACGCGGCCGCGGCGTTCGAGACGTATTGCCGACCTTACGGCGGCAGCCTGGTGGGTGTCCTGGCCGCGACCAGTCTCATCGTCCACGAACTTGGTGGGCAACCGGTCTACCGCACGGTCGTGCCGTTCCATACCCGACTGAAGTCCGCATGGTCAGAGTCCGTGGGCTGGTATGTCGGTGGCGCGCCGATCGAAGTACCTGCAGCACCGGACTTCGACGCCGCTCTTGCCTCTGTCCGGGCGCAACTGCAGGCGAATCGGTCGTTGGCGCGCATTCCTCTGGCCCGGGTTCTGCACCTTCTGGGCGAGGACTTCCGCCCTACTTCACCTGATCTGTACTCGATCGTTTCATATGTGGATGCCCGCCTCATTCCCGGTTCGGCCTGCTGGACCGAACAGAAGGCGTATGGGTTGCTCCGTGTGTCGTACGGCGATCAGGTCTGCGCCTGGGTCAACCGGCTTCACGAGGGACTGTGGCTCGCATGTCGGTACCCGGATACAGACGTCGCTTGTAAGAACGTACGCCTCTACATTGAGAAGCTTCGAGAGCTGATCATGTCGGTTTGTCCTGCTCCCCGTCACTAGGGCCTGTCTCCTTGATGGGGACACTGGCTGCCCGGGCGGCCCAAGTCCCATGGCCGACCTCGTCGGACACGCCCGCGGCCGTGCGTCGCTGGGTGTCGTGGGCCCATTTCTCGGGCAGGAACAGCTCCCATCCCAACGGGCCGGAAACACGATCGGTGGCCGCCTGCACGCTGACGGCGACCTGGCAGTCGGCCCGCTTGCCCAACGCTCCGCAGTACTGCCGGGCCGCCCGCACCGATGCCCGCGGCGATCCGCCGCCGTTACCGGCGTCCACGGCGACTGGTTGGCGAACTGCTGCACGGCCTGCATGTTCCCGTCCGGCAGCCGCTGAGCCATCGGCTGGATCGACTTGCGCCGCACCGAGGCGAACCTGACGAAGCACTACTGGGGCCGGCTCTACCGCGCCTGATGGCGAGCCCGGCTGCCCGATCCACAGTGACGGCGGCAGCCAGTACAGCCTCGGCCCAATTCTGTGGCTGCAGACAGTTTCTGCGCCCTGCTCAAGGAAGAGATCGGCATCCCGCATCTGGCGCGACCGGGCCACCGCCCACGCCGCGACCAGGCAGTGGCATCGAACATGCCCTCGCGGCATGACAGAGGAGAGTCCAAGATCTCGAGGAAGAGTCCTCAGGAGTCGCAGAGGGCGATGCCTTTGACCTGCCCTTTCAGGAACGGCCGTTGGCCGGCTTCACAGACAGGAGTTGCGCTCGGGCGGAAGTCCGAAGCCGCGGTCCGACGGGGCTTTACCGACAGGCGCCTCCCTGGGCTGCTGTCGATGCCGGCGCAGTGAGCGCCGGGGTGGCCTGGTCAGAGTGATTTGGCGTACCAATTGCTGGAAACACGCCAAGGACGCGAAGCTCGGCAGCGCAGCCGCGGCTCTGGCCATGAGGTCGCTGGGGGCCTGGGCGACACACATGGCCATGGCGATGGCAGAGAACACCAGGACCACGCACCAAGAGTGGAAAGATCGACGCTGGTGCAGTGCGTGTCGCAGGATGGACAGCGACGCCACCAGCCAGGGCCCGAAGACCAGCAGAGGCCAAAAGGAGGCGACACTGCTCTCGGTACGGCCCGTCGCGATGAACATCAGCGGGTCGTAAGCGATCAACCCGCCGAACACGCTGACCGTCGACGCGATGACGGTCGCTGCTGCGGCAATGCAGTAACTGAGAGTGAGGAGCTTGTCCTGGCGTCGCTCCCGTGTTTTGCGATGGCCCCGGGTCGCGGCCTTCGCGGGGCCCAACTCTGCGGTGATCTGGACCAGCGTCTCTCGGTGGGAGCTGGGAGTCGGGGGCTCCTCACCGCGCGCGGCCTGCACTCTGGGCTGCTCGGCCTCGGCAGCATCCCGCAGCATATAGGCCAGTTCCTCTGCGGGATCCCAGCCTGACTCCTGCTGCATCAAAGGCGGATACAGAGTTCCAACGGGTTCCTGATATCCGCTGGCTCCCTCATAGCCGTAGGCAAATTCCGCGGAGAAACCCGGATGGGGGGTTGTTCTCTCGTCGTACATGGGGTGGCTGCCCGTCTCGTTGCACCAATACTCAGATCTCCAACTCCATCCAGCGTCTTGAAAGACCCTCTTCCAGAACGTTCAAGGCGTGCATGAGATCCTGCAGGTCCTTCCCGGTCACATCCAGCGGGACGGACAGTCCTCCCTTCGCGAGAATCCCGTGCACGGTGTCGTCACGTCCGGGTTTCGGGATGTAAGTGAAGGGGCCCATTCGGGTGACTCGGTATCCTACTGCGGGCGTCCTCTTCGGGAGAGGTTTGATCATCAATTCCCTGATCGGCTTCGTCATGTAGCGACTAACGGCGGCACCTCTTGGCGGATGCGCTCTGAACGGGTGAATGAATAGCCCGACAAACACGTTGTTGCAGGGACCGGACCGACCTACAGGCGATCGTATGAGACAGCGGAAGATTTCAAATTCCGCAGGCAGAGACGTGCCCCGCAGGCCCCGAGTGGCCTATGGCGGGCCAGATCGGGCCGGCTCAGGGCCTGTCAGCTTGGGATGCCGGAATCATTTTCGGAAATTGCTGATGTCGGCGACCGGGTACTCTCTTCGGCGTAATCGAGTGGATGTATGTTGCGCCGCGGGCGGATACTATCCCCCAGTACGTCGATCATATGTTGATGTCGGCGCAGTCCCATTGCATCGTTATGATGCAGCCGCCGATAGGACAGGAGTACTGAGCCGAAGGTGAATGCAGATGCACTCACGATAAATGTCCATACCGCGGCGTCCCGCATACCGTCTCCATCTTTCGTAAATTTGGCGCCGACACATCGCAGACATGAATTCCGGCCTGAACGGGTATCCTCGTGGTGGCCGAGGATTACACCTTCGACGTTTGTCTGCGGGCCGGGACGACCGAGGCCGCATTGACGGACCTGGTGAATACTGCGGGTTGATCTCCGCCCGTGGCAGCGAGCCGGCGGACCCGGACGGCCTGGACAAGGCTCGTAATCCGGGTTGTCGAGCAGCGGAGTTTACGGAGGAGCCGCCAGGACTTGAGGTGGCAATGGCTTGTTCGACCAGTGTGCGGATCCTTGGGTGGGACGGTTGTCGGTCTGTTTTGGCCGGTGGAGAGGCTGTCCCGTAGGCCGCGGTCAGGGAGACGGACTGTGCCGGTCGCGCCCTGGTAGCCCTTGTCGGCCCAGCAGGTGATGGCGGCCTCGGTGAGGGCGTCTCCGCAGCACGACCTCCTTGAACTGGGCTTCGCGACGGTGGCTTCGCAGGTTTTGGTGTGCGGAGTACGAGGGGGCCGCGTGGGCGCCGCCCTGGCCACCGCCGACCTCAACCGGGACGGATACGCCGACCTGGCCGTCGCCGACGGCTTCGAGCACATCTACATCTACCGGGGCGGTCGACAAGATGACCCAGGACGCCTGGTTCCTGCGCGGCGGCTCCGCCGGCCCGACCACGAAGTACCGGCTCTCCCAGTTCACTTCGGGCGTGGCCACCGCCGCCACGAAGAACGACGGTTTCGGCTCCGACCTCTCCGCGGGTGACACCGACGGCGACGGCTACCCGGACCTCGCGGTCAGCGTGCCCGAGGAGAAGGTCGGCGCCGTGAAGTACGCGGGCGGACAAGGACCTGCTGGTGTCGAGCACGTACTACAGCCCGAGCCTGATGCTCCCCGGCACGGAGTCCGGCGTCGGGACGGCGGGGGCTCGCGAGCTCAATGTGATCGCGCAGTTGCCGCAGTAGGGGAGAGAAAGGCCGACCAGGCCGTGGGGGAGAGGGTGAGGTGAGGGCCGGTGGGGTTCTTGGAGTCGCGGAGGTGGATGGTGTGGGGGGTTGCGGCGACTTCGAGGCACTGGCCGCCCTCGCCGCTGCTGTAGCTCGACTTGAACCAGTTCAGCTTCTCTATGGTCATCGCTCTTCCAACATCTTCTCGATGAAGTCCAGGGACTCGTGCGGGTTGAGGGCCTGAGCTCGGATGATCCCATAGCGGGCGGCGAGGATGCGTACCTCTTCCCGGCCGGTGATCAGCCGTGGGTACCCCTGACTCTCCATGTACACCACTTGCTCCTTGCCCTTGGGAGTGAGCAGGGTGAACGAGTTGTCCAGGCAGGGGTGCTCGTCCCGCCCCGTCGGCATCACCTGGAGCTGCACATTCCGCATCCGCCCGATGTGCAGCAGCCGTCGAAGCTGACCCGCGTGCACGGCGGGGCCGCCGATCGGCCGTTCCAGTACAGCCTGTTCGAGGACGAAGCTGCATTCCGGCGGCGGCCACTTCTCGAAGAGCTGCTGACGGGAGAGCCGGTCGGCGACACGCTTCTCGATGGTCTCCTCGTCCAGCGGCGGGTGCCGTTGCGTGAACACGGCCCGGGCGTAGTCCTCCGTCTGGAGCAGGCCCAGCACACCCATCGTGCTGTAGTCGTACAGGGAGACCGCCTCGGCCTCCAGCCCGGCATAGTTCCGGTACCACTCCGGATGCCGCGTCCGAGTCTTCGCCATCGCCTCCTCGACCTCGGGAAGGACCTCCTTCAACAGACCCCCGGCGTCAAGGAGTTCGTCCGCCTTGATCAGGACCTCCGGCCGAAGTGTCCGTACCCCCCTCTCCATGGAGGACACCGCGTCCGGGCCGTACCCCACCAGCTCCCCGAACTCCTTCTGCGTCAACCCCTTCCGCTCCCGCAGAAGCTTCACCATCTTGCCCAGCGCGACGAACAGCCCCGCCGTACCGTCCGCCTCCGCAGGCGTCTCCGGCCTCCGCTCACCCACACGCCTCACCCCTCCCACGCGACAACCCGTACACCGAACCGACCGCACCCGTACGGCTACTCAGCGTCGCCGAGTCACACCTGGTCAGCGTAGAGACAACCCAGCACGCTCAGTCACGTGAACGCCGAAATCTCCACCCCCACCGACGAACTGACCCAGCGTCTGAGCTCCACCCCGCGAGGCGCCCGCCTGGCCCGCAGACTCACGGCCACCCAGCTCGCGGAATGGGGCCACCCCCACGACGCCGACGTGAACGACACCGCGCAGCACCTCGTCGCCGAGCTCGCCGCCAACGCGGTGACCCATGGCCGCGTACCCGGAAGGGACTTCGAGCTGCGCCTCCTCCGGCTCCCGGGGAACACGCTCCGTATCGAGGTGAGCGACGCGCGAGGCGATCGCCGGCTCCGGTTCGTCAACGACGAGGACGGCGAACACGGCCGGGGCCTGATTCTCGTGACCCTCCTCGCCGACACCTGGGGCGTCACGGAGCGGGACGTCGGCAAGACGGTGTGGGCCGAGATCGGGCTCGGGTGATGACGCCGACGATCGGCTCCACAGGCGCGCTTCGCCCGGGGGCTTCGGGCGCAGCGTGAGCGGTGGGATGCGGGGAAAGGAATGGTGACGGTCTGCCGGCAGTGGTGAGGAGATACATGCCTGAGCGGCGGCTTCACGGATGTTTGGGAACGGTGATGGGGCTCGCTCTCGCGGTGCTCACCGCCATGCTTCTCGGCAGAGCGCTGAGCGCCTGCGACGCCGGCGTCAACGGCGCGGCGAACGGTACGTTCCTCATCGTTCTTTTCATCCCGTCCCTCTGGGGCCTTCTGACCCTGAGTTGGGTGATGGTGGGAGTTGTCCTGGGGAGACTGGCCCTCCTCCATGCACTCGCCCTCACGGTGGTGCTCCCCGCTCTGTGCTGGTGTGCTGTCTCCTTCTTCTGGGGCGGCGCCACGTACGAATGTCCCAGCGGCGTACCACCGTGGTGGCCCGGCTTCCTGCCCGCTCCCGGATTCTGAGCTGAGGGCCTGTACCCCCGCTCGGCGGGACGCCCTCGCCGTCCTCCACACCTCTTGACTTCTCAAGACCCCCGCGCGACGTTCCGGACCTCTTCGTCCATACCAACCGCAGGGGGACCCGACCATGAGCGTGACCCGAAGACACCTGCTGGCCGCCGGCGCCGGGGCGGCCGTAGCCGCCGGGGTGCAACAGGGCGCGAGCGCCGCCGACTTGCCGCCTCTGGGTACGTACGACGTCGTCGTCATCGGTTCCGGCGCCGCCGGTATGACCGCCGCGCTCACCGCCGTGAAGCAGGGGCTCAGCACCGTGGTGCTGGAGAAGGCTCCCACCTTCGGCGGGTCCGCGGCCCGGTCCGGGGCCGGGATCTGGATCCCGAACAACCCCGTCCTCCTCGCCGCCGGTGTCCCGGACACCCCCGCCAAGGCGGCCGCCTACCTCGCCGCCGTCGTAGGACCGGACGTCCCGGCCGCCCGGCAGCGGGCCTTCCTCACGCACGGCCCCGCGATGATCTCCTTCGTCCTGGCCAACAGCCCGCTGCGGTTCCGCTGGATGGAGGGGTACAGCGACTACTACCCCGAGCTCCCGGGCGGCCTGCCGAACGGCCGCTCCATCGAGCCCGACCAGTTCGACGGCAAGCTCCTCGGCGCCGAACTGGCCCACCTGAACCCGCCGTACCTCGACGTCCCCGCCGGACTGGTCGTGTTCAGCGCCGACTACAAGTGGCTCGCCCTGTCCGCGGTGAGCGTCAAGGGCGCCGCCGTCGCCGCCGAGTGCCTGGCGCGGGGCACGAAAGCGGCCTTGCTCGGGCAGACCCCGCTCACCATGGGACAGTCACTGGCCGCCGGGCTGAGGAAGGGCCTCCTGGACGCGGGCGTGCCGGTCCGGCTCAACACCCCTCTCACCGAGCTCTACGTCGAGAACGGCACCGTCGCCGGAGCGGTGACCCCGGGCGGCCTCTACCGTGCCCGCCGGGGTGTGATCGTCGGGTCCGGCGGCTTCGAGCACAACGCGGCGATGCGGGCCCAGTACCAGCGCCAGCCCATCGGCACGGAGTGGACCGTGGGCGCGAAGGAGAACACGGGGGACGGCATCCGGGCCGGGCAGCGACTGGGCGCCGACGTGGCGTTGATGGACGACGCCTGGTGGGGACCGGCCATCCCGCTCCCCGGCGACCCGTACTTCTGCCTCGCCGAACGCACCCTGCCCGGCGGGCTCATCGTCAACGCGGCCGGCCGGAGGTTCGTCAACGAGGCCGCCCCCTACAGCGACGTCGTCCACACCATGTACGACCGCAACCCGACCGACCCCGACATCCCGGCCTGGCTGGTCGTCGACCAGAACTACCGCAACCGGTACCTCTTCAGGGACATCGCGCCGACCTTCGTCCTCCCCGACGACTGGTACGGCTCGGGTGCCGCCCACAAGGCATGGTCGTTCGACGCCCTGGCCGGGTCCATCGGCGTCCCGGCCGCCGCCCTGCGGACCACCGTCGACCGCTTCAACTCCCTTGCCCTGAAGGGCGACGACCCGGACTTCGGACGCGGCGACAGCGCCTACGACCACTACTACACGGACCCGTCCGTCCTCCCGAACTCCTGCCTGGCCCCGCTCTGGCTGCCCCCGTACTACGCCTTCCGGCTCGTCCCGGGAGACCTGGGCACCAAGGGCGGCCTGGTGACCGACGCCCGCGCCCGTGTCCTGCGGCCCGACGGCTCCGTCGTCCCCGGCCTGTACGCCGCCGGGAACGCCAGCGCGGCCGTCATGGGCCACAGTTACGCGGGCGCGGGCTCGACCATCGGACCCGCGATGACCTTCGGGTATGTCGCGGCCCGGGATCTCGCCGGGGTGCTCTAGAGGAGGTCCCCTTCTTGAAACCTTGAAGATCCCTTGACGCCAAGTATCTGGCGTAGTTCACCAGTTGGGGCGAAAGATCATCGGCGACGGCTGTCTCAGCCGTCCCGCACCCCCCACCAGCGGAGAACTCCATGAACAACAACAGAAGAAGAGCGGCGCTCGCGGGCACGGTCCTGCTGAGCGCCTTCTCTCTGGGCGCAACACCCGTACAGGCGGCGGGCGACAGCGCGAGCGGCTCCCCGCAGCGCGTCATCGTCGTCATGCGCGACCAGCTCACCGACCTCCCGATGCGCACGCAGGCCGCGAAGCGCACCCAGGCCGCGGCCGACGACCAGGCGCCGGTCGTGGCCCAGCTGAAGAAGAGCGGGGCCACCCGCGTGCACGGGATGAGCCTGATCAACGCCGTCTCCGCCACGCTGGAACCGGCCGCGATAGCGCGGATACGCGAGGACTCACGGGTGGCCGCGGTCGTGCCGGACCTTCCGCTACGACGGCCCGGCGCGGACTTCGCCACCACGGCCTCCGCGGCCACCGCCACGGGCACGACCGCACCCGGCACCGTCTGCCCCAAGGATCCCGCCAAGCCCCTCCTCGAACCCGAGGCGCTCCAGTTGACGCACACCGATGCGGCACAGCGCACCGCCACCGGCAAGGGGGTCAAGGTCGCCTTCTTCGCCGAGGGCATGGACGCGGCCAACCCCGAGTTCGTCCGCCCCGACGGCAGCCGTGTGGTCACCGACTCCGAGGACTTCAGCGGGGACGGCGTGAACGCCGCCACCAGCGGCGGCGAGGCCTTCGGTGATGCCAGTGCCATCGCGGCACAGGGCAGCCGTACCTACGACATGTCCGCGCAACTGCCGTACGCCAAGCTCCCGAAGGGCTGCACCTTCCGGGTCCGCGGCTTCGCGCCCGGCGCGCAGCTGATGGACCTGAGGGTGTTCGGCGCGAACTCCTTCACCTCGGGCTTCGTACGGGCCATCCAGTACGCGGTGGAGCACCACGCGGACGTCCTCAGCCAGTCCTTCGGCTCCAACTTCTACCCCGACGCGGCCACCGACCCCGTCCGGCTGGCCGACGACGCCGCCGTCGCCGCCGGGGTGACGGTGGTCGCCTCCAGCGGCGACTCCGGGACATCCGGCACGGTGGGTTCACCGGCGAGCGACCCGAACGTGATCGGGGTCGGCGCCACCACGTCGTTCCGGCTGGCGGCCCAGGGCTACGGCTACCGCAAGTGGACCAGCGACAACATCACCGGGCTGTCCTCCGGCGGTACGACCCAGGACAACAAGCTGGTCGACCTGGTGGCGCCGGGCATGGTCGGCATGTCCGCCTGCACCGTCGACCCGCGCTGGAGCGACTGCGCCCTGCCCACCCAGGTGTTCGGCGGGACCAGCCAGGCGGCCCCCTTCGTGGCCGGCGCGGCGGCGGACGTCATCCAGGCGTACAAGGACGCGCACGGCGGGCTGCGGCCGTCGCCGGACCTGGTCAAGCGCATCCTGACCGGCACGGCGACCGACCTGCACGTCCCCGCCGACGAGCAGGGCGCGGGACTGCTGGACACCGGCGCGGCGGTCCGGGCGGCCAGGGCCCTGAACACCGTCGACCGACACGCCCCGCAACTGGTGCCGTCCATAGGCCAGTTGAACGTCATCGGGCAGCCGGCCGGCGAGCGGCGCACTTCCGTCACCCTCACCAACACCGCCGACCATCCGCAGCGGGTCACGATGACCTCCCGCACGGTCGGCGCGCAGACCTTCAGCAGCCGGCACAAGGTCACCGTCGCCTCCCCGCTCGCCGGGGACGACCGGGAGGGCAAGCTCGCCGCCCGGCCGTTCACCGTCAAGGTGCCGAAGGGAACCCCGCTCCTGGACGCCGAGATGGTGTGGCCCGGCACCGCGGACTCCGGCAAGCTCGCGCTGGTCCTGGTCGATCCGGCCGGAGCGCTGACACAGGTCAGCTACGACTACGACGGCTACGGGCTGCACAGCAACTACCAGCACGTCGACGTCCACGACCCGCGCCCCGGCACCTGGACCGTGAAGGTGGTGTGGAACAACGGCCGCATGCACCTTCAGGACAAGCCCCTGAAGCCGGGCAGCTACCGCGGTCCGCTCACCGTCCGCATCACCGGCCACCGCTACACCTCGGCCGGGGTCCCCGAGCAGACCCGGACCGTCCCGGCGGGCGGCATCGCGCGCTTCCCGGTACGGGTCCCGTTGCCGCGTACGGCCGGTGACACGCCCTTCTCCCTGCAGTTCGCCTCGGACACGGGGACCCGCCTGTCCCTCCCGGTGGCCCGCCGGACGCTGGTCCCCGTCGATCCGGCCCGCGGACACAGCACCTCCTTCGCCGCCACCATCACCGGCGGTGTCGGCCGGGACGTCGGCCAGACGAACGGCTACTACCTGGACGTGCCGCCCGGCAGGCGTGACCTGACCGTCGACCTCACCGCCGAGGACCCCGCCACCTCCCTGGTGTACTACCTGGTCAGCCCCGACGGCCAGATCCTCGCCCGGGACACCGACCGGACCGCGGGCGAGCACAGCGTCCCGACCAAGTACGCGAGCCTGACCGCCCACCGCCCGGCCGCGGGACGGTGGACGCTGATCGTCGGACTGCCCGACGCCGTCAGCGGCAAGGCCTTCAGCCAGAAGGTCACCGGAAAGGTCCGCCTCGACGCCATGAAGGCGACCGCTCCCGGCCTGCCGGACAGCCCGTCCCGCGTCCTCAAGCGTGGCAGCACGCTCACCGTCCCCGTCCGCCTGCCCAACTCGGGTCCGGCGGAGCGGCATTACTACCTCGACCCCAGGCTCGACACCACGGGCGAGATCGCTCTCGTCGAGAACGGCAGCGACAAGTCGGGGACGGCGAAGATCAACGACGGGGGCCTGGGCTGGTTCGTGCCCTCGCACACCACCAAGTTGGTCGCCACGGCCACCGCCGACCGCCCGGTCGACCTGAACATGTATCCCTGGACCGCTTCTCCCATGGTGTTCAGTGAGGCGGGCACCGGTGACACCACGGTCGCCACCGCCGTCGCCGGCCAGCTGGCCTCCGGGCTGTGGACCACCGAGGTGACCGATCCGGGCCCCTTCGGGGACAAGCCCGCGGGCAAGGGCACGGCGAAGGTCACGGTCACCGCCACGACCCAGTCGTTCGACCCGGCGGCCAAGGCCTCCACCGGTGAGTTCTGGGACCTCGACGCCGACTGGAACCCCGTCGTCGCCGCCGCGGGCAGGACGGCGACGATGAAGCTCACCCTGACCCCGACCGCCCCCGTCGGCACGGTCGTCCACGGCACGGTCTACGTCGACACCGACACGGCCTTCTCGGGCGTCATGGGGTCCGAGCTGATCGGGATCCCGTACTCCTACACCGTGGGCTGAGTCCTAGGGGCGGCGGGCGATCAGGAACGCCTGCTGCGACACCTCCTCGGGGCCGGGTTCGCGCACCGTCTGTGAGACGAGCGCGAACCCGGCCCCCCGGAGCAGCTCGACGATCTGCTCCGGCCGCCGCCTCAGGAAGGTCAGCGCGACGGGGCGCCCCCACGGTCGGTCGTGATGCCGGTCCTTGTCGCCGGCCTGGAAGGCGACGAGGAGATGTCCCCCGGGTGCCAGTACGCGGTTGAACTCGGCGAACAGACGGGGGAGTTGGTCCACAGGGGTGTGGATGGACGAGTAATAGGACACGGCACCGGCGAGCGCCCCGTCCGGAAGATCCAGTTCCAACATGGAGCCCCGCTCGAACCGCAGCCCCGGGTTCTCCCGGCGGGCGATGGCCAGCATCGACTCCGACAGGTCGAGGCCGAAGACGGACAGCCCGAGGGAGGCCAGGTATCCCGTGACCCGCCCGGGCCCGCATCCCAGGTCGGCCACCGTCCCGCCACCGCCCACGAGTTCGGCGAACCCGGCGATCATCGCCCGGTCCAGGGGCGCGTCGGCGAGTCCGTCCCGGAACTGCTCGGCGTAGTCCTCGGCGACGGTGTCGTAGAAGGTGCGGGTGGCGGCCACGAAATCGGTGTCGGTCATGGCCGGGGACCCTAGTGGCCCCTACTGACACTCACCCCACTCCAGCCGCCCGCAGTACGGCAGTTGTGGCCGCCGCCCCCAGCACCACGACCACGAACGGCGCCCTCCGCCAGGCCAGCACGGCTGCCACCAGCACCCCGACCGGCCGGGCCCATCCCGCGAACCCGCCGCCCTCCGTCAGCGCGCCCGTCGCCAGCAGGGCCACCAGCAGGACGATCGCGCCCGCCGACAGCAACTCCTGCAGCCGCTCCGGCAGTTCCACCCGCCCGTGCAGCGCCGGCCCGACCAGCCGGAAGGCGTACGTCCCGACCGCCATCGCCAGGATCATGGCGACCGTCGCGTTCACGCCGTCCTCCTGTTGCCGTGGAGGACCAGCCCGGCCAGGGCCACCAGCACCGGCACCCCCGCCGGGACCGCCGGGGTCACCGCCAGCGCCAGCCCGGCGCCGAGCAGCGCGGACCGCCGTATCGCGGGGGAGTCGCGCAGCGTGGGCAGCACCAGGGCGACGAGCACGGCGGGGAAGGCCGCGTCCAGGCCGTAGGTGCCGGTGTCGCCCAGCGCGCCCCCGGCGAGTGCCCCGGCCAGGACGCCGAGGTTCCACACGACGAACAGGCCGAGCCCGGAGATCCAGAAGGCCGCCCGGCGCCGGCCCGGATCCGGCTGGGCCAGAGCGAAGGCCACCGTCTCGTCGGTGACCAGATGAGCACCGAGGAAACGGGCGAGCCGGCCCCGGCCGAGGATGTCGGCGACAGCGAGGCTGAAGGCCGCCGTACGCGTGTTGAGCAGCAGGCCGGTGGCCGCCGCGGCGACCGGACCGCCCCCGGCCAGCAGGACGCCGATCGCGCTGAACTGGGCGGAGCCCGCGTACACGACCAGGGACATCACCACCGGCACCCATATCGGCAGGCCGCCGGTGACGGCGATCGCGCCGAAGGAGACGCCCACCACTCCGCTCGCGAGCCAGACGAGCGCACTGTCCCGGACCAAGGCTGTTCGCTCTGCCGTACGCATGTTCACTAGACTGGACGCCAGAGTCTTGTTCGTCAAGGCGAACGATCGTACCGATGGAGCGAACAGCATGTCCGACAGCCCGCCGCCCCGGCTCCCCCTGGACTGGATCGCCGCCTCCCTGCGCCGCGAACGCACCCGCGCCGGGCTCTCCCTCTCCGAGCTGGCCAAGCGGGCCGGAATCGCCAAGTCCACGCTGTCCCAGCTGGAGGCGGCGGGCGGGAACCCGAGCGTGGAGACGCTGTGGGCGCTGGGGGTGGCGCTCGGCGTGCCGTTCAGCGCCCTGGTGGAGCCGCCGGCACCGTCCGTGCGGGTGATCAGGGCGGGACAGGGGCCGAGCGTGGCCTCCGAGAAGGCCGAGTACATGGCCACCCTGCTCTCCGCGAGCCCGCCCGGGGCGCGCCGGGACATCTACCACCTGCGGGCCGAACCAGGGGCCGTACGGGAGTCGGATCCGCACATTCCGGGCTCGGTGGAGCATCTGATCGTGAGCACGGGGCGGATGAAGGCCGGTCCGGCCGGGGAGACGGTGGAACTGGAGCCCGGGGACTACATGGCGTACCGCGGGGATGTGCCGCACTCGTACGAGGCGCTGGAGCCGGGTACGACCTTCGTGCTCGTCATGCAGCACGTCTAGCACGCGCACGGGAAAAGGCAGGAGCCCCGCTGCCGTGCGGCGCGGGGCTCCTTGGGTACTGCATTTCAGGTCCGGATCAGAGGCTTGAGCGCCTATGAGACGGGATCACGATGAGACGGGATCGCTCAGACGGGGGTGACGTTCTCCGCCTGCGGGCCCTTCGGGCCCTGGGTCACGTCGAAGGAGACCGCCTGGTTCTCCTCCAGCGAGCGGAAGCCGCTCGCGTTGATCGCGGAGTAGTGGACGAAGACGTCGGGGCCGCCGCCCTCCTGGGCGATGAAGCCAAAGCCCTTTTCGGCGTTGAACCACTTCACGGTTCCGGTAGCCATAAGCCCTCCTTGGGCCCAAAAGGGTTGCCCTGCTCCAGAACCTGCAAGTGTGAAAACAGTGCCGCACAACTGCATTCTTCTGAAAACGACTAGAGCCTGCGGTTACATGCTCCGCAGGCTCTGTACTGCAAGGGAAACCAAACTGCAACTTGCGGCGAGCCTAGCACGCGGGCAGCCGAAAGCAATAGAGGCCAAGATCACGTCACTCGGATGTTTGAAGATCGCGGAGTGGTTGACCCTGGGGCTGAAGTCCGAAGCGTACCCCAAGGGGTCTAGTGTCGCGATGTGGACAATTCTCGCACCCGGCCGCGCGTCGGCCACATCCAGTTCCTGAACTGCCTGCCCCTGTACTGGGGGCTCGCGAGGACGGGCACGCTCCTCGACTTCGAGCTCACGAAGGACACCCCGGAGAAGCTCAGCGAGAAGCTGGTGCAGGGAGATCTCGACATCGGGCCCATCACCCTCGTCGAGTTCCTCAAGAACGCGGACGACCTGGTCGCCTTCCCCGACATCGCCGTCGGCTGCGACGGCCCGGTCATGTCCTGCGTCATCGTCTCGCAGGTCCCGCTGGACGAGCTGGACGGCGCAAGGGTGGCCCTCGGGTCGACCTCGCGCACCTCCGTGCGTCTCGCCCAGCTCCTCCTCGCCGAGCGCTACGGCGTGCGGCCCGACTACTACAGTTGCCCGCCCGACCTCAGCCTGATGATGCAGGAGGCGGAGGCGGCCGTACTCATCGGAGACGCGGCGCTGCGGGCGAACCTCCTCGACGGTCCGCGCTTCGGCCTCCAGGTCCATGACCTCGGCTCGCTCTGGAAGGAGTGGACCGGGCTGCCGTTCGTCTTCGCCGTCTGGGCCGCCCGCCGGGACTACCTCGCACGCGAGCCGGTCATCACCCGCAAGGTCCACGAGGCCTTCCTCGCCTCCCGGAACCTCTCCCTGGAGGAGGTCGGCAAGGTCGCCGAACAGGCGGCCCGCTGGGAGGACTTCGACGAGGAGGTCCTGGAGAAGTACTTCACGACGCTGGACTTCCGCTTCGGGGCCCCGCAGCTGGCGGCGGTCACGGAGTTCGCGCGCCGGGTGGGGCCCACAACGGGTTTCCCCGGGGACGTGAAGGTGGAACTGCTTCAGCCGTAACCTGCATCCGTACCTTTACGGGGACTTACGGGGGACGGGGAGGCGGGATGCAGCCGCTCGGCGTCGACGAGCCCACGACCGTGGGGCCCTACCGGCTGCTCGGACGGCTCGGTTCCGGCGGCATGGGCCGGGTCTATCTCGGCCGCAGTGCCGGGGGCCGCACGGTCGCGGTCAAGATCGTGCACCCGCACTTCGCGCTCGACGAGGAGTTCCGCGCCCGCTTCCGCCGCGAGGTGGACGCGGCACGCAGGGTGGGCGGGGCCTGGACGGCGCCGGTCCTCGACGCGGACCCGGAGGCGGCGGTGCCCTGGGTCGCCACCGGGTACGCGGCGGGCCCTTCCCTGGCCTCGGCGGTCGCGGACGGCGGCCCGCTGCCCGAGCATTCCGTACGGGTCCTGGGCGCGGGGCTGGCCGAGGCGCTGGCCGCCGTGCACGAACTGGGGCTCGTCCACCGGGACGTGAAGCCCTCCAACGTCCTGCTCACCGTCGACGGACCCCTCCTCATCGACTTCGGCATCGCCCGCGCCACCGACGGCACCGCCTCCCTCACCTCGACCGGTGTCTCCATCGGTTCGCCCGGCTACATGTCCCCGGAACAGATCCTGAGCAAGGGCATCTCGGGCGCGGCGGACGTCTTCTCCCTGGGCGCGGTCCTGGCGTACGCGGCCACGGGGGCGCCGCCCTTCCCCGGGGACTCCTCGGCCTCCCTCCTCTACAAGGTGGTGCACGAGGAGCCCGAACTCGGATCGCTGAGCGGTGAGTTGCGGGACGTCGTGGAGAGCTGCCTGGACAAGTCGGCGCAGGAGCGGCCGACTCCGGGCGAGGTGGCCCGGCGGCTGGCTCCGCAGGGCGCGGCGCGGCTGGTGGCGGCGGGGTGGCTGCCGGGGGCGCTGGTCGAGCAGCTGGGGCGCAGTGCCGTACAGCTGCTGAACCTCGAGGCGGCGGGGGAGCGGGCGGGGGAGCAGGCGTCGGGGCCGGTGGGGTTCAGCAGTCCTTCGGTGGGCGGGGGTTCGGCGGGCACGATGGGGGCGTTCGGGCCGCCGCCGGTGATGCCGGTCGTGTCCGCGGGGGCGCCTCCGGCCGCCGCGGCCGGGCCACCGTCGTATCCGGTCACGCCGCCGGCTCCCACGGGCACTCCCTCCGGGCACTCCGGGCCCTCCGTGC
This sequence comes from Streptomyces sp. CC0208, assembly GCF_003443735.1. Taxonomy (NCBI): domain Bacteria; kingdom Bacillati; phylum Actinomycetota; class Actinomycetes; order Kitasatosporales; family Streptomycetaceae; genus Streptomyces; species Streptomyces sp. CC0208. The sequence goes on along the minus strand of NZ_CP031969.1, from coordinate 3,726,064 downwards.
CCGAGCCCCGGGACGCGGTGCCGTACGAGACGGTGGTGCCCTCGGACCGGCGATCCGGTCCCGGAAAGCTCTCCGTCTCCGTGGCCGCCACCTCCGCACCCGGCACCAACGGGCGTGGCCGCCGGATGAGCTGCACGGTGGCGCTCGCGGTCGCGGGGGCGCTGGCCGCGGTGACCGTGGGCTCGGTGTTCCTGTTCGACCTGCTGCCGGGGCGGGGCCAGGACGACTCGGCGAGCTCCGGTCCCGGCAGCGACGCGTACTCCTCGGGGCCGACGTCCGTACCGTCGGCCTCCCTGCCGTCGGCGTCCTCCCCGGTCTCCCCGTCGCTGTCGAGCGAGCCGTCGAGCGGCCCGGCGGGACCGACCGCGGTCCCCGCCCGCTATCTCGGCACCTGGGAGGGCCAGGGCACGGGTCTCGGCGGGAGCCTGCCGATGGGGACCTTCCGCATCACCGTCAAGAAGGCGAGGATCGGCGAGGAGTTGGGCCGCCTCCAGCAGACCGACGCGATCGGCGCGGTCTGCACCGACGTCCTCACCCTGAAGAAGGTCACCGACACCGAACTCGTCACCACGGCCGTGGGCGCCGCGGACAACCACGCCGGCTGCAACCCCACCGCCCACACCGTCCGCCTCACCACGGTGGGCGACGACCTGAAGTACACCTCGGAGAGCGAGGCCGAGGGATACCCAGAGGCACGGATGTCGAAGGTCGGGCGGTGACGCAGCTGCTCGTCGTCATGGCCGCGCTGTGGGGAGCGGCGACGGGCGCGTTGCTGCCGCGCGCCGCCTACCGCTTCTCCGTCCCGTCCGGACAACCGTGGCGCGGGACCTGCCCCGAGGGGCACCCCCTGGGCGGCTGGCCGGGCGGCTGGCTGGGGCGGGCGAGCTGCGGTAACTGCGGTCCGCGGCAGCCGTACGGTCGCGGCACCCTGCTCCTGTCCACCGTCACCGCCCTCCTCTGCGCCGCCCTCGCCGCCGCCACCGGCACCCGCCCGGAGATCGCCGTCTGGCTGCTGCTCGTCCCCGTGGGCGTGCTGCTCGCCGTCGTCGACCTGCGCGTACGACGACTGCCCGACCCGCTCACCCTCCCCCTCGCGGCCGCCGCGCTCGCACTGCTCGGGGTCGTCTCCTTCGTGCCGGAGCACACCGGGAGCTGGTCGCACGCCCTGTTCGGCGCCCTCGCCCTCGGCGCGGGCTACTGGGTGCTGTGGCGGGTCAACCCGGGCGGCATGGGCTTCGGCGACGTGAAGCTGGCGCTCGGGGCGGGGGCGGTCCTGGGCTGGTACGGCTGGGACACCGTGCTCCTGGGGACCTTCGCGGGCTTCCTGCTCGGCGCGCTCTACGGCGGTGCCCTGGTCCTGGTGGGCAAGGCCGGGCGCAAGACGGCGATCCCGTTCGGGCCGTTCCTGATCACGGGGGCGTACGCGGGGCTGCTGATCGGTGCGTACGCGGCCTGAGAGCGGGGCGGACGCGGCCTGGGAACGGCGCTGACGCGGCCTGAGAACGGTGCTGACGCGGCCTGACATCCGGCTTGTCACAGGGCTGGCGTAGGCTGGCCCAGACCGCCAGAACCCTTGACGAAAGGCACGCCCCGGTGACCGAGAAGGCCGACCTTCAGTCCGTCCTCGACCGTGCCGCCGAGGGTGGGCGCATCACTCCGGAGGAGGCGCTCGACCTCTACCGCGACGCCCCGCTGCACGCGCTGGGCTCCGCCGCGGACGCGGTGCGCCGCCGTCGGTACGCGGGCACGGAGCACATCGCGACGTACATCATCGAGCGGAACATCAACTACACCAACGTGTGCGTCACGGCGTGCAAGTTCTGCGCCTTCTACGCCCCGCCCACCGCCAAGGACAAGGGCTGGACCCGCGACCTGGACGACATCCTGCGCCGGTGCGCGGAGACCGTCGAGCTCGGCGGCACGCAGATCATGTTCCAGGGCGGCCACCACCCCGACTACGGCGTCGAGTACTACGAGAAGCACTTCGCCGCCATCAAGCAGGAGTTCCCCCAGCTGGTGATCCACTCGCTGGGTGCGTCCGAGGTCGAGCACATGGCCCGGATCTCCAAGGTGAGCGTCGAGGAGGCCATCCAGCGCATCCACGCGGCCGGCCTCGACTCCTTCGCGGGCGCCGGTGCCGAGATGCTCCCCGAGCGCCCCCGCAAGGCCATCGCGCCGCTCAAGGAGTCCGGCGAGCGCTGGCTGGAGATCATGGAGACGGCGCACAACCTGGGCGTGGAGTCCACCTCCACCATGCTCATGGGTACCGGCGAGACCAACGCCGAGCGCATCGAGCACCTGCGCATGATCCGTGACGTACAGGACCGCACGGGCGGCTTCCGGGCCTTCATCCCGTACCTCTACCAGCCGATGAACAACCACCTGAAGGGCCGCACCCAGGCCACGATCTTCGAGTACCTGCGGATGATCGCGATCTCCCGGCTCTTCATGGACAACATCGCCCACATCCAGGGCTCCTGGCTGACCACCGGCCAGGACGCGGGCCAGCTGACCCTGCACTACGGCGCGGACGACCTCGGCTCGGTCATGCTGGAGGAGAACGTCGTCTCGGCGGCCGGCGCCAAGCACCGCTCCAACCTCCAGGAAATGATCGACATGATCCGCACCGCGGGTCGGGTCCCGGCCCAGCGCGCCACGACGTACGAACACCTCGTCGTCCACGACGACCCGGCGAACGACCCCGTCGACGCGCGCGTGATGTCCCACATCTCCTCCACGGCGATCGAGGGCGGCACGGCCCACCCCGAGCTGAAGATCCTCGCGTCCAACTAGGCGTGCGGTGCTGACGATCCACACCGCCGACCTGCTGATCCCGGGCGGCGGAAAGCCGCCGCTGCCCGGTGGGGCGGTACTGGTCGAGGGGCGGCAGCTCGCGGCCGTGGAGGTCTACGACGACATGGTGGCCGCACACCCTTCCGCGAGGGTCCGCCGCTGGCCGGGAGTTCTCGCCCCTGGCCTGGTGAACCCGTACGGTCCGGAGCTGTTGGAGCAGGCCTACCATCCGGACCCGCGCGAGGAGTTGGGCAGCGAGCCGATCTCGGGCGAGGCGCTGGAGTCCCTGGACATGACGGACACGCGGTGGGGTGCCAGCGCGAGGCGCGGTGTGCAGCGGTTGCTGGCGCAGGGGACGGTGGCGGTGGTGGGGCCCTTGCGGCGCCCCGCGGTGATCGACGCCGTCCACAGGTCGGGCCTGACGATCGAGCACAGCTTCACGGAGGAGCCCCTGATCCCGCTGCTCCCCGGCATGGAGGCGACCTTCGCCGCCTTCGAGACCCAGGACCTGACAGCCTGCGTGGCCACGGTGATCAAGGGCCGCCTGCTGCACCGGCGCAGGTAGGGGCCATCGGTACTCCTGCCGCACTCCTGCCGCGGCTCGTGACCATGGAGGCGGAGGCCTCCGGTCGGTAGCCTGCCGATGTGGCCGAGTCCTGGAAAGAGCAGGTACGAGGTCTCTGATGCCGGGAGGGAGATGCATCCGGCGAACGGAGGGGGCGACGCCTGTGGTTCCGGTGGCGCCCGAGCCGAGCCGAGGCCCTCAACCGGACAATGCCTCCCCGAACGCCCCGGCATCCTGAGAAACCCCGCTGCAGTTGGTCAGCGGGTCGTCCTCGTCCGAGTTCCCCGACTCGCACTCCTGATCCCGGAACGTCGACCACATCGACACCCACGCCACCTCCTTCGACGCCGCGAACTCCCGCACCTGCGCCGCGTCGGACAACGTGAACGTCTCCCCGCTCACGTCATTCGTCCCGATCATCGAGGTGAGCGCCATGGCCCGCCACGCAGTGGAGTCGGACGTACCGAAGACCGACTTCAACTGCGTCTGCGCCGCCTTCGCCGAAGTGATCGCGTAGGACCCCATGTCCCCGTCGTACGACTCCCCGTAGTTCATCGTCATGATGTTGACCGTCGACACCTGAACCGACTTGTTGTTCGCGGACTCCAGCAACGCCACGCTGTCGTCGTCGAGCCCGGACGGCATCACGGGAAGCGTGAACGACACGGCGAGATCGCTCCGTTCCTTCTGGAGCAACGCGATCGCCTGGGACCGCAGATCCACCGAGTCCGAGTCGGTCAGCGCGTCCCCCTCGATGTCGAAGTCGGCGAGCGAGGAACCGGCCGCGTCCAGCGCCTTCCCATAAGCCGCCGCGAGCTTCGCCGCACTGGAGCAGGTCTCGGCCAGTTCCTTCCCGGACGCCCCGCCGAAGGACACCCGCACCTCCGCGCCGCCCTTCTTCAGTGCGCTGATCCGGGACCTGACGGAGGAGTCGCCGACCGCCGACGTGCCGTTCCAGGACGGTGTGCAGTCAGTCCCGTCGGCGATCACGAACGCGAGGTTGTAGACCGAGGGCGAGCCTGCGGAGTCGTTGTCCGAGGCCTCGGTGGCGCTGACGTACGGGGCGTACGAGGTGCCGGCTGACGAGGTGCCGGTCGACGAGGTGCCGGCTGACGAGGTGCCGCTTGACGAGGGCCGTTCGGACTCCGCGGAACACCCCGTGGCGGCCAGGGCAAACAGACACGTAAACCCGGCGGCCGACCTCAGGAAACCCCGCATTGTTCATGCACCCGCTCTCGTGATGTTCGTCTCAGGCTCGAAACAAAGGCTCATTCAAGAAGAGAACGTCTCATACGGAGCCGTTGTTCAAAGCAGCAGTCGATCCATAGGGAATCCACGGGCGGCATTGCGCGAATCAGGCCAATCGGGCGAAATGAACGGGGCATTCGGTGCACTTGCCGCCATGGCGACCTGCGCAGGCGTTCACGGAGTCTCTCAGGAAAAAGACAGGTTAAGGCGTTTCTCATATGCGTCTCACAAGAACGGCCGACTCGGTCACATAAAGACTCCTTAATGTCTGGGGAATGCATTCCGAGACTGCCACCGAAAACCGTGCGGACACGCGCGGTCGCCGCCGCAAACGCGGTAGTAACGGGCCCGCCGACGGTCCCGTGTTCGTTGACAACTCCGGACGCCGCTCCAAGTTGCTGCGCCGGATCGGCCTTCTCCTCGGCGTCCTGTCCCTCGGGTACGCCGTCGTGCTGGGCCTGGCCTTCATGGGCATCGGCGTCTCCAGCACGACCCTGCTGCCCTTCGCGGGCGGCGGCCCCGGCGCCTCGAACTCCGGCCCCGGCGGCCTCCGGCCACAGGGCGGTGTCGGCACCCCGCCGTCGAGGCCCACGGGCACCCCGCCCGTCGGCACCGCCACGGGCGCTCCGCCGACCGCCGCCCCCACCGCGACCGCCTCCGCGGCCTCCAACTGACCGGAACGGGGCCCACCACATGACCACGACGACGCCCTCCCGCGGCCGCCGGCGTGCCCCCTCCCGCATCGAGCGGGCGGCGGGCAAGGCCGCGGCGCTGCAGAAACCGCGGGTCCTCCTCGCCCTGCTGCTCCTGCTCGGCCTGACCAGCGTGATGCTGCTCGACGGCTATCTGCGCGCCGAGGTCGGCGGCGACGAGCGGGTGCGCGACGGCGCCAGCTCCAGCAAGGTCCCCGACGAGATCATCAACGGCGGGCCGATCATCAGCTTCCGGGGCGGCCAGGCGACCACGACCTCCGTACCGTCCAAGACGATCGCGCTCACCTTCGACGACGGCCCGAACCCGACGTACACCCCCCAGGTGCTGGAGATCCTGGAGAAGTACGACGTCCCGGCGACCTTCTTCCTGGTGGGCTCGATGGTCTCGCGCTACCCGGGGATCGTGAAGGACATGGTCGACCAGGGCAATGAGGTGGGCATCCACACCTTCACCCACGTCGACCTCTCCTACCAGAGCGACGCCCGCATCCGGCGCGAGATGACCCAGACACAGCTCGCCCTCGCGGGCGCGGCCGGCATCACCACCACGCTGTTCCGGGCGCCGTACTCCTCCGAGACGGACGCGATCGACAACTACAGCTGGCCCGTCTACAAGAAGCTCGGAGAGGAGGGCTACACCAGCGTCTTCGTCGACACCGACAGCGACGACTGGAAGAAGCCGGGCGTCGCGAAGATCGTCAAGTGGGCCACCCCGTCCGGGACCTCGGGCGCCGCGGTGCTGATGCACGACGCCGGCGGCGACCGTGAGCAGACGATCAAGGCGCTGCCGGAGTACATCGAGAAGATGCGGGCGAAGGGCTACACCTTCACCACCATCAGCGGGGTCATCGAGGCGCAGAACACCAACGGCGCTCCGGCGGGCGGGCAGACGGGCCGGCAGCCCCAGGGGGCGGCCAACGGCCCGAGCACCGACGGCACCGACCGTCTCCAGGCCGCGCACCGCGAGGCCACCGGCACGACCCTCTACGAGGGCAAGGCGCTCGTCGCGGCCGTCGCCGTCGCCGAGTACACCGTGCCCACGCTGTCGGTCGGACTCGTGATCGTGGGCGTGGCCGTCATGGGCCGGTTCGGGATGATGCTGATCCTCGCCCGCCGCCACTACAGACTGCGCAACAAACGTCGCTTCAGCTGGGGACCCACGGTCACCCGGCCGGTGACGGTGATCGTCCCGGCGTACAACGAGAAGGAGTGCATCGCCAACACTCTGGAGTCGTTGTCGAAGAGCACCCATCCGATCGAGATCATCGTGGTCGACGACGGCTCGTCGGACGGCACCTCCGAGATCTCGCGCGAGGCGGCCCGGGCCCTCGGCATGACGAACGTGCGGGTCATCCGCCAGGACAACGCCGGCAAACCGGCCGCCCTCAACAACGGTGTCCGCAACGCGAGTTACGACATCGTCATCATGATGGACGGTGACACGGTCTTCGAACCGGACGCCGTGCACCAGCTGGTGCAGCCCTTCGCCGACCCCGAGGTCGGCGCGGTCGCCGGAAACGCCAAGGTCGGCAACCGCGACACGGTCATCGGCGCCTGGCAGCACATCGAGTACGTGATGGGCTTCAACCTCGACCGCCGGATGTACGACCTGCTGCGCTGCATGCCCACCATCCCGGGTGCGATCGGCGCGTTCCGCCGCGAGGCGGTCCTCCAGGTCGGCGGCATGAGCGAGGACACCCTCGCCGAGGACACCGACATCACCATCGCGATACATCGCGCGGGCCGGCGGGTCGTCTACCAGGAGCACGCACGCGCGTGGACCGAGGCGCCCGGCTCCCTCAAGCAGCTGTGGTCGCAGCGCTACCGGTGGTCGTACGGCACCATGCAGGCGCTGTGGAAGCACCGCAAGTCCCTCACCGACAAGGGGCCCTCGGGCCGCTTCGGCCGGGTCGGCATGCCGCTGGTGGTGATCTTCCAGATCGTCACGCCGGTCTTCGCCCCGCTGATCGACGTGTTCACCGCCTACTCGATGATCTTCATCGACTTCCGGGCGGCGCTGTACGCGTGGCTCGCGGTCCTCGGCATCCAGTTCGTGTGCGCGGCGTACGCCTTCAGGCTGGACAAGGAGAAGTACCGCTATCTGCTGATGATGCCGCTCCAGCAGCTGGCCTACCGCCAGATGATGTACCTCGTCCTCATCCACTCCTGCATCACCGCCCTGACCGGCGGCCGCCTGCGCTGGCAGAAACTGAAGCGGACCGGCGAGGTCGGCACCCCGGCGGGGGTCGGCTGATGAGCTGGGAGCAGCAGGACTACCCGCAACAGGGGTACGGCCAGGAGTACGGGTACTCGGGGTATCCGCAGCAGTCGTATCAACAGCACACCTACCCGCAGCAGCCGTATCCACAGGATCACGTCGCCCCCGGGTACTACGGACAGGGCGTGCCGGACGCCACGTCCCCGTTGCCGGTGGTGGAGCCGGAGCCGGAGCCACCGGTTCTCGATGCCCCCGCTGACGCCGAGGCGGAGGAGGAGAAGCCTCCGTCTCGGCCCCCGGGCCGAGACCGCTACTTCGACACGCTGCGGGCCGTCGCCCTGATCCGCGTCGTCACCTATCACACGTTCGGGTGGGCCTGGGCCGGCATGGTCTTCCCCTCCATGGGCATCATGTTCGGCCTGGCCGGGACACTCATGGCGAAGTCCCTGGAGCGCCCCGCGGCCACGGTCGTCAGGAGCAGGCTGCGCCGCCTGCTGCCCCCGTTCTGGTTCTGGGGCGCCTTCGTGGTCCTCGCGATGCTGGTCCACGACTGGATGCCGGGCTGGCAGATCGTCTACTGGATCGTGCCGCTCGGCGATCCGCCGGGCAACGCGTGGGGCGAGCAGGCCTGGGAGATCCTCTGGTACCTGCGGACGTACCTGTGGTTCGTGCTGCTGTCCCCGGTGCTGCTGAAGGTGTTCCGGTCGGCTCCCGTTCCGGTCCTGATGATGTCCCTGGCCCCCATCGTGGTCTTCCAGTTCCTGTGGGAGCCGCCGGACGACCGCCTCGGCAGCGCGTTGACCGACCTGGCCACCTTCCTGTTCTGCTGGATCCTCGGTTTCGCCCACCGGGACGGGATCCTGGAGAGGCTGAAGCCGGCCGCCGTCGTCCTGCTCTCGCTCGCCGCGATCGCCTTCGGCGGCTGGTACGCCTTCACCCACCAGGCCGAGACGGGCTCGTACGACCTCGACGACATCCCCCTCGCCCAGGCCTTCTGGTCCGCCGGGTACGTGACGCTCCTGATGTGGGCCAAGTCGTGGTTCGGGATCGACTTCGCCTGGCTGACCCGCTTCCGGCGGACCGACCGGGTCGTCACGGTCTTCAACTCCCGCGCGGTGACGATCTACCTGTGGCACGAGATCGCGCTGATCCTCGCCGTGCCGCTGATCGACCAGTTCTGGAACGTGCCCGCGTTCGAGAAGTGGCTGCCGCTGGAGAGCCAGTGGTTCATGTTCGGCATCGGGTGGGTCCTGATCGCGGTGTTCGTGGTGCTGTGCGGATGGGTGGAGGACGTGGCCGGGAAGAAGAAGCCGCGGCTGCTGCCGGGAGGGCGTCGGGCTTCGTCGTGAGGGCGGCTGCAAGAATGGGGACGTGACCCGCGCTTCCCTGAACAAGCAGCCGCACGAAGTCGCCTCGATGTTCGACGACGTGGCGGAACGGTACGACCTGACGAACGACGTGCTGTCGCTCGGCCAGGACCGGGTGTGGCGCAAGGAGGTCGCCCGGGCCGTCGACGCCCGCCCCGCCCAGAAGATCCTGGACCTCGCGGCCGGCACGGCCACCTCGTCGCTGCCCTTCGCCCGCACCGGCGCCTACGTCGTGCCCTGCGACTTCTCGCTCGGCATGCTCCAGGTCGGCAAGCGCAAGCACACCTGGCTGCCGTTCACCGCGGGCGACGCGACGAGGCTGCCCTTCAAGGACGACACCTTCGACGCCGTCACCATCTCCTTCGGGCTGCGCAACGTCCAGGACACCGACTCGGCGCTGCGTGAGATGTACCGGGTGACCAGGCCCGGCGGCCGGGTCGTGATCTGCGAGTTCTCCCACCCGACCTGGGCGCCGTTCCGCACGGTCTACACCGAGTACCTGATGCGGGCCCTGCCGCCGGTCGCCCGCGCGGTCTCCTCCAACCCCGACGCGTACGTCTACCTCGCCGAGTCCATCCGCGCCTGGCCCGACCAGCCGGCTCTGGCGGAGCGCCTCCAGAAGGCGGGCTGGTCGAAGGTGGCCTGGCGGAACCTGACGGGCGGGATCGTGGCCCTGCACCGGGGCGTCAAGGAGAGCTGAGCGGCTCGGTAAGGGGCGGGGCGCGACGTCAGAGCCCCGTCACACACCGGACCACGTACGGATCGCCCGGCTCGTCCAGCTCGCGCTGGAGCCCGCCGCTCGGAGGTCTGGGGATGCGCGGCTCGCGGATGCCTCCGCCGCCCTCACCCGGGCCGAGGTCGAACCACACGTACACCACCGAGTCCCGCGGCACCTCGGCACCGGCCTGCGGGTACTGGCGTACGACGTAGTCGACGACGGCCAGATGGAAGTCCTTGCGATCCGGCGCGTTGACGAACAGGCCCTGCGCCTGGGCCGTCTCGCGCGCGTCGACGGCCATCAGTCCGACCAGACGCGGTACGCGCACTTCGGGCGTCTTGGGTGGTATGCGCACAGATGTCACCCCCAGCGGTACTGGCAGGGTAACTCCGGCGCGGCGGCGGCCGGAAGTGCCGGGTGTCTTTCTGCGACAGACCGCTACTCTGGGTGACTTTCCCGCAGGGAGAGTCGGAAGCACAGCGCCTCTTCCCCGAACCGGGGGTGCGGGAAGGTCTCCGCGAGTTCCATTCCGAGGCGTTTGGTGACCGCGATCGACCGTTCGTTGCCGGGTCTGACCATCGCCACCACGTCCGTGACGCCCGCCGTCCTGAGCCGGTCCAGCGTCATCTGCGCGGCCACCGTGGCGTACCCCTGACCCCAGTAGGCCCGTCCGAGCCGCCACCCGATCTCGATCTCGCCCGTCGGCCCCCAGTCCCGCGGCCATGGCTGGGCCCCGGTGAAGCCGATGACCTGCCCGCGCTCGTCGACCATGGTCCACAGGCAGAAACCCCGCTCGGCGTCGTGCCGGCGCTGCCTCGCGGTGAGCTCCTCGTAGACGTACAGCTCGGCGGACCTGCCGCCGTGGAACTCCATGACGTCCCGGTCGTCGAAGACCCGGTGCCAGGCGACGGCGTCCTCGTCGGTGGGGACGCGCAGCCGTACTACGGGCAGAGCTCGGTTCACTGGGGGCAGCCCTTCAGCCGGGTGATCAATTCTGCTGAATAGACTGCCCATGTCCAGTGCCGGTCGGCACGCGGATTCAGAACTTGATTCCGAACTTGATTCCGAGCCTGGGGAGATCCCGCCGTGACCGAGCCCCTGTCCGAGAACACCGCCGATGTCATCGTCGTCGGCGCGGGGCCGGCCGGCTCCACGACCGCGTACCACCTCGCCAAGTCCGGACTCGACGTCCTCCTCCTTGAGAAGACCGAGTTCCCGCGCGAGAAGGTCTGCGGCGACGGCCTGACCCCGCGTGCCACCAAGCAGCTCGTGGCCATGGGCATCGACATCTCCGAAGAGGCCGGCTGGCTGCGGAACAAGGGCCTCCGCATCATCGGCGGCGGCGTACGCCTCCAGCTCGACTGGCCGGAACTGGCCTCCTTCCCCGACTACGGCCTCGTCCGCAAGCGCGACGACTTCGACGAGCAGCTCGCCCGCCAGGCCCAGAAGGCCGGGGCGCGGCTCTACGAGCGCTGCAACGTCGGTGCCCCGATCGTCGACGACCGCACCGGGCGGATCACCGGCGTCCACGCCAAGCTGGGCGAGGAGAAGCGCGAAGTCACCTTCCACGCGCCCCTCGTGGTCGCCGCCGACGGCAACTCCACCCGGCTCTCCCTCGCGATGGGCCTGCACCGCCGTGAGGACCGCCCGATGGGCGTCGCGGTACGGACGTACTTCGAGAGCCCCCGCCACGAGGACGACTACCTGGAGTCCTGGCTGGAGCTGTGGGACCGCCGCGGCCCCGGCGAGGACCGCCTCCTGCCCGGCTACGGCTGGATCTTCGGCATGGGCGACGGCACCTCCAACGTCGGCCTCGGCGTCCTGAACACCTCCGACTCCTTCAAGGAGCTGGACTGGCGCGAGGTGCTGAAGGCCTGGTGCGCCTCCATGCCGGAGGACTGGGGCTACACCCCGGAGAACATGACCGGCCCGATCCGCGGTGCCGCCCTGCCGATGGCCTTCAACCGCCAGCCGCACTACACCAAGGGCCTGCTCCTGGTCGGCGACGCCGGCGGCATGGTGAACCCCTTCAACGGCGAAGGCATCGCCTACGCCATGGAGTCCGGCCAGATCGCCGCCGACGTCATCGTCCAGGCCCACGCCCGCGCCACGCCCGCCCAGCGGGAGATCGCCCTGCAGCGCTACCCGCAGGTCCTCAAGGACACCTACGGCGGCTACTACACGCTGGGCCGCGCCTTCGTGAAGCTCATCGGCAACCCGAAGGTCATGAAGATCGCGGCCCAGCGCGGCCTGACCCATCCGCTGCTCATGAAGTTCACCCTCAAGATGCTCGCCAACCTCACCGACCCCACGGGCGGCGACGCGATGGACCGGATCATCAACGGGCTGAGCAAGGTGGCGCCGAAGGCGTGACGGGAGCCCCTTGAACGGAGCACCGTGGAGGGATGGACGTAGGGGTCGCGTTACCCGTGTTCGTCATCCTCATCGCGGTGTCGGTGTGGGCGCTGGTCCACTCCCTGAGGCGCTGACGGTGCCCTGAGCGCCGTTCAGCGCCTCGATGTTGGCCGTGTCCGTCTCGTGCGCCGGACAGCCCGCGAAGTACCCGGTCCCCTCGATCACGAGCGGCTCGCCGTCCCTGTCGAACCCCCGGCCCCCGGCCCGGTCCGGACGCGGTACGGCCATGACGGCGCCCGGCCCCGACAGACACCCCTCGCTGTCGTCGAGCAGCCTGCGCCCGGCCGGGTCGAGCTGGTCGAGCTCCGGGTTGACGAGGTGCCCGACATGCCGGACTTCGTCGTCGTCCGGGCAGTCGTAGACGAAGAGCCGCAGACCGACGCCGACCTGGTTGGCCGCGAGGCCCGCCCCGGCCTTGGGCCACGGACGGTTCCTGGTGGGGGAGATGGAGGCCGGGGTTTCCGTCAGGGACCGGGGTCACAGAAGCCAGCAGGGCCGCAGCCCCCGAGCGGCTGCGGCCCTACCAAGCTGTTACGGGGTCAGAGAACCCGCACCGCTCCGGTCGGCGGGTCGTAGGACAGCGGCTTCTCGGCCACACCGGTCGAGGGGTTCTGCGCGCCGACGAACATGCCGTCGCCCACGTACACCGCCACGTGGTACGCGCTGCCCGCGCTGCCCCAGTACAGGATGTCGCCCGGCTGGAGGTTGTTCAGCGAGACCTGGGTGCCCGCGGTCGACTGGTCCTGCGAGACGCGCGGCAGGTCGATGCCGATCTGGCTGAACGCGGCCTGCACGAGGCCCGAGCAGTCCCACGAGTTGGGGCCGGTGCCGCCGGAGACGTAGGCGTCACCGACCTGCGCCTTCACGAAGGCGATGACGGCCGCGGCCGAACCGGTGGCCGTGGACGAGCTCGTGGAGACACTGGCGCTCGCCGAGGCGGACAGGGTGGTCCGCTGGGAGCTGCGCGAGGCGGCCTCCTCAGCGGCGGCCCTGCGTGCCTCCTCGGCCTTCTTCTTGGCCTCCGCCTTCTTCTTGGCCTCCGCGAGGTCCGCCTTGGCCTGCTTCGCGGCCTTTGCGGCCGCCGCGTCACGCTCGGCCTGCAGCTGGTAGTTGGCGGCGGCCTGCTGCATCGCGTCGGCGGACTCGGCGACCTGGCTGCCCAGGTCGGCCGACAGGGTGGGCAGTTCGAGGGTCTGCGTCGTCGACTCGGCGGCGAACGCCGAAGCCGACGCGCCCGCCGCTGCCATGCTGAGCACGCCACCGGCGACTCCGGCACGCACGGCGATCGAAGTCGTCGCGCTGCGGCGGGGTTTCCGGTGGCTGCGTATGTGAGCGGTGTGGGACATGAGACCAACTGGTATCAGGGGCTCCTCCATACCTTCAAGAAACGTGTGGTGCGCCACAGTTGTTCAATCGGCGGCCCGAATACCCGGCGGCTCACTCTTTATTGACGCCGTAACGGACATTGCGGACTCTCGTGATCATGGCTGTGATCATGGCCTTTCGCTGTTACGCCCGAATTGCCCCGCAGCTACCATCGGTTGGGCCCGATGGCCAAGCCCCCTTCTTATGGATCTCTCATGGGTGTGGCGGAGGTCACGCAACGGTTACGGCGAGGGCTGCGTCCGAAGCCGGCCGACGCTCGTGAATGTGTGCACGTGTCCACACCCGTCCTCGCGCCTCCCTCTGATGTGTGAACGCCGTCCACTATCAAGCCCCCGCGTCCACCGCCAATTTGCATGCAGGGGAACCCTCTTGATATGGAGACGCCTCTCCCGGCCTGCGCCGACTAGCGGAAATGTCACCTCTGGTGATCACTCGGACGCTTCTCGTATGAAGATCACCGCTGATCCGACTTCATGATCCTTCGTCTGGTGGTGGAGATCACAAAGCTTGTGCAATACCCCGTGTCGCAGATCACAGACCGGCGGGCATAAGATGCGGGTCAGTTGGGCTTGTGACCTGCTTCACATGTTCGCGATCTTCGTCGGGACGGACGGAGGTCAGAGGGACGTATGAGTGGGGTGTGAGTCCGATGCCATCGCCAGCAGTCAGTGCCGACTGAGAGGAGCGAGGAGCGGTGAACGCTTATGCGCCCATCCTCGTACTGGGAGCCCTCGGGGCAGGCTTTGCGATCTTCTCCGTGGTCATGGCCACGCTGATCGGTCCGAAGCGGTACAACCGGGCCAAGCTCGAGGCCTACGAGTGCGGGATCGAGCCGACCCCCACGCCGGCCGGCGGCGGGCGCTTCCCCATCAAGTACTACCTGACGGCGATGCTCTTCATCGTCTTCGACATCGAGATCGTCTTCCTCTACCCCTGGGCCGTCACCTTCGACGCCCTGGGTGTTTTCGGGCTCGTGGAGATGCTGCTCTTCGTGCTCACCGTCTTCGTCGCGTACGCGTACGTATGGCGGCGCGGCGGCCTGGAATGGGACTGAGGGGCCTTTAACTCATGGGACTCGAAGAAAAGCTGCCGAGCGGTTTCCTGCTGACCACCGTCGAGCAGGCCGCGGGCTGGGTGCGCAAGGCGTCCGTCTTCCCGGCCACCTTCGGCCTCGCCTGCTGTGCCATCGAGATGATGACCACCGGCGCCGGACGCTACGACCTGGCCCGCTTCGGCATGGAGGTCTTCCGCGGCTCACCCCGCCAGGCGGACCTCATGATCGTCGCCGGCCGGGTCAGCCAGAAGATGGCGCCGGTACTCAGGCAGGTCTACGACCAGATGCCGAACCCCAAGTGGGTCATCTCCATGGGGGTCTGCGCCTCCTCGGGCGGCATGTTCAACAACTACGCGATCGTGCAGGGCGTCGACCACATCGTCCCGGTCGACATCTATCTGCCCGGCTGCCCGCCACGGCCGGAGATGCTGATGGACGCCATTCTCAAGCTCCACCAGAAGATCCAGTCCTCCAAGCTCGGCGTGAACGCCGAGGAGGCGGCCCGCGAGGCGGAGGAGGCGGCGCTCAAGGCCCTGCCCACGATCGAGATGAAGGGGCTGCTGCGGTGAGCGACGCGAACGGCACCAACGGAGCCAACCCGGAGAAGGAGCTGAGCGGCTCCAACCTCCCCGGCCAGCGCGGCGAGGGAGGTGAGGAGATCCGCGTCCAGCGCGGCATGTTCGGCGCCGACAACGGCGGCGACACCTCCGGCTACGGCGGCCTGGTCCGCTCGATCCGCCTCCCGGGGCCGGCGGCCCGCCCCTACGGCGGCTGGTTCGACGAGGTCGCCGACGAACTGGAAGGCGCTCTGGAGGAACAGGGACTGCTCCCCGGCAACGCCATCGAGAAGACGGTCGTCGACCGCGGCGAGATCACCTTCCACATCGAGCGCGAGCACCTGCTGCGCGTCGCACAGACCCTGCGCGACGACCCGGCCCTGCGCTTCGAGCTCTGCACCGGCGTCAGCGGGGTCCACTATCTCCACGACAAGGGCCGCGAGCTGCACGCCGTCTACCACCTGCGCTCGATCACCCACAACCGGCTGATCCGCCTGGAGGTCAGCGCGCCGGACGCCGACCCGCACATCCCGTCGCTGGTCTCGGTGTACCCGACCAACGACTGGCACGAGCGCGAGACCTACGACTTCTTCGGGATCGTCTTCGACGGCCACCCGGCCCTGACGCGGATCATGATGCCGGACGACTGGCAGGGCCACCCGCAGCGCAAGGACTACCCCCTCGGCGGCATCCCCGTCGAGTACAAGGGCGCCCAGATCCCGGCTCCGGACCAGCGGAGGTCCTACTCATGAGCACGCAGCACGCAACTCCGCGCGAGACCACCGAGGGCACCGTCTACACGGTCACCGGTGGCGACTGGGACGAGGTCGTCCAGAGCGCGGCCAAGGCCGACGACGAGCGCATCGTCGTCAACATGGGGCCCCAGCACCCCTCCACCCACGGGGTGCTCCGCCTGATCCTGGAGATCGACGGCGAGACGGTCACCGAGGCCCGCTGCGGCATCGGCTACCTGCACACCGGCATCGAGAAGAACCTCGAGTTCCGCACGTGGACGCAGGGCACCACGTTCGTGACGCGCATGGACTACCTGACGTCCTTCTTCAACGAGACCGCCTACTGCCTCGCCGTCGAGAAGCTCCTCGGCATCGAGGACCAGATCACCGACCGGGCCACCCTCATCCGGGTGCTCCTGATGGAGCTGAACCGGCTCTCCTCGCACCTGGTGTGCATCGCCACCGGCGGCATGGAACTCGGCGCCACCACGATCATGATCTACGGATTCCGTGATCGTGAAATGATTCTCGACATCTACGAGCTCATCACGGGCCTGCGGATGAACCACGCGTACATCCGCCCCGGCGGACTCGCGCAGGACCTGCCGCCCGGCGCGGTGGACCACATCCGCGAGTTCGTGAAGAAGATGAAGAAGAACCTCCCGGAGTACGACAAGCTCGCCACCGGGAACCCCATCTTCAAGGCCCGTATGCAGGACGTCGGCTATCTGGACCTGGCGGGCTGCATGGCCCTCGGCGCCACCGGCCCCATCCTGCGCTCCACCGGCCTGCCGCACGACCTGCGCAAGGCACAGCCCTACTGCGGCTACGAGACCTTCGACTTCGACATCCCGACCGCCGACACCTGCGACTCCTACGGCCGCTTCCTCATCCGGCTCGAGGAGATGCGCCAGTCGCTCAGGATCATCGAGCAGTGCCTGGACCGGCTCCAGCCGGGACCGGTCATGGTCGCCGACAAGAAGATCGCCTGGCCCGCCCAGCTCGCGCTCGGCCCCGACGGGCTCGGCAACTCCCTCGACCACATCAAGAAGATCATGGGCACCTCCATGGAGGCCCTGATCCACCACTTCAAGCTGGTCACCGAGGGCTTCCGCGTGCCGCCGGGACAGGCGTACGCGGCCGTCGAGTCACCCAAGGGCGAACTCGGGGTGCACGCCGTGTCCGACGGCGGCACCCGCCCCTTCCGGGTCCACTTCCGCGACCCGTCCTTCACCAACCTTCAGGCCATGGCGGCGATGTGCGAGGGCGGCCAGGTCGCCGACGTCATCGTCGCTGTCGCGTCCATCGACCCCGTGATGGGAGGCGTCGACCGGTGACCACCAGTTCTTCCGAGCGGGGCGTCAGCCTGGGCATGCCCGAACTGCCCGCACCCGCCTACCCGGACGACGTCCGAGCCCGCCTGGAGACGGACGCGCGCGAGATCATCGCCCGCTACCCGGACTCCCGCTCGGCGCTCCTGCCGTTGCTGCATCTCGTGCAGGCGGAGGAGGGACATGTCACGCGCACCGGCATGCGGTTCTGCGCGGACGTGCTGGAGCTGACCACGGCCGAGGTCACCGCGGTGGCCACCTTCTACACCATGTACCGGCGCAAGCCCTCCGGCGACTACCAGGTGGGGGTCTGCACCAACACCCTCTGTGCGGTGATGGGCGGCGACGCGATCTTCACCGAGCTCCAGGAGCACCTGGGCGTCGGCAACGGTGAGACCACCGACGACGGCAAGGTCACCCTGGAGCACATC
The DNA here is from genome assembly GCF_003443735.1 of Streptomyces sp. CC0208. Lineage (NCBI taxonomy): Bacteria > Bacillati > Actinomycetota > Actinomycetes > Kitasatosporales > Streptomycetaceae > Streptomyces > Streptomyces sp. CC0208. The sequence goes on along the minus strand of NZ_CP031969.1, from coordinate 3,708,534 downwards.
GAGTGCAACGCGGCCTGCGACTTCGCGCCGGTCGTGATGGTCAACTGGGAGTTCTTCGACAACCAGACCCCGGCCACCGCCAAGCGGCTCGTCGACGACCTGCGCGCGGGGCGTCCGGTCGAGCCCACGCGCGGGGCGCCGCTGTGCACCTTCAAGGAGACCGCGCGGATCCTCGCCGGCTTCCCCGACGAGCGGCCAGGGGCCGTCGAGGCAAGCGGCGGGGCGGGACCCGCGTCGCTGGTGGGCCTCCGCCTGGCCAGGGGAGAGACCGCACCCGCGCGCGTGGTCCATCCGCGCGAAGGAGCATCGCAGGACCGCGACGGCGCACCGCAGGACAGGGGCGCCCACGAGCCGTCCCCGTCGGAGCACCTGAGTTCGCACGACGCGCCACAGGACACGTCGGCCTCCGACCCGGCCCACCCGGCCGGGCCCACCGCCGAGGAGGGGGAGTGATGACCTTGGCACCCGAACTGAAAGACACCAGCCCCGAGAAGCTGCTCGCACCCGTGCTGTCGGCCTTCTGGGACGAGGACAAGTCCTGGACGCTGGACGTCTACCAGAGGCACGAGGGCTACGAGGGACTCCGCAAGGCGCTCGCGATGTCGCCGGACGACCTGATCGCGTACGTCAAGGACTCCGGCCTGCGCGGCCGCGGCGGCGCCGGATTCCCCACCGGGATGAAATGGCAGTTCATTCCGCAGGGAGATGGAAAGCCGCACTATCTAGTTGTCAACGCCGACGAGTCGGAGCCCGGGACCTGCAAGGACATCCCGCTCCTCTTCGCGAACCCGCACAGCCTCATCGAGGGCATGATCATCGCGTGTTACGCCATCAGGTCTTCGCACGCCTTCATCTATCTGCGGGGTGAAGTCGTCCCCGTACTGCGGCGGTTGCACTCGGCCGTGAGCGAGGCCTACGCGGCCGGCTACCTCGGACAGAACATCCTGGGCAGCGGCCTCGATCTCGACATCACCGTGCACGCGGGCGCCGGCGCGTACATCTGCGGTGAGGAGACCGCACTGCTCGACTCGCTCGAAGGCCGCCGTGGTCAACCGCGGCTCCGTCCCCCCTTTCCTGCGGTCGCGGGCCTCTACGCCTGCCCGACTGTTGTGAATAACGTGGAGTCGATCGCGTCGGTTCCCGCGATCCTCCAAAGGGGGAAAGACTGGTTCAGGTCGATGGGCAGCGAGAAGTCCCCGGGCTTCACGCTGTACTCGCTCAGCGGGCACGTCGCGAGCCCCGGCCAGTACGAGGCACCGCTCGGCATCACCCTGCGGCAACTCCTGGAGATGAGCGGCGGGATGCGGCCGGGCCACCGGCTGAAGTTCTGGACGCCCGGCGGCTCCTCGACGCCGATGTTCACCGAGGAGCACCTCGACGTCCCCCTGGACTATGAGGGCGTCGGCGCCGCCGGTTCCATGCTCGGCACCAAGGCCCTGCAGTGCTTCGACGAGACGACCTGCGTCGTCCGCGCCGTCACCCGCTGGACCGAGTTCTACGCCCACGAGTCCTGCGGCAAGTGCACCCCGTGCCGTGAAGGCACCTACTGGCTCGTGCAGTTGCTGCGCGACATCGAGGCCGGCAAGGGCGTCATGTCCGACCTCGACAAGCTCAACGACATCGCCGACAACATCAACGGCAAGTCGTTCTGCGCCCTCGGCGACGGCGCCGCCTCGCCGATCTTCTCCTCGCTCAAGTACTTCCGCGAGGAGTACGAGCAGCACATCACGGGCCGCGGCTGCCCCTTCGACCCGGCCAAGTCGACGGCCTGGGCCGACCGCACGGAGGTGAACGCATGACCGTGACCACCAGCACTCCCTCGGGCGGGGGAGAGGCGGCGGTCCCGCCGGAGGATCTCGTCTCGCTGACGATCGACGGCGCCGAGATCAGCGTGCCCAAGGGCACCCTGGTCATCCGGGCCGCCGAACAGCTCGGCATCGAGATCCCCCGGTTCTGCGACCACCCCCTCCTCGACCCGGCCGGCGCCTGCCGCCAGTGCATCGTCGAGGTCGAGGGCCAGCGCAAGCCGATGGCCTCCTGCACCATCACCTGCACCGACGGCATGGTGGTGAAGACCCACCTCACCTCGCCGGTCGCCGAGAAGGCCCAGCACGGTGTGATGGAGCTCCTCCTCATCAACCACCCCCTGGACTGCCCGGTCTGCGACAAGGGCGGCGAGTGCCCCCTGCAGAACCAGGCCATGTCCCACGGTCAGGCCGAGTCCCGCTTCGAAGGCAAGAAGCGGACCTACGAGAAGCCCGTCCCGATCTCCACCCAGGTGCTGCTCGACCGCGAGCGGTGCGTGCTGTGCGCCCGCTGCACCCGCTTCTCCAACCAGGTCGCGGGCGACCCCATGATCGAACTGATCGAGCGGGGCGCGCTCCAGCAGGTCGGCACCGGCGAGGGCGACCCCTTCGAGTCGTACTTCTCCGGCAACACCATCCAGATCTGCCCGGTCGGCGCGCTCACCTCGGCGGCGTACCGATTCCGCTCCCGCCCCTTCGACCTGGTGTCCTCCCCGAGCGTGTGCGAGCACTGCTCTGGCGGCTGCGCCACCCGCACCGACCACCGGCGCGGCAAGGTCATGCGCAAGCTCGCGGCCAACGACCCCGAGGTCAACGAGGAGTGGATCTGCGACAAGGGGCGCTTCGCCTTCCGGTACGCCCAGCAACGGGACCGGCTGGAGCACCCGCTGGTGCGCAACCCCGAGGGCGAGCTGGTGCCGGCGTCCTGGCCGGAGGCGCTCCAGATCGCGGCCCAGGGTCTGCTCGCCTCGCGCGGCCGGGCCGGTGTCCTCACCGGCGGCCGCCTCACCATCGAGGACGCCTACGCGTACAGCAAGTTCGCGCGCGTGGCGCTCGACACCAACGACATCGACTTCCGCGCGCGCGTGCACAGCAGCGAGGAGGCCGACTTCCTGGCCGCGCAGGTCGCCGGCCGCGGCCGTGACCTCGACGGTACGGGCGTGACGTACTCCGCTCTGGAGAAGGCGCCGGCGGTCCTGCTGGTGGGATTCGAGGCCGAGGAGGAAGCCCCCGGCGTCTTCCTGAGGCTGCGCAAGGCCTGGCGCAAGCACGGCCAGAAGGTCTTCTCGCTCGCCACCTACGCCACGCGCGGTCTGGAGAAGGCGGGCGGCACGCTGCTGCCCGCTGCCCCCGGCACCGAGACCGAGTGGCTGGACGCGCTGGCCGGCGGAGTCGGTCTGGAGGACGACGGCAGCAGGGCCGCCGAGGCGCTGCGCACCGCGGGCGCGGTGATCGTCGTCGGCGAGCGGCTGGCCGCCGTGAAGGGCGGACTGACCGCCGCCGTACGGGCCGCCTCCGCGACCGGCGCGCAGCTGGTGTGGATCCCGCGGCGGGCCGGAGAGCGCGGCGCCCTCGAAGCGGGCGCGCTGCCGTCGCTGCTGCCGGGCGGGCGTCCGGCCACCGACCCGCGCGCGCGTGACGAGGTCGCCTCCGTCTGGGGCATGGCCGAACTCCCGCACCGCTACGGCCGGGACACCGGTCAGATCGTCGAGGCCGCGATGTCCGGCGAGCTCCAGGCCCTGGTGGTCGCGGGCGTCGAGCTCGCGGACCTGCCCGATCCGGCACGCGCGCGTGCAGCGCTCCAGGAGGCCGGGTTCGTGGTGTCGCTGGAACTGCGTCCCGGTGAGGTCACCGAGCACGCGGACGTCGTCCTGCCGGTGGCCGCGGTGGCCGAGAAGGCCGGCACCTTCCTCAACTGGGAGGGCAGGGTGCGCTTCTTCGAGGCCGCGCTCAAGCCCGACCAGATGACCCGCCGGCTCGCGCCCACCGACGCACGGGTACTCCAGATGCTGGCCGACGCCATGGACGTACACCTGGGTCTGCCGGATCTGCGCACCACGCGCGCGGAGATCGACCGGCTCGGCCCCTGGGACGGACCGCGCGGCACCGAACCCTTCGAGACCGGGGCCCAGTTGCCGCGGCCCGCCGCCGGAGAGGCCGTCCTGGCCGGACACCGGCTGCTGCTCGACCAGGGTCTGCTCCAGCAGGGCGACGAGGCGCTCGCCGGGACCCGGCACGCGGCACACGCGCGGGTGTCCGCCGCGACGGCCGCCGAGGTGGGCGTCAAGGACGGCGACCTCCTCGCCGTGACCGGCAAGACCGGAGTCGTCGAACTGCCGCTGCAGATCACCGAGATGCCCGACCGCGTGGTCTGGCTCCCGCTGAACTCCACCGGCGCGGGCGTCGCCTCCGACGCCGGGGTGGTGCCCGGCTCCCTCGTCCACATCGGCCCGGCGACGCTCGCAGCCGAAGTCCCCAAGGAGGTGGAGGCATGAGCCCGTACCTCGCCGCGGAAGACCTCTCGATGTTCGGCACCGACCCCTGGTGGCTGGTCGTCGTCAAGGCCGTCTTCTGTTTCGCGTTCCTGATGGTGACCGTGCTGTTCTCCATCGTGTGGGAGCGCAAGGTCGTCGCCTGGATGCAGCTGCGCATCGGCCCCAACCGGCACGGCCCCTGGGGCATGCTCCAGTCGCTCGCCGACGGCGTGAAGCTGATGCTCAAGGAAGACGTCATCGTCAAACGCGCGGACAAGGTCGTCTACGTCCTCGCGCCGATCGTCGCGGCCATCCCGGCCTTCATGGCGATCGCGGTGATCCCCTTCGGCCCGTCCGGCAACGAGGTCTCGATCTTCGGCCACCGCACGACGATGCAGCTCACCGACCTGCCGATCGCGATGCTCTACATCCTCGCGGTCGCCTCGGTCGGTATCTACGGCATCGTCCTGGCGGGCTGGAGCTCCGGATCGACGTATCCGCTGCTCGGCGGCCTGCGCTCGTGCGCGCAGATGATCTCGTACGAGATCGCCATGGGCGCCGCCTTCGCCTCGGTGTTCCTCTACTCCGGGTCGATGTCGACCTCGGCGATCGTCGAGGCGCAGCAGGACCGCTGGTACATCGTCCTGCTGCCGGTCTCCTTCATCATCTACGTCATCACCATGGTCGGCGAGACCAACCGCGCCCCCTTCGACATGCCGGAGTCCGAGGGCGACCTGGTCGGCGGCTTCAACACCGAGTACTCGTCGATCAAGTTCGCGCTGTTCATGCTCGCCGAGTACGTGAACATGGTGACGGTGTCGGCCGTGACCACCACGCTCTTCCTGGGCGGCTGGCGGGCCCCCTGGCCCATCAGCACCTTCTGGGAGGGCGCGAACCACGGCTGGTGGCCGCTGCTCTGGTTCGTGATCAAGGTGCAGCTGCTGCTGTTCTTCTTCATCTGGCTGCGCGGCACGCTCCCGCGGGTCCGCTACGACCAGTTGATGAAGCTCGGCTGGAAGGTCCTCATCCCGGTCTCCGTGGTGTGGCTGATGCTCGTCGCGACCGTGCGGACGCTGCGCAACGAGAACTACGACTTCGCCGACATCGCCCTCTACGTCGGTGGCGGAGTCCTGGTCCTGCTGCTGCTCTCCTTCGTCGCCGACATGTTCCGTGAGAAGTCGAAGGCGGCCGCGGAGCCCGCCGAACAGCCGGCCGGATTCGACCCGATGGCGGGCGGATTCCCCGTCCCGCCGCTGCCCGGACAGGAGTTGCCGCCGGTGCCCAGGCGCCGCTCGCGCCAGGAGCGGGAGCTGATTGTCAGTGGCGGGCCCGATACTCACAGTGACGGACCGCTGACTGGTTCTACGGATGGAAAGGAGGCGTCCGATGGCTGAGGAGCCCAAGGAGACCAAACCCGGTTTCATGAACCCCGTCGCCGGCTTCGGCGTGACCTTCAAGGCCATGTTCAAGAAGCGGCTGACCGAGCAGTACCCGGAGCAGCAGAAGACCACCGCTCCCCGCTTCCACGGACGGCACCAGCTCAACCGCCATCCGGACGGCCTGGAGAAGTGCGTCGGCTGCGAGCTGTGCGCCTGGGCCTGCCCCGCTGACGCCATCTATGTGGAGGGCGCCGACAACACCGACGAGGAGCGCTACTCGCCGGGCGAGCGGTACGGCCGCGTCTACCAGATCAACTACGCCCGCTGCATCCTGTGCGGGCTGTGCATCGAGGCCTGCCCCACGCGCGCGCTGACGATGACCAACGAGTTCGAGCTGGCCGACAGCAGCCGCGCCAACCTCATCTTCACCAAGGAGCAGTTGCTCGCCGGCCTCGAAGAGGGCATGGTCGACTCGCCCCACGCCATCTACCCCGGCACGGACGAGCAGGACTACTACCGGGGCCTGGTCACGGAGGCCGCTCCCGGCACCGTGCCGCAGGTCGCCGTCTCCAAGGGCGAGGTGGTCCAGGAGGCCGACTCCACCTTCGGTGCGGACGAACCGGCGTCGGAGAAGGTGATCGGGCGATGACCGCACCCCTCCAGCTCGCCGCCGCGACGACACTGGCCGCCGACACCTCCACCGGCGAGGCCTTCCAGTTCTGGGTCCTCGGCACTGTCGCCGTGATCGGCGCCCTGTGCACCGTCTTCATGAGGAAGGCCGTGCACAGCGCCCTCTGTCTCGCCGGGACCATGATCATTCTGGCGGTGTTCTACCTCGCCAACGGCGCCTACTTCCTCGGCGTCGTCCAGATCGTCGTCTACACCGGCGCGATCATGATGCTGTTCCTGTTCGTGGTGATGCTCGTCGGCGTGACCGCGGCGGACTCCCTCACGGAGACCATCAAGGGCCAGCGCTGGCTGGCCCTGCTGTGCGGGCTCGGCTTCGGCATCCTGCTCTTCGCCGGCATCGGCAACGCCTCGCTCAAGCAGTTCAACGGCCTCACCCAGGCCAACGCGGGCGGCAATGTGGAGGGCCTGGCGACCCTCATCTTCACCAAGTACGTCTTCGCCTTCGAAATCACCGGCGCCCTGCTGATCACGGCCGCCGTCGGCGCCATGGTGCTCACCCACCGCGAGCGCACCGAACGCGCTCTCACCCAGCGCGAGATGGCCGAGCGGCGCGTCCGCGAGGGCAAGCACGTCCCGCCGCTGCCCGCCCCCGGCGTCTACGCCCGCCACAACGCGGTGGACATCGCGGGCCTGCTGCCCGACGGCACCCCGTCCGAACTCACGGTCAGCAAGACACTGCGCGAGCGCGGTCAGATCCGTGACGTGTCCGCCGAAGCCCTCAACGATCTCAAGGCGCTGGAGCAGCGCGCCGAGGAACGCCTGGAGCGGACCGAGATCGAACCGGCCACCTTCAAGAGGGAGGCGTCGAAGTGAACCCGGTCAACTACCTCTACCTCGCCGCCCTGTTGTTCACGATCGGCGCCACCGGAGTGCTGATCAGGCGCAACGCCATCGTCGTGTTCATGTGCATCGAGCTCATGCTCAACGCCTGCAACCTCGCGTTCGTCGCCTTCTCCCGGATGCACGGCAATCTCGACGGCCAGATCATCGCCTTCTTCACGATGGTCGTCGCCGCCGCGGAGGTCGTGGTCGGGCTCGCGATCATCGTGTCGCTGTTCCGTTCCCGCCACTCGGCCTCGGTCGACGACGCCAGCCTGATGAAGCTGTAAGGGGTCGCTGAATCGTGGAGAACCTGATCGCGCTGCTCATCGCGGCGCCCCTGCTCGGAGCGGCGGTCCTGCTGACCGGCGGCCGGCGGCTGGACGCCGTCGGCCACTGGATCGGCACTTTGCTCGCCGGCGCCTCCTTCGTGTTCGGCGCCATCCTCTTCGCCGACCTGCTCGGCAAGGACGCCGCGCACCGCACGCTCACCCAGCACCTGTTCAGCTGGGTGCCCGTCGAGGGCTTCCAGGCGGACGTCGCCTTCCGTCTCGACCAGCTGTCGATGACGTTCGTGCTGCTGATCACCGGCGTCGGCTCGCTGATCCACCTGTACTCGATCGGGTACATGGAGCACGACGAGCGCCGCCGCCGCTTCTTCGGCTATCTGAACCTGTTCCTCGCGGCGATGCTGTTGCTCGTCCTCGCCGACAACTACCTGCTGCTGTACGTCGGCTGGGAGGGCGTCGGTCTCGCCTCCTACCTGCTGATCGGTTTCTGGCAGCACAAGCCCAGCGCGGCGACGGCCGCGAAGAAGGCATTCCTGGTCAACCGCGTGGGCGACATGGGCCTGTCGATCGCGATCATGCTGATGTTCACGACCTTCGGCACCTTCGCCTTCGGCCCGGTCCTCGGCAGTCATGAAAAGCCCGGACTCGTCGAGGGCGCCTCCGAGGCGACACTCACCGGCATCGCCCTGATGCTGCTGCTCGCCGCCTGCGGCAAGTCGGCCCAGGTGCCGCTGCAGTCCTGGCTCGGGGACGCCATGGAGGGCCCGACCCCGGTCTCGGCCCTCATCCACGCGGCGACCATGGTGACCGCGGGCGTCTACCTGATCGTCCGCTCCGCCAACATCTTCAACCTCGCGCCGGACGCCCAGCTCGTCGTCACCGTCGTCGGTGCCGTCACGCTCCTGTTCGGTGCGATCGTCGGTTGCGCGAAGGACGACATCAAGAAGGCACTGGCCGGCTCGACCATGTCGCAGATCGGCTACATGGTCCTCGCCGCGGGCCTCGGCCCCATCGGCTACGTCTTCGCGATCATGCACCTGGTGACGCACGGCTTCTTCAAGGCCGGGCTCTTCCTGGGAGCCGGTTCGGTCATGCACGGCATGAACGACGAGGTCGACATGCGGAAGTACGGCGGCCTCAGGAAGTACATGCCGGTCACCTTCGTGACGTTCGGCCTCGGCTACCTCGCCATCATCGGCTTCCCCGGCCTGTCCGGCTTCTTCTCCAAGGACAAGATCATCGAGGCGGCCTTCGCCAAGGGCGGCACCGAGGGCTGGATCCTCGGCGCCTGCGCCCTGCTGGGCGCGGCCATCACCGCCTTCTACATGACGCGCGTGATGCTGATGACGTTCTTCGGGGAGGAGCGCTGGAAGAACCAGTCCACCCGCTCCCCGGAGGCCCCCAGTGCGGAGCCCGCGGCCGAACACCATGGCGAGCACGCAGAACCGCACCCGCACGAGTCCCCGAAGTCCATGACGATCCCGATGATCGTGCTGGCCTTCGGATCGGTCTTCGCGGGCGGGTTCTTCAGCATCGGCGACCGCTTCCTGCACTGGCTGGAGCCGGTTACCGGGCACAGCGAGGGCGACTCCCCGCTCAGCGCGGCCACCGTCACCGGCGCCACCATGGTGTGCCTGCTGATCGGCGTCGCCCTCGCCTGGGCCCAGTACGGCCGCAAACCCGTCCCGGTCGTCGCCCCGCGCGGGTCGCTGCTCACCCGGGCCGCCCGGCGCGACCTGCTCCAGGACGACTTCAACCACGTCGTCCTGGTCCGCGGCGGAGAGCACCTCACACGGTCCCTGGTGTACGTCGACCACACCCTGGTCGACGGCGTGGTCAACGGCACGGCGGCCTCGGTCGGCGGTCTGTCCGGGCGGATGCGCAAGCTGCAGAACGGCTACGCGCGGTCGTACGCGGTCTCGATGTTCGGCGGCGCGGCGATCCTCGTCGCCGCGACCCTGCTGATGAGGGCGGTCTGATACCGATGTCCTTTCCTCTGCTGACAGCGACGGCGGTGCTCCCGGCGATCGGGGCCATCGCCACGGCCGCCGTGCCGGCCGCCCGGCGCACCGCCGCGAAGTGGCTGGCGCTGCTCGTCTCGATCGCCACCCTCGCCCTCGCGATCGTCGTCCTGGTCCGCTTCGACCCGGACGGCGCCCGCTACCAGCTCACCGAATCGCACGCCTGGATCGCGGACTTCGGCGTCCGGTACGAGCTGGGTGTGGACGGCATCGGGGTGGCGCTCCTCGCGCTGACCGCCCTGCTGATCCCGTTCATCATCCTGGCGGGCTGGCACGACGCCGACCCGTTGGAGACCGGAAGCAAGCGGTGGCGGCCGACGCAGGGCTTCTTCGCCCTGATCCTGGGCGTCGAGGCGATGGTGATCATCTCCTTCGAGGCCACCGACGTCTTCCTGTTTTACATCTTCTTCGAAGCCATGCTGATCCCGATGTACTTCCTCATCGGGGGCTTCGGGGACCGCGCCCACGCGGGCTCGGACGAGAACGCGGCGGCCCAACGCTCGTACGCCGCCGTGAAGTTCCTCCTCTACAACCTGGTCGGCGGTCTGATCATGCTGGCCGCGGTGATCGGCCTCTATGTCGTCGCCGGGAACTTCAGCCTTCAGGAGATCGCCGAGGCGCGGGCCAACGGCACGCTCGACATGGCGACCAACACCGAGCGCTGGCTGTTCCTCGGGTTCTTCTTCGCCTTCGCGGTGAAGGCGCCCCTGTGGCCGCTGCACACCTGGCTGCCCAACGCGATGGGGGAGGCCACCGCCCCGGTCGCCGTGCTCATCACGGCGGTCGTCGACAAGGTGGGCACCTTCGCGATGCTCCGCTTCTGCCTCCAGCTCTTCCCGGAGGCCAGCAAGTGGGCGACGCCCGCGATCCTCGTCCTGGCGGTGATCAGCATCATCTACGGGGCGCTGCTCGCGGTCGGCCAGCGGGACATCAAGCGCCTGGTGGCCTACGCGTCGATCTCGCACTTCGGCTTCATCATCATGGGCATCTTCGCGATGACCAGCCAGGGCCAGTCCGGGGCGACGCTCTACATGGTCAACCACGGGATCTCGACGGCCGCGCTGATGCTGGTGGCCGGCTTCCTGATCTCGCGGCGCGGCTCGCGGCTCATCGCCGACTACGGCGGTGTCCAGAAGGTCGCCCCGGTGCTCGCGGGCACCTTCCTGATCGGCGGCCTCGCGACCCTGTCCCTGCCGGGACTCGCGCCCTTCGTCAGTGAGTTCCTGGTCCTGGTCGGCACGTTCGCGCGCTATCCGGTGATCGGCATCATCGCGACCTTCGGCATCGTGCTCGCCGCGCTGTACACCCTCGTCCTCTACCAGCGGACGATGACGGGCCCGGTGAAGCCGGAGGTCTCGGCGATGCCGGACCTGCGCGTGCGTGAGCTCGTGGTCGTGGCCCCGCTGGTCGTCCTGCTGATCTTCCTGGGCGTCTATCCGAAGCCCGTCACGGACATCGTGAACCCGGCGGTGAAGTCGACCATGTCCGACGTACACAAGAAGGACCCCAAGCCCGAGGTGGAGGCGGCCAAGTGAGCGCGACAGTCGTCCACAGCCTGTGGACAACCGCGGCCGACCCGATCTCCAAGATCGACGCGCCGAAGATCGAATACGGGCAGTTGTCGCCCACCCTGATCATCCTGGGCGCGGCGATCATCGGAGTGCTGGTCGAGGCCTTCGTCCCGCGCAAGTCCCGTTACTACGCCCAGCTGTTCGTCTCCGTCGTGGCCCTGTGCGCCGCCTTCGCGGCGGTCGTAGCCCTGGCCGCCGACGGATACGGCACCACCAAGGCGGGCATCGCCGCCATGGGCGCGATCGCCGTCGACGGACCGGCCCTGTTCCTCCAGGGCACGATCCTGCTGGCGTCCCTGGTCGGCCTGTTCACCTTCGCCGAGCGCAGGCTCGACCCCGAGACACACGGCAACCGCGTTGACTCGTTCGCCGCGCAGGCCGCCTCGGTGCCGGGCAGCGACAGCGAGAAGGCGGCCGTGAAGGCCGGGTTCACCACCACCGAGGTGTTCCCGCTGCTGCTCTTCGCGGTCGCCGGCATGCTGATCTTCCCGGCCGCCAACGACCTGCTGACGCTGTTCGTGGCCCTGGAAGTCTTCTCGCTCCCGCTGTACCTGCTGTGCGCGCTGGCCCGCCGCAAGCGGCTCATGTCGCAGGAGGCCGCGGTCAAGTACTTCCTGCTCGGCTCGTTCGCCTCCGCGTTCACCCTGTTCGGCATCGCGCTGCTGTACGGCTACGCGGGCTCGGTGTCGTACGGCACCATCGCGAAGGTCGTCGACGGGACCATCGGCACCGTGGACCCGGCGCTCGCCGACACCATGGGCAACGACGCGCTGCTGCTGATCGGCGCCGCGATGATCGTCATGGGGCTGCTGTTCAAGGTGGGCGCGGTCCCGTTCCACATGTGGACCCCGGACGTCTACCAGGGGGCGCCGACGCCGGTCACCGGTTTCATGGCGGCGGCGACCAAGGTGGCCGCCTTCGGCGCGCTGCTCAGGATCCTCTACGTCGTCCTGCCGGGCCTGCGCTGGGACTGGCGGCCGGTCATGTGGGCCGTCGCGATCGTCACCATGCTCGGCGGTGCGATCGTCGCGATCACCCAGACCGACATCAAGCGGCTGCTGGCGTACTCGTCGATCGCGCACGCCGGATTCATCCTCGCCGGTGTCATCGCGACCACGCCGGACGGGGTGTCGTCGGTCCTCTTCTACCTGGCCGCGTACTCGTTCGTGACGATCGGCGCGTTCGCCGTGGTCACGCTGGTCCGCGATGCCGGTGGTGAGGCGACGCACCTGTCCAAGTGGGCGGGGCTGGGCCGTCGTTCGCCGCTGGTGGCCGCCGTGTTCGCGGTGTTCCTGCTGGCCTTCGCCGGTATCCCGCTGACCTCCGGCTTCGCCGGGAAGTTCGCCGTGTTCAAGGCGGCGGCGGAGGGCGGCGCGGCGCCGCTCGTCGTGGTCGGTGTGATCTCGTCGGCCATCGCGGCGTTCTTCTACATCCGCGTGATCGTGCTGATGTTCTTCAGCGAACCGCGTCCGGAGGGACCGACGGTCGCCGTGCCGTCGCCGCTGACGATGACGGCGATCGGGGTCGGCGTGGCGGTCACCCTGGTGCTCGGTGTGGCACCGCAGTACTTCCTGGACCTGGCGAACCAGGCGGGAGTGTTCGTGCGCTGACCTGGGAGGACAGAACCGTGTTCATGCGGCGGGCCCCGGATCCCTCACAGGGAGCCGGGGCCCGCCGCATGTGGTCACAGGTCCAGGTCCAGATCCAGGTCCGGGATCAGGTCGTGGGTCAGGTCAGGGTCTGAGTCCTGGTCCGCCGAGCACGTCACATCGGGATGTGTGGGGCTGAAGAGACCGCTGGGGTTCGTCTTGTAGATCCAGGCACGCAGCGTGTAGCTGGAGTCCGTGTCCGGCCGGTCGACCGGCTTCTGGAAGGTCTGACCGAACATCACCGGCGCGGCGGCACCCGACTCGGCCTTCGCGATCCACTCCACCGCGACGAGCCTGCGCCCGTACGGGCCGTCCTCGTAGAGGAGAGCTGCGGGCGTCTCGGGATCGGTCTGCCCGACGTTCTCCTCGTTGACGTAGCGGTAGCCCCCGCCGGGCACACAGGCCGTCGGGGTGAAGCCGTCGGCGACGGCGTACGGCTCGTAGGCATACGCACCCGTGGCCCCGTACGTCTTGGACAGCTCCGTCCAGACGAGCGGGTCCGGGTCTGCTGCCTGCGCGGGGACCGCGGTCAGTGAGAAGGCCGCTGCCGCCGCGACGGTGAGCACTGCCTTCAGGGGCCGAGGGGCCATCGTGGTTCTCCTTGAGGCGCTTGAGGCGGGAGAGGCGTGCGGGCGAGGCGCCGTCCGTGGGGAGGAACGGGGCCTCCCCAGCCCGCCCCAGCAGCATGTCCCGCCTCGAACGAGTGCGCCATGTGACATCGGCCGATCGAATGACCATGCAACGTCACCGGCCCGGCCTGTGGATAACTCCGACGCTGTCGGTCCCGGCCCCTATCGTGGAGGCAGTGGTCGAGGGACGACGTACGGGGGACGGGACTATGGGCGGGATGGGCGGTATCAGCGAGATGCCAGGGATCACCGGGACACCGGACGCGAGCGACAGCGAGGCACTGGCCACGCTGCACCGGGTCTTCGGATACGACGCCTTCCGCGGCGAGCAGGAAGAGATCATCGAGCATGTGGTGGCCGGCGGGGACGCCGTCGTCCTCATGCCCACCGGCGCCGGCAAGTCGCTGTGCTACCAGATTCCGTCCCTGGTCAGACCAGGCACGGGCATCGTCGTCTCACCGCTCATCGCCCTGATGCAGGACCAGGTGGACGCGCTCAGGGCGCTCGGCGTGCGCGCCGGGTTCATGAACTCCACGCAGGACTTCGACGAGCGCCGCGTGGTGGAGGCCGAGTTCCTGGCCGGGGAGCTGGACCTGCTCTACCTCGCGCCGGAGCGGCTGCGCCTCGACGCCACGCAGGATCTCCTCTCCCGGGGCAAGATCGCCGTCTTCGCCATCGACGAGGCGCACTGCGTCTCCCAGTGGGGCCACGACTTCCGCCCCGACTACCTGACGCTGTCGGTGCTCGGCCGGCGCTGGCCCGACGTACCGCGGATCGCGCTGACCGCGACGGCCACCCGTGCCACGCACGAGGAGATCACCCAGCGGCTCGACATGCCGACGGCCCGGCACTTCGTGGCCAGCTTCGACCGGCCCAACATCCAGTACCGGATCATCCCCAAGGCCGACCCCAAGAAGCAGCTGCTCGCTTTCCTGCGCGAGGAGCACGCGGGCGACGCGGGCATCGTGTACTGCCTCTCCCGCAAGTCGGTGGAGGCCACGGCCGAGTTCCTCTCCCGCAACGGCATCGAGGCGGTCCCGTACCACGCAGGCCTGGACGCGGGGACCCGCGCCGCCCACCAGTCCCGCTTCCTGCGCGAGGAGGCCCTGGTGGTGGTGGCGACCATCGCCTTCGGCATGGGCATCGACAAGCCGGACGTCCGCTTCGTGGCCCACCTCGACCTGCCCAAGTCGGTCGAGGGCTACTACCAGGAGACGGGCCGCGCGGGGCGGGACGGACTGCCGTCCACGGCCTGGATGGCCTATGGGCTCAACGACGTCATCCAGCAGCGCAAGATGATCCAGTCGAGCGAGGGCGACGAGGCGTTCCGGCGCCGGGCCGCCGCCCACCTGGACTCGATGCTCGCGCTGTGCGAGACCGCGCAGTGCAGGCGCGGACAGCTTCTGAAGTACTTCGGACAGGAGCCGGAGCCCGCGGGCTGCGGCAACTGCGACACCTGCCTCACTCCGCCGGAGACCTGGGACGGCACCGTCGCGGCCCAGAAGGTGCTCTCCACGATCGTGCGGCTGCAGCGGGAGCGCGGACAGAAGTTCGGGGCCGTACAGATCGTCGACATCCTGCTCGGCAAGCGCACCGCCAAGGTCATCCAGTTCGACCACGACCAGCTGTCGGTGTTCGGCATCGGCGAGGAACTCTCCGAGGGCGAATGGCGAGGGGTGGTACGGCAGTTGCTCGCCCAGGGGCTCCTCGCGGTCGAGGGGGACTACGGCACGCTGGTGCTGACCGAGGCGAGCGGTGCGGTGCTGCGGCGGGAGCGGGAGGTGCCGCTGCGCAAGGAACCCGAGAAGCCGGCGAGCGCCAAGTCCGCATCCTCGCCCTCGTCCGGGCGCGGCAAGGCCAAGGCCGCGGTGGCCGAGCTGCCCGAGGCGCTGGTGCCGGCCTTCGAGGCCCTGCGGGCCTGGCGTGCCGAACAGGCCCGTGAGCAGGGCGTCCCCGCGTACGTCATCTTCCACGACGCCACGCTCAGGGAGATCGTCACGGTGTGGCCCACGTCGGTGACGCAGCTCGGGAGCGTCGGCGGGGTCGGTGAGAAGAAGCTCGCGACATACGGCGAGGGCGTGATCGAGGTGCTCGCCGGACTGGCCGAGGGCGGTGCGGCCGCGAAGACACCGAGCCCGGCCGGCAACGCGGGGCCGGGCGCGGACCCTGGAGCTGATCCCGGCGCGGATCACTGGCCCGAGATGGACGCGGATCCGGAGCCCGAGGACGACTGGATATAGCCGCCGCCGGGCTCCGGCGTGGGGCGCGGGAGTTGTCCCGCGTCACCTCACTTCACGTCACGTCACGTCACCTCACCTCATGTCACCTCACGTCACAACGCCCGCGCCGCATACGCCCTGACGTCCGCGTCCGAGTCCGTCGTCGCCGTGGCCAGGGCCGCGCGGGCGTCCTCGGTGCCCGTGTGCCGGGTCAGGGCGAGGACGGCTGCCTTGCGGACGTCGGCGTTCGGGTCGGCGAGGGCCTTGGCAAGGGCGGGGACGGCCACGTCCGGGGCGGCGGCGGACAGTGCCGTCGCGGCACCCGACCGGACCTGCCAGGCGGGGGCCGACAGGGCGGTGACGGCGCGGGCGGCGAGGGGGGCGGGGCAGCCGGTGGTGCCCAGCGCTCCGTAAGCCGCCCCCCGCACCAGGGCGTCGGGGTCCTCGGTGAGACGGGCCAGGGCGTCGAGGGCGACGTCCAGCGGGCGTTCGGCCCACACCGTCGCCAACGCCTTGGCGATCGTCACGCGGACCTCACGGGACGGGTCGGTGGCGGCCGCGCGGGCGAGTTCCTCGGCGGCGTCCACCGACACGAGGGCGCGGACGGCCTCGATGCGGACCGGGATGTCCGTGTCGGTGAGGGCCCCGGCGAAGAGTTCCGTGTCGCCGAGGTGCAGGGCGCGCAGGACGTCCAGGGCGGTGGCGCGGACCACCGGGTCGGACTCGGCCAGGGCAGTGGCGAGACCTTCGCGGAGGGCGGGTTCGGGCGGCAGCGTCTCGACGAGTTCGCGCAGGGACGCGGCCGCGGCGGCGCGGACACCGGGGTCGTTGTCGGTGAGGGACTCCGCGAGGACCGGTCCGGTCCCCGGGGGCGTGGTCTCCGTCAGGACGGTGACGGCCGTACGGCGGACGGCGGGATCGGGGTCGGACAAGTAGGTCCGCAGGGCGGCGAGTTCGGGTTCCTGCTCGGCGAGGGCGAGGAGGTCGAGCAGACGGGACGAGACGGGGGCCGCCGGGATCGGGGCGTTCGCCACCGCTCCCGCACCGGAGCGGTCGCCAGGGTCGCCCGTGTCGGTGTCGCCCGAGGCACCGGGCCGCCCGCCCGCGACCGGGGCGAGCTCGCGTGCCCCCGCCGTCGCCACCTCCTCGGCGTGCACCTCGCCGAGGTGCCGGGAGGGGCCGCCGACCGGAGTGAACTCGTCGATCGGGACCAGATAGGGAGCCACGGGCCGGGCCGTGAACTCCATCGCACCGGAGGGGGACTTGTGCAGATCGAGATGGTGGAACCAGGAGATGTCGTCGCGATGGGGGTGGTCGAGACGGTCGTGGTAGAGGCCCCAGCGGGACTCCGTGCGGGCCAGCGAGGCGCGGGCGGCCATCTCCGCGCAGTCGCGGATGAAGGAGACCTCGGCGCAGCGCATCAGCTCGTGCGGGGTCTGCGCACCCATCGCGGCGATGTCCTCCCGCATCCGCTCGAAGGACTCCAGGGCCAGCGAAAGACGGGCGCCGGACTTCGGCGGGGCCACGTAGTCGTTCACGAAGCGGCGCAGCTTGTACTCGACCTGGGGCTGCGGTGGGCCGTCCGGGTTGCGCAGCGGGCGGTAGATCAGTTCGTGCGCCTCGCGGAGCTGGTCGGTCGGCAACTCCCCTTCATAGGGCGCGTACTGGGAGGCGTCCGCGCCCGCGAGGTCACCGAAGACGAACGCGCCGATCATGTAGTTGTGCGGGACGCAGGCCAGGTCGCCGGCGGCGTAGAGGCGCGGGACGGTCGTACGGGCGTGGTCGTCGACGCGGACGCCGGAGGCCGAGTGGCCGCCGCACAGACCGATCTCGGAGATGTGCATCTCGATGTCGTGGGTGCGGTAGTCGTGACCGCGGCCCTCGTGGAAGGTCCCGCGGGTGGGCCGTTCCGTGGAGTGCAGGATCGACTCCAGGGACGAGATCGATTCCTCGGGCAGGTGGCTCAGCTTCAGGTACACCGGGCCCCGGTCGGAGGCGACCTCCGCCGCGAACTCGGCCATCATCTGGCCGGACCAGTAGTCGGAGTCGACGAAGCGCTCGCCGTGCCGGTTGACCTGGTAGCCGCCGAAGGGGTTGGCGACGTAGGCGCAGGCGGGGCCGTTGTAGTCCTTGATCAGCGGGTTGATCTGGAAGCACTCGATGCCGGTCAGTTCGGCGCCCGCGTGGTAGGCCATGGCGTAGCCGTCGCCCGCGTTGGTCGGGTTCTCGTAGGTGCCGTACAGGTAGCCGGAGGCGGGCAGGCCCAGGCGGCCGCAGGCGCCGGTCGCCAGGATCACCGCGCCCGCGCGGACCGTGACGAACGCGCCCGTGCGCGTGTTGAAGCCGACCGCACCCACGGCCCGCCCTTCCGCCGTGAGCACCCGCACCGGCATCACCCGGTTCTCGATGCGGATCTTCTCCCGCATCTCACGCCGCCGCAGCTGCCGGTACAGGACCTTCTTGACGTCCTTGCCCTCCGGCATCGGCAGCACGTAGGAGCCGGAGCGGTGGACCTGGCGGACCGCGTAGTCGCCGTGCTCGTCCTTCTCGAACTTCACGCCGTACGACTCCAGGCGCTGCACCATGCCGAAGCCGCGGGTGGCGGTCTGGCGGACGGTGGACTGGTCGACGATGCCGTCGTTGGCGCGGGTGATCTCGGCGACGTAGTCGTCGGGTTCGGCGCGGCCGGGGATGACCGCGTTGTTGACGCCGTCCATGCCCATGGCGAGGGCGCCGGAGTGCCGGACGTGGGCCTTCTCCAGCAACAGCACGTTCGCGCCGTGCTCGGCGGCGGTCAGGGCGGCCATGGTGCCGGCGGTGCCGCCGCCGACGACGAGGACGTCACAGCGGATCTCCTCGGCGTCGGTGAGGGCGGGGATCTCCAGAGGCATGTTCAAGGCGGGGGTGGTCACCGGGGGGCCTTTCAGGTACCGAGCGAGGAGAGGACGTCGCGGCGCAGCGCCACGCGCGCGGGATCGTCGTGGGCCGAACGGTCGCGCGGGCGCGGGACCTCGCGTACGGCGCTCAGGCGGCCGCCGCCGAGGAGGGCTACGCGGTCGCCGAGGAAGAGGGCCTCGTCCACGTCGTGGGTGACGAAGACGACCGTGGCGCCCGTGCCCTGGAGCACCTCGACCAGCAGGTCCTGCATGCCGGCGCGGGTCTGGGCGTCGAGGGCGCCGAAGGGTTCGTCCATGAGGACGGCACGGGGGTGGCCGGCGAGGGCACGGGCCAGTTGGGCACGCTGGCGCTGTCCGCCGGAGACGCGGTGCGGCAACTGCCGGGCGTGGTCGGCGAGTCCGACCCGGGCCAGCCAGGACTCGGCCTGTGCGCGGCGGTCGGCGCGTGACAGGCCCTTGATGGCGAGGGGGAGTTCGACGTTGGCGCGCAGGGTGCGCCAGGGCAGGAGGGCGTCCTCCTGGAAGACCAGGGCGCGGTCGGCCGAGGGGCGGGTCAAGGGGCGGGAGTCCTGGGTGACCTGGCCGGAGAGGGGGGCCAGGAGGCCGGCCAGGGTGCGCAGCAGGGTCGACTTGCCGCAGCCGGAGGGGCCGACGACGGTGAGGATCTCACCAGGGGCCACATCGAGTTCCACCGCGTCGAGTACGGGTGCGTCGGGCCGTCCCAGTGCGGTGCCGTGCAGGGCCAGCGCCGCACCGGTGCCGGAGCGGGAACGCCCCTCAGACGAGCTGGTCATGGGGGATGCCCTCCTTCGTCCTGGGGCTGACAGGCACGGCAGTCGAGGTGTCGCGTGCCCGCCGCAGGGTTCGCCCGCCGACGTACGACGTCCTCGGCAGCCACCGCGTCAGCCGCCGCCCCAGCAGCTCCACGGCCGTGGAGGTGACCCAGCCGAGGACGCCGATGGTGACCATGCCGACGAAGACGCCCGCGTAGTCGACGACGGTGTAGTCCTGCCAGGTGCGGTAGCCGACGCCGTACTGGCCGGAGATCATCTCGGCGGAGATCACACAGATCCACGAGACGCCGATGCCGACCGAGAGGCCGCCGAAGATGCCGGGCAGGGCGCCCGGCAGGACGACCGAGGCGAGGATCCGCCACCGGCCGCCGCCCATGGTCAGCACCGCCTCCTCCCACACGGGGGTCAGGGCGCGGACCGCGTGCCGGGTGGAGACCAGGACGGGGAAGAAGGCGGCGGTGAAGGTGATGAAGACGATGCCCTGCTCGTTGGAGGGGAACAGCAGGATCGCGACGGGGACCAGGGCGATCGCCGGGATCGGGCGGACGACCTCCAGGACCGGGCCGAGAAGGTCCTCGGCGAGGCGGGAGCGCGCGATGAGCACGCCCGTCGCCACGCCGAGCACCGCGGCGAGCAGGAAGCCGGTGAGGATGCGGGTGAGGCTGTCGGTGAGGTCCGTCCAGTAGTCGGGACCGGACAGCCGGTCGGCGAAGGCGCTCGCCACGTCCGTGACCGTGGGGAACTGCGAGAAGCGCAGCCACAGGTCGATGTCGAGGCTGGTCAGCAGCTGCCACACGCCGAGGGCGATCGCCAGGGAGGCCGCCCTGAGCGCGTACCGGCCGGCTTTCGGCAGGGGCCGGCTCACGACGCCCGCTCCAGCGCGTCGGCGTATGTGATGACCCGGGCGCCGCCGTGCGCGGAGACGTACGCCCGCGCGGTCTCCGGGGCGACGAAGGGCAGCAGTTGGTCGCCGTCGGCCACCCAGATCGCCTTGTCGGCGAACCAGAGGGTGCCGGTGGTGGCGTCGGGGACGTAGGCGCCGCGGATGCCGTTCCGGTGCGCGGAGACGTACGCCAGCAGCTCCGAAGGCGTCTTGAAGCTCTGCGTGGCGGAGGCGCCCTTGGGCCAGACCTCGCTCGCGGAGGCGGCGGGAGCGGCGGCGAGGCGGGCCGCGTAACCGGCCCCGAGGGCCTTCCTGACGTACTGGTCGTCGACGAAGGAGTCCACGTCGATGTCACCGGTCAGCTTGGCCGCCTTCAGCACCGAGACGTCCTGCTTCAGCGCGGAGACCAGCTGCGGCTTGACGGCCGGGTCGAAGGTGGAGATGCCGTGGTCGCCGTTGTAGAGGTAGACGACCTCGGCGGGCAGGCCGGTGGCCTTCGCGACCGACTCGGCGGCGGCGACCGGGTGGTCGTGGAGGTAGTCGGTGGCCTCGGCCTGGGCTTTGAGGAACGCCTCCAGGACCGCCGGGCGCTTCTCGGCGAAGTCCTCGCGGGCGGTGACACCGTGGAAGGTCGGGAGGTTGAGCTCGGCACCGTCGTAGAGGGCCTTCGCCTTGCCCTGGTAGGTGAGCAGTCCCGGCCAGGCGACGAACTGCGAGAGCGCGTCCGTACTGCCCGCCGTCAGGGCCGAGGCACCCACCGCGGGCTGCTGGTTGAGCTTCTCGATGCCCTTGTCGGGATCGATGCCGGCGCGCTGGAGGGCGCGGACGAGGGTTCCGTCGGCGGCCGAGCCGACGCTGGTGGAGACCTTCTTGCCGCGCAGATCGGCGAGCGAGGCGAGCTTGGAGTCCGGGGAGGTGACGATCGTGTTCAGGCCGCCGCGCAGGTTGTAGCCGGTGACCGAGACCAGATGGGTGGGCTTGCCGAGCTGCTTGCCGCGGGCCGCGTTGATGAGGAGCGGGAAGTCGCCCATCGAGCCGATGTCGATCTTCCCGGCGGTCATCTGGGCGGTGATGGGGGCGCCGGTGGCGTAGTCCTGCCAGTCGACCTTGTAGGTCCTGCCGTCGTGCAGCGAGTTGAGTTCCTTCTCGAAGTAGCCGAGGGAGCGCAGCAGGGTGCCGGCGGTGACCGTGTTGATGGTCCTGGACTGGTAGCCGACGGTGACGGTGACCGTGGAGCCGTCGCCCGCCTGGGCGCTGCCGCAGGCCGTCAGCGGCGCCAGCAACAGCAGGGTGGCGACAACTGATGTGTGTTTCATGGGAGTTCGAGACCTCTCACCGGAGCAGATAGGGCATGTTGACCGTGACGGCTCCGGTGGGACAGCGGGCCGCGCACGGGCCGCAGTACCAGCACTCGTCGACGTGCATGTAGGCCTTGCCGCTGCTGTTGTCGATGGCCAGGGAGTCCAGCGGGCACATGTCCACGCAGAGCGTGCAGCCGTCGATGCACTTCGACTCGTCGATGGTCACGGGCACGTCGGCCCGCTGGGGCACCAAGGGCATGGCTGTCTCCAGGAAACGGCTCGGAAAGAGGTCAGAGGGAGCGGTGCAGCAGGCCGCTCATGGTGATGCGGTCGCCGCGGAAGCGGATGAACTCCAGGTCGACCGGACGGCCGTCGGCGAGGTGCGTGAGGCGTTCCAGCATGAGGACGGCCGCCCCGCGCGGGGCCTCCAGTACGGCGGCGGAGTGCGTGTCGGCGTTCACCGCCTCCAGGGTGATCTCGGCGTGGCCGAGGCCCTGTCCGGTGATCGTCTCCAGGAGGCGGAAGACGTCGGTGTTCTCCAGGTCGGCGCCGAGCAGGGCGGTGCCGAGGTCGAGCGGGATGTAGGTGAGGTCGAGGGAGAGGGGCAGGCCGTTCAGGCGGCGCAGACGTTCGATGTAGAGGACATCGGCGCCCGGGGTGACCTGGAGGCGCCGGGCCACCGGGTGGGGGGCCGGGGCGGGGCCCATGGTGCGTACCTCGTTGGTGACCGTGCCGTGTTCGCGCAGGGTTTCCGCGAGGCCCATCAGACGGTCCAGGCCGTGGGGGTACTTCCGGCCGACGACCACGGTGCCGACGCCGGGCAGGCGCTCGACCAGGCCCTCCGCGCGGAGCAGGTCCAGGGCTTGGCGGACCGTGTTGCGGGAGGCGCGGTAGTCGGCGGCCAGGGTCGTCTCGTGGGGCAGGCTGCCGCTTTCGAAGCCGCCGGTGAGGATCTGATGGCGGAGGAGGTCGGCGAGCTGTCGTGCCTGGTCCGCGCGCAGCCGGCGCCGGGCACGGGCGGCGACGGTGGTCGCGCCCTGGCCGGCGTGGTCCCGGATACGGTCGGTGGATGGCATGGCTGGAACCATACCGAGCTGGTAGGAAATCCAGTGTTGCCGGATTGTTGCGCCACCTGACGGTGTGACGGATCCGGGTCTGACCTGTGGTTTTTTGGTCTGTGGGGTGAGATGTGCCACCTGGCGAGGCAAGCGCGGGGTGTGCGGCCTGCCCAGGGGCGCGGGGCTGTGTCGATATGCGGCTCCGCCGCGTGGGCGCGACAAGCCCCCACCGGCCGGCAGCCGACAATCGACCGCCCTACGCCAGCGCCGACAACCCCGGCCCGAAAACGATCAACAACGGCAACAACGGCACCAGCGCAGCCGTCGCAGACGTCAGCGCCCGCTGCCTGCGCAGCAACCGCGGCGGCGGCTCCAGCAACCGATCCACCCGCTCACCCAGCAACCGATGACTGGACGCACACGACAGCACCCCCCGATGCTGGTTCAGCTCGATCAGCGCCAGCGCCGTCGTCAGATGCCCGCACCGCCGCGACGCCGTGTCGTCCGCCGCCAGCTCCACCAGCCGGTGCGTCTGGTCGCAGAAGTGGGCGAACAGCGGCACCCGCGGAAACCCGGTGGCCAGCGCGGTCGACAGATGGAGCAGCCAGTCGTGGCGGGCCCGGGCGTGCCCGCGCTCGTGGGTGAGGACCGCGTCCAGCTGGTGGTCGGTCAGCCGGTGCAGCGCGCCGGTCGTCACGATCAGCTGCGGCGGACTCCCCGGCATCCACCAGGCGTCCGGGTACTCGTCCTCCAGCACCAGCAGCGGACCGCGCGTCGCCGTCCCCAGCCCGGCCGGCAGGTCCGGCGCGCGCTCCCGCAGATGCTCACGCGCGGCGCCGCGGCGCCGACGGGCCTCGACCAGTTCACGGGCCAGCATCGCCGTGGTCCAGGCGGCCCCGGCCGCCAGCAGGAGGGTGGAGGCGACCGCCCAGACCGGCGCGGCCGACAGGTCGTACGCCGCGGTCACGGCCGGCGGCGCCGGGGCGAACACATGGTCGCGGACCGTGTGGAAGACCGCCGCCGCGCCCAGCACCAGCGCGGTCAGACAGCACAGCAGCACCGTGGCGACCAGGCACTGCCACACCCACAGCCCCACCACCGGTTCCCGTTCGGGCCACGCGGCCCGGGTGAGCGCGCGCGGCACCGGCACGGCGGCCGCGACGGCGACGGTGCTCAGCAGGAGCAGGCAGAGAGTCATGCCACGGGCTCCGGATCCTGATCGGAGACAGGGGAGGTGGGGCGGTGTGGTGAGGCGCTGCTGGGCGGTCGACACGTCGTCCCACGCATGCCGCCCGCCGCCAGTATGCCGTGAGTGGAGGCCCCGCGGCAGGGCTCGAACGGCTCCGGACGCCTCACACGTCCCCGGACACCACTCGTCCCACCACGTCCCCGAGCCCCACCCGGACCCCGTCCGGACCGGGAGCCCACGCCGACAGCGTCACCACGTCCCCGTCCTCCAGGAACGTCCGCTTCCCGTCGGGGAGTTCCAGCGCGTCCCGTCCGTTCCAGGTCAGCTCCAGCAGCGACCCCCGCTCGGCGGCGGAGGGCCCGCTCACCGTCCCCGAGCCGTACAGGTCACCCGTCCTGAGCGAGGCCCCGTTCACCGTCATGTGCGCCAACTGCTGGGCCGCCGTCCAGTACATGGTCGAGAAGGGCGGCTCCGACACCACATGGCCGTTGATCGCGACGGAGATCCGCAGGTCGTAGCCCCCCCGCTCGACGTCGGAGGCGGAGTCGTCCAGATACGGCAACAGCTCGTGCGTCCGCTCCGGCGGTGCCACCCGCGCCTCCTCCAGCGCGTCCAGCGGGGTGATCCACGCCGACACCGACGTGGCGAAGGACTTGCCGAGGAACGGTCCGAGAGGGACGTACTCCCAGGCCTGGATGTCCCGCGCGGACCAGTCGTTGAGCAGGCACAGTCCGAAGACGTGCTCCCGGAAGTCGCCGAGCCCGACCGGCCGGCCCAGCTCGGACGGCACCCCGACCACGAAGCCGACCTCCGCCTCGATGTCGAGCCGCACGGACGGCCCGAAGACGGGAGCGGCATCAGAAACGGCCTTCCGCTGCCCCGAGGGCCGGACGACGTCCGTGCCCGAGACCACCACCGTGCCCGAGCGGCCGTGGTAACCGATCGGCAGGTGCTTCCAGTTGGGGGTCAGGGAGTCCGCCGCGTCCGGGCGGAAGATCTGGCCGACGTTTCGCGCGTGGTTCTCGGAGGCGTAGAAGTCGACGTAGTCCGCGACCTCGAAGGGGAGGTGGAGGTCGACCGACGACAGCGGGTGGAAGAGGCCCGCGATCGCCTCCTGGTGCGCCGGCACCGTCACCCACGCGGTCAGCGCGCGCCGCACGTCCGACCAGGCCGTGCGGCCGGCGGCGAGCAGCGGGCCGAGGGAGGGCCGGGCGAGCAGCGAGACGTACGGGGAGCCGAGGGCCGCGGCGGCCGCGCCCGCGTCGAGGACGTGGTCGCCGAGCCGGACGCCGACGGTCCGGTCGGCCGAGCCCGAGGGCGAGAAGACGCCGTACGGCAGGTTGTGCGGGCCGAAGGGGTCGCCCTCGGGCAGGTCGAAGGGGACATCGAAGGGGGGCATGGGGTGCTGCCTCACTCTCGCGCATGCCGTGCTGACCAGGTGGTCGCGGCACACGTTGCGGTCCGGGTGGTCGGGCCACACGTTACGGCCGAGTCGCCGGTCACGGGAGTGTCTGAAGGGTTGGCGATGTGGCTAAAGAGTTAGCAATGTCCTGTTAAGGGACGGTCGGAGGCTTCCATTCCGGCTTAGCGTCCTTTGCGAGCACGGACGGGATGGGTGGGGTCGCGTCCGTGGGGGGACGCGTGGGGGGACTGTGGCCAAAAGCGCGAGCAGTGTGCCGTTCAAGGCCGACCGTGAGGTGCCGGCCCTGATCGTCAAGTTCGGCGACTACCCCCTGCACCACGGGGGAGTCGGCGCGATCCGCAGTCTGGGCCGCCTCGGTGTACCCGTGTACGCCATCACGGAGGACCGATACACACCCGCGGCCGCCTCCCGCTATCTCACCCGCGCCTTCGTCTGGCCGACGACCGGCACCGAGGACCCCGGTCGGCTGGTCGAGGGACTGATCCGGATCGGGCGCCGCATCGGCCGCCCCGCGGTCCTCGTCCCGACCGACGAGGAGGCGGCGGTCCTGATCGCCGAGCACCAGAGCGACCTCTTCGGCCGGTTCCTCTTCCCGCGCGTGGAGCCCGGCCTCACCCGCCGGCTGGCCAGCAAACAGGGCCTGCACGAACTGTGCGTGGAACACGGGATCGCCAGCCCGCAGGCCGCCTTCCCGCAGTCGTACGACGACATCGTGGCCTTCGCCGAGACGGCCCGCTTCCCGGTGGTGGCCAAGAACCGCGAGGCGTTCGTACGGCGCCGACGGCCCGCGGTGGGCGGCACCACGCGTATCACCACCCGTGAAGGGCTGCTCGCCCTCGCCCGTGACTGGGGCGAGCGGCCCGGGGTGATCCTCCAGGAATACCTGCCACGAGAGGAGGCGGAGGACTGGATCGTGCACGCCTACTTCGACGACAACTCCACCCCGCTGGCCCTGTTCACCGGCGTCAAGGTGCGCTCCTGGCCGCCGCACGCGGGCATGACGGCCAACGCGTACGTCGTCGACAACCCGGAACTCGCGGACCTCGCCGCACGTTTCGTCAAACAGATCGGCTACACCGGCATCATCGACCTCGACCTGCGCTTCGACCGGCGCGACGGTCAGTACAAACTGCTCGACTTCAACCCCCGCATGGGCGCCCAGTTCCGGCTCTTCGAGAGCGAGTCGGGCGTGGACGTCGTCCGCGCCATGCACCTGGACCTGACCGGGCGGGCCGTTCCGGAGGGGGAACAGCGGGCCGGTCACCGCTATGTCGTGGAGAACATCGACCTGCCCGCCCTGCTCGCCTACCGCCGCAGCGGCTATACGACCCCGCACGCGCCGGTGCGGCCCAGCGGGACCGAACTGGCCTGGTTCGCGGGTGACGACCCGCTGCCGTTCCTCACCATGCTCGGGCGCTTCGTACGGCCCGGCGCGAAACATCTCTACCAGCTGTGGCGCACCAACCGCCGCGGCGGCACGACCAGGTGAACAGCCGCACCACTACGGCCAGGTGAACAGTGGCACCACCCGCACCACCCGCACCACCACGAAGTGACGAAGTGAACGTCCTGGGGAGGGACTTCGTGATCCAACCGGTAGCAGTCATCGGCGCCGGGCCCTTCGGCCTGTCGACCGCGGCCCATCTGCAGGCGCGCGGCATCCCCGTGCGCGTCTTCGGCGACCCCATGGTCAGCTGGCGCGACAGCATGCCCGCGGGCATGCTCCTCAAGTCCACTCCGGCCGCCTCCAACCTGGACGCGCCGCAGCCCGGGCACACCCTCGTCGACTACTGCGACGCGGCGGGCATCCGCCGGCTGGTGACCGACGAGGACATCATCCCCGTGGAGACCTTCATCGCCTACGGCCAGTGGTTCCAGCAGAAGCTGGTGCCCCAGCTGGAACAGGTGCGGGTGGTGTCCGTGGACCGCAGCGAGCGGGGCGGCTTCCAGCTCAAGCTCGACTCGGGGGAGTCGTTCACCGCGCGGGCGGTCGTCGTCGCCACCGGTCTCTCGGGGCTCTCCCACCTGCCCTCGGAACTGTCCGCCGCCGCACCCGACGGCCCCGCCCCCACCGCCCCGGTCTCCCACAGCTCCCAGCACCACGACCTCAGCCGGTACTCCGGCAAGGAGCTCATCGTCGTCGGCGCCGGCCAGTCCGCGCTGGAGACGGCCGTCCTCGCGGCGGAGGCGGGCGCCCAGGTCAGGGTGGTGGCACGCGGACGCGGCAGCGTGGACTTCGGCGCCCCGCCGTGGAAGCAGCCGAGGCTGCGCCCGGAGTCGCCCTTCGGCCGCGCCTGGTCGCTGTGGGCCCTGACCTACTACCCGCACCCCTACCGCCGGCTCCCGGCCGGCACCCGCCACTACCTGGTCCGGCGGGTCCTCGGCCCGCTCGGCGCGTGGTGGCTGCGCGACCGCTTCGAGGGCAAGGTGCAGGTCACCGAGGTGGACCGGATCCTCAAGGCGGACGCGGCCGACGGCCACCCGGCCCTGGACGTCCTCACCCACACCGGCGCGATGGACCGCCTCGACGCCGACCACGTCATCGCCGCCACCGGCTACCGCGTCGACCTCGCCGCGATGGACTTCCTCGGCCATGAACTGCGCGCGGCCCTCGCGGTCAGCCGGGGCACGCCCAGGCTCGGCGCCGGGTACGTCTCCTCCGTGCCGGGCCTGTACTTCACGGGCCTGCCGGCGGCGGCCTCCTACGGCCCGGTGATGCGCTTCGTGTGCGGCACGGAGTTCGCCTCCCCACGCCTGGCCCGACACCTGGCGACGGCCCACGGCTAGCCGCGGAGGTACTCCAGCCGCGAGGGACCTGCCCTGGGTGTGCGGGCACGTCCTGCGGTCCTTGTGTACGGGGGTCGGGGCTCCGGTGTCTGGCGGCGGGTAGCCCGCTCGGCGCGAGCGGCCTGCGGGGCGGGGGCCGGTCCACCCCGTGCCCCTCGTGTCTGGGCGACAGGGGCCGGGTGTCCTGCGGAGGGTGGACCGGTTTGCCCGCGTAGCCTGCGGGTGTGGGCCGGTCCGCCCTGCCGTCCTCGTGTACGGGCGGCGGGGCTGTCCTACGGCGGGTCGTCCGGCCCGCCCCCGCGGCCTGCGGCGTATGGCTGCCCGGTACGTCCTGCGGTCCTTGTGTACGGGGGGGCGGGGCTCCGGTGTCCTGCGACGGGTAGCCCGGTCGGTCCGCGTGGCCTGCGGGGCGCGGGGCGGGTCCACCCCGCGGTCCTCGGATACGGGCGACAGGGCCCGGGTGTCCTGCGGTGGGGAGCCCGGTCGGTCCGCGCGGCCTGCCGGGTGTGGGCCGGTCCGCCCTGCCGTCCTCGTGTACGGGCGGCGGGGCTGGTCTGCCCCCGTGGCCTGCGAGGTGGGGCCTCTTCTACCTCGCGGGTCCCCTCGCGTACGAGCGACAGGGCCCCCTCCGGCGTCCCGAGTCGGGTCGTCCGGCCCGCCCCCGCGGCCTGCGGGGTGTGGGCGCCCGACACCCCCTGGTCCTCGTACACAGGTGCCGAGGCCCCGGCTCCCGCTACGGGTAACCCGACCGCCCCGCGAGACGTGGCCCGGCTCTCTCTCCCCCCCCCACGAACCCCGCCTACGACCGGTAACGCCCCAGCGTCCGCAGCCCCGGCAGTGCCCTGTCCCCGAAGTCGAACAGCGCCAGGTTCTCCCACGCGTTGCCCGCGGACGGGTCCGTCGGGTCCCAGCCGCTGCCCGCGCGGTAGGTCCACAGGCCTTCCCAGTAGCAGTAGCCGAGGCCCTGCCCGTCCGGGACGCCGGCGGCGAGGTCGGCCACCGTGCGCAGCCACGCGGCCTGGCCCTCCGGGGTGGCGGGGAAACCGTCGGTCAGCTGCGAGGGGCTGTTCATGATGTCGTTGACGCCGTCCTCGCTCTCCAGCGTGAACGGGTACGCCGTCTCGGCTATTACGCACGGTTTGCCGTAACGCGCCGTGATGTCCGCCATGTTGGCGGCCGCGTCCGCGATCGGGCCGTGCCAGAACGGGTAGTACGAGAGCCCGATGATGTCGAAGTCGACGCCGTACGACACCACGTTGTCGAACCACCAGCGGTACAGCCCGTTGTCGCCGCCGTTCGCCAGATGCAGGATCGTGCGGACGCGCGGGGTGGTGTCGCGGGCCGCGCTCAGACCGGCCTTGAGGAAGGCGGTCATGTTGTCGAAGTGCTCCCAGTTGCCCTCGGGCCAGATCAGGCCGCCGTTCAGCTCGTTGCCGATCTGCACCAGTTGGGCCGGGGTGCCCTGCCGCTTCAGCGCACCGAGGACGTCGGCCGTGTGGTCGTACACCGCCCTCGCCAGGCCCGCCACGTCCAGGCCCGCCCAGGCGGCCGGCTTGGTCTGGTGCGCCGGGTCGGCCCAGCTGTCGGAGTAGTGGAAGTCGATCCAGACGCCGACCCCGGCCCGCTTGAGGCGGCGGGCGAGCGGCAGGATGTGCGCCTTGGTGTTGTAGCCGTCGGCCGGGTTCACCCACACCTTGAGACGGGCGTGGGTGACCCCGGCCTGCGCGATCAGACGGATCGGGTCCGCGCGGTGACCGTCGGCGGTGCGGTACACCGCGCCGTGGTCCTCGTTCTTCGGCAGCGAGGAGATGTCCGCCCCCCGGATGTCCAGACAGCCCCGCCGACCGGCGGCCGGCGCGCCGGTGGCGGGTGCCGCGGTGGCGGGTGCCGCGGCGGCCGGCGCGCCCCCCAGCACGGGAACGGCCAGCGCGGCGGCTCCGGCAGCGGTGAGAACACTGCGTCTGCGCATGTCAAAGGGTCCTTTCGCGGACGGCCACGGAGATACCGGCTCTGCGGTGGCCAGGGCGGCCGGGGGACGGCCGGGGAGATGTCGAGGAGCGGAGTGAAGGGAGCCGGTGAACCGCGTGACGACTCAGAAAACCCTCATTTTCTGTGATCGTGCACAGCTCCCCTCACCCCTGTCCTGGGCGAGCAACAAGTAGGTAACCCCACGCACCCGCCATTGACAAGGGGCCGAAACAATTCTCTACTGTGCACGATCACAGAGCCGCGCGGCCCTCGCGCACAGCCTCTCGGTCACGTCCGCAGAACCTCCCCCCACGGCGGTTGCCGCGAACGCGCGACGTCTCGAGACCGGCTGGTTCCAAGTCAGGGGAGATGAAGATGTCGATCAACCGCCGCCAGATCAGCAGGCGCACCATCCTCGCCGGGGCCGCAGCCCTCGGCCTCACGGGCACCCTCGCCGCCTGCGGCGGTTCCGACGACAAGGACTCCGGCGAGAGCAGCGGGCCCGTCAAGCTGACCTACTGGTCGTGGGCGCCGAACATGGAGAAGGTCGCCGCGATCTGGAACAAGAAGAACCCGGACATCACGGTCACGGTGTCCAAGCAGGCCAGCGGTCAGGAGATCCTCTCCAAGCTGATCACCGCGAAGAAGGCCGGCCACGCCCCCGACCTGATCCAGGTCGAGTACCAGTCGCTGCCCACCCTGGTCTCCAACGACGTCCTCGCCGACATCTCCAAGTACGCCGGTGACACCAAGTCCGAGTTCGCCGAGGGCCTGTGGGGCATGGTCACCCTCGGCACGGACGCGCTCTACGCGATCCCGCAGGACTCCGGGCCGCTGATGTTCTACTACCGCGAGGACCTCTTCAAGAAGCACGGCCTCACCGTGCCGAAGACCTGGACGGAGTTCGCGGAGACCGCCCGCGCCGCCAAGAAGGCCGTCCCGGACGCCTACTTGACCACCTTCTCCGCCAACGACCCCGGTCTCTTCGCGGGCCTCTCCCAGCAGGCCGGCGGCAATTGGTGGACCGTCGACCCGTCCGGCAAGTGGACCGTCGGCATCGACGACGCGGCCACCAAGAAGGTCGCCGAGTTCTGGGGCGGGCTCGTGCAGGAGGGAGTCGTCGACAACCAGCCGATGTACACCCCGGCCTGGAACAACGCCCTCAACAAGGGCACCCACCTCGCCTGGGTCTCCGCCGTCTGGGCGCCCGGGGTGCTGGTCTCCTCCGCCCCCGACACCAAGGGCAAGTGGCGCATGGCCCCGCTGCCGCAGTGGAAGTCCGGCGACAACGTCACCGGCAGCTGGGGCGGTTCCTCCACCGGCGTCTCCACCGACTCCAAGCACGCGGAGGCCGCCGCCAAGTTCGCCACCTGGCTCAACACCGACCCGGAGGCGCTTGCCGCCCTGGTCAAGGAGGTCGCGATCTACCCGGCCGCCACGAAGGGCCAGTCCGGGGACGTCCTGACCACGCCGGAGTTCTTCTCGAACCAGGCGGACTTCTACACCACCGCCGGCGAGATCGCCGCGACCACCGCCGCCGCGGCCTGGGGCCCCAACGTCAACACGGCCTACACCACCTTCCAGGACGCCTTCGGCAAGGCCACCAAGGCGAAGAAGGAGACCCAGTTCGACTCCGCCCTCGCCACCGTGCAGTCGAAGACCTTCGCCGACATGAAGAAGCAGGGCTTCGAGGTGACCGAGGCATGACCAGCGCTCCGCTCAAGGGCGCCGACCTCACCGAGGTCGCGCCCTTGGCGGACGGCACCGGCACCGCCCAGTCCGTCCGCCCCAGCCGCCCCCGCCGCCGTGGCCGCAGCGCACCGTACTGGTTCCTGGTGCCCACCCTCACCCTCTTCGCCGCCTTCACCGTCGTGCCCATCGGGTACGCGATCTGGCTGAGCCTGCACCGGGTGCAGGTCAAGGGGATCGGGCTCGGCAAGGGCGCCCGGCAGCAGGTCTGGAACGGCATCGGCAACTACACCGACGTCCTGAACGACTCCGAGTTCGGCCACAGCGTGCTGCGGGCCTTCGGATACGGCCTCATCGTCATCCCGACCATGCTCGGCCTCGCCCTGCTGTTCGCGCTGATGCTGGACACGCCCAAGGCGCGCAGCGCGCCCTTCGCCCGGCTGATGATCTTCCTGCCGTACGCGGTGCCGGGCATCATCGCCGCGCTCATGTGGGGCTTCCTGTACCTGCCGGACGTCAGCCCCTTCTACTACCTGCTGGACAAGTTCGGCCTCCCGCAGCCCGACCTGTTCGACGGCGGCAACCTGTACCTCTCCTTCGCGAACATCGCGGTCTGGGGCGGCACCGGCTTCAACATGATCGTCATCTACACCGCCCTCAGGGCGATCCCGCCGGACATCTACGAGGCGGCCAGGCTCGACGGCGCGACCGACCTGGGCATCGCCCTGAAGATCAAGATCCCGATCGTGATGCCCTCCCTGGTGCTCACCTTCTTCTTCTCGGTGATCGCCACTCTCCAGGTCTTCACCGAGCCGATGGCCCTCAAGCCGCTCACCAACGGCCTGCCCAGCTCGTGGAGCCCCCTGATGGCCATCTACGACAAGGCCTTCCTCCAGTCCGACATCTACGGCGCCTCCGCCACCGCGGTCGTCCTGGCCCTGGCCACGTATCTCCTCTCCTTCACCCTGCTGCGCGTCTCCGACCGCCACACCCGGGAGGACCGGGCATGACCCCGCTCACCCTCACCGCCACGTCCAAGGGCGGCCGCCGCACCGCGTGGGTGCCCACGCTCGTGCTGATCCTCGGCGCGCTGTACTGCCTGATCCCCATCGCCTGGGTGGTCGTCGCGGCGACCAAGGACCGGTCGGAGCTCTTCTCCACCTTCACCTTCGCCCCGGGCAGCGGCTTCTTCCAGAACCTGAGCGACCTGACCGCCTACCGCGACGGCATCTTCTGGCGGTGGATGGCCAACTCGGCCTTCTACGCCGGTCTCGGCGCCCTGCTCTCCGCCGCGGTCTCCGCCGCCGGCGGCTATGCGCTCGGCCGCTACAGCTTCCGCGGCCGTGAGGCCATCTTCAAGATGATCCTGGCCGGGGTCCTGGTGCCGTCCATCGTGCTGGCCGTACCGCAGTACCTGCTGCTGTCGAAGCTCGGCATGGCCGACTCGTACTGGTCGATGCTGCTGCCGTCGATCCTGTCGCCGTACGGCGTCTACCTGGTCCGCATCTACGCGGCCGCGTCGGTGCCCGCCGAGCTCATGGAGGCGGCCCGGATGGACGGCGCGAGCGAGTGGAGGATCTTCTCGCGGATCGCCGTACCGATGATGATGCCCGGCCTGATCACGGTGTTCCTCTTCCAGTTCGTCGGCATCTGGAACAACTTCCTGCTGCCCTTCGTCATGCTGGCGGACGACGAGAAGTTCCCGATCACCCTCGGCCTGTACACGCTGCTCGCCCAGGGCGCCTCGCAGCCCGCGCTGTACACCCTGGTCATCACCGGGTGTCTGCTCGCGATCCTTCCGCTGATCGGGCTCTTCCTGGTGATCCAGCGGTTCTGGTCGCTGGACCTGATGAGCGGATCGGTCAAGGCCTGAGGCCCCGGGCTCCCCTTCACGAACGTCTCCGAACGAGGAACATGACCACCACCGCGAACGGACGCCGCAAGCCACCGACCATCCACGACGTGGCCCGGGAGGCGGGCGTCTCGCGGGGCACCGTCTCCCGCTTCCTGAACGGCGGCCACTACGTCTCGCCCGCCGCCCGGCGGGCGGTCGAGGCCGCCATCAGGAAGACCGGTTACGTGGTCAACCGGCATGCCCGCAGCCTCAGTACGGGCCGGTCGGACTCGGTGGCGTTCCTGCTGACCGAGCCGCAGGAGAAGTTCTTCGAGGACCCCAACTTCAACGTCCTGCTGCGGGGTTGCACCGAGCGGCTCGCCCAGCACGACATCCCGCTGCTGCTGATGCTGGCCGAGAGCGACGACGACCGGCGCCGGCTGACCCGGTACATCACCTCGGGCCACGTCGACGGGGTGCTGCTGCTCTCCAACCACAGCGGTGACCCGGTCGCGGCCGAACTGCACGACGCCGGGATCCCGTTGGTGGTCTGCGGCAAGCCGATAGGGCGGGGCACCAAGGTGAGTTACGTGGCCGCCGCCGACCGCGAGGGCGCGCAGGACATGGTCCGTCATCTCCTCGCCGGCGGCCGGCGCCGCGTCGGCATGGTCACCGGGCCGCTCGACATGCCGGGCGGCCCCGACCGGCTGGCCGGCTACCGGGACATGCTCGCCGAGGCGGGCCTGCCCTACGACCCCTCGCTCGTCGTCGAGGGCGACTTCCGGCGCAGCGGCGGCGAACGGGCGGCCCGCCGCCTGCTGGCCCAGGCCCCGGACATGGACGCGGTGTTCGTCGCCTCGGACCTCATGGCCCTGGGTGTGGTGGGCGTTCTTCAGCAGGCCGGGCGTTCGGTCCCCGATGACATCGCTGTCGGCGGCTTCGACGACTCCCCGGCGGCGACCGCCATCGCCCCCGCGCTCACCACCATGCGCCAGCCCTTCGACCGCATCAGCGCCGAGATGGTCCGCATGCTCCTCGCCCAGATCGCGGGCGAGGACACGGCAGGAGTGATCCTCCCGACGGAACTGGTGGTCCGGGACTCGGCGTAGCGCTCCGCGAGAGGCGCCGAGGGGGGGCGGCCCGGGCGCGGGGCCCGTCGGCGCGTCCGGCAGGCGTCGGCCGGAGCCGGGGGCCCCTCGGTCCGTGGGGCGGCCGGGGAGGACGCCGCCGAAGAGCACAAGCGGGCTCGCGGCCCTCACCAGGATCCGCTGGTACTGGTGAAAGTCGGCGACCGGCCGAGGGTTTCGGGCCGCTCCCGCCGGGGCCCGCCGGCCGTGTTCGTGCCGTGCCGCCGCACCCAGGAACCGGAACTGCCGTCAACGCATGTGAAAGCAGCAGCCGTCCGGTTCGCGTCGAGTCGCAGGGGCCAACCATCCGTATTCTCTGATCATGGCCGCCTCTTCCGCATATTCACTGATCGCCACTGACCTGGACGGAACGCTGCTGCGGACCGACGACACCCTCTCCGACCGGTCGTTGGCCGCGCTCGCACGGGTGGCCGCGGGCGGGGCCCGGCATCTCGTCGTGACGGGCCGGCCGGCGCCCAGAGTGCGGCCGCTGCTCGACGACCTCGGCAGTACGGGGCTCGCGGTGTGCGGACAGGGCGCGCAGGTGTACGACGCCGGCGCGGACCGTCTGCTCTGGTCGGTGACCCTGGACCGGGAGCTGGCCGAGACCGCGCTGGGCAAGATCGAGGCCGAGGTCGGGCAGGTGTACGCGGCCGTGGACCAGGACGGTGTCGAGGGACTCACCCTCATCGAACCGGGCTATCTGATGCCCCATCCGACCCTGCCCGCGGTACGGGTCGGCCGGCGCGACGACCTGTGGTGCGAGCCGATCAGCAAGGTGCTGCTGCGCCACCCCTACCTGTCCGACGACGAGTTGGCGGTCACGGCCCGCTCGGTGGTGGGTTCGCTGGCGACGGTCACCATGTCGGGCCCCGGGACCGTCGAACTCCAGCCATGCGGCATCACCAAGGCGACCGGCCTCGCGCTGGCCGCCGAACACCTGGGACTGGGGCCCGAGGTGACGATCGCCTTCGGGGACATGCCCAACGACATCCCGATGTTCGACTGGGCGGCCCGCGGGGTGGCGATGGCCAACGCCCACCCCGAACTCAAGGCCGTGGCCGACGAGGTCACCCTGTCGAACGAGGACGACGGCATCGCCGTCGTCCTCGAAAGGCTCTTCCCGCGGGCGTAGTTCCTAGTACGCGCCGAACACGTTGTCGATGGACCCGTACCGCTGGGCCGCGTAGTTGCAGGCCGCGGTGATGTTGGCGACCGGGTCGTACGGGTCCCACGAGGTGTTGGCCACGTGGTACGCGTTGAAGGTCGGGTCGATCACCTGGAGCAGGCCCTTGGAGGGCGTGCCGGCCGCGGCGTTGGAGTCCCAGAGGTTGATGGCGTAGGGGTTGCCGGAGGACTCGCGTATGACGTTGCGGTAGATCCCGTCGTAGGAGCCGGGAATCCCGTGCTCCGCCATGACGGCGAGGGAGGCCCGGATCCAGCCGTCGAGGGTGTTGGAGTAGCCGAGCGTGGTGGCGGTCTGCACGGTCGGGGTGGCCGCGGACGCGCTGCTCGCGCCGATGAGCGGCAGCGCGAGGACGGCGACTCCGGTGCCGGCGACGGCGAGTTTGCGGGCGAGACGGCTGGTGCGGGTACGGCGGTGCTGAGCGGCAGCAGACATGGCGAAGTTCCTCTCCGTCGCCTGCGAGGTGAGCTGTCGGGTTCGGGCGGGAGCTGCCCGGCCACGCCTGCGAAAGGCGCGACTTCACCCCAAGCCGTGCCGGTATGTCCGAAGACGTCCGGTCCGGCGACTTACCTGGTTCCCCCGCTCCTGCCGTGGTGCTAGGTGGGTGTTGTCGGGTGGTGGCAGGATTCGGCGTCCGCCCGACAGGCCGGGAACGTATGCGAGAGCACATGTCCGGAACAAGTGGCGAATTCACATGCGGTGCCTATTGACCTTGGAAAGAGGCATTTGAGGCGCTTGATCCTTTGCGTTCGCCAACCTCAACTCGCGCAAAGGAAAAGGCGGATCGACGGATTCCGCATCCATGCCGGTCCACCCCCGCGAGTGGGCCACATCACAGCCGAGCGCAAGAGGGGTAAAACGGTCAGGAAAGCCCAACTCGTCTTCAACCGGCCGTGCGTGGGATCCGCTTCTCCCACGTCCGGTGGAAGACCACCTCATCGCCGGCGGTGCACACGACCTCGTCGGAGGTGTGGAAGTCCGTCCTGTCGCAGGTGATCTCCGCGCGGGTGCGGACGGTGGTGTCCCAGGCGAGCTCGGGGCGGTGCAGCCGGATCGTCCAGTCCGAGCGGGTGCGGGCGGACAGGGGGTCCTGCTCGTCGATCGTGTACGTCTCCAGCGCGTCCTCGGTGATCTCCAGGCCGTCGGGGTACACGCGCGTGCCGCCGTACCGGGGGTCGACCTCCAGACGCCACTCGCCCTTGGCCACGTCACGGACGACCAGGCGCTCGGGGCGGGGTTCGTCCAAAGTCGCGGGGCTCCATCCGTCAGCGGCTACGCCGCGGGTGACGTCGAGCGGCCCGGACTGCTCCGGCTCCTCGAAGGCGATGTCCGAGGCCGCTTCCCGCGCGCGTACCGGCAGTTCGAGGAAGCTGCCCGCCGGCTCCAGGGTGAATCCGGCCTGCGACCCCGGCTGCGGCCAGATCCACGGCCAGTACGCCGAGGAGACGGCGAGCCGGATGCGGTGACCGGGCGGGAAGGCGTGCCCGATGCCGTTCAGCTCGAAGGCCACCTCCTGCGTCGCCCCGGGCTCCCAGGGCACCGTCCGGTCCTGTCCGTGGCGGGCCGAGAGGTTCAGCACCCCTCGCGTGACGAGCGTCGACGACCCGTCCGGGGCGACATCGCAGAGCCGCGCGACGACCTGCCCGCGCGACACCTCCGAGGTCACCCTGAGCCGCACCCGCGGCCGCC
Organism: Streptomyces sp. CC0208; assembly: GCF_003443735.1. Classification (NCBI taxonomy): domain Bacteria; kingdom Bacillati; phylum Actinomycetota; class Actinomycetes; order Kitasatosporales; family Streptomycetaceae; genus Streptomyces; species Streptomyces sp. CC0208. The sequence continues at coordinate 3,671,163 of NZ_CP031969.1, read as the reverse complement.
CGAGGACCCACGTCTCCTCGCCCGTCGCGAACTCGAAACAGGCCGAACGGGCGTCCTCCTCCCGCTGGTCCGGCGGCAGGTCGGCGTCGTTGCCGACGGGGCGGAAACGGCCGGCGTCCACGCCCGTGTGCTGCGGGGAACGGACCAGGACGGGGGCGCCCTGAAGGCCGTACGCCACCGTCGTCACGTGCGGGGAGGGCCAGGCGGGCTCGCCGACCCAGCGGCCGGGCAGGGTGTCGAGGACGGTGGCCGGGGGGTGGGAGTCGCCGATGTAGGCCCTCAGGAGGGGTTCTCGCATGACGCCGGTGTCGACGCCCTTGAGGTGCTGGTCCCACCAGCGCAGGGTCTCCTGGAGGAAGCCGATCGCCGGGCCGGGCGGCAGGCCGCGGTCCGGGTACTGGTGGGACCAGGGGCCGACGATCCCCCGTACCCGGTCGGCCGGCAGGTGCTCGACGAGCCGCAGGACGGTGTCGTGGTACGGGTCGTGCCAGCCGCCGACCGCGAGGACGGCCGCGCCGATCGCGTCGTGGTCCTCGCGGACGCTGCCGTGGCGCCAGTAGCCGTCGCGGGTCTGGTGGCCGAGCCAGGTGTGGACGAACGGCTCGACCGCTTCGAGGCGTGCGAGCCACATCTCCCGCCAGCCGTCGCCGACATGGAGGGGGTCCGGAGGCCGGGAGACGTAGGCGAGCATCGTCGCCGCCCACGCGTGCATGTCGGCCGCGAGGACGGAACCACCCAGGTAGTGCACGTCGTTGTCGTAGCGGTCGTCGGTGGCGCAGACGGTGACGACCGCTTTGAGCGGCTCGGGTGCCAGGGCCGCGATCCGGAGGGCGTCGAAGCCGCCCCAGGAGATCCCGAACATGCCGACCCGGCCGTCGCACCAGGGCTGCGCGGCCAGCCAGTCGACGACCTCGACCCCGTCGGCGAGTTCGGCCGCCGAGTACGCGTCACCCGGCAGGCCCTCGCTGTTCCCGTGCCCGCGCACGTCGACACGGACCGAGGCGTAGCCGTGGCCCGCGTACCAGGGGTGGCGCTGCCCGTCACGGGGCGCGGTCCAGTCGGTGAGGCGGTACGGCAGGTATTCGAGGATCGCGGGTACCGGTTCCTGAGTGAGGGGTCGCCACACGCGTGCGTACAGGAGCGTCCCGTCCGGGAGCGGAATGCGGACGTCGTCGTGGGTCGTCTCGTAGGGGAAGGGCGTGCGGATGCGCATCGGTGGGGTCCCGTCGGTCTCAGTGCGCCGGGTGTCACGACGAGGGCGGCTACTTCCCTACAAATCGATTGATATCCATTCTTTTCAGGTGATCAAAAACATACCGGTCGTGATCCGATCCCGCCTGGCATGGACGGGGCGGGCGCTATCGGTGATCCAAAGGTGACCGGATACGCTGACTTGAGTGATGGCAGCGACCTATCGACATTCCGTGTGACCGCCAGTAGACACCAGCAGACAGGAGACCCCTCGTGACCGTCGTCGGGCCGTTCGGGCTGAGCGTGCGGGACCAGGCTCTGGAAGCCGATGTCCAGGCCGGAATGACGGCTGTCGAGGAGGGACTGCTCGAGGCCACCAAGAGCGAGGTCCCCTTCATCACGGAGGCCGCCCAGCATCTGGTGCGGGCGGGTGGAAAGCGCTTCCGGCCGTTGCTCGTGATGCTCGCCGCCCAGTTCGGCGACCCCTATGCGCCGGGCGTGGTGCCGTCGGCCGTGGTGGTGGAGCTGACCCACCTCGCGACGCTGTACCACGACGACGTCATGGACGAGGCCGAGGTCCGGCGGGGCGTCGACAGCGCCAACACCCGCTGGGGCAATTCCGTGGCCGTGCTGACCGGCGACTTCCTGTTCGCCCGTGCCTCGCACATCCTGGCCGACCTCGGGCCCGAAGCGGTCCGGGTGCAGTCCGAGGCGTTCGAGCGCCTGGTCACCGGCCAGATCCTGGAGACGGCCGGGCCGCAGGACGGCCGCGATCCGGTCGAGCACTACCTCGACGTGCTCGGCGGCAAGACGGGCTCGCTGGTCGCCGTCTCGTGCCGCTTCGGGGCGATGATGTCCGGCGCCGACGAGAGGGTCGTGGACGTCCTCACCCAGTACGGCGAGCGCCTCGGCGTCGCCTTCCAGCTCGCCGACGACGTCCTGGACATCGCCTCCGACTCCCACGAGTCCGGCAAGACGCCGGGCACCGACCTGCGCGAGGGCATCCCCACGATGCCGGTCCTGCGGCTGCGGGAGCGGGCCGCCCGGCTCGGCCTGGCCGAGGACGTCGCCCTGTGCGAGCTGCTCGACTCCGACCTCACGGACGACGACCGGCACGCGGAGGCACTGGCGGCCCTGCGCACCCACCCCGCGCTGGAGCAGGCCCGCCGGGACACCGTGCGCTACGCGGAGGACGCGCGCGCGGCCCTGGCCCCGCTGCGGGAGTGCGACGCGCGGGCGGCGCTGATGGAGCTGTGCGACGCGGTGGTCCACCGGGCGGGCTAGGTCCGGACGGCAGGCCCGGCAGGTCCCGGGCAGCGACGCCCCCTACGGGTCGTAGGGGGCGTCGGCATGTCGTGTCATACCCCAGGTGTACATGGAGTTGGCCCCGAGGGCTGACGCATGCTCATGGCCGATTTGGTCAGATGGACATCACGGAAAACACCACTCCTCACCGATTCGGGTGAGAATGGCGGCTACAGGTGAACGCACGGGAGTTGACAGCCGCCGCCGACGACGGAGGTAAGGCACACATGGCACCGTACGAATCCGACGACAGCGTGACCGCCGCGGACGCCGAAGAGCTGCGTTCCGCGCGTCGGCGCAAGGCCGCGCGGTACGTCGTGCCGGCCACGGTGGTGGGGATCGCGGCGGCGACCATCGGGCTCGTCCCGGCGCTCGCCGACTCCGGCGACCCCGACCTGCCGAAGATCAGCGCACACGAACTCATCGAGAAGATCGCCGCGTCGGACGTACAGCAGCTGTCCGGCACCGTGAAGATCACCACGGATCTCGGTCTGCCGGACCTCGGCGGCCTGGAGAGCTCGCTCGGCTCCGCCGCCGGCCCCTCCGGATCGGGCGACTCGTCCGCCGACCCGACCACCAAGCTCACCGAACTCGCCTCCGGCACGCACACGCTGCGCGTCGCGGCGGACGGCGAGGACAGGCAGAAGGTCTCCCTGCTGGAGGACGCGGCCGAGTACAGCCTCATCCACAACGGCAAGGACGTCTGGGGCTACGACAGCAAGTCCAACTCCGTCTTCCACACCACGGCCTCCGAGAGCGACGGGAAGCAGAGGGAAGAGCTCCCGGCCACACCCAAGGACCTCGCCCAGGACGCCCTCAAGGCCGCCGACAAGACCACCTCGGTGACGGTGGAGGGCACCGCGCAGGTCGCGGGCCGGGACGCCTACCGCCTGGTCATCAAGCCCAAGGACGAAGGTTCCACGGTCGGTCAGATCACCGTGGCCGTGGACTCGAAGACCGGCCTGCCGCTGAAGTTCACGCTGACACCGGCGAGCGGCGGTTCCGCCGTCGTGGACGCGGGCTTCACCCAGGTCAGCTTCGCCAAGCCGGCCGCCTCCACCTTCGACTTCACCCCGCCGAAGGGCGCGAAGGTCGAGGAGGGGGACGCGCCGAAGGCGCCCGGGCACGCGGAGCACCCCGGCAAGAGGCCGTCGAAGGACCTCGGCAAGGGCGCGGCCGACGAGTTCGGCAAGAACGGCCCCGAGGGCCTGAACGTCATCGGGGACGGCTGGGACTCCATCGCCACCTTCGACACCGGCGGCCAGGGCGTCCCGTCCGGCTCCGAGGTCGGCGGTGACGTCGGCGGCTTCCTGGACTCGCTCGGCGACAAGGTCTCCGGCACGTTCGGCAAGGGCACCGTCTTCAAGACCCGCCTGATCAACGCCCTGATCACCGACGACGGCAAGGTCTACGTCGGCGCGGTCACCCAGGACGCGCTGGTGAAGGCGGCCGACGCGGCGAAGTAGTCCCGAGCGGGCACAAGGAATCGAGGGAGCCGATGGACCAGCCGTCCGCCACGGACCCGGACCCGGAGGGGTCGGACGACGGCGCAGGCGGTGACGCGGGCGGGGACGAGAGCGTCATCCGCACCCGCGCCCTCACCAAGCGCTACCGCGGCGGACAGCTCGCCGTGGACGGTCTCGACCTGACCGTCCCGGCGGGCAGCGTCTTCGGCTTCCTCGGCCCGAACGGCTCCGGCAAGACCACCACCATCCGCATGCTGATGGGTCTCATCGAACCGACCTCCGGCACCGCGCGCGTCCTGGGCCGCCCCATGCCGCGCGCCTCCCGGACCGTACTCCCGCACGTCGGCGCGCTCATCGAGGGCCCGGCCCTGTACGGCTTCCTCTCCGGCCGCGACAACCTCGTCCGCTACGACGCCGCGGACCCGACCGCCGACCCCCGCACCCGGAACACGCGCGTGGCGGCCGCCCTGGACCGGGTCGGGCTGGCGGCCGCCGCCGGCAAGAAGGCGAAGGCGTACTCGCTGGGCATGAAACAGCGCCTCGGCCTGGCCGCGGCCCTCCTCCAGCCCCGCAGACTCCTGGTCCTGGACGAACCGACCAACGGTCTGGACCCGCAGGGCATGCGCGAGATCCGCTCCCTGGTGAGGGAACTGGCCGCGGACGGCACGACCGTCTTCCTCTCGTCCCACCTCCTCGACGAGATCGAACAGGTCTGCACCCACGCGGCGGTGATGGCCCAGGGCCGCCTGATCACCCAGGGCTCGGTGGCGGAGCTGGCGGCGGGGGCGAGGGGGAGGCTGGTGGTGACGACTCCGGACGGGGCGGACGCGGCGCGGGTCCTGAAGGAACAGGGCGTCGCGGATGTGGTCATCGAGGAGGATCGGGTCACCTCCGACCCGCCCGACGGTGAACTGGCCGACCTCAACGCGGCGTTGGTGACGGCTGGAGTGCGGGTGCGGGGCTTCGCGCTGGAACGGGCCTCCCTGGAGGACGCCTTCGTGGCCCTGACGGGGGAGGGCTTCGATGTCGCAGGCTGAGTTGAGCGCCCCTAAGGGGCGCGGGGAACTGCGCGACCAGCCCCCACTGACCGTCAGCCGCCGTACAACCTTCTACGGCACCCTCTTCCGCAACGAACTCCACACCACGTTCCGCCGCTGGCGCACCCTCGCCCTGCTCGCCGTACTGGCAGCCGTCCCGATCCTCGTAGGCATCGCAGTGAAGATCGAGACCGGCAACGACTCCTCGTCCGGACCCAGCGGCGGCGGGCCGGCCTTCATCTCCCAGATCACCAACAACGGTCTCTTCCTGGTCTTCACCGCCCTCGCCGCGACCCTCCCCTTCTTCCTCCCGATGTCCGTCGGCGTCATCGCGGGCGACGCGATCGCGGGCGAGGCCAACGCCGGCACCCTCCGCTACCTCCTGGTCGCCCCCGCGGGCCGCACCCGGCTGCTCCTGACCAAGTACGCGACGGTGATGACGTTCTGCCTGGTCGCCACCCTCGTGGTCGCCCTCTCGGCGCTGACGGTGGGGGCGGTCCTCTTTCCGCTCGGCGACCTGACGACGATCTCAGGCACGCAGATCACCTTCGCGGAGGGACTGGGCAGAGCCCTGCTGGTCGCCCTGGTGGTGGCCGCGTCACTGACCGGCGTGGCGGCCCTCGGCCTGTTCGTGTCGACGCTCACGAACAGCGGCATCGCGGCGATGGCCACGACGGTCGGCCTGCTGATCACGGTCCAGATCCTCGACCAGATACCCCAACTGCACGCTCTGCAGCCGTACTTCTTCTCCCACTACTGGCTGTCCTTCGCCGACCTCATGCGTGAGCCGGTCTACTGGGACGACCTGGTGAAGAACCTCGGCCTCCAGGCGCTGTACGCGGCGGTGTTCGGCCCGGCCGCGTGGGCGAGGTTCATGGCGAAGGACATCACTGCGTGACCTGCTCGTAGGGGAACCGCGCGAGCGGGGCCTCCTGGTCGAAGAAGGTCTTCGCCCGGGCGAGCGCGTCGGTGTCCCGCAGCACGTCACCGGGCTTGCTGCCGTTGCCGAGGAGCACTCCGCCGAAGCGCATCCCCATGTACGCGGCCGAGTTGTTCAGGGTGCCGATCAGCGGGGCGGCGACCTCGAACTCCTCGTGGGCCAGCGCGGTGACACCCCACAGGGTGCGCCCCGCCATGGTCGCCTTGAAATCGACACCCGGCGTGCGCAGCCACCCCGACCAGTAGTCGAGGTAGCGCTTGACGTGCGCGGAGACCGAGTACCAGTACAACGGGGAGGCGATCACGATGTCCGTCGCCGCGAGCGTCGCGTCGAAGAGCAGGGCCGTGTGGCCGATCGTCGGACGCACATGGTCCGTGTCGTGCCGCAGATCCTCGAAGTCGGGCAGCGGATGCTCCGCGAGGTCGATCCACTGCTGCTCGACGTCCGGGGGCAGTTGCTCGGCGGCCCGGCGGGCCAGCAGTTCGGTGTTGCCGTCGCTTCGGCTGCTGCCGAGGACGAACAGGAAACGGCGTGTCATGGAGAGCTCCCGGCTGATCGGCGTACGATAGATAATCGCACATGCATTATATGCGTGCGCAAGTAACTGTCCAGGGGGTGCCTGACGCCTGGCGCCTGATGCCTGATGCCTGATGCCTGGTATCTCAGGCGTACGCCTGAGCCGCCCGCGCCACCTCCAGCAGCAGCGCCTCGCCGCCGTGCCGGGCCACGAGCTGGAGCCCGACCGGACAGCCGTCGGGGCCGAGACCCGCCGGGAGACTGAGCGCCGGGTGCCCGCTGAGGTTGAAGGCCCAGGTGAGAGCGGTGGAGTAGCGCTCACCCGGGCCTTCGTGCCCGTGCGGCGGGTGAGGGGTGGTGGGTGTCAGCAGCAGGTCGGTGTCGGCGAAGATCTCGTCGAGGAGACGATCGTTGGCGGCCCGGATCCGGTCGGCGTCCCGCAGGTCGGCACCCGGGGCGCGCAGGGCGAGCCAGGCGGTGGCCGGGTCGTGCAGGCGCGGCCGGGCGAGGGGCCGGACGAGCCGTACGACACCTGTGCCGGTCAGCCGCGCCACCGCCGCGCGGGCGATCCGGACGATTCCGGGGTCGGGGTCGGCGAAGCCCAGATCGGGGGACCAGAGCGCGGGGACGGGGACGCCAAGGGCGTGCGGCGGTTCGGTACCGCGGCCCTCGTCTCCGTCCCTGTCGCTGCCGCCGTTCGCGTCCCCCTTCCCGTCCGCGGAGACCGCGTGCCAGTAGGCGGCCGCGTCACAGGCGTGGCGGACGAGGACGCCGGGGGCGGTGAGGCCGGTGCCGGTGCGGCCGTGGCCGGAGTTCGTGGTCTTGAGGCCGATCACCCCGCACCACGCCGCCGGGATCCGTACCGACCCGGCCCCGTCGCTCCCCGTCGCCATCGGGACGAGACCCGCGGCCACCGCCGCCGCGGAACCCGCCGAGGACCCGCCCGGGGTGCGGTCGGCGCGCCAGGGGTTGACGGTACGGCCGTGGGCGCCGAGTCCCCAGGTCTGCCAGGGAGTTCCGGGACCGGGCACGGAGGTCGCGCCGACGGGTACGCATCCGGCCGCGAGGAGCGGCGCCGCACCGCGCAGACCGTGCCGCCCCTTCACTCCGATCGGCACCCCGGCGAGCGGCGGCCGCTCACCCGCCTCGACGCGGAGATCGATCTCACGTGCCCGGCGCAGCCCCTCCTCCTCCCACACCTCGACGAAGGCGCACAGTTCGGGATCCACCCGCCGGATCCGCTCCAGGGCGCGGGCGACGACGTCGACGGCCCGCAGCGAACGCGAACGGACCGCCGAAGCCAGGTCCACGGCGGAGAGGGAGGCGGCCGCCGTCATGGGGCGGCGGCCCGGGTGAGCCGCACGAGTGCCTCGGTTCCGCGCGGTGGCGTCGCGCCCAGGTCGCCGAGGCGCCACGCGGAGACCCAGGGCACCCGGTACACGTCGACCGTGGTCTCGATCTCCTTGACCTGCCGGGCGAGCGGGCGCGGGAGCCTGCCGGGAGCGTCCGCGACGAGGACGACGGCGTCGAGGTCGAGCCCCGGCGGGTGCTCCCCGCGCCGGAAGAGCTCCAGGGTGCGGCGGGCGGCGAGCAGTCCGGCGGCGTGCGTACGGGCGACGAGCAGGACGGAGGCGGGGGCGCCGGCCCCGGGCCAGTCGCGTCCGCAGTCATGACCGCCGTAGACGGCGGCCAGGGTGGAGACGCCGGCACCGCCGTGCGTGCCGACCCACGCGAACCGCCTCCCGGTCGGGGCCACCGGCCCGCGGATCCAGATCTCCGGTCCCTGCTGCACGCTCTCCGCCTCTCGCCGCACGTCGGTCCGCATGCCCGCGCCCCGACCCTGTCATCCCACCCGCCCTCCCCCTCCTGGAACAGGCCTGTGACATCACGGTGACGTGAGAACCGGGGGCGAGCGGAGAGACTCGACAGTACGTGCACGACCGTGAGGGATGAGATGTCTCGACTCAGCCGCGACAAGAAGCGGGACCAGCAGCGGGGGACGACCCCGATCGACGTCCGCGTCCCCCTGACGGGTGAGTCCGCGACGGTGGCCGGCACAGCGGTCACCGCGTCACCCGGCGAGGAACTCCACCAGACCGTCCTGACCCACCTCCACCGCCTCGCCCGCACCAACGGCCACCCGGTCCACGCCACGATCCACGACGCCCGCATCGGCTACGTGGTCCTCCTGGAAGTCGCGACGGACGGTGCCAGCCGCTTCACGGGGGAACCGGTACGGATGGCTCCGCCGGAGGGCGCGGGCCCTAACCGGGCCGCCGAGCGGGACGCGTTCGGGGCGACGGCGCCCGTGGAGGGAGACCGGCCGTCGCCGTCCGGCGCGGGGGAGGCGCCGCCGCAGCAGTCCTGGCCGCCCGCGGCCTCCGCCCCGCAAGAAGGGCCCACGCGTCTCCTGCGGACACTCGACGAACCCTCGCGCGACCCGGCCCCCACGTTCCGGCCGAGCGACCTGCCCGAGCCGCAGCCGACGGACGACGAACCGTCTTTGCCCCAGGACGCCGAACCGTCCCCGACCCAGGTCCTGCGCCGGCTGCCGGACACCCGCTCCACCGGCCCGGCCCCGGCTCCGGCCCCCGGGACGGTCGTACCCCCGACGGGCGAGTTCGGCCCGCCGCCCGTGATGGACGCGAGCCCGGCCTCCACCCCGTCCCCGCCGTCCCGGACGGACCCCGCCTACACACAGCGGCCCCTGCCACAGACCGGCCAGGGCCCGGCCCCGGACGCGCCGCAGACCGGACCGGCTCGCACCTCCGTCCCGTCGCAGTGGGATCCTGCTCAGAGCCCGGTCCCGCCGTCGTCCGACGCCGTACCGGCCCCGGTGTCCGCGCCGTCCGGTCCTCCGGCCCACCGACCGCCCGCCGCCCCCGTTCCCGAGCCCCTGCCCTTGCCCTTGCCGACGGCCGGTTTCGCCGCCGTCGCGCCCCAGCCGCTTCCGTCGGTCGCGCCCGCCCCACGGGCCGCCGCCCCCCTCATCGACCCCGTCCCCCTCCTGGACGACCCCGGTCCCAAGCCGACGCCCGTGCGGGGGTTCGACGCCGTCGCCGAGGCCGTTCTGGGGGAGGGGCTGGTGATCGACGAGGGCGCGGTGCTCGCGGAGCCGGTCGGGCGGATCAGCGAGGCCGTGCGGGAGGGGCGGACGGACGCTGCCGCCGCGTTGGCGGAGCAGGTGGTCGGCGAGGCCTCCGAGACCTTGGGCGCCGAGCATCCCGACGTGCTGCGGGTGCGTGAACTCGCCGCCTACATCGCCTACTTGGGCGGCGAGCCGGTCCAGGCCGCGGAGATCTCCCTCGACCTGGCCGGCATCCACCACCGCGCCGGGGACGCCGAGGCGGCCTACGGCAACACGCAGAGCGCGGCCACCGCGTGGAAGGCCGTACGGGATCCGCTGCGGGGCCTGGCCCTCGGGCGCGAGCTGCTCACCCTGTGGACGGACCTGGCCGCCGGAGAGGGTCCGGCGGCCGAGGACCCCGGCAAGCTGGAGTCGGCGCGTGCCCGGATGCTCCGACTCGCGGAACGTGCCCGGAACGCCGATCAGCAGCCCTGAGCGGGCCCGTTTACCGGGACAGCTCCCACACCGCGTACGCCACCGCGTCGCTGTTGCGGTCCAGGGCCGTGTCGTCGATGTTGGCCGCCGTGTCGCACGAGGAGTGGTAGCAGCGGTCGAAGGCCAGCCCCGAGGTACCGCCCCACTTGGCCGCCTGCGCCGCCGTCTTGACGTAGTCGGCGCCGCTGAACAGCCCGCCCACCGGCACGCCCGCGTTCTTGAACGGTGCGTGGTCGGAGCGGCCGTCGCCCTCGGTCTCGATCTCGGTCGGGACGCCGAGGCCGGCGTAGTACGCCTTGAAGGTCTTCTCGATGGCCGGGTCGTCGTCGTAGACGAAGTAGCCGGGGTTCGGCGAGCCGATCATGTCGAAGTTGAGGTAGCCGCTGATCCGTGAACGGTCCGTGGTGGCCAGGCGGTTGACGTAGTAGCGGGAGCCGACCATGCCCAGCTCCTCCGCTCCCCACCACGCGAACCGCAGGTGCTTGGTGGGGTGGTAGCCGGCCCGGGACACCGCGAGCGCGGTCTCCAGGACGGCCGCGGAACCGGAGCCGTTGTCGTTGATGCCAGGTCCCGCCGTCACGCTGTCGAGGTGCGAGCCGGACATGACCACCTGGCTGGTGTCGCCGCCGGGCCAGTCCGCGATCAGGTTGTAGCCGGTGCGGCCGGAGGACGTGAACTGCTGGACGGTCGTGGTGAATCCGGCGGCGTCCAGCTTGGCCTTCACATAGTCGAGGGAGGCATTGTAACCGGTGCGGCCGTGCGCGCGGTTGCCACCGTTGGCGGTGGCGATGGACTGGAGCTGGGCCAGATGCGCCTTGACGTTGGCCACCGGGATGTCGGGGGCCGCGGCCGCCACGGGCTGTCCCGCGGGGGCCGCGCCGGCTATGGATCCGCCGGCCAGGAGGGAGACGGTCGCGACGACGGCGGTGGCCGTGACGCGTCCGGGAACCGAGAGCTTCATGTGGGGGGCTCCGAATTCCGTGGGAACCCCTGAGGGCACAGGGATTCCACAGCGAATGGGTGCCTGGATGGTGAAGCTGAGGTTGACTCTCCGTCAAGAGCGCAATCCGGTCAGGGGAGTTCGTATACCGGAGCGCAGGGGGTCACCGGACGGCAAGGGGATCAGTGGACGCAGAATTCGTTCCCCTCCGGATCCGCCATCACCACCCAGGCCCCCGACGGTTCGCTCACCTCGCGCAGCACTCTCGCCCCGAGCCCCGTCAGCCTCTCCACCTCGGGCGAGCGGCTGCCCTCCCCGGGATGCAGGTCGAGGTGGAGCCGGTTCTTGACGGTCTTCGGCTCCGGTACGCGCTGGAACAGCAGCCGCCGTCCGAGCCCCGTGCCGCTGTCCTTGTCGTACGGGTCGTCCGGATGCCGTACGGCGACCAGGTCCCGGAAGGCCAGGCGGGCGTGGTACTCGACGACCGCCTCGCGCGGCAGCGCGCCGAGCTCCAGCAGACGCTGGATCAGGGCGTCGTTGTCCTCGGTCTCGTAGCGCAGTGCGGCGGCCCAGAAGTCGGCCTGGGCGTGCGGGTCCGCGGCGTCGATCACGACTTTCCAGTGCACGGGTGTCATACCGTCACTTATAGCGGTGACCACTGACAGCGGCCCGGCTCACACCACCGCGGCCGCCCGGCTGTCGTACGCCGACCGTGCCGCCGCGATCGCCTCCTGGTGCGCCTCGGTCCAGGTCACCAGCGAGCGGATGGCCGCGTGCAGGTGCCGCCGAGCGGGGTCAGTTCGTACTCCACCCGGGGCGGCGCGACCAGATGGCAACACCCGTGTCGGTGCCCGCCTACGGCTCCTTCCTGCCGTTCGGCATGGAGTGGCATGGCGTTCGCGCCGGCGTACGGACCGCTGACGATCGCGGCGACGGACGGGGTCGCCGAGTCCGAGCAGGGCCCGGCGGGCGGGCTGCTGCACACGGCGACCCAGTTCGGCTCGGCGATCGGGATCTCGGCCGTGACGGCGGTCTACGGCCTGGCGGCCGGCGAGGCCGGCGGCTCCGACCCCGAGGCCGGACTGTCCGCCTTCCTTACGGCGCTGACCGCGCCCGTCGTCATGGTGGTGCTGGGCCTGCCGATCTCCCTCCTGAGCGTCCGCGCGGTGCGCAGGGCGTCCCAGGTCAGCAGCGTCAGCGCCAGCCAGACCAGCGCGAACCCGGCCCAGCGCTCGGGCGGCATGGCCTCGCCGAAGTAGAAGATGCCGAGCAGGAACTGGAAGACCGGGGCCAGGTACTGGAGCAGCCCCAGCGTGGACAGCGGCACGCGGATCGCCGCGGCGCCGAAGCAGACCAGGGGGAGCGCGGTGACGATGCCGGTCGAGGCGAGCAGCGCCGCGTGCCCGGGGCCCTCGGTGGCGAAGCTGAGGTTGCCCTGGTGGCCCAGCCACAGCAGATACCCGAGCGCGGGCAGGAACTGGATCGCGGTCTCGGCGGCCAGCGACTCGACCCCGCTCAGGTTCACCTTCTTCTTGACCAGGCCGTACGTGGCGAAGGAGAAGGCGAGGGTGAGGGAGATCCACGGCGGCCGGCCGTACCCGACGGTGAGGACGAGCACCGCTGCGGCGCCGATCCCGACCGCCGCCCACTGCACGGGCCGCAGCCGCTCCTTGAGCAGCAGCACGCCCATCGCGATGGTGACCAGGGGATTGATGAAGTACCCGAGCGAGGCCTCCACGACATGGCCGGAGTTCACGGCCCAGATGTAGACGCCCCAGTTCACGGTGATGACGGCGGCGGCCACGGTGATCAGGGCCAGCCTGCGCGGCTGCCGCAGCAGCTCACCCGCCCAGGCCCAGCGCCGTACGAAGACCAGCGCGACGGCGACGAAGACGAGCGACCACACCATCCGGTGGGCGAGGATCTCGGCGGCGCCGGCGGGCTTGAGCAGCGGCCAGAACAGCGGGACGAGTCCCCACATCCCATAGGCCGCGAAACCGTTCAGCAGACCTATGTGCCGCTCGCCTCTGGACTTCACGGACTCTCCTCCTCGCACTGTCCTCGCCGCACGAAGGTAACGCCGAGCACCCCCGCCTGTCATGCCCGTATCGCTATACGGTCATGACAGGCGGGGGTGGAGCGCCCAAGGTCCGCTGGGGGAGTGTCAGCCCTTGAGCGCGGCCTCGATCGACTCGGCGATCGGAGTGGCGGGACGGCCGGTCAGCCGGGACAGGTCGCCGGAGGTGACGACCAGCTCGCCCTTCTCGATGGAGGCGTCGACCCCGGCGAGGATCGCGGCGAACGGCCCGGGCAGCCCGGCGCCGGTCAGGATCCCGGTGTAGGCCTCGACGGACACGGCGTTGTAGGCGATCTCCTTGCCGGTCTGCCTGCTCAGCTCGGCCGCGTACTCGGCGAAGCCCCAGGGCTCGTCGCCGCCGAGCTCGTACGTCGTGTTCTCGTGCCCTTCGCCGGTCAGTACGGCGACCGCGGCGGCCGCGTAGTCGGCGCGCGAGGCGGTGGAGACACGGCCGTCACCGGCGGCCTGGACGACCGCGTTGTACTCCAGGACGGGGGCGAGGTTCTCCGTGTAGTTCTCGTTGTACCAGCCGTTGCGCAGCAGCGAGTAGGGCAGACCGGAGGCGAGCAGCGCCTTCTCGGTGGCCCGGTGGTCGTCGGCGAGCGCGGCGGTCAGAGTGCCGGGGGCGCTGGTGTACGCGAGGAGCGCCACGCCCGCGGCCTCGGCGGCGTCGATGACGACCTGGTGCTGGGCGGGGCGGCCCTTGTCGAACTCGTTGCCGGAGATCAGCAGGACCTTGTCGCCGGCCGCGAAGACGCCGTCGAAGGTCTCGGGGCTGTTGTAGTCGGCGACGGCTATCTTCACGCCCTTCGCCGCGAAGTCGGCGGCCTTCTCCGGGGTCCGGACGACGGCGGTGACCTGCTCGGCGGGAACCTTCTCGAGCAGCTGCTCGACGACGTGACGGCCGAGGTGTCCGGTGGCTCCGGTGACGACGATGCTCATGATGTGCGGTCTCCTTGTGGGGTGCGGTGGCACTAACCATAGGAGAAGCGCTAACTCTTGGAAAGTACCCACTTTGAAGTAAGGTACTGGCATGGCAGTAAGTGCAGTGAGCCCCTTGACCTCGTCCGGCGAGGCGATGTGCCCCCACCGCCTCGTCCTGGAGCACGTGACGAGCCGCTGGGGCGTCCTGGTCCTGATCCAGCTCCTCGACCGCCCCCACCGCTTCAGCGAACTGCGCCGGGCGATCGGCCGGGTGAGCGAGAAGATGCTCACCCAGACCCTCCAGACCCTCGAACGCGACGGCCTGGTCCACCGCGACGCCAAGCCGGTGATCCCCCCGAGAGTCGACTACTCCCTGACCGACCTCGGCCGCGAGGCGGCGGAACAGGTACGGGGGCTGGCGGAGTGGACCGCGAAGAGGATGTCGGCGGTGCAGGGGGCACGCGAGGCGTACGACGCGCGAAGGGGCGGCGCCGGTCAGTGACGACGCACGCGGGGTTCACTCGGTTCGGCCACCGGGCGGCGTAAGCGCCCCGACCCGGGCAGGGCTGTCGTCGTCCCTGTCCATGTGTGACCTGGGGGTTCGCCTTGGACGTACAGAATCCACAGGCGCGACGGACGGGCCCCGCGGCGCGCAAACACGTCGGCCGGATTCGCGGACCGAGCCATCGACGCTCCCTCCCTCGCCGTGGTCATCAGCAGCCTGGAAGACCTGTCCGAGGGAAAGCACCGGCAACCGTCGGACGCCCGGACGTGGCGACTGCGAATCCATCCTGACGTGGGAACGACAAGGGCCCGGATGCCGTGTGCGCATCCGGGCCCCGCTGTTGCCAGGGGCGGTCAGCCCACCACCGTCCAGGTGTCCCCGCCGGCCAGCAACGCCGCCAAGTCCCCCTTGCCGTTCTGTTCGATCGCCGCATCCAGCTGGTCCGCCATCTGCGTGTCGTACACCGGCCGGTCCACCGAGCGCAGAACGCCGATCGGGGTGTGGTGCAGCGTGTCCGGGTCGGCCAGGCGGGACAGGGCGAAGGCGGTCGTCGGGGACGACGCGTGTGCGTCGTGGACGAGGATCTCCGCCTCGTTCGACGCAGTCACCGGCACCACCTTCAGGTCACCTGTCGCCGCGTCCCGGACCACGCCCTTGGACAGGTCCGTGCCGAAGCGGATCGGCTGCCCGTGTTCGAGGCGGATCACCGCCTCCTCGGCCTGCTGCTTGTCCTTGAGGGCCTCGAAGGCGCCGTCGTTGAAGATGTTGCAGTTCTGGTAGATCTCGATCAGCGCGGTGCCGGGGTGGGCGGCCGCCTCCCGCAGCACCGACGTGAGGTGCTTGCGGTCCGAGTCCACCGTCCGGGCCACGAAGGACGCCTCCGCGCCGATCGCCAGGGACACCGGGTTGAAGGGCGCGTCCAGCGACCCCATCGGCGTCGACTTGGTGATCTTGCCGACCTCTGAGGTGGGGGAGTACTGCCCCTTCGTGAGGCCGTAGATCCGGTTGTTGAAGAGCAGGATCTTCAGGTTGACGTTGCGGCGCAGGGCGTGGATGAGGTGGTTGCCGCCGATGGAGAGGGCGTCGCCGTCACCCGTCACCACCCACACCGACAGGTCCCGGCGCGAGGCCGCGAGACCCGTCGCGATCGCCGGCGCCCGCCCGTGGATGGAGTGCATGCCGTACGTGTTCATGTAGTACGGGAACCGCGACGAGCACCCGATGCCCGAGACGAAGACGATGTTCTCCTTGGCCAGCCCCAGCTCCGGCATGAAGCCCTGGACCGCCGCGAGGATCGCGTAGTCACCGCAGCCGGGGCACCAGCGGACTTCCTGGTCGCTCTTGAAGTCCTTCATGCTCTGGCGGGCCTCGGCCTTGGGGACCAGCTGGAGTGCTTCGATCGTGCCCGTGCCTTCCGTGGACGTCTCAGCCATCGATGGCCTCCTTGAGAGCCGTGGCCAGCTGTTCGGCCTTGAACGGCATGCCGTTGACCTGGTTGTAGCTGTGCGCGTCGACCAGGTACTTCGCCCGCACCAGCGTGGCGAGCTGTCCGAGGTTCATCTCCGGGATGACGACCTTGTCGTACGCCTTCAGCACCGCGCCCAGGTTGCCCGGAAAGGGGTTGAGGTGGCGCAGATGGGCCTGAGCGATCGACTCGCCGGCCGTCCGCAGGCGCCGTACCGCCGCCGTGATGGGGCCGTACGTCGATCCCCAGCCCAGCACCAGCGTGCGCGCCTCATGCGGATCGTCCACGTCCAGATCCGGTACGTCGATCCCGTCGATCTTGGCCTGGCGGATACGGACCATGAAGTCGTGGTTGGCCGGGGCATAGGAGATGTTGCCCGACCCGTCCTCCTTCTCGATCCCGCCGATGCGGTGTTCGAGGCCGGGTGTGCCGGGCACGGCCCAGGGACGGGCCAGGGTCTGCGGGTCGCGCTTGTAGGGCCAGAAGACCTCGGTGCCGTCGTCCAGGGTGTGGTTCGGGCCCTGCGCGAACTGCACGGTCAGATCCGGGAGTTCGTCCAGCTCCGGGATCCGCCAGGGCTCGGAGCCGTTGGCCAGGTAGCCGTCCGAGAGCAGCATCACCGGCGTGCGGTACGTCAGCGCGATCCGGGCCGCCTCCAGCGCCGCGTCGAAGCAGTCTGCCGGGGTGCGGGGGGCGACGATCGGCACCGGCGCCTCGCCGTTGCGCCCGAACATCGCCTGCAGCAGGTCCGCCTGCTCGGTCTTGGTCGGCAGACCCGTCGACGGGCCGCCTCTCTGGATGTCGATGACGAGGAGCGGCAGCTCCAGGGAGACCGCGAGCCCGATGGTCTCCGACTTCAGGGCCACGCCCGGCCCGGAGGTCGTCGTCACCGCCAGTGAGCCGCCGAAGGCCGCGCCCAGCGCCGCGCCGATGCCGGCGATCTCGTCCTCGGCCTGGAAGGTCCGTACGCCGAAGTTCTTGTGCTTGCTCAGCTCGTGCAGGATGTCCGAGGCCGGGGTGATCGGGTACGAGCCCAGGAACAGCGGCAGGTCCGCCTGGCGGGACGCGGCGACCAGTCCGTAGGACAGCGCCAGGTTCCCGGAGATGTTGCGGTAGGTGCCGACCGGGAACGCCTTCGTGGCCGGGGCGATCTCGTAGGAGACGGCGAAGTCCTCGGTCGTCTCGCCGAAGTTCCAGCCGGCCCGGTACGCCGCCAGGTTCGCCTCGGCGATCTGCGGTTTCTTCGCGAACTTCGTCCGCAGGAACTTCTCCGTGCCCTCGGTGGGCCGGTGGTACATCCACGACAAGAGGCCGAGCGCGAACATGTTCTTGCTGCGCTCGGCCTCTTTGCGACTGAGGTCGAAATCCTTGAGGGCCTCGACGGTCAGCGTGGTCAGGGGGACCGGATGAAGGCTGTACCCGTCGAGCGAGCCATCCTCCAGCGGCGAGGCCGCGTACCCCACTTTCTGCATCGCCCGTTTGGTGAACTCGTCCGTGTTGACGATGATCTCCGCACCGCGAGGCAGGTCGGCGATGTTGGCCTTCAGGGCGGCCGGGTTCATGGCCACGAGCACGTTCGGCGCGTCACCCGGAGTGAGGATGTCGTGATCGGCGAAGTGGAGCTGGAACGAGGAGACACCCGGCAGGGTTCCGGCAGGGGCCCGGATCTCGGCGGGGAAGTTGGGAAGGGTGGACAGGTCGTTGCCGAAGGACGCGGTCTCCGAGGTGAAACGGTCCCCGGTGAGCTGCATCCCGTCACCGGAGTCGCCCGCGAAACGAATGATCACCCGGTCGAGGCGGCGGACGTCCTTCACGCCGGCCTCGTTGCGCTGCTCTCCCACGACGGCTTCGTCGGCCTGCTCCGCTGGGCTGCTGACCTGACTGGTCACTGAACTGGACCTCCCTCTGGGCGGCTGTTCGGGAGCGGCCTTCCCGCAGGCCTTCCCAGGATCAACCCTACGACCGCGAGGGTCGCCTTCCCTCGGTCATTCGCATGATGAAAGCGGTTTTGAGACGGTACGACGCCCCGACTTGTCACGATTCACTCGCCCCCCGGCGCTTTCCTTGAAGACGCTCCGTCATCGTTCTTCGGTTCTTGGTCTCGCCCCCGGTCCCGGCCCCGCTCCCGTCCCGGTGCGGGTCAGGAGTTCAGATAGGTCAGCACCGCCAGCACCCGCCGGTGGTCGCCGTCGCTCGGGGACAGCCCCAGCTTCAGGAAGATGTTGCTGACGTGCTTCTCCACGGCCCCGTCGCTCACGACGAGCTGCCGCGCGATCGCCGAATTGGTGCGCCCCTCGGCCATGAGTCCCAGGACCTCCCGCTCCCGGGGCGTGAGATGGGCGAGCACGTCCTGCTTACGGCTGCGTCCCAGCAGCTGGGCGACCACCTCGGGGTCGAGGGCGGTACCTCCCTCGGCCACCCGCACCACCGCGTCCACGAACTCACGCACCTCCGCGACCCGGTCCTTGAGCAGGTACCCCACCCCGCGGCTGGACCCGGCCAGCAACTCGGTGGCGTACCGCTCCTCGACGTACTGCGACAGCACGAGTACCCCGAGTCCGGGATGCGCCTTGCGCAGTTGTACGGCGGCTCGCACGCCCTCGTCCGTATGGGTCGGAGGCATCCGCACATCGGCGACGACGACATCGGGCAGCTCGCCCTGGTCGTCCAGCTCGCCGATGGTCTTGATCAGCGCCTCCCCGTCGCCCACACCGGCCACGACGTCGTGCCCGCGGTCGGTCAGCAACCGGGTCAGGCCCTCCCTCAGCAGCACTGAATCCTCGGCGATGACCACCCGCACCCTGTCCTCCACGACTCTCGGCCCCCCAGCCCACTGCCTGCCCACCTGCTGGACAAGTCCAGCATTCCAGCATTCGGATGCGGGCGGGCGCGGGCAACGGGAATAGGGCCCGGGAATCCGAACAAAGAGCCGAGAACGGGGGGTGATGCACGGAATCCGGCCATGTTTTGCGGTGGGGAGGTGGCGGGGGCATGGCTGTTCCTGGGGCGGGGTGGGTGGCCTTGCGTGGAGGGCGACCGTTTGAAGGGCGGGGAGCCGGGGCTGCGCGGGGAGCCGGGGTGGCGCGGAGAGCCGGGGCTGCGGTCTGGCCGGCCGCAGCCCTGACCCGGCTCCACGCGGCCTGGCTCCACGCGGCCTGGCTTCACGCGGCTTGGCTCCAGGGGGCTGGCTTCACGGGGCCTGGCTCCGCGCGGCTTGGCTTCACGGGGCCTGGCTCCGCGCGGCCTGGCTCCGCGCGGCCTGGCTCCAGGGGGCCTGGCTTCACGCGGCCTGGCTTCACGGGGCCTGGCTTCACGGGGCCTGGCTTCACGCGGCTTGGCTCCGCGCGGCTTGGCTCCGCGCGGCTTGGCTCCGCGCGGCTCGGCTCCTGCGCGGCCTGGCCCCACGCGTCCCGGCTCCTGCGCGGCCGGGGCTCCTGCGCGGCGCAGCCCAGGCGGCCCGGCCCCGTGTGGCCTGGCTCTTGCGTGGCCCGGCCCCACGCGGCGCAGTCCCACGGGGCCCGGCCCCACGCGGCCTGGCTCTTGCGTGGCGCAGTCTCGTGCGGCCTGGCTCTTGCGTGGCGCAGTCTCGTGCGGCCTGGCTCTTGCGTGGCGCAGCCCCGCGCGGCGCAGTCCCAACGGCCCGGCTCCTGCGCGGCGCAGCCCCGCGCGGCCGCAGTCCCGGCCCAGCGCGGCCCCCGCCCGGCGCAGCGCCAGCCCCGCCTCCACGGCCGGCACCACTCACCGAATCCCCCGCGCCGGGCGGCAGCGGCCGGCACCACCAACCGAATCCTCCGCGCCCGGCGGCAGCCCCGGGGGGGGGGGGGGGGGGGGGGGGAGAGGCATGAGTAAGGGCGGCGGGGCGAAGACACCCCACGGCCCCCTCACCCCTCACCCTTCACCCCTCACACAACCCCCGTCACACCCGCTCGCTCCGCCAAGGCAGCTCCGCCGTCACCCGGGTCGGTCCCCCGACCGGTGAGTCGACGACCAGGATCCCGTCCACCGCGTCCAGGCGTTCCGCGAGCCCCGTGAGGCCGGACCCGGAGGACACGTCGGCTCCGCCCACCCCGTTGTCCACGACCTGCAGCATGAGCCGGTTCTCCACCCGCCACACATCCACCGCGGCGAACGTCGCCCGGGAGTGCTTGCTGATGTTCTGCAGCAGCTCGGACACCGTGAAGTACGCGATCCCCTCGATCGCCGGCGCCGGCCGGGCCGGCAGATCCACCTCCACCTGCACCGGCACCGTGCACCGAGAGGCCACCGCCGACAGCGCCGCGTCAAGACCCCGGTCGGTCAGCACCGCCGGATGGATCCCCCGCGCCAGATCCCGCAGCTCCTGGAGCGCCGTCTTCACCTCGCCGTGCGCCTCGTCCACCATCCGCGCCGCCGCCGCGGGATCCTCCGTGAGCTTCTCCTTGGCCAGCCCCAGATCCATGGCCAGAGCCACCAGCCGGGCCTGCGCCCCGTCGTGCAGATCCCGCTCGATCCGCCGCAGATCGGCCGCGGCCGTGTCGACCACGACCCCCCGGTCCGACTCCAGCTCCACCACCCGCGCCGACAGCCGGGTCGGCCCCAGCAGCCCGTGCACCATCACCCGGTCCACCGTCGTCAGCGCCCGCACGATCCACGGCGTGGCCAGCGTGAACAACAGCCCCACCAGCGCGGTCACGCCGATCTCGAACGGGTTGTTCAGATAGATGTGGTGGGTCTCGTCGCCGTAGAGCTGAAGCCCGTCCTGACCGACGTACGCCGGGAAGACCCAGA
Organism: Streptomyces sp. CC0208; assembly: GCF_003443735.1. Classification (NCBI taxonomy): domain Bacteria; kingdom Bacillati; phylum Actinomycetota; class Actinomycetes; order Kitasatosporales; family Streptomycetaceae; genus Streptomyces; species Streptomyces sp. CC0208. Next base: position 3,650,468 of record NZ_CP031969.1, on the reverse strand, counting down.
ACCACAGCGGATACGTCAGCAACGCCCAGCCGTACACCCAGAAGTTCACCGCCACGGCGAACGAGAAGATCGCCCACGGCAGGTGCACCACGGAGTACAGCAGCGTTCGCCACGACGTCCCGCTCTTGAGCACCGCCCCGATCCAGGCCATGAACCCGGGCTTCCGCATCCCGAGCGGCTCCGGATCGCCGACCTCAAGACCCAGCAGACCCCGCGCCCGCGCCCGCTCCAGCGCCCCGAGCCCACGGCATCCGGCGAGCCCGGCCGCGAAGACCGGAATCCCGAGGAAGGTCACGAGCAGGCCCGCGCCGAGCGAGATCATCGTGACGGCGTACGTGAACATCACGATGCTGATCGGCAGGCTCAGCAGCACATAGCCGAACTCCCGCCAGGTCCGCCCCTCGAACGGCGCCCGCAGCCCGGCCGGCACCCGGTGCCGCCGTACTGTCTCGGAGAACCCGAGCCCACTGTCGTACCCGTAGTCCGTGGCCATCGACGTCGTCCTTCTTCTCTCGTCCCGCGCCTGTGGTGTCGTACCTCCACCCTGCTGGGCCGCGGCTCAACGGACCATGGAGGCCGTCGGCGTCTTGGAAGGGGGGTTTTCCCCACCCCTTCCCCTGGTGCTACGGCCGCTCCCGGACCCGGTCCCGCCACGGCAGCTCCGCCGTGACGACCGTCGGGCCGCCCGGCGGGGAGTCGACGACGAACAGTCCGTCCACCGCGTCGAGGCGCTCCGCGAGCCCGCGCATACCGGTGCCGCCGTCGAGCCGGGCGCCGCCGCGGCCGTCGTCCCACACCTGGATGAGCAGCCGGTCCTCCGCCCGCCACACGTCGACCGACGCCGACCGCGCGCCACTGTGCTTGCTGATGTTCTGGAGCAGCTCCGAGACGGTGAAGTAGGCGATCCCCTCGATGGCCTGGACCGGCCGCGCGTCGAGGTCGGCGGTCACCTTCACCGGGACCGTGCAGCGCGAGGCGACCGACGAGAGGGCGGCGTCGAGTCCGCGGTCCGTCAGTACGGCGGGATGGATGCCCCGCGCCAGATCCCGCAGCTCCTGGAGTGCCAGCTTCACCTCGCCGTGCGCCTCCGCGACCATCGCCTGCGCGTACTCCGGGTCCTCCAGGAGCTTCTCCTTCGCGAGACCGAGCCCCATGGCCAGGTTGACCAGCCGGGCCTGCGCCCCGTCGTGCAGATCGCGCTCGATGCGCCGCAGGTCGGACGCGGCCGCGTCCACCACGACCCCCCGGTCCGACTCCAGCTCCGCGATACGCCGTTCCAGCTCGTCGGAGGGCGACAGCAGACCGCGCACCATCGCCCGGTCGACGTTGGCGAGGCCCCGCGCGATGAACGGCAGCACCGGCCACAGCACGAACAGCGACGTCAACGTGATGGTGAAGGTGAGCACCCCCCACGGCAGCCGGATGAAGTCGTACAGCACCGTCCGCCAGCCCACGGGGTCCTTCACCGCCATCCACAGCTGGGCGAAGAAGCCGTTGCCGCCGTTCCTGGCGCGCCACGGCAGGCGGCTCGGCTCGTCCACCCGCACCCCGAGCAGCGCCCGGGCCCGCGCCCGCTCCAGCTTGCCCAGCTGCCGCGCCCCCAGCAGGCCCGCCGCGAGCAGCGGGAGCCCGATCACCGTGACCGTCAGCCAGAAGCCGGTGAAGAGCACGGTCACGACGTAGGTGAAGCCGAGGATCGACACCGGGAGGTTCGCCAGGAGATGCGCGATCTCCTTCCAGGTGTGCGCGTCGAAGGCGAAACGGGCCGGCGGCGGCCGGCCGTCGTCGGTTCCGCCGTCTCTGCCGGTGGTCACGGCACGGCTCAGGGACGTGTGGCGTTCGGTCATATGGGCTAGCGTGCCGCGCGAGACGGCCGCGCGCCATGAGGCGGACCGCCGCGGCTTGCTGGGGAAAACCCCACCTCCGGCTTTCCGTCGGCTTTCGATGGGTGACGGGCTGCTTACCGTCCCTTTATCAGGGCCTAGACTCCCGTGCGTACAGATCGTCGAACAGTGTCGTCCGTTGTTCAGCGTGTTCAGCCTGCTCAGCGTGTTCGACGTGCTCGGCGTGAGCAGTGGTTAAGCGTGTTAAGCGTGTTCAGGGTGTTCACAAGGGAGCGAGGGGCGGACGTGCCGGAACCGACCGTCGTCGATGCAGCCGTCGTCGATCCGACCGTCGTCGCGGCGGACTACTTCCAGTCGTACTCGGTCGTCGGACTGCTCGCCGTCGTCGGCGTGCTGTTCGTCGCGGTCGCCTTCGGCGCCGGACGGCTGCTGCGACCCGTGGTCCCGACCCCCGAGAAGCTCCTGACCTACGAGTGCGGAGTCGACCCCGTCGGCGAGGGCTGGGCCCACACCCAGGTCCGCTACTACGTCTACGCCTTCCTCTACGTCATCTTCGCCGTCGACTCGATCTTCCTGTTCCCCTGGGCCACGATCTTCGCGGCCCCCGGCTACGGCGCGACCACCCTCGTCGAGATGTTCATTTTCCTCGGCTTCCTCGCCGTGGGGTTGCTCTACGCGTACAAGAAGGGTGTCCTGGCATGGACGTGAACCCCGCGGCCCACACGGTTGCCGGCTCACCGGCCGACTCCGGCGCCACGGAGCCCGTTCTGCTCCCGGAGCCGAAGCGGCTGGGCGCCCTCGCCCGCCTCGCCCCCGAGCCGATGAAGGTGATCCTCAACTGGGGCCGCCGGTACTCCCTGTGGGTGTTCAACTTCGGTCTCGCCTGCTGCGCCATCGAGTTCATCGCCGCGTCCATGGCCCGCCACGACTTCATCCGCCTCGGCGTCATCCCCTTCGCCCCGGGCCCACGCCAGGCCGACCTGATGGTCGTCTCCGGCACGGTCACGGACAAGATGGCGCCCGCGGTGAAGCGCCTGTACGAGCAGATGCCGGAGCCGAAGTACGTCATCTCCTTCGGCGCGTGCAGCAACTGCGGGGGCCCCTACTGGGACTCCTACTCCGTCACCAAGGGCGTCGACCAGATCATCCCCGTCGACGTCTACGTCCCCGGCTGCCCGCCCCGCCCCGAGGCCCTGCTCCAGGGAATCCTGAAGCTCCAGGAGAAGATCGCCAGGGAGTCGCTGGGGGAGCGGTACGGGACGGCCGCGACCGGCCCGTCGACGGCTGCGCTGCAGAGCGGGCTGGTCAGGCCGCCGGCGCCGGCTCCGGGTGGGTCACCGACTCCGGGTGGGTCACCGACTCCGGGTGGGTCTTCGACTCCGGGTGAGGGGGACGCACAGTGACCGCCGTCGGCTGGCTCCCCGCCCCCGCCGAGGAACTCTTCGGCCCCGAGGCCACCGCCGAGGAGTCCTACGAGATCCTCACCGTGGACGTCCCGCCCACGACCTGGCTCACCGCACTGCGCGTCGCCCGCGACGAACTGGGCTGCACCTACTTCGACTGGCTCAGCGCCGTCGACGAACCCGGCACCGGCTTCCGCGTGGCCGCGCACGTGGCAGCCCTCGCGCCGGTACGACGCCTGCTCCTGCGCACGACGATCTCCCACGACACCCCGGTGCTGCCCACCGCCGTCGACATCTACGCGGGCGCCGCCTGGCACGAGCGCGAGACCCACGAAATGTTCGGCGTCACCTTCGAGGGCCATCCCTCCCTGGACCACCTCCTGCTGCCGGAGACCTTCGAGGGCCACCCCCTCCGCAAGGACTTCGTCCTGGCCGCTCGCGTCGCCAAGGCCTGGCCCGGCGCCAAGGAACCGGGCGAGTCCGAACACGGCGGCCCCAAACGCCGCCAGATGCTCCCCCCAGGAGTCCCCGACCCGAACGAATGGGGCCCCCTGAAGGGCCAACTCCCCCCGGCCCCCACCCGCCCGTCCCGCGGCCCAGCCCGCACCCCCGGAGAACGCCCCACCCGCACCCCGGCCGAACGCCCACCCACAGCCGACCGCCCGGTCCGCCGGGCACGTTCGGCTGCGGAGGGCTCGGCGAGTCAGGCGGAGGCGTCTGGGAGCGCGGCTGCGGCGGATGCGGCGGGGGCTGGTCCGCGTCGTGCGGGTACGGCTGCCGAGAGCTCTGCCAGTCAGGCGGAGGCCCGTGCGGCGTCGGGTGCGGCTGGGGCTGCGGGGGCCGGCCCACGTCGTGCGCGCACGGCGGCCGAGGGCTCGGCGAGCCAGACCCCGCCGGAGGCGACGGAGGACGCTGCCGCAACCTTGCCGACGGCCGTGCCTCGGCGTACTCGTACCGCTGCACAGGGCTCCGCCAGCCAGACGGCACCAGGATCCGAGGGCACCGGTGCCGGGGCCGGTGCCGGTTCGGCGACCCCGGCCGGCGGCGCGCCCGAGTCAGAGGCTCCGGCAACGGGCTTGCCTGCGTCCTCAGCGGATGCCCCGGTAAAGGGATCACCTGCACCCGAGTCGGAGACCCGGGCGTCCGGTGCACCCACACCTGCCTCCAATGCCTCTGCGCCCGATGTGCCCGCAGCGCAGCCTCCGGGAGCGGCGGCGGGCGGTGCCCCGACCGGGCCTCGTCGGGCCCGTACTGCCTCGGGCGGTTCCGCGAGTCAGAGGCCCGCCGCGACCGGCTCCGAGCCGTCGAGCGACGACGCGAGCCCGAGCGTCGCCCCGCCGAAGCCTCCCGCGACTCCTCGCAGCCCGGACGCACCATGGCACCACGCCCGCCCGGCCTTCGACGTCCCGGAACCGAAGCGGCCCCCCACACCTGAGGACACCGAACTGTCCGAACCCTCTGAGCGCCCTGAGAAGCCCGAGGTGCGCAAGACCACCGAGAAGCCCCGGGCATCAACAGCCGCGGCCCCAGAAGGCGCTGCGGCTGCCGAAGAACCCACGGCTTCCGAAGGCCCCGAGCTACGGGAGGAGCAGACGCCTTCCGGGGAGCCGACCTCCGAAGAGTCCACGCACTCGGAGGAGCCCACGAGCTCCGAGGAAGCCACGACCTCAGAGAAGCCCAAGGCCCCCGAACGGCCCGGGACTCCCGAGAGGTCCCGGCCTTCCGACGTTCCTGAGGCTCCCGAGGATGCCCAGTCCTCCGACCGCCCCGAAGACACCGGCCCGAACCCCGATCCCACCGCCCCGGCCTCCAAGAACCCGGCTCCCAAGTCTCCGGCCCCGGACAAGCCCTCCACCCCCGAACCCCCCACCCCCGACAAGCCCGCAGGAGGCCCGCAGTGAACGACGCTCTCGACGTCGCCCTGCGACTCCTGATCGTCTTCGTCGTCTTCCTCACCTTCCCCCTGATCATCGGTCAGACCGAGCACAAGGTGATGGCCCACATGCAGGGCCGCCTGGGCCCGATGTACGCCGGCGGCTTCCACGGCTGGGCCCAACTTGTCGCGGACGGCGTGAAGTTCGCTCAGAAGGAAGACATCGTGCCCGCGGGCGCGGACCGCCGCGTCTTCCAACTCGCCCCCGCCGTCGCCCTCCTGCCCTACCTCCTCGTCCTCCTCGCCATCCCGATCGGCCCCGGCGAGGGCGCCGTCGGCCAGGTCGTCGACGCCGGCGTGTTCTTCGTGCTCGCCGTGATGGGCGTGGGCGTCCTCGGCTCCCTCATGGCCGGCTGGGCCTCCGCCAACAAGTTCTCCCTCCTCGGCGGTCTGCGCACCGCCGCACAGCTCCTCGCCTACGAGCTCCCCATGCTCCTCACCGCCGCCTCGGTGGCGATGGCGGCCGGCACCGTCTCCCTGCCCGGCATCCTCGACGCCTTCGAGTGGTGGTGGCTGCCCTGGCAGATCGTCGGCGCGATCGTCTTCTTCGTCGCCGGCCTCGCCGAACTCCAGCGCCCTCCCTTCGACATGCCGGTCGCCGACTCGGAGATCATCTTCGGCGCCTACACCGAGTACACCGGACTGCGCTTCGCCCTGTTCCTCCTCGCCGAGTACGCCGGAATCGTCGTCCTGTGCGGCCTGACCACCGTCCTCTTCCTGGGCGGCTGGCACGGGCCCTGGGGCGCCGACGGTCTCGGCTGGGTCTGGACCCTCCTCAAGACGGCCGTGCTCGCCTTCGTCGTCATCTGGCTCCGCGTGACCTACCCCCGCCTGCGCGAGGACCAGCTCCAGAAACTCTCCTGGACCCTCCTCGTCCCCCTCTCCCTCGCCCAGATCGCCCTCACCGGCATCGTCAAGGTGGTGATCCAGTAACCATGGCCCCCATTCCTGGCTCGGGTCTGGCCAAGGGCCTGGCCGTCACCCTGCGCACGATGACGAAGAAGACCGTCACCGAGCAGTACCCCGACGCCCAGCCCGACCTCCCGCCCCGCACCCGCGGCGTCATCGGCCTGTTCGAGGAGAACTGCACGGTCTGCATGCTGTGCGCCCGTGAGTGCCCCGACTGGTGCATCTACATCGACTCCCACAAGGAGACGGTCCCGGCGGCGGCCCCCGGTGGCCGCGAACGCAGCCGTAACGTCCTCGACCGCTTCGCCATCGACTTCTCCCTCTGCATGTACTGCGGTATCTGCATCGAGGTGTGTCCTTTCGACGCCCTGTTCTGGTCCCCGGAGTTCGAGTACGCCGAGACCGACATCCGCGAGCTCACCCACGAGCGGGACAAGCTCCGCGAGTGGATGTGGACCGTCCCGGCCCCACCGGCCCTCGACCCCGGAGCCGAGGAACCGAAGGAGATCGGCACCGCCCGCAAGACCGCCGAGAAGCTGGCGGCGGCCCAGGCCGAGCCGACGGCGCCGGCCGACCCCCAGGGGGAAGAGTCGTGACCCTCGCTCAGGAGGCGCACGGCTTCCTCTCCCCGACCGGCGTCGAGATCGCCTTCCTCCTCGTCGGCCTGGTCACCTTCGGCGCCGCGATCGTCACCGTCACCACCAAGCAGCTGGTGCACGCCGCCCTGTGGCTGGTGGTGGCCCTCGGTGGCCTCGCCGTCGAATACCTCCTGCTCACCGCCGAGTTCATCGCCTGGGTGCAGGTCCTCATCTATGTGGGTTCCGTCGTTGTCCTCCTTCTGTTCGGTCTGATGCTCACCAGGGCCCCCATCGGCCGCTCCCCGGACGCCGACTCCGGCAACCGCTGGGCCGCCCTCGTCGTGGCCCTCGCCGCGGCGGCCGCTCTGGTCTGGGTGGTCGCCGACGCCTTCCGCACCACCTGGATCGACCTGGACGGCCCCGCCGCCGGCTCCACCGAGGCCACCGGCGCGAGCCTCTTCCAGAACTGGGTCCTCCCCTTCGAGGCCCTCTCCGTCCTGCTCCTCGCGGCACTGGTCGGCGCGATCGTCCTGTCCCGCAAGGCGAAGGCGGAGTCGAGCTCTCCCCCTGTGAACTCCCGAGCGGTGACCGGTGGTTCCCCATCCGTCCCGGATTCCCGTAATCACCCCATCGGGCGAAATGGGCCGGTCGCGGGAACCAAGTCGGCCAAGGAACCCGCGTCGACCAGAGAAACCGCGACGGCCGAGGGAACCGCGACGGCCAAGGGAACCGAGTCCGCCGAGCAGGAAGGCGCCCGCTGATGCACCTCGCCTATCCCGCCGTACTCTCCGCCCTCCTCTTCTGCACCGGCCTCTACGGCGTCCTCGCCCGTCGCAACGCGATCCTCGTCCTGATGTCGGTCGAGCTGATGCTCAACGCCGTCAACCTGAACCTGGTCGCCTTCGACGTCTGGCTCAGCGAGGCCGCCGAGGAGACCCTCCACTCAGGCCAGGCCCTCACCCTGTTCACCATCGCCATCGCCGCCGCCGAGATCGGCATCGGCCTCGCGATCGTCCTCGCCGTCCACCGCAACCGCGGCACCGCCGACATCGACAAACTCCGCGACACGGCCGAGGGCCACGAGCCCGACGACCGCGACGACACCGACAGCGAAGTCCGTCCGGCCGAGCAGGCCGCAGGATCCGGGCGGACCGGGAAGGCTGAGGCCACCGCGTGACCACGACCACCCTCGCCGTCCTCGTCCCCCTCCTTCCCTTCCTGGGCGCCGCGGCCGGCCTGCTCCTGGGCCGCACCGCCCCCGGCTTCGTCCGCCCGCTCGCCGTCCTGCCGCCCCTGGTCGCCCTCGCGCTCGCCGCGGTGGTCGCCGTACGCCAGGGTGGCGACCAGACGGTGAACGCCGCCACCGAACTCACCCCGACCGGCTCGGTCCCGATCGAACTCGCCCTGTACATCGACGGCTTCGCCGCCCTCGTCGCCGTCCTGGTCGCATTCGTCGCCACCTGCGTGCAGATCTACTCGACCGGCTATCTGCGCGACGACCCGCGCTACCCCTCCTACGCCGCTCTCGTCTCCCTCTTCACCTCCGCGATGCTGCTCGTCGTCTACTCCGGCGACCTGATCGTGCTGTTGGTCGGCTGGGAGATCATGGGCATCTGCTCGTACTTCCTGGTCGGCCACTACTGGGAGACCCCGGAGGCCCGCGCCGCCTCCCTCAAGGCCTTCCTGGTGACCAAGCTCGGTGACGTCCCCTTCCTGATCGGCCTGTTCGCGCTGGCCACCGACGCCGGCTCCTTCCGGATCACGAAGGTCCTCGACGCCGTCGCCCACGGCGGACTCGACCACCCGACCCTGATCGCCCTGCTCCTTCTCGCGGGTGTGGCCGGCAAGTCGGCGCAGTTTCCGCTGCACACCTGGCTCCCCGACGCGATGGCGGGCCCCACGCCCGTGTCCGCGCTGATCCACGCCGCGACGATGGTCGCCGCCGGTGTCTACTTCATCGCCCGTCTCCTCCCGGTCTTCGAGGCCTCGCAGGCCGCGATGCTGGTCCTCGCCGGCATGGCCGCCGTCACGATGGTCGGTTCCGGTCTCGCCGCGCTCGCCCAGGACGACATCAAGCGCGTCCTCGCCTACTCGACGATCGGCCAGCTCGGCTACATGACCGGCGCCCTCGCCGTCGGCGACCGCGGTGCCGCCGTCTTCCACCTCCTGTCCCACGGCGCCTTCAAGGCGCTGCTGTTCCTCGCGGCCGGCGTGATCATCCACGCCGCAGGCACCAACTCGCTGGCGGCCATGTCCCGCATGAAGGACCTGCGTGCCCGCGTCCCCGACGCCTTCTGGACGATGACCGTGGCGCTCCTCGCGCTCGCCGCGATCCCGCCCTTCAGCGGCTTCTTCTCCAAGGAGTCCGTCCTCGGCGCCGCCGAGCACGTCGCCACCGGCCACACCGAGCACGCTCCCGGCGCCGCGGGCTGGATCACCCTGGTCGCCGGCCTCCTCACGGCCCTGCTCACCGCCGCGTACGCGACCCGCCTGTGGCTGCTGGCCTTCCACGGGCGGGGCACCGAGGCTCCCGACCACGGCCGTCAGCCACTGACGATGAACGTGGTCCTGTGGGTCCTCGCGGCCCCCTCCCTCGCCCTCGGCGCGTTCGCCTACCGCGTGCTGCCCGACTGGTTCGACGGCCGCGACCTCACCCCGACCCTCACCACGTCCGTCGCCGGTACCGGCGTGGCTCTGATCGGCGGCATCGTCACCTACGCGGCCTGGCGGCACACCAGCGCGATCACGACTTGCGTCCCGCTCGGAGCCGTCGCCGCCCACCCCGAGGGCGACGCCGGACTGGTCGAGGCCGAGGCCATCGCCACCCACGAGCCCGCCTACGGAGACGTGGCCTACGCGCCCGACCCCGCTGACCCCGGACGGCTGCTGCTCGGCCCGCTGCACCGCCACGCGGCCGTCGGCTTCCACCTGGACGCCCTGTACACGGCCCTCTTCGTCCGCCCGGTCCAGGCCGGAGCCACCCTCGTCCGGTTCCTGGACCGCGAGGTCGTCGAGACCTACGTACGCGGCGCGGGAACACTGCCCCGTTGGCTCGGCACCGCCGTACGGCGGGCCCAGACCGGCAATCTGCAGACCTATGTGAGCGCGCTGCTCGCCGGCACCGTCGTCCTCGCGGTCGCCGTCGTCCTCGTCGCCACGGGAGCGTGAGCAGGCGTGATCGATATCAACGAGTCCGTGATGCAGTTCCTTCTGGCGTTCGTCGTGGCCGGCCCGCTCCTCGGTGCCGTCACGGCTCTGCTCCCTGCCCCGCCCGGACTGAAGGGGAAGTCGCCCGACCAGGCCGTACTGCGGCACGGGGTGACCGTCACCGGCGTGATCCTCATCGCCGCGATCGTCCTCGCGCTCGGCTTCGACCACGACCACCCGTCGAAGATGCAGGCCACGACCGACATCAGCTGGATCCCCGCACTCGACGTGCGCATCCACCTCGGCATCGACGGCATCTCCCTCCCCCTTCTGGTCCTGACCGCGCTGCTGACCTTCCTCTGCGCGCTCTACTCCTACTTCAAGATGCCGTCGGGGCCGACCCCGAAGGCCTTCGTCGCGCTGCTGCTCGTCCTCGAGTCCGGCACCCTCGCGACCTTCGCCGTCCTCGATCTGCTGCTGTTCTTCCTCGCGTTCGAGACGGTGCTCATCCCGATGTACTTCCTCATCGCCCGCTGGGGCGGCGCGGACCGCCAGGCCGCCGCCTGGCGCTTCATCCTCTACACACTGCTCGGCTCGGTCGTGATGCTGCTCGGCCTGCTCCTGATCGGGATCAAGGCGGGCACATTCGACATGGTGGCACTCGCCACTGACAACGGCCGGTCGCTGACCACATCCGTGCAGGTCATCGCCGTCCTGGCGATCGGGATCGGACTCGCGGTCAAGACCCCGATGTGGCCGCTGCACAGCTGGCTGCCCGACGCCCACACTGCCGCGCCGACCGTCGGCTCGGTGCTGCTGGCCGGTGTCCTGCTGAAGATGGGTACGTACGGGTTCGTCCGCATTCTGCTGCCGATCGCGCCCGACGGCTTCCGTGACTTCGCGCCCTACCTCGCCGCCTTCGCCGTGGTCGGGATCATCTACGGATCACTGGTCTGTCTCGCCCTCGCCAAGCGGGGCGCGAAGGGCGATCTCAAACGCCTTATCGCCTACTCCTCCGTCGGCCACATGGGCTTCGTCCTGCTCGGCATCGCCACCATGACCCCGACCGGCGTGAACGGCGCCCTGTTCGCCAACATTGCCCACGGCCTCATCACCGGCCTCCTGTTCTTCCTGGTCGGCGCCCTGAAGGACCGCACCGGCACCACTGACCTCGACACCCTGGCCGAGGAGACCGGGGCTGCCCTGTACGGCAAGGCCCCCCGCCTGGGCGGCCTGCTGGCCTTCGGCGCGGTCGCCTCGCTCGGCCTGCCCGGCCTCGCCGGATTCTGGGGCGAGATGCTGGCGCTCTTCGGAGCCTTCAAGCCCGCCGACGACCTCAGCCGCCCCGCCTTCCTCACCTTCATGGCGATCGGAGCGTTCGGCACCCTCCTGACGGCCGCCTACATGCTCGTCGTGGTCCGCCGCGTCTGCATGGGCGCCGTACCCCAGGACGCCCCCCAGCTCGCCGACGTCCACACGTACGAGTTCGCGGCCTGGACGCCGCTCGTCGCCCTCACCGTCGTGGCGGGCCTGTGGCCGAAGGCCCTCCTCGGCCTCACCGACCCGGCCGTCCAGCAGCTCCTCGCAGGAGGCAACCGATGAGCACCCTGGCCGCCATGGCCCAGCCACTGGCTTCGTCGGCCCAGCCGCTGACCGCGACGGCCGCGAACCTCGTCCAGTCCGTCGACTGGCTCGCGATCGCGCCGCCGACCGTCGCGGCGGTCGTCGCTCTCGCCGTCCTCGTCGCCGACCTGTTCGTCGGCGAACAGAGGAAAGCCCTGCTCGGGTGGGTCTCGGTCGCGGGCCTGGCCGCCTCCGCGCTCCTGCTGCTGCCCCTCCTGGACGGCGACCGCAGCACCTTCTGCCTGACCGGCGACGGCGGCGTCTGCAGCTACACGGCCGACCGCTTCACGCTCGTCATCCAGTTCGTCGTCCTCGGCGGCGCCCTCCTCGCCGCCCTCCTGTCGGTCACCACCCTCAAGGACGCCGACAAGAGACTCCCCGAAGGGGAGTACTGGTTCCTGCTGCTCTCCTCAGCCGCCGGCGCCGCCCTCCTGCCGGCCTCCCGCGACCTGGCGACCCTGATCGTCGCCCTGGAAGTCGCCTCCCTGCCCGCCTTCGCCCTGGTCGGAATCCGGCCCGGCGACAGGAGGTCCTCCGAAGCAGCACTGAAGTTCTTCCTGTCCTCGGTCACCGCCACCGCGGTCAGCCTCATGGGCATCAGCTTCGTGTACGCCTCCACGGGAACCCTCTACCTGAGCCAGGTCGCCGACCGCATCCAGCACGTCGACGGACAACTCCACACCCTCGCCCAGACCGGCGTCGTCCTCACCCTCGTCGGCTTCGCCTTCAAGACGGCCGCCGTGCCCTTCCACTTCTGGGTGCCCGACACGTACGTGGGCGCGCCCCTCCCGATCGCCGCCTACCTGTCGGTCGTCGGCAAGGCGGTCGGCTTCTCCGGCCTGATCCTGATCACCGTGGTCGCCCTGCCGTCGTATGCCGACGTCTGGGGCCCGGCACTCGCCGCACTCGCCGCCCTCACCATGACCGTCGGCAACGTCGGCGCCCTGCGACAGCAGGCCACGCGCGCGTACAGCGCCGTACGGCTGCTCGCCTGGTCCTCCGTCGGCCAGGCCGGCTACCTCCTCGTCCCGATCGCCGCCGCCGCGTACTCCGACGACGCCGAGCGGTCCGTAGGCTCCACCGTCGCCTACGCCCTCATGTACGCCGCCGTGAACCTCGGCGCCTTCGCGGTCGCCGCGCTGGTGGGTCGTACGAAGGCCGCGAACCGCCTCACCGACTACCGGGGCCTCTACGCGACCAACCCGTTCGCCGCCCTTCTGCTGGCCTTCTTCCTGCTCTGCCTGGCCGGGCTGCCGCCGGGCATCATCGGCCTGTTCGCCAAGGTCACCGTCTTCTCGGCGGCCGTGGACGCGGGCCTCGGCTGGCTCGCCGTGGTCATGGCCGTCAATGTCGTGATCGCGCTGTTCTACTACCTCCAGTGGACGACGCTGCTGTTCCGGGCCCCGGAGGGCGAACCCGCCACACACCGTGTCCCCGCCCCCCTCACAGCCGCGCTCGCCCTGACCGGCGTCCTCGGCGTCGCGCTCTCGGGCGCGCCCCAACTGGTGCTGCGCTTCGCCGACACCGGCCTCTTCTGAACCGGCCCTTCCCGAACCTGAACCGCCCCTCCCGGACCGTCACCCGGACGGCCCACCTGGGCCTGCGTGCGCACAAGGGAACTAGTGGCCCTCGCCTGGCGTTGAGCAAGACGGGAAGGTCCACTGGACGTGACACCACGGACTGTGGCATCGGAAGACATCGGAGACCAGTAAGCAAAGGGTTCCCCTGCGGCACCACTTGGAGGGCGTACCGTGCACCGCCGGCACAACGGGCTCAGGACCGCAGTCCTCCTCGGGGGACTGTCCGCACTCATCATCGTCATCGGCAGCTTCTTCGGCCGTATGGGGTTGGTGGTGGCCGTCCTGATCGCGCTGGGCACCAACGCGTACGCGTACTGGAACAGCGACAAGCTGGCTCTACGCGCGATGCGTGCCCGCCCGGTGAGCGAGTTCGAGGCACCGGCTCTGTACCGCATGGTCCGCGAACTCTCCACCCAGGCCCGTCAGCCCATGCCGCGGCTGTACATCTCGCCGACCGAGGCACCCAACGCCTTCGCGACCGGCCGCAACCCGCGCAACGCCGCCGTGTGCTGCACCGACGGCATCCTGCGCATGCTGGACGAGCGCGAACTGCGCGGCGTCATCGGCCACGAACTCAGCCATGTCTACAACCGGGACATCCTGATCTCCTCGGTCGCCGGCGCCCTCGCCTCCGTGATCATGTTCCTGGTCAACTTCGCCTGGCTGATCCCGATCGGCCGCTCCGACGACGACGACGGCCCGGGCCTTCTCGGCATGCTGATGATCATGATCCTCGGACCGCTGGCGGCCGGCCTCATCCAGATGGCCATCAGCCGCTCCAGGGAGTACGAGGCGGACGCGTCCGGCGCCCAGCTCACCGGCGACCCCCTCGCGCTCGCCAGCGCCCTGCGCAAGCTCGACATGGGCACCAAGCAGCTGCCGTTGCCCCCCGAGCCGCGCATCGAGACCGCGAGCCACATGATGATCGCGAATCCTTTCCGCCCTGGCCAGGGACTGTCCAAGATGTTCTCGACACACCCGCCGATGGCGCAACGCATCGCCCGGCTCGAGAAGATGGCAGGTCGCCCCCAGTGAAAACCATCCTGAACGTCATTTGGCTCGTCCTGAGCGGCTTCTGGCTGTTCCTCGCCTACCTGGCCGCGGGCGCGGTGCTGTGCATCACCATCATCGGCATCCCGTTCGGCATAGCGGCCTTCCGTATCGGCGTCTACGCCCTCTGGCCCTTCGGGTACACCACGGTCGAGCGCCGTGACGCGGGCTCACCCTCCTTCGTCGGCAACGTCCTGTGGCTGGTCCTCGCCGGCTGGTGGCTGGCGCTGGGCCACATCGCCACGGGCCTCGTCCTCTGCCTCACGATCATCGGTATCCCGTTCGGCATCGCCAACTTCAAGCTGATCCCCGTGTCCCTGTTCCCACTGGGCCGCGAAATCGTCCCCACGGACGAGCCGTTCGCGGCCCGCTGACGGACGGCCGCGGGAGGGGGCGCCGAATACGTCCTGCTGTCGTACGACCGGCAGGCCGAGTTCGAGGGCGAGGAGGGCCACGAGGAGACGTGGGCCTGGTGCGAGGACGCCGAAGATCTCTTCGCCGACCCGCCTCCTCCCCTCCGGGAGGCATACGACCTTCTCGGCTGCGCTCCCGAGGGGCAGTTGAGAGAAGCCCTCACCCGCGCGAGTGCCGAAGGACCGGCGCCCTCGGGTCACCGACCCTGGAGATCCTCGACAAGACCGGCGCGGCGGTCGCCGAGGCCATCTGGAAGAAACGCGCCTCCTCGACGACCGCCCCTGCGCCCGCGACCTGACACTGCGGGACGTCACGATCGAGGGAACCGCACCCGACCACAACCCCTTCGACCATCCGCGCCGACCGCCCCTGTCCCACGGCTACCGCCTGCTGGGCCCGCACGGCGAACCACATGGCACCTGCCGTGACCTCGCCTGAGCCGAGGGCGGCCAGAGTTTTCCACAATCCGGAGGTTGTCCACAGGCCTGCCCGGCTGTCAGTCCCGCCCTGCATCATGAATGCATGACCGAGAGCGAGCAGTTGCTGGCACGGGTGGCGGACAAGGCCCGCAACACCCGACCGTGGGGATGGACTTCCCTCCCTGAGCCGGTGGAGGCGGACACCCTGGCCCGCGCCGAGGCCGCACTGGGCTTCCACCTGCCCGCGCTGCTCGCCGACCTCTACCTGCGGATAGGAGACGGTGGATTCGGCCCGGAGTACGGCCTGTTGCCCCTGCTCGACAGCGCACCGGCCGGTGAACCCGCGGCCGTCGTGCAATACCTGACCAATCGCAAGAGCGGACGTAAGGACCCCGACTGGCCCTGGCCCGAGGGCGTCCTGCCGATATCCCACTGGGGCTGCGCGATGTACGCGTGCGTGGACTGCCGCAGCCGAAAAGCTCCGGTCCTCCTCTTCGAACCGAACGCCGGCGACCGCGACCACTCCTGGTTCGTGGACGCCCCCACCCTCACGGACTGGCTGCGGGCCTGGGTCGACGGCACGGGCTGGTACGAGGAGATGAACGAAGAACTGGAGATGCCCCCTTGGGCGGAGTTCCCGATACGCACGACACCGCCGACCCCCGCGACCTGACGAGCCCCTCAGAGGCACCCGCCCGCTGACCTACCGCCCCGCCCACCACTGTCGTACCCCGTACGCCACCACCCCGACCGCCAGCACCCCCGCGCCCACGACCACGGAAATCCCGGGCAGCGCGAACGCCAGCACCACACACCCGAGCAGCCCCACCACCGGCACCACCCTGGCCGCCGGAGCCGAACCGAGCGTCCAGGCCGACGTGTTGGCCACCGCGTAGTACACGAGCACACCGAAGGAGGAGAAACCGATCGCGCCCCGTACGTCCACCGTGGCGGCGAGGACCGCGACCACCGCACCCACGGCCAGCTCGGCCCGGTGCGGCACCTGAAAACAGGGATGCACGGCGGACAGCGCGCCCGGCAGATGCCGGTCCCGGGCCATGGCCAGCGTCGTCCGTGAGACGCCGAGAATCAGGGCGAGCAGCGAGCCGAGCGCGGCCACGGCGGCACCCACCCGCACCACCGGCACGAGCCCCGGCGCCCCGGCTGCCCGCACCGCCTCGGCCAGCGGCGCGTCCGCACGGCCCAGAGCAGCGGCGCCCAGCACGGAAAGGACAGCCACCGCCACACCCGCGTACACCACCAGCGTGATGCCCAGCGCCAGGGGGATCGCGCGGGGGATGGTGCGCGCGGGGTCCCGCACCTCCTCACCGAGGGTCGCGATGCGCGCATACCCCGCGAACGCGAAGAACAGCAGACCGGCCGCCTGCAGCACTCCGCCCACACCGCCGGAGACCCCGGCATCCAGCCGTCCGGCCTCCGAGGCCCCGGACCCCAGACACACGACCACCACGGAAGCGAGGACAGCGAGGACCACCGCCACGATCGCCCGGGTCAGCCAGGCGGACTTCTGGATCCCGCCGTAGTTCACCGCGGTCAGAGCCACCACGGCCGCGACAGCCACGGCATGGGCCTGCCCCGGCCAGACGTACGCACCCACCGTCAGCGCCATCGCCGCACAGGAGGCCGTCTTTCCGACCACGAACGACCAGCCCGCAAGATAACCCCAGAACGGCCCGAGCCGCTCCCGCCCGTACACATAGGTGCCGCCTGAGGCCGGATAGAGGGCGGCCAGCCGCGCCGAGGACGTGGCGTTGCAGTAGGCGACCACGGCGGCGACGCCGAGCCCGAGCAGCAGCCCCGATCCGGCCGCGCCCGCTGCCGGCCCGAGGGCGGCGAAGATCCCGGCGCCGATCATCGAGCCGAGCCCGATGACGACGGCGTCCCCCACTCCCAGCGTGCGCCGCAGTTCGGCCCCGGAATGCGTCATGAGCCGCACCCTACTGATCCCGTGCAACCGCAGGACACGGCCCTGACGTCCTCTCCGGCAACGAGAGGCGAACGCCCGCTCGAAGACACCGCACACAGGCCGGACGCGTACGGCGTACGACCTATGCACAGGAGCGCTCGCCCGGTCCGCCCGGACGGAGATCACTGTCCGCGGACAGTGCGGGCACAGCGCGGAAGGGCAGGTTCAGGGCATGAGCATCATCGGCTGGATCATCCTGGGGCTGTTGGCCGGAGCCATCGCCAAGTTCCTGCTGCCGGGCCGTGACCCGGGCGGCTTGATCGGGACGACTCTCATCGGCGTCGCGGGCGCGTTCATCGGCGGCTGGATATCGGCCCGCTGGCTGGACCACCCGGTCAGCAAGAGCTTCTACGACGGTCCCACCTGGGCCGCCGCGATCGGCGGCTCCCTCGTGCTCCTGATCGCCTACCGTCTCCTGTTCGGCAACTCGCGCGACTGACCCCGAACCGCAGCCAGCAGGCGAGAAGGGTGGGCACCGACCAGGTGCCCACCCTTCCTCGTGGATCGGTGCCGATCGGTGAATCAGCGGCTCACCGGTAGTTCACGAACTGGATCGCGAAGTCGAAGTCCTTGCCCTTCAACAGGGCGATGACGGACTGCAGGTCGTCACGGCTCTTCGAGCTGACCCGCAGCTCGTCGCCCTGGACCTGGGCCTTCACGCCCTTCGGGCCCTCGTCACGGATGATCTTCGCGACCTTCTTGGCGTTGTCCTGGGAGATGCCCTCCTCGATCGACGCGAAGATCTTGTACTCCTTGCCGGAGAGCTGCGGCTCACCCGCGTCGAGCGCCTTCAGCGAGATCCCACGCTTGATCAGCTTGGACTGGAAGACGTCGAGAACGGCGTTTACCCGGTCCTCGGAGTTCGCCTCCATCAGGATCTTGTCGCCGGACCACGAGATCGAGGCACCCACGCCCTTGAAGTCGTAGCGCTGGGAGATCTCCTTGGCGGCCTGGTTGAGGGCGTTGTCGACCTCCTGCCGCTCGACCTTCGAGACGATGTCGAAACTGGAGTCGGCCATGTCCTGTGGCTCCTTGTATCGGGGTGCGTGTCAACCTGCGTACGGATGCGTATCGGCGTACGTGGAGGCGGGCGCCGAGCCCGGTGTGAACCCGGGCCGCATCCGCCCAAGCCTAGTCACCCCATGCCCTCCGGGCGCAGATCAATCGGGTGGCGAAGCACCCCTCGGTATCAGGTATTGTTTACGTCGTTGCCACGGAGCACCGCCGCAAGACGGTTCGAAGGGCAGCAACCCCGGCGGTGTGCCCGAGCGGCCAAAGGGAGCAGACTGTAAATCTGCCGGCTCAGCCTTCCCAGGTTCGAATCCTGGCGCCGCCACGCTGAGAAAGAGACCCCTTCCGAACTGCGGAAACGCAGAGCGGAGGGGGTCTCTTCGTGTGTGGGAAGTTCCCGGCGCCGGGTTGCCTGGCGCAGGACGGTGATGTGCACTGCACCGGTCGGTCCGGCGGTGTCAGGACACGTGTTCGTGGTCCTCCCGCAGTGCCGCGCGCATGTGGTGGAGGCGGTCCAAGGACCGGCGCCGCATCCAGGCGACCCAGCAGCAGAAACCGGTCACGGCGACCGCGAAAACGAGCGGGAGGGCCAGTGATCCGGTGGCCACCCCGAGGGCGAGCAGGGCGACGGTGATCAGGCCCATGAAGCCCAGCCAGTACGGCAGCCACCGGCGGTTGCGTTCCAGCAGGCTCAGTTGGTCGTCGACCAGCCGCCGCATCGATTCGCGTTGCTCGGGCTCGCTCGGCACCTCGCGATGCCGGATCCTGCGGCCGAGCTCGACGAGACCGCGTGGGTCCGTGCCTGCCGCGCGGATGGCCCGACGACGGTGTACGGCCGTGAACGTGATGCCGATGGCGGCGTAGAAGAACCCCTGGACCACCCAGAGGACCGGATGGTCACCCCGGCGGAACAGGGCGCTGACACCCACGCCTAACAGGAAGATCAGGACCGCCTGTGCGGCCAGACTGCGGTCGAGCCAGCGCTTGAAGGAGCGCATGGCGCGTACCTCCTCGGAATCGACAAGAACCCTGTCGTTTCCGAATGCCCTTTCGGCAGCCGCCTATGGGCAACAGGCCGACAAGCAGTCAGCTCCTGTGTGCGGCAAGGCCCGAGGGCCGTCCGCCCGTCACCCCGCCGCCGTTTCTCGCCCTCCGCCTCGGCGTCCGCCCCACCCCGTCCCCCTAACCCCGATCGACCCAACGCCACACTCCAGACGCACATACCCCGCGCGCCCGGGGCACACTGACTGCATGTCCAGTCGTCGCAGGCTCTGCCCCGAGTGCCGCCGCGAGATCGCCGTCGTCGCCGGCCGCTTCGCCCGGCACGACCCGCCCGGCGCGCGTGAGAGGGGCCAGCTCGTCTCGTGCCCTGGCTCCCGCAGGCAGGCGGAACTCGGAGCCGCACAGCCGTCGTTGGACGGGTACGCAGTGCCCGTCGTACCCGGCCAGCTGCCCCTGTTCTGACGTCCGCCGTACCCGGCCGAGTGGCCGTCCGCTGACGGGACGGGACGGCACGTGACGTGCCGTCACGTGCCGAGCGACTACGCCCGCACGTCCATCCGCGCGACCAGTCCGTCCTCCCCGAACCCGTACACGTGCTCCACGGTCTCCTCGGCCCACCGCTCGGCGCCCGCCGCGTCGCGCGTCCCGAGCCGTACGGTGACCACCACCGTCTCGGCCGCCCCGCCCGGCCGCAGCCCCTCCAGCCGTACGAGCGGATGCCCCGCCGTGAACTGCCGTGCCCAGTACGCCCGTACCGCCTCATGGCCATGCAGCCGGCCGCCGTCCAGCATGTTCGGCCAGTCCACGTCCGGAGCCAGACAGCGCGGTACGAAGGCGTCACGCTCGTCCGTCGCGAAGACCTCGTACATCCGCCGCAGCAGGGCCTCCCGCGCGGCCGGCACCCCCTCGGCGGCCATCCTCAGTTGCCCGCCACCGACTTCACCGCCACCGACACCGGCGTGGAACCGCTCACCAGTTCCAGCGTCAGCCCGGCCGTCGCGGGCGTGTCCAGCAACTCCGCCAGTACGGCGGCCACGTCGTCGCGCGGGATCGGGCCACGGCCGGTGTGCGCCTCCAGTCGGACGAGGCCCTTGCCGGCGTCGTCCGTGAGCGCGCCGGGGCGCAGAATCGTCCAGTCCAGGTCGTCCAGGCCACTCACATAGGCGTCGGCCTCGCCCTTGGCGCGCAAATACACGTCGAAGATCTCGTCGCCCTCGTGCCGGGGGTCCGCGCCCATGGAGGACACGATCACGAAGCGCCGCACGCCCGCCCGGACCGCCGCGTCCGCGAACAGCACCGCGGCGGCCTTGTCCACGGTGTCCTTGCGGGATGCGCCGCTGCCGGGGCCCGCGCCCGCGGCGAAGACGGCCGCGTCCGCGCCCCGCAGAGCCGCCACGACCTCCTCGACCGAGGCCGACTCCAGGTCGAGGACGACCGGTTCGGCACCGGCGTCCCGCAGGTCGTCGCCCTGTTCCGGGCGGCGGATGATCCCCGCGACCTCGTCCCCGCGCGCGGCGAGCAGCCGCTCCAGCCGCAGCGCGATCTGACCATGACCACCAGCGATGACAATGCGCATGCCTTCGACCGTACGCCGGAACACCCGCGAACGCCGCGTCAGGGGAGTGAGGGGTGGGGCTGAGGGGGCGCACACGGGACACAGTGCCGCCGCCTCCTTGCCCCGCCGCCTCCTTGCCCCGGGCCTCCTACGACGCGCTTGCGCCTACGACACGTCCCCTCCGCCTACGACACGTCCCCGCGCCCCTGCCGCGGCAGCCCCAACTCCGCGGCCGCCGCCGAGTTGCAGTACTCCCGTACCGCGCTCGTCCGTGCCACCACGCGCCCCCTGTGCACCACGATCCGGCTGTACGCCAGGGAGAGCGCGCCGGCCAGGCGGTCGCCGCGTACCGCGAGCAGCTCGGCCGGGAAGCCGGCCTCCACGCGGACCTCGGGCAACCCGAGTACGGCTCGCGCCGAGGTGCTCACCGTGTCGTAGGCGTCCTCCGGCCGCAGGCCGTACCGGGAGGCGAGCAGGTACGCGGCCTCCAGGGGGTCACCGCGGCCCACGGGGTTGCAGGCGTCCCGCAGTGCGCCGCTGCCGGCCGCCACCCGGACCCCGGCCGCGCGCAGCAGCCGTACCGGAGCCGTGCCCCGCCCGTCCACGCCCGCGCAGCCGCCCTGCGGGAGGCACACCACGGCGACTCCGGCCGCCGCGAGCTGGTCGGCGGTGCGGGAGACCACGTCCGCGGGGAGCCGGTCGAGGCCCGCGCAGGGGCCGAGGGTCACGCCGGGCCGCAGCCCACCGGCCATGGCGCCGAGGCGGGCGAGCCGGGCCGGGTCGGTGGCGTCGGTGTGCAGGTCCACGGGGCAGCCGTGTTCCGATGCGACCTCCAGGACCGCCTCCGCGTAACCGGTCGGATCGGGGTCGAGATCCGGACAGCCGCCCACCACCGAGGCACCCATTTTCAGCGCGTCCCGCAACATGGCGAGCCCCTCCGCCCCCGCCACCCCGGTCAGCACCCGGGGCATCGCCACGGCCGTCAACTCGGCGAGCCCGCGCAGCGACCGCCGCGCCTGGAGTACGGCGGCCAGGGCGCCCAGCCCCTGGACGTCGCCCACGCGTACGTGTGCCCGGAGCGCGGTCGCCCCGTGCCCGAGCTGCAGCAGAGTGGCCTCCGTGGCCCTGCGCTGGACGTCCTGGGGATCGGGGGAGACCGGGCCCTCGGCGTCGGCCGACAGCGCGGTGTCGCCGTGGGCGTGCGGCTCGGCCGGGGCAGGCAGGAGCAGATAGCCGCTGAGATCCACACGCGCGCCGCACGCGTGCGTGCCGCTTCCGGCCAGGCTCCCGGCCGTACCGACCGCCTCGATGCGGCCGCCGCCCAGCCGTACGTCCACGGTCCTGCCGTCGGTGAGCCGTGCCCCGCACAACAGCAGGCCGGCCCCCTCGGACCGGCACGACGACGCGGCACCCGACGAGGACGAGGAGTGGGGCGGCTGCGGCTGGCTGTCGGGCATCGCGCTCCAGGGGCTCGGGGGCTGCGCAAGCCCGGAGCCACCGGAACCGCGCAAGAGGACGCAAGATCACGCAGAGTGAGTCGAGCCTAGGGTGGCGGTGCGCCCGCGACGGGGAGGAGCGCAATAGTCGTACCGGTGTGGTCCGCCGTACCGGAGGGGCTGTCGAGGCCTGCGGGAACCCCGTGGATCAAGGCCCTCAGGGCTGCGCGAAACGGATTTGGGCGAACGGCGGCGGAGCGTGTAATGTCTTCATCGCTCGCCCCAATAGCTCAGTCGGCAGAGCGTCTCCATGGTAAGGAGAAGGTCTACGGTTCGATTCCGTATTGGGGCTCTGGTGTGTGAGGTTCCCGTCGTGAGACGGGAACGGATCGCATCTCAGCGGTGTAGCTCAGTCGGTAGAGCAAGCGGCTCATAATCGCTGTGTCACCGGTTCAAGTCCGGTCACCGCTACAGACAGTAGCCGATTGTGGGGTCGGTCCTTCGATCGGCTACTCTTCTATGCGTTAATCGTCCCATCCGTTCGTCAAGGAGCACTCCTGTGGCTGCCACCGACGTCCGCCCGAAGATCACGCTGGCCTGCGTGGAGTGCAAGGAGCGGAACTACATCACCAAGAAGAACCGGCGTAACAACCCGGACCGACTGGAGATGAAGAAGCACTGCCCGCGTTGCAACGCGCACACCGCGCACCGCGAAACGCGATAAATCAGGCTCGTACACGAGGCCGTCCCCGAGAGATCGGGGGCGGCCTCGCGTCGTTGAGCGACCCCGTACCGGTCAGTAGAGCAACCAGGAGGTGCCGAGCCCATGGCGCTCGACCAGTCCTTCGTGGGGCGGACCTACCCGCCCACCGACCCCTACGAGGTGGGCCGGGAGAAGATCCGCGAGTTCGCCGAGGCGGTGGGGGACATCAACCCCGTGTACACGGACCCGGAGGCCGCCAAGGCACTCGGTCACCCTGACGTGATCGCCCCGCCGACTTTCGTGTTCTCGATCACGTTCAGGGCCGCGGGACAGGTCGTGCAGGACCCGCAGCTCGGCCTGGACTACAGCCGCGTGGTGCACGGCGACCAGAAGTTCGCCTACGTCCGCCCTGTGCGCGCCGGTGACCGACTGACCGTCACCTCCACCATCGAGGCCATCAAGTCCATGGCCGGCAACGACATCCTGGACATCCGCGGCGAGGTCCACGACGAGGCCGGAGAGCACGTCGTGACCGCCTGGACGAAGCTCGTCGCCCGCGCGGCAGAGGAGGCGTGAAGCAGCAGATGACGGCGAAGATCTCCTACTCCGACGTCGAGGTCGGCACCGAGCTTCCGGCCCGGACCTTCCCCGTGACCCGCGCCACCCTCGTCCAGTACGCGGGCGCCTCCGGCGACTTCAACCCCATCCACTGGAACGAGAAGTTCGCCAAGGAGGTCGGGCTGCCGGACGTCATCGCGCACGGCATGTTCACCATGGCCGAGGCGATCCGTGTGGTCACCGACTGGACCGGCGACCCGGGGGCGGTCCTCGAGTACGGCGTCCGCTTCACCAAGCCCGTCGTCGTCCCGAACGACGACCAGGGCGCCACGATCGAGGTCAGTGCCAAGGTCGCCGCCAAGCTCGACGACAACACGGTCCGCGTGGACCTCACGGTGACCAGTGCGGGGCAGAAGGTGCTGGGGATGTCGCGGGCGGTCGTACGGCTGGCCTGAGAGCCGGACACGGTCTCGGGGTAAGGGGCGCTCTCCATGGTGGGGCGCCCCTTACCGACGTCAGGGAGCTCCTCCCCTTGCAAAGTTAGTGATTGAGTACTAACTTACTGGCATGGCCAGGATGAGTGCAGAAGAGAGGCGCGAGAGCGTCATCCGTGCGGCGGCCGCCGAGTTCGCCCGCGGTGGCTACCACGGCACGTCGACCGAGGCGATCGCCAAGCGGGTCGGGGTGTCTCAGCCGTATCTCTTCCGGCTCTTCCCGGGCAAGAGGGCGATCTTCCTGGCGACGGCGGAGCGCTGCGTGGAGGACACCATCCGCACCTTCGAGGAGGCATCCAAGGGGCTGAAGGGCGAAGAGGCCCTGCATGCCATGGCGGAGGCGTACACCCGGGTCATCGTGGAGCGGCCCGAGTGGCTGCTGATGCAGATGCAGATGTACGTCGCCGTGGCCGCCGCCGAGCAGGAGGGCGACAGCGAGTTCGGGGAGACGGTGCGGGCCGGCTGGATGCGGCTGTGGGATACCGTCCATCTGCCGCTCGGCGCCGACGCGAACGAGACCACGACCTTCCTGGCTCACGGAATGCTCATCAACTGCCTGGTGGCGATGGGCTTCCCGCCCGGGCACCGGGTCTGGGCGGGCATGGGCCCGTCGGCAGGGGACAAAGACCGGCCGGAGCACTGAGGCCCGCGGCGGACGAGGCGTCACCGGCGCCTTTTCATGATCGAGAAACTTAGTAATCAATAACTAATCACCAATCAGCTGGGGGAGCGATGTCACAGCAAGCGCACCAACCGCAAGCAGCACCGACCGCACGTCGTGGGGGAGCCGTCTGGGCCCTCGTCATCACCAGCGTCGCCGGATTCATGGCGGCCCTCGACAACCTCGTCGTCACCACCGCCCTGCCCTCCATCCGCGACGACCTCGGCGGAGCGCTGCACGACCTCGAATGGACCGTCAGCGCCTACACGCTCACCTTCGCGGTCCTGCTGATGACCGGCGCGGCACTCGGCGACCGCTTCGGCCGCCGCCGGCTCTTCCTGACCGGCCTCACGATCTTCACCGGCGCTTCGGCGGCCGCGGCTCTGGCACCCGGCATCGACTCCCTCATCGCCGCCCGAGCGGTCCAGGGCGTGGGCGCGGCGATCATGATGCCCCTCACGCTCACCCTCCTCACGGCAGCGGTCCCCGCCGCCAGGCGCGGGCTGGCCTACGGCATCTGGGGCGCCGTCAACGGACTCGCGGTGGCCTCCGGACCCCTCATCGGCGGCAGCCTCACCGAACACATCTCCTGGCAGTGGATCTTCTGGCTGAACGTCCCGCTCGGCGTCGCCCTGCTGCCCCTCGCCCGCCTGCGCCTGGCCGAGTCCCACGGCACCGGCGCGCGCCTCGACATCCCCGGCACGCTGCTCGCCAGCGGCGGACTCTTCGGCATCGTGTACGGCCTGGTCCGCGGCCCGTCCGACGGCTGGACCGACTCCGTGGTCCTGCTGGCCCTGTTCACGGGGGCCGCGCTGCTCGCCGCCTTCGTCCTCTACAGCACGCGGGCCAAGAACCCCATGCTCCCCATGCGGCTGTTCCGCTCCCGCGCCTTCTCCGGCATCAACGCCGCCAGCCTCCTGATGTTCCTCGGCATGTTCGGCTCGATCTTCCTGCTCAGCCAGTACATGCAGGGCGTCCTCGGCTACTCGCCCACCGAGGCGGGTCTGCGGATGCTGCCCTGGACCGGCATGCCGATGCTCGTCGCGCCGATCGCCGGGATCCTCTCCGACCGCATCGGGGGCCGGCCGGTGGTGGCCACGGGTCTCTTCTTCCAGGCGGCGGGTCTCGCGTACATGGCGTCCGTGGTCACCGTCGACGCGTCCTACGCCGCACAGCTTCCCGGTCTCATCCTCAGCGGCATCGGCATGGCGCTGTTCTTCGCCCCCGCGTCCAACCTGGTCATGTCGAGCGTGCTGCCGAAGGAGCAGGGCATCGCGTCCGGGGCCAACAACGCGCTGCGTGAAGTGGGCGGGGCGCTGGGAATCGCCGTCATGGCGTCGATCTTCTCCTCGCAGGGCGGATACGACAGCGGGCAGTCCTTCGTGGACGGCCTGCGGCCGGCACTGGTCACCGGAGCGGCCGTGGTGGCGCTCGCCGGGGTTGCGGCTCTGCTGATTCCCTCCCGGAAGCGGGTCGTGACGGCAGAGGCGCCCGACGAGGCGCGAGCGCTGGAGACGGTGGGCGCCTGACCTGTTGGAACGGTCCGCCCGAGAGGGCGGGCCGTTTCTGCGGTGCTGGGCGTGGGCGGGGCGCCTGTGGGGGTGCCGGGTCAGGTTGTCAGGCGGGTGCAGGTGCGTTGTGGCTGGTCGCGCAGTTCCCCGCGCCCCTAGGGGTTGCAGTCACCCGCGCCACGACGAACCGTTCGCCGGACCGCGCGCCACGGCGGGCCGTTGGCCGCGTACGGCGGGAAGGGGACGGGGTGGGGGGTGTCCGCCCGCAGCGGCCGGCGTCCGTTACAGAGCACTGCTCAAGTGACCGAGCCGCCGGACCGAGGACGGATACCCCCCACCCCGGCCCCGACCCAAACCACACCGCACGCGCTACACAAGCCCCCACCGAACCCGCAGCTGCGCCGCAGGCACCCAGGGGCGCGGGGAACTGCGCACAAACACCCGCCCCCACCGGACCCGCACCCGCCCAGACCCCCGACGGGCGCGGCCCCCGTACGCTGTACCCCGTGCAGGAACGACACGACGCCCCCCTCGCCCCCCTGACCACCTTCCGCCTCGGTGGCCCCGCCACCCGGCTCGTCACCGCGACGACCGACGCCGAGGTGATCGAGGTCGTCCGCGAGGCTGACGCCACCGGCACCCCCCTCCTCGTCATCGGCGGCGGGTCCAACCTCGTCATCGGGGACAAGGGCTTCGACGGCACCGCACTCGTCATCGCCACCAAGGGCTTCGAGCTCACCGGCACCCACCTGGAGCTCGCCGCCGGCGAAGTGTGGACCGACGCCGTCGCACGCACTGTGCGCGCCGGACTCGCCGGGATCGAGTGTCTGGCCGGCATCCCCGGCTCCGCGGGCGCGACCCCGATCCAGAACGTCGGCGCCTACGGCCAGGAGGTGTCCTCCACCATCACCGAGGTCATCGCCTACGACCGCCACAGCGGCGCGACCGTCACCCTCACCAACGACGACTGCGCCTTCTCCTACCGCCACAGCCGCTTCAAGGAAGACCCCGCCCGCTACGTCGTCCTGCGCGTCCGCTTCGACCTGGAGGACGCCAACGGCCTCTCCGCGCCGGTCAAGTACGCCGAGACCGCCCGCACCCTGGGCGTGGAACCCGGCGACCGCGTCCCCCTCACCCAGGCCCGCGAGACCGTCCTGAAGCTGCGCGCCGGCAAGGGCATGGTCCTGGACCCCGACGACCACGACACCTGGTCGGCGGGCTCCTTCTTCACCAACCCCATCCTCACGGCCGCCCAGTTCGCGGAGTTCCACGCGCGCGTGAAGCAGCACCTCGGCGAGGACGCCGTACCCCCCGCCTACCCCGCGGGCGACGGCCACACCAAGACCTCCGCGGCCTGGCTCATCGACAAGGCCGGCTTCACCAAGGGCTACGGCACCGGCCCCGCCCGTATCTCCACCAAGCACACCCTGGCCCTCACCAACCGGGGCGCCGCCACCACGGAGGACCTCCTCGCCCTGGCCCGGGAGGTCGTGACGGGCGTACGGGACACCTTCGGCATCACCCTGGTCAACGAGCCGGTGACGGTGGGCGTAAGCCTGTGACGTTCAGGAGACCGGGCCGCTGAGCCAGTCGTCCACCCCCGACAGCAGCTTGGTCTTCACGTCCTCCGGGGCTGCCGAGGCCCGTACCGACTGCCGTGCCAGTTCCGCCAGTTCCGCGTCCGAGAACCCGTGCCAGTGCCGGGCGATCTCGTACTGGGCGGCCAGCCGGGACCCGAACAGGAGCGGGTCGTCCGCACCCAGTGCCATCGGCACCCCCGCCTCGAACAGCTTCCGCAGCGGCACGTCCTCGGGCTTCTCGTACACGCCGAGAGCCACATTCGACGCCGGGCACACCTCGCACGTCACCTGCCGGTCGGCGAGCCGCTTCAGCAGCCGAGGGTCCTCCGCCGCGCGCACCCCGTGCCCGATCCGCGTGGCGCTCAGGTCGTCCAGGCAGTCCCGTACCGAGGCCGGACCGCTCAGCTCGCCACCGTGGGGCACCGACAGCAGCCCGCCCTCGCGCGCGATGTGGAAGGCCCGGTCGAAGTCCCGTGCCATGCCACGGCGTTCGTCGTTCGACAACCCGAAGCCCACCACGCCCTTGTCGGCGTACCGCACCGCGAGCCGGGCGAGCGTGCGCGCGTCCAGCGGATGCTTCATCCGGTTCGCGGCGACCAGCACCCGCATCCCGAGCCCGGTCTCCCGCGAGGTCGTCTCGACCGCGTCCAGGATGATCTCCAGCGCGGGGATCAGTCCGCCGAGCATGGGCGCGTACGACGTCGGGTCGACCTGGATCTCCAGCCACCCCGAGCCGTCGCGCACATCCTCCTCCGCGGCCTCCCGCACCAGCCGCCGGATGTCGTCGGGCTCGCGCAGACAGGACCGGGCGGCGTCGTACAGGCGCTGGAAACGGAACCAGCCCCGCTCGTCCGTCGCCCGCAGCTTCGGCGGTTCCCCGCTGGTCAGTGCTTCGGTCAGCGTCTCGGGCAGCCGTACACCGTACTTGTCGGCCAGCTCCAGGACGGTGGCGGGCCGCATCGAACCGGTGAAGTGCAGATGCAGATGGGCTTTCGGCAGCTCAGAGACATCACGTACACGCTCCATTCCAGGATCCTGCCGTACGTCACCACCGTCCCGGTACCGCTTTCCTCTTTAGTGGTCTTGCTCGCACAAAAAAATGGGCCCCCCTCATGTGAGGGAGGCCCATGGGTACGGCGATCTCAGTCCCGAGCCTCCGCCAGCAGCTTCTGGATCCGCGAGACGCCCTCGACGAGATCCTCGTCACCCAGCGCGTACGACAGCCGCAGATAGCCCGGCGTGCCGAAGGCCTCGCCCGGGACGACCGCGACCTCGGCTTCCTCCAGGATCAGCGCGGCCAGCTCGACGGTGTCCTGCGGGCGCTTGCCGCGGATCTCCTTGCCGAGCAGGTCCTTGACCGACGGGTAGGCGTAGAAGGCGCCCTCGGGCTCCGGGCAGAGCACGCCGTCGATCTCGTTGAGCATGCGGACGATCGTCTTGCGGCGGCGGTCGAAGGCCGTGCGCATCTCCGCGACCGCGTCGAGGTTGCCGGAGACTGCGGCGAGGGCCGCGACCTGGGCGACGTTCGACACGTTGGACGTGGCGTGCGACTGGAGGTTGGTCGCGGCCTTGACGACGTCCTTCGGGCCGATGATCCAGCCCACCCGCCAGCCGGTCATGGCGTACGTCTTCGCGACACCGTTGACGACGACGCACTTGTCGCGCAGCTCGGGCAGGAGCGCGGGCAGCGAGGTGAACTTCGCGTCGCCGTAGACGAGGTGCTCGTAGATCTCGTCGGTCAGCACCCACAGGCCGTGCTCGACGGCCCAGCGGCCGATCGCCTCGGCGTCGGCCTGGCTGTAGACGGCGCCGGTCGGGTTGGACGGGGAGACGAAGAGGACGACCTTCGTCTTCTCGGTGCGGGCCGCCTCCAGCTGCTCGACGGAGACCCGGTAGCCGGTCGTCTCGTCGGCGACGACCTCCACCGGGACACCGCCGGCCAGCCGGATCGACTCCGGGTAGGTCGTCCAGTACGGCGCCGGCACGATGACCTCGTCGCCCGGGTCGAGGATCGCGGCGAAGGCCTCGTAGATCGCCTGCTTGCCGCCGTTGGTCACCAGGATCTGGGACGGGTCGACCTCGTAGCCGGAGTCGCGCAGCGTCTTCGCGGCGATCGCGGACTTCAGCTCGGGGAGGCCTCCCGCCGGCGTGTAGCGGTGGTACTTCGGGTTCGAGCAGGCCTCGATCGCGGCCTGGACGATGTAGTCCGGGGTCGGGAAGTCCGGTTCACCGGCGCCGAAGCCGATCACCGGCCGCCCGGCGGCCTTGAGGGCCTTGGCCTTGGCGTCCACGGCGAGGGTGGCGGATTCGGAGATCGCGCCGACTCGGGCGGAGACCCGGCGCTCGGTGGGAGGGGTTGCAGCGCTCATGGGGCCCATCGTTCCAGACCGGAAACTTCTCCGGCACACGGGTTTCACAGACTGAACAACGACTGAACAACCGTCCGGATTCGCCCCGCACGCTGGACGATCTTCCGCCCCCAAGGCCCGTACGGGCGCTTTCTGTTCGACGAGGGGCCGCGGACCACGTACACTCTCACCTCGTTGGCCTTCAGCAGCCGCGCGTCCAGGTGCACACCGAGCACTCGGTCGGATGCGGTACGTTGGGGGGCACACAAAGGGTCGTAGCTCAATTGGTAGAGCACCGGTCTCCAAAACCGGCGGTTGGGGGTTCAAGTCCCTCCGGCCCTGCTACACACACCTTCGCCAGGATGTGTGCGCATGTACGTACAGCAATGCACCGCCGTGCGGCTCCAACCGGGCGCGGCACGGCCACGACCCGGGAACAGGTGAGGACGAATGGCGGATGCCGTGGGCTCCATCGACACGCCTGGCGCCCAGGACGAAGTGCCGGAGACCAAGAAGAAGACCCGCAAGGGCGGTAAGCGTGCCAAGAAGGGCCCGCTGAAGCGTCTGGCGACCTTCTACCGGCAGATCGTCGCAGAACTCCGCAAGGTCGTCTGGCCGTCGCGGAATCAGCTGACGACGTACACGACCGTGGTGATCGTCTTCGTCCTCGTCATGATCGGCCTGGTGACCGTGATTGACTATGGACTCAACCACGCCGCCAAGTACGTATTCGGCTGAGCACAGAGCGAAGGGCGCCGAGGTTACCGGCGCCCCTTTTCGCATGTTCCACCCCTTGTATCCAGGAAGAAGCAGCCACCGTGTCTGACCAGAACCTGAACGACGCCATCGAGCCCGACGAGTCTGTCGACGACGAGCTCGACATCGTCGAGGGCGCGGACGAGGACCTGGACGAGGTCGAGGCTGCCGACGCCGAAGCGGGCGAGCCTGCCGAGGAAGCCGCGCTCCACGCTGAGGACGAGTCCGAGACCGAGTCCGGCGGCGACGTCGAGGCCGTCGAGGACGAGGACGAGGAAGAGCTCGTCGAGGAGGAGCCGGCCGAGCCGGTCGACCCCGTCGCCGCCCTCCGCGAGGAACTGCGGACCCTCCCCGGCGAGTGGTACGTCATCCACACGTACGCCGGTTACGAGAACCGCGTGAAGACCAACCTCGAGCAGCGTGCCGTCTCGCTGAACGTCGAGGACTTCATCTTCCAGGCCGAGGTGCCGCAGGAAGAGGTCGCGCAGATCAAGAACGGCGAGCGCAAGACGATCCGTCAGAACAAGCTCCCCGGCTACGTGCTGGTGCGCATGGACCTGACGAACGAGTCCTGGGGCGTCGTCCGTAACACCCCCGGCGTCACCGGCTTCGTGGGCAACGCCTACGACCCGTACCCGCTGACCCTGGACGAGATCGTCAAGATGCTCGCCCCGGAGGCCGAGGAGAAGGCCGCCCGCGAGGCCGCCGAGGCCGAGGGCAAGCCCGCTCCGCAGCGCAAGGTCGAGGTCCAGGTCCTGGACTTCGAAGTGGGCGACTCGGTCACCGTCACCGACGGCCCGTTCGCCACGCTGCAGGCCACGATCAACGAGATCAACGCCGACTCGAAGAAGGTCAAGGGCCTCGTCGAGATCTTCGGCCGCGAGACCCCGGTCGAGCTGAGCTTCGACCAGATCCAGAAGAACTGACGTCTTCCGGACAGAGCTTCCGACCAGGTCAGGCGGGCTGTCACAGCT
Organism: Streptomyces sp. CC0208; assembly: GCF_003443735.1. Taxonomy (NCBI): domain Bacteria; kingdom Bacillati; phylum Actinomycetota; class Actinomycetes; order Kitasatosporales; family Streptomycetaceae; genus Streptomyces; species Streptomyces sp. CC0208. The sequence continues at coordinate 3,618,992 of NZ_CP031969.1, read as the reverse complement.
CGTCTGACCTGCTCGGTTTTTGGCCGCGCATCTATACCCGCTATCGTTGTGCGGTATGCCTGCGTCCGGGTGGTCCCCGTACACAGGCAGGACCCGAATCGAAAGGACCCGGAGAGCTATGCCTCCCAAGAAGAAGAAGGTCACGGGGCTCATCAAGCTCCAGATCCAGGCCGGTGCCGCCAACCCGGCTCCGCCGGTCGGCCCCGCGCTGGGTCAGCACGGCGTCAACATCATGGAGTTCTGCAAGGCCTACAACGCCGCGACCGAGTCGCAGCGTGGCTGGGTGATCCCGGTGGAGATCACGGTCTACGAGGACCGCTCCTTCACCTTCATCACCAAGACCCCGCCGGCCGCGAAGATGATCCTCAAGGCCGCGGGCGTGGAGAAGGGCTCCGGCGAGCCGCACAAGACCAAGGTCGCCAAGATCACCCAGGCGCAGGTCCGCGAGATCGCCACCACCAAGATGCCCGACCTCAACGCCAACGACCTGGACGCCGCCGCGAAGATCATCGCCGGTACCGCGCGTTCCATGGGCGTCACGGTCGAGGGCTGAGCCCCACCCCCCGTACACCTCAAGCAGAAGTGGCAGGGCCTGCTCGGCCCGTACCACGACTCCTTTCAGAACACACAGGAGCAGTTGTGAGCAAGCGCAGCAAGGCCCTTCGCGCTGCGGACGAGAAGATCGACCGGGAGAAGCTGTACGCCCCGCTCGAGGCCGTCCGTCTCGCCAAGGAGACCTCCACGTCGAAGTTCGACGGCACCGTCGAGGTCGCCTTCCGTCTGGGTGTAGACCCGCGCAAGGCCGACCAGATGGTCCGTGGCACCGTGAACCTCCCGCACGGCACCGGTAAGACCGCCCGGGTCCTGGTCTTCGCGACCGGTGACCGTGCCGAGGCCGCTCGTGCCGCGGGCGCCGACATCGTCGGCGCCGACGAGCTCATCGACGAGGTGTCGAAGGGCCGTCTGGACTTCGACGCCGTCGTCGCCACCCCGGACCTCATGGGCAAGGTCGGCCGCCTCGGCCGCGTGCTCGGTCCCCGTGGTCTCATGCCGAACCCCAAGACCGGCACCGTCACCCCCGATGTCACCAAGGCTGTCAACGACATCAAGGGCGGCAAGATCGAGTTCCGCGTCGACAAGCACTCGAACCTGCACTTCATCATCGGCAAGACGTCGTTCGACGACACCAAGCTGGTGGAGAACTACGGCGCGGCGCTGGAGGAGATCCTCCGTCTGAAGCCGTCCGCCGCCAAGGGTCGCTACATCAAGAAGGCCGCCATCAGCACCACGATGGGCCCCGGCATTCCGCTGGACTCCAACCGCACCCGCAACCTCCTCGTCGAGGAGGACCCGGCCGCGGTCTGAGACCCCGCCAGGTTCACGGGCCCCGCACCTTCCGAGGTGCGGGGCCCGTTCCCATGTGCGAGGGCTGTGCTCTGAGTTAGCGTGCGAGCAGGGCACTTGCACCAGGGGGACGTATGAAGAGGTCGACGGTCTGGCTCACGACGGCCGCCGCACTGGCGGGACTCGCCGCCTGTACGCCCTCCGGCTCCTCCGACCGGCCCGCGGAGCGCAAGCGGACGGCCTCGGCCCCCGCCTCCCTCCCGGCCCTGCGCACCGCGGAACGCTCCACCGAGCGGGCCCGGACCGCCCGGGTGAGGTCCACCACCGTGATGGGCACCCAGCTGTCCCTCACCGCCGACGGCGCCCTCGCCTGGCGCGACGGCCTCTCCGGGTCCCTCACCATCGAGTACACCGGCGGCACCGCGGCCGAGACGATGCGCGCTCTCGGCGTCACGTCCATGGAGGCCCGCTACCTCGCCGACGCCTACTACGCGCGCATGGGCGACACCTTCGCCGCCAAGACGGGCGGCAAGCACTGGCTCAGGTACGCCTACGACGACCTGAAGAACCTGGGCGGGGGCGCCGACCTCGCCGACCAGATGCGCTCCACCACCCCGAACCAGTCGGTGCGGCTGCTGCTGGACTCCGACGACGTGCGCCAGCTCGGCCGGGAGACCGTGGACGGCCAGGCCACCACGCACTACACCGGCACCGTCGACGTCGAGGACGTCACCGACACCGAGCTCCGGCAGCGCCTCCAGAACGCCGACGTCACCGCCGAGACTCTCGACATCTGGATCAACGACAGGAACCTGCTGGTCAAGAAGGTCGAGAAGACCAGCACGGCGAACGGCAGGGTGACCCAGACCGCCCACTACAGCGACTACGGCGTCAAGGTCGCCGTACAGAAGCCGCCGGCCGCCGACACCGAGGACTTCAAGTCCCTCCTGTCACAGTCGAGCACCAACCCCACCTGAACCGCAGGGAATTCCCGGACCCCTCGCGAGCCTCTCGGATAAGCTCGCGGTCTTGCTGTGAATCGACCATGTGTTCCTTGGGGGGAATCAATGGCTACTTCTGTACGACGTTCCGTGCGCGGTCGGACCATCGGCGCCGGGCTCGCCGCCGTGGCTCTCGCCGCGGGTGCGGTGAGCTGTTCCAAGGGGGGTGACGAGTCGCCCGAGATGACGCCCGCGGCTGCGGTCGCCAAGGCGGCGAAGAACACGGAGGACATCACCTCCTTCCACTACCGCATGAAGGGCGAGATGCCCGAGCAGGGCCAGGTCCAGGCCGAGGCCGCCATGCGGACCAAGCCCGACATCGCGATGAGCATGAAGATGACCGCGGCCGGGCAGGGCTCCGCGGAGATCCGTCTCGTCGACAAGGCCATGTACATCGGCGGCAACGCCGAACTGGCCAAGGAGATGGACGGCAAGAAGTGGATGAAGTTCGACCTGTCCTCGCTCGGCAAGGACGGTGGCCTCGGTGCCACCGCGCCCGGCGCCGGCCAGGCCGACCAGAACCCGGCCTCCATGTCGTCCTTCCTCAACGGCGCCAAGAACGTGAAGAAGGTCGGCACCGAGACCGTCGACGGGGTCAAGACGACCCACTACGCGGGCGACGTCACCCTCGCCGAGCTCAAGGCCTCCTTCAAGGACGCCGACAAGTCGGTCCGTGAGCAGCGCGAGAAGAGCACCGAGCAGCTCGAGAAGCTGGGCCTGGACAAGTTCACGATGGACATGTGGGTCGACGGCGAGAACCACGCCAAGCAGTTCCGCATGCGGGGCGACGCCGACAAGGGCAAGTTCGACATGACCTTCACCTTCCTGGACTACAACAAGCCCGTGACCGTCGAGGCGCCGCCCGCGAAGGACACCGCTGACCTGGCCGAGATGATGAAGGAACTCCAGAAGAGCTGAGCGCCGTAGGGCCGGATTTGCTTGACAGGGATCCGGTCCCGTACGCTCCTACAGAAGCCAAAGACCGCTGGTCGTTGCCGTGTCCTCGCAAGAGGGGGCGGTGGCCGAAGGATCCGCTGAAAACTGCGGACGACCCGCGCAGGTGACTGTGGATGTGCTCCCGGGAACACGTGCCTTGCGTATGTGATCGCGGTCGAGCTACGCCCCGTGCGCCTGCGCCGGGGCGTTTCGTTTTGTGCAGCCCCTTCTGAGCGGTCCTCATCACCCGGAAGGAGGCCGACGCTCTATGGCAAGGCCCGACAAGGCTGCCGCGGTAGCCGAGCTGACGGAGCAGTTCCGCAGCTCGAACGCCGCCGTGCTGACCGAGTACCGGGGTCTCACCGTGGCGCAGCTCAAGACGCTGCGTCGTTCGCTCGGTGAAGACGCCCAGTACGCCGTGGTGAAGAACACGCTGACCAAGATCGCGGCCAACGAGGCCGGGATCTCGACGCTCGACGACCTGTTCAACGGTCCGACGGCGGTTGCCTTCATCACCGGTGACCCGGTGACGTCGGCGAAGGGTCTTCGTGACTTCGCCAAGGACAACCCGAACCTCGTCATCAAGGGCGGTGTCCTTGACGGCAAGGCGCTGTCCGCCGACGAGATCAAGAAGCTTGCGGACCTCGAGTCCCGCGAGGTTCTGCTCGCCAAGCTGGCGGGCGCCTTCAAGGGCAAGCAGACTCAGGCTGCTCAGGTCTTCCAGGCGCTTCCGTCGAAGCTCGTCCGCACCGTGGACGCGCTTCGTGCCAAGCAGGACGAGCAGGGCGGTGCCGAGTAACTCGGCTCGCTTCATGACCGCGGTCTGAGGCAGCCCGCCCCAGGAAGCGGTCGTAGCGGGCCGAACGTACGCCCGCCAGACATGTACATACCGGCACCAGCCGAATTAGTGGAAGGATCGCCCATCATGGCGAAGCTCAGCCAGGAAGACCTGCTCGCGCAGTTCGAGGAGATGACCCTCATCGAGCTCTCCGAGTTCGTGAAGGCCTTCGAGGAGAAGTTCGACGTCACCGCCGCCGCGGCCGTCGCCGTCGCCGGTCCGGCCGGTCCGGCCGCCGCCGCCGAGGTTGCCGAGGAGCAGGACGAGTTCGACGTCATCCTCACGGGTGCCGGCGACAAGAAGATCCAGGTCATCAAGGTCGTGCGTGAGCTGACCTCCCTGGGTCTGAAGGAGGCCAAGGACCTCGTGGACGGCGCCCCGAAGCCCGTCCTCGAGAAGGTCGCCAAGGAGGCCGCCGAGAAGGCTGCCGAGTCCCTCAAGGGCGCCGGCGCCTCCGTCGAGGTCAAGTAACACCTCTGCAGGCCTTTTCGATCGGCCTGTAACGCGCAAGCACCGAAGAGCGATCATCCATCCGGGTGGTCGCTCTTCGGCGTTCGTGGAGGCGCGGTCACGGTTGCCTTGCAGCCTCGTGGGCGAGGGGTATGGTGATCTTCGTCGTGTCTCCCGGAACCTCAGGTTCCGGCAGGGGGGCCTTGACGAACCGCACGCAGCGCGCAATTCTCAGGACGCGTCGCCAGAACGGTCCGAATCCGAGGCATGGATCGGCGACGAAGAGGGCAGTATCAACGTGCGTTGAGGGCACCATGCCGAGGACGTTGAGGGCAGCGAGAGTTTTTGAAGACCGGGCAGAAAAGCAGGGCTGGACATCAGTGCGCCAAGTGGCTACACTGACCCTTTGCGCTGCCTGTTAGCTGTCCCCTGCCCGTCACCAGGGGTCTGCCCTCGCCTCAGCATCGACGACCGGACCATCTCCGAGCTGGCCTTCTGGCCACATCGGAGAGACCTGTCTCTGTGCCGCGGAGAGGGCCCGGGGAGCGCGTAGTGAGTCCGAGCCCTCGGAAGGACCCCCTCTTGGCCGCCTCGCGCACTGCCTCGACCGCGAATACGAACAACGCCGCCAGCACCGCCCCGCTGCGCATCTCTTTTGCAAAGATCAAGGAGCCTCTCGAGGTTCCCAACCTGCTCGCGCTGCAGACCGAGAGCTTTGACTGGCTGCTCGGGAACACCGCCTGGCAGAGTCGGGTCGAGGAGGCTCTTGAGTCCGGTCAGGACGTCCCCACCAAGTCCGGTCTGGAGGAGATCTTCGAGGAGATCTCCCCGATCGAGGACTTCTCCGGGTCGATGTCGCTGACGTTCCGCGACCACCGTTTCGAGCCGCCGAAGAACAGCATCGACGAGTGCAAGGAGCGCGACTTCACGTACGCCGCCCCGCTCTTCGTTACGGCGGAGTTCACCAACAACGAGACCGGCGAGATCAAGTCCCAGACGGTCTTCATGGGCGACTTCCCGCTCATGACCAACAAGGGCACCTTCGTCATCAACGGCACCGAGCGTGTCGTGGTGTCGCAGCTGGTCCGCTCGCCGGGTGTCTACTTCGACTCCTCCATCGACAAGACGTCCGACAAGGACATCTTCTCGGCCAAGATCATCCCGTCCCGGGGTGCCTGGCTGGAGATGGAGATCGACAAGCGCGACATGGTCGGTGTCCGCATCGACCGCAAGCGCAAGCAGTCCGTCACCGTGCTCCTGAAGGCTCTCGGCTGGACCACCGAGCAGATCCTGGAGGAGTTCGGCGAGTACGAGTCGATGCGCGCCACCCTGGAGAAGGACCACACCCAGGGCCAGGACGACGCGCTGCTCGACATCTACCGCAAGCTGCGTCCGGGCGAGCCCCCGACGCGTGAGGCCGCCCAGACTCTTCTGGAGAACCTCTACTTCAACCCGAAGCGCTACGACCTCGCCAAGGTCGGCCGCTACAAGGTCAACAAGAAGCTGGGTGCGGACGCTCCGCTGGACGCGGGCATCCTGACCGTCGAGGACATCATCTCGACGATCAAGTACCTGGTGAAGCTGCACGCGGGCGAGACCGAGACCACCGGTGACAGCGGCACCTCGATCGTCGTCGAGACCGACGACATCGACCACTTCGGCAACCGTCGTCTGCGCAGCGTCGGCGAGCTCATCCAGAACCAGGTCCGCACGGGTCTGGCTCGTATGGAGCGCGTCGTCCGTGAGCGCATGACGACCCAGGACGTCGAGGCGATCACGCCGCAGACCCTGATCAACATCCGGCCGGTCGTCGCCTCCATCAAGGAGTTCTTCGGCACCAGCCAGCTGTCGCAGTTCATGGACCAGAACAACCCGCTGTCGGGTCTCACCCACAAGCGCCGTCTGTCGGCTCTTGGCCCGGGTGGTCTCTCCCGTGAGCGGGCCGGCTTCGAGGTCCGTGACGTGCACCCCTCGCACTACGGCCGCATGTGCCCGATCGAGACGCCCGAAGGCCCGAACATCGGTCTGATCGGTTCGCTCGCCTCCTACGGCCGCGTCAACGCGTTCGGTTTCGTGGAGACGCCGTACCGCAAGGTCACCGGCGGTGTCGTCACCGACGAGGTCGACTACCTGACGGCCGACGAGGAGGACCGCTTCGTCATCGCGCAGGCCAACGCCACGCTCAACGACGACATGCGGTTCGAGGAGTCCCGGGTCCTGGTCCGCCGTCGTGGCGGCGAGGTCGACTACGTCCCCGGGGACGACGTCGACTACATGGACGTCTCGCCGCGCCAGATGGTGTCGGTCGCGACCGCCATGATCCCGTTCCTCGAGCACGACGACGCCAACCGTGCCCTCATGGGCGCGAACATGATGCGTCAGGCCGTGCCGCTCATCAAGAGCGAGTCCCCGCTCGTCGGCACCGGCATGGAGTACCGCTCCGCCGTCGACGCCGGCGACGTGGTCAAGGCCGAGAAGGCGGGTGTGGTCCAGGAGGTCTCCGCGGACTACATCACCACCGCCAACGACGACGGCACGTACATCACGTACCGCCTGGCCAAGTTCGCCCGCTCCAACCAGGGCACCTCGGTCAACCAGAAGGTCATCGTCAACGAGGGCGACCGGATCATCGAGGGCCAGGTCCTGGCCGACGGTCCGGCCACCGAGAACGGCGAGATGGCGCTGGGCAAGAACCTGCTCGTGGCGTTCATGCCGTGGGAGGGTCACAACTACGAGGACGCGATCATCCTGTCGCAGCGCCTCGTGCAGGACGACGTCCTCTCCTCGATCCACATCGAGGAGCACGAGGTCGACGCCCGTGACACCAAGCTCGGCCCCGAGGAGATCACCCGGGACATCCCGAACGTCTCCGAGGAGGTCCTCGCCGACCTCGACGAGCGCGGCATCATCCGTATCGGTGCCGAGGTCGTCGCCGGTGACATCCTCGTCGGCAAGGTCACGCCCAAGGGTGAGACCGAGCTGACGCCGGAGGAGCGCCTGCTCCGTGCGATCTTCGGCGAGAAGGCCCGTGAGGTCCGTGACACCTCGCTGAAGGTGCCGCACGGCGAGATCGGCAAGGTCATCGGCGTCCGCGTCTTCGACCGTGAAGAGGGCGACGAGCTGCCGCCGGGCGTGAACCAGCTGGTCCGTGTCTACGTGGCGCAGAAGCGCAAGATCACGGACGGTGACAAGCTCGCCGGCCGACACGGCAACAAGGGTGTCATCTCCAAGATCCTGCCCATCGAGGACATGCCGTTCCTCGAGGACGGGACCCCGGTCGACATCATCCTCAACCCGCTGGGTGTGCCGTCCCGAATGAACCCGGGACAGGTCCTGGAGATCCACCTCGGCTGGCTCGCCAGCCGCGGCTGGGACGTCTCCGGCCTCGCCGAGGACTGGGCGCAGCGCCTCCAGGTCATCGGCGCCGACGCCGTCGCCCCCGGCACCAACGTCGCGACCCCGGTCTTCGACGGTGCCCGTGAGGACGAGCTCGCGGGTCTGCTCCAGCACACCATCCCGAACCGCGACGGCGAGCGCATGGTGCAGCCGACCGGTAAGGCGAGGCTGTTCGACGGCCGCTCCGGCGAGCCGTTCCCGGAGCCGATCTCGGTCGGCTACATGTACATCCTCAAGCTCCACCACCTGGTCGACGACAAGCTCCACGCCCGCTCGACCGGTCCGTACTCGATGATCACCCAGCAGCCGCTGGGTGGTAAGGCCCAGTTCGGTGGCCAGCGCTTCGGTGAGATGGAGGTGTGGGCGCTGGAGGCATACGGCGCCGCGTACGCCCTCCAGGAGCTGCTGACCATCAAGTCCGACGATGTCACCGGCCGCGTGAAGGTCTACGAGGCCATCGTCAAGGGCGAGAACATTCCCGAGCCCGGCATCCCCGAGTCCTTCAAGGTGCTCATCAAGGAGATGCAGTCCCTGTGCCTCAACGTGGAGGTGCTGTCCTCGGACGGCATGTCCATCGAGATGCGCGACACCGACGAGGACGTCTTCCGCGCGGCGGAAGAGCTCGGCATCGACCTGTCCCGGCGCGAGCCGAGCAGCGTCGAAGAGGTCTGACGGGAGTCCGGCCGGAGGACCTGGTGAGGATTCTCCGGCCGGCCCCTGGACCCCCGTTTCAGACCCCAAGACTTACAACCCTGAGAGGGATTGACGCATAGTGCTCGACGTCAACTTCTTCGATGAGCTCCGGATCGGTCTGGCCACCGCTGACGACATCCGTCAGTGGAGCCACGGCGAGGTCAAGAAGCCCGAGACCATCAACTACCGCACCCTCAAGCCCGAAAAGGACGGACTCTTCTGCGAGAAGATCTTCGGTCCGACCCGGGACTGGGAGTGCTACTGCGGCAAGTACAAGCGTGTCCGCTTCAAGGGCATCATCTGTGAGCGCTGCGGCGTCGAGGTGACTCGCGCCAAGGTGCGCCGTGAGCGGATGGGCCACATCGAACTGGCCGCCCCCGTCACGCACATCTGGTACTTCAAGGGCGTCCCGTCGCGTCTGGGCTACCTGCTCGACCTGGCTCCCAAGGACCTCGAGAAGGTCATCTACTTCGCGGCGTACATGATCACGTACGTCGACGAGGAGCGCCGTACGCGTGACCTGCCCTCCCTGGAGGCGCACGTCTCCGTGGAGCGTCAGCAGGTCGAGAACCGTCGTGACGCCGACCTCGAGGCCCGCGCCAAGAAGCTGGAAAGCGACCTGGCCGAGCTGGAGGCCGAGGGCGCCAAGGCCGACGTGCGCCGCAAGGTGCGCGAGGGTGCCGAGCGTGAGATGAAGCAGCTGCGCGACCGCGCGCAGCGCGAGATCGACCGTCTCGACGAGGTGTGGACCCGCTTCAAGAACCTCAAGGTCCAGGACCTCGAAGGTGACGAGCTGCTCTACCGCGAGCTGCGTGACCGCTTCGGCACGTACTTCGACGGTTCGATGGGTGCCGCGGCGCTGCAGAAGCGCCTGGAGTCCTTCGACCTCGACGAGGAGGCCGAGCGCCTCCGCGAGATCATCCGTACCGGCAAGGGCCAGAAGAAGACCCGTGCGCTGAAGCGGCTGAAGGTCGTGTCTGCCTTCCTGCAGACCTCCAACAGCCCCAAGGGCATGGTCCTCGACTGCGTCCCGGTCATCCCGCCGGACCTTCGCCCGATGGTGCAGCTGGACGGTGGCCGCTTCGCGACCTCCGACCTGAACGACCTGTACCGCCGTGTGATCAACCGCAACAACCGTCTGAAGAGGCTCCTCGACCTCGGCGCGCCCGAGATCATCGTCAACAACGAGAAGCGCATGCTTCAGGAGGCTGTTGACGCCCTCTTCGACAACGGTCGTCGTGGTCGCCCGGTCACCGGTCCCGGTAACCGCCCGCTGAAGTCCCTCAGCGACATGCTGAAGGGCAAGCAGGGTCGATTCCGTCAGAACCTGCTCGGCAAGCGTGTGGACTACTCCGCGCGTTCCGTGATCGTCGTCGGTCCGCAGCTGAAGCTGCACCAGTGCGGTCTGCCGAAGGCGATGGCGCTGGAGCTCTTCAAGCCGTTCGTGATGAAGCGCCTGGTCGACCTGAACCACGCGCAGAACATCAAGAGCGCCAAGCGCATGGTGGAGCGCGGCCGCACGGTCGTGTACGACGTCCTCGAAGAGGTCATCGCCGAGCACCCGGTTCTCCTGAACCGTGCTCCCACCCTGCACCGCCTCGGCATCCAGGCCTTCGAGCCGCAGCTGGTCGAGGGCAAGGCCATCCAGATCCACCCGCTCGTCTGCACCGCGTTCAACGCGGACTTCGACGGTGACCAGATGGCCGTGCACCTTCCGCTGTCCGCGGAGGCGCAGGCCGAGGCCCGCATCCTGATGCTGTCCTCGAACAACATCCTCAAGCCCGCCGACGGCCGTCCGGTGACGATGCCGACCCAGGACATGGTCCTCGGTCTGTTCTTCCTCACCACCGACGGCGAGCTGCGTGACACCAAGGGCGAGGGCCGCGCGTTCGGCTCCACGGCCGAGGCGATCATGGCGTTCGACGCCGGCGAGCTGGCGCTGCAGTCGCCGATCGACATCCGCTTCCCGGTGGGCACCATCCCGCCGCGTGGCTGGACGCCGCCGGCGGTCGAGGAGGGCGAGCCGGAGTACCAGGCCGGTGACAGCTTCCGGCTGCGCACCACCCTGGGCCGCGCGCTCTTCAACGAGCTGCTGCCCGAGGACTACCCGTTCGTCGACTACTCGGTGGGCAAGAAGCAGCTCTCCGAGATCGTCAACGACCTGGCCGAGCGCTACCCCAAGGTCATCGTGGCGGCGACGCTCGACAACCTGAAGGCGGCCGGCTTCTACTGGGCGACCCGTTCCGGTGTCACCGTGGCCATCTCCGACGTCGTCGTTCCCGAGGCGAAGAAGGAGATCGTCAAGGGCTACGAGGCGCAGGACGAGAAGGTCCAGAAGCAGTACGAGCGCGGTCTGATCACCAAGGAAGAGCGCACGCAGGAGCTCATCGCGATCTGGACCAAGGCGACCAACGAGGTCGCCGAGGCGATGAACGCGAACTTCCCCAAGACGAACCCCATCTTCATGATGGTTGACTCGGGTGCCCGAGGAAACATGATGCAGATGCGGCAGATCGCCGGTATGCGTGGTCTGGTGTCGAACGCGAAGAACGAGACCATCCCGCGTCCGATCAAGGCGTCCTTCCGTGAGGGCCTGTCCGTGCTGGAGTACTTCATCTCCACGCACGGTGCCCGTAAGGGTCTGGCGGACACCGCCCTGCGTACCGCCGACTCGGGTTACCTGACCCGTCGTCTGGTGGACGTCTCGCAGGACGTCATCATCCGCGAGGAGGACTGCGGCACCGACCGTGGCCTCAAGCTCCAGATCGCGGAGGTCGGCGCGGACGGCGTGCTGCGCAAGGCGGACGACGTCGAGACCAGCGTGTACGCCCGTGCGCTGGCCGAGGACATCACGGTCGACGGCAAGGTGCTGGCCCCGGCCAACACCGACCTCGGCGACGTCCTCATCGACGAGCTCGTCCGGCACGGCGTCTCCACGGTCAAGACCCGCTCGGTCCTGACCTGCGAGTCCGCCGTCGGCACCTGCGCCATGTGCTACGGCCGCTCGCTGGCCACCGGCAAGCTGGTCGACATCGGTGAGGCGGTCGGCATCATCGCCGCCCAGTCCATCGGTGAGCCCGGTACCCAGCTGACGATGCGTACCTTCCACACCGGTGGTGTGGCCGGTGACGACATCACCCAGGGTCTGCCGCGTGTCGTCGAGCTCTTCGAGGCCCGTACCCCGAAGGGTGTCGCCCCGATCTCCGAGGCCCAGGGCCGCGTGCGGATCGAGGAGACCGAGAAGACCAAGAAGATCGTCATCACGCCGGACGACGGCAGCGACGAGACGGCGTTCCCGATCTCGAAGCGCGCCCGACTCCTGGTCAGCGAGGGCGAGCACGTCGAGGTGGGCCAGAAGCTCACCGTGGGTGCCACCAACCCGCACGACGTGCTGCGCATCCTGGGCCAGCGTGCCGTCCAGGTCCACCTGGTCGGCGAGGTCCAGAAGGTCTACAACTCGCAGGGTGTGTCGATCCACGACAAGCACATCGAGATCATCATCCGGCAGATGCTGCGCCGCGTGACGATCATCGAGTCCGGCGACGCCGAGCTGCTGCCCGGCGAGCTGGTCGAGCGCTCGAAGTTCGAGACCGAGAACCGTCGTGTGGTCCAGGAGGGCGGTCACCCGGCCTCCGGTCGTCCGCAGCTGATGGGTATCACCAAGGCCTCGCTGGCGACGGAATCCTGGCTGTCGGCCGCCTCCTTCCAGGAGACGACCCGAGTCCTGACGGACGCGGCGATCAACGCCAAGTCCGACAGCCTCATCGGCCTCAAGGAGAACGTCATCATCGGTAAGCTCATCCCGGCCGGTACGGGTCTGTCCCGCTACCGCAACATCCGGGTCGAGCCGACCGAGGAGGCCAAGGCCGCGATGTACTCGGCCGTCGGCTACGACGACATCGACTACTCGCCGTTCGGCACGGGGTCCGGCCAGGCTGTTCCGCTGGAGGACTACGACTACGGGCCGTACAACCAGTAGGCCTTACGTCCACTGAGGGCGGTCACCTTTCGGGGTGACCGCCCTTCGGCGTTTTAGCGTCGCCCGCGGTCCAGATGTGCCTGGAGACGGTGCATGCGGGTGTGGACGTCGGGACGCGAGTCCAGCAGCCGCACCATGACCGCGTCCGGGGTGGTTCGCCGAGTCTGTTGGCGGTCGTGCTCGGCATTCAGCACCGCCAGCAGATGCGCGGCGAAACCGAGGCCCGCCGCATGCTCGTCCGCGCGCAGTTCGGCTCGTCGGGAGACCGCGGCCACCAGGTACGGGGTGGCCAGGGGCAGGAAGATCAGACCGTACGTCGCGGTCGCCAGCACGAGGAGCACGACAGCGACCACGACGGCGGAGAGGACCGCCGCGTTCCCCGACGGGCGCTCCACACGCGAGGCCAACCGGAGCACCAGCCGCCGGGTCAACCGCGCGGGCAGTGCGTACCACAGCGAGAGCAGCGACGCCCAGGCGTGTCCCCGGGTGTGGTGGCCCAGTTCATGTGCGAGCACGCCGCCGAGCTGAGCCGGGGCGAGTGACGCCAACGAGTGGCTGGTCACGCTGACGATGTGACCGGCCGCCGCCAGGGCGTTGATCTCCTCGCTCTCCTCCACCCACAGCTGGTACCCGTTGGCGTCGACTCCGGCACGGCCGGCCACCTCCCGCCAGACCGGCCGCAGCTTGCGCTCCTCCTCCGGCGCTGGATACCTCAGCCGCAGCAGCCAACGGGCCAGCAGCCGTTCGCAGGGTCGGCTGAAGACCAGGGCACCGCTCAGCGCCCAGCAGCCCAACGGGACCCACCACGCCAGTCCGGTCACGGCGCCTACGAGACACGACAGTGCGAACACCACGGCCGTACTGGCGAGCCCATGGGGAAGATGGAGCGCCAGATGGCCGAGAGCCGTGAGGTCCATGCCGCGCTGGCGGGCCGGTATGTGGACGCGTCCGGTGCGGAGCGGCAGCTCCTCCTGTGGCTCTGCCGGCTTTCGCAGTTTCTCCGGCACGGGTGGATCGCCGGGTTCCTCGGGGTCGTAGAACCGGGGCATGGCGCTTCCTTTCCGGATGGCGACGGGTTCAGGCGACGAGCAGGGACAGCGGGAGCAGGAGGGCCGAGCCGCCGCAGGCGATCAGGCCGATCCGGATCCAGAAGTGCTTGCGGGCGGCGATGCGGCTGTTCTCGGTGAGCGCGGTGCGCAGCGCCCGAGCAGGGGCGCGTTCGGTGTCCACGAGTGCCGAGCCGAGCTGACCCGCGCGGGCGGCGCGACGGATGTCGTCGAAGTAGGTGAGGGGGAGACCCGGGGCCCAGCGGCTCCTGCCATAGCGGGGAGTGACTGCAAGCAGCAGTGCGAAGAGTGAGCCGACCAACAGGGCCGATCCGGACCACCACAGCAGGGCGGCGACCACGGAGAGCCGGGCGGGACTCCAGTGGAGGTTGATCACCAGTGTGCTCAGCACCCCCGTGGTCAGACCGAGCACGCCGACCAGGACCGTGGCCTTGGCGTCCGCGCGGGCTATCTCACCGCGGAGGTCGGCGAGCAACTGGACGTCGGCCCGGGGCCGAGGGGTGCGCGGACCCCGGGTCACGGCCCGTCGTCCAGGCGCTTCTGGAGCGGCAACTCCGGGTAGGGCGGGGGCAGTTCGGTACCAGTGGTGGTTCCGGTCGCCCGTAGTATCGCGGTCATCCGTTCGACGACGAGGTCGGTGGGCTTCTCGAGCTGGTAGCCCTCCAGCCATTTGTTGTCGAGGGCCCGGTCGATCAGCTGCAGCTGGGTCTTCACCGCCTCCGCCTGCTCGGTATGCAGCCGGTCAAGGACCAGGGCGGTGTCCTCCGGGTGCACCGCCAGGTGCAGGGCGACCGCGGCCGTGCCACCCCGGTCCAGGTGGCACTGGTAGAACGTGAGCTTCTCCGCGGTCCGTTCGGCGGCGTACTGCTCACGGAGCCGTGTCGCCTCGTGCTCCGGCCGGGCGGCCTCTTGCTCGTGCCGGGCGGTGCGGAGCCGGTTCTGGTGGATCCGCTCTACGGCGTCCCGGCGCAGCCGCACCGAGCAGGTGACTTCCAACCCCTCCATGGCCGCGAGCTGCGGAGAGGCGTCCACCGCCAGCTGTACGGCCTTCTCCGCCTCCGCGCTCGCCTCGATGCGATGCCCGCGGCCGGCCGCCCGCAGCACGGGCCGGAGCCGGCGGGTGACGAGGCCGGGCACATCGCGCTCCTGGCTGCGGACGAACCGCTCCGGGTCGACGACCCGCCAGGTGATGTCGGCGACGGCCTCGAACTCGAAGCTATCGACCTGGCTGGGCAGCGGCTCGGTCAGCCGGAAGGCGTGCGGGTCGGTGTCCACCTCGTACAGGGCGACGTAGCCCCAGACGGATGTGGGGCGCTTCGGCGGCATGAATGTCCGGTACGCCCCTTGGCGGGTTACCAGGACCAGGGCGTGCTGGAGGTCCCCGGCGAAGCGGCGGCTGCCGAGGCGGAAGCGGGACAGCTGCCAGACGGTGCGGACGGGGTCCGCGTCCTCGTGGGGGCGCTCGGGCTGCTGGAACCAGTCGAGCCGGTCCTCCGGTGGCTGGGTCCGGCCGACGCTCTGTCCGGGGCGCGACTTCGGCTCGGTGTTCTCCGGTTGCTCACCTGGTGTCGACGACCGCAGCAGATCGGGCGGGGGGTCGGCGTGTTCCATGATCGGTCTCCTCGGGCTCAGGGAGCGGAGATGCGTGCCAGCAGCCGCTCGGCCGCCGGGGAGCCGCTCTTGTCGGCGTCGCGGATGGTGCGCAGCAGGTGGCTGACGCGGCTGTGGTTGGCGGGCGTCGTGACGAGTGCGGGGAGCAGCGAAGTGAGGGCCGCCTCGGACTCCGGGTCGCGGTCGGCTGCCCGGACCCAGCCGCGCAGGATGCGCAGCGCCTTCGTGGTGCGGGCCCGATCGGCCAGCGCCTCCTGCCAGAACGCGATCAGGTGCTGGGCGTCGGTGTCGTCGATCGCCGCCGCGGCCTGGGCGTACCAGTCAAGGACCAGGGGGCGGTCGTTGTGCTCTTCGGACTGCTCGCAGGCATGGAGGAAGGCGAGCAGCGCGTACTCACGGACCGCGCGGTCGCCGGTGAGATGTTCGGCGAGTGCCCTCAGGACCGGCCGGCGCACCGCGAGGAGCAGCAGTTCGAGGGCGTCCGCGAACTGGATGGCCTCCTCCTTCACGAACTCCGCGTAGGCATCGGCCTCGTCCTCGTCGCCCTCCAGGTCCTGTTGCCTGCGTTGCCCCCGGATGGCCTCCAGCAGGGCGTTCAGGGCGTGTTCGTAGTACACGGGGCCGAGCAGGCCGTAGGCGCGCACGGCCGTCCAGCGGCGGCCCTCCAAGCCGTCGTAGTCGCCGGTGCACCAGTCGTGCAGGATGCGGGAGACGGCGGGAACGCCCAGGAGCTGGGCCATGGTGAGGGCGTTGGCCGCGGTCAGCCAGGAGTTGAACTCCTCCTCGTCCGCCCAGGGTTCGATGAGCAGGGCCATCGCCGAGGACAGGTCGGCGTTCGCGAGCAGGGCGGTGGCCGAGGCCGCCCGGGTCCTGACCAGGGGGCGGCCGTCGCCAGCGAGCTCCTGGATCCACCTGACGAGTGCCGGCCGGGCGGACGGGTGGAAGTTCCACACCTCCTTCAACAGGAGCGGGGCCGTGCGCTCGTCCCGGAAAGCGGCGAAGTACTGGCCCACGAGCGGCCCCCACTCGGTGGCCTCGGTGTCGATGTAGCCGCGGGCGTGGGCGAGGCGCAGCCGTTCCTCACACGAGCCGCCGAAGACCGGGATCTCGGCCGGCTCGTGGGGGTTGGCCGTCCGCTGGAGCCGTATGTAGAGCAGGTCGGCGAGTTCGGCGGTCACGGCGTACGGCGCTCTGTCGAATACGGCGAGGGCGATCAGGAAGGCCTTTTCGTGCAGCGGGGTCGGGCGGTTGTCGTCGCCAAGCCAGCGGGAGACCTGGGTGGTGGCGGCCCGCTCACCGTGGGCGGCGAGTTTCTCCTCGTCGATCTCGTCGCGGTGGAAGGCGACGATCAGCCGCGCGAACTCCTCAATCCCGCCCGGCTGTTGCTGCCGCGCCAGGAACTCGGTTACCGGCGTGAGCTCGCACAGCTCGGCCCACGCGGCCGCCCCGGTGTGTCGGACGACATGGGAGCGCAGCATGTCCTCGGCGGTGGGAGGTTCCCAGCGCACGAACGGGACGTCCTCCAGAGCTGCCGACGGTTCGACCGTGATCACCAGATAGCCGCCGGTACGCTCCAAGCGCTCGCGCAGGCCCAGCAGATGGGGCTCGCGGAGGGGATGGCTGCGACTGGTGGCCAGGTTCAGCAGGACGTATCCGGCCCCGTCGGCCAGCTGCTCCAGGAGGGCCGCGAGCGAGGCGGGCGGGTCCAGGTTGCGCACCCGCTCGGCCCGCAGACGGGTCAGCAGCATGAGGGCCGCCGAACGCCGGCCGGTGTCGCGTCCGCCGGCCAGAATCACCACCCGGTCGGTGCGCAGCCGGGCCAGCGCCTCGTCGAAGCTCGCGCAGGTGTGGAAGACGTACGACAACTCCTCGATCTGCTCCCGGCGGATCTCTCCGGAGAGGTGTTCCGAACGCTCCGGCCGTGCGCCGAAGTGGTAGTTCACATCGCCCTTGACGGTGCCGCCGGTGATGCCGAACAGGTCGCGTTCGACGCCGGTGCGGGCCAGCGGCATGACGAACGCGGGGCCGTGGTCGATCAGGTTCCGGCGGGCGTCCCAGGCCTTCTGGCGCTGCTGTTCCTGTTCGGCGGACTCGTCCTGCTTCTTCTGCTTGGCGTCCGGGTCGGCTCCGTCGGTGGGGGCCGCAGGGTTGGCGACCGTGTCGTCCCGGTTCATCGGCCCTCGCCTCGCCGGGCGGAGCCGAAGTCGTAGTTCAGGTCGCGGGAGGTCCCGCCACTGGGGCCGTAGTGGTCGCCGCCGACGTGGGTCTCGTTGTGCTGGGAGGAGGCTGCACCCTGTGCGGGGGAGCCGGTGCCGGTCGCGGCGGCCGAGTCCGTCGTACCCGACGCGGGCGAGCCGTGGAGCCACGCGACCGTGGGGCCCTCCTTCGTGTCAAGGGTGATGCGGTGGAAGTCCTCCGGGCGCACGCCCAGCGGGCCGTCGGACACGACTCCCTGATAGATGGCGTCGGACGCGCACAGCACGCAGTCGTCACCGCGGGCCTTCAGGGCGTCCTTCAGCGGGTCGGAGTCCAGCAGCCGCACGGCGTGGTTGAGGTCCCGGCCGACCCAGCCGCCGAGCTCGTCCACGGCGACGTAACCGGCGGAGAGCACCATGCGCAGCCGCATCCGGGTACTTTCGGCGATCAGCCGGTTCTTGCCGTGCAGCAGCGCGGGCGTCTCGGACAGCAGGGTCTTGGTGAGCGCCGGCACGGAGATCCGGGTGTCGATGAGCTCCATGACGGAGTCACCGCGGTCGGCGCGCAGCCGGGAGGTCTCGTCGACGCCGGCGGCCAGGAGGGTGGCGTCGACGACGTCGTAGAGCATGCGGCGGAGATACGCCTGCTCCACGTTGTCGCGCCTGCCGAACCGCTCGATGTCGAACAGCAGGATGGTGCGGTACACGGGGTCGGTCTGGGTCATGGCTGCCTCTCGCGAGTGGGACCGGTGCCCAGCACGATGGCCGCCCCCGGGCCGTTAGGCGGAGGGACGATGACACGGAGCGACTGTGACCGTGTGCACAGACAGCGCGCGCCCGTGCCCGTACGGCCGGGAGCCGCTCATACGGGCAGGCGGCCCAGATGCGGTCAGCCGGCGCTCTCCCCGACGATGCGGCGCAGCACGTCGGGACGGAGCACGACGATGCGGCGGCGATCGGTGATGACTACTTTGCGGCTGCGCAGGTCCTTGAGGAGCCGGGCGACCGCCTCGCGCGAGGAGCCGACCGAGCCCGCGAACTCTTGTTGGCTGAGGCCGATGGTGAGTTCTATGCCCTCGTCCGTGTGTCTGCCGTGGGTGCGCACGAGTTCCAGCAGCAGGACAGCCAACCGCTCGCGCACCGACAGCGCGGCCCATTCCAGCCGACGACGGTCCGTGGAGCGCTGTCGGTCCGTGGTGAGGCTCAGCAGGTTCAGAGCCACCCGGGCATTCTCCGAGAGAAAGGCGGTGAATCGCTTCTCTTCGACGACGACCGCCTCGACCGGCTCCAGGGCGGTGACTGTCGCCGAGCGGAGGCGCCTGCTGAGGGCGGCGCCCTCGCCGACTATGTCTCCTGGACCGCGCAGAGCCAGCAGGGCCTCGTAGCCGTTGACGGCATTCACCGTGACCTTGGTCCAGCCGTGCAGGAGGAGCAGCACATGGGTGGACGGTTCGTGCTGACGCATGACGACACCGCGGGCCGGATAGTTCAGCGGGCGGCCGATGGCGAGCAGGGCGACCCGGTCCTCCTTCTCCAGACGGGCGAGGAACGGCACCTTGTCGTCGAAACCGCCGTCGTCCCACGCATGCGCCTGCCCCCCGGCCATATCCCCTGCCCCCTTGTTCACCTGCACGGATGCCGTTGATTCCGCAACCAGTCAACGTACTTGAAGTGGCGGGTCGGGCAACGGGCGACAATCGGCCGCCATGGCCGACGCGCCGCCGTCGGCGGTTCCGGCTGGGCGTTTCCCGTAAGAGATGCGGGAACCTGTCCCGGTATCGGAGCGTTGGAGCATCATGGAGGCATTCGACCGCCCAGGGGGTGCTCCTGTGTCGCAACCGTCGTGGCAACCGTGGCAGGGCAAGGACGAGTCACCGTCAGGGCCGGGCAGGGACGGCCCGGCAGCGGGGTCCTGGTCCGGCGCGCACGTCCCTGTGGCGCGCCCCTGGCCCGGATACGCCGCCCCCTACGCCGTCCCGCAGCCCAACGCCTCCGCCATGCTCGCCTCGCACGCCGACCGTGAGCGGGCCGTCGATGTCCTGCGGGCCGGGTACGGGGAGGGGCGGCTGGAGAAGGGCGAGTTCGACAAGCGGGTGGAGCGGGCCTACGGCGCGCGGACCGTGGGGGAGCTGGCGCTGCTCGTCGCCGATCTGCCGCTCGGGCCCGTACCGCAGCCGGCGCCCGTCACCGCCGTACCGCGGACGTTTCTGCCGGCCCCGCGGCCGCGGGCGAACGGGAAGGCGGTCGGAGCCGCCGTGTGCGGGCTGCTGTGTGTGCCGACCTTCGGGTTCACCGGGATTCCGGCGGTGATCCTCGGGCACACGGCGCGGGCGGAGATCGGGCGGACAGGAGAGGGCGGCGACGGGCTCGCGCTGACCGGGCTCGTGTTCGGCTGGCTGTCGATCGCCGCGTGGTCGATCCTCATGACGCTGATGGTCGCGGTGGGGCTCGCCTCCGGGTGAGCGCCCAAAGGTGCCGCTCTTATGTGTGCGCCAGGTGAAATCGAAGATCGTCCACGGCGTAGGGGCTTGACATCGACCCCTCCGCGGGGGTGCCGCCGTCCATCTGTTTTGACCGCAGCGAATCAGCTGGGTACGCTCAGACCTTGTGCCTGGGGTGTGCCCTGGCTCCCGTGCGTGCCTTCAACCGCATAGGGGGAGTCGTAAGCGGCCACCGTAATCCGCGCCCTTTTCGCTTTGCGGCGGAAGTCTGCGGGTTCGACACACCCGACCGCGTGGGTCGGCGATGTTCCAGGTTAGCTTCACACTCGGCACACAGAAACCGGAGAAGTAGTGCCTACGATCCAGCAGCTGGTCCGGAAGGGCCGGCAGGACAAGGTCGAGAAGAACAAGACGCCCGCGCTCGAGGGTTCGCCCCAGCGCCGTGGCGTCTGCACGCGCGTGTTCACGACCACCCCGAAGAAGCCGAACTCGGCCCTGCGTAAGGTCGCGCGTGTGCGTCTGACCAGCGGGATCGAGGTCACTGCTTACATTCCGGGTGAGGGACACAACCTGCAGGAGCACTCCATCGTGCTCGTGCGCGGCGGCCGTGTGAAGGACCTGCCCGGTGTTCGCTACAAGATCATCCGCGGTTCGCTTGACACCCAGGGTGTCAAGAACCGCAAGCAGGCCCGCAGCCGCTACGGCGCCAAGAAGGAGAAGTAAGAATGCCTCGTAAGGGCCCCGCCCCGAAGCGCCCGGTCATCATCGACCCGGTCTACGGTTCTCCTCTTGTCACCTCCCTGATCAACAAGGTGCTGCTGAACGGCAAGCGCTCCACCGCCGAGCGCATCGTGTACGGCGCCATGGAGGGCCTGCGCGAGAAGACCAGCAACGACCCGGTCATCACGCTGAAGCGCGCGCTGGAGAACATCAAGCCCACGCTTGAGGTCAAGTCCCGCCGTGTCGGTGGCGCCACCTACCAGGTGCCGGTCGAGGTCAAGCCCGGCCGCGCCAACACGCTGGCGCTGCGCTGGCTGGTCGGTTACTCCCGCGCCCGTCGCGAGAAGACCATGACCGAGCGTCTGCTCAACGAGCTTCTCGACGCTTCGAACGGCCTCGGTGCGGCCGTCAAGAAGCGCGAGGACACCCACAAGATGGCCGAGTCCAACAAGGCCTTCGCGCACTACCGCTGGTAGTCGCAGACCCCATCGAGACCGAGAGAAGACCGAAGCCTTATGGCTACCACTTCACTTGACCTGGCCAAGGTCCGCAACATCGGGATCATGGCCCACATCGACGCGGGCAAGACGACCACCACTGAGCGGATCCTCTTCTACACCGGCGTCAGCTACAAGATCGGTGAGGTCCACGACGGCGCCGCCACCATGGACTGGATGGAGCAGGAGCAGGAGCGTGGCATCACGATCACCTCTGCTGCCACCACCTGTCACTGGCCGCTCGAGGACGACGACTACACGATCAACATCATCGACACCCCCGGGCACGTCGACTTCACGGTCGAGGTGGAGCGTTCGCTCCGCGTCCTCGACGGTGCCGTCACGGTGTTCGACGGTGTCGCGGGTGTCGAGCCGCAGTCCGAGACGGTGTGGCGTCAGGCCGACCGTTACGGCGTGCCGCGCATCTGCTTCGTGAACAAGCTGGACCGTACCGGCGCCGAGTTCCACCGCTGTGTGGACATGATCTCGGACCGTCTGGGCGCCGTCCCGCTCGTCATGCAGCTGCCGATCGGCGCCGAGATGGACTTCAAGGGCGTTGTGGACCTGGTCCGCATGAAGGCGCTCGTGTGGTCCGCCGAGGCGGCGAAGGGCGAGATGTACGACGTCGTCGACATCCCGGCCACGCACACCGAGGCTGCCGAGGAGTACCGCGGCAAGCTGGTCGAGGCCGTCGCGGAGAACGACGACGAGATCATGGAGCTGTTCCTGGAGGGCCAGGAGCCCACCGAGGAGCAGCTGTACGCCGCGATCCGTCGTATCACCATCGCGTCCGGCAAGTCCGAAGGCGTCACCGTCACCCCGGTGTTCTGTGGCACCGCGTTCAAGAACAAGGGCGTCCAGCCCCTGCTCGACGCGGTCGTGCGCTACCTGCCGACCCCGCTCGACGTCGAGGCCATCGAGGGCCACGACGTCAAGGACCCCGAGGTCGTCGTCAAGCGCAAGCCGTCCGACGACGAGCCGCTGTCCGCGCTGGCGTTCAAGATCATGAGCGACCCGCACCTGGGCAAGCTCACCTTCGTCCGGATCTACTCCGGTCGCCTGGAGTCCGGCTCCGCGGTGCTGAACTCCGTCAAGGGCAAGAAGGAGCGCATCGGCAAGATCTACCGCATGCACGCGAACAAGCGTGAGGAGATCGAGTCGGTGGGCGCCGGCGACATCGTCGCCGTCATGGGCCTCAAGCAGACCACCACCGGTGAGACGCTGAGCGACGACAAGAACCCGGTCATCCTGGAGTCCATGGACTTCCCGGCGCCGGTGATCCAGGTCGCCATCGAGCCCAAGTCCAAGGGTGACCAGGAGAAGCTGGGTGTCGCCATCCAGCGTCTCGCGGAGGAGGACCCCTCCTTCCAGGTCCACTCGGACGAGGAGACCGGCCAGACCATCATCGGTGGTATGGGCGAGCTGCACCTCGAGGTGCTGGTCGACCGTATGCGCCGTGAGTTCAAGGTCGAGGCCAACGTCGGCAAGCCGCAGGTCGCCTACCGTGAGACGATCCGCAAGGCCGTCGAGCGCGTCGACTACACGCACAAGAAGCAGACTGGTGGTACTGGCCAGTTCGCCAAGGTGCAGATCGCGATCGAGCCGATCGAGAGCGGCGACGCCTCGTACGAGTTCGTGAACAAGGTGACCGGTGGCCGTATCCCGAAGGAGTACATCCCTTCGGTGGACGCCGGTGCGCAGGAGGCCATGCAGTTCGGCATCCTCGCCGGGTACGAGATGACGGGCGTTCGCGTCACGCTTCTCGACGGTGCCTACCACGAGGTCGACTCCTCCGAGCTCGCGTTCAAGATCGCCGGCTCGCAGGCCTTCAAGGAGGCCGCCCGCAAGGCCAGCCCCGTGCTGCTCGAGCCGATGATGGCCGTCGAGGTCACCACGCCCGAGGACTACATGGGTGAGGTCATCGGCGACATCAACTCCCGCCGTGGTCAGATCCAGGCCATGGAGGAGCGGGCCGGTGCCCGCGTCGTGAAGGGCCTCGTGCCCCTCTCGGAGATGTTCGGCTACGTCGGAGACCTCCGCAGCAAGACGTCGGGTCGCGCAAGCTACTCGATGCAGTTCGACTCCTACGCCGAGGTTCCGCGGAACGTCGCCGAGGAGATCATCGCGAAGGCCAAGGGCGAGTAACGCACCGCGTTCGCACGCTTTAGGCTTGACTCCGGAGCCCGGAGGGGCATTCACCCGCATTCGTGGGGGAGTGCCCCCGGGCCGAGGCTTTCCAGCAAAGATCACCTGGCGCCGATGAAGCAAGGCGTTCAGAACCACTCCACAGGAGGACCCCGTGGCGAAGGCGAAGTTCGAGCGGACTAAGCCCCACGTCAACATCGGCACCATCGGTCACATCGACCACGGTAAGACGACCCTTACGGCCGCCATTACCAAGGTGCTGCACGACGCGTACCCCGACCTGAACGAGGCCTCGGCGTTCGACCAGATCGACAAGGCTCCCGAGGAGCGCCAGCGCGGTATCACCATCTCCATCGCGCACGTCGAGTACCAGACCGAGACGCGTCACTACGCCCACGTCGACTGCCCCGGTCACGCGGACTACATCAAGAACATGATCACGGGTGCGGCGCAGATGGACGGCGCCATCCTCGTGGTCGCCGCCACCGACGGCCCGATGCCGCAGACCAAGGAGCACGTGCTCCTGGCCCGCCAGGTCGGCGTTCCCTACATCGTCGTCGCCCTGAACAAGGCCGACATGGTGGACGACGAGGAGATCCTGGAGCTCGTCGAGCTCGAGGTGCGTGAGCTCCTCTCCGAGTACGAGTTCCCGGGCGACGACGTTCCCGTCGTCAAGGTCTCGGCGCTCAAGGCGCTCGAGGGCGACAAGGAGTGGGGCCAGTCGGTCCTGGACCTGATGGCCGCCGTTGACGAGGCGATCCCGCAGCCCGAGCGTGACGTCGACAAGCCGTTCCTGATGCCGATCGAGGACGTCTTCACGATCACCGGTCGTGGCACCGTCGTCACCGGTCGTATCGAGCGTGGTGTCCTCAAGGTCAACGAGACCGTCGACATCATCGGCATCAAGACCGAGAAGACCACCACCACGGTCACCGGCATCGAGATGTTCCGCAAGCTGCTCGACGAGGGCCAGGCCGGTGAGAACGTCGGTCTGCTGCTTCGTGGCATCAAGCGCGAGGACGTCGAGCGCGGCCAGGTCATCATCAAGCCGGGTTCGGTCACGCCGCACACCCAGTTCGAGGCCCAGGCCTACATCCTGTCCAAGGACGAGGGTGGCCGCCACACGCCGTTCTTCAACAACTACCGTCCGCAGTTCTACTTCCGTACGACGGACGTGACCGGCGTCGTGACCCTCCCCGAGGGCACCGAGATGGTCATGCCGGGTGACAACACCGAGATGAAGGTGGAGCTCATCCAGCCCGTCGCCATGGAAGAGGGCCTGAAGTTCGCCATCCGTGAGGGTGGCCGGACGGTCGGCGCCGGCCAGGTCACCAAGATCACCGCCTGATCTTGACCTGACAGGTCTCCGAGACCCGTAGGTCTCTGAAGGGGCCCGTACGACTTCGGTCGTACGGGCCCCTTCGCCTTCGTTGGGGGGCCTGTGGAGGGTTGCCCGCCCGGCGGGTGAAGAGTGGGCGAACTCCGCGGGACGTCTTCCCGAGGCTTCGGCCAACTGTCCGCCGGGGCTGCCCCGAATGTTCCTGTCTGGCCACTGTGGGGTGGTGGTGAGAGTCGTAGCCTGAGGCGTCCGGTGGCCACTCCCGGCCCGGGATTCCCTCGTGAGGACGGACGGGCACGCAGGTGTCGATGCAGGATGCGCAGCGCAGAACGTCGATACCCCGACGAGTCCTGAGCGGCCTGCACCAACCGCTTCCGCCGGGCACCGCGCCGGTGCGGCCCACCCCCCGTGCCGCCGTCGTACGCGACCGCGCCGGCCGTCGGCTCTACGCCATCGACGGCATCCGGCTCCTCGCCGCCCTGATGGTCGCCGTGCACCACTACGCGGGCACGAACCGCGTCGACCAGCCGGGCAACCGCATCTGGGACCGCCCGGTCTCCGACATCATGCCGACGGTGTTCCGGTTCGCCTCCTACGGCTGGATCGGCGTCGAGATCTTCTTCGTGATCAGCGGCTTCGTGATCTGCATGTCGTGCTGGGGCCGCAGTCCCAGGCAGTTCTTCGTGTCACGGGTGATCCGCCTCTACCCCGCGTACTGGTTCGCCGTCGCCTTCACCACCGTCGTGCTGGCGCTGCTGCCCGGCGTCTGGGACCGCCTGCGCACCCGGGACGTACTCCTCAACGTCACGATGCTCCAGTCCGGTTCGGGCGTCATGAACGTCGACGGCGTCTACTGGACCCTGTGGTCGGAGCTCCGCTTCTACCTGCTCTTCCTGGTCGTGGTGTGGACCGGCCTGACCTACCGCAAGGTCGTCGTCTTCTGCTGCGTCTGGGGCGCCGCGGCCATGCTCGCCCCGATCTCCGAACTCCCCCTGCTCGAACTGGTCGCCAACCCGGAGGGCGCCTGGTACTTCATCGCCGGCCTCTCCCTGTACCTGATGCACCGCTTCGGCCAGGACCTGCTGCTGTGGGGCATCCTCGCGATGGCCTGGTTGATGGGCCAGCGCGAACTGGGCATCCGGATCGACGAGGTCGAGCATGTGTCGGGGTGGCGGGGAAGCGTGCTGATCTTCACCGTGTTCCTGCTGGCCATGGTCGCCATCGCCCTGGGCGCCACGGACCGCGTCCGCGGGAGGTGGCTGGTGACGGCGGGCGCGCTGACGTATCCGCTGTACCTGATGCACTACGCGGCCGGTACGACGGTCATCAACCGCCTCCGCGACACCATGGACGCCCGGCTGCTGGTCGTCTCCGTCATCGCCGGGTTCATGCTGCTGAGCTGGCTGGTGCACCGGTTCGTGGAGCGACCGGCGGCGGGACTGCTGAAGCGGGGGCTGGACACGTCGTTCGCGCGGTTGCGGAACGCGAGCGGCTGACATCCGTAAGGCGGCCCTATGTTCTGAGTACGAAGACTCATGCGGCCCGGTGTGTCCGCGCGCTGTGATGGACCCATGCCGGACCTCACGCTCGACGACGACCGCGCGACCGGCGCCTGGGTCGCCCCGCTGCTCTCGACACTCCTCACCCTGCCCGCGTGTGTGCTCGTCTACTTCGTCGGCGGCTTGTCCGCGATGGCCTGCGACTCCTGCGCGGGCCCCGAGGCCGACCGCTTCGAGTCGAGCTTCGGCGTCGCCTTCCCGGTGCTGCTCGGCGGGCTGGGCCTCGCCCTGTTCCTGCTCGCGGCCAGCTGGGCCCTGCCGTGGGAGCGCCGAAGCACGGCCCGCAGGGTGGGGTTCGCGCTCGCGGCACCGGTCCTGGTGGCGTGCGTGTACGTCGTGTTCACGGTGCTGGTCGACTGGCCGTAGACCAAGTGAGAGTCATGTGCAGGTCATGGGATAGTCTGCCTCCTCCTTTTCCGCGCCACGAAAGAGGTGGTAATGACCACTGGCAGACGTACGGCCACCGGGGCCGCACTCGTGGGGACCCTCGCCCTCACCCTTCTGAACGCCCCGGCGGCCCACGCCCAGGACACCGGGATCAAGGTGACCGACATCGTGATCAACAAGGGCAAGCCGATCGTGGTCGGCACGTCGAAGGTGGTGGAGCCGTCCCTCACCTTCAAGATCACGCTGCCGGCCGGGTACAGCACGAGTGACCCGTTCCGGTACGACGCGACGCCCTTCCTCTACCGGGGACGCCTGACGCAGGACCTGGTCGCCGACCTGGAGAACTACATAGGCCCCGGCGGCTACACCTGCTACGAGCAGAGCGACAAGAAGGCCGAGTGCGAAGGGTCCCTCTACATCGACCCCCACCCGAGCCGTGACGAGGTGGACTCCAACAACGACGCCACCGTGTGGAAGACCGGCGTCTCCCTGCTCCTGTTCAAGGCCAACGGAAACCTGGCGGCCCACGAGCGCGAGACCCGGCCCCTGACCGTCCAGCTGAAGCGGGCGGCGAAGGTCACCGTGAACGCCTCACCGGAGCCGGTCGTCAAGGGCAAGAAGATCACCGTCACGGGCAAGCTCACCCGCGCGGACTGGGCGACCAAGAAGTACGGCGGCTACGGCGGCCGTTCGGTCACCCTCCAGTTCCGTGAGACGGGCACCAGCTCCTTCGTCACGGTCAAGAAGGTCACGACGAGCAGCACCGGCGCCCTGAAGACCACGGTCACCGCCTCGAAGGACGGGACCTGGCGGTGGGCGTACGGGGGGAACGACACGACGGGAGCCGCGACGAGCGGCGGGGACCACGTCGACGTGCGCTGAAAGCCGTCGAACGGGGGCATGCTCGTCGGGCGGGGGCGGGTGTAGGCCCTCGCCCTGGAGGGGGTGGCCAGGCGGGCGGTGCCGTGTCGTTGTCACTGATCAGTCGCAGCGAGGGGGGTGGCGGGGTGAACTCGCCGATTTCGAGAGCTGCCTCGCGCCAGTGTGCGACCAGTTCGAGGATGCCCTCGCTGTCCTGGCGGTAGCCGGGCGGCGGTGTCGAGGAGTTCGGCGGGGGCCTCCGGGCTTCGGGTGGGGCGTTGAGCGGAAGGCCCGGCGGGGTGCCTCGTCGGCCTGGTGCTGTCCGCCGGGCAGGTGGGCCGCGATGGCCTCCCGGGTCCACTCGGAGACCGTTATGCCCCGTCGCGCCGCCTCGTGGCGCTCGACCGTGGTCCGCTTTATGTGTGCCAGCATGCCCATGCCCTGGAGCGCTGTGTTTGACCTGCGTCACGTCCGGGGTATTGTCTCCGGCTCGATTGGCCAGGCCCCCGCCCCGTATGGCAGACTAGCGGGGTTGCTCGGTCGAGTGTTGATGCTGCGCGCCTCCCGCCGGGAGGACCGGAAGCGAGTCCCACAGTACTCGTCGTTCCAACTGCCGTAAGGCAGCGCTGGGACGGACGTACGGGAATCTTTCGGGAAGTGTCAGTGCGGCGCCGACCAGGCACCCGGTGAACCTCTTTCTCAGGCAAAAGATGTTCGGACAAGGGACATCTGTGTCAGTGAGAGTGCGACACACCCGACCGCGTGGGTCGGCGGAAGTCAAGGGAACACCGGGTTCCAGAGCTGTAGAGAGACAGGACTAACGAGTAGCCATGGCGGGACAGAAGATCCGCATCCGGCTCAAGGCCTACGACCACGAGGTCATCGACTCCTCGGCGAAGAAGATCGTCGAGACGGTGACGCGCACTGGTGCGTCGGTCGCGGGCCCGGTGCCGCTGCCCACTGAGAAGAACGTGTACTGCGTCATCAAGTCGCCGCACAAGTACAAGGACTCGCGCGAGCACTTCGAGATGCGCACGCACAAGCGCCTGATCGACATCCTCGACCCGACCCCCAAGACCGTTGACTCTCTGATGCGACTCGACCTCCCGGCCGGTGTCGACATCGAGATCAAGCTCTGAAGGCCGGTGATCTGAGAATGGCTAAGCAGATCAAGGGCATCCTGGGCGAGAAGCTCGGCATGACGCAGGTGTGGGACGAGAACAACCGTGTTGTTCCGGTCACCGTCGTCAAGGCCGGCCCGAATGTCGTGACCCAGGTCCGCACGAACGACGCCGACGGCTACGAGTCCGTCCAGATCGCGTTCGGCGAGATCGACCCGCGCAAGGTGAACAAGCCCCTCAAGGGCCACTTCGCCAAGGCCGACGTCACTCCCCGCCGCCACCTCGTCGAGATCCGTACCGCTGACGCCAGCGAGTACACCCTCGGCCAGGAGATCACCGCTGAGGTGTTCGAGGCCGGCATCAAGGTCGACGTGACCGGCAAGAGCAAGGGCAAGGGCTTCGCCGGTGTCATGAAGCGTCACAACTTCAAGGGCCTCGGCGCCGGTCACGGCACCCAGCGCAAGCACCGCTCGCCCGGTTCCATCGGTGGCTGTGCCACCCCGGGCCGCGTGTTCAAGGGCCTCCGCATGGCGGGTCGCATGGGCAACGAGCGGGTCACCACCCAGAACCTGACCGTTCACGCCGTTGACGCGGAGAAGGGCCTGCTGCTCATCAAGGGCGCGGTTCCTGGTCCGAACGGCGGCCTCGTCCTGGTCCGCACCGCGGCCAAGGGGGCCTGAGGACTATGAGCACCATTGACATTCTGTCGCCCTCCGGCGACACCGCCGGGACCGTAGAGCTCCCGGCCGAGATCTTCGACGTCGAGAAGATCAGCATCCCGCTGCTTCACCAGGTCGTCGTCGCGCAGCTGGCCGCCGCCCGTCAGGGCACGCACAAGGTCAAGCGTCGTGGCGAGGTCCGCGGTGGCGGCAAGAAGCCGTACCGCCAGAAGGGCACCGGCCGCGCCCGTCAGGGTTCGACCCGTGCGCCGCAGTTCGCCGGCGGTGGCGTCGTCCACGGCCCCACGCCGCGTGACTACTCGCAGCGGACCCCGAAGAAGATGAAGGCCGCGGCCCTGCGCCACGCCCTCACCGACCGGGCCCGCAACAACCGCATCCACGTCGTCTCCGGCGTCATCGAGGGCGAGTCGCCTTCGACGAAGGCCGCGAAGACGCTCTTCGGCAAGATCAGCGAGCGCAAGAACCTGCTGCTCGTCATCGACCGTGCCGACGAGGCCGCGTGGCTGTCCGCCCGCAATCTGCCCCAGGTTCACATCCTGGAGCCGGGCCAGCTGAACACGTACGACGTTCTCGTCTCGGACGACGTGGTCTTCACCCAGGCCGCCTTCGAGTCCTTCGTGTCCGGCCCGAAGGCCAACGACACCGAAGGGAGCGAGGCCTGATGGCTACGCGTCACCCGAGCATCGCCTCCAAGGCTGCCAAGGCCGCCAAGGCCGCGCGCGTCGCCAAGGCGCGCCGCCACGAGGCCGAGGGCAAGAACACCGTCGTCACCGCGCCCAGCAAGGCCTTCACGGACCCCCGTGACGTCCTGCTGAAGCCGGTCGTGTCCGAGAAGAGCTACGCGCTCCTCGACGAGGGCAAGTACACGTTCATCGTGGCCCCCGGCGCCAACAAGACCCAGATCAAGCAGGCCGTCCAGGCGGTCTTCTCGGTCAAGGTCACCGGGGTGAACACGATCAACCGCCAGGGCAAGCGCAAGCGGACCCGCACCGGCTTCGGCAAGCGTGCCGACAGCAAGCGCGCGATCGTGACCCTTGCCGAGGGCGACCGTATCGACATCTTCGGCGGTCCGTCCGCGTAAGCGGGTCGGATCGTCCGATATCGGACGAGGACTGAGAAATGGGAATCCGCAAGTACAAGCCGACTACGCCGGGCCGTCGTGGCTCCAGCGTCGCCGACTTCGTCGAGGTCACGCGGTCCACGCCGGAGAAGTCGCTGGTCCGCCCGCTGCACAGCAAGGGCGGCCGTAACAACGCCGGTCGTGTGACCGTTCGCCACCAGGGTGGCGGACACAAGCGCGCCTACCGAGTGATCGACTTCCGTCGTCACGACAAGGACGGCGTGCCGGCGAAGGTCGCGCACATCGAGTACGACCCCAACCGCACCGCGCGCATCGCGCTGCTGCACTACGCGGACGGCGAGAAGCGCTACATCCTCGCCCCGCGCAACCTGCAGCAGGGTGACCGCGTCGAGAACGGTCCCGGGGCCGACATCAAGCCGGGCAACAACCTGGCGCTCCGCAACATCCCGGTCGGTACCACGATCCACGCGATCGAGCTCCGTCCCGGTGGCGGCGCCAAGTTCGCCCGCTCCGCCGGTGCCTCCGTGCAGCTGCTGGCGAAGGAGGGCACGATGGCCCACCTTCGTATGCCCTCCGGTGAGATCCGCCTGGTCGACCAGCGCTGCCGCGCCACGGTCGGCGAGGTCGGCAACGCCGAGCAGAGCAACATCAACTGGGGTAAGGCCGGCCGCAAGCGCTGGCTGGGCGTCCGCCCGACCGTTCGCGGTGTGGCGATGAACCCGGTTGACCACCCCCACGGTGGTGGTGAGGGCAAGACCTCCGGTGGTCGCCACCCGGTCAGCCCCTGGGGTCAGAAGGAGGGTCGTACTCGTTCGCCGAAGAAGGCTTCGAACAAGTACATCGTCCGCCGCCGCAAGACGAACAAGAAGCGCTAGGAGCGGGTTTAGATGCCGCGGAGTCTCAAGAAGGGGCCCTTCGTCGACGACCACCTGATCAAGAAGGTGGACGCCCAGAACGAAGCCGGTTCCAAGAACGTCATCAAGACCTGGTCCCGTCGCTCGATGATCGTCCCGGCCATGCTCGGCCACACGATCGCGGTGCACAACGGCAAGACCCACATCCCGGTGTTCGTCACCGAGTCGATGGTCGGCCACAAGCTCGGCGAGTTCTCGCCGACGCGCACCTTCCGGGGTCACGTCAAGGACGACCGGAAGTCGAAGCGCCGCTAAACGCGGATCGCATTCAGACACGTAAGTAACTGAGAGGGACAACCATGGAAGCCAGGGCCCAGGCGCGGTACATCCGCGTTACGCCCATGAAGGCCCGCCGCGTGGTGGACCTTATCCGTGGCATGGACGCCACGGAGGCTCAGGCTGTTCTGCGATTCGCTCCGCAGGCAGCCTCAGTGCCCGTCGGCAAGGTGCTCGACAGCGCCATCGCCAACGCCGCGCACAACTACGACCACACCGACGCCGGCAGCCTCGTCATCTCCGAGGCGTACGTCGACGAGGGCCCGACCCTGAAGCGGTTCCGGCCGCGCGCCCAGGGCCGTGCCTACCGGATCCGCAAGCGGACCAGCCACATCACCGTGGTCGTCAGCAGCAAGGAAGGAACCCGGTAATGGGCCAGAAGGTTAACCCGCATGGGTTCCGGCTCGGTGTCACCACGGACTTCAAGTCCCGGTGGTACGCCGACAAGCTGTACAAGGACTACGTCAAGGAAGACGTCGCCATCCGTCGGATGATGACGTCCGGCATGGAGCGCGCCGGCATCTCGAAGGTGGAGATCGAGCGCACCCGTGACCGTGTGCGTGTGGACATCCACACCGCTCGTCCGGGCATCGTCATCGGCCGCCGTGGCGCCGAGGCCGACCGCATCCGCGGTGACCTCGAGAAGCTCACGGGCAAGCAGGTCCAGCTGAACATCCTCGAGGTCAAGAACCCCGAGACCGACGCTCAGCTGGTTGCCCAGGCCGTCGCCGAGCAGCTCTCCTCCCGCGTCTCCTTCCGCCGTGCCATGCGTAAGAGCATGCAGTCGGCGATGAAGGCCGGCGCCAAGGGCATCAAGATCCAGTGCGGTGGCCGCCTCGGCGGCGCCGAGATGTCCCGCTCGGAGTTCTACCGCGAGGGCCGCGTGCCCCTGCACACGCTCCGCGCGAACGTGGACTACGGCTTCTTCGAGGCCAAGACGACCTTCGGCCGCATCGGTGTGAAGGTCTGGATCTACAAGGGCGATGTCAAGAACATCGCCGAGGTCCGCGCTGAGAACGCTGCCGCCCGTGCGGGCAACCGCCCGGCTCGCGGTGGCGGCGGCGCCGACCGCCCGGCCCGTGGTGGCCGTGGCGGCGGCGAGCGGCGCGGTCGTAAGCCGCAGCAGGCTGCCGGCGCCGAGGCCCCCAAGGCCGAGGCTCCCGCTGCCGCCGCTCCGGCTGAGAGCACCGGAACGGAGGCCTGACCGACATGCTGATCCCCCGTAGGGTCAAGCACCGCAAGCAGCACCACCCGAAGCGCCGTGGTCAGGCCAAGGGCGGTACGACGGTCGCGTTCGGCGAGTACGGCATTCAGGCCCTCACGCCGGCGTACGTGACCAACCGCCAGATCGAGGCGGCCCGTATCGCGATGACCCGCCACATCAAGCGTGGCGGCAAGGTCTGGATCAACATCTACCCGGACCGCCCGCTCACGAAGAAGCCTGCCGAGACCCGCATGGGTTCCGGTAAGGGTTCTCCCGAGTGGTGGATCGCGAACGTGCACCCGGGCCGGGTCATGTTCGAGCTGTCCTACCCCAACGAGAAGATCGCCCGTGAGGCCCTGACTCGCGCCGCTCACAAGCTGCCGATGAAGTGCCGGATCGTCAAGCGCGAGGCAGGTGAAGCGTGATGTCGGCCGGTACCAAGGCGTCCGAGCTGCGCGAACTGGGTGACGAGGAGCTGCTGAACAAGCTCCGCGAAGCCAAGGAAGAGCTGTTCAACCTCCGCTTCCAGGCGGCGACGGGTCAGCTCGAGAACCACGGTCGGCTCAAGGCCGTCCGTAAGGACATCGCGCGGATCTACACCCTGATGCGTGAGCGCGAGCTGGGCATCGAGACGGTGGAGAGCGCCTGATGAGTGAGAGCAACGTGACTGAGCAGACTGCAGAGGCCCGCGGCTTCCGCAAGACCCGTGAGGGTCTCGTCGTCAGCGACAAGATGGACAAGACCGTCGTCGTCGCCGTCGAGGACCGCGTCAAGCACGCGCTGTACGGCAAGGTCATCCGCCGTACCAACAAGCTCAAGGCGCACGACGAGCAGAACGCTGCCGGCGTCGGCGACCGGGTCCTCCTCGCGGAGACCCGCCCGCTGTCGGCGACCAAGCGCTGGCGCGTCGTCGAGATCCTCGAGAAGGCCAAGTAATTTCCTGCGGGGCCAATCCCGCAGGTCAGTTCCGCCAGGCTCGGGGCGGGTGTGCCATGCGCACGCCCGCCCCGGGAACCGGCAGACAAACAGGAGATAGACGTGATCCAGCAGGAGTCGCGACTGCGTGTCGCCGACAACACTGGTGCGAAGGAGATCCTTTGCATCCGTGTGCTCGGTGGCTCCGGTCGCCGCTACGCGGGCATCGGTGACGTCATCGTCGCCACCGTCAAGGACGCGATCCCCGGTGGCAACGTGAAGAAGGGTGACGTCGTCAAGGCGGTCATCGTTCGCACCGTGAAGGAGCGCCGCCGTCCGGACGGCTCGTACATCCGCTTCGACGAGAACGCCGCCGTCATTCTGAAGAACGACGGCGACCCTCGCGGCACCCGTATCTTCGGCCCTGTCGGCCGTGAGCTGCGCGAGAAGAAGTTCATGAAGATCATCTCGCTCGCGCCGGAGGTGCTGTAAGCATGAAGATCAAGAAGGGCGACCTGGTCCAGGTCATCACCGGTAAGGACAAGGGCAAGCAGGGCAAGGTCATCGCGGCCTTCCCCCGCGAGGACCGTGTCCTGGTCGAGGGTGTCAACCGGGTCAAGAAGCACACCAAGGCCGGCCCGACCGCTCGCGGTTCGCAGGCCGGTGGCATCGTCACGACCGAGGCGCCGATCCACGTCTCCAACGTCCAGCTGGTCGTTGAGAAGGACGGCAACAAGGTCGTCACGCGTGTCGGTTACCGCTTCGACGACGAGGGCAACAAGATCCGCGTTGCCAAGCGGACGGGTGAGGACATCTGATGGCTACCACCACGACTCCGCGTCTCAAGACGAAGTACCGCGAGGAGATCGCGGGCAAGCTGCGTGACGAGTTCAAGTACGAGAACGTCATGCAGATCCCCGGTCTCGTCAAGATCGTGGTCAACATGGGTGTGGGCGACGCCGCCCGCGACTCCAAGCTGATCGACGGCGCGATTCGCGACCTCACCACGATCACCGGTCAGAAGCCGGCCGTCACCAAGGCCCGTAAGTCCATCGCGCAGTTCAAGCTGCGTGAGGGCCAGCCGATCGGTGCCCACGTCACGCTTCGTGGCGACCGCATGTGGGAGTTCCTGGACCGCACCCTGTCGCTCGCGCTGCCGCGCATCCGCGACTTCCGTGGTCTGTCCCCCAAGCAGTTCGACGGCCGTGGCAACTACACCTTCGGTCTCACCGAGCAGGTCATGTTCCACGAGATCGACCAGGACAAGATCGACCGTACCCGGGGCATGGACATCACCGTGGTGACCACGGCGACCAACGACGCTGAGGGCCGCGCGCTCCTTCGTCACCTCGGCTTCCCCTTCAAGGAGGCGTGAGCGAGATGGCGAAGAAGGCTCTGATTGCCAAGGCTGCTCGCAAGCCCAAGTTCGGTGTACGCGGCTACACGCGCTGCCAGCGCTGCGGCCGTCCGCACTCCGTGTACCGCAAGTTCGGCCTGTGCCGCGTGTGCCTTCGTGAGATGGCTCACCGTGGCGAGCTGCCGGGCGTGACCAAGAGCTCCTGGTAATCCCGCTTTTCAGGGATTCCGAAGCTCTCGGTAAGTAAAGGGCTCGGTCAGGTGCCCACCCCTCCATGGCTTAGGCTAGGAGGGTTGGGCGCCTGGACGCCCATACGACTTACTACGCCGTAGGTCCACCGCACCGCACCCGCCTCGTCTCGGATCGAGGAGAGGGATGGGCACCTGGAAACCCCGGCGAGAGAGGCCGAAGGCCAATTCATGACCATGACTGATCCGATCGCAGACATGCTTACGCGTCTGCGGAACGCGAACTCGGCGTACCACGACTCCGTGACGATGCCGGCGTCCAAGATCAAGTCTCACATCGCGGAGATCCTCCAGCAGGAGGGCTTCATCACGGGCTGGAAGGTCGAGGACGCCGAGGTCGGCAAGAACCTCGTTCTCGAGCTGAAGTTCGGCCCGAACCGTGAGCGCTCCATTGCGGGCATCAAGCGGATCTCCAAGCCCGGTCTCCGGGTTTACGCGAAGTCCACCAACCTGCCGAAGGTGCTCGGCGGCCTGGGCGTGGCGATCATCTCCACGTCGCACGGTCTCCTCACCGACAAGCAGGCCGGCAAGAAGGGCGTAGGCGGAGAAGTCCTCGCCTACGTCTGGTAGCGGAAAGGAATCGGAGGAAACAGCTATGTCGCGTATTGGCAAGCTCCCCATCACGGTTCCCGCCGGCGTGGACGTCACCATCGACGGCCGCACGGTGTCGGTGAAGGGCCCCAAGGGCACCCTCTCGCACACCGTCGCTGCGCCGATCGACATCGCCAAGGGTGAGGACGGCGTTCTCAACGTCACCCGCCCCAACGACGAGCGTCAGAACAAGGCCCTGCACGGCCTGTCCCGCACGCTGGTGGCGAACATGATCACCGGCGTGACCCAGGGTTACGTGAAGAAGCTCGAGATCAGCGGTGTCGGTTACCGCGTGCAGGCCAAGGGTTCGAACCTCGAGTTCGCTCTCGGCTACAGCCACCCGATCACCGTCGAGGCCCCCGAGGGCATCACCTTCAAGGTGGAGGCCCCCACCCGGTTCTCGGTCGAGGGCATCGACAAGCAGAAGGTCGGCGAGGTTGCGGCCAACATCCGCAAGCTGCGCAAGCCCGACCCGTACAAGGCCAAGGGTGTCAAGTACGAGGGCGAAGTCATCCGCCGCAAGGTCGGAAAGGCGGGTAAGTAAGCCATGGCATACGGACAGAAGATCCTGAAGGGCGACGCCTACAAGCGCGCCGCGATCAAGCGCCGTCACATCCGGATCCGGAAGAACATCTCCGGTACGGCGGAGCGTCCCCGTCTGGTCGTTACCCGCTCCAACCGCCACATCGTGGCCCAGGTGATCGACGACATCAAGGGTCACACCCTGGCGTCGGCGTCCACCCTGGACACCACGGTCCGCGGTGGCGAGGGCGACAAGTCCGCGCAGGCCAAGCAGGTCGGCGCCCTGGTCGCCGAGCGCGCCAAGGCCGCCGGTGTCGAGGCTGTCGTATTCGACCGTGGTGGCAACCAGTACGCCGGGCGCATCGCTGCCCTGGCGGACGCCGCCCGCGAAGCCGGCTTGAAGTTCTGAGCCGTTCGTAGCTAGCGGAAAAAGAGAGAGGTAATTCCAATGGCTGGACCCCAGCGCCGCGGTGGCGGTGCCGGTGGCGGCGAGCGGCGGGACCGGAAGGGCCGTGACGGCGGCGCTGCTGCCGCCGAGAAGACCGCGTACGTTGAGCGCGTTGTCGCGATCAACCGCGTCGCCAAGGTTGTGAAGGGTGGTCGTCGCTTCAGCTTCACTGCGCTCGTCGTAGTGGGCGACGGTGACGGCACCGTGGGTGTCGGTTACGGCAAGGCCAAGGAGGTGCCGGCCGCCATCGCCAAGGGTGTTGAGGAGGCCAAGAAGCACTTCTTCAAGGTCCCCCGTATCCAGGGCACCATCCCGCACCCGATCACGGGTGAGAAGGCGGCGGGCGTCGTCCTGCTCAAGCCGGCGTCCCCCGGTACCGGCGTTATCGCCGGTGGCCCGGTGCGTGCCGTGCTCGAGTGCGCCGGCGTTCACGACATCCTGTCGAAGTCGCTCGGCTCGTCGAACGCGATCAACATCGTGCACGCGACCGTGGCGGCCCTGAAGGGCCTGCAGCGTCCCGAGGAGATCGCGGCTCGCCGTGGTCTGCCCCTCGAGGACGTCGCTCCCGCGGCTCTGCTGCGTGCGCGTGCCGGGGCTGGTGCTGCGTAATGGCTCAGCTCAAGATCACGCAGACGAAGTCGTACATCGGCAGCAAGCAGAACCACCGTGACACCCTGCGTTCCCTTGGTCTCAAGGGCATCAACACGCAGGTCGTCAAGGAGGATCGTCCCGAGTTCCGCGGCATGGTGCACACCGTCCGCCACCTCGTGACGGTCGAGGAGGTCGACTGATCATGGCGGAGAACAACCCGCTCAAGATCCACAACCTCCGTCCCGCCCCGGGCGCCAAGACCGCCAAGACCCGTGTGGGTCGTGGTGAGGCGTCGAAGGGTAAGACGGCCGGTCGTGGTACCAAGGGTACGAAGGCCCGTTACCAGGTTCCGGAGCGCTTCGAGGGTGGCCAGATGCCCCTCCACATGCGTCTTCCGAAGCTGAAGGGCTTCAAGAACCCGTTCAAGACCGAGTTCCAGGTCGTGAACCTCGACAAGCTGGGCGCGCTGTACCCCGAGGGTGGCGAGGTCACCGTCGAGGACCTCGTGGCCAAGGGTGCCGTTCGCAAGAACAGCCTCGTCAAGGTCCTCGGCCAGGGCGAGATCTCCGTGGCGCTGCAGGTGACGGTCGACGCCGTCTCCGGCTCCGCCAAGGAGAAGATCACCGCCGCCGGCGGCACGGTCACCGAGCTCGTCTGAGCGCGATGACCTGAAGCAGTACCCACCGGGGATACCTCACAACGAGGTATCCCCGGTTGGTCGTTCCACGGCAGGCGGCGGCCCGGGTAAGGTGGCCTGCACTGCTTTCCCACATATTCGTCGAA
The DNA here is from genome assembly GCF_003443735.1 of Streptomyces sp. CC0208. Lineage (NCBI taxonomy): Bacteria > Bacillati > Actinomycetota > Actinomycetes > Kitasatosporales > Streptomycetaceae > Streptomyces > Streptomyces sp. CC0208. The sequence goes on along the minus strand of NZ_CP031969.1, from coordinate 3,580,802 downwards.
CCTCAAGACCGTCACCCTTGACGCAGTAGCGCGGGGGTCGCAGGAGGCACCGTGCTCACCGCGTTCGCCCGGGCGTTCAGGACGCCCGACCTGCGCAAGAAGCTGCTCTTCACGCTCGCCATCATCGTGGTGTACCGCGTGGGTACCCACGTCCCGATCCCTGGCGTCAACTACAAGTCCGTCCAGGAGTGTGTGGACCAGGCGTCCGGCAACCAGGGACTCTTCGGTCTGGTCAACATGTTCAGCGGTGGCGCGCTGCTGCAGATCACCATCTTCGCGCTCGGCATCATGCCGTACATCACGGCGAGCATCATTCTGCAACTGCTCACCGTGGTCATCCCGCGCCTGGAAGCCCTCAAGAAGGAGGGCCAGGCCGGCACGGCGAAGATCACGCAGTACACCCGTTACCTCACGGTGGCGCTCGCCATCCTGCAGGGCACGGGCCTGGTGGCCACCGCCCGCAGCGGCGCCCTCTTCTCGGGCTGCACGGTCGCGTCGAGCATCGTCCCGGACCGCGCGATCTTCACCACGATCGTCATGGTCATCACGATGACCGCCGGTACGGCCGTCGTCATGTGGCTCGGTGAGCTCATCACCGACCGCGGCATCGGCAACGGCATGTCGATCCTGATGTTCATCTCGATCGCCGCCACCTTCCCGTCCGCCCTGTGGGCCATCAAGAAGCAGGGCACCCTGGCCGACGGCTGGATCGAGTTCGGCACCGTCATCGCGGTCGGCCTGGTCATGGTCGGTCTGGTGGTCTTCGTCGAGCAGGCCCAGCGCCGTATCCCGGTGCAGTACGCGAAGCGGATGATCGGCCGTCGTTCCTACGGCGGTACGTCGACGTACATCCCGCTGAAGGTCAACCAGGCCGGTGTGATTCCGGTCATCTTCGCGTCGTCGCTGCTCTACATCCCGGCGCTGGTCGCGCAGTTCTCGAGTGGCACATCGAGTTGGAAGACCTGGATCGAGGCCAACCTCACCAAGGGCGACCACCCGATCTACATCAGTCTGTACTTCTTGCTCATCGTTTTCTTCGCGTTCTTCTACGTGGCGATCTCCTTCAACCCCGAGGAAGTCGCCGACAACATGAAGAAGTATGGTGGCTTCATCCCGGGCATCCGGGCTGGCCGACCGACCGCTGAGTACCTCTCCTACGTACTCAACCGGATCACCTGGCCGGGTTCGCTGTACTTGGGTCTGATCGCTCTTGTGCCAACGATGGCGTTGGTCGGCTTCGGGGCAAGCCAGAACTTCCCCTTCGGCGGGACAAGCATCCTCATCATCGTGGGTGTGGGTCTCGAGACGGTGAAGCAGATCGAGAGCCAGCTCCAGCAGCGCAATTACGAAGGGTTCCTCCGCTGATGCGTATCGTCCTCGTCGGGCCGCCGGGCGCCGGTAAGGGAACGCAGGCCGCGTTCCTCGCCTCGAACCTGTCGATCCCGCACATCTCCACGGGCGACCTGTTCCGCGCCAACATCAGCCGGCAGACGGACCTCGGCAAACTCGCGAAGTCCTACATGGACGCGGGCAACCTGGTTCCGGACGAGGTCACCATCGGCATGGCCAAGGACCGCATGGAGCAGCCGGACGCCGAGAACGGCTTCCTGCTCGACGGCTTCCCGCGGAACGTCTCGCAGGCCGAGTCGCTCGACGAGATGCTGCAGCACGAGGGCATGAAGCTGGACGCGGTGCTGGACCTCGAAGTACCCGAGGAGGAGGTCGTCAAGCGCATCGCCGGCCGCCGCATCTGCCGCAACGACTCGGCGCACGTCTTCCACGTGTCGTACAAGGCGCCGAAGCAGGACGGCGTCTGTGACGTCTGCGGCGGCGAGCTGTACCAGCGCGACGACGACTCCGAGGAGACGGTCCGCAAGCGCCTGGAGGTCTACCACACCCAGACCGAGCCGATCATCGACTACTACAAGGCCCAGGGCCTGGTGGTCACGATCTCGGCGCTCGGCAAGGTGGAGGACGTGACCGGCCGTGCCATGGAGGCGCTCCAGCACGAGGGCGACGCCGCGTAGCGGTCTTCCGCAGCGGTCTTCCGCGTACGACAGCCGCGGTTCCCTTCCGAGGGGGCCGCGGCTGCTGTGTGGGTGCACGTATCGTTGACGGCACCCGTCCCTCAAGATTTCCTCGGTTTCAGAAAGGCTTCCGCCGCATGGTGCAGATCAAGACCCCCGAGCAGATCGCCAAGATGCGCGAGGCGGGGCTGGTCGTCGCCGCCATCCACGCGGCGACCCGAGAGGCCGCGGTGCCCGGGGCCACGACCAGGGATCTCGACCAGGTCGCGCGCAAGGTCCTCGCGGAGCACGACGCCAAGCCGAACTTCCTGGGGTACGGCGGTTTCCCGGCGACGATCTGCACCTCCGTGAACGAGGTCGTCGTCCACGGCATCCCGTCCGACGAGGTCGTCCTCAAGGACGGCGACATCATCTCCATCGACTGCGGTGCGATCATCGACGGCTGGCACGGGGACGCGGCCTACACGGCCTTCGTGGGCTCGGGGCACGCTCCGGAGCTGCTGGAGCTCTCGCGGGTGACCGAGGAGTCCATGTGGGCCGGCATCGCGGCGATGAAGCAGGGCAACCGGCTCGTCGACGTCTCCCGCGCCATCGAGACGTACATCCGCCGCCAGCCGAAGCCGGGCGGCGGCCGCTACGGGATCATCGAGGACTACGGCGGCCACGGCATCGGCACCGAGATGCACATGGACCCGCACCTGCTGAACTACGTCGACCGGCGCCGGGGGAAGGGGCCGAAGCTGGTCACAGGGTTCTGCCTGGCGATCGAGCCGATGGTGTCCCTGGGCACACCGAGGACGGAGGTCCTGTCGGACGACTGGACGGTCATCACGACGGACGGTACGTGGTCGTCCCACTGGGAGCACTCGGTGGCGCTGACGGACGAGGGACCGCTGGTTCTGACGGCTCCCGACGGCGGCAGGGCGAAGCTGGCGGAGCACGGGATCACCGCCGCGCCCGATCCGCTCGCTTAATGATCTACCTTCCGGGGCATCCTTCCTCGATTCGTCTTTCGGTGAGCGCTGACGTAGACTGACTCGTCGGCTCTCGTGCACCCGCATGTCCGCATGCGCCCCTAGGGGAAACGCAGGAGAGTCGATCAAGGTAGTCGATTCGAAGGGCGAAGCGTGGCCAAGAAGCAAGGTGCCATCGAGATCGAGGGCACTGTCGTCGAGTCTCTTCCGAACGCCATGTTCAAGGTCGAGCTCCAGAACGGCCACCAGGTCCTGGCTCACATCAGCGGAAAGATGCGTATGCACTACATCCGTATCCTCCCTGACGACCGGGTCGTGGTGGAGTTGTCTCCGTACGACCTGACACGTGGCCGGATCGTCTACCGGTACAAGTAGATCTTGCCCGCATCCCGCTGCGGCGGGGTGGTGGCACTGACCCGGAGAACCTCAATCCCATGAAGGTCAAGCCGAGCGTCAAGAAGATCTGCGACAAGTGCAGGGTGATCCGCCGTCACGGTCGGGTCATGGTCATCTGCGAGAACCCGCGCCACAAGCAGCGCCAGGGCTGACGCAGGACCGAACCCTCTGCTCTCGCAGGGATTCGCGCGACGCAAGCTGAATTTGTTCATACGCAGAGCCCAGACGTCTTTCGTCTGACACCCCCGGTTCGGAGGCCGGGGACCCAGTTCGTACCTGGTACGGCGGCTGGGAACCGGTTCTGTGGAAGACCTCCGAAGATCACCAGGAGCCATTGAATGGCACGCGTTTCCGGTGTTGACATCCCGCGCGACAAGCGCGTGGAGGTCGCCCTGACCTATGTGTTCGGCATCGGCCGGACCCTTTCGCAGCTGACGCTGGCCGAGACCGGCATCAACCCGAACACCCGCGTTCGCGACCTCTCCGAGGAGGAGCTCGTCGCGATTCGTGAGTACGTCGACAACAACCTCAAGACCGAGGGTGACCTCCGTCGCGAGGTCCAGGCCGACATCCGCCGCAAGGTCGAGATCGGCTGCTACCAGGGTCTGCGTCACCGTCGTGGACTGCCCGTCCGTGGTCAGCGCACCAGCACGAACGCTCGTACCCGCAAGGGCCCGCGTCGCGCCATCGCCGGCAAGAAGAAGCCGGGCAAGAAGTAGTCCTCAGCGGACAACGCTTCATCAGCGGTCTTCGCTGTAGGACCGACCACCTCCCCGTAGGAGTTTGTAGATGCCCCCCAAGGGTCGTCAGGGCGCTGCCAAGAAGGTGCGCCGCAAGGAAAAGAAGAACGTCGCTCACGGGCACGCCCACATCAAGAGCACGTTCAACAACACGATCGTCTCGATCACGGACCCCTCGGGCAACGTGATCTCCTGGGCCTCCGCCGGCCACGTCGGCTTCAAGGGCTCGCGCAAGTCCACCCCCTTCGCCGCGCAGATGGCCGCCGAGTCGGCCGCCCGCCGCGCGCAGGAGCACGGCATGCGCAAGGTGGACGTGTTCGTCAAGGGTCCCGGCTCCGGCCGTGAGACCGCGATCCGCTCCCTCCAGGCCACCGGCCTCGAGGTCGGCTCGATCCAGGACGTCACCCCCACCCCGCACAACGGCTGCCGTCCGCCCAAGCGCCGCCGCGTCTGACGCAGGCCGCGTCTGAGGCTTGGTTGTCTTGAGGTTGCGGGCGGTACGGCTCTTCGGAGCGGTGCCGCCCGTACCCTTGCAGTACCCCGCGCTTTCACCGGTGCGGGTCCGTCGGGCGTCAAATAGCGGGCGTCCACGAAAGAAGGATCTGATCCACACATGCTGATCGCTCAGCGTCCGTCCCTGACCGAAGAGGTCGTCGACGAGTTCCGCTCCCGGTTCGTGATCGAGCCGCTGGAGCCGGGCTTCGGTTACACCCTCGGCAACTCCCTGCGCCGTACCCTCCTGTCGTCGATTCCCGGTGCCGCTGTCACCAGCATCCGCATCGACGGCGTCCTGCACGAGTTCACCACCGTGCCGGGCGTCAAGGAGGACGTCACCGACCTGATCCTCAACATCAAGCAGCTGGTCGTCTCCTCGGAGCACGACGAGCCGGTCGTGATGTACCTGCGCAAGCAGGGCCCGGGTCTGGTCACCGCCGCCGACATCGCGCCCCCGGCCGGTGTCGAGGTGCACAACCCCGACCTCGTCCTCGCCACGCTCAACGGCAAGGGCAAGCTGGAGATGGAGCTCACGGTCGAGCGTGGCCGCGGTTACGTCTCCGCCGTGCAGAACAAGCAGGTGGGCCAGGAGATCGGCCGTATCCCGGTCGACTCCATCTACAGCCCGGTGCTCAAGGTCACGTACAAGGTCGAGGCGACCCGTGTCGAGCAGCGCACCGACTTCGACAAGCTGATCGTCGACGTCGAGACCAAGCAGGCCATGCGTCCCCGAGACGCGATGGCATCGGCCGGCAAGACCCTGGTCGAGCTGTTCGGTCTCGCCCGCGAGCTGAACATCGACGCCGAGGGCATCGACATGGGCCCGTCCCCCACGGACGCCGCTCTTGCCGCCGACCTGGCGCTGCCGATCGAGGAGCTGGAGCTCACGGTCCGCTCCTACAACTGCCTCAAGCGTGAGGGCATCCACTCCGTGGGTGAGCTCGTGGCGCGCTCCGAGGCCGACCTCCTGGACATCCGCAACTTCGGTGCGAAGTCCATCGACGAGGTCAAGGCGAAGCTGGCCGGCATGGGCCTGGCCCTGAAGGACAGCCCGCCCGGATTCGACCCCACGGCCGCTGCCGACGCCTTCGGCGCCGACGACGACGCGGACGCGGGTTTCGTGGAGACCGAGCAGTACTGATCGGTCGTTTGCCGGTGAGCATCCGCTCATCGGGTTCCTGACCCCGGTACCTGATACGGCCGGGGCAGACACACAGGAGATAGAAAATGCCGAAGCCCACCAAGGGTGCCCGTATGGGCGGCAGCGCCGCGCACGAGAAGCTGCTCCTCGCGAACCTTGCGAAGAGCCTCTTCGAGCACGGCCGTATCACCACCACCGAGGCGAAGGCGCGCAAGCTGCGTCCGTACGCCGAGCGTCTGGTCACCAAGGCGAAGAAGGGCGACCTTCACAACCGCCGTCAGGTGCTCCAGGTGATCACGGACAAGAGCATCGTGCACACGCTCTTCACCGAGATCGGCCCGCGCTACGAGAACCGTCCCGGTGGCTACACCCGCATCACCAAGATCGGTAACCGCCGTGGCGACAACGCGCCCATGGCTGTCATCGAGCTGGTCGAGGCGCTGACGGTCGCGCAGCAGGCGACGGGTGAGGCCGAGGCCGCCACCAAGCGTGCCGCCAAGGACGCCGAGGCTGCTCCGGCCGCCGAGGAGACCAAGGTCGACACGGCCAAGGCCGACGAGGCCGAGGACACCACCGAGGCTCCGGCCGAGGAGTCCAAGGACGCCTGACGCTCTCGCGTTGTGACGGGCCCGCCCCCCTCGGGGCGGGCCCGTCTCGCGTTCCTGAGAGGATCCAGGGGTGAGCGACGAAGTACAGCCCGGTGACGTCCGTGTCCGTCTCGACCTCTCCTACGACGGGTCCGATTTCTCCGGATGGGCCAAGCAGGCCGGCGGCCGGCGGACCGTACAGGGCGAGATCGAGGACGCGTTGCGGACGGTCACGCGGTCGAAGGACGTGACGTACGAGCTGACCGTGGCCGGTCGGACCGATGCCGGGGTGCATGCGCGGGGGCAGGTGGCGCACGTGGATCTGCCCGAGGGGCTGTGGGCGGAGCATCGCGACAAGCTGCTGAAGCGGCTGGCGGGGCGGCTGCCGAAGGATGTGCGGGTGTGGTCCTTGCGGGAGGCTCCGGCTGGGTTCAACGCGCGGTTCGCCGCTCTGTGGCGGCGGTACGTCTACCGGGTGGGGGACCAGCCCGGTGGCGTGGATCCGCTGCTGCGCAACCATGTGCTGTGGCACGACTGGGAGTTGGACGTCGCTGTCATGGACGCCGCCGCGAAGTCCCTCGTGGGGGAGCACGACTTCGCGGCCTACGCGAAGAGGCGTGAGGGAGCGACGACGATCCGCGAGATCCTCGACTTCGGGGTGCGGCGGCGGGCGGACGGGGTCGTCGAGATCGAGGTCCGGGCCGACGCCTTCTGCCACAACCAGGTGCGGTCCATGGTCGGGGCGCTGCTGTTCGTGGGGGACGGGCACCGGGGTGTGGAGTGGCCGCGGAAGGTGCTGGACGCGGGTGTCCGGGACAGTGCCGTCCATGTCGTACGGCCGCACGGGCTGACCTTGGAGGAGGTCGCGTACCCGGCGGACGACCAGCTTGCCGAGAGGCAGCTTCAGGCCCGCCGGGTACGGGGAGAGGTGCTCGGGGTCAGCCGGCCAGGACCTTCTTGAGGGTCGGCTGGAGGAAGGGCACCAGGGACTTCGCGTAGCCGGCCGTGATGTGGCTGGCGTCGAAGTAGACGATCTGGTCGCCGATCACCGTCGGGCACACGTCGTCCGCGCAGAACGCCGGCAGCGTGTCGATGACCACGCCACCGTGGCGCTCGGCCACCTTCTGTTCCATGGCCCGGTAGTCGGTGTACTCGATGGCCTTGTCCTGGGCGGGATTGCAGGCCGTGACGTCGTCGATGTGGGTGGCGAGACAGTCGGGTACGTTCCGGCCGGGCTGCGGGGTGTCCGTCAGATAGACGATCTCGGCCCCCGACTCCTCCAGGGCCTGGAACGCCTTCTCGGCTCCGGCTTCGGTCGCCTCCTGGCGGACCCGGTTGGTGACGACGACGACATCGGGCTTGAGCTTCTTGATCTCCTCGAACGCCGTCCTGCGCCAGCTGTCGCACTCGGAGTACTCGCGGTTGAGCTCCGGGTTCTTGATGGCGTAGACCTCGGGGGAGCAGCCGCCCTTCGCCATGGTCACGATCTTGGCGTGCAGCTTCCGGCCGATCTCGTCGAAGGCGTCACCCCACTGCCAGGCGTGCGAGTCGCCGATCACGACGACGGACCTCTCGCCCGTCCTGTCGCCGATCACGCAGTTGTCGCGCAGGACGAACTCCTCGACATCGGTGTTGTCGATGCATCCGTAGTGCGTCTGGTCGTCGGGGGACTTCGGCAGGGCGCCCCGGGCGACTGCGGACAGCTGCTTGTGGACCACGGAGCCGCGCACCGATTCCGTACCGCTCCACCCCACGGTGCCGGAGCCCGCGGCCACGGCCGAGGCCGAGAGGTTCAGCGGCAGGACGGTCATGGCGAAGGCCGCGGCACCGGCCGTACCCGCGACGGCCGTGCCACCGGCGAAGATGCCCTTCCAGGGGCGGGCCACGAGCTGGGCGTTGGTCCTGAAGCGGTGCTCGACGACGTAGAACATCGCGTAGGCCAGGATCAGCGACAGGGACGCCACGCGGAAGCGGTCCGAGTAGGAGAGCTCGTGGCCGGTGATGTCCGGCCACAGGATCAGGATCGGCCAGTGCCAGAGGTACCAGCCGTAGCTGACGTTGGCGACCGAGTTGAGCACCGGGTTGTCCAGCAGCCGTTCCGCACCGAAGCGCGGGGCCGCGCACCCGCCGGCGATGATCATGGCCGCGCCGAGGACGGGGCCGGCCACCGCGTACCCCGGCAGCGGGGTCTCCGGGGTGATGAGGAGCGCGGTGCCGATCGCGGTGGCGAGGCCCAGCCAGGAGATCACGCCGGCCACTGCCCGGTTCATACGGGAGAGCAGCGGTGCGCCGAGGGCGATCAGGATGCCGACGGTGAGTTCCCAGATGCGGGTGTGGGTACCGAAGTAGGCGAGCGGCTGGTTGACGCTGGTCTGTGTGTAGCCCACGTAGAAGGAGCCGCCGATCACCGCCCCCAGGAAGAGTCCCACCAGCACGCGGTTGCGGAAGACGACACGGCTGAGCCAGGCCATGGCGAACAGGGCCAGCGGAGCCGCCAGATAGAACTGCTCCTCGATGCCGAGCGACCAGAAGTGCTGGTACGGCGACTGGGTGCCGTCGTTGGCGAAGTAGTCCGTGCCGGTCTCGACGAGCCGCCAGTTCATGACGCTGAGCGCGGAGGCGAGGCCGTCCTCCATGGTGTCGCGGAACCTGAGCGGGCTGCCGTAGATCCAGGCGAGGGACGCGGTGGCGAGGACGACGACGGTCATCCCCGGAGCCAGGCGCCGGAAGCGGCGGGCCCAGAACTTGCTCAGTGAGACCTTCCCCGTCCTGTCGATCTCCGCGAGGAGCTGGCCGCCGATGAGGAAGCCGCTGAGTACGAAGCTGACGTCCACACCGCCGTGGATGTCGAGGATGCCGCAGTGCATGGCGACGACCATCATGATGGCGACGGCACGCAGGCCCTGAATGTCCGGCCGGTACTTGCGAAGACCCTCTGTCTGCGCGGCCGATGAACGATGGCGGGTCACGGTTCTCCAGTAGCTGTGCGGGCGGGCCGTTCGGCGGACGGACGAGTTCAGTGGATCGTCGGGCAGGCGACAGCCGTACCGCTGACGCGCACCCCTTGGGCGGGGATGCGGATGCCGCACGACAGCCGCAGCTGGGCGGGCAGTTCGTTCTGCGCGCCGATGTGGGCGTGGCAGCCCACCACCACCTCACGAAGAACCGATTCGCTGCCGATCGAGGAGTCGTGGTCGACCACGGACTCGTGGATCCGGGCGCCGTCGCCCACGGTCACGCCGCCGCTGATGATCGAGTGCTCGACGACCACATGGGCACCGATGACGGCGCGCGGGCCGATCGTCGAGCCGCCGGTGACACGGGCGGTCGGGTCGACCACGGCCGTGGGGTGGACCAGGGCCTCGGCCGGCCGTCCCACCAGGGGCGAGGCCGCCTTGCCGGTGACCAGGTCGGCGGAGCCGTGGACGAAGGCCAGCGGGGTGCCGAGGTCCCGCCAGTAGTCGTCCGTGGTGTGGCCGAAGACACGGCCGCCCCGGGCGACGAGCTGCGGGAAGGTCTCCTGCTCGACCGAGACCTCGCGGTCGGCGGGGATGGCGTCCAGGACGGACCGGCGAAAGACGTAGCAGCCGGCGTTGATCTTGTCGGTGACGCACTCCTCGGCGGTCTTGGGCTTCTCCAGGAAGGACAGCACCCGGCCGGACCCGTCGGTGGGGACGAGCCCGAAGGCACGGGGGTCGGGGACACGGGTGAGGTGAAGCGTCACCTCCGCTTCCCGCTCCGCGTGGCGCTCCAGGAGGGCGTTCAGGTCGACACCGGAGAGGATGTCGCCGTTGAGGACCAGCACCGACGCGTCCGCCGGACCGTCCAGCAGGCGGGCGGCGTTGCGGATCGCTCCGCCCGTGCCGAGCGGCACCTCCTCGACGGCGTAGGAGATCTTCAGCTCCCGGGTGAAGTCCTTGAACTCCTCCTCGAAGAGGCTGGCGAGATACGAGGTCGCGAACACCACGTGCTCGACGCCGGCATCCATCAGCTTGGCGATCTGGTGACGGATGAAGGAGGAGCCCGCGACGCCCAGCAGGGGCTTGGGGGTGTGGTTCGTCAGGGGGCGCAGGCGTGTTCCCTTGCCGCCCACCAGAATGATGGCTTCTTGCATGATTGCCTCCGCTCGGTCAGCTTGCGGTGTCGGTACCGGGGCCTGCGTAGCCGGAGCTGAAGCAGGACTTGACGGCCTTCTCGGAGAGGGGGCGTCCGGCGAAGTCGAGCCGGGAGGCGACCTTGTCGTCGGGCTTGGCGTTCGGGTCGGTGTCGAAGTAGATCGACCACCAGTAGACGCCGGACATCCTGCGTTCCTGGACGACCTGGCAGACGGCCTTGTACCAGTTCGCCTGCACCGTCGGGTTGACGGCCCGCTTGGTGTAGAAGTCACCGGGAGCGTGGTAGGCGCCGTTCATCGCGCCGATGCCGGCCTCGGAGATGGTGATCTTCGGCAGCTTGCCGGTGGCCTTCTTGTCCAGCCAGTTGTTCCAGCCCTTGACCAGGGTGTCCACGGAGGCGTCGTCGGCGACCTTGACCGGGAAGTACGCGTCGATGCCGAGGTGGCTGACGGGCATCGAGATGGGACCGCTGACGTAGTTGTCCCAGTTGGCGTCGTAGGCGACCTCGCCGCTGAAGAGCTTCTCGGCGTGGTCCACGACCCCGTCCCAGCGGGCGTCGCCCTCCAGGGAGTTCAGCTCGGTCCCGATGACGAAGGTGGCGGCCTTCTCGCTCTCCGCGGCCTTCAGGTACGGGGCGGCGAATGCCTCGTACGAGGCGAACCAGGTGTCGCGGTCGGCGGGCTTGATGTTGCCTCGCCAGCCGTCCTCCGCGTCCAGGGAGCGCTCGTCCATGAGGGGCCGCACGGTGGTGCGCAGCCCGGCCTCGTGGAAGATCTCCAGCACCCGGGCGAGCCGGGCCGGCGTCGGGGTCTTGGCGCCTTCGAAGATCTTCGTCGACCGGCGGTCCCCGGTGAAGAAGGGGAAGGACACGCTGACGGAGTTGGCGTGCAGGCCGACCAGGTAATCGGCGTGCAGCCGGGCCTGCTTCTCGACGTACTCCAGGGAGTGCCTGGGATTGTCCTCCCAGTAGAGCTGCACGCCCCACTGGGGCATGCCTTTCTTCCACTCCTTGTCCACCTTGGCGGCCTTGTGTGTCTGCGAGGGGGACGCGGAGGTCGTGCCGTCGGAGTCCGTGGCACCGCCGACGGGGGTGCTGTCCTCGCCGTTGAGGACGAGCTTGGGCAGCAGTGAGCCCGATTCCCAGCGCAAGGGGTGGTCACCCGCGACAAACGGGACCGCGATCACGAAGGAGATGACGCTGACGGGCAGCACGGCGAGCAGGGGCAAGCGGGCGCGCTTCATGAGGTGTCGGTCTCTTCCGGCTCAGGCGGGCTTCGCGATGACGACGAACTTGTTCTCCTCGCGGCGGACGAACTTCCACAGGCCCTTGATGCCGCCGATCCCCTCGATGAGGGAGAAGAAGGGCAGCAGGAGCAGGACCGCGAAAGGCTCCCACCACTTGCGCCTGCCGTTCGCCGAGGCGATCGCGTTGAGCCGCAGCCCTTCCCAGTAGGCCCAGATCACATACGCGAAGCTGAGCGACCACAGGATGACCACGGACTGGGTCACCGGTGAGGTGTTCATGTCGCCGATGAACCAGGCGACGAAGAGGATCGTGCCGACGTGCTGCAGCGGGCCCAGGATCCAGCTCGTCACGCAGATGGTCAGGAACCAGCGGTAGCGCAGCGGCACCTTGCGGTTGAAGCAGAGAGCGACCAGGCCCCAGGCCCAGCGCTCGCGCTGCTTGATGAAGTCCTTGGTGTTGGCCGGCGAGGCGCCGTAGCAGCGGCCGTTGAACCAGTCGCTGCGGCCCGGGTAGATACGGCAGAAGGTCAGGGCCAGCCGGGCGTCCTCGACGATCTCCTTGGGCCCGAAGTCCCAGCCGATCTCGGCCTCGATGGAGGCGCGGATGACCAGGAGTTCGCCGTGCACACCGGCGGCCGGGGTGCCGAGGCCGGTGAAGGCGCGGAACCGTGCGATGTCGTCAGCGGGGCGGATGGCGTCGGCGAACCAGGTGAGCATGCTCACCGCGTTCTCCCGCGGGTAGGTCAGGATGCCCTGTGCCATGTGCTTGACCTCTTCGGGGGTCGCGCGACGCTGGCGGTTGATGAACTGCGCGAGGGAGGCCGACGTGTCGGGCCCGACGCCCGTGTCGTCGTCCATGTGCAGGACCCACACGTGCTCGAGGGCCTCGCCCTCCGCGATGCGCAGCTCATGGGCGTAGTTGTTGGCGCGGGCCTTGAAGCGGGTGCCGTTCTTCGTCTCGTACGCCTTCGGGACCGTGACCACACGGATCAGTGGACTGGTCGCGGCGAGCTCGTCGATCCGCTCGGCGGCCTCGCAGCCCTCCTCGGTGAGGACGTCCACCCGCATGTACGGGAACCACTCCGGGAGGTGCTCGACGTACGAGAGGACCGAGCGCTCCAGGGCGGGGTAGGTGTCGTGCCTGCCGATGGTGGGCACGAGACAGATCAGGAAGTCCTGTTCCACCAGGGCGGGCGGGGTCATCAGGTGGGCCTTGCGGATCCGGCGGCGGATGAGGAAGAAGCCCTGGACGGACACGAGTACACCGGGCACCGGAAGGGCCCAGCAGATGGTGATCAGCCATGCCAGCGGTGAGTGGCTGGGCGTGTACGACCACAGGCTGAACACGGTGAGGAAGACCAGCGGGATCAGGAACGGGAGAATTCCCGGCTTCCATGCGGCGGTACGTTTCGCGAGCTTCTGACTGTGCCGGGAATGCGGCACGCCCCCCTCGACGGCTGTCGATGCCATGACGACTGCGGAACTCCCCTTGAGATCAGTGGCGCGTTGAGGCACGACGGATCTGCGTCACGGCATGAGTGCGCACCGTGACGACTGGTGTGGTTCCGGGTCCATCCCCTCAACGCCTTCTTTGGCGCTCTCGGTCAGCCGCGCTCAGATGCCCCCCCGGGCGCCCGAAGACTGATCGATAAGACACAGATCCTTACACAACCGCGTGAAAGTGAAAACGCTTGTGAGGATGATGTGTTCAAAAGTTAATCAAGTCACGTCTTGTGTGGTGATCTCCGCCCAAGGCGTCCGCTCTGCAGCGTGTCCGCCGATGGTCACTTTCGGTGACCCATAGGTGCGTTTCACGTCGGCCGCGGTGTTCTTGCCGCGCGGCTCCGAGACGTTGTCGTACGTCAGCGCCTGGCCCCAGACCGTCCACAGCACCCACGGGGTCCGGGACAGCGTTCTGGGCTGGTGGGCGTTGAGCGGTACGTGGAAGGACTCGGCCACGATGCGCGGTCTGCGGTACTCCTCCAGGCCGCGGTACCAGACCTCGGTCCATGCGCCCCCGCCAAAGGGCTCGGCCGGGGTGTCGCTGTAGTCGTCGACTCCGACGACGTCGACGTACCGGCCGCCGGGGTAGTACGGCCGGGGGTCGCGGCCGTAGGGGCCGTTCCAGGAGTTCGGCGACCAGACGAAGACCAGGTTGTGCAGGCCGCGACGGTGCACGAGGTAGTCGTACGTCAGTTGCCACAGCCTGTGGAAGGCGGCCGGGTCCTGTCCCGCCCACCAGAAGCCGTGGCCCGGCGCGGTGTTCATCTCGTGGTACGGCCGCAGCAGCACCGGCACCCCGCGGCCGGCGAGGTAGCCGAGGTGGTCGGCGAGGAAGGCCAGGTCGTGCAGCAGGGCCAGGTGCTCGGGGGTACCTTCGGTGACCACCCGGCCGAACCAGCCGGGGTCCTTCGCGGCGGGGGAGTCGCGGTGCCGGGTCTGCGGGAAGCCCTTGACCGGGCTGCCCGGGTAGGGCTGGTGGAAGGAGAAGCCGACCAGGCCCGCCGGACGGCCCCCGTTGTCCGGCAGGGAGACCTCCGTGCCGGTGGCGCACTCCCTGTGCGTGCCGGAGGGGCGGTACGAACCGTCGTCGGCCCGCGGCAGCCCCGCCCACACCCCGGCGGCCAGGTCCACGGCGTCCTCGACGTACCCCCACGCGCGACGGCAGCTCGGCCAGGCGCGGTTGTAGGAGCGGGCCTCGCCCACCGCCCAGCCTGGCTGGCCGTATCCGGGCCCGAGGTCCAGCTCCAGGAAGGCGGGCAGCTTCCCGGTGATGTCCCGTGCCTTGCGGTAGTAGTAGCCGGGCTGCTTGGTGCCCCGGTAGTCGCCGTACTCCGCGTTGTACCGCTCGTTCTGCAGCTCGACGTGCTGGCCGATCAGGGTGCGGGACGGTCGGCCGCGGCGCGCGTCGTTCTCCAGGCCGGCCAGCGTCGCGTAGACCCGGCGGGCCGCGGGGGTCGCCTCGGGGTCCCGGTCGCGCAGCTCGGTGGGGACGAGCCGGGGACCCGGGGCGCTGTCCCCGGGCCACGCCCATATCCCCAGCGGGGCCAGCAGTGCCGCCCCCGCCGCGGCCCCTATGAGCCGGACCCGCCCTCGCATGTCCAAGACGCTATGCCGGTCTCACGAGCAGTCCCGCGCCTGTGCGCGCCGGGTCACTCGCCCGCTGCCGTGGAGGCCTGCGCCTGGCCCCGCCGGTGGATCTGGCGGAAGGTGAACTCGGCCAGGTTGTTGCCGATGCTGAAGACCGCGGTGTCCTTCTCCGTGACGTTCTTGCCGCTGGCGAAGCCGCCGATGGTGAAGTAGGCGTACCGGCCGTAGGAGTTCGAGGTCGTGCGGCAGATCGCGGAGTTGCAGAAGGGCTTGACCGCGCCGCCCGAGAGCGACTTGACGATGTCCTTCTTGGTGTTGACCTGCCCCTTCGCCTTCGCCGCCTGGGCCTCGGTGTCGAAGACGGCCACGCCGACCGTCACCGAGACGCCGTCCTTGGTGTAGCTGACGCGCATGAACTGGGTGCAGCCGTTGCCCGTGAGGATCTTGCCGAGGGTGGGCTGGACCGTGTCGGTGGCGGCGCAGTTCTTCGTGTCGGAGGTGGTGCCCTTCTTGTACACGGTCGAGCCCATGGTCAGCTGGGTGCCCGGGAAGAGGATCTTCGCGCTGAGCGGGGCCGTGTCCTTGGCCTTGCTGGCGATGAAGTCCTTCGGGTCCAGCGGCGGCGGGGCGCTGGTCGGCGCGAACGACGGGGCGGTCCCGGTCGCGCTGGGGATCGCGGCGGCCGACAGCGAGGACGTAGGCTTGTTCGCCTCGTCGTTGCCGTCCGCCGACACGACGGCCATCGCCACGGCGGTGCCTATCGCGACCGTGGCGAGCGCGCCGCCCACGATGAAGAACAGCCGGCGCCGTCTGTTGCGGATCTCGGAGGCCTCGGCGAGCGCGGCCCAGTCCGGGGTCTGCTCGCCCCCGCCGCTGCTCCACGGCTGCTGTGACTGCGGTTTCCAGGGATCCCACTGGGACGGGGGTCCCCCCTGCTGCCCAAAGCTCATGGGGCGCATCTTAGACGGGGTACGGGAGGTGCTGTGGGGCCTGTGGACACTGGCCTCGGGACCTTTCCGGCACCCGTGCACATCTCGGCCGCGGAGGTGTCGTGGGGCCTGTCGTGAGGGCCTCGTTTTGACCCGTCCGTGGGACCCCGGGTATCCTGCATCTTCGTTGTGTATTGGCTCGCTCGTTCTTATGCGAGAGACCTTTACCTAGGTTCCCTGGAGCAGTTACCAGTGGGCGGCATACGGGCAGTGCCCCGGCCATTGTCGTCCCCAGCTGCACGATCGCTTCAGTGATGCCATGTCTCAGCACCCATCCACTGAAGAAGAAGGCTGCGAAGTGCGTACGTACAGCCCTAAGCCCGGCGATGTGACTCGCCAGTGGCACGTCATTGACGCTCAGGACGTCGTCCTGGGCCGTCTGGCTACCACTGCCGCGAACCTCCTCCGTGGCAAGCACAAGCCGACCTATGCCCCGCACATGGACATGGGCGACTTCGTCATCATCATCAACGCCGACAAGGTGCACCTGTCCGGCAACAAGCGGACCCAGAAGATGGCGTACCGCCACTCCGGCTACCCGGGTGGTCTGCGCTCCGTCCGCTACGACGAGCTCCTCGACAAGAACCCCGAGAAGGCCGTCGAGAAGGCCATCAAGGGCATGATCCCCAAGAACAGCCTGGGCCGTCAGATGCTCTCCAAGCTGAAGGTCTACTCGGGCGACCAGCACCCGCACGCTGCGCAGCAGCCGGTGCCGTTCGAGATCACCCAGGTCGCGCAGTAAGTCCGGCCACCCCCTAAGACTGAACAGAATCTGAGGAGAATCGTGGCCGAGACCACCGTCGAGACGCCCGTCGAGGGCGAAGAGATCGTCGACATCGACAGCTACACCACCGAGTCCGAGGTCCCCGTCGAGGGCGAGTACACCTCGGAGTCGCTCGCGGGCCGCTTCGGCGACCCGCAGCCCGCGGCCGGCCTGGGCCGTCGCAAGAACGCCATCGCCCGCGTCCGGATCGTCCCGGGCACCGGCAAGTGGAAGATCAACGGTCGCACCCTTGAGGACTACTTCCCCAACAAGGTGCACCAGCAGGAAGTCAACGAGCCCTTCAAGGTGCTCGAGCTCGAGGGCCGCTACGACGTCATCGCCCGCATCGCGGGTGGCGGTGTTTCCGGTCAGGCCGGTGCCCTGCGCCTCGGCGTGGCCCGCGCGCTGAACGAGGCCGACGTGGACAACAACCGCGGCGCCCTCAAGAAGGCCGGCTTCCTCCGTCGCGACGACCGTGCGGTCGAGCGCAAGAAGGCCGGTCTCAAGAAGGCCCGCAAGGCCCCGCAGTACAGCAAGCGTTAATCTTCGCTGCCTGTTCTGCTCGTACCTGCTCGTTCCCACGAGCCAGCAGTACGTCCGTTCGCCCCGGCGGCACGCCACAGTGCCGCCGGGGCGTTCGTTTATCACAGCCTTAGGCGTATAACGGCACAAGGCGCTCAAAGGCTCATGTGATCGGATGATCTCCGTAACTGACGCTTCCTCAGGAGGACAAGTGGGACGACTCTTCGGCACGGACGGCGTGCGCGGTGTCGCCAACGCGGATCTGACGGCCGAGATGGCGCTCGGTCTGTCGGTCGCGGCGGCGCACGTGCTGGCCGAGGCGGGTACGTTCCAGGGCCACCGGCCGACGGCGGTGGTCGGACGGGACCCGCGTGCGTCCGGGGAGTTCCTGGAGGCCGCCGTGGTCGCGGGCCTCGCGAGCGCCGGTGTGGACGTCCTGAAGGTCGG
Organism: Streptomyces sp. CC0208; assembly: GCF_003443735.1. Taxonomy (NCBI): domain Bacteria; kingdom Bacillati; phylum Actinomycetota; class Actinomycetes; order Kitasatosporales; family Streptomycetaceae; genus Streptomyces; species Streptomyces sp. CC0208. Next base: position 3,563,271 of record NZ_CP031969.1, on the reverse strand, counting down.
CGTGCTGCCGACACCCGCGGTGGCGTATCTCACGGGTGTGCTCGGCGCCGACCTCGGTGTCATGCTCTCCGCCAGCCACAACGCCATGCCCGACAACGGCATCAAGTTCCTCGCGCGGGGCGGGCACAAGCTCGACGACGAGCTGGAGGAGCGCATCGAGGCCGTCTACGAGGAGCACAAGGGCGGCGAGCCCTGGGAGCGGCCGACCGGCGGCGGCGTCGGCCGGGTCCGCGAGTACACCGAGGGCTTCGACAAGTACGTGGCGCACCTGATCGCCGTACTGCCGAACCGCCTCGACGGGCTGAAGATCGTCCTCGACGAGGCGCACGGCGCTGCCGCCTGGGTGTCGCCGGAGGCGTTCTCCCGGGCCGGCGCCGAGGTCATCACCATCGGTGCCCAGCCGGACGGGCTCAACATCAACGACGGCTGCGGCTCCACGCATCTCGGGCTGCTGAAGACCGCCGTGGTCGAGCACGGTGCCGACTTCGGCATCGCGCACGACGGGGACGCGGACCGTTGCCTGGCCGTCGACCACACCGGCGAGGAGGTGGACGGCGACCAGATCATGGCGGTCCTCGCGCTGGCGATGAGGGACCGGTCGGCGCTGCGGTCCGACACCGTCGTCGCGACGGTCATGTCGAACCTGGGGTTCAAGCTGGCTCTGGAGCGGGAGGGGCTTCGGCTCGTCCAGACCGCGGTGGGTGACCGGTATGTGCTCGAGGAGATGAAGGAGCACGGGTACGCCCTCGGCGGTGAGCAGTCCGGACACGTCATCATCCTGGATCACGCCACGACCGGGGACGGGACGCTGACCGGGCTGATGCTGGCGGCTCGCGTCGCGGAGAGCGGGCGGTCGCTGAAGGAGCTGGCTTCTGTGATGGAGCGGCTGCCGCAGGTGCTGATCAACGTCCCGGACGTGGACCGGACTCGGGTCGCCACGTCCGGCGAGCTGGCAGCGGCGGTGACTGAGGCCGAGCGTGAACTCGGGGCGACGGGGCGGGTGTTGCTGCGGCCGTCCGGTACCGAGCCGTTGGTTCGGGTGATGGTCGAAGCGGCGGACATCGACCAGGCCCGGTCGGTCGCGGGGCGGCTGGCGGACGCGGTGAAGTCGGCGCTGGGCTGATTTGCGGGTGCGGGTGCGGGTGCGGGTGCGGGTGCGGGTGCGGGGGCGGGTGCGCGTGCGGGGTTGGGTGCGGGTGCGCGTGCGTGGGGGCCGGTCGCGCAGTTCCCCGCGCCCCTAAGGGCGCCGCGGTGGTGTCCGAGGCCGAGCGGGAACTCGGGGCGACGGAGGCTCGGCCGGTTGCGGGCGGCTGGCTGACGCGGTGAAGTCGGCGCTGGGCTGATGTGCGGGTGCGGGGCCGGCCTTCGCGTCAGGTGCGTTTCCGCCAGGCCCATTTCTGGAGCAGCAGGGTCACCGTTCCCGCCAGGATGATGCCCAGGAGGTTCAGGAGGAGTTGTTCCGTTGAGCCCCAGGTCTGTTCGGTGTCGCCGTAGCTGAGGGCCACCGCCGCGTTGGCGGCCGCGGGGACCGTGGTGACCGAGATGGCCACACCCACCAGGGCACCGGACTTCGCCGAGGTCAGGGAGAGGGTGCCGGCGGCGCCGGCCAGGACGGCGACGATGAAGGAGAAGGCGTCGGGGGCGTAGACGAAGCCGGTCTGGGGGCGGTCGGCCTCCAGCTGGTCCTTGCTGAACAGGTCCAGCGCGTCCATGAAGAGGCTGAAGCCCACGGTCACCACCATGGCCGCGGCGAAGCCCACCAGGAGTGCGATCAGTGAGCGCAGGGCCAGGCGGGGGGCGCGCTGCACTATCGAGGTGGAGATGCCGGCGAGCGGGCCGAACTCCGGGCCCACGGCCATCGCGCCCACGATGAGGACCGCGTTGTCGAGCACCACACCGCAGGCCGCGATCATCGTGGCCAGGGTGATGAAGGCGAGGTAGGTGGCCGAGAGCGTCGACTCCTCGTGCGTGGCGTCGGCCAGGTGCTCCCACAGGACCGCGTCCGCCCCTTCACCGGGAGCCTCCGCCTCGGCCTTGTCGGCGCGTTTCGACAGGGACAGGTCGATGTTCTCGACCGCGATGGAGCCGGTCCTGTCGAGGCCCAACCCCTGGAGTTCGGTGAGGAGTTCGTCACCCGCCTCACGCGCCACGTCGCACGTCACGACGTCGCCGGCGGGGTTGCGCGCGACGCCCGGCATCACGACGAGGTGGGTGGTGCCGACCGTCCTCTCGATCAGTCGGACCACGTCGTCGGTCTTCTCGGCCGGGGTGATCAGGCGCAGATGCAGCATGACGCCTTTTTAACAGGCTTACGTCGAGGGGCGTACGGCGCTCAGAGCTTACGGAGGCTGAGCCTGCGCACCTTGTGGTCCTGGCCCTTGCGGATGACGAGGGTGGCGCGGCCGCGGGTGGGGGCGATGTTCTCCACCAGGTTGGGCTTGTTGATGGTGCGCCAGAGGGTGCGGGCGTAGTCGACGGCCTCCTCCTCGGAGACCTGGGTGTACTTCCGGAAGTACGAGTCGGGGTCCTGGAAGGCGGTCTGCCGGAGCTTCTTGAACCGGCTGAGGTACCAGCGCTCGATGTCCTCGGCGCTCGCGTCGACGTACACGCTGAAGTCGAAGTAGTCGGCGAGACCGACGCGGGTGCGGCCGTCCGTGCCGGGCAGGGCGGGCTGCAGGACGTTGAGGCCCTCGACGATCAGGATGTCGGGGCGGCGGACGGTGAGCCGCTGGTCCGGGACGATGTCGTAGATCAGGTGGGAGTAGACGGGGGCGGTGACCTCGTCCTTGCCCGCCTTGATGTCGGCGACGAACCGGGTCAGCGCGCGGCGGTCGTACGACTCGGGGAAGCCCTTGCGGGACATGAGCCCGCGCGCCTCCAGCTCCCGGGTGGGGAGCAGGAAGCCGTCGGTCGTGACCAGCTCGACGCGCGGGTGCTCGGGCCAGCGGGACAGCAGGGCCTGGAGGAGGCGGGCGACGGTCGACTTCCCCACGGCCACCGATCCCGCGACCCCTATGACGAACGGGGTGCCGGACTGGGAGCCCTGCTCGCCGAGGAAGGTGTTCAGGGCGCCTCTGAGGCCGTCCGTGGCGCCGACGTAGAGATTCAGCAGCCGGGACAGCGGGAGGTAGATGTCCCGCACCTCGTCGAGGTCGATGACGTCACCGAGGCCGCGCAGCTTCTCGACCTCTTCGGCGTTCAGCGGGAGGGGCGTCTTCTCGCGCAGCGCACTCCACTCTGAGCGGGTGAGGTCGACGTAGGGAGTCGCCTCCGGCTTGTGCCGGTGGGCGCTCCGGGGCATCGGGGAGACCGGAGAGATCACAGTCCATTGTTAACGGAGTTTGAACGGGGTGGGGGGTGGGGTGCGTCACGCGGGGCTCGGCCGTGGGGCTCGTCAGGTGAAATCCGCGTAGGCGAGGAAGTCGTCGAACCGGTCATCCGGCCACCGTTGGCGGAGGTGGCCGACGGCGTCCGGGTACTTCTCGAGCTCCTTCGCTCCGGCGAGACCGAGGAACTCGGCGCCGTCGCCGCAGTGCGTGAGCCAGGTCGGTGACTGCCAGGCGAGGAATCCTGGGGTGCGCCTGAGGATCGTCGTTCCGACGTCTTCGGGTACGTCCCCCTCGATGCCGTCGGCGAAGGTGGCGTCGTATCGCTCGGCGGCCTTGCCGAAGGCGACGCAGTACGGGCGATGCCCCTGTCCGGGGCGTCGGAGATGGTGACGGAGCCGGTGGCGACGGGGTTGGGGTGGTACGGGAACTGGGGGAGGGCGGGGCGTTGGCGGGGCTCAGGGCGCGGGGTGATCACGAGCTGGATCGCCTGGCCGGTCAGGGACTCGGGCGCCACGACGATCGCCTCCGCGCGCAGGCTCTCCGGGAGGTGTTTCGGGTCGGCCTCGCTCGTGAGGATGGCCGGGCATCCGAGCGGTATGACGGCGGCACCGGTGCGGCGGGCGAGTTCGGCCATGTGATCGAGGATCTGGCCGGGGGAGAAACGGCTGAAGGTTAGGCCGAGAGCGTCGCCGTGGACCTCCGATCCACCGCCGTCCTCGGCTTCGAGATCCCAGGACTCCCGGAGACCCGTGGCCGGCATTCCGCCCACGGTGACCGGGCCGAGGACATCGCGTATCGGGGTTTTCGTCCATGGGGCTGGGTTGTCCGTGGACGAAACGGCAGAGGTACAGGCTGTGACTCACGTCGCTCCTGGGGCAGGCCCCGCCGAAGCCGGTGGCGGCTTGGATTCGGCGGGGCCTGACCAGCGGCTGGTCAGGGCCGGAAGCCCTTTACTTGGATCATGCTTCCGTGCCCGTGCCGGTCCGGTTCTGTGACCTCGAATCCCGCCGAGGCCAAGATCTCCGACAGGGCGGCCCGCATGTGCTGGAGAACGCTGTTGTAGTGGCGGAGGACCGGAGGTGGGTCGGCGTAGTCGATTCCCTGCGCGAAGAGGTCGAGGGCCGTGTCCCTCAGCTCCGCATTCGTCGTCCAGTTCACATACACCCCGCCGTCGACGAACGGCGTGACATGCACACGTGCCCCAGGTCTCTTTTCCGCGCTGTCGTCGAGGTCGCCGCGGTGCACCGGGAGCCCGGTTCGGGCCAGTTCCCGGCACACCTCGTCAGCCAGCGCGTCACGCTCGGCGACGACCTCCGGCGGGGCTTTGGGAGGCAGGTCGAATTTGGGCTCAGTCATGTGCAGCTTGTTCCTCGGTTCGCTGGTCGCTCGTCGCGCGACGTGCCAGACTCCGCCCGCCCGCCTGCCGAACATATCGGTCGAGCAGTTCCCGAGCCGCGTCCGCGAAGTCGGGGTGGTACGGGACCGAGTAGGTGATCGGTGTGCCTGGCTTGAGGGCACCGGACAATTCCGATGCACAGGCCGGGCAGGGCTGCCGCTCCGTGTACAGGGCGGAGATCTCGCTGGGATCGATGTTTCTCGCTTTCAGCATGTCCAGGATCTTCGTCTCCGAGTGGCCCGCGAAGCTGCTGCTGGCGATCACGAAGTCACCGGTAATGGGGTCGCCCCAGCCCTTCACCTTGGCCACGGCGATGTTGTGATCCCCCTCGAAGAACCCGGACTTGACCCTGTACTTGTACGCCCATTGGCTCATCTCCTCACTGTTGTAGAGGATCAGTGCCTCGGGGCAGCCCCCGGCGGCCACGGCCGTTCTTGCCATGGGCAGCGGGGCGCGGACCCTGGTGCAGGTCGTGACGAGTTCGTCGAGTCCCTTGACCCCGAGCGCGAGGACGACGTCGTCTGCCAGGGGGAGGGCACGCAGGGCCTTGAAGGCGTCCGCGAAGCCGATGCCGGTGCGCGCGGCGGCGTCCACCGCCCTTACGGCGTCCGCGATGGGACGCAGGATCTTGCCGGCGAAGAGGCTCGCCACATCCACGGCCGCCCAGGCGCAGCCACTCCAGCTCCCGCCCGCCCCACCGGGCGTGACCTTCTGGGCGCACTTGATCCAGCTGCCGAAGAGGATGTCGATCGGATCGATGTTCTTCTGGTACTCGGCGATCGTGATGGTGTGCGTGACCTCGGTCGTCATCTCCTTGGTCGGATACTGGCCGAGGTACTTCGTGGCGCCCGAAGGGCACTTGTACTGCGACAGGTCCAGGTCCTGCGCGCTGCACATGTACAGGTCGAGGACCGCCTTGAAGTGGATCTTCGTGGTCATCGTGCAGTCGCCGTCGTAGAACAGCTTGTCCCACCAGCCGTCGCAGCCGTCCGTCTTCTTCGTGACGTCCGGTTCGCCGGCCTTCTCGATGTGGTCGACGACGTAGAACATGCCGCCGATGAGCGCACCGGTCTCGTCGGGGACGGTGCCCGTCTCGATCTGGTTCGCGTTGTCCTGCCGCTCGGCCCGGTCGGCCGCCTCCTGGGCCTCCTTGGCGTACTTGTCGGCGTCCTTCGCCGCCTCCTCCGCCTCGGTCGCTGCCGCGTCCGCGCGGTCGGCTGCCGCTCGGGCGTCCCTCGCTGCCTGTTCGGCCTCCGCCGCGGCCGCGTGGGCCGCTTCCGCGTCGAGGGCGGCCTGGTCGGCTGAAGCTCGGGCCGAGGTGGCGTGGTTCTCGGCGCGGCCGGCTGCCGCGTCGGCTGCTGCGGCGTCCTCGCCGGCCTGGCGGTCGTACTCGGTGGTGCGGGCCAGCGACTGGGTGGCCTTGGCGGCTGCCTCCGCCGCGCCGGCCGCGTAGCCCAGGGCCTCCTTGGCGTAGCCGCGGGCGTCCCTCGCGTAGCCGGCGGCGTTGGCGGCGTGCTGGTAGGCGGCCTTGGTGTCGTCCTTCGCCTGATCGGCGAGGGACTTGGCCGCGTCGGCCTCCGCCTGGGCGTTCTTGGCGTGGGCGTCGGCGACGGCCTTCTGCTGCTCGGCGATCGACTTCGACGCCTGCCCGGTCAGGACGACCAGGCTCGCGGCGGAGTCGGTGTCGACGTACGGGGAGCCGAGCTGGATGGCGTCATTGGCCGGCGTGGCGACCTGCGCGGCGGCCTTTCCGGCGTCCACGGCGGCCTGTGCGGTGACGTGGGCGAAGCCCGCGGCCCTCGCCGAGGCGGCCATGGCCTTGGCGAGCTCCGCCTTCGCCGCGTCCGCCTGGGACTTGGCGGTCCTGGCGTGCGCCCCGGCCTCGGCAGCCAGCTGGACCGCTGTCTTCGCTTCCGAGGCGGCGTGCCGGGCTGCCGCGATCGCGTCCGCCGTGGCGCTGGTCGCCGTCCTGACCGCCGCGTCGGCCCTCAGCTTCGCGGCCTGGGCGGCATCGGCAGCGGCGCGGGACCGCTTGGCCGCAGCCTCGGCACGGGTGGCCGCCGCGTCCGCCTCGGCTGCGGCCCGCGTGGCCGCGTCGGCCTCGGAGCGGGCCCGGCCCGCGGCCGCCTCCGCGTCGCTCGCGTGCCGGTCGGCCTCGTCGGCGGCGGCGCGCGCCGCGGTAGCCGCGTCGCCCGCGTCCAGCGAATCGGCGTAGGCGCCCTTGGCGTCGGCCTTGGCACGGGCCGCGTCGGCCTTCTGCTCGGCCTCCCAGGCGTCGTCGCGCTTGGCCTTGGCGTGGTCGCGGGCCGTGACGGCATCGTTCTTGCGCGCGACCGCTGTTCGCTCGGCGGCCTCGGCCTTCTCCTTCGAGTTCTGCGCGTTCGTTGCCTCTGCCTGGGCGTTCAGCTTGTGCTGGTTGGCCTCGGCCTGCTTGGCCGCGGCCTTTTCCTTCTCCGCCTTGGCCGTCTTCTCCTCGGCCTCGGCGGCCAGCCGCTTGGCGCGCGCGTCGGCGGCAGCCGCCTTGGCGTCGCCCTCGGCCTTGAGGGTCTCGGCGAGCTTGGCCTCCGCGGTCTCCTTGTCCTTCTTGGCGTTGTCGCGGTGCAGCTTGGCCGCATCGGCGGCGGCCTTGGCCTGTGCCTCGGCCACCGCGGCGGCGGCCTTGCGGAACTCGGCCTTCGACTGCGCCGCCTGTGCCAGCGCCCGCTGGGCGATCGTCTTGCTGTCCCCGGCGGAGGCTCGGGTGGCCGCCTCGGCGGTCTCAGCGGCCTTCACCAGGGCCTCCAGGCCGGCCACGGCCCCCTGTGTCACCTGCGCCTTCTGCTGCCCCACCAGCAGACCCCGGCCGCGCGGGGCGCCGCCCGCGTCCGCGATCCGGTAGGCGGCCTGCTCGGCGGTGTCGCTCGCGGTGCCGGCCTTCTTCGCCGCCGCCAACTGCGCCTTGATGGCGTCGAGCTGCTTCTTCGCCTGGGTCTGCGCCGCGGTGATGCCCGCCTTGGCCTTGTCGAACTGGGCCTTGTCCGGGTAGCTCAGGCTGTCCGTGCCCTTGTGGCCCTGGGGGACGATCCGGAACTTCTGCGGGTTCGTGCCGTTGCACGTCCACAGCCACGAGTCCTGGCTGTTGTCGAAGGTGTGCAGGTCCAGGCACTTGTCCGTGACCACATTGCGGAGCTCGCCCGCCGCGCGGACGTCGAAGTTCCACTGCTGGGCCTTGCTGCCGTTGCAGGTCCAGATCTGGATCTTCGTGCCGTTGGCGGGGTTGCTGCTCTGGACGTCGAGGCACTTCTGGGAGTTTTCGTTGATCAGGGCGTAGGCGTTGTTGGACGCCTCCAACCTCCACTGCTGTCCCGCCGTCTTGTTGCAGGTGTACAGCTGTACGGGGGTGCCGTCGGTCTTCTTCGCACCGGCCACGTCGAGGCACTTGCCCTGGGCCGCCTCGACCTGGATGACCGCCGGAGAGTCACCGATCCAGCCGAGGCCACCGGGGGCCCAGTAGTCCTGCCAGCGGGCCAGGTGATCGGCGATCCACGACTGGCCGAGCAGATCGGCCATCGATTCGGCGCCCTTGGTCAGGGCCGTGGTGGCGTCGCGGTTGGCGGTGAGGATCTGGTTGCGCTGGGCGGCCTGGGAGGCGATCTCCTGTTGCCACTCCTGCGTGGCGGTGTCCTCCACCTGGCGCAGGGTCTTGTTCGGGTCGATCGGATCCCGCCATCCGCATGAGGCGAAGCGGGTCTTCATGTCCTCTACGGCGATGCGGTACTCGACAGTGCCCGGCTCAGGGGAGGTACGGGGGAAGCCGCCGGAGGCCAGGAAGAGACGGGCGTCGTCGGCACCCTTGCCGTGGAATGAGTCGAACAGCGCCTCGAACGCTTGCTGTTCGTAGTACTGCCGATCCCGCTCCCCGGCCGGGAGGGACGGGTCGTAGGGCTTCTCGGCGTAAAGGGGTGTACCGAGGTCCTTGACGGCCTTGAGGGTCTTGTCATCAGCCTCGGGGGTGGGGTCGTAGAAGGTGAAATCTTTGTTCCAGTCGGGGCCGCCGGCCCACTTGCCCAGACCGGTCTGGTCGTAGAAGTCCTCGCCGTCGTGGACGCCGGGCACATCGTGGAAGGTCGACTCATTGAACCCGTGCGGGGTCGCCAGGCCGTCCAGGGGCTTTTCCCAGGCGTTCCTCTTCGCGTAGAGACGCTCCCAGTTGGCCTTCCAGGCGCTCTCGTCCTTCTCATGGGCCTGAAGCAGGGGACCGTCGAACCCGCCGCCGTCCATGGCGGCGAGTTCGCGCAGTTTCGCCGGCGTCTGGTTCAAGGCGTCCTGGGCGAGGCCGTACATGCCCGGCCCGCCCAGACGTACGGCATCGGTCATCAGGCACTGGTCGAAGCGCAACTGCTCGTCGGACGTGGTTTCGAACCAGTCGTCCCGCCTGTCGCTGGAACGGGTCGTGGCGTCACCCGCGAGGAGTCCCGCGAGGTCGGGCCGAACGGCGAGCGTCGCCAGCATCGCGACTGCGCTCAGAAGGAGAACGACACGGGCGAAAACCCCTTGCCTTCCTGATGCCGATATCAGGAAGGCGGGTGGTCTGGAACGCAAGAGCGCATCCTTTTCGTCGCAAGGAACCGACCGGGAGCCCGCCGATGGCGGCTCAGGGGTCGTGAAGAACTGACGAGTCGGCCTCGTCTTGCCAGGCGTCAGGGACGCCTTTGGCAGGCGGGCGTGGGACACGCGGATTGCAGATGGTGCGGCACAGAAGGTCCCTCCCCCGTAGCGACACTGTCCCCCCGGTCGCTGACTGTCGTGCATGCCCTCCCAGATTGGTCATGATCTGGTCAAGCGGGGCCACTTTAGGCAGGTGGTCGGGAGTGCGGGCAAGGGCTTTCCGCTGCCTGGCGTGAAGCCGCCCCAGGTCGGGCGCTGTCGTAAGAGGGCGTGAGCCCCCTGAGGGCTAGGAAAACCTGTGCTTCTTCTGTGATGGGCCGGTGAAGGTGATGGGGGAGTGACGGAACGGGTTGGCTCGTTCTCGCCGGTACCGCAATATCCGAATCCGGGCACGAAGTGCCGTGATCCGGTGCCCCGCGCCCCCTAGGCTGCCGCGCATGTGCGGAATCGTGGGATACGTGGGGGCGCAGTCGGCGCTCGATGTCGTGATGGCCGGGCTGAAGCGGCTGGAGTACCGGGGGTACGACTCGGCCGGTGTCGCCGTGGCGGCGGACGGTGGGCTGGCGGCGGCGAAGAAGGCCGGGAAGCTGGTCAATCTGGAGAAGGAGCTGGTGGACCGGCCGTTGCCGACCGGGCTCACCGGGATCGGGCACACGCGGTGGGCCACGCACGGTGGGCCGACGGACGCCAACGCGCATCCCCATCTGGACAACGCGGGGCGGGTCGCGGTCGTCCACAACGGGATCATCGAGAACTTCGCCGCGCTGCGGGGCGAATTGGAGGAGCGGGGACACGAGCTGGCCTCCGAGACGGACACCGAGGTCGTCGCGCATCTGCTCGCCGAGGAGTTCTCCGCGACCGCCGACCTCGCGGAGGCCATGCGGCTGGTGTGCCGGCGCCTGGAGGGGGCGTTCACACTGGTGGCCGTCCACGCGGACGAGCCGGACGTCGTCGTGGGCGCCCGGCGGAACTCGCCGCTGGTGGTGGGCGTGGGGGAGGGGGAGGCGTTTCTGGCGTCGGACGTGGCGGCCTTCATCGCCCACACCCGCTCCGCGATCGAGCTCGGTCAGGACCAGGTCGTGGAGCTGCGAAGGGACGGGGTGACCGTCACCGGTTTCGACGGCCGCCCCGCCGACGTCCGCTCGTTCCACATCGACTGGGACGCCTCCGCCGCCGAGAAGGGCGGCTACGACTACTTCATGCTCAAGGAGATCGCCGAGCAGCCGAAGGCGGTCGCCGACACGCTGCTCGGCCGGATCGACGCGGTCGGCTCCCTGACCCTGGACGAGGTCCGGATCTCCGCCGCCGAGCTGCGCGAGGTGGACAAGGTCGTCATCGTCGCCTGCGGTACGGCCTTCCACGCGGGGATGATCGCCAAGTACGCCATCGAGCACTGGACCCGTATCCCCTGCGAGGTGGAGCTGGCCAGCGAGTTCCGTTACCGGGATCCGATCCTGGGACCGCGTTCCCTCGTGATCGCCATCTCCCAGTCCGGGGAGACCATGGACACGCTCATGGCGCTGCGGCACGCCCGCGAGCAGGGTTCCAAGGTGCTCGCGATCTGCAACACCAACGGCTCGACGATCCCCCGGGAGTCGGACGCGGTGCTGTACACGCACGCCGGGCCCGAGGTCGCCGTGGCGTCGACGAAGGCGTTCCTGACCCAGCTCGTGGCGTGTTACCTGGTGGCGCTGTACCTGGGGCAGGTGCGGGGCACCAAGTGGGGCGACGAGATCTCCGCCGTCATCCGGGACCTGTCGCACATCTCCGGTGAGGTCGAGCGGGTGCTGGAGACCATGGAGCCGGTGCGGGAGCTGGCGCGGTCGCTGGCCGACAAGAACACCGTGCTGTTCCTCGGGCGGCACGTCGGGTATCCGGTGGCGCTGGAGGGTGCGCTGAAGCTCAAGGAACTCGCCTACATGCACGCCGAGGGCTTCGCGGCGGGGGAGTTGAAGCACGGGCCGATCGCACTGATCGAGGAAGACCTGCCCGTGGTCGTGGTCGTGCCGTCGCCCCGGGGGCGGTCGGTGATCCACGACAAGATCGTGTCCAACATCCAGGAGATCCGGGCCCGGGGAGCGCGGACGATCGTCATCGCGGAGGAGGGGGACGAGGCGGTGGTGCCGTACGCCGATCACCTGATCCGGATTCCGGCCACACCGACCCTGCTGCAGCCGCTGGTGGCGACCGTGCCGTTGCAGGTGTTCGCCTGTGAGCTGGCCACGGCCCGGGGGAACGAGGTGGACCAGCCTCGGAACCTGGCGAAGTCGGTCACGGTGGAGTAGTCGGCTGCCCGGTCCGGTACAGGTTGCGGGCGGAGCGGATCAGCAGGAACTCCAGCGCGCATCCGGCGATCGTGGCGAGTCCCATCGGTTCCGAGCCCTTGATCCCGTTGACGACGAGGGTGACGAGGAGGACGGGCCAGAGGGTGGCCAGCGCGGTCACGAGGACGAAGTGGCCCGTCACACGCCCGGCCGCCGGCTTGCGGTCCCCGGACCGCTTCCGGCCGCCGGTCGGGGTCCGCGCGTCGGAGGCGGTCCGTTCCCGGGGCTGGGGGATCTCCTCCGCCGGGCGGCCCGGGAGGGGGACGACCGCGGCGGCGGGAACGGCCTTGTCCAGTACGGCGATCCGCTCGGCCGTGACGTCCCCGAACAGCGTCGGCTCCACGGTTATCCGGAAGCCGTCCAGGCCGGTCAGGCACCGGGCTCCGTCGGGGCGGGTGGTCATCGCGGCGCAGGCGTCGTACCGGACGGTGACCAGGCCGCCCGGCGTCGACAGCGTCACACCCGTCTCTCCGATGATCAGCGTGACGTCGTCGTCCTCCAGGGACGGGTGCAGGGTGCCGGAGACCCCGGACGGCGAGAAGCGGGGGGCCGGGGTGAGGCCCGCCCACTCGGCGCCCCGGGCCGGGACCTGGAGCAGCCCGCCGTCCCACGCCTCCCGGGCCACCTCGCGCAGGTCGTCGATCCCGACCGCCCTGAGTTCGTCCCTGTGCTGCTCGGGAGTCAGGATCCGGTGGCCGGTCAACAGGCTGAGCGCGTACGACGGCAGCAGGGCCGCGCCGAGGTCGGGGACGTCGTAGCGCTTGAGCAACTTCCCGCGCGCGGACTCCAGTTCGGCCTGCTCGATCCGGCCCGCGCGTAGCCGCGCGAAGGCGTCGACGAAGCCGCCGACCGCCGCGTCCTGCTTCTGCGGCAACGCGTCGGCGTACGCGGTGAGCGTGGCGAAGTCGGCGTCGCGCGAGGAGTAGTCGGCCTCCGCCGAGTAGGAGTAGCCGCCCTTCTGGCGCAGGTCCTGGAAGAGGGCGCGGCCCAGCACCTCGGCGAACACGGCGGCCGCGGTGGAGCGGCGCACGACGGAGGTGAACACGAGGTGGCCGTCCTCCCCGCGGAGGTAGGCGGGTGTGACGGGGAGCGTGCTGGTCGGGGCGGGGGTGGGGAGGCGCCGGCCGGCGGGCAGGTTGAGGTCCAGGCCGTCCGGTACGTGGTCCGTGGTGAGGAACAGTACGGCGTTGTCCCTGGTGAAGCGGGTCTCGGCCCAGTGGCGCACCTGGTCGGCCGTCAGGCTCCGGGTGCCGAGTTCGTCGTAGCTGGACAGGCCGTAGCCCTGGGCGCCGTAACGCCACAGCGGCATCTGGGACATGGGCCCCTGCCCACGGCTGCCCGCCTCCGTGCGCAGGATCTCCTTCTCCGTTTCCAGCCGGTCCATCGGGAGGTCGCGCAGGGCCGCGCAGACGCTGTTGAGGTACGTGACGACCTCCGTCTCGTCGCCGGTGACGTGGAAGAGGGTGTACGTGCTCGCGGTGGCGCCGTTGTAGTGCAGGTCGGACAGGCCCAGGTGGAACAGGGCGAGGTGTTCGACGAGGTGGGTGATGCCGGCGGTGGGCAGGGTCTCGTCGGCATGGCCCACTCGGAAGGCGAGACCGGCGGTGATCTCGCCGGGGCGCGGGGCGAAGAGGGTGGGGATGCCGTCGACGGTGGTGTGGCGGACGAGGGCGTCGAGTTGCGGGCGGGCGTCGACTTCCGGGGCGGCGGGCGGGTGCTCGTGTGTGGTCATGTCGGGTGTCGTCTCCCTCAGAGCGTCGCCGACGCGGCGGAGCGGTACTCCGTGAACCGGGTCTTCCAGTCGGGCACGTTCCGCCAGAAGGACTCGGACACCGTGTCGCCCAGGGCGGCGAAGTGCCGGGCGGCGTCGCCGAGATGGCCGCCCAGGGAGAAGGCCAGGGCGAAGGTGCTGTGGCTGTCGGTCCACTGCCAGTCGCGACGGTGGTCGGGGTGCAGGACGGACGCGCGGGCGGCGCGGCGCAGTTCGTCGCGGACGGACACGTCCCGCAGGTACTCCCTGGCCTGGGCACCGTCCAGCTCGGCGCAGTGCTCCACGTGGGCCTCGGCGACCAGGACGCCGGCGTGCGATCCCTCCGGCGCGGCACTCGCGCACTCCTGGGCGAAGCCGTGCGCGGCCTCCCACGAACCGCCCCACTTGGGGCACAGCTGCTGAAGCAACCGTGACTGCGCGAGGACGTGGTGCGGGTAGTGCTCCGCCAGCCGGTCGTAACGCCGCCGGGCCTCGGACTGCCCCAGCACCAGCCCGCGGGCGGTCGCCAGCCGGGCGGTCCACGCCGGGACGTACGCCGGCCGCTCCGCACACACCTCGATCAGCAGCAACTCCGCCTTGCGCAGCCAGTCGTGGAACAACTCGACCTGGTCCCGCGAGACGTCCTTGCCGAGACCGCGGCCGCGGGCGCGCCAGCCGAGGTGGATGTACCGCTCGGCGAGGAGGGTGCGGGGGAGGGGGTCGGCGGGCTCTGCTTTCGCCGCCTTCTCCAGGTACCACTCGGTCCGGTCGACCCCGGCGAGGAGCGCTGCCGCGAAGGAGACGCCCTCGGCATCGGCGACGGGGATCCCCTCGAAGAACGCCCGCGTGGCAGCCCAGTCACCGTCCCACGCGGCGGCGCGCAGCGGCGCGAGTCCGGGCACCGCGTCGAACGGGTCGGTCACCAGGGGGGTGCCCCCGCCGACAGTACTTTCGCCCATACGACGGTCCCCCTGGCCTGGTCGATACGCGGTGCTGCGCAGGCTAGCAGGAGGGGTTACGCGGGGTTACTGGGTTATGGGGGTGTTCTTGAGGGCGTTGATGAAGGTGGTGAAGGTGGGGGTGGGGAGGGTGAGGGTGGCTCGGGTGGGGGTCTTGGAGTCGCGGATGGATATGTGGGTGCGGTGGGTGGCGATCTCGACGCAGTTGTTGCCGTCGCCGCCGCCGGAGTAGGACGACTTCCGCCAGCTGTCCATGGGGGCCTCATAGCTCTTTCATCAGCTGGTGGACGGACTCACACGATGGTTCGGGTTCGAGTGACGCGGGCTTGAGTTTTACGGGAGCGAGTTCAAGAAGCGGCGAGTTGGTTTTTCGGAGTCGCTGAAGGTCCGCTTGCCCCCAGCCGCTGGGCGCGGCGCCGAACGGCCTTGTCGCTACACGGTGGGTTACGCGGGTTAGTTATGGGGGGCGCTCTTCAGGGCGTTGATGAAGGTGGTGAAGGTGGGGGTGGGGAGGGTGAGGGTGGCTCGGGTGGGGGTCTTGGAGTCGCGGATGGATATGTGGGTGGGGTGGGTGGCGATCTCGACGCATTCGTTGCCGTCGCCGCCGCCGGAGTAGGACGACTTCCGCCAGTTGTCCATGGTGTCCCTCACAGCTCCTTTGCCAGCCGTTGGATGAAGTCCCGGGTCTGGTCCGGTGCGAGTGATACGGCTTCCACCATATGGAAGCGCGTCCGATAACTGCGCAGTTGGGCCTCGGCGTCGACAAAGATCGAGCCATGGGGCGTGTCCCGGACCACCGTGTCCAGCTTGGGCAGCGGGCCGCCCACGTACGTCATCGTGCTTGAGGCTCTGGCGAAGCCGTTCAGGTCGAAGGGGATGGCACGCAAGGTGATGTGGTCCGCCTCGGACAGCTCGAGGAGTCGGGCGAGTTGGGCCTTTGAGGCGGTGCGGTCGCTGACCCTGATCCGAAGTGCGGCCTCATGGATCACCGCCGTGTACGGGATGGTGATCCGCTGGCGCGCCTTCCGGTGCTGGATGCGCAACTCCATCTCGTCATGGGTGAGTTCGGGGAGCCTGTCGGAGAAGACGGCACGGGCGTAGTCCTCTGTCTGCAGCAGGCCCGGCACGTACAGGATGGCAACGTGGTGCTGGAACCGGGCATGGTGCTCCAGCTCGGACAGGTCCAGGAAGGACGTGGGCAGCAGGCCTCGGTACTCCTCCCACCAGCCACGGGTCCGGTCGGTGGCCATCTCGGCCAACGCTTCGATGAACTCCTTGTCCGCGCACGCGTAATGGGACGCGAGGCGACGCAAACGTTCCTCGCTCACGCCCGCGAGCCCGGATTCGATGTGGCTCATCTGGGCGCGATTCGCCCCGAGCAGCGCTGCGGCCTCGATAGCGGTGAGTCCTGCTGCCTCGCGAAGTCTGCGCAGTTCGGTCCCCAGTCGCACCTGGCGTGCGGTGGGTTCGCGCCTCAGGACCATGGGGTGCTCCTCGTCCGGGGGCGGATCACGTGATCCGCTTGCTTCGGTCCACATGTTAGCCCTACCGTCAGTGACGCAACGCATACTCTGCGGAAGTGCACCGCTCCGTCCTGCTGTGACGACTGCGGCACCGCCACCGCCTCCAACCACCCTCCTTCTGAACGGAGTTGACCCATATCCATGCCCGAAAACGAACCCCCGGCCTGGGGGTACACCCTGTACATCCCGAACGACCTCCGAGCCGTCACCGTCGCCCGCCGCACCCTCCGGCTCATCCTCACGATGCACGGCCTGATCCGCCTCACGGACACCGCGGAGCTCCTTGCGGCGGAGTTGGTCTCGAACGCCGTACGCCATACGAAGGGCCCCGCCGCCCTGCGGGTGCGCCGGTCGGCCGGGGTGCTGCGGATCGGGGCGTGGGACGCGGACCCCGAACCTCCAGAGCCGCCCGGGGAGTTGGACCTGTTGCGGGAAGCGGAGGAGGGGAGGGGGCTGGCGTTGGTGAAGGCGTGCGCCGACCTGTGGGGGTGGCAGCCGTTGGCCAGGCACGGCAGTCGGGGGAAGTACGTGTGGTGCGAGCTGGCCGCGGCCTGACCGGTGCGGGGTCAGATGTGCGACTCGGGAGGGAAGCCGGTCCAGCGCAGCTCGGTGGGCAGGTGGCGCATGTCGTTGGAGACGAGGACGGAGGCCGCTCGACCGGGCGCGTAACAGATGACCGTGAGCGCCGCGTTGGCGTGGTTGAGGCCGAGCCAGCGCCACTTCGGGGCGCACATGGCATCCCGGACCAGCCAGGCGACGAGGAAATTGTGGGTGACGACCAGTTCGTGTCGGTCCTCCTCGCCGGGCACCGGGCCGGTGAACAGGTCGAGTGCCTGGCGGGCCAGCGCCGCGCCCTGCTCCCGCTCGTCGTCGGTGGTGTCGGCGAGGAAGCGGAGGTAGAGGTCCGCGGATTCGGGCGGGAGTTCGTCTTTTTGGGGGAAGTAGGGCACGTAGTCGCCCGCGACCTCCGAGACGCGCAGGGGGACGTTCTTCAACTGATCGTGGATCAGACGGGCGGTCTGTGCCGCCCGGGGCAATGGGCCGTGGTGAACGGCGGTGAAGGGAATGTCCTGGAGGCGTCGGCCCAGCAGTGCGGCCTGCTCCCGGCCGGCCTCGGTCAGCCCGCTCTCGTCCGGCAACGCCTCGCCGTGCCGGGCGAGATAGAGGTAACGGGTGGCCGTGCCGGTCATCTCAAGCTCCACGGTGAGCGGTCTCCTTGACATCTGGCATGATCATGGTCACTTCGACCTGCGCAATCATGTAAGGATCTTGCGGGCTGCGTAAAGACGGCGTAAAACTCTCTTCGCTCTTGGTTCTGAACATGGGGGTCCCGTGCGTCCGGCACGTCCACTGGGTGTCGTCGCCTTCGGGCTGGCCACGGTCCTGACCGTCCTGTGCGTGGGCGGATGCTCGACCGACTCGAAGGGTGCGGAAGGTTCGCCGACGAGTTCGGCGTCCCCGACTGCGCATGCCCTCAAGGCCAAGCCCTCGGCGTCCCCGTCCCCGAGTGAATCCCCCTCCGCGTCCCCCACGCCCTCGGCAAGCCCGACATCCGCGCCGACGCGCCGGGCGCTGACTTCCTCGTCCCAGGAGGGTGGGTCCGGGGGATCGATTCGTACAGGTGGTTCCGGTACGACTGCGGGCGGCTCGGGCGGTGGATCCGGCAGCATCCCCCAGAACCCCAACCGCGGCCCGACTCCTCCCCCCGCCCCACCCCGGCCGACCCCCACGCCGGAGTGGACTTCGGGTGCGTGGCAGCCCGGCGATCCCGTGGAGACGACGGTTCCGGTGATGACGCCTGGGCAGGGCTGACCCTGAGGGCGCCGGGAGGATCGTAAAGTGCCCGGATGAGCATCATCGGGGTCGGTATCGACGTCGCCGAGATCGAGCGGTTCGCGGCGTCGCTGGAGCGTACGCCGGGGATGGCGCGGCGGTTGTTCCTGGACAGTGAGTTGACGCTGCCCAGCGGGGAGCGGCGGGGGATCGCCTCGCTCGCCGCCCGGTTCGCCGCGAAGGAGGCCCTGGCCAAGGCGCTCGGGGCGCCGGCCGGGCTGCACTGGACCGATGCCGAGGTGTTCGTGGAGGACAGCGGGCAGCCCCGGTTGCGGGTCACCGGGACCGTCGCCGCGCGGGCTGCCGCGCTCGGGGTGCGGTCCTGGCATGTGTCGCTCAGCCATGACGCCGGGATCGCGTCCGCCGTCGTGATCGCGGAGGGGTGACGGCCACCGCGGCGGCGGCAGGGACCGCCGTGCCGGAAGGCTCTTGGTAGGGCGACAGGCGAACGGGGCAACCGGCTGTACGGCGGCGAGGCCAGAGTCGGTCCCCACACGCCGAGGAGAGCTGCCATGGCGGCTGGCGGAAAAGTGTCAACCGGTCTGACCGAGATCGTCGCCGACGGGGGAGACTCGGACCCATGCGTACTGCGTACAACGTGGAGACGGTCAGGGCCGCCGAGCGGGAGCTGATGGCACGGCTTCCGGAGGGCGCGCTGATGCAGCGGGCGGCCGCCGGACTGGCCGCCGCCTGCGCGGACCTGCTGGGGCGGGTGTACGGCCGCAGGGTCGTGCTGCTCGTGGGGAGCGGGGACAACGGCGGGGACGCCCTCTACGCGGGGGCGCGCCTCGCGCGGCGGAGCGCCGGTGTCACCGCCGTGCTGCTCGCGCCCGAACGCGCCCACTCCGCGGGGCTGGCCGCGCTGCGGCGGGCCGGAGGGCGGGCCGTCGGGACCGACGGTGCCGAGCGGCTGATCGAGGAAGCCGACCTGCTCCTCGACGGGATCGTGGGGATCGGCGGCAAGGGCGGGCTGCGGCCCGACGCCGCCCGGCTGGCGGAGGTGGCCGAACGGTCCCGGGCCGCCGTCGTCGCCGTCGATCTGCCGAGCGGCGTCGACGCCGACACCGGGGAGGTGCGCGGCGCGGCTGTACGGGCCGACCTGACCGTCACCTTCGGGACGCACAAGCCGGGGCTGCTGATCGATCCCGCGCGCGAGTACGCCGGTTCGGTGCGGCTCGTCGACATCGGGCTGAAGGCCGTCCTGCCCGCCGAGCCGGAGCTGGAAGCCCTCCAACACGCCGACGTACGACAGCTGTTGCCCGTGCCGAGCGGCGAGAGCGACAAGTACCGGCGAGGCGTCGTCGGGATCGCCGCCGGGTCCGCGCGGTATCCGGGGGCCGCCGTGCTCGCCGTGTACGGGGCGCTGCGGGGCGGCGCCGGGGCCGTGCGGTACGTCGGGCCCGCCGCGGACGCCGTGATCGCCCGCTTCCCCGAGACGCTCGTGTCGGATCAGGGGCCGAAGCAGGCCGGGCGGGTGCAGGCGTGGGTTGTCGGACCGGGGGCCGGGGGCGACGCCTCGGCCGTCGCGGAGGTGCTGGCGTCGGACGTGCCCGTGCTCATCGACGCGGACGGGCTGCGGCTCGCCGACCGGGACGCCGTACGCGCGCGGACCGCGCCGACCCTCATGACACCGCATGCCGGAGAGGCCGCCGCGCTCCTCGGGGTGCCGCGCGAGGAGGTAGAGGGGGCCCGGCTGGCCTCGGTGCGGGAACTCGCCGGGCGCTACGGGGCGACCGTGCTGCTCAAGGGGTCGACCACGCTGGTCGCCGACGCGGGCGGCGGGGCCGTACGCGTGAACCCGACCGGGACGGCATGGCTGGCCACCGCCGGCAGCGGGGACGTCCTGTCCGGCCTCGCGGGGTCCCTGCTGGCCTCGGGGCTGAGCGCCCTGGACGCCGGCAGCACGGCCGCGTACCTGCACGGTCTCGCCGGACGGTTCGCGGCGGACGGGGCACCGGTGGGGGCGCACGACGTGGCCGAGGCGGTGCCGTCGGCATGGCGGGACGTGACGGACGCGTGAGGGCTTTCCGCCGGTGGCGGCGAAACATGCCCCCGCCGCCGCGCCCCGGCAACCGCCCACCCCGTCGCACACCGGCAAACGGACGAGTAGCCGCCAACTAGTACCTGATGGGACCAATACCGGTCGGCCGAATATGCGGAGCTGAAAGGGCGATGTTTCGCTGGCCGCATGGATGAGCCAAATATACGAGGCACCACCCGGCGTGAATGGCTGGGAGGAGCGGCAGTCGTTCTGGGGAGTCCCGTTCTCGGTTTCCGCGAGGACCACCCGGAACCGTTAGAGGAAGAGCCCGGCGGCAACTGCGGCAGCGACTACGACCAGGAATACGAGGAGCTGCTGGCGGCCGCCGAGGATGTCGAGGTCAGCGACCGCGCCCTCGCACCGGCCAAGTGGACTCGCCCCATCCGGAAACGGGCCAGGGTGACCATGCGCTACGGGGTGCGGGGAAACTGGCTGGCCGGTTACCACACCGGAGTGGATCTTGCGGTGCCGACGGGAACCCCGGTTTACGCGGTGAGCACCGGCGTGGTCGTCCTGGCCAGCTGGTCGGGGGCGTACGGGAAAGCCGTGACGATCAAGCTGAGCGATTCCCGGTACGTCGTCTACGCCCACCTGTCGCGCATCTCGGTCGCGCGGGGCGCCAAGGTCAAGGCCGGCACCCGGATCGGGAGCAGCGGAGCCACCGGGCGCGCCACCGGCCCGCACCTGCACTTCGAGGTGCGCGCCCGGCGCCCGTACGGCTCCGACATCGACCCGGTGAAGTACCTGGCCCGGCACGGTCTGAGCCTGTGACCCACGCGTCACGCGCGCGTGGGTGCGTCCTGGGTGCGTTCCGGGACGTGCTCATCGGCGGTGTCGGTCGCCTCTGAGACACTGGGGGCGCCATGAACGAGACAGCAACCGCCCCGACCGCACCGCTGCGCGCCCGCGCCGAGATCGACCTGGCCGCGCTGCGGGCCAATGTGCGGGCCCTGCGCGCCCGCGCGTCGGGCGCGGCCCTCATGGCCGTGGTCAAGTCCGACGCCTACGGCCACGGCGCGGTGCCCTGTGCCCGCGCCGCGGTCGAGGCGGGCGCGCGATGGCTCGGCACCGCCACGCCGGAGGAGGCTCTGGCGCTGCGGAAGGCGGGGCTGCCGGGGCGGATCATGTGCTGGCTGTGGACGCCCGGCGGCCCCTGGCGGGAGGCGATCGAGGCCGACCTCGACGTCTCCGTCAGCGGGATGTGGGCGCTGCGGGAGCTCGTCGCGGCGGCCCGCGAAGCAGGTGTCCCCGCGCGCGTGCAGCTCAAGGCCGACACCGGCCTCGGGCGTAACGGCTGCCAGCCCGGCGAGGACTGGGCCGAGCTGGTCGCCGAGGCCCTGCGCGCACAGTCCGAAGGACTCCTGCGCGTCACCGGGCTCTGGTCGCACTTCGCCTGCGCCGACGAGCCCGGCCATCCCTCCATCACCGCCCAGCTCACCCTCTTCCGGGAGATGCTGGCGCACGCCGAGGGCCGGGGCGTGCGCCCCGAGGTGCGGCACATCGCCAACTCGCCCGCCACGCTCACCCTTCCGGAGAGCCACTTCGACCTCGTCCGCACCGGCATCGCGACCTACGGCATCTCGCCCAGCCCCGAGCTCGGCGTCCCCGGCGACTTCGGACTGCGCCCGGTGATGACGCTGTCGGCGTCGATCGCACTGGTCAAGCGGGTCCCCGGCGGCCATGGCGTCAGCTACGGCCACCGCTATGTCACCCCGGGCGACACGACCCTCGGCCTCGTGCCGGTCGGCTACGCGGACGGCATCCCGCGCCACGCCTCCGGGGCCGGACCGGTCCTGGTCGACGGCAAGTGGCGCACCGTCGCCGGGCGGATCGCCATGGACCAGTTCGTCGTGGACCTCGGTGGCGACGAGCCCCCCACCGGCACCCGGGCCGTGCTCTTCGGCCCCGGCGACCGGGGCGAGCCCACCGCCGAGGACTGGGCGCAGGCCGCGGGCACCATCGCGTACGAAATCGTGACCCGCATCGGAACGCGCGTTCCCCGCGTCTATGTGAACGAGGAACAAGCGGGGTAACCGCACAGTGCGCGTCAGAACAGCCAGTCGTGCGACACCGGTATCACCCGACCCAGTGAACAGGAGCGGTACGTGAGCGAGAGCAGTGCGGAGGCCGTCGTCGACGCTGCCGCGTCGATGGCCCTCGCCTCCGCGACGGGGGCCGGCGCCGGCTGGCGCCGGGCGACCGGTTTCGCCGGCGCCGCGATAGGCGTGGTCGCCGCCGGAGCCGCGGCGGGCGTGGCCATCGAGCGGCTCACCGTCGGGCGTGGCATGCGACAGAAGGCGCGGCTCGCCCTCGACTCGACCGGGCCGTACGGCTCCCTGCGCGGCACCCCCGGCAAGGCCTACGCCGACGACGGCACCGAGCTGTACTACGAGGTCGACGACGTCGACCCGGAGGCCGCGCCCGCGCTGTCGCCGCGCCGGCGCCGGCTGTTCGGGCGCAAGGCCCCCGCGCCCGTCACCGTCGTCTTCAGCCACGGCTACTGCCTCAGCCAGGACTCCTGGCACTTCCAGCGCGCGGCGCTCAGGGGTGTCGTACGGACCGTGCACTGGGACCAGCGCAGTCACGGGCGGTCCGGGCGGGGTGTGCGGCAGGTGCAGGACGGGGTGCCGGTCGACATCGACCAGCTCGGACAGGACCTGAAGGCCGTCATCGACGCGGCCGTGCCGCAGGGACCGATCGTCCTCGTCGGGCACTCCATGGGCGGCATGACCGTCATGGCACTGGCCGACCGGTACCCCGAGCTGATCCGTGACCGGGTGGTAGCGGTCGCCCTGGTCGGCACGTCGTCCGGGCGGCTGGGCGAGGTCAACTTCGGGCTGCCCGTCGCGGGCGTCAACGCGGTACGGCGGGTGCTGCCGGGTGTCCTCAAGGCGCTGGGGCAGCGGGCCGACCTGGTGGAGAAGGGGCGGCGGGCCACCGCCGACCTGTTCGCCGGGATCATCAAGCGGTACTCCTTCGCCTCCCGGGACGTCGACCCGGCCGTCGTCCGGTTCGCCGAGCGGATGATCGAGGGCACCCCGATCGACGTCGTCGCCGAGTACTACCCGGCGTTCGACAACCACGACAAGACCGCCGCCCTCGCCCACTTCGCGGACAAGCCGGTGCTCGTCCTGGCCGGCGTGGGCGACATGGTCACGCCCAGCGAGCACAGCGAGGCGATCGCCTCCCTGCTGCCGGAGGCGGAGCTGGTGCTGGTTCCGGACGCCGGGCACCTGGTCATGCTGGAACACCCGGAAGTGGTCACCGACCGCCTCGCCGACCTGCTCACCCGCGCGGGGGCGGTGCCCGCAGGGGCTACCGTTGGCGGTTATGGAAGCAGTACCGCGCAACCCGGTTGAGACCGAGCTGACCGTCACCTCCCCCGAGCAGATGCGCGAGCTGGGCCTGAAGCTCGCCAAGCTGCTGCGCGCCGGGGACCTCGTGATGCTCAGCGGGGAGCTCGGCGCGGGCAAGACGACACTGACCCGCGGACTCGGTGAGGGGCTCGGGGTGCGGGGGGCCGTGACCTCGCCGACCTTCGTGATCGCCCGGGTGCATCCGTCCCTGGGGGACGGGCCGCCGCTGGTCCACGTGGACGCGTACCGCCTGGGCGGTGGGCTCGACGAGATGGAGGACCTCGATCTCGACGTGTCGCTGCCGGAGTCGGTGATCGTCGTGGAGTGGGGCGAGGGCAAGGTCGAGGAACTGACCGAGGACCGGCTCCAGGTCCAGATCCACCGCGCGGTCGGTGACACCACCGACGAGGTGCGGCACGTGACGTTCACTCCGGTCGGGGTGCGGTGGGCGACGGCGGATCTCGGGGTGCTCACCGCCTGAGCAGCGCGCGTTCCTGTGAACGTTCCGACAATCCGTCGGCAAGATGTTGCGTTGGATGTCTCGTGCGTGGTCACATGGTACCCAGCTCGTAGTTAGGTGTACCTAACTACGCCGCCCCCGAGCTTCAGGAGGCGTCCATGTCGGCCACCGAGAACCGGTCCCAGCCGCAGCCGTACGCGCTCGTCGGCGGTGTGTCCATGCGTGATCTGCTGGCGTCCTGCGCGGCGGCCGAGGCAGTCTCCACGCCACCACGGGTGCCCGATCCGGGGACGGCGCGGGCGGTTGCCACCGAGCGCCCCAAAGCGGCCTGACACCCCGCCCGCGCCCGAGGGTGGCCTGAGCGGGTTCGGTGGGTCACCGCGTCCGAGGGTGGCCCGAGTGGCGGGTTCGGTGGGTTACCGCGTCCGAGGGTGGCCCGAGTGGCGGGCCTGGTAGGTCACCGCGTCCGAAGGCGGCCTGAGCGGGCTCGGTGGGTTACCGCGTCCGAGGGCGCTTCGAGTGGCGGGTTCAGCGGGGCACCGCGTCCGAAGGCGGCCTGAGCGGGCTCGGTGGATGACCGCCCGAAGGCGGTCCGAGTGGCCGGTTCAGTGGATCACCGCGACCCGCGCCCCGATCGTCGCGAAGTCCCACATCGCGTCGCCGTCCCGGCGGGACTCCCGGATGCCGCCCGTCGGCACGGTGGTGGTGGCGGCGGGGGGCGTTTCCCGCACGGCCGCACTGAAGCCGATCGCCACGCCGTCGATGCTGGTGAAGCGGACCACGTGCTCGATGGGGGTGCCGTCGGTGCCGGTCACGGAGTTCGAGCGGGAGGTGACCGTGTAGACGCCGGGGGCGGGGTCGATGGTGCCGGGGATGACCTCGAAGGTGCGGATGACCTTGTCGCCGGAGCCGACCAGCCAGACGCGGTTGTCGTCCAGGGAGTACACGACGCGTTCGCCGGCGCCGGAACCCGGCGGCAGGGCGGCGGGGTCCCCCTGGCCGCGGGCGACCTTCGAGGCGACGGCCGCGGGGGCGCTGCCGGCGGGTGTCCTGGTGGGGACCGTCGCGGCGGCCTGGTAGGCGAGGAAGCCGACCGTCGCGAGGGCCGCTGTGGTGAGGGCGGACACGAAAGCCGCGTTGCTGGTTGCCACCGGTCACCTCTCGAGTACTTGGTCCTGATTTGTGGCGACCGTAGCAGGTTGTCGAGCCCCGGTTACGGCCTGCGGCCGCTCAGGTCCTGCCGGAGCCGTAGGCTGTTTGCGTGCTCTTGCTCGCTCTTGATACCGCCACTCCCGCCGTGACCGTCGCCCTGCATGACGGGCGGGACGTCGTCGCCTCGTTCCGTCAGGTGGACGCGCGTCGGCACGGGGAGCTGTTGTTGCCGGCCGTCGACCAGGTGCTCGCGGACGCGGGGGTGAAGCTGGACGCGGTCACCGGGATCGTCGTGGGAATCGGACCCGGGCCCTACACCGGCCTGCGCGTCGGGCTCATGACCGCCGACACCTTCGGGCTCGCGCTCGGGATCCCCGTGCACGGGATGTGCACCCTGGACGGACTCGCCTACGCGGCCGGTCTCGGTGAGGGCCCCTTCGTCGTGGCGACCGACGCACGGCGCAAGGAGGTCTACTGGGCCACCTACTCCGACCCCCGCACGCGCGTGAGCGATCCCGCGGTCGACCGGCCCGCCGACATCGCCGAGCAGGTCGAGGGGCTGCCCGCGGTCGGTGCCGGGGCGCTGCTCTACCCCGACACCTTCCCCGACGCCCGCGAGCCCGAGCACGTGTCGGCCGCCGCGCTCGCCGCCCTCGCCGCCGAGCGGATCGCGGCCGGGGAGGAACTGCCCGCCCCGCGGCCGCTGTACCTGCGGCGGCCCGACGCGCAGGTGCCCAAGAACTACAAGGTGGTCACCCCCAAGTGACCACACCCGTGATTCCCGTGCTGCGTGAGATGCGCTGGTGGGACATCGACCCCGTGCTGGAGCTGGAGAAGGACCTCTTCCCGGAGGACGCCTGGTCCCGAGGCATGTTCTGGTCCGAACTCGCGCACTCCCGGGGGCCCGGGGCCACCCGGCGGTTCGTGGTGGCCGAGGAGGGCGAGCGGATCGTGGGGTACGCGGGCCTCGCCTCCGCCGGGGAGCTCGCCGACGTCCAGACGATCGCCGTCGCCCGCGACCACTGGGGCACCGGACTCGGGGCGACCCTGCTGACCGAGCTGCTGCGGGCCGCGACCGCCTTCGAGTGCGCCGAAGTGATGCTGGAGTGCCGGATCGACAACATCCGCGCCCAGAAGCTCTACGAGCGCTTCGGCTTCGAGGCCATCGGGTTCCGGCGCGGCTACTACCAGCCGGGCAACGTGGACGCCCTCGTGATGCGACTCACCGACCCTTCAACTTCCGTACGAGGAACCGAGATCAATGGCTGACGAACCGCTTGTCCTGGGCATCGAGACCTCCTGTGACGAGACCGGCGTCGGCATCGTCCGGGGCACCACCCTGCTGGCTGACGCCATCGCGTCCAGCGTCGACGAGCACGCCCGGTTCGGTGGCGTGGTGCCGGAGGTGGCCAGCAGGGCGCACCTCGAAGCGATGGTGCCGACCATCGAGCGGGCCCTGAAGGACGCCGGGGTGAGCGCGCGTGACCTCGACGGCATCGCCGTCACCGCGGGTCCCGGACTCGCCGGCGCGCTGCTCGTCGGGGTGTCCGCGGCGAAGGCGTACGCCTACGCCCTCGGCAAGCCCCTCTACGGCGTCAACCACCTCGCCTCCCACATCTGCGTCGACCAGCTGGAGCACGGGGCGCTGCCCGAGCCGACGATGGCGCTGCTGGTCTCCGGCGGGCACTCCTCGCTGCTGCTGTCGAGCGACATCACCTCCGACGTCCGGCCG
Source organism: Streptomyces sp. CC0208 (assembly GCF_003443735.1). Taxonomy (NCBI): domain Bacteria; kingdom Bacillati; phylum Actinomycetota; class Actinomycetes; order Kitasatosporales; family Streptomycetaceae; genus Streptomyces; species Streptomyces sp. CC0208. Next base: position 3,536,769 of record NZ_CP031969.1, on the reverse strand, counting down.
ATGGGCGCGACCATCGACGACGCGGCCGGCGAGGCCTTCGACAAGATCGCCCGGGTGCTGAACCTCGGCTTCCCCGGCGGCCCGGTCATCGACCGGTACGCGCGCGAGGGCGACCCGTCGGCGATCGCGTTCCCGCGCGGACTGACCGGGCCGCGCGACCCGGCGTACGACTTCTCCTTCTCCGGTCTGAAGACGGCGGTCGCCCGCTGGATCGAGGCCAAGCGGGCCGCGGGGGAGGAGGTGCCGGTGCGTGACGTGGCGGCCTCCTTCCAGGAGGCGGTCGTGGACGTGCTGACCCGCAAGGCCGTGCGGGCCTGCAAGGACGAGGGTGTCGACCACCTGATGATCGGCGGCGGCGTGGCCGCCAACTCCCGGCTGCGGGCCCTGGCCCAGGAGCGCTGCGAGGCCGCCGGGATCCGCCTGAGGGTCCCGCGGCCCAAGCTGTGCACCGACAACGGCGCGATGGTCGCCGCCCTCGGCGCCGAGATGGTGGCCCGCAACCGCCCCGCCTCCAGCTGGGACCTCTCCGCCGACTCCTCCCTGCCGGTGACCGACCCGCACGTGCCGGGCCACGACCACGTCCACGAGATCAGCAAGGAGAACCTGTACTCGTGACGGTCGCGTTGATGTGGGAGGCGCGGGCGGTCGAGGGCCGGGGCGAGGCGCTGCTCGCCTGGGCCCGCGATCAGGAGCTTCCCGTACGGCCGTTGCGGCGCGAGACGTTCCGGGCGCCGCAGGACCGCGTCCTGGTCATCACGTGGTGGGACGCGGCCTACGACGCCGACCTGCCCGAACTGCCGGAGCCGGGCGACGAGTTGGTCGCCCGGGCGGTGCACCGCTGGCGGTTCGAGTCGGTGGAGTGACGGCGGCTGCGCTACGACACCTCCGTCTCGCAGCGCAGCCGCCGGTCCGGGCCCGCCTCCCGCACCGGGCCCGTCAGACGCAGCGCTGCCGTGTGCCGGACCTCGGCGCTGGACGCCGACAGCCTGAGCTCCAGGTCGCCCGGTTCGACGACGCGACGGCCCTCGCGGTCGGTGAAGGCCGACAACTCGGCGTGGAAGCGGAAGGTCACGCGGCGGGACTCGCCGGGCTCCAGCTCCAGCCGCCGGTAGCCGATCAGGCGGACGTCCGGACGGGTCACCGAGGCCACCGGGTCGTGCAGATACAGCTGGACGACCTCGGCGCCCGCCCGGCCCCCCGCGTTGCGCACGGTCAGTGACACGTCGTACGTGCCGTCCGTGCCGATCTCCGCCGGCGCGCCCCCGGTGAACTCCTCCCACACGAACTCCGTGTAGGAGCGCCCGTGTCCGAAGGGGTACAGCGGGGTCGGGTCCAGGTTGCTGACCTCGCCCGCGAGGCCGAGCGGCGGCTGGAGGTAGGTCCAGGGCTGTCCGCCGGGCACCCGTGGCACGCTCACCGGGAGGCGGCCCGAGGGGTTCACCCGGCCCGACAGCACGCCCGCGACGGCCGGGCCGCCCTCCTCCCCGGGGAAGAAGGCCTGCACGACCGCCCCGAGCCGGCCGTCCCAGCGGCCGAGCGCGTAGGGGCGGCCGGTCAGCAGCACCAGTACGACCGGGACCCCGGTCGCGATCAGCGAGTCCAGCAAATCCCCCTGGACACCGGGCAGTCGAAGATCCGTCACATCGCAGCCCTCGCCCGACGTGCCCCGGCCGAACAGGCCCGCCCGGTCGCCGAGCACCGCCACGCAGACGTCCGCCTCGGCCGTCCGGGCCACCGCCTCCTCGAAGCCGGCGGTGTCCGGGTCGTCGACCCCGCAGCCCTCGGTGAACGTCACCTTGGCGTCGGGGAGTTCGCTGCGCAGCGCCTGAAGGACCGTGGGGATCTCGATGCCCGTCGGGATGTCGGGGTGGTGGGTGAGGACATGGGACGGGAACGAGTAGCAGCCCAGCATGGCGAGGGCGTCGGCGGCGCGGGGGCCGACCACCGCGATCCGGGTGTCCGGGGCCAGCGGGAGCAGGCCGTCCGGGTTGTCGAGGAGGACCACCGACTCCTCGGCGAGGCGGCGGGCCAGGACCCGGTTCGCCGACGAGTCGAGGTCGATCCGCTCGGTGGGCTCCGGGCTCCAGTCCTCGTCCAGGAGGCCCAGCTCGCACTTCTGGAGCAGGACCCGGCGGGCCGCCCGGTCGATCAGCGACTCGGGGACCTCGCCCGCGCGGACGGCCTCGATCAGGGGGGTGCCGTAGCACTTGAGGGTCGGCAGTTCGACGTCGAGGCCCGCCGCGAGGGCCGCGTGCGCCGCGCCCGCCTCGGTGCCGGCGATCCGGTGCTGGGTCTGCAGGAAGCCGACGCCGAAGTAGTCGGCGACCACCGTGCCGGTGAACCCCCACTCCTCGCGCAGCAGTCCGGTCAGCAGGCCCGGGTCGGCGGAGGCCGGGACGCCGTCGGTGTCGGTGTACGCGGCCATCACCGAGCGCGCCCCGCCCTCGCGCAGGGCGAACTCGAAGGGCGGGAGGGTGATGTCGGCGAACTCGCGCACGCCCGCGCGTACGGGCGCGAGGTTGCGGGCGCCGGCCGAGGAGGCGTACCCGGCGAAGTGCTTGAGCGTGGCGACGATCCCGGCCGACTCCAGGCCGCGGACATAGGCGGCGCCGATCGTGCCCACCAGGTACGGGTCCTCGCCGATCGTCTCCTCGACCCGCCCCCAGCGCGGGTCGCGGACGACGTCCAGAACGGGGGCCAGTCCCTGGTGGACGCCGACCGTGCGCAGGTCGCGGCCGATGGCACCGGCCATCTCCTCGACCAGTCCGGCGTCCCAGCTCGCACCCCAGGCGAGCGGGACGGGGTAGGCGGTGGCCTGCCAGGTGGTGAAGCCGGCCAGGCACTCCTCGTGGGCCAGCGCCGGGATGCCGAAGCGGCCGGCCTCGGTGATACGGCGCTGGGCGCGGGCCAGTGCCTGCGCGCCCAGCGCCGGGTCCACGGGGGCGGTGCCGAAGGGGCGGGTGAGCTGGCCAAGACCCCGGGTGATCAGCTCGTCCCAGTCGTAGTCGGCGGTCATCTCGCGCTGGAGGGGAGCGACTCCGTCCCCGTCCGTGCTGGCGCCCACCCACACGCCGTAGAGCTGGGCGGTCTTCTCCTCCAGGGTCATCCGTGAGAGGAGGTCGTCGACGCGGGCGGAGGCGGTCAGGGCGGGGTCACGCCAGGGCGCGGTGGTCATGTAACTCCTGTCGGGCTCGACTGGCAGGTCGACAACCTCACGAATGTTTCGATATGTAATCCGAATGTTTTGGGAACCTAGGGCCGTCAGGAGGGTTCGTCAAGAGGTCGCGCAGGGATACGATCGCCGCCATGACACCCCCGGAGCCCGCTGAAACCCGGACGACTTCCCCTGCGGTGGGACGGTCGCAGCAGACCGCGACCCTCGCCGAGATCGCCCGGGAGGCCGGCGTCTCGGCGCCGACAGTTTCGAAGGTCCTCAACGGCCGGGCCGACGTCGCGCCCGCGACCCGCGCCCGCGTCGAGGACCTGCTGCGCGCGCACGGCTACCGGCGCCGGCGTGCCGAGGCGAGCCGTTCGCCCCTGATCGACCTGGTCTTCCACGAGCTGGAGAGCGCGTGGGCGATGGAGGTCATCCGCGGGGTGGAGAACGTGGCCCGCGACGCGGGGCTCAGTGTCGTGCTGAGCGAGAGCGCGGGGCGGCTCACTCCCGGGCGCACCTGGGCCGACCAGGTCGCCGCCCGCCGCCCCCACGGGGTGGTCCTCGTGCTGTCCGGGCTCGACGAGTCCCAGCGCGCGCTGCTGGGCAGCAGGTCGATCCCGTTCGTGGTGATGGACCCGGCCGGCGATCCGGGCGCCGACGTGCCCTCCATCGGCGCGACCAACTGGCAGGGCGGGCTCGCCGCCACCCGGCACCTCGTCGAGCTGGGCCACCGCAGGATCGGTGCGATCAGCGGGCCCTCCCGCATGATGTGCAGCCGCGCCCGGGTCGACGGCTACCGGGCGGCTCTGGAGACCGCGGGGCTGCCCGTCGACCCGGAGCTGATCATGGCCGGCGACTTCCACCACGAGACCGGCTACCGCCAGGGCCTGGAACTGCTGCGCCGCCCTGACCGGCCCACCGCGGTCTTCGCCGGCAACGACCTCCAGGCGCTCGGCCTGTACGAGGCGGCCCGCGAGCTGGGGCTGCGCATCCCGGAGGACCTGAGCGTGGTCGGGTTCGACGACCTTCCGGTGGCGCCCTGGGTGGGGCCGCCGCTGACGACCGTACGGCAGCCGCTGACCGAGATGGCCGAGGCCGCGGCCAAGCTGGTCCTCGACCTGGGCCGGGAGGGCGGAAGCCCGGCGGCGACCCGCGTGGAGCTGGCGACGAGCCTGGTGGTGCGCAGCAGCACGGCGCGCTGCGCCGGGCTGGAGCCGGACGCCTAGGGATGTGCGGGTGCCGAAGCCAATCGGTTGCGTGACCGAAACTTTCGGCACCGGCCGTGACGCTCGGATGAGAAGTCTGAGATTTTCCGAAGAATGCCCTTCGGGAGCCGTTCCTCGTAATAATTCGGACTTACGTTCCTCCCTGTGACGGGAGACGACGAGGACAGACGAGCGGGTCGGCGGCCGAGAGTACTGAAGGCCGTCGGCCTCACCCTCGTGGGTGCGCTGGTCGCGGGATGCGCGGCGGCGGGCTGGGCGTACTGGCACCTCAACAGCAACATCAAGAGCGTCGACATCAACAGCGCGCTCGGCGACGACCGTCCCGCCAAGCCGACCCCGACGCCCACGGCCTCGCAGGAGGCACCGCTGCCCACCGAGGCCGTCAACATCCTGGTCCTGGGCTCCGACTCGCGCAGCGGCGAGGAGAACGAGGCTCTCGGCGGCGGCAGCAGCACCGGCGCCCGGTCCGACACGGCGATGGTCGTGCACGTCGACGCGGGCCGCACCGCGGCCACCGTCGTCAGCATCCCCCGCGACACCCTAGTCACCCGCCCGTCCTGCCCCCTGGAGAGCGGGGGCGCCACGGCGGTGTCGTACGGATCGATGTTCAACAGCGCCTATGCGGTGGGCGGTCCGGTGTGCGCGGTCAAGACCGTCGAGTCGATCACGGACGTCCGCATGGACCACTACATCGAGATCGACTTCTCGGGCTTCGCGAAGCTGGTGAACGCCCTCGGCGGGGTCACGGTGACCACGGACGAGGACATCGACGACGACGACAGCCACCTGCATCTCAAGGCGGGCACCCACCACCTCGACGGCAAACAGGCCCTGGCGCTCGCCCGCACCCGGCACGGCATAGGCGACGGCAGCGACCTGGGCCGCATAGGCCTCCAGCAGAAGCTGGTGAAGGCCCTGCTGAAGCAGATCTCCTCGGCCGGTCTCCTGACCAGCCCCGCCAAGCTGTACTCCGTCGCCGACGCCGTCACCGGCAGTCTCACCACCGACACCGGCCTCGACTCCCTGAGCGAGCTGACGAGCCTCGGCGAGAGCCTGAAGGGCCTCGCGGCCGCCGACGTGAAGACGGTGACCATGCCGGTCGTGACCGCCCCCTCGAACCCCAACCGGGTGGTGGCGAAGGAGCCCGCGGCGAGCGAGCTGTGGGAGTCGCTGCGCTGAGCCCTCGCTGACGTGTTCACCGAAAAACTGGACGCCTGTTGCAACCAGCGGGCGTCCAGGGGTGTCTGTTGCGATGACCACATTGCAGTAACCAGGGGGAACACCGATGTCCAACTCGCGTTCGTACAAAGCTTGGTCCGTACCGCTGATCGCCGGAGTGCTCGCGCTCGGCGGGATCCCCGCCCTCGCGGGCAGCGCCGCGGCCGCCCCGGAGTCCGTCCACAGCGTCAAGGACGACTTCAACGGTGACGGCTACAAGGACCTCGCCGTCGGCGCCCCGATCGCCACCATCGGCGGCAAGCAGGGGGCGGGCTACGTCACTGTCATGTACGGCGGCCCGCACGGCCTGACCAAGGACCACCGCACGATCATCAGCCGCTCCACCAGCGGTATCCCGGGCGATCCCGCCGCGGGCGAGAACTTCGGCTTCCAGCTGTCCACGGGGGACCTGGACGGCGACGGGCGCACCGACCTGATCATCGGCCAGGCGGAGTGGAACCGGGACGCGGTCGTCGTCTGGGGCGGCCAGAACGGGCTGTCCGGCGGGGTGTCCGTGCCCGCGGCGACCACCCAGGCCGGCGACTTCGACGGCGACGGCAAGCAGGACCTGGTCCTGTTCCGCGGCGGCCGTGCCCCGGGCGACGACCCGCTCGGCACCGAGGCCACCATCTGGCGGGGCCCGATCTCCCGGACCGCGAAGCCGACCGCCACGCAGGACTTCGGCTCGCCCAAGGTGGAGCCCTACGACGTGATGTACGCGGCCGCCGGTGACGTCAACGGCGACGGCCGCGACGACCTCGCGCTGACCGTCTACCTCGGCGAGGGCGTCGTCGGCTCCCAGCTGTACCTGGCCAACGCCTCCGGAGGTGGCTTCACCTATGCCGCCTCCCCCGAGGGCAGCGGCCAGGTGGCCTTCGGTGACGTCAACGGCGACGGCTTCGACGACGTCGTCCGGGGCGTCCCGAACGACTCCTCGGTCACCGTGGCCCTCGGCTCGGCCTCCGGTCTGAAGCCCGCGTCGACCTGGAAGTCGTACAGCCAGGACACCGAGGGGGTTCCCGGCGGCAAGGAGGAGGACGACCGTTTCGGCGACGCGGTGTCCGCCGGTGACGTCAACGGCGACGGCCTCGCCGACGTGGCCGTGGGCTCGCCCGGCGAGAAGCTCGGCGACAAGCAGGGGGCCGGCATGGTCAACATCCTCTTCGGCGGCCGCGACGGCCTGACCGGCACGGGCGCCCAGGGCTTCACCCAGGACACCGACGGCGTCCCCGGTGCCGCGGAGTCCGGCGACAACTTCGGCGGCGCGGTCAGCCTCCTCGACATCAACGACAACGGCTACGCGGACCTCGCTGCGGCGGCGCCCCGCGAGAACAGGCCGGAAGGCGTGAGCACCGGTGAAGGCGCGGTCTGGTCGCTGCGGGCGCGTCCGACGGGCATTGTGACGGACGCGGCGTTCACCTTCGGTCCCCGCACGGTCGGGGCGCCGACGGAGAAGGCGACGTTCGGCGGCGCGCTGTCGTAGCAGGTCAGGCCCCTGCTTGAGGGGCCGGGAAAAAATCTCCGAAGAAATCCGCGGGGTCTGTCGATCCCGGCCTCTCCCGATCGACGCACTGGTGAGAGGCCGGGAAGGACCGGCCCCGCAGCGATTCCGAGGAGTCACCATGCCGCGTTACCTGTCGATGGTCCAGATCGACGAGAAGACCGCCCCCGCCGAGGGTCCCAGCGACGCGCTGATGCAGCGCATGGGCGAGCTGATCGAGGAGATGACGAAGGCCGGGGTGCTGCTCGACACCGCCGGGCTCACGCCGACCGCCCAGGGGACCCGGGTGCGGTGGGAGAAGGGGCAGCTGTCGGTGACCGACGGGCCCTTCACCGAGGCCAAGGAGGTCGTCGGGGGGTACGCGATCGTCCAGGCCAAGGACATGGCCGAGGCGATCGAGTGGACCAAGCGCTTCCTGAAGGTGCACGAGGAGCACTGGACGGTCACCTGCGAGGTGCGGGAGATCATGGAGGGCTGAGCCCGCTTCCTTGGCTCCACGGCCGTACCGGTGTCGAATGGGGGGCTGTGACCACCTCACAGCCCTCCCGCACCGACGCCCGATCCTCCGTCGAGACCGTCTTCCGCCTGGAGTCGCCGCGCATCATCGCCGGTGTCACCCGTGTCGTGAGGGACGTCGGCATCGCCGAGGAGCTGGCCCAGGACGCCCTGGTCGCCGCGCTGGAGCAGTGGCCGCGCGACGGCGTCCCCGACAACCCGGGCGCCTGGCTCATGGCCATCGCGCGGCGCAAGGCGGTGGACCTGGTCCGACGCCGCGAGAACTACGCCCGCAAGCTGGCCGAGATCGGCCGGAACCTGACGGAGACCGCCCCGCCCGAGGAGCCGTCCGACCCCGAGGACATCGACGACGACCTGCTCAGGCTCGTCTTCACCACCTGTCACCCGGTGCTGTCCGCCGAGGCCCGCACCGCTCTCACCCTGCGCCTCCTCGGCGGCCTGACCACCCCCGAGATCGCCCGCGCCTTCCTCGTACCGGAGGCGACGGTCGCCCAGCGCATCGTGCGCGCCAAACGGACCCTCGCCACGAAGAACATCGCCTTCGAGGTGCCCTACGGCCCCGACCGCGAGGCCCGGCTCGGCTCGGTCCTGGACGTCATCTACCTGATCTTCAACGAGGGTTACGCGGCCACCGCCGGCGACGACTGGCTGCGCCCCTCCCTGTGCGAGGACGCCCTGCGCCTGGCCCGTCTGTTGTCCGCCCTCATGCCCAAGGAACCCGAAGTGCACGGCCTGGCGGCCCTGTTGGAGTTCCAGGCCTCCCGCACGGCCGCCCGCACCGGACCGCGCGGCGAGCCGGTCCTGCTCAGGGACCAGAACCGCAGCCGCTGGAACCGCATGCTCATCGCCCGCGGCATCAAGGCCCTGGCCCGCGCCGACGCCACGGCCGGCGGCGCCCCCGGCCCCTACGTGCTCCAGGCCGCCATCGCCGCCTGCCACGCGCACGCGTACTCCTACGACGAGACCGACTGGCCGGCCATCGCCACCCTCTACGCCCTGCTCGCCGCCCGCGCACCCTCCCCGGTCGTCGAGCTCAACCGCGCGGTCGCCGTCTCGATGGCCGACGGCCCGGGCCCGGCCCTGGAGATCGTCGAGGCGCTCACCGACGAACCCGCGCTGCTCGACTACCACCTGCTGCCGAGCGTGCGCGGCGACCTCCTCGCCCGCCTGGGACGTACGACGGAGGCGCGGGCCGAGTTCGAGCGGGCGGCCGCGCTGACCCGCAACGAACGGGAGCGGGAGCTGTTGCTGGACAGGGCTCGGGAGTGCGGTGGTTGATCGGGGTGTTCACGCGCCGCCGTGCCGCGGCGCTCGCCGCGGTGGGCACCCTGGCCGCCGCGAACGGCGGCCAGGTCGCCTGCACGGCGTACTACAACGGCGACGAGCCCGCGAGCACCCGCACGAGCAGCCAGGCCCGGCGCGCCGACCCGCACCTGGAGCCGCTCAGGACGGTCCAGCGCCGGTGACGGCCCTCACGGGGGCGCCGATCAGCATGGTCGGCGCCCCCGCGACCCGGGTCAGGAACACGGTCGCCGAGTGCGGCCCGTGCTGTTTCGGCAGCGCCTTGCGCCGCAGCTCCTCCGGCTCGACGGCCGACCCCCGCTTCTTCACGGTCAGGATCCCGACCCCCCGCTCCCGCAGCAGCGCCTTCAACTTCTTCACGTTGAAGGGGAGTTGATCGGTGATCTCGTAGGCGGTGGCGTACGGGCTCGCGTGCAGGGCGTCCGAGGTCACGTAGGCGATGGTGGAGTCGACGAGTCCGCCCTCGACCTCCTGCGCCACCTCGGCGACCAGATGGGCCCGGACGACGGCACCGTCGGGCTCGTACAAGTACCGCCCCACGGGACGGACTCCGGGATCGGGAAGACCCCGCCCGAGCAGCGTCCGCGGGCCCGGCAGCAGCGTCGCCCGTACGGCGCCCGGCGCTGTGCCGCCGAACCACAGCACCGCCTCCTTCACGTCCCCGCCGTCGGAGATCCACTCCGCCTCGGCCTGCGCGGGAACCGCTTCGTGCGGGATGCCGGGAGCGACCTTCAGCGCCGCGTGCGGGGCCTTGAGCGCCGCCTGCACGGCCCACGACAGGGGCGGCGAGTAGGCCTCCGGATCGAAGACGCGGCCCCGCCCGCCCCGCCTCGCCGGATCCACGAACACGGCGTCGTACGAGGCCGTGTCGACCTCCGTGACGTCCGCCTCCCGTACCTCGATCAGACCGGCGAGTCCCAGCGCGTCCGCGTTCGCCCGCGCGGCCGCCGCCGTCAGCGGGTCCCGGTCCACCGCGAGGACCCGGATCCCGGCCCGGGCCAGCGCGATCGCGTCACCGCCGATCCCGCAGCACAGGTCCGCGACGGAGGTGACGCCCCTCGCCTTCAGCCTGAGGGCCCGGTACGCCGCCACGCTCGCCCGCGTCGACTGCTCGACCCCGTTCGGCGTGAAGAACATCCGCTCCGCGTCCTCGGCCCCGAACTTCGCCACCGCCCGCTGCCGCAGCCGGGCCTGCCCGAGCGCCGCGGAGACCAGTTCGGCGGGGTGTTCGCGGCGCAGCCGGGTGGCGACGGCGAGTTCGTCGGCGGGGGCGGTGCCGCGCACGTCGTCGAGGAGGGCACGGCCCTCGGGGGTGAGGAGGGGGGCGAGGTCGTTCACCGGGTCATTGTGGGCCAGTCGGTGGACGGTCCGCTTCCGAGCGGCGGTGTCGGCCCCGGTGCGAGGCCGTGACCTGCGAGGATCCGGCGCCATGGGAACAGTAGGACAAAACGATGAAAATGGTGCGTTGAGGGTGTCGATCCGCGGCGGACTCGTCCTCCTGGCCGTGGCCGCCCTGCTCTCCGGCTGCGCCCGCCCGGCCGGGACCGACGTGCGACCGCGACACCCCCTCAAGGCACCTCCGGCCCTGGCCGCCGACCTCCAGGCCGACAAGACCCTCATCCGGGCCGCCAGGCTCCGCGCCGAGCAGAGACGGATCGCCGCCGCCAGGCGCTGGGGGCTGAAGCAGGTCCCACTGACGGCCCCGCCCGCGCCCGTGACCAAGCCCCGCATCACCACCCGTCACGGTTTCGAGGTCGAAGGCCACGAGGAGGAGGGCCTGCCACCGGTCTTCACCACGATCCCCACCGAGCAGAAGATCGTCTTCCTCACCATCGACGACGGCGCCGAGAAGGATCCCGCGTTCCTGCGGATGATGAGCGAGCTGAAGATCCCCTACACCGCCTTCCTCAGCGACTACCTGGTCAAGGACGACTACGGCTACTTCGCGAAGATGCGGGACGCGGGGATCGTGCTGAACAACCACACCCTCCACCACCCCTACCTGCCCGCGCTGTCGTACGCCCGCCAGAAGCGCGAGATCTGCGGGATGCAGGACGTCATCGAGAAGCACTACGGCGAGCGGCCCGCCCTCTTCCGCCCGCCCTACGGCAACTACAACGAGGACACCCTGCGCGCGGCCAGGTCCTGCGGCATCAGGTACGCGCCGATCTGGAACGAAGAGGTCTACGTCGACCACTGGGAGTACCGCGAGTGGGACCAGCGGATCCACCCCGGCGACATCGTGCTCAGCCACTTCCGGGGCCGAAAGGACTGGAAGGGCACGATGACCGACATGGTCCGCCGCTTCCTGGACAAGGTCACGGCCGAGGGGTACGCCGTCGCACGACTCGAGGACTACCTGTGAGACCGCGGACCCTCGTCGCCGCGGGGCTGGCGGCCGTACTCCTCACCGGCTGCGCCCAGTCCGTCGACCCCATCGAACGGCTGGGGAAGAAGGCGGTCCAGCGGGTGGGCTCGTACGGGCCGGCGAGGACGGACGGACGGCCGTACCGCCACTGGGGCCTGCCGGCCCCGCTGCCGGCGCCGCCGCGGATGCCGGCCCGCACGGCGGCGCGCCGGGGCGGCCTGCCGCCGGTCGTGCGGCGCGTCGACACCTCCGACAAGGTCGTCTTCCTCACCTACGACGACGGCGCCGAGAAGGACCCGCGGTTCGTCGAGCTGGTCCGTGAACTGCGGCTGCCGGTCAGCATGTTCCTCACGGACAGGGTCGTCGGCCCCGGGTACGGTCACTTCGCGCGCCTCCGGTCGGTCGGCGCGAGCATCCAGAACCACACCCTCGACCACCCCGCCCTGCGCGGCCTGCCGTACACCGGCCAGCGCGCCGAGATCTGCGGCCAGCAGGAGAAGGTGCGGTCCCGCTTCGGCATCCGGCCACGGCTGTTCCGGCCGCCCTACGGCACGTACGACCGCACGACCCTGCGTGCGGCGGCCGACTGCGGGCTCTCGGCGGTGGTGCTGTGGAGCGTGCCCCCGGAGGGGGAGGTGCGGGGGCTGAGGGCGGGCGACATCGTGTCGGTGACCTCGGGGGAGGCGACGGGACCGACCCTGACGGAGAGGACGACGGCGGTACTGCGGGAGGTGGAGCGGCGGGGGCTGACGGTGGGGCGCCTGGAGGACTACCTGTAGGCGACCCAGCCTGTCCGGGGGCGGCAGCCCCCAGGACGGTCACCCCCGCCCACCCGCACCCGAAATCCGCCCGGCCCGCGCGGCGAATTAGCAGTCCGCTTGACCGAGTGCTAATCACGGTCATAGTCTCGGCTCTGGCACTCCCCCCTGGAGAGTGCCAACACAGCGACGGGCAGGTCCGGCACCCGCGACGACGGATCCACCTGGTCGCCACCTCAGACAGTCAACCCCGTGATCTCCGAAGGGGGAGGTCGGATCGTGACGACCACCAGCTCCAAGGTTGCCATCAAGCCGCTCGAGGACCGCATTGTGGTCCAGCCGCTCGACGCCGAGCAGACCACCGCCTCTGGCCTGGTCATCCCGGACACTGCCAAGGAGAAGCCCCAGGAGGGCGTCGTCCTTGCCGTGGGCCCGGGCCGCTTCGAGGACGGTAACCGTCTTCCGCTCGACGTCTCCGTCGGCGACATCGTGCTGTACAGCAAGTACGGCGGCACCGAGGTGAAGTACAACGGCGAGGAGTACCTCGTCCTCTCGGCCCGCGACGTGCTCGCGATCATCGAGAAGTAATTCACCCCAGCATTTCTCTGAGCTGCGCCCCTGGCCCCCCGACCACTGACAAGCCGGGCGCCCGGGGCGCAGTCTCTTTTCACCTAGATTTCCGAGAGGGCTCACGCTCCCATGGCGAAGATCCTGAAGTTCGACGAGGACGCCCGTCGCGCCCTCGAGCGCGGCGTCAACAAGCTTGCCGACACGGTCAAGGTGACGATCGGCCCCAAGGGCCGCAACGTCGTCATCGACAAGAAGTTCGGCGCTCCCACCATCACCAACGACGGCGTCACGATCGCCCGCGAGGTCGAGATCGAGGACCCGTACGAGAACCTCGGTGCCCAGCTGGTGAAGGAGGTGGCGACCAAGACCAACGACATCGCGGGTGACGGCACCACCACCGCCACCGTGCTCGCCCAGGCGCTCGTGCGCGAGGGCCTGAAGAACGTCGCCGCTGGTGCCTCCCCGGCGCTGCTGAAGAAGGGCATCGACGCGGCCGTGGCCGCGGTCTCCGAGGAACTCCTCGCGACCGCCCGCCCGATCGACGAGAAGTCCGACATCGCCGCCGTCGCCGGTCTGTCCGCCCAGGACAGCCAGGTAGGCGAGCTCATCGCCGAGGCGATGGACAAGGTCGGCAAGGACGGTGTCATCACCGTCGAGGAGTCCAACACCTTCGGTCTGGAGCTGGACTTCACCGAGGGCATGGCCTTCGACAAGGGCTACCTGTCGCCGTACATGGTCTCCGACCAGGAGCGTATGGAGGCCGTCCTCGACGACCCGTACATCCTGATCAACCAGGGCAAGATCTCCTCCATCCAGGACCTGCTGCCGCTGCTCGAGAAGGTCATCCAGTCGGGTGCCTCCAAGCCGCTGCTGATCATCGCCGAGGACGTCGAGGGCGAGGCCCTGTCGACCCTGGTCGTGAACAAGATCCGCGGCACCTTCAACGCGGTCGCGGTCAAGGCCCCCGGCTTCGGTGACCGCCGCAAGGCGATGCTCCAGGACCTGGCGACCCTCACCGGCGCCGAGGTCATCTCCGAGGAGGTCGGCCTCAAGCTCGACCAGGTCGGCCTGGAGGTGCTGGGCACCGCCCGCCGCGTCACGGTCACCAAGGACGACACCACGGTCGTCGACGGCGCCGGCGACTCCGCCGCCGTCGCGGGCCGCGTCGCCCAGATCAAGGCCGAGATCGAGAACACCGACTCCGACTGGGACCGCGAGAAGCTCCAGGAGCGCCTCGCGAAGCTGGCCGGCGGCGTGTGCGTGATCAAGGTCGGCGCCGCCACCGAGGTGGAGCTGAAGGAGAAGAAGCACCGTCTGGAGGACGCCATCTCCGCGACCCGCGCCGCGGTCGAGGAGGGCATCGTCTCCGGTGGTGGCTCCGCCCTGGTCCACGCCGCCAAGGTGCTCGAGGGCGGCCTCGGCAAGACCGGCGACGAGGCCACCGGTGTCGCCGTCGTCCGCAAGGCCGTCGTCGAGCCGCTGCGCTGGATCGCCGAGAACGCCGGCCTGGAGGGCTACGTCATCACCTCCAAGGTCGCCGAGCTCGACAAGGGCCAGGGCTTCAACGCCGCGACCGGCGAGTACGGCGACCTGGTCAAGGCCGGCGTCATCGACCCGGTCAAGGTCACCCGCTCCGCCCTGGAGAACGCCGCCTCCATCGCCTCCCTCCTGCTCACGACCGAGACCCTGGTCGTCGAGAAGAAGGAAGAGGAGGAGCCGGCCGCCGGTGGTCACAGCCACGGCCACTCCCACTGAGCCCAGCGCTCACAGGTCGCAAGGAGGCCCCCGTTCCCTTTGAGGGAACGGGGGCTTTCCCCTTCGCGGGTCCGAGGGGCTCTACTTCCCGAGTACCCCCAGTTGTTCCATCAGCCCCGCACGGTCGTACTGCCACCAGCCCTCGCAGATCAGCCCGTCCCGGAACCGGTGCCAGGTGGTGCCGGTCATGGTGACGTTCTGCCCGCTCGCCGGGATGCCCACGAACTCGCCGGTGTGCTTGCCGGCCCAGGTCCAGCGGGTGCACACCCGGTCGCCCTGGGCGATCTGGTCGTCCACCCGGAAGGTGAAGTCGAAGGCCTGCCGCCACCCCTCGTACTCCTCACGCGCCGCCGCGAGCCCCAGATCCCCGGGATTGGCCGGATCGTGGTCGAGGTAGTCGTCGGCGAACCGCGCGAACAGCTCAGCCGTCCCGGCCCGCCCGGCCCGCTCGAAGAACTCCCGTGACGTGGCCGGGTTGAGCTGCTCGTCCCGCACCACGTCCAGATCCGTGAAGGTCGGCATCTCGTCGCACAGCGCGACCATCCCCTGGAAGATCCGTTCGGTCTCCGGCAGCCCCGAATTCCGCATCGCCTCCTCGTACGACGGGAACTCCACGATCTCGACGAAGTGCGACGTGTCGGACCGGTCCTTGCCGACCACCGCGTGCGTCGCGGTCCGCTTCCCCTTGGTCTGCTCGACCCACGTGTCCATCAGCCGGTTCATCTCGTCGAAACGGCTGGTCCTGCAGTCGATGAGCTGTACGAACGTCATACGCGACCACCTCCGGCCCCCCTGGGTCCGGTTCGAACAGCACCATTGTCCGCCTTTTCGGGCCCTACTGCGGCCCGTACTTCCGCCCCGTCCTCGACGTGACCCCGCCCAGCAACCCCCGGGGCGCCACCTTCACCAACGCCATGAGGGCCTTGTAACGCGGGTCCGGGATCGACAGCGTCCTGCCGTGGGCCAGGTCGCTGAGGGCCGCGGCGACCAGCTTGTCCGCGTCGAGCCACATCCAGCCGGGGATGTTGTCCGTGCCCATCCCGGCCCGCTGGTGGAACTCGGTCCGCACGAACCCCGGGCACAGGGCCATCAGCCGGACCCCGCTGCCCGCCAGATCCTTCGCCGCGCCCTGCGTGAACTGCACGACCCACGCCTTCGAGGCGCCGTACGTCCCACGCGGCACGAACGCGGCCACCGAGGCGACGTTCACGACACCCCCGCGCCCCCGCTCCCGCATCGCCTCCGACGCCGCCGACGTCAGGCGCAGCACCGCCTCGCAGTGCACCTTGAGCATCTTCAGCTCGTCGGCCATGGAGACGTCGAGATAGCGGCCCTTGTTGCCGAAGCCGGCGTTGTTGACGAGGAGGTCGACGGGGGACCTGCGGTCGGACAGGCGGGCGGCGACCGCCTCGATGCCGGGGTCCGTGGCGAGGTCGGCGGTGAGGACCTCGGCCTCGATGCCATGGCGGTCGTGGAGTTCGGTCGCCTGGTCCTGGAGCCGCTTGGTGTCGCGGGCCACCAGCACCAGGTTGTGCCCGTCAGCCGCCAGCCGTCGTGCGAACGCGGCACCGATGCCCGCGGTCGATCCCGTAATCAATGCCGTTGTCATGGCGCAAGGTTAATGACCGGGACCGACAGCGTCCGCCTGCCGAGGGCCCGTCAGGCGCCGTGCTTCTCCACGTACTCCAGCGCCCACTTCCGCAGCTCCGGATGGAGCGCCTCGCCCGCCGCCAACAGCCTTGGCTGGAGCGGCCGTTCGGTGGTCATCGCCCGGAACGCCAGAGCGACCGTCACGTCGTGGTCCGGCCGGTGCACGATCTGGACCGGGTCCCCGGTACGGATCTCGCCCGGCTGGATCACCCGCAGATAGGCGCCCGGCGCGCCCTTCTGCGTGAACCGCTTCACCCAGCGCGGCTCGCCCATGTGGCCCTGGAAGGTGCCGCACGGGATCCGCGCGCTGGTGATCTCCAGCACCACCTCGGACCCGATCCGCCAGCGCTCGCCGATGCGCGCGCCGGAGACGTCGATGCCCTCGGTCGTGAGGTTCTCGCCGAACGCGCCGTTGGCCAGTGAGCGGCCCAGCTCGCCCTCCCACGCGTCCAGGTCCTCGCGCGCCATCGCGTACACGGCCTGGTCGTCACCGCCGTGGTGCTGCCTCTTGCACACCGCGTCCCCGGCGAGCGCGCTGCCGCCGATGCCCTTGGGGCCGGGAGCGGCCACCCGCACCGGCCCGTCGACCGGCCGCTTGTCGATGCCGGTGACGCCCTCCGGATTGTCCGTGTACGGAACGGCCTTCTCGCGGCCCACATTCACCGACAGCAGCTTCATAGCGGCACGGTAGGGGACAGGAACCCAAAGGTGCCATGCATTATTCGCCGCAATGTCAAAGTACGGCTTATCCTCGAAAGGTGATCGAGGCCCGACATCTCCGTGTCCTGCGCGCCGTCGCCGCCACCGGCTCCTTCTCCGCCGCGGGCCGCGAACTGGGCTGCACCCAGCCCGCCGTCAGCCAGCAGATGAAGGCTCTGGAGACGTCGGTGGGCACGCCGCTGCTCATCCGCACCGGACGCGAGATGCGGCTGACCGAGGCGGGCCAGGCCCTGGTGCGGCACGCCGCCGGCATCCTGGCGGGCCTCACGGCGGCGGAGGAGGAGGTCGCCGCCATCGCCGGGCTGCGGGCCGGGCGGGTCCGGCTCGTCTCCTTCCCCAGCGGCAGCTCCACCCTCGTGCCCACCGCCCTCGCCGCGCTGCGCGCCGCCCACCCCGGCACCCGGGTCTTCCTGGAGGAGGCCGAACCCCCGCAGTCCGTCGGCCTGCTGAGGGAGGGCGACTGCGACATCGCGCTCGCCTTCCGCTACGAGGGGGCCGCCGGCGGCGACGAGTGGGACGACCTCGTCGTACGGCCGCTGCTGACCGACCGGCTCGTCGCCCTCGTACCGGAGCGGCACCGGCTCGCGCGCGCGGGGTCCGTGGCCATCGGGGAGCTCGCGGGGGAGTCGTGGATCGCCGGATGCCCGCGCTGCCGCGGCCAGTTGGTGGAGGTGTGCGAGAGCGCCGGCTTCACGCCCCGCATCGACTTCGCGACCGACGACTACCCGGCGGTGGTCGGCCTGGTGGGCGCGGGCCTCGGCGTCGCCGTCCTGCCCCAGCTCGCCGTCGAGTCCGTACGGCCGCGGGGTGCACGCACGGTGACGCTGGAGCCGGCGGTCCGGCGGGAGATCGTGGCGCTCACGCTGCCCGACCTGGCGCAGGTGCCCGCGGTGGCGGCGACGCTGGAGCAGCTGGCGCGCGCGGCCGACCGCTAGGCCGCCGGACAGAAAGAAGGGCACGTGCGCGTGCCCTTCCAGAAGAAACGTTCCTTCAGTTGTTCGATGCGCCGCTCCCGACGGATGACGCCGACACCAGCCGGTGCCGGGCCCGCCCCATGAGCTCCTCGCGCTCGTCCTCGGTCAGCCCGCCCCACACGCCGTACGGCTCTCTCACCGCGAGCGCGTGCGCCGCACACTGCGCGCGCACCGGGCATCTCATGCAGACCTCCTTGGCCGAGTTCTCGCGAGCGCTCCGGGCCGCACCGCGCTCGCCCTCCGGATGGAAGAAGAGCGAGCTGTCCACCCCGCGACAGGCGGCCAGGAGCTGCCAGTCCCACAGGTCCGCGTTCGGTCCGGGAAGGCGGGAGAAATCTGCCATTGCGTGACCCCTTGTAGCGGTTCTGGGTGGATACCGTGTCCACGACCGTACATCTACGATCTAAGGAGATGAAAATATGACTCATTGCGAATCTAGCCTCAGACACCAGGAAATGGGAAGAAAAGGGTCTGAATGGGGCATGGGTTGTGATGAAACGTTGTGGGTCCGTCGCGCATGTCTGCACCGTGTCCGCGCCCTCACGTAGAGTGCCGAAGACAGTGCGCAGCCCCGTAACTCTTTCGGGTGACCGTCGTTGAGAGTGCGGAGGCGGTTGAAGCAAGAAGTGCTCGGGCAGGCGTCCGAGACGGTCGACCGCACAGGTGACGATTTCGTACCAGCCTGGAGGCTCAAGGTGACGTGCATCAGCTGCGGAGGGCGGCCATGACATCCGTCCTCGTCTGCGACGACTCCCCGCTTGCCCGAGAGGCGCTCCGCCGCGCGGTCGCGACCGTGCCCGGCGTCGAGCGCGTGACGACCGCGGCCAACGGCGAGGAAGTCCTCCGCCGCTGGGGCGCGGACCGTTCGGACCTGATTCTGATGGACGTACGCATGCCCGGTCTGGGCGGCGTCGAGACCGTACGGCGGCTGCTGTCCGCGGACCCCGGTGCGCGCATCATCATGCTCACGGTCGCGGAGGACCTCGACGGGGTCGCTCTCGCGGTCGCCGCCGGTGCGCGCGGCTACCTCCACAAGGACGCCTCGCGCGCGGAGTTGCGCGCCACGGTGACGCAGGCGCTCGCCGACCCGACCTGGCGGCTCGCCCCGCGCCGGCTGCGGTCGGCGGAGATGGGCGCGGCGCCGACGCTCACCGCGCGTGAGATCCAGGTGCTCGAAGGGATGAGTCACGGACGGTCCAACGCGGAGATCGGGCGGGAGCTCTTCCTCTCCGAGGACACCGTCAAGACGCACGCGCGGCGGTTGTTCAAGAAGCTGGGCGCCTCGGACCGGGCGC
The DNA here is from genome assembly GCF_003443735.1 of Streptomyces sp. CC0208. Lineage (NCBI taxonomy): Bacteria > Bacillati > Actinomycetota > Actinomycetes > Kitasatosporales > Streptomycetaceae > Streptomyces > Streptomyces sp. CC0208. Next base: position 3,517,759 of record NZ_CP031969.1, on the reverse strand, counting down.
ATGCGGTGGCGCTCGGCTTCCGCTGGGGCCTGGTGCGCTGAGCATTCCGTCACGTGCGGTCGTAGTAGGGCTGCGGGTTGTTCGTGGCTGGTCGCGCAGTTCTCCGCGCCCCTGACGGGGCGCGGTCGAGCGGCCCCTTCGATGCCCCGCTGCCTGTTTCGTGGCGGATGCCGCATCCTTGGAGATGTGGAGTCTCTCGGGGACGAGTCGGTCGAGCGGAAGGGGAGGGCGCAGGGTATGAGTTCCGGCGCACCTGCTCATAACGCTTCGGTGCACAACAACCAGCGCGATGTCACGGATCCAACGACGCCAGGGCACCATGGACCGATGCGTGACGACGAGGCGGCTCATCCCCATGGGGCGATCGGTGCGCTCGTCCACAGTGCCGTGGAAGGGGACGAGCAGGCCACGCACGACCTGCTCGCCCATGTCCACCCGCTGGCCCTGCGCTACTGCCGCACCCGGCTGTCCCGTCTCCCGGGCGACGCCCGGCACTTCGTGGAGGACCTCGCGCAGGAGGTCTGCGTAGCCGTCCTCCTCGCCCTGCCGCGCTACCGCGACACCGGGCGCCCCTTCGAGGCGTTCGTCTTCGCCATCGCCGCGCACAAGGTCGCCGACCTGCAGCGCGCCGCGATGCGCCACCCCGGTTCCACGGCCGTCCCCTCGGACGAGATGCCCGAGCGGCCGGACGACTCCCTCGGCCCCGAGGAGCGGGCGCTGCTCAGCAGCGACGCCGAATGGGCCAAGAAGCTCCTGGCCAACCTCCCCGAGAACCAGCGCGAGCTGCTCCTGTTGCGCATCGCCGTGGGGTTGACGGCGGAGGAGACGGGTCAGATGTTGGGAATGTCACCCGGTGCGGTCCGTGTGGCCCAGCACCGGGCTCTGAGCAGGCTGCGAGCGCTGGCCGAGCAGTAGGGCGCGCTCCTGGCAGCAGCGCACGCCCCTGAACGGGCGGCGCGCCGCTTCCGTACGAACATACGAAGCCCGGAGCGGGCCGGAACCGTGTGATCCGCGGATTCCGTGGAATTTGCCACCCTTGCTTCCCGTTAGCATGGACATCCGCACCGATCAAGGCCATTTGGGGAAGGTGTCATGACTGCAAACGTCGACGGAGTGCCCGACAAATTCGCGACGCTCGGGCTCACCTACGACGACGTGCTGCTGCTGCCGGGAGCGTCCGAGGTGCTCCCCAACGCGGTCGACACCTCGTCCCGCATCTCCCGCAACGTCCGGGTCAACATCCCGCTCCTCTCGGCCGCCATGGACAAGGTGACCGAGTCCCGCATGGCCATCGCCATGGCCCGCCTCGGCGGCGTCGGCGTGCTGCACCGCAACCTCTCCGTCGAGGACCAGGTCAACCAGGTCGACCTGGTGAAGCGGTCCGAGTCCGGCATGGTCACCGACCCGATCACCGTGCACCCGGAGGCGACCCTCGCCGAGGCCGACGCGCTGTGCGCCAAGTTCCGCATCAGCGGCGTCCCGGTCACCGACCCGGCCGGCAAGCTCCTCGGCATCGTCACCAACCGTGACATGGCCTTCGAGTCGGACCGCAGCCGTCAGGTGCGCGAGGTCATGACGCCGATGCCGCTGGTCACCGGCAAGGTCGGCATCTCCGGTGTCGAAGCCATGGACCTGCTGCGCAAGCACAAGATCGAGAAGCTTCCGCTGGTCGACGACGCGGGTGTCCTCAAGGGCCTCATCACGGTCAAGGACTTCGTCAAGGCGGAGAAGTACCCCAACGCCGCCAAGGACGCCGAGGGTCGGCTGCTCGTCGGTGCGGCCGTCGGCGCCAGCCCCGAGGCGCTGGAGCGCGCCCAGGCCCTCGCCGCGGCCGGTGTGGACTTCCTGGTCGTCGACACCTCGCACGGCCACAACAGCAACGCCCTCAGCTGGATGGCGAAGATCAAGTCGAGCGTCGACGTCGACGTGATCGGCGGCAACGTCGCCACCCGCGACGGCGCCCAGGCGCTCATCGACGCCGGTGTCGACGGCATCAAGGTCGGAGTCGGACCGGGCTCCATCTGCACCACCCGCGTGGTCGCCGGCATCGGCGTCCCGCAGGTCACCGCCATCTACGAGGCCTCCCTCGCCGCCCGTCCCGCGGGCATCCCGCTGATCGGCGACGGCGGCCTGCAGTACTCCGGCGACATCGGCAAGGCGCTCGCCGCCGGTGCCGACACCGTGATGCTGGGCTCGCTGCTCGCGGGCTGCGAGGAGTCGCCCGGCGAGCTGCAGTTCATCAACGGCAAGCAGTTCAAGTCGTACCGCGGCATGGGCTCGCTCGGTGCCATGCAGTCCCGCGGCCAGGGCAGGTCGTACTCCAAGGACCGCTACTTCCAGGCCGAGGTCTCCGCGGACGACAAGCTCGTGCCCGAGGGCATCGAGGGCCAGGTGCCCTACCGGGGCCCGCTGTCCAGCGTCCTGCACCAGCTCGTCGGCGGGCTGCGCCAGACCATGGGCTACGTGGGCGCGGCCACCATCGACGAGATGGAGTCCAAGGGCCGCTTCGTGCGGATCACCTCGGCGGGTCTGAAGGAGTCGCACCCGCACGACATCCAGATGACGGTCGAGGCGCCGAACTACAGCCGCAAGTGAGCCTTTGCTGAGAGCCACGCGCGCGTGAGGGCGGTCCCGGAGCATCCGGGGCCGCCCTTGTCGTACCCGTCGGGGATACTGGGAGGCGCTGCAACGCATCAGGGAAAGGCCACACATCGTGACTGAGATCGAGATCGGGCGCGGCAAGCGCGGCCGCCGGGCGTACGCCTTCGACGACATCGCCGTCGTCCCCAGCCGTCGTACGCGCGACCCGAAGGAGGTCTCGATCGCCTGGCAGATCGACGCCTACCGCTTCGAGCTGCCGTTCCTGGCCGCCCCCATGGACTCGGTCGTCTCCCCGGCCACCGCGATCCGCATCGGCGAGCTCGGCGGTCTGGGCGTGCTGAACCTCGAGGGCCTGTGGACGCGGTACGAGGACCCGCAGCCGCTGCTCGACGAGATCGCCCAGCTGGACGTGGACAACGCGACCCGCCGCCTCCAGGAGATCTACGCGGCTCCCATCAAGGAGGAGCTGATCGGGCAGCGCATCAAGGAGGTGCGCGACTCGGGCGTGGTCACGGCCGCCGCGCTCTCCCCGCAGCGCACGGCGCAGTTCTCCAAGGCCGTCGTGGACGCGGGCGTGGACATCTTCGTCATCCGCGGTACGACGGTCTCGGCGGAGCACGTGTCGGGTTCGCACGAGCCGCTGAACCTGAAGCAGTTCATCTACGAGCTCGACGTCCCGGTGATCGTCGGCGGCTGCGCCACCTACACCGCCGCCCTGCACCTGATGCGCACCGGCGCGGCGGGCGTCCTGGTCGGCTTCGGCGGCGGCGCGGCGCACACCACGCGCAATGTGCTGGGCATCCAGGTCCCGATGGCCACCGCGGTGGCCGACGTGGCCGCCGCCCGCCGGGACTACATGGACGAGTCCGGCGGCCGGTACGTCCACGTGATCGCGGACGGCGGTGTCGGCTGGTCCGGCGACCTCCCCAAGGCGATCGCCTGCGGCGCGGACGCCGTGATGATGGGCTCCCCGCTGGCCCGTGCCACGGACGCGCCCGGTCGCGGCCACCACTGGGGCATGGAGGCCGTCAACGAGGAGCTGCCGCGAGGCAAGAAGGTCGACCTCGGCACGGTCGGCACGATCGAGGAGGTCCTGGCGGGCCCGTCGCACATCCCGGACGGCTCGATGAACTTCTTCGGCGCGCTGCGGCGGGCGATGGCCACGACGGGGTACAGCGAGCTGAAGGAGTTCCAGCGCGTCGAGGTGACGGTGGCGGACTCGCAGCACAAGCGGTAGGTCTTACGGCGACTGCAAGGCCGGTCACCCGGGTGGGGTGGCCGGCCTTTCGCGTGCCCTGGGGCTGTGCGAGGCGGGCGGCGCGTGAGGTGGTGCGGGGGCGCGCGGTTGCGTTCGGGGCGGAAACGGGCTGGTCAGCCGGGGTGGGGGCGATAGCGTCCGTGTCGGCGCCCCAGTCCTTTGGAGCGCCCCCTTCCAAAAGGATTTGGTTCCAGACCCCGCTCCTCGGGGCCTGGCCCGATGTCCGACGGACCGTCTACCAGGCCACTGGGCGGTGCTGTGGAAGGGGGCGCCGATGGGTCGCCACCGTAAGCCCACCCGCTGGGACCGGATCCGTCTGTGGACGGTGAAGTGCCGGAGGAGGTGGATCTTGCGGATTTTCGGATGGTGAGCGGCCGCCCCCATAAGACGTAGGGGCGGACACTCCGTGAACCATCCAGGTGCCTGCCGCAGTGGCCGCTGCGGTGGGCTCCACCTGTAACCGTAAGGTACCTGCGGCGCACCCCGCATGCCACCGGCTCCGGGGCCCGTCGCGCCCACGCGCCCCCCTTCACAACCGGTGCGCCGCCCCTTCGCCGGGCACCGGCAGCGTCAGTGCGCCGCCTTCTTGGCGCCCGTGAAGGCGACGTACGCGGCGATCGCGAAGAACAGGAACGTCAGCGGGTCGGCGTCCGCCTTCCAGGCCTCCTGGAGGACGTCGAAGTGCTGGAAGAAGAGTTCGCTGAAGCTCAGCGGGGTCTCCTTGGCGCCGATGATGCCCTCGCCCACCAGCTGGCCGATGTAGACGGAGCCCAGCGACAGGACCGCGCTCGCGACCGGCAGCACGGGGTTGCGGCCACCGAGACGCCCTGCGGCGAGGCCTACCAGGAAGCCGACGCCGACCGCCGCCCAGCCGATCTCGTGCTTGGTCAGGCCGATGATCGCGCCGTAGACACCGCCGGCGACCACGGCGGCGACGAAGGCGGCCACCAGACCGAGGCCGACGTTGTCGCGCACCGGAGCGGGGGCGGGGACGGCCCCGTACGGGACTCCCGGTGCCGGAGGCGGGGGTACGGTGCCCGGCTGCGGGGCGGACGGAGCGCCGTCGGCCGACTGCTGCGCGTACGGGTTGCCGTCGACCGGCTGGGGCTGGGCCTGCGGCTCGGCAGGCTCGACAGGCGGCTGGGCAGGCGGTGGTGCTGACTGGCTCATGACAGAAATCCCCCCACGGGATGGAACAAACGGAATGGTGAAGCAGAGAAGCGTGCGCACGACTGTGCGACGAGTGAGGGGAGATTAACAGGTGGGTCCGACAGAGCCACCGGTGTTTTGACGTCAGAGGCGGTGCGCCGCTCCCGTCGGTGTGGCCCCCCGCGTGTCCAGCAACAGCTGAGCCTTCACCGACAGGCCCTGGAGGTCGTACGTCCGGTGCTGCTGGAGCAGGATCGTCAGGTCCGCGTCGGCCGCCGCCTCGTAGAGGGAGTCCGCGCGGGGAACCGGGCGGTCCAGGACGCTCCAGGACGGGAGGTGGGGGTCGTGGTAGCTGACGGAGGCACCGAGTTCCATCAGGCGTACGGCGACCTCGTGGGCGGGGGTGCCCTGCTGGTCGGCGAGGTCGGGCTTGTAGGTGACGCCGAGCAGGAGGATGCGGGCGCCCCGCGCGGACTTGCCGTGCTCGTTGAGGAGGGCCGCGGCGCGCTGGACGACGTAACGCGGCATCTGGTCGTTGACCTGCCGGGCGAGTTCGACCATGCGCAGGGAGCGGCCGCCGCTGGTGAGGTCGCGGGGGATCGTGTGGCCGCCGACGCCGGGGCCGGGGCGGAAGGCCTGGAAGCCGAAGGGCTTGGTCTCCGCGCAGCGGATGACGTCCCAGAGGTCGACGCCGAGGTCGTGGCAGAGGACGGCCATCTCGTTGACGAGGGCGATGTTGACGTGGCGGTAGTTGGTCTCCAGGAGCTGGACCGTCTCCGCCTCGCGTGGGCCACGCGCGCGTACCACCTTGTCGGTGAGGCGCGAGTAGAAGGCGGCGGCCGACTCCGTGCACGCGGGCGTGAAGCCGCCGATCACCTTGGGGGTGGTGGCGGGCGTGAAGTCGCGGTTGCCGGGGTCGACACGGGTGGGCGAGTAGGCGAGGTGGAAGTCGCGGCCCGCGCGCAGGCCCGAGCCCTCTTCGAGGAGCGGGCGCAGGAACTCCTCGGTGGTGCCCGGCGGGACGGGGGACTCCAGGATGACGGTGGTGTGCGGGCGCAGGTGTGCGCTCAGGGTGCGCGCGGCCGCCTCCACCTGGCTCAGGTCCAGGCCGCCGTCGGGACCCGCCGGGGTCGGCGCGCAGATGACCGCCGTGCGCACCCGGCCGAGTTCGGCCGGGCCCGCGGCCGTCCGGAAGCCCCCCGAGAGCATCCGGCGCAGTTCGGCGGGGCTGAGGGAGCCGGCCTCGGGGCCGGTGCGGTAGCCGAGCGTGGAGATGCCGGCGGCGACAGCGGCCTGGGCCAGGGGCAGTCCGTAGGGACCGAGTCCGATCACGGCGAGATCTGCGGGCATGGCGTGGGCCGTCCTTCCCAGTAACCGAAGCGGGACAGGTGCGCAAGCCCTGTGGACTGGACGAGCGAGCGCAATGTCAGACTAGGAGTAAATATGACCGATATACGGGATTGATTCCGTGTGTCTTCCTGTGGGGTTGTGAGCTTTGGTCTACGCAGCGGTGAAAGTTATCCACAGGCTGAGGGTGACTGGTGGCCGAAGTCGGGCAACCCGGTCAGGATTGGGCATGGGGGATACGGACCGGGCCATTAGTCATGCAGGCTCCGGCCCGCGACGGTGACCGGTGCGACCGACAGCTGGAGGCAGCAGTGGTGAGGACAGCGACACTGGGGCCGGCGCAGCGCGCCGAGTCACTCGCAGCGATGGCCGAGCGGGAACTGGACATTCTGGTGGTGGGAGCCGGCGTGGTCGGTGCGGGTACCGCGCTCGACGCGGTGACCCGGGGCCTGTCCGTGGGCCTGGTCGAGGCGCGTGACTGGGCGTCGGGCACCTCCAGCCGCTCCAGCAAGCTGATCCACGGCGGCCTGCGCTATCTGGAGATGCTCGACTTCGCCCTCGTGCGCGAGGCGTTGAAGGAGCGCGGACTGCTCCTGGAGCGGCTCGCCCCGCATCTCGTGAAGCCCGTGGCCTTCCTGTACCCCTTGCAGCACAAGGGCTGGGAGCGGTGGTACGCCGGTTCGGGCGTCGCGCTCTACGACACCATGTCGATGGCCAGGGGCCACGGCCGGGGACTGCCCAGGCACCGGCACCTGAGCCACCGTCACGCCCTGCGCGTCGCGCCCGCCTTGAGGAAGGACGCCCTGGTCGGCGCGCTGCAGTACTACGACGCCCAGATGGACGACGCCCGCTTCGTGGCCACCCTCGTGCGCACGGCGACCGCCTACGGCGCTAAGACCGCCAACCGCGCGCGGGTGACCGGGTTCCTGCGGGAGGGCGAGCGGGTGGTCGGGGCCCGGGTGCAGGACGTCGAGGCGGGCGGGGAGTACGAGATCCGCGCCAAGCAGGTGGTCAACGCGACCGGGGTGTGGACCGACGACACCCAGGCGATGGTCGGCGAGCGGGGACAGTTCCACGTCCGCGCCTCCAAGGGCATTCACCTCGTCGTGCCCAAGGACCGCATCCACTCCTCGACCGGGCTGATCCTGCGCACCGAGAAGTCCGTGCTGTTCGTCATCCCCTGGGGCCGGCACTGGATCATCGGCACCACCGACACCGACTGGGACCTCGACAAGGCCCACCCGGCCGCCTCCAGCGCGGACATCGACTACCTGCTGGAGCACGTGAACTCGGTGCTCGCGGTGCCGCTGACCCGGGACGACGTCCAGGGCGTGTACGCGGGGCTTCGGCCCCTGCTCGCCGGTGAGTCGGACGCCACCAGCAAGCTCTCGCGCGAGCACACCGTGGCGCATCCGGTGCCCGGGCTCGTCGTGGTGGCGGGCGGCAAGTACACGACCTACCGGGTGATGGCCAAGGACGCCGTCGACGAGGCGGTGCACGGCCTCGACACCCGGGTCGCCGAATGCGTCACGGAGGACGTGCCGCTGCTGGGCGCCGAGGGCTACCGGGCGCTGTGGAACGCGCGGGCGCGCATCGCGGCGCGCACCGGGCTTCATGTCGCCCGGGTCGAACATCTGCTGAATCGGTACGGCAGCCTCGCGGAGGAGGTCCTCGACCTCATCGCCTCGGACGCCACGCTGGGCGAGCCGATGCAGGCCGCCGACGACTACTTGCGCGCCGAGGTCGTCTACGCCGCCTCGCACGAGGGCGCGCGGCATCTGGACGACGTGCTGACCCGGCGCACCCGTATCTCCATCGAGACCTTCGACCGCGGGGTGCGCTCCGCCCGCGAGGCCGCCGAGCTGATGGCGCCGGTGCTGGGCTGGGACAAGGACCAGATCGAGCGCGAGGTCGAGCACTACGAGAAGCGGGTGGAGGCGGAGCGGGAGTCGCAGCGGCAGCCGGACGACCTGACCGCGGACGCGGCGCGGTTGGGGGCGCCGGACATCGCGCCGTTGTAAGCCTGGTGCTGGTGCTGGTGCTGTAGTGCGCCGGAAGCAGGGGTCGCCCGACATCACTCGAACGGGTGTCGTGGGCCGGGATCTTCGTTCGGAACCCGGTCGTTCTACGAGGTGCGGGGGCAGAACTCGGCGGCGAGCAGGGCCGGTTCGAGGTCGGGGTCTGCGATCGACGTCGTGTTCACGCGGAAGGTGAGGACGCGACGGCCGCCGACCGTGGCTGCGGTGCGCACGTAGCTGCCGGTGATGCGGCCGTTGTGCCCCCACACCGTCGTGCCGCACGGCAGCTTCACCGGGAACAGCCCCATGCCGTACAGGCCGTGTGCGGTGCGGGTGTCCGTCATCTCGTGCAGCCAGTACGGGGACACCAGCCGGCCGCCGAGGAGTGCCGCGTAGAAGCGGTCCAGGTCGGCGAGGGTGCTCACCAGCTCGCCCGCGGCTCCGGCCACCCGCGGGTCGAGCGCGGTGACGTCGGACCCGTCGGCGGTGTAGGCACGGCCGTGCGGGGAGGGGAGAGAGGTGCGCGAACCGGGAAAGGAGGTGCCCGTCAGACCCAGTGGGGCGATGATCCGCCGCTCGGCCTCGGTGGCGTAGGAGTCGCCGGTGACCTGCTGGATCACCAGGCCGAGCAGGACGTAGTTGGTGTTGGAGTAGGAGTAGCGGCCGCGGTCGGCCGGAGGGTGGGTGAGGGCGACACGGACGGCTTGCACGGGAGTGAGGGGAACCAGGCCCAGGGTGTCCGCGGTGAAGTCGTTCAGGCCGCTGGTGTGGGTGAGCAGGGCGCGCAGGGTCAGCGCGCGGCCGTCGTTGCCCGCTCCGCGCACCAGGCCGGGCAGGTGCTGCTCCACCGTGTCGGACAGCTTCAACCGGTGTTCCGCGGCCAGTTGGAGGACGACCGTCGCGATGAAGGTCTTGGTGATGCTGCCGGCACGGAAGTGGTCGGCGCGGGCGATTCCCGGGCCCGCCGCGGCGTAACGGGTCCCGCTCTGCTCCTCGGCCAGGAGTGCCGCGGCGGGAGCGCCACCGTGGGCCACCAGCAGCGGAAGCAGCGCGTCCGGGGTTCGGGCCACGGGGGCCGGGGAGGCAGCCGGGGCCAGGGCGAGCAGCACCAGGGAGGCCGGCACGGCCAGTAGTGCCCGAAGTGAGGGCATCGCGGATCCTCCCTTGTCGGAGGCCATCATGCAGGGTCGCGAGCGGAATGGGCACTCGGTCCGTGAGAGGTGCGCGGGGTGGTGCCGGAGGCCGGGCGCCGGTGGGTGCGAGGGGCTCGCGGGGGCTGTGCGCGGGAGGAGGCGGAGGGCGGCCGGTGCCCGCGGGGGGTGAGGGAGCTGTAAGCGGTTGGGAACTGTGCGTGGAGGGGGGCCGTGGGCCGACGGGATCTGTGTGCCGACATCCCCGGGCCCTGCCGCGGGTGAGGCGGAGTCAGGGGCACCCGGGGCGTCGGGCACTTGTCGGGTGAGGGACAATGGAGGCTCTGTCAGGGCGGGTTCATGAGGGGACGCATGTCGGACGCGGAGCGGGCGGGAGCATCCCGGCAGAACGAGAACGAGCGTCTCCTCGCCGGGCGGTACCGGCTGGGAGGAGTGCTCGGCCGCGGAGGCATGGGCACGGTGTGGCGCGCCGAGGACGAGACCCTGGGCAGGACGGTGGCCGTCAAGGAGCTCCGGTTCCCGTCCAGCATCGACGAGGACGAGAAGCGCCGGCTGATCACGCGCACACTGCGTGAGGCCAAGGCGATCGCGCGGATCCGCAACACCAGCGCGGTGACCGTGTACGACGTGGTCGACGAGGACGACCGGCCGTGGATCGTGATGGAGCTCGTCGAGGGCAAGTCGCTCGCCGAGGTCATCCGGGAGGACGGGCTGCTGAAGCCCAAGCGCGCGGCGGAGGTGGGCCTCGCGATCCTCGACGTGCTCAGGTCCGCGCACCGCGAGGGCATCCTGCACCGGGACGTGAAGCCGTCCAACGTGCTGATCTCCGAGGACGGCCGGGTCGTGCTCACCGACTTCGGCATCGCCCAGGTCGAGGGCGACCCGTCGATCACCTCCACCGGCATGCTCGTCGGCGCGCCCTCCTACATCTCCCCGGAGCGGGCGCGTGGGCACAAGCCGGGCCCCGCGGCCGACATGTGGTCGCTCGGCGGGCTGCTGTACGCGGCGGTCGAGGGCGCCCCGCCGTACGACAAGGGGTCCGCGATCGCGACCCTCACGGCGGTGATGACCGAGCCGTTGGAGGAGCCGAAGAACGCGGGTCCGCTCAAGGACGTCATCTACGGACTGCTCACCAAGGACCCCGCCCAGCGCCTCGACGACAGCCGCGCGCGGGCCATGCTCACCGCGGTGATCCACGCGCCCGAGCCGAAGCAGGCCGAGCCGGAGCCGGAGCCGGCGGCGGACGCGACCCGGGTGGTGCCGTTGCCGGCGCAGCCGCAGGAGCGTGCGGGCGGAGAGCGGCTGCGCGGGGCGCTGCGTTCCGTGCGCAAGGCCGCCGGGGCGGCCTCGACGTCCGCGGCGGCGGCCCGTGCCAAGTCCGGGAGCGGTACGGGTTCGGGTACGGCTGGTTCGGGCTCTGGGGGTTCGGGCACGGCGGGTTCGGGCACGGCGGGTTCGGGGGGCGCGAAGGTGCCCGCCCAGGCTTCCGAGGCTTCTTCGGCGCCTTCGGCTTCTCCGGCTGCATCGGCCACTCCGGCTGCTCCGGCTTCCTCTGCGCCTTCCACGTCCGGGCGGAAGGGCGCGGCGGGTGTGTCGGCCGCGTCGGAGGCGGCCTCGACATCGGCTTCGACGTCAGCCACGGCCTCGGCTTCGACCGGTGCGGCCGGGGTCCGGGACGGGAAGACGCGGCAGACCGATGCGGTGTCGGACGGGCGGAGTTCGGGATGGCCCGTGATGACGCCGCCGCCGGACATGGCGCCGAGGCCGGTGCCCAGGGCGCCGCTGACCGACGTGGTGCCGCGGCGGACGCTGGTGATCATCGCGGTGGTCGTGGCGCTCGCGGTCATCGGCACCGTGCTGGCTCTCACGCTCGGCGGGGGCGACGGCAGCGACGGGGCCGAGGGCGGCGGCGCCAAGGTGACGGCGAGCACGAGCGCGAGTGCCGGCACCAAGGAGGACAAGAGCGGGGGCACCCGGACCGACGGGTCCACCGCCGGGTCCCCTTCGTCGGAGGCGGGCACCGGGTCCTCGAACACGCCGGGTGCGGAGGAGAGCGGCCGGAGTTCGGGAGGGTCCTCCGGTTCGGGGGGCTCCGCGGACGAGGGTGCGGTGGCCTCCACGTACCGGGGCGGCCAGGGGTACTCGATCGGGCTGCCGAAGGGGTGGAAGTTCCAGACCAGCAGCTCCGCGGGCGACCGGTTCACCGGGCCCGACGGGCAGAAGCTGCTCGTCGGCTGGACCAGTGCGCCCAAGGGTGACCCGGTGGCGGACTGGGAGAACCAGGAGCGGGGCATGCGCCGTTCGCAGTACACCAAGATCCGAATAGAGAAGGTGGACTACCGGAGCTGGAACACGGCCGACTGGGAGTTCACCTATGTGGACGGCGGGACGAAGTACCGGACGATCGACCGTGGATTCGTCGTCGACGACCATCTCGGATATGGGTTGATGTACACCGCGAAAGCCGCGAACTGGGGCACTGAGCTGCGCAAGGACACATGGCAGACGCTCGCCCGCACCTTCGAACCGAAGTCGTGAAGCGCCGTACGGTAAACGGTCATGTGTTTGGACCCTGAGATATGGAATCCCCTCTTTGCGGGTTGCCTCCGGCACGTATCGTGAATGTTCGTGGACCGTCCGCATCCAGGTTCGGGTACGGAACGGCCTGCTAGGCGAACGGAATTGACCAACCGGGCGGCCGGGGGAGGCAACGTGGACGACTATGCGGGTCGGGTACTCGCCGACCGCTACCGCCTGCCGCTGCCCCCGTCCGACGAGTACGAACTCACCGACACACGCGCCTTCGACACCTACAGCGGTCAGGAAGTCCTGGTCAGGCAGGTCCCGTTGCCCGAGGTCGTCGAGGCCGAGGTGCTCGACGCGGAGGGGCTGCCCGACGGGTTCACCGCCCGTGACCCTCAGGGTGCGCGGCGGACCCCGGGGCGGCGCGGCGCACGCCGGCCCACCGAGCCCGCTGTGCGGCGGGCCGTCGAGGCCGCGCAGGCCGCCGCCCGGATTCCCGACCATCCGCGTCTCGACCAGGTCTTCGACGTGTTCGCCGAGGGCGGTTCGCTGTGGGTCGTCAGCGAGTTGGTGGCCGCGCGGCCGCTGTCGGCGCTCCTCACCGAGAAGCCGCTGACGCCGTACCGGGCGGCCGAGGTCGCCTCCGACGTGCTGATGGCGCTGCGGGTGCTGCACGCGCACGGCTGGGTGCACCGCAACATCACCGCCCGCACGGTGCTCGTCTGCGACGACGGCCGGGTCATGCTGACCGGCCTCGCGGTCGGCGCCGCCGAGGAGGCGTTGTGCGGCTACGACCCGGTGCCGGCCGAAGCGGGTGAATGGGGCTCCGGAGGCGGGGAGCCAGGGGCGGACCACGGCACGATCGGTGGGACCGACGGGCGTGGAGGACCCGGTGGACTCCCGGTTCCCGGACAGTCGACGGGCCCGAACGGCGGGCCGGGCGGTGCTCGGTCGGCTCTCGAGGACGGCGTCGCAGACGCGGCCTTCGGACTGGACGCCCGGAGCGCCGGGCCGGGCCCGGGTGGTGCCGTCACCTTCGGCGGAGGCGATCCCGAGGCCGCCCGGCGGGCCGCGATCGAGGCCCGGGAGGCCCGCGGGCTGCCCAGCGCCGGCGTGGAGACGGCGAACGGGACCGGGGCGTCGGCCGAACTCGTCCGCAGGGAGCCCGACGGCGGTACGGACATCCGCGCGGCGCGGGCCGGGGCGATCGCCGCCTACCGCGCGGGCGCACGGGCCGCCGCCCGGGTCCAGGAGGCGCAGAACGGCAGGGCAGCCCTGCCCGGGGCCCGCCCCGCACCGGAGGCCGACCCCGCCGCACGGACACGGGGCGCCGACCCCGCCGTACCGCCGAACGGCAGGTCGCAGTCGCCGTATCCCTCGGCCAACGGCCTTGCGCAGCCGTCGTATCCGGCCCTGGACGGCGTCGAGCAGGTGCCCGGCGCCGGGGCCCCGGGGCCCACAGTCGACCCCTACGGCGTACGCCCCACCCCCTGGCACGGTGCCGTGCCGCGCGGTGCGGGTGCGGTGCCCGTGAACCAAGGACCCGTCGCTGACGCTGTGCCTGCCGTGGAGCAGGCGCAGGCGCCCACCCGCTGGGAGGACCTCCCGCCCACCGATGCCCCCGCCCGCCGCGGCCCCGCCACCGCGCTCGCCGCCGAGCGGGCACGGCAGGCCCGGATGGCCGTGGTGGGACCCGTCACCGAGCGCTGGGCGCCGGAGCAGGCCGGGCCGGTGCACGAGAACTGGCAGCTCGCCGCGCCCATCGGGCCCGCGACGGATCTGTGGGCTCTCGGGGCGTTGTTGTTCCGGGCCGTCCAGGGGCACGCGCCCTATCCCGAGGAGTCGACGGCCGAGCTGGTGCAGCTGGTGTGCGCCGAGCCGCCCGCCTTCGCGGAGGAGTGCGGGCCGCTCAGGCCGGTCGTGGAGTCGCTGCTGCGGCAGGACCCGACCGAGCGGCTGGACTTCGAGGAACTGCGCGGCTGGCTGCGGTCGCTGGTGCGGTCCGCGCCCGAGCCGGAGGCCGGCGCCCATGTCGTCGCCGCGCCGCCCGTGGACACGAGCCGGCTGCCGATCGTGCGGCGCCGGGGCGAGTTGGTGCGCAGGCGGCGCGCCGGGCTGCCCGCGACGCACGGGCGGCACAAGCGGGCCCGGGAGGAGGCCCCTTCACCGCGTCGGCTCGGCCGCAATCTGCTGCTGCTCATCCTGCTGGTGATGGCCGCGGCGATCGCGTACGCCATGTACTTCATGCCGAAGTCGGGCCCCGACGACAGGGGCGCCGCCAAGGAGACGGGTTCCACCAGCCAGGCCGGCACGGCGCAGTCCCCCGAGGCCGGCGGTGAGCCCCGGCCCGAGCCGACCACCCCCGAGCCGTCGCAGTCCAGCGGTGCCGCCGAGACCCAGACCGCCGGGCCCGAGGTCGCCGACGGCTTCACCCTGCGCGCGGACCCCGAGGGCTTCAAGGTCGCCGTGGCAGGAGGCTGGGGCCGCACGCCGAGGAACGGGCGGGGACAGGTGGTCTACTCCCAGGGCGACTTCGAGCTGATCGTCGTCCCCGGGCGGGACACCGCGGCCGCGAACGGCGAGGATCCGATGGCCTACCAGCGGGACAAGGAGCCCGAGCTCCAGCCGTACCGCGACTCCAGCTGGGCCACCGCCACCGGGCTGAAGTCGATCCAGGTGGGCACCAGGAGCATGGCCGAGGGGCAGTTCACCTGGACCGCCGACGACGGGCGCGAGCTGTACGTACGCAATCTCGCGATCCTGATCGGCGGGAAGTACCACGTGGTGCAGGTGCGCGGGCCCGAGGCGGAGCGGGACGAGGTGACCCGGCTGTACGAGCAGGCGTCGGCCACGTACCAGGTGACCGGCTGACGGACGCCGTAAGGGCGGCGCGGGTTCACTCGTACTTCGCGGAAGCGACAACCGTCACAGTGAGGTCTCCTTGGCGCCCCCCTGGTTCCCCTCGGCGCGGACCGGTCCTTAGTCTGACTGCGTCAAGAGCATTGCGGGGAAACGTGAATCAGATGCAGGGCCTGCTCCTCGCGGGGCGCTACCGGCTCGCCGACCCGATAGGCAAGGGCGGCATGGGCCGGGTCTGGCGTGCCCACGACGAGGTGCTGCACCGGGCCGTGGCGATCAAGGAGTTGACCGCCGCGCTCTATGTTTCCGAGAGCGACCAGGCCGTTCTGCTCGCCCGTACCCGCGCCGAGGCCCGCGCGGCCGCCCGGATCAACCACTCGGCCGTCGTCACCGTGCACGACGTGCTCGACCATGACGGCCGGCCCTGGATCGTGATGGAGCTGGTCGAGGGCCGCTCGCTGGCCGACGCCGTCAAGGAGGACGGCCGTATCGAGGCGCGCGAGGCGGCCCGGATCGGGATGTGGGTGCTGCGGGCCCTGCGCGCCGCGCACTCCGCCGGAGTCCTGCACAGGGATGTGAAACCCGGCAACGTCCTGCTCGCGCGGGACGGCCGCGTCCTGCTCACCGACTTCGGGATCGCCCAGATCGAGGGCGACACCACCATCACCCGCACCGGAGAGGTGGTCGGTTCGGTCGACTACCTCGCACCCGAGCGGGTCCGCGGCGCCGACCCCGGTCCGTCCGCCGACCTGTGGGCGCTCGGCGCCACGCTGTACACGGCGGTCGAGGGACGGTCGCCGTTCCGCCGTACGACCCCGCTGACCACGATGCAGGCCGTCGTCGACGAGGAACCCGCCGAGCCGCGGAACGCCGGTCCGCTCGGGCCCGTCATCGCCGCCCTGCTGCACAAGGACCCCGCCGTGCGCCCCGACGCGGCCGAGGCCGAGCAGATGCTCGCCGAGGCGGCGGAGGGACGGCGGCCCAGCGCGGCACAGGCGTATGTGCCGACGCAACATGGGGGTTCGCGCCAGAGGCCGGGGGCGCACAGCGGCTCCCACAGTGGGCCCGGCACACCGACCACGGGCACACCGGTCACGGGCACACCGGTCAGCGGTACGTCGTACCCCTCGGCCGCGGCACGGTCGTATCCCTCGGCCACGGGACCGTCGTACTCCTCGGGCTCGGGCCCGACGTACCACTCGGGCGCCCCGTATCCCCAGGCCGTCGCCCCCACGACCATCGGCCCCGTGCCGCAGGCCGCCGCGCCGCCTCGGCGACGCAGGCTGCGGTCCGTCGTGCTCGTGGTCGCGCTCGCCGCGGTGGTCAGCGCGGGGACCGCGGTCGCGTTGCAGAAGTGGGACGAGGGGCGGGACAAGGGCGCCACCCAGGCCGCCCCGAGCACCTCGCCCAGCCCCACGCCGAGTCCGGCCACGGGTGGGGTTCCGGCCGGGTGGGTGCCGTACAAGGACCCCGTGGGCTTCAGCGTCTACCTGCCCGAGGGCTGGCACCGCTCGGTCTTCGGCACCCCCGCCAACGGGCTGACCCAGATCGACTACTCGCCGGACGAGGGCAAGCACTTCCTCCGGATCGCCGTCGACACCTCGCCGGACTACTTCGATCCCCTCGCTCACCAGCACAGCCTGGAGGAGCAGATCAACGACCTCAAGGACTACCACCAGGTCGGCATGGCCAGGAACACCTACCGGGACCGGCCGGGCGCCCGGTGGGAGTACACATGGACCGCGCTGGCCAAGGACATGGCCTTCCCCGGGCCGCGCCGGGCCGTCGAGGAGACGTACATGTCCCGGGACGGCGCCGAGTACGCGATCTACATGTCGGCGCCCGCGGCGAGCTGGCCGACCACCAGCAAGCAGTTCACGGCGGTGCTCCAGGGCTGGAGCGAGACGCACGACTGACGGAGTTGGCCGGTCACCGCCCCGGAGGGCGTGCGTCCGCTGCGGCATGATGGGGCGCATGGGGACCGAGGGGGAGACTTTCCGCGTGATCGCGGGCCGCTACCGCCTGGAGGCGAGGATCGGCCGCGGCGGCATGGGCGTGGTGTGGCGCGCGACCGACCAGCTGCTCGGCCGGCAGGTCGCCGTCAAGGAGATCCCGCTCGACGAGACGCTCTCCGCCGAGGACGCTCGGCTTCAGCGGGAGCGCACCCTGCGCGAGGCCGGCGCGGTCGCCCGGCTGAGTCACCCGCACATCATGGTGGTCCACGACGTCGTCGAGCAGGACGAACGGCCGTACATCGTCATGGAGCTGATCGACGGCGGCTCCCTCGCCGACCGGATCTCCGCCGACGGCCCGGTCGACGCGGCCGAGGCCGCCCGGATCGGCGCCGACCTGCTGAGCGCGCTGCGCGCGGCGCACGCGGCCGGGGTGCTGCACCGGGACATCAAGCCCGCCAACGTCCTCGTCGAGTCCGGCACCGGCCGGGTCGTCCTCACCGACTTCGGCATCGCCCAGGTCGCGGGCGCCACCACCCTCACCGAGACCGGCTCCTTCGTCGGCTCGCCCGAGTACACCGCGCCCGAGCGGATGTCCGGGGCCAGGACCGGCCCGGAGGCCGACCTGTGGTCCCTGGGCGCACTGCTGTGCACGGCGCTCAGCGGCGAATCCCCGTTCCGGCGCGACTCGTTGGGCGGCATCCTGCACGCCGTCGTCATCGACGAGATCCGGCCGCCCGCGCAGGCCGGGCCCCTCCTCCCGGTCGTACGGGGTCTGCTGGAGCGGGATCCCGAACGGCGGCTGGACGCGGTGGAGGCGGAGCGGATGCTGCGGGCCTTCCTTGAGACGGGCCGCACGCCTCCCCGCCGGGCACCCGAGCGCGCGTACACACCGACTCAGCGGGATCTTCCGGTACGGCGGTCCCCGGCGCCGGAGCGGTCGAGGAGCGGCCGGCTCCCGGCGTCCGTCCGGTCGAGGCGGGGCGTGCTCGTGGCGGCGCTGCTGGTCGCCGTGCTGGCGGGAGCGGGAGTGTCGGCGGCGGTGCTGCTGAGGGACCGGGACGGCCGGGACGGGGGTACGACGTCCGGCAGTTCGGCGGCCGGGACGCCAGGTCGTTCTGCGTCCGGGACGGCGGGTGGGTCGGCGCCGGGTCCGTCCGCAGGCAGCTCCACCGGAACGGCGGAGCCCGCACCCGCCGCGACCCTCCCCTCCGCCCCCTCCGGCTACCACGTCGCCCAGGACCCCGCCGGGTTCGCGCTCGCCGTGCCCGACGGGTTCACGCGTGAGCCGCAGGGTGAGCGGGTCTTCTACCTGTCCTCCGGGGAGACCTTCCGCCTCGGTGTCAAGGTCACCGATCCCCAGCCCGGCGGCCCGCTGGGCGTGATGCGGCGCGCGGCCGCCAAGGGCCCGGAGGCCAACCCCGGTTACCGCGACGGCCGGGTCACCTCGGTCACGCACCGCGGACACCCCGCCGCGTTCTGGGAGTTCACCTGGGACGGCTTCAGCGCGGCCGAGGGCGCCCGGCACACCTACGACCTGTGCTGGGAGGAGAAGGGGCGGCTGTACGACGTGTGGGTGTCGGCGCCGGTCGGCAAGGTGCGGGAGGCCAAGGAGCACTTCGACGTGGCCGTCGACACGTTCACCGTGCGGTAGGGATACGTCACGGGTGTGTGACCGGAACGCGTCACCTCTGGCTGGCTGCGCCTCTGGCGCGATATGGATGAACCCATGAGCACCAGCGGGGGAGTCGGCCACGAGTCCGACGAGACGACGAGTTATGTTCTGCAACCTCCCAGGCCCCCGCAGCAGGAGTCGGGCGTCGGCCGGCTCGTCGCGGGCCGGTACCGGCTGCTCGCCAAGCTCGGGCACGGTGGGATGGGCACGGTGTGGCGGGCCAAGGACGAGACGGTGGACCGTGAGGTGGCCGTCAAGGAACCCCGTGTCCCGGATCATCTTCCGGAACGCGAACGAGGCAACGCCTTCGAGCGGATGCGGCGGGAGGCCCGCGCCGCGGCCCGGCTCGATCACCCCTCGGTCGTGAACGTGCACGACGTGGCGGTTGTGGACGGCCGGCCGTGGATCGTGATGGAGCTGGTGCAGGGCCGTTCGCTGGGTGACGCGTTGCAGGAGGGCACCCTCGGGGCGCGGGAAGCGGCGAGAATCGGCCTCGACGTGCTCGGCGCGCTGGAGGCCGCGCACGCGGCGGGCATCCTGCACAGGGATGTGAAACCGGACAACGTCCTCCTCGGCCGCCACGACCGGGTCGTCCTCACCGACTTCGGCATAGCGCAGATCGAGGGCGAGACCAGCCTGACCGACACGGGCGGCTTCGTCGGCTCGCCCGAGTTCATCGCCCCCGAGCGGGTGCTGGGCCAGCGTCCCGGTCCCGCGTCCGACCTCTGGTCGCTCGGCGTGGTCCTGTACGCGGCGACGGAGGGCGTCTCGCCGTTCCGCCGCAGCAACACCCCCGCGACCCTCCAGTCTGTCCTCAACGCCACGCCCGCGCCGCCCGCCGCCGCGCACGGCCCGCTCGCCGACGCCATCAACGGCCTCCTCCAGAAGGACCCGGCGCGCCGCCCGAACGCCGCGCAGGTCAGGGCGCTCCTTGAGGCCACCGCCCACCCGCCCGTCCCGGAGCCCACGCAGATCGTGCGGACCGTGGAGGTGCCGGTGGGCGGTGGTCTCCGGCTGGGCCGCAAGGCGTGGTTCGGGCTCGGCGCGGCGGTTGTCGCGGCCGCGCTGGCGGCGTACCTGGTGATCGCGGACCCCTTCGCGGGACCGCTGCCGGACGGCTGGACGACGAAGCACACCAAGGACGTGGCCGCGACGCTGGCGGTGCCGGCGGACTACCAGCCCACCACGCCCGACCGGAAGACGGACAAGACCCACTGGATCACGTACACCGACTACAGCGGCAGCATCTGGATCGGCCTGCGGCTGGAGCGAAAGGCCGAGGACACCGCGAACAACATCGCGGGCTCCGCGGCGGCCGAGATGTACGACGACGACAGCCGGTTCAAGGAGAGCGGCGACTACGACCTCAGCATGCCGGAGACCGCGAAGACCCGGCCCGAGGACCAGACGTACCAGGGCCGGAAGGCCGCCAAGAACACCGTCACGTACAAGTCCACCGACAGCCAGAACTCCCGCCCGCGCGAACTCCAGATCTTCTACTACCGGACCACCACCGGCGACATGTACAAGCTCACCGTCAGCTATCCGGGCAAGGGGGACTTCACGGGGAGGGGGCGCGAGGTGGCACGGACGGCGATCGCGAATCTGGAGGTGGACAAGCTCTGAGGACGGTGCCACCGCGCGACAACTGAGTTGTCAGTGGCGGCAGTTAAGGTCATCCTCCTCTGGGGCCAACGGCGTCCGATCCTGGGTGCGTTTCTGGCGGCAGACGGCACCGATTCCTGACCACCGCGACGGGGCCGTGCCCCTCCGCGGGCGGCCCGATGCTCAGGAGATTGCGGGATGGGCGAGGCAAGTGACGTGGCACGCTCCGTAGTCGCGCAGTTCCGGCGCGACGGGTTCGTCGCGCCGGAGAGCGCGGAACGTGCCGAGTTCGAGGTCTGGAACCGGATGACCCCGGGTCGGGTGCTGCTCGTCGCCCTTCAGACACTCCTCGGACTGCGTGCGGAGGACGGCCGGAGCGACTTCGGCCGTCCGGTGCGGGGACTGGACGAGGAGGAAGCCGGGCTGATGGTGAGGACCCTGCTGGGGGACGCGACGGCGGCTCCGGAGACCTCACGGCGCGAACTGATCACTCTCGACCGGCTGCTGGGGCTGCTGGTCTCCGTGATCGCCGAGGAGTCGCTGTCCGAGGCAGAGGTGGACGACCTGCTGGAGGCCGCGGAGGAGAGCTGCCTTGCTGTCGGGCCGTGGGACGTGAGTGACGACCGTCGGCCGCAGAGCGGCGAACTGGTCGATCTCGGGGGCCTGTTGGTGCCGACGGAGCCTGGTCTGAAGATCGAGCTCATGTCGTCGCGCCGGGACGGCTCCGTCGCCGGCGTCACCGTCATCCGCGGCCGGACCGCGATTCAGCTCCAGGCGTTCCGTGCGCTCGGAGACACCTCCTGGGCGACCGTCCGTGAGGATCTGGCGCGTACGATCCGCGGCCGGGGCGGCTCCGCGGAGGAGCGCGTCGGCCCCGCGGGGGCCGAACTCCAGGCCGTCGTGCGGATCCAGGGACCTCCCGGCAAGGACCGTCAGACCACGCGGGTGCTCGGCCACGACGGTCCGGGGTGGATCCTGCGCGGCTTCGTGACGGGAGTCGGCGCGGAACCCGACAGCACTGAGAAGTGGCCCTACACCATGTTCCAGGGCACGGTGGTCCGCCCGCCCTCCGCTCCCTCGGCCATCGACCCGCTGATCCGGCTGCGCCAACCGGAGTCCGGTCTCTGAGCCCGCCGCTTAGACAAGTACATGACCCGCACGGTACTCATGTGCCATGAGTGAAGACGGCGAACTCCCGCCCGACGGACGTCTGATCGGTGGGCGTTACCGGCTCGTCGAGCGGGTCGGCTCCGGGCCGAACGGCACGGTGTGGCGGGCACGTGATGAGCAGGACGAGCGGTACGTCGCCGTCAAGGAACCCCGGCTGACCGGGGATCCGGAGGACGAGGAGCGGCAGCGGGCCGCGCACCGGCTGCCGCACGAGGCCCGGGCCGCCGCACAGGTCGACCATCCGGCGGCCGTCGCCATTCACGGCGTACTCCTCGACGGTGAACTGCCCTGGATCGTCATGGAGTTGGTGGAAGGGGAGTCGCTGGACGCGGCTCTGGCCGGGCGGGGGCCGCTGTCGGACGCCGAGGCCGCCCGGATCGGGCTCGCCGTCCTCGGCGCGCTGCACGCAGCCCACCGCGTCGGCATCGTCCACCGCGACCTGAAGCCGTCCAACGTCCTGCTCGAAGCGGACAGCGGACGCGTCGTCGTCACCGACTTCGGGATCGGCGGCGCCGGACACTCCGGTGGCCGGGAGGCCGCCACCGCGTTCGCCGCCCCGGAGTGCGCGTCGGGGCCCGGCGCGGGGCCCGCTTCCGATCTGTGGTCGTTGGGGGCGCTGCTCCGTGCGGCCGTGGCGGACGCTCGGTCAGGTCCGCTGGGACCACTGCTGGAGCGGCTCCTCGTCACCGAGCCGGAGGAGCGGCCCCTGCCGGAGGAAGTCGCCCGGGTACTGGCCGAGGTCGCCGGGACGAGCCTGCCGCCGTGGGCCGTGGAAACGCCCGCTTCGCCTCCGGCCGCGGAGACGTCCACTGTGTCTCCGGCCCCGGCACCCGCTCAAGCCCCGGCACCCGCCCCCGCCCTGTCCTCGACCGACGCCCGGCACCCGGACACCGCCCCCCACGAACCCCGGCGTCTCACCGCCCTCTCCGCCCTCGGCCTCCTGCTTCAGAAAAAACCCGAACGCGGCTGATCACCCCCACCTCATCCCCGCCCCACCCCCTGATCAGCACATTCACCGCCAGTCATCACTGGCAGGGTGTGTGTATGTCGTGAGCGCCCGTTACCGACGGGTACCCAAAGCCCCCGCTCCCGAATACCCTGCGGCTCATGACGGACGCGCAGGCCCCGGCCAAGACCGGCACGAACCCCCTCGCCCCCGCCCCGGAGGGCGCCCGTACCGCGGCCGACGTGGTCACCCCGGAGCTGGTCGCCCAGCTCACCAAGGGGGTGACCGGGTCCGGCCGCACCGCCAACCACACGCCGTTCACCGGTGAGAAGCTGGCCGATCTGCCCGAGTCCACCCCCGAGGACGTGGAGAAGGCGTTCGAGTCGGCCCGCCGGGCGCAGGCGGTGTGGGAGCAGACCCCCGTACGGCAGCGCGCGGCCGTCCTGCTCCGCTTCCACGACCTGATCCTGGAGCGCCAGGCGGAGGTCCTCGACCTCATCCAGCTGGAGACCGGCAAGGCCCGCCTGCACGCCCACGAGGAGGTGCAGGCGGTCGCCGTGGCCGCCCGGCACTACGGCCGCAAGGCGCCCGCGTATCTGCGGCCGAAGCGGCACACCGGGGCCGTGCCCACCCTCACCAAGGTCACCGAGCTGCGCCACCCGCGCGGAGTCGTCGGCCAGATCGCCCCCTGGAACTACCCGCTCGAACTGTCCGTCGGCGACGCGCTCCCCGCCTTCGTCGCGGGCAACGCCGTCGTCATGAAGCCGGACACCGAGACCTGCCTGACCGCCCTGTGGGCGCGGGATCTGCTGGTCGAGGCGGGCCTTCCCGCTGAGGTGTTCCAGGTCGTCCTCGGCGACGGCCCCGTCGTCGGCCCCGAGGTCGTCCGGCACGCCGACTACGTCTCCTTCACCGGCTCCACCCGCACCGGCCGCGAGGTCGCCCAGGGCGCCGCCGCCCGTCTGGTCGGTGTCTCGCTCGAACTCGGCGGCAAGAACGCCATGCTGGTCCTCCAGGACGCCGACATCGAGAAGGCCGCCGCCGGCGCCGTCCGCGCCTGCTTCTCCTCCGCCGGCCAACTCTGCATCTCCATCGAGCGGTTGTACGTCCACGAGTCGATCGCGGACGCCTTCCTGGAGCGTTTCGCCGCCCGTACGAAGGCCATGCGGCTCGGCACGTCCCTCGCCTACGGTGCCGACATGGGCTCCCTGGTCGGGGAGCGGCAGTTGGAGACCGTCACCCGGCATGTCGAGGAGGCCGTGGCCAAGGGCGCGAAGGTCGTCGCCGGTGGGGTCGCCCGCCCGGACATCGGCCCGTACTTCTTCGAGCCGACCATCCTCGACGACGTCACCGAGCCCATGGCGGTCTGCGCCGAGGAGACCTTCGGCCCGGTCGTCTCCCTCTACCGCTTCAAGACCGAGGACGAGGCGGTCGAGCTCGCCAACTCCACGCCGTACGGGCTCAATGCGTCGGTGTGGACGAAGGACGGCAAGCGCGGCCGCGAGATCGCCTCCCGGGTACGGGCCGGCACCGTCAACGTCAACGAGGGATACGCCTCCGCCTACGGCAGCGTCCAGTCCCCGATGGGCGGCATGAAGGACTCCGGCCTCGGCCGCCGGCACGGCTCCGAGGGCATCCTCAAGTACACCGAGGCCCAGACGATCGCCCAGCAGCGACTGCTGCCGATGGCGCCCTCGCTGGGAATGGACGACGAGAAGTACGCGCAGTTCATGAGCCGGAGCCTGAAGGCGATGAAGGCCTTCCGCTTCAAGTAGGAACACCACCCGCCCCGAGCAGGGTTCTCAACGAGGAGAGCACGTGCCACAGGACACCTACGACTACGACGTCATCGTCGTCGGCTCCGGCTTCGGCGGCAGCGTCACCGCCCTTCGTCTGACCGAGAAGGGCTACCGCGTAGGTGTCCTGGAAGCCGGCCGCCGCTTCACCCGCGAGACGCTTCCCAGGAACTCCTGGGACCTGAAGAACTACCTCTGGGCGCCGAAGCTCGGCATGTTCGGCATCCAGCGCATCCACCTCCTGGGCAACGTCATGGTCCTCGCCGGAGCGGGCGTCGGCGGCGGCTCCCTCAACTACGCCAACACCCTCTACGTCCCCCCGAAGCCCTTCTTCGAGGACCCGCAGTGGCGTGACATCACCAACTGGCAGGAGGAGCTGAAGCCGTACTACGACCAGGCCCGCCGCATGCTCGGCGTCCGGCTCAACCCGACGATGACCCCCTCCGACGTCCACCTGAAGGCGGCCGCGGAGCGGATGGGCGTCGGCGACACCTTCCACATGGCCCCGGTCGGTGTCTTCTTCGGCGACGGCGAGGACGCGGAGGGCAAGCGGAAGGCCGCCCCCGGCGAGCAGGTCGACGACCCCTACTTCGGCGGCGCGGGTCCTTCCCGCAAGGCCTGCATCGAGTGCGGCGAGTGCATGACCGGCTGCCGGCACGGCGCCAAGAACACCCTCAACGAGAACTACCTCTACCTCGCCGAGAAGGCGGGCGCGGTCGTCCACCCCCTCACCACCGTCGTGTCGGTCACGGACGACTCCCAGGGCGGCTACGCGATCGCGACCCTGCCCACCGACGACCGCCGCAAGGCGAGCGGCCGCACCTTCAAGGCCCGCAAGGTCGTCATCGCGGCCGGCACCTACGGCACCCAGACCCTGCTGCACCGCATGAAGGCAGGCGGTCAACTGCCGCACATCTCGGACCGGTTGGGCGAGCTCACCCGCACCAACTCCGAGGCCCTGGTCGGCGCCCAGACCGACAACCGCCGCTACCGCAGGGCGACCGGTGCGCCGAAGGTCGACTTCACCCGGGGCGTCGCCATCACCTCGTCCATCCACCCGGACGACAACACCCACATCGAGCCGGTCCGCTACGGCAAGGGCTCCAACTCGATGGGCGGCCTGTCGATCCTCCAGGTCCCGTACGCCGAGGGCTCGTCGAGGGCCATGGCCTGGCTGGCGAACGCCGCGAAGCACCCGCTGCTCGTGCTGCGCTCCCTCTCCAACCGCCGCTGGTCGGAGAAGACCATCATCGGCCTGGTCATGCAGTCGCTGGACAACTCCCTGACGACGTACCTGAAACCCGACGGCGTCGGCAAGGGCCTGCTCACCGCGCGCCAGGGCCACGGCGCCCCCAACCCGAAGCAGATCAGGGCCGCTTCGGAGGCCGCGTCCGCGATCGCCGCCGACATCAACGGCTTTCCCGGCTCCAACGTCGGCGAGCTGATGGGCGCCCCGCTCACCGCCCACTTCCTCGGCGGCTGCCCCATCGGCTCCTCCCGCGACACCGGTGTCATCGACCCCTACCACCGGCTCTACGGCCACCCCGGGATCTCGGTCGTCGACGGCGCCGCGGTCTCCGCCAACCTCGGTGTGAACCCCTCGCTGACGATCACCGCGCAGGCCGAGCGGGCGATGTCCTACTGGCCCAACAAGGGCGAGGAGGACCCGCGTCCGGCGCAGGGCGAGGCGTACGTCCGGCTCGGCCCCGTCGAGCCCAAGTCACCGGCGGTCCCGGCGGAGGCCTTCGGCGCGCTGAAGCTGCCGTTCCTCGGGATACCGGCGGTGCCGAAGAAGTCGTAGGGCCCGAAAGAACGACGAGAAGACAAAGGGAAGGACCCGCACCCCCCTCCGAGTGCGGGTCCTTCCCTTGTCCTGCGTCAAGCCGTGCCCAGCGGGCTACGACTCAGGCGTGGGCGCCGGCCGCACCCTTGCGCCGCTTCACCGCGAAGACCACACCGGTACCGGCGACGACGGCGAAGCCGCCGACGAGGCCGAGGACCGGCAGGGCCGAGCTCGAACCGGTCTCGGCGAGCTGGCCGTCCACGTCGACGCCGTTGACGTCGGAGATGGGCTTCTTGCCGCCGGTCTGCGGCTTGGCGTCGTTCGGCTTGCCGGCGTCGGAACCGGCCGGCAGGACCTCGAAGTAGTAGATGCCCATGTTCTCGTCGGCGGAGATCCAGCAGCCCTTGTCGTCCGAGTACTCGGCGAGACCGATGGCGATGCCGATCGCGCTCGGGACCTCACGGTCGACCTTCACCCGCAGCTGGTAGCTGAGGGAGTCGCCGCCGTCGAGGTCGAAGGCGTTGAACGAGCCGCCCTCGCCGAACTGCGTGGCCACGTCGACCCAGCTGCCGCCCTGCTTCACCTGCACGGTGACCAGGTCGCTGTAGTCCTTCTCGAAGTCCCAGTCGACCGCCCCGACGCCGACGATGGGCTGAATGTCCTTGATCGTCTCGTCGCCGGAGTTGCTCACGTTGAACTTGAAGTTCGTCCAGCCGCTGCCCGCCACGATGCTCTCGGGCAGACCGGTCAGCGAGCTGTGCAGCACGTCGCTGTCGCCGGGGTCCGGGGCGTCCTCGTCGTCGACCTCGCACTGGTCGACGGGCTCGCCGCTCTCGCTCGGGGAGGGGCTGGCGCTCGTGGAGCCGGACGGGCTCCCGGAGGGGCTGGTGGAGGCGGCCGGGCTGGACTCGCCGGCGGCGGGGGAGCTCTCGCCCGTGGCGGGCGTGGTCTCCGGGGCGGCCGGGGTGGTCTCCGGGGCCGCCGGCGTGGTCTCGGGGGCCGCCGGGGTGGTCTCGCCGGCGGGCGTGCTCTCGGCCGCGGTCGGCGTGGGGGTCTCGTCCGCGAACGCGCTCGGCGCGGCGAACAGGGCCAGCGGCGCTATCGCGGCGGTCGCGGCCGCGGCGGCCAGTGCACGACGAAGCTTCATGAAGACCTCGGAAGTCAGGTGCGCCGCACGGTTCGCGGCACGCGTCAGGGAGAGGCCTCCGCGTGTGGGGCGCGGGTGGGGCCCGTGATTCGTGAGGTTTGATCCGCGAAACCTGTGAAAGGTTGTGCAGGCATTCACAGAAAACTTATGTGGGCTGAGTCACACACGGGTTCTCCTTGTGAACGGGCTTGCCAAGGCCCTACAACTGACCCACGTGTCAGAAGACCCCAAGATCCCCGACGACGTCTGGGAACAGTTCGTTCGTGACTCCGAGCGGGACATCCGAGACTCCGCCCCCAAGGAACCCTCCGCACGGGCTCGTGAGGTGACGGAGCGACTGCGGCGACAGGAAGCGCGCGGCGAACTGCCGGAAGGCTGGCGCACCGGGCCGGCCTGGCAGCAGAAGAAGAGCCGGCGGGGTCTGTGGAGCGTCCTCGCTGTCGTCGTCGCGGCCGGGGTGGCCGTCGTGGCGGTGAAGCCTTCGCTGGTGCCGGGCGACCCCTTCGGCGCCAGGACCTCTTCCGAGGCCGCGTCCTCCCCGCTGCCGCAGGAGACGACGGCGCCGACCGCAGCGCCCTCCGCCGAGCCCTCCCAGATCCCCACCCTGGACGACCCGTTCGCCGGTTCGCCCGCCAAGCGCTGGGCCGACGGGGCCGCCGGGATCGCCGTACCGAAGGCGAAGCCCGTCGGCGGCCGGTCCGCGGCGAAGGTCGAACAGGCGCTGGAGCTGACCAAGAAGCTCCTCGTGGAGTCCAACCTCGACCCGGCGACGCTGCGCGGTGAACGGCCCCGAGCGGCGCTCGACGTGCTGGACCCGTTGCAGAAGGACGTCCGCGGCATCCTGGAGACCGGCCTGCGCAAGCCGGACGAGAAGCACGACCCGCTGTGGATGTTCAGCCGCTTCGACCCCGAGGAGGTCCGGCCGGTCGGCGACGTCGTGAAGACCCGGGGCCGGATGACCTTCAAGGCCGGCGACCACGCCTCCGTGGCCGTGCACGCCGACTACACCTTCGTCTACCCGGTCGTGCAGACCAACGGCTCCACCGAGGTCACCCGCACCATCATCCGCCGGATCCTCGACGTGGAGATCTCCGACCCGGCCAAGTACCAGGTCACCCCGGGCAAGCTCACCGTCGTGAACTGGGACCAGGACATCAACAACTCGGCCTGCGAGGTGTACGACGGCTATCTGCATCCGTCGTTCAGCTCGTCCGACCCCACGGGACCGGACCCCACCGGACCGACCTCGGACCCGTACGACCGCAGCAAGCCCCTCGACACCGACCGTGACAAGAGCTGTGGAACGGTCTCCCGCGTCTGACCCCTGAGATGCGGGCATGGGAAGGGCCCCGCGGGACGGAGTCGCGGGGCCCTTCCTTCGTCAGCACCGACGTCAGGGCAGCGCCGGTGCCTGGGAGCGGCGCCGGGGGATTGCGCCGCTTGCTCTGCGTGCCGTCGTGCTCGCCGCCCCTGTTGATGGTCTGGACCTCTGGCAGTACGGCGAGACAAGACGAATGCGGTTGTCTGCGGAGGGACTTGGGGGCTTTCCAGGCATCGTGCTGGATGGGCGCGGCCTCCGCAACCGTTTGACCCAGCGTTGTGCCGGTACTTGCCCCGCCGGCCGGCCCCGGGCGTCCCCGGAGCCGGCCGTTCTCTTGGGTGACCGGGCTGCTGTCCCCTGCCGTCCGGTCACCTCCTGGAGCGAGGTCCCACGGCGCACGGCGTGATCCGTGCGCCTCATCGCTCCAGCGAGCCACGCGTGGTTCTGTCGGGCCCGCCCCTGGCTGGCACGGACACCACCACCAACGAAGCGGTGCGGGCCGCGGTCACGCGCCGTACGGGTGAGGTGGGGCCCGAACTCAGATGCGACCGCGGCACAGTTCGAGCAGCGTCATGGCGAGGGAGGTGCCGGGCCTGCCGAGGGCGTCGCGGTAGCGGCCGAGGATCTCCATCTCGCGGGCGAGGTGGACCCGTCGGCCGCCGGAGGCGATACGGGTCCGCTGGACCACGGACGAGACGGCCATCCGTTCCTGGATCAGACCGATGATCCGGTCGTCGAGCGCGTCGATGCGCTCACGGGCGTCCGCGATGGTCGCTTCCGGTGTGGTGGTCACGTAGGGCTCCTGGGTGGGGTGGAGGCCACGGAACGGCAAGGTCCGGAAAACACGGGCGCCCCGGACCTTGTCGGCCCGGGGCGCCTGGGAAGTCGCTTGTCAGTTGCTCAAGCAGCACGACCATGGCAGCCGGCGGGCCGGGTGCCATAGGTAAACAGGAAGGTCGTCTGCGGGAGCATGGCAGCAGTATGCCGGGCCTCCGGGGAGCGTCCAAGCCGGTTCGCATCCTGAGACGAGCTCGGCCCCGGACCGGCCCCGCGGCTCCCGGTAGACTCGGTACCACACACACCTCGCTCACCGCCGGAAGGCAACCCGTGTCATCAGCGAACCCCGCCGCCGCCCCCGACACCGTCCTGGTCGTCGACTTCGGTGCGCAGTACGCCCAGCTCATCGCCCGTCGTGTCCGCGAGGCCCGGGTCTACAGCGAGATCGTGCCGAGCACCATGCCGGTCGCGGAGATGCTCGCCAAGAACCCGGCGGCGATCATCCTCTCCGGCGGCCCCTCGTCGGTGTACGCGGAGGGCGCCCCGCGCCTGGACCGCGAGCTGTTCGAGTCCGGCGTCCCGGTCTTCGGCATGTGCTACGGCTTCCAGCTGATGGCCACCACCCTCGGCGGCACCGTCGACAACACCGGCGCCCGCGAGTACGGCCGGACGCCCCTGCACGTGTCGAAGTCGGGCTCCACCCTCTTCGAGGGCACCCCGGACGAGCAGTCGGTGTGGATGTCCCACGGCGACGCCTGCTCCGCCGCCCCCGAGGGCTTCACCGTGACCGCGTCCACGGACGTCGTCCCGGTCGCCGCCTTCGAGAACGACGAGAAGAAGCTCTACGGCGTCCAGTACCACCCCGAGGTCATGCACTCCACGCACGGCCAGCAGGTCCTGGAGCACTTCCTGTACCGGGGCGCCGGTCTGAAGCCGGACTGGACCACCGGCAACGTCATCGAGGAGCAGGTCGCTGAGATCCGCTCGCGCGTCGGCGACAAGCGCGCGATCTGCGGCCTCTCCGGCGGTGTGGACTCGGCGGTGGCCGCGGCCCTGGTCGCACGCGCCATCGGCGACCAGCTGACCTGCGTGTACGTCGACCACGGCCTGATGCGCAAGGGCGAGACCGAGCAGGTCGAGAAGGACTTCGTGGCCGCGACCGGCGTGAAGCTGGTCGTCGTCGATGCGGAGGAGCGTTTCCTGACCGCGCTCAAGGGTGTCTCCGACCCCGAGGAGAAGCGGAAGATCATCGGCCGGGAGTTCATCCGGGTCTTCGAGCAGGCCCAGGCGGAGATCATCGCGGACGAGGGTCCGGCGGTGGAGTTCCTCGTCCAGGGCACGCTCTACCCGGACGTCGTCGAGTCCGGCGGCGGTACCGGCACCGCCAACATCAAGTCGCACCACAATGTCGGCGGCCTTCCCGAGGACCTCGAGTTCCAGCTGATCGAGCCGCTGCGCAAGCTGTTCAAGGACGAGGTGCGGATGGTCGGCCAGGAGCTCGGGCTCCCCGACGAGATCGTCCAGCGCCAGCCGTTCCCCGGACCCGGTCTCGGCATCCGCATCGTCGGCGAGGTCACCAAGGAGCGCCTGGACCTGCTGCGCGACGCCGACGCCATCGCCCGCGAGGAGCTCACCGCGGCCGGCCTCGACCGCGACATCTGGCAGTGCCCGGTGGTCCTGCTCGCGGACGTCCGCAGCGTCGGCGTCCAGGGCGACGGCCGCACCTACGGCCACCCGATCGTCCTCCGGCCGGTGTCCAGCGAGGACGCCATGACCGCCGACTGGTCGAGGCTGCCGTACGACGTCCTCGCGAAGATCTCGACGCGGATCACCAACGAGGTGGCCGACGTCAACCGCGTGGTGCTCGACGTGACGTCGAAGCCGCCGGGGACGATCGAGTGGGAGTGAGCCCGCTGTGAGGCTCAGGCGCGCTTGATCGTGCGCAGGGGCTGACCGGGCTTCCAGACCTGGAGGACCAGGTACTTCTCGTCCTCGACGTAGGTCCGCACGACCTCCGTCAGCTCGGTGCGGAAGAGGTGGAACGGCTCCGGCGGTTTCACCTCTTCGGCGTATGCGGCCTTGGTCTCGGGGTCGGTGACCTCGATCGCCCGCCCGGCGATCCGTACATCGCCGCCGCCCATGGACTGCCCCTCGCCGGGGTTCGCCTGGAGCGCGAATCGCGGGTCCCGGCGCAGGTCGAGGGCCTTGAGGGAGTCCGGCATCATGCCGAACCACAGCTCACCGTCGAGGAAGCGGACCTCCAGGCCGGTGGTGCGGGGGGAGCCGTCCTTGCGGAGGGTCGCAAGGGTGTGGTGTGTGAAGGCGCCGAAGCGGTCTTCGACCGTCCTGGCGAGGTCGGGTTCCGTGGCGGAGAAATCTGTCCAGTTCATATCGGGCAGTCTGGCGCCGATACCCGACATCCTCTGTCAGGTATCCGCTGTGTGCGTCATCTTTACAAACCACCTCTGTTCTCTTGCGCCGCCCGACGGTAACTTCCGCCCCGTGACGCAACACGGGACGCCCCTCGGGCCCACTCCGCCGATGCCGCTTCCCACCGAGAAGCTCCAGTTCGCGATGCCGCCGATGCACGACTCCGTCGAGGAGGAACGCCGGCACCGCAAGGAGCGCCTCGCGGGCGCGCTGCGGATCTTCGGCCGGCTCGGCTTCGAGGACGGGGTGTCCGGGCACATCACCGCACGCGACCCGGAGTTCACCGACTGCTTCTGGGTCAACCCCTTCGGCATGCCGTTCAAGCACGTCACCGTGAGCGACCTCGTGCTCGCCAACTCCGACGGGCAGGTCCTCGACGGCCGCTACCACGTCAACCAGGCGGCCTTCACCGTGCACTCCCAGGTGCACGCCGCCCGCCCCGACGTCGTCGCCGTCGCCCACTGCCACTCGGTGCACGGGCGGGCGCTGTCCGCGCTCGGCGAGCTCCTCGACCCGATCACTCAGGAGAGCTGCGCCTTCTACGAGGACCACGCCCTGTACGAGGCCTACACCGGGGTCGCCGTCGACGCCGACGAGGGCCGCCGGATCGCCGCCGCGCTCGGCTCCCGCAAGGCGCTGGTGCTGCGCAACCACGGGCTGCTGACCGTCGGGGACTCGGTGGACGCGGCGGCCTGGTGGTTCCTGTCGTTGGAACGCTCCAGCCAGGTGCAGCTGCTGGCCCGGGCAGCGGGACGGCCCGTGCTCATCGACCACCGGGCCGCGGTGGCGACCCGGGAACAGCTGGGCGGGGACCTGGTGGCGTGGATCAACTACCAGCCGATGTGGCAGGACATCAGCCGCAGTGAACCGGACCTGCTGTCGTGACGCGGGGACCGCGGGATCTCAGAACCCCCGGAGCACGGCCGCCTTGGTCATCGCGAACTCCTCGTCCGTGAGCACCCCCTCGCGGTGCAGCTCCCCCAACTCCCGCAGCCTGCGCAGCAGTACGTCGTGATGATCGGCCGACGGAGGAAACGCGGCCGCGGCGAGCCGGGGGCGGTGGGCGCGTTCGTCGCCGAGCGCGAGCTCCCCGCGGGTGGACGGGTGCGGCAGCCGGGCCGTGACCGCCGTCGCGACGAGGGCCGTGAGCAGGTCGCGGCGGGTGCTGCCCCACAGGTCGAGGGCGTACGGGTCCTTCTCCGGCGGCAGTTTCGAGAAGGACGTCTCGCGGGTCACGAACCGCATGAAACCGTCCTCGTAACCGGAGTTGGGCAGCCACTCGACCTGGACGAGGTCGCCCACGTCGATGATCCGCGGGCCGGTCGCCCGCTTGACGCGGTCGGAGGTGTCGGCCCAGTCGATGCGGACCTGGGTGCCGTCGAAGGAGACCGTGCCGTCGGAGGAACGCACCGAGACCGGGACCGGAGGGCCGGGCAGCAGATACGTCTTCGTCGGCTCCTTCGGGATCTGGTCGAGGAGCAGGGCGTGGCGGATCTCCTCGGCCACGTACTCGGCGACCCCGGCGCGGTCGACGTCCACGATCAGGCGGTACGGATCGGCCGGGTCCGGCAGGCGACCGCCGGTCGCCTGCAGCAGCGGGTCCGCGCCCTCGCGCAGCCGCATCCGCAGTCGGCCGCGCTTGCGCTCCGGCTCGAACGCCACGCCCGCGACGGCCTCCAGGGGCACGGCGACCTCGCCGTACGTCTGCCGGAACAGCGGAACGGAGCGGTGGAGTCCCGGCGTGATCCTGACCGTTGTGCCGTCGAAGGCCCAGGTCCCGTCACGCTGGATGATCTCGGCCATACGGAAATTCTCGCAGCCGGGTCAACACGGCGGTCCCGGCTTCACCCGCGCTGACCACACCTGCCGGACGTGGGTGGTGTGCTGTAGGGCACAATTCGCTGACATCACGGGGGAGTTGTCCAGGGCTCTCGTGAGGCGTGGGGCGCGAGGGGTTTGCGGGTGGTGCGGCCGGTAAGGCCGTGCGGTCATGTGGGGCCAGGGAGTCAGGAATCGTGGGAAGGCGGGCGTCGGGCGTGGCGGTGCAGGAAGCGAGACAGAGCGCGGCCGGAGGTGTGCCCAACGGTGCGCACGAAGGCGGCTGCAGCTGCGGGGACTGTCCGCACGGAGCGCGGGCCGGGCATCGGCGGGCGGTGGCCGCATTCCTTCTCAAGCGCGACGAGTTCGCCGCCGGACAGGGCCTGCCCGCGGCCGTCGCGCACTCCGCGTCGGCCTCCCGGCAGTGGGTCTCGGAGGAACTGACCCAGTCCGCCGAGGCCGTTGCCGAGCGGGGCCGGGCGGAGGGCGCCGCATGGCTCGCGCGGCTGTGGCGGCGTACCGCGTACGTGGTGTGGGCCGCTGTCGTGGTGCTGCTCCTCGTCCAGGCGCTGACAGCCATCGGGGCCGGCTGGACCGCGGCGCGTACGGCCGGGCTGTTGGCGGCGATCGTGGTCGCGGCCTCGCTGACCACGGCGTCCTGGTTCCACCGGACCCGGGGCGGGGTGCTCGCGCCGGTCATCGGCGAGGACAACCGGCTGTCCACCTCACGGGCCGTCGCGGCGGCATGGGTGCTGTTCGTCGCCTACGCGGTGCTGGTGCTGGTGGGCCGGCTGGCCGCGGCCTCCGACAGCCGTGAGCGGGACGCGCTGATCTCCGGGCTCGAACTGGCCCGGGGCGCGGGGGTCGTGACCGTACTGGCCGTGGTGTGCGCGATCGCTGTGCTGGTGCGGCGGGTGGTCGGGCTGCGTGTGCTCGGGCAGCGGCTGCAGAAGGTGCGGGCGGACCGGCCCCGCGCCGCCGACCTGCTCACGGACGACTCCGGGCGCGGGACCTTCGCCGACATCCAGTACGTCGTGATCGGCGCGGTCGCCCTGCTGTTCGCGGGGGTGCGCCTGGCCCGGCGGCCGGACCAGCTGCCCGATCTGCCGTGGGGACTGGCGGTGGTGGTGCTGGTGTCCGCGGCGACCTATGTGGCGGGCAAGTACGCCGAGGGCGGGCGGCCGGTGATCCTCTCCGTGGTGCGGTCGCGCGAGGCCGGTGACCTGGACGGGCCCATCCGCACCGGGGACGACATCGAGATCCGGGGCGCCGGGTTCGTGCCGCCGGGGGCGCAGCGCGCGGACCGGCTGTCCCGGATGGTGGTGCGGATCGGGCCGGTGAACGTCCATGTGCCGCTGGTGCCGGTGGCCGGGGGATTCAGCAACCCCACGGACGAGGTGCTGACCGTGCCGGTGCCGGCGGATGTGGAGCCGGGGCGGGTGGAGGTGCAGGTGGTGACGGCCGCCGGGGCGGAGACGAACCGGTACGCCATCGACGTGACGGACTGAGGGCAGCGGCCCGCCTCCTACGGGCCCGAAAACTCGCCGTCGCATTGAGCCTCGCCGCCCCCTCGTACGTATCTTCTGGTGAGGGTCTCGGCACGCTGGTGAGAGGCGGCTCGAAGCGATGACTCACAGTTTTCGTACGGACACGCACGCCCCCTACTACAACGAAGAACGAACCTGGCGTGACAGCCTCGGCCAGTACGCCCTGCTGCCGTTGCGCATCTTCCTCGGCGTCACCTTCATCTACGCCGGCCTGGACAAGCTGACCGACAGTGCCTTCATGAAGAGCTCCGGCTCGGGCTCCGTCGGCGACATGATGCGCAGCGTCCGGGACTCCTCGGCCATCCCCGCACTGGTCGACCTGTCCCTGAAGAACCCCGTCGGCTTCGGCTACGCCATCGCCTTCGGTGAACTCGCCGTCGGTATCGGCACCCTGCTCGGCATCCTCGCCCGCCTGGCGGCGCTCGGCGGTGCGCTGATCTCGCTCAGCCTGTGGCTGACCGTGAGCTGGGCGTCCGATCCCTACTACTACGGCAACGACCTCGCCTACCTGATGGCCTGGCTGCCCCTCGTCCTCGCGGGCGCCTCCGCGTTCTCCGTGGACGCCGCCCTGCGCGCCCGACGACGGCAGCGGGCGGGAGGCTACCGGTAGCTCCGGTCGGCGGAGCTACCGGTGGGACGCCTTCCTCAGCCGTCCTGCCCCTGCTCAGTGCTCAGTGGTCACGGCTCAGCGCGGCACGGGCGGCTGGGGCGTCCGGTCTGCCTCCGACGGTGTGCGTGTACGGCGGCTGTCGCGGTGGTTGCGCACGGCCCGGGCCAGCAGGCCCACGACGCCCGCCAGGCAGAGGCCGCCCACGACCATGGGGATCACCGCGAACCACGGGGTGTCCCAGGCGTCGCCCGCGTCACCCGCGTAGGTGATGCCCGCGACGGTGAGGAAGAGGCCGGCGACCAGTTTTCCCGGCCGGAACTCATGACGCAGCACGGCTCACCTCCGCCTGTCCGATGCCCACTCGCAGGTCGAGGTCGAGGGTGGCGGTGTTCTTGGTGCCCGGAGCCGGTTTCAGGGTGATCTCCTTGCGCTTCCCCGGTGCCACGTCCACGTCCTGCTGGTCGTCGCCCGGCAGTTGGATGTCGCCCACTCCCACGTCGATGACAGCCTTCACGGTCACGTCCGGCGGCACGATCACCACCAGGCGGCCCACCCCGACGTCGGCCTGGGTGGTCACCGTCCGACCCTTGGTGAAATCGACGCGGGACAGGTCCAAGGTGCCCACGCCGGTGCCGAGTTCGTAGTGCGGGTGGATGCTCTGCGTCGCTGCCGGTGTCCAGGTCGTGCGGACCCAGCGGGTGGTGATGTCCTTCGGGAGCGCGGCCGACGTGGCGAGCAGGCCCGCTGTGATGATCGCCAGGAGGATCGAGCCCGCTCCGGTGCGGCCCAGGAAGGAACTGACCGCTATGCCCAGGCCCAGGACGATCAGCGCGCAGGACAGACCGGTCTGCAGGCTGGTGCCCAGGGCGTGGTCCTCCCAGGTCGCTCCCGTGCCGAGGCCGCCCGCCAGCAGGGCGAGCAGGAAGACCCAGCCGCCGATCCACCGGGGACCGCGGGGCTTGGGTGCCGGGATCCGGGCCGCGCGGATGTCCTCGCCCCGGCTCCAGGAGACGCCCCGGCCGATGTTGACGGCCGCCGCGATGTCACGGTCGCGGGAGTCGCTCGGTCCCCACAGATAGCCCGTGCCGCCGACATGGGTGCCGTCCTTGACGATGGGGTCGCGCCACCAGGACGGGTAGCCGGCGGGCACCGGAGGGGCCTGGGCCTCCGGCGGGGCGTCGGCGACGGCCTGGGCGGCGAGCGGGTCGGGGTCGGGGGTGCCGCGGTTGCGTGACCAGTACCCCGCGCCCGCGAGGAGCAGGGAGAGGACCACGGCGAAGGTCAGCACGCTGGTGTTGCCCAGCATGGTGAGGAACACCCCGCAGCCGACCAGGGCGAAGAGCACACCGGTCAGGGCCTGGCCGTCCACCCGGCCGGTGAGCAGCTTGCGCACCTCGTTCTCGTCCTCGTCCTCGTACGGGACGAAGAGCCAGGCGAAGCCGTAGAAGATGAGTCCGATGCCGCCGGTCGCCGACAGCACGGCCAGCGTGATCCGGAAGATCACCGGGTCCATGTCGCACTGCCGCCCGAGTCCGGCGCACACCCCGGCGAGCAGCTTGTGCCGTCGGTCCCGCCGGAAGCGCAGGGGGGCCGCGGGCGTGTCCCCGGCGGCGGCCGTGTCCTGCGGGGTGGCGGTGGGCGGGGCGGGGGCGTCGGTCGCCGTCCGGTGCCCGAGGGACTCGGGGTGCGGGTCCGCCGGTGTGCCTCCTTCCTGCCGCGTGCCCGCCCGCCCGTGCGCGCGCGAGGCGTCGCCGGTGCCGGCGGGTGTGCCCGCACCGGGGCCGGTGCCCGGGTCCGGGCCTGCGCCGGATCCGGCGCCCGCGGCGTGCTGGTGATCTGTCATGGGTCCATGGTGACGGGCGGGGAGGCGTGACGGGAGTCGGAACGACCCTGGCCGGACCCTGATATCGGCCCTGAGAGGGGAGGGGGAAGCGTTCGGAGGGCGCGCCGTTCGAAGATCAGGGGAGTCTCGGGGGCCAACCCTGATGCCCGCGCACCCCGGCCGTGTGACCATCGATGCCATGCCGGAAGCCGCAGCAGCGCCCCTCGTCGAACCGCGGCCGCCGCGCAAGCTCTACCGCAGCAGTGACGGACGCTGGCTGGGTGGTGTGGCGCGGGGGCTCGCCGGGCACCTCGGGCTGCCCGTGATCTGGGTGCGGCTCGTCTTCGTCGGCCTGTTCATGGCGGACGGGCTCGGTGCGTTGCTGTATGCCGCGTTCTGGTTCTTCGTGCCGCTCGGCGTCGGCGGTGTCGGCGGGCAGCGGCCCCCGGCCCTTGTCACCACCGAGACCTCGCCGGACGGCCGCCGCAGACTGGTCGCCCGCCGCCCCGACAAGGGCCAGATCGTGGCCCTGCTGCTCATGGTCGTCGTGGCCATGGTCTTCGTCGGCAATGTCAATGTGGGCAACGGGGCCAAGGCCTACCTCTGGCCCGCCGTCCTGGTCGGCGCGGGCGTCGCCCTGGTCTGGCGCCAGGCGGACAACGCCCGCCGGGCCCGCTGGATGGAGGTCGGCCGTCGTCGGCGCACCCTGACCCTGCTGCGGGCCGCGGGCGGTGTCCTCCTCGTCACCGCCGGTGTCTCCGGGGTCTTCGTCCTCCAGGGCTCCGCCGCCCACCTCGGTTCCGTCCTCCAGGCGGCCCTCGCGGTCCTCGTCGGGATAACGCTCCTCGCGGGGCCGTATCTCGTCCGCATGACCCAGGACCTCTCCGAGGAGCGCCTGATGCGCATCCGTGCCCAGGAGCGCGCGGAGGTCGCGGCCCACGTGCACGACTCGGTGCTGCACACCCTGACCCTGATCCAGCGCAACGCTGAGAACGCGGGGGAGGTGCGCCGCCTCGCCCGCGCCCAGGAGCGCGACCTGCGCACCTGGCTGTACAAACCCGAGGGCACCGGCAAGGACGAGGCCGACGAACCCACCGACCTCGCCGACGCCGTGCGGCGCAACGCGGCCGAGGTCGAGGACAAGCACGGCGTCCCCATCGAGGTCGTGGTCGTCGGCGACTGCC
Organism: Streptomyces sp. CC0208; assembly: GCF_003443735.1. Lineage (NCBI taxonomy): Bacteria > Bacillati > Actinomycetota > Actinomycetes > Kitasatosporales > Streptomycetaceae > Streptomyces > Streptomyces sp. CC0208. The sequence goes on along the minus strand of NZ_CP031969.1, from coordinate 3,479,270 downwards.
CGCTCGACGAGAGAACCGGCGCGCAGATGCAGGCCGCGCGTGAGGCGATGGTCAACGCCGCCAAGTACGGTGGCGAGGGCGGGGCCGTACAGGTCTACGCCGAAGTCGAGGGCAGGAAGGTCTTCGTGTCCGTGCGGGACCGCGGCCCCGGCTTCGACCTCGACTCGATACCCGCCGACCGGATGGGTGTCAGAGAATCGATCATCGGCCGCATGGAGCGCCATGGCGGCACGGCCCGGCTGCGTGCGGTGCCGGGCGGCGGCACGGAGGTCGAGCTGGAGATGGAGAGGGCGGAGAAGACGTCATGAGCGACCCCACCGAGGCGAACACCGAACCCGTGGAGCCGACACCGGCCGGCGGCGCGGGAGAGCGGCACGTGCGCGTGGTCCTCGTCGACGACCACCGCATGTTCCGTACGGGCGTCCAGGCCGAGATCGGCCGGACCGAGGAGACCGGTGTCGAGGTCGTCGGGGAGGCCGCGGACGTCGACCAGGCCGTCACCGTCATCACCGCGACCCGTCCCGAGGTCGTCCTCCTCGACGTCCATCTCCCGGGCGGCGGCGGGGTCGAGGTGCTGCGCCGGTGCGCCCCGCTGATGGCCGACGCCGAGCAGCCCGTCCGCTTCCTCGCCCTGTCCGTCTCGGACGCGGCCGAGGACGTCATCGGAGTGATCCGGGGCGGTGCGCGCGGCTATGTGACGAAGACGATCACCGGCACGGACCTCGTCGACTCCGTCTTCCGCGTCCAGGAGGGCGACGCCGTGTTCTCGCCGCGCCTGGCCGGCTTCGTCCTGGACGCCTTCGCCTCCACCGACGCCCCGCCCGTCGACGAGGACCTCGACCGTCTCACCCAGCGCGAGCGCGAGGTGCTGAGGCTCATCGCGCGCGGTTACGCCTACAAGGAGATCGCCAAGCAGCTGTTCATCTCGGTGAAGACGGTCGAGTCCCATGTCTCGGCGGTGCTGCGGAAGTTGCAGCTGTCGAACCGTCATGAGCTGACCCGGTGGGCGACGGCTCGTCGGCTGGTCTGACGCGGGTACCGCTCGGGCTCACACCACGCGCGTGGCGCCGGCGAACGGCATCTGGTCGATCGGCGCCACCCGCACCGGAGCCGACGGGTTCGGGGCGTGGATCATCTGCCCGTTGCCGATGTAGAGCCCGACGTGGCTGATGCCCGAGTAGAAGAACACCAGGTCTCCGGGGAGGAGTTCGGAGCGGGAGACCCGCCGGCCGGCGTCGATCTGGGCGTAGGTGGTGCGGGGCAGGGAGATGCCCGCGGAGCGGTAGGCGGCCTGGATGAGGCCCGAGCAGTCGAAGGCGTCCGGGCCGGTGGCGCCCCAGACGTAGGGGCTGCCGAGCTTGGCGTAGGCGTAGGAGACGGCCGCCGCGGCACGGGAGTCGGGGGCCTCCGTAGTGGCCGCGCCCGGGGTCGCCAGCTCCTCGCGGACGCTCGTCGTGGCCCGTGAGGCGCGAGCCCCGTCGTCGGCGAGCACCGCCCGTTCCCCGGCCGGCAGCTGGGACATCAGCCGGCGGGCCGCTCCCAGTTTGCCGGTGATCGTCTTCTTGTGCCGCTTCAGTTCCGCCTGGCGCGACTTCAGCGAGGTCAGCTCGATGTGCGCGGCCCCGCGCAGCTGCTCGATCTCCCGCAGCTGCCGGCGTACGTTCGCCACGGAGGCGGCCTGGCGGGTACCGGCCCGTTCGACGAACTCGGCGCTGTCCAGGTACCGGTCGGGGTCGTCGGTCAGGGCGAGCTGCATCGCGGGGTCGAGGCCGCCGCCGCGGTACTGTGCCGCGGCGATCGAACCCAGCGCGTCCCGCGCCTCGTTGAGCTGTTCCGTCCGGCGGGCCGCCTCGTCCCGCAGGCTGTCCAGCCGGTGTTCGGCCGCCTCGGCCTTCTCCTTCGCGCCGTTGTACTTCTCGGTGGCCGCCTCGGCCTCCTGGTACAGCTGGTCCACCTTCGCCTCGACCTGGGCCGGGGTGAGCTGCGGCTCGGCGTGTCCGATCCCGTCGAAGCCCGTCGCGGTCGCGGCCCCCGCGAGGGCGATCGTCGCTGCCGTACGGACCGTATGGCCGCCGGCCGAGCGCCTGCGGGGCTTGCGGTGCGCTGCCACGTGGACTGCACGTCCTTTCGTACGTTCGCCCGCTCCGGGGCTCGGGACGTACGAACGCCAGAGGGGAGCGGCCGTACGACCGCCCGGGGCGGTGTGCGCGTCCGGCGACGGCCTGCACAGGGGGAGCGGGCCGCCGCCGGACCTTCTCGGCGGTGGTGGCCGACTGCCGCCCCTGGCCCGGGCGGCGGTGGGGAGCCGGTCACCTGGTGGAGGACGCTAAACCTGACCGTGTCCGGGAGGTGACGGGTTGTGCGGAACTGCCGTCAGGGGACCGCCGGGTGACCGAAGGTGACCGTGCTGCCGGGGTGCCGCCGTCGACTTCGCGCGGGGCGCTGACCGAAGTCGCGATTCCGGGACCCGTGGAGGGTGGGGAGTGCTATGGGCCGCATATATGCAAGATCTGCCCCAGGGGCCGGTGCGCGTGGCCCTCAGGGCCCGGCATAGGCTCCGGCCTCATGGACGTACTCATCCATCTCTTCGTCGGCCTGCACATCGTCGGCATCGCCTCGCTGCTCGGCGGCTTCCTCACCCAGATGAAGGCGATGGGCCGGGGCACCGCCCGGTTCGTCCCCGCGATGCTGCACGGAGCCGCCACCATGCTGGTCACCGGGGTGATCCTGGTCGGCCTCAACCAGGCCGACGACCAGCACGTCAACAACATCAAGATCGGCGTGAAGCTGGCCCTGCTGATCGTGATCCTCGACCTCGTCTATGTGAAGCGGGACGACGAAACGGTGGACAAGCGCCTGTTCGGCCTGGTCGGCGCGCTGACCACGGCCAACGTCTTCATCGCGGTGCTGTGGACCTGACGGCGGCGAGGGCGGAGCCGACCGCCCCCGCGGCGACGGCCGACCAGGCCGCCACCGAGATCCACAGCAGTACCTCGCCCGGGGTCCGGAGCCACGGCACGTCCGCGGCGGCGGAGACCGACAGGGTCGCGACCGCCGTCATCCCCATGGGGAACACGGTGGCCCAGCGGCGCACGTCGTAGCGCGGTCGCGGCCGTACGCACTCGGCGACGAGCAGGACGGCGTACCAGGCCAGGGCGAGCACCAGCAGGGCGACGGTCACCGCGCGCAGGACGCCGTGGTCGTCGTCGTTCCACAGGTACAGGCGCGCGCTGTCGGCGGCGAGGAGTCCCGAGCCGGCGAGCGCCGAGATGGCGAGCGCGCCGCCCGCGATCCACTGGTCGCCCGGTCCGACCAGCACCTGGCGCAGATCGAAGAGGTGGAGCGCGACGCCGTAGAGGACCAGGCCGAGCCAGAACAACACGAGCGCCGTGTGCGCGAGCCAGGCCGCCGACTCCGCCGCGGCGAGCGTGGCGCACAGGACCGCGAGACCCTGGGCGGCCACACAGCACAGGAACACCCCGCCGGGCAGCCTCCGCTTCCAGTGCCTCACGACGAGCACCGTCAGCACCGGCCACAGCAGCGCGGACAGCGCCAGCAGCGTCTCGGCGAGGGTCTGCCGGCCAAGCATGGAGAAACGGGTGCCGAGCACGGTGGTCGCCGCCACGGCCGTCAGGCCGCCCGGTGACCTGGCCTCCGCGGCCCAGCGCGCGCGCTCCCTCAGCAGTCCTGCGGCGAACTCGGCGGCCAGCCCCAGCCAGGCCACGCAACCGAGCACCAGGGCGATGCGCGACAGCGTCTCGTGGCCGGTCAGATGGAGCCCCACCGACACGATGCCGGTCGCCATCACCGCGGCCCCGGCTTCGGGCGGGCGCCGCGTCCACCAGGCGCGCAGGGGGGAGTGGGGGGAGGTACCGGGCATGGGTCGATGCTAGGAAGCTCCCCGCGCCGTGCGAGCGGGGCGCGCACGCGCGTGCGGGGAAATGCACGCGAGTGCGGGCTCCGCGGGACGGCGCCTCAGGCCGGGCGGACCACGCTGTGGATCCCCGACTCGCCGTCGTAGTAGATCGACTCCTCGCGGACGTACGCGCCCGGCTTGGGGGCGTGGATCATCATGCCGTTGCCGATGTAGAGGCCCACGTGGCTGATGTCGTCGTAGAAGAAGACCAGGTCACCGGGCTGTGCGTCGGCCAGGGCGACCGTGGTGCCGGCGTTGACCTGGTCGTAGGTGACACGGGGGAGGTCGACCCCGGCGGCCTTCCAGGCGGCCTGGGTGAGCCCTGAGCAGTCGTAGGAGCCGGGGCCGGTGGCGCCCCAGACGTACGGCTTGCCGACCTGCGCGCGGGCGAACGCGAGGGCCTTGGCTGCTTTGGTGGCGTACGAGGAGTCGGGCGCCGTCGGCGTGCTCTCCTGCGGGGCGGTGGCCTCCTGCGCGGCTCCTTGTGCGGCCTTCTCCGCTGCCGCCTGCTGCTGCGCCAGCTGCGCCGCCTTGCGGTCCGCCTCCTGCTGCTTGCGCCGCTCGATCGCCGCGAGCCGTGCCTTCTCCTGGGCGGTCAGCTCCGACAGCAGCTCGCGCGCGTCGGCGAGCTTCTTCTGGACGGTCGCCTTGGCGGTCTTCAGGTCGCTCTGCGTCTCGGTGAGCGCCTGAAGGCTCTGGGAGGCCTCCTCGCGCTTCTTCATCGTCGCGGACTGCTCGGAGACGTAGTCGTCGACGGCGCCCTTCTGGCGGCTCGTCAAGCGGCCCATCAGCTGGGTCTGGTCGAAGTAGTCCTGCGGGGTGTCGGCGAGCAGGAAGGTCGCCGTGCCGGGCGCGGCGGCGCCGGTGCGGTACTGGGCCGCGGCGAAGGAACCGAGTTCCTCCCGTGCCTCGTTGAGCGTCTGGGTGCGCCTGGCGACGTCCTCGAGGAGCGTGTCCACCTGCTTGCGCTGCTTGGTGGTCCTCTCCTTGGCGGCGTTGTAGGTGTCGGTCGCCGACTCGGCCTGGCGGTAGAGGTCGTCGACCTTCTTCTCGACCTCTTCGAGACTCGGCTTGTCATCGGCCGGCGCGGCGTTCGCCGACTGGGACAGCAGGGCCACGGAGGTGAGGGCGGCCGTCGCGAGGGCCGGGGTCCGTATGCCTGCTGCGCGCGTACCGACGGGACGCGACTTGCGGTGCGACGCCAAGGGAGGCGACTCCTTCCCGTACTCCGCCTACCGGGTTAGCTGTCGGGTTCGGGCGAGGTGCTTCGGAAGGTTTGCCCTACGGCGCTCCCGTGCGCGGGAGTCGGCCGATTCACCCCGGGTTCGGTGGGTCCCCGGCTCCGGGCGCGCGGCGGCGCTGCGGACTCGGCGGAGGCCGTGCGGCCCGGCGGGGTTCGCCGGTGGGGGTCGTACGGCCTGTCCGGAACGGTAGCCAACTGGTGTGGCCCGTGTGAAGGTTGATGTGCGATATGCCCGATACATTTTCGTGACCTTCGTCCCGGGCGTCGCCCCGCGTGACCAACCCGGGGCGATCTGCGCTGATTCGGGCCTGTTTCCTCCGGGGGCGAGGGTGAGGCGGAGCGGGACGGCCGTGCCGTTGGAGGCAGGCCGGCGCCCGCCTGATCCGCCGCCGCGGTGTTCGGGCCCGACGCGAGCCGGGGTGACCAAGGTCTCGCGCGACGAGCGCAGGCACCTGCGGGTGCCGTTCCCGGCGGGCGTCGCCGTCGGTGTCCCTGCGGTGGCCGTGCGGTGGCCGTGCGGCGGCCGTGCGGCGGCCGTACCCGCGTCTCGGTCCGGTCGGTCGCGGACAGCGGTCGGGGGCGCCGGAGGGCAGGTCCGGAAGATCATCGGCTGCTGATACCGGTGGATGTTCTCAGGGCGGCGGCGGTCTGTCAGTGGGGCACCCTAGACTCGGAGAGCGATGAGCAGCCTCTTTGACGACAGCTTCCTGGCGGACCTCCAGGCCCCTCGGGCCCACGGGGAAGAACCGCCGCCGCCCGAGGACGAGCACGTACCGGAGCAGGTTCCGGACGACCTGTTCGGCGGCAAGTTCGACGTGCCCCCGGAGCGGGACTCCTACTACCGCGACGGTGCCCCGCGCCCGGTGGTGGACCCGGCCGCCCTCCTGGAGGGGCTGAACGAGAACCAGCGCGCGGCCGTCGTGCACTCCGGCACCCCGCTGCTCATCGTGGCCGGTGCCGGCTCCGGCAAGACCCGGGTGCTCACCCACCGCATCGCCCACCTCCTCGGCGAGCGCAATGTCCACCCGGGCCAGATCCTCGCGATCACCTTCACCAACAAGGCCGCGGGCGAGATGAAGGAGCGCGTCGAGCAGCTCGTCGGCCCGCGCGCGAACGCGATGTGGGTGATGACCTTCCACAGCGCGTGTGTGCGGATCCTCAGGCGGGAGTCGAAGAAGCTCGGGTTCACCTCCTCCTTCTCGATCTACGACGCCGCCGACTCCAAGCGCCTCATGGCCCTGGTCTGCCGCGACCTGGACCTCGACCCCAAGCGGTACCCGCCGAAGTCCTTCAGCGCCAAGATCAGCAACCTGAAGAACGAGCTGATCGACGAGGAGGACTTCGCCGCCCAGGCCACGGACGGCTTCGAGAAGACCCTCGCCCAGGCCTACGCCATGTACCAGTCGCGCCTGCGCGAGGCGAACGCCCTCGACTTCGACGACCTGATCATGACGACGGTCAACCTGCTCCGGGCGTTCCCCGATGTCTCCGAGCACTACCGCCGCCGCTTCAGGCATGTCCTGGTCGACGAGTACCAGGACACCAACCACGCGCAGTACGCCCTGGTCAGGGAGCTGGTCGGGACCTCCGAGCACCCTGTGGACGTACCGCCGAGCGAGCACGACCTGCCGCCCGCCGAGCTCTGTGTCGTGGGTGACGCCGACCAGTCGATCTACGCCTTCCGCGGCGCGACCATCCGCAACATCCTCCAGTTCGAGGAGGACTACCCCAACGCGACGACGATCCTCCTGGAGCAGAACTACCGCTCCACCCAGACGATCCTCACCGCCGCCAACGCCGTCATCGAGCGCAACGAGTCCCGCCGCCCCAAGAACCTGTGGACCAACGCGGGCGCGGGCGCGCGCATCACCGGCTATGTCGCCGACACCGAGCACGACGAGGCGCAGTTCGTCGCCGACGAAATTGACCGCCTCACGGACGCGGGCGATGCGAAGGCCGGCGATGTCGCCGTCTTCTACCGCACCAACGCCCAGTCCCGTGTCTTCGAAGAGGTCTTCATCCGCGTCGGCCTGCCCTACAAGGTCGTCGGCGGCGTCCGCTTCTACGAGCGCAAGGAGGTCCGGGACGTCCTGGCCTACCTGCGCGTCCTCGCCAACCCGGAGGACTCCGTGCCGCTGCGCCGGATCCTCAACGTCCCCAAGCGCGGTATCGGCGACCGTGCCGAGGCGATGATCGACGCCCTGTCCCAGCGCGAGAAGATCAGCTTCCCGCAGGCGCTCAAGCGCGTCGACGAGGCGTACGGCATGGCCGCGCGCTCCACCAACGCCGTGAAGCGGTTCAACGTCCTGATGGAGGAGCTCCGTACGATCGTGGAGTCCGGCGCGGGCCCGGCGACCGTCCTGGAAGCCGTCCTCGAACGCACCGGCTATCTCGCCGAGTTGCAGGCCTCCACCGACCCGCAGGACGAGACCCGCATCGAGAACCTCCAGGAACTCGCCGCCGTGGCCCTGGAGTTCGAGCAGGAGTCCGGCGAGGGTGAGGAGACCGGCTCGCTCTCCGACTTCCTGGAGCGGGTCGCGCTTGTGGCCGACTCCGACCAGATCCCCGACGAGGACGAGGACGGCTCCGGAGTCATCACCCTGATGACCCTGCACACCGCCAAGGGCCTGGAGTTCCCGGTCGTCTTCCTCACCGGCATGGAGGACGGCGTCTTCCCGCACATGCGCGCCCTCGGCCAGACCAAGGAGCTGGAGGAGGAGCGGCGCCTGGCGTACGTCGGCATCACGCGCGCGCGTGAGCGGCTGTATCTGACCCGGTCCTCCCTGCGCAGCGCGTGGGGGCAGCCGTCGTACAACCCGCCCTCCCGCTTCCTGGAGGAGATCCCGGCGCAGCACGTCGACTGGAAGCGCACGGGGGCGGTCGCCGCTCCGGCGGGGCCGGTCTCGGGGGTCGCCGCGTCACTGTCGTCGTCCCGGTCCCGCTCCTCGGCGTCGGGCGCGTCCGGCTTCGCGACGCGCAGGAGCGCGGAGAAGCCGGTGGTGTCCCTGGCCGTCGGCGACCGGGTCACCCACGACCAGTTCGGTCTGGGCACGGTGGTCGGGGTGAAGGGCACGGGCGCGAACGCCGAGGCGACGATCGACTTCGGGGAAGCGAAGCCGAAGCGACTGCTGCTGCGGTACGCGCCGGTGGAGAAGCTGTAGCTCCAGCTCCGGACGGGGGGCTGGGCCCGAGAGGTTACGTCGGGTCCAGCCCGTGGCTGCGCAGCCACGGCAGCGGGTCTATGGCCGAACCGCCCGCCGGGTGCACCTCGAGGTGCAGGTGGGGGCCGGTCGAGTTGCCGGAGTTGCCGGAGTAGGCGATCGGGTCGCCGGCCTTGACCGTGGTACCCGAGGCGACGCGGTAGCTGGAGAGGTGGCAGTACCACGTCTCCGTGCCGTCCTTCGCCGTCACGACCATCATGTTGCCGTACGCGCTGTTCCACTGCGTCCGGACGGTGCCGTCGGTCACGGCCATCACCGTCGTGCCGTACGACACCGGGAAGTCGATGCCGGTGTGGACTGACATCCAGTTGACGCCGGACTGGCCGAAGTAGGCGCTGAGTCCCCGCTGGGCGACCGGAAGCGCGAACTTCGGCCGCAGCCGCTCCTTGCGGGCCGCCTCCTCCGCCGCCTTCCTCTTCTCGGCCACCTGCTGGGCCTTGAGGTCGATGCGTTCCTGCGTACGGCTGGCCCGGTCGGCGAAGTCGTCGGCACCGGCCGCGAGGCTCTCGAGCTGGGTGTCCAGCTTGCTGTTCGCGACAGCCGGCTGGACGGAGGTGTCCGCGAGGGTCGTCGCGGTGTCCTGGTCGTCGCCGGTCAGCGTGCCGACCGAGGCGGCGGCGATCCCGGCGACACCCATGACACACGCCGACGGGACGGCGATCGTCAGCAGCGCGGAGCGCTTGACGGGCATACGGCGGCGGGAGCGGTTGGCGTTGCGCGCGGCGACACGGGAGCCCGGGGCGGGGGCCACGGTCGGAGCGGCCTCTTCCTGGTCGTCCAGGAGCGGGGCGTCAGCGTCGTGCGCCACGGGCATCTCGCCGGTGGCGGTGGCATCCGTGGTGGCGTTCGGCCCGTCGTCGGGCGAGGTGTGTTCGGCGTAGGCGGCGCCGTAAGGATTCGCCTCGCCGTACGCGTGGGTCTCGTCGTAGCTGTGGGGCTCGTCGTACCCGGCCTGCTCGAAGGCGGCCGTCGGCTGCGGGTCGGCCGCCGTACCGTCGGAGTTCCACTGCGTGGCGTCGTACGCCCCGGTGTCGAAGGCCTGCGTGCCCCATTCCCAGTGCTGGGTCCGGTCGGCCTGGTCCGCGGCCTGGTCCGCCTGGTGCCAGGAACTCGCGTCCCACTGGCCGCTGTGATCGGGGCTGCCGGCCTGCGGCGGGATCGTGGCGAGCTGCTGCTGGTCGGCGCCCCACTGCGTGGCGTCGTACGCGCCGGTGTCGTAGGCGGCGTGGTGCTGCGCCGCGTACATGTCGTAGTTCAGGGTCTGGTGACCGCCCGTGGTCCACGTCGAGGCGTCGTACGAACCGGTGGCGTCCCCCGGCATGTCGCCGAAGAGCGGGTCGGCCGCGAAGGTGCCGGTGGCCTGCGCGCAGGTCGCGCCCGTGGCGTCGAAACCTGTGGCGTCATAGCCGCCGTACGTGGTGAAGTCGCCGTACTGGGCCTCCTGGGTGCCGTACGACGCGTAGTGCGACGAGTCGGCGTCGGAAGCCGGAGCCGGGGTGGTCAGGGTCCCCGACGGATGACGGTCGTTCACCAACTTCTCTTTCGCCTCGACAACAGGGGCTGCCAGAGCAGTGCGGCGACTGTACCCGGCGGTATGCGGGCGCGACAATCTTCAACTGGTTTTAGGCGCGCAGGAAACGGGCATTCGGCTGTGTTTCGGGGGACTGCGGGCGCGGCTTTGGCTCTATGTTCGAAGGCTGTTCGATGCCGGACCGCGGGCCGGTGCCTGTCGGCGAGCTGTCGCCGGCCTGTGGGGCGGGCATGGGGCGAGCTGAGGGCGGCCCGCGTCCGGCGGTCGATACGACCGTTACGCCACGGTCAGTCCGCTTGCGCGGTCGGCCGTCTCCTCCCCGGCCCGCGCGGTGTCGAGCACCTGCCGTATGCCGGTCGCGACCGCAGGGTGCACGGGCAGGGCGAGATGTCCGATCCCGCTCACCCGGACGTTCTGTGCCATCAGGTCCTCATGGTCGATGCAGGCGGCCTCCAGCGGGTCCATCACATGGTCGAGGTCGCTCCAGAAGCTGACGAAGTGCGTACGGCAGCCCGGCGCCGGCTGAGTGAGCTCCTCGAGCACCTCCGAGCCGGGGCGCATCTGGCGCACGATCGGGTGCGCGTTCGCCAGGGGCGCCACGCGGGTGCCGGAGTGCGGGGTTCCGAGCGTCACCAGGGTGCGGACCCGGGAGTCACCGCCCAGGCGCTGCACGTAGTACCGCGCGATCAGACCACCGAGGCTGTGACCGACCACGTCGACCCGCTCGCTGCCCGTGCGCTCGCAGATCCCCTCTATGTGCCGGCCGAGCAGCTCCGCCGCGGTGCGGATGTCGCAGGTCAGCGGGGAGTAGTTCAGGGACTCGATCTGCTGCCTGCCGTGCTGGGCGAGGCTGCGGCGCAGGAGCACGAAGACCGAACGGTTGTCGATGAAGCCGTGCAGCAGGACGACCGGGGGCTTGGCCTCCGTCGGCAGTTGCGCGGCGCCGTTCTCCGGTGCGGGGAGCGCGGGCAGGGGGGAGCGGCGCTCCTGGGTGATGCCGGAGGGGTAGAGCAGGAGATGTCCCGCGAGGATCGCGACCTCGAGCGCGGTCGCCTTCAGGAGGGCCAGGGAGACTCCCGCCAGCCTGCCCGGAAGCAGACGCTGGCAGAGCGGAAGAAAGGGCAGCGCCGCCCTGGTGACCTTCATGGCCGACCTCCTGTCGGCACACGGGAGGACTGCTCCGTCCCCCGTGTGCGCTCATGGGCAGTCGCGGCGAAGGTCGTCTTCGACACCGGCGTGGCGCGAGAGGGGCATGGAGGGCGGGTGCGGCGGTCGGCGCCCGGTTCCGGGGCTGCCCACGCGGTCGGCGGAGCTGACGGAACCGGTGGTGCGGGCGATGCCGACGGTACCGGTGGCTGTGCCGGCCGTATCGGTGGTGCCGATGGTGCTTGCGGTGCTGGTGTTGCGCCGGTGACGTGAGGAGTCGCCCTGTCGGTGTGGCGACGAGGCTCCCCGCTGTCGTGCCTTACCTGTCCTGCGTGCCCTTCGTGCCGTCGCCGGCGCGCCGCGCCACCGCGACGCGCGGTCTGCGGCGCGGCGGTGCGGCGACCTCGTTGCGGCTCCCGAACGTGTCCCACCATATGATTTCCCCCTCGGTCACCACTGGAAACTGCGTCGTGCGAGATGGTGGCGATAACGTTCGTTCACATTCCCGGTCTGTGCGGTACTAGTCGGTAGGAATGGACGCAGTCGCTTCATGGAGGCAGTGATGGGTGTTCCAGCCGGTCCGATCCGCGTAGTGGTGGCCAAGCCGGGGCTCGACGGTCACGATCGCGGAGCCAAGGTGATCGCGAGGGCCCTGCGCGACGCGGGGATGGAGGTCATCTACACCGGCCTCCACCAGACTCCCGAGCAGATTGTCGACACGGCGATCCAGGAGGACGCCGACGCGATCGGTCTCTCCATCCTCTCCGGCGCCCACAACACCTTGTTCGGCGCGGTGATCGACCTGCTCAAGGACCGGGAGGCCGAGGACATCCTGGTGTTCGGCGGCGGGATCATCCCGGAGGCGGACATCCCTCCGCTGAAGGAGAAGGGGGTCGCCGAGATCTTCACGCCGGGGGCGACGACTCAGTCGATCGTGGACTGGGTCCGGGAGAACGTACGGCAACCGGCCGGGGCGTAGCGGCCCGCCTGGCGGGTCCCGGGGCGGGCCGGTGGTGACCTGAGGGGCCGGTGGTGACCAGGGGCGGGCCGGTGGTGACTCGGGGGCCGGTCGCGCGGTTCCCGCACATCCCTGGGGGGCTTTCAGCCGAGCCGGCGGGACCGCCCGCCCTCTCACCGCGCGGCAAGCCCTACGTGCCCTCCAGCTCCTCCGCCATCGCCGCCCGCAACCGCAAGGTCGTCACCAGCCGCTGGAACGCCTCGGCCCAGTAACCCCCCGCCCCGGGACTCGCGTCCTCCCCCTCGTCCGGCACCGCCATCAGCCCCTCCAGCCGCCCCGCCTCGGCCGGATCGAGACACCGCTCCGCCAGCCCCATCACCCCACTGAAACTCCACGGATAACTCCCCGCGTCCCGGGCGATGTTGAGCGCGTCGACCACCGCCCGCCCGAGTGGCGCGGCCCACGGCACCCCGCACACCCCCAGCAGCTGGAACGCCTCGGACAACCCGTGCGTCGCGATGAACCCGGCGACCCACTCGGCCCGTTCGGCGGAGCCCAGCGTGCCCAGCAGCTTGGCCCGCTCCGCCAGCGACACCGCCCCCGGCCCCCCGGCCTCCGGTGCCGCGGGCGTCCCGAGCAGCGCCCGCGCCCATCCGGCGTCCCGCTGCCGTACGGCGGCCCGGCACCAGGCCGCGTGCAGTTCGTTCCGCCAGTCGTCGGCCACCGGCAGCGCCACGATCTCCGCGGGCGTCCGTCCGCCGAGCCGCCCCGGCCACCCGCCCAGCGGCGCGGCCTCCACCAACTGACCGAACCACCACGACCGTTCCCCCCGCCCCGAGGGTGCCTTCGGTACGACGCCGTCGCGCTCCATGCCCGCGTCGCACTCGTGCGGCGCCTCGACGACGATCGTCGGCGTGTCCTGCGTGCGGTCGACGGCCACGCACGCCGCGGCCCTGACCGCCATCCGTGCCGCCAGCGCCGAATCCGGCAGTGCGGACAGCAACTCCGCGGCCGTGGCCCGTACGTTGCGGCTCCGGTCGGCCAGCGCCTGCTCCAGGAACGGCTCGTCGTCCGGCCCCAGCCCCGTCCGCAGCGAGTCGAGGAACATCAGCCGGTCCTCGGCCCGCTCGGTCGCCCAGGTCGTCGCGAGCAGCTCACGCGCGGCGGCGGGCTCCCGGGCCCGTATCGCCGCCAGGAGCGCCACCCGCTCAGCGAACAGGCCCTCCTCCCACAGCAGTCGGATCCCCGCGGTGTCCTGCGCCGGCGGCAGCGCGGCGCCGCCACCGGGTGTCGCCCGCAGGGCGAACCGCCAGTCCGGGTTCAGCCGGGCGAGCCAGGTGGCCCGCGAGCCCGCGAACGCGAGTGCCGCCGGCCGCAGATCCGTACGCCCTCGGGCCGCGTCCAGCAGCGCGGGCAGCAGCTGCGGGGGCGCCGCGTAACCGTGGGTGTTCGCCGCCGCGAGCCACTGCGGGAGCAGCTCCATCAGATCCGGTGCGGTGCCCCTGCGGCCGCCACCCCCCGTGCCCGGCCGGTCGGTGAGCAGCATCGCGAGCCGGCGGGCCGCCGCCGCGGGCAGGGAAGGGCGCGGTTCCTCGGGCGCCGGCTGCGGCCGCTGCACCGCACGCGCGGGCCTGAGCCCGGCCCGCCGCCGTACCGTCTCCACGGCCGCCGCGTCCAGCAACGCCACTGGCGCCTCGGGACCGGGCTCGATGCCGGGTGGCGTGCGGCGCGCGGTGCCGAGCAGGGCCGAGGTGACGAGCTCCTCCCAGGCGTCCGGCGCGGAGGTCCTGTCCCTCGCGGAGGTCTTGTCCCTCGCGGAGGTCCTGTCCATGGGGTTCCTTTCCGTGCGGCCGGGTGCTCGGTCGGTTCCGTTCAGCACAGGCGCACCGCCTCGCCCGCGCCCTCCGGCCACGCCGTCAGCGGAGTGAAGCCGCGGTGGCCGCACTCGCCGAAGACCTTCACCGGGGCTCCGCCCGAGAGCGCGACCAGGCGCCACAGGCCCGGACGGGAGCGGGCGGAGGCGGTGAGCGGCAGGGCCGAGTCGCCCTCCGCGTCGGCCAGTTGCCAGGAGTCCCCGTCCTGGGCCGGGATGACCCGGTCCAAGGTCACGGGGACGGAGTCCAGCCACGGGTCGTCGCGCAGTGCCTCGCCGTAGCGAGCGGCCGCCTGCTCCGTCGTCACCCCCGGCGGGCGGGCCGCCGAGGGCGCGGGCGGTGCGAACTGCTCGCCGAGCGCCGCCCGCAGCTGACCGGTACCGGGATAGGGGGACACCTCCGCCTCCAGCTCAAGACCCACCGGCAGCGCCAGTTCGGGGGCGCGGCCGGCCGCGCCGTAGGAAAGGAGCAGTGCCGTGCGCCCCGAGTCCGTGCCGTGCAGCCAGATCCGGCGGGTCGTCAGACGGGCGTCCGCCGTGTCGTACTGGGCGAGGACCAGCCAGCGGTCCCGTATCGCGGGGCCGTCCGCCGGGGCGGGCAGGCCGATCCGGGAACGGACCGTGGACGCGAGGCCGTCCGGCAGCCGCTCGCGGCGCAGCCAGCCCTGGTCGAGGAGGTGGATGAGAGCGCACTCCTCCAGCAGCCGCACCGGCCAGCCCGGACCGGACGACGGGATCGAACCCAACTCCCGCACCCGCGCGGCCAGTCCCGGCGCCTGGGCGTCGACCATGCGCGCGGCCGTCTCCTCCCACATGCCGTACCCCGCCTGCTCCGCCCCCGCCAGACCACCGCGCAGCAGATCCGCCAGCCGCTGCTCCAGCTCCGTCGCGCCCGCCGTGATCCGCACGGCCCGGCGCTCCGCCCTGCGCCGCGCCGCCTCCGGATCACCGGACCCGGCGGCGGAACCCGCCGCGCCCGCCGCCGACTTCTCCTGCGCCCGCTGCCGTCTCCCCGCTATCCACTGCTCAGCCCAGTCCGGCGCCGGTCCCCGCGGCACCGCACCCTCCCCGCCGGCCCAGAGCAGCAACAGCCCGAGCGCGTGCTTGCACGGGAACTTGCGGCTCGGGCAACTGCACTTGTACGCCGGACCTGCGGCGTCCGCGATGTCGATGACCGTCTGATACGGCTTGCTGCCACTGCCCTTGCACAGCCCCCACACCGTCCCCTCGTCGGAACTCCCCGCCTCGGACCACGGCCCGGCCGCGCCGAGTTTGCTGCCCGCTTTGCGTGAAGCGGCGTCAGGAGCCAGTGCCAGCACCTGATCCGCCGTCCAGCGCACCCCCTGCTGAGTCATGTCATCGAAGGTAGATCCCCCCACTGACAATCGGCCCCGGACCGACCGCCGCTCCGGCCCCGTGAGCGCGTTTGCGCAGGTCGGATCGCATTGTCAGTGGCGTGGTGCACGGTTGGTGACAGATCCGAACCGGCCGAGCTGGAGGGGGCCTCAGCCATGTCTGTGTCCGTTGAACCGACGACCGTGGAGCCGAAGCGGGGAGAGCCGGCCGAGGCGTTGCGGCCGCATGCCGAGGAAGCCTTCGCCGGTGAGCTCGCCGCGCTGGCCGCGCAGGACGACCGACCGCGCCCGGCCCGCTGGAAGCTGTCGCCGTGGGCGGTGGCGACGTACCTCCTCGGCGGCACCCTGCCGGACGGCACGGTGATCACCCCGAAGTACGTGGGCCCGCGGCGCCTCGTCGAGGTCGCCGTCACCACCCTCGCCACCGACCGCGCCCTGCTTCTGCTGGGCGTGCCCGGTACCGCGAAGACCTGGGTGTCCGAGCATCTGGCCGCTGCGGTCAGCGGAGACTCGACGCTGCTCGTGCAGGGCACGGCGGGCACACCGGAGGAGGCGATCCGGTACGGCTGGAACTACGCGCAACTGCTCGCCCACGGCCCGAGCCGCGACGCCCTCGTGCCCAGCCCGGTGATGCGGGCCATGGCGGAGGGGATGACGGCGCGGGTGGAGGAGCTGACCCGGATCCCGGCCGACGTGCAGGACACGCTGATCACGATCCTGTCCGAGAAGACGCTGCCGATACCGGAGCTGGGCTCGGAGGTGCAGGCGGTCCGCGGCTTCAACCTCATCGCCACGGCCAACGACCGCGACCGCGGGGTCAACGACCTCTCCAGCGCCCTGCGCCGCCGTTTCAACACGGTCGTGCTGCCGCTGCCGGAGAGTGTCGAGGCCGAGGTCGACATCGTCTCGCGCCGCGTCGACCAGATCGGCCGCTCCCTCGACCTGCCGGCCGCGCCCGACGGCATCGCCGAGATCCGCCGTGTCGTGACGGTCTTCCGCGAGCTGCGTGACGGGGTGACGTCCGACGGCCGTACGAAGCTCAAGTCACCCAGCGGCACGCTGTCGACGGCCGAGGCCATCTCCGTCGTCACCGGCGGTCTCGCCCTCGCCGCCCACTTCGGCGACGGCGTCCTGCGGGCCGGAGACGTCGCCGCGGGCATCCTCGGCGCAGTCGTCCGCGATCCGGCGGCCGACCGGGTCATCTGGCAGGAGTACCTGGAGGCGGTCGTCCGCGAGCGAGACGGCTGGAAGGACTTCTACCGGGCCTGCCGGGAGGTCAGCGCGTGAACGACGACCGGGGGAGTCGACTTCGGGGCGGGCTGCTGGGAGAGCAGAGGCGAAGGGGGACGACTGTGACACGCCTTGAGCGGTACGGCGACGGGGACCGGGCCGGGATGGCCGGCGAGGACGACTCCAAGTGGCCTCGCAGGGGAGGAGCACGCTGTGACGGAGGTCGGTGAGGTCGGGAGCGGCGGGCCCGAGGGGGCGGCCGGCGCCGGGGCGACGGCCGACGAGGGTGCCGTGCGGGGCGATGGAGCCGGGCGCGAGAAGGAGAGGCACGCTCACGGGTCGGCGGGCGAGTGGACGGAGGGAGGCGGGATGTCCGGGAGCGGGGAGGCGTCCGGCCACGGCGTTCACGGGGGGCGGGCAGCCGGTGCGGGGCCGTTGCTGCTCGGCGTGCGCCATCACGGGCCCGGGTCGGCGCGGGCCGTGCGAGCGGCGTTGGACGCGGCCCGGCCCCGGGTCGTGCTGATCGAGGGACCGCCCGAGGCCGACGCGTTGATTCCGCTGGCCGCCGAGGAGGACATGCGGCCACCGGTGGCGCTCCTCGCCCATGCCGTGGACGAGCCCGGCCGTTCGGCGTTCTGGCCGTTGGCCGAGTTCTCCCCGGAGTGGGTGGCGATCCGCTGGGCGCTGGACCACGAGGTCCCGGCCCGTTTCATCGACCTGCCGGCCACGCACACCTTGGCGTGGGGCAGAGACGAGGCAGGCGAAGGGCCGGCGGACCGATCGGACGAACCCGCCGCCGAGGCGCCGGAGACGAGCGGGCCCGAGGCACCGGGCGGTCGGGGCACGGACGGTCGGGGCGCGGACGGGACGGGGGAGCCCGCCGACGGGGACGCCGCTCCGGGCGACGGGCTCGCGGTTCACGACGCCGTCCGTGTCGATCCGCTCGGGGTGCTCGCCGAGGCCGCCGGATACGACGATCCCGAGCGGTGGTGGGAGGACGTCGTCGAACACCGCAGCGCGGGGCAGGGGGAGGTGTTCGAGCCGTTCACCGTGCTGGAAGAGGCGATGGGGGTGCTGCGGGAGACGTACGGAACCGGCGGGCACGACCGGGACCTCGTGCGGGAGGCGTACATGCGGCTCCAGGTGCGGGCGGCCCAGCGGGAGTTCGGGGACGACGTGGCCGTGGTGTGCGGAGCGTGGCACGTGCCCGCGCTGCGGCGGAAGAGCACGGTCGCCGCCGACAAGGCGCTGCTGAAGGGACTCCCCAAGGTCAAGGCGGACATGACATGGGTGCCGTGGACGCACCGCAGGCTCTCCCGGCGCAGCGGCTACGGCGCCGGCATCGACTCGCCCGGCTGGTACGGGCACCTGTTCGGCGCGCCGGACCGGCCCGTCGAGCGGTGGCTGACCAAGGTGGCGGGGCTGCTGCGCGACGAGGACCGGATCGTGTCCTCGGCGCATGTCATCGAGGCCGTACGGCTGGCCGAGACGCTCGCGGCGATGCGTGGCCGCCCCCTGCCCGGCCTGAGCGAGACGACCGACGCGGTGCGGGCGGTCATGTGCGAGGGCTCGGACGTGCCGTTGGCGCTGGTGCACGACCGGCTGGTGGTCGGGGACGTCCTGGGGGAGGTGCCGCAGGCGGCGCCCGCGGTGCCGTTGCAGCGGGACCTCGACCGCAGCCAGCGGCGGCTGCGGCTCACACCGGAGGCCCTGGAGCGGGAGTTGGAGCTGGACCTGCGCAAGGAGAACGACGCGGGGCGCAGCAGGCTGCTGCACCGGCTGCGGCTCCTGGGTGTGGCGTGGGGTGAGCCGGCGGCCTCGCGGGGGAGCACGGGCACGTTCCGGGAGACGTGGCGACTGCGGTGGGAGCCGGAGCTGTCGGTGCGGGTCGCCGAGGCGGGGGTGTGGGGCACGACCGTGCTCGCCGCCGCCACGGCCAAGGCGGAGTCGGATGCCGTCTCCGCGTCCGGGCTCGCGGACGTCACCGCCCTCGCCGAGCGCTGTCTGCTGGCCGAACTCCCGGACGCCCTGCCCACGGTGATGCAGATCCTCGCCGACCGCGCCGCGCTGGACGCGGACGTCGGCCATCTCGCCCAGGCCCTGCCGGCCCTCGTCCGGTCCCTGCGCTACGGCGATGTGCGCGGCACCGACACCGGCGCCCTGACGGAGGTCGCCGCGGGCCTCGCCGAGCGGGTCTTCGTCGGCCTGCCTCCGGCCTGCGCCGCGCTCGACGCGGAGGCGGCGGAGGAGATGCGGCGCCATGTGGACGCGGTGCACGGGGCGGTGGGGCTGCTGGTCGAGGTGGCGGCGCCGGGGGACGCTTCCTCGGGCTCGGGCTCGGGCTCGGGCTCTGGCTCTGGCTCGGGGCAGGGCCGCGAGGGTGATGCGCCTGCTCCGGCTCACCGTGGCCTTCGTGGCCGTTGGCAGGCCGTGCTCAAGGTGTTGTCCCTGCGGGACAGCGTGCCCGGTGTCATTCGGGGGCGGGCTGTGCGACTGCTGCTGGATGACGGGGAGTTGGCGCAGGACGAGGCGGCACGGCTCATGGGGCTCGTCCTGTCGCCGGGGACGGAGCCGGGGGACGCGGCCGCGTGGATCGAGGGTTTCGTAGGGGGCGGATCCGGCGGCGGGATGCTCTTCGTGCACGACGAGCGGCTGCTCGGGCTGGTCGATGTCTGGCTGACTGGGGTGTCGGCGGAGGCGTTCACCGATGTGCTGCCGCTGCTGCGGCGCACGTTCTCCGCGTACGAGCCGGGAGTGCGCCGGACCCTGGGTGAACTGGTCCGGCGGGGTCCGGGACAGCGGGGAAGCGGGGCGGGAGCTGGTTCCGGGATACCGGGCTTCGGGGCCGGCCTCGACAGTGACCGGGCCGACGCGGTGCTGCCGGTGGTGCGGTTGCTGCTCGGTCTGGACGACGACCACGACGACGACCGGGCGCACGCCGACGACAACGACCTTGCGGGGGTGGCGGGATGACGACCGAGGTATCGCGGACACCGAGGGGCGGGGCCGACGGGACAGCCGCCGCTGTCCGGGACGGGCGCGGAGGCGCACCCGGGACGAGGACCGGGTCCCGGACGAAGCGCCGCTCGGTGACGAGCGTGGCCGTGGTCCCGCTCTGGGACCGGTTCCGGACGGGGGTAGGGGCATGACGACCGAGTCGAACGACGTGACGGCACCGGGGGCGCCGAGGACCGACGGGCAGGGGTCGGACACCGGGGGTGAGGCGGCCAAGATCCCCGCGCAGGTCTTGAGGCAGGCCCCGGCTCCGCTCCCGGTGCGGGTCCAGGCGGTCGCCTCCGGTGCCGTCCCGGCCGAAGGGCAGTCGGCTGACGCTGCGGCAGAAGCGGCCACGACACCGGGCCAGGCCGGAACTTCGACCACTCCGGTCTCCCCCGCCGACGAGCGGCTGCGGCGGTGGCGTCTGGTGCTGGGCGGGGAGGCGGCCGACGGCACCGGGTGCGCGCTCAGTGGCCGGGATGCCGCGATGGACGGGGCGTTGACCGCGCTGTACGGGAGGGGAGACGGGAAGGGGCAGGCGGGGAAGGAGCGTTCGGCGGGGCTCGGGGCCTCGGCGCCGTCCGTGGCGCGGTGGCTGGGGGACATCCGGACGTACTTCCCCTCCTCCGTCGTCCAGGTCATGCAGCGGGACGCCATCGACCGGCTCGGGCTGTCCGCCCTGCTGCTCGAACCGGAGATGCTGGAGGCGGTCGAGGCCGACGTACACCTGGTCGGCACGCTGCTCTCTCTCAACAAGGCGATGCCGGAGACGACGAAGGAGACGGCACGTGCCGTCGTGCGCAAGGTCGTCGAGGACCTGGAGAAGCGGCTCGCCACCCGCACCCGTGCCACGCTCACCGGTGCCCTCGACCGCAGTGCCCGGATCAACAGGCCGCGCCACCACGACATCGACTGGAACCGCACGATCTCGGCCAACCTCAAGCACTATCTGCCGGAGTACCGCACGATCGTGCCGGAGCGGCTCGTCGGCTACGGCCGGGCCTCCCGGTCGGTGAAGAAGGAGGTCGTCCTCTGCATCGACCAGTCGGGGTCGATGGCGGCGTCCGTCGTCTACGCGTCCGTGTTCGGGGCGGTGCTGGCGTCCATGCGGTCGATCGACACACGGCTCGTCGTCTTCGACACGGCGGTCGTCGACCTCACCGACCAGCTCGACGATCCGGTGGACGTGCTCTTCGGCACGCAGCTCGGCGGTGGCACGGACATCAACCGGGCGCTGGCGTACTGCCAGTCGCAGATCACCCGGCCGGCGGAGACGGTGATGGTGCTGATCAGCGACCTCTACGAGGGCGGCATACGCCACGAGATGCTCAAGCGGGTCGCGGCGATGAAGGCGTCCGGGGTGCAGTTCGTGACGTTGCTCGCGCTGTCGGACGAGGGTGCGCCCGCCTACGACCGGGAGCACGCGGCCGCGCTCGCCGCGCTGGGCGCACCGGCCTTCGCCTGCACTCCCGACCTGTTCCCCGAGGTGATGGCGGCGGCCATCGAGAAGCGTCCGCTTCCGATACCGGACCCGGTGTGAACCCGAGCCACCCCCTGGAGATTTGTCGACCCGGTGACCTGCGGCTCCGCCCAGCAAAACGGACATGCCTACGCATCGGTAACAGGGGACTTGCGCGACCTCGGGCACCCCGTGCAAGGATCGGCTTCTCCATAGTCTTCACCCTTCCCCTCCGTTTCCCTTTCGCTTCTGTTCCGTTTCACCCCTGTTCCGTCTCAACTCCGTTCGTTTTCACCCGCATTCGGATTCACGTCGGTTCCGTTTCGCTTCGTTCCGTCGCACGGAAGGACCCGCCCCCTCTTGACCTGGTCAGCAGCCTTTCCCGGTGCCACTGTGCGCGTGCTGCGCGCGGTGGTCGGGCGGCGAGCGCTGCAAGTGGGGCTGCTGGTGGGCGGGTTGTTCGTGCTCGGCTTCCTCTGCGGGGAGCAGGCGCACGCGGCGGACGGCATCGGGGCGTTGCCGGGCAGCACGGTCGCTCAGCCGGTGAACCCCCCGGCCGAGCCGACGGCAACCCCCACGGGCGCAGCCACAGCCACAGCCGCAGCCACGGGGGCGGACAGGGCCCGGGACACGGACGCGGACACAGGCACGGACGCGGCAAAGGGCAGCGCTCCCCGGCCGGTTGTCCCCGAGTCGACCGCCTCCGAGCCCGGCACTGACACTCTCACCCACCCGGTCGGCGACAAGGTGCTCCGACCGGTGACCGAGGGCGTCGTCGGGGCCGTGGTCACCGGTGTCGTGCAGCCCGTCGGAGATCTGGTCGAGACGGTGACCACGGGGTTGACCGAGACGGTCGGGATACCGGCGCAGCCCACGCAACCGGACTGGCCGACGTTGCCTTCGTTCCCGGAGGTCCCGTCGTGGCCGACCCTGCCGACGGTGCCGGGTGTGCCCACGGTGCCGGGCCTGCCCGGCACCCCGGGTCAGACCTTGCCCGCGCCCGCGCCGGTCACCTCGGCACCACAGCCCCAGCCGGGTGATCAGGCGGCGCGGAAGCCGGCCGGTGACGAGGGCTCCGCAGGCGGCGCTGTCGGGTTCGGGCCGCGGTTCGCCGGCCACGGCACCGTGACCGAGCTCGTCACGCATCACCCCGCCCACCGCGCCACCTCCACCGCCCACATGCCCGCGCACCAGGCGCCCTCCGACAGCCCGGGCGGAGCCCTGAGCGGCAAGTCGGCAGTGGACAACGGCTCGTCGCGACACGGCGACGCGCATGCCGTCACCCCCCACCACCGGGCGCCGCTGCGGCTCGTGCCCGGTGCCGCCGCGAGCGTCGACGCGGCCGGGACCCGGGACAGGCACCGGGACATCCCCGTCTTCCCCGGCTAGGGCAGACCTCCCCTCCCCGCCGACTTGCCGCGCGGGGGCGGAACAGGTCTGTCCCGGCCGTTCGGACACCCCCAGAACTTCTCTGATCTCCGGACGGATCCCCCTGGAGCCCTGTGGCTCCGGATGTCCCCATGCCTCTCCAGGCTCCCCCAAAGATCCAGGGATCTGACGCACTCATGAACAAGAACATCCGCCGTTCCCTCGTCATAGCCGCCGGTGTCACCGGTGCGTGGGCGCTCGGCTCCGCCGCCGCCAGCGCGGACGAGCTCCCGGCCGTCTCCCTCGCCGCGACGGACACGGCGTCCGACACGACCGCCACGGTCACCGACACCCTCGACGGCGTCGTCTCCGGCGTCACCACCACCGTCACCGACACCACCGACACCGCGAGGAACCTCGACGGCGTCGCCTCCGGCGTCACCACCACCGTCACCCACACCACCGACACCGCGACGAACGCGGCAGCCGACACCACCGATCCCACGCCCCACCGTCACGCGGACGCCAGGACCACCGTCACCTCGCAGGTGTCCAAGGTGAAGGGCGCCGCGGCCATCCAGGGCGCGAGGGCGGCCCGGGCCGCGCAGGCCGAGGCGAAGGCCAACGCCGCTCAGGCAGCCGCCGCCAAGGCATCCGAGGTCGCCGTACCCACCACGCCCGGCACACCCACCGCCCCCGCCCCCCAGCACGGCGTCGACTACCTCTTCGGCCCCCTCTCCGCCTTCGCCCCCGAGGTGGAGCAGGCCCTGGCCGGCGCCCAGACGAAGCTCCAGGGCGTCCAGACGGCGGCGCGTGCCCAGGCGCAGGGCGTCGACGGCGTCGTACGGACGAAGAAGCAGCACACCCTCGCGGGCGCGGGCCGAATCACGACGGGCGCGGCCGACGCGGCGCGGGCCACGCTCACCGCGACGCAGGGCCGGATCGCCGACGTCCCCGGCGCCGTGACGCCCGTCGTGGACGAGACCGTGGCCGCCGTCGTGCCGCCCGTCGTGACGGCGACCGTGGACGGCGTGGTGCCGGTCGCCGCGCAGGCGGTGGACGGGGTCGTGCCGGTCGCCGAAGGGGTCGCGCCCGCCGTCGGGCGGACCGTCGGCGGGGTGACCCCGGTCGCCACCGGCGCGGTGGCCGGTGTGCTCCCGGTCGCCGACGGCACCGTGAGTGCGGTCGCGCAGACCGCCGGGCACGCCGTGAGTGCGGCGACCGCGCTGGCGTACGGCCTCGTTGAAGACGTGTCCCCGCTCGCGGGCGGCGCCGTCCAGGGCGTGCAACCCGTGGTCGGCGGAGCGGTCGCCGGAGTCGGGGCGATCCAGCACGGCGTGGCCGCGTACGCCACCGGCACGGTCGCCGGTGTGCTCCCGGTCGCCGACGGTGTCGTCGCCGACGTACCGCCCTACGCCACCGGCCTGGTCGGACAGGTCGCCCAGGACACCACCGACGCCGTGCTGCCCCCCGTCGTGAACACCGCCGTGCACGGCGTGGTGCCGGTGGCCGGGCAGGCCGTCGCGGACGCGAGCACGCTGGCGTACGGCGTCACGCGGGACGTCCGGCCCTTCGCGGCCGGAGTCGTCGGGGACGTCCCGCCGCTCGCGTACGGCGTGGCGGGCCGCACGACCCAGCTGGCGTACGGCGTCACGGGCGAGGTCCCGGCCTTCGCGGACGGTGTCACCGGGGCCGTCCGGCCCGTCGTGGACACCGTCACCCGGACGGTCGAGCCGGTCGCCGGCAGCGCCACGACGCTCGCGTACGGCGTGGCGGGCGACGTCACGCCCTTCGCGTACGGCGTCGCCGGCGAGGCCGCCCCGGTCGCGGGTCAGGTCGGCCCCTTCGCCGGCGGCCTGACCGGGACCGTCCAGGACACCGCGGGACCGCTCGCCGGGCACGCCGTCACCGGTGCCCTGGGCGTGGCGGAGTCCGTCACGCCCGGCTACGCGCAGGAGCTCCCGTACGGCGTCTGACCACCTCCCACCCATCGACTTCGTGAGGTGACGGGCCCCGGACGGCCGAAAGCCGTCGGTCTGTCCTGCCGGAACCTCACGGACAGGGCGAAGAGGTCCCCATTGGGGTGGGGATCTACCGCCCAGGCCCCTTGAGGAACGTGGAAGAGGGGCTGTACAAGGGCCTCACCGGGACAACCCCATCCTGGTGAGGCCCTCCCCATGCCCCCGTGGAAGCCTCCCCGCGACCTCACACACGGCACGCCGTGCCAGTGAGCGAGGCATCATGTGACAGGTATCACCGCTCAGGTGTGACCCTCGATTTAGGGGCCCCCGGCAAGCAGCGATAACCTGCGAGACGGACATGCCGCGCGCTCGGACACCGTGTGCGCCTCCCTTGTGACAGACAGCGGTCGGACGTCACGTTGCCCTCGCGGCACGCCCACGCAGACAACGAACCGCGAGATCACTGATAGGGACGGAAGCGCGTGGACCTGTTCGAGTACCAGGCGAGGGACCTCTTCGCCAAGCACGATGTACCGGTGCTGGCCGGTGAAGTCATCGACACGCCTGAGGCGGCCCGCGCAGCCACCGAGCGCCTCGGTGGCAAGTCCGTCGTCAAGGCCCAGGTGAAGGTCGGCGGCCGCGGCAAGGCCGGCGGCGTGAAGCTGGCCGCGACCGCCGACGAGGCGGTCGAGCACGCGACCAACATCCTCGGCATGGACATCAAGGGCCACACGGTCCACAAGGTGATGATCGCCGAGACGGCCCCGGAGATCGTGGAGGAGTACTACGTCTCCTTCCTCCTGGACCGTGCCAACCGCACCTTCCTCTCCATCGCGTCCGTCGAGGGCGGCATGGAGATCGAGGAGGTGGCGGAGACCCGCCCCGAGGCCGTCGCCAAGACGCCGATCGACGCCAACGTCGGTGTGACCCCCGAGGTCGCCCGCCAGATCGTCGAGGCCGCGAACTTCCCGGCCGAGGTCGCCGACAAGGTCGAGAACGTCCTGGTCACCCTGTGGAAGACCTTCATCGAGGAGGACGCCCTCCTCGTCGAGGTCAACCCGCTGGCCAAGGTCGCCTCCGGTGACGTCATCGCCCTGGACGGCAAGGTCTCCCTCGACGAGAACGCCGAGTTCCGTCAGCCGGGACACGAGGCCCTCCAGGACAAGGACGCGGCCAACCCGCTCGAGGCCGCCGCCAAGGAGAAGAACCTCAACTACGTCAAGCTTGACGGCGAGGTCGGCATCATCGGCAACGGCGCGGGTCTCGTCATGAGCACCCTGGACGTCGTCGCGTACGCCGGTGAGGCGCACGGTGGCGTCAAGCCCGCCAACTTCCTCGACATCGGCGGCGGCGCGTCCGCGGCCGTGATGGCGAACGGCCTGGAGATCATCCTGGGCGACCCGGACGTCAAGTCGGTCTTCGTCAACGTCTTCGGCGGCATCACCGCGTGCGACGAGGTCGCCAACGGCATCGTCCAGGCGCTGCAGCTGCTCGCGGACAAGGGCGAGGACGTCACCAAGCCCCTCGTCGTCCGTCTCGACGGCAACAACGCCGAGCTGGGTCGCAAGATCCTCTCCGACGCCAACCACCCGCTGGTGCAGCGCGTGGACACCATGGACGGCGCGGCCGACAAGGCCGCCGAGCTCGCGGCTGCGAAGTAAGGGAAGAGGGACAGACAAGCCATGGCTATCTTCCTCGACAAGGACTCCAAGGTCATCGTCCAGGGCATGACCGGTGCCACGGGCATGAAGCACACCAAGCTCATGCTGGCGGACGGCACCAACATCGTCGGTGGCGTGAACCCCCGCAAGGCGGGCACCTCCGTCGACATCGACGGCACCGAGATCCCGGTCTTCGGCACCGTCGCCGAGGCGATCGAGAAGACGGGCGCGAACGTGTCCGTCCTCTTCGTACCGCCGGCCTTCGCCAAGGCGGCCGTGGTCGAGGCCATCGACGCCGAGATCCCGCTCGCGGTCGTCATCACCGAGGGCATCGCGGTCCACGACTCGGCCGCGTTCTACGCGTACGCCGTGTCCCAGGGCAACAAGACCCGGATCATCGGCCCGAACTGCCCCGGTCTCATCACCCCGGGCCAGTCGAACGCCGGCATCATCCCGGGCGACATCACCAAGCCGGGCCGCATCGGCCTGGTCTCGAAGTCCGGCACGCTGACGTACCAGATGATGTACGAGCTGCGTGACATCGGCTTCTCCTCCGCCGTCGGCATCGGTGGCGACCCGGTCATCGGTACGACGCACATCGACGCGCTCGCCGCGTTCGAGGCCGACCCCGACACCGACCTGATCGTGATGATCGGTGAGATCGGTGGCGACGCCGAGGAGCGGGCCGCGGCCTTCATCAAGGAGAACGTGACCAAGCCGGTCGTCGGCTACGTCGCGGGCTTCACCGCGCCCGAGGGCAAGACCATGGGCCACGCCGGCGCCATCGTCTCCGGCTCCTCCGGCACGGCCGCCGCGAAGAAGGAGGCCCTCGAGGCCGCCGGCGTCAAGGTCGGCAAGACGCCGACCGAGACGGCGAAGCTGGCGCGGGAGATCCTCGCCGGCTGAACGGTACCCAGCTGAACGTCTGTGGGCTCGCTCCGTCACTCGGGGCGGGCCCGTCGGCGCGTTACGGGGTGCCGGGGAGGGTCGTCCGGCGGCTGCGGCTGCGGCTGCGGGTGCGTCGTGGCTGGTCGCGCCCACGCGACGGGGCCGCACATGGACACAGCCCCGCGCCCCTGAAAGAGCTCCGGTCGGCCTGCGCTCAACGACCGACCGGTGCCAGCCTCTCCGGACCGCTCAGCATGGACTCCCGCAGCTTGTCGCGAAGCGACTCCTCCGCCTCCGACAAGGGCCCCTGTCCTACCCGCGGCGGCACCCCCTGAACCTCCGCCCCCGGAGGCACCGGTGGCTCGTAGTGCGTCGGAGCCGTCCGCAGCGTCAGCGCCGTCGTGCCGATCAGCGCCACCGTGAACGCGATCGCCGCCCGGGTCCAAAAGCGTGCCCGGCGCTCGCTCCCGGTGCGCACCGCGGGCGGCTGCGCGGCCCGCAACCGCTGCGTGGAGGCCAGCAGGGCCAGGCGCTCGTGCAGCTCGGACGGGTCGGCCAGGTCGGGCAGCCGAGCCGTGATCGCCGCGCGCGCGTTCATCAACCGGTACGCCGTCGCCGGGGTGCTCGCCTCCGTCTCCGCCGCAGTCTCCGGAAGGTCGAGCCCCACACCGTCGTACAGCAGGAGGGTGCGCCGCTGTGGTGGCGGGAGTTTCAGGAGTACGGCCATCAGCGCGCGGTCGGGCGGGTCGGCGACGGGTGGGTCGGGGTTGCGGTGGCGGGGGCGCAGGCGGTGCCAGGGAGACAGGGCGTACTCGTACGCCATGATCCGGACCCAGCTCGCAGGATCCCGGTCCACGGCCACCTCGGGCCAGCGCTGCCAGGCGAGTTGAAAGGCCCGTTCGACCGACTCGCGGGCGAGTTCGCGGCGGCCGGTGAGCAGGTAGGTCTGCCGGACGAGGGCGGGCGCGCAGAACGTGTACAGCGCGTCGAAGGCCTGAGCCGGTGTCAGGGGGGTGGCCGGGAGCTCCTCGTGCTCCTGCTGAGCGGCCGTCAGCTCGCCGGTTGCGCCGGCCCCTTGGGCGACCTGATCCCGCGTCACAGGGCGCCCCTTCGTGCGAAAAAGTACATAGTCGTATATTGAGCGACACATCGGGGGTTCGCCTGTTACGACGAGAAAGCGCGTGTCGTTGGGAGCATGGCGGTCGTGATCCAGATGACCGCTCGCCGCCGCTCGTTGTCGCCCCTGCTCACCCGGTTGCGCGACCGGACGCCCGGCCTCGCCGCCAGCCTGCTGGGCGGTGCGGTGGCCGCCGGGCTGGGGCTCGGTTCGTTCGCCGTGCTCGTGATCGTGCTGTGGATCAGTTCGCCGTACCCCGACAACGGTCCGGGCGGCGCGCTGCACGTGGCCGCGGCGCTGTGGCTGCTCGCGCACGGGGCCGAACTGGTCCGGACGGACACGCTCTCCGGTGTTCCGGCCCCCGTCGGCGTCACCCCGCTGCTGCTGCTCGCGCTGCCGTTGTGGCTGGTGCACCGGGCGGCGCGGGACGTGGCCTCCGGCGACGAGGAGCCGCCGCAGGCGTCCGGACGGACGGCGTGGTCAGGGGTCGTGCTCGGGTACCTCGCCGTCGGCGCCGTCGTCGCCCTGTACGCGTCCGGCGGGGCGCTGCGGCCCTCGTGGACATGGACCTGTGCGGGCCTGCCGGTCGTCGTCATGGGCGCGGCCGGCGCGGGGGTGTGGACGGCGTACGGCCGTCCCGCCGGGGCCCTGGACGACGTGCTGGTGCTGCTGCCCGCCGGAGTGCGGCGCCTCGTCCTCGGGGCGGAGGCACGGGCCCGGCTGTCCGCGGCGGCACGAGCCGCGGGGGCCGGGGTCTGCGTGCTCCTCGGGGGCGGGGCGGTGCTGCTCGCGGTGTCGCTGGTGGCGCACGGCGGTGCGATGCGGGGGTCGTTCTTCCAGCTGACGGAGGGATGGTCGGGACGGTTCGCCGTCCTGCTGCTGTGTCTGACGCTGGTGCCGAACGCGGCGGTGTGGGCGGCGGGGTACGCCGCCGGACCCGGGTTCGTCCTGGGCGCGGGCCATGTCGTGGGGCCGGTGTCGTCAAATCCTGCGCCGCTGCTGCCGCCGTTTCCGCTGCTGGCGGCGGTACCCGAGGCCGGGACCGGCGGGCCGGCGCACTGGGCGGCGGGGGCGGTGCCGGTGGTGGCCGGGGTGGCGGTGGGCTGGTTCGTGGGGCGGGCCGCGGACGCGGGATGGTCGCGGGGGCGGACGGCGGGCGCGGTGGTGCGGGCGGCGGTGCTGTGCGCGGGCGCGGTCGCCGCGCTGGCGGCGCTGGCCGGCGGACCGCTCGGGGTGGGGGTGCTGGCCCGGTTCGGGCCGGTGTGGTGGCAGGTCGGCGCGGCGGTGGTCGGGTGGATCACGGCGGTGGGTGTGCCCGTGGCGCTGGCGGTACGGGCTTGGCGGGGCCGGACCAGGGGCGGGCTGCGGGTGCGGCTGTCCTCGGCGGGGGCCTTGTTCCACCGGCCGAAGAAGGCGGAGCGGACGGAGAAGCCCGTGGCCGGACCGGTGGAAACGCCCGCCCCGCGGCACATCGCCGAAACGCCCGCCCGGCAGCACGTCGCCGCCTACGACCAGGCCGACGCCTACGACCGGGACGACGCCTTCGACCGGGACGACGCCTTCGAGCCGTACGGCTGCCTGCCCCCCGCGCCCTCGGCAGAGCCGGTGCCCTCGTCGACGCCCTGGTACGAGGACGCACTCCGCGAGACCCGCTGGGCGGCACTGCAGGAGGCGTCCACGCCGCCGGAGGAGCCCGCCGAGCAACCCCCGGCCACCGACTGACCCCCCGTCAGCGCCCCGGCGTCAGCCGTTCGTGCTCAGAAAGCTCCGGAGCTCCTTCGGGAGGAGATCGGTGCAGGACTTCTCGGCCGCGTTGGTGAGGGCGTCGTTGGTGCAGGTGTAGTAGTCGCTGTAGACGAGCCTCGCGGTGAAGCTCGCGGCGACCAGGAGGATGGCCAGGGACGCCGTGACCAGGCCGCTGATGGCCGCGGTGGACTGGGGGCGGCCCGACTGGGGCGGGGCGGGGGTGTCGGGGTCCGCGGTGCGGGGCTTGGCGCGCAGAGCGCTGATGCCCCAGTACAGGGCCAGTGCGCCCAGCAGCAGGCTCACGTACGGCCAGCCGAACAGGACGAAGAAGAAGGCCCACATGCCGCACAGCAGGGCGTAGCGCGCGCGGCGCTGGGAGGGGTCCGTCGGATCCCAGCGCTGACCCGGTCCCGCGCTGCCCTGCCCCTCCGGCCCGCCACCGGGTGCCGCGCCCGGGCGCTCGCCGAAGCGGCCGTCGGAGCGGCCCGGCTGGCGGTCGCTCCACTGGCTGCCCCACGGGGTCAGGCCACCGCCCTCGCCCCGGTCCGAGCCCTCGCCCTGATCGCCGTCCGAGCCCTCTGGGCGGCGCGGCTGCCACGGGCGGTCCGGAGTGCCCTCCGGCGGCGGTGCGAAGGGGTTGTCGTCCTCGGCCGTACCGCCCTGCCCCTGGTCGCTCCGCCGGCCGGACTTCTTCTCACCGGACTTCTTCTCGGAGGAAGGGGCGTCCGGCGGCGAGGCGGGCTGTTCCCGCAGCAGCATGCCGCTGTGCTCCCCTTCCTGCACCGACTGCTGGGGGAGCGGGAGGAGTCGCAGGCTGCGGTCCGACATCAAGTGAGCGTCTTCCCCTTGAGGATGTGGCTTGCCATGGCTTACGTGGAGCGAACGGTTCGGTGGGCCCTCGGCGCGAGCCTCATCCCGTGAACGCACCACGCACCACCCGCGTTCCCGGACCGGTCCTCGCAGACGCTACCTTCCGGCCACGCCCCCGTCCCGTGGGGGCCTCCCGGTGTGCCGGTATCGTTGCTGACGTTCGGCCGCTTCGTAGACTTCCCCGTATCCCGGGGCTCGAAGCATTCGTACGACCGTACAAACGCTCCCCCGAGAAAGGGCCCCCGCCGTGGCCGCCAAGCCCGTGGCCGAGCAGGCCAGGCAGGTCAAGCGCCTGGTCGTGCTGGTCTCCGGATCCGGTACGAACCTCCAAGCGCTGCTGGACGCCATCGCGGCGACCGGCACCGAGGCCTACGGCGCCGAGATCGTGGCCGTCGGAGCCGACCGGGAGAACATCGAGGGGCTCGCGCGGGCCGAGCGGGCCGGGCTGCCGACCTTCGTCCGCAAGGTCAAGGACTTCGACACCCGCGAGGAGTGGGACGCCGCCCTCGCCGAGGCCGTCGCCGCACACGAACCCGACCTCGTGGTGTCCGCCGGGTTCATGAAGATCGTGGGCAAGGAGTTCCTCGCGCGCTTCGGCGGGCGGTTCGTGAACACCCACCCCGCGCTGCTGCCCAGTTTTCCGGGGGCCCACGGAGTGCGCGACGCGCTCGCGTACGGAGCCAGGGTCACCGGCTGCACCGTCCACTTCGTCGACGACGGCGTCGACACCGGACCGATCATCGCCCAGGGCGTGGTGGAGATCCGGGACGAGGACGACGAGAGCGCTCTGCACGAGCGCATCAAGGAAGTCGAGCGAAGGCTGCTCGTCGAGGTCGTGGGGCGGCTCGCCCGCAACGGCTATCGCATTGAGGGACGAAAGGTAGTTATCCAGTGACCGCCGAGAGCATCGAGAGCGGCAAGCGGGCCATCCGTCGCGCGCTCGTCAGCGTCTACGACAAGACCGGGCTCGAGGAGCTTGCCCGCGGGCTGCACGAGGCCGGCGTCGAACTCGTCTCCACCGGGTCCACCGCGGGCCGTATCGCCGCCGCCGGCGTCCCCGTCACCAAGGTCGAGGAGCTCACCGGCTTCCCCGAGTGCCTGGACGGCCGCGTCAAGACCCTGCACCCGCGCGTGCACGCCGGCATCCTCGCCGACCTGCGCCTGGACAGCCACCGCGAGCAGCTCGCGGAGCTCGGTGTCGAGCCTTTCGACCTCGTCGTCGTCAACCTCTACCCGTTCCGCGAGACGGTCGCCTCCGGTGCCACTCCCGACGAGTGCGTCGAGCAGATCGACATCGGCGGGCCGTCCATGGTGCGCGCGGCCGCCAAGAACCACCCCTCGGTCGCCGTCGTCACCAGCCCCGAGCGGTACGCCGACGTCCTGACCGCGGTGAAGGACGGCGGGTTCGACCTCACCTCCCGCAAGCGGCTCGCCGCCGAGGCCTTCCGGCACACCGCCGAGTACGACATCGCGGTGTCGAGCTGGTTCGCGAACGCCTACGCCCCCGCGGACGACTCCCCGTTCCCCGAGTTCATCGCCGCGGCCCTGGAGCGCAAGAGCACCCTGCGCTACGGCGAGAACCCGCACCAGCCCGCCGCGCTCTACGTCGACGGCACGGGCGTCGGCCTCGCCGAGGCCGAGCAGCTGCACGGCAAGGAGATGTCGTACAACAACTACACGGACACGGACGCCGCCCGCCGTGCCGCGTACGACCACGTCGAGCCGGCCGTCGCGATCATCAAGCACGCCAACCCCTGCGGCATCGCGGTCGGCGCGGACGTGGCCGAGGCGCACCGCAAGGCACACGCGTGTGACCCGCTGTCGGCGTTCGGCGGTGTGATCGCGGTGAACCGCCCGGTCTCCAAGGAGATGGCCGAGCAGGTCGCCGAGATCTTCACCGAGGTCATCGTCGCGCCCGACTACGAGGACGGCGCCCTCGAAGCCCTCGCCAAGAAGAAGAACATCCGGGTCCTCAAGGCCCCGGCCGCGCCCGCGCACCCCGCCGAGGTCAAGCCCATCGACGGCGGCGCGCTCCTCCAGGTCACCGACCGCCTCCAGGCCGAGGGCGACGACCCGGCGAACTGGACCCTGGCGACCGGCGAGGCACTCGGCGCCGACGAACTCGCCGAGCTGGCCTTCGCCTGGCGGGCCTGCCGGGCCGTCAAGTCCAACGCCATCCTCCTCGCCAAGGGCGGCGCCTCGGTCGGCGTCGGCATGGGACAGGTCAACCGCGTCGACTCCGCGAAGCTCGCCGTCGAGCGGGCCGGTGCCGAGCGCGCGCAGGGCTCGTACGCCGCCTCGGACGCCTTCTTCCCGTTCCCGGACGGACTGGAGGTCCTCCTGGACGCCGGTGTGAAGGCGGTCGTCCAGCCGGGCGGCTCGGTCCGTGACGAACTCGTCGTCGAGGCCGCCAAGAAGGCCGGTGTCACGATGTACTTCACGGGGACGCGGCACTTCTTCCACTGACGGAACCGGAACACCGACCTGGGCGGCGTTACGTGGAACTGCGCAGCGCCGCCCACGTGTTGGGCCCCACCTGGCCGTCCACCTCCAGCCCCTTGGCGCTCTGGAACTGCTTGACCGCCGACTGGGTGTCCCTGCCGAACTCGCCGTCCACGCCCGAACCGCCCACGCTGTAGCCGCGCTTGGTGAGCATGCACTGCACCTGGACGACCCGCTGGCCCTTGTCGCCGTAGTCGGTGAGTTCGGTGCCCGAGTAGTAGGTGCAGCCGGAGATCCAGGACGGGGTGGCCGGGGGCGCGGCCGTCTTCGTGACGGTGGCGGTGGGAGTGGGGGTGGTGCTGCTGCCACCGCCCGCGCTGCCGCCGCCGTGAGCGGCCGCCGCGGACGGGGTGCTGTTGCTCTCCTCGGGGGCAGCCGTCTGCACCTCGCTCGTGTCCTTCTTCTCCTTCTTTTTCTCCTTCCCCTTCTCCTTCTCGCCGTCGTCCTTGCCGGAGGCCGAGGCGGAGGCGCTGGGCCCCGAAGAGGTCGGTGTGGCGGCGGTGACGCTGCCGGCGCTCGTCGGGGCGGCGGCAGCGGGGGAGTCGAGGCCCGGACGGGTGAGCAGAAACGCACCGACAGCCACGGCCCCGACGGCGATCCCCGCGACGGCGGCCAGCAGGGGCCTTCGCCGTCCGCCGGTCCCGGTGGCCGGTCCGGTGACCGGCGCGAGCACCGGCTCCACAGGGGTGCGGAAGTGGGCGGACTGCCGGACGGGCACGCCCTCCAGCGCCGCGCACCCCCGCTGCCGGTCACGGAGCCGGACGGCCAGCGGTTCGTGCCAGTCGGACGCCCGGCCGTGCCCGGCGGCCGTGGCCGCGTCGATCAGCTGCCGCGGGCCGGGGCGCCCGGCGGGGTCCTTGGCCAGGCAGGCGGACAGCAGCGCGGCCAGCGCCGGGTCCGACGCCGCGATGTCGGCCATGACCTCGGCGTCGGGCGCCTCGAAGGCGACCCGGTGCATCACGTCCACGCCGGTCCCGTCGCCGAAGGGGGCGTGGCCCGTGGCGGCGTAGACGATGGTGCAGCCGAGGGAGAACACGTCGGAGGCGGCGTCGCAGCGGCCCTCGCGCAGATACTCGGGCGCCATGTACGCGGCCGTGCCGACCCGGTTGCCGGTCGTGGTGATCGCGCTGCTGTCGGCCGCGCGGGAGATGCCGAAGTCGATGACGTGCGTGCCGCGAGGGGACAGGATCACGTTGGACGGCTTGAGATCCCGGTGCACGACCCCGGCGGCGGCGAGCGCCGACAGGGCCTCCCCGAGTTCCGCCACCAGCCGCCACACCCCGGCCGGCTCGAGCAGCCCGCACTCGCGGACCGCCTCGGCGAGGCTGAGGCCGGGCAGGTACTCGGTGGCCATCCACAGCAGCGCGTCGTCGAACCCGGTGCCGAGGAGATGCGGCGCCCGCGGGGTGCGGACCCGCCCGTGCACGGCGGCCTCCCGCTCGAACCGCCGCCGGAAGTCGGGGCCTTCGGCGTACTCGGGCCGGATCACCTTCACGGCGGCGAGCCCGGGAGCGTCGTCGGCGCGCCGGGCCAGATAGACCCGGCCCATGCCGCCGCTGCCGAGCAGCCCGAGCGGGACGTAGGGCCCGATGCGTGTGGGGTCGGCGGGCAGCAGCGGGACGGCGCCCGCCTGCCGCAGCGCGGTGTCACCGGCCGCCGGTATGTCTGTCACGGTCCCCCCGACCTGCCTTTTCGTTCCTCAACATGCACTGGCGTCACACCAGTTGACTGAGGAGAGGCTAGCGCCCCGCTGCCGGGGAGTGCCGGGATACGGGGGATCGTGGGCGGGCGCGCACGGCCACCCGGGTGCCTGGGGCGGCCCCGAGGCGGCGGCGATCAGCGCCAGGCGGTCGCCCGGCAGGCCCGTGTCCAGGCGGGGCGCGATCCGTGCGGCCGGGGCTCGTACAGGGCGGCCGGGACCGCGAAACAAGGGGCCGTGTCACGCCGTGACACGGCCCCGGGGAATGTAGGCGAGAAGGAGACGTGAGGATCCGCCCCCGACCGAGGTGAAGCGGTGCTCAGTTCGTACGGATGACGATGGACGAGCAGACCTTGTCGGCGAACGTCTGGCGCTTGGCGTCCCAGGCCGGCCACAGCCAGCCGAGGTAGCACGCGAGGCTGTCCAGGAAGTGCGCGAGACGGCGCACGAAGGCCATGCCGACACCGAGGGGCTGCCCGTCGCTCTCCCGCACCAGACGGATGCCGAGCGCCTTCTTGCCGAGCGTCTGGCCGTTCTTGCCCTCGATGATCAGCTGGTAGATCGCGAGACCGAGGAGCGCGAGGCCGCCGATCACCGACAGGATCGCCGTCTTGGCGTTGGCGCCGACGATGACCAGGATGTACGGAACCGCGAACACGAGCATGTCGACCAGGGTGCCCAGGAAGCGCTGGCCCCAGTTCGCGTACGGCGGCTGGGCGCCGTAGCCCGGCTGCTGCGGGTAGCCGTAGGCGGAGGCCGGGACCTGCGGGGCCTGCGGGTAGCCGTAGCCGGGCTGCTGCGGGTATCCCTGCTGCTGGGGGTAGCCCTGCTGCGGCGGCACACCAGGCGGGGCCTGCTGCGGGTAGCCGTAACCGGGCTGCTGCGACTGCGGAGGCTGCTGGGGATAGCCGTAGCCGGGCTGCTGCGGCGGCTGCTGGGGGTTCTGCGGGTTCTGCGGCTTTTCGTAAGGGTTGTTGGGCGAGCCGAAACTCATGGCGATCCTCCGTCGGCCGAGCTGGGGACAATGCGGACTGCGCGGAGGAACGTCATGGTATGAGCGGTCTGCCCCCCGAACATCAACCGCGATACTGCGCCAGACATCGTTCTAGGCAGGTGTGTTGTTGTCCAGACCCATTCGGTAGGTGTTGTGCAAGTGCAACCTCGCCGATCTTGGACGGGGCCCTGGTGGAACCCGGATTGGAACCGGGGCCGGGTCATCCGGGAGGATGGGGTCATGACCGCCCAGATTCTCGATGGCAAGGCCACCGCAGCCGCGATCAAGTCCGATCTGACCGCCCGCGTGGCGGCGCTGAAGGAGAAGGGCGTCACGCCCGGCCTCGGCACGATCCTCGTCGGGAGCGACCCCGGCAGCCAGAAGTACGTCGCCGGCAAGCACCGGGACTGCGCGGAGGTCGGCATCGCCTCCATCCAGCGTGAACTGCCCGAGACGGCCACCCAGGAGGAGATCGAGGCGGTCGTCCGCGAACTGAACGACGACCCGGCGTGCACCGGTTACATCGTCCAGCTGCCGCTGCCGAAGGGCATCGACGAGAACCGCATCCTGGAGCTCATGGACCCGGACAAGGACGCGGACGGGCTGCACCCGATGAACCTCGGCCGCCTCGTCCTCAACGAGCCGGCGCCGCTGCCCTGCACCCCCAACGGCGTCCTGACCCTGCTCCGTCGCTACGGCGTCGAGATCAAGGGCGCCGAGGTGGTGGTCGTCGGCCGTGGCGTGACGATCGGGCGCCCCATGCCGCTGCTGCTCACCCGGCGCAGTGAGAACGCGACGGTGACCCAGTGCCACACCGGCACCCGTGACCTGTCCTCGCACCTCAAGCGCGCAGACATCATCGTCGCCGCCGCCGGTTCGGCCCACCTGATCCGCCCCGAGGACGTGAAGCCGGGCGCCGCCGTCCTCGACGTCGGCGTCTCCCGCAACGCCGAGGGCCGGATCGTCGGCGACGTCCACCCCGGCGTCGCCGAGGTCGCCGGCTTCATCTCCCCGAACCCGGGCGGCGTCGGCCCGATGACCCGCGCCCAGCTGCTCGTCAACGTGGTCGAGGCGGCGGAGCGCAGTGTCGGCTGAGGCACGGGGCCCCGAGAAGCGGGGAGCGACGACGGGGGCCACCGCGGGGGCCCCCGCCGGGCGGGACTCCCAGGAGGCGGACACCTCGTCGGCGGGGGCACGGAAGCCGGATGCGGAGCCGGCAGAGGCGCAGGGTTCTACGGAGTCG
Organism: Streptomyces sp. CC0208; assembly: GCF_003443735.1. Lineage (NCBI taxonomy): Bacteria > Bacillati > Actinomycetota > Actinomycetes > Kitasatosporales > Streptomycetaceae > Streptomyces > Streptomyces sp. CC0208. The sequence goes on along the minus strand of NZ_CP031969.1, from coordinate 3,442,292 downwards.
GCCGGGGCGCGGAAGCCGGCTGATGAGTCGGCTGAGGCGCGCGGGCATCGGAAGCTCGGTGCGGAGGACGCCGGGTCCCAGGGGCCGGCGGCTGTGGCGCGGGGTTCTCAGGAGGTGGGTGTGGGGTCGGCTGCGTCGGGTGAGTCCCGTAGGGCGCGCGCTTCCTCGGGCGAGGCTGGTGGGGTCGACGTCGCGCCGGACGCCAGCGCGCAGGACGAGCTCGTCGTGCGGGATCCGATCAGTGCGCCCGACATCGACGGGCGGCCGCGGCGGGCGACACGGCGGTTTCCGCTGTTCACCAGGGACACCGCGCGGCCCGAGGGCGGTGGCCGCGCCGCGCCGCGGGACGCTCCGGCGCCCGCCCGGCAGTGGCCGGTGCTCACCGTGCTGGCCGTGGTGGGACTCGGCCTGCTGCTGACCGCCCTCGACCAGTTCCGCTACGGCACCCTGCTCATCGGTATCGCCCTGCTCGCCGGTGCGGTGCTGCGCTGGCTGCTGCCAGGCGTCGGCATGCTCGCCGTCCGCTCCCGTTTCACCGACATCGCCACCTACGGCGTGCTCGGCACCGCGATCGTCCTGCTGGCGATGATGGTGCAGCCGCACCCGTGGCTGGAGATCCCCTTCCTCAAGGACACCCTGCACTTCACGGTCAGCAGCAGCTGACCCGATGTGGCACGGACGGCGGTCCGCCCCCACCCCCGATGAGGGACGGGCCGTCGTCACGCTCCAGCCTCCCGCGCTGCGAACCGCCTGTTCAACCGCTGTCCGTTCGCTGTGGCACAGCGGTGACGGTTCCGGCACGGTGTGCCCGACCTGCCACAGCCGGCCCCGGACCAGGAACCGATCAGGCCTGTGACGTCGTCAATTGCCGGGAAGCAGGTAGGACGCCGCGGAGGTGGACGATGAGTGGCTGGCAGGCGCTGCCCGACGATCTGCCGCCGGAGGTGCGGCACTTCGTGGAGCAGCTACGGCAGCTCAAGGACCGTACGGGGCTCAGCCTCGTCGCGCTCGGCGCCCGCACCGCGTACAGCAAGTCCTCCTGGCACCGCTATCTCAACGCCACCCAGCCCCGGAACTGGCGGTCGAGGCCTGGCCCCGGCCGGCGGCGGAATCCGCACGAGCCGCCGAGGGCGAGAAGGGCGAGGAGAGCGAACGGTACGAGGACGATCCGACGCTGCCGTGGTGGGACGAGCCTGCCAAGGAGCGCGCGAGCGGCATGAACCGGCTCCTGCTGGCCGCCGCGCTGCTGCTCGTCCTCGTCCTGCTGCTCGGGTTGGCCGGTGCCGTGGCCTCTGGGTGATCCGGTGACTTCCGTGGCGGCCGTTATTTCCGGTGTGTTCCACCTGTGACGATGTATCGACAAGTTTGCGTATTTGATATGGAGCTGTTCGACCGCACGGCTAACGTGTCGAACTTGCGGATGCTCCCGTGCGCCCCCGCCCGGGGAGCTGAGATCCTTGGGGCGCGGGGAAGAGCGGGGAACAGCCAGCACCGACCGGGGGGAAAGAGGGGGAGCAATGCCTCGTTGGAGGGCCTTGCCGGATGAACTGGATCCGCAGGTCAGGGAGTTCGCGAGCCAGCTGCGGCGGCTCGTGGACCGCAGCGGCCTGAGTATCGCGGCCGTCGCCGACCGCACGGGTTACAGCAAGACGTCCTGGGACCGTTATCTCAACGGCCGGCTGCTCGCGCCGAAGGGTGCGATCGTCGCCCTGGCCGAGGTCACCGGCACCAATCCCGTCCACCTGACCACGATGTGGGAGCTCGCCGAACGCGCCTGGAGCCGTTCGGAGATGCGCCACGACATGACCATGGAGGCCATCCGGATCTCCCAGGCGCGAGCCGCGCTCGGCGAGTTCGGCGCCCCGCCCGCGAAGGCGAAGGGCGGCAAGGCGGCCCGCAGGGGCGGCAGCGCGACGGCGACGCCGGGTGTGGCGGGACCGGCCGGAGTCGCACCTACGGTGCCGCCCCAGCCGACTGCTCCGGAAGCCGACAGCCTGGAGGCGCGCGGAGGCTCCTCGGGCGGGAACTCCTGGGGTGTGGCCGGCTACCAGGGGCCGGCGCAGCCCGCCGCGGGACGTACGGCCGCGGCGGCGCCCGTCTCCACCGGCGGTCCGGGATGGACACCGGGGGCGCCCGGGCCGTACGACGAGCCGCAGGACGCCCGTCCCGGGGACGGGGCCTCCGGCGGCTCCGGAGGCCCCGGCAGCTCCGGCGGTTCCGGCGGTTCCGGCGGTTCCGGCACGGGGAAGCGGCGGCTGACGATGTTCCTCGCGGGAGTCGTCGGGGTGCTGGTCGTGGTCGCCGCCGTGTTCTTCCTGACCGACCCGGGCGGGGACAAGAAGAACCAGGCCGAGAAGTCGCCGTCGCCGTCCGCGAGTACGACCGTCTCGCTGCCCGCCGGGGTGAAGTGCAGCGGCCAGGGGTGCACCGGGAAGGACGCCGAGGCCATGGGGTGCAGCGGGAACCTGGTGACGACCGCCAGGACCGCGACGGTGGGGGCGACCGTGGTGGAGGTGCGCTACAGCGAGACCTGCGGGGCGGCCTGGGGGCGGGTCACCCAGGCGGGGCAGGGGGACAAGGTCGAGGTGAGCGCCGGCAAGGCGGTCGAGCGGAGCGGGAGCATCACGGAGGCCGGGGACACGATCGCCTACACGCCGATGGTCGCCGTGAAGGACGCGGGCGAGGCGAAGGCGTGCGTGACGCTGGCTTCCGGGCAGCGGGGGTGCACGGGCTGAACGAGGGCCGCCCGCGCCCCGGGAGGGTGAATCCCCGCGGGATGTGCATGAGCCCGTGAAACCGGGGCACGCGAACCCGTACCCCCACGGGAGTCCGGAAACGGTACCCCCATACGGCGGCCGCCACCGTCCCCCCTCTCCCGGACGGGCGGCCGCCTTTTCTGTCGGGTCAGCGGTGTGTGGGCTGGGCCACACGGGGCCGGACGTCCGGGATCCCGGATGCGCGATAGCCTGACCGCTGGAGATCTCTTGATGCCGAGAGATCGATCAAACGTCCGGGGCAGGGACGCCCCACCGCCAGCTGTCATACGGAGAACGCCATGACCCGCACTCCCGTGAACGTCACCGTCACCGGCGCGGCCGGCCAGATCGGTTACGCCCTGCTCTTCCGCATCGCCTCCGGCCAGCTGCTCGGCGCGGACGTGCCGGTCAAGCTTCGCCTCCTGGAGATCACCCCGGCGCTCAAGGCCGCCGAGGGCACCGCCATGGAGCTCGACGACTGCGCCTTCCCGCTGCTCCAGGGCATCGACATCACCGACGACCCGAACGTCGCCTTCGACGGCACCAACGTCGGTCTGCTCGTCGGCGCCCGTCCCCGCACCAAGGGCATGGAGCGCGGTGACCTCCTGGAGGCCAACGGCGGCATCTTCAAGCCGCAGGGCAAGGCCATCAACGACCACGCCGCGGACGACGTCAAGATCCTGGTCGTCGGCAACCCGGCGAACACCAACGCGCTGATCGCCCAGGCCGCCGCCCCGGACGTACCGGCCGAGCGCTTCACCGCGATGACCCGCCTCGACCACAACCGCGCGCTGACCCAGCTGGCGAAGAAGACGGGCACCTCGGTCGCCGACATCAAGCGGCTGACCATCTGGGGCAACCACTCCGCCACCCAGTACCCGGACATCTTCCACGCCACGGTCGCCGGCAAGAACGCCGCCGAGACCGTGAACGACGAGAAGTGGCTGGCCGAGGACTTCATCCCGACCGTCGCCAAGCGCGGCGCCGCGATCATCGAGGCCCGTGGCGCGTCCTCCGCCGCCTCGGCCGCCAACGCCGCCATCGACCACGTGTACACGTGGGTCAACGGCACCGCGGACGGTGACTGGGCCTCCATGGGCATCCCGTCGGACGGCTCCTACGGCGTCCCGGAGGGCCTGATCTCCTCCTTCCCCGTCACCACCAAGGACGGCGTGTACGAGATCGTCCAGGGCCTGGAGATCAACGAGTTCTCCCGCGCCCGTATCGACGCCTCCGTGAAGGAGCTGGAGGAGGAGCGCGAGGCGGTCCGCGCGCTCGGCCTCATCTGAGTTTTCTCCACAGCTCTGTCACGAGCCTGCACGGGCCCTGTTCCGGTTCCCTCCGGAACGGGGCCCGTGGCCGTTTTTCGCCCTACGGTCGAAGCCTTGCCCGGTGGGGTGATTCGGGGGGTTCGCGATGAACGGCTGGAACGGCCACAGCTCCGGTTCCGGAGCGGGACACGGGCCGAGCGAGGAGAGCGGCCGGTCGGCCTGGAGCTCGGGGGAGACCGGGGCCGCTCCGCCCTGGGCCGCCGCGGAGACGCAGACCTCGTTCGCGCCGCCCTGGGCGACGGCCCGCACTCAGGCTTCGCCCGTCCCGCCCTGGACCCCGGTGACGCCGGCTGCCCCGGGTCCCGCGCACGCGCCCCATCGGGTCCTGCGGGTGCTGGCCGCCCTCGCGGTGGCCGTCCTGGTCGGGGTCTCGGTCGGCGTCGGTGTCTGGTGGCTGCTCCGGGACACCTCCCTCGGATCCGGTACCCGCACGGGCGCCGGTCCGGTGCCGGGCGTCACGGCGCCCTCGTCCCCGTCGCCCTCCGCTTCCCCCGCCTCGCGATACCGCAGGGTCCAGGACCCCGTCGGCTACTCCGTCGACGTCCCCCGGGGCTGGACCCGCACCGAGAAGCAGGGCCGGTTCGCTCCTGTCGTCGTCTACGACGCTCCCGCCGACGGCCGCCGGCTCCAGGTCTTCCGGATCGCGGAGGACACCCCGGCCCAGTCCCTCGACCTGGCCGAGAAGGACCCCGGCTACGGCTTCGCCCGCCAGCCCGGTTACCAGGTCCTCGACCGCGCCATGGGCACCACCTGGGCCGAACTCGCCTACCGCTACGACGACTCGGGCCTCGGCGCCCGCCAGGTCGTCGACCACCGCTTCCAGGCCGCCGACGGCACGCTCTACGCGATCCGCGCGACCGGACCCGCCTCCCTCACACCCGCCCTGGTGCGCGAGCCGCTCACCAGGGCGCTGGCCTCCTTCTGTCCGGCGGACACGGAGTGCCGCTGAGCCGGTGGCCTTCACCGGAGAGGGCACGGCGGGCGGTGCCGGGCAGCGCGTGAACGCCCCCTCGGGTCCGCCGACCCGCACCTGCCGACCCACCGCGACGCCGCGCGCCGACGCCGCTCCCGATCCCGGTCCCGCGTCGCCCAGGAGACACAGCCCGACCGCACCGGGTGCCTCCTGGCCCGCCTGCGCACGTACGGCCGAGGGGCGGCGCTCTGCTCCCCGGGTCGTCGGACCTCGGGACCGGTGGCGGTGTCGCCCTCGACGCCCGCGCGGAGCATCAGCAGGCCGAAGACCGGGTTCAGAAAAGAGGGCACGGCGGCTCCTCGGGTCAACTGGGAAGCAGACTGGGGTGGTTGGACCGCCCCTTCAGTGACGGGCCGAACGCGATAGTACTCGTTCCCGATTGAACGCGATAGTACGCGATTTTCCGGATCGGTCGCGGTGCCCGAGGACCACGACCGCCGTGCACACCAGCACCAGCACGGCAACCGTGCGCAGCGCCGGGCCCATGCCGTGCGAGAGGTCGGGGTGGGAGGCCAGCACCGTGCCGGTGACGGCGACCCCGAGGGCCGCTCCGATTTCGCGGGCCGAGGTGCCGAGACCCGAGGCGAGGCCCGCCCGGTGCGGCGGGAGCGCGGTGGCGACACCCAGAGTGAGCGCGGGCATGGACAGTCCGGTACCGGCCGAGACGACCAGCAGCCAGCAGGCGTACAGCGGGTAGGGCGTCCCGGCGTCCACGGTGGACACGCCCAGCAGGCCGAGGCCGATGAGGGCGAGACCGGTCGCGATGACGGGCAGGGGGCGCCCGGCCCAGCGTGCGGCCAGCCTCGGCAGTGCCGCCATGCCCACGATGAGCGGCAGGATCGCCATCCCGGTGACGGCGGGGCCGTAGCCCTTCACGCCTTGCAGGTACTGGGAGTTGACATAGAAGAGGGAGAACAGGCCGAAGAAGCCGGTCGCCAGGCCGAGAGTGGTCGAGCGCAGCCGGGGCGAGGCGAAGACGCGCGGGTCGAACAGCGGGGTGCGGGAGCGCAGGGAGTGGGCGGTGAAGGCGGTCACGAGGGCCGCGCCGGCCGCGAAGGCGGTCAGGATGCGCGGTGAGGTCCAGCCGTGCACCGGGCCCTCGATGATGCCGAAGAGGACGGCCACCAGGCCCGCCGTGAGCAGCAGGGTGCCGAGCGGGTCGAGGCGGTGCTGCGGGGCGCGTTCCGTGCGCGGGGTGGTGAGGGCGACGGTGACGGCGAGGAGCGCGGCGAGCGGGACCATGAGCGCGAACAGGGCCCGCCAGGTGAGGAACTGGCCCACGAGGCCGCCGCCCAGGTTGCCCAGCATGCCGCCGAGACCGATCGCCAGGGTCCAGGAGGCCATCGCCCGGGCCCGTCCCCCGGGACCCGCGAGGCGCAGCAGAATCGACATGGTGGCCGGGGTGATCAGCGCGGCCCCGGCCCCGGAGACGCCCCGGCCCGCGATCAGAAGCGCCGGGCCCTGCGCGAGGGCGCTGGTGGCGGCACCCGCGGCGAAGAGGCCGAGGCCCGCGAGCAGGGCGCCCTTCTGGCCGTGGCGGTCGCCGAGGGCGCCGGCCGGGACGAGGAGGGAGGCGAAGACGATGACGTACGTGTCGACGGTCCACAGGATCTCGGTGGACGAGGGGTGCAGCGAGGACGAACTCAGCTGCGGGATCAGCAGGTTGATGGCGGCGACCATGCTCTGGGCGACGAGGACGCAGGCGCACAGGGCGAGGAGGGTGGAGCGTTTCAGGGCGTGCGGGGGCATGGCTCCTCCGGGGAGCGGGGCGTCGGTGTGGATGCCCTGTCACCGTAGGCTCGGGGGGTCCTGCACTCCAGTGCAAGTTATGCAAGGGGTCGATGCGTGTGACGCAACTGGATCTGAATCTGCTGGTCGCCCTGGACGTGCTGCTCGAGGAGCAGAGCGTGGGCGGCGCGGCCCGGCGGCTCCATCTCTCCGAGCCCGCGATGTCCCGCACCCTGGGCCGGATCCGCAAGGCGCTCGGTGATCCCGTGCTGGTGCGCGCCGGGCGGCAGATGGTGCCGACCCCGCACGCGCTGGCCGTACGGGCCGAGGTGAGCGCGGTGGTGGAGCGGGCGCGGGCGCTGTTCACCCAGGGGCGGGACGTCGATCTGCGCACGGTGGAGCGCACGTTCACGGTCCTCGGGTCCGACACCATCGCGGCGGCCTGCGGTGCGGCGCTCTTCGTGCGGACCGCCGCGGAGGCGCCGGGGGTGCGCCTGCGGTTCCTGGCCGAGAGTCATGTGGACGCCCCGTTCCTGCGCGAGGGCACCGCCGACCTGGAGATCGGCGCCGTCGGCGTCGCGGCCCCCGAGGTGCACGTGGAGACCCTCCTAGAGGACCGCATGGTGGGGGTCGTACGGGCCGGGCACCCCTTGCTGGAAGGCGAGTTGACGGCCGAGCGGTTCGCGACGGCGGCCGGTCACCTGAGCGTGTCCCGGCGGGGCAGGCTGCGCGGGCCGGTTGACGAGGCGCTCGCCGAACTGGGCCTGGAGCGCCAAGTGGTGGGGGCGGTCGGGACCTTCCCCTCCTCCCTGTTCGTGATCCGGGACACCGACCTGGTCGGTCTGATCAGTTCCTGGGCGCTGCCGCTGGCCGCCGCGCTGGATCTGGTCACCTTCGACGTGCCGCTGCGACTGCCGCCGCTGCGGCTGGGGCTGGCCTGGCATCCGCGGCACGACGCCGACCCGGCGCACGCGTGGCTGCGGCGGACGGTGCGGGAACTGCTCACCCAGTGGTCGGGCGGTCAGCTCGCCGGGCCGGACAGCCGCTTCTCGAACCAGTGGTCGCCGTAGACGTGATCGGCGTAGGGCGGGATCTCCGTGTAACCGCCCGACCGGTACATCGCCTGCGCCTCGGTGAGGGACGCGTGGGTGTCGAGCCGCAGGACCGTGAAGCCGCGGGCGGCGGCCTCCCGCTCCAGGGCGGTGAGGAGACGTCGAGCCAGGCCCAGGCGGCGGGCGTCCGGGTGCACCCACACATGGCGGAGCTCGCCGACCCGCGGCTCCAGCCGGCGCAGCGCGCCGCAGCCCACGGGACGGCCCTCCTCGTACGCCACGAAAAACGCGCCCGCCTCCCCGGAGACCTCCTCGGGGCGCACCAGGTCGGACCTGTCGAAGCCCTCCGGGAAGCGGGCGTCGATGTCGGCGGCGTAGGCGTCGAGGCAGGCGCGGGCGTCGGGGGCGGCGCCGTCGACCGGGGCCACGGTGATGGCGGCCAGGCGCAGCAGGCGCTGGGCGGTGCTCATCGCCTCGGTGAGCCGGTCGCGCTGGGCCGTGGTGAGTCCGTCGAGCAGTCCGGCGGCGAGGGCGTCGGCGCGGCGGTTCTGCTCCTTGAGCTCGGTCCGTCCGGCGCGGGTCAGCTCGACCATGCGCAGCCGGCTGTCGTCCGGGTGGACGCTGATCCGGACCAGGCCCTGGGCCTGGAGGGTCTTCGCCATCCTGCTCAGATATCCGGCGTCCAGTCCGAGCCGGGTCCTGAGCTCGCGCAGCGAGACCCCCTCGCCGATCTCGAACAGCAGCCGCGCCTCGCCGAGCGGGCGGTCCTGGCCGAGGTAGTGGTCGTCCAGGGCCCCGATACGGCGGGTGAAGTAGCGGTTGAAGCGGCGGAACTCCGCCACGTGCTGTGCCGACACCGGATCCATAATCTTTGACTTTAGTCAAAGGATCGCGCCGGCGTCCATACATCGGGCATTCCGGTTTCCTGTCCCCACCCGCACCTCTATGCTGATGGTTTGTCAACAAGTGACGTGAGCAAGGCCTTTGCACGCATCGGGGGAGTCGTGTGACTACTACATCTGTGCCTCGGCAGCCGCAGTCCGCACCACCGGGCCCGGCCACGCCGCCGCACGCCAGTGAGGCCACCCGGCTGCTCTGCGCGGGCACCTATCTGGATTCCGGTTACCGGGACCGGGTCATCGAGCAGCTCCACCTGAACGAACAGCGGATCGTGGCGCCCTCGCTCGGCCTCGACGCGGCCCGGGTGCTCGCGCACGCGTTGCGGGCCCGGCGCCAGGAGCTGCTGTGGGCCGGGCTGATCCTGGGCCTGTGGGTGATCGGGCTGCCCCTGACCGGCGGACTGCTGTTCGCGTTCCTCGGCCCCAGCCTGCTGCTCGCGGCCGCCTCCTGGGTCCGGGGCAAGGGCGCGAACCCGCCGCTGTACCGGCGGCTGCCGGCCTTCGTCATGCGCTGGTGGGGACGTCTGATCTTCGGGACGTTCCTCGTCCTGGCCCTCGTCGTCGCGTTCGGCGGAGGCGACGACGACTCGTCGTCCTACGGCGGCTCGGGGTCCTTCGGCGACTCGTACGGCTACGGCGATTCGTACGGCTCCTACGGCGACTCGTCCAGCCCGTCCGATCTGCTGTTCCCCGACTTCGACGGGGTCAGCGGGCTGATCGGGCCGCTCCAGGCCTGGCTGGTGATCGTCATCTTCGCGTTGATCGCGGTGTGCGTGGCCGCGCAGCGCGGCCAGTTCGCCCGGGCGGTCGGCGCCGAACTTTCCCCGCAGCGCTTCCCGGACGCGGCCGGCGACCCCGCCGAGCGCGCCGAGGGCCAGCGGTTCCAGCGGCTGAAGCAGCGCATCCGGATCGAGCAGCACGCCCCGCTGGTCATGTACCACGAGAAGCGCCCCTTCTGCGGCGCCGGACTCGCCTACGAGACCTGGGTGCTCGCCGTCGAGCTGCGGCCCGACGAGACGAAGAAGGAACAGCTGCCGCTGAACAACCGCGCGATCCTGGAGAAGATCCGCCCGCTGCTCGAACAGCTGCGGCTGCCCTCCGAGTTCGCCGGGCACACGGTCCGCGACCGGCTGCGCTGGATGGAGATCGACGAGTGCGTGTTCCTGCCCGCCGAGGGGCTGCGCCGGCGTGAAGAGGCGCCGTACCACCCGCAGGCCTTCGAGGACCACCGGGCGCGCGCGGTCGAGGAGGGCGCCGAGAAGCGGCGGCACTTCCTGCGGATCCGGGTCGGCGGCTGGGAGGAGGAGCTGGTCGTCACGGTCTTCGTGCGCGTCCACACCCAGGGCCGGATGCTCATGCTGGAGATCGCCCCGCATGTGCTGCTGCCGGTGCGCGAGGACTTCAAGGACGCCGACCGCACGGCCCACACCTACCGGCACAACAACGCGCTCGGCAAGGCGGCCTGGGCGGTGGCCCGGGTGCCCGGCTCCGCGGCCCGCTCCCTCGTCACCCTCGGCAGGGGCGTGGCCTACGCGTGGAAGCTGCTGACCGGCGGCTACGCGGGCGCGCTGCCCGACGGTCCGGCGCTGTCGGTGCGGGAGCTCGGTTCGGCGGACGAGGGGTCCCTCTTCCAGGACATGGACGCCTACCGCTATCTCAGGAGCGTGCAGGACCGGGTCGCGCAGGGCGTGCTGACGGCGCTTGCCGAATCCGGCTACCAGACCGGCGAGTTCGTCCAGAAGATCGTCAACATCAACAACGGCGTGCATGTCGAGGGCGGTGTCCACGGCAGCACGTTCGCGGCCGGCGCGCACGCCTCCGCGTTCTCCGCCACCGGTGGCGCGGGGACCACGTCACAGAAGGGAACCAGCGCCCATGGCAACGGATGAACCAGGCGTCAGCATCAGCGGCGGTGTCCACGGCAGCACCTTCGCGATCGGCAGCCACGCGCACGCCGAGAGTCACCACGGTACGGCGCCCCGGCGGGACGAGACCGCCGAGGCGCTCCTGACCGCCGTACGGGAACTCCGCGAGGACCTCACGCGGCTGCGCGCCACCGACGAGACGGCCGCGCTGGACACCGCGCTGGCCGAGACGGAGGAGGAGATCGTCACCACGGGGCAGGCGGGGCCGACCCGCCGGGAGCGCCTGCGGGCCCTGCTGGACGACTCGCAGGCGCTGGTCGGCCTGGTCGCGTCGGCGGGGGCGGTGGCCGGACTGCTGGGGTTGTGAGGGCGTACGGTGCCGGTCTGCGAAGGACGCGGTGAGCCGTCCCGCCCGGCACGGGGGCGAACGGGGGTCGCGGTGAGTGGGAAGGGGACGCCATGAGCGGGGGAGTGCGGTACTGGAACGAGGAGACGCAGCGGTGGGAGGACGGGGACGGGACCCGGACGGTGACCGGCCCCCTCACTCCGCCGCCACCGTCCCGGCCGGACGCGATGCCGTCCGCCGACGGGACCGCCGCTTCCTCCGCGGGGTCCGCCGCGCCCGTGTGGCCGCCGGCGGCCGGGACGGAGACGGTTCCTGACGCCGGCGGTTCCGCGGGGTCCGGCTCCGCGGAACCGCCGGCGTCCGGCTCCGCGGAACCGCAGGCGCCTTCCGCGCCCGCCTCGCCGCCCCCGCCCGCCCCTTCCGCCGGCTGGCCGGGTGCCGGAGGCGGCAGCACCTGGCACGGGCCCGGCGATCCCGGTGCCCCCGGTGGCGGCTGGTCCTCCGTCGAGCAGCTCGGCGGCGGATCCGCCCCGTCGGCCGAGTGGTCGGGGGCCGCCTGGTCGACCGCCGGTCAGCCGGCCGTCACCGAGCCTCCCGCCGGGAGAGACCGCCGGCTCCTGTGGTCCGCGCTCGCCGGAATTGCCGCCGTCGGTGTCACCGTGACCCTGGTGCTGACGCTGGTCGTCGGCGGCGGGGACGAGGACGACAAGGCCGGCGGCGCGAGCCCGACGCCCACGGGAGCCGTCTCGCAGCAGAGCGGCCCCGACGGGTCACCGCCTCCCTCGACCCCCTCGCCGACCGAGGACACGGCGTCCCCGCTCGCCTCGACGCCCCAACTCCCCGACGGATACGAGCTGTACGAGGACGAGGAGCACTTCCGTATCGCCCGGCCCACGGGCTGGGCACGCACCACCGTGGCGTCCCAGTACGGCATCGACGTGGTCAACTACCGCAGCCCGGACGGCGAACGCCGGCTGCAGGTGTACCAGGTCGCGGAGGAGTCCCCGGAGGCATCCTTCGCGCTGTACCTCTCCGCCGACACCCGCAAGCCGGACGGCTTCGAGAAGCTGGACCTCCGGCCCGTCGAGGCGGACGGGTTCACCGGCGAACGGCTGGAGTACCGGGCCGACTCCCTCGGCGGTGAACCGGACATCGGCCCCTGGCACGTCTACGACGAGCGGTTCGTCGCTCAGGACGGCCAAATCTACGCAATTGCCGCATACGGCCCGGACAGCGACGGCGGCCAGGACGAACTGGAACTCCTGACCACCGCTCTCTCCGGTTTCTGTGCGCCCTACGCCTGCGACGCGGCGTCGATCGACTGAACCGACGCCAGGCCGCGCATCTCCGTCCCTTTCATCCTGTTCTGCCCGCATTTTAAGTGAGCCAGCACACTTTCGGCCACCGATTGCGCATGCAATTGCGTCGCGGGGGCATGCGACGACGGTCCCCGTGAGTGACACCCATGTGACACAGGGGAACCGAACAGGAACGGAAGGCAACACCGATCATGGCCGGACAGCACGCGCGGCAGGAGCCGCACACCATCCACGCGGGCGGCGAGTGGCGCGCAGCCGTCTCCGGAGCCACCCGCGAAATCCTCGACCCCGCCGACGCACGGCCGTTCGCCGTGGTCGCCGAGGGAGACGAGAAGGACACCGACCTGGCGGTCGACGCCGCCCGCCGGGCGTTCGACTCAGGACAGGGCCCCTGGCCGCTCACTCCCGTCGCCGAACGCGCCGCACTGCTGCGCCGCGTCGCCGATCTTCTCGTACGCGACCGCGAAGAACTCGGCCTCCTGGAGAGCCGGGACGCGGGCAAGACGGTGGAGGAGGGCCGGGTCGACATCGACTGTGTCGCCGACGCCTTCCGCTACTTCGCCGACCTGGTCGCCGGTGAGGCCCCCGGCCGGGTCGTCGACGCCGGCTCGACCGACATCCACAGCGTCGTCGTCCACGAACCCGTCGGCGTGTGCGCGCTGATCACCCCCTGGAACTACCCGCTCCTCCAGGCCAGTTGGAAGATCGCCCCGGCGCTCGCGGCCGGCAACACCTTCGTGGTCAAGCCGAGCGAGATCACCCCGATGACGACCATCGCGCTCATCGAACTGCTCGTCGAGGCCGGCCTGCCGGAAGGCGTGGCCAACATCGTGACCGGACCCGGCCACACCGTCGGCGCCCGGCTCGCCGAGCACCCCGACGTCGACCTGGTCTCCTTCACCGGCGGCCTGGTCAGCGGCACCAAGGTCGCGCAGGCGGCCGCCGTCTCGGTGAAGAAGGTCGCTCTCGAACTCGGCGGCAAGAACCCCAACGTGGTCTTCGCCGACGCCTGCGCCACCACCGAGGGCTTCGACACCGCCGTCGACCAGGCCCTCAACGCCGCCTTCATCCACAGCGGCCAGGTCTGTTCCGCGGGCGGCCGCCTCATCGTCGAGGAGTCCGTCCGGGACCGCTTCGTCGCCGAACTCGCCCGCCGGGCCTCGAAGATCCGCCTCGGCCGCGGCACCGAGGACGGTGTCGAGTGCGGGCCGCTGGTCTCCGAGCAGCAGCGCGCCAAGGTCGAGTCCTACGTCGCCTCCGCGCTCGCCGAGGGCGCGGTGCTGCGCTCCGGCGGACAGCGCCCCGAGCCGTCGCCCGAGCGTCCCGCCGACGGCTACTTCTACGAGCCCACCGTCCTCGACCGCTGCAACCGCGAGATGCGGGTCGTGCGGGAGGAGGTCTTCGGACCGGTCCTCACCGTCGAGACCTTCCGCACCGAGGCCGAGGCGATCGCCCTCGCCAACGACACCGAGTACGGCCTCGCAGGCGCCGTCTGGACCGCCGATGCCGGCCGTGCCCGCCGGGTCGCCGGCCGGCTGCGCCACGGCACCGTCTGGATCAACGACTTCCACCCCTACCTCCCGCAGGCGGAGTGGGGCGGCTTCGGCAAGAGCGGAGTGGGCCGCGAGCTCGGCCCCGCCGGCCTCGCCGAGTACCGCGAGAGCAAGCACGTCTACCAGAACCTCGCGCCGAAGCCGGTCCGCTGGTTCGCGGGCTGAGCCCACTCGCCCCCCTCTCCTCGCCTCAAGACTTCCCTGGAGTACCCCCATGTCCGAGTCCAAACAGGAGTACGACTACGTCGTCATCGGAGGTGGAACAGCAGGCTCCGTCATAGCCTCCCGCCTCACCGAGAACCCCGACGTCACCGTCGCCGTCATCGAGGGCGGCCCCAGCGACGTCGGCAGAGACGACGTCCTCACTCTGCGCCGCTGGATGGGCCTGCTCGGCGGCGAACTCGACTACGACTACCCGACCACCGAGCAGCCGCGCGGCAACTCCCACATCCGGCACAGCCGCGCCCGGGTCCTCGGCGGCTGCTCCTCCCACAACACCCTGATCGCCTTCAAGCCGCTGCCGTCCGACTGGGACGAGTGGGAGGAGGCCGGCGCCAAGGGCTGGGGGGCGGTCCCGATGGAGGCGTACTACGCCCGGCTGAAGAACAACATCGTCCCGGTCGACGAGAAGGACCGGAACGCCATCGCCCGCGACTTCGTCGACGCGGCCCAGAAGGCCCTCGACGTCCCCCGGGTCGAGGGATTCAACAAGAAGCCGTTCGACGACGGCGTCGGCTTCTTCGACCTGGCCTACCACCCGGAGAACAACAAGCGCTCCTCGGCGTCGGTGGCGTATCTGCACCCGGTGATGGACGAGCGGCCCAACCTCACGATCCTGCTGGAGACCTGGGCGTACAAGCTGGAGCTGGACGGCACGCGGGCGGAAGGCGTGCACGTGCGGGCGAAGGACGGCCAGGAGACCCTGATCAGGGCCCGCCGTGAAGTCCTCCTGTGCGCGGGCGCCGTCGACTCGCCCCGTCTGCTGCTCCACTCCGGCATCGGCCCCCGCAAGGACCTCGAAGCCCTCGGCATCCCGGTCGTCCACGACCTGCCCGGCGTCGGCGAGAACCTCCTCGACCACCCCGAGTCGGTCATCGTCTGGGAGACGAACGGCCCGATCCCCGAGAACTCCGCGATGGACTCCGACGCGGGCCTGTTCGTGCGCCGCGACCCCGAGCACGCGGGCCCGGACCTGATGTTCCACTTCTACCAGGTCCCCTTCACCGACAACCCCGAACGTCTCGGCTACGAACGCCCGGCGTACGGCGTCTCGATGACCCCGAACATCCCCAAGCCCAAGAGCCGCGGCCGCCTCTACCTCACGAGCGCGGACCCGGAGGTGAAGCCCGCCCTCGACTTCCGGTACTTCACCGACGAGGACGACTACGACGGCCGCACCCTCGTCGACGGGATCAGGATCGCCCGGGAGATCGCGGCGACCGAACCGCTGGCCGACTGGCTGAAGCGGGAGGTGTGCCCCGGCCCCGACGTCACCGGTGACGAGGAGCTGAGCGAGTACGCCCGCAAGGTCGCGCACACCGTGTACCACCCGGCGGGCACCTGTCGTATGGGTGCCGCCGACGACGAACTGGCCGTGGTGGACCCCGAGTTGAGGATCCGCGGCCTGGACGGCATCCGTATCGCGGACGCGTCCGTGTTTCCGACCATGACCGCCGTGAATCCCATGATCGGGGTGCTCATGGTCGGTGAGAAAGCCGTGGACCTGCTGGGAGGTGGTGCGTGATGAGTACGACCGCGACCGTGGAGAGGCCGCCGACGACGGACCAGGCCGTGTTCTCCGTCGACGGACTGTGGAAGGTGTTCGGCCCCAAGGCGGAGCGCGTCCCCGAGGACGCCGAGCTGTCCGCCCTCGACCCCGCCGACCTGCGTGCGAGGACGGGCTGTACGGCGGCCGTCCGGGACGTGAGCTTCGACGTCCGCAAGGGCGAGGTCTTCGTCGTGATGGGCCTGTCCGGCTCCGGCAAGTCCACGCTGGTGCGCTGTCTGACCCGGCTCATCGAGCCGACGGCGGGCACGATCTGCATCGACGGCGAGGACGTCCGCGCGATGGACAAGTCCCGGCTGCGTGAACTGCGCCGCCACCGGGCCGCGATGGTCTTCCAGCACTTCGGCCTCCTCCCGCACCGCACGGTCCTCGACAACGTGGCCTACGGACTGGAGATCCAGGGCGTCGGCAAGGCGGAGCGCCGGGCGCGGGCCGCCGAGGTCGTCGGCAAGGTCGGCCTGGAGGGCATGGAGCACCGCAAGCCCTCCCAGCTCTCCGGCGGTCAGCAGCAGCGTGTCGGCCTCGCGCGGGCGCTCGCGGTGGACCCGCAGGTCCTCCTCTTCGACGAGCCGTTCAGCGCCCTCGACCCGCTGATCCGGCGGGACATGCAGGAGGAGGTCGTCCGCCTGCACCGCGAGGAGGGCCGCACGATGGTCTTCATCACGCACGACCTGAGCGAGGCGCTGAAGCTCGGCGACCGCATCGCCCTGATGCGCGACGGCAAGGTCGTCCAGCTCGGCACGCCCGAGGAGATCGTCGGCTCCCCGGCCGACGGCTATGTCCGCGAGTTCGTCCGGGACGTACCGCGCGAACACGTCATGACGGTCCGCCGGGCCATGAAGCCGGGCGACTGCGCGGGCCCGACCCACCCGGGCGCGCTGGCCCCGAACGCCGTGGTCGCCGACGCGATCAAGGTTGTCGCCGGCAGTGGCAGGCCGGCCTGCGTGGTGGAGAACGGACGGTGCCTCGGCGTCGTCGACCACGAGCGCCTGCTCGGCGTCGTCGCCGGAACGGAACTCCGCGGAGGGGCGGCCGGAACGGAGCCCCGCAAGGAGGCGGTCTGATGGCTACCGTCACCGCGTCCACGCCCCGCGCCCTGCCCACCGGTCTGCTCAAGCACCGGGCGGTCCACAAGCTCCTGCTCATCGCCCTCGCCGCAGCCGTCCTCGTCCCCCTCGCCAACGCCCAGTGGGCCAGCGGCAGTTGGCCGGCCGCCCTCACCGTCGACCTGACCAAGCCGCTCTCCAGCGCGAGCGACTGGATCATCGACAACCGTGACAGCCACCCGCTGTTCCTCTACTTCTTCGGCTACGTCAGCAACGCGGTCGTGATCTCCGTACACGCCGTGTACGTCGTCCTGCTCGGCGCCGGCTGGGCCGGTGTCACCGTCTTCGGCGCCCTCGTGGCCTGGCGGGTCGCCGGCGTCAGGCTGGCCCTGGGCACGGCGGTGGCCTTCCTCGCCTGCGGTGTGCTCGGCATGTGGGTCCCCACCATGCAGACCCTCGCCCTGATGGTCGTCGCGGTCCTCGCCTCGGTCGTCGTCGGCGTCCTGCTGGGCCTCGCCGCCGGACTGTCCCGCCGGATGGACAAGATCCTGCGCCCGGTCCTGGACACCATGCAGGTCATGCCCGCCTACGCCTACCTCCTCCCGGTGGTCCTGGTCTTCGGCATGGGTGTGCCCGCCGCCGTCCTCGCGACCGTCGTCTACGCCGCCCCGCCCATGGCCCGCCTCACCGCCCTGGGCCTCCAGGGCGCGGACAAGGAGGTCCTGGAGGCGGTCGAGTCGCTCGGCACCACCGCCCGCCAGCGGCTGCTGACCGCCCGTATCCCGCTGGCCCGCAAGGAACTCCTCCTCGGCCTCAACCAGACGATCATGATGGCCCTTTCGATGGCTGTCATCGCGTCCGTGATCGGCGCCGCCGGTCTCGGTGACCGCGTCTACCAGGCGCTCGCCTCGGTCGACGTGGGCGCGGCCCTCGCGGCCGGCATCCCGATCGTGCTGCTGGCCGTCGTCCTCGACCGCGTCACGGGCGCGGCGGGCGACGGCACCGAGGGGCAAGGGCGTGCGGGCTGGGCGTACGCCCTCGCCGGGACCGTCGTCGTGGCGGTCGCCGCGCGGCTGCTGGGCCGTCTCGACTGGCCCGACGCCTGGACCCTGAACATCGCCGAGCCCGTCAACCGGGCCGTCGACTGGATGACGAACCACCTGTACTCCGGTGTTCCCGTCATCGGCGGCACCGCCGACTGGGCCGGCCACTTCACCACCTGGGTCCTCGACCCGGTCCGCAACGGGCTCCAGGGGCTGCCCTGGTGGTCCGTGCTGCTCATCGTCGCCACCCTCGCCTGGCTGATCGGCACCTGGCGCACCGCGCTCACCGCGGTCCTCGCCATGGCCGCGATCGGCGTGCTCGGCGTGTGGACGCCTGCCCTGGACACCTTGTCGCAGGTCCTCGCGGCCGTCGCCGTCACCCTTGTCCTGGGCTTCGCGACCGCCGTCGCGGCGGCCCGCAGCGACCGCGTCGAACGCATGCTCAGGCCCGTCCTGGACGTCTTCCAGACCATGCCGCAGTTCGTCTACCTGATCCCGGTCGTCGCGCTGTTCGGCGTGGGCCGCGCGCCCGCCGCCGCGGCGGCCGTCGTCTATGCGCTGCCCGCCGTCGTCCGCATCACCACGCAGGGCCTGCGCCAGGTCGATCCCGCCGCGATGGAGTCCTCGCGCTCGCTCGGCGCGACCAGCTGGCAGCAGCTGCGGCAGGTCCAACTGCCGCTCGCCCGGCCCGCGTTGCTCCTCGCCGTCAACCAGGGTGTGGTCCTCGTCCTCGCCGTCGTCGTCATCGGCGGCCTGGTCGGCGGAGGCGCGCTCGGCTACGACACCGTCTTCGGCCTCGCCCAGGGCGACCTGGCGACCGGCCTGGTCGCGGGCGCCGCCATCGTCTGCCTCGGCCTGATGCTCGACCGGGTCACGCAGCCGACGGAACGCCGCACGGGGAAGGGAGCCTGACATGCGCGTCCGTACTCTCGCCGTCGCCGGATCCCTGCTGCTGCTCACCGGCTGCGGTGCCGCCGACATGACCAAGCAGGCCTCGCCCTTCGCCAACGCCCAGGGCGCCAAGAGCGTGACCCTGTCCGTGCAGTCCTGGGTCGGCGCACAGGCCAACGTGGCCGTCGCCCAGTACCTCCTGGAGCACAAGCTCGGCTACCGCGTCGACACCGTCCAGGTCGACGAGGTGCCCGCCTGGGACGCCCTCAGCCAGGGCCGGGTCGACGCCATCCTGGAGGACTGGGGCCACCCCGAGCAGGAACAGCGGTACGTCAAGGACAAGAAGACGATCACCGCGGGCGGCGGACTCGGCGTGACCGGCCACATCGGCTGGTACGTCCCGACGTACTTCGCCAAGCAGCACCCGGACGTCACCAACTGGAAGAACCTCAACAAGTACGCCTCGCAGCTCCGTACGGCGGAGAGCGGCGGCAAGGGCCAGTTGATGGACGGGTCCCCGTCCTACGTCACCAACGACAAGGCGCTGGTGAAGAACCTGGACCTGGACTACCAGGTGGTGTTCGCCGGTTCGGAGGCCGCGCAGATCACCCAGATGAAGCAGTTCGCCAAGGAGAAGAAGCCCTTCCTGACCTACTGGTACGCCCCCCAGTGGCTGTTCGAGAAGGTCCCGATGACCGAGGTGAAACTGCCCGCCTACAAGGAGGGCTGCGACGCGGACCCGGCGAAGGTCGCCTGCGCCTATCCGCACACTCCGCTCCAGAAGTACCTCAACACGGACTTCGCCAAGTCCGGGGGCAAGGCGGCGGCCTTCCTGAAGAAGTTCAAGTGGACGACCGAGGACCAGAACCAGGTCTCCCTGATGATCGCCGACCAGAAGCTGACGCCGGAGGAAGCGGCGAAGAAGTGGGTGGACAGCCACCAGTCCACCTGGAAGGCGTGGCTGTCCTGAACCCGCCTAGGTCCGGAGGCTGTCGGCGAGCTCGCGCATCTGCCGGGCCGCCCGGCGCTGGAGCCCCGGCCCGAACGTGACGCGAGTGGCCCCGAGTTCACCGAGTTCGGTGGGCGAGGGGCCCTTGCCGTCCAGTCGTCCGAGCACGTTGAGCGGCCCCTGGATCCCGGACCGCAGCAACGGCAGTACGTGCGCCGGGGCGCCGATCGGATAGACGCAGTCGGCGCCCGCGGCGACGTACAACGCGGCTCGCTCGATGGCCCGTTCGGGGTCGCCGTCGCCGTAGGCGAACGTGTCCACGCGGGCGTTGACGAACAGCAGGTCACCGGCCGCGTACCGCACTTCGGCGAGCCAGTCGGCGTGCTCGCGCGGGTCCTTGAGGACACCCTGGCGTGAGTCCTCCAGGTTGCAGCCCACGGCCCCCGCCTCCAGCAGACGCTCCACCAGCTCCTTCGGCGCGAGCCCGTACCCGCCCTCGACGTCCGCCGACACGGGGACGTCCACGGCCCCGCAGACGCGCGCCACCGCGGCGAACATCTCGTCGGCCGGCGTGGACCCGTCCTCGTGACCGAGGGCGGCCGCGATGCCCGCGCTGGGCGTGGCGAGCGCCGGGAACCCGGCCTCCTCGCACACCCGGGCGCTGAGCGCGTCCCACGGGCCGGGCAGGACGAGCGGATCGCCCGGGAGGCGGCCCCGGTGCAGGGCGCGAAAGACGTCCACCTTGCTCACGGCCGGTACCCCCCGGGCGGAACCCGGCGGGCGACCATCACCCGGTTCCAGTTGTTGATCGCGACGACCAGGCCGATGAGATGGGCGAGTTGCCCGTCGTCGAAGTGCTTGGCGGCGGTGTCGTACACCTCGTCCGGCACGAAGCACTCCGTCAGGACGGTCACCGCCTCCGTCAGCGCGAGCGCGGCCCGCTCCCGCTCGTCGAAGACGCCCTCGGCCTCTTCCCACGCGGCCAGCAGGTCCAGCTGCCGCTCGCTCACCCCGTGCTCGCGCGCGAGGGTCAGATGCATGTCGAGGCAGAACGCGCAGTGGTTGAGCTGCGAGGCCCGGAGGACGACGAGTTCGGCGAGGGCCGCATCGCCGAGCCCCTTCTTCGCGGCGGCGCTGAGCGCGGACAGGGCCCGGCCGACCGCGCGGTCCAGGACGTCCGTACGGCTCACTGGTGCTGCCCCGCCTCGTAGTGGCCCGGGACCATCCGGCACGTCACACCGAACCGGTTCCACGCGTTGATCACCGTGATCGCGGCGATGAGCTGGGCCAGCTCGGCCTCCTCGAAGTGCTTGGCGGCCTGGTCGTACACCTCGTCCGGCACGAAGCCGTCGGTCAGGACGGTGACCGCGTCGGTCAGTTCGAGGGCCGCGACCTCCTTCTCCGTGTAGAAGTGCCGCGACTCCTGCCACGCGCCGAGCTGGATGATCCGCTCGACGCTCTCGCCGGCCGCGAGGGCGTCCTTGGAGTGCATGTCGAGGCAGAACGCGCAGTGGTTGAGCTGTGAGGCGCGGATCTTCACCAGCTCCAGCAGCCTGGGGTCGAGGCCCTGCCGGGCGGCCGTGTCGAGGCGGAGCATCGCCTTGTAGACCTCGGGGGCGTGCTGGGCCCAGGCCAGACGGGCCGGGTGTTCGGGGGCGTAGCGGACGGTTTCCTCTGTGGTCATGCCTCGACCCTAGGAGCCAGGCAGCCCAAGAGTATGGTCCACTTCCATGGCGAAATCGTGGGCCACTTCCGGCATCGACCTGCACCTGGAACCCACCGGCGGGGGAGTCCGGCGGGGCCTCACCGACGCCCTGCGCGAGGCGGTCCGCACCGGCCGCCTCGCACCCGGCACCCGGCTGCCGTCCTCCCGGGCCCTCGCCGCCGACCTGGGCATCGCCCGCAACACCGTCGCCGACGCCTACGCCGACCTGGTCGCCGAGGGCTGGCTCACCGCCCGCCAGGGCTCCGGCACGCACGTGTCCGACCGCACGGTCGTGGCGCCCGCCGGGGCCGCCGCACCCCGCCCCCGCACCCCCGGGCGCCCCACCCACAACCTCGTCCCCGGCACCCCCGACCTCGCCTCCTTCCCGCGCGCCCAGTGGCTCAAGGCCGCCCGCCGCGCCCTCGCCACCGCCCCCTACCAGGCCCTCGACTACGGCGATCCGCGCGGCCGGGTCGAACTGCGCACCGCCCTCTCCGCGTACCTCGCCCGCGCCCGCGGGGTGCGCGCCGACCCCGAACGCATCGTGGTCTGCGCCGGTTTCTCGCACGGCCTGCGCCTGCTCGGCGCGGTGCTGCGGGCCCGGGGCGCCCGCACGGTCGCCGTGGAGTCCTACGGCCTCGACGTGCACTGGAACCTGCTGGCGGCCGCCGGTCTGCGGACCGTGCCGCTGCCCTTCGACGAACGCGGCACGGACCCACGGGAGTTGACCGACCAGGACGCGGTGCTGCTCACCCCCGCCCACCAGTTCCCGATGGGCGCCACCCTGCACCGCGACCGCCGTTCGGCCGTCGTCGAGTGGGCCCGCCGCACCGGCGGACTGGTCGTCGAGGACGACTACGACGGCGAATTCCGCTACGACCGCCAGCCGGTCGGCGCCCTCCAGGGCCTGGACCCCGATCACGTCGTCCACGCGGGCACGGCCAGCAAGTCCCTCGCCCCCGGCCTGCGACTGGGCTGGCTGGTACTGCCACCCGGCCTCATGGAGGAGGTGCTGGCGGCCAAGGGCGGCATCGACGCCTGCGGGTCCCTCGACCAGCTGACCCTCGCCGAGTTCCTGAACTCCGGCGCCTACGACCGTCATGTGCGCGCCGCCCGGCTGCGGTACCGGCGCCGCCGCGACGCCCTCGTCGCCGAGCTCGCGCGCCGGGCCCCACGGGTCCACGCCACCGGGATCGCGGCCGGTCTGCACGTGGTGCTGCGCCTCCCGCCGGGCAGCGAGCAGTCGGTGCTGCGGGCGGCGGCCTGGCAGGGCCTGGCGGTCCACGGCCTGCACCGCTACCAGCACCCCGAGGCCGTCGTCGAGGAGCGCGAGGCGCTCGTCGTGGGCTACGGGACACCGCCGGACCACGCCTGGGCGGGTGCGCTGGAGGCGCTGTGCGCGGTGCTGCCCGAATAACGCGGCCACTTGCACGCGCGCTTCCCACACGAACTCCACGCCCGCCCGCTCGCACGCGGCCCGCAGGAAGCGTTCGGTGTCCACCTGGCGCAGGCTGGTGAAGGGCGGCGGGCCCGGCCTTCAGCGGATAGGTGCGGGAGTACACCTCGCGCTCCCGATACACGGTCCGCCGGGTCCGCCAGGTCTGTCCGTACGCGGTGATCTCGCAGGCCAGCCATGGCTCGCCCTGTCGGGCTGTACCGGCAGTAGCCCGAGTAACCCTTACGGAATTCGGGACTGCGATTGCGGAGCGGAATGTGCCGGGGCCTCCCCGAACCTGGCCAGCGCCAACGCCCCCGCGACGGCCACCGCGAAACCCAGCACCGCCACCCACGCCAGCCCCTCCCGGGTACGGTCCCCGAGCCACACCACTCCCACCAGCGCGGGCCCGATCGTCTCGCCGATCACCATCCCCGCGGTCGCCGTGGTCACCGACCCCCGCTGCAGCGCTGAGGTCAGCGACAGAAAGGCCGCGCCACCGCCGACGAGGAGCGCGTACGTCGCCGGATTGGCCACCAGAGCCGACGGCGCGAGCGAGTCGATCAGCCGCACCGCCACCTCGACCACCCCGAACCCGAGACCGGCCCCCAGTCCGAGCGCCAACGCCCGCCCGCGGTCCGGCAGTCGCCCGCCCAGCAGCGCAAGCGCCAGCACCGCCAGTGATGTTGCGAGCATCGCGTACTTCAAGGCCGCAGGGCCGCCCCGGTCGCCCTCCGTCCCGGACGCGATCCCCAGCAGCGCCATCCCCGCGCACACCACCCCGACCGCGCCCCACTCACTCCCGCTCAGCCGAACCCGCAGCAGCCGCGCCGACACCACCGCGGTCACCGCGAGACTCGACGCGAGCGCCGCGCCGACCGCGTAGATCGGGACCGACCGCAACGCGGCGATCTGCAACAGGAACCCCAGCCCGTCGAGGGCCAGCCCCGCCAGATACCGCCACTGCCGCACCGCCCGCAGGAACAGCGTCACCGCGAACGCCGTCCCCTCGCCGTCACCGCCGCCCGTGTCCGCCGCCCGTGCCGCCATCGCCTGCAGCACGGTGGCCGTCCCGAAGCAGACCGCGGCACCGAGAGCACACACCATTCCAAAGAGCACGAAGTGACCTTAGGGGAGGTGGTGGGCGATGGGCGCAGGCGGGCTGGCTGAGGCAGGTCGGGGAATCGGGTCGAGGGATCCGCACTGGGGGAGTGGGGGTGGCCCGTGTCCCACGCCGCGTCCTCCCACGACCGTCGAAAAGGCGTTGTCGCGCCCCGCCCGACCGCGTTACGGTCAGCGCACTCTGACGCACACGCTCTCTTGAACCATCGCCGCAGAACGGGAGCAGGTCCGCGCACAGCGCGCGGCACCACGGAGGGGCGGCACCGGATCCGGCCGACCGGCGGATCCCGTATGCCCTCCGGAGGACTCTCCCATGAACATCGGCCTCGGCCTCCCCATCGACGACCCCGCCCAGCTGCTCACCTGGGCCCGGCGCGCCGACGCGAGCCCCTTCCGCACCCTCGGCCTGCTCGACCGCCTCGTCTACGACAACCCCGAGCCCCTCATCACCCTCGCGACCCTCGCCGGCGCCACCTCCCGCATCCGCATCCAGACCGAGGTGCTGATCGCACCCCTGCACACCACCGCGCTGCTCGCCAAGCAGACCGCGACCCTCGACCGCCTCTCCGGTGGCCGCTTCACGCTCGGCATCGGTGTCGGAGGCCGCGAGGACGACTGTCTGGCCGCCGGCATCGACCTCCACCGCCGAGGCCGCCGCCTCGACGAACAGCTGACCCGGCTGCGCCGCGCCTGGTCCGGCGAGCCGTACGGAGAGGGCGTCGGTCCCATCGGCCCCGCCCCCACCACCCCGGGCGGTCCCGAGGTCCTGTTCGGCGGGTTCGCCCCCGCCGCCCTCGAACGCGTCGGCCGCTTCGGCGACGGCTTCCTCGGCGCCGCCCTGCCGCCCACCTTCATGTCCAAGCTGTTCCGCGACGCCGAAACGGCCTGGCACAAGCACGACCGACCCGGACGCCCCCGCCTGGTCGCCCAGGCGAACGTCGCTCTCGGCCCGGACAGCACCCTGGACCGGGCCCGCCGCAACCTCCGTGACTACTACGCCTTCAGCGGCCACGTCGAGTACATGGAGGCCGGCCTGCTCACCACAGCCCAGCAGATCCGAGAGACCGCCGACGCCTACTTCGGCATCGGTGCCGACGAGGTGATGCTCTACTGCTGGGCCTCGGACGCCGACCAGATCGACCGTCTGGCCGACGCGCTGTTCTGACGTCCACCCCCCGCCACGGCTTCGAGGCCGGAACCCGCCACCCGCGACTCGGCCTCGAAGCCGCCGCTCGCACGTCGCTCGCATGGTGGACGCCGCACAGGTGCCCTTCGACGTGCCCGGTAGGCTGACCGACAGGCCGTGACTGGCGCGCTGGGATGGGACGGACCATCAGGGAGCGGCCTGTGAGTGACCAAGTGCCGTGCGCCTGGGCCGAACCGTGATCCGTGACCGCTTCAAGCCACGCAGCCCGGAGGCCGCCATGTCAGAACAGCAGCCCCTGTCCACCGAGTCCACGGCCTTCCGCGCCGCCCTCGACGTGATCCGCGCCGTCGAGCCGCGCGTCGCCGACGCCATCGGCCAGGAGGTCCACGACCAGCGCGAGATGCTCAAGCTGATCGCCTCCGAGAACTACGCCTCCCCGGCCACCCTCCTCGCGATGGGCAACTGGTTCAGCGACAAGTACGCCGAGGGCACCGTCGGCCGCCGCTTCTACGCCGGCTGCCGCAACGTCGACACCGTCGAGTCCCTGGCCGCCGAGCACGCCAAGGAACTCTTCGGCGCCCGCCACGCCTACGTCCAGCCGCACTCCGGCATCGACGCCAACCTCGTCGCCTTCTGGTCCGTCCTCGCCCAGCGCGTCGAGGTCCCCGCCCTGGAGAAGGCCGGCGTCCGCCAGGTCAACGACCTCTCCGACGCCGACTGGGCCGAGCTGCGCCAGGCCTTCGGCAACCAGCGCATGCTCGGCATGTCCCTGGACGCCGGCGGCCACCTCACCCACGGCTTCCGCCCCAACATCTCCGGCAAGATGTTCGACCAGCGCTCCTACGGCACCGACCCCGCCACCGGCCTCGTCGACTACGACGCCCTGCGCGTCTCGGCCCGCGAGTTCAAGCCGCTGATCATCGTCGCCGGCTACTCCGCGTACCCCCGACTGGTGAATTTCCGGATCATGCGCGAGATCGCCGACGAGGTCGGCGCCACGCTCATGGTCGACATGGCCCACTTCGCCGGTCTCGTCGCGGGCAAGGTCCTCACCGGCGACTTCGACCCGGTCCCGCACGCCCAGATCGTCACCACCACCACCCACAAGTCACTGCGTGGCCCGCGCGGCGGCATGGTGCTGTGCGACGACTCCCTCAAGGACCAGGTCGACCGCGGCTGCCCGATGGTCCTCGGGGGCCCCCTCCCGCACGTCATGGCCGCCAAGGCCGTCGCCCTCGCCGAGGCCCGGCAGCCCTCCTTCCAGGACTACGCCCAGCGGATCGTCGACAACTCCCGCGCCCTGGCGGAGGGCTTGATGCGTCGCGGCGCCACCCTGGTCACCGGCGGCACCGACAACCACCTCAACCTGATCGACGTGACCTCCTCCTACGGCCTCACCGGCCGCCAGGCCGAGGCCGCCCTGCTCGAGTCGGGCATCGTCACCAACCGCAACGCCATCCCGGCCGACCCGAACGGCGCCTGGTACACCTCCGGCATCCGCATCGGCACCCCCGCCCTGACCACCCGCGGCCTCGGCACCGCCGAGATGGACGAGGTCGCCGGCCTCATCGACCGCGTCCTCACCACCACGGAACCCGGCACCACCAGCAAGGGCGCCCCCTCCAAGGCCCAGCACATCCTCGACCCGAAGGTCGCGGACGAGATCTCCCACCGGGCCACCGACCTCGTGGCCGGCTTCCCGCTGTACCCGGAGATCGACCTCGGCTGAGGCTGACACACGTCCTCTCTTGAGTTGTCAAAGACCGGTGACTCCTAGAGATCGATGAGTTCCTGTCGTGGCTCGTCCCGCGGCGGTCCGGCCCCTGGCCCGGCCGCCGCGCGGCGTATCAGCCGCGTGCCGCCTGCTCCCGCCGCGAATCCCACGACGAGCCCCGGCACCGCCCACCACACCCCGTGCTCCGGGCCCGTCGAACCCTTGGAGCCCTTCGCCCGCCTCTCCCCGGCACCGCCCGCAAGGCCCGCCCGGTCCAGCCGGTCGAACACCGCCCGGGGCGCCCGGTGCCAGCGGATGTCGTCGTCCTCCCGCTCCGGCGCCGGATCCGAGCGCACCCACGGAGTGCCGTCCTGGGCCAGGAACAGCTGGTCCTGCCGCGCCACCGCCACATCCCCGCCCGGCGCCGAATCCGTCCGGGGCCAGCCCCCCACCCCCGTCAGCCCCCACACCACGGTGAACCGCACCGGCGGGTACCGGCCCTCCTCCCAGGCGTCCGAGACCCGCTCCGTGCCCGTGTACGTCGGTTGCAGCAGCTGCCACAGGCGGGAGAAGTACGGCTCGTCGGCACGCACGGCCCGCGTCCGGCCCGAGCCGCCGGTCACGACCACCGCAAGGTCGGGCCTGTCCAGGCTCGCCTCCCGCGTCCGCGGTGTCGCCGCGTCGGCCGCAGGCGCCGCGAGCACGGTCATCACCGCCATCGCCGCCACCGGTGCGAGCACCGCGAACACCCTGCACGTCCCCGGCCGAAGTCTTGCGAGTGTGCTCCGCACTGCCATCCCCCTCGATCGAATCAGCCTCGCTTCCTCAAGCTCGCGAGCACGTCCTTTCGTCACACCGTCACCGCGAGCAACGCCGTCAACCGGCCCGACCCCGCTGCCGGTTCACGACAGCGGCCCCTCCGCCCGCTCGTGCTCCTCTTCATGCCGCCCCCATGCCAGACGATCCCTGTGCGACCCGTCCGCGAGCCGCGTGTCACTTCTGGTACACCGGTCGGCCCGGCGGGGTTCCCACCCCCTGCGCACTAATCCGAGGACTTCTCGGCGCCCTCGCGCCCCGGCTCGGCGAGGGACGCCGCGATCTCCACAGCCCGCGCCTTCGATGCGATCCCCTCAAGACGCAGGGTCACTTCCGGCATGTCCAGGAGGCCCGACCCGTGCATCCACAGCAGCGTCGGCCCGGCGGTCCGCTGCTCGCGGGTGTAGTGGGAGCCGGCCGCGTCCACCAGCCAGAAGCTCAGCAGGTGGGGCCGCGGAAACCACAGAGCCGTGTCATTGACCGCCCCGAGGCCCGAGGAGTCCCCGTCCGCGGAGTCCCCGTCCGCGGAGTCCCCGTCCGCGGAGTCCCCGCCCGAGGAGTCCCGGGGCAGCGAGAGCCACTCAGGCTGCTCCCGCACACTCTTGGTGAAGCCGATGTCCAGCCGGGCCGGGTACTCGTCCAGCCGGACGATGCGCCCCCGCTCACGCCAGCACAGGCTCACCAGAGACCGCGCCCGCGGCACGGCCGCCACCGTCACCGCGTCCGGAGCGCCGAGCGCCGCCGGCACCAGCGGCTCGAACCCCGCCCGCCGCTCGGCCTGCGCCAGTGACAGCGAGCGCCCGCAACCGGGCACCTCGGCTCCCGGCGAGGGCACCGCCGACGGGTCGTACCGCACCTCGACCCCACCGAAGTCGAACCAGTCCAGCACCGCCGCCCGCACCGGAGGCGTGAGCGCGAGGATCGTCAGCAGCCCGCACAGGGTCGCGGTCAGCGAACGCCACCGCGCCCGCGCCCACCGCCGCACCGCCCGCAGCCGCTCACCGGGACCCGGCGCCTGGGCCACCGGGACCGGCAGCCGCTCGGCGAGTATCTGCTCCAGCACCCGCTCCACCATCGACTCGGGCCCGCCCGCTCCAGGCGCGTCCAGCGAACGCCCGAGCGCCCGCAGCTCCTCGGGCAGCCGGGACGCACGCTCCCGCGCGCTGTCGCCGGCGACCTCACCGCCGTAGGACTCACTCACGCTCATCACCCCCTTCCCGAGGCTCGACATCAGGCAGCAGCTTGCCGAGCTTGCGCAGCGCGCGGTTCAGCCGGGACTTCACCGTCCCCCGGGGCCACCCCAGGGCCTCGGCCGTCTCGGACTCGTCCATCTCCAGCAGATAGCGGTAGGTGACGACCAGGCGGTGCTCCTCGCTCAGCCTCTCCAGCGCGGACTCCAGGGCGGCGCGGCGCTCTATCTCCACAGCCGCGACCGCGGGGTCGGCCGATTCCGGTATCAGCGGCTCGGCCTCCGCGAAGGCCGCCTCGCGGCCGGCGAGTGTGCGCTGGCGCGCCGCCGCGCGCACTGTGTTCCTCGTCTCATTGGCCACGATCGACATGAACCACGGCTTGAACGCCGAGCCCTCCCTGAAGCGGCCCAGCGAGCAGTACGCCTTGACGAAGGCCTGCTGCACCACGTCCTCCGCGTCCGCACCCGCCCCGAGCGCCGCGGCCGCCCGCAGTGCCAGGCCCGTATGCGCCCGCACCAGCTCCGCGTACGCCTCCGGGTCTCCGGCGCGTACGCGTGCGATCACCGCGGCCTCATCGACGATGCGGCCCCCCTCCCGCGTCCTCACACGATGGGTACACCGCCCGGACCGAATCGGTTCCCACCCGTGGCACATCTGTTTCCGACTGGTTCCGGATCGGCCCCCGGTACCTGAGAGAATGGTGGGCATGGCCTCTGATCGACCCCGTGTGCTCTCCGGAATCCAGCCCACCGCAGGCTCGTTCCACCTCGGCAACTACCTCGGCGCCGTCCGCCAGTGGGTGGCCCTGCAGGAGTCCCACGACGCGTTCTACATGGTCGTCGACCTGCACGCGATCACGGTTCCGCAGGACCCGAAGGAGCTGACGGCCAACACCCGCCTGGCCGCGGCCCAGCTCCTCGCCGCCGGCCTCGACCCCGAGCGCTGCACGCTCTTCGTCCAGAGCCACGTCCCCGAGCACGCCCAGCTCGCCTGGGTCATGAACTGCCTCACCGGCTTCGGCGAGGCCTCCCGCATGACCCAGTTCAAGGACAAGTCCGCCCGGCAGGGCGCCGACAGCGCGAGCGTCGGCCTGTTCACGTACCCGATCCTCCAGGTCGCGGACATCCTGCTCTACCAGGCCAACGAGGTCCCGGTGGGCGAGGACCAGCGCCAGCACGTCGAGCTGACCCGCGACCTCGCCACGCGCTTCAATGGCCGCTTCGGCGAGACCTTCACGATCCCGAAGCCGTACATCCTCAAGGAGACGGCGAAGATCTACGACCTCCAGGACCCGTCGATCAAGATGAGCAAGTCGGCGTCCACGCCGAAGGGCCTCATCAACCTCCTCGACGAGCCGAAGGCCACCGCCAAGAAGGTCAAGAGCGCGGTCACGGACACCGACACCGTCATCCGCTACGACGTCGAGAACAAGCCGGGCGTCAGCAACCTGCTCACCATCTACTCGACCCTGACCGGTACCGGCATCCCCGAGCTGGAGCAGCAGTACGAGGGCAAGCTCTACGGCGCGCTCAAGACGGACCTCGCCGAGGTCGTCGTCGAGTTCGTGACGCCGTTCCGGGAGCGCACCCAGCAGTACCTGGACGACCCGGAGACGCTGGACTCGCTCCTGGCCAAGGGCGCGGAGAAGGCCCGCGCGGTCGCCGCGGAGACCCTCTCCCAGACGTACGAGAAGGTCGGCTTCCTGCCCGCCAAACACTGATCGCCGTCCCAGCCCGTCGGCACCGGCCGCCGGGCACCGGGCGTACCACCGCACACCAGCACCACCGGGCAGAGCGCTGCACATCACTATGCCTGCGCCTGCCCACAGCACAGCCGTGGCCGTACAGTCGATAGCCGGACGGCTGGGAACGAATCCGACAGGACGACAGGGACGAACAGGAGACGACGTGGGGACCGTAACGATCGGTGTGTCGATCGCGGTCCCGGAGCCTCACGGCAGCCTGCTCCAGGAGCGGCGCGCGGGCTTCGGCGACGCCGCGGCTCACGGGATCCCCACCCATGTCACCCTGCTGCCGCCCACAGAGGTCGCGGACACCGCGCTGACCGCCATCGAGGCGCACCTCACCGAGGTCGCCGCGGCGGGCCGGCCGTTCCCGATGAAGCTGTCCGGCACCGGCACCTTCCGCCCGCTGTCACCCGTCGTGTTCGTCCAGGTCGTCCAGGGCGCCGACGCCTGCACCTGGCTCCAGAAGCAGGTCCGTGACGCCTCGGGGCCGGTCGCGCGGGAACTCCAGTTCCCCTACCACCCGCACGTCACGGTCGCCCACGGCATCGACGAGGCGGCCATGGACCGCGCCTTCGAGGAGCTCGCGGACTTCGAGGCCGAGTGGCCGTGCACCGGCTTCGCGCTCTACGAGCAGGGCCCCGACGGGGTGTGGCGGAAGCTGCGAGAGTTCACCTTCGGTGGATCGGTGGTGCCGCCCCAAGCCGGCCATGTGGAGCGCGGCTCCCTGCCCACGAGCCAGCTGTAACTCCTGGTACAGGCGTTGTAACGGCAGTTCCACCAGCCATACCCGCAGTTACGCGGTTACAACGGCAGCCGCCGGACCACCGCCCGCGGCAGATGCCGCACCGCCGACATCACCACCCGCAGCGCCCCCGGTACCCACACCGTCTCCGAGCGCCGCCGCAGACCCAGCTCGATCGCGGTCGCGACGGCCTCCGGTGTGGTCGCGAGGGGTGCCTCCGCCAGACCGGCCGTCATCCTCGACCGTACGAACCCCGGGCGTACGACCATCACGTGCACGCCCGTGCCGTGCAGGGCGTCACCCAGCCCCTGCGCGAAGACGTCGAGGCCCGCCTTGCTGGAGCCATAGATGAAGTTGCCGCGGCGGGCGCGCTCGCCGGCCACGGAGGAGAGCACGACGAGCGAGCCATGCCCCTGGGACTGCAACGCGCGCGCGGACACCAGGCCGGCGGAGACGGCGCCCGTGTAGTTGGTCTGCGCCACCCGCACCGCGGCGACCGGCTCGCGCTCGTCGTGGGCCTGGTCGCCGAGGATCCCGAAGGCGAGCAGCACCATGTCGATGTCGCCCTCGGCGAACACCTTGCCGAGCACCGCCTCGTGGGACTCGGGGTCCAGGGCGTCGAAGGCGACGGTGCGGACCTCGGCCCCCAGGGCGCGCAGTTCCGCGGCGGCCGACTCCAGGCCGGGGGAGGGGCGCCCCGCCAGCCACACCGTGCGGGTGCGCCGCACGACGAGACGGCGGACGGTGGCCAGCGCGATCTCGGAGGTACCGCCGAGGACGAGCAGGGACTGGGGGATGCCGAAGGCGTCCTTCACGAGCAGCTCCTTGGGAGGGCCTGGGATGTTCAGGGGACTCAGCGGGGTCAGCGGGCTCAGCGGGGTCAGCGGGCTCAGCGGACTCAGAGCGTGAGGCGGCGGGACAGGTCGGAGGTGAACACCCCGCGCGGATCCAGCTCCGCGCGCAGCGCGCGGAAGTCGTCGAGGCGCGGGTACATCGCGGCGAGCAGGTCCGGCCGCAGACGGGAGTCCTTGGCGAGGTAGACCCGCCCGCCGGCCGCGGCGACCTCCTCGTCCAGCTCGTCGAGGAGAGGGGCGAGGCCCGGCAGACCTGCCGGGAGGTCCAGGGCCAGGCTCCAGCCGGGCACCGGGAAGGAGAGCCATCCGGGGTCGGCGTCCCCGAACCTCTTGAGGACGGCGAGGAAAGACGGGCACCGCTGTCCGGAGACCCGCCGCACGATCCGGCGCAAGGCCTCCTCCTGGCCGTGTCCGACCACGAACTGGTACTGCAAGAGGCCGGCGCGGCCGTAGATCCGGTTCCAGTGCGGCACGCCGTCCAGGGGGTGGAAGAAGGCGGAGATCCGCTGCAGCCGGCCGGTACGCGCGCGGGGCGCCTTCCGGTACCGGAGCTCGTTGAACAGCCCCACGGTCGTGCGGTTGACGAGTCCCTCGGGGAGGAACGCCGGCGGGGCCGGGAAGCGCGGGGGCCGGAAGGCCAGCGGGTCTCTACGCGCACGCGTGCCCCCGGCGAGCAGTCCCGGCGTCCGCAGCGCCTCCAGCGGCGCGTGGTCGCCCCGGGTCAGCACCGCCCGCCCGGTCGCGCTCCCGCGGGCCAGCAGGTCGATCCAGGCGACCGAATAGCGGTAACCGCGATCGCCGGTCGTGAGACGGACCATCAGATCGTCGAGGTCCCGCGCGCGTTCCGTGTCGACCGACATCAGTGAGGTCTCGACCGGCTGGAACTGGACCGTCGCGGTGAGGATCATCCCGGTCAGGCCCATGCCGCCGGTGGTCGCGTCGAACAGGGAGGTGCCGCGGCGCACGGTGCGGATCTCGCCGTCCGCGGTGAGGAGTTCGAACGACAGCACATGGCGGGAGAAGGAGCCGGACACATGGTGGTTCCTGCCGTGGACGTCCGTGCCGATCGCGCCGCCGACCGTGACGTAGCGGGTGCCGGGGGTCACCGGCACGAACCAGCCGAGGGGCAGCAGCACCTGCATGAGCCGGTGCAGGGAGACGCCCGCGTCGCACAGCACGGTGCCGCCCTCGGCGTCGATGGCGTGGACGCGGTTCAGGGCGGTCATGTCGAACACCACGCCGCCTGCGTTCTGGGCCGCGTCCCCGTAGGCCCGCCCCAGGCCCCTGGGGATGCCGCCACGGGCCCCACAACCCCGGACGGCGGCCACGGCCTCCTCGTAGCTCCGCAGGCGGATCGGACGGGCCGCGGTGGGGGCGGTGCGGCCCCATCCCGTGACGGGAACGGTGTCGGCAGACATGCCGGTGACCGTATCGCCGCTATAGCGGCAATTCGCTCGTAAACCTCACAACCTTCCCCGAGATGGGTGATTAGTGGGATGTCGCTCTATATTGCCGGAGTTCCGGCCGTGGGAACGGCCCCTGCCGCGTACGGCGGGCCGACACCCCTTACCCAGCCCGTGGTAGCCGACCGCCCCCTCAACCGCGCGGCACGCGCCACACTCCCGCGTTTTCGGGGTACTCACACATCGGTCTTCCACCCGGAGGGCAAGATCCGATCATGGACTGGCTGAAGAGACTCCCCGTCGTCGGGCCCCTGTGGGTGCGCCTGACGGCCACGCACGCGTGGCGGTCGTACGAACGGCTGGACCGGGTGAAGTGGACCCGGCTGGCCGCCGCGATGACGTTCACCAGCTTCGTCGCGCTGTTCCCGCTGCTCACCGTGGCCGCCGCGATCGCCGCCGCCACCCTCAGCACGAAGCAGCAGAACGACCTCCAGAACAAGATCGCCGACCAGGTGCCCGGCATCTCCGACCAGCTGAACATCGACGACCTGGTGCAGAACGCCGGCACCGTCGGCCTCATCGCCGCGGCCGCCCTGCTGTTCACCGGCATCAACTGGGCCGGCTCGATGCGCGAGTGCCTGCGCGCGGTGTGGGAGCTGCCCGACGACGACGAGAACGCGGTCCTGCGCAAGGGCAAGGACCTGGGCATCCTGCTCGGGCTCGGCGGCGCCGTCCTGGTCACGCTCGCCATCTCCACCGTCGCCTCCGCGCTGGTCGACCGGATCGGCGGGGAACTCGGCCTCCAGGAGGGCAGCGCGGGCCGGGTCCTGCTGCGGATCGCCGCGTTCGGCATCGCCGTACTCGCCGACTTCCTGCTCCTGCTGTACGTCCTGACCCTGCTGCCCGGCGTCGAGCCGAGGCGCCGCCGGCTGTTCGTCGCCGCGCTGACCGGCGCGGTCGGCTTCGAGCTGCTGAAACTGCTGCTGAGCGGCTATATGCAGGGCGTGGCGACGAAGAGCATGTACGGCGCGTTCGGCGTCCCCGTCGCCCTGCTGCTGTGGATCAACTTCACGGCGAAACTGGTGCTGTTCTGCGCCGCGTGGACGGCGACGGGGAGCAAGGAGCAGGAGCTCACGGACGGGACGAGCGACGCCGTACCAGATCCGGCAACGGCCAGCGGCGGTTGACGAGGAACGCGGCGCCTGCGAGCAGCACGAGCAGGCCGCCGGCGATCGCGAAGGCGGTCCCCATGCCGCGGGAGCCGCCGTCGGCCGTGGCGGACGCGACGGGCTTCGCCGAGGCCCCCGGACCCGCGGACTGACCGGAGCCGCCGGAACCGCCGCCCGCCTGACCGGAGGTCCCCGACTGCGCGGCGCCCTTCGGAGGCACCAGCTCACCCACCGGTTGCACCTTGCCGGCCGCCTTGAAGCCCCAGTCGAAGAGCTTCGCGGTCTCCTTGTAGACCTCGTTGTGCTCTTCCTTCGACGGGTTCATGACCGTGACGAGCAGCACCCTGCCATTGCGCTCGGCGACACCGGTGAAGGTGGCGCCGGCGTTGGTGGTGTTGCCGTTCTTCACACCTGCGATGCCCTGGTACTGCGAGATGTCGTAGTCGCCGCTCAGCAGCCGGTTGGTGTTCTGGATCTCGAAGGGCTTGCGGACGGCCTTGCCCTTCTTGTCCTTCTCCGTCTCGCCAGGGAACTTCGCGGTGACCGTCGAGCAGTACTCGCGGAAGTCCTTCTTCTGCAGCCCGGAGCGGGCGAACAGCGTCAGGTCGTAGGCGGAGGAGACCTGGCCGGGGGCGTCGTAGCCGTCGGGGCTGACCACGTGCGTGTCGAGGGCCTGGAGCTCCTCGGCGTGCTCGTTCATCTCCGTGACGGTCTTGGCGACGCCCTTGTTCATCGCGGACAGGACGTGCACCGCGTCGTTGCCGGAGCGAAGGAAGACACCGAGCCACAGGTCGTGGACCGTGTACGTCTCGCCCTCCTTTATCCCGACCAGGCTGGAGCCGGCGCCCATGCCCGCGAGATCGGAGGGGACGACCTTGTGTGTCTCGGCCTTGGCGAACTTCGGCAGCAAGGTGTCCGCGAAGAGCATCTTCATGGTGCTCGCGGGGGGCAGCCGCCAGTGCGCGTTGTGCGCGGCGAGCACGTCGCCGGACTCGGCGTCGGTGACGATCCACGACCGCGCGGTGATGTCCTTCGGCAGCACCGGGACCCCGCTCGCCAGATTGACCTGGGTGCCCGCCCGGCCGAGCCGTGAGCCGCCCACGGTCGACATGCGGGCCGGCGGAGTGGCCGAGGGACTGGCGCTCGGTGACGGGCCGGGGGCCGCGAGGGCGACGGGCGCGGTCAGCGCGAGGGACGACAGGGCGGCGGCGGAGGTGACCAGCAGGGATCGCCCGGCGGTCTTCTTGTGGGGTGCGGACACGCTCAGGAACGTACATGGCGCGCAGGGCGAAGTCCCGCGGCCCGCTCCACCCCGGCGGTGGAACCGGACAGAGGCCCGCGATACTGGACCCATGAAGCTCAGCCGCCCCGTCTCCTGGTTCCTGCTCGCCTTCGGGGTGTGGAGCTGGATCATCTGGATCACTTTCGTCAAGAACCTCGTCAAGGACGCCAGCGGGCTCGCGTTCGACGACGCGGGCGACCCGACGGGGTACTTCTGGGTGCACCTGCTGCTGGCCGTCGTCTCCTTCGTACTGGGGACGGTCGTCGGGCTCATCGGGTTGCGTGGAGTGCGCGCACTGCGCCGGAACTCACAGCCGACCCCGGAGAGTTAGCAGAGCGTGGTCATCGTCTTCGCACTGCTCGCCCTGACCGTCCTGGTGACGGCGAACTGGTACCTGTGGCGCCGCCTGTTCCGTGACACCACGGGCGGCCCAGGACGGGTCCGCCGCTCCGGCGCGGCGCTCATCGGGGGCGGCTGGGCACTGGCGATCGCCGCCCTGGTCGCGGAGCGCACCGGCGCACCCTTCTGGCTGCAGCGCGTGCTCGCGTGGCCCGGCTTCCTGTGGCTCGCGCTGTCGATCTACCTGCTGCTCGCGGTCGTGGCGGGAGAGCTCGTACGGCCCCTGCTGCGCCGCTTCCTCGAACACCGGGACCGGCGCGGCAAGCGGGCCGTGGCCGCCGTACCGCATCGCGAGCGGGTGCCGGCGGGGGCGCCGGCCGAGAAGCCGCACCACGCCGTGAGTCCGCCCGAGAAGCCAAGAGCCGAGGAGCCAGGAGCCGAGGAGTCAGGAGCCGAGGAACCAGGAGCCGAGGAGCCCGGCCCGCCCGCCCTCGTCACCGCCCCCGCCCCCTCCCGTCGCCTCTTCGTCTCCCGGGTGGTCGCCGGAGCCGCCGCCGCGGCCGCCGTGGGGACCGTCGGATACGGCACCTACGGTGTCCTGCGCGGCCCCGGGGTCAAGCGGGTCACCGTGCCGCTGGCGAAGCTCCCGCGCGCGGCGCACGGCTACCGGATCGCGGTGGTCAGCGACATCCACCTGAGCCCGGTGCTCGGCCGCGGTTTCGCCCAGAAGGTCGTCGACACCATCAACTCCACCCGGCCCGACCTGATCGCCGTCGTCGGTGACCTGGTCGACGGCAGCGTGAAGGACCTCGGCCCGGCGGCCGCCCCTCTCGCCCGTCTCGAGGCACGGCACGGCTCGTTCTTCGTCACGGGCAACCACGAGTACTTCTCCGGCGCCGAGCAGTGGGTCGAGGAGGTACGACGGCTCGGCCTGCGCCCGCTGGAGAACGACCGCACGGAACTGGCCTGGTTCGACCTCGCCGGCGTCAACGACATCGCCGGCGAGAGCGAGGGCCAGGGCCCCGACTTCGCCAAGGCCCTCGGCGACCGGGACACGGCACGCGCGTGCGTGCTCCTCGCCCACCAGCCGGTCCAGATCCATGACGCGGTCGACCACGGCGTCGACCTCCAGCTCTCCGGCCACACCCACGGCGGCCAGCTCTGGCCCGGCAACCTCCTCGCGAAGGCGGCGAACCCCACGGTGGCCGGCCTGGAGCGCTACGGCGACACACAGCTCTACGTCAGCCGAGGCGCTGGCGCCTGGGGCCCGCCCACGCGCGTGGGTGCCCCCTCGGACATCACGGTGATCGAACTCGCGTCGAAGCAGGCCTGAACGGCGTCCGGGACGATCTTCGTGGGGAGAGGCTGTGAGAGCACCGTGAAACATGGCCGAAACTGCTCGCGGTAACGTCTTGCCCAACTCGACAAATCCCTCTTCCCC
This sequence comes from Streptomyces sp. CC0208, assembly GCF_003443735.1. Taxonomy (NCBI): domain Bacteria; kingdom Bacillati; phylum Actinomycetota; class Actinomycetes; order Kitasatosporales; family Streptomycetaceae; genus Streptomyces; species Streptomyces sp. CC0208. Next base: position 3,404,649 of record NZ_CP031969.1, on the reverse strand, counting down.
CAGGTGAAACACCTGTGCTTAGGTGATTCGCGCCACTAGGGGGTGGCACGTGCATGGGGACCCACAGGGGTCCGGGGAGGGCAAACCGATGCGGTCGGTTCGCACGCGGGTTCTCGCGACGCTGCTCGTTCTGGGTGTTGTGGGAGTAGGCGGCTGGCAGTTGCTCCCGTCCGGGGGGAGCGTGGGCAGGACGATCAAGGTGGGGACGACCGACGAAGTCACCTCACTCGACCCGGCCGGCGCCTACGACGCCGGTTCGTGGGCGCTGTTCAACAACGTTTTCCAGTCGCTGCTGGCCTTCGAGCCGGGCAGTGTCACACCCGTCCCCGACGCGGCCGAGAGCTGTGACTTCGTGGGCAGCGACCTGCGGACGTACCGCTGTGTGCTGCGTGAGGGTCTGGAGTTCCCGAGCGGCCGCGAGATGACCGCGAAGGACGTCAAGTACTCCTTCGACCGGGTCAAGAAGATCAACTCGGACGTCGGTCCTGCCACCCTGCTGGACACCTTGGAGTCGGTCGGCGCCAGCGGCCGTACGGTCACCTTCCGGCTGTCCTCGCCCGACGCCACCTTCCCGTTCAAGGTGGCCACCGGCGCCGGCGCCATAGTCGACAGCACCAAGTACCCCGCGGGCTCCCTGCGCACCGACAGCGGCGTGGACGGCAGCGGGCCGTACGAGCTGACGTCGTACACGAAGGGCAAGAAAGCGGTCCTCACGCCCAACGGCAGCTACAAGGGCGAGATCAAGAGCACCGGCCGCCCGGTCGAACTCGACTACTACGGCGACTCGAACAAGCTGAGCGCCGCCTGGAAGGCCAAGCGGCTCGACGTCGCCTACCGCCAGCTGCCGCCGAACGTCCTCGCCGGACTCAACCCGAGCGACCCCGGCCAGCGCGTCTCGGAGGCCGACAGCTCCGAGGTCCGCAACCTCTACCTCAACACCCGCACGGGCAAGCCGCTGCACGACGTCAAGGTGCGTCAGGCCATGGCCTGGCTGATCAACCGCGAGCAGCTGGCCGCCTCGGTGTACGAGGGGACCGTCGACCCGCTCTACTCGCTGATCCCGGCCGGCATCACCGGCCACACCACGTCCTTCTTCGACACCTACCCGGAGCCGAGCGTCAAGAAGGCGCGCGCCCTGCTCACCGAGGCCGGTGTGACCACCCCGGTCAGCTTCACCTACGGCTACGGCCTGACCAGCGGTTCCGCCGCCGCGGAGGCCAAGGAGCTCAAGAAGCAGCTGGAGGCGAGCGGCCTCTTCAAGGTGACGCTCAAGGGCTACGAGTGGACCGACTTCCAAAAGCGCTGGGCCACCGGAAAGCTGGACGCCTACGCCGTCGGCTGGGTGGCCGACTACCCCGACCCGGACACCTACGGCTCCCCGCTGGTCGGTACCGACGGCACCATGAACACCGGCTACAGCAGCAACCAGGTCGACCACCTGATTCAGGACAGCCAGCGCTTCGCCGACCGCGGCGAGGCCGAGCAGGACTTCCGCGACGTCCAGGCGTCGGTCGCCCACGATGTCCCGGTCATCCCCCTCTGGCAGGCCAAGGACTACGTCGTGACCAGTGAGGACGTCGGCGGCGGACAGTACCTCTCGGACGGCACGGGTGTCTTCCGGCTCTGGCGCCTCAACTGGATCTGACCTCGCCCGGCACCGGGTCCGGGACCATCCGGCCGACTGGGCGGACGTACGCCTGAAGTCACTGCCCCGCACACGCGCGTACCGGCAGGGTGACCGTCACGGCCAGCCCCTTGCCCGGGGCCGTGGCCACCTCCACCTCGCCGCCGTGGGCCCGGACCACACCCTGCACGATCGCCAGGCCAAGGCCGCTGCCCGCCCCGCCGCCGACCCGGAAGAACCGGTCGAAGACGCGGGCCGCGTCGTCCGCGGCCAGCCCCGGACCCTCGTCCGCGACACACAGCCGTACGACCCCGTCCGCCCGCTCCACCCCCAGCCGCACCGGCACCTCGGCGGGCGTGTGCGTGCGTACGTTGCCCATCAGGTTGCCCAGGACCTGTCTGAGCCCGGACTCGTCGGCCCGCACCAGCAGGGAGCCCTCGGCGGCGACCTCGACGGGCCGGTCGGGCTGCTGCACCCGCAGGTCGTCGGCCGCCTCCCGCACCAGCCGGCTCAGGTCGACGTTCCTGAACCGCAGTTCGGGCTGCTGGTCGAGGCGGGCGAGGGTGAGCAGCTCGTCCACGAGCCGCCCCATGCGGTCCGTCTCCGCGAGGACCCGGGTCCAGGCCCGCTTTCGCTCGTCCGGGTCGGAGAGCATGCCCTTGTCGTACAGCTGGAGGTAGCCGCGTATCGCGGACAGCGGGGTGCGCAGCTCGTGCGAGGCGTCGGCGACGAAGCTGCGCAGCTGGGCCGCGCTGCGCTCGCGCGTGCGGTACGCCGACTCGACCTGGTGGAGCATGGAGTTGAGGGCGACCCGCAGCTGCTCGACCTCCAGGGTGGCCTCGCAGCTGGAGGGGATGCGCCGGGTCAGATCGCCCTCGGCGATCGCCGACGAGGTCTCCACCATGTCCTCCAGCGGCCGCATCCGGCGCCGGACGCTGAACATCGTCAGACAGGCCAGCAGCGCGAGCAGCAGGCTGCCGATCGCGAGGTCGAGCCGGACGGCCTTGGCGACGCCCTGGTGCAGGACGTCGGTGGGCGCGGCGAGCAGCGCGTACGTGCCGTCGCCGAGCCGGGCCGCCGTGGCGCGGTAGGTGGAGCCGTCCAGGGTGACGTCGTGCGGCTCGGAGTCGGCGGTGAGCGCGCGTGGGTCGCCCACCGCCTTCGCCAGGTCCCGCTGGGACTCACTCGGATCGAAGCCTAGGATCCCGATCGGCTCACCCTGGCTGTCGACGGCCGCGAAGACGGTCCCCGCCGAGCGCTCCTTGTCCTCCTGCGCGGGGATGAGCCGGTCGCGGACGAAGCTCAGCATGCTCAGCGAGTCGATCTCCCGCAGCGTGAGCTCCGAACCGCCCAAGGAGTCCCGGGTCTTGATGAGCTGGCTGTCGATCTGGTCGAGCAGGTAGTACCGCATGCCCATCACGCTCACGGCGGTCGCCGCGACGATGCCGATCGCGAGCAGCGCCACATTGGCCAGCGTCAGCTTGCCGCGCAGGGAGTGGATGCCGTGTCGGCGACGAGGCAGGCGGAACGTCATGCGAGCCCGTATCCGACACCCCGCCGGGTGGTGATCACCGGCGGGCCCAGGGCGTCCAGCTTGCGCCGCAGATAGCTGATGTAGGTCTCGACGACGGTCGACTCGGGCGGGGTGTGCTCGTACTGCCAGACGTGGCGCAGGAGTTGCTCCTTGGGGACGATCCGGCCGCCGTTGCGCACCAGGAAGCGCAGCAGCGCGTACTCGGTGGGGGTGAGCTGGACCGTGCGGCCGTCGCGGTGCACCGAGTACGTCGTCTCGTCCAGCTCCAGGTCGCCGTAGCGCAGGGGCGGCCGCTGCGGCAGGACGTCGGCCGGGCGGGTGCGGCGCAGGACGGCGGTGATCCTGGCGACGACCTCGTCGATGTTGAACGGCTTGGTGATGTAGTCGTCGCCGAAGCCGAGGGCGCCGACGATCTCGGCGGGGGAGTCCCGTGCGGTGAGGAAGACCAGGGCCAGGTCGGGCCGCCGCTCGCGCAGTTCACGGCCGAGGGCGCGGCCGTCGCCGTCGGGCAGCATGACGTCCAGCAGGGCCGCGTCCGGGCGGGTGCGGTCGGTGAGCGCGAGCGCCTCGCGGACGGAGCCCGCGACCATCACCTCGAACCGGTGGTAGCGCAGGGCGATGGCGAGGACGTCGGCGATGCTCTCCTCGTCCTCCACCACCAGCACGGTCCCCGGACTCTTCGTCTCTCCCCCAGTCATGCCCCCAGTATCGGCCGGGCCACTGACAGTCGGGCCGGTTCGCCCTTTGGAGTTCCTTGAGAGTCATGGGTGTCTCATGTCCACGCGTGTGTGCCGCTGCCGATCCTGTTCCACAGGACCTGGGGGACCTACCGACTACTGAGGAGAGTTGAGCGTGGCGGCATTGGCACGTTGGTGCTACCAGCACCGGCTGGTGGTCCTGTTGCTATGGGTGGGGGCGTTGTTCGGGCTGGGCTTCTCGGCCTCGACGGCGGGCACGAACTACGCGAATGTGTTCTCCCTGCCGGACACGGACTCCAAGAGCGCGTACGACCTGATGGAGAAGGCCTTCCCGAACACCTCCGGCGACACCGACACGGTGGTCTGGAAGGTCGACGAGGGCTCCGTGCGGGACCAGGCGGTGCGGGACCGGATACGGCCCGTCCTGGACGACATCGCGAAGATGCACGGCGTCGGGGCCGTGACCAGTCCCTATGACGCTCGGGGGGCCGCGCAGGTCAGCAAAGACGGCACCATCGCGTACGCCCAGGTGACCTTCGTCAAGCGGGCCAACGAGGTGCCCAAGGAACTCGTCCAGGACGTCCTCGACACCGCGCAGGGGGCCGACCGGGCCGGTCTCCAGGTGGAACTGGGCGGCCAGGCGATCCAGCGGGTGCAGGAGCCGCCGCAGGGGCTGTCGGAGGGGGTCGGCATCGTCGCGGCCGCCATTGTGCTGTTCCTCGCGTTCGGCTCGTTCTTCGCCATGACGCTGCCGATCGCGATCGCCGTCTTCGGCGTGGGCACGGGCCTGTTCGCCACCCAGCTGCTCAGCCACACCACCGACGTCCCCGACATCGCCCCGCTGCTCGCCTCCCTGATCGGGCTCGGCGTCGGCATCGACTACGCCCTGTTCATCGTCACCCGGCACCGCAAGGGCATCCAGCGGGGCCTAGACCCCGAAGAGGCGGCGGTCACCGCCCTCAACACCTCGGGCCGGGCGGTGCTGTTCGCGGGCGGCACGGTCTGCATCGCATTGGCCGGCATGCTGGTGACGCGACTGCGCTTCTTGGACGGCGTGGTGATCGGCACCTCGCTGACCGTGGTGCTGAGCGTCCTGGCCGCCACGACCCTCCTGCCGGCTCTGCTCGGCTTCCTCGGCCCGCGGGTGCTCAGCCGCCGCCAGCGGCGCAGGCTGGCCGCCCAGGGGCCGGAGCCCGAGGGCGCCTCGGGTCTCGCCGCCCGCTGGTCGACGGCCGTCCAGAAGCGTCCCCGCAGGACCGCCGCGCTCGCCCTGGTCTTCATGGCCGTGCTGGCCGTTCCCGTGCTGTCGCTCCGCCTCGGTGCCACCGACCAGGGCAACGACGACGCCTCGACGACCACCAGGAAGGCGTACGACCTGCTCGCCGAGGGCTTCGGACCGGGCTTCAACGGACCGCTCCAGGTGGTCACCGAGGGCGGCGAGACGAGCGCCCTGGTCAAGGGCCTCCAGGACACGCCCGGGGTCGCGCGGGTGGCCGCGCTGCCGCCCGCACAGGGCGTCACCGTGATCCAGGTCGTGCCGACGACCTCACCGCAGTCCGTGCGGACGGACCGGCTCATCGACCGGCTCAGGGACGACGTCATCCCCGCGGCCGGGGTGGAGGCGCACGTCGGAGGAGTGACGGCCGTCTCGAAGGACTTCTCGACCGTCACGGGCGACCGTCTGCCGCTGTTCATCGCGACGATCATCGGACTCGGCTTCCTGCTCCTGCTGGTCGCCTTCCGCTCGCTGGTGGTGCCGCTGACGGCCGCGCTGATGAACCTGATCGCCGCCGCGGCCTCCTTCGGTGTCCTGGTCGCGATCTTCCAGTGGGGCTGGGGCCTGGAACTGCTCGGTCTCGGCAAGGAGGGCCCGATCAACGCCTTCCTGCCGGTCATCATGCTGTCCCTGCTGTTCGGACTCTCGATGGACTACCAGGTCTTCCTGGTGAGCCGTATGCACGAGGAGTGGGTGCACACGCGCGACAACGCGCGCGCGGTACGCGTCGGCCTCGCGGAGACCAGCCGGGTCATCAACTCCGCCGCCCTGATCATGGTCTGCGTGTTCATGGCGTTCGTCCTCAGCGGTGACTCGGGCGCGGCCATGGCGGGCGTCGGGCTCGCCGCCGCGGTCGCCCTGGATGCCTTCATCCTGCGCACGGCCCTGGTACCGGCCGCGATGCATCTGCTCGGCGACTCCAACTGGTGGCTGCCCAAGGGGCTGGAGAAGCGGCTGCCGCACCTGGCGGTTGAGCCGAAGGAGGAGGCGGCGCCTTCGGCCGAGGCCCGCGCAGGCGGGTCGGCATCGGCCGTCCACGGCTTCGTCCGTACGGCGGACGGGGAACCCGTGGCGGGCGCGGCCGTCACCCTGCTGTCGGGCGGGGGCCGTCAGCTGGACCGGGTGGAGTCACTGGCCGACGGCTCGTACATCGTCTCGGTCCCGGCGCCGGGGAAGTATCTCCTGGCGACCACGGCCCCGACGTACGGCTCGCGCGCGCGGCACGTCGACGTGGGGGAGGGGCCACTGGTGTACGACGTCGAACTGGTCGAGGGGGAGGTCGACGCCGTCAACTGACGTGACTACGCCTTCCTGCCGGGGTCCGGCATCACCTTCGTCATCCCCGGCAGGAAGTCCGTGAACAGCTCGTGCACCTCCCGTACGAGCGGCCGCAGCACCCGGAACCGGGCCAGCGACACGCCCCTCGCGGTGAGCCGGGCGCCGCGTTCGGCGAGCCGGTAACTGCGCTCACGGCCCTCCGTGCGGTCGAAGATCCAGTACAGGACGAGCCCCATCTGGGACAGCCACATCAACTCGGGGAGGATGTCCCGCAGTTCCTCGGGCACCTTGGTCCTCGTCGCGCCCCGCAGCACCTCCCGGTGCACGGCGATCGCCTCCACGCGCGCGTGCTCCGACTCGGGCGAGAAGGGACTGAGCGGGCTGTCGGGATCGGCGGCGTTCTTGAAGAACTGCACCGCGAACTCGTGATACGGCTGCGCGATGTCCAGCCAGACCTTCAGAACCCCCGCGAGGCGGGCCTCCAGGTCGCTCTCCCGGGCCAGGACCTCCCGGACCGCCACCTGGTGCTCGGCGGCGATCCGGTCGTAGAAGCCCTGGATCAGGTGTTCCTTGCCGGCGAAGTAGTAGTACGCGTTGCCGACGGAGACGCCGGCCTCCTGGGCGATGGCCCGCATGGTGGTCTTGTCGTACCCCCGCTCCTGGAACAGCCGCATGGCGGTCTCCAGGATCAGCGCGCGCGTCTGTTCGGACTTGCTCGTCTGCTCGGACTTGCTGGGGGCAGCGCCCTCGTCGGGGCCGTCGTTGTTCGCAGGCACGGGAAGAGAGCCTAACCAGTGGCGCAGCCGCCGCCGTCGCACCCTGGTGCGGCGGGGACCCAGCCCCGGCCGGGGACGTACGTCCAGCCGTCCGCCCGGCGGTACACCGTGCCGTCCCACCGGCCCTCCTGCCGCTGTGCGCCCCGCCACTTGGCGGCGGCGAGCACCGCGCCCCTCGCGAGCCGCGCCCCGGAGGGGGTGCTGAGCCGGTGGGCGAGCGGCCGGTGCTCGCGCAGCGCCCACAGGGTCACGATCCAGGCGGCGGTGTCGCGGTAGACCTGCCCGGCGTCGCCGACGACGGTGATCTCCTCCAGGGTGGCGCGGTGATCGAGCCCGGGATACCTCCGCCGGGCCTCCTCCGACCCGGCCGGCACCATCTCCAGCGGCACCAGCTGCGGCTGCCGTACGAGCCAGTCGCGCAGGAAGGCGCACAGTGAGCAGTCGGCGTCGTACAGGACGGTGAGCCGGCGGACCGGGGTGCGGTCCGCCGACGTACCGCGGTTCATGCCTGGACCCAGTCCTGCGGCGCGACCGGCGGCACCTGCTCCCGCTCCATGGCACCCCGCCTGCGGATCCGGTTGAGGACGTACACATTGGCCAGGTGCATCACGCCGAGGACCAGCAGCACCACGCCCAGCTTGGTGGACAGGGCCTCGAAGACACCGCGCGTGTCCTCGATCGTGCCGTCGCCACTGAGGTACAGCGCGACGAACCCGAGGTTCACGAGGTAGAAGCCGACCACCAGGAGGTGGTTGACGGCCTCGGCGAGCTTCTCGTTGCCGCGCAGCACGTCGGCGAGGAAGATCCGTCCGTTCCTGCTGAGCGTGCGGGCCACCCAGACGGTCAGGGCGATGCTGACGACGAGGTAGATGACGTAGGCGACGACCGTGCGGTCCATGCGCCTCCCCCTTCTTGAACGCGTTCAAAACGCTGACAGGGGAGACAGTAGACCTCCTTTTGAACGTGTTCAACTGGCTGGCGAAGAGGTCTGCGTCACGTGCACGCGTGCCGCGCCTCAGCGCGCCGGCCGAGCTCCGGGCGCTTGGTGTAATCGGTGAACCCGAGGACGTTCCCCCAGGGATCGGCGATCTCGACGGTCCAGCCGGTGACCACGGAGAAGGGCTCGTCGAGCGGTTCGACGCCGGCCGCGCGCAGCTCCCGGGCGGTGATCTTGGCGTCCGGCACCTCCAGCCACACGCGCGTGGCGGGCCACGGCGGCGGCCGGTGGCCCAGTCCCTCCTCCTGTCGGAGCAGGATCCCGGGGGTCTCGCCGCCGACCTTCAGCAGGGCGATCCCTGCCTCGTCGAGCCGGAAGCCCACCGTGAAGCCCGCGCGCTCGTAGAAGGAGACGGCCTCGCCGACGTTCCCGACGGGCAGCAGCACGTTGTCGAAACCGAGCAGTTCGTACGACTCGTCATCTGACATGTCGTCAGATTAAGCCGGAGGTGGCGGAACGGGCTTCTGCGACGCGGTGTCCGTCGGGCATGATGACCCGGCTGATTGTCGTCTTTTTTTGCGGGTCCTCCCGCTTCGGTCCCCAGGAGCAGTCCCCCTTGAGCGAACAGCAGGGTCACGAACAGCAGGACCCCAAGCAGGGCCCCCAGCCGGGGTACCAGCAGCCCGGCCCCCAGCCGGGGTACCAGCAACAGGGCCCCCAGCCGGGATACCAGCAGCCGGGTCCCGAGTCGGGGTACCAGCAGCCGGGCTACCCGCCTCCCGGATTCCCGCCGCCGGGCTACTACCCACCCCCGGGGACGTACACCGGAGACCCCAACGCCCCCTACGGCTACGACCCGTACGGGCGGCCGTACTCCGACAAGTCGAAGGTCATCGCGGGCATCCTCCAGCTCACCCTCGGCGGCTTCGGCGTCGGACGCTTCTACCTGGGCAACGTCGGGATGGGCCTCGCCCAGCTCTTCACCTGCGGCGGCCTCGGCGTCTGGTCGCTGATCGACGGGATCCTCCTGCTCACCGGGAACGACCACACCGATGAACACGGCCGGATCCTCCGGAGCTAGGGCGCAGGTGACCGAGACCTCGGTGCCTCCGCGGCGCTCCCTGCTCCGCCACCCCGCGACGGCACCCTCGGCGGTGCTCGTCGCGGGAGCCGTCGGTGCCGTGTACCTCTATCGCACCGACCCGCACGAGCCCGGCCACGTCCTGCCGCAATGCCCGTTCCGCATGCTCACCGGCCTGCTGTGCCCGGCATGCGGCGGCACCCGCATGGTGTACGACCTGATGCACGGCCACTTCACCGAGGCCTGGCTGGACAACCGGGCGCTGCTGCTCGCCTCGCCGTACGCCCTGGTCCTGCTGGGCCGCTGGGCGTGGGCGGGCCTGCACGGCCGCCGCTGGAGGCCCACGCTGAGCCCCCGGGCCCAGGTGGCCGTCCTCGCGGTGGCCGTGGCCTGGACGGTGGCCCGCAACATCGCCCAGTAGGGCTTCGTCAGGTGTCTGCGTTGGCGCTGATCAAGAGCGTGTTGGATAGCTGTACAAGCATGAAGTGAACCGATTACGGGCGGCGTTGGGGCTGTTCGTGGCGGATGTGTTCGCCTCGCTGCCGGACCTGCTGCGGTGCTGGAGCGGCACCTGCACCACCTGCTGGCCGCCCCCTCACCAGCAGCAGACCCAGAATCTGACGAAGCACTACTAGCTGGTCCAAATGTCTTTGACACCGTTGACGGTGAGCGTCCCCTGGATCCACCAGGCATCGCTGGAGTAGCGAACGGTCTGCCCGTAACACCCGCGAGTGAAGCCGGGGTTGAGAGTGGAGGTGAAGCACTCTCCCGCGCTGCCGTAGCTGCTTCTGACGGAGCCCCCGATGGTGATCGCCGTGCTTGCCGCGTTCTGGACGATCACGACGACCTGGGCATCGTTGTTCGCGTTGGTGACTTCGCACACCTTCCAGTTGACGTGGTCGGACACCGAGTGATGCTTGTACGCAGTGCAGAACCAGTCCGAGCTGCCCGTGTTCACGGTCTGCCAGTACGGTGCCGCATCGGCGGGCACCGCACCGAAAGCAAGCGCGCCGGCGGCTGCGGCAGCCACGGCCAGGGCCTTCAAACGCATGGGATGTCCTTCTCTCTCACATCCCGCCCTGTGATGTCGGAGCGGGTCGACCGCGCGACCGACACCTCCGGGCTGCGCTTGATCGAGAATGCCCCCAGTACATCCGACTGTCGTTGTCAGTCGGTCCACACTTCGTTGGCGTTGCGTCTACACCGTTCGGAGCCGGAACTCCCTGGGCGACTGCCCGTGGACGGCGCGGAAGGCGCGAGTGAAGTCGGAGGCGCGGGAGAAGCCCCAGCGGGCGGCGATGGCGTGGATGGGCGTGCCGTGCAGCGAAGGGTCCGCCAGATCGCGGCGGGCGCCCTCCAGCCGCCGCTTGCGAATCCAGGCCGCCACTGTCTCTCCCTGCGACCGCTGCTGGAAGATCCGGTGGAGGTAGCTGAGAGAGATGTGGTGAGCGGCGGCGATCACGGGTGGCGTCAGTTCCGGATCGTGCAGGTTCTGCCGGATGAACGCCAGGATGCGTTCCACCGTGACCTTCTGGCGGGTCTCCGGAGACAACGCCGCCTCCGTGTCCATCAGTTGCGCGAACCACGCCGCCAGCAGGTCGAGCACGACCGTGCCCAGGCGCCGGGCGTCGGCCGGCTGGAGCGTCTCCGCCTGACGGGCCAGACCGACCAGGAACTCCGCCAGCAACGCCCCCACGCCCTCCTGTCCCGGCAGACCCTGGCCCAGCAACTCGTGGACCCGATGGGGTGGCAGGGGCAGCAGCGCCTTGGGGAAGTCCACCCCCACTCCCTTGACGGCACGGCGCTCACGGTCGTCCGTCGGCCCGAGGTCGTAAGGCCGCGAGCTTTCCACCAGGTGCAGGTCATGTGGGCCGAACCTGCTGTTCCGCCCGGCGTGTTCGAGACCGAGCTCTCCGTCGAGCAGCAGCGACAGGTGATACAGCTCGGGGTCGGACCGGCGCACCATTTCAGGGCTCCGCCGAAAACGCGTCGGCAGGAACGACATCCGCATCACGGTCACCGGCCCCAGTTCCAGCAGCCGTATATCACCCCAGAAGTCCGCGGCGTGGGCACTGACGCTCTCGCTGGAGCGGGTCCGACCGACCAGTTCCCGCCATCGGTCGAACCTCTCCTCCGCCGGCCAGTCCTCGCTGCGGAAGCTGGTCCCGATCATTTCCGTCCCCACTCCGATCCCGCCGGGCGCTCCCACCGACACACGTGCGTGCTGAGATCGTCCTCGGTTGCCTCGCCAGCATTCTGACCCGCGAGACGGGTTCGGAGAAGTACAGGATCGTCATACGAGGCCCTGGCCCTGATCCGCCGGACAGGCCCTGGTCCGCCGGACAGGCCCTGATCCGCCGGACAGGCCCTGGTCCGCCGCCGTCCGGGGCCCGTTGTCAGTGCCGGCTCGTACTGTCGTCGGCATGGGAATCGTGATGGTCGTCGACGAGACGACGAGCGGGAGCCGTAGCGACGGCTGGGGCCTGGAGATCGCCGAGGAGCGGCTCGCCGTGCGCGAGGTGATCCGCCGCCGGGTCTTCCAGGAGGTCGCCGAGTACAACGCGCGCACGCCCGCCGTCTTCCAGGGCCTGGTCCAGCCCGCCGACACCGAACGCGTGCTGAACGGCTACGCGTTGCGCACGCCCCGCCGCATAGACCCCGAGACCCAGACCGAGCTCGCCCTCAAGGCCTTCATGGGCAACGGCTTCCTGGTGCTGGTCGGCGACCGTCAGGTGACCGAACTCGACGAGGAGATCGACCTCGTGCTCGGCACCGAGGTGACGTTCCTGAAGCTCGTCCCGCTGGTGGGTGGCTGACCATGGGCGAGATCCAGAAGTACAAGGACCTGATCGGCCGCCGCGTCGCCGACGACGACCTGGAGGGGCTCGCCGTCGACCTGCTCAAGGCCGCGATCGCCAACAACGGCAACTGGACCGGCCTGTGGGACGGCGTCCTGGCCCGACTGCGCGAACTGCCGCCGCAGGCGCGGTCGAGGGTCGCCGACGGCCTCGTCACGCAGTACCACTCGGCACAGGCCGGTCCGAACGCCCGGGAGAACGCGCTGATCCTGCTGGGCATCGTCTCCCGTGACCTGCCGCCCCACGACCGCCTGACCGCGGAACGCCTGGCCCTGCTCGACAAGATCTCCCGGCAGCACTCCTTCTGGTACGGCGCCCGCTACGAGAACCTCATCGAGGCCGAGCTGGCCGCGGGCCGCCCGATCGCGCCCGCCGTCGTCGCCACCGTCCGCCGCGCCGTCCTGCACGCCTACCAGAACGAGGACCTGCCGAGGACAGCGAAGAAGCTGACCGAGCCGCCCCTCAACGTAGGAGAGGCGTGGGCCGAGGAAGCCCTGCGCGAGACCGACGACGTCTGGCAGCAGCTCCTGACCCACATGGCGACCGCGACCGCGGCGAAGCCCTCCGCCAAGTGGGACAAGCAGGCCACCGCCCTGGTCGACGCGCTCGGCCCCGACCGCGTCCGCGAGGCCGTGATCCGCTGGCTCGCCCTCGTCGGCCGCCCCCGCACCTTCGAGCTGGACCGCGGGCGCTACGAACCGGACGTCAACAGCGCCTACGACCCCTACAACGCGAACGCCCTGCGCGGCCTCGCCTGGCTGCTCTCCCTCCTCCCGCCGCACCCCGACACCGCCCGCGCCCTCGGCGCCCTCGTCGAGACGTCCCTCAGGAAGGTCGCCGGCCTCGGCCCGCGCAACCCGAAGGTCGCCAACGCCGGGGTCAACGCCCTCGCCCGCATCGACAGCGAGGCCGCCCTCGCCGAACTGGCCCGGCTGGCGACCAGGGTGACGTACAAGAACACCGCCAAGCTGCTCGACGCGGCTCTGGAGGCCCGCGCCGTCGCCCTCGGCCTGAGCCGCGAGGAGATCGAGGAACTGGCCGTGCCGGCGTACGGCCTGACCGGGGTGGGCCGCGCGGAGCACCGGCTCGGCGAGGCCACCGCCGTCCTCGAAGTCCAAGGCACCAAAGCCGTGTTGACCTGGCACAACGCGAGCGGCAAGCCGGTGAGAACCGTGCCCGCCGCCGTACGCCGGGACCACGCGGAGGAGTTGAAGGAGCTCAAGGCCACCGTCAAGGACATCGACAGGATGCTCTCGGCGCAGGGCGAGCGCCTGGACCGCCAGTTCCTGGCCGACCGCACCTGGTCCTACGCCACCTGGTGCGAGCGCTACCTGGACCATCCCCTGGTCGGCACCCTGGCCCGCCGCCTCCTGTGGACGGTGGACGGCACGACGGTCGGCCACGCCGAAGGCGCCCTGCGCACGGTCACCGACACCCCGGTCACCGACGGTACGAACGTCCGCCTGTGGCACCCGGTGGACCACACCCCCGCGGAGATCGTCGCCTGGCGCGACTGGCTGGAGCGCCACGGAGTGACACAGCCCTTCAAGCAGGCCCACCGCGAGGTCTACCTGCTGACCGACGCCGAGCGCGCCACCGGCACCTACTCCAACCGCTTCGCGGCCCACGTCCTGCGCCAGCACCAGTTCCACTCCCTGGCGGCGGCGCGGGGCTGGCGCAACAAACTCCGCCTGGCCGTCGACGACGAGGCACCGCCGCCCGCCCGCGACCTCCCGCGCTGGGGCCTGCGCGCCGAGTACTGGATCGAGGGAGAGGGCGGCGAGGACTACACGGACATCACCGACTCCGGCACCTTCCTGCGCCTGCGCACCGACCAGGTCCGCTTCTACCCGATCGACGCCCCGGAGAACTCGGCGCACTGCGCGGGCGGCGAGTACCGCATGTGGCTGCGCGACGGCGCGGACCCGGTGGACCCCCTGCCGCTGACGCAGATCCCGCCCCTGGTCCTCTCCGAAGTCCTGCGCGACGTCGACCTGTTCGTCGGCGTGGCCAGCATCGGCAACGACCCCACCTGGCAGGACGGCGGCCCCGGCGGCCGCTTCCAGGAGTACTGGACGTCGTACGGCTTCGGAGAGCTCAACCAGAGCGCCGAGACCCGCCGTCTCCTCCTGGACCGCCTGATCCCGAGACTCGCGATAGCTGACCGCTGCACCCTGGAGGGCCGCTTCCTCCACGTCAAGGGCGACCGCCACACGTACAAGATCCACCTCGGCTCGGGCAACATCCTCCGCACCCCGAACGACCAGTACCTCTGCATCGTCCCCAAGTCCAACCCGTCCGCCCCGCAGGCCGGTTACCTCCCCTACGAGGGCGACCGCATGCTCGCGGTCATCCTCAGCAAGGCGATGATGCTGGCGGACGACACGCGGATCACGGACCCGACGATCCTGAGCCAGCTGTGACCGTCGCAACGGGCGCGAAGGAGGCCGTCACAGGTTCCCGTAACCGTCCCTGACGGCTTCCCCGCGCACCGGCGCAATCCGAGATCAGCCTCCGTTCCCGCAGCCGCCCAGTCGCCGCGTGCCGAGCGCGATGTCGTCCATGCGGATGTCGTACGACGAAGGCGTCGGGTCGGCCTGATAGAGCTGCCAGCCCAGCTTCAGCTTGTCGAAGCGCGGGAAGACGAAGTCGTCGGCGGTCCCCCCGTGCTCCTTCGTGGACACGGTCAGGCCGGACTGCGCCACGCCGTCGAGGTACACGCTGACGCGGTTGTCGCGGGCGTCGAGATGGAACTCCACGCACTGCCACTTCCCTGCGACGGCCGGGGAGGAGGTCTTCCAGGAGGTCCAGTCGCCGGTGGGCCCGAGATCGGACCCGACGCCCCAGAAGTTACCGCCGTCGGTCGGCGCGAACTGCCCGCCCAACGGCCGCACGAGCGTCGGTGAACCCGCCCCGGACGCCTCGGCGATGGTCCAGTGGGCCCAGTCCGGCGCACTGGGAAACCCTCCGACCCGCAGCCGCACCCGCCCCCACAAGCTGTTGCCGGGCGGCGAGACCTCGTCGAACACGAGGAAGGCCCGGCCGTTGCCCTCGGTACGAATCCGCAGCTGATGCCCATGTCCCGTGGTACTGGGCACAACGGTCAACGTGCCGTTGTCCGAGTCGGTGGTCCAGCCGCGCCCCTCGGTGACCGGACCGAGGGGAAGACGGTCGAAGTTCTCCCGGGCGAGCAGCCCGTGGGGAGCGGGGGTCGCGGAGGCAGTGGGGGGTATCGCGAGCAGTACCGCTGCGGCGGCGCAGAGCGCGGCGGCGGATTTCCTCAGGAGTGCCATGAGGACAGTCTGCAACTCAAACCCCACAAGTCACAGTGTCCACACGGGGGTTGGCTGAGAACGAGAGAGCCCCGCCCCGGCGCGAACCGGGGAACGGGGCCCTCTCACCGTAGGAGAACGGAGATCAGAAGCGCCGAGTGATCAGCGCCCTCTTCACTTCCTGGATCGCCTTCGTGACCTCGATGCCGCGCGGGCACGCGTCCGTGCAGTTGAAGGTCGTGCGGCAGCGCCACACGCCGTCGCGGTCGTTGAGGATCTCCAGGCGCTGCTCACCCGCCTCGTCACGCGAGTCGAAGATGAAGCGGTGGGCGTTGACGATGGCCGCCGGGCCGAAGTACTGGCCGTCGTTCCAGAACACCGGGCACGAGGAGGTGCAGGCGGCGCAGAGGATGCACTTCGTGGTGTCGTCGAAGCGCTCGCGGTCCTCGGCCGTCTGGAGACGCTCACGCGTCGGCTCGTTCGTGTCCTTCGTGATCAGGAAGGGCATCACGTCGCGGTACGCCTGGAAGAACGGCTCCATGTCGACCACGAGGTCCTTCAGGACCGTCAGGCCCTTGATGGGCTCGACCGTGATCGGCTTCGACGGGTTGATGTCCTTGATCAGCGTCTTGCACGCCAGACGGTTCTTGCCGTTGATCCGCATCGCGTCCGAGCCGCAGATGCCGTGCGCACAGGAACGGCGGAAGGTCAGCGTGCCGTCCTGCTCCCACTTGATCTTGTGCAGGGCGTCGAGGACACGTTCCTTGGGGTCGATCTCCAGCTGGAAGTCTTCCCAGGTCGCCTCCGCCGAGACTTCGGAGTTGAAGCGGCGGATCCGGAACGTGGCCGTGATGTACGGGGAGTCGGCGAAGCCGGGCTCGGGCGTGCCGGCCGCGTCCGCCTTGTCCAGGGTCGGGGTTGCCATCAGTACTTACGCTCCATCGGCTGGTAGCGGGTCTGGACGACCGGCTTGTAGTCGAGACGGATGGACTCGGTGCCGTCGTCGCCCACCTCGCGGTACGCCATGGTGTGGCGCATGAAGTTGACGTCGTCACGGTTCGGGTAGTCCTCGCGGTAGTGACCGCCGCGGGACTCCTTGCGGGCCAGGGCCGACACCGCCATGACCTCGGCGAGGTCGAGGAGGTTGCCGAGCTCGATGGCCTCCAGGAGGTCGGTGTTGAACCGCTTGCCCTTGTCCTGGATCGAGACGTTGAGGTAACGCTCGCGCAGTTCCGCGATCTTCTCGACCGCCGTCTTGATGGTCTGCTCGGTGCGGAACACCATGACGTTCGCGTCCATGGTCTCCTGCAGCTCGCGCCGCAGCACCGACACGCGCTCGGTCCCGGTCGCGTCCCGCAGGCGCTCGACCTGCGCCACGACGAGCTCCGCCGGGTTCTCCGGCAGCTCGACGAAGTCGGCCTTCTGGGAGTACTCGGCGGCGGCGATGCCCGCCCGCTTGCCGAACACGTTGATGTCCAGCAGCGAGTTCGTGCCCAGACGGTTGGCGCCGTGGACGGACACGCAGGCGACCTCGCCGGCCGCGTACAGGCCCGGAACGACCGTCGTGTTGTCCGCCAGGACCTCACCCTCGACGTTCGTCGGGATGCCGCCCATCGCGTAGTGCGCGGTGGGCTGGATCGGGATCGGGTCCGTGTACGGCTCGATACCGAGGTACGTGCGCGCGAACTCGGTGATGTCGGGCAGCTTGGCGTCCAGCTGCTCCGGGGGAAGGTGCGTGAGGTCGAGGTAGACGTGGTCGCCCTCGGGACCGCAACCGCGGCCCTCACGGATCTCCGTGTAGATCGACCGCGACACGACGTCACGGGACGCGAGGTCCTTCATGACCGGCGCGTACTTCTCCATGAAGCGCTCGCCGTCCTTGTTGCGGAGGATGCCGCCCTCACCGCGGGCGCCCTCCGTCAGCAGGATGCCCATGCGCCAGATGCCGGTCGGGTGGAACTGGAAGAACTCCATGTCCTCCAGCGGCAGCCCGCGCCGGTAGACGGCCGCCTGGCCGTCACCGGTCAGGGTGTGCGCGTTCGACGTCACCTTGAAGAACTTGCCGCAGCCGCCGGACGCGTAGATCACGGCCTTCGCCTGGAAGACGTGGATCTCGCCGGTGGCGAGTTCGTACGCGACCACGCCCGCCGACCGCTTCACGCCGTCGACCTCGGTGATCAGCTGGTCCAGGACGTAGAACTCGTTGAAGAACTCCACGCCCTCCTTGACGCAGTTCTGGTACAGCGTCTGGAGGATCATGTGGCCGGTGCGGTCGGCCGCGTAGCAGGACCGGCGGACCGGGGCCTCGCCGTGGTTGCGGGAGTGACCGCCGAAGCGGCGCTGGTCGATCGTGCCGTTCGGGGTGCGGTTGAACGGCAGGCCCATCTTCTCCAGGTCGAGGACCGAGTCGATGGCCTCCTTCGCCAGGATCTCCGCGGCGTCCTGGTCGACCAGGTAGTCACCACCCTTGACCGTGTCGAAGGTGTGCCACTCCCAGTTGTCCTCCTCCACGTTGGCGAGCGCGGCGGCCATGCCGCCCTGCGCGGCGCCCGTGTGGGAGCGGGTGGGGTAGAGCTTGGTCAGCACGGCGGTGCGGCTGCGCTTCGTCGACTCGATGGCCGCGCGCATGCCCGCGCCACCGGCGCCGACGATGACGGTGTCGTACTTGTGGATCTTCATGATTCTCGCAGCCCCGTGCCTAGCGGATGTTCGGGTCGAAGGTGAAGATCACCAGCGTGCCCAGCAGGATGGTGAACACCGTGGCGGTGTAGAGCAGGCCCTTGAGCCACAGCCGGGTGTTCGGGCGCTCCGCGTAGTCGTTGATGATCGTGCGCAGGCCGTTGGCGCCGTGCAGCATCGCGAGCCACAGCATCAACAGGTCCCAGACCTGCCAGAACGGGGACGCCCAGCGGCCGGCCACGAAGGCGAAGCCGACCTTGGAGACGCCGCCGTCCAGCACCAGCTGGATCAGCAGGTGCCCGATGACCAGGACGACCAGCACGACACCCGACAGGCGCATGAACAGCCACGCGGCCATCTCGAAGTTGCCGCGGGTCGAGCGAGGGGTCTTCTTGGTGCGCTTGCGCGGGGCCTCGATCAGGGGCGCCGGGTTGTCGACGCCGTAGCCGGAGTCGCCTTCCACGGGGCCGATGCCGGAAGCGGTGGTTTCAGTGGTCGCCATCGGTATCAGCTCCCGAACAGTTCACGAGCGGCGTGGCCGAGGACGGGGTAGATCGCCCCGATCATGAGCACGACCCACAGGCCGACCACGGACCAGAGCATCTGCTTCTGGTAGCGCGGGCCCTTCGACCAGAAGTCGACGGCGATGACGCGCAGGCCGTTGAGCGCGTGGAAGAGGATGGCGGCCACGAGGCCGTACTCCAGACACGCGACGAGCGGGGTCTTGTACGTGGCTACGACCTTGTCGTAGTCCTCGGGTGAGACACGGACGAGAGCGGTGTCCAGCACGTGAACGAACAGGAAGAAGAAGATGAGGACGCCGGTGACTCGATGAGCCACCCAGGACCACATTCCTTCCCGGCCGCGGTACAGCGTTCCAGCCGGCACGGAAGTCCCTCCGGGAGCGGGGTATTGGGGCCTGCCGGCTTGTGCTGTCGGTCGGGCCCGGCCGGGTACGGTCCACCGGCCCCCAGCATCGTAGCGATGTGCCGCCGCTGGGCTTAGCCCGGGCCTACCTGTGTGATCAAAGTGGCACGCAGATGGGGGAACTCGGCGGCTAATGGGGTGGTCTCTCCTGTTATGCGCCGTGGCGACCGGTCGCGCCCGTGCCCTTGAGGGAGGCCACCAGACGGCCTCTCGCCAGACGGCGGAGTTCCTCTGCCGCCACCACGCGTTCTTCCTCCGGATCGTTTGTCAATCGTGACCGGATGCCCGCCAGGACGTGGTCCAGGGCCTCGTTCGGGGGCAATCCGTCCAGGCAGATGACGAAGGCGTGGCCGAAGCGGGACTCGTAGGCCGCGTGGGCCGCGTCCATGGCCATGTGGGCTGCCGAGTAGACCCCCTCCGGCAGTGCCGGCAGGGTCTCGGCGGCCAGGGCCTCGGAGAGGTCCGACACGGTCAGGTCGTACGCCGCCTCGTCCGCGGCCGCGAGCAGTGCGTCCACGGTCGGGTAGGGGCGGTGGGCCACGACCCGCTCGGCCCAGCGCAGGCTGCGCAGACACTCCAGGAGCAGGGGCCGTGCCTCGTCGGCGGGAGCGCTGTTGAAGGCGTCCAGGACGGTGGGCAGGGACGGTATGGCCAGTCGGCCGGGAGAATGTGTGGGCGTCACGTGTGTTTCGGCAGAGGAAGCTGTGAGCGGTGTGACATCACGTTATCGAGAGTGGACATGACCTGTCCGACGGATGCCCGAATTTCACCCGCACGGGAGAGTTTCGGAACGTGTGGTGGACACGGCTCCCGCTCTCCAGGCCCTAGGTTGACGATGTGAGCCAGCACAGGAAGCGACCGGAGAAGCAAACACAGGGGCTGATCGTGGGGGCGGTCGCCGTGACCGTCGCCGCCGGGGTGGGCCTCGGGCTGTGGGCGGGCGGCGACAGCGGCCCGGCCGGATCGGCTCAGTCCCAGGCCCAGTCACCCGCGGGCGGCAGATCGGAGGACTCCCCGGTCCCGCCGAAAGCCCCGAGCGCGGCCCCCAGTCCCACCCGGTCCTACCCCCTGTCCACCACTCCCCGCACCATCCCCGCCGTCCGCGCCCACACCCCGGCGCGCGGCCCGGGCTGGCGTCCCGCCTCCGGCCGGCGCGTGGTCGTCAACGATGCCGACCTCGCCGACGAGGGGCGCCTTCTCGCCGGTGAGCTGGGGCTGACGTACGCCGGGCAGAAGGACGACGTACGCGCCGGGGACGTGCGCCTCACGCTCAACGACGACGAAGGCGCGGACCCGGAGTCGTACCGCATGACCGTGCGCGGCGGGCGGGTCGCCATCAGCGGGTCGGACGACCGGGGCGTGTTCTACGGCACCCGCACGCTCAAGCAGGAGGTGCGCGGCGGCGGTACGGCGGCGGAGGGCGTCGTGCGCGACGAGCCCGCCAAGCCGGTGCGCGGGTTCTCGCTGGACATCGCGCGCAAGAACTTCACGGCCCGCTGGATCGAGGACCGGGTCCGGGAACTGGGCGACCTGAAGTTCAACGAACTCCAGCTGCACTTCTCCGACGACCAGGCGTTCCGGATCGAGTCCGACTCGCACCCGGAGATCGTGTCGAAGCAGCACCTGACCAAGGCGCAGGTGAGGAGGATCGTCGCCCTCGCGGCCCAGCGGCACATCACCGTCGTACCGGAGATCGACTCGCCCGGGCATCTGGGCGCGGTCATCGCCGCGCATCCCGAGCTGCAGTTGCGCAGCGCGGCGGGGAGCACCCCGCAGGGGACCGTCGACATCTCCAATCCCGCCTCCGCCAAGATCGTCGACGATCTGCTGAACGAGTACGCCGGGCTCTTTCCCGGAGCCTGGTGGCACCTCGGCGGCGACGAGTACCGCGCGCTGATGGTCTCCGACCCGGCGGGGACCTACCCGCAGCTCGCCACCGCCGCCAGGAAGGCCTACGGCGCCGGCGCCACCGTCGAGGACCTGACCACCGGCTGGCTCAACGACCGCGCCGCCACCGTCCGCAAGCACGGCAAGACCCCGCGCGCGTGGAACGACGGCTTCTTCCGGGGTACGTCCGTCCAGCCGGACAAGGACATCCAGGTCGGGTACTGGACCGGGAAGGAGATCGGCGCCCGGCAGCCGGTGGAGTACCTGAGCACGGGGCGCAAGCTGATCAACTACAACGACAAGTTCCTCTACTACGTCCTCGGGCAGCCCAACCAGTTCTACTATCCGACCGGACAGCGGATCTACGAGCAGTGGACGCCGCGAGTCGTCCGCGGCACGACAGCCGTTCCCGCGAAGTACGACGGCCAGATCCTCGGCGGGTATTTCGCGGTGTGGTGCGACTTCCCGAACGCGCAGACGCAGGACCAGGTCGCCGCGGGCATCCGGATGCCGCTGCGGGCGACCGTGCAGAAGCTGTGGGACCCGGGGAAGCCCGCCCTGACCTGGACGCGGTTCAAGGCGCTCGCGGACCGGCTGGGCTGAGGAACCGGCGATTCCCTGTGGACGCGAGGGGCCGCCGAACCATATGTTCCGCGTGCCGCGCGTGAAGCTCTGGGGAGAACCGGCGCGGTCCGCTGATCATTCGCACCTCGGGGGGACCTCACCATGCTCTGCACGCGCTGCCACCACTTCGAAGCGGCACCGGACGGTGTCCTGTGCACCCAGTGCACCGCCTCGTCCGGGTTCCAGGCCCCGCCGGCCGGCGCTCCGAAGGCCTGGCTGCGCTCGCCGGTCGGGCTCGGGCGGGCCACCGCGACACTGCTCGCGCTGGCCGCGGCCGTCGATGTCTTCGCCCTCGGGGCGGACGTCTACATGTACGACGTCACGGGCGACCTCGCCGGCGACCCCTCCTGGGACTCCGTACTGGACCGGGCCGACCTGGCGGACACCCTCACCGCCGTGGCCACCTCCGCGCAGGCCGCCGCACTGCTGGTCTGTGCCGTCGTCTTCGTGATCTGGCTCTGGCGGGTGCGGGTCAACGCCGAGGTGTTCGCCCCGGGCGGGCACAGCAAGTCCCGCGGCTGGGTGATCGCCGGCTGGGTCGTGCCGTTCGTGAGCCTCTGGTACCCGCGCCGGGTCGTGCTGGACGTCTGGGACGCGAGCAGCCCGGAGGGACAGCCCAAGGGGCATGCGCTGATCAACGTCTGGTGGGCGTCGTGGCTCCTGACGAACGTCGCCGGGCGGTTCCTGGGCGGCGTGGCCGGGGAGGCCGACACGTCCCAGGAGATCCACGACACGATGGGCCAGATGATGTTCGCGGACGGCGTCGACCTCGTCGCCGCCCTGTGCGCCGCCGCCGTCGTGCTGCGGCTGACCCGGATGCAGGACGAGAAGGCCCGCAGGGGACCCGCGGTGCCCGTCGCCGTGTGACGGATTTGGTCCGTCCTACTGCGAACTGCGGTACGAATGTGGTGTATTCGGGCCCGAACCGCACCGAGCAGCCGGGGGGAACCGGGATGGGCTACTGGGGTTACTTCGTCGTGGGCCGCGGGGAGCGGCCGCTCGCCGAGCTGGACGCGCTGGCCGGAGCCGAGGGCATGGTCCTGCGGGAGTCGGCGCCCGGCGGATGGCAGGTCTGGGAGTACGCGAGCGCCGAGGGCGATGTGGGGAACATGAACGCCCTGGCTCTGGAGACCGGTTCGCCGGCGCTCTTCGGATACGTCATGGACAGCGCCTCGGTGGTGCTGGAGGCGGCGGGACCGGAGAGCGGGGCCTGGACGACCTGTCTGGCCCGGGCCGCCATGGCCGGGTACCTCGGGGGCGGTGAGGAGGGGCTGACCCTGGAGGACTACTTCCTCGAACCCCGGGACGCGGCGGCGCGGGCCGTGGCCTGGGCCGCGGAGGCCGGACACGAGGTGGCGGAGGAGCCGCTGCTCGACGTACTGAACGCGGAGCCCGATCTTCCCCCACTCTCGACTTCGCTCGAGCGGGGGGACCCCCAGGCCGAAAACCTCTTCTTCCATATGCTCGACCGGCTCGGTGTGGTGCCCCTGTGACACTCCCGGGCCATCGCGCGCAGTAAGGGGAAGTGCGGGTTCCGTCAGGGAGTGCCGCTCGGCGAGGGGGGCGTGGATGAGTCTGGTGGAGCTGATCGGCCAGGCCGACGAACGCGGACTGGCCGCCAGCGGGTTGGCTTGTTTGGATCGCTGCATACCGCTGCTCGGCGGCGACGACGAGATCCTACGGCCGTTGTGGGCGGGGCTCGCGGACGACGCCGGGGCCGCGGAGTGGGGTGAACGGCTGGAGCAGGTGCGGGGAAAGCTGGGCGGGGACGGGGGGTTCGGCACGGACGACGGGGAGCCGGGCCAGGGCTCCGCTGAGGACGAGGCCGTGCTGCTGGCCCGCCGGATGCTCGCCGCCGCGCCGGTCGACCGGTCCGCCGCGGGCGTACGGGCGTGGGCCGACGCCTGTTCGGTCGCCGCGCTGCGGATCCACCGGCTGCTCGACCCCCTGAAGGACGCGGGCGACTCGGTCGACGCCCGCCGCGAGGGCCGTACGGAGGGCATGTCCCCGCTCGTCGCCGCCGAACTGCGCCGCCAGATCACCGTCCTGGAACTCCTCGCAGGACACGGCCCGGCAGGACTGCGTCCGGCCCTGGAGGTCTCGACGGAGGGCCGCCGGGTGTTGCGCGCGGTGGTGTCGCGCAGGAGCCGGCGCCGGGGGTGAGGGCCGGCGGCTCAGTGGCGGAGTGGCTCGATGGAGCGGTGGCTCACTGGATGAGCCACTTGACCACCGCGTCCCCGTACTGCGCCGTCTGTCCGTAGAACGCCGTCAGATCCCGGTGCGCCGCCGCGAACACCCCCCGCGCCTCCCGTTCCGCCCCCGCCCCGCCGTGTCTCGGCAGCAGTTCCTCGCGGGCGACCCGCCACAGGGCCTCGAAGTCGGCCGAACCCAGGTACGCCGAGACGCGGTTCGCCCGGGCCGCGGTCAGGAGCAGGAAGGGCGGTCTGTCGTGGTCGCCCGGGTAGACCGGCAGGCCGCCGAGGACCACCTCGGCGCCGGAGTAGAGGAGTTCGTGGTCCAGGTAGGACCTGTCCAGCACCTCCTCCCGGTGTCGTCCGATGCGTTCGCGTACGGCGTCCCAGTCGTCCTCGAACAGCCGTTGCAGCCAGTTCGCGCTGTTGCGCAGGGCCGAGGGCGGCACCGCGCGGAGATGGAAGTAGTCGCTCATCAGAGAGAGGAGCGCAGGGGAGGAGCGAATCGTCACACCAGCGTCAACCTCGCTACCGAAAGGGTCCTGTGACCGTCCGGGGAGGGATACGGCGAAGGTGCGTCGGTCCTGCACCGGTCCCGCCGAGACCCCCCGATCCCGGTGACGAAACACCCCGCCCGAACGCTTTCACCCGTGTGACGACTGATGTGACGGCTCAAGCAACTGCCCCTACGACGGCCGATGTGACCACCCGCCAGACCAGCCGCCCCGCCGCCGCGGCCAAACCCGTGCGCTGGGCCGCCGACGCCGTGTCGGCCCTGCGCGAGGGCGCCCGCGTCCGGCTCGACTACTCGGCGCAGAGCCTGTGGCGCGTCGACCGGCTGATCGAGGAGATACGGCGGGAGGGGGCGCCGTACGCCGCCGTGGAGACCGTGTTGCGCGGGCTCGGTGCCTACGCCGGTGAGGTCGTCGTCCACCAGACCGGTGCCGAGTGGTGGACAAGTGGCGGTGAGCACTGGGTGCGTACGCCCGACGGACGGCTGTGGGACCCGGTGGACGAGGCCCGCCGCTGCTTCGCCGGGGACGGCTCGCTGCGGCTGCTGTGCCGCGATGCGACGGGTGCCGGGCGGCGCTGACCGCGGAGGCGTCGTGAACGCGGCACGGGCGCCCACTCCCCAAGGTGCCGGGGAGCGGACGCCCGAGTCGGTGGACACGCGGGGCTGAGGCCCTACTTGATGTACACCAGGCCGTCCGTCGTGACCGTCGGACGGCCGCTGGTGCCGACCACCACGATCTTCACGGTGTGCTTGGCGCTGCTCGACCAGGACTTGGTCCAGATCGCGTCGCGGTACTTCGTGGTCGAGGACTTCAGGTCGACCGTCGCGACCTTGGCGCCGTCCACGTACACGTACGCCTGCCCGGAGGTGGACGCCCGCGAGACCACCCAGGAAGCGGACCGGCCGGTGAACGTCCAGGTCAGGCTCGCGCCTTTGGAGCCGCTGGAGTACGACTTCCCGCCGAGGTAGCTCGCCGAGGAACGGCTCGTCCAGCTTCCGGACTTCGTGGCCGAGGTCTCCTGGAGGATCATCGGCGTGTAGGAGGGCGACGAGGTGCGGGTGTTGCCCGCGACGTCGTACGCCTTCATCGACCAGGTGCTCGCGGTGCCGGACTTGGCGGTACGGCTGGAGCTGGTGGTGGTCGGGCCGAAGGTGGCCGTCGTCGGGGAGAGCAGGCTCACCGACTTCAGCGCCTGGGAGTCGGTGGCCTTCCAGTCGAGGGTGACCGGGACGGCGGTGGTGTTGACCGTGCCGGTGCGCAGGGTGATTTTCGGCGTGGTGGAGAAGGCCGGCGCGGTGGTGTCGGTGGCGACGGTCAGCGCGGTGGTCGCGGGAGTGGTCCTGCCGGACAGGTGCACCGCTCGTACGGCGACCTTGTGGGTGCCCGCGGCCAGGGTGGTGCTCGCCGAGGTGGCCGTACCGGCGACGGAGGCGACGACCTTGCCGTCGACCAGCAGCTCGAAGCTGGAGATCAGCGAACTCGGCGTGGTGGCCGACCACTTCGCCGTGATCGCGCCCTTCGTCCAGTACGTCGAGCCGGACAGGGTCGCGCCGGTCAGCGAGGTGAGCTTCAGGCCCTGAACCGGGCCGGCGGCCCAGGCGCGGATGGTGGGCAGCTGGGCGTAGAGGGAGGTACCCGGGCACTCGGTGGCGTAGCCGTCGCGGTGGCCGGAGATCCGGTCGAAGGTGTAGGCGCTGCCCGCGGTGAAGCTCGTACCGGCGAGGTTCTTCTGGGTCGCGCCCGCCTTCAGCTGGACCGTCGAGTCGGGGTCGACGCCGTACTGGCCGAGCTTCCAGGCCGCGATGCGGGCGACCGAGGCGAGGGCGGCGTTCGAGGCGCCCGCGTCGGTGTAGTCGCCGAGGACCGCGATGCCGGCGGACTCACGGTTCCAGCCGTAGGTGTGCGCGCCGAGGACCGGCAGGTCCACCCCGCCCTTGCGGCCCTCGAAGATCGTGCCGCACTTGTCGACGAGGAAGTTGTAGCCGATGTCGTTCCACTTCTCGGTCTGCGTGTGGTACGCGTAGACGCCCCGGATGATCGACGGCGACTCGTCGCACGAGTAGTCGTTGGATCCCGCCGTGTGGTGCACGAACACGGCCTTCACATCGGCGTTGTACTCCGACGGGTCGGGGCTGAGCGACTCGTCGGCGCCCCAGCCGGACCGGGGCACGATCGTGGGCTCGGGGACCGTCGAGGCGGGCGCGGTCGGGGTGGTGGCGGTCGGAGTCGGCGTGGGCGTGGGCGTGGGCGTCGGGGACGCGGTGGACGTGGCCGTGCCGGTCGGGCTCGGGGACGCGCTGTCGCTCACGGTCGGGCTCGGGGTCGGTGTCACGTCCTCGGCGAACGCCGCCGGGTCCGTGTCGTCGCCCGTGTCGCGCTGCTCGGCGGCGGTCGCGATGCCCGGGTCGACGAGGTTGACCTCAAGTCCCTTGGGCAGTCCGGCACTCGTGCTGCCGTCCTCATGGACGACCTGCACCTGTACGCCGTCCGACGGGCCGACCCACAGCGGTTCGGACGCGCCGCGCGCGCCGCCGCGTTCGTCGGGGTCCTCCGGCGGGTCGATGTGCGTCTCCAGGTCCTGCCAGGCGCTCCACTCGCCCGTCTCACTGCTGCGGGTGCGGACCTGCGCCTTGCCCTCCAGCGGCTTGGTCACCCCCGTCCACGAGACACCGAGCAGCGAGAACTGCTTGGTCTCGGTGCGCGGCAGCTCCCGCTTGCCGGCCCCGGTGCCCTTCAGCGCCAGGTCGTAGACCTTCACCGGCCGCTTGGGCCGCACGTCCCCCGCGGCGTCGGCCGACGGACTGGCGACCGCGTAGGTCGCGATGCCGCCGCCTCCCAGAACCACCGCACCGAGCGTCAGCCACGCCCGCCGCTTCATGCTCAGCGGTCTGTACGCACGGCTTTTACGACGACTCACTACCCCACCCCTGAATGTGGTCAACAGACCCCGAATTCGGTCACAGAAACACCACCTGTCACACAGGTGGCATCTGTACAGCGTGCGGAGACCGCCAGGTGTCACACGTGTGCCTCGCGAGGTGCCCGGGATGTCCGACCTGCTGTGACATTTCTGTCCGGTCCGACGCTGTTGACCGTGGGGGACATGGGCAAGGGCGACCGTGCCGGACGGTACGGAATAGCCACAAACCGGTACGGACGGGAAAGTTCTTGGGCCAGGGAGGGGAACCCCGCCGCGCGCAGGCGTACGACGGGGAACTGGGCGCGGCCGTCGCGCGGGCCCAGGAGGGCGACGAGACCGCCTTCGCGGTGGCCTACCGGTTGGTACAGCCCGGACTGCTCGGGTATCTGCGCGGGCTGGTCGGGGAGGACGCGGAGGACGTGGCGTCGGACGCCTGGCTGGAGATCGCCCGGGACCTGGGCCGGTTCCGGGGGGACGGGGCGGGCTTCCGGGGCTGGACCGCGACCATTGCCCGGCACCGGGCCCTGGACCATCTGCGCCGGCAGAAGGTGCGGCCCCGGTCGGCGGCGGCGCTGGAGCAGGACATGCTGGACCTGGCAGGGCCGTACAGCACCCACGACCAGGCGCTGGAGTCGCTCTCCACCGAGTACGCCCTGGAACTGGTCCGGGGGTTGCCTCGGGACCAGGCCGAGGCGGTGCTGCTACGGGTGGTGGTGGGACTGGACGGTCCCGCCGCGGCACGCGTCCTCGGCAAGCGGCCCGGTGCGGTGCGCACGGCCGCGTACCGGGGTCTGAAGCGGCTGGCGCAGCAGCTCGGCGTCGAGAGTGTGACGGATGACGGCTCCCGGACGCTGGGGGAGTCGACATGACAGGTCAGGACGCCACGTCGGACAGGAACGGACACGGCATGGGTGACGAGCGGAGCGGCGATGCCCCCGGCCGCCGGCATGCGCGCCCGGCGAAGGCCGTGCGGGGGCGGGCGCGGGGCGACGGCTCGGTGTCCGGCCGGGAGCAGTCGTACGACGGGGAGTCCCGGTCCGAGGACAGCCCCCTGGAAGCGCTGCTCGCCGCGGCCATCCTTGACGAGAAGTGCGAGGACGAGGGGGAGCGGCGGGCCGTGGCGGCCTTTCGGGCGGCGCGGGACGCCGGAGCGCACCGGGCGCGGACGCGGCGCCGGGACGACTGGCGGCCCCGCACGCGGTGGAGCAGGGCGCGTTCGTTGAGGGCGACGCTCTCCGTGCTCCTGGCGAGCCTCACTCTCGGCGGGGTCGCGTACGCGGCGATCGGTTCGGCGGGCGGCGGTCATGACCGGGGCGCGGCAGGGGAACCGGACGCCCGCCCGAGCGTCCCGGTGAGCACCTCGGCCCCGTCGCGCGGCGGCACCCGCCCCTCCGCGTCCGCTCCCTTGGACCGTCCGCCCACCGCGAAGGACACCCTGGCCCACTGTCGTGCGTACGAGAAGCTGCGGGGCCGTGGCAAGGCGCTGGACTCCACGGCGTTCCAGCGGCTCGCGGCGGCGGCCGGCGGCGAGGCGAACGTGAGCGCTTATTGCGCCGCGCTGACGGACGCGGCCGACGCCAAGGACGCGGCCGACGCCAAGGGCGCGGCCGACGCCAAGGGCGCGGACGGGGCCAAGGGCGCGGCGAACGCGAATGGCGGAGGCAACGCCGGCGACACGGGGAACGCGGGCAACGCCGGCGACACGGGGAACGCCGGTGACGCGGGCGGCGCGAAATCGGGGAAGCAGAAGGACAAGGCGAGTGGCGGGCAGAACGCGGACGGGAACAAGTCCGACAAGCAGTGACCCGGCGCGGCCGAGGCAACGGCCGGGGCCGATGCTCCTGCCCCGGCGAGACCTGAAATACCTCTGTCCTGGCGCTTGGCTCGGCCTTCAGCGACATTTCCGGCAGGCTGAGATCCGTCCCGGCTACCGACCCCGGTGGCCGGACGACCGCATCCCGACCGTGACGAGGTTCTTCCGGTCGATCTGGCCACCCCCTCCGATGAGCCACGAGCATTTCGATACGGCGACTGAAAGATGGCTGAAAGATCGGGGAAAGCCCTCTTGGAGATGCTGATGGTCGAGGTCGGAAAGCTTTGGAGTTTTCCGACGGAAGAACTAGTGAGGAGAACTCATGACCAAGATGCTGAGTGGTGTCGTTGGACGCATGGCCGAGAAGCTGCTGCCCAAGACAAGCGCGGCGGCCGGATGTGCCAAGGAATGCTGGACCGAGTACAACGGCTCCGGTGCGGTTAGCCACTGCTGCACGCTGGAGGACTGCCACACCATCGCTTGCTCTGCCTCGTAGTCATTGCAGGGTGGCCGCCGTAGCGGATGAGCACGGCGGTCACCCTGCCCACGCGTGGATTCGATTCGGGGATGAATGAACGCGGTAGATGTCTTCGGGCGGTTGTGCTTGCTTGCGACGTTCGCATGGTCAGCAACCCCAAAAATTGTGAACTTCGCAGACTTTCGCCGGCATGTGACGACCACTATCCCGGGCATTGGTTTCTTTGCAAGCCCGTTGGCGGCTTCGGTAATCGCAACGGAGTTGGGCGCCAGCCTATGTTTGATGGTGTATCCGTTGAGGATCATCGGTTTGGCCGGCGCCGCCTTCCTCCTGACTTCCTTCACTGTGTACCTGTTTGCTGTCATGCGGATCAGGCCGGGAACGTCGTGTGGATGTGTGGGAACTGATGGCACTGCGGTCTCTGGTGCTCATCTGGTACGAAATTTGATCCTCTTGGTTGCTTGTGGCGTCACCTGGTGGGCGACTGCTGATTCGGCTGGTCCGTCCCTGTCCGACTATGCCGTATTGGCAGCGCCGGCAACTGCCGTGGCTATCGCCGTGCTTCACCTGGGAGAGTTGGCTGCGCTTCTCCGTCCCGCAGCTACCGACTGACAAATGGGGCTATCAATGGGTAACGCACTCTCTGTACTGGCTCTTCTCATGGCGTCTGCCGCCTGTGGCCTCGCTGTGGCCGTCGCATTGAGGGTAAAAAAGATCCTTGATCCTTTGACGGAAGAAGGTTCACTGGGTCCACGCAGGGGTGGTGCGCCGAGCGTAGGAACCACAGTTCCCGTTCCGTCCTCGATGGTCGACACTGATGGCAATGAGGTTTCCTTCCCTGCCGTGGGTTCGGGACCTTGGATCCTTGCCTTTCAAATGGTCGGATGCAGCGGTTGTCAGCAGCAGATGCCGGAATATAAGAAATTCCTGAGTGGCGTTCCGTTGGGCAGGGAACGTACGTTCTCCCTCGTTGTCGGCGAAACAGACGGTGTTGCCTACTATCGCGACGAACTCGATGCACTTTCCCATGTGATTCCTGTGGATGCGCAGGAGTCTGTTCGGGACCTCATGAAAGAGCTGGGAGTCTCGGTCTTCCCCACCTACCTTGTGGTGGACGAGCATGGTGCGATCAGGACCTCTACGCAGAGTTCAACGCGACTGGCTCAGTCCGACGGGGCCTCTCTGTCTCCGGCTTCGACGGTCGGCTAGCGTGATGATCACAAAAGATTCAGAGGAATCCGGTGAAGGCGCATCTCGTTTCGGTCGAGGCGGATGGCCTTTCCTTGACCTGAACCCACTTCGAGGCGCCCTGTCCCTTGGCTTCGAATCCGCCGGCTACAAGTTGATCACGTATATCGTGCTGGATCTCGCCAGCGGCGCTATTCCAGTCGCTGTTGGTTGGCTCAGTAAGATCATATTTGATGACCTCAGTCGTGGGGCGTCCGTCCAGACTCTGGTCACACTGGCTGTCGGTCTCGCGCTTGCCGGAGTCGTCCAGGCGGTCATTCCTCATATCCTCGAGTACCTTCGGGCTGAGTTGGAACGTGCCACTGGAACACTCGCTCAAGGCAGACTCTTCTCCTCCTTGGCTCTATTTGTCGGCTTGGGGCCATTCGAGAATCCCTCCTTCTTGGACAAGCTTCGCCTGGCCAAGCAATCAGGCAGAAGCGCCCCGGGAGCGATTCTGCAAGGCTCACTGGGGGCGGTCCGGTCGGGCATCACCATCACTGGATTCCTGGGTTCGCTCTTCGTCCTGGCACCACTGATGTCTGCGTTTATTGTCGCTTTCGCGCTGCCTGTGCTGGTTGCGGAAATCGCGCTTTCTCGTCGTCGAGCAAACATGCTTTGGCGTATCACTCCGAGGGAGAGGCGCGAGATCTTCTTCGATCAGATGCTCTCCAACGTAGATGCCGCCAAAGAGATACGTCTGTTCGGAACCGGTTCCTTTCTCTTGGGCCGTATGCAGCATGAGCGCCGAGCGGCTGACGATGCCAAGCGGTCAGTTGACCGCCACGAGCTTCTCGTCCAATCAGTGCTGGCTTTCCTCGGTGCACTCGCCGCCGGCTTCGGACTGATCTGGGCTATCCATGCAGCGATGTCCGGCGTACTGACCATGGGAGACGTTGCGATTTTCGTGGCGGCCGTAGCAGGTGTGCAGACGTCGGTTGCGCAGCTCGCTGGAAGCATCGCAAAAGCACATCAAGCCTTGGTCATGTTCAGGCACTACCAGGAAGTGAGTTCCGCCGAGCCGGACCTGGAGCGTGCACCTGAGCCACTGCCGGTACCCCGTCTGGCGAACGCGCTGGAGCTCCGCGACGTCTGGTTCCGCTACAGCGACGATCAACCGTGGGTTCTCAAAGGCGTCACTCTCGTAATTCCTCAAGGCCGTAGCTTGGCGCTGGTCGGCCTGAACGGCGCAGGGAAATCGACCCTGATAAAACTTTTGTGCCGCTTCTATGATCCGACTCGCGGTGCGATTCTTTGGGACGGCGTCGACATCCGGAATTTTGCACCCGAAGAGTTGCGTCAAAGAATGAGTGCAGTATTCCAGGACTTCATGCACTACGATCTGACTGCCCGGGAAAACATAGTCCTCGGGGACCTCGGTGCAATGGAAGAACCCACCAGGGTGATCGAAGCGGCACGCAAGGCGGGGGTGCATCAGGCTATCGCGGCCTTCCCGCTCGGCTATGACACGCTGGTTACGCGCACGTTTTTCGCAGGTTCCGACAACGACGACACCACTTCCGGTGTTCTCCTGTCCGGTGGCCAGATGCAACGGCTGGCTCTGGCTCGCGCCTTGGTGCGAGACCGACGGGACTTTCTGATTCTCGATGAACCTGCGGCAGGGCTGGACGCAGAGGCTGAACATGAACTGCACTCTCAATTGCGAGATTTTCGCCAAGGTCGTACAAGCCTCCTCATATCGCACCGGCTCGGTTCTGTCCGTGAGGCTGATCAGATCGCCGTGCTGTCCGACGGGTGCATTGTGGAGCAGGGTGACCATCTCACCCTGATGGCGGGCAGCGGTGTATACTCTCGACTCTTTGCTGTCCAAGCTGCCGGATACACCGAAGACTCGGTGTCCAAGCTAACAGTGAAGGCATCACAGTGATCTGGGGAAGCCTTGTCGTGGCAGCCGCGTGTATCAGTCTCGCCGTTCTGACGGCACTGATTCTGCGCAGACATCTTGTGGTAGTCACCGTCGTAGGACACAGCATGCTGCCGACTTACCGCCCGAACGATCGCGTACTGGTAAGGCGCGGAATTGTGCCCAAGCGCGGCGGTGTGGTTGTGGTGGAACTCCCGAGCACGGAACGAAGAAGCTGGGAGCTGCCTCCACCCGGATTGGGCAGTCCGCGCGGGGCGGTCACAGCGCGCCGATGGCTTGTCAAGCGGGTCGCCGCTGGCCCGGGTGACCCCTGGACCGTGGAGACGGGCGCGGCGGATCGCATCCCCTCGGGGCATCTGTTTCTGCTGGGAGACAACGCTTCCGTCAGTTTCGACTCGCGTCAGATGGGCCCTTTCCCTGTGAACAGGGTGCTCGGCACGGTGTGGCGTCGATTGTGACGTGCCGAACGGCGTGAGCCACTTCTGGACTTCCGCGCCGGCGGAGGAGATGTACACCAAGGAGAAGAGGAGAGAAAAATGCAGGAAAGTGCTCAGAGCGCGCAGAACAAGGAGAGCGTGTCGCTCGCCGAGACCGCGGAGGTTACCCAGCCCGAGTTTATCGAGATCCGTTTGCTCGACAAGATCGAGACGATCGAGAGCAAGTCAATTGTCAGGTAATCTGAGCCCTGCCGACGGAATTCTTTCCGTCGGCAGGGCTGTCAAGGAGTGGTGGCCGTGAGACGCCCAACAGTAAAGCCGGAGCACACGCCCCACCGGTTCGATGACGGAACGATCCGCATCGGGGGTGAGCTCTACGGAGTCGCGGCGGAGATTAGTGATCCCTGCGGCTGGGTCTGGTCGGCATTGAGCCTTATGGACGGCGCGAACACCCTCGAGTTCATTGAGGAAGAATTGGCCGCGCAACACCCGTCGTTGGGCTTGGAAGGTGCTGGCAGGCTGGTCAAGGATCTTCTCAATTCAGGGTATTTGGAAGACGCAGCCACAACCCCTCCCGAAGGTTTCACGGAATCTGAGATCGAGAGATACAGTCGCAATCATGCTTACTTTCGACGGATCGACCTGCGCTCGGGTAGTGATCCCTGGGAGACGCAGAAGCGGCTGAAGCAATCCCGGGTCGTGATGCTGGGAGTCGGTGGCACTGGAAGTCATGCCGCGTGGGCCCTGGCCGCCGTCGGGGTGGGCACTCTCCATCTCGTCGATCCGGACCGCGTCGAAGTGTCCAACCTGACCCGACAGGCCCTGTACAGCGAAGCTGACCTGAACCAGCCCAAAGCGCAGAAGGCCGTTGAGCGCCTCGCCGAGATCAACTCGACGGGAACCTTCACGTATGACATCCGGAAGGTGGACACGGAAGAGGGACTCAGGGAGCTGGTGGCGGGTTGCGACGTCTTCGCGCTATGTGCGGACGAACCCCGGAACGACCTCATCGCAAAAATGACGAGCCGGGTGTGTGCGGCGTTGGGTGTTCCCTGGGTGGTCGCCGGATACAACGGACCCCTGGTTACGGTCGGTGTCTATGGACCTGCGGGTCCCTGCTTCGAGTGCGTCGGTGCCGGAGAGGAGGCGAAACTCAAACCTGGCTGGCTCCCGAACATGGGGGGAGCAGGAGTACTGGCTCCTTCCGCTGGGATCTCCGGCCAACTGATCGCCCACGAAGTCGTATCACTGCTGACCGGCACCAGCAGGGTTGCCCCCGGATATGTGCGCGGGCTCAACCTCATCGCTCCCGACCACGTCGTCAACGTACGGCACCCGGCCCGTCCGGACTGCGCACTGTGCAATCCATGACGGGGCGTCAATAATGACGTCGTCGACGGGGGATCACGGACTTCATGTCTCACTCCACGCACTTGAGTTCCGCCAGGACCGGGGCGAATGGATCGTGGGACGGCAAGGCAATGACCAGGTGATTGTCCTGCCGGACATCGGTATGGCCGCCGTCAGGCTCCTGTCCGAGGGAAAGACAGTCGAGGAGGCCAGAAGCGGCTTGCGCGCGAGCACTGGTCGTGACGTCGACGTCCGGGCCTTCGTCGAGCAGCTGGCGGCGGCTGGGCT
The DNA here is from genome assembly GCF_003443735.1 of Streptomyces sp. CC0208. Taxonomy (NCBI): domain Bacteria; kingdom Bacillati; phylum Actinomycetota; class Actinomycetes; order Kitasatosporales; family Streptomycetaceae; genus Streptomyces; species Streptomyces sp. CC0208. The sequence goes on along the minus strand of NZ_CP031969.1, from coordinate 3,370,093 downwards.
TGTGGCGTCGATCGGTGACCGGGAGTTCGCGGCCCCTCCGCCTGTTGTCTCGTTTCCTTGGCTGTGCTCGCGTCACGTTCGCTGGGCCATGAGTTCCGCTGTGCATGCCTTCGTTCTGTTGGTGCCCGTCTGCGCACTGCTGCTCGTAGCCTCAGATCCGAAGGTGCTGCCGACCTGGGACGAACTTTTGTGGGCCGACTACGGCACCTTCACCGTGCTGGTGCAAGTTGTTGTCGCGGCCTGCCTCATCGCTCTTCATGAGTTGGCACACCTGGTGACGGCTCGCGCCGCCGGTGTACCTGGACGGATCCGTCTCGGAACCCGTCTTCAGTTCCTGGTAGCACAGACCGAGGTGTCAGGAATCTGGCTCAGGAGCCGAAGGCAGCGTCTGACGGTATATCTCTCTGGAATTGCTCTGGATGGTTTTATATGCGGCATTTGTCTAGCGCTTCGTGGACTGGGCGTCAACAAGCCGCTGCTTTCCGTGATCATCCTGACTCTGGTGACCGCGTTGGCGAACCAGTGTCTGGTCTTCATGCGCACCGACGTCTACTTCGTGATTCAGGATCTGACTGGCTGTCGCAACCTCTACGGTGATGCGGGCCGTTATGTTCGGTATCTGGCGGCGCGCATGTGGGGGAGCCGCCCCGACCGCCACCCTCTTGCTTCAATGTCGAAACCGGAAGGGCGATTCCTCAAGGCCTACACCGTGGGGACCCTGCTGGCGTCCGGGGTCTGCGTGTTCATTGGTCTGAGGATTCTGACGGACGTCTCCTGGCCGCTGTTCCGGCGGTCCCTCGTGCGCATGGTGGGGGACGCAGATCCCTGGGCACGCCTTGATGCACTGGTGACGGTTCTTCTTCTGTGCGGACTGCAATGCTTGTGGGTGCGTTTGTGGTGGAAACGTCACGGGGGACGGACCCTCGCGCTGGTGCGCAGGTGGAGGGGACCGTTCGGACGAGCGTAAGTGATCTTTCGTTGCGTTCCGTTTGGTCGTGGTCTAGCTTCTGCTGGTGAACATCTGGCAACCTCGGTTCCGGTTACTCGGGCCGCTGGAGATACGGCTGGACGGACTGGAGATCGCGCTGACCGGGCGGCAGCGTGCCCTGTGCTCCTTGTTGTTGGTGAGTGCCAACCGAAGCGTGTCCGTCGATCGTCTGGTCCAGGGGTTGCTGGGTGATCGTTCTCGCGGTTCGTCCGCTGGGCGAGTACGGGCCCTTGTCGCAGAGATCCGCCGCGCCTTCGGAGTGGCGGGGCGCGACCTCCTGGTGACCGAGAAGTCGGGCTACGCGATGAGGGTGGCGCCGGCTGACATTGACATATACGTGTTCGAGAGTCTGATCAAGGACGGAGCACAGTCGGTCGCGCGCGGTGCCTGGGCGGAGGCGTACCACTGTTATGACGATGCGGCTTCCCTGTGGCGGGGCGACCCTTTTCCGGATCTGTCGACCAGCGCGGAGGCGGAGCGTCGGCGCCTCGTCGAACTGCACGGAGCGGCTCTGGAGGGCAGAGCGCAGGCGGATCTGGAACTCGGTCGGTATGGCGCGGCCATCGCCGAGCTGGTCCGTCTCTCCGCTGAGTACCCGCTCCGGGAACATCCACATGCCCTGTTGATGCGAGCTCTGCAACGTGACGGTCGTACTTCCGAGGCGCTCGAGGTGTATCTGGCGTTGCGCGGCCGGTTGTCGAGGGAACTCGGCGTCGAACCCTCCAGCGAGCTGAGTGCCCTCCACCAAAGACTCCTCGCCGGTGTCGACTCGATCGCCACTACCCGGAATGCGGCCACGCGTGAGCACTCCCCTCGTGACACGCGAGTTCCGCACCAACTCCCACGCGCACCCCGCTTCTTCGTCGGACGCGGCACGGATGTCCGCCAGTTGGATGCCTGGTGGCGTGGCGGGGAGGACATCCTCCTGATTGTGGGACCCGCAGGAGTCGGGAAGACCGCGCTCGCTCTGCATTGGTCGCATCAGGTCGCCCGTGGCTTTCCCGATGGCCAACTCTTCTTGGACATGCGCGGGTTCGACGACGGCGAGCCGATGACGGTGGAGGAAGCGCTCCCCCTTCTCCTGCAGGGGCTTGGCATCGCTCCCCGTGATGTGCCTGTGGGTCTGGAGGCGCAAACCGCCCTGTATCGCACGCTGCTGGCGGAACGCCGGGTACTCGTCGTCCTCGACGACGTCGCGGACGCGGCTCTCGTGCGACGCCTGCTGCCCACCGCGGGTGGATCCCTGACGCTGGTCACCAGTCGGCACAAGCTGAGTGGCCTCGTAACCATGGACAGCGCACACAGGCTCATGTGCGATGTTCTGACGCCTGGCGCAGCCCTTAAGCTGTTGGGCAATTCGGTGGGCTCGGAAGTGGTCGCTGCAGATCCAGAGGCGGCCAACCGCCTGATTTCGCTCTGTGACCATCTCCCCCTGGCTTTGTGTGTGGCCGGCTCCTGGATAGGTGGCAGGCCCGGCAGTATCAGTTCGTACGTCGATGAGCTGGCGGAGCGCGGACGGCTGGCGCGGCTGCACGTCGAGGGGGAGGAAAGTGTGGCTGTCAGGGCCGCGCTCGATTTGTCGTACGCCACGTTGTCCGATGAGGCAAGCCGGGTGTTCCGGTCTCTTGGTCTCATGCCGGGAACCGGTCGCTCGGTCGCTGCCGTTGCCGCCGGCGCATTGCTGGATGAGGCACGTGTAGAGGACCTGTTGCGTCGCGCTCAGCAGGTGCATCTCTTGCGAGATACCGACCGTGGCCGTGCCACGTGGCATGACCTCGTGCACGAGTACGCCAGGGAGCGCGCGCTCAAGGAAGACAACGAGTCGGACCGGCGGGCAGCTGTTGAGCGCATCCTTGACCACTACCTTCAAAGCGCTATCAGTGCCGCCGAGGCATGTAAGTATTACGTTCCTCATGTCCGTCCGGAAGCAGTGGAAGGGGCGGCGCCACAGGAGTTCCGTGCATCAGATGAAGCGATTTCCTGGTTCGATAGTGAATGGGATGGCATTGCGGTAGCAATCGGATACGCCGCGGAACACGGACCGTATCGTTTCGCATGGCAGCTCGTGGATGCCTTGCAGGATCTCTTCCATCACAGGCGCCCCTTGTCTGACTGGGTACGGCTCGCTTCGTTGGCTCGAAAGGGCGCTGAGCGCGGAGGAGACTATATCGGCCAGGCCGCAATGGGCCTCGCCCTCGGACATGCTCGATGGCGAGAGGGAGACTTCAAGGGCGCTTTGCGGGAGTATGGGAACTGTGAGCGACTGGCTCGCCGAGCCGGATGGCTTTTTGGCGAGGCTGTGAGCCTTCAGGGAAGGGGGGTCACTCTTAAACTTCTGGGTCAGCCGCATGAGGCGCCACCCTATTACAAGAAGTCGCTCGCTATTTACCGACGTCTTGGCCGAGTGAAAAGCGTGAGAACCATGCTGATCAACATGGCATCCTTGTATCTCGCCCTCGGACAACTTGCCGACGCCGAGGACGCCGCGGTCGAGGGCCTGTCGCTCCTCAGTCAAGCGGGAGATCACACTCATGCCATGTGCCTGGTCAATCTGGGGCTCGTGCGGCAGAAGCAGGCAAGGTTCGACGAGGCCGTCGTAGCCTTGCGCGCTTCCATGGTCGCCGCACAGAACGCGGGCTCGGTCTATGCGGAGGCTGTGGCGCTGGAAGCGCTGGGCCGGGTGCGTGACGATGCTGGGCAGGGTGCCAGAGCGATCCAAGCGTTTGAGGATGCGATCACTCTGGCAGAGCGTGTCGGAAATCGTAATTGCCAGGTCGACTCCCTGATGGGTCTTGCCTCTGTGAAAGCCCGGGCGGGATTTACGCATGAGGCGGTCACTCGCCTCGGCACCGCCCGGGAAATGGCTGAGCAGACGGGTTACCACACGGGTCTTATCGAGATCCTTTGCTTGAGCGGTGTGCTCAACTGTGCTCGCGAGCGATACGATGAAGCGATAGCGCAGTTGGATAGGGCCTCCGAGATGGCCGAGTCCGGCAACCCTCTGACACTGCCACGCATTCGCACTGCAGCAGCACTGGCATTGCTGTGCAAGGGCGAGAACGTAATGGCCCTGGCCGCTGCTACCGAGGCCGCCGATCTTGCGAGTAGGTCAGGTCAAAGGCTTCTGCACGCCCGTGCCTTGATGGCTATGGCTGCCGCCCTTTCGGCCTCCGGGGAGCACGGGCGCGCCGAGGAGGAGCAGAGCGCTGCTCAGTCTCTTTTTGAACAGATTGGCGTTCCTCATATGCAGCGGGTGGCTGACTCCTGGCGCGTCCCGATGGCTGTGGAGGAACCGATCGGTACGAGGCGACGGCAGCAAGCGGAAGTTCCGGAAGATGCACACCTGCGGCTTGAGATCTTTCTGGCTCGTCACTTCGACTAGACGATGGACAGCGTTCCTGTGGGCTCTTGGATCAGTGTGTCCAAGCGAGGCGGACCAGAGGGGGTGTGCTGGTTCCTGAGCAGGATCCGTTCGTGCAGGGCACGCAGTTCAGGGCCAGGTTCGTCGCCCAGTGCATCGATCAGCTTGCCCCGTATGGTCTGGAAGCACAGCAGTGCCTCGTCCACTCGTCCGCTCTGGTAGAGCGCCAGCATCAACAGGCCGACTGCTCTCTCGTCGTGGGGGTGCAGCGCGACCAGATCGTGAAGCTGAGGGAGGTAGTCGTTGTGGCGGTTGAGGCGCAATCCCAACTCCGCGCTGGTCAGCAGGACTGAACGCCATTCGTGGCGAAGCGTCGCACGTGCAGCCTCTGCCCATGTGGCGTCTATCCCGCAGAGGGGATCGCCGTGCCACTGGGCCACTGCCTCTTCGTAGAGGTCAAGGGCCGCTTCCTGCTCCCCGCGGAAAGCGAGACTTCTTGCCTTCCGCGCCAGCGCACGGAAGCGGTACGTGTCGACGGTCTCGTCCTCGACTGCCAGGACATACCCGCTCTGCCGCCTGACCACCTCACACGAGCCATGTTCCGCATTGGTGGTGTGAAGAGCCTTCCGGAGGCGGGTAGCCAGCGTGTACAGCGCGTTCCGGGGATGGAGCGGGGGCCTGGCTTCCCAGATGCGGTCGATGACGTCCTGGTCACTTACGAAGATGTTCGGCGACCAGGCCAATGCCGCCAGCAGAAGACCTACCGCTGGAGAGATCGAAACCAGCTTCCGGTCCGCGGCATGCAGTTCGACACAGCCGAGAAGTTGAATGTTCACACAGGCCCCCGTCGGTGTTCGTACGGTTCATGCCACCACTGTGCTGTGCAGGTGTTCGGAATCCGCACGGATCATGCTCGGGGGAGGCCGTAGCGCTTTACCCTCTGCACCACGTGCACAGCTGACAGCGGCCTTCGCACCCAGGGGTGTAGCAGCAGTAGTAGGGGTAGCCGCTTCGGGTTTCGTACCAACAGTCCGGGTTGCACGCCGCTGCGGCCGCCGTGCGGGGAAGCAGTCGACCAACCGCCCGCTGGGCTGCGGCGAGGAGTGAACTGGTCACGTGGTTCTCCTGACTCGTCGTCGAAGGCCTGGGAGCAGGCCGCTGAGAGCCACCAGCCTGGCCGGGCGAACTTTCCGAAGTCTTTCGCCGGCCAGGAACCGTCTGCCGACCAAGTGATCGACTCCGGGATCAACCGTGGCGCTCGTCGTCTGCCTGCGCCGACCGGACCGGGAGGAGTCGGCCTTCCGGCAGGACGAGGGCTTCGATCGCGTCGTGTGCAGGTGCCTGGTCGCGCCCTGGGGTCCTTGCGCCGCAGGCGGGCTCGCGTGGGCAGGAGCCTGATCTGCCGAGTGACGTCCGGGCGGAGCCCGGGAAACCGCGGAGACGGCCGGGGCCGCCACCCCCCACAGGAGAGGCCCCGGCCGTCGCGCGGCACGGGCCGCGCGGCGGCCCGTACTTTCTTCAGCGTCATGAGTGCGGTTTCTGTCACACCCCGCCGGACCGGCTCCGGATCACGAGGTAGTTGCATTTTGTACGGACATGGACGAGCAGCGGTTTCAGGTCGTAACGTGCCTTTCGCGCCGGGCGCGGAAGTTGAATGATCAACGCGACTCTCGAACGATCACCACAACCCCTCGACGGCTCGAAGCGGCGACCATCGATCGCGACCACGTATTGAGGATTCACGGGTGCTGGGGGACGACGCGGAGTTGACTGCCGCGGTGCTTGCGGCACAGGACGGGGACGAGACCGCGTTCCGGACTGTGTACCGCGCGGTGCACCCGCGGCTGCTCGGATACGTCCGGACGCTGGTCGGTGATCCGGACGCCGAGGATGTGGCCTCCGAGGCCTGGCTCCAGATAGCCCGTGACCTGGACCGTTTCGACGGGGACGCGGACCGTTTCCGCGGCTGGGCCGCCCGTATAGCCCGCAACCGCGCCCTCGACCACATCCGGATGCGCGGCCGCCGCCCCGCCATCGGCGGCGACGAGACCGAGTTGTCCGGGAAGCCCGCCGAGTCGGACACCGCGGGCGAGGCCATCGAGGCGCTGGCCACCGACACCACCCTCTCGCTCATCGCCCGGCTGCCCCAGGATCAGGCCGAGGCCGTGGTGCTGCGCGTGGTGGTCGGCCTGGACGCCAAGACCGCCGCCGAGACCCTCGGCAAGCGTCCCGGCGCGGTACGGACGGCCGCGCACCGCGGTCTGAAACGGCTCGCCGAGCTCCTCGGCGAGGATCCGGAATCTGCCGGCGCGCTCGATGCCCTGCCGCCGCAGCGAGAACCGCAGGACAGTGCGGTGACGTCCGCGAGTGTGACGCATATGCGTCCGCGGACGCAGAAGGACATGTGATGGCCGACGAGAGCTACAGGTGGCTGGACCTCGAGACAGCGGAGCGGTTGCTGCGCGGAGAGTCACTGGAAGCTGTCGACGAGGCCGCCCGCGACCAGGCCGAGCGGCTCGCGAAAACGCTGGACGCGCTGACCGTCGAACCTGCCCCGACCAGCGGCGAACTCCCCGGTGAGGAGGCCGCGCTGGCCGTGTTCCGCAAGGTGCGCGCGGAGCGTTCGGACGACTGGGTGAGCCCGCCGGCCCGGGACCGGCACCGGACCGGAACCGGTTCCGCCGACGCCGGTCTCGTGCGGATCGGCGCCCCGGACACGGGGGCCGGCCGTCCCCGCAGGCGGCGTTCCGCGCACCTCGGACTGGCCGCCGTACTGGCGGCCGGGATGGTGGGCGGAGTGGCTGTCGTGGCCGGAATCGGAGTCCTGCCGAACCAAGGGGACGGCGAACCGGAACCCGCGGCGACGGTGTCGGCCGCCGCCACCCCGGACGGCCCGCGCGACTCGCCCTCGGTCTCGCCCCCTCACGTCGTGCCCTCGCCCGGGGGCTCCCCCTCCGGTGGGGCCGGCTCCCGGGACACAGCGCGCGGCGACACCGGAGCGGCCCCCGACAAGGGTTCCGAAGGGCTGGGCGTACGGCCCCGCCGCGACTGGAACGGAGCAGCCTCGGCCTGCCGGGACGTGCGCGCCGGAAAGAAGCTCGACTCGACCCGCGAGCGCTCGCTGGAGGGCGCGGCGGGCGGCACCTCACAGGTCTGGAAGTACTGCAAGGGTGTCCTGTCCGGCAGCGGCACCCGCGACACCGAGTCCGCCCCCGACGACCGAAAGGGCGATCGCAAGGGCGACGGCAAGGGCGACGGCAAGGGCGACGGCAAGGGCGACCACGAGGACAACGACAAGGGCGGCCACGGCGACGGGCATGGCCGGGGCGACGGACACGGTCACCACCACAACCAGTTCACGTCCCCCCGCGAGAACCACCACGCCCCCGACGGCGGCACCACCTCGGACGCCCCGCTCGCCACGACCGGGGCAACGATGTCACCGGATCCGGATCCGAGCCCGTCGTGCAGCGCACTCTGACTGCGCACCACGTCATTGACCTGCATTTTTCCCACCCGTCGCGGTTTCGTTCGCGGTGGGTGTGACGTTTTCGGAGGCCGGAGCGCAGTACTGAGTGAGCCGACTGGTCATCGGCCGTCGCACAGAGCCGGGGTTCCCCCCGTACCTACGGCTCGTGCACCTGGCGCGGGCGGGACACGTTCCCCCGGTCCCGTCCGCGCCCCTGACTCCTCCTCGCGCACCTCACCAGTGGACGACGACCTTGTCGCCGTTGCGCACCTGAGCGAACAGGTCCGCGATCGCCGTCTCGTCCCGGACGTTGACGCAGCCGTGCGAGCCGCCCGCGTATCCGTTGGCGGCGAAGTCTGCCGAGTAGTGCACCGCCTGGCCGCCACTGAAGAACATGGCGTACGGCATCGGGGAGTCGTAGAGCGTCGACACATGGTGCCTTGACTTCCAGTAGACGCTGAACACGCCCTCACGGGTCGGTGTGCCCACCGAGCCGAAGCGGACCGACACGGTCATGACCGTCCGCCCGTCGATCATCCAGCGCAGGGTCCGGCTCGTCTTGCTGATGCACAGCACCCGCCCGGTCAGACAGCGCGGGTCCGGCGCGTCGGCCGGCTGGCCGCCCATCAGATAGAGCTCCCACTTGCCCGGCTCGTGCGTCATGGCCTTCAGCCGCTTCCAGGTGACCGTGTCGGTCCTCCCGGTCCTCGGCAGCCCGCGCTTGCCCTGGAACCCCTTCACCGCCCGCTCGGTGAGATCGTCGTACGACCCGGTCGGCCCGTCGTAGAGCCACGCGACCTGGCGCAGCCGGGCCTGCAACTCCCGTACGTCCCGCCCGGAGTCGCCTCTCGACCACAGCACGGCGGGCGCGGGGGCCGCACCGGACGTGGACGTGGACGGCGTCGCACTCGGCTTCGGGTCGTCGCCGGCCGGTGGTGTGCTGTGCTGCGGGACCTCGATCCGCACCGGCAGACGCCGCTTGCCGTCCCCGTCGGCGGTCCGCACCGTACAGCCGCAGGCCAGCCCCAGGACCAGCAGCGCGGCGAACGCTCTCCCCATGCCCGTACTACGCATCCGGACCCCCTGTCGTCTCACCGGCGTCCCCTGATGTCTCCCCCCGGACGGCCGGTCGCGAACGACCGGCGGCGCTTCGCCCGAGACCGCAATACGGTGGTGGGCATGACGCGTGAGTCGGAGTCCGGACTGCCCATCGAACCCGTCTACGGTCCCGAGGCCCTGGAGGGCTGGGACCCGGCCGAGAAGCTCGGCGCACCGGGCGGGTACCCCTTCACGCGGGGCGTGTACCCGTCGATGTACACGGGCCGCCCCTGGACCATGCGCCAGTACGCCGGTTTCGGCACCGCGACGGAGTCCAACGCCCGCTACCGGCAGCTGATCGCCCACGGCACGACCGGACTGTCGGTCGCCTTCGACCTGCCCACCCAGATGGGCCACGACTCCGACGCCCCGATCGCGCACGGCGAGGTCGGCAAGGTCGGGGTCGCCGTCGACTCGGTCGACGACATGCGGGTGCTGTTCGACGGGATTCCGCTGGACCAGGTGTCCACGTCGATGACGATCAACGCGCCGGCCGCCCTGCTGCTCCTGATGTACCAACTGGTCGCCGAGGAGCAGGGGGTCGGCGCCGACCGGCTGACCGGCACGGTCCAGAACGACGTGCTGAAGGAGTACATCGCGCGCGGGACGTACATCTTCCCGCCCAAGCCCTCGCTGCGGCTGACCGCGGACATCTTCCAGTACTGCAGGGCCGAGATCCCGAGGTGGAACACGATCTCGATCTCCGGCTACCACATGGCGGAGGCGGGTGCCTCGCCCGCGCAGGAGATCGCCTTCACCCTCGCCGACGGCATCGAGTACGTGCGCACGGCGGTCGCGGCCGGCATGGACGTCGACGACTTCGCCCCACGGCTGTCGTTCTTCTTCGTGGCGCGGACGACGATCCTGGAGGAGGTGGCCAAGTTCCGTGCGGCGCGCAGGATCTGGGCGCGGGTGATGCGGGACGAGTTCGGCGCGCGGAACCCGAAGTCGCTGATGCTGCGCTTCCACACGCAGACGGCCGGGGTGCAGCTGACGGCCCAGCAGCCGGAGGTGAACCTGGTCCGGGTCGCCGTCCAGGGCCTGGCGGCGGTCCTCGGCGGCACGCAGTCGCTGCACACCAACTCCTTCGACGAGGCGATCGCGCTGCCGACGGACAAGTCGGCGCGGCTGGCGCTGCGCACCCAGCAGGTGCTGGCCTACGAGACCGACGTGACCGCGACCGTGGACCCGTTCGCCGGCTCGTACGTCGTCGAGAAGATGACCGACGACGTCGAGGCGGCCGCGCTGGACCTGATGCGGAAGGTCGAGGACCTCGGTGGCGCGGTCGCCGCCATCGAGCACGGCTTCCAGAAGAACCAGATCGAGCGCAACGCCTACCGGATCGCCCAGGAGACCGACTCCGCCGAACGGGTGGTCGTGGGCGTCAACCGCTTCCAGCTCGACGAGGAGGAGCCGTACGAGCCGCTCCGCGTCGACCCCGCCATCGAGGCCCAGCAGGCCGAACGCCTCGCGAGGCTCCGCGCCGGACGCGACCGGTCCGCGGTGGACGCGGCCCTCGCCGCCCTCAAGAAGGCGGCCGAGAGCGAGGACAACGTCCTGTACCCGATGAAGGACGCGCTGAAGGCCCGGGCGACGGTGGGGGAGGTGTGCAACGCGCTGCGCGAGGTCTGGGGGACGTACGTGCCCTCGGATGCCTTCTGAGCCGGGCGATCGGTCGTCGGTGGACACGCTCCTCGACGGCTGACCGCCCTCACGCGCCGAACCGGCCCAGACGGTCCATGAGCCCGTCCGCCTGGTCACCGGCCCAGCCGACGTAACCGTCGGGACGCACCAGGAACAGCCCCTTTCCGTACGACGGCTGCTCGTCACCCGTGACCACCCGCACCGACTCCGGCAGCGGCGGTGCCTCGACGCCCACCGCCACCAGCGTCCAGTGCGGGCCCCGGAACGCGTCGAAGAGGCGGACGCCGGCCAGCCTGCCGTCGGGGGCGCGGTCGCCGGCGCGGAGCCCGCTCGGTGCCGTGCGGGTCTCCGCCGACAGGGACGACTCCCGGTAACCCAGGGCCAGTTGGCGGGTCGCGTCGCCCCGCCGGACCTCTCCCCGGTGCACGCCCGTCGAGAGGCCGAGCATCTGCGCGGCGATGGGACGGCGTTCCTCCTCGTAGGTGTCCAGGAGGGCGGCCGGGGCCCCGGCGCGAAGCACCGCTCCCAGCTTCCAGCCCAGGTTGTACGCGTCCTGGACGCTGGTGTTCAGGCCCTGGCCGCCCGCGGGGGAGTGGACGTGGGCCGCGTCCCCGGCGAGGAAGACCCGGCCGGAGCGGAAGCTGTCCGCGAGGGCCGCGCGGGGCCGGAAGTCGGAGGCCCAGCGGAGCTCCGTCACCGCCTCGGGGGCGAGGTGCGAGCGGGCCGCGACGACCTCGCGGACGGCGTCCAGGGACAGGTCCACCCGCGTGCCCTCCGGGAACTGGGCCACGACCTGGAAGTCCTCCGTGCCGGCGAGCGGGCAGATTGAGAGATAGCCGGCGTCCTCCCCGCGGGGCGGGAAGATGTGCCAGTTGTCCCGGTCGAGGCCGGTGACGCGGACGTCCGCGACGAGCAGCGGGTGGGGGTCCACCGTCTCCCCGGTCATGCCGATGCCCAGCGCGCGGCGGACGGCCGAGCGCCCGCCGTCGGCGGCGACCACGTACCGGGCGCGGACGTCCTCGCCCGCCGCGAAACGCACGGTCACCCCTTCCGCGTCCTGCTCAAGGCCGACGGCCTCCCGGCCGAAGGACACCCGCCCGCCCAGCTCCTCCAGCCGTGCGGACAACACCTTCTGGGTGCGCCACTGGGGGACCATCCAGGGCGCGTTGTACGGGGAGTCCTCCGTCGGCTCGGCCGGGTCGAACATCCGGTGCTCGCCGACCCGCTCGCCGTCCTGCCAGACCATGCCGACCGGATAGGGCCCGCCGATCGCGAGGATCGCGTCGAGCACGCCGAAGTCGTCGAAGACCTCCATGGTGCGCGGCTGGAGGCCCTTGCCGCGTGAGCCCGGGAACAGCCGGTGGGCCTTCTCCACGACCAGCGCGTCCACGCCTCGCCGGGCGAGGTCGATGCCGAGGGCGAGGCCGGTGGGGCCCGCGCCGACGATCAGTACGTCCGTGTTCACACCCATCTCCTTAACGGTGTTAAGTGCCATCGACTCCGAGCGTGCCCTTAACGCTGTTAAGCTGTCAAGCGTGAGTACGGAGAAACGCCCGCCCCTCGACCGCGCGAGGGTCGCCGACACCGCCCTGAAGCTGCTGAACGAGGTCGGCCTCGACGGCCTCAGCCTGCGGGCCATCGCCAGGGAACTCGACGTCAAGGCCCCCGCCCTGTACTGGCACTTCAAGGACAAGCAGGCGCTGCTCGACGAGATGGCGACCGAGATGTACCGGCGGATGGTCGCCGGGACCGCGCTCGACCCGTCCGACACCTGGCGCGAGCGGCTCCTCAAGGCCAACCGCGGCCTGCGCGCCGCGCTGCTCGGCTACCGCGACGGCGCCAAGGTCTACAGCGGCTCACGCTTCACGGGGCTGGTCCACGTCGAGCAGATGGAGGAGACCCTGCGCCTGTTCACGGCCGCCGGATTCACCCTCGCCCAGGCGGTCCGGGCCCAGTCGACGACGTACTACTACACCCTCGGCTTCGTCACGGAGGAGCAGGGCGTGGAGCCACTGCCCGGGGAGCGCCGAGAGGGCTTCGACGTGGCGGAACGCGCCCGCCTGATGGCCGACTTCCCGCTGTCGGCCGCGGCGGGCACGGAGATCTTCCAGGACTTCGACCAGCACTACGAGGAGGGCCTCGCGCTGGTGCTGGCCGGGATCGAACGGCAGTACCGACCTACCGGGCCCGGGCCTTCCGCACCGCGCGTGTGACCACGGGGGCGGCGGCGCGGCTTCGGAGGAGGGCTCGGTGCCGCCGTGGGTGCCCATGTAGCGCCGGGAGCGCGGGAACGGAGTGCCTGCATTCTGCGCCCGCGCCCGCATCGCCGGGATCGAACGGCAGTACCGGCCTAGCGGGCCCTGACCTTGCGTACGGCGCGTGTGACCACGGGCGGCAGCAGGTCCACGGCGATCCGGCGGGCCGGAGAGCGGCGCGGCCGCGGAGGAGGGCTCGGTGCGGCCACCGGCTCCACATAGTGCCGGGAGCGCGGGAACGGCGGCGCCTGCATCTTCTGCGCCCGCGTCCGCACCAGCCGGTGACCGGCCGCCTCCTGGACGCTCAGGCCCACGTCCGTCCGCTCCCGCAGCATCGCAAGGAGCTCCTCCTGGACCGGCTCCGGATCACCCCAGGTCGCGTACAGCTTCTGCGTGCTGAGGCAGATCGGCCGCAGATCGCGGTTGAGCACCGCCTCCCACACGGCGACCGAGACGCCCGGGGTGTGCTCGGAGCGGAAGTCGTCCAGGACGACGATGCCGTCGGGGAGCAGGATCTCGCGGGCGGCGCCGATGTCGCCGTACACGTGCTCGTACAGGTGCGAGGCGTCGATGTGGACGAACCGGCAGGTGCCCGGCGCCACTTCGCCGGGGACGACCGAGGTGGGCCCCTCGATCACCTTCGGCAGGGCGTCGTGGAAGGAGAGGTAGTTCCGCTCGAAGGCCTGCCGCGTGAGGGAGGCGTACGACTTCGTGGTCTCCGCGCGGTTGGCGCCGTCCGGTGCCTCGCCCCCGAACAGGTCGCACACCGTGAACCGCTCGCCGTCCCGCAGGTGCTGCCCGAGCAGGATCGCGCTCTTGCCCATGTACGCGCCCAGTTCCAGCAGGTCACCGGGTTTCTCCTGGCGCTCCAGGAACCAGCTGAACAGCATCTGGTCGAGCGGCGGGAACCACCCGGGTACGTCACGGAGTTCACCGGGATACCTGTACGTGTGCTGTGCGTCACCCATGAGACCAGTGTCCTCATCCAGCGGCGACGGAGCGGTCGGCGAAACGAACGTCAGGTGAACAGCGTCAGAGCGTCTTGTTGAGCGCGGTCCGCAGTCGCGGGGTCAGCCGGTCCTCCACGAAGCGGTTCAGCAGCCAGGCCAAGGTCAGCATCACGGCGAGGGTCAGGGCGAAGGTCACGGCCGACGGCAGGCCCAGGTCGCGGTGGAGGACCTTGATCACCACCCAGCCCAGGTGCTCGTGCACCAGGTAGAAGGGGTACGTCAAAGCCCCGGCCACCGTCAGCCAGCGCCAGTTGGCCCACCTCAGCCAGCCCAGCGCGATCGCGGCGACCGCGACGAAGCCGAAGGCGACCACCAGCATGATGCCCAGCGAGGTGCGGTGGGCGAAGGCGTGGGGGTCGGACACGTTCCACAGCGACTGGACCGCGTAGTGCTGCCCGATCAGGAAGCTGACCGCCACGATGCCCCACGCGTACACGTCCCGCCGGTCGCGGTGGACGAGGTAGAGGCCGACACCGCCGATGAAGTAGGAGGCGTACTCGGGCATGAACACCACGTCGAGCAGCGGCTGGTGCGCGGCCTGCGTGATCGCCGCCGCCAGCGTCCAGCCGGCGCAGAACATGATCACCCGGCGCCGGGAGGCCCCCGGCAGCACCACGCACAGTGCGAACAGCGCGTAGAAGCGGACCTCCGCCCACAGCGTCCAGCAGACGCCTAGCACCCGGTCGACGCCCAGCGGCATCTGAAGCATCGTCATGTTCACCAGGACGTCGCTGGGCGACAGCGCCTTGTAGGCGACCATCGGCAATGCGAACACCGCCGTGACCAGCAGAACCGCGGCCCAATAGGCGGGCAGCAACCGGGAGGCGCGGGAGGCGAAGAACGACTTCAGGGGCCGACCCCAGCCGCTCATGCAGATCACGAATCCGCTGATCACGAAAAAGACCTGGACGCCGAGGCAGCCATAGGAGAAATAGGTGTGCAGCGTCGGGAACTGGTGTTGTGCGGAGCTTCCCCAGGACTGGGTGATGTCGCCGCCGCGGCCGCCGTAGTGGTACGCGGCCACCATCAACGCGGCCACCAGACGCAGTCCGTCCAGGGCCCGCAGCCGGTTCTCCCGGGGGCGCGGTGCGGGCAGTGGGCCTTCCGGCCGCCGGGGCAGGTCGGGTGCCGGCCGGACGGTCATGCTGGTCACGGAAATCCCCTTCGCAAGCTCCGAAGAGCCTATGTCACTCCTGTGGATGCGCCTCAGCACGTTAGTCCGAATCACGGCGATGTCTTACTCACCGGATCAACGATTGGCCTTCTGGTCCCGGTGAGTTCACCTGAATGTCGTTTTGACTTCCTAAGTTCGCCCAGAATCCCCCCACGTCGCAGTAAACCCAAGAACTTGCCTTTGCTTTGGCAAGAAAACAACAGGAGTGCCATGACGACGGTCCAGAAGAGGCGTGCACGCGCGCGTGGAGGGGAGCTGGACGACTGCCTGCGCGCCTGCGCGGCGCACAGCGGCAAGGTGGTCGGCAGTATCGACCGCCGCCGTGTCGAGCTCGGTGAGCAGTTGCGCAAGCTGCTCGTCGTCTGGGGCACCACCGCCACGGCCACCCCGGCGGCGCCCGCCTCGTCGGGTGCGACCGCCCTGCTGAAGCGGGCCGTCAAGGGTGCCCCGAGCCCCTCGTCGAACATCCCGGCCGAACTGCTCGACGCCCTGCTGGCCGTCGCCAACAAGGCCCTGGAGTGCGGCTACGACGACGAGCTGAACCTCGCCCTGATCATCAGCGACACGGTCCTCGCCCAGCGGAAGAACTCCCGCGCCGGCTGGCGGCTGCGTGCCCGGCTCCTGGAGACCCTCGGCGAGGAGGCCGAGGCGCTGGAGGCGTACGAGAAGTACCTGAGCCTCACCGACGACGACGGCTTCGGCGTCCGCGCCCGCATCGCGGGCCTGCGCATCGCCGGGGAGAAGGAGCGCGAACTCCTCGAACTCCTCAAAGGCCAGGTCCCTGGTGCCCGCGCCTTCGCCGGCCGCCCCGCCACCGACGTGTGGGCCGAGGGCCTGGCCGCGCACGCCCTCGGCGACTGGGCCGAGGCCGAGCCGCGGCTGGTGGGAGCGCTCCTCTCGCTGGACGACGAGAACGCCCCGGTGCAGGAGCGGCAGGAACTGCTCAGCCAGTACCTCGACCTGCGCTCCACCGAGGACACCGACGGCGCCGCGCTCACCCGCGCGGTCGAGCTCTACGCCGAACAGCGCCGCAACCGGATGCGCGGCCCGGTCGACGACCCCACCATCGGTGGCGTGCAGTGGATCACCCTCGGCGAGTTCCGCAACCAGATCGCCGGCAAGTCGATCTGCCTGATCGCCAACTCCGGTCGTGTGGGCGCGAGTTCGATGGGCGCCGAGATCGACGCGTACGACCTCGTCGTCCGCTTCAACTCGTACCGCATCGACCCGAGGCACACCGGCGCCAGGACGGACATCCACGTCACGATCCACAAGCACGGCTTCAACTGGGACCAGCAGGTCACCACCCGCCTCGTCTTCGGCGGTGTCTCCGGCGACTGGAAGTACTCGCTGCGCAACCGCCTGGTGCCCGGCGCCCAGACCTACCTCGGCGACGAGTCGCTGCGCTGGCCCCTGCGCAACATCGGCAAGGTCGGCACCGATGTCTGGTCCGGCATCCCGACCTCGGGCTTCAACATGCTGTGGCTGCTGGACTTCCTCGACGTGAGCCCGAGGCTCGACCTGATCGGCTTCGACTTCTACGAGAGCGGCGCCTACCGGGTCCAGGAAGCGATGAAGCTCGCCATCACGTCCGTGCACGAATACACCAGCGAGAAGGCATGGGTCATGGAGCGGGCCCAGAGCGTGACCGACACGAGGATATCCCTGCGATGACCACCAACTCCCTGATCGGGACCGCCGCCCCCCTGGCCCCGGTGACCGACGCACACGCGCTCACCGGCAAGCGGAAGATCGCCTTCGCCAGCTTCGTCGACGAGAACTACCTGCCCGGCTTCCTCGTCCTGCTGCGCAGTCTCGCGCTGACCAACCCGGACGTGTGCGAGGACTTCGTCGTCCTCTACGACGACCTGCGCCCCGGCTCCATTGCACAGATCCGCGCTCTGCACCCGCGGATCGTCCTCCAGCGCGTCGACGCCGACCGATACGACTCGTACAAGAAGGGCGACCAGGACAACTACCTGGTCCGCAAGGCGTACTTCATCCTGGACGTCTTCAGGATCCGCGCGTACGACACCATCATCACCCTCGACACCGACATGGTGGTGCTCGGCGGCCTCGGTGAACTCCTGCGGCTGCGCGAGGGACTGGCGGCCGTCCCGCAGTTCTTCTACGGGCAGCACAAGCTCAACTCCGGTCTGCTCGTCATCCAGCGCGAGTACCTGAGCGACTCCTTCTGCGCGCGGCTCGACAAGTGCGGCCGCTCCGGCGACTACGAGCTCGACAAGCACGACCAGGGCATCCTCAACGCCGTCCTGGACGGCGACTTCGTGCGCCTCGACGCCCGCTACAACTTCGTCAAGCGGCGGCTGTCCGGCGACCTCCCGGTCCCCGACGACACCGCGATCCTGCACTTCACCGGCCGCCACAAGCCCTGGCAGGGCGGCGAGGCCGGGTACAGCCGGGCCGAGGAGCGCTGGCGCGAGTTCGAGCTGACCGACGCCGAGTTCCAGGCCGCCTACATGGAGCAGCAGGGGAGCCTGCACCACGACCTGATCGTGCACTACGGCACCCCGCACGTGGCCCGCACCGGGGACGTCGAGGCCGCCCGCAAGGTGGCGGCCGCCCACATCTCCTCCGGCGACTACCAGGACGCCGTCGACGTCCTCAGCGGCGTCCGCATCCCGCTCGACGAGGCCTGGCCGCACGAGGTCCTCGGCCACGCCCTGATGAGCGTCTCCCGCTACGACGAGGCGAAGACCCAGCTCCTGCTGGCCTCCGCCGCCCCCAACCGGGCCGCCACCGCCTACGCCCGCCTCGCCCAGATGGCCTGGGTGCACGGCGACAACACCGAGGCCCTGCGGCACGCCACCGCCGGCCTGGCCGTCGACCCCACCCACCGCTCCAGCCGCCTGTGGGCGCAGCGCGCCTCCGCCGTGCCGCCCCAGGAACTGGGCGCCCCCGAGGACCAGTTGGCGCACGTCGCCTTCTACATGGACCGGCAGGGCAACGCGGGCGACAAACTCCTCCCGGAGAGCGTCCGCTCCGCCTTCGGCCCGGACACCACCTCCCGCCGCTGGCACTCGGTGCACGCCCACCGCCTCTTCGACGAGGGCGCCCTCCAGCGCGTCAACCGCCGTCGCGGCCTGGTCATCGGAGGCGGCGGCCTGTTCATCCCGGACACCATGCCCAACGGCAACAGCGCCTGGCAGTGGAACGTCCCGGACGAGCTCCTCAAGCGCATCGGCGTGCCCATCGCGGTCTTCGCCGTCGGCTTCAACGCCTTCGACGGCCAGTCCTACCGGGCCAACCGCTTCCGCGACTCACTGCGGCTGCTCGTCGAGCAGTCCTCCTTCTTCGGACTGCGCAACCACGGCTCCATCGAGAAGGTCCGGGCCATGGTCCCGGCCCATCTCCACGACAAGATCCGCTTCCAGCCCTGCCCCACGACGGTCACCCGCCAGCTGGTGCCCGGCTGGCAGGACCCGGCCGAGCGCGACGACACCATCCTCATCAACGCCGCCTACGACCGGGCCGGCCTGCGCTTCGGCCACGACTACGGCTACTTCCTGGCCCAGATGGCCAAGGCCGTCCGTGACCTGGGCGCACTGGCCGAGGTCCAGTGCGTGGCGCACTCCCTGGACGACGAGAAGATCGTCTTCGACCTGCGGCGCGAGCACGGCATCTCGCTGCCGGTCATCCCGATGTACGACTTCGGGAACAAGGAGATCCTCGACCTCTACGCCCGCACCAAGCTGGTCATCGGCATGCGCGGCCACGCGGGCATGATCCCCTTCGGCTGCGGCACCCCGATCATCAGCCTCATCTCGCACCCGAAGATGGCGTACTTCCTGCGGGACATCGAGCGGCCCGAGTGGGGGGTCTCGGTCCACGACCGCCACCTCGCCGACCGTCTGGTGGAGCGCTCGAAGGAACTCCTCGCCGACCACGACGGGACGGTCGCCGACGTCCACGGCCGCCAGCAGGAGCTGTGGAAGGTCACCGAGGCCAACGCGGCCGACCTGCGGGTCCTCCTGGGCGGCTGAGCACACCATGACGACGACCCTGGCCGACGACACCTCCGTACGGCCCACCTCGCCCGCCGGCCGCCGCTCACCCCTCAGGTGGGCGGCGGTCGCCGTGCCGTCCGCGGCTGCCGTGGTGTACACGGTGCTCACCCGCGGTCTCACCGGCGACCTCCACTACGTCCTGGCCGCCCTGCGCACCGGCCGGGCGGCCGGCTGGTCCCCGTCGGAGGTCTTCACCCACCGCCCGTTCTTCTACCGGTGGTTCGTCGCCCTCCTCGACCGGCTCGCCTTCTTCGGGAGCACGGCGGTGCGCGAGGCGGTGATGAACGCGGCGGGCGTCCTGCTCGCCGCCGCCGCGGCCTACGCCCTGTACGCGGCACTGCTGCGCCGGACCACGGTCCGCGAGGCCGCGGTGACGGCCGGCGCCACCGGGCTCGCCCTGGCCCTCGCTCCCCGCAACGACTTCCTCCAGCCGGAGTGGACGGCCGTCGTCCTCACGGTGTTCGCCGTCGCCGCCGCCCTCGGCCCCCGGCGGCCCTGGCCCGCGGCCTTGCTCGCCGCGCTCCCGCTCGGGCTCGCGGTGATGATGAAGTACTCCACCGCCGCGACCGCCGCGATCGGGGTGCTCCTCGTCTACGCGGTCGACCGGGGGCGGGCCGTACGCATCACCCTGATCGGCATCCCGGCCGCCCTGGCCCTGTTCGGGCTGAGCGTCCTCGCGGGCACCCGCGAGTGGCAGTGGACCGAGGACATGCCGCAGATCAACCAGTCCGCGCTCAGCAGGACCGGCATCCGCCCGCACTTCATCCTCGAACGCACGGTGGACTTCCTCGCCGACCGCGCGGTCACCAGCCCGGTGCTGCTGCTCCTGCCGGGCGCACTGCTGCTCGTCCTGACCCGGGTGCGGGGCCGGATGCGCCGCACCGAACTCCTCGTGATCGCCGCCCTCGTCGGTCTCGCCGCGCAGGCCGTCGTGGTCGTGCAGGGCAACTGGTTCCTGTACCACGGCGCGCAGATGCCCGTGGTGGCCGCGGTCGTCTGGGGTGTCGCGGTGGGCGGCGCGCGCCGGTCCCCACCGTGGTGCTTCGGGGCCGTGTCCCTGCTGTACGGCGTGCTGCCCGTGGTGTACGCCCAGTTGCCCGTGAGGTTCCAGCGGCCGTGGGAGGTCTGGGCGGCCGGGCTGGTCGCGCTGCTCGCGGCCGCGGTGGACGTCCTGTGCGAGAAGCGGCTGAGAAACCGCTCGGCCGTCCTGGTCGCCCTGTCCGGTGTCGTCCTGCTGGCCGCGAGCATCTGGCCCGGCTCCCCGCACCTCGTGCTGCACGGCAAGGTCACCGTGACCGGCTCCGGGTACCTGGAGCAGCAGCGGCGCACGGCCGACGAGGTCGACCGGATCGCCGCCGAACTGCCCGCCGGCGTCCCGGTGCTGTACCTGGCCTTCGGGGAGACGGCGTACGACCTCGACCACCCGGCGCAGTGCCGCTACCCGATCGCCACGTTCCTCCAGCGCACCCGCTACCTGCCGGACGTGGCCGAGTTGAAGTCGTTCAAGGAGAACGCCGACTGCGTCGACCACGACCCGGCCCCGTACGCGGTGCTGGAGCGGCCCTGGTTCCAGCCGGGCCACGTCGACCCGGAACTGTGGCGCCGGGTCACCGCCGTGTATGCCTGCCCGCCCGGGAGCCCGGAGGAGCGGCTGGTGTTGTGCGTCAGGCGTTGAGCCCGAGCGCGGCGGTGACCTCGCGGGCCATCGCCACCGAGTAGCTCTGCCCCCGGTCCTGCGGGTAGATCTGCGCCATCGTGGCCAGCGTGACCCGGCTCATGGGCGTCTCATGGGCCGGGATCAGCGCCCGGTACTCGGGCGTCACGACCGGCTGCGCGAACCCGGCCTTCGAGAAGTGCCAGGTCTGGATCCAGGACCTCTCGAAGGCCGGGTTGATCCGCCGCAGATACGGCACGAACGTGTCGAGCAGCTCGCCCGGGTCCGTGGTGAACCGCCAGTCCTCGCGCTCCACGTAGTTGCCGACGTAGAGGATGTGCCGGCCGCCGTACACGGACGGATCGATCATCTTCGTGTGCTCGACCACCGCGAGGAACGGGAAGTCCGGCTCGTTGATGTTGAGCCAGTAGTACGGGATCGCGCTGCGGTCCAGCTCCAGGACGAAGCAGGTGGCGCCCAGGTACTGGTTCTTCCACACCGCGCTGTCGTCGGGCAGCCCGGCCGCCTTCGCGAAGGCAGGCTGCGGGGTCGTCACGATCAGCCGGTCGAATCCGTACGAGGATCCGTCCGCGCAGGTCACGACGGCATCGTCGGCCCCGTCCTGCCGGATCGACTCCACCGCCTTGCCGAACTCCACCTTCCCGCCGCGCTCCTCGATCCCGTCCTTGAGCGCCGCGTAGACCCGCTCGAACCCGCCGTCCACATAGCCGAGTTCGAAGGTCCGGCAGTGGATCCGCGCCCACAGCCAGGCCATCGACACCTGCTCGGCACGGTCGCCGAACTTGCCGCGCAGCAGCGGCTCCCAGATCGCGGCGGTGACCTTCTTCCCGGCCCACCTGCGCAGCCAGGCCAGCGCGGTGAGGTCGTTGTAGCGGTCGCCCTTGCGGACCGCCTTCAGCAGCGCCGACGAACCGGCGAAGCGCACGGCGTCGACCGGCCCGAACTCCGGGTGGCGCAGCATGTCGAAGGGCGTGGTGAAGTCGATCAGCTGCCCGCCCCGGTAGATGCCGGTGGTCGGCTTGTGGAAGCGCAGGGCGTCACCGAGCCCCAGCTCCTCGATGAGCGCGATCATCGCCTTGTCGCTGCGGAAGATGTGGTGGTAGTAGCGCTCCAGCGGAACCCCGCCGACCTCCAACGACGCGGCCAGACCGCCGAGTTCGTCGGCCGCCTCCAGAACGGTGACCTGGTGTCCGACGCGTACGGCGTCCCAGGCGGCGGTGAGGCCGGTGGCACCCGCGCCGATGATGCCGAGGTTCATGCGAAGCTCCACTTTCTGTTGAGCACGAACTGGAGCGCCAGGACCAGCGGCAGCGAGGCCGCCTTGATCATGTCGGCGTCGATCCCCAGGCCGTCGGTGAAGGCCAGGAAGAGCAGGTTCGTCAGGGCGATGCCGGTCAGGCCAACGGCGTAGAACCGCAGGAAGCGCACGACGAGGCGGTCGCGGCGCTCGAAGGTGAACCGCGCGTTCAGCACGAAGTTGTTGGCGATGCCGAGCGTGGTGCTGATCGCGTTGGCGAACTGCTCGTCCATCCCGGCCGCGTTGTGCAGCAGCAGGAAGACGACGAGGTCGAGGACGACCCCGCTGCCGCCGATCAGGGTGTAGCTGAGCAGCTGCCGGGACAGCCGTCGCCGGGCCGGAGCGGTGCCGGTCGCGGTCGACGTGGTGTCAGCGGTCACCGTCGCCGCCGATCACGTCACGCACCAGATACAGCGGCCTGCCCTGCGCCTCGCTGTAGATGCGCCCGATGTACGCGCCGATGACACCCAGCGACAGCATCTGCGTGCCCCCCAGGAACAGCACGACGCACATCATCATCGTCCAGCCGGAGACGGTGATGTCGGGGCGGAAGAACTTCATCGCGAGCGCGTAGAGAATGCCGAGCAGCGACAGCACGAGGACCACGAAGCCCAGCCGGGTGATCATCTTCAGCGGGGCGGTGGAGAAGCTGGTCATGCCGTCGATCGCGAGGCGGGCCATCTTGCGCAGCGGGTACTTCGTCTCGCCCGCGAAGCGTTCGTCGCGGTCGAAGGCCACCTCGGTCTGCCGGTAGCCCATCGAGGCGACGATCCCGCGGACGAAGCGGCTGCGCTCACGGTACTTGCGCAGCTCGTCCGCGACCCGCCGGTCAAGGAGCCGGAAGTCCCCGGTGTCCAGCGGGATGTCCACGTCGGTGGAGGAGCGCAGGACCCGGTAGTAGAGGTGGGCGGTGGCCCGCTTGAACGCGGTGTCCTGGCGGGAGCGCCGACGGGCGTGCACGATCTCGGCACCCTCCCGCCAGGCGTCCACCAGCTCCAGGCTGACCCGCGGCGGATCCTGCAGATCGGTGTCCATCACGATCACCGCGTCGCCCCGAGCCACGTCGAGACCGGCGGTGATGGCGATCTGGTGCCCGAAGTTGCGGGCGAAGTCGACGACCCGGACCCGCTCGTCGTTCTTGGCGAGATCCTTCAGGATCGCCAGGGAACCGTCGCCGGAGCCGTCGTTGACGTACACCAACTCGTAGTCCGACTCAGGACGTTCATCGAGCGCCGTGGTCAGCTCGGTGTGGAACGCCTTGATGCCGTCTTCCTCGTTGTAGACCGGGAGGACGTACGAGACGAGGGAGCGGCGCACGGGCTCCGGTCCCGGCGGCGTCAGCTCTGCCGGGACGACATCGGGTATTCGCGGTCGAATGTCCTGCTGGGGCATTCGGAGAAGCTATGGAAGGTCTGTGAACTTCCGCCGAACTGCCCGTGGCCGGAAGCCGTCCGCACTCTCAATCGTTGGGCGTGAACAGCAGGTTCCGCGCGGGCAACACGGGGTGTCACAGGTCCCGGACTCCGCGAAAGGGCCAGGTCATGAGCGTATGACCCGGCCTTTCACGAAGGGCCGCGCACGCGCTTCCCGTGGTTCACCCCGTGTTTCGCCTAGCGTTTCACAGCCTTCTTCAGCGCCCGCGCCCGCCGCACCACACGGCGAGCGGTGGAGTTGCGCGGCAGGAACGTCAGCCGCTGCGGGATTCCGCCCGGCAGCCCCAACGACGTCAGGCGCTTCTTCCGGAAATAGCGGCGGGTGCGCGGGCCGAAGTGCTGGGAGAGAAAGCGTTCCGCGGCCGGACGCAGCGACGGATGGATCTGTGGCTGCAAGGTGAAACCGAGCGCGGTGATCAGAGCGTTGAGCAGGTCCGCGGGAACGGCCTCCTGCCCCTCTCGGCCCTCCAGGTCCGGCAGCACCGCGTCGGCCAGCACCACCGGGACCCGGTTGCTGTTCTGGTACGGCGTCAGCCGCTCCAGGAGCAGCTCGGTGCCGACGCGGGCGGCCGGCAGGTCGTAGAGGGCACAGGCCGTGAACAGCGCGGTGGAGAAGCAGCCGACGACCAGCGCGGGCCGGGCCTTGGCGAACAGCACCTCGGCGAGCACCGGGGTGTCGAGGACGGTGAGGTCGACGCCGAGTTTCTCCGCCTCGGCCTCCAGCGCCCGGCTGTAGCGGGCCGGTGCGCTGGGGTGCGGCTTGAACACGACTGAGCGGTGCCCCTGGGCGACCGCACCCTTCAGCATCCGTACGTGCAGGTCCTCCTCCTCCGCGGGGGAGAGGATGTCCAGCGCGGACAGGTACTGGCCGAGCAGGAGCGCCGCGTTGTCCGGCAGGGGCGGCAACTCCTCCACGGCGGCGGTCAGTTCGCCCATCGCCTTCAGGAACGCGGACGTCGGCACCACGACCGGCGGTACGCCGAACTCGGTCAGCAGCATCGGCGTCAGGCCCGCGACCAGGTCCAGGTGGAGCAGCCGGCGCACCCGCGTGCCGACCAGCGGGTCGAGCTTGTTGCGGGTGGGGCCGTAGCTCATCAGGCCGTCGGCGTAGACGTCGACGGGGGCGCCGGTGAAGATCTGGGCGACGGTGAGGGCGGGGGTGACCTGGATGGACTCCAGGACCAGTTCGACCCGGTCGTCGCCGAGGCCCCACAGCAGCCGCAGGTAGCGCTCGAAGAGGGGGATGTCGTCGGGGCGGGGCGTCCAGGAGCCCGGGTGGAAGGGCCGGATCGCCTCGTTCCAGGACAGCACCTCGTCGAAGTGGTCGCGCAGCGGCGCGAAGCCCGGCATCTCGTCCAGCGGCGTCGAGGTCTCCGGTGTCGCCGTGTTGTTGAACACCAGCAGCACCCGGCGCTCGGGCTCCTCGAAGAGGTCGGAGTCGATCGCGGCGGCCAGGGTGACCGCGCCGTACAGCGTGGAGGCGCAGAAGATCTGGGTCGTACGGGAACCGGTCGGTGACATCACGCGGCCGCCTTCGCAGTCGTGACCCGCCGACGCAGCCGCCGCAGCTTGGCGGAACGCTGCAGGTCCATGGTGTCGAGCACGTCACCGAGCATGTCCTGCGGCATCCGCCGTATGGCAGCCGCGCTCATCGCCCGCAGCTGCCTGGCCACGGAGGGCTCCCACTTGGACTCGTCGGAGAGATGGTGGGCCATGATCGCGCAGTAGGTGCGCACCGCCTTGGGCAGCAGCCGGTCGGCGTCCCGGTCCGCCGCCGTCTCCTCGATGACCTGGTCGAAGGCGCGGATGAAGTCGAGCTGGCGGGCATCGCCGATCTGGGTGAGCGAGGAGGCCACCCCGCGCCGGTAGAACACGCCCAGCAGGCTCACCACGGCGAACGACTCGGCCTCGCGGTGCAGCTTCCAGATCCACGGCCGGTCCTCGGCCGTGCGCAGCCCGTCGGTGAAGTGCAGCAGACCCTTGTCGAGCAGGCGGCGGTGGTAGGCACCGGCCCACGCGTACGCGTAGTCGACGGAGGTCGAGCGGTCGGCGGGCAGGATCGCGTCCCGGGGGTTCAGCACCTCGTTCCGGCGCCCGATCGGGACCCGGTGCACGGTGCGGGCGCGCGCCACGGTCTGCACATGGTCGGTGCGGACGAAGTCGCAGCCCAACCCCTCGATGGCTGCGACCAGTTCCGAGAGGTAGCCCGGCGCGAGCCAGTCGTCGCCGTCCAGGAAGGTCAGATACTCGCCGCGCGCCGCGTCCAGGCCGGTGTTGCGCGCGGTGGCGAGCCCTCCGTTCGTCTCGTGGTGGAGGACCTGCACCTGGGCGACGTCCGAGAGCTCCTCGGCCGCACGGTCGAGAATCGCCGGAGTTTCGTCCTTGGATTTGTCGTTCACCAGCACGAACTCGAAATCTCGCCGCGCATTCATGCGAAGACTTCGGAGGGTGTCCGGGGCGTATTGCTGCACGTTGTAGAACGGCACGATGACGGAGAGCTTAGGCACCCGAGAAACGCTAGAAGGCGGTCCGGCTGAGGAACTTTCCGGCAAGGGGACTGCGGGTGAACTCGATGTGTCGGAACGGTGCATCCCGTGTACTTCCCGGTCTTCGGCGGGCCAGTTCGGCTCTCGGTGGGCTTTTGTTAACTTCTCGTTGATTCGCGGTTGGGCCGCACCTAGAAATTGCTTCCTAGCGTCGTCCTCGTGCCGCCAAGTACACCGAAGTCCCTTCGAATCGCCGTCCTCGCGGACTCCGACACCCGCTGGAAATGGGGTGCGCTGACCGCCGACCGCATAGCCCCGGGTTCGTCCATGGAAGCCGGACCCCGAGGCGAGGCGCAAGTCGGCCTCGCGCTGGACGGATACCTGCTGCGCGGGCGGGCCACGCCCACCGCCCGCCAGCTCGAAGAGGTCGGCGTGCGCGCGGACTCCCTGCGGGAGGTCACCGCCGTCGAGTTCCTGCGCGCCATGGCCGAGACGTCGTACGACATCGTCGTGCTGGCCCTCGTCGGCGGCGGCGTCCAGGCCATGCTGCACGGCCTGGCGCGGGTCTGGGACGGCCTGGAGCAGCAGCCCGGCCCCAGGAAGCGTCCCGTCGTCGTCACCGGCTATGTCGGCGTCGTCTACGAGAAGCTCGCCGACGGCCTGCTCCTGCGGCACGGAGCCGACCTGGTCCTCGCCAACTCCCGCCAGGACGCCGAGCGTTTCCGCGCGGTGTACGAGGGCGTCGGCGCGGACGCCTCCTCCGTCACGGAGGTGGCGCTGCCGTTCCTCGGCGGGGCGGCCTACGAAGGGGAACACGACCCGTACACCGTGGTGTTCGCGGTCCAGCCCTCGGTGCCGGACAACCGCAGGGACCGCGTGTACCTGCTGGACCGCCTCATCCGGCACGCCCGGCTGCACCCCGAGCGCGAGGTGCTGCTCAAGCTGCGCTCCAGGCCCGGCGAACACACCACGCACATCGAGGAGTTGCCGTACCAGAAGCTGATCCAGCGGCTCGATCCGCCGGCCAACTTCCGGCTGGTCTACGGCCACATGGGTGAGGTCCTCGACCGGACCGACCTGCTGGTCACCATCAGCTCCACGGCCGCACTGGAGTCACTGCACCGGCGGATCCCCACGGCGGTCCTCACCGACCTGGGCATCCGCGAGGTCCTCGGCAACCACCACTTCGTGGGCTCCGGCTGCCTCGCCTCCTGGGACCAGCTCGACGCGGGCCACCGGCCGGTGCCCGACGAGGAGTGGGTGGCCCGGCAGGGCGTCGTGGCGGACGGCACCTACGCGCACGCCTTCGACGCGGCCCGCGAGCGCATCACCAAGCTGCTGGCCTCACCCGAGCTGCCCCCGCTCACCCCGTACTACACACCCGTCACCGCCCCCGGCTACCTGCCCGGCATCCTCGCCCGCCACCACCTCGGCCCCGACGGCACCCCGCTGCCCGGCGCCCCCGCCCACGACAAGGAGCCGGGCCCGGTGCGGCAGATCGTGCGCCGCGCGGCCCGGGGCGCCTACCGGCACGGGGTGCAGCGCGTGGCTCCGGTGATCCGGCGGATGGGGGAGCTGTGACCACCTTCCGAAGCCCTTTCCGAGGAGCTGAACCCATGTCCCACCCGCAAGCGGGCCAAGGCGTTTCCGTGCGCCGCGTGCTCGCGGTGATTCCCGCGCGCGGCGGCTCCAAGGGCGTGCCCGCGAAGAACCTCGCCCCGGTCGGCGGGGTCCCCCTCGTGGCGCGAGCCGTGCGCGAATGCCGGGCCTCCCGCCTGGTGACCGACGTGGTGGTCTCCACCGACGACCAGGCCATCGCCGCGGCCGCCCGCTCGGCCGGCGCCGAGGTCGTGCTGCGGCCGGCCGCCATCGCCGGCGACACCGCCACCTCCGAGGCCGCCGTCCTGCACGCCATGGACGCCCACGAGGCGCTGCACGGCGCCAGCATCGACGTGGTGCTCCTCGTGCAGTGCACCAGCCCCTTCATCATCCGCGAGGACGTGGACGGGGTGGTCGGCGCCATCGTCGACAACGGCGCCGACTCCGCGATGACCGTGGCCCCCTTCCACGGCTTCGTGTGGCGCGACGCGGACGACGAGGCCCGCGCGGGCACCGTCGAGGAGGCCGACGCGGCCGTCGGCGGCGGCTACGGCGTCAACCACGACAAGTCCTTCCGCCCGCGCCGCCAGGACCGCCCCCAGGACTTCCTGGAGACCGGCGCCGTCTACGGCATGGACGCGCCCGGCTTCCGCAAGCACCAGCACCGCTTCTTCGGCCGCACCGAACTGGTCCGCACGGACCCCGCGCGCGTGCTGGAGATCGACGACCACCACGAGCTGGCCCGCGCCCGCGCGCTGGCCCCCCTCTTCGACGCGGACCGCCCCGGTTCGCTGCCTTCCTTCGAGGACGTGGACGCGGTCGTCCTGGACTTCGACGGCACCCAGACCGACGACCGGGTGCTGATCGACGCCGATGGAAAGGAGTTCGTCTCCGTGCACCGCGGCGACGGACTCGGCATCGCCGCGCTGCGCGACAGCGGCCTGAAGATGCTGATCCTCTCCACGGAGCAGAACCCGGTCGTCGCCGCCCGCGCACGGAAGCTGAAGATCCCCGTGCTGCACGGCATCGACCGGAAGGACCTCGCGCTGAAGCAGTGGTGCGAGGAGCAGGGCATCGCGCCCGAGCGCGTGCTCTACGTCGGCAACGACGTCAACGACCTCCCGTGCTTCGCCCTCGTGGGCTGGCCCGTGGCGGTCGCGAGCGCCCACGACGTGGTACGCGGCGCCGCCCGTGCGGTCACCACCGTCCCCGGTGGCGACGGCGCGATCCGAGAGATCGCCAGCTGGATCCTCGGCCCCTCTCTCGACTCCCTCGACAAGTAAGGAACCGTCCCGTCATGACTGTTAACTCCCGCCTGCGCACCTTCGGCACCGAGCGCATCGCAGGACCCGGCCAGCCCGTCTACATCTGCGGCGAGATCGGCATCAACCACAACGGCGAGCTGGAGAACGCCTTCAAGCTCATCGACGTGGCCGCCGAAGCCGGCTGTGACGCCGTGAAGTTCCAGAAGCGCACCCCCGAGATCTGCACCCCGCGCGACCAGTGGGACATCGAGCGCGACACCCCCTGGGGCCGGATGACCTACATCGACTACCGCCACCGTGTGGAGTTCGGCGAGGACGAGTACCGCCAGATCGACGAGTACTGCAAGGAGAAGGGGATCGCCTGGTTCGCCTCCCCGTGGGACACCGAGGCCGTCGCCTTCCTGGAGAAGTTCGACGTGCCGGCCCACAAGGTGGCCTCCGCCTCCCTGACCGACGACGAGCTCCTGAAGGCGCTGCGCGCCACCGGCCGCACGATCATCCTGTCCTCCGGCATGTCCACCCCGAAGCAGATCCGCCACGCGGTCGAGGTCCTC
Organism: Streptomyces sp. CC0208; assembly: GCF_003443735.1. Lineage (NCBI taxonomy): Bacteria > Bacillati > Actinomycetota > Actinomycetes > Kitasatosporales > Streptomycetaceae > Streptomyces > Streptomyces sp. CC0208. Next base: position 3,340,757 of record NZ_CP031969.1, on the reverse strand, counting down.
GGCTCGGAGAACATCCTTCTCTGCCACGCCACTTCGACGTACCCGGCGAAGGCCGAGGAGCTCAACCTCCGGGTCATCAACACGCTCCAGGAGGAGTACCCGAACGTCCCGATCGGCTACTCCGGCCACGAGACGGGCCTGCAGACCACGCTCGCCGCGGTCGCCCTGGGCGCCACCTTCGTCGAGCGCCACATCACCCTGGACCGGGCGATGTGGGGCTCCGACCAGGCCGCGTCGGTCGAGCCGCAGGGCCTGGTCCGCCTGGTCCGCGACATCCGCACCATCGAGGCCTCCCTCGGCGACGGCGTCAAGAAGGTCTACGACTCCGAGCTCGGCCCGATGAAGAAGCTGCGCCGCGTCACCGGCGTGGTCGCCGAGGCGGAGATCGCGGCCGCCGCGGGCGAGCCGATCTCGGTCTGAGCCACCAGAAACCGGGTCCCGGGCGACTGTCCGTCCGGGACCCGGTGTTCCTTACGCGCTCCGCATGAGCGCCTTACGACGGGACGGTCGTACGTCGATGAGCCCCCGCGCCGGAAACACCGGCACCTTCACTCTCGCGTTCGTCGAGAGCCCGGTCCAGCTGCTGAACGTGCTGGAGTGGGCGCACGGCCACGCGCCCGGCGCGGAGCTCACCCTCGTCGTGCTGTCCCCGACCGACCCCATGACCCGCGGCCAGCTGCGCCGGATGGCCGAACTCGCCCGCGAGGAGGGCCACGAGGTCCGCTGGGAGGAGGCGAGGGGCGGCCCCGCGGCCCCCTTCCAGACCATCGGGGGCCTCGCGGGCATGCTCCGCAGGGCGGACCGCGTGGTCCTGGGCGACCCGTTCTCCCGCTACGTCCAACTCCTGCTGACCATCACCCGCGCCACCGACCTGGTCGTGGTCGACGACGGCACGGCGACGATGGAGTTCGTCGGCCAACTGGCCCGCGGCGAACGCCTCGTGCGCTGGCACCGCAAGGGCGGCCGCCCGAGCCCCCGCGACCTCGCCTTCGCCCCGATCTCCGCGGCGGCCCGCAAGCGCCTGACACCGGGGGAGGGCCGGGGAGTCGAGATCTTCTCCTCGATGCCGATGGCGGAGACGCCGGCAGGCGTGACGGTCTCGTCCCACTCCTTCGCCTGGACCCGCGGCCGCTTCGGCCCGCCGCGCATCACGAAGGGCGCGGACATGGTCGGCACCTCGCTGGTCGAGACAGGCGTGGTGGACGCCGACCGTTATGTGGAGGCGGTCACCCGCCTGGCCAAGTCCCATGGCGCGACCCGCTACTTCGCCCACCGCCGCGAGTCGACGGAGAAGCTCCACCGGCTGGCCGTGGAGACGGGGCTGGAGATCGTCCGCCCCGACCTCCCACTGGAGCTGATCGCCCGACGCGGACCCATCGGCCGTACGATCCTCAGCTTCCCTTCGACAGTCGTGCACACCCTGCCGCTGGCGTTGGCGGGCACGGGGGTCCGTGTGGCCGTGTGCGACATCGACCCGGACTGGCTGACAGAGACGGCCTCCCCGCGGGCGCAGGGGTTCTTGTCGGGGGTCACGGGGACGGCCCGGGATGTGCACCGGCTGTCGGCGGTGACGGCGGTGACGGCGGTACCGGTTGTCTGAAACACCGAGGGCGGCTCTCAGCTGAATCGTCTAGCATCATCGTTCACTTGTGCGACGTTCGATGAGGGCTACGACGGGGGCGACTGGCGTGAGCGCCGAAGCGTTGCGGGAACGACGGGCGGAGATCGGGGAGTTCCGGCGCAGGGAAGTCCTGGTGCCGGTGGTCGACGGCTCGCTGCTGTCGGCGGAGGCGGGCGGGATTCGCTGGCTGTTTGCGTTCACGGATCTCGCGGCGCTGGAACGATTCGCCGAGGCGCGGGGTGAGGACGTACCCGACTGGGTGCCGGTGTACGGGGCGCGGCTGTTGGACCAGGTGATCCCGGCCGTCGACGGCCCGGTCGGCATAGCGGTGGACGCGGGAAGCCCGACCGGCCTGGTGCGGTCAGGCGGCGGATGCGTTCCGCGCGAAGTTCGACGTACAGCCGAAGCAGTGGCTGACGGCGGCGGACGCGTGTACGGCGGCGGCCACCGCTCTGGACGCGTACGCGGACATGGTGGGCTGGGCACAGCAGCAGGCGCAGGTGGCGATCGACGCCTACCGCAGGGCGCAGGACGCCTCACGACGGGCGGCGGACGCGTACGACGCGAAGGTGACGGCGTACAACCAGGCGGCCGACCGCTACAACGCGACCGCCGAGGCGGGCGGTGATCCGGGAGCGAAGCCGACGAATCCGGGCGACTTCGTCGATCCTGGGACGGCGGGCCGCGAGGAAGCACAGGAGATCCTGTCCCACGCCCGCCGTCTGCGCACGGACGCGGCGCAGGACGCCCGCCGCAAGCTGGCCGCGGCCCTGGAATCGGCCCCGCCGAAACCGGAGTTCACCGACCGCCTGGGCGCGGGCGCGGCCGACCTGTTCGTCGGCACCCAGCTCAACTCGGTCCACGTCCTGGGCGGCCTCCTGCGCGGCGGCACGGACGCCCTGAAACTGGCCCGCACGGTCAACCCGCTGGACCCGTACAACCTGACCCACCCCGGAGAGTGGACGAAGAACTCCCAGCTGCTGCTGGCGGGACTGGTGGGGACGGCGGCGCACCCGGAGCGGTTGCCGATGTCTCTTCTGGGGACGGGGTGGTCGAGCGACCCGGGGGATTCGGCAGGGTATCTGCTCTCGAACCTGATCGGAGGGAAGGGCGCGGGGGGTGTGGGCCGGGCAGCGCTGAAGGATGGTCTGCGGGGGCTGGTTGCGAGGGACGCGGCCAAGGGCGCGGCACGCGAAGGGGTGCGCCAGGGAGGTCTGGGGGCGACCGCCCGGAAGCTGTGGTGCAAGGTCTTCGGCAGCGACCCGATCGACATGGCCACCGGCCGCATGTCGCTGCCGCAGACGGACGTGTCGCTCCCCGCCCGGCTCCCGCTGATGTTCTCCCGCCAGTTCGAGTCTTCGTACCGGGCGGGCCGCTGGTTCGGCCCGAAGTGGACATCCACCGCCGACCAGCGCCTGGAAATCGACGCCGAAGGAGTCATCTTCGTCCGCGAGGACGGCTCCCTGCTGGCGTACCCGCACCCGGCTCCCGGTGTTCCGACCCTGCCTCTGGCCGGCGAGGGCCACCCGATGACGGTCGACGAGTACGGTGACTACACGGTCACCGACCCTGCCGATGGTCGGGTGTGGGACTTCGCAGGACCGGGCGGCGACGGCAACGGCATCGCTCTGCTCTCCCAGATCATCGACCGCTCCGGCCAGTGGCTCACCTTGGACGCGCTTCCCAAAACGGCTCAGCCTGCGGCCAAACGCGCCATCCAGGAGATCTACAACGCCGAGGACAAGGAGCGTGCCGTCCGGGCCGTCCGCGATTTCCAGCGCGCCTACCAGACCAAATACCCAAAGGTCGTCAAGCGGATCACGCACGACGAGGCCGAGCTCCTGGCGTTCTTCGACTTCCCCGCCGAGCATTGGATCCACCTGCGGACCACGAACCCGATCGAATCGACCTTCGCCACCGTCCGCCTGCGGACCAAGGTCACCAAAGGCGCGGGCAGCCGCGCGGCCGGACTGGCCATGGTTTGCAAGCTGATCGAGTCCGCCCAGGCCCGCTGGCGAGCCGTGAACGCACCCCACCTCGTTGCCCTCGTCCGTGCCGGAGCCCGCTTCGAACGCGGCCACCTCGTCGAACGTCCCGAGTCCCTCGCTGCCTGAGGACGAGAGACGAACTCACGAGACACCGGCCGAGGAGTGCTGCGATCTGCCAGGGCAGGGCTTGAGCTGCCCCGAGGTCCGTCAACCGGAGGTCTGACGCAGGACCAGGGAGACGAAGCCCCAAGTGTCCCGGTAGACGCGCAGCCATTCGGAGCGCCGGGTGTTGGACGTCGCGAGCACCTGCGCGCTGTCCGGATCGGCAGGGTGGTCCAGGGCCCATGAGGCCAGTGACCCCCAGCAGGCCCATTCGTAGTCGTCCAGTTCGCGGCGCGTGCTTACGTGCCCGTCGACAGGAATCCAGCCGTCGGCGACGACGCGGTCCACGGTGGTCGCCAGGTCGGTGAAGTCTCCGAGCATCTCGACGGCCTCCTGGGAAGGCTCGCGGTCCCAGAACCCCTCACCGATCAGGACGCGGCCGCCGGGAGCCAGGTGCTTGCGCGCCGCTGCGAGGGTGGGGAGCAGACCGCCGAAGGCATGCGTGGCCCCGACGCTGAGCACCAGGTCGAACGACTGCGAGGAGACGAAATCCGTGGCCTCCTGGTGGTGGAGGACGAGGCGCTCCTGGACCCCGAGGTGGCTCGCTGCCTGGCTGGCCTGCGCCAAGGCGTCCTCGGAGATGTCGACGCCCTCAGCGTGCAACTGTGGGCGCATGGCCAGGGCGCGCAGGAGCCATTCCCCGCCGCCGCAACCAAGGTCGAGCACACGCTCGTCGCCACGCGGGACGCCGCGTTCCAGAAGCCGGCGCACCGAGTCGTCGTCGAGCGGAGACTTTATCGGGTGATCAGCATGGGCGATCCCGGAGATCTGTTCACGATTCACCGGCACAGCTTGTCAGCGCCAGAGGAGGCTCGCACCGCGTTTTTGGTCGCGGGCCCAGGCCCTCCAGGGCAACCGTCGATCCACAAGTCTTGACAATTACTCCTCCGGCGGCGCCTGGGACCTTGGCAGAGCCTCCTGTATGGCCCGCTGTGGTGTCGGCACCTGATACTGCGACCTGCCGGAGGCGGAGGCTGCCGTCGTCGAGGCCGGATACTGCGCAGGGCACTGCTACAGGTCCTGGGAGGACTTCTCGGCGGGGTCCAGCTCAACATTCCACACCAGTGCCATGGCGGTAACACCTGAGAACCGGGCCTTGTCAGAGGCATCAGGCACACTGCGCCGTATGAACCTGGTGACCGCGCACGACTACGCCTGGATCCGCACCTCGCCGCTGTTCCGCCATGCGATGGAGAGCGGATACACCCTGACGTTGATACGGGGGCGGACCCCGCGGGAGGTGCTGCGCGCGATGGAGGCGGAAGCACGCGGCATCGGGGAGGGAACCGCTGGACTGATCGAGGCGGATGACGCCCACCGAGCCGAGATGGACTACGACTACTGGGACGAGTCCTACATCGCGGGCGCCTTCAGCGCTGCAGGGGAGAACGGCGACTGGACACTCGTCCTCGGCTTCGACGGTGGCCTGGGGGTCGCGAACGCGTGCGTGCAGGCGCTCTCGAAGGGCGGTCGGGTGGTGGCGCACTCGACCAACGGCGGCAAGCCAATCCACCTCTTCCACTGGTTCGAGGACGGCGAACTCCGTACGACGTTCGAGGGCCCCTCGTCGCGCGACGGCAGCACGCCCGATGAACTGATCCCCCTGCTGCGGGAAGTCGGTTTCCCCTTGACCTCTGAGGGAGAGCACGACGAGAGCGCCCCTGACGTCGACCGGAAGGCGGCGGCCTTCGCTCTGGCCGAAAGACTGACCGGCGTACGCGTCACCGAATCCCTCCTCCATGATGCTAGGTACGAACTGGGACTCGTTCCCGAACAGCCGGCCGAGGAGTGGGCCGGCGTGGTCATCGACATCACTGATGCCCACGGAGAGCGCCTGTACAGGGAATGGACATACGAGGAGATCGCGACGGCGTCGGACCGCGCACGCCGTCCCTAGTACGGGAAGTGACCGAGCGAGTAGCGCAGCAGAGGAACACTCCGTCAGCTTCCACGACCCGAAGATTTCTCGCCCGCTTCAATTCGGCTGTACCTGGCGCGACGCCGGTTTCCGTGCCACCAGATACGCCCGGGACAACTTCTCCTCGCCGAGGGGCTCCCTGAGGACTCGGACGATCACCTCGAAGCCTGCCTTCCGCAGGGGCTGCGCCACCGCCTCCGGGGCGCGCAACCAGTAGTCGAGGGAGATCTTGTGGCCGAAGCGTTCGTCCAGGTGCATGTGGGTGCCGCCGGCCTCGTACTGGAAGCCGATCAGGGCGTGGGCGCCGGGGGCGAGGACGCGGTGGAACTCGGCAAAGGCCGTGGGGAGGTGGTCGTCCGGGACGTGGATGATCGAGTAGAGGGCCGTGATGCCGCCCAGCGTTTCCGACGGTAGGTCCAGGGACGTCATCGAGCCCACGTGGAAGCGGAGGTCCGGGTGGGCCCTGCGGGCCAGTTCGACCATCTTCGGGGAGACATCCACGCCGAAGACCGGGATGCCGAGGTTGTGGAGTGCTGCGGTCACGTGTCCCGGGCCGCTGCCGATGTCGGCCACCGGGCCCTTGCCCTGCTCCTTCACCAACTCTGCGAAGCCCGTGATCTGGGCTCTGTCCAGCGTGGGGATGCCGGACCAGTCGGAGAACTGCTCCGTGTAGGGCTCGGCGATCGTGTCGTACGCGGTTCGGGTGGCCCGTATGAAGTCGGGGGTCTCGGCGTTCACGGGCTGCACCCTAGCGGGGGGTCTCGGGGCAGAGGGTGGGAAGTTGCGGAGCGCCGCGTGGTGGTCATCAGGTGCCGGGGCACGGGGACTTGAGGGCTTCGAGGAAGGCTGTGAAGGCTCCGGCCGGGAAGGTGAGGTTGGCACCTGCCGGGGTCTTGGAGTCGCGGACGGCTATGTGGGTGGGTGAGTTTGCTATCTCGACGCAGGAGTCGCCGTCGCCGGGACCTGAGTAGGACGACTTCCGCCAGTTGTCGGGGGTGTCCATGGGGTGCCTCACAGCTCTTTCGCCAGCCTGTGGATGAAGTCGCGCGACCGCTCCGGGCCGAGCGACACGGACTCCACTTTACGGAAGAGCGTTCGAAAAGATCCGAGTTGGGCTTCGGAATCGATGAAGGCCGCGCCGTGGGGCCCGTCCCGTACGACGGTGTCCAGCCTGGGTACGGCTTCTTCCGCATACGTCATGGCGCTCGTGGCACCAGCGAAGTGCTCCAGGCCGAAGGGGATGACCCGCACGGCGATGTGGTCCGCTTCGGAGAGCTGAATAACGCGGGAGAGTTGAGCTCGTGAGGCAGCGCGGTCGCTGACCATGATGCGCAGTGCCGCCTCGTGGATGACGGCTTTGTACGGCTTGGGGGTGGGGCCTTCAAGGGTCACCTTGCGCCGCATTCGGTGCTGGACGCGCAACTCAAGTTCTTCGCGGGGAAGTTCGGGAACCCTGTAGGCGTATACGGCGCGGGCGTAGTCCTCTGTCTGGAGCGGGCCGGGGACGTACAGGAACTGGGCCTCCCGGAGGGAGGTTGCGTGATGTTCCAGCTCGGCGAGATCGAGAAACGGTGTGGGCAGATGACCCCGGTACTCCTCCCACCAGCCCCGGGTCCGGTCGGTCGCCATGACGACCAGGGCGTCGATCAACTCGCTGTCCGAGCAGGAGTAGTGGGCGGCGAGGCGGCGCAGGCGTTTCTCGCTCACTCCTGAGACACCCGACTCGATCTGGCTGATCTGGACGGAGTTCACTCCGAGCAACGCCGCTGCCTCGCGGGAGCTGAGGTCTGCCGCCTCGCGGAGCCTGCGCAACTCGACCGCCAAGCGCATCTGGCGTGCTGTGGCATCGCGCTTGGTCCCCATCGACCACCCTTCGGTTCAACGTGCTTCTGTGGGCGACTCGTTCGGGGTCAGGTTACGCGATCGGGCTGCCGTTTCTTAAATCTAAGGTCTACCGTCAGTGATGCGACGCACACGCTGCGGAATCGCCGGGACCCCGGAAGCGCACCGCCCCGTCCTGCCGTGACGGCTGCGGCACTGCCACCGCCCGAACTCCCCTCACTGAACCGGAGTTGACGCATGCCCGAAAACGCCCCCTGGGAGTACACCCTGTACATCCCGAACGACCTCCGAGCCGTCACCGTCGCCCGCCGCACCCTCCGGCTCATCCTCACGATGCACGGCCTGATCCGTCTGACCGACACCGCCGAGCTGCTCGCGGCCGAGCTGGTCTCCAATGCCGTACGGCACACGAAAGGGCCGGCCGCCCTCAGGGTGCGCCGGTCGGCGGGGGTGCTGCGGATCGGGGCCTGGGGCGCGGACCCCGAACCTCCCGAGCCGCCAGGGGAGTTGAACGCCATGAGGGACGTGGGGGAGGGGCCGGGGTTGGCGTTGGTGAAGGCGTGTGCGGATCTGTGGGGATGACAGCCCTTGTCCAGGCACGGCAACCGGGGAAAGTACGTGTGGTGCGAACTGGCCGCGGCTTAGGACGGGACTCGGCAGGGCTCAGCTCCCGCGGGGCGGCTCGTCCGTCCAGGTGAATCCCGCCAGAGGGTGCTGGGAGGGTTCGTCGATCGGTGCCGGTGCCGGTGCCGGTGTTGCTGTGTGGCGTCGGCGTACCAGCCAGACCAGCGAGGACAGCAGCCAGCCTGCCGCGATCATGGTGATCAGTATTCCCAGGATCAGCCCCGCTGCGCCCAGGAAGCCGAATTTCGCCAGCATCCAGGGAATTTGGTCCTCGCCGCATCCGCACGCGTTCATGCGGGGAAGGCTGCCCAGCTCACGTCGGCCGATCGCGCTGCGTGGCGCAATCGTCACGTGGTGGTGACGGATCCGCTACCCCGGCCCCGATTCCGTCTCCGTGGAGTTCCGAAAGGTGAGCAGATCGGCATGCGGGAGCAGAGGCGTGGTATGTGTGGGAAAGATGGTTCTTACCCGTCTCAAATCACATCCATGCGTCGAGCGGCCAGATTTTCTTCCCCCCGCGGGTTGAAGTTTTGTTGATCGCGGGTCGGTTGGTCGCCCCGGCGTCCTACCCTTTAGAGGGTGAAGCAACTGATGTCACTGGAGTCCGAGGTCGATCTGCCCGGGGAAGCCGTGCTTCCCGGCGTGCTGAGCGAGGAACTGCACGCCGAGCTCGTACTGTTCCGACGCGACTTGCACATGCACCCGGAGCTCGGCAACCAGGAGTTCCGCACCACCGCTGCGATCAAGGAACGGCTGGAGAACGCCGGGCTGAAGCCGCGGGTGCTGGCCGTCGGGACCGGACTGGTGTGTGACATCGGGGAGTGGGACGGTGAGCGGCCCATGCTCGCCCTGCGCGCCGACATCGACGGCCTGCCCATCCCGGACATGAAGACCGAGTGCCCCTACCGGTCCACCGTGCCCGATCGGGCGCATGCCTGCGGGCACGATGTGCACACCACCGTGGTGCTGGGGGCCGGGCTCGTCCTCGCCGACCTGCACAAGCGGGGGCTGCTGCCGCGGCCCGTGCGGCTGGTCTTCCAGCCCGCCGAGGAAGTGCTGCCCGGCGGCGCCGCCGACGCCATCGACTGCGGCGTACTGGAGGGGGTCGGCAGGATCCTCGCCGTGCACTGCGACCCGCGGGTCGACGCCGGGAAGATCGGGCTCAGGACCGGGGCGATCACTTCGGCCTGTGACCGCTTGGAGATCGCCCTCGACGGGCCCGGTGGACATACCGCCCGGCCGCACCTCACCACCGATCTCGTCACCGCCGCCGCCCGCGTGGTCACCGACGTGCCCGCGATCGTCGGCCGACGCGTCGACACCCGTGCCGGCCTCGCCGTGACCTGGGGGCGGATCGAGTCGGGGCACGCCCCGAACGTCATCCCGCAGCACGCTGAGCTCTCCGGGACCGTGCGTTGCCTGGAGCTCGACACCTGGCAGCAGGCCCCGGACATCGTGGTCGCCGCGATCGACGAGGTCGCCAATCTGCACGGGGCCAAGTCCGAGATCAACTACGTGCGGGGCGTCCCGCCCGTCGTCAACGACGCGGACGTCACCGAGCTGATCCGCGAGGCCATGACCGCCCGGCGCGGCGCCGACTCGGTCGAGAGCACCGAGCAGAGCCTCGGCGGCGAGGACTTCTCCTGGTACCTCCAGCACGTTCCCGGGGCCATGGCCCGCCTCGGGGTGCGGACCCCGGGGGAGCGGGCCGTGCGCGACCTCCACCAGGGCGACTTCGACGCCGACGAGTCCGCGATCACCGTAGGTGTGGAGCTGTTCACGGCCGCGGCCCTGCTGGACGCCGCACAGTGATCCGAACGTGACGGACGGCCCCCGCGGGGGCCGTTCCTCCGACCGGCGCAACAGTGTCGTAAGCCAATCGTGCGCACATCGAAATCCCGGTGTGCGAAGGCGTAAGAGCCTCAGTTCAGACGCTGTTTGCCTCGAATCGATAACGGCTTCGGAAGAGGTCTGTTTCCGACATCTACGCGCGTTACGATGCCGCGAAGCCAACGCCGCAGGGGCGTTCAGGCCCGGGCACTGGCATGGTGCTCACATGAAGCGCCGACAAGGCGCTCAGGTCAGGTGAAGGAGCCTCCCGTGCGCCGGGTAGCCAAGCTTTCCGCTGCGTGTATCGCCACCGCAGCTCTCGCACTGACTGCCACTGCCTGTGGCAGCACTTCCTCCGAGGACGACAGCTCGTCGTCCGCCTCCGCCGGCAGCGGCAAGGGCGGCATCAAGATCGGTCTCGCCTACGACGTCGGCGGCCGTGGTGACCGTTCCTTCAACGACTCCGCCGCGCGCGGTGCGGACAAGGCCGAGAAGGAGTTCGGCGGTTCCATCAAGGAGCTCACCGCCAAGAGCACCGACACCGAGGCCGACCGCGAGCAGCGCCTGACCGACCTGGCGGACGCCGGCTACAACCCGATCGTCGCCGTCGGCTTCTCCTACGCCACCTCGGTCGACAAGGTTGCCGCGAAGTACCCGAAGGTCAACTTCGGTCTCATCGACGCGGTCGCGAAAGCCAAGAACGTCGACAGCATCACGTTCACCGAGGAGCAGGGTTCCTACCTGGCCGGTGTCGCCGCGGCGCTGAAGACCAAGAAGGACCACGTCGGCTTCATCGGCGGTGTGGACACCCCGCTGATCAAGAAGTTCGAGGCGGGCTACGCCCAGGGCGTCAAGGACACCAACCCCAAGGTCAAGGTCGACGTCCAGTACCTGACCCACGGCTCGGACTTCTCCGGTTTCGCCGACCCCGCCAAGGGCAAGGAGGCCGCGTCCGGCATGCTCGACAACGGCGCCGACGTGATCTACGCCGCGGCCGGCTCCTCCGGCAACGGCTCGATCGAGGCCGTCTCCGGCGTCAAGGGCGCCTGGGCCATCGGCGTGGACTCGGACCAGTACAACATCCCGGGTCTGGCCAAGTTCAAGAACTCGATCCTGACCTCGATGGTCAAGAACGTCGACGTCGGCGTCTACGACTTCATCAAGTCCGTCCACGACGGCAAGCCGCTGACCGGCAACCAGCTCTACTCGCTCGCCAAGGGCGGTGTCGGCCTGTCCACCAGCGGTGGCTTCATCGACGACATCCAGCCCAAGCTGGACGAGGCGAAGAAGAAGATCGTCGACGGCACCATCAAGGTCAAGACCAGCTGACCTGACGGTTCCCGCCGGAACCCGGGCTCGACGAGGGGGCCTCGACAACCCCCTCGTCGAGCCATAACAATGTGTCAACTCTACGCGTGTAGCGCGGAGTTGCCGCGCTAGCGTCACCGACGCCTGCCCTCCCCTACGCAGCCCCTTTTCCCCGAGGAGAGTGCGCCATCAACGCGTCCAGCCCTCCCGCTGCCGTCGAACTGCGCGGCATCACCAAGCGATTCCCCGGCGTCGTGGCCAACAAGGACATCGACATCACCGTCCGCACGGGCACCGTGCACGCCCTGTGCGGTGAGAACGGTGCCGGCAAGTCCACCCTGATGAAGATCCTCTACGGCATGCAGCAGCCGGACGAGGGCACCATCACGGTGAACGGCGAGACGGTCACCTTCCACACCCCCGCCGACGCCATCGCCCGCGGCATCGGCATGGTGCACCAGCACTTCATGCTCGCCGACAACCTCACCGTCCTGGAGAACGTCGTCCTGGGCGCGGAGAAGCTGTACGGCATCGGCGCCAAGGCCCGCGCGAAGATCAGGGAGATCTCCGACGCGTACAGCCTGAACGTCCGCCCCGACGTCCTCCTGGAGGAGCTCGGTGTCGCCGACCGCCAGCGCGTGGAGATCCTCAAGGTCCTCTACCGCGGCGCCAAGACCCTGATCCTCGACGAGCCCACCGCCGTCCTCGTGCCGCAGGAGGTCGACGCCCTCTTCGCCAACCTGCGCGAGCTCAAGGCCGAGGGCCTCACGGTCATCTTCATCTCGCACAAGCTGGGTGAAGTGCTCTCCGTGGCCGACGAGATCACCGTCATCCGCCGCGGCACCACCGTCGGCACGGTCGAGCCCGCCGGTACGACCCCCAAGCAGCTCGCCGAGCTGATGGTCGGCAGCGAACTGCCCACCCCGGAGACCGAGGAGTCCACGGTCACCGACGTCCCGCTGCTGAAGCTGGACGGCCTGCGCCTGGCCCAGACCGACCTCGACGGCGTCGAGCGGATCATCCTCGACGACATCTCCTTCACCATCCACAAGGGCGAGGTCCTTGGCATCGCCGGTGTGGAGGGCAACGGCCAGTCGGAACTGGTCGAGGCCATCATGGGCATCCGCACCCCCGACTCCGGCACGGTCACCCTCGACGACACCGACATCTCCCACGTCCCCACCCGCCACCGCCGCGAGGCCGGTGTCGGCTACATCCCCGAGGACCGCCACCGCCACGGCCTGCTCCTCGAGGCCCCGCTGTGGGAGAACCGCATCCTCGGCCATGTCACCGAGAAGCCCAACTCCCGCGGCCAGCTGCTCGACATCAAGGCCGCCCGCACGGACACCGAGCGCATCATCAAGGCGTACGACGTCCGCACCCCCGGCATCGACGTCACCGCCGCCTCGCTGTCCGGCGGCAACCAGCAGAAGCTGATCGTCGGCCGCGAGATGAGCCACGCGCCCAAGCTGCTCATCGCCGCCCACCCCACCCGCGGTGTGGACGTCGGCGCGCAGGCCGCGATCTGGGACCACATCCGTGAGGCCCGCCGTGAGGGCCTGGCCGTGCTGCTGATCTCCGCCGACCTGGACGAGCTCATCGGCCTGTCCGACACCCTGCGGGTGATGTACCGCGGCCGACTGGTCGCCGACGCCGACCCCGCCACCATCACCCCCGAGGAGCTGGGCTCCGCCATGACCGGTGCGGCCACCGGCCACCTGGAGCACGCAGAGGGCTCCGCAGAGGACTCCGCAGCGGACCACGAGGACGACGCCCGATGAACAAGCTGACCCAACGCATCGACAAGGAGCGGCTGCTCCTCGGCATCGCGGCCCCGCTGCTCGCGGTCGTCGCCGCGCTCGTCGTCACCACCCTGGTGATCCTGGCCACCGGCAAGAACCCGGGCGCCGCCTTCAGCGACATGCTGACCTACGGCTCCGCCAGCGACAGCCAGGTCTACATCCTCAACAAGGCGACGACGTACTACCTGGCGGGCGTCTCGGTGGCCATCGGCTTCCGGATGAACCTGTTCAACATCGGCGTCGACGGCCAGTACCGCATCGCCGCGTTCTTCGCCGCGGTCCTCGGCGGCGCGCTGACCACGCCGGGCTGGATCTCCATCCCGCTGATCATCCTGTGCGCCATGGGCACCGGCGCCGTGTGGGCGGGCATCGCGGGCATCCTCAAGGTGACCCGCGGTGTCAGCGAGGTCATCTCGACGATCATGCTCAACGCGATCGCCACCGCGATCATCGCCTACCTGCTCCAGCCCGGAAAGCTCGCCGAGCTCCAGGCCGGCGGCACGGTCGTCTCCACCAAGCCGCTGCCGTCGTCCTCGTACTTCTTCCAGATCGACACCGGCGCCGCGGGCGAGCTGTGGGGCTTCATCGTCATCGCCGTGCTCATCGGCATCGCGTACTGGTTCGTCCTCGGCCGCACCCGCTTCGGCTTCGACCTGCGCACCGTCGGCCAGTCCGAGAGTGCCGCCGCCGCGAGCGGTGTCTCGGTGAAGAAGATGATCGCCACCAGCATGCTCATCTCGGGCGCGGTGGCCGGCCTCATCGGCATGCCGACCCTGCTCAACGACAGCCACCAGTTCAGCAACGACTTCCCCACCGGTATCGGCTTCACCGGTATCGCCATCGCCCTGCTCGGCCGCAACAACCCGGTCGGCATCGCGCTGGGCGCCCTGCTGTGGGGCTTCCTCGAGCGCACCACCAACCACCTGGAGTTCGAGGGCTACGACAAGGAGATCCTCGGCGTGATCCAGGGCGTCATCGTCCTGTCCGTCGTCATCGCCTACGAAGTCGTACGCCGTTACGGGCTCAAGCGCCAGCAGCAGCGGGTCGGCGCCGAGCTCGCCGCCCAGGCCGCAGCCCCGACCCAGAAGCAGGAGGTGGCGTGATGACTGCCACGACGACCCACACGCCGCCCCCCGCGGCACCCAAGGCGGACACCGCCACCCGGTCGAGCCGCTCGCTCGGCCAGATCCTCATGATCGTCGCCGGTGCGCTGCTGCTCGTCGCCGCGGTCCGCGTCATCTCCGGCTCCGACCAGCTCACCTCCGAGGGCCAGGTCTCCGCCGCCCTCAGCCTCGCCGTGCCGATCGGCCTCGCGGGCCTCGCCGGTCTGTGGTCCGAGCGCTCCGGCGTGGTCAACATCGGCCTCGAGGGCATGATGATCCTCGGCACCTTCGGCGCCGGCTGGATCGGCTGGCAGTCCAGCCCCTGGCTCGGCCTGCTGTGCGGCGTCGGGTTCGGCGTCGTGGGCGGTCTGCTGCACGCGGTCGCGACCGTCACCTTCGGCGTCGACCACATCGTCTCCGGCGTCGCGATCAACCTGCTCGCGCTGGGCACCACCCAGTACCTCGCCAAGCTGTTCTTCGTCGACGGCAAGGCGGCCGACGCGGGCGGCAACCCCAAGCAGTCCCCGCCCGTCGACTCCCTGCCCAGCTTCGACGTCCCGGGCCTGTCCAGCGGGCTGCACTCCATCGAGAACCACCACTGGTTCCTGATCTCCGACCTCGCGGGCATCCTCGGCGGCCTGTTCACCAACCTGTCCGTGGTGACGGTCCTCGCGGTCGTGCTGTTCATCGGCAGCTGGTGGCTGCTGTGGCGCACCCCGTTCGGCCTGCGCCTGCGTTCCTGCGGCGAGAACCCGATCGCCGCCGAGTCCCTCGGCGTCAACGTCTACAAGTACAAGTACGTGGCCGTGGCCGTCTCCGGCGGTCTCGCCGGCCTCGGCGGCGCCTTCCTGGCGCTGGTCACCTCGCACACCTACCTGGAGGGCCAGACCGGCGGCCGCGGCTACATCGGTCTCGCCGCCATGATCTTCGGCAACTGGCGGCCCGGCGGGCTCGCCATGGGCGCGGGCCTGTTCGGCTACTCCGACGCGCTCCAGCTGCGCAACGGCGGCGAGACCGTCCACGCGCTGCTGCTCCTGCTGTTCGTGCTGCTCCTGGCGATGGCCGGCTGGAAGCTGTACAAGAAGGCGCACTGGCAGGGCGGCATCAGCCTCCTGGTGGCCGCGGGCGTCCTGGTCTGGTACCTGGTCACCGACGAGGTCCCGAGCGACTTCGTGGGCGCCACCCCGTACGTCGTCACCCTGCTGGTGCTGTCGCTGTCCGCGCAGCGCCTGCGGATGCCCAAGGCGGACGGCATGCGCTACCGGAAGGGCCAGGGCAAGTGACGTCCCCCGCCGCTGTCGACTGGGGGGCGCTGCGGGCGGCGGCCCGGGACGCCATGTCCCGGGCGTACGCCCCGTACTCCGGCTACCCGGTCGGCGTGGCCGCCCTGGTCGACGACGGCCGTACCATCACCGGCTGCAACGTCGAGAACGCCTCCTACGGCCTCGGCCTGTGCGCCGAGTGCGGTCTGGTCTCGGAGCTGCACAACACCGGTGGCGGCCGGCTCACGCACTTCACCTGCGTGGACGGCCGGGGCGAGGTCCTCGTCCCCTGCGGCCGCTGCCGTCAGCTGCTCTACGAGTTCGGCGGCCCGGACCTGCTCCTGGAGACCCCGGCGGGCATCCTGCCGCTGTCCGAGATGCTCCCGCAGGCCTTCGGGCCGGACCATCTCACCAAGTAATTCCCGGAAGGAAAGCCCTGCATGGCCATGGACGCCATCTCCGTCATCCGCACCAAGCGGGACCGCGGTGAACTCAGCGACGAGCAGATCGACTGGGTCATCGACGCGTACACCCGCGGGGAGGTCGCCGACGAGCAGATGTCCGCGCTCGCGATGGCCATCCTGCTCAACGGCATGAACCGCCGCGAGATCGCCCGCTGGACGGCCGCGATGATCGCCTCCGGCGAGCGCATGGACTTCTCGTCCCTGTCCCGCCCGACGGCGGACAAGCACTCCACGGGCGGCGTCGGCGACAAGATCACGCTCCCGCTGGCCCCCCTGGTGGCGGCCTGCGGCGCGGCCGTGCCCCAGCTCTCGGGCCGCGGCCTCGGCCACACCGGCGGCACGCTCGACAAGCTGGAGTCGATCCCCGGCTGGCGCGCGCTGCTGTCGAACGAGGAGATGCTGCACGTCCTCGACACCACCGGCGCGGTGATCTGCGCGGCGGGCGACGGCCTGGCCCCGGCGGACAAGAAGCTGTACGCCCTGCGTGACGTCACCGGCACGGTCGAGGCGATCCCGCTGATCGCCTCCTCGATCATGTCGAAGAAGATCGCGGAGGGCACGGGCTCGCTCGTGCTCGACGTCAAGGTCGGCACCGGCGCCTTCATGAAGACCATCGAGGACGCGCGGGAACTGGCGTCCACGATGGTGGGCCTCGGCACCGACCACGGCGTCAGGACGGTCGCCCTGCTGACGGACATGTCGACCCCGCTGGGCCTCACGGCCGGCAACGCCCTCGAAGTCCGCGAGTCGGTCGAGGTCCTGGCCGGCGGCGGCCCCTCGGACGTGGTGGAACTGACCATCGCGCTGGCCCGCGAGATGCTGGACGCGGCGGGCGTGAAGGACGCCGACCCGGCGAAGGCGCTGGCCGACGGTTCGGCGATGGACGTCTGGCGCCGGATGATCGCGGCCCAGGGCGGCGACCCGGACGCGGAGCTGCCCGTGGCCCGCGAGCAGCACGTGATCAAGGCGTCCGCCTCCGGCGTCCTGACCCGCCTCGACGCCTACGGCATCGGCGTCGCCGCCTGGCGCCTCGGCGCGGGGCGTGCTCGCAAGGAGGACCCGGTGCAGGCGGGCGCGGGCGTGGAACTCCACGCCAAGCCCGGCGACACGGTCACCGAGGGCCAGCCCTTGCTGACCCTCCACACGGACACGCCGGAGCGCTTCGCGTACGCGTTGGAGTCGATCGAGGGCTCCTACGACATCGAGGCGGCGGGCACGGGCTTCTCGGCGTCGCCGGTGGTGCTGGAACGTATCGCCTGACCAGCGGGTTCCTCGTGCGGGTGAACGGGATCGGTGGACCACCGCCGGTCCCGTTCGGCATGCTGGGATCGGTGACGACCGATGGGAGACCGCCATGAGCGCACTCGCCGCCGAGTCCGGGGCCCCTGGGGACACGGGCTGGGACGAGATCGTCCGTGTCTGGGAGGAGACGGACGCTCCCGAGGGCAGCAAGGTGGAGATCGTCGAAGGGATCGTCACCGTGTCGCCGCCACCGTCCGAGGAACACAACGACACAGGGGCATCTATCAGACGCTCGGGCTGACGTGTCCGGAGACGGGCGGCCTGTTCGTTCCCGACCTGTGCGTGGTGCCGAGGACTGCCTTGCGCCGTGGCACGCGCGTGCCGCCGGCGAGGCTGAACTCGTCGTCGAGGTCACATCCAAGAGCAATGCGAACCATGACCGCATCAAGAAAGCCCACGGCTACGCGGTCGCGGGAGTGCCGCTCTACCTTCTCCCTGATGCTTGGCAGTCCGGGCGTCCCACGGCGACACTTTACGGAGAGCCGCAAAACGGCACATACCGAGCCCTTGTCTCGGTGGAGTACGGCGAGAGGTTGACCTTGCCCTCACCGTTCAAGTTGGACCTGGACACCGGTATCTTCCCGCTCAGTTGACACCTGGTCACCCCAACAGCGCCGCCACCCCCACCAGCACCGGCACCGACACCACCGTCGACACCAGGATCGAGTCCCGGGCCAGCCGCTCTCCCACGCCGTAGGTCGACGCGTACGTGTAGAGGTTCTGCGCGGCCGGCAGGGCCGATGTCACCACCACGTCGAGGAGTTGCGCTCCGTGCAGGCCGAAGACACCGGCCGCCAGCGCCCAGGCCGCCGCGGGCTGCCCCACCGACTTCAGGGCGACCGAGAGCAGGACTAGCTGCCGGTCCGGGCCCCGGCCGGGCATCGTGCTGCCGCACAGGGAGATGCCGAAGGCGAGGAGGACGGCCGGGACCGACATGCCGCCGATCAGGGTCAGGGGGTCCATGACGGGGGCCGGGACCTTCAGACCGGCCGCCGAGACCGCCACGCCGGCCAGCGAGCCGACCGCGATCGGGTTGCGCAGGGGCGTGAGCAGCCGTAGCCACAGCGGGCTCTTCCCTCCCCTCCCCGACGCCAGGTCCAGGACCGTCACCGCGACCGGGGTCACCCCCACCAGCTGGAACAGCAGCACCGGCGCCACCAGCGAGGCGTCGCCCAGGACGTACACCGCGATCGGGATGCCGAGGTTGCCGGAATTGACGTAGGACGAGCACAGCGCACCGATCGTCGTACGGCCCAGGCCCCAGCCCCGGACGACCCCCACCGCCACGAAGACCCCCGCCGCCGCGGCCGTGCTCAGGGCCGTCACCAGCAGGCGGCTGGAGAAGATCACCGACAGGTCGGCCCGGGCCAGCGTGGTGAACAGCAGGGCGGGGGAGGCGACATGGAAGGCGAGCTTGGTCAGGACCTCCCGGCCCTGGTCGCCGAGGTAGCCGCGCAGACCGATGAGATAGCCGACGCCGATCACCACCGCGATGACCGCGAAGCCGGTCAGCACTCCCTGCACGGAGGCTCCTCAAGGGTGAGGAGGGCGTGGCGTATCCAGGGAGGTACCGATGGTTGGCGCATGCAGGTAACCCTCGGGGGCAGGTGGCACCCAGGTCAACGTGATCCCGCCCGCGTGGTCGAGGCGTCGGCCGATGAATTGTGCCCGCCCGTCAGGTCTACCGATCGTGGACGCCATGACACCCGCTGTACTCGTGCTGGCCGGCCCCGTCACCCGGGACGAGGTGACGGAGCTGGGCGACGAGGTCCGGGCCCTGTTGCGGACGACCGGTGCCGGAGTGGTGGTGTGCGATGTCGCCGGGCTCGGACCACCGGGGCTCGGCGCCGTCGACCTGCTCGCCCGGCTCCAGCTCGCGGCCCGGCGCGCCGGGGGCCGGATCAGGCTGCGGGACCCCGACCCCGCGCTACACGCCCTCCTCGACCTCGTCGGCCTCCGCTTCGAGGTGGAGGGGCAGGCCGAACAGGGGGAACCAGCGCTGGGTGTCGAGGAAGAAGTGGAACCCGGTGAGCCGGCCGTCTGAGATCTCCAGCACCTGGACCGCCCACGGGACGAAGCCGCCCTTGTCCGGGTCCGGCTTGTACTGGGCGAACCCCGGCAAGCCGTTGACCTGCACCGGCACCAGACGGGAGCCCTCGCAGGCCGAGCCCAGGGTCGTCATGAAGCCCGTGATGTCGTCGTGGCCCGTCAGCCACAGGTCGAACGGCGGCATCGTCATGATGGCGTCCTCGTGGAGGAGCGCCGTCAGTGCCGTCATGTCGTACCCCTCGAACGCCTTCACATAGCGCTCCAGGAGTTTCTGCTGCTCCTCGTCCAGCGGGTCGGACACGGCCGCGTCGGCGCCGTGCTCCTCCCGCTCGGCGAGGGTGGCGCGGGCCCGCTGGAGGGCGCTGTTGACCGAGGCGACGGAGGTGTCGAGCAGTTCGGCGACCTCGCTCGCCTTCCAGGCCAGCACCTCGCGCAGGATCAGCACCGCGCGCTGCTTGGGCGGCAGCTGCTGGAGGGCGGCCATGAAGGCGAGCCGTACGGTCTCCTTGGCGACCGCCGCCTCCGCCGGGTCCTCGACGGTCGGCAGGATGCGGTTGTCCGGCATCGGTTCCAGCCAGGTGTGGTCGGGGCGGGGGGAGAGGGCGGCCTGGGCGAGGGGTGTCGACTCCGTGAGGTCCATGGGGCGGGCGCGCTTGTTGCCCGCCGTCAGCATGTCCAGACAGACGTTCGTCGCGATGCGGTACAGCCAGGAGCGGAGGCTGGAACGGCCCTCGAACTTCTCGTAGCTCCGCCAGGCCCGCACCATCGTGTCCTGCACCGCGTCCTCGGCCTCGAAGGAGGAGCCGAGCATGCGGTAGCAGTACCCCGTCAGCTCTGTGCGGTGTTTCTCGAGCCTGACGTCGAGGTCCGTCGTCGTAGCCGTAGTGTCCGTCATCGTCCACCCACCCCTGTGGCCGTGCTGTGCCGCGCCTTTGCGCCCACTACTCGGAAACTACCGCAGCCCACTGACAACGGCCCCTGGAGCGGACGAACACGCAGGTGGGGGGCCGTGTGAAGCAAACCCTCCGGACAGTCCGATCCCCCCGGTCGACCGACCTCGACCGGGGGGAAGTCAGACGCACGGCTCAGGCCGTCGCGAGCCGCTGCTGGGCCCGAGCCGCACGTGTTCCGAGGACGGTGATCGACACCACGCCGAGCACCGCCAGGAGTCCGACCCCGACCGTCCCGGCCCAGCCGCCCGCGTGGAAGGCGAGCGCGCCGACCGTGCTGCCCGCGCTGGAGCCGATGTAGTAGGCGGACTGGTAGAGGGCCGAGGCCTGCGCCCGGCCGTGGGTGGCCGTCTTGCTGACCGCCGAGGACGCCACCGCGTGCCCCGCGAAGAAACCGCCGGTGATCAGGACCAGGCCCAGGAGGACCAGCCACAGGGAGCCGGACAGGGAGAGCAGCAGGCCGGTCGCCGTCGTACCGCCCGCCGCGTACAGCGCGCCCCGGCGGCCCAGGCGCCCGACCAGCCGCCCCGCCGTCGACGCGGACACCGTGCCCACCAGGTAGACCAGGAAGATCGAGCCGACGATGCCCTGCGGCAACCCGAACGGGGCCTCCGTCAGGCGGTAGCCGATCACCGTGTACACGCCGCCGAAGACCGTCATGAACAGCGCGCCGATCGCGTAGAGGCGGCGCAGCAGCGGGTCGGAGAGGTGTGTGCGGACCGTGCCGAGCAGCACCCGCGGCCGCAGCGAGCCCGCCACGAAGTGCTGCGGCGCCGGGAGCAGCAGGCGGAACGCCACCGCACAGGCCACCGCGATCGCGCCGATGACCCCTACGGCCACCCGCCAGCCCCACTCCTGCGCGACCCAGCCCGTGATGACCCGGCCGCTCATCCCGCCGACGCTGTTGCCGGCGACGAACAGGCCGATCGCCGTGACCAGTGCCTTCGGGCGGACCTCCTCGGCGAGATACGCCGTGGCGGAGGCGGGCAGCCCGGCCAGGGCCGCCCCCTGCACCGCCCGCAGCACGACCAGCGTGGTCAGCGAGGGCGCGAAGGGGACCAGGATCCCGACCGTCACGGCGACCGCCAGCGAGGCCGTCATGACCGTACGGCGTCCGAAGCGCTCGGAGAGGGCGCTCATCGGCAGCACGAACAGCGCCAGACCGCCGGTCGCCGCCGCCACCGTCCAGCTCGCCTCGCTCGCCGCGACCCCGAACTCGCCCGAGATCAGCGGGAGAAGGGCCTGCGTGGAGTACAGCAGCGCGAAGGTGGCGACCCCGGCGAGGAAGAGGGCGAAGCTCATCCGGCGGTAGCCGGGGCCGCCCGGGGACAGACGGGAGTCGACGGCGACAGGGACGGGGGATGCGGCGCCCACGCGGGTGGGCGCCTCGGTACTGGCAGGCATGCCTCGAAGTTACGTACGGCTCCGCTCATCCGTCCAATGCATGGATTCGCCATAATCGTTCCCATGGAGCATCAGCAGAGGTCACAGGCGCGTCTGTCACCGTCCAGTGACACAGAAGACATGGTGATGTTGCTGGCCCCGCGGCTCGCGTACTTCGCCGGTGTGGCCCGCACCGAGCACGTCACCCGCGCCGCCCAGGAGATGGACGTACCCCAGTCGACGCTCTCCCGGGCCATGGTCCGCCTCGAACAGGACCTCGGCGTCGACCTGTTCGCCCGCATCGGCCGCACGGTCTCCCTCACCCCCGCCGGCCGCACCTTCCTCGGCTCCGTCGAACGCGCCCTCGCCGAGATCCGGCGGGCCGCCGACGAGGTCCGTGCCGACGCCGACCCGGCCACCGGCAAGGTCGCCTTCGGGTTCCTCCATACGATGGGTTCGGAGACGGTCCCGGGCCTGATCCGCGCCTTCCGTGCCGACCATCCCCGCGTCCGCTTCAGCCTGGTCCAGAACTACGGCGAGGCGATGATCGAGCGGCTGCGGGCCGGGGAACTGGACCTGTGCCTGACCTCCCCGGTGCCGGACGCCCCCGACCTCGTCGCCCGGCGTCTCGACGAGCAGAAGCTGCGGCTCGTGGTCCCCGCCGACCACCCCCTCGCGGCCCGCAGGCGCGTCCGCCTAGCCGAGGCCGCCGAGGAGTCCTTCGTCACCCTGGAACCCGGCTACGGCCTGCGCCGCATCACCGACGACCTCTGCCAGGAGGCCGGCTTCAAACCGAGGATCGCCTTCGAGGGCGAGGAGGCGGAGACGCTGAGGGGGCTGGTGGCGGCGGGCCTGGGCGTCGCCCTCCTGCCGCCGCCCGCCTTTCCCCGCCCGGGAGTCGTGGAACTGACGGTCACGGCCCCTCGTGCGGCCCGCGAGATCGGCGTCGCCTGGCTCGACGGCCACCCGGACACCCCGCCGGTGGCCGCCTTCAAGAAGTTCCTGCTGTCCAGAAGGGGCAACCTGCTGCCGTGACCTGCACCCGGCTGCCGTGACCTGCCCCCCCACCGCCCTGACCTACCGCCGACGCCCGAACCCGGAAGCCAGCGGCATCCGCAGCCCCAGCGGCGGAGGCGCGGCCAGCGCGTCCTGCACCGGCCGGGACAGCGCCCGCCCGAACAGCGCCCCCATCACGAAGTCCTCGGTCAGGGCCTGCACTTCGGCCCGGTACTGGTGCAGTCCGTGCCCGTCGGAGTGCACCTCGAACCGGCACACCTCCCGGTTCGCCTTCTTCGCCCGGGACGCCAGCCGGAACGACAACTCGGGGTCCGCCTGCCGGTCGTTGGTCCCGTGCACGATCAACACCCGCCGCCCCACGAGCTGCTTGACCGGTTCGGGGGTGGCCGCCACGTCCTCCTCGGGCAGCCGAGGAGCGACCGCCACCACGGAGTTGACGGCCTCGTGGCCGCCCGCGCGCAGTGCCGCCCGTGCGCCCATGTCGACGCCGACCAGGGACACGGGGACGTCGCCGTACCGCCGTACGACCTCGTCGGCGGCCCAGGTCGCGTCGTGCGCGGGATGCGCCTCGCTGCCGTTCCAGCCGCGATAGCGGTAGTGCACGAGGTGGGCCGCGAGCCCCTCGGCGTGCCCCGCACGGGCGAGTCGTCGTCCCAACGCCCTGACGGCGGAGGGGAGTCGCATCGAGGCGGGTCTGCGCAGAGAGGTCTCGTCGCCGCCCGGGAGGAGCAGCACCACCCCGCTCACCGCCGCCGGCTCCGGGCCGAGTGCCCTGCCCAGTCGGGCGGTGCGCACCGGCGTCGCTTGCTGTGCCATGGCAGAACAGTGTCAGAAGCCCGGGTGTACGACACGGGGCGGGGCGGTCACCGTTACGTATCGGCGGATTCGTACAGCGGGCGCTCTACGCGCGTAGGAGTTAGAGTGCCCAGATGACGAGCCAGACTGACCGGATGGGGAACTCCCCGAGCTCGGACCAGATCCGCCGAGCACCCAAGGTTCTGCTGCACGATCACCTCGACGGCGGGCTGCGCCCCGGCACGATCGTCGACCTCGCCCGGGACGCCGGGTACACCGGACTCCCCGAGACCGACGCGGACCGGCTGGGCGTCTGGTTCCGCGAAGCCGCCGACTCGGGTTCGCTGGAACGGTACTTGGAGACCTTCTCGCACACCGTCGGCGTCATGCAGACCCGCGAGGCCCTCACCCGGGTGGCCGCCGAGTGCGCCGAGGACCTCGCCGAGGACGGTGTCGTCTACGCCGAGGTGCGCTACGCCCCCGAGCAGCACCTGCAGAAGGGGCTGACCCTCGAAGAGGTCGTCGAGGCCGTCAACGAGGGCTTCCGCGAAGGCGAGCGCAGGGCCAGGGCGAAC
This sequence comes from Streptomyces sp. CC0208, assembly GCF_003443735.1. Taxonomy (NCBI): domain Bacteria; kingdom Bacillati; phylum Actinomycetota; class Actinomycetes; order Kitasatosporales; family Streptomycetaceae; genus Streptomyces; species Streptomyces sp. CC0208. Next base: position 3,316,762 of record NZ_CP031969.1, on the reverse strand, counting down.
GGCCACCGCATCCGCGTCGGCGCCCTGCTCACCGCCATGCGGCACGCGGCCCGGGCCCTGGAGATCGCCGAGCTCGCCAACCGCTACCGCGACCTGGGCGTCGTCGGGTTCGACATCGCGGGCGCGGAGGCCGGCTACCCGCCCACCCGGCATCTCGACGCCTTCGAGTACCTGAAGCGCGAGAACAACCACTTCACCATCCACGCCGGCGAGGCCTTCGGGCTGCCGTCCATCTGGCAGGCCCTGCAGTGGTGCGGTGCCGACCGGCTCGGGCACGGCGTGCGCATCATCGACGACATCCAGGTCCACGAGGACGGCACGGTCAAGCTCGGACGGCTCGCCTCCTACGTCCGGGACAAGCGGATCCCGCTGGAGCTGTGCCCCAGCTCCAACCTCCAGACCGGGGCCGCGTCCTCGTACGCCGAGCACCCGATCGGACTCCTGCGGCGGCTGCACTTCCGGGCCACCGTGAACACCGACAACCGGCTGATGTCCGGCACCAGCATGAGCCGGGAATTCGAGCACCTTGTCGAGGCGTTCGGTTATTCGCTCGACGACATGCAGTGGTTCTCCGTCAATGCGATGAAATCAGCGTTCATTCCTTTCGATGAACGACTCGCGATGATCAATGACGTCATCAAGCCCGGATATGCCGAGCTGAAGTCCGAATGGCTGTTCCAGCAGACCGCCTCCACCAGCGGTTCTGTGGCCGAGGAGAGCTGAGCGGCACAATTCTCGGGTGTGGAATGCGGGCGGGTGTTCACCGTCCGTCCGCATTTCGATGTTTGCGGTGGGCGGGCTCCCGTGTTTACGTTCGTGGACCGCTGACTCCCGTAAACCCATTTCGAGGACGCATTTCATGAAGCAGTCTGCTGCCAAGACCCTCGGTGTCGCCGCCCTCGGTGCCGCCTTCGCCGCCGTCGGCGCGGGTGCCGCGAACGCCGCTCCGGCGGTCCCGAACGCCACCCAGGCGCTCGGCTCCGTCTCCCAGGGGCTCCCCACCGAGAACGTCACCAAGTCGCTGCCGGGCGCCGGTGAGGCGCTGGCGCAGGCCCAGCCGGCGGTCGCCACGGGCGTCTCGGCCGCGCAGCCCGCCGTCGAGAAGGTGCTCGCCGACGGCCCGACCGGGCCAGTCGCCGGTCTCCTCGGCGGTCTGCCGATCGCCCAGGTCCTGCCTTTCGGCGGCACCGCCCTCAACGGTCTGCCGCTCGGCTGAGACCCACCGCTCCTCGCACGCGCCGGTGGGGCGCACCCCCGAGATCTCGGGGGTGCGCCCCACCGGCGTCCGTGCACAGAGGTGTCACCAGGCGGTCTGGGCCTTGTCCTCCGAGGGGAACAGGATCCACAGGGCTATGTAGAGCAGGAACTGCGGGCCCGGCAGCAGACAGGACACCAGGAAGATCACGCGCATCGTGGTCGCGGAGGTGCCGAAGCGCCGTGCCAGCGCGGCACACACTCCGCCGATCATGCGGCCGTCGGTGGGGCGGGCGAGGCGGGACATTGCGGCTCCTTCGTGAGCGTCGGTGGTCGGGTCCGAGTGACCCTTTCCAGCTGTCTTCAACGCTACGGAGACGAATGCCACAGAGCGTCGCTCTACGGGGCGATCCCGACCCTGGGAATCGTCGGGGTCCTACCCTGAGCCGGCTCCTCCTGGCGGACGGTGGTGCGCCGGCGCCGCTCGGTCCTGCGGCGCAGCGAGTGGCGCACCGCCGGCACGACGACGAGGTGCGCGAGGGCGACGCCCGCGGTGTTCAGGAACAGGGAGTCGATGTCGACGACCTGGCCGGGGACGCCGGTCTGGAACAGCTCAATGCCCAGGGAGATCAGCGCGCCCGCGACACAGGTGCGGATCAGGGAACCGACCGGGGACGCCCACAGCCGACCGTGCACCATCGGGAGCAGGAAGCCCAGCGGGGCCAGCAGCGCGAGCCCTTCGCCGATCCGCAGGGCCGCCTCCCGCCCGCCGAGGGCGAGGTCGGCGCGGATGCCGGCGAAGGGGTGCAGGTTGGCGGGGACGACCCAGGGCACGTCCAGCGGCCGCAGCGTGAACCAGGCGACGAACGCGAGGTGCGCGACCAGGAGGGCACCTCCTGCCACACGGACGCGTAGGACGGTATCGCCGCCGACGAAGCCTTGACGCTGCACGATCCCCAAGACGCCCCGCTCGGCACGATCGGTTCCGGAACCCCCGAGGTACCTGGGTGAGGCCTGCGCCACACGTGCCGGCCGGCTCCGCGTCAGCCGCGCGTCACCTCGGTCGACGGCGGCTGGTGGCTGCCCGGCTGGGAGCGGACCTCGTCCGTGCAGTCGTAGCGGCGCAGCGGTGTGGCCGAGGGGCCGCCGAGGATGACGGAGCCGTCGCCCTCGGCCGCGGCCGAGTCGGAGAAGGTGCACACGACCTGGGCGAGGGCGTACGCGGAGAGCTCGGCAGGCGGGGTGCTCAGCCGGAGCGTGTCCTCGGGGTCCTTGGGGCGTGGCCCGCTGACGGTCATGCCGCCGCGCACGTACGTCTGGTACCCGGCCTCCCGCTCGGCCGCCGACGGGGTCTCGGCGAGCTGGTCGAGGAGCCCCTGCGCGACCAGCACCCGCCGCTCGGAGTCGGCGGTGCCGTCCGGGACCCTCAGGCTCCGGTCCACGGCCACCAGCGACGCCCCGCACAGCAGGAACACCTGCACGGCCAGCCCGTGCGAGGACGGCTCGGCGGAGCCCGGCTCGGACAGCGAACACCGCACCCGTGAGGGCGCGGGACCGAAGTCGGTGGGCACCTCGGTGGGCCGGATCCCGCACCCGGCGACCAGCAGGCCGAGCACCGGGAGCGTCAGCAGCCGCAGCACGTTCAGCCCGGCACGTGGAGTGCCCGACCGCTCCTCACGTCGTCCCTGCGGGCGCATCACGCCTCCCCCTTCTTCGCCCCGTCGTCGGCCTTCTTGGCCTCCATGAGCTGTTCCGCGAGCTCCGAGGCGTCCCGGGGTATCCGCAGCGTGAAGACGGCACCCCCGTCGGGAGAGTTCGCCGCGGTGATCTCGCCGCCGTGGATGTGGGCGTTCTCCAGGGCGATCGAGAGGCCCAGGCCGCTGCCCTCGGAGCGGGGGCGGGAGGCACTGGCCTTGTAGAAGCGGTCGAAGACATGGGGAAGCACGTCCTCGGGGATACCGGGGCCGTGGTCGCGGACCCCGATGACCACCTCGTCGTCCGCCGCGCGCACCGCTACCCGCACCGGGGAACCGCCGTGCTTGAGCGCGTTGCCGATCAGGTTGGCGAGGATCACGTCCAGGCGCCGCGGGTCAAGACGGGCGTGGATGCCGCGCTCGGCGTCCAGTTCCACCGCGTCCAGCCACGCCCGCGCGTCGATGCACGCGGTGATCTGGTCGGCCACGTCGACGTCGTCCAGGACCAGCCGGGCCGTACCCGCGTCGAAGCGGGTGACCTCCATGAGGTTCTCGACCAGGGAGTTCAGCCTGCGGGTCTCGCTGACCACCAGCCGCACGGCCGGCTCGATCATCGGGTCCATCGAGCCGGACTCGGCCTCCAGCTCCTCCTCCAGGATCTCCGTCACCGCGGTGATCGCGGTGAGCGGAGTGCGCAGTTCGTGGCTCATGTCCGCCACGAAACGCCGGGACGCGTCGTCGCGCGCGGACATGTCCTCGACCCGCTTCTCCAGCGCCTCGGCCGCGTAGTTGAACGTCCGTGACAGGTCCGCGAGTTCGTCGGTGCCCGACACTCGGAGCCGGGTGTCCAGCCTGCCCTCGCCGAGCCGCCGGGCGGCGACTCCCAGCCGGTGCACCGGCTTCAGTACGGTCGTCGCGGCGGCCTGCGCGAGCAGCGCGGAGCCGATCAGGGCGAGCCCGGTGGCGATACCCAGCGACCAGGCCAGGGAGTTGAGGTCCTTGGCCTCCGGCTCGAGGGACTTGAGCATGTAGCCCGTCGGGCCGCCGCCGATCACCCGTGTCCCGGCGACCAGATACGGGGTGTCGTGGGCGACGGTCCGCTGCCAGTACAGGTGGTAGGCGTACTTGTTGGCGGAGTCGACCTGCTGCTTCTCGTTCACCGCCTCGCGCAGCGACACGGGCACGTCCTGGAGCGTGAAGCCGTCCAGGGCTCCCGAATTGCCGTACACCGTCCGGCCCTTGGCGTCGGAGGCCACGAGCAGCACGCTGAAGCGCTGGCTGCTGCCCGCCATCTGCCCCGCCGTCCGCTGGAGTTCGTCCTGCGTGGGGTCCTCGGGCAGGGCGCCTGCGCGGTTCTGCATCTCCTGCTGGAAGTCCCGCAGGACCGCGTCCTGGGCGCGGGTGAGCACCGCCTCGCGGTTGAGCCAGTAGGCGATCCCGGACGCGGACACGGCGGCGGTCAGTGCCACCAGGCCGAACACGACGACAAGACGCAGCCGCAGGCTGGTGAAGCGCAGCCGTGACCAGACACCCTTGCGAGCCGCGAACCAGTCGCGGAGCCCCCCTTGTGCTTCGGTCACTGAGGCGTGTCCAGCCGGTAGCCCACGCCCCGCACGGTACGGATCAGCGTCGGGGACGACGGCACGTCCTCGACCTTGGCGCGCAGTCGCTGCACACAGGCGTCCACCAGGCGCGAGTCACCGAGGTAGTCGTGCTCCCACACGAGCCGCAGCAGCTGCTGGCGGGACAGCGCCTGGCCGGGCCGCCGGCTCAGCTCAAGGAGCAGCCTGAGCTCGGTCGGGGTGAGCTGGAGGTCCTCGCCGTTCTTCGTCACGGTCATGGCCGCGCGGTCGATGACCAGGGAGCCGAAGCTCGCCGCGTCGGTCGACTCGCGTTCACCGCGCCGCAGCACGGCCCGGATCCGGGCGTCCAGGACCCGCCCCTGGATCGGCTTGACGACATAGTCGTCGGCGCCGGACTCCAGGCCGACGACCACGTCGATGTCGTCGTTGCGCGCGGTCAGCAGGATGATCGGCAGCTGGTCCGTGCGCCGGATGCGCCGGCACACCTCGAACCCGTCGATACCGGGCAGCATCACATCCAGCACGATCAGGTCCGGCCGCTGCTCACGGAGCAGTTTGAGGCCGTCCTCGCCGGTGGCAGCGGTGGACACCCGGTGACCCTGGCGCGTGAGGCTCAGCTCCAGGGCCGTACGGATGGCGTCGTCGTCCTCGATCAGCAACAGGGAAGGCACGGGCTCATTCTGGCCCATGGAGGGGGTGCGGTACGACCTGTGGGGACACGCAGTCCGTACGGCACCCGTCCGTGGGTCCGCTGTGCAATTCCTGAGACGGATCCCTGTGACAGGTCTGTGACAGTCGGCGGACACGGCCATGAAGGTGCGTTGGCAGAGTTCTCGGCACAGGCAAGGAGCCACCGCCTGAGCAAGCCGAACACCGGAAGTCCACGACGGGGGGCGCGAGATGAGCACGCTGCACAGCAACATCACCAGCGCAGTGATCACGCGCCTGCACGACGTGAACGGGGGGCGGGGTTCCGAGAAGTCCGGTGCCGTGAGCGGGCGGGGGTGCGCTCGCGGCACCGGGCGTCAGCACACCGCGTACATGTCGGTGGTTGACACCAGCACGGGGGAAACGCACGGGGGATCGTCGTACAGGGAGGGCTCGGGGGAGCGTCGTTCGCTGTCGGAGGCGGAGTTCACCGCCTACGTCCAGGAGCGCCGCGCCTCCCTGTACGCCACCGCCTACCACCTGACCGGTGACCGCTTCGAGGCCGAGGACCTGCTCCAGAGCGCGCTGTTCTCGACGTACCGGGCGTGGGACCGGATCAGTGACAAGGCCGCGGTCGGGGGCTACCTCCGCCGCACCATGACGAACCTGCACATCAGCGCGTGGCGCCGCCGCAAGCTGAACGAGTACCCGACCGAGGAACTGCCGGAGACGCCCGGCGACACGGACGCGATGCGCGGCACCGAACTGCGCGCGGTCCTGTGGCAGGCGCTCGCCCGGCTTCCCGAACTCCAGCGCACGATGCTGGTCCTTCGTTACTACGAGGGCCGCACCGACCCGGAGATCGCGGAGATCCTCGACATCAGTGTCGGCACGGTGAAGTCCAGCATCTGGCGGTCCCTGCGCCGCCTGCGCGAGGACGAGGTCCTCAGCTTCGGCCGTGACGAGGAGAACGCCTTCGGGGAGCTCGTCGCCTGAGGGTGGGGGAAGCACGACACGGGGGAACGGGGGACCAGGGGTACCGGCTGGGGGGCCGGTACCCGTGGGGGGGAACAACGGGGACCTGGGGAAGCACCAAGAAGCGGGACTGGCGGGCCGGGGGGTCCGTCCAGTCCCGCTTTGCTGTGTGCTCAGCGGAGACTCAGGCCGCCGGAGTCGCCGCCGGCCGGCGGCCCGCTGCCGCGGCGGCGAGGCGGCCGAGGGCCTCGTCCCTGTCGCAGCGGTGGGCGCCCAGCGCGGTCTGGCGGGCGATGATCGAGCGCTCCCGGCGCATCAGCCGCCAGCCGCGGCGCAGCAGGAAGGGCACGGACTTGCGGCCCTCGCGCAGATCCCGCAGGAACCGGCGGCGGAACGTGCGCACCGGACCCCGGCTCAGACACAGCGCGTCGGCCAGCACACCGAGCTCCCGGCAGCGGGTGACGATCTCGGCGGCGAAGATGCCCTCCGCGATGAACAGCGGGGTCCGGCCCATCTCGACCGCCTCCTCGCCGGTGCGGGCGCTCAGCGAGATGTCGTAGACCGGGATCTTCGTACGGCCCGTGCGGCACAGGTCGACGATCGCCGCCACCGCGGTGTCCGCGTCCCACGATCCGGGGTGGTCCCAGTCGATGTCGGAGCTCCCCGCCACCAGCGGCAGTGTCGGGTCGTCGCCCTCCTTGTAGAAGTCGTCGAGCCGGAGGACCGGAAGACCGGAACGGGCCGAGAGAAGGGACTTGCCGGAGCCGGAGGGGCCGCAGAGCAGCACGACTCGCGTCGGTATGGGCGGTTGGGAACTCACGGGACACCAGTGTGAGGCATTCACCCGCTGTTCATCGACCCCGCGGGTTGGCTTTGAAGCGTGCGTCACACCTCAACTACCCTTCGTGTCGACATGCTTACCCAGTGCACGGAAAAGGTGGCAGAAACGATGGCCCGACACGCGAACCCGACCGCCCAGCGCACGCTCACCGCTCTCGCCGCCGCGGGTGTCGCACTCGGCGCAGGCGCCGGAGCGGCCGCCGCGGCCACCGAGCCGGTGGTCGACGTGCTGCACACCCGGCCCACCTCGCTCGGCAACATCGATCCCCAGTCCGGGCTCCGCTCCCTCACCGGCACGGTCGGCTACGTCGCCGGCCCGGTCGCCGGCCTCAAGCCGAACCCGCTGGCGGGCACGGGAGTGGACCCGCTGGACAACGGGGTGGGGACCCAGCTGGCGGACTTCCAGCCGCTGACGTCGCAGGCGTTGACCGGACCGGTCGCGCAGGCACAGTCGATCGGGAGCATGCCGGTGGTGGGGCAGGTGGCGGGACTGCTGAGCAACTGACACGGCGGAGAGCCGCGCTTCCCGCCGGACGGTGGGAAGCGCGGCTCTCCGGCTTCAGGGGCTCAGTACGCCGACCCGGACGCGCCCAGCGATCCCGTCGGGTGCCACACCGTCTTCGTCTCCAGGAACGCCGTCAGACGGTCGATGCCCGGAGTCGCCGTCCAGTCGTCCACAGGCTGTGGACGCAGGACCCGCTTCAGGTTGTCCGCCGCCGCGATCTCCAGCTCCTTGGCGAGGACCTCGTCCGCACCCGCCAGATCGATCGCGTTGACGTCCTGGTGGGAGGCGAGGGGGGCCGCGATCTCCGCCGTACGGCCCGACAGGACGTTGACCACGCCTCCGGGGACGTCGGAGGTGGCCAGGACCTCGCCCAGGGACAGGGCGGGCAGGGGAGAGCTCTCCGAAGCGATCACGACCGCCGTGTTGCCCGTCGCGATCACCGGGGCCAGCACCGAGACCAGGCCCAGGAACGACGACTCCTGCGGGGCCAGGACGGCGACCACGCCCGTCGGCTCGGGCGAGGACAGGTTGAAGTACGGTCCGGCCACCGGGTTGCCGCCACCGACCACCTGGGCGATCTTGTCGGTCCAGCCCGCGTACCAGACCCAGCGGTCGATCGTCGCCTCGACCTGCTCGGCCGCCCTGGACTTCGACAGGCCCTCGGCGTCGGCCACCTCGTGGACGAACTGCGCCCTGCGGCCCTCCAGCATCTCCGCGACACGGTAGAGGACCTGGCCGCGGTTGTACGCCGTCGCGCCGGCCCAGCCGCCGAACGCCTTGCGCGCGGCCACGACCGCGTCACGGGCGTCCTTGCGGCTCGACTGCGGTGCGTTCGCCAGCCACTTGCCCTTCGAGTCCGTCACCTCGTACACCCGGCCGCTCTCGGAACGCGGGAACTTCCCGCCGACGTACAGCTTGTAGGTCTTGAAGACAGACAGACGCTGCTGCTCGGACTTATCGGACATCGAGGTATGCCTCCAGGCCGTGGCGGCCGCCCTCGCGGCCGAACCCCGACTCCTTGTAACCGCCGAACGGCGAGGTCGGGTCGAACTTGTTGAACGTGTTGGACCAGACGACCCCGGCCCGGAGCTTGCCCGCGACAGCCAGGATGCGCGAGCCCTTCTCGGTCCAGATGCCCGCCGACAGGCCGTACTGGGTGTTGTTGGCCTTGGCGACGGCCTCGTCCGGGGTGCGGAAGGTGAGGACCGACAGCACCGGGCCGAAGATCTCGTCCCTCGCGATGGTGTGCGCCTGGGTGACGTTCGTGAAGAGCGTCGGGGCGAACCAGTAGCCGGAGGACGGGAGTTCGCACTCCGGGGACCAGGGCTCGGCACCCTCGGCCGCGCCCTTCTCGACGAGCGAGGTGATCCGCGAGAGCTGCTCGGCCGAGTTGATCGCGCCGATGTCGGTGTTCTTGTCGAGCGGGTCGCCGAGCCGCAGGGTGGACAGGCGGCGCTTGAGCGAGTCCAGCAGCTCGTCCTGGATCGACTCCTGGACCAGCAGCCGGGAGCCCGCGCAGCAGACCTGGCCCTGGTTGAAGAAGATGCCGTTGACGATCCCCTCGACGGCCTGGTCGATCGGGGCGTCGTCGAAGACGATGTTGGCGCCCTTGCCGCCCAGTTCGAGGGTGAGCTTCTTGCGGGTGCCCGCGACCGTGCGCGCGATCTCCTTGCCGACGGCCGTCGAGCCGGTGAAGGCCACCTTGTTGACGTCCGGGTGGGCTACGAGCGCGGCCCCCGTGTCGCCGTAGCCCGGAAGGATGTTGACGACACCCTTGGGCAGGCCGGCCTGGCGGCAGACGTCCGCGAAGAAGAGCGCGGAGAGAGGGGTCGTCTCGGCGGGCTTCAGCACGACCGTGTTGCCGGTGGCGAGTGCGGGCGCGATCTTCCACGCCAGCATCAGGAGCGGGAAGTTCCAGGGGATGACCTGGCCGGCCACGCCGAGGGGCCTGGGGCTCGCCCCGAACCCGGCGTGCTCCAGCTTGTCGGCCCAGCCCGCGTAGTAGAAGAAGTGCGCGGCGACCAGGGGGAGGTCGGCGTCGCGGGTCTCCTTGATGGGCTTGCCGTTGTCCAGGGTCTCCAGGACGGCGAGCTCGCGGCTGCGCTCCTGGATGATCCGGGCGATGCGGAACAGGTACTTGGCGCGCTCCGAGCCGGGCAGCGCCGACCACTTCTCGAAGGCCTTGCGGGCGGCCCCCACCGCGCGGTCGACGTCCGCCTCGCCCGCCTGGGCGATCTCGGACAGGACCTCCTCGGTCGACGGGGAGACGGTCTTGAAGACCTTGCCGTCGGCGGCCTCCACGAACTCGCCGTCGATGAACAGGCCGTAGGAGGGGGCGATGTCGACGACCGAGCGGGACTCGGGAGCCGGGGCGTACTCGAATGCGGATGCGGATGCAGGTGCCATGGTGATCAGTCCACCGTCACGTAGTCGGGGCCGGAGTAGCGGCCGGTGGCCAGCTTCTGACGCTGCATCAGCAGGTCGTTCAGGAGCGAGGAGGCGCCGAAGCGGAACCAGTGGTTGTCCAGCCAGTCCTCGCCGGCGGTCTCGTTGACCAGGACGAGAAACTTGATCGCGTCCTTGGTGGTGCGGATACCGCCCGCCGGCTTCACGCCGACCTGCACGCCGGTCTGGGCGCGGAAGTCGCGCACCGCCTCCAGCATCAGCAGGGCGTTCGCGGGCGTGGCGTTGACCGCGACCTTGCCGGTGGACGTCTTGATGAAGTCCGCGCCCGCCAGCATGCCGAGCCAGCTCGCGCGGCGGATGTTGTCGTACGTCGACAGCTCGCCGGTCTCGAAGATGACCTTGAGCCGGGCGGCCGTACCGCAGACCTCGCGCACGGCGACGATCTCGTCGTACACCTTCAGATACCGGCCCGCGAGGAACGCCCCGCGGTCGATGACCATGTCGACCTCGTCGGCACCGGCGGCCACGGCGTCGCGCACGTCGGCCAGCTTCACGTCGAGGGCGGCGCGGCCGGCCGGGAACGCGGTGGCCACGGAGGCGACCTTGACGCCGGAACCGGCGACGGCCTCCTTGGCGACGGCCACCATGTCCGGATAGACGCAGACGGCCGCGGTCGCGGGGCTTGTCCGGTCGGTCGGGTCGGGGCGGACCGCCTTGGCGCCGAGCGCCCGGACCTTGCCCGGGGTGTCAGCGCCTTCCAGCGTCGTCAGGTCGACCATCGAGATGGCGAGGTCGATGGCGTACGCCTTCGCGGTCGTCTTGATGGAACGCGTACCGAGCGAGGCGGCACGCGCCTCCAGGCCGACCGCGTCCACGCCGGGCAGCCCGTGAAGGAACCGGCGCAGACTGCTGTCGGACGCGGTCACGTCCGTGAGCGGGTGTGCGGCTGATGCAGTGGTGGGCATGGTCACCAGACGAGCATATCTACGCGCGTAGCGGCTGTACACCCCGGAGAACCGGTTCCGAGGGGCACCCGCGCACAGGCACGCGGCCGGACGGCGCTTAGGATCGGCCTCATGACGACCGCACCCCCCGAGTCCAGGGACCGCATCTACCGCTCACCCATGGCGCTGGTCGGCGGTTGCCTGCTCCTCGTCATCATCGGCTGGCTGGGCATCGACGCCGTCGTCTCCGGCACCGGCCGCACACCGTGGCTCGCCCTCGCCGTCCTGATCCTCGTCGTACCGCTGGTGGTCGCCTTCACCCTGCGCCCGGCCGTCTTCGCGAACGACGACCGGCTGCGCATCCGCAACCCCTTCCGCGTGATCGTGGTGCCGTGGGGACAGGTCGAGATGTTCCGCTCCACCTTCTCGAACGAGGTGTTCGTCAAGTCCGGCACGAAGTACCAGCTGTGGGCGATCCCGGTCTCCCTGCGCGGCCGCAAGAAGGCGGCGCGGCAGACGGCCCGGCAGGCGGCCCGGCCGTCCGACGCCCGCGGTTCCGGCCGGGGCCTCGGCCTGTTCGGCGGCGGCGGCATGCAGGCGGACGGCTTCGGCGGCCGTACGACCGTCCCGGAGGGGCCCACGCGGGCCGAGACCGACAAGATCATGGACGAACTGCGCGAGATGCAGGAGGCCCGGGGGCAGGCGAAGGCCTCCCAGGGCGAGGTTTCCGTGCGGTGGGCGTACGAGATCATGGGGCCGGCGCTGGCCGGGGCGGTGCTTGTGGCGATTCTGGCGGCGTTGGGGTAACGCCTTCTGGGGTGCCGTCGGTGCCGTCGGTGCCGTCGGGCCGTGGTGTGCCCTTGGGGCGGGGCCTGTGTGGAGGGCGGTTACGGCGGCCCCTGTCCAGACCGTGCCATGTCGGCGCCCCAGCACGTCGGCCCCAGCACCGCAGTCGTCAGTGCGAGGGTGCGGTGGCGGCGGGTGGCCCGGGTCAGGTGGCCAGGACGATCAGCGGCGTCAGGCCCGTGGTGACGGCCGGGGTGGGGCGTGGAGCCGGGGTCAACAGTCCCGGGGAGTTCACCCGATGAGGTGAGGTGGGTTCGTGCGGGTGGGCCGACGGGGGAGGGGCGGCCCGGACGGGGGCCGCCCCTCGGCTCGGCTGCCGGGGTCATCTACCGGCGGGTTCAGCTTCGGCCGTCGCTGTCGCCGACGGGTCGGGTGCGGGGCCGTTGCTGAAGGGGTTCCGACGCCCGTCGCAGCGGGCGGGCTCGGTCGTCCGGCGTCGTCGGCGGGTTCAGACGCGGGGCCGTCGGCCGGCGGGTTCAGATGCCGGCTGCCGCCGAGAGGTCCCGCTTGACGGCGGTCAGCAGGTCCGTCGCCCTGGCGCGGGCCGCCGGGAGGTCGGCGTGGGTGGCTACCGGGACGACCACCTCCAGGTAGCACTTGAGCTTGGGCTCGGTGCCGCTCGGGCGGACGATGACGCGCGCGCCGTCCAGCGTGTAGCGCAGGCCGTCGGTGGGCGGGAGCTTGTCCGTGCCGCGCGTGAGGTCCTCGGCCTTCGTGATGGCCAGGCCCGCGAGCGCGGTCGGCGGGTGCTCGCGTAGCTGCTCCATCGCCCGGGCGATGACCGACAGGTCCTCCACGCGCACCGCGAGCTGGTCCGTGGCGTGCAGGCCGTGGGTCACGGCGAGGTCGTCGAGGAGGTCGGGGAGCGTGCGGTTCTGTTCCTTCAGCTCGGAGGCGAGCTCCGTGATGAGGAGGGCCGCGGTGATGCCGTCCTTGTCCCGTACGCCCTCGGGGTCCACGCAGTAGCCGAGGGCCTCCTCGTAGCCGTAGCGCAGGCCCTCCACGCGGGCGATCCACTTGAAGCCGGTGAGGGTCTCCTCGTAGGGCAGGCCCGCCTTCTCGGCGATCCGGCCGAGGAGGGAGGAGGAGACGATCGACTCGGCGAACGTGCCGCGCACTCCGCGGGTCACCAGGTGGGCGGCGAGGAGGGCGCCCACCTCGTCGCCCCGCAGCATGCGCCAGGTGCCGTCTTCCTTGACCGCCACCGCGCAGCGGTCCGCGTCGGGGTCGTTCGCGATGATCAGGTCCGGGTCCGTCTCCCCGGCCTTCGCGAAGGCGAGGTCCATCGCGCCGGGCTCCTCCGGGTTCGGGAAGGCGACGGTCGGGAAGTCGGGGTCGGGATCCGCCTGTTCGGCGACGAGTTCCGGGGCGGGGAAGCCGGCTCGGGCGAAGGCGGCGAGGAGGGTGTCCTTGCCGACCCCGTGCATCGCCGTGTAGACGGTGCGGGCCGTGCGGGGGGAGTTCTCGGCGAGTACGGCGTCTGTGCGGGCGAGGTAGGCGTCCAGGACGCTGTCGTCGAGGGTCTGCCAGCCGGTGTCGGGGCGGGGGACGTCGTCGAGGGAGCGGATGGCGTCGATCTCGGCGGCGATCTCCGCGTCGGCGGGCGGGACGATCTGGGAGCCGTCGCCGAGGTAGACCTTGTAGCCGTTGTCGCGGGGCGGGTTGTGGCTGGCGGTGACCTCCACGCCGGCCACCGCGCCGAGGTGCCTTATCGCGTACGCGAGGACGGGGGTGGGGAGGGGGCGGGGGAGGACCGCCGCGTTCAGGCCCGCGCCGGTCATCACGGCGGCGGTGTCCCGCGCGAAGTCCTCCGACTTGTGGCGGGCGTCGTAGCCGATGACCACGAGGCCGTCGGTGCTGCCGTGCTTCTTGAGGTACGCGGCGAGGCCTGCGGCGGCTCGGATGACGACCGCGCGGTTCATGCGCATCGGTCCTGCGCCGAGTTCGCCGCGGAGGCCGGCGGTGCCGAACTGGAGGGTGCCGCCGAAGCGGGCGGTGAGTTCGGTGACGTCTCCGGCCTCGATGAGCCCCGCGAGCTCGTTGCGGGTGTCCGGGTCGGGGTCCTCGGCGAGCCAGGTCCTGGCCCGGGCGATGAGATCGTCTTGCACGGTTGCGTCAGCCTCTCGTTGTGTGTCCTGTGCGGGTGTGGTGGGGGCGGGCGTTTTTGCGCAGTTCCCCGCGCCCCTGATGCCTGCGGCGCAGCTGCGGCCCCGGTGGGGGCGGGTGTAGCGCGTTCCGTCCGGTGGTGGGTCGGGGCCGGGGTGGGGGGTGTCCGTCCTCGGTCCGGCGGCTCGGTCGCTTCAAAAGGGGCCCTGTAATGGACGCCGGCCGCTGCGGGCGGACACCCCCCACCCCGTCCCCTTCCCGCCGTACGCGGCCAACGGCCCACGGTCCATTCCGGCGCAGGGTGACCGCAACTCCTTAGGGGCGCGGGGAACTGCGCGACCAGCCCCCACCGGCCCGCAGCCGCCCCACAACCGAACCCGGCACCCTCGTAGGCACCCCGTTCAAAGCCCAGCGCAGCTGCCCGCGGGGAACTGCGCGACCAGCCCCCACGCATCCGCACTCGCCCCACAACCGAACCCGGCACCCCCATAGGCGCCCGGCGCCCGGCTGCCGCGTTCTGTCAGATCCGGCCGAGCACCTGCGCCAGCAGCGAACCCATGCGCGTCGCGCTGTCGCGGCCCGCCTGAAGGACCTCCTCGTGGTTCAGCGGCTCGCCCGTCATCCCCGCGGCGAGGTTCGTCACCAGGGAGATGCCCAGGATCTCCGCACCCGCCTCGCGCGCGGCGATCGCTTCGAGGACCGTCGACATGCCCACCAGGTCCGCGCCGATGACGCGGGCCATGCGGATCTCGGCCGGGGTCTCGTAGTGCGGGCCGGGGAACTGGGCGTAGACGCCCTCCTCCAGGGTGGGGTCGATCTCCTTGCACAGGGCGCGCAGGCGGGGGGAGTAGAGGTCGGTCAGGTCGACGAAGTTCGCGCCGATGATCGGGGAGGTCGCCGTGAGGTTGATGTGGTCGCTGATCAGGACCGGCTGGCCGGGGCGCATGCCCTCGCGGAGGCCGCCGCAGCCGTTGGTGAGGACGATGGTCTTGCAGCCGGCCGCGACCGCGGTGCGCACGCCGTGGGCCACGGCCGCGACACCCCGGCCCTCGTAGTAGTGGGTGCGGCCGAGGAAGACCAGGGCCCGCTTCGCACCGATCCGGTACGAGCGGATCTTGCCGCCGTGCCCCTCCACCGCCGGCGGCGGGAAACCGGGCAGCTCGGTGACCTGGAACTCGGCGTCGGGGGCGCCGAGGGCATCCACGGCCGGTGCCCAGCCGGAGCCCATCACGAGGGCGACGTCGTGGGTCTCGGCGCCGGTCAGTTCGCGCAGGCGCGCGGCGGCGGCGTCGGCGGCGGCGTGCGGGTCGCCCTGGATGTCGTCCGGAAGAAGAGATGCGTTCACGCGGACGAGGGTAGCCGGTCCGGGCCTACGCGCGTAGATGACAGAGCTGACGGGATGGCGATCGTTGTCTTGTCGTTTCCGACCAACCGGGTCACGGGTGGCGTGTGCGGCCGGGTCAGCAGGGGCGCTTGCGCAGTTCCATGACGTAGTCGTGGGGGGCGCCCGCGGACTCCGCCGCGTCCGCGATCTCTCCCAGGTAGCGGGCGGAGGGCAGACCGCCCTCGTAGCCGTTCAGGACGTACGTCCAGGCATGCTCCTCACCCTCCAGGGTGTGGACGCGCATGCGCGTGCGGCGGTAGATGTCCAGGCCGACGCCTTCCCAGCGGTCCATCGACTCGTCGTCGGCGGGGGCGATCTCGTAGAGCGCCACGAACACCTGGGACAGGGGGTCCTCGACGATCGTCGCGAGTGCGCCCTCCCAGCCCATGTGCTCGCCCCCGAAGGTGAGCCGCCACCCGTTCAGCCACCCCGTGGCGCGCATCGGCGAGTGCGGGGCGCGGCGGGTCATCAGCCGCGCGTCGAGGTTGCCGGCGTAAGCGGCGTAGAGCGACATGGGTCGAGGGTACGGCAGCCTTCCCCGGTGTCTCTCCCGTAACAGTGGCGTCTCGGGGTGGCCCCCAGGCCGTGGCACCCCCGGTCGTGCGGGACAATGGAGTACGTGACTCGGATCGTGATCATCGGTGGCGGACCCGGCGGATACGAGGCGGCCCTGGTGGCCGCCCAGCTCGGCGCGGAGGTGACCGTCGTCGACTGCGACGGTCTGGGCGGAGCGTCGGTCCTGACCGACTGCGTGCCGTCGAAGACCCTTATCGCTACGGCCGAGGTCATGACGACCTTCGATTCGTCGTACGAGGAGTTGGGGATCATCGTCGCCGATGACACCCCACCTCTGGAGCAGGCCGCCCGGGTGGTGGGCGTGGATCTGGGGAAGGTCAACCGGCGCGTGAAGCGGCTGGCCCTCGCTCAGTCGCACGACATCACCGCTTCTGTCACGCGTGCCGGTGCCCGGGTGCTGCGGGGGCGGGGGCGGCTCGAAGGCATGCAGGCGCTCGACGGGTCACGGAAGGTCGTCGTGCGGGCCGTCGACGGGAGCGAGGAGACGCTCGTCGCGGACGCCGTGCTGATCGCCACGGGCGGGCATCCTCGTGAACTCGCCGACGCCCAGCCCGACGGTGAGCGCATTCTCAACTGGACCCAGGTCTACGACCTCACCGAGCTGCCCGAGGAACTCATCGTGGTCGGCTCCGGTGTCACGGGTGCCGAGTTCGCCGGTGCCTACCAGGCGCTCGGGTCCAAGGTGACGCTCGTTTCGTCCCGGGACCGGGTGCTGCCCGGCGAGGACCCGGACGCGGCCGCCGTGCTGGAGGACGTCTTCCGGCGCCGGGGCATGAACGTCATGGCGCGCTCCCGTGCCCAGTCCGCCAAGCGGGTCGGGGACCGGGTCGAGGTCACGCTGGCCGACGGGCGGGTCATCACGGGTTCGCACTGCCTGATGGCCGTCGGTGCCATTCCCAACAGTGAGGGGATGGGGCTGGAGGAGGCCGGGGTCAAGGTGCGCGAGTCCGGGCACATCTGGACCGACAAGGTGTCCAGGACGACGGCTCCCGGTGTGTACGCCGCCGGTGACGTGACCGGGGTGTTCGCGCTGGCCTCCGTGGCCGCCATGCAGGGGCGCATCGCCATGTACCACTTCCTCGGCGACGCGGTGGCTCCGCTGAACCTGAAGACCGTCTCCTCCAACGTCTTCACCGACCCCGAGATCGCCACCGTCGGGTACTCGCAGTCCGACGTCGACGCCGGCAAGATCGACGCCCGGGTCGTGAAGCTGCCGTTGCTCAGGAATCCGCGCGCCAAGATGCAGGGCATCCGCGACGGCTTCGTCAAGATCTTCTGCCGGCCGGGCACCGGGATCGTCGTCGGCGGTGTCGTCGTGGCGCCCCGCGCCTCGGAACTGATCCATCCCATCTCGATCGCGGTCGACAACAATCTGACGGTCGAACAGATCGCGAACGCGTTCACCGTTTACCCCTCCCTTTCGGGCTCGATCGCCGAGGTGGCGCGGCAGTTGCACACGCGCAAGGAGACCGGAGGAGCCTGACGGCCGAAAGCGATTCCTGCCTGGTCACAGGGAGTCGTCGCCCATTCGTGCGGCATAGGCGGGGAGATTAGGCCCTATACCACTCCCCGTCCTACTGTGCGAACAACTTCGGTAATTCGGCGCATACTGCTGAAACCAGACGGTCGTTGGGGTTACTGTCAGTTTCGTGTTCGCTGCAGAACGTCGCCAATTGATCCTCGAAATGGTGCGAGCCAATGGGGCCGTGTCGCTCCGTGAGCTCGCCCGCGTCGTCCAGACCTCCGAAGTGACCGTACGGCGGGACGTGCGCGCACTGGAGGCAGAAGGACTCCTCGACCGCCGGCACGGCGGTGCGGTATTGCCGGGCGGGTTCACGCGGGAGTCCGGCTTTCCGCAGAAATCGCATCTCGCGACCGCCGAGAAGACGGCCATCGCCGATCTCGCCGCGGGTCTCGTCGAAGAAGGCGAGGCCATTGTGGTGGGGGCGGGCACCACCACACAGGAGTTGGCACGCCGTCTCGCCCGGGTTCCCGGGCTGACCGTCGTGACCAATTCCCTGCTGGTGGCCCAGGCACTCGCCCATGCCAACCGGGTGGAGGTCGTGATGACCGGCGGCACCCTGCGCGGTTCCAACTACGCCCTGGTGGGTTCGGGCGCGGAACAGTCGCTCCAGGGACTCAGGGTCTCGCGGGCCTTCATCTCCGGGAGCGGGCTCACCGCCGAGCGCGGTCTTTCCACGTCCAACATGCTGTCGGCGTCCGTGGACCGGGCGCTGGTGCAGGCCGCCGCGGAGGTCGTGGTCCTCGCCGACCACACCAAGCTCGGCACCGACACCATGTTCCAGACCGTGCCCACGGACCTCATCACCCGACTGGTCACCGACGAGCCCCCGGCCCACGACGACCGGGCCGGCACGGAACTCCAGGCGCTCGCCGACCAGGGGGTGCAGATCGCCGTCGCCGGCGCGTCGGGAGCGCCGGGGGGTGATCAGGTCCCGGCGCGGCAGCAGCAGCGCCGGGACGTGCCGGTGCCGGGCCCCCGCCGCGGCCAGCTCCCGTCGGCGGGACCAGGTCTCCGCACGGCCACGGCCCTGGGTGACCCGGGCCAGGGTGCGGAGCGGGCCCGGGTGGCGGATCTGCGTCGCCGCTGAGCCGTTCGACGGGGACGGTGATGCCTCCGGGCGGCCCGGGCACGGACCCCGGTTCGCCCAGGATGCGCCCGCCGCCCCCGGCGCCCCAGCTCAACTCGCTTTTCGCGCGCCCCCGTCGACCCTCCGCCCAACCCCGGTGACTCCGTGCGGGACGCATCCCGTAAGGGCGGGAAGCCGTAGGTTCTTCCCAAGGGGGACGTCAGGTCCTCAAAGGGAAATCTCTGGCGAGAGCGGCGCCGGGAGAGTGGCATGGAGATCAGCGGGGCGGACGCGCGTCGTGTGGTGGAGCTGGGGCGGGAACTGGCGGACGCCGCCGGGCCGGAGGAGTTGTGGGAGCGGGCGCTGACCGCGGTGATGGGGCTCGTGCCCGCTGACGCCGGGCAGCGCTACCGGCTGCCGCTCGACGGGCGCGGGGTGTTCGCGCTCAACGTGCCCGCGGACTCCTTCCATGCCGACCCGATGGTGATCTACGACCATCCCCTGGACCATCCCCTGACCGACCTGATGCTGGACACCGTCACCCCCGGCGCCTGGCGCGTCAGTGACGTCGCCGGTGAGCGCCAGTGGCAGCGCACCCACTGCTACAACCTCGACTTCCGCCCCTTCGGCCTGCGCCACCATCTCGTCGCAGCCGCGGGGACCGACAACGCGACCGCGGTCGACGGCTACGCCCTGGTCCGCTCCGACCGCGACTTCACCGCACGTGAACGCGACCTGCTCGGCCTGGCCCACCTCCAACTCGGCGCACTGGAAGCCCAGTTGGCCGAACGGCAGCGACTCGTCGCACTCTCCGCCGCCGCCCTGCGCCTCGCCGAGGGCCACGACTGCGGAGTCGCGAGCATCGACGGCACCGGCCGACCCCACCCCCTCAACGCCGTCGCCGCCGAACTCCTCACCACCCTGCACGACGACCCCCGCCTCACCGCCGAGGTCTCCTTCACCGCCCGCCACATCGAGGTCCGGCACCTTCCCGCCACCCCCGGCCTGCCCGCCCTGCTCCTCCTCCACGACCTCTCCCGCGCCCGCGCCGTGGCCCGGCTGTTCGGCGTCACCGAGCAGGAGCACCGCACCCTCGTCCACCTCCACGACGGCCGTACGCCGACGGAGACGGCACGCCTGATGCGGCTGTCCCCCGCGACCGTGCGCGGGTACATCGCCTCCCTGCACCGCAAGCTGGAGGCCGGCCACACCGCCGCCCTGCTGCGCCGGGGCCGCGACCTGGGCCTCCTCACGGACCGAGGGGACCGGGGAGACCGAGGAGACCGGCCGGGCCACCGCACGGACCGATACGACATGTCGCGACCCCCTCACAATTGACGGATGGTCACCGGTCACCCGTTCTCGCTTCACTGGCGGAAGGCGCTCCGCACGGGGGCAGACCGCCAAGGGGGACTCTCATGACCACCACACCGGCACCCACGCCCACGGCCGCCGCGGAAAGCGCCACGCCCGGCACCGCCCGCCTCCTCGCCGCGATCGCGGCCACCCTCGGCCCCCTGATGTTCGCGGCGGCGGGCCTCGTGGCGCCGTACGGCACGGACGCCTCCAGCAAGGAGATCGCCAGGGACATCGCCGCGCACCAAGGAGCCACGGAGCTGTCCGTGTGGCTGTGGACGGTGGGCACCGTGCTGTTCCTGCCGGGCCTGGTCGGCGTGGCCCTGCTCGCCGTGTCCCGCTCGGCCCGGCTGGGTCTGTGGGGCGCGGTCCTCTTCGGCACCGGGCTGATCGCGATCGACACCACCCCGAACCTCGACGTCGTCGCGCTCGGCGGCTTCGCCAAGGGCGTGAGCCAGGACTCCCTGGTGCGGGTGGCGGACGGGGTCAACGCGCTCGCGGTGGTGAACGGCCCGATCCTCTACTTCGTCGCCGCCCACGTCCTCGGCGCGATCCTGCTGGGCGTCGCCCTCCTGCGCGGCCGGGTGGTGCCGGCCTGGGCCGCCTGGCTGCTGATCCTATCCATGCCACTCAACGTCGCCGGATACGTGATCGGCATCGCGCCCCTGACCGCGCTGTCGTTCGTGATGGCGGCCGTCGCCTTCGCCTGTGCCGGCCTCGCCCTCGTGCGCCATGGCACCGGCTGGGCGCGGACCGCGTAGGACCACCGTCTCGGGGGACGGGGAAAACGAGGCGCCCCGCGGACCGACTGCTCCGGTCCGCGGGGCGCCTCGGAATGCCGTAAGGGCAAAGGGCGTACGAGGGTGCGGTCAGTCCTTGATCTCGCAGATCGCCGCGCCCGAGGTGATCGACGCGCCGACCTCCGCGGACAGGCCCTTGATGGTGCCGGACCTGTGCGCGTTGAGCGGCTGCTCCATCTTCATGGCCTCGAGGACGACGATGAGGTCGCCCTCCTTGACCTCTTGGCCTTCCTCGACGGCGATCTTGACGATGGTGCCCTGCATCGGGGAGGCGAGGGTGTCGCCGGAGGCCGCGGGGCCGGACTTCTTGGCCGCGCGGCGCTTGGGTTTGGCGCCGGCGGCGAGGCCGGTGCGGGCCAGGGACATGCCGAGGGAGGAGGGCAGGGAGACCTCCAGGCGCTTGCCGCCGACCTCGACGACGATCGTCTCGCGGTCCGCGTCGTCCTCGGCCTCGGTGTCGGTCGGGGCCGCGAAGGGCTTGATGTCGTTGACGAACTCGGTCTCGATCCAGCGGGTGTGGACCGTGAACGGGTCGGTGCTGCCCGTCAGTTCGGGGGCGAAGGCCGGGTCCTTGACCACCACGCGGTGGAACGGGATCGCGGTGGCCATGCCCTCGACCTGGAACTCCTCCAGGGCGCGCGCGGCGCGCTGGAGGGCCTGCTCGCGGGTGGCACCGGTGACGACCAGCTTGGCCAGCAGGGAGTCCCAGGCCGGGCCGATGACCGAGCCCGCCTCGACGCCCGCGTCCAGGCGGACGCCCGGGCCGGAGGGCGCCTCGAACGTGGTGACGGTGCCGGGGGCCGGTAGGAAGTTACGGCCCGGGTCCTCGCCGTTGATGCGGAACTCGAAGGAGTGACCGCGCAGTTCGGGGTCGCCGTAGCCGAGTTCCTCGCCGTCGGCGATGCGGAACATCTCGCGCACCAGGTCGATGCCGGCGACTTCCTCGGTGACCGGGTGCTCGACCTGGAGGCGGGTGTTGACCTCCAGGAAGGAGATGGTGCCGTCCTGGCCGACGAGGAACTCGCAGGTGCCCGCACCCTCGTAGGCGGCCTCCTTGAGGATCGCCTTGGAGGCCCGGTACAGCTCGGCGACCTGCTCGTCGGAGAGGAAGGGCGCGGGCGCCTCCTCGACCAGCTTCTGGTGGCGGCGCTGCAGCGAGCAGTCACGGGTGGAGACGACGACCACGTTGCCGTGCTTGTCGGCCAGGCACTGGGTCTCCACGTGCCGCGGGCGGTCGAGGTAGCGCTCCACGAAGCACTCGCCGCGGCCGAACGCGGCCACCGCCTCGCGCACCGCCGAGTCGTACAGCTCGGGAACCTCTTCGAGGGTGCGGGCGACCTTCAGGCCGCGTCCGCCACCGCCGAAGGCCGCCTTGATGGCGATCGGCAGGCCGTGCTCCTCGGCGAAGGCCACGACCTCGTCCGCGCCGGAGACCGGGTCGGCGGTACCCGCCACCAGCGGGGCACCGGCGCGCTGGGCGATGTGCCTCGCCGCCACCTTGTCACCCAGGTCGCGGATGGCCTGCGGCGGCGGGCCGATCCAGATCAGGCCCGCGTCCAGGACCGCCTGCGCGAACTCGGCGTTCTCCGAGAGGAAGCCGTAACCCGGATGGACGGCGTCCGCACCCGACTCCCGCGCGGCCCCCAGGACCTTCTCGATGTCCAGGTAACTGGTGGCCGGGGTGTCACCGCCCAGGGCGAACGCCTCATCCGCGGCGCGGACATGCAGAGCGTCCCGGTCCGGGTCGGCGTACACGGCCACGCTCGCGATACCGGCATCCCGGCAGGCCCGGGCAACGCGGACAGCGATTTCGCCACGATTGGCGATGAGCACCTTGCGCACGATTGAGGCTCCCTCCTTGAAACAAGCCGAGTTTAGGGACTGCCGACACGGCTCTTCGACCCGTCCCCTGTGGTGACCTTCCCCACACGGAGCGTGATGCGAGCTTGCACGACCCGCGAAATCCCTTGTCGCACCTCGGTACGCAGGACTCCTCCCGGAAACCCTAGCCCTCCTCTGTGGCCAAGGTCTCTGTGAGAGCGTGCTGCGGACCACTCCGATTCTTTGTCGAGTCCCTACGAATGGCCCAATGATTCTTTGCCCGCGGCCGAACCCTTGTCCCGCGGTTTACCCGTTAGTAGCGTTCGCGCTGTATCGAAGGTACTTCGGGTAACAACAGCATGGCTCGAAAGTGGGTGGGGCCCGGTGATACGCAGGCCGGTGGCGTGGGTCGTGGCGGTTGTCCTGTTCGCCGAGGCTTTCGGCGTGGCGATGCTCAACTGGCTCATGGGCGATCTCGTCGACGCGCAGAACATGTCGCTGGCCGGTCTGGACCCGGACGCGATGTCGACGTCCTCGAAGATCGGCGGGGTCGTCTTCGGTCTGTACTTCGCGTTGTGCGCGTTGGTCGCCCTGCTGGTGGCGGTACGCGACCGGCAGCCCGCCGGGCTCGGCCGAGTCCTGCTGATCAGCGCCGCCGTGGTGCACGGACTGCTGGGCGCGGTCGCGTGGGCCCTGATCGGCTGGCCCCAGTTCCTCTTCATGGTCGTGGTGCTCGCCCTGATCGTGCTGGTGCTGGTGACCTACGACGGTCGGCGAGGCCCGGTCACGACGGGACCACAGGACACGAACGGCCCGGGCACCTCCGAGGCCTCGCAGGCCCCCCAGGAGGCCGGCGGCTCCCCCCTCACACCTCCGGCGGCACCCACAACGCCGTGACGCCCTGACAGGTCGGCGATCGGCGCGGGAGGGGTGGGTGGGTCTCCGGGAGGTCGGAGGTCAGGTGCTCGTGCCTCCGCCGGCGGTCGCGGGTCCGTGATGCAGGGGGCCTGACTGGTCGGCACGCGATGGCGGCGGACGGTCGCGTCCGGGTGGTTCGCCGGTCACGCCTCCGGGGGCGCCCACAGCTCCGTGATGCCGATGTGCAGGTCGGCCAACAGGCGGCGCAGGAGTGGCAGGCTGAGGCCGATCACGTTGCCGTGGTCGCCGTCGATGCCCTCGATGAAGGGGGCCGAACGGCCGTCCAGGGTGAACGCCCCCGCGACGTAGAGGGGTTCGCCCGAGGCGACGTACGCGGCGATCTCGTCGTCGGTCGGCTCGCCGAAGCGGACGACGGTGGAGGCGACAGCCGAGACGTACCGGCCGCTCGCCGTGTCGTAGACGCAGTGGCCGGTCTGCAGGGTCCCCGCCCGCCCGCGCATCGCCTTCCAGCGGGCCGTCGCCTCCTCGGCGTCGGCCGGCTTGCCCAGGGCCTCGCCGTCCAGGTCGAGCACGGAGTCGCAGCCGATCACCAGCGCACCCTTGACCTCGGGCTTCGCGGCCACGACGGAGGCCTTCGCCTCGGCGAGGGCGAGCGCCAGTTCGGCGGGGGTGGGGGCGGTGACGGCGTCCTCGTCGACCCCGCTCACGAGCACCTCGGGAGTGAGGCCGGCCTGTCGCAGCAGGCCCAGCCGGGCGGGGGACTGGGAGGCGAGCACGAGTCGGCGGCGCGGCTGATCGGTCATGCGGTCAGCGTAGTCCGATCAGCGCAGCCCGATCACGATCATCGCGAGCACCATGGCCAGTGCCAGGAAGATGCTCAGTCGCCGAAGCATGTCCTGCATGTCGCGCAGTTCCTTCGGCGGTTCGTTGTCAGGGTCGGACCACAGCATGGTTTCCAGCCTGCGGCGATTTCGCGGAGGGCGCCTGAGTACGCGTACTCAACTTCTCCAAACGGTACTGTAGTTCCATTAGCAGTCCGTGAGAGGGGTACGTGTCGTGTTCACCACCGCTTGGTCCGCCTCGCCTCAGCTCCCCGCAGAGGGCTTCACCCCCAACTGGTCCCGCGAGGGCTTCTGGCGGCAGTCCGTGCGCCAGGTCGTCCGGCTGTCGGCGGGAGGGGAGCGGGTGCGGATCCGGCTGTCCCACGCCTACGGCACCTCGCCGGTCCGTCTCGCGGGTGCGACAGTCGGCCGTACGACCGCGGGGGCGGGCGTGGAGCCGGGATCGCTGCGCAGGCTCACGCTCCCGCCCGAGATCCCCGCCCGGGGTTCACTGGTGAGCGAGCCGGTCGCACTCACCGTGGCGGCCGGGGAGTCGGTGACGGTCACCCTGTACTTCGACGCGGCGACCGGGCCCGCGACCTTCCACGCGCAGGCCTTCACCGCCGGCTACCGGGGACCGGGGGAGCTGCTGAGCGAGACGGACGGGCAGGGCTTCGACGCGGTGAGCGAGTCCTGGTACTTCCTGGCCGCCGTCGAGACGGACGCGGGGCGCACGGACGGGATCGCGCTGTTCGGGGACTCCGTCACGGACGGGTTCGGGTCCACGGTGGGGGCGGACCGGCGGTGGTCGGACGCGCTGGCCCGGCTCAGCGGACGGCCCGTGCTCAACGCCGGGATCGGGGGAAACCTGCTGCTCAACGACTCCGCGTGGTACGGGGAGAAGGGGGTGGGCCGGTTCCGGCGGGATGTGCTGGGGCTGGCAGGCGTGGACACCGTAGTCGTGCTGCTGGGGCTCAACGACATCGGGTTCAGCGAGACCGACGAGCAGCCGACGTACAAGCCCGCGCCGGTGGTGGAGGCGGCCGAACTCATCGCCGGACACCGGGAGTTGATACGGCAGGCGCGGGGGCTGCGGGTGATCGGGTGCACCTTGCTGCCGTTCGGCGGCTCGGACCACTGGGGTGAGCACGCGGCGAAGGTCTCGCACGAGGTGAACGAGTGGGTGCGCTGCTCCGGCGAGTACGACACGGTGGTGGACCTCGCGCGGGAGCTGGCCGATCCGGAGGACCCGGACCGGCTGCATCCGTCGTACGACTTCGGCGATCACCTGCACCCGAACGATCTCGGGTACGAGGTGATGGCCGAAGCGCTGTCAGCCGTCCTCCAGGACGGCCAGGACGGCTAGGCCGGCCAGTACGTGCGGGACCAGGCCGTCGGCCCTGGCTGGGGCAGGCGGCGGCCCGCGATGCGTGACGGGTCGGACCACGCGGCCCTGGTCTCCTCCGCGCCGGACGGCGTGTCCGTCGCCGCCGCGGCGCGGGCCCGGACCACCGCCAGGGCGGCGGCAAGCTCCTCCGGAGTGGGGTTTCCCCGTACGACCTTGATGTTCATGACGGCTCCCGGCAGGGCTAGAGGGGGATGTTGCCGTGCTTCTTCGGAGGCAGGGACTCGCGCTTGGTGCGCAGCTGGCGCAGGCCCCTGACCACGTGGCGGCGGGTGTCCGACGGCATGATCACGGAGTCGATGTAACCGCGCTCGGCCGCGATGTAGGGGTTGAGGAGGGCGTCCTCGTACTCCTGGATCAGCCGCGCCCGGGTCGCCTCCAGCTCTCCGGCGGCCTCCGCCTCCGCGATCGTGCGGCGGTGCAGGATGTTGACCGCGCCCTGAGCGCCCATGACGGCGATCTGGGCGGTGGGCCAGGCGAGGTTGAGGTCCGCGCCGAGGTGCTTGGAGCCCATGACGTCGTAGGCGCCGCCGAAGGCCTTGCGGGTGATCACCGTGATGAGGGGGACGGTCGCCTCCGCGTAGGCGTAGATCAGCTTGGCGCCGCGGCGGATGATGCCGTCGTGCTCCTGGTCGACGCCCGGCAGGAAGCCGGGGACGTCCACGAAGGTGATCACCGGGATGTTGAAGGCGTCGCAGGTGCGGACGAAGCGGGCCGCCTTCTCGGACGCGGTGATGTCGAGGCAGCCGGCGAACTGCATCGGCTGGTTGGCGACGATCCCCACCGGATGGCCCTCGACCCGGCCGTAGCCGGTGAGGATGTTCGGCGCGTACAGCGGCTGCGTCTCGAAGAACTCGGCGTCGTCCAGGATGTGCTCGATCACCGTGTGCATGTCGTACGGCTGGTTCGCGCTGTCCGGGACGAGCGTGTCCAGCTCGCGGTCCTCGTCGGTGACCGAGAGGTCCGCCTCCTCCGGGTAGACCGGCGGCTCGGACAGGTTGTTGGAGGGCAGGTACGACAGCAGCTGCTTGACGTACTCGACGGCGTCCTTCTCGTCCCCGGCCATGTGGTGGGCCACGCCGGACACCGCGTTGTGGGTGCGGGCACCGCCCAGCTCCTCGAAGCCGACGTCCTCGCCGGTGACCGTCTTGATGACGTCGGGGCCGGTGATGAACATGTGCGAGGTCTGGTCGACCATGACCGTGAAGTCGGTGATCGCCGGGGAGTACACGGCCCCGCCCGCGCAGGGGCCGACGACCAGGCTGATCTGCGGGATGACACCGCTCGCGTGGGTGTTGCGGCGGAAGATCTCGCCGTACGCGCCCAGGGAGGCCACGCCCTCCTGGATGCGGGCGCCGCCGGAGTCGTTGATGCCGATGACCGGACAGCCGGTCTTCAGCGCGAAGTCCATCACCTTGACGATCTTCTGGCCGTAGACCTCGCCGAGCGCGCCGCCGAACACGGTGAAGTCCTGGGAGAACACGGCGACCGGGCGGCCGTCGACCGTGCCGTACCCGGTGACGACTCCGTCGCCGTACGGACGGTTCTTCTCCAGCCCGAAGTTGGTGGAGCGGTGCCGGGCGAACTCGTCCAACTCGACGAAGGAGCCTTCGTCGAGCAGCAGGTCGATGCGCTCACGGGCCGTCAACTTGCCCTTGGCGTGCTGTTTCTCGACGGCACGTTCGGAGCCGGCGTGCGTCGCCTCCTGGACGCGGCGCTGGAGATCCGCGAGCTTTCCCGCGGTGGTGTGGATGTCGATCTCTTCCGGCTCGGACATCGGTCTCGCGGCTCCCTGCCTGCTCAAAAGGGGGGACGGTTACTCATCCGTAGAGTAGTGGTGCCCCTACGAAACAGCAGTGCGGCGTTTCACACACCTAGGGTGGCTTGCATGACGCCGCGAGATGTTTCAGGAGACGACAGCCGCTGGTCGGACCTCGACCGGCCGCCCCTCAACGCCGCCGCGCTGCGCCGCGGGCTGGTGCGGGAGGGCGGCCTGTGGTCCGGGATCGAGGTGGTGGCCGGCACCGGCTCCACCAACTCCGACCTGGTCGCCCGCGCCACCGCGGGCAAGGCGACCGAGGGCGCGGTCCTCGTCGCCGAGGAGCAGACGGCGGGGCGGGGCCGACTGGACCGCCAGTGGTCCGCTCCGGCCCGCTCCGGCCTCTTCTTCTCGGTCCTGCTGAACCCGGCTGACGTCCCGGTCGCCCGCTGGGGCTGGCTGCCGCTGCTGACGGGGGTGGCCGTGGCGACGGGCCTGTCACGGGCGGCGGGCGTCGACACCGCCCTGAAGTGGCCCAACGACCTCCTGGTGACCGTGGGCGGCGAGGAACGCAAGGCGGGCGGAATCCTCGCGGAGCGGGCCGGCGAGGACGGTGTCGTCGTGGGCGTCGGCATCAACGTCACCCTCCGGGAGGACGAGCTGCCCGTCCCCACCGCGGGATCGCTGGCGCTGGCCGGGGCGGTGAGCACCGACCGGGACCCCCTGCTGCGGGCCGTCCTGCGCTCCCTGGAGGAGTGGTACGAGCGCTGGCGCGCGGCGGCGGGGGATCCGACGGTGAGCGGACTCCAGGAGACGTATGCGGCAGGGTGCGCGACGCTGGGGAGAACGGTACGGGCGGAGTTGCCGGGTGATCGTGCGTTGGTGGGAGAGGCGGTAGCGGTGGACGGTGACGGCCGCCTGGTGATCGCGACGGAGGAGGGCGTACAGAAACCGGTGGGGGCGGGGGACATCGTCCACTTGCGACCCGCGTGAGCTGTGGGTGCGTCAGTCACCCCTCCTCGGGAGTGAGCTACCGCACACCTGCCGTACAGTTGAGGCCGGTCGATACCTGACCGTGACAGATCGGAAGGGCAGCAGGCGTGACCGCAGACGACACGGGCTCCGGCGCGGACGCGACCCCGCACCCGCTCGCCGTGCGTCTCGAACAGCTCATCCTCGGCGCCGAGCGGCGCTACACCCCCTTCCAGGCGGCCCGCACGGCCGGCGTCTCCATGGAGCTGGCCACCCGCTTCTGGCGGGCGATGGGCTTCGCCGACGTCGGCCAGGCCAAGGCGTTCACCGAGGCGGACGTCCTCGCGCTGCGCCGGCTCGCGGGTCTCGTCGAGGCGGGGCTGCTGAGCGAGGCCATGGCCGTACAGGTGGCGCGGTCCACCGGGCAGACCACCGCCCGGCTCGCCGAGTGGCAGATCGACTCCTTCCTGGAGGGCCTGACCGATCCCCCGGAACCGGGCATGACCCGTACCGAGGTGACGTACCCGATCATCGAGCTGCTCCTGCCCGAGCTGGAGGAGTTCCTCGTCTACGTCTGGCGCCGCCAGCTCTCCGCCTCGGCGGGGCGGGTCGTGCAGGCCGCCGACGACGAGGAGATGGTCGACCGGCGGCTGTGCGTCGGCTTCGCCGACCTCGTCGGGTTCACGCGGCTGACCCGCCGTATGGAGGAGGAGGAGCTCGGCGAACTCGTCGAGGCCTTCGAGACCACCGCCGCGGATCTTGTGGCGGCGCGGGGCGGGCGGCTCATCAAGACCCTCGGCGACGAGGTGCTGTACGCGGCCGACGACGCGGCGGTGGCCGCCGAGATCGCGCTGCGCCTGATCGAGACCATGGCCAACGACGAGACCATGCCCGAGCTGCGCGTCGGCATCGCCTTCGGCACGGTGACCACCCGTATGGGTGATGTCTTCGGTACGACGGTGAACCTCGCCTCCCGGCTGACCTCGATAGCTCCGCGCGACGCCGTGCTCGTCGACAGTGCCTTCGCCGAGGAGCTGATCCGACACGGTGAGGCGCCCGCCTCCGAGGCGGAGGCGGCCGAGGCCGCGGCCGCGGCCGAGAAGGAGGGCGAGGAGCCGCCGACCTACCGTTTCGCGCTCCAGCCGATGTGGCAGCGGCCGGTGCGTGGCCTCGGCGTCGTCGAGCCCTGGCTGCTGACCCGCAGGGACGTGGCCCCCTCCTAGCCGCCCTGCCGCCTAGCCGCCCTGCCGCACGCACAGCCCGATGATCGGCACGCACAGGCCCGGCGCGGGCTGTGCCGAGTGCGCGGGTTGGGGCGTCGGTGTCGAGGCCGGCGGGGCTGGGGTCCGGGCCGGTGGCGGGGCGGGGGTCGTCGCCGGGGCGTGGGGCGCGGTGGTCGCCGTGGGGGCCGGTGCCTCGGCCTGGTCGTTCGGCGCGTCCGGGATTGTCGTGGGAGCCGCCGCGAGGGGCAGGGGTACGGCGGTCGCGGACCCTGCCGGGGCCGGGGCCGGGGCCGTGGCCGGAGAGGTGCCTGGTGTGGGGGTGGCGGAGATCCCGCCCATCGCCGCGGTCGACGACGGGCTCGCCTGGGGGACGGAACCCACGGTCGCGGCGGCGTTCGTCGCGCGGTCCGTGCCGGTGCCGGTGCCGAAGCCGGTGTCGATGTCCGTGTCCGTGCCCGGGGCGGCCTGGGGGTCCGGCTCCGCCGCGCCGAAGGCGCCCACTCCGGCGTCCGGGGTCAGCCGTACGAGGCTCAGGGCGCCGGCGGCCAGGGCGAGGCCGCCCGCGGCGAGCAGGACCTTGCGGGGGCGCGGCTTGCGGTGGCGGCCGCGCGGTCCGAACAGGCGGATACCGCCGTCCTCCGTCAGCCCTGTCGTCGTCATCGTCGCCGTCATGCTTCCTCCCCTGGGTGCCTGCGCCCCCTGTGCGCCATGGCGGGGCGCACGTTATGCGCTGCCGTGAGCGGTGGGTGGGGAGTTGGGTGGGATGTCACTCGAACGAGGTGTCGGGTGCGTCGGGCGGGAACCTTTCGCGGTGGGGGCGGGGCTGCGATGATCGGAGCGTTCTTGTTAACCCGCGTTAACCGGGAGGGTGTCATGGGCGAGGAGCGGTTCGGGGAGTTCGTGCTGGTGAGGCGGCACGAGGAGGGGGTAGTCGCCGAGCTGGTCCTCGACCGGCCCAAGGCGATGAACGCGGTCTCCACGGAGATGGCGCGATCCGTCGCCGCCGCCTGTTACGCGCTGGGGGGTGAGGGGACGGTACGGGTTGTCGTGCTGACCTCCACGCATGAGCGGGCCTTCTGTGTGGGCGCTGATCTGAAGGAGCGGAACTCCTTCAGCGACGCGGATCTGGTGCGGCAGCGGCCGGTGACCCGGGGGGCGTACACGGGGGTGCTGGAGCTGCCCGTGCCGACGATCGCCGCGGTGCACGGGTTCGCGCTGGGCGGGGGGTTCGAGCTGGCGCTGGCGTGCGACCTGATCGTGGCCGACCGTACGGCGGTGGTGGGGTTGCCGGAGGTGTCGGTGGGGGTGATCCCCGGGGGCGGGGGGACGCAGTTGCTGCCGCGGCGGGTGGGGGCGGCCCGGGCCGCGGAGCTGATCTTCACGGCGCGGCGGGTGGAGGCGGCGGAGGCGCATCGGCTGGGGCTGGTGGATCAGCTGGTGGAGGCTGGGGAGGACCGGGCGGAGGCGCTTTCGCTGGCGGCTCGTATCGCCGCGAACTCGCCGGTGGGGCTGCGGGCGGCGAAGCGTGCGCTGCGGCTCGGGCAGGGGCTGGATCTGCGGGCCGGCCTTGAGGTGGAGGACGCGGCGTGGCGGGCGGTGGCGTTCTCGGGGGATCGGGCGGAGGGGGTGGCGGCGTTCAATGAGCGACGGGTGGCGCGGTGGCCTGGGCAGTGACGGTTGCCTCCGGCGGGTGGGCGGTGTCTTGTGCGGGTTGGGTGGGGGCGGGCGTTTGTGCGCAGTTCCCCGCGCCCCTGATGCCTGCGGCGCAGCTGCGGGTTCGGTGGGGGCTTGTGTAGCGCGTTCCGTCCGGTGGTGGGTCGGGGCCGGGGTGGGGGGTGTCCGTCCTGGTCCGGCGGTTGCTGCTGCTTGAGCTGTGCTCGGTGCCGGACGCCGGCCGCTGCGGGCGGACACCCCCCACCCCGTCCCCTTCCCGCCGTACGCGACTACCGGCCCGCCTGGGCGCGCGTCGCGGCGGGGAGGGTGGCGAACGGCCCGTCCTGGCGCAGGTGACTGCACCCACCTAGGGGCGCGGGGAACTGCGCGACCAGCCCCCACCGACCCGCACCCGCCCCACAGCCGAACCCGGCACCCCCATAGGCGCCCCGCTCAAGCCCAGCGCAGCGGAACCGCGGGGAACTGCGCGACCAGCCCCCACCGGCCCGCACCCGCCCCACAACCGAACCCGGCACCCCCATAGGCGCCCCGCTCAAGCCCAGCGCGGCTGCCCGTGTTCTCGAACGGCTCAACCGCACCCCGGTACCCGCCCAAATCCTCCCTAACCTGGACTGATGGGTGAGGACATCCGGCTGGCCGCGGTCGTCGCGTTGGCTCAGGGCATGGCCGCGGCGCACGGCTCGCGGGAGGCGTGGCGGGCCGCCGCCGCTGGGGCGTGCCGTGCGCTCGGGGGGAGTTTCGCCGCGTTGTCGGTGTGGGAGCGGGAGCTCGGGCGGCTCAGGGTGCTGGTGAACGTGGGGGAGCGGGCCGCCGGTGAGGAGGAGTTTCCCGACGGGGAGGCCTACCCCGTGCACCAGTTCCCGGAGATCACCGAGTTTCTGCACGAGCGGTGGGCCGGGGGCGGCGAGCCCAACGCGTGGGTCGAGACGGCGGAGGGGCCGGCAGCCGGGGGGCGGCCCGGGTATGTGCATCAGCGGGTCGCCGCGCTCCGTAGGAGGGGGCGGGGGAGCTGTGTCGTCGCCCCGATCGTGCTGAACGGGCGGGCGTGGGGTGAGCTGTATGTCGCCCGGCCCACCGGTGCCCCCGTCTTCGGACGGGAGGACGCCGACTTCGCCACCGTACTGGCCGCCGTCGTCGCCGCCGGAATCGCCCAGGCGGAGCGGCTGGAGGAGGCGAGACGGCTGGCGTTCACGGACGCGCTGACCGGGCTCGCCAATCGCCGTGCCGTCGACGCGCGGCTCGACGAGGCCGTCGACCGGCACAAGCGGGACGGGGTCGTCGTCAGTCTCGTGGTGTGTGACCTGAACGGGTTGAAGCGGGTCAATGACACCCGTGGGCATGCCGTGGGCGATCGGCTGCTGGAGCGTTTCGGGTCGGTCCTGTCGTTGTGCGGGGCCATGCTGCCGGGGGCCCTGGCCGCCCGGCTCGGTGGGGACGAGTTCTGTCTGCTCGCCGTCGGGCCGTCCGCCGACGACGTCGTCAGGGCCGCCGACGAACTCTGCCGGCGGGCCGGTGAGCTGGAGCTGGGGGAGGGGGTGGCGTGCGGGGTGGCCTCCACCGCGGACCCCATCGGGCCCGTCCGGTCCGCCCGGCGGCTCTTCCGGCTCGCCGATGCCGCGCAGTACCGGGCCAAGGCCGAGCGTGCCGAAAGGCCCGTGGTCGCGGGGCGGGGCGGGCCCGACGATCCCGTCGTACGGCTGGCCGATGCGGCTCCGTCGGGGCAGACGCCCGAGCGGCGGACGTTCCGGGGGCGGCAGCCCTGAGGCCGGTCGGCCTGGTAAGGGGCGTACCCCCTACCCAGTAGTGACATCCTGGAATTCAGTGCGTACGCTCCTGAATATGGATATGCACACTGTGGTGGTGGGGACGTCCGGGGTCACCGCGTCCGACGTCCTTGCCGTGGCGCGGGACGGTGCCCGTATCGAGCTGTCCGGAGAGGCCGTCGCCGCTCTCGCCGCGGCCCGCGGGATCGTGGACGCCCTCGCGGCCAGGCCCGAGCCCGTCTACGGCGTCAGCACCGGCTTCGGCGCCCTCGCGACCCGGCACATCAGCCCGGAGCTCCGGGCCCAGCTGCAGCGCAACATCGTCCGCTCGCACGCCGCGGGAATGGGGCCGCGGGTCGAGCGGGAGGTCGTACGGGCGCTGATGTTCCTGCGGCTGAAGACCGTCTGCTCGGGGCGGACGGGGGTGCGGCCCGAGGTCGCGCAGACCATGGCCGATGTGCTCAACGCCGGGATCACGCCGGTCGTGCACGAGTACGGGTCGCTCGGCTGCTCAGGTGATCTCGCGCCGCTCTCGCACTGTGCCCTCACCCTCATGGGGGAGGGGGACGCCGAAGGGCCGGACGGGGTCGTGCGGCCGGCCGGTGAGCTGCTCGCCGAGCACGGGATCACGCCCGTCGCACTGCGGGAGAAGGAAGGGCTCGCCCTTCTCAACGGCACCGACGGCATGCTCGGCATGCTGGTCATGGCGCTCGCCGACCTGGACATGCTCTACAAGTCCGCCGACATCACCGCCGCCCTGTCGCTGGAGGCCCTGCTCGGTACCGACAAGGTGCTCGCTCCCGAGCTGCACGCCATCCGGCCGCATCCGGGGCAGGGCGCCTCGGCCGCCAACATGCTGGCCGTGCTGGAGGGTTCGGAGCTCACCGGGCACCACCAGGACGACGCGCCGCGCGTCCAGGACGCCTACTCCGTGCGCTGCGCCCCGCAGGTCGCCGGCGCCGGGCGGGACACCCTGGCCCACGCACGGCTCGTCGCGGAGCGGGAGTTGGCGTCCGCGGTCGACAACCCCGTGGTGCTGCCGGACGGTCGGGTGGAGTCCAACGGCAACTTCCATGGCGCGCCGGTGGCTTACGTGCTGGACTTCCTCGCCATCGCCGTCGCCGACCTCGCCTCGATCGCCGAGCGGCGGACCGACCGGCTGCTCGACAAGAACCGGTCCCACGGGCTGCCGCCGTTCCTCGCCGACGACGCCGGCGTGGACTCCGGGCTGATGATCGCCCAGTACACGCAGGCCGCGCTGGTCAGTGAGTTGAAGCGGCTGGCCGTGCCCGCGTCCGCGGACTCGATCCCGTCCTCCGCGATGCAGGAGGACCACGTCTCGATGGGCTGGTCGGCCGCGCGCAAGCTGCGCACCGCCGTCGACAACCTGACCCGGGTCCTCGCCGTCGAGCTCTACGCCGCCTCGCGCGCCGTCGAGTTGCGCGAGGGTCTGAGCCCCGCACCGGCGACCCAGGCCGCCATCACCGCCGTACGCAAGGCGGGTGTCGAGGGTCCTGGTCCCGACCGGTTCCTGGCGCCGGATCTCGCGGCGGCGGATGTCTTCGTGCGGGAGGGCCGGCTGGTGTCGGCGGTGGAGGCCGTCACCGGGCCGCTGCTGTAAGGGGGCCGCGGCCCTGTTCGCCGTACGAGCGAACAGGGCCCGTGCCGGTTACCTGAGCTTGGCCTCCGTCCCGCGCGGCGCGAGGCCCGCCATGGCGTGCGCCGGCGGGGCACAGGCGGCCTTGTCCGTCTTCACTTCGCACTTGGACCTCGGCAGGGCGTCGCACCCGGCGGCATCGCCCTTGGCGAGCAGCAGCTTCGTCAACTCGGCCGCGCTGAGCACCTTCGCGGCCGTTAAAACCCCAGGCGTTCCCGTCGTACCGAATAGACGACGAAGCCCGCACCCAGCGTGAGGAAGAGGGTGCCGCCGACGACGTACGGCGTGGTGTCGAAGCTGCCGGTGTCGGCGAGCCGGGTGTCGTCCGTGGACGTCTCCGCGCTGGTGGTCGTGACCCGCGCCTGCGTGGTGGCCTGCACGGACGGCTCTGTTCTCGCCGGGCTGTCCTGAGTCGCGTTGGCAGACGGGACGAACCACAGGGCACCCAGCAGGGTCCCCGCGGCGGTGGCGGTCAGCAACGGACGGCGAACGGATGACACGGAATATCGATCCCCTTGTGGTGCTGGCGAATTGGCCGTGTGGGCCGATGTTAGTGAAAGGCGCGGGTCACGGGAAAGTCACGGGAGCGATGGGCTTTACGCTCCGGGCATGAGCACTGAAGAGACATCACGTTTTGTACGACTTCGGGTGGAACTCGTCGTCGAGGTCGACGACCAGGACGCCGTCACCCGGGCCGCGCTGGCGCGGATCGCGGAGGATCCGGACATGCCGAAGGACGAGCGGGCGCATGCCGAGAGCGCTGTGACGGAAGACACTGCGGAGGCTCTGGCGTATCTCGTGGACCCGTTCGACCTGGTGGGGGACGTGCCGGGGCTCGAACTGGCCCAGGCATCCTGGAGCAGTGAGCACGTCGACTACGACCCGGATTCGCCGGACTGGGACCTCGACGAGGATGATGTAGAAGAAGACGAGGAAGAAGAGGTCGTCGGCTGAGCGCGCTCGGGAGAATCGTGACCCCGGGCGGCAACCGCCGCCCGGGGTTTCGTCGTCTCAGGGGTCGCACGGACCGACAGACGCACCTTCCGCCACGGCGGACGTGGTGTGCCCCACACCTTCCGAGAAGGTGGAACGGGACGAACCGGTCGTAGCGTTTAGTTCTTGACGGGGACTCTCGGGGATTCTGGGATTCGGCAACGATGGAGAAGCGTGTGATGACGGTCAGTAAGCGGCGCAGGGGCCTGACGGTCGCGTCCGCTCTGCTCGGCGGGGTGCTGGTGCTCTCGGCCTGTTCCGGTGGCGACGACTCGTCGTCGGGCGGCAGTGGCGGCGACACCTCGCAGGCCAAGGCCGACGAGGCGGCGGCCAAGAAGAGCTCCCAGGCTGAGATCAAGATCACGCCCAAGGACGGCACGGACAACGCCTCCATCAACAACTCCGCCGCCGTCACCGTGAGCAAGGGCACGCTCACCGACGTGACGATGACGACCACCGACGGCACGAAGGTGGCCGGCGCGCTGTCCGCCGACAAGACCAGCTGGAAGCCCAGCACCCAGCTGGAGCGCTCCACGACCTACAAGGTCGCCGCGGAGGCCAAGGACTCCGACGGGCTCGTCGCCCACGAGAACGCCTCGTTCACGACGGTCTCCCCGGCCAACAGCTTCATAGGCAACTTCACGCCCGAGGACGGCTCGACCGTCGGCGTGGGCATGCCGGTGTCGATCAACTTCAACAAGGAGATCACCAACAAGGCGGCCGTGCAGAAGGGCATCACGGTCTCCTCCAGCAGCGGCCAGGAGGTCGTCTGCCACTGGTTCTCCACCGTCCGCATGGACTGCCGTCCCGACCAGTACTGGAAGGAGAACTCCACCGTCACGCTGAAGCTCGCGCTCGACGGTGTCGAGGGTGCCTCCGGTGTCTACGGCGTCCAGCAGAAGACGGTCACGTTCAAGATCGGCCGCAACCAGGTCTCGTACGTCGACGCCAAGACCAAGCAGATGAAGATCACGCACAACGGCGCGGTCATCAAGACCATCCCGATCTCCGCCGGTTCCCCGGAGAACAAGACGTACGAAGGCATCATGGTGATGTCCGAGAAGTTCAAGGAGACGCGCATGAACGGCGCGACCGTGGGCTTCACCGACGATGACGGCAAGGGCGAGTACGACATCAAGGACGTGCCGCACGCCATCCGGCTCACCAACTCCGGCACCTTCGTGCACGGCAACTACTGGGGCGCGAAGTCCGTCTTCGGCAACGTCAACACCAGCCACGGCTGCGTGGGCCTGTCCGACACCAAGGGCGCCAACGACACCGGCACGGCGGGCTACTGGTTCTACACCCACTCGATCGTCGGTGACGTGGTCGTCGTGAAGAACACCGGCGACAAGACGGTGGCCCCGGACAACGGCCTCAACGGCTGGAACCTGAGCTGGGCGGACTGGAAGGCGGGGTCGGCGGTCTGACGTCCACTTCGACCTGAGCAAGGAGAGGCGGTTGCCCTGAGGGGCGGCCGCCTCTCGGCTTGAACGGTCCCGCCTTGACAGGTGTGTGAGGGTTCGTCCCTGGCTACCGGACAGGCTTCTCATGCAGCTCTTATTCGGACCTTATGGAGTCATCACGCGCCGTACCTAGCTTGCGGCCATGTTCTTCACCTACCTGAGGCGCGAACTGCGCCGCCGCAGAAAGGCGGCCCTCGTCGTCGCCTCCGGGCTCGCGCTCGGGATCGCGCTGGTCATCGTGGTCAGTTCCGTGTCGTCCGGCATGGGGAAGGCCCAGGACAAGGTCCTGCAGTCGCTGTACGGACTGGGCACCGACATGACGGTCACCAAGGCCGCCCAGCCGCAGGCCAGTTCGTCGGACCGGCCGCGCTTCCGGTTCGACGCGCAGGACAACGGGTCCGACGCGGAGCAGAGCAGCGACCGCGTGATGGTGCAGGGTTTCCAGACCCTGTCCGCGGCCACGGTCACCAAGGTCGACGGGCAGACCGGCGTCTCGGACGCGGTCGGCGGACTGAGCCTCCAGGTCATCAAGATCAACGGCCAGTTCACGCGCGGCCAGTTCCAGCAGAACGGCAACGGGGGCGGTGAAGGCGGCTTCGGCAGGAACGGCGGCGGTACCGGCCAGCCCCAGGGTGAAGTGCAGGGCGGCGGCGCCGACTTCGACGTCGACAACTACTCCGTCTTCGGCACCGACGTCACCAAGGCGGCCCTCGGTCCGCTGACCTCCTCCAAGATCACCAGCGGCCGTACGTTCACGGCGACCGAGACCGACGCCAAGGTCGCCGTCGTCGACTCCGCGTACGCCAAGGAGAAGAAGCTCAAGGTCGGCTCCACCGTCACCATCAAGAGCGTCAAGTTCAAGGTGATCGGCATCGCCACCGCGGACAGCGGGGACGCGGCGGCCAACGTCTACGTCCCGCTCACCCAGGCGCAGACGCTCAGCGACTCGAAGAACAAGGTCACCACGATCTACGTCAAGGCGACCGACTCCCAGAAGATCGACTCCGTCAAGTCGACGATCCAGAAGAACGTCTCGGGTACGACGGTGACGACCTCGGCGGATCTCGCGGACACGGTGTCGGGATCGCTGTCGACGGCGTCGTCCCTCGCGACGAATGTCGGCAAGTGGCTGTCGATCGCGGTGCTGGTCGCCGCATTCCTGGTGGCCGGTCTGCTGACTTCTTCCGCTGTCTCGCGCCGGGTACGGGAGTTCGGCACGCTCAAGGCGCTGGGGTGGAAGTCGGGGCGGGTGACCCGGCAGGTCGTCGGCGAGGCGATGGTCAACGGGCTGCTCGGCGGGACGCTGGGAATCGGGCTCGGTCTCGCGGGGGCGTACGTCGTGACCGCCATCAGTCCCACGCTGCAGGCCCAGTTGGGCCGTGGCGGCGGTGGCGGCGCGGGTGGTCCCGGCGGTGGGGGCTTCGGGGGCCCCGGCCGACAGGCGGCCGCCAGGACCCTGGACGTGGCCCTGACGGCCCCGGTCAGTCTGACGACGGTGTCGATCGCGGTGGGTCTGGCGGTGGCGGGCGGTCTCATCGCGGGAGCGTTCGGCGGCTGGCGCGCGTCGCGACTGCGGCCGGCGGACGCGTTGCGCCGAGTCGAGTAGCGGGCGTCCGCTGCGGTACCGGCCGCGCCCACGGATGTGCCTCGTCCTGCGGTCTCGCGGCCGCGGGAGCGTTCGTGGCCGGTCGCGCAGTTCCCCGCGCCCCTGGGTGGGCTCCGTCACGCAGGCTCCCACCGTGCCCCCGTAGAGGCGCGGGGAACTGCGCGACCAGCCCCCACCGACCGCCACAGCCGAGCACAACCCGCACCACCCCGAACCCCCACCACCCCAGGAGCTCACCATGTACGAACTCAGAAGCGTCACCAAGCGCTACACCCGGGGCAAGGACACCGTCGACGCGCTCGCCGGTGTGGACCTCACCATCGCCGACGGGGACCGTCTCGTCATCCAGGGCCCCACCGGCGGCGGCAAGTCCACCCTCCTGCAGATGCTCGGCGGACTGGACAAGCCCACGGAGGGCGAAGTC
Organism: Streptomyces sp. CC0208; assembly: GCF_003443735.1. Classification (NCBI taxonomy): domain Bacteria; kingdom Bacillati; phylum Actinomycetota; class Actinomycetes; order Kitasatosporales; family Streptomycetaceae; genus Streptomyces; species Streptomyces sp. CC0208. The sequence goes on along the minus strand of NZ_CP031969.1, from coordinate 3,277,851 downwards.
GTGCTGGACGGCACCGACTTGGCCAAGCTGTCGGAGGCCAGGCTGACCCGGGTCCGCAGTGAGAACATCGGCTTCGTCTTCCAGTCCTTCAACCTCATCCCCACCCTCACCGCCCAGGAGAACGTGGAGACCGCCCTCGTACCCCTCGGCGTGAAGACGAAGGAGCGGCGGGAGCGGGCGGCCGAGGCCCTCGCCTCCGTCGGGCTCGGGGAGCGGTTGAGGCATCTGCCCTCCGAGTTGTCCGGCGGCCAGCAGCAGCGCGTCGCCATCGCCCGGGCCCTCGTCAAGGAGCCGAAGGTGCTCCTCGCCGACGAACCCACCGGCAACCTGGACGAGTCGATGCGCGACGAGATCATGGACGTACTCGAACGCATGTGGAAGGAGCTGGGGTTGACCTTCATCATGGTCACCCACGACTCCGCCATCGCGAAGAAGGCCCCCCGCCTCGCCACGATCCGCAAGGGCAGGATCACGGTGAAGGAGAACGCCGCCTCCTGAACCAGTGAATGCGAGCAGCCTCAACTCCCCCTGAATCCGGCAGTCTTGTAACAGACTTTGCTGTCGGGGAGTTGTCTATTGAGGTCGTGATCACCCCTCGGCATACTGCGAGAGCCGGGGGGCGCACGTATACGCGTGCGACTCTCCCCCCGCCCGGGTGAACGGGGAATTCACCCGGTCCTTCTGCAAGGGGGAAACTTGCGCAGACAAGTGAAAAAGGCATGCGCGGCCACGATCGCCACGGCGGCCGCGGTAGCGCTCGCGGCGGGCATGACCAGCCCGGCGTCGGCGGATGCGCAACAGACCGCGAGTGTCTCGCAGTCGAACAAGGCGCAGCTCACGCCCAAGCACCGCATCACCCTGATCACCGGTGACCGTGTCGTCGTGGACGCCAAGGGCCGCGTCGTGGGCCTTGAGCCCGCGAAGGGCCGTGAGCACATACCGGTGCAGCTCCGCAAGGCCGACGGCCACACCTATGTGCTGCCGTCCGACGTCGTCCGCCTGGTGTCGAGCGGCAAGCTCGACCAGCGGCTGTTCGACGTCACCGAGCTCAACAAGGCCGCCACCCGCAAGTCCCAGAGCAAGGGACTGAAGGTGATCGTCGGCTACAAGGGCGCGGCGACCGCGGCCAAGGACGACGTCCGGGACGCGGGCACGCTCCGCCACTCCCTGACCTCCCTGAACGCCGACGCGGTGCAGACGCCGAAGGAGGACGCGCCCGAGCTGTGGGACGCGGTCACCAACGGCGACAAGACCGCCTCCGGCATCGCGCACGTCTGGCTCGACGGCGTCCGCAAGGCCAGCCTCGACAAGTCCGTGCCGCAGATCGGCGCGCCGACCGCCTGGGCCAAGGGCTACGACGGCAAGGGCGTCAAGATCGCCGTCCTGGACACCGGCATCGACGCGACCCACCCGGACCTCAAGGACCAGGTGATCGCGGCGAAGAACTTCTCCACCTCCGCCGACGCGACCGACAAGTTCGGCCACGGCACCCACGTCGCCTCCATCGCGGCCGGTACCGGCGCGAAGTCGAACGGCAAGTACAAGGGTGTGGCGCCGGGCGCCAAGCTGCTCAACGGCAAGGTGCTCAGCGACGACGGCTACGGCGACGACTCGCAGATCCTCGCGGGCATGGAGTGGGCGGCCGAGCAGGGCGCCAACGTCGTCAACCTCAGCCTGGGCGGCGGCGACACCCCGGAGATCGACCCGTTGGAGGCGGAGGTCAACAAGCTCTCCGCCGAGAAGGGCATCCTCTTCGCCATCGCCGCGGGCAACTCGGGTCCGGAATCCGTCGGTTCGCCGGGCAGCGCGGACGCCGCGCTCACCGTCGGCGCCGTCGACGACAAGGACAAGCTGGCCGACTTCTCCAGCACCGGCCCACGCACCGGCGACGGTGCGATCAAGCCGGACGTCACCGCGCCCGGCGTCGACATCACCGCAGCCGCGGCCAAGGGCAGCCTCATCGACCAGGAGGTCGGCGAGAAGCCGCCCGGCTACCTGACCATCTCGGGTACGTCGATGGCGACCCCGCATGTCGCGGGCGCGGCGGCGATCCTCAAGCAGGAGCACCCGAACTGGGGCTACGCCGAGCTGAAGGGCGCCCTGACGGGCTCCGCCAAGGGCGGCAAGTACACCCCGTTCCAGCAGGGTTCGGGCCGTATCCAGGTCGACAAGGCCATCACGCAGTCCGTGATCGCCGACCCGGTCTCGGTGAGCTTCGGCACCCAGCAGTGGCCGCACACCGACGACAAGCCGGACACCAAGCAGGTGACGTACCGCAACCTCGGTACGAAGGACGTCACGCTGAAGCTGTCGTCGACGGCCACCAACCCGAAGGGCCAGGCCGCTCCGGCCGGCTTCTTCAAGCTGGGTGCCACCACGGTGACGGTCCCGGCGAACGGCGGCACGGCATCCGTCCCCCTCACCGTCAACTCCAAGCTGGGCGGCACGCTCGACGGCGCCTACTCGGCGTACGTGACGGCGACGGGCGGCGGCCAGACGGTGCGTACGGCGGCGGCGGTGCAGCGGGAGGTCGAGTCCTACGACGTCACGCTGAACGTACTCGACCGCGACGGCAAGCCGGCCAAGAACTACAGCGCGGACCTGTACGGCATCTCGGGCCTCGCCAACGGCAAGTGGTACTCGCCGTACGACGAGGACGGCTCGGTCACCGTCCGCGTGCCCAAGGGCGGTTACGTCCTCAACTCCGCGTACTTCGTGGACCCGGAGGACTTCAGCAAGGGCGCCGACTGGCTGGTCCAGCCGAAGCTGAACGTCACGAAGAACACGACGGTCACGCTGGACGCGCGCAAGGCCAAGCCGGTCGACATCACCGTGCCGGACACGGCCGCCAAGTCTGAGTTCGCCTCCCCCGGCTTCCAGATCGACACGCCCGACGGCGGTTACGGCTTCGGCTGGTTCCTGGACTCGTACGCGGGCTTCCGTACCGCCCACTTCGGTCCGCAGGTGACCGACGGCTCGCTCAGCGAGCAGTTCGACGGCCACTGGAGCAAGGGCGCCACCGAGCAGTACGACACCGTCGCCGGCGGCAAGGTCAAGCAGTTCGCCACCGGGTACACCAAGCACTACAAGGCGAGCGAGCTGGCCAAGGTGAAGGTCGGCATGGGCGCGGCGGCGAGCGACAAGAAGGGCTCGATCAACGCCGTCGGCTGGCTGCCCGGCTCCTTCTCCGCTTCCTCGATGGGTATCCAGCAGACCCTGCCGGGCACCCGCACCCTGCACCTGTCCACCCCCAGCGGTGTGAAGTGGGAGATGGACTTCGAGCAGTCCGGCGGTGTCGACGAGGAGGGCTTCCCGCTCTCCGAGGCGTACTACACCCTGGGTGCCGCGCAGTCCTTCCAGGGCGGCAAGTCCTACGCGAAGACCTTCAACACCGCGGTCTTCGGCCCGCATCTCAACGCCGATTTCGGTCTGTACCGCGACGGCAACGAGATCTTCGGCTCCCTCCCGCTGTTCGCGGACGGCCAGGGCCACGCCGGCTCCTCGGTGTTCACCTCGGTCAACACCACGCTGTACAAGAACGGCGTCAAGGTCGGCTCGAACGACGACCCGCTGTTCGGCGAGAAGACCTTCAAGGTCCCGGCCGGCCAGGCCAACTACAAGCTGACGACCTCGGTCAAGCGCAGTGTCAAGGTCGCGGCGGCCTCCACCCGGATCGACGCCAGCTGGACGTTCGCGTCCAAGAAGTCGGCCGATCTCACCAAGCTGCCCGCCTCCACGGTCCGCTTCAACGCGACCACGGGTCTGGACAGCCGCGTCGAGGCCGGTAAGACGGTCAAGATCCCGGTGACCGTCGAGGGCTCCGCGAAGGGCTCCAACCTGAAGTCCCTCGCGGTGTACGTGTCGTACGACTACGGCCAGACCTGGAAGAAGGTCACGGTCTCGGGCGGCAAGATCACTGTGAAGAACCCGGCGAAGGGGAAGGCCATCTCCTTCCACGCCAAGATCGCCGACAAGAAGGGCAACAAGTCGACGATCTCGATCTACAACGCGTACTACGGGAAGTGACCTGTAGGAAGCGGTAGTCGGAAGGCCCGCCGGAAGCACACCGCTTCCGGCGGGCCTTTCGCGTGCGTCAGCCGGCCGTCCAGGGCCGCTGACCGGCGACTCCGAGCGACAACTCTGATCAGCGACCGCGATCCGATCACCGGAAGAGCGGCTTCCGGCGACCGCCCGTGTTTGAGTGGCCGTATGACCACAGAAACCGTCGAGTACATCCGCTACCGCATCCCTGAAGACCGCTCGCCGGAGTTCCTGTCCGCCTACACCCACGCCTCGGTCCAGCTGGCGGCGGCCCCGCAGTGCGTCGACTTCGAGCTGGCGCGGTGCGAGGAGGACTTCGAGCACTTCGTCCTGCGGATCACCTGGACCTCCACCGAGGACCATCTGGAGGGCTTCCGGAAGTCCGAGCTGTTCCCGGACTTCCTCGCCGCGATCCGGCCGTACATCGAGAACATCGAGGAGATGCGCCACTACAAACCGACGACGGTCCGTGGCCGGGGCGCCGCCGTGCCCACCCTGTTCGCGTGGGCGGGCGGCGCGGAGGCCTTCGGCCGGCTGACCACGGTGTTCTACGAGAAGGTCCTGGCCGACGACCTCCTGGCCCCGGTGTTCGCGGGCCTTGCCCCCGAGCACGCCGAGCATGTCGCCCTGTGGCTCGCGGAGGTCTTCGGCGGGCCGACCGCCTACTCGGAGACCCAGGGCGGCCACGGCCACATGGTCGCCAAGCACCTGGGCCGCGACATCACCGAGCAGCAGCGCCGCCGCTGGGTGAACCTCATCCAGGACGCCGCCGACGAGGCCGGGCTGCCCACCGACGCGGCGTTCCGCTCGGCGTTCCTCGCCTACGTCGAGTGGGGCACCCGGCTCGCGGTCCACTTCTCGGGGCCGGACGCCACGCCGCCCGCGGAGCAGCCCGTGCCGAAGTGGAACTGGGGGGCGGCCCCGCCGTACCAGGGCTGAGCGGGCGCCGGGTCAGGGGCGGGCGGACTCACCCACGCGGGTGGCGTCCGTGCCCCAGCTCGCCAGCAGCCGCAGGGCGTCGGCGGACGGCGAACCCGGTTCCGCGTGGTAGGTGATCAGGACCTGTTCGGTGCCGTCGGACAGGGGGAACGACTCGTAGTGCAGGGTCAGTTCGCCGACCAGCGGATGACGCAGGTGCTTGGCGCCGTAGCTCTTCTCCTTGACGTCGTGCATGGCCCACAGACGCCTGAACTCCTCGCTCTTCACGGAGAGCTCCCCGACGAGGGCGGACAGCCGGGGGTCGTCGGGATGGCAGCCCGCGTCCATGCGGAGGTAGCTCACCACGTCACTGGCCTTCTGCTCCCACGGCACGAACAGGTCCTGGTACTCCGGCCGCAGGAAGATCAGCCGCGCCCAGTTCCGCTCCTGCGCCGGCAGCTCCGCCCAGTCCCCGAAGACCGCCGCCGCCATCCGGTTCCAGGCGACGATGTCCGACCGGCGCCCCGAGACGTACGCCGGGACCTCGATGGAGTCCAGCAGGTGCCTGATCGCCCCGCGCACCTGCTCGGTACGCGCGGTGGTCTTCTTCTTGTGCTCCTTCGGCTTCGCCAGATGCGTCAGGTGCGCGTGCTCGGCGTCGGTCAGCCGCAGGGCACGGGCGATCGCGTCGAGGACCTCCGCCGAGACGTTCCGCCCGTTGCCCTGCTCCAGGCGCGTGTAGTACGCCACGGAGACACCCGCCAGCTGGGCCAGCTCCTCGCGGCGCAGTCCCGGCACCCTGCGGTGCCGCCCGAAGTCCGGCAGCCCCACGTCCTGCGGCTTCAGCCGGGCCCGCCGGGTGCGCAGGAACTCGCTGAGCTCGGCACGCCGGTCCAGTGAGCCGCTTCCGGGCAGTGCCTCGGCCATCTCGTCCATACGTCAAGTATTCACGGTCGTACGCTCACCATCCTGTCCCCGCCAGTAGTAGGACCAGCGAACGTACGCAAAGCGGTGACCTGGGTGGATCGTGATGTGCGGGGCACTCTGGAGAACGTGCCCGGACGGATGGACAGAAGGCAGCCGGGCACGAACCCCCTCGCTAGGAGAAACCCCGGCATGACCACTGTCGCCGCATACGCCGCCCCCGCCGCGAAGGCTCCCCTGGAGCGCACCACCATCGAGCGCCGGGCGGTCCGTGAGCACGACGTCCTGATCGACATCAAGTTCGCCGGCATCTGTCACTCGGACATCCACCAGGCCCGTGAGGGCTGGGGCGAGGCCATCTTCCCGATGGTCCCGGGCCACGAGATCGCCGGCATCGTCGCCGAGGTCGGCCCCGGCGTCACCAAGTACAAGGTCGGCGACCGCGTCGGCGTCGGCTGCATGGTCGACTCCTGCGGTGAGTGCGAGAACTGCAAGGCCGGCATCGAGCAGCACTGCCTCCAGGGCAACGTCCCCACGTACAACGGCATCGGCAAGGACGGCGAGCCCACCTACGGCGGCTACTCCGAGAAGGTCGTCGTCGACGAGAACTACGTCGTCCGCATCCCCGAGGGCCTGTCCCTCGACGAGGCCGCCCCGCTGCTGTGCGCCGGCATCACCACCTACTCCCCGCTGAAGAAGTGGGGTGCCGGCCCCGGCAAGAAGGTCGCCGTGATCGGCCTGGGCGGCCTCGGCCACATGGGCGTCAAGATCGCGCACGCGCTGGGTGCCGAGGTCACCGTCCTGTCGCAGTCCCTGCGCAAGAAGGACGACGGCCTGAAGCTGGGCGCCGACCACTACTACGCGACCAGCGACGAGAACACCTTCAAGGAGCTGGCCGGCTCCTTCGACCTCATCCTCTCCACGGTCTCGGCGCCCCTCGACTTCGGCGCCTACCTGAGCCTGCTCAAGACGGGCGGCGCGCTGGTCAACGTCGGTGCCCCCGAGGAGCCGATCGCGCTGAACCTGTTCTCGCTCATCGGCGGCAACAAGACCCTCGCCGGTTCGATGATCGGCGGCATCGCCGAGACCCAGGAGATGCTCGACTTCTGCGCCGGGCACGGCATCGGCTCCGAGATCGAGCTGATCGCCGCGTCGCAGATCAACGAGGCGTACGAGCGCGTCGTCAACAGCGATGTCCGCTACCGGTTCGTGATCGACACGGCGACGATCTGACACACATGGTTCGCCGAAGGGCCCCGGTTCCGTACCGGGGCCCTTCGGCGTACAGCCGTCCGGCACGGCCCTTTCGACCCACGGCGCGCGACCCCCCGGCACGGCCCTTCACCGTACGGCGCTCCGCCGCCCCAGCAGCCACAGCAGATACGGCCCCCCGACCAGCGAGGTCAGCGCCCCGACCGGGATCTCCAGCGGCGGCAGCAGCGTGCGCGCGACGAGATCGGCGGCCACCAGGACGAGGGCGCCGGTCAGTGCCGAGCACAGCAGCGGAAGCTGGGGCGTGCGGGTCAGCCGCCGGGCCAGCTGCGGCGACGTCAGCGCGACGAACCCGATCGGCCCGGCGGCCCCGGTGGCGGTCGCGGCGAGCACCACCCCGAGCACGGTCAGCCCGAGCCGCACCCGGTCCACCCGTACACCCAGCGCGGCAGCGGTGTCCGCGTCGAGCCCGAGCGGCCGCGCGGCCCTGGCCGCCCACACCAGCGCGGGCAGAGCCGACAGCAGTACGACGCCCAGGGGCCCGGCCTGCTCCCAGCCGCGCCCGTTGAGACTCCCGGCCAGCCACAGCTTGACCTGCTCGGCGGCTTCCAGCTCGGAGTCGGCGAGATACAGCTGCACGACGGCGGACAGGGCGACCCCGATCCCGACGCCGACGAGCACGAACCGGCCGGCCTGCATACCGCGCCGCCAGGCGAGCACGTAGACGAGGGCGGCGGCGCCGAGACCGCCGGCGACGGAGAAGAGGGGCATGGCGCCGGGGGAGGAGACGGCCCCGGTGGCGAGGGCGATCACGGTCGTCGCGGCCGCCCCATGCCCTACGCCGATGACGTCGGGACTGGCCAGCGGATTCCGGGTGACGGTCTGCACCAGCGCCCCGGCCGCCCCGAGCGCGGCCCCGACGAGAGCGCCGAGCACGATCCGGGGGACGCGCAGCTCATTGACGACGAGGTCGTACGGCCCGGCTCCGGTACGGAGGGTGCGCCACACCTCGGCGGGGGAGACGTAGGTCTGCCCGAGGCAGGTGGAGACGGCCATGACGGCGAGAAGGAGCACGAGAAGCCCGAGGGCCACGCCGACGGAACGACGGTGGACGAGGAAGGAGAGGCGGGGGTGGGGGCGCAGGACGGCAGTCGCCGTCCGGCGGCCACGGCTCGGTGGGTGCGGGTCGCGCAGGTCCACGACCACACGCTGACGCACATCCGTCGGCGCGCCGGTACGCCGAACACCTCTCACGAGACGGCCCCCCGACGCCGTACGAGAAACACCAGCACCGGCACCCCCACCAGCGCGGTCATCACTCCGGCCGGCACCTCCGAGGGGGCCCGCACCACCCGGCCCGCCACATCCGCCCCGACCAACAACGCGGCCCCCAGCAACGCGGACAGCGGCAGCACCGCCCGGTGGCCGCCCGAGACGAGCCGCCTGGCAAGGTGCGGCACCGCCAGCCCGACGAACGCGATGGGCCCCGCCGCGGCCACCGCCGCCGCGGTCAGCAGCGCCGCCCCCAGCGCAGCGGCCCCCCGCACCCACGCGACCCGGTGCCCGAGCGCCCGAGCCGTCTCGTCGCCCAGCGCCAACGCGTCCAGCCCCCGGGCGCACCCCAGCACCAGCACCGCCCCGACGACGAGGAACGGCAGCATGCGTACGACCGTCCCCGCGTCCCGCCCGCTCAACGCCCCCACCTGCCAGAACCGGAACTGGTCGAGGGTCGCCGCACTCGACGTCAGGACCACGGTCGTGCCCCCGGCCGTCATCGCCGACAACGCCGTCCCCGCGAGTGCCAGCTTCACCGGCGACGCCCCGCCCCGCCCACGCGCCGCGATCCCGTACACGAGACAGGCGGCGAGGACGGCCCCCACGAAGGCGTACCAGACGTACCCGGAGAACCCGTTCGCGAGCCCGAGCCCGATGGCGACCACGACCCCCGCGGCCGCGCCCTGACTCAGTCCGAGGATGCCGGGGTCGGCGAGCGGATTGCGGGTCACGGCCTGGAGCGCGGCTCCCGCGACCCCCAGCGCGGCCCCCGCGGTCAGCCCGATCTCGGTCCGCGGCATCCGCAGCGACCGTACGACCAGTGCGTCCGGCGACCCGCCGCCGTGCAGCACGGCGTCCACCACGGCGGACAGCGGCACCGCCCGGGTCCCGACCATGAGGCTGAGGGCCGCGGCGGCGGTCACCGCGAGGGCGGCCGCCGGCCAGGCGAGACGACGTATCACGCGACTACTTGCCGAGGGCGTCGGCGAGTTGGGAGACGACGAGCCGAGCGGCGGTCGGCCCGGCGTTGAGGTACCAGGGGTCGTCGTCGACCTTCACGGCCTGCCCGGCCCCGACCGCCTTCATCGACTTCCACAGCGGCCCGGCCACGATGCTCGCCGCGTCCGTCCTGGACGCGTCCCCCTGGACGGAGTAGAAGATCCAGTCGCCGTCGGCCGTGTCGATGCTCTCCGCGCCGATGTCCTGCGAAATGGCGTGGAACTGCTGGGACTTGGGCCGCAAGAGCCCCATGTCGACGGCGAGGGAACCGGTGAAGGAGGAGACGCCGAACATCCGGGTGCGGTCGGGGGTGAAGCGGACCATGGAGACCGCCGGGTCGCCCTCGATCTTCCGCCCCTTCGCGCGGGCGTCGGCGACGATCCCGTCCAGCAGCTTCCGCGCGGCCTCGCCCTTGCCGACCGCGTCGCCGACGAGCAGCAGGTCGCGCTTCCAGTTGATGCCGTTGCCCGCGGTGATCACGGTGGGCGCGATCTTCGACAGCTTGGGGTAGAGGTCGCCGAGGGAGTCGTTGGCGAGGATGAGGTCGGGCTTGGCGGCGGCGAGGGTTTCCAGGTTGGGCGCCTGGCGCGTACCGGCGTCGGTCATGCCGGCGAGCCGCTTCTTGTACGCCGGGAAGGCGTCCGCGAGATAGCCGGGCACGAGGCCGGCGTTGTCGGCGCGGGTGGTGGCCGCGGGGACGACCCCCAGGGACAGCAGGTCGTCGAGCTGCCCGGTGCTGAGCACGGCGATCTTCTTCGGCTGGACCTTGACCGTGGTCCTGCCCTCGAAGTGCGTGACCGTGCGCGGGAAGGCCCCGTCGGCCTCCTGGTCGGAACCCATGCCGTCGGCGAGCGCGCTCGGTGCGGCGGAGGGGCCCGCGGAAGCGCCCCTGACGGAGTTGCGGTCACCCTTGCCGCTGCTCTTGCCCGTATCCGACGAGGACGCAGAGCAGCCGGCAAGCAGCCCTCCGACGACGGTCGCGGCCACGACGGCCTTCACTGCTGCTGCACGCACGACTACTCCGGGGAAGTACTGAGGGCTGAGGTTTGCTAAGGCAAGCCTTACCTTAACTGGTCCCGGGGTATGGTCTGAACGAGGAGGCAGCGATGACCGTTCAGCTGAACCACACCATCGTCACCGCGCGCGACAAGCGAGCCTCGGCCCGCTTCCTGGCCGACATCCTGGGGCTGGCGGTGAGCCCGCAGTACGGCCCCTTCGTCCCGGTCGAGATCCCCAACGGCGTGACCCTCGACTACATGGACACGACCGACGAGATCACGCCGCAGCACTACGCGTTCCTCGTCTCCGAGGACGACTTCGACATGATCTTCCCCCGGATCCGGGAGGCAGGGCTGCCGTACTGGGCGGACCCCTTCCACCACCGGTCCGGCGAGATCAACCACAACGACGGAGGCCGGGGCGTGTACTTCGACGACCCGGACGGCCACCGGCTGGAGATTCTGACGCGGCCGTACGGCAGCGGGGGCTGAGGCCGGGGGGTGCGCCCCTCGCCGGGGGCGCACCCGTTGCCTGCTGCCTGCTGCCTGCTGCCCGCCGCCCGCTTATCGAGTGCCGTTGGCGGCGAATGTCCACACTGCGCGGCTGCCCGGGCCGACGGTGAGCGTCGAGTGACCGAGCTGCTCCACGTGCCGGTCCTTCACAGGCCGGTTGAGCGACATCTCGACCCGCTGGAAACCGGCTTGTTCACGCGGGACGGAGTCGAACCGGATCGTGGTGCCGCCCCCCTCCGCGACGACACCGCCACCGGACACGTTCTTGACGGCGAACCCGCCGGCCCGCAGCAGCGGCACGGTGTCGGCGAGGTCGCCCTCGGTCACCGCGATGCGGACGGAGGTCACGTCACGCATCAGGTGAGTGCGGTAGTCGTCGGACAGGACACGCTCCCGGCCCACGTCACCGGGGAAACTCGCGGGCTCGGTTTTGCTGCGGGGATCGGCGAAGTACTCCGGCCGGTACTCCATCGCCCAGGCCCCGAAGGCGTCGTACTCGGTGGCGGTGAGGATGGCGTCGAACCACGGCACGGGCACCCCGTCACCGAAGTCCCGGGTCTGGAGGAACTCGATGGGGTCGGCGACTCCCTCGCTCTTCAGCCGCTCGGTGACCGTCGCCAGGTCACCGTCCCGTTCGGTGGACAGGCCCAGCCCGGCGGAGCCGAGGGTGCCGTCCTGGCCCGCGATGTCACCGACCCCGAACAGTTCGAGATAGGTCTCGCGGCCCATCAGGTAGCGGCCGGTCCAGGTCTGTCCGCCGGTACCGGTCGTGGTGCGGACCTGGAAGTTGGCGAAGTCCCTCAGGTAGTCGGAGTGTTCGATGGCGTCGGCGGTCTCCCGGTCGAAAACCCCGTAGGAGTGGTTGTAGAACAGCAACTGCCGGTCGGAAGAGGACCGGCTTCCCTCGGCCTGTGCCGTCCCCACGGCACCCCCGATCGCTGCGGCGAGGGCCGCGGCGAGTATGACGATCATCCGTAATATCCGCTGAATCCGCATGCGGGCGATCGTAGGGCGGGGAGGCTGCGGCCGCGGTTCATTTTCAACGAGGCCGAAATGCTTGACACCTGGGGTTCGACGAGGTGCCGGATCGCTCGTCAGGACGGGGTGGCGATGCCGGTTTCCGGCTCGTCGGTGCCCGGATCCTGTGACGGCTCCTGAAGCTGCTCGCGCACGTAGTTCCAGATCACCGCGATCAGCGCGGCGGCCGGTACCGCGAGCAGACTGCCCACGATTCCGGCGAGACTGCCGCCCAACGTCACCGCCAGCAGGATCACCGCCGCGTGCAGGCCGAGCCCCCGGCTCTGGATCATGGGCTGGAACACATTGCCCTCGAGCTGCTGCACCACCACGATGATGGCCAGCACTATCAGCGCGTCCATCAGGCCGTTGGAGACCAGCGCGATGAGCACCGCGACGAAGCCGGCGAAGAAGGCACCGAGGATCGGCACGAACGCGGAGACGAAGGTCAGCACCGCCAGCGGGAGCACCAGCGGTACCCCCAGGATCCACAGGCCCAGGCCGATCAGGACGGCGTCGATCAGGCCGACGGCCGCCTGGGAGCGCACGAAGGAGCCCAGTGTGTCCCAGCCGCGCGCGGCCACCGTCGGGACGTCGGTGGAGAGCCGACCGGGCAGCTGACGGGCCAGCCACGGCAGGAACCGCGGGCCGTCCTTGAGGAAGAAGAACATCAGGAACAGCGCCAGAACGGCGGTGACCAGACCGTTCACCACGGTGCTCACGCCGGTGACGACCGCGCCGACCATGCTGCCGAGACCGTCCTGCGCTCGGGAGACCGCGGTGTCGAAGGCCTTGTCGATCTGGGCGTCACCGATGTTCAACGGCGGCCCGGCGGCCCACTCGCGCACCTTCTGGACGCCGTCGACCACGCCGTCGGTCAGGTCACCGGACTGGGACGCCACCGGCACCGCGATCAGTGCCACGACACCCGCGGCGACCAGCAGGAACAGCACGGTCACCGTCGACGCGGCGAGAGCGGGCTTCCACCCGCGGCGCAACAGGAAGCGAGTGGGTGGCCAGGTCAGCGTGGTCAGCAGCAGACCGATCACGAGCGGCCACACGACCGACCACATCCGGCCCAGCACCCACAGACTCACCGCGAGCATCAGCAATATGAGCAGCAACTCCGCGGAGGCCCGCGCCGACGTGCGCAGCGCCGCGCGGGCTTTCGTGGAACTCAAGTTCGCAGTCACGGGTTGCACCCTATGGGTACCCACGTCACAGGGGCACCATGGCTGCGTCACCGGGCGGTCGTGGAATCGCCCGGCACCCTCGCGCGTTGAGGGGGGAGTGGGCAGGGGCTGTCGGCGGTGTGCCGGCGGACCGGCCCGAGCGAGCAGATATGGGAGGACAGCGATGGCTGCGCAGACACAGAGGGCTGTGCTGGCGGGCGGATGCTTCTGGGGAATGGAGGAGTTGATCCGCCGGCTTCCGGGGGTGACGGCGACCCGGGTCGGATACACCGGGGGTGACGTGCCGAACGCGACGTACCGCAACCACGGCACGCACGCGGAGGCCATCGAGATCCTTTTCGACCCCGAGCAGACCGACTACCGCACGCTCTTGGAGTTCTTCTTCCAGATCCACGACCCGAGCACCAAGAACCGCCAGGGCAACGACATCGGCCTCAGCTACCGCTCGGCGATCTACTACGTGGACGACGAGCAGAAGCGCATCGCCGAGGACACCATCGCGGACGTGGACGCGTCCGGCCTGTGGCCGGGCAAGGTCGTCACCGAGGTGGAGCCGGTCGGCCCCTTCTGGGAGGCCGAGCCCGAGCACCAGGACTACCTCCAGCGTTACCCGGACGGCTACACCTGCCACTTCCCCCGCCCGGGCTGGCGGCTGCCGGCGCGTGCGGAGGGCTGACGCTCGTCACACACCCGGCGGCCGTGTCCAGAGGGTCACGTCGCTGCTCGTCGCGACGGCGAGGGTGCGGCCGGAGGGGGAGAAACCGACAGCCCGGAGTTCGGAGTAGTCGGAGCGGAAGACGTGCCACCACCGCTCGCCGTGCGGACCGCGGTGGGGCATGCCGTCGCCGCGGGAGAGCAGGACGCGGTGGCGGGGCCAGGCCGGCGAGACGACCTCCACGTGCCAGCCGCCTTCGGCGGTGGCGTGCAGTCCGCCGCCGAACAGCCCGGCGATGTGCACCCTGCCGTCGGCGACCGGCCCGAGACCTGGGCAGGTCAGATCCTCGGCCGCGTCCGGCGTACTGCTCTCCGGATCGGGATCCCGGTCCCGCGCGATCTTCTCGCCGGTGACGGCGTCGAAGAGACCGTGGCCGTCGGACGAGACGACCATCACCAGGTCGTTGCCGGTGTCCGGGTGCGTCGCGAAGCCGATCCCGAGCAGCCCTCCGACCGCGGCGCAGGAGTCGAACACCGGCTGCCAGGGAACGGGCGCGGGAAGCACGGGGACCGACGCCAGGCGATCCCGCAAGTCCCGCTCGTAGGGGGAGAGTTCCGTCACCCCACCATGATCCCTCCCCGACGGGTCGAGGACGGCTTTGCGCCGGTCGGCCCTGCACGGGTCAGCTCTGCGCGGTGGGCCGTACGACGATGTCGCTCACGTCGACCGGCGCGGGCTGAGTGACGGCGAACGCGATGGCGATCGGACCGGGCCTGGCCGAACAGCCCGAGCAGACGCTGGTGGTCTGCATCGCAGACGCGTGACGCGCAGACGGCCGGGTGGTGAGCGGGCCGTCCGGAGTCCGGTGAACCCGGCCGTCACGCCAGGAGGTGGGCAAGCGATTCGGCTTCAGCGGGATAGGGGCGTTCCTGCGGCAGCAGCCCGGTCGCGGAGGCCATGTCACCACCTCTGACGAGGGCGTGGATCTCGTGGGCGAGCGGGGTCACGTCGCGGATGGCGACCGTCCACTCGTCCGCGTAGCGTCGTACGGCCTCACCGGACAGCCCCAGCTGCAGGGACCGGTACGGCAGCGGCCGGAGGTGCAGATCCCGCTCGGGATCCCACTGCACGCGAGCAGGCGCACGCTTCAACTGACGCTGCCAGGCAGCCCGGTCGGGGTGCGCCCCGCGGACATGACTCGACAGACACGCGTGGCGCAGCGCCCACTCGAAGCCGTCACGGCTGATCTCGACGGCGAGGACGGTTTCCTGCCCCGCTTTCGCGCCCCAGCCACAGCGGTACATCATCCACAGGAACGACGGCTTGATCCAGGTCAAGGCGTGTTCACAGACCCTTTCGCGTGGCGGATTCCAGGGCTCCGTACGCCTCCGTAGAGCCCCCAGTCATCCAGACCGGAGTAAATCAACATGGTGCGGCACGAGGGGGCAGAGAGGGACTCGGCCTCTCCCGCGTACAGGGCGACCAAGGAGTCGTTGCCCCTCCACCAGTTGTCCGTCATCCCCTTGACCTCCGCGACCGGCTCGAAGCCGTCCAGAGCGATCTCATCGACGCGATCGCCGGTGACTCTGGTGACCTGCCGCGCCCACATCGACGCATGGTGGGCGAGAGCGACGGACTCCACCCACCCCTCGACGGTTCGGTGCAGGGGCGTCCAGCGATAGCCGTACACCCCGAACTCCCCGCCCGGTCCGATCATGAACGAGTAGGGGGTTGCAGTCCGATCGGTCCCTGCCGGGTACAACCATCCCTCGTTCGGCGAACCCTCTGGAAGATCGGAGTCCAGATACCTGGGTCCACCGTCATAGTGCGGAGCCGGAGGCAGCACGAGCCCTCCCCAGCGCTCCTGATACTCCTTCACACGGTTGATCTCCACCGGCGGGACGCCGAGCGCAAGCCACTGCTCCGCAAGCCGGCCGACCGGCGGCACGTCGATCCTGATGCTGTGCGCGGTGATGAACGACCGCGCCCGACGAGTCAGTCCATCGAGTACGGCTTTGCTGAGATGACGCTCCATGTGCCGGACGCTACTTGGCCCGCACGGGCAACTGCCTGCCGTTTGCGGCCGTCGTGCTCCGTCGGATCGGGCAACGGGTCGAAAATCGGTGGTCACCTGAGCTGACCGAGCCCACGCTGTACGCCATGGAAGAACCGCTCCACAGGATCCGCGCGCTCCACACGGCGTCCACGATCACCGTCTACCAGGCGTACCGCCCGGAGATCGGCGGACCCGCCGCCCGCAAGGGCCGTTTCCCCGCCGCGTGGAAGCCTGACCGCATGACGTGGATCAAACCCAGTTTCATGTGGATGATGTACCGCTCCGGCTGGGGCATGAAGGAGAGTCAGGAGACCGTCCTGGCCTTCGAGATCACTCGCGAGGGCTTCGACTGGGCGCTGCGCCATGCCTGCCTGTCGCATTACGTCCGCGGACTGCATCCCGATCGCGACACCTGGCAGCGTGACCTCAAGCGCGCACCGGCCCGTGTCCAGTGGGATCCCGAACGCGATCTGCACCTGCATCCCCTGCCGTACCGCTCGCTGCAACTGGGGCTCTCGGGTGAGGCATCGTCGCGTTACGCGGACGAGTGGATCGTGTCCATCAGCGACGTGACCCCGCTCGCCCACGAGATCCACGCGCTCGTCAGGGACGGCGAACTGGACTCAGCTGCCCGACTCCTCCCCCAGGAACAGGAGTACCCCGCCAATGCAGAACTCCTGGCCCACCTGTGTCCCTGACCGGCAATCCGTGCAAAGCCGCCAGCGTCACCCACGGGTCACATGGCGGCAAAGGTCTGTGAACGGTGCTTGATGACCCACGTCATCCTGTCGCGCTTCCACGCGGCGGGGAAACGACCGTCCTGGACGGCGGGCAGGCCGATTTCCGGGGCGTAGGCCTGGTACACGGTGATCGTGGATGTCGTGTGCAGCGCGCGGATCCTGTGTTGCGGTTCGTCCATGACGTACAGGGTGCGGTTCCTCGACCCCGTCAGCCATTCATTTTCGAACGAGACTGCCGCCCGTGCACCCTGCGCGCGTACCTTCTGAAGCCCACCTGATGACGTCAGCCGTCGGCCTTGGCCACGCCGATCGGGCAGGAGACCCCGGTGCCGCCGGTTCCGCAGTAACCCGCCGGGTTCTTGTCGAGGTACTGCTGGTGGTAGCTCTCCGCGGGGTAGAAGGTCCGGCCCTGCGCGGGCAGGATCTCGGTGGTGATCGTGCCGCGGTGGCCCGAGGCCGTGAGGGCCCGCTGGTAGGCGGTGCGGGAGGCCTCGGCGGCCGCTGCCTGCTCGGGGGTGTGGGTGTGGATCGCCGAGCGGTACTGGGTGCCGACGTCGTTGCCCTGGCGGAAGCCCTGGGTGGGGTTGTGAGACTCCCAGAAGGTCTTCAGGAGGCGCTCGTACGAGATGAGGGCGGGGTCGAAGACCACGCGGACCGCCTCGGTGTGGCCGGTGAGACCCGAGCAGACCTCCTCGTACACGGGGTTCTCGGTGTGGCCGCCCTGGTAGCCGACCAGGGTCGTCCAGACACCCGCCGGGAGCTGCCAGAACTTTCGTTCCGCGCCCCAGAAGCAGCCCAGGCCGAAGTCCGCGATCTGGTAGCCCTCGGGGTAGGGGCCGAGCAGCGGCGTGCCGAGGACGGTGTGCCGGTCGGGGACCGTGAACGCCGGCTCGGAGCGGCCCTTCAGCGCCTGCTCGGCGGTGGGCAGGACGGGCGTACGGCCGAACAGCATGACGCGGGCTCCTTCGATCGTGCGTGCCGGGCAGGGGTGCGGGGTGGCAGGGAGAACAACGGGTCCCCGCCGGTCCGCATTCCGACAAGCCCGGCGTCGACCTGCACGGCGGCAGGGATGGCAGGTGCCGGTGTGGAGACGGCCCCCGAAGGGATCACCGCGTCACTGCGTCAGCGTCGCCGGGCTGCCGCCGTTCGCCTCGTAGCCCGCCACTGCCAGCGCCCGGTATATCGCGAACTCCGCGGCCGGGTCGGCGGACAGTGTCCAGGGCAGGGCGCCGACGTGGCCGTCGATGTGCACCAGCTGGTTCATGGCCTCCGCCCAGCGCTCGCCGCGCACCAGGAAGAAGACCAGCAGGTGGCGGACATGGGCCAGCATCGGGTCGTCGGCACGGGCCGAGTGGACGGCGTGCAGCGCGCCGTGCACGGCCTTGGTCACGACTTCGCTCTGGTAGAAACCGCTGACCAGATTGACCTCGGGCAGGTGCTCGAAGACCGCGAACAACGGCATCGCGGCGAGCAGCGAGCCGTGCGGGGCCCGGGCGGCCGCCGCCTCCGCGAAGTCGTACGCCAGCTGCCGTGAGCCGTGCCACTTCTCGCACCAGTAGTGCAGCGCGGCCAGGTGCGCTCCCATGTGGTTCGGCGCGCGGTCCAGGATCTTCAGCCACAGCTGCTCGAACTCCGCCTGGGAATAGGCCAGTCCGCGCGCGACGGAGAGCTCGACGAGGTAGGGGACCGGATCGCCGGGAGCCAGTAGTGCCGCCTCGCCGCAGGCCGTCCTCGCCTCCTCCATGATGATCCGGAACTCGTCCGTGCCAGGGGTCGACGTCCGCCACGCCTGCTGCACCAGGAACTCCGCGTGCACCGCCGCGCCGCCCGCGTCCTTGGGCTGCTCGGCCCGCCACACCCGCAGCCACTGCCCGCCCGGCGCCTCGCTGACCCCGCCCGGCCGCTGCTGAAGCTCCAGCGAGGCGGCCCCGGCGAAGGCCTGCACGCGCTGCCAGCGCAGCTCGCCCTCCCGCTCGGTGCCCGCCAGGAGTTGGGAGGCGGCCTTGTAGTCCTGTGTGCGCTGCACCAGGTCCAGGACGTCCAGCAGGTCCTGGTCGGGGCCGGGCATGCGGATGTCCAGCTCCTCCTGCCGTACGAAGCCGTAGTCCGCCGGGTCCGCGGCGTCCGGGTGGCCCGCCGGGACCTGCTCGATCCCGGCCCGCCCGCGCCGCAGGAACGGAAGCAGGACGAAGCCCAGCAGGACCGCCGCCATCAGGACCCAGAGAATCTCCATGCCCCAAGAGTTCCAGACGCCGCCGACAATTGCCCAACCCGGTCCGTCCCCTGTGGAAAACCCCCGGGCCCAGTTCCGGACCAGCCCGAACACCTGGGGAAAACCCTGCCGTACGGCCGTCGGGAGCCCGTCGTCCGTCATCGGTCCTCCGGGCGGACTACCCTCGGAGCCCATGAGCGACAGGCACATCAGTCAGCATTTCGAGACCCTCGCGATTCACGCGGGCAACACCGCGGACCCCCTCACCGGCGCGGTGGTCCCGCCGATCTACCAGGTCTCGACCTACAAGCAGGACGGCGTGGGCGGTCTGCGCGGCGGCTACGAGTACAGCCGCAGCGCCAACCCCACCCGCACCGCCCTGGAGGAGAACCTCGCCGCCCTCGAAGGCGGCCGCCGGGGTCTCGCGTTCGCGTCCGGACTGGCGGCCGAGGACTGCCTGCTGCGTACGCTGCTCAGCCCCGGCGACCACGTGGTCATCCCCAACGACGCGTACGGCGGCACGTTCCGCCTCTTCGCGAAGGTCGTCGCCCGCTGGGGCGTCGAGTGGTCGGTCGCCGACACCAGCGACCCCGCCGCCGTACGGGCCGCGATCACCCCGAAGACCAAGGCCGTGTGGGTGGAGACCCCCTCCAACCCGCTGCTCGGCATCACCGACATCGCCGCCGTGGCGCAGGTCTCCCGGGACGTGGGTGCCAAGCTCGTCGTCGACAACACCTTCGCGACGCCCTACCTCCAGCAGCCCCTGTCGCTCGGCGCCGATGTCGTGGTGCACTCCCTGACCAAGTACATGGGCGGCCACTCCGACGTCGTGGGCGGCGCGCTGGTCACCGCCGACGAGACGCTCGGCGAGGAGCTGGCGTACCACCAGAACGCGATGGGCGCGGTCGCCGGGCCCTTCGACTCCTGGCTGGTGCTGCGCGGCGCCAAGACGCTGTCGGTGCGCATGGACCGGCACAGCGAGAACGCCACGAAGATCGCCGACATGCTGACCCGGCACGCGCGCGTGACGCAGGTGCTCTACCCGGGCCTGGCCGAACACCCGGGCCACGAGGTCGCGGCCAAGCAGATGCGGTCCTTCGGCGGCATGGTCTCCTTCCGGGTGGAGGGCGGCGAGGAGGCGGCCGTCGAGGTCTGCAACCGCGCCAGGATCTTCACGCTGGGGGAGTCCCTGGGCGGCGTCGAGTCGCTGATCGAGCACCCCGGCCGGATGACGCACGCGTCCGTGGCGGGCTCGGCCCTCGAGGTCCCCGCCGACCTCGTACGCCTGTCCGTGGGCATCGAGAACGTCGACGACCTGCTGGAGGACCTGCAGCAGGCGCTGGCCAGGTAGCCGCCGGCCGAGCAGGCCGGACCGGGTTCACCAGCCCGTCATCGGTGGAGTCGTCGTGGACGGCGGCTCCACCCAGGGGCGCGCGGTCAGCGCCCACACCACGAACGCCACGCTCGCGGCGAGCAGCAGCAGCCACATGAGCCGGCGCGCCGCGGTCCTGCGTCGCAGCATGCGCGAGCCCCGCCGCACGGAGTCCGTGTACAGGTCCGCCGGTACCTGCGGCGTCCCCCGCTCCATGAGCTGCCGCACCGCGGTCTCGCGCTGGGTCCGGTTCACGTGCGCCTCCCGGAGCGGCCGTGGTGTCTCATGACGCGGCCACCTTCGCCCCCACCACCGCTGGTGAGGGCCCGCGCGGTGGGTGCAGCAGCGTGGCCGTCGCCCGGTCGCAGATCGCGCGGACGCGTTCCGCCGACAGACCGAGCAGGGCCGCCGCCTGTTCCTCGGCCACGCCCTCGTAGAGGCGCAGGACCAGGACCAGACGCTCCTGGGGGGTCAGCCGGGACAGCGGACCGGAGGGGTGCGTGCGGCCGCCGAGCAGGATGCCGTGGCGGCGCCACGCTCCGTGGGCGAAGCGCAGGGCGAGGTACTCGCGGGCCCGGTCGTAGGGGTCCTCGCCGCGCAGCCGGTCCCAGCACGCGTACGTGTGGGCGAGCGCGAGCGTCAGCAGACGTCGCGCGCGCGGGTTGTCGTCCGGGGCCTCCGCCGTCAGCAGCGTCGCGGCCTGCAGCAGCCGCCCGGCCGCGCCCGCGACGAACGCCTCGAACTCCCGGGCTCGACGCGTGCTCTGGGTCGCCTGCCGTTGCCGCACCGCACCTCCCCGCCTGCGGATGGCCGTACGTCGGCTTCGTACGACCACGAGGACCCGGTTTCCGAGGATCCCGGTCTCCGAGGACCTGATCTCATATGAGGCCCGGCGTGGCCGTCCGGTCAAGAGGCGGGGCGGCACACGCGCGTGCGCGTACCTGGGGAGGACGCGTGTCTAGGAGGGCTGCGCCTCCGGTGCCGGAACGCCCTGGACCGCCATCCGGGAGGAGAGGGCGGTGTTGAAGCGTGTGAGGAGCGTGCAGAACGCCTCGCGCTCCTCCGGCGCCCAGTCGTGTGTCAGCTCGGCCATCAACTGACGCCGGGAGGAGCGCACTTCCTCCAGCCGGGACTGCCCGCGCGGGGACAGCTGGAGGACCACCGCGCGGCCGTCCTCGGGGTGCGAGGTGCGCTTGACCAGGCCGGTGTCGACGAGCGGCGCCACCTGACGGGTGACCGTCGACGAGTCGATGCCCATGCTCGCCGCGAGCGCCTTGACGCCCATCGGTCCTTCCTTGTCGAGCCGGTTGAGCAGCAGGTACGCGGCGCGGTCCATGGAGTTGCGCACCTGCCCCACCCCGCCGAGCCGGGTCTGTTCGGCACGACGGGCGAAGACCGCCACCTCGTGCTGCAGGGTGTCGAGAAGACCGGTGTCACCGACGGTCGTCATGTCCATCGACATTCCAGGTGTTGTGGGCATGGCCGGAGGCTCACTTCATGAAGGGGGAGCTGGATTGGGGGACAGAGTACGCGGCCGGGGGGCGGGCCGTACCGGCGCTGCGCAAACCCGTCTCGGACGTTGGTCACAGCGCGAACACGCGCGTGTGAACTGCGAGACTTGAGTCATGAACTACCGCAAGGCCCACCCCGTGCCGCCGGTGACGCTCGACGACGTGCGCGGCGCGCAGAAGATGCTGTCGGGCGTGGCGCGGACGACCGCGATGGAGGGCAGCCGCCATCTGAGTCAGCTGGTGGGCGCGCCGGTGCACTTCAAGTGCGAGAACCTCCAGCGGACGGGGTCGTTCAAACTCCGCGGCGCGTACGTCCGGATCGCCGGACTGCTGCCCGAGGAGCGGGCCGCGGGTGTGGTGGCCGCGAGTGCCGGGAACCACGCACAGGGCGTGGCACTGGCGTCCACGCTGCTCGGCGTGCGCTCCACCGTGTTCATGCCCAAGGGCGCCCCGCTGCCCAAGATCAGCGCCACCCGGCACTACGGCGCCGAGGTGCGCCTGCACGGCCAGGTGGTCGACGAGACCCTGGCCGCCGCGCAGGAGTACGCGGCCGAGACGGGCGCGGTGTTCATCCACCCCTTCGACCACCCGGACGTCATCGCGGGCCAGGGCACGGTCGGGCTGGAGATCCTGGAGCAGTGCCCGGAGGTGCGCACGATCGTCCTCGGGATCGGCGGCGGCGGACTCGCGGCCGGGGTCGCGATCGCCGTGAAGGCGCTCAGGCCCGACGTGCGGATCGTCGGCGTGCAGGCGGCGGGCGCGGCCGCGTACCCGCCCTCGCTGGCGGCCGGGCACCCGGTGTCGATCGAGAACCCGGCGACGATGGCCGACGGCATGAAGGTGGGGCGGCCGGGGGACGTGCCGTTCGGGATCGTGGGCGAACTCGTGGACGAGGTCCGCACGGTGACCGAGGACGAGCTGTCCGCCGCGCTGCTGCTGTGTCTGGAGCGGGCCAAGCTGGTCGTCGAGCCGGCCGGGGCGAGTCCGGTCGCCGCTCTGCTGAGCGACCCGGGCGCCTTCGAGGGCCCGGTCGTCGCCGTGCTGTCCGGCGGCAACGTCGACCCGGTGCTGCTCCAGCGGGTCCTGCGGCACGGCATGTCCGCGCAGGGCCGCTACCTGGCCGTACGGCTGCGGCTGACGGACCGGCCCGGTGCCCTCGCGACGCTTCTCGGGGTGTTGTCAGTGGTCGACGCTAATGTCCTGGACGTGAGCCACGTCCGGACCGATCCACGGCTCGGGCTCGCGGAGGCGGAGGTCGAGCTGCACCTGGAGACGAAGGGTCCCGAGCACTGCGCCGAGGTCGGCCGAGCCCTGCGCGAGGCCGGCTACACGGTCATCGACTGAGGTCAGGACCCCTCCGGGAGCCAGGATCACTCTTTCGGGCAAGTCCATTGAGAGACGCGATACATCGCGTTATGGTGTGTCTCGTGTCGCCGCTCACGCCGCCCGCGGAGAAAAGAACGGGCGGAGGAAACCGCGCAAACCTAGGCTTTCCCCAGAATCCCCGACGACGTGGAGACTCATATGCCAGGCGCCATCTATGCCGAAGGCCTGGTCAAGACCTTCGGAGACGTAAAGGCACTGGACGGCGTCGACCTCGATGTCCCGGAAGGCACCGTCCTGGGCCTCCTCGGACCGAACGGCGCGGGCAAGACGACAGCCGTCCGCTGTCTGACGACCCTGCTCAAGCCGGACCGCGGCTCGGCGGTCGTCGCCGGCATCGACGTCCTCAAGGACCCCGACGCCGTGCGCCGCTCCATCGGCCTGTCCGGCCAGTTCGCGGCGGTCGACGAATACCTCACCGGCCGCGAGAACCTTCAGATGGTCGGCCGGCTCTACCAGATGAAGGCCAAGCCGGCGAAGGCCCGCGCGGCCGAGCTGCTGGAGCAGTTCGACCTCGCCGACGCGGCCGACCGACCCACCAAGACCTACTCCGGCGGAATGCGCCGCCGCCTCGACCTCGCGGCCGCCCTGGTGGTCTCCCCGCCCGTGATGTTCATGGACGAGCCCACGACCGGCCTCGACCCGCGCAACCGCCAACTGCTGTGGGAGGTCATCAAACAGCTGGTCTCCGGGGGCACGACCCTGCTGCTGACCACCCAGTACCTGGAGGAGGCCGACCACCTCGCCCACGACATCGCCGTCGTCGACCACGGCCGTGTCATCGCCACGGGCACCTCCGACCAGCTCAAGGCCCGCACCGGCGGCGAGCGCGTCGAGGTCGTCGTGCACGAGCGCGACCACATCCAGGCCGCCTCGGAGATCCTGCGCGGCTTCGGCAAGGGCGACACCACGGTCGAGGACCACATGCGCAAGCTCACCGTGCCCGTCACCGGCGGTGCCAAGCTGCTCGCCGAGGTCATCCGCGAGCTCGACACCCGGGGCATCGAGATTGACGACATCGGACTGCGCCGGCCCACCCTCGACGACGTCTTCCTGTCCCTGACGGGACATGTGGCCGAGGCGAAGGACGAGGAGAGCGACAAGAAGGAGACCACCAAGTGAGCGCCGTCACCGACACCGCGCGGGTCGCACCGGCCACGAACCCCATCAGTCAGTCCTTCCGGGACTCGATGGTCGTCGCCAAGCGCAATCTGATCCGCATGTCCCGGATCCCCGAGATGATCATCTACGGGCTCATCCAGCCGATCATGTTCGTGGTGCTGTTCACCTACGTCTTCGGCGGATCCATGCAGATCGGCAGCAGCACCAGCGCGACCGACTACAAGAACTTCCTGATGGCGGGCATCTTCGCGCAGACCGTCACCTTCGCCACCGCCAGCTCCGGCGCGGGTATCGCCGACGACATGCACAAGGGCCTCATCGACCGCTTCCGCTCCCTGCCGATGGCACGGGGCGCGGTGCTCACCGGGCGCACCTTCGCCGACCTGGTGCAGACGGGCCTGACCCTGGTCGTCCTCGCCCTGGTCGCGCTGCTGGTCGGCTGGCGCGTCGGGTCGGACGGCAACACCAATGCCGGGAAGGTGCTGGCCGCCTTCGGCCTGCTGCTCCTGCTCGGCTACGCATTCACCTGGATCGGCGCCCTGATCGGCATGTCCGTCCGCACCCCTGAGGCGGCCACCTCCAGCGGGCTGATCTGGCTCTTTCCGGTCACGTTCATCTCGAACGCCTTCGTGGACACCAGCCACATGACCCCGTGGCTCAGACACATCGCCGAGTGGAACCCGTTCAGCGCCACCGTCCAGGCCTGCCGGGTGCTCTTCGCCAACCCGGGCCAGTCCACCTCCGCCGCCTGGCCCATGCAGCACCCGGTCTGGGCCTCGCTGATCTACTCGGTCCTGATCGTCGTCGTGTTCAGGACGCTGGCGGTCCGCAAGTACCGCTCGGCCACCGCATGACAGAGCCCCCGGCGCCGCGAGGGCGCCGGGGGCCCGCCGAGGACAGACGGTCGGCGGGGGTCAGCCGTTGTAGGGCTCGGCCTTGAGGATGGTCACGGAGGCCTTCTTGCCGTTCGGCAGTTCGTACTCCGCGTCCTCGCCGACCTTGTGGCCGATCACGCCGGAGCCCAGCGGGGACTGCGGCGAGTAGGTCTCGACGTCCGC
Source organism: Streptomyces sp. CC0208 (assembly GCF_003443735.1). Classification (NCBI taxonomy): domain Bacteria; kingdom Bacillati; phylum Actinomycetota; class Actinomycetes; order Kitasatosporales; family Streptomycetaceae; genus Streptomyces; species Streptomyces sp. CC0208. Next base: position 3,252,652 of record NZ_CP031969.1, on the reverse strand, counting down.
GCTCGCGTACTCGCGCGAGGCGAGCAGGAAGGTCATCGTGTCGCTCTCGTCACCGTCGAAGGCGATCGTCACGACCATGCCGGGCGCCACGGCACCGTCCGTCGACGTCGGCGCCTCGCCGACCTTGGCCTTCTCCAGGAGCTGGGTCAGCTGGCGGATGCGGAGCTCCTGCTTGCCCTGCTCTTCCTTGGCCGCGTGGTACCCGCCGTTCTCGCGCAGGTCGCCCTCCTCGCGCGCTGCCGCGATCTTCGCGGTGACTTCCTCGCGCGCGGGACCAGACAGGTACGCCAGCTCTTCCTTGAGCTTGGTGTACGCCTCCTGGGTCAGCCAGGTGACGTCTTCGCTGGTCTGGGTCACAGGTGCTCCTCGTAGGTACTGGGAATACAAAGCATCGCCCTACCCAGAAGAATGTTCCTTCACGGATGGGCGAAACCACGAGCCTAACAATTCAGGAGCCGAAGGGGGAGGACATAAGCCATCAGAAATACGTCGACGCAGGTCAGCGGTCACGTATCGGGGTGACGTCAGTCGGCGTGACAGCCCAGCAGCTCGGCCGTGGTGCCCGGGGCCGTCGTACGGAGTGTGACGACCTTGTCGATGCGGGTGGCGTCACCGCCGAAGCGGAAGTCGGCCCGGCCCACCTCGGAGCCGTCCGCCGCCTGCGAGCGGATCGTGCAGTAGCCGGAGGTGCCGGAGTCCTTGCGGACCTCCAGATGCACCTCGACCGCCGAGTTCTTCGCGTCGAAGGCGATCACCTCGCCGCTGATCTTGTTCTGGCCGACGTAGTGGTAGGCGAAGTAACCGATCAACGCGAGCAGGAAGGCGCCGAGCACGGTGCCGACGATCTTGAGCTTGTGGTCGGCACGCTCGTCCGAGGAGCGGCCGTACCGGCCCTCGGGCAGCTGCGTGCTCGCCGTGCTCATGATCGTCTCCTGGGAAACCAAGACCGTGGAATTAAACGTCCCCCGATTCGGTCACTATAGAAGCCGCCGTTCGCGCCCGAAGACACCGGGGGCGCCGACTTACGAGGATTGAGTCTTGACTGACCAGCTGCGACTGATGGCCGTGCACGCCCACCCCGACGACGAGTCGAGCAAGGGCGCGGCCACCATGGCGAAGTACGTGTCCGAGGGGGTGGACGTGCTGGTCGTGACCTGCACGGGAGGGGAGCGCGGCTCCATCCTCAATCCGAAGCTCCAGGGCGACACGTACATCGAGGAACACATCCACGAGGTACGCAAGAAGGAGATGGACGAGGCCCGGGAGATCCTCGGCGTCCGGCAGGAGTGGCTCGGCTTCGTCGACTCCGGCCTGCCCGAGGGCGACCCGCTGCCGCCGCTGCCCGAGGGCTGCTTCGCCCTGGAGGATGTCGACAAGGCGGCCGGCGAGCTGGTGAAGCAGATCCGCGCGTTCCGTCCCCAGGTGATCACCACCTACGACGAGAACGGCGGCTACCCGCACCCCGACCACATCATGACCCACAAGATCTCGATGGTGGCGTTCGAGGGCGCGGCGGACACCGAGAAGTTCCCCGAGTCCGAGTTCGGCCCGGCTTACCAGCCGCTCAAGCTCTACTACAACCAGGGCTTCAACCGCCCCCGCACCGAGGCGCTGCACCACGCGCTGATCGAGCGGGGCATGGAGTCGCCGTACGGGGACTGGCTCAAGCGCTGGGACGAGTCGCCGATGCGTGACCGCACCCTGACCACGCACATTCCGTGCGCGGAGTTCTTCGAGATCCGCGACAAGGCCCTGATCGCGCACGCCACGCAGATCGACCCCGACGGCGGCTGGTTCCGCGTGCCGCTGGAGCTCCAGAAGGAGGTCTGGCCGACGGAGGAGTACGAGCTCGCGAAGTCCCTCGTCGATACCTCCCTCCCCGAGGACGACCTCTTTGCGGGCATCCGCGACAATGCCTGACATGAGCGCAAGCGCAAGCCTGGCAATGACGCACTTCGTGACCCTCGCCAAGGAGGTCGACGAGGACAAGGTCACCCCCGGCGTCCTCGGCTTCATCGTCTTCGCGGCGATGGCCCTGGCGGTGTGGGCCTTGATGAAGTCCATGAGCAAGCACATGAACAAGGTCGACTTCCAGGAGTCCCCGGACGAGACCTCCGGCAAGAACACCGCCGAGGGCCCGTCCGGCAAGGCCTCGCCTGCCAAGGGCTGAACCACGCGACTGGGACGGGAGGGGCACCTCTCCCGTCATCCGCCGTGCCCGGACCGGGTATAGCAGCGGACGGGACGACTCCGTCAGCGGCGGGTCCGAGCGTGCCCGGGCACGGCGTGAGGGTCACCGAGGCGCCCGGTTTCCGGGTCACTGGGGCGTCGGCGTGCGGCTCACTGTGACGCCTGGCTTCCGGGGGCCGAGGCGGCTGGCTTTTGGTCCACCGTGAGGTTGGGCTCGCGGTCACTGTGACGTCAGGCTTCCGGGTCTGAGGTGCCTGGCTTGTGGTCCACCGTGACGTCGGGCTCCCGGTCACCGAGGCATCGGGCTTGCGGGTCACCGGGGCGTCGGCTTGCGGGTCACCGAGGCGCCGGGCTTGCGGATCACTGAGACGCCCCTTCCGGGTCACCGAGGCGCCCCCCGGATCACCGTGGCCTCCGGCCTCTGGACCACCGAGGCAGATGCCCCCTCCGGTTCACCGTGACCCCCAGCCTCTGGACCACAGAGGCACACGCCCGCCCTGCATCACAGGCACCTGCCCCCGGATCACCGAGACCGCCGCGGGTGGCGGTTTACGGCCGTGCGTCTCACCCCCGCGCCGGAGCCGCCCCCACCCCCATCACCTCTCGTGCATGCCGGTTCGGGACCATGCCCAGTCGCCAGGCCTGCCATCCCGCGTCCAGGTTCACCCCGCGCTCCAGCAGCAACCCGTACGCCCCCACGTAGTCGTCCAGCTTCTCGTCCCGTGCTCCGTGCTCCCGGCGGCCCAGTTCCGCGAGCTCCTCCTGGGCGACCGCGGCGCCGATCTCCACGCCGCCCGGTGCCGCGTACGGCAGCAGCGTGCAGCGCAGGAAGCGGGCCCAGTCCTCGCCCCGCTGGTCGCCGTAGGAGGCGAACAGGGCCGCCGCCTCGTCGCACAGGGCGAGGGCCTGCGGGGTACGGCCGTTGCCCGCGTCCACCACCGCCAGTTCGAGGCAGGTCCACGCCTCGCCGTGGGCGACACCGATGCGCTGGAAGTCGGCGCGGGCGTCGACCAGGAGCTGGCGCGCGAAGCCCGAGTTGCGCAACGAGCCGGTCTGCGCGGCCCGTTGGTCACGGGTGACACGGGCCGAGTGATGGCGGGCGCAGGCCAGACCGTAGACGTCCCGCATGCGGGAGAACATCGTGCGGGAGCGCTCCAGTTCACGGACCGCGAGGTCCAGGTTGCCCGTCTCCTCCAGCGCCTGGCCCAGGTAGTACACCGTCCACGCCGCACCGCGCGCGTCCTCGTTGTCGCGGTGCAGGGAGGCCGCCTGACGCAGACCGTCCACCGCGGCCGACGGGTCACCGGCCACCAGCCGGGCCCGCGCCAGCTGGGTCAGCGCCCACGCCTCGCCACGCGCGTCGCGGGTACGGCCGTACAGGTCGAGGGCCGTTCTGAGCTCCGACTCCGCCCGCGGTACGTCCCCCATGCGCAGGGACAACTGGCCGAGCTGGAAGTGGGCCCAGGCCTCGCCGTGGACGGACTCACCGGCGCGGTGCAGGACCAGGGAACGGGTGAGGAGGTCAAGAGACTCGGCCACGCGGCCGCGGTCACGCTCGACGGCCGCCAGCGCGTGCATCGTCCAGGCGCGGTCCGTGGCCAGTTCGGGAGACGACTGGAGGGCCAGCGCCTCCTGCAGCTTCGCCGCCGCCTCCGTCAGATGGCCCTGGTGGTGCAGGGTGATGCCCAGGGAGCACAGGGCGCGCGCGGCGCCCGCGTCGTGGTGGGCCTCCATGTACAGGTCGACCACCGAGGTCAGCGTCGTGCGCGCCTTGTCCAGCTCGCCCAGCTGACGGGCGGCGATACCCGTGCGCCACTGCACCGAACGGACCAGCAGCCCCTGGTCCACCGCCTGCGCCAACTCGCTGATCTCGCCCAGGCGGTAGAGGTCGCCGCGCAGCAGGCAGTAGTCGCACAGCGCGCCCAGGAGGTTGAGAACCGCCCCTTGATCGACGCCCTCCGCGTGCCGCAGCGCTGCCGTGATGAAGCTGGACTCGTCGTCCAGCCAGCGCAGCGCCTCGTCGAGAGAGGTGAAGCCGTGCGGGCTGAACCGGTCCGAGCGGGTCGACATGTTGCCGTCGACCAGGCGCAGCACCGAGTCGGCGAGGTCGGCGTAGTTCACGATGAGACGTTCCTGCGCCGCCGTGCGCTCGGCCGGCTCCTCCTCGTCCAGCAGCCGGGCCTGGGCGAAGGCGCGGACCACGTCGTGTACGCGGTAACGGCTGCCGCGCACGTGGTCGATCAGGCCCGCGCGGGCCAGCGCCACCAGGTGCCGGGTCGCCTCCGTCTCGTCGGTGGCCAGCAGCGCGGCGGCCGCGGCGGCGCCGAGCGAGGACCGCCCGGCCAGCGCGAGCCGGCGCAGCAGCCGGCGAGCCGGCTCCGACTGGTCGGTGTAGCGGAGCCACAGGGCGCGTTCGACGGGTCCGACGGGACCGTACGCCCCCAGATCCGCGGCGAGTTGGCGAGGAGAACGGGGGCCGAGGGACGAGCCCGCGATGCGCAGGGCCAGCGGCAGACCGCCGCACAGCTCCCTGATCCGGTCGGCGGACTGGGCGTCGTAGGGGCCGGTGGCGGACTGCGCGGCCGCGTCCAGGAGCTCCTCGGCGCCCGCCGCGTCCAGGGAGTCGACCGGGAGCTCGTGCACCTGGGCGGCGAGGTCCGACGGCAGACGCAGCGGCTCGCGCGTGGTGACCAGGATCAGGCTGTCGGAACGCTCGGGGACGAGGGTGCGGACCTGCTCGGGGTCCGAGGCGTCGTCCAGCACGATCGTCACCGGCAGACCGGTCAGATGCTGGTGGTACAGCTCGCTCAGCCGCTTGACCTGCTGGTCCGGGGAGGAACGTTCACGGAACAACAACTGCTCGCGCGGGGCGCCGAGCCGGTTCAGCAGATGCAGCAGCGCGTCCCGGGTGGACAGCGGCGACTCCTCCGGGTTGTCGCCGCGCAGATCCACGACGCAGGCGCCCCGGAAGTAGTCCTTGAGATCGTGCGCCGCCCGGACCGCGAGTGCGGTACGTCCGCTGCCGGGTGGTCCGTGCAGCACGACCACCGTGGGCCGGGTCTCGGTGCTCGCACGCGACGCCTGCACCCACTGCCGTATTCGGCCCATCTCCGTCCGGCGGCCCGCGAACTCACCGATCCGCTCCGGGAGTTGACCGAACGACTGCTCCAGCACGCTCCTTCCCCGGGCCGCCGCGCTCTTGTCCGTGCCACGCAGTCGCGGGCCGGCCTTCTTCGGACCGGTCGACGCGCTCAGCACCCGCTGCTGGTCGAGGAAGGGCCGGATCCCCCGTACCTCCAGCGCCGTCAGCCACTGGAGCCGCAGCTGTTCCGGACCTCCGGGCTGGCCCATCGCGCCCGCCCGGTGATGCGCGGCCGGCAGATGCGAACCGGCCACCTTCACCACGGTCGCCGCCGCGCCCACGACCCCCACGACCACGCCCGCGCCCAGCGCGGTGCCCGCGTCGGTGCCGAGCGCCAGGTCGGCGACCGCGGCGGCCAGGGCCGCGACCGCGGCCACCAGCAGGGGAGTCCCGGACGCCTCCTTCGCGTACCGCTGCCCGAAGGTCAGCTGCCCGGCCTGCGCCTCGTCCAGCGCGCACGTGTAGGCCTCGTACTCCTCGGCGGCCGTCTGCGCCATCGCGTCCAGTGATCCCCGGGCCCGCGCGAGCAGTACGGCGCCGTCGACCCGCCCGCCGGATCGCCGCACCTCCTCCTCCACGGCCCGCCCCAACAGCCGTTCGGCTTCCGCCCGATGGCTGTCCCGCATGTCAGTCCCCCTCCGGCGGCAACGGCTTTCTTGGTCAAGTGTGCGGCGGACGGGGCATCGGGGCGAGAGGGCGAACGCTCTCGGCGTGATCGGGGAGGGTTCGCCGACGTCACCGCCGGGACACGCCTGACGCCCGACCCGAGGGGTACTGCGGCAGGATGGACCCCATGCCGAACCGACTGGCCCACGAGACGTCCCCCTACCTCCTCCAGCACGCGGACAACCCGGTCGACTGGTGGCCCTGGTCGGCCGAGGCCTTCGAGGAGGCGCGGAAGACGAACAAACCCGTTCTGCTGAGCGTGGGGTATTCGAGCTGCCATTGGTGTCATGTCATGGCCCAAGAGTCCTTCGAGGACCAGGCGACGGCCGACTTGCTCAACGAGCATTTCGTGAGCGTCAAGGTCGACCGCGAGGAACGCCCCGACGTCGACGCCGTCTACATGGAGGCCGTGCAGGCCGCCACCGGGCAGGGTGGCTGGCCCATGACCGTGTTCCTCACCCCGGACGCCGAGCCCTTCTACTTCGGCACCTACTTCCCGCCCTCGCCCCGCCAGGGCATGCCCTCCTTCCGGCAGGTGCTGGAGGGGGTGCGGGCCGCCTGGACCGACCGGCGGGACGAGGTCGCCGAGGTCGCCGGGAAGATCGTGCGGGATCTCGCCGGACGGGAGATCTCCTACGGCGACTCGCAGGCGCCCGGTGAGGAGCAGCTCGCCGCGGCCCTGCTCGGGCTGACGCGGGAGTACGACGCGCAGCGCGGCGGGTTCGGCGGGGCGCCGAAGTTCCCGCCGTCGATGGTCGTGGAGTTCCTGTTGCGCCACCACGCCCGCACCGGTGCCGAGGGTGCTCTTCAGATGGCGCAGGACACCTGCGAGCGGATGGCCCGTGGCGGTATCCACGACCAGCTCGGCGGCGGCTTCGCCCGCTACTCCGTGGACCGGGACTGGATCGTGCCGCACTTCGAGAAGATGCTCTACGACAACGCCCTGCTGTGCCGCGTCTACGCCCACCTGTGGCGGGCCACCGGCTCCGACCTGGCCCGTCGGGTCGCGCTCGACACCGCCGACTTCATGGTGCGGGAACTGCGCACCGCCGAGGGCGGGTTCGCCTCCGCGCTGGATGCCGACAGCGACGACGGGACGGGCAGGCACGTCGAGGGCGCCTACTACGTGTGGACGCCGGAGCAGTTGCGTGAGGTGCTCGGGGAGCAGGACGCCGAGCTTGCCGCGCAGTACTTCGGTGTGACCGAGGAGGGAACGTTCGAGCACGGGCAGTCGGTGCTTCAACTTCCGCAGCAGGACACGGTGTTCGACGCGGAGAAGGTCGAGTCGATCAGGCGGCGGCTGCTCGACGCGCGGGCGCAGCGGCCTGCCCCGGGCCGGGACGACAAGGTCGTCGCCGCCTGGAACGGGCTCGCGATCGCCGCGCTCGCCGAGACCGGTGCCTACTTCGACCGGCCCGACCTGGTCGACGCCGCACTCGGGGCCGCCGACCTTCTCGTACGGCTGCATCTGGACGAGCAGGCCCGGCTGTCCCGTACCAGCAAGGACGGTCAGGTGGGAGCCAACGCCGGTGTGCTGGAGGACTACGCCGATGTGGCCGAGGGGTTCCTCGCTCTCGCGTCGGTGACCGGGGAGGGGGTCTGGCTCGACTTCGCCGGGTTCCTGCTCGACCATGTGCTGACGCGGTTCACCGGGCCGGAGGGGGCGCTGTTCGACACCGCCGCCGACGCCGAGCGGCTGATCCGGCGGCCGCAGGACCCGACCGACAACGCGGTGCCCTCCGGGTGGACGGCCGCTGCGGGGGCGCTGTTGTCCTATGCCGCGCAGACCGGGTCCGAGCCCCATCGCGAGGGCGCGGAGAAGGCGCTCGGGGTGGTGAAGGCGCTCGGGCCCCGGGTGCCGCGGTTCGTCGGGTGGGGGCTCGCGGTCGCGGAGGCGTTCCTGGACGGGCCGAAGGAGGTCGCGATCGTGGGGCCCGCGTCGGCCGACGAGGCCACGAAGGCCCTGCACCGTACGGCACTTCTGGGGAACGCGCCGGGGGCGGTCGTCGCCGTGGGGACCCCGGACAGCGGCGAATTCCCGCTGCTCGCCGACCGGGTCCTCGTCGACGGCCGCCCCACCGCCTATGTCTGCCGGCACTTCACGTGTGACGCGCCTACGACCGACGCGGAGGCGTTGCGGGTGGCGTTGGGCGGTTAGCGTCCGCCAGGGCGTTCGCCACGATCTGCTCCAGCTGTTCGTGGTGTGCGCCCTTCCAGTAGGGGCGGCCGCATTCGTCGCACTGGGCGAAGACGTCGTACGAGCGTTCCGTGCCGTGCTCCAGCCGGTCCGCGACCTGCTCCTTGGTGGCCTCGCGCAGCAGGCCGTTGCAGGCGGTGCAGCGGGTCCAGGGGCGTAGTTCGGGGCGGAAGCGGTCCAGGATGTCGCGGAGCTGGTCCTCGGGGCGGGTGCTGTAGACGAAGGCGCCCGCCCACAGTTCCCTGCGGTGCAGCAGGCCCCGGTCGCGGCTGAGCATGACGCGTTTCTCGGTCGCCGAGCGGGTGGCGAGAGCGGGGTCGCCGATGTCCGTGGACTCGTAGGCGGTGTCCACGCCGAGCAGGCGCAGTCGGCGGGCGAGGGTGCCGAGGTGGACGTCGAGGAGGAAGCGGAGCGGGGCGCCGGGGACCTGTTGGGGGCGGGCGACCGGGAGGACGTCGACGGTGTCGCCCGCGGCGGGGACGTACGACCTCGGCACCTCGTGGCCGTCGACGCGCAGTGTGCCGACCTCGGTGAGCGGGACGCCGAGGGACTCCACGACATGGCCGAGGGAGGAGGTGCCGTCGGTGGTGACCGGGGTGGCGCCGAGGCGGCGTCCCTGCGGGACGAACAGGGCCAGCTCCGGGGCGAATTCGACGTGGATCTCGGGTGCGCTCACCGGGTCAGGATGACATGCGGGCGGGCGGTGGTCTCAGGGCTTTTTCGGGGGAAGTCCGTGTTCCATGACGTGCAGGGCGCGGTCGGTGAGGGCGTGCAGGTCGTCTCGCATGCCGTTCTCCGCCCAGTACTGGTAGACCTCGGTGAGACCGCCGATCAGGGACATCGTCTGGACCCGTACCTCCAGGTCGTCCGCGTCCCGGCCGGTGCGTTCCGCGATGGCGCCGGCGAGCAGTCGGCCGGTGACGGACATGCTCTGCATCATGCGGGCGCGGACCGCGGGGACCTGGATCATCAGACGGGCGCGCAGCCGGGTCACCTCGTGGTCCGCCTCGGAGACGTCGAGGGCGCGGTGCAGGATGTGCCGTACGGACTCCATCCACGGCTCGTCCGCCGGCCGGGCGAGCAGTTCCTCCAGCATGACGGGGTCGTACTCGTCCGTGAGGACGATGTCCTCCTTCGTGGGGAAGTAGCGGAAGACCGTGGACGGCGACACCTCGGCGCGCTCGGCGATCTGCTCGACCGTGGTGGTCTCGTAGCCCTGTTCCTCGATCAGCGCGTACGTCGCGTCGCGGATCGCCGTCCGGGTCTTGATCTTCTTCCGCTCGCGAAGTCCCAGCTGGGAGAGGTCAGCGGGGGGAGTGGAGTGTACGGGCGTCATGGGTGCCATTCTCAGGCATGGGCCTCCTCGGCAGCCATGTCCGGGTCCGTGGGGGTCTCGGCCGGGCGGGGTGTGCCCGGCAGGAACGCGGCCGCGAGGAGTGCGGCGACGAGGGCCGCGATGCCGCAGACCAGCAGGACGACGCCCATGCCGTGGACGTAGGCGCTGTTCGCGGAGGCCAGCAGGTCGGCCGAGCCGGTGCGCTGGGCGACCTGGTGGGCGGCGACCACGGACTCCCCGGCGGTGTCGGCGGCCTGGGCGGGCAGTCCGGTGACGTCGAGGCGGTCCCGGAAGGTGCCGGCGAGCAGGCTGCCGAGCAGGGCGATGCCGATCGCGCCGCCGACCTGGCGCATGGTCATCAGGAGTCCGGAGCCGCTGCCGGCGCGGTCGCGGGGCAGGGCGCTGAGGCCGCCGTTCATGGCGGGGATGAGCGAGAGACCGAAGCCGAAGCCGGTGAGGGAGAGCCACAGCGCGACGAATCCGTAGCCGGAGTCCACGGTCGTACGGCTGCCCAGGAGTCCGGCGAAGGCCAGGACCACCAGGCCGGCGCTGACCGTGGCGCGGGCGCCGAAGCGGGTGACGACCTTGGGGGCGAGACGGGAGGCGACCAGCAGTCCGCCCATCATCGGCAGCAGGCGGACGCCGGTGCCGAGCGCGTCGTGGCCGAGGACGGCCTGGAGGAAGGGCGGGAGGACGAACAGCAGGCCGGAGAGGATGAAGTTCACGAGGGTCGCGGCGATGGTGTTGAAGAGGAAGCCGCGGTGGGTGAGCAGGGTCATGTCGAGCATGGGGTGCCGGACCCGGCGTTCGCGCAGCACCAGGGCGGCGATCAGGACGGCGGACGCGGCGAGCATGCCGAGCACCAGGGGGTCGCCCCAGCCTCGGGTGGGTGCCTCGATGATCGCGTAGACGAGGGCGCCGAGGCCGGTGACGGTGAGCGCGGTGGAGAGGGCGTCGACCCTGGGGGAGGAGGGGTCGCGGGTCTCGGGGAGCAGGAAGACGCAGGCGGCGATGCCGATCGCGGCCATGGGGACGTTGACCAGGAAGACCGAGCCCCACCAGAAGTGGTTCAGCAGCCAGCCGCCGATGATCGGGCCGAGTGGCAGGCCGAGCGCGGAGGCGGCGGAGACGATGCCGACGGCCTTGGTGCGTTCGTCGGGAGCGAAGAGCGTGGGCAGCACGGAGAGCGCGAGCGGGGTGACGAGGGCGCCGCCGACGCCCATCAGCGCGCGGGCGGCGATGACCGCGTTCACGTCGCCGGCCAGTGCGCCGACCAGTGATCCGGAGAGGAAGACCGCGAGTCCCGCGATGAGCATCCGGCGCCGTCCGAACCGGTCGCCGAGGAGGCCCGCGGGGAGCATCAGGGCCGCGAAGACGACGACGTAGGCGTCCGCCATCCATTGCTGCGCGCCGGTGCCGGCGTCGAGGTCGGCGGCCATCGTCGGCAGTGCCACGTTGAGGATCGTCAGGTCGAAGCCGAGCGTCAGCATGCTCGCGACGAGGGCGGCCAGGGCCCACCAGCGACGGGGGTCCGGAGTGATGGTTTCCATGAAATGAGAGTAACTCTCAAAAGCTATGAACTGTCAATCGACTTCGGCATGCAAAAAGGGCCACAGCTCGGCAGCTGTGGCCCTCGACGGCGCGGAACGGTCTATGTGTGCTGGTACGCCACCAGCGAGATGCCGACGTAGTGGACGGCGAACGCGGCCACGGTCAGGGAGTGGAACACCTCGTGGAAGCCGAACCAGCGCGGTGACGGGTTCGGCCGCTTGATGCCGTAGATCACGCCGCCCGCGCTGTACAGCAGGCCGCCGGTGACGACCAGGACCAGGACCGCGACCCCGCCGGCACGCATGAAGTCGGGCAGGAAGAAGACCGCGGCCCAGCCCATCGCGATGTAGCAGGGGGTGTAGAGCCAGCGCGGGGCGCCGACCCAGAAGACCCGGAAGAGGATGCCGGCCACCGCGGCACCCCAGATGCCCCACAGCAGCAGGCGCCCCTTGCTGCCCGGCAGGAGCAGCATGGTCAGCGGGGTGTAGGTGCCCGCGATGATCAGGAAGATGTTGGCGTGATCCAGTCGTCGCAGGACGCCGTCCATGCGGGGGCTCCAGGTGCCCCGGTGGTACAGCGCGCTGACGCCGAACAGCAGGCAGGCGGTCAGGGCGAAGATGCCGCAGGCGATCCGGCCTCTGGTGGAGTCCGCGAGGGCGGTGAGCACCAGCCCCGCGATCAGTGCGGTCGGGAACATGCCGAGGTGGAGCCAGCCGCGCAGCTTCGGCTTGATGGGCTCGGCCAGGTCGTGGGCGTGCTGCTTGATCTGGTGAGGCAGGGACGGTGCGTCGGCGTCGGGGGCGGGCGGCGTCATGCCCGGCATCGTACCTACGGGGCCGTAAGTTACGCATGAGTACGGCGGCGGAACGACCGAGAGTGGCCATCATCTCACGGGGGTTGACCAGTAAAGAAACGGTCGGCTGAACGCTAAGTGCACGCAAATAAACGCGCTGTGTACCGGGAAAGCGTGGCGATCGTCACTCCGCTCACCTGTGATGCCCTCTGGACAGATGGGCGCTTCAGTCAGATGATCAAATGAGTGCGGTCGGCACCGGATGAGCGCCAAGGTCACCACCGAAAAGGCACGAGAAGCATCCGGGTCGCAGCCCCCACGGGGCCTCCAAACAAAAAATCCCTCATCTAGGAGCAATCGTGGCGCGCGACATCGCGGCTCCCCCCGTCATCCCCACCCAGCACAAGGAACTGATCTCGTGGGTGAACGAGATCGCCGAACTGACCCAGCCGGACAGCGTGGTCTGGTGTGACGGATCCGAAGCGGAGTACGAGCGCCTGTGCGAGGAGCTCGTCGCGAAGGGCACCTTCAAGAAGCTCGACCCCATCAAGCGCCCCAACTCCTACTACGCGGCCTCCGACCCGACCGACGTCGCGCGCGTCGAGGACCGCACCTTCATCTGCTCGGAGAAGGAGGAGGACGCGGGGCCGACCAACCACTGGAAGGCACCGGGGGAGATGCGGGACATCTTCGCCGGGGAGAAGGGCGTCTTCCGCGGCTCGATGAAGGGCCGGACGATGTACGTCGTCCCGTTCTGCATGGGCCCGCTCGGCTCGGACCTCTCCGCGATCGGCGTGGAGATCACCGACTCCGCCTACGTCGCGGTCTCCATGCGCACCATGACCCGCATGGGACAGCCCGTCCTCGACGAGCTCGGTGACGACGGCTTCTTCGTCAAGGCCGTCCACACCCTCGGGGCGCCGCTGGAGGAGGGCCAGGAGGACGTTCCCTGGCCGTGCAACTCCACCAAGTACATCTCGCACTTCCCGGAGTCCCGCGAGATCTGGTCCTACGGCTCCGGCTACGGCGGCAACGCCCTGCTCGGCAAGAAGTGCTACGCCCTGCGCATCGCGTCGGTGATGGCCCGCGACGAGGGCTGGCTCGCCGAGCACATGCTCATCCTCAAACTCACCCCGCCGCAGGGAGAGTCCAAGTACGTCGCCGCCGCGTTCCCGTCCGCCTGCGGCAAGACCAACCTCGCCATGCTGGAGCCCACGATCTCCGGTTGGACCGTGGAGACCATCGGTGACGACATCGCCTGGATGCGGTTCGGCGAGGACGGCCGCCTCTACGCGATCAACCCGGAGGCCGGCTTCTTCGGCGTCGCGCCCGGCACCGGTGAGCACACCAACGCCAACGCGATGAAGACCCTGTGGGGCAACTCGGTCTTCACCAACGTCGCCCTCACCGACGACAACGACATCTGGTGGGAGGGCATGACGGAGGAGACCCCGGCGCACCTCACCGACTGGAAGGGCAACGACTGGACGCCGGACTCCGGCGTCCCGGCCGCTCACCCCAACGCCCGCTTCACCACCCCCGCCGCGCAGTGCCCGATCATCGCGCCCGAGTGGGAGGACCCCAAGGGCGTGCCGATCTCGGCGATCCTCTTCGGCGGGCGCCGCGCCAGCGCCGTACCCCTGGTCACCGAGTCCTTCGACTGGAACCACGGCGTCTTCCTCGGCGCCAACGTGGCCTCCGAGAAGACCGCCGCCGCCGAGGGCAAGGTCGGCGAGCTGCGCCGCGACCCCTTCGCCATGCTGCCGTTCTGCGGTTACAACATGGGCGACTACATGGGGCACTGGGTCGACGTGGCCAAGGGCAAGGACCAGTCGAAGCTGCCGAAGATCTACTACGTCAACTGGTTCCGCAAGAACGACGAGGGCAAGTTCGTCTGGCCCGGCTTCGGCGAGAACAGCCGCGTCCTGAAGTGGATCGTGGAGCGGCTCGAAGGCAGGGCCGAGGGCGTCGAGACCCCGATCGGCATCCTGCCGGCCAAGGACTCCCTCGACACCAAGGGCCTCGACCTGGCCGACTCCGACCTGGAGTTCCTGCTCACGGTCGACAAGGAGGTGTGGCGGGAGGAGGCGTCCCTGATTCCCGAGCACCTCAACACCTTCGGCGACCACACCCCGAAGGAGCTGTGGGACGAGTACCGGGCACTGGTGCAGCGCCTGGGCTGAGGTCCCGACAAGACGCCGCGGCCGGCTCCGATCGTGCCCTGACCAGCTGTATCGTCACGGCCGGCCGCGGTTTCAGTACGGCGAGGCCGCACACAACGGAGTGTGTGGCTGTGGGCCCGCCCTCACCTTTCCCGTCCGCCCCGACGGGAGCCCGGTGAGGGCGGGCCCTCGCCGTTCCCCGCGTCCCTAACGGTCCGACCGTTCCTCCAGGTAGCGAGTGTGGGTCTCCTGCCGTCTGGCCTCCGCGTCCCGCAGGCCCGCCGCCAGGTGCTCGGCGTCCTTCTTCATCAAGCTCAGCTGCTGTTCCAGATGGAGTTCGGGGGACTCCGTGCCCGGCGTCATCCTCGTCCACCAGCGGGTCCGGGCGAAGCTGTCCACCGCCTCCGGGAGGTCCCGGCGCACGATCCGGGACAACGCGTGGACGCTCTCCGGGTCGTGCGTCAGGAGCTCCGTGGACCAGGCGCGGTCCAGCAGCGCGGACAGGAGTTCCGTCAGCTCACGCAGCCGGGCCGCCGCCGTGACCGACAGGTCGATGTCCGACAGGTAGGCGCGCACCTCCTCGAAGTCCGCCCGCACCTGGTCCAGTTGGGCCGAGGGGTCCGGCAGGTCCGGCGGCGCGGGACGCTCCGGCGGGGCGACCAGCGCGCCCGCGCCGTAGAGCCCGGCCACGACCACGGGCCAGTACGGGCCCGCCACCCCCGTGAAGGTCAGCACCAGGCCCGCCAGCCCGCACGCGCTGCCCGCGATGTTCTTGCGGGACTCCAGGTACCTACTGATAGCCACGGATCTCCTCGAAGGCGCCGTCCAGCGAGCCCTGCCGGGCGTCGAAGAGGCGGCCGCCGGTCAGGTCGGCGATGTGGGCCAGTTCGGAGCGGTCGGAGTCGCCGAAGAGGATGGGGAAGACGGGGGTGTCCCGGGCCTTCCGGCCGAGCCGGGCGTAGAAGGCGTCGAAGTCCCGCGCCTTGGCCCCGGCCGTGTTCTCGCCGTCCGTCATCAGCACGATCGACGTGAACGCGTCGCGACCTGCGCCGAGATGGTCGTACGCCTTCTCGAGCGAGGTGTAGATCGCGGTGTCGCCGTCGGCGGAGAGCGCCGAGGTGTCGTCACGGATCGCGTCCAGGCCGGCCCGCGGATCCGAGGGCTTGACCACATGCGTCCGTACGCTCTTCACCTGCGAGCCGAACGGCATCAGCGTGACCTCCTCGCGTTCGCGGAAGTCGCCGGTGAGGTCGGCGAGGGCCGTCTTGAGGCGGTCCAGGCGGTCGCCCTCCATCGAGCCCGAGGTGTCCAGGACGTACACGGTCCGCGACGGGCGGCGCAGTTCGTTCTCGTAGGAGTCGAGCAGGCCGTCGGCGACGGAACGGGTGCCCGGGAAGGGAAGTTCGCGGCGCCGGGTGGTGTCCAGGCCGCTTGCCGGAGGTACCGAGGCGACCACCGGACGGCGGTGGGTGCGTGCCGTGATCTCCCGCTGGATCCTCTCGGTGCGCAGGTCCTCGCTCACGCGGCGGACGTCCTCGCGGGTCCGCGCGCTCGTGGACCTGAGCGAGGTGAGCGGATAGTCGGCGGTGATCACGCCGTCGCGCGGGCGGATCACGGTCAGGCCCGGGATGCCCAGGAGAACGGACTCGTAGTTGAGCAGGGCGTCCACGTCACCGCGCCGGTCGTAGGCCGCGGCCAGCCAGCCAGAGGAACCCGAGGTCAGCTTCTGGCCCTTGAAGAACTCCTTCAGCCGGGGCGCGGCCTTCGTGACGTCCGCGTCGGTGAGCGCCGACTGGGCGCCGGAGAGGGCCGAGGCGACCGAGACCAGGGTGGAGAAACCGGAGTTCGAGCGGGCCGGATCGGTCATGCCGTATGTCAGCCTCCCGTCCTGGACGGCCTGTTCGACCTGGGACCAGGTGACGTCGGCGGGGCTCCAGCCGAGCGCCTTCACCGTCGCGGACCGCACCCCGATCGCGACCGGGCTCGACATCACGGGCGTCTCGGAGACCACCTTCCGTGCCGCGTCGGGGTGCAGCCGGAGGTAGTCGTTGGAGGACAGCCACAGCGCGTCGTACTGCCCGTCGGTCTTCCCCTCCGCCAGCATGTCCACGGCGTCGAGGGTGCCGATGGGGTTCAGCTTGACCTTGACGCCAGTGTCCTTCTCGACCTGGTCGAGGACCGGGGTCATGTCGCTCAACTCGCTGGAGGCGAGGACGCGGAGCGTGCCCGGCTCGGCGGGCCCGGGAACGCCGAACGTCGAGACGTCGACGGCCGGGCTCTTCTGTGTCGTGCACGCGGTGAGCAGGCCGAACGCCGCCAGGCAGGCGGCCACTGCGCGTCGTCTCATCCCAGGCCCCCTTCCAGGGCGCCCTGCGACCGGCTGCGCTCCAAGTACGCGCCGGCGTGCTGGAGTTCCGAGGCCAGCGATTCCACGGTCGCCGCCATCACCTCGGTCGCCTGGACCTTGTACGTGTCGATCGCGTCGAGGGTCCGGTAGATCTGCTGGAAGGCGGACCGGAGGGTCTCGGCGCCGACCGCCGGGTCGGCGGCGATGCGCTGGATCTCCCCGCTCTGGGTCGCGAGCATCTCGGCGTTGCCCCGGATCAGGTCCTCGGTCGTCCCGCGCAGGGCGTTGACCTGCTCGACGACCTTCTTCTGGTTGTCGAGCGCGGAGGCCAGCATCACGGAGATCCGCAGGGCCGACACGGTGGTCGTGGCCGCCCGGTCGACGCCCTTGATCAGCTCCTCGTTGTTGCGCCGCACGACGTCCATGGCCAGGTAGCCCTGTGCGCAGACGGCCAGCTGGGTGAGCAGGTCCTGGTGCTTCTGCCGGACCGGGAAGAGCACGTCGGCGCGGAGCGAGTCGGCCGCCCCGGGATCTCCTACGGCGGCGATGTGCTGCTCGACGGCCGTGTCCAGGGACTCGGTCAGCACGACGTACTCCTGGAGCTTGCCCATGGTCTCCCACAGGCGGACCCGCTCGGTCTGCAACGCGGCGTTGTCCCGGCGCAGTTCGTCCTGCCCGCCGCGCAGCGACCCCACGATCCTGTTCAACGTCCCCTGCGCGGAGGCGTATTTGGCGACGTGGTCGCGCAGCCTGTTGCCGCCGGGGAGCCGGGACAGGAACTTGCGGCCCTTGGAGGCGGACAGGTCCCTCGGGTCCAGGTCCTCGACCACGCGCCGCAGTTCGACGAGCGATCCGGCCACCTGGGACTGGGCGTCCCCGCCCTTGTCCGGCAGGCTGCGCACGGTTCGCTCCAGCATCCGGTTGGACTGCGCGGCGGCGCCCCGCAGTTCGCCGGCGCCGAGTGCGGTGATCTCACCGACCTTGCCGGCGAACTCGGGCGAGCGGGCGTCGAGCGTCGCGAGTCCCTCGACGTACGCGGCGGCCTTCCTGGCCATGTCGGTCCGCACGGAGTCGTCGACCGGGACGAGCCCGCCCGCCCTCTCGCGCGGCACGGCGGCCACGGGCTCGGGCGGAGTGAGCGTGAAGGTGTCGTTGTCGTTCATGGATGTCATCGGTGCTGTCCCCCCGTCATCCCCGCGCCCGTCGCGCCAGCTCGTGCAGCACCGCGGAGGTGGGCACGGGCGCCTGGCGGACGCCGGTCAGTTCCTGCTTGAGATAGGTGGTGGCCGAGGCGAACTCGGTGGCCTCGCCCTGCGGCCGGAACCCGTGCCGGACCTCCAGCGCACGCAACCGCGGGTCGGTGGCGAGGAGTCCGGCGACGGCCTGGCCGTTCTCGGTCAGCGGTACGACGGTGTGGTCGCTGTTGACCGTCGTGTCCGGGTAGAGGACGACCAGGTCGTCGGGGTGCTGCCCGGCCGCGAGGAGCGAGGCGACCTGGGACTCGTAGACCAGGACGAGCGGATTGCCGGCGCCGCTGACGAAGTCCCGGAAGGCCGCGTCCGTGCTGGACTGCTGGGCGCCCTGCACGCTGACGAGCTTGTGCAGCAGGGGAGTTGTCCTCGCGACCTCGGTGGCGCTCGAGACGACCTTGCCGCCGTTGGCCACATAGGAGGCGGCGGCGAGGTAGAGGGCGCCGGAGTTCGAGGTCTCCGGGTCGGTGCTGGAGAGGTAGAGCGTGCCGGTCAGCTCCCCGTACTTGCCCGCCCCCTTGAGCTGCTGCCAGGTGCGGTCCGCGCGGGCCGCGTCGAGGTAGGCGGCCATCTTGAGGGTGCCGCGGTGTTCGGCGTCCAGCGTGGCCAGGCCGTTGCCCGCGAGAACCCCGGCGGCGCTCTTGTGCGCCACGACGACCAGGGGCGAGTAGAAGGGGCGCGGGAGGGTCCCGCGTACCCCGTGCTTCGCGGCGAGTTCGGCGGCCGGCGCCTGGCTGGACGGAAAGGCGAAGTCGTACCCGCCCAGGTCCAGCCCCTCCATGGCCCAGGACCCGGAGGTCTCGGCCTTCACGGTGTAGCCCTTGGCGGCGAGGGCCTTCACCACGTCGGGATCCTCGAAGAACTCGGCCTTCTCCGACCCGATCACTCCCTGCACGGTCTTCGTTGCCGTGCCCTTGTCGTCCGCTTCCCGGCCCGCCACGACGGCTGCCACCACGCCGCCGACCAGCAGGACCGCGAGGACGATCCCTACGATTCGTCTCACACGAGCAGCCTGCTCACGGAACCCAACATTCCCCGGCGAACAGGGTGAACGGAAGGTGTAGGACGGGTCCCGGATCAACACGGCGGCCTGGGGCGTGCCCCTTTCAGGGGCGCGGGGAACGGCGCGCCAAGCCCCCACGCACCCGCACTCGCAGAACGACACCCACCCCCACGGCGATGAGGCTCAACGCCAGGTGCAGCACCGGTCCCGTACCAACACGACGGCCTGGGGCGCGCCCCTTCCAGGGGCGCGGGGAACGGCGCGCCAAGCCCCAACCCATCCGCACCCGCAGAACGACACCCACCCCTACGGCGACCACGCGCCCCCGCTCAAGCCAACGCAGTGCATGGCACCCGGTCCGCACGTCGCTCTGGATGCGCGCGGACCGGGGCCGTTCAGGGAGCCGCTGGGCTCAGTGGGTGGCGAGTTCGCGGGGCTCAAGGGCCGCCGCGTGGGAGTCCATCCGCTCCGCCGCCAGGATCGCCGCCGCCGTGTCCGCACGGGACGCCGCCACGAGCAGCGCGCGCCCGGCCACCGCGTGGGCGCGCCGGTGCAGGTCGGTGAGGTGCGGTTCCGAAGTGACCGAGGTCAGCGAGGCGCGGGCCGGTGCGCCTCCGCCCCGCAGCCGGGCCACCTGCTCGGCGAGCCGCTCGGCGGCGGTGTCGAGGTCGGCGGACGGCGCCAGCGCACGCAGCTCGTCCGTGACGGCGAGCAGGGCGGCGAGATGGCCCGCGAGCTGGATGTCCAGCTCCTCCTCGCGGGAGCGGTGGGGGAAGTCGGTGGGGGCGTCGGCCATCGTGGAGTGGACCGACTTGGTCCGGATCGGTTCGTACATGGGATGGCCTCCTGTGCAGTCAGGAAACCATCCTAGCTTAGATTCCGTCTAAAGTTGAGGGGACGAAAAAGATCGAGCGCCGCCGAGGTTTACGGCTGCCCGTACCCGTCCAGGAAGTTCCCGATCCGCCCCACCGCGTCCCGCAGGTCCCCGACCGTCGGCAGGGTCACCACCCGGAAGTGGTCGGGCTCGGGCCAGTTGAAGCCGGAGCCCTGGACGACCATGATCTTCTCCTGGCGCAGCAGGTCCAGGACCATCCGCCGGTCGTCCTTGATCTTGAAGACCTTGGGGTCGAGCCGCGGGAAGAGGTACAGCGCCCCCTTCGGCTTCACGCAGCTCACGCCGGGAATCTGGGTCAGCAGCTCGTACGCCACGTCCCGCTGCTCGACCAGCCGCCCGCCCGGCAGCACCAGGTCGGTGATCGACTGCCGTCCGCTGAGCGCGGCGACCACGCCGTGCTGTCCCGGCATGTTCGCGCACAGACGCATGTTGGCCAGGACGGTCAGGCCCTCGATGTAGGAGTCGGCGTGCGCACGGGGGCCGGAGATCGACATCCAGCCCACCCGGTAGCCCGCCACCCGGTAGGCCTTGGACATGCCGTTGAAGGTGAGGGTCAGCAGGTCGGGGGCGACCGCGGCGGTCGGGGTGTGCGTGGCGCCGTCGTAGAGGATCTTGTCGTAGATCTCGTCCGAGCAGACCAGCAGGTTGTGCCGGCGGGCGATGTCGGTCAGCCCCTTGATCATGGTCTCGTCGTAGACCGCGCCCGTGGGGTTGTTCGGGTTGATGATGACGATCGCCTTGGTGCGGTCGGTGACCTTCCGCTCCACGTCCGCGAGGTCGGGCATCCAGTCCGCCTGCTCGTCGCAGCGGTAGTGCACGGCCGTACCGCCGGACAGGGACACGGCGGCCGTCCACAGCGGGTAGTCGGGGGCCGGTACGAGAACCTCGTCGCCGTCGTCGAGCAGGCCCTGCATCGCCATCACGATCAGCTCGGAGACGCCGTTGCCGATGAAGACGTGCTCGACGTCGGTCTCGATGCCGATGGTCTGGTTGTGCATGACCACGGCCCGGCGCGCGGCGAGCAGCCCCTTGGCGTCCCCGTACCCGTGGGCTGTGGAGACGTTGCGGAGGACGTCCTCCAGGATCTCCGGCGGTGCCTCGAACCCGAAGGCGGCAGGGTTGCCCGTGTTCAGCTTGAGGATGCGGTGCCCGGCGGCTTCCAGGCGCATCGCCTCCTCGAGAACCGGGCCCCGGATCTCGTAACAGACATTGGCGAGCTTGGTCGACTGGATCACCTGCATGTCTGGGAGCTTACGGCCCGGTAACGCCTCACGGGTCGTGTTTTCCGCCACGCGAGACGCGTCGGTTTGAGCTGTTATCGCCGGTAGCTGTCCCAGCCGCCCCATCCGTCCCTAGAATCCGTCGCCATGTCGAGGCCAGTCGAATACCAGTCCGGGGTGCCCAACGTCTATCAGCCGCAGCCCGCGGCGACCCCCGCGTACGAGGAGTTCCCGGACCCCGCGGCCGCGCACGGCTGGCAGAGCGCCTACGACGCGACGGCCGAGCTCCCCCGGGTCGGGCCCGCCGGCCCGGAGTCCGGTGGCCGGGAGCCGGGCGGGCCGGATTCCGTCGGCCGGGCCGCCCGGCGACGGGCCGCCCGCGGCGGCGGTCGGCGCTCGCGCCGGGTGGTCGTGGCCGTCGGGGCGGTGGGGGCGGCGGCACTGATCGCGGGGCTGTCCCTGACGGGCTCCTCCTCCGAGCCCGGGCAGGACCCAGCGAGCGGTGCCACCTCGGCCTCCGCGCAGACGGAAGGCGCCACGGACCGGGCCTCCTCCGCCCGCCCGGCGGCTCCTGGCGCGACGGCCTCCGGTGGCCCGGCGACCGCCGCCGGCACATCAAGCGCGAACCCCTCCACGGACGTGTCCGCGGACCCGCGGACGAGCGGGAGCCCGTCGGCCCGGTCCTCCTCCAGCACCTCGCCCACCCCTTCGGCGAGCTCTGCCGCGACCGGCGCCGACGGCCCGGGTAACTCCGAGGGGAAGGGACGCGGGCAGGGCAGTACGAAAAAGCCCAAGTAGCCGTACGAATGGGTAAGTTGATCTCGTCGCGCAGGCGGCGAGGTGTTCGCGCCGTGCCGGATGTGGAGGTGTCGCCCGTCGAGAGGCGCGGGCTCGGCACAGCTTCTTGCCCAAGTGACCACCCTTCTTCACAATGTCCATGACAAACTCGCGGGCGGCCGGAAGATTTCCGGTCGCCCAAGTCGCAAGAGGGGACCCCCACATGAGAAAGCCTCTCGTCGCCGCGCTCAGCGCCCTGGCCCTGGCCGGGATAGGCGCGGCACCCGCCGTCGCCGCCGAACCCACGGCCCGGAGCGTGGGCAAGAGCGTGGACACGGACACCCCCGTCTCCGTGGTCCAGAACCTGGTCACGTCCGCCACCGACACCCTGTCCCAGGTCACGGCACCGTCGCCGGGGCTCAAGGCCGTGACCCTCGCCGGGACCGTCTCGCTCAGCAACTGCTCCGGCTCGGTCATCCGGTTCCCCAACTCCGTGGACACCGACCCGGCGCTGGTGCTCAGCAACGGGCACTGCCTCACCACCGGCTTCCCCGAGCCGGGCGAGGTGCTCACCAACCAGGCGTCCAGCCGCACCTTCGGGCTGCTCAACTCCTCCGGCACCAAGGTGGCGACCCTGCGCGCCAGCAAGCTCGCCTACGGGACGATGACCGACACGGACGTGTCGATCTACCAGCTCACCAGCACGTACGCGTCGATCAAGAACTCGTACGGCATCTCCGCGCTCACCGTGCAGGACACGCACCCGACCGCCGGGACCGCCATCACGGTGGCCTCCGGCTACTGGAAGCGGCTCTACAGCTGCAACATCGACGGGTTCGCGTACCGCCTGAAGGAGGGCGACTGGACCTGGAAGGACTCGGTCCGCTACACCTCCGCCTGCCAGACCATCGGCGGCACCTCGGGCTCGCCCGTCATCGACCAGTCCACCGGCAAGGTCGTCGCCGTCAACAACACCGGCAACGAGGACGGCGAGCGCTGCACGGAGAACAACCCGTGCGAGGTCGACGCGAACGGCAACGTCACCGTTCGCGAGGGCATCAACTACGCCCAGGAGATCTACAACATCCCGGCCTGCTTCACGACGGGCAACCAGCTCAACCTGAACGCGAGCGGCTGCACCCTGCCCAGGCCGTGACCCGCGGCCGGTAAGGCGCGAGGCGTTCCGTCACATGGGACTGCGACGGACCGCCCGCCCCGCCAGGACGTCCGTGCGCCGGCCGTCCTCGATCACGAACCTGCCGTCGACCAGGACGTGCGGGATGCCGGTCGGCAGCCTGCGCGGGTCCTCGAAGGTCGAACCCGGGGCCACCGTCCGCGGGTCGAAGAGGACCAGGTCCGCGCGGTACCCCTCCTTGACCAGTCCGCGGTCCGGCAGACGCAGCCGGGACGCCGGGCGCGAGGTGAGGTGCGCGACGCACTCCTCCAGGGACAGGACGCCCAACTCCCGCACGTACGTGCCGAGATAGCGCGGGAACGTGCCGTACGCCCGCGGATGCGGCTTGGCCCCCTGAAGGATGCCGTCGGAGCCGCCGGTGTGCACCGGGTGGCGCATGATCGTGCGGACGTTCTCCTCGTGGCCGACGTGCTGGAGGATCGACGGGGCCAGCCGGTCGGCGAGCAGAAGTCCGCGGGCCGTCGTCCAGGGGCTCTCGCCGCGCAGCCGGGCCGCCTCCGCGACCGTCCGGCCGACGAAGTCCGCGAGGGCCGCGTCGCCGACGCCCGAGATCTCGATGGTGTCCCACTCGACGGGCACGCCGTGGCAGCCGTCCGCCCCGACGACCTCCATGTGATGCCGGATCCGCTCGGCCGTGTCGTCGTCCGCCAGCCGCTTCAGGACCGCCTCGGGGCCGCCCTCGCCCGCCCAGCTCGGCAGCAGGGCCGCGAGCGTCGTGGCGCCGGGCGTGTAGGGGTAGGTGTCCAGGCTGATGTCGGCGCCCTGCGCCAGTGCCTCGTCCAGGAGGGCCAGCAACTCGGGCGCCCGGCCCTTGTTCACGCCGAAGTTCATGGTGGCGTGGGCCAGGTGGAGCGAACAGCCGGCCTCCCGGGCCAGGGCGACCATCTCCTCGTACGCCTCCAGCGCGCCCGCCCCGTACGAGCGGTGGTGCGGGCAGTAGTAGCCGCCGTACTCGGCCACCACCCGGCACAGCTCGGTGAGTTCGGCGTCCTTCGCGTACATGCCGGGGGTGTAGGTCAGGCCGGACGACAGGCCGAGCGCGCCCTGTTCCATGCCCTCCGCGACCAGCCGGCGCATGCGGCCCAGCTCCTGGGCGGTCGCCTCGCGGTCCTCCCAGCCGACGACGAGCGCGCGGAGCGTGCCCTGGGGGATCAGATAGGCCGCGTTGACGGCGATCCCGCGGTCGAGGCGGTCCAGGTACTCGCCCACCGACCGCCAGTCGAAGTCGATGTCGTCGCCGTAGCCGTTCCATCCGGCGATGGCCCGGCGGACCTCCGCCAGGGTGCGGTCGTCGACCGGGGCGTACGACAGCCCGTCCTGGCCCAGCACTTCGAGCGTGACGCCCTGCGCGGCCTTGGCGCTGTGGTCGGGGTCGCGCAGCAGGGCCAGGTCGCTGTGGGCGTGCATGTCGATGAAGCCGGGGGAGAGGACGAGCCCCTCGGCGTCCAGCTCCCGCCGCGCCTTGGGCCGTTGGCACCCGGCCTCGGCGGCCTCCTTGACGATCGAGACGATCCGGCCGCCGTCGACGACCACGTCGGCGCGGTACGAGAAGCCGCCGCTGCCGTCGACGACGTCCGCGTCCCTGATGACGAGCTCTTCCATCGCCGGAGTCCCTTCGCGTCTCGGATCGCGTCTCAGAAGAACGTGCGGATGTAGGCGACAACCGTGCCGTCGGCCTCCGCCACCGGGATCAGCTGCCACTTGTCGAAGGACGTGCACGGGTGGGAGAGGCCGAGGCCCAGCCAGTCGCCGACCTCCAGGTCGGCCTCGGGGGCCGTGGCCAGCCAGGCGTGCTGGTCGGAGAGGGAGGTCACCTCGACGCCGGTGGCCGGGCGTTCGGTGGTGCCCCGGCGGATCACCTGCGGGAAGGGGAGGTCGAGGTCGTGGGCCGCGTCCCGCTTGCCCGCGTTGGCGAAGGCCTGCTCGGGGGAGGGGCGGGAGACGATCTGTGTCCACAGGCGGAAGGCGGGCTCCAGGGCGCCCTCCTCGGGGATCCGGTTGAAGGGGGTCACCTTGCGGTAGTGGCCGTCGTCGTGCGAGACGTAGGCGCCGGAGCGGAGCAACTTCAGGACGGGGCGGGAGAGTTCGGGGATCTCGGCGAAGACGTCGGCGACCGCGTCGAACCAGGCGCTGCCGCCGGCGCTGACCACGATCTCGTCGAGTCCCTCCGCGGCGAACCGTCCGGCCTTGTCGAAGTCGACGGCCAGGGCGACGAGTCGGCGCAGCCAGGCGTGCACACGCTCGGGGTCCGCGCCGGGCACCTCGCCCTCGTACCCGGCGACGCCGACCAGCCGCAGCGTCTCGGTGGCCGCGACCGCGTCGGCGACCGCCGCGCACTCCGCCTCGGTGCGGACCCCGGTGCGGGCGCCCTCACCTGCGGCGAGTTCGACGACGACGTCCAGGGGGCGGGCGGTCCCCCGCAGGGCCGCGTCCATCAGCTCGACCCCGCGGACGGAGTCGACGTAGCAGACGAAGCGGAAGCTCGCGTCGCCCGCCAGCTCGTCGGCGACCCACCGCAGGGCCGCCGGGTCCACCAGTTCGTTCGCGAGGAAGACCCGCTGGACGCCGAACGCCCGCGCGACCCGCACCTGGTGGGGGACGGCCAGGGTGATGCCCCAGGCGCCGCGCTCGATCTGGCGGCGGAAGAGCTGGGGGGCCATGGTCGTCTTGCCGTGCGGCGCGAAGGCGAGGCCGTGGCGGGCCGCGTACGTCTCCATGAGCGCGAGGTTGTGCTCCAGGCGCTCGGCGGACAGGGCGAGCACGGGGGTCGTGAAGCCGTCGGTGAAGAGGTTGCGGCGCTGGGCGGTCAGCTCGGCGACGGTCAGGCCGTCCGCGTCCGGGGGGAGGCCCTTGAAGCGGTGGTCGACACGGTCCTCCGCGAGGCGGGCGAGCGCTTCGGTACCGGACACAGGGCCTCCCTGAGGGTGCGTTGCAGTATGTGCAACGTGCATTGCGTGTATCGCTCACTGCTGTCTAACATCCACGCCAACGCCGGGTCAATGAAGGAGCTACGACCATCGTGAACCCCCCCGAGGCCGTGGACGTCGTCGCGCTCGGCGAGTCCATGGTCACGTTCCTGCCCAGTCGGCCCGGCCGGCTCGCCGACGTGCCCTCTTTCGACCGGGCGATCGGCGGGGCGGAGTCGAACGTGGCCTGCGGGCTGGCCGCCTCCGGCTTCGCGGTGCGGTGGGTCAGCAGGGTCGGGGCCGACGGGTTCGGCGATCACCTGGTCGAGACGGTCGGCGGGTACGGGGTCGATGTCTCCTCGGTCGGTCGTGACCCCGCGCGGCCCACGGGCGTGTACTTCCGTACGGCGGGGGACCGGGCCACGGACGCGCATGAGGTCGCGTACTACCGGGCGGGGTCGGCGGCTTCGGCGATGTCGGTCGAGAACGTGGACCTCGCGGCGGTGCGGGCGGGGCGGGTGCTGCACCTCTCGGGGATCACGGCGGCCCTGTCGGACACCTGTCTCTCGTTGCTGCGTGAGCTGACGGCACCCGGGCCGAAGCGTCCCCTTGTCTCCTTCGACGTCAATCACCGGGCCGGGTTGTGGCGGGACACCGAAGGGCCCCGGGTGCTGCTGGAGCTGGCCCGGCGGGCGGACATCGTGTTCGTGGGGGAGGACGAGGCGGAGGAGGCGTGGGGGGTCACGGGGGGACCGGATGCGATTCGTACCGCGTTGCCCGAGCCTCAGGTGCTGGTGGTCAAGCAGGGTGGAAGGGGGGCCACCGCATTCGTGTCGGCCGCCGAGCGCGGGCCTGCCGGGCCCCGCGGCGGAACCGCACATCGATGCGGCCCCGCGCCCCTGAAGAACGCTCCCAGTGGCGGGCAGTCATCCCGCCGGGGCGGCTCCCGACCCGCGGACAGCGGCCCCCCGCAAGCGCGGGCGAGCGAGAGTCACCCCCGCTCAGCCACCGCACAGGGCACCTTCGTCGCCGCCCTCACCGTCGACGTCGTGGCCACCACCGGCGCCGGTGACGCCTTCGCCGCGGGGTTCCTCTCCGCGACCCTCCGCGAACTGCCTCTCAGGGACCGTCTCCGGCACGGCCACCTCTGGGCCGCCGCCGCCCTCACCGCCCCCGGAGACCTCGCCGCACCCCCCGCCCGCGCACACGCCGATCGCCTCGCCGCCGTCGGGGACGACACGTGGGGGACACTTCGACTCGGCCCCGGCTGGACGCAAGCCGACAGGGCCCCGGAGGAGGTACGCACCCCATGAGCCAGACCGTCGACCGAGCACTGAGCATCCTGCCGCTGCTCGCCGAGGGCCCCGCCGACCTCGGGCAGGTCGCCGACCGCCTCGGCGTCCACAAGTCCACCGCGCTGCGACTCCTCCGCACGCTCCACGAACACGGCATGGTCTACCGGCAGTCCGACCAGCGCTACCGCCTCGGCGCCCGCCTCATCGCCCTGGCCCAGGAGGCGATGGAGAACCTCGACATCCGCGAGATCGCCCACCCCCACCTCGTACGGCTCAACGAGCAGTGCGGTCACACCGTCCACCTCGCCGTGTACGAGGAGGACGAGGTGCTCTACATCGACAAGGTCGAGAGCCGCTACCCCGTGCGGATGTACTCGCGGATCGGCAAACCGGTGGCCATCACCGTCGCCGCGGTCGCGAAGCTGCTGCTCGCCGATCTTCCCGAGGCCGAGCGGCACGCCCTCGCGGACAAGCTCGAATACCCCCTGTACACGGCCCGTTCGACCCCCAACGCCCCCGCGTTCCTGAAGGAGTTGGAGCGGGTGCGCGAACAGGGCTGGGCCACCGACCTCGGTGGCCACGAGGAGTCCATCAACTGCGTCGCGGCCCCCGTCCGCGGCGCCGACGGCAGGGTCGTCGCCGCGATGTCGGTCTCCGCGCCCAACGTCGTCGTCACCGCCGAGGAACTCCTCGCCCTCCTCCCACAGGTCCGCCGTACGGCCGATGCCATCAGCGGCGAGTACTCCGGCAGAACACCAGCAAAGGACCCCGTATGACGGACAAGATCGCGCTCACCCCCAAGACGCACACCACCCCGCCCGCGAAGTTCTCCCACGGGGTCAGGAAGGGCAACATCCTCCAGGTCGCCGGACAGGTCGGCTTCCTCCCGGCCGAGGAGGGCAAGCCGCCCACGCCCGCAGGCCCCACCCTGCGCGAGCAGACCCTCCAGACCCTCGCCAACGTCAAGGCGATCCTGGAGGAGGGCGGCGCCTCCTGGGACGACGTGATGATGATCCGCGTCTATCTGACGGACGTGGACCACTTCGCCGAGATGAACGCGATCTACAACACCTACTTCGAGGAGCAGGGCCTCACCGCCCCGCCCGCCGCCCGGACCACCGTCTACGTCGGCCTTCCCGCCGGGCTCCTCATCGAGATCGACGCGCTCGCCGTCCTCGGCTGACGCTCCCTCAACTCCCTCACCTCCCGCAACTCCCTCACCTCCCGCACGTCCTGCACGGCACGGCACCCCACGGGGCGCCGTGCCGCGATCCGCCCTGCCCGAAAGCTCCATGTACTTACGTAGAGGACCCCCCTTCATGTCCCTACCGCTCGCCGCGACCACCGAGACACCCCCGCACACCGGTGGTCTGCTCCTCCTCGTCGACGGCACCGCGGGCCTCCTCACGGTCGCCGCCCTCGGTATCGCCCTGCTGCTCTTCCTGATCATCAAGGCCAGACTCCAGCCCTTCGTCGCCCTGCTCGGCGTCTCCATAGCCGTCGGCCTGCTCGCGGGTCTCTCGGTCACCGAACTCTTCGGCACCGTCCAGCGGTCGGACGCGGTGTCCACCATCGAGTCCGGGATGGGCGGCATCCTCGGCCATGTCGCGATCATCATCGGGCTCGGCACCATGCTCGGCGCGATCCTCGAAGTCAGCGGCGGGGCCGAGGTGTTGGCGTCCCGGCTGCTGAATCTCTTCGGGGAGAAGCGGGCGCCCCTCGCCATGGGCCTCACCGGTCTCATCTTCGGCATCCCGGTCTTCTTCGACGTCGGCATCTTCGTGCTCGCGCCGATCGTGTACGCGGCGGCCAAGCGCAGCGGCAAGTCGATCCTGCTCTACTGTCTGCCGCTGCTGGCGGGCCTGTCGATGACCCACGCCTTCCTGCCCCCGCACCCCGGCCCGGTCGCGGCCGCCGGACTGCTCCACGTGGACCTCGGCTGGGTGATCCTCATGGGCGTCGTCTGCGGCATCCCGGCGGTGCTGGCCGCGTGGGCCTACTCCGCTTGGGTCGGCCGCCGCATCTTCGTCGCCGTGCCGCAGGACATGGTGGAGGCGGCCGCGGAGGCCAAGCAGGCGGTGATCGAGGAACAGCGGGCGCAGGGCGTCGTGCCCAGCGAGGACCCCGTCCCCCTCGCCACGGTCCTCGGCATCATCGGTACGCCCCTGGTCCTGATCCTCGCCGCCACGTTCTCCTCGATCGCCTTCGACCCCTCCACGGGCCGCTCGGTGATCGAGTTCTTCGGCAGCCCCTTCGTGGCGCTGACGATCGCCCTGCTCCTCGCGTACTACCTGCTCGGCATTCGCCGCGGCTGGTCCCGCAAGTCCCTGGAGAGGGTGTCGACCGCGTCCCTCAAGCCCGTCGGCAACATCCTGCTCGTCGTCGGCGCGGGCGGTGTCTTCGGCGCGGTCCTCAAGGCCAGCGGGGTCGCCCAGGCGCTCTCGGACACCTTCAACGACGTCGGCCTGCCGGTGATCGTGCTGTCGTACCTGATCTCGGTGGTGCTGCGGGTGGCCCAGGGCTCGGCGACCGTCGCCATCGTCACCACGGCGGGCATTGTGGCGCCCCTGCTCTCGGAGGGCCACCACTCCCAGGCCTTCGTCGCCCTCGTCATCATGGCCATCTCGGCCGGCTCCATCTTCGCCTCCCACGTCAACGACGGGGGCTTTTGGATGGTGGCCAAGTACTTCGGCATCAGCGAGCGGGACACCCTGAGGACGTGGACCGTGCTGGAGTCGGTGCTGTCGGTGGCGGGCTTCGTGATGGCCGCGGTGCTGAGCCTGTTCGTGTAGGTGGTCCGGGAGGCTGCGGGGGACTCCGGCCTCGCCCCACGTCAGCGGTGGAATGCGTGGGGACGGTGGGGCCGGGGTGCCCGTGGTGGTGCGGTAGCCCCATGTAGGCGTCCGGTAACGATGTTGGGGCCGGGTGTGCCGGGCACAGGATCGTCGACCATACTGCCCGCTGTGGAGCAGCGCATAGGTTCGAGCAGCAAGCCCCTGGAAGGCGCCGGGTTCGACCCGGCTTTCGTCCCCGGGCTCACCTCACCCGTGTCCGGCGAGACGGAGGACACCGAGCCGGCGGACGCCGTCGAGGCCGCCGACACCCACGAGCCCACGGTCACGGAGGCGGCCTCCTCGGCTGCCGAGGTGACCGCCGGGGAGGTCGAAAAGACCGCAGGGGAGGCCGAGGAGACCGCCGGGGAGGAAATCCCCGACGGTCCCGTCTTCGAGGCCGCCGACCGGCGCGCGAAGATCGTCGCCGATCACCGGGGCGTACGCCTCGCCCTCGACGACCAGGCCTGCGAGTTCCGCTGGGACGAGATCGGCGCGGTCGAGACGGAGTCCCCGCGCTTCGGCAAGCGGTTCACCATCACGGTGCACACGCCCGACCGCCGCTGGTACCCGATCGAGATAGAGGCCACGTCGAGGGCGCGGTTCGCCGAGTGGGACGAACAGCTCGACGCGGTCATGGACAAGTACTTCGAGGACGAGGCCCCGCAGGGCGAAGAAGCGGAGCCGGAGGAGTCCGACTAGGCGAGCCGGCCGCAACTCCTAGCAGTACTGCGCCTGCTTCCCGATGGACCGGTACATGCAGTCCGAGTTCTCCAGCAGTTGCAGCACCGCGTCCCGGTTGCGCGAGGTCTCCCGCTCGATCACCTCGTCGGGCGGGTAGAAGCCACCGCCGGAACTCGACGTCGGGTACATCTCGAAGGTGTACGAGAAGATCTTGTGCGTGCCCCAGAGATAGTCGTCGATCGACCCGTCGGTGATGTACAGGTCGCTCGACTGCTCCGCGGTGTACCCGTTGCTCGCGGCCATCTTCTGCCCGACCGCCTTGAACACGGCGTTGTCGTCCGCCGTCATCCCGGTCGCCGTGTCGGAGTACGTGTACCCGTAGGGCCACAGCACCAGTTCGCTGTACGTGTGGAAGTCGATGTTCGTCTTGATCTGCTGGACCCCGCCGACTACCCGGCTGCGCACGAAGTTGGCGACCACCTTGACCTCGGGCGCCGACTCGGCGGCCGTGCCGCGGTAGGTCTCTGAGGACGTCGACCCGGACGAGCCGCCGCAGCAGCCCCAGCGGTAGGCCCAGTTGCGGTTGAGGTCCGTACCGACCGCCGACGAACCGGAGTTGGGCTGCCGGTTCTTGCGCCACGAGCGGTACGAGCCGGTGGCGATGTCGTACTCGCCGCCGTCGGGGTTGAGGTCGGGGATGATCCAGATCTCGCGGTTGTTGACCATGTTCGTCACCCGGGAGTCGCTCCCGTAACCCGCGCCGAGTTCGCGCAGCAGGTACAGGGCCATCTCCACCGTGAGGTGTTCGCGGGCGTGCTGGTGGTGGGTGAACAGCACCTCGGGCTCGGCCTCGTCGGTCGCCACGTTGTCGCTGATCTTGATGGCGACGATGTCCCGGCCCTGGTACGACGTGCCGATGACCCGCTTGCTCATGATGTTCGGGTAGGCGGCGAGGCGCTGGTCGATCTCGGCGTTCATCTCGGCGTAGTTGTGGTAGCGCGAGTCGGCCGTGGGGAAGTCGTAGAGGCGGGCCTCGTCCTGTGCGGTCCGTGCCGGGGGCGACCCCAACGCGGTTACCTCGTACCCGAGTTGACGCAGTTTCCTGATCTGGTCGGCGCGTCCGGAGACCACGACGGTCTCCTCGTCGGCCTCGTCCACCGTCACGCCCGTCTGCTGGATCGCCGTACGGGTCACGGGTGTCGAGTGCTGGTGGATCTCGTACTGGCGGACGTCCTCGGCGCCCGGTGCCGCCTTCGGGGCGCTGTCGGCGTTCGCGGAGAGCGGGGCCGCGAGGGCGAGGGCCAGAACGGCGGCGAGGGCGGCGTAGCGGGTGCCGCCGCGGGTGCCTGAACTGCGGATGCCGGAACCGCGTGTGCGAAGTCGCATGAAGTCTCCTGTGTTCTCCAGGGATTCCGGGATCTCCGGAAGTGGGGAGTGGAGCGGGGGTGGTCCAGCGAATTCTGCGACGTGCTGCCGGTGCGGGTGTGCCGCTCATCGTGCGGCTATGGCATGAGCAGGTCAAGAGCGCACAAAGTCGCGATGGCGTGAACTGCGCGTCGACTGTGAGTGGTTGAGGGGAAGGGGGGAGGGAGCCGGCGGAGTGTACGCGGATCCAAGGACCATGGCGCACCTCTTGGGGAAGTGCACCCACGGGTGTGAGCCGTACGTGCATATATCTGAGAGCCAGGATCACAGTGGGGTCTCCGACCACACCCCCGGAGGGCTGGCTGATCATGGGGCATCTGCCGGTCGAGACGACCGTTTTCGCCGACCGCACAGGGGGCCGAGGTAGCCGTCCCCGGTGTCGCTCGCACGGCCGGCAACCGGGCCGCCGCGGGCCGCCTGGACCGGCAGCCCGACGAACCGCCACTCAACCCGTCACGCCGGCCCGGCCCCAGGCCCGCCTCCCGGCCCCCTATATGCCGCCCATCTCCAATCTCACCTGGGAGAAGGTCACTTGAGTGCCGAGTACGACCCCTGCCCGTCCGCCGTGCGCGAGGCCCGGGCCGAGGTCCGCAAGCAGTTGGAGGGGTGGGGGTTCGCGCAGCGGGGCGACCTGGTGGACACCGCCGAACTCCTCGTGAGCGAACTGGCCACCAACGCCCTCCTCCACTCGGCGAGCCGCTTCACGCTCACCCTGTCCGCCGCGCACGGCGTGCTGCGCTGCGAGGTCGCCGACTCCGGCCGGCTCACCCCGCAGGTCCTGGACGCCGGGGTCGCCGAGAACGGGCGCGGGATGTTCCTGGTGGAGGCGCTCGCGCTGCGCTGGGGCTGTCGCCAGGACGGGACCGGCAAGACGGTCTGGTTCGAACTGGGCACCCACGGGGCCGAGCGCCGCGGTGGACGCCTCCCCGGCGACCCCTGACTTCCTTCACCGCACGCCCTCTTGCCGGACCACCGTCTTTAGGGTTTCTTGACCTTCATGGCGGACACCACGGACAACAAAGTGACCGGTGGGGCGAACCCCGTACCCCGCAAGTCCAGTTGGCGCTACATCGGCCCGGGGATCGTCGTCGCCGCGACCGGCGTCGGCGCCGGAGACCTGGTCGCCACGCTCATCGCGGGCAGCAACTTCGGCTACACCCTGCTGTGGGCCGCGGTGATCGGCTGTCTCGTCAAGATCTCCCTCGCGGAGGCGGCGGGCCGCTGGCACCTGTCCACCGGCAGCACCCTGTTCGACGGCTGGGCGAGCCTGGGCCGCTGGACCACCTGGTTCTTCGCCGTCTACGTCGTGATCTGGGGCTTCGTGTACGGCGCGGCGGCGATGTCGTCGAGCGCGCTGCCGCTCCAGGCCCTGTTCCCGGACGTGATGGACCTCGAAGGGTGGGCCATCGCCTGCGGTCTTGTCGGCCTGGTCTTCGTCTGGTTCAACAAGTACGCGGTCTTCGAGAAGGTCATGACGGTCCTGGTGGGCGTCATGTTCGTGGTCACCGTGTACCTGGCGATCCGGGTCACCCCGAACCTCCCGGACGCGTTCGCGGGCCTGCTCCCCGTCCTGCCCGACGAGAAGGACTCGATCCTCAACACCCTCGGCCTGATCGGTGGTGTCGGCGGCACGATCACGCTCGCTGCCTACGGCTACTGGGTCAACGCCAAGGGGTGGACGAACACCGGCTGGATGAAGGTGATGCGCCTGGACAACCGGGTCGCCTACATCACCACCGGCATCTTCGTCGTCGCCATGCTCTTCGTCGGCGCGGAGCTGCTGCACAGCGCGAACGTGGCGATCGCGAGCGGCGACAAGGGGCTCATCCAGCTCAGCGACATCCTGGAGGACGAATACGGGTCGGCGACCGCCAAGTTCTTCCTGATCGGCTTCTTCGCCACGTCCTTCACCTCGCTGATCGGCGTCTGGCACGGGGTGAGCCTGATGTTCGCGGACTTCGTGGCGCGCTACCGCGACCGCGAGGCCGCGGCGGGCTCCGGCCAGGAGGTCGCCTCAGGCTCGCGGGAACGCTCCTGGCCCTTCCGCGTGTATCTGCTCTGGCTGACCTTCCCGCCGATGGTCCTGCTCTTCCAGGGCCAGCCCTTCCGCCTGGTCATCCTCTACGGCGTCCTCGGCGCGGCCTTCCTGCCC
Source organism: Streptomyces sp. CC0208 (assembly GCF_003443735.1). Classification (NCBI taxonomy): domain Bacteria; kingdom Bacillati; phylum Actinomycetota; class Actinomycetes; order Kitasatosporales; family Streptomycetaceae; genus Streptomyces; species Streptomyces sp. CC0208. The sequence goes on along the minus strand of NZ_CP031969.1, from coordinate 3,218,635 downwards.
TTCCTGGCCGGCACGCTGATGTGGCTGCTGAACACCTCCCGCACGCCCAGGGAGTGGCGCAACGGCCCCCTGAGCAACGCGATGCTGGCGATCGCGGGCCTGCTGTTCCTGGTCCTGTGCGTGAAGCAGATCTGGGACCAGCCGTGGTCGGAGTTCTTCTAGCCGCGGGAGCGGGAGCGGGAGCGGGCGGTGGCGCGGGCCGGGTCCCGCAGGGGCGGATACCCTCTGCACCGGACCACACCACCACCCGAGGGCCACCACGATGACCACCCAGCCACCGCCCTACGGCGACCAGCCCCACCCCTACGGCACCCCGCCGCCGCCCCCGCCGAGCACGGCCCCGGGTTTCGGTCCGCCCCCACCTCCGTCGGCCTTCGCCGCGCCGCCTCCCCAACAGGCGGCCGAGGGACCGGAGTTCATGGCCGTCGACCGCCACAACTCCGTCGTCGTCGACTCCGCGGGCGTCGCCTTCGAGGACCACGGCCACTCCGCCGAGTTCCCCTGGCACGAGATCCGCAGCGTCCACTACAAGGCCGGCCCGAGCGGCAAGACCCTGATGATGGCCGTCATCCACCTCGACGGCCGCTTCTACGAGTGCGTGGTCGACGCGAAGAGCCGGGACACCCTGGGCCGGTGGTTCGCCCAGCTGGCACCGGTGCTGGGGTACTACCGGCCCCTGGTGTGAGCGTGGACGCCGAACTCCAGGTCCACGAGGTGCGCGGCGCGGGGCGAGGGAGGTGACCGTGGTCGTGCGCTGCTCCGCGGCCCCGTCCGCCTCGGCGCCCGCTTCTCGCTGGTCCGCGACACGGGGGCGCCGATCGACCTGACCGTGACCAGCATCGTGCGCTACGGCCGAACGGTCCGCGCGTTCGACCCTCCGCACTCCGGCCTGGTGACCCTCCAGGGCGCGGGCGGACACGAGCTGACCCCGACCATCGGGGCCACGGGCCGGGAGGTCATGCCGGTCATCCAGGGCGACAACCCGGCCACGTCCTGACCCCGACGGTTACGGCAGCCCGTGCACGTGCGGTCCCACCGCGTTGGACCAGGCGTTGCCCGCCGCCGCGTCCCAGTTCGTCGACCAGGTCATGGCGCCGCGCAGGTCGGGGTAGGTCTTCGACGGTTTGAAGGAGCCGCACCCCGTGCCCTTCGTCAGGCAGTCCAGCGCGTTGTTCACCACGGAGGGCGAGACGTAGCCGCTGCCCGCCCCGCTCGTGGACGCCGGCAGGCCCAACCCCACCTGGGACGGGGACAGTCCGCCCTCCAGCTGGATGCAGGCCAGGGCGGTCAGGAAGTCCACCGAGCCCTGCGAGTAGACCTTGCCGTCGCAGCCCAGCATCGAACCGCTGTTGTAGTACTGCATGTTGACGACCGTGAGGATGTCCTTCACGTTCAGCGCGGTCTGGAAGTACGCGTTGGACGGCGACTGCATGTCGATCGTCTGCGGTGCCATCGTGAGCACCAGCGAACTACCCGCCTTCCCCGCGAGCGATCGCAACGCCTGGGACATGTAGGTCGCGTTGAGCCCGTTCTCCAGATCGATGTCGACGCCGTCGAAGCCGTACGTCTGCATCAGCGCGTACACCGAGTTCGCGAAATTCGCCGCCGACGTCGGGTCGCTCACCGAGACCGTGCCGTTCTGGCCGCCCACGGAGACGACGACCTTCTTCCCGGCCGCCTGCTTCGCCCTGATGTCCGCCTTGAACTGGTCGACCGTGTACCCGCCGAGCCCGGCCGAGTCCAGGTTGAAGGTCACGGCACCCGGAGTCGTCGTCGCGTCCGCGAACGCCACCGCGATGATGTCGTACTGCGACTGCACCGCCGACAGCCTCTGGACCGTCGCCCCGTTGTTGAAGTTCTGCCAGTACCCGGTGACCGCGTGCTTCGGCACCGCGCCGCCCCCGTTGCCCGTCGACGCGCTCGTCGTCCCCGTCACCGCACCCGACTTCGCGGACTCACCCGCCGAGTTCACCGCCGTGACCTGGAAGCTGTACGACGTGGAGGCGGTCAGCCCCGTCACGGTCGCCGACGTCCCGGTGACCGCCGTGACCTTCGTACCGTTGCGGTAGACGTTGTAGCCCGTCGCGCCCGACACCGTGTTCCAGGTCAGGGAGACGGACGAGGAGGACGTGCCGGAGACCGCCAGGCCGTTCGGCGCCCCCGGCACCGTGGGAGCGGGATCACCGCCGCCACCCCCGTCGGGGCCGTACACCGACACGTCGTCGGCGAAGTACGCGGCCTGTCCGTACCAGCCGTGCGTGTACACCGTCACCGACGTCGTCGAGGCGCCCGTGGTGAAGGTGGTCGTCAGCTGCTTCCAGGAGGCGGAGTCCGGGGTCCAGGTCGACACGTCCGTCGTGCCGGTGCCGGTCGCGCCCAGGTAGGCGTAACCGCCCTGCACCCACGCGCTCAGCGTGTACGTCGAACCCGGCTTCACGGCCACCGTCTGGACGCACTTGGCGTTGTCCTGCCCGGCGGGCGTCGCCTTCAGCGCGGCCGAGCCGCCGTGCACGGGGGAGGAGACGGTCGTACCGCTGCTCGCCGAGCAGGTCCAGTTGGCCAGGCCGGACTCGAAGCCGGCGTTCTTCGCGTTGTTGACGTCCGCGGCGAAGGCCGGTCCCGCGACTGAGAGGGCGCCGCCCAGGGCGAGGGCCGCGATGAGGGCCGCGGTCCGGAACCGGGCCGGTTTTCTGCTGAGTATGGGCATGACAAGAGAGTTGGTCCAGACCAATCCCGCTGTCAAGGAGGGCGGCGAGGATGAATGCACAACTGGCCTTTCTCCGGCGCGCGCACGTGGCAAGTGCGCCCCATCTGGGCAGGAATCGCCCGCTTTTGATCCGTCCGGTCGGCCAGGAAGTCACAGAATCGCTGTTCTCCGGTCACAGAGCCGTGGTTACAGTGCTCAGGTAGTCACGCAGTGAAGTCGACCGGGTGCGGCGGAGTGATCCGTTCGGACCCACGGGCATGGGATACGGGGAGCTGCGCGTGCCAACTGCCATCGCAGTGACCGGTGCCGACATGGCGCTGCCGGCACAGGACGAGCGGACCCTGCCCGCCGTCGTGCTCGACGGCCTCGACCGGCAGCCGCTCGACCACTCGCTCGCCGCCCTCCAGGCGCTGATCGACCAGCACGGCCATGTGGTCGTCGTGTACTCCCGGGCCGTGCCCCCGGCGGTGGACCAGCGACTGCGTACCGTGCGATCCCTCCTGGAGAGCGACCGGATCGCCCTGTTCCAGCCCGAGCTGCCACCCCTGGGACTCGCCGTCCTGGCCCGCCAGTTGAGACAGCTCGCCTCCTGCGACCTCAGCCCCGGCGTCCTCGCCTCGGCGGGCCGGCTGCTCACCCACTACCTCCACGCGGGCGCGCTCCTCGGCTCGGTGGCCAAGCTCGACCGGGTCCCCGTCGGGCTCAAGTCGCACGCCAAGTCATGGGTGCCGGGCAGCCAGTTCGCCGTGCTCGCCCACCCCCAGCCGCAGCTCGTCAGGCTCGCCCCCGACGCCACCCTCGCCGGCCCGGAGTTCGCCACCTCGATGCTCGTCGCCCGCGGTCAGCTCCAGTCCGACTGGGTCTCCGGGGCCCTCGCCAGGTCCTGGCGGATCCAGGGGCTGCGGGAGGCTCCGCTGCCCGCCGAGTCCGCCGAGTGGTGGGGCACCGGCAAGCTGATCGAGTTCTGCACCTTCCTGCCCGACCTGTCCGTCCTTTACCAACTGGTCACCTCGGTACGGCAGAACATCTGTCACTGGTGCGGTATCGACGTCATCGGTGACCGCTGCGTCTTCTGCTCGGCCACCGCACCGGTGACGCCCGTCCCCCAGCAACAGCAACCGCACCAACTGCCCGCCGGGTGAGCCGTACCGGATCGCCCCCGTCCCCGATTCCGCTCGACCGAGCCCCCCAACGAGGTTGTACGGTTCATGAATTCCCGTCAGCGCCGCGGCGTGATACTCCTGCTCCTGTCGGTCCTGGGCGCCCTCGCGGCCTTCGCCGGCGTGCTCTCCGTCATCGACGACGTGAAGTCCAAGGTCGGCCCCGAGGTCACGGCGTACGAGGTCAAGAAGGACATCGAGCCCTACACCCGGCTCACCGCGGCGCAGTTCGAGAAGACGGAGATGCCCAAGCGCTGGCTGTCCGCCAACGCGGTCACCGACCTGGCCGCCCTGCGCGACAAGATCGCTGTGACAACCCTCAAGAAGGGCTCCCTGCTGCAGAGTGACATGATCGTCGACCAGCCGGCGCTGCAGCCCGGGCAGCAGGAGGTCGCCATCATGATCGACGCGGCGACCGGCGTCGCCGGCAAGATCACGCCGGGCTCCGCGGTGAATGTCTACGCCACCTTCGAGGGACAGCGGGAGAACGATCCCGACCAGTCGAAGATCATCGTGACCAATGCCCGGGTGCTCGACGTCGGCCAGATCACCGCGCTCCAGCCCGACGCCGACGACCGCACCCGCGAGGCGTCCAAGGCCGTCCCCATCACGTTCGCGCTCTCCGCCCTCGACGCCCAGCGCCTCACGTACGCCGAGTCGTTCGCCAAACGCGTCCGCCTCGCCCTGGTCGCCCCCGGCGAGACCGGCACGGTCCCCGAGCAGGAGCGCACGTACGAACTCGCGAAGGACAAGTGAGAGGCCGTCATGCCCACGAGGATCCTCCCGGCAGTCGGCGACGCGGACGCGGCGCGCTCTCTCACCACGCTGCTCAGCCAGCTCCCGGACGCCGAGCCCGTCGCCCCGGTCACCGACTCCACCCAGCTCATCGACACCCTCGCGCGCCTGGCGTCCGAGTCCATCGACGAGCTGCCCGAGGTCGTCGTCGTCCATGAGCGCATCGGTCCCGTCCCGGCCCTGGAGCTCATCCGAGAGGTAGCCCTCCGCTTCCCGGCCGTCGGCGTCATCCTCGTCACCTCCGACGTCGGCCCCGGCCTCTTCCAGGCCGCCATGGACTACGGCGCCCGCGGCCTCATCGCCCTCCCCCTCGGCTACGAGGAGCTCGCCACCCGGGTGCACGCGGTCGCCCAGTGGTCCACGGGCGTACGACGGCACCTGGGCGCCGCCACCGACGTCTTCACCGGCGTCGGCGGCACCGTCGTCACCGTCAGCGGGGCGAAGGGCGGCGTCGGCGCCACCACCACCGCCATCCAGCTCGCCCTCGCCGCCCAGGCCTCCGGCCGCACCACCGCCCTGCTCGACATGGACCTCCAGACCGGCGACATCGCCTCCTATCTGGACGTCCAGTTCCGCCGCTCGGTCGTCGACCTCGCCACCATCACCGACATCTCGCCGCGCGTCCTCGCCGACGCCGTCTTCGCCCACGACACCGGCCTCGCGCTGCTGCTCGCCCCCGGCGAGGGCGAACGCGGCGAGGAGGTCACCGAGCGCGCCGCCCGCCAGATCGTCAGCGCCCTGCGCTCCCGCTACGAGGTCGTCGTCGTCGACTGCGGGGCACAGCTCAGCGGGGCCGGCGCGGCGGTCGTGGAGATGGCCGACACGGCCCTGCTGGTCACCACGCCGGACGTGGTCGCCGTACGCGGCGCCAAGCGTGCCGTGCGGATGTGGGACCGCCTCCAGGTCCGCAAGGCCGAGGAGACCACCGTCGTCGTCAACCGCCACAGCCGCGGTACGGAGATCCAGCCCCCGCTCATCCAGAAGATCACCGGCACCGGCGTCGCGGCGACCGTGATCCCGGCGAACTTCAAGGAGCTCCAGGGCGCGGTGGACGCGGGCCGCGTCCACGAACTCGACGCCAAGGGCACGGTCAAGCAAGCCCTGTGGACGCTCGCCGGTGAACTGGGCCTGGTCAAGGGCACAGAGGCGAACTCCCATCGCAACGGCGGGCGGGAACGGGGGGCGTTGGCCTTCCGGCGACGCAAGGAGCTGGGCAGATGAGCACCCGGCTGCTCCGCCGCGACGAGGGCCAGGTCACCATCGAGTTCCTCGGGATGACCCCGCTGATCATCCTGACCCTGGTGCTGCTGTGGCAGTTCGTGCTGCTGGGGTACACCTTCACGCTCGCGGGGAATGCTGCGGACGAGGCGGTACGGGCCGCGACGGCGGCGGCGCCGGGGGAGCGGGAGGCCGCGTGCGAACAGGCGGGACTGGACAAGCTGCCCGGCGCCTGGAGCGGCCAGGTCAGCTGCAGCACCGGCGGCGGCTACGTCACGGCCGATGTCCACCTCCACGTCCCCGTGCTGTTCCCGGGCTCGATCGCCTTCCCCTTCCAGGTCGACGGACACGCGGGCGCGGTGGAGGAGGACAGGGACTGAGATGTCGTACTCAGGCAAGAGCCGAGCACACCGCGACCGCGGCCAAGTGGCCCTCGAATACCTGGGCTTCATCCCGATCCTGATCCTCGTCGCCATGGCCGGCGTCCAGATCGGGCTCATCGCCTACACCGCCCAGCAGGCCGGCACGGCGGCCAGGGCCGGGGCGCGGGCCGCCTCGCTCGACCTGAGCGCGCAGGACGGCTGCGTGAACGCGATCAGCGACTGGCTGTCCGTCGACTGCGCCGAGGGCGGGGGCGGCGACTCGGTCACCGTCACGGCCACCGTCCAGATCCCGTCGATCGTCCCCGGCTGGAGCTTCGACCCCGCCGTCAAGACCGCCACCATGCCGCTCGACCACTGAACGAGGTACCCCCATGAGTCTGCGGTCCCGCATCAACACCCCCGAGGAGAACGGCAGCCGGGGCGAGGACGGCCACCTGGTCTCCTCGTACCGGGCCAAGCTCCTTGAGGAGATCGACCTCGCGGAGATGAGCTCGCTGGCGGCCGCCGAGCGCCGGGCCCGGCTTGAGCGGGTGCTCGGGCACATCATCAGCCGCGAGGGACCGGTTCTGTCGACCGTCGAACGCTCGCAGCTGATCCGGCGGGTGGTCGACGAGGCGCTCGGCCTGGGCATCCTGGAACCGCTGCTCGAAGACGCCTCCATCACCGAGATCATGGTCAACGGCCCCGACTCGATCTTCGTCGAACGCGCGGGCCGCGTCGAGCAGTTGCCGCTGCGCTTCCCCTCCCACGACCAGCTGATGCAGACCATCGAGCGCATCGTCTCCACGGTCAACCGGCGGGTCGACGAGACGAACCCGATGGTCGACGCGCGCCTGCCGTCCGGCGAGCGCGTGAACGTCATCATCCCGCCGCTCTCCCTGACCGGCGCGATCCTCACGATCCGCCGCTTCCCGCGCTCCTACACGCTCCAGGAACTGGTCGGTTTCGACTCGCTCGACGAGAACATGCTGTACCTGCTGGCCGGCCTGGTGCAGGCGCGCTTCAACATCATCGTGTCGGGCGCCACGGGCACCGGGAAGACGACCCTGCTCAACGCGCTGTCCGGGCTGATCCCGGAGGGCGACCGGATCATCACCATCGAGGACTCCGCCGAACTCCAGCTCCAGCAACGGCACGTGGTCCGCCTTGAGGCGCGGCCGCCGAACGTGGAGGGCCAGGGCCGGGTCACCATCCGCGACCTGGTCCGCAACTCGCTGCGCATGCGCCCCGACCGGATCGTGGTCGGCGAGGTCCGCGGCGGGGAGTCCCTCGACATGCTCCAGGCGATGTCCACGGGCCACGACGGCTCCCTCGCCACGGTCCACGCCAACAGCGCCGAGGACGCGCTGATGCGGCTGAAGACGCTGGCCTCCATGTCGGAGGTGGAGATCCCCTTCGAGGCGCTGCACGACCAGATCAACAGCGCGGTCGACGTGATCATCCAGCTCACCCGGTTCGCCGACGGCGCCCGCCGGATCACCGAGATCGCGCTGCTCGAGAGCAACGGCAGCGAGCCGTACCGCCTGGCGACCGTGGCCCGCTTCAACGCCCAGCCGATGGCGGCGGACGGCCGGATCTACGGCCGGTTCGAGTACTTCCCGCTTCCGCGCCGTACTGTCGACCGCCTCTACATGGCGAGCCAGCCCACGCCCCAGGCCTTCGGGGTGGCCCAGTCCGCGGCCCAGTTGGCCCTCCGAGAAGCCAGGTAGGACCCCCTCCCATGGACCTGCAGACCCTAGTCAAGCTCACCGTGGGCGCCACCCTGCTGACGTGCGTCCTCGCCGTCGTGGGCGTCCACGTCTACGCCAGGGGACGGGCGCAGCGGGCGGCCCTGGTCGACCGGCTGACGGCCGCGGGCCAGGTGCCGTACACCGGCCGCCGGCGGCACTTCCGTGACCTGGACCGCAGGCTGCGCCGCACCCGGCTCGGCCGGGAACTGGAACTGCGGCTGGCGGCGACGGGCCTTGACGTGACGCCGGGCGAGTTCTTCGCGGCGATGATCGGGCTCGTCGGAGGCCTGTGGCTGATCGGCCAGGCGGCCCTGGCACCCTTCTTCGGCCCGCTGGCCGGCCTCGCGGGCGTCTGGGCGGCGGTGCAGTTCCTCAACTGGCAACGCCAGAAACGCATCGAGAAGTTCATCAACCAACTCCCGGAACTGGCCCGCATCCTGGCCAACGCCACCCACGCCGGCCTCGCCCTGCGCACCGCGATCGGAATGGCGGCGGAGGAGCTGGAGGCCCCGGCCGGTGAGGAACTGGCCAACGTGGCCAACCAGTTGGCGGTGGGCGTACCGATGGAGGACGCCCTCGACGAGATGGCGAAGCGGCTACCGTCCCGGGAACTGGTGGTCCTGGTGACGACCCTGGTCCTGTCGAACCGGGCGGGCGGCCAGGTGGTCAGCGCCCTCAGGAACCTGACCGAGACGCTGGAGGAACGCAAGGAGACCCGGCGCGAGGTCCGCACCCAGCTCTCCCAGGTGAACATGACCTCGTACGCCGTTCCAGTGCTGGGCATCGGCTCGCTGTTCCTGATGAACGGCGTCAAGGACGGCGCGCTGGAGCGGATGACGGGCTCACCGCTCGGCCAGGGGGCGGTGATCATCGCGTTCGCCCTCTACACGGTGGGCTTCGTACTGATCCGCCGCATGTCACGGATCGACGTCTGAGGAGGGTACGGCTGTGATCGCTGTCGGGCTGGCCCTGTTGATGGCCGTGAGCGTGTGGGGCGTCTTCGCCGGCATCCGCATGTACCGGGCGGAGGCGAAACTGCCGAGCGACCTGGTGCTGGCACTGGAGGTCGGATCGACCCGCACCGGCGCGGTCGACTCCCTGATCGACCGCATGGGCATGCGCTACGCCCCCACCGTCCTGCGTCTGATGGGCCCCAAGCAGGTCGCCAAGTACCGCCGCAAGATCGACCTCGCGGGCAACCCGGGCGGCCTGACCATCAACCGCTACGCGGCCCGCAGGGCGGTGTACGGCTTCCTCGGCACCCTGGGTTTCCTGGTCTTCCTCCTGCGCGGGCAGGTGTTGGTGGCGTTGTTGCTCCTGGCCTTCGGGGCGTTCTGGACGGAGGTCGGCATCTGGTCGGCGATCCGGGTCAGGAAGGACGTCATCGAGCGCACGCTCCCCGACTTCCTGGACGTGCTCGCGGTGGTGGTGAGCGCGGGCCTGGGCTTCCGCCAGGCACTGGACCGGGTGGCCTCCAAGTACGAGGGCCCCTGGGCGGACGAACTGCGCATCACCCTCCGCCAGATGGACCTGGGCATGAGCCGCCGCCAGGCCTTCGCGGAGCTGCGCCGCCGCAACGACTCCGAACAGGTGGCGATGTTCGTGACGGCGCTCCAGCAGGGCGAGGAACTGGGCGCCCCCATCGTGGACACCCTGGTCTCCCTGGCCAAGGACATGCGCCGCACGGACGCCCAGAACGCCCGCCGCAAGGCCGCCCGCGCGGTTCCCAAGGCCACGATGATGATCACCACCTTCATGGTCCCGGCCACGATGCTTCTGCTGGCCGCGGGCCTGCTGCTGGGCTCGGGCACCGACTTCGGCACGATCACGGGGAAGTAGGGGGCCGGGCGATGTCGATGACGGATGCGCGCAGGCGCTCACGGGTGACGGCGGCGGTGGCGGCAGTGGCGGTGCGGGGTGGGGGTGCGGGCGGGCGAGGGTCACCGGAACCGGGTTCGGGTCTGGTCGGGGGCGGGGCGTGTGGTTCGTCGGAGCCGGAGACGCGTACGGCCTGGGGTGGGGTGCGTGGTTCGTCCGGACCGGACTCCGGGGCGGCCGGGGGCCGGGTGTGTGGCTCGTCGGACCCGGGTCCGGACCCGGGGCCGGGCCAGGACTCCGGACTGGTTGCGGATGGGGTGCGTGGTTCGTCCGGACCGGACTCCCGGGTGGCCGGGGGCCGGGTGTGTGGCTCGTCGGACCCGGACCCGGACCCGGGCCGGGACCTGGACTCCGGACTCGTTGCGGATGGGGTGCGTGGCTCGTCGGAGCCGGATACCCGTGCGGCCAGGGACCGGGTGACCTCCGACGTACCCGCCCTGGACATCCAGGTCAACGCCCTCCAGGCCATGTGCCGCCAGGTCTTCGGCTTCCGCCTGGGGATGATCGCCCTGGCCGCCCCCGCCGCCCTCCTCAACGCCAACCCGGGCCTCGGCACCCGTCTGGTCGGCGCAGCGGTCGTCATCACCTTCATCACCTCGTACGCGCTCTTCAGGGACTGGGAACGCTTCGGCCCCCTCCTCCTGCGCCACCCCACCCTCCTGGCCGCGGACACCCTCTTCGCCAGCCTGCTCCTGATCTCCGCGGGACCCCACACCACGCTCGCCTACGTCAGTGTCTGCACCCCGCTCCTGGCCGGCATCGCGTACAGCTGGCGAGGCGCCGCGGTCTTCGCGTCCCTCCAGTCCCTGATCCTCCTGCTGGCCCAGACGGCCCTCCCGCACCCGAACACCACCCCCGCAGACCTCCTTCTCCTCCCCGGCTTCTGTGTGATCACGGGCGCGGTCGGCTCCACTCTGCGCAACCTCCTGCTCCGCTTCGGCACCGCGACCCAGGCCCTGACCGCGATGAAGGCCCGCCTGGCCGTGACGGAGGCGATCAGCGAGGAACGAGCCCGACTGGCACGGGAGATGCACGACTCGGTGGCGAAGACCCTCCACGGCGTGGCCCTGGCGGCGGAGGGTCTGGCGGCCTCGGCGGCAGCCCCCGCCCCGGACCCGGCCCTGCTCAAGCAGCAGGCCGAACTCGTGGCCCGGGCGGCCCGCAGAGCGGCAACCGAGTCCCGGGAACTCCTCACCGACCTGCGCCGGGACCCGGCCCCCACCACGGACGTGCTAGGGGAACTGGCCACCCGCACAAGGAACTTCGGCGCCCGCACCACGCTCCCCACCACCTACCGGGCCGCCCCCGACAGCCCGCACTCCGAACTGGCCGTCCCGCACCCGGTGGCCCGCCAACTCCTCACCATCACCGAGGAGGCGATGGAGAACGCCCACCGTCACGCCGAGGCCACGCGCATCGACGTCACGGCGGACATCGACCCCGACCGTGACCTGCTCAGCATCAGCGTCCGGGACGACGGCCGCGGTCTCCCGCCGGACACCACCCTCGACGCACTCCGCCGCTCCGGCCACTTCGGCCTGGTCGGCATGGTGGAACGCGCCGAGTCGGTGGGCGCCCGTATCCACATCGGCGAGGGCGCGGACGCGAAGGGCACGGAAGTACTCCTCGAACTGCCCCTGTCACCCCCGCAGTCGGACCGATGACCCGCCACCCCACCCCGAGAGGAGGCCGCGACATGCCGGACGCCCCCCAGCACCCCACTCCACCGATCGCGCTGTTCCCCACGGCCTTGGCCCCGGCCCCGGCCACACCCGTCCGGATCGTCGTCGCCGACGACAACCCGGTGGTCCGAGCGGGCCTCACCGCCCTCCTCTCGGGCCGCGCCGACATCACGGTCGTGGCGGAGGCCGCGGACGGCCGGGAGGCGTACGAGGCCGCGAGCCGGCACCGTCCGGACGTGGTCCTGCTGGACGTCCGGATGCCGGGCGTGGACGGGCTCTCGGCGCTCCCGTACCTGGTGCCGATCGCCCCGGTGCTGATGCTGACGTACAGCGGAGAGCCGGAGACCGTCCAGGAAGCGCTGCGCAGGGGAGCCGACGGTTACCTCGTCCACGGCGAGTTCACGGCCGACCAGCTCGCCGCGGCGGTACGGGACACCGTGCAGGGCCGCACCCACCTCACCCCCACCGCGGCGGGCGCCCTGCTGACGCACCTACGCGATGCGAATGCACATGAAAATCCCCATGTCCCAGCCTCCGCAGAGCGATTCCCTCTCAAAGGGCTTTCGCAACTGCAACCATCTGTGGGACAGTCGTCCTCGGACAGGTCGCGTTTCCAACTCAGCGCGAGGGAGGCGGAGATCATGGACCTCATCGCATCCGGCATGACCAACCAGCAGATCGCCGCCGCCTGCTTCATCAGCGAGAAGACGGTCAAGAACCACATCAACCGCATCTTCGCCAAGCTCCACAGCACGAGCCGCTCCGAGGCCGCCGCGAAGTGGCTGGGCACGGCGCCGAGTTCGGGCCGAGGGGTGGGGTGAGCCGTGCCGATGCGAGGTTGGGCCCGGATTTGGGCCCAGGGACCCTGCGCCGACCGGGATGGGCGGGCCTACGCTCCGGTGGCCGATGGCGGCGACACCGAAGGGTCTCACGATGAGCAACCGGTTCAACGACGACAAGGGTCAGACCGCGGTCGAGTACCTGGGCATCATCGCGGTGGTGGTGGCGATCGTGCTGGCGATCACGGGGACGGACATCGGCAACACGATCTACGACGCGATCACCGAGCAGATCGCCAACGTCACGGGCGGCTGAACCGCTTCTACTCGCACAGCGACGCAGGGCAGGCCTTCCCCATCTACATCACGGTGGTGGGGGGCCTGCTCCTGCTTGCGTTCGCCTATCTCGCGGTCGGTCAGGCCGCGGCCAACCGCAACAGCGCCCAGACGGCGGCCGACGCGGCGGCACTGGCGGCGGCCCTGGACACCCGGGACAAGATCACCGACGAGTGGGTGGAGAACATACTCGACCCCACCAAGTGGCATGACATCTTCGACGGCGAGGGAGTGCTGTTCGGGGGGTGTGCCCGGGCGGCCCAACTGGCCGCGCAGAACGACGCGAGCGTGCAGTGCGAGGCGCACCCGGAGTGGGTGCTCCCGGGCTACGAAGTCGAGGCCACGACCAACCAGAGCGTCGGCGACTCCATCGTCCCCGGCACCGAGGGCCAGCATTCGACCGAGCGCGCCCGCGCCGTGATCGAGCCGCGCTGCGAGTTCGAGCTGCCCGGAGCGGGTGCCGACCCGGACGTGCTCCCAAAGCTCACGTGCGATGACGGAGTCGAATGGCCCTTGGACCCGACGGATCTCACGAATCTCCCGAAACCCGAGGATCTCTTCGACGTCCACCTGGCGGACTGACAAGCTGACGACACCAGCGACGAAGGAAGCAGAGTGATGAGCATTCGGTTCACGGCGAGGGCCCGCAGGGGGATCGTCGCACTGACGGTCGCGGCCGGACTGGCCGTCGGTGTGGCCGGCTGTGGTGGAGGAGGCGGCGACGACAAGAAGCCCGAGGCTTCGGCTTCCGCCTCCCGGGGAGACGGCTCCCAGCCCAGTACCCAGGAGGGGCAGTCGGACGTGCCCCTGGCCGAACTGAAGGGTCAGGACGGGCTGTTGCTCCAGATCACGTCCGCCCAACGGGACGCCGGGGGCTTCGTCACCGTGAACGGGAACCTGAAGAACGACAGCGACAAGAGCGTGGTCGTTCCCGCGGCGGTGCGGGGCGACGAGACCGAGATCGTCCGGAACGGCCGGTCGCTGGGCGGTGCCACGCTTGTCGACTCGAAGGGCAAGAAGCGGTACTACGTGCTCCGGGACACCGACGGCCGTCCGCTGACCACCACGGGCTTCTCGAGCCTCAAGGCCGGCGAAAGCCTGGCCGTGTTCATGCAGTTCCCGGCACCACCCGAAGGCACCACGGAGGTGGCCTTCCAGCTCCCCACCTTCGCCTCCGCTCCCATCCAGATCTCCGGATGACGCCCACCATGACCGCCACCCGAACCCCACCCCGCCTGGCCCTGGCCATCACGGTCGCCTCGCTCATGGCGGCCCTGACCCTCACCCCCGCCCACGCGGACGACGGCGACCCCAGCTACCCGCCCGGCACCGAACCCTCCGCCACCGCACCCGTCGAAGTGGACCCCAACGACCCGGACCTGAAGCTCCCGGAAGGCGCCACCCTTGCCGAACCGAAGGTCCTGGACATCAAGCAGGTCGTGGAGGACCAGACCGGCGACGAACGGCGCGAGGACACCAACGCGGACGTGAAGTTCGCCCTCCAGGCAGAGGTCCTGTTCGGCAAGGACAGCGCGAAGCTGAACGGCGACGCGAGGGCCCGTATCTCCGCGATCGCGGCGGAGATCAAGAACCAGAACGCCACCCGGATCCGCGTCTTCGGCTTCACCGACAACCTGGGCAGCTACGCCCACGGCCGCACCCTCTCCCGCCAGCGCGCCAACGCCGTACAGGACGTCCTGGACCAGGAGTTGAAGGACTCGGGCATCACCTACGAGGTCCGCGGCTACTCCGAGGACTTCCCCATCGCCTCCAACGCCACGGAAGCGGGCCGCAAGAAGAACCGCCGGGTGGAGGTGTCGTTCCCCCGAGGGGAGAACTGACCGACCGACCTCACCAGGTGGGGTGCGGGTCATGACACTCCTCGGTGAGGGGAAGGAAGCCGATCCCGCCACGGGAGGGGGGCGAGGCGCGCTCCTGCTCAGAGGTGTCGGCAAGTACACCCCCGACCGGGTGTGCAGAGCCATCGTGGGGCGCCTGACGCGTTCGTAGGGTCGTCGCATGGCTGACAACGAGAAGAGCACCGACAACATCCCCCGGTCCAGCGGGCCTTCACGGCGTACGGCACTGCGTGGACTCGCCGCGACAGCGGGCGGCGCCGCGCTCGCCGCGAGCGTCGGCGCGGGAACGGCGCGGGCGACCGGCACCCACGGGGTGCGCACCTACGTCCTCGTCCACGGCACGCACAGCGCGGCCGCGTTCTGGACGGCGATCGGCAGGGAGCTCGCCCTGCGCGGGCATCGGGTCGTCGCCGTGGACCAACCCCTGCACGGTACGGAGAAGTTCATTCCGAAGGCCTACCAGGCACAGGACTTACGTGCCCTGGCGACCGAGCCCTCGCCGGTCGCCGCCCTCACCCTCGACGACTTCGAGCGCCGCGTCACCGGCACGGTCCGCCGCGCCGCCCGCCTCGGCGGCCCCGTCGTCCTCGTGGGCCACAGCATGGGCGGCCTCTCGGTGAGCCGGGTCGCCGACGCCGTACCCGAACTCCTCTCCCACATCTGCTACATGGCGGCCTTCTGCCCGAGCCGCACCATGCCGTCCCTGATGGACTGCGCGTCCTCCCCGGAGGGGCAGCACGCCCTCAACCCGTTGCACCAGGTCGGCGACCCGGAGGAACTGGGGGTGCTGCGCCTCAACTGGCGTACGTCTGACCGCCGCGAGCTGGCCGCCTTCAAGGAGATGATCTGCGCGGACCGTACGGACGCCGAGTTCCTGCGCGTGCTGGAGGGCATGCAGACGGACGAGTCGATGACGGCGTACGCGGACCGGGCGGTGGGCCGAGCGGCGACCTGGGGCCGCGTCCCGCGCACCTATCTGCGCTTCGGCAAGGACAGGACCGTGGCCACGCAACTCCAGGACCGCATGATCGCGGAGGCCGACGAACTCACCCCGCACAACCGCTTCACGGTCCGCGACTTCCCGAACGCGGGTCATCTGGGCCCCTCGGACCCCACCCG
Source organism: Streptomyces sp. CC0208 (assembly GCF_003443735.1). Taxonomy (NCBI): domain Bacteria; kingdom Bacillati; phylum Actinomycetota; class Actinomycetes; order Kitasatosporales; family Streptomycetaceae; genus Streptomyces; species Streptomyces sp. CC0208. The sequence goes on along the minus strand of NZ_CP031969.1, from coordinate 3,202,989 downwards.
GGTGACGGACGTCCTGCACGGTCTGCCGCTGTGAGGACGCCGTCGCCCCGCGCTCGGGGCAGGAGTCAGACACCGACCGAGACGACCTGGTCTCCACAGAGCCTGGTCATGTCGTCCACGTCGGAGGTCACCACGATGCGCGGGCCGGCGTAACCCAGAGCCGTCGCGGACCGGGCCGGGCGGCCCATCACCCGGCCCGGACCGGGGCACGGCGGTGATCCGTCCACCCGGCACTGTCCGATGGACGCGTGTGCGAGAGCAATGGCGGGGGCCTCTCCCCTCTGGTGCCGCCAGTGGCGAGAACCAAGCGACGCCCCGGGGAGGCAGTGTGCCGCGATGATAACTTTCGCTTTCTCACCACTGATAATTCGCGATCGAAAGTTCCGGCCGACAAAGGGGCGGAAACGAACATGGGGGACGCGGCGTGTCGAGCGGAACGGACATCGAGGATCCGGCAGCCCTGAACCGTGCGGGCACCGGCGCGCAGGAGATGGCGGGACGGACGCGGAGCACGGGAACTCACCCGGTGGACGAGACCCGCTCGGCGTCCAAGGACTTCGGCAGCGGCAACTGGGACGGTGGCCTCGGCGGAGCACTCAGCGGCCTGGCGGAGACCTGGTCGAGCCAGGTCTCGGCGCTCGCGTCCACGTGCGAGAGCCTCTCCCGCCAGTGCGGCGGCTCGGGCCTGCTCTACCAGAGCACCGAGACGACGAACACGCAGACGATGCGCTCCCTCTCGGGTGAGCCGTCGCCGTTCGGCTGATCCGGCCCGACCCCACCATCGCCCACCGCGCAATCACCACACCACGGGGACCCACCACAGCCATGCCGACGTACGAGCAGCTGTACCACCTCAACCTCAGCAACCTCAAAGCGGCCGCCGACCGCTGGCGGGAGACGGCCACCAAGTTCAAGGACCTGCACACGGCATACGGCGACGAGGTCGCGGCGCCTTTCAAGCAGGCCGGCTGGCACCAGCCGGTCCTGACGGCGGCGAAGGCGGACAGCGACGTACGTGCCGCTCAGCAGGAGTTCGCGGACGCCCAGAAGGAGGCGGAGGGGATCGCAGGGGTCCTCTCCTCACTCCATGACGCCCTGAAGAAGACCAAGGACGACCTCCACCACCTCGCCGAAGTCGCAGCACCGAAGCAGGAGTTGCACGTCAGCGCCACCGGTGTCGTCACCCCGCGCAACGACGCCAACCAGCAGACCTGGGCCCACCACGACCCCGACGGCCAGGCCCTCATCCGCGAACAGCAACAGGCCTGCGACGCCTTCGCCCGCCGTATCGAAGCCGTCCTCCAACAGGCCGCCGACGCCGACGAGACCGCCTGCTGGGCCCTGCGCCGCGACCTCGGCGCCTACACGGACAACTTCAACTCGAAGGTCGTCATGTCCCTGGACTCAGCTGACGCCACCCACGCGGCCGAGCTGATGAAGAAGGGCGACAAGCTCACCGACAAGGAGCTCACCGAGCTCAACCACCTGCTCAAGTCCAACCAGGGCGACGCGGAGTTCTCCACCACCTTCTACAAGCAGCTCGGCCAGAAGGGCACCCTTCAGCTCTACGGCCAGCTCGCCCTTCAGACCGCCGACGCGAGCGACGAACGCAAGGCATCGCTCCAGCAGTTGCAGCGCAACATGGGCAACAACCTGGCCACCGCCACGAGCTCGGCCAACAAGCCGCACCTGGACGAGCATTGGACCGCCGAGCTACGCAAACTCGGCACCCAGCACATCCCGCTGTACCCGGACAGCATGCGCGAGGGCCCCTACGGCTACCAGCTCCTCGGCGGCATCCTCCGCTACGGCAATTACGACTCCTCCTTCCTCACTCCGATCGCGGAGCACGTCACCCAACTCCACGCCAGGGATCCGCACTTCTTCGCCGGAACCAAGTCCGATTTCGGAGGCCCGGAGTACGGCTTCAATCCCTCGGGCAAGAACGGCGCCGGCTACGACCCGATGAACAGCGTCCTGGAAGCGTTGGGGCACAGCCCGCAGGCGGCCACCGACTACTTCACGCCACCCATGGAGAAGTACGCCGAGGACGGTGCTCACAAGGGCGAGCTTGCCAACATCGACGGCGCCAACAGCTACCTGGACTACCTGGTCAACAAGGACTACGACTCCTTCCCCGACATCACCGGGCACGACCCGGACGCCGCGAAGAAGTCCATGAACGACTTCCCGGACTCCCTGGGACACGCCCTCGAAGCAGCAACCACCGGTCGCTCTTGGGATGGTGACCCCAACGCCGACTCCGTCCTGCATTCGGATGCCCAGGCTGCCCTGGCACACCAGATCGTGGACAAGTTCGGTGGTGAGGGAGGCTCCGAACTCCTCAATGGCAAAGAGGGAGCTCCGTACGAGGCCACGCGTGACAGCTTGGGCAACATCGCTGCGGAGTACATGGGAGACGTTCAGCGCGCCGTGTCCAGTCAGGAGAGCCTGCCGGTCTTCGGTACTCCCGCACAGCTCGACCCTGCGCACACCGAGGCGTTCCTCTCCCAGGTCGGTCAGGATCCCGATGCCTATGCTGCGATCACAGCATCACAACAGGCGTACACCACGGCTGAGGTCGACCGGGCCATGAACGACAAGACGGACTCCACTGTGTCCGCCCAAGAGAGGGCCTCCAGCGCCGTCCGCCCCGGTGCCACCATTGCAGGCATTATGAGCGAGGCCCGCGCGGACGCGATCTTCTCAACCCACCGGGAGAAAGACGCGGATTTCAATGAGTCGGCCGAGACCACCAGCAAGTGGGTTGGCCGCGGCTTGGGCATGGCCACAGGTGCCATCAAGGTTCCCGTGGCCGGCGACGTCGTAGGTTGGGCGATCGAGGACATTCAATCGAGTGTGTTGGAGAGCATCCAGCGGGACACCACATCTCAGGCACAGGATGAGGCAAGCCGGGACTACACCAACGGCAGCACTCAGGTGCAGCGGGCGGCTCAGGCTGCTGTCGAGCAAGCGGCACAGCGCGGTAATCACAACGCTGACACCGTGCGCGACATCAAGAATGCGGTAGCTGGCGAGGCCTTCCAGAGTCATGCTGCCGGAGCCAAGTGGGAGGACGCGCACCATGGATGACCTTCAGCGGATTCCGAAGCGGCCGACGTGGGCACTTTTGGCGGTGCTGGCGCTTCTGTGCGGTTGTTCCGCCGAGCAGACGGTGCAGTACGACTTGCCGAAGAGCCTCTGCGGAGTTCCAGTCACCCGTACCGTGATTGAACCGCTCTTCCCTCCTGGGAAGGATCTGACGCAGACAGGTGGTGCTCTCACGGATGGCCAAGACCAGTCGTCTTGTTCATACCTGGTGGACGGAAACACCGTGCTCAGTCTCTCGGACCAGCGCTACCAGGAGAAGCTGGCCGCCCGAGACGTACTCGCAAAGACCGTCCCTGGCAGCCAGGCCAAGGAGATCACCGTTTCCTCTTCCGGCCGCATCGCCACGTACAGGGGCCATGCCGTAGGTGTAGCGGATTGTTCAGGGGTCCCGTCGGATGTCGAGGGCGAGGAAGCTCGAACCTACGCCCTGACAGTTGGTGTTGGAAATCCCCATAACTGGCAGGAAGCTCAAACGAAGCTCACCAAGTTCACAAGGGCGTTTCTCGGTGCAGCCGCGAAAGCGGACGGCTGCTGATCGACTGTTGAGGAGTCCGGTGCCGCAGTCTGCGGCGTCGGTGGGGTCGAACAGGCCCCCCGGACCCTGCCGAGGGAGCGCTGTCGTCGCAGAGTCACGCGGTGGCGGCTGTGGCGGCTGTGGCGGCGTCGGGAGCGTCCACTCCACACGCGCGACCTCATGTCGCACCTTCACCTGGCTAGGTTGCGGCCAGTTCGAACCACACATACTTGCCCCGGTTGCCTCTCCTCGCCAACGGCTGCCAACCCCATAGGTCGGCACTGGCACGCACGAGCGCCAGGCCTCTCCCTTGCTCTGTCTCTCCGAGAGGGTCCAACTCCTTTGGTGGCTCAGGAGGTTCGGGGTCGGCGTCCCACGCTCCGATACGCAGTACGGCCGCCGACAACCGCACCCTGAGGGCAGCGGGTCCCTTTGTGTGGCGTACGGCGTTGGAGACCAGCTCGGCCGCGAGCAGTTCCGCGCTGTCGACCATGCGGATCAATCCGTGCATCGTCAGGATCAAGCGGAGGGTGCGGCGGCTGATGTGTCATCGACGGCCCAGATCCCATCCCGTACGAGACGGTGATCCACGAAGCCGCCCTGCGCATCAAGGTCGCGGGGCGCACCGCGACCCGAGCCCAACTGGCCCGCATCCTGGAGATGTCCGAGGTGGACCACGTCACGGTCCGGGTCGTTCCCTTCGCTCTGGACGACTTCGCCGAGGCCGGCAGTGCCCTGGTCCACCTGGGCGGGCCGGTGCCCCGTCTGGACACAGTGGTGCGCGATGCTCCGCACGGCACCGTGTACCTCGATTCCGCGGCCCAACTGGAGGATTTTCGAACGCTCTTCCTTGGGGTGAAGGAAGCGTCACTCCCTCCGGAGCAGTCGCGCGACCTCATCCATCAGTTGGCCGAAGAACTCTGAGGACACCATGACCACCCCCGATCAGTGGAAGAAGTCGTCCTACTCGGGCGGAGGTGAGGGCAACGACTGCGTGGAGATCGCAGCCCGCCCTACCCACATATCCATCCGAGACTCAAAGGCTCCGACCAGGGCAACGCTCACTGTCCCGACCGGAGCATTCAGCCCCTTCATCGAGGCCCTCAAAACTGATTCCGCCCGCACCGAGTTCACCAGCTTCTGAGGCTGATCCACGTCGGTCCCCGAGTTACCGACATGGCCGCACCTGCGGCTACTGCTGGGGCGGCCACTGGCCCTGAGGCGGGGTGGGCTGTTGCTGGTACGGGTTGTGCTGCTGGGGTGAGACCGGCTGCTGGTACGGGTTCTGCTGCGGGTAGGTCTGCTGGCCGTACTGCGGGTAGCTGACGGGAGCGCCAGGACCGGCGGGTCCGCCGTTGCCGTTCCTGCGTCGCCTGGATCGCTTCACGATCAGGAGGACGACCAGTCCGATGACGGCCAGGCCTACGACACCGATGGCGGCCCAGATGATCGTGGCCTTCCGGTCCGCCTTCTCTTGCTGTTCGTCGGATGCACCGACTGCGGGAGCGGCGGACTTCTCCTTCAGGGACTCCGGGACGGTCAGGGGGCCGTACTTCGAGCCAGCCGGGATGTTGTCCTTGAGGGCGGCGAGGGGCTGGATGATGCCATAGCCATAGCTCTTGTCCGGTAGGGACAGGCCCTTCTCGGAATCGGGCAGCGCCGCTGTCTTTACGAGGCGGTTGGCGATCTGGCCTGCTGTCAGGTCAGGGAACTTGGATCGGAGGAGGGCGGCTGCTGCTGACGTGTAGGCGGTCGCATCCGATGTGCCGTCTCCTGCGTGATATCCATTGCCAGCGCCATTGGCGGAGACGATGTTGGTTCCGGGAGCTGTCAATGAGACATGGGGGCCCGAGTTCGATTTCTCCCAGACCTTCCCGTCGTTCGCTACAGCACCCACGCCCAGCGCGCCCGGTGAAGCTGCCGGGTAGCATTTGGACGAATTGCCGTCATTTCCTGCGCCGCCCACGACTAGGACATCGTGACTCAATGCATAGGCTACGGCTTCTGAAGTCTTGTCCAACTCGCTCTGATCCGTGGAATAAAAGCATTGCGACACGTTGATCACAGATGCGCCATGGTCAACGGCGTATCGAATGGCAACGTCCGTTCCCGGTCCACCAGTGCCGTACTCTCGGATCGGTAGAATCTTCGCCTCAGGCGCCAAGCCGATCACGCCATCATTCGTGCCGTGCCCATGGCCGGCGATGATGGACGCCATTGCTGTTCCGTGATTATCGCCTGAATCTGGGGACGCGCTACCCCCGTCCATGAAGTCCTTGCCTTCAAGAACATTCCCTTGAAGGTCTACATGGCTGGCGTTCACTCCGTCGTCGATAACGGCAACTGTGACGCCTTGTCCCTTGGAGGACTTCCACACAGATTGGGCATTGAGTGCCTTGAGTGCCCACTGATCTTCTCTGACCTGATCTGCTGCCGCGAGGGGAGCAGAGGCAAACAGAAACGCCCCGGCCAATGTGCTGCAGCCTGCTGTGCGAAGTGCCTGGGCGAAGCCCATTTGCCTGTCCTCTCTCCGGATGGTGAGGGGCTGACCCTGGATGCCCCTCACCATCCCGCCAACTGTGGCGTCCCGCGCCGCTACTACTCGATGACCCGAGGCGCCACGTTACGCTGTGGGGTCCAGGTCTCCTCATCCTCGACCAAATAGTCGGGACGCTCCCGCTCGCGCTGCTCTTCGTCCTTGGGGCGACCGTTACGGCCAATTGGTGTACCCGCGACTCCGCCCTTGCGGACAGGGCCGGCTCCTCGGCCCGCGGCACCGCGGCTGTTGTGCAGGCCGGAGCCGCCAGCGGTCCCTCTGCTTGTGCCAGCACCCGCCTTGGGCGTCCCACCGCTGATGCCACCAGACTGGCGAGCTGAGCCTCCCGGGCGTGCGCTCCCGGCCGCACCCGCACCCGCACCTGGTCCGGGTCGGCCGGGCATGCCGCCCACGCCGGGCCGGCCGACCATCGCTCTGCGCCCGCCGGCTACGCCGCCGACGAGGCCAGCGCTACCACCGACGCTGCCAGCGCCACCACCGACGCTGCCACCAGCGGCTCCACCACCGACGCCGCCACCGCCGCTGACCGTCGGCGTACCAGTGTGGCCACCGGAGATGCCGTCAATCGCCGTGCCTACGTTATGGACCGGTGCCGTCGACTGATCCGCTCCGCCGGTGATGCCCGAAGGCGGAGTCACCGACTTCGACTGGCTGATATTGCCAGTCTGGGCGTGCCGGGCGGTGCCTGCTGATGCTTTCTGCGGGCTTCGAGGCGAGGCGGCCGACGGAGTGGCTACCGGCGTGGGCGTGATGCCGCCGGGGTCCCCGGGGTAGTCTTTCTCGCCCTCGATCGGCGGCTTCCTATTCCACGACCCCATGGCCTTGGCCTGCGAGTTATAAGACGCCCCCAACGTCTCCATCTTCGCCGCCATGGCCAGCTGCGCCTCCCGCCCCGCCGACAGATCGTCATGGTTGCGGTCGAGGACATCCTGGGCGCCCCTCCCGGCGGCGATGTCCTTCTTCATGCCGCTGTCGTCGCCGGTGAATCCGTCGCCCGCGGAATTGAGAAAGCTGGACACCGTCCCCGGCTTCTCCATCGCCAGGACGTCGTCCTTGACCTTGCCCAGTGTGTAAGCGGCATTCGCCATCGCCAGAGCCGTGTGCCCGGCGTACTTCGAGGTGTCGCCGATGCTCTTGCTGACCTGCTTGGCCTTCTGGGCGAATCCGTCGGCGGCGGCCCCCTTCCAGTGTTCCTGGATTCGGGTGACCTCTTTCTCGAAGTCGCGCTGAATCGTGACCAGTTGGGCCTGTACGTCCTTCCAGCCCGTGACGACGTCCTCCACGAGGTCAGGTCTGGCGTGGCGGACCATGGCCTTCATCTCGTCCATGTTCTTGGCGCCGGAGAAGGGTGTCGTGTGCTTCTCGTTGAAGCACATGTTCATCTCGACGTAGTCGTAGTCGATGTACTTGTCGTTACCAGCCATGCCCCTGTACCCCCTCGTCGCCCCGCACCTCGGTCATCACGCGGCCCATCGATCAGTGCCCCGCGTTCGGGAAACTCGCCTGCGCCGCGTAGTCCGAGTCCTGGTAGGCCCCGTGGGTGTACTTCGTCTTGCGCCCGAACTCGTCCATGACCGTGTTGAGATACTTCACGACGTCCTCGATGTACGTCTTCATCTCGTTGTGGGCGTTGGCGAGTTTGTGCGCCTCGTCGAATCCGGTTCCGAGGGCGCCTTCGGGGAGATACGTGTTGGTCGCCGTATCCGTGTTCGCCTTGCCGAGATCGCTCAGTACCTGGTTCAACGCGGTGACGGTCTTCTCGAGTTCGTCGAGATCGACGCTCACTTCTTCGGCCATGCCCAGCTCCCCGTTTTTTCGCTACGTCACTCGCGGTCGGTCGCGCGTGTCGTGCTCGCGTCAGGACTGCTGCCGGGCGCATCCGCTCTCCGACCGTCCCCGACCTGCCCCAACTCTACTGGCGCTCACTGACGGACCGAACATCACAACGTTCCGTCACAAGACCACGGTGAACTCAACTCACCTCGTCCACAAGCAAGATTCAAGGCGACGCGCGGACCGCCGCACCCTCGGCAAGGGCAACAGAAGGGCAGCTGAACGAGTCCGGTTCCGGAATCGCCTGGTTTGCCGTCGTCCTTGGCAACGCCCGTCCCACCCGGTTGGACTCGCACATGTTCACCGTGATGTGCTTTCGCGCATCACAAGATCAGTCACGGGGTGACCACGCATGAAGGCGGATGCGGCCAACAGCCCGACGGGTGGCGTGGGCGCGCTCGCACGGGCAACGCTGGCCGCCGAGATCCACGACCTCTACGACGGACAGGGCGACGGCGACAGACTGCTCGCGGCCTTCCGCGCGGCCGCCCTGTACGTCCCGCTCGCCGAGAGCGAACCGGCCTGCTCGGTCGAGACGGACGGTGTCCAGTGGCTGTACGCCTTCACGTCCACAACCGAGTTGAAGCGTTTCGCGCGAGCCCGCGCCGAGACGGGTAACGACTTCGGCTGGGCGAGCGGCCGTATCCGCTACTGGACCGTGCTCGGCTCCCGGCTGCTCGACATCGCCGTACCCGCCGCTGTCACCGAGACCCGGACCGCCACCGGGATCGCGGTCGACGTGGGCGGCATCCGGCAGCTCCTCATGCCTCCGGTGTCCGGGGTCGTGCCGGACCGGGTGGCGGTCGATCTTCTGGACCTGGACCGCACATGAATGATGGCTATGGGGCGGACCCCGAAGTCCTCCAGCAGGCCGCCAAAGGCATCAACCAGACGATCGAGGAGCTGCAGGCCGTCGGGCAAGTAGGCGGCGGCGCCGTCGGGTTCGGGTTCGACAGCCTGGAGCTGAGCCCGCTGCAGATGGGCCACGCCGGGCTCGCCAAGGCGTTCGGCACCTTCGCGGAACGCTGGGAGTGGGGTGTGAAGGCCCTGGTCGACGAGGGCAACGAGATCGCCGAGAAGCTCGACCTGTCGGCCGGTTACTACCACGAGGCAGAGGAGTACGGCGTTGGGGTGCTCAAGGACGTCGTCGTGGCCAACTACGGCGCCCCGACCGTCTCCAGCCAGGACGCCGCCCGGATGTCGTGGAGCCAGGTCGAGTCCGGGGCCAAGGCGGCCTGGACGCCGGATCTTTCGCAGGAGTCGGCGTCCGGTGCCGTGCAGCAGATGGGTCAGAGCTGGCAGGAGACCGAGGAGGACCTGACCACCAGTGGCCAGTACGGCACACAGCTGCGGGCCGGCAGGGAGTTCGTGCGGGAGTCGGTGGAGTCGGTCACGCCCGAGGACGGTGCCTGATGGGCGTCCTGGGGGAGCTGGGGGATCTGGGCGACGGCATCAGGCAAGGACTCTCCGACGGGGTCAACGCGACCGCGGACGCGGTGGGCGACAGCCTGGACGTGGTCGGCCCGAAGTCCGTCGGGGAAAGGGTCCGTGACGGCGCCGAGTACGTCACCGGGGCGGCTGGCGCCGTGGTGCCCGAACGGGAGCTGGGGGAGACGGACCAGCCGGGTGAGCTGATCCACGGATCGACCGGGGACCTGGAGGATACGGTCCGGCATCTGAATGCCTTCGCATCCGCCTTCGAAGGCACCGGGCAGGCGCTGAAGAAGCTCGACCCGGATCGCTGGACCGGCACGGCGGCCGATTCCTTCCGGGAGTCCTTCACCACCCACCCCAAGCGGTGGCTGACCGCGGCCGACGCCTGTACCGCCGCGGCGGACGCCCTGGCGGAGTACGCGCACACCGTCTCCTGGGCGCGTGGGCAGGCGGCCGAGGCGATCGAGAAGTGGCGGACCGCCGAGGCGAACAGTTCCGCGGCCCGGCAGACGTACGACCGGCAGGCCTGGGAGTACCAGCAGTACCAAGGCGTTCTGTCGCTCGGTGAGACATCGCGCTCGGGGGCCCAAGTTCCTACTGACCCGGGGGAGTTCGTGGACCCCGGCGAAGCAGGCCGCGACGCGGCCCGTGAGATCCTCAGGCGCGCCCGGCGCACACGGGACTCCGCCGCCGAGAACGCCACGGCCAAGGTGACCGATGCTTTCGCGTCGGCCCCGGCCGAGCCGGGCACCCTGGCCAAGCTCAAGGCCGGTTTCATGGACGGCACGAGGGCCGTCAACCTGGAGCTCGAACACTTCGCCGGCGGATTCGTCAAAGGCGGCACGGGCCTGATCCGCATGGTGCGGACGGTCAACCCGATGGACCCCTACAACCTGACCCATCCCGCGCAGTACCTCCAGAACGTCTCCGTCACCGGCATGGGGCTGCTCACGGCCGTCAACCATCCGGTGCGCACCGCCAAGTCACTGGTCGGCTCGGGCTGGTCCACCGACCCGGCCGAGGCACTCGGCACCCTCACCTTCGACCTCGCGAGTGACGCGGTCACCGGCGGCGCGGCGACCGGGGTGGCTGCGGCCCGCCGCACCATGACCGCGATCGCGAAGGACGGCGTGGAGACCGCGGCGGAGCGTGGCGGCCGCGAGGCGGTCGGGACGGCAGCCGAGGGCACGGGCGAGTCGGTCGGCCAAGCGGCGGCCAAGGAGGGCGGGCTGCCGGACGGCTGGACGGTCCAGCACGGTGAGGGGGCCGCGGACGCCGCGGCCGACACCACCAAGGACGCCTCGCGCGGCAGGTGGGACGCCTCCGACTCCTCCGGGGAGGGCCCACCGACCCCGGAAGCGGGGACGAAGAGCGCCCACCCCCCACCGGGACCGCCAGAGGACATCGCACAGCATCGGGCGGCGATGGCTGAGATCTCCGACGGCGCCGTCACCTTCGACAGCAACGCGGACGCGGCACAGTACGGCGCCAAGCACTGGAACGACTATGCGGAGAGCCTTCCCGACGAGCAGAAGGCAGCGGTGCACGACTACACGGGGCCCGAGCACCACCGGATCAACGGGTTCCTGCGGGAGGGGGAGGGCGGCTACTACGACAGCCCGCAGGTACGCCGGCACGTCGAGCAGCTCGACAAGGCGCTCGCCGGGAACGCTCTTCCCGAGGACGTCGTGGTCCGCCGCGGCACCGGCCTGGAGCACTATCTGGAGAAGATGCGTTCCGCGCACCCGGCAGACATGATCGGCAAGAAGTTCACGGACGACGCCTACATGTCCACCTCATTGGGAGACGCCGTGTTCACGAACAAGGACGCTGTCCTGCACCTGCGCGTGGCTGAGGGGACCCCGGGCCTGTATGTGGAGAAGGTGGGCCGCTACGGTGCCGACGAGCGTGAACTGCTGCTCGGCCGCGGCAACGAATACACGGTCACCGAAGCGTTCAAGGACGCGAACGGGCAGTGGCAGATCTACGGAAAGATCCATCGATGAGTGAACAGCGCGGCCAGGACGAGCACTCCGAGGAGAGGCCCTTCTCTCGGCTGGCGGGCGACCTGCAACCACGGCTGACCGGCGGCCCGGACGACTACGAACTGTCTGCGGACGGTCCTGTGCAGTACGTGGTCGTGGCCAATATGGAGGGGATTCTGGGGGCGCTGTTCGCGTCGGATGCGGAGGGGGCCGTCTGCTACCTCGTGCGCGAGGAGCAGGGACCCGAAGCCAGTAATGCCACCGGCTTGTGGAGAGAACTGCGGCGATCCGCGAAACAACGAGGCCTCGCCCCGACCGAGGCATTGGCCGAGATGGTGCAGCAAGGCGGTTACCCGTTTCCGGGGCGCGCGCTGCCCGGGCCGTGGCAGGAGGCGCCCAGCCTGGCGGTCCTGAGGGAAGAGATCGTCGGCGACGGCAAGTGGCACCGCGAACCCCGCGATCTGAAGATCCATGCGTATCCCGTCATCCCCTTCCGCGGACCGAAGATGCTCGCACCCCAGGTGACCGAGGAGATGCGGCGTTCCGCCCGGCGTCAGCCCGGCAGGGTGATCTTCGCCATCGACCCGGCCTACACCAACCCGCACGGCGAGGTACCGGACCACGGGAAGCTGGGCGGCTGGCCCATCGACGAGAACGGCGAGATCGGCGAGTTCCACTTCAACCCCGACTACGAGCCCACCCTCACCGCGCTGCGATGGCGTGCTCCGGAGAATGACGTGGAGCGCGCGTTGCAGGCATTCCGGGCTCGCCGAGGCACGGCCGAGGCATTCCTGGACGCCCTCCGCGCGGGCACCGTGCTGGTCTCCGCCGAGTCGGACGGCAAGCTCCGCTTCCGCGAGGGCGACGACGGTGAGCGCCATCTGGACGTGTACACCAGCGCCCCCTACGTCCCGGACGACGGTCGGCATGTGCGGGCGATGAACGGAGGGGAGCTCGCCAAGGTCCTGTACGGGTGCTATGTGGCGGTCAACACCGGCAGCAGCCTCAACCTGCGATTCCCGTCGTCCGACCTCGCCGTCAGCGCGTTCGGATAAGTCGGCTGAGCCGGCGCGTCCCCACACACCGTCACTCCACGCACCGTCCCCCCGCCGTCACGCCAAGCACCGTCACTCACGCCCCCATCACTCCACCACGATCTCCACCCGCACCCCCACCCGCACCCCCCACCCTTCCATCGCCCCCGCCTCCGCCTCCAGCACATGCCGGGACCGCACCCGTGGCAGCCCCAGCCGCCCCGGCTTCATCGTGCGGACGGCGATGACGCGGAGTCGGCGGTCGAGGTAGGCGACGTCGATGGGGATGCGCATGCGGAAGGTGTGCACGCTGCCCGCGGGGGAGAGGAGCAGGGCCCCCTCGACACCGTCCCGGCCCAGGAGCCCCCTCGTCCGGGCCCGGTAGGAGGTCGCTATCTCCAGCGGTACGGCGAACCCGTCCCGCTCCCCGTGCACGATCTGTTCCCCGTGCACGATCTGTTCCCCGTGCACGATCCGTTCCCTGTGCACGACCAGCTCGCCCCGCCCGTCCAGCCAGCGCCCCATCCCGGAGCCACCTCTCCCGCCATGGCGTTCCCACGCCGTCCCTGTCGCTCCCGATACCTTGGGAGCCGATCCTCTCTCCACTGCCCAGGTCAGGTGGCCGATGCGGAAAATCGTCCTGATGATGTCCATGTCCCTCGACGGCTACATCGAGGGCCACGACCGTGACATCAGCTGGCACCGGGTCGACGACGAGCTGCACACGCACATGAACGCCACGGTCGGGAGCATGGGCGGGCTGCTCCACGGCCGGGTCGTCTACGAGCTCATGGCCGACTACTGGCCCACCGCCGACGCCGACCCCGAAGCCCCCGCGTCCGTCAGGGAGTTCGCCCCGATCTGGCGGGACCTCCCCAAGGTCGTCTACTCCCGGACCCTCACACACGTCGACTGGAACTCCACCCTCGTCCGTGAGGTCGTACCGGAAGAGGTCCGCGCGCTGAAGGAGCAGCCGGGCGGTGATCTCGCCCTGGGCGGGGCCGAGTTGGGGGAGACCTTCCTGCGGTACGGCCTCGTCGACGAGCTGCGGATCTACGTCCACCCCGTCCTCGTCGGCCGGGGCAAGCCCCTCTTCCCGCACGCCGACACGCTGACCTCCCTCCGGCTCGTCGAGTCGCACACCTTCGGCAATGGCGTCGTACTGCTGCGGTACGAACCGGAACCGGGGATCCGTACGGCCCCGTAAAGAAGTTGTCCCGTGTCTCCCCCCTGGGTAGGAAGGGCGGCATGACCGCACTCGGCGCTGTGTTCCGTCCCCAACTCCCTCCCGAGCGGCTGCGGGCCCTCGCCCGGCTCGCCGACGAGACGGGGCTCGAAGAGCTCTGGCTGTGGGAGGACTGCTTCCGGGAGGGCGGGATCTCCACCGCCGCTGCCGCCCTCGCGTGGACCGAGCGGGTACGGATCGGCGTCGGTCTGCTCCCCGTCCCGCTGCGGAACGTCGCCATCACCGCGATGGAGGCGGCCACCCTGCACCGGATGTTCCCGGGACGGGCGGTCCTCGCCGTCGGCCACGGTGTGCAGGACTGGATGGGGCAGGTGGGAGCGCGCGCGGAGTCGCCCCTCACCCTGCTGCGTGAGCATCTCCTCGCGCTGCGGGCCCTGTTGGCAGGAGAGCGCGTCTCCACGCGAGGGCGGTACGTCTCGCTGGACGACGTCGCCCTCGACTGGCCGCCCGACGGCCCCGTGGAGGTGCTCACCGGGGCCACCGGCCCCCGCACCCTCCGCCTGACCGGCGAGGCCGCCGACGGCACGGTGCTCACGGCCGGCACCCCGCCCGAGGGCGTCCGCCGGGCCCGCGGGCTCATCGACGAGGGGCGGCAAAAGGCGGGCCGTACGGATCCGCACCGGGTCGTCGTCTACCTCCTCACCGCCACCGGACCCGACGCGACCGCCCGGCTGCGCGCCGAACTCACCGACGAGGGCTTCGCCGACGTCCCCGACCTCGGGGTCGCCGGGGACGCGGATGCCGTCGCCAAGGCCGTCCAGCGGCTCGTCGACGCCGGCGCCGACACGGTCGTCCTCCAGCCGACGGCCGACGAACCCGACCCGGAGGGCTTCGTACGGTTCGTCGCGCAGGACGTCCGGCCGCTGGTGCCATGAGGAGCGACCGGAGTACGGCGCTCGGAGTACGGCGCCCCGAGCGCGGGAGGACGGGAGGACGGGAGGACGGAATCGAGCAGTACCGAAATCTCCCGGTGCCGAAATCTCGCGGCGGCGAAACCTTGCGGCGGCGAAATTGAGCGGCGCCCACCCCCTCCCTCCTGCCACGATCACCCCATGACCCCCCGACCCACCCGCACTTTCGAGGACCTCGTCGCCGAGGGCGCCGCCGTGCCCACCGAAGGGTGGGACTTCTCGTGGTTCGAGGGGCGGGCCACCGAGGCGCGGCCCTCGTGGGGGTACGCGCGCGCCCTGGCCGGACGGCTGGCCGCTGCCGCCGCCTCGCTCGACATTCAGACCGGCGGTGGCGAGGTCATGGACTTCGCCCTCGGGCAGGGGGTCAAGACACCCGTGCTCGCCGCGGCCACCGAGGGCTGGCCGCCGAACACCGCCAAGGCCACCGCCCTGCTGCGGCCGCGCGGCGTCGTGGTCGTCGCCGCACCGGAGGACGCGCCGCTGCCCTTCGCCGACGACACCTTCGACCTGGTCAGCAGCCGACACCCGGTCAACCCCCAGTGGGCGGAGATCGCCCGCGTGCTCCAGCCCGGCGGCACCTACTTCGCCCAGCATGTCGGCCCGCGCAGCGTCTTCGAGCTCGTCGAGCACTTCCTCGGCCCGCAGCCCGCGGCGCAGAGCGCGGACCGCCACCCCGACCGCGAACGCGCCGCCGCCGAGGCCGCCGGACTGGAGATCGTCGACCTGCGTGCCGAGCGGCTGCGGATCGAGTTCCACGACATCGCCGCCGTCGTGCACTTCATGCGGAAGGTGGTGTGGATGGTGCCGGGTTTCACCGTGGCGGAGTACGAGCCCCGACTGCGGTCCCTGCACGAGCGGATCGAGGCCGAGGGGCCCTTCGTCGCCCACAGCAGCCGCCATCTCTTCGAGGCCCGCAAGCCGTCTGCGCACTGACCGCCCGTCCACTGGCGCCCCCAGATGCCTGCAAAGCGGACAATGGGTCCATCGATGGCCGACCTGCCCCGCATATCCATGGTCTTCACGGGGTTTCCACATCGTTATCCCAGGCGGCTCGCGTCAGGACCCCGGCTGACGTAAATTCAAGGAGAGGCAATTCGCGTCAGCAAAGCTGCGCGGTGGCACCGCGCAGAGGAGGGGGCTGCGCGGTGCCACGCCCACTTCCCGGCGTCAAAGAAACGTTCCGACCCGGAGTCACCCACGCGGGCGATGCCCCACGCCCCCATGATTCCGCCGCGATTCGGCCACGAAACCCCCATGAACAGGGCTTCGACCGGCCACCGCGCCGTCGCCGTCCGACTCCGGAGAGTAGTTGTGGCACGCCGATGCACGCGCCAGCCCTCACGAAGGGTTATGGTGGAAACCCCCCCTCGGGCCGGTCCGTCTCCCCCCCACGGACCGGCCCGTTTTTTTGTGCGCCGAGACGCGCATGACAGGCGCGGCCGGGGTACCCAGCAGGGCGCGGGGCACAGGCCGACGGACGCTCCGCCGCAGGGGCGCGACCGGTCCCCGACGGCCCGCGGTCGCCCAGGCGCCAGAAGGCCCCGCGCAGTTGGCGCCCGGAAGCCCCGGTACGCTCTAGCCGCGGGGACCGCCATCTCAAAGGGGCTGACTTTCACGTGAACCTGCGCGACAAGCTGCGCGGCCTGCTCGTCAGGCTCTACGCACGCCGGGTGGAAGGCCACCTGGACCACGCCCAGGTGCCCAAGCACATCGGGGTCATCGTGGACGGCAGCCGGCGCTGGGCGAAGGCCGCCGGTTCCACCCCCGTGGACGGCCACCGTGCCGGCGCGGAGAAGATCGAGGAGTTCCTCGGCTGGTGCAGCGAGACGGACGTCGAGGTCGTCACCCTCTGGCTGCTGTCGACGGACAACTTCAACCGCCCGCCGGAGGAGCTCGGCCCCCTCCTCGGCATCATCGAGGACGTCGTGCGCACCCTCGCCGCCGACGGCCGCTGGCGGGTCCACCACGTCGGCACCCCGGACCTGCTGCCCGCCCCGATGCAGACGGCGCTGAAGGAGGCGGAGGAGTCCACCGCCCACGTCGACGGAATACTCGTCAACGTCGCCATCGGCTACGGCGGCCGCCAGGAGATCGCCGACGCCGTACGGTCGATGCTGCTTGACGCGCACGACAAGGGCACCTCGATGGAGGAGCTCGCCGAGGCCGTCGACATCGACATGATCGGCCGCCACCTCTACACCGGCGACCAGCCCGACCCCGATCTCGTGATCCGGACCAGCGGCGAGCAGCGGCTGTCCGGATTCATGCTGTGGCAGACCGCCCACTCGGAGTACTACTTCTGCGAGGTCTTCTGGCCGGCCTTCCGCAAGGTCGACTTCCTGCGCGCGCTGCGCGACTACGCGGCCCGCCACCGCCGCTACGGCGGCTGACAGACGCTTCACAGAGAGTGCTCGACTACCCCGTTCGCGACAGAAGTAACTAGGAGTTCACCGGGTCGCCGTCGTACGCGTCGGCATGGCACCGCATGTTCGAGGGCATAAGCCAGTCAGGTCGATGCCCGAACCACGGGTGTCGGATCTCAGCGGGCGGCACGGGGCCGTCCGCCCGGGAGGCCCTTTGCACCAGCCTTGCCGTGCGGTCACAGCACGGGAGAAGCAGTGGAGGGCCGGTTCCCGGCCCGTGCAAACGGGCCGTCGACCGGTCCAGCTCCACTCCGTCGCTCCCCGACCTCTTCCGAGGGGGTACGTCCTTCCGTGGTGACCAGCGCAAAGCGCCACAAGCCAGACCGGCGCACTTATGTCCTCGACACCAGTGTTCTGCTGTCGGACCCCAACGCCCTGAGCCGCTTCGACGAGCACGAGGTCGTGCTTCCCATCGTCGTGGTGACGGAACTGGAGGCCAAGCGGCACCATCCCGAACTCGGCTACTTCGCCCGGCAGGCCCTGCGCCTGCTCGACGACTTCCGGGTCCGGCACGGCCGTCTCGACGCGCCCATCCCGATCGGGGACCTGGGCGGAACCGTTCGTGTCGAGCTCAACCACTCGGACCCCAGCGTGCTGCCCAGCGGCTACCGCCTGGGGGACAACGACTCCCGCATCCTCGCGGTCGCCCGCAACCTGCAGGCCGAGGGGTACGACGTCACCGTCGTCTCGAAGGACCTCCCGCTCAGGATCAAGGCGTCCTCGGTCGGGCTCCTCGCCGAGGAGTACCGCGCCGAACTCGCCATCACGGGCTCCTCCGGCTGGACCGGAATGTCCGAACTGACCCTGCCCGGCGAGCAGGTGGACATCCTCTTCGACGAAGGCCATGTCTACGTCCCCGAGGTCTCCGACCTGCCCGTGCACACAGGGCTGACCATCCACTCCGAGCGCGGCAAGGCGCTCGGCCGGGTCTCGCCCGAGGGCAACGTCCGGCTGGTGCGCGGCGACCGGGAGGCGTTCGGCATCAAGGGCCGCAGCGCGGAGCAGCGCATCGCGCTGGACATCCTCCTGGACCCGGACATCGGGATCGTGTCCATGGGCGGCCGGGCCGGCACCGGCAAGTCGGCGCTCGCGTTGTGCGCCGGTCTGGAGGCGGTCCTGGAGCGCCGCCAGCACAAGAAGGTGATGGTCTTCCGGCCGCTGTACGCGGTGGGCGGGCAGGAACTCGGCTATCTGCCGGGCTCCGAGTCCGAGAAGATGGGCCCCTGGGCGCAGGCGGTCTTCGACACGCTGTCCGCGGTCACCAGCCGCGAGGTCATCGAGGAGGTCACCGCGCGCGGCATGCTGGAGGTCCTGCCGCTCACGCACATCCGCGGCCGCTCGCTCCACGACGCGTTCGTGATCGTGGACGAGGCGCAGTCCCTGGAACGGAATGTCCTTCTCACCGTTCTGTCCCGGATCGGCGCGAATTCACGGGTCGTTCTGACCCATGACGTGGCCCAGCGGGACAATCTGCGGGTCGGTCGCTACGACGGTGTGGTCGCCGTGGTGGAGAAGCTGAAGGGACACCCCCTCTTCGCCCACGTCACGCTGACGAGGTCCGAGAGGTCCCAGATCGCGGCCCTTGTGACCGAAATGCTGGAGGACGTCCAGATCTAAGGCAATACGGGGTAACCCGCAGCGAGTTGGCGCCGTCCGGAAAGGCCAAGAGCCTAGCCGGGCGGCGCCTTCGCGTGTCGAGGTTTCTCGAAATCGCTGGGGCCAAACGGGATGTGAGCTTTCACACGCAACTCAGAATTGCCACCCGGCGTCCGGTTACGGCAGAGTCTCGGTTCTGTCAGGCCCCGCATACGGCACACCTGTACCCCCAGCGGTACGGCACCACAGCAACACCACGACCAACTCCATAACGTCCGTCGTATGCCGCCCGCGCACCACGCGGCGCTCCCCGCAAGGGAGTTGCCCACCGGGCCCGCGCCTCCCGTGACCCCGTTAGTTGGGAGGCCAGTGTCTAGGGGCACGATTGCGTCCGCCAGGGTCACCGAAGCGGGCGATGCTGGAAGGAAACCGTGTGAGCCCGATTTCGGTCCGGGGATTCGCAGTGGCGTCAGCCACCGCGGTCACCGCTGTCGGAAGCGTTGTCGGAGTTGCCTCCGGCAGTGTCGCGCAGCCGAACGACGCCGAGGCGAAGGCAGCCGACACGACGACGCTCCTGGCGGACATCCCCGCGGGTGAGCAGGCTCAGGTGCAGACCGCGTCCCTCACGCAGCAGGCCGACTACCAGGCCATCGCCGCGGACGCGAGCGCCAAGAAGATCGCGGAGGAGTCGGCCCGCAAGGCCGCCGCCAAGTCCGCGATCGAGAAGAAGGAGGCCGCCGAGCAGGCGGCCAAGGAAGCCAAGGAGCGCGCCGAGGCCAAGGAGAAGGCCAGCAGGAGCTCCTCCAGCTTCCCGGTGCAGAGCTCGTACACCGTCGCGCAGATCCAGGCGATGGCTTCCTCGATGGTGCCGAGCGGGCAGTTCCAGTGCTTCAGCAACATCGTGGACCACGAGTCCAGCTGGAACTACCGGGCCGTCAACGCCTCCTCCGGTGCCTACGGTCTCTTCCAGGCCCTGCCGGGCTCCAAGATGTCGTCGGTCGGCGCCGACTGGCAGACCAACCCGGCCACCCAGATCAAGTGGGGCCTCAACTACATGGACAGCCGGTACGGCAGCCCCTGCGAGGCCTGGTCGTTCTGGCAGGCCAACCACTGGTACTGAGCCGGGTCTCCGCACGTCGACTCGCCGTGGCCTCGGCCACGGCGATCGCCCCTGTCGGTGCCGTCATGGGAGTCGCCCAGGCGGGCACCGCACAGAGCGCCGACGACGCGACACTCCTCGCGGATCCACCCGAGGGCCGGCAGGCCCACGGCAACGAGTGATCACGGATCGCCCCGGCCGCTCAACCCCCCAGAGCTCCTCCCCGTCCTAGGGGGAGGGGCTTTTGCCCTGTACGGTCGGACCGGACGACTCCAGGGGTGAGTGGTGAGGAGAGACGGGGGAAGAGGACGGATCATGTCGCGAGTGCCAGGGTGGATCGGCCGGTTCGGTGCCCGGCTGACCGATGTGGGAGAGCGGTTGGACGAGCGCCGCGCCGAGGTGGCCCGCGAGGAGACCGAGGCCGACGCCGCCGAGCCGCCTGAGCGCAAGCGGAGCAAGCCGTCACGCGCCGCCTCCCGCCCGCCCGTCGTGCTGGTGCCCCGCCCCGACCCGGCGCAGGCCGTGCCGTGGGGCGTACGGGTGGCCGCCGAGGCCGGCTGGCGGCTCCTGGTCCTCGCGGGCACCGTCTGGGTGCTGATGCGGGTCATCAGCTCCGTGCAGCTCGTCGTCTTCGCCTTCGTCGTCGCCCTGCTCATCACCGCGCTGCTCCAGCCGACGGTGGCCCGTCTGATGCGGCACGGCGTCCCGCGCGGCCCCGCCACGGCTCTCACCGCGATCCTCGGCTTCGTCATCATCGGGCTGATGGGCTGGTTCGTGACCTGGCAGGTCATGGAGAACATCGACGACCTCTCCGACCAGATCCAGAGCGGCATCGACGACCTGCGCAACTGGCTGCTGAAGAGCCCCTTCCATGTCACCGACAAGCAGATCAACCAGATCGCCAAGAACCTGCGCGAGGCGGTCGGCGCCAACACCGACCAGATCACCTCGGCGGGCCTGGAGGGCGTCCAGGTCGTCGTGGAAGCCCTCACCGGCATACTGCTGACCTTCTTCTCCACCCTTTTCCTGCTCTACGACGGCCGGCGCATCTGGAACTGGACGCTGAAGCTGGTCCCCGCGGCCGCCCGTCCGGCCGTGGCCGGCGCGGGCCCGCGCGCCTGGCACACCCTGACCGCCTACGTCCGCGGCACGGTCCTGGTGGCCCTCATCGACGCCGTCTTCATCGGCATCGGCATCTACTTCCTCGACGTCCCCATGGCCGTCCCGCTGGCCGTCTTCATCTTCCTGTTCTCGTTCATCCCACTGGTGGGCGCGGTCGCCTCCGGCGCGCTGGCGGTCCTCGTCGCGCTGGTGACCCAGGGCGTGTTCACGGCGGTGATGACCCTCGCGGTGGTCCTCGCCGTCCAGCAGATCGAGGGCCACATCCTCCAGCCGTTCATCCTCGGCCGCGCGGTACGCGTCCACCCGCTCGCGGTCGTCCTCACGGTCGCGACGGGCGGCATGGTGGCCGGCATCGGCGGCGCGGTGGTGGCCGTACCGCTGGTGGCGGTGACGAACACGGTGGTGAGCTACCTCAAGAGGTACGCCGAGGAACAGTCGGCGCCGCCCGAGCCCGAGGACGAGGTCGTCACGGCCGAGGAGGGACCGGCGCGGGAACAAGAGCCTCCGAACCCTGAAAAACCTGCCGCGGATTCGGTCAATTGAGCGCCGAACACAGTGATTTGAGCGGTCCGTAGGCTCAACTTCCGTCAACTGACGGCAGGTAGGAAACTCGCCCCCGGAATATGCGCCCCGGCTGATACACCTTCCCTCCTCAGCGCTACGCGTCAGGCGTGTGTGCGAAACCGCGGGGGGTGCGATGTCGGGCCACGAACACCTGGCTCAGGCCCTGGCCGCGTGCGGGCGTGACGGCTTCACCGGAGAGCTGCGCATCACCGGGACACCGGGCGGCATCTTCCACTTCGGGGACGGCCGGGTGGTCGCCGTGGAGTCGCCCGGCGCCCCGGGTCCCGAGGCGCTGCTCCTGCGCTCGGGGCGGGTCAGCGGCGAGCAGTGGGCCGGGCTGGTGCGGGAGTCGGGCGGTGCGCGCTGGCCGGCCACCGCGCTCATCGCGCACGGCTACGCGGGGGCCGCGCAGCTCAGGGTGGTGTGCGCGCTGGCCCTGCACGACGCCGCCTTCGCGATGGCCGCGGGCCGGGTGGAGGAGTGCGAACGCCACGCCACCGCGGAGCCGTTCGCGCAGGTCCCGCTGGGTGAGCCGCCCCTGCGGCTGCTCCAGGACGCGCTCCGCAGACTCGCCGCACTCGCCGCCCTGCCGCACCCCGTGCACCCCGACCGGGAACGCCCCGTGCGCTCCGGCACGGACAGCGGGTCCGGGGCCCTGCGGAGCGAGTTGCTCACGCATGCCGACGGCCGCAGCACCGCCCGCGACCTCGCCTTCCGGGTCGGACGCGGCGTCTACACCGTGTCCGTCGAGGTGGCGCGCATGCTCGACGAGGGGCTCCTGGTGTGCGCGGGACCGCCTCCGCCTGTCGCGGTCCGCTCGCTCCCCGAGGGCGACGAACTGCGGCCCCGCAGGCCCCCGCCCGTGGAGCAGCCCCCGGCCCCGGCGCGAACCGATCTGCCCCGCCGAAAACCCGGCAACTTCTTCCGACTCCGAAACGGGACACCGACATGAAAAAGCCGATCAGACGCGATCAGAATCAGGGGAGTTGACTCTATGGATCACCAAGCTCTGGCGCTCGAAATGCGCGGTCTGCGCGAACAGGTCACCGGAATCACGGACACCGCGTTGGCCGCCGCGGACGGGCTGCTCATCGCCGCGGACACCGCCGACTCGATCGACCCGGAGGGGCTCGCCGCGCTCGCCGCGGCCGGCCTCGGCCTCGCCCGGCGCACCGCGCAGGCGTCCGCCCGCGGCACGCTGCGCCGGACCGTGACGTACGGCAGCCACGGCTGCGCCGCCTTCTACGCGGTCGGCGACACCGCCCTGATGGTCGTGCTCGGCGACGAGGGCATGGACGTGGACCACCTGCACCGGGCGACCCAGCCGACCCTGAACCGGATCGGTTCGATCCTCACCGACAAGGCGACCGGGAAAGCACCGGAAAAGGCATCAGAGGGAGTCTGAAGGGATGGCGACGAAGCGTATGACCGCGAGTTTCTCCGACCAGGTGATGGGCCTGGTCAAGTCCCTTCGCACCGAGGCTCCCGACTGCGTCGCGTCCGGTGTGGTCGACATGGCCACCGGCATGCTGCTGTCCTACGAGACGGTCGAGAACCACCCGCCGGAGGTCCTGGACCTCCTGGCGGGGGCGACGCTCGACCTGTTCCAGGGCCGTACGGTCGTGATGATCGAGGACGTCTTCAAGGAGCGTCGCGGGATGGCCGGCGACAACCACTTCTTCCAGGAGATCCTGGTCAACAGCGAGAACCTCACGCACCTGTTCGTGCGGATGAACGAACAGCAGGACGTCGTGGCCGTGGTGGTGTGCCGTAAATCGGTCAACGTCGGCATGCTGTTCGCCCAGGTCCGGCGGGTGGTGAAGGAGTACAGCCTCTGAGCGGACGCCCGGCTGCGGGCGGCTACTCCGTCCGCAGCCCGTCCGGCCGCATCAGCCTCAGCAGCGGCGGAAGGCTCAGCAGGGTCACCACGAGGACGACCCCGGCCCCCACACCGGTCATCGACAGCACACTCGGCCAGTCCACCCGGACCGCGGTGTCCGTCATCCTCAGCAGGACCACGCCCAGCGTCAGTCCCACCACCGAGGCCAGCAGCAGCCCGAGCGTGATCGGGATCGCCGTCTGCCACAGCACCGACAGACTCAGGGTGCGCCGCCGGGTGCCGAAGGCGACCAGTGCCGACAGCAGCTTCCTGCGCTCCCGCAACTGCTCCAGCTGGGAGACCAGCAGGCTCGCCCCGATCAGCGCCAGCACACAGGCGGCGCCCACGAACAGGCCGGTGCGGATGGAGGAGTAGCGGTCGTTGCTCTCGGTGGACACCCAGGTCATGGGCTCCTCGTACGGGTTGATCCGGGCGGCCGTGTTGCGGACGTAGTCGCGCGCGTCCGGCAGCGAGTCGTCCACCCGCACATAGATCTCTCCGCGCACCCCCGCCGCGGCCTGTGCCGGGAAGGCACCCGGGGTGAGCAGGATTCCGCCGCGCCGGTAGCCCGTCGGGTCGGCGATGGACTCCGCCTGCTTGACGGCCTTCGGGACCGTCCAGACGACCGAGGTCTGCTTCTCCGCGGCCTCGGAGGTGTCGAAGTAGAGCTTCTGGCCGGGCCGGGCCGTCACGTTCGACTCGTCGTCGGTGGCCTGCCTGTCGCTGTCGCTCTCGCCCGCCCCCGGCGCGACATGCGAGACGAAGACGTCACCGTCGCGGCACGAGGGCAGCTTGGCCACCTCACGCAGGGACGTGCAGTCGGCGACGGTCACCCGGGCCCAGCTCGCGTCTTCACCCGTGCCGTCGTTGACGAAGCCCTCGTTGAACGCGTACACCTGCCGGACGCCCTTGGTCGCGGCCAGTTCCTCCGCGGTCGCCGCGAGCGTCTTCCCCTTCGGGACGGTCACCTGCATCTGCGCCCGCGAGATGTCGTAGCCGGTGTCCTTCGTGTAGTCGCTCTCGGTGCCCGCGAACAGCATCTGCAGCGCGATCGCCCCGGCCACCGCGACCGCGATGCCGTTGACCATCCGGGCCGCCGTGCCGCTGCTCAACTGGAGCCTGCGCACGGCCAGTTGCCAGGACACCGCGCCCGCGCCCAGCCGGGCCACGACCGCCTCGACGATCCACGGCAGCAGCGCGGTCACACCGACCAGCAGCAGGATGACACCGCCGCTGACGAGGTACTGGTTGAAGTCGCCGCCGTCCCGGCCCTGTCCGACCATCGGGTACAGCATCCCGAGCCCGGCCAGCGGCAGCAGCAGCCGCCACCACAGTCTGCGTCGCGCGGGCTTCGCCGTACGCACCACGCCGAGCGGCTCGATCACCACGCCCCGCAGGGCGAGCAGCGTCACCAGCACGGCCGCCGCGGGCACCGCGACCGCGACCAGCAGGGCCAGCAGCGGCGAGGGGTTGAGATAGCTCGGGAACACGCTCTGCCCGAACACCTCGACGGAGCCCGCCACTTCGCGGCCGATCAGGAAGAACCCGGTGCCGAGGACGAGGCCGAGCACCGAGCCCGCCAACGCCTCGCCGGCGGCTATCCGCCGGGTCGAGCGGCCGTCGGCGCCCACCAGCCTGAGGGCCGCGAGTCGCCGGTCGCGCCGCTCGCCGCCGAAGCGCGCGGCCGCGGTGATGAACACGGCGACCGGCATCAGCAGCACCACGAAGACGACCAGGACCAGCAGCACCAGCACCGGGTCGGAGTCCGACTCGGTGGGGTTCGGGTTGCCGTACTTGTCGATCCGGCTGATCCCGGCGCCGTTGATGTCCTGGGCGGCGAGCCCCTTGGCCCCGCGGTAGAAGGCGAGTTCGTGGGAGCCGATCAGCCCGCTCTCGGCGATCGTCCCGGCGATCCGGTTCGGCAGCCGCTCCCGCAACAGCCTGCCGTCCTCGGATTCCAGCAGTTTCTTCAGCGCGGGGGAGACGACCATCTCGCCGACCGCGGGGAACTTCGCGACCCCGGGCGGCAGGGGCGCCTTCGGCCCCTCGGGCTCCAGGTCCCGGCCGCGGATGTCGGTGTCCCGGAAGGTGGTCGACGCGTTGCCCGACAGCAGGGTGTTGTCGGCCTTCTTCATGTCTTGCCCGTAGTTGATGTCCGAGCGGGCGTCACCCCGCTCGTGCCGTACCGCCAGTGCGTTCGGCAGCGCGGTGGTCAGCAGCAGCAACGCCACCCCGAGCCCGACCCCGACCGCGGTCAGCAGCGCCCGGACCCACCCCTCGCGCCCGCCCGCGAAGGCGAACCGAACCCCCATGGAGAGGTCTCTCCACCACTGCCTCACGCTCATACGACCCGCTCCATGTCCCGGGACTTCCCGTCCCGTACGACGATCTCGCGGTCGGAGTAGGCGGCGACCCGTGCCTCGTGCGTGACGAGGACGACGGCCGCGTTGGTGGACCGGGCGGCCTCGGTGAGCAGTTCCATGACCCGCTCGCCGTTGAGGGAGTCGAGGGCGCCGGTCGGCTCGTCGGCGAAGAGCACGCGCGGGTTGGTCACCAGCGACCGGGCCACGGCCACCCGCTGCCCCTGACCGCCGGAGACCTCGCCGGGCCGTTTCTTCCTCAGGTCGTCGACCTCCAGGCGCTCCATCCAGCCCAGGGCCGTCTTCTCGGCCTCCTTGCGGGAGGTGCCGTTCAGCCGCAGCGGCAGCGCCACGTTCTCCACACAGGTCAGCTCGGGGACGAGCTGCCCGAACTGGAAGACGAAGCCGAACTCGGAGCGCCGCAGAGCGCTGCGCTCGGAGTCGTTCATCGTGGCCATCTCCCGGCCGTTGTACAGGATCGAGCCCGAGTCGGGCGGGACGATCCCGGCGAGACAGTGCAGCAGGGTCGACTTGCCGGACCCGGAGGGGCCCATCACGGCGACGACCTCACCGGGGTGGATGGAGAACTCGGCGCCGTCGAGCGCGACGGTCGGACCGTAGGTCTTGCGCAGCGCGTCGGCGACGAGAAGGGAACCGGCCGGGGTCACTTGACCACCTCCGCGAGCTTGTCGAGACGCGCGGCGGTCAGCTCCAGCCAGCGCAGGTCGGCTTCGAGATGGAACAGGGCGTGGTCGCAGATCAGCTGGTCGGCGAGGTCGCCCTTGCGCTTGCGGTCCGTGAGGATGCGCATCATCCGCAGATGCTCGGCGCGCTGGTTGTCGAGGATGTCGCCGGCGTCCCGGTGCGTGAGCAGCGCGAGGACGACCTTGGTGTACAGCGTGGACTGGAGATACGGCTCGGGCTTCTCGGGCGTCGCGAGCCACCGCTGTACGTCGGTGATCCCGGCGTCCGTGATGGCGTACCGCTTGCGCTCGGGGCCGCCGCCGGGCTCGATCCCGTCGACTTCGACGAGCCCGTTCTTCAGCAGCCGCGACATCGTCGAGTAGACCTGGCCGTAGTGCAGCGGCCGGTCGTGACCGAACTTCTCGTCGAAGGCCCGCTTGAGGTCGTAACCGTGGCGGGGCCCGGACTCCAGGAGCCCTAGGAGGGTGTGACCGATGGACATGGAGAGGACTGTACATGCGGTGTATACCCCGCATGTATACGCGGAGTGTGTAGGTGGAGGTCAGGGGGCGAGCAGCCGCAGGTGGGGGCCGATTGTCACGGTTCTGCTACGCGCGCTCTAGGTGTCCCGAGCGTCGCCGGTGTCCTTGGGCGGCCGACCCCGGCGCGGCAGCGGCCCGGTGTCCCCGGGCAGCCGGCCGGCGTCCTTGAGGGCCCTGCGCAACACGAACTCGATCTGCGCGTTGGCCGACCGCAGCTCGTCCCCGGCCCACCGCGCCAGCGCCTCGTACACCAGCGGGTCCAGCCTCAGCAGCACCTGCTTGCGCTGCTGAGGCCGCCGCTCGGGGGAGCCCCCCTCGAAAGGTGCCGTCACTGGTAGAGCGTCCCGGTGTTGAGGACCGGCTGCGGGGCGCGGTCGCCGCACAGCACCACCATCAGGTTGGACACCATCGCCGCCTTGCGCTCCTCGTCCAGCTCCACGATGTCCCGCTCGGTGATCCGGGCGAGCGCCTCCTCGACCATCCCGACCGCGCCCTCCACGATCTGCCGCCGGGCCGCGACGACCGCGCCGGCCTGCTGCCGCTGGAGCATCGCCGAGGCGATCTCCGGCGCGTAGGCGAGGTGGGTGAAGCGGGACTCGATGATCTGCACGCCGGCCGACTCCACGCGCGCGTGCAACTCGGTGGCGAGCTTCTGGGTGATCTCGTCGGCGTTGCCGCGCAGGGAGAGCCCGTCCTCCTCGTGGGCGTCGTAGGGGTACTCGATGGCGATGTGGCGTACCGCCGTCTCGGTCTGGGTGGCGACGAACTTCACGAAGTTGTCCACCTCGAAGGTGGCCTGCGCGGTGTCCTCGACCTTCCACACCACGACCGCGGCCAGTTCGATCGGGTTGCCGTAGGCGTCGTTGACCTTGAGGACGGCGGTCTCGTGGTTGCGGACCCGGGTGGAGACCTTGGTCCGGGAGGTGAAGGGGTTCACCCAGCGCAGACCGTCCTGGCGGATGGTGCCCTTGTAGCGTCCGAAGAGCTGGACGACCCGGGCCTCGCCCGGTGCGACCGTGTTCAGGCCGCGCAGCGAGATGAGCGCGACGATCAGCACGAGGACCCCGCCGACGGCGAACCCGGGGCTCTCCCCGCTCGCGGCGAACAGGAAGACGGCGAGCAGCAGCCCGACCAGGCCCAGCAGCAGCGCGAGCGCGCCGCCGATGCTGTGCGCGGCGAACTCCCGCACGCGCGGGGCGGGCATGTCGGGTACCGAGTCGTCTGTGGACATAGGGGTCCCCCATCGTTTCGACCTCATCGAGCAGCTAGCGCTGCGCTAACTAAGTGATATCACTTTACCCCGTCGCGGCAACCTTGACGCCCCCTCGGAGGTCTGGTTCCGAGGAGGCGGGTGCTGATTCTCACGCCCGTCGGAGGCCGGATCGAGGGCCCTGTGTCATATAGACCGGTGTTAGCTTTCTGAGCTGACCTGTGCCACGAACCTGAGTGGCCGCCGATGAGGAAGCGGAGCGAGTCGACCCATGGGACGAGCGGAAGAGAGAAGAGCACGTCAGCGCGGTGGCCGCCGCGCGGCGCCGCCCACGCGCTCGTCCGGGACGCCGAGCGAGGGCCTCGCGACCGGCGGCAGGGCCGCGGCACGCAAGGCCGCCGCGCGCGGCAAAAAGGGCACGAAGAACGGTAAGAGCGGCATACGCCGGCTCTTCACCTGGAAGAAGATCCTCGGCACCTTCCTCGGCCTCTGCCTGCTCGGCATCGGCGCCTTCATCGTGCTGTACCTGGTGACGCCGATCCCCTCGGCGAACGCGGACGCCAAGCGCCAGAGCAACATCTACGAGTACAGCGACGGCTCGGTCATGGCCCGTGAGGGCGACACCAACCGCGAGATCGTCGACCTCTCCGAGGTGCCCAAGCCGGTGCAGCGCACCTTCGTGGCGGCGGAGAACAAGACCTTCTACACGGATGCGGGAGTCGACTTCAAGGGCATCGCCCGCGGACTCTTCAACACACTCTCCGGCAAGGGCAAACAGGGTGGCTCCACCATCACCCAGCAGTACGTCAAGAACTACTACCTCGACCAGGACCAGACCGTCACGCGCAAGCTGAAGGAACTGGTCATCTCGCTGAAGGTGGACCGCGAGACACCCAAGGACGACATCCTCGCGGGCTACATCAACACCAGCTACTACGGCCGCGGCGCCTACGGCATCCAGGCCGCCGCGCAGGACTACTACCGCGTCGACGCCGGCAAGCTCAGCGTCGAGCAGGGCGCCTATCTCGCCGCGCTGCTCCAGGCCCCGAGCCAGTACGACTGGGCGGTCGCCAGCAAGACCGGCAAGGAACTGGTGACGGCCCGCTGGAACTACGTCCTGGACAACATGGTCAAGCAGGGCTGGCTGGACAAGAGCAAGCGGGACAAGATGACGTTCCCGTTCCCCAAGGAGCCCAAGGTCGCTCCGGGGATGGAGGGGCAGAAGGGCTACTTCATCAAGCTCGCCAAACAGCAGCTGGAGAAGCAGCTGGTGGCCAAGGAAGGCATCACCCAGGACCAGGCGGAGGCCCGGGTCGAGAACTCGGGGTGGACCATCACCCTGAACATCGACAAGAAGAAGCAGGCCCAGCTGGAGAAGGCGGTCAAGACCCAGCTGACCAGCCAGCTGGACCCGAAGAAGCGTTCGGTGGACAGGAACGTGCAGGCCGGCGCCGCCTCCGTCGACCCCAAAACGGGGAAGATCGTCGCCCTGTACGGCGGCACCGACTACACCAAGCACTACATCAGCAACGCCAACCGCACCGACTACCAGCCCGCCTCGACCTTCAAGCCGGTCATCCTCGCCGCCGCCCTGGAGAACGCCTCCGAGACGCAGGGCGGCAAGGCGATCGGCGCCAACACGATCTACGACGGCACCAGCAAGCGCCAGGTCGTGGACAGCAACGGCAACAAGGTCGGCTTCGGCCCCGAGAACGAGGACGACGCTAACTACGGCAAGGTCACCGTGCAGACGGCGATGAACAAGTCCATCAACTCCGTCTTCGCGCAGATGGGCGTCGACGTCGGCATGGACAAGGTGCTGGAGACCGCCACCAAGCTCGGCATGGACACCGGCAAGCTGAGGCCGCTGCCCGCGTACACCCTGGGCACGATGGGTGCGAGCCCGATCCAGATGGCCGGTGTGTACGCCACCCTCGACAACCACGGCAAGCAGGTCACTCCGAGCATCATCAAGTCGGCGGAGCAGGGTGGCACCGAGTTCCAGATGCCCGACCCGATCGGCGAGCAGGTGATCAGCCGCGAGGCCGCCGACACGGTGACCTCGGTGCTGACCGGCGTGGTCGACGACGGTACGGCCAAGAAGTCCGTCCAGCAGAACCCGGCCCGCGACGGCCGCAAGGTCGCCGGCAAGACGGGTACCTCCGACGACAACAAGTCCGCCTGGTTCACCGGCTACACCCCGGACCTGGTCACGTCGGTCGGTCTGTTCGGTGAGGACCACAAGACCCACGGGCAGAGCAAGCTGTACAACACGGCCGGCCTCGACCGCGTCAACGGTGGTGGCTTCCCGGCGGAGATCTGGGCGGCGTACACCTTCGGCGTCGCCGGCAAGAACACCAAGTTCGACCTGGACACCGACCAGGGCGCCGCGGTCCAGCCGACCTGGACACCGACGCCCTCGGCGACCCCGTCCGAGACGCCCTCGGAGACGCCTTCGGAGACGCCGTCGGAAACTCCCTCCGAGACGCCCTCGGAGACTCCGTCGGAAACCCCGTCACAGTCGCCGTCGCAGAGCGCGCCGACCGGTCAGCAGAGCACTCCGGTCGCGCCCTCGACCTCACCGCTGAACCCGTTCGACCCGAACGGCGACCAGTAGCCAAAAAAGAGAGGGCGCCCGGTGATCACCGGGCGCCCTCTCTCGTTTCCTAGCCCCTGTTGAGCTCGAACCACACCACCTTGCCGGTGCTCAGCCGAGTGGCCCCCCACCGCCGGGCGAGCCGGTTGACGAGATACAACCCCCGGCCACCCTCGTCCGTCGCCCGAGCCTGCCTCAGACGCGGCAACTGCGGCACGTCGTCCCCGACCTCGCAGCGCAGCACATCGGTCCGCAGCAGCCGAAGCGTCACCGGCCGCGTCGCGTACCGCACGGCGTTCGTCACGACCTCACTGACCAGCAGCTCGACGGAGTCGGTCAGATCCTCCATGTCCCAACGGGACAGCGCCCGCCGCGCCAGCCGCCGCGCACGGCCCGGTGCCGCGTCCTCCGGCTCCAGGAACCAGTACGCCACATCGCTCGGCGCGATCCCGTCGAAGCGGGCCGCGAGCAGCGCGATGTCGTCGTCCCGGTCGCCGGGACCGAGCATGTCGAGCACCTCGTCGCACAGAGCCTCCAGCGGCGGCGGATGATCCGGCCCGGTCAGCTGAGCGGTCGCGGCGAGCTTCTCCCGCAGCTGCTCTATCCCGGTCCAGACGTCCCGCAGCCGTGACTCGACGAGCCCGTCGGTGTACAGCAGCAGCGTCGCCCCGGCCGGCGCGTCCAGTTCCACGGCCTCGAAGTCCACGCCTCCGACACCGATCGGCGCGCCCGGCGGCACCCGCAGCACCTCGGCCCGGCCGCCCAGGTGCAGCAGCACCGGCGGCGGATGGCCCGCGTTGGCGATGGTGATCCGGTGCGAGACCGGGTCGTAGACGGCGTACAGGCAGGTCGCCATACGGTCCGTACCGAGCCGCTGGGCCTGCTCGTCGAGGTGGTGCAGCACCTCCTGCGGGGGCAGGTCGAGCCCGGCCAGCGTCTGGGCCGTGGTCCGCAGCTGGCCCATGATCGCCGCCGACGTCATGGAGTGCCCCATCACGTCACCCACGACCAGCGCGACCCGGCTGCCGGGCAGCGGGATCGCGTCGTACCAGTCACCGCCCACCCGGGCCGTCTCGGCGGCCGGCAGATAGCGCGAGGCCAGCCGTACGCCGGTGGGCCGAGGGAGCGTCTCGGGCAGCATGGTGCGCTGCAGCTCGTCGGCGATGTACGCCTCACGGCCGTACAGGACCGCCTTGTCGATGCCCAGCGCGCTGTGCGTGGCGAGCTGGGCGGCCACGAGCAGGTCGTCCGGGTCGAAGGGGACGCGGTCGGGGCGGCGCAGGAACAGGGCGGCGCCGATGACCCGGCGCCGACCGCGCAGCGGGGCGAGGATCGCCCGGCGGCCCGACGGCACGGCGAACTCACATCCCTCGCCGAGCAGTTCCGGCAGCGCGGCGTGGGCCGCGGGCGTGTCCGTGAAGACCGGCCGCACCCCGCGCAGCACCTCGGCGAGCGCGCTGCCGGGCTGCACCTCGCACAGTTCGGTGCCGAGCGTGTCCAGTTCGGTCGGGTTCTCCGGCACCGGCACCGGCAGGATGCCGTCCTCCAGGTCCCGCTCCTGCTGCGGGATGCGGTCGGTGCGCCGCAGCCGGAGCATGAGGGGGCCGGTGGGCCGCTCGTCACCGACGGGCAGCGGATCGCGCAGATAGACGAGGATCGCGTCCGAGAAGGTCGGCACGGTCGCCCGGCACAGGCCCATCACGATCTCGTCCAGGTCGATACCGCGGGCGATCCGGCGGGTCGCTGCGCCCACGAAGCGCAGCCGGTCACCGTCGCGCCGCATGGGCGTGGGCCGGCCCGGGGGAAGTCCCTGGCCGGTACGGCGTTCGTCGCCGCTCTGGGGCGGCCGCTCGTCCTCGCCGCCCGGCTGGACCGGGACCCCGTCGGTGACGGGCCGCGGGCGGTGCGTGTCCGGCTCCGCTGCGGCCGGCTGGGAGTGCTCGGGGCCGGTACCGGCCGGGTTCATGCCCATGTCCTTGTGGTTGCCGGTCCTCCCGGTCGTGCTGTTGCTGCTCTGGACGACGGGTGCCGCCTCCGGCGCGGGATCACCGGAGCGGGCCTGGACGGGTAAAGCGGTCGGCGCCTCGAAGCCCTGGGCGGGCGGTGGCGCCGGGGAACGCAGGAGCGCCCCGCGGGGGTCCGTGGGGTCGACGCCCGGCTGGGGGCGTTCGAAGGAGGTCGGGTGCTCCGTCACGCGTGTCGAATCCGTCCGTCCGGGGCTGCACGCCGTACGCGCAGTTGGTCCCGCCGAAATCCCGATACCCGGAATGCGTGTCCCAGGAACGGAATTCCCGCGTGGTCAGGGGCTGTTCCTGCGTTTTTGGTCAACCTTCCGCCGCCGGTACCGGTGTGGCCCTCGTACCCCACGCTCACGTCCTGCCGCCCCTCGGTGACGATCGGTCAAGCACAGTGCCCGCTCCGGTAGTTGTCGCTGCGCGCTCTTGCGGAGGACGATCCTACGTTTGCAGCCCGGGGGCGCATCAAGGGTCTCATGAGGACAAGTGCGCGGGCGTACGGTCCCAGTCTTCCGGAAGGAGCGGCACAGTCCAGGACGGATCGGGCCGCCAGTCGGGCCAGTCGTCCGAGAACGGCGGGCCCCAGGCGCGGATCACCTCCACTGCGGAACGACCCGCCGACCGGACCTGTTCGGCCAGGTCCGGGCCCATCAGGCCGTCCCGCTGGGCCTGCGCGAACTCGTCCTCGTCCCGCCACTGCCAACCGCGGTCCGGATCCACGGTGATGTCCAGGAAGTGGTCCTCGGAATCCACACCCCCGGCCCAACGCGTCAGCGGCTCCTCGAGGTTCACGTACCAGTTCTTGAACCGCCAGCCCGGCTCCCAGAACAGCCACACCGACCACGGCAGCCCCGGCCGCGCCAGCTTCAGTACCCCGGTGCCGAACCAGCGGTCCCGCCGGACCGAACGCGGCTTGGTGTAACGGGACTCCAGCGGCTCGGCGTGCACCGGCGTGCCGTCGGCCAGCACCGGTCTCACACACTCGGTGCCCGGTGCCAGCCACACGGCGAGCAGGTCCTCGTCGTCGCGTACGACCGTGACGGGGCGGGCGATGTGGAAGTGCGCGCCCGCGTTCTCCCGGTAGCGCCACAGGATCTGACTCCCGGGCTCCCAGAAGTGCGCCGACGTACCTGCTTCCACCGCTCTCACCGCTCCACCGTCTGCCATGAACAGATATTAGGTGCCATGGGCATACGACGCTGCGGCGCGTGTCACGGTTCACGCCGGCGCCGGGAAAGGTTACGGCCGTGTCATCCGCAGGACATCCAGCGCCTCGTCGAGTTGTTCGGCCGTCAGGTCGCCGCGCTCCACGTAACCGTTCTCCTGCACGACCTCGCGGATCGTCTTCCGTTCCGCGAGCGCCTTCTTGGCGACCTTCGCGGCCTCCTCGTACCCGATGTACTTGTTGAGCGGGGTGACCACGGAGGGCGAGGACTCGGCGTACTCCCGGGCCCGTTCGCGGTGGGCGACGATGCCGTCGACGGTCCGGTCGGCGAGCAGCCGGGAGACGTTGGCGAGCAGCCGGACCGACTCCAGGACGTTCTTCGCGATGACCGGCAGCATGACGTTGAGCTCGAAGTTGCCGGCCGCACCGGCGGTCGCGACGGTGGCGTCGTTGCCGATGACCTGGGCCGCGACCATCAGCACGGCCTCGGGGATCACCGGGTTGACCTTGCCGGGCATGATCGAGGAGCCGGGCTGGAGGTCGGGGAGCGAGATCTCGGCGAGCCCCGTCCTGGGTCCGGAGGACATCCACCGCAGATCGTTGGAGATCTTCGTCAGCCCGACCGCGATGGTCCTGAGCTGCCCGCTGGTCTCCACGATCCCGTCCCGGGCGCCCTGCGCCTCGAAGTGGTCCCGCGCCTCGGTGAGGGGCAGCCCGGTGGTGCGGGCGACCTCCTCGATGACGGCGGCGGAGAAACCGGGCGGGGTGTTGATGCCGGTGCCGACCGCGGTACCGCCCAGCGGAAGCTCGGCGAGTCGGGGCAGCGAGGCCTCGAGCCGTTCGACGCCGTAGCGGATCTGTGCCGCGTACCCGCCGAACTCCTGCCCCAGGGTCACCGGGGTGGCGTCCATGAGATGGGTCCGCCCGGACTTCACGACGTCGGCGAACTCCTCGGACTTGCGGGTGAGGGCGGCGGCGAGGTGCTGGAGCGCCGGGATCAGGTCCCGGGTGACGGCGGCGGTGGCGGCGATGTGGATGGAGGAGGGGAAGACGTCGTTGGACGACTGGGAGGCGTTGACGTGGTCGTTGGGGTGCACGTCACGGCCGAGCCGCTCGGTCGCCAGGGTCGCGATGACCTCGTTGGTGTTCATGTTGGACGAGGTGCCGGACCCGGTCTGGAACACGTCGATGGGGAAGTGCTCGTCCCAGTCGCCCCGGGCCACCTCGTCGGCCGCCTCCTGGATGGCCTCGGCGATGTCCTTGTCGAGCACGTTCAGCCGCGCGTTCACCTTCGCGGCCGCCCCCTTGATCCGGGCCAGCGCCTCGATGTGCGCCCGCTCGATCCGCTGCCCGGAGATGGGGAAGTTCTCCACGGCCCGCTGGGTCTGGGCCCGCCACCTGGCGTCCACCGGGACCCGGACCTCACCCATGGAGTCGTGCTCGATCCGGAACGCCTGTTCCTGCTGCTCGTCGGCCACTGCCGATCACCTCCGTGTTGGTCAGCGTCTGCCCCTGTGGCACCTATTCCTGCCGCGTACGCCGGCCCGGAAACCGCTGTGGATCTTCCTGGTGCACCCTCGCCGCCCAGGACCAGCCGCCGCCGACATCGGCGCCTCGCTGCAGGTGCCCGCGATGACGGCACCGATGCCGTGGGCGGAGCGCCTGACGAATGCCGGTCCGGCCGGCCTGGAGAGGTGTCGCTGGTCGGGAGGGGGGTGTGGGCGGTCTCCCGGTCAGGCCCGGCGGGTTGCCGGGCGGTAGCGGGCCAGCTGGATCGGCCTGGGGTGTGCGGAGGCCGGGAGGGGACTGTGGGCGGTCTCCGGGGCTGGCTGATGGGTCGCTGGCCAGTAGCGCGTCAGCCGGACGGGCCTGGGGTGTTGGGGGTCGGGAGGGGGCGTGGCCGGTCTCCCGACAGACGCGGTGGGTCACCGGGCGGGTAGGGGTCAGGCGGACCGGCCTGGGGGTTCGGCCGGCCGCTCGGTCGGCGTGCCGGTGTGGTTGCTCCGGGGCTGTTGGAGGTCGGGAGCGGGGTGTCGGGACTCACCGGGACTGGTCAGCCTGGCGCCGCGCACGCGTGCCGGTGCGGATGCCCGGGTTGCCCGCGTTCCCACCCCTCGGTTCGTGCGGCGGGTGTCACCGCGTGGCGCGCCGCCCTGGCGCACGGCCCGGCAGTCGCTGGGGTGGGGACGGGTAGGGGCGGCGGGGGCGAACCCCATCCCCGCCGCCACCGAATGGCACTACGCCAGCCCAGGCCCCCGCACAGGGATCGTCGTGAACGTCGGCGCCGGCGCCGGGTCCTGGAAGAAGTCGTTGCCCTTGTCGTCGACCACGATGAACGCCGGGAAGTCCTCGACCTCGATCTTCCAGACCGCCTCCATGCCGAGCTCCTCGTACTCGACGACCTCGACCTTCTTGATGCAGTCCTGGGCGAGCCGGGCCGCCGGGCCGCCGATGGAGCCGAGGTAGAAGCCGCCGTGCGTACCGCACGCGTCGGTGACCTGCTTGCTGCGGTTGCCCTTGGCCAGCATCACCTTGGAGCCGCCCGCCGCCTGGAACTGCTCGACGTAGGAGTCCATGCGGCCGGCCGTCGTCGGGCCGAAGGAACCGGACGCGTAGCCCTCGGGCGTCTTCGCCGGACCCGCGTAGTACACCGGGTGGTCCTTCAGGTACTGCGGCATCTCCTCGCCCGCGTCGAGCCGCTCCTTGATCTTGGCGTGCGCGATGTCGCGGGCCACGACCAGCGGACCGGTGAGCGAGAGCCGCGTCTTCACCGGGTACTTGGTGAGCTCCGCGAGGATGTCGTCCATCGGCTGGTTGAGGTCGATGCGGACGACGTCCTCGTCGGAGGAGTCCAGGTGCTCGTCCGTCGTGTCCGGCAGGAAGCGCGCCGGGTCCGTCTCCAGCTGCTCCAGGAAGACCCCCTCCGCGGTGATCTTCGCGACGGCCTGGCGGTCGGCCGAGCAGGACACCGCGATGGCGACCGGGCAGGACGCACCGTGCCGGGGCAGCCGTACGACCCGCACGTCGTGGCAGAAGTACTTCCCGCCGAACTGCGCCCCGATCCCGATCTTCTGCGTCAGCTCGAAGACCTTCTCCTCCAGCTCCTTGTCCCGGAAGCCGTGCCCGAGTTCCGAGCCCTCGGCGGGGATCTCGTCCAGGTAGTGCGCGGAGGCGTACTTCGCGGTCTTCAGCGCGTACTCGGCGCTCGTACCGCCGACGACGATCGCGAGGTGGTACGGCGGACAGGCGGCCGTACCGAGCGAACGGATCTTCTCCTCCAGGAACTTCATCATGGAGGCCTCGTTCAGGACGGCCTTCGTCTCCTGGTACAGGAACGACTTGTTGGCCGAGCCGCCGCCCTTCGCCATGAACAGGAACTTGTACGCGCCGCCGTCGGTGGCGTACAGCTCGATCTGCGCGGGGAGGTTGGAGCCGGTGTTCTTCTCGTCCCACATGGTCAGCGGGGCCATCTGCGAGTAGCGCAGGTTGAGGTTCAGGTACGCGTCGTAGATGCCCTTCGACAGCGCCGCCTCGTCACCGCCCTGGGTGAGGACGTTCTGCCCGCGCTTGCCCATGACGATCGCCGTGCCGGTGTCCTGGCACATCGGCAGGACGCCCGCCGCCGCGATGTTCGCGTTCTTCAGCAGGTCCAGCGCGACGAACTTGTCGTTGGCGGAGGCCTCGGGGTCGTCGATGATGCGGCGCAGCTGGGCGAGGTGCGCCGGCCGCAGGTAGTGCTGGATGTCGTGGATGGCCTCCTCGGCGAGCTTGCGCAGCGCCTCCGGCTCCACCTTGAGGAAGGTCCGCCCGTCGGCCTCGAAGGTGGAGACACCCTCGGAGGTCACCAGCCGGTAGGGGGTGGTGTCCTCTCCCATGGGGAGCAGATCGGTGTACGCGAACTCAGGCATCTCAGCCCATTCCTCACTCTGCGGGTCGACCACCCGCCTCCGTCGGCGGGCCTCAACAGCCTAGAACCTGTCCAAGGGCGGCAGCTTGTGAGGTAAGGCTCAGTCGGTTCGCCAAGAGTTGTCCACAGGCCTAGTCGCGATCTATCGCGTTTCGGTACGCTGCTGCGGTGGACCTTCAGAAGCCCGAACAGAAGCAGGCGGGCCCCGCACCCGCGGTGGCCGACTTGCGCGCGTCGGACGCCGACCTGCGCGCCTCGGACGCCGATCGCGACCGTATCGCCGACATCCTGCGCGAGGCCCTGGCCGAGGGCCGCCTCTCCGCGGACGAGCACGCCGAGCGGGTCGAGGGGGTGCTGAGCGCCAAGACGGTGGGCGAGCTGGAGGTCTTCATACGAGACCTGCCCGCGGCCCACCAGCGCCGCAGCGCCCCCGCCTGGAGCCCCGCCCCGAACCGCCCGACCGACGCGATCCCCCCGGACCCGGACGACAACGTGGTGGCGGTCTTCAGCGCCGCCGTCCGCAAGGGCCGCTGGCGCGCGGGCCGCCGTATCCATGCCTACGCGGTCTTCGGCAGCGTCGAGATCGACCTCAGTGAGGCGATCTTCGAGTACCGCCAGGTCGTCATCAAGGCGTTCTCGGTGTTCGGCAGCGTCGAGGTGCGCGTCCCGGAGAACATCTCGCTGCGCGGCACGGGAGTCGGTGTCCTCGGCGACTTCCAGGTGGACACCCTCGACTCGGCCGAGCCGGACGCGCCCGTGGTGTACGTCGACGGCTGGGCCGTCCTCGGCAGTGTGGATGCGAAGCCCAAGCGCGGCAAGCTCGTCGCGGACATCCTCGATCGGGTTCAGCGCGCGGTCGATCGCAAGGTGGACAGGAGTTTGCGCAAACACCTGGATCGTTGACGGTTGTGAATCCGGGTGGGTCCGTGACGGAGGATCTGGCCCTCGGTCGGCTCTCGTAAGCGCACCCGACCGCCCGGAATCCAGCGGTTCGGAACTCAGTGCATAGGCGCGCGCACAGCGGGTAGGGCTTGCTGCATCGTCTCTCGCTCGCGAAGCCGTCGTCAGGAGTAGACCGTGCTGCAACCGCCGCATTCGTCCCTGCAGGTAGCTGCCGTTCCTGCCCAGCGGGTGCCAGTGCGGGACAGGGACCAAGACGCTCCATGGCACACCGAGGCGGTGTGCCGGCGCGACGAGGCCGGCCTGTTCTTCGCCCCGTCCAAGGAACCCACCGCCGCCAGGCTCTCCCGCGAGGAGGCCGCGAAGCGCGTCTGCGCCCGCTGTCCGGTCATGGTCGAGTGCCGCGAGCACGCCCTGCTCCAACCGGAGCCCTACGGCGTCTGGGGCGGCCTCACCGCAGCCGAACGCCGAGTGGTCCTGGCCCGGCGCAGGCGCCGCGAGCTGGAAGTCACGAAAGCGGCGCGGGCGGCACGCATAGCCCAGGCGGGCTGAGCACCGCACCTGTACAGGAAAAGGCGCCCCCTCCGCACCGGGGGCGCCTTTTGAACTGGGCTGAGTGGACCTACTCAGGGGCGCGGGGCCGTGTTGATGTGCGGCTCCGCCGCGTGGGCGCGACAAGCCACAACGCACCCGCACCGCCAGCACTCCACGCGCACCGAGCTATTTGACGCGATGCTATTTGGCGCGGTCGAAATCGATCGCGCTGTAGGCCCGCAGCTTGCTCAGCCGATGCTCCGAGTCGATCCGCCGCACCGTCCCCGACTTCGACCGCATCACGATCGAGTCGGTGGTCGCGGTCTCCGACCGGTACCGCACACCCCGCAGCAGCTCACCGTCGGTGATCCCGGTCGCCACGAAGAAGACGTTCTCCCCGGACACCAGGTCGTCGGTGGTCAGCACCCGGTCCAGGTCGTGTCCGGCGTCGATCGCCCGGGCCCGCTCCTCGTCGTCCTTCGGCCACAGCTTGCCCTGGATCGTCCCGCCGAGGCACTTCACGGCACAGGCCGAGATGATCCCCTCGGGCGTACCGCCGATGCCCAGCAGCATGTCGACGCCGGTGCCCTCGCGCAGTGCGTAGATCGACCCCGCCACGTCACCGTCGGAGATCAGCTTGATCCGCGCTCCCGCCTCCCGGATCTCCTTGATGATCCCTTCGTGCCGGGGCCGGTCGAGGATGACCACGGTCACGTCCTCGGGGGTGGAGCGCTTGGCCTTGGCGACCCGCCGGATGTTCACGGAGACCGGCGCGTTGATGTCGACGAAGTCGGCGGCCTCGGGTCCCGTGACCAGCTTGTCCATGTAGAAGACGGCGGACGGGTCGAACATCGACCCCCGGTCCGCGGCCGCCAGCACGGAGATCGCGTTCGGCATGCCCTTGGCCGCCAGCGTGGTCCCGTCGATCGGGTCGACGGCGATGTCGCACTCCGGCCCGGTCCCGTCCCCGACCTGCTCCCCGTTGAAGAGCATCGGGGCCTCGTCCTTCTCGCCCTCGCCGATGACGACCACGCCGTTCATCGACACGGTGGAGACGAGGGTCCGCATGGCGCGCACCGCGACACCGTCGGCGCCGTTCTTGTCGCCCCGCCCGACCCAGCGGCCCGCGGCCATCGCGGCGGCTTCGGTCACCCGGACGAGCTCCAGGGCGAGGTTGCGGTCGGGGGCCTCGGAGGGGACTTCGAGTTCTGACGGCAGATGATGATGCTCGGTCATCGGAGCGCACCTTTCTGATACGACGACGGCCGGATGAGGGTTCGACCGTCGACTCTATCGTCAGTCCGACAAAATGAGCAGGGGACCCCACGGATGAGCGGACCGGGCACCTGCGACGATAGGGGCGTGGCAGGTTCGAACGGCAAGCAGAAGACGGTCCGGGACATGATTCTCTCCCTGGGCCTGATCGGGATCGCGGCGGCGGTCATCTACGTGTTCATCCCGCACGACGACTCCGCTCCGGACATCAAGACGGTGGACTACCGCGTCGAGCTGCTCACGGCCCGCCGCGCGGCGTCCTACCCGGTGGCCGCGCCCGAGGGTCTGCCGGCCGGCTGGAAGGCGACCTCGGTGCGCTTCCAGGGTGACCGGTTCGACGCCTGGCACCTGGGTTTCCAGGCCCCCGGTGACCAGTACGTGCAGATCGAGCAGTCGACTCAGAAGCCGTCGGCGTTCATCGACGAGGCGAGCCAGGGCGCCGAGGCGACGAAGCAGACCCAGCAGATCGCGGGCCGCACCTGGACGCGTTACACGGGCGGCCGCTACGACGCCCTCGTGCACCGGGGCGACGGCGCGACGACGGTGGTCGCGGGCACGGGATCGCTCGCCCAGCTGACCGAGATGGCGAAGTCCCTCAAGATGGCGTGAGACCGCGCGAGAGGGCCCGGCCGCCGGGCGGCCGGGCCCTCTCGTCGTGTGTCAGCCGTCTCAGACGGTGGTGACGACCTCGTCGTAGGCGAGGCGCGGGGACCGCGGGAACCAGGCGTCGTCGGCCGGCTTGCCGATGTTGACGACCATCAGCGGGGTGTGGTCGTCGTCCAGGAACTCCTTGCGGACGCCCTCGAAGTCCAGACCGGTCATCGGACCGGCGGCGAGGCCCGCGGCACGGACACCGATGATGAAGTACGCGGCCTGCAGGGCGGCGTTCAGCCCGGCGGCACCCTCGCGGGCGGGACGCTCGCTGAAGAAGAGGTCCTTGGCCTGCGGGAAGTGCGGGAAGAGCTGCGGCAGCTCCTCGTGGAACTCGTTGTCCGCGGAGAGGATCGCGACCAGCGGGGCGGTGGCGGTCTTGGGCTGGTTGCCCTCGGCCATGTGCTGGACCAGGCGCTCGCGGGCCTCGGCGGAGCGGACCAGGGTGATGCGCAGCGGGCTCTGGTTGAAGGCGGTCGGACCGTACTTGACAAGGTCGTAGATCGCCTGGACCTGCTCGTCCGTCACCGGCTCGTCGGTGAAGGTGTTCGCGGTGCGGGCCTCGCGGAACAGCAGGTCCTGGGCGGCGGGGTCAAGAACGAGAGACATGGTGAACCTTCTGGGACGACGTCGGTCGCGG
The DNA here is from genome assembly GCF_003443735.1 of Streptomyces sp. CC0208. Taxonomy (NCBI): domain Bacteria; kingdom Bacillati; phylum Actinomycetota; class Actinomycetes; order Kitasatosporales; family Streptomycetaceae; genus Streptomyces; species Streptomyces sp. CC0208. The sequence continues at coordinate 3,161,202 of NZ_CP031969.1, read as the reverse complement.
GAAACGGACCGTGGACCGGTTGACGTCTCCGACCGTACGCGAATGAAGTTCAACGTTCAATCAAAAGGGCCTCGTGGTGATCCGCTTCACAGGATCACCGGGACCTACTGCTCGGAGTCGCTCCCGCCGTCCTGCGACTCCTCGGCCAGTGCCGCGTCCAGCCGGGCCCGCGCCCCGTCCAGCCACCGCCGGCACACCTTGGCCAGCTCCTCGCCCCGCTCCCAGAGCGCGAGGGACTCCTCGAGCGTCGTACCGCCCGCCTCCAGCCGCCGTACGACCTCGATCAGCTCGTCCCGTGCCTGCTCGTACCCGAGCGCCTCTTCCGCCACCTTGCTGGTCATCCGCCCACCCTATGCATCGACTCGGACAGTGAACTCACCCTCGGCGACCCGCGCGCGCAGCGTCTCCTCCGCCGTCACCTCGTCCGGTGACCGCACCACGTGCCCGTCGGCCCTCTGGAGGACGGCGTACCCGCGCTGGAGGGTCGCGGCGGGGGAGAGGGCCACCACGCGTGCGTGCGTGTGCGTCAGCTCGGAGTCGGCGCGGTCCAGCAGATGGCCCAGGGTGCGGCGGGCGCGGTCGGCCAGGGCGGCCACATGGTCGGCGCGCTCGTCGATCATCCGGTGCGGATCCTCTATCGACGGCCGCGCCAGCGCCTGCGCAAGGCATCGCTCCTCGCGCTGGAGGAAGGACTCCACACATCGCCGCGCGCGATCCCGCAGCGCCCGCACCCGCTCGTACTCCTCGCCCACGTCCGGCACGACCTTCTTGGCCGCGTCCGTGGGCGTGGAGGCCCGCAGGTCGGCGACGTAGTCGAGCAGCGGGGTGTCCGGTTCGTGGCCGATCGCCGACACCACCGGCGTACGACAGGACGCGACCGCCCGCACCAACTGCTCGTCGGAGAACGGCAGCAGATCCTCCACGCTGCCCCCGCCGCGCGCCACGATGATCACGTCCACGTCGTCCAGCGCGTCGAGTTCCTTGACGGCCTGCACGACCTGCGGCACCGCGTGCACGCCCTGCACCGGGACGTTGCGCACCTCGAAGCGGACGGCCGGCCAGCGGTGCCGGGCGTTCTCCAGGACGTCCCGCTCGGCGGCCGAGGCCCGCCCGCAGACCAGCCCGACGAGCTGCGGCAGGAACGGCAGCGGCTTCTTGCGCTCCGGCGCGAACAGCCCCTCCGCGGCGAGGGACTTCTTCAGCTGCTCGAGCCGGGCCAGCAGCTCACCGACCCCGACCGGCCTTATCTCGGCGGCCCGCAGCGAGAGCTGGCCCCGCGGCGCGTACCACTCCGGTTTCGCCAGGACGACGACCCGGGCGCCCTCGCTCACCACGTCGGCGACGTCGTCGAAGACCTGACGGAAGCAGGTCACGCTCACCGAGATGTCGTACGACGGATCGCGCAGCGTGAGGAACACGACGCCCGCGCCCGGGCGCCGGGAGAGCTGGGTGATCTGCCCCTCGACCCACACGGCACCGAGACGGTCGATCCAGCCGCCGATGAGGCGCGACACCTCGCCGACGGGAAGAGGCGCTTCGGGGGTCGAGTTCACAGCCATGCCGCGAGCGTAACGGCCCGGTACGACAACGCACCGTCACCGCCAGGCAACGACCGGCCGCGCTGAGCGACCAGCACCATCTCCCGCCAAGACCGGCTCACCGCCCGCCACGTCACCGGCGGGGCCCTGCTGGCCGCGCGGGGCGACCAGCACCCCCGCCTCGATGGGGTACCTGATTGCGCCCACGGGGCCTCCACGATCGCCGCTCCGACGAGGACCGGCACCATCTCCCGCCAAGACCGGCTCACCGCCCGCCACGTCACCGGCGGGGCCCTGCCGACCGCGCCGGGCGACCAGCACCCCCGCCTCGATGGGGTACCTGACCGCGCCCACGGGGCCTCCACGATCGCCGCTCCGACGAGGACCGGCACCGTCCGTGTCGGCACTGGCTCACCGCCCGCCACGTCATCGGCCGGGCCCTGCTGGCCGCGCGGGGCGACCAGCACCCCCGCCTCGATGGGGTACCTGACCGCGCCCGCGGGGCCTCCACGATCGCCGCACCCAGGGCCGGCACCGGATCACCGGCCTGCCATGTCACCGGCCGGGGGCTGTCTGTCGCGCTGGGCGATCAGCCCCGTGGCTCCGATCAGGAACACGGCCGCGTCCACGGGGCCTCCACGGTTCGCCGCCGCGAGGACCGGCGCCGTCTACCGGCCGAACGCGGCCTTACGATGGGACGCATGACTGCTTCGCCTGGCCGCCGTGTCCTGCTCGCCGCCCCCCGTGGCTACTGCGCGGGTGTGGACCGCGCCGTGATCGCCGTCGAGAAAGCCCTGGAGCAGTACGGCGCTCCGGTGTACGTCCGGCACGAGATCGTCCACAACAAGTACGTCGTACAGACCCTGGAGAAGAAGGGCGCCATCTTCGTCGAGCGGACGGAGGAGGTCCCGCCGGGCAACATCGTCATGTTCTCGGCCCACGGCGTCGCCCCCGTCGTCCACGAGGAGGCCGCCCGCGGCAAGCTCGCCACCATCGACGCGACCTGCCCGCTGGTCACCAAGGTCCACAAGGAAGCCGTGCGCTTCGCCAATGAGGACTACGACATCCTCCTGATCGGGCACGAGGGCCACGAGGAGGTCATCGGCACCTCCGGCGAGGCCCCCGACCACATCCAGCTCGTCGACGGCCCCGCCGATGTCGCCAAGGTCGAGGTCCGTGACCCGTCGAAGATCGTGTGGCTCTCCCAGACGACCCTGAGCGTCGACGAGACCATGGAGACCGTCGACGCCCTCAAGGAGAAGTTCCCGCAGCTCATCTCCCCGCCCAGCGACGACATCTGCTACGCCACGCAGAACCGCCAGCTCGCCGTCAAGCAGATGGGCGCCGAGGCCGAGCTGGTCATCGTGGTCGGCTCCCGCAACTCCTCCAACTCCAAGCGGCTCGTCGAGGTCGCCAAGCTCGCCGGCTCCCGCGAGGCCTACCTCGTGGACTTCGCCAGCGAGATCGACGAGGCCTGGCTGGAGGGCGTGACCACGGTCGGCGTGACCTCGGGCGCCTCGGTGCCGGAGGTGCTCGTCGAGGAGGTCCTGGAGTGGCTCTCGCAGCGCGGCTACGGCGACGTGGAACTCGTGAAGGCGGCCGAGGAGTCCATCACCTTCTCCCTCCCGAAGGAACTGCGGCGCGACCTGCGCGAGGAGGCCGCGGCGCTGGTCGCGGAGCGCAAGGGGACCTCCGAGGCGTGACTGTCCGTCGTCCGTCGTAACGTAAGGCCATGCAGATCTTCGGCTTGGACATCGGCGGATCCGGGATCAAGGGCGCCCCTGTGGACCTGGACAAGGGCGAGCTCACCCAGGAGCGCCACAAAGTGCTCACCCCGCACCCGGCGACGCCCGACAGCGTGGCCGACGGGGTGAAGCAGGTCGTGGACCACTTCGGGTGGACCGGCCCGGTGGGGCTGACCTTCCCGGGCGTGGTCACCGGCGGATCCCACATCCGTACGGCGGCCAATGTCGACAAGAGCTGGATCGACACCGACGCGCGCGCGTTGTTCGGCGAGCGCCTCGGCGGACTCCCGGTGACCGTGGTCAACGACGCGGACGCGGCGGGCGTCGCCGAGATGAGCTTCGGCGCGGGCAAGGACCGCAAGGGCACCGTCATCCTGCTCACCCTCGGCACCGGCATCGGCAGCGCCCTCTTCGTCGACGGCGTCCTCGTCCCCAACACCGAGCTGGGCCACCTGGAACTGCACGGCCACGACGCCGAGAAGAAGGCGTCCAGCAAGGCCAGGGAGGTCGAGGAACTCACCTGGGAGCACTGGGCCCACCGCGTCCAGAAGTACCTCGCCCACGTCGAGATGCTCTTCTCGCCCGAGCTGTTCATCATCGGCGGCGGTGTCAGCCGCAAGTCCCAGAAGTTCCTGCCCCACATCGAGGGCATCAAGGCCGAGATCGTCCCGGCGCAGCTGCAGAACAACGCGGGGATCGTGGGGGCGGCGATGCGGGCGGTGCAGGAGTAGGCCGACCGGCCAGGGGCCGCGGACGCCTGCCGTCGGTCCACGTCGGCCTACGTCGGTCGTGGACTGCTGCCGTCGGCCCAGCCCGGCATCAGCCCGAGCGACCCCGCACCAGCCGGATCCTGCGGACCAGCGCGATGAGGCCGGCGGTCAGCGTCCCGGCGTAGAGCCAGCCGGCCTGCGTGGCCAGGGCGGTGAACAGGCCCATCAGCCGGCCCGAGGTGCCGCCGCCGCTGTCGGCGACCGGGAGGAGTCCGACGGCGAAGGCGATCGGCACGATGATCGGGGCGGTCAGCAGGTCACCCCGGCGTATCCAGACCGACGTCAGCACACTGACCGGCATGAACAGCACGCCGTACAGGGTGAGGGACGAGCCGAACAGCAGGGAGACGAGGAAGCCGAGCGCGAACATCAGCCCGGTGCAGAAGAGGCCGCCGCCGAGGCCGGTGAGCCGGGGGTTGGGCAGCCGCCGCAGCGTCTGGACCACAGGGGGTGGCGGGCGGCGGCCCATCGGCGGCCGGCGCTCGCCGCGGGCTTGCGCGGGCAGCGGTGCTCCTTGGGCCGGGCGTCGCGTTCCGTTGTGCGGGGGTCGGGTCCTGTGTTGCTCCACTGGACCAACCTAGGTCTGTTTATGTGCGGAATCGCTCTTGAGACACGCCGTGGGAAAGACCTTGGCCATGCGTTCGAGAGGGCCGCCGGACCGTGCTGCGACACGCCGTAGACTGGTGGATCGGCCCCCTGGCCGCCAGTCTCCTCACGTCTCCTCTCACGTACGGGAAGTCGCAACGTGTCGCTCACGATCGGAATCGTCGGTCTGCCGAATGTCGGCAAGTCGACCCTGTTCAACGCCCTGACCAAGAACGACGTGCTGGCGGCCAACTACCCGTTCGCCACGATCGAGCCGAACGTCGGCGTGGTCGGCGTCCCGGACCCGCGCCTTGCGAAACTGGCCGAGATCTTCTCCTCCCAGAAGATCCTCCCGGCGACCGTCGACTTCGTGGACATCGCGGGCATCGTGAAGGGCGCCTCCGAGGGTGAGGGCCTGGGCAACAAGTTCCTCGCGAACATCCGTGAGTCCGACGCGATCTGCCAGGTCATCCGCGCCTTCAAGGACGAGAACGTCGTCCACGTCGACGGCAAGGTCTCGCCCAAGGACGACATCGAGACGATCAACACCGAGCTGATCCTGGCCGACCTCCAGACCATCGAGAAGGTCCTGCCCCGCCTCCAGAAGGAGTCGCGGATCAAGAAGGACGTCGTGGCGAAGGTCGCGGCGGTCGAGGCGGCGAAGGAGATCCTGGAGAAGGGCGACACGCTGTTCTCGGCGGGCATCGTCCAGGGCTCCGGCAACGAGGAGCTGCTGCACGACCTGCACCTGCTGACCACGAAGCCCTTCCTGTACGTCTTCAACGTCGACGAGGACGAGCTGGTCGACGAGTCCTTCAAGGACGAGCAGCGAGCCCTGGTCGCCCCCGCCGAGGCGATCTTCCTCAACGCCAAGCTGGAGGCGGACCTCGCCGAGCTCGACGAGGAGGACGCGATGGAGCTCCTGGAGTCGGTCGGCGCCGAGGAGCCGGGCCTCGCCACCCTCGCCCGCGTCGGCTTCAACACCCTCGGCCTCCAGACCTACCTCACGGCAGGCCCCAAGGAGTCCCGCGCCTGGACGATCAAGAAGGGCGCCACGGCTCCCGAGGCGGCCGGCGTGATCCACACCGACTTCCAGAAGGGCTTCATCAAGGCGGAGGTCATCTCCTTCGACGACCTGGTGGAGACCGGCTCGGTGGCCGAGGCCCGCGCGAAGGGGAAGGCGCGGATGGAGGGCAAGGACTACGTCATGCAGGACGGGGACGTGGTGGAGTTCCGCTTCAACGTCTGACGACCGATCAGAAACCTGTGTTCACCCGCCTCCCGGCGGCCCGGGCACAGGTTTCTTTCCGTAGAGGGGGGCGGGAGCGTGGGGCGTGGTGAGCGGGACACGGTCGCGAGGGGAGCGCGGCTGTGCGAGGCGGCCCAGGCGGTGGTCGTCGACCACGGCAGGGCGGCGGAGGCCGTACGGGCCGCGCTGAAGCCCATCCACGACGCGGCCGTGAAGCGGGAGCTCGACGCCATCCCGGTGGCCCGCCTGCAGGACGTCACCGAAGGCCGGCTGCGGCTGGGGAGCGTCGAGAAGAGCGGACTGCGCACGGTGGGCAGCGTGCTCGAAGCAGGCCCCTACCGGTTGCGGCAGATTCCCGGTGTCGGGCAGCGCACCGTCGACCAGATGCTCGCGGCCGCCCGCCGGCTCGCCGAGGCCGCGCACGAGACCGTGGCCGTCCACATCGACGTGGAGCGGCCGGAACCGGGCACCACCGCACTCGTCATGGCCCTGCACGTACTGGTAGAGGCCGGTCCGGACGCCAGACGTGCGGTCGACAAGGCCGCCGTACTGTCGAAACGGCTCGGTCCGCTGCTCGCCGACGCCAGGCTCACCGTCGGACGAATCCGGCTGCTTCTCGCGGGCCAGGAGAAGAAGGCCCGCGCGTGGGCGGCCGTCACCGAGATCCGGTCGCTGGTGGACGAGGCGGAGCGGTCGGGCCTGCCCGAACTGCTCGCCCAGGCCTCGGTGGACCTGCTCCGGATGCCCCCGTCCGACATCGCGGCCTGGGTGGACTTCGAACTGCGCTCCGCCGAGTACTACAGCCTGCTCGCCGAGATCTCCGGGCGGCAGCCGGACGCGGCCGCCGCCGAGGGCTTCCTGCCGGACGAGATCGCCGAGCGGGTACGGACCCAGCCCCTCGACGACGCGCACCGGCGGGTCTCCCTACGCGGTTACCAGGCGTTCGGCGCACGCTTCGCGCTGGCCCAGCGCAAGGTGATACTCGGCGACGAGATGGGGCTCGGCAAGACCATCCAGGCGATCGCCGTGCTGGCTCACCTGGCCGCCGGGGGACAGAGCCACTTCCTGGTGGTCTGCCCGGCGAGCGTCCTCGTGAACTGGACCCGGGAGATCGAGGCCCGCAGCGCCCTGCGGGTCACCGTGCTCCACGGCCCCGACCGGCACCTCGCGTTCGCCGACTGGAAGGGGCGGGGCGGGGTCGGGGTGACCACCTTCGACGCACTGCGCGGATTTCCCGCGCCGGGCGGCGGGGAGGTCGGGCTGCTCGTGGTGGACGAAGCGCACTCCGTGAAGAACCCGAAGGCCAAGCGGTCCCAGGCGGTTGCCGTGTGGGCGGAGCGGTGCGAGCGCGCCCTCCTCATGACCGGAACGCCGATGGAGAACAGGGTCGTGGAGTTCCACAACCTGGTCCGGATGCTCGACGGCGACCTCGCGGACTCCCTCGGTGAACGGGAGAGGTGGGCCGGATCCGTCGCCTTCCGCAAGGCCGTGGCCCCGGTCTACCTGCGGCGCAACCAGGAGGACGTGCTGACGGAACTCCCGAGTCTCCAGCAGACCGACGAGTGGGAGGAACTGAGCGCGTCGGACGAGGAGGCCTACCGTGAAGCCGTCCGCGCGGGCAACTTCATGGCGATGCGCAGGGCCGCGTACCTGCGCCCCGAGAAGTCGGCCAAGCTGGACCGGCTCCTGGAGATCGTTCGGGAGGCCGGCGAGAACGGGCAGAAGACGGTGGTCTTCTCCCACTTCAAGGACGTACTGAACGTGGTGCGGGAAGCACTCGCGACCGCGCACACCGACGGCACCGCGCTGTTCGGCCCGCTCACCGGAAGCGTCCCGGCCGGGCGGCGGCAGCAGATGGTCGACGACTTCGCCGATGTCCCGGGCCCCGCGGTGCTCGTGGCGCAGATCCAGGCAGCGGGCGTCGGCCTCAACATGCAGGCCGCCTCCGTCGTCGTCATCTGCGAACCCCAGATCAAGCCGACCATCGAACACCAGGCGGTGGCCCGCGCCCACCGCATGGGTCAGGTCAGGCCGGTCCGCGTGTACCGTCTCCTCGCCACCGGGGGCGTCGACGAACGCCTGGTGAAGCTGCTGGAGACCAAGACCCGCCTCTTCGACGCCTACGCCCGCCGCAGCGCCGTGGCCGAAGCCAGCCCGGACGCGATCGACGTGTCGGACACCGAGCTGGCCCGACGAATCGTCGAGGAGGAACAGGCGCGGCTGGGCATGACGGACGAGAGGCTCACTGCGGCCGAGTGAGTGGGCGACCGAAGGCCACACTCGTCAAACTCGTCAAACCGCCCCCGCCCCTGCTTCCGCCACCCACCGACATGCCTCCGCATACCCCCGCACCAACGGCCGCCCTCCGTCCTCCTTGCGCCAGGCCAGCGCGTATCTGCTGGGGCCGATGCCGCGCACCGGTCGGGTGACCACGCCGCCCAGGGTGATCAGGGGAGCGTTGCCGGCGGCCACGAGGCAGATGCCGAGGCCGGCGACGAGCGCCTCGTAGGTCTCCTCGGTGCCCGCGATCTCCGCGCCGACGCGGGGCGGGCGGCCGGCTCGTTCGTCGAGGGCCAGCCAGAAGTCGCGCAGCGGGCCCGCGCTGGTCGGCAGGGCGAGGAAGGGTTCGTCGGCCAGGTCGGCGAAGTCCACCTCCGTACGGGCGGCGAGCGGGTGGCTGTCGGGGAGGGCGACCAGGCGGGGCTCCTCGGCGACCACGGTCCATCCGTAGCGCTCCTCGTCGGGCAGCGGCAGCCAGACGAACGCGACCTCCGTATCGCCGTCCGCCAGACCCGCGGTCGGGTCCTGCCAGCCCATCTGGCGCAGCCGTACGACCGCCTGCGGATGCGCGGCCGTGAAGCGGGAGCGGATCGCCGGGAGCAGACCACCGCGGCCGGGGCTGGTGCTCATACCCACCACCAGCGTGCCCCGCCCCGCCGCCCGGGCCGTCGCCATGGCCGCGTCCGCCGCCGCCCAGGCCGCCAGCACCTGCCGGGCGTGCGGAAGCAGTGCCTCGCCCGCCTCGGTGAGCAGCACACCCCGCGGGTCCCGCCGCAGCAGCTCCACGCCCAACTGCCGCTCCAGCGCCCGGATCTGCTTGCTCAGCGCGGGCTGGGACACGTACAGCCGCTCGGCCGCGCGGGTGAAGTGCAGCTCCTCGGCCACCGCGAGGAAGTAGCGAAGATCCCGTACATGCACGTCGGTCGTCATAGCCATCGGTTATCACCGTGGGTCTTGGACGGGCAACCGACTTCCGCAGCAGGCTGGTGGAACAACCCGAGATGAGGAGTCGTCATGAACAAGGTGTGGCTGATCACGGGCGCGAGCAGCGGGTTCGGGCGGGCGATCGCCGAGGCGGCCCTGGCCGACGGCGATGTCGTGGTCGGCGCGGTCCGCAGGCCCGAGGCGCTGGACGACCTCGTGGCCGCCCACCCCGACCAGGTGGAGGCGCTGCGCCTGGACGTGGCCGACACGGCCGCCGCGGAGGCCGCCGTACGGGACGTGGTGGCCCGGCACGGCCGGATCGACGTGCTGGTCAACAACGCGGGCCGCACCCATGTCGGCGCGTTCGAGGAGACCACCGAGGACGAGCTGCGCGCCCTGTTCGACGTGCATGTCTTCGGGCCGGCGGCGCTCACGAGGGCGGTGCTGCCCGGCATGCGGGAGCGGCGTTCGGGGGCGATCGTGCAGATGAGCAGCATGGGCGGACAGATGTCCTTCGCGGGCTTCTCGGCGTACAGCGGGACGAAGTTCGCCCTGGAGGGCCTGTCCGAGGGGCTCGCCGACGAGGTGCGGGAGTTCGGCATCAAGGTACTGATCGTGGAGCCGGGCGCCTTCCGTACCTCGCTGTTCGACGCGAGCCGTGCCGGAGTCAGCGCCGACAGCGGGGTCTACGCCAAGGTGAGCGAGACCCGCGGGTTCGTCTCCGGCGGCGACGGCACCCAGGCCGGCGACCCCGCGAAGGCGGCGGCCCTGATCCGTGCCGCGCTCGACGCCGAGGAGACCCCGCTGCGGCTGCCCCTCGGCGACGACGCGGTGACCGCCGTGCTCGACCACCTCGACGGCGTACGGGCCGACGTCGCCGCCTGGGAGAAGAGCACCCGGGCCACCGCCTTCGACGACTGACGGCCACTCAATGACTAGGAGTACGGCGCCGGTTCCGTCACCCACCCCGCCGTCAGCGCCAGCCGCGTCCGGCGGTGTACGGCGAGAAAGCCGAAGGGGCGGTCGAAGGTGGCCGTGACCTCGGTCGACATGTACCGGGGCGTGGGCGGCGGTCCACCCGGCGCCGCCGCGACCGCCGTCACCGCGGCCGCCTCGAAGCCGAGCGCGTCGAAGCGGGCCAGGACGGACTGCCGGGCGGAGCCGACGGTCAGGGGCGAGGCGCTGATGCCGGGGAAGTGGCCCTGGCGGGCGTCCCGTGCCGCGGTGAGGCCGAACAGCCCGTGCAGGTCCAGCAGATCGTGGTGCGCCCGCATCTCGAACGCCGTGGTCGTCACCTCCAGCGTCGGCTGCCGGGGGGCGGCACACGGCCGTTCCTCCACCCGCAGCCCCGGCCCCGCGGGCCCGTGCGGAAGCAGCGACCCCCGTACGACCGGACACGTGCCGTCGAGCGCGGCCGCCCCCGCCGCCATCACCTGACCCGGCGTCATGTGCTCGTCGCCGAGCAGGAGATGGACGTCCACGCCGTCGTCCCCGAGCACCTTCACCTCGGTGACCCGGCCGGCGGGCGCGGTCGCCACCCCGGCCCGGTCCAGACGCACGCTGCGGCGGTTCAGCCCGCGCAGGGTCCGGCCCTGCCAAGGGCCCGCGGAGGGCCGTACCGGACGCACCTCGAAGGGCCGCAGCCACGTGGTCCGCAGGGCCAGCGCGCTCGCCAGCACCAACTCGGTGTCGTCCCGCACCTCCACCGGCATCCGCTCGATCAGACCGCTGGTCCGCTTCTCCGCCCAGGCGTCCATCTCCCGCTGGTCGAGGGCGGGATCGCCGGTGAGGACCCCGTGCGTGTCGGTGGGCAGCCCGGCCTCCCACTCCTCGCGCGGTTCCAGCGTCCGCTTGGTCCACAGTCCGAGCGCCGCGTCCAGCGCCTTCGCGTCGGCCAGTTCCGCGAGCAACTCCCGTGCCGCAGCGGCAGCTTGCTCCGCGGGCACTCCGAGCGCCCGCGCCAGCTCGGCCCGTGCCGTGCCCTGTGCCCCGTCGGCCAGGAAGGCCAGCAGCGGCCACACACCGGCGGCCGAGAACACGGTCCCTCCGGAAGACATCCCTGCCCATCGTGCGGTGAGCCCGTTCACCGCCTGGGTCGTCGTACCCGTGATCGGCATTCCACCCCGCCCGCCCCGCGCATACCATGCGCCCTGTCGTACGTCAGTTCCCCACCTGCCTGAACCAGGAGCACGGTACCCGTGTCCATACCCCCGCCCCCTGGGCCCCACCAGCCCGACCCCGCCCAGGGACCGTCCCCGGCCCCGGGCCCGTACGGGCCGCCGCCGCAGGGACAGCAGCCGTACGGCCGGCCGCCGTACGGACAGCAGCCGTATGGGCCGCAGCCGTACGAACAGCCGCACGGGCAACCCTATGGCCCGCCGTACCAGACCTGGGGACAGGGCTACAGCCCCTACGCCCGCCGCCCCTCCGTCAACGGCCTCGCCATCGCCTCCCTGGTGCTCGGTGTCCTGTGCTGCTTCCCGGCCGTGGGACTGGTGCTCGGCGTCGTCGCGCTGGCGCAGATCAAGAAGAAGGGCCAGTCCGGCAAGGGGCTGGCCGTCGCCGGGTCGATCCTGTCGTCGCTCGGGCTCGCCCTGTGGGTGACGGCGCTCGCCACCGGCGGATTCTCCGAGGCCTGGGAGGGGTTCAAGAAGGGCGCGACGCAGGGCACGGCCTTCTCGGTGGTGAAGGGCCAGTGCTTCGACGCGCCCGGGGAGACCCTCGAAGGCCTGACCTACGACGTCGACGAGGTGCCCTGCGCGGGTGAGCACGACGGCGAGGTGTTCGGCGAGTTCCGGATGGCCGACTCCGCCTTCCCGGGGGACAGCGCGGTCTCCGATGCCGCCGACGAGAAGTGCTACCCGCTGAGGGACAGCTACGTCATGGACACCTGGGCGCTGCCCGAGGACGTCGACGTCTACTACTTCGGCCCGACCCGGCAGAGCTGGCGCCTCGGCGACCGCGAGGTGACCTGCATCTTCGGCAACACCGACGACAACGCCACCCTGACCGGCTCGCTGCGCGCCGACGAGACCACGCTCGACACGTACCAGATCGCCCTCCTCAAGTCCCTCAACGCCCTCGACACCGTGCTGTGGGAGGAGCCCGAGGACTACCCGGAGGACGACCTGCCCGGCTACCGGAGCTGGTCGCGAAAGGTCCACGACAGCCTCGACGACCAGATCAGGGCTCTCGGCGCGCAGTCCTGGCCTGCCAGAGCCGACAAGCAGGTCGCGGCCCTGGTGAAGGACATGACGGCCGCCCGCGGCGAGTGGGCGAAGGCGGTCGCCGCGGCCGAGGACGACGACGTGGACGCCTTCTACATCCACTACGACAAGGGCTACGACTACGCCGACGGCCCCAGTACGGTCACCGCACGCAAGGCTCTGGGGCTGGCCACGAAGCGGCCGGCCTCCGACGAGGACTACGGCGACGGGAGCGGCGCCACAGACGGTGCCGAACTCAAGGTGTGATCGCCGCCATAGCGGGGAGAAAGTGCCTGCGTAAGCCCACCGCCGGAACATGTCATCACATCGAGTGATTCTCTGGCCTTTGCTTGCATGGTCCAACCCACGGTTGCCAGGCTGTTGCTGTCTGTACAACCTGATGGGAGCGGCCAGTGACATTCGGTGAGCAGCCGGCGTACCTGCGTGTCGCGGGTGATCTCCGCAAGAAGATCGCCGACGGTTCGCTGCCACCGCACACCCGCCTGCCGTCCCAGGCCAGGATCCGCGAGGAGTACGGCGTCTCGGACACCGTCGCGCTGGAGGCCCGCAAGGTGCTGATGGCCGAGGGGCTGGTCGAGGGCCGCTCCGGGTCCGGCACGTACGTCCGCGAGCGGCCCGTGCCCCGCCGTATCGCCCGCTCCGGCTACCGCCCGGCCTCCGGCGCCACCCCCTTCCGGCAGGAGCAGGCCGACGGGGAGGGGCGCGGCACCTGGGAGTCCAGCAGCCGGCAGGCCGAGGCCTCGGCGGGCATCGCCGAGCGGCTCGCCATCCGGCCCGGCGACCGGGTGATGTGCACGAAGTACCTCTTCCGGGAGGCCGGTGAGCCGATGATGCTCTCCACCTCCTGGGAGCCCCTGGCGGTCACCGGGCGCACTCCGGTGATGCTCCCCGAGGAGGGCCCCCTCGGCGGCATGGGTGTGGTGGAGCGCATGGCCGCCATCGACGTCGTCGTGGACAACGTCACCGAGGAGGTCGGCGCCCGCCCCGGCCTCGCCGAGGAACTGCTCGCCCTGGGCGGTGTCCCCGGGCATGTCGTCCTGGTGGTCCATCGCACCTACTACGCCTCGGGCCGCCCGGTGGAGACGGCTGACGTGGTCATTCCGGCCGACCGCTACCAGGTCGCGTACCACCTTCCGGTGAAGTAGCGCGCGCCCCGGGGAGGTTGCCCGGGGCGAACACTCAACCGGCCCGCAGGCGAACGCCGTTCGAATCCGGCCGTTCTCGCAGGTCGACAGCGCTGTGTCCAAGGCGTCCCCGACCGGAGGCATCGCCGTCCACCGGGGGCGTGTTCAGCGGTGCGCGCCCCTGCCGGAGGAGTCCGTCCTGGCTGGTTGCGTACCTCTTTGTGAAAACGCGTGTTCGCTGCGTAAAGGTTGGGCGTAGGCTCGGGCATATGCGGAGTGCGGTTTCCTTATCGGGTGGGGCTCGACGCAGGTCGGGAAGGAGCGGTGGGGCGCAATGAACGACGGCACGATCACTCTTCCCTGGCTCGTCATACGACAGGACGACAACGGCAATCGCTACCGCGTGGGCAGGTACGCGACCCGGGCCGAGGCCCAGAAGATCGCTGACAGTCTCGATGCCCGCGGCCACAAACAGCTCTACTGGGTCGAGCGCATCGGCCCGAACGGCGCGAGTTCGGCCGACTGACGGAGCCTCCCGTAGGCTCCGGCGCATGACGGAACGGATCGTGGTGGCGGCCGCCCTCTACGACGGCGACCGCCTCCTCGCGGCCCGCCGCAGCGCGCCCGCCGAACTCGCCGGCCGCTGGGAGCTGCCGGGCGGCAAGGTGGAGGAGGGGGAGAGCCCGGAGGAGGCTCTGTCCCGTGAACTGCGCGAGGAACTGGGCGTAGAGGCCGAGGTGCTGGAGCGGGTCCCCGGCGAGTGGCCGCTGAAGCCCCCGTACATCCTTCAGGCATGGCGGGTCCGCTTGCTCCCGGGTTCGGCCGACCCCAAGCCCTTGCAGGACCACGACGAACTGCGCTGGCTGGCGCCGGACGACGTCTGGGACGTGAACTGGCTCGACCAGGACGTGGAAGCAATCGGTGCACTGAGGGCTTTCAGGGGCGCGGGGAGCTGCGCGACAAGCCACGATGCACCCGCACCCGCCCCCCGACGGAATCCCCCGAGCTCTTAGGCGCCCCTACTTACGCCATTCGGCACGGTACCGCGGCCCTGATATCGGGTATGTGCCCCTTAACCCCACGAAAGCGGACATGGGCTGGCCCGGGAAGTGATCGGCGTGATCGACACCGAAGGCGACTGCGCCAAGTGGACTTTCCCGGCGGACCCGGGTGCCGTGCGCGCAGCCCGGACGGCCGTCCGGAACCGGCTGACCGCCTGGAATCTCGACGGCCTCGCCGACATCGCCGCCCTGCTGGTCAGTGAGCTGGTGACCAACTCCCTGCGGCACGCCACCGGCCCCATCGGCGTCCGGCTGGTCCGCCCCGAAGGCATCGACGGCGTCCTCCTGGTCGAGGTCTCCGACCCCCTGCCCGACCCGCCCCGCGCACGCGTCGCCGACCTGGACGACGAGAGCGGCCGCGGCCTGCAACTGGTCGCCCACGCCGCCGACCGCTGGGGCACCCGCCCCGGTGTGACGGGCAAGACGGTCTGGTTCGAACTCTCGATGCCGCGATGACCAGGATCTGATCCAGGTGGAGAAGGCCGAGAGCGCCGGAAATCGCTGTACGGCACCCCTCCCGCTGTCCACTGACTGGTTCAGGCCAGTGGCGGTTGTCGGCAGACGTGATTCGACGTCGTGTCCGCTGGTTAGAAGACTGGAAGTGTTGTCGCAGCCCGGACCGAAAACCGTCGGGATCGTGCTGTGATCGTGAACACCGTGTTGTGCGGCGCCGTAGTGCTGGATACTGCGGGCAGCCGCCCCCGGTGACCGGTACCGGACGCGGTGAGCTGGAGGGGACGGTTCGCGTGAGCGAGATACCAGCGAAGGCCACGGAGTCGAAGGACCCGTCGGGCGGCGCGAGGGCGGAGGCCGCGGATGCTGACGTGGCACAGGTCCGTCACGGTGACGGGCCGTCCGGTGACGCCATGTGGCAGAGCAGCCCGCCCGGCTCGATCTACGACTACATCAAGGTCGCGTCCTTCTCCATAGGCCCCGACGGTCTCGTCGACCAGTGGAGCCTGCGCGCGGAGCAGCTTTTCGGCATCCCCGCCGAGCACGCCGTCGGCATGGACCCCATCGAGGCCTTCATCGACTCGGACCTGCGCGCGCAGGGCCAGCGCAAGATGGCGGAGATTCTGGACGGCCGCGAGTGGACCGGCGTGGTCCCCTTCCGGGTGCCCCCGTCGGCGGGCGAGGGCGAGTGCGGCCGGGAGGGTCTCGCCGAGGTCTACGTCATGCCGACGCGGACCGAGGAGGGCGAGAAGGCCGCCGTCTGCATCGTCGTCGATGTGCGCACCCTGCGCAGCATCGAGACCGACCTCGCCGCCTCGCAGGCGATTTTCGGTCAATCTCCCTTCGGATTTGTGCTGATCGACCCCGAGCTGCGGGTTCGCCGCGTCAACTACCGCTTCGCCTCCCTGTTCGGCGGCAGCCCGGACGACCACCGGGGCAAGGGGGTCCACGACTATCTGCCGCGCCCCGAGGCCGAGCGGGTCAGCGCGACCCTGCGCCGGGTCCTGGAGACCGGCGACTCCATCACGGACATGCACGTGACGGGCTTTCTTCCGGGCTCCGACGAGCGCCGGCACTGGTCCATCAACCTGTACCGGGTGCGCAGCGGGTCCGGCCGGCCCATCGGCATCGCCTGGCTGGGAACAGACATCACCGCCCGCCGCGCCGCCGCCCGCGAGGCCGCGGCCGCCCGCCGCAACCTCGCCCTCCTGAACGAGGCCGGGGCCCGCATAGGGAACTCGCTCGACCTGGAGACCACGGCCCGCGAACTCCTCGACGTCGTCGTCCCCGGCTTCTGCGACCTGGCCACCGTCGACCTCTACCAGGGCCTGCTGGCCGGCGACGAGACCCCGCCCGGGCTCGCCGACGGCAGCGCCGAACTGCGCCGGGTCGCCTTCGCCAGCGCGGTCTCCGACGCCCCCTTCGCCGGCTCCGGCGCCCCCGTCTCGGTCGGCGCGGTCCACCACTACCCCTTCAACTCACCCTGCGCGGACGCCCTGCGCACCGCCCGCCCGCAGTACATCCCGGCCGAGGACGGCGGCCTCGTGCAGTCCACGCTCGCGGTGCCGATGGTCGCCCACGACACCGTCGTAGGACTCGCGCAGTTCTCCCGGACGAAGGGCAGCGAGCCGTTCGGGGACCGGGACCGGGATCTGGCGGTGGAACTGGCCGCGCGGGCGGCGGTCTGTATCGACAACGCGCGCCTGTACCGGCGGGAGCACGAACGGGCGCTGATACTGCAGCGGTCCCTGCTGCCGCCCGGCGACCCGGTCGCCTCCGGCCTCGACATCGCCTGCCGCTATCTGCCCGGCAACTCCTCCGCGGACCGCCCCAGCGAGGTCGGCGGCGACTGGTTCGACGTCATCGAACTGCCCGGACACCGCACGGCGTTGGTGGTCGGCGACGTCATGGGCCGTGGTCTGCGCGCGGCGGTGGCGATGGGCGAACTGCGCTCCGCCGTCCGGACCCTGGCCCTCCTGGACCTCGAACCGGCCGAAGTCCTCTCCGCGTTGGACGAGATCGCCCGCGGTCTCGGCGCCCCCGGCGGCGTCCAGCAGGCCACCCGCGCGGCCCGCCGCCCCCGCGAGGCGGACCTCTCCGAGGTGTACCTGGCGACCTGCGTCTACGCCGTCTACGACTCGGTGACCCGCCGCTGCACCTTCGCCAACGCGGGCCACCTCCCGCCCGTGCTGGTCGAACCCGGCGAGGACGCCCTGATGCTCGACGTACCGCCCGGCATGCCGCTCGGCGTCGGCGGCGAGCCCTTCGAGGAGGTCGAGGTCGAACTACCCGAAGGCGCCCTGCTCGCGCTCTACACGGATGGACTGGTCGAAAGCCGCGATCACCCCCTCGACGAAGGACTGCAGGCCTTCGTAGGAGCGCTCACCGACCCCTCCGCCCCGCTGGAGGACGTCTGCGACCACGTCCTCAACACCCTCGACACCCTGCACGGCGAGGACGACATCGCGCTGCTGATGGCACGTGTCCAGGGCCTGCCCGCGGACTCGGTCGGAGACTGGACGCTCCCGCGCGAGCCGCGCAGCGTGGGCCGGGCCCGGGAATACGCCCGCGGGCAGCTGCTCAGCTGGGACCTGGAACCCCTGGTCGACACCACGGAACTCCTGGTCAGCGAGCTGGTCACCAACGCCCTGCGGTACGGCGAGGGCGACATCCGGCTACGGCTCCTGCTGGACCGCACCCTGGTCTGCGAGGTCTGGGACTCCGGCCTCGTCCAGCCGCGCCGCCGTCGCGCCCGCGACACCGACGAGGGCGGCCGGGGCCTGCAACTGGTCGGCCTGCTCAGCGCGGCCTGGGGATCCCGGCGCACCCCGCGCGGCAAGACGGTGTGGTTCGAACTGCCGCTGCCGGACGGGGAGAACGGCATGGTGGACCCGGCGGAGGCACTGCTCAGCCTGTTCTGAGTCCCGAGCCTGCTCTAGGCGGGGTGCCCGCGCAGCCGTACGTCCCGTTCGGCGAGGTCGCGCGCCTCGCGGGCCAGGTCGTCGGCCCGCGGGAGATCGTCGGTGAGCCGTGCCGGCGACAGCAGGACGCGGGGCGCGGCACCGACCGCCTCGCGGTGGACGGTGACGTAGTCGTCCGCCGCGGCCACGGACTCCCGGGCGACCAGCAGCGCGGCCACCGGGAGCACCCCGGACCGGCCGGTCGCCAGGGGCGCGGTCGCGTGCACGATCCGGCGCAGGACGCCGAGCGGGTCGTACGGCTGTCCGGACGTCGTCTCCTGTCGTACGGCGGCCAGGACCGCGTCGGCGTGCACGAGCCGGGCATAGGTCTCGCCCTCGTACGCGGTGCCGTCGCGGAAGGGGGCCAGTTCCGCCTCCGCGCCCGTGAGGGCGGCCGGGATCAGCCCGGCGGCCTCGGTGCGCGCCTCGCGCAGCCGGGTCATGGCCGTCACCAGCACGTCCGCCCGGGCGATCGCGGTCTCCGCCGCGCGGAGGTGCTGGGCCGCGTCCTCCGGCCGGCCCGAGGCGGTGGCCTGGTGGGTCCGGTTGAGGTCGACGGTGGCGGTGACCAGGCTGTCCTTGGCCAGTTCGAGGTACCCGGTGACGGAGTCGTCCGTGAGCGCGGTGTCCGCCCCGGCCGTGCGGGCGGTCAGTTCGCGGAAGCGGGTCTCGGCCGACGCCAGGGCCGCGGCCGGGTCGCGGTCCAGCCCCCGCAGGGCGCGCAGGCCCTCCGCCGCGCCGGTCAGCCGCCGCTCGGCCTCCTCGCAGCGCCCCACCACCCCGGCGAGGGCGGCCGCCTCCTCGGGTACGCCCTCCTCGTACCGCCGCCGTATCGCGCACGCCGCCGCCAGTTCGGCCTCCGCCGCCGCGGCCTCCCTGAGGAACGGGGCCAGCTCCTCGGGACCCGCCCCGGCCGCGGCGAAGGTGACTTCCTCGCGCAGGGTGCGCAGCCGGTTGTCGGCGCCGACCAGCGCGGCCCGGGAACGGTCGTCGAGGTCGGCGAGCGGGGGCGGGGCCGCGGGGGAGGGGTACGCGCCGACGTGGGTCGTGCCGGCGGCCGCCGGTGTCGTACGGCTGCGGGTGCGGCGTACCCGGCGGACCGAGGCGTACGCGGCGAGGGCCACCACCACGACGAGGACGGCGACCGGCAGGACCAGGTCGGTGCCGGAGGACTCGGCCGGGGCGGCGGCGCTGACCCGTGCGCCCGCAACCGGAGGGTCGTCGTTGATCGTCATCCACGGCAACACCAGCCACACGACCCCGGCGACCACACCCAGCAGGGTATGCGCCACCCGCACGGATATGTGCGAGCGGCCCCGCCGCGGTCGACCCCGTATCAAGGATGACGTCACGTTTCGGAGCGTATGGGGCGGAATGCGGGGGCGCGAGCGGGGTGGGACGGGCGAGGGTACGGCGAGCGGACGGGGAAGTGGATGTCACAGGCGCGGGACATACCGGCCGACGGGGGCGGGGCCGGGGACGGCGAGGCGGAGAAGGAGGCGCCGGCGCCGAAGCCGAGACGCCGTCGCAGGGTCTGGATCCGCCGGGGTGTTCTCGGGCTCGCGCTCGTCGTCCTCGTGCCCCTCCTGACCGTCGCCGTCGCCCTCCGCCTCAACTACGCCGGCGATCCCGCCGACGGCACCCGCACCCGCGACAAGGACGCGATCTGGCTCGGTCACGCCTGGGTGGACGGCCGCAGGACCGACGCCGACGTCAGGGCCCTCGCCCGGCGCCTCAGGGACACCGGGATCCGGGACCTGTACGTCCACGCCGGCCCCCTGGAACACGACGGAACGCTGCCGGCGTCGGCGTACCCGAAGGCGGCCTGGCTGATCGGCGCCGTACACAAGGCGGCTCCCGGCATCCGCGTCCAGGCCTGGCTCGGCGACAAGCTCGCCACCGAGAGCCCGGACGGCATGCGCCTCGCCGACAAGGACACCCGAGCCGCCGTCGTGCGGTCCACCCGGCAGATCCTCGCCGCCGGGTTCGACGGCGCCCACTTCGACCTGGAGCCCCTGCACTCCGGCGACGAGCACTACCTCGACCTCCTCGACGCCCTCCACCAAGTCACCCGCGCCCACGGCGTCCCCCTCTCGGTCGCCGCCCACCAGATCGACCCGCTGCCCGCGCTGCACTCCGTCGCGGGGACGCTCGCCGGGCACCCCAAGTGGTGGTCGCAGGCATACTTCGGCCAGGTCGCGCGCCGGGTCGACCAGATCGCGGTGATGTCGTACGACACGAGCACGCCACTGGAGAGCCTCTACGGCGGCTATGTCGCCCAGCAGACCTCCCTGGCCCTCGAGGTCACCCCCGAGTCCACCGACCTGCTGATGGGCCTCCCCTTCTACCGCGAGAACAACTTCGACCACTGGGCCCACGCCGAGACCGTCCCCGCGGCCGTCCGGGGCGTCCGCCTCGGCCTCTCCCGCACGGACGCGCACCGCCCGAACTTCGGCGTGGCACTGTACGTCGACTTCGCGGCGAAGGAGTCTGACTGGACGGCCTACGAGAGGGACTGGGTCCGCGGGTGACCCCACCTCGCCCTGCGCCCTTCCCTGGTCAGGGCGTTGGAGCTCGTGCGACGATGATCGGCATGCACGAGACGCTGGTGCTCCTCGCGGTACTGGTCCTGACGACCGGGGCGGGCCGAGGTGCTGCGGCCCCGTGTGTGGGGCTACGGCACCCTGGTCTCCTTGGCCGGGATCGGCACGTATCTCTTCGTCGGCCCGCTCCAGGGGCCCGGCATGGGCAACTTCCCCGTCGCGATGAGCGGCATGGCCGTGTTCGCCGCCGGGCTGTGCGTCCAGCGGCGGGCCCTGAAGCCGGGCAGGGCTACGAAGACCTCCTCCTGATCTTCGACCCCAGCCACACCAGCGGGTCGTACTTGCGGTCGACGGCCCTTTCCTTCAGGGGGATCAGCGCGTTGTCCGTGATCTTGATGCCCTCGGGGCAGACCTCCGTGCAGCACTTGGTGATGTTGCAGTAGCCGAGGCCGTGTTCGTCCTGGGCCGTCTTCTTGCGGTCCAGGCCGGACTCCTCGGCCGCGTCCAGCGGGTGCATGTCCAGCTCCGCCACCCGCATGAGGAAGCGCGGGCCCGCGAACGCGGTCTTGTTCTCCTCGTGGTCGCGGACGACATGGCAGGTGTCCTGGCACAGGAAGCACTCGATGCACTTGCGGAACTCCTGCGAGCGGTCCACGTCCTCCTGCATCATCCGGTACTCGCCGGGCCCGAGATCCGGCGGCGGCACGAACGCCGGGACCTCGCGCGCCTTCTGGTAGTTGAAGCCGACGTTCGTGACCAGGTCCCGGACGACGGGGAAGGCGCGCAGGGGAGTGACGGTGATCGTCTCCTCCGGGGTGAAGACCGACATGCGGGTCATGCACATCAGCCTCGGCCGCCCGTTGATCTCCGCCGAGCACGAACCGCACTTGCCCGCCTTGCAGTTCCAGCGAACGGCGAGATCGGGCGCCTGGGTGGCCTGGAGGCGGTGGATGATGTCAAGGACCACCTCGCCGTCGTTGACCTCGACCTTGAAGTCCTCCAGGCCGCCGCCCTTCACATCGCCCCGCCACACCTTGAAGTGGGCCGTGTAGCCGCTCATTCGTACAGCTCCTCTTCGGCGAGGTACTTGACCAGCTCCTCCTTGTCGAAGAGGGCGAGCAGGTCGGCGCGGATGGGGTCGGTGGTCTCGCGGGTGAGGTCGATCTGGCCCCGGACGGGGTCGGTCGCCGCCAACCCGCCCGTCGGATCGGTCAGTTGGCACAGCAGGTTGATGTTGCGCCACTTGCGGTCCATCGCCGGATGGTCCTCGCGGGTGTGCCCGCCGCGCGACTCGGTCCGCTCCAGCGCGGCCCGGGCCACACACTCGCTGACCAGCAGCATGTTTCTGAGGTCCAGCGCGAGGTGCCAGCCCGGGTTGAACTGCCGGTGCCCCTCGACCCCGGCCCGCCGGGCCCGTACCCGAAGATCCGCGAGCTTCTCCAGGGCCTGCTCCATCTCGCCCTCGCGGCGGATGATGCCGACCAGGTCGTTCATCGCCTGCTGGAGCTCCTGGTGCAGGGTGTACGGGTTCTCCGGAGGTCCTACGGCGGGCTCCGCGCCCTCCGCCGAGAAGGGCCGCAGCGCCTCGGCCGCCGCCGCGTCGACCTGGGCCTCGTCCACGGGTGGACGTGCCGCCGCGAGAGCGGTCGCGTACTCCGCCGCGTGCCAGCCCGCCCGGCGTCCGAAGACCAGCAGGTCGGACAGGGAGTTGCCGCCGAGCCGGTTCGAGCCGTGCATACCGCCCGCGACCTCACCGGCCGCGAACAGCCCCGGCACCCCGCGCGCCTCGGCTGTGTCCGACTCGACCGCGACACCGCCCATCACGTAGTGACAGGTCGGCCCGACCTCCATCGGCTCAGCGGTGATGTCGACGTCGGCCAGCTCCTTGAACTGGTGGTACATGGACGGCAGTCGGCGCCGGATCACCTCGGCGGGCATCCGCGTCGAGACGTCCAGGAAGACCCCGCCGTGCGGAGAGCCCCGGCCGGCCTTCACCTCGGAGTTGATCGCGCGGGCCACCTCGTCGCGGGGGAGCAGCTCGGGCGGGCGCCGGTTGTTGTCCGGGTCCTCGTACCAGCGGTCGCCCTCCTCCTCCGACTGGGCGTACTTCTCCTTGAAGACGTCGGGGATGTACTCGAACATGAACCGCTTGCCCTCGGAGTTCCTGAGCACCCCGCCGTCGCCGCGGACCGACTCGGTGACGAGGATGCCCTTCACCGACGGGGGCCAGACCATGCCGGTCGGGTGGAACTGCACGAACTCCATGTTCAGCAGGGGTGCGCCCGCGAGCAGGGCCAGCGCATGGCCGTCGCCGGTGTACTCCCACGAGTTCGACGTCACCTTGAAGGACTTGCCGATGCCACCGGTCGCGATCACCACGGCCGGGGCTTCCAGGACGAAGAAACGGCCGGTCTCACGGTCGTAGGCGAAGACACCGGAGACGCGGCTCCCGTCCTTCAGGACCCGCGTGACCGTGCACTCCTGGTAGACCTTCAGGCGGGACTCGTAGTCGCCGGTCTCCTTCTTGTCCTCCTGCTGGAGCGAGACGATCTTCTGCTGGAGGGTGCGGATCAGTTCGAGGCCCGTGCGGTCGCCGACGTGGGCGAGGCGCGGGTACTCGTGGCCGCCGAAGTTGCGCTGGGAGATCCGGCCGTCCTTGGTGCGGTCGAACAGGGCGCCCCAGGTCTCCAGCTCCCAGACCCGGTCCGGGGCCTCCTGGGCGTGCAGTTCGGCCATCCGCCACTGGTTGAGGAACTTTCCGCCGCGCATGGTGTCGCGGAAGTGGACCTGCCAGTTGTCGTTCGCGTTGGCGTTGCCCATGCTGGCCGCGATGCCGCCCTCGGCCATCACGGTGTGCGCCTTGCCGAACAGCGACTTGCAGATGACGGCGGTACGGGCACCGCGCTCGCGGGCCTCGATGGCGGCCCGCAGTCCGGCACCGCCCGCGCCGACCACGACGACGTCCCATTCCTGCCGGTCGACCACGGACATCAGAAAAACCTCGGATCGTCGAAAGCGCCGGAGGCGACCAGGAAGACGTAGAAGTCGGCGAGCGCCACGCTCACCAGCGACGCCCAGGCGAGCAGCATGTGGCGGGCGTTGAGCTTCCCGACGAACTGCCACGCCTTGTAGCGCACGGGGTGCTTGGAGAAGTGCCTGAGCTTGCCGCCGACGATGTGCCGGCAGGAGTGGCACGAGATCGTGTAAGCCCAGATCAGCACGATGTTGACCAGGAACACCAGGGTGCCGAGGCCCATGTGGCCCCACTCGTACTTCTCGTTGCGGAACGAGAGCACGGTGTCGTAGGTCAGGATGCCGGCGACCACGATCGCGGCGTAGAAGAAGTACCGGTGGATGTTCTGCAGGATCAGCGGGAAGCGGGTCTCACCGGTGTACTTCTTGTGCGGCTCGGCCACCGCGCAGGCCGGCGGGGACGCCCAGAAGCCCCGGTAGTAGGCCTTGCGGTAGTAGTAGCAGGTCAGCCGGAAGCCGAGCGGGAAGATCAGGATGATGATCGCGGGGGAGATGGCCCACCAGCTGCCGAAGAGCTCCCAGTTGGGGCCGTGGCGCATGGGCGCGCAGCGCTCGGCCAGGCAGGGGGAGTAGAACGGCGAGACGTACGGGGCCGCGTAGTAGTCCGTGTCGGCGAAGGCCCGCCAGGTCGAGTACACGATGAAGGCGAGCAGCCCCGCGGCCGTGGCCGCGGGCGCCAGCCACCAGCGGTCGGTGCGCAGGTGCGGGGCGTCGATCGCGGCGCGCGTACCGGTGCGTACGCCGCCGCTCACGGTATGGGATTCGGTGTCGGGAGGTTCCGTACCAGTGGCCAACGCTTGACTCCGGTCGGGTTCAGGGGGCTCGGCGGTCGCGGGCGCCGAGTCCCTCGTCGTCCGAGTCCGTCCACAGGGTGTTGTCGTACGGGGTGTCGGAGATGGAGACGAGATCCGGGCGGCGGGCCTTGGCGAGCGCCGGGTCGGTCTCCCTCAGCAGCGCGAGGCTCTCGCGCAGGCGGTCGGCGTCGATCCGCACTCGGCGCATCTCCAGACCGCCGCTGCCCAGCTGCTGCTCCAGGCGCTTGACGTACCTCAGCACCTCGTCGAGCGAGCGCTGGGCCGCTGCCAGTTCGTCGTTCACGGACATGACGTGACCTCACTTCCGTGGGCGGGGATGCCCTGGACGGGAACGGTCATGCGCCTGCGAGTGTTGCGCGTCACACCTGCTGGTGTGAAGGGACGTGCATGGATTGGCGGATCGTGTGCCTCCGTGCGCGCCCCTCGTGCGCCGTCGATTGCGCCGCACGGGTGGGCTTCCCGGTCGTTGTCGCCGTGTCGCCGTCCGTTGCCGAACCCTTTCCTCTTCAGTGGCCGCAATAGATGTGATCAGCTCCATATACCGCCAAAAGTGATCATAACGCCCGCGGCTCCCGGAGGTAAGCAGAGATGTCCCACAACGGCGTCGCACTGCGCGCGGTCACGCGCTCGGTCGTCTTCCTCACCGCGGGCGCGCTCGCGGTGACCGCGCTCTCCGGGTGCAGTTCCGAGGACAAGGGGAGCAAGCCGCTCGCGGAGCAGGACATCGCGCCCGCCGCCCGCGACCGGGTCGCCGACGGCGGCACCCTGCACTGGGCCGTGGACGCCGTCCCGGACACCCTGAACACCTTCCAGGCGGACGCCGACGCGACCACCACGACCGTCGCCCAGGCGGTCCTGCCCTCCATGTACCGGCTCGACGCGAACGGGCGGCCGCAGATCAACCCCGACTACCTGGAGTCGGCCAAGGTCGTCGAGACCGAGCCGAAGCAGGTCGTGCTGTACAAGCTGAACCAGCAGGCCGTGTGGAGCGACGGCCGGGAGATCGGCGCCGCCGACTTCGCCGCCCAGTGGCGCGCCCTGTCCGGCAAGGACTCCGCGTACTGGACCGCCCGCAACGCCGGCTACGAGCGCATCGCGAAGATCGAACGCGGGGCCAACGACCTGGAGGTCAAGGTCACCTTCGCGCGGCCGTACGCCGACTGGCGCTCGCTGTTCTCGCCGCTGTATCCGAAGGACGTCATGGGCACCCCGGACGCCTTCAACGACTCCGCCCGCAAGAAGCTCAAGGTCACCGCGGGTCCCTTCCAGGTGAAGAAGGTCGACCGCAAGGACGACGAGATCACCCTCACCCGCAATCCGCGCTGGTGGGGCCACCCCGCCAAGCTGAACGAGATCGTGCTGCGCGCCGTACCGCGCGACAAGCGGGCCACCGCGCTGGCCGCCGGCTCGATCGAGCTCGGCGAGGTCGACCCCGAGGCCCTCGGCCGCATCAGCCTCGCCGCCCGCGCCGGAGCCACGCCCGGCGCCGGCCCGGTCGCCGGCCCGGTCGCGGGTCCGGGCGGACGGCCCGCCCGCCCCTCGGGCAGCAACCTGGGAGCCGCCGACGCGCTGCGCTCCTGGGCCCTCGCACACGAGGACGACGAGGAGGCGGCCGACGACGAGCTCAGCGCTTCGCAGAAGAAGCGCAGGGCACTCGCCGCGTACGAGCGTGAGCAGGCGGCCCTGAAGGGGTACGAGGTCCGCAGGTCCCTGGAGCCCGCCTACACCCAGCTCGCCCTCAACGGCGCCTCGGGCCCGCTCGCCGACGAGCGGGTGCGCCGGGCCGTGGCCCGCGCCATCGACCGCAAGGCGCTGGCCGGTGTCGTCCTCACGCCGCTCGGGCTGCCCGCCGTGCCCGTCGGCAGCCACCTCGCGCTCTCCGGCCAGGACGCCTACGCCGACAACAGCGGCGCCCTCGGCGGCCAGGACGCCAAGGAGGCCCGGGCGCTGCTCGCGGACGCCGGCTGGGTGCCCGGCGGACCGGTCGAGAAGGAGAAGAAGAAGGGCGACAAGGCGGCGGGGACCGAGGGCCACAAGGCCAAGCGGGAATCCGCGGACGGGGACGACGGAACGTACATCGTCGGCGAGGACGACAAGAGCGACGACCAGGACCCCAAGGACCACCGCGGGAGCGGGGACAGCCCGCGCCATCTCGCCCAGGACGGCAAGCAGTACGCGAACAAGCTGAAGCAGGGCAGCGCGCCGGGGGCGTACGCCCCCAAGGGCACGGCGGCTCCCGCCGACGCGGCGACGAAGGTGCTGGCCAAGAACGGCAAGGCGCTCGCCCTGCGGTTCGTGCTCCCGTCCGGCCCGGGGTCCGGACCGCTGCGCACGGTGGCCGGGCGGATCTCCGCGATGCTGGAGAAGGTCGGCATCCGGACCGAGATCTCCAAGGTCTCCGACAAGAGCTACTTCAAGGACCACATCGCGTCGGGGCAGTACGACCTCGCGCTGTACTCCTGGCCCGCGTCCGCCTTCCCCGCCACCGACGCCCGCCCCATCTTCGCCAAGCCGGTGCCGGCCGCGGACGGGTCGCTGAACGTCGAGCAGAACTACACCCGGGTGGGCACCGACCAGGTGGACCAGCTCTTCGACCAGGCCGTCGCCACGCTCGACGAGGGGAAGAGCCGGAGCCTGATCCGCAAGGCGGACGCCCGGATCTGGGCCGCCGCCGGATCCATCCCGCTGTACCAGCGGCCCCAGCTGACGGCCGTGAAGAAGAACGTGGTCAACGCCGGTTCCTTCGGATTCCAGACGCCGGTCTACGAGGACATGGGCTTCCTGAAAAAGGGCGCGAAGCCGGCGTCCGGGCCCACCGGGCACTGAGCCCGGCAAGCCTCCACCCGGCAGGCAACGTACGATGGGGTGAGGCCGTGGCGTGTCAAGCCCGGCAGGCCCGCGTCACACGGACGTACGCAGCAGGGCCTTCTCACCACTCTGGGAGTACGCCGCAATATGGCCACGCGCCACGACATCCGCAACGTCGCCATCGTCGCCCACGTCGACCACGGCAAGACGACCCTCGTCGACGCCATGCTGAAGCAGGCCGGTGCCTTCGCCGCGCACGCCGCCGAATCGCTCGACGACCGCATGATGGACTCGAACGACCTGGAGCGTGAGAAGGGCATCACGATCCTGGCCAAGAACACGGCCGTCAAGTACCACCCGAAGGACGGTGGCGAGGTCGTCACCATCAACATCATCGACACCCCGGGCCACGCCGACTTCGGTGGCGAGGTCGAGCGTGGTCTGTCGATGGTGGACGCGGTGGTGCTGCTCGTCGACGCCTCCGAGGGCCCGCTGCCCCAGACCCGCTTCGTGCTGCGCAAGGCACTGCAGGCCCGGCTGCCCGTCATCCTCTGCATCAACAAGACGGACCGCCCCGACTCGCGCATCGACGAGGTCGTCAACGAGGCGTACGACCTCTTCCTCGACCTCGACGCCGACGAGGACCAGATCGAGTTCCCCATCGTCTACGCCTGCGCGCGTGACGGTGTTGCCTCGCTGACCAAGCCGGAGGACGGCACCGTCCCGGCCGACAGCGACAGCCTGGAGCCCTTCTTCTCCACGATCCTCTCGCACGTCCCGGCTCCGGAGTACGACGAGACGGCCCCGCTCCAGGCGCACGTCACGAACCTGGACGCCGACAACTTCCTCGGCCGTATCGCGCTGCTCCGCGTCGAGCAGGGCGAGCTGCGCAAGGGCCAGACCGTCACGTGGATCAAGCGCGACGGCACGATGTCCAACGTGCGCATCACCGAGCTGCTGATGACCGAGGCGCTCACCCGCAAGCCCGCCGAGAAGGCCGGCCCGGGTGACATCTGCGCGGTCGCCGGTATCCCGGACATCATGATCGGTGAGACCCTCGCCGACCCCGAGAACCCGATCCCGCTCCCGCTGATCACGGTCGACGAGCCCGCGATCTCCATGACCATCGGGACGAACACCTCGCCGCTGGTCGGCCGCGGCGGCACCGGCAAGGGCGCCGACGCGAAGGCGGCCGTCAAGGACCGCAAGGTGACCGCCCGTCAGGTCAAGGACCGCCTGGACCGCGAGCTGATCGGTAACGTCTCGCTGCGCGTCCTGGACACCGAGCGTCCCGACGCCTGGGAGGTCCAGGGCCGTGGTGAGCTGGCGCTCGCCATCCTGGTCGAGACCATGCGCCGGGAGGGCTTCGAGCTGACCATCGGCAAGCCGCAGGTGGTCACCAAGGAAGTCGACGGCAAGGTGTACGAGCCCGTCGAGCGCATGACCATCGACGTGCCCGAGGAGCACATGGGCGCGGTCACGCAGCTCATGGGCGTCCGCAAGGGCCGTATGGACAACATGTCGAACCACGGCTCCGGCTGGGTGCGCATGGAGTTCGTGGTGCCCTCCCGCGGTCTGATCGGCTTCCGCACGGAGTTCCTGACCCAGACCCGCGGCACCGGCATCGGGCACTCCATCCACGAGGGCTTCGAGCCCTGGTTCGGCACCCTGCAGACCCGTAACAACGGCTCCCTGGTCGCCGACCGCTCCGGTGCCGTCACCGCCTTCGCGATGACGAACCTCCAGGAGCGCGGCGTGCTGTTCGTGGACCCGGGCACCGAGGTCTACGAGGGCATGATCGTCGGTGAGAACTCGCGCGCCGACGACATGGACGTGAACATCACCAAGGAGAAGAAGCTCACGAACATGCGGTCGTCCTCGGCCGACTCGTTCGAGGCGATCGTCCCGCCGCGCAAGCTCTCCCTGGAGCAGTCCCTGGAGTTCTGCCGCGACGACGAGTGCGTCGAGGTGACCCCGGAAGCGGTCCGCATCCGTAAGGTCAACCTGGACGCCCGCGAGCGCGCCCGCGCCGCGAGCCGCGCCAAGCACGGCTGACGCCGGGCCTTCGCCCCAGACCGACCCACCGGGCACCCTCGCTTCACTGCGAGGGTGCCCGGCGCCGTCGTGGCGCCCATAGGGTAATCCCTCGATTTAGGGAAGGGGGCCCGCAAGGCCGTGTCGTCCGCACTACCCTGTCGCGGAGGCGGCACGACTGTGCGTCCGCTGTGCCGGCACCCGAAGAGTGTGCTTCAGATCACTGAACGGCGGTGCTGTCACGGTGCGTTGACGGAGCGTCAGTGAGCTTCACCTGCCGCGCCCTCGGTGCGCGGAGGCCCCGTACATGGCGGCCCCGTTGCGCGCAATCGGTTTTCAAACCTCGCCTGTCCGGAATACGGACAGCCACCCCCGATAGATGTGTAACAAGTCCGTTTCGCAGGCATCTTTCAGCAAGCCGTTTGTCCGGATTTTGGAAGATGTAGGCGAGAGGTGTGATCGAACCGAGACCTTAGGGGTGTGGTTCGGTCCTGGCGCATGGCAGATAGTTAGGCGCGTAGAGCTCGGCTAAACGGGTCACGCGCCATCGGCGCCGACTCACGAGCGCGGGGGCACCTGACATCTCCGACACCGGCGACGGGCGGTGCGGTTGTGTGCTGTGTGCGCCCCTTTGCGGTGAACCAATGGACTCATGAGGAGGAACCCATGCGCGGTGCCAAGAGCGCCAAGTGGGTCGCGATAGCCGCGGTTGTGGCGCTGAGCGCGACTGCCTGCGGCGGGGGCAGCAGTGACAGCGGCAACGACAGCAAGGCTGCGATCGACCCGAACGGAAAGTTCTCGATCGAGGTCGGCGAGCCGCAGAACCCGCTGCAGCCGGCGAACACCATGGAGTCCAACGGCAGCATCGTGACGAAGGCCCTGTTCACCGGGCTCGTCGACTACGACGCCAGCGGCAAGATCGTCATGATGAACGCGCAGTCGGTCGACAGCAAGGACAACAAGACCTTCACGGTCAAGCTGAAGCCGGGCTGGAAGTTCCACGACGGCACCCCGGTGACCGCCGAGTCCTACGTGAAGGCGTGGAACTGGGCCGCTGTTCCGGCCAACAAGCAGACCAACAGCTTCTGGTTCTCGGACATCAAGGGCTACTCCGACGTCGCCCCCGAGAAGGGCAAGGCGAAGGCCACCGAGATGTCCGGCCTGAAGGTCGTCGACGACAACACCTTCACCATCACGCTGAACAACGAACTGCCCTACTTCGTCTACAAGCTGGGCTACGAGGTCTTCTCGCCGCTGCCGGAGTCCTTCTACAAGGACCCGAAGGCCGCGGGCGAGAAGCCGGTCGGCAACGGCCCGTACAAGTTCGTCAGCTGGAACCACAAGAAGTCGATCGAGGTCGCCCGCTACGACGACTACCAGGGCCCGAACAAGGCCAAGAACGGTGGTGTGGTCTTCAAGAACTACACCAACCTGGAGACGGCGTACGAGGACCTGAAGTCCGGCAACGTCGACGTCCTGCGCCAGCTCGCGCCCAAGGACCTGCCGGTCTACAAGACGGACCTCGGCGACCGTGCCGTGGACCAGTCGTACTCGGCGATCCAGAGCATCGCGGTGGCCTACTACACCAAGCAGTGGAAGAACATCGACCCCAAGGTCATCCAGGGCCTGTCGATGGCGATCGACCGCAACACCATCACCAAGACGGTGCTTCAGGGCACCCGTGAGCCCGCCACCGGCTGGGTCGCCAAGGGCGTCCTCGGCTACCAGCCGAACGCCGCCGGTGACGTCACCACGTACAACCCCACCAAGGC
The DNA here is from genome assembly GCF_003443735.1 of Streptomyces sp. CC0208. Lineage (NCBI taxonomy): Bacteria > Bacillati > Actinomycetota > Actinomycetes > Kitasatosporales > Streptomycetaceae > Streptomyces > Streptomyces sp. CC0208. The sequence continues at coordinate 3,130,281 of NZ_CP031969.1, read as the reverse complement.
CAAGGCGCTCATCAAGGAGGGCGGCGGCGTCCCGGGGAACAAGATCTCCATCCAGTTCAACGCGGACGGCGGTCACAAGGAGTGGGTGGAGGCGGTCTGCAACTCCATCACCAAGGCCGTCGGCGTGGCCTGCACCGGCGACTCCAAGGCGGACTTCCAGGCGGACCTCAACGCCCGTGACGCGCACGAGGTCAAGTCGCTGTACCGCTCCGGCTGGGTGCTCGACTACCCGTTCATCGCCAACTTCATCCGCGACCTGTTCGGCACGCACTCGGACGGCAACCAGGGTGGCTTCTCCAGCAAGGAGATCGACACCCTGATCGCCAAGGCCGACGCCGCCCCCTCCCTGGAGGAGTCGGAGAAGCTCTACCAGCAGGTGGAGAAGGCGCTCCCGAACTACATGCCGAGCATTCCGCTCTGGTACTACAAGGTCAACGCGGGTTACTCGGAGAAGGTCAGCGGCGTCAAGTACGCCCAGGACGGCGACCCGATCCTGACCGGCGTTCAGGTCAAGAAGTAACCGCAAACAGCCCGTTCCCGGGGCGCGGCACGACCGCGCCCCGGGCAACGGCAGCGGCCGGGGGGCCCTTTCCGCACGCATCACTCAACGGTGCGCGGGGAAAGGGCCCGTCGGCTGCCGCTGCTGTGACTGACATGGAGGCACGATGGGGCGCTACGTCGCACGACGACTGCTCCAGATGATCCCGGTGTTCATCGGGACCACCTTGCTTATCTTCCTCATGGTCTACGCCCTGCCCGGTGATCCCGTGCGCGGGCTCTTCGGCGACAAGGGCGGAAGCCCTCAGGTGATCGCCGCGCTGAGACATGAGTACGGTCTGGACCAGCCGATCATGGTGCAGTACTGGCACTACATGAAAAACATGATCCTGCACGCCGACTTCGGCACGCAGATCGCCAGTGGCCGCCCCGTCACTGACGTCCTGGGTGACGCGTTCCCGGTGACGATCCGTCTGGCCTCCCTGGCCTTCCTGATCGAGCTGGTCGTGGGCATCGCCCTCGGCATCGTGGCGGGCATGCGCGCCGGCCGGCTCACCGACAACGTGGCCCTGCTGATCTCGCTGCTGCTGATCTCGGTACCGGTCTTCGTCCTCGGCTTCATCCTCAAGGTGGTCTTCGCCTTCGAGCTGAACTGGCTGCCACCGAACGTCAACGACTCGACGAACTACAACGAGTTGCTGATGCCGGCCGTGGTCCTCGCGTCGGCGTCACTGGCCTACGTGACCCGCCTGACCCGGACTTCCGTCGCCGAGAACCTGCGCGCCGACTACATCCGCACCGCGATCGCCAAGGGCCTGCCCAAGCGCCGCGTCGTGGGCGTCCACCTGATGCGCAACTCGTTGATCCCCGTGATCACCTACCTGGGCACCGACATCGGTGCGCTGATGGGCGGCGCGGTCGTCACTGAGGGACTGTTCAACATCCAGGGCATCGGCGGCACGATCTACCAGTCGATCACCCGCCGGGAGGGCACCACCCTGGTCGGCCTGGTGACGATCCTCGTGCTCGTGTACCTGCTCGCCAACCTGCTCGTCGACCTGCTCTACGCGGTCCTTGACCCGAGGATTCGCTATGCCTGACGTGACCAAGACCGACGTCAAGAACACCGGAGCGGCCGACCCGGCGGGCGCGACGCCCCCGATGACGCCCACCGCGGCCAAGCCCGAGAAGGCCCGCAGCCTCTGGGGCGACGCCTGGGCCGATCTGCGGCGCAGCTGGATCTTCATCATCTCCAGCGTGCTGATCCTGGTGCTGCTGCTGATCACCTTCTTCCCGGGGTGGTTCACCAGCGAGGACCCGATTCTCGGTGACCTGGCCAAGCACTACCTGCAGAAGCCCAAGCTGAGCGACGTCGGCTCGGCCGACTGGCTCGGCTACGACCAGCAGGGTCGCAGTGTCTTCGCCCGGGTCATCTACGGTGCGCGGGCCTCCATCGCGGTCGGCTTCGGCACCACCGTGGTCGTCACGGTCCTCGGTGGCCTGGTGGGCATGATCGCCGGCTACTTCGGTGGTCTCGTCGACTCGATCCTGTCCCGGCTGACGGACGTGTTCTTCGGCATCCCGTTCCTGCTCGGCACCATGGTCATCCTGAACTCCTTCGCGGACCGCACCACCTGGGTGGTCATCGGCGCGCTGGGCTTCTTCGGCTGGACGCAGGTCGCCCGCGTGATGCGCGGTGCCGTCATCACCACCAAGCAGGCCGACTACGTGCAGGCCGCCAAGGCGCTCGGCGCGAGCACGCCGCGGATCATGTTCCGGCACATCCTGCCGAACACCCTCGCCCCGGTGATCGTCGTCGCCACCATCTCACTCGGCATCTACATCTCCGCCGAGGCGACACTGTCGTTCCTGGGCCTCGGCCTCAACGGCGTGTCGTGGGGCAACGACATCTCCGACGGCGGCAACCAGATCCGCGTGGCCCAGTGGATCATGCTCTATCCGTCGATCATGCTCAGCATCACGGTGCTGGCGTTCATCATGCTCGGTGAGGCCGTACGCAACGCCCTCGACCCGAAGATGCGCTGAGGGAGGCGTCGTGACCATCATCGAAGAAGTATCCGTGCCCTCGCCGCGCGAGGGCGACGGCGGACCGCTGTTGGAAGTGCGTGACCTGCACGTCCAGTTCCACACCCGCGAGGGCGTGGTCCAGGCCGTCAACGGCGTCAACTACAGCGTCAACGCGGGCGAGACGCTCGCCGTGCTCGGTGAGTCCGGCTCCGGCAAGTCCGTCACCGCGCAGGCGATCATGGGCATCCTCGACATGCCGCCGGCGACGATTCCCCAGGGGGAGATCCTCTTCCGCGGCCAGGACATGTTGAAGATGTCCGGCGAGGAGCGCCGCAAGATCCGTGGCCGTCGCATCGCCATGATCTTCCAGGACGCGCTCAGTTCGCTCAACCCGGTGCTCAGTGTGGGCTACCAGCTCGGCGAGATGTTCCGCGTCCACCACGGCCTGTCCAAGAAGGACGCCAAGGCCAAGGCGATCGAGCTGATGGACCGGGTGAAGATCCCGGCCGCCGCGGCCCGGGTCAACGACTACCCGCACCAGTTCTCCGGCGGTATGCGCCAGCGCATCATGATCGCCATGGCGCTGGCCCTGGAGCCCGACCTGATCATCGCCGACGAGCCCACCACGGCTCTCGACGTGACGGTCCAGGCCCAGGTCATGGACCTGCTCTCGGAGTTGCAGCGCGAGTACAACATGGGCCTCATCCTGATCACGCACGACCTCGGCGTGGTCGCCGACGTCGCGGACAAGATCGCGGTGATGTACGCGGGCCGGATCGTGGAGCGCGCCCCGGTCTACGAGCTGTACAAGCGGCCCGCGCACCCGTACACACGGGGTCTGCTGGACTCGATCCCGCGCCTGGACCAGAAGGGCCAGGAGCTGTACGCCATCAAGGGCCTGCCGCCCAACCTGCTGCACGTGCCCACCGGTTGCGCCTTCAACCCGCGCTGCCCCAAGGCCCAGGACATCTGCCGTACGGACATCCCGGACCTGTTCCCGGTGACGGACCAGGACGGCAGCGAGCTGGTCGGCCGCGCCTCGGCATGCCACTTCTGGAAGGAGACGCTCCATGGCTGAGCTCAGCAAGAACGACGAGCAGCAGGACGCCACGCCGAACGTCTCCGACGTCGAGGTCGTGGACGCCGCTTCCGAGTCGGAGGCGGTCGCCGCGATCGAGGCGCCCGTCGAGCGTGGCGAGCCGATCCTCCAGGTGCGCAACCTGGTGAAGCACTTCCCGCTCACCCGGGGCATCCTGTTCAAGAAGCAGATCGGCGCGGTCAAGGCCGTCGACGGAGTCTCCTTCGACCTGTATCAGGGCGAGACCCTGGGCATCGTGGGCGAGTCCGGCTGCGGTAAGTCCACCGTGGCGAAGCTCCTGATGAACCTGGAGCGGGCGACGGCCGGCGAGATCTTCTACAAGGGCCAGGACATCACCACGCTGTCCGGGCGCGCGCTGAAGGCGGTCCGCCGCAACATCCAGATGGTGTTCCAGGACCCGTACACCTCGCTCAACCCCCGGATGACGGTGGGCGACATCATCGGGGAGCCGTACGACATCCACCCCGAGGTGGCCCCGAAGGGCGACCGGCGCCGCAAGGTGCAGGAACTCCTCGACGTCGTCGGTCTGAACCCGGAGTACATCAACCGGTATCCGCACCAGTTCTCCGGCGGCCAGCGCCAGCGCATCGGCATCGCCCGCGGCCTGGCGCTCAACCCGGAGATCATCATCTGCGACGAGCCGGTGTCGGCGCTGGACGTGTCGGTGCAGGCTCAGGTCATCAACCTGATGGAGCGGTTGCAGGACGAGTTCAACCTCTCCTACATCTTCATCGCGCACGATCTGTCGATCGTCCGGCACATCTCGGACCGCGTCGGGGTCATGTACCTCGGCAAGATCGCCGAGATCGGCTCCGACGAGCAGATCTACGACCACCCGACGCACCCCTACACCCAGGCGCTGCTGTCGGCGGTCCCGGTGCCGGACCCGGAGGCCCGTGAGGGCCGTGAGCGGATCATCCTGACCGGCGACGTGCCGTCCCCGGCCAACCCGCCCTCCGGATGCCGCTTCCGCACCCGCTGCTGGAAGGCCCAGGACAAGTGCGCGGAGGAGGCGCCCCTGCTGGCGATCCCCGAGCGCTTCAAGGGCGCGGACACCCCGGCGGCGCACGAGTCGGCCTGCCACTTCGCGGAGGAGAAGGACGTCGTGCACGCGGCCTGACCGTCACGGATTCCGCCGGTTCTCGGCACCCCGACGGGTGCCGAGAACCGGCTTTTTCGGAGAGCGACCGATGCTGCACCACGTCGAACTGTGGGTCCCCGACCTCTCCCGCGCGGGCGGTGAATGGGGCTGGTTGCTCACCCGCCTCGGCTACGAGCCCTACCAGAACTGGGAGCACGGCCGCAGTTGGCGCCTGGGGCCGACGTATCTCGTCGTGGAGCGGTCACCAGCGCTGACCGGCACCCGGCACGAGCGCACCCGCCCCGGCCTCAACCACCTGGCGTTCCACGCCGGCAGCCGCGGTCAGGTCGACGTCCTGGCCGCCGAGGCCCCCGCCCACGGCTGGACGCCCCTTTTCCCTGACCGGTACCCGCTCGCGGGCGGCCCGCAGCACTACGCCGCCTACCTCGCCAACACGGACGGTTTCGAGGTGGAGCTGGTGGCCGGGACCACGCCGTGACGGCCGCCTGGGTCACGCCGTGGCAGCCTGGGTCACGCCGTGGCAGTCGCCCGCGCCCAGTGACACGCCACCTGCGCTTGGTCACCCCCCTCGAGTACCCCGGGATCCTCGTCCCGGCACGCCCCTGCGACGCCCGCGCGTTCCGCCTCCCCGCTTGCCAGGATCTGGCAGCGGGCGTGGAAGCGGCAGCCGGAGGGGATGCGGGACGGGTCCGGGGGCTCTCCGGTGAGGACGACCGGCGCCCCGGCGGCCCCCGGCAGCACCGACATCATCGCCTGCGTGTAGGGATGGCGCGGTGCCGTCAGCACCTGCTCCACGTCCCCCGTCTCCACGATCCGGCCCAGGTACATCACCGCCAGCCGGTCGGCGATGTTCCAGGCCAAGCCCAGGTCGTGCGTCACCACCAATGCGGACAGACCCAGTGCGGCGCGCAGTCGCAGCAGCAGGGCCAGGATCTCGCCGCGGACGGAGGCGTCCAGCGAGGCCACCGGCTCGTCGGCGACCAGGAGCTCGGGCTCCAGGACCAACGCACCCGCGATGACGACCCGTTGGCGCTGGCCGCCGGACAGTTCGTGCGGGTAGCGCAGGAACAAGCGCTCGGGGGGACGCAGGCCCGCCCGGGACAGGGCCGCTGCCACGGCCTCCCGCTCGTCGCCGCGGTGGCCGTGGATCCGCAGGCCCTCCGCCACCGCGTCGTACACGGTGTGCCGCGGGTTCAGTGATCCGGTCGGATCCTGGAGGATCAGCTGGACGCGTCGGCGGTACGCCTTCAGGGCCCGGGCGGAGTACTCCAGCGGCTCCCCGCCGAAGCTGACACTGCCCCCGGTCGGCCGGACCAGGCCCAGCAGAGCCCGCGCCAGCGTCGTCTTGCCGCAGCCCGACTCACCGACCAGGGCCACGATCTCCCCGGCTCGGACGTCGAGTTCGACACCGTCCACGGCCCGAGCGGGCGGCCCGCCGTTCCGGCCGGGGTAGGTGACGTGCAGCCCCTGAGCGCTCAGCAGGGGTGGAGCTGTGGGTGATACCTCGGGTGACGGCACCGGTGTCGTCGTCTGCCGCTCGGTCATGTGCCGCTCCTCGCATCCTCGGCCGCGGGGGCCGGCCCTGGCTCCGCTCCCCGCACATGCACACACGCCGCCCGCCGCGCCGCCCCCGACTCCCGCAGTTCCTGGTCCTCCGTCGCGCAGGAGGGCAGCGCGGCCGGGCAGCGGGGGTGGAAGGTGCAGCCGGTGGGGAGCGCGGACGGGTCGGGGGGGTCGCCGGGGAGGCCGCGGGGGGCGAACCGGGATTCCGGGTCGCCGATGCGCGGGAAGGCGGCCGACAAAGCCTTGACGTACGGGTGGGCCGCGTTCTCGTAGACCTCCCGGGCGGGGCCCTCCTCAACCACCCGGCCCGCGTACATCACCGCGAGCCGGTCGCAGGTGTCGGCGAGGACCGCAAGGTCGTGGCTGATCATCACCAGGCCCAGTTCCTGGTCGGTGACGAGCTGTTCGATCAGGCGCAGGATCTGTGCCTGGATCATCACGTCCAGCGCGGTGGTCGGTTCGTCGGCGATGATCAGGCGAGGGTCGCAGGCCAGCGCCATGGCGATCATGACGCGCTGACGCTGTCCCCCGGAGAGTTCGTGCGGGTACGCCGAGGCCCGCGCCGCCGGCAGGCCGACCTGCACCAGGAGTTCGCCCGCCTGCCTCTTCGCCGCCGCCGCGGTGGCCTTGCGGTGCAGCAGGATCGGCTCGGCGATCTGGTCGCCGACGCGGTGCACGGGGTTGAGCGAGTGCATCGCCCCCTGGAAGACGATCGAGGCGCCCGCCCAGCGGACCGCCCGCACCTGGCCCCACCGCATCGTCAGCACGTCCTCGCCGTCCAGCAGGACCTGCCCGCCGACCCGGGCCCCGGCCGGAAGCAGCCGCAACAGCGCGAGCGCCAGCGTGGACTTGCCGCAGCCCGACTCGCCCGCGAGGCCGAGCTTCCGCCCGGCTGCCAGGGACAGGTTCACGCCCCGGACGGCGGCGGCCCCGCCCGGGTAGGTCACTGCGAGGTCCCGCACCTCCAGTAAGGTCAACGGTCCACCCCCAGCCGGGGGTTGAGCACCGACTCCACCGCACGCCCGCACAGCGTGAACGCCAGCGCAACCGCGGCGATCGCGATGCCGGGCGGCACCAGGTACCACCAGTCCCCGGAACTCACCGCACCTGCCTCCCGAGCCTCCTGGAGCAGCCCGCCCCACGACACCACCGTCGGATCACCGAGTCCGAGGAACGCCAGCGTCGCCTCGGCGAGGATCGCGCTGGAGACCATCAGGGTCGCCTGTGCCAGCACCAGCGGCATCACGTTGGGCAGCACGTGCCGGGACATGACGTGCCCGTGACCGCCGCCCAGCGCCTTCGCGCGTTCGATGTACGGCCGTGACTCCACCGCCAGTGTCTGCGCCCGCACCAGCCGTGCGGTGGTCGGCCACGAGGTCACGCCGATCGCGAGGATCACCGTGCCGAGCGAGCGGGACATCACGGTGGCCAGTGCGATGGCGAGCACCAGCGTCGGCATCACCAGGAACCAGTCCGTGACCCGCATCAGCACGGTCGCGTACCAGCCCTTGAAGTGTCCGGCCGTGACGCCGACCAGCGTGCCGATCGCCACCGACAGCACCGCCGCGAGCAGCCCCACGAGCAGCGAGACTCGCGAGCCCCAGACCAGCAGGCCCAGCAGGTCGCGCCCGAACCGGTCGGTGCCCAGCGGGAACTCGCCGCTCGGGCTCTCCATCGGCTGCCCCGGCGCGTCGGTCGCTCCCGCCACGTCGGAGCCGACGGTGAGCGGCGCGGTCAGCGCGACCACCGCGAACAGGGTGAGCGCGGCCAGGCCGACCAGTCCGGCGCGGTGGGTTCGGTACCCCGCCCAGAACCGGACGGCGGACCGACGGCGGCGCTGCCAGGCGAGCCGGAACGGGCCGGCGCCGGTGACCGGGGTCGGGACGCCGGTCGTCATCTGCCCACCCGAGGGTCGAGCAGCGGATAGACCAGGTCGGCCAGTGTGTTCATGATGATCACCGCCGCCGCGAAGAAGAGGAACAGGCCCTGCACCAACGGCAGGTCGGGCACGCTCAAGGCCTGGTAGAACAATCCGCCGAGACCGGGCCAGGAGAACACGGTCTCGACGAGGATCACTCCCGCGACCGTCCGGCCGAGATTGACGAAGACAAGCGTCACAGTCGGCAGCAGCGCGTTCGGTACGGCATGCCGGCGCCGGACCAGGTCGTCCCGGAGACCCTTGGCGCGCGCGGTGGTCAGATAGTCGCTGCCCATCTCGTCGAGCAGTGCCGACCGGGTGACCAGCAGGGTCTGCCCGTACTCGACAGCGACCAGCGTGACGACAGGGAGGATCAGATGGTGGGCCACGTCGAGGACGTACGCGAAGCCCTCCTCGCCGCCCGACTCCATGCCACCGGTGGGGAACAGCCCCGGGATCGGGCCGATGCCCACCGAGAAAACGATGATGAGCAGCAGGCCCAGCCAGAACGACGGGACGGAGTACAGGGTCAGGGCGAGACCGGTGTTCAGCCGGTCGCCGAGCCGGCCGTGACGCCAGGCCGCGCGGGTGCCGAGGAGGATGCCCAGCGCGGTGTACAGGACAAAGGCCGTGCCGGTCAGCAGCAGCGTGTTCGGCAGTGCCTCGCCGATCTTGTCGACGACCGGGGCGTGGAACTGGTACGACGTGCCCAGGTCGCCGGTGAGCGCGTTGCCGCAGTAGTCGGTGAACTGCTGCCACAACGGCAGGTCGAGCCCGAACTCCCGCCGGTAGGACGCCAGTTGCTCGGCGGACACCGGGCGGCCGCCGGTCATCGTCTTCACCGGGTCACCCGGGATCAGCCGGAACAGGAAGAAGCCGGTGACGAGCACGGCGAGCAGGGACACGAGGGCGCCGCCGACCTTGCCGGCGCCGTAACGGACGTACGCGGTCGTGGCGCGCGCCCTCGGGGTGCGGACGCGGACCGCCGGTTCGGCGAGGGCGTCGGCGGCGGTCTGCCCGGCGCTACTCACGGTCTTCCGCGGTGGCCCGGCGGCGCATCGCGAAGAACACGCCGGCACCCACGACGACCACGGCCGCCACGATCCCGCCGATGACGATCCCGGTGGAGCCGGAGTCGTCGGAGGAGCCGTCCGAGGCGGCCGGGACCGCCGACCACCAGCTCCAGTAGCCGTCCTGGCCGTAGATGTTGCCCGCCGCGCTCGGCATCGTCCGGATCGACTTGATCTGGTCGGTCCGGTAGGCCTCCACGGCGTTCGGGTACGCGATGACGTTCATGTACCCCAGGTCGTAGAGCCGCGACTCCATCTGCTTCACGATCGTGGCCCGTTCGGCGGGGTCGTACTCGGCGAGCTGACGCGCGTACAGGCTGTCGTACTGCTTGTCGCAGATGAAGTTGTCGGTGGCGCCGGTGTCCTTCGGGGTGGCGGGCAGGGCCGCGCAGGTGTGGATGGACAGCACGAAGTCCGGGTCGGGGTTGACGGACCAGCCGTCGAAGGCGAGGTCGTACGTGCCCGCGAGCCAGGGGTCTGTGACGTTGTCCAGGCAGTCGAGGGTGACGCCGATGCCGAGCTTGCCCCACCACTCCGTCAGGTACTGGCCGACCGCCTTGTCGTTCGGGTCGGTGGCGTGGCACAGGACGCGGTACGTGATCGGCTTGCCGTCCTTGCCGAGACGCTTGCCGGAGCTGTTCTTCCGGTAGCCCGCCTGGTCGAGGAGCTGGGCGGCCCTCGCGGGGTCGTAGGCGAGTTCCTGGCTCGGCGAGGGTTTCCAGAAGTACTGCGAGAACCGCGGTGGGATGTACCCCTGGCCCTCCACGGCGTGACCCTGGAACACCTTGTCGATGACGGCCTTGCGGTCGACCGCCATGAACAGGGCGTGCCGGACCCGCTCGTCCAGCAGGGAGGGGTCGCCGTCGCCGAACTTCTGACCGTTCTTCGCCTTGGCACCCGGGTTGGTCGCAAGGGCGTAGAAGCGGCGACCGGGGGCGTCGTTGACGTGGATGTTCTCCGCGTTCTTGAGGGAGGCCGCCTGGGCGGGCGTCAGCGAAGGGGAGCCCGCGACGAAGGAGACCTCGCCTTTACGCAGGGCTGCTACGGCGGCGTCCTGGTCCTTGTAGTAGCGGAAGAGCAGTTCGTCGAACTTGGGAGCCCCACGCCAGAAACTCTTGTTCGCCTTGAGGCGCACGTAGCCGTCAGGCTTGTAGTCGGTGAGGATGAACGGCCCGTTCCCGACTACGGGGAAGCTCTTGTCGTTGTTGAACTTGGAGAGGTCGCCGACCTTCTCCCATCGGTGCTTCGGCACGATCGGCACGTCGAGGGCTGTCATCGTGGCCTGCGGCTTCTTCAGCTTGATGACCAGTTTGGTGGGGCTTGGGGCGGTGACCTTCTCGAAGTTGGCGACGAAGCTGCCGTTGGCAGTGGCGGCGCCCTCATCGGTCATCATCGTGTTGAACGTCCAGGCCGCGTCCTCGGCGGTGGCCTGCTGACCGTCCGACCACTTGGAGTTCGAGCGGATCGTGTAGGTCCAGGTCAGCTTGTCCGAGGACGACTCCCACTTGGTAGCCAGACCGGGGATCGTACGGGCGTTCGTAGGATCGTAGTTGGTCAGGTACTCGTACATCAGCCGGTGGATGCTGGTGCTGAGCAGCCGGCTGGCCAGGAACGGGCTCAGGGAGTCGACGCTCTGCGCGACGGCGACGGTGAGAACCTTGCCGTTGTCCGCGGCGGAGGCCTGCTGAGGGGCCGGGTTCAGCGGGGTCGCGAGTCCGGCTAATGACATCAGCGCGGCGGCACCGGCGACGGCGACGAGCCTGGCGATGCGCGGTCGTCCTCTTCTCGAGCTCATGAAGCCGCTGCCGTGGATTGGTGTGCTCATAGGTCGTGACCTCGCGTCATCGCTTGCACGGGGAGGGCTTGTTCTGAGCGGTGATTGATGAGTGTGTCTACCAGTGGCGGTCTGGGCTCGTCAACGGCGCCTGAGACCGTTCTGGCCTGCGGAAACAGTGAACCGACCGGCGCAGAACAATCATTGGTCCATATCAGTGAAAGGTCCCTGGTGGAGCCATGACGGCCATTCGGAGGCCTGTCAGATGACCCGCTTCTCGGATCCGTCGAGGCGTGACACCTAATGGACGGAATGATTAGCGTTTTGAGTCTTATTGGTAGATATTTCCTCGTATTGGATCAGTACCCTGGCGCTGGTGGCACAGCGCACTCACGAGGAGGCACTCCATGCGTGGAGCCACGCACGCCAGACGGGCCGCTTGCGCGGCGGCGGTAGCCCTCGCGGCGACGGCCTGCGGCGGTGGGGACAGCGGCAGCGACAGTGGCGGCAGCGGTGACGGCAGCGCGGTGCTGAGCTCCTCCTGGGGCGACCCGCAGAACCCGCTGGAGCCGGCCAACACCAACGAGGTGCAGGGCGGCAAGGTCCTCGACATGATCTTCCGGAGCCTGAAGAAGTACAACCCGGAGACGGGCAAGGCCGAGGACATGCTCGCCGAGAAGATCGACACGAGCGACTCGCAGAACTTCACGATCACCGTCAAGGACGGCTGGACCTTCAGCAACGGCGAGAAGGTCACGGCCCAGTCGTTCGTGGACGCCTGGAACTATGGGGCCTCCCTCAAGAACAACCAGAAGAACGCCTACTTCTTCGGCTACATCGACGGCTACGACAAGACCCACCCCGACGACGGCAGCAAGCAGACCGCCGACACCCTCTCCGGACTGAAGGTCACCGGCCCGAGGACCTTCACCGTCAAGCTCAACCAGAAGTTCTCGACCTTCCCCGACACCCTCGGCTACCCGGCCTACGCGCCGCTCCCGCAGGCCTTCTTCAAGGACCACGCGGGCTGGCTGAAGAAGCCGGTCGGCAACGGGCCGTACACCATCGACTCGTACACCAAGGGCTCGCAGATGGCCCTGAAGAAGTGGGACGGCTACAACGGCCCGGACAAGGCACAGAACGGCGGGGTGACCCTCAAGGTCTACACCGACAACAACACCGCCTACACCGACCTCATGGCCGGCAACCTCGACCTCGTCGACGACGTCCCGGCCGCCCAGCTCAAGAACGTCAAGAGCGACCTCGGCGGCCGCTACATCAACACCCCGGCCGGCATCATCCAGACCCTCGCCTTCCCGTTCTACGACAAGAACTGGAACAAGGCCGGCTCGGAGAAGGTCCGCACCGGCCTGTCCCGCGCGATCAACCGTGCCCAGATCACCGAGACCATCTTCCAGAAGACCCGTACCCCCGCCACCGACTGGACCTCCCCGGTCCTCGGCAAGGAGGGCGGCTTCCAGGACGGGCTGTGCGGGGACGCCTGCGACTACGACCCCGCCGCGGCCAAGAAGCTCATCAAGGAGGGCGGCGGGCTTCCCGGCGGCCAGATCAAGATCACGTACAACGCGGACACCGGCTCCCACAAGCAGTGGATCGACGCGGTCTGCAACTCCATCAACAACGCGCTCGACAACGACAAGGCCTGCGTCGGCAACCCCGTCGGCACCTTCGCCGACTTCCGCAGCCAGATCACCGCGAAGAAGATGAGCGGCCCCTTCCGGGCGGGCTGGCAGATGGACTACCCGCTCATCCAGAACTTCCTCCAGCCGCTCTACTACACCAACGCCTCCTCCAACGACGGCAAGTGGTCCAACAAGGACTTCGACAAGCTCGTGAACGAGGCCAACGCCGAGACCGACACCACCAAGGCCATCGAGAAGTTCCAGGCGGCAGAGAAGGTCGTACGGGACAACATGGCCGCCATCCCGCTCTGGTACCAGAACGGCAGCGCGGGCTACTCGGAGCGGCTCTCGAACGTCAAGCTCAACCCGTTCAGCGTCCCCGTCTACAACGAGATCAAGGTCGGCTGACCCCGCCATGGGACGGTACGTCGTCCGGCGTCTGCTCCAGATGATCCCGGTGTTCATCGGGTCGACCCTGCTGATCTTCCTCATGGTGAACGTGATGGGCGATCCCATCGCGGGCCTGTGCGGCGACAAGCAGTGCGACGCGGCGACGGCCGCCCAGCTCAAGAAGGAGTTCGGCCTCGACAAGCCCGTCTGGCAGCAATACCTGACCTACATGGGCAACGTCTTCACCGGCGACTTCGGCACCGCCTTCAACGGCCAGAAGGTCACCGAGCTGATGGCGACGGCGTTCCCCGTGACCATCAGGCTCACGATCGTCGCCATCGTCATCGAGATCGTCGTCGGCATCACGCTGGGCGTGATCACCGGACTCAAGCGCGGCCGGCCCGTCGACACCTCGGTCCTCCTGCTCACCCTCGTCGTGATCTCCGTCCCCACCTTCGTCACCGGCCTGCTGCTCCAGCTGCTCCTCGGCGTCGAGTGGGGCTGGATCAAACCCTCGGTGTCCACGGACGCCACCTTCGGCGAGCTGATCGTGCCGGGCCTGGTCCTCGCGTCCGTGTCCCTGGCGTACGTGACCCGGCTGACCCGCACGTCCATCGCGGAGAACAGGCGGTCCGACTACGTCCGTACGGCGGTGGCGAAGGGCCTGCCGAGACAGCGGGTCATCGTGCGGCACCTGCTCCGCAACTCGCTCATCCCCGTCGTCACCTTCATCGGCACCGACATCGGTGCCCTGATGGGCGGGGCGATCGTCACCGAGCGCATCTTCAACATCCACGGCGTCGGCTACCAGCTCTACCAGGGCATCCTGCGCCAGAACACCCAGACCGTGGTCGGCTTCGTCACCGTCCTCGTCCTGGTGTTCCTGGTGGCCAACCTGCTCGTCGACCTCCTGTACGCCGTCCTCGACCCCAGGATCCGCTATGCCTGAATACCAGGAACCAGAGGGCGCCATCGCCGGGACCGGAGCGGGCGGTGCGATGGATCTCGCGGTGAGCGAGGCCACCACCCTGGAGAAGGGCCCCGACGGTACGGGCCCTCAGGACAAGCCCCGCTCCCTGTGGTCCGACGCCTGGCGCGACCTGCGCCGCAACCCTGTCTTCATCATCTCCGCCCTGGTGATCGTCTTCCTGGTCGTCATCTCCCTGTGGCCGTCGCTGATCGCGTCGGGCAACCCGCTCAAGTGCGACCTCTCCAAGGCCCAGGAGGGCTCCCAGCCCGGCGCTCCCTTCGGCTACGACGGCCAGGGCTGCGACGTCTACACGCGCACGGTGTACGGCGCCCGTACGTCGGTGACGGTCGGCGTCTGCGCCACGCTGGGCGTCGCGCTCCTCGGGTCGGTCCTAGGCGGCCTCGCGGGGTTCTTCGGAGGCTTCTCGGACTCGATCCTGTCCCGCACCACCGACATCTTCTTCGCGATCCCCGTGGTCCTCGGCGGCCTGGTGCTCCTGTCGGTCGTCACGAGCAGCACGGTGTGGCCGGTGATCGGGTTCATGGTGCTGCTCGGCTGGCCGCAGATCTCCCGCATCGCGCGCGGCTCGGTCATCACCGCCAAACAGAACGACTACGTCCAGGCGGCGAGGGCCCTGGGCGCCTCCAACTCCCGCCTGCTGCTCCGCCACATCGCCCCCAACGCCGTGGCCCCGGTGATCGTGGTCGCGACCATCGCCCTCGGCACGTACATCTCCCTGGAGGCGACCCTGTCCTACCTCGGCGTGGGCCTCAAGCCCCCCACGGTCAGCTGGGGCATCGACATCTCCGCGGCCTCCGCCTACATCCGCAACGCCCCCCACATGCTCCTCTGGCCCGCCGGAGCCCTCGCCCTCACGGTCCTCGCCTTCATCATGCTCGGCGACGCGGTCCGCGACGCCCTCGACCCGAAACTGAGGTGAGCGGACATGAGAGCCCTGGCGGGCGAGGGTGTGTTGGAGGCGGGCGGGGCTGGGGGCCGGGGCGTCGTGGTGTGGTGTGTTCGGCGGGCTGTGGCGCCGGGGCGCTGGGGTGCCGTCCCGGGGAGGGGACCGGGGCGGGAGCGGGGCTGCAGCCCAGGGGCCGTGGTGCGGCGGGTTCGGTGTCCTGTGGGGGTGGGGGCGCTGCGTTGGCGGTCCGTCAGCGCGGGGGGTTCGCGTGTGCCAGGAGAGCGGGGGCTTGGTCGTCGAACATCGCACCACGTCCCTCGCGCCCCCGTTCCAGCCGACCCGCGACGCCCCGACCGGAAGCTGAGGTGAGTCTCCGTGCTGCTCGAAGTGCGTGATCTGCAGGTGGAGTTCAGGACCAGGGACGGGGTGGCCAAGGCGGTCAACGGGGTCGACTACCAGGTGGACGCGGGGGAGACCCTCGCGGTGCTCGGGGAGTCCGGGTCGGGGAAGTCGGTGACCGCGCAGGCGATCATGGGGATCCTCGACATGCCGCCCGGCAGGATCACCGGGGGCGAGATCGTCTTCCAGGGGCGGGACCTGCTGAAGC
Organism: Streptomyces sp. CC0208; assembly: GCF_003443735.1. Lineage (NCBI taxonomy): Bacteria > Bacillati > Actinomycetota > Actinomycetes > Kitasatosporales > Streptomycetaceae > Streptomyces > Streptomyces sp. CC0208. The sequence continues at coordinate 3,114,712 of NZ_CP031969.1, read as the reverse complement.
TGAAGGAGGAGGAGCGGCGCAGGGTCCGCGGTGCCGAGATGGCGATGATCTTCCAGGACGCGCTGTCCTCCCTCAACCCCGTGCTCTCCGTCGGCGACCAGCTCGGCGAGATGTTCGTCGTGCACCGGGGCATGTCGAAGAAGGACGCGCGGACCAAGGCCGTCGAGCTGATGGACCGGGTGCGCATCCCGGCCGCCAAGGAGCGCGTGAAGGCCTACCCGCACCAGTTCTCCGGCGGTATGCGCCAGCGCATCATGATCGCGATGGCGCTCGCCCTGGAACCCGCGCTGATCATCGCCGACGAACCGACCACCGCGCTCGACGTCACCGTCCAGGCCCAGGTGATGGAACTGCTCGCCGAGCTCCAGCGCGAGTACCACATGGGCCTCATCCTCATCACTCACGACCTCGGCGTCGTCGCGGACGTGGCCGACCGGATCGCCGTCATGTACGCCGGACGGATCGTCGAGCAGGCCCCCGTGCACGACATCTACAAGGCGCCCGCCCACCCCTACACCCGCGGACTTCTCGACTCCATCCCCCGTCTCGACCAGAAGGGTCAGGAGCTGTACGCGATCAAGGGTCTGCCGCCCAACCTGATGCACATCCCGCCGGGTTGCGCGTTCAACCCCCGCTGCCCGATGGCCCGGGACGTGTGCCGTACGGACGTACCACCTCTGTACGAAGTCGACGACGGACGGGCCAGTGCCTGTCACTTCTGGACGGAGTGCCTCAATGGTTGAGCCGATCCTGGAAGTGGATGGACTGGTCAAGCACTACCCGTTGACCCGGGGCATCCTGTTCAAGAAACAGGTCGGTGCCGTCAAGGCCGTGGACAGCGTGGACTTCACGCTCCACAAGGGAGAGACCCTCGGCATCGTCGGGGAGTCCGGCTGCGGCAAGTCGACCGTCGCCAAGATGCTGGTCAACCTGGAGCGGCCGACGCAAGGCGCGATCAAGTACAAGGGCGAGGACATCACCAAGCTCTCCGGCAAGGCGCTCAAGTCGGTCCGCCGCAACATCCAGATGGTCTTCCAGGACCCGTACACCTCCCTCAACCCCCGGATGACGGTCGGCGACATCATCGGGGAGCCGTACGACATCCACCCCGAGGTGGCCCCCAAGGGCGACCGGCGCAAGAAGGTCCAGGACCTGCTGGACGTCGTGGGCCTCAACCCCGAGTACATCAACCGCTATCCGCACCAGTTCTCCGGCGGTCAGCGCCAGCGCATCGGCATCGCGAGGGGGCTCGCCCTGCGCCCGGAGGTCATCGTCGCCGACGAACCGGTCTCCGCCCTCGACGTCTCCGTCCAGGCCCAGGTGATCAACCTCCTGGACCGGCTCCAGAGCGAGTTCGAGCTGTCGTACCTCTTCATCGCGCACGACCTGTCGATCGTCCGGCACATCTCGGACCGGGTCGGGGTGATGTACCTCGGGCGGATCGTGGAGATCGGCCGGGACGAGGAGATCTACGACCATCCGACGCATCCCTACACCCAGGCGCTGCTGTCCGCCGTGCCGGTGCCCGACCCGGAGGCCCGCGAACACCGCGAGCGGATCATCCTCACGGGTGACGTCCCGTCCCCGACGAACATTCCGTCCGGGTGCCGCTTCCGCACCCGCTGCTGGAAGGCGCAGGAGCGCTGCGCGCTGGAGGTCCCGGCGCTGGCGGTGCCCGCGGAGTTCCGGTTCGCGGGCGGCCCGGCGGCACACGACTCGGCGTGCCACTTCGCGGAGGAGAAACAGGTCGTCCCGGCCGAGGAGCCGGAGTAACACGGAGGCAACTTGACTGACCCGGTTCCGATATACGGACGCGTCAGTCTCTAAGACGTACGGCCGTGCGGGTGCCGTAAGCGGGCCGGGACGCGCCATGTCGTCCCGGCCCGCTGCTGTTACCGCGCCATCGCCCTACGCCACCCGCAACGACCGCTTCAGGAAGTCCAGCTGAAGCCGCAGCAGGTTCTCCGCGACCGTCTCCTGCGGGGTCATGTGGGTCACGCCGGACAGCGGCAGCACCTCGTGCGGGCGGCCGGCGGCCAGCAGGGCCGAGGACAGGCGCAGGGAGTGGGCGACCACCACGTTGTCGTCCGCGAGGCCGTGGATGATCATCATCGGGCGGTGCGGCTCGGCCGCGTCGACCAGACCCTCGTCGTCGACCAGCGAGTTGCGGCGATAGACCGCCGGCTGCTCGTCCGGGTGGCCGAGGTAGCGCTCCTGGTAGTGGGTGTCGTACAGCCGCAGATCGGTGACCGGGGCGCCCACCACCGCCGCGTGGAAGACGTCCGGGCGGCGCAGCACCGCGAGGGCCGCCAGATAGCCGCCGAAGGACCAGCCGCGGATCGCGACCCGGGAGAGGTCCAGCGGGAAGTCCTCGGCGAGCGCCTGGAGCGCGTCGACCTGGTCCTGGAGCGTCACCGCCGCGAGGTCGTCCCGGACGGCCTTCTCCCAGGCGGGGGAGCGGCCCGGGGTGCCCCGGCCGTCGGCCACGACCACCGCGAAGCCCTGGTCGGCGAACCACTGCGAGGTGAGGTGCGGGTTGTGCGCGGCGACCACCCGCTGTCCGTGCGGACCCCCGTACGGGTCCAGCAAAACCGGAAGGGGGCTGTCACCGGCGTAGTCCTGCGGCATAAGCACGGCGCACGGGATCCTGCGTGCGCCCCCCTCGGTGAGTGTCACGCGCGGGGTCAAACCGGGATCTTCCGCGTATGACGTGACAGTCGCCGTCTCCTTGCCGTCGCGCAGTACCCGCGCGCGGGCGCCCGGCCGGTCGAGGGTCGCCGACACCAGTACGGTCACGCCCCCGGCGCGCACCGCCGAGTGCACGCCGGGCTCCTGCGACAAGCGCTCCACTCCGAGCTCGTTCACCCGGTAGACGTGCACCTCGCCCAGCTCCGGGGACTCGGCCTCGGTGCCTGCCGACGCCGAGACCAGTACGTCGTCCCGGGTGACGTCCAGCACCGCGCGGATGTGCAACTGCGGTCCGGTCAGCGGCCGTTCACCGACCGCGAGCACCCGCGCGCCGCCTTCGTCGGCGATGCGAACGAGCTGCCCCGAAGGGCTCCAGCAGGGCACCCCAGGGAAAAGATCCAGCCAAGTTGGATCTTCGTCCGCGTGCACCATCCGGGTTGCTCCGGACTCCGGGTCCACCGCCAGATACAGCTGACTGCGCTGGTCGCGCGCCTGTACGAGCAGCAGCGGGGCACCCGCGGCTGACCAGTGCACATGGGCCAGATACGGATAGCGCTTCCGGTCCCAGGAGACCTCCGTGCGCACCCCGTCCAGAGCGATCACGAACAGCCGGACGTCCGCGTTGGGGGTGCCCGCGGCCGGGTACGGGACGTGGTGTGGCTCACGCATCGGGTGGGCCGGATCGGAGATCCACCAGCGCCGCACCGGCGTGTCGTCCACGCGCGCGACCAGCAGCCGATCGGACTGCGGCGACCACCAGAAGCCCCGTGACCGGCCCATCTCCTCGGCCGCGATGAACTCCGCGAGGCCGTAGGTGACCTGATCCGACTCCGGAGTTGCCAGCGCCCGGTCGTCCTCGCCCTCGGCGCCCACGACCCGCAGGGAGCCCCGGGCGACGTACGCGATGTGCCGTCCGTCAGGGGCCGGGCGAGGGTCGATCACCGGTCCGGAGGCGGGCAGTTCACGTGCCGTCCCGGCCCGCAGCTCCGCCGTGAAAAGCCGCCCTGACAAGGCGAAAGAGGCCAACTCGACGGCTGTGTCGGTGGCATAGCCGACGATGCCGGCACCGCCCTCGCGGCTGCGCTCGCGGCGCGCCCGCTCCGCGGCCGACAGGCGTTCCTCGGTGTTGCCCAGGAGGGCGCGCGGGTCGGCCGCCACGCGCTCCCCGCCGTCCGCCGCGTCGAGCACCCACAGCGAATTGGCCCGGTTGGTGCCCGAGTTCGAGCGCAGGAACACGACACGCGATCCGTCGGGCGCCACGGTGAACGCGCGCGGCGCGCCGACGGTGAAGCGCTGGGTACGGGCGTGCCGACGGGGAAAGGAGTCAGGCTCGGTCGTCATGACCCGACCATATTGGCCATGCGCCCCCTTGTGCGGCCGTGCGCCGACGGATGCGCAGGCCCGGATAGTTATGATCACTACCGCATAGTGGGTATGAATCCGCTGGCTGCTGTATGGATTTATCTGCCCCCCTGGTCCGACCCCCCGCGCTCTTGGGATCTTTGGAGGTGAGCCGCCGTGGCACTCTCAATTTCGGCGGTAGTGCTGCTGGCGATCATCGTCTTCTTGTTGGTGAAGAAGTCGGGACTGAAGGGCGGGCACGCCGTCGTGTGCATCCTGCTCGGCTTCTATCTCGCCGCCTCTTCGATCGCACCGACGATCAGCGAGCTGACGACCAACATCGCGGGCATGATCGGCAGTATCAAGTTCTGACCCGTCCCCGACGACCCGGCTGAGCGGGACTGTCGGTGGCTCCTCGTAGGCTGGGGCCATGACGGAACAGCCCGCTCGGCGTCTTCTCCTGGTGCACGCGCACCCGGACGACGAGTCGATCAACAACGGCGCGACCATGGCCAGGTACGCGGCCGAGGGAGCCCGGGTGACCCTGGTCACCTGCACCCTCGGCGAACTCGGCGAGGTCATCCCGCCCGGACTGCGGCACCTGACCGGCGCCGCTCTCGGCGAGCACAGGCGCGGCGAGCTCACCGCGGCCATGCGTGAACTCGGCGTCGCGGACTTCCGCCTGCTCGGCGGCGCCGGGCGCTACCAGGACTCCGGAATGATGGGCCTCCCGGAGAACGACGACCCCGCCTGCTTCTGGCGGGCCGATGTCGACGACGCGGCCCGCCATCTCGTCGAGGTGATCCTGGAGGTGTGCCCCCAGGTCCTCGTCACCTACGACGACCACGGCGGCTACGGCCACCCCGACCACATCCAGGCCCACCGCGTCGCCATGCGCGCCGTCGAGCTCGCCGCCGACGCCGGATGGCGGATCCCGAAGGTCTACTGGAACCGCGTCCCGCGTGCGATCGGTGAGCGGGCCTTCGCCCAGCTCCACGCCGACCTGCCCGGCCTCCCCTTCACCAAGTCCGCCGTCCTGGACGACGTGCCGGGCGTGGTGGACGACGAGCGGATCACCACCGAGATCGACGGCACCGCGTACGCCACCGCCAAGAGCGCCGCGATGGCCGCCCACGCGACCCAGATCGACGTGTCCGGGGCGTACTTCGCGCTCTCCAACGAACTCGCGCAACCTCTCTTCACCACCGAGTACTACGAACTGGTGAGAGGGGAACCCGGGGACACCAGGGAGACCGACCTGTTCTCCGGGATCGAGGGCGCGTCATGAGCGACCGTACGTCGATGCTGGCCCAGCCCCTGCAGCGCCCCTCCGCCGGACGGGTCGCCGCCTACCTCGGCCTTTTCGTGCTCGGGGCGGTCGTGGGGCTCGCCGGAGCGCTGGTGCAGGGGGGCTGGTTCCCGGGCGGACTGCTGCTCGCGCTGCTCGGCGAGGCCGGACTGCTGCTCGGCGGGGCCCGCGCCGCCGCCGGCCGGGCCGGAGCCGTCGCGCCCGCCGGCGGCTGGATGCTCGCCGTCATCTTTCTCACCACCAGCCGTCCGGAAGGCGACTTCGTCTTCGCCGCAGGAAGTGGCTCCTATCTCTTCCTGCTCGGCGGCATGGCTGTGGCTGTGATCTGCGCCACCCTTGGGCAAGGGCGGCAACCGGGCGGCGACGCCGCCCGACTTGGCAAGTGACGTACCACTTCTCCACATCGCGCGCGTGCGAGTCCCGTGTGGGTTTCCCCGGCGGTCGTGGGATACAGGCCAGAAGTGGCCAGTATGGTGGTGCGCGCCGCCGGCGCCCGAAGCAGTGAGGTCGAAACGGGCGGCGGAGCCAACCGGGAGAACCTGCCTTGAGTCGTGAAACTGACAGTCCGTCCTCCGGGCCCAACGGGCGCGGCGGAGCCGCCTACCCCTCGGGCACGCCGCCGTACGGGACGCCCATGGCTTCCGACGGCGGTCCGGACGCGGGCCGTTCGGCCACGCAGCCGGAGGAACGCAAGACCGAGACCACGCTGACGACCCGGATCCGGATCAACATCCCCGGTTCGCGGCCCATTCCGCCGGTCGTCGTGCGTCAGCCCGTCGCGGAAGCGGAGAGTTCCGGTGACAGCGGTCCGGAGGCCGAGGCGCCGACGCCGAGTCCCTCCTCGACCACCGGCACGGTCGAACTGCCCGCCGAACCCGCCCCGCCGACCGCCGAGGAGAGGCAGAGCGACTGGTTCGCGCCCCGCAAGTCCGGCCCCGCCAAGGGCGGTCCGGGCGCGGGTGCCGGCAACGGAGTCGGTCTGCCGGGCGGTTCGGGCGCGGGTGCGGCCGGTGCCGGCAGCCCCGGTGCGTCCGGCCCCCGCCACGGCGGTGCCGGTGCCGGTGCGGCCGCGTCCGGCGGTGCGCGCCCCGGTGCCGGGCGCCCCGGTGGGGTGGTCGGTTCCATGAGCGTGCCGGGCGGTTCCCGTTCCGGCGCCACGAACGGCGCCGGGCTCCCGGGTGCCACGGGCGGTCCGGTGGCCCCGGGCCACGGCGGCGGCACCGGCTCCTTCGACGTCACCGAGGCGCTGAACGCCGGCCAGCGAGGCACCGAACCCCGCCGCGACGAGCTGCCGTACTTCGCGGAGAACGGCAACGGCTCGGGCGTCCCGGGCGAGGAGAACGGCCAGGGCGGCTACGGCGGCCCCGCCGGTGGTCCGAACGGCCAGAGCGGCTTCGGTGCGCCGGGCGGCCCCGGTGTCCCGGCCGGCCCCGGCGGGCAGAACGGCCAGATCGACTACGGCGGCCAGGGCGGCCGGATCGACTACGGCGGCGGTTTCGGCGGAACGCAGGGCGCCGGCGGCCCGGGCGGGTCCCAGGGTCCCGCGGGCCCGACGGGCGGCCCGGTCACCGGCGACGGCCCGGTCGTGCCGCCCGCAGGACCGGACCCCTTCGCCAGGGCCGAGTCCTTCGGCGGCGAGCCCTTCAACGGTCCCGACAGCTTCAACGGCCAGGGCGGCGGCCCGGGCAGCGGCGCACGCGGTCCAGGCGGCCCCGGCGGATCCCGTGGCCCGGGCGGCCCCGGCATCTCCGGCGGCCCCGCGGGCCCCGGTGCCCCGGGCATCTCCGGCGGTCAGCCCGGCCAGTCCGCTCCGGGCGGCCCCGGCACCCTCGGTCGGCCGGGCGGCCCCGGCGCCCCCGCCCCCGGCGGTGCTCCCGGTGCCGGTCTCGGCCCCGGTGGCGGTCTGAGCGACGACACCGCGATCCTCACCCCGCAGAAGCCGGCCCCGGGACCGGGCGCTCCCGGTTACGGCGCCCCGGACAACGTCTCCGGACACACCGTCACCAGCGGCATGCCGGTCGTGCCGTCGGGCGCCCAGAACGCCCCCTTCGGACCGGGCACCGACGGCCGTACGCCCCCGAAGCTGCCCGACACCGCGTCGCAGGCGGCCCCGGCCGCCGCGGCGAAGAAGAAGAAAAAGAAGGGCCGCAGCAAGCTGGCGATGGTCGGCGGCACGGTGGTCCTGCTGGGCGTCGGTGCCTACGGCGCCGGTCTCCTGATGAACCGCTCCGACGTGCCCAAGGGCACCACCGTGCTCGGCGTGGACATCGGCGGCGGCACCCGCGACGACGCGGTCAAGAAGCTCGACGACTCCCTCGGCGACCGGGTGAACGAGGCGCTGAAGCTGTCGGTCGGCGGCGACACCGTCTCGCTCAAGCCGGACCAGGCGGGGCTCCAGCTCGACGACCAGGCCACGGTCGCCGCGGCCGCGAAGAGCGACTACAACCCGATCTCCGTCATCGGCTCCCTCTTCGGCAACCACCGGGTCGTCGACCCGGTCATGCCGGTCGACGAGGAGAAGCTCCAGGCGGCCCTGGAGGACGCCTCGGGCGGCGCGGGCTCGGCGACCGACGGCACGATCAAGTTCGTCAACGGCAAGGCCGTCGCCGTGTACGGCAAGGCGGGCAAGGGCATCGACGTCGCCAGGTCGACCACCGCGGTCGAGGAGGCGTACCGCACCCAGGTGGAGACCGGCACCGCGGGCAAGGTGACGCTGCCGACGACCACCAAGCAGCCGACGATCTCGAACGCCGAGGTCGACCGGATGATGAAGGAGTTCGCGGAACCCGCGATGTCCGAGATCGTCATCATCAAGACCGACGCGACGCACAGCATCAAGTTCGGCTCGCTGTCCCTGCCGAAGATCCTCGGCTTCAAGGCGGTCGACGGCAAGCTCGTGGAGACGTACAACCTCGAAGCGCTCAAGGAGGCGTACGGCACCACCTTCGCGGGCGTGCAGATCAACGGCGCGAGCGGCAAGCGCGACGTCCTGCCCGAGGACGTGGCCTCCGCCCTCCGCAAGGCGCTGCGCGGCAAGACGGCGGCCGAGCGCGTCGGGGTCATCGACACCAACCCGAGCTGACCGATCGGCAGTCAGGCACCGGAGTGCCGCCCGACATGACATCTGTCATGCGGCACTCCGGACGGCCGACACTGCCCGCCACCGCACCCGCGGAGCCACCATGGCCGTATGACAACGACAGCCCCGGTGGTCGCCTTCGACCAGGTGAGCAAGGCGTACGGCGAGGTACGCGCCGTGGACGGACTGGACCTGACCCTGCGCCCGGGGGAGACCGTGGCGCTGCTCGGCCCCAACGGCGCCGGCAAGTCCACCACCCTCGATCTGCTGCTCGGCCTCAAGCAGCCCGACAGCGGCAGCGTCCGGCTCTTCGGCACCAGCCCGCGTGAGGCGATCGTCGCCGGGCGCGTGGGCGCGATGCTCCAGAGCGGCGGTCTGATGGACGAGGTCACCGTCGCCGAGCTGGTACGCCTCGCCTGCGATCTGCACCCGAAGCCGTACCGGCCCACCGAGGTGCTGTCCCGCGCGGGCATCGCCCAGATCGCCGACCGCAAGGTCAACAAGCTCTCCGGCGGCCAGGCCCAGCGGGTCCGCTTCGCCCTCGCGACCGCCGGCGACAGCGACCTGATCGTCCTGGACGAGCCGACGACCGGCATGGACGTCACCACCCGCCAGGCCTTCTGGGCCACCATGCGCGAACAGGCCGACCAGGGCCGTACGGTCCTGTTCGCCACCCACTACCTCGAAGAGGCCGACGCCATCGCCGACCGGGTGCTCGTCCTGCACCGGGGCCGCCTCCTCGCCGACGGCACCGCCGCCGAGATCAAGGCGAAGGCCGGCGCCCGCAGGATCGCCTTCGACCTGGAGGGCGCCATCGACGAGGGGCCGCTGCGCGCACTGCCCTTCCTCACCTCGATCGACATAAGCGGCCAGACCGTCCGCATCCAGTCCACCGACGCCGACGCGACCGTCCACGCCCTCTACGGCCTCGGCGTCTACCCCCGCAACCTCGAAGTCGCCGGGCTCGGTCTGGAGCAGGCCTTCGTCGCCATCACCGAGGCCGAGGAGGCCAAGCAGTCATGAACAGCCTGATCAAGCTGGAACTCGTCCGCGCCCTGCGCAACCGCAAGTTCCTGTTCTTCTCGGTGCTCTACCCGTCGGTGCTGTTCCTGATCATCGCGGGCAGCTCCGGGACCACCGACAAGGTCGACGGCACCGGTCTGACGGTCGCGACGTACATGATGGTCTCGATGGCCTCCTTCGGCGCCCTGACCGCCGTCCTGATGGGCAACAGCGAGCGCATCGCGAAGGAGCGGGAGGGCGGCTGGGTACGGCAGTTGAGGCTGACCACGCTCCCCGGTCGCGGCTATGTCCTCGCCAAGACGGCGAGCGCGGCCGTGGTGAGCCTGCCCTCGATCGTGGTCGTGTTCGTCGTCGCCGCGACCGTGAAGGACGTACGACTGGACGCCTGGCAGTGGCTCGCCCTCACCGGCGCGATCTGGGCCGGAAGCCTCGTCTTCGCCGCCCTCGGCGTCGCCATCGGCTACCTCGCCACCGGTGACGCGGTCCGCCCGATCACGATGATCACCTACTTCGGGCTTTCGATGCTGGGCGGCCTGTGGATGCCCACGACGACCTTCCCGCAGTGGCTCCAGGACATCGCCAAGTGGCTGCCCACGCACGCGTACGCTGCCCTCGGGCAGGCCATCGAGCAGAGCCGCGCCCCGCACGCACAGGACATCGCCGTCCTGGCCGTCTCCTTCGCCCTGTTCGCGGGCGGCGCGGCCTGGCTGTACCGGAAGGACACGTTGAAGGCGTGAGTGGCACCGGCGTCGGGATCGGGCAGCGCCCCGAGACCCGCAAGCAGATGATGGTCAAGATGCTGTGGACGGGCATCTGGCTGGTCTATCTGAGCGCACCCGTCTCGGACCTCCTGCACGGCGGCCACGGCGCGGTGGCCGTCGTCCTCGGCTGGCTCGGCCTCGCGGGCTTCGTCGCCTGGTACCTGGCGCTGCTGTTCAGGACCGGCCGCCGCAACGCCCAGGAGTTCGTCCTCGTCTCCCTCGCGGTCCTCTCGGCCGAGTCGACCCTGCTCGTCCTCACCCTGGGCCGCGAGTGGCTCGTCCTCTTCGTGTACGTCTCGATCGCGTCCGGCGCGGCCCTGCCGCTGCGGCTCGCCCGCTGGACCATCCCCGCAGCGTCCGCCCTGATGGCGATCCTCGCCCTGCTCGTCGCCGACGGCACGGACTACATCGGCGCCCTCCTCATCCCGGCCCTGCTCGGCGGCTTCGCGATGACCGGCGTCCGCGAACTCGTCCGTACGACCATCGAGTTGCGGGAGGCCAGGGCCCGGGTCGCCCAGCTCGCCGCCAACGAGGAGCGGCTGCGCCTCGCCCGCGACCTGCACGACCTGCTCGGCCACTCCCTGTCCCTCATCACCCTGAAGAGCGAGCTGGCGGGCCGGATGCTCCCCGCCCACCCCGACAAGGCGGCCCAGCAGGTCGCCGACATCGAACAGGTCAGCCGGCAGGCCCTGGTGGACGTCCGCGAGGCCGTCTCGGGTTTCCGCCGCCCCCGTCTGGCCGCGGAACTCGCGGGCGCCCAGGTCGCGTTGACGGCAGCCGGCGTCACCGCCACCCTGCCCCCCGAACCCGACCTCGCCGGCGTGCCGGAGGAGAGCGAGTCGGCCCTGGCCTGGGCGCTGCGCGAGGCGGTCACCAACGTCGTACGGCACAGCGGTGCCCGCGGCTGCACGGTGGAGCTGCTGCACCGCCAGACCCTCGACGGGCCCCGGCTCGAACTCACCGTCGAGGACGACGGTTCCGGCGGCGCGGGCAACGCTCCCGGCAACGGCCTCACCGGCCTCACCGAACGCCTGGAGAAGGCCGGCGGCACCCTGGAGGCCACCGGCACCCGGCGCGGCTTCCGGCTGGTCGCCCGCGTGCCCGCCGGTTCCGCGGCCGACGTAGGATCCGCCTCATGACGAGCCGCACGATCAAGGTCCTGCTCGCCGAGGACCAGTCGATGGTCCGCGAGGCCCTGGCCGCCCTGCTCGGCCTGGAGGACGACATCGAGGTCGTCGCACAGGTGGCCCGCGGCGACGAGGTCCTGGCGGCGGCCCGCGCCCACGACATCGACGTGGCCCTCATGGACATCGAGATGCCGGGCGCGACGGGCATAGAGGCGGCGGCTCAACTCCACAAGGAACTCCCGGCGGTCAAGCTGGTCATCCTCACGACCTTCGGCCGCCCCGGCTACCTCCGCAGCGCGATGGAGTCGGGCGCCGACGCCTTCCTGGTCAAGGACGCCCCCGCGGCCCAACTGGCGGAAGCGGTACGCAAGGTGCTCGCGGGGGAGCGGGTCATCGACCCCACCCTTGCGGCGGCGGCACTGGCGGAGGGCGCGAACCCGCTGACGGACAGGGAGCGGGAGGTCCTGAGAGCAGCGGCCGACGGCTCCACGAACGCCGAGCTGGCGCAGACCCTTCACCTGTCCCAGGGCACGGTCCGCAACTACCTGTCGACGGCGATCCAGAAGCTGGCGGTACGGAACAGGGCGGAGGCAGTCCGGATCGCGAGAGAGAAGGGCTGGCTGTGACCCACCCAGGGGCGCGGGGAACTGCGCGACCAGCCACAGCGGACCGGTAGACGCTACGACGGGCCTAGTTCAACCGTGCTCGCGCCGCCCGTGCCTGCTGTCGCAGACGCCCCGCGGCCGCCTCGTCCACCGCCGCCACCACCCCCGCATACGCCTCCAACTCCCCGGCCCCCTCGACGAAGTCACCCCGCTGCACGAGCAACTGCGCCCGCTCGTACCGAAGCCGCGCCGGATGCGAGGGCAACAGCAGGGCCAACTCCACGGCCCACAGCCCCACATCGGACCGCTCGGGACGGGTCGCGGCCCACGCGCGCACGTTGTTGAGGATGCGCTGCACGACGTCCAGGGTCTCCGCGGGCACCAGCATCGACGGCTCCAATGAGCCCCCCGTGGCCCCCGCCACCAACAACTCGGCGTCGGCCCCCGCCAGGACCCGCCCCCCGTCGAAGGGATCGGCCAGCACCTGCTCCTGCGGCGGCCCGAACCCCACGACGAAGTGCCCCGGCAGAGCCACCCCGTACACCGGAGCTCCCGCCCGCCGGGCCACCTCCATCCACACCACCGACAACAGGATCGGCAACCCGCGCCGCCGCACCAGCACCTCGTGCAGCAACGAGGACTCCAGCCGCTGATAGTCCGCGGCGGAGCCGTGAAACCCGCACCGGTCGCCCAGCAGCTCCCGCAACGACACCGCCCACGAGCGAGGCCCGCCCGGCCGGAACGGCAGCTGTCCGGCCAGCGTGTCGAGTTCGATCTGGGCCGCGTCGATGCCGGCCTCGTCGAGCGCCCCGTCGGCCTCGGCTCCCAGGAGCAGACACAGCGCGGCCAGATCGGGCCGCTCGGACCGCGCTTCTTCGGCGAACCGCCTCCGGAGCTCGGCGGAACGTTCGGGCGATGGTGGAAACGGGGGACGCATAGCAGGCTCGTGCCCTTTCACGGCGATCGCTACTACCGGGCCCCGCCGGAGACGTCCGGCTCGCGGTAGTGGTGGTAGGCGTGGTGCGCGGCGAACCCCATCCGCTCGTACAGGGCCCGCGCACCGGCGTTGTCCGTCTCGACCTGGAGCCAGGCGGCCGACGCCCCCTCGTCGAGGGCGCGCTGCGCCAGGGCCGCCATCACGGTCGTGGCCAGCCCCCGTCGCCGTAGCGCGGGATCCACCTCGACCGCCGCGAAACCGGCCCACCGCCCGTCGACGACACACCGCCCGATCGCGGCCGGCGCCCCCGCCCCGGGGACGGTCGCGAACCACACCGACGCGCCGCTCCCCAGCACCCGCAGCGCCACCTCGCTCACCCCCTTGCGCTGATAGCGCGCCAGCCAGGAGTCGTCTGCCTCCCGGGACAGGACCACGTCCTGGTCGCACGACCGGTCGGCGACCGGCGCCAGCGCCCCGGTCCACAGCTCCGCCGTCACCTCGCGCGTCCACCCGCGCTCCTCCAGTTCCGCGCACAGCACCTCCTGCGTGCCCGCGGCGCCGGTCGCGGTCTGTATGTACGCCGGCAGGCCGCGGTCGCCGTACCACCGTCGTACGGCGGTCAGGGCCTCGTCGAGGGGCAGGCCGGGGTCACCGAGGGGGAGGACGGAGTTGGCGCGGCGGGTGAACCCGGAGGCGGCGCGCAGCTCCCACTCGCCGAGCCACTCGCTCTCCACGGGCCGCCAGCCGCGCGCGGTGATCCGGGCCAGCTCCTCGTACGAGGCGGCCGGGCCCCGGCGGCGGGCCGGCTCGGCGGGGACGACCTTGCCCGCGACCAGCGCGGATTCCGTGATGCGGACACTTTGCCCGTCCCGCCGCGTGACGCTCAGCACACCGTCGTCCCATGATGTGAGAACACCCACCGTGTCGGTGAACTTCTCCCCGGTGCCGCCGGTTTCGTCCAGGCACCGTACGGATACCCGTTTGCCCACGTCAGCTGCGGAGATACGGACGACGAGACGCCCCGCCGCGGAGATTTCCACAGGTCAGTTCACCCCTCCTGTTCGGATCATGCCCAAGAACGGAGATACTAGGGGCGGGCATCGACGACGCCGCGCTCCCGCGCGCGAGGCGGCGGAGCCTGAGGAGGCCCGCCAGCGCCCTATGGAGGAGGAACGACAGCGTGACCTACGTCATCGCGCAGCCTTGTGTCGACGTGAAGGACAAGGCCTGCATCGAGGAGTGCCCGGTCGACTGCATCTACGAGGGCTCCCGGTCCTTGTACATCCACCCGGACGAATGCGTCGACTGTGGTGCCTGTGAGCCGGTCTGCCCGGTCGAGGCGATCTTCTACGAGGACGACACTCCGGACGAGTGGAAGGACTACTACAAGGCGAACGTCGAGTTCTTCGACGAACTCGGCTCGCCCGGCGGCGCCAGCAAGCTGGGTCTGATCGAGCGGGACCACCCGTTCATCGCCGCGCTGCCGCCGCAGGCCTGATCAGCTGGCACCTTTCCGTGTCGCCTCGGTCCCGTACGGCCTGATCGCCCCCGATCCTGGCCTGCGGGACCGACGTGTTTCCCGTACGACCCGAAAGTGAGCCCGACGCCGTGTCCGCAGTCAGCGACCGCCTTCCCACCTTCCCCTGGGACAAGCTGGAGCCGTACAAGAAGACGGCTGCCGCGCACCCCGGAGGCATCGTCGACCTGTCGGTCGGCACACCCGTCGACCCGGTCCCCGATCTCGTCCAGAAGGCCCTGATCGACGCGGCGGACTCCCCGGGCTACCCGACGGTCTGGGGCACCCCGGCCCTGCGCGACGCGATCACCGGCTGGGTGGAGCGGCGCCTGGGCGCCCGCGAGGTCACCCACCGCCACGTCCTGCCGATCGTCGGCTCCAAGGAACTCGTCGCCTGGCTCCCCACCCAGCTGGGCCTCGGCCCCGGCGACCGGGTCGCGTACCCCCGCCTCGCCTACCCGACGTACGAGGTCGGCGCGCGCCTCGCCCGGGCCGACCACGAGGTCTACGACGACCCCACCGAGCTGGACCCGGCGGGCCTGAAGCTCCTGTGGCTCAACTCGCCGTCCAACCCGACCGGCAAGGTGCTGTCCAAGGACGAGCTGACGAGGATCGTCGCCTGGGCCCGGTCCCACGGCATCCTGGTCTTCTCCGACGAGTGCTACCTGGAGCTGGGCTGGGAGGCCGACCCGGTCTCCGTCCTGCACCCGGACGTCAACGGTGGCTCCTACGACGGCATCGTGGCGGTTCACTCGCTGTCGAAGCGGTCGAACCTCGCGGGCTACCGCGCGGCCTTCCTCGCGGGTGACCCGGCCGTCCTGGCGCCCCTCCTGGAGATCCGCAAGCACGGCGGCATGATGACCCCGGCGCCGACGCAGGCCGCGGTGGTGGCGGCCCTCGGCGACGACACCCACGTCCGCGAACAGCGCGAGCGCTACACGGCTCGCAGGTCGCTGTTGCGCGAGGCCCTCCTGAACCACGGCTTCCGCATCGAGCACAGCGAGGCCAGCCTCTACCTGTGGGCCACGCGGGACGAGTCCTGCTGGGCGACCGTCGCCCACCTGGCCGACCTGGGCATCCTGGTGGCCCCGGGCGACTTCTACGGCGCGGCGGGCGAGAAGTTCGTACGGGTCGCGCTGACGGCGACGGACGAGCGGGTGCGGGCGGCGGTCGAGCGACTGGCGTGACCCGCTCCGGACACGACGACCGGACACGCCGAAGGGGCCCGGGGAGTTCCCCGGGCCCCTTCGCCGTATGCGGGGGGTACTAGCCGAGCGGGAGGCTCTTCACCGGCAGGGTGTCAGCCGACGGCAGGCCGCCCTTGGCGAGGGAGTCGGTCGG
This sequence comes from Streptomyces sp. CC0208, assembly GCF_003443735.1. Lineage (NCBI taxonomy): Bacteria > Bacillati > Actinomycetota > Actinomycetes > Kitasatosporales > Streptomycetaceae > Streptomyces > Streptomyces sp. CC0208. The sequence goes on along the minus strand of NZ_CP031969.1, from coordinate 3,098,985 downwards.
CAGTCCGCCCTTCGTCGCCGTTGACGCCGTGTCGCCGACGACGCCACCGGCGGAGCCCGCGGCCGCACCCGCCGTCTTCTGCGCCACCGGCGTGGCCTTCTTCACGGCCTTGCCCGCGGACGGCACCGCCTTCTCGACGGCCTTGCCACCCGTCTTGCCCACGGTCCCGGTCAGGTTCTTCGCCGTGCCGTCCACCGTGTTGCCGACGTGCGCCCCGTCCAGAGCGGTCAGCCCGCCGAGGTTCGGAGTGGCGGGCAGCGCGGCGGGAGCCGCACTGGCGGAGCCGGCCGCACCGACCCCGGCGGCCGCTCCGGCAGCGACGAGCAGCGCGGCACGGGCGATCCTGCGGGTCAGGGGGAGGGACATGTTGCTCCTTCGACGGAGGAAACGTTGCTAGGACGCCGTGACTACCGCTCGAAGCCGTCGAAGGTTGCGGACGCGCAATGTAAAGAGTTGGCAATGCGTCGCATTATCACCTGCGGATAAAAACGGGCAAAAAGCTTCCGGTCTGAAAGTCCGCCGAATCCTTGTCGCCCTGTGTCCGCAAGGGATTTCGCGGATACGGGGGTGAGGTGACGAAAACCTGCGCACACCCGCTCCCGCGGTGGCCGGACGAGACCCTCCCGGGTGATCTTCCGAACTAGCGTGCCGTCAGTATCCGCACCGACTCCGTGCCGTCCTCGCCGCCCGTCGTACGCCACTCGCTGACGGTGTTCCCGGCCGTCCACTGCCGCCCGGCGTAGGAGACCCGCTCGATGCGCAGCGCCGAGGAGTTGGCGACGGCCCAGTGGGCGAGCTGCCAGCCGCGCTCCCGGAGGCTGCGGTCGGAACCGGGGCGGGTGTCCTTCCGCACGGGAAGGGTCACGGTGCGGGTGTCGTTCGTGCTGGGCGTCGGGCTCGGCGCGGCCTTGGCGCCCACCTCCGCCGCGGTCGTCTCCAGCGCGTCGCGCCCGAAGTCCCGTACGAGAGCCGACCGCACGGCGTCGGGGCCCGTGGCGGTGGCCTGAGTCCCCGTGGCCGTGGCCTGGGCGGCCTGGGTGGTGTCCTGGCGGCCGTCACAGGTCAGGGTGGCCGCCGCGGTGCCGGTGAGGGCGGCGGCCAGCAGCTCGGCGTCCGGCTCGTGCTTGGCGTACGCCTCCGGATAGCCGCTGCGCTGCACGCGCTGGGCGGCGACCGTCAGCGGGAGGTCCTGGTAGCCCTTCACCTTGACCAGGTGCTTGTAGAACTCGGCAGCCGCGTACGTCGGGTCCAGGATCTCCTTCGGAGAGCCCCAGCCCTGCGAGGGCCGCTGCTGGAACAGGCCGAGGGAGTCACGGTCGCCGTGCGAGATGTTGCGCAGCCCCGACTCCTGGAGCGCGGTGGCGAGCGCGATGGTCACAGCCCGCTCCGGCAGCCCGCGCCCGGTGCCGACGGCGGTGATCGTCGCCGCGTTCACCGCCTGCTCGGGCGTGAACTCGTACGACGGCCCGCCTGCGCCGCTGGAGACGACTCTGCAGGTCGGCCCGTCGGTGCCGCCGGTGAGGTACTGCACCACGAGGTAACCGGCGACCGCGCACAGGACCACGACGGCCGCCCCGAAGCGGAGGAGACGGCCACGGCGCTTGCGAGTAGGGGGCAACGGCTCTGGCATCCGGACAAGATACTGGAGAGTACTGAGACAGCTGTGCCGGACGGGGACCGAGAGGGCGCGGAGCGGGGCGTTAGGGTCGGGAGCATGGCCGACACCCCTCTTGACCTTTCGCTGGACGCAGCTCAGCTCACCGCGCAGCTCGTCGACTTCCCCTCCGAGAGCGGCACCGAGAAGCCCCTCGCGGACGCGATCGAGAGCGCCCTGCGCGCCCTGCCGCACCTCACGGTCGACCGCCACGGCAACAACGTCGTCGCCCGCACGGACCTCGGCCGTCCGGAACGCGTCATCCTCGCCGGCCACATCGACACCGTGCCCATCGCGGGCAACGTCCCCTCCCGGCTCGACGACGAGGGCTACCTGTGGGGCTGCGGCACCTGCGACATGAAGTCCGGGGTCGCGGTCCAGCTGCGGATCGCGGCGACGGTCCCGGAGCCCAACCGCGACCTCACCTTCATCTTCTACGACAACGAAGAGGTCGCGGCCCACCTCAACGGCCTGGGGCATGTGGCCGAGGCCCACCCCGAGTGGCTGGAGGGCGACTTCGCGGTCCTCCTGGAGCCGACGGACAACCAGGTCGAGGGCGGCTGCCAGGGAACCCTGCGGGTGCTGCTGACGTTCAGGGGAGAGCGGGCGCACTCCGCGCGGGCGTGGATGGGCTCCAACGCGATCCACAAGGCCGCTCCCGCCCTCGCGAAGCTGGCGGCCTACGAGCCGCGCAAGCCGGTGGTGGACGGGCTGGAGTTCCACGAGGGGCTCAACGCCGTGCGGGTGGACGGCGGCGTGGCCACGAACGTCATCCCCGACTCCTGCACCCTGACGGTCAACTTCCGCTACGCGCCGGACCGCAGCGAGGCCGAGGCGGAGGCCTTCGTGCGGGACTTCTTCGCGGACTGCGGGGTCGACGAGTTCACCGTCGACGACCACACCGGCGGCGCCCGCCCGGGCCTCACCCACCCCGTCGCCCAGGCGTTCATGGCGGCGGTCGGGGGTGTCGCCCGCCCCAAGTTCGGCTGGACGGACGTGTCCCGGTTCAGCGCGCTCGGTGTGCCCGCGGTGAACTACAGCCCCGGTCAGCCGCTGCTCGCGCACAAGGTGGACGAGCGGGTGAAGGCCTCGCTGATCCCGGAGGCTGAGGCGCGGCTGCGGGCCTGGCTGACGTCGTAGGAAGGGTGCGCCGGTGGCGCTTCATGGCGGACACGCGGACGTCCCCCCTCCGTAACCCGCGTAGATCTACGCTGAGATGGAAAGACCAGGCAAGCGGAGGGAGCGCACATGGCTACCGGGAACCCCGAGGGCAAGAAGCAGCCGCCGGAGGAGCAGCGCCTGGGACCTGTCCTCCGCCGGCGGGGACAGGTCACGGCGAGCACGACCGACCAGCGCCTGCTGGACGCGGGCGGCCCCTCGGACTGGGTCCACACCGACCCCTGGCGCGTTCTGCGCATCCAGTCGGAGTTCATCGAGGGCTTCGGCACGCTCGCCGAACTCCCGCCCGCGATCAGCGTGTTCGGCTCGGCGCGGACACCGGTGGACTCTCCCGAGTACGAGGCGGGCGTGCGGCTCGGCCGGGGCCTGGTGGAGGCGGGCTTCGCCGTGATCACCGGCGGCGGCCCCGGCGCCATGGAGGCGGCCAACAAGGGCGCCTGCGAGGCCAAGGGCACCTCGGTCGGCCTCGGCATCGAGCTCCCCTTCGAGCAGGGGCTCAATCCCTACGTCGACATCGGTCTCAACTTCCGCTACTTCTTCGTCCGCAAGATGATGTTCGTGAAGTACGCGCAGGGTTTCGTGGTCCTGCCCGGCGGCCTCGGCACCCTCGACGAACTCTTCGAGGCCCTGACCCTCGTCCAGACCCAGAAGGTCACACGCTTCCCGATCGTCCTCTTCGGCAGCGAGTACTGGGGCGGCCTCGTCGACTGGCTCAAGAACACCCTGATCGCCCAGGGCAAGGCGTCGGAGAAGGACCTGCTGCTGTTCCACATGACGGACGACGTGGACGAGGCGGTGGCGCTGGTGTCCAAGGAGGCGGGCAGGTAGCCGTTCGCACCGGCCGGGACCGGGGGTTGCGCTCCCGGTCCTAGGCCAGCCCCCTGCGGGCCACCGCCGGAGGCCGGCGTCCTGCGATCGACGCCACCATGTCGAGCACCTGCCGTGTCTCCGCCACCTCGTGCACCCGGTACACCTGGGCTCCCAGCCACGCGGACACGGCAGTCGTCGCCAGCGTGCCGACCACCCGCTCCTTCACCGGCTTGTCCAAGGTCTCGCCCACGAAGTCCTTGTTGGACAGCGACACCAGGACGGGCCACCCGGTCTCCACCATCTCCCCGAGCCGCCGAGTCGCCTCAAGGCTGTGCCGCGTGTTCTTCCCGAAGTCGTGCCCGGGATCGATCAACACCGACTCCCGGGGCACCCCCAGCGCGACCGCCCGCTCGGCGAGCCCCACGGTCACTCGCAGGATGTCGGCCATGACGTCGTCGTACGTCACCCGATGCGGCCGCGTACGAGGCTCCGCGCCCCCGGCGTGCGTGCACACGAGTCCGACCCCGTACCGCGCGGCCACCTCGGCCAGCCCCGGATCGACCCCGCCCCAGGCGTCGTTGAGCAGATCCGCCCCCGCCTCGCACACGGCCTTACCGACGGACGCCCGCCAGGTGTCGACGCTGATGATCACGTCGGGGAAGCGCCGCCGTACCTCCGCCACGAATCCGACGGTCCGCCGGGCCTCCTCCGCCGCGGACACCTCTTCGCCCGGCCCGGCCTTGACCCCGCCGACGTCGATGATGGCGGCCCCTTCGGCCACCGCCTGCTCCACGCGCGCGAGGGCGGGCTCGTCGAGGAACGTGGCGCCCTGGTCGTAGAAGGAGTCCGGGGTCCGGTTCACGATCGCCATGATCACCGGCTCGTGCGCGTCGAATTCACGCCTGCCCAGCCTGAGCATCGCCTGTGACCTCTCCTAGTACGTCCTGCACATCCGCCGCCTGCGACCCTAACCGTCCGACCCGCATGGCACGATCGGACCCTGACACATTCGACGCCGGTGGCCGGCCGCCGGCAGGGACCCTGGGGACCTCAGCGATGGTTATGTTCTTGTTCCTGGTCATCGCGCTCGCGGTCGTGGTCGCCGCGGTGACGCTCGCCGTGGTGGGCGGCGGCGAGAGCGACGGCCCGCTGCCGGACGTCGCCCCCGAGCGGCTCCAGGACCCGCTGCCGCTGCACCGACCCCTGAACCGCGCCGACATCGAGGGCCTGCGCTTCCCGTTGACCGCCCGCGGCTACCGCATGGCGGACGTCGACGACGCGCTCAGCCGCCTCGGCGCCGAGCTCGCCGAGCGGGACGCCCGGATCGCCGACCTGGAGTCCGCGCTGGCCGGCGCCCAGGCCGCGGCCCACGTCGCCCTGCACAAGCCGGAGCACGGCCAGGAGGAGCAGCAGTGAGCGACGGCACCGCCCTGACCGGCCCGGACGGCGCTCCGCGCTGCCCCTGGGCCCTGTCCACCCCGGACTACGTGACGTACCACGACGAGGAGTGGGGCCGCCCGGTCCACGGCGACGACGCCCTCTACGAACGGCTCAGCCTGGAGGCCTTCCAGTCCGGACTGTCCTGGATCACCATCCTCCGCCGCCGCGAGGGTTTCCGCGCCGCCTTCGCGGGTTTCGAGATCGCCAAGGTGGCCACGTTCGGTGAGGCCGACCGCGACCGTCTGCTCCTCGACCCGGGGATCATCCGCAATCGCGCCAAGATCGACGCGACGATGGCCAACGCGCGCGTGCTGGCCGAATGGTCCCCGGGCGAGCTGGACGAGCTGATCTGGTCCCACGCCCCGGCCTCGCACGCGGTCCCCAGGACCCTGGCGGACGTCCCCGCGGTCACTGCGGAGTCGACCGCCTTGTCCAAGGCCCTGAAGAAGCGCGGGCTGCGGTTCGTGGGCCCGACGACGGCGTACGCCCTGATGCAGGCGTGCGGACTGGTGGACGACCACCTGGAGACGTGCGTCGCCAGGAGCCGCTGAGCCCTACCGGCCCAGGTACTTGGGCGTCTCCTTGTTCACGAAGGCCCGCACGGCGATCGCGTGGTCCTCGGAGGCCCCCGCCCGCGTCTGCAGCTCGTCCTCCTTGTCCAGCGTCTCCGCCAGGGAGTGCGACAGCGCGTACGCGAGGGACTCCTTGATCGCGCCGTACGCCACCGTCGGCCCCTCCGCCAGGGCCCGCGCCACCCGCTCGGCCTCCGCGGGCAGCTCGGTGGACGGCACGAGACGGTTCACGATCCCCAGATCATGGGCGTCCCGAGCCGACATGGTCCGCGGGAAGAGCAGCAGGTCGGCGGCGCGCCCCGGCCCCACCACCCGCGGCAGCGTCCACGAGATCCCGGAGTCCGCGGTCAGCGCCACCCCCGCGAACGAGGTGTTGAACGCGGACGTGTCCGCCGCCACCCGGTAGTCCGCCGCGAGCACGAGCCCGAAGCCGGCACCCGCCGCGACCCCGTTCACCCCGGCCACCACCGGCTTCGGCATCTCCGTCAGGGCCCGCACGACCGGGTTGTAGTGCTCCCTGACCGTGCTCATGACCTCCGTGGAGCCCTCGGCGAGCAGCCCGATGTGCTCCTTGAGGTCCTGTCCCACGCAGAACGCCCGCTCCCCGGCGGCGGTGAGCAGCACGGCCCGTACGGCGTCGTCCGAGGCCGCCGACTCCACGGCCTCCCGCAGCGCGACCTTGGTGGCGATGTTCAGCGCGTTCATCGCCTCCGGCCGGTTCAGCGTGATCGTCGCGAGCCCGTCGTGCACCTCGTAGAGCACGGTGTCGGCCATGGCGTATCCCCTCCGGTTGTCCGCTGCATCCGATGTCCGAAGACAGCATGGCGGAGATCACCGTCCGCGGACCGGACCGGACGTGTGACCTGCGTCAAAGAATTACGGAGCGCTCACGAGCGGCTGGGATCGGCGCGGCGGCGGAGTATCGCAGCCACATCGCCGAATTGAGTGGTTTTGCTCGCGCGCGTTGCCCAAGCGATGCCGACTGATGTTGGTCATCGGGTCCTGCGATGCGGGATAATGGCTGGGAAGCAATGTGTTCGATGCCGGTGGCGTGTGTCCCTTCTTGGATGCGCGTGCCCTCCCAGGGCTGTCGGCTTTGACGATGAGCTGGTTTCAGGAAGGGGAACGAGCATGGCGGCCATGAAGCCGCGGACGGGCGATGGCCCGCTCGAGGTGACCAAGGAGGGGCGGGGCATCGTCATGCGCGTTCCGCTCGAAGGCGGCGGTCGGCTCGTCGTCGAGCTGACGCCTGACGAGGCCGACGCGCTCGGTGACGCCCTCAAGAAGGTCGTCGGCTGACGCGGAAGCGACCATACCCTTTCGGCTGCCCCGGCATCTTTTGAGGTGCCGGGGCAGTGGTCTGCCCGGGCGGTCCCCCTAATGGCCGTACGGCCCTCATCGGCTCAGCGCTTGACCGCGCAGAGCAATCCGTCGCCCACCGGCAGCAGCGACGGCACCAGCTCCTGGCTCTCGCGTACGGCCCGCAGCAGCTCCCTCAGGCGCAGCACCTCGGTCGGCTGCGGTCCCGAGTCCACGGTGCGGCCGTTGGCGAAGACGCCCTCGAAGACCACCAGGCCACCGGGACGCAGCAGGCGCAACGATTCAGCGAGATAGTCCATGACCTCCTGCCGGTCACCGTCGCAGAAGACGAGGTCGTAGCCGGCGTCGGCGAGACGGGGCAGGACGTCCAGGGCGCGGCCCGGGATGAAGCGGGCCCGGTTGCTGGCGAAGCCGCAGGCGCGGAACGCCTGGCGGGCGAACTGCTGGTGCTCCGGCTCGGGGTCGACGGTGGTCAGCACGCCGTCCGGGCGCATCCCATACAGCAGGTGAATGCCGGACACGCCGGTGCCGGTGCCGATCTCGGCGACCGCCTTGGCGTCCACGGAGGCGGCCAGCAACCGCAGCGCCGCGCCCGCGCCGGGCGACACCGAGCGCAGCCCCGCCTCACGGGCCCGGTCCCGGGCCCAGCTCAGGACTTCGTCCTCGGCGACGTAGGCGTCGGCGAACGCCCAGCTCGTCTGCCGGTTGCCGGTAATGACCCTCTCCTTGCCCCGTGGTTGCCTGGGCGTGACTGTATCCGTTGGCGTCGGGAACCCGCAGATGGGACCGGGCGTTTAGAGGGGTGGAGACGCACCCGGGGGGACACAGTTGGATCACGAAGCCGAGCGGGCCCTCGAGCAACTGCTGACGCAGGGGACCGAGTGGTATCAGCCCAGATCAAATTCTCGTAAAACCGCTTATCCGGAGCTAACGGGCGAGGTGGCTATGGTAGGGGCTCCACTGGAGACAACCAGAGCCGACAGGGGAGGTGCGGCCGCACCTGGTGATCGTGGGGGAGTGCTGCGGCGCTTCCTCGGATCGGCGGGCAGGCCGAGATCCGTGAACGACACTGCTGACCACAGCCACGCCGGCGACTACGCCCAGACCGCGACCTTTGCCACCGACGCGGACGGGCAGGCGTGGACTCCGCCCACCTGGGAGGAGATCGTCAGCACGCACAGCGGCCGCGTCTACCGCCTGGCGTACCGCCTCACCGGTAACCAGCACGACGCCGAGGACCTCACGCAGGAGGTCTTCGTCCGCGTCTTCCGCTCGCTGTCCACGTACACACCGGGCACCTTCGAGGGCTGGCTGCACCGCATCACCACCAACCTCTTCCTGGACATGGTCCGCCGCAAGCAGCGCATCCGCTTCGACGCCCTCGGCGAGGACGCGGCCGAGCGGCTGCCCAGCCGCGAGCCGTCACCCCAGCAGCTCTTCAACGACGCCCACTTCGACGCGGACGTCCAGCAGGCCCTCGACACCCTCGCGCCGGAGTTCCGCGCCGCGGTCGTCCTGTGCGACATCGAGGGACTGTCGTACGAGGAGATCGCCGCCACCCTGGGCGTCAAGCTCGGCACCGTCCGTTCGCGGATCCACCGCGGCCGGTCCCAGCTGCGCAAGGCCCTTGCCCACCGCTCACCCGAGGCCCGTGCCGAGCGCCGCTCCTTCATGGCCCGGGTCCCCGCGCTGGGGGGAGGGGGCGCGTCCGCGTGAGTGGATCACTGCCCAAACCCGGCGAGGGAAGCCTCGCGGAACAGCATCTGGGAGACCGGCTCGCCGCCCTGGTGGACGGCGAGCTCGGTCACGCCACGCGAGAGCGTGTCCTTGCGCATCTCGCCACCTGCCCGAAGTGCAAGGCGGAGGCGGACGCCCAGCGCCGCCTGAAGAACGTCTTCGCGGAGGCTGCCCCGCCCCCGCCCTCCGAGAGCTTCCTGGCCCGCCTCCAAGGGCTGCCGGGAGGTGATCCTGACGACGGCGACGGCTCGCCGTTCGACGGAGGAGGATTCGGAGGACTGTCGGGACGACCCGGCACCACCGGAGCCTTCGGCGTAAGACGTGGCGAGCGCTTCGCGTTCGACTACGTCCCCGCCCGCACGCACACCGCGCTGCTCCCGCCCTCCGCGGGCCGGGGCTTCCGCATCCATGACGTCAGCCGTCACGAGACCGACCGCTCGGCCTCGCGCGGCATGCGGTTCGCGGTCGTCGCCGCCGGGGCGGTGTCGCTGGCCGCGATCGCGCTGGGCGGCGTCACCACCGGGGTACCGGGCGACACCGACGCCCGCGGGGCCGGCAGCAATGTGACACCGGCACGCACGGCGGGCACGGGAGCCGCGGTGGCGGAGAGCCAGCGCCGCCGTGGCGTGGGTCCGCTCCTCGCGCAGGACCAGGGACAGCGGACGACGGGTGACACACCGGTCGCCCCGACCACCGCGTCCGCCCCGCTGCTGCCGGGCATCCCCGCCCAGGTGCAGCAGGCGGCCCTGCACTCCCTGACGGCGCCCGTCGTCGCCGGAGCCGCCGCGATGTCCCCTCTCATACGTCCGCTCAGTGCCTCCCCGCCGCTCACCCTGACGTCCCTGTCCACACCGCCGGACCTCACCACCGCCGGCTTCCTCGCCGCACCCGTCTCCCCCACCCCGTCGGCGCCCCCTCCCCCCAGCACCGCCCGCTGACCGGCGCCCTGCTCCGCGGCGCCCGAACCTGGTTGAATCCACAGACAGGTCGACGTGCCGCGCACCGCGGCCGGTCAACTGTGGGGGGAGCATGGACGAGGGCAAGCCGAGGGCGGTTTCCGGGCCAGGCGAGGGGGCTGCGCCGAGGACCGGCCCGACGGGGGCCGACGGTGACTTCTTGCTCGGGCCACCGGAAGACCGGGCGTCCGGTGCGAAGACGGACGGACCGGCGGCCGCGGACGACTTCGAGTTGCCCGCCCCGGACCGCCCCGAGCCGCCGCAGGACTACGACTCCTCCAGCACCCCGCCCTACGGCGTGCCGGGTCCCTGGGCCCCCGCCCCGCGGGTCCAGCACCCGGCGACGACCACAGCCACGCATGGAACGGGGATACCGACACCGACTGGGTCGGAGGGTCAGGGCACGGCGATGTCGGCGCCCCCGACGCCCGCACCGCGGCAAGGGCAGGGCACACCCACGCCCTCACCGCACCCCGACGCAGCGGTTCCGCCGGGTGACGCCCCGGTCCCGGCCCCAGGACCGCACCTCGACGGGCCCGCCCACCCCCCGGCGGCCCAACCGTCCCACCCCGTCACCGCCCCTCCGGCACCCCTCGGCGCGCTCGCCCCACCGCCGCCGGGTCGCCCCCCTGCGTCGGCCGCGAGCGTCGCCCCAGCCGCACCCTCGCCGTCCGACACGCGACCCCCGCAGGGGCAGCCGTCCGACTCCGCCCAGGACTCGGCCTCATCCATGGACGCGCCCACCCCCTTCCCGGCGACCGCCACGGCACCCCCAGCCGGCCGGCCCCCGGTCTCACCCCCGGCGCCGGCCACCCCGAACCCCTGGCAGAACTACGACCCCTGGGCCCCCGTCCCCGCCCCCCTCCAGCAGACCGGTGCCGTGGTGGACACCGTTGGCGCCCGGCGTCGCCGAGCCCGGCGGGCGCTTCTCACCGGTGCTCTCCTGCTCGCGCTCGTGGCGGGCGGGATCGGTGGGGTCGTAGGGGCGTATCTGGAGCGCAACGGCATGGGAGGTGACGTCGTGGAGTTGCCGCAGGCCGAGGAGGAGCCCGCAGGGCGCGCGCCGGGCACTGTCGCCGGGATCGCCGCGAGGTCGCTGCCCAGCGTCGTGACCCTGCATGTGAGCGGGGCGGAGGAGTCCGGGACCGGGACCGGGTTCGTGCTGGACGGGCGGGGTCACATCCTCACCAACAACCACGTCGTGGAGCCGGCCGGCGCCGACGGCGAGATATCGGTGACCTTTCAGAGCGGGGACACCGCCGTGGCCACCGTCGTGGGGCGGGACAGCGGCTACGACCTCGCCGTCGTCCAGGTGCGCGGTGTCGGCGGGCTGCGGCCCATGCCCCTCGGCAACTCCGACAGCGTCCAGGTCGGCGACCCCGTCGTCGCCATCGGCGCCCCCTTCGACCTGGAGGGCACCGTCACCTCCGGGATCATCAGCGCGAAGGAACGGCCCATCACCGCCGGAGGCGAGAGCGGGGAGGGGAGCGACGTGTCGTATGTCGACGCCCTGCAGACCGACGCGCCCATCAACCCCGGCAACTCCGGCGGCCCCCTCCTCGACTCCCGGGCCCGTGTCATCGGCATCAACTCCGCCATCCGTTCCGCCGACGACGGCACTGGCTCCGGGACCGGACAGGCCGGTTCGATAGGTCTCGGCTTCGCCATTCCCGTCAACCAGGCCAAGCGGGTCGCGGAAGAACTGATCAACACCGGCAGGGCGACCCATCCCGTCATCGGAGTCACCCTCGACATGGACTACACGGGCGACGGCGCCCGCATAGGGACGAAGGGCAGCGACGGCGGACCCGCCGTGACCGAGGGCGGTCCGGGCGACCGGGCCGGACTCCGGGCGGGCGACGTCATCAGCGAGGTCGACGGCCGCCGTATCCACTCCGGCGACGAGCTCATCGTGAGGACCCGCGCCCACCGCCCCGGCGACCGCCTGCGGCTCACCGTGAAGCGCGACGGCAGGGAAAGGAGTCTTTCGCTGGTCCTCGGATCCTCAGATGGCGGCTGAAGCGATGACAGAAACCTCGTAGAGGCGCCCCCGAATCCCGCGCCACAAGGCAAACAACCAGGAAAACCGCCCACCCGCACGGACTCGGAGCCCTCGGGGCAGTACCGGTCGTACGGGATCCCCAGGTACCGTGGACCCGGCCCGGACCACGGAAGACCGCACAGACCACCGAGGGCCGAGGACCGAGGACATCGCAAGGAGCTTCAGGTGTTCAATGACATAGGACCGCTCGAGCTGATCACGCTCGTTGTCCTCGCCGTGCTCGTCTTCGGTCCGGACAAGCTCCCGAAGGTCATCCAGGACGTCATGCGGACCGTGCGCAAGATCCGCGAGTTCTCGGAGAGCGCCAAGCAGGACATCCGTTCGGAGCTGGGCCCGGAGTTCAAGGACTTCGAGTTCGAGGACCTCAACCCCAAGACGTTCATCCGCAAGCAGCTGGACAACGACGAGCTGGGGCTCAAGGAGATCCGCAACGGCTTCGACCTGAAGAAGGAGATGGCCGAGGTCACCGACGCGGTGCACAGCACGGACACCTCGCCTTCCTCGTCCTCCTCCGGTGGCCGGATCGACATGACCAAGAAGCCCGAGGAGCTCGGCAAGGACGACCGCCCGCCCTTCGACGCGGACGCCACCTGAGCCGTACGCCCCACCGGAAGGCGCCTGCCGAGCAGTTGAGCTCGCGGGCGCCTTTTCCCGTCGTACGTGACGTCGTACGTGACGCGTTTCATACCGCGCTCTCACCGCGCACGGCCCCCGTACGGCCTGAAGCCACCCTCCGTGCGCCCCGCGCGCCGGGCGGTTTCCCCGCAGCTCGGAGCGGTGTGGCTATGCTGCCGAGTTGTTGTGCGGGCCGTACGCGAACCAGCGACGCCGCCCGAAGGGGGGCGGGCCGGTCCGGTCCGACGAGAGCTAGTAGGAGGCGTCCGGCACATGGAGACGACGAGTGGGGCAGTCGCGCAGGCGCCGGCCGCGGAGGGTGGCCAGCAGGTTCCCTTCGCCCGGCGCACGGTCGACGGCTACCTTCAGGCGCCCTTCCCCTGGTACGGCCTCGACGAGGCCTTCACGGGGCCGCGCTGGCTGATGCAAGTCGGCACGTCGGCCGACGGGGCCGTCGAGCACGGGTCGATCGGCCACGGTGACGAGCCCTCGGTGAAGAACGAGGCGGGCTCCACGGGGGAGCCGAAGGAGAAGTTCGCGGTCGTGGTGACCGTCGCCGCGAACCCGTCCCGCAGGAGCGCGGACGGCACGGGGCTGCTGGAGGCCACGTCGGTCTCCTCCGCCGCCTGGCTGGCCGGGGTGGGGCTGCTGTCGTTCACCTGGCCCGGACAGATGGACCACTCCCTGCGCGACGACTGGCTGGACCAGCAGACCGAGACGGCCTGGGTCCTGGCGGACGACCTCGAAGGACCCGACTGGTCCACCCTGTCCCTCCCGGTGGACGGCGTGCCCACGCCGTTCCACTACCGGGAGTCGGAGTTCGGCTGGGTGCTCGCGGGCTCCACCCAGGAGGGGGTGCACGTGGGGGCGTACGGGAGAGGCATGAGCGCGTACGGGCTCGGATTCGCGATGATCAAGGACATCTCGGCGTACGCGTAGCGCGCGGTGGGGCACCGAGGGTCCGTGCGGTGCCCCACGACCGTCCTGCCGGGCTGTCTATCGGCCGAGTCGTCGCCGTACCCGCCGGACCTGGCGGTTGTCGGCGACCGCGTCGAGCAGCCGGCGCCCGGTGCCGGTCTCGTGGGCCGGGCCCTCAAGGCGCAGCAGGGCGCCGTCACGGACGACGGCGTAGGCGAGCGGGGCGTCGGTCTTCGGAAGGCTGACCGGGTGCCGTCCGGCCGGGAGCTTGAGCCGGGCGGGCAGCCGCAGCGCGGCCGTCTTCCCACCCCCACCGGGGACCAGCTCGGCGTCCACCGTCAGGGCGGACACGGTGACCTTGAGGCGAGCCGGGCCGCTGTCCGTCGCCGCCGCCACGTAAGGCAGCGGAAGCGACCGCTCCCCGCGTCCGGAGTTCGCCGCGGCGGCAGCGGCCGTGTCGGAGCCGAGCCGTCGCTGGCGCTGGTCCACGTCGAGGGCGAGTTGCCCGCTGCCCGTCCAGTACGGCAGCGCGAGCCGCCCGCCGGTCAGCGCCGGGCCCGCGGCCGGGGCGCCCGGAGTGCCGTCGCCGGTGAGGCGGACCATCCGGTCCACGCCCAGCAGTTGGACGTACGCCCACACGTCGTGCACACCGCGCTCCAACGGCCGCCCGCCCGCGAGCCGTTCGGGGTCCAGGCTCAGCCGCCCGGACGCGACGAGCCGCGAGCGCCCCTCGCCGCAGGGCTCCAGCCGCACCTCCAGATCACCCTCCGGGTACCACCAGTCCTCCCGGTCGCGGTCCTTGACGACCAGTTCGGCGTACGCCAGCCGGAACGGATCGCGGACCTCCCAGCCGTCCTCGGTCCCCGGCACCCCGGCGAGCAGCTCCGGGTCCAGCCACCGCTTCCCGTCCCGCTCGATCAGCACCAGCGGCTCGCCGTCCCCGCGTACCAGGTCCAGCGTGACGTCGGCGACCAGCCGGCCGTCCTCCCACCGAAGCCCGCCGACCGCGCTGCGTGCCTTGACCTCACGGACGCGCTCGGCGAGGGCGACGGCCCCGTCGAAGTCACCGCGTTCGAGGAGTTCGGCGCGGAGGCGGGACACGGTGGGGAGGCCTTCGCGTACGGCGGCCGGGAACTCCTCGACGGCAAGCTTTCGGGCCGCCTCGAAGCGCTCGCGCTGCTCGGCGGGGTCCTCGCGGAGGATCTCGGGTTCGCGGGTGCGGGAGAGGATCTCTACGTGGTAGAGGCGGTGCAGGAGGCGGTTCTGCAGCGCGTCGACGTCGTCGGACGGGGTCGTGCCGTCCTTGATCTGGCGGACGATGGTCCGGCAGTTGGACCAGAACCCGTGGCGCGCGTTGAACCGGTGCTGGGTGTTGTTGCCGCCGTCGTCCCGCTTCATCCAGTAGTAGCAGGGGTAGTCGGCGAGCACCGCGATCCGCTCGGCCTTCAGATAGGCGGCGCTGACGAAGGCCAGGTCCTCCAGGATCCAGGGGCCCTCGGGGAAGCGCAGACCGTGCTCCTCGATGAAGGCGCGCCGGAACATCTTGTGCGGCGACATGCTCTGCATGAGCTCGTCGTTCTCGATCGTGCAGGCGCCCACCGTGTGCCGGAACAGCCGCCGCGGCCGCACCATCGTGCTGGACATCTTGCCGAGCACCACATCGGCGTCGTTCCGCTGCGCGTGCTCGTACAGCCGCTCCAGGGCCTCGGGCCCGAGGGTGTCGTCGTGGTCGACGAACTGGATGTACTCGCCCTGCGCGTGCCGCATGCCGAGATTGCGCGGTGCGCCCGGCCAGCCGGAGTTCGGCCGGGTGTGCACCTGGACGTTCGGGTGCGCGTCGGCGATCTTCTCCAGCCGGGTCAGCGTGTCGTCCGTCGAGCCGTCGTCGACGTAGATGACCTCGTACTCGTCGGCGGGCAGACTCTGCCCCAGCAGCGACGGCGCGCACTCGTCGACGTACTTCCCGGTGTTGTAGACGGGAACGACGACGCTGACTTTGACTCTCGGCATTCCACGGACCTTACCTGGCCCGTGGGACCCCGCTTCAGCGCATGTGACTCAGAACTTGTTCCTGGGAGTGATCCCCAAGGACAACCCCGAAAGCCCCCGCTGCCGTCCCCCCAGCTTCCCCGCGATCCCCCGCAGAGCCGCCCCGGCAGGAGAGTCCGGGTCGGTCAGCACCACCGGCTTGCCCTCGTCGCCGCCCTCGCGGAGGCGGACGTCGATCGGGATGGAGCCGAGGACCGGGACCGTCGCTCCCGTCGTGCGGGTGAGGCCGTCCGCGACCGTCTGGCCGCCGCCCGTGCCGAAGACGTCGACCATCTCGCCGCAGTGCGGGCACGGCAGGCCGGACATGTTCTCGACCACGCCGACGATCTTCTGGTGGGTCTGGACGGCGATCGAGCCGGCCCGTTCCGCGACCTCCGCCGCGGCCTGCTGCGGGGTCGTCACCACCAGGATCTCCGCGTTCGGGACCAGCTGGGCCACCGAGATCGCGATGTCGCCCGTGCCGGGGGGAAGGTCCAGGAGCAGCACGTCCAGGTCGCCCCAGTACACGTCCGCCAGGAACTGCTGGAGGGCCCTGTGGAGCATCGGGCCGCGCCAGACGACGGGGGCGTTGCCCGGCGTGAACATGCCGATCGAGATGACCTTCACGCCGTGCGCGGACGGCGGCATGATCATGTTCTCGACCTGGGTCGGACGACCGTCGGCGCCCAGCATGCGCGGTACCGAGTGGCCGTAGATGTCGGCATCCACGACACCGACCTTCAAGCCGTCCGCCGCCATCGCGGCCGCCAGGTTCACCGTCACCGAGGACTTGCCGACGCCGCCCTTGCCGGAGGCGACCGCGTACACGCGGGTCAAGGACCCCGGCTTCGCGAAGGGGACCTCGCGCTCGGTCTGGCCGCCCCGCAGAGCCGTGGCCAGCTCCTTGCGCTGCTCGTCGCTCATCACGTCGAGCGTGACGTCGACGCGCGTGACGCCCTCGACGGCCGCGACCGCGTCCGTCACGCGCTGCGTGATCGTCTCGCGCATCGGGCAGCCGGAGACCGTCAGGTACACGGTGACCGCGACCGCCCCGTCCGCGCCGATGTCGACCGACTTGACCATCCCGAGTTCGGTGATGGGGCGGTTGATCTCGGGGTCGTTCACCGTCGCCAGTGCCTCGCGCACCGCGTCTTCGCTAGCCATACAGACGATGGTACGGCGCCGTACAGGAACCCCTGTACGGCTCTCAACGGTCTTCTACGTCACGTCCCGACGGCCGATCCGACCGTTCTGTCGGGAATGTGACATGCCCGTCGTGCTGCCGTGCCTCCAGTTCCTTCATCAGGTCCTGGAGCTCCGAGCGGATCCAGTCACGGGTGGCCACCTCTCCGAGGCCGATCCTGAGCGAGGCGATCTCACGGGTCAGGTACTCGGTGTCCGCGATGGACCGCTCGTTCTGCTTGCGGTCCTGTTCGAGGTTGACCCGGTCCCGGTCGTCCTGCCGGTTCTGCGCGAGCAGGATCAGCGGGGCGGCGTAGGAGGCCTGGAGGGACAGCATCAGCGTGAGGAAGATGAACGGGTAGTTGTCGAAGCGCAGAGGGCCCGGCGCGAAGATGTTCCACAGGACCCACGCGATGATGACGACCGTCATCCAGACGATGAACCGCCCGGTGCCCAGGAAGCGGGCGATCCGTTCGGAGAGCCGTCCGAAGGCCTCCGGGTCCCATTCGGGGAGCAGCCTGCGCCGCGGCGAGCGCGGCTGGTCGAGTCGGGTGCGGGGACGGCCGGCCGCCGTGGCACCGGACGGGGTGCGCTCGCGGGTACCGGAAGGGGTGCGCTCGCGGCTCGGGGTCTCGCGCTCAGGCGTCATCCCGGACCACCCCCTCCGCGTCGAACTCCGTCTCCCGCCAGTCCTCGGGCAGCATGTGGTCGAGCACGTCGTCCACGGTCACCGCGCCGAGCAGCGAGCCCGAGTCGTCGACCACGGGCGCCGCGACCATGTCGTACGTCGCGAAGAACCCGGCGATCACCGGCAGCGTCGCGTCCGGGTCGAGGGCCTGGAGGTCGTCGTCGACCATGGAGCTGACGAGGGTGTACGGGGGGTCGCGCAGCAGCCGCTGGAAATGGACCGTGCCGAGGTACTTGCCGGTCGGCGTCTCGTCGGGCGCGCGGCACACGTAGACCTGGGCGGCCAGGGCCGGGGAGAGGTCGGCGTTGCGGACACGGGCGAGCGCGTCGGCGACGGTCGCGTCGGGCCGTAGGACGATCGGCTCGGTGGTCATGAGACCGCCGGCCGTGTGCTCCTCGTAGGCCATCAGGCGCCGCATGTCGGCCGCGTCGCCCGGCTGCATCAGGCTCAGCAGCCGCTCCTGCTCCTCCGTGGGGAGCTCGGAGAGCAGGTCGGCCGCGTCGTCCGGGTCCATGGCCTCCAGGACGTCGGCGGCCCGCTCCTCCTTCAGCTTGCCGAGGATCTCGATCTGGTCGTCCTCGGGGAGCTCTTCCAGTACGTCGGCCAGGCGGTCGTCGTCGAGAGCCGCGGCCACCTCGGCGCGCCGCTTGGGGGAGAGGTGGTGCAGGACGTTGGCGAGGTCGGCCGCGCGCAGCTGCTCGAAGGTGGCGAGGAGGCTCTCGGCGCCCTGTCCGTGCTCCTCCAGCGTGAAGCCGGTGACGGCGGACCACTCGACGGTCAGCGCCTCGCCCTTGCGCCGGAACGCCCCGCCCTTGCCGCCCTTGCGGACGAAGACACGGTCGATCTCCCAGTCCCGGCGGGCCGGCAGGTGGTGCACCGACGCGTCGAGGACGGTGACCTGTTCGTCCGTCTCCACGAGCGTGACCCGCCGGTCGAGGAGCTCGCCGAAGACCAGGCGCTCGGTGGGCCGTTGCTCGAAGCGGCGGACGTTGAGCACGCCGGTGGTGATGACCTGTCCGGACTCGATGCTCGTGACCCGGGTCATGGGCAGGAAGATGCGGCGCCGGGTGGAGAGTTCGACGACCAGGCCGAGCACGCGTGGTGGCCTGCGCCCGACGCGCAGCACGACGACCAGATCGCGCACGCGGCCCACCTGGTCGCCGTTGGGATCGAAGACGGCGACGCCGGCGAGGTGCGAGACGAAGATCCGGGGGGCTCCCGCTGCCATGGCTGTGTTTCCTTTGCATACGAGGCCGCGTACCGCGGGCTTGCGTACGGGGTGTTGCGTTCGTCGTTCCTTGTCCGGATTGCCCGCTCGGGAGGGCTTAAGGCTAGCCCGTACCGATCGGATACGCCCTGGTGAGGCGTCCGGACGGTCTGGCTCCGCCCGGGGCCCGGGGCCCCGGTACGCTGCCGTACGCCGCTGAAGGACCCTCGTCGGAAAGGCAGCCCCACCTGTGACCGCGATTCCCCAGGGCCGAGCCCGCAGGACCGTTGTGGTGGGCGCGATGTGTGCCCTGGTCGTGACGGGAACGGGCCTGACGGGCTGCAGCGAGGACCCCGACGCCGGCACCAACGGGGTCGGCAAACTGCCCGCCGCCCAGATCCAGTCGAAGACGCGAGCGGCCGCCGGGTCCGCCCACGCGCTGCGCCTGTCGGGAAACGTGGTCACCAGCGGGCGCACGTACAGACTCGACATGCGCCTGAATTCCGAAGGCGGCTCGGGTTCGGTCACCGCGGAGGGGACCACCTTCCAGCTGCTGCGGATCGGTGAGGAGCTGTATCTGAAGGCCGGCGCGGACTTCTGGACGCAGGCCGACGGCAAGGGCGACGACTCGGACGCGGCCGCCGACAAGCTCGACGGCAAGTACGTGAAGGTGCCGTCGGGCGACCCGGCGTACAAGAAGTTCAGCGGTTTCACGGACAAGGACGTTCTCCTCGACGGACTTCTGACACTGCACGGCAGCCTGGACACCGACGGCCACCACGAGCAGGCGGGTACCCGCACGATCCGCATCACGGGTGACAAGGGCGACGGCGGCACGCTGGACGTCTCCCTGGAGGGTCAGCCCTACCCCCTGCGCCTGGCCCGGGCGGGCGGCGCGGGCACCCTGACCTTCTCGGCCTGGGGCAAGAACTTCCCCCTGACCGAGCCGGAGAAGGACGAGACCGTGGACTACGGCAAGCAGCTGCCGACATCATGACGCCGCTGCCGAGGTCCTGACGCGACTTGCCGACGTCCCGAAAGACCGCCGCTTTCTAGCGTTTGCGGCGTTTCATCAGCAGCCGCGGAAGGCCCGCCGGGATCGGCTCGCGCGTGGTCGCCGGTGTCGGCAGCGGCGGTTCGGCGAGGTCGCCGTCCGGGAGCGCCGACGTGACCCCGGTCGGTTCGAGCCGGAGCACCCGGCACTCGCGGGACCAACGGTCCGTCATCGCCTCGCCGTCGGGGGCGTTCAGCCGCTTCCCCTTGAGCTCGCCGACCGCCGCCCCCCAGGCCTCGGACCGGGGCGCCAGTTGGATGACCTTCGCCGTCCAGGAGACCAGCCGGCCCCCCTTGTCCTTGCTGCGGACGGTCACCTCGGCGGTGCCCCCGTCGGTCAGCCCCGGCAGTGGCTGCTCTCCGGGCCCGTCACCGACCAGGCACGCGGCGCCCTCGTGCCACACGTGCCACAGGGCGCGGGCCGGGCCGCCGGGTCCCTCGACCCAGATGAGGCCGGACTTCTTCGTGGCCTCCTCGACGAGGGCCCGGTCGAGCAGCTCACTTGTCATGAGGCCCACCCTAGAGCCAGCCGTTGCGCTTGAGGGTGCGGTGGATGCCCAGGCAGATGACACCGGTGATCGCCATGATCACCGGATAGCCGAGCTTCCAGTGGGTCTCCGGCATGTAG
Source organism: Streptomyces sp. CC0208 (assembly GCF_003443735.1). Lineage (NCBI taxonomy): Bacteria > Bacillati > Actinomycetota > Actinomycetes > Kitasatosporales > Streptomycetaceae > Streptomyces > Streptomyces sp. CC0208. Next base: position 3,078,936 of record NZ_CP031969.1, on the reverse strand, counting down.
TCGAAGTTCATGCCGTAGACCCCGCACACCATCGTCGGTACGGCGATGATCGCGGCCCAGGAGGTGATCTTCCGCATGTCCTCGTTCTGGGCGACGGACGCCTGCGCGAGGTTGGCCTGGAGGATCGAGTTGAGCAGCTCGTCGAAGCCGAGGACCTGCTCCTGGACGCGGGCGAGGTGGTCGGCGACGTCCCGGAAGTACTTCTGGATGTCGGGGTCGACGAGCCGCATCGGCCGCTCGCTGAGCAGCTGCATGGGCCGCAGCAGCGGGGCGACGGCCCGCTTGAACTCCAGCACCTCACGCTTGAGCTGGTAGATCCGCGCCGAGTCGACACCCCGCGAGACCTTGCCGCCGCGTCCCGGGGTGAACACCTCGGTCTCCACCTCGTCGATGTCGTCCTGCACCGCGTCGGCGACCGCGACATAACCGTCGACGACATGGTCGGCGATCGAGTGCAGCACCGCCGAGGGGCCCTTGGCGAGCAGTTCGGGGTCGTCCTGGAGGCGGTGCCGCAGCGCCCTGAGCGAGCCCTGGCCGCCGTGCCGGACGGTGATGAAGAAGTCCCGGCCGGTGAAGCACATGACCTCGCCGGTCTCGACGATCTCGCTGTTGGCGGTGAGTTCGTCGTGCTCGACGTAGTGGATGGTCTTGAAGACGGTGAACAGGGAGTCGTCGTAGCGCTCCAGCTTGGGCCGCTGGTGGGCCTGCACGGCGTCCTCGACGGCGAGCGGGTGGAGCCCGAACTCCCCGGCGATACCGGAGAATTCGGCCTCGCTCGGCTCGTGCAGGCCGATCCACACGAACCCGCCGTCGCGGCGCACCTGGCGCATCGCCTCGTGCGGGCTCAGCTGCTGGTCGGTCTGCACGCGCCGGCCGTCGCGGTAGACGGCGCAGTCGACGACGGCGGAGGGCGTCGAGGGGTCGCGCGTCGCGTCGTACGCGCCGGTGTCCTTGCGCAGCGAGGGACGCGACGGGCGCACGGCGGCACGCAGGTCACGGATCATCGACATGGCAGGCTCCTTCGTGACGGGCAACAAAGGGCCCCGGCGACGGGTGGAACTACCCGGAATGAGGACGTCCTGCAAGGGGTCTCCCCGCCCTTGAGGCAGGGGAAGGGTGTTTGGCACGTCCACAAAGCGGGGAGCACCGCACCATCGCGGTGGCGAACTTCGTTACTGATTCAGCTACTGCTGGTGATCAGGCAGATCAGGCAAAACGAACGAAGTGCTCTTCCGCACGAAGACGCGAACGTGAGAGGCGGCGGTTGCCGAAAGTCACAGAGCTGCATCAGCGGCCGGAAGAACGAGTGGTACTACCAGGTCGACTTCGATCCATGACAGCCCCACCTCCTCCGGCCGGTCCCTCGTAAGGGACGATCCATTCCCGTAAGGGAGTCTCACAGGCGTCGGGACTCGATCGCGACGCTTCTGCGTGCTGCCCCGACGACCGGGCCAGAGTACCAGCAGGCCGAAGTGTCAAGGCGCTGCTTTGCCCGGTACTGACGAGTTCTATGCTCGCGGCATGGCAGATGTTCTTCCTCTGGTCGAGGCCCGGTTGCGCAGCGCACTGGGCGAGCCGGACGCGCGCGCGGCCGTCACCTTCCTCGGTACGGACCGTATCGAGGTGCTCCGCTTCACCGACGGGGACGTCGTCCGCTACACCACCCTCGGCATGTCGGCCCAGCCGATGGGCGACCCCTCCGCGATGCTCGCCGACCCCGTCAAAGGTCCGCGCGCCGAACTGCTGCTGTCCGTACGGTCCGGCCTCGCCGACACCGACAAGGTGCTCCGCCCGCTCGCCGTGCTCGCCGCGTCCCCGCAGGTCGAGGGCGTGGTCGTGGCTCCGGGCGCCTCGCTCGACGTGGGTGAACCGCTGTGGCCCGGCGCCCCGTTCACCTCGGTCCTGGTCGCCGAGCCGGGCGGCCTTGTCGAGGACCTGGAGCTCGACGAGCCCCTCGACCCGGTCCACTTCCTGCCGTTGCTCCCCATGACGCCGAACGAGGCCGCCTGGAAGCGCGTCCACGGCGCCCAGGCCCTCCAGGAGCGCTGGCTGACGAACGGGACGGACCTGAGGGATCCGTCCCGCAAGTCCGTCCCGCTGGAGTGACCTTCGCGTGAGCAAGGTCACCAAGTGGTGGCCGGAAGCCGTCAGTTGGCGAAGACGGCGACACTGTCCTCGACCGCGTGCTTCGGCTCCAGTTCCTCCGCCTCGTGTGTGAGCGCCTTGCGCCGTACGACGACCACGAGCGCGCCGAGCACCGCGGTCACCGCCGCCACCACGAACGGGATGTGGATGTTCGTCCACTCCTCGATCTTCGGCGCGAAGTAGGGCGCCGCGGCCGCCGCGAACCAGCGCACGAAGTTGTAGCCGGCGCTCGCCACGGGCCGCGGGGCGTCCGACACGCCGAGCGCCAGCTCCGTGTAGACCGTGTTGTTCACGCCGATGAAGGCGCCGGACAGGATCGTGCAGACGATGGCCGTGGTGTGGTCGCCGTAGCCGAGGACGAGCACGTCGAGCGCGAGCAGGACGAGCGAACCGCCGAGCACCTTCAGTGAACCGAACCGCTCCTGCAGACGCGGCGCGGCGAACACCGAGAAGACGGCGAGCAGCACGCCCCAGGCGAAGAACACGGCACCCGACTTGTAGGGGGTCATGTCCAGCACGAACGGCGTGAAGGCCAGCACGGTGAAGAACGTGTAGTTGTAGAAGAAGGACGAGACCGCGGCCGACGCGAGCCCGCCGTGGCCGAGCGCCTTGAGCGGGTCGAGCAGGGACGTCTTGCGGGTCGGCTTCGGCTGCTCCTTCAGGAACACCGTGACGCACAGGAAGCCGATCGCCATCAGGAAGGCCGTGCCGAAGAACGGGTAGCGCCAGCTGGCGTCGCCGAGCAGGGCGCCGAGCAGCGGCCCGCACGCCATGCCGAGGCCGAGGGCGGACTCGTACAGCAGGATCGCCGCCGCGCTGCCGCCGGCCGCCGCGCCGACGATGACGGCGAGGGCCGTGGAGACGAACAGGGCGTTGCCGAGGCCCCAGCCGGCCCGGAAGCCGACCAGTTCCCCGACCGAGCCCGAGGTGCCCGCGAGCCCCGCGAAGGCCACGACGAGGGCGAGGCCGAGCAGCAGGGTCTTCTTGCCACCGATGCGGCTGGAGACGAAGCCGGTGACCAGCATCGCGATCGCGGTGATCAGGAAGTACGAGGTGAACAGGAGGGAGACCTGGCTCGCCGTGGCGTCCAGGCCCTGGGCGATCGACGGCAGGATCGGGTCCACGAGCCCGATGCCCATGAAGGCGACGACGGAGGCGCCCGCCGTCGCCCATACGGCCTTCGGCTGGCGCAGGATGCCGCCGGCTCCCGCATCGAAGGGGTCCATGGTCGGTCCTCCACTCCTTGAGATAGTTGGTATATGCACATAGTAAGTTAGAGCGGCTAATTAATGCAAGTTACATCTAGTTCTGCCTGGTGAGGCCCGGGGGAACCCGTTCCGTCCGGACGGGTGATCGTCCTTGACGTGGCGGAGTGAGGGTAGGACCGTGGGGCTCTATGAGGGGCGAACCCAGTTGCCCGAAGTGTGGTGGCCGGGTCAGGGCTCCCGGACTCTTCGCCGATTCCTGGCAGTGCGATGTGCACGGGACGGTGCATCCGATGCAGCCCGTGATCCCGCCCAGCGTCGAGGCCCTCGATGTCGTGGTGCACCGCACGCAGGTACCGGTGTGGATGCCGTGGCCGCTGCCGGTGGGCTGGCTGTTCACGGGAGTGGCCTGCGCCGGTGACGACCGCAGCGGCGGTCGCGCCACGGCCGTGGCGTGCACGGGACCCGGACCGCTCGGGGGCGTCGGCGAGCTGATTCTCGTGGCCGAGGAGCTCGGGGTCGGGCTCGGGGCGCGCTATGCGGGAATCGACGGGCCGGATCCGGGGCCCTACATGAGCGTGGAGAAGCCGCCGCAGGCGAAGGTGCTCGCCGCCGGCCGGCCGACTCCGCTGTGGCATGTCTCCGGGGCGCCTGAGGACCGGGCGGTGTTCGCGGGGGAGGCGCTGGGGCTGTGGTTGTGGGCCGTGGTGTGGCCCGAGCAGTCCGGGTTGCTGATGTACGACGAACTGGTGCTGACGGATCTGCGGGACGCGGGGGCGGAAGTGGAACTGGTGCCCTGCGGGGCGCTGTCGCCGCGCCTGCTGAAGCCCTGAGTGTAGGGGGCGTACCCCGGCTGCGAGTGTGACGGGGGAGTCGGAAAATCCGGTTATCCTTGAGCGTCCTCTTCTGTTCCGTCAGCGTCTGGAGTCCGTGTCGTGCGTGTCGATCTGCACTGCCACTCCACCGCGTCCGACGGCACCGACACGCCCGCCGAGCTGGTGCGCAACGCCGCCGCTGCCGGACTGGACGTCGTCGCCCTCACCGATCACGACACGACCCGCGGGTACGGCGAGGCCATCGCCGCGCTGCCCGCCGGGCTGACGCTCGTCACCGGGGCCGAGCTGTCCTGCCGGATCGACGGGGTGTCCATGCACCTGCTGGCCTACCTGTTCGATCCCGAGGAGCCGGAGCTGCTCGCCGAGCGGGAACTGGTGCGCGACGACCGGGTGCCCCGGGCGCGCGGGATGGTGGCCAGGCTCCAGGAGCTGGGTGTGCCGGTCACCTGGGAGCAGGTGGCGCGGATCGCCGGGGACGGTTCCGTCGGACGGCCGCACGTGGCCACCGCGCTCGTCGAGCTCGGGGTCGTAGCGAGTGTGGACGACGCCTTCACGGGCGACTGGCTGGCCGACGGCGGCCGGGCCTACGTGCCGAAGCACGAGACTGACCCCTTCGAGGCCATCCGGCTGGTCAAGGGGGCGGGCGGGGTCACCGTGTTCGCCCACCCGGGTGCCAGCAAGCGCGGCCGCACCGTCCCGGAGTCCGCGATCGCCGAGATGGCCGCCGCAGGCCTCGACGGCATCGAGGTCGACCACATGGACCACGACGAGGACACGCGCGTACGGCTGCGCGGGCTCGCTGCCGACCTGGGGCTGCTCGTCACCGGCTCCAGCGACTACCACGGCAGCCGCAAGACGGTCGCCCTCGGCGAGTACACGACGGACCCCGAGGTGTACGGGGAGATCACGCGTCGGGCGACGGGTGCGTTCCCCGTCCCCGGTACCGGCGGAATCTGAGGTCCGACCCCGCTCCACCCATCACTCGGCGCCGCGGGCCGTGCCCCGTGCCCGTGCCCGGCTCCGTGTTCCACCCCTTTCTGTAAGGCCAGTTCCGTCATGTTCGACGTCGCCGTCTTCGGCTCGCTCTTCCTCACCCTGTTCGTCATCATGGATCCCCCCGGGATCACCCCGATCTTCCTCGCGCTGACCGCCGGCCGGCCCGGCAAGGTGCAGAAGCGGATGGCCTTCCAGGCCGTCTGCGTGGCGGGTGGTGTCATCGCCGTCTTCGGCGTCCTGGGCCACCAGATCCTGGACTACCTGCACGTCTCCGTGCCCGCGCTGATGATCGCGGGCGGGCTGCTGCTCCTGCTGATCGCGCTCGACCTGCTCACCGGCAAGACCGACGAGCCGAAGCAGACCAAGGACGTCAACGTGGCGCTCGTACCGCTGGGCATGCCGTTGCTGGCCGGTCCGGGGGCGATCGTCTCCGTCATCCTGGCCGTGCAGAAGGCCCACAGCGTCGCCACGCAGGTCTCGGTGTGGACGGCGATCCTCGCCATCCACGTCGTGCTGTGGCTGGTGATGCGGTACTCCCTGCTGATCATCCGGGTCATCAAGGACGGCGGTGTCGTGCTGGTGACCCGGCTCGCGGGCATGATGCTCTCCGCCATCGCCGTGCAGCAGATCATCAACGGGATCACCCAGGTGATCCAGGGGAGCTGAGCGGCCCGCGTGCATGCGCAGAGCCCCCGCCCGGCGTCGGTGCCTGGGGCGGGGGCTCTGAAGCTTCAGCGGTGATCCGCGTCTGTACTGTTCGGGTTATGAGGCCGAGGTGTCGGCCGGACGGATCCAGAGCCGCTGTCCTATGGCGGCGGCCTGCTGAACGATCCGGTTGACGGAGGCGGCGTCCACGACAGTGCTGTCCACGGGCGTGCCGTCGACGTCGTCGAGTCGCATGATTTCGAAGCGCATGGCTTCTCCCTTCGTCTGGTCATCCTCCTGCGGAGAATTACTGCGTACACAGATAGTCAACGGGGTGCGTGTTACAAACATTCCCTACGCTAAAGAAATTTTTCGAACAGCTAACTACTGACCGGTAAGTGAGTCTTCGGAGACTCCTTGGGACCGGTTGTGTTCGCAGCGTGACCGCCGGGACAATGGAGGCGATGAACGACGACCTGGCGCCGCTGAGCGCCCGCATCGACCGCACCAACGAGCTGCTCACGCGCATGCTCGCCGAGGTGGCGAAGACGCCCTCGACGCATGCGATCTTCGTCGACGCGGGATACCTCTACGCGGCCGCGGGACGACTCGTCGCCGGCACCGAGGACCGTCGCGCCTTCGACCTCGACGCCGAAGGCCTGATCGAGGCCCTCATCGACCGGGCACGGACCATATTCGCGGACAGCAGACTGCTGAGGGTCTACTGGTACGACGGCGCGAGACGCCGTATCCACACGACGGAGCAGCAGTCCATCGCCGAACTCCCGGACGTCAAGGTCCGGTTGGGCAACCTCAACGCCAACAACCAGCAGAAGGGCGTCGACTCGCTGATCCGCTCCGACCTGGAGTCCCTGGCCCGGCACCGCGCGATCAGCGACGCGGCGCTCCTGGGCGGGGACGAGGACCTGGTCTCGGCGGTCGAGGCGGCCCAGGGGTACGGCGCCCGCGTCCACCTGTGGGGCATCGAGGCACCGGAGGGCCGCAACCAGGCGGAACCCCTTCTGTGGGAGGTCGACAGCCAGCGCACCCTCGACCTCGACTTCTTCAAGCCGTACGTCTCCCGGCGGGCGGCTGTGCCCTACGAGGCGACGACCACCCGGCCCGCCCGTGAGGACGTCCGTTTCGTGGGCGCCCAGATCGCCGCGAAGTGGCTGGCGGAGCGAGGGCGGGCGGCGCTGCAGGACCTGCTTCCCGGGTATCCCTACCTGCCGGGCTCGGTGGACCAGGACCTGCTGGTGGAGGCGGAGGGGCGTCTCCAGTACTCCCTGCGGGGGCAGGCGGATCTGCGGCGGGCACTGCGGGACGGGTTCTGGGAGCACCTGCAGGGGCAGTACTGACCGCCTAGCCGCCGAGGGAGTCCCAGAAGTCGGCCAGGGCGTGGGCCGTGGGGAGGGGCTCGTCGGCGTTGGGGGAGTGGTCGGCTCCCGGGATCACCGTGCGGCGGGCACGCAGCCGTACGGCCATGTCGTCCAGGAGAGGAACCGGCCAGGTGTCGTCCTGCGAGCCGGACAGGACGTGGAACGGCAGCGGGACGGCGGCCAGTTCGCCGACCAGGTCCGGCTCCGTGCACAACTGGCTTCCCGTCGCGAGGAGTTGGGCAGGCTTGTTGCCGAGCCAGCGGCGGCGCAGCTGTACGACGTCCCCGATGCCCTTGGCGGGGCCGCCGACGTCCTCCGGCGGGCCCATGGCCAGGATCGCGTCCCACACCTCCTCCATCGTCATCACACCGAGCGCGTCCCGCAGCAGCTTCACCCGCTGCTGCTGGGAGTCGGAGATCTGCGCCGGGCCCGAGGAGACGAGGGTGAAGGAGAGGAAGGGGGCGTGGTCGAGCAGCACGGCGGCGCGTGCGATCTGACCGCCCAGGGAATGCCCGACCAGGTGCACGCGGGTGCCGAGCGCGGCGGCCTGGGCGAGCACGTCCCGCGCCAACTCACCCCGTGTGTAGGCGGATTCGTCGCTCTGTGGTCCGTCCGACTCGAACTGCCCCCGCCCGTCCACGGCCACGACCCGGTACCCGCGCGCGGCGAGCGGTTCGTGGAGCAGCGTGAAGTCCTCCTTGCTCCCCGTGAACCCGGGCAGCAGCAGCGCGGTGCCCTTGGGGGTGACACCGGGGGCCACGGCCGAGTCCACGGCCGCGAACTCGCCGCGAGCGGTGCGCAGGGGGTAGGTGCGGGCGCCGGGCGGCGGGGTGAAGACGGCTCGGGTGCTCACGGGGTGAGGGTATCGGGCGGGGGTGGCGGGGCGGTGTCGTAGGGGGCCGAGGGGTGCTGAGGGGGGCTCAGGGGGTGCCGCAGGGCGTTGTCGGGGTGGCGGCGGGGTCGAGTGTCGGCGGGATCGTCGTGGCTTGGCGCGTGGTTCCCCGCGCTCCTGGTGGGTGCGGCCGGGCGTCGGCTTCCACGGGCCGGTGCCGGGAACACCGACGGCCCGGCCCCAGGTGAGGGGCCGGGCCGTCGCGGTGTGGGATCAGCTGTCCGCGGGCTCCGCGGCGGCCGTCTTGCGGGCCCGGCGGCGCGGTGCGGCAGCCTTCGGCTCCTGGTCCGCCTGGGCCGGGATCTCGACGGTCACCGCGGGCTCGGCGGCCTTGCGGGTGGTACGCCGACGGGGCTTGGCCTCGGCCGTGTCCGTGGCGACCTCGGCTGCGGGAGCAGCGGCGGCCGTCTTACGGGTGCGGCGCGGCTTGGTCTCGGTGGCCTCGGCCGTGTCCGCCACGGTCTCGGGGGCGGTCGTAGCGGCGGTCGCGGTCTTGCGGGTGCGGCGCGGCTTGGTGACCGTGCCTTCCGCGGTGTCCACGGCCGCCTCGGCCGCCTTCGCGGTGCTCGCCGTCTTGCGCGTCCGCCGGGGCTTGGTCACCTCGGCGGCATCCGGCTCCGGGACCGTCTGGGCCGGGATGTCGGCGGTCACGGCGGGCTCGGCGGCCTTGCGGGTGCGGCGGCGCGGCTTGGCTTCCGTGGCCTCGACCGTGTCCACCACTGTCTCGGCTGCGGGAGCCGCGGCAGCCGTCTTGCGGGTGCGGCGCGGCTTGGCCGCGGTGGCCTCGGCCGTGTCCGCCACGGTCTCGGGGGCGGTCGTAGCGGCGGTCGCGGTCTTGCGGGTGCGGCGCGGCTTGGTGACCGTGCCCTCCGCGGTGTCCACGGCGGCTTCGGCTGCGGGAGCCGCAGCTGCCTTGCGGGTGCGGCGCGGCTTGGCCTCGGTGGCCTCGGCCGTGTCCACGGCGGCCTCCGCGGGGGCCGCAGCAGCCGTCTTGCGGGTGCGGCGCGGCTTCGCGGCCGGGGCCCCCGCCTCCGGGGCGGTCTCGGCGACCGGAGCGGCCTGCGTGACCGGAGCGGTCTCGACGACCGTCTCCACGGCGGCCGGCGTCTCCGCGGACTTGCGGGTCCGGCGGCGGCGCGGCTTGGCCGGGGTCTCGGTGTCGAGGGACGGGCCCTCCGCCGTCGTGACGGCCGACTCCGCGGCCTCGGTCACGGCCGGCTCGACCGCGGGCGCTGCCGTGGTCGCCGTGGCCGGCGCCGCGTCGGACGCTCCGCCGCGGGTGCGGCGACGGCGGCGCGGGGTGCGGGTCGCGGTGGCGTCCTCGACCGCGGTGGCCTCCGACGGGGCGACCGCCTCGGCGGGGGCGTTCGCGTCCAGCGGGGTCCCGCTACGGGTACGACGGCGACGGCGGGGCGTACGGTCCGGACGCTCCTGGTCGGCGGAGCGGGACTCATCCCGGCCACCCCGTCCGCGTCCCCGGTCACGGTCGCCCCGGTCACGGTCACGGTCACCGCGGCCGCGCGCACCGCGTCCGCCCGTCTCGCCCAGGTCCTCGAGCACCTCCGCGTCGAGCCCCGCACGGGTGCGGTCGGCCCGCGGCAGGACACCCTTGGTGCCCGCGGGGATGTTCAGGTCCTCGTAGAAGTGCGGGGAGGTGGAGTACGTCTCCGGCGGGTCGTTGAACTTGAGCTCCAGCGCCTTGTTGATCAGCTGCCAGCGCGGGATGTCGTCCCAGTCGACGAGAGTGATCGCGATGCCCTTGGCGCCCGCGCGGCCGGTACGGCCGATGCGGTGCAGGTACGTCTTCTCCTCTTCGGGGCACTGGTAGTTGATGACGTGCGTGACGCCCTCGACGTCGATGCCGCGTGCGGCGACGTCGGTGCAGACGAGCACGTCCACCTTGCCGTTGCGGAAGGCGCGCAGCGCCTGCTCGCGGGCGCCCTGGCCGAGGTCGCCGTGGACCGCGCCGGCCGCGAAGCCGCGCTGCTTGAGCTGGTCGGCGAGGTCGGCCGCGGTGCGCTTGGTACGGCAGAAGACCATGACCAGTCCCCGGCCCTCGGCCTGCAGTATCCGCGCGACCATCTCGGGCTTGTCCATGTTGTGCGCCCGGTACACATGCTGCTTGGTGTTCGCGACCGTCCTGCCCGCGTCGTCGGGCGAGGTGGCGTTGATGTGCGTGGGCTGCGACATGTAGCGCCGCGCGAGACTGATGACCGCGCCCGGCATGGTCGCCGAGAACAGCATGGTCTGGCGGCGGGCCGGCAGCAGGTTGATGATCTTCTCGACGTCGGGCAGGAAGCCCAGGTCGAGCATCTCGTCGGCCTCGTCGAGGACGAGCGCCTTGATGTGACTGAGGTTGAGCTTCTTCTGGCCCGCGAGGTCCAGGAGCCGGCCCGGGGTGCCGATGACGACGTCGACGCCCTTCTTGAGGGCCTCGACCTGGGGCTCGTAGGCGCGGCCGCCGTAGATGGCGAGAACGCGGACGTTGCGTACCTTGCCCGCGGTCTGCAGGTCGTTGGTGACCTGTGTGCACAGCTCGCGCGTGGGGACGACGACGAGCGCCTGCGGGGCGTCGGTCAGGTCCTCGGGCTTGGCGCGGCCGGCCTCGACGTCGGCGGGGACGGTGACGCGCTCGAGGAGCGGGAGGCCGAAGCCCAGCGTCTTGCCGGTGCCGGTCTTGGCCTGGCCGATGACGTCGGAGCCCGAGAGGGCGACCGGGAGCGTCATCTCCTGGATGGGGAAGGGGTTGATGATGCCGACGGCTTCGAGGGCCTCGGCCGTCTCGGTCAGAATCCCGAGATCGCGGAAGGTCGTAGTCAGGGTGCTGCCTCTTCTGTGTGCGCGGTGCGAGGCGAGCGCGGGGTGTCGTCTACCGTGCTGGGGACGTCGGCTGCCTTACGGGCTAAGCCGTAATGGCACGGGACCACTGCCGACGCTCTAGCGCTCGTACCGCTGAGGGTCCCCCTCCGAACTCCGTACGCACTGTGCCGTACGGGCGAGGAGGGCTGTCGGGTCGGAGCCGATCGGGCCACCGACCGGGCATCCTCATACGTGCGGCCTGTCGAGGTACGGCACACTCACAACGTGCCGTCGTACCAGCAGGCGCATTACCACCATACCCCGGAATCGTGCACATGCGATGGCCGATTTGGTCACGTAGTCGTCGTCACACTGATTGACCAGGGCCTTACGCCGTCCGGAGAGCGGGCTATTGTGCGCTTCATGACGACCTCTGACAAGCCCGACAACGCCTCCGAGACCCCTGACGAACCCACCGTCGAGCACACCGGTGTCGCCGCCCAGGACTGGACGAAGGCCGCCGCCGACCCGCAGTACCGAGCCGCGGTCGTCGACCTGCTCGGCGCGCTCGCGTACGGCGAACTGGCGGCTTTCGAGCGGCTCGCGGAGGACGCCAAGCTGGCGCCGACGCTGGCGGACAAGGCGGAGCTGGCGAAGATGGCGTCGGCCGAGTTCCACCACTACGAGAAGCTGCGCGACCGGCTGACGGAGATCGGCGAGGAGCCGACGCTGGCGATGGAGCCGTTCGTCGCGGCGCTCGACGGCTTCCACCGGCAGACGGCGCCCTCGGACTGGCTGGAGGGGCTCGTCAAGGCGTACGTCGGCGACTCGATCGCGAGTGACTTCTACCGGGAGGTGGCCGCACGGCTCGACACGGACTCGCGCGAGCTGGTGCTGGCCGTCCTGGACGACACCGGGCACGCCGGGTTCGCCGTCGAGAAGGTGCGGGCGGCCATCGACGCGGATCCGCGCGTGGGCGGGCGACTCGCCCTGTGGGCGCGGCGGTTGATGGGCGAGGCCCTCTCGCAGTCGCAGCGGGTCGTCGCGGACCGGGACGCGCTGTCGACGATGCTCGTCGGGGGCGTCGCGGACGGGTTCGACCTCGCCGAAGTGGGGCGGATGTTCTCCCGGATCACCGAGGCGCACACCAAGCGGATGGCCGCGCTCGGGTTGGCGGCGTAGCACCGTCGGCGTAGCGCTCGGACCGTTGAGTGGTTGCGCTTGCGGTTGCGGTTGCGGTTGCGGTGCGGTTGCGGCTCCGGCTGGTGCTGCGTGGCGCTCGCCGGCTGCGCCCATGTGACGGAGCCGCCCGCGCCGCTACGGGCGCCTTCCGCTCACGCCGTCGCCGAACGGCGGAGTCTTCCCGACGGGCGCAGGAGCAGGGACAGGGAGGCGACCGAGACCACGGTCGCGCCCAGGAGGATCAGCAGGATGTTGCCGGGGTCCAGCGCGGTGTGGGTCACGAAGGCGCCGAAGAGGGCTCCCGCGGTGCCCGTCGCGAGGACCAGGGAACGGTTCGGCAGGCGGTGGGAGAGGCGGTGCGCCGCCACTCCTGCCAGCACGAGACCGAGCAGAGCGGAGCCGAGCGCTTCGATCAACATCATGGGGTCCCTCCCACACGGCCACACTGCGCGTTACGGTCGTAGCCCGTCATACCCGTGACCTGCGGAATGCAATCCTCCTGCGGGTGCCGTTCATGCTCCATACGTGGCGGAAAAAATCCCGCCCACGTGCCTGCCCGCCCACCTGCCCGTCGCACGAAGAGGGGCCCGGCGCCTTCCGGCCGCCGGGCCCCTCTTCGTCTGTCTGCCTACAGCGCGCCGAAGCCCACCTTGCGCGGAGCCGGCTCGCCGAGCTCGACGTACGCGAGACGGTCAGCCGGGACGAGGACCTTGCGGCCGTGCTCGTCCACCAGGCTCAGCAGCTGCGACTTGCCGGCCAGGGCCTCCGCCACCGCCCGCTCGACCTCCTCGGCGCTCTGACCGCTCTCCAGAACGATCTCGCGGGGCGCGTGCTGCACGCCGATCTTGACCTCCACGGCTATGTCCCTCCGACGGTCAGTGAAGTGCGCGACCTTCCGCGCCGTACCCAGCACACATTAGCCCGGTGAGGGGACGTACACGCTCCGCGCAAGAACGCCAACAGCGAACATCGGGCGGGAACAAACGACCCGCACGCGTGCGTGCGGGTCGTTCGCGATCCCGAAAGCCTTCGGGATCACCCGAAGGCTTTCAGTGGTGCTCCGTGCCGTGCAGCGGGAATCCGGCGATGCCCCGCCACGCCAGCGACGTCAGCAGCTGGACCGCCTGGTCGCGCGGGACGCTGCGGTCGCTGTGCAGCCAGGACCGGGCCACCACCTGGGCGAGTCCGCCGAGGCCCGACGCGAGCAGCATCGACTCCGCGCGCGAGAGACCGGTGTCCTCGGCGATCACGTCACAGATCGCCTCGGCGCACTCGTTCGTGACCTTGTCGACGCGCTCGCGCACCGCGGGCTCGTTCGTCAGGTCCGACTCGAAGACCAGGCGGAAGGCGCCGCCGTCGTCCTCGACGTACGCGAAATAGGCGTCCATGGTCGCCCGTACGCGCTGCTTGTTGTCGCTCGTCGACGCGAGCGCGGTGCGCACCGCCTGGATCAGGGACTCGCAGTGCTGGTCCAGCAGCGCGAGGTAGAGGTCGAGCTTGCCCGGGAAGTGCTGGTAGAGCACCGGCTTGCTGACGCCGGCCCGCTCGGCGATGTCGTCCATCGCGGCCGCGTGGTAGCCCTGCGCCACGAAGACTTCCTGCGCGGCGCCCAGCAGCTGGTTCCGTCGGGCACGGCGCGGCAGGCGCGTCCCCCTCGGGCGTGCCGCCTCTGTCTGCTCGATGGCTGTCACGCCGCCTCCCAATGTCGTCCACGTGCGGTGTGCGCCGCGCCGCCATCGTACTTTTCGGTAACCCTGCTGTGCGCGGTGCGAGCGCAGAATTTCACGGACCGGACGGTGACGAAAGCCGCGCAAAGGTTTCGAACGGGTATGTAGCGGGCAGAGCCCGCCCCGTTCGCACTCGGAAATGCCCTGGTGAGTGCTTTGTCGGCTGCTCCATCCGTACCGGTGTCGCCACCGATTCCGTCACCGATTCCGCCGCCGACGTCACCGATAGTCGTCCTCGTCGATCGAGACGACCCGCGCCTGTTCGACGAGGTCGGCCTCGTTGGCCCGGTCGGGGTCGACGCCGGTCAGCGGGTCGTCGCGGTCGGGCGCGATGTCGGTGCGCTGCTCGGCGGCGTCGCCCTCGGGGGCCTCGACGGCGATCTCGACGGCGTCGTCCTCCTCGAAGGCCTCCGGGTCGGTGAAGGTCTCGGGGTCGGTCGGGTCGTAGGCCATGGTGGGCTCCCTTCCTAGAACGTCCCTGATGTACACAGGGGGCCACATTCGGGTGCCCTGCGTACGAGCCTAGGAGACACACGATCTGTACGCCATGCCGTGTGCGTGTCGCACCGGGTCCGCCGAGCCCCGCCCACCTCGTACATGTGCGCTGTGATGGCGAACACATGAACCACTGCGTGATCGTCTCGTAACATTGCCGCATGTCTTCGACCGAGCTGCCCTTCGTGCCGCCCGCCACCGTCCTTCCGAAAGTGGCACCCGTCAGGGTCGGCGAGGGCGAGCGGCTCAGGTCGGTGAGGCTGCCGGGGATCACGCTGACGGTGCGTTCGAGGCCGCCCGCGCGCGAGGGGCTGCCGCCCGCGTTGTTCGTCCACGGGCTCGGCGGTTCCTCGCAGAACTGGTCGGCGCTGATGGAGCAACTGGAGGGCGATGTCGACGGTGAGGCCGTCGACCTGCCCGGCTTCGGTGACTCCCCGCCGCCGGACGACGGCAATTACTCGGTCACCGCTCACGCGCGCGCGGTGATCCGTCTCCTCGACGCGTCCGGCCGCGGGGCCGTCCACCTCTTCGGGAACTCCCTCGGCGGCGCGGTGTCCACGCGCGTCGCCGCGGTGCGGCCGGACCTGGTGCGCACTCTCACCCTCGTCTCGCCGGCCCTCCCCGAGATCCGCGTCCAGCGCAGCGCCGTGCCCACGGGACTGCTGGCGCTGCCCGGCGTGGCCGGCCTGTTCACCCGCTACAGCAAGGGCTGGACGGCCGAGCAGCGTGTCCGAGGGGTCACGGCCCTGTGCTACGGCGACCCCGGCCGGGTCAGTCCGGAGGGCTTCCAGTACGCGGTGGAGGAGATGGAACGGCGGCTGCAACTGCCGTACTTCTGGGACGCGCTGGCGCGTTCCGCGCGCGGGCTGGTGAACGCGTACACACTGGGCGGCCAGCACGCGCTGTGGCGCCAGGCCGAGCGGGTCCTCGCGCCCACGCTGCTCGTCTACGGCGGCCGTGACCAGCTCGTCGGCTTCCGTATGGCCCAGAAGGCGGCCCGTGCCTTCCGCGACTCCCGCCTGCTGACCCTGCCGGAGGCGGGGCACGTGGCGATGATGGAGTACCCCGAGACGGTGGCGGCCGCGTTTCGGGAGTTCGCCGCGGACAAGGGAGCTTCCGACGGTTCCGTGGGAGGCTCTGAGCGGCGTGACGGCTCCGCGGGTGCCTCCGGTGAGGGGAACTCGGGTGACGGGGCGGACGCCGCAACGGCTTCCGGCGACGGGGCCGACACCACCACTGTGGGGAGCTGAGGCGCGGCGTGGGACGCCACAGTCGGCGCGGGCCCGCCCCCAAGAAGGGGCCCGACAAAGGCAGTTCAGGCAAGGACGGTACGGGCCAGACGGCCGCCGAGGCGGCACGGGGCGCGACGGGCCGGGAACGGACGCCGGCTGCCCCCGCTCCGGTGCCACAGGCGGCTCGGCAGGGAATGCCGGGGCGTCGGGGGCCCGAGTACGGCGTGCCGGGGGCCGACCCGGTCAGCGGCGCTGCCGGGCGCAGGGTGCCGGCACAGGGCGGCCCGCGGCTGCCTGACGGGACACCTGCGCGTGGCGTGCCTCGGCTACCTGAGGGGACGCCTGCGCACGGTTTTCCGCGGTTGCCTGACGGGACGCCCGCGCGTGGAGTTCCGCGGGTGTCGGATGGTCAGTCGTCCGGTCAGGGTGCGCGGCGGTTCCCGGACGGTACGCCTCCGCGTGGCTTCCCGCGGGTTTCCGACGGTATGCCTGC
This sequence comes from Streptomyces sp. CC0208, assembly GCF_003443735.1. Classification (NCBI taxonomy): domain Bacteria; kingdom Bacillati; phylum Actinomycetota; class Actinomycetes; order Kitasatosporales; family Streptomycetaceae; genus Streptomyces; species Streptomyces sp. CC0208. Next base: position 3,062,910 of record NZ_CP031969.1, on the reverse strand, counting down.
CCAGGGCGTGCCGCGGGTCCGTGGTGGGCATCCCGAGCAGCGTGAATCCGGGGGTGGCTGGGGGGAGTTGAGCGGTCAGGAGCCGGGCGGGCATGCCGCCGGCCTCGGGGTCGCTCCGCCACGGCAGCGGCAGGGCCCTCCGGGACGGCGGTCGGGGCCGCGACAGGATTACGTCGACGCGTTCGCCGACGACGTCGACGTCGTCGCGCCCGGCGGTCCTCGTGGTCCGGGCCGTCCCCGTGGCCCTGTTCCCGTGAACGGTCCCGTCGCAGGCGCCGGAACGGCCGCCGCCGCACATCCCGCCGCCGCACATCCCGCCGCCGCACATCCCGCCGCCGCGCACCGCTCCGACCCGTACGGTCCCGCAGTAACCGACCGGCCCCACGACACCGACGCGGACGCCCGCCCCGACGACGGCCACGTGCCGCCGGATGACCACCCGTCGGCGGCCAAGGGCGGCAAGGGCCGGGCGTTCACCGGCATCGCGGCCGCCGCCGTGGTCACCGTGCTCGCCGTCGTCGTGGCCGGACAGGTCACCGACACGCGCGACACCGCCGCGGGCTCGCAGTCCGCCACCGACCAGGCGCGGGATGCCAGAGGTCCGGCCACGGGCGCGGCCGGACAGCCCTCGCCGTCGTCCTCGGTGGTCGTGGCGCCGCTGACGTACGAGCAGAAGATGGACACGAAGTACCCGCTCAGCGCCAAGCTCGACGGCTCGGGGAAGTTCGACGCGGTCCCGGGCTTCGACAAGGCGCCCGGCAAGGGACAGAAGTACACCTACCGCGTGGACGTGGAACAGGGTCTCGGACTCGACGGCGAACTCTTCGCCCAAGCTGTGCAGAAGACGCTCAACGACGACCGCAGCTGGGCCCACAACGGCGCCCGGACCTTCGAGCGCATCTACTCCGGCAAGCCCGACTTCGTGATCACGCTCGCCAGCCCCGGCACCACGGCCGACTGGTGTGCCAAGTCCGGACTCGACACGACGGAGGACAACGTCTCGTGCGACTCGGCCGCCACCGAACGCGTGATGATCAATGCGTATCGATGGGCGCAGGGATCAACCACATACGGTGATCGGATCCATGCGTACCGGCAGATGTTGATCAACCATGAGGTCGGCCACCGCCTCGGCTACTCCCATGTGACGTGCGACAAGAACGGCGAGCTCGCGCCGGTCATGCAGCAGCAGACCAAGTTCCTCGACCACGACGGGATCCACTGCCGGGCCAACCCCTGGGCCTATCCCGGAAGTTGACAGGGCGCGCATATGTCACATTGACATGTGTTGATCGGTCGTACATATTGCTGCTCATGTGGTCTAGTCATGCCGTCAACAACAGCGCCGCCATTCAGCTGGCGCTCATCGGTGTGACCCCGCTCTGTGTGGCCGACATTCTCTGTCGCTGACGCCCGCCCCAGGCGCGCGCGTCGCGAATCCCGCAGTTCTCCGTGACTTCGAGTCATGGCCTTTCGACGACCCGACGCCGGGGCGGACGTCTGTCCACGTTCGTCTCACCCTTCGGTAATCCGTCTCGTCATTCGAGACACACATGCGAGAGGTCGTCTCCGATGCGTCAACCGTCCCTCACAGCGCGCCGCATGGCCGCGGTATCCGTAAGCCTGGTTCTGGCAGCGGGCGCCGCCGCCTGCGGCCCGGAGGACAACGATGCCAAGAGCTCCGGTGGCGACTCCACGCCCCACAAGGGCGGCACCCTGACGGTCCTGAACTCCAACCCGCAGCAGGACTTCGACCCGGCCCGCCTCTACACCTCCGGCGGCGGCAACGTGCCCTCGCTCGTCTTCCGCACCCTCACCACCCGCAACCGCGAGAACGGCGCCGCCGGCGCCAAGGTCGTTCCCGACCTCGCCACCGACACCGGGCGCCCCAGCAAGGACGCGACCGTGTGGACGTACACCCTGAAGAAGGGCCTCAAGTACGAGGACGGCACCGCGATCACCTCGGCCGACATCAAGTACGGCATCGAGCGCTCCTTCGCGCCCGAACTCTCCGGCGGCGCCCCCTACCTGCGGGACTGGCTGGTCGGCGCGGCCGACTACCAGGGGCCGTACAAGGACAAGAAGGGCCTCGCGGCGATCGAGACGCCGGACGAGCGCACCCTCGTCTTCCACCTGAACAAGCCCGAGGGCGAGTTCCCGTACCTGGCCACGCAGACGCAGTTCACGCCCGTCCCCAAGGCCAAGGACACCGGTACGAAGTACGAGGAGCACCCGGTCTCGTCCGGCCCGTACAAGGTCGTCACGAACCAGAACGACGGTGAGCATCTCGTCCTGGAGCGCAACACGTACTGGTCCGCCTCGACGGACGCCGAGCGCAAGGCGTACCCGGACCGGATCGACGTCAAGTCCGGGCTCGACTCGTCGGTGATCAACCAGCGGCTGTCGTCGTCCCAAGGGGCGGACGCGGCCGCGGTCACCACGGACACCAACCTCGGCCCGGCCGAGCTCGCCAAGGTGACGGGGGACAAGGAGCTCGCCTCCCGCGTGGGCACCGGGCACTTCGGCTACACGAACTACATAGCGTTCAACCCGACGGTCAAGCCGTTCGACAACGTCAAGGTGCGGCAGGCCATCTCGTACGCCATCGACCGCTCCTCCGTGGTCAACGCGGCCGGCGGCAGCGCGCTCGCCGAGTCCGCCACCACCTTCCTGCCGAACCAGAAGTCCTTCGGCTACGAGCCGTACGACCTCTTCCCGGCGGGCGCGACGGGCAACGCGGCCAAGGCCAAGGAGCTGCTGAAGCAGGCCGGTCACCCGAACGGGCTCACAGTCACGCTGACGCACTCCAATTCCAAGGACTTCGAGACCAGCCCCGAGATCGCGACCGCGGTCCAGGACGCGCTCAAGAAGGCCGGCATCACGGTCAAGCTGCAGGGTCTTGAGGAGAACGACTACTCGGACACGATCCACAGCGTGAAGACCGAGCCCGGTTTCTTCCTCGCCCACTGGGGTGCCGACTGGCCCTCCGGCGGTCCCTTCCTCGCGCCGATCTTCGACGGCCGGCAGATCGTCAAGGACGGCGCGAACTTCAACACGGGCCTGCTCAATGACAAGTCGGTCAATGACGAGATTGACGCGATCAACAAGTTGACCGACCTTGACGCTGCCGCCAAGCGATGGGGTGCACTGGACAAGAAGATCGGCGAGCAGGCGCTGACCGTGCCGCTGTTCCACCCGGTCTACAAGCGCCTGTACGGCAAGGACATCAAGAACGTCGTGATCAGCGACTGGACCGGTGTTCTGGACATCTCGCAGGTCGCGGTCAAGTAACCCGATGAGCGAGGCACTTGTCGCCACCGAGGTCCCCGAGGCATCTGTCCCGGGGGCCTCGGGGGCCCGTCAGTTCTGGCGACGGCTGCGGGCGCAGCGCGCCGCCATGGTCGCGGCCGTCGTCGTCGCGCTGCTCGTCCTGGTCGCCCTCGGGGCGCCCCTGCTCACCGCGCTGGAGGGCCAGGACCCGACCACCTACCATCCGTCGCTCATCGACTCCGCGCGCGGAGGCGTGCCCATCGGGTCCTTCGGGGGCGTGAGCGGGGACCACTGGCTCGGCGTCGAGCCCCAGACCGGACGCGACCTGTTCGCGCGCCTGGTGTACGGCGCCCGGGTCTCCCTGGGCGTCGCGCTGGCCGCGACCGCCGTACAGGTCTTCCTCGGTGTCGTCGTCGGTGTCGCGGCCGCGCTCGGCAACCGATGGGTTGATCAACTGTTGAGCCGGATCACCGACATCATCGTGGCCATGCCGTTGATGATCATGGCATTGGCACTGCTGGCCATCGTGCCGAGCAGCTTCCCCCGGCCGGTCCTGGTCGCGCTCATCATCGGTTTCGTCGCCTGGGGCACGATCGGCAAGATCGCCCGCGCACAGACCCTCACCCTCAAGGAACTCGACTACGTGGCCGCCGCCCGGCTCAGCGGCTGGGGCACCCTGCGGATAGCCCGCCGGGAACTGCTGCCCGGACTCGCCGCTCCCGTCATCACCTACGCGGCCCTCATGGTGCCCGCGAACATCGCCATCGAGGCGTCCCTGTCCTTCCTCGGTGTCGGCGTCAAGCCGCCCACCCCGTCCTGGGGACAGATGCTCACCTCGGCCGACGTCTGGTACCAGGCGGCCCCGCAGTACCTGCTGCTGCCCGCGGCCGCGCTGTTCGTCACCGTCCTCGCGCTCACCGTCCTCGGCGACGGCGTCCGCACCGCCCTCGACCCGCGCGCGGCCTCCCGACTGCGCGTCGGCACGGGCCGCAGACAGGAGTCCAAGGCCGACACGTCCGAGGCCCGCAAGCCCGAGGCCGGCGAGTCCGAGCCCCGTAAGTCCGAGGCCGCCAAGGAGGGCACCGCATGAGCGGCTTCACCGCATTCGCCCTGCGCCGGGCCGTGAGCGCCGTACTCACCCTCCTCGCCCTCTCGGTGATCATCTACGTCGTCTTCTACGCCACCCCCGGCAACGTCGCCCAGATCACCTGCGGCCCACGCTGCTCGCCGGAACAGGTGCACCAGGTCGCCCAGCAACTCCGGCTCGACGACCCGCTCTACCTTCGCTACTGGCACTTCCTCCAGGGCATCGTCGCGGGCCACGACTACTCCACCGGCACCTCCGTCGAACACTGCCCGGCGCCCTGCCTCGGGCTGTCGTACCAGAGCGACCAGCAGGTCACCCGGATCATCCTGAACAAGCTGCCCGTCAGCCTGTCGCTGGTGGTCGGCGCGATGGTGCTCTGGCTGCTGCTGGGCGTCGGCACCGGCGTGCTCTCCGCCTGGCGGCGCGGCCGGTTCACCGAGCGCGCGCTGACCGGCATCACCCTCGCCGGCGTCGCCACGCCCGTGTTCGTCATCGGCCTCGTCCTGATGATCGTGGTCTGCGGACAGCTGGAACTGCTGCCCTTCCCGGAGTACGTCTCCTTCTCCGACGACCCCGAACAGTGGATGTGGGGTCTGCTGCTGCCCTGGGTCACGCTCGCCCTCGGCGAGGCGGCCTACTTCGCCCGGCTGACCCGGGCGTCGATGCTGGAGACGCTCGCCGAGGACCACATCCGCACCTTCCGCGCCTACGGCGTCGGCGAGCGGTCGATCGTCGGCCGGCACGCCCTGCGCGGCGCCCTGGCTCCGATCATCGCCCTGAACGCCAACGACTTCGGCAGCGCGATGGGCGGGGCCGTCCTCGTCGAGTCGCTGTTCGGCCTGCCCGGCATCGGCCAGGAACTGGTCCACGCCGTCACCGTCGTCGACCTCCCGGTCGTCGTCGGGATGGTTCTGGTCATCGGCTTCTTCGTGGTGCTCGCCAACGCCGTCGCGGACGTCCTGTACGCGGTGGCCGACCGACGGGTGGTGCTCGTATGAGCCTCGTCCATGTCACAAACCTGACCGTCGAGTTCGGCGACCTGCGCGCCGTCGACGGCCTCTCCTTCCGCCTGGAGCAGGGCGCGGCCCTCGCTCTGGTCGGCGAGTCCGGCTCCGGCAAGTCCACCGTCGCCTCGGCCCTGCTCGGGCTGCACCGCGGCACGGGCGCGCGCGTGGGCGGCTCGGTCGAGGTCGCCGGAGTGGACGTACAGCAGGCGTCGGACGAGGAACTGCGGCGGCTGCGGGGCGCGAAGGCCGCGATGGTCTTCCAGGACCCGCTGTCGTCCCTGGACCCCTACTACGCGATCGGCGACCAGATCGCCGAGGTGTACCGCGTGCACACGCGTGGGTCGCGACGAGCGGCACGCGCGCGTGCGGTGGAGGTGCTGGACCGGGTCGGCATTCCGGACGCCGTACGGCGATCCCGGTCCCGTCCGCACGAGTTCAGCGGCGGCATGCGCCAGCGCGCCCTCATCGCGATGGCACTGGCCTGCGAGCCCGCCCTGCTGATCGCCGACGAGCCGACCACCGCGCTCGACGTGACGGTCCAGGCGCAGATCCTCGACCTGCTGCACACGCTGCGCCGGCAGACCGGCATGGGCCTGCTGATCGTCACGCACGACGTGGGTGTCGCCGCCGAGAGCGTCGATGACGTGCTCGTCATGCGGCACGGTCGCGCGGTCGAGCAGGGGCCGGTCGCCGCGGTGCTCGGGGCGCCGGGAGAGGCGTACACGCGCGAACTGCTCGCCGCGGTACCGCGCCTGGACGCGCCGCGGGCACCTTCCCGGGCATCCGACGAGGTGGTCCTCGAAGCGAAGGGCCTGAGGCGCGAGTTCGGCCGCGGCAAGAAGGCCTTCGCGGCCGTCGACGACGTCTCGCTGACCGTCCGCCGGGGCGAGACCCTCGGCGTCGTCGGCGAGAGCGGCAGCGGCAAGACCACGCTGGGGCGAATGCTGGTCGGCCTGCTGGAGCCGACGGCGGGGGAGGTCCGTCACGACGGCCACGCGCGCGTGGGCGTGAACCCGGCCGTGCAGATGGTCTTCCAGGACCCTGTCTCCTCCCTCAACCCCCGCCGCAGCGTGGGCGAGTCCATCGCCGACCCGCTCCGCGCGCGGGGCGAGAGGGACGAGCAGCGGATCAGGGGGCGCGTGACGGAACTCCTGGAGCGCGTGGGGCTCGAAGGGGCGCACTACGACCGCTACCCGCACGAGTTCAGCGGCGGCCAGCGCCAGCGCGTGGGCATCGCCCGGGCGCTCGCGGCCGACCCGCGCGTCATCGTCTGCGACGAACCGGTCTCCGCCCTCGACGTCACCACCCAGGCCCAGGTGGTGGCCCTGCTCGGCGAGTTGCAGCGGGAGCTCGGACTCGCGCTGGTCTTCGTCGCGCACGACCTCGCCGTCGTACGCCAGGTCAGCGACCGCGTCGCCGTGATGCGACGCGGCCGGATCGTCGAACAGGGGCCGGCGGACGAGGTCTACGAAAGCCCGCGGGACCCGTACACCCAGCAACTCCTGGCCGCCGTACCGGCGCTCGATCCGCACATCGCGGCCCGGCGCAGGGCGGAGCGCCGGGAAGTGGCCGTGACCTGACGTTCCGTGTCCGGGTGATCTCTTAGCGCGACCGAACGCGACCCGCACCGGAAAGTTACGAGCGTTCACCCCTTCTGGTGGCGCGATGGACAACCGTCCGTCGCGCCACCGCCTTGTCCGCATACCTTCGTCCCGCTGCGAGCCGCCGGGCCAACGGCGGCTCCTCATACGGGAGATCGGGGGTGCACTCGTGCGCATAGGACTGCTTACGGAGGGTGGCTATCCGTATGTGAGCGGTGACGCCAGGCTCTGGTGCGACCGGCTCGTGCGCGGGCTCGAGCAGCATGAGTTCGACATCTATGCGCTCAGCCGCAGCGAGCACCAGGAGGACGAGGGCTGGGTCCAACTGCCACCGCAGGTCGGCAGGGTCATCACGGCCCCGCTGTGGACCGCGGAGGACGACGGCGTGGTGTACGGGCGGCGCGCGCGCCGTCGGTTCGCCGAGTCGTACGGCGAGTTGGCGTCGGCACTGTGCGAAGGGGCGGTCGGCGACACCTCGGGGGAGTCGTCGGCCACGGAGGCGGACCGTTTCGCCAACGCCCTGTACGGACTCGCCGAACTCGCCCGCGACGAGGGCGGGCTGGTCGGAGCGCTCCGCTCCGAGACCGCCGTACGAGCCCTGGAGCGCGCCTGTCGTGCGCCCGGCGCCCGGCAGACGGCGCGCGCGGCGCGGGTACCGGAGCTGCTCGCCGTGGCCGGACACCTGGAGCGCGCCCTGCGCCCCCTGTCCCTCGACTGGTACGAGGACGACGGCCTCGGCGCGGTCGACCTGTGCCACGCGACCTCCGGCGGCCCGGCCGCCCTGCCCGGGCTCCTCGCGCACCACTTCTGCGGTGTGCCGCTGCTGGTCACGGAGTACGGGGTACGGCTGCGCACGCACTACCTGGCCGACACCGAGTCCCCGCCCGCCGTACGGAGCCTGCTCACCGCCTTCCACGGCCGGCTGGCCACCGAGACCTACCGGCGGGCGGCGGTCGTCACGCCCGGCAACACCCACGCCCGCCGCTGGCAGGAGCGCTGTGGCGCCGACCGCGCGAAGCTGCGCACGGTCTACCCGGGCATGGACGCCGCCCGCTTCACGGAGGTGGGCGAGTCCGCGGAGTGCGTGGACCCGGACGCGCTGGTCTGGGTCGGCCGGATCGAACCCGCCAAGGACCTGATCTCCCTGCTCCACGCCTTCGCGGAGGTCCGCAAGGAGGAGCCCAAGACCCGGCTGAGAATCGTCGGCGCGCCCACCGGCCCCGAGGGCGCGGCCTATCTCGGGCACTGCAAGGCGCTGGCCGCGCAGCTCTTCCCCGACGAGGCGGAGGGGCTGCACGCCGTCGGCGACAACCCCGTCTGCTTCGAGGAGATCGGCGGGCCCGAGGTGCCGACCCTCGCCGACGCGTACGCCTCGGGCGCGGTCACCGTCCTGTCCAGTGTCGTCGAGGGCTTCCCGATCACCCTCGTCGAGGCGATGTTCTGCGGCCGGGCCACCGTGTCCACCGACGTCGGAGCGGTCGTGGAGGTCATCGGCGGCACAGGGCTCGTCGTCCCGCCCCGCAACCCGAAGGCGCTCGCGGAGGCGTGCGTCACGCTGCTGCGCGACCCCGAGCGCCGAGAGCGCCTGGGCGCCGCCGCACGCGCCCGGGCGCTCGAACTGTTCACCGTGGAACAGAACATCACGGCATTTCACGGCATTTACCTGGAGATCGTCTCGCACACCCCGGTCCGCCGGGTCGTCCTGGACAACACCGGCGAGCCCCTGCCCTTCGCCGCACCCGCCGAAGCCCATGTACCCGGCCGCTGGACCGAGCACAGCACTCGTGTCGTGGCCCGAGGCGGCCCCGGCTGGGCCGCGGGACCACCGGTCCGCGCGACGCCTCCCTTCGCCGCCCCGGAAGGAGCGACCGGATGAGCGACGTGGAACTCGACCGCCCCGACACCCCGGGCAGCCCCGGTGCGTGGGGCTCCGGGGCGCCCGAGGTGTCGGGGGAGTTCGAGGTCTCCGGCAGGTCCGAGGTGACCGGCGAGCCCGAGGTGCCCGAATTGGCTGAGCCGGAGGACACCGACCCGCCCACGGTCGACTCCTCCGAGGACGCAGACCCGTACGCCCCGTCGGCGCCCACCCCGCGTGCCCCCGAGGTCTCCACCGGCCTGAAGCCCACCACCCCCGGCCCCGCACGCCGTTCCGCCGCCGACCCGGTGAAAGCCCTGATGCACCGTCACCGCGAGCTGTGCGCACGGGCCGTCGACCCCCTGGAGATCGCGGCGGGCCTGGAGGCCCACGGCGTCACCGACCGCACCGCTGTCCGCTTCCGGCACCGGGACGTCTTCTCCCTCGCCGAGGAGATGTACGCCCGTGTCGCGAGGGACGGCGAGGCGACCCCGCCACCCACGGTGGAGCAGACCTCCGGGCCCCGCGCCGACTGGGCCCTGCTCACCCTCCTCCCCGGCGCCCTCTGCGTGGCCACGGTGACCGGCATCCACCTCACCGACGGCCGTTCCCGGCTGGTCGCCGCCCTGGTGGGCTTCCTGGCCGTGTCCCTGGCCGTGCGCGCGGCCCTGTCCCGCGGCCCCCTCGGCACACCCGACCGCGCCCCCGCCACCGGCACCTCCACCTGGACGTACTGGCTCCTCGCCTACGCCGCCCTCGGCGACGGCCTCCTCGCCGCGGCCGTGACCGGCGGTCCCGACGCCCTGCCCACCGGCGCCGCCGACGCCCCCTGGCCCCTGGCCACGGCCCCCCTCCTCGCCCTCACCCTGTCCTGCGGCCCGGCGGCCTGGTCCGCCCACCTCTTCGCGGCCCGCGCCCGCCGCAAACTGGCCGTCAGTCGAGGCCTGGAGGACTTCGCGGCCTCGGTGCGCCCTCTGCTGCTCGGCACGTTCGCCCTGTACCTGTGCGTCCTGACGGCTCTGTCGGCCCTGTCCGCCGCCGCCGTGGCCGAACCAGCAGCCCTCCCACAGGTCATCGCCCTGGGTGCGCTCCTCTTCCTCGCCCGCCTCCTCACCGTCCACGGTTTCACCCACGCCCCCGGGGTGGTCCTCACCGCCGCGGCCACGGCCCAGGCGTCCGCCCTCGCAGCGGCTTTCGCCTCCCGTCTGCCGGGCTGCGGCGTCCTGGCCGCACCGGTGGACGCCCTGGTGGATCTCTGGGGCGCGGGCGGCATCCAGACCCTTTCCTGCGGCCTCGGCGCCCTGGCCCTGTTGATCCACGGGGCCCGCAAGCTGACCAGAGCGTCGGCCCACGCCCGAGCGGAGGACTCGTGCTGACCCGCCCCCGAGCCACACACCCGCCGTAGGCGCGGCCGCCCACCCGCCGTGGGCGAGAGCAACCCCCAGTTTGTGGGCGCGGCCTTCCACCCGCGCCACCCGCGGTGGGGGAACCGCCCCGCCGACCCGCACACACCGCCGCAGGCAGCCCCTACGGCCCCCGCCGCAGGCACCCCCTCCGGTCCCGCCGGAGGCAACTCGCAAGCCCCTCCCGAAGGAGAACCCGCAATGACCACCTCCCGACCCCCCAAGGCCCCGGGAGCAGCCCGATGAGAGTCCTGCTGATCGGAGCCAACGGCTACCTCGGCCGCTTCGTCGCCGACCGCCTGCTCGCCGACCCCGCTGTCCAGCTCACCGCCCTCGGCCGCGGTGACGACGCCGACGTCCGCTTCGACCTCGCGTCCGGCAGCCCCGGCGCCCTCACCCGCTTCCTCGACGCGGTCCATCCGGGCGTCGTCGTCAACTGCGCCGGCGCCACCCGCGGCGGCGCCCGCGAACTCACCCGCCACAACACGGTCGCCGTCGCCACCGTCTGCGAGGCCCTGCGCCGCAGCGGCTGCGGAGCTCGTCTGGTGCAGATCGGCTGCGGCGCCGAGTACGGGCCCAGCCAGCCCGGCTCCTCCACGGCCGAGGACGCCGTCCCGCGCCCCGGCGGCCCGTACGGCGTCAGCAAACTCGCCGCCACCGAACTGGTCCTCGGCTCCGGCCTGGACGCGGTCGTCCTGCGCGTCTTCTCACCGGCCGGCCCCGGTACCCCCGCGGGCTCACCGCTCGGCCGTCTGGCCGAGGCCATGCGCCGCGCCATGCAGTCCGGCGACGGCGAACTCAAGCTCGGCGGACTCGGCGCCCAACGCGACTTCGTCGACGTCCGCGATGTGGCCCGCGCCGTCCATGCGGCCTCGCTCTCCGCCGCACAGGGCGTCATCAACATCGGTTCGGGCCGAGCCGTCCGCCTCCGCGACGCCGCCGCCGTCCTGGCCCGGGTCGCCGGATACGGCGGCGCCCTCCATGAACTCGACGGCCCTCCCGGCCCGCTGAGGGCGACCATCGGCCACCCCCGCTCGGAGCCCGACCACGCGGCACCCGTCGCGTACCCGTACCCCGACGGCTGCGGCAGCTGGCAGCAGGCCGATGTGCGCACCGCGCGCGACCGGCTCGGCTGGCGCCCCCGCATCAACCTCGAAGAGTCTCTCGCCGACATCTGGATGGAGGCGGCATGCCGCATCTGACCAGCACGAAGACAAGCACGTCGAGCACCGAACTGCGCACCGGCCTCGGCGTCCCCGGCTTCGCCCACCCCCTGGTCGCCCCCGCCGAATGGGCCGAACTGACCCGCCCCGGCACCCCCGTGCACTGGGCGGTCCTCGATGTCGCCGACGGCCCCGGCGCCCGCCCCGACCCGCACTGCCTCGAAGCGGCCGGCCGGCTGCGCAACGCGGGCGTCCGCGTCCTCGGCCGCCTCGACAGCGCCTACGGGACCCGCACCTACGGCGAGACGGTCTCCGAGGGCCAGCGCTACATCGACTGGTACCAGGTCGACGGCTTCCTCCTGGACCGCTGTCCGACCGAACGCGCCACGCTCCCCGACGTCCGCCGCACCGTCTCCACCCTCCGCGCGGTCGGTGACGATGCCCACATCGTCCTCGGCCACGGCACCCACCCCCACCCCGGTTACGCCGAGAACGCCGACCAGTTGGTCACCTTCTCCGGCTCCTGGAGCGACTACCGCTGGTCGCAGGTGGCCGAGTGGACCGCCGACTACCCGCCCGACCGCTTCTGCCATCTCGTCCACGGAGTGCCCGGACCGCACCTCGAGGAGGCACTGCGGATCGCCCGCTGGCAGGGCGCCGCCACGATCTGGTTCACCGACCGCACGGACCGCGGCGGCCGCGTCGACCCCTGGGAGGCCATGCCCGGCTACTGGGACGAGATCGTCTCGCGGATCGGAACGGGTGTCTCGGAATGAAGAAGGCCGTGGCAGTGTTACGGGGAGAACAACTGTAGTGATTGACCGACCAACGGAGTCCCCGTGTCGCTGCCACCCCTGGTCGAGCCCGCTGCCGAGCTCACCGTAGACGAGGTCCGCAGGTACTCCCGCCACCTGATCATCCCCGATGTCGGGATGGACGGGCAGAAGCGGCTGAAGAACGCCAAGGTGCTCTGTGTGGGCGCCGGCGGCCTGGGCTCGCCGGCGCTGATGTACCTGGCCGCGGCGGGCGTCGGCACGCTCGGCATCGTGGAGTTCGACGAGGTCGACGAGTCGAACCTGCAGCGCCAGATCATCCACAGCCAGGCCGACATCGGCCGCTCCAAGGCCGAGTCCGCCCGTGACTCCGTCCTCGGCATCAACCCGTACGTGAACGTGGTCCTTCACGAGGAGCGGCTCGAGGCCGACAACGTGATGGACATCTTCAGCCAGTACGACCTGATCGTCGACGGCACCGACAACTTCGCGACCCGCTACCTGGTCAACGACGCGTGTGTGCTGCTGAACAAGCCGTACGTCTGGGGCTCGATCTACCGCTTCGACGGCCAGGCCTCCGTCTTCTGGTCCGAGCACGGTCCCTGCTACCGCTGCCTCTACCCGGAGCCCCCGCCCCCCGGCATGGTCCCCTCCTGCGCCGAGGGCGGCGTGCTGGGCGTGCTGTGCGCGTCCATCGGCTCCATCCAGGTCAACGAGGCCATCAAGCTCCTCGCGGGCATCGGTGAGCCCCTCGTCGGCCGCCTGATGATCTACGACGCCCTGGAGATGCAGTACCGCCAGGTCAAGGTCCGCAAGGACCCGAACTGCGCGGTCTGCGGCGAGAACCCGACCGTCACCGAGCTCATCGACTACGAGGCCTTCTGCGGCGTCGTCTCCGAGGAGGCCCAGGAGGCGGCCGCCGGCTCGACGATCACTCCCAAGCAGCTCAAGGAGTGGATCGACGACGGCGAGAACATCGAGATCATCGACGTCCGCGAGATCAACGAGTACGAGATCGTCTCCATCCCGGGCGCCAAGCTGATCCCCAAGAACGAGTTCCTCATGGGCACCGCCCTGGAGGGCCTCCCGCAGGACAAGAAGATCGTCCTGCACTGCAAGACGGGTGTCCGCAGTGCGGAAGTCCTCGCGGTCCTGAAGTCCGCGGGCTTCTCCGACGCCGTCCACGTCGGCGGCGGCGTGATCGGCTGGGTCAACCAGATCGAGCCGCACAAGCCGGTCTACTAGTCCAACGGCTTCCCGGGAGGGGCTCGGCACCACGGGTGCCGGGCCCCTTTCCCCTACCCGCGCAGGGCGCAGACCTTGCCGTCCTTCGGCACCGTGCCCTTCAGCAGATACGCGTTCACCGTGGAGTCCACACAGTCGCTCCCGTTCCCGTACGCGCCGTGTCCCTCGCCCCTCCAGGTGAGCTCCACACCGACCCCCTGGCCCAACTCGTCCGCCATCCTCCGGGCACCCTCGTACGGCGTCGCCGGGTCGCCCGTGTTGCCGATCACCAGGACCGGTGCCGCACCGGGCGCGCTCACCTCCGGGGTCTCGTACTGCCCGGGCACCGGCCAGTCGTGGCACCAGCCGGCCGCGTCCCAGCCGAGGAAGGGGCCGAACACGGGGGAGATCCTCTCGAACTCGGGCAGCAGCTTCTTCGCCTGCGTGAGGGTGGGCCGCTGCTTGTCGTCCAAGCACGATATGACCCGTTGGGCCTGCGGGAGCAGGCCGTAGCGGCCCGAGGAGTCCCGTTCGTTGTAGCCGTCGGCGAGCGCCAGCAGTTCGGAGCCGTCCCCCTGCTCGGCCGTGTCGAGAGCGCTGGTCAGCGAGGGCCAGCTGTCCTGGCGGTACAACGGCCAGACGATGCCGGTGAACGCGAGGACCTGGGTCAGCTTCCGCCCGGAATAGGTGTCCAATGGGCGCGCGTCGATCCGATCCAGCAGGTCCGCGATCTTCCGGGTGCCCTGCGCGGGGTCCTGCCCGGTGGACATCAGGTAGTTGTCGAGCGCGCGCTGGAAGCCCCGGGCCTGGTTCTCGCGCTGGGCCACCGCGTCGGCGCTCGGGTCGACGACCGCGTCGAGCACCAGCCGCCCCACGTTCTCCGGGAACAGGTGGGCGTAGACGCCGCCGATCTCGGTGCCGTACGAGATGCCGAAGTAGTGCAGCTCGGTGTCGCCGAGGACCTGGCGCATCAGGTCCATGTCCCGCGCGGTGTCGGTGGTCGAGACGTGCGCCAGCAGGTCGCCCGCGTCCTTCTCGCAGCCCCGGGCGAAGTCGGTGGCGTCTTTGAGGTACGCCCGCTCCTCGGCCGGGGTGTCCGGGGTGGCGTCCACGGCCTCGGCCGCCTGCGTCTCCTTGTCGCTGCGACAGCGGACGCCTTCGCTGGCGCCGACCCCTCGCGGGTCCCAGCTCACCAGGTCGTACCGCTCGCGCAACAGGGAGACGGTGGCGGCGTATCCGGGCAGTCCGGCGACGCCCGAGGCGCCGGGGCCGCCGAAGTTGAACAGGAGCGATCCGATGCGGTCGCCGCCGCGGGCCTTGGAGCGGATCAGTGCGAGGTCGATCGTCTCGCCTCCCGGCCTCGACCAGTCGAGCGGCACCTTCAGCGTCGCGCACTGCCAGTCCCTGCCGGGCGCGGAGGAGTCCGCGGTGGCCTTGCAGCGCTCCCAGTCGGGCTGCTGCGAGGTCAGCGCGGCGGGCAGCGCTTTCGCGCCGGTCGTGCTGGGCCTCGCGCCGCCCGACCGCTCCGCCGCCGCCCCGTCGCCGGACGACCCGCCGCTGCAGCCGGCCGCCAGCAGCGCGGCCGCGGCGGTCACAGCCGCCCACCGTACGTAACGCCCCATTCCAGTCCCCCTCCCAAGCCGTCCGCGTCGAGCCACGAACGTCGGTCCGGCCATGGTAGGCCGATCACGAGACACCCGTCCGAGCCTGTGGATAACCCTTTGACCAGCAGTTTCGTGGAGGCGGAGCCGGGCGTGCGCTACGAGCAGACGGTCCCGGCCGCCGGTACCTTCCCGGTGAGGAGATAGCCGTTCACGGCGTCCTGGACGCACTTGTTCCTGCTGTCGTACGACCCGTGCCCCTGCCCCTTGTACGTCAGTTCGACGCCGACGCCCTCACCGAGTGCCTGCACCATCTTGCGGGCACCCTCGTACGGCGTCGCCGGGTCCCCGGTGTTGCCCACGACCAGGATCGGCGCCGAGCCGGTGGCGCTCACGTCGGGATGGTCGGCGGCCCCCGCCACGGCCCAGTCGGTGCAGGTCACCATCGACCAGGCCATGAAGTCACCGAACAGCGGTGACGCGGCACGGAACGCGGGCAGCTTCCCCTCGACCTCGGCGGCGGTGTACCTGGGTTTGTCGTCGGCGCAGTTGATGGAGATGTTGGCCGCGGCGATGTTGCTGTACTCGCCGTTCTCGCTGCGCCCGTTCATCGAGTCGGACAACAGCATGAGGACCCTGCCGTCACCCTCGTACGCCTGCTCAAGGCCCTCGGTCAGGTACTCCCAGAAGTCCTTCGAGTACAGGGCTTGGGCGATGCCGTTGGTCGCCGCGGTCTGGGTCAGCACCCGCTGCCCGATGCCAGGGAGCGGGTTCCGGTCGAGGTCGGCCAGGAGTTTCGCGATGCGGTTCCTGACGTCCTGAGCGGTGTCGCCCACGGGGCAGTCCGTGGGCTGTGACGTGCAGTCCTCGGCGAAGTTGTCGAGCGCGAGCTGGAAGCCTTCGGCCTGTCCGAGCGAACCCTGCTCGCTGCTTTGCGTCGGGTCGACGACCGCGTCGAAGACAGCGCGCCCCACGTGCTTCGGGAACAGGTGGGCGTAGACCCCGCCGAGTTCGGTGCCGTACGAGATGCCGAAGTAGTACAGCTTGTCGTCGCCGAGGACCTGGCGCATCAGGTCCATGTCGCGGGCGGCGTCGGTCGTGCGCACATGCGGCAGCATCTTCTTGGAGTTCTCCTCGCAGGCCGCGTTGAACTCCTTGGTGTTGTCCAGCAGTGTGGCGCGTTCGGCGGCGTCGTCCGGGGTCGCGTCCTGCTCGAAGTACGCGTCGAGCTGCGGGTCGTTCAGGCATTCCACCGGGGCGCTGCGGCCGACCCCGCGCGGGTCGAAGCTCACCAGGTCGTAGCGGGTGCGCAGCTTCGCGTGGTCCGAGCCGAAGGCGGGCAGCGTGGTGACTCCGGAGCCGCCGGGGCCGCCGAAGTTGAAGACGAGCGAGCCGATGCGCTTGCCTTCGGCGCCACTGGCCTTGGCCCGGATCAGCGCGATGTCGATCCTGTCGCCCTTGGGCTTGGCCCAGTCGAGAGGTGCCTTGAGGGTGGCGCACTGCCACTCGGCGCCGCCCGGCAGCGGTGAGGGGGCGTCGCCCCCGCCCTCGGCCCGGGAGGGAGCCGGGCAGTCCTTCCAGTTCAGCTTCTGGGCCGACAGGTCCTCGTCCTGGGAGTCGTCGCCGCAGCCCGCCAGTGTGGCGGCCAGCAGAAGGGCGGTGGCGGCCAGGGCGGTGGCGCGCAGTCGAGGGGGATTCGGCATGAACCCATCCTGCGCTCGCGCGCGGGAGGACGCTCGGGGCGCGAGCCGTAAGAGGTATCTGTCCCACCAGGGCCGCGCGGGCTACAGGGCGCCCTTCCGGGACAACTGGTTGAAGGCCAGCCAGCCCGGCAGCACCGGCAGCCACAGCGTCAGCAGGCGGAACAGCAGAACGGCCGGTGCGGCGACCTCCTTGGGGAGCCCCACGGCGATCAGACCGACCGTCAAGGTGGCCTCCACCGCGCCCACACCGCCCGGTGTCGGGGCCGCGGAACCGAGCGCGTTGCCGGCGAGGAAGACGACCGCGACGCTGGCGATGCTGAGCGAGGTGCCCTCGCTGCCGAAGGCGCGGATGGAGGCGTCCAGGCACATCACGAAGCAGGCCGTCAGCAGCAGCATGCCGCCGATGCCGGTGATCAGCTTCTGCGGTCGCTGGAGCACGTCCAGCATGCGCGGCACGACACCCGCGAACAGCGACCTCACGCGCGTGACGACGAACTTCCTGAGGAACGGCACCGAGGTGACCACGAGGACGAGCACCGCCACCGTCAGCAGACCCGCGATGACCGTTCGCGACGGCGACAGCGACGGTGTCTTCTCGGTACCGGTCAGGTAACCGAAGGACAGCAGCATCAGGATGTGGCAGCCGAGCCCGAACAACTGCGAGGCGCCGACACTCGCCACCGCGAGCCCCGGCCGCACCCCCTGGCGTTGCAGGAAGCGCGTGTTGAGCGCCACACCGCCCACCGCGGCCGGGGCGACGATCTTCACGAACGAACCGGCGACCTGGGCCGCCACCGTCCGCAGGAATCCCACCCGCTCCGGCACGAAGCCCAGCAACGCCATGGCGGCGGCGAAGTAACTGCACGCCGAGAACAGCACGGCCGCGGCGACCCAGCCCCACTCGGCGTTCTCGATGAGCGGCCCGAACTCGATGTGGGTCAGCTGCGTCAGCAGGAAGTACGCGCCGATGGCACCCGCGATGAAGCTGATCAGCGTGCGCGGCTTCACCCGCTCCAGGCGGGCCGGTTCGACCGGCGCCTGCGGCCTGATCAGCAGCACCTGGTGGCGGATCTGCGTCAGCAGGTCCTCTTCGCGCGACTCTTCGATGGCTTCGTCGATGGCGCGCTTCTCCGCCCGCGCCTCCGCCTTGACGGTCTTCTTGTCGGGCTTTTCGAGTACGGGCCTGGCGTGCTCCGGCGCCTCGTCCAGATGGGCCTGCTTGGCCTGCTGGGACGCCTCCAGGACGGCCTCACGCTCGCGCTGGGCCCGTTCCCGGGCCAGTCTGCGCAGCGTCGCGCGCGTGGAGCGCGTCAGTGCGATCGGCTGGAGCATCGGCAGACAGTCGGCCACGGTGTCGGGGCCGAGGACGCTGACCGCCGAGGCCACCGCGCGTTCCGCGCCCGCCAGCAGCCCCAGGGTCGTCACCAGCTGGGCGACGTCCATGCGCAGCAGCAGGGTGCTGGCCGCGATCTCACCGCCGCGCAGATCGGTGAGGATCACCGCGCCGGAACGATCCACCAAGATCGCGTCACCCGCGAGCCTGCGGTGCGCGATGCGCCGTGACTGCAGCGCCTGCACCTGGCGCCAGGTGTTGCGCAGCAGTTCGTCGGTGATCTCGTCCTCGGCCAGCGATTCGAGGGTGCGCCCGCCGGTGTGCTCGTAGACGAGCATCACGGCGTCGGGGCCGAGTTCGGAGGTGGCGATCAGCTTGGGTGCGTTGGCGCCGGCCGCGATCGCCGCGTAGGCGAGCAGTGCCTCCTGCTCCAGCGCCTGTCTGAGCGACTGGAGGCTGCTGCGGGTGGCGAAGCCGCGCAGGGTGAGGTTGCGCCACACGCGGTAGAAGAAGCCCTGCGCCTGCTGCTCCCGGTCGACCACCGTCACGTCCAGCGGCGGGCCGTCCTCCAGGGTGACGAAGTAGCGCCGGCCGCGGTCGCTGTTCTCCGCGGTCTCCGACGCCTCCTCGCGGGCCGCGCTGACCGGGTGGAAGCCGACGGTCCGCAGGCCCGCGATCAGTGTCCGCCCGGTGGGCCGGACATTGGGCGAGCCGACCGCGTACAGCGTCCCGTAGGCGACCGTCCAGCCGATCAGCACCGTCAGGATGATCGAGAACGGTGTGGTGTAGCCGGTGACGAGCATCGAGAACGCGTCGAGCATCAGCACGATCCACAGCACCGCCCGCCAGCGCGGCCTGCGGGACATGCCGACGGCCGTCATATAGGCGATGACGGGCGCCAGATAGCCGTGCACGGGGTCGGTGAGGGCGTGGACGTCGCCGGGGGAGGGCTGGGTAAGCGCTTCCTGGATCGAGCCGGGGGCGCCCTTGGCGACCCACAGGTCGGTGGCGAGCGTCACACCGTGGGCGAGGACCGCGGCGAGCACGCCGTCGGCGATCCGCAGTCCGTCGCGTTTGATCAGCCGCTCGATCGCGAACGCGACCGGGACCAGGAGGATCGCGATGCTGGAGACGAGACCGGCGATCTTGATGAGCAGGTCGGGCGCCTGTCCGGTGCCCTTGTTGATGTCCTGCTCGAGTCCCGACGTGGTGCCGTGCGCGAACGCGGCGACCGCGAGCAGCACCACGACGGCCAGCACACCGACCAGCAACCGCATCAGATCGGAGGGCCGGTGCACGCGCGCGGGGAGCAGCGGTTCGTCGCTCTCGACCGCGTCGGCGTGCACTTCCTCGGCGTCGGCGGTGTCGGGGCGCGACGAAGCGTCAGAGGTGCTCTCGGCGCCCTCCGGGTGCACACCCTGTGGCTTCATCGTCTCTTCTTGATCTCGTATCACCAGTCACCGCCCGCACGATGGTGGCATGCCCCACCGACACACCGGGGTGTCAGGGTGCACATGCGGGGCGCACAGTCTGCCGGAAGCGCTGTCCTCGGGCGAGGGATACGCACGGTCGCGAGCCCGTCACATTGTCGGTGGGGTGGTGCAGGATGGGGCGGATGAGCGAGCAGAGCCTTCCTCAGGACGCCCACCCGGAGTACGCGGACGCGCTGCCGGACTACGCCGAGCGGGTCCTCGACGTGGCCGAACGCATTCCGCCCGGGCGCGTCATGACGTACGGCGACGTCGCCGAGTGGCTGGAGGAGGGCGGCCCCCGCCAGGTCGGCCGGGTCATGGCCCTGTACGGCGGGTCCGTTCCCTGGTGGCGTGTGGTCCGCGCGGACGGCGTCCTGCTCCCGGGGCACGAACTGCGGGCGCTCGACCGGTACCGCGCCGAGGGCACGCCCCTGAAAGAGGCGAGCAGGGCCGCCGAGGGCCATCTGCCGCGTCTCGACATGAGACGCGCACGCTGGGACGGCGGCGGCCGTGCGGAGGGTCACACCTGACAGCTTCCGCCATCCCGCGGGCCCGGGAGTACCCGGAGGCCCGTACGGGGGAAAGACGGCACGTCTGTGGCATGCCGTACGTTCGTGGGGTGAGGGACGTACGGGTCGCGTGGGCCGCATGGGTCGTGCGGGAAGAAGCGGAAGCCCTGCTTCCGCACTCGGCGTCGGCGTAGCGTCGGCTGCACGCGTCCCCCTCACCCCCCGTCCACCGCCCTCCACGCGCGGCGGGCCGCCCAACAGCACACCCACCAGGACCGGCGAACCACGTGAGCTCCTCTTCCTCCACCAGGCGTCTGTCGCACTCCCAGGTGCGCCAGGGGAACCGTGGCGCTTACCGACTGGTACGTACCCCACCGGCCCGCGTGGATCCCCCTCGTCTGGACGCCGCACAACGCGCCGTGGTTGAGCACGGAAGCGGCCCTTTGCTCGTTCTCGCAGGTCCCGGCACCGGAAAGACCACCACGCTCGTCGAGTCGGTGGCCTCACGAATCGCCCGTGGAGGGGACCCCGCGCGCGTGCTCGTGCTGACGTTCAGCCGCAAGGCGGCCGTCGAACTACGCGACCGCATGGCGCTGCGCATAGGAGCGGCGCGCGCCCCGCAGGCGACGACCTTCCACTCGTTCTGCTACGCCCTGGTCCGCGCCCACCAGGACAGTGAGCTGTTCGTGGAGCCGCTGCGGCTGCTGTCGGGACCCGAGCAGGACGTGACCGTACGTGAACTGCTCGCCGGCCAGCCCGACCTGGAGCGGCTCGGCCTCGCGCACGTGCGCTGGCCCGACGACCTGCGCGCCTGCCTGACCACCCGCGGCTTCGCCGACGAGGTCCGCGCGGTCCTCGCCCGCAGCCGCGAACTGGGCCTCGGCCCCGGCGCCTTGGACGCCTTCGCCCGCCGCATCGGCCGCCCCGACTGGCGGGCCGCGGCCGCCTTCCTCGCCGAGTACCTCGACGTCCTCGACCTCCAGGGCGTCCTCGACTACGCCGAACTCGTGCACCGCGCGGTGCTCCTCGCCCGCCGCCCCGAGGTCGCCGAGCGACTCGCCGCCCAGTACGACGCCGTGTTCGTCGACGAGTACCAGGACACCGACCCGGCCCAGGTACGGCTGCTGCACGCCCTGGCCGGGGGTGGCCGCACCCTCGTCGCCTTCGGCGACCCCGACCAGTCGATCTACGCGTTCCGCGGCGCGGACGTCAACGGCATCCTCGACTTCCCGTACGCCTTCCCGCGCGCGGACGGCCGGGCCGCTCCCGTCGAGGTCCTGCGCACCTCCCGCCGCTCCGGCGCCGGCCTGCTGGCCGCGACCCGCCTGGTGACCCAGCGCATGCCCCTGACCCGGCTGCCGGCGGAGAAGGTCCGCGCCCACCGCGAGCTCGCCCCGGTCCGCGAGGGCGGTCGCGTCGAGGTCTTCACCTACCCGACCCCGGGCACAGAGCTGGACAACATCGCGGACATCCTGCGCAGGGCACACCTGGAGGACGGCGTGGCCTGGGGCGAGATGGCGGTCCTGGTCCGCGCGGGCTCGCGCACGATCCCGACGGTGCGCCGCGCGCTCACCGCGGCGGGCGTACCCCTGGACATCGACGGCGACGACCTGCCGCTGCGGCACGAACCGGCGGTGGCACCGCTGCTGACGGCCCTCAGGGCGGTGGCTACGGCGGAGGCCGCCGAGAGTGGCGTACGGCCTGAAGAGGTACGGCCCGACGAAAGCGCTGCTTCTGACCAGGGCGCTGCTTCTGAGGAACGGTCGTCGGACGAGGAAGCTGCCTCGATGACGGGGCCGTCGGCCGAGGAGGCCGCTTCTGGGCCGCGGCCACCGGGGCCGCGGCCACCGGTCGAGGAAGCCGCGTCCGCCCAACCGTCGCCGGACGACGAGACCGCTCCCGAGGAGTCGCCGGCGGACTCAGGGGCGCCGTCGGTGGAGGACTGCTGGCTCGACACCGAGACCGCCCTCACCCTCCTGGCCTCCCCCCTCGCCGGTATGGACGCCGCCGACCTGCGCCGCCTCGGCCGTGCCCTGCGGGACGAGGAGCGGGCCGCGGGCAACGCCCTGCCGCCGCCCTCCGACGTGCTGCTCGCGCGGGCGCTTGCCGAGCCCGAACGTCTGGCCGTGCACGACCCCGCGTACGCGCGCGGTGCCCAGCGGCTCGGCGCGCTGCTCGGCAAGGCGCGTGAGCGGCTCGCGAACGGCGGCAGCGCCGAAGAGGCGCTGTGGGACCTGTGGGAGGGCACGCCCTGGCCGGGGCGTCTGGAGCGGGCCGCCCGGCGCGGCGGTGCCGCGGGGCGCAACGCGGACCGGGATCTCGACGCCGTGTGCGCCCTGTTCGCGACCGCCGCGCGCGCGGAGGAGCGCACCGGAGGACGCGGCGCCCTGAACTTCCTGGAGGAGATCGACGCCGAGGACATCGCCGCCGACACCCTCACCCGGCGTGCCGTCCGCCCCGACGCCGTCCGCCTGATGACCGCGCACCGCTCCAAGGGCCTGGAGTGGCGGCTGGTGGTCGTCGCGGGCGTCCAGGAGGGCCTGTGGCCGGATCTGCGCCGCCGCGGCTCCCTCCTGGAGGCCGACCGCATCGGTCGCGACGGCCTCGCCGAACCGCTCACCCCTGGCGCCCTGCTCGCCGAGGAGCGCCGCCTGTTCTACGTGGCCGCCACGCGCGCGCGTGAGCGACTCGTCGTCACGGCGGTGAAGGCGCCGGCCGACGACGGTGACCAGCCCTCCCGCTTCCTGACCGAACTCGGCGTCGAACCCAAGGACGTGACCGGCCGCCCGCGCCGCCCCCTGTCGGTCGCCGCCCTGGTCGCCGAACTCCGCGCCACCACCGTCGACCCGCGCGTCTCCGACACCCTGAGGGAGGCCGCCGCCCGCCGCCTGGCCCGGCTCGCCGCCCTCGCCGACGAGGACGGCCGCCCGCTCGTCCCCTCGGCCCACCCCTACCGCTGGTGGGGCATGTTCGAGCCGACCGAGTCCAAGGTGCCGCTGCGCAACCGCGACCAGCCCGTCGTGCTCTCCGGCAGCGCCCTCGACCAGCTTGCCAACACCTGCGCCCTGCAGTGGTTCCTGGGCCGCGAGGTGAAGGCCGACGCCCCCGCGACGGTCGCCCAGGGCTTCGGCAACGTCGTGCACGTCCTCGCCGACGAGGTCGCCTCCGGGCACACCCCCGCGGACCTCGCCGTCCTCATGGAGCGCCTCGACTCCGTGTGGAACGCGCTCGCTTTCGACGCGCCCTGGAAGTCGGCGCAGGAGAAGGAGAACGCGCGCGTGGCGCTCGAACGCTTCCTGAAGTGGCACGTCATGGACCGCACCGGCCGCACGCCGGTGGCCAGCGAGCACGACTTCGACGTCACCCTGGAGGCGGGCGAGGTCGAGGTGCGCATCCGCGGCCAGATGGACCGGGTCGAGGCCGACGCCGAGGGGCGCGCGTACGTCGTCGACTTCAAGACCGGCAAGCAGCCCGTGAGTTCCGCCGAGGTCGAACACCACCCCCAGCTGGCCGTCTACCAGCTCGCCGTCCGCGAGGGCGCCGTCGACGAGGCCTTCGACGGCGTACGGCCCGAGCCGGGCGGCGCCGAACTCGTCCAACTGCGCCAGGGCGCCCCCAAGCGGGACGGCGGCGAGACACTGCCCAAGGTGCAGGCACAGGAGCCGCTGCAGGGGGAGTGGGTCGGCGACCTGCTCGCCACGGCGGCCGGCAAGGTCCTCGACGAACGGTTCACGCCGAACGCCGGCCAGCACTGCACCCACTGCGCGTTCCGGGCCTCGTGCAGCGCCCGGCCGGAGGGACGGCACGTCGTGGAGTGAGGTGAGCATGCCGGTGTGATCAGTCGCACCACACGTGCTGACCTGCGCATCTTCTGGCCCGAAGGGCGATTCGTCCTCCGCTGTCAGTGCGCGCCGCTAGCCTCTGCGACATGCCCGCCCGTATCACCGATCCCGATCAGCTCAAGGAGCTCCTCGGCATCCCGTTCACCCCGGAGCAGACGGCCTGCATCACCGCGCCGCCCGCCCCGCAGGTGATCGTGGCCGGTGCCGGCTCGGGCAAGACGACGGTGATGGCGGCCCGCGTGGTCTGGCTGGTCGGCACCGGACAGGTCGCCCCCGAACAGGTCCTCGGCCTCACCTTCACCAACAAGGCCGCCGGTGAACTCGCCGAGCGCGTCCGCAAGGCACTCGTCAAAGCGGGCGTCACCGACCCCGACGTCATCGACCCGGACAACCCGCCGGGCGAACCCGTCATCTCCACCTACCACGCCTTCGCGGGCCGCCTGCTGACCGACCACGGCCTGCGCATCGGCCTGGAGCCGACCTCCAGGCTGCTCGCCGACGCCACCCGCTACCAGCTCGCCGCGCGGGTGCTGCGCGAGGCCCCCGGCCCCTACCCGGCCCTGACCCGCTCCTTCGCCGATCTGGTCAGCGATCTGCTCACCCTCGACGCCGAACTCGCCGAGCACCTGGTCCGCCCCGAACAGGTGCGGGCCCACGACGCCGAGCTCCTGCTGACCCTTCAGGGCGCCAAGCTCACCAACGACGCCCTGCGCAAGGTCCCCGAGACGGCCGCCGCCCGCCGTGAACTCGCCGAGTTGGTCGTCCGCTACCGCGCCGCCAAACGCGAACGCGACCTGCTCGACTTCGGAGACCAGATCGCCCTGTCCGCCCGCCTCGCGGGCATCCCTGAGGTGGGCCGCGTCCTGCGCGACGAGTTCAGGGTGGTGCTGCTGGACGAGTACCAGGACACCTCGGTCGCCCAGCGCGTCCTGCTGGCGGGCCTGTTCGGCGAGGGCACCGGCCACCCGGTCACCGCCGTGGGCGACCCCTGCCAGGCCATCTACGGCTGGCGCGGAGCCTCCGTCGCCAACCTCGACGACTTCCCCCAGCACTTCGCCCACCCCGACGGACGCCCCGCCACCCGCCAGTCGCTCAGCGAGAACCGCCGCAGCGGCGGCCGCCTCCTCGACCTCGCCAACGACCTCGCCGAACCCCTGCGCGCCATGCACGCGGGCGTGGAAGCCCTCCGCCCGGCCCCCGGTGCCGAGCGCGACGGCATGGTGCGCTGCGCCCTCCTGCCCACCCACGCCGAGGAGATCGACTGGCTCGCGGACTCCATCGCCCATCTCGTACGGACCGGGAAGGCGCCCGGCGAGATCGCCGTCCTGTGCCGCACGGCGACCGACTTCGCCGAGATCCAGGGCGCCCTCGTCGAGCGGGACGTCCCGGTGGAGGTCGTCGGCCTCTCGGGCCTGCTGCACCTGCCCGAGGTCGCCGACCTGGTCGCCGTCTGCGAGGTCCTCCAGGACCCCGGCGCCAACGCCGCCCTGGTCCGCCTGCTGACCGGCCCGCGCTGGCGCATCGGCCCCCGCGACCTCGCCCTCCTCGGAAGGCGCGCCCGGCGTCTGGTGTCCCACGCGCGCGTGGACGGCGACGACGACCCCGACCGCCGGCTCGCCGCGGCCGTCGAGGGGGTCGACCCCGCCGAGGTGATCTCGCTCGCCGACGCCCTGGAGACCTTCCTGGAGACACCCCTCTACAGCGGCGACGAGGACGACGACGGGCTGCCCTTCTCGCCGGACGCGCGCGTGCGGTTCGCGCGCCTGGCCGCCGAACTGCGCGACCTTCGCCGCTCGCTCGCCGACCCCCTGATGGACGTCCTGCACCGCGTCCTCGCCGTCACCGGCCTGGAGGTCGAACTGTCGGCGTCCCCGCACGCGTTGGCCGCCCGCCGCCGCGAGACCCTGTCCAACTTCCTCGACATCGCCGCCTCGTTCGCGGCCGGGGACAACGAGGCGAGCCTCCTGGCCTTCCTCGGCTTCCTGCGCACCGCCGCCCAGTACGAGAAGGGCCTCGACAACGCCCTCCCGGGCGGCGAGAACACCGTCAAGGTGCTCACCGCGCACAAGTCCAAGGGGCTGGAGTGGGACGTCGTCGCCGTCCCCGGCCTGGTCACCGGGACGTTCCCGAGCAGCCAGGGCCGCGAGAAGTGGACCGCCCAGGGCAAGGTGCTGCCGCACGCACTGCGCGGCGACACCGAGACCCTCCCCGACATCACCTCCTGGGACGCGCGGGGCATGAAGGCCTTCCACGAGGCCATGAAGGACCACCAGCACACCGAGGAACTCCGCCTCGGCTACGTCACCTTCACCCGGCCCCGCTCCCTCCTGCTCGGCTCCGGCCACTGGTGGGGGCCCACACAGAAGAAGCCCCGAGGACCGTCCGACTTCCTCCAGGCCCTGCACGACCACTGCGCGGCCGGTCACGGCGAGATCGAGGCGTGGGCCGACGAGCCCGCCGAGGACGAGGAGAACCCCGCGCTGCACAGCCGGACCGAGGACCAGATCTGGCCCCTCCCCCTGGACGACAGGGCCCTGGCCCGACGTCGGGCGGCCGCCCGGACGGTCCTGGACCACCTGGAGGACCTCGCCGCCCACACGGACGCCCACCCCTCGGCCGTACACGACCCGGACACCTACGACGACCCGGACTGGCCCCCGCCGCCCGACGACGAGCCGCAGTACGGCGAAGAGCCCCCGAACGGCGAAGAGCCGCCCTTCGAGGACGGGAGCGTCGGGGCGGATGTCTCCGAGGACGAGGACTGGGACACCTTCACGACGGACCGCCCGGCCGTCCCGCACCAGGCCACCGCTCCTGAGCCCCCCACCACTCGGGCACGCCCCCACCCCGCGGAACGGGCAACCCTCAGCCCCGAGGAAGCCCGCGCCATCGCCTCCTGGGACCGCGACCTCGACGCCCTCACCGGCGAACTCCTGCGCGCGCGGGAAGCCGTCACCGACGTCCCCCTGCCCGCGTCGCTGACCGCGTCCCAGGTGCTCCGCCTGGCCGCCGACCCCGACGGGCTCGCGCAGGAGCTCGCGCGCCCCATGCCGCGCCCTCCGCAACCCGCCGCACGTCAGGGCACCCGCTTCCACGCCTGGGTCGAGGCCCGCTTCGAAGCCCTGACCCTGCCGATGCTGGAACCGGAGGACCTGCCCGGCAGCGACGCCGAGATCGCCGACGAACGCGACCTGGAAGCCCTCAAGGACGCCTTCGAGCGCACCGAGTACGCCCACCGCACCCCCTACTGCCTGGAGACGCCCTTCCAGCTCGCCATCGCGGGCCGTGTGGTCCGGGGCCGCATCGACGCCGTGTACCGGCAGAGCGACGGGGACACCACGACGTACGAGATCGTCGACTGGAAGACCGGCCGCACCCGCACCGCCGATCCCCTCCAGCTCGCCGTGTACCGGCTGGCCTGGGCCGAGCGGCAGGGCGTCCCTGTGGAATCCGTCACGGCGACGTTCCTGTACGTCCGGACCGGAGACGTCGTACGCCCCACGAACCTGCCGGACCGGACCGCCCTGGAGCGGCTGCTCACCCAGGAACCGGGAGGGCGGTCGAACGGTTCCGTGCCGGCGAACTGTGAGGAACCGCCCAATGAGGATGTCGGTGCGGGCCGATAGGCTCATGACCATGAGCCATCCCGTTGACAGTGTCGTCAGCGCTGTCCGTACCTACATCGAGCAGCACCGCGCCGCCTTCCTCGACGACCTCGCTGAATGGCTGCGCATCCCGTCCGTCTCGGCCCAGCCCGACCACGGACCCGATGTACGCCGCAGCGCCGACTGGCTCGCCGCCAAGCTCAGGGAGACCGGCTTCCCCACGGCCGAGGTCTGGGAGACCCCGGGCGCGCCGGCCGTCTTCGCCGAGTGGCCCGCCGACGACCCCGCGGCGCCCACGGTCCTCGTCTACGGCCACCACGACGTCCAGCCCGCCGCCCGCGAGGACGGCTGGGACAGCGACCCCTTCGAGCCGGTCGTCCGCGACAACCGTCTCTACGCGCGCGGGGCGGCCGACGACAAGGGCCAGGTCTTCTTCCACACCCTCGGCGTCCGCGCCCACCTCGCCACCACCGGCCGCTCCGCCCCTGCGGTGCACCTGAAGCTGCTCGTCGAGGGTGAGGAGGAGTCCGGCTCCCCGCACTTCCGCGCGCTGGTCGAGGAGCGCGCACACCGGCTCGCCGCCGACACCGTGATCGTCTCCGACACCGGCATGTGGTCCGAGGACACTCCTACCGTGTGCACCGGCATGCGTGGCCTCGCCGAGTGCGAGATCCGGCTCCACGGTCCCGACCAGGACATCCACTCCGGCTCCTTCGGCGGCGCCGTCCCCAACCCGGCCACGGCCGCCGCCCGCCTGGTCGCCGCCCTGCACGACGAGCACGCGCGCGTGGCGGTACCCGGCTTCTACGACGGCATCGTCGAACTGACCGACCGCGAAAGCGAACTCTTCGCCGAGCTGCCCTTCGACGAGGAGCAGTGGCTGCGCACCGCCAAGTCGCACGCCACCCACGGCGAGAGCGGCCACACCACCCTGGAGCGCGTCTGGGCCCGCCCCACCGCCGAGGTCAACGGCATCGGCGGCGGCTACCAAGGCCCCGGCAGCAAGACGATCGTCCCGTCCTCCGCCATGGTCAAGCTCTCCTTCCGGCTGGTCGCGGGCCAGGACCCCGGCCACATCGAGAAGATCGTCCGCGCCTGGGCAGCCGAACAGGTACCCGCCGGGATCCGCCAGGAGATCACCTTCGCCGCCGCCACGCGCCCGTGCCTGACCCCGCTGGACCACCCGGCCCTGCAGTCCGTCGTACGGGCCATGGGCCGGGCCTTCGGCAAGCCGGTCCGCTTCACACGCGAAGGCGGCTCGGGTCCCGCCGCCGACCTCCAGGAAGTCCTCGGCGCACCCGTGCTCTTCCTCGGCATCTCCGTCCCCTCCGACGGCTGGCACGCGCCGAACGAGAAGGTCGAGCTCGACCTGCTGCTCAAGGGCGTCGAGACCGCCGCTTACCTGTGGGGTGATCTCGCCGAGCACTGGAGCCATGCGCCCTGACCCTCCGGCGCCGCCCGGACGGCAGCGCGCGGGGCACACTGAAAGGGCCCCGCACCGCGAAGCCCCGCCGGACCCGGTCGCCCCACGCCGTACGTCCCGCCGCACCGCCCGCCGAAACAATCCGCTGCACCGGGGGAGTTGGAAGCACCCGTGACCACCTGGACCGACCACACCGCCGACCGTCCCGTCTCGCTCACCGCACCCAGCGGCATCGACCGCGCCGCGCACCACCGGCTCGACGAGGCCTGGCTCGCGGCGGCGTGGAGCCACCCCACGACCCGCTGCTTCGTGGTCTCCGGCGGTCAGGTCCTCATAGACGAGACACCGGACGGCCGTACCGAACTCGTCATGACCCCGTCCTTCGAAGCCCCCCTCACCGAGGCGCACCGCTACTTCCTCGGCATCGACGAGGACGGCGTCCGCTACTTCGCCCTCCAGAAGGACTCCCTGCCGGGCCGCATCGACCAGTCCGCGCGTCCCGCCGGTCTGCGCGAGGCAGGCCTGCTGCTGTCCGCCCGCGAGGCGGGCCTGATGGTGCACGCGGTCGGACTGGAGAACTGGCAGCGCACCCACCGTTACTGCTCCCGCTGCGGCGAGCGGACCGTCATCGCCGCGGCCGGCCACATCCGCCGCTGCCCCGCCTGCGGCGCCGAGCACTACCCGCGCACCGACCCGGCCGTGATCATGGCCGTCACGGACGACGAGGACCGCATCCTGCTCGGCCGCCAGGTGCACTGGCCGGAGGGCCGCTTCTCGACGCTGGCCGGTTTCGTCGAACCGGGCGAGTCCATCGAGCAGTCGGTGCGGCGCGAGGTCTTCGAGGAGGCCGGCATCACCGTCGGCCCGGTCGAGTACGTCGCCAGCCAGCCCTGGCCGTTCCCCTCCAGCCTCATGCTCGGTTTCATGGCCCGCGCCACGTCCACCGACATCAACGTCGACGGCGACGAGATCCACGAGGCCCGCTGGTTCTCCCGCGACGAACTCCAGGCCGCCTTCGAGTCCGGCGAGGTCCTGCCGCCGTACGGCATCTCGATCGCGGCCCGTCTGATCGAGCTCTGGTACGGCAAGCCGTTGCCGACGAGGAGCTTCGTCTGACATCACGCGCCCGGCGCCGCACGGCCGTGTGGAACACACCACGAAAAGGCGGTTCCTGAGCTGCCTCAGGAACCGCCTCCATGACCGCGGTGCTTACGCGCCGACCTTCTGCTTCACCTGCGCCAGCGACGGGTTCGTGAGCGTCGAACCGTCGGCGAACAGCACGGTGGGAACCGTCTGGTTCCCGCCGTTCGCCTTCTCCACGAACGCCGCGGACTCCGGGTCCTGCTCGATGTTGATCTCGGTGTACGCGATGCCCTCGCGGTCCAGCTGCTTCTTCAGCCGCTGGCAGTAACCGCACCATGTGGTGCTGTACATCGTCACAGTGCCCTGCATGTCTCGCGCGCTCCTTCGGTGGCTCGGGGAAGAGGTCGTCCGAAGAGGGAACGTATGCGACCGGGACGCCATTCCCGACCCGGGGTCCCCGGCCAGGTGACGCCTGCCGCATTAGTACGACTGCGGCTACCTGCCTGTGGACAACCGGCTCACCCGTCTCCGCCGACCTGGCAGCATGGCGGTGTGACAGCAGCAACGCACTCCACGCTCTTCCCGCGCACACCGGACTCGGCCGACGCGGTGCTCGAAGGGCTCGACCCCGAGCAGCGCGAGGTGGCCACCGCCCTGCACGGGCCGGTGTGCGTGCTGGCGGGCGCCGGCACCGGCAAGACCCGGGCGATCACCCACCGCATCGCCTACGGGGTGCGCGCCGGAATCCTCCAGCCCTCCAGCGTGCTCGCCGTCACCTTCACCAACCGCGCCGCCGGGGAGATGCGCGGACGACTGCGCCAGCTCGGCGCCTCGGGCGTCCAGGCGCGTACGTTCCACTCGGCGGCCCTGCGACAGCTCCAGTACTTCTGGCCGAAAGCCGTCGGCGGATCCATGCCCCGGCTCGTCGACCGCAAGATCCAGCTCGTCGCCGACGCGGCCGCCGCCTGCCGCATCCGCCTCGACCGGGGCGAGCTGAGGGACGTCACCGGCGAGATCGAGTGGTCCAAGGTCACCCAGACCGTGCCCTCCGACTACGCCCTCGCAGCCGCGAAGGCCGGCCGTGAGACCCCGCGCGCGGCGGCCGAGATCGCCCAGCTCTACGCCGCCTACGAGGACCTCAAGCGCGACCGTGCCGTCATCGACTTCGAGGACGTCCTGCTGCTGACCGTCGCCATCCTCCAGGACCGGCACGACATCGCCGAGCAGGTCCGTTCCCAGTACCAGCACTTCGTCGTCGACGAGTACCAGGACGTCAGCCCCCTGCAGCAGCGCCTGCTCGAGCTGTGGCTCGGGCGGCGCGACAATCTGTGCGTCGTGGGCGACGCCAGCCAGACGATCTACTCGTTCACCGGCGCAACCCCCGACCATCTGCTCGACTTCCGCACCCGCCACCCCGGCGCCACCGTCGTCAAGCTGGTCCGCGACTACCGCTCCACCCCCCAGGTCGTCCATCTCGCCAACGGCCTGCTCGCCCAGGCCCGCGGCCGCGCCGCCGACCACCGGCTGGAACTGATCTCGCAGCGCCGGCCCGGCCCCGAGCCCGTCTACACCGAGTACACCGACGAGCCCGCCGAGGCCGAGGGTGCCGCCCGCCGCATCCGGGAGCTCATGGACGCGGGCGTCCGGGCCAGCGAGATCGCCATCCTGTTCCGCACCAACTCCCAGTCCGAGACCTATGAGCAGGCACTCGCCGACGCCGGGGTGCCCTACCAGCTGCGGGGAGCCGAGCGGTTCTTCGACCGGCCCGAGGTGCGCAGGGCCATCGTCAACCTCCGGGGCGCGGCCCGCTTCGGCGGGAACGACGCGCGGCTGGACGACGCGGTCACCCTGCCCTCCCAGGTGCGTGCCGTGCTGTCGGGCGAGGGCTGGACCAGCGAGCCCCCGGCCGGCTCCGGGGCCGTCAGGGAGCGCTGGGAGTCGCTGGCCGCCCTGGTGAACCTCGCACAGGACTTCGCCGCCGCGCGGTCCGGCGCCACCTTGAACGACCTCGTGGCCGAACTCGACGAGCGGGCCGGTGCCCAGCACGCCCCGACCGTCGAAGGTGTCACCCTCGCCTCCCTGCACTCGGCCAAGGGCCTGGAGTGGGATGCCGTGTTCCTGGTCGGTGTCGCCGAGGGCATGATGCCGATCACCTACGCGAAGACCGACGATGAGATCGAGGAGGAGCGCCGGCTCCTCTATGTCGGCGTCACCCGCGCCCGCGAGCGTCTCCATGTCTCCTGGTCGCTCTCCCGCTCGCCCGGCGGCCGCCCCAACCGCCGCCCCAGCCGTTTCCTCGACGGGCTGCGGCCCGGCTCCACCGCCACGACGGGGCGAACCGCCGGCGGCCGTTCCGGAGGCGTCGAGCGCGGCTTCACCAGCCCCGTCGGTGCCGCGCCGAGACGCACCCAGCGCACCCCGGCGCGCTGCCGGGTGTGCGGGCGCACGCTCACCGACGCGGGCGAGCTGAAGCTGATGCGTTGCGAGGACTGCCCCTCCGACATGGACGAGGGGCTCTATGAGCGGCTGCGCGACTGGCGTGCCGTACAGGCCCAGCGCAGCGGCCAGCCGGCCTTCTGCGTCTTCACGGACAAGACGCTGATGGCGATCGCCGAGGCCGTGCCCGACGACGAGCACGAGCTGGCGCGGATCCCGGGTGTCGGCCTGCGCAAGCTCAATCGCTACGGAGCCGATGTGCTGACCATCTGCGCAGGCCAGGACGTTACGGAAGAAGAGGACGAGGACTGATTCCAACTCGTCGGAAAAATAGTTTGCGCATGCCCCAGCAATCCCCATAGGTTCTTAGCCACGGGGACGGAGGCCTTCTCGGAGGCCCCGATTCCGTGTTCTACTTGCATTTCCGTCGGACAGCGGCTCGCGCCGCCGTCCCCAGAGACGCCGAGAGGAGGCGATTGAAGTGATCAGCATCAACAGCACCACGGCCATCAGCACCGCCAAAATGACCGATCTCTCGGTCGTCTCCACGTGCCTGCTCGGCGTTTCGAACCTGGGCACCGGTCTGTCCGGCATTCCTGCCGTCCGTCCGGCGTCCTCCATGTCTCTCGCGGTCCTTCCCGTCCGTGAGCGCAACGAGCGACCGACCAAGGCACTGGAAGCAGTAGTGGCACAGGCGCACGCCTATGCCTTTGCGGCGGCCGGTGCCGGATTCCGGAAGCAGACGACGCAGCACCACCAGATGTGGGCCTTCCGTGGGCCAGAACCCTGGAGTGATCCAGCCTGATCATCGATCAGGTCGGCGCCTTCAGGGCCGCGGAACCCCATCCGGGATCCGCGGCCCTTCTGTTTTCCCCGAACGGGGAGAGCGGAGCGAAGGGGTCTCGGGACAAGAAAAGAACCCGGTACCAAGCGACTACCGGTCCAACAGGGCCGGACCGAACAGACGAGGAAGACGAACCGTGCAACTCGAAGCGCACGCCCCGTCCGTACCGCCTTCCGAAACGATCCCCCCGCCCGGCTCCACGGAGGACTCCGCCTTGATCCCCCTCACCGCGCTCACCGCGCTCGACGACGCCATCGAGAACCTCGGCGTACCCGTCCCCTGCCGTTCCTACGACCCGGAGGTCTTCTTCGCCGAGTCGCCGGCCGACGTCGAGTACGCCAAGTCCCTCTGCCGCACCTGCCCGCTGATGGAGGCCTGCCTCGCCGGCGCCAAGGAGCGGCGCGAGCCCTGGGGCGTCTGGGGTGGGGAGCTGTTCGTCCAGGGTGTCGTCGTCGCCCGGAAGCGGCCGCGTGGCCGCCCGCGCAAGAACCCGGTCACAGCATGAACATCGCAGGAACGATCGACCGCCCCCTCACGAACGACCCCACGAAGCAGGCCCCGATGAAGCCGTCCACCAGCGAGCCCGCAGGCTCCGCGATCCCAGACTTCACCACCACCGACGCGAACGACTCGCGTCAGAACAGGACCCGAGAGATGCAACTCATCCCAGAAGCCCTGGCTCGTGCGCATATGCACGACCGGCTGCACGAGGCCGAGCAGGAACGCCAGGCGATCCGCCTGGCGACCGCCCGCCGGATGCAGCGCCGGGCCGAGCGCGCCTCCATGCGTGCTCGCCGCGCGCTCGCCATGGCCGTCATGCAGTAATGCGAACCCGGTAGTTCCCCGCGGGGGTCGGTCCGTCCGAACGGACCGGCCCCTGCGGTGCGTTGTGCGCGCCGAACCGTCGGATCAGGCGTTATCGTCGGCGGGTGACGAGTCTTCCCGGTGACGACGGCGACGTCGAGACGGAGCCTCTCGTGTGCGCCCGCTGCGGCAGGCGGGCCGAGGGCTCACGGCCCACCTGGACCTGCTCCCTGGAGAACGGCGTCCGCCAGTACTTCTGCGACACCTGCTCCCGGGAGAACCTCAGATCCATCGAGGGGCGGCTCGACTCGGCCTGGTGGTAGGCCGTCCGCCTCAGGCCTCCGCGGCCGTCTCCTGCTCGTCCTCGTCCACCTCCGGCACGAACCCCGGCAGCCACTCCTCCAGTTCCTCGCGCAGTCGCACCGTCGCGCCCAGTTGGCACAGGACGCCGATGGTGCTGAGGGTGACCCGGTGTATCAGGAGGTAGGCCGGGGGCAGGTTGAGCTGTTTGCCCAGTTGGTGGGCGGGGGAGCGGGGGTCGGCGATCCGGCCGGCCTGGCTGCGCATCCAGCCTCGGCTGAAGGTGAACTCGTCGACCTCGGCCGGTTCGATGATCGGCAGGAGGTAGTCGAGGACGGCGTCCGGGTCCAGCTCTATGGACTCCTTGACGAAGCCCTCCGTGCAGAGCAGTTCGTAGACGGCCTCCGCCTCACCGTCCAGCGTCATGCGCAGACAGGTGCCGATGGTGTCCGGCAGACCACCCGGGAGCCGGTCGACCGTGCCGAAGTCCAGGACGCCCAGGCGCCAGTCCTCCTCGCCGTCAGGACCGCCGGGCAGAAGCCGGAAGTTGCCCGGGTGCGGGTCGGCGTGCAGCAGGCCGGTGCGCGCGGGGCCGGAGAAGAGGAACCGGGCCAGAAGCTGCCCGGCGCGGTCGCGCTGCTCCTGAGTGCCCTCCGAGATCACCTCCGACAGGGGGACGCCCTCGATCCACTCCGTGATCAGGACCTGCTCGCTCTGGTGGACCACGGCCGGCACCACGACGTCCGGATCGTCCGCGAACTCCTCGGCATGGGTCTGCTGGGCCTGCGCCTCCAGACCGTAGTCGAGCTCCTCCGAGACCCGGTCGCGCAACTCGGCGATCAGGGGCTTGATGTCGATGCCGGGCACCAGGGGCCCCAACAGGCGGGCGAAGCGGCCCAGTTGGGTCAGGTCGGACAGCAGGGCCTCACCGGCCCCCGGATACTGGACCTTGACCGCCACCTCGCGCCCGTCGTGCCACACGGCCCGGTGCACCTGGCCGATGGACGCCGCCGCGGAGGGCTTGTCGTCGAACTCGGCGAACAGCTCCTGCCAGTCCTCGCCCAGCCGCTCCTCGAGCACCGTGTGCACGGTGCGGGTGGGCATCGGCGGCGCGGCCTCCTGGAGCTTCGTCAGGGCCGCGCGGTAGGGGCCCGCCACCTCCTCGGGGAGCGCCGACTCGAAGACGGACAGGGCCTGGCCGAACTTCATGGCGCCGCCCTTGAGCTCCCCGAGCACCTTGAACAACTGGTCCGCGGTGCGCTGTTGCAGCTCGCGGCCGACGATCTCCGCGGACTCGCCCACGATCCGCTTGCCGAGTCCCCAGGTGGCCCGCCCGGCGAAGCCGAGCGGGAGCGCGGCGAGTTTCGCGGTCCGGGTGACCGCCTTCCGGGGAAGATCAGACATGCGCCCTCCAGGTCCCAGCAGGCCGTGGCGCGGTTGCCTTGCGGCACAACTCCTCCGACGACCGTAGCTCTGCCATTGTCTCGTGCGCAGCCTCCTCCTTGGAGGTGTGTTCTCCCTTACCTTTCTCCGCGGCCCCGCACGGGCAGGCGGGATGCGGCCAGACCGGCTGTGCGTGCCAGGTCATACCGGGCAGTGAGACCTCCCAGCGGGCGCCCGCGCTCGACGGGAGGCGGCCGTCCAGGAAGGCGAGCGCGTGCGCGGCCGCGAGGCCGGCGACCGTCGTGGCGAGCGCCAGGTCACAGGGGCGCGCCGGAAGTCGTCTGCCGCCCGATCGCCACTGGGCCACCAGCCGGGGCCAGGCCTGGTCGCGGTCGGTCCGCGTCTCGTGCAGACAGCCCGCGCAGCCCGTCTCGCCCGGCAGGACAAGGGGGCCGACCACTCCCGTCGCCTCGACCACACCGGCATACAGATGCGGTGTGCCGGAGCGGACGAGAGGTTCGCCGGCGGCCGGGGCGGGCGCGTGGACGTCGACGTCGTCCCGCGGGGCAAGGACGACCAGGGAGAACCCGGGATCGTCCGCCGTCATCGAGGCCCGGGAGCCATGGCGCGGCGGGCGTCCCGGAGCCGCCGCGGTCACCGCCCGGCGTGCGGCGGTTCCCCTGTTGTCGCCGACCGACGTGGCGGGAAGCCCGCCCGGGGCGACGTCCCCCGGCTCGACCCGGCCGCCGTCGCGCACGTCGACCTCTCCGACGCCGGCGCCCGAGAGCAGTGCGGCCAGCACCACGCCCACCCGGCCCGCCCCTTTGACCTGCACCCGCAGCGAGCGGCGGGCGGCCAGGAGTCTCATCGCGTCACCCGGCTCCGACGTGGTCAGCGAGAGGGACGCCAGGTCGGGTGCCAGCCGGTCCAGGACCTCCTTCTTCTCCCGCAGCGAGTCCGCGGCCGGCCCGCCGCCCCTCGCGTCGTCGACGAGCCCGGCCCGTGCCAGTCGTCCCACCAGCGTGTCGACGTGGCCGTCGGGCAGATCCATACGGTGTCCCTCCTGCCGTAGCAGCGCGAGACCGCGCGTGCCGTTGAGCAGGTCGAGGAAGCTGCCTGTGGCCGTGTCGATCGGGCCCAGCGTGAGCGCGTGCGCCGGGGTCATCCCGAACTGCACGGTGTTGAGATCGCGCCAGCCGCGCCGGAGCGCGGGTTTCATCTGCGGAACCATTTCCGGTGCGAGCGGAACCACTGCTTGCATGACAGGCCCCCGTAGCCCTCGTAGAACATCCCGTCGGCCGCCGGAGCCCGCCGCGACGGTCGGTCGCGGCTGTGGCGGCGATGCCAGCATGCCCGGCTCCGGGAGGCAGGTGCCGAAAGTTGTCCACAGGTGAGGGCCATTCGTCGTACAAATCGGACGCATGGCGGGCGATCGGAGCCGAACCGTCCCGGAGTCGGGACTTCCCCCGTGTGCAGCGGGTAACGTCAGGGCGTGCCCGCCGACCCACTGCACAGCGCCGGAACGCCACAGCGCAGCACGACGAGCCAGCCGACGAGCGGCTCGGGGGCGAGCGCGATCGAGGTGCGCAGGAGCAGCCGCCGACGGCGGACGGTCTCCGCGTACCGCGAGGGCGATCGCACCATCGTGCTCATCCCTGCCCGGATGTCCGAGGCAGAGGAGCAGCGCTGGGTCAGTGTCATGCTCGACAAGCTGGCCGCCCAGGAGAGCAAACGGGTCCTCGACGACACCGAGCTCTCCGAGCGCGCGCAGCGGCTGTCGGCCCAGTACTTCGACGGCCGGGCGCGGCCCGCCTCGGTCCGCTGGGTCACCAACCAGAACACCCGCTGGGGTTCGTGCACCCCGTCGGAGGGCAGCATCCGGCTCTCGCACCGGCTCCAGGGCATGCCGGAGTACGTCGTCGACTACGTCCTGCTCCATGAGCTCGCGCATCTGCTCGTGCCCGGGCACGGGCCCCGTTTCTGGCGGTTGCTGGAGGCATATCCCCGCACCGAGCGGGCCAAGGGCTATCTCGAAGGCGTGGTCGCCGCGGACCGATTGCCGCATCTCCCCGGCGTCCGCGGAGAGTGACCGATGACCCGAACGGGTTTTTGTACCGGATCTGTACCGACCTGAGCCGGTGTCCGAGTTTGCCGTTAGCCTGTCGCGACGCACTCGCATTCGGGATGGGGGACGGTCGTTACGCATGGCCAGGGAATTCCAACGCGGCCACAAGGCCAAGATCAGTGACCTGACCGCGGGCACGGACCTGTATGTAGGAGTACAGATCTCCGGCCCCGGACTGACCTTCGACATCAGCTGCTTCGGCCTCGACGCCGACGAACGGCTCTCGGACGACCGGTACTTCATTTTCTTCAACCAGCCGAAGTCCCCTGAGGACTCCATCCAGCTCCTGGGCGCGCAGTCGGGTGACACGGAGTCGTTCCGGGTCACGCTCGACCGGATTCCGTCGCAGATCCAGAAGCTGTCGTTCACGGCGACGATCGACGGCGCCGGCCAGATGTCGCAGATCGCCCCCGGCTATCTCCGCATCGTCGCCGGTGGCGAGGAAGTGGCCCGGTACTCGTTCGACGGCAGCGAGTTCTCCACCGAGCGTGCCGTGATGCTGGGCGACCTGTATCTGAAGGACGTCTGGCGGTTCGCCGCGGTCGGTCAGGGGTTCGACGGCGGTCTGGACGCCCTGCTGAAGAACTTCGGTGGCGAGGTCGCCGAGGAGGAGCCCGAGGCCGCGCCCCGGCAGCCCGCCGTCCCGGCCCAGTCCCAGGCGCCGGCCTTCGCACCGCCGCCGCAGGCGCCCGCACCGGCCCCTTCGTTCGGTGCGCCGCCGGCCCCCGCGCCCGCCCCTTCCGTCCACACCGCACCGACGGTCGCCGGGCCCGCCCCGACCGCGCCCGCCGCGCCGACGAGCCCGCAGACGTTCACTCCTCCGGGGCAGACGTTCACGCCGCCCGGCGCACCTCCGGCGGGCCAGTACGCGCCCCCCGGCGCACCCGCGGGTCAGTTCACACCCCCGGGCGCTGTCCCCGGCCAGTTCGCGCCGCCCGGTGCTCCCGGAGCCTTCCCCGGCCAGGCCCAGCCCTTCGGCGGCGGCACCCAGCTCGCCCCCGTGCCGCCCGAGGCCAACGTCCGGGTCGTTCTGACGAAGTACGCGGAAGCCCCCGTCGGCGACCGCTGGACCGAGCAGAACCCGAACCTGGTCCGGGCAACCCTCACCAAGGACGCCCCCATCCTCGCCAAGCAGGGCAGCATGGTCGCCTACCAGGGCGACATCGACTTCGCCCACAAGGGCTCGGGCCTGCTCGGCAAGCTCACCGGGGCGCTCACCGGCCAGGGCATGTCCCTGATGCGCTGCACCGGCAACGGCGAGGTGTTCCTCGCCGACGAGGCCAGCCGGGTCTTCGTCATCCGCCTCCAGGGCGAGCAGATCTACACCAGCGCCCAGGGCGTGCTCGCCTTCGACGAGTCCCTCGAGACCGAGGTCCGCCGCATCGAGGGCGCGGGACTGCCCGGCGGAGGCTTCTTCAGCATGCTCTTCTCCGGCACGGGCGCGGTCGTCG
This sequence comes from Streptomyces sp. CC0208, assembly GCF_003443735.1. Lineage (NCBI taxonomy): Bacteria > Bacillati > Actinomycetota > Actinomycetes > Kitasatosporales > Streptomycetaceae > Streptomyces > Streptomyces sp. CC0208. The sequence goes on along the minus strand of NZ_CP031969.1, from coordinate 3,023,613 downwards.
TCAAGACACGAGGCGTGCCCGTCGTCCTGCCCGTCGGCGCGGCCACCTATGTCGACGGCAACGCCGTCATCGCCTGGTCCGCCGGTGCGCAGGCGGTCACCACGACCTCGCTCAGGCTGCGCCGCTCCGGGTACGCCCGGCAGACCACCGAGGCCGTGAACCTCCAGTTCCGCGGCGCCCCCGGCAACTTCGTCGTCGTACAGCCCTTCGAGGTGTGAGGCCATGGACTCCCAGACTCTGAGTGCGCACCGCGCCGCCGCGACCGGCGTCCGCATGAGTGTGCACAGTTCCAAGACGCTCAAGGTCACCATGGTCACCGGGCAGGACCTGATCGCCAAGGCCGGCTCGATGATCGCCTACGACGGCTATGTGCAGTTCGACGGGGCGCCCGCGAGCCTGCGCCGCTCGGCCGAGGAGATGGTTTCCGGTGAGGGCGGCAAGCTGATGCTGGCCCGCGGCGACGGCGATCTCTACCTGGCCGACTACGGCGGGGACATCCTCGTCCTGCACCTGGGCGGCGAGGCGCTGTCCGTGAACGGCGCCACCCTGCTGGCCTGCGACGCCTCGCTGGACCTGGCCATCGAGCCGGTCAAGGGCCTCGCGAAGCTCTCCGGCTCCGGCCTGACCAACCTCGTCATCAAGGGCACCGGCTGGGTCGCCCTGGTCAGCCGGGGCATCCCGATGGCCCTGGACTGCGCCGAACGGGAGACGTACGTCGACCCGGACGCGCTCGTCGCCTGGACGACCGGCCTGGAGATGAAGGCCCGCCGCACCGTCAAGGCGAGCGCCCTCATCGGCCGCGGCAGCGGCGAGGCCTTCCAGATCGGCTTCAAGGGACAGGGCTTCGTCGTCGTCCAGCCGAGCGAGGACACCGGCGACCGATTCAAGATCCGGGGCTGAGGGGAGCACCAGGCACCATGCACAGCACACTCTTCGCACACGTCCCGGTCGAGTCGACCGGGCGCTACACCCTGCAGAACCCGCAGCTTCTGAGGACCGACGTCACCCAGGGCAGCAGCCCGATCCTGGCCCGACAGGGCGCCATGGTGGCCTTCGAGGGCCAGGTCGAGTTCGACAGCCAGTACCGCAACCGCAGCTGGCGCAACGTCGAGCGGATGACCGGCGAGGGCCTCGACCTCATGCGCTGCAAGGGCAACGGCGTCGTCTACCTGGCCAACCTGGCCCAGCACCTGCACATCATGGAGGTCGGCTCCGGCATCACGGTCGACAGTTCCTACGTGCTGGCCTTCGACGGCTCACTCGGCGTCGGTATCGTCGCCGTGGACAGCGCCGTCGAGGTGGCCGCCGCGGGCGCCTACAACCTGGAGCTGTCCGGCGCCGGCCAGGTCGTCCTGATGACCTCCGGCGAGCCGCTGGTCCTCGAGGTGGGACCGGACAAGAACGTCTGCGTCGACTCCGACGCCGTCATCGCCTGGTCCACGTCCCTGCGCACCCAGCTCCAGGCGCCCACCTCCACCTCCGGAGTGTGGCGCCGCAGGGGCACCACCGGCGAGGGCTGGGAGATGCACTTCGGCGGCACGGGCCATGTCCTGGTCCAGCCCAGTGAGCTGCTGCCGCCGCAGGGCATGCGCAACGCCGGGATGCTCGGCCAGTTCGGCATGCGCGGCAACTCCCTCGGGGGCAGCAACAGCTAGCGATGCGTAAGGGGCGCCTGCCATTGCCGGGCGCCCCTTACACATGCGGCCATCGCCGCGACTCATGCGCTCACAGCCTCGCGCGGGTCGCTTCCAGCAGTCGTACGACCGAGCCGTCCGCCACGTCCGCCACCTCGTCGTAGGCGAACCACCGTACGTCGAGCGACTCGTCGCTGACGGTCTCCACGGCGCCGGCCGGGGCGAGCGCCGCGTACTGGACGTCGAAGTGGCAGTGGCACGGCGGCGGGATCGGATGCCGGGCCAGGCGTACCGGGCCGCCCGGCAGCAGCTTCAGGCCCGGGATGCCGGACTCCTCCGTCGCCTCGCGCAGGGCCGCCGCCTCCAGGGAGGTGTCGGCCGGTTCGCAGTGGCCGCCCATCTGGAGCCACATGCCCAGCTTCTTGTGGAGGGTCAGCAGAGCCTGCCCGCGCTCCGGGTCGACGACCAGGGCACTGGCTGTGACGTGGCCCTTCTCGCAGGCCTTCCACACGCCGTCCGGGTGGGCCGCCAGGTGGTCCAGGTAGGCCTGGCGAAGATCCGCCTGGTCCTCGTATCCCTTGAGGACCAGGACGGCGTCGTCATGAAGGCTCACTCGGTGTCGTCCTCGGAGTCGTCCTTCTTCTCGAGGTCGGGCTTCTTGCGGTCGGGGTTCTCCGCGGCCTCGCCGAGCATCTTGTCCAGCTCGGAGAAGTCCAGCTGCTCGCGGTGCACGAAGCCGTCCGGGTCGTCCAGGTCGGACGCGGTCGGCAGCATGTCCGGGTGGGACCACAGGCCGTCACGGCCGTCGACACCGCGCGCGTCGGTGAGCGAGGCCCACAGACGGGAGGCGTCCCGCAGACGGCGCGGGCGCAGCTCCAGACCGATCAGCGTGGCGAAGGTCTGCTCGGCCGGGCCGCCCGAGGCGCGCCGGCGGCGCAGGGTCTCGCGCAGCGCGTCCGCGGACGACAGACGCGGCTTCGCGGCCGCGTGGACCACCGCGTCCACCCAGCCCTCCACAAGGGCCAGCGCGGTCTCCAGCCGGGCCAGGGCCGCCTTCTGCTCCGGGGTGTCCTCCGGCTGGAACATGCCCTGCTGGAGGGCGTCCTGAAGCTGCTCGGGGTTCTGCGGGTCGAACTGGCCGACCACGTCCTCCAGCTTGGCGGTGTCGACCTTGATCCCGCGCGCGTACCCGTCGACCGCGCCGTACAGGTGCGAGCGCAGCCACGGCACGTGTGCGAAGAGGCGCTGGTGGGCGGCCTCGCGCAGGGCGAGGTACAGCCGCACCTCGTCCTTGGGCACCCCCAGGTCCTTGCCGAAGGCGTCGACATTCGCCGGAAGCAGCGCGGCCTTGCCCACCGGGCCCAGCGGCAGGCCGATGTCGGTGGATCCGACGACCTCGCCCGCGAGCACGCCGACGGCCTGCCCGATCTGGGTGCCGAACATGGCGCCGCCCATCGAGCGCATCATGCCGATCAGCGGGCCCGCCATGGCCTGCATCTCCTCCGGCAGGACGTCACCCATGGCGGTGCCGACCCGCTCGGCGACCGGGTCGACGAGCTCCTTCCACGCGGGCAGGGTCGCCTCGACCCACTCCGCGCGGGACCACGCCACGGCGGAGCCCGCACCGGACGGCAGCGATGTCGCGTCGTCGAGCCACAGGTCCGCCAGGCGCACGGCCTCCTCGACCGCGGTGCGTTCGGCGGGACCGACGCTGGCGTCCTTGGTGCCGTCCGAGGTGCCCTGGGAGACCGTCTGGCGGGCGATCTGCTTGGCCATGTCCCAGTTCACCGGGCCGCCCTCGTACGAGAGCATCTGGCCCAGCTGCTGGAAGGCGGCGCCCAGGTCGGTGGGGTTCAGCGATCCGAACATGGCAGCGAGCGGATTGTCGGCACCAGGACCACCGGGGCCGCCAAAGCCTCCGGCTCCGGGCAGACCGCCGAAACCGAACGGGTTGGCCGGTCCCTGACCACCACCGCTCTCCTGGTCCTTCTTCTTGCCCTCGTCGCCGTCGTCCGGCTCCTCCGGCGGAAGGCCGAATCCGAATGGGGTGTCACTCACGGGATTCCTCGGCTGGTAAGGCCACCGGTTGCCTCCGGCGGCGCGGCTGCCCGATAACACCCCCCAGCGTAGACACCGACGGCCGTTCGGGCCTCGGTGCTCCGCCGACTCTCCGCCTGCGGCAGGATGGATGCCACCTGGTACGTACGCGTCACTCGCGTTCCTACTGAAGACAACCGCTGGAGACGCCCGGTGAGTTCCCCTGATCCGCAGGTTCGCGCAGCGCGAAACCAGTCAACCAATCCCGCCGCGCGCGGGCCAGTCGTCGCGGTCACCGGCGCCGCGTCCGGCATCGGAGCGCTGCTCACCGAGCGGCTGGCCGCCTCGGAGGAGATCAAGCAGGTCATCGCGCTCGACGAGCGGCGCGGTGAGTGCGCCGAGGCGCAGTGGCACATCCTGGACGTACGCGATCCGGCCATCGCGGAGAAGCTGCGCGGCGCCGACGTCGTGGTGCATCTCGCGCTCGACCTCGACCTGGAGACAGACCCCGCGGCGCGTACGGCCTACAACGTGCGCGGGACGCAGACCGTGCTGACCGCCGCGGCGGCCGCGGGCGTGCACCGGGTCGTGCTGTGCACCTCGGCGATGGTCTACGGGGCGCTCCCGGACAACGAGCTGCCTCTCTCGGAGGACGCCGAGCTGCGGGCCACCGCGGAGGCGACCGGGGTCGGCGACCTGCTGGAGATCGAGCGACTCGCCCGGCGGGCGCCTCGGGCGCATCCGGGGCTGAACGTCACCGTGGTGCGGCCCGCGGTGCTGGTGGGCGGGGGCACGGACACCGCTCTGACCCGGTACTTCGAGTCGCCGCGGCTGCTGGTCGTGGCCGGGTCCCGGCCCGCCTGGCAGTTCTGCCACGTCGAGGACCTGTGCAGCGCACTGGAGCATGCCGTCCTGGAGAAGGTCGACGGGGAGCTCGCCGTCGGGTGCGACGGATGGCTGGAGCAGGAGGAGATCGAGGAGCTCAGCGGGATCCGCCGGATGGAGCTGCCGTCGGCGGTCGCGCTGGGGGCGGCGGCCCGGCTGCACCGCATCGGTCTGACGCCGTCTCCCGCGGGGGACCTGGCATACACGATGTACCCGTGGGTGGTGAGCGGCAGCCGGCTGCATGACGCCGGGTGGCGGCCGCGGTGGACCAACGAGGAGGTGCTCGCGGTGCTGCTGGAGGAGGTCGCGGGGCGGCACACGGTCGCCGGGCGGCGGCTGGGGCGCAAGGACGCGACGGCGGCGGGCGCGGCCGGGGCGACGGTGGCGCTGCTGGGCGCGGCGGCTGTCGTACGGCGGGCTCGGAAGGCTCGGCGGAGGATCTGAGCGCTTCGTGGAGTGCCGCTTGAAGGCAGTCGGGCGGTGGCGTGTCGGTCGTGGCTGGTCGCGCGGGTCCCCGCGCCCCTCGGCGGGGCACTGTACGAGTCTCCAGTCGTCCACGCGCGTGTGCCTGGTGAAAGTTCTATTCCGGGTTGTCCGAGCCGTGCGGCACGATGGAGTCATGGCGCCTATCAACGATCATCCCGGTGAGCAGACCGCCGATGAGCCGATCAAGCTCATCGGTATCCGCGAGACCCCGCTCTCCCTCGACGAGGTCTTCCGCGCGGTCGGGGACGACGCCGCCGGTGGGACCGCCCTGTTCGTCGGGACCGTCAGGAATCACGACGGCGGCGCCGACGTCGACAAGCTCGGGTACTCGTGCCACCCCAGTGCCGAGGCCGAGATGCGGCGGGTCGCGGAGAAGGTCGTGGCCGAGTTCCCGGTGCGGGCGCTCGCCGCAGTGCACCGGGTGGGGGATCTCGGGGTGGGGGATCTGGCCGTGGTCGTCGCCGTGTCGTGTCCCCATCGGGGCGAGGCCTTCGAGGCCTGCCGGAAGCTGATCGACGATCTCAAGCACGAGGTGCCGATCTGGAAGCACCAGACGTTTTCTGACGGTACGGAGGAATGGGTCGGCGCCTGCTGAACCCTTCCTCCACCTCTCAGGTTGCGTAACCGCACCCCTGCCGTGAGCGTTGTCAGTGCGGATGGATAATCTGCTGATCAGTCAGTTTTCTGCGGTCGCTCAGTGTGAGGTCGGGAGGTCGGCATGGGGGCGCTCGTCTGGTTGTTGATTCCGTTGTTGGCCGCGGTCGTCGCCGGGCTGTGGGGCAGTTGGGCCAACCGGACCCGGAAGGCGCGCAGCGACGGCCCCGAGCTCGACGGGTACGCCCGTTTCCGCGCCGCGATGGAGAAGTCGCACTCCGGCACCTGACGTCCTCGTCATGGCGGCGCCCTGACGAGGGTCCGACAGGAGCGTCCCGTACTGTCGTGCCATGCCACGCCGCACCGCGACGATGCTCGCCTCCACCCTGATGCTGATCGCGCTTCTCTGCGCGGGAGTCTTCATCAAAGTGCCCTACGCCGAGATGTCACCGGGCCCCACGGTGAACACCCTCGGCGACCACGGCGGCGAGCCGGTGCTGCAGATCTCCGGGCGCAAGACATATCCGACGAGCGGTCACCTGAACATGACCACCGTCCGGGTCACCAGCGCCGACTACAAGATGAACCTCGTCGAGGCCGTCTACGGCTGGCTCGCGCACGACAACAAGGTCGTACCCCACGACACCCTCTACCCGGACGGCAAGACCGAGGAGCAATCGACCCAGGAGAACGCCGAGGAGTTCAGCCAGTCCCAGGAGAGCGCCAAGGTCGCCGCCCTGAAGGAACTGCACGTCCCGGTGCGGTCCTGGGTGATCGTCTCGACCGTCGTCAAGGACTCCCCGGCCGAGGGCAAGCTGCACGCGGGGGATGTCGTCAAGGCCGTCGACGGTACGGCCGTGAAGGCGCCGGGCGATGTCGCGAAGCTGGTGACGAAGCACAAGCCGGGCGAGGACGTCGTCTTCACCGTGGTGCCCGCGAAGGAACAGGCCGCCGCCGAGAAGGCGAACCGGCCGGCCACGAAGACCGAGAAGGTCACGATCACGACCAGGGCGTCCGACGACGAGGGCGAGAAGCGCGCCATCGTCGGGATCGCCGCAGGGACCGACCACACCTTCCCCTTCACCGTCGACATCAAGCTCGCCGACGTCGGCGGACCGAGCGCCGGTCTGATGTTCGCGCTCGGCATCTACGACAAGCTCACCCCGGGCAGCCTGACCGGCGGCACGTTCGTCGCCGGCACCGGCACGATCGACGACGAGGGCAAGGTCGGCCCGATCGGCGGTATCGAGATGAAGACGGTCGGCGCGCGCGACAAGGGCGCCCAGTACTTCCTGACGCCCGCCGACAACTGCGCGGCCGCCGCCAAGGACACCCCGGGCGGGCTCACCCTGGTCAAGGTGAAGACCATCGACGACGCCCTCGGCGCCCTCAAGGACATCCGCGAGGGTCGCACCTCCGACCTGCCGAAGTGCACGACCAAGGGCTGACCGGCACGCGCGCGTACGACGACGGGGGCGCCCCTCGCACCGAGGGCGCCCCCGTTGTCGTACCGCAGGATCCGGAGGACCTGGCAGGTCTGGAGAAACCTCAGTCCGCGAAGGTCGCCGACAGGGCCTCCGCCAGGCCGGGCACCAGGTCGCGGCCCGTGAGGACCTCGGTCGGGGAGTCCTTCTCGCGCAGCCGCAGGGCCGAGTCCCGGGTGCCGTCGCGCAGGACCGCGACCGTCATGCGGACCTCCTGACGGTCCGGGTGCTCGGCGACCCACTTCGCCAGCTTGCCCTCGCTCAGCCCCTGCGGGACGGACGCCTCGGCGGACGGCGGCAGCATCAGGCGCTCCACGGTGAGTGCGCAGCCGACGACGGCGTCGGGCCAGGCGATGGTGCCGAGGAACTCGTCGAGCGGCTTGCCCGCGGGAATCTCGTCCTGCTCGATGGGGGTGAAGCCCGAGGGCGCCTGCGCGTCCTGCAGACCGAGCTGGCTCGCGAGAGCGGGTTCCTGGGCCCGCAGCCGGGCGGTGTCTACGAGGGCGAAGAGGCGGGCGGGCTGGTCCCAGCCGAGGCCGGAGGCGTACTCGTCGATCTCGAGTACGGCCCGGGTGAGCGGGCTCGCCGCCATGGGGGTGTTGGACATGGTCACAATCCTGCCTCGTTCGTCACCTGAATCGGGAACCGAGTAAACGGTGAGTAAGTTGCATAGGTGTGGGCCCGCGATCACGGGGGGCCACCCAGGGCCCGCGAACACGAGGGCCTGACGGATCGACAGCGAACTTCGAGGTGCGCACCTTGGCTTTCCAGATGCCGGACCGCGGCGGAGGCCCGACAGGGCCGCGGATGAGAGTGGGCCGCCCGTCCCGGCGGGCCAGGACCCTGCTCATGACGCTGGGCGTCCTTGCCGTTCTCGGCATGGCGTTCACCATGTTCGCGGGCTTCTGGACGGACTGGCTCTGGTACCGCTCGGTGAACTACTCGTCCGTGTTCACCACCACCCTGTGGACCAAGATCGGGCTGTTCTTCGTCTTCGGACTGCTGATGGCCCTCGCGGTCGGCTTCAACATCTGGCTGGCCCACCGACTGCGGCCGCCGCTGAGCGCCATGTCGATGGAGCAGCAGAACCTCGACCGCTACCGGATGAGCATCGCGCCGTACAAGAAGTGGCTGCTGCTCGGGATCGTCTCCCTGGTGGGCCTGATCGCCGGTGCCTCCGCCTCCAGCCAGTGGCGGACCTGGCTGATGTGGGTCAACGGCGTCTCCTTCGGCCAGAAGGACCCGCAGTTCCACCTCGACATCTCCTTCTACACCTTCGACCTGCCCTGGTACCGGTTCCTGCTCGGCTTCGGCTTCGCCGCCGCGATCCTCTCGGTGATCGCCGCCGCGCTCACCCACTACCTGTACGGCGGTCTGCGGGTCACCTCCCCGGGCGCGCGGGCCACGGCCGCCGCGACCGGCCACCTGTCGGTGCTGCTCGGCATCTTCGTCGCCCTGAAGGCGGTCGCGTACTGGCTCGACCGGTACGGCCTCGCGGTCAAGTCCAGCGACTTCAAGGCGACCGACAGCTGGACGGGCCTCAGGTACGTTGACGCGAACGCCTATCTGCCGGCCAAGACGATTTTGTTCTGCATCGCGGTGATCTGCGCGCTGCTGTTCTTCGCCACCCTGTGGCGGCGCACCTGGCAGCTGCCCGTGATCGGCTTCGGCCTGATGGTGCTCTCGGCGATCCTGATCGGCGGGCTCTACCCCGCGATCGTCCAGAAGTTCCAGGTCCAGCCGAACGAGCAGGCCAAGGAAGCGCCGTACGTCGAGAAGAACCTCAAGGCGACGCGTGAGGCGTACGGCATCGACGACGCCTCGGTGAAGGAGTACGACGGCAAGGCCACCACGACGGACCAGACCAAGCTGCGCGACGACGTCGACGCCACGGCGAGCATCCGGGTCGTGGACCCCAACGTCGTCTCGCCGACGTTCCAGCAGCTCCAGCAGATGCGGAACTACTACGCGTTCCCGACCAACCTGGACGTCGATCGCTACAGCAAGGACGGCAAGGATCAGGACACGGTCATCGGGCTGCGCGAGCTGAACCTCGCCGGTATCCCGAAGAACAACTGGATCAACGACCACTTCCGCTACACCCACGGTTACGGCGTGGTCGCCGCGAAGGGCACCGAGGCCGACGCCGAGGGCCGGCCGGTCTTCACCGAGTCCAACCTGCCGTCTCAGGGCGACCTCGGGACGTACCAGCAGCGCGTCTACTACGGCGAGAAGACCACCGAGTACTCGATCGTCGGCGGTCCCCAGAAGGAGATCGACTACTCCGACGACTCCGGCGAGAAGACCTACAGCTACAAGGCCAAGAGCGGGGTCAACCTCTCCAACCCGGTCAACCGGGCCGCGTACGCGGTGGCGTTCAGCGAGCCGCAGATCCTCTACTCCGGAGCGATCGGCGAGGGCTCGCGGATCCTGTACAACCGCACGCCCAAGCAGCGCGTCGAGGCCGTCGCCCCCTGGCTGACCATCGACGGCGACGCCTACCCGGCGGTGGTGAACGGCAAGATCCAGTGGATCGTCGACGCCTACACGACGACCAACGGCTACCCGTACTCCTCGCGCACGACCCTCGGCGACACCACGGCCGACTCGCTGACCGCGACGAACAACCAGCGCGCGGTCGTGGCCCAGCAGAACCAGGTCAACTACATCCGCAACTCGGTGAAGGCGACCGTCGACGCGTACACCGGCCAGGTCAAGCTCTACCAGTGGGACACCAAGGACCCGGTCCTCAAGACCTGGATGAAGGCGTTCCCGGGCACGGTGGAGCCGAGGAAGGACATCTCCACCGACCTGATGGCCCATCTGCGGTACCCGCAGGACCTGTTCAAGGTCCAGCGTGAGCTGCTGGCCCGCTACCACGTCGAGGACGCGGACACCTTCCTCAGCGGCAGCGAGGTGTGGCAGGTGCCGGACGACCCGACCAACAAGTCGGGCGACGCGGTGCCGCCGTACTACCTGAGCATGAAGATGCCCGACCAGTCGGCACAGGCGTTCTCGCTCACGACGACGTTCACGCCCAACGGCCGGGACAACCTCAGCGCCTTCATGTCGGTCGACGCCGAGGCGGGCACCACTGACTACGGCAAGATCAGAATCCTGAAACTGCCGACCAACACCACGGTCAACGGGCCCAAACAGGTGCAGAGCCAGTTCAACTCCGAACAGGACATCGCCGAGACCATCAGCCTCCTCAACAGAGGCGACTCCAATGTGGAGTACGGCAATCTCCTGACGGTGCCGCTCGACGGAGGACTGCTCTATGTGGAGCCGGTCTACGTACGCGGTGGTGGACTCAAGTACCCGCTGCTGCGGAAGGTGTTGGTGACCTACGGAGGCAACACCGCCTTCGAGGACACCCTCGACGAAGCCCTGGACAAGGTGTTCGCAGCGGACGGTTCGACCACTCGGCCACCGGACGACGGCGGCGACACGACCAAGCCGCCGCCGACCTCCACCAACCCGACGGTCCAACAGGCGCTGGACGACGCCCAGAAGGCCTTCGACGCCGGTCAGGAAGCCCTGAAGAAGGGTGACTGGGAGGCGTACGGCCGGGCCCAGGAGGATCTGAAGGACGCGCTCAGGCGTGCCGAGGACGCGCAGGCCACGGCGGACAAGGGCAGCAGCAGCGCGAAGCCCAGTGCCAGTCCCAGCCCCCGGAGCAGTCCCAGCGGTAGTCCGAGCAGCAGTCCGAGCAGCAGTCCCAGCGGCTGACCGGCCGCTGGGCAAAAGCCCACCCCCGCGCCGTGGTACGGTTGCAACACAACGGCGCGGGGTGGAGCAGCTCGGTAGCTCGCTGGGCTCATAACCCAGAGGTCGCAGGTTCAAATCCTGTCCCCGCTACTGGAATCGAAGGCCCGGATCCTGAAAAGGATCCGGGCCTTCGTGATGTGCGAACGCATGTGCCGAGAATCCGACGGCCCTGCCGCCGGGGGCAGTTGGCGGGAACTGTGTTTCACTTGTCGTTCTGTGGGCATGTCGACAAAACGCTGAAGTGACCTCACTGGCTGCGGTATACCAGGTGTACCCAGGTTGCAGGTGGTGCGACGATGGACGTTATGGGGGACAAGGCAACTCTGTTCGAGACAGGGCGTTTTGTGCAACCTTCCGGGCGGGACGGGGTCGGGGAGGCGGCTGACGACGCCGCCGAGGAGGTCCGGCAGCGCCTGGCCGCCGAAGCCGGTGACGTCGAGGCGATGAGTGTCCTCGGCGCCCTCCTGCTGCGCCGCGGCGACCTCGACGGAGCCGAGCCCCATCTGCGTGCCGCCACCGCCGCCGGCGACCGGGCCGCCGCCAACAACCTGGGTGTCCTGCTGCACCAGCGCGGATACGCCGACGACGCCGCCGGCTGGTGGCGGATCGCCGCCGTCGCCGGGTCCGCCGCGGCCGCGCACGCGCTGGGGCGCCACCATCGTGAGCGGGGCGACGAGCCCGCCGCCGAGTACTGGCTGCGCCAGTCCGCCGAGCAGGGACACGCGCTGGGCGCCTACGCGCTCGCCGACCTGCTGGAGCACCGCCAGGACGCGGGCGCCGAGCAGTGGATGCGGATCGCCGCCGAGCGAGGACACCGGGAGGCGGCCTACCGACTGGCCCGCGCGCTCGACCGCCGACTGGGTCCCGAGGGGGACGTCGGGGACGACCACGGCGCCGGGGCCGAGGCCGAGCTGTGGTACCGGCAGGCCGCCGCGCGCGGGCACCGGCGGGCCGCGCTGCATCTCGGGGCGATCCTGGAGCGGCGCGGTGCGCTCAAGGAGGCCGGGCGCTGGTACCTGACGTCCGCCAAGGACGGCGAGGCGCGGGCCGCCTGCGCGCTCGGGTTCCTGCTGCGGGACGCGGGCGACACCGAGAGCGCCGCCGTGTGGTGGCTGCGCGCCGCCCAGGACGGCGACGGCAACGCGGCCAACGCGCTGGGCGCCCTGCACGCCGAGCGCGGCGAGCCGCAGACCGCCGAGCGGTGGTACCGGGCCGCGATGGACGCAGGCGACGACAACGGCGCGTACAACCTCGGGCTGCTCTGCGCCGAGCAGGGGCGCACCGCGCAGGCCGAACAGTGGTACCGGCGGGCCGCGTACGCGGGACACCGCGAGGCGGCCAACGCGCTCGCCATCCTGCTGCTGCAGGGCGGGGACACGGCCGGGGCCGAGCCCTGGTTCTCCAAGGCCGCGGAGGCCGGGAGCGTGGACGCCGCGTTCAACCTCGGCATCCTGTTCGCCGGACGCGGCGAGGAGGCCGTCGCCCTGCGCTGGTACGAGCGGGCCGCCGCCGCCGGGCACACCGAGGCCGCGCTCCAGGTGGGCATCGCCCGGCTGCGGGAGGGGGACGAGGCCGGCGCCGAGCGGCACCTGCGGTGTGCCGCGGGAGGGGGCAGCGCGGAGGCCGCGTACCGGCTCGCGACCGTGCTGGACGCGCGGCGGCCGCCGGCGCCCGAGCACTCGCTCGGGGAGCCGGTGCACGAGGAGAAGAGCGAGTGCGAGGAGTGGTACGAGCGGGCGGCCTCCCAGGGGCACCGCCGCGCGCAGGTACGGGTGGGCATGCTCGCCGCCGCCCGGGGTGACGTCGTGGAGGCGGCCCGGTGGTACCGGGAGGCCGCCGAGGCGGGATCCCGAAACGGGGCGTTCAACCTGGGACTGCTGCTCGCCCGGGAGGGGAGCGAGCCGGAGGCCGCCGTGTGGTGGGCCCGGGCCGCCGACGCGGGGCACGGGCGGGCGGCGTTGCGGTTGGCCCTCGTCTACGCGCGTCGGGGAGAGCTGGCCGAGGGACAGCGCTGGGCCGACCGGGCGGTGGCCCTCGGACCTGCGGAGGTCTCCGAGCGGGCGGCTCGGCTGCGGGACGCGTTGCGCGAGGAGCTGTCGGCGTAGTGAGCGCGGTGCGGGGCCGCCCTCGAACAAGCGATTTGCCTCTGGCCTCCCCCTTCACGTAACGTTGCATTCAACGACGCGGGGTGGAGCAGCTCGGTAGCTCGCTGGGCTCATAACCCAGAGGTCGCAGGTTCAAATCCTGTCCCCGCTACTGAAGGCCGAGGGCCGGAATCCGAAAGGGTTCCGGCCCTCGGTGTTTTCAGGGGCGGTGGCCCACCGCCTCCTCGTACAGGGCCCTGTCCACCGTCTTCGACTCCGGCAGGGCCTCGCCCTCCACCACGCCCTGCGCCCTGTACGCCGCCTGCAGGCGATCCGTCGTGCCCGCCCGGATCTCCCAGTCCATGCGCAGGGACGGGGTGGACCTGAGAACCGCCTCGTCGGTCTTCAGGAGTTTCGCCAGGTAGGTGACGAAGGTCGCATCCGTCTTGTAGTCGGCCGCGAAGTACGTGTTCACCGTGCGGATGTACGCCCGCAGCAGGGCGACCCCCGCGTCCACGTCGTCGTTCAGCAGGCCCGGGCCGTACAGCATGCCGCCCAGGGGCTCGCCGAGCGGCTGGCCGCCCAGGAAGGCGTAGCCGGGCTTGCCGTCGACCGTGCGCCAGACCGGGTCCAGGAGCCAGGCTGAGTCGACGCCGCCGTTCTGGAGGGCCGTGAGGACGTCGGCCGAACCGAGCTGCTGGTACCGGATCTCGTCGAGGCCGCCGCCGTGTCTGCCGAGGGCCTTCTCCATGGGGTACGCGATCACCGAGCCCTTCCCGATCATCGTGCCCATCCTGCGGCCGGCCATCTTCACCCGGTCGCCGCTCTCGCCGTCCTTCAGCCGGACCCACAGGCCGCTCTTCGACTTCGGGTCGGGGGAGAAGTTGGCCGCGACCCAGCGGATGTCGAAACCGCCCCGGACGCCGTTCATGACCGCCGCCTCGGGAGCCGCCCACAACGCGTCGATGTCGCCCTTGGCGAGGAGGGGCAGGGAGTCGGGGGTCGGTAGCACCTTCAGCGTGACGTCCAGCCCCTCCTTCCTGAACTCACCCTTGTCCAGGGCGACTTGGAGCGGTGCCACGTACTCCGCGCTCAGCGTGCCCGTCGCGATCGTCAGCTTGCGGGGCTTCGCCAGGGGGTGGGGTGCGGGAGCGCCGGAATCGCAGCGGGCCGGGGCGCGGGTCGGGGAGAGGTCGGCGGGGTCCGTCCGGGCGCCGGTGCCGCAGCCCGCCACCGGGCGGACGGTCCGTGTCCCGCCCCCGCCCGCCTTGGACTCCGGGCTCGCGGCATCGTGTGACGCCGTGCAGGCTGTCGACGTCAACAGGGCGACTGCGGTGAGCACCGCGCCGTAGAAGCGTGTTTTCACGACTGGCCCCTTCCGCGGTCCCTCGGTGCCCACGGGGTGAGCAGGCGGCCCAGGACGCGGACCAGTTCGGAGAAGAGGACTCCGAGGACCGCCACGCAGACGATGCCGACGAACATCACGTCGTTCTGGAAGAGGGCGCGCGAGTCGAAGATCAGGTGGCCCAGGCCGTCGGTCGCGGCGATCTGTTCCGAGGCGACGATCACCAGGACCGCCACGCCCGCCGCGATCCGGGCGCCGACCAGGACGGACGGGAGGGAGGCGGGCAGCAGGACGTGGCGGAACATCTGCCAGGGGGAGGCGCCGAAGACCTGGCCCGCGTCGCGGTGGCCGGAGGGGATGGAGATCACCGCCGACATGGTCGAGATCCACACGAAGAAGAAGACCGTCGTGGCCACCAGGGCGATCTGCGGGCCCTCGCCCAGGCCGAACATGTTCAGGAAGACGGGGAGGAGGGCCAGTTTCGGGACGACGTACAGGGCGTCCAGGAGAGGTTCCAGGGCCGCTCGCACCAGGGACAGGGAACCCATCAGGAGGCCCAGGGCGTAGCCCGTCGCGGTGCCGAGCGCGTAGCCGGCCAGGACGCGCTTCAGGGTCGCCCACACGTCCGGCCACAGCTCGCCGGCCGCCGCGCGGTCCCAGCCGTCGGCGAGGATGGTGGAGGGCGCGGGGTAGACCCGGTCGTCCAGCCAGGCCTGAGCGGCGGCCAGTTGCCACAGGAGGACAAGGAGCAGGGGGACGGCTGTCGACAGGGACAGTTCCAGGGCTCGTCTGCGCCGGTGGGCGCGTACCGGATGCAGTTCTTCCGGGCCCGGGCGGCGGACGAGTAAGGAGACCTTCTCGGGAGCCACGGTCGTCATGCCGGTATCGCCTCCTTGCGCAGCAGGTCCCACAACTCGCTCTTCAGGGAAGTGAATTCGGGGGCCGAGCGGATGTCGCCGGTGCGCGGGCGGGGGAACGGCGGGCGGTGTTCGGCGATCAGGCGGCCGGGGCGGGCGGACATCACCAGGACGCGGTCGCCGAGGACGATCGCCTCCTCCAGGCTGTGCGTGATGAAGAGGGTGGTGGTGCGCAGGGTCTGCGTGATCTCCAGCAGCTCGTCCTGGAGGATCATGCGGAGTTGGGCGTCCAGGGCGGCGAACGGCTCGTCCATCAGGAGGAGTTCGGGCTCCACGGCCAGTGCGCGTGCGATCGCCACGCGCTGGCGCATGCCTCCCGAGAGGGTCGCCGGGTACGCGTCGGCGAAGTCCGCGAGGCCCATGCGGGCCAGCCACTCGTCGGCCCGGGCATTCGCCTCGCGGCGCGGGACACGCTGGATGTCCAGGCCGAAGCGGACGTTGGCGCGGACGGACTTCCAGTCGTAGATGCCGTAGTCCTGGAAGATCATGGCCGCCGGGCGGGGTGTGGAGGTGCGGATTTCCAGGGTCCCCGCGCTCGGGCGGAGCAGGCCCGCGGCGATGCGCAGCAGCGTCGACTTGCCGCAGCCCGAGGGGCCGACCAGGCAGACGAACTCGCCAGGGGCGAGGCTGAGGTCGAGGGGGCCGAGAGCGTCGACGGAGCGAGGCGGGCGGCCGAAGGTGCGGGTCAGGGCGGTGGCGTGGAGTTTGGGGTGCGGATCTCCCACGGTTGCTCCTTGCGGAGTTCGGTACGGAGAGGGGTGGCCGCACGACGATATGACGGCCCGTCAGATTCAGGAAGGGTATGGACCGCGCGAATGGACCGCGCGAAGGGACCGCGCGAAGGGGCCGCGGGAATGGACCGCGGGAATGGCTGTGGGCAGCACGAAGCCCCGGGCGTCCGCGAAGGATGCCGGGGCTTCGGTGAAGGCCGTTACGCCGCCGCGCAGTTCGGGCACACGCCCCGGTACGTCACCTCGACGCCCGAGACGGTGAAGCCGAAGCGCTCCGAGTCGGGGAGCTCGGTCAGCGGGTCGCCCGTGGGGTGCACGTCCCGGATGGCGCCGCACTGGGCGCAGACCAGGTGGTGGTGCGGCCGGTGGGCGTTCGGGTCGTACCTCTTGGCGCGCTTGTCGGTGGCGACTTCGAGGACCTCGCCGAGAGAGACCAGCTCGCCCAGCGTGTTGTAGACGGTCGCCCGGGAGATCTCGGGCAGCTTGGCCACGGCGCGTGCGTGGACCTCGTCGGCCGTCAGGTGGACGTGTTCGCCGTCGAGGACCTCGGCCACGACGCGCCGCTGTGCGGTCATCCGCCATCCGCGGCCGCGCAGTCGTTCCAAAAGGTCGCTCATGCGCACCAGCGTAACAGCTGGAGACCAGAATCCGAACGGGTGTGAGTTTGGAGGGCTACTCGATTTGGATTAAGTCTAATGTGATGAACCGGTGGTGGCCGGCACGCGCTGCGGCGCCGGTGCCCAGCAGCGGATGATGTCGCGGACCGAGACGATGCCCGTGGGCTCGCCGTGGTCCAGCACGATGAGATGCCGGAAGCCGCCGTGGGCCATCGCCTGCGCGGCCTCCTCCAGGGTCCAGGTCGGGGTGGCGAAGACGACGTCGGTGGTGGTGTGGGCGTGGGCGTGCTCCGTGTCCGGGTTCTGGCCCAGCCCCACGGAGTTCAGGATGTCGCGCTCGGTCAGAATGCCGATGCCGGTGCCGTCAGGGTCGAGGACCACGGCCGCGCCCACCCGGCGGGCGGACATCAGGGCGGCGGCCTGGCGGAGCGTGTGGGCGGGGCCGATGGTGAGGACCACCGTGC
Source organism: Streptomyces sp. CC0208 (assembly GCF_003443735.1). Classification (NCBI taxonomy): domain Bacteria; kingdom Bacillati; phylum Actinomycetota; class Actinomycetes; order Kitasatosporales; family Streptomycetaceae; genus Streptomyces; species Streptomyces sp. CC0208. The sequence goes on along the minus strand of NZ_CP031969.1, from coordinate 3,006,564 downwards.
TCATGGCGTCGCGGACGAGCATGGGTTCGCAGTCACCTCCTGGGGAACCAATGAGTTCGTTCATTGGTTCACAAGTTCACAAATGAGGGTCCCCTCAGAGTCGCAGGTAAAGCGAGGGTCAACAAGGGGGCGCGCACAGCCGATTGAGGGCGTGCGCGCTCATCTGTGAGCTGCTAGTAGCGCTCGTTGAGATAGCCCAGGAACTCGTCGTGGAGCAGGCCGTTGGACGCGGCGGCGTTGCCGCTGTGCGGGCCGGGGCGGCCGTCGAGCCCGGTGAAGGTGCCGCCGGCCTCCGTGACGACGATCGCGTTCGCGGCCATGTCCCAGAGGGAGAGTTCCGGTTCCGCGCACAGGTCGATCGAGCCCTCGGCGACCATCATGTACGGCCAGAAGTCGCCGTACGCGCGCGTGCGCCACACCTCGCGGGTCAGGTCCAGGAAGCCGCCCAGGCGGCCCTGGTCCTCCCAGCCGGTGAGGGAGGAGTAGGCGAAGGAGGCGTCCGAGAGCTTGCCGACCTGGGAGACGTGGAGGCGGGACGCGGAGGTGAGGCTGCGGCCGCTGAAGGCGCCGTGGCCCTTCGCGGCCCACCAGCGGCGGCCGAGGGCGGGGGCGGAGACCACGCCGACGACGGGCTGGTAGCCGCCCTCCGCCGCCTCCATCAGGGAGATCAGGGTGGCCCAGACGGGAACCCCCCGGACGTAGTTCTTGGTGCCGTCGATGGGGTCGATGACCCAGCGGCGTGGGCCGGTGCCCTCGACGCCGTACTCCTCGCCGAGGATGGCGTCGCGGGGGCGGGCGCGCTTGAGGTGGTTGCGGATGAGTTCCTCCGCCGCCTTGTCCGCCTCGCTGACGGGGGTCATGTCCGGCTTTGTCTCGACCTTGAGGTCCAGTGCCTTGAAGCGGTCCATGGTGGTCGCGTCGGCCGCGTCCGCGAGGACGTGGGCGAGGCGGAGGTCGTCGAGGTAGTCCGGCATGGTCCGAACGGTATCTGCCGCTGTCGGCAGGGGGCCAGCGGGGCGGGGGCGCGGACCCGTGGGTGAGGTCCGTGTGAGGTCCGTGGGTGGGGTCCGAGTCGACGGACCGGGGTTTCGCCGGCCCGTGGCGGTCGGACGCCGCCGCGCGCGCCTCTTCGTGCCCGCGTGACCCCTTGACAGTGCTTCCCCGCGCGTCAAATCTGGGCGCAGGGCTGCTTGCTCCCTGGGAGGCGATGATGCCTGCTGCGCGGGAATCGCTGCTGGATGCCGCTTATGCGGCGTTGGCGCGTCGGCCGTGGTCCGCCGTGCGGATGGTGGATGTCGCGGTGACGGCCGGAGTGTCCCGGCAGACGCTGTACAACGAGTTCGGGAGCAAGGAAGGGCTGGCCCGCGCGCTGGTGAGACGAGAGGCCGACGGGTATCTCGTCGGCGTCGACCGGGCGCTCACCTCGCACGGCGACGCCCGGGAGCGGCTGACCGCGACCGCCGAGTGGACCACCGCCTCCGCCCGGGAGAACGCGCTGGTACGGGCCATGCTCACCGGCTGCTGGAGCGAGCGGCTGCCCTCGCCGACGCTCTCGGCGGTGCCGTCCTCCTCCGCCGTGCCTGCCCAGCGCCGGGCCGACGGAGCGCTGCCGTCACCGGGCGACTTCGTGGCACTGGTGCGCGACCGTGCCGTCTCGGTCCTCGCCGGCCCCGGCGTCCACAAGTCGGACATCCCCGACCTCGCCCGCTCCTGCGAACTCGCCGTCCGGCTCGCCCTGTCCTGCGTGGCGGCCCCGCCGGGTGAGGGCGGGGTCGCGGACCTGGTGCGCAGCGCGCTGCACCGGCAGCCGGTGTGACCGGTGGCTCCGGCGTGACCGGTGGCTCCGGCGTGACCGGTGCCTAGTGCTGCGAGCCCGAGAGCTGGAGTCCGATCACTCCGATGATCACCAGGCTGATCGAGACGATCTTCAGCGTGGACACCAGGTCGTCGAGGAAGATCATCCCGTAGATCGCGGTGCCCGCCGCGCCGATGCCGGTCCACACCGCGTACGCGGGGCCGACGTCCAGCTTCTTCAGGGACAGCGTCAGCAGGCCGAAGCTGCCGAGCGCGAAGATGCAGAAGGCCACGGTCGGCCACAGCCGGGTGAAACCGTGGGAGAGCTTCAGGCACACGGCGAAACCGGTCTCCAGCAACCCGGCCACCACCACCAGCAGCCACGCCATGTGCTGTCCTCCCGTATGTCCGGCCGCATGCCCGGCTCGGTGCGATTATGCACTTACCGAACTCGCGTACAGCCAAACAACGCGGAGCTCAGTCCCCTCCGGCGCCCTCCCTCAGTCCCCTCGGGCGCCCTCCCTCAGTCGCCCTCCGTCCGCTCCCGCGTCGACAGCAGCCGGCGCAGGGAGTACAGGCGGGCCGGATCGGCGTGGCCCTCGGCCACCCACGCGTCCAGCGCGCAGTCCGGCTCGTCGTGGCTGCACGCGCGCGGACAGTTCTCGGTCCCGGGTTCCAGGTCGGGGAACGCGTGGATCACCCGGGACGGATCCACGTGGTGCAGCCCGAACGACCGTAGGCCCGGGGTGTCGATCACCCAGCCGTCGTCGCCCGCCAGAGGCAGCGCCAGCGCCGACGTCGTGGTGTGCCGGCCGCGGCCGGTCACCGCGTTGACATGGCCGGTCAGGCGCCTGCGGTCCTCCGGGACGAGCGCGTTCACCAGGGTCGTCTTGCCGACGCCCGAGTGCCCGACGAAGGCCGTGATCTTGCCGTCGAGCTGCTCGCGCACCCGGTCCACCGCGGCGCCGCTCTCCAGTTCCTCGCGACTGGTGACGACGTAGGGGATGTCCAGGTCGCCGTAGAGCTCCAGGAGTTTGTCCGGCGGGGCGAGGTCCGACTTGGTCATGACCAGGAGCGGGGTGAGCCCGCCGTCGAAGGCCGCCACCAGGCAGCGGTCGATGAGGCGGGGGCGAGGCTCCGGATCGGCGAGGGCCGTGACGATGGCGAGCTGGTCGGCGTTGGCGACGACCACCCGCTCGTAGGGATCGTCGTCGTCGGCCGTGCGGCGCAGGACCGACGTGCGCTCCTCGATGCGGACGATCCGCGCGAGGGTGTCCTTCTGGCCGGACAGGTCGCCGACGAGGGCCACCCGGTCGCCGACGATCGCCGCCTTGCGGCCCAGTTCGCGGGCCTTCATCGCCATGACGATCCGGTCGTCGACCAGGACCGTCAGCCGGCCCCGGTCGACGGTGAGGACCATGCCCCAGGACGCGTCCTCGTGCTTGGGCCGGATATGGGTGCGCGGCCGGTTGCCCTTGCGGTTGGGGCGGCTGCGGATGTCGTCCTCGTCGGTGTGCTTGCCGTAGCGGCGCATGGCGTGTGTCCCCTACGCCTTCTCGCTCCCGAGCATCCCGCTCCACATGTCGGGGAAGTCCGGCAGCGTCTTGGCCGTCGTGGCGACGTTCTCGATCTGCACGCCCTCGACCGCGAGGCCGATGACCGCGCCGGCCGTGGCCATGCGGTGGTCCTCGTAGGTGTGGAAGATCCCGCCGTGCAACCGGCGCGGGCGGATGTGCAGGCCGTCGGCCGTCTCGGTGACGTCACCGCCGAGTTCGTTGATCTCCTTGGTGAGCGCGGCCAGCCGGTCCGTCTCGTGCAGGCGCAGATGGGACACCCCGCGCAGGGTGGAGGGGGAGTCCGCGAGGGCCGCCACGGCCGCGATGCCGGGGGTCAGCTCGCCGACCTCGCCGAGGTCGGCGTCGATGCCGTGGATCGCACCCGAACCGGTGAACACCAGGCCGTACTCGGTGAGTTCGCAGGAACCGCCCATCTCGGTGAAGATCTTGCGCAGCCGGTCACCGGGCTGGGTGGTGCGGGCCGGCCAGTCCGGGATGACGACCTTGCCGCCGGTCACCAGGGCGGCCGCCAGGAACGGCTGGGCGTTGGACAGGTCGGGTTCGACGGTGAGGTCCCGGCCCAGCAGGGCGCCCGGCGTGACCCGCCAGACGTTCGGCTCGCCGCCCGACTCCGGGGTGTCCACCTGGGCGCCCACCGCGCGCAGCATGTCCACGGTCATCCGGATGTGCGGCATCGAGGGCAGCGCCGAGCCCGTGTGCCGGACCTCGACGCCCTGGTTGAAGCGCGGGCCGGACAGCAGGAGCGCCGACACGAACTGGGACGACGAGGACGCGTCGATCTCGACCGGTCCGCCGTCCAGGGCGCCGCCGCCGTGCACGGTGAGCGGCAGCGCGCCGCGGCCGTCGTCGTCGATCCGCGCCCCGAGGGCGCGCAGGGCGTCGATCACACCGGTCAGGGGGCGCTCGTACGACCTCGGGTCGCCGTCGAAGTGGATCGGGCCGTCCGCCAGCGCGGCGACGGGCGGGAGGAAGCGCATGACGGTGCCCGCGTTGCCGACGTCCACCGTGGCGGGGCCGCGGAGGCCTGCCGGCAGGACCCGCCAGGTCTCACCGGTGCCGTCGGGACCGACTCCCTCTTCGATGCCCACGCCCATCTCGCGAAGGGCCGCCGCCATGAGGAGGGTGTCGCGGGAACGCAGGGGGCGGCGCAGCCAGCCCGGCTCGCTGGCAAGGGCGGCCAGGACGAGAGCCCGGTTCGTGACCGACTTCGACCCCGGTACGTGGACCGTCGCGTCGACGGCTGCGCTCGCGTGGGGGGCGGGCCAGAGGGCGGTGTCTGAGGGGTTCGAAGCCATGGGGCCACTTTAGTAGGGGGTCGTGCTCCCGGTGCGGTGCCGTCGGGCCGGGAGCACGCCTGGGACGGGCGTCCTCGGGACCGTGTCACACCTGCAGCAACCACCTGCCGCCGCCTATCAGTGAGCACACACTCACCGCGTGGAACAGGAACAGCCACAGTCCCGCGGGTACGTGCGTCAGGCGGGACAACTGGTCCGCGTCCGAGTCACCCGCCCCGCCCCGCGCCCTCTTCGCCTGTAGCTCGAAAGCGGGACGCACCCCGCCAAGGAGCAGGAACCACACCGCCGCGTACGCGAACGCCGCCTGCACCTGGGGCCCGGCGAGCCAGGACACCACCACGAACGTGCCGCCGGTGACCAGCACCGTCAGCGCCCCGTACGCGTTGCGGATCATCACCAGCATCGCCACCAGCAGGGCCGTCGCCGCCCACAGCAGCAGGGTGATGCGGCCGGCGGCGAGCAGGGCGGCGCCGCCGAGACCGAGCAGCGGGGGAGCGGTGTAGCCGGCCGCGGCGGTGAGGATCATGCCGATGCCGTGCGGCTTGCCCCGGCTGACGGTGAGGCCGCTGGTGTCGGAGTGCAGCCGTATGCCGGTGAGCTGACGTCCGGTCAACAGGGCGACCAGACCGTGGCCGCCCTCGTGGGCGATGGTGATGGCGTTGCGCGAGAGCCGCCACAGCGTATGGGGGACCACTACGGCGAGCGCCGCCGCCATGGTGCCCAACACCACCCACAGGTCGGGGTCGGGCTGGAGGCCGGTGAGCTCGTCCCAGAGTGAGGTCGCTGTGCTGGTGTCCATGTTTCCCGGTGGCTCCCTCTCCTCGTACGGAGTCTGGCAGTGTGGCACGTATGTGCGGACGGTATGCAGCCAGTCGTGGGCCCGAGGATCTCGCGGGAATCTTTGAGATCGAGACGTGGGAACCCGAGGAATCCCTGGAGCCCGACTACAACGTGGCCCCGACCAAGGAGGTCTACGCCGTCCTTGACCGTCCTCTTAAGGACGTGTCCGACCCGCGACCGGTTCGGCAGCTGCGGAAGCTGAAGTGGGGCCTGGTCCCGAGCTGGTCGAAGACTCCCGAGGGCGCGGCCCGGATGATCAACGCGCGCGCGGAGACCGTGCACGAGAAGCCGTCGTACAAGAGGGCCTTCGCCACCCGCCGCTGCGTCATCCCCGCCGACGGCTACTACGAGTGGGTCACCGGCGTCGGCGAGCGGGAGCTGGAGGTCGAGGGCAGGAAGAAGCGGCCGCGCAAGCAGCCCTACTTCGTGCTGCCCGCCGACGGTTCGGTGTTCGCGATGGCCGGGCTGTACGAGTTCTGGCGGGACAAGACCCTGCCCGACGACCACCCGCAGGCCTGGTGGGCGACCTGCTCCGTGATCACCACCGAGGCGGAGACCGGCCCGCTGGCCGTGTCCCCGGCTGAGGGCCCACGCTCCCTCGCCGACATCCACCCCCGGATGCCGCTGATGCTGACCCCGGACCGCTGGGACACCTGGCTCGACCCGTCCCGCACCGACCTCCACGACCTGCGCTCCCTGCTCGCGCCGCCGCCCGAGGGGCTGATGCGGGCCTACCCGGTCTCCACCGCCGTCAGCAACGTCCGCAACAACGGACCGGAACTGCTGAAGGAGCTGGAGGGGCCCGAGGAGGGCACACTCTTCTAGCCTTCTGGTGTGAAGACCGAGATCATCAGCACCGGGGCCGGGGACGCCCGCATCACCTGGCACCCGGCGAAGAAGCCACGGCTCGTGCTGGCCGTCAGCCATGGCGCCGGCGGCGGCATCGAGGCGCGGGACCTCCAGGCGCTCGCCCGGGTGCTCCCCGGCCACGGAGCGAGCGTGGCGCTGGTCGAGCAGCCCTGGCGGGTGGCATGCAAGAAGCTCGCCCCCGCACCGAAGACGCTGGACGTGGGATGGCGGGGCCTGTGGCCCGCTCTCGTGAAGCCCGGCCTCCCGGTGGTCTCCGGAGGGCGCAGCGCGGGAGCCCGCGTCGCCTGCCGTACGGCCGTGGAACTGGGCGCCGCCGCGGTGCTCGCCCTGAGCTTCCCGCTGCACCCGCCGGGCAGGCCGGAGAAGTCGCGCGCCGACGAGTTGCTCGGATCCGGGGTGCCCACCCTGGTCGTACAGGGCGGCAACGACCCGTTCGGAAAGCCCGGCGAATTCCCGGACGGATCGTTCGAACTGGTCGAGGTGCCCTACGGCGATCACGGCTTCGCCGTACCGAAGCGGGCGGAGATCACCCAGGACGAGGCCGTGACGGTCATCACGGACGCGGTCGTGAAGTGGGTCGGGTCACTGAGGTAAAAGCCAGGGAATGCTGAGTCGTGAACCTCTGTTGAGACGGTCAGAAGCGCTGAGGAACAGCGCAGACCGTCGTAGGAGAGGAAGTCAGCCGCATGGGTTCGACCTTCTGCCCGAGCCGTAGCAGCCGCGCTGACCTGGACTGGACGGTGCTGCATGCGGCCAAGACCACCCCTATTCGAGGGGCGGCCGGGACGGGTAGTCGTCTATCCTCCAATTCCGGTGGCACCGGTTTCGTTGCTGCCCGGAATCTTGAGGAGGTGGGTCCGGTCACTGGGATCGACGCTGGGACCGACAACGGCCAGGCGGAGCAGCCCGAGGGCCAGGGCGCGAGCACGGAGTCGACTGCGGAGCGCACCGCGCGCTTCGAGCGGGACGCGCTCGAATTCCTCGACCAGATGTACTCGGCCGCGCTGCGCATGACGCGCAACCCGGCCGACGCCGAGGACCTGGTGCAGGAGACGTACGCCAAGGCGTACGCGTCCTTCCACCAGTTCCGCGAGGGGACCAACCTCAAGGCGTGGCTGTACCGGATCCTCACCAACACGTTCATCAACTCGTACCGCAAGAAGCAGCGCGAACCCCAGCGCTCCGCGGCCGAGGAGATCGAGGACTGGCAGCTCGCGCGTGCCGAGTCGCACATGTCGACCGGTCTGCGCTCCGCCGAGTCGCAGGCCCTCGACCACCTGCCCGACTCGGACGTGAAGGAAGCGCTGCAGGCGATCCCCGAGGAATTCCGCATCGCCGTCTACCTCGCTGACGTAGAGGGCTTTGCGTACAAGGAGATCGCGGACATCATGGGGACACCCATCGGTACGGTGATGTCCCGCCTGCACCGCGGTCGCCGTCAACTGCGCGGCATGTTGGAGGACTACGCGCGTGAGCGCGGGCTCGTGCCGGCCGGTGCCGGGGAGTCGAACGAAGCGAAAGGCTCGGGCTCATGAGCTGCGGAGAGCCGCACGAGACGGACTGCAGTGAGGTACTCGATCATCTCTACGAGTTCCTCGACAGCGAGATGCCGGACGTCGATCGCGCCAAGTTCAAGCAGCACTTCAGCGAGTGCTCGCCGTGTCTGGAGAAGTACGGCCTCGAAGAGGCCGTGAAGAAGCTGGTCAAGCGGTGCTGCGGTCATGACGACGTGCCCAGCGACCTGCGCTCCAAGGTCCTCGGGCGGCTCGATCTGATCCGTTCGGGACAGACCGTGCCCGAGCACGACGTGACGGCCTCGCCGGTGACTCCGCAGGAGTCCTGACCACCGGTCGCCGTTCACTCGAACGTGCTAATCAGCAGGTGATCACCCCGCGCCGCCTCCCCTCACCGTCCTACGCTCCTGGCAGCTGTGCGGACTGGGCTGGAGGGGCGACATGGAGGCGGTACCGGCACGCGCGCGTGCGTACGTCGCCTGCGTCGCCGTAGCCGCACTGCTCTGTCTGCTGCCGCTGCCGGCCGTCCGCACCCCCTGGTGGGCGCTCGCCCTGCTCGCCGCGCTGTCCGCCGGATGCGAGCAGGCCGCCGCCCGGTGGCGGTTCGCCGGCACCTTCTATCCCGTCCTGCTCGCCGGCGCCTTTCTGCTGCCGCCCCCGGCCGCCGCCCTCGTGGCGCTGCCGGGGGCACTGCTGTCCCCGGTCGAGCGGCGCCCGCGTGGCCTGCGCCGGCTCTGGCGGGCCGCGCAGCTCGCGGTGAGCGTGTGGGCGGCCGCACGGGTGCACGGGGCGATGGGCGGCCCGGACGCGGTCGAATCCTCCGACTTCCCGTACGCGCTGGCCCCGGCCGGGGTCGCGGTGCTCGTCTTCTGCCTGGTGCTGAGCCTGCTGGACGGAGGAATCCTGGCCCTCGCCGAGCGGATTCCCGTACGGCGGTCCTGGCGCGGACTGTTTCTGCGCTCCCTCGCTCCCGTCGCCGTGCACGGGCTGGCCGGACTCATGATGGCCGTGCTGTGGCGCAGTCCCTACGGTCCCGTCGCCGCGTTGCTCGTGCTGCTGCCGATGTGTGTGTCGGGGTGGGTGTTCGCGCAGTACCACCGGGAGCGGGCCGCCCACCAGGCCACCATCCGGGCGCTGGTGCAGGCCGTCGACATCAAGGACGAGTACACGCGCGGGCACAGCGAGCGGGTCGGACAGGCGTCGATGATGATCGCGCGGGAGCTCGGCATGGACGACGCCCGCATCGAGGTGCTGCGGTTCGCCGGGATCCTGCACGACGTGGGGAAGCTCGGGGTGCCGACGCGGCTGCTCAGGAAGGACGGCCCGCTGACGCCGGAGGAGCGGCGGGTCATCGAGCTGCATCCCGAGTACGGGCACGAGATGGTCCGGGGCATCTCCTTCCTCGGGGAGGCCAGGGCCGCCGTCCTGCACCACCACGAACGACTGGACGGGAGCGGGTACCCGTACGGACTCAGGGGCGGCCAGATTCCGGAGTCGGCACGGGTGGTGGCCGTGGCCGACGCCTTCGACGCCATGACGTCCACCCGCTCCTACCGGCGCGCCCGGCCCGTCGGGACCGCGCTGGAGGAGCTGGAGCGGTGCGCGGGCAGCCAGTTCGACCCGCGGATGGTGACGGCCCTCGTCCGCGCCCTGTCCCGGCACGGCTGGCATCCGGCGGTGACCGCGGACGAGGCGGACGAGGTGGACGAGGCTGGTGTGCCACATCCCCGACCGACCAGCGCGGGGCGGCCGGGGGTACGCCGGTGAGCGCGCCCAGGACGCTCCGCCGGCCGCCGCTCCTCACCCTCGTCCATACCTGCGCCGCCCTCCTCGCCCTCGGCTCCCTCGCCTCCGTCCTGTGGACCGGTCTCGAGGAGCGCGGCACCGCCCTCGCCTTCGGCATGCTGATCACCGTCGGTGAACTCAACCGGCGCAGCGGCCCCCACGTCAGGGAGGCCGCCCCGCTCGGTGCCGCCGGGGCGCTGTCGTACGCCCTGCTCGGCGAGAACGCCAGCACGCCCACGCAGCACGGCGCAGCCCAGGTCGTCACCGTCGTCCTCGCCGCCTCCCTCGTCGGCAGCGTGCCGCACGTCGGACGCGGCCAGGGCCCCACCGCCGACCAGCTCGCCCGCCGTGTCCTCACCGTCGGGTTCGCCGCCGTGTGCTTCCAACCCCTCTACAACCAGGGCACGTTCACACAGTGGGACGGACCCGCCTACGCCCTGCTCCTGCTCGCCCTGCTCTCGCTGACCGCGCTGTGCGACGCCGTGCTCGCGGCCGCCCTCGCGCACTCCCGCACCCGCTGGCCCTTCGGCCCGCTGCTCCGGGACGAGCTGCGTGCCCTGCTCGGCATCGGGTCCGCCGTCGTCGCCACCGGGGCCGTGATGGCGCTCGCGGTGGCCGTCGCGGGACTGTGGGCGCTGCCCGTCTTCTCGGTGCCGCTGCTGCTCACCCAGCTCTCCGTCCGCCGGTACGCCGCCGTCCGCTGCACCTACCGGCAGACCATCGCCTCCCTCGCCCGCGCCACCGAGATCGCCGGGTACACGCCCGCCGGGCACGCCCGCAGGGTCGCCGCGCTCAGCCGGGAGGTCGGGCGCGACCTGGGGATGTCCCGGCCCGAGCTCACCGTCCTGGAATACGCCGCCCTCATGCACGACATCGGTCAGCTGAGCCTCGTCGACCCGGTCCCCGCGGGAGCCACCGCCGCCCTGCCCCTCGCCGAGCAGCGCCGCATCGCGCTGCTCGGCGGGGCCGTCGTACGGCAGACGGGCGTCGACGCGGCCGTCGCCGTGGTCGTGGAGCGGCAGGCCGACCCCTGCCGGGAGCAGCCGCTCGCGGCGCGGATCGTGCGGGCCGTCAACGCCTACGAGGAGAAGGCGCGGGACGCCGGACCGGGCGGGCCATTGACGGCGCTCGAGGAGCTGCGCCTGGGCACCGCGGGGGACTACGCTCCGGAGGTCGTGGAAGCGCTGGCCCGGGTACTGTCGAGAGACTGTCTGACCTCGCCCGTGACGGGGTAACCCATGGGTAATGAGCGCCCTTCCAAGCGCACGTGGTTGGATGCGAGAGAGAGGGTGTCCGGGGGCACAGCCAGCCCACTCGACGGAACCGGCAGGCGGGAATCGTGAGGATCTTCGGCAAGGGACGGCACCGGCCCTCCGCCTCCTGGCGGCAGGCCACGGACCGCGCGTTCACGCTGATCGGCGACGGTCGGTACGAGGACGCGGGCGCGCTGCTGACACGTGCCGCGGACCTGGAGCCGTGGCTGTCCGAGTCCTGGTTCAACCTCGCCCTCCTGCACAAGTTCCGGCACGACTGGGAGCAGGCGCGGGCCGCCGGGCTGCGTGCCGTGGCGCTGCTCGACCGGGAGACCGGGGCACCCGACTGGTGGAACGTCGGCATCGCCGCGACCGCGCTCCAGGACTGGCCGCTGGCCCGGCGGGCCTGGCAGGCGTACGGACTGCGGGTGCCGGGAGGGGCGACCGCGGCGGGTGAGCCGCTCGGCATGGACCTCGGCAGCGCGGCCGTACGGCTGTCTCCCGAGGGCGAGGCCGAGGTGGTCTGGGGGCGGCGGCTCGACCCGGCCCGTATCGAGGTGCTGTCCATCCCGCTGCCGTCCTCCGGGCGGCGCTGGGGCGAGGTCGTGCTGCACGACGGGGTGCCGCACGGCGAGCGGACCACGGCGTCCGGGCACGCGTATCCCGTCTTCGACGAGATCGAGCTGTGGGCGCCGTCGCCGGTGCCGACCTGGGTGGTGTTGCTGGAGGCCGCCACCGAGGCCGACCGGGACGCGCTGGAGCAGCTGGCGGCCGACGCCGGGTTCGCGGCGGAGGACTGGTCGTCGTCGGTGCGGCTGCTGTGCCGGATGTGCTCCGAGTCGCGGATGCCGTCCGACGAAGGCGACGGGGAGCACCTGGACCCGCACGATCACAGCGAGCCGGGGCATCCCGGGCCACTGGGGCACCGTACGGACGGGCAGCTGTGGGTGCCGGAGCGGGAGTGCGGGGTGGCTGCGCCGGCTTCGCTGGTCCGGGGGTTGTTGGACGGGTGGGTGGCCGACAGCCCCGACTCCCGGGACTGGCGTGATCTCGAAGAGGTCTGCTGACACATCGCCGTACTCTTGAGCACCGAATCCCAGTTTTCCAGGAAGGCATAAGTCGGTCATGGCCCAGCAGGACACCGATCAGCAGCACGCGGGCGTGCTCCCCGTCGACGACGAGGGGTTCGTCATCGACACCGAGGACACCGAGGAGCGGGAGAACGCCTGGCGTGAGCGCGGCACCTCGCGGCCCATCACCGTCGTCGGGAACCCCGTGCTGCACAAGGAGTGCAAGGACGTCACCGAGTTCGGTGAGGAGCTCGACCAGCTGGTCGCGGACATGTTCGCCAGCCAGCGCACCGCCGAGGGTGTCGGCCTCGCCGCCAACCAGATCGGCGTCGACCTGAAGGTCTTCGTGTACGACTGCCAGGACGACGAGGGCCGGCGGCACGTGGGTGTCGTCTGCAACCCGAAGCTCGTGGACCTGCCCGCCGACCGGCGCCAGCTGGACGAGAGCAACGAGGGCTGTCTGTCGGTGCCCACCGCGTACGCCCCGCTCGCCCGCCCCGACTACGCCGAGGTCACCGGGCAGGACGAGAAGGGCAACCCGATCAAGGTCCGCGGTACCGGCTACTTCGCCCGGTGTCTGCAGCACGAGACCGACCACCTGTACGGCTACCTCTACATCGACCGGCTCTCCAAGCGTGAACGCAAGGACGCGCTGCGGCAGATGGCCGAGAACGAGCCCCGCTACCCCGTGGTCGCCAACGACTGACGTCCCACAACCCCCGTACGCACGGCGCCTGTTCAGGAATCACTCCCCGAACAGGCGCCGTTCGCGTGTGCGTCGCACGTTCGATCGGATCCGCTCACTTAGTGATCCGGTCTGCGTCACACATGGGGAGAATCTCGACACCGGGGGGGAGTGAATGAAGCAAATCCGTTCCCAGAATGGTCAGTTGTGGTGCTGAATGGGAAGTGCGGGGATACGCAACGGCGCACGCCTGGTTCAGCGGCAGGGGCGTGCGCCAACTGGCGGCTGGAAGGGGTTTGTTCGTGCCTGCTTTCCCACACAGCACCACATCGACGCCGACGGCGATCGCGGTTCCACCGTCGCTCTCTCTCCCGGTGATCGAGGCAGCGTTTCCCAGGCAACTGCACCCGTATTGGCCCAGGCTCCAGGAGAAGACACGCACCTGGCTTCTGGAAAAACGGCTCATGCCGGCGGACAAGGTGGCCGAATATGCCGACGGACTGTGCTACACGGACCTGATGGCGGGGTACTACCTCGGCGCCCCCGACGAGGTCCTCCAGGCGATAGCGGACTACAGCGCGTGGTTCTTCGTCTGGGACGACCGGCACGACCGTGACATCGTCCACCGCCGTCCGGGCGCGTGGCGGCGGCTGAGGTTCCGTTTGCACGCGGCGCTCGACTCCCCGCGGGATCATCTGCGCCACGAGGATCCGCTGGTCGCCGCCTTCGCCGACTGCATGGTGCGGCTGTACTCGTTCCTGCCGCAGAGCTGGAACACCCGGTTCGCCGGGCACTTCCACGAGGTGATCGAGGCCTACGACCGCGAATTCCGCAATCGCACCAAGGGAATCATTCCCACGGTCGAGGAATACCTGGCCCTGCGCCGCCTCACCTTCGCGCACTGGATCTGGACGGATCTGCTGGAGCCCAGTGCGGGATGCGAACTCCCGGACGGGGTGAGGAAAAACCCTGCGTTCCAACGGGCGGCCCTGCTCAGCCAGGAATTCGCCGCCTGGTACAACGACCTCTGCTCGCTCCCCAAGGAAATCGCGGGAGACGAGGTCCACAATCTCGGCATCAGTCTCATCAAGCACCAGGGGCTGACCCTCGAAGAGGCGATCCGGGAAATGCGGCGGCTGATCGGGAAATGCGTGGACGCATTCCTCGTGGCCGAGGACGACGCCCTCCGTTTCGCCGACGGTCTCGACGACGGCACCGTGCGGGGAAAGGAACTGAGCACCGCCGTCCGGGCCTGTGTCCGCAATATGCGCAACTGGTTCAGCGCCGTCTACTGGTTCCACCACGAGTCCGGCCGTTACATGGTCGACAGCTGGGACGACCGGTCCACGCCCCCGTACGTCAACAACGAAGCGGCAGGTGAGAAATGACCGTCGAATCCGTGAAAACCGAAGCCACGGTGGCTCCCGAGTCGGGTGAGCCGCCGCTCGCGGGCGGGGGCGTCCCCGTCCTCGGCCACGGCCTGCGTCTGGCCCGTGATCCCCTGAGCTTCCTGTCCGGCCTGCGGCGCCACGGCGAGGTCGTCCGCCTCCGGCTCGGCCCCAAGACGGTGTACGCGCCCACCACCCCGGAACTGACCGGAGCCGTGGCCCTCAACCCCGACTTCATCATCGCCGGGCCGCTGTGGGAGTCCCTGGAGGGCCTGGTCGGCAAGGAGGGCGTGGCCACCGCCAACGGCCCGCAGCACCGGCGTCAACGGCGCATCATCCAGCCCGCGTTCCGGCTCGACGCGATACCGGCGTACGGCCCGGTCATGGAGGAGGAGGCACAGGCGCTGGCCGAGCGCTGGCAGCCCGGCGAGACGGTCGACGCCACCCTGGAGTCCTTCCGGGTCGCCGTGCGCATCGCGGCCCGCTGTCTGCTGCGCGGCGCCTACATGGACGAGCGCGCCGAACGGCTGTGTGTCGCGCTCACGACCGTCTTCCGGGGGATGTACCGGCGGATGGTGATACCCGCGGGCCCGCTGTACAGGCTGCCGCTGCCGGCCAACCTCGCATTCAACCGCGCGTTGGCCGATCTGCATCGGGTGGTCGACGAGATCGTCGCCGAACGACGGGCATCTGGTCAAAAGCCGGACGATTTGCTGACGGCATTGCTGGCGGCGAAGGACGCGAATGGCGACCCCATCGGGGAACAGGAGATCCACGACCAGGTCGTCGCGATACTGACCCCCGGCGGCGAAACCGTCGCGTCCACGATCATGTGGCTGCTTCAGGTGCTCGCCGAACACCCCGAACACGCGGACAAGGTGTGCGCGGAAGTCGAATCGGTCACCGGTGGCCGTCCTGTGGCATTCGAGGACGTACGGTCACTCAGGTACACGAACTATGTGGTGGTCGAGACCATGCGTTTGTGGCCCGCGGTATGGATATTGACGCGGCGGGCGGTACGGGACACCGAACTCGGTGGCTATCGCATTCCGGCCGGAGCCGACATCGTCTACAGCCCGTACGCGATCCAGCGCGACGCGAAGTCCTTCGACGACAGCGCGGTGTTCGACCCCCTGCGCTGGAGTCCCGAGCGGGCCAAAGCGGTTCCGAAACACGCCATGAGCCCGTTCAGCACCGGCAACCGGAAGTGCCCGAGCGACCACTTCTCGATGGCCCAGCTGACGCTGCTCACGGCGGCGCTGGCCCGGAAGTACCGCTTCGAGCAGGTGGCCGGCTCGGACGACACCCCCCGGCCCGGCATCACCCTGCGGCCGAACCGGCTCCTGGTGCGGCCCGTGTCCCGGTGACGGGTCAGGCGGCGGCCTCCGGACCCTGGAAGGTGCGCCGGTAGGCGTTCGGGGTGGTGCCCACCGCGCGCAGGAACTGGTGACGCAGCGCGGCCGCGGTGCCGAACCCGGCACGGCCCGCGATCGCGTCCACCGTCTCGTCCGTCGCCTCCAGCAGCCGCTGGGCCAGCAGCACACGCTGACGCAGGATCCAGCGGTAGGGAGTCGTCCCCGTCTCCTGCTGGAAGCGGCGGGCGAAGGTGCGCGGGGACATGTGCGCCCGCTCGGCGAGCTGCTCGACGGTGACCTCCTCGTCGAGGTGCTGCTCCATCCACACGAGCACCTCGCCGACGGTGTCGCACTTCGACCGGGGCAGCGGCCGCTCGATGTACTGCGCCTGTCCGCCGTCCCGGTGCGGCGGTACGACCATCCGCCGGGCGATCTTGTTGGCGACCTCGGGGCCCTGCTCCTTGCGCACGATGTGCAGACAGGCGTCGATGCCGGCGGCGGTGCCCGCTGAGGTGATCACCGGGTCCTCGTCGACGTACAGGACGTCCGGCTCGACCGTCAGCCGCGGATATGTGAGCGCCAGTTCCTCCGCGTGGTGCCAGTGCACGGTGCAGCGCCGGCCGTCGAGCAGTCCGGCCGCGGCGAGCACGAAGACGCCGGAGCACACGCTGAGCACCCGGGCCCCGCGGTCGACCCCGTCGCGCAGGGCTTCCAGCAGCTCGGGCGGGAAGTCCCGCGTCTCGTAGCGGGCGCAGGCCGGCACGGCGATCAGGTCGGCCGTCTCCAGCCGCTCCAGGCCGTGCTCGACATGCAGGGCGAAGCCGGACCGCGAGGTCAGCCTGGGGCCCTCGGCCGAGGCGACCGCGAAGTCGTACACCGGCAGCCCGTCATCGCTGCGGTCGCTCCCGAAGACCTCGCAGACGACTCCGAGCTCGAAGGGGTTCACACCGTCCAGGACGACGGCGACCACGTTCTTCAGCATGCTGCCAGTGTGCCTCACTGCTGGCAGTAAATCGAGGGTGTGCGGCAGTCCTGCCACTGTTTGTCAGGAGTCAACGGCGCGAGAGTAGTGACATGACTTCAGCACAGACAGAAGGACTGATCGCCATGCTGACTGTTTTCGCCATCCTCGTCCTCTTGATCCTCCCGTCGGTGGTCGGGATCGTGCACGACAAGCGCGTCGACCGTCAGATCAGGAAGGCGCGCGAGTACCGGACCGCACACGGGGTCACTCGAACGGTCTAATCTCTCCTGGATCAACAGGGGAGGAACATGAGACACAGACTGTGGGCCGTGGCAGGCGGGGCGGCAGCCCTGGCCCTGCTCACGGCCACCGGAGCCCATGCCGAGGGCGAGGGTGACATCAGGGTCACCAAGACCGTCGTGAACAAGGGCGGCAACGTCATCGTCGGTACGGCGCAGACCGTCACGTTCCCGATAGCGGTCACCATCAAGGACGACTCGGGTGCCAAGAAGATCACGCATCTCAGCACGTTCAACAAGTCCAACGGCTACGGCTTCTTCAGCTGGAATCACGATTCGTCCTGCGTGAGGAAGACCTCGACGACGTCGGTGTGCACGGGCACGATGACGGTCGACCCCGCCTGGATCGCCGACAGCGACGACATCGACAGCAACAGGGTTGCCGGTGTCTGGGTGGTGGCAGCCACCGTCAACGCCAACGACGGTGACTACTGGATCTACGACGACATCGCCGAGTACAAGGTCAAGCGCGCCGCGCAGCTCACCACGGACGCGTCCCCCGAACCCGTCGCCAAGGGCGCCCAGCTCACCGTCAAGGGCAAGCTCTCCCGGGCCAACTGGGAGGACCTGAAGTACCACGGCTACCCGGGCCAGACGGTCAGGCTCCAGTTCCGCGCGGCCGGGGCCGCCCACTACGGCACGGTCAAGACCGTGAAGACGGACAACCTGGGCCGGCTCAGCACCAAGGTGACCGCCACAGCGGCGGGCAGCTGGCGCTGGTACTTCCCCGGCACCACGACGACCTCGCTCAAGGTCTCGGCCGGGGACGCGGTCGCCCTCAGGTGACCACCACGGTGACCCGCCACTCCTGAATGCCCTTGCAGGAGACGCCGCCGGTCCCGGTGGCGCACAGCGGACGCTGTGAACTCAGCCGCACCTGTCCCGCCGAGACCGCCTTGTACGCGGAACTCGCGTCACCGGGCAGCAGGACGATCCCGCTGTTGGTGGGCTCCAGTCCGGCGCCCTCGGCGGTGACCGGCTTCCAGGGGCGGCTCTTCGTCCCGTCCAGCGAGATGCGGAGGGTGTCGCCCACCGCGAGGCAGACCGTGCTGCCGCTGTCGTCGGCGTCCAGCTGCGAGGCGGACGTGCAGTCCGGCGACGGCGACGCGGACGGTGACGACGAGGGCGGGGACGACGACGAGGGCGGCGGCGACACGGTGTCGCCGCCGCCCCCTTCGCTTCCGGCCTCGGTCCCGCACCCCGCGAGCAGCAGGGTCAGTGCCGCGAGGGCGAGGGCGGTGCGGTGGGTCGTAGGGCGCATGGGGTGGCCTCCTCGTCGATGAGACGTGCCACACGCATACCCGGATCCACCGACTTTTGACGGAGGCCCGTCAGAAGGCGGAACCCGGTCAGAAGTCCTCGTCCAGGTCGACCGTGCCCTCCACCGCCACCTGGTACGCGGACGGACGCCGCTCGAAGAAGTTGGTCAGCTCCTGGACACCCTGCAGCTCCATGAAGGAGAACGGGTTCTCCGAGCCGTACACCGGCGCGAAGCCGAGCCGCGTCAGGCGCTGGTCGGCGACACACTCCAGGTACTGGCGCATCGACTCGGTGTTCATCCCGGGCAGCCCGTCGCCGCACAGGTCGCGCGCGAACTGGAGCTCCGCCTCCACGGCCTCCGCCAGCATGTCGGTGACCTGCTGCTGGAGCCGGTCGTCGAACAGCTCCGGCTCCTCCTTGCGGACGGTGTCGACCACGTCGAAGGCGAAGGACATGTGCATGGTCTCGTCGCGGAACACCCAGTTGGTGCCGGTGGCGAGGCCGTGCAGCAGACCCCGGCTGCGGAACCAGTAGACGTACGCGAAGGCACCGTAGAAGAACAGGCCCTCGATGCACGCGGCGAAGCAGATCAGGTTGAGCAGGAAGCGGCGGCGGTCGGCCTGGGACTCCAGGCGGTCCAGCTTCTCGACCTCGTTGATCCACCGGAAGCAGAACTCGGCCTTCTCGCGGATGGAGGGGATGTTCTCGACGGCGTCGAAGGCCGCCGCCCGGTCCTGCGGATCGGGAAGGTAGGTGTCCAGGAGCGTCAGATAGAACTGGACGTGCACGGCCTCCTCGAAGAGCTGCCTGCTCAGGTACAGGCGCGCCTCGGGGGAGTTGATGTGCTTGTAGAGGGTCAGCACCAGGTTGTTCGCCACGATCGAGTCGCCCGTCGCGAAGAACGCGACCAGCCGTCCGATCAGGTGCTGCTCGGCGGGGCTGAGCTTCGCGAGGTCGGTGACGTCCGAGTGGAGGTCGACCTCCTCGACGGTCCAGGTGTTCTTGATGGCGTCCCGGTAGCGCTCGTAGAAGTCCGGGTAGCGCATCGGGCGGAGGGTCAGCTCGAAGCCCGGGTCGAGAAGGTTCTTGGCTTCGCTGGTCATTACTGGCAGGCCTCGCAGGACTCGGGGTTTTCCAGGGAGCAGGCGACCGCGTCTTCGGGGGCCGGCTGCTGGACGGGGACCGTCGCCTGTGCGGCGCGGGCGATACGGGTCGCCGGGCGCGAGCGCAGGTAGTACGTCGTCTTCAGCCCGGACTTCCAGGCGTACGCGTACATCGAGGAGAGCTTGCCGATCGTCGGCGTCTCCAGGAAGAGGTTCAGGGACTGGGCCTGGTCGAGGAACGGGGTCCGCGCCGCCGCCATGTCGATCAGACCGCGCTGCGGGATCTCCCACGCCGTGCGGTACAACGCCCGTACGTCCTCCGGGATCCACGCGAAGCCCTGCACCGAGCCGTTCGCTTCCCGCAGCGCCTCACGGGTGCGGGCGTCCCACACGCCGAGCTTCTTCAACTCGGCCACCAGGTACGAGTTGACCTGGAGGAACTCGCCCGACAGCGTCTCGCGCTTGAAGAGGTTGGAGACCTGCGGCTCGATGCACTCGTACACACCCGCGATCGAGGCGATGGTGGCGGTCGGCGCGATGGCCAGCAGGAGGCTGTTGCGCAGCCCCGTGACGGCCATGCGCTCGCGCAGTGCCGCCCAGCGCTCGGGCCAGGCGAGGTCGGTGGCGTAGTGGTCCGGGTGCAGCACGCCCTGCGCCGTACGGGTCTTCTCCCAGGCCGGCAGCGGGCCGCTGCGCTCGGCGAGGTCGGCGGAGGCCTCGTAGGCGGCGAGCATGATGCGCTCGGCGATCCGCGTGGACAGTGCCCTGGCCTCGGGGGAGTCGAAGGGCAGGCGCAGCTTGAAGAAGACGTCCTGGAGGCCCATCGCGCCGAGCCCGACGGGACGCCACTTGGCGTTGGACCGCCCGGCCTGCTCGGTCGGGTAGAAGTTGATGTCGACGACCCGGTCGAGGAAGGTCACGGCGGTGCGGACGGTGGCGTCCAGCCGCTCCCAGTCGATGTCGCCGCTCGTCGTGTCGACGAACGCGCCGAGGTTCACGGACCCCAGGTTGCAGACCGCGGTCTCCCCGTCGTCCGTGACCTCCAGGATCTCCGTGCAGAGGTTGGAGGAGTGCACGGTGTGGCCGGGCAGCGCCGTCTGGTTGGCCGTGCGGTTGGCGGCGTCCTTGAAGGTCATCCAGCCGTTGCCGGTCTGCGCGAGGGTGCGCATCATGCGGCCGTAGAGGTCACGGGCCGGGATGGTCCTGCGCGCGAGACCCTCCGCCTCGGCCTTGCGATAGGCCGCGTCGAACTCCTCGCCCCACAGGTCGACCAGCTCGGGCACGTCGGCGGGCGAGAAGAGGGACCATTCGGCGTCCGCGTTCACCCGGCGCATGAACTCGTCCGGCACCCAGTGCGCGAGATTCAGGTTGTGCGTACGGCGGGCGTCCTCACCGGTGTTGTCCCTGAGCTCCAGGAACTCCTCGATGTCGGAGTGCCAGGTCTCCAGGTAGACCGCGGCCGCGCCCTTGCGCCGGCCGCCCTGGTTCACGGCGGCGACCGAGGCGTCGAGGGTCTTCAGGAACGGCACGATGCCGTTGGAGTGCCCGTTGGTGCCGCGGATCAGCGAACCGCGCGAGCGGATGCGGGAGTACGAGATGCCGATGCCACCGGCGTGCTTCGAGAGGTTGGCGACCTGGTGGTAGCGGTCGTAGATGGAGTCGAGCTCGTCCTTCGGGGAGTCGAGGAGGTAGCAGGACGACATCTGGGGGTGCCGGGTGCCGGAGTTGAAGAGGGTGGGGGAGGAGGGGAGGTAGTCGAGACGGCTCATGAGCCGGTAGAGCGCGGCGACTTCGTCCAGGGCGTGGGCGCCCGTTTCTGAATCGAGCACAGTGTCGTCGGCGAGGCCGGACGCCACTCGGAGCATGAAGTGCTGGGGTGTCTCGATGACCTTGCGGGTGATCGGGTGCCGCAGGAGGTAGCGGCTGTACAGGGTGCGCAGCCCGAAGTAGCCGAAGCGGTCGTCGGCCTCGGTGTCGACCAGCGCGTCGAGCCGCTCGGCGTGGACCCGCACGAACTCGGCGGTCCGGTCGGCGATGAGGCCTTCGCGGTGGCCGACGGCGACCGACCCGGTGAACGAGGTGACGCCCTGCGAGGCGGCCTCGGCGGCGATGGAGACGGTCAGCAGCCGGGCGGCCAGCCTGCTGTACGCGGGGTCCTCGGAGATGAGGCCGGCCGCCGCCTCGGTGGCCAGCTCGCGCAACTCCGCGATCATCTCGGCGGAGGCCCCCCGAGCGGACCGGCCGCGCAGCGCGGCGGCGGCGACCCGGCCGGGGTCGGCGTCGGGGAGGTCGGCGGTCAGCGCGGTCAGGGTCCGCAGCAACGCGGCTCCGGGACCGTCCTCGTCCACCGGGGTGGTCGCTGAAGCCGGGTCGGCTGGCGCGATGGTCACGTGGGGCTCTCCCTCGCTGGGCACGGGGGCCTTGCGGAGGGCAGGGGGCAGCACACGAGCGCGCACGGCGCCGCGTCCACCGGCCCATTCCACGAGGCCCGGACGTCATGACACCCGGGCCGGTATGGCACGGGCGTGCTGTCGACAGGTCCTCGGACTGACGCTCATATGCGCTCAAGCACGCATGAGTACACCGTTGCGGGACAGTTCCGGATTCGCACCGGATTCCCCTGCGACGACAGCGAGCATGAGCATACATCTTGTGCCGGGTGAGAGAAGCAGGCCCATATGTTGTGTCGCGGTGACTTCAGAGCGTCAACTTGTAGGTGAGAAGCGTGAAGTCGTCACCCGGTATCGGGTTCCAGTCGCGCTCGGGGACGCGGACGAATCCGAGGCGCTCGTAGATGCGGTGGGCGCTGTGCATCGTGGGCTGGGTGCACAGGACGACGTCGGTGGCTGTGGCGGTCGCGCGGTCGATGCAGGCCTGGACGAGGGCTTGCCCCACGCCTTGGCCGCGGGCCTCGTGGGCCACGGCGAGCATGCGGATCTCGGCCTCTCCGGGGCGCGCGAGTTCGGCCAGGGAGCCGCCGGACGGGACGTAGGTGACTCCGCCGAGGATGCGGTCGTCCGCCGCGGCGACCAGTACGTCGGCCTCCGCGGCCCGCTTGGCCACGTTCTTGAGTTCCTGGAAGTACCAGTCGTCTTCGTCGCCGAACGCCAGGAGGCCGTCGTTCAGGTAAGCCCTTGCCGTGATGTCGCCGAGGGTTGCGTAGTCGGTGGGTTCGGCGGGGCGGATCAGGAAGTCCATGCGGTGAGTGTGCACGACGGGTGCGGCAACGGGCCGCCGGACGAGAACTCCGACGGCCCGCGCACACCATGACTAGTGGGTCACACCCGCGGTGGCCGGCGGGAGTTCCACCTCGACCCCCGGGTCGCCCGCGTCCGCCGTGTAGTCCTCCGGGCTGGTCTCGTCCACGCCGTCGGGGGCCTTCAGAGCCTTCAGCAGGAAGGTCAGGACCACCGTGAACACGACGTTGAGCACGAACGCCGTCAGGCCGATGTAGCCGATCTCGCCGATGCCCGGGATCTCCTTCGCCGAGCCGCCGAAGTGCTTCTGGGTCGGGGAGGCGACGCCGTAGGCGGCGACCGTGCCGTAGATCATGCCGACCGCCCAGCCGGCGAGCAGGGCCCAGCGGTGGAACCAGCGGGTGAACAGGCCGCCGACCAGGGCCGGGAAGGTCTGCAGGATCCAGATGCCGCCCAGGAGCTGGAAGTTGATGGCGACCGTCTTGTCCATGGTGAGGACGAAGACCAGGGCGCCGACCTTCACCAGGAGCGAGACCAGCTTGGAGACCTTGGTCTCCTGCGCCGGGGTCGCGTCCGGCTTGATGAAGTCCTTGTAGATGTTGCGGGTGAAGAGGTTCGCGGCCGCGATCGACATGATGGCCGCCGGCACCAGGGCGCCGATGCCGATCGCCGCGAAGGCCACGCCCGCGAACCAGTCCGGGAACATCTTCTCGAACAGCTGCGGGATCGCCAGCTGCGGGTTGGCGACCTCGACCCCGGCCGCGATCGCCATGAAGCCGAGCAGCGCGAGCAGGCCCAGCATCAGTGAGTACAGCGGCAGGATCGTGGTGTTGCGGCGGATCACCTCACGGCTGCGGGAGGAGAGCGTCGCGGTGATCGAGTGCGGGTACATGAAGAGCGCCAGCGCGGAGCCCAACGCCAGGGTGGCGTACGTCCATTGGCCCGCCTCCTGCGGGACCAGGCCGCCCACGCCCTTGTCCGTGTACTTCTTGGTCGCCGCGCCGAAGACGTCGTCGAACCCGCCCAGCTTGATCGGGATGTAGATGATCGCCACCGCGATGACGATGTAGATCAGCGTGTCCTTCACGAACGCGATCAGCGCGGGGGCGCGCAGGCCCGAGGAGTAGGTGTAGGCCGCGAGGACACCGAACGCGATCAGCAGCGGGAGGTCCTTGACGAACCAGTTGGTGTTCTCGCCGCCGCCGACGCCCATGACGTCCAGGACGGCCTGGATGCCGACCAGTTGGAGCGCGATGTACGGCATGGTCGCGAGGATGCCGGTGACCGCCACGGCCAGCGACAGGCTCTTGGAGCCGAAGCGTCCGCGCACGAAGTCCGAGGTCGTCACGTACCCGTGCTTGTGGGAGACCGACCACAGACGGGGCAGGAACGTGAAGATCAGCGGGTAGACCAGGATGGTGTACGGCACCGCGAAGAACCCGGCCGCGCCCGCCGCGTAGATCGCCGCGGGCACCGCGACGAAGGTGTACGCCGTGTAGAGGTCGCCGCCGAGCAGGAACCAGGTGACCCAGGTGCCGAACGACCGGCCGCCCAGGCCCCATTCGTCGAGGCTGTGCTCGTTCTCGGCCTTGCGCCAGCGTGCGGCCAGGAAGCCCATGACGGTGACGGCCAGGAAGAAGAGGATGAAGACGGTGAGAGCCACGCCGTTGACGCCGTCGTTCACTTGGTACCTCCACGACGGGCGCGCTGGTCACGCTGCCAGAGCTGGTACGCGGTCATCGTCAGCGCGGTGGAGATCAGCACCCACAGCATCTGGTACCAGTAGAAGAACGGGATGCCGATGAACGTGGGGTCGGTCTTGGCGTACGAGCCGACCCACAGCATCGCCACGAACGGGGCGAGCAGGCAGAGGGCGATGACCACCCGCACCGGTGTCACCGCCGGTGGTCTCACTTCAGGTGTGTCCGACATTCCGCGGCTCCGTCCCCTCGCTGATCACCTGTAACGCGCAGGCAATGTAGGTCACGGTGTCAGGTGAGCGGAAGACCTCGTCCGCATATCGGTATGTCGATTCTGTGAAGCATCGGCATCAGTATCAACAGCAGCATCAGCAGCAGCGGAATCCCTGGCGGGGATCGCCTTCCTGACGGTCCGTCCGCATGCGTTCGAACGCCTTCCGCGTCGGCACCGGCGCCCGCGGGTGGTCCTTGCGCACATGGGCGACATAGCGGTCGTACGCCGATTCGTCGGTCAGCTCGCGGACGTACCAGCGCACGGCCCTAAACGCCCGTCGGAGCGACCTCATCGCGCGCCACCTCCTTCTCCGCGCGGGTCGGGATCAGCCCGGCCGGGGCCAGGATCCTCGACTCGACGTACGGCGCCTCGCTGAGCGAGGACAGCGCGGGACGGCGGACGTGCCGGACGCAGACCCGCAGGGCGTCGGCGATCACCACCACGATCAGCAGGGCGAGGACGGCGGTGAGGATGCCGTCGACCGTGGAGTTGGTGACCACGGTGTGCATGTCGTCCATGCTCTTGGCGGGCGGCAGGACCTTGCCGTCGTCGATGGCGTCCTGGAACACGGACCGCTGCTTGAAGAAGCCGACCTTGGGGTCGTCGGAGAACACCTTCTGGAAGCTGGCGGTGAGGGTCACGGTCGCGTCCCAGGCGAGCGGGATCCCGGTGATCCAGGCCCACTTGAGGCGCCCCGACTTCACCAGCAGGGTGGTGCAGACGGCCAGGGCGACCGCGGCGAGCAGCTGGTTGGAGATACCGAAGATCGGGAAGAGCTGGTTGATCCCGCCGAGGGGCTCGTGGACGCCCACCCACAGGAAGTAGCCCCACAGCGCGCACACGATCCCGCTGGTGATGACCAGGCCGGGCTTCCAGCTGATGTCCTTGAAGGGCTTCACGAGGTTGCCCAGCATGTCCTGGAGCATGAACCGGCCCACGCGCGTCCCGGCGTCCAGCGCGGTCAGGATGAACAGCGCCTCGAACATGATCGCGAAGTGGTACCAGAAGGCGCGGAGGCTCCCGCCGGTGACCTTGGAGAAGATCTCCGAGACGCCGACAGCGAGGGTCGGGGCGCCGCCGGTACGGGAGAGCAGGCTCGCCTCCTCGACGTTCTTCGCCGCCTGGGCGAGGTCGGCGGGGGAGACGGAGTAGCCCCAACCCGTCACCACCTGCGAGGCGTTGTCCACCGTCGTCCCGATGACCCCGGCGGGTGCGTTCATCGCGAAGTACAGCCCCGGGTCGATGATGCTCGCCGCGACCAGCGCCATGATCGCGACCGACGACTCCATCAGCATGGAGCCGTAGCCGATCATCCGGATCTGCGTCTCCTTCTGGATCAGCTTCGGCGTCGTACCGCTGGAGATCAGCGCGTGGAACCCGCTCAACGCCCCGCAGGCGATGGTGATGAAGACGAACGGGAACAGCGACCCCGCGAACACCGGACCGTCCCCGCGCGAGGCGAAGTCCGTCACCGGGTCCATCTTCAGTGTCGGCAGCGTGACGACGACCCCGAGGGCGAGCAGGGCGATCGTGCCGATCTTCATGAAGGTGGAGAGGTAGTCGCGGGGGGCCAGGAGCATCCACACGGGCAGGATCGAGGCGATGAAGCCGTAAGCCACCAGCCAGACCACCAGCGTCGAGGGCGCCAGGGTGAAGGCGCCGGCCCACGAGGACTCGGCGACCCAGCGGCCCGCGACCAGCGCGAGCAGCAGCAGTCCGACGCCGACGAGGGAGACCTCGGCGACCCGGCCGGGGCGCAGCACGCGCAGGTAGAAGCCCATCAGCAGGGCGATCGGGATCGTCATCGCGATGGAGAAGGTGCCCCACGGGGAGGCCGCGAGAGCGTTGACGATGACCAGGGCCAGCACCCCGAGCAGGATGATCATGATGGCGAAGGCGGCGATCAGCGCGGCCGCGCCGCCGAACGGGCCGATCTCCTCGCGGGCCATCTGCCCGAGCGAACGGCCGTCCCTGCGTGTGGAGAAGAACAGCACCACCATGTCCTGGACCGCGCCCGCGAAGATGACGCCGGCGATGATCCAGACCGTGCCGGGGAGATAGCCCATCTGCGCGGCCAGTACCGGGCCGACGAGTGGACCGGCGCCCGCGATCGCGGCGAAGTGGTGGCCGAGCAGGACGCGGCGGTCGGTGGGGTGGAAGTCGATGCCGTTGTCGAGGCGTTCGGCCGGGGTGGCCCTGGTCGCGTCGACCTTCAGGACCTTGTACGCGATGAACTTCGCGTAGAAGCGGTAGCCGATCGCGTACGACCCGAGGGCCGCCGCGACCATCCAGGCGGCGGAGACGTCCTCGCCCCGGGCGAGCGCGAGCACGGACCAGCCGGCGGCGCCGACCAGGGCGACGAGGGTCCAGATGACGATGGTTCGGACGTTCGCGGTACGCACGGGGCGGTCCTCCCGTCCAGACGGAGTCGGGAGGACCGTAGAGCAGGAAGCGTGGTTGCGCTACAGGGCGTGCATCAGTCGACGGGCCGCTTGAGGCGGGCCACGAACTTGTACCGGTCGCCCCGGTACACCGAGCGCACCCACTCCACCGGTTCGCCCGTCTTGTCGAACGAGTGGCGGGACAGCATCAGCATCGGCAGGCCCACGTCGGTGCCGAGCAGGCCGGCCTCGCGCGGGGTGGCCAGGGAGGTCTCGATGGTCTCCTCGGCCTCGGCGAGGTGGACGTCGTAGACCTCGGCGAGCGCCGTGTAGAGGGAGGTGTACTTGACGAGCGACCTGCGCAGGGCAGGGAAGCGCTTGGCGGAGAGGTGGGTCGTCTCGATGGCCATCGGCTCGGCGTTCGCCATGCGCAGGCGCTCGATGCGCAGCACCCGGCCGCCGGCGGTGATGTCGAGGAGCTCGGCGAGCCGGTCGTCGGCGGTGATGTAGCCGATGTCGAGCAGCTGCGAGGTGGGTTCGAGGCCCTGGGCGCGCATGTCCTCGGTGTAGGAGGTGAGTTGCAGCGCCTGGGAGACCTTCGGCTTGGCGACGAAGGTGCCCTTGCCCTGGATGCGCTCCAGACGCCCCTCGACGACCAGTTCCTGAAGGGCCTGGCGCACGGTGGTGCGGGAGGTGTCGAACTCGGCGGCGAGCGTGCGCTCGGGCGGTACCGGGGTGCCGGGCGACTGGGTCTCCGTCATGTCGAGCAGGTGCTTCTTCAGGCGGTAGTACTTGGGCACGCGCGCGGTACGGACCCCTGTCCCGCCCTCGGTCTCCGCACTGCTGACGTCGCTGCTCATGGTCTGCCTTCCCGGCTCCGGATGCGGATCACTTCGTGATCCCTTCTGTATACCGTCGCCACCTCTTTTGGTCTAGTCCATAGAGGCAAGTGGTCTAGCGGACGAGAGTACTCCGGCGCCGCTGTTTTCGCTGGCTTCTTTACTAATGGTTCCTGCATATGTAGGTCGCATAACGGCTGGTCAGGGCCTTTTCGAGCACCCTTGACAGGCTTCCTGGTCTGGTCCAAGCTCCCCCTACTGGTCTACACCATTGGTCCAGGTCCCGGCCTGTGGGCGGGAGGTGTGGGCATCCCTGAGGAGGGTGGCGTGAAGCGCAAGCTGATAGCCGCGATCGGTATCGCGGGCATGGTGGTCACCGTCGCGGCGTGTGGGGGCAGCGACAGCGGGAGTTCGGACAACAGCGGCGCGGACGCCAAGGAGCTGACCGTCTGGCTCACCGTCGACGCCCAGAACAACTGGCCGCAGCTGGTGAAGGCCGCGGACGCGGCGGTCCAGAAGAAGCACCCCGGCATCAAGATCAACCACGAGTACTACGGCTGGCCCGACAAGAACACCAAGCTCGACGCGGTCCTCGCCACCGACAAGGCCCCCGACGTGGTCGAGATGGGCAACACCGAGATGCTCGGCTACATGGTCAAGGGCGCCTTCGCGCCCCTGGACACGTCGACGTTCACCAACTCGTCCGCCTGGCTCGACGGCCTCAAGGCCTCGGTGACCTACGACGGCAAGACCTACGGCGTCCCGTACTACGCGGGCGGCCGGGTCGGCAACTGGCGCAAGGACGTCTTCGCCTCGGTCGGCGTCAAGTCCACCCCGAAGACCTACGCGGAGCTCACCGCCGCCCTGGACAAGGTCCAGAAGAAGGAGGGCGACAAGTTCTCCGCCTGGTACCAGCCCACCCGTGACTGGTACGCGGCCATGTCCTTCGTCTACGACGCCGGCGGCTCCATCGCGGTCGAGTCGGGCGGCCAGTGGAAGGGCAACCTCTCCTCGCCGGAGTCCGTCAAGGGCCTCACCGAGTTCAAGAACGTCGTCGACAAGTACATGCACGGCGACAAGACCAAGGACGAGTCCGACCGCTACATCGTCTACGGCCAGGGCAAGTCCGGCATGATCTTCGGCGCGGCCTGGGAGGGCGCGACCTCCGCCGACCCGAAGAACGACAAGACCGGCAAGCTCAAGGACAACCTCGAGAACTTCGTGATGCCGGGTCCGTCCGGCAAGAACATGCCCGTGTTCCTGGGCGGTTCGGACCTCGCCGTGCCGGTGAAGTCGAAGGCGCAGGCCGTCGCCGCCGAGTGGATCAACGCCTTCACCGGTCCCTCCGGGCAGAAGGGCCTGATGGCCAAGGGCAACCTGCCCAACAACAAGACCGACCTCGCCACCCTGAAGAACGACCCGGCGACCGCGGTCCCGGCCACCGCGGCCGAGTCCAACTGGTTCGTGCCGATGGCGCCCGGCTGGGGCCAGGTCGAGAAGGCGCAGGTCCTGCAGACCATGCTCCAGAACATCGGCACCGGCAAGAAGTCGGTCGAGGCCGCCGCGAAGGACGCGGACGCCGCGATCGACAAGGTCATCAACACCAAGTGACCTCAGGCAGGGCCCCGTCGAGAACGACGGGGCCCTGCTTCCCGTACGGCCGTGCGGGCTTCGTCCCGTACGACGTGCGGGCTTCGCCTTCGTACGACCCGTACGACTTCGCCTTCGTACGACCCGTGCGACTTCGCCTTCGTACGACCAGAGGGACCGCTGAGGAGCGCGCCATGAGTGCCGCAGACACGACCACCCCCACCGAGGTGCCGCCGCCGATGTCGGTACCGCCGCCGTCCAGGCCCGCCCCGCCGAGCAGAAGGCGGACCTTCAGCGCCACCCCCTGGCTGCTGCTCGCCCCCTGCCTGCTGATCCTGGTGCTGGTCCTCGGCTATCCGCTGGTCCGGCTGGTCGGTCTGTCCTTCCAGAAGTTCGGGCAGTCCCAGCTGTGGGGCTTCCAGCCGGCCGAGTGGGTCGGCTTCGACAACTTCACGGGCGTGCTGGGCGACAGCGAGTTCTGGGCGGTCGTCGTCCGGACCATCGTCTTCGCGGCCGGCTGCGTCATCTTCACCATGGTCGCGGGCATGCTGATCGCCCTGCTGCTCCAGCGGGTCTCCGGCTGGGTGAAGACCCTCGTCAACATCGCCCTGGTGGCCAGCTGGGGCATGCCGATCATCGTCGCCACCACGGTCTTCAAGTGGCTGTTCGACGCGGACTACGGCATCCTCAACGCGCTGCTCAGCAAGTTGCCCGGCGTCGAGATGATCGGGCACAACTGGTTCGCCAGCGGCCCCCAGGGCCTGGCCGTGATCATGCTGCTCGTGGTGTGGGGCGCGGTGCCCTTCGTCGTCATCACGCTCAGCGCCGGACTCACCCAGGTCCCCGCGGAACTGGAGGAGGCGGCCCGGCTGGACGGCGCGAGCGCCTGGGGCGTCTTCCGGTACGTCACCGTGCCCGTCCTCAAGCCGATCATCGTGATGCTCACGACCCTGTCGGTGATCTGGGACATGGGCGTCTTCCCGCAGGTGTTCGTGATGCGCAACGGCCACCCCGAGGAGGAGTTCCAGCTCCTGACCACCTACTCCTACGACCGTGCCTTCGTGGTCAACGACTACGCGCAGGGCTCGGCGATCGCCCTCCTCACCGTGCTCCTGCTGCTCGGGGTCGTCGCCGTCTACATGCGTCAGATGCTGAAGATCGGAGAGGTCGAATGAGCGCGCTCGCCCAGGCCGGCGGCCGTCGCCGCGGGAAGTCCAAGGCCGGCTGGAACCTCCTCGGCCTCCTCGTCTTCGTGACGGCCGGCTTCCCCGTCTACTGGATGCTCAACACGGCCTTCAAACCGGCGAAGGACGCGATCGACCCGGACCCGAGCCTGCTGCCGACCGGCGTCACCTTCTCCAACTTCAGCCGCGCACTGGACATCGCCGACTTCTGGGGCCCGGTCGGCCGCAGCCTGATCGTCTCCCTGGCGGTCGTCGCGATCGGCATCGTCGTCGGCACGCTCGGCGCCCTCGCCATCTCCCGCTTCTCCTTCCGCGGCCGGAAGATCGTGATCGTGGGCATCCTCGCGGTCCAGATGATCCCGCTGGTCGCGATGATCATCCCGGTCTTCCTGCTCCTGAACGACCTCGATCAGTACGACAAGCTGTCGGGCCTGATCATCACGTACCTGACCTTCATCCTCCCCTTCACGGTGTGGACGCTGCGCGGCTTCATCGTCAACATCCCGAAGGAGCTGGAGGAGGCGGCGATGGTCGACGGCTGTTCCCCCACCGGCGCCTTCCTGCGGGTGGTCTTCCCGCTGCTGGCCCCCGGCATGGTCGCCACCTCGGTCTACGGCTTCATCCAGGCCTGGAACGAGTACCTCTACGCCCTCATGCTGCTCAGCCAGAAGAACCAGACCGCGACCGTCTGGCTCGGCAACTTCACCACCAAACACGGCACCGAATACGCCCCGATGATGGCCGGTTCCACCATGATGGCCGTGCCGATCGTGGTCCTCTTCCTCCTCGTCCAGCGCAAGATGGCCGCGGGTCTCACCGCGGGCGCCGTGAAGGGATAACGCCCCCGATGACGACATTCGCCAGCGGCACAGACACACTGACGCGGGACGCCCTCACCGTCCTCCAACCCGGCTTCACCGGCACCACCGCCCCCGACTGGCTGCTGCGCCGCCTCGGCGAGGGCCTCGCCTCGGTCGGCCTGTTCGGCCGCAATATCGCCTCCCCGGAACAACTGACGGCCCTGACCGCCCAGTTGCGTGCCGAACGCGACGACGTCCTGGTCGCCATCGACGAGGAGGGCGGTGACGTCACCCGCCTGGAGGTGCGCACCGGCTCGTCCTTCCCCGGCAACCACGCGCTGGGCGCGGTGGACGACGTGGACCTGACGCGCGCGGTGGCCGCTGAGCTCGGCCGCCGCCTCGCCGTCTGCGGGGTCAACCTCAACTGGGCCCCGTCGGCCGACGTGAACTCCAACCCGTCCAACCCGGTGATCGGCGTGCGCTCCTTCGGCGCCGCCTCCGAGCTGGCCGCCCGGCACACGGCGGCCTACGTCGCCGGCCTGCAGTCGGCGGGCGTCGCGGCCTGCACCAAGCACTTCCCTGGTCACGGCGACACCGCGATCGACTCCCACCACGCCCTGCCGCGCATCGACGTGGACGAGTCGGTGCTCCTGGAGCGGGAACTGCGGCCCTTCCGCGCGGCCATCGCCGCCGGCACCCGCGCGGTGATGACCGCCCACATCCTGGTCCCCGCCCTGGACCCGGACCTCCCGGCCACCTTGTCCCACAAGGTGCTGACCGACCTGCTGCGCGGCGAACTCGGCTACACCGGCCTCATCGTCACCGACGGCATGGAGATGCAGGCCATCGCCGGCACCTATGGCATCGAGCGCGGCAGCGTCCTGGCCGTCGCCGCCGGCGCCGACGCGATCTGCGTGGGCGGCGGCCTGGCCGACGACGAGACGGTACGGCGCCTGCGCGACGCCCTGGTCTCGGCGGTCCGCTCGGGCGAACTCCCCGAGGAGCGGCTCGCGGAAGCGGCGGAACGCGTCCGCTCGCTGGCCCACTGGACGGCCGCCGGCGCAGCCGACACGCAGCTGCCGGCCGACGAGGAGGTGGGACTGCGCGCCGCCCGAAGGGCGTTGCACATCACCGGCCGGGACGGCTTCACCCCCCTCACCACGGCTCCCTACGTCGCCGCCTTCACCCCGGTCGTCAACGTGGCCGTCGGCGACGAGACGCCCTGGGGCGTCGCCGCCGAACTCGCCCGCCTGCTCCCCGGCACGGAAACGGGCAGCTTCGCCGGCGAGGACGCGGGCCTCGCCACGCTGGCCGCGGCCGGCCCCCGCCGCATCGTGGCCGTGGTCCGTGACGAACACCGTCACCCCTGGATGAGGGCGGCCCTGGACACCGTCCTGCGCACCCGCCCCGACACGATCGTGATCGAAATGGGCCTCCCGCAGGCCCCCGCCCGAGGAGCCCTGCACATCGCGACCCACGGCGCGGCAAGGGTGTGCGGCAGGGCGGCGGCGGAGGCCATCGCGGGGGAGTAGGTCCTACGAC
This sequence comes from Streptomyces sp. CC0208, assembly GCF_003443735.1. Classification (NCBI taxonomy): domain Bacteria; kingdom Bacillati; phylum Actinomycetota; class Actinomycetes; order Kitasatosporales; family Streptomycetaceae; genus Streptomyces; species Streptomyces sp. CC0208. Next base: position 2,974,005 of record NZ_CP031969.1, on the reverse strand, counting down.
AAGACGGGTGCCGGTTCCCTTCGAGGGGGCCGGCACCCGTCTTCGTCAGGTGCGCGGGGAGCTGCGTGACCAGCCACAGCCGACCCGCACCCGGTACCCCTCAGAACCCGGCAGACGGGTCCCCGCCCTAGATCCCCTGCCAGTCAGGCTTGTTGACAAACGTGTGCCGGAAGTAGTCCGCCAGCTTCAACTTCGAGGCGGCCCCCTCGTCCACGACCACCGTCGCATGCGGATGCAGCTGAAGCGCCGACGCGGGACACACCGCGGCGACCGGCCCCTCCACCGTCGCCGCCACCGCGTCCGCCTTCCCCTCACCCGTCGCCAGCAGCACCAGATGCCGGGCCTCGAGAATCGTCCCGATCCCCTGAGTGATCACATGGTGCGGCACCTGCGAGATGTCCCCCTCGAAGAACCGCGCGTTGTCCACCCGCGTCTGCTCGGTCAGCGTCTTGATCCGGGTCCGCGAGGCCAGCGACGAACACGGCTCGTTGAACCCGATGTGTCCGTCCGTCCCGATCCCGAGCAGCTGCAGATCCACGCCCCCGGCAGCGGCCAGCGCCGAGTCGTACGCCTGGCACGCGCCGATGATGTCCTGAGCCGTCCCGTCCGGCCCCATGAAGGAGGCCATCGGTATCCCCAGCGGCTCCAGCACCTCGCGCCGCAGCACCGAACGGTAGGACTCCGGATGCTCGGCCGGCAGCCCCACGTACTCGTCGAGCTGGGCTATCCGCGCCCGCGAGGCGTCCACGGCACCGGACCGCGCCTTCGCCGTCAGGGCCTCGTAGATGGGCAGCGGGGTGGAGCCGGTGGCCACGCCGAGCAGGGCGTCGGGCTTGCGCCGGAGCAGCTGGGCCATGGCCTCGGCGATGAGCTCGCCACCCGCCTTGGCGTCCGGAACGATGACAACTTCCACGCTGGGCCTGCCGATCTGAGGAAAGGGTCTGGTCTGTGGCAACGGTCTGAACAGAGAGGGCTCGACCGGACCCCGGTACGGCCCATGTGGTTTAGACCAATCTAGCAGAATCGGGTCCTGCGGCCCAGGTCCCCGAGGCCGTCACGACGCCTCCTCAAGGGCTGCCACCTCACCATCATGCGCGGCCGGGACGCGGACGCGCCGCCCGCCCCGACCAGGTGACGGAGGCGCGCTGAGCCCTGCCGGACGGCTCACGGCATCGACCCCCCTGTGGCATCCACCCAGCTCCCGGTCACCCACCGCCCCTCGTCCGAGGCGAGGAACGCCACCACGTCCGCGACCTCGGCCGGGGTCCCCACCCGCCCCAGCGCCGAGTAGGCCTCCGCCTGCGCCCAGCCGTCCTCGCTGCCGTGCAGGAACGCGGCGGTGTTGTCGGTGTCGACCAGGCCGGGTGCCACCGAGTTCACCCTGATGCCCCGAACGCCCAGGATCTTGGACAGGTCCCGGGAGAACACGTCCAGCGCGCCCTTCGTCATGGCGTAGGCCATGTTGTGCGGCATGGCGGCCGTGCGGGCGAGTCCCGACGAGATGTTGATGATGCGGCCGCCGTCCCGCAGGCGTATCGCCCCCTGCTTGACCAGGAAGAACGGCGCCTTCACATTGACCGTGAAGAGCCGGTCGTACTCGCTCTCGTCGATCTCCTCGATCGGGCGTGAGGAGCCGATTCCCGCGTTGTTCACCAGGATGTCCAGTCCGTCCGCGTGCCGGTCGAACTCTTCCCAGAGGGCGTCGACGGCTCCGGGGATCCCCAGGTCCGCCCCGACCGTGAAGGCGGAGCCGCCGGCCGCCTCGATCGCGGCGACCGTCTCCTTCGCCGCCGTCGCACTCCTGCCGTAGTGCACCGCCACCCGCGCGCCGTCCCGCCCGAGGCGCTCGGCGATGCCCCGCCCGATACCCCTGCTCGCCCCCGTCACCAGAGCCGTCCTGCCCGTGAGCACGCCCATGCTGTCGCCCCTCATTTCTCTAGCAGTCGATACAGAAATAACCGTACCGGCACTCCACCGCCTTTCTCTAGTACCCGCTATACAATTCACTCCATGGTGGGCAGCGAGCAGACGAAGACGCAGGTCGAGCCCGGGGTCAGGAGAGCGAAGCCCCGCGGACGCCCACGGTCGTTCGATCGCGAGACCGCCCTGGAGAAGGCGATCCTGGCCTTCTGGGAGCACGGGTACGAGGCCACGTCCGTCTCCGACCTCACCCGCGTCATGGACATCGGGGCCCCCAGCCTCTACGCGGCCTTCGGTGACAAGCGCTCGCTGTTCGAGGAGGTCGTCAGGGAGTACGGCGTCCGGTACGGCTCCTTCAGCGACCGCGCGCTCGCCGAGGAGCCCACCGCCCGGGCCGCCATGGAGCGGCTGCTGAGGGAGGCCGCCGTCGCGTACACGGCCCCCGGCCATCCGCACGGCTGCCTCGTCATCCACGCCGCCACCAACTGCTCCACCCCGGAGGTCGAGGAGTCGCTGCGCGGGCGGCGCAACGCCAGCATCGCCGCCTTCGAAAGCCGTATCAGGGCGGACATCGCGGCGGGGGAACTGCCGGCCGGGACCGACGCCGCCGCGCTGGCCCGGTACACCGGGGCGGTGGTCCAGGGCATGTCCCAACAGGCGCGCGACGGCGCGAGCCGACAGGACCTGGAGGCAGTCGCGGAAATTGCCCTGGCCATCTGGCCCCGCACATGAACCCACACGCGTTAGGCTGCGTGGAGGTTGTCAGGACGTCCGACTAGGTGACTCCCGTAAGGGAAAGCTCCAACAACAAACAGGCTCCACCGCATGGACACACCTAGTGGTCTAGTCCACAATTGAACGTGTGACCTCCGTCTTCCCCGCACAGGAAGACGGACCGAGGAACCGGAGCTCTCTGCCCTGACTGCCCCGGGTCCTCATCTCGGCCGACCGGGACCGCACACCCCACGGCCGATATTGCTCCGGGCTGCGGTGCCGGGAAGGTTGAGGGTCCTTCCCAGGCGCCGCGGCCCGCGGGTGTTTCCGGGGCCGGGCCGCACCCCGTCGGCGCACGGTGTTTTTAGGTCACTCACATACCCCCAGGTACGCTCGCACCCGTGCCCTCCATGAACGAACTGGTCCGCCAGCACACCGCCCTCGACGACTCCGACCTCGAGTGGCTGCATCTGCTGGTCTCGGAGTGGCAGTTGCTCTCCGACCTCTCCTTCGCCGACCTCGTCCTGTGGGTCCCCACCCGCGACGGCACCCGCTATGTCTCCGTCGCCCAGATGCGGCCCAACACCGGCCCCACCTCCTACCAGGACGACATGGTCGGCCACCTTGTCCCCCGAGGCCGCCGCCCGCTGCTGGACGCGGCACACGACGAGGGCCGGATCGTGCGCGAGGGCGATCCGGAGTGGCGCGAGGAGGTCCCGGTCCGCGTCGAGTCGATCCCGGTACGACGGGAGGGGCGCGTCCTCGGTGTCATCGCGCGCAACACCAACCTGCTGACCGTCCGCACCCCGAGCCGACTCGAACTGACCTATCTGCAGAGCGCGTCCGACCTGGCCCAGATGATCGCGGCCGGCTCCTTCCCGTTCCCCAACCAGCAGATGGACATGGACGCGGCCCCGCGCGTCGGCGACGGCCTGATCCGCCTCGACGCCGACGGCATCGTCCAGTACGCCTCCCCGAACGCCCTGTCCGCCTACCACCGCATGGGCCTCGCCTCCGACCTCGTCGGCCAGCACCTCGGCAGGACCACCGCCGAACTCGCCCCGACCCGCGGCCCGGTGGACGAGGCGCTCGCCAAGGTGGCCAGCGGCTGGGCACCCCGTGAGTTCGAGATCGAGGCGCACGACGGTGTCATCCAGTTCCGGGCGATCCCGCTCAAGCCCAAGGGCACCCGCATCGGTTCACTGGTCCTGCTACGGGACGTGACCGAACTGCGCCGCCGCGAGCGCGAGTTGATCACCAAGGACGCGACCATCCGGGAGATCCACCACCGGGTGAAGAACAACCTCCAGACGGTGGCGGCCCTGCTCCGCCTCCAGGCCCGGCGCATCGAGTCCGACCGCGGCCGGGAAGCCCTCGAAGAGGCGGTACGACGGGTCGGCTCGATCGCCATCGTGCACGAGACGCTGTCTCAGAACCTGGACGAGCGCGTGGAGTTCGACGAGATCGCGGACCGGGTGCTCGCCATGGTCGCCGAGATCTCGCCGGGCAAGGTCACCGGCCGGCGCAGCGGACGCTTCGGCATCCTGGACGCCGAGGTCGCCACCCCGCTGTCCATGGTCCTCACGGAAATCCTCCAGAACGCCCTGGAGCACGGCTTCCGCGAGGGCGAGACCGGCACGGTCGAGGTTTCGGCCGTCCGCGGCGGCACCACCAAGGAGGCCCGTCTCCTCGTCACCGTCCAGGACGACGGCGTCGGTCTGCCCGAGGGCTTCGACCCGCACACCGGGGGCAACCTGGGCCTGCAGATCGTACGGACGCTGGTGGAAGGCGAGTTGGGCGGCTCGTTCGACATGGTCCCGGCGCCGGAGGGCGGCACCCGGGTGATCCTGGACGTACCGGTGCAGGCGCACAAGTAGATCCCCGCACGGGCGGGGCGCGGTCGGGACACGCGTCGCGACATAGGTCGGGACATAGGCGGGGGCACAGCAAAAAGCCCCGGACCGTTCAGGGGTCCGGGGCTCAAATGCTCGTTGCCAGCTTTGTGCTGCGCATCGGGGGTACTGCGCGCTGCGGCTCGGGGCGGGAGAAGCGTACGCGGTGTACGCGCCGCCAAGCTCAGGCTGTTTTGCGGGGTGGGTATGTCAGGCAGAAGCCTGACGGGCCCGGTTGCGGGCGGCACGGCGCTTCATGGCGCGACGCTCGTCCTCGCTGAGACCACCCCAGACGCCGGAGTCCTGACCGGACTCGAGCGCCCACTGCAGACACTGATCCATAACGGGGCAGCGACGGCAGACGGCCTTGGCTTCCTCGATCTGCAGCAGCGCAGGACCGGTGTTGCCGATGGGGAAGAAGAGCTCGGGGTCTTCCTCGCGGCAAACGGCGTTGTGACGCCAGTCCATGGCTGCTACCTCTCCTTGGTATTACGTGCAAGTTGCTTGTGAATGTGAACGCTTTCACGAATCCCTCAACAAGTGAAGGGCCGATCGCCGAGTCTTCCCCGGCGTGGTCCTGTGGATTGAAGAGGGGTTCCGGTGGTCTGTGGACGCTGGTGTTGCGGGCTGTCCTGACCGCCACGTAGAGACTCGCAAACCTCAGCGGCGGATACAACCCCTTCCGGAAAGTTTTTTTTGATTCCTCGGTGTCGACTAGGTCACAGCCGTACTTCCATGGGGTGGACCCTGGCCTAAACGTTCGAGTGAAAGGAGTTTAGCGTCTTCTGCTCACACAATCACACGCAGTGCACGGCGTACGCCTGTGAACGTCACGCTTGTACGCAGCCCTAGGTGGTCGCCGTCCATCTGGAGGGGCAGGGGCACCTTCGAATGCAAGGTGAAGCGGTCCAGGTCGTGCAGGGACACGGCGTGCTTGCCATGGGGGCCGCGTTCGGGGGACGAAGTGAGCAACTGGGTGCCATATCGGGCGATCGCGGTCGTCGTCATACGGCTGAGACCGAGCATGTCGAGGCCTTTATCGAACGAGGCCTTAGGCGACGCGTACATCGGGTGATTGCCCAGGAAGGTCCACGGAGAGGTGTTCGAGACTATGGAAAGGACCAGATCGGTCACCGGCTCCGCATCCGGACGCTCCACGGTGATCGTCCCGTGCCGGCGGTGCGCCTCGCCGAAGAACTGGCGCAGAGCCTGGCGGACGTAGAGAGCGTGTGTGGATTTCCTGCCGCGCTCGCGCTGCTGCTCGACCCGGCCGACCACACCGGCGTCGAATCCGAGCCCGGCGTTGAAGGTGAACCAGCGTCCCGGCACCGCCTCGTCCTCGGTGCCGGGCGTGCCGGAGGCCAGACCCAGGCCGACCGTGCGCTCGCTGCCCTCGCGCAGGGCGTCCAGGAGGGCGCCGGTCGCCTCGACGGCGTCGTTGGGCAGGCCGAGGGCGCGGGCGAAGACGTTGGTGGAGCCGCCGGGGACCACGGCGAGGCCGGGAAGCTGCTCGGGGGCGGGGCCCGCGTGCAAAAGGCCGTTGACGACCTCGTTGACCGTGCCGTCGCCGCCCAGGGCCACGACCAGGTCGATGTCCTTGCTCTCCGCCGCCTGCCGGCCCAGGTCACGTGCGTGGCCGCGGTACTCGGTGGTGACCGCTTCCAGTTTCATCTCGCTCGCGAGCGCGTGGAGCAGGACATCGCGCGTACGTGCGCTTGTGGTGGTTGCCGCCGGATTGACCACGAGAAGTGCACGCATGGGTTGCAGCGTACCTACTGGGTGGTACCGGGCACAGGCCGAGGTAGGGATCACGTAAGACTCCGGTGCGTGAACCTTGCCACGGGGGCGTGGGGCAACCCGCGCGCGGCGGTGTGCGTTGCCCGCGCCTCACCCAAGGGCGCTTCGGGGGTGAGGGCTACCCTTCAGGGGTGAGCAGTGAGCAGACCCCCGTTGCCCCCGAGACCGCCGGTCCCCGCCCGCGGCGCCTGACGTACGCCGCCGCCCTGGCCGCCCTGGAAGGGCTCGCGCTCGTCGCGGGAGGCGTCTGGATGCTCGTGGAGGGTCTGGCCGGAGACCCGGACGACCGGCAGTCGGCCGTCACCGGGGGCGTCACGCTGATCGTCCTCGCGCTGCTGCCGCTGCTCGCCGCACGCGGGCTGCTCGGCCGGCGCAGCTGGAGCCGGGGGCCGGCCGTCATCACCCAGATCATGGCCCTTCCCGTCGCCTACAACCTCCTCCAGGCCGACAGCGTGGCGATCCCGGCGGGCATCGCCCTCGCGGTCGTCGCGGTGGCCGCGCTGATCCTCCTGATCAACCCGGCCACGAACCAGGCGCTCGGAATCCGGGGGCCGGGGCGGGCACAGGACGGCAAGCGGCAGCGGTCGCGGTAGGGACGGGCCGGCTGCGGCCGCGGTGGGCGAGCTGCGGCTGTCGGCTTGCGGCGCCGGTGGGCGTCGTAGCCGTGGGTCCGGTGCGCGAGTGTCGGCCGAGGGCGGTCGCAGAACCTCAGGACCGGTAGGCGGGCTGCTCCCGGCCCGCGGGCGATGGCCTCGGGGCCGGAGCGGATGCGTCCTCGGCCCCTGGACCGTCCTGGAAAACCGGGCCCCTGCGGAACCGCCGCTCGGGGCGGCTCCGCGACCTACTCCTCCACCAGCAGCTTCTCCCGGAGCTGGGCCAGGGTGCGGGCCAGCAGGCGGGAGACGTGCATCTGGGAGATGCCGACCTCCTGCGCGATCTGCGACTGGGTCATGTTGCCGAAGAAGCGCAGCAGAAGGATCCGCTTCTCGCGCGGTGGGAGGTCCTCGAGCAGCGGCTTGAGCGACTCCCGGTACTCGACGCCTTCCAGCGCCTCGTCCTCCGCGCCGAGGGTGTCCGCCACCGCCGGGGACTCGTCGTCGGTGTCGGGGACGTCCAGGGACAGCGTGGAGTACGCGTTGGCGGACTCCAGGCCCTCCAGGACCTCCTCCTCCGAGATGGCCAGCTTCTCGGCCAGCTCGTGGACCGTGGGGGAGCGGCCGTGCTGCTGGGAGAGCTCCGCCGTGGCCGTCGTCAGGGACAGGCGCAGTTCCTGAAGGCGCCGGGGCACCCGGACCGCCCAGCCCTTGTCGCGGAAGTGGCGCTTGATCTCGCCGACGACCGTGGGGGTCGCGTAGGTCGAGAACTCCACCCCGCGGTCCGGGTCGAAGCGGTCGACCGACTTGATCAGGCCGATGGTGGCGACCTGGGTCAGGTCGTCCAGGGGCTCGCCGCGGTTGCGGAAGCGGCGGGCGAGGTGCTCGACGAGCGGCAGGTGCATCCGGACCAGCTGGTTGCGCAGCTCCGCGTACTCCGGGCTGCCGTCCTTCATGGCGCGCAGCTCGATGAACAGGGCCCGCGCCCCGCTGCGGTCCTGTGGATCGTGCCGTGGGACCGGCGTGTTGTTCGCGCCCGCCGCGCCGTCCTCTGCGTTTCGCTCGTGCTCGCTCATCGTCCCGCCCGTCGCCCTTCCACGAGCCCTCGCCTCCGTCGGCACCGGGAGGACCCCGGGCCGCCCTGCCGGAGGCGCACCCTGCACGGCACCTTTCCGATCACGCTGCCCGTCGTCCAGCAAGCCGGTCGCCGTCGTGTCGACGACGTCTTCCTCCGGATGCGGGCGGGCCTGCTCGGGGATGCCGTCGATGCCGTCCGTCATGTGGCGGGAACCGCCGGGGCCGTCGCCGCCCAGGCCGTCGGCGCCGCTCGGGCAGGGAGGGCGGTGTCCGCCCTCGGCCGGCAGCTCCCGTGTGCCGCGCTCTTCGTCCCGCACCGGCCCGTCCCCGTTCCTCACGCCGGCCCGGGTCCCGCGCCGCGCTGTTTGTAGAGGCTGATCGAAACGGTCTTGTCCTCGTCCACGGCCGACGAGACCTTGCCCGCGAGGGCCGAGAGGACGGTCCAGGCGAAGGTGTCCCGTGACGGTGCGTGACCGTCCGTGGTGGGGGCCGAGACGGTGACCTCCAGCGAGTCGTCGACGAGGCGGAAGACACAGCTGAGCACCGAGCCGGGCACGGCCTGCTGGAGCAGGATCGCGCAGGCCTCGTCCACCGCGATGCGCAGGTCCTCGATCTCGTCGAGGGTGAAGTCCAAACGGGCTGCGAGGCCGGCCGTGGCCGTCCGCAGCACCGACAGGTAGGCACCCGCGGCCGGCAGCCGGACTTCCACGAAGTCCTGGGTCGCGGGCTCGCCTGCGATCTGGGACACCCTCACCTCCAAGGTGGTACAAGCTTTACGGGGGCCGAGGGTCGCCCCCCGGATTAACGCGACGTGTGGTTCAGCGGTGACGCTACCGCGCTCTCGGCTTTCCTGTCCCCGGGACCCCAACCCCTTGCCGTCACTCACAGTAAAACTGTGGACACGCTCCGTGTCTAGGGGTTTGCGGCTCCAATTGGGAAGAACACGCGCCGGGTTGACGTACCCAGACGTCAGACGGTCGAACCGTCCTGGAACCCGAGGGTCCAGGGTCACACAAGGACATGGTCCACGAAGCACCAACGCCAGTTCTCACCGGGTTCGTGGGTCCGCATGACCGGGTGGTCGGAGTCCTTGTGGTGCTTCGTCGCATGTTGTCCCGGTGAGGAGTCGCAGCAGCCGACGTGACCGCAGGACAGGCACAGGCGCAGTTGTACGGGGTGGGTACCGTCCCTCAGACACTCCGGGCACGTCTCGCTGAGCGGCTCGGGCTCCGGGTGCGGCAGCGCGTCGGCGTGCGTGCACTGTTTCATGATTGCCAGGTTACGACGGCCGCGCGGGCGGCCGCGCGGAAAAAGAGGGCGGGGCGCACGACGATGAGCGAGGGCGGGCGAGGGCCATGGACGTGATGCCACTGCTGTTGCTGGTGGCGGGGAGCGCGGCGATCGCCGCGGCCGCCCGACGCACCCCGGTTCCGGCGCCGCTGCTGCTGGTAGCGGTCGGCCTGCTGGTCTCGTACGTTCCCGGCGTCCCCGAGTACACCCTCGACCCGGACGTGGTCCTGCCCATCATCCTGCCGCCGCTGCTGCACTCCGCGGCCACCGACAGCTCCTATCTCGACCTCAGGGCACAAATGCGGCCCGTGGCGCTGCTGTCGGTGGGATACGTGCTCTTCGCGACCCTTGTCGTCGGCTGGGCGGCGTACCGGATCGTGCCGGGCCTCTCGCTGACCGGGGCGCTCGTGCTGGGCGCGGTGGTGGCGCCGCCGGACGCGGTCGCGGCGACGGCCGTGGCACGCCGCGTGGGCCTGCCCTCCCGGATCACGACCATCCTCCAGGGCGAGTCCCTGGTGAACGACGCCACCGCGATCACCGCTTACCGGGTCGCGCTCGCGGCCGCGGTCGGCGAGGGCGCCACCTGGGCGGGCGGCATCGGCGAGTTCCTGCTCGCGGCGGTCGGCGGGGTCGCGGTCGGCCTGGTGCTCATGGTGCCGATCCACTGGCTGCGCACCCACCTCAAGGAGCCGCTGCTCCAGAACACGCTCTCCCTGCTGATCCCGTTCGTCGCCTACGCGGCGGCCGAGCAGTTCCACGCGTCCGGGGTGCTCGCGGTGGTCGTGGTGGCCCTCTTCCTCGGACACCGCGCGTGGGAGGTCGACTTCGCGACCCGCCTCCAGGAGGACGCCGTCTGGAAAATGGTCGCCTTCGTCCTGGAGTCGTCGGTGTTCGCCCTCATCGGGCTGCAACTGCCCGTCGTGCTAAGGGGGCTCGGGGAGTACGAGGGCGGCAGCGCCGTCTGGTACGCGGTCGCCGTCTTCCTCGTGGTCGTCGTGTCGAGGTTCGTGTGGGTCTATCCGGCGACCTTCCTGCCGCGCCTGCTCTCCGCGCGGATCCGCGCGCGTGAGGACAACCCCACCTGGAAGGCGCCCTTCGTCATCGCCTGGGCCGGGATGCGGGGCGTGGTCTCGCTGGCGATCGCCTTCTCGATCCCGGAGCACCTGCACGACGGCGAGCCGTTCGAGGGCCGCAACCTGATCCTCTTCCTGACCTTCACGACGGTCATCGGCACCCTTGTCGTCCAAGGCGTCACCCTGCCCCCACTGATCCGCTTGCTGAAACTCCCCGGCCGCGACCAGCAGGCCGAGACCCTCGCCGAGGCCAACGCCCAGGCGCAGGCCTCGCGAGCCGCCGAACGGCGCCTGGACGAACTCCTCGCCGACGAGCGCAACGCTCTCCCACCGCCCCTCGCCGACCGTCTGCGCACGGTCCTGGACCGCCGCCGCAACGCCGTGTGGGAACGCCTCGGAGCCGTGAACCCGGTGACCGGCGAAACCGTCGACGACACGTATCGGCGGCTGTCCGGGGAGATGATCGGCGCCGAGCGCGCGGTGTTCGTGAAGCTGCGGGACCTGCGTTACATCGACGACGAGATGCTGCGAACGCTGCTGCGCAGGCTGGACCTGGAGGAGGCGGCGGCTTATCGGGAGGCGGCCGAGTGAGGCCCCGGGGTCGGGGTGAGGTGCGTCCGGGGAGGGGGACCGGCTCAGGGGAAGGGGCGGCCCGTGACGACCGCCGCGACGGCCGTCCCGCGCGCGAAGGCGCCCTCCTCAGCGAGGGTGACAAGTCCGTACAGCAACTTGGCGACATATAGACGTTCCACGGGCAGGCCGTGGCGGTGCTCGAAGTCCTCGGTGAAGGCGTCCAGTTCGGGCGTGGTGCGGGCGTAGCCGCCGAAGTGGAAGCGGTCGTCGAGGGTCCAGTCACCGCATCGGGCGCCGAAGGCACGGCGTTGCAGGGACTCTATGTCGGCGCTCAGGAAGCCACCCTTGAGGACCGGGACGCCCAGGCAGCGCATGCCCGGGGCCAGTCCGGCCGCGAGGCCCGCGAGGGTGCCGCCGGTGCCGCAGGCGATCGCGACCGCGTCGGCCCGCCCGGACAGCTCCTCGCCGAGTGCGCGGCATCCTCGTACGGCGAGCGAGTTGCTGCCGCCCTCCGGGACGACGTACGCGTCCTCGGCCTGGGCCGCGCGCAGCACGCGCGCGAGGGTGTCCGGTTCGGCCTTGCGGCGGTACGTGGGCCGGTCGACGAAATGCAGTCGCATGCCGTCGGCCGTGCACCGGGCGAGGGAGGGGTTCAAGGGGCGGTCGGCGAGTTCCTCACCGCGGACCACGCCGACCGTGGGCAGACCGAGGAGCCGTCCGGCGGCCGCTGTGGCGCGCAGGTGGTTGGAGTACGCGCCGCCGAAGGTGACGACCGTACGGCCGGCGGCCGCGGTGAGGTTCGGCGCGAGTTTGCGCCACTTGTTGCCGATGAGCTCGGGGTGGATCAGGTCGTCGCGCTTGAGGAGAAGGCGCAGGCCGTGCCGGGCGAAGCGGGGGTCCGACAGCTCCTGCAGGGGTGAGGGCAGGCGGGGGCGCAGGGTGTCGAGGCCGGTCACGCCCCCATTGTGACCTGCGCGGTCACTTCAGGCGCTCCCGGATCCGGCCCCGCAGCCAGGCCATCGTGAAGCCCCGCGGATCCACCTTGCCCGGCTGCCACTCCAGGTGGCCGATGACCGACCGTTCCGTCCAGCCGTGGTAGCGGCACACCGCGGCGGAGACTTGCTCGATCGCCGTCAGCTGGGCGGCCGGCCAGGGATCCTCCCCGTCGCCGAGGTTCTCGCACTCGAAGCCGTAGAAGTGGCGGTTGCCGTCGGTGTTGGCCTCGTTGTCGACAGGAAGGGCCTTCTCCGCGATCACCGCGCGCAGGACGTCGTCGTCGCCGAGACCGGCGTGGTTGGCGCGGCCGTAGCCGACGAGGTGGACGGTGCCGTCCTTGGTGATGACGCCGTGGCACAGGGGGCCCGGCAGATCGGTGTAGCCCTTGCGGCACAGCTCGACCGTCGCCGCGCTGCCCTTGGTCACCGTGTGGTGGATCATCACGCCGTGCACCGGTCCCCAGGCGCCGACGTGGTTGCGGTTGTGGTGCTCCCAGTCGCCGACCTCGACGACGGTGGCGCCCTCCGCCCGCAGGACGGCCAGGAATCTGCCTGCGGACATGGGTGAGGCCATGGCTCCCTCCTTCGTGCTGCGTGCCCGCCGCCGACCGCGGCCGGCCCCTACCGGTGCTTGTACCGAAAGCGGCGGACTCCGACTCCTGGTTCGCACAGCGTGCGAGCTGATTCGGACAGCCAAATTCCGTTCATGACAGCGAAATTGATTGCGTGTCAGCGGATAGGAAGCGCGCATATGCCCAGCCTCGCAATGATCCATTCCCCCTCTTTCGTGTAATAGCACCGGCACGATCCGTGAGGAAGGCTTGCTCCTGCACATCGATGCCCGGACGTAGAGCGCGTCCGGGCATGTACCGGGAGGGCAATTCCTTATGTCGGTAGGCGAAGAGGTCCGCACCGAGCAGGACCGGCCGCAGCAGAGCCTTGGCACAGCGGCCGCGCGGAACCTGGCCACCACCACCAAGTCCGCACCCCAGATGCAGGAGATCAGCTCCCGCTGGCTGCTGCGCATGCTGCCCTGGGTGAACGTCCAGGGCGGTACGTACCGGGTGAACCGCCGCCTGAGCTACGCCGTGGGCGACGGCCGGGTGACCTTCGTGAAGACCGGGGACCGGGTCGAGGTGATCCCCGACGAGCTGCGCGAGCTGCCTGCGCTCAGGTCCTACGAGGACGACGACGTGCTCTCCGAGCTCGCCCAGCGCTGCCAGCAGCGGGAGTTCGCCCCGGGCCAGGTGATCGCCTCGTTCGGCGGCCCGACCGAGGAGGTGTACCTGCTGGCGCACGGCCGCGTGGAGAAGGTCGGCACCGGACCCTACGGCGACGACGCGGTCCTCGGAGTCCTCGCCGACGGCGCCTACTTCGGCGACCATGCGCTCCTGGACCCGGACGCCATCTGGGAGTACACCGCCCGCGCGGCCACCGCCTGCACGGTCCTGGTGCTGCCCCGCCAGGATGTCGAGCAGGTGGCGGAGCGCTCCGACGCCCTGCGCGAGCACCTGTGGGAACAGCGGGCGATCCCCTCGCAGCGCACCAACAAGTACGGCGAGAAGGAGATCGACCTCGCGGCGGGCCATGACGGCGAGCCCGACATCCCGCACACCTTCGTCGACTACGACGCCCGGCCCCGCGAGTACGAACTGAGCATCGCCCAGACCGTTCTGCGCATCCACACCCGGGTGGCCGACCTCTACAACCAGCCCATGAACCAGACGGAACAGCAGATCCGGCTGACCGTCGAGGCACTCAAGGAGCGCCAGGAGCACGAGCTCGTCAACAACCGTGAGTTCGGGCTGCTGAACAACTGCGAGTACGACCAGCGGCTCCAGCCGCACGACGGGGTGCCCAGCCCCGACGACCTCGACGAGCTGCTCAGCCGCCGCCGGGGCACCAAGCTGCTGCTGGCCCACCCGCGCGCGATCTCCGCGATCGGCCGTGAGCTCAACAAGCGCGGGCTGGTCCCCGAGACCATCGACGCGGGCGGCAACCGCATCCCCACCTGGCGCGGGGTGCCGATCTATCCGTGCAACAAGATCCCGGTCACCCCGGAGCGGACCACCTCGATCATCGCCATGCGTACCGGTGAGGCCGACCAGGGCGTCATCGGCCTCCAGCAGGCCGGTATCCCGGACGAGATCGAGCCGAGCCTGTCGGTGCGGTTCATGGGCATCAACGAACAGTCGATCATCAAGTACCTGGTGACGGCCTACTACTCGGCGGCCGTGCTGGTGCCGGACGCGCTCGGAGTCCTGGAGAACGTCGAGATCGGCCGCTGGAGGTGACGTCCCCGCGCCGGGGGGCCGTGTCCCCGCCCACCGGGGCGGGTACACCCCGGTCGAACAGCGGGGTGGGGGCACCTTCGTCGAACACCGGGGTGGAGGCACTGCGGCCGGCCTTCGGAGGGGAGACATCTCGGAAGAGCGCGCCCGCCCCCAGCGGAAGCGCCACCGGCCGCGGACTGACCGAGGGGGGTTCCATGGCCGAGTTCACGACGGGCACGCAGGCACTGGTGACGGAAAGGACGCAGGCGCGGGCGCCGGCCACCGGGGGGATGGAGGCGCCGGCCGCCGAGCGTCCCGGGGTCGGGCCACCGGCCGGGGAGAGGGGCCGACTCGACGGGGCCGAGGCGAGCCCGCTTCACGGGCCCGACGCGCGGTCCGAGGCGCAGTCATTTCAGGGGACCGACCCGCCCTCCGAGGTGCAGCCGTTCCAGGGGTCCGGGGCGTGGCCGGTTCAGGGGGCCGACCCGCCCTCCGAGGCGCAGCCGTTCCAGGGGGCCGGGGCGTGGCCGGTTCACGGGCCTGACGCGTCCTCCGAGGCGGAGCCGTTCCAGGAGGCCGACCCGCCCTCCGAGGCACGTCCGCTCCATGGGCCCCACCTGCCGCCCGCAGCGCGTCCACGTCACGGGTCCGAGGCCCGGCCGGAGACGCACGCGCTCGATGGTCAGGAGGCCGCGGTGATCCTGGAGCGGGTCCGGGCGTCGGTCGATCCCGAGCTGCGGGCCGCGCTGGAGTCGCTGCCCGCTTCCCTGCGCAGGGTCGCGCTCCACCACTTCGGCTGGGAGCACGCCGACGGCACCCCGGCGGCGGGCAACGCGGGCAAGGCGATACGGCCCGCGCTCGTCCTCACCGCGGCCGCCGCGCTCGGTGGGGAGCAGGCGCGGGCGGCGGCCGTCCGGGCTGCCGTGGCGGTGGAACTGATCCACAACTTCACGCTGCTGCACGACGACGTGATGGACCGCGACACCACCCGCCGGCACCGCCCCACCGCGTGGACCGTGTTCGGCGACGCCGACGCGATCCTCGCCGGGGACGCCCTCCAGGCCCTGGCGCTCCGGCTGCTGGCCGAGGACCCCCACCCCGCCGCGGCACCGGCAGCGGCCCGGCTCGCGGCCTGCGTCGTAGAGCTGTGCGAGGGCCAGCACGAGGACACCGCCATGCAGGCGCTCGGCCCCGGCGAGGTCACCCTCGACCAGGTGCTCGCGATGGCCGAGGCCAAGACGGGCGCGCTGCTCGGGTGTGCCTGTGCACTCGGCGCGTTGTACGCGGGGGCGTCCGCTGAGGACGTCGGGGCGCTGGACGCGTTCGGCCGGGAGGCGGGCCTCGCCTTCCAGCTCATCGACGACGTGATCGGCATATGGGGCGACCCGAGCCGCACCGGCAAACCGGCCGGCGCGGACCTCGCCGCCCGCAAGAAATCCCTCCCGGTGGTCGCCGCGCTCACCTCCAGCACGGCGGCGGCCGCGGAACTGGCCGAGCTGTACGCGGCGCCGTACGCAGCGGAGGACCTGGCGCGTACGGCCCTCGCCGTCGAGGAGGCCGGCGGCCGCGACTGGGCACAGGCGCAGGCGGCTGACCGGATGGCCCGGGCGATGGGGCAGCTGGCCCGCGCGGTGCCCGATCCGGAGGCGGCGGGCGGCCTGCTCTCGCTCGCGGAGTTCGTGACGCGGCGCAGCGCCTGAGGACCCCGGAGCGCCCGGCACCGCGCGGTCCTGACCCCGCGCGGCCCCCGGGGGTTCCGGCCGACGGGTCCCGCACATCCCCACGGTGTGCGGGGCCCGCTTCCGCATGCTCACCGGATAGTCTCAACACCCTTGTGGCCAACGGTGGTTGCGTTGAAGGGGTGGGGCATGGGCGTGGCGATACGGACGGCCGGCGGAAGCGATCGCGAACGGGTGACGCGGCTGCTGGACGAGGCCTTCCAGGACGATCCGGTCAGTGGGTGGATCTTTCCGGGGGAGGAGTACCGCCGTACGACGCATCCCCGGTTGATGGCCGCGTTCGTGGACATCGTGATGGCCGACGGGCGGGTGGACGTCACGGAGGACGGGACCGCCTGCGCGTTGTGGCTGCCGGTGCCGGCGGACGGGGGTGACGAGCACGACGGCGAGGACGAGTTCGCGGCCCTGCGCGAGGCGCTCGATCCGGGCAATGAGCGCATCGAGCTGATCGGGCGGCTCACGGCCGAGGTGCATCCGGCCGGGCGGGCCCATGAGTACCTGTGGATGATCGGTGTGGACCCCGGGCGCCAGGGGGAGGGACTCGGGACCGCGCTCATCGGGTCGGTTCTGGAACGGTGCGACCGAGACGGGGTGCCGGCGTATCTGGAGGCGAGCAGTGCGCGGAGCCGGGGGCTGTACGAGCGGCTCGGGTTCGAGCTGGTGGAGCGGCCGCTCCAGCTGCCCGACGGCCCCCTGATGTGGCCGATGTGGCGCGAGCCGCGCACCTCGCGATAGGCGGGGAGGGGGCTGCGGCTGTGTGGGGCTGGTCGCGCAGCTCGCCGCGCCCCCCGACCAGGTCACCGGGACGACCGTCCCCACGATCCGTTGCAGCGTCAGGTGCTCCAGGACAGCCGGTTCGGCGGCTACCTGTGCGGCGGCTCCCAGCTCGCGGGCGAACTCCAGCGCACCCCTTGAGCTGGGGTGTTGCGACGACCACTAGAACTCAGGGAAGCGCCCGCGGCCCCTTCGTCCTACCCTGAGGACATGGACAGCGACGAACGCGTCTGTCCCGTCTGCGGACAGCCGGTCGAGACAGTCGTACGGCGTCACAAGACGCTGGGTGCGTGGGTTCCCGTGTGGACGAGCGGCCCGTGCCACAACCCCGAGTGCGAGGCGTCCGCCGACAAGGCCGCCGAGTCCGGCGGGGACCACGGCGGCGCCCGCGCCGGGAAGAGGTCCTGAACCCCTGTCGGGAAAACTTCCCGTTCCCTGTAGAGAATCCGTCCCCGGCTCCGACGTCCCCTGTGAGAACCGCCGAAACGGGCGGCCGAAGCCGAAGGAGCGGAATCATGAAGTACCTGGTCATGGTGCAGGGAACGCAGGCCGACTACGACGCCATGCGCGGCAAGGGCTCCGAGCACTCCCCGGCCTGGAGCGAGCAGGAGATCCAGACGATGTACGCCTTCATGAGCGCCGTCAACGACGACCTGTCCGAGACCGGCGAGATGCTCGACGGCCAGGGCCTCGCCGAGCCCGCGAAGATCCGGCACGTCAGCCGGGGCGCGGACGGCAAGGCCGTGATCACCGACGGGCCGTACAGCGAGACCAAGGAGCTGCTCTGCGGCTACTGGGTGCTGGAGTGCGAGAGCCTGGAGCGCGTCACGGAGATCGCCGAGCGCATCGCCCAGTGCCCCCAGCCCGCCGGCGCCCCCGAGTACCCCGTGGTGATCCGGCCCATCCTGGACGGCGCCGGGGACATCTGAGAACCGTGCGAGGAGCCACCGGGACCGAGGACCTGCTGCGCCTGCACGCGCCGCAGGTCCTCGGCGCGCTGGTCCGGCGGTACGGCCGTTTCGACGCCGCCGAGGACGCCGTACAGGAGGCCCTGCTCGCCGCCGCTGGGCAGTGGCCGTCGGCGGGGGTGCCGGACAATCCGCGCGGGTGGCTCATCAAGGTGGCCTCGCGGCGGCTGACCGACATGCTGCGCGCGGAGGAGGCCCGGCGGGCGCGGGAGGAGCGGGTGGCGGCGCTGAGCGTGCGCGACACGGTGGTCGCCGACCGGGCGCCGCGCGAGGACGACACCCTGTCCCTGCTGTTCCTGTGCTGCCATCCGCAGCTCACTGCGTCCGCGCAGATCGCTCTCACCCTGCGCGCGGTCGGCGGTCTGACCACGGCGGAGATCGCCCGCGCGTACCTCGTCCCCGAGGCGACCATGGCGCAGCGCGTCAGCCGGGCCAAGCAGAAGGTGCGGGGCGTCGGCTTCGGGCGGCCGGACAACTGGGAGGAACGGCTGCCGGCCGTCCTGCACACCCTCTACCTGATCTTCAACGAGGGCCATACGGCGACCTCCGGACCGGCCCTCCAGCGGCGCGACCTCGCCGGCGAGGCGATCCGCCTGACCCGCGCCGTTCACCGCCTCCTGCCCGACGACTGCGAGATCGCGGGCCTGCTCGCCCTGATGCTGCTGACGGACGCCCGCCGCGACGCCCGCACCGGTCCGGACGGCGACCTGGTCCCCCTCGACGAACAGGACCGCGCCCGCTGGGACAGGGCCGCGATCGAGGAGGGCGTCGCGCTGGTCACCCGGGCGCTGGCCCGCCGCCATGCCGGGCCGTACCAGATCCGCGGGGCCATCGCCGCCGTACACGACGAGGCGCCCTCGCCGGAGGCGACCGACTGGCGGGAGATCCTCGGTCTGTACGACGTGCTCGTACGGCTCGTGCCGGGGCCCGTGGAGCGGCTGAACCGGGCAGTCGCGGTCGCGATGGTGCACGGGCCGGAGACGGGGCTCGCGGAACTGGACTCGCTCACCGACGAGTTGGGGCACCGCCTGGACGCCGTACGCGGGCATCTGCTGGAGCGGGCCGGTGCGTACGAGGAGGCGCGGGCCGCGTACGAGTCGGCGGCCGGGAAGACCCTCAGCCTGCCCGAGCAGCGGTATTTGCAGGGGCGGGCGGCCCGGCTGAGGCCTTACCGTGTCGGCATGTCCACAGCGAACCTCATCGTGCACCTGACCGAACGCTCCCTGTGGGAGGAGGCCCGCGCCCGGGGCACGTACGAGATCTCGACGCGCGGCCGGACCCTCCAGGAGGAGGGGTTCATCCACTGCTCGACGCGTGAGCAGCTGCCGCCGGTCGCGGCCTTCCTCTACGGCTCCTACGACGGCCCCGACGAGCTGGTGCTCCTCGTCATCGACCCCGCCCGGCTCGACGTACCGCTGAAGTACGAGGCCCCCCAGCCCGGCGCCGAGGAGTTCCCGCACGTCTACGGGCCGATCCCGGTGGACGCGGTCGTCGACGTGGAGCCGTGGGGGTGAGCGCCGGCCGCCGGTTATGGCGCTGGGCGCTGCTGGTGTGGGTGGCGCTCGTGGTCGTCGCGGGCGGGCTCACGCTCTGGCTGCAGGACTCGGCCGAGCCGCCGGGGCCGTACAGCTGGGAGGAGAACACTCCGACGCCCGCGGTTCCGGAGGAGTGGCCTTCCACGTGCCCCACCCCCACCTCCGACCCCGATGCGGGTCCGACACTCTTCGCCTGCGCGTTCATCTCCTCCCGCTAGGCAGCCCGCCCGTCTCCGGGTCCCGCCCCGTCAGGCAGTACAGGCCGCCCGCCGGGTCCCTCATCACCGTCCACCTCCTGCCCTCGGCGACGAACTCGGCGCCCAGGCGCTCGTGTTCGGCCCGGGTCGCCTCGATGTCCGCGCAGGCGAGGTCGAGATGGGCGGCGGCCGGGCGCTCCTCGCCGAGGCGCTGGAGGAGGATGCGGACCGGGAGGCCGGCCGGCGGCTTGAGGACATGGAATTCGGGCAGTGCGCCGGGCAGCGACTCCCAGTCGGGCAACAGGGCGGCCCAGAAGGCGACTTCGGCCTCGTGGAGGGAGGGCGGGAGGTCCAGGCAGACCTGGTCGAGACGGCTGCCGCGGATCACCGGTGGGCGGGTCGACTGCCCGCGCCAGGGATCGGCGCAGAACAACTGGCCGGCGGGGGAGCTGAGCACCACCAGCGTGCCCTGGTCGGCGACCACGTGCGCGCCGAGCGCCTGCGCCGCCTTCGCGAACTTCCGTACGTCGTCCACGCAGAAGTCGAGATGGGCACCGCCGGGCCCGGAGGCGACGGCCTGGGCCTTGACGCAGGCGTCGGCGCCGCCGGGCGGCACGAGGGTCACGAACTCCCGCCGCTCACCCCGGGGTTCGGACAGCCGTGTGCCGGTGGCGCCGGCCCAGAAGTCGCAGGCCTGAGCGAAGCGGGCCACGGGCCGGTCGACGAAGGCGTACGTCCAGCGGGTAGTCATGCGGTGATCGTAGGCGCCCCGCCTTCGGTAGGCGTCCCTCCTTCGGCAGGCGCCCTTCCTTCGGTAGGAGCCCCTCCTTCAGCAGGCGCCCCTACTTCGGCACCTCCATGAACCGCAGCATGTTCCCCGCCGGATCCCGGAACGCACAGTCCCGCACCCCGTACGGCATGTCCGTTGGCTCCTGGATGACGTCGGCCCCCGACTCCCGGACCCGGGCGAACAACGCGTCACAGTCGGTGGTGGTGAAGTTGACCCCGCGCAGCAACCCCTTGGCCAGCAGCCGTGCCATCGCCTCCTTGTCCGCGGGGGACGCGTCCGGGTCCGCGGCGGGCGGCTCCAGCACGATGTCCACGTCCGGCTGGAGCGGCGAGCCGACCGTCACCCAGCGCATGCCCTCGTACCCGACGTCGCCCCGCACCTCCATGCCCAGGACGTCCCGGTAGAACGCGATCGCCTTGTCGTGGTCGTCCACGGCGATGAAGCAGTTCTTGAGTTTGATGTCCATGGCTTCACGTTAGGCCCGTCGGGGCCTGGTGTGCCTGCGGACCACGCACGGCGGTATCCCGGCGATCTCCTCGTGGGCGCGGGCGCGGTAGGCGCTCGGCGTCTCACCCACCAGTTCGGTGAAGCGCGAGCTGAAGGAGCCGAGGGAGGTGCACCCCACGGCCATGCAGACCTCGGTGACGGACAGGTCGCCCCGCCGCAGCAGCGCCTTCGCGCGCTCGATGCGCCGGGTCATGAGATAGCCGTACGGCGTCTCCCCGAACTCCGCGCGGAAGCTGCGCTGGAAGTGGCCGGGGGACATCAGCGCGGTACGGGCGAGCGCGGGCACGTCGAGCGGCTCGGTGTACTCGCGGTCCATCCGGTCCCGCGCCTGCCGCAGCCGCACCAGGTCCTCGACGCTCACCATCACGCCAGCATCGCACGATGGTCACCAGTTGGGCGCGGGGTCCTGGAACGGGTTTTGCCTCATGTTCGTCCGCCGTATGGAAGCGCTTGTTCCCATGAGAGGCATGGACCACATCACGTTCCTCGTGGCGGTCGTCATCGTCACGGCTCTGGCCTTCGACTTCACCAACGGATTCCACGACACCGCGAACGCGATGGCGACGTCCATCGCGACCGGCGCGCTCAAACCCAGGACCGCGGTCCTGATCAGCGGCGTGCTGAACGTCGTCGGCGCCTTCCTGTCCACCGAGGTCGCCAGGACGATCTCCGGAGGCATCGTGGACGACACCCTGGTCTCGCCCGGGATGATCTTCGCTGGGCTGGTCGGAGCGATCCTGTGGAACCTGCTGACCTGGCTGGTCGGCCTGCCGTCGAGCTCGTCGCACGCCCTGTTCGGCGGGCTGATCGGCGCGGTGTGGGTGGGGGCCGGCTCGCACGGTGTGCACTTCGACAAGGTCGTCGAGAAGATCCTGATCCCCGCGGTGGCCTCGCCGGTGGTGGCGGGCGTGGCGGCGCTGATCGCCACCTACCTCGCCTACAAGCTCACCGCCCGCGCCCGCAAGGACTCGGTGACCAAGGGCTTCCGGCTCGGCCAGATCGCCTCCGCCTCCCTCGTCTCCCTCGCGCACGGCACCAACGACGCCCAGAAGACCATGGGCGTCATCACGCTGACCCTGATCTCGGCGGGTGCCCTCGACCACGACGCCGGGCCGCCGGTCTGGGTCATCGCCTCCGCGGGCCTCGCGATCGGCCTCGGCACCTACCTCGGCGGCTGGCGGATCATCCGCACCATGGGCAAGGGCCTCACCGAGATCCAGTCCCCGCAGGGCTTCGCCGCCGAGACCGCCTCCACCACGGTCATCCTGACCTCCGCCCACCTCGGTTTCGCCCTGTCCACCACCCAGGTCGCCTCGGGCAGCATCCTCGGCGCGGGCCTCGGACGGAAGCTGGCGGAGGTCCGCTGGGGCATCGCCGGGCGCATGGTCGCGGCCTGGCTGATCACCCTGCCGGCGGCCGCGCTGGTCGGCGGCCTCTCCGCGAGTGCCGTCAAGCACGGCGGCAACTTCGGCACGGTCGTCGTCGCGCTGGTCGGTGCCGCCGTCGCCGCGGGCATCGTGCTCATCTCCCGCCGCAACCCGGTGAGCGCGCACAACGTCAACGACGGCCACGAGGTCACCCTCCGCACCGAGCCGCCGGCCCGCGTCGGCACGGCCGCCTGAGCCCTCTTAGGAGTTCCTGTCATGAGCATCGACTGGACCGCACTCGGCCAGGTCACCGCGGTGAGCGTCGGCGTCACCATCGCGGTGGTCGTGGTCTTCGCCCTCGGTGTGCTCGGTCTCGCCCGCTTCGAGGGGGCGCGGGAGGATGGCGGTGGTGGTACGTCCACGCTCGGCATCGCCCAGGCCGGCCTGTGCTTCCTCGCCTGCGCGGCGGTGGTGGCGTACGGCATCTATCTGATCGTGCCGCAGTTCCACTGATCCACCGAGAGGAGAGGGGAGCAAGGTGACCCCGCTGCTGACCGACCTGAAGGTCGACTACACCGACCCCGACGACCCCGTGCTCATCCGCCCGGACGGCAGCCCGATCGACACCTGGCGGGAGAACTACCCGTACGCGCACCGCATGGAGCGCAAGGAGTACGACTGGCACAAGCGGCTCCAGCAGATCGAACTGCTGAAGCTGCAGAGCTGGATCAAGGAGACCGGGCGCCGGCTCGTCATCGTCTTCGAGGGACGGGACGCGGCCGGCAAGGGCGGCACCATCAAGCGCTTCACGGAGCACCTCAACCCGCGGGGCGCACGTGTGGTCGCGCTGGAGAAGCCGAACGAGCGCGAGCGCGGACAGTGGTACTTCCAGCGGTACGTCGAACATCTGCCGACCGCGGGAGAGATCGTGCTGTTCGACCGGTCCTGGTACAACCGGGCCGGTGTGGAGCGGGTCATGGGCTTCTGCTCCGACGACGAGTACCGGCGCTTCATGCGGCAGGCCCCGCTGTTCGAGCGGATGCTCGTCGACGACGGCGTGGACCTGCTGAAGTTCTGGTTCTCCGTCTCCCAGGGCGAGCAGCGCACCCGCTTCACCATCCGGCAGATCGACCCCGTACGGCAGTGGAAGCTCAGCCCCATGGACCTCGCCTCCCTGGACCGCTGGGACGACTACACCGCCGCGAAGGTCGCCATGTTCCGTGAGACGGACACCCAGTTCGCGCCCTGGACGGTGGTCAAGAGCAACGACAAGAAGCGGGCCCGCGTCGAGGCCATGCGCAGTGTGCTGGCCCGCTTCGACTACACCGACAAGGACGACGAGGTCGTCGGCACGCCCGATCCGCGGGTCGTGGGCGCGGCTGCGGGACTGCTGGAGGCGGGCGAGGCCTAGGTTCCACGCGGGCGGGGAGCCGGAGCACACGGGCAGCGACCACGCCTGAGTACCCGTACTCAGGCCGGGGGCGGTATCCGGCTCTGGTCCGCGCGAGGCGGCTTCTCGATGATGCGATCCACCGCGTCGAAAGAGGAGCCCATGGTTCGTGACCTGCAGCTGCGCTCAGCCACTCCGGAGGATCTCGACTGGATCCACGAACTGCGCCACCGGGTGTACGCACAGGAGTTGGGCCAGCATCCGCCGGACCCGGCGGGGCGGCTGCGCGACGGTCTCGACGGTGACAACGTCTACCTCGTCGCGGCACGCGGAACGACCCGCATCGGCTTCGTCAGCCTGACCCCGCCCTGGCTGGGGCGGTTCGGACTGGACAAGTACCTGACCCGCGACGAACTGCCCGCGCTGGACGGCCACGACGTGTTCGAGGTGCGCATCCTCACCGTCGAGCCGCGCTGGCGCAGCACCTTGGCGGCGCCCCTGCTGATGTACGCGGCGCTGCGCTGGATCGCCTCCCGCGGCGGGCGCCGGGTGGTGGCGATGGGGCGAACCGAGGTGCTCGACATGTACCGGGCCGTCGGCCTGCGCCCGGCCGGCCGTACGGTCCGCAGCGGGGCGGTGACGTTCGAGGTGCTGACCGGCGGTGTGCCCGAGCTGACGAGGCGGGCACGGGAGCGGTACGGCAGCGCGCTGGAGCGGTTGCGGTCCGTGGTGGATTGGCGCCTTGACATGCCGTTCGCGCCCCGGCCGGACGGCTGCGAGCACGGCGGTGCCTCGTTCACCGCCGTCGGCACGGACTTCCGCACCCTGCAGCGGCGGCACGACATCGTCATGGCCGACGTGCTCGACGCCTGGTTCCCGCCGGCCCCCGCAGCGCGGGCGGCCCTCGCGGAGGACCCGGCCTGGGCCGCCCGTACCTCGCCGCCGTCCGGTGCCGAGGGCCTGACGGCGGAGATCGCCGCTCTGCGGCAATTGCCCGCGGAGACCCTGGCGGTGGGCGCCGGTTCGTCCGACCTGATCTTCCGGGCGTTCGGCCGCCGGCTGACCCCGCAGAGCCGGGTGCTGCTGACCGACCCGTGCTACGGCGAGTACGCCTATGTCACGGAGCGGGTGATCGGATGCCGGGTGGACCGGTTCCCGCTGCGCCGCGAGGACGGCTGGCGGATCGACCCGGACCGGCTGTCCGCCGTCGTCGACTCCGGCCGCTACGACCTCGTGGTGGTGGTCAACCCGAACAACCCGACGGGGCGGCACGCGCCGGCGTCCGGGCTGCGCGCGCTGATCGAGGCCGCGCCGGACCGCACGCACTGGTGGATCGACGAGGCGTACCTGGGCTATGTGGGCCTGGAGGAGTCACTGGCCGGCTTCGCCGCGACGGACCCGCGGGTGACCGTCTGCACCTCGCTGTCGAAGATGTACGCGCTGTCCGGGCTGCGGGTCGCGTACGCGGTGGCAGAACCGTCCACCGCGGCGGAACTGCGCCGGTGGACCCCGCCGTGGCCGGTCAGTCTCCCGGCCCAGCTGGCCGCCGTGGCGGCGCTGCGCGACCCGGAGTACTACCGCGACCGCTGGCTCGCCACGCACGCGCTGCGCGGTCGACTGGCCGCGGACCTCGCCGGCCTGGCGCACGATGTGACGGTCGAGGAGTCGGTGGCGAACTTCCTCACCGTGACCCTGCCGCCGGGCGGGCCCAGTGCGGCGCGACTGGTGGACGAGTGCCGCCGCCAGGGCGTGTACCTGCGCGATCTGTCGCCGCTGTCGCCGCGCTACGAGGGCCGTACGGTGCGCATCGCAGTCCGGGACACCGCCGAGAACGCGCGCATCGTGGCCGCGTGCCGGGCCGCACTGGACGTGTTGCGGCCGGCTCTCGCCACGAGCTCCGGCCGATGACCACCGTCGCCTCTCTGGCGCCCTTCCTCGGCGGGGCGCTGGCGCTGAGCGGTGTCGCGGTGGCGGTGTCCCGGCGCCGCGAGCTCATGGTCCGGTGGTGCGCCTGGGCGGTCGGGGTGCCGCTGGTCACCGCGGCCTTCTGGTGGGGCGAGCCGGGTACCGCGGCCGTCGCCGTCGTGGTCGGGGTGATCGCGGTGCTGGAGTTCGGCGGGCTGATGCTGCTGGGCCGGGTGGACCGTGCGGTGCTGGCCGCGGCGGTGGCGGGTGTGGTGCTGACCGCCTGGCTGGCGCCCGGAGAGGTGCTGCGGGCGCTGGCGGTCGGAGCGCTGGCGGTGGCCGCGGTGCCGTTGGTGGGCGGCGACGCCGAGCAGGGGCTGCGCCGGCTCGGTGCCGGGCTGCTCGGGCTGGCCTGGCTGGGCGTGCTGGCCGCGCTGGTGCCGCTCGGGGCGACCGGGCTGGCACTGTTCGTGGCGGTCTCGGTCGCCGACATCGCGGCGTACTTCGCCGGGCGACGGCTGGGCGGGCCGCGCTTGTCGCCGCTGTCCCCGGCCAAGCGGTGGAGCGGGACCCTGGCGGGGGCCGCGGCCGGGCTCGGCGTACTCGCCGGACTGTCCGCGCTGACCTGGCCGATGGCGCTCGCGGTGGCGGTCGGGGGACCTGCCGGGGACCTGCTGGAGTCCATGATCAAGAGAGGGGCGCGAGTCAAGGACGCGGGCCACTGGCTGCCGGGCTCCGGCGGCCTGCTGGACCGGATCGACTCCCTGCTCGTGGCACTGGCGGTGCTGCTCGTGCTGAGCTGAGGTGCTGCAGCACGGCACGAAGAAGGGGCTCGCCGGCCGCGAGCCGGTCGAGCCCCTTTCCGTCAGCTTGTCGCCCTAGGCATTCTTGGTCTCCCAGAAGATCTTGTCGATCTGGGCGATGTAGTCCAGAGCCTTCTGACCGGTGGCCGGGTCGGTCGACGCCTTGGCGGCCGAGAGGGCCTTGAGGGCGTCGTTGACCAGCTGGTGCAGCTCCGGGTACTTCTCGAAGTGCGGGGGCTTGAAGTAGTCGCTCCAGAGCACGGAAACGTGGTGCTTCGCGAGCTCGGCGCGCTGCTCCTTGATGACCGTGGCACGCGCCTGGAAGTGCGGGTCGTCGTTGGCGGCCATCTTCTCCTGCACGGCCTTCACCGACTCCGCCTCGATGCGGGCCTGGGCCGGGTCGTACACACCGCAGGGCAGGTCGCAGTGTGCGCTGACCTTGACCTTGGGGGCAAACAGGCGGGAAAGCATGGAGCATTCCTTCCTCGTGATCGTCTTCTCAGGTGCGACATTACTCCCTGGGAGAGCTGAATTCGCGGGTGCCCCCATGGGCTTAGGACAAAAGTCCGGGGTCAGACTGAGACTGGTGGATGAACGTACCGGGGAGGTGCCGGGGATGCCGGAGCTGTCGCAGGAGACCGAGCGGGGGAGGCCGCTGCTGCCCTTCGTGGGGGTGGCCGAGGTGACCGGGCCGTCGATGGTGCCCACGCTCCGGCACGGGGACCAACTGGTCGTGCACTGGGGGGCCAGGGTCGTCCCCGGTGACATCGTGGTCCTGCGGCATCCCTTCCAGCAGGACCTGCTCGTCGTCAAACGGGCCGTGGAGCGGCGCGAGGGCGGCTGGTGGGTGCTCGGCGACAACGCGTTCGCGGGCGGCGACAGCACGGACTACGGCGTCGTACCGGAGGAGCTGGTGCTGGGCAAGGCCCGGCTCAGGTACCGGCCGTTCGGGCCCGCTCAGCGCTCGCCGCTGGCCGCCGTGCGCTGGGCGCTGTCCGCCGTACGGCCCGTCCTGCCTGACCGGTCGGCCTCCAGGCGCTTGCGGGCGCGGTAGGCGGCCACGTTGGCGCGGGTGGCGCAGCGGTCGGAGCAGTAGCGCCGGGAGCGGTTCGTCGAGGTG
This sequence comes from Streptomyces sp. CC0208, assembly GCF_003443735.1. Classification (NCBI taxonomy): domain Bacteria; kingdom Bacillati; phylum Actinomycetota; class Actinomycetes; order Kitasatosporales; family Streptomycetaceae; genus Streptomyces; species Streptomyces sp. CC0208. The sequence continues at coordinate 2,946,713 of NZ_CP031969.1, read as the reverse complement.
TCGAGGTAGGCGTTGCGACAGGGCGCGGCCTCGCACAGGCCGAGCCGGTCCACGCCGTACTCGGTGAGGTGGAAGGCCAGACCCATCGCCGCGATCGCCGCGTACCCGGCGGTGGCGTTGGACGGGTGGTTCGCCAGGTGCATGTGCCACAGCGGGCGGCCGTCGTCGTCGCGGAAGTCGTGCCCGGAGATCTGCGGGCTCACCGGGAACTCCAGCAGGAGCGAGTTCAGCAGGTCCACCGCGAGCGTCTCGTCGCCGTTGTCCGCCGCCTCGAAGACCGACCGCAGCCGGGCCCGGACCGAACGGAACCGGGTGACGTCGGCGTCGGTGGCACGGCGGGCGCCCGTGCCGTTGCCGCCGAACAGGTCGCGGACGGCCTCCACCGAGGTCAGGGTGTCCTTGCCCCGGGCCGGGTCCTCGCTGTTGACCAGACGTACGGCGTAGTCCGAGTAATAGGCCAGTTCCACTTGTAGTCCTTACGGAGGCGTTCTATCGTCGTGGTGCGGTCGGGTAACAGCTGATCGTGCTTCCAGGGTATTACGACAGTGAGTGGACAGGGGGCTCCCATGACGACTGGTCTCGGAACCGACTGGCAGGCCTGGCAGGAGAGCTGGGACCGGCAGCAGGAGTGGTACATGCCGGACCGCGAGGAGCGGTTCCGGGTCATGCTGGACATGGTCGAAGCCCTCGTCGGGCCCCGGCCGCGCGTGCTCGACCTCGCGTGCGGCACAGGCAGTATCACGGCCAGGCTGCTCGCCCGGTTCCCCGAGGCCACGAGCACCGGGGTTGACCTCGACCCGGCGCTCCTCGCCATCGCCGAGGGCACCTTCGCGGACGACGAGCGGGTCACCCTCGTCACGGCCGACCTCAAGGACCCGCACTGGCCGTCGAAACTGCCGTACGACTCCTACGACGCCGTCCTGACCGCCACGGCCCTGCACTGGCTGCACAGCGAACCCCTCGCGGCCCTCTACGGCCGGATCGCGGAACTCGTCCGCGACGGCGGTGTCTTCATGAACGCCGACCACATGATCGACGAGACCACCCCCCGGATCAACGCGGCCGAACGCGCGCAGCGTCACACGCAGATGGACCAGGCCAAGCGGGACGGCGCCCTCGACTGGGCGGCATGGTGGCAGGTCGCCGCCGAGGACCCCGTCCTCGCCGGACCGACGGCGCGCCGCTTCGAGATCTACGGCGAGCACGCCGACGGGGACATGCCGTCCGCCGCGTGGCACGCACGCGTGCTGCGCGACAAGGGCTTCGGGGAGGCCCGGCCGGTGTGGTGCTCGCCGTCGGACACACTGCTGCTCGCGCTCAAGTAGGCGGCCGGGCGGCCGGGCGGCTACGCGCTCATGCGCTCATGCGCTCATGCGAAAGGGGCGGTACGGGATGTCCCGTACCGCCCCTTCGACGTAGTACCGCTAGAGGACCTTCGACAGGAACGCCTGGGTGCGCTCGTGCTGAGGGTTCGTCAGGACCTCGCGGGGGTCGCCGGACTCGACGACCACGCCGCCGTCCATGAAGACCAGGCTGTCGCCGACCTCGCGGGCGAAGCCCATCTCGTGGGTGACGACGACCATCGTCATGCCGGACTCGGCGAGGTCGCGCATGACGTCGAGGACGTCACCCACCAGCTCCGGGTCGAGGGCCGAGGTCGGCTCGTCGAAGAGCATCAGCTTCGGGTCCATCGCCAGCGCCCGGGCGATCGCCACCCGCTGCTGCTGGCCGCCGGAGAGCTGAGCGGGGTAGCTGCCCGCCTTGTCGGCCAGGCCGACCTTCTCCAGCAGCTCCCGCGCACGCTCCCGGGCCTGGGCCCGGCTCGTGCCCTTGACCTGGACCGGCGCCTCCATGACGTTCTCGACGGCCGTCATGTGCGGGAACAGGTTGAACCGCTGGAACACCATGCCGATGTCCCGGCGCTGCAGGGCGACCTCGCTGTCCTTGAGCTCGTACAGCTTGTCGCCCTTCTCGCGGTAGCCGACCAGCTCGCCGTCGACGTAGAGCCGGCCGGCGTTGACCTTCTCCAGGTGGTTGATGCACCTGAGGAAGGTCGACTTGCCGGAGCCCGAGGGGCCGATGAGGCAGAAGACCTCGCCGGTCTTCACCTCCAGGTCGATGCCCTTGAGGACCTCCACCAGGCCGAAGGACTTGTGGACGGCCTCGGCCTTCACCATGGCGGTCACGTCACACGCTCCTCTCGCGACTGAAGGCCATCAGGTTGACCCTGATCTTCTGCCACGGCGTCGGCGGCAGGCTCCGGGACGAACCGCGGGCGAAACGGCGCTCCAGGTAGTACTGGAAGACGCTGAACACACTGGTCATGACCAGGTACCAGATGGACGCCACGAACAGCATCTCCATCACGGCGTACGAGGTCGAACCGATGGTCGAGGTGGCGCGCAGCAGTTCGTTGTACGTCACCGCGTACACCAGCGACGAGGTCTTCAGCATGTTGATGAACTCGTTGCCGGTCGGCGGCACGATCACCCGCATCGCCTGCGGGATCACGATACGGCGCAGGGTCTTGCCGTGGCTCATGCCGAGCGCGTGCGCGGCCTCCGTCTGGCCCTCGTCGACGGCCATCAGACCGGCGCGGCAGATCTCCGCCATGTACGCGGCCTCGTTGAGGCCGAGGCCCAGCAGGGCACACATGAACGGGGTCATCACGTCCGTCATCTCGTCCTTGTAGATCGGACCGAGATTCAGCATCGGGAAGATCAGCGCCAGGTTGAACCAGAGGAGGAGCTGGACGTAGACCGGGGTCCCGCGGAAGAACCAGATGTAGGCCCAGGCCACCCAGCTCGTCACCGGGTTCTTGGAGAGGCGCATCACGGCCAGCAGGACGCCGAGGACCACGCCCACGATCATCGCCAGGATGCTGATGAGCAGGGTGCGGCCGGCACCGGCGAGGACCGTGGAGTCGAACAGCTTGTCGCCGACCGCGCTCCACTGGATCTTCTCGGCGGTGGCGAACGCGTTGACCAGCAGGGCCACCAGCGCCAGCACGATGACCGCGCTGACGTAGCGGCCGTAGTGGCGGACCGGGATGGCCTTGATGGTCTCCGGCGCGAGGGAGGCCCGCGGTGGCGTGTCCGCCGGCTCCTTGTCGATCTTCTCAGTCACAGTGACTGCCCTTCAGTGGTACGGGGTCCGTCACTTGCCGCCGTTGACCGCGGCCTTGTCGACGGCGCCGGTCTGGGCGCCCCACTTGTCCAGGACCTTCTTGTACGTGCCGTCCTGGATGATGGCGTTCACGGCCGCCTCCAGGGCGCTCGTGAGCTCCTTGTTCTCCTTGTTCACGGCGATGCCGAACGGACCGGCGTCGACCTGCTCGCCGACGACCTCGAAGGCGTTGCCGCCATCGGCCTTGCGGGCGATGTCCACGGCCACCGGGTAGTCGTTGACGCCCGCGACGGCGCCGCCCGACTTCACGCGGGTCTGGGCCTCGGTGTCGTTGTCGAACGACTCGATGTCGAGCTTCTTCTTGCCGGCCGCCGTGCACGCCGTGGACTGCTTCTGCAGGGCCTGCTCGTAGGTGGTGCCGTGCTGCACGGCGACCTTCTGGCCGCAGAGGTCCTCGATCGAGCCGATCTTCTTCGGGTTGCCCTTCTGGACGTAGATGGCGGTGCCGGCCGTGAAGTAGTCGACGAAGTCGACACCCGGGCCCAGCTTCTTGCCCTTGTCGTCCAGACCCTCCTGGCGCGCCTTGGTGTCCGTGATGGAGGACATGGCGACGTCGTAGCGCCCGGAGTTCAGGGAGCTGATCAGGCCGTCGAAGGAGCCCGAGGTGAACTGGAACTCCACGCCCAGCTGCTTGCCCAGCGCGGCGGCGATGTCGGGGTCGACGCCGACGATCTTGCCGCCCTCCTGGTACTCCATGGGGGCGTACTCGGCGTTGGTGCCGACCTTGATGACACCCGCCTTCTGGATCTTCGCGGGCAGCTTGTCGAACAGCGGGGCCTTGCTGGACGACGACGACTCCTTGCTGCTGCCGCCGCTGTCCGTCTGGTCACCGCAACCGGTGAGAATCAGGGCGCCTGCGACCGCGATCGCACCTACCGCGGCTGTCCTGGTGCGCGCGGCGGTCGTACGACGGGTGGAGCTTGCGGTCATGGTGGGTTCCTCCGGCGGATGGGTGGAGTTGCCGATGGGCGGGGCGGCTGCCGATCAGTCCGGCAGCGCTGCCTTCATTCCTCAGGTCGACGAGAGCACACGCCTTCGAGTGCCGCGACCTCGTTTGATGACGGCATCTTGCCATTCGGACTGGACCATTCAGGGCGCCGGTCACATCAAAATCGCATAACGGGTGGCCCCCGAACCGCACCATGTCCGTACATCACGGCCGGACCATCTGCGGGAATCTGGCATTCCGGCCGGAAGATCTGCGGTGCCGGACGCGGAGCGAGGGGCCGGACCGGGGCGGACCGCGGCCGGTTGATCGGCTCTCCGGTGATCGTCAAGGGCCTGCCGATGGTTTGTCCGGATGGCCTCCCATGATTCATGTCACCGCCCTCCGATGATCGATGATCGATTTACGTTCCGGCATGTGACCTTGGACGTATTGGACTCGTCCTCGACGCCGGTCGTCCGGTAAGAAGGTTCTTTACACCCCTCATCCGGGGCTCAGGGCGCGTGTGCGGCGCGCCCGTCGCGTGCCGGCCCGTACGCATCAGTGATCAGGGCCGTACGCGGTGCCCGCCCACTTCTCAACCAGGAGTGGCCACCCTCAAACCATGAAGACCTAAGGGGTAAGACAAAGTGGCAGCGGAGATCGTCAATCCTCGCAGCGACAGCGATACGGGACAGGACGGAGGGGCCGAGCCCCTCGATTCCTTCGACCCCGCGTTCGCGCTGCACCGCGGCGGCAAGATGGCTGTGCAGGCCACCGTGCCGGTCCGTGACAAGGACGACCTGTCCCTCGCGTACACGCCCGGCGTGGCGAAGGTGTGCAGCGCCATCGCCGAGCAGCCGGACCTCGTGCACGACTACACGTGGAAGTCGTCGGTCGTCGCCGTCGTGACGGACGGTACGGCCGTGCTGGGGCTCGGTGACATCGGGCCCGAGGCCTCCCTCCCGGTGATGGAGGGCAAGGCGATCCTCTTCAAGCAGTTCGGCGGAGTGGACGCGGTTCCGCTCGCGCTGGCCTGCACCGACGTCGACGAGATCATCGAGACCGTGGTCCGACTCGCGCCGTCCTTCGGCGGCGTGAACCTCGAGGACATCTCGGCTCCCCGGTGCTTCGAGATCGAGCGGCGGCTCCAGGAGCGGCTCGACATCCCCGTGTTCCACGACGACCAGCACGGGACCGCGGTCGTGACGCTGGCCGCCCTGCGGAACGCGGCGCGGCTGAGCGGGCGCTCGATCGGAGACCTGCGTGCCGTCATCTCGGGTGCGGGTGCCGCGGGTGTGGCCATCGCCAAGATGCTGGTCGAGGCGGGCATCGGGGATGTTCTGGTGGCCGACCGCAAGGGTGTCGTGTCGAGTGACCGGGACGACCTCACGCCCGTGAAGCGGGAAGTGGCCGGGTTCACCAACAAGGCGGGCCTGTCCGGGTCGCTGGAGGACGCGCTCGCGGGTGCGGACGTCTTCATCGGCGTGTCCGGCGGTACGGTCGCGGAGTCCGCGGTCGCCTCCATGGCGAAGGGGGCCTTCGTGTTCGCGATGGCCAACCCGGACCCCGAGGTGCACCCCGAGGTCGCGCACAAGTACGCGGCCGTGGTGGCCACCGGGCGGTCCGACTTCCCGAACCAGATCAACAATGTGCTGGCGTTTCCGGGGATCTTCGCGGGGGCGCTGCAGGTGCGTGCCTCGCGGATCACGGAGGGCATGAAGATCGCGGCGGCGGAGGCGCTGGCGGCGGTGGTCGGTGACGATCTCGCGGCCGACTATGTCATTCCGTCGCCGTTCGACGAGCGGGTGGCTCCTGCGGTCACGGCGGCGGTTGCTGCGGCGGCTCGGGCGGAGGGTGTTGCTCGTCGCTGAGTAGTGGTGCTTGGTGTGAGGGGTCCCGTCCGGGTGGGTTTCCGGGCGGGGCCGTTTTTTGCCTTTGGGTGGGGCTGATTGGGGGGCGGGGGCGGGTTGTGCGGGTGCGGGTTGGTGGGGGCGGGCGTTTTTGCGCAGTTCCCCGCGCCCCTGATGCCTGCGGCGCAGCTGCGGGTTCGGTGGGGGCTTGTGTAGCGCGTGCGGTGTGGTTTGGGGTCGGGGCCGGGGTGGGGGGTGTCCGTCCTCGGTCCGGCGGCTCGGTCGCTTCAGAAGGGGCCCTGTAATGGACGCCGGCCGCTGCGGGCGGACACCCCCCACCCCGTCCCCTTCCCGCCGTACGCGGCGAACGGTCCATCGTGGCGCAGGTGACTGCAACCCCCTAGGGGCGCGGGGAACTGCGCGACCAGCCCCCAACGACCTGCAGCCGCCCCAAAACCGAACCGGCACCTCCATAGGCGCCCGGCCCAAGCCCAGCGCAGCTGCCCGCACCCGCCCGACAACCTGACCCGGCACCCACACAGGCCCCCCGCCCAAACCGCAACAGGGCGTGTGTCACAACGCGTCCCGGTTCCGTCGCACCGTCGGCGGACCTATCGTCAAGGTCATGTTCGCTGTCTACGCCGCCCGAATCGACCGCGACAACCCCCTCTCGGGACTGGAATTGGGGGAGCGCCCGGCCCCCGCAGCCCGTCCGGGTTGGAGCGTCGTCGATGTGAGGGCCGCTTCCCTGAATCACCATGACCTCTGGTCCCTGCGCGGCGTAGGCCTCGCAGAGGACAAGCTTCCGATGATCCTCGGCTGTGACGCCGCCGGTGTCGACGAGGACGGCAACGAAGTCGTCCTGCACTCCGTCATCGGGCAGAGCGGGCACGGGGTCGGTCCCAAGGAGCCGCGGTCCATCCTCACCGAGCGCTACCAGGGGACGTTCGCCGAGCAGGTGGCCGTGCCGACCTGGAACGTGCTGCCCAAGCCGAAGGAGCTCTCCTTCGCGGAGGCCGCCTGTCTGCCCACGGCCTGGCTGACCGCGTACCGGATGCTGTTCACGAACGCCGGGGTTCGGCCCGGTGACTCCGTGCTGGTGCAGGGGGCGGGCGGCGGTGTCGCCACGGCCGCGATCGTGCTCGGGAAGGCCGCGGGTCTGCGGGTCTTCGCCACCAGCCGGGACGAGGCCAAGCGGAAGCGGGCGCTGGAGCTCGGGGCCGTGGAGGCGTTGGAGTCGGGCGCGCGGCTGCCACAGCGGGTGGATGCCGTCATCGAGACGGTGGGTGCGGCCACGTGGTCGCACTCCGTGAAGTCGCTCAAGCCCGGCGGCACGCTGGTCATCTCCGGTGCCACGAGCGGTGACCGCCCCTCGCACGCCGAACTGACCCGGATCTTCTTCCTGGAGCTCAAGGTCGTGGGCTCGACCATGGGTACCAAGGACGAGCTGGAGGACCTGCTCGCGTTCTGCGCGGCCACAGGTGTGCGGCCCGTCATCGACGAGGTGCTGCCCATGGACCGTGCCCGTGAGGGCTTCGAACGGGTCGCGTCCGGTGAGCAGTTCGGGAAGGTCGTGCTCACGAACGGTTGATCCCCCCTCTTCTTTCTCGTCTGCGGCCGGTCCGGGTTCGGATCGGCCGCAGACTTTTGTCAACTGTGGTTGACGAGTGGGTCATGTCAACGTAGGTTGACATCATGACCGAAGCAACGGATCTCGCCGAGCGCGCCGGTGACCGTGACCCCCGGGTAGGCCTACGTGCCGTCGCCGCGCTGCGCAGGCTGCTGGAGCAGCTGGAGTCGGTGCAGGTGCGCAGTGCGCGCAATCAGGGCTGGTCGTGGCAGGAGATCGCCGCGGAACTCGGAGTGAGCAGGCAGGCCGTGCACAAGAAGTACGGGAGGCATTGATGTTCGAGCGGTTCACGAAGGACGCCCGGGCCGTGGTCGTGGGCGCGGTCGAACATGCCGAGGGGGTGAGCGCGGGGGCCGTGGACGCCGGGCACCTGTTGCTCGCCCTGCTGGACCGGGAGGCCGGCCGGGCCTCCTTCGCCCTGGCCGCTCTCGGGCTTGCGGAGCGCGGGGATGCCGTACGGGAGGCGCTGGGTGAGGCGCGGCGGCGGGCCGGGCTGTCCCAGGCGGACGCCGAGGCGCTGGCCGGGCTCGGGATCGACGTCTCGGAGATCGTCGCGCGGGTGGAGGAGGTGCACGGGGTCGGAGCGATGTCCGGCGACCGGAAGAGCGGAGGGTGGCGGGCCGGGCGACGCTCTTTCGGGCGGGATGCCAAGGAGATCCTGGAGAAGGCACTGCGTATCGCCGTGGCCAGGCGGGACCGCCATATCGGCGACGAGCACATCCTGCTGGCCCTGACGGTCAGGCCGGGGGTGCCTGGAGAGGTGCTCGCCGATCACGGGGTGACCTACGAGTCGGTTGTGCGCGTCCTCTACGGCGGGGGAGAGGCGAAGGCCGGCTGAGGGGGGGGCGACGGGGGCGTCATGGCGAGCGCTCCGGCGGTGCGGCAGCTGTGCGTGGGGTGGAGCTGTCGTACCGCCGGAGTTCGGGCGGTTCACGCCTTCGGTGCACGCAGCAGTGCCCCTATGCGGGCCGCCGCCGTTGACAGGTGGCGGCGGGCGTCGTGGAACTGGTCGGTCGTGATGCCGTGGTCGCGGGCCGCGTCACGGATGTCGTCCCGGAAACGGTCGAGCAGACGGTCCAGGTCGCGGGCCGGGTCCCCGGTGGGGTCCTCGTGGGCCCAGGAGGGCTCGTACTCGGCGGGGAAGTCCTCCGGGGTGTGGGAGTACTGGGGGCCGGGCGGGGTTCCGTCCGCCTTCTCGGACCTCGCGCCGCCCCGGCCGAAGCCGAAGTCCTTCCCGAACTCCTTGCCGTAGTCCTTGCCGAACTCGCCGAACTCCTTGGCCAGTTCGGTCAGGCCCTCGCGCACCCCGGTCGGCCAGTCGCCACGCGCGAAGTGGTCCTGGACCTGCTCCTGCACGCGCCGGGCGATCCGCTGCACCTCCTCCTGCGCCTGCTCCCGGGCCCGGTCCTGGGCCTCCTTGGCCTGCCGGCGGGCCCGCTGGGCCTCCTCGCGGGCGCGGCGGCTCTCGTCCTTGGCGCGCCGGGCCTGCTCCTTCCACTCCTGCTTGACGCGGCGCATCTCCTCCTTGGCGACACGCCACGACTCGTTGTCGGCGTACTCCGTGAAGTCCCCGAAAGGGCCCTCGGATTCGGTGCCCGCGCCCTTGCCGGCGCTGCCGGATCCCCGGCGGGCCTCGGTGGCGGCCGCCCGCATCTCGCGCCGCAGGTCACCCGCCGCGCCCCGCACATCGGCCCGGATCTCGGCGGCGAGCTCGGCGACCGACTCGCGGATCTCCAGCTCAAGGTCGGCCAGTTCACCGCTGCGGTCGGCCAGCTCGGCGCGGCCCGCGTCCGTGATGGAGTACACCTTGCGGCCGCCCTCGGTGGTGTGGGTGACCAGGCCCTCCGCCTCCAGCTTCGCGAGCCGGGGGTAGACGGTGCCCGCCGAGGGGGCGTACAGGCCCTGGAAGCGCTCCTCCAGGAGACGGATCACCTCGTAGCCGTGACGCGGGGCCTCGTCCAGCAGCTTCAGCAGGTAGAGGCGGAGGCGGCCGTGGGCGAAGACGGGAGGCATGTCAGAGCACCTTCTTGTCGGTCGTGCCGTCGGCCGGGCCGCGGGTCGGGTCGTTCGCGCGGGCGTCCGTGGGGTCGTCCGCCGGGGCGGGGGCCTCGGCCTGGCCGGAGAGGGAATTGTCCCCCGGGGTGCCGTGTCCGCCGTCCACCGGGTCGGTGGTGTCGGCCGATCCCGCGCCCGTGTCCCCGTCCTTCACGAAGGGATCGGTCTCCCATGGCTCCTCCTCGTCCTCCCGGGGCGGGCGGCCCAGCAGGGCGATGGAACCGGAGACGGTGGTCGCGCGGAGCTTGCCGGTGCCGGCGCCGAGGCGGCCCGTGACCTTGTGGGCGCCCCACTGGCCGCGCACGCGCAGGCCCTCGAAGGCGTTGGAGATCGTCCCGCTCGCGGTGTTGGCCTCCACCTCCGCGTCCGCGGGCTGGGGGAGCCGGATGGCGATCTCACCCGAGACGCTGGTCAGCCGGACGTCGGTGGGACCCTCGGGGTCGAGGTCGACGATCATCGAGCCGCTGACCGAGTCGGCCCGCACGGAGGGGCCGGAGCCCTCCACGACCGTGAGATCCCCGGAGACGGAGTTGAAGCGCAGGTCGCCGGTGACCGCCTGGGCCTCCAGATTCCCGGAAACGGTGTCGGCGCGGACGGAGCCGGAGAGGCCGACGAGGGTTGTGTCGCCGTTGACCCCCTTCACCACCGAGGGGCCGCGCACCCCCGACACGACGGCGGCGGCGCTCACCACGCCCACCTCGACGCGGGTGTCGGCCGGCACGGCCAGCGAGACGACCGCGCTGCGCCGCCAGCCCTTGCGGTCGAGCCACTTGAGGAAGCCCTTCCAGGGCAGGTCCTCGTAGGCCACCGTGAGGGTCCCGCCCTCCTGGGTGACGACCAGAGGCGGTCCCTCGATCTCGGACACCTCCAGGCGGGCGGAACCTTCGTCCGTGCCCACCACGTTCACCGTTCCGTTGACGATGCGTACGTGGAGTTCGCGTACGGGCTCGTCGAAGGTGAGCTTCCTGGGCTCCGTGACGGACCACTCGGACATGGTGCAGACCTCCCCGTAGCAACGCGCCATATCGCGTCTCCTGCAATTCACGATATATCGTGGACGTCGAAAGTCAAGACACTCGTTCTGGGGAGGTGGAGGTGGCAAATATGACCAATCCTCGCGAATCGCCCTAGCGTGTGAGCATGTCGACGGCAGCCACCTCCCGTACCGGTCGTACCGGGCCCGCCCCCGGCGCCCTGCTGCTCTGCCGGGCCGCGCCGGATTCCGTCGCCGCCGTCGCCCCGCTGCTGCGCGAGCGGATGCTGCTCACGCGCGCGGGGGAGGGCTGGAGCGTCCTCGTGCCGGAAGGCGGCCCGTGGCGGCACGGTGAGGAGCCTGTCGACCGTGTCGTGACCGGCTGGGCCACCGCGCTGGCCGTCGGCGCTCCCTGGCCCGTCCTCGCCCTGTGGTGGGACGCGGACCGCGGCGGCTATACCCTCGCGTCCGGCTTCCGCCGCCCCGTGGGCTACATCTGGCTCACCAACGGCACCCCGGCCGGTGAGGACGAGGCCATGCGCACCTTCGCGGCCCGTCTGGCGCTCGACCCGGTCCTGGACGTCCAGTCCCTCGACCACCTCACGAAACCGGACCCCACCGCCGACGCCCGCACCCGCCTGCGCGGCCTGCTCGCGGTCCTCACGCGCGTGGGCCTGGCCCTCCCCGCCGGCCTCGCCCCCGGCGAACCGACCGATCGACTGCGCGAGGCGGCCCGGGCCCGGCCGGACACCCGCCCGATCGAGTGGGAGGGCCGGCAGGACACGGTCCGCGGCGAACTCGAAGCGGTCGTGGGCCGCCGCCTCACGCCCTGGCTCCCCTGGTCCGGCGACCCGAGGGCCCGCACCCTCGCCCTGGCCCAGATGGCGGCAGGTCTCCCCCTGGCCGTCTGGGGCCTACGGCACCGCAGCGGCGGCTGGCTCACGGCGGGGGCGCTGCTACTGGCGCACGGTGCGCTTGGGGTGTCGTACGAGCTGACGCACCCGCGCGATTGACCTGGGTGGTGGAATGCGGGGGGTGGTCTGTAGCGCGCCTTGCACCGCGTCGGCTCTGCTGTCGGTGTCTAGCTCATGGCGGGGGCGCTGCTGCTCGTGCACGGTGCGCTTGGGCTGTCGTACGACCTGACGCACCCGCGCGATTGACCTGGGTGGTGGAATGCGGGGGCGGTCCGTAGCGCGCCTTGCACCACATTGGTTGCTGGTCGGTGTCTGGCTCATGGCGGGGGCGGTCCGTAGCGCGCCCCGCACCGCATCGGCTCTGGGCGTCGGACCACCTGACGCACCGGCGCGACTGATCCTTAGCTGACCGTCGTACGACATCACGCGCCCGCTCGACCGACCCGGGCGGTGCGGTACGAAGGGCGCCCCGAGGGGCGCCCCGTGTCACTTCGGGTCTACTCGTCGTCCTCGTCGTCCAACCGAGCCAGCCACGTGGCCAGCCGCTCCACCGGCACCTCGAAGTCGGGGTTGAGGTCCACGAACGTCCGCAGCTGCTCGGCGAGCCACTCGAAGGTGACTTCCTCCTCGCCGCGCCGCTTCTCCAATTCCTCGATGCCACGGTCCGTGAAGTACATGCCGTCAAGGATAAGTGCGCCGAAACGGCCGGGCCGCACCCCTCGGGAGAGGGATGCGGCCCGGTCACGTACTGCCCCGAAGAGGGGTTACGCGTCGAACACCTCGCGCACCAGCTGCTCCTGCTCCGCCTGGTGCCGCTTGGCGGAACCGACCGCCGGGGACGAGCTGTGCGGGCGGGAGATCCGCCGCAGCCGCTCGCCGTGCGGGATGTCCGCGCCGACCGCCAGGTCCAGGTGGTCGATCAGGTTGAGGGCGATGAAGGGCCACGCGCCCTGGTTCGCCGGCTCCTCCTGGGCCCACAGGTACTTCTCGGCGTTCGGGTACTTGGCGATCTCCGCCTGGAGCTCGGCACCCGGGAGCGGGTACAGACGCTCGATGCGGATGATCGCCGTGTCCGTGATGCCGCGCTTCTGACGCTCGGCCTCGAGGTCGTAGTACAGCTTGCCCGCCACGAAGACGACCTTGCGGACCGCGGCGGCGTCCACGGACGTGTCGCCGATGACCGGGCGGAACTGGCCCGTCGTGAACTCCTCCGTCTTCGACGCGGCGGCCTTCAGACGCAGCATCGACTTCGGGGTGAAGACCACCAGCGGCTTGTGGTGCGGGTTGTGCACCTGCCACCGCAGGAGGTGGAAGTAGTTCGACGGCAGGGTCGGCATCGCGACCGTCATGTTGTTCTGGGCGCAGAGCTGGAGGAAGCGCTCCACGCGCGCGGACGAGTGGTCCGGGCCCTGGCCCTCGTAGCCGTGCGGGAGGAGCAGGGTGACGCCGGACGTCTGGCCCCACTTCTGCTCCGCCGCCGAGATGTACTCGTCGACGATCGTCTGCGCGCCGTTGACGAAGTCGCCGAACTGCGCCTCCCACAGCACGAGCGCGTCGGGGCGGGCCAGCGAGTAGCCGTACTCGAAGCCCATGACCGCGTACTCGGACAGCAGGGAGTTGTAGACGTTGTAGCGGGCCTGGTCCTCGTTCAGGTACTGGAGCGGGGTGTGCTCCTCGCCCGTCTCACGGTCGATGAGGACCGCGTGCCGCTGTCCGAAGGTGCCGCGCTGCGAGTCCTGGCCGGACAGCCGGACCGGGGTGCCCTCCAGGAGCAGGGAGCCCACGGCCAGCGTCTCGCCCATGCCCCAGTCGATCGTGCCGTCCTCGACCATCGACGCCCGGCGCTGCAGCTGCGGCAGCAGACGCGGGTGGACGTTGAAGGTGTCGGGGATGTTGACCTGGGACTCGGCGATCCGCTTGACGACCTCCGCGGAGATCGCGGTGTTCACGGCGACCGGGAACTCGGCCTGCGGGTCGGAGACGGGACCGGCGGCCGGCTGGGCCGTGACGGCCTCGCGGACCTCGGTGAAGACCTTCTCCAGCTGGCCCTGGTAGTCCTGGAGAGCTTGTTCCGCTTCTTCCAGGGTGATGTCGCCTCGGCCGATCAGCGACTCGGTGTAGAGCTTGCGCACCGAGCGCTTCTTGTCGATCAGGTCGTACATCAGCGGCTGGGTGAAGGCCGGGTTGTCCGACTCGTTGTGACCGCGGCGGCGGTAGCAGATGAGGTCGATCACCACGTCCTTGTTGAACGCCTGGCGGAACTCGAAGGCCAGACGGGCCACACGGACCACGGCCTCCGGGTCGTCGCCGTTCACGTGGAAGATCGGGGCCTCGATCATGCGGGCCACGTCCGTGGCGTACATCGAGGAACGCGAGGACTCGGGGGCCGCCGTGAAGCCGACCTGGTTGTTGATGACGATGTGGACCGTGCCGCCGGTGCGGTAACCCCGCAGCTGCGACATGTTCAGGGTCTCGGCCACCACGCCCTGGCCCGCGAAGGCCGCGTCACCGTGCAGGGCGACCGGCAGGACGGTGAAGTCCGTGCCGCCCTTGTTGATGATGTCCTGCTTGGCGCGGACGATGCCCTCGATGACCGGGTCGACCGTCTCCAGGTGGGAGGGGTTCGCGGCCAGCGAGACCTTGATCTGCTCGCCGTCCAGGCCGGTGAAGGTGCCCTCGGCGCCCAGGTGGTACTTCACGTCGCCGGAGCCGTGCATCGACTTCGGGTCGAGGTTGCCCTCGAACTCGCGGAAGATCTGCGCGTACGACTTGCCGACGATGTTCGCCAGGACGTTCAGGCGGCCGCGGTGGGCCATGCCGATGACGACCTCGTCCAGGCGGGACTCGGCGGCCGAGTCCAGCACCGCGTCGAGCAGCGGGATGACGGACTCGCCGCCCTCCAGGGAGAAGCGCTTCTGGCCGACGTACTTCGTCTGCAGGAAGGTCTCGAAGGCCTCGGCGGCGTTCAGGCGGCGCAGGATGCGCAGCTGCTCCTCGCGCTCCGGCTTGGTGTGCGAGCGCTCGATGCGGTCCTGGATCCACCTGCGCTGCTTCGGGTCCTGGATGTGCATGAACTCGACGCCGGTGGTGCGGCAGTACGAGTCGCGCAGCACGCCGAGGATGTCGCGCAGCTTCATCAGGGACTTGCCGGCGAAACCGCCGACCGCGAACTCCCGCTCCAGGTCCCACAGGGTGAGGCCGTGCTCGGTGATGTCCAGGTCGGGGTGCTTGCGCTGGCGGTACTCCAGCGGGTCGGTGTCGGCCATGACGTGGCCGCGGACCCGGTAGGAGTGGATCAGCTCGAAGACGCGGGCGGCCTTGGTGACGTCGTCGTCGTGCGAGGCGTCGATGTCCTTGAGCCAGCGGACCGGCTCGTAGGGGATGCGCAGCGCCTCGAAGATCTCGTCGTAGAAGCCGTTCTCGCCGAGCAGGTAGTTCGCGACGACGCGCAGGAACTCGCCGGAGGCGGCGCCCTGGATGACCCGGTGGTCGTAGGTCGACGTGAGCGTCATGACCTTCGAGATGCCGAGCTTGTTCAGGGTGTCCTGGCTGGTGCCCTGGAACTCCGCCGGGTAGTCCATCGAGCCGACGCCCATGATGACCGACTGGCCGGGCATCAGGCGGGGCACGGAGTGGACCGTACCGAGGCCACCGGGGTTCGTCAGGGAGACGGTGACACCGGTGAAGTCGTCCATCGTCAGCTTGCCGTCACGGGCGCGGCGGACGATGTCCTCGTAGGCCTGCCAGAACTCGAAGAAGTTCAGCGTCTCGGCCTTCTTGATGCCCGCGACGACCAGCTGGCGGTCGCCGTTGGGCTTCACCAGGTCGATGGCGAGGCCGAAGTTGACGTGCGCGGGCTTGACGAGGGTGGGCTTCCCGTCCTTCTCCGCGTAGTGCCAGTTCATCGACGGCATGGCCTTGATGGCCTGCACCATCGCGTACCCGATGAGGTGCGTGAAGGAGATCTTCCCGCCCCGGGCGCGCTTGAGGTGGTTGTTGATGACGATGCGGTTGTCGAAGAGCAGCTTCACCGGGACCGCGCGCACGGACGTGGCCGTGGGCAGCTCCAGGGAGGCGTTCATGTTCTTCGCGACCGCGGCGGCGGGGCCGCGCAGGGTCACCAGCTCGGGGCCCTCCGCGGAGGCACCCTCGGCGGCCGGCTTCGCGGCGGCGGCCTTGGCGGCGGCGGGCTTGGCGGCCGGAGCGGCCTGAGCCGGAGCGGCGGCCGGGGCGGCCTGAGCCGGGGCTGCCTTGGCCGGGGCCGGAGCCGCGGCGGCCGGCTGGGCCGCCGGAGCAGCGGCCGGGGCCGGCGCGGGAACCTGGGCCGGGGCGCTGGGCGCCGGGGCGGCGGACGCGGCGGTGGTGGTCTCCGCGGCCCCCGCGGCCGCGGTACCCGCCGAGGCCGGAGCCGGAGCCCCCGACTTGTAGTCGGCAAAGAAGTCCCACCAGGCACGGTCTACCGAATTCGGGTCCTGGAGGTACTGCTGATAGATCTCGTCGACGAGCCACTCGTTCGGGCCGAACGCGGCAGCGGGGTTCTTGCCCGCTTGGTCTGCGTCGGTCGAGATGCTCGAGTTACTGGGGGACTGTGGCGACACGGCGGCAACCGCCCTCTTCCGCTTCTCACAAGGTGATGGACAGCGGGAATAAAGGCTACGCCCCCAAGACCGGGAAGGTCAGGCCGGGCCGGTCCATCGTCGTGTAAGTCACATCAAACAGCGAGTTTCGCGGGTGGAAATGGCGGGAAACAAGCGTGGTTCTGGTACGTACGTCCGCCCGCGGGAAGCACCGAGTGGGGCTCTGCGCGACTGCGGCGCGGCCCTCTGCCTGATCACACGTGTCCGTCAGCGCGGAACAGAGATGGATCTTGTGGCTCCGCTTCGAACTTTACGTCAACTTGGCAGAGAGGGAAGTCCCGGAAGGGTGACAAGAATCCTGCAGCCCCGCTCGGATTCGGCCACTCCGATCCGGCCGCCGTGCAGATCCACCGCCCAGCGGGCGATCGCGAGCCCGAGCCCGGTGCCGCCGTCACTGCCCGGACCGTGCGGCCGCATGACCTGACCGCGGTTGAACCGCTCGAAGACGCGGTGCCACTCCGAGCGCGGAATGCCGGGACCCTCGTCGAGGACCTCCAGCTCGAGCGACTCGGGCAGGGCCCCGCGCCGCGCCTTGACCGTCACCCGTCCGTGTGCCGGGCTGTGCTTGACCGCGTTGTCGATCAGGTTGGCCACGACCTGGTGGATGCGCTCCGGATCGGCGTGCGCGGTGAGCTCCGGCGGGGACACGTCGAGGTGCAGATGGACGTCGTTGCGCGTGTGGCTGCCGGATCCGGAGGCGATGCCCGCGCGCGCCGTGGCGACCATGTTGGCCTCCTTCAGTACGCCCGACAGGTACGGCCACACCTCGAACCGGCGCTTCTTCAGCGGTACGACGCCGTTGTCGAGGCGGGACAGGTCCAGCAGCGTCTCCACCAGCCGGCCGAGCCGCTCGGTCTGCTTCAGGGCCGTGCGCATGGTCTCGGGGTCCGCCTGGGTGACACCGTCGACGATGTTCTCCAGCACCGCCCGCAGGCCCGCGATGGGCGTGCGCAGCTCGTGGGAGACATTTGCCACAAGTTCCTTGCGCTGGCGTTCCTGGGCCTCCAGGTCGTCCGCCATGCGGTTGATCGTCTGGGCCAGGTCGCCCAGCTCGTCCCGGCGGTTCTCGCGGACCCGGCGGGTGTAGTCGCCGTGCGAGATGGACCGGGCGACCGCGTTCATGTCGTCCAGGGGCGCGGTGAGCGAATGCGCCACGAACTGCGTAATGAGCAGTGTGGCGATCATCGAGAAGACCGTGATGAAGCGCAGCTCCGTCGCCGTGCGCATCGCGATCATCATCAGCCCGGTGGTGATGAGGACCGCGATGACGACCAGGGCGCCCAGCTTGGTCTTGATCGAGAACGGGCTCACGCCACCCCAGGGCTCCCTGGGACTTCTCCGGCCGGCCGGACCCTCGCTCATGGCGTCGGCGTCTCCAGGGCGTAGCCGACGCCGTGCACCGTGCGGATCCGCTCGGCGCCGATCTTCCGGCGCAGCGCCTTGATGTGGCTGTCGACGGTGCGGGTGCCGGACGCGTCCGCCCAGTCCCACACCTCGGCCAGCAGCTGCTCACGGGAGAGCACCGCGCGCGGGGTGTTCGCCAGGCACACCAGGAGGTCGAACTCGGTGGGCGTCAGATGCACGTCCTCCGAACGCACCCGCACCCGGCGCTGCGCGTGGTCGATCTCCAGCTCGCCGAGCCGCAGAATGCCGCTTCTGGGCGTGGCGGCGGCCAGTGCGGCCCGCTCGACGCGCCGCAGCAGCACGTGCACGCGCGCGGCCAGCTCCCGCATCGAGAACGGCTTGGTCATGTAGTCGTCGGCGCCGACGCCGAGGCCGACCAGCATGTCGGTCTCGTCGTCACGGGCCGTCAGCATCAGCACCGGCACCGGACGGGCGGCCTGCACACGGCGGCAGACCTCCAGGCCGTCGAAGCCGGGCAGCATGATGTCGAGGATCAGCAGGTCCGGCTGCCAGGCCTCGGCCGTGTCGACCGCCGACGGGCCGTCGACCGCCGTTTGCACGAGGAATCCCTCGGCGCGCAGGCGGGTCGCGATGGCGTCGACGATCGTCGGGTCGTCCTCGACGACCAGGACCCGGCGCTGAGCGCCCTGGGTGGCCGTCGAACCGTTGTGGGAGGTGTGTGTCTGCTCCATCGCCCGCCCCTGGGGAGTGCTTTCCGGAACCATGTGGGGTGATTCCTTGTCTGCGCATGACTGCGATTGACGCTTGAATGATCGGCGTAGGGAAGCAGAGTACGGGGAGTCATCACCCCTTTGCTATCCAGGTCGGACGGCGAGATGGACGACGTCCGGTACTCCCCGGGCAACCGGGATCTCCTCGGTACGTACCTGCTGGAACCCGGCATTTGCCAGTGATTGCTCAAATTCCGGAGAAGGTTTCGCCGACCACACGGCCAGTACGCCGCCCGGCTTCAACACCCTTGCGCAACTTGTGAGTCCGGTACGCGCGTAGAGCCCGTGGTTGCCGTCCGTGACCGTCCAGTCGGGCCCGTTGTCGATGTCGAGGCACAGCGCGTCAAAAGTGGCGCATGTCTCATTGACGAATCCGACTAGATCCGTTTCCACAATGTTCGTCCGGGGATCGGCGAGCGCCCGCGCCGAGAGGACCGAGAGCGGGCCCGCGCCGCGGTGCCAGTCGATGATCGCCGGTTCCCGCTCGACGACCGTGATCTGGCCCCAGCGCGGGTTCGCGGCCGCGTGTGCGAGCGAGAAGCCGACGCCGAGGCCGCCGATGAGGACGTGCGGATCCGGCCGGTCGTCGAGCGCGGCGAGCGCCGTGTCGACGAGCATCCGCTCCGAGCGTCCGTCGGAGGTGTCCATCAGGAAGCAGCCGTTGGCGATGATCTGGAGCAACTCGCCGTGGCGCCGCAGGACCACCTCTCCGTACGGGCCCTCGCGACGGTCCAGGACTTCAGGAATGTCGTACGAGGTGGGCATCGGCCCATCCTGGCAGGTGCGGGACCCGGGCCGGGGTTCCTTGAGAAGTCCCTGTGAATCGGGGCAGGGGTGGCGCAGGTCACAGACAGCGGGCGGGTGGGGCGCGAAGGGTGGGGTGGGACGGAAGGAGCAGCTCACCTTGGAACGGACCGTGCCGCCCCCAGCCGCCTCCGACGCACCCGCTCCCGAAGCAACTGCCCCGGAAGCACAGGACGCGTCCTTTCCGGATGTGGCCGGACTGCTCGACGGGATGCCCCGGCAGCGGGAACGGGGCGAGACGGACGCCACCGGGACACCGGTGACTTCGCCGCCGACGGCCGCTCTGGACACCCGCTCTCGCGTCCCCCGGCTCCTGCGGCTGCTCCCCACCCCGACCGGAACGCCGTTCACCTTCGTCTACGGCGCCGTCCTGGTCGTTGTCTCCCTGGTCGCCGCGCAGCTGGACCCCGCCGTCGCGCACACCCTGCACCAGGGCTCCAGCACCGATGTCGCGCACCTCGTGCGCATGCCCGTACTGGTGCTGGTGGCCAGCGCGTTGTGGATCGCGGGCGGGGTCCTCTCGCCGTACGCACTCGCCCTGCTGGTCGTCCTCACCGCGCTGGAGCGCCGGATCGGTGGCGTGCGCACGGCCGGTGTCTTCCTGCTCGGGCACATCGGGGCGACCCTCGCGACGGAGGTCCCCGTAGGCCTCGCGGTCCTGGTCGGGCAGCTGCCCGCCAGTTCGCTGCACCGCCTCGACTACGGCGTCAGCTTCGGCGTGGCCGCGAGCCTCGGCGCGCTGGCGGGGCTGCTCGGGCCGTGGCTGCGCTGGCCGTTGCTCGCTCTCTTCGGCTGGGTGCTGGTGACCGATCTGATCGCGTTCACCGACCCGCTGACCGACTGGGGTCATCCGATCGCCCTGACGATCGGGATCGCGACCTGGCCGCTGGTACGGCGCCGGTACCCGGACCGGCAGCCCGTCGCCGCCGGTTAGCCGCCGGTCAGGCCCGAGGCCGCCGCCGTCCCGGTGACCCCGTGTCAGCGGGCCGGTGGTGTCCAGACGTACGGCGTGGTCGTGGTCACCGCGTGCAGGCCGAGCCGGCGCAGGATGGGCGCGCTGTCGTCCGACGCGTCCACGTGCAGCCAGGTGACCCCGCGGGAGACGGCGAGCGCGGCGCGTACGGCGACCAGGGCGCGGTAGATGCCCCTGCCCCGCCACTCGGCCAGGGTGGAACCGCCCCACAGGCTCGCGAACTCCGTGCCCGGGCGGAACACCAGCCAGGCGGCGCACACCACTTCGCCGTCCGCCTCGGCGACGTACACCGCGATGTCGTCCGGCGCGGTGGCGACCCGGCCGATCAGGTCGTCGGCGAGCCAGCTCCAGTCCTGGCCCCAGACCGCCGACTCCATCGCGGCGATCCGCCGCATGTCGGCGTCCGCCGTGACCCGGCGCACGGTGACGCCGTCCGGCGGCACGGGCTCTCCTACGGCCATCTCGGCGGCCCGGCCGACCAGTACCGTCTCCCGCTCCTCGGGCACGAAACCGGCCGCGGTCAGTCGTTCGGTGAGGTCGGCCGGGGTGTCGTGGGAGCGGGTCTTCCACTCGACGGCCTCACCGCGCGCCGCGAAGAACTCCCGTTGCCGCGCGATGAGTTCGTCGAGCGCGTCACCCGCCACGCCGAGGTCACGCGGCCCGCTCACCAACCCGCGGAACTGGCCGACGATCCGCAGCAGCGGTCCGTCCTGCTCGTACGTCACCCCGGCGGGCGGGGTCGGGGGAGCGCCGCGCATCTGGTCGTCGTAGGCGGAGAGGAGGGGCTGTATGTGGGTGGTGGGCATGGTCGTTTCGTTCCCCCAGTCGTGTAGGTCGTGTGGGTCGCAGCCGGCTTTCTCCGCTACCCGGCAGAGGCCTCGCGATCCCGGCGTGCCCCCGGTCGAGGTCGACGCATCCGCCTGATACGCGCGTGCCTCGTCCTCGGTCGGTGTCGGCAGCGGGTTCCACCGCTCCAGGCCGCCGGGAAGAGCGAGGACCGGCTGGGTGTTGTCCGCCATGCGGCCGGCGGGAACACCGGAGGGATCGGGGTGATCACCGGCGCAGCATGACAGAGGCCCTCCGCGGCCGCCCCGGGTTTTCCGCGGGCGGTGACGGACGGTCACCCAGCGTCCGGTCCCACGAACTTCGCACTGGTGAGCGGAGCCTCCACATGCCAGCCCAGAGACTCGTACAGCGCCCGTCCCGCCGGGGTTCCGGCGAGGACGCCGGTGTGCGCCCCGGCGGCCGCCGCCGCGGCCTGGAGGGTGCGCATGACGACGCTGCCCAGGCCCAGGCGCCGGTGCGAGGGCGCGGTCTCGATCTGGTCGAAGACGGCGGTCGCGCCGGTCGGGGCGGTCTGGCCGCGCGCCGCGAGGGAGCCGTCGGGCGCGGCGACGAGCATGCGCGTGACACCGCCGACGGACCAGACGCGCTTCCGGTAGCCCTCGGGGACGCGCGTACGTCCGCCCTCCGCTGCGGACAGCGGAACCGTCATCAGATACCCCGGCTCGGGATCCACCCACCAGCCCTCGCCGAGCCAGCCTCCGACCACCTCCGGGTGCTGGAACACCTTGAGCCACACCCCGGCGCCCGTCACCCCGTCCGCGACCTTGCGCACGAGCTCCTCGTCCACGCCGTCGCCCAGCGCCTCGAAGACATGCCGCGAGACCTGCGCGAGCTGCCCCACGTCGACGGTGAACCCCCACGGCTCAGGCTCCGGCGGGGCAGCCCCGCGGGACACCACCCAGCCGGTCACCCACGCCTGTACGACTCCGTCCACGACAAACCCCCTGTAATGACCGATGACTACATGTGTCTATTACAAGATGACGGTAGGTCCGGAACCGTCGATTCCGGCAGTCGTGATCGCCGACAGCGAACAGGCAAGCGGCTGGGGAACATTCGACGGCGCATGTGCATTGAGTCGGCATAGCTCAACTTGACTGCCGAAGGGGAGATCATGGCTTCGACGTCCACACCGCTCACTCTGCCTGTGCTGCCGCTCGACGACGAGGTCGTGCTGCCCGGAATGGTGGTCCCGCTGGACCTGAACGACACCGACGTCCGCGCCGCGGTGGAGGCCGCCCAGGCCGCCGCCCGCTCGGAACCCGGAAAGCCGAAGGTCCTCCTGGTGCCCCGCATCGACGGCACCTACGCGAGCACCGGTGTGCTCGGCACCGTCGAGCAGGTCGGCCGGCTGGCCGACGGCGACCCCGGCGCGCTCATCCGCGGCCGGAGCAGGGTGAAGATCGGTGCGGGGACCACCGGCCCGGGCGCCGCCCTGTGGGTCGAGGGGACCACGGTCGAGCAGACCGTCCCCGACCCGCTGCCCGGGCACGCGACCGAACTGGTCAAGGAGTACAAGGCACTCGCCACCGCCTGGCTGCGCAAGCGCGGCGCCTGGCAGGTCGTGGACCGGGTGCAGGCCATCGACGACATCTCCACCCTCGCCGACAACTCCGGTTACTCGCCCTTCCTGACCACCGAGCAGAAGGTCGAACTGCTGGAGACGGCCGACCCGATCGCCCGCCTCAAGCTCGCCACCCAGCAGCTTCGCGACCACCTCGCCGAGCAGGACGTGGCCGAGACCATCGCGAAGGACGTCCAGGAGGGCGTCGACAAGCAGCAGCGGGAGTTCCTGCTCCGCCGTCAGCTGGAAGCCGTACGCAAGGAACTGCGCGATCTCAACGGCGAGCAGGAGGGCGAGGAGTCCGACGACTACCGCGCCCGCGTGGAGGCCGCCGACCTGCCCGAGAAGGTGCGGGAAGCCGCCCTCAAGGAGGTCGACAAGCTGGAGCGGTCCTCCGACCAGTCCCCGGAGGGCTCCTGGATCCGCACCTGGCTGGACACCGTCCTCGAACTGCCGTGGAACGAACGGACCGAGGACGCGTACGACATCCAGGGCGCCAAGGCGATCCTCGACGCCGAGCACGCGGGCCTGGAGGACGTGAAGGAGCGGATCACCGAGTACCTGGCGGTGCGCAAGCGCCGTAACGACCGGGGCCTGGGCGTGGTCGGCGGGCGGCGCGGCGGTGCCGTGCTCGCGCTCGTCGGGCCTCCCGGTGTCGGCAAGACCTCGCTCGGCGAGTCCGTCGCGCACGCCATGGGCCGCAAGTTCGTCCGCGTCGCCCTCGGCGGTGTGCGGGACGAGGCGGAGATCCGCGGTCACCGGCGGACGTACGTCGGCGCGCTGCCCGGCCGGATCGTGCGGGCGATCAAGGAGGCCGGTTCGATGAACCCGGTCGTCCTGCTCGACGAGATCGACAAGGTGGGCTCCGACTTCCGCGGCGACCCCGCGGCCGCCCTCCTGGAGGTCCTGGACCCGGCGCAGAACCACACCTTCCGCGACCACTACCTGGAGGTCGAGCTCGACCTGTCGGACGTCGTCTTCCTCGCCACGGCCAACGTGCTGGAGGCGATCCCGGAGGCGCTGCTCGACCGGATGGAGCTGGTCCGGCTCGACGGGTACACCGAGGACGAGAAGATCGTCATCGCCCGTGACCACCTGCTCCCGCGCCAGCTGGAGCGGGCGGGACTGGAAAAGGACGAGGTCGTCATCGACGAGAGCGCGCTGCGCAAGCTCGCCGGCGAGTACACCCGCGAGGCGGGCGTCCGCACCCTGGAGCGGTCGATCGCGAGGCTGCTGCGCAAGGTGGCGGCCCAGCACGAACTCGGCGAGCGCGAACTGCCGTTCACGGTCACCGACGAGGAACTGCGCGGCCTGATCGGCCGACCGCACCACGTGCCCGAGTCGGCGCAGGACCCCGCGGAGCGCCGTACGGCGGTCCCGGGCGTCGCCACCGGGCTCGCGGTCACCGGAGCGGGCGGGGACGTCCTGTTCGTCGAGGCGTCGCTGGCCGACCCGGAGACGGGCGCGGCGGGTCTGACGCTGACCGGCCAGCTGGGTGACGTGATGAAGGAGAGCGCGCAGATCGCCCTGTCCTTCCTCCGCTCGCACGGCGCGGAGCTCGAACTGCCGGTGGGGGACCTGAAGGACCGGGGCGTGCACATCCACTTCCCGGCGGGCGCGGTGCCGAAGGACGGTCCGAGCGCGGGCGTCACCATGACGACGGCGCTGGCCTCGCTGCTCTCCGGCCGCCTGGTCCGCACGGACGTGGCGATGACGGGCGAGGTCTCGCTGACCGGGCGGGTGCTGCCGATCGGCGGGGTGAAGCAGAAGCTGCTCGCCGCGCACCGCGCCGGGGTGAGCACCGTCATCATCCCGAAGCGCAACGAGGCCGACCTGGACGACGTCCCGGCGGAGGTGCTGGACAAGCTCGACGTCCACGCCGTCACCGACGTCCGCCAGGTCCTGGAGCTGGCGCTGTCCCCGGCGGCGAACGGGGCCGCGCCGGAGGTTCCGGTCGCTGCGTGACGGCGTGGTCCACGAGCGGGCTGCGCCCGCGGTGACCGGATGAGGTGAAGGCCCGGGTTCTCGTGAGGGAGGCCCGGGCCTTCGCCGTACGCGGGGGAGGGTCAGCCGTTGGCGAGCGCCTGTACGCGGTCCAGGGCGCCGTCGAACCGGTCGTGGTCGCCGACCGTCGGCCCGGACGAGGTGTACTGCCACATGGTGTACGTGCTCCAGCCGGCCGGGAGGGTGCCGGCCGTCGAGGCGTACCGGGCGACCCACAGCGGGGTGGCGGAGAAGCCGGCGTAGCTGCCGGTGCACTGGTTCCACCAGCTGGTGGCGGTGTAGATGACGGCCTGCCGGCCGGTGCGTGCCTTGTACTGGTTCAGGAAGTCACGGATCCAGCTGACCATCGCGCCCGGCGTCTTGTCGAAGCAGGCGTCGCCGTACGGGTTCCACTCGATGTCGAGCACCCCGGGCAGGGTCCTGCCGCCCTTGGACCAGCCGCCACCGTGGTCGACGAAGTAGTCGGCCTGCGTGGCGCCGTTCGTGGTGTCCGGGGTGGCGAAGTGGTAGGCCCCGCGGATCATCCCGACGTCGTAGGAGCCGGAGTACTGCTGGGAGAAGTAGGGATTCGTGTAGTAGGTCCCCTCGCTCGCCTTGCTGTACGCCCACCGGACGCCGCTGTTCCACAGGGTCGGCCAGGCGACGTTGCCCTGATAGCTGGCGACGTCGACGCCCTCCGCCTGGGTGGCGCGGGTGCCGGTGGGCATACCGTCCTCGCCGTCATGCGCTACGACGCCCATTCCCATGTGGGCGGAGCCGCGGGCCGGGGTGGCGGTGGCATCGGGGGCTTCTGCGGCCGGGGCGGGGGCCGTGTGGAGCAGGGAGAACGCGGTGAGCAGGAGTCCGACGAGGAAGAGACGTCGGGGTCGTATCCGTTCGGGTCTGTGCACGGTCATGGTGTGTCTCCAGTGGCTCGGTGACGCTCGGTCGGGGAACTGGAAGGCCGTGGTGGGCTGACGTGGGCATGCCAGCCCCCTCTCGGTGACGACGCTGCGCAGGGCGACGACGGGGTGGGAAGAGGGACCGGCGGCTGCCGTTGGTCCAGCCCTGCGAAATACTTACGGAGCTGCGGTGGTGTCGCAATTTGGCGGAAACCTTCACGACCGGGAAATTCAAGGCAGGGGCTGACGTGCACGAAGACGGAGACGGCGGCGGTGGCCGGGGCGGGCCCGATGTGGCGCCGAGCGGTGTGAACCAGCCCGGATTCCTGGCGCTGGAGCGCGAGTTGACCGTCCTGCTGCGCCGCGCCCGGGCCAACCAGGGGGAGATGGCCCGTGAGGTCCACCCCGACCTGGAGTCGGCGGCTTACGGACTGCTCGTCCGTCTGGATGAATGCGGCCGTCAGCGAGCCACCGAACTGGCCGCCTACATCGGCGTGGGCAAGGCCACGATGTCCCGACAGCTGCGCGCTCTGGACGACCTGGGCCTGGTCGCCCGCGAACCCGACCCGGCGGACGGCCGTGCCTGGCTGGTGGACCTCACGGAGGAGGGCCGCTCCCGGGTACAGAGGGTCCGCGACGCACGCCGGGCCCGGTACGCGGGCCGACTGGCGCACTGGGATCCGGGGGAGGTCACCGAACTGGCGCGGCTGTTGCACCAGCTGAACAGGGGCATGGAGAGGTAGGCCGCCGCCCCCGAACACCGCACGGGCGGCCGTACTGCCGGGTGAAGTGAGCGGGCGCGTCCCTTGTACCGGCGCCGGTGCGATGCCGCCGAGCGGGCCGAGCAGGCGTCCGCTTCGGCCGGACGGGTGTCGTGGTGGTGCCGGGGCGGGGTGGTCGAGTGTGGCTGTTCCGGGCGGGGGCCTGTCGTGACGTGCCGGGTCGATGTTGCCGAGCAGGTCGGGGCGGGTGTCGTGGCGGTGGCGGGCTGAAGCAGTCGAGCGCGCCGGATCGCAGTCCGCACCGGGCGGCGCCTGCCGTGCCGATCGGTGCGGTCACGGTTCCCGCGCCGCTCGCCCGGTCGCCCTCGCCCACAGTTCCGGCGGCTGTCTCGGCTGTACATGGCTCGGGGTGAGTCTGTAGCGGCTAGGCGTCCGAGCCGTCGCGCCGGTCGGCGCGGTCAGGGCGACCCCGTCGACCACATCGCACGGCTGTCCGCTCCGGCGCCCCTTCCCGGCTGGGCCCGCCCCGCTCACCCCGCCCCGCCCACCGCTCACCCCGCCCACCGCTCGGCCCCCCAAGCCGTCGCGTGCACCAGGCGCGGAAGAATGGTTCCGCGCCGTCCCCCCATCGACGGCCCTCAAAGCTCCGCGTACACCACCGTCGCGTCGTCGTGGGTCTTGCTGCGGCCCAAATGGGTCCGGGTCTCCGCGTCCGCCCGTTCCAGCTCCCGGACGCGGTCCACCAACGCCTGCGCCCCCTCCTCGCGCACGAAGGTGAAGCAGTCCCGCCAGCCGCCCTCGTGGAACTTCTCCACCCATCGGGCCGCCCCGTCCGTCAGCGCCAGCAGGCCGCGGACCGACGACCGCGGCAGTACCCCCGTCACCGCGCGCCCCGCCACCGACGGATCCGCCGCCGCCGTGAAGAAGCCGCCCTCCTTGTTGCGGAGGTGGGCGTCGATCAGCGCGTCCGTGGCCAGGGAGGCGCGGGGCAGCCGGGAGAGGCGGTCGTCCAGGACGGCCGAGACCGAGCCGTCGGACGCCTCCACCAGCAGGGCCGAGTCCGACAGGACCAGGTACTCGACCCACTCCGGGGACCACCGCGCCATCACCACCGTCGCCTGCGGGGTACGCGGGTGAGAAAGGTCACAACCTTCACCATGTGTCTCAGCTGTGCGCACGATCGCCCGGGACAGCACTTCGGCAGGCGGAACATCCCCGAGCGAAACGGCCAGTTCGGTCAGCGCGCCGCCGAGGCGGGCCGTGAACCAGGGGACGGAATGCAGACAGCCCGTCGGACCGGTCGGCGGGGTGACCCCGTCGAGGGCGACCAGTACACCGCCCTGTCCGGAAGCGGGGAGCGCGACACTCGCGAAGTCCTCGTTGGGCCGCTGGACATCGCCGGGTTCCGAGGCAAGTTCCGTACGCATTCGGCCAGTCTGCACGAGCCCTTCACAAGCTCCGTCAAAGGGTGGCAACGATCACGGAATTGACGTAGTCGCGCAGGTCAGACGCCAGATTTGGGAGGGAATGGCTGACTCCGGGCGCGCGTGGTGGCGAATACTGCCATCGGTCCTCGCCGACGTCCAACCGGCCTGCCGCACCAGGCCCGTGCGTGTGCCGCAGGAACTTGCCCACCAACTCCCCTCCGGGGTTCACTCCTTCGGGTGGCGGCTCAGGCGATGCGCGCCCACCGCCCACCGGCGCTGGGAGGGTCGGGAACCGTACCCCGGTGTGTACACCAGTTGACGGAGCGTCACCCCGGGCCCATGGGTATCACGAGTTCAGGAATGCGAGCAGCGGTGCAGAAGACGCGGCCTCGTCGCACAGGCAAGCAGACGGCCTCCGGAACAGGCGCGGAGCGCACACCCGCCACGCCCGCCGACCCCGGGACTCCTGTCGGCAAGGGCCGCCCCACCCACGTCCGCACCCGGCTGATTCTCGCCGTCGCCGTCGTGGCCGCCGCGATAGCCGGGGCAGGCGCCCCCTCCCTCGTCACCGCCTCCGGCGAACTCCACGACTCCCAGGACCTGGTGACGCTCGCCGAGCAGACCCAGGACGCCCTCGACCTCGCCCACGCGCTCGCCGACGAACGCGACGAGGTCACCTCCTACATCGCGGCCGGACGGCCCAGGTCGAAGGCGCCAGGCGAGCAGTCGAGCGCCCGTGTCGACCGCCAGGCCGAGGAACTGCGCGCCGACAGCGACCTGTCCGCCACCCTGCGCGCCGACCTCGACGACATCGCCGCCGTACGGCGCTCCGCGCTCACCGGCAAGACCACCGCCCTCGAGACGCACAACGCCTACTCCGCCGCCATCACCGAACTGCACCACCTCGCCGAGGAACTGGCCGAGCGGATGCCGGCCCGCGCGGGCTCCGGCGCCTATTCCCTCGCCGAGCTGGACTCCGCCGTACAGCAGGCCGCCGCCACCCGCGGACTGCTGCTCGCGGCGCTCAACGTGCCGACGACGACCCGCAGCGTCTACGACCCGATCACCGGCCTGACGAACACCGAGAAGGTCTCCTCGAAGGCCGACGCCGCCCAGCGCGACGCGCTCAGCGCCGCCGCCCAGCAGGCCCGGCTGCGCTCCGACGCGGCCCTCGCCGACTTCCAGGACTCCGCGCCCGCCGACGCCAAGGCGCGCTACGACTCCACGGTCACCGGCCCCGAGGTCAACTCCGCCGACAAGTACCTCGCCGCCCTCACCGACCAGCCCACCCTCACCGGCGGTGAGCTGGGCACCAGCACCGCCAAGCTCGACGCGGCCCTGTCCGCCCGCGTCGACCTCATGCGCGGCGCCGAGTCCGCGCTCTTCGACCGCCGGGTCAAGGAGCTGGAACAGCTCCGGGACGACGACGTCACCGCGCTGGAGCTGCGGGTCGCGATCCTCGGCGCCCTGATGCTGCTGGCCGTCGGCATCGCCACCGCCATGGCCCGCACCCTCACCCGGCCCCTCTCCGTGCTGCGCCGCGGCTCCGCCCGGCTGGCCGGGGCCGAGGACCCCGCCACCGAGGAAGCGATCTCCTTCACCGGCCGCAACGACGAGTTCGCCCAGGTCGTCCGCTCCGTCAACGCCCTGCACGCGCACGCCGTCGCGCTCGCCGAGCGGATCACCACCCTGGAGTCCGACCGCAAGCACCTGGTCGGCCAGCGGCAGAAGATGGCCGACGCCCGCGAGCAGCTCAAGAGCGAACTCGCCGACTCCGCCGCCCAGTTGACGCGGCTGCGCACCACCATCGGGGCGACCTTCGTCAACCTGGCGCTGCGCACCCTCGGCCTCGTCGAGCGGCAGCTCGCCGTCATCGAGGGCCTGGAGGAACGCGAGCAGGACCCGGAGCGCCTCGCGACCCTGTTCAAGCTCGACCACTTCGCCACGGTCATGCGCCGCCACAGCGAGAACCTCCTCGTCCTGGCCGGCACCGAACACGTGCAGCAGAGCGCCGGGCCGGTCCCGCTCGTCGACGTGGTCCGCGCCGCGGTCAGTGAGATCGAGCGCTACGAGCGCGTCCGTATCGCCGCCCTGCCGCCGCACGCCCACGTGGTCGGCTTCGCCGCGGACGACCTCTCGCACCTGCTGGCCGAACTGATGGAGAACGCCACCGCGTTCTGCCCGCCCGACCTGCCCGTCGAGGTCTCCGGCTGGCTCCTGGAGAGCGGCGAGGTCATGCTCTCCGTCCAGGACGAGGGCATCGGCATGACCGCCGAGCGGATGACCACCCTCAACTCCCGCCTCGCCGAGTTCGATCCCGAGGCCGCCTACGAGTCGTACGACGAGGGCGACGAGGGCGACGAGGGACTGGGCCTCGGCCTGTACGTAGTGGCCCGCCTCGCCCACCGGCACGGCGTCCGCGTGCAGCTGCGCGAGCAGAAGCAGGGAGGTGTGGCCGCCGTGGTGGTCCTCCCCAAGCCGCTGCTCACCGCCGCGCCCACCTCCGCCGTACCGGCCGCCGGCACCGGCCCGGTCACCGGCGCGACCCACTCCTTCTCCCTCCCCGGCGCGGACGCCGAGGTCAACTCCAACGTCCTGAGCGCCCGTTCGCAGGGCGACGACCCCCTGGTGTCCCTGGCCGAGACCGCCGTACGCCACGCGGAGGCGGAGACTCCCGCCGAGACGACGATGGAACTCCTGGCCCCGGTCCCGGCAGAAGAGGAGCCGGCCCCCGCACCGGACGCGCCGTCGGCACCCGAACCCGCGGCCGCCGGCGAAGCCGAGGCCGAACACACCCGCGCCGACGAGGAACCCCTCACCGACAAGGGCCTCCCCAAGCGCACGCCCAAGATCACCGCGCCCACCGCCCCGGCCCCACGCCGGCGCAACGCGTCCGTGGACGCCGACGCACTCCGCCGCAGGCTCGGCGGCTTCCACCGGGGGGCGGAGGCCGGCCACCGCGACGTGGCGGCGGAGATCAAGGAACAGACCGGCGAGACCAAGCTGCCCACCGCAGAACACCGCACACAACGCACCGCATCCGAAGAAGCCACGGGGGGCACAGCCGAGGAGGCAAGCAGTTGACCGCGCCCAGTACCTTCGGACTGAGTCGTGAAGCCCGCAATCTCCACTTCCTGCTGACCAACCTCGTCGAGGAGGTCCCCGGCGTCCAGTCCGTCGCCGTGGTCTCCTCCGACGGCCTGCTCCTGCTCTCCTCCGACGCCGACCGGAACGCGGAGGCACGCGAGGCCCGTGAGGGGAAGCCCTCTGGCCCGCGCGGCTCCTCCGCCGACCTCGCGACCATCGTCTCCGGCATCGGCAGCCTCACCCTCGGCGCCGCGAAGCTCATGGACTTCGGCACGACCAAGCACACCATGATCGCGATGGACGAGGGCAGCCTGTTCGTGATGTCGATCAGCGACGGTTCGCTGCTCGGTGTGCACGGCTCCGCGGACTGCGACATGAGCGTCGTCGCGTACCACATGGCACTGTTCGTGGGCCGCGCCGGACACGTCCTGACCCCCGAACTCCGCAGCGAGCTGCGCCAGTCGCTGGAGAACGACGCGACAGGGAGCGCCCGATGACGAACAGGCCCGAGCTCCCGGTCCGCGGCGGCGACCGCAAGGCCGCCCGGGTACGGCCGTACTCGCTCACCGGCGGCCGCACCCGCTTCGGCCACGTCCTCCTGGTGGAGACCTTCGTGGCGGCCCTGGAGGCACCCGAGGAGCGCAAGCAGCTCACCAACGGCTCGCTGAGGTCGGTCATGCCGGAGCTGCGGGCCATCGTCGAACTGTGCCGCCGGATGCGCACGGTGGCCGAGATCGCCGCGCTGCTGAAGATGCCGCTCGGCGTGGTCCGGGTGCTCCTCAGCGACCTGGCGGACCAGGGAAAGATCCGTGTGTACGGCACCGGGACCGGTCACGGTACGGGCCGTCCCGACCGCGCTCTGCTGGAAAGGGTGCTGAGTGGACTCCGTCGCCTTTAGGGACCTCGCGTTCGAGGACACCGACGACAACCTCAAGTCCTGGCAGACGGACCGTACCCGGGCCCCCATCGCCACGAAGATAGTGGTGGCCGGCGGCTTCGGCGTCGGCAAGACCACCCTCGTCGGCACCGTCTCGGAGATCGAGCCCCTCCAGACGGAGGCGCTGATGACCGAGGCCAGCGAGCAGGTCGACGACCTCACCGGCACCCCGGAGAAGGTCACCACCACCGTGGCCATGGACTACGGCCGCATCACGCTCGACGACGACCTGGTCCTGTACCTGTTCGGCACGCCGGGCCAGGAGCGGTTCTGGTTCATGTGGGACGACCTGGTGCGGGGCGCGATCGGCGCCGTCGTCCTGGCCGACACCCGCCGCCTCAAGGACTCCTTTCCCGCCCTCGACTACTTCGAGAGCTGCGGACTGCCGTACGTCGTCGCGGTCAACCACTTCGACGGCAGCGAGCTGTTCGAACCGGAGGACGTGCGGGAGGCACTCAGCGTCCCCCGGCGCATACCTGTCATGATCATGGACGCGCGGCGGAAGATCTCGGTCATCGAGACCCTGCTGTCCCTCGTCGGCCACGCGCTGGACGAGACCCCCGAGTAGTCCACCTTTAGGAGCCAGCACCCGCATGCGGAAGATACTCGTCGTCGGAGCCGGCCAGTCCGGCCTCCAGCTCGCCCTCGGCCTCCAGTCGCACGGGTACGAGGTCACCCTGATGTCCAACCGGACGGCGGACGAGATCCGCTCCGGCCGGGTCATGTCGACGCAGTGCATGTTCCACACGGCACTCCAGCACGAGCGCGATCTCCAGCTGAACTTCTGGGAGTCCCAGGCCCCGAAGATCGAAGGGCTCGGCGTCTCGGTGGCGGCCCCCGGCTCGTTCGACCCGGGGCCCTCGCAGCGCGCGATCGACTGGCTGGGCACACTCGACGGGTACGCGCAGTCGGTCGACCAGCGCGTGAAGATGGCCGGCTGGATGGAGACGTTCGCGCAGCGCGGGGGCCAGCTCGTCATCCACGGCGCGGCGGTCGGCGACCTCGACTACTTCTCCCGCACGTACGACCTCGTCCTGGTCTCGGCGGGCAAGGGCGAGCTGGTGTCGATGTTCGCCCGCGACCCGGAGCGCTCCCCGTACCGCGAGCCGCAGCGCGCCCTCGCCGTCTCCTACGTCCACGGCCTGGGCCCGCGCCCCGAGCACCCGGACACCGAGGCCGTCCGCTGCAACCTCGTCCCAGGCGTCGGCGAACTGTTCGTCATGCCGACGCTCACCACCTCCGGGCGCGCCGACATCCTGTTCTGGGAGGGCATACCCGGCGGCCCCCTCGACGTCTTCAACGGCGTGAAGGACCCGGCGGAACACCTCTCCCTGACCCTGGAACTCATGGAGAAGTTCCTGCCCTGGGAGTACGCGCGCGCGACCAACGTCGAACTCACGGACGCCGGCGCCACTCTGGCCGGCCGCTACGCGCCCACCGTGCGCAACCCCATAGGCCGCCTGCCCGGTGGGGGACTGGTCCTGGGCGTGGCCGACGTCGTCGTCGCCAACGACCCGATCACCGGGCAGGGCTCCAACTCCGCGTCCAAGTGCGCGGCCTCCTATCTCGCGTCGATCCTCGACCAGGGCGAGAAGGAGTTCGACGAGGAGTGGATGCGGGCCACGTTCGAGCGGTACTGGGCCACCGCCCAGCACGTCACCAAGTGGACGAACGCGATGCTCGCCCCGCCGCCGGAGCACATCCTGAACCTGATCGGGGCGGCCGGACAGCTGCAGCCGGTGGCGGATCGCTTCGCCAACGGCTTCGACGACCCGGCCGACTTCGAGAACTACTTCTACGACCCGGAGAAGGCGGACGCGTACGTGGCTTCGGTGGCCGGGGCCTGACCGTCGTCGTCCGGACGTACGGCTCCGAGGAGCGGGTGGGACGCGATCGGGGACACCTTGACCTTCTCGCCCGTTCTCGGGGCCTCGATGACCTCGCCGTTCCCGACGTACATCGCCACGTGAGTGGCCTCCGGGAAGTAGATCACCAGGTCACCCGGGCGCAGGCCCGTCAGCGGGACCCTCGGCAGCCGCGCCCACTGTTCCTGGCTGGTCCTCGGGATCGGGGTGCCGGCATGGCTCCAGGCCTCGGACGTCAGGCCTGAGCAGTCGTACGTCCTCGGGCCCTCCGCGCCCCACTCGTACGGCTTCCCCAGCTGCCGTCGCGCGTACCGCAGGGCCGCCTCGCCCTCCTTCGACGGCTTGCGCTCACCCTCGCCCAGGGCGCCCGACGTCGTCAGCTCCCGCTGGGCCTTCTCGACCCCCTTCTCCTCGAACTCGGCCAGCTTGGTGAGCTGTTCGGCGGTGAGGGAGGTGAGAAGTTCCTCCACGCCTGCCAGCTTCTTCCGTACGGCGTCCCGGTCCCTCTTCTGCCGGGCGGCGAGCGTGAGCTGGTCGTCGAGCGCCTTGCGCGCCCGGCGGGCCAGGTCGTCGGCGCGGTGCTCGGTGCCGGTCAGGCGGCCCACGGTCTCGGCCCGGTCCTGCGCCAACTGGCCGATGACATGGCCCTGTTCCAGAGCGTGCTGGGGGTCGCGGGCGAGCAGGAGGCGGACGTACGGCGAGATGTCGGTGCTGCTCTGGTACTGCTGGCGGGCCAGCCGCCCCGCGGCACCCCGGCTGTCGTGCAGCGAGAGCCGGGCCTTGGAGAGCGCGGCGTCCAGGCGGCTCACCTCGGCGCGCTTCTGCTTCAGCTTCTCCGCGGTGGCGTTGTAGGTCTCGGTGGCCTGCTCGGCCTGCCGGTACAGCCGCTGAAGGTCCGTCAGCAGATCGGCGACGGAACGCTCCCGCGGCTCCGGCTCGGGTGCGGCCGCCGCGGGCAGCGGTGCGAGGACGGCACCGGCCGCCACCGCCGCCGTACACACCAGACGCAGAAGCCTTCCTGACACGTCATCACCTCCGGTGCGGAGCAGCCCCTCTGTTCCGCACGGTGAGCATCAGGCGGCGTCGGCGACTTCGCGCGCCGGGTGTGGGCGGTTCGGAGCAACCTCGTCACCCGTCGGTGTCAGCCGGCTTGTCGGGCTTGTCGGGCTTGGACCACGGCCACTTCAGCCGGTCGCTCGCCTTGCCCTCGGGGTCGTACGTGTACTTCCACCCCTTCTGGATCCCCAGCCTGGTGTGCCCCCTGGGCTCCCGGCGGTAGACCAGCACGGTGGCCGGGCCGCCGGCCGTGTCGGGGACGGGGATGCGGTACGTCTTCGGCGGATGACCGGTCGGTCCCAGCAGCACGGGCAGCACCCGGCCGTCCATGGGACCGCCCTCGAAGGGGGTGTCTTCGCTCTTCACGGCACCAGTCTCAGCCATCCGCCGCAAGCGCCGTGACCAGCGCGGCGGTCTGCGGATCGCGGTTCGCGGTCACGGAGAGCACGGCGACGAACTGCTCGACCAGCCAGTCGCGCAGTTCCCCGACCGGGGGCTGCTTGCTCTCGTCGAGCCAGATCAGGGAGGCCGCCTCCACCGCGGTGATCCACATCCGTACGGTCATGCGCAGCCGCAGGCCGGGCTCGGTGACGCCGAGGTGGCGCAGGATGTGCTCGGCGGCGGCCCGGCGTACGCCGTCGACGATGGCGGTGGTCCGGGACGTCTCGACGACACTGCCGCCCTGGAGCAGGGCGCTGAAGCCGGCGTCGTGCTCGTCGACGAAGGCGAGGTAGCGGTCGAGGGCGCGGGAGAGGCGGATGAGGAGGGGGCCGTCCCGGGGTTCGTCGAAGCACTGCTCCAGTTCGTCGGCGGCGGACCGGAGCGCGGCCTCGTAGAGCTGCTGCTTGCCGCCGGGGAAGTACCGGTAGACGAGGGGACGGGAGACTCCGGCCGCTTCCGCCACGTCGTCGAGGGACACGTCCTCGGGGGCGCGGTGCGCGAAGAGGCCGAGAGCGGCCTCGAGAAGCTGACTGCGTCGCTCCTCGACGCCGAGTCTGCGGTAGGCGGGCGCGGATGGGGTCATGCCTCGAAGGGTAGTCGGCCGTCCGCGAGTCCGTTGTGGCTGGTCGCGCAGTTCCCCGCGCCCCTTGAGCAGGTCCAGCTGAGTTCGTTCAGGGGCGCGGGGAACTGCGCGACCAGCCCCCCACCGGCCCGCAGCCGACTATCAAGCCAGCAGCCCCGAGGATTTCCACAGCCTCCGCCCGACACCCCGCAGCACCCCGATGTCGTCCAAGAAATCGGTCAACCTCTTCGCGCCGGTCTGCATGACCTCCCTCCGGTGCCCACTGGCCTGCACCTGCGCGAGAGCGGCCCGCTGGTCCAGGCCGACATTCGTGTACACCTCCGGGTTCACGAACGCCACGGAGAAGACCCGCGCGAACTCCCCGGACGTGACCCGGGTGAACTCCTGCGACCACCGCGGAGCGGAGACCATTTGCCGCCGCAGCTCCTCGCGGGCGTAGCGGACATGCCGTGCCTCCTCCACCACGTGGATCCGCGTGACCCCCCGGATCAACGGCTGCACCCGCTCGTCCGGGAAGGTCAGCCGCTGCATCCAGTCGAGGATCTCCTCACCGAGCAGCGTCGCCGTGAAGGACCCCGGGGTCGTGGAGATCGTCTTGAACAGCCGTCCGAGCTGCTGGTGGGCCCGGCTCACCGGATACCAGGGCGTGTCGCCCCGGGTGATCAGCCGCGCGAACATCTTCGAGTGCCGGCACTCGTCCTCGATCTCGGTGAGCGCGTACCGCACGTGCGCGCTCGTGGCCGCCTTGTCGTAGATGTGACGGCACAGCAGCTGCATGAGGATGATCTCGAACCAGATCCCCAGCGAGGCCAGCGCCGCGGCCTCGTGCCGGGAGAGCAGGATCCGCTGCTCCTCGCTCATCCGCCGCCACATCGGGGTGTCGTACAGCGAGACCAGTTCCGGCGGCCAGAACCACAGGCCCTCCTCGAAGGGCGCGTCCCAGTCCAGTTCCTCGTCCGGATCCAAGGAGTGCTTCGCGGAGGAGTCGAGCAGCCGCTCGGCGACCTGCTCCCGGTCCTTGAGCAGGCCGAGGGCGTCACGCAGCCCTTCGAGCGCGTCGACATCTGTCAGACTCGTCATGGCTCTTATGAGACTGCTTGTCAGCAAGACCGTCAATCCCCTGCGCGCGACCTGTTGATGCGGCGTCTACAAAGGGGCTGCCTGCGCACCCCCGACGAGTCCATCTCCGTCCACGGCGCCAAGTGCTGGAGGAAGTTCACCGAGAGGCGATGGTGTGCGCCGCGCGGATCGTGGAGTCCGTGCCCTACCTCGGCATGCAGGTCCTCGAGGCCGGAGTCGAGGTCAGAGATGGCGCGGGTCGCGGAGGTGGAGGAGGCCGTTCGGGCGGGCGCCGCCGAGGCGTGACGGATCACCTGCGTGCAGTAATGTGCTGACGTGTCCACGCCTATGCCGCCCCAGTCTCCCTACGGGGCGCCACCTCCCTACGCCCCCCAGAACCCTTACGGCCAGCAGCCCCCTCAGGGCCCCTACGCCGCCGGCCCGTACGGACAGCCGCAGCCGCAGCCCGTCGGCTACGGCTGGGGCGTGCCCCCGATGGCCCCGCCGCCCCCACCGAAGCGGCGGCTCGGACTCGTGTTCGGCATTCTCGGTGGATTCGTCGCCGTGAGCGTGGTGGGGTTCGCCGTGTACGGCTCGAAGCTGGCCGACGTCGGCTTCCCGGAGGCCAAGTACCGGCTCTCCCTCCCCAAGACCCTGGTGGACAACCGCTACGAACTCACTCGGGACGTCTCTGATTCCGAGGGTCGAAAGCTCAAGGAACAGGCCGCCGGTGGCTGGGACGTGAAACTTGCGGGTGTCGCGTACGGGCATTACAGCCCCGGCGGTGACGAGGCGAAGGGCGACCTGGTGGTGATGGGTCTGTACGGCCGGTTCAAGGACCCCGAGTGGAGCCGGAACGACATGATGAAGGGTGGCGGGGACGGAGAAGGCGCGGAAGTCGTCGTGGCCCCGAAGGACTTCCACCCGGCCGGCTCCGGCGGCATCACGATCACCTGCGAGGTCAGCACCCGGACGGACAGCGGTGTGAAGGTGACGCTCCCGCTCTGTGGCTGGGTCGACGCCAACACGTCGGGATCGGTGTTCGAGGTGACGAACACCGCGACCACGGACGACCCCTCGGACGTGGACCTCGACAAGCTGGCCGCGACCACCCTCCGGATCCGCTCGGAGATGCGGAAGCCGATCTAGACCGAGCAGCCCAGGTCGTCGGGGAGTTCGAGGGCCGTGACCGGCTCCGCGCCCTGCGCCGGGAACGGCGTCCGCAACGTGAACGCGTACGGCGTAGGCCCGTTGGTGCGCAGGTGCAGCAGGCGGGACTCCGCCTCGGCGACCGTGGGGCGGTGTCCGGCCGGGACCCACCACAGGGCCACCATCGCCTCCTGGACCCGCTCGAAGAACTCCCTGCGGCGAGCGAGCATCTCGCGGTGCCGGCCCTGGTACATGTACGCCGTCAGGGCGTCGGCGTCGCGCCACACCGACATGTTGATGATCAGCCACTCGTCGCCGAAGACGGCGATGTCCGTCGCGTCGCCGGCATCGCCCTCCAGCCGCCAGACGAAACCGTCGGCGGCGTCCGCGTCGGCGTTCACGGGATCGAGGTTGTCGACGAAGTCCTTCAACTGCGCCGAGTCCAGAGGGGCTTTGAGACGGCCGATGTTCACCTGGGCGAGTTGGTACGCGGTGGCTCCAGTCATGGACCGAACGGTAGGTCGGCTGCCCGGCGGTCCTCAACCCCTGTCTCACTCCTTGGCGTTGAGCACCGCCTTCATCACCGCCCGCGCGATCGGCGCCGCCACCCCGCCCCCCGTGATGTCCCCCCGGACCGCCGACGCGTCCTCCACCACCACGGCCACCGCGACCTTGGGCTG
The DNA here is from genome assembly GCF_003443735.1 of Streptomyces sp. CC0208. Classification (NCBI taxonomy): domain Bacteria; kingdom Bacillati; phylum Actinomycetota; class Actinomycetes; order Kitasatosporales; family Streptomycetaceae; genus Streptomyces; species Streptomyces sp. CC0208. The sequence goes on along the minus strand of NZ_CP031969.1, from coordinate 2,908,327 downwards.
CATGTCCCGCTCACCCTGCGCCCACGCCACGAACCAGGCGTACGGCATCCCGGCGTTGCCGATGCCGTGCTGGGCCGTGCCGGTCTTGCCGCCGACGATCGCGCCCGGGATGGCCGCGTTGGTGCCGGTGCCCTCGGTCACCACCTGGGTCATGAGCTCCTTCAGCACGGCGGCCGTCTCCGGGGTCATCGCCTGCCGCACCGGACGCGGGCCCGCCGTGTCCACGATGCTGCCGCCGGCCGTGGTGGTCCGCTCCACCAGATAGGGCGTGCGGATCTGCCCGCCGTCGGCGACGGCCGCCGAGACCATGGCCATCTGGAGCGGGGTCGCGCGGGTGTTGTACTGGCCGATCGACGACAGGGCCAGCTGCGCCCGGTCGACGCTCGGGTCGAAGGTGCTGCGGGCCACCGAGAAGGGGATCCGCAGGGCGTCGTCGTTGAAGCCGAAGGCGCGCGCGGTGGCCGTCATGTCCCGCACCCCCACGTCCACCCCGAGTTTCGCGAACACCGTGTTGCACGACCACCGGAAGGCCTCCCGCAGGGACAGGTCCTCGCAGCCGTCGGACTCGTTGCTGAGCGAGGTGGTGGTGCCGGGCAGGGTGTACGGCGCCGGCGAGTCGGTCGGCGCGTCCACGTCCCTGATCACCCCCGCGTCCAGCGCGGCCGCCGCGGTGACCACCTTGAACGTCGAACCGGGCGGATAGGTCTGCCGTACCGCCCGGTTGAGCATCGGCTTGTCCGGGTTGGCGTTGAGCCACGCCCAGGAGCGGCCCACCCCGGGGCTGTTGCCCGACAGCACCCCGGGGTCGTACGACGGCGAGGACACCAGCGCGAGGACGCGTCCCGTCGCCGGTTCCAGGGCCGCCACCGCGCCCTTGCGCCCGGCGAGCCCGCGGAAGGCCGCCTGCTGCGCGGCCCCGTTGAGCGTAGTGACGACGTCTCCGCCCGGGTTGCGTCTCCTCGTGAAGTCGTTCCACAGCGGGAACGGCGTCAGCATCGGGTCCGAGCCGGACAGGACCGGGTCCTCGGTGTGCTCCAGGAGGGTCGTGCCGTACTCCTGCGAGGCGAAGCCGGTGACCGGCGCGTACAACGGTCCGTCCCGGTACGTCCGTTCGTAGCGCAGCTGCTCCCCGGTGTCCCGGGACCCGGTGACCGGCCGCCCGTCGACCAGGATGTCACCGCGCTCACGGCCGTAACGGGCGATGTTCTCGCGGCGGTTGGCCGGGTTCGTGTCATGGGCGCGGGCCTGGAAGACCTGGACGCGGATGGCGTTGACGAGCAGCGCCACGAGCAGCAGGGCGCAGAAGCAGGCGGCGTGCCGGATGTAGCGGGTCATGCCGGGGCCTCGTGTCGTCACGGGGTCTCCTTGTCGTCGTACTGGCCGTGGGCCGAGTCGCTCACCCTGATCAGCAGGGCGACGATCGCCCAGTTGGTGACGACCGACGAGCCGCCCTGCGCGAGGAACGGCATGGCCATGCCGGTGAGCGGGATCAGTCCGCCGACCCCGCCCGCGATCACGAACACCTGGAGCGCGACGATCGAGGCGAGGCCGGTCGCCAGGAGCCGTCCGAAGGGGTCGCGCAGGGCGAGGCCCGCCCGGTAGCCGCGCTCCACGAGCAGGGCGTACAGCAGGAAGATCGCGGACAGGCCGGCCAGGCCCAGTTCCTCTCCGGCCGTCGCCAGGATGAAGTCGGACTTCGCGGCGAAGCCGATCAGGACGGAGTGGCCGAGCCCGAGCCCGGTGCCGAGGACCCCGCCCGCCGCGAAGGCGAACAGGGACTGCGCGAGCTGGTTCGGTCCCTGGCCCGCCTCGATCGACGCGAACGGATGCAGCCAGTCCTCCACCCTGGTGTGCACATGCGGTTCCAGCCAGCCCACGGCGAAGGCGCCGACGGCGGCCAGCAGCAGGCCCAGCGCGATCCAGCCGGTGAGCCCGGTGGCGACGTACAGCAGGACGACGAACAGTCCGAAAAACAGCAGCGAGGTGCCGAGGTCCCGCTCCAGGACGAGGACCCCGACGCTGATCAGCCAGATGGCGAGGAGGGGGCCAAGGACCCGGCCGGTGGGCAGCTGAAGCCCCCAGAACCGCCGCCCGGAGGACGCCAGCGCGTTCCGGTTGGTCGCGAGATACGCGGCGAAGAACACCGCGAGCAGAACCTTCGCGAACTCGCCCGGCTGGATGGAGAACCCGGCGATCCTGATCCAGATCCGGGCGCCGTTCACGGCGGGGAACAGGATCGGGACGATCAGCAGGGCGAGCGCGGCGGCGACACAGACGTAGGCGTAGCGCTGGAGCACGCGGTGGTCGGGCAGCATCAGGACGACCACGATGAACAGGGTCACCCCGACCGTGGACCACACGAGCTGGGTGGGGGCCGCGCGGTCGCCGGGCGTCTCCAGGTCGAGCCGGTAGATCAGTACCAGGCCCAGGCCGTTGAGCAGCACGCCGATGGGCAGCAGCAGCGGATCGGCGTACGGCGCCCTCAGGCGCACCGCCAGATGGGCGAGGAACGCGAGCACGCCGAGCCCGGCGCCGTAACCGGCGGCGCCGGGCGGGACGGTGCCGTGCCTGGCGAGGCCGACCGCGCAGTAGCCGTACACCGACAGCAGGACGGCGAGGACGATGAGGGCCAGTTCGATGCCACGGCGGTGGGGCAGGCGTACCGCGCGAGCGGAGGTGTCCGCGGGGGCCACGGTGGTTCCGGCCTTGGTCATGTCCGGAACTTACCCAAATAGGGCGTGATGTCTGCCTAGCGTGACCGGGATGTCAGCACCAGCGTGGCGCCGACCCGATGGTCCTGATGTACCGGGCCGCTCCCCAGGCCCAGGTGCCGTCGGTGAGGAGGTACCACTGGCGGTTGCCCTGGACGCTCTGGCCGTTGGTCCTGCAGAAGATGGAGACGACCTCACCCCGTTCGGCCCACCGGATGATCTGGCCGCCCCGGTTCGGCGCACTGCGCAGAGCCAGCGAACTGGCCGTCACCACGCCCCGGGACAGGCGTTGGTTCTGGTTCTGATTCTGGTTCGAGTTCTGGTTCCAGTCCGAGTTCGAGTTCGAGTTCTGGCTCTGGTTCTGGTGGTTCCCCGAGGCGCTCTGGGGGTCGTCGCCCCACTCGTCGCCGGCGACGGCGGGCGTGGCGAGGGCGGTGACGGCGAGGGCGCAGGCGGCGACGGCTATGGGGAAACGGGAGCGCAGGGACATGGGGGGACCTCCGTGAGGGGAGTGCGAACCTGACTGTTCGCCACGTTAGGAGGCGTGCGGACGGGTCGCCTTCTCAGATGGGCCATAGGAGAAGCGCCTACCGCAACGTCAGCGTCGCGACCGCCCCGCCGTCCTCCGCGTTGGAGAAGGACAGCCGCGCCCCCAGCACCTCCGCCTGCCCCACCGCGATGGTCAGCCCCAGCCCGTGGCCCCGGGCCCCGCCCTCCGTACGGAACCGCTGCGGCCCGTGCGAGACGAGGTACTCCGGGAACCCCTCCCCGTGGTCCCGCACGGTCACCACCGCCCCGTCGACCGTCACCGACACCGGCCCGTGGCCGTGCCGGTGCGCGTTGGCCACCAGATTGCCCAGCACCCGCTCCAGCCGCCGCCGATCCGTCTCCACGGCCAGATCCCGTACGACGACGACCTCGGTGTCGGTTCCGGACGCCCGCACCACCCGCTCGGCGACCGCGGCCAGGCGTTCCGTGGCCGGCTCCACCGTCTCCCGACCCGTGTCCAGCCGGGAGATCTCCAGTAGGTCCTCCGTCAGCGTCCGCAACGCGGCCACCCGGTCGCGCACCAGCTCGGTCGGCCGCCCCGGCGGCAACAACTCGGCCGCCGCGTGCAGCCCCGTCAACGGCGTGCGCAACTCGTGCGCCACATCCGCGGTGAACCGCTGCTCGCTCAGCAGCTTCCCCTGCAAGGACCCCGCCATGGTGTCCAGCGCGGCGGCCACCGCGGCCACCTCGTCCTGCGGCCGCGTCGCATCCTTCGTACGGGGATCGTCGACCCGCGCGTCGAGGTCGCCCGCGCTGATCCGCCGGGCCACCCGGGCGGTGGTGTGCAGCCGTTTCGTCACCCGGGTGACCGCGAACGCCCCCACCAGCAGCGTCGTCGTGATCGCCAGCGCCGAGGACCACAGGATCGCCCGGTCAAGGCCCGCGATCGTCCGCGCGCCCTGGGAGTAGTCGACCTCCACGGCCAGCGCCCGGTTCCCGTCCACCGGCCCCGCCGCCCACATGGCGGGGCGGCCGCGGTGCTCGCCGACCATCGTGCCGCGGTCACCGGCCAGCGCCAGGGTCCGCAGCGACGCCGGCAGGTCCGGCGGATCCACGCCCGCGTCCCACTCCAGCATTTCCCCGGCCTCGTACGCCTCGGTCGCCTCCCGCAGCCGGCTCAGCGCCAGGTCACGGGCCTCGCCGACGGTCTGGTTCGTCACCGAGACATGCACGAGGACACCGAGCAGCGCGGCCAGCGCGCAGCACATCACGGTGATGAACACGGCGGCCTTCACGGCGAGCGTGCCGGACCAGCGGGGCAGCGCGAGTCTCATCGCGCGCTCGCGGACGGGCTCGACGGGCTCGGCGGGCTGGACGGGCTGGACGGGTTGGACGGGCTGGGCGCCGGGCCCGGCGCGGCCCCGAGGGCGCGGCTGCCGGTGCGCAGCATCTCGTCGTGCGTGAGGAGCATCGACTTCTGCTGCGGGTCCCAGGTCCACTGGAGCCGGTACTCGTATCCGGCCACCTCGGACGGCGAACGGATGATCACCGACCGCCCGGCCAGCTCGACCCCGCTGACCGCGTCCTCCCAGCGCATGACCCGCACCAGCCGGTGCTTCTCCACGGTGTAGACGCGTACCGCGGTGACATGGCCGGGCAGCTGCCGGAAACCCAGCGTCAGGTCCTCGTGCCCGTCACCGGTCAGGTCGCGGTAGTACGGCCGCAGGACCGGGCACCTCTCGCCGGCCGCCCCCGACTTCCCGCAGTCGGCCATCCGGCGGGCCGTCTCGACGTAGTCCCCATTGGCGTAGGTGCCCGGATCCTCCTTGATCTCGGCGCGTACGAGCGCGACCGGGTCCACCGCGTGGATGTCGTCGCCGGGCACGGAGACACCCGCCACGACCTCCGAGTCCACCTCGCCGATCTCGAAGGCCGGGCTGGAGGCGGGCGTCAGCCGCGGCCACAGCCGGTCCGGGCTGATCGCGGTCGGCGTGGAGCCCGCGCCCACCAGGCCGCCCGCGTCGCCACAGCCCGCCGCCGCCGAGAGCAGCAGGGCGACGGCGACTACGGCGCGGGCCGTACGGGGGGCGCGGCGGGCGGGTGGCACGGTGCTCCTGGGGTCGGGGCCGTCCGGGGTGTCGATGCGGGGTGTCGGCCCCGTACACATTATTCGTACGGAAGTCCTTTTTGCCGTCCGGTGGGTCCGGGCGGCCCTACTCGGTCAGCTCCTCCAGCAGCCGGGCCGTGGACAGGCCGGCCCGCAGGTACTCGACGAACAGCTCGTTGTGCAGCGCCCACGGCGAGCGCCGGCCCCGGATCAGCCGGATCGCCGCGTCGGCCGTGTACCCCCTGCGGACCAGGGCGTGCGCGACGACCAGGCCCGAGCGGTTGTAGCCGTGGTAACAGCGGACGAGGACCTTGCGGCCCTCGTCCAGTGCGTCGCTCGCGGCCTGTGCCAGGCGCATCACGCCCGCGAGCTGGGTCCCGTCCAGCGGGCCGTCCGGGATCGGCCACACATGGTGCTCGACGCCGGGATCGGGACCGTGGCCCGGCAGCCTGAGCAGCGTCTGCACGACCTCGAACTCGTCCCGTACTACGGCGAACTCCCGTTGCCCGGAAAGGCCCCGGAACTCGTGTCCGCCCATCCACAGGCCGGGCACGATCTCGTCCCACGCCCGCTCCGGAGCCGGTACCTCGGGTTGCTTCCTGCGGGTCCGCAACAGCGCCTCCCCAAGCCCCTGCGCCAAGCCCTGCAACTCATTGCAACTCGCTGCGACTCACCCCAAAGGTAACCGGCTTCTTGCCTGCGCAGCACCCCGCCTGTTCCCATGGTCCATGGGGTGATGGCGCATGAGCGGACTGCGCGTGGTGCCGACCTGGCGCCATGGTCAGGAACGGCTGTACGTCTGCCTCACGGACGGCAGGAACATCGCCTGGTACGACCGTGAGGCGGCCCGGATCAATCTGCTGAGCGAGGACCGCCGAGAGGACGTGCTCGATGTCCTCGGGCCCTTCCTGACCGGCCGGGTGGCCGTGGGCCCGCCCCCGGTGCCGACGCCCGCCGAACTGGCCCGGCTCTCCCTCCACCCGGACGACGACCTCGCGCCCAACCGGCCCGGCGAGGCCCTCCATGTCGCCCTGGACCGGGACCCCGGGCCCGCGCGCCGGATCCGCCGCGATCCGCGTCGGCGCGCGCTGGAGGCCGAGCAGATCGTGGGCGAGGCGCTGGACCGCCTCGACGGCGCGGGCTGGCACACCCTGCACTCCGTCCCGCTCCCCGGCGGCGACCGGGTCCACCATCTGGCGATCGGACCCGCCGGACTGTTCGCCGTGCACACGCTGTACGTCCGCAAGCAACGGGTCACGATCGCCGACCCGATGGTCGCCCTCGGCCGCCGTGACCCCCAGCCGCTGCTGCGCCGCGTCCGCGCCGACGCCGACCGCGCCTCCTACGCCCTGACGGCCGAGGTCCACCCGGTGCTCGCCCTCGTCGGCGCCTCCGCCATCGCCGTCACCCTCCCGCCCCGCGAGGTCCGCGTCCTCAGCGACACGGACCTGGAAGGCCTCACCCGCCTCGGCGGCGTCCTCAAACCGGCGGACGTGGAGGCCCTGCACGCGATGGCGAGGGACCGGCATACGTGGGACAAGGTCTGAACACGTCCACCGCAGCCCACCCGGGGGCGCGGGGCGGGCGGGGCGTGAGCGCCGTGGGCTGGGCCGCCTGTCTGGGAGTGCGGGGAGAGCAGGGCATGAATACGTCGGCTGAGCCCACCCCGAGGCACCGGGACGGCAAGGCCTGAACACCGTCCACCGCAGCCCACCCGGGGGCGCGGGGCGGGCGGGGCGCGAGCGCCGTGGGCTGGGTCGCCTGTCTGGGAGTGCGGGGAGAGCAGGACATGAATACGTCGGCTGAGCCCACCCCGAGGCACCGGGACGGCAAGGCCTGAACACCGTCCACCGCAGCCCACCCGGGGGCGCGGGGAACTGCGCGACAAGCCCCCACCGCCCGCAGCCGCCCGACAGCCCGCCCCGGCACCCCCGCCGCGCGCCCTACGGCAACCGTGACGCCCGCTCACCGTCCAGCAACGGGGCCAGCAGATCGCCGTAGTCCTGCAGCCGAGGCCCCATGTCCCCGGCCTGGAAGGCCAGTCGGCCGGGCGCCGTGCACTCCTCGACCTCCGTCCAGGTCACCGGCGCCGACACCAGGGGGAGGGCCCGGGCCCGCAGCGTGTACGGCGTGGCCGTCGTCTTGCGGGCGGCGTTCTGGCTCCAGTCCACGAACACCTTCCCGGGGCGCAGACTGCGGGTCATCCGGTGCAGGGCCAGCCGCGGCATCGCCCGCTCCGCCTCCACGGCGAGCTGCTTGGCGTACTCCGACACCTGGTCGGACGACGCCCCCCGCACCGCCGCCAGCAGATGCAGTCCCTTCGACCCGGCGGTCTTCGGGTACGCCTCGATCCCGTCCGCCGCCAGCCGCTCCCTGAGCCACAGGGCGACCTCGCAGCACTCGACGATCGTCGCGGGGGAGCCCGGGTCCAGGTCGAGGACCAGGCGGTCGGCCTCCTCGGGGGCGTCGACCAGCCACTGGTGGGTGTGGAACTCCGTCACCAGGTTGGCCGCCCACATCAGGCTCGCCAGGTCCTGGACCAGGACCATCCGGGCCGGCCCCTCCGAGCGGGGGACCTCGGCCGTGGTGACCCAGTCGGGCGTACCCGGGGGGACGTTCTTGGTGAAGAAGACCTGGCCGTCGGGGCCGTCCGGGTAGCGCAGGAAGGAGACGGCACGGTCACGCAGATGGGGGAGGAGGACATCGGCGGCGGTGGCGTAGTAGTGCAGTACCTCGCCCTTGGTGAAGCCGGTGGCCGGATACAGCACCTTCTCCAGATTGCTGAGCGCGAGCCGTCGCCCCTCCACCTCTGTGATCGGCGTCATACGATGAGAATCTCACGCATACCTGATGAAACGGCATGAAACGGTGTAATACCGCAGAAAGGGTTCCGCTGGTGAGATCCATATGGAACGGCGCCATCTCGTTCGGCCTGGTCAGCATTCCGATCAAGCTGGTGAACGCCACCGAGAGCCACTCGATCTCCTTCCGCCAGATCCACACCGAGGACGGTGGCCGCATCCGCTACCGCAAGGTCTGCGAACTGGAGGACCGCGAAGTCACCCAGTCGGAGATCGGCAAGGGCTACGAGGACGCGGACGGCACGATCATCCCGATCACGGACGAGGACCTGTCCCATCTGCCGCTCCCGACGGCGAAGACGATCGAGATCGTGGCCTTCGTGCCGGGCGACCGGATCGACCCGCTCCAGATGGATGCCGCGTACTACCTCCAGGCAGGGGGCGCCCCTGCCGCCAAGCCGTACACCCTGCTCAGGGAGGCCTTGAAGCGCAGCAACAAGGTGGCCATCGCCAAGTACGCGCTGCGCGGCCGCGAACGCCTCGGCATGCTGCGGGTGGTCGAGGACGCCATCGCCCTGCACGGGCTGCTGTGGCCGGACGAGGTCCGCGCACCCGAGGGACTCGCCCCCGACACCAAGGTCACCGTCAGCGACAAGGAACTCGACCTCGCCGACGCCCTCATGGACACCCTCGGCGAGATCGACCTCGACGAACTCCACGACGAGTACCGCGAGGCCCTGGAGGAGGTCGTCGCCGCGAAGGCCGCCGGCGAGGCCCCGCCGGAGGCCCCCGAACCGGCCCGCAGCGGCAAGGTCCTCGACCTCATGGCCGCCCTGGAGAAGAGCGTGCGGGAGGCGAAGGAGTCGCGGGGCGAGGAGCCGGGGGAGGTCAGGCGCCTGCCGCAGCGCAAGTCGGCACGGGCGGCGCCGAAGCAGACGGGTGGCAAGAAGTCCACGGCGGCCACGAAGAAGACCGCGGCCGCCAAGAAGACGACGGCGAAGTCGTCACAGGGGACGAAGAAGACGGCGTCGGCGTCCGCGAAGAAGACGACGAGCGCGAAGACGACGAGCGCGAAGAAGACGGCGGCCAAGAAGACGACCGCCCGCAAACGGACCGCGTGACCTGCGCGCTGCCGAGGGCACCGCGCAGGCCGCGTCAGCGTGGGGGCGAGGTCAGTCGACGACCTTCGCGGACTCGATGATCACCGGCTGCGTCGGCACGTCACCGTGACCGCGGCTGCTGCCGGTCCGCACACCCTTGATCTGGTCGACGACGTCCTGGCCCTCGGCGACCTTGCCGAACACGGTGTAACCCCAGCCGTTCGGGGTCTTGGCCGTGAAGTTGAGGAACTCGTTGTCCGAGACGTTGACGAAGAACTGCGCGGTCGCCGAGTGCGGGTCGCTGGTGCGCGCCATCGCCACGGTGTACGCGGTGTTCTTCAGACCGTTGTCGGCCTCGTTCGGGACCGGCGCGAGGGTGGGCTTCTGCACCATGTCCGGAGTGAAGCCACCGCCCTGGACCATGAAGCCGTCGATCACCCGGTGGAAGATCGTGCCGTCGTAGTGCCCGTTGCCGACGTACTTCAGGAAGTTCTCGACGGTCTTGGGGGCCTCGGCGTCGGCGAGCTCGAGGACGATACGGCCGAAATTAGTGGTCAGCTCGACCCTGGACATGGGAATCGTCCCTTTCTGGTGGGGCATGACCGAAGCATCTTGTCACACGGCTGTGCGGGTACCGGGGGCGTTCCTCGTCTCCCGGGCCCGCCGACCGTCACGGGGCGGGCGAGGACAGGGGTGCGTCACCCGTGGAGATCCCGGAGGTGCCGGGCCTCGGCGTGGGCACGGTCGACGGTTCGGACGGGACGGCCGACGGCGACAGCGGGCCGCTGTCGGCGGGCGGGGGACTGCCCGCCGGGGCCAGCGGCACCGAGGAGCGGCCGGGGTCCGTACCGGGCAGCGCGGCCACGATCCCGGCCGTGAGGGCGGCAGCCACGAGTGCTCCCACGGCGCCCGAGACCGCCGTACGACGACGCCGGATCCGCCGACCGCCGACGACGGCCGCGTCGGTGACGCTGGGCAGGGCCGGCTCCCGAGAGCCGTCGAGGACGGCCTCGAAGGCGCTCCGCACGCGGGCACCCTCCCCGTACTCGCCCTCCCCGTACGTCTCCTCCCCGTACGCGTCCGAGTCGTACATCTCCCGCCTCACCTCCCGCCTCACCTCCCGCTCGTCTCGCCCGCCAGGCCCTCGACGAGCCCGCGCAGCCGGACCAGCCCGCGGGCGCTCTGGCTCTTGACCGTGCCCGGGGTCACGCGCAGCGCCTCGGCGGTCTGCTCCACACTCCAGTCCTCCCAGAACCGCAGTACCAGGACCGCCCGGTAGCGGGGCGGCAGTTCCATCAGCGCGGCCTGCATCACCAGCCGCAGTTCGGGTGTGTCCGGCGGCTCGGCGGACGCCGGCTCCGGAACCTCCTCCGTCGGCTCCTCCCGCCAACTCCGTTTGCGGTACTGGTCGATGAAGGCGCGGGTGAGGATCGTACGGGCGTAGGCCTCGACATTGCCGTCGCGGCGGATCCGGCCCCAGGAGGCGTACAGCTTCATCAACGTCGTCTGGGTGAGGTCCTGGGCCTGGTGCCAGTCCCCGCACAGCAGATACGCGCTGCGTCTGAGCTGCCCCTGCCGGGCCTCGGCGAACTCCCGGAACTCCCGCTCCCGGACTGCTTCCCGCACCCGCCCCGACCCTCCGCCGAACCCGTCACACCTGTCCTTCAGAGGTACGGCGAGACGCGCCGCGAGGTTGCACGCCCCCGCGAGAAAAGTTTCCGCCCCGGTCCGTGCAACCCGCCCCGGCCGTCGCCCCGTACTCCTCTCACGCAACCGACCCGACCACCGAGGAGCACCCTTGACGAATCGCCATGGCATCCGACCCACCCGCCGTCTGCTGATCGGCGTCCTCGCGGGAAGCGCCGTCGCCGTGGCGGGCTGGGCCGCGGTCGCGGGCGCCGCGACCGGCTCCGCCACGCCGACGGCCAGTTCGGCGCCTTCCACCGCCCCCTCGCCCGTCCCGTCCACGGCACCCTCGACGGTGCCTTCCGCGGTCCCGTCCCCCGTGGTGTCGGGGAGCCCGTCCGCGCCGAGCCCGGTCCCGTCCGCGCCGGCGACGGTGCCGAGTCCGGTGCCATCTGCCCCGGGGACCGCGCCGAGTCCGGCACCGACGGCGGTGCCGAGCGAGCGGCCCTCGACCGCCCCGAGCCCCGCCCCGAGCCCCGCCCCGGCGAAGCCCACCACCGCGCCGAGCCCGGTCCCGTCGGTCGCCGCGCGGCCGTCGAAGTAGGCCGGACAGAGACGCGCCGCCTGGGACGGGTGCGCGCCTGATCGGCCGTTGCGTTGTGGGGCGTGCCGTGGGTGGTCCCGGGGAGGGGGCTTGCGTACCCCGGCGTGGGGCGGTCGCTTTGCCGAGGGAGGTCGGCCGTGCAGGGACAGGTGCCGTTGACAGGGGCCGTTGGCTGTCCCGGGGGAACCGACCTCTGTGGCGAGTCGGCCGGGGTGGTCGCTCCCCGCCGTCACCGCGAGGCCGTCGAAGCAAGTCGGCCGGATGCGCCCCGCACGGGACGGCGCGCGAGCCACCGTCCCGTCGTCGCGCGGTCAACGTCCCTCAGACGCGTGCCGGTTGGGCCGCATCCCGCCGGAATGCCCACCGCATCTCCGGTTCCACCACGCACCGCAGGGCGCGCCGGACCGGTGGCGTGCACAGTGCGGTCACGACCCCGGCGGCGACGAGGGCGACCGCGCCCACGCCGAGCGGCCCGTGGACCCAGGCGGGCCCGAACCAGCCCCAGAACCGGGCGCCCTGGACGAGGAAACCGTGCAGCAGGTAGCCGTAGAGCGTCCCTGCGCCCAGCGCGGTGAACCAGGTCCGTCGTCCGGGGACGAGTGCGAGGAAGCACCCGACCAAGGCGAGCGAGCATCCGAAGGCGACCAGCGTCATCACCGGCCCCGACCAGGCGGGCGCGCCCAACTCCTGGGCGCTGTCCCGGTGGTAGAGCCACGCCGCGCTCATCCGCGGCACCACCCAGTAGGCCGCCACGAGCGCGCCCGCGAACACCGGCCCGGCGAGCAGCCGAACCGCCCGCCGACGGACCAGCAGGAAGTGCTCGGGCCTGAGCGACAGCCCCAGCACGAAGTACGGCAGGAACTGCAGCACCCGCTGCAGATCGAGGTCGTCACCGATGGAGGGCGTGACCGTCGCGAGCATCGCCACGGCGAGGGCGACCGGCACCGGATGACGCATCCGCATCCAGAGGGGGGTGCTCAGCCGCCACACGAACAACGCCACCAGGAACCACGTCAGGTACAGCGGATCCAGCAGACTCACCGGCCGGTCCGGCACCTGGTCCGTCCACCGCGTGAAGAAGGTGTACGCCGTCTCGAACACGACGTACGGCACGACGAGTCCGGTCACCAGCCGCCGCAACCGCCCCGGACTCGCGTCGAAGTTCCGCGAGAAGTAGCCGGAGACGACGATGAACGCCGGCATGTGAAAGGCGTATACGACCAGGTACAGCGCGGACACCGCCCGACTCCCGTCCCGCAACGGCTCCCACGCATGCCCCACGGCGACCAGCACGATCGCGAGGTACTTGGCGTTGTCGAAGAACGCGTCACGCCCCGGGGGACGCTGCGCTGCGGGCCTTTCCCGAGGGGCCACGGTGACAGGTTGCTCGTGCATCCGGGGCGCCTCACCACTCCGGAAGCACCCCAAACTCCGAACCTGTGTGCTGGCTGTACCCCAGCCGCCATCGGACCACCTGGCTCAGCCCAGATTTCGGGCGGAAGGATCAGATTTTGATGACGGTGGCGTGCCCACCGCACAGCGCCGTGAGGTCCTCCGGATCGGAGGTCAGGATGGTCACGGGGCCGGGGGCGTTGAGGGCGGTGGCCCCGAGCATGGCGTCGATGGCGTGCTTGTGGCCGTGCAGGCCGGCGTCGGCAAGGAGTGCGGCGGCGTGGCGGGCGATGGGCTCGGTGACCGGCTCGATGACCAGGCGGGACAGGGTCCACTCCAGGGCCGGGCGGTTGATCCGAGCGTGGACCACCTCGACGAGGGTGGCTGCGGAGGTGATGACGCGCAGGTCGTCGGCGCGGGCCAGGGCGAGCCAGCCGGTGACCGTGCGGTCGCGAAGGACGGCCTTGGCCAGTCCCTCGCTGTCCAGGACCAGCGTGCCGCCGGGCGCGGCGGGGGATCGGGTCACGCGGCGCTCGAGCCGCCTGTCTGTTGCCGACGGGCCTGGTGGAGCTGGTCGCGCAGCGCCTGGATCTCCTCGTCCGTCACGGGCCCGTGCTCGGCCTCGGCGACCTGGATGATTTCGTTGAGGTTGTCCCGCTCGATCTGGCGGGCTACGGCGGCAGCCACGTAAGCAGACAGGCCGGAAGGGCCACTGCGGGCCTTGGCGGCCTCAGCGATGTCCCGAGGCATGGTGATCGAGTACTTACCGGTAGGCTCACCCATGCTACTCATCCTACCGCCGATCCTCCCTTTATGCCTTACTGGAGTGAGCCGGCTGACCGGCCCGGTCGGGACCAGTCGGCCTTCACTCCTCACGGCGGTTTCGTACGTGCGGTCCGTGCACCGCAATCGCGGTCGTCGCCTGGTCGCCTTCTTCGGCTGCCAGCTCCACGCCGCAAGGAGGTCAGCGGAAGCGGCCGGGTTGCGAGTGAAGGACTGCTACGTGCCTGAGACGGGCTGGGGGACCGTCACACTTCGGGAAACCCGCCCGGTGTTCGGCAAGAAGGGGACCGATTCGGGGCAGCGCCACGACAAGCGGGGGCTCAAGTCGCGTGAGATCAACGCCCACCGGCCTGTGCCCATACCGCCGCTCCTGGTCGCGATGCTCCGTGAGCACGTCGAGGAGTTCGGTACGGCCAAGGACGGCAGTCTCTTCGCCAACGAGCGCGGTGGCGTGCTGGGCGCGTCCAGCTACTGGCGGGTGTGGCAGGAAGCAAGACCGATCGCGCTCCCACCGGACGAGACGGATCCCTGCTCGCGCACAGGCCCTACGACCTTCGGCACACCTGCATCACGAACTGGTTGAACGCTGGAGTCCCAGTGGCCGAGGTCGCCCGTCGTGCGGGCAACTCCCCGGAGGTCATCCACGGCCGCTACGAGGGCTGCATCGACGGCCATGAGGAGCTGAACAACAAGAAGACCGAAGAGGCTATGGGCTGGGGTTGGCCTCGGGCTTTCACGAGTAGTGCCGTCTACCGCTTTATCAGAGGTGCGAGGAGCGCTCCTGACCTGCACAGATGGGACCTGTGGAGGGTCCTGGACGTTGCTGCGGAGCGCACGTCTCGGATGAAGAGTGCTGACCTGTATCTGCAGGTCGCGTCCGGCGCGACGGCCGTGGGATCAGACGGGTGACCAGTGAGAATGAGGATTGCTGAGGTCTTGTTCCCGCCACCGCCGGAGGCACTTTCCAGGTGGAGAAGCGCATCGGGCTCTGTCCGCGTGTCCGCGTGTCCGTGCGGAGGGCGGTCGCGGCGTGGGTTCGCAGGCCGGTGCGGTGCTCGACCTGCTGGCCTGGATGCCCATACTCGCCCTGACCGGCCAAGCCCGGCGCCGGGAGCCCCGCCGCCTGCGGCTTCGGCTGTTCTCCACCGCCGCCCAGCTCGTCACCCCCGGCCGCCGCCGCTACCTCCGCCTGGCCAGGCACTGGCCCTGGACTGACGTGATCAACCAGGCCCTGGACCGGCTCCAGCCCCTACCGAACCTCGGCTGACCAGTACCTTGCCGCCCCTGCGAGCAGCACCAGCCCACCGAAGCCGTGGAACCCGGCGCACACCCGACGCGACAGCCGGGCACTCAACCTGCCCAGACTCCGGAATTCGTTACCAACACTCGCCACAAAGGGTCCGTCAGCAAGCTGACGGACCCTCATGCAAGCTCGAGGCTAGCCGTGTGCTCATGCCGTTGACCATACGGACCAACGCGGCGAGCGGAGAGCTCCGATCCTGGGCAGATTAAGAACATGACTGACAGCGATGAGGGAGCGACTACGTCCAGGAGAAATGTTCTCGACGCTGTCCACAAGTGGGCTGCCACTGCCGCCGCTGTCGTCGCCCTAGCTCTTTCCGCCTATAACTTCGCGGACCTCCAGGAGCAGCCTCAAGTAGATGTGACACTTCCTCATCTCTTGCGCATCGGGCTGGATGGCATGGACGCTCATTTTTATGTTCAGCCGACAGTGTCTTCCAGGATCAAGACTCAGGATGTCGACGTCATCCGAGACGCACATCTCCAATTGACTCCCAGCGGTTCGATTTCTTCATCGAAGAGGCCGAAATTCTATTGGAAAGAAGTCGGTGTTTGGGATTTTGACCCGGTCAAAGAATTTATCTCGTATCGATGGTCTGCCGATCCGGCGCCGTTCATCGTGAGCCAGGACAAGCCTCAGCAGCCGACATTCTTGTTCCAAGCTGACAGGTGGGGCTTTCGGCCTGGACGGTATGAGGGATCGCTTCGATTGAGCCGGACGGCGGAACACAGTCCGCTGACCAAGAATTTCTGCCTGATCATGTCAGAGAGAGCTGTCAAGGAAATCCAG
This sequence comes from Streptomyces sp. CC0208, assembly GCF_003443735.1. Lineage (NCBI taxonomy): Bacteria > Bacillati > Actinomycetota > Actinomycetes > Kitasatosporales > Streptomycetaceae > Streptomyces > Streptomyces sp. CC0208. The sequence continues at coordinate 2,892,622 of NZ_CP031969.1, read as the reverse complement.
GGGGGAGCTGCTGATCGATCGATCTACTTTTTTCGTAACGATCTTCCTAAGTTCGCGTCCAATAGGTATTCGGGCTGCTATGTGAGGGAAACGGACTAAGACCCCTGACTGGCCCGCAGTTGCGACATTTCGTTGGAAGACCCCATGGCACGTTAAAGTGTCGCTCTGTTCGAGCACCCCGCATGTCACTCATTACGGAACTCAGAGCGTCGATCAGTCTGAATCCTCCAGCGGCTAAAGCCGCACACCCCCCTCGTTCATCGCGTAGTCCCCATCGCGGTTGGTGGGACCTGAGGGGGCTGAGGTTTACTGACTGGCTCACCTCTGGAAGAGCTGCACAATAGCCAAGATCAGTGTGGGGACAGCGAGCACCGATGCAAGTATGGTGCTTCTAGCCACCGCCGCGCTACTGGGAGTCCATGACCGCCATCGGGTGAGGATCGTTGTGCGTCTGATTTGAATTCTGATCTCGTCGTAGGTCAAAAGAAGTTCGGTCCAAGCCTCTACTAAAACCCCGGCAAGTACGCCGTAGAGCCATGGAGTGTATGCCTTTGACTCGGATTCGAGCAGTATGGAAAAAGTAAGGATAAGGAGTGCGATATACCACAAGGTTTTCCACTTTGAGATGCCGCTCTTGTAGCGCCATCCCGATTTCGCCATCTCAGTCAGATGACGTCGAATCTCCCGCGCAATCCTATCGGCGATTGCGCTGTCAGGGTGGCTGACAGACCAGAGGGCCACGCCCTTGGTCCCGTACGGGAAAATGCCTAAGCGCATCTTCAGGCGGCTGGGGCTTTCGCCGAAAGTTAGCTGGGCATGGGTTCGTTCGGTAGTGGAAGATTTGATGGTGACCTGCAGGTTATAGATATCGCGTATAGCGGGGTCGAGTTCGCTGACCAGATCATCCATGCTTGGGGCCTGCGTGAAGGAGGTTCGGCCGAGCGTCGAGTACTCGACCTCTACCGTCTCCCCAAAACGTGACGCGACCTCGTCAATTAGTTCTTTGATCTTGTCGGGGGTTGGCTTGACGCCGAAGTGGTCTCCGCGCCTCAACTCACGCCGCATGGCGGCACTTTATCGGACCAGCGTCTGCGGGCACACTGACGGCGATCAGGGGCCGGCTGTTCCGACTCCGAACTAGAAGGTTGGCCTTGACTCATGCCACGCCATGCGGCTGACGAGTGTCGCGGAAGCGTCTCGCGTGTATCGCAGATGGTGCGCGAACAGTGAGAGAGGGCGGGAGTCAGTGAGACTGACTCCCGCCCTCTTCTGCCGGCATCCGCACTGGTCAGAGCATGATTCTTGCTGGCTGACTGGCGAGTGCCCCCGGCAGGATTCGAACCTGCGCACACGGCTCCGGAGGCCGTTGCTCTATCCCCTGAGCTACGGGGGCGTGTCGGTCGGAGTTGGTGGCTCGCGGCGACGGGTAGAACACTACCAGCTCCGTCGGGGTGATCCGGAACGGGTTTCGGGCCGTGCCTCGGCGGCGTGGGTCCCCCGCGCGGGGTGGAAGTGGGGAAAACCCGGACGCGGTGGCCGGTCCGCACCTACTCTCGAGTTGTGCCAGGCGCGTCGGGTCGGGTGCTTGTTGTGGACGACAACAAGGTCATCCGGCAGCTGATCAGGGTCAATCTCGAGCTGGAGGGTCTCGAGGTCGTGACCGCGGCCGATGGTGCCGAGTGTCTGGATGTCGTTCATCAGGTGCGCCCCGATGTCGTGACCCTCGATGTGGTCATGCCCCGGCTGGACGGGCTGCGGACCGCCGCACAGCTGCGTTCCGACCCCCGGACCGCTCACCTTCCTCTCGCCATCGTCAGCGCCTGTACGCAGCACGAGGTCGACAGCGGTCTCGACGCCGGTGTCGACGCCTTCCTCGCCAAGCCCTTCGAGCCCGCCGAACTAGTACGGCTCGTACGGCAGTTGGTGGAGCAGAGCCGGGAGCGGCGGCGGGCGGACGAGGGGGACGCCCCGCTGGTCGGCGGTGTACTCGGGGGTGGAGAAGCCGAGCGGGCCGGTCGCGCCGGCGGCTGAACCTCACGAGACGCGGTCTCGCAGTGGCAGTGGCAGTGGCAGTGACATCCGGGTCCTCGCGAGCCGCGCCTGCCCGCCCCCGTCCGCGCCCCATGGCGACGGCCACGGTCACGGCCCGCATCCTGCAGCCCAGCCCCCTATGCCCCACCCGGTCCGACCACCGACCGTCCATCCCCCGTCCCACATCCCGGACCCCGCCCAAACCCGCTCGCCCTCCCACCCCCCTCCTCCCCTACGCTTGTCCCGTGACCCCCGTCGAGCTCTCCCGTACCGTGCTGCGCGCGGTGCGTCGTGCTGTCGATGGCGGGGAGCTGGACGTGGTCGTGCCGGGTCAGGTCAAGGTCGTGCCCCCGGGGCCCGGTGGGTGTGGTGACTACGCCACCAACGTCGCCCTCCAGCTGGCCCGGCCGGCCGGGCAGCCCCCGTTGCGGGTGGCCGAGATTCTCCGGCAGCGGCTCGTGCAGAGCGACGGCATCGGTGACGTCGTCGTCACCGGGCCCGGCTTCCTCAACATCAGCCTGCGGGGGAGCGGCGACGCCCTCGTGCGGGAGATCCTGCGACTCGGACTGCGGTACGGCCATGCGGAGCGGCCCACCGGGCAGCTCGTACAACTGCACGCACCCCACGAGGTCCGCGCCGTCGTCGTGATGGATGCCGTCGCCCGCATCCTCCGCTCCCAGGGAGCCCTCGTCCGCACCAGTTGTATCGCTCGCCCGGAGCCGGCCTGGACGGACGTCCTCGGCGTCGAGGTCGATGCATACGGCACCCCCGAGGCCCCCGCCCCCCTCGACACCAACGTACGACCCGTACCGGCCGGCCTCGGAACCCTTGACCCCGCAGACCCCGCAGACCCCGCCGACCCCGCCGACCCCATCCCCCTCGGCCGGGACGCCGCCCGCTGGGCGCTTCTTCACCCCGCCCCTCACGACCGGCCCCGCATCACCGCCGACCACCTGGTCCAGCGGGAGAGCAACCCTCTCTTCCGGGTCCGTTACGCCCACGCCCGCACCCGGGCTCTCAGCCGCAACGCCGCCGACCTGGGCTTCCACGCCGAGCCCGGTGACGTGCACCCACGGGGGGACACAGAGGCGGCCGTACCGGAGACCGGCGTACGGGAGACCGACGTACAGGAGACGGTCGTAGCGGAAACCGCCGTAGCGGAAACCGTCGTACCCGACACGACAACCCTGCGGAACGTCCTCGCCGATCACCCCCGTGTCCTCCAGGCCGCCGCCGTGCACCATGCCCCCGATCGCCTGGCCCGGCATCTCGTCACCGTCGCCGATGCCGTTCTCCCCTTTCTCGCAGTCGTCCTTCCGCGTGGTGCGGAGAAACCCTCGGCCGCCCACCGTGCCCGGCTCGCGCTCGCCGAAGCCGCCGGGGCGGTGCTCGCCGGTGGCCTGACCCTGCTCGGCATCGGCGCACCCGATCACCTCTGAGACAGCGAACAGAGAGCCAGTCAAGAAAATGAGCCGTTCCGCACATCCCGCCGGGCCCCGGCACGCCGACGTCCTTCCCGAGGGTCACTACTCCGGGCCGCCCGCCGACCTCAACACCCTCGACCCCAAGGTGTGGGCCCAGACGGTCGGCCGTGACGAGAACGGGGTCGTCACCGTCGGCGGCATCGACGTCAAGACCCTCGCCGAGGAGCACGGCACCCCCGCCTACGTCGTCGACGAGGCCGACTTCCGGGCCCGGGCGCGGGCCTGGCGCACCGCCTTCGGCCACGACGCCGACGTCTTCTACGCCGGCAAGGCGTTCCTGTCGCGAGCCGTCGTGCGCTGGCTGCACGAGGAAGGGCTCAACCTGGACGTGTGCTCCGGGGGCGAGCTCGCCACCGCCCTGTCCGCCGGCATGCCCGCCGACCGCATCGCCTTCCACGGCAACAACAAGTCGACGCAGGAGATCACCCGGGCCGTCGAGAGCGGGGTGGGACGCATCGTCCTCGACTCGTTCCAGGAGATCGTCCGGGTCGCGCACATCGCGCAGAGCCTGGGGAAGCGGCAAAGGGTCCAGATCCGGATCACCGTCGGCGTCGAGGCGCACACCCACGAGTTCATCGCCACCGCCCACGAGGACCAGAAGTTCGGCATTCCGCTGGCCGGCGGACAGGCCGCCGAGGCGGTGCGGCGGGCGCTGAAGCTCGACGGCATCGAGCTGATCGGCATCCACTCCCACATCGGGTCGCAGATCTTCGACATGTCCGGCTTCGAGGTCGCGGCACACCGCGTGGTCGGGCTGCTCAAGGACGTCCGTGACGAGCACGGTGTCGAGCTTCCCGAGATCGACCTCGGGGGCGGGCTGGGAATCGCGTACACCAGCGACGACGACCCCCGCGAGCCGCACGAGATCGCCAAGGCGCTCACCGAGATCGTGACGAGGGAGTGCGAGGCGGCCAGGCTGCGGACCCCGAGGATCTCCGTCGAGCCGGGGCGCGCCATCGTCGGTCCGACCGCCTTCACGCTCTACGAGGTCGGCACCATCAAGCCCCTCGACGGGCTGCGCACCTACGTCTCCGTCGACGGCGGGATGTCGGACAACATCCGCACCGCGCTCTACGACGCCGAGTACACCGTCGCCCTCGTGTCCAGGACCAGCGACGCCGAACCCATGCTCGCGCGGGTCGTCGGCAAGCACTGCGAGAGCGGGGACATCGTGGTCAAGGACGCGTTCCTGCCGGCCGACCTGGCACCGGGTGACCTCATCGCCGTACCGGCCACGGGCGCCTACTGCCGTTCCATGGCGAGCAACTACAACCACGTGCTGCGCCCGCCGGTCGTCGCCGTCCATGACGGGGAGTCCCGGGTCATCGTCCGCCGGGAGACGGAGGAGGACCTTCTGCGGCTCGACGTCGGATAAACCCCCGCCAGACCCCGCAGACCAGGAACGAGACCAGGAACGAGACCAGGAACGGAAGATCTACGGTCTTTCACCCCCGGACAAATGAAATAGATGTCTCATAATCCGGACGAGGGGCAGAAACTCCCGTCCGGTGAGTGAGACTGGACCCACCGTAGACGGTATGAGGAAACGAGGTCGGATGATGCGTACGCGTCCGCTGAAGGTGGCGCTGCTGGGCTGTGGAGTGGTCGGCTCAGAGGTGGCGCGCATCATGACGACGCACGCCGCCGACCTCGCCGCCCGCATCGGGGCCCCCGTGGAGCTCGCGGGGGTCGCGGTACGGCGTCCCTCAAAGGTCCGTGAGGGCATTCCGCAGGAACTCGTCACCACCGACGCCACCGCCCTCGTCAAACGCGGGGACATCGACGTGGTCGTGGAGGTCATCGGGGGGATCGAGCCCGCCCGTTCCCTCATCACCACCGCCTTCGAGCACGGGGCGTCGGTCGTGTCCGCGAACAAGGCGCTGCTCGCCCAGGACGGTGCCGCCCTGCACGCGGCGGCCGGACAGCACGGCAAGGACCTCTACTACGAGGCCGCCGTCGCCGGTGCCATCCCGCTGATCCGCCCGCTGCGCGAGTCCCTGGCCGGTGACAAGGTCAACCGGGTGCTGGGGATCGTCAACGGCACGACCAACTTCATCCTCGACAAGATGGACAGCACGGGGGCGGGATATCAGGAGGCCCTCGACGAGGCCACCGCCCTCGGGTACGCCGAGGCCGACCCGACCGCCGACGTCGAAGGCTTCGACGCCGCCGCCAAGGCCGCGATCCTCGCCGGGATCGCCTTCCACACGCGCGTGCGGCTCGACGACGTCTACCGCGAGGGCATGACCGAGGTCACCGCCTCCGACTTCGCCTCCGCGAAGAACATGGGCTGCACCATCAAGCTGCTCGCCATCTGCGAGCGGGCCGAGGACGGGCGGTCCGTCACCGCGCGCGTGCACCCCGCGATGATCCCGCTGACGCACCCGCTCGCCTCCGTCCGCGGCGCCTACAACGCCGTGTTCGTCGAGTCCGACGCCTCCGGCCAGCTGATGTTCTACGGCCCGGGCGCGGGCGGTGCCCCCACCGCCTCCGCCGTCCTCGGCGACCTCGTCGCCGTCTGCCGCAACCGGCTCAGCGGCACGACCGGGCCCGGTGAGTCCGCGTACGCCGCCCTGACCGTCTCGGGCATGGGCGAGGTCGTCACGCGCTACCACATCAGCCTGGACGTGGCCGACAAACCGGGTGTTCTCGCCCAGGTTGCCACCGTGTTCGCCGAGCACGGGGTGTCCATCGATACCGTTCGGCAGCAGGGGAAGGACGGCGAGGCGTCTCTCGTCGTCGTCACGCACCGCGCGTCGGACGCCGCCCTGGGCGGGACCGTCGAGGCGTTGCGCAAGCTCGACACCGTGCGGGGTGTCGCCAGCATCATGCGGGTTGAAGGAGAGTAACGAGCAATGACCCACCAGTGGCGCGGAATCATCGAGGAGTACCGGGACCGGCTGCCCGTCTCCGACACCACGCCGGTCGTGACGCTCCGCGAGGGCGGCACGCCCCTCGTGCCCGCGCAGGTGCTCTCCGAGCGCACCGGGTGCGAGGTCCACCTCAAGGTGGAGGGCGCCAATCCCACCGGGTCCTTCAAGGACCGCGGTATGACCATGGCCATCACACGGGCCAAGGAGGAGGGCGCGAAGGCGGTCATCTGCGCCTCCACCGGCAACACGTCGGCGAGCGCCGCCGCCTACGCCGTACGCGCGGGCATGGTCTCCGCCGTGCTGGTGCCGCGCGGCAAGATCGCGCTCGGCAAGATGGGGCAGGCCCTCATCCATGGCGCGAAGATCCTCCAGGTCGACGGGAACTTCGACGACTGCCTCACCCTGGCGCGCGCGCTGAGCGACAACTACCCGGTGGCGCTGGTCAATTCGGTCAACCCGGTACGCATCGAGGGTCAGAAGACCGCCGCCTTCGAGATCGTCGACATGCTCGGCGACGCGCCCGACATCCACGTCCTCCCGGTCGGCAACGCCGGCAACATCACGGCGTACTGGAAGGGCTACAAGGAGTACGCCGCCGACGCGGTGGCCGCCAAGACGCCCCGTATGTGGGGCTTCCAGGCCTCCGGCAGTGCCCCGATCGTGCGCGGCGAGGTCGTCAAGGACCCGTCGACCATCGCCACCGCCATCCGTATCGGCAACCCCGCCTCCTGGCAGTACGCCCTCGCGGCGAAGGAGGAGTCCGGCGGGTTCATCGACGAGGTGACGGACCGTGAGATCCTGCGCGCCTACCGCCTGTTGGCCGCCCAGGAGGGTGTCTTCGTGGAGCCCGCCTCCGCCGCCTCCGTGGCCGGTCTGCTGAAGGCCGCCGAGCAGGGCAAGGTCGACCCGGGCCAGCGGATCGTGTGCACCGTCACCGGCAACGGCCTCAAGGACCCCGACTGGGCCGTCGCGGGCGCCCCGCAGCCGGTCACCGTCCCGGTCGACGCGGCCACGGCGGCCGAGCGCCTCGGGCTCGCCTGAGCAGGGAATCCCCGCGAGGGGTGCACAGGGGGCTTACGACACGCATCGTGCGCCTCCTGTGCGCCCTATGTCGCCACAGAACCTTCCTTCGATAGGCTGTACCGAACCCGCCCGCTGCATATGCCCTCGCGTACAGCGGGGTGCCACGTCGTCTCCGCGGCCAGCAGGGTCTTCGTACGTCATCGAATGTCATTCGACAATCACGCAGCTCAAGGAGAGTCATCGAGAGATGGCCGGTCCCGCATTCCGCGCCGCCGCCGTCCGGGTGCGCGTCCCCGCCACCAGCGCCAACCTCGGCCCGGGCTTCGACGCCCTGGGCCTCTCGCTGGGGCTCTACGACGACGTCGTCGTCCGGGTGGCCGACTCAGGGCTGCACATCGACATCGCGGGAGAGGGCAGCGAGACGCTCCCGCGGGACGAGAACCACCTGCTCGTACGCTCCCTGCGCACCGCCTTCGACCTGCTGGGCGGCCAGCCGCGCGGCCTGGAGATCGTCTGCGCCAACCGCATCCCGCACGGCCGGGGCCTCGGTTCCTCCTCGGCCGCCATCTGCGCCGGAATCGTCGCCGCGCGCGCCGTGACCATAGGCGGCGAGGCCCGGCTCGACGACACCGCGCTCCTGGAGCTCGCCACCGAGATCGAGGGTCACCCCGACAACGTGGCCCCGTGTCTGCTCGGCGGCTTCACCATCGCCTGGATGGAGGCCGGTGCCGCCCGGGCGATCAGGCTGGAGCCCGCCGATTCCATCGTTCCGGTGGTTTTCGTGCCCGGAAAGCCCGTCCTGACCGAGACCGCGCGCGGACTGCTCCCGCGCACCGTGCCGCACGTCGACGCCGCCGCCAACGCGGGCCGTGCCGCGCTGCTCGTCGAGGCCCTCACCAGGCGCCCCGAGCTGCTGCTGCCGGCCACCGAGGACCGTCTCCACCAGGAGTACCGCGCTCCCGCCATGCCGGAGAGCGCCGCACTGGTGGAGCGGCTGCGGGCCGACGGAGTCCCGGCAGTCATCTCGGGGGCGGGGCCCACGGTGCTCGCGCTCGTCGACGCGGACAGCGCCGACAAGGTGGCCCATCTGGCGGGCGAGGGCTGGGCCGCCAACCGGCTGGAACTCGACGCCCAGGGGGCCTGCGTGCTCCCGCTCGCGGCCGCCAGTGACATCTGAGATCCGGCGTGTGCCGGATTTCGAGAGGGGGAATGTTTGTTGGATCCGGTAGTGTTAATCTCAAGTCTGCACCCGACCCCACCATGGCGAGGTGCTTCACGTCCCCGTCCGGGACAGACATTCTTCCGGGAGCCTCCCAAGCCGCACTGCGTTCCGTACGACGTACCAGGGCAGTACCTCGTACGCGGGCACTGAGCGACTTGCCGGGCACGCTCCGGAACCGGTGTGACCAAGCCACGTGACACGGACACTCAGTGCCACGGCTCTCGGAAGCGCCGTCACCACATTCCTCCGCCGCTTAGGCGGACCACCGCCCCGGCACGGTCCACAAGGATGGGACCGCCGTCGGACAGCACAAACGGTCGCCGAGCCAGACAGGCCGACGTCCGCTCCAGGGAAGGACCCTTCGTGAGCGACACCACCGATCTGATGGGCGCACGTGTCGAGGAGACCGCTGCCGCGCCCTCCACGGACGCCTCCGCGCCTGCCACCGGTGCCGGCTCCCGGCGGCGCCGCGGTACCGGCCTCGACGGCATGGTGCTGGCCGAGCTGCAGCAGGTCGCATCCGGCCTCGGTATCAAGGGCACCGCGCGTATGCGCAAGAGCCAGCTGATCGAGGTCATCAAGGAAGCGCAGGCCGGGGGAGGTGCCGCGGCTCCCAAGGCTGCATCCTCGCCCGCCGGCGACGCCGCCGAGACCAAGCCGAAGCGCCGCGCCACCTCCAAGGCTCGTACGGGCGACGCCGCCGAGAAGAAGGCGGAGGCGAAGACCGAGGCCCCCGCCGAGAAGGCCGTGGCCCAGCAGCAGATCGAGATCCCGGGCCAGCCGGCCGCCGAGCGCGCGGGGGACGACGCTCCCGCCGAGCGCCGTCGCCGCCGTGCCACCGCCGAGGCCGGCGCCCCCTCGGGCAGCCCCGAGACCGTCGTGGCCGAGGCGAAGAGCGAGCCCAAGGCCGAGACTCCCGCACAGCAGCCGCAGGGCGACGCCGGTGACGGCGACGGCCGTGGCCGCCGCGACCGCCGTGACCGCGGCCGTGACCGCGGTGAGCGTGGCGACCGCGGGGACCGCGCGGACCGCGGTGAGCGTCGCAAGAGCGACGACCAGCAGGGCCAGGGCGGTCAGCGCCAGCAGCAGAACCAGCAGCAGGGCGGCGGCCGCCAGGACCGCCAGGACCGTCAGCGGGACAACGGCCCCCAGGACGACGACGACTTCGAGGGCGGTCGCCGCGGCCGGCGCGGTCGCTACCGGGACCGCCGTGGCCGTCGTGGCCGTGACGAGATGGGCGCCCCCGAGCCGCAGATCAACGAGGACGACGTCCTGATCCCGGTCGCGGGCATCCTGGACATCCTCGACAACTACGCCTTCATCCGTACGTCGGGCTACCTGCCGGGCCCCAACGACGTGTACGTCTCCCTCGCCCAGGTCCGCAAGAACGGCCTGCGCAAGGGCGACCACATCACCGGCGCGGTCCGTCAGCCCAAGGAAGGCGAGCGGCGCGAGAAGTTCAACGCGCTGGTGCGCCTGGACTCCGTCAACGGCATGGCGCCCGAACACGGCCGCGGCCGCCCGGAGTTCAACAAGCTCACCCCGCTGTACCCGCAGGACCGCCTCCGCCTGGAGACGGACCCCGGCGTCCTGACTACCCGCATCATCGACCTCGTCGCGCCGATCGGTAAGGGCCAGCGCGGTCTGATCGTGGCCCCGCCGAAGACCGGCAAGACCATGATCATGCAGGCGATCGCCAACGCGATCACGCACAACAACCCCGAGTGCCACCTGATGGTCGTCCTGGTCGACGAGCGTCCGGAAGAGGTCACCGACATGCAGCGGTCGGTGAAGGGCGAGGTCATCTCCTCGACCTTCGACCGCCCGGCCGAGGACCACACCACGGTCGCCGAGCTCGCCATCGAGCGTGCGAAGCGTCTGGTGGAGCTGGGCCACGACGTGGTCGTGCTGCTCGACTCGATCACGCGTCTGGGCCGTGCCTACAACCTGGCCGCGCCCGCCTCCGGCCGCATCCTGTCCGGTGGTGTCGACTCGACCGCCCTGTACCCGCCGAAGCGCTTCTTCGGTGCGGCCCGCAACATCGAGGACGGCGGCTCGCTGACCATCCTCGCCACCGCCCTGGTGGACACCGGGTCCCGCATGGACGAGGTCATCTTCGAGGAGTTCAAGGGCACCGGCAACGCCGAGCTCAAGCTCGACCGGAAGCTCGCCGACAAGCGGATCTTCCCGGCGGTGGACGTGGACGCGTCCGGTACCCGCAAGGAAGAGATCCTGCTCGCTCCCGACGAGCTCGGGATCGTCTGGAAGCTGCGCCGGGTGCTGCACGCCCTCGACCAGCAGCAGGCGGTCGAGCTGCTTCTCGACAAGATGAAGCAGACGAAGTCGAACGCCGAGTTCCTGATGCAGATCCAGAAGACGACGCCGACGCCCGGCAACGGCGACTGACGTCAAGCGTTCGGAAAGAGGACCGCCCCCCGACCACGGGGGGCGGTCCTCTTTGGTTTAAGATCGCTCTCTTCGGTCGAATTTTCGATCTCTGAACTTCTGATCCCTTGGGGGGACTTGCATGGGTATACCCATGTCCGGAGGCGCCGGCCGGCACAGACGGCGTGCGTGGATCGCTCTGCCCGTCGCCGTGGCTGCCGCGCTGCTGGCCACATCGGCGAACGCGGCCACCGTCGTGCCCGAGCCGCAGGCACCGGCCCCGGCCGCCGCCACCGCCTCCACGCCGTCGCAGGCCGAACTGGAGCGGCGGATCGCCGGTGCCGTCGCGGCGGAGGACACCTCCCGCACGATGACCCGGTCGCCGATGAGCGGGGGCAAGGTCGACTCCACCGTCTCGCCGATGATCATCGGCGGTACGACGACCACCATCACCTCGGCCCCGTGGATGGCCCAGCTCTGGTACACCGACGACCAGGGCACCACGGACACCAGCGACGACACCGGGTTCTTCTGCGGCGGCGCGGTCGTCGCGCCGACGAAGATCCTCACCGCCGCGCACTGCGTCAAGGGCGCGAACTGGGCCAAGGGCGGCGCCGTGGTGACCGGTGCCACGCAGCTGCCCTCCGACGACGGTGACCTGCACGGCGGTACCGCCACGGCCGTACTGCGGCAGTGGTACCACCCGTCGTACAACGCGGACACCATCGACAACGACATCGCGGTCCTGACCCTGGCGGCCCCCGTCAAGGCCACCCCGATCCGCATGACGACGGCCACCGACACCGCCTCGTACGACCCCGCCACGACCGGTGCCAAGACCGCCAAGGTCTACGGCTGGGGCCGTACCAGCTCCACCAGCGACGACATCTCCGAGACGCTGAAGACGGCCACGCTGCCCATCAAGTCGGACACGACCTGCGCCGCGGCCTACGGCTCCTGGTTCATCAAGGGGCACATGACCTGCGCGGGCCCGGCCGCCAGCGGCAGCGACTCCGGTACGACCGCCATCTGCAGCGGTGACTCCGGTGGCCCCCTCGTCGTGAACGGGCGGATCGTCGGCGTCGTCTCCTGGAACGTCACGGACTGCGTGGCCAAGGGCGCCTACAGCGTCTTCACCAAGGTCAGCAAGTACGTCGGTGCCGCCTACCCGCGCGTCGACGACACCAACCTGAGCTTCGACCACAAGGCCGACCTGTGGGTGCGCAACTCCTCCAGCAAGGTCGGCTACGAGCAGGACTCCAAGGGCACCACCTTCGCCGCTCGGCAGTCCTGGGGCGACTGGAACGGCGTGAACCTCGTCCGGCAGACCGACCTCAACCGGGACGGCTTCCAGGACCTGCTCTACCGCGTCTCCGCCACCGGTGACGTGTACTGGCTGCGGTTCGTCCCGTCGTCCACCGGCGGTGCCTGGGCCGCCCCGAAGAAGGTCTTCACCGACTGGCGGACCCGCACCCGGATCGTCACCCCCGGCGACGTGACCGGCGACTACAAGCCCGACCTGCTCTCCGTGGACTCCGCGGGCGTCCTGTGGATCTACCCGGGCAAGGGCGACGGCAGCTTCGCGGCCCGGGTCAGGGTCGGCGGCGGCTGGAGCCAGTACAACCAGCTGCTCGGCCACGGCGACTTCACCGGCGACGGCAAGGCGGACGTGCTCGCCCGCAACAAGAGCACCGGCGACCTCTACCTGTACAAGGGCACCGGCACCTCCGGCACGGGCGTCTTCGCGGCCCGGGTCAAGGTGCGCACGAACTGGAGCGGCTACAACGCCTTCGACGCCGTCGGTGACATCACCGGCGACGGCAAGGCCGACCTGCTGGCCCGCACCCCGGGCGGCACGCTCTACCTGTACAAGGGCACCGGCAAGGGGACCAGCGAGATCTTTGCCACAAGGACCACTGCGGGGACCGGTTTCCAGCAGTACGACATCTTTGGCTGAAACCGCTGGTGAGCAGGGCTCGCTCTGCTTCTCCTGTCACGTGCTGTGACCACTGCTTCACGTGGTGGTCACAGCACGTTGTGCAACCCTTTCTCGAGTTTCGCCGTCTGACCAGGCGGAGCGACGATGGTGCGGTACGGGTCTTCCACGACCACGTCTGACCCTGAAAGCAGGGGGTAACCGACCGGACGAGATTCGAGGAGCACATGTCAGCCGAGAGCACGCCGAATCCCCGAATACCGGGGGGCAAGGGAAGCCGCCGCAAACCCCGCAGCAGGGGCCGCAAGGGCCTGCTGGTCATGGCGTGGGTCGCCGCGGGGATCGTCGTGGTGGGCGGCACCGGGGCCGGCTACGTGTACTTCAAGCTCAACGGCAACATCAAGAGCGTCGACATCGACCAGGTGCTCGGCAGCGCCCGGCCCTCGAAGGTCGACAACGGCTCCGAGAACATCCTCGTCCTGGGTTCGGACACCCGCTCCGGCTCCAACAAGGAGCTCGGCGGCGGCACCGACGACGGCAGCGCACGCTCCGACACCGCGATGATCATCCACGTGTACGAGGGCCACAAGAAGGCCGCCGTGGTCTCCATCCCGCGCGACACCCTGATCGACCGCCCGGAGTGCACCGACACCGACGGCAAGGAGCACGACGCCGCCTCGGACGTGATGTTCAACTCCGCGTACACGACCGGCGGTGCGGCCTGCGCGGTGAAGACGGTCGAGTCCATGACCGACATCCGCATGGACCACTACCTGGAGGTCGACTTCAGCGGCTTCGAGAAGCTGGTCGACGAACTCGGCGGGGTCACGGTCACCACGACCAAGGCCATCAAGGACACCGACAGCCACCTGGACCTCAAGGCCGGCACGCACGAGCTCACCGGCGCCCAGGCCCTCGGTCTCGTCCGCACCCGGCACGGCGTGGGCGACGGCAGCGACCTCGGCCGTATCCAGCTCCAGCAGGCCTTCATCAAGGCACTGGTCAAGCAGGTCAAGAGCGTCGGCGTGCTGACCAGCCCGAAGAAGCTGTACGACCTCGCCGACACCGCCACCAAGGCCGTCACCACCGACTCCGACCTCGGCTCGGTCAACTCCCTGGTCTCCTTCGCGGGCGGCCTCAAGGGCATCAGCCCCTCCGGCATGACCATGGTCACCATGCCGGTCCGGTACGACCCGGCGAACCCCAACCGCGTGATCGTGCAGGAAGCCAAGGCCAAGCAGATCTGGACGGCCCTGGAGAACGACCGGGCGATCCCGAAGTCGGCCACCGAGGGCACCGCGACGGGCCAGGCCAAGGGCGTCGTCACCTCGTAGCGGGCCGTCTGCCGGGGGCTGGGGAATAGATCGCGGCGACCCCTCGTTTTGGGGGATGCGGCCAGTCCTGGCAGACTGGTACGTCGGTCCCGGTTCACGCCCCCGCAATCCGCGATGGCGACCCGGCACCCTCCCGAAACTAGGAGACACCTTGAAGCGCGACATCCACCCCGAGTACGTCGAGACGCAGGTCAGCTGCACCTGTGGCGCGTCGTTCACCACCCGTAGCACGATCTCCAGCGGCACCATCCGTGCCGAGGTCTGCTCCGAGTGCCACCCGTTCTACACGGGCAAGCAGAAGATCCTCGACACCGGTGGCCGTGTGGCCCGCTTCGAGGCCCGCTTCGGCAAGGCTGCTGCCAAGAAGTAGCGAGCCACCAGCGCCGGTCCACGCCGCACTCCTCGGAGTGCGCCGGGACCGGCGTTTTTGGTCGCCCGCCCTCCCTCTTTCTTTACGCAGTTCAGGAGCCCAAGATGTTCGAGGCCGTCGAGGAACTCGTCGGTGAGCACGCCGACCTGGAGAAGAAGCTCGCCGACCCGTCGGTCCACTCCGACCAGGCCAACGCGCGCAAGCTGAACAAGCGCTACGCCGAGCTCACCCCGATCGTCGCCACGTACCGCTCCTGGAAGCAGACCGGCGACGACATCGAGACCGCGCGCGAACTCGGCGCCGACGACGCGGAGTTCGCCGCCGAGGTCAAGGAGCTGGAGAAGGCCCGCGACGAGCTGACGGAGAAGCTGCGGCTGCTCCTCGTCCCGCGCGACCCCAGCGACGACAAGGACGTCATCCTGGAGATCAAGGCCGGGGCCGGCGGTGACGAGTCGGCGCTGTTCGCGGGCGACCTGCTGCGCATGTATCTCCGGTACGCCGAGCGCGTCGGCTGGAAGACCGAGATCATCGACGCCACCGAGTCCGAACTGGGCGGCTACAAGGACGTCCAGGTCGCCGTGAAGACCAAGGGCGGAAACGGTGCCACCGAACCCGGGCAGGGCGTCTGGGCCCGGATGAAGTACGAGGGCGGCGTGCACCGGGTGCAGCGCGTCCCGGCGACCGAGTCCCAGGGCCGTATCCACACCTCCGCGGCCGGTGTGCTGGTCACGCCCGAGGCCGAGGAGGTCGACGTCGAGATCAACCCCAACGACCTCCGCATCGACGTCTACCGCTCCTCCGGGCCCGGCGGCCAGTCCGTCAACACGACCGACTCCGCCGTGCGCATCACGCACATTCCCACCGGAGTCGTCGCCTCCTGCCAGAACGAGAAGAGCCAGCTGCAGAACAAGGAGCAGGCCTTGCGTATCCTGCGCTCCAGGCTGCTCGCGGCGGCGCAGGAGGAGGCGGAGCGCAATGCCGCCGACGCCCGGCGCAGCCAGGTCCGCACCGTCGACCGCTCCGAGAAGATCCGCACGTACAACTTCCCGGAGAACCGCATCTCGGACCACCGCGTCGGCTTCAAGTCGTACAACCTGGACCAGGTCCTGGACGGCGACCTCGACGCGGTGATCCAGGCCTGCGTCGACGCGGACTCGGCAGCGAAGCTGGCGGCCGCGTAAAGGCCGCCGAAGAGGGCCCGAAAGAGGCACGTACGCACGACCGAGTACGACACGGAGGACTTGCGTGAACCTGCTGCTCGCAGAGGTGGCCCAGGCCACCCAGCGGCTGGCCGACGCCGGCGTGCCCTCGCCGCGCAACGACGCGGAGGAGCTCGCCGCGTTCGTGCACGGCGTGAAGCGGGGCGAGCTGCACTCCGTGAAGGACGCGGACTTCGACGCCCGCTACTGGGAGACCATCGCGCGCCGGGAGCAGCGCGAGCCGCTCCAGCACATCACCGGCCTCGCCTACTTCCGCTACCTCGAACTCCAGGTGGGCCCCGGTGTGTTCGTGCCGCGCCCCGAGACCGAGTCGGTGGTCGGCTGGGCCATAGACGCCGTCCGCGCGATGGACGTCGTCGAGCCGTGCATCGTCGACCTGTGCACCGGCTCCGGCGCCATCGCGCTCGCCCTCGCCCAGGAGGTCCCGCGCTCCCGCGTGCACGCCGTGGAGCTGTCCGAGGAAGCCCTGCGCTGGACCCGCAAGAACGTCGAGGGGTCCAGGGTCGACCTGCGTCAGGGCAACGCCCTGGACGCCTTCCGCGACCTCGACGGCCATGTCGACCTGGTCATCTCCAACCCGCCCTACATCCCGCTCACCGAGTGGGAGTACGTCGCTCCCGAGGCGCGGGACTACGACCCCGAACTCGCCCTGTTCTCCGGCGAGGACGGCCTCGACCTCATCCGCGGTCTGGAACGGACAGCACACCGGCTCCTGCGCCCCGGGGGTGTCGTCGTCATCGAGCACGCCGACACCCAGGGCGGCCAGGTGCCGTGGATCTTCACCGAGGAGCGGGGCTGGGCCGACGCGGCCGACCACCCCGACCTCAACAACCGCCCCAGGTTCGCGACGGCCCGCAGGGCGATGCCGTGAGCCGCACTCCCAAGACTCCAGAGCAGTACGTGTACGAGGAGGCCCGCTAGATATGGCACGGCGATACGACACCAACGACGCGACCGACCGCACGACCGGTCTGCGCGAAGCCGCGTCCGCCGTCCGCCGTGGCGAGCTCGTGGTCCTCCCGACCGACACGGTGTACGGCATCGGCGCCGACGCGTTCTCCTCCGAGGCCGTCCATGACCTCCTGGAGGCCAAGGGCCGGGGCCGCAACATGCCCACCCCCGTGCTGATCGGCTCCCCGAACACCCTCCACGGTCTCGTCACCGACTTCTCCGAGCTGGCCTGGGAGCTCGTGGACGCCTTCTGGCCGGGCGCGCTCACGCTCGTCGCCAAGCACCAGCCGTCCCTCCAGTGGGACCTGGGTGACACCAGGGGCACGGTGGCCGTCCGGATGCCGCTCCACCCCGTCGCCATCGAGCTGCTGACCGAGGTCGGCCCCATGGCGGTCTCCTCCGCCAACCTGACCGGTCACCCCTCGCCGGAGACCTGCGACGCCGCGCAGGAGATGCTCGGCGACTCGGTCTCCGTCTACCTCGACGGCGGCCCGACCCCCGGCAACGTCCCCTCCTCGATCGTCGACGTCACCCGCGAGGTGCCCCTGCTGCTGCGCGCGGGCGCGATCTCCGCGGACGAGCTCAGGAAGGTCGTACCCGACCTCGAGGTGGCGAATTGACGGCCCCTGACGCGGGGCGTGGCATATGGGACGGGGAAGAGACGCGGACCTTCACAGGGCTCCCGCGTGACAGCTTCCGCATCCTCCACGTCAGCACCGGCAACGTGTGCCGCTCGCCGATCACCGAGCGGCTGACCCGGCATGCCCTGGCGGACCGGCTCGGCGACCCGCTGTGGGGCGGGCTCGTCGTGGAGAGCGCGGGGACCTGGGGCCACGAGGGCGCGCCCATGGAGGCCAACGCGGAGACCGTCCTTGCCGAGTTCGGCGCGGACCCCTCCGGCTTCACCGGACGCGAACTGCTGGACGAACACGTGATCATGGCGGACCTGGTCCTGACGGCCACCCGCGACCACCGCCAGCAGGTGATCTCGATGGGGCACTCGGCGGGTCTGCGCACCTTCACCCTGAAGGAGTTCACCCGTCTGGTGAAGGCGATAGACCCGGCGACCCTGCCGCCCCTGGAGGAGGGCCTGGTGAGCCGCGCACGCGCCCTGGTCCGCGCGGCGGCCGCGCTACGCGGGTGGCTCCTGGCCCCCACCGCCGAGGCCGACGAGGTCTTCGACCCGTACGGAGCACCGCTGCCCTTCTTCCGCTCGATCGGGGACGAGATAAACGAGGCGCTGGATCCGGTGGTGACGGCGCTGACGGGGGTTCCGGCGCGCGCGTGACGCGGGGCGGGGGCGGGGCGCTGTGGGGATGAGGCCGCACGAGGCGCTGGATCACGTCGTCACCGTGCTCACCGGTGTACCCGCAAGGACGTAACGACCGGGCACCCCACCGGCCCCCGGCCTACATTGGACGTACGTCACCGTCGACGCCCCGGAGTCCACCATGTCGGTCACCCATGCGCCCACCACCGCCGACGCCCTCGCGGGGCAGGACCCCGAGCTGGCCGAGATCCTGCTCGGGGAGCTCGACCGGCAGTCGTCGACGCTCCAGCTCATCGCCGCCGAGAACTTCTGCTCGCCGGCCGTCCTGGCCGCGCTCGGCTCCTCGCTCGCCAACAAGTACGCCGAGGGCTATCCGGGAGCCCGTCACCACGGCGGCTGCGAGCTGGTCGACGTCGCCGAGCGGCTCGCCGTGGACCGGGCGAAGTCCCTGTTCGGCGCCGAACACGCCAACGTGCAGTCCCACTCCGGCTCTTCGGCGGTGCTGGCCGCCTACGCCGTGCTCCTGCGCCCCGGCGACACCGTCCTCGCCCTCGGCCTGCCCTACGGCGGCCATCTCACCCACGGCTCGCCCGCCAACTTCTCCGGCCGCTGGTTCGACTTCGTCGGCTACGGCGTCGACGCCGAGACCGGGCTCATCGACCACGACCAGGTCCGCACCCTCGCCCGCACCCACCGGCCCAAGGCGATCGTGTGCGGCTCCATCGCCTACCCCCGGCACATCGACTACGCCTTCTTCCGCGAGGTCGCCGACGAGGTGGGCGCGTACCTCATCGCCGACGCCGCCCACCCCATCGGACTCGTCGCCGGGGGAGCGGCGCCCAGTCCGGTGCCGTACGCCGACATCGTCTGCGCCACCACCCACAAGGTCCTGCGCGGTCCCCGCGGCGGCATGATCCTGTGCGGGAGCGAGCTGGCCGAGCGGGTCGACCGGGCCGTCTTCCCGTTCACGCAGGGCGGCGCGCAGATGCACACCATCGCCGCGAAGGCGGTCGCGTTCGGCGAGGCGGCGACACCGGCGTTCACCGCGTACGCCCATCAGGTGGTCGCCAACGCGCGGGTCCTCGCGGCCGCGCTGGCCGACGAGGGACTCGTGGTCACCACCGGCGGGACCGACACCCATCTCGTGACGGCCGATCCGGCGCCGCTCGGCGTCGACGGACGCACCGCGCGGGGACGGCTCGCGGCCGCGGGGATGGTGCTCGACTGCTGTGCGCTGCCTCACGCGGACCTGCGCGGACTGCGCCTGGGCACCGCCGCCGTCACCACCCAGGGCATGGCCGAGAAGGAGATGACGGGGATCGCCGCCCTGCTCGCAGGGGTGGTGCGCGGTGAGGTCGAGAGCGCCAGGGCACGTGAAGAAGTGCGGGATCTGGTCGGCGGATTTCCGCCGTATCCGGCCTGAGCGGGGGTATCCGCACCTGCGGGCACAGCCGCACGTGCAACCATCGGCTCTACCCGGAAGTCCCCAACCATATGCGTGCGTCGCTAGGGTGTGGGGCTGAGATGGCCAGCGAGACCTGTGGGGAAGCCTGTGCGTGAATACCTGCTGACGCTCTGCATCACGGCCGCGGTGACGTATCTGCTGACAGGGCCGGTACGGAAGTTCGCGATCGTGGCCGGAGCGATGCCGGAGATCCGGGCCCGTGACGTGCACCGGGAACCGACTCCGCGGCTCGGCGGTATCGCCATGTTCTTCGGACTGTGCGCGGGCCTGCTGGTCGCCGACCACCTGACCAACCTCAGCGAGGTCTTCGAGAAGTCGAACGAACCGCGCGCGCTGCTCTCCGGGGCGGCCCTGATCTGGCTGATCGGTGTCCTGGACGACAAGTTCGAGATCGACGCCCTGATCAAGCTGGGCGGCCAGATGATCGCCGCGGGCGTGATGGTGATGCAGGGTCTGACGATCCTGTGGCTGCCGATCCCCAGCGTCGGCTCGGTCGCGCTGACCCAGTGGCAGGGCACCCTGCTGACGGTCGCGCTCGTCGTCATCACCATCAACGCGGTGAACTTCGTCGACGGCCTCGACGGTCTCGCGTCCGGCATGGTCTGCATCGCCGCGGCCGCGTTCTTCCTGTACGCCTACCGGATCTGGTACTCGTACGGCATCGAGGCGGCCGCCCCGGCGACGCTGTTCTCGGCGATCCTGATGGGCATGTGCCTGGGCTTCCTGCCGCACAACATGCACCCCGCGAGGATCTTCATGGGGGACTCGGGATCGATGCTCATCGGCCTGGTGCTGGCCGCCGGCGCGATCTCCATCACCGGGCAGATCGACCCGGACGCGCTGAAGCTGTTCGCCGGGTCCGAGAAGGCGGCCGTGCACCAGACGGTCCCCGTCTACATTCCGCTGCTGCTGCCGCTGACCATCATCGCGGTGCCGGCCGCCGACCTGATCTCGGCCATCGTGCGCCGCACCTGGCGGGGCCAGTCGCCGTTCGCCGCCGACCGCGGGCATCTGCACCACCGGCTCCTGGAGATCGGGCACTCGCACAGCCGGGCCGTGTGGCTCATGTACTTCTGGTCGGCGCTGATCGCGTTCGGCTCGCTCGCCTACTCGGTGAACTCCGCGTCCATGTGGATCGTGCTCGGCGTCGTGTTCCTCAGCGCGATCGGGCTCGTCCTGCTGCTCCTGCCGCGCTTCACCCCGCGCGCCCCGATGTGGGCCCAGCACATCGTGCCGCCGCGTTACCGCCGCCGTCGGCGTGCCGTGGTCGAGGAGTCCGTGGAGGTGGAGCAGCGCACCGCGGTCGCCGTGGGGGTGGCGGGTGTCAACGGCGCGACCGCGCTGAGCGCCCGTACGCCCGTCCCGGAGAGGCACAAGGCCGAGAGCTCGCGCTGACGGCCAAGGTAAGAATCTGACTAAAGCATTGCCAACGCGTGGGAGTTCCGCGGGGCGACAAATCGCCCATATACCAGACAAGTCGACCACGTTTGCGCACAGACGCGCAGCTTCACTCTCATGTGTGACAGTGGGCACACGTTCTAGGTAAAGACCGCATCAAATAGTTTGTGATACGGTTCACGAGAACCCAGGGCAGAGCCGAAGGACCGTAGTGCGACGGTCCCTTGGCGTGAGGGTCACCCTCAGCCCGGGACTACGCTCGTCCATGACGACACACCCCCCCTTTGAAAGCGGAGTTGCCGCCATGCCGTCCAACGACGTCCGGATCCTGGCTCAGGCCGCCGTGCCCACGGCTGCCGTCGGCGCGATCGCCGCCGTCGTCAGCGGCTTGGTCGTCGGTGGCAAGGGTGCGATCGGGTCAGCTGTCGCGACGGTGATCGTGATCCTGTTCATGGGTCTCGGTCTGTACATCCTGCAGCGCACTGCCAAATCGCTTCCGCACCTGTTCCAGGCGATGGGCCTCATGCTGTACGCGACGCAGATCCTGCTGCTTTTCGTCTTCATGGCCGCGTTCAAGAACACCACGCTCTTCCATCCCAAGGCCTTCGCGTTCACGCTGGTCGCCTGCACCCTCGCGTGGATCGCCGCGCAGACCCGTGCGCACATGAAGTCCAAGATCCTCTACGTCGAGCCCGATAAATCGGGGCACTCGTCGTGAGGGGTAGGGCCGGGATAAAGACGTCTGAGATCTCCTGCTATCGTCCGGTGCCAACTGCGGCATCGCGGGCGCGGGCATCCGAGCTGACGCCTGCTCAATCGCGAGGCGAGATGCCCACCAGCCGCCCCCACATCCGTAACACCAGTCCCGTGCCGAACCGCGACAGTATGCCGCGCCGACACAACGAGGTTGCCGTACCCATGCGTCACGCTGAAGGAGCCCGCGGTGAGTGCTGACCCGACGCAGGTGCTCGCCTTCGAGACCGATTGCCACATCTTTGACGGCTGTGGCTTCCCCTCTCCCGGCCTGCACTCGTTCCTGTTCGAGCCCATCTGGGGCGACGGGGACAGCAACGTGTACTTCAACAAGACGATGCTCCTGGCGCTCCTCGGGTCGATCATCATCGTCGGGTTCTTCTGGGCCGCCTTCCGCAAGCCGCAGGTCGTCCCCGGCAAGCTCCAGATGGTGGCCGAGGCGGGCTACGACTTCATCCGCCGTGGAGTCGTCTACGAGACCATCGGCAAGAAGGAGGGCGAGAAGTACGTACCCCTCGTCGTCTCGCTCTTCTTCTTCGTCTGGATGATGAACCTCTGGTCCATCGTTCCGATCGCTCAGTTCCCGGTCACGTCGATCATCTCGTACCCGCTGGTACTGGCCTTGATCGTCTACGTCCTGTGGGTGTCGCTGACCTTCAAGCGGCACGGTTTCGTCGGCTTCTTCAAGAACGTGACGGGCTACGACAAGTCGCTCGGCCCGGTGCTTCCGCTGGCGATGCTGATCGAGTTCTTCTCGAACATCCTGATCCGCCCGTTCACCCACGCCGTGCGACTCTTCGCCAACATGTTCGCCGGTCACACCCTGCTGCTGCTCTTCACGATCGCCAGCTGGTACCTGCTGAACGGCATCGGCATCGCCTACGCGGGTGTCTCGTTCATCATGACCGTGGTGATGACCGCCTTCGAGCTGTTCATCCAGGCTCTGCAGGCCTATGTGTTCGTCCTGCTGACCTGCACCTACATCCAGGGCGCGCTGGCCGAGCACCACTGAGCCACCCGCACCCCCGACCTCCACACCTCGTCCGGTGGCCAACCCCCACCGGTCCGTAAAGAGAAGGAAGAACTGGCATGTCCACGACCCTTGCTGCTGTCGAAGGCTCCCTCGGCTCCATCGGTTACGGCCTCGCCGCGATCGGCCCGGGCGTCGGCGTCGGCATCATCTTCGGTAACGGCACCCAGGCCCTGGCCCGTCAGCCCGAGGCGGCCGGCCTGATCCGCGCCAACCAGATCCTCGGCTTCGCCTTCTGTGAGGCGCTGGCCCTGATCGGTCTGGTCATGCCGTTCGTCTACGGCTACTGATCGCTGATCACAGACCAGCCGACTAGACGAAAGGCATACACATGAGCCAGCTGCTCACGATCGCGGCCGAGGAGATGGAGAATCCCCTCGTCCCGCCGATCCCCGAGCTCGTCATCGGCCTGATCGCCTTCGTCATCGTCTTCGGCTTCCTGGCGAAGAAGCTCCTTCCGAACATCAACAAGGTTCTGGACGAGCGTCGCGAGGCCATCGAGGGCGGTATCGAGAAGGCCGAGGCCGCGCAGACCGAGGCCCAGAGCGTCCTCGAGCAGTACAAGGCACAGCTCGCCGAGGCCCGCCACGAGGCCGCGCGCCTGCGCCAGGAGGCTCAGGAGCAGGGCGCCACGCTCATCGCCGAGATGCGCGCGGAAGGCCAGCGGCAGCGCGAGGAGATCGTCGCCGCCGGTCACGCGCAGATCGAGGCAGACCGCAAGGCCGCCGCGTCCGCGCTGCGCCAGGACGTCGGCAAGCTCGCCACCGACCTGGCCGGCAAGCTCGTCGGTGAGTCCCTCGAGGACCACGCCCGGCAGAGCCGCGTGATCGACCGCTTCCTCGACGACCTCGAGGAGAAGGCCGAGGCCGCGCGATGAACGGAGCGAGCCGCGACGCCCTGGCAGCCGCACGCGAGCGTCTCGACGCGCTGACGGACAACACGTCCGTGGACGCCGGCTCGCTCGCCGACGAGCTGGCCGCCGTCACCGCGCTGCTCGACCGCGAGGTGTCGCTGCGTCGGGTCCTGACCGACCCGGCGCAGGCCGGCGAGGCCAAGGCCGAACTGGCCCAGCGCCTGATCGGCACGCAGGTCGGCGGCCCCGCCACCGACCTGGTGTCCGGCATGGTGCGCTCCCGCTGGTCGCGCTCGCGCGACCTGGTGGACGCACTGGAGGAGCTGGCCGACACCGCCGACCTCACCGCCGCGCAGCGGCGGGGCAAGCTCGACAACGTCGAGGACGAGCTGTTCCGGTTCGGCCGGATCGTCGCCTCGAACACCGAGCTGCGCGCCGCGCTGACCGACCGCGCCGCCACGGCCCCGGCCAAGCGTGAGCTGCTTCGCAGCCTGCTCGGTGGCCGCGCCGATGCGACGACCGAGCGTTTGGTGACGCGCCTTGTGGCCGCGCCCCGGGGACGTAGCCTGGAGGCGGGACTGGAGTCCCTGTCCAAGCTCGCCGCCGAGCGCCGGGACCGCATGGTGGCCGTCGTCACCTCGGCGGTTCCGCTGAGCGACCAGCAGAAGCAGCGCCTGGGCGGTGCCCTGGCGAAGCTCTACGGCCGCCAGATGCACCTCAACCTCGACGTGGACCCCGAGGTCCTCGGCGGGATCCGGGTGCAGGTCGGCGACGAGGTCATCAACGGCTCCCTCGCGGACCGCATCGAGGACGCCGGCCGCCGCCTGGCGGGCTAGCAGCAACTTCATAGCAGTACGTACTTACGACGGCCCTGGTTGGGCCGTACATGAAGAATCCTGGGGGCCGACCCCAGACCCCCAAAGTGAAACTTCGGGCCCAACAAGGAGAGCAGGGAACCCAGATGGCGGAGCTCACGATCCGGCCGGAGGAGATCCGGGACGCGCTGGAGAACTTCGTCCAGTCGTACAAGCCGGACGCGGCCTCGCGCGAGGAGGTCGGTACGGTCACCCTTGCCGGCGACGGCATCGCGAAGGTCGAGGGTCTGCCCTCGGCCATGGCCAACGAACTGCTGAAGTTCGAGGACGGCACCCTCGGCCTCGCGCTCAACCTGGAAGAGCGCGAGATCGGTTGCGTCATCCTCGGTGAGTTCAGCGGCATCGAGGAGGGTCAGCCGGTCACCCGTACCGGCGAGGTCCTCTCCGTGGCCGTCGGCGAGGGCTACCTCGGCCGCGTCGTCGACCCGCTCGGTGCCCCGATCGACGGCCTCGGCGAGATCGAGACCAGCGGTCGTCGCGCCCTTGAGCTGCAGGCTCCGGGCGTCATGGCCCGTAAGTCGGTGCACGAGCCGATGGAGACCGGCTACAAGGCCGTCGACGCGATGACCCCGATCGGCCGTGGCCAGCGTCAGCTGATCATCGGTGACCGTCAGACCGGCAAGACCGCCCTGGCCGTCGACACGATCATCAACCAGCGTGACAACTGGCGCTCCGGCGACCCGAAGAAGCAGGTCCGCTGCGTCTACGTCGCCATCGGCCAGAAGGGCTCGACCATCGCCTCCGTGCGTGGCGCCCTCGAAGAGGCCGGCGCGCTGGAGTACACGACCATCGTCGCCGCCCCGGCGTCCGACCCGGCCGGCTTCAAGTACCTGGCGCCGTACACCGGTTCGGCCATCGGCCAGCAGTGGATGTACGAGGGCAAGCACGTCCTCATCATCTTCGACGACCTCTCGAAGCAGGCCGACGCCTACCGCGCCGTGTCCCTGCTGCTGCGCCGCCCGCCGGGCCGTGAGGCCTACCCGGGTGACGTCTTCTACCTGCACTCCCGTCTGCTGGAGCGCTGCGCCAAGCTCTCCGACGAGATGGGTGCCGGTTCGATGACCGGTCTGCCAATCGTCGAGACCAAGGCCAACGACGTCTCGGCGTTCATCCCGACCAACGTCATCTCCATCACCGACGGCCAGTGCTTCCTGGAGTCGGACCTGTTCAACGCCGGTCAGCGCCCCGCGCTGAACGTCGGTATCTCCGTCTCCCGAGTCGGTGGTTCCGCGCAGCACAAGGCGATGAAGCAGGTCTCCGGTCGCCTCCGCGTGGACCTCGCCCAGTTCCGTGAGCTGGAGGCGTTCGCCGCCTTCGGTTCCGACCTGGACGCCGCGTCGAAGGCGCAGCTGGAGCGCGGCCAGCGCATGGTCGAGCTGCTGAAGCAGGCCCAGTACCAGCCGATGGCGACCGAGGACCAGGTCGTCTCCGTCTGGGCCGGCACCACCGGCAAGATGGACGACGTCCCGGTCAACGACATCCGCCGCTTCGAGAAGGAGCTGCTGGAGTACCTGCACCGCAAGGAGCAGGGCCTCATGACCTCCATCAAGGAGGGCGGCAAGATGTCGGACGACACCCTCACCGCTGTTGCCGACGCGATCGCCGACTTCAAGAAGCAGTTCGAGACCTCGGACGGCAAGCTTCTCGGCGAGGACGCCCCGGCCGCGGCCAAGTGACGTAAGGAAGGGACCTGACTCATGGGAGCCCAGCTCCGGGTCTACAAGCGTCGCATCCGATCCGTCACCGCGACCAAGAAGATCACCAAGGCGATGGAGATGATCGCCGCCTCGCGCGTCATCAAGGCGCAGCGCAAGGTGGCGGCCTCCGCGCCCTACGCGACCGAGCTCACCCGCGCGGTCACGGCGGTCGGTACCGGCTCGAACACCAGGCACCCGCTGACCACGAAGGCCGAGACGGTCACGCGGTCCGCGGTGCTGCTCCTGACGAGTGACCGCGGTCTCGCGGGCGCCTTCAACTCCAACGCCATCAAGCAGGCGGAGCGGCTCACCGAGCGGCTGGAGCGCGAGGGCCAGGAGGTCGACATCTACATCGTCGGCCGCCGCGGTGTCGCGCACTTCAACTTCCGTGAGCGCAAGATCGCGGAGTCGTGGAGCGGCTTCACCGACGAGCCCACGTACGCGGACGCCAAGAAGGTCGCGGCTCCGCTGATCGAGGCCATCGAGAAGGACACGGCCGAGGGCGGCGTGGACGAACTCCACATCGTCTTCACCGAGTTCGTCTCGATGATGACGCAGACGGCGCTCGACGACCGTCTGCTGCCGCTCAGCCTCGAAGAGGTGGCGCAGGAGGCCAAGCCGCAGGGCGAGATCCTCCCGCTCTACGACTTCGAGCCCTCGGCGGAGGACGTCCTCGACGCCCTGCTGCCGCGCTACGTGGAGAGCCGTATCTACAACGCGCTGCTCCAGTCGGCCGCCTCCAAGCACGCCGCCACGCGGCGCGCGATGAAGTCGGCCACCGACAACGCGGGAGAGCTCATCACCACGCTCTCCCGACTTGCCAACGCGGCCCGCCAGGCCGAAATCACCCAGGAAATCAGCGAGATCGTCGGTGGCTCCGCAGCCCTCGCCGACGCGTCCGCGGGGAGTGACAGGTAATGACGACGACAGTTGAGACGGCCGCTGCCACGGGCCGCGTCGCCCGGGTCATCGGCCCGGTCGTCGACGTGGAGTTCCCCGTCGACGCGATGCCGGAGATCTACAACGCTCTGCACGTCGAGGTGGCCGACCCGGCCCAGGACGGCGCGAAGAAGACGCTGACCCTGGAGGTCGCCCAGCACCTGGGTGACGGCCTGGTCCGCACCATCTCGATGCAGCCCACCGACGGCCTGGTCCGCCAGGCCACCGTCACCGACACCGGCACGGGCATCACCGTCCCGGTCGGCGACTTCACCAAGGGCAAGGTGTTCAACACCCTCGGTGAGGTGCTGAACGTCGACGAGACCTACGACGGCGAGCGCTGGTCCATCCACCGCAAGGCCCCGCGCTTCGACGAGCTCGAGTCGAAGACCGAGATGTTCGAGACCGGCGTCAAGGTCATCGACCTTCTCACCCCGTACGTCAAGGGTGGAAAGATCGGTCTGTTCGGTGGTGCCGGCGTCGGCAAGACGGTGCTCATCCAGGAGATGATCTACCGCGTCGCCAACAACCACGACGGTGTCTCCGTGTTCGCCGGTGTCGGTGAGCGCACCCGTGAGGGCAACGACCTCATCGAGGAGATGTCCGACTCGGGCGTCATCGACAAGACCGCGCTGGTCTTCGGCCAGATGGACGAGCCCCCGGGCACCCGTCTGCGCGTGGCCCTGGCCGGTCTGACCATGGCGGAGTACTTCCGCGATGTGCAGAAGCAGGACGTGCTGTTCTTCATCGACAACATCTTCCGCTTCACCCAGGCCGGTTCCGAGGTCTCCACGCTGCTCGGCCGTATGCCCTCCGCGGTGGGTTACCAGCCGAACCTGGCCGACGAGATGGGTCTCCTCCAGGAGCGCATCACCTCGACCCGTGGTCACTCGATCACCTCGATGCAGGCGATCTACGTCCCCGCGGACGACCTGACCGACCCGGCCCCGGCCACCACCTTCGCCCACCTCGACGCGACGACGGTTCTCTCCCGTCCGATCTCCGAGAAGGGCATCTACCCGGCCGTGGACCCGCTGGACTCCACGTCCCGGATCCTGGACCCGCGCTACATCGCGCAGGACCACTACGAGACCGCGATGCGCGTCAAGGGGATCCTCCAGAAGTACAAGGACCTCCAGGACATCATCGCGATCCTCGGCATCGACGAGCTCAGCGAGGAGGACAAGCTGGTCGTCCAGCGTGCCCGCCGCGTCGAGCGCTTCCTGTCGCAGAACACGCACGTCGCCAAGCAGTTCACCGGTGTGGACGGCTCGGACGTGCCGCTGGACGAGTCGATCACCGCGTTCAACGCGATCTGCGACGGCGAGTTCGACCACTTCCCGGAGCAGGCGTTCTTCATGTGCGGTGGCCTGGAGGACCTCAAGGCCAACGCCAAGGAGCTCGGCGTCTCCTGAGCATCGCGCTCGTCTGAGGGGGCGGGGCACGTCCCGCCCCCTCATTCACGCCCACTAGACTTGTAACCAACACCCGGCAGAACCGCCGGGTGGTGACCCGAGGAGCCACCTTGGCTGCTGAGCTGCACGTCGCGCTGGTCGCGGCCGACCGAGAGGTCTGGTCCGGCGAGGCCACCCTGGTCGTCGCGCGCACCACGTCCGGCGACATCGGCGTCATGCCCGGTCACCAGCCGCTGCTCGGTGTGCTGGAGTCGGGCCCGGTGACCATCCGTACGAGCGATGGCGGGACGGTTGTCGCCGCGGTGCACGGCGGTTTCATCTCGTTCGCCGACAACAAGCTGTCGCTGCTGGCCGAGATCGCCGAGCTGTCGGACGAGATCGACGTCCAGCGCGCGGAGCGGGAGCTGGAGCGCGCGAAGGCGGAGGGCGACGCCGCCGCCGAGCGTCGCGCGGACGTACGACTGCGCGCGGCGACTGCGCGCTGAACCAGCGCGGAGCCGTATGACGTCACTCAGCCGCGGCCGGCACCGGAGCGATCCGGAGCCGGTCGCGGCTGAGGCAGATCTGGATGTTTTTTCCGTTCCGTTACCTATTGAAGGTACCTAGGAGACGAGGAGGTCGGTGTCGATGGTCCTCGCTCTGACTGTGTGCGGAATCGTCGTGGCCCTGGTGGTGCTGGGGCTGTTCGTCTTCGGCCTGCGCCGCAGACTCATCCAGCGCTCCGGCGGCACCTTCGACTGTTCCCTGCGCTGGGACGTCCCCGAGAAATCCGACCCCAGCGGCAAGGGCTGGAGCTACGGCGTCGCCCGCTACAAC
Source organism: Streptomyces sp. CC0208 (assembly GCF_003443735.1). NCBI lineage: Bacteria > Bacillati > Actinomycetota > Actinomycetes > Kitasatosporales > Streptomycetaceae > Streptomyces > Streptomyces sp. CC0208. Next base: position 2,863,282 of record NZ_CP031969.1, on the reverse strand, counting down.
GGCGACCGCGTCGAGTGGTACCGCGTCTTCTCCTACGCCTATCGCCCGCGCCGCGTCCTGGAGCGGGCCGCGATCGAGGTCGCCGGCCGTCGGCTCCCCGACGGGGAGGAGGAGATGGCCCTGCTCTCCGACGCCGTGATCCTGACCTGTCTGCACCGGGGCACGCGTCTCGAACTCGCGATGAGCGAAGACGCGCTGACCGGTTTCCTCGCGTGGCTGGAGGCAGCTCCCCCTGGTCAGCGTGTCAACGTGGCCTGAGTCGAGGGTCACGGTGACGCCGACGGGCCAGACCTGGGCCTGACCGACGGGCTGCCCGAGGTTCGCGTGTTGCTGGACCTGCGTTTCGGCCGCTGATGGTCCCTCGGTGAGGGCCGAACGGTTCTGGGGGGAGTACGCCGAAGGCGCGCGGCACAGGCCGCGCGCCCTCAGTGGATCGTGGTTCAGCTCAGTCCGCTGTTGATGGCGCTCACCAGCTCACCGCCCGCGGTGTCGCCGCTGAACTCCCAGAAGAACGCGCCGCCGAGGCCCTGGTTCTTGGCCCAGGTCATCTTCCCGGCGATCGTCGCGGGGGTGTCGTAGGACCACCAGTTGTTGCCGCAGTAGGCGTACGCCGTGCCCGCGATGGTGCCGGTGGCCGGGCAGGACGTCTTGAGGACCTTGTAGTCCTCGATGCCCGCCTCGTAGGTGCCGGGTGCCGCTCCGGTCGCCGAACCGCCTGGGGCGGCCTGGGTGACGCCGGTCCAGCCGCGGCCGTAGAAGCCGATGCCGAGCAGCAGCTTCTTCGAGGCCACGCCCTTCGACTTCAGCTTGGCGATCGCGTCGGCGGAGTCGAAGCCCGCCTGCGGGATGCCGGCGTACGACGTCAGCGGCGAGTGCGGGGCGGTCGGGCCCTGCGCGTTGAAGGCACCGAAGTAGTCGTACGTCATCACGTTGTACCAGTCGACGTACTGGGAGGCGCCACCGTAGTCGGCTGCGTCGATCTTTCCGCCGGAGGAACCGTCGGCCGTGATGGCCGCGGTGACCAGGTAGTTCGGACCGAACTCCGAGCGCAGCGCCCCCATCAGGTTCTTGAAGGCCGCGGCCCCGCTGGTGTCGCAGGTCAGACCGCAGGCGTTCGGGTACTCCCAGTCGATGTCGATGCCGTCGAAGACATCTGCCCAGCGCGGGTCCTCGATGACCGCCTTGCAGGAGGCGGCGAAGGCGGCGGGGTTGGCCGCGGCCTGCGCGAAGCCGCCGGAGTAGGTCCAGCCGCCGAAGGAGTACAGCACCTTGATGTTCGGGTACTTGGCCTTGAGCTCACGCAGCTGGTTGAAGTTGCCGCGCAGCGGCTGGTCCCAGGTGTCGGCGGCGCCGGAGACCGACTGATCCGCGGTGTACGCCTTGTCGTAGGCGGCGTAGGTGTCGTCGACGACGCACTTGCCGTCCTTGACGTTGCCGAAGGCGTAGTTGATGTGCGTGATCTTCGAGGCGGAGCCCGAGGTCACCAGGTTCTTGACGTGGTAGTTGCGGCCGTAGACACCCCACTCGGTGAAGTAGCCCAGCTTGACCTTGGAGCCGGTGGGCGGCGGTTCGGTGGTGCCGCCGGTGGTGCGCACCGCGACCGCCCCGCTGGCCGGACCCGTCTGGTCGGCGGTGTCGCGGGCCCGCACGGTGTACGAGTAGTCGGTGCCGGCGGTCAGGCCGGTGTCCGTGTACGAGGTCGTCGTCACGGTCGCCACCTTGGCACCGTCGCGCAGCACGTCGTAGTTCTTGACGCCCTTGTCGTCGGTGGCGGCGCTCCAGGCCAGCTTCACCGAGGTGTCGGTGACGCCGGAGGCGGTGGGGGTGCCGGGGGCGGAGGGCGCCGCGTCGCCCGGAGTGGATCCGCCGTCGCAACTGCCGCCGTTCAGCTTGCAGTTGGCGGGGGAGCCGCTGCCGGCGCCGTTGAAGCCGAAGGAGACGGAGGCGCCGGGGGCGAGGGTGCCGTTCCAGGACTTGTTCTTGGCGGTCCAGTGGGTGCCGGCGGAGGTGACGTCGGCGTCCCAGGCGGAGGTGACGGAGGTGCCGGAGGGGAAGTCCCACTCGACGGTCCAGGAACTGAGGCTGGTGGTGCCGGTGTTCTTCACCGTCCACTTGCCTTCGAAGCCGGTGCCCCAGTCCTGGGTCTTGGCGTAGGTTGCGGTGGCGGTGCTCGCGGCCTGGGCGGGGCTCGCGAGGCCGACCAGGCCGGCGAAGGGGAGCAACAGCGTCGCGAACCCTGCCGCGGCTCTGTGTCTGAAGCGCATCGTGCGCCTCCTAGGGGAGTTGGGGGCGTGACTGAGCCTTCACACCCACGGTGCCGCGAGAATAGAAAGGTCTGGACCACAGGTCAATAGGTCTGGACCACTCTGGTGCAAGCCGCAACTAGACGCCCAACTCCTGTGCCAGTACGGCCGCTTGCACCCGACTGCGCAGTTCCAGCTTCCCCAGCAGACGGCTGACGTGCGTCTTCACGGTGGCCTCGGCCATGTCGAGGCGCTCGGCGATGTCGGCATTGGACAGGCCCTCCCCGAGACAGGAGAGCACCTCGCGTTCCCGGCGGGTGAGGGTGTCGAGGACGGCCGGATCGACGCTCGTCCCGCGGACCGGCCTGGCGGCGAACTCGGCGATCAGCCGCCGGGTGACGGCCGGAGCGACGATCCCCTCCCCCCGCGCCACCGTGCGCACGGCCTCGATGAGGTCCTTCGCCTCCGTGTTCTTCAGCAGGAAACCGACGGCACCGGCCCGCAGGGCCCCGAACACGTACTCGTCGAGGTCGAAGGTGGTCAGCACGAGGACGTCCGCGAGCCCTTCCGCCACGACCTCCCGCGTCGCCGACACCCCGTCAAGACGCGGCATCTGGACGTCCATCAGCACCAGATCCGGTCGCAGCTCCCGGGCCAGCGCCACCGCCTGCGCACCGTCCGCCGCCTCGCCGACCACCTCGATGCCGGGAGCGCTGCGCAGGATGAGGACGAGCCCGGCGCGGACGGCGGACTGGTCCTCGGCGACCAGGACACGGATCATTCGGATTCTCCTTCCGGTACGGGAAGCGTGGCGTGCACGGTCCACAGCGCGCCCCGCGGTCCGGCCCGGAACGTCCCTCCCAGCAGCGCGGCCCGCTCCCGCATCCCGACCAGACCGGCCCCCGAGCCCGGGGCGCGCGGCCCGTCCCGGTCGCCGTACGGACTGCTCACCTCGATCGTCAGATCGCCGTCCCGCTCGGCGAGGGACACCGTGACCCGGCCGGGACAGGCGTGCTTGAGGGCGTTGGTCAGCGACTCCTGGACGATGCGGTAGGCGGCGAGTTCGACCGGCGCGGGCACGGAGCCGTGGTGGCAGGCGTCCAGGGTGACGTCCAGGCCGTTGGCGCGGGCTCCGTCGACGAGGGCGGTGAGGCCGTCGAGGGTGGGGACGGCGGAGGGATCGTGGTCGCCGTCGCGCAGGATGCCGATCAGCCGGCGCATCTCGGCGAGCCCGTCGACGCTGTTCTCCCGGATGACCGTGAGGGCCTCGCGGGAGGTCGCGGGATCGTCGATGGACAGTGCGGCCGTGGAATGGATGGCGATCGCCGAGAGGTGGTTGGCCACCATGTCGTGCAACTCCCGTGCCATCCGGGCGCGTTCGGCGGTGACGGCCTGGCTGCGGTCCATTTCGGCGAGCAGCGCGGTCTGTTCGGCGCGCAGCCGGGCGGCCTCGGCGGCGTCACGGTGGTTGCGCACGATCCACCCGGTGGCGGCGGGCCCGTACGCCACCACCCCGACGACCACGCCGATCAGCAGCGCCTCCGGCACCCGCCACACCGCGAACGGCACCAGCGTCCCGGCCACGGTCAGCAGGCCGGTGATCCACTGGATGCGGCGGGCCGAGGCGAGCGGGCCGTACAGCACGGCCGCGTAGACGACGTCGGTGAACATCAGGATCGTGGCGAGGTTGCCCTGGGTCACGAGGTCGGCGCAGATCGCGGCGGTCCCGGTGAGCAGGGCCGCGCGAGGGGCCGTGCGGCGCAGCAGCTCGCACCCGGCCAGCACGGTGAGCGGCAGGAGGACCGGCCAGGGTCCGTCGAAGAGCGTGATCGGGTCGCTGGACGGCCGGGTCCCGAGGCCGATGCCCACCAGCAGCAGGCCGCCGAGCAGCCCGCCGGCCGCGATGTACACGTCGAAGCGGTGCGGGCGGGGGAGGGCCATGACTCCCATCCAACACGGTGTCAGCGCCCGCCGCCTGATCCCCGGGAACGGTCCTGGACTGCATCTTTCGATGTACGGCGGTTTCCTCACCGCCGACGACGAAAGGGACCGCGCACGTCGGCAGCCTGGAAGGGAGACGAAGGGAGCGGTCGTGATCGTCGGACTGATCGTCGCCTGTGAGGTGGCCTTCTGGGTGCTGCTGGCAGCCGGGCTGACCTTCCGCTACGGGCTGCGCATGCCGCGGGTCGGACTGGCCCTGCTGCTGTGCGAGCCGCTGCTGGAGCTCGTGCTGTTCGCGGTCACCGCGATCGACCTCAGGAACGGTGCCGAGCCCGACTGGAAGCACGGCCTGGCCGCCGTCTACATCGGTTTCACCGTGGGCCTCGGGCACTCGACGATCAAGTGGGCGGACGCCCGGGTCGCCCACCGGTTCGCGGGTGGCCCGCCGCCGGTGAAGCCGCCGAAGTACGGCAGGGCCCGCGCCGTCCACGAGTGGAAGGTCGCGGGCCGCTGGATCCTTGCCGCGGTGGTCGCCGTGGTGCTGCTCCAGGCCGCGGTCTGGTACGTCGGCGACGGGCAGACCGACTCGCTGCGTGCCTGGCAGCAGCGCATGCTGTGGCTGATCGGCATCAACCTGGTCATCGCCGGCAGCTACACGCTGTTTCCGAAGCGCGAGCGCTAACGCTCCCCGCCCGGCACCCACAGCACGTCCCCGACGTCCTTGTTGGCCGTACGGGCAAGGATGAAGAGCAGGTCCGAGAGCCGGTTCAGGTAGGTCGCCGTGAGCGGGTTCATGTGGTCGCCGTGGACCTCCAGCGCCGCCCACGTCGAGCGCTCGGCCCGGCGTACGACCGTGCAGGCCTGGTGGAGCAGGGCCGCGCCCGGGGTGCCGCCCGGGAGGATGAAGGAGCGGAGCTTCTCCAGCCGCTCGTTGAAGCGGTCGCAGTCCGCCTCCAGTTTGTCGACGTAGAACTGCTCGACCCGCAGGGGCGGGAACTGCGGGTTCTCGACCACGGGCGTGGACAGGTCGGCTCCGACGTCGAAGAGGTCGTTCTGCACCCGGGTGAGGACCTTGACGACCTCCTCGTCGAGCCCGCCCAGCGCGATCGCGCTGCCGATCACCGCGTTCGCCTCGTTGGCGTCCGCGTACGCGGAGATCCGCAGATCGGTCTTGGCGACCCGGCTCATGTCGCCGAGGGCGGTGGTGCCCTGGTCGCCGGTCCTGGTGTAGATGCGCGTCAGATTGACCATGAGGCCAGGGTAATTACGCCCCGGCTGTGCGGAACACGCGTGTGCCGACCGTCACGGCCAGGACCGCGAAGCCGACGGCGACCAGGACGCCGTACAGCATGTGATCCGTCGTGTACGCGCCGACGTACGCGTCCCGCATGGCGTCCACCAGATAGCGGAACGGCATGAAGTGCGACAGGACGTTCAGCCAGGCCGGGCCCAGGGTCATCGGGAGCATCAGGCCGGACAGCAGCATCGACGGCATCGACACGGCGTTGATCAGCGGGCCGAACTCCTGGGGCGTACGGACCTTCATCGCCAGCGCGTACGACAGTGAGGCCAGCGAGACGGTCAGCAGGGCGACGAACGCGAAGCCGATCAGGATCCCGGCCAGTGGTGCCCGCAGCCCCATCACCACGGCGGCGAGCACCAGCAGCACCGCCTGGAAAACGAACACCGTCGCCTCCCGCAGCACCCTGCCCAGCAGCAGGGCGAGCCGGCTGACCGGAGTGACCCGCATCCGCTCCACCACGCCCTGACCGTTCTCCATAATGATCATGAAGCCCGCGAACAGCGCCCCGAAAAGCCCCAGTTGGAGCAGCAGCCCCGGTACCAGGACCTGCCAGGAATCGCCCCTCCCGCCGAGCGGGAGACCGGTGAGCAGCGGACCGAAGAACACCAGGTACAGCAAGGGCATCAGGACGCCGAACAGCAGCGCGAAGCGGGAGCGCAGGGACTGGCGCAGATAACGGCCGTAGATGATCGCGGTGTCGTGAAGAAGCATGGCTGTCCTATACGGCTACGGGGGCGGCGTCGGCCGGGACGGGACCCCGGCCGGTGATCGCGAGGAACGTGTCCTGGAGCGAGGCGTCGATCGAGCCGCCGTACTCCAGTTTCAGGGCGCTCGGTGTGCCCTCGGCCACGACCACGCCCTGGTCGACGATCACGAGGCGGTCCGCGAGGGCGTCGGCCTCGTCGAGGTAGTGCGTGGTCAGGAAGACGGTCGTGCCGTGCGCGTCGCGCAGCCTGCGGACCAGGTCCCACAGGTCGGCGCGGCTCGCGGGGTCCAGGCCGGTCGTCGGCTCGTCGAGGAACAGCACCTTCGGGCGGTGCGTGAGCGCCATCGCGATGTCGAGTCGGCGGCGCTGACCGCCGGAGAGCGTGCCGCACCTGCGGTCGAGCAGGTCGGTGAGATCCAGGTCGCCGGCCAACTCCGCGGCCCGGTCGGCGGCCTGGGCCTTGGTCAGGCGATAGAGGCGGCCCTGGGTGACCAGTTCCTCCCGCACGGAGATCTGCGGATCCACCCCGCCGGACTGGGCCACGTACCCGCACACCCGGCGCACCCCGGCGGCGTCGGTCGCGAGGTCGTGGCCGGCGACGGTGGCCGCGCCGCCGGTGGGTTCGAGCAGGGTGGTGAGCATCCGGAGGGTGGTGGTCTTCCCGGCGCCGTTCGGGCCGAGGAAGCCGAGGATCTCGCCCTCGCGGACAGTCAGATCGATACCGCGCACGGCTTCCACGGGACCACGCCGGGTCTGGAAGGTACGGGCGAGCGAGGCCGTACTGATGATGGGCATGGGCCAAGAAAAACAGAGTCTCTTAAAGTTTGCAATGGCCCCAAAATTTCAGACGGCCCACGAAGCTAGCATTCGACTCATGGCAGAGGGGCTCAGGGAGCGGAAGAAGCGCGAGACCAGGCAGCGGATCTCGGACATCGCCACCGGGCTGTTCCTGGAGCACGGCTTCGTCACGGTGACGATCGCCGAGGTGGCGGACGCCGCCGACGTCTCCGTGAACACCGTCTACAACTACTTCCCGACCAAGGAGGACCTCTTCCTCGATCGCAGCAAGGGCGTCGTCGACCGCCTCTCGCGCTGGGTGCGCGGGCGGGACGTGGGTGAGTCGGCGGCGGCTGCCGTACTGAGGGAGCTGCGCGACGAGGTCGAGGCGGTCTCGCCCCGGGTCGGCCTGATGCCGGGCTATGACCGTTTCATGCGGGTCATCCACGACGCACCCCCGCTCCGCTCCCGGCTGTGGAGCATCCAGCAGGAGGTCCAGGAGAACCTGGAGACGACCCTCCGGGAGGAGACGGGCGCGGCTCCCGGCGATCCGCTGCCCGCCCTGATCGCAGGTCAGATCAACTGGATCCACCAGACGGTCATGGGCAGCATCGGGCGCGAGATGGTCGCGGGGCGCGAACCGGACGAAGTATCACGAGAGACACTCGCGCTTCTCGACGACATGGAGGAGTTGTTGAGCGATAAGGTGCTCAACTACGCCGTACGAGACCACTCGTGACAGCTACCGGTGTGATGTCCGTCAGATGAGACGTGACGCGCATTACTAACCGGTCACACAGCCCTTCACGAGCGCTAGTGTCCGCCGCAGAGGCAACGTAAACAGGGCGTAAGGCGTTTCAAAGGGGAGTCGCAACAGTGGCACGGAAGCTTGCCGTCATCGGCGCCGGCCTGATGGGTTCCGGTATCGCTCAAGTATCCGCGCAGGCGGGCTGGGACGTCGTCCTGCGGGACGTCACCGACGAGGCGCTGAAGCGCGGTACCGACGGCATCAAGGCTTCGTACGACAAGTTCGTGAGCAAGGGCAAGCTGGAGGCGCACGACGCCGACGCGGCCCTCGCCCGGATCACCGCGACGACCGACCTGGACGCGGCCGCCGACGCCGACATCGTCGTCGAGGCCGTGTTCGAGAAGCTGGAAGTCAAGCACGAGATCTTCCGCGCGCTGGACAAGATCGTGCGCCCGGACGCCGTGCTGGCCTCCAACACCTCCGCGATCCCGATCACCAAGATCGCGGCGGCCACCGAGCGCCCGGAACGGGTCGTCGGGGTGCACTTCTTCTCGCCGGTGCCGATGATGCAGCTCGTCGAGCTGGTCCGCGGCTACAAGACGAGCGACGAAGCCCTCGCCACCGCGCGGGAGTTCGCCGAGTCCGTCGGCAAGACCTGCATCGTCGTGAACCGGGACGTGGCGGGGTTCGTCACCACCCGTCTCATCTCCGCCCTCGTCGTCGAGGCGACCAAGCTCTACGAGTCGGGCGTCGCGACCGCCGAGGACATCGACCTCGCCTGCAAGCTGGGGTTCGGCCACGCCATGGGACCGCTCGCCACGGCGGACCTGACCGGCGTCGACATCCTGCTGCACGCCACCAGCAACATCTACACCGAGTCCCAGGACGAGAAGTTCGCCCCGCCGGAGCTGATGCGCCGGATGGTGGACGCCGGTGACATCGGACGCAAGAGCGGGCAGGGCTTCTACAAGCACTGACGGCTTTTTCCGTCCCCGTAACCGCACAAGCCCCTCTGGTTTCACCCGCGGGGGTGAATTCGGTATCGGTTCGCTTACAGACGGCAACCTCCGGCCGCCCTACGCAGTCAGAGGTGTCATCACTGGACATCAGATTCGTGGAGTACTACAGGCACTCTCGGGGAGCGCATATGTACATCAGGGGCGACCACGCCGAGCTGGTCGTCGGGGGCCGCCTCGACGTCCGCAGCGCGGCGGACGCCCGTACGGTCCTGCACTCGGCCGTCGACGACGGAGTCGGCGACCTGGTGCTCGACCTGTCCGAGCTGGACTCCTGGGACGCCACCGGCCTCGGGGTGATCATGGGCGCCCATCGCAGGGCCGGCCGCTGCGGCCGCCGGCTGGTGCTGCGCGACGTACCGGCGCAGATGCAACGCCTCCTGGTCGCCACCCGGCTGCACCGGATCCTGGCGATCGAGGGCGGCATCGGCGTGGAGTCGCTGCCCCGCGTCTGACCCGCTCCGACGTGGCGAAACGCAGGTCCCGCGCAATCCTCACGAGACTGTGACGTCTCGGACGGCGCGGTACCCCGGGCTGTCGTAGATACTGTGCGAAGGTTTAGGGTTCGGTCGCCTGCTGTCTGCATCCCTTCCAGCGGGCCCGGACCAGAAGCGACAGCGCGGTGTGCTGCAGGCCGGGAGGGGCCACTGTCGGCACACGAGACGCTTTTGGGGGGCTTGAACCTATGGACCCGAACAACCGGGGACCCGAGGAGTACGGCCATGACGACGACGGCGGCTCGCCGCGTCAGCGGCCTCCCAGGGACTCCCTCACATCCGACTTCGGCCAGCACACGCCCGCGCTCGCCCGCACCGTGCAGCTCGTCGCGGGCGACTTCCTGCTCACCGTCAACCCCGTCGACGGCAGCGAGATAGAGGCTTGCCCGCCCGGCGAGCGACCCGCCCGCCCCGCGAAGTTCGGTACCGCCGAACGCGCCGAGGTGGACCGCGCGGCCCGCCCGCCCGTCCCGGCCGGACCGACCCGCACGGCGCTGCATCTCCTGGCCCGCCAGGACGAACGCGAGCGACTCGTACGGCTGCTCGCCCGCGGCCGCTCGGTACGCCTGACCGGCCCCGCCGGCTCCGGCCGCACCAGCCTGCTCGACGTCGTCGCCGAGGACTGCTCGGACCTCGCCCCCGACGGCGTGGTCCGCCTCACCGGCTTCCACCGCACGGCGACCGAGCTGCTGTACGACCTCTTCTACGCCGTCTTCGACGCGCCCCTGCACCGCCCCGACCGGGACGAGCTGCTCTCCTGCGTGCGGGAGATCGGCGCGGTCGTCGTCCTCGACGACATCGAGTTCGGCGGCGCGGCCCTCGACGAACTGCTCGACGCCACCCCCGAGTGCGCCTTCGTGATCGGCGCGACGCCCGACGTGCCCGCGCCCTCGGCCGACTCCGCCGTCGAGGAGGTCTTCCTCAGCGGCCTGGAGCGCGCCGACGGTGTGGAGCTCCTGGAGCGTTCCGTCGGCCGGGTGCTGACGGAGGAGGAGTCGAACTGGGCGGGCGACCTCTGGTTCGAGTCCGAGGGCCTGCCCCTGCGCTTCGTCCAGGCCGGGGCCCTGCTCAGGCAGCGCGACCGGCTGCGGGCCGGGACCAGTGCCGTCGACGAGTTCGGCGTCTTCGCGGACGCGGCCCCGGTCGACGCGCTGTTCGCCCCCGACGAGGGCGAGGAGATACCCCTGCCCGCGCTCGGCGAGGCCGCCGCCCCCGCCCCGCTGCTCGCCTCCCGGCTGAGCGAGTCCGCGCGCGCCACCCTGCGGTTCGCGGTCGCGCTCGGCGGCGAGGTGCCCCACCAGGCCCACCTCCCCGCCCTGATCGGCGACACCCACGCGGACGCCGCCCTCGGTGAGCTCGCGGACTGCGGTCTGGTCTCCCCGGTCGGCTCCCGCTACCGGCTCGCCGCCGGTGTCCTCGCCCAGCTGGAGGCCGCCGGATACGGCGACGACATCGAGAGCCGCGCCCTCACCGCCGCCCAGCACTACGCCTGGTGGGCCGGGCACCCCTCGGTCACCCCCGAGCGGGTGTGCGCGGAGGCCGACGCCCTGCTGGCCGCCCTCACCGTCCTGGTCCCGGTGACCACCGCGCCCGAGGAGGGCGAGGAGGCCGTGACCGTGCAGCTGGCCCGCACGGCGGCGCCCGCGTTCGCCGCCGGCGGCCACTGGGGCGCCTGGGAGCGTTGCCTCCGGGCCGGTTCCGAGGCAGCCCGGCTGGCCGGTGAGGTCTCCGACCAGGCCTACTTCCACCACGAGCTCGGCATCCTCGCGCTCTGCGGCGGACAGCTCGACCGGGCCCGCGCCGAACTGGAGGCCTCCGTCGGCCTGCGCGGCGCCCTCGCCGACAAGCGCGGCACCGTCGCGGGCCGCCGTGCCCTCACCCTGGTCTCCGACCGGGACGGCAGCGCGCCCGGCCTGGTCGGCCTCGGCGCGGCGGCGGGCGAGGAGTTGCCCGACGCCCGGTACGACGAGTCCGCCTCACCGCCCGGGGGAGTCCCCGCGGCCTTCCCGCAGCTCCAGCCGCCGGCCGAGTCGCAGACGATCGTCGTCCACCGCTCGCCGTCCACGCCCGCGCCCTCGCGCAAGGCCCGGGGCGGACTCAAGGGCCTCGCCAAGCGCAACCTCGTCGCGGCCGGCGCGGGCGCCCTGCTGGTCGCGGTGCTCGGCACGGTCGTGACCCTCGGCGCCACCTCCGACAACGACCCGAACGCCCCGTCCGACCAGGTCGGCGTCAACCCGTCGGCCAGCGTCGGCATCGACGACGGCAACCTCGGCGCGGACGTCCCGAAGAACGACGACGGCAAGGCCGACACGGGCACGGCCACGTCCCGTCCGACCGACCCGGGGCCCGACGGCACGTACGGCACTTCGGACGATCCGACGCCAACGGGGGCGCCGGAGCCGTCCGACGATCCCAGTGGGACGAAGGGGTCGGGGAGCACCCCGAGTTCGCCGAAGCCGACGTCCCCCAAGCCGTCGGCGTCGAAGCCGTCGACATCGTCGACGCCGACGGGTTCCGCCACATCGACGCCGACAGGCACCGCGACGTCGACCGGCCCGACTGAGACGCCGACGAGCACGCCCACGACCGCGCCCTCCACCTCCGACTCGGCCAGCGGCCCCGCCTCCACCGCCCCGGTGGAGACCAGCAGCTCGGCCAGTGCCCCGGAGAGCAGCAGCGTGAGCTCGCCGAGCGGGCCGGTCATCTAGGAACACGGCGCGACACAAGAGGGCCGGGTCCGGAAACGGACCCGGCCCTCTTCGTGGAAGAACTCGGCGTAGCGGAAAAGGCGCTGTCAGAACAGCCGCAGTTTGTCGTCCTCGATGCCCCGCAGCGCGTCGTAGTCCATGATGTGGCAGCCGATACCGCGGTCGGTCGCGAGGACGCGGGCCTGGGGCTTGATCTCCTGGGCGGCGAAGATGCCGCGGACCGGGGCGAGATGGGGGTCGCGGTTCAACAGGTCGAGGTAGCGGGTGAGTTGCTCGACGCCGTCGATCTCACCGCGCCGCTTGATCTCCACCGCGACGGTCTGCCCCTCGGCGTCCCGGCACAGGATGTCGACCGGGCCGATGGCCGTCATGTACTCGCGGCGGATCAGGGTGTAGCCGTCGCCGAGGGTGTCGATGCGGTCGGCGAGCAGTTCCTGAAGGTGTGCTTCCACGCCGTCCTTGATCAGGCCCGGATCGACGCCCAGTTCGTGCGAGGAGTCGTGGAGGACTTCCTCCATCGTGATGATGAGCTTCTCGCCCGCCTTGTTGATGACGGTCCAGACGCCTTCCTCGTCGCCGGTCCCCTCCTTCAACGTGCAGGGCGGCGACATCCAGTTCAGGGGCTTGTAGGCCCGGTCGTCGGCGTGGATGGAGACGCTGCCGTCGGCCTTCACCAGGATCAGACGGGGGGCCGAGGGCAGGTGGGCGGTGAGCCGGCCCGCGTAGTCGACGGAACACCGGGCAATGACGAGACGCATGGTCGGCAACGCTACTCGACGGGCGCATGTCCACGCGATTCGGCCCGTAAGGCTGTGGAGAAAGCCTGTTCATTTGTGGCCGATTGTGGGCCTGTTGAGAGCGCCCTTTGTTCGCATTCTCCTGGTGCCGTCACGGTCCGTTGCCTACCGTAGTGAACGGGAGGTCGCGAGGCGTGCACTGAGCGTGTCGGCAGCGCGGACTCCCTCATCTGTCCGGCAACCCCTGAGGAATCAGGGGTGCGAGAGGAGAACCCATGTCGCTCGACGTCTCACCGGCCCTACTCGAGAAGGCCGAGCGAGGCGAGGTCGACGAAGCCGAATTCGTCGACTGCGTCCGGACCTCCCTGCCCTACGCATGGGAGATGATCAGCTCCCTGGTGGCCCAGCTGAAGGTCGACGGCGGCAACTTCGCCGACAACCAGACGCCCCCGCCGGACGAGCAGGCACGCGGTCAGCTGCTGCGTGCGCTTGCGAGTGACGCGATACGCGGCGCGCTTCAGCGGCACTTCGGTGTGCGGCTGGCCTTCCAGAACTGCCACCGGGTGGCGGTGTTCCCGTTGGACTCCTCCGTCGACGAGACGCTGGTCCGCTTCACCTCGGTGCGCAGTCAGCTGCTGAACCAGTCTCCGGAGTTCCGGGACTGCTGACGCGGCGCCGCTCGCTTGCCGCTCCGTACGCGGGAGGTGCATCAGTACCGGGGCGGCAAGCTCCCGCCGGACAGGGTTGTTCCGTTTCAGGTCAGATGCGGCAGGACTTCCGCACCCAGCCGCCGTACGTTCTCCTCGGTGGCCGCCAGATCCCCCGAGCCCTCGACGAGCAGGGCGAAACGGGAGACACCCGTCCGTTCGCTGGTCGCCGCGAGGCGGTCGGCGGCGAGCCGCGGAGTGCCCACCGGGTGCAGTCCGCAGAGCAGTTCGGTGTACGCCACCGGATCGCGCATCTGTCGGGCGCGGCCGTCGACCGTGACATGGGCGCCGAGTCCCTGCCTGAGCCAGCCCGGCATCGCCTTCACCAGGGCCTCCACCGCGTCCGTGCGCCGGTCCGCGAGCTGGCAGACACCGGCCGAGACATGGGGCGCGTCCAGCACCTTCTCCGGCGCGTGTCCGGCGGCGCGCGCCTGCCTGCGCCACAGGGCGACCATCTCCGCCTTCTCCTCGTCCCCGACATGCATCCCGAGCAGCATCGGCAGCCCGCGCTCGGCGGCCAGCCGGACGCTCGCCGGGGAGGTGCAGGCGACGATGACCTCGGGACCGTCCGTTTCCGTGAGCGCCTCCGACGGCCGTGGGACGACCGGCACTTCGCGGAAGCGGAAGCGCTCGCCGGCCGCCCCGACGGACGGCTCGCGCAGCCAGCGCACCAGCAGATCGAGTGATTCCGGGAAGCCCTTCTCGTACGCCTGAAGACCCGCCCCGAACACTTCCAGGTCGACCCATGGACCGCCGCGCCCCACGCCCAGCGAGAAGCGCCCGCCGCTCGTCATGTGCAGCAGCGCGGCCTGCTCCCCGAGGGCCACGGGGTGGACCGTGGGCAGCACGCTCACGGCGGTGCCGACGCGGATACGGCGGGTGCGGCCCAGCAGCAGCGCCGCCAGGGTGATCGCCGACGGGCAGGTGCCGTACGGTACGAAGTGGTGTTCTGCCAGCCAGACCGCGTCGAGTCCGGCCTCCTCCGCGACCTCGGCCGAGCGGACCGCGCGGTGCAGCGCCTCCCCCTGGCCCTGCCCCGGGAACTGGGCCGCCAACACGAAACTTCCAACGTGCATGTGCTTTTCCTGCTTCCTTGGCTCCGACACGGAGCTCCCCCACACGGCATAACCGCCTGACACGTGCCGAGGACACGGCCTGGTGGAGAGATTTGCCGATTGTCTGCAGAATGGGTCGCCCCGGAGGGGGACTTGTGGGGGTTGGTGCTCTACGCGTACCCCGTCACGTCCCGCGTAGGCTGGACACGGTCCCTGCTCCCTGTATAGCCCCGTGAGGTGTCCTGTGTCCCCGCGTCGCAACCGACCCAAGGGTTCCGGTTCGTCGGACTCGGCCGGCCGGAGTGCCGAGGACGACCGTTCCGGCCGCTACGGCGGCTTCCAGTCGTCGACGCACTGGCAGGGCGAGGACTGGAACATCCGGCATGTGGCGGGGGCCAGCGCGCAGGGCAAGACGTACCGTTGCCCGGGCTGCGACCAGATGATCCCGGACGGTGTCCCGCACGTGGTGGCCTGGCCGGACCACTCGGGTGTCGACGAGCGCAGACACTGGCACAAGGCCTGCTGGAACGCGCGGGACCGCCGCACCACGCGGGTGCAGCGGTCCCGTAACGCGCCGAGGTTCTGAGCCTTGGAAGGGGGCTCCTACATGCCGGAAGGGGGCTCCTACACGTCCCGCTTCTCCAGCAGCGCGTAGGCGCCGGCGAACGCCACGGCCGTCAGGCCCAGGATGATCCACAGCGGGTCCCAGCCCGAGGGACCGCTGTCGCTGAGGGAGTTGGAGTAGAACACGCTGAGCTGGTTCGGGATGGAGTACTCGAACAGCGCCTGGCGCAGGCCCTCCAGGGACTGGGAGACCATGAACAGCGCGATGACCAGCGGGGCCAGCACGACACCGATCATGATGGTGATCGCGCCCGCCGAGTGCCGGATGATCGAACCGATGATCAGCGAGAACAGGCCGAGCAGGGCGATGTAGAGCGAGATGCCCAAGGTGCCCTTCAGCCACTCCTGGCCGGTCGGCGTCCGGGCTCCGTCGAGCAGGGCCACGTCCGCCAGCGCGACGACGAGGACCGAGACGAGGGTGGTCACGAAGGCGACGGCGAAGAACACGACCGCCTTCGCCGCGAGGACGCGGCCGCGGGAGGGGCACGCGACCATCGTCGTACGGATCATTCCGGTGCCGTACTCCGAGGCCGTGGTCAGCACACCGAGCGTGATGACGCACATGCTGCCGAGCAGCAGCCCGAAGAAGCCGAGCGACAGCGGGCTCTCGTTGTTCAGGTCCTCGGGGGAGGCGTTGGCCGCGACCAGCGCGGCGACCCCGATCCCGATCCCGATCACGAGCAGCACGAACACGCCCAGCGTCCAGATCGTCGACCGCACCGACCGGATCTTCGTCCACTCCGACGCGATGGCGTGCCCGAGATGCGTGCGCACCACGGGGATCGGCGAGGTGTAACCGGCGTACGACGGCCCACCCGCCGACTGCCAGTTCGGTACGGCGGCCTGGGCCTGCGGCATCGAAGGCTGCGGGGTGCTCATCGGGCGTCCTCGGGCTCGGTCGGGGTGGCGGGGGCGGAGGTCTGCGGTGCGGGCGCGACGGCCGGGGGCTGCGCCGCGGGGGTGTGCGCCGGCGGCTGAGGCGCGCCCTGCGGAGCCGCCGGGCCCGCCTGGGCGTACGGGTTGGGCGTGCCCGCGCCGGGACCGCCGTAGGGGCCGGCCTGGTCCTGCGGGCCTGCGAACGGCTGCCCGCCCGGCTGGGGCGGCGGCGGGGCGTACCAGCCCGGCTGGCCCTGGCCCGGGACCGGCATGGGCGGCTGCGCGCCCGGCGGGAGGGGCTGCATCAGCCCCGCCTTCTGGTCGGTGGTCGAGCGGTAGTCCACCGCGCCCTGCGTCATCCGCATGTACGCCTCCTCCAGCGAGGCCTGGTGCGGTGACAGTTCCCACAGGCGTACGTCCGTGGCGTGCGCGATGTCGCTGATGCGGGGGAGGGGCAGCCCGGTCACGCGCAGCGCGCCGTCCTGCTCGGGCAGGACGTGCCCGCCCGCCTCGGTGATCGCGCCCGACAGCTTCTCGCGCAGCTGGGGCTCGGTGTCGGGCGTCCGCACGCGCGCGAAGCCCGCGGAGTTCGCGGCGATGAAGTCCTGGACGCTCATGTCGGCGAGCAGCTGCCCGCGCCCGATGACGATGAGATGGTCCGCGGTCAGCGCCATCTCGCTCATCAGGTGGGAGGAGACGAAGACCGTACGGCCCTCCGCCGCCAGCGCCTTCATCAGGTTGCGCACCCACAGGATGCCCTCGGGGTCGAGCCCGTTGACCGGCTCGTCGAAGAGCAGCACCTGGGGGTCGCCGAGCAGCGCGGCCGCGATCCCGAGCCGCTGGCCCATGCCGAGCGAGAAGCCCTTGGAACGCTTCCTGGCCACATCCTGGAGGCCGACCACGCCCAGCACCTCGTCCACCCGGCGGGCCGGGATCCCGGACAGCTGGGCCAGGCACAGCAGGTGGTTGCGGGCCGACCGGCCGCCGTGCACGGCCTTGGCGTCGATCAGCGCACCGACCTGCCGGGCCGCGTTGGGCAGCCTGCGATACGGGTAGCCGCCGATCGTCACCTGCCCCGACGTGGGGTTGTCCAGGCCGAGGATCATCCGCATGGTCGTCGACTTGCCCGAGCCGTTGGGGCCCAGGAAGCCGGTGACGGTGCCGGGACGCACCTGGAAGGAAAGGTTGTACACAGCGGTCTTGTCGCCGTAGCGCTTGGTCAGGCCGACTGCCTCGATCATGCTCCGCACCCATCGCAAGGTTCAGGACAGCGGGGCGCACGCCCCCCGTAAGGGTTAGGAGCTTATCGGGGCGCTGACGGTTCCGCTCAAATGAAAGCAAAGGCCTTTCGCGTCACGCGTCCCTCTTCTTCAACAGGACATAGGCGCCGATCAGGGCCACCGCCACCCACAGCGCCATGATCCCGAGCCCGCCCCAGGGGCCGTAGGGAGTGTCGTCGTCGATCGGGGTGACCACCTGCATGATCCTGCTGCCCGCCTGGTCCGGCAGGAACTGGCCGATCTTCTTGGTGGCCGAGACGTTGCCCAGGATGTTGGAGATCAGGAAGAAGAACGGCATCAGGATGCCCAGCGACAGCATCGGCGAGCGCAGCATCGCGGCGACGCCCATCGAGAACATCGCGATGAGGGTCATGTAGAGGCCGCCGCCGATGACCGCGCGCAGCACCCCGGTGTCACCGATCTCCGCCCGGTGCGAGCCGAGCATCGCCTGCCCGAGGAAGAAGGTGACGAAGCTGGTGACGAGACCGACGGCCAGCGAGAGCACGGTGGCGACCGCGATCTTGCTGACCAGGAAGGTGCCCCGCTGCGGAACAGCGGCCAGCGAGGTGCGGATCATGCCGGTGCTGTACTCGTTCGAGACGACGAGCACCCCGAACACGATCATCGCGAGCTGCCCGAGGCTCATCCCGGCGAAGCTGATGAAGGTGGGGTCGAAGGACAGCTTGTCCTCGCGGCTCATGTTGTCGAACTCGTTCTTCGACAGGGCCGAGATCAGGATGCCGAGCCCGATGGTGACGACCACGGCGAGGGAGAGCGTCCACACCGTGGAGGCCACCGACCGGATCTTGGTCCACTCGGAGCGGATGACCTGGGTCGCCGCCATGGTCACTTCCCCTTCCAGCCGTCGCCCCACTGCTGCTGTGGTGGCAGCGGTGCGTCGACGGGTGTGTCGCTGTGGGCGTGGTACTCGACCGACTCCGCGGTCAGCTGCATGAACGCCTCCTCCAGGGAGGCCTGTTGGGGGCTCAGCTCGTGCAGCACGAGCTGGTGCTGGGCGGCCAGCTCACCGATGTACTCGGACTTGCTGCCGTCGACCTCCAGCGTGCCGTTGCCGGTCTCCACCACGGTGACCCCGGCCGCGTGCAGCACGTCGAGCAGCCGCTCGCGCTGCGGGGTCCGGATGCGGACGTAGGACCGGGAGTTGCGCGCGATGAAGTCGGCCATCGAGGTGTCGGCGAGCAGCCGCCCCTGGCCGATGACGACGAGGTGGTCGGCGGTCAGGGCCATCTCGCTCATGAGGTGGGAGGAGACGAAGACCGTACGGCCCTGCGCGGCAAGGGACTTCATCAGGTTGCGGATCCAGTGGATGCCCTCTGGGTCGAGCCCGTTGACCGGCTCGTCGAACATCAGGATCCGCGGATCGCCGAGCAACGCGCCCGCGATGCCGAGCCGCTGACCCATACCGAGCGAGAAACCCTTGGCCTTCTTCTTCGCGACCGCCGTCAGACCGACCGTGTCGAGGACCTCGTGCACCCGCTTCGTCGGGATGCCGTTGCTCTGCGCGAGGCACAGCAGGTGGTTGAAGGCGCTGCGCCCGCCGTGCATGGCCTTGGCGTCCAGCAGGGCGCCGATGTACGTGAGCGGGTCCTTGAGCTGGTCGTAGTGCTTGCCG
This sequence comes from Streptomyces sp. CC0208, assembly GCF_003443735.1. Taxonomy (NCBI): domain Bacteria; kingdom Bacillati; phylum Actinomycetota; class Actinomycetes; order Kitasatosporales; family Streptomycetaceae; genus Streptomyces; species Streptomyces sp. CC0208. Next base: position 2,844,431 of record NZ_CP031969.1, on the reverse strand, counting down.
TCGATGCGGACGTCCCCGGCGGTGGGACGGTCCAGGCCCAGCATCATGCGCATGGTGGTCGACTTGCCGGCGCCGTTGGGACCCAGGAAGCCCGTGACGATGCCCGGTCTGACGGTGAAGGTCAGGTTGTTGACCGCCACCTTCTCGCCGTACCGCTTCGTCAGTCCCGCCAGCTCGATCATGCGGACCACGCTAGGGGGCGGGTTCGGCAGATGCCAATCGTGCGGGCAAACGAAGACCGACGAGAAGGGCAAAAATGCGCCATGCGGGGGTGGGAGGACGGCGGGAGGAACATCCCGCCCCCGGACACGCCAAAGGCCCGCACCTGTCGGGGGAGAAGGTGCGGGCCCTTGATGCCGTCAGGCGGTGTTACCGGGACTGCTGGGCCGGAACCCCACGGGAGATCGGCTCGTCGTCGGCCGGGGAGCCGGCGGCGGCCACCGCGGCGCCCGTGAGCGTGGCGAGCATCTCGCGGACGTTCGTCAGCTGGGCGTTGATCGAGTCGCGACGGTTCGTCAGAGCCGCCAGCTCGCGCTCGGATTCCGAACGGATGCGGTCGGCCTTGGCGTTGGCGTCGGCCACGATGTCCTCGGCCTGGCGCTGCGCGGTCTCCACCGTCTGGCGGGCGCGGCGCTCGGCGTCGGTGCGCAGCTTCTCGGCCTCCAGGCGCAGCTGCTCCGCGCGGTGCTCGATCTCCGCGAGACGCTTCTCCGCCTTCTGCTGACGCGACGCCAGGTCGCGCTCGGACTGCTCCCGGCGCTTGGCGAGGTTCGTCTCGAAGTCGGCGGCGGCCTGCGCGGCCTTGGCGCGGGTCTCCTCGAAGAGGGCGTCCGCCTCCTCACGCTTGGACTGCGCGTCCTTCTGGGCCTCGGAACGCAGCTGGGACGCGTCGCTCTTGGCCTTCTCGACGATCCGGACGCCCTCGTCCTCGGCCTTGGACTTGCGCTCCGCAGCGAACGATTCTGCGTCGTTGCGGACCTGCTGGGCCGCCGACTCGGCGAGTTCGCGGTGCTGCTCGGCCGCGCGACGGGCCTCCTCGCGCAGGTCCTTGGCCTCCTCCTCGGCGAGGCGGAGGATCTTCTCGACACGCGCGCCGAGCCCGGCGTACGACGGCTCGGCGTCGGACATCTGGGCCTGGGCGTTCTGCGTCTCGAGGTGGAGCTCCTCGATGCGCTTTTCCAGGGCGGTGATGCGGGAGAGAGCGCTGTCACGGTCGGAGACGAGCTTGGAGATCCGTTCGTCCACCTGAGCGCGGTCGTACCCACGCCGCACAAGCTCGAAGCCGTAGGGGGAAGTGTCGCTCATGGGGTTCCTGTCAAATGAGACCGGTGAGGTGATAGGGGGAATCCTAGGGGCCGAAGCGGTGTGTCATCGAGCGGATACGTGTTTGATCTGGAGAATGACACCCCTTTTGAGTGGCTAACCCCGGGACGGCTTGCCAAAAACTTGGTCAAAGGCCCCAGACGGCACCGGATTCCGACCAGTCGGTCAGCTGTCCGACGGCTTACCCGAACGAGGGGCGCCGACCGTGGCGCCCGCCTTGACGCCGCCGTCCTTGCCCGCCGACGGGGCCTCGAAGGACTCCAACGCCTCCAAGACGTCCTGGACACGGGAGATCTCGGTGTTGATGTCCTCGCGGCGGCGGACGAGGACCTCCAGCTCGCGCTTGCCCTCCTCGACCGTGCGCTTCGCCTCGCGGATCGCCTCGGCCTTGAGCTCCTCGGCCTCCCGGACCAGCGTGGCCTTCTTCTGCTCGGCCTCCTTGAGGAGCCCCTCGGCCTTCTTGACCGCCGCGATGCGCACCTTGCCGGCCTCCGAATTGGCCTCCGAGACCAGCTCCTTGGCCTTCGCCTGCGCCTTCGCGAGCTGCTCCTCCGCGGCCTTGATGAGCGCGTCGCAGCGGTCGCCGGTCGACTTCATGGTCTCCGCGGCCTCACGGCGGGCCCGCTCGTGCAGCGCCTCGATCTCGCCCGTGATCCGGTCGCGCAGCTCCTCCGCACGCTCCCTTATGGCGGTGGCGTCCCGGCGCGCGCCGACGAGCAGCTCGTCCGCGTCCGTACGGGCCTTCTCCACGCGCGCGTTGCCCTCGACCGTGGCCTCGGACACCAACCGGTCGGCCTCCTGGCGGGCCGCGCCCACCATGGTGTCGGCCTGCGCCTCCGCGTCCGCGGTGGTCTTGAGCGCCTGCTGCTGCGCCTCGGTGAGTAGCTTGTCCGCCTCCGCGGCGGTCTCCGTGATGAGCGTGTCGACCTGCTCGGCCGCCTCGGAACGCCGCTTGTTGGCTTCCTGGCGGGCCTCGTCGAGGGTGCGATCGGCCTCCGCGCGCGCGGAGTTGACCAGCTCCTCGGCCGCGGCCGCCGCGTCCGCCCTGACCCGCTCGGCCTCGCTGCGGATCCGCTCCGCGTGCTGCTGCGCCTGCCCGACCGTGTCGGCGGCCTCGGCCCGCAGCCGCTCCGCGTCCCCGGTGGCCTCCCCGATCAACTGCTCCGCCTGGGCGACCGATTCGGCCCGTACACGCTCCGCCTCGGCGACCGTCTCCGTCCGCAGCCGGTCGGTGTCGGCGATGGTCTCCTCGGTGAGCCGCTCGGCCTCGCTGCGCGCCTCGGTGATGAGGGCGTCGGCCTGCCTCGCCGCGTCCGAGCGGATGCGGTTGGCGTCCTCGCGGGCGTCCGCCCGGGTACGGGAGGCGTCCTGGTCGGCCTGGGCGATGGTGTCCGAGGCCTCGGTGCGGGCCCGCTGGGCGAGCTCGGACGACTCCGAGCGCAGCCGCTCCGCCTCCGCGATCGCGTCCGAGACGGTGCGCTCGGCGAGGGCCTTGGCGGCGTCCGTCTCCTCGGCGGCCTCGCGCCGGATCCGGGCCGCGTCCTCGCTGGCCCGCTCCCGCTCGGAGTAGGCGTCCGAACGGACCCGGTCGGCCTCCTCCTGCGCCTCGCGCCGGGTGCGCTCCGCCACGTGCTCGGCGGCGCTGCGCAGCCCGGTGATCTCCTCCTGCGCCTGCTCGTGCAGCCCGGCGACCGAGTCCCGCACCTGCTGGGCGTGCTGCTCGGCGGCCGACACCATCTCGGTGGCGCGCCGGTCCGCCTCCTCGACCAGCCGTACGGCCTCGGCCTGCGCCTCCTCGACCCGGTTACGGGCCGAGGCGAGGAGTTCCTCGCTCTGCTCGCGGGCCCGCTCACGCTCCTGGTCGGCCTCCTGGCGGGCCGAGCCGAGGTACTCCTCGGCCTCGCGACGGCGCCGGTTGGCCTCCTCCTGGGCGGCGGCCAGCGTCTCGGACGCCTCGGTGGCGATCCGCTCGGCGGCGGTCTGCGCCTCCGCCCGGACCCGGTCCGCGGTGTCCTGGGCCTCGGTCTTGAGACGCTCCGCCTCGGCGGCGGCCTCGGAACGCAGCCGTACGGCGACGGCCTCGCCCTCGGCGCGGGAGGCGGACGCGTCGGACGCGGCCTCGGTGCGCAGCCGGTCGGCCTCGGCCTCGGCCTGCTGCTGGAGGGTGCGGATCCGCTCGGCGGCCTCCGAACGCAGCCGGTCGGTCTCCTCGGCGGCCTCGCGGCGGATCCGCGCGCCTTCCTCGCGAGCCTCGGTCAGGGCCAGCTCGGCGGCGGCCAGACGCTCCTCGGCCTCGGCGCGCAGCCGGGTCAGCTCCTCGGCGGCCTCGGCACGGCGTGCCTCTACGGCCCGCTCGGTCTCCTCGCGCAGCTCGCTCGCGGCCCGCTCGGCGGCGGCTGTGATCTCCTCGGACAGCTCGACGGCCTCGGCGCGCTGCCGCTCGGCCTCGTTGCGGGTGCGCTCCAGGGTCTCCTCGGCCTGCCGGCGCAGCGTGGTCGCGCGCTCGATGGCCTCGGTGCGGACCTTCTCGCTGTCCGTGGTGGCGGTCTGGCGCAGCTCGTCGGCATCCGCCTTGGCCTTGGAGAGCAGCTCCTCGGCGGTCTTGGCCGCCTCCTCGATCTGCTGGACGGCCTCCTTGCGGGCCTCCGCGCGGATCTTCTCGCCCTCGGCGACCGCGTCGGAACGCAGCTGCTCGGCCTCGCCGCGCAGCCGGCGGGCCTCCTCCTGCAGCTCGACCGTCTTGGCGCGGTACTCCTTGGTGTCGTCCTTCGCCGTGCCCTTGAGCTGCTCGGCGATGTCGTGCGCCTCGGCGCGCAGCCGGTCCGCCTCGGCCTCCGCCTCACGGCGGATCCGCTCGGCCTCCTCGGCGGCGGCCTTGGTGGTCCGCTGAGCGTCCTCCTGCGCCTTGTTGAGGACGTCCTCGGCGGTCTTGGCCGCCTTGGACAGCTGGGTCGCGCTCTCCTCGGCGGTGAGCGTGCGGGCCTTCTCGGCGGCCTCGGTGACGATCTTCTCTGCCTCGGCGCGGGCGTCCGCGACGATCTGCTCGGCGGTGGCCTTGGTGGCCTCGGCCTCCTCGCTGGCCTCGGTGACCAGCCGGGCGACCTGCTCCTTGGCCGTACGGGTGCGCTGTTCGTTGGCCGACTCCGCGCTCGCGAGCGTCTTCTCGGCGGCCGACTTCGCCTCGGTGAGCACCTTCTCGGCCTCGGCCTGCGCCTTGCGCAGCGCCTCCTCGGCCTCCGCCATCCGCTGTTCGGCGGCCCGGCTCAGCTCGGTGGCCTGGCGGCGGGCGCTGTCCGACTCGGTCGCGGTGGAGGTGCGCAGCTGCTCGGCGTGGTCGGTGGCCTCCTGGGCCTGCGTGGAGGCGGCCTCCAGCAGCCGCTCCGCGTCCGCGCGGGCGCGGCGCAGCAGCTGCTCGGCCTCGGTGCGGGCCGCCTCGGCCTCGCTCTGCAGGCGCTGGCGGGCCTCGGTGGTGACCCGCTCGGCCTCGGCGCGGGCGGCCGCCATGGCCTGCTCGGCCTCGGCGCGCGACTCCTCCAGGAGCCGTCGGGCCTGCGACTCGCTGCGGGCGCGCAGCTGCTCGGCCCACGCCACGTTCTCGTTGACGTGTGACTCGACGGTCTGCCGGCGCTCGGCCAGCTCCTGGTCGAGCTGCTGGCGGCGGGTGACGGCCTCCTGATGGAGCTCCGCCTGCAGACGCGCGGCCTGCTCGGCGTGCTCCTGGAGGATGCGCTGGGTCTGGGCGCGGACCTGGCTCAGTTCGCGCTCGGCGTCCTGGCGCAACTGGTCGGCCTGGATCTGCGCGTTCCGCAGCAACTGCTCGGCCTGGTAGCCGATGTCGCCGCCGCCGAATTCGGGCCGGGACATGAGGGTGCGCCGCGCCTCGTGCAACTTGGCGCGCAGCACCTCGACCTGGTAGCCGAGGTCCTCGGCGTGCTGGATCGCCTTTTCCCGCTCGGTCTTCAGCCGCTCCATCTCGGCCTCGAACCGAGAGAGGTGGTCGACGTCAGCCGCCGGCTCTCGCTCCTGGCGTTCGTAGCCCCGCACTGCGCGGTCCCATCCGTCCCCTGGTCGCAAGTCTCTCCAAACGAGCCCCGTCCATCCGCCGAACGGGGCCCCCGGGGAATGGTGTCAGATCAACGGCGGAGCATGCGCTGATGCCCACTGCTCGACCCCCGAAACCCGGACCCCGGCTCGGTTCTGCCGCCATGGGCAGGACCCGGTCGCCCTGGCAAGAGCGGCGACCGCCCCCAACCCTACCGGCCCATATGTACGAGGGTCAGTGCTCAGGTGACTCAACAGGCGCTGAAGTGACCAGTTCTGTCAGGACACCATGGCAATCCTTCGGGTGCAGGAAGGTGATCCGTGACCCCATGGAGCCGCGTCGGGGCTCCTCGTACAGGACGCGTACGCCCTTGTCCTTGATGTCCGCGGCGTCCTGGTCGACGTCCGCCGTACCGAAAGCGATGTGGTGGACACCCTCGCCGTTCTTGTCCAGCCACTTGGCGACGGTCGAGTCGGGGCGGGTCGGCTCCAGAAGCTGCAGGTAGGAGGCGCCGCCGTCGGAGGTCTCGTTGATCTTGAGCATGGCCTCGCGCACGCCCTGCTCCTCGTTGACCTCGGAGTGGAACACCTCGAAGCCGTAGGTGGCCCGGTAGAACTCGACGGTCTTGTCGAGGTCGAAACAGGCGATCCCGATGTGGTCGATTCGCGTCAGCATGTAGTCAGTGCAGCGCTCCCGAAACGGTTACGCAACGTGCGCGCGATCACACCGACGGGGCGATGACGGCACGGAGTGCCACTCAGTACCTTTGAAGTAAACCCTCGTTCACACTCCTCGGCAGTGCAGCCGAAAGGGGATCGCAGCTCATGTCTGGATCGAACAGCACGACCTCGGTGATCGTCGCGGGTGCCCGTACGCCCATGGGGCGGTTGCTGGGCTCGCTGAAGTCCTTCTCGGGAGCCGACCTCGGCGGCTTCGCGATCAAGGCCGCCCTCGACCGTGCGGGGATCGGTGGCGACCAGGTGCAGTACGTCATCATGGGCCAGGTGCTCCAGGCCGGCGCGGGCCAGATCCCGGCCCGCCAGGCCGCCGTCAAGGCCGGCATCCCGATGAACGTCCCGGCGCTGACCATCAACAAGGTGTGTCTGTCGGGCCTCGACGCGATCGCGCTGGCCGACCAGCTGATCCGCGCCGGCGAGTTCGACGTGATCGTCGCGGGCGGCCAGGAGTCCATGACCAACGCCCCCCACCTGCTCCCGAAGTCCCGTGAGGGCTTCAAGTACGGGGCGATCGAGATGCTCGACGCCATGGCGTACGACGGCCTCACCGACGCCTTCGAGAACATCGCCATGGGCGAGTCCACCGAGAAGCACAACACCCGCCTCGGCATCCAGCGCCCCGAGCAGGACGAGTTCTCCGCCCTGTCCCACCAGCGGGCCGCCGCCGCGCAGAAGAACGGCGTCTTCGAGGCCGAGATCACCCCCGTGGAGATCCCGCAGCGCAAGGGCGAGCCGGTCGTCTTCAGCAAGGACGAGGGCATCCGCGGCGACACCACCGCCGAGTCCCTGGGCAAGCTGCGCCCCGCGTTCACCAAGGACGGCACCATCACCGCCGGCTCCGCCTCGCAGATCTCGGACGGTGCGGCGGCCGTGGTCGTGATGAGCAAGACCAAGGCGCAGGAGCTCGGCCTGGAGTGGATCGCCGAGATCGGCGCCCACGGCAATGTGGCGGGCCCGGACAACTCCCTGCAGTCCCAGCCGTCCAACGCGATCCTGCACGCCCTCAAGAAGGAGGGCCTGGAGGTCTCCGACCTCGACCTGATCGAGATCAACGAGGCGTTCGCGGCCGTCGCCGTCCAGTCGATGAAGGACCTCGGCGTGTCCACCGAAAAGGTGAACGTGAACGGCGGCGCCATCGCCCTCGGCCACCCCATCGGCATGTCCGGCGCCCGGCTCGTCCTGCACCTCGCCCTGGAGCTCAGGCGGCGCGGCGGCGGCGTGGGCGCGGCGGCCCTGTGCGGCGGCGGCGGTCAGGGTGACGCGCTCGTCGTGCGGGTACCCAAGGCCTGAGTTCTCCTTTGTAGGACCTCTGTGCAGGACCTCGCTGTGAACGGAGCTGTGATGCAGGACGTCTCCACCCTGGTGGCCCAGGCCAGGGAGGGCCGGCCGCGGGCCGTGGCCCGGCTGATCTCCCTCGTGGAGGGGGCGTCCCCGCAGCTCAGGGAGGTCATGGAAGCGCTCGCCCCGCTGACGGGCAACGCGTACGTGGTGGGCCTGACGGGCTCGCCCGGGGTGGGCAAGTCGACGTCCACCTCGGCCCTGGTGACCGCCTACCGCAAGCAGGGCAGGCGGGTCGGCGTCCTGGCCGTCGACCCGTCCTCGCCGTTCTCCGGCGGCGCGCTGCTCGGCGACCGGGTCCGCATGTCGGAGCACGCCTCCGACCCCGGCGTCTACATCCGCTCCATGGCGACCCGCGGCCACCTCGGCGGCCTCGCCTGGGCCGCCCCGCAGGCCATCCGGGTCCTGGACGCGGCCGGCTGCGACGTGGTCCTGGTCGAGACGGTCGGCGTCGGCCAGTCCGAGGTGGAGATCGCCTCCCAGGCGGACACCTCCGTGGTGCTGCTCGCGCCGGGCATGGGCGACGGCATCCAGGCCGCCAAGGCCGGAATCCTGGAGATCGGCGACGTGTACGTCGTCAACAAGGCCGACCGCGACGGCGCCGACGCGACCGCCCGCGAGCTCAACCACATGCTGGGCCTCGGCGAGTCCCGCGCCCCCGGCGACTGGCGCCCGCCGATCGTCAAGACGGTCGCCTCCCGCGCGGAGGGCGTCGACGAGGTCGTGGAAGCCCTGGAGAAGCACCGCGCCTGGATGGAGGAGCACGGCGTCCTCGCCGAGCGCCGCCGCACCCGCGCCGCCCACGAGGTCGAGACGATCGCCGTCACCGCCCTGCGCGAACGCATCGACGACCTGCGCGGCGACCGGCGCCTGGACGCCCTAGCGGAGAGGATCGTGGCCGGCGAGCTGGACCCCTACCGCGCGGCGGACGAACTGGTCGAGGGCCTGACCCGGGGCTGAGCCCCTGGTACGTCGACCGCCATGTTCTCGGCGCGGGACTCGCCCCCGGTCCGGGCACTCTCGCCCTCGTCAGGGCGGTGGCCGGGTGCTTCGCGGCGACGGGCGTGGCGGTCGTCCTGACGGCCCCGGCCGTGGGGAGGAGCGCCACGCCCGCCGGGTAGCGGCCGACTCAGGCGTCGTCGCCGTCGTCGTCACGGTCCTGGGTGACCTTGCCCGAGTCGAGGGCGACCGTCCACTCGCTGTGCCTGCCGTCCTTCACGGTGTCCGCCGTCCAGACCACGGTGCCCCGCTCGTCGTCGAGGCCGACCTCGGTGACCGTCCCCTTCGCGGCGGCGGCCAGCGCGGCCTCGCGGGCGTCGGTGTGCGCACCCTTCACCGCGGTGAGCTCTGCGCGGTCGTCGGCGTCGCGGTCGTCGTCGGTGTCGCGCTGCGCACCGAGCACCTTGCCGGAGTCCGGGGCGATCCGCACGTCGTACTCGGTGCCGTCGCCCTTGACCACGGAGACCTCCCACGCGTCGGCCCCGTCGTCGTCCAGGTCGGCGGAGAGGGCGGTGCCCGGCGTGTGCTTCAGGGCGGCCGCGATCGCCTCCGCGGCGCTGACCTTGCCGCCGGAGACCGCCGTACGGTCCTCGGAGGCGTCGTCGTCCCGGTCGTCGGCGGAGTCGTCGTCGCGGTCCGCGGCGACCTGGGCGCTCGTGTCGGCCTGGCGCTGCGTCGCCGTCGCCTCGTCGTTCCCCGACGCGAAGGCCGCGACGGTGCCGCCGGTGGCCAGCGTGGCGGCGGTGAGGGTGGCGATGACGATGTTGCGCTTCATGGGGATTCCTCCAGAGCGGGTCTGCTTCGTTCTGCTGCGTCGGCTTTCGACGACAACCAAGCTGCCGGAGGGGAGCTGAAGCGGACCTGAAGCCTCCTGAAGGCGTCTTCAGGTTCACTTTGCGAGTCTGTACGCATGCGCCCGCCCGTCGCCCACCACCACCCTGCTCGAGACGCTTCGCGTCCCCCCTTCAGATTCTTGATCGTCGAGGACGAACGCCGCCTAGCCCTGTCCCTCGCCAAGGGCCTCACCGCCGAGGGCTACGCCGTCGACGTCGTCCATGACGGCCGCGAGGGACTGCACCGGGCCACCGAGGGGTCGTACGACCTGGTGATCCTCGACATCATGCTGCCCGGCCTCAACGGCTACCGGGTCTGCGCCGCCCTGCGCGCGGCCGGCCACGAGGTGCCGATCCTGATGCTCACCGCCAAGGACGGCGAGTACGACGAGGCCGAGGGCCTGGACACCGGCGCCGACGACTACCTGACCAAGCCCTTCTCCTACGTCGTCCTCGTGGCCCGCATCAAGGCCCTGCTGCGGCGGCGCGGGAACGGCGCCGGGGCCTCGCCGGTGCTCGAACTCGGGGAACTGCGGATCGACACCGCCGCCCACCGGGTCTTCCTCGACGGCAGCGAAGTCACCCTCACCGCCAAGGAGTTCTCGGTCCTGGAACAGCTCGCGCTGCGGGCCGGCGAGGTGGTGTCCAAGGCGCAGATCCTGGAGCACGTCTGGGACTTCGCGTACGACGGCGACCCCAACATCGTCGAGGTGTACGTCAGCACCCTGCGCCGGAAACTGGACGCGGGGCTCATCCGGACCGTCCGCGGCGCCGGGTACCGACTGGAGACCGGCGGATGAGGCGGCTGTTCGGCTCGGTCCGGGCGCGGGCCACCTTGGCCGCGACCGCGGTGGTGGCCGTGGCCCTGGTCGCCGCGGGCGCCGTCGTCCTGCTGTCGCTGCGCAGCAATCTCGTGGGGCAGGCGGACACGGCCGCCGACGGCGCCGCCCGCAATGTGGCGTCGCAGATCGCACAGGGCGTGCCGTACCGGGAGCTGGACCTGGACGGGGACCACCCGGCCCAGGTGGTCGACCGGGACGGGCGGGTCCTCGCGGCGAGCGAGGACCTGGAGGCGATCAGCGGCACCGGCGTCAGCGACGTCACGCCCGTCGCCCGCCCCGACGCGCGGCCGGACGGCGACGAGGACGACGCCGAGGCGGGCGAGGTCGGCGAGGTCACCTGGCACGGCCAGGGCCGGGCCACCGTGGACGGGGAGAGCGTCGCGTACCGGTTCGCCCAGGTCGAGGTCACGGACCGCGGCGACCGGACGGTCCGGGTGTACGCCGGTGCCTCGCTCGAGGCCCAGCAGGACGCCGTGCACACCGCCGCCACGGTCATGCTCGTCGGGCTGCCCCTGCTGCTCGCGGTGGTCGCCTGGGTGACCTGGACGGTCACGCGCCGGGCCCTGCGCCCGGTCGAGGCCATCCGCCGCGAGATGGCGGCGATCACCGCCTCCGAGGACCTCGCCCGTCGCGTGCCGGTGCCGGACACCCACGACGAGGTGGCCCGGCTCGCCCGCACCACCAACGAGACCCTGGCCGCCCTGGAGACCTCCGTCGAGCGGCAGCGCCGGTTCGTCGCCGACGCCTCGCACGAGCTGCGCAGTCCGATCGCCTCACTGCGCACCCAGCTCGAAGTGGCCGCCGCGCACCCCGCGTTGCTGGATCTGGACGGCGCGGTCGAGGACACGGTACGGCTCCAGCACCTGGCCGCGGACCTGCTGTTGCTGGCCCGCCTGGACGCGGGGGAGCGGGTCGCCGACGCCCGGGTCGAACTGGCGGCGCTGGTACGGGAGCGGGCCGCCGGGCGGTCCGGGGTGAGCGTGCGGGCGGAGGCCGTGGAAGTGACGGGGTCCCGGGGGCAGTTGGAGCGGGTGCTCGACAACCTGCTGGACAACGCGCGGCGGCACGCGAGGTCGGCGGTCGTGGTGACGGTACGACGGGACGGGGACCACCACGCGGTGGTCGAGGTCGCCGACGACGGGGACGGGGTGCCCGCCGGAGACCGGGAGCGGATCTTCGAGCGGTTCGTGCGGCTGGACGAGGCGCGGGCGCGGGACGACGGGGGCGCCGGGCTCGGTCTCGCCATCGCCCGGGACGTCGCCGCCCGGCACGGCGGCACGCTCACGGTCCGGGACGCGCCGGCAGGCGGAGCCCTGTTCGAACTCCGCCTGCCGACCGCCTAGCCGTGCCCCGGTGTCAGGGACGTCCCCGGTGCCCCCGCAGGTGCTCCGCGATGGGCTTCAGGGCCTTGTCCAGCTCCCTCAGGGACTCGGGCTGCACGAGGTCGATGAAGTGCCTCCGTACAGACGCCACATGATGCGGCGCGACCTTCTTCATCGTCTCCATGCCGTGCTCGGTCAGCACGGCGTACAGGCCGCGGCGGTCGGACTCGCAGTTCTCGCGCCGGACCAGGTCCGCGTTCTCCATGCGGGTGATCTGGTGCGAGAGCCGGCTCTTGGACTGGAGGGTGGCGGACGCGAGGTCGCTCATCCGCATCCGTACGCCCTCCGACTCGGAGAGATTGACCAGGATCTCGTAGTCGTTCATCGTCAGCCCGAACGGCTGAAGGTCCCGCTCGAGCTGATACGTCAACAGCCTGTTGACCTCCAGGTGGGTGCGCCAGGCGCACTGCTCCGCATCGGTCAGCCAGCGCGTGGCCGTCTCGGTCTCCATGAATGAAGTCTACCTAAAATGTTGAAAGGCGAACTAATGAGGGTGGTGTGACTGTGCGCACGCGTTCGATGTCACACTCCGCAGACTACCGCTCACAGCCCGAAGCGACGCTGGAGGTCCCCCAGCTGTCCGGGAAGGCGCGGTACGCCCGGCTGCTGCGGCTGGCCTGCGGGTGCCCCGTAACCGCCGGGTACTCCGGGCTCGGACGGAACCACCCCCGTGGCCTGCTCGGCCATCAGGACCTCGGTCGACTGGAGCAGTACGGTGCCTGCCCCCACGAACTCGAACTGGTGCTCCTCCCCGGAGGCCCCGCCGAGGCCCGTCATCGCACGTAGACCGCCCATCAGACCCGTCATGTAGCCGTGGTCGTAGTGGTGGCAGGGCGAGGGGCAGTCCGCCCAGCCCACAAGCGCTTGCGGGTCCACCCGGATCGGGGGCTCCATGAACACCACCGGACCGTTGGAGGCGGCCACGAACTTTCCGGTTCCGATGAGGGTCAGGAAGCCGGGCACGATCGACTGCTTGAGCGCGAGACTTGGCTGAAAAGCGAGCAGGTTGCCCGAGCGAATGGTCAGGTTGCCGTCTTCGAGGTCGTACGAATTCACGTCGAAGGCCCGGTCGGCGAGGAGCATCTTGCCCGAACCCTGCGCCACGACCCAGTCGCTCGCGTGCAGAGGCGAATGGAACGACGTGCGGACGAGACCGTCGAGCCGACCGTGTCCGATGCCGTTGAAATCCATCTGCCCGTAGTAGGCGATCATCTTCCCCTTCTGCAGGAACCACTGGCTCCCCTTGAGCTCCACGCAGAAGGTGTAGTTGTTGACGTTGTCGTCCGACGGCAGTGTCATCGGGTCGAACACGGTCGGGCCCGCGCCCGGGTAGTGGCTCACAGCTTCTCCTCGGACGCCTGCACGTACACCACGCCGTTCCCGCTGAGCTCCAGCTGGAAGGCCTCGCCGGAGCCCCGGCCCACCATGTCGCGCCAGCCGAGCGCCGTCGACAGCTTGTTGCGGACGTCGCCGTAGTGGGCGACGTAGGCCTGCGGGTCGACGTGGACCGGGCGCTGTGGGGTGATGGGGACCTCGAAGACCCCGCCGTGGGCCATCACGGCCACCGAGCCGTGGCCCTTCAGCGTGGTCGTGAACAGGCCCTGGCCGCTGATCTGGCCGCGCACCATGCCCATGACGCCCCCCTGGGAGCCCATGAACATGGTGCCCTGCTGGAGGGTGCCCTCGAAGGCGAGCAGGCGGTCCGCCTCGACGAACAGGGTGTCGCCGGAGAGGTTGATGACCGTGACGTGGTGCCCGCCGTGCCCGAACAGGACCGTGCCGCTGCCCTCGACGGTCATCAGGGGCGTGTCCTCGTTGGCCACGCGGCGGCCGATCATCGACATGACGCCGCCCTGGCCGCCCTGGATGTTGGGCGTGAAGGACACCTCGCCCTTGTACGCCAGCATCGCGCCGCGCTGGCTGAACAGGCGCTGGCCGGGCATCACCGTGGCCTCGACCATCTTGGAGTTGATCTCGCGGAAGGGCATGTCACACATCTCCCGCGATCGTGTTGCGCTCGCTGGGCTGGACGTACACCAGACCGTCCCCCTCGAAGCGGATCTGGAAGGCCTCGCCGCCGCCCTCGCCCATGAACGTGCGGAACGTCACACCGGACTGGAAGGACTGGCTCAGGTTGCCCTGGTGGGCGATGTAGGCGCCGGGGTCGACGGTCAGCGGGTACTGCCGGCTGACCCGCAGGACGACCGCCGGGCCGTCCGACATGATGGCCGCCTGGCCGTGTCCCTCGACCGTGGTCGTGAACAGCCCGTTGCCCTGGGAGGCGCCGCGCAGGCCGGTGAAGGACGTGCCCGTCCTCAGCCCGGCGTCGGTCGCGAGCAGGTTGCTCGACTCCACGTACAGCTTGTCCCCCTGGAGACTGACGAGGTTGATCTCCGAGGCCCGGTCCGCGAACCAGCACGTCCCGTGCCCCGACACCTCCATCACGGTCATCTGTTCGCCGGTGATGCGCCGGGTCACCATGCCGCGGATCCCCTCACCACCGCCGCTCATCTTCTTGAACGCCATCTGCCCGTCGTACGCGACCATCGAGCCGTTCTTCGCCTTCACGGCGTCTCCGGTCATGTCGACGGCGAGCACCTTGCTGCCTTGGAGTCGAAACATCGCCACGGAGTGAAGGTAGCTGGCGGAAGGCTCTTGCGGGAGTCTTCGGCGGTTGGGCGGTTCTTGTGCGGGTTCGGTGGGGGCGGGCGTTTTGCGCCCACGCGGCGGAGCCGCACACGGACACAGTCCCGCGCCCCTGGATGCCTGCGGCGGCCCGTTGCTGCCCGGTGGGGGCTCGTGTAGCGCGTTCGGTTCGGTGGGTGGGTCGGGGCCGGGGTGGGGGGTGTCCGTCCTCGGTCCGGCGGCTCGGCCCCTTTTCCTGTTCTCGGCACCGGACGCCGGCCGCTGCGGGCGGACACCCCCCACCCCGTCCCCTTCCCGCCGTACGCGGCCAACGGCCCACGGCCCATTCCGACGCAGGGTGACCGCAACTCCTTAGGGGCGCGGGGAACTGCGCGACCAGCCCCCACCGGCCCGCACCCGCCCGACGACCCGACCCGGCACCCCCGTATGCGCCAGACCCCCCGGACTGGACCGTGGAACCGTTTGTCACAATGGACGCACGCTTGTGCGTTCGTTCACAAACCGCGACCTCCCACCGAAGGTGACCCGTGGACCTCAAGACAGCCTCCGCCATCCGACGCCTCCGCCTTGTCTCCGCGCCCGAGGCGGTCTCGTTCCTGCTCCTGCTCGTCTGCTCGGTGCTGAAGCGGACCACGGACTTCAACGCCGTGCCGGTGATGGGCATGGTCCACGGCGTCCTGTTCATCCTGTACGTGATCTTCTGGCTGGACGCCTGGAACCGCGCCAAGTGGTCCGCGAAGACGGGGATCTGGTTCTTCGTGCTCTCCGTGCTGCCCACCGGCGGCTTCTTCGCCGAGCGCAGGCTCAAGCGTGAGGCCGAGGACGCGGTCATCGCCTCCCGTGCTCGCCAGGAAGGAAAGGTGAACGCATGATCGTCGCCTTCTCCGTGACCCCGCTCGGGGTCGGCGAGGACGTGGGGGAGTACGTCGCCGACGCGGTGCGGATCGTCCGTGAGTCGGGGCTCCCGAACCGTACCGACGCCATGTTCACCTCGATCGAGGGGGACTGGGACGAGGTCATGGACGTCGTGAAGCGTGCCGTGGCCGCCGTGGAGGCACGGGCGCCGCGGGTGTCGCTGGTGCTCAAGGCCGACATCCGGCCCGGCGTCACGGACGGTCTGACCTCCAAGGTGGAGACGGTGGAGCGGCACCTCGCCGACTGAGTGAGTCCCCGAACCCCGGCCCGCGCGGGCCGGGGTTTTCTCGTACCTCATGTTTGAGCGATCGCTCAAAAGCATGTATCTTCCTGCCCAGTGAGTTTGAGCAGTCGCTCAAACAGTGAGCTCACCTAGGGGAATCGATGGGGCTCTACATAGAGGCGCGCATCCGTGCCGATCTCGACGACCTCTGGACCCGGACGCAGGAACCGTCCCAACACCAGCGCTGGGACCTCCGCTTCACCCGGATCACCTACCTCCCGCGCGTGGAGGGCGAGCCACAGCGCTTCCGCTACGCCACGCGTGTGCTGCCCGGTCTCACCGTCGCGGGCACCGGTGTCTCCGCCGGGGAGCGGGAACGCCCCGACGGCACCCGCACCTCCGCCCTGCGCTTCGCCTCCCCGCACCCGCTCTCGCTCCTGGCGGAGGGCAGCGGCTACTGGCGCTACGTCCCCGACGGCGACGGCGTCACCTTCCTCACCGGCTACGACTACCGCCCTCGCTGGGGCCGCGTCGGCGCGGTGGCCGACCGCCTCCTCTTCCGCCCCCTCATCGGCTGGGCGACGGCCTGGTCCTTCGACCGGCTGCGGCTGTGGCTGGAGCGCGGGATCACCCCAGAGCGGGCGCTGTGGAACTGGCTGGCCGAGCTCCTGGTCCGCGCCCTCGTCGTGCTCGTCGCCGGCACCGGCCTCGCCCTGGAGCGCTTCCTGGACTTCTTCGGCCCTCTGGCGGCGTCCATGGCCTACGTCTCGCCGCTGCTCCTCGCCCTCGCCATCTCCCTGGCCCTGTTCAAGTCCCCCCTGCCCGGCACCCCCGCCGCCCGTCGGTGTCTGCGCCGGCCCCCCACGCGCGTGCGTGCGCCGCGCGTCCTTCGCACCCTGGAGACCCCGCGATGACCTCGATGTTCCGCACGGTGATGGGCGCCGACTTCGACCGCCTCCACCCGCAGCTCCAGCGCCGCTTCTCGGTCGGCCTGACCACCGGCGAGGCCTGCACGGGCAGGGGCGTCATGGACCGCATCTGGCACGGCGGGGCATTCGTGAAGCCCTTCCTGGCCCTCGGTACGACCCGCAACATCCTGGTGCCGAGACCGGGGCGGAGCGTGCCGTTCGTGATCGAGAACGTCCCCTACGCGGACACCTACGGCCGTGAGACGGTGACCTTCGTGCGCACCTTCCACCTGCCCGGCCGCCCCCGCCGCTTCGACGCCCAGATGGTGCTGAGCCCCAAGGGCGACCGCGTCCTCGACTACCTCGGCACCCACCAGCACCTGGCCAGCGAGCTGCACTTCCGCGCCGAGCCCGACGGCTCGCTGCTGATCCGCTCCGGGGAGCACCGGTTCCGGGAGGGCTTGGTGGACGTCCGGGTGCCCGAGCTGATCGGCGCGACGGCGGAGGTGAGGGAGTCGTACGACGAGCGGGCGGGCCGTTTCCGTATCAGCGTCCGGGTCGTCAACCGGTACTTCGGCCCGCTCTTCGGCTACGAGGGCAGCTTCGAGGCGACGTACAGCGACATCGCGGCCTGCGGAGTCCGCCCCGGTCTCCGTCCCCTCCGCGAGGAGGCGCGCGCGTGAGCCCGGAGTCCGCCAAGTCCCTGGAGACCAAGGCCAAACTCCTGGAGGGCGCCCTGCGCACCCTCACCGAACAGGGCATCGCCAAGACCTCCGCCCGTACGGTCGCGGCGGCCGCCGGGGTCAACCAGGCGCTGGTCTTCTACCACTTCGGTTCCGTGGACGAACTCCTCGCCGCGGCCTGCCGCTACGGCGCGGAGCGCGCCGTGGCCCGCTACCGGGCACGGCTGGCCGCCGTGACCTCGCTGTCCGAACTCCTCGCGGTGGGACGCAAGGTCCACGAGGAGGAGCGGGCCGGAGGGCATGTGGCCCTCCTCGGCCAGCTGCTGGCCGGCGCCCAGACCCACGCCACCCTCGGCCCCGCCACCGCTGCCGGCCTGGAGCTGTGGATCACCGAGATCGAGCAGGTCCTCACCAGAGTCCTCGCGGCCACGCCCTTCGGCGAGTTCGCCGACCCCGCGGGCCTGGCCCGGGCGGTGGCCGCGTCCTTCGTGGGCATCGAGCTGTACGAAGGGGTCGACGCGTCCGGTGCCACCGCGGCCCTGGACGCCCTGGAGCAGCTCGGCGTGCTCGTCGCCGCGCTGGAGGACCTGGGACCGGTCGCCCAACGCGCGGTACGCCACCACCTCCGCAGAACCGGCCGCCGGTAGCTGCGCTGGGCTGGGGCGGGGCGCCTATGGGGGTGCCGGGTTCGGTTGTGGGGCGGGTGCGGGTGCGTGGGGGCTGGTCGCGCAGTTCCCCGCGCCCCTGGGTGGGTGCAGTCACCCTGCGTCGGAATGGGCCGTTGGCCGCGTACGGCGGGAAGGGGACGGGGTGGGGGGTGTCCGCCCGCAGCGGCCGGCGTCCGTTACAGGGCCCTGCTAAAGCAGCCGAGCCGCCGGACCGAGGACGGACACCCCCCACCCCGGCCCCGACCCCAAACCACACCGCACGCGCTACACAAGCCCCCACCGAGGCCGCGCAGGCCGCCGCAGGCATCAGGGGCGCGGGGAACTGCGCAAAAACACCCGCCCCCACCCAACCCGCACCCACACAGTCTGAAGGGCGAGACACTGCTGACCACCATGTGACCGGCCGGTAAGGTCGTTGCCGTGCCGAAGCCGCTCAGTCTTCCCTTCGACCCCATCGCCCGCGCCGACGAACTCTGGAAGCAGCGCTGGGGAAACGTGCCGTCCATGGCGGCGATCACCTCGATCATGCGTGCGCACCAGATCCTGCTCGGCGAGGTCGACGCGGTGGTCAAGCCGTACGGACTGACGTTCGCGCGGTACGAGGCGCTCGTGCTGCTGAACTTCTCCAAGGCCGGCGAGCTGACGATGTCGAAGATCGGCGAGCGGCTCATGGTGCATCCGACGTCCGTCACCAACACCGTGGACCGCCTGGTCAGGTCCGGCCTGGTCGACAAGCGCCCCAACCCCAACGACGGCCGCGGCACCCTCGCCTCCATCACCGACAAGGGCCGCGAGGTCGTCGAGGCCGCCACGCGGGACCTCATGGCGATGGACTTCGGGCTCGGCGTGTACGACGCCGAGGAGTGCGCGGAGATCTTCGCGATGCTGCGCCCGCTGAGGATCGCCGCGAGGGACTTCGACGAGGACTGACCCGGGGCAAGATCTCCCGGAACGTACGGTTACGCTCGACGCCATGAAGAAGAGCGTGCTCACCCGCTACCGGGTGATGGCCTATGTCACCGCCGTCATGCTGCTCGTGCTGTGCACCTGCATGGTGTTCAAGTACGGCTTCGACATGGGTGAGGGCGTCACCTTGGTCGTCTCGCAGATCCATGGCGTCCTCTACATCATCTACCTGGTCTTCGCCTTCGATCTGGGCAACAAGGCCAAGTGGCCGCTCGGCAAGCTGGCGTGGGTGCTGCTCTCCGGGACGATCCCGACCGCCGCGTTCTTCGTCGAGCGGAAGATCACGCACGAGCTGGAAGGCAGCGTCGTCGACGGGACCCCGGCGCCCGTCAAGGCGTAACCCCCACCGCCGTACGGCACGCGTACGGCGGTAGTCCTTCGACGTTTACTCGGACGTCCTAGTAACTTCGATGGTATGGACGCTGACGCCATCGAAGAGGGCCGCCGACGCTGGCAGGCCCGGTACGACGCCTCGCGGAAGCGGGAGGCGGACTTCAGCACGCTCTCCGGCGATCCCGTGGAGCCGGTGTACGGGCCACGGCCGGGGGACACCTACGAGGGCTTCGAGCGGATCGGGTGGCCGGGGGAGTACCCCTTCACGCGCGGGCTGTATCCGACCGGCTACCGGGGGCGGACCTGGACCATCCGGCAGTTCGCCGGGTTCGGGAACGCCGAGCAGACCAACGAGCGGTACAAGAAGATCCTCGCCAACGGGGGCGGCGGCCTGTCGGTCGCCTTCGACATGCCGACCCTGATGGGGCGGGACTCCGACGACCCCCGTTCGCTCGGCGAGGTCGGGCACTGCGGGGTCGCCATCGACTCGGCGGCCGACATGGAGGTCCTGTTCCGGGACATCCCGCTGGGCGACGTGACGACCTCCATGACGATCAGCGGGCCCGCCGTCCCCGTCTTCTGCATGTACCTGGTCGCGGCCGAGCGGCAGGGCGTGGACCCGTCCGTTCTCAACGGCACGCTCCAGACGGACATCTTCAAGGAGTACATCGCGCAGAAGGAGTGGCTCTTCCAGCCCGAGCCGCACCTGCGTCTCATCGGCGACCTGATGGAGTACTGCGCGGCCGGCATCCCCGCCTACAAGCCGCTGTCCGTCTCCGGGTACCACATCCGCGAGGCCGGTTCGACGGCCGCGCAGGAGCTCGCGTACACCCTCGCGGACGGGTTCGGGTACGTGGAGCTGGGGCTGTCGCGCGGTCTGGACGTGGACGTGTTCGCGCCCGGGCTCTCCTTCTTCTTCGACGCGCACCTCGACTTCTTCGAGGAGATCGCCAAGTTCCGGGCGGCGCGCAGGATCTGGGCGCGGTGGATGCGGGACGTGTACGGGGCGCGGTCCGAGAAGGCGCAGTGGCTGCGGTTCCACACCCAGACGGCGGGGGTCTCGCTCACCGCGCAGCAGCCGTACAACAACGTGGTCCGTACGGCGGTCGAGGCGCTCGCGGCGGTGCTCGGCGGGACCAACTCCCTGCACACCAACGCCCTGGACGAGACCCTCGCGCTGCCGAGCGAGCAGGCCGCGGAGATCGCGCTCAGGACTCAGCAGGTGTTGATGGAGGAGACCGGGGTCGCCAACGTGGCCGATCCGCTGGGAGGTTCGTGGTTCGTGGAGCAGCTGACGGACCGGATCGAGGCGGAGGCGGAGACGATCTTCGAGCAGATCAGGGAGCGGGGGCTCAGGGCCCATCCGGACGGGCGGCACCCGATCGGCCCGATCACGTCCGGGATCCTGCGAGGGATCGAGGACGGGTGGTTCACCGGGGAGATCGCGGAAGCGGCCTTCCGGTACCAACAGGCCCTGGAGAAGGGCGAGAAGCGGGTCGTGGGGGTCAACGTCCACCACGGGTCGGTCACCGGGGACCTGGAGATCCTGCGGGTGAGTCACGAGGTGGAGCGGGAGCAGGTGCGGGCCCTGGGCGGCCGCAAGGCGCAGCGGGACGAAGCGGCCGTGCGAACCGCCCTGGAGGCCATGCTCGTTGCCGCCCGCGACGGGTCCAACATGATCGGGCCGATGCTGGACGCGGTGCGGGCGGAGGCGACGCTCGGGGAGATCTGCGGGGTGCTGCGGGACGAGTGGGGGGTGTACACGGAACCGCCGGGATTCTGAGGGCGACGGCGGCCGTCCCCTGTTCCGCTACTCCGCGGACGGTCCCGTCAGGCCCGTCAGCAGGATCCGGGTGAAGTCGTGCACCCACTGCGCGTCCGCCGCCTCCGCGCTGACCAGCGTGCGGTGGACCACCGCTCCCGCCACCATGTCGAAGATCAGGTCGACCGTGCGGGCCGCCTCGACGGGGTCCGCCTCCGGAGGGAGTTCGCCGCGGGCCTGGGCGCGTTCCCGGCCCTGGAGGACCAGCCGCTTCTGGCGGTCGACGATCGACGCGCGGATGCGCTCCCGCAGCGCGTCGTCGCGGCAGGACTCCGCCACCACCGCCATCAGCCCGTTCTGGGCCTCCGGACGGGCCAGGATCGCCGCGAACTGCAGGACCACGCCCTCGATGTCGTCGGCCAGGGTGCCGCAGTCGGGGAGTTCCAGTTCGTCGAAGAGTTCGGCCACCGCGTCCACGACGAGCTCGTTCTTGCCGGCCCAGCGGCGGTACAGGGTGGTTTTCGCGACCCCCGCACGGGTAGCCACATCTCCCAGCGTGAGCTTCGACCAGCCCAGCTCCACCAGCGCCGCCCTCGTCGCCGCGAGGATCGCCGTGTCCGCGGCAGCGCTGCGCGGGCGTCCTGCGGCGCGGGGGGCGGGGGTGCGGCTCTGCATTCTCCGACCATAACGGGCGGTTCTCGAGGTGCAGTGAGGGAGATCACCGGGGTGGGGTATCGGGCAGGCACTCAGTGCCATTACGCTACGACTCGTAGCGAAAGCTCGCGAGGGACGTACGCGGGCGACGGTGCGTACGGCGCGGGGTGGGGACCCGGCGTCAGGACCGCGCTGCACGACCGGCTTTCACCATGCTTTTCACAGACGCGCGCGCACGGGGGAGGATAGACGCATGCAGCCACGGAACATGTCCATGAGCGGAGTCGTCGACCTCGCCGCGGTGAAAGCGGCCCAGGAGGCCAAGGCGAAGGCGGAGCAGGCGCGCGCCGAAGCGGCCAGGCAGGGCGGCGGCCCGGGTGCCGTCTCTCCGGCCGATCTCGTCATCGACGTAGACGAGGCGGGTTTCGAGCGCGATGTCCTGCAGCGGTCCACCGAGGTCCCGGTCGTCATCGACTTCTGGGCCGAGTGGTGCGAGCCCTGCAAGCAGCTGAGCCCGGTGCTGGAGCAGCTCGTCCTCGAGTACAACGGACGCCTGCTCCTCGCCAAGATCGACGTCGACGCCAACCAGATGCTGATGCAGCAGTTCGGGGTGCAGGGCATCCCGGCCGTGTTCGCCGTCGTCGCAGGCCAGGCCCTGCCGCTCTTCCAGGGCGCGGCCGGCAAGGAGCAGATCCAGCAGACCCTGGACCAGTTGGTGCAGGTCGCCGAGCAGCGCTTCGGGCTGACCGGTCTCGCGGTCGACCCGGACGCCGGCCCCGGCGCCGCTCCGCAGCCCGCGACCGTGCCGGCGGGGCCGTACGACGCACTCCTCGAAGCCGCCGTAAACGCCCTGGACGCCGGGGACTTCGGCGGGGCCGTCCAGGCGTACAAGAACGTACTGAGTGACGACCCCGGCAACAGCGAGGCCAAACTGGGACTCGCCCAGGCCGAGTTGCTCCAGCGGGTGCAGAGCCTCGACCCGCAGCGGACACGCAAGGAGGCGGCCGAGAAGCCGGGTGACGCGCAGGCGCAGATCGCCGCCGCCGACCTGGATCTGGTCGGTGGGCATGTCGAGGACGCCTTCGGACGGCTCATCGACACCGTGCGGCGCACGGCGGGCGACGAGCGGGACACCGTACGGCTGCGGCTCCTTGAGCTTTTCGAGGTGGTAGGCGCCGACGATCCGCGGGTGTCGGCGGCCCGAAGGGCGCTGTCCCGCGCCCTGTTCTGACCAGTCGCTAAACATCCCGGCATGTGATGCCGGAGTGAAAAAATCGTCGTCGGGGTGTCACTGCGGCCGCGCTTTACCAAAACTTGGTAATCGTGGCCGCTGTTACTTCCAGTAAGCCAGGCGCGTTGATCTGTCGGGTTCTGTCCATCGATCAACTGCTTTGCCCTCCCCCTGTTTGCCACCCAGCGTCGCCGACCGAGACCAGCGGGTCGTTGTTCGGTTATCCGCCCGTTACTACTGAGTAACGAAGCCCCTTGTGCGGGCGGCGAGAATGCACCACGATCGGCGACGCTCGGTCCTTTCCCGTACCCCGACAGCCGGTCGGGCCGCGGGATTCCCTGGGTCCCCACCGAGCAGAGCAGGTGAACAGGTGCGCCGGCTCTTGGACAGGGGGGTCTTCGCCCAACGGCGAAGCCTGTCCAGCAAGGTTGTGCGTGATGCGTGTCAGGCGCGACCAGTGGTTGTCGCTCGGGGGTGATCGCCGGTGATCGGTGCGCGGTTCGCGCCTCCGAGTGCGGGCGCTCTCCTTCCCGAGGACGTAGCACTTCTCCCATCCCTGCCCGGCTGAGCCGTCCTTTCGACAGGGCAGTCAGGGCCAGGAGATGTACGTCCGAGAAGGAGGAAATATGGAGTCCCAGGTGCGTGGCGGGACAAGATGGAAGCGGTTCGCTGTGGTGATGGTGCCCAGCGTTGCCGCGGCCGCATGTGTGGGTGTCGGGCTGGCGCAGGGTGCGCTGGCCGCGTCGTTCAGCGTGTCCGGCCAGGAGTTCAAGGTGTCCGCCGGCCACCTTGAGGGCCAGGGCTTCGCCCAGTACGGCGGTATCGACAGCGGCTACACGTCGACCGACGGCAAGAACAAGGGCGCGATCCACCCGGTCGCGATCTCGTCGTTCCGCACGGCGCAGATCACGAACATGTGCCAGTCGGTCAAGACCGAGATCCCGCTCATAGGCAAGACGGTCTACCTTCGTCTTGACGCGGGTCCGGACGCTGACCACAAGGTCGAGGCCGAGAACCTCTACATCGACGTCGCCCAGCTCGACGCCGACGCGACGTTCAAGAACATCGACATCGGCGTTGCGGCTCAGGACACGGCCAAGAGCAAGGGTGGCCGGGGTCCGGAGCTCAAGTCCGGCGACAACGTCCTGCCGGGCGGCTTCGCCCAGCAGGCGGAGTCGGCCGACCTGACGAAGGTCGAGCAGACGGCGTGGGCCACCACTGCCGGCACCTTCAAGCTCAGCGGCCTGAAGATGCGTCTCGGCACCAACTCCACCATGGAGTGCTTCTGACGGCTGAGGCCGCAGGGGTGACTCGGCCCAGCTGAGTGGCCCCGGGGCGGGGAGGCAGGCGCTTCTCCGCCCCGCATGGCCGGTCCGGTGCCCGCCGGACCGCATGCACCCAGACAGACTTTCCGGTTCTCCACGCCTACGGCCGAGCCGGTATGTACTTCCGGACCCAGGGAGCTTTTTCCATGAGTGCCGAGACTCCGGTCCAGAGCGCCGGGACCTTCACCCGGTTGCGCCTGCGATTCCGTGCCTGGCGAGGCCGCCGCCCGTTCTGGGCAGGTCTGTTCACCCTGCTCGGTGGTGTGCCGATCGCCTACTTCCCGTACGCCACGCTCAAGCTGGGCAACATGTCCCTAGCCATGGCGACCACCGCCGGCGCGGGCTCCCTCATCATCGGCGTACTGCTGTTCACGCTGGGCCTGACCATGTGGTTCCAGCAGGCCACGCGGATCTTCGCCGGTGTCGCCGCGATCGTCCTCTCCCTGGTGTCCCTGGTGGTCTCCAACATCGGCGGCTTCATCCTGGGCTTCGTGTTCGCGCTGGTCGGCGGAGCGCTCGCGGTCTCCTGGGCACCCGGCGCGCCGCCCCGGCCCCAGCCGCTGGGCGAGGGCGGGACGGAGGGCGGTGCGCCCCAGGGCGCCGACCCCGACACCGCGATCCTCAGGCCCGTGGTGGACGAGCCCGGCGCCGCGTACCAGGCGCCTGAGGCCGGTCGTGACGGATCGTCGGACCGGACGCCCGAGGGTGCCTGGGCCGGCCGCGACGACGCGAACGGGGGGTACCGTGTCGGCTGAGAACCTTCATGGCGAGGGCTCCGCGGCCACTGCGGAGGTCAGAACGGGCCCCCGGCACGCGGCGCCCAAGAAACCGCTGTTCAACAGGTTCCACATGCCGGCCGGCAAAGCGATAGCCATGGCGGCGATGCCGACGGCCGTCCTCATGGGCATCGGGTTCACGCCGACGCTCGCCCTCGCCGACGACGCGCCGACCGCGAAGAGCCTGACGGCGGACGAGTACAAGGACTGCGTCGCGGCACTGAGCGGCAGCGCCTCCCCGTCCGCCTCGGCGAGTTCGTCGCCGGACTCCGATGGCGATGTCACGGCGACACCGTCCCCGTCGGCTTCCTCCGGATCGGACTCCGGCTCGGGATCCGACTCCGGCTCGGGCTCGGACGGTTCGTCTTCGGCGGATTCAGGTTCGGACGACCAGGCCACGCCCACCCCCACGCCCTCGGCGTCCGCCTCCGCGAGCAAGGAGGGGAGCAGCTCCTCCTCCGGCTCCGGCAGCACCACGCCGTCCCCGTCGGCCTCCGCGAGCGACGACGGCAACCTCCTGACGGACATCGGCGACGCGATCACCGGGATCTTCACGGGCGGCTCCGGCTCCAGCGGTTCGTCCAGTGCCACCCCGACGCCGACCCCCTCGGCCTCGGCGTCCAAGAGCGCGGACGACAGCGCGGGTGACACCGTCGACAAGACGACCGAGAAGGTCACCGACACGGTGAAGGACACCGTGAAGGACACGACCGACAAGGCGTCCAAGGCGACCGAGGACACCACCAAGGCCGTCGAGGACGCGCCCAAGGCGGCAGAGGAGGCGGCGGCCGACGCCACGGCCTCCCCGAGCCCCTCGGCGAGCTCCAGCACGGACCCCGAGGACTGCCCGGCCGCCACGGACGACGTGGGCGACACCGAGCCCGGTATTACGGTGGCGGACAACGCCTGGACCCTCAAGGCCAGTTCGCTGCTCCTCAAGGGCGCCGACTATCAGGGCATCGTCAAGGTCAAGACCGCCAGCGGTAAGACCAAGAAGGTGCTGAAGTACGTCATATCCGACGGCACCGAGATCGGTGACCTCCACCAGATCGTCACCGAGCGCGGCAAGACGTACCACGTGCAGGCGGGCAAGGGCACGAAGTCCACGATCACCAACGGCAAGACGATCATGTACACCGAGAGCATCTCCGGCAACCTGCTGGGGCTCATCCCGATCACGTTCAGCCCGGACAACCCGCCGCCGCTGAACATCCCGATCATCTACTTCACCAAAGTGACGGTCCAGCAGGCCGCCCAGTACGGCGGAACGCTGACCGTGCCCCGGATGCACCAGTACAGCGAGGGCTGACCGACGCCCCTCACGAACCTTTCCGGGAGCCGCGAGAAGACTGTGCCCCGCCGGGTGCCCCACCGGGTGCCGCCCGGTGGGGCACAGTCGTGCCTGGGTGAGGGGGCGGCGGTGAGAAGGCCGGGGCGCTCGTCCTCATGCACCAGCGGGACGCGTGGGGCGGAGTAGGTGTCGAACCTAAAGGCGAATTAAGGGTTCCGTAAACACTTTCCCACTGCCATGATGATCCGGTCCCCTGGGGAGGGGCTGCGGGGGCCCGCGTGTTGACCGCATGCGGCATGAACGGGGATCTCTCTACTTCCTGGCTGCTTCCGGTGCGCCAGGCCTGTCGGCATGACCACCGACCGGCCTCGGCCGGCGATTCGTCATGCCTTCTTCCCGCTCGGACGAGACCGACCATCCGGACTGACCATGCAGGTAGGGCATCGACGTGCAGACAGCTCGAAGAAAACCTCAACGACGCCGCTTACAGCGGGGTGTAGCGGCCATCGCGCTTGCCACGGCTACGGCTGTGCTCGGCGGACTCGTCTCCGCCGCCCCCGCGAGCGCCGACGAACCGGGAGGCAACCCGACCGATTGGGACTTGACCAAGCGGCTCAGCCTGGGCGCGCAGGCGCGCAAGGACCGCTGCCAAGCGGGACGGGCCGTGCACTACGGCGGCCCTGAGCTCAAGTTGGTCGCGGCGGCAAAGCTCACCGGAACGGATGCCGACCTGCGCGAGTTCGTGCGTTGGGGCCACCTCGGCGTGGACTGGCAGCAGGCCGCCCAGCGCGACGACGACGCGGGACTCGCCGACCTGAACACCTTCCGGGACCGCCAGGACAAACTGAACACCAGCAACAAGCCTTATGCCGCCGTGAATGACGACGGCGGCCGGGATTACTGGGCACCCGAGTTCGGCCAGGACATCGTCTCCTTCACCCTCAGCACCCAGCGCGAACTGCACTACAAGGCGGCAGACAACCCGACGCCAAGGCCGGGCCAGGCATCGCTGGACCAGGCCAGGAAAGTACTCGACGCTTTTGACCCAGGCGATGACGAGTGGGCCGCCGCGTACAAAGAGTGGGCTGGGCGGGAACTGCTCGACACCAGCGAACTGGGCTACTCGTCGGCGAACGACGTCGCGACGTTCCTGCGGTTCGGCGGTTTCCCGACCACGGCCCCCGAGCCGGACTCGCTGGAGTTCCGCACCGAGGTCGAGGCCCTGAAGACCGCCTGGGCTGCTTGTGACAGCGCCAACCCGCTGGACGGCTACGGAGTGCTGACCGGTCCGGTCATGCAGGCGTACTCGGAATGGGAAGCGGAGTACGCCGGCCAAGCCGAGCAGCGTAAGCAGATCGTCACCGCCGAGGCGGCCGCGTCGAAGGAGACGCGGGTCGCCACTGAGGCGATGATCGAGGCGGTCCGGCAGGCTTGGCTGGCGGACCAGATCCTGTACTGGCAGAAGTACTGGGCCGCGCACAAGGATTCCCTCTTCTACCCGACGAAGGCCGAATTCACCAAGGCGACAGCGAATCTGAACGCCGCGAAGGCGGCGGCCGCGAAGCAGGTGCCCCTTGCGGACGCGGCGGCGACGCGGTCGAAGACGGCCGCGAACACGGCGAGCACTCAGCAGACGAAGGCATGGGCGATCGCGGACGCCGCGCGGCTGCCGCGCGGTCGTGGCCTGCTGCACGCGCAACAGTCGGTGCAGGTTGCGAAGGCCTCGGCAGCAGCCACCCAGGCGGCGGCGAAGGCCACGCTGACGGCGTCGAACGCGGCGAAGGCCACCGTGGCGGACTCCCAGACGCTGCTGGCACTGGCGAAGACCCAGACGCACGCGCTGAACACGGAGTTCCGCAAGACGGCGGCGCTGGAGGCGAAGGCGCAGGCCAAGGCGGCGGCTGAGTCCGCCGCCAAGCTGGCCTCTGAGGCAGCGGCCAACGCCGCCACCGCGAAAACCGCCCGTGTGACCGCCGAGAAGGCGGAGCAGACCGCAAAGACCCAGGCCGCCGAGGCGAAGCGGCAGCGCGGGATCGCCGAGGCCGAGAAGGCCACCGCCGAGCGGGAGCGGGACAACGCGGCGAGCGAGCGGGCGAAGGCGAACGCCGCCGAGGAGCGTGCGCGGGGCGAGCAGGGCAAGGCCCGCCAGGCCCGCTCCGACGCGGAGACCGCCGGTTCGACGGCGGAGGAGAAGCTGGCGGCGGCCGAGGACGCCGAGGCACGCGCGTTCACCGCGCGCAATCAGGCGGTCAAGGCTGAGCAGGAAAAGAACGCCACGGCCTCCCGAGCGGCCGCGCTGGAGTCCGCAGCCGCGGCGGCGGAGGGCACCAGCGCCGCGGCCGAGACCCGGCAGGCGGCCACGGAGGCCCGTACCGCCGCCAACGAGGCGGCGGGCGCAGCGACCCGAGCCCGCAGCGCGGCCAATGAGGCGACCACCGCCGCGGTGAACGCCCGTGCGGCGGCGACCCGTGCCGAGGGGGCGGCCAAGCGGTCCCGGTCCGCGGCCGAAGCGGCGCAGTCGGCGTACGCGAAGACGGCCGCGGCCGCCGCCACCGCGCATGCCGCGGCGGCCGAGGCGATCGTCGCCGCGGCGTCGGCGAAGGAGAACGCCAAGAAGGCGGACGCCGAGGCCAAGAAGGCTCAAGCCGCAGCGATCACCGCGCGAAAGGAAGCCACCGCGGCGGTGGCCGAGGCCGCCAAGACGGCCGTGTGGTCGGCGAAGACCGCCGGTTACGCTGCCGCCACGGCGCAGTACGCGCAGGGTGCCCGGGATGCCGCGACCGCGGTGACCAAGGCGGCCGACGAGGCGATCACCATTGGCTCCCCGTACCGCGAGAGCGACACCTCGGCGGCGTACGCCGTCCTGATCGGACAGACCTCCAAGACCCTTGCCGAGCAGCAGGCCACTGCGGCCAAGGCCAAGTCGGACGAGGCGAAGAAGGCGGCGGCGCAGGCCAAGGCACTGGCCGACAAAGCCGCCGGCGACGCGAAGATCGCCCTCCAGGCGGCGGCTGACGCCGCGGACTATGCGGTCCAGGCGGTCAACTCCGCGGCGGCGGCCAACGCTTCGGCGGCCGCGGCGGCGACCGACGCGGCAGCCGCGAAGAAGGCCGACGCGAACGCTCAGAAGTACGATGAGCAGGCGGGCACCGACGCGTTCTACGCCAACTTCGCCGCGAACGACGCCGAGTCGGCGGCCGCCCAGGCCGCCCGCGACGCCACGGAGGCCGAGAGGGACGCGTCGAGCGCCCGCTCCGCGGCGTCCGCAGCCGAGTCCGACGCGGCCGCAGCGGACCGAACCGCCACCAACGCCGAATCGGACGCGGTCAAGGCCGAGAAGGCGGCGTCCAACGCGGAGAACTCGGCGAAGGAGGCGGACGCTGCCGCCACCCGCGCCGAGGCCGAGGAGCGGGAGCGGGAACGCAAGGCCGCCCAGGCCCTGCTGGAGGCGGACGGCTCCGGGGCCGGCGCAGACCTCACGGCCGATGACGAGTCGCTGCTCCTGGACGGCTGCGGACCGGAGTGTGTCGAGGAGTTCCGGGAGGCCAGAGCACTCACCGGTCAGGGCTTCGTGGAGTGGATCAAGGCCAACGGCGCCGAGATCCTGCTTGAGTACATCGGCGTGAACGACGTCAAGCGGTGCTTCAACGAGGGGGACGTCGAAAGCTGCCTGTGGACCTTGGTGAACGCCGTGTCGGTGGCGATTCCGGTCCTCAAGTTCCCCGCGGTCGCCAAGGCCGTCGTACGCGTCGCCAGAGGCATCACCGGCTTCCTGGAGAAGTCCGTGACGGCAAAGCGGACGCTGGACAGGATGCGCACCCTCATCAAGGACATCCGTGAGGGGAAGGTGAAGACCTGTCCGGTGAAGCCCAAGGCTCTGATGGTGCCGTCCGCCACGGGCCTGACCGTGCGGCCCTCCTCGGCGCCGGCCCCTGCGGCCGCCGCCGAGTATCCGGGCGTCGGTACCATCGTGAGCCAGGACGGTGTGAGGATCCAGATCTACTCGAACGACCACGCACCGGCGCACGCGCACGTGAAGGGCAAGGGTGACGAGGTCCGCATCGGCCAGAACGGGAAGCCGCTGGCCGGCGACCCGGAACTGTCCAGGCATCAGCAGGCCGTGGTCACCGAGAACATCCGTACGATCAGGGAGAACATCCGAGTCGCCATGGAAAGGTTCAAGGCGCGTGGCTGCTGATCCTTCCCCGGCCATGGTCGAGGCGCTGCGGCACCTCGCTCGGGCCGTCGGCCGGCCCGAGGACGATGCCTCATTCGCCGACGGTCACGACCGCTGGTCCCTCTACCGTGCGGCGCTGGACACCTCCGCTGCACTGCCGCTGCTGTTCGAGGCGGTGTCCCTGGAGCCGGACGGTCCGCTGGCCTCCGGAGTCGTCGGTGAGGTACTGGAACGCGTGCCGGAGGACGAGCGCGAGCGATGGGTAGGGATCCTCCCGCCGGCGGTGCGCGACTTCTCCGCGCGCCGGGCGCGGGACCTCGGGGTCCTGGAATCGCTCCAGCGGGGCGCCGTGCCGGCGGATTCCGTCGCCGATCTCATCGACGGATGGTCCGACTGGCTTCAGGGGAGAGCGGTCCACGTGACCGCCGACCAGGACGTCCTGCGCGTGGTTTCACGAAGGGGCCGGACCAAGAGGATCAGGCAGGCCGCCGTGGACGCCCTCCGGCAGCGCTGAGCGCTCCGCTGGAAGCGCCGCGCTCGGACGGCCGCATTCACACCAGTCACCGAAGGCAAAAACTGAGGGCGCCCCCCGTCACGGGGGGCGCCCTCAGCGTCGTACAGGGTGCTTACTGCGCGGTGCCGCCGATGTGGTGGACGCGAAGCATGTTGGTGGTGCCGGCCACGCCGGGGGGCGAGCCGGCGGTGATGATGACGATCTCACCCGGGTTGAAGCGGTTGATCTTGGCGATCTCCTGGTCGACCATGTCGACCATCTCGTCCGTGGTGTTCACGAACGGCACCACGTGCGACTCCACGCCCCAGCTGAGGGTGAGCTGGTTGCGGGTGTTCTCGTCGGTGGTGAAGGCGATGATCGGCTGCGAGGCGCGGTAGCGCGACAGGCGGCGCGCGGTGTCGCCGGACTGCGTGAAGGCCACCAGGCCCCGGCCGCCGAGGAAGTCGGCGATCTCGCAGGCCGCGCGGGCGACCGAACCACCCTGGGTGCGGGGCTTCTTGCCGGGGACCAGCGGCTGCAGGCCCTTCGACATCAGCTCCTGCTCGGCCGCGACGACGATCTTCGACATCGTCTTCACGGTCTCGATCGGGTACGCGCCCACGCTCGACTCCGCCGACAGCATGACCGCGTCCGCGCCGTCCAGGATGGCGTTGGCCACGTCGGAGGCCTCGGCGCGGGTCGGGCGGGAGTTGGTGATCATCGACTCCATCATCTGGGTCGCCACGATCACCGGCTTGGCGTTGCGGCGGCACAGCTCGATGAGGCGCTTCTGCACCATCGGGACCTTCTCGAGCGGGTACTCGACGGCCAGGTCACCACGGGCCACCATGACGGCGTCGAACGCCATCACGACGCCCTCCATGTTGTCCACCGCCTGCGGCTTCTCCACCTTGGCGATGACGGGGACCCGGCGGCCCTCCTCGTCCATCACCTTGTGGACGTCGTCGACGTCCTTGGCGTCCCGCACGAAGGACAGCGCGACCATGTCGCAGCCCATGCGCAGCGCGAAACGGAGGTCCTCGACGTCCTTCTCGCTCAGCGCCGGGACGTTCACCGCCGCGCCGGGCAGGTTGATGCCCTTGTGGTCGGAGACGACACCGCCCTCGATGACGATCGTCTTGACCCGCGGGCCGTCGACGTCCAGGACCTTCAGCTCGACGTTGCCGTCGTTGATGAGGATCTGGTCGCCGCGGGAGACGTCACCGGGCAGGCCCTTGTACGTCGTCCCGCAGATGGTCTTGTCACCCGGGACGTCCTCGGCGGTGATGACGAACTCGTCACCGCGCTCCAGCTCGACCGGACCCTCGGCGAAGGTCTCCAGACGGATCTTCGGGCCCTGGAGGTCGGCGAGGACACCGATGGCCCGGCCGGTCTCCTTGGCGGCGGCACGGACGCGGTCGTACCGGCCCTGGTGCTCGGCGTGCGAGCCGTGGCTGAAGTTGAAACGGGCCACGTTCATGCCGGCTTCGATCAGCGAGACCAGCTGCTCATGGGAGTCGACCGCGGGGCCGAGAGTACAAACGATTTTCGAACGGCGCATGGGGCGATCCTATCGGTTTGTTTCGCAACGGAATATTCCGTCTGGCGGAAG
The DNA here is from genome assembly GCF_003443735.1 of Streptomyces sp. CC0208. Lineage (NCBI taxonomy): Bacteria > Bacillati > Actinomycetota > Actinomycetes > Kitasatosporales > Streptomycetaceae > Streptomyces > Streptomyces sp. CC0208. Next base: position 2,812,272 of record NZ_CP031969.1, on the reverse strand, counting down.
ATACAAATGGGCGCGGCCGCGCTCAGTTGCGGTTACTGCTCAGTTGCTTTCTTCTCCGACCAGTGCGTAGGTCTGTGTCGCGATTTCCAATTCCTCGTCCGTCGGCACCACGGCCACCGCCACCCGGGCGTCCGCCGGCGAGATCAGTCGCGGCTCGTCGCTCCGTACGGCGTTCAGCGCGTCGTCCACCGCCAGGCCCAGGGGCTCCAGGCCCGCCACGGCGGCCTCGCGCACCGGTGCCGCGTTCTCCCCGACGCCGGCCGTGAACGCGATCGCGTCCACCTGGCCGAGCACCGCGTAATAGGCGCCGATGTACTTCTTCAACCGGTGAATGTAGATGTCGAATGCGAGCTTCGCCTGTTCGTCGCCCTCGTCGACCCGGCGGCGGATCTCCCGCATGTCGTTGTCCCCGCACAACCCGATCAAACCGCTCTTCTTGTTGAGAAGAGTGTCGATCTCGTCCGTGGACATTTTGCCAACGCGCATCAAATGGAAGATGACGGCCGGGTCCATGTCTCCCGAGCGCGTACCCATCACGAGCCCCTCCAAAGGCGTCAGCCCCATGGAGGTGTCCACACACCGGCCTGCCCGGACCGCGGAGGCGCTCGCGCCGTTGCCCAGGTGCAGCACGATGACGTTGACGTCCTCCGGCGCTTTCCCGAGCAGCTTCGCCGTCGCCCGGGACACGTACGCGTGCGAGGTGCCGTGGAAGCCGTAGCGCCGGACGCGGTGCGCGTCGGCGGTCTCCACGTCGATCGCGTACCGCGCCGCCGACTCCGGCATCGTGGTGTGGAACGCGGTGTCGAAGACGGCGACCTGGGGCAGGTCCGGGCGCAGCGCCCGCGCGGTGCGGATGCCGGTGAGGTTGGCCGGGTTGTGCAGCGGGGCGACCGGGATCAGCCGCTCGATCTCGGCGAGCACGGCCTCGTCGATCACGGTCGGCTCGGTGAAGGTCTTCCCGCCGTGCACCACACGGTGGCCTATCGCGGCCAGCTCGGGGGAGTCCAGCCCGAGCCCGTCCTTCGCCAGCTCCTCCGCCACGGCCTTCAGCGCGGCGTCGTGGTCGGCGATGGGACCGGTCCACTCCCGGGACCCGCCCCCCTGCGGGGTGTGCTTCAGCCGCGAGGACTGCTCACCGATGCGCTCGACGAGCCCCATGGCCAGGCGGCTGCTGTCCCGCATGTCGAGCAGCTGGTACTTCACCGACGAGGAGCCGGAGTTGAGGACGAGGACGCGGGTGGCGCTCACAGCTGGGCAGCCTTCTCTGTCGCGACGGTCGGGTTCTGGGCCTGGATCGCCGTGATGGCGACGGTGTTGACGATGTCCGAGACCAGCGCGCCCCGGGACAGGTCGTTGACGGGCTTGCGCAGGCCCTGCAACACCGGGCCGACGGCGATCGCCCCGGCCGAACGCTGCACGGCCTTGTAGGTGTTGTTGCCCGTGTTGAGGTCGGGGAAGATCAACACGCTGGCCTGCCCCGCAACTTCGGAGCCCGGCAGCTTGGTCTCCGCAACGGTCGGCTCGACCGCGGCGTCGTACTGGATCGGCCCCTCGATCTTGAGGTCGGGCCGCCGCTGCCGTACCAGCTCGGTGGCCTCCCGCACCTTGTCGACGTCGGCGCCCGAGCCCGACGTACCGGTGGAGTACGACAGCATCGCGATCCGCGGCTCCACGCCGAACTGCTCGGCCGTCGCCGCCGACTGGATGGCGATGTCGGCGAGCTGCACGGCGTCCGGGTCGGGGTTCACGGCGCAGTCGCCGTACACCAGCACCTTGTCGGCGAGGCACATGAAGAAGACCGAGGAGACGATGTCGGCGTCCGGCTTGGTCTTGATGATCTCGAAGGCCGGGCGGATGGTGGCGGCCGTGGAGTGCACCGAGCCCGACACCATGCCGTCGGCGAGGCCCTCCTGGACCATCAGGGTGCCGAAGTAGTTCACGTCGGAGACTACGTCGTAGGCGAGCTCGACCGTGACGCCCTTGTGGGCCCTGAGGGCCGCGTACTTCTCGGCGAAGGTGTCCCGCAGCTCGGAGGCCGCCGGGTCGATCAACTGGCAGCCGCCGAGGTCGATGCCGAGGTCGGCGGCCTTCTTGCGGATCTGGTCGACCGGACCGAGCAGCGTCAGGTCGCAGACCCCCCGGCGCAGCAGGACCTCGGCCGCGTGCAGGACGCGCGGCTCGGTGCCCTCGGGGAGCACGACCCTGCGCTTGTCGGAGCGGGCCGTCTCCAGGAGCTTGTGCTCGAACATCATCGGCGTGAGGCGGTCGCTGCTCGGCGCGGAGACCCGGCGGGCGAGCTCGGCGGTGTCGGCGTACCGCTCGAAGAGACCGAGCGCGGTCTCCGCCTTGCGCGGGGTGGCCGCGTTCAGCTTCCCCTCCAGCGCGAAGAGTTCGGCGGCGGTGGGGAAGCTGTTGCCCGGCACCGAGAGCACCGGGGTGCCGGGGGCGAGGCGGGCGGCGAGGGTGAGGACCTCGTCGCTCGGCACCTCGTTCAGGGTGAGCAGCACACCGGCTATCGGCGGGGTCCCGGCGCTGTGCGCGGCGAGCGAGCCGACGACCAGGTCCGCGCGGTCGCCCGGGGTGACCACGAGGCAGCCCGGGGTCAGGGCGTTCAGGAAGTTCGGCAGCATCGCGCCGCCGAACACGAAGTCCAGCGCGTCCCGTGCGAGCCCGGAGTCGTCGCCGAGGATCACCTTCGCGCCGAGCGCCTGGCCGATCTGGGCGACGGTGGGCGCGGCGAGCGCGGGCTCGTCCGGCACGACATAGCAGGGCACGGGCATCCGCCCCCGGAGCCGCTCGGCGATCTTGTCCCGGTCCTCCCGGGTCACCCGGTTGGTGACCATGGCGAGGACATCGCAGCCCAGGCTGTCGTAGGCCCGGTAGGCGTTACGGGTCTCGGCGAGCACCGACTCGGCGGGCTGCGCGCGGCCGCCCACGACCGGGATCACGGAGGCGCCGAACTCGTTGGCGAGGCGGGCGTTGAGCGCCAGCTCGTCCGGGAGCTGGGTGTCGGCGAAGTCGGTGCCGAGGACCAGGACGACGTCGAAGTCGCGGGCCACCACGTGGAAGCGGTCGACGAGCGTGGAGACCAGCTCGTCGGTGCCGCGTTCGGCCTGCAGCGCGGAGGCCTCGTGGTAGTCGAGGCCGTAGACGGTGGCCGGGTCCTGGGAGAGCCGGTAGCGGGCGCGCAGCAGCTCGAAGAGCCGGTCGGGACTGTGGTGCACCAGCGGCCGGAACACCCCCACCCGGTCGACCTGGCGGGTCAGCAGCTCCATGACCCCCAGCTCGACGACCTGGCGGCCGTCGCCGCGGTCGATCCCGGTCACGTACACGCTGCGGGTCACGCCTGATCTCCGTTCATCGCCTACGAAAACTCGCGTCATGAAAATCGCCCACCGAGGTGAGCGGAAACCCTCTTGACAGTACCCCGATCGATGGATAAGGCGCCCGTCAGCACGGGATGCGACGGGGCTCCGCGGGACGTGAAAGAATCGGGACAGGCTCACCGGTATCAACAGCGAGCAGGAGACACAGCACGATGCGCATCGGAGTTCTCACCGCCGGCGGCGACTGCCCGGGTCTGAACGCAGTGATCCGGTCGGTCGTGCACCGAGCGGTCGACAATTACGGCGACGAGGTCATCGGCTTCGAGGACGGCTACTCCGGCCTCCTGGACGGCCGCTACCGCGCCCTCGACCTGGACAGCGTCAGCGGCATCCTGGCGCGCGGCGGCACCATCCTCGGCTCCTCCCGGCTGGAGCGCGACCGGCTGCGCGAGGCGTGCGAGAGCGCCTCCGACATGATCCACGAGTTCGGCATCGACGCGCTGATCCCGATCGGCGGCGAGGGCACGCTGACCGCCGCCCGCATGCTGTTCGACGCCGGTCTCCCGGTCGTCGGCGTCCCGAAGACGATCGACAACGACATCTCCTCCACCGACCGCACCTTCGGCTTCGACACCGCGGTCGGGGTCGCCACCGAGGCCATGGACCGCCTCAAGACCACCGCCGAGTCCCACCAGCGCGTGATGGTCGTCGAGGTCATGGGCCGGCACGCGGGCTGGATCGCCCTGGAGTCCGGCATGGCCGCCGGTGCCCACGGCATCTGCCTGCCCGAGCGCCCCTTCGACCCGGCCGACCTGGTCAAGATGGTCGAGGAGCGTTTCGCCCGCGGCAAGAAGTTCGCGGTCGTCTGCGTCGCCGAGGGCGCCCACCCCGCCGAGGGCAGCATGGACTACGGCACGGGTGAGATCGACAAGTTCGGCCACGAGCGCTTCCAGGGCATCGGTACGGCGCTGGCGTACGAACTGGAGCGCCGCCTCGGCAAGGAGGCCAAGCCGGTCATCCTCGGTCACGTCCAGCGCGGTGGCGTACCCACCGCGTACGACCGGGTCCTCGCCACCCGCTTCGGCTGGCACGCGGTGGAGGCCGCGCACCGGGGCGAGTTCGGCAGGATGACCGCGCTCAAGGGCACCGAGATCGTGATGGTGCCGCTCGCGGAGGCGGTCACGGAACTGAAGACGGTCCCGAAGGACCGGATGGACGAGGCGGAGTCGGTCTTCTAGGCCTTCCACCTGCGTTTACGGCCGTCTCTCGACCGCCTCCCAAAACCGCTCCACGATCTCGTCCAGGAACTCCTGGCCGGCCTCGCCGGACCGTTCGCCGCCCCCGCCCCAGCTCAGGGTGGACACCATCTGCCCCTGGTACTGCCGGTGCAGATCCATCAGGGTCTCCTCCACCAGGCGCCGGTCCAGGGGCACGATCTTCGCCACCTGACGGACGTAGGCCTGCCAGCGGGTGCTGACCGCGCCGCGCAGGCATTCGGCGAGCCGCTTCTCGCGTCCCGTGACGGCGACGAAGTCCGGCAGGGTCAGCTCCAGCAGCTCGGCGAGGGCGGCGGACTGGCGGTCGGTGCCGCGCCACTCGTCGCGCTCCTCCATGCCGAGATAGACGAGCAGTTCGACCCCCACGGCACGGGCGACGTCCTCGGGGGCGATGCCGCGCGAGACGCGGTGCTCGCGCAGGGTGCGGGGGCGGCCTATGAGTTCACCGGGGGAGCACCACAACACACCGGCGAGCGCGGTGAGTTCCGGGCTGGTGGGACAGACGATCCCGCGCTCCCAGGCGAGCACGAGATCCGGGGTGACGTAGGGGAGCCCGTAGGAGACGCGCAGCCCGTAGGCCACGTGCTCGGGACCCATGCCGAGCGCGACACGGAGTCTGCGGGCGGTGAGGTTGTCGAAGGGCGGTCCGGGCTGGTTCGGCAGGGCGGGGGGTCGGCGCACGGGCCACAAGCTAGGGGTGCCGGAGTGCGGTGACTACGGTCTGTTCGGCCAGGATCACGGATTGTAGGAACCTACGGTTTCGGCCGTGGGTTCGGGCTGGCCGAAGATCGTCTGTCGGGGGCGCGGGCACGGTGGCGAGGATGGCGCCGGGTGCCCGGACGGGTGGCCGGAAAGAGGTGTGATCTTCGTGTACGAAGTGAATGGCAAGGTAGAGGGGCATATTCGCGAGCGGCTGCTGGCGCCGAACTTCTGGCACCTCGCGACGGTCGGTCCGGACGGCGCGCCGCAGGTCTCGCCCATGTGGGCGGACCTCGAAGGTGAGTACGTCATGGTCAACACGGCGATCGGACGTGTGAAGGAGGAAAACCTGCGGCGCAATCCGAACGTTTCCCTCTCCCACCACGACCCCGAGAACCCCTACGACCGGGTCGAGATCCGGGGCCGAGTGGTGCGGTTCGTGGAGGGCGAGGAGGCGGAACGCTCCATGGACCGGCTCACCCGGAAGTACATCGGCGAGGAACGGTACCCGTGGCTGCTCGCGGGGGAGCGCCGGGTGATGCTGCTGATCGAGCCGGTGCGGGTGCGCAGGGTGGTGGGCGTGGAACCGTTCCGCCCCGGGGTGCTGCCCGAGGAGTGAGACCGCGGCCGGCCCCTCCTCGCACCCACCGGTACCCGGCACCTAGCAGTCGGCCCGAGCAACCTGGGTCGGCGCCCCGGCCGGCTTCGCAGCACATGCCGTTGTGGCCGGGCAGGGTTGTGTGGGCCCGTGTCGGTCGTGCCGGGCTTTGGGGGTTGGGTGCCCGTGGGGCGGGGGCGGTGGATTCCGCCGGCGCCTGGTTAGTGCCCCCGCGCTCCCTGGGCCGGCGCCCCGGCCGACTTCGTGGAACGCCGTCCGTTTCAGGTCCGGGTCCAGCCGGGCTGTCCGGTGGGGCGGGGTCGGAGACTGGGTCGGTGGTTTCCGCCCGCGCCTGGCTATTGCCCCCTGCATCCTGGGCCGGCGGCCCGGCCGGCTTCGTGGAACGGCGCCCGCTTCCAGGTCCGGGTCCAGCCGAGCAGGGTTGCGTGGGCCCGTGTCGGTCGTGCCGGGCTCTGGGAGCTGGCTGCCGGTCGGGCGGGCTCGGCCGCGGGGTCGCAACCCGGTGAACTTCGTCGGCGCGTGGCAGTCGGCTTCCGTTCCTTGGGCTCGCGTCGCGGTCGATGTCGTGGGACGTGCCCGTCTTAAGGTCCGGGGCGGCCCAAGCCGGCTTCGTAGACCGCCCGTCTCCAGGTCTGGGTGCGGTCGGGCAGGGGTTCTGTGGGCCGGTGCGGGTCGTGCCGGGCTTTGGGGGTTGGGTGCCGGTGGGGCGGGGGCGGTGGGCTGGTCCCCGGTGAACTTCGTCGGTGGATGGCAGTCGGATTTCGTGCCCTGGGCCCGTGGCGCGGTCGATGGCGTGGAACGGTGTCCGTTTCCAGGTCCGGGTCCATTCCCCTTCGGGCACGCCTCGAAGCAGCCTGCTCTCGGCCCCCGGCCCGACCAGGTGCCCCATCTCGGCAGCCCACCCTGGTGTGGTCGGCAAGCCTGCTTTCGGGTGCGGGATTTCGGACCCTGAGGGCGTGATCCCCACGGTCACCCCTTGACCGCCCCGCCCAGTGCGAACCCGCCTCCCAACCGCCGCGCGACCAGCACGTACAGCAGGATCACCGGGGTCGAGTAGACGATCGAGAACGCGGCGAGCTGACCGTAGGCCACCATTCCGCGGTTGCCGAAGAACTCGTTGATGCTGACGGACGCCGGCATCTGGTCCGGGGTGAGCAGCAGCATGAACGGGACGAAGAAGTTGCCCCACATCATGACGAAGGAGAAGACGGTCACGACCGCGACTCCGGGGCCCATGAGGGGCAGCACGATCCGGATCAGGGACTGGAGGGAACCCGCGCCGTCCGTCCAGGCCGCTTCCTCCAGTTCCTTCGGCACGCCGTCCATGAAGTTCTTCATCAGCCAGATGGCGAAGGGAAGTTGGGAGGCGGCGAAGAACAGGATCGTGCCCTGGAGGGTGTCGATCAGGTCGACCTGCACGAAGAGGGCGTAGACCGGAACCATGATCGCCGTGATGGGCAGACTGGTCGCGAAGAGGATCGACAGCAGGAACGGCCGGTTGAGGCGGGAGCGGAAGCGGGACAGGGGATAGGCCGCGAGGGCCGCGCAGACCACCGTCAGCAAGGTCGCCCCACCGCACAGGATCAGGCTGTTGAGCAACGGCGTGAAGGTGATCTCCGAGGTCAGGATCGCGTCGAAGTTCCCGAGCGTGACACCGTCGGGAACCTTCACCCGCAGGTCGGCATGCGGGTCCAGCGCCGACAGGACCACCCAGGCGAGCGGCAGCACAAACGCGGCGGCGACCACCAACAGCCCCGCGTCGGCGGCCAGTCGGCGGTTGCGGCGGCGGTCGGCGAGCGGTGTCCTGGCCACCGTCACACCTCCGTCCGCAGCAGGCGCATGTAGACCACGGAGAAGACGGACCCCACCAGGAGCAGCAGCAGCGCCACCGCGGTGCCGTAGCCGATCATGCTGTTCTGGAAGGCCTGTTCGTACATGAACAGGGGCAGCGTCTGGCTCTTGTCGCCCGGACCGCCCCTGGTCATCACCCAGATCAGCCCGAACACCGAGAGCGTCTGGAGGGTGTTCAGCATCAGGTTCGTACCGATGGAACGCCGGATCATGGGCAGGGTGATGTGCCACATCCGGCGCCAGCCACCCGCGCCGTCGACCTCGGCGGCCTCCGTGATCTCCTTCGGGATCTCGTTCAGCGCCGCCGAGTAGACCAGCATCGAGAAGGCCGTCCCCCGCCACACGTTCGCGAAGGACACCGCCAGGATCGGCAGCGTGAACAGCCAGTTCTGGGACGGGAGATGGAGCAGGTCGAGCAGGGTGTTCAGGGTGCCCTCCTTGCGGAAGAACGCGTAGAGGAGAAAGCCAGCGACCACCTCGGGGAGGACCCACGCGGTGATGACGATGCCACCCGTGAGCGTGCGCACGGGCTTCGAGGCGCGCTGCATCAGCGCAGCGAGGGCCAGCCCCAGCGTGTTCTGCCCGAGCAGCGAGGACACGACCGTGAACACCAGTGTCAGCCATACGGCGTTGAGGAACTCCTCGTCCCGGAAGGCCGTGCGGAAGTTCTCGAAGCCGACGAAGGACGACTGCGCCTGGCCGGTCAACTGCAGGTCGGTGAAGGCGATCCAGGCGCAGTAGGCGATCGGGCCGGCCAGGAAAAGGAGCAGCAGGACGAGCGCGGGGGTGACGGGGAGGGCCCGGGTGAGGGAGCGCGGGATCACTTTTCGATCACTTGGTTGTTCGTGGCCTCCTTGAGCGAGTCGTCGTACCCCTTCACCGCGTCCTCGACGGAGAGGTCCCCGGTCGTCACGCCCTCCATCGCCTCCTGGATCGCGGTGGAGACCCTCGGATACGCCGGGTAGGCGGGCCGGTAGTGGGTGCTCACGACCAGATCGGTGAAGAACTTGATGCCGGGCTGGGCCTTGGCGTACGCCGGGTCCGCGGCCACGTCCTCGCGTACGGAGATACCGGAGTTGGCGACGTACCACTTCTGCGCGTTGGCCTTGGTCTGCATGGTCTTCACGAACTCGAAGGCGAGATCAGGGTTGCCCGCCTTGGCCGGGACCGCCCAGGTCCAGCCGCCGGACATGCTCACCTTGCCGGGGGCCTGCCCGTGCTGGGTCGGCATGTACGCGAGCCCCAACTCGCTGGACCACTCCGGCCATTCGTGACCGCTGCCGGGCAGCCAGTCCTGCGGGAGCCAGGAGCCGTCCAGGTCGATGCCGAGCTTGCCCTTGGGGAGCAGGTCGCCGCGGACGATGGTCTGGATGTTGGGGTCGAGGGCGGTGGAGACGTCCGGGCCGAGCTTCTCCCGGTAGACCGTCTCGACGAAGGAGAGGGCGTCCTCGAAGCCCTGGCTGCCGGCGACCCACTTCTTGGCGGAGTCGTCGTACAGCCGGTCCTCGGTCCCGTAGAGCAGCATCTCGAAGCCCTGCATGGTGGCGGCCTCGCCCGCGGGCTTGCCGGTGTAGACGTTGAGGGGCGTGACGTCCGGGACCCTGCGCTTGATGGTGCGGGCCGCGTCGAGGACCTCGTCCCAGGTCTTCGGCTGCCAGTCCGCGGGCAGGCCCGCCTTGGCGAAGATGCCCTTGTCGAACCAGAGCCCGCGGGTGTCGGTGCCGTCCGGGACGCCGTACGTCTTCCCGTCCTCGGCCTTGGCGGCGGCCTTCGCGGTGTCGATGAACCGGTTCCAGTCCGGCCACTTGGCGAGATAGGCGTCGAGCGGTTTCAAGTACCCGCTGGTGATGTCGGAGTTGATGAGGAAGGTGTCCTCATAGACCAGGTCGGGCGCGGTCTTCGCGGAGCGGAGCATCTGCTGGAGCTTGGTGTAGTACTCCGAGTCCGGGGCCTTGATCGGGACGAGCTCGGCCTTCTTGCCCGGGTTCGCCTTCTCGAACTGCTTCTTGATGTCCGCGAGATAGTCGTCCATCACGTGGATCGAGTTGTCCGTGGACTGCTTGAACGAGATCCTCACGGTGTCCGGATCACTGCCGGAACCGCCGCCGCAGGCGGTGAGGGCGGATGCGGCGAGGGCGAGGGCGGTGGCGAGAAAGGCGGTCCTAGCGGCGGTGGGGCGCACGGGCATGACCTCCTGCGGGCGCACGTCGTTGTGGCGCGGGGTGGTTGCCCGGTGACGGTAGGAGGAGTGGTCTAGTCAGGTCAATGAGCGTGCACGGCTTGGCCGTTGCGGGACCTTGGCCTACTGCTGCCCCTTGACCCACCGGTACTGCAACTCCGGCCGGCCCACCGTCCCGTACTGCGGACTGCGGGCCGCCCGGCCCGCGTCGACCAGATGCTCCAGGTAGCGGCGGGCCGTGATCCGGGAGATGCCGACCACCTCGGCCAGGCCGGTCGCCGTGAGCCCCTCCGCGCAGTCCCGCAGGGCCACCGTCACCCGCTCCAGCGTCGGCGAGCTGAGCCCTTTGGGCAGGGCGGCCGGGCCCGGCGCCCGGAGCGTGGCCAGCGCGCGGTCCACCTCGTCCTGACCGCTCGCCTCACCGGCCGACGCGTGGAACTCCGCGTACCGGATCAGCCGGTCCCGCAGGGTGGCGAAGGTGAACGGCTTCAGCACGTACTGCACGACCCCCAGCGAGACGCCCTCCCGCACGACCGTCAGATCCCGGGCCGACGTCACCGCGATCACGTCCGCCTGATGCCCGGCCGCGCGCAGCGAACGGGCCAGCTGGAGGCCGTGCCCGTCCGGCAGGTGCAGATCGAGCAGGAGCAGGTCTACGGCCGTACGGTCCAGCAGACGCCGGGCCTCGGCGCCGGTGTGGGCCTTGCCGACGGCTGTGAAGCCGGGGACCCGGTTGACGTACAGGACATGCGCGTCGGCGGCGACCGGATCGTCCTCGACGACCAGCACACGGATGGGCTGCGAGGTGGTCATACATCGCCTCCGGGAACCTTGGCACCGTCGGGGACCGGGGGGCCGAGGGGGGTCGGGGGGCCATCCGGGGGTGTGGCGTTCTTGGGGGTTGCGGAGCTTTTCCGGTTCGGGGGGCGTTCCGGGACGGTGGTGCCGTCGGTGGTCGTGGAGCTTCCCGGGTCGGCGGAGGAGGCTTCCGGGGTGCCGGCGTGTGCGGTGGAGCCTGTTGGACCGGTGGAGCCCTGCGGGAGGGCGAGGCTTCCGGTGGCCGAGGAGCCTGCCGGGCTCGCGGGACCTTCCGGGGCGGTGGCGTCGGCGGTGGTCGTGGAGCCTGCCGGGCTCGCCGACCCTTCCGAGACCGTGGCGCTCTCGGCGGCCGTAGGGCCTCCCGCGCCCCCGGGGCCCCGGAAACCTGTGGTGCCTCCGGAGCCCTCGGCCCGGTCTCGGGCGGTGAGCGGTTCTTCCTGGCCTCGGGCGGGGAGGGGTATCTCCTGGTTCCGGGCGGGGAGCCGTTCATCCTGGCCTCCGGCGGGGAGGGGTTCCTCCTGGCGTCCGGCGGGGAACTCCTGGCCTCCGGCAGGGAGGAGTACCTCCTGGTCCCCGGCGGGGAGGGGTTCCTCCTGGCCTCCGGCGGGGAGGGGTTCCTCCTGGCCTCCGGCGGGGAGGGGTTCCTCCTGGCCTCCGGCGGGGAGGGGTTCCTCCTGGCCTCCGGCGGGAAGCCGTACTCCCTGATCCCCTGCAGGCACCCGTATCTCCTGGTCCCCCAGTGGCAGTCGTACCTCGAACTCGGCGCCGCCCCCCTCCGCCTCCGCCACCGTCAGTGTTCCCTTGCAGCGGTTGACCGTCTGGCGGACGAGTGCGAGGCCCAGTCCGCGCCCTCCCGGTCCCGCCGGCTTCGTCGAGAAGCCGCGCTGGAAGACCGCCTCGGCGTGGGCCGGGTCGACGCCCGCGCCGGTGTCCGCGACCCGCAGGACCAGCCCGCGGCCCGCCGTGTCCGCCGTGTCCGCTGTGCCGGGGGTACCGGCTGTGCCCGCCGTGTACGCCGTCACCGTCACCCGCGCCCGCGCGCTGCCCTGCGCCGCGTCCACCGCGTTGTCGATGAGGTTGCCGAGGATCGTGACCAGGTCCCGGGCGGGGAGGCTCTCCGGCAGCAACCCGTCGTCCAGCCGGCTGTCCTCCGACACGACCAGCTCCACACCCCGCTCGTTCGCCTGCGCGGTCTTGCCCAGCAGCAGGGCGGCCAGCACGGGCTCGCCGACCGCCGCCACGACCTGGTCGGTCAGTGCCTGCGCCAGCTCCAGTTCGGCGGTCGCGAAGTCCACCGCCTGTTCCGCGCGGCCCAGTTCGATCAGGGAGACGACCGTGTGCAGCCGGTTCGCCGCCTCGTGGGCCTGGGAGCGCAGGGCCTGGGTGAAGCCGCGCTCGGAGTCCAACTCGCCCATCAGGGACTGGAGTTCGGTCACGTCGCGAAGGGTGACCACGGTGCCGCGCTGCTCTCCGCCGGAGACCGGGGAGGTGTTGACGACCAGGACGCGTGTGGACGTCAGATGGACCTCGTCGACCCGTGGCTCGGAGGAGAGCAGCGCACCCGTCAGCGGCGCCGGCAGCCCGAGGTCCGCCACCGACCGCCCGATCACCTCGTCCTGCGGGGACACACCCAGCAACTCCCGTCCACCGTCGTTGATCAGCGCGACACGGTACTGCCCGTCCAGCATCAGCAGCCCCTCGCGTACCGCGTGCAGGGCGGCCTGGTGGTAGTCGTGCATCCTGCTGAGCTCGGCCGCGTTCATGCCGTGGGTGTGCCGGCGCAGCCGGGCGTTGACGACGTAGGTGCCGATCGCGCCGAGCGCGAGCGCGCCGCCCGCGACCGCGAGCAGAGCGGTGAGCTGGCCCTGCACCCGCTCGCTGATCTTCGCGACCTGTATGCCGGCGCTGACCAGGCCGATGACCTTCCCGTCCTCGTCCTTGATCGGGGTGACCGCCCGCACCGAGGCGCCCAGCGTGCCCGTGTAGGTCTCCGTGAAGGTGTGGCCCTTGAGGGCCCGCTCGGTGTTGCCGAGGAAGTGCCTGCCGATCTGGTCCTTGTCGGGGTGGGTCCAGCGGATGCCCTGCGGACTCATGATCGTGACGAAGTCGACCCCGGTGTCGGCCATCACCCTGAGCGCGTACGGCTGAAGTTCGACCGTCGGCTTCGGCGTACGGATCGCCTCCCGCACGGACGGCGAGTCCGCGACCGCCCGCGCCACGGCCCTGGCCTGACTGCGCGCCGCCTCCTCGGCCTGGCCCCGGTCACTGACGTACGTGAACAGCGCGTACCCCGCCACGACCACGGCGATCAGCACCGCCTGCATGGCGAAGAGCTGGGCCGCGAGGCTCCGGGGTCTCGGTACGGGGATGCGCATGGTCTCAGTCTGCCTCCCTGGCTGATTGTGAACTAAATGAACGGAAGGGTGACCGCCCTCACAGGGCGGGAGATAGTCACGGCATTCCTTCAATAGCCCGGACGTGAGCCGCACGCCGGTCAATCCGACGAAGACGTCAAGGAGGGCAGCCGTGGCCGCCAGCACCCCCGATACGGCACCCACAGTCAAAAAGGACCGCACGCACTACCTGTACATCGCGGTGATCGTCGCGGTTGCCCTGGGTATCACCGTCGGCCTGGTCGCACCCGACTTCGCGGTCGAGCTGAAGCCGATCGGCACCGGGTTCGTGAACCTGATCAAGATGATGATCTCGCCGATCATCTTCTGCACGATCGTCCTCGGTATCGGATCGGTGCGGAAGGCCGCCAAGGTCGGCGCCGTCGGCGGTATCGCGCTGCTCTACTTCACGATCATGTCGCTGGTCGCGCTGGGCATCGGCCTGGTCGTCGGCAACATCCTGGACCCGGGTACCGGCCTCGCCGTGACCGACGCGGTCAAGGACGTCGGCCATGCGCAGGTCAGCGCGGAGGCCAAGGACACCACCGAGTTCCTGCTCGGCATCATCCCGACGACCTTCGTCTCCGCCTTCACCGAGGGCGAGGTGCTCCAGACCCTGCTGGTCGCCCTGCTGGTCGGGTTCGCGCTGCAGGCCATGGGTCCGGTCGGAGCGCCGGTCCTGCGCGGTGTCGAGCACATCCAGCGGCTGGTCTTCCGGGTCCTCGCCATGGTGATGTGGGCGGCCCCGGTCGGCGCCTTCGGTGCGATGGCCGCCGTCGTCGGTTCGGCGGGCGTGGACGCGCTCAAGGATCTCGCGCTTCTGATGGTCGGCTTCTACATCACGTGCTTCCTGTTCGTCTTCATCGTGCTCGGCACGCTGCTGCGGCTCGTCGCGGGCCTGAACATCCTGACGCTCTTCAAGTACCTGGGTCGCGAGTTCCTGCTGATCCTGTCGACCTCCTCCTCCGAGTCCGCGCTGCCGCGGGTCATCGCGAAGATGGAGCACCTGGGCGTCAGCAAGCCGGTGGTCGGCATCACCATCCCGACCGGCTACTCGTTCAACCTCGACGGCACCATGATCTACATGACCATGTCCTCGCTGTTCATCGCCGACGCCATGGGTACGCCGATGTCGATCGGCGAGCAGATCCCGCTGCTGCTGTTCCTGTTCGTCGCCTCGAAGGGTGCCGCCGGTGTCACCGGCGCCGGTCTCGCGACCCTGGCCGGCGGTCTCCAGTCGCACAAGCCCGCCCTGGTGGACGGCATCGGCCTCATCGTGGGCATCGACCGCTTCATGAGCGAGGCGCGCGCCCTGACCAACTTCGCGGGCAACGCCGTCGCCACCGTCCTGATCGGCACCTGGACCAAGGAGATCGACCGCGAGCGCGTCGGCCAGGTGCTGGCCGGTCACCTGCCCTTCGACGAGACGACGCTCCTCGACCACGATGACGAGGCCCCGGCGGCGGACATCCCCGAGCAGGGCGGCGAGAAGGAGCTGGCCAAGGCCTGAGGGGCCGCACCCCCGTGGTCGCAGGACCACACAGAGCCGAGCCGGGCCCGACCTGAACCCGGGCCCGGCTCCCGCCCCGGGCGGCCGAGTACTCCCCCGTAGCCCGGCCGCCCGGGTCCATTTCCCCGAAGGGTTCAGTCGCTCAGTCTCGCCACCAGCGCGGTGGCCAGAGAGGCGGGTACGCCCGCCGCGGTCAGAACGGTGACCGCGGTGGAGCGGCCCGCCTCCTCCGCGTCCAGCAGCCCGTCGTTCACCGCCTCCATCACCGCGAACATCATCTGTTCGTGGACGTACGCCAGCGCGGGCGCGGGCAGCGGTGAGACGAAGACGCCCTCGTCCAGACCGCGCTGGAGCAGTTCGGTGCAGGCGTCCCGCACGGGGGCGAGCCGTTCGCGGATGCCCTGCACCGTGACGCTGCGCTGGGCGAGTGCGACGAGGATGCGGTAGCGGTCGGCGACCTTCCAGACCGCGAGCACGGAGCCCGCGACGGCCTGCGCCAGGTCCTCGCTCCCCGCGCGTCCCGCCGCGTGCGCGGCCGCCACCGCCTCCACGGCTCCGTCGACGAGCGTGCCGATCAGCGCCTCACGGCTCGGGAAGTGGCCGTACACGGTCCGCCGTACGACACCGGCGGCGCGCGCGATCTGGTCCATGGACGCGTCGGGGTCCCGCAGCAGTTCGGCGAGTGCGATGTCGAGGATGCGGCGTCGGTTGGCGTCGGCGCGACTGGAGTGGCCCGTGGTCATGGGCGCCATTGTGCCCCTCCCGGCCAGACTTGCACAGCGTTGTGCAACAGGCGTACATTGCACGGTGTTGAGCAAATGCACATCACTGTGCAAGTCTGCTGAGGAAGGCCACCCCTGCCATGCGACTCGTCATGACCGAACCGGTCGAGAAGATGGAGCGCCCCTACGCCCGCCGCTGGTGGGCACTCCTCGTCCTCTGCCTGAGCCTGCTGATCATCGTGATGGCGAACACCGCCCTCACGGTCGCGGCCCCCGACATGACCGAGGACCTCGGCCTGTCCAGCGCCGACCTGCAGTGGGTCATCGACGGCTACACCGTCCCGTACGCCGCCCTGATGCTGCTGTTCGGCGCCGTCGGCGACAAGTACAGCCGCCGCGGCGCGCTCCTGCTGGGCCTCGGGGTCTTCGGCGGCGGCGCGGTCCTCGGCTTCTTCGCCGACAGCGCCACGACCGTCATCGCGGCCCGCGCGGTGATGGGCACCGGCGCCGCGATGATCATGCCGGCCACGCTGTCCCTGCTCGCCGCGACCTTCCCGCGCGGTGAGCGCGCCAAGGCGATCACCGTGTGGACCGCCACCTCGGGTGTCGCGATCGCGGCCGGACCGCTCGTCGCGGGCGCGCTCCTGGAGCACCACGCCTGGACGTCGACGTTCCTGATCAACGTCCCGATCGCGGCCGTGGCGCTGGTCGCCGCCCTCGTCCTCGTCCCGCCGTCCAGGGCCGCGCGGCACGGCCGTATCGACTACGTCGGCGGTCTGCTGTCGGTCGTGTGGATCGGCGCGCTGGTCTACATGATCATCGAGGGTCCGCACTTCGGCTGGCACGCCAGGGCGATCGCCGCCGCGCTGGTCGCGGGCATCGGCCTCGCGCTCTTCGTCGCCTGGGAGCTGCGCCACCCGCGCCCCGTCGTCGACGTCCGCCGCTTCACCGACCGCGGCTTCGCGGGCGCCAACCTCGCCGTCGCCCTGTTCTTCCTGGCCGTCTTCGGCGCCTTCTACTACCTCACCCAGGACCTCCAGTTCGTCCTCGGCTACAGCGCCCTGGAGACCGGCCTGCGCATGCTGCCGCTGGCCGGCGCGGTCTTCGCCGGCTCCGCCCTCACCGGGTTCCTCACCCCGCGGGTCGGCATGAAGTGGACGGTCACCGCGGGCATGGTCGGCGGCACGGCGGCCCTCGCGCTGCTCACCCGGATCGACGCGAGTTCGTCGTACGGCGATTTCGTCGCGCCCCTGATGGTGCTGGGCCTGGCGATCGGCCTCGCCCTCTCGCCCGCCACAGACGCGATCATGGGAGCCTTCCCCGAGTCCGAGCTGGGCGTCGGCGGTGCGGTGAACGACACCTCGATCGAACTCGGCGGCTCGCTCGGCATCGCGATCCTCGGCTCGCTGCTGGCCACCTCCTACTCGGACCACCTCTCCGACGCGACCGCCGGCAGCAAGCTCCCGGCCTCGGCGCTGGAGAGCGCGCAGGACTCCGTGGGCGCCGGATACACGGTCGCGCAGGGCCTCGGCGAGAAGGCCCGGCAGGTCGCGGGGCAGGCCGCGAAGGCCGCCGACCCCCAGCAGGCGGCCCAGCTGAAGGCGCAGGCGGGGCAACTCGCCTCCGGTGCCCGGCAGATGGCGGACGTGGTCGGCTCGTCCTTCTCCGACGCGGTGGCGCACACCAGCCTGGTCGGAGCGATCGTGCTGGGCGTCGGGACGGTACTGGTCGCGGTGCTGCTGCCCGGCCGCAAGCCCGCCGAGCCCGCTTCCGTGACCGAGGAGGAGAAGGAGCTGGTCGGCACCCGCTGACTCACCGAATTCTTACCCGGCCCCACTAGCGTGCCGTCCTCGGACGGCACGCTTTGTCATCGGAGGCACACGGGGGATGAAGATCGACTGGGACCGGCGGACGTGCGCCCGCCGCGGGCATGTGACGTACGCGCCGGACGAACCCCGCCTCAGGGAGCGGCTGCACGCCGAGACCGCCTTGGGCGGGGCGTGGCGCTGCCTGCGCTGCGGCGACTTCGCCCTCGGTGAGCCGCACGGTTCGGGCCCCGCGGACCACGCGCCCCTCGTGCCGCGCGGCAAGGTGCTCAGGGACCTGTTCGTGCTGCGCTTCCTCGCGATCGAGCGGGCGGTGCGCGGGGTGTTCATCGTGCTGGCCGCGGTGGCGGTGTGGAAGTTCAGCAACAGCCAGGACGCGGTGCGCCGGCTCTTCGACGAGTATCTGGACGTCTTCCGGCCGGTGTTCCGGCACTTCCACTACGACCTCGACCACTCACCGATCGTCGACACCGTCCAGAAGACGTTCGGGTACAAGCACAACACCCTTGTCCTGGTGGCCGTGCTGCTGCTCGCGTACGCCCTGATCGAACTCGTCGAGGCGGTCGGACTCTGGTACGCCAAGCGCTGGGCGGAGTACCTGACGGTGGTCGCGACCGCTGCGTTCCTTCCACTGGAGATCTACGAACTCACCGAGCGCATCAGCTGGTTGAAGATCGCCACGCTGTTCCTCAACATCCTCGCCGTCCTCTACATCCTCCTGGCCAAGCGCCTGTTCGGCCTGCGCGGCGGTCACCGGGCCTTCGAGGAGGAACGGCAGAGCGCGTCGCTGCTGGAGGTCGAGGAGGCCGGCGGTCTGCGTGAGGTCAGCGCATCCGGTCAGGCGTCTCGACACCCGTGAGGCCGCCCGGCCGACCGCGGCCGAGGCCGACGCCGGGGGCCGGACTGTCGCGGAGGGTGTCCGCCAGGACCTCGCCGACGCCCACGAGTTCTTTCGGGTACGGCGGGTCCGCCACGAACACCCTCGCCGCGTTCGACGCGATGCGGACGCCGTCTAGGCCCACGGATCCGTGATCTCCCGCAGCAGGGTCAGCGCCTCACGCAGCTGCTTCATGCGCCGCCTGCCGAGATGCTCCTCCCACTCCTTCTCCACCTCGGCGACCACCCCGTCGGCGACCTCCTTCGCCGCCCACGCCTTCGCCGCGCCCCGCACCAGCCGGGCCCGCTTGTCGGTCGGGTCCGGGACGCGGGTGACATAGCCCGCCTTCTCCAGCTGGTCGACCAGGAAGCCCGCGGTCTGCTTGGTGATCTGGGCCTGCTCGGCCAGTTCCGTCAGCCGGGTGCCGTCGGGACCGATCCGTTGCATGACCCGGGCCTGGGCGGGTGTGAAGTCGTCGAAGCCGGCTTCCGCGAGCGCGGCGAAGATTCGATTCTCCAGGGCCCGGTACGGCAGGAACAGGAGCAGCCCCGTGTTGAGCTCGCTCTCCGCCACCATCGTCGACACTCCTCGCACTGCTTGACATTGGTCAGGCTCTCTGACTACTTTGGTCAGAGAAGCTTACCACTTGAGTGGGTGATTCCCGTGGGTGCAGTGCTGGACACCGGCGAGCTCTGGCAGATCGTCGACCGGGAGCGGGCGAGCCTGGCCGACCTGCTGGAGGGCCTGAGTCCGGAGCAGTGGGAGAGGCGCACGCGCTGCGGGGACTGGCGGGTCAGGGACGTCGCCGCGCATCTGACGGTCGCGGCGCGTTTCTCCTCCGGTCAGGTCGTACGGGAGATGGTCCGCGCCCGGGGGAACTGGAACCGGATGATCCATGACTCGGCGGTCCGCGAGGCCGAACTGCCGGTCGCGGAGATCGTCGCCAACCTGCGTTCGATCATCGGCTCCCGCCGCCTCGCGCCGACCACCTCGCCCCACGAACCCCTCCTCGACCTCCTCGTCCACGGCCAGGACATCGCCCTCGCCCTCGGCCGTGAGCGCCCGGTGCCGCCGGTGGCCGCCCGGGACGCCGCCGAGCGGGTGTGGACCATGCGGTTCCCGCCCCGCCCCTGGCCCCTGCCGAAGGCACGGCTCGTCGCCACCGACATCGAATGGACGCGCGGGGCCGGTGAGGAGATCCGCGGTCCCGTCACCTCCCTGCTCCTGCTGCTCACCGGACGCCCGGAAGCGGCCCGGGAGTGGGCGGAGCGCACCGGGGAGCCGTGGACGGGGGTCACGGCTTCCCGGTGACGGGCCCAGTTCCCCGCGCCCCAGGGGGTTCTCGAAGAGGTCTCCGACCGCTCTTGCCTTGACGTCGGCGTCAAGGACTACGTTCGTGTGCATGCGAATCGGCGAGCTGGCCGCACGGGCCGGAACCACGACGCGGACGCTGCGCTACTACGAGGCGCGGGGGCTGCTGCCCGCGCGGCGCGGGCACAACGGATACCGGACCTACGACGAGGACGACCTGAGGCTGCTCCGGCAGATCCGGACGCTCCAGGACTTCGGGTTCGACCTGGAGGAGACGCGGCCCTTCGTGGAGTGTCTGCGGGCCGGCCATCCCGAGGGCGACTCGTGTCCCGCCTCGCTCGCGGTCTACCGGCGCAAGCTCGGTGAACTGGACGCGCTGATCGGTGAGTTGCAGACCGTGCGCGCCCAGGTCGGGCAGCAGCTGGAGCGGGCCGAGCGGGCGCGCGCCGAGCTGGCCGCCGACGCGGAGGTTCCGGGCGGTCCGGAGCCGGTGTGCGAACTGGGAGGGGACCACAGATGATCAGAGCAGCGGGTGTGGCCGAAGTGACGGACACGGACTTCGAGGCGGAGGTGCTCGGTTCGGAGCTGCCGGTGCTGGTGGAATTCACCGCCGACTGGTGTCCGCCGTGCCGGCAGATGGGGCCGGTGCTCACGGCTGTCGCCGCTCAGGAGGGCGAGCGGCTCAAGGTCGTCCAGTTGGACGTCGACACCAATCCGCTGACCACGAACGCGTACAAGGTGCTGTCGATGCCCACCTTCATGGTGTTCCGGGACGGGGAGCCCGTGCGGTCGATGGTGGGGGCGAGGCCCAAGCGGCGGCTGCTGGAGGAGCTGACCGACGTGCTGTGAGCCCGCGCCATACACAGAAATCCCCCGAGCGATTGCGCTCGGGGGATTTCTTTGCGTATATTCAATGATTCGCGACTTCGAATCTGTGCATAAAGGCGTGGGTCGCAAAGAAGTTCAGTGAGCACAGTATATCCGGGCGGGAGTGGAATTGTCAAACACCGGTTTTCCGGACGATGAATTGCGGCAGGAACAGGAATTCATCGACGGGCTGTACGCACATGTGGACGCCCTGCGCGGCGACACCGAGGCCTCCGTCACGGACGCGCTCGGCCAGGGCAACACCCCGATGCAGGCCCGGCTGGAGCGGGACATCCTGGTCGCCGAGCGCTCGGGGCTGCTGGCCGCGCTGAACGCGGTCGACGGCTCCCTCTGCTTCGGCCGGATCGACTTCACCTCGGGCACCACTCATCACATCGGCCGGATCGGACTGCGCACCGAGGACGCCGACCGCACCCCGATCCTCATCGACTGGCGGGCCGACGTCGCCCGCCCCTTCTACCTGGCCACCGGCCACACCCCGATGGGCCTGCGCCGCCGTCGGCACATCGGCACCGAGGGCCGGCGGGTGACCGACCTGCACGACGAGATCCTCGACCTGGGCGACCAGGAACGGACCGGCCACGAGGACCCGACCGGCGACGCCGTACTGCTCGCCGCGCTCAACTCCGCGCGCACCGGCCGCATGAGCGACATCGTGCAGACCATCCAGGCCGAGCAGGACGAGATCATCCGCGCCCCCCACCGCGGGGTACTGGTGGTGGAGGGCGGCCCTGGCACCGGCAAGACGGCCGTCGCCCTGCACCGGGCCGCGTATCTCCTGTACGAACACCGGGAGCTGCTGGCCAAGCGGGCGGTGCTGATCGTCGGCCCCAACCCCGCCTTCCTCGGCTACATCGGCGAGGTGCTGCCCTCGCTGGGCGAGACGGGCGTGCTGCTCGCGACGGTCGGGGAGCTCTTCCCCGGCGTGAAGGCGACGGCGACCGACAGCCGTGCCGCGGCCGCGGTGAAGGGGCGCGCCGCCATGGCGGACGTCCTCGCCGACGTCGTACGCGACTGGCAGGCACTGCCCGACCCGGTGATCGCGATCGAGCACGACCGCGAGATCCTCATGCTCGACGACGGCCTGGTCAAGGTCGCCCGCGAGAAGACCCGCGCCGCCCGGCTGCCGCACAACGTCGCCCGTGAGCACTTCGAGGGCCACATCCTCAACACGCTCACCGACATGGTCGCCGAACGCATCGGCACGGACCCCTTCGACGGGACCAATCTGCTGGACCCGAGCGACATCACGCAGATCCGCGACGAACTCGCCGAGAACCCCGAGGTCTGGGCCGCCATCGACCAGTTGTGGCCGCGCCTGACCCCGCAGCGCTTGGTCGCCGACTTCCTCGCCGACCCCGTCGGCTACCTCCCTGACGAGGACGCGGCCGCGATCCGCCGCCCGGTCAGCCGCGGCTGGACCGTGGCGGACGTGCCACTGCTCGACGAGGCGGCCGAACTCCTCGGCGTGGACGAGCGGTTGGCGCGGGCCCGGGCCGAGCGCGAGCGCGAGTCCCAGGTCGCGTACGCACAGGGCGTGCTGGACGTCTCGTACGCCTCGCGCACCTACGAGTTCGACGACAAGGACGAGGAGGACTCCGAGGTCCTGTCCGCGCACGACATCATCGACGCCGAGCGGTTCGCCGAGCGGCAGGAGGAGGACGACCACCGCAGCGCCGCCGAGCGCGCGGCGGCCGACCGCACCTGGGCGTTCGGGCACATCATCGTCGACGAGGCGCAGGAACTGTCGCCGATGGCCTGGCGGTTGCTCATGCGGCGCAGTCCGACCCGCTCGATGACCCTGGTCGGGGACCCGGCGCAGACCGCGGAGGCGGCGGGCGTGGGTTCCTGGCAGCAGATCCTTCAGCCGTACGTCCAGGACCGCTGGGAGCACGCGCGGCTGGGCGTCAACTACCGCACCCCGGCCGAGATCATGGAGCTCGCGGCGGCCGTGGTGCGCGCGTCGGACCCCGGCTTCGAGCCGCCGAGCTCGGTACGGTCGACGGGGGTACGGCCGTGGGTGCGGGCCACCGACGACCTGCCCGGCGCGGTCGCGGAGGCGGTGAAGGAGCTGACCCCCGCCGAGGGCCGGCTCGCGGTCATCGCCCCCCGCCATCTGCACCGCAGGCTCGCGGCCCGTCTCGACGGGGTGACGGCGGGCGCGGAACCCGACCTGACGCACCCCGTCGTGCTCCTCGACCCCCGGCAGTCGAAGGGGCTCGAGTTCGACTCCGTGCTCGTGGTCGAGCCGGGCCTCTACGGCACGAGCGACCTGTATGTGGCGCTGACCCGGGCAACCCAGCGGCTGGGCGTGCTGCACACGGGCCGGCTGCCGAAGGCGCTGGTCACCACCTGAGCGTCATGGGTCACCTCGGCCCTTGCGAGGATGCCCCGGCGTCCCGGAGCGGACCCCCACGGGTCCGCTCCGGAGTTCTGGTTCAGGCCGGGCGCAGCCACACCGTGGCCAGGGGCGGCAGCGTCAGCTGGAGGCTGGCCGGGCGGCCGTGCCAGCTCTGCGGGTCCGGCTTCACGATCTCCGGATTGGTCACGTCGCCGCCGCCGTACCTGGCGGCGTCCGTGTTCAGGGACTCCAGCCAGGCCGGGACGTCGTCCGGGGCGCCCAGGCGGTAGCCGGGGCGGACCACCGGGGCGAGGTTGGACACCGACAGCAGGGGGATCCCTTCCGCGTCGTACCTCAGGAAGGCGAAGACGTTGTCCTCCGACGCGTCGCCCACGATCCACTGGAAGCCCGAGGGGTCCGTGTCGCGCTGCCACAGGGCCGGGGTGTGGCGGTACACGACGTTCAGGTCGCGGACCAGGTCGCGGACGCCCCGGTGGTCCGCCTCGGCGCCGTACGCCGGGTCGAGCAGCCACCAGTCGGGACCGTGGGCCTCCGACCACTCGGCGCCCTGGGCGAACTCCTGGCCCATGAACAGGAGTTGCTTGCCGGGATGCGCCCACATGAAGGCCAGGTAGGCACGGAGATTGGCACGCTGCTGCCACCAGTCGCCCGGCATCTTCGAGACCAGTGAGCGTTTGCCGTGCACCACCTCGTCGTGGGAGATCGGCAGGACGTAGTTCTCGCTGTACGCGTACACCATCGAGAACGTCATCTCGTGGTGGTGGTACTTGCGGTGCACCGGCTCGTGGGCCATGTAGTCCAGTGAGTCGTGCATCCAGCCCATGTTCCACTTCAGGCCGAAGCCGAGGCCGCCGAAGCCGCCCGGGCCCATGTGGTGCGTCGCCCGCGTCACGCCGTCCCAGGCCGTGGACTCCTCCGCGATCGTCACCACGCCCGGCACCCGGCGGTAGACCGTCGCGTTCATCTCCTGGAGGAAGTCCACCGCGTCCAGGTTCTCCCGGCCGCCGTGCACGTTGGGGATCCACTGGCCCGGCTCGCGCGAGTAGTCGAGGTAGAGCATCGAGGCGACCGCGTCGACCCGCAGGCCGTCGATGTGGAACTCCTCGCACCAGTACACGGCGTTGGCCACCAGGAAGTTGCGCACCTCCCGGCGTCCGTAGTCGAACTCCAGCGTGCCCCAGTCGGGGTGGGCCGCGCGGAGCGGGTCCTCGTGTTCGTACAGGGTGCGGCCGTCGAACTCGGCGAGCGCCCAGTCGTCGCGCGGGAAGTGGGCCGGCACCCAGTCCATCAGTACGCCGATCCCGGCCTGGTGGAGCGCGTCGACGAGGTACTTGAAGTCGTCGGGGGTGCCCAGCCGGGCCGTGGGCGCGTAGAAGCCGGTGACCTGGTAGCCCCAGGAGCCGCCGAAGGGGTGCTCGGCGACCGGCATCAGCTCGACGTGGGTGAAGCCCAGGTCCTTGACGTAGGAGGGCAGTTGCTCGGCGAGCTGACGGTAGGTCAGGCCGGGTCGCCAGGAGGGGAGATGGATCTCGTAGACCGAGAAGGGGGCCTCGTGGGCGGGGGCGCCGGCCGCCCGGTTCGCCAGCCACTCCTGGTCCTGCCACTCGTGGTGCGAGGCGTGGATGATCGAGGAGGTGTTGGGCGGGACCTCCGTGCGGCGGGCCAGCGGGTCCGCGCGCAGGGTCTTGGAGCCGTCGGGGCGGGTGATCTCGAACTTGTACAGCTCGCCCTCGCCGACACCGGGCACGAACAGCTCCCAGACCCCGGTGGAGCCGAGCGAGCGCATCGCGAACGCCGAGGGGTCCCAGAAGTTGAAGGTGCCGGCCACCCGCACACCGCGCGCGTTCGGCGCCCACACCGTGAAGCGGGTCCCCGTCACGCCCTGGTGGGTCATGGGCTGCGCGCCCAGCACGGTCCACAGCTGCTCGTGCCGGCCCTCGCCGATCAGATGCAGGTCGAGGTCGCCGAGCGCGGGCAGGAAGGCGTACCCGTCCTCGGTGTCCTGGACCGTCTCCTCGTACGCGACGAGCAGCCGGTAGGTGGGGATCTCCCGCAGCGGCAGCAGGCCGGAGAAGAAGCCCTCGCCGTCGTCCTGCAGTTCGGCCCGCACGTCCCCGGCCACGACCGTGACGCCCCGGGCGTACGGACGGAAGACCCGGAAGGCCACCCCGCCGGGAACCGGGTGGGCTCCCAGCACCCCGTGCGGATTGTGGTGGGTGCCGGAGAGCAGCCGGTCCCGGTCGGCGGCGGGCACCTCCGGTGACGCGGCCGGGAGCGAGGCGAATTCGTCCGGCGCGAGGACCGGGGCGGCGACCGGCTCCGCCACGGGGGTCTCATCGCCCGGCTTCGGCGCCGCGGCCTTCTTGGCGGTCACCTTCTTGGCAGGCACCTTCTTGGCAGGCACCTTCTTGTCGGTCGCCTTCTTCGCCGTCACCTTCTTCACCGCGCCCTTCTTGGCGGCAGCCTTCTTCACGACCGGTTTGTCGACGCCCGCCTCCTTGACCAGCGCCTTCTTGGCCACGGTCTTCCGGGCGACGGCCTTCTCGGCGGCGGCCTTTTCGGTACCGGCCTTCTTGCCGCCGGCTTCGGCGGCACCGGCGGTTTCAGCGCCGACCTTCTTGGCCACGGCCTTCACGACACCGGCTGTCCCGGCGGCGACCTTCTTGGCGCCGGCTTTCGCAGCTCCGGCCGTCTCGGCAGCCGCCGCACCGGCCGCCGCTGCGGTACCCGCAGCCCCCGTGCCCGGGGCCGCGGCCGTCTTCCCGGCGCCCGCCTTCTTCGCGGTCGCCTTCTTGGCCACCGGCTCCGCCTTCTGCGCCGAGGCCTTCTTGGTCACTGCCTTCTCCGCGACCTTCTTCTTCGCGGTCTTCTTCGGGTCCGAACCGCTGGGGGTGGGGCGGGGGGTCACTGGCGGAGCCTCCTAGGCGAAGGTCAGGTCGGATCAGATCGGGTCGGTGGTCGCGTACCGCGCGACCGCGGCCATCGGCACCTGCAGCCAGTCCGGGCGGTGCCGGGCCTCGTAGACGACTTCGTAGATCGCCTTGTCGGTCTCGTACGCGCGCAGCAGCACCGGATCGGTCCGCGGGTCCACGCCGCTGACCTCGGCGTATCCGGAACAGTACGCGGCCCGGCACGCCTCGGCCCAGCCCGGTACCGGCAGGTCGGTCGAGTGTGCCGCGTAGTCGAAGGAGCGCAGCATCCCGGCGACGTCCCGGGCCGTGGGCTGCGGCAGCCGGCGTTCGGAGAGCGGCTTGGACGGCTCGCCCTCGAAGTCGATGAGCGACCAGTGTCCGGCGGCCGAGCGCAGACACTGGCCGAGGTGGAGGTCGCCGTGGATGCGCTGCGCGGTCCAGGTGCGGCCCTCGGAGGCGAGGTCGCCCAGCGCGGTGAAGGCGGAGCGCAGGCCCGGCGCGTGCGGCCGCAGCGCGGGGACCGCCTGCACGGCCGCCTCCAGCCGCTCGATCATGCCGTCGACCAGCATCTGGAGCTGCTGGTGGCCCAGCGTCACGGTCGGCAGCGCCCGGGCCAGCGCGGTGTGCACCTCGGCGGTGGCCCGCCCGAGCGCGTGCGCCTCGGCGCTGAAGTCCTCGCCCTTGGCGAGCTCCCGCAGGGCCAGCTCCCAGCCGTCCGAAGCACCCTGCACGAAGGGCTGGAGCACCCCCAGGGTGTACGGCTCTCCCGCCAGCTCCGCCCGCAGCCACCCCGTCGGCGCGGGCACCCGGGGGCAGCCCTCGCGGGCCAGCGCCAGCGGCAGCTCAAGGTCGGGGTTGACGCCGGGCACGATCCGGCGCAGGAGTTTCAGGATGAACGTATCTCCGTAGACGATCGACGAGTTGGACTGCTCGGCGGTCATCACCCGGGCCACCAGACCCTCGCGGATCTCCTGGTGCGGGTCCCGTTCGAAACGCAGCCCGCCGATCCGGCTCCCGGAGCGGATCGCCTCCAGGAGCAGTTCGGCGGGCAGTGGGTCGTGGAGGGCGTCGTACGCGGTACGCCCGGCGAGCGGGCCCTCCTCGACATGGCCGATCAGCGCGGGCGCCAGCCGGGGCGGCAGCGCCTCGCGCACGCCTATCAGGAGCTGGTAGCAGTCCCCGGGGTGCGGCGGGGCGCCCACGGTGAGTGGCTGATGGGCGCGGACCAGCAGGTGGTACAGACCGAGCTTGGCGGTGGGTGGCAGCAGCTCGGTGGCCTCCACCAGGGAGAACCCGGTGACCGGGCGCCCCTTGCCCGCGAACCAGCGCTGCCGCGGCAGCCACTCGCGCAGGAGGGGGTCCAGTGAGGCGAGGAGGCCTGGACTTGTCGTGGCGGTACGGGTGACGGCTTCCGACATGGCGTGGCGTCCTTTCCCCGGGCTGGCTGGTCGGGGTGTTACTGATGCGTGCCCCGGGTGGGACGGTGGAAACCGCCCCACCCGGGTCCTCGTCTTTTATGCGGCGTCCTTGCGGAGCCGGAACCAGTAGAACCCGTGCCCGCCGAGCGTCAGCAAGTACGGCAGATCACCGATGGCCGGGAACCGCACCCCACCGAACAGCTCGACCGGGTGCCGTCCGTTGAAGGCGCTCAGATCGAGTTCCGTCGGCTGCGCGAACCTGGAGAAGTTGTTGACACACAGGACCAGGTCGTCCTCGTACTCCCGCAGGAACGCGATCACCGCCGGGTTCGACGACGGGAGCTCGGTGTACGAGCCGAGGCCGAAGGCGGCGTTCTGCTTGCGGATCTCGATCATCCGGCGCGTCCAGTGCAGCAACGAGGAGGGCGACGCCATCGACGCCTCGACGTTGGTGACCTGGTAGCCGTGGACCGGGTCCATGATGGTCGGCAGGTAGAGCCGCCCGGGGTCACAGGAGGAAAAGCCTGCGTTACGGTCCGGTGTCCACTGCATCGGGGTGCGGACCGCGTCCCGGTCGCCGAGCCAGATGTTGTCGCCCATGCCGATCTCGTCGCCGTAGTAGAGGATCGGCGAGCCGGGCAGGGACAGCAGCAGAGCGGTGAACAGCTCGATCTGGTTGCGGTCGTTGTCGAGGAGCGGGGCGAGCCGGCGCCGGATGCCGATGTTGGCGCGCATCCGTGGGTCCTTGGCGTACTCGGCCCACATGTAGTCGCGTTCCTCGTCGGTGACCATTTCGAGGGTCAGCTCGTCGTGGTTGCGCAGGAAGATGCCCCACTGGCAGTTGGCGGGGATCGCGGGGGTCTTCGCGAGGATTTCCGAGACCGGGTAGCGGGACTCCCGGCGGACCGCCATGAAGATGCGGGGCATGACCGGGAAGTGGAAGGCCATGTGGCATTCGTCGCCGCCGGCCTGGTAGTCGCCGAAGTAGTCGACCACGTCCTCAGGCCACTGGTTCGCCTCCGCCAGCAGCACCGTGTCCGGGTAGGACGCGTCGATCTCCTTGCGGACCCGCTTGAGGAACTCGTGGGTTGCCGGAAGGTTTTCGCAGTTGGTGCCTTCCTCCTGGTAGAGGTACGGCACGGCGTCGAGGCGGAAGCCGTCGATGCCCAGGTCCAGCCAGAACCGCAGCGCGGAGATGATCTCCTCCTGGACCGCCGGGTTCTCGTAGTTGAGGTCCGGCTGGTGGGAGAAGAAGCGGTGCCAGTAGTACTGCTTGCGGACCGGGTCGAAGGTCCAGTTGGAGGCCTCGGTGTCGACGAAGATGATTCGCGCGTCCTGGTACTGCTTGTCGTCGTCCGCCCACACGTAGTAGTCGCCGTAGGGGCCGTCGGGGTCCTTGCGGGACTCCTGGAACCACGGGTGCTGGTCGCTGGTGTGGTTCATGACGAAGTCGATGATCACGCGCATGCCGCGGTGGTGGGCGGCGTCGACGAACTCCACGAAGTCGGCGAGGTCACCGAACTCCGGGAGGACGGCGGTGTAGTCCGAGACGTCGTAACCGCCGTCCCTGAGCGGCGACTTGAAGAAGGGCGGCAGCCACAGGCAGTCCACGCCCAGCCACTGGAGGTAGTCCAGCTTGGCGGTCAGACCCTTGAGGTCGCCGACGCCGTCGCCGTTGCTGTCCTGGAAGGAGCGGACGAGGACCTCGTAGAACACCGCCCGCTTGAACCAGTCCGGGTCACGGTCCTTGGCCGGGGTGTCCTCGAAGGTGTCGTGGACGGGCTCGTTGACGATCATATTGTGGGTGACCCTCCGATCTGCGGGGTGGACGGTCGCAGGACGGTGAGGATGTGCGCGGGGCGCGTGCCCGGTTCGAGACGCACGTAGTTCGTCCTGCCCCAGTGATAGGTCTCACCGGTGAGCTCGTCGCGCACCGGCACCGACTCGTGCCAATCGAGGCCGAGTTGCGGCATGTCCAACGAGACCGTGGCCTCCTGGGTGTGGTGCGGGTCGAGGTTCACGACCACCAGAACCGTGTTCGAGCCGCTTTGCTTCGAGTACGCGATCACTTCGTCCTTGTCCGCGTGGTGGAAGTGGAGGTCGCGCAACTGCCGTAGGGCCGGATTCTCCCGCCGGATGGTGTTGAGCTGGGTGATCAGGGGGGCGAGGGAGTCGCCCCTGTCCCAGTCGCGGGTCTTGAGCTGGTACTTCTCCGAGTCCAGGTACTCCTCGCTGCCCTCGCGCAGCGGGGTGCTCTCGGCGAGTTCGTAGCCGGAGTAGATGCCCCACGTGGGGGAGAGGGTGGCGGCCAGGACCGCGCGCAGCGCGAACGCGCCACGGCCGCCGTGCTGCAGGAAGGCGTGCAGGATGTCGGGGGTGTTGGCGAAGAAGTTCGGCCGCATGTAGGAGGCCGCCTCACCCGAGAGCTCCGTCAGGTACTCGGTGAGCTCTTCCTTGGTGTTGCGCCAGGTGAAGTAGGTGTAGGACTGCTGGAAGCCGATCTGGGCCAGGGTGTGCATCATCGCCGGCCGCGTGAACGCCTCCGCCAGGAAGATCACATCCGGGTCGGTGGCGTTGATGTCGGCGATCACCCGCTCCCAGAACACCACCGGCTTGGTGTGCGGGTTGTCCACCCGGAAGATCCGCACCCCGTGGCCCATCCAGTGCCGCAGCACCCGCAGCGTCTCCGCGACCAGCCCGTCCAGATCGGCGTCGAAGGCGATCGGGTAGATGTCCTGGTACTTCTTCGGCGGGTTCTCCGCATAGGCGATGGTGCCGTCGGGGCGGTGATGGAACCACTCCGGATGCTTGTGCACCCACGGATGGTCCGGCGAGCACTGCAGGGCGAAGTCCAGCGCGACCTCCAGACCCTGCCGCCCGGCTTCCTTCACGAACCAGTCGAAGTCCTCGATCGTGCCCAGGTCCGGGTGGACCGCGTCATGGCCGCCCTCCGGCGAGCCGATCGCCCACGGCACGCCCACATCGTCCGGGCCGGCGGACAGGGTGTTGTTGCGGCCCTTGCGGAACGTCGTGCCGATCGGATGGATCGGCGGCAGGTAGACCACGTCGAAGCCCATCGCGGCGATCGCCGGCAGCCGGCGGGCCGCCGTACGGAACGTGCCGTGCGGACGCTCCGGCGTGCCCTCCGAGCGCGGGAAGAACTCGTACCACGACCCGAACAACGCCCGCTCCCGCTCCACCAGCAGCGGCAACGACTCCGACGCCGTGATCAACTCACGCAACGGATACCGCGCCAGCACGGCGTCCACCTCCGGCGTCAGCGCGGCGGCGAGGCGGGCGGCGGCCGGCCGGGTCTCGTCGCGCAGGGCGCGGACGGCCGCGAGGATCACACCGTTGCGCCCGTCGTCGGGGACTCCGGCCGCGGCCCGTTCGTAGAGCCGGGCGCCCTCCTCCAGGACCAGTTCGGTGTCCATGCCGGCCGGGATCTTGATCTGGGCGTGGTGCCGCCAGGTGGTGATGGGATCGCCCCAGGCCTCGACGGCGAAGGTCCACAGGCCGGGCGTGTCCGCGGAGACGGTGGCGCCCCAGCGGTCGGTGCCCGGGGCCAGTTCTCGCATGGGTGTCCAGGGTCCGGCGCGGCCGTCCGGATCCTTCAGTACGACATTGGCGGCGACCGCGTCATGACCCTCACGGAACACGGTGGCCGAGATCTCGAAGGTCTCACCGGTGACCGCCTTGGCGGGCCGGCGTCCGCGCTGGACGACCGGGCGGACGTCGAGGACGGGTATGCGCCCGACGACCGGAGCCGGTTCCGCTTGGGTGGAGGGTCGCTCCTGGGGCGGTGGTCCGGGGTCGACGGCGCGCTTGGTGGATGCGTCGGTGCTGGACGTCAGGGGTGCTGACGGTTGGTGCGTGGCGGGCATGACCGCTCCTGTCCGCGTCAACTTCGGGTGGGCGGATGGATGTGGGGAGGTGGTCCTGCGGGGCGTACCGGTGAACCTACCTGAGGCGTGTACCGGAGGAGCCTTCCCACCCTCTTCGGGTGAGCAATCCGGCACTTTGCTAACTACTCACGCGTATGTCTTTACACAAAACCGGCCCCGTTCTGGCCGAACGGGACCGCTTTGCGGACACTTCCCCTAGGAACCGCGCACCTGGAGGAGTCTGTCCGGTGAACCGGCCCCACGACCGGACACCTTCCCGGTCGCCGCCGATTTCACCAGCGCTTTGCAAACCTGTGCCGGAGTGGCCCTCGGATGGTCGGCCAGGTACAGCGCGGCCGCGCCGGCCGCGTGCGGGGACGCCATCGACGTACCCGAGGAGGTCGCCCTGGCGGTGTCACTGGTGATGGCCGCCGAGGTGATCGAGACTCCTGGTGCGAAGAGGTCGAGGGACGGGCCGTAGTTGGAGAAGCCCGCCCGCCGGTCCTTCTGGTCGGTCGCGCCGACCGTGATCGCCTGGCGTACGTCGGCGGGCGAGTAGAGCCCGGCCGACTGCCCGTCGTTGCCCGCGGCGACCGTGTAGGTCACCCCGGACGCGATGGAGGCGCGTACGGCGGCGTCCAGTGCGGCGCTGTGATAGCCGGCCAGGCTGAGGTTGGCGACCGCCGGCCTGCGCGCATGCTGCGTCACCCAGTCGATACCGGCGATGACCTGGGTGGTCGTGCCCGATCCGGTGTTGTCGAGGACGCGTACGGCGACCACCTCGGCCTTTTTGGCGACGCCGTACCCGACACCCGCGACGGTGGCCGCCACATGGGTGCCGTGGCCGTTGCCGTCGCCCGCCGAGCCGTCGCCTTGGACGAAGTCCCAGCCGTAGGACGCGCGGCCCCCGAAGTCCCTGTGGGAGATCCGGATGCCGGTGTCGATCACGTACACCGTCGTCCCGGCGCCCGCGGACCGCGGCCAGGTGTAGGACCTGTCCAACGACGGCTTCGGCTGGTCGACGCGGTCGAGGCCCCAGGACGGCGGGTTCTTCTGGGTGCCCTCCAGGGTCACCCGGGTGTCCTGGACGACCGAGGTCACCCGGGGGTCCGCCGCGAGTCTCCGGGCCTGTCTCTCGTCGGCCCGGACGGCATAGCCGTTGAGGACCGTGTCGTAGGTATGGCTGATTCTCGCCCCGTACTTCTCGGCGAGACGCTTACCGGTCGCCGAGGGTGCCTTCGTTCCCCCCTTGAGTGTCACCAGGTAGCTCCCGCTGACGGAACCGGGCTCTCCGGCGCCGAGTATCCGCCCCTCCGATGCGGCGTGCGCGGGCAGGGTGATGGCCGAAAGTGCGGCAGCGCAGCTCGCCGCGGTCAGGCCCCCCACCCAGCGCAGACGCCGTTCTCGCGTCCGTGCCATGACGTGCGTTCCCCTCCTCAGCTCGGCGTACGCGGCCGCGGTCCGCCGGATCACCCGGCGGCGGCCGACACGCCATGGGGAAGCCTCTCGTGCGGTGTGAAGTACCACAAGGACGCCTGTGGGGGTGTAATCGGCCATATCGGCTATCGGGGGACGTGGGGAGGTTGCGGTGATTTCCGGACTGTTCGATGCGGAACGGCTTGGGGGTGACACGGCCTTCCGCCGTGAACCGCGCCGTGGTGACGAGACCCTCCGCCCGGATACGGTCGAGGTTGAAGACGGGACGCACACCGTCGTGTGTCCCACTCCGCTCGCGCGCCGAGGTGGAATGTGAAGGCGATCCGTCGATTCACCGTCCGACCCCTACTCCCCGATGCCCTGCGGCCCCTGAGCGATCTGGCGCGCAATCTGCGCTGGTCCTGGCACGCGGAGACCCGTGATCTCTTCCAGTCCGTCGACCCGGAGCACTGGGCCGCGTCGGGCGGTGATCCCGTACGGCTGCTCGGCAGCGTGCGCCCCGCCCGGCTCGCCGAACTCGCCGAGGACCGCCGCTTCCTGCGCCGGCTCACCGCGGTGGCCGACGATCTCCACGACTACGTCACCGGGGAGCGCTGGTACCAGGCCCATCCCGGTGAACTCCCGGCGGCCGTCGCCTACTTCTCACCCGAGTTCGGCGTCACCGCTGCCCTGCCGCAGTACTCCGGCGGACTGGGAATCCTGGCCGGCGACCATCTGAAGGCGGCCAGTGACCTGGGCGTACCGCTGATCGGCGTGGGCCTGCTGTACCGCCACGGCTACTTCCGCCAGTCCCTGTCCCGGGACGGCTGGCAGCAGGAGCACTATCCGGTCCTGGACCCCAACGAGCTGCCGGTGGCGCTGCTGAGGGAGGCCGACGGCACCCCGG
The DNA here is from genome assembly GCF_003443735.1 of Streptomyces sp. CC0208. Taxonomy (NCBI): domain Bacteria; kingdom Bacillati; phylum Actinomycetota; class Actinomycetes; order Kitasatosporales; family Streptomycetaceae; genus Streptomyces; species Streptomyces sp. CC0208. The sequence goes on along the minus strand of NZ_CP031969.1, from coordinate 2,779,076 downwards.
CACAGGTGTCGCTGGCCCTCCCCGGCGCCAAGCAGCTGCACGCCCGGATCTGGCTCGCCCAGGTCGGCCGGGTGCCCCTGCTGATGCTGGACTCCGACGTCGAGGAGAACGACCTCGGCGAACGCGGGGTGACCGACCGGCTCTACGGCGGCGGCAGCGAACACCGCCTGCTCCAGGAGATGCTGCTGGGCATAGGGGGTGTCCGCGCCGTCCGCACGTACTGCCGGCTGACCGGCCACGCCGACCCCGAGGTCTTCCACACCAACGAGGGGCACGCCGGGTTCCTCGGCCTGGAGCGGATCGCCGAACTCTGCGACCAGGGCCTCGACTTCGACGCGGGCCTGGAGGCGGTCCGGGCGGGGACCGTGTTCACCACGCACACCCCCGTCCCGGCCGGCATCGACCGCTTCGACCGGGAACTGGTCGCCCGGCACTTCGGCCCCGACGCCGAGCTCCCGCGCATGGACGTGGGCCGAATCCTGGCGTTGGGCATGGAGACCTACCAGGGCGGCGAACCCAACCTGTTCAACATGGCCGTGATGGGCCTGCGCCTGGCCCAACGCGCCAACGGCGTCTCCCTGTTGCACGGGCAGGTCAGCCGGGAGATGTTCTCCGGACTCTGGCCGGGATTCGACCCGGAGGAGGTGCCGATCACCTCCGTGACCAACGGGGTGCACGCCCCGACCTGGGTCGCGCCCGAGGTGTTCCGGCTCGGCGCCCGGCAGATCGGCGCCCAGCGCACCGAGGACGCGCTGACCGTCGGCGGCTCGGAACGCTGGGACGCCGTGGGGGACATCCCCGACCAGGACATCTGGGAACTGCGTCGTTCGCTGCGGGAGCAGCTGGTGACGGAGGTGCGCGAGCGGCTGCGCGCGTCCTGGCGTCAACGCGGCGCCGGGACCGCGGAGTTGGGCTGGATCGACGGCGTCCTCGACCCCGATGTGCTGACGATCGGATTCGCGCGCCGCGTCCCGTCGTACAAGCGGCTCACCCTCATGCTGCGGGATCGCGACCGTCTGATGGATCTGCTGCTGCACCCCGAGCGCCCGATCCAGATCGTGGTGGCGGGCAAGGCGCACCCGGCGGACGACGGCGGGAAGCGGCTGGTCCAGGAGCTGGTGCGGTTCGCCGACGACCCGCGGGTCCGCCACCGGATCGTCTTCCTGCCCGACTACGGGATGGCGATGGCGCAGAAGCTCTACCCGGGCTGCGACATCTGGCTCAACAACCCGCTGCGGCCGCTGGAGGCGTGCGGGACGAGCGGGATGAAGGCGGCGCTGAACGGCTGCCTGAACCTCTCCGTCCTCGACGGCTGGTGGGACGAGTGGTTCCAGCCCGACTTCGGCTGGTCGATCCCGACGGCCGACGGGGTGGGGACCGATCCCGACCGCCGCGACGACATAGAGGCCGACGCCCTCTACGACCTGCTCGAACAGCGGGTGACCCCCCGCTTCTACGAGCGCGGCCAGGGCGGCCTGCCCGACCGCTGGATCGAGATGGTCCGCCAGACGCTCACCCTGCTGGGCCCGAAGGTCCTGGCGGGCCGCATGGTCCGCGAGTACGTCGAGCGCCTGTACGCCCCCGCGGCCCACGCCCACCGCACGATGGCCCCGGACGCGGCGCGCGAACTGGCCGAGTGGAAGGCCAGGGTGCGGGAGCAGTGGCACGACGTGACGGTCGACCACGTGGAGACCACGGTCGCGACGACCACGGCCGAACTCGGCACCACCCTCGGGCTCCGGGTCCGCGTCGGCCTCGGCACGCTGGGCCCGGACGACGTGGAGGTCCAGGCGGTCTCCGGACGGGTGGACGAGGAGGACCGCATCGCGGACGCGGCGACGGTCCCGCTGAAGCCGGTGGGCGGCCCGGATCCGGAGGGCCGGTGGGTGTACGAAGGCCCGCTGTCCCTGGACCGCACGGGCCCCTTCGGCTACACGGTCCGCATCCTGCCCGCGCATCGACTGCTCGCGTCGGGCGCGGAACTGGGAGTGGTGGCGGTGCCTTCGGAGGACGTGGTGGAGGGGGCCGGGGTGCTCATGCGGTGAACCGGAGGGGGGCGCGGGTCGGGCTTGTCCGCTCAGCCCGCGTCCTCTCCGCCGCACAGCTTCCGCAGGACCGTCCCGCACTTGCGCGCGTACGCGTGCTGCAAGCCCCGGGTCGCCGGGCCACCGGCCCTGGAGTACCACTTCGCGCCCCTGCTGAAGGCCGACACCGTGAGCCACACCGTGCCGTCGCCCGTGCGGTCGACGACGAAGGACTCCTCGCCGCACTCGGGGTGACCGGTCAGGGTGCCGTAGGCCCAGCCCGCGCGGCGGTGTTCCTCGACCGTCCAGACGACCCGGCAGGGGGCCTTGATGACACCGGCCAGGGTGACCGTGACGTCCACGTCGGGGGCCGCGCGGTCCGCGGTGGCGTCTATGCCCACGCCCAGAGCGCGGTGCATCTCCCAGGTCAGGACCGCCTCGGAGGCCTTCCGGAAGACGTCGTGGCCCTCGCCTATGCGCGCGCGGACATGCAGGGGGTGGAAGCCGGGCGGGCAGAAACCGCTCCGCCGGGTCGCGCCGACGTCGTCGTACGTGAAGGACATGGGACCCAAGAGTAGGGCGGTACCCGGAATTGCCTTCGTTCCGGGTACCGCCCGTGGAGCCTCTCGGGGTACTAGCTCACGTTGACCGCGGACCAGGCCGCCGCCACCGCCTTGTACTCGGCGCTGGTCGAGCCGTACAGGGCGGACGCCGCGGAGAGCGTGCCGGTGCGCGCCGACTTGTAGTTGGTCGTCGACGTGAAGTACGTCGTCAGCGCCTTGTACCAGATCTGCAGCGCCTTGGCGCGGCCGATGCCGGTGACCGTGGAGCCGTTGGACGTCGGCGAGTTGTAGGACACGCCGTTGATCGTCTTCGCGCCGCTGCCCTCGGACAGCAGGTAGAAGAAGTGGTTCGCCACGCCCGACGAGTAGTGGACGTCCAGGTTGCCGACGGAGGAGGACCAGGAGTCCGCCGAGCCGCCGTCCTTGCTGGGCTTGTCCATGTAGCGCAGCGGGGTGCCGTCGCCGTTGATGTCGATCTTCTCGCCGATGAGGTAGTCACCGACGTCCTTGGAGTTGTTGGCGTAGAACTCGACACCGGTGCCGAAGATGTCCGAGGTCGCCTCGTTGAGGCCGCCGGACTCGCCGGAGTAGTTCAGGCCCGCCGTGTTCGCGGTGACGCCGTGGCTCATCTCGTGCCCGGCCACGTCCAGCGAGGTGAGCGGGCTGACGTTGCCCTCGCCGTCGCCGTACGTCATGCAGAAGCAGCTGTCGTCCCAGAACGCGTTCACGTACTGGTTGCCGTAGTGCACGCGGGAGTACGCGCCGACGCCGTTGTTCTTGATGCCGCTGCGGCCGAAGGTGGACTTGTAGAAGTCCCAGGTCTCCGCCGCGCCGTAGGCGGCGTCGACGGCCGCCGTCTGGTCCGTGGTGGAGCTGGAGGCGGCGCCGGTGCCCCAGGTGTTGTCGGCGTCCGTGAACAGGGTGCCGGCGGAGGAGCTGGTGCCGTGCGACTTGTTGTACGTCTTGAGGCTGCCGCGCGTGCCGTCGGTCAGCTGGTACGTCGAGCCCGAGAGGGTGGTCTCCAGGCTGACCGTGCCCGAGTACAGGCTCTTGCCGGTGCCGGTGGCGTTCTCGATGCCCTGGTACTCGTAGAGCTTCTTGCCGGTGGCCGCGTCGGTGATGACGTGCAGCTGGTTCGGGGTGCCGTCGTCCTGGAAGCCGCCGACGATCGTCTCGTAGGCGAGGACGGGGGTGCCCGAGCCGGCCCAGATCACCTTGCGCGCGCCGTCGGCGGCGGTCTTGTCCGAGCCCGCGGCCTTGGCGGCGGTCAGCGCCTGGGCCTCGGCCTTGGCGACGGTGAGCTTCGGGGTCAGGGAGGCGACCTTGATGGTCTTGTTCGTCGCCTTGGAGACGCCCTCGGTCGCACCGGACTTCGACTCGTGGACGACCAGGTCGCCGCCGAGGACGGGCAGGCCGTCGTAGGTGCGCTCGTAGCGGGTGTGGACCGTGCCGTCGGCGTCTCTCACGACGTCCTTGACGACCAGCTTCTCCTTGGCGCCGAGGCCTATCTCCCGGGCCGTGGTCCCGGCGTCGGCCTGCTGCTCCTTGATGAGGGAGGTGCGCGCGGCCGCGGACAGCTGGGCCGGGGCGCCCGCGAGGGTGGCCTTGCCGGTGCCTTCGGCCACAGCGGCGGCACTTCCGGTGGTCAGACCGGTGGTGAGCAGGGCCCCGGCCGCGACGGCGGTGGCGATGGCCAGGGTGGTGCGCTTGTGACGCGCGTAGAGGGGGGTCACACAAGCTCCTTCGTGGGGGAGCCCGGACGGCGTGGGGTTGCCTGCCGGGGTGGTTGTGAAGTTGTGCGGCGGTTGTGAGGAAGAGTGGCATCAAGGCGCGTACATGTCATGACCCCCAAGTGATGTTGGCCGAAAGTCGACGGCTGGATGAACATTGCAGGCATGTAAACCGCGTTGACCTGGGCAAAGCCCCAACAAGCCATCGGTCATGGAGAGGCAAAAAGAGGGCGCCGCCCCGGGGGATTCGAACCACCGGAGCGGCGCCCTGTCCGCGCGGGAGCGACCTACGGGAAGGTCAGCTTCCAGCCGTTGATGTAGCCGGTGTCCTGGGCCGCGTTGTCCTGGACCCGCAACTGCCAGGTCCCGTTGGCGACCTCGGAGGACGCGTTCACCGTGTACGTGGTGTTGAGGTTGTCGGTGCTGCCACCGGTGCCGTACGCCTTGAGCGTGTACGCCGTGCCGTCGGGGGCGATCAGCTGCACCCGGAGGTCACCGATGTAGGTGTGCACGATGTCGACCGAGACCGCGAGGTTCGAGGGCGCGTTGCCCGTACGCCCTGAGACGGTGATAGGCGAATTGACCGCCACCCCGTTGTCCGGAATCGATACGTCGGTGGTGGACTCGAACGAGGTGCCGCCACCACCGCCGCCGGGACGCGAGCCGACCGCCACGCCCGCCCAGGCGTTCGCCACGGCCGTGTACTCGGCGCTCGTCGTGCCGTACAGCTCACCGGCCGCCGCGAGGGTGCCGGTGCGGGCCGCCGCGTAGTTCGTCGTCGACGTGAACTTCGTGGTCAGCGCGCGGAACCAGATCTTCTCCGCCTTGTCCCGGCCGATACCAGTGACCGGAAGGCCGTCCGAGGTCGGGGAGTTGTAGGTGACACCGTTGATGGTCTTGGTGCCGCTGCCCTCCGACAGGAGGTAGAAGAAGTGGTTCGCGGGCCCGGACGAGTAGTGGACGTCCACCGACCCGATCCCCGAGTACCAACTGTCCTTGGACGCGCCGTCCTTGCTCGGCTTGTCCATGTACCGCAACGGGGTGCCGTCGCCGTTGATGTTGATCTTCTCGCCGATGAGGTAGTCACCGACGTCGGAGGAGTTGTTGGCGTAGAACTCCACGGCCGTGCCGAAGATGTCGGAGGTCGCCTCGTTCAGCCCGCCGGACTCACCCGAGTAGTTGAGCCCCGCGGTGTTCGACGTGACGCCGTGGGTCATCTCGTGACCGGCCACGTCGATCGCCGTCAACGGGTGGGTGTTGCCCGACCCGTCGCCGTACGTCATGCAGAAGCAGCTGTCGTCCCAGAACGCGTTGACGTAGTTGTTGCCGTAGTGGACGCGGGAGTACGCGCCGACCCCGTCACCGCGGATGCCCGAACGCCCCTGCACGTTCTTGTAGTAGTCCCAGGTGAGCGCGGCACCGTAGTGCGCGTCCGCGCCGGCCGTCTCCGCGTTGGAGGCGCTGCCGTTGCCCCAGACGTCGTCGGGCCCCGAGAAGAGGGTGCCGGTGCCGGAGGTGCCGTGGTTGAGGTTGTACGTCTTGTGGTTGCCGCGCGCCCCGTCGGTCAGGTTGTACGTCGACCCGGACTGCGTGGTGCCGAGGGTGACCGTGCCGCTGTACATGGTGTTGCCGGTGCCGGTCTCGATGCCCTGGTACTCGTACAGCTTCGCGCCGGTGGCGGCGTCGGTGATGACGTGCAACTGGTTCGGCGTGCCGTCCTCCTGGAGGCCGCCGACGACCGTCTCGTACGCCAGGGTCGGGGTGCCGTTGCCGGCCCAGATCACCTTGCGCGGGGCGCGGTCGGTGCCGGCCTTGTCGGCGCCGGCCGCCTGCGCTGCCTTGAGGGCCTGTGCCGACGCCTTGGCCGCGGACACCTTCGGCGTCACCGAGGCGACCTTGATGGTCTTGGTGGTCGCCTTGACGACGCCCTCGGTCGCGCCCGACTTCGTGGTCTCCACGACGAGGTCGCCGCCGAGGACGGGCAGGCCGTCGTAGGTGCGCTCGAAGCGGGTGTGCAGCGTGCCGTTGCCGTCCTTGACGACGTCACGGACGACCAGCTTCTCCTTGGCGCCGAGGCCGAGGTCCTTGGCGGTGTCCGCCTTGGTCGCGTTCGCCTCGCGGATCAGCGCGGCGCGCTGGGCGGGGGTGAGCTTGAGGGACTCGGCGCCCGGGAGCACCTTGCCCGCGGCCGACGGTGCCTTCGCCGGGGCTGCGGTGGCGGCGCCCGACTGGACGGCCGCGGCGATCAGGGCGGAGACACCGACCAGGGCCACGGCGGCGGCCTTGCGGTGCAGCGTGTGGGGGGCGCGTCTGTGGGAGGAACTGTCTCTCAACACTGACTCCTTCTGCGCGGCCGCGGATCGCGCGGCCAGGGGAGACCGGACGGTGGGTCGACCGTCCGGGCGGTACGCGGAACGAGGTGCAGGCGGCCGCGGATCAGAACACAGCGAGAAATCTGTGAGGTTGCTGTGAAGCGGCCGTGGGAAGAGTGGCACCGGAAAGCCCGTACTGTCAGGAGCGCGTCAGAAACTTGGCCGGAAACGGTCCGTTGTCCGGTAGTTCATGTTCGATATACGGTCCCGTCGGGTCAGCTGCCGCCCGGCCCCCCGTGCCACGACCCCCACAGCGCCGCGTACGCCCCGTCCGCCGCCACCAGTTCCTCGTGCGTGCCGAGTTCGGTCAGCAGGCCGTCCTCCATCACCGCCACCCGGTCGGCGTCGTGCGCGGTGTGCAGCCGGTGCGCGATCGCGATGACCGTGCGCCCTTCGAGTACGGCGCCCAGGGCGCGCTCGGTGTGCCGCGCGGTCGTGGGATCGAGGAGCGCGGTCGCCTCGTCGAGGATCAGAGTGTGCGGGTCCGCCAACACCACCCGGGCCAGGGCGAGTTGCTGCGCCTGTGAGCCGTCCGTACGGCAACCGTCCTCGCCGAGAGCGGTGTCGAGCCCCTCGGGCAGCTCCCGCACCCACCCGTCGGCTCCCACGGCGGCCAGGGCGGCCCACAACTCCTCGTCCCGGGCGCCGGGTTCGGCGATGAGGAGGTTGTCGCGGACCGTGCCCAGGAAGACGTGGTGCTCCTGGGTGACCAGGACGACCTGGCGGCGCAGCTGCTCGGGATCCAGGCCGACGACCGGGACCCCGCCCACGGTCACCGATCCGGAGGTCGGCGCGTCGACGCCCGCGAGCAGCCTGCTCAGAGTGGTCTTCCCGGCGCCGGACGGCCCGACCACCGCGAGCCGTTCGCCGGGGCGCACGGTCAGGTCGACGCCGTGCAGGACCTCGATCCCGCGGCCGTAGGAGTAGCGGACGTCGGTGACGTCGATGCGGTCGCCGTCGGGGGTGGGGGAGTCCCCGGAGTCGGTGCGCGGAGCCTCGGCGAGGCCTTCCACCCGGGCGAACGAGGCGCCGCTCGACTGGAGTTGTTCGACCCGTACGAGGATCTGGTCGAGCGGATTGACCAGTTGCTGCAGATAAAGGGCGGCCGCCACGACCGAGCCCAGGCTCATCAGTCCCCGCGCGTGCAGCATCCCGCCGACCAGGAGCACACCGGCCACGGGCAGGATGTACGCCACCTCCACCACGGGGAAGAACACACTGCGCAGGTACAGGGTGTAGAGGCGGGTGCGGCGAGCCGTGTCGAGGGCCTCCCGGCTCGCCCGGACGCGCCGCTCCTGCAGCCGCAGCGCCTCGACCGTGCGAGCACCGGACGCGGTGGCCGCCAGGATCTCGGCGACGTCGGAGGTGGCCTCGCCCTCCGCCAGGTAGCCGTCCCTCGCCCGGCGCAGATACCAGCGCAGGACGAACCAGATGGGCAGCAGTCCGAACACGCCGACCGCGCCGAGCAGCGGGTCCAGGACGAAGACCGCGGCGAGCAGGAACAGGAACTGCACGGAGTTGATGAGCAGTTCGGGACCCGCGTCGCGGAGCGTGGTGCCGACGGTGGCGACATCGGCGGTACCGCGGGCGGTGAGGTCACCGGTGCCCGCGCGTTCCACGACGGAGGCGGGCAGGGCGAGCGTGCGCTCCACGAACTCCTCGCGGACGCGCGCGAGGGTGCGTTCACCGAAGCGGTGGCCGACGTAGCGGGCCCAGCGGGCGAGGAGGAGCTGGGTGCTCGCGCACCCCACGAGGACGAGGGAGAGCCGGTCCACCGCGGCCACGCCCGCACCGGCGCGCACCTCGTCGATGATCCGGCCGAGCAGCCACGGGCCGGCGAGGCCGGTGAGGGCGGCGGCCGCGTTCAGGGCGAGTACGGCGGTGAAGGCGCGGGCGTCCTTGCGGATCAGGCGGACCGCGGCCTGCCGGACGGCGGCCTGGTCGGCGACCGGGAGGTGGCCCTTGCTCACTTCATGACCTCCACGTCTCGGGCGACCAGGGCCCGGTATCCCGGTTCCTCGGTGAGGAGTCGCTGGTGGGTTCCGGTCGCCGCGAGCTTGCCGTCGACCAGGTAGAGGACGGTGTCGGCGTGGTCCAGTACCAGGGGGGAGGTGGTGGTGACGGCTGTGGTGCGGCCGTCTCTCGCCGCGCGTAGGCGTTCGGCCACGAGGGCCTCTGTGTGAGCGTCCAGGGCGGAGGTGGGTTCTATGGCGAGGAGGACGTCCGGGTCGGCGAGAAGGGCTCTTGCAAGTCGGATGCGCTGGCGCTGGCCGCCGGAGAGGTTACGGGCCTGGGCGTCGATGGGGGAGTCGAGGCCGTCCGGGAGACCTTGCACGATGTCGTCTGCCACGGCCGCGTGCAGGGCGGCTGCGAGTTCGTTGTGGCTGGTCGCGCCCTGCGGCGGAGCCGCATGTTGATACAGCCCCGCGCCCCTTTGGGGCGCGACCATCTCACGTAGATCGCCTGCGAACAGGTCCGCCTCGTGGTCCGCTATCAGGATGTGCTCTCTGATCTGGGGCAGCCTGATCTCGTCCAGCGGGACGCCGGCCCAGGTCGCCCCCGACGGGGTGTAGCGGGCCAAGCGGTCCAGGACCGTTGCCGAATCCGCCGGGTGCGCCGAGGCCAGTGCCGTCAGGCGGCCCGGGAGGATGCTCACCCCCGACTCCGGGTCGTGCAGGACCGACGGTTCCGCCGGGGCATCCCTCGTGCCCCGGTCCTCCAGCGGCTCCAGCCGCAGGAACCGCACCACCCGCCTCGCCGCCACCACCCCCCGGCTCAGTTGGTACCCGCACTCCACCCAGAACGCCACCGGCCCCACGAGGACCGCGACATAGCCGTACACCGCCACCAACTCGCCCACCGTGATGTCCCCTTCGGCGGCCAGGCGGGCCGCCAGCCAGGTGACGACGGCGAGGAACAGGGTGGGCAGGCCGACGCCGAGGGCCTGCACCCAGCTGGTGACCGCGCCGACCCGGTAGCCCTGGGCCCGCAGGCGTTGGGAGTCGCGGTGAAAGGCGTCGGCGACCAGGCTCTTGCCGCCGAGGCCGTTGAGGACGCGCAGGCCGCCCGCGAGGTCGGCGATACGGGCGGTGAGGACGCCCTGGCGGTCGCGGTACTCCGTCTCGGTGCCCTGGAGGCGGGACAGGAAGGGGCCCACGAGCACGACGATCGCCGGGATGCCGAGGAGGACGACGGCAGCGAGGACCGGGGAGACCGACACCAGCAGGGCGGCGACCGTCAGGTAGGCGACACACGCGCCCACGCCCGGGCCGACGACGGTCAGGGCGCCGGCGATCGTCTGCACGTCGCCCACGCCGATCGTGACGACCTCCCCGGCCCCGGTGCGGCGCGAGAGGGCGGCGCCGAGACGGACCGCCTGTCCGACGACCACCTTGACCGTGCGGAAGTTGGCGTCCATCCGCACCCGGGTCATCGTGCGGTGCCGCATGATGCTCAGCCAGGCGTTGAACGAACCGACCACGAACAGCGCGCAGCTCCAGCCGGCCAGCGCCGCCCAGTCGCCCGGCTCCAGGCCCTCGTCGATCGCCTTCGCCATCAGATACGGCGTCGCCGCCAGCAGCACCATCCAGGAACTGCCCAGCAGCGCCCCGGCCACGGACCGCCCCGGCTGGCAGCGCACCAGCCACCACAGATACCGCCAGCCGCCCCGGACATCGGGCGTGCCGGGATCCTCGTACGCGTCGATCACACATCCCCCTGGTCGTACATGTGGCGGCTCACGCCAGACTGTCCCGCCACGCCCGGTGCAGATCGGCGAACCGGCCCGTGCCCGCGACGAGTTCGGCGGGTGTGCCGTCCTCGACGATTCTGCCGTGCTCCATGACGAGGACCCGGTCGGCGATCTCCACGGTCGACAGCCGGTGCGCGATCACCACGGCGGTTCGGCCCTTCAGGACCGTCGCCATCGCGCGCTGCACGGCTCGCTCGCCCGGTACGTCGAGCGAGCTGGTCGCCTCGTCCAGGATCAGCACCGCCGGATCGGCGAGCAACGCCCGCGCGAACGCCACGAGTTGGCGCTGCCCTGCCGAGATACGGCCACCCCGCTTGCGAACGTCCGTGTCGTACCCGTCGGGCAGCGCGCTGATGAAGTCATGCGCCCCGATCGCCTTCGCGGCCCGCTCGATCTCCTCGCGGCCGGCGTCCGGGCGGCCGATCGCGATGTTCTCGGCGACCGTGCCGGAGAACAGGAACGCCTCCTGCGTCACCATGACCACCCCGCGCCGCAGTTCGGGCATCGCCAGCTCGCGCAGGTCGACGCCGTCGAGCAGGATCCGCCCGTGGGAGGGGTCGTAGAAGCGGGCCAGCAGCTTCGCCAGAGTCGACTTGCCGGCGCCGGTCGAGCCGACCACCGCGACGGTCTGCCCGGCGGGCAGGGTGAGGTCGAACCGGGGGAGCACCTCGCCACCGGTGCGGTAGCCGAACGAGACACCCTCGAAGACGACCTCACGGCCGGGACGGTCCGAGGTCTCGAGCACCGGGAGCTGCCTGGGCGTGGACGGCTCGGGCACGGTCGGGGTCTGGGCGAGCAGGCCCGCGATCTTCTCCAGGGAGGCGGCCGCCGACTGGTAGGAGTTCAGGAACATCCCGAGCCGGTCGATCGGGTCGTACAGCCTGCGCAGATACAGCACCGCGGCGGCCAGCACACCCAGCTCCAGGGAGTCCTGCGCCACCCGGTAGGCGCCCCACAGCACGATCCCCGCGACGGCCGTGTTGGCGACCAGCCGGGACCCGACGACATAGCGGGCCATCTCGAGGAGCGCGTCGCCGTTCACCCGCTCGTGCCGCTTGTTCAGTACGGCGAAGTCGGCGTCGTTGGCGGCCTCGCGGCGGAACGTGCGCACCGGCCGGATGCCGTTCATCGTCTCCACGAACTTCACGATCACGGCGGCGATCGCGGTCGAGCGCTTCTGGTACACCCGGCCCGCGCGCTGCCGGTAGACCCGCACGAGCAGGTACAGCGGCACGAAGGACGCCACCGCGACCGCGCCGAGACCGAGGTCCAGCCAGAGCAGCAGGGCGGAGATGTAGAGGAAGGACAGGATGACGGTGACGAGTTCCTGAAGACCCTCGCTGAGCAGCTCGCGCAGCGATTCCACGTCCGTCGTCGAACGGGAGATCAGCCGGCCCGAGGTGTAGCGCTCGTGGAAGTCGATGCTCAGCGCCTGGGCGTGCCGGAAGATCCGGCCGCGCAGGTCGAGCAGCACGTCCTGGTTGACGCGCGCGGAGGCCAGGATGAACGCGTACTGGAGCCCGCCGGAGGCCAGCGAGCACAGCAGATAGCCGGCGCCGACCGCGATCAGCGGGCCGTTGTCGTGGTCCCGGAACGCGGGCACCGCGCGGTCGATGGCGTACGCCACCAGCAGCGGACCCGCCTGCACGGCCGCCTGCTGGAGCAGCAGCAGAAGGGTCGTCACGGCGACCCGCGCCTTCATGGGCGCGAGCAGTGAGCGCAGCAGGAGAGCGGTGGCGCCCGGGGGAGCGGGCAGGCGGTCGTGGTCGAAGGCGTCGTCGGTGTCCTTCGGCCCGGGCGGGCCGGGCTCCTGGTCCGCGGTGGGCGCGGACGTCGTGGGGGCCGTCATCGGGTGTCCTCCTCTTCTCCGGAATCCCCGGACCCGGACATCAGATGGGCGTACTCGGCGTTCGTGCGCAGGAGTTCGTGATGGGTGCCCACGGCCGTGATCCGGCCGCCCGACAACAGGGCGACCCGGTCGGCGAGCTGCACGGTGGAGGGGCGGTGGGCGACGATCAGTGCCGTGGTGTCCGCCAGCACGTCCCGCAGGGCCGCCTCCACCGCGGCCTCCGTGTGGACGTCCAGGGCGGACAGCGGGTCGTCCAGGACGAGGAACCTCGGTCTGCCCACGACGGCTCGGGCGAGGGCCAGGCGCTGGCGCTGGCCGCCGGAGAGGCTGAGGCCCTGTTCGCCGACCTGGGTCCCGGTGCCGTGGGGAAGGGCGTGCACGAAGTCGGCCTGGGCCACGGACAGGGCGCGGTCCAGTTCCCGTTCGTCCGCGCCCATCAGGACGTTCTCGCCGACGCCGGCGGAGAAGAGGGTGGGGTCCTCGAAGGCCACGGCGACCTTTGAGCGCAGCTCTTCCCTGGGCATGGCGGTGATGTCCTCGCCGTCCAGGGTGATGCGGCCGGAGGTGAGCTCGTGGAGGCGGGGCACGAGCGCGGTGAGGGTGGTCTTGCCGCTGCCCGTCGCGCCGACCAGGGCCATGGACTCGCCCGGGCGGATGTGGAGGTCGATCAGGTCGAGGACGGGCGGCGAGTCCTCGGGGGCGTCGGGGTAGCGGAAACGGACGTCGTGGAACCGGAGGCCGTCCGCCGGCCGGTGCGGGCCTGCCGCGCGACTTGAGCAGGTCTCCTGTTCCGGTACTTCGTCCATCGCCTCGAAATAGCGCTCCGTCGCCGTCGCCGCCTCCTGGCTCATCGCCAGCAGGAAGCCGATCGAGTCCACCGGCCACCTCAGGGCCAGCGCGGTGGAGAGAAACGCCACCAACGTCCCCGCCGACAACTCCCCGTCCGCCACCTGTACGCAGCCCAGCACCAGCGCCGCTCCGATCGCCACCTCCGGCAGGGTCACGATGACGCCCCAGATCGTGGCCAGGAGGCGGGCCTTGTGCAGTTCCGTGCCGCGCAGGGTGCCCGAGAGTTCCCGGAACGCCCGCGCCTGCGACCGGTGGCGCCCGAACCCCTTGATGATGCGGATGCCGAGCACGCTCTCCTCGACGACCGTCGTGAGGTCGCCGACCTGGTCCTGGGCGAGGCGGGCCACACCGGCGTACCGCTTCTCGAAGATCACACAGGTGACGACGACCGGGATCGCGGGGCCGAGGATCACCAGGCCGAGCGCCCAGTCCTGGAGCAGCATGATGATCACGCCGACGAGGATCGTCACGCCGTTGACCAGCAGGAAGGTCAGCGGGAAGGCGAGGAACATGCGCAGCAGCATGAGGTCCGTGGTGGCCCGGGACAGCAACTGGCCGGACGCCCAGCGGTCGTGGAAGGCCACCGGGAGGCGCTGGAGGTGCCGGTACAGGCCCGCCCGCATCTCCGCCTCGACATGGGAGAGCGGCCGCGCCACCAGCCACCGCCGCAGCCCGAACAGCAGTGCCTCCGCGAACCCGAGCAGCAGCAGGTACAGCGCGCCGAGCCATACGCCCGCCGTGTCTCCGTCGGCGACCGGCCCGTCCACCATCCACTTCAGGACGAGTGGGATCACCAGCCCCGTACAGGAGGCGAGGACGGCCACGGACGCGGCCGTGAACAGCCGCGCGCGGACCGGCCGGACATACGGCCACAGGCGCAGCAGGCTCTTCACGGCCGATCGGTTCTTGGTGGTTGCATGTGTCGTGGACATCAGCTGCGAGCCTACGGATCGGCACTGACAACGCCCACCGAGTTTTGGCCGGACCCGAATCGGCCGCTGGACCTACGACCTGCATGTTCGAGGGGCCGTACCGGACGAGCCGAGGGGTCGTACCGCCGCATCCACCGATCGGCTGATGCCGGGTCGAGCGCGACGGGCGATGTGGCGGCGGGGCCCGGACCGGGACGCTGATGCCATGTCCGTCATCGAAGTCAGCGAACTGCGCAAGTTCTACGGCGGCCGGGCCGTCGTCGACGGTGTCTCCTTCGCCGTCGAGGAGGGCGAGATTTTTGGAATTCTTGGCCCGAACGGCGCCGGGAAGACCACCACCGTCGAGTGCGTCGAGGGTCTGCGGATTCCCGACGCGGGCCGGGTCCGGGTCACCGGCCTCGACCCCGTCGCCGACCACGCGCGCGTGGCCCGGATCCTCGGCGCCCAGCTCCAGGAGAGCGAACTCCAGGCCAAACTCACCGTCGGCGAGGCGCTCGAGCTCTACTCGACGTTCTACGAGCGCCCCCTCGACTGGCGGCCCCTCGCCGAGCGCCTCGGGCTCACCCAGAAGCTCACCACCCGGTTCGGCAAGCTCTCCGGCGGCCAGAAGCAGCGCCTGTTCATCGCGCTCGCCCTCGTCGGCAACCCCCGGGTCGTCGTCCTGGACGAGCTCACCACCGGTCTCGATCCGCGGGCCCGCCGCGACACCTGGGAGCTCATCGAGGACGTCCGCGCGGGCGGCGTCACCGTCCTGCTCGTCACCCACTTCATGGAGGAGGCGCAGCGGCTCTGCGACCGGATCGCCGTGATCGACAAGGGCCGGGTCGCCGCCCTGGACACCCCGGCCGGGCTCATCCGGCGTTCGGCGGGCGCCACCGTCATCAGCTTCACGCCGTCCGCCCCGCTCGACGCGCACGAGCTGAACGCGCTGCCCGCCCTCGCCTCGATCGAGGACCGGGACGGTCGTCTCACCCTGTCCGGTACCGACGAGACCGTGAACGCCGTGATCACCCTGCTCGCCCGCCGGCACGTCACCGCCCACCAGCTCCGCGTCGTCGACGCCACCCTCGACGACGCGTTCCTCGACCTCACGAAGACCGACACCCAGGAGGCCACGGCATGAACACCGCCGTACTGCGGACCGAGGTCCGCCTCTTCCGCCGCGAACCCGGCGCCCTGTTCTGGATCCTGCTGTTCCCGACCCTGCTCCTGGTGATCCTCGGCTCGATCCCGTCCTTCCGGGACCACGACGCCGACCTCGGCGGCCTCAGGACCATCGACGTCTACGTCCCCGTGGCCGTGCTGCTCGGCATGATCGTCGGCGGCCTCCAGTCCATGCCGCAGACCCTCACCGGCTACCGCGAACGCGGCATCCTGCGCCGCATGTCCACCACCCCGGTCCGCCCCACCGCCCTGCTCACCGCGCAGATGACCGTCTACGGCGGCGCCGCCCTGGCGTCCGCGCTGCTCGCCCTCCTCGTCGGCCGGTTCGCCTTCGCCGTACGACTGCCCGAACAGCCCCTCGGATACGTGCTCGCGCTGGTCCTGGCCGTCCTGGCCGCCCTCGCGCTCGGCGCGGTGGTCTCCGCGCTGTCCCGGACCACGAAGATCGCCGGTGCCATCGGGTCCGCCGTGTTCTTCCCGGCGATGTTCTGCGCGGGGGTGTGGGCGCCGGTGCAGACCATGCCGGACGTGCTCGCCCGGATCGTCGGGTACACGCCGTTCGGCGCGGCCGCCGAGGCCCTGAACCGGGCCGCGTCCGGCGACTGGCCCGGCTGGACCCACCTGGCCGTCCTCGTCGTCTGGACGGTGCTGCTCACGGCCGCCGCGTCGCGCTGGTTCCGGTGGGAGTGAGGAACGGGCCGTGCAGACTGGGCAGATGAACGCGTCGGACGCCAGGATCGACAGGTACTGGGAGCGGCTGCACGTCTGGGGGCCGTACGGACTGCTCGGCACGGGCCTCGTCCTCGCGGTCGTCTCCGCGGGCATCATGGACGGCCCCGTCGACTGGTATCTCATCGGGGCCCTGGTCGGCGCCGCTCTCCTGCTCCAGACGTGGTGGCAGGGCACCCGGCACCGCCGCGTCCGCCGCGGCCGCAGCCCCTCCGCGGCCGGGACCGTCTACTACTGCGCCCGCTGGGCGATCGCCTTCCTCCTCACCTGGCTCAACCCGTTCTTCGCGTTCTTCGCGGCCAGCGGCTACATGGACGCCGACGAGCTGATCCCGGGCCGGTGGCGGCGGCTCGGGCTGTTCGCCAGCGCGGTCACCGTGGCGGGCGCGCAGGCCGGCGGACTGATGCCGGAAGGCATCGCCCAGTGGCTCGGGTTCGCCGCGCTCCTGGCCGCCAACTTCGGCCTCCAGTCGGTGGTCGCCCACATCACCGAGCAGGAGGAGCAGCGCTCACGCGAGCGCACCTCGACCATCGAGGCCCTGCAACAGGCGCTCGACGAGAACGCCGCCCTTCACGCCCAACTCCTCGTCCAGGCAAGGGAAGCGGGCGTCGCCGACGAGCGCCGGCGGCTGGCCGCCGAGATCCACGACACCCTCGCCCAGGGCCTGACCGGGATCATCGCCCAGCTCCAGGTCGTCGTGAACACCCCCGACCAGGCACAGGCCCGCGAGCACGTCCACCGGGCCATGGACCTCGCCCGCCACAGCCTGGGCGAGGCCCGCCGCTCGGTGCACAACCTCGCTCCGGTCGCCCTGGACGACGCCGGACTTCCCGAAGCCTTGAAGCAGACCGTCGCCGACTGGGGCGAACGCACCGGCGTGCGCGCCGAGTTCACGGTCACCGGCATCGCTCAGCAGCTCCACGACGAGATCGCGGCCACCCTCCTGCGCATCGCCCAGGAAGCCCTCTCCAACGCCTCCCGGCACGCCCGGGCGGGCCGCCTAGGGGTCACCCTGACCTTCCTGGACGAGGAGGTCATCCTCGACATCCGCGACGACGGCGTCGGCTTCGACCCCCTCGCCCTCCCGCCCCGCACCCGCACCGGCGGCTTCGGCCTCGACGGCATGCGGGCCCGCGCCGAACGCGTCGCGGGGTCCCTGACCGTCGAGTCCGAACCGGGGCACGGCACCGCCCTGTCGGCTCGCGTACCGTTGGTCCGCCATGACCAGTGACATCTCGGTGCTGATCGTCGACGACCACCCCGTCGTACGGGACGGTCTGCGCGGTATGTTCGCGTCCGCGCCCGGATTCGCCGTCGTCGGCGAGGCGTCCAACGGCGTCGAGGCCGTCGAGCGGGCCGCCGTGCTCGACCCGGACGTGATCCTGATGGACCTGCGGATGCCGGGAGGGGGCGGGGTGGACGCCATCCGCGAGCTGACCCGCGCCCGGGCCCGCGCGAAGGTCCTCGTCCTGACGACGTACGACACCGACTCCGACACCCTGCCCGCCATCGAGGCGGGAGCCACCGGCTACCTCCTCAAGGACGCCCCGCGCGACGAGCTGTTCACCGCCGTGCGGGCCGCGGCGCAGGGCCGTACCGTCCTGTCCCCGGCCGTCGCCTCCCGTCTGGTCTCCGCGGTCCGCGCTCCCGGGGCACCCGGCAACGAGACCCTCTCCGCCCGCGAGCGCGAGGTGCTGGCCCTGGTCGCCAAGGGCACGTCCAACCGCGAGATCGCCCGCGAGCTGTTCATCAGCGAGGCGACCGTGAAGACCCATCTCACCCACCTGTACGCCAAGTTGGGCGTCAAGGACCGCGCGGCGGCGGTCGCGACGGCGTACGAGCGGGGGATCCTCGGCTAACCGGGATATGGCAGCAGTCCGGCGGCGGTCCGCTCCCAGGCGGCCTTCAGCTCGGCGAGCAGGTCCGGCTCGTCGGGAGCCAGGTCGGCCTGTTCGCGCAGGTCGGCGCCGAGGTCGTAGAGGTGGTCCTTGCCGGCCGCGTCCTGGTAGTACTTCCACCTCCCGCGCCGCAGGGCCCGGTTGGCCCGCACCCGCCAGAACAGGTCCCGCTCCGGCAGCCGTTCGCCCCGCAGCAGGTACCCGGCCAGGCTCGTGCCGTCCAGCGGGTAGGCCGGATCGGGTCGCGCACCGGCCACGTCCAGGAAGGTCGCCGTCCAGTCGGGGGAGAAGTTCGGCTCGTGGCTCACCTGGTGGCCGTCGATCCGGTGCGGCCAGCGCACGATCGTCGGGACGCGGATGCCGCCCTCCTGGAGCACGAACTTCTCACCGCTGAGCGGCCACAGGTACGACCAGCGCTCGCCGCCGTTGTCGCTGGCGAAGTACACCAGCGTGTGCTCCTCCTGCCCGGAGCGGCGCAGGGCCGCGAGCACCTCGCCGACGGCCGCGTCCAGGCTCTGCACCATCTCCGTGTACTTGGCGACCGAACCGCCGTCGTAGTGGTTGAGCGCGGCCGAGACCTCCGCCTGGCTCTTCGCGTTACGGATCTTCTCGGCGATCTCCGCGCCGGTCTCCTCGTCGCCCTCCGCGAGCCACGGCCAGTGCGGGGTGGTGAAGTTGAGGTTGAGCAGCCACGGCCTGTCGTGGTCGCGGCTCACGTACTCCACGGCCCGTTCGGTGAGGACGGTCGTGTAGTAGCGCAGGTCCTGGTACTCGGCGTCGCCTTCGTAGAGGTCGTGGTCACCGAGCTGGCCGAGCTTGGAGAAGTACTCAAGGACGCCCCCGTGGTTGCCGAAGAACTCGTCCCAGCCGGACTTGGTGGGGCTGTAGTCGGGCAGCCAGCCGCAGTGCCACTTGCCGATGAGGGCGGTGGCGTAGCCGGCCTTCCTCAGCAGCGAGGCGAGGGTCGGGTGGTTCGGGTCGAGCCCCTGCGTCCGGTTGGCGATCGGCTCGGCGAGGCCGCCCTTCGTACGGCCCGGATACCGTCCGGTGTACAGGCTGAACCGCGTCGGGGAGCAGGTCGAGGACCCCGAGTACGCGTCGGTGAACCGCACGCCCTGCCGGGCCAGCCGGTCCAGGTTCGGCGTCCTGATGTGCGGGGCGCCGTACGACGACAGGTCGGCCCAGCCGAGGTCGTCACCGAGGATGACCAGGAGATTGGGGCGTCTGCCCGCGGAGCCCCCGGTCCGGGCCCTGAAGGGACGTTCGGCGGGAGCTTGAGCGGCTTCGGCGGCGGTCGTCGTGGCGGCGACGGCGGTCACGGCACCGCCGCCGACGAGACCGCCGAAGGCACGGCGGGAGATCTCGGGCATGTGATCGAGTCTGGTCAGCGGATCGGCGCCCTGGCCAGCGATCACCTGGGCTGTTCACGGGACTGCAATCTCACCCCGCCACCCGCAGCAGCAGCACCGCCCGCGCCGGCACCGTGATCGACGCCCCGGCCCGGTGTACCACCCCCGGCGCCTCGCCCTGCTCCTCCCTCGACGTGTCGACGACCACCTCGTAGCGCTCCGCCCACGGCGGCCCCGGCAGCAGGAAGCTCGCCGGGCGGTCCCCGGCGTGCAGGACGGCGAGGAAGCTGTCGTCGACGATCGGCGCGCCGCGTTCGTCCCGGCCGGGGATGTCCCGCCCCGACAGGTACATGCCGAGCGAGGCCGCCGGCGCGTACCAGTCCCGTTCGGTCATCTCCGTGCCGCGGGCCGTGAACCAGGCCAGGTCCCGCAGCCCGTCCGCCGAGTGCGCCCGCCCCGAGAAGAACGCCCGGCGCCTGAGCACCGGATGCCGGTGGCGCAGGTCGATCAGACGGGCGGTGAGGTCGAACAGGGCCTTCCAGCCGGGGTCCTCCAGCAGTCCCCAGTCCACCCAGCTGATCTCGTTGTCCTGGCAGTAGGCGTTGTTGTTGCCGCGCTGGGTACGGCCCAGTTCGTCGCCCGCGACCAGCATCGGCACGCCCGTCGACAGCAGCAGTGTGGTGAGCAGGTTCCGCAACTGCCGCCGCCTGAGCGCCCGTACCCGCTCGTCGTCCGTCTCCCCCTCCGTCCCGCAGTTCCAGGCCCGGTTGTCGTCCGTGCCGTCCCGGTTGCCCTCGCCGTTCGCCTCGTTGTGCTTCCTCTCGTACGACACCAGGTCCCGCAGGGTGAAACCGTCGTGCGCGGTGATGAAGTTGACCGAGGCGTACGGGCGCCGCCCGCCCCACGCGTACAGGTCGCTGGAGCCGGACAGCCGGTAGCCGAGGTCCCGCACGTCCGGGAGCGCGCCCCGCCAGAAGTCGCGCACGGCGTTGCGGTAGCGGTCGTTCCACTCCGTCCACAGGGGCGGGAAGGCGCCCACCTGATAGCCCCCGGAGCCCACGTCCCAGGGCTCGGCGATCAGCTTCACGCGCCTGAGCACCGGGTCCTGGGCGATGACCGCGAGGAACGGGGACAGCATGTCGACGTCGTGCATGGAACGGGCCAGCGCCGCGGCCAGGTCGAAGCGGAAGCCGTCCACACCCATCTCCGTCACCCAGTAGCGCAGGGAGTCGGTGATCAGCCGCAGGACATGCGGCTGGACCACGTGCAGGGTGTTGCCGCAGCCCGTGTAGTCCGCGTAGCGCCGGGCGTCGGACTGCAACCGGTAGTACCCGCGGTTGTCGATGCCCTTGAGCGACAGCGTGGGGCCCAGCTCGCCCGCCTCCGCCGTGTGGTTGTAGACCACGTCGAGGATGACCTCGATCCCCGCGGCGTGCAGCGCGCGCACCATGCGCTTGAACTCGCCGACCTGCTGGCCCGTCGTACCGGAGGCGGCGTAGGCCGCGTGCGGCGCGAAGTAGCCGATGGAGTTGTAGCCCCAGTAGTTCTTGAGACCGCGCCGCAGCAGATGGTCCTCGTGCGCGAACTGGTGGACGGGGAGCAGCTCCACGGCCGTGACCCCCAGCTTCACGAGGTGCTCGATCGCGGCGGGGTGCGCCAGCCCGGCGTACGTCCCGCGCAGTTCCTCGGGGATGCCGGGGTGCAGCGCGGTGAACCCCCGCACATGGACCTCGTAGATCACCGAGTCCGCCCACGGCGTCTTCGGCCTCCGGTCCTCCATCCATTCGTCGTCGGTGGCGTCATCGTGGACGACCACGCCCTTCGGGACGTACGGCGCCGAGTCGCGGTCGTCCCGTACGGTGTCCGCGACCTGCTGCTCGGGCCAGTCGCGGACATGGCCGTACACCTCTGGCGGCAGGCTGAAGTCGCCGTCGACCGCGCGGGCGTACGGGTCCAGGAGGAGCTTCGCCGGGTTCCAGCGGCCGCCGGTCCACGGGTCCCAGCGGCCGTGCACCCGGAAGCCGTAGCGCTGACCGGGCATGACGCCGGGCACGAAGCCGTGCCAGATCTCGTGCGTGAGCTCGGTGAGCCGGGCCCGGGTCTCCTTGCCGTGCGCGTCGAACAGACACAGCTCGACCGCTTCGGCACCGCCCGCCCACAGGGCGAAGTTGGTCCCCGCCACTCCGTCCGGGCCGACCCGGAACCGGGCGCCCAAGGGCGTCGGCGCACCGGGCCACACCGGCACGGCCGGTACCGCCCGCCGCTCGCCGTTCACCAGCGCGGCGGGGCGCTCCTCGGCGGCTTCCGTCACCGCCTCCTGCTCGGCTGCGCTGGACACCGGTCGGCCTCCCACGGCTCGTGGAACGAGGTGGAAACGAGCGCACGGCGTCCCGTCCGCGGCACCCTCTCACGTCGTTCTCCCCACTGTTCTGCCCACCGCTTGCCTCGCACTCACGTTTCACCGCGCTTGCTTGGGCGAGGTGCCCGAGGATCTGCCAGGTCAGGTCGCCAAGGAGGCGCACCCGCCCGCGGCCACCGACCTCACGTTTCCCCTGGGTGGGCCCGGTCGTTGGGATTGCCGTGACGCAAGGACATGGGCGCGCTCGGCGCGTGGGGGCCGCTTTGGCCGCCGTAATGACATGGGCAGGACTGCTGGCCGGAGCCGCCGGCTGCACGGCGGACGGGGGTGGCGGGATCGAGGGCGTCGGCGGGTTCGGGAAGCCTCCCGCGCCCGAGGACGTCATCCGGGTCGCCCCCGACGACGGGACCAAGGGCGTGCCGCCCGAGGAGAAGCTCCGGGTCCGGGTGCCTGGCGGGCGTCTGGAGTCGGTCACCGTCGTCAAGTCCCAGGACGCGCAGGACTTCCCGGTGCCCGGGCACATCTCCGCCGACGGCCTGCGCTGGGAACCCGACGAGGCACAGCTGGCGCTGGCCGCCAAGTACACGGTCGACGCGGTCGCGCTCGACGCCCACGGCCGCCGCTCGGCCCGGCACACCACCTTCACCACCTACGTCCCCGAGGAGCGCTTCATCGGGTATGTCAGCCCCGAGAACCGCTCCACCGTCGGCACCGGAATGATCGTCTCCCTGGAGTTCAACCGGGAGATCGAGGACCGCGCCGCCGTCGAACGCGCCGTACACGTCACCGCGAAGCCGCCCGTCGAGATCCGTCCGCACTGGTTCGGCAAGGGCCGCCTCGACTTCCGTCCCGAGCACTACTGGACACCGGGCACCCGGGTGACCGTCGCGCTCCGACTCCGCGATGTGGAGGGCGCGCCCGGCGTCTACGGCCTCCAGTACCGGACCTTCTCCTTCACCGTCGGCCGCAGCCAGGTCTCCCTCGTCGACGCGGCCGCCCACACCATGCAGGTCAGACGGGACGGCGCGCTGCTCGCCACCGTGCCGATCACCGCCGGCGCGCCGAAGACGACCACCTACAACGGCAAGATGGTCGTCACCGAGATGCTCGAAGTGACCCGCATGAACAGCCGCACGGTCGGCTTCGGCGGCGAGTACGACATCCCGGACGTCCCGCACGCCCTGCGGCTGACCGACTCCGGCACCTTCCTGCACGGCAACTACTGGTCGCCCACCGCCCCCGGACGGGTCAATGTCAGCCACGGCTGTGTGGGCCTCAGGGATGTGAAGGGCGGCAGCTCGGACACGCCCGCGGGCTGGTTCTTCGACCGCAGCCTCGTCGGGGACGTCGTCGAGGTCGTCCACAGCGATGACAAAAAGGTCGCTCCCGACAATGGCCTCGGTGGCTGGAATATGGGTTGGAAGGAGTGGAAGGCGGGCAGCGCGGTGAAGTAGCCCGACAGGGACGGTGACAGGGGGGCGGCTTGGCCCGACTTTCCGTCGCGGTTGGGACGAAATGGTGACCTTGGACTTACACGATGCTCAAAAGTCTGCGGTTAATATTCGCCAACGCGTGCGGAGAACGCGCGGGGGAGCGGGCCTGACCTGGCCCTTCGAGGGGAGAAACACTTGAACGTGCGACCGATATCGGGGGCGTCGGTTGACGCGCGAGGGCGCGGGGCCAGAGGACTGCTGGCGTTGATACTCGGAGTTCTGCTGCTGGCCGTCACCGCCTGCGGCGGGGGGAATTCCGGTTCCGGTGACGCCAAGGCGGAGAAGGGCGACTCGTCCGCCACCGAGACCAAGCAGTCCGAGGCGGTCGTCTCCATCAGCCCGAAGGACGGGGCGAAGTCCGTCGACACCAGCGGTGCCCTCAAGGTCGGCGCGACCAAGGGCAAGTTGACCGAGGTCCGGGTCAAGGACGCCAAGGGCACCGCGATAGCCGGGAAGATAGCCGCGGACGGCGCCTCCTGGACGCCGTCCACCCACCTCGCCTCCGGCACCAAGTACTTGGTGCACGCGGTCGCGAAGGACGCCGAGGGCCGCACGGCCGCCGAGGACTCCAGCTTCACCACCCTGACCCCGAAGAACACCTTCATCGGTACCTTCACGCCCGAGGACGGCTCGACGGTCGGCGTCGGAATGCCGTTCTCCATCCGCTTCACCCGGGGCATCACCAGCCCCGAGGACGTCGAGAAGGCCATCACGATCAAGACCTCGCCCGCCGTCGACGTCCAGGGCCACTGGTTCGGCAACGACCGCCTGGACTTCCGTCCCGAGCGGTACTGGAAGGAAGGCACCAAGGTCACCGTCGACCTCGACCTGAACGGGGTCGAGGGCCGCGACGGCGTCTACGGCAAGCAGGACAAGACCGTCTCCTTCACCATCGGCCGCAACCAGGTCTCCGTCGTGGACTCCAAGAAGCACACGATGAAGATCACCCAGGACGGCAGGACCATCAAGACCCTCAAGGTCACCACCGGCAAGCCCGGTTACGACACCTGGAACGGCCAGATGGTCATCAGCGAGAAGCTCGCGGTGACCCGGATGAACGGCGAAACGGTCGGCTACGGCGGCGAGTACGACATCAAGGACGTCCCGCACGCCTCCCGCCTCACCGACTCCGGCACCTTCCTCCACGGCAACTACTGGGGCGGCGACGCCTTCGGCAACTACAACGCCAGCCACGGCTGCGTGGGCCTGCGCGACGTCAAGGGCGGTTACGACAGCGGGGTACCGGCCGCCTGGTTCTTCAACCACTCGATGATCGGCGACGTGGTCGTCGTCAAGAACTCCGACGACGCGACGGTCGCACCGGACAACGGCCTCAACGGCTGGAACATGTCGTGGGAGAAGTGGAAGGCGTAGGACCTGTGGCGCTCAGCGGCCCCGGTGTTGCGGATACGACACCGGGGCCGCCGTCGTCGGTGGCGTGCCGCGCCGGCCGAATGTGAGCGACCGCACCCGGCCGGTCGCCGTTAGTCGCCGTTAACCTGCTGGCATGACCGTGAATCTCGAAGTCGCCGAAGGCGTCGGCACCATCCGTCTGGACCGCCCGCCCATGAACGCGCTGGACGTGGCCACCCAGGACCGGCTGAAGGAGCTCGCCGAGGAGGCGACCCGGCGCGAGGACGTGCGCGCCGTGATCGTGTACGGCGGGGAGAAGGTGTTCGCGGCCGGCGCGGACATCAAGGAGATGCAGGCCATGGACCACACCGCGATGGTCCTGCGCGCCCGCGCCCTCCAGGACTCGTTCACGGCCGTGGCCCGCATCCCCAAGCCGGTCGTCGCGGCCGTCACCGGATACGCCCTGGGCGGCGGCTGCGAGCTCGCGCTGTGCGCGGACTTCCGGATCGCCGCGGAGAACGCCAAGCTGGGGCAGCCCGAGATCCTGCTCGGTCTGATCCCCGGCGCGGGCGGCACCCAGCGCCTGGCCCGGCTGGTCGGCCCGTCCAGGGCGAAGGACCTGATCTTCACGGGCCGTATGGTCAAGGCCGACGAGGCGCTGGCGCTCGGCCTCGTGGACCGGGTCGTACCCGCCGGCGAGGTGTACGCCGAGGCGCACGCCTGGGCGGCGAAGCTCGCACAGGGCCCGGCGATCGCGCTGCGCGCCGCCAAGGAGTCGATCGACACGGGTCTTGAGACCGACATCGAGACGGGCCTCGCGGTGGAACGGAACTGGTTCGCAGGCCTGTTCGCCACCGAGGACCGCGAGCGGGGCATGAAGAGCTTCGTCGAGGAGGGCCCCGGCAAGGCGAAATTCCTCTGAACCACTTGCAATTGACACGATGTCTGATCCGAGTCCCTCGATGGGGCGGATTATGGGAGCCTTAACGCAACCTTAAGTCTGCCTTGTCGAGGGAGTCCGTCGATTGCCTCCCAGTGAGCCTCCGCTGCAGGTCAGACGGGCTGTTGACGACGCCGAAGTGCCTGTGGCATATGCCGATGAGCCTCTTCGGAACGGCGCATTCCGGGGGGCGTATTCGTCAGGAACGGCCCCGGAGGACGCTGCGGGCGGCCATGATGGGGGCATGGCGGGGCTGGAGGGTTTCGAACAGCCGCGGGGAGACAACCGTCTGACGGCGGCGCGCTGGTCTCCGGCGGTCGAGGACGAGCACGCACTGAAGGCGCTCGAACTGTTCGGAAACCCCACCGAGGCAGAGGTCCCGCTGCCCTCCCGCCCGGAGTCCGCGGCGACCGCGCGGCGCTTGACCCAGGTGATCGTTCTTCGGCACTGGGGGCTCACCCCGAAGATGACCGAGGACGCGGTCCTCCTCGTGTCCGAACTCGTCGGCAACGCGGTGCGGCACACGGGGGCACGGGTGTTCGGCCTGCGGATGCGGCGTCGGCGGGGGTGGATCCGCATAGAGGTCCGTGACCCCTCGCGCGGACTGCCCTGCCTGCTGCCGGTGCAGGAGACGGATGTCAGCGGGCGGGGACTGTTCCTCGTGGACAAGCTGTCCGACCGCTGGGGCGTCGACCTGCTGCCTCGCGGCAAGACGACGTGGTTCGAGATGCGGGTGGCCGACAGGTAGCCGGTGGGTCGGTCAGCGGCAATCACCGCCATAACGCCTTAAATGGGGCGGGTGACCGCTACCGAACGTCGAGCCGTGCTTCTCGCCGGCGCCGGGCTGGCGTTGGCCGCCGGATGTGCGACCAGGAATGCCGTCGCCCATCCCGTGCCCGCCTCCAGCAGGGCCCCGGCCCCGCCCGCCCTGCCCGCCCAGCTCACCCACGGTCCCCGGGACCGTCCCCGGGTCGCCCTCACCTTCCACGGCGGCGGCGATCCGGCCACCGCCCGCGCCCTGCTCACCGAGGCCGAGAAGCACGGGGCGCGCGTCACCGTGCTGGCCGTCGGGACCTGGCTCGACGCGCACCCCGACCTCGCTCGCCGGATCCGCGACGGCAGCCACGACCTCGGCAACCACACCCTCCGCCACCTCGACATCAACGCGATGTCCGAGGCGGAGGCCAGAGCGGAGATCGCCGGGTGCGCGGAGCGCCTGAAGCGGCTCACCGGGTCGGTGGGGAGCTGGTTCCGCCCCTCCCGTTCGCCCACCGCCTCCCCGCTCGTCACGCGGCTGGCCCAGGAGGCCGGCTACCCCCATGTCCTCTCCTACGACGTCGACTCCCTCGACTTCACCTCGCCCGGCGCCGCCGCCGTCGCCCGCAAGGTCCTCGCCGAGATCCGCGAAGGATCCGTGGTGAGCCTGCACTTCGGGTACGACGACACGGTCGCCGCCCTCCCCGTCGTACTGGAAGAACTCGACCGGCGCGGCCTGGCCGCGGTGACCACCACGGAGTTGTTCAGCTGATGCCCCCCACTCCATTGCAGCGCACCCTTGTGAAGAGCACCCTGATCGCGGGCGCCGCGTTCGTCGCCCTCGCCGCCTGCGGCACCGGGGCCAAGGACGGGACGGACCGGGCCCGTGGCACCAAGGCGGCCGTCCCGGCCCCGGCGAAACCGGTGAAGGCGCAGGTCCACGGGCTGCCCGGGATGCCGCCCGTCCTGGACCCGCGGGACGTCTACGCCGCCGACCGGCCGAACAAGCTGTCACCGGTGGTCAAGGACTTCCCGTCGCGGGTCTACGTGCCCAACACCGAGTCCGACACCGTCTCCGTGATCGACCCGAGGACGTACGAGATCGTCGACACGATCCGTGTCGGGCGGCAGCCCCAGCACGTCGTGCCCTCCTGGGACATGAAGACCCTCTGGGTCAACAACGACCGCGGGAACACCCTGACCCCGATCGACCCGAGCACCGGGAGGGCGGGCAAGCCCGTCGAGGTGCACGACCCGTACAACCTCTACTTCACGCCCAACGGCAGATACGCCGTCGTGATGGCCTCCCTCGACCGTGAACTCGTCTTCCGCGACCCGCACACGATGGAGCGGAAGAAGACGGTTCCGGTCAGCTGCTACGGCGTCAACCACGCCGACTTCTCCCTGGACGGGAGGTACTTCATCGTGTCCTGCGAGTTCAGCGGAGAGCTGCTGAAGGTCGACACCGAGAAGATGAAGGTGATCGGGCAGCAGAAGCTCCCCTTCCGCGGGGCCATGCCGCAGGACGTCAAGGTCTCGCCGGACGGGAAGCGGTTCTACGTCGCGGACATGATGGCCGACGGGGTCTGGGTCCTGGACGGCGACACCTTCGACAAGCCGACGCTGCTGCCCACCGGCAAGGGCACCCACGGCCTCTACATCAGCCGCGACTCCCGCGAGATGTACGTCTCCAACCGCGGCGAAGGAACCGTCTCCGTCTTCGACTTCACCGAGAACAGGGTCACCAAGAAGTGGCACCTGCCCGACGGCGGCAGCCCCGACATGGGCGGCGTCTCCGCCGACGGCAAGGTCCTGTGGCTGTCCGGCCGCTACAACGCCGAGGTCTACGCCATCGACACCCGCACCGGCGCCCAGCTCGCCCGCGTCAAGGTCGGCAGCGGACCGCACGGGCTCGCGGTGTACCCCCAGCCGGGCCGGTACTCACTCGGTCACACCGGCATCTTCCGCTGAGCCGTCGACGCCCCGTGGGGCCGGGGCCAGCAGCACCGCCTCCGCGCCCACCGGACGGTAACCGGCCGCCTGGAACGCCCGCATGCTGCGGGCGTTCCCCGGCGAGACCTGGGCCCACAGCGGCTCCGCGACCAGATGCCTGGCCGCGGTCACCAGCGCCCGCCCCAGCCCCCGGTGCCGTACGTCCGCGTCCACCTCGACCGAGACCTCCAGCCGGCCGCCGACGCCCCGCCCCGTCACCAGCACCCCGCCCTCCGCCGTCCAGGCGCGAATGTCGTCGCGCCGCCTGCGGGCGTACGCGATGCGGGGATGGTGTGCGTCCTCGATCTCCCGCAGCGCGAGCGGCGGTCCGCCCGGCAGCGGGTCGCCGACCAGCATCGCGTCGACGGTCTCCGACCTGCGCCCGGTCCGGTCCAGGAAGGCGGTCAGGAACCGCGGGTTCAGGGTCGCGGCCAGCGCGTCGCAGTCCAGGCCGCGCAGGGTGGCGTGGACCCACTCCGGGTCCTCGTCGGTGAACACGACCGAGTGCGCCGTGAAGGACAGCACGCCCGCGTCCCGGTGACACGCCTGCGGTACGACCGTCGTGCCGCCGTCCGCGGGCGGGAACACCCCGCGGGCCGCCGCGTCGAGAATGTCCCGCAAGGTCTCCATCACACCGCTCCCCGAGTCCGCGCCCCCTGGAAGGTCCACACTCGCAGACATGATCGAGCACGGCACCGCCGTTTCCCCGGGTGGGCGCCGCACCGGAGATCGCGCCGGGCCGCTAATCTGACCTGCGGCAGCAAGCCAGCAGGACACGACAAAGGCAAGAAAAGGGGCGGACCGGTGGCGCACATCGACATCGAGGAAGCACGCAAGCAGTTCGAGCGGATCGATGCGGACGGTGACGGCACCATCACCGCCGCCGAATTCAAGTCCGCCTTGGCCCAGGGCGGCGACTGGAACGTGACCGAGTCGGTCGCCGAGGCGATCATCAAGAGCCGCGACCTCAACGGCGACAAGCTCCTGTCGTTCGACGAGTTCTGGGCCTACCTGAACAAGTAGGGCATACACGGAAGGGGGCGACCGGCAGTCCGGGACGCCCCCTTCGCTGGCTAGACGATCTCCAGGGCCAGGTGCGGGCCCTCGGGCAGCTCGACTGCCACGGCATCCCCGGCCCGCACCACGCCGCCTGCGAGCACGACCGCCATGATCCCGGACTTGAACAGCGCCCGGCCGTCCTCACTCCGGCCCACGACCTGCTTCATCAGCCCCTTCTGGAACCGGTCGATCTGCGCGCACGGGTTCCGCAGCCCGGTCACCTCGACGACGGCCGTCTCGCCGAGCCGCAGCCGCGTACCGCGGGGCAGCGCGAGCAGGTCGATCCCCCGCGTGGTGACGTTCTCGCCGAGCTCTCCCGCGGCCACCTCGAACCCGGCCCGCCGTACCTCGTCGAACAGTTCCTCGTGCATGAGGTGCACCTGCCGGAGGTTCGGCTGCGAGGGGTCCTTCTTCATCCGGAAACGGTGCTTCACCGTGGCCCCGCCATGAACATCCCCCTCCACCCCGAATCCGGCGAGCAGGGTGATGCTCTCCCGGTTCGGCTTGGTGAAGGAGTACGTCCCGTTGCTGCTGACCGCAGTGATCTTCCCGCCCATATGGCAAGCCTACGGGCGGGGCGCGGGTCAGGCGTCGGCCGCCCACTCGCGCAGGGCCGCCTTGCTCGCGAAGTCGGCGACGTTCTTGTCCACCGGGTCGTCGGTGTACTGGTGGAAGCGCCACTTCGCCTTGATGCGGGGCTTGCCGGCGGTGACGTAGTCGGCGATCCAGAGCCCGTCGCCGGCGTACGACGTGGTGTCGACGTTCAGCCAGTAGTGCCGGTTCGTGTAGAGGACGACCCGGTTGTTCGGGCGGAGCTGGCGCACCTTGCGGATGAAGGAGTCCTTCTCCGCGTTGCTCGCGTGCGTGCCGTCGCCCGTGGTCTCCCAGTCGACCGCGAGGATGTCGCCGCCCTTCTCGGGGGCGTGTTTGACGAAGTACTCGGCCTGCGCGGTGAGGTTGCCGGGCCACAGGAAGTGGTAGAAGCCGACGACCAGCCCGGCGTCACGGGCGTGCTTGGTCTGCGCCGAGAGCTTCGGGTTGGTGTAGGAGCGGCCCTCCGTCGCCTTGATGAAGACGAAGGAGAGCCCTTCGGTGCTGAAGGCGGAGGACTGGTAGGCGCTGACATCGATGCCGCGGAGCATGTGGGGGCTCCTCGAAGTGAGAGTGGGGGAACGGACGTTGATGATGCCCCACATGCCCGGCGGGAGAACCTCGCCCACCAGGAGCCCCGGACCTGGGCAGTACGTCCGCCTGCTCCGACCTCCACCTCCGGGGGAACGGTGGGGCGGAATGCGAGGGACACGCCGTACAGGTCTGTCATGCCCGAGGTAGAGCGGTTTGTCGACCGCGAGGGCTGGGGGCACGGCACGGCACTGAAGGAACCTCCGGAGGCGGCGCGCACGACCCCAGTAGGTGAGCGATGGCCTACTGCGAGGACCTCAGCACTCGATGATGTTCACAGCCAGCCCGCCCCGAGCCGTCTCCTTGTACTTCACGCTCATGTCCGCCCCGGTGTCCTTCATCGTCTTGATGACCTTGTCCAGGGACACCATGTGCGAGCCGTCCCCGCGCAGCGCCATCTTCGCCGCCGTGACCGCCTTCACCGCGGCCATGCCGTTGCGCTCGATACAGGGGATCTGGACCAGTCCGCCGACCGGGTCGCAGGTCAGGCCCAGGTTGTGCTCCATGCCGATCTCGGCGGCGTTCTCGACCTGTTCGGGGGAGCCGCCGAGGACCTCGGCGAGGGCGCCCGCGGCCATCGAGCAGGCGGAGCCGACCTCGCCTTGGCAGCCGACCTCGGCGCCGGAGATGGAGGCGTTCTCCTTGAAGAGCATGCCGATGGCGCCCGCGGCGAGGAGAAAGCGGACCACGCCGTCCTCGTCCGCGCCGGGAACGAAGTTCATGTAGTAGTGCAGGACCGCGGGAATGATCCCGGCCGCGCCGTTCGTCGGGGCCGTCACCACCCGGCCGCCGGCCGCGTTCTCCTCGTTGACCGCCATCGCGTACAGCGTGATCCACTCCATGGAGTGGGCCAACGCGTCGCCCTCCGCCCGCAGTTGACGGGCCGTCATGGCGGCGCGGCGGCGCACCCGCAGACCGCCCGGCAGGATGCCCTCCTGGGACATGCCCCGGGATACGCAGTCCTGCATCACGCGCCAGATCTCCAGCAGCCCGGCCCGGATCTCGTCCTCGGTGCGCCAGGCGCGCTCGTTCTCCAGCATCAGGGAGGAGATCGACAGGCCGGTCTCCTTGGTCAGGCGCAGCAGCTCGTCACCCGTGCGGAAGGGGTGCTTCAACACCGTGTCGTCCAGCTTGATGCGGTCCTCGCCGACCGCGTCCTCGTCCACGACGAAGCCGCCGCCGACCGAGTAGTACGTCTTGGACAGCAGTTCCGCGCCCGAGGCGTCGTACGCCCACACCGTCATGCCGTTCGCGTGGTACGGGAGTGCCTTGCGGCGGTGCAGGACCAGGTCGTCGTCGAAGGAGAACGGGATCTCCCGCTCGCCGAGCAGCTTCAGGACGCCCGCGGCCTTGATCTCCGCGACCCGGTCGTCCGCGTTCTCCACGTCCACCGTGCGCGGGGACGCCCCCTCCAGGCCGAGCAGCACCGCCTTCGGGGTGCCGTGGCCGTGGCCGGTCGCGCCCAGAGAGCCGTAGAGCTCGCAGCGGACCGAGGCGACGGCCGGCAGCAGGTCCTCGTTGCGCAGGCGGCGGGCGAACATGCGGGCCGCGCGCATCGGGCCGACCGTGTGGGAGCTCGACGGGCCGATGCCGATCGAGAACAGGTCGAAGACCGAGATGGCCACGGGAACTCCTTCACAAAAAGGTGGGGGCACACATCGTCGGGTGCCCCCACCGCGGAACTGCTCGAACTACTTGTTCAGGCCGGGGTACAGCGGGTGCTTGTCCGCCAGGGCCTTGACCCGGGCCTTCAGCGACTCCACGTCGTACGACGGCTTCAGGGTCTCGGCGATGACGTCCGCGACCTCGGCGAAGTCCTCGGCCGTGAAGCCGCGGGTGGCCAGGGCGGGCGTGCCGATCCTGAGGCCCGACGTCACCATCGGCGGGCGCGGGTCGTTCGGGACGGCGTTGCGGTTGACCGTGATGCCGACCTCGTGGAGACGGTCCTCGGCCTGCCTGCCGTCCAGCTCGGACTCGCGCAGGTCGACGAGGATGAGGTGGACGTCGGTGCCGCCGGAGAGCACGTTGACCCCGGCCTCCCGGGCGTCGTCGGCCGTCAGACGCTCGGCGAGGATGCGCGCACCGTCCACCGTACGCCGCTGGCGCTCCTTGAACTCCTCGGAGGCCGCGACCTTGAAGGACACCGCCTTCGCCGCGATCACGTGCTCCAGGGGACCGCCCTGGAAGCCCGGGAACACGGAGGAGTTCAGCTTCTTCGCGAACTCCTGCTTGGCGAGGATGATCCCGCCGCGCGGTCCGCCCAGCGTCTTGTGGGTGGTGGAGGTGACCACGTCGGCGTGCTCGACGGGGTTCGGGTGCAGCCCGGCCGCGACCAGACCGGCGAAGTGGGCCATGTCGACCCACAGGTACGCCTCGACCTCGTCGGCGATCCGGCGGAACTCCGCGAAGTCCAGCTGCCGCGGGTAGGCGGACCAGCCCGCGATGATCACCTTCGGCCGGTGCTCGCGCGCGAGCTTCTCCAGCTCGGCCATGTCGACGAGACCCGACTCGTCCACGTGGTAGGCGACGACATTGAACTGCTTGCCGGAGAAGTTCAGCCGCATCCCGTGGGTCAGGTGACCACCGTGCGCGAGGTCGAGACCGAGGATGGTGTCGCCCGGCTGGGCCAGCGCGAACAGGGCGGCCTGGTTCGCGGAGGCACCGGAGTGGGGCTGCACGTTGGCGTACTCGGCGCCGAACAGCTCCTTGACCCGGTCGATCGCGATCTGCTCGGCCACGTCGACGTGCTCGCAGCCGCCGTAGTAGCGGCGGCCCGGGTAGCCCTCGGCGTACTTGTTGGTGAGGACCGAGCCCTGGGCCTCCATGACCGCGAGCGGAGCGAAGTTCTCCGAGGCGATCATCTCGAGGGTGGACTGCTGCCTGACCAGCTCGGCGTCGACCGCGGCCGCGATCTCCGGGTCGAGCTCGTGCAGGGGCGTGTTCAGTGCGGACATCAGGTGCGGACTCCTCAGCCGGCGGAAAAGGCGGTGTACTCGTCGGCGGAGAGCAGGTCGGCCGGCTCCTCCGCGACGCGTACCTTGAACAGCCAGCCGCCCTCGAAGGGGGCGGAGTTCACCAGCGCCGGGTCGCTCACGACGTCCTCGTTGACCTCGGTGACCTCACCGGAGACGGGGGAGTACAGGTCGGACACCGACTTGGTCGACTCCAGCTCGCCGCAGGTCTCGCCCGCGGTCACCGTGTCACCGACCTCCGGGAGCTGGACGAAGACGACATCGCCGAGCGCGTTGGCCGCGTGCTCCGTGATGCCGACCGTCGAGACGCCGTCCTCGGCGCCCGACAGCCACTCGTGCTCCTTGCTGTAACGCAGCTGCTGGGGGTTGCTCATGGCCTGAATTCTCCTGTACGCGGGGGAGTGGTGATGAAGGGGGGACTGCGAAAGGCGTGCGTGAGCAGCGACTCTGTGCCCAGCATCACCTACGACGGCTACTTCTGTGCGGCTACTTCTGGCGCTTGTAGAACGGCAGCGCCACGACCTCGTACGGCTCGTGGCTGCCCCGGATGTCCACACCGACACCGGTCGTGCCGGGCGTCGCGTGCGCGGCGTCGACGTACGCCATCGCGATCGGCCTGCCCAGGGTGGGGGAGGGGGCGCCGGAGGTGACCTCGCCGATCACCTCGCCGCCCGCGACGACCGCGTACCCGGCACGCGGGACGCGACGCCCCTCGGCGACCAGGCCGACGAGGACGCGCGGCGGCGCGGCGGCGGCGCGCTCGGCGGCCCGCTGGAGCGCCTCCCGCCCGACGAAGTCCCCGTCCTTCTCGAACTTCACGACCCGGCCGAGCCCGGCGTCGAAGGGCGTCAGCTCCCGCGAGAGCTCGTGCCCGTACAGCGGCATGCCCGCTTCCAGGCGCAGCGTGTCCCGGCAGGACAGTCCGCACGGGACGAGCCCGACGCCCTCGCCGGCCTTGGTCAGCGCCTGCCACAGTTCGACCGCGTGCTCCGGCTTCACGAACAGCTCGAAGCCGTCCTCACCGGTGTACCCGGTGCGCGCGATCAGCGCCGGCACCCCGGCGACCGTGCCCGGCAGACCGGCGTAGTACTTGAGGCCGTCGAGGTCCGCGTCGGTCAGGGACGCGAGGATCCCGGGGGACTGAGGCCCCTGTACGGCGATCAGCGCGTAGGCGTCCCGGTCGTCACGCACCTCGGCGTCGAAGCCGGCCGCGCGCTCGGTCAGTGCGTCGAGCACGACCTGGGCGTTGGAGGCGTTGGCGACCACCATGTACTCGGTCTCGCCGAGCCGGTAGACGATCAGGTCGTCCAGGATGCCGCCGTCGGCCTGGCAGATCATGGTGTAGCGGGCCCGGCCGACGCCGACGGAGGCGATGTTGCCGACGAGGGCGAAGTTCAGCAGCTGTGCGGCCTGCGGTCCGGTCACGGTGATCTCGCCCATGTGGGAGAGGTCGAAGAGCCCGGCTTGCGTGCGTACCGCGTTGTGTTCGTCGCGCTCGGAGCCGTACCGCAGGGGCATGTCCCAGCCGGCGAAGTCGGTCATGGTCGCACCGAGCGAGCGGTGCAGGGCGTCGAGTGCGGTGAGACGGGGTTCAGAACTGCTCATCGGACGGTCGTCTCCAAGGATCCCAGGACATGGGTGTGACGGGCGAGGTATTCCTCCCCATCTGTCATCGGAACCTGAGAGGTTCGCCATGAAGAACATGGCTTGCACCGTGGGTGGGGCCGCCTTCGAGGGGGCGGCCCGCTTTTCAGATGTGCCTCGCCCGCGCGGTAACGGGGCCTGAGAGATTCAAGGGAGGGACTTGCTCCTTCGGCGCCCGGGTACACGTACCCCGGGACTCTCCCGCGCGGATTCAAGCGGCCGGTATGCAGTTGGCGCCGACATCATTGCACGCCTCGGACGCCGACGGCAGGGCTGCCTCGGCCCCTCCCTTCTGTAACCGGCTTGTGGCGGTACGCGTACAGAAACGCGAGAGATCGTCCATTACCTTCTCTTTACGCTCGGTGGGGAGGGGAACCCCGACCCCGGAGGAGGACGATGACGGTGAACAGGACCACGGCGTACGCGACGACCTCGGCCCTCGCGCTGCCGGAGCAGCCCGCGGCCCCGGCCGTCGAGGCCCGCGGCGCCCGCCCGGTCGTCCGTGACCTGCGCGACCGCGCCGGCCGCAGCCCGCACGCCCTGCTCTTCGGCCCCGGCGACCTCGTCGTCATCACCGGCCTGCCCGGCAGCGGCAAGTCCACGCTGATGAAGCGCGCGGTCACGGGGATCGGAGTCGACTCCCAGGACACCCGTGACCGCTGGGACGCCCGGCTCTCCCGCCTACTGCCGTACGCCCTCTACCGCCCGCTGGTCCGGCTCGCGCACTACGCCGGACTGCGCCGCGCCCTGCGCTCCGGCGAGGGAGTCGTGGTGCACGACTGCGGGACGCAGGCCTGGGTGCGGGGCTGGCTGGCCCGCGAGGCCCGGCGCCGGGGCGGCACCCTGCACCTGCTGCTGCTCGACGTCACGGCGGACACCGCGCTGGAGGGCCAGCGCGAGCGCGGCCGGGAGGTCTCGCGGTATGCCTTCCTGCGGCACCGGGGGGCCGCCGCGCGGCTGATCCGCTCCGTGGAGCGCGGCGATCTGCCCCAGGGCTGCGGCTCGGCGGTGCTGATCGACCGGGAGGCGGCGGACGTCCTGCGGCGGATCGGGTTCACGGGCTGAGTCGCGAACCGCCCGCACCCGCTAGCCTTTCAGCCACATCAGCGGTTCACAGCAGGCGGTCAGACAGATGGACTTCCCAGCGGATCTTCCCGCGGACTTCCCGGCGCACTCGGCACACCCCCATCCGCACGGCGGCTGGCCCGGCAACGAGCTGGAGGAGGTGCTCTCGGCCTCCCTCGGCATGCCCTCCGCGGGCGGCCGGATCATCGAGGTGCTCGGCCGCAGCTTCGTCTGGATCCCGCTGCCGAACGGCGGCGGCCCGCACAGCGGCCCCCTCGACCTGCCCACCCTGGAGATCGGGGGCCAGGCGTTCGTCCCGGTCTTCAGCTCCGAGGAGCAGTTCCGCCAGGTCGTCGGCAGCCATCTGTCGTACACCATCGCCCCGGCGGTCGAGTTCGCCCGCGGCCTGCCCCCGCACGTGGGCATCGCGGTGAACCCGGACGGCGTGGTCGGAGTCCCGCTGCCGCCCGCCGCCGTCGCCGACCTCTGCCGGGTGGGCCGGACCCCGCTGGACGGGCCCAACACCGGCGGCCGGGTCAAGCTCTACGAGCCGGACTGGCAGGACGACCCGGTCGACTTCCTGGCAGCCGCGTCCGCCGAGTTCGCGGCCACGGGCGTGGTCCTGACGGCCCGCCGCTGCCTGGCCGCCATCGAGACGGCCGACCCGGTCATGTTCGTGGGCGTGGAACTCTCCCAGTGGGAGGGCGACCTGCGCACCCTGCCGATGGACGCCCTCGGCCGGGCCCTCGGGCAGACCCCGGTGCGCTGGCCGGTCAACCTGGTCCTGCTGGACGTGGCGGACGACCCGGTGGGCCACTGGATGCGGGGCCAGGTACGGCCCTTCTACACACAGGGCTAGTCGCACCCCCTCAGGGGCGCGGGGCTGTGCCGATCTGCGGCTCCGCCGCGGGGCGCGACCAGCCACGAACAACCCGCACCCGCCGACGGTCGACGAGTCCCGACCCGGTAGGCGCTTAAGCTGGTTTCATACTCGGGGCAACTTCAAGAAGGGCGATACGACGTGAGCGCCAGCGGCACCGCGACCGGCACGGTCGAGCACATGCTGCGCCAGGTGACCCCCGGGCGCTACGACGCCTACGAGGCGCTGCTGCGCGCTCTCGCGACCCCGAACAACGGCCAGATCTGGATGCTCCTGTGGCACGGCCAGTCCGGCTCCCCGGACGCCCAGTACGGAAACATGGAGGTCGACGGCTACGGCTACGCCCCCTGTGTGACCTCGGCGCAGGAGCTGAGCGCCAGCGGCTGGAACCGTTCGTACGAGGTGGTCGACGGCCTCGACGTGGCCCGCACGCTCTATCCCGACCACTACGGCCTCTGGCTCAACCCGCACGCCCCCGGCGGCGGCGTCGGCATCCCCTGGCTCGACCTGCGCCGCATCGCGACCGGCCTGGAGCGCCAGCCCGCGGGACCGCTCAGGCTCACCGAACCCGGCATCGAGATCCCCCAGTTCTACGCCCTGCTCGTGCAGAACGCGCACCGCACCCCGGCGGTCCGCTCGCTGCGCCGCGCCTGGGTGCAGCCGGCGCTCGGGGCGCCGTACCTCGCCATCGGCCTGGACGTGTACGACACCAGTCCCTCGGCCGTGGACTCGGTGCGCGCGATGATGCAGCAGTCCATCGGCGCGGTGCCGGAGGGGCTGCCGGTGTCGACCGTGGCGATGTCCGACGAGTACGACCCGGTGGCCCTGTGGATGCGCGCCGGCGCCCGTCCGTTCTACGACCGCGAGGCCCACGGATCCCCCGCCCAGGCACCGGCGGCCGGGTACGGCTACCCGCCCGCCCGTGGTGGTTACTGAGAGCGATGGCAACCCGTTCGCGTCCTTTACGTAACAGCCATATTTCTTCGCGCGTAGATAGCGGCGGATCATACCGAACGTGCCCTATTGTGCCGTTCTGTCCCAACTGACATACGTCCGAGGGTCGTTACCCGTTGTTCGGATAACGGAATCCCTCGTACTGCATCACGGTTACGCATACTTTCGGCGCCAGGCCTGGCGGGTGATCACAGCGAAGCTGAAGACTCCCCAGGCAGACGCAGGATCAGTAGTCCCTGCGAGCTGAGCAAGTCGACAAAGCCGTAATCCACGGCAGGTGTAGGCCGGTCACCACCGGCGAGAGGGGTCGGGTCACTGTGACCGCACCGATCGAGACCACCGGGGCGCAGGCCGAGGCGCAGCCGGAGGCTGTCCTCGTCGGCGCCGCAAAGGGGCAGATCGAGGGCCGTTCCCTGGGGCAGATCGCCTGGTCCCGGTTCAAGAAGGACAAGGTGGCGGTCGTTGGTGGCGTGATCGTCATCCTGCTGATCCTGCTCGCGGTGCTCTCCCGGCCCATTCAGGCCATGTTCGGGCTGGACCCGAACGCCCTGCACCAGGATCTGATCGACCCGAACACCTCGCTGCCCAAGGGCGACTTCGGCGGCATGAGCTGGTCGCACCCGCTCGGTGTGGAGCCGAAGTTCGGCCGCGACATCGCGACCCGCATCCTCGAGGGCTCCTGGGTCTCGCTGGTCGTCGCCTTCGGCGCCACGATCCTGTCCAACACGATCGGCGCCGTGCTCGGCGTGGTCGCCGGCTACTACGGCGGCCGGGTCGACACGATCATCAGCCGGCTGATGGACACCTTCCTGGCGTTCCCCCTCCTGCTGTTCGCCATCGCCATCTCGGCCACGCTCCAGGGCGGCGCCTTCGGCCTGGAGGGTCTGCCGCTGCACATCAGCGTGCTGATCTTCGTCATCGGCTTCTTCAACTGGCCCTACCTGGGCCGCATCGTGCGCGGCCAGACCCTGGCCCTGCGCGAGCGGGAGTTCGTCGACGCCTCGCGCGGGATGGGGGCCAGGGGGCCGTACATCCTGTTCCGGGAGCTGCTGCCGAACCTCGTCGGCCCGATCATCGTCTACTCGACGCTGCTCATCCCGACCAACATCCTCTTCGAGGCGTCGCTGAGCTTCCTCGGCGTCGGCATCCAGCCCCCGCAGGCGTCCTGGGGCGGCATGATCAACCAGGCGGTCACCTACTACCAGGTCGACCCGCAGTTCATGATCGTGCCTGGTCTGGCCATCTTCGTGACCGTCCTGGCATTCAACCTGCTCGGCGACGGTCTCCGCGACGCTCTCGACCCGCGCAGCCGCTGACCCGCGACCGCGGCGAGAGTCCACAAGATTTCCGACAATTGAAGGGGAAGCAGACCATCATGCGAAGGTCAGCGCTGGCCGCAGTGGCGGCCATCGGCAGTGCGAGCCTGTTGCTCTCGGCTTGCAGCAAGGCCGATGACAACGGTGGAGACGGGAACAAGTCGGCTGGGGCCAACGCAGCGACCAAGGGTGTCGTCAACGCCTCCTCCCAGAAGGGTGGGACGGTCACGTACGAGTTGTCGGACGTGCCGGACTCCTTCGACCCCGGCAACACGTACTACGCCTACATGTACAACCTCAGCCGGCTGTTCGCCCGCCCGCTGATGACCTTCAAGCCCGGCGCGGGCGAGGAGGGCAACACGCTGGTTCCGGACCTCGCCGAGAAGGCGGGCGAGCCGAGCGACGGCGGCAAGACCTGGACGTACAAGATCCGCTCCGGCCTGAAGTTCCAGGACGGCACGCCGATCACCTCGAAGGACGTCAAGTACGCCGTCGAGCGCTCCAACTTCGCGCGTGACGTGCTCTCCCTCGGCCCGAACTACTTCCAGCAGTTCATGGAGGGCGGCAAGGCGTACAAGGGCCCGTACAAGGACAAGAGCGCCGAGGGCCTGAAGTCCATCGAGACGCCGGACGACACCACGATCGTCTTCAAGCTCAACCGTCCCTTCCAGGAGTTCGACTACCTGGTCGCGACGCCGCAGACGGCTCCGGTGCCGAAGGCCAAGGACACCGGCATCGACTACGTCAAGAGCATCGTGTCCTCGGGCTCGTACAAGTTCCAGAGCTACGACGAGGGCAAGCAGGCCGTCCTCGTCAAGAACGAGAACTGGGACCCGAAGACCGACCCGCTGCGCAAGCAGTACCCGGACAAGATCGTCGTCAAGCTGAAGGTCAACCCGGAGACCATCGACCAGGACGTCCAGGCCGGTGACGCGATCGACCTCGGCGGTACCGGTGTCCAGGCCGCGACCCAGGCGAAGGTCGTCAACAGCGCCGACCTGAAGGCCAACACGGACAACACCTACGGTGGCCGTCTGGTCTACCTGGCGATCAACAACCAGGTCGCGCCGTTCGACAAGGTCGAGTGCCGCAAGGCCGTCGAGTACGCCATCGACA
Source organism: Streptomyces sp. CC0208 (assembly GCF_003443735.1). Taxonomy (NCBI): domain Bacteria; kingdom Bacillati; phylum Actinomycetota; class Actinomycetes; order Kitasatosporales; family Streptomycetaceae; genus Streptomyces; species Streptomyces sp. CC0208. The sequence goes on along the minus strand of NZ_CP031969.1, from coordinate 2,738,785 downwards.
AGGTCTCCGTGCAGACCGCCGAGGGCGGCCCGATCCGCGGTGACATCGCCACGACCGTCCTGCCGCCGGACATCACCGGCTACCAGAAGGCCGACGTCTACGCGACCGACGGCAACAAGGGTGACGTCGCCAAGGCCAAGGAGCAGCTGAAGGCCTGCGGCAAGACGACGATCAACACCAACATCTCGGCGCGCAGCGACCGCCCGCAGGAGATCGACGCGGCCACCGCGATCATCGCCTCGCTGAAGAAGGTCGGCATCAACGCCAGCCTGAAGCAGTACCCGTCGGGCAAGTACTTCACCGACTACGCGGGTGTGCCGACGTTCGACAAGAAGCAGAACATCGGCCTGCACATGATGCAGTGGGGTGCCGACTGGAACTCCGGCTACGGCTTCCTGCAGCAGATCCTGCACGGTGACGCGATCGGCACGTCCGGCAACACCAACCTCTCGTACCTGAACGACAAGCAGGTCAACGAGATGCTGGAGAAGGCCATCGCCACCGAGGACGACACCACCCGCAACGGCCTGTACGGGCAGATCGACAAGCGCGCCATGGACCTGGCGGCGCTCGTCCCGCTGACCTACTTCAAGGTCCTGCTGTACCGCCCGTCCGGCTACACCAACCTGGTGTCCACGGCGGCCTTCAGCGGTCAGTACGACTACCTCAACATCGGCACGACCAAGAAGTAGCCCCGGAAGGCAGGTGAAGGCATTGGTGCCCGTGGGCCTCGCGGCCCGCGGGCACCAGCGCCGGTCCCCGTGATCTCGTACATCCTCCGTCGGACGTTCGCGGCAGTGATCCTGCTGCTGGTCGTCACCGCGGTCACCTTCGCGATCTTCTTCCTGCTGCCGCGGATGGCCGGCCAGACCGCCGACCAGCTCGCGCAGCAGTACATCGGAAAGAGTCCGACGAAGGCAGACATCGCCGCGGTCAAGCAGAACCTCGGTCTGGACGAACCCCTCTACGCCCAGTACTGGCACTTCATCAAGGGGATCGTGTCCGGCGCCACCTACAACCTGGGCCCCACGACGGCGCACTGTGACGCGCCGTGCTTCGGCTACTCCTTCAAGAACCACCAGGCGGTCTGGCCGCAGCTCACCTCCCGCATTCCGGTGACCGTCTCGCTGGCCGCCGGCGCTGCCGTGATGTGGCTGGTGTCCGGTGTCGTGATCGGTGTGATCTCGGCCCTCAAGCCCCGCAGCTTCTTCGACCGCACCTTCATGGGCGTCGCGCTCGCCGGTGTCTCGCTGCCCATGTTCTTCACGGGCAACCTGGCGCTGCTGCTCTTCACCTACCAGTGGCCGATCTTCGGGCGGACCTATGTGCCGTTCACCGAGAATCCGGCCCAGTGGGCCAACACGCTCTTCCCGGCCTGGTGCTCGCTCGCCCTGCTGTACTCCGCCATCTACGCGCGGCTGACCCGCTCGGGCATGATGGAGACGATGAACGAGGACTTCATCCGCACGGCCCGCGCCAAGGGCCTGCGAGAGCGCAACGTCGTCGCCCGGCACGGGCTGCGCGCCGCGCTGACCCCGATCATCACCGTGTTCGGCATGGACCTGGGCCTGCTGCTCGGCGGCGCCGTGATCACCGAGACCGTGTTCTCGCTGCCCGGCATCGGCCAGTACGCGGTGCAGGGCATCACCGACAACGACCTGCCCCCGATCCTCGGCGTCACCCTGCTCGCCGCCGTCTTCGTCGTGATCGCAAATCTCCTGGTGGACCTCTTGTACGCCGCCGCCGACCCGCGGGTGAGGCTCTCGTGACCGAACTCTCCAAGACCGGTGCCGCCCTGGGCGAGCCGGCTCCGGGGAACGCCCCCGACGCCTTCCTCGCGGTCCGCGATCTCAAGGTGCACTTCCCGACCGACGACGGACTGGTCAAGTCCGTGGACGGGCTCAGCTTCCAGGTGGAGAAGGGCAAGACCCTCTGCATCGTGGGCGAGTCGGGCTCCGGCAAGTCCGTCACCTCGCTGGCGATCATGGGCCTGCACCGGCTCGGGGCGCAGGGCAAGCACGTGCAGATGTCCGGCGAGATCTGGCTGGACGGCAAGGAGCTGGTCTCCGCCGACCCGGACGAGGTGCGTCGGCTGCGCGGCCGCGAGATGGCGATGATCTTCCAGGACCCGCTGTCCGCGATGCACCCGTACTACACGATCGGTAACCAGATCGTGGAGGCGTACCGGGTCCACCACGACGTCAGCAAGAAGGTCGCGCGCAAGCGGGCGATAGAGATGCTCGACCGGGTCGGCATCCCCGAGCCGGCCAAGCGCGTGGACGGTTATCCGCACGAGTTCTCCGGCGGTATGCGCCAGCGCGCGATGATCGCCATGGCGCTCGTCAACAACCCCGAGCTGCTGATCGCGGACGAGCCGACGACCGCCCTGGACGTCACCGTCCAGGCGCAGATCCTCGACCTGATCCGGGACCTGCAGAAGGAGTTCGGCTCCGCGGTCGTCCTCATCACCCACGACCTGGGTGTGGTCGCCGAGATCGCCGACGACGTCCTCGTGATGTACGGCGGCCGGTGCGTGGAGCGCGGCAGCGTCGACGACGTCTTCGAGCGCCCGCAGCACCCGTACACCTGGGGTCTGCTGGGCTCGATGCCGCGCATCGACCGGGAGACCTCCGAGCGGCTCATCCCCGTCAAGGGCCAGCCGCCGAGCCTCATCAACGTCCCCTCGGGCTGCGCCTTCCACCCCCGCTGCCCGTACGCGGACATCCCCAAGGGCGATGTCACCCGTACCGTGCGCCCGGAGCTCCAGCAGGTCGGCGGCGGACACTTCTCCGCGTGCCACCTCTCGCCGGAGGACCGCACGCGGATCTGGACCGAAGAGATTGCGCCGAAGCTGTGAGTGAGACGAAGAAGACGGATGCGGACGTGACGACCGCCCCCGACGAGCGCGACATACTGCTCAGGGTCGAGGGCCTCCAGAAGCACTTCCCGATCCGCAAGGGCGTCCTCCAGCGCCAGGTCGGCGCGGTCAAGGCGGTCGACGGCATCGACTTCGAGGTGCGCAAGGGCGAGACCCTCGGCGTGGTCGGCGAGTCGGGCTGCGGCAAGTCGACCATGGGCCGGGTCATCACCCGTCTCCAGGAGCCGACCGGCGGTTCGATCCACTTCGAGGGCCAGGACATCACGCGGCTGAACGCGGCCGGGATGCGTCCGCTGCGGCGGGACATCCAGATGATCTTCCAGGACCCGTACGGCTCCCTGAACCCCCGCCACACCATCGGCGGCATCGTCTCGGCGCCCTTCCGGCTCCAGGGCGTCGAGCCCGAGGGCGGGGTGAAGCGGGAGGTCCAGCGTCTGCTGGAGCTGGTGGGTCTGAGCCCCGAGCACTACAACCGCTACCCGCACGAGTTCTCCGGCGGCCAGCGTCAGCGCATCGGCATCGCGCGGGCCCTGGCCCTGAAGCCGAAGCTGGTGGTGGCGGACGAGCCGGTCTCGGCCCTCGACGTGTCGATCCAGGCGCAGGTCGTGAACCTGATGGACGACCTCCAGGAGGAGCTCGGCCTCACGTACGTGATCATCGCGCACGACCTGTCCGTCGTACGGCACGTCTCGGACCGTATCGCGGTGATGTACCTCGGCAAGATCGTCGAACTCGCCGACCGCACCTCGCTGTACGAGGCGCCGATGCACCCGTACACCAAGGCCCTGATGTCGGCGGTCCCGGTGCCGGACCCCAAGCGCCGGGGCGCCAAGTCCGAGCGCATTCTGCTGCGCGGCGACGTCCCGTCCCCGATCTCCCCGCCCTCCGGCTGCCGCTTCCACACGCGGTGCTGGAAGGCGACGGAGATCTGCAAGACCACCGAGCCGCAGCTGGTCGAGCTGCGTCCCGGCCAGCGCGTGGCCTGCCACCACCCCGAGAACTTCGCGGACCAGGCCCCGCAGGACACCGTGCTCCTGTCGGTCGCCAAGGAGGCGGCCGAGCTGGTCGCCGAGGAGGTCCGAGCCGAGTCGGCCAAGACGTCGGCCGCGGTCGCGGCGGTGGCGGCGGGCTCCGCCGAGGAGACCGGTGCCGAGGCTGCCGGGAAGACGGCGGACACGGCGGAGAAGCCGGAGGCGGAGGTCGCGGCGGACGTCGAGGCCACGGGTGCGAAGACGGGCCCGGGCGCGAAAACCGCCCCCGCGGCACCGTTGAAGACCGGCGAGGCGACCACGGAACCGGAAACCGAGCGTCAGGACCCAACTGACAAGTAACGCATGACGAGTTGGCAAAGTCATGCACATGCCCGAACGGGAGAGTGAAGAGTCGTCCGTGTCCGACTTATCGGTACACGTAGAGAGGGACGACACCATGGCACTCTCCCGTTCGGCACGCTTAGGAGCCGTCGCGACCGCGGCGGCTTCCTTCTTTGTCATCGCGGCGGCCCCGGGCCCGAAACCCGGCGCCCCCGGCATCGGCGACGCCTACTTCCCGAACCTCGGCAACGGCGGCTTCGACGCCCGGCACTACGCCCTCGACGTGGCGTACAACCCGGACACCGACCGTCTGGACGGCCGTACGACACTCACCGCCCGCGCCACCCAGAACCTCTCCTCCTTCGACCTGGATCTCCAGAGACTCGTGGTCACCCGCGTCGAAGTGAACGGCAGACGCGCCCAGTTCACCCGGGACGGCGACGAGATACGCATCACCCCGCGCCAATCCCTGCGCAAGGGCCACGAGTTCACGGTCGCCGTCACCTACGGCGGGATCCCCGAACCCCTCAACGGTCCCATCGTCTTCGGCTCCGACTACGGCTGGATGAAGACCCCCGACGGCGTCTTCGTCGCCTGTGAACCCAACGCCGCCTCCACCTGGTTCCCGTCCAGCGACCACCCCGCGGACAAGGCCACCTATGACATCCGCATCAAGACCCCGAAGGGCCTGACCGCGGTCTCCAACGGCCGGCTCGTGTCGACGTACGACAAGGGCGGCTCGACGTACACCCACTGGCGCGAGAAGAAGCCGATGGCGACCTACCTGGCGACCGCCACCATCGGGAAGTTCGACGTCCGCACCGGGAGGACACCCGGCGGCATCCCCATCTACACGGCCATCGACCCGGTGCTGGAGAACAGCAACGGCGTCGACGTGTACGCCGTCACCGCCGACGCCACCGACTACTGGTCGCAGGTCTTCGGGCCCTATCCCTTCGAGGAGACCGGCGCGATCGTCGACGACATGCCGCAGGCCGGGTTCTCGCTGGAGGTGCAGAGCAAGCCGGCCTACTCGGCCGTGCGCAACGAGACGACGATCGTGCACGAGCTGGCCCACCAGTGGTTCGGGGACAGCGTCTCGGTCGCGCACTGGAAGGACATCTGGCTCAACGAGGGCTTCGCCACCTACGCCCAGTGGCTGTGGGCCGAGCGCAAGGGCACCCGCTCCGCCCACGACTCCTTCGTCGCCGGCTACGACTCCCGCCCCGCCGACAGCGCCTTCTGGCAGATCACCGTCGGCGACCCGCAGCGCGACACCATGTTCGCCTCCGCCGTCTACCAGCGCGGCGCGATGACCCTCCAGGTGCTGCGCGAGCGGATCGGCGACAAGGCGTTCTTCAAGCTGCTGCCGGCCTGGACGAAGCTGCACCGCTACGGCAACGCGAACAGCGCCGACTTCATCCGCCTCGCCGAGAAGGTCAGCGGACAGCAGCTCGACGACCTGTTCCACACCTGGCTCTTCACGACGGGCAAGCCCGCCCGGTAAAAGCCACTGCGCAAGAATGCGGTGTGCTCCAGCAACTGTTCACTCCCTCCGTCCAGCACACGCTCGACCTCGTCGGCATCTTCGTGTTCGCCATCTCCGGCGCGCTGCTGGCCGTCCGCAAGAACTTCGACGTCTTCGGCATCGCCGTCCTCGCCGAGGTCACCGCGCTGGGCGGAGGGCTGTTCCGGGACCTGATCATCGGCGCGGTACCGCCCGCCGCCTTCACGGACCTCGGCTACTTCATCACCCCGCTCCTCGCCGCCCTCCTGGTCTTCTTCCTGCACCCGCACGTGGAGCGCATCCAGGCCGGCGTGAACGTCTTCGACGCGGCCGGCCTCGGCCTGTTCTGCGTCGCCGGGACGACCAAGGCGTACGAGTACGGGCTCGGCCTCACCCAGTCCGCCACCCTCGGCCTCGCCACCGCCGTCGGTGGCGGTGTGCTCAGGGACGTACTCGCCAACGAGGTGCCCTCACTTCTGCGCTGGGACCGGGACCTGTACGCGGTCCCGGCGATCGTCGGTGCCACCATGGTCGTCCTGTGCATCCGCTACGACGTCCTCAGTTCGTTCACCAGCGGGCTCGCGGCTCTCACCGCCTTCGTACTGCGCCTGCTCGCGATGCGGTTCCACTGGCGAGCTCCGCGGGCCTGGAACCGCCGGTCGACCGTGCGTGAGGAGTAGCGCCCGCCCGGCCGTGCAGCAGCCCCATCTCCTCGGTCAGCCACCGGAACGCCGGGACCACCTGCGGCTTCCACAGCGCCATGTTGTGGCCTCCGGCGCTCTTCGGGATGTAGACGACGTGCACGGTCGTCGGCGCCTTCGCGACCTGTTCGAGACCCATGGCGGCCTCGTAGCCGTCGCCCGGCTGACCGGACTGGTAGAGCGCGATCGCGGGCGGGGTGCGGGCCTCGCGCAGCAGCAGGTAGGGGTTGTTGGCGCGGCGCAGGGCGGGGGTCTCGGCGGCCAGCGAGTTGCGTTCGCCGATCGGGTCGTTGTAGCCGGACATGCTGACCGCGGCCCGGTAGCGGTCCGGATGGGCGACGGCGAGCTTGGTCGCGCAGTGACCGCCGGCCGAGTACCCGGCCACCGCCCAGCCCGCCGGGCCGGACTGGGCACGGAAGTTGTCCGTGACCATCCTCGGCACGTCGACGCTGAGCCAGGTGTCGGCGTTGACCGTGCCCGTGATGTTGGCGCACCCGGTGTCGACCCCGGCCAGCAGGTTCATGCGCGGGGCGACCAGGATGAACGGCGCCACCCTGCCGTCCCGCATCAGCGGCCGTAGCTGGGCGACCGCGTGCAGCGACCCGAACCAGGCCTTCGCCGAGCCCGGATAGCCCGACAGCAGCTCCACCACGGGGAACGTGCGGTGCCGGTAGGCGGGCTCGCCGTACTGCGGCGGCAGCCAGACGTAGACCTCGGCGTTCACCCCTGAGACCCGGCCCTTGAGCTGGGTCACCCGCACGCCCTTCATGCCGGGTCCGGAGGCGTAGGTGAAGTGCTGCTTCACCTTGGGCAGCCGTTTCAGCGAGATGCCGCCGGTGCCGTCGGCGCCCAGGTTCGCGGCCTGCTGGACGTGGTTGCCGGTGCCGAGCAGGTCGGCCCAGTTGTCGTACAGGCTGTTCTGGTTGTTGACCAGCACGAAGACGAGGGCGACGGCCGTGCCCTGGGCGAACAGCACCATCAGTACGCGGGCGGCGGCGCGTGCGATCCGGGGCCCCCGCAGCCGCGACCACAGGGCCAGCGGCAGCACGACGGCGACGACGGACAGCACGATCAGCGTGTAGAGGAACGTGGTCCCGGTGAGGCTCATGTCCCTGTAGAGGGCGTTGCCGGGTGCGGGGTGACGGACGGGTACAGACACTTACCGAGAAATAGTGCGGGTCTCACCTGGGGCGACCGGCGGACCCTCCGAGGAAAGCTACCGCTTAGTAGTTTGTTGTTGTACCGTTCAGGCATGCCAGAAGCAGCCTCCGCCACGCGCGCGACGATCGGCGACAGCGAGTTCGACCGCGACACCGCGGTCACCCGCCGTGCCCCCGGCGTCTACGACATCGACCTCTCCGAGGGCTGGACGATCTTCAGCGCCGTCAACGGTGGCTACCTCCTGGCCGTCCTGGGCCGCGCGCTCGCGGACGCCCTGCCGCACGCCGACCCGTTCACGATCTCCGCGCACTACCTGACCGCGTCCCAGCCCGGACCGGCGGTGATCCGCACGGACGTGGTCCGCACCGGCCGCACCCTCTCCACCGGCCAGGCCTCGCTCTTCCAGTACGACGACGAGGGCAAGGAGGTCGAGCGCATCCGCGTCCTCGCCTCCTACGGCGACCTCGACTCCCTTCCCGACGACGTCCGTACGACGGCCGAGCCGCCCGTCCTGCCGCCGATGGACCAGTGCTTCGGCCCCCAGGACGGGCCCGCCCCCGTCGACGGCAGCTCCGCCCTCACCGACCGGCTGATGCTCAAGCTGGACCCGTCGACCCTGGGCTGGGCCCTCGGCGCGCCCTCCGGCAGGGGCGAGATGCGGTCCTGGTTCGGGCTCGCGGACGGCCGGGACGCCGATCCCTTCTCGCTGCTGCTCGCGGTGGACGCGCTCCCGCCCACGGCCTTCGAGATGGGCCTCAAGGGCTGGGTGCCGACGGTCGAGCTGACGGCACATGTGAGGAGCCGCCCCGCCCCGGGCCCTCTCCGCGTCTCCATCACCACCCGCAACCTCGCCGGCGGCTTCCTGGAGGAGGACGCCGAGGTCTGGGACAGCGAGAACCGACTGGTCGCCCAGTCACGACAGTTGGCGCGGGTGCGGCTCGGTTGATGCGCGGGCCTGGCTGGACCCGCCCAGGGGGCGTGGGGATGGGCGGGGGCATCGGGGGCATCGACGTCACCGTGCGGGTCCGCCGCGACCGACTCGACCTGTTCGCACGGCTGATGGCCCCGTATCTGTACGAACTCCCCGAGGACGACGGCGAGAACGTGTGGGTGACGGCCCGGCTCTCGCTCGGGTTGGTCGGCGAGGCCCGTCAACTCCTGCAGTTCTCCGACCGCGTGGAGGTCCTCTCGCCGCCCGAGGTGCGCGACGAGGTGGCCCGCGCGGCCGCTTCCGTCACGAACTTGTACCAGCGGGTGAGTGGGCGGTCCTCGCAGAACCCCAGCTCAGAGGGGCTGCTTTAGCCGCGCTTTGCCTCCCGCACAGGCGGGGGACAGGCCGGGCCCAACGAAGGCTCAGGGGCCGTTGCGACAGTTCCCGACCTCAGGACTTCCTCATCTTCCCCGGAGCTGTCTCTCATGAAGCGTGTGCGTCTCCTCCCCGCCGTGGCCCTGCTGGCGCTCTCGCCCCTCGCCCTGGTGGCCTGCGGCTCGGGCGACTCGTCGTCGACCTCGAACAGCGGCACCTCGGGCGGGCAGAACTGTCAGGCCCCCACCGGCAACGCGTCCGGCATGCCCAGCGGCGCCCCCTCGGGCGCCCCCACCGGCAACGCGACCGCCCGGCCTTCGGGCGCGCCCAGCGGCACCCCCTCCGGCATCCCGAGCGGTGGGCCCGGCGGCGGCCAGGGTGGCCAGGGTGGCCAGGGCGGCGGCATGGGCGGCTGCGGCGGTCCCGGCGGCGGCGCGGGCGGCGCGGCCCCGAGCGGCGCGCCCAGCGGTGCGCCCACCGGTGCGCCGAGCGCGGCGGCGACGAAGAGCTGACATGGCGTAGGACGCCGTACGGCAGGGGCGGCACTCCCGGTGAACGGGGGTGCCGCCTCTGTGTGTGGTGACTAATCCAGCCAGTGTTGGCGGCCGATGCTGATCAGTCGCATCTGACGCTCCGCCACCTGGCACACGCGGTCCCGTTCCTCCGGGGGCGCCTCCAGGGCCTCCAGGAACAGCGAGGCCGTGATCAGCATCTGGTCGACGTAGAGGTTGGCCAGCATCAGCAGGTCGTCCTCGCTCCAGCCGCCGGACACCGGGTCCTTGGCCAGCTCGTCCTTCACCTCCTGCCCGAACCGGGCCAGTTGGTCCCGGATGGCCTCCCGGACCGGCTGGACTCCGCCATGTCGTTCACGGGCGATGAATCGGACGTGAGCGGGGTACGCGTCTACATGGCCGGCGATCAACTCGATGGCGCGCTTGATGCGTTGGCCGTGGTCGTCGGCCGTGGACACCGTCGTCCGGATCATCGGGTGCAGGCTGCCCAACGCCTCCTCGACGAGGGCCACACCAAGATCCGCGATGGAGCGGAAGTGCCGGTAGAAGGCGGTCGGCGCGACGCCGACGGCACGCGTGACCTCGCGCAGACCCAGGCTGCTCAGGCTCTGCTCCTCCAGCAGCCCCAGGGCCGCGTCCAGGAGCGCCTGCCGGGTCTTCTGCTTCTGTGCCTGCCGGAGGCCGAGGGTGTGACTCATGTCATCCAGTTAACAACTGTTCTCTGTAATTGGAAAGCCGTACACGCGCTAGACTCTGAAGTCAGTGAACAAGTGTAACTACAACTGTTCACCCAAACGTAACGACCGCCGAATCGGAGGGGGATCCGTCCCATGCTGTTCCTCGTCGCCGCACTCATGCTCCTCGGCGTCGTCCTGGGCACCGTCGCCCACGCGCCGCTCACCTTCACCGCCGTCGCCGCCGTCGTGATCGCCGCCTGGCTGGGCATCTTCGCGCTCCGCGAGCGCCACGCCCGCCGCCGTACCTCGGCCCACTGACCCCCGCCCCGTCGTCCCCAGGAGCACTGATCACCATGCAGCTCACCGCGCAGGCCACCCAGCAGACCGGTGCCCGTGACGCCGACGGCATGGCCGTGGCGTCCTTCATCCTCGGTCTCGTCGGCCTCCTCGTCCTCAACGTCTTCCTCGGCCCGATCGCCATCGTCCTGGCCGCGGTGGCCCTGTGGCGCGGCACCGCCCGCCGCGGCCGCGCCTACCTGGGTCTCGGCCTCGGAGTGGCCGACCTCCTGGTCCTGGTGGCCTTCATGCAGCTGGACAGCACGCCGTCCTGGAGCTTCTGAGACCTGCGGCGGCGGCCGGTCCTGGCCTGAGGGTGCGCACCCGCGACCCGTAGAATCGGCGTCACCATGGCATACCTCGACCACGCCGCGACCACGCCGATGCTTCCCGAGGCGGTCGAGGCGCTCAGCGCCCACCTCGGCGTCACCGGCAACGCCTCTTCCCTCCACGCCTCCGGCCGCAGGGCCCGCCGCACGGTCGAGGAATCCCGCGAGACCCTCGCGGAGGCGCTCGGTGCCCGCCCCAGCGAGATCGTCCTCACCTCCGGCGGCACGGAGGCCGACAACCTCGCCGTGAAGGGCCTGTACTGGTCCCGGCGGGACGCGGACCCCGCAAGGACGCGGGTCCTCGCCAGCCCCGTCGAACACCACGCCGTCCTCGACGCCGTCCACTGGCTCGGCGAACACGAGGGCGCCACCGTCGAGTACCTCCCCGTCGACAAGCACGGCCGGGTCCACCCCGAAGCCCTGCGCGAGGCCATCGCCCACCACCCCGACGACGTCGCCCTGGCCACGGTCATGTGGGCCAACAACGAGATCGGCACGATCCTGCCGGTCCGCGAACTCGCAGAGGTCGCCGCCGAGTTCGGCGTCCCGCTGCACGCCGACGCGGTCCAGGCCTTCGGCCAGGTCCCCGTCGACTTCGCCGCCTCCGGCCTCGCCGCGATGACGGTGTCGGGCCACAAGATCGGCGGCCCGTACGGCATCGGCGCGCTCGTCCTCGGCCGGGAGTGGACCCCGGTCCCCGTCCTGCACGGCGGCGGCCAGGAGCGCCACGTCCGCTCCGGCACCCTCGACGTCCCCGCCATCGCCTCCTTCGCGGTGGCCGGCCGCCTCGCCGCCGAACAGCGCGAGTGGTTCCAGGCCGAGATCGGCACCCTGCGCGACTCCCTGGTGGAGGCGGTCCGTACGGCGGTCCCGGACGCGATCCTCGGCGGCGACCCGGCACCGGGAGGACGGCTCCCGGCCAACGCCCACTTCACCTTCCCCGGCTGCGAGGGCGACTCCCTGCTGCTGCTCCTGGACGCGCAGGGCATCGAGTGCTCCACCGGCTCCGCCTGCACCGCGGGCGTCGCCCAGCCCAGCCACGTCCTGCTGGCCACCGGCACCGACCCCGACCTGGCCCGCGGCACCCTGCGCTTCTCCCTCGGCCACACCTCCACCGAGGCGGACGTCGAGGCGGTCGCCAAGGCCATCGGCCCGGCGGTGGAACGGGCCCGCGCGGCGGGGCTGACGTAACGCCTACGCCCCCGAAGGCACCGTGCTGCGAACCCATCGCGGGCCGCACCCTGATCCGCTGCCTCTGCTCGGTCCTCATCGCCTCCGCGCTCGCCTTCGCCGCATCCTTCCCGCGGCTGCGGCTGCGGCTGCGGCTGCGGCGCGGCGCGCTGGGGCAGGGGCTGCCGTCGGCCCTGGCACTGCCGACGGCAGCCGTTGTCCGATGTCAGCTCTCCGTCACCATGAGGGAGGCCATCATTCCCTCGTCCTCGTGCTGCAGCAGATGGCAGTGGAGCATGTACATGTAGGTGTCGTCGGCGAAGTCCGTGAACTCCATCGCGATCACGATCTTGCCGCCGCCGACGACCTCGTACGTGTCGTACCAGCCGAGTTCGACCCCTGTGGGCTCCTCGCCGTTGATTGAGACGAGCTGGTAGGGCACGTCGTGCAGATGGAACGAGTGCTCCAGCTGACTGGCGTTGGTGATCGTCCAGATCTCCTTCGCGCCCAGCGTGGTGCTGATCATCGTCATGCCGGACATGGTGAGCCCGGCCGTACCGTTGATCTTCATCGTCGCGCCCGTGTTGCTGAGCGTGATGGTGCGTGCCGTGAAGTCGGAGGTGTCGTACCGCTCGATGGTGTTGAGGGTGCTCGGCAGGTCGTCCGGGGTGTCGGTGCCGCCCGCCGTGACGGTGAGGAAGTCGTAGGTGCCGGAGCCGCCGCGGATCCAGCCGGTCGTGATGACCACCTGGAGCGTGACGTCCGCGGTGACGTCCATGACGAACTCGGCGCGCGCCCCGGCCACCAGCCGGATGGTGGTCACCTCGGCCGCCTCCGCCAGATAGCCCTGGTCGGTGGCGATCTGAGTCAGCGTGCCCCCGTCGCTGCGCTGGAGGGTGATGATGTCGGAGGGGGAGGCGTTGAGCGCCCGGAAGCGGTTGCGGGTCTTGGTCGCGGCGAAGGCGAGGGTGGTGTCGTCGACGTTCTCGCCGTTGACCAGCACCGGGAAGCTGAGGCCGGAGCTGAGATAGCCGCTCTGGTCGTACTTGATGTCACCGGCACTGTCCACGGCCAGGCACTGGAAGATGAGCGGGATGTCGTCCACGCCGTAGTCGCTGGGCAGCGCGGCGGAGGCGTCGGAGTCGTCCTCCACGATGATCATCCCGGCCAGGCCGTGGGTGGCCTGCTTGGCCGTGGTACCCAGGGCGTGCGGGTGGTACCAGAGGGTTTTGGCCTCGTCCAGGACCGTGAAGGTGGGGGACCAGGTCGTCCCGGCGGAGAAGGCGTTCTGCGGTCCGCCGTCCATCTTGGCCGGGACGTGGGCGCCGTGGAAGTGGACGGTGGTGTCCTCGGAGAGGTTGTTGGTGATGTCCAGCAGGACGGTGTCGCCCTTGGTCCACTTCAGGGTGGGGCCGAGGAACGACTGGTTGTAGCCCGCGGTGCTGCTGGTGACGCCGCTGAGCACCTCGGCGGTGCCGGTCTGTGCCGCGAGCGTGAAGGTGGTCGTGCCGTCGGACGCGGTGCCCTCCAGCAGCTCCGGGATGGTGAGGGTGCCGTCCGTCGCGGCGGCCGCCTTACTGCGGGTGCCCTCGGTCAGCAGGGAGAAGGCGGCGCCTGCCGCCCCCACGGCCCCGAGGCCCACCCCCGCCATCCCGCCGAGGAACTTCCGCCGGTGCAGACCCTTCTTGTGGCCTCTGTTCTCCTTGGAGTGCTCGGGCTTGGCCCCCAGGCCGTCTGTGGTGTGTGTCATGGCGGGGGAGCCTCGACCCAAGGGCTGTGCGAGGACTGGGGCGAAACTGGGTGCGAGCCCGGGAAGCTGTGAAAGCGGAGCTCGGGTCAACTCCCTTGAGGAAAAGCCAGGTTGACGATCCGCAGGTCATGATCGGGACGCGGGGCATATCGGACACGTGATCCTTGCCGGAAGTTCATACCTAGGCGGAGGCGCTCCGGGCCCTCCGCACCAGCCTCATGTACCGGTCCCAGTCCCAGTGTTCGCCCGGGTCGGTGTGGTCCGTCCCCGGCACCTCCACGTGGCCGATGATGTGCTCGCGGTCGACGGGGATGGCGTACCGCGCGCATATCCGGGCCGTGAGCCGCGCCGAGGCCGCGTACATCGCGTCCGTGAAGTCCTCGGGCCGGTCGACGAAACCCTCGTGCTCGATGCCCACACTGCGTTCGTTGTAGGCGCGGTTGCCCGCGTGGTACGCCACGTCCAGCTCGCGGATCATCTGCGTGATGTGCCCGTCCTTGCGGACGACGTAGTGCGCTGCCGCCCCGTGGCCCGGGTCCTGGAACACCTTCACCGCGCTCGCGAAACTGCCCTGGGTGACATGGATGATCACCATGTCTATGCCGTAGTCGTCGGGCCGGTCCGCGCGCCGCCAGTTCGCGTCGGAGGCCGCCACCCACTGCGCGCCGCCGAAGTCGACCGCGCCCTCGACCCGCGGCTTCTCCACTCCCGGCGCCCGCCACCACAACCGCGCCAGCTCGTCGCGGGCCAGCACCGCCGTGCCCACGGCGGCCGCCGCGCCGCCGATGAGCAGGGCCCGCCGGCCGATGCGCCGGTCGGCGTCCCCGGAACCCTCTGTCGCCCCCATGTGGTCGTCAACGGATACCCGGCCGCCCCGGTTCCCGCGTCCCCGTACTCTTGAAGGGTTATGACTGACACCACGCAGCGCCCTCTTCGCGTTCTCGCCGCCATGTCCGGAGGAGTGGACTCCGCCGTCGCCGCCGCCCGTGCCGCCGAAGCCGGCCACGACGTGACCGGCGTCCACCTCGCGCTCTCCGCGAACCCGCAATCGTTCCGCACGGGCGCGCGTGGCTGTTGCACCATCGAGGACTCGCGCGACGCCCGCCGTGCCGCCGACGTCATCGGCATCCCGTTCTACGTCTGGGACCTCGCCGACCGCTTCCGCGAGGACGTCGTCGAGGACTTCGTCGCCGAGTACGAGGCCGGCCGCACCCCCAACCCCTGCCTGCGCTGCAACGAGAAGATCAAGTTCGCCGCGCTCCTCGACAAGGCGCTCGCGCTGGGCTTCGACGCGGTGTGCACGGGCCACTACGCGAAGGTGGTCACGCTCGCGGACGGCTCCCGCGAGCTGCACCGCGCCTCCGACATGGCGAAGGACCAGTCGTACGTCCTCGGCGTCCTGGACGAGAGGCAGCTGGCGCACGCCCTGTTCCCGCTCGGCGACACGGTCACCACCAAGGACGAGATCCGCGCCGAGGCCGAGCGCCGGGGCCTCGCGGTCGCCAAGAAGCCCGACTCGCACGACATCTGCTTCATCGCCGACGGCGACACCCAGGGCTTCCTCGCCTCGCGCCTCGGCCGGGCGGAGGGCGACATCGTCGACGAGTCGGGTGCGAAGGTCGGCACCCACGAGGGCGCGTACGGCTTCACGATCGGCCAGCGCAAGGGGCTGCGCATCGGCACCCCGGCCGCCGACGGCAAGCCGCGCTATGTCCTCGACATCTCTCCGGTGAACAACACGGTGACGGTCGGCCCGGCCGCCGCCCTGGACGTGACCGCCCTCAGCGCGATCAAGCCCCGCTGGTGCGGCGCGGCCCCGACCGGTCCCGGCACCTACACCGCCCAGCTCCGCGCCCACGGCGGCGAGACCGAGGTCACCGCGGAGCTGGTGGACGGGGAGCTGCGGGTGTCCTTCACCGAGCCGGTCCGCGGGGTGGCCCCAGGCCAGGCGATCGTCCTGTACGACGACACCCGCGTGGTGGGCTCGGCGACGATCGCGACGACGGTGCGCGTGAGGGCGGGCGTGGCCTGACGCCCCGCCGGAGGGCAGGGGCGTCAGACCGCAGGGCGCGCTGACGTGCCTGGGAGGCGCGCGCCGAACGCCGCCCTGCGCCCGCGCGCCGCCCAAGCCCCCGCACCGCCCTGCCGCGCACGCGTCGCCGGAACGTCAGTCCGTGCCAGTCCGAGCCAGTCCGTGCCAGCCGTGCCTGTCCGTGTCAGTCCGTGAAGAACTCCGTCAGGACCGGCGCCAGGGCGGTCGGGTCGACCATGTGGGTCTGGCCCTCCAGGACGCGGTACGAGCCCTTCGGGGCCGCCTCCGCGACCGCCCTGGTGCCCTCGCGCATCCACTCCGGGCTCGCGCCGCCCGCGACGGCCAGCACCGGGACCGTGATCGAGGCCAGCCGGTCCCGGGGGACCAGACCGCCGGCCATGACCGCGTTGTCGTAGGCGAGCGTCGGGGCGACCGCCTCCATGCCGGGCCACATGGGGGACTGGCGGGCGCCCTGGATCATCTCCTCGCCCATGCCGGTGAGCCGCAGGAACAGTTCCACCGCGTCCCCGCGCCGCCCCTCGGCGAGTGCCGCGTCGAGGCGTCGGGTGTACTCGGCGTTGCCCTCGGCGCCGCCGTCGAGAAAGTCGGCGAAAGGCGTCTCGTACACGGCGACCCGCCGGACCGGCAGCCCGCTCGCCGCGGCCTCCAGGACCAGCGCACCGCCGGACGAGACACCGCACAGGCTCGCCTCGCCGCCCGCCGTCTCGATGAGCGCGGCGAGGTCGTCGACCTCACGGGCCACCGCGTAGGGAGCCGTGTCGCCGCTCGCACCGCGGCCCCGGCGGTCGTACACGAGCACGTCGAACCGCTCGGACAGCGGCACGGCCAGGGGCGCGACCGTGCCGCCCGTGGACATCGCGCCGCTGACCAGGATGACCGCCGGGCCCTGCCCGGTACGTGCGTACGCGATCGGAGTGCCGTCGCGCGAGAGGGTCTTCTTGTCCATGCCTGTGGAGACTGCCGTACGGCGGCGAAGTCATCGGTCAGGACACGTCGACCTCGTAGAAACAGAGGTGGTCCTTGATCTCGGCGACGGCGGGCTTCGGCTCGGGATAGGACCACACCAGGTCGGGCGCGTCCGGGAGCGACCAGTAGGACGCGGTGCCCTTGAACGGGCAGTAGGTGTGAGTGTCGGAGGGGGTCAGCAGGTCGAGTCGTACGTCCTCGGCGGGGAGGTAGTAGCGCGGGGGACAACCCGTCTCGCGCAGCACCAGGGCTCGTTCGCTCTCCGCGAGGATCTGCTCGCCGTGCACCACGCGCACGTGCCGGTCGACTTGCTCGATGGTGATCGTGTGTCCTTCGGCCATACCGGAAGAGCACTCGCGGGCCGCTGGTTCTTCCCGCGTACGGTGACCTCATGCGAATCTGCGTCTTCCTCTCCGCCGCCGACCTCGACGACCGCTACACGCGCCCCGCGCGGGAGTTCGCGAAGCTGCTGGGCAAGGGCGGCCACACGCTGGTGTGGGGCGGTTCGGACGTGGGCCTGATGAAGGTGGTCGCGGACGGTGTGCAGGAGGCGGGCGGCCGGCTCGTGGGGGTCTCCGTGGAGTTCCTGTCCGCCAAGGTCCGCCCGGGTGTCGACGAGATGGTGATCGCGAAGGACCTCGCCGAACGCAAGAAGCTGCTCCTGGAGAAGGCCGACGCCGTGGTGATCATGGTGGGCGGCACGGGCACGCTCGACGAGGCCACCGAGATCCTGGAGCTGAAGAAGCACGGGCACACCGAGAAGCCGGTCGTCCTGCTGAACACGGCGGGCTTCTACGACGGGCTGAAGGAGCAGTTCCGGCGCATGGAGGACGAGGGCTTCCTGCCCCGCCCGCTCACCGACCTGGTGTTCTTCGCGGAGGAGCCGGTGGGGGCGCTGGCGTACCTGGAGGAGTCGCTCGGTACCCGCTGACGCCGTGATGCGAGCATGGCGGCATGGCTACACATGTGATCACCGGAGCGGGCTCCGGCATCGGCGCGGCGGTCGCCCGTCGTCTGCACGCGCGCGGGGACGAGCTCGTGCTGCACGCGCGTGACGCGGGCCGTGCGAAGGAGCTGGCCGCGGAGTTCCCCGGGGCGCGGACCCTGGTCGGGGACCTGGCCGACCCCGACAAGCTGAGCTGGGCCTTCTCGCACCAGACGCTGCCGGACCAGGTGGACTCCCTGCTGCACATCGCCGGCGTGGTCGACCTCGGCCCCGTCGGCGACCTGACCCCGAAGTCCTGGCGTCACCAGCTGAACGTCAACCTGATCGCGCCGGCCGAGCTGACCCGCCACTTCCTGCCGCAACTGCGGGCGGCCCGGGGCCAGGTGGTGTTCGTGAACTCGGGCGCGGGTCTGAACGCGCACGCCGACTGGTCCGCGTACGCCGCCTCCAAGCACGGCCTCAAGGCCCTGGCGGACTCCCTGCGCCACGAGGAGCACGCGAACGGCGTCCGGGTCACCTCGGTCTACCCCGGCCGCACCGCCAGCCCCATGCAGGCCAAGGTCCACCAGCAGGAGGGCAAGGAGTACGACCCCTCGCGGTGGATCGACCCCGAGTCGGTCGCGACGGCGATCCTGACGGCGATCGACCTCCCGAGGGACGCGGAGATCAACGACCTGACGGTCAGGCCCGGTCGCTGACGGCGCCCACGGGGGCGAGAACCACCCGGTCACCTACGTAGGCTTCACACGTGACCGCAGACATTCGCTTCGCCCCCGCCACCGGCATCGGCTCCCTCCCCGGCGGTGACGCCCGTGAGGCCGCCAGGACCGCCACCGGCTCCTTCGAGGACTTCCCGTTCCTGGCCGAGCTGCCCGCCCGCGGCCCCGGCGCCGACATGATCGGCCGTACCGCGGGAATGCTCGTCGAGCTGTACGCGCGCGTGGAGCCCAGCGGATGGCGGATCGGGGACCGGCCGGGCCGGGACACCAAGCGGGCGCGGTCCTGGCTGGGGGAGGACCTCGACGCGCTGGAGGAGTTCACCCAGGGGTACGAGGGACAGGTGAAGGTGCAGGCCGTCGGGCCCTGGACGCTCGCCGCCGCGCTGGAGCTGAGGAACGGTGAGGTCGCCCTCTCCGACCCCGGCGCCTGCCGGGACCTCGCCGCCTCGCTCGCGGAGGGGCTGCGGCTGCACCTGGAGGAGGTCCGCAACCGGGTCCCCGGCGCGCAGATCGTGCTCCAGCTCGACGAGCCCTCCCTCATCGCCGTGCTGCGGGGGCACGTGAGGTCCGCCAGCGGATACCGGACCCACCGGGCGGTGGACCGGCAGCTCGTCGAGGCCGGTTTGCGCGAGGTCGTCGGGGTTCACGCGGACGGGCCCGTCGTGGTCCACTCGTGCGCACCGGACGTCCCCTTCGCCCTGCTGCGGAGGGCGGGTGCGGCGGCGGTCTCCTTCGACTTCTCGCTCCTCACCGAGCGTGACGACGATGCGATCGGCGAGGCGGTGGAAGGGGGCACGAGGCTCTTCGCCGGTGTCGTGCCGGGCACGGACACCGCATTGTCAGACCCTGCCGGTAGCGTCATGGGTGTCAGGACGCTGTGGCGCAGGCTGGGGCTGCATCCGGGACTTCTCGCGGAGGCGGTCACGGTCACTCCGTCGTGCGGACTCGCGGGGGCCTCCCCCGAGTACGCGCGCAAGGCTCTCGCCCACTGCGCCCAGGCGGCGAGATCCCTCGCGGACAACCCAGAGTAACGGGAGGACAACACGGTGGCCGGCGACAAGCAAGCGGAGACGACGGTGCCCTCGGAGGCACGGGAGAAGCACGCGCAGCTCGCTGAGCAGATCGAGGAGCACCGCTTCCGGTACTACGTGAACGACGCGCCGGTCGTCAGCGACGCCGACTTCGACAAGCTCCTGCGCTCCCTGGAGGCGCTGGAGGACGAGTACCCCGAGCTGCGCACCCCCGACTCGCCGACCCAGAAGGTCGCGGGGGCGTACGAGACCGAGTTCACGTCCGTCCAGCACCGTTCCCGGATGCTCTCCCTGGACAACGCGTTCAGCGACGAGGAGCTGGCGGCCTGGGCGGAGCGGGTGGCCAAGGACGTCGGCACCACCGACTACCACCTGCTGTGCGAGCTCAAGGTCGACGGCCTCGCCGTCAACCTCACCTACGAGCACGGCCGTCTCACCCGCGCGGCCACCCGCGGCGACGGCCGCACCGGCGAGGACATCACGCCCAACGTCCGTACGATCGCCGAGATCCCGGACCGTCTCACCGGCGACAAGGTCCCCGACCTCGTGGAGATCCGCGGCGAGGTCTACTTCCCGATGGAGAAGTTCGAGGAGCTCAACGCCCGGCTGGTCGAGGCCGGCGACAAGCCCTTCGCCAACCCGCGCAACGCGGCGGCCGGTTCACTGCGCCAGAAGGACCCGCGCGTCACCGCCACCCGCCCCCTCCACATGGTCGTGCACGGCATCGGCGCCCTGGAGGGCTTCGACGGCATGACCCGCCTCTCCCAGGGCTACGACCTCCTCAAGTCCTGGGGCCTGCCCACCGCCAAGCACAACAAGGTGGTCGACGGCCTCGACGGCGTAAGGGAGTTCATCGCCTACTTCGGCGAGAACCGCCACTCCGTGGAGCACGAGATCGACGGGGCCGTCGTCAAGCTCGACGAGATCCCCCTCCAGGGGCGTCTCGGCTCGACCTCCCGAGCCCCGCGCTGGGCGATCGCGTACAAGTACGCGCCCGAGGAGGTCAACACCAAGCTCATCAACATCCGCGTGGGCGTGGGCCGTACGGGCCGGGTCACGCCGTACGCCCAGGTCGAGCCGGTGACGGTGGCCGGCTCGGAGGTCGAGTTCGCCACCCTGCACAACCAGGACGTCGTCAAGCTGAAGGGCGTCCTCATCGGCGACACCGTGGTGCTGCGCAAGGCCGGGGACGTCATCCCGGAGATCCTCGGCCCGGTCGTCGACCTGCGCGACGGCAGCGAGCGCGAGTTCGTGATGCCTGCCGAGTGCCCCGAGTGCGGCACCGCGCTCAGGCCCATGAAGGAGGGCGACGTCGATCTGCGGTGCCCCAACGCCCGCACCTGCCCCGCCCAGTTGCGCGAACGCCTGTTCTATCTCGCGGGCCGCAAGTCGCTGGACATCGAGCACTTCGGATATGTCGCCGCCGCCGCGCTCACCCAGCCGCTGGAGCCCTCGGACCCGCCGCTGACCGACGAGGGCGACCTGTTCGACCTCACCATCGAGCAACTGCTGCCCATCAAGGCGTACGTCCTCGACCAGGACAGCGGTCTGCCCAAGCGTGACCCGAAGACCGGCGAGGAGAAGGTCGCCACGGTCTTCGCCAACCAGCAGGGCGAGCCCAAGAAGAACGCCGTCGCCATGCTGGAGAACATCGCCGCCGCCAAGGACCGCCCGCTCGCCCGCGTCCTGACCGGTCTGTCCATCCGCCATGTGGGCCCGGTCGCCGCCGAGGCGCTGGCGCGCAACTTCCGCTCGATCGACCGCATCGAGCAGGCGAGCGAGGAGGAGCTGGCGAACACCGACGGTGTCGGCTCCATCATCGCGAAGTCCCTCAAGGAGTGGTTCGCGGAGGACTGGCACCAGGAGATCCTGCGCAAGTGGAAGGCCGCGGGCGTGCGCATGGAGGAGGAGGGCTCGGGGGAGGACGAGGGCCCGCGACCCCTCGAAGGGCTCACCGTCGTCGTCACCGGCACCCTGGAGCGCTTCACCCGAGACGGGGCCAAAGAGGCGCTGCAGTCCAAGGGGGCGAAAGTGACCGGTTCGGTTTCGAAGAAGACGTCTTTCGTCGTCGTGGGTGACAATCCTGGGTCCAAATATGACAAGGCGATGCAACTCAAGGTGCCTGTTCTGAACGAGGACGGCTTCGACGTCCTGCTGGAACAAGGTCCCGAAGCGGCCGCCGATGTGGCGCTTCCCACGGAGGAGTAGCGAGGAGCCGCGGTTGAAGGCCACCCGATCGGCGCATACCAGAGGCATACGGGTGGCCGGGGCGCATTCGGGCAACCGTCGACGACCGCTGCCCGTGGAAGCCTTCTGCGGCCTACTGTTGAGATGTGCGCCTGCCGTGCCCAGCTGCGGTCGGGGCATCCCCTTGCTCCTCATGAGCCGGGGGAAGGGTTTTCCAACGCGGCGCCGTCGAGGGTTTTGTCGGGCGAACGAGCCGCGTGGCGTGGGCACCGCCGGCTGTGAGAGGGACGGGAATGGAACCGACCGAGAGCGCCGCCCCGGACTCACGGCTGCGCCGGCTCACCGGCGCCCTGCGGGCGAGCCGGTGGGCCGGGCGGCCTTCGGAGCATCCGGGCGCGGAGGGTCGCGCCGCCGGACCGTACGCGGCCGGACAGTACAGCGCGGCCGGCGGCCCCGGCGCCGCACAGCTCACCGCCGAGCGCGCCCCCGGCGTGCCGGACCCCGAGACCGAGCGGCACCTGTCCTGGCCCGCACTGCCCACGACGGTCGTCTCGGCGGCCGGATTCGTGCTGGGCGCGGGCTTCTACCGGGCGTTCACCGGCGGCCACGCACTCTTCCCGTCCGGCACCGTCGGATGGTCGCTGGCCGTACTGACCGGTGTCATCGTCGGCCATCTGGTCGCCCTCGGCCGGGCCCGCTGGTGGGGCGGCACCGGCTCGGGCGCCGCCCTGACCCTCGCCGTCCTGCTGCTGTACGGCTGGGTGTCCGCCGGCCTGGTCAGCCTCACCGTCGTGCTGCTGGTCGGCATAGCCAGGCGCCACCGCTGGCGGCAGGGCATCCTGCACGGCGCGGTGGACATCCTCGGCATAGCCGCCGGCGCCCTGGTCCTCGCCGCGTTCGGCCAGTCGCCGTCCGTCGAGACCCCCTGGAACCCCGACACCTGGACCTTCTACACCGGTCCCGAGGTGGTCCTGGTCGCCGTGGCCTATCTCGCGGTCACCCGGGCCCTGGGCTGGTACCTGCACTCCTCCGGCCACGCCGGTCTGCCCACCGTGGCCCGCACCGCCCTGGTCAGACAGGGCCTGGTCGCGGTCGCGCTGCTCGGCATCGCCCCGCTGGTCTGCGTGGTCGCCACCGCCAAGCCGGTGCTGCTCCCGCTGTTCTCGATCCCCCTCATCGCCCTGGACTCCACCCTGTGGATGGCCCGGGCCCGCGCCGAGGAGCAACTGCGCGACCCGCTGACCGGACTGCCCAACCGGCAGTGGCTCCTGGAGCGCATCTGGAGCGCCCTGGACGACGCCGAGCGCATCGATGCCCGGGCCGCCCTCATGCTCATCGACCTCGACCGTTTCCGCTCGGTCAACGACACCCTGGGCCACCTCGCCGGTGACCGGCTGCTCCTCCAGATCGCCGACCGGCTGCGGCTCGCGCTGCCGCGCGGGGCGGAGGCCGCTCGGCTCGGCGGCGACGAGTTCGCCGTCTTACTGCCGATAGCCGACTCCACGACCTCCGCGACCCGGGTCGCCCGCAACCTGGTCGCGGCCCTCAGCTCCCCGCTCGACCTCGACGGGCTCACCCTCGTCCTGGAGGCCAGCGCCGGGGTCGCCGTCTTCCCCGACCACGCCGTGGACGCCGAGGGGCTGCTGCGACGGGCGGACGTGGCGATGTACCAGGCCAAGCGGGACCGTACGGGCGTAGAGGTCTACGAGTCGAAGCGGGACTCCAACACCCCCGACCGGCTCGGCCTCCTGGGCGATCTGCGCCGGGCCCTGGACGCGCACGAGGTGCAGCTGCACTACCAGCCCAAGGTGCGCTTCGACGGACAGGTCGCCGGTCTGGAGGCCCTGGTGCGCTGGGTGCACCCGGAGCGCGGGAAGGTGCCGCCGGACGAGTTCATCGCGATCGCCGAGTCGTCCGGGCTGATGCCCTACCTCACCGAGTACGTCCTCGACACGGCTCTCGCCCAGGTCGCCGAATGGCGGGCGCAGGGTCTGTACGTCCCGGTGGCGGTCAACGTCTCCCCGCGTGACGTGCACACCCCGGGCTTCGCCGGTTCGGTGGCCGCGCGCCTCGCCCGGCACGGCGTCCCCGCGGGCGCCCTCCAGCTGGAGATCACCGAACACGTCCTCCTGGAGGACCCCTCACGGGCCGCGGACACCCTCGCCGCACTGACCGGGCACGGCGTGAAGATGTCCCTGGACGACTTCGGCACCGGCTACTCCTCCCTGGTCCACCTCCGCCGCCTCCCCGTCAGCGAACTGAAGATCGACCGCTCCTTCGTGGCCAAGCTGGCCGTCGACACCGAGGACGCGGAGATCGTCCGCTGCACGGTCGACCTCGCCCACTCCCTGGGCCTCCTGGTCGTGGCCGAGGGAGTGGAGGACGACGAGACCTGGGAGCGGCTGCGCGACATGGGCTGCGACGCCGTACAGGGCTGGCTGGTGGCGGCGGCGATGCCGCCCGAGGAGACCACGGCGTGGCTGCTGGCGCGCGGGTCGCGGGGCTGGCAGCGGCCGAGGGCGGCGCTGCCTGCGGCGGAGTGACCTGTCCAGGCATCCTTTGGTGCGGTATGGGGGCTGCCCGTTGCGCTCGGCCACGGGAAACCGTTTAACGGCCATCCGGCCGTGACCCATAGGATTGGCCCCAAACCACACACTCACCCACCCCAGAGGATCGCTGCATGCCTGGCATCACGCGCGAGGAGGTCGCCCACCTCGCACGGCTGGCGCGTCTGGAGCTGAAGCCCGAAGAGCTCGAGCACTTCGCAGGACAGCTGGACGACATCATCGGCGCGGTCGCACGCGTCAGTGAGGTCGCCGACCAAGACGTACCGCCGACCTCGCACCCGCTCCCGCTGACGAACGTCATGCGCGCGGACGAGGTCCGTCCGTCGCTCACCCCCGAGCAGGCGCTCTCCGGCGCCCCGGCCCAGGAGCAGCAGCGTTTCAAGGTGCCGCAGATCCTGGGGGAGGACTAACCGCCATGACGGACAACGTCACCATCATCAAGCTCACCGCCGCCGAGACCGCCGAGAAGATCGCTTCCGGTGAGCTCACGGCCGTGCAGGTCACCGAGGCCCACCTGGCCCGGATCGAGGCCGTCGACGAGAAGGTGCACGCCTTCCTGCACGTCGACCGCGAGGGCGCGCTCGCGCAGGCCCGCGCCGTCGACGAGAAGCGCGAGAGGGGCGAGAAGCTCGGCCCGCTCGCCGGTGTCCCGCTCGCACTGAAGGACATCTTCACCACCGAGGGCATCCCGACGACCGTCGGTTCGAAGATCCTCGAGGGCTGGATCCCGCCGTACGACGCGACGCTCACCAAGCGGCTCAAGGCCGCCGACGTGGTCATCCTCGGCAAGACCAACATGGACGAGTTCGCCATGGGGTCCTCCACCGAGAACAGCGCCTACGGCCCGACCGGCAACCCCTGGGACCTCACCCGCATCCCGGGCGGCTCCGGCGGTGGCTCCTCCGCCGCGCTGGCCGCGCACATGGCCCCCCTGGCCATCGGCACCGACACCGGCGGCTCCATCCGCCAGCCCGCCGCCGTCACCGGCACGGTCGGCGTGAAGCCGACGTACGGCGCGGTCTCCCGCTACGGCATGGTCGCCTTCTCCTCCTCCCTCGACCAGGGCGGCCCCTGCGCCCGTACGGTCCTGGACGCGGCGCTGCTGCACGAGGTGATCGCCGGGCACGACCCGCTGGACTCCACGTCGATCGACGCCCCGGTCCCCGCGGTCGTCGAGGCCGCCCGCAACGGCAGCGTCGAGGGCATGCGCGTCGGTGTCGTCAAGCAGTTCCGCGGCGAGGGCTACCAGGCCGGTGTCATCCAGCGCTTCGACGAGTCGGTCGCGCTCCTCAAGGAGCTGGGCGCCGAGATCGTCGAGCTGGACTGTCCGTCCTTCGACCTGGCGCTCTCCGCGTACTACCTGATCGCGCCGTCCGAGTGCTCCTCCAACCTCGCCCGCTTCGACGGCCTGCGCTACGGCCGCCGGACCGGCGACGACGGCACGCACTCCGCCGAGGAGGTCACCTCGCTGACCCGCGCGGAGGGCTTCGGCCCCGAGGTCAAGCGCCGGATCATGCTCGGCACGTACGCCCTGTCGAGCGGCTACTACGACGCCTACTACGGGTCCGCGCAGAAGGTCCGCACGCTCATCACGCGTGACTTCGAGAAGGCCTTCGAGCAGGTCGACGTGATCGTCTCCCCGACGACCCCGACCACCGCCTTCCCGATCGGCGAGCGCGCCGACGACCCGATGGCGATGTACCTGGCCGACCTGTGCACCATCCCGACCAACCTCGCGGGCAACGCGGCCATGTCGCTGCCGTGCGGCCTCGCCCCGGAGGACAACCTCCCGGTCGGTCTGCAGATCATCGCCCCGGCCCTGAAGGACGACCGGCTCTACAAGGTCGGCGCCGCCGTCGAGGCCGCCTTCGTGGAAAGGTGGGGGCACCCGCTCCTGGAGGAGGCACCGTCGCTGTGAGCAAGCTGACCAAGGCGAAGGACTTCAAGAAGTCCAAGTCCGGCACGTACCTGTCCATCGCCGGGACCGCGTTCGGCGCGATCGGCGTCGCCAAGCGGCTCAAGAAGGCCCGCGCCGAGAAGGACACGCTGGTCCTGATCGACGCCACCGTGTCCGCCGTCGCCATCGTCACCGGCCTCGCCATCCTGTACCGCGAGCTGAAGCGGCTGGGCGACGACGACGTCCTGCTGGGCTGAGAGGGAAGTTACACCGTGACCACCACGACCGACCTGGTGTCGTACGAGGACGCTCTCGCGTCGTACGACCCCGTCATGGGCCTTGAGGTCCATGTCGAACTCGGCACCAAGACCAAGATGTTCTGCGGCTGTTCGACCGAGCTCGGCCGGGACGCCAACACGCAGACCTGCCCCACCTGCCTCGGCCTGCCCGGCGCGCTCCCGGTCGTCAACGCGATCGGCATCGAGTCGGCCATCAAGATCGGTCTCGCGCTGAACTGCGAGATCGCCGAGTGGTGCCGCTTCGCCCGGAAGAACTACTTCTATCCGGACATGCCGAAGAACTTCCAGACCTCCCAGTACGACGAGCCGATCGCCTTCAACGGCTACCTCGACGTCCAGCTGGAGGACGGCGAGACCTTCCGTGTGGAGATCGAACGCGCCCACATGGAGGAGGACACCGGCAAGTCGACCCACGTGGGCGGCGCGACAGGCCGTATCCACGGCGCCTCGCACTCGCTCCTGGACTACAACCGCGCCGGCATCCCGCTCATCGAGATCGTCACCAAGCCGATCGAGGGCGCGGGCGAGCGTGCCCCCGAGGTCGCGCGGGCGTACGTCCGTGAGCTGCGCGAGGTCATCAAGGCGCTCGGCGTCTCGGAAGCCCGCATGGAGATGGGGCAGATGCGCTGCGACGTGAACCTGTCGCTGCGCCCGAACGGCACCGAGAAGTTCGGCACGCGTTCCGAGACGAAGAACGTCAACTCGCTGCGGTCCGTGGAGCGCGCGGCCCGTTTCGAGATCCAGCGGCACGCGGCCGTCCTGAGCAGTGGCGGGACGATCATCCAGGAGACCCGGCACTTCCACGAGGACACGGGGTCCACGACCTCGGGCCGCGTGAAGGAGGAGGCCGAGGACTACCGGTACTTCCCCGAGCCGGACCTCGTTCCGGTGGCCCCCTCGCGTGAGTGGGTCGAGGAGATCCGGGCCGCGCTGCCCGAGCTGCCGCTGGTGCGCCGCAACCGGCTCGTCGCCGAGTGGGGCATCACGGCCCTGGACATGCAGGCGATCCTCAACGCCGGCGCCCTGGACCTGATCGTCGCCACGATCGACGAGGG
This sequence comes from Streptomyces sp. CC0208, assembly GCF_003443735.1. Taxonomy (NCBI): domain Bacteria; kingdom Bacillati; phylum Actinomycetota; class Actinomycetes; order Kitasatosporales; family Streptomycetaceae; genus Streptomyces; species Streptomyces sp. CC0208. The sequence continues at coordinate 2,711,425 of NZ_CP031969.1, read as the reverse complement.
TGCCGACGCGGCCTCCGCCCGCAAGTGGTGGATGGGCGAACTCGCCCGCAGCGCCAACGAGTCCGGCAAGGCGCTCGACGAGCTGGCCATCACCCCGGCGCAGGTCGCCCGGGTCACCGAGCTGGTCTCGAAGGGTGACCTCAACGACAAGCTGGCCCGCCAGGTCATCGAAGGCGTCCTCGCGGGCGAAGGCACCCCGGACGAGGTCGTCGACAAGCGCGGCCTGAAGGTCGTGTCGGACGACTCGGCGCTGGGCACGGCCGTCGACGAGGCCATCGCCGGCAACCCGGGCATCGCCGACAAGATCCGCTCCGGCAAGGTCGCCGCGGCCGGCGCCCTGGTCGGCGCCGTCATGAAGGCGACCCGCGGTCAGGCCGACGCGGCCCGCGTCAAGGAACTGATCCTGGAGAAGCTGGGCGTCAGCGAAGGCTGAGCGAAACCACGCGGTACGGCCCCGGAGGACAGGTCCTCCGGGGCCGTACGGCTACTTACGGCGTCCTACGAGCCGTACGAATCCGAGCGTCCGGCCCTCGTCGGCGTGCATCAGATCCACCGAGTCGCGGGCCATGTCGGCCATCCACGGGTAGGGGCTCTCCGCGGCGCAGACCTCGCTCCACAGCAGCCAGTCCTTCCAGCCGTCGGGCTGCCACTCGGCGGTCTCGACCTCGATGGCCCCGCTGCGCGTCCACTGGCGCCGCCACCAGTCGGCGGAGTGGAACGCCCAGAAACCGGGGTCCCAGAAGGGCTTGAGGTGCTCGGGGGGCTCGTCCCCCGTGAGCTCCTCCCGTACCGCGGGCACGACGATCCCGATCTTCCCGCCCGGCTTCAACAGCCGGGTCAGCGTGGGCAGATAGAGGTCGTTCGTGCCGAAGTACTGGTACGCGTCGATGCTCACGATCGCGTCGAAGCTCGCCTCGGCGAACGGCAGGTCGTGCGCCTCGGCGTGCACGGGCAGCACCCGGTCGGCGAAACCGGCCTCGGCGATGCGCTTCGCGTTCTCGTCGGGCTTGACCCACAGGTCGGCCGCGGTGACCTGGACGTCGTACTCCCTGGCCAGGAAGACCGAGGTCATCGCCCGGCCGCAGCCCAGGTCGAGCACGCGGGCGCAGGGGCGCAGGGTGTCCAGGCCCAGGGCGGGCGCGAGCCACTCCAGCAGCCACAGCGCGTTCGGGCCCATCTGGTTCTCGACGACCCAGCGGGCGTCGTAGCTGTTGCTGCGGGGGTAACGGGCCTGGGTCAGCCGCCGGGTGAGGTCCTCATTCGAGGTCTGCGAGGTCCTCGGGGTGATGTCGTCTGGCATCGGTGAACGGGCTCCTTGAGTCCTGAGAGACGGAAAGGGGTACGGCGGAGCTCGGTCGGACGCTCAAACAATGCACCTGCTTCGGTCGGGGGCCTGAGAAGGCCCGGCAGTCTCAGCGGAACACGCTACGCTCGCCCGCCATGAACGGTCCTGCGAATTCCGAGCCATCCGACATACAGGAGGAGTACGACGGCCAGGGGCTGGACGCGCGGCGGGCCCGCTGGACGGCCTCCGGCACCGGCGCCCTGCTGGCGCTCGCCGGTCTGGCCGCGGCGGCGCTCCGGGCGGCCGGCTCCGACCCCGCGCTCGTGCCGACGGCCTACGCCTTCGGCGCCGTCGTGTGCGCGCTCGCGGCGGTCCTTGGCTCCCGGGGACGCACCCGCAGAGCGCTGTGGCTGCTGATCGTCGGTGTGATGGTGATGGCATGGGGCGACCAGTTCGACTGAGGTCCGGCGGACGTGACAGAGTGACCGTTACTGTCCTGTGATCTGCCTCCCACTCCTGTGAACAAGCGCACGATCGCGGTAAACGATCACTTTTGCCTGCAAGAGTGGTGCACACATTGCTCATGCGTTCTTTGCGGGCTGTTCACCACATGAACGACTGTTCCCGGTCAAAGATCCACAATTCACCATCCCTGGGAGCACATTCGTGGCAGCCCTCGCACGCTGGTGTGTCCGACGACGCCTGGTCGTCGTTCTCCTGTGGCTCCTCGCCCTCGGCGGAGTGAGCGCGGGCGCCGCCGTCGCCGGGTCCGCCTACTCGAACGACTACGAGGTCCCGGGCACCGAGTCGGGCCGTGCCACCCAGCTGCTCCAGGACGGCTTCTCGCAACTTGACGGCGACAGCGACACCGTCGTCTGGCACGTCACCTCGGGCTCGGTCCGGGACGCCGACGTCGAGCAGACGATGACCGCGACCCTGGGCAGGATCGCGGACCTGCCCGGCGTGGCCGCCGTGGTCGGCCCGTACGACGACCCGGGCGCCGGCCGGGTCAGCGCCGACGGGCACACCGCGTACGCCACCGTCACCTTCGACGACTCGGCCGAGGACATCGACGCCTCCGAGCCGAAGGCCGTGGTGGACACCGCCAAGGACGCCGAGGCCGACGGGCTCCAGGTGGAGCTGGGCGGCAGCGCCGTCGCCCTCACCGAGTCCTCGGGCGGGCATGTCGCCGAGATCGTCGGCGTGTTCGTCGCCGCCCTCGTGCTGTTCCTGGCGTTCGGCTCGCTCGCCGCCTCCCTGCTGCCCATCGCCACCGCGCTGGTGAGCGTCGGCACCGCGTACGCCGGGATCGTGCTGCTCGGACACGCCATGACCGTCGCCGACTTCGCGCCCATGCTCGGCATGCTGATCGGGCTCGGCGTCGGCATCGACTACGCGCTCTTCATCGTCACCAGACACCGGCGCGGCCTGAAACGCGGGCTGAGCGTCACCGAGTCCATCGAGAACGCCGTCACCACCACCGGGCGCGCCGTCGTCTTCGCGGGTGCCACGGTGTGCATCGCCCTGCTGGGGATGCTGATCCTCCGGCTCGGCTTCCTCAACGGCGTCGCGATCGCCGCCTCCCTGACCGTCGTCCTCACCGTCGCCGCGTCGGTGACCCTGCTGCCCGCCCTGCTCTCCCTCATCGGCATGCGTGCCCTGAGCCGGCGCGAGCGGCGCCGGCTCACCGAGCACGGGCCCCAGCCCGAACTGCCGACCGGGTTCGCCCACCGCTGGTCCGCGTTCGTCGAACGGCACCCCAAGCTGCTCGGCGCGATCGCCCTGCTGGTCATCACCGTCCTCGCCCTGCCCACCCTGGGCCTGCGCCTCGGCAGCTCCGACCAGGGCAACGACCCGCGGTCCTCGACCACCCGGCAGGCCTACGACCTGCTCGCGCGGGGCTTCGGCCCCGGTGTCAACGGTCCGCTGACGCTGGTGACCCCGGTCGACGGTGCCGAGGACAAGCTCCTCCTCGACAACCTCGACGCGACCCTGCGCACCACCGAGGGCATCGCCTCCACCACTCCGGTGACCTACGACACCGGCGGCGACCTCGCCTATTTCACGATCGTCCCCGATTCGGCCCCTCAGTCCCAGCAGACCAGCGACCTCGTGGACCGGCTGCGCACCGACGTGCTGCCGCGCGCCGAGACCGGCACCACGCTCGACATCCACGTCGGCGGGATGACCGCCTCCTACGACGACTTCGCGGACGTCATCGTCGGCAAACTGCCCCTGTTCGTCGGCGTCGTCATCGGCCTGGGCTGTCTGCTGCTCCTGCTCGCCTTCCGCTCCGTCGGCATCCCGCTGAAGGCCGCGGCGATGAACGTCGCCGCCGTCGCCGCCGCCTTCGGAGTGGTCGTGGCGATCTTCCAGTGGGGCTGGGGGAGCGAACTGCTGGGGCTGGGCCGCGCCGGGCCCATCGAACCCTTCCTTCCCGTGATCATGGTCTCGGTGCTTTTCGGGCTCTCCATGGACTACCAGGTGTTCCTGGTCAGCCGGATGTACGAGGAGTGGCTGGAGACCGGCGACAACCGGCGGGCCGTCCGCGTCGGCCTCGCCGAGACCAGCCGGGTGATCAACTCCGCGGCGGTCATCATGATCTCCGTCTTCCTCGCCTTCGTCCTCAGCGGCGACCGCGTGATCGCCATGTTCGGCATCGCGCTCGCCGCCGCCGTGGCCCTCGACGCCTTCGTCCTGCGCACCTTGCTGGTGCCCGCCCTCATGCACCTGCTCGGCGGCGCCAACTGGTGGCTGCCGGGCTGGCTGGACCGCCGGATGCCGCGCATCAGCATCGAACCGCCCGAATGCCGTGCCGCGCATGAAAGGCTGGACGAGGTCGTGGAGGAGCTGGAGAAGGAGCGGGACGGGGATGTACGCGATATCGCTGGGTGACGACCGGGCCGAACTGCGGCCCCTCGAGCCGTGGCACGCGGAGGAGTTCCTGGCCAACCTGGAGCGGGGCCGCGAGTTCATCGGGCAGTTCATCCCCTTCGGCTCCCAGGCCGTCGACGTGGCCTCCGCGCGCGAGACGCTCCAGCGCTACGCCCGGATGCGCGCCGACGACACCGGCGGCTACCACGGCATCTGGCTGGACGGAAAGCTCGTCGGCGGAGTCCTGACCCTGAACCTCGACGCCGAGCAGGGCAACTGCGAGGTCGGCTGCTGGCTGGAGCCCGCCGCGACCGGCCGCGGACTGATCACCCGGGCCATGCGGGTGCTGATCGACTGGGTGGTCGAGGAACGCGGAATCCACCGGATCGAATGGGTCGCCGCGTCCGGAAACACGGCCAGCATCAACGTCGCCCGCCGCCTGGGCATGACCCGCGACGGAGTCCGCCGTCAGGCGCACCCCTATCGTGGCGTACGGCACGACCTCGAGGTGTGGTCGATTCTCGCCCCCGAGTGGCGTGAGGCACGTGCGCGTGCAGCCCGGAACGATCATTAAGAAACCTCTCAGACAGGATCCGTACGGTGCCCGACATGGGAACGAAGACAGCTGACGAAACCGGTGCCGAGACGGGCGCCGAGGCCACGACCGACGAGCAGAAGGTGAGCGTCGCCAAGACCGACGAGGTGACGGAGGCCGAGGACACCACGGCCGACGACGAGGTCACCGCCGACGACGAGGGCGAGCTGCCCGAGGTCGCCGGGGAGGAGGGCCCCACCGGCGTCGGCCAGGGCGCGGGCGCCGTCGTCTCCGCCGCGCTCGGTCTGGTCTCGCTCACCGGCAGCTGGATCGGCACCGTGGCCGCCGCCCGCGAGACCCTCGTCGGCCAGCTCCAGACCTCGTCCACCGCGAGCGTCGCCAAGCAGGTCAAGGAGGTCTACGGCGACGCCTGGCAGACCACCGCGCTGTGGGGCGGCCTCTTCGCGCTGCTCGCCCTGGTCGTCGGTGTCGGCGTGCTGGCCCGGCCCGCCTTCGGTGCTCCCGGCAAGCCGCAGGCCGTGTGGATCAAGTCCGTCGCCTGGGGCGGCGTCGCGCTCGGGGTCGTCGGCCTGCTCCTGGCCGTCCTCAAGTACACCGGCATCCTGCTGGACCTGCCCTCCACGAGCTGAACAACCGCAGGTCACGAGGGGCCTTAGGGCATCCGTAGGTACCTTACGGAGCTCCTGAGGCCCCTCCCGCGCGTCTAAGGCCCCTGGCTCCCCCGAAGATGCGGAACTCTCCCGATGTGGCGCACCCCCCTCGGAGACGAAGGTAGAGGCATCGCAGAAAGCGAAGCCCGAAACCGACTCCGAAAAGGACCACGCCATGTATGCCGAGTACGAACTCTCCCAGTACCGCTCCGCCGAACTCATCCGCCAGGCCGAGCACGAGCGGCTCGTCCGCGAGACCCTGCGCGGCCGCCGCGCCGCCCGCCGCGAAGCCGCCGAACGCACCGCGGATGGGGGCACCTCCCAGGCTTTCGGCACTGGGGGAGATTCGCATACCGGCCGCCCCCGGCGGCACCGGTTCCTGCGCACGGCGTGAGCGCCGGGGGAAGGGAGGACGGCCGTACGGCTCTGCCCGTCCCCGCGGTCACCACCGCGGCCGTCCTCCCCGCGACCGGGGCCGGTTGGGAACCCGGGCCCGCCCCGAAAACGAGTGCCGTCCTGTCGGACCCGCGTGTCATGCTCAGGCCCGTGGAGACCAGGTCCGTCAGTCCCGTGTTCGTCGGCCGCGCCGAAGAGCTGAACAGCCTGAACGAGGCGCTCGCCCGCGCCGCCGCGGGAGAGCCCCAGGCGTTGCTGCTCGGCGGGGAAGCCGGCGTCGGCAAGACCCGGCTCGTCGAGGAGTTCGCCACCGCCGCCTGCCGGCAGGGTGCGGTCGTCGCCCTCGGCGGTTGCGTGGAGATCGGCGCCGACGGACTGCCCTTCGCACCCTTCTCCACCGCCCTGCGCGCCCTGCGCCGGGCCCTGCCCGACGAACTGGCCGCCGCGGCCGCGGGTCAGGAGGAGGAACTGGCCAGGTTGCTGCCCGAGGTCGGGGAGGCGATCCCCGCCCGGGGCACCGGCCGCCACGACGAGGAGAGCCTGGCCCGCCTCTTCGAACTCACCGCCCGCCTCCTGGAACGCGTCGCCGCCGAGCGCACCGTCGTCGTCGCCCTGGAGGACCTCCACTGGGCCGACGCCTCCACCCGCCACCTCCTGGCCTACCTCTTCCGCACCCTGCGCACCGGCCGCCTGGTCGTCCTCGCCACCTACCGCTCCGACGACATCCACCGCCGCCACCCGCTGCGCCCCCTGCTCGCCGAACTCGACCGGCTGCGCACGGTCCGCCGCATCGAACTCGGCCGCTTCAACCGGGACGAGGTCAGCCGTCAGATAGCCGGAATCCTCGCCACCGAACCCAACCCCGCCCAGGTCGACGACATCTTCGAACGCTCCGACGGCAACGCCTTCTTCGTCGAGGAACTCGCCGTCTGCGCCACCGAGGGCTGCGGCACCGGCCTCACCGACTCGCTCCGGGACCTGCTCCTGGTCCGCGTCGAGGGGCTGCCCGAGAGCACCCAGCGGGTCGCCCGGGTCGCCGCCGAGGGCGGATCCACCGTGGAGTACCGGCTGCTCGCCGCCGTCACCCGGCTCGCCGAGGACGACCTCATCGAGGCGCTGCGGGTCGCCGTGAACGCCAACATCCTCATCCCGGCGCCCGACGGCGACGGCTACCGCTTCCGGCACTCCCTGGTCCGCGAGGCCGTCGCCGACGACCTGCTGCCGGGTGAACGCTCCCGCCTCAACCGCCGTTACGCCGAAGCCCTGGAGGCCGACCCCACACTCGTCCCCGCCGACGAACGGGTCATGCGCCTGGCTAGCTACTGGTACCGCGCCCACGACGCCGCGAAGGCGCTGCCCGCCGTCCTGGACGCCTCCGTCACCGCCCGTCGCCGGCACGCCTACTCCGAACAACTCCGGCTCCTGGAACGCGCGATGGAGCTGTGGGACACCGCCCCCGAGGACGTCCGGGCCGCCCTGCGCCCCGTCGACTACACCGAGGTCTACCCGCCCTGTGGCTGCGTCCCGGCCACCACCCCGCTGCGCTACCTCGACCTGATGGCCGAGGCCGCCGTCGCCGGGCGCCTGGGCGGCGAACGCGAACGCGCCCTGAAGATCACCAAGCGGGCGCTGCACCTCCTGGAGGACGACGGGGACCCCCTGCGCGCGGCCTGGTTCTGGGTCCAGCGCTCCCACCTCGTCCAGGGGCTGGCCCGCGGCGACGGCTGGGCCGAACTGGCCACCGCCGAGGACCTGGTCCGCGGCCTGCCGCCGTCCGAGGTGCACGCCGAGGTCCTGTCCACCGTCGCCAACTGGTCCCATGTGCACGTCCCCGGCCCGGAGGCCTTCTCGGCCGCCGAACGCGCGGTGGATTACGCCCGCATGGTCGGCGCCCGCGAGATCGAGATGAACGCGCGCCTCACCCTCGCCGGCCTGGTGGTGGAGTCCGGCAGCGTCGAGACCGGCCTCGACGAGATGTTCGACGTGCTGCGCAGGACCCTCGACGACGGCATCCCCAGTGTCGCCAGCCGCGCCTACGTCAACCTGCCCTCCTCCCTCGAGAGCATCGGCCGCTCCCGGGAAGCCGTGGAGGTCCTCCAGGAAGGGCTGACCCACGCACGACGGCACGGTCTCTCCGACAAGGAGGCTTGGATGTGGGGGAACCTCGCCGAGTCCCTCTACTCCCTGGGCCACTGGGACCGGGCCGCGGAAGCCGCCTCCCAGGCCGAGCGTGTCGGCCAGAGCGCCAAGCCCCGCGGCTTCCACGCCGTGAACCGGGCGGCGCTCTCGCTCGCCCGCGGCGAACTGACCGAAGCCGCACGTCAACTGGCCTCTGCACGCCGCTACTTCGGCTCCCACGACCAGGCCCCCCAGCATGAACTCCCCCTCGCCGACATCACCATCGGTATCGCCGCCGGCGAAGGCCGTCTCCTGGACGCCCGCGCCGAACTCGAACGCGTCCTGGACTCCGGCTTCCCGCCCGGCACCCAGCGCTACGCCTGGCCCCTGCTGCTCACCGCCGCCACCATGGAGGCAGACAGCCTCGGCCTGCCCGTCGCCGAACAGGACCGCACGAAGATCCTCGACCGCATCCGGGAAGCCGCCAGGCCCCTCGCCACCAACGCGCCCGTCTGGCTGGCCCACGAACGCTGGCTGCGCGCCGAACTGCTGCGCGCCGAGAGCGCCGACACCCCGGACCACTGGTGCGAGGCCATCACCGCCGTCGAGCCCCTGGGGCGCCCCTTTGACCTCGCCCGCGTCCGCCACCGGCTCGCCGAGGCCCTCCTGTCCGTACCCGGCGGCGCCGAACAGCCCGAGCGCGACCGGGCCACCGAACTTTTGCGCCTGGCCCATGCCGCCGCCGAGCATCTCGGCGCCCGGCCCCTCGCCGACGCGGTCACGCTGCTCGCCCAACGCGCCCGCCTCGCCCTGACCGCGGTGGTCCCGGTGCTCGACCGGTCCGACCCGCTCCGCTCTCTCGGCCTCACCGGCCGCGAACGCGACGTCCTGCGCCTGGTCACCCTCGGCCGCACCAACCGCCAGATCGCCGAGGAACTCTTCATCTCCCCGAAGACGGCCAGCGTCCACGTGTCCAACATCCTCGCCAAGCTCGGCGTCTCCGGACGGGGGGAAGCGGCGGCGGTGGCGCACCGGCTGGGACTGTTCCCGGCAGAGGCTCTCCACGCGCCGGTCACACAGTGAGGCGTACCGTGTAGGAGACCGGCTGGGGAGGCCGCATGTTCAACATGTTCGAGGAACTGTTCGCGCCCGGCCGCAAGCACACCCATGACGAGCAGAAGCGGCTGGAGCTGACCCGCGAGGACGTCGGCGACGGTGACCCCGGACGCGGACCGATAGATCTCACGTCCGGGAAGGTCGTCGTCCGCAGGCCCAAGCCGGACGAGGACGAGGGCTCGAACGAAGACTTGGGCGAGCGTCCGGCTAGCTGACCTGTATCTCCAGGATCTTGTCGTCCCCCGCCTTCGGGCTGCCGCGACCGTCGGTGTTGCTGGTGACGAGCCACAGTTTGTCCCCGCCGGCGGAGACCACCGTGCGCAGCCGGCCGTACTCACCCTTCAGGAACGACTGCGGGTCGGCCGAGGCCGCCGTGCCCTTCAAAGGGATCCGCCACAGGCGCTGGCCCTTCAGACCGGCCATCCAGACCGAGCCCTCGGCGTAGGCGACACCGCTGGGGGAGGCGTCGTCCGTGTGCCACTGCGCTATCGGGTTGTGGAACTGCTTGTCGTCCGACTTGCCCTCCGCCGTGGGCCAGCCGTAGTTGTCGCCCGGCTTGATCGCGTTCAGCTCGTCCCAGGTGTCCTGGCCGAACTCCGAGGCGAACAGGCGCTGTTTGGAGTCCCAGGCGAGGCCCTGCACATTGCGGTGGCCGTAGGAATACACAGGGGAGTCGGGGAACGGGTTGCCCGGGGCCGGGTCGCCCTCCGGGGTCAGACGCAGGATCTTGCCGCCCAGGGACTTGCGGTCCTGGGCCAGACCGGTGTTGCCGCTCTCACCGGTGCCCGCGTACAGCATGCCGTCCGGGCCGAACGCGATCCGACCGCCGTTGTGGATGAAGCCCTTCGGGATGCCCTTGAAGACGGTGTCGGGGGCGCCCAGCTGCTCGCCGGACGCCTTCTGCTCGTCGTAGACCATCCTGACGACGCGGTTGTCGGAGTCGGAGGTGAAGTAGGCGTAGACCATGTGGTCCGAGGCGTAGTCCGGGGACAGGGCGATGCCGAGGAGACCGCCCTCGCCGGCCGCGGAGACCCCGGAGACCCGGCCCAGCTCCGTCTTCTTGCCCGACTGTCCGTCGACCCGGGTGATCGTGCCCTCGTCCCGGGAAGAGACGAGCAGGTCCCCGTCCGGGAGCGGGGCGAGGCCCCAGGGGGTTTTGAGGCCCTCGGCGACCGTGCGCACCACCTTCACCGAGCCCTTCGCCGGCGGGGTCGCCTCCGCGGCCTGGTGGGTGGGGGAGGATCCCGAGCCCGTACCGCTCGATGAGGCGCTGTTCGCGCCGTCCGGCAAGACGCCGCCCCCTCCTCCTCCGCCGGAGGAGCAGCCGGCCGTCAGCAGGAGCGTGGTCGCGGCCAGGACGGCCGTCACAGCTCGACGATGCACGATCATGGTCCCTTCGAAGCGGCGAGTTCTACCTGTCATACACCGCTCGCCCCTCCCAGGTTCCCGATCTCCCGGCCCCGATGCGCGCACCGGTTTCTCACCAGGCTTGTGAGGTGTGAGCCGACGGGGCCGCGGGGCACGCGGGGGGCGTGGCGGGTGTGCGGTGGGAGGGCTGCTGATCTCGTGGCCCGTGCGTGGCGTCAGGTTTGCCGGGCTGCGGCCGGGGCGCTGTGGGTGGGTTCGCCGGTCGGCGCCGCGAGTTCTGTGGGTGGCTTCGCCGGTCCCGCGGCCATCCCGCGGCCCCTGCTCGGTCCGCAGGCTCACTGATCCGGCCCGAGCACTACGGGGGGTCCCGGCACAGCCACCGACTCACCGCCCCGGCGCAGTCAGCGGGCGGACCGCTAGTCCCACGACCCCTGTGCCCGCGGCAGTGTCGCCACCTCCGCGAGGTCCTGGGCCGTCAGGCGCAGCGCGGCCGCCGCCGCGTTCTCCGTTGCCCAGCGCTCCTGCTTGGTGCCCGGCACGGGGACCACGTGGCCGCCCTGTGCCAGTACCCACGCGAGTGCCACCTGGGCCGGGGTGACGGACTCTCCGTGGCGGGACGCGATGCGGCGCAGGCCGGAGACGATCGGCTGGTTCGCGGCCATCATCTCGGCGGTGAAGCGGGGGTGGCGGGCGCGGACGTCGTCCGGTTCGAAGCCCTCGCCCGGGGTCAGGGTGCCGGTCAGGAAGCCGTTGCCGAGGGGCATCGCCGCGAGGAAGCCGATCCCGCGCGCCGCGCACCACGGCACCAGCGTCTCCAGGGCCTCCGGCGACCACACCGACAGCTCCGCCTCCACCGCGCTCACCGGGAAGACCTGCTGGACCCGTCGCAACTGCCGGATCGTCGCGTCGTACAGCCGGGTTCCGGAGCGGCGGCCACCCCGTGCCCCCATCGCGCACAGCCCCAACGACCGTACTTTTCCTGCCTGTACGAGCTCCGCCATCGCGCCCCAGGTCTCCTCGACCGGGACCTCGGGGTCCTCGCGGTGCAGCTGGTAGAGGTCGATCACATCGGTCTGGAGCCGCCGCAGTGACGCGTCGCACGCTCTTCTCACATAGCCGGGGCGGCCGTTGGCCACGATGTGCTGCTCGCCCACCAGCAGGCCGACCTTGGTGGACACGAACGCGTCCCCGCGCCGTTCCTTCAACACCCGCCCCAGCAGCAGCTCGTTGGTGAACGGGCCGTACATGTCGGCCGTGTCCAGCAGCGTCGAGCCCAGATCGAGCGCCCGGTGCACGGCCCTGACCGATTCGTCACCCCGCTGCCGCGACCCGCTGTAGGCCCAGCTCATCGGCATGCATCCGAGTCCGACGGCTCCCACCGCGAGCGCCGCCGCGCCGATCGTCCTGCGCTCCACCTGCTCGTGACCCTCCCCTTTTCCGGCCCCCAACCTAACCTCTGGGCCGCGGGACGCCTGACATAGCCTCCTGGCATGACTGCTGACGTGTGGCTCCCCATCCCGCCGGACGAGATCGCAGGGCTCCCCGAAGGGCCCCACTACCTTTTCTGGGACGGGGGTGAGGACGGTGAACAGGACTTCCCGGGGGACCCGGCGAACTGCGCCGTCTACGTCGTGCCCTACATGAAGCGGCAGGCGGTGAAGGTCCGGCCGCTGCCGTACATGACCAACCTCCGGCTCGTGCAGACGCTCACGGCCGGTGTCGACGACGTCCTGGCCCGGCTGTCCGACATCGTGCCGGGCGTGCCGCTGTGCAACGCGCGCGGTGTGCACGAGACCAGCACCGCGGAGCTGGCCCTCACCCTGACCCTCGCCTCGCTGCGCGGCATCCCCGAGTTCGTCCGCGCCCAGCAACAGGAGTCCTGGCAGGGCGCGTTCCGGCCCGCGCTCGCTGACAAGAACGTCCTCATCGTCGGCTACGGCTCGATCGGCTCCGCCATCGAGGACCGGCTCGTGCCGTTCGAGGTCGCGCGGGTGGCGCGCGTCGCGCGCTCCGCGCGCACCACGGAGCGCGGCCCCGTGCATCCGCTCGCCGAACTGCCCGCCCTGCTGCCCGAGGCGGACGTGGTCATCCTGTCCACGCCCCTCGACGAGACCACGCGTCACCTGGTCGACGCCCAGTTCCTTGCCCGTATGAAGGACGGCGCGCTCCTCGTGAACGTCGCCCGCGGCGCCGTCGTCGACACCAAGGCGCTGCTCGCCGAGCTGGAGTCCGGCCGCCTCACCGCCGCACTGGACGTCACCGACCCCGAGCCGCTGCCCCCGGGACACCCGTTGTGGCAGGCGCCGGGCGTACTCGTCAGTCCCCATGTCGGAGGACCCACCTCCGCGTTCCTGCCGCGTGCCAAGCGCCTGTTGGTGGACCAGCTGAACCGTTATGTGAACCAGGAGCCCCTGCGCAACGTGATCCTTACGACGGGGTCAGGCGGCGCGTGACGCGTACGAAGCGCGCTGTCGGGCGCGGGCGCGCAACAGGCGTGTAATCCGTTTCCGGTACGCTCCGCAACCCTTCGGACGCGTTCCGTACGCGCATCGGCACTGGTCGTCACGGAGCGTAGAGGAACTATGTCCCTGAGTGACGAGACTGGTGTATCGTCCCGACAGGGGCTGCGCCGCGCACCGTTCGGCGCCGGGGATGGACATTGCAGACTGTGAGGGGGGCGACGGGCGATGCACGGCCTATGGACCAACGATCCGACGCGGCGGGGCCGCCGGCTCCGACCCTGGCACACAGCCGCGCGCAGACGCGGCCACCACGCCGGTCACGGCGGTCACCACAGCTCTCATCACCGCAGGCACAACAGCCGCAGGAGGCATGCGCACCCGGCGCACCCGGACCCCCGGGACCCCGGAGCGGCGCGGACCGGGAGGGCCCGGTGAGCTCGCCCCCCTCTCCCACGACCACCCTCGACGGAGCGCTGCGGGCCCGGCCCGCAAGGGGGGCACTGCCCTCCCGGCCGCCGGCCGCCCGTGGCGGGTCGAGCCTGGTCCACCAACTCCTCCTCGCCCTGGTGTGCGGGGGGTATGCCCTCGGTTCCGCGCTCGACTGGGGTTCGCGCGAAGTAGCCCTGATCATGGGCGACTTCGGGCTGAGCGCCGCGGCGGCCACCGCCGCCGTGTCGTGCTTCGTCCACGCCCGCAACCGTCGGGTCTGCTTTCGACCTGCCTGGCTGCTCTTCGGGCTCTCCTCCACGATGGCGTCGCTCGGCAACCTGATCTGGGGGTGGTACGAGGTCGTCCTGGGCCGGGACGTGCCCGATCCCAGCTGCGCCGACCTGTTCTTCCTCTGCTTCGCGCCGCCCGCGATCGTGGGGCTGCTGGTCCTCGCCAAGCGGCCGGTGACGAAGGCGGGCTGGGTCTGCCTCGGCCTGGACGCCTGGCTGATCGGCGGCTCGCTGCTCACGCTCTCGTGGAGCCTCGCCCTCGCCCAGGCGGCGAAGTCCGAGGGGCCGAGCGTCGCGCGCACCGCGCTGTCCCTGGCGTATCCGCTGCTGGACATCGCCCTCGTCAGCATGGTCCTCGCCCTGCACTTCCGGCGCTCGGCGGTCAACCGCACCGCGGTGAACACCGCGATCTGCGCGCTCGCCCTGACCGTGATGTGCGACGCCCTGTTCACCTCGCCGCTGCTGCACAACAGCTACCGCTCCGGCCAGTTGCTGGACGCCGGCTGGTTCGCCGGCTCCCTGCTCCTCGCCTACGCCCCTTGGGCCGCACCCCGGCGCCCGGAGGGCGAGCCGCAGCGGCCCGCCGGGCACACGCGCGTGGTGCGCGAGCACCTGCCCAGACAGCGGTTCGGGATCCAGCACCACCCGTCCGCGCAGGGACCGCAGGGCGTGCAGGGCGGTGACCACGGCCGGTATCCGGCCACCCGGCCCATCACCGGGTCGCTGGCCGCCCTCACCCCGTATCTCGCCGCCGCCGTCTGCACGCTGGGCATCCTCTACAACGTCCTCAACGGCCGCAGCGTGGACCGTGTGGTGCTGCTCACCGGTGGCACCGTCGTGCTCGCCCTCGTGATGCGCCAGGGCATCATGCTGCTCGACAACATCACCCTCACTCAGGAACTCGCGCAGAAGGAGAACCACTTCCGCTCCCTGGTGCAGGGCTCCAGCGACGTCATCATGATCGCCGCGCCCAACGGCATCCTCCGGTACGTCTCCCCGGCCGCGGCCGGAGTCTACGGACGCCCCGCCGAGGAACTCGTGGGCACGGAACTGGCCGGTCTCATCCACCCGGAGGACCTGGGCTGCGTGGTGCACGAGGTGCGCCGCTTCCTCGCCGCCAACCCGCTCGAAGAAGCCACCACCCGCATCGAGTGCCGCTTCCGGTCCGGCGACGGCGGCTGGCTCAACGTCGAGTCCACCGTCAACCGTCACCACGGCGGTCTCATCTTCAACAGCCGGGACGTCACCGAAAGAGTGCGCCTGCAGGCGCAGCTCCAGCACAACGCCGAGCACGACCCGCTGACCGACCTGCCCAACCGGGCCCTGTTCACCCGGCGCGTCCAGCAGGCCCTGTCCGGCCGCCGTTCCTCCGACCGCGGCACGGCCGTCCTCTTCATCGACCTCGACGGCTTCAAGGCCGTCAACGACACGATCGGGCACCAGGCCGGGGACGAGCTGCTCGTCCAGGCCGCCCGCAGACTCCAGGACGCGGTCCGGTACGGGGACACCGCCTCCCGGCTCGGCGGGGACGAGTTCGCCGCGCTGATCGTCGGGGACGGCACCCGCGACCGCACCGCCCGCGAGGGCAACATCCTGGAGCTCGCCGACCGCCTCAGGGTCACGCTCTCGCAGCCGTACCTCATCGACGGCAACGATGTCCGGGTCGCGGCCTCCATCGGTGTCGCCTTCGCCGAGCCCGGCCTCGGAGCGGGCGAGATCCTGCGCAACGCGGACCTCGCGATGTACCGCGCCAAGGCGGGCGGCAAGGGCCGCGTCGAGCTGTACGCGCCCCAGATGCAGCAGGACGTCGTACGCAAGGCGGAGCTGGCCACGCGCCTGCGTGCCGCGCTGCACGACGGCGAGTTCGCCCTGCTGCACCAGCCCGTGGTCTGTCTGGAGGACGGCCGGATCACGTCGGTCTGCGCCCAGGCGCGCTGGCGCTCCTCCCAGGGGGTGCTGTTCACGCCCGCCGAGTTCCTGCGGGTGGCCGAGGACAGCGACAAGA
The DNA here is from genome assembly GCF_003443735.1 of Streptomyces sp. CC0208. NCBI lineage: Bacteria > Bacillati > Actinomycetota > Actinomycetes > Kitasatosporales > Streptomycetaceae > Streptomyces > Streptomyces sp. CC0208. Next base: position 2,695,876 of record NZ_CP031969.1, on the reverse strand, counting down.
CGCAGGAGCTGGGCCGCTGGATCCTGGAGGAGGCCGTGGAAAAGGCCGCCGAGCGGGCCGCGGCCGGGCTCACCGTGCCCGTGGCGGTCCGGTTGAGCGCTCAGCGGCTGCTGGACCGCTCCCTGCCCCTGGGCTCGGTCGAGGCGCTGCTGACCCGGCACGGGCTGCCGTCCGGCTCCCTGGTCATCGAGCTCTCCGACGCCGACCCCCGGGTCTCGCTGGACGAGCTGGAGCGCCGGCTGACCGCGATCCGGCGCGTCGGCGTCCGGATCGCCCTGGACGGCTTCGGCAGTGGCTATGCGGCGATCACCGCGCTGCGCAAGCTCCCCGTGGACGTGCTCAAGCTCGACCGCAGCCTGGTCGAGGGCGTCGTGGAGTCCGCCAGGCTGCACAAGATCACCAGTGGGCTGCTCAGGATCGCCGGAGACCTCGGGCTGCAGTCCGTGGCCGACGGGGTGGACCTTCCCGAGCAGGTCGTCGCCCTGCGCGCGATGGGCTGCACCCATGGGCAGGGCATGGCGTTCTCGGGCCCGCTGGACGAGTACCGGCTGCGCAGGGCGCTGGCCTCGGGGCACTATCCGGTGCCGCACGGCCCCGCGGAACCCGCGTTCGCCGGGGGCGGGGCGGGGGTGTACACCGGAAGCATGTCTGCCGTACTCGGTGGTGGGACGACCCTCCGCTCACATAATGAGACTCCCGTCCCACCCACTTGACAGTGAGTGCGTGCCGGGGGGAGGGTCAGTCTCATGCGCACCCGAATTCTCGTACTTGGAAAGCGCGTCGGCTGACGCTGAGCCACAGACCGCTCAGCGATCCCCACCCGGCGCGCTCCCCTCGCTTGCCTTCTGGCACGAGGGGTTTTTTGTTGCCCAGCCTCCCCACCTCAGCTTCACACCCTCAGCATCGAGAAGAGAATGACGATGACCGAGCAGGCCACCGGGGCCCATCCGCAGCCGCGGCCCCGATCCGGAGGACAGCAGTCCGCCCCCGAGCACGTCACGGGCGCGCAGTCCCTCATCCGCTCTCTCGAGGAGGTCGGCGCCGAGACGGTATTCGGGATCCCCGGCGGTGCCATCCTTCCGGCGTACGACCCGCTGATGGACTCCACCCGGGTGCGCCACGTCCTGGTCCGTCATGAGCAGGGCGCCGGTCACGCGGCCACCGGTTACGCGCAGGCCACCGGCAAGGTCGGCGTCTGCATGGCGACCTCGGGCCCCGGTGCCACCAACCTGGTCACCCCGATCGCGGACGCCCACATGGACTCGGTGCCGCTCGTGGCGATCACCGGGCAGGTGGCCTCCAAGGCGATCGGCACGGACGCCTTCCAGGAGGCGGACATCGTCGGCATCACCATGCCGATCACCAAGCACAACTTCCTCGTCACCAAGGCCGAGGACATCCCGCGGGTCATCGCGCAGGCCTTCCACATCGCCTCCACCGGGCGCCCCGGGCCGGTTCTCGTGGACATCGCCAAGGACGCCCTCCAGGCGAAGACGACGTTCTCCTGGCCGCCGGTCATGGACCTGCCCGGCTACCGCCCGGTGACCAAGCCGCACGCCAAGCAGATCCGCGAGGGCGCCAAGCTGATCACCCAGGCGAAGCGGCCCGTCCTCTACGTCGGCGGCGGAGTCATCAAGGCCGGCGCCACCGCCGAGCTGAAGGTCCTCGCCGAACTCACCGGAGCCCCCGTCACCACCACCCTGATGGGGCTCGGCGCATTCCCCGACAGCCACCCGCTGCACGTGGGAATGCCGGGCATGCACGGTGCGGTCACCGCCGTCACCGCGCTGCAGAAGGCCGACCTGATCGTCGCCCTCGGTACCCGCTTCGACGACCGCGTCACCGGCAAGCTGGACAGCTTCGCCCCGCACGCCAAGATCGTCCACGCCGACATCGACCCGGCCGAGATCGGCAAGAACCGTGCCGCCGACGTGCCGATCGTCGGCGACGCCCGCGAGGTCATCGCCGACCTGGTCCAGGCCGTCCAGAAGGAGCACAGCGAGGGCCACCAGGGCGACTACAGCGCCTGGTGGAAGGACCTGAACCGCTGGCGCGAGACCTACCCGCTCGGCTACGACCTGCCCGACGACGGCTCGCTCTCCCCGCAGCAGGTCATCGAGCGGGTCGGACAGCTCGCCCCCGAGGGCACGATCTTCGCGGCGGGCGTCGGCCAGCACCAGATGTGGTCCGCGCACTTCATCCAGTACGAGAAGCCCGCCACCTGGCTGAACTCCGGCGGCGCCGGAACCATGGGCTACGCGGTCCCGGCCGCGATGGGCGCCAAGGCCGGCATGCCGGGCAACACCGTCTGGGCGATCGACGGCGACGGCTGCTTCCAGATGACCAACCAGGAACTGACCACCTGCGCCCTGAACAACATCCCGATCAAGGTCGCCATCATCAACAACGGCGCTCTGGGGATGGTCCGCCAGTGGCAGACCCTCTTCTACAACCAGCGCTACTCCAACACCGTGCTGCACAGCGGCCCCGAGGACATCAACCCGGACGCCAAGGGCACGCGCGTGCCGGACTTCGTGAAGCTGTCCGAGGCGATGGGCTGCGTGGGTCTGCGCTGTGAGCGCCCGGAGGACCTGGACAAGGTCATCGCGGAGGCGAACTCCATCAACGACCGCCCCGTCGTCGTGGACTTCATCGTCCACGAGGACGCGATGGTGTGGCCGATGGTCGCCGCCGGCACCTCCAACGACGAGATCATGGCCGCCCGGGACGTCCGCCCCGACTTCGGCGACAACGAAGACGACTGAGAGCCGTAAAGGAAGCAGATCATGTCCAAGCACACGCTCTCCGTCCTGGTGGAGAACACCCCGGGCATCCTGGCCCGGATCGCCGCCCTGTTCTCCCGCCGCGGTTTCAACATCGACTCGCTCGCGGTCGGTGTCACCGAGCACCCCGAGATCTCCCGGATCACCATCGTGGTCACGGTGCTCGAGGAACTGCCGCTGGAACAGGTGACCAAGCAGCTCAACAAGCTGGTCAACGTGCTGAAGATCGTCGAACTGGAAGCCGGTTCCGCCGTTCAGCGCGAACTCGTTCTGGTGAAGGTGCGCGCCGACAACGAGACGCGCTCCCAGATCGTCGAGATCGTCCAGCTGTTCCGCGCCAAGACCGTCGACGTCTCCCCGGAGGCCGTCACGATCGAGGCCACCGGCTCCAGCGACAAGCTGTCCGCGATGCTGAAGATGCTGGAGCCCTTCGGCATCAAGGAACTGGTCCAGTCCGGCACGATCGCGATCGGCCGCGGCTCGCGTTCGATCACGGACCGTTCGCTGCGCGCACTCGACCGCAGCGCGTAAGGCGGTGTACGGGCGGCCCCGGCCGCCCGTATGCCGAGACCCCGAAACTTCATCCCAGTCCGCCGTCATACGGTGGGGCGCAACACCTGCACACCAAGGAGAGAACCCAAAGTGGCCGAGCTGTTCTACGACGCCGACGCCGACCTGTCCATCATCCAGGGCCGCAAGGTCGCGGTCATCGGTTACGGCAGCCAGGGCCACGCCCACGCGCTGTCGCTCCGTGACTCGGGTGTCGACGTGCGTGTCGGTCTGCACGAGGGCTCCAAGTCCAAGGCCAAGGCCGAGGAGCAGGGCCTGCGCGTGGTGACGCCGTCCGAGGCCGCCGCCGAGGCCGACGTCATCATGATCCTGGTCCCGGACCCGATCCAGGCCCAGGTCTACGAGGAGTCCATCAAGGACAACCTGAACGACGGCGACGCGCTGTTCTTCGGCCACGGCCTGAACATCCGCTTCGACTTCATCAAGCCCCCGGCCGGCGTCGACGTCTGCATGGTCGCCCCCAAGGGCCCGGGCCACCTGGTCCGCCGGCAGTACGAGGAGGGCCGCGGCGTTCCGTGTATCGCGGCCGTCGAGCAGGACGCGTCGGGCAACGCCTTCGCGCTCGCGCTGTCGTACGCCAAGGGCATCGGCGGCACCCGTGCCGGCGTCATCAAGACGACCTTCACCGAGGAGACCGAGACCGACCTGTTCGGTGAGCAGGCCGTTCTCTGCGGTGGTACGGCCGCGCTGGTCAAGGCCGGTTTCGAGACGCTGACCGAGGCCGGCTACCAGCCGGAGATCGCGTACTTCGAGTGCCTGCACGAGCTGAAGCTCATCGTCGACCTCATGTACGAGGGCGGCCTGGAGAAGATGCGCTGGTCGATCTCCGAGACCGCCGAGTGGGGCGACTACGTCACCGGTCCGCGGATCATCACCGACGCCACCAAGGCCGAGATGAAGAAGATCCTCGCCGAGATCCAGGACGGCACCTTCGCCCGTGAGTGGATGGCCGAGTACCACGGCGGTCTGAAGAAGTACAACGAGTACAAGCAGCAGGACTCCGAGCACCTGCTGGAGACCACCGGCAAGCAGCTCCGCAAGCTGATGAGCTGGGTCGACGAGGAGGCGTAAGCCTCGCGTGACGGGCCGGAGCGGGTGCGCTCCGGCCCCGTTGTCCAACCCGTCGCAGCACGGACGGGTGATCCTTCCGCGGAGGCGTAAGACGACCTCCACCGCGCCACTACACTGGCGCACAACATACGCGTCAGGCCCACAGCGTCGTGCGTCTTCCACGCGGCCAGTACCCTCCACCGCCTGCGGCCGTCGGGACGGCCGTCCGCACGCAATGGACTTGTGAGGACTCACGTGAGCTCGAAACCCGTCGTACTCATCGCTGAAGAGCTGTCGCCCGCGACTGTGGACGCGCTTGGCCCGGACTTCGAGATCCGGCACTGCAACGGAGCGGACCGAGCCGAACTGCTCCCGGCCATCGCCGACGTCGACGCGATCCTGATCCGCTCCGCCACCAAGGTGGACGCCGAGGCCATCGCCGCCGCGCACAAGCTGAAGGTCGTCGCACGAGCCGGCGTCGGCCTGGACAACGTCGACGTCTCCGCCGCCACCAAGGCCGGCGTGATGGTCGTCAACGCCCCCACCTCGAACATCGTGACCGCCGCCGAGCTGGCCTGCGGCCTCCTCGTCGCCACGGCCCGCCACATTCCGCAGGCCAACGCCGCGCTGAAGAACGGCGAGTGGAAGCGCAGCAAGTACACGGGCGTGGAGCTCGCCGAGAAGACCCTCGGTGTCGTGGGTCTCGGTCGGATCGGCGCGCTGGTCGCCCAGCGCATGTCCGGGTTCGGCATGAAGGTCGTCGCCTACGACCCCTACATCCAGCCCGCCCGCGCCGCCCAGATGGGCGTCAAGGTGCTGTCCCTCGACGAGCTGCTCGAGGTCTCCGACTTCATCACCGTCCACCTCCCCAAGACCCCCGAGACCGTCGGCCTCATCGGCGACGAGGCGCTGCGCAAGGTCAAGCCGAGCGTGCGGATCGTCAACGCCGCGCGCGGCGGGATCGTCGACGAGGAGGCGCTGTACTCCGCCCTCAAGGAGGGCCGGGTCGCCGGTGCCGGTCTCGACGTGTACGCGAAGGAGCCCTGCACGGACTCCCCGCTGTTCGAGTTCGACCAGGTCGTCGCCACCCCGCACCTCGGCGCCTCCACCGACGAGGCCCAGGAGAAGGCCGGTATCGCCGTCGCCCGCTCGGTGCGCCTCGCGCTCGCCGGTGAGCTGGTGCCGGACGCGGTGAACGTCCAGGGCGGTGTCATCGCCGAGGACGTCAAGCCGGGCCTGCCGCTCGCCGAGCGCCTCGGCCGCATCTTCACCGCGCTCGCCGGTGAGGTCGCGGTCCGCCTCGACGTCGAGGTCTACGGCGAGATCACCCAGCACGACGTGAAGGTGCTGGAGCTCAGCGCCCTCAAGGGTGTCTTCGAGGACGTCGTCGCCGAGACGGTGTCGTACGTCAACGCCCCGCTGTTCGCGCAGGAGCGCGGTGTCGAGGTGCGGCTGACGACCAGCTCCGAGTCGGCCGACCACCGCAATGTCGTCACCGTGCGCGGCACGCTCGGCAGCGGCGAGGAGGTGTCGGTCTCCGGCACGCTGGCAGGTCCCAAGCACCTCCAGAAGATCGTCGCGGTCGGCGAGTACGACGTCGACCTGGCCCTCGCCGACCACATGGTCGTCCTCAAGTACGAGGACCGTCCCGGTGTCGTCGGCACGGTGGGCCGGATCTTCGGCGAGGCCGGGATCAACATCGCCGGTATGCAGGTCTCGCGTGCGATCGCCGGTGGCGAGGCGCTGGCGGTCCTGACCGTCGACGACACGGTTCCCGCCGGGGTGCTGACCGAGGTCGCCGAGGAGATCGGGGCGACGTCGGCCCGCGCGGTGAACCTGGTCTGACGCTGCACCACCAACGCCGGGCGGGCCGAGGGTTTCCTCGGCCCGCCCGGCGCTTTTCCGTTACGCGGGCACCTTCTCCGGCTCCGACGCCTCCTGAGGCGTGTGCAGCTCGACCCGGCGCAGTGTCACCGCGGCCAGCACCGCCGCCCCCGCGAGCAGTACTGCCCCCGCGATCGCCGCCCCCTGCATCCCGTTGGTGAACGCCTCCCGGGCCACGGTCGCCAGTCCCGGTACGCGATCGGCGACGGCCAGCGCCCCGCCCAGCGTCTCGCGGGCCACGCCGGGTGCCGAGGCCGGCATGTCGTGGCGGTAGAGGGCCGTACCGATGGAGCCGAGGACCGCCATGCCCAGCGCACCGCCGAACTCCGAGCCGGTCTCCATCAGGGAGGACGCGGCACCCGCCCGCTCCACCGGGGCGGTGCCCATCGCGAGGTCCATGATCTGGGACATCACGATGACACTGCCGACTGCGAGGACACCGCTGGAGGCCAGCACCAGCCACATCGAGTCCGTACCGGCGAAGGCCAGCAGCGCGAAGCCGGCCGCGGCGATCGCGAAGCCCGCGGTGACGACAGAGGCGCGGTTGACGCCCTTCTGGACCAGCGCCGTCGCGACCGGAGCCGCGGCCCCGATCGGCACCGACGGCAGCAGCGCCCACAGGGCCGCCTCCAGCGCGCTCTTGTCGAGCACGGACTGAAGGTACTGCGTGGTGAAGTAGGCCGACCCCATGATCCCGAACGCCGAGACGAGGTTCAGGGCGACGGACGGCGCGAAGCCGCGGCCGCGGAACAGGGCGGGGTCGATCATCGGCGAGGCCGCGGTGCGCTGGCGGTGGACGAAGAGGGCCGCGAAGAGCAGGCCGACGGTGATCGAGACGACGTAGCGGACGTTCCAGCCCTCCGAGGGGATCTCCTTGAGGCCGTAGACCACGGGGAGCACGGCGGCCATCGACAGCGGGACGCTCAGCCAGTCGAAGCGGCCGGGGGTGGCGGTTCGGGACTCGGGGAGCAGTGCCGGGCCGAGGACCAGCAGCAGTGCCATCGCGGGCAGGTTGACCAGGAAGACCGATCCCCACCAGAAGTACTCGACCAGCACACCGCTCATCACCGAACCGAGCGCGATCCCGGCCGTCATCACGCCGGACCACAGACCGATCGCCTTCGCGCGCTGGCCGGGGTCGGTGAACATCGTGCGGAGCAGGGCCATCGTCGACGGCATCAGGGTCGCGCCGCCGATGCCGAGGACCGCGCGGGCCGCGATGAGCATCTCGGCGCTGTTCGCGTACGCCGCCGCCAGTGAGGCGGTGCCGAAGGCGGCGGCGCCGATCAGCAGGAGCCTGCGGTGGCCGATGCGGTCGCCGAGCGAGCCCATCGTCATCAGCAGGCCGGCGAGCACGAACGCGTAGATGTCGAAGATCCACAGCTGCTGGGTGCCGGTCGGCTCCAGGTCGGCGCTGATGGACGGGATCGCGAAGTAGAGGACCGAGACGTCCATCGAGACCAGCAGCAGCGGGAGCATCAGCACGCCGAGTGCGGTCCATTCGCGACGCCCGGCGCGGCCGGACGGAGTGGTGGTGCTCGTCGAGTTCGTCATGACGGTGACTATACGAGCGTCTTAAACGCTTGTCTATGACGCTTGTATAAATCGCTTGTCTAGATAGGCTGGGCGCATGGGACACCGCGAGGATCTGCTCGAAGGCGCCAAGCGCTGCCTGCTGGAGAAGGGGTTCGCGCGTACGACTGCGCGCGACATCGTCAAGGAGTCGGGGACCAACCTCGCCTCGATCGGCTACCACTACGGCTCGAAGGACGCACTCCTGGCGCAGGCGTACGTGTCGCTGGTCGAGGGAATGAGCGACGCCTTCGAGGGGGACGGGACCGCCCTGACCGCTGAGCCGGGCTCCCTCGAACGGTTCCAGGAGGTGTGGTCGAACGTCGTCGCCACCATGCGGGAACCCGGCTCGATATGGCACCTCAGCATGGAGATCGTGGTCATGGGCGACCAACTGCCCGAGGTGCGCGACCACTTGGCACGGGCCCAGCGGGAGGCCGGGCGGGGGCTCGTTCCGATGCTCATGGGCGGGCGCGAGGAGGACGTCTCGGACGAGACCGCCGACACCCTCGGCATGTTCTACGTGACCCTCATGACGGGCCTCATCGCCCAGTGGACCTTCGACCCGAAGACCGCGCCCACCGGCGAACAGCTCACCGAGGGGCTGCGCCAGGTGATCGCCGGGACTACGAAGGGCTGATCCGCCCGTCCCGCATCGGAGATCGAGGGTGCCGGCCCGCGCGGAGGGGGCCGGCGCCGACGCCGGCTCGTCCAGGACCAGCAGGCGCGTCTCGCACGCCAACGCCCGCGCGATACCGACGTGTTGGCACTGGCCGCCGGAGAGCTCGTGCGGGCGGCGGTCGCCGTACGACGGTGGCGCTCGTGCGGCCGGCCGGGGGCTGCCGGAAGGGCCACCCGAGCCTGACAGCCCTTACAGCCGCGTCCCCTTCAGCGCCATGTGCAGCAACAGCCGGTCCTCCCCGTCGTCCAGGTCCAGGCCGGTGAGCTGTTCGACGCGGGAGAGGCGGTAGTAGAGGGTCTGGCGGTGGATGCCCAGTTCCGCGGCGGTGCGGGCGGCCTGGCCCGCGCAGTCGAGGTAGGTCTCGGCGGTGCGGGCCAGTTCGCGGTGGGCGGGGGAGAGGAGGGGGCGTACGGCAGGGTCGTGGGCCGTCTCCGGGGGGAGTGAGGTCAGCAGGCGGTACGGGCCGATGCGGGACCACTCGGCGACCGGGCCGAGCCGGGGTTCCGCGAGGGCGGCCCGGGCCGCGGCCGACGCCTCCTGCCAGGCGGGGGCCAGCTCGGCGAGGCCCACGCGGGCGGCGGCGACACCGGCGGCGACGGTGGGCCGGGCGGCCGCCGTGTGCCGTGCCGTGACTGAGGCCGCCGTACCGCGTGTGGTGCCCTGGGCCGGTTCGGGACTGCTGCCGCTCTCCGGTCGGTCGCCGCTGCTCCGTGTGTCGCCTGGTCCGCTGTCGTCGCTCCTGTTCGCCCTGCCGTCGTCGGGTCCGCCGGCTGTGTTCTCGACCCGCCGGCCGCCGCCGGTCCCGCCCGACCTGCCCACCCTCGGCTCGCCGCCCCCCTCCACACCCCGGGCCCGCTCCAGCAGCCGTCCCGCCGCCGTGTTCGCCGGGGTCAGGGTGTCCGGAGCCCGCAGGCGCACCAGGAGCGCCAGCGACTGGGCCGAGGTGCCCCACGGCACCGTGCACAACGCCGTCGCGTGCGGGATCGTACGGGCCGACGGGGCGTCCTCCGGGTCGGCGGACGGCCACGGGGCGACGCACACCACGGCGTACGGGCCGTCGGCGCGGGACCCCAGCGCCGTGCGCAGGGCCGCCACCGCCATGTCGGCCTGCCAGCCGCGCTCGGCGGTCAGCACCGCCCGCAGCTCCCGGCTCAGGTCGGCCCCGTGCTGCGCCTCGTCCGCGAGCAGCGCGCCGATCCGGGCCGTCACCCGCATGGCCGCCTCCAGCTGCCGGTCGGTCGGGCCGGGGTCGGAGTCCAGGAGCCAGACGTAGCCGAGGACAACCCCCCGGTGGCGTACGGGAAGACAGATCCGTCCCCGGTACACCCCCGCCTCCGGGGTCGGCGGAATCCGCACAGGAGCGGAAGCCCGCGTGATGCCGAAGCCCTCGAACCATGTCCGGACCGCTGCCGTGGAACGCCGGGTCAGGATCGAGCGGGTGCGGACGGGGTCCAGCGCCGACGGGTCGAGGTCGCCCTCACTGTCGTACGCACCGAAGGCGATCAGCTCGAAGTCGCGGTTCTCCAGGGTCGCCGGTGCGCCGAGGAGCTCCGAGATCTCGTCGACCAGTTCCTGGTAGTCGCCCTTGTAGTCGCCTGTCACTCGGGCATTCTCGCGCAAAAACACCCCGCTTCATACATCTGTCTGAGATCTGTGGCACGGATGCGTGACAGCTGTCGATGGCCGACGATCGGAGGGATCCTTAGGTTTCACGGTGGTTCTATCTGCTGGTTTGTGGAGGTGCCCCGTGCTGGGTCCCGTGATTCTTGCCGCGTCGCGCAGCGACCGGATGCGACGCCTGATCTCGGCGGCCCCGGTCACCAAGCAGGTGGTCGACCGCTTCATCCCCGGCGAGACGGTCGACGAGATCGTCCCCATCGTCCAGGAGCTCACCTCGCGGGGCCTGGAGCTGACCATGGACGTGGTCGGCGAGGACATCACCACGCCCGAGCAGGCGGAGGCCGCCCGGGACGCCTACCTCGCGCTCGTCGACCGGCTCGGGACGCTCGAACTGGGTACCAGGGCCGAGATGTCCGTGAAGCTGTCGATGTTCGGCCAGGCGCTGGACGGCGGTCACGAGCTCGCGCTCGCCAACGTCCGGCCCGTCGTCGAGGCCGCCGCCGCCATCGGGACGACCGTCACACTCGACGCCGAGGACCACACCACCCTGGACTCGATGTTCGCCATCCACGAGGAACTGCGGAAGGACTTCCCGCAGACCGGCTGCGTGATCCAGGCCTACCTCTTCCGCACCGAGGCCGACGCCCGCCGGCTCGCCGCCGCGGGCAGCCGGGTGCGGCTCGTGAAGGGTGCGTACAAGGAGCCCGCGGAAGTCGCCTACCAGCAGAAACACGAGATCGACAAGGCGTACGTCCGGGCCCTGCGCATCCTCATGGAGGGCGAGGGATACCCGATGGTCGGCTCCCACGACCCGCGGCTGATCTCCATCGCCCAGGAACTCGCCCGGCAGGCGGGCCGCAAGCCCGACGAGTACGAGTTCCAGATGCTCTACGGGATCAGGGGCGACGAGCATCTGCGGCTCGCCGCCGAAGGTCACCGCATGCGCGTCTACACCGCCTACGGCACCGACTGGTACGGCTACTTCATGAGGCGGCTCGCGGAGAAGCCGGCGAACCTGCGCTTCTTCGTCCGCAGCATGATCAGCAAGGGCTGAGCCCGAACACCCGCTCAAGTTCAAGGAGTTACGGATCTCATGGACGCTGTGACCCAGGTCCCCACCCCCGTCAACGAGCCGGTGCTCGGCTATGCCCCCGGCTCGCCCGAGCGGGCCCGGCTGGAGGTGAAGCTCAAGGAGCTGGCCGAGAACCCGGTCGACCTGCCGATGACCATCGGCGGTGAGAAGCGGCTGGGCGGCGGCGAGCCCTTCCAGGTCGTGCAGCCGCACAACCACAAGGCCGTCCTCGGCACCCTCCGCAACGCCACCCAGCAGGACGCCCGGGACGCCATCGACGCGGCCCTCGCCGCCGCCCCGGCCTGGCGCGCGATGTCCTTCGACGACCGTGCCGCGATCATCCTGCGCGCCGCCGAACTGCTCGCGGGACCCTGGCGCGAGACGCTGGCCGCCTCCACCATGCTCGGCCAGTCCAAGACCGCCCAGCAGGCCGAGATCGACACGCCCTGCGAGCTGGTCGACTTCTGGCGCTTCAACGTCAAGTACGCCCGTGACCTGCTCGCCGAGCAGCCCCCGGCCAACGCCCCCGGTGTCTGGAACCGCCTCGACCACCGCCCGCTCGAAGGCTTCGTCTACGCGATCACGCCGTTCAACTTCACGGCGATCGCGGGCAACCTGCCGACCGCGCCCGCGCTCATGGGCAACGTGGTCGTGTGGAAGCCGTCCCCGACGCAGACCCACGCCGCCGTGCTGCTGATGCAGCTCCTGGAGGAGGCGGGCCTGCCCAAGGGCGTCATCAACCTGGTCACCGGCGACGGCATCGAGGTCTCCAAGGTCGCCCTGGAGCACCGGGACCTCGCGGGCATCCACTTCACCGGGTCCACCAAGACCTTCCAGCACCTGTGGAAGACGGTCGGCGCCAACATCGAGAAGTACCGCACCTACCCGCGCCTGGTCGGCGAGACCGGCGGCAAGGACTTCGTGGTCGCTCACCCCTCGGCCGACCGCGCCATCCTCAAGACCGCCCTGACCCGTGGTGCCTTCGAGTACCAGGGCCAGAAGTGCTCGGCGACCTCCCGGGCCTACATCCCGGCGTCGATCTGGAACAGCGGTTTCCGCGAGGAGTTCGCCGCCGAGGTCGACGGCATCGCCATGGGTGACGTCACCGACCTGTCCAACTTCATCGGCGCGGTCATCGACGAGCGTGCCTTCGCCAAGAACAAGGCCGCCATCGACCGCGCGAAGTCGGACCCCACCTGCACGATCGTCGCGGGCGGCTCCTACGACGACTCGGTCGGCTATTTCGTCCGCCCGACCGTCGTCGAGTGCACGGACCCGGAGAACGAGGTCTTCACGACCGAGTACTTCGGCCCCTTCCTCGCGGTGTACGTCTACGAGGACGACACGTACGAGGAGATGCTGACCCAGATGGAGTCGGCGTCCGACTACGCCCTCACCGGCTCGGTCATCGCGGGAGACCGCGCGGCGGCCGCGTACACGATGGAGAAGCTGCGCTACGCGGCCGGCAACTTCTACATCAACGACAAGTCGACCGGCGCCGTCGTCGGCCAGCAGCCCTTCGGCGGCGGCCGCGCCTCCGGCACCAACGACAAGGCCGGCGCCCCGCAGAACCTCCAGCGCTGGACCCTGACCCGCGCCATCAAGGAGACGCTGGTCCCGCCGACGGACTACGGGTACCCGCACATGGGCTGACGTTCTGTCGCACACATCGAGGGGCCGGGCTGTCGCCCGGCCCCTTTTCGTCTCTGGTCCTTCTCCGGTCCTCGTCGCGAGTTCCCGCAGGTCAGCGCCGTGTGATCCACTCCACCGTCTCAGATAGTAGGAAGTCCGAGTAATTGTGGAGACAGACCGGCCCTCCTCCCTTAGCTTTGTAGGAGCCGAACGTCTCGCTCGATCAAGCGAATGGCGGTCGTGAGCCGGGCCCCGTGCAGGCAACCCCTGCGGTCCGTCGCTCCCCGCCCCTTCCGGCGTCTCGTTTCCCCTTCCCGGAAATTCGAAGGAGTCGATTTCTCATGGCCGAGACGACCGCCCGCCGTCGAGTCCGTCACACCTCCCGCACGAGCGAGTCCGACCGCAAGAACGCCGCCGCAGCCCTGCAGCGCGCCCTCGACCGCCGTGACAACGGCGGCTCGACCGGTCACTGACCGGTCCCCCAGCCGGGAGCCGCACCCGAACGAGGTGTGGCGCGGGCCGCGCTCAGGCTCCGCGCCGCACCTCGAAACGGTCGATGCGCTCCCCGCTCTGCGCGAGCGCCGACACCGTCAGCCGCGGCCTGGCCCCGCTCTCCGCCTCCACGGAGAGCAGCGAGAACCCGCGGTAGCGCACCCGTGACCACTCCACGGTCTCGTGGTCGGGCTGCTTCGACTTCGTCCACCGGAAGGTCTCGATGGACTCGTGGTCGTGCACGCGCCCCTCGTAGCTCTCCTTCACCCCCGCGGGGAAGCCGTACAGGTCACGGCCGCCCCCGCCGGCCGTGACGTACACGATCCCGTCCCGCGTAGGGTCGGTGGCGCCGCCGACCGGCACCGCCCGGCCGACCTCGCCGCCGCGGATCGCGTCCGTGCGCTCGTACACGTGGTTGTGCCCGTTGATCACCAGGTCCACCTGGTGCTTCTCGAACAGCGGCAGCCACGCGGCGCGCACCCCGCCGTCGGAGGCGTGCGAGGACGTCGAGTACGCGCAGTGGTGGAAGAAGACGACCACGAAGTCGATCCCCTTGGCGGCCCGCAGCTCACCGAGCCGCTTCTCCAGCCACCTCGTCTGCTTCCCGTCCGTGTGGCCGAAGTTGGCGGGGATCTCGTACGACACGTCGTTCGTGTCCAGGGCCACGACGCCGACGTTGCCGTAGGTGAAGGAGTACACGCCCGGCGCCGAGCGCGGGTCGAAGCCGCTGTCCGGGAGGGACCAGCGGGCGAGCTGGCCGCCGTAGCCGTCGGGGGAGTACCAGGCCTCCATGTCGTGGTTGCCGGTGGTGACCATCCAGGGCACGCTCCGCGCGACCTCCTCGTTCTGCTTGAGGAACAGGTCCCAGAAACCCGGGTCGTAGCCGTCCGACTTCAGCCCCTGGCCGTTGCCGTCGGCGTAGCAGATGTCACCGGCGTGCAGGTGGAAGGCGGGCTTCTGGCGCAGCAGGAGGTTGTCGTTCGCGGCCGCGGCGGTGCCCACTCCCTGGTCGCCGAAGGCGGTGAAGACGAACTTCTCCGGGCTCGCCGGGGCCGTCCGGAAGCCGGTGATGGTCGAGCGGTGCTTCGCGTCCGCCGGGTCGAAGCCGTCGTGGCCGACTCCGTAGTAGTACGTCGTGCCGGGGCGCAGCCCGTCCAGAGCCGCGTGCAGGTAGTACTGGTCGAGGGCGAGGCGTACGCCGGTCTGCCCCGGCGTGTGCAGGTCGCGCAGCTCGGCCTCGATCCTGCGGTCCAGGTCGTCGGGCCGCAGACCGACGCGCACGTACGGCTTCCTGACCGCGAGCGGGACCTGCCACGAGATCCGCATCTGGGTCCTCGGATCGGCGCCGAAAGCGAGATGGCGGCCGAAGGGGGAGACGGCGGAGCCGTGCACCCTCGTCGCGGGGGAGGCGGTGGAGGTCGCGGCGGACGTCCCTTCGGTGGAACAGCCCGTCAGCAGGCCGCCCGCCACTGCCCCCGCGGTCACCAGCGTGCGGCGCCGGGTCAGCTTCGTCCGCAGGTACTCGTGCTGCTCGGCCATGCTGAGGCGGCGCGCGAGCCGGGGCGGAATGCCGAAGTCAGGGAGGTCCATGGCTGTGAAGTTCCCAGGGGACTCCAACAACCGCCATACCTACGGGTGAACGCCAGTCGAATGGCTGACACCCGGGGCCACTCCGATGTCCGTATCGCGGACAGTCGGTGTCATCCCATGGGACGAGGAGTAGGGTTCCCGCATGTCTCGCAGCATCAATCTCGCAGTGATTCCCGGTGACGGCATCGGCCGGGAGGTCGTGGCCGAAGGTCTGAAGGTCCTCTCCGCCGTCCTTCCGCAGGATGTGAAGCTGGAGACCAAGGACTTCGACTTCGGCGCCCAGCGCTACCACGCCACCGGTGAGACCCTCACCGACGCCGACCTCGACGCGCTGAAGAAGCACGACGCGATCCTGCTCGGCGCCATCGGCGACCCGTCGGTCCCCTCCGGCGTGCTGGAGCGCGGCTTCCTCCTCAAGCTCCGCTTCGCCTTCGACCACCACGTGAACCTGCGTCCGTCGAAGCTGCTCCCGGGTGTCGACACGCCCCTCAAGGGCGAGCCGGCCATCGACTTCGTGGTCGTCCGCGAGGGCACCGAGGGCCCGTACACCGGCAACGGCGGCACCATCCGCAAGGGCACCGAGCACGAGGTCGCCACCGAGGTCTCCGTGAACACGGCCTTCGGTGTCGAGCGTGTGGTCCGTGACGCCTTCGCCCGCGCGCAGGCCCGCCCCCGCAAGAAGCTCACGCTGGTCCACAAGAACAACGTGCTGACCTTCGCGGGCCACCTGTGGACGAACATCTTCAACAAGGTGGCCGCGGAGTTCCCGGACGTCACCACCGACTACATCCACGTCGACGCGGCCACGATCTACCTGGTCACCGACCCGGCCCGGTTCGACGTGATCGTCACCGACAACCTCTTCGGCGACATCATCACCGACCTCGCCGCGGCCGTCTCCGGCGGCATCGGTGTCGCGGCGAGCGGGAACATCAACCCCTCCGGCGAGTTCCCGTCCATGTTCGAGCCCGTCCACGGATCGGCCCCGGACATCGCCGGCCAGGGCAAGGCCGACCCCACCGCCACGGTCCTGTCCGTCGCCCTGCTCCTGCGTCACCTCGGCTACGAGGCCGAGGCCGCCCGCATCGAAGAGGCGGTCTCCACCGACCTCGCCGAGCGCACCGGCAAGCCCGCCCGCAGCACCGCCGAGATCGGCGACGCGCTGGCCGTACGAGTAGCCGGCTGACCGGGCGGATCACTCGAAAAGCATTCGAAGCCGCCGGGTCACTCGCACCCGGCGGCTTTCGCATGTCCCCCGCCGGGTGTCACCATCATCCCCTGGGTCGCATTTCACGCCGTTTCTTCCCCGGCTCCCCGCTTGCGATAATCGAACGCGGAGCCGCGGAATGAGGGAATGCTCGGACGTCCTAGCACTGGTCACTGACAGTAAAGGGCGTGAGCGCGGCCCGTCACTACACAACCGGTGAAGGACAACCACTCATGACGACGCCCACGATCGAGCTCAAGCCCTCCGCCAGCCCGCTCTCCGCCGCCGAGCGCGAGGCGATCCTGGCCAACCCCGGGTTCGGCCGCCACTTCACCGACCACATGGTGACGATCAAGTGGACCGAGGGGCGCGGCTGGCACGACGCGCAGCTCGTCCCGTACGGCCCGATCTCCCTCGACCCCTCCACCCACGTCCTGCACTACGGCCAGGAGATCTTCGAGGGGCTCAAGGCCTACCGGCAGGCCGACGGCTCGGTCGCCGTGTTCCGTCCCGATGCCAACGCGCGCCGCTTCCGCAACTCCGCCCGCCGGATGGCGATGGCCGAGCTGCCCGAGGAGCTGTTCATCGAGGCCCTCGACGCGCTGATCGGCCAGGACGCGGACTGGGTCCCGCCGCACGGCGGCGAGGAGTCGCTCTACCTGCGCCCGTTCATGTTCGCCACGGAGGCCGCGCTCGGCGTCCACCCGGCCAACGAGTACCTCTTCATGCTGATCGCCTCCCCGTCCGGCGCGTACTTCGCCGGGGGCGTCAAGCCGGTCACCATCTGGGTCTCCGAGGACTACGTCCGCGCGGTCCCCGGCGGCACCGGCGACGCCAAGACCGGCGGCAACTACGCGGCCTCCCTCCTCCCGCAGGCCGAGGCCGCCGCCAACGGCTGCGACCAGGTCGTCTACCTCGACGCGGTGACCCGCACCAAGGTCGAGGAGTCCGGCAGCATGAACATCGCCTTCGTCTACGGCGACCGGATCGTCACGCCGGCGCTCACGGGCTCCATCCTCGAGGGCATCACCCGCGACTCCCTCCTCCAGGTCGCCCGCGACCTCGGTTACACCGCCGAGGAGGGTGTGATCACCCTCGACCAGTGGCGCGCCGACGCGGCCTCCGGGGCCCTCACCGAGGTCTTCGCCTGCGGCACCGCGGCGGTCGTCACGCCGATCGGTCACGTCAAGACGAAGACGGACGCCTGGACCCACGGCGACGGCACGCCCGGCGAGGTCACCGTGAAGCTGCGCGAGGCCCTGCTCGGCCTCCAGCGCGGGGTCAGGGAGGACAAGCACGGCTGGATGCACAAGCTGGGCTGACCTCGCCAACGCGCCACGGGCCCGCTCGGACATGTTCCGGGCGGGCCCGTCTTTTGTTTGAGTGCCGCTCGATGTGATCCGGTCTACTGGCTCAGGGCTATTGCTGATTCAGCTCCCTCATTTAGAGTGCTGCTCTAAAGAAGGGAACGAGATGCGGCTGACCCCCACCGAACGCGACCGCCTGCTGCTCTTCGGGGCCGCCGAGCTGGCCCGGGCACGCAGAGGGCGCGGACTGCGGCTGAACGTCCCGGAGGCGACCGCCCTCATCGCGGACACCGTGTGCGAGGCGGCCCGGGACGGGGTCCGGTTGGCCGAGGCCGTCCAGCGCGCCCGGTCAGTGCTCGGACCCGACGACGTCCTGCCCGGTGTCGCGGACGTCGTCACCGAGGTGCATGTCGAGGCGGTCTTCGAGGACGGCTCGCGGCTCGCGGTCGTCAGCGACCCGATCGGCGGCGGGCTCGGCGAGCGGGCACCCGGCGCGCTGCTGCCGGGCCCCGAACACGCCGAACCGGAGGCGGTCCTGCGGCTGACGGTCACCAACACCGCCACCGTGCCCGTCTCCGTCACCTCCCACTTCCACTTCTTCGAGGCCAACCCGCGCCTGGACTTCCCCCGGGCCGAGGCCTACGGCATGCGACTAGCGGTTCCCGCCGGCTCGTCGGTGCGGTTCGGGCCGGGGGAGTCGGGCGAGGTCGGCCTGGTGCCGATCGGCGGGGCCCGGGTGGCCGTCGGTTTCGCGGGTCTGGTGGACGGGCCGTTGGATGCGCCGGGTGCGCGTGAGGAGGCGTTGCGGCGGGCTGCGGCGTGCGGATATCTGGGCGTGCCCGGCGCGGAGGGCGTCCGATGAGCGGCCCGGCGGAGTCGGGTGTCGGCGGGGTCCCGGTGGCCGTCGGTTTCGCCGGTCCGGTGGACGGGCCGTTGGATGCTGCCGGGGCGCGTGAGGAGGCGTTGCGGCGGCGGGCTGCGGCGTGCGGATGTCTGGGTGCGGGGGAGTGGAGCGGTGTGCCGGGAACGTCCGACGAGGGGACCGTCCGATGAGCCGTCCCGGAGGGCACCCCGCCGAGGCCCGGCGCCTCACCCCCCACGAGTACGCCGCCACCCACGGCCCCCGTGCCGGCGACCGCGTGCGCCTCGGTGACTCCGGACTGGTGATCCGGATCGAGGAGGACTCCCAGCGCTACGGCGACGAGTTCCTCGCGGGCTTCGGCAAGACCGCCCGTGACGGGCTGCACCTCAAGGCCGCCGCCGTGCGGGAGACCTGTGACGTCGTGGTCAGCAACGTCGTCGTGATCGACGCGGTACAGGGCATCCGGAAGGTCTCGATCGGCATCCGCGAGGGGCGGATCTGCTCGATCGGGCGGGCCGGGAACCCCGACACCCTCGACGGGGTGGACGTCGTCGTCGGCACCGGTACCTCCATCGTCTCCGGCGAGGGGCTCATCGCCACCGCCGGGGCCGTCGACACCCACGTCCATCTGCTGTCCCCGCGCATCATGGAGGCCTCGCTGGCGTCCGGGGTGACCACGATCATCGGGCAGGAGTTCGGGCCGGTGTGGGGCGTCGGGGTCAACTCGCCCTGGGCGCTCGGGCACGCCTTCGGCGCCTTCGACGCCTGGCCGGTCAACATCGGTTTCCTGGGCCGGGGTTCGTCGTCCACCCCGGACCCCCTGACCGAGGCCCTCGCAGAAGGCGGCGCCTGCGGCTTCAAGGTGCACGAGGACATGGGCGCCCACACCCGCGCGCTGGACACCGCCCTGCGGGTCGCCGAGGAGCACGACGTCCAGGTCGCCCTGCACAGCGACGGACTGAACGAGTGCCTGTCCGTCGAGGACACCCTGAAGGTGCTGGACGGCCGCACGATCCACGCCTTCCACATCGAGGGCTGCGGCGGCGGACACGTACCGAACGTGCTGAAGATGGCCGGGGTTCCGAACGTCATCGGCTCCTCCACCAACCCCACCCTGCCCTTCGGCCGGGACGCCGTCGCCGAGCACTACGGCATGATCGTCTCCGTCCACGACCTCAAGACCGACCTGCCCGGCGACGCCGCCATGGCCCGCGACCGCATCCGCGCCGGGACCATGGGCGCCGAGGACGTGCTGCACGACCTGGGCGCGATCGGCATCACCTCCTCCGACGCGCAGGGCATGGGGCGGGCCGGGGAGACGGTCCGCCGTACCTTCGCGATGGCCGGGAAGATGAAGGCCGAGTTCGGTGCCTCGGGCGACGGCCACGACAACGAGCGTGTCCTGCGCTACATCGCCAAACTGACCATCAACCCGGCCATCGCACACGGCCTTTCGCACGAAGTCGGCTCGATCGAGGTCGGCAAACTGGCCGACCTCGTGCTGTGGCGGCCGGAGTACTTCGGCGCCAAGCCGCAACTCGTCCTGAAGTCCGGGTTCCCGGCCTACGGCGTGGTCGGTGACCCGGGCGCGGCCACCGACACCTGCGAACCCCTCGTCCTGGGACCGCAGTTCGGGGCGCACGGCGCCACCCCCGCCGAGATCTCCGTCGCCTTCGTTGCCCGGGCCGCCCTCGACCAGGGCGACGACCGGCTGCCGACCCGCAGGAGAAGGGTCGCCGTGCACGGCACCCGCGGTATCGGACCGGCCGACCTGCGCCGCAACTCCCGTACCGGAGCGGTGGACGTGGACCAGCGCACCGGCCTGGTGACGCTGGACGGAGAGCCGCTCACCTCGGCACCCGCCGACTCGGTCTCCCTCAACCGTCTGTACTTCCTCTAGACCTCCCGATCAGGACACGCCATGACCTACCGCATGCCCCCCGAGTGGGCTCCGCACGAACGCACCTGGATGGCCTGGCCCGGCCCCAACCCGACCTTCACCGACGACGGGGAACTGGCCGCGGCCCGGGCCGCCTGGGCGTCCGTGGCCCGCGCGGTGCGCCGCTTCGAGCCGGTGACGATGGTGCACGGGCCCGGCCACGCCGAGTCCGCGCGCGAACTGCTCGGCCCGGACGTCGCACTCGTGGAACGCGAGCTCGACGACGCGTGGATGCGCGACATCGGCCCGACGTTCGTCAAGGACGAGGAAGGCCGACTGGCCGCCGTGGACTGGGTGTTCAACGGCTGGGGCGGCCAGGACTGGGCCCGCTGGGAACACGACGCGAAGATCGCCCGCCAGGTCGCCGACCTCGCCGGGGTGCCGGTGCTGAGCAGCCCGCTGGTCAACGAGGGCGGCGCGCTCCACGTCGACGGCGACGGCACCGTCCTGCTCACCGACACCGTCCAGCTCGGCGAAGGCCGCAACCCCGGCTGGACCCGCGAGCAGGTCGAGGCGGAGATCCACGACAGGCTCGGCACCACCCGCGCCATCTGGCTCCCGCGCGGCCTGACCGGCGACTACGGCAGGTACGGCACCCAGGGCCACGTCGACATCGTCGCCGCCTTCGCCCGCCCGGGGGTGGTCGTGGCGCACGTCCAGCCGGACCCAGCGCACCCGGACCACGAGGTGACCAAGGAGGTCGTAGGCCTGCTGAAGTCCGCGACCGACGCCCGGGGCCGACGCCTCGAGGTCGTCGAGGTGCCCGCGCCGACCGTCCTGGAGGCCGACGGGCACTGGGTGGACTACTCCTACATCAACCACTACCTCTGCAACGGCGGCGTCGTGCTCTGCGGCTTCGACGACCCGCGCGACGAGCTCGCCGCCGGCATCTTCCGGCGCCTGTTCCCCGAGCGCACGGTGACCCTGGTCGACGCGCGGACGATCTTCGCGGGCGGGGGCGGCATCCACTGCGTCACCCAGCAGCAGCCGCGGGCGACGGTCGGGTAGAACAGACGGGTGAACGTGCTGACCTGTGCCACCTGCGGAATCCGGCTGACCGAGCCGCTGCGACTCCTGCCCGAGCTCCCGCCGCGCCCGGAGTTCGACGGCCGCAAGGGTCCCGACGGCTCCCGGCACGCTCCGCCGACCGTCCCGCGCGGCGCGTACGCGGTGGACCCGGAGCCGTGCGGGGCACCCTATGTGCCGCATCCCGATCCCGACTGGTGCGATGCCGCCAACCCCGGCAACACCTGCCTGGGCAACCCGGACGGCCCGGGATTCCTGGTGTCCGCCGGGCCGCGCGGCACTTTGGTGACCCACCCCGAGGACACCCGCGCGTACCTCTCCGGCGACCCCGCCGTCACGGAGTTCGGCTGCTGCGGTCCGCCCGGGCGCGAGGGCCCCAACGAGCTGTGCGGGGGGTGCGGCGCGGTGGTGGCGACCCTGTACGCCGACTGTTCCGGCCCGTACGAGACGGACTTCCTGCCCGGCGCCGTGCACGTGACCGCCGTATGAGCACCCCTCGCCGCACCCCCGCCCCGCCGCGTGAGCGGATCCTCGCCGCAGCCATGGAGATGATCGCCGAGCGCGGTCTGGAGAAGCTCACCATGGCGGCGCTCGGCCGCGAGGTCGGCATGAGCAGCGGACACCTCCTCTACTACTTCCGCTCCAAGGACGAACTGCTGCTCCAGACCCTGGAGTGGAGCGAGGGACGGCTCGGCGCCGAGCGCGCCCGGCTGCTCACCCGCACGGCGACCGCCCGCGAACGGCTCGACGCGTACGTCGACCTGTACGTCCCCGACGGGCACCGCGACCCCCACTGGACCCTCTGGCTGGAGGTCTGGAACCGCTCGCAGAACGCCGACGCCGACGCGCGTGACCGGCAGGCTGCCATCGAGGGTGCCTGGCACCGGGACCTGGTCGCCCTGCTCGCGGAGGGGGTCTCGCGGGGGGAGTTCCGGGCCGTGGACCCGGACCGCTTCGCGACCCGGCTGCGGGCCCTGCTCGACGGGTTCTCCATCCACGTGGCGATCGGGCTGCGCGGGACCGACCGGGGGACGATTCTCGGCCACGTACGGCAGTTCCTCGTCGACGCCCTCCTCGCGGACGCGTGACCTTCCGTCCGGGTTGTACGCAATAAAGCCGATTGACCCTGTGGCCGGTGGTGCGTTTGCCTCGAAAGGACCACAAGCGTCCTTGGACACCACAGGGGGAAACATGTCCAGAGCCGCCGTGTGCCTCTTAGGCGCGGCCCTGCTTGTCGCGTTCACCGGCACCCATGCCTCTGCCGAATCCACCGCACCTGCCGGACCGCACGTCGACCGTGTCAGCACCGCCGCCGACGGCAGCCAGGCCGACGGACCGTCGGGCGACGCCGCGATCAGCGCCGACGGCCGCACCGTCGCGTTTGTGTCCCGCGCCCCGAGCTTCGGCTGCGCGCAATTCGCGCCGTGCCTGCTGGTGAAGGACGTGTCCGGGGGCGGCCTCACGAAGATCGGCCTCGGTAGTGGCTACACCTACGGCTCACCGGCGCCGAGCGCCGACGGAAGCCGTATCGCCTTCTCGGCGGGCACCCGCTTCCTGGCCCCCTACCTGTACGACCGCGCCACCGGCCGTACGGAGAAGCTGTGGCCGCAGGACCCACCAGGCTCCGCAGAGTTGGGCCGGGCGGAGTCGATCAGCCCGGACGGCACGCACGTCGCGTACACCGTCGGCAACCGCAACGGCCCGGAGAACACCCGGTTCCTGTACGTCCGCGACACCGCCACCGGCACCGACGAACTGGTCTCGCCGGCCGAGGAGGGCCAGAAGGCCGGGGCCTCGGTGAGCGGCGACGGGAACCGGGTCGCCTACGCGGTCCGCGCCGACAGCGACGAGGATCCCGTCGACGTCTACGTCAAGGACCGGACGACAGGCGAGCGGACCCAGGTGGACACGGGACTCGGAGTCGCCTACCTGGTCCGCATCACCGCCGACGGCCGCCGCGTCCTGCTCGACGCCGAGAGCGGCCTGTACGTCCATGACCTGCGCACGGGAGAGTCGAAGCGCGTGGCCGACGGGAATCCCCACGCGGCCACCGCGGACGGCCGGTACGCGGTCGTCTCCGGCGAGGACGGCACGCGGGTGCGCGACCTGCGCACGGGGCTGCGCGGAGCCGCCCTCCCCGGGCCCGCCCAGCCGGGACCGGACATGCTGGCCGCCAAGGGGCGCTCCGTGGTGTTCAGTTCGACGGCCTCCCACCTCGTGCCGGGCGACACCAACGCGGAGTCCGACGTCTTCGTCTTCTCCGGCGAACTGCGCAGGAACCCGGCGCCGATGCCGTCCGTCACCGAGCGCGTCAGCACGACACGTGACGGCCGGCAGCTGTCCGGGGCGTCGTACGACCCGGTGATGGGGGAGAACAAGGTCGTCACCTTCACGTCGGAGGGCGATGTGTTCGTGAACGCCCCTGGCGGCGTCTCGCAGGTCAACTCCGTCGGCCAGAAGCCCTCGTCCGAGGGCGCCCCCTGCTACAGCGGACGCATGGTCGGCTACGTGGGCCCCTATGCCCCCGACGGCGGCCCGGGTATCCACGTCCGCAACCGCTCGGTCGGCAAGCTCACCAGCCTGGGCTCCTACCAGGGCGTCCGCTTCACCTGGATGGGACAGCCCGTGGTGGACCCCACCTGCCAGTGGCTCACCTACGCGGCGACCCTGCCCGCCGGCGACACCGACCCGGACCCGCAACCCCGCGTCTACCGCTTCAAGTTCAACGGCGGCGACACCGACGTGGTCAGCGCGTCCACGGGCGGAGCGGCGGGCAACCCGTCCATCAACTACGGCGGCCGGTACATCGCCTTCGAGCAGGGCGGCTCCGTGTACGTCCGTGACCTGGACACCGGGAGCCTGGAGAGGGTCGCGGCCCAGGCGGCGGCACCCTCGCTCGCCGCGGACGGCCGCAAGGTCGCCTACCAGCGCGGCCGCGACTCCTACGTCCGCGACCTCGACACCGGCACGACCACCCGGGTCGGTGGCACCCAGCCTTCGCTCTCGGGAGACGGCACCCGGGTCGCGTACACCACGGGCCGCTCCGTCCACCTGCTCGAACTCGCCACAGGAAAGCGACAGTTGGTCAGCGTCGACCGCTGGGGCGGCCGCAACGACCTGCCGGCCGGGCACCCCTCGGTCAACGCCGACGGCACAGTCGTCGCGTTCGAGTCGGCGTCACCCGATCTGGTGGAGGGGGACACCAACGGGGTGTCGGACGTGTTCCTGCGGACAGTGCAATGACAACGACCAACCACGGGGGAACAACCATGCACCGCAAGAAGCGCCTGGCGGCCGCGATCCTGGCGGCCCTCGCCACCGCGGCACTCACGGGACCCGCGGCGAGCGCCGCACCCAGGGCCCCGTACACCGAGCCGGTCAGCGTCACCCCGGAGGGGAAGGCGGGCAACGGCGAGACACGCACCGCGGTCATCAGCCGCGACGGCCGCCACATCGCCCTGGCCTCGGACGCCGAGGACCTGGACCCGAACGTGCCGCACGGCGGGATGTACCTGCGCGACCCGCACACCGGCAAGCTCCGCTTCGCGGGCTTCGGCGGACTGGTGGCGGTCCTGAACGACGGCCGGTACGTCTACGCCGAGTACGGCGCGGAGTCCTCGGAGGTGTGGATCCACGACATCGCGACGGGCCAGCGGGTCGGGTTCGGTATCGAGGTCCCCGAGGGCTTCACCGGGCGGCCCGCCGAGATCTCCGTCAGCCCCGACGGCCGCTACGCCGTCTACACCCTCCAGGACTCGGCCGAGCACACCAGCGTGGTCTTCCTGCGCGACCGCATCAAGGGCACCACCGAGCGGATCAGCCACCCCAGGCCGACCTGGGAGCCGCGCAACGCCTACCAGCCGACGGTCAGCGACGACGGGCGCCGGATCGTCTACCAGTACAACTACGCCAACGGCCCGCGCGGCGACGACTGGGGCGACGTCTGGATGTACGACCGGACGACCGGCGAGCACACCCAGATCGACCGCTCCTACGACGGCTCGGGGACCGAGAAGGAGTCGCTGAACCCGTCCATCAGCGGCGACGGCCGTACGGTCGTCTTCGAGTCCCGGGACACGCACCTGGTCCCCGGCGACACCGACGCGAGCTGGAACGTGTTCGTGCACACCCTTCGGACCGGCACCAACCAGCGCATCCACGGCACCCAGGGCGGCCCCGGCGAGGTCCATACCCGCAACGCGGCGATCAGCGCCGACGGCCGCTACCTCACCTTCACGTCGGAGGTGACCGAGCCCGGCAGCCGGTACGGCAAGGAGTACCCCGTCTACCTGCGGGACCTGAAGAAGGGCACCACCACCCTCGTCACCCCCGACACGACCGGCGGCACCGCGACGGCCGACGTCCTGCCGGGCCGGATCGCCGACGGCGCCCGCCGGATCCTCTTCCGGTCGTCCGACCCGACGCTGATCCCGGCCGGCGACACCAACGACGGCGCCGACGCGTTCGTACGACACGTCCGATGAGCAGCACAGTGCTCGCATCCTGAGACGGAGGGTGAGCACGGGGGCAGTCTGTGCCAGACTGCCCCCGTGCTCTCGTTCGCCATGATTATTGGCAGCAGGCGCGCCGGTCCGCAGTGACCGCCACGTACGACCAGGTACGGGCGGACACCGTCGTCCTCGACCCGCGCGCAGACCTCTCGCACCCGCGAGGGGTTTTTCGCATTTCTGGCCCACCCGCAGCCGGATGTGAGAGCGCGAGGGAGTATGTGGGGGCGGTGGAGCCGGTCATTCCGGTACGACCGAGATCCAAATCCTCAGGAGCCTTGAGACCATGACCGCAACCAGCGAGCTCGACGATCAGTTCCACGTCTTCGACACCACCCTGCGCGACGGCGCCCAGCGGGAGGGCATCAACCTCACCGTCGCGGACAAGCTGGCCATCGCACGGCACCTGGACGACTTCGGCGTGGGCTTCATCGAGGGCGGCTGGCCCGGCGCGAACCCGCGGGACACCGAGTTCTTCGCCCGCGCCCGTCAGGAGATCGACTTCAAGCACGCCCAGCTGGTCGCCTTCGGCGCGACCCGCCGAGCGGGCGCCAAGGCCTCGGAGGACCCCCAGGTCAAGGCCCTCCTGGACTCCGGCGCCGACGTGATCACCCTGGTCGCCAAGTCGCACGACCGCCATGTCGAGCTCGCGCTGCGCACCACGCTGGACGAGAACCTGGAGATGGTCCGCGACACGGTGTCGTACCTGGTGTCGCAGGACCGCCGGGTCTTCGTCGACTGCGAGCACTTCTTCGACGGGTACCGCGCGAACCCGGAGTACGCGAAGGCCGTCGTACGGACCGCCTCCGAGGCCGGCGCCTCCGTCGTCATCCTCTGCGACACCAACGGCGGCATGCTCCCGGCGCAGATCCAGGCCGTGGTGTCCACCGTCCTCGCCGACACCGGCGCCCGCCTCGGCATCCACACCCAGGACGACACCGGCTGCGCGGTCGCCAACACCCTCGCCGCCGTGGACGCGGGCGCGACCCACGTCCAGTGCACGGCGAACGGCTACGGCGAGCGCGTCGGCAACGCGAACCTGTTCCCGGTCGTCGCGGCCCTGGAGCTGAAGTACGGCAAGAAGGTCCTCCCCGACGGCAAGCTCCGCGAGATGACCCGCATCTCCCACGCCATCGCCGAGGTCGTCAACCTCACCCCCTCCACCCACCAGCCCTACGTGGGCGTCTCGGCCTTCGCCCACAAGGCCGGCCTGCACGCCTCCGCGATCAAGGTCGACCCTGACCTCTACCAGCACATCGACCCCGAGCAGGTCGGCAACACCATGCGGATGCTGGTCTCCGACATGGCGGGCCGCGCCTCGATCGAGCTCAAGGGCAAGGAACTCGGCGTCGACCTCGGCGGCGACCGCGAGCTGGTCGGCCGGGTCGTCGAACGGGTCAAGGAGCGCGAGCTCAAGGGCTACACGTACGAGGCCGCCGACGCCTCCTTCGAGCTGCTGCTGCGCGGCGAGGTCGAGGGCAGGCCGCTGAAGTACTTCTCCGTCGAGTCCTGGCGCGCGATCGTCGAGGACCGCCCCGACGGCACCCACGCCAACGAGGCCACGGTCAAGCTCTTCGCCAAGGGCGAGCGCATCGTCGCCACGGCGGAGGGCAACGGCCCGGTCAACGCCCTCGACCGCGCCCTGCGCGTGGCCCTGGAGAAGATCTACCCCCAGCTCGCCAAGCTCGACCTCGTCGACTACAAGGTCCGCATCCTGGAGGGCGTCCACGGCACCCAGTCCACCACCCGCGTCCTGATCTCCACGTCGGACGGCACGGGCGAGTGGTCGACGGTGGGCGTCGCGGAGAACGTGATCGCGGCGTCCTGGCAGGCCCTGGAGGACGCGTACACGTACGGTCTGCTGCGGGCCGGGGTGGAGCCCGCGGAGTAGATCACGGCCGTGCCGCCGGGGTTGCTGGAATCGTGGATGCGGGCGGCTGGGCGGCGGCACCGGCCTTGTAGTTGTACTCGTCCTTGCCGAAGGCGAGTCGATAAGTGTGTCCGGGCAGCAGTCGTTGCTCACCCACCGGGAGGACGTGCCAGTCCGCGGGCGGCGAGAACAGCGGGAACTCGGCGTCGACGGGCCGTCGACTTCCCGACGTCTCCCACCCGGACACGTTCCGCCCGGACTCCTCCGGACCGGTGGGCGTGCTGGTCAGGGACGGCCCCCTCACCCCAGCACACCAACGAACGGTGTCGAGGGCTGCGCGGGCGCTGTGCGGTGACAAGGTGCCCCTCGCGGTGGCCCGCTTCCGTGAGCCGATGCACTCCCCTAGATGTGACCGCCCCGCCGAGCGAGCCCGAGGAAAGCGGCCCAAGTGCCCGACATGACAGTGAAGTTCAGACCGGTGTTCTTGGAGTCGCGCACGTGGACGGCGGACGGCTGGGCGGCGACCTCGACGCAGTCGCCGCCCTGGCTGCCGCTGTAACTGGACTTGAACCACGTCAGGTTGTCTGCGGTGCTCATGACTCTCCTAGAAGTCCGTTCAAGAGGCGCACGCTCTCGTCCGGCGAGAGGGCCTGTGACCGGAGCATTCCATACTGGAGGTGATAGTCGCTGACCTCGTCTCGATCCTCTACGAGGAAACTCGCACGCTGCACCTCCAAGTAGACCAACCGCTCGTACTCGGGCGTTTCCAGTAGCACCATGGGCCCGTCCAGGCAGGTGTGCGGCGTCCGCTCCATCGGCATGATCTGGAAGCTCATGTGGACCGGTTCCGTGTACTCCAGGATCTGGCGGATCTGCTCCCGCATCACCCTCGCCGACTGGGGGCTGACCCGGCGGAGCGACGACGTGTTGCTCTGTGTCAGCGAACTCGCCACCAACGCCCTCCTGCACGGTGTTCCGCCGGGCCGCTGCTTCCAACTCGCACTGACCCTCGCCACCGACGGGGTCCTCCGCGTCGAGGTCCACGACAGCGGCTCCGGCGAGATCCACCCGGCGTGCCCGTCCCCGGACGTGGAACGCGGCCGCGGCCTCCTCCTCGTCGAGGCCCTGGCGGACGACTGGGGCATCCGTGAACGGGATCCGGGCAAAGTCGTCTGGTGTGAGTTCCGCGCCTGCCTGCCGTCTTGACGGTCTTATGGGCTACCAGTTAACTCACGGCGCGAGGTAAGTCACAAGTGGATTACGAGAGCCAAGGGGGAAGCTCCATGCGTTCCGTACGAAGAACCGCCCTGCTCGCCTCCGCCACCCTGCTGGCCGCCCTGCTGCCGTTCGCCTCCGCGCGCGCCGCCGACGATCTGCCCCCGGTCCCCGTGGACCGCTTCGAGGGTGAAGTCCCCTTCGCCAACCCGCCTGCGGGCGGCCTCTTCACCTGGGGCAGCGACACTGACGACCCGCCAACTCTCCGGCTCAGCAGCAGAGTTGACGCGCCGGAGGGAGACCAGGTCCTCTCCGGCACCTACGACATCAGCGGCTACGGCGGCTTCACTCACGACTTCGCCTTCGCCGAACCCGCCCACGACTGGTCCGCCCACAAGGGCATCCGCTTCTGGTGGGACGGCCAGGACAACGGCAAGAAAATCGCCTTCGAGCTCAAGGACGGCGGCGCCAACGGTGAGGCGTCCGAGCTGTGGACGACGTCCTTCACCGACGACTTCACCGGCTGGAAGCAGATCGAGATCCCCTTTACGGACTTCGTGTACCGGACCGACTACCAGCCCGTCGGCGGCATCGACCACGTCCTGGGGCTGACGGCGATGTGGGGCTACGGCCTCACGCTCCCCGTCGGCGCGGCGGGCCGATTCGCCATGGACGGCGTCGAGTTGTACGGCAGGGCCGACCAGTCGCTGCGCGCCTCGGTGCTCACCGATTCCGCCGTGTACCCGGTCAAGGAGGGCGGCACGGCCACCGTGAAGGTCACCGTCGCCACCACCGGCTCCGCCCCGATCGACGAGCCCGTGACCGTCGCCTACGAGACCGCCGGCGGCTCCGCCTCGGCCTCCGACTACACCCCCCTCAAGGGCGAGTTCACCTTCCCCGCAGGCACCGCCTCCGGCACCACACGGACCGTCCGGGTGCACACCCTCAAGGACAAGGCGGCCTCCGAGGCCGCTGAGACCGTCCCCCTCAAGCTCACCGTCACCGGCGCCAAGGCCCCCGCCGAGACCCCGCAGGTCGTCATCGACGCGCACGGGCTGCCGTATCTGAACAGCAAGCTCCCCGTGAAGAAGCGGGTCGCGGACCTCCTGTCCCGGATGAGCCTCGCGGAGAAGACCGGCCAGATGACCCAGGCCGAGCGCGGAGCCGTCGGGGCCGGCGCCGACATCGCCGCCGAGGACCTCGGTTCGTTGCTCTCCGGCGGCGGCTCCACCCCCACGCCCAACACCCCCGCGGCCTGGGCGAAGATGATCGACTCCTTCCAACTCCGGGCGCAGGCAACCCGGTTCCAGATCCCGCTCGTCTACGGCGTCGACGCCGTCCACGGCCACAACAACCTGGTCGGCGCCACGGTCATGCCGCACAACATCGGCATCGGGGCGACCCGCGATCCCCGACTCGCCCAGCGGACCGGGGCAGTGACCGCCGCCGAGGTCCGCGCCACCGGCATTCCCTGGGACTTCGCGCCCTGCCTCTGCGTCACCCGGGACGAACGCTGGGGCCGTTCCTACGAGTCCTTCGGCGAGGACCCGGCCCTCGTCGAGTCCATGGAGACGGTCATCCAGGGCCTCCAGGGCGCCCGCGACGGACGGGACCTGAAGGAAGACGACAAGGTCCTTGCCACCGCCAAGCACTTCGTCGGCGACGGCGGCACCGCCTACGGCTCCTCCACCACCGGCACCTACACCATCGACCAGGGCGTCACCACGGTCACCCGCAAGCAGCTGGAGGCGATCCACCTCGCCCCCTACCGGACGGCCGTGGACCGGGGCGTCGGCACGGTCATGCCGTCGTACTCCTCGCTCGACATCGTCGGGGACGGCCAGGGCCCGGTGAAGATGCACGCCCGCGCCGACATGATCAACGGCGTCCTGAAGGGCAGGCTCGGCTTCGACGGCTTCGTCGTCAGCGACTGGAACGGCATCGACCAGATCCCCGGCGACTACGCCTCCGACGTCCGGACCTCCGTCAACGCCGGCGTCGACATGGTCATGGCCCCCTACGCCTACCAGGACTTCCACACCGCGCTGATCCAGGAGGTGCGGGCAGGTCGGGTCAGCGAGCAGCGGATCGACGACGCTGTGTCCCGCATCCTCACCCAGAAGTTCAGGCTGGGGCTCTTCGAGAAGCCGTACGCCGACACGAGCGGCGCCTCGCGGATCGGTTCCGCCGGGCACCGGGCCGTGGCCCGCGAGGCGGCCGCCGAGTCGCAGGTGCTGCTGAAGAACAGCGGCGGGCTGCTGCCGCTCAAGAAGTCGCAGAAGGTGTACGTCGCCGGGTCCGACGCCGACGACATCGGCAACCAGAGCGGCGGCTGGACCGTCACCTGGCAGGGCTCCTCCGGCGACATCACCCCCGGCACGACGATCCTGGAGGCGATGCACAGGAACTCCGCGCGGCTGACGTACTCCAAGGACGCCTCCGCCCCGACCGGCGGCTACGACGTCGGTGTGGTCGTCGTCGGCGAGACCCCGTACGCCGAGGGTGTCGGAGACGTCGGAAACGGCCACGACCTGGAGCTGTCGGCGGCCGACAAAGCCGCCGTCGACAAGGTGTGCGCCGCCATGAGGTGCGCGGTGCTGATCGTCTCCGGGCGACCGCAGCTCATCGGCGACCGGCTCGGCGACATCGACGCCCTGGTCGCCTCCTGGCTGCCGGGCACCGAGGGCGACGGCGTCGCGGACGTCCTCTACGGCAGGCGTGCCTTCACCGGCCGACTGCCCGTCACCTGGCCCAGGTCCGAGGCCCAGCTGCCGATCAACGTGGGCGACACGACGTACGATCCGCAGTTCCCGTACGGCTGGGGCCTGACCACCCTCACCAAGGTCCCGGAGGGCGGGGCGGCCACGCTCACGGCGCTCGGGGCCGCGGCCGGGGCGGCCGAGCGGGCCGGTGCCGACGACCGGGGCCGCGCGCTCGTCGAGAAGGCCCGGCTGATCGTCCAGCGGAAGGCGGGCCTGCGCATGACGGCTGCCGTCGCGGCGCCCTTCGCCGACGCCGAGCACCTCCTTCTGACCGGACGCTACGGAGAGGCGGTGCGGAAGCTGACGCAGGCGTACCGGGCGGCCTGAGGGGGCGGCCGGAGAGGTCGCTTTCGGGGGGCTTCGGGTAGCGTCGAGGTATGAAGGCCACCGCGCAGGCCGTCGTACGGACCCGAAGCCTTCCGGGGCTGCTGTTCGCCCTGGTGCTCGCGGCCCTGGCCGCCCTGGCGGCGACCGCCCCGCCCGCATCGGCCACGACGGGCACCACGACCGCCACGAGTGTCTCGGCGATCGGTCAGGCCCTCCGCAGGAGTCCGGTCTACGTCGATCCGGCCGCCGCGGCCCAGCTGTCCGCCAAGGACGCGGACGCCCTGGCGGACCGGATCACGAAGGCGGACAAGCCGCTGTTCGTCGCGGTGCTGCCCGCCGACTACCCGAAGCAGGACCTGTTCACCAAGCTGCGCACGGCGACCGGCATCACCGGCGTCTACGCGGTGCGTCTCGGCGACGCCTTCGACGCCCGCGCCGACTCCTCCGTCCTGCCGAAGGCGGCCGTACGGAACCTGGTGACGACCGTCCAGGGCGAGGACGCCCGCGCCCAGCTGAGCGACTTCACCGCCGCCGCGGTCACCAACATGGGCGGCTCGGCTCCGTCGACCTGGCGGTCGGCGGACGACGGCGGCGGGGTGTCGAGCACGGCATTGATCACGGTCGGCGCGGTGCTCGTGGCCGGTGGCGCGGGCGCGTACACGCTGGTGCGCCGCAACCGGCGCCGGCACGCGCAGGAACAGCGGGCCGCGCTGGAGAAGCTGCGGGTGGTGGTGGACGAGGACATCACGGCGTTCGGCGAGGAACTGGACCGGCTGGACTTCCACCCCGCCGAAGCGGGCGCCGACGACGCGATGCGCGCGGACTACGAACGGTCGCTGGACGCGTACGAGCAGGCGAAGTCGCTCATGGGGGCGGCCACCCGGCCCGAGGACGTGCGAGGGGTCACCCAGGCCCTGGAGGACGGCCGCTTCTCGCTGGCCCAGCTCGCGGCGCGCCGCGAGGGCCGGCCGCTGCCCGAGCGCCGGGCCCCCTGCTTCTTCGACCCCCGCCACGGCCCCTCCGTCACCGACGCCGCCTGGACGCCGCCGGGCGGTGCCGCGCGCGAGGTCCCGGTCTGCGCCGCGGACGCCACCCGCCTGGCCGACGGCCGCGACCCGGTGATGCGCGAGGTCGACACCGACCAGGGCCGCCGCCCCTACTGGGACGCGGGCCCGGCCTACGGCCCCTGGGCCGGCGGCTACTTCGGCGGCGGCCTCCTGCCCGGGCTCCTGGTCGGCACGGTCCTCGGCAGCATGATGGCCACACCCGCCTACGCGGCCGACTACGGCTCCGGTTACGGCGACTTCGGCGGCGGCTACGAGGGCGGCGACCTGTCCGGCTCGGACTTCGACTCCGGAGACTTCGGGGACTTCGGCGGCGGTGGGGACTTCGGAGGCGGGGGCGATTTCGGGGGTGGGGGAGGGGACTTCGGGGGCGGGGGGTTCTGAGCGGGGGTCGGCACCCTCGTGTTCGGCGCCGACGGCTCGCTCAGCTGAACCCGCACCGTCTGGTCACCCAGCTCTGCGAGCGCGCCGGTTCGGGTCTTTCCGGGTCCGTCCGGAAGACGTGTCTCCCGGATCTCCCGTACCGGCGCACCTGCTGATCCGCGGCGACCGGGTCACGCGTTCTTGATCGCGGAGATGTCGAAGTTCAGCTTGATCTTGTCGGAGACCAGGACACCGCCCGTCTCCAGGGCCGCGTTCCAGGTCAGGCCCCACTCGGAGCGCTTGATCTCGGCCTTGCCCTCGAAGCCCACGCGCTCGTTGCCGAAGGGGTCCTTCGCGGCGCCGTTGAACTCGAGGTCGATGGTGAGCGGCTTGGTGGTGCCGAGGATCGTCAGGTCGCCGGTGATGCGGTAGTCCTCGTCGCCCAGCGCCTCCGCCTTGGTGGAGCGGAAGGTCATCGTCGGGAACTCGTCGGTCTTGAAGAAGTCCGCGCTCTTGAGGTGCCCGTCGCGGTCCTCGGACCCGGTGTCGATGCTGTCCATCTTGACGTCGATGGAGGCCGTCGACGCGGACGGGTCGCCGCCGTCCAGGTGCAGCGAGCCGCTGAAGTCGTCGAACGTGCCCTTGACGTTGGTGACCATGGCGTGACGGACGGTGAAGCCGATCGTGGAGTGGGCGGCGTCGATCGTGTAGTCGCCGGTCAGTGCGGTCAGGTCGGTGTTCGCCATGACAGAGCTCCTTGAAGTGAGGATGTTGAACGTTGAACCAGTCAACGCGAACGACCGTAGACCTATTCCGTACAGGTTTCAACATCATCCGCAGAGTGTTGGCCTGATCGCCCCGCGGTGGTAGATGCCCCGGTATGAACCCGCAGCGCAGAGCCTCCGTACGCCCCACCCGAAGAGCCGTCTTACTCGCGGCGGCGCTCCTGGCCGCCGCCGCCCCGCCGGCCCGCGCCCGCTCCCTCTCGGCCGACCCCTACGACACCCTCCGCCGACGCTGGATCGACATCGCCCTCGGCACCGGCTACGACCCGGCGGCGGAGCCGTACGCCTCCCGTCTCGCCGAGACCGGCGAACTCGCCCGGGGCTTCCGCGCCGCCATGGCCCCGACCTCCACCTCCCTCTGGCCAGGCTTGCCCTATGACCCCCCGGCCGGCATCACCCGGAGCTACAGCCGCCTGTGGACCATGACCCAGGCCCACGTCCAGCAGGGCACGGGCTCGACCGGCGACGAGAGCCTCCTCGCGGACGTCCTCCGCGGCCTCGACCACCTCTCCGCGACCGTCTACAACCCCTCCACCACTCGCTACGGCAACTGGTGGGAATGGCAGATCGGCAGCCCCCGCCTCCTCATGGACGTCACGGCCGCCCTCCACGACCACCTCACGGACGCCCAAAGGGCCGCGGCCTGCGCCGCCGTCGACCACTTCATCCCCGACGCGATGCTCACCGACTACTCCGGCACCTCCACCGGCGCCAACCGCGTCGACCTGTGCCGCTCCGTCGCCCTGCGCGGCATCCTCGGCAGGGCCCCCGACCGGATCGCCCTCGCCCGCGACGCCCTCTCGCCGGTCTTCCCGTACGTCACGAAGGGAGACGGCCTCTACGCCGACGGGTCCTTCGTCCAGCACACCTGGGTCGCCTACTCCGGCACCTACGGCCAGGTCATGCTCGACGGTCTAGGCCGCCTCTTCGCCCTTCTCGCCGGCTCCGAGTGGGAGGTGACCGACCCGAACCGGCAGACCGTCCTCGACAGCGTCGAGCGCGCCTACGCCCCGCTGATCCACGACGGGCTGGTGATGGACAGCGTCAACGGCCGTGCCATCAGCCGCGGTCACCTCAAGGGCGACGACCGCCACGTCCTGCGCGGCGACCACTTCCACGGCCAGGGGATCATCGCCGCCATCGCGCTGCTCGCGGGCGGGGCGAGCGAGCAGGAGCGCACGCGCTGGCACGGCCTGGTGAAGGGCTGGATCGAACGGGACACCGTCAGCCCCGTCCTGACAGCGCCCCAGTTCGGTGTCGCCGACCTCGCCCGGCTGCACACGGTGGCCGCCTCGCCGGTCCCGGCCGCCCCCGAACCCGTCGGGCACACCCTCTTCGCCGCCATGGACCGGGCCGTCCACCGCCGCCCCGGATTCGTCGCGAACATCGCCATGGCCAGCGACCGGATCGCCGCCTACGAATGCGGCAACGGCGAGAACCCGCGCGGCTGGCACACCGGAGCCGGAATGCTCTCCTGGTGGGCTAAGGGCCACGGCGAGCAGTACACCGACTGGTACTGGCCCACCGTCGACTGGTACCGCCTTCCCGGCACGACCGTCTCCACCAAGCGTCTCCCCGACCGGGCCGGCGGCGAGTGGGGCGAGCCCAAGCCGGACGTCCGCTGGGTCGGCGGCACGACCGACGGCGAGTACGCGGCGATCGGCCAGCACCTGAAGGGACTGGGGTCGACGCTGGAGGCCCGCAAGTCGTGGTTCTGCGTCGACGACTCGGTGATCTGCCTCGGCGCGGGCATCACCTGCGCCGACGGCGTCCCGGTCGAGACGGTCGTCGACAACCGCAACCTGGGGGAGGGCGGCACGCAGTCCTTCGTACGGGGGCGGGGCTGGGCCCATCTGGAGGGGCACGGCGGCTGGCTCGTCCCCGACGGCGTGCGCGCCCTCCGCGAGGACCGCACCGGCGCCTGGTCCGACATCAACACCTCCAGCACGACCGAACGGCGCACCCGGCGCTGGCAGACCCTCTGGCTCGACCACGGCACCGACCCGGTGGACGCCTCCTACGCCTACGTCCTGATGCCCGGGGCGTCCCGCCGCACCGTCGCGGCCCGCGCCGCCGACCGTCACTGGCTGTCGGTCCTCGCCAACGACAGCGCGTGGCAGGCGGTCCGCGTCGACCGCCTGGGCCTGACCGCCGCGAACTTCTGGCGGGCCGGCACCGCGGGCCCGCTCACCGCGTCGGCGGCGGCGAGCGTGCTGGTCCGCCGCAGCGGCCGTACCGCTACCCTCTGCGTGGCCGAGCCACCCCGTTCGGGCGAACCGCTGGAGATCGTCTGGAATCGGCCCGTGCGGTCGGTCGTGCGGGCCGACGACACGGTCGAGGTGCTTGCCACCGGCCGCCTGCTGCACCTGCGCGTCACTCCGGGGACGGCATGCGCCACCCACCGATGTGAGGTGGCTCTCACACTCTGACTTTGTACGACCCCTACAAGGGGCAGGCCCCCTGAGCAGTCAGAACGCCTGCATGCTTCCAGGGTTCTGTTCGGTCGCACCAGGAAAACGGGCCGGAGACTGTGAGGAGTCGACGGCTCGCTTTTCTCGCGGGTGTTCGTATGGTCGCTACATGACCGTTTTGGATGAGGCGCCGAGTGAGTCGACGGGTGAGCCGACGGACGCGCGCGGGCGGGTGGCCGAGCTGCACGAGATCCGTGCGACGGCCCTGGCCGGCCCCAGCGAGAAGGCGACCGAGGCGCAGCACGCCAAGGGCAAGCTGACCGCACGGGAGCGCATCGAGCTGCTCCTCGACCCGGGGTCCTTCCAGGAGGTCGAGCAGCTGCGCCGGCACCGGGCGACAGGGTTCGGCCTGGAGGCCAAGAAGCCGTACACCGACGGTGTGATCACCGGCTGGGGCACGGTGGAGGGCCGTACGGTCTTCGTCTACGCCCACGACTTCCGCATCTTCGGCGGCGCGCTGGGCGAGGCCCACGCCACGAAGATCCACAAGATCATGGACATGGCCATCGCGGCCGGGGCGCCGCTGGTGTCGCTGAACGACGGCGCGGGCGCCCGTATCCAGGAAGGTGTCAGCGCCCTCGCGGGCTACGGCGGCATCTTCCAGCGCAACACCAAGGCGTCGGGCGTCATCCCGCAGATCTCGGTGATGCTCGGCCCGTGCGCGGGCGGTGCGGCCTACAGCCCCGCCCTCACCGACTTCGTCTTCATGGTCCGCGAGACCTCCCAGATGTTCATCACCGGACCGGACGTCGTGAAGGCGGTGACGGGCGAGGAGATCACCCAGAACGGCCTCGGCGGCGCCGACGTGCACGCCGAGACGTCCGGTGTCTGCCACTTCGCCTACGACGACGAGGAGACGTGCCTCGCCGAGGTGCGCTACCTGCTGTCGATGCTCCCGCAGAACAACCGGGAGAACCCGCCGCGGGTGGAGTCCGGCGACGCGGCCGACCGGCGCGGCGACGTGCTGCTCGACCTGGTCCCCGCGGACGGCAACCGGCCGTACGACATGACCAAGGTCATCGAGGAGATCGTCGACGACGGCGACTACCTGGAGATCCACGAGCGCTGGGCCCGCAACATCATCTGCGCGCTGGCCCGCCTCGACGGCCAGGTCGTCGGCATCGTGGCCAACCAGCCCTCCACGCTCGCCGGTGTCCTGGACATCGAGGCATCGGAGAAAGCTGCGCGCTTTGTCCAGATGTGTGACGCTTTTAACATCCCGATCGTCACTCTCCTGGACGTCCCCGGGTTCCTTCCGGGTGTCGACCAGGAGCACGGCGGAATCATCCGCCACGGCGCCAAGCTGCTGTACGCGTACTGCAACGCCACCGTGCCGCGGATCTCCCTGATCCTGCGCAAGGCGTACGGCGGGGCCTACATCGTCATGGACAGCCAGTCCATCGGCGCCGACCTCACCTACGCGTGGCCGACGAACGAGATCGCGGTGATGGGTGCCGAAGGTGCCGCAGGCGTCATCTTCCGACGCCAGATCGCCGAGGCCGAGGACCCCGAGGCCATGCGGGCCCGCATGGTCAAGGAGTACAAGTCCGAGCTCATGCACCCGTACTACGCGGCGGAGCGTGGCCTCGTGGACGACGTGATCGACCCGGCGGAAACCCGCGAGGTCCTGATCCGGTCCCTGGCGATGCTCCAGTCGAAGCACGCCGACCTGCCCTCCCGTAAGCACGGCAACCCTCCGCAGTAACCCCGCGGACCCTCCGCGGCACCCTCGCGGAAACCTCTCTCACGGAGACTGTGACCTATGAGCACCCCTGACATCCGCGTCGAGAAGGGCCACG
This sequence comes from Streptomyces sp. CC0208, assembly GCF_003443735.1. Taxonomy (NCBI): domain Bacteria; kingdom Bacillati; phylum Actinomycetota; class Actinomycetes; order Kitasatosporales; family Streptomycetaceae; genus Streptomyces; species Streptomyces sp. CC0208. Next base: position 2,657,424 of record NZ_CP031969.1, on the reverse strand, counting down.
CCGAGCCCGAGGAAGTCGCCGCCATCACGGCGATCCTGCTGGCTCGCGCCGCAGCCCGGCCCTCCGAGACCCCGGCCCACCGAGGCCGCCCCAAGGCCGGCTGGCGCCGCCTGGAGCGCGAGGGCGGCTTCCGCGCCCCGCACAGCTGGCACTGAGCCTTGTACGACGCCTGAGGGCCCCCTCTCGAAAGAGAGGGGGCCCTCAGGCTTTCTTGCTTTTCGCTTTCAGGGGCGCGGGGAACTGCGCGACAAGCCACTGGGCTGCCACAGACGGCGTACAACCGTCTGTGGCAGCCCAGTGGCCGCAGGAACCTACCGCAAGCGAGCCATCAACGCGTGCTCGACCAACGTGATGAGCGCAGACTTCGCATCAGCCCGGTGCCGGGCGTCCGTCGTGATGATCGGAGTGTCCGGCCCGATCTGCAGGGCTTCCCGGACCTCGTCCGGGTTGTACGGCTGCTGGCCGTCGAACCCGTTGAGGGCGATCACAAAAGGAAGCCCGGAGTTCTCGAAGTAGTCGACAGCCGGGAAGCAGTCGGCAAGGCGCCTCGTGTCCACGAGGACGATCGCGCCGATGGCGCCGCGGACCAGGTCGTCCCACATGAACCAGAAGCGGTCCTGCCCGGGCGTACCGAAGAGGTACAGGATCAGGTCCTGGTCCAGGGTGATGCGGCCGAAGTCCATGGCGACCGTGGTGGTCGTCTTGTCCCCGGTGTGGGTGAGGTCGTCGATGCCCGCCGAAGCTGACGTCATCACGGCCTCGGTGCGCAGCGGGTTGATCTCCGAGACGGCGCCGACGAACGTGGTCTTGCCCACGCCGAAGCCGCCAGCCACCACGATCTTCGCGGACGTGGTGGAGCGGGAAGGCCCTCCGCTAGAGCTTGCGAAGTCCACTGAGCACCCTTTCGAGCAGTGTCACGTCTGGCTGGCCGCCGGCGTTCTCGTCGCCGCCGGGCTGATGGATGGCGACCAGGCCCGCCTCCGCCAAGTCGGCGACGAGGATCCTGGCCACGCCGAGAGGAATCGTCAGGAGCGCGGAGATTTCCGCCACCGACTTGATTTCCCGGCAGAGGTTGCAGATCCGCTGATGCTCGGGCAACTGGCCCTGCATCTGGTGCGGCTGCGCGGTGGTGTGCACCAGCGCCTCGATGGCGAGCTGGTACCGCGGCCTGGTACGGCCGCCGGTCATGGCGTACGGGCGCACCAGGGGGTTGCTGGCGCCTCCCGCGGGGGAAGGCTCAGGAGAGCGTCGCTGCGGCTGCACGGGCTGGATGCGCGGGGCCGGCGGCTGGTCGTACGGCGACGGGCCGGGGCCCTGGGGCGCGTACGGCTGCTGCTGCCGATGGCTCGGAGCGGAGGGGAAGTTGTAGCGGTTCGGGTTCTGAGAACCGTCGTTCTGGCCCTGGCCAGGACCGTACGACCAATTGCCAGATGAACCACCTGGGGGTGTTGCCACTTTCTCTCCTCCTCCGACTGTGCCGGGCACCCATCACGCTGTGTGGAGCCGCGTCCCGAAACCTTACGGCCCCGGGACGCCAAAACGCACCGTCTGTCTGTCAGTTGAGCAGGCTGCCCTGGAGCTCTGCACGCAGATCGGGTGTCAGGACCGAACCGGCACGGTCCACCAGAAGAGCCATCTCGTACCCGATGAGACCGATGTCCGCCTCCGGATGTGCAAGAACCGCGAGGGACGAACCGTCCGATACGGACATGATGAAGAGGAATCCCCGCTCCATCTCCACAACGGTCTGGTTCACCGCGCCGCCCTCGAAGATGCGCGAGGCACCCGCGGTCAGCGAGGTCAGACCGGAGGCGACGGCCGCAAGCTGGTCGGCACGGTCGCGCGGAAAGCCTTCGGACATCGCCAGAAGGAGTCCGTCGGCGGAGACCACCACCGTGTGGGACACCCCCGGGGTGTTGTCCACGAAGTTGGTGATCAACCAGTTCAGGTTCTGCGCCGCCTGGCTCATCGGGCTCACACTAACGCTCCTGGTTGTAGGTGCTGTCAGAACCGAAGCCCTGACCGTTCGTTTCACTGCCGGCGTTGCGGCCCCGCTGGACACCGCGGCGCAGGTTGCTCAGCCTGCCCCGGACGTCCTCGGGGGCACGGGAGACCTGTGGGCCTCCCTGGTTGGTGGCTTCGGCGGCTCCCTCGATCAGGTTGGCCTTGGGTACCCGCCGTGGCAGACCGGAGGAGGTGACCCCGCCCGCCTTGGGCTTCCGGAGCTGGGAGGCCTGCTGCCACCGCGCATCGTTGGCCGAGCGCCAGATGTCGCCGCCGCCGTTGCTCTCCGGCGCTGAGGCCGGCGGCTCCTGGTTCGCGTTCCGCGTGCCGTTCGAGCCGTTCGCGCCGCTCCCGGTGGAGCCACGGCGAGGGAGCCCGGCGTCGGTCAGCGCGTGACCCACGGAGGCGGGGGCCGGCCCCGGACGGTCGAAGCCTACGCGGTCACCCTCACTCACGTCAGCGGCCTGCGCAGATTCCGTTTCCGGAGCGTACTGGTCCGGGTAGCCGTTGCGGTACCCGTCCTGCTGCGGCCAGTCGTCCTGGTAGCGGCGCTCCTCGAAGCCCGAGAAGGTCTCCGGCGCAGCGGCGTGCACCGCCGCGGGCTCCTCCTGGGCCGGCTCCGCATAGGAGGGCTCCGGGTAGCCGCCGCCGGGGGAGAAGGTGTCGTTCTGCGGCAGGCCGCCGTTCTGGGCGTAGTACGGCTCCTCGTACGCCTGACGGTTCGGCTCCTCGTACGCCGTCTGCCGCTGCTCCTCGTACGGCGCCTGCTGCGCCTCCTCGTACGACGTCTGCTGGTCGTACGAGGCCGGCTGCTGCTCGGGATAGCCGCCCCGGTTGTTGTCGTAGCCGGTCTGCTGGGCGCTGTGGGAGGCGTCGAACGCGTCGCCGTACGACGGGTCCGGACCCTGCAGGGCGGCCGGCTGGTCCTGGTTCTGGGACTCCAGGGCCGCGCGGCGCTCCTCGCGCATCAGGGAGCGGCCGACCGGGTCCAGCTCGCGTATGTCGTCCGGGACCTCGGAGTAGCGGCTGTCGTCGAAGCCGAGTTCCGCGGCCGTACGCATGGGCAGACCGTTGTTGAAGTCCTCGCCCTGGTACTGCTGCTGCTCCGGCATGATCTGCGAGACGGTGAACTCGTCGCCGGCCGGCTGCTGCTCGCCGCCACCGCCGTGGGTGATCGCGTCGGGCAGCATGACCAGCGAGGTCGTGCCGGCCTGCTCGCCCGAGGGGCGCAGCTGGACGCGGATGCCGTGCCGGTCGGACAGCCGGCCGACCACGAACAGGCCCATGCGCTGAGAGATCGCGGCGTCCACGGTCGGCGGGTTGGCCAGCTTGTGGTTGATGTCCGCGAAGTCCTCGGCGGTCAGGCCGATGCCCTTGTCGTGGATCTCGATCATGATGCGGCCGTCGGGCAGCCGGGTCGCGGTGACGCGGACCTTGGTCTGCGGCGAGGAGAACGTGGTGGCGTTCTCCAGGAGCTCGGCCAGCAGGTGCACGAGGTCGGTGACCGCGCGGCCGTGGATCTCGGCCTCCGGGACACCGGACAGCTCGATGCGCTCGTACTGCTCCACCTCGGAGGAGGCGGCGCGCAGCACGTCGACCAGCGGGACCGGCTGGTCCCAGCGGCGGCCCGGCTCCTCGCCGGCGAGGACCAGGAGGTTCTCGCCGTTGCGGCGCATACGGGTCGCGAGGTGGTCCAGACGGAAGAGGTTCTCCAGCTGGTCCGGGTCGGCCTCGTTGTTCTCCAGGTCGGTGATCAGGGTCAGCTGGCCCTCGATCAGCGACTGGTTGCGCCGGGACAGGTTGGTGAAGATCGCGTTGATGTTGCCCCGCAGCAGGGCCTGCTCGGAGGCGAGTCGTACGGCCTCGCGGTGGACCTGGTCGAAGGCGCGGGCGACCTCGCCGATCTCGTCCTTGGTGGTGATCGGGATCGGGGCGACCCGGGTGTCGACCCGGCCGGGGTCGGTGCGCGAGAGCTGGTCGACCAGCATCGGCAGACGCTGCTCGGCGATGCCGAAGGCGGCGTTGCGCAGCTGGCGCATCGCGCGGGACATCTGCCGGGCGACCGCGCCGGCCAGGATGAACGCGAGGAGCAGGGCGACCACGACGGCGGCACCCACGATGAACGCGTCGCGCTTGGCCTCGTCGGCGATGCTCGCGGCCTCGTTCACCGCGGTGTCGGCCAGGTCGGTCTCGATCTGGCGGTAGGCGTTGTACTTGAGGGTGTTGACCGCCCACCAGTTCTCGGCGGTGATGCCGTCCTTGGCGAGGGCCTGACGGGCGCTCTGGTCCATCGACGGCAGCTGGGCGATGCCGGAGACCATGTCCACGGGGTTGGACGGCGGCGGGACGTAGTTCGGGTTCTTGGCGGCGGCCTCCTTGGCCAGCGCCGCGCCCTCCGTCTGGATCTGCTTCTTCGCGGTGTCGAGCTTCGCCGCGTCGGCCGCGGTGCCACCGCCGATGTACTCCTCGACGGCGATGCCCTCGAGGTACGCGTACGAGGAGAGGGCGACCTTCTGGCTGGCGAAGCTGCTCAGCCCCGGGCCGGGCTTGATCAGCAGGTGCATGCCGATGGAGCGCTGCAGCGACAGGGCCGCCTTGGTGAGCTCGATGGCGTAGACCGTACGGCCGTAGCTGGTGATGTTGCCGGTGCCGAGGCCGAGCTCGTTGGCGAACTCCGTCAGCGGGTGCGCGACCTGGGTGTAGCCCTCCTCGGTCTTCACACCGGTGAACTTGGAGGAGGTGTAGGCGCCCGCACGCAGGGTCTGGAGCCCGCCCTCACCGTCCCGGAACAACTGCAGGCGGCGCTTGAGGCCCGCCTTGTCCGGCATGTTCTGGGCGGCCTCGTCGAAGGCGTCCGCGGCCTCGTCGGTCTTCTTGCGGGCGGCGACGACCGTGGCGTTGTCCTGGCCCTCGCCGCTCAGCAGCGGGGCGGCGGTGCTGTCGCGCTCCTGGTACAGGGCGTCGGCGTAGCTGAGGGAGGCGCGCACCAGACGGGCGGTGTTCTCCGCGTCCTCGGCCTCACGCCAGGTGTCGATCGAGCTCTTGACCTGGAAGCCGCCCATGACGAGGCCGACGATCACGGGTATGAGCAGGATCGCGTTCAGCCGGGTGGGCACCCGCCAGTTGCGCGGGGAGAACCGGCCGCCGCCGTCCGGCGGCGCGGCCGTCGGTTCAGGACCGGACACAGGGGCGGGCGCCGCTCCGCGCGGCGGCGGGGTGAAGTTGCCCCGGGCCGACGGCTCGGGACCGTTCTTGCTTCGCCTCACTCGACCAACAACCTCTCGGAGGGGTCGGCACCTACGTTGTGCCGCAGTCTCTCAGAGCCCAGTACGTCATCGACTAATGAGTACGTCTTTGACTATTGGGCAGTTCAGGCATTCCAGCACGACGGCCTGCGCACCACCAAACATTGGTACGCGGGGATTCCGAGTGATGTAAGCCCCAGATAAAACGGTCATAAAGAGCGAGCCCCGTCAAATGACGGGGCTGTTGTGAGCGCAGCGAGACCGGTTGGCAACCACGCGTGGCCGTACCACCCGATTCCTCTGCCGAAACGTTATGAACACCGGGGCCGACCGTGTCTAAGACCACAGTCGGCTCCGGGACATCTACGACAACTGCCGTATGACGCTGTTGATTTGCAGCGGCTCGACACACCCTGGGGGCGTTACCGCAGACGCGCCATGAGGGCATGCTCGACCAGGGTGATCAGGGCACTCTTGGCGTCCGACCGGTGCCGGGCGTCCGTCGTGATGATCGGCGCGTCCGGCCCGATCTGCAGGGCCTCGCGCACCTCCTCGGGGGCGTACGGCTGGTGCCCGTCGAAGCCGTTGAGGGCCACGACGAAGGGCAGACCGCTGTTCTCGAAGTAGTCGACCGCGGGGAAGCAGTCGGCAAGACGCCGGGTGTCGACCAGGACCACCGCGCCGATGGCGCCGCGGACCAGGTCGTCCCACATGAACCAGAAGCGGTCCTGTCCGGGCGTACCGAAGAGGTACAGGATCAGGTCCTGGTCGAGCGTGATGCGGCCGAAGTCCATGGCGACCGTGGTGGTCGTCTTGTCCCCGGTGTGGGTGAGGTCGTCGATGCCCGCGCTCGCGGACGTCATGACGGCCTCCGTGCGCAGCGGGTTGATCTCGGAGACCGCGCCGACGAACGTGGTCTTGCCCACGCCGAAGCCACCCGCCACCACGATCTTCGCGGAGGTGGTGGCCCGCCCCGCGTCAGAGCTTGCGAAGTCCACTGAGCACCCTTTCGAGCAGCGTCACATCGGGAGCGCCGCCGTTGTTCTCGTCGCCGCCCGGCTGGTGGATGGCCACCAGGCCGGCCTCGGCGAGGTCCGCGACGAGGATCCTGGCCACCCCGAGCGGCATGGCGAGCAGCGCCGAGACCTCGGCGACCGACTTCACCTCACGGCACAGGTGGCAGATGCGCTGGTGCTCGGGGAGGAGCCCCATCAGTGCCGCCGGGTCGGCCGTGGTGCTGATCAGGGCCTCGATGGCGAGCTGGTAGCGCGGCCGGGTCCGGCCGCCGGTCATCGCGTACGGCCGTACCAGCGGCTGGTCGCCCTCATCCTCGTACGGCTCCGCGTACGGATCATGAGAGGCGGTGGGCGGGGTCATGAATCCTCCGGGCGGGACAGCAAGTCGGTCTGGCTAGCCGTCTGGTGAGGCCGGTGGGGGGATTGTGGCGGCCGGACGGTGATGTGGTGAGACGGGTGGATCCGGTTCGGGTCAGTGGAGCAGACTGCCTTGCAGCTCGGCTCGCAGATCCGGCGTGAGCACTGCGCCCGCGCGGTCGACGAGCAGCGCCATCTCATAGCCGACGAGGCCGATGTCGCATTCCGGGTGCGCGAGGACCGCGAGCGAGGAACCGTCCGAGACGGACATGAGGAAGAGGAATCCCCGCTCCATCTCCACGACGGTCTGGGCCACGCTGCCGCCCTCGAAGATCCGAGAGGCGCCCGCCGTGAGCGAGGTCAGCCCCGAAGCGACGGCCGCCAGCTGGTCGGCACGGTCGCGCGGGAAGCCCTCGGACATCGCCAGCAGAAGGCCGTCGGCGGACACGACGACGGTGTGGGACACCCCTGGGGTGTTGTCCACGAAGTTGGTGATCAACCAGTTCAGGTTCTGTGCCGCCTGGCTCATCGGGCTCAACTAACGCTCCTGCTGGTGAGTGGGGTTCGGGAAGCTGCCCGTCTGGCCGTTGCCGCCGACCTGACGACCTTGCGCGATACCCCGACGGAGATTGGTCAGCCGACCGCGCACGTCGTCAGGCGCACGCGAGACAGCCGGACCGCTTTGGTGCTGTTGCTGCTGAGCGGTACCCGGGACGAGGTTCGCCCTGGGCACCCGGCGCGGCAGACCGGAGGTGGTGACACCGCCCGCGGCCGGCTGGCGGACACGCTCCGCCTGCCGGACGAGGTCGTCGTTGGGCGAACTGCGCCAGGCCGCGGAGGCCGCGGGCCGTTGCGGAGCGCCGGCAGAACTCTGTGGGGCCGCCGGAGCCTGCTGCTGCCGCGGGGCCTCGGCCGGGGAGGAGTCGGTGCCGTTGGCCGGCTGCCCCTGTCCCTGCTGCTGGCTGCCGTGGAACCAGTTGGTCTCCAACGTGTCGTACAGCGGCGTACGGCCGTCACCGGGACCCGCGGGCGGCAGCGCCTCGGGCTCCTGGCGGACCGGCCGCTGCTGGGGTCGCGGCGGCATGGGCGGCCGCGGGGCACCGAAGTCGGCGCCGTTGGTCTGGGGACGCTCGAACTGGCCCGTGTTCGCGGGGTCCTGACGGCCCGGCAGGGAGTGCTGCCCGGTGGAGTTGCCGTCGTAGCCAGGCATCGCGAACTGGCCCGTCGAGCCGGGGCCGTAGGCCTGCGGCGTCGCGAACTGCCCGGTCTGCGAGCCGCCGTTCTGCCCGGACGGAGTACCGAAGACGTCCGGGCGGACGAAGTCACCCGTGTCCTGGGGGCCGTTGGCGCCCGGCCGCGGGAACTGGCCGGTGTTCTGCGGGCTGACCGCACCCGGACGGGGGAGGTCGCCCTGCGGGCCGTTGGCGCCCGGCCGGGGGAACTGGCCGGTGTTCTGCGGGGCGTCGAAGTCGGGGCGGGGGAACTCGGAGGTGCTCGCCGGGCCCCGGTGGTCCTCGATCCGCGGCATGCGCGACGTGGCCGCGGGGTCCTGCTCGTCGTGGCCGCGCGGGACGTCGAGCGAGGCGCGCGGCACCGGCGGCTGGGCGTTCTCGTCGCTCCAGCTCGGCGTGCGGGGCTGCTGGTTGCCGCCCGGCAGCTCGGCCCGCGGACCACCGCGGCCCGGCAGCTGCGGCCGGCGGCGCCGACCGCCCGGCTCGGGAGCCTGGCCCGGCTTCGGGGCCTGCGCCTGCGGGGGTACGGGACCCCGGGAGCCGAAGGCGTCCTGGCCGCCGCCGAAAGCGTCCTGACCATTGAAGGCGTCCTGGCCCGGACCGCTCGTGCCCGCCGCCTGGAGGCCCTGCGCGGCACCCGGCGCCTGGCCGCCGAACCCGGCGCCGGCGCCGGCCGGAGCGGGCCGGCCCTGCGGAGGCGTACCCGGACCCTGCGGTCCACGCGGTCCGCCCGGCGCACCGGGGCGACCGCCCTGGCCACTGCCGGGCAGCGCGGCCCGCGGTCCCTGACCGGCGTTGAGCCGTCCGCCCGAGGGGGCACCGGCGCCGAGAGCGCCACCGCCGGGGCCACCGGGCGCACCGCCGAGGGCACCGCCGCCCTGTCCGTTGCCGCCGCCCCGACGGGCCGCGGCCACACCGGCGGCGGCCTGCGCCGCGGCGGGTGCACCGGGGGCTCCCTGACCGGGCTTGGCCTGGGGCTTCTTGCCGCCCTGGGCGACATCGACGGGCAGCATGACCAGCGCGGTCGTGCCACCGGAGTCGGACGGACGCAGCTGGATGCGGATGCCGTGGCGCTGGGACAGCCGGCCGACCACGAACAGACCCATGCGGCGGGAGACGGAGACGTCCACGGTGGGCGGCGAGGCGAGCCGCTCGTTGATCGCGGCGAGGTCCTCGGGGGAGAGGCCGATGCCGGTGTCGTGGATCTCGATCAGGACGCGGCCGTCGGGCAGCGCGTGACCGGTGACCTTGACCTTGGTCTGCGGGGAGGAGAACGAGGTCGCGTTCTCCAGCAGCTCGGCGAGCAGGTGCACGAGGTCGTTGACCACGCGGCCGGCCACTTCGGTGGTCGGCACGGCGGCCAGCTCGATGCGCTCGTACTGCTCCACCTCGGACGCGGCGGCGCGGAGCACGTCGACCAGCGGGACCGGACGGGTCCAGCGGCGGCCGGGCTCCTCACCGGCGAGGACGAGGAGGTTCTCACCGTTACGGCGCATGCGCGTCGCGAGGTGGTCGAGCTTGAAGAGCGAGGAGAGCTGGTCCGGGTCGGCCTCGCGGGACTCCAGTTCGGAGATGAGCGAGAGCTGACGCTGGATGAGGCCCTGGGAGCGGCGCGAGAGGTTGGTGAACATCGCGTTGACGTTGCCCCGCAGCAGGGCCTGCTCGGCGGCGAGGCGGACCGCCTCGCGGTGCACGTCGTCGAAGGCCGCGGCCACGCGGCCGATCTCGTCCCGGGAGTGCACACCGACCGACTCCACGGACGTGTCGACGTCCTGGGGGTCGGACTCGGACAGCTGCTTGACCAGCTCGGGCAGCCGGTCCTGGGCGACCTTGGTGGCGGTCTCCTGGAGGCGGCGCAGCGAGCGGATCATGGACCGGGCGACGACGAAGGCGCCGACCAGGGAGACACCGAGCACGATCAGGATCAGCGCACCGGCGATGATCGCGTCGCGCTCGGTGGCGCTGCGCAGCTCGCGGGCCTTCTGCTCCATGTCCTCGAGCAGCGTGTGCTCGATGTTGCCCATCTGCTGGATCTTGGTCGAGCTGTCGTCGACCCAGTCCTTGTAGGAGCGCCGGTCCAGGTCGGCAAGGCCCTCCGGCCGGCCGAAGGCGCGCCCTGCGTACTGGTCGGAGGCCTCGATCGTGGAGCTGCCGTCCTCGATGGGCTTGAGGAGTTCCTCGGCGCCGTCGTCGCCGTAGATGCTCCGGAAGCTGTTGAGGTCGGACTCCTCGCTTTCCAGGGCGCCCTGGGCGTACAGCCGGTCGTTCTCGCTGAGGTCGCCGAGGGTGGTGTTGTTGGCCGGGAGGGCCGCGGCGAGGACCGCGCGCTGGACGGAGGCGTACTCCTTGGCGGAGGAGAAGGCCGCCAGGGCGCGCGTGCGCTGGATCATGTCCGGGTTGCTGGTGGCCTCGGCCATGTCCTGGGAGAGGTCCAGCAGGTGGGTGATCAGGCGGTGGTACGACTCCACCGTCTGGGTGGCGTTGCCCTTGGTCTCGTAGGCGTCGCTGCGGACCTTGCTGAGCGTGTCCAGGTCGCGGACCAGGCCGACGAGGCTGTCGCGGACGCCCTGGAGGTTGCCGTCCTTGCTGGAGGTGTCGATGTCCTCGGCGGCGTTGATGAAGTTGGTCGCGGCCCGGTCCGTCTTGTCCCGGTAGCCCTTGACCGTGATGTTGCTCGCCGTGGAGTTGTGCGCCAGCGGTCCGGCCGACTGGTCGCGCTCCTCCTGGAGGGCGGCGGCCAGCTCGGTGGCCTGCTTGGTCATCTCCGTCAGCAGCTTCATGTTGTCGAGCTGCTGGATGTCGTCCATGGAGTCGTTGATGCGCAGCGCGCCCAGCGAGGTGGCCGCCACGACGGGGAGCGCGAGCAGCGACACCAGGCGCGTGGAGATGCGCCAGTTGCGCAGGGCTATGCGCGACCCGGGGCCGCTCGGGCCCTTCGGGGGCTTCACCGTCGGTGTGGCCGCCGGGCCCGAGGACGCCGACGTGCCGAGGCGCCCGGTGCCGGAACCACCGTCTGCCGACGGTCCCGGGCCCGGGTTCTGGGCGTGCTGGGGGGAGGAACTGCCGACATTGGGGCCAGTCCCGCCGTGCCGCTCCGGCTCGGCCGAAGCGCTGCCATCCCTCTTGAAACGTCCCTGCACTAGCGTCGCAACCTCTGGACCAGGCGCTCCTCCGCAGAACGGCGGAGCACGGTGTCGGCGTTGTGGGGAGCGCCCTGAATACGCACCCCGGGTGATCGTGAGTGACCGGCGCTGGCTCCCCCTTCTCACCGCCGCTCGGCGCTTCTGAGCGCCCCCTGTGCACCGGCTCGATCCCGCGGCGGTCCGTGGAATTCCAGCACAGTGCAGGATCTCCAACAAGGTGCGTGGGTCAGACCGTGACCTACGTGACACCTCGTGAGGACCGTGTCACCGGGTGTGGAAAGTGTTTTTGTCGATATCGGACATAGGTCCGCGAGTCACCCCGCGGGGGTAGGTGTCCCAGTCGCCATGATCAGGAGCGGAATGATGGCTTCAGGGGGTCAATGTCCGTTTCGTTGGGGTGGGTTGAGGCTTGGAATTGTCCGGTTTGCCCCTAGGTCAGTGAGCAAACTCACATGCCCATCACAGGGTCTTCGCGAGTTCGGCGGGGAACGACATGTTTAGCCTGACGCTTTACAAGAAGGCCGCATCTGTCCAACCCACCACTTGTCGAGGTCGAGTACAACCGTGAAGACGACGATGATGTTCCGCAACATTGCCAACCCGCGGCGCACGACGCTGGCGCACCTCGAGGACGCCGACGCCCTGCAGATCCCGGAGCAGCCGGAGCACCCGCTCGACCTCCCCGCCCAGACCGCCAACCCCCGGCGGACGGTCCTGATGGAGATCCCGGTCTCCGCCGCGAAGTAACCGTAGCGCGCCCGGATCACCGCCCTTGCGGCAGGTGGCCCGGGCGCCGCGCGGTCCAACGCCTCGGGGCACCCCTTCCCGCGTTAGCCTGGAGCGTCAGACTCCAGCCGGCCGAGTAGAGGGGCGCCCAGATCCCGTGCGCATCGCCAGATTCTCCATCGACGGGAACGTCGCCTTCGGCGCGGTCGAGGGCGACAGGCCGGACGAGCTCGTCCTCGACATCATCAAGGGCATCCCCTTCGCGGACTTCGAGCTCTCCGGTACGAAGGTCCCGCTGAGCAAGGTCAGGCTGCTGCCGCCGGTGCTCCCCAACAAGGTCGTCGCGTACGGCCGCAACTACGCCGACCACGCCAAGGAACTGGGCAACGAGGTCCCGGACGTCCCGTTCGCCTTCTTCAAGCCCTCCACCTCGGTGATCGGCCCCGGCGACGACATCCAGTACCCGTCCTTCTCCGCGGACGTCCACCACGAGGCCGAACTGGCCGTCGTCATCGGCCGTATGTGCCGCGAGGTCCCGCGCGAGCGCGTCAAGGACGTGATCTTCGGTTACACCTGCGCCAACGACATCACCGCCCGGGACGTCCAGAAGCGCGAGAAGCAGTGGGCGCGGGCCAAGGGCTTCGACACCTCCTGCCCGCTGGGCCCCTGGGTGGAGACCGGCCTGGACCTGGAGACGGCCTCCGACCTGACGGTCCAGCTCACCGTCAACGGCGAACAACGCCAGCTCGGCCGTACCAGCGAGATGATCCACCCGATCGAGGATCTGATCGTCAACATCTCCGAGGCCATGACGCTGCTTCCCGGCGACGTGATCCTCACGGGCACCCCGGCAGGCGTCGGGCCGCTCACCGTCGGCGACGAGGTCGCCGTCACCATCGAAGGCATCGGCACTCTCACCAACAAGGTTGTCAAGCGTGGCTAGCGCACCCGTCCGCGTACGTTTCTGCCCCTCGCCCACCGGTAACCCCCATGTGGGCCTGGTCCGCACCGCCCTGTTCAACTGGGCCTTCGCCCGGCACCACCAGGGCACGCTCGTCTTCCGCATCGAGGACACCGACGCGGCCCGCGACTCCGAGGAGTCCTACAACCAGCTGCTCGACTCGATGCGCTGGCTGGGCTTCGACTGGGACGAGGGCCCCGAGGTCGGCGGCCCGCACGCGCCGTACCGCCAGTCGCAGCGCATGGACCTCTACAAGGACGTCGCCGCGAAGCTCCTGGACGCCGGTCACGCGTACCACTGCTACTGCTCCCAGGAGGAGCTGGACACCCGCCGCGAGGCGGCCCGCGCGGCAGGCAAGCCCTCGGGCTACGACGGCCACTGCCGCGACCTCACCGAGGCGCAGGTGGCGGAGTACACGGCCCAGGGCCGTACGCCCATCGTCCGCTTCCGCATGCCCGACGAGACGATCACCTTCACGGACCTGGTCCGCGGCGAGCTGACCTTCACCCCGGAGAACGTGCCGGACTACGGGATCGTACGAGCCAACGGGGCGCCCCTCTACACGCTGGTGAACCCGGTCGACGACGCCCTGATGGAGATCACCCACGTCCTGCGCGGCGAGGACCTGCTGTCCTCCACCCCGCGCCAGATCGCTCTGTACAAGGCGCTGATCGAGCTGGGCGTAGCGAAGACCGTGCCCGCCTTCGGCCACCTGCCGTACGTGATGGGCGAGGGCAACAAGAAGCTCTCCAAGCGTGACCCGCAGGCCTCGCTCAACCTCTACCGGGAGCGCGGCTTCCTGCCCGAGGGCCTGCTCAACTACCTGTCCCTGCTGGGCTGGTCGCTCTCCGCGGACAAGGACATCTTCACCACCGACGAGCTGGTCGCGGCCTTCGACATCGCCGACGTGAACCCCAACCCGGCCCGCTTCGACCTGAAGAAGTGCGAGGCGATCAACGCCGACCACATCCGCCTGCTCGACGTGAAGGACTTCACGGAGCGCTGTGCGCCCTGGCTGAAGGCGCCCTTCGCCCCGTGGGCCCCGGAGGACTTCGACGAGACGAAGTGGCAGGCGATCGCCCCGCACGCCCAGACCCGCCTCAAGGTCCTCTCGGAGATCACCGACAACGTCGACTTCCTGTTCCTTGCGGAGCCGGTCTTCGACGAGCCCTCCTGGACGAAGGCGATGAAGGAGGGCTCGGACGCCCTGCTGCGCACGGCCCGCGAGAAGCTGGAGTCGGCGGACTGGACCTTGCCGGAGTCCCTCAAGGAGGCCGTCCTGGCCGCCGGCGAGACCCACGGCCTCAAGCTCGGCAAGGCCCAGGCCCCGGTCCGCATCGCCGTCACCGGCCGCACGGTCGGCCTGCCCCTCTTCGAGTCCCTGGAGATCCTGGGCAAGGAGACGACGCTGGCGAGGATCGACGCGGCGCTGGAGAAGCTCGCCGCGTAGCGCACACGCGCGTGAGGGGCGGCACCCGGGGTCCGGGTGCCGCCCCTCCGCTGAATCTCAGACCGCGTCCCTCTCGTCGATCAAATAGGCGCACAGCGCGTCATAGGTCCGTCGAGCCCCCTCCTGAGGCACCGCAATCGCCGGACGGGCCCCGCTTGCCGCGTTACCGTCGGATCATGAGCATTCGGGCCGTGGTCTGGGACGTCGACGACACCCTCTTCGATGCTGTGTTCATCGGGGGATAACCCCCGAACCCCCAGCCGGTCCGGCGTACTGTCGGATCATGAGCATCAGTGCCGTGGTCTGGGACGTCGACGACACCCTCTTCGATTACACGAGGGCCGACCGCATCGGAATGGGCCTGCATCTGGCCGCCGAGGGGCTGCTGGAGGCGTACGAGAGTGTCGAGCAGGCCATCGCGCGGTGGCGGGCGGTCACCGGCGCCCAGTGGGCGCGGTTCTCGGCGGGGGAGGTCGACTTCCAGGGGCAGCGGCGGGACCGGGTGCGGGTGTTCCTCGGCCAGGAGCTGACCGACGCGGAGGCCGACGCCTGGTTCCAGCGGTACATCGCGCACTACGAGACCGCCTGGGCCCTCTTCCCGGACGTCCTGCCCGCGCTGGACGCCCTCGCCGCCAGTCACCGGCACGCGGTGCTGTCCAACTCGAGCATCCACGTCCAGGACCGCAAACTGCGCGTCCTCGGCGTCCACGACCGCTTCGAGGTCATCCTGTGCGCCGCCGAGCTGGGCGTCTCCAAGCCCGAGGCCGGCGCCTTCCTCGCGGCCTGCGACGCCCTGGAGCTGGCCCCGCACCAGGTGGCGTACGTCGGCGACCATCCGGAGATCGACGGCCGGGGCGCCGCCGAGGCCGGACTGCTGTCGGTCTGGATCGACCGGGAGGGCGGTGTGCACGCCCAGGTCCCCACGCCCGCAGGACCGCGCCGCATCGCCTCGCTGGCCGAACTCCCCGCGATCCTCGGCGCGGATACCCGTTTTGGAGCCCCGTCCACCTTCGGGTAATGTTCTTCCTGCGCCGCCGGGGAGCGGGCCGAAAGGCCGGGAACCGGAGGAGCGAACTAGAACAAGATCCCCTCCGGGGCTTGCGTTCCAGTGGCCTATGGTGTAATTGGCAGCACGACTGATTCTGGTTCAGTTAGTCTTGGTTCGAGTCCAGGTAGGCCAGCTCGCAGAGCTCATCTGCAGGCGGAGACCAACTCCGCGAAGCCCCCGTTGTGTAGCGGCCTAGCACGCTGCCCTCTCAAGGCAGTAGCGCCGGTTCGAATCCGGTCGGGGGTACAGATCCTTCCCGGAGGGTCAGTCAGGGTCGCACCCTCTGACTCTCATGCAGGATCGCTAGGGCCCCCGTTGTGTAGCGGCCTAGCACGCCGCCCTCTCAAGGCGGTAGCGCCGGTTCGAATCCGGTCGGGGGTACGCGTTTCTTTATATCGCATTGGTCTATGGTGTAATTGGCAACACTACGGTTTCTGGTACCGTCATTCTTGGTTCGAGTCCAGGTAGACCAGCTCGGACCTGCGGAAACGCAGGCTCCACGCCCCCGTTGTGTAGCGGCCTAGCACGCCGCCCTCTCAAGGCGGTAGCGCCGGTTCGAATCCGGTCGGGGGTACGTAGAGGAAGGCCCTCCACTTCGGTGGGGGGCCTTCGCCGTGTGCGGGGTTGCCTCCGACCCATGCCCGGCCACCCTGATGCGTCAACCGCGCGTAGGGCACGAGGACTTCGGGACTCCAGCCGCCGCGACTGGAGCGGCGGGGCCGGTCGGCGAAGGAGCGGATCGCCCACGAGTCCGGGAGGGCGGGTCGGACGGCCGGCGGACGGCGAGGGCTGGGCGCGCGGTTCCCCGCGCCCCTGCGTGGGGCATCTGCCCGTCGGTCCAGGACCTGCCGCGGCGTTGAGGCCGGTCCCTTTCCGGACGGGTTACGACGGTCCCTGCGCCCTCAACCTGTACGGCGCAGTGCCTCGGAGAGGCGGGCCGCCGCGTCGATGACCGCCTGGGCGTGCATGCGGCCCGGGTGGCGGGTCAGGCGCTCGATGGGGCCGGAGACCGAGACGGCGGCCACCACGCGGTTGGAGGGGCCGCGTACGGGTGCGGAGACGGACGCGACGCCCGGCTCGCGCTCGCCGATGGACTGGGCCCAGCCGCGACGCCGTACGCCCGAGAGGGCCGTAGCCGTGAAGCGGGCGCCCTGGAGGCCGCGGTGCAGGCGCTCCGGCTCCTCCCAGGCCATCAGGATCTGCGCCGAGGAGCCCGCCTTCATGGTGAGCGTCGAGCCGACCGGGACCGTGTCCCTGAGGCCCGACAGGCGCTCCGCCGCGGCGACGCAGATACGCATGTCGCCCTGGCGGCGGTAGAGCTGCGCGCTCTCGCCGGTGATGTCCCGCAGGTGTGTGAGCACCGGGCCGGCCGTCGCGAGGAGGCGGTCCTCGCCGGCGGCCGCGGCCAGCTCGGCAAGGCGCGGGCCCAGAATGAAACGGCCCTGCATGTCGCGTGCCACCATGCGGTGGTGTTCCAGAGCCACGGCCAGCCGGTGGGCCGTGGGTCGTGCCAGTCCGGTGGCCGCGACCAGTCCTGCGAGGGTGGCGGGTCCGGACTCCAGAGCGCTCAGAACAAGGGCTGCCTTGTCCAGAACGCCGACGCCGCTACTGTTGTCCATGAAACGATACTCACGTCTCACTCTGTGAAACGCAAGTTCCTTTTTTCGTGAGACGCGCAACCCTTGTAGGCACAGCGGCCCGCAGACCAACGGGCCTGGCGGCGGGTGCCCGGGAACAGGGGCCGTGGGCGTCGCCTCCACAAGAGCTTCTAGTTGGGTCGGCGCAGCTCTGGCCGACCGGAGGGAAAGCGATGGGTAGGACACTCGCGGAGAAGGTCTGGGACGACCATGTCGTCCGGCGCGCCGAGGGCGAGCCCGACCTCCTCTTCATCGATCTGCACCTGCTGCACGAGGTGACCAGCCCGCAGGCCTTCGACGGTCTGCGCAAGAGCGGTCGCCAGGTGCGCCGGCTCGACCTGACCATCGCCACCGAGGACCACAACACCCCGACCCTCGACATCGACAAGCCCATCGCCGACCCGGTCTCCCGGATCCAGCTGGAGACGCTGCGCAAGAACTGCGCCGACTTCGGAGTGCGCCTGCACCCGCTGGGCGACGTCGAGCAGGGTGTCGTGCACGTCGTCGGACCGCAGCTGGGCCTGACCCAGCCCGGTATGACGGTCGTCTGCGGCGACTCCCACACCTCCACGCACGGCGCCTTCGGCGGTCTCGCCTTCGGCATCGGCACCTCCCAGGTCGAGCACGTGCTGGCCACCCAGACGCTGCCGCTGGTCCGCCCGAAGACCATGGCCATCACGGTCAACGGCGAACTGCCCGACGGCGTCACCGCCAAGGACCTGATCCTGGCGATCATCGCCAGGATCGGTACCGGCGGCGGCCAGGGCTACGTCCTGGAGTACCGCGGCTCCGCCATCGAGAAGCTGTCGATGGAAGCCCGCATGACCATCTGCAACATGTCGATCGAGGCCGGTGCCCGCGCGGGCATGATCGCCCCCGACCAGACCACCTTCGACTACCTCGAGGGCCGCCCGCACGCGCCCAAGGGCGAGGACTGGGACGCGGCCGTCGCGTACTGGAAGACCCTGAAGACGGACGAGGACGCCGAGTTCGACGCCGAGGTCGTCATCGAGGCCGCCGAACTGTCGCCGTTCGTCACCTGGGGCACCAACCCGGGCCAGGGCGCGCCGCTTTCGGCGAACGTCCCCGATCCCGCTTCGTACGAAGACGCTTCGGAGCGCCTCGCCGCCGAAAAGGCCCTGGAATACATGGGGTTGGAGGCCGGCCAGCCGCTCACCTCCATCAAGGTGGACACCGTCTTCGTAGGTTCGTGCACCAACGGCCGCATCGAGGACCTGCGCGCCGCCGCCGAGCTCGTCAAGGGCCGCAAAGTCGCCGACGGCGTACGCATGCTGGTCGTCCCTGGCTCCGCGCGCGTGGGCCTGCAGGCCGTCTCCGAGGGCCTGGACGTCGTCTTCAAGGAGGCCGGCGCCGAATGGCGGCACGCGGGCTGCTCGATGTGTCTGGGCATGAACCCGGACCAGCTGGCCCCCGGTGAGCGCTCCGCGTCCACCTCCAACCGCAACTTCGAGGGCCGGCAGGGCAAGGGCGGTCGTACCCACCTGGTGTCGCCGCAGGTCGCGGCCGCGACCGCCGTGCTCGGCCACCTGGCTTCGCCCGCCGACCTGTCCGACGCCCCTGTCGCCGCTGGAGTCTGAGAGTCATGGAAGCATTCACCACGCACACCGGCCGGGCCGTCCCGCTGCGCCGCTCGAACGTCGACACCGACCAGATCATCCCTGCTCACTGGCTCAAGAAGGTGACCCGGGACGGTTTCGAGGACGGACTGTTCGAGGCCTGGCGCAAGGACGAGAAGTTCATCCTCAACCAGCCCGAGCGCAAGGGCGCCACGGTCCTGGTCGCCGGCCCCGACTTCGGCACCGGATCCTCCCGTGAGCACGCGGTGTGGGCGCTGCAGAACTACGGCTTCAAGGCCGTGATCTCCTCCCGTTTCGCCGACATCTTCCGCGGCAACTCGCTCAAGAACGGCCTGCTCACGGTGGTTCTCGACCAGAAGATCGTGGACGCGCTGCAGGAGCTCACGGAGAAGGACCCCACGGCCGAGATCACGGTCGACCTGGAGGCCCGCGAGGTGCGCGCCGAGGGCATCACCGCCGCCTTCGAGCTCGACGAGAACGCCCGTTGGCGGCTGCTCAACGGCCTGGACGACATCTCCATCACCCTCCAGAACGAGGCCGACATCGCCGCGTACGAGGCCAAGCGGCCCTCGTACAAGCCGAGGACGCTGCAGGCGTGACCGCGCCCCTCCTTCGGAGCAACTGAACAGGTCGAGTTTCGGCCAGCTCAACACCCCTGCCGTACCCCCGATCAGCCCGATCGGGGGTACGGCCGTGTCTGCGTCCGGACGGCCTCGCGCCGCGCGACACGCCCGCTCAACTTCCCACGTTACGGCGGGTGTTGTCGGGGTACGCGTCTGTTGTAGGCGTGACTCCCGGATGTGCCCGGAAGGCCGTTTGAGGCGGCAGTTGCACCCCTAGCAGGCGACAACTCGCCCCAGATGGCACAATCTGTGCATGGAACACGACGGCCAACTCGAGCTCTATGCGGCAGTCGCGGACCAACTCAAGGAAGCGCACGCAAGAGTGCGCGCACTGCAAGTCCCGGAGGGCGTACGGATGGCGCTGACCCGGAAGCTGCTGGTCATTACGGCCGCGGCCAAGCACGACGTCGTCGAAGCGACAAGGCGTCTGGAGGGGTTCATGGCCGACCTCGACGCGGGTCGAATCCCGGAAGAGGAACGCTGAACAAGTCCAGAGCAGTCGAGTTCGTTGCGGCACAAGGGTGATAAGCCCGTTTCGTGTTTGATTTGCGGTATATATCTGCCTAACGTGCGAAAAAGCTTGAACACTTTCGTTCTGGCAATGTCTCCGAAGGGGAAGACGTGAACAAGGCGCAGCTCGTAGAAGCGATTGCCGACAAGGTGGGCGGCCGCCAGCAGGCCGCCGACGCGGTCGACGCGGTCCTGGACGCCATCGTCCGCGCGACGGTCGCGGGCGACCGGGTCTCGGTCACCGGCTTCGGTTCGTTCGAGAAGGTCGACCGGCCGGCCCGTTACGCCCGCAACCCCCAGACGGGCGAGCGGGTTCGGGTCAAGAAGACCTCCGTTCCGCGCTTCCGCGCGGGCCAGGGCTTCAAGGACCTGGTGAGCGGCACGAAGAAGCTCCCGAAGAACGACGTCGCGGTCAAGAAGGCGCCCAAGGGCAGCCTGACCGGCGGGGCTTCGGCCACGGTCAAGAAGGCGGCCGCCAAGAAGGCCACCGCCAAGACCGCCGCGGCCAAGAAGAGCACCGCGAGGACGACGACGGCCAAGAAGACCACGGCCACCGCCAAGAAGACGACGGCGAAGAAGGCCCCCGCCAAGAAGGCCACCGGGACCGCCGCCAAGACCACCGCCGCGAACAAGAGCACCGCCAAGAAGACGGCGGCCAAGAAGGCTCCGGCGAAGAAGGCCACCGCCAAGAAGGCGCCCGCCAAGAAGTCGGCGGCTCGTACCACCACCGCCAAGAAGACCACGGCCCGCAAGAGGTAAGGGCACAGGGGTACTCACGCGCCGGGCCGGACTCCGCATCGGAGTCCGGCCCGCGGCGTGTGCAAGGGGGTTCAGAACGTCTGGAGCGTCACCAGGGTGACCTTGTCCCCGGCCATCTCGACGCGCACGCGCTGTCCGGGACGCAGCAGCCGCAGACCGCCCGCGTCGAACGCCGCCGCGTCGAAGGGCACGGGGGTGCCGTCGTCGAGGAGCACCTGCCCGCTGCGGCTTTCGGGGTCGTACGTGTACGCGGTCGCCTGCATGGCCGCAGCCTACTGCCCGGGGATCAGCAACCGCGCCGCGGCGGCGGCCGTCCGGGGACCCACCCCGAGCGCGAGCGCGGCCCGCAGGTCCTCGCCGGTGTCCACGTCCTGGCGTACGGAATCCACCGCGGTGATGGGGAGTTCCGTCGCTCCCGAGGCGCGATGACGCGCGCGTGAATCCGGGCCGAAGGCGGGACTCAATTCCGCGTCCTTCCTGGCCGCCAGCAGAGTGGTGCCGATTGCCGCGGCGTCCGCGAGAAATGCGCGCGGGAATTCCGCGGCGGCGTCGAGGACCCGGGCCAATTCCAGCGGCCGTAGTGCCGGAAGATCGGCGTTCAGCGCGGCGAGAGCGCTGTCGGGACGCGCGGACCGTACGACGGCCGCCGCGTGCGCCAGAGCCGCGTTGAGGCCGCCTCGGGGCTCGTCGGCGACGATGTGGGCGCCCAGGGCCGCAAGCTCCCGGCCGGCCAGGGGATCGTCCGTGACGACCGCCACATCACCGACTGCCGGGCAGGCCAGCGCGGCCGCCACGGTGTCCTGGGCGAAGGCGAGGGCAAGACCCGGGCGCACCCCGTCGCCGGCGGTGTCCGAGAGCCTGCTCTTGGCCCGCGCCAGGGGTTTGAGCGGGATGACCAACGTCCACTGCACCAGCGTTCCGTCCTTCTCTTCTCCCGGCCATTGTCACTCAGTCGTCACGCGCCCCATCTGGCGGTGTCGGTGGCGGGGCGTACGGTGTTCTCGACAGACAGACGGCCTGGGGCGACACTTGTGCGGCCCCCCAGGCCCAAGAGGAAGGTGTCCGCGTGCCCCGCCGCAGAATCGGCTTCTGGTACCGCCTGGCAGCGGTGATCGCCAAACCGCCGCTCGTGGTTCTGCTCAAGCGGGACTGGCGTGGAATGGAGCACATTCCGGCTGACGGCGGATTTATCACCGCGGTCAACCACAATTCGCACATCGATCCCTTCGCGTACGCGCACTTCCAGTACAACGCCGGCCGCGTTCCGAGATTCCTCGCGAAGAGCGGTCTTTTCAACAAGGGATTCGTCGGCGTCATGATGCGCGGCACGGGGCAGATTCCCGTCTACCGCGAGACCACCGACGCGCTCAGCGCGTTCAGGGCCGCCATTGAGGCCGTGGAGCGCGGCGAATGCGTCGCGTTCTATCCCGAGGGCACCATCACCCGGGATCCCGCCCAGTGGCCCATGGTCGGCAAGACCGGCGCCGCGCGTGTGGCCCTGCAGACCAAGTGCCCGGTGGTCCCCGTCGCCCAGTGGGGCGCCAACGAACTGCTGCCGCCGTACGCCAGGAAGCTGCACGTCCTTCCGCGCAAGACCTCGCACGTCCTCGCGGGGCCGCCCGTGGACCTGTCGCCGTTCTACGACAAGGAGATGACCCCGGACCTCCTGAAGGAGGCCACCGAGGTCATCATGGCCGCCGTCACCGCCCAGCTGGAGGTGCTCCGCGGCGAGAAGGCGCCCGAGACGGCGTACGACCCGCGCCGCGAGCGGATCGAGCAGCGGCGCCGGACCCGCGCCCAGAACGGCCACGAGGGGGAGAAGACCAAGTGAGCAAGCCCGTCAAGGCGGCGGTTCTCAGCGCCGGTTCATGGGGTACGGCCTTCGGAGTCGTGCTCGCCGACGCAGGCTGCGAGGTCACCCTCTGGGCACGTCGTCCGGAGGTCGCCGAGGCCATCAACTCCAGCCGGACCAACCCCGACTACCTCCCCGGCGTGGAGCTCCCGCAAGGCGTCAGGGCAACCACGGATCCCGCCGAGGCCGCCGCCGGCGCCGACTTCACGATCCTGTCGATCCCCTCGCAGACCCTGCGCGCCAACCTCGCCGAGTGGACCCCGCTGCTCGCGCCCGACACCGTCCTCGTCTCCCTCATGAAGGGCGTCGAGCTCGGCTCCGCCATGCGGATGAGCGAGGTGATCGAGGACGTCGCGAAGGTCGGCGCCGACCGTATCGCCGTGGTCACCGGGCCCAACCTCGCGCGCGAGATCGCCGCCCGCATGCCGGCCGCCGCCGTGGTCGCCTGCACCGACGAGGCGGTGGCCCGGCGCCTGCAGGCCGTCTGCCACACGCCGTACTTCCGCCCCTACACCAACACCGACGTGGTGGGCTGTGAACTGGGCGGTGCCGTGAAGAACGTCATCGGCCTCGCCGTCGGCATCGCGGACGGCATGGGACTCGGCGACAACGCCAAGGGCTCGCTGATCACGCGCGGTCTCGCGGAGACGACCCGGCTCGGACTCGCCATGGGCGCCGACCCGCTGACCTTCTCCGGACTCGCCGGTCTCGGCGACCTGGTGGCGACCTGCTCCTCGCCGCTGTCGCGCAACCACACGTTCGGCACCAACCTCGGCAAGGGCATGACCCTCCAGGAGACCATCGCGGTCACCCGGCAGACCGCGGAGGGCGTCAAGTCCTGTGAGTCCGTGCTGGATCTCGCCCGCAGGCACGGCGTCGACATGCCGATCACCGAGACGGTCGTCGGCATCGTGCACGAGGGCAAGTCCCCCGTGGTCGCCGTCAAGGAGCTGATGTCGCGCAGCGCGAAGCCCGAGCGACGCTGAGCCACGACGTCGTTCTTTGCCTCGTTCGCCGCAGGGGTGGACGCTGTCTCAGGGCACTACCAACGGGTACTCTCAACGCGATATGAGCACCGAGAACCTCCCCCAGAACCCTGAGCAGCCGCCTCGCAAGCCGCGCGTGGCCGTCGTGTTCGGCGGGCGCAGCTCCGAACACGGGATCTCCGTGGTCACCGCCGGCGCGGTACTGCGGGCCATCGACCGGACCAAGTACGACGTCCTGCCGATCGGCATCACCAAGGACGGCCGCTGGGCGCTCACCGCCGACGAACCGGAACGCATGGCGATCACCGAGCGCCGTACGCCGAGCGTCGAGGAGCTCGCCGAGTCGAGCGAGGGCGGCGTGGTGCTCCCCGTGGACCCCGCGAACCGTGAAGTCGTCTACAGCGAGCCCGGATCGGTGCCCAAGGCGCTCGGTGAGGTCGACGTCGTCTTCCCCGTGCTGCACGGCCCCTACGGCGAGGACGGCACCCTCCAGGGCCTGCTGGAGCTCTCCGGTGTCCCGTACGTCGGCTCGGGTGTGCTCGCCTCGGCCGTCGGCCAGGACAAGGAGTACATGAAGCGGGTGTTCACGTCCTTCGGGCTCAAGGTCGGCCCGTACGTGGTGATCCGGCCGCGCGAGTGGGAGCAGAACGAGTCCGCCGCCCGCAAGAAGATCGTCGACTTCGCGGGTGAGCACGGCTGGCCGCTCTTCGTGAAGCCCGCGCGCGCGGGTTCGTCGATCGGCATCACCAAGGTCGACGACCTGTCCGGCCTGGACGAGGCGATCGCGGAGGCGCAGAGCCACGACCCGAAGATCCTCGTGGAGGCGGCGCTGCGGGGCCGTGAGATCGAGTGCGGTGTCCTGGAGTTCGAGGACGGCCCGCGCGCGTCGGTCCCGGCCGAGATCCCCCCGCCGCAGGAGCACGCGTACTACGACTTCGAGGCGAAGTACATCGACTCGACCCCGGGGATCGTGCCGGCGCCGCTCACGCCCGAGGAGACGGCCGAGGTCCAGAAGCTCGCCGTCGACGCCTTCGACGCGGCCTCCTGCGAGGGCCTGGTCCGCGCGGACTTCTTCCTCACCGAGGACGGCGAGTTCGTGATCAACGAGATCAACACGCTCCCGGGCTTCACGCCGATCTCGATGTACCCGCAGATGTGGGAGAAGAGCGGGATCGCCTACCCGGAGCTGGTGGACCGGCTCATCGAGGCGGCGCTGCGCAGGTCGACCGGGCTTCGATAGCCGTTTCGGCGACTAGTCGGCGATCCCTTCGGGGATCGCCTTCTTCACGCCGGACGCCAGGTCCACCAGCGGTGCCATGCCGTCCGCGGTGCGGTCCTTGGGGATCGTCACCTCGACATACGCCTTGCGCAGAGTCGTGGTGAACCGGAACAACCCGTCGTCCTGCTTCTCCAGCAGCCACCCGACCCCGTCGACCTCGACCCCGTCGGCCTCCGGATCGTCCATCTTCGAGGGCCGCGCGACACCGCACCGCAGTATGATCGCCGGGTCACCCCAGCCCGCGGTCAGTGCGGAGGCGGGCTCGGGATCCCGACGGTCCTGGTCGTCGACCTTGGACGGCAGGACCCGGTCCAGTTCTCGGCACAGCTTCGTGACGCCCGCCCCCGGCGAGGGAACCGCCGCCGACGCGCTGTCGTCTGCGGAGGAGCAGCCCGCGACCGTGATCAGCAGGGCGAGCGTGGACAGACCGAGAGGCCGGTGACGGAAGAAGTTCACCGGCCAAGGGTAGACGGGGGCTACAGATGGACGACCGGGCAGGTCAGGGTACGGGTGATGCCGTCCACCTGCTGGACCTTGGCGACCACCAACCGGCCGAGGTCGTCCACGGTGTCGGCCTGTGCGCGGACGATCACGTCATACGGTCCTGTCACGTCCTCGGCCTGGATGACTCCAGGGAGCTTGCTGATCGTCTCGGCGACGGTCGACGCCTTGCCGACCTCCGTCTGGATCAGGATGTACGCCTGTACCACGGAACCTCCAGGGCGGCCACGAGGATCATGTGGGGAAAAGGAACGCCACGGTATCGCGTCGCCGCTCGTCACGGGGAGACCCGCGGGGACGCGGACACCCGTGCCGGGGTGCGGATACGACAGAAGTTCACGGTCCCCTCGACCGTATCGAGGACACTGATGACGCGCGACCGGGCACGGCACGGCACAGAAGGGGCGTAAGGGCAATGAAGGGCACTGTTGGTGAGCTCGGCGAGTTCGGGCTCATCAGGGAGCTCACCTCCCGTCTCACCACCACGCCGGCGGTCCGGGTGGGCCCCGGCGACGACGCCGCGGTGGTCGCCGCGCCGGACCGCAGGGTGGTGGCGAGCACCGACATCCTTCTGGAGGGCCGGCACTTCCGCCGCGACTGGTCCACGGCCTACGACGTCGGGCGCAAGGCGGCCGCGCAGAACCTCGCCGACATCGCCGCCATGGGCGCTGTGCCGACCGCCCTGCTGCTCGGTCTGGTGGTGCCGGCCGAACTCCCCGTGACCTGGCCCTCGGAGCTCATGGACGGCCTGCGCGACGAGTGCCAGGTCGCGGGCGCGTCGGTGGTCGGCGGGGACGTCGTACGCGGGGACACGATCATGGTCTCCATCACCGCCCTCGGTGATCTGCGGGGCCAGGAGCCGGTGACCCGGGCCGGCGCCCAGCCCGGCGACCTCGTGGCGGTGACCGGCTGGCTGGGCTGGTCCGCGGCCGGGTACGCGGTGCTCGCCCGCGGCTTCCGCTCGCCCCGCGCGTTCGTGGAGGCGCACCGGCGCCCCGAGCCGCCGTACCACGCGGGCCCGGCCGCCGCCGCGCTCGGCGCGACCGCCATGTGCGACGTGAGCGACGGACTGATCGCCGACCTCGGGCACATCGCCGAGGCCAGCAAGGTCCGGATCGACATCCGCTCCGGTGCGATCGACATCCCGACCCAGATGAACGACATCGGGCAGGCCGTCGGTGTCGACCCCATCCAGTGGGTGCTGACCGGGGGCGAGGACCACGCGATCGTGGCGACCTTCCCGCCGGACGTGAAGCTCCCGGCCCGCTGGAAGGTGATCGGCGAGGTCCTCAACCCCTCGGCGCTGCCCCAGGTGACGGTCGACGGGGCGCCCTGGACCAGCAAGGGCGGCTGGGACCACTTCGGCGGGGACATCGAGTCGTGAGGCCCCTGGTGCTCACGGTGGCCGGCTCCGACTCCGGCGGGGGCGCCGGAATCCAGGCCGACCTGAAGACCATGCTCGCGCTCGGCGTGCACGGCATGAGTGTCGTCACCGCCGTCACCGCGCAGAACTCCCTCGGTGTACAGGGCGCCTGGGAGCTGCCGGTGGCGGCGGTGCGGGCCCAGTACCGCAGTGTCGTGGACGACATCGGCGTCCAGGCCGTCAAGACCGGGATGCTCGCCTCGGCCGAACTCGTCGAGACGGTGGCCGAGTTGATCGGCGCCACGGACGCCCCGGCCGTGATCGACCCGGTCGGTGTCTCCAAGCACGGCGACTCGCTGCTGGCCGCCTCAGCCCTCGATTCCGTCCGGCGACGGCTGCTCCCGGTGGCCACCGTCGCCACCCCGAACCTCGACGAGGTTGCCCAGCTCACCGGCGTCCTGGTCGAGTCGGAGGATCAGCTGAGGGAGGCCGCCGCGGCCGTCCTGTCGTACGGGCCGAAATGGGCGCTCATCAAGGGCGGTCACCTCCCCGGTGACGCCGTCGACCTGCTCACCGACGGCTCCGAGGAGCACTGGCTGCGCGCGCCCCGCCACGACAACCGGCACACGCACGGCACGGGCTGCACGCTCGCCTCCGCGATCGCCTCGCACCTCGCGCGGGGCCGGTCCGTGCCGGAGGCGGTGACGGCCGCGAAGGAGTACGTCACCGGGGCGATCGCCGCCGGATTCGCGCTGGGCGGCGGGATCGGGCCCGTGGATCATGGATGGCGGTTCCGTCAGGACGCCGGCGCGCAGTAGGTGGAGGCGCGCGGTCACGGCAAAAAGCCGGCCCACCTCTCGGTGGACCGGCTCAGTGCAGCGAACAAGCAGTGGCCGCGCGCTTAGCTGTGCGTCAGCGCGAGACCTTGCCGGCCTTGATGCACGAGGTGCAGACGTTCAGGCGCTTCGGCGTCCCGCCGACCACAGTACGGACGTGCTGGATGTTCGGGTTCCAGCGACGGGACGTACGGCGGTGCGAAAACGACACGCTGTTGCCGAAGCCCGGCCCCTTGCCGCAGACGT
Source organism: Streptomyces sp. CC0208 (assembly GCF_003443735.1). Lineage (NCBI taxonomy): Bacteria > Bacillati > Actinomycetota > Actinomycetes > Kitasatosporales > Streptomycetaceae > Streptomyces > Streptomyces sp. CC0208. The sequence continues at coordinate 2,630,052 of NZ_CP031969.1, read as the reverse complement.
CGCAGTTGGCAGCCACGGGTCACTCCAAAGACTTCAGATGCACTTACGGTTGGATCCCGGCAGCAAGCCAGGATCGAGATCGTAGGATCAGAGATCTGAGTGGCACTGCCAGGGGAATGGCCCGATCAGGATCGGGCAACCGGAGCAGCATACAACGACTGCGCCAGTAGAACGAAACTACCATGGCTGATCAGGCACTCGCTCCCGGCCCACTTCCGGCGGACACCCGCCCGGGGTCTACGCTGCGTCCAGTCCAGGAGCCCGGGGAGGCGCAGGTGGCGCAGGTGCCGCAGACATTCTTCGATGCTCTCGCGGTGCGCACCTGGTGCGGTCTCGCGCTGCGGGCACTGGGGAGGGCGCGCGAGGAGATCGACGCGATCAACGTCTACCCGGTCGCCGACGGGGACACCGGCACCAACCTGTATCTGACGGCGGAGTCGGCCGCCGCCGCTGTCGAGGCCGTGTTCGAGGCTCATGACGCCCATGACTCGGGGAAACCGACCCTCGCCGACGCCGCGCGCGCGATGGCGCACGGAGCCCTGATAGGCGCCCGCGGCAACTCGGGCACGATCCTCGCCCAGCTCCTGCGCGGCATGGCCCAGGTGCTCGCCGCCGACGGTGAGACGACTCACACCGACGGCGAGGGACTGCGGCTCGCCCTGCGGCAGGCCGCCGACTCCGCCCGCCAGGCCGTGGCCCACCCCGTGGAGGGCACGGTCCTCACGGTCGCCTCGGCCGCCGCCGACGCGGCCGGGGGAGCGGAGGGCGACTGCGGGACGGTCGCCCGGGCCGCCTACGAAGGGGCGCGCGCAGCTCTCGCCGCGACGCCCGGCCAGCTGGTCGTCCTGGAGCGGGCGGGAGTGGTGGACGCCGGAGGGCGCGGGCTGGTGGCGGTGCTCGGGGCTCTGGTGGAGACGTTCACGGGACAGGTGCCCAGGGCGGTGCCGGTGGTGAGCGACCCGGAGCACGCGCGCGTGGCGGGCGACACGGACACGGCCTCCCTCGCGGGCTCCGCCGAGCTCCTCGCGGCTGCCCCCGACGACTGCGCCGACGCCCCGGGCACCGGTGGCCCCGCCTTCGAGGTGATCTACCTCCTGGAGGCCGACGACACCGCCGTCGCGCGGCTGCGGCGGCGGCTCGACGGGCTCGGGGACTCCCTCGTGGTGGTCGGCGGCGACGGGCTGTGGAACGTCCATGTGCACGTCGACGACGCGGGCGCCGCCGTGGAGGCGGGCGTCGAGGCCGGTCGGCCGTACCGGATCCGCATCACGCACTTCGGCCTCGGCGACGTGCACACCACCGGCGCCGAACGGCCGCCCCGCGAGCCCGCCCAGCGGGCCGTCGTCGCCGTCGTGCCCGGTGAGGGCCTGGCCGGTCTGTACGCCGAGGCCGGCGCGACCACCGTGCTCGCCCGGCCCGGGGAGCCGCCCGCGAGCGGGGAGCTCGTGGAGGCCGTACGACGGGCCCACGCGCGCGAGGTCGTGCTGCTGCCCAACGACGCCGACCTGCGCCACACCGCGGCCGCCGCGGCCGAGCAGGCCCGCACCGAGGGCATCCGGGTCGCGCTGATCCCGACCCGCTCCGCGGTCCAGGGCATCGCGGCGCTCGCCGTGCACGAGCCGGAGCGCCGGTTCGACGAGGACGTCGTGCAGATGACCTCGGCGGCCGGCGCGACCCGCTACGCCGAGGTCACCGTCGCCGAACGCCAGTCCTGGACCATGGCCGGCATCTGCCAGGCCGGCGATGTCCTCGGGCTCATCGACGGGGACGTGGCGGTGATCGGCTCGGACGTCGCCGTCACCGCCGAGGCCGTCCTCGACCGCATGCTCTCGGCCGGCGGCGAGCTGGTCACCCTCGTCCTCGGCGACGAGGCCCCCGAGACCGTCGCCGACCACCTGGAGGCGCGCGTACGGGAGTCCTACCTCGCCGTCGACACGGTGGTGTACCGAGGCGGACGGCAGGGGGCCGTCCTGCTCATCGGCGTCGAATAGACCCCTGGCGTCAGCTGTCCTGCTCCTCCATGAGGCCCAGCAGCTGCTCCGCCTCGGCCCGTCGCGCGCGTGCCGTGCCGTCGGTCCCGTCCGGGTCCCCGGTCGCGTCCCCGTACGCGTCGAGCACCGCACGCGCGCGTGCCGCCGCCTCCGCCGGCCGGCCCAGGTCGGCCGCCAGCCAGCCCGCCGCGAGTTCGGCACCGGTCCTGGCGTCCAGGGCGTCGTCCCCGAGCGAGCCGAACACGACGACCGCCTCCACCACCTGGGCCAGCGCCTCCTCCAGCACCGTCCGGATCGAGTCGTCCTCGGCGTCCTCGGGCACGGAACGGGCGAGCAGGTCCCCGAACTGCCGGTGGGTGTGCCCGAGTTCGCCGACGAGCCGCCGCCGCGCCTCCTCGTCCTCCCGCATGTTCCCCAGCGCGGTCTCGCACTCCCGGACCGCGTCCGCCATCAACTCCCGTGCCGCGTCCGCCCCGTCCTCCGCGCGCAACGCGAGCCAGGCGCGGGCCCGCAGGGCGCGGACGAGGCCGTGCACGTTGCCGAGGTCCCGCCACAGGGCGCCCGCGCGCTCGTACGCCCGGTCGGCCTCGGTGGGCAGCCCCGCGGCCCCGAGGGACTCGGCGGCGAGGTGCGCGAGCGTGGCGTGGTCGTGCTGCTCGGGCCAGTGCCGGGCGATCTCGGCGGCCTGCAGCCGCCGTTCGGCCGCCTCCCGGTGCTCGCCCAGCTCGCTCAGACAGTCGCCGAGCCACCACTGCGCCTGTACGACCGCCCCCTCGCCGTGCCGCTCCGCGCTCAGGTCGGGCAGCGCCGACTCCAGCACCTCCGCGGCCTCGGCCCACCGCCCGAGACCCAGCAGGAACCCGCCCAGCTGGTGCCGGGCCAGGGCACCCAGCGTCGGCCCCTCCCCGGCCTCGTCGGCCCAGTGAGCGGCCTCCAGGGCATGCTCGGCGGCCTCCTCGGCCGCTCCCCGGCCCCCGACGACCTCCGCGAGCTGGAGATGCAGCTGGGCCCGTCCGATCGCCTCCAGGTGCGGCCCGCCGTGCTCCAGGGCCGCCCGCAGCGCCCGTTCCGTCCCGGCCGGGTCGCCCAGGTGGTGCAGGAGCCCGGCCAGCCGGGCCTCGTACTCCACCGCGAACCACGGCAGGCCCGCCTCCACGAACCCCGTCGCGGCCCACGTGAACAGTTCGGCCGCCGTCGGCAGGTCCCCGGTCCGCGCGGCCAGCTCCGCGAGCATCGCCTGCCCCTCGGCGACCCGCGCGGCGAGCCGCACGTCGTCCCCGGTCCGCCCCTCGACGAGGGCCAGTACCTCCCGTACGGCCGACTCGGCGTCGCTCAGGAACGCCTCGTCGTCGCCCTCGTGGACCCTTCGCATCAGGATCCGGGCCCGGGACATCAGCACCGACGCGGCCTGCCGTACGCCGGTGTCGTCCACGGAGTAGAGCGCGAGGACCTCGTCGTACGGACCGGCGACCGCCGCGAGTGCCTCCTCCACCTCGCCCGCCAGCGCGCGCACGTACGCGGCACGCGCGCGTGCGGCCAGCGCCTCGCCGGGGTCGCCCGCCGCCGCGTACAACTCGGCGGCGCGCTCGAAGAGTTCGAGGCCCTCGGGGCCCAGGTCCATCGCCTCGTGGTCGGCGATCTCCGCCCGGTCGCGCGGGTCCAGCTCGACGCCCTCGGCGGCCCGTGCGACCGCCGCCCACGCCTCCACGGCATTCGGCCGGAGGGTGTCCGACAGCCGCCGGGCCTCGGCGACCAGTGCGGGCAGATCGGGTTCCCGGGCGGTCGCGGGGGCCGCGGACACCACCACGGGAGGGGCGACGGTCCGGGCCGCCCGTACTCCCAGGGGCAGCCGTTCCACCAGCGGCCGCTGCGCCATACGCGCGCGCGTCCGCTCGCTGACGTGGGTCGTGCCGTTGCGCTCGTCGAAGCGGGCAGCCAGCGCGAGGGCCTCCCCGCGCGCGTGGACGGCCAGTTCGGCCGCCGTCCAGGACCGGCCCGCGGGCCCCGGCACCGGCCGCTCGCCCAGGCCCAGCCCGGTCAGCCGGTCCATCAGCAGGGCCACCACGGCCGTGAAGTCCAGCCTGCTGCGCGGATGGCCGTCGTCCGTGAAGTACGCGGGGCGCTCCGCCAGCAGCTCCAGAGCGCGGGCCTCGTTGCCGCTGAGCGCGCAGAACTCGACATGGTCCGCGTAGGCACCGCGCATGCTCTCCATGGACCGCACCAGGCGAAAGCCCCGCAGATGGTTGGCGCGCGCCTCGTCGAGGCGGCCCAGGCGCAGCAGCGGCCTGAGAGAGGACGCGAGGGCCGCGTGCGGCTCGTGGGCGCACGTGAACTCGCCCTCCAGGACCGGCGCCCACAGCTCCAGCGCCTCCGCGTCCCGCCCGCGCTGCGCCTGCCACCAGCCCTGCTCGTGCAGCTCGCAGGCGTGGCAGTCGGCCATGGCGTCCCGGTCGGCGGCCAGCCACGCGGCGTACGCGCGCTCGGCCCGCTCCAGGTCCCCGACGTGCGCGGCCACGCTGTACTCGGCGCTGCGCACGGCCCGCTCGGAGTGCCCGGCCAGCCGGTAGCGGTGCTCCATCTCGCCGAGCCACTTCTCCATGGCGGCGAGCGGGATGTGCGGCTGGTCGAGCATGCCGGCCGTCATCCACTTGAAGACCCAGTGCAGCGAGTGCGTCTCGTACTCGTCGAAGTCCTCGGGGCGCTCGTCCCACATGCGCAGCAGCCGCGCGAAGGGGACGAACATCTTGGCCTTCTCGGAGCTGTAGTTGTAGACCTTCAGCTGGTGTCCGAGCGCCTCGATCACCGCGAGCGGGATGTTCAGCTTCTCGGCCTCGGCGAGCAGCTGTTCCGCGCGGGCGTTGCGGGCCGGCCCCTCCGGCTCCTCGGCGTTCTCCGCCATCGCCCGGCGCAGCGCGTCGAAGGCCGGGCTCCCGTCGACTCCGCTCATCAGCGGCCCTCCTCGCCGTTCGTGGCCCACTCGAGCAGGCCTATGAAGGCCCGGTTCAGCAGCGCCGAGTCCGCGGGCCTGAGCGGCCGCTGGGCCATCAGCAGCGCCTGCCCGTACAGGGACTCGGTGGCGGTGCCCATCAGCTCCGGGTCGCCGAGCGAACCGATCCGCCGCACCAGCGGGTTGAGATGGTTCAGCACCAGACGCGCGCGGGGGGCGCTCCCGCGCAGTGAACCGAGGATGCCCGCCCACAGGTCGTCCGCCCGGTCCTCGGCCTCCGCCCTTGCCTGTTCGTGCCGGGCGTCCCGGTCGTCCAGGTGCAGCGCGGGCACGGACAGCGGTCGGAAGGCACGCAGGACCACGTCACAGCCCAGCGGGTCGAGCCTGGCCCGCGCGGCCGCCAGGAAGCCAGACAGCGCCAGCTCCTCGGCCGGATCGACCAGGTCCATGTGGGCGGTGACGGTGTCCGCGTCCAGCTCGGCGACGACCGTGCCCGGGCGCACCGAGGGCAGCGCCTCGACCAGGTCGCTGTCGTACGTGTAGCCGCCGTTCACCACCCCGACGCCCTGCGCCGACGCGATCGCCGCGACCTGTCGGTACTCCTCGACGGTCCGCGTGAAGTGCACCACCGTGTGCCGCTGCGCGAACTCCTCCAGGGACAGCCGCCCGTCGGTCGTCTCGAACGGCAGCCAGGGCAGCATCGTGCGCAGCATGTCCTTGTCGTGCCGCGCGAGCGACTTCACGCCCAGGTGGTGCACGGACAGGAAGGCCGCGAGCCGTTCCGGGTCCCCGGCGGCAAGACCCGTCAGCCAGGACCGGATCCGCTCCCCGAGCGCCTCCCGTACAGCGGCCAGCGTCTCGTCCTCGTACAGCGACTCGCGCGAGGCCGTGGGCCGCAGGCTGTCGGTGTCCAGGACGCAGCGCACGAAGAACGCCCAGTCGGGCAGCAGCTGTTCGGCCCGCTCGGTGAGCAGCATGCCCTTGAGATGGACGCGGTGAGTCGCCCGCTGGGCGGGACTGACCGCCGAGGGCAGGACGTACGCCACGCCCCGGATCCCGGCCAGCGGCACATTCAGCTCGATCGAGTCCAGTGGGGTGAAGCCGAACAGCTCGTGGCAGTGCCGGGCCAGGGCCACCCGGCGGGTCGCGGGGGAGGGGTAGGGCCGGTCCCAGGGCGCGGGCAGATCGGTGACCGCCTCGTCGCCGACCCGGACGTCGTACGGCAGCAGGGAGCCGAAGTGCTGGGCGAGCTGGAGGACCCGCTCGGGCGACAGCCACTCGCCGGCGCCCGCCCGTGCCACCAGATGCACCGTGGTCCCCGGCTCCGGACGGGCGTCGTGGGACAGCGTCCGCACCCGGTAGGAGCCGTCGTCGCTCGCCGTCCACTCCACGGGCGGCGCGTCCGGCGTACGGGCGCTGCGGCTGACCACGCGGATCCGCTCGGCGACCACGAAACAGGCGAGCAGACCGATCCCGAACTGCCCGAGGAAGTCGGAGCGGGCCTCCTGCAGCCCCTCGGCCCGCTTGGAACTGCGCCCGATGGTGGCCAGCAGGTTGTGCACGTCCGCCTCGGTGAGACCGACCCCGGAGTCCTCGACCCGCAGGGTGCCGTTCTCGGCGTACAACCGCACGCGGGCCGGGGCGTCCGGCTCCTCGGCCCGCCGGGCCGTGATCGCGTCCACCGCGTTCTGGAGCAGCTCGCGCAGATAGACCTTGGGGCTGGAGTAGAGGTGATGGGAGAGGAGGTCCACCAGACCGCGCAGGTCGACCTGGAACGTATGAGGTTGCTGAGGTACCTGGGGTGTCTGTGACTGTGAGGTCTGGGAATCCATCGTCGCAGCGCCGGTGGGGGGAACGTTCGCACGGCGCGGGGTAGGGCGGTCCCGGATGGGGCGGGGATCCGCGGATGGCCGGAGCGCGCCATCCTAAGTCCCCAACCAGCCGTCTGACCAGGGGTTTCCCGGGACGTATACGGCAATGTCAGTGGTGTGGTGTGCAATGGATCTCGTGCCCGCACTGGAAGAACCGCTAGAACAACCCTTGAAGGCAGTGCTCGGCCCCGCCACCGCGAAGGTGATGGCCGAGCATCTCGGCCTGCACTCCGTAGGCGACCTCCTGCACCACTACCCGCGCAGATACGAGGAGCGGGGGCAGCTGACCCACCTCGCCGACCTGCCCATGGACGAGCACGTCACCGTGGTCGCCCAGGTCGCCGACGCCCGGCTGCACACCTTCGCCTCCGCCAAGGCGCCGCGCGGCAAGGGACAGCGGCTGGAGGTCACCATCACGGACGGCAGCGGCCGCCTCCAACTGGTCTTCTTCGGCAACGGCGTCCACAAACCCCACAAGGAACTCCTGCCGGGCACCCGCGCGCTGTTCGCCGGCAAGGTCTCCCTCTTCAACCGCCGCCTCCAACTGGCGCACCCGGCGTACGAGTTGCTGCGCGGCGCCGACGACGAGGCAGCGGAGACGGTGGAGTCCTGGGCGGGCGCCCTGATCCCCCTCTACCCCGCGACCGCCAAACTGGAGTCCTGGAAGATCGGCAAGGCGATCCAGACGGTCCTGCCGAGCGCGCAGGAGGCGATCGACCCCCTCCCTCAGTCGCTGCGCGAGGGCCGCGGCCTGCTTCCCCTCCCCGAGGCCCTTCTCAAGATCCACCGCCCGCACACCAAGGCCGACATCGCCGACGCCCACGCCCGCCTCAAGTGGGACGAGGCCTTCGTCCTCCAGGTGGCACTCGCCCGCCGCCGCCGCGCGGACGCCCAACTCCCCGCGGTCCCGCGGAAACCCGCTCCCGACGGCCTGCTCTCGGCCTTCGACGACCGCCTGCCCTTCACCCTCACCGACGGCCAGCAGAAGGTCTCCAAGGAGATCTTCGACGACCTGGCGACGGACCACCCGATGCACCGGCTGCTGCAGGGCGAGGTCGGATCGGGAAAGACACTGGTGGCCCTGCGCGCCATGCTCGCCGTCGTGGACGCGGGCGGACAGGCCGCCATGCTCGCGCCCACCGAAGTGCTCGCGCAGCAGCACCACCGCTCGATCGTGGAGATGATGGGCGAGCTCGCCGAGGGCGGGATGCTGGGCGGATCCGAGCAGGGCACCAAGGTCGTCCTGCTCACCGGGTCGATGGGGACGGCCGCGCGCAGGCAGGCGATGCTGGATCTGGTCACCGGTGAGGCCGGGATCGTGATCGGCACGCACGCGCTGATCGAGGACAAGGTGCAGTTCCACGACCTGGGCCTGGTCGTGGTCGACGAACAGCACCGGTTCGGGGTCGAGCAGCGGGACGCCCTGCGCGGCAAGGGAAAGCAGCCGCCCCACCTCCTCGTCATGACGGCCACCCCCATCCCGCGCACGGTCGCCATGACGGTCTTCGGCGACCTGGAGACCTCCGTCCTCGACCAGCTCCCGGCCGGCCGCTCCCCGATCGCCAGCCATGTGGTGCCCGCCGCGGACAAGCCGCACTTCCTCACCCGGGCCTGGGAACGCGTCCGCGAGGAGGTGGAGAACGGCCACCAGGCGTACGTCGTCTGCCCCCGCATCGGCGACGAGGAGGACGACCCCAAGAAGTCCGCCAAGCAGAAGTCCGCCGAGGACGAGGCCGAGAAGCGCCCGCCGCTCGCCGTCCTGGACATCGCCGACCAGCTCGTCAAGGGGCCCCTGAGCGGTCTGAGGGTCGAGGTGCTGCACGGCCGTATGCACCCCGACGACAAGGACGCGGTCATGCGCCGCTTCGCCGCCGGCGAGACCCACGTCCTGGTCGCCACCACGGTCATCGAGGTCGGCGTCAACGTCCCCAACGCCACGGCGATGGTCATCATGGACGCCGACCGCTTCGGCGTCTCCCAGCTCCACCAGCTGCGCGGCCGGGTGGGCCGGGGCTCGGCGCCCGGGCTGTGCCTCCTGGTCTCGGAGATGCCCGAGGCGAGCCCGGCCCGCCAGCGCCTGAACGCGGTGGCGTCGACGCTGGACGGCTTCGAGCTGTCCCGCATCGACCTGGAACAGCGCCGCGAGGGAGATGTCCTGGGCCAGGCCCAGTCCGGCGCCCGGACTTCGCTGCGGGTCCTCGCCGTGATCGAGGACGAGGAGATCATCGCGGAGGCGAGGCAAGAGGCGACGGCGGTCGTGGAGGCGGACCCGGAGCTGACGGAACTTCCCGGCCTGCGGACAGCCCTGGACGCGCTTGTGGACGAGGAGAGGGAGCAGTACCTGGAAAAGGGCTGAGAAACTGAACCCGTAACGATCCCCGAACAAGGACCGAAGATGACGCGCGTGATCGCGGGCACAGCCGGCGGACGGCGCCTGGCCGTCCCGCCAGGAAACGGCACCCGTCCCACCTCGGACCGCGCGCGCGAAGGTCTCTTCTCCACCTGGCAGTCCCTGCTGGGCGGCCCGCTCCAAGGCGAGCGCGTCCTCGACCTGTACGCCGGCTCAGGAGCCGTAGGCCTCGAAGCGCTCTCCCGGGGCGCGAGCCACACCCTCCTGGTGGAGGCCGACGCCAGAGCCGCCCGCACGATCCGCGAGAACGTCAGGAACATCGGCCTGCCCGGCGCCGAAGTCCGCGCGGGCAAGGCCGAACAGATCATCCGGACGGGGGCGCCGACGGAGCCGTACGACCTCGTCTTCCTGGACCCTCCGTACCGAGTCACGGATCACGATCTTCGCGAGATCCTGCTCACACTCCGCACGGAACACTGGCTCACACCGGACGCCCTCGTCACCGTGGAGCGCAGCACCAGAGGCGGAGAATTCCACTGGCCGCCCGGTTTCGACGCGGTCAAGGCCCGTCGCTACGGCGAGGGAACGTTTTGGTACGGTCGCGCCGCCTCTACGTGCGAAGACGCACGATGACCGGACCGGAGAGCGAGGGATCTCAAGTGCGCCGCGCCGTCTGTCCCGGGTCGTTCGACCCGATCACCAACGGACACCTCGACATCATCTCCCGCGCCTCCAGACTGTACGACGAGGTCTACGTCGCGGTGATGATCAACAAGTCCAAGAAGGGCCTGTTCGAGATCGACGAACGGATCGACCTGATCCGCGAGGTCACCGCCGAGTACGGCAACGTGATCGTGGAGGCCTTCCACGGCCTCCTCGTCGACTACTGCAAGGAGCGCGACATCCCGGCCATCGTCAAGGGCCTGCGCGCGGTCAGCGACTTCGACTACGAGCTCCAGATGGCCCAGATGAACAACGGCCTCAGCGGTGTCGAGACCCTTTTCGTCCCGACCAACCCCACCTACAGCTTCCTGTCCTCCTCGCTCGTCAAGGAGGTCGCGACCTGGGGCGGAGACGTCTCCCACCTGGTCCCCCCGAGGGTTCTCGAAGCCCTGAACGAGCGCCTCCACAAGGGCTGATGGGGCTACAGTCGTCCCGTCCGTCTCCAACACAGCTGTAGAGAGTGGCGAGCACAGGTGGACGTGCAGAAGAAGCTCGACGAGATCGTCGCCGCGGTCTCCGGCGCCCGTTCGATGCCCATGTCGGCCTCGGTGATCGTCAACCGCGCCGACCTGCTCGCGATGCTCGAAGAACTGCGCCAGGCCCTGCCGGGCTCCCTCGCGCAGGCCCAGGAGCTGATCGGCGACCGTGAGCAGATGGTCGAGCAGGCACGCCAGGAGGCCGAGCGGATCATCGGGCAGGCGCACGCCGAGCGCGGCTCCCTGATCTCCGACACCGAGATCGCCCGCCGCTCCCAGGCCGAGGCCGACCGGATCCTGAACGAGGCCCGCCAGGAGGCCGAGGAGGTCCGCGCCGAGGCCGACGACTACGTCGACTCCAAGCTCGCCAACTTCGAGGTCGTCCTCACCAAGACCCTCGGCTCGGTCGGCCGCGGTCGCGAGAAGCTCCTCGGCACCGGCCCGGGCCTCGACGAGCACGGCTACGAGGACGAGGACGCCCCCGAGCGCAGCCACGACCCCGAGACGCTGCGCAAGGACGCCGACTCCTACGTCGACGCCAAGCTCGGCGCCTTCGAGGCGGTCCTCGCCAAGACCCTGGAGGCCGTCGGCCGCGGCCGCCAGAAGCTGCACGGCCGTATCGCATCCGACGACCTCGGTGCCCTCGCCGACGACACCTCCACCGTCCAGCACTCCAGCGACGCCGACTACCTGGCCGACCTCACCGCCCTGGCGGAGCAGGACGCCCAGGCCCAGCAGGCGGCCCAGCAGCCGGACTACGCCCAGCAGCCGGCGTACGGCTACCAGCAGCAGACCGACGCCTACGCCGGGTACCAGCAGCAGCCCGATCCGTACGCGCAGCAGCAGGACCCGTACGGCTACCAGCAGGCCGACCCCTATGCCTACCAGGGCTACGACCAGCAGCAGGCCGCGTACGACCAGCAGACACAGCAGGCTCACCAGCCGCAGCAGACGCATCAGCCGCAGCAGAGCTACGCCCTCGACGAGACGAGTCTCTTCGACACCGGCATGATCACGCCGGAGCAGTTGAGGGCGTACGAGCAGGGCCGCGGCCAGTAGGAGACCACCGGATTGGGCCGTGAGCGAAAGGTCCAGTATCCTGGCTCTTCGGTCGCGTGTACGTCCGCGATCAACGCTGCCCGGGAACACCGAAGGGCAGTGTCCCTCTGAGCTCGAAGATCGAAAGCAGGAATGGCTCCCAACGCGCGCCTCGACCACCGCAACCCTCTCGTGTTCGACACACACGAGCTGGGGCGGCGTCCTGGCGCGCTGCAGCGCCTGACCCGTGAGATCGACGCTCCCAAGGATCTCGGCATCCAGGGAGTGATCGGAGTGCCGGAAGGCGCCCCGGTCGTGCTCGAACTCCGGCTCGAGTCGGTCATGGAAGGGGTGCTTGTCACAGGCACCGCCCGTGCACAGGCCGAGGGGGAGTGCGTAAGGTGTCTGGAGCCGCTTGAGCTGGCGCTCGAAGCGGACTTCCAGGAGATGTTCTCGTACCCTGACGCCGACGACCGTGGCCGCGTGAAAGCGGAACCGGCCGACGACGCCGAGGAAGACGAGGACAGGCTCTTCATCGAGGACGGCCTGTTCGACCTCGAACCCGTGCTGCGTGATGCGGTGGTGCTCGCACTGCCGATGCAGCCGGTGTGCCAGGACGACTGTCTGGGCCTGTGCTCCGAGTGCGGAGAACGGCTCACGGACGACCCGGACCACCACCACGACGCCGTCGACATCCGTTGGGCGGCACTGCAGGGACTCGCCGGTTCACTCGAAGACGGCGAGAAGGACGAGATGAGTGGCGAAGCGCCTCGATCGGCGCCCGCCAACGAGAAGCAGGAGAAGTAGCCGTGGCTGTTCCGAAGCGGAAGATGTCGCGCAGCAACACGCGCCACCGCCGGTCGCAGTGGAAGGCTGCGGTCCCCACCCTGGTTGCGTGCGAGCGCTGCCACGAGCCCAAGCTGCAGCACATCGCGTGCCCCGCTTGTGGCACCTACAACAAGCGCCAGGTCCTCGAGGTCTGAGCGGCTGGTGAGAGGCACTGTGTCCACGCCGAAGAAGAACTCGGGCGACAACCAGGCCTCGTCCCACACGCTGTTGGAAGGGCGGCTCGGGTACAAGCTCGAGTCCGCCCTTCTGGTGCGTGCGCTGACCCACCGCTCCTACGCGTACGAGAACGGCGGCCTGCCGACCAACGAGCGTCTGGAGTTCCTCGGGGACTCCGTGCTCGGCCTCGTGGTCACGGACACGCTGTACAACACCCACCCCGACCTGCCCGAAGGCCAACTGGCCAAGTTGCGGGCCGCGGTGGTCAACTCACGCGCACTTGCGGAGGTCGGCCGCGGGCTCGACCTGGGTTCCTTCATCCGGCTCGGCCGTGGTGAAGAGGGCACAGGCGGCCGGGACAAGGCATCCATCCTCGCCGACACCCTGGAAGCGGTGATCGGCGCGGTCTATCTCGACCAGGGTCTCAAGGCGGCCTCCGAACTGGTCCACCGCCTGTTCGACCCCCTGATCGAGAAATCCTCGAACCTCGGTGCCGGCCTGGACTGGAAGACCAGTCTCCAGGAGCTCACCGCGACCGAAGGACTCGGCGTGCCCGAGTACCTGGTCACGGAGACCGGCCCCGATCACGAGAAGACCTTCACTGCTGCCGCCCGCGTCGGAGGCGTCTCGTACGGCACCGGCACCGGCCGCAGCAAGAAGGAGGCGGAGCAGCAGGCCGCGGAATCCGCCTGGAGGTCCATCCGGGCCGCCGCGGACGAGCGTGCCAAGGCGGCGGCCGAAGCGGCTGTCGAAGCCGCCGAAGTCGTCGAAGCCGTCGAGGACGACGACGAAGGTCCGTCTTCCGTCTCCGCCTGACGCCTGGAAGCACCCAGCGCGTCTGGAAGAACAGCGCAGCCGAGCGCCTGTCCCTGAACACCGGGGCGGGCGCTCGGCTCATACACCGGTCCGTGACGGGGGAGCCCCATGCCCGAGTTGCCCGAGGTCGAGGTCGTACGGCGTGGCCTTGAGCGGTGGGTCGCCCACCGCACGGTCGCCGAGGCCGAGGTGCTGCACCCGCGCGCGGTCCGCCGTCACCTCGCCGGTGCCGAGGACTTCGCGCACCGCCTCGAGGGCCACCGTGTCGGCACCCCGAGCCGCCGCGGGAAGTACCTCTGGCTGCCCCTGGAGGACACGGACCAGTCGGTCCTGGCCCATCTCGGGATGAGCGGCCAGCTGCTGGTCCAGCCGCATGCCGCGCCCGACGAGAAGCACCTCAGGATCCGGGTGCGGTTCGCCGACGAGGTCGACACCGAACTCCGCTTCGTCGACCAACGCACCTTCGGCGGGCTGTCGTTGCACGACAACACCCCCGACGGACTGCCCGACGTCATCGCGCACATCGCGCGCGACCCCCTCGACCCGCTCTTCGACGACGAGGCCTTCCACCAGGCCCTGCGCCGCAAGCGCAGCACCATCAAACGGGCCCTGCTGGACCAGTCGTTGATCAGCGGAGTCGGCAACATCTACGCGGACGAGGCCCTTTGGCGCTCGCGCATCCACTACGAGCGCCCCACCGCCGGCTTCACGCGCCCGCGCACGGCCGAACTCCTGGGCCACGTCCGGGACGTGATGAACGCGGCCCTCGCGGTCGGCGGCACCAGCTTCGACAGCCTGTACGTCAACGTCAACGGCGAGTCCGGGTACTTCGACCGGTCCCTCGACGCGTACGGCCGTGAAGGACTGCCGTGCAAGCGGTGCGGTACGCCGATGCGCCGACGGCCCTGGATGAACCGGTCCAGCTACTTCTGCCCGAGGTGTCAGCGGGCGCCGCGCGTCACGTCGTAGCGCTCGCGGGCGGCCAGGACGTCGTCCATGCGGCCCTCGACGAAGCGGATGAGGCCCAGCAGCCGCTCGGCGACCTCGTGGCCCAGCGGGGTCAGCTCGTAGTCGACCCGGGGCGGGTTGGTGGGCTGGGCCTCGCGGTGCACCAGGCCGTCGCGCTCCAGCCCCTGGAGCGTCTGGGAGAGCATCTTCTCGCTCACGCCGTCGACCCGGCGGCGCAGCTCGTTGAAGCGCAGCGAGCCCTCGTACAGGGCGCCGAGGGTGAGGGCGCCCCAGCGGCCCGTCACATGCTCCAGCGTGCCGCGCGAGGGGCAGGCCTTGGCGAACACGTCGTACGGGAGGTCCCGGGCCTCCGGGGGCTGCTGCGTGGTGTCCATATCCCGAGCGTACTGGACGACAGCACTAACCGACAGGTCGCACTAACGAAAAGTTAGTGCGACGCGTCGTCATCGCCGGCCTCTAGTAGCCGAAGTCCTGGGTCCACCAGGGGCCGCCCGCACCGAACTGCACGCCCACGCCCAGGGTCTTGAAGTCGCAGTTCAGGATGTTGGCCTTGTGGCCGGGACTGTTCATCCAGGCTTCCATGACCGAGGCCGCGTCGGCCTGGCCCCGGGCGATGTTCTCGCCGCCGAGGCTGGTGATCCCGGCCTTCGCGGCGCGGTCCCACGGGGTGGCGCCGCTCGGGTCGGTGTGGTCGAAGAAGCCCTGGTCGGCCATGGCCTTGCTGAAGGTCTCGGCGAGCTCGGTCAGCGCGCTGTTGGCGGCGACGGGGCTGCAGCCGACCTTCGCCCGCTCGACGTTGACGAGCCTGAGCACCTCGGCTTCGGCGGCGGCCTCCGTGGAGACCTCCACCGGCGCGGTGGTCTCCTTCTTCGCCGGCTCCCGCTCCTTCTGCGAGGGCGTGGTCTTCGGCTTCTTGCTCGGCGTGGCCGTCGGCTGCTTCTCCGCCGGCTTCTCGGTCGGGGCGGCCGTCGAGGTCGAGGGGGCCGGCGCGGGCGAGGAGGCGCGGTCGGCGTCCCGGCTCGTCGACGAGCCGTCCTCGCGACTGTCCGAGCTGCCGGCGCTGCCGGAGGTGCCGCCCTGCTCGGCGGGGGAGTTGGTGGGCGAGCCCGCCGCCTGCACGTCACCGCCGGTGGTGCTGCCACCGCCGATCTTGTAGTTGTCCAGGCCGGGCACGACGCCCGTGGCGACCGCCACCGTGCCGATCGCGACGGCGGCCGAGACGCCGAGCAGACCGGTCTTGACCGGTGTCACGAGGTTCCTCTTGCGGCGGCGGTGCGAGCCGCCCCGGCGCGGACCGTCGGCGGGCGTGTAGCCCTCGCCCCGGTACAGCGCGTACTCCTCCTCCGACGCGAACAGGTAGGCGTCACTGCGCGCGTAGGGGTCGGCGTCCTCGTGGCTCGGATAGGTCGAGCTGGCCACCGAGGCGAAGTTGTACGAGTCCTGCGGGTCGAATTCGCTTCCGTAGGAGCTGTGTGTCTGTGTGAACCCCGTGGCGCGGCCCGTGGCGGCGCGGCCGGCGGCGGAGCGTCGGTGGCGTCCCATGTCCTTGCCTTCCTCGTCTGTTCTTGAGGTCGACGCGTCCCCCCGGTCAACCAAAGTCACAAAACCCACACGATCAAGTGAGTTTCGTATGAGATTCATTGGCAGCGGACAGTACCGCATTGCGCCAGATGGAGGAGTGTCGGGAGAGACATTGGCCGGTTAGGTTGCACCCATGAGCGAGGAAGTGCGACTGGTCGCCTGGGTGCGTGGACGCGTCCAAGGTGTGGGTTTCCGCTGGTTCACGCGGGCCAAGGCGCTGGAGATCGGCGGCCTGAGTGGTTTTGCTCTCAATCTGGACGACGGACGCGTGCAAGTGGTCGCGGAGGGACCGCGCAAGGGCTGTCAGGGACTCCTGGACTGGCTCCTGGGCGACGACACGCCCGGCCGTGTCGACGGGGTCACCGAGATCTGGGACACACCCCGCGGGGGTTACGACGGCTTCGCCATCCGATGAGCCGTTTCTGCGAAGCGGCCCCGGTGGAAGCGGTGGGACATGCCACGAGCACCTGCCCGGAGGAGAAAGGCGCTGGTGGTTGCCAAGAAGCCCCGTGCCATGGCAGGCTCCGCAGCTAAGAATGATCGTCACGCCCCCGGGTCCCGAGGGAGCCGCTGCGCCGCCGTTCTCAGGCCGCACCGGCACGGGTTGCCGCCAATACGGGGCGTGATCGTGTTGACCGTCAAACTTTTTGGTGAGACGCTGAAAGCACCCCGCGCACCTTAGCTGTTTGGCATGGAAGAACGACAGCACGAACTCAAAAGTGTCAAGCACCACGGGTGCGAATCCCTCACGACCCACACCGCATCGGTCGGTCACTCATTGTGGAGGACCATCCATCATGGCAAAGGCGCTTCTCGGTTACGTCGGCGGCTCGGACCCTCGACTCCTCGCCGAGATGCGACGGCTCCAGCAGCGCGTCCAGGACCTGGAATCCGAGCTCGTACGGATCCAGGCTGAGAACGACGAGCTCGCGGCTGCCGCTTCTCACGACAGGATCATGGAGAGCATCGACGCACACCAGGCGGAGCCTGCGCTCACCTGATCGCTGCATCGCTCCACGACAGCTCACGCAGTGGTCGGGCGGCCCGTATCAACCGCTGATCCGTATCAACCGCTCAGTTGTCAGAGTATTCAAGGGACGCTTCGGCGTCCCTTCTTTCTTGCCCCCGCACCCTTTCACTCTCTTAACGTTTGGTGTGCCCTGCACGTTCAACGGTGAAACCGCGGGGGACAGCGCGTTCATGGAGTGAGACACCCCCGGAAGGTAGAGTCCAGCGGCGTGCACCTCAAGGCCCTGACCCTCCGAGGGTTCAAGTCGTTCGCCTCGGCGACCACGCTCCGGTTCGAGCCGGGGATCACGTGCGTCGTCGGGCCCAACGGCTCGGGCAAGTCCAACGTCGTGGACGCCCTCAGCTGGGTCATGGGCGAACAGGGCGCCAAGTCGCTACGCGGCGGCAAGATGGAGGACGTCATCTTCGCCGGCACCACCGGGCGCCCGCCGCTCGGCCGCGCCGAGGTGTCCCTGACCATCGACAACTCCGACGGTGCCCTGCCCATCGAGTACGCCGAGGTCACCATCACGCGGATCATGTTCCGCAACGGCGGCAGCGAGTACCAGATCAACGGCGACACCTGCCGCCTCCTGGACATCCAGGAACTCCTGTCCGACTCCGGCATCGGCCGCGAGATGCACGTGATCGTCGGCCAGGGCCAGCTCGACTCCGTCCTGCACGCGGACCCGACGGGCCGCCGCGCCTTCATCGAGGAGGCCGCCGGCGTCCTCAAGCACCGCAAGCGCAAGGAGAAGGCGCTCCGCAAGCTGGACGCGATGCAGGCCAACCTCGCGCGCGTGCAGGACCTCACCGACGAACTCCGGCGCCAGCTCAAGCCGCTCGGCAGACAGGCCGCGGTCGCCCGCCGGGCCGCCGTCATCCAGGCCGACCTGCGTGACGCCCGCCTCCGGCTGCTCGCCGACGATCTCGTACGACTGCGCCAGGCGCTCCAGGCCGAGGTCGCGGACGAGGCCGCGCTGAAGGAGCGCAAGGAGGCCGCCGAGCAGGAGCTGAAGAAGGCCCTCCAGCGCGAGGCGCTTCTGGAGGACGAGGTACGGCAGCTCACGCCCCGCCTGCAGCGCGCCCAGCAGACCTGGTACGAGCTCTCCCAGCTCGCCGAGCGGGTGCGCGGCACGATCTCGCTGGCCGACGCCCGGGTGAAGAGCGCGACCTCGGCGCCGCCCGAGGAACGCCGGGGCCGGGACCCCGAGGACATGGAACGCGAGGCCGCGCGGATCCGCGAGCAGGAGGCCGAGCTGGAGGCTGCCCTGGAGGCGGCCGAGCGCGCTCTGGAGGACACGGTCGCGCACCGCGCCGATCTGGAGCGCGCGCTCACCCAGGAGGAACGGCGTCTCAAGGACGTGGCCCGGGCCATCGCCGACCGTCGCGAGGGCCTCGCCCGTCTCAGCGGCCAGGTCAACGCGGCCCGTTCCCGCGCCGCCTCCGCCCAGGCCGAGATCGACCGCCTCGCCGCCGCCCGGGACGAGGCCCAGGAGCGGGCGTTCGCCGCGCAGGAGGAGTACGAGGCCCTGAAGGCCGAGGTCGACGGCCTCGACGCGGGCGACGCGGAGCTGGCGGAACAGCACGAGGCGGCCAAGCGGCAGCTCGCGGAGGCGGAGGCCGCACTGACCGCCGCCCGCGAGGCGACCACGGCGGCGGAACGCAGGCGGGCGGCGACCCAGGCCCGGCACGAAGCGCTGGCGATGGGGCTGCGGAGGAAGGACGGCAGCGGCGCCCTGCTCGGTGCGAAGGACCGCCTCACCGGCCTGCTGGGCCCGGCGGCGGAGCTGTTGACGGTGACCCCGGGCCACGAGGTGGCCGTGGCGGCGGCGTTCGGAGCGGCGGCGGACGCCCTCGCGGTGACGTCCCCGTCGGCGGCGGCGGAAGCGATCCGCCTGCTGCGGAAACAGGACGGAGGCAGAGCTTCACTGCTCGTCGCCGGGGAATCGGACCGACCTGGGGGCGCGGGGCTGAATCAATCTGCGGCTCCGCCGCGGGGCGCGACCAGCCACGACGGACCCGCGGACGCCACCCATCAGCACGCGGCAGACCTCGTCCGCGCACCCTCCGATCTCATGCCGTCCGTAAGACGTCTCCTCCACGGCATCGTCGTTGTCAACACCCTCGAAGACGCCGAAGACCTCGTCTACGCCAACCCCCACCTCACCGCCGTCACCGCCGAGGGTGACCTCCTCGGCGCCCACTTCGCCCGCGGCGGCTCCGCGGGCGCCCCGAGCCTCCTCGAAGTGCAGGCATCGGTGGACGAGGCCGCAGCGGAACTGGAAGAGCTGGCCGTCCGCTGCGAGGAACTCACCGAGGCCCAGCACACCGCGGTCGAGCACCGCAGGACATGCGCCGCCCAGGTCGAGGAGCTCGGAGAGCGCCGCAGGGCTGCCGACCGTGAGAAGTCCTCCGTGGCCCAGCAACTCGGCCGCCTCGCCGGCCAGGCGAAGGGCGCCGCCGGCGAGGCCGAGCGGTCCACCGCGGCAGCCACGCGCGCGCAGGACGCGCTGGAGAAGGCACTCGAAGAGGCCGAGGAACTCGCCGAACGCCTCGCCGTGGCCGAGGAGATGCCGGTCGAGGAGGAGCCCGACACCTCCGTACGGGACCGGCTCGCCGCCGACGGGGCCAACGCCCGCCAGACCGAGATGGAGGCCCGGCTCCAGGTCCGTACGCACGAGGAGCGGGTCAAGGGACTCGCCGGCCGCGCCGACTCCCTCGACCGTGCCGCCCGCGCGGAGCGGGACGCACGCGCGCGTGCCGAACAGCGGCGGGCCCGGCTGCGGCACGAGGCCGCCGTGGCCGGGGCTGTCGCTTCCGGTGCGCGGCAGCTGCTCGCGCATGTCGAGGTGTCCCTCGCGCGCGCGGACGCGGAGCGGACCGCCGCCGACGCGGCGAAGGCGTTCAGGGAGCGGGAGCTGACCGCTGCCCGCAACACCGGCCGGGACCTCAAGGCCGAGCTCGACAAGCTGACCGACTTCGTCCACCGGGGCGAAGTCCTCGGGGCCGAGAAGCGGATGCGGATCGAGCAGCTGGAGACCAAGGCGCTGGAGGAGCTGGGTGTCGAGCCGGCGGGCCTGGTCGAGGAGTACGGCCCCCACCAGCTCGTACCGCCCTCTCCGCCCGCCGAGGGCGAGGAACTGCCGGAGGACCCGGAGCATCCGCGCAACCAGCCGAAGCAGTTCCACCGGGCCGAGCAGGAGAAGCGGCTCAGGGCGGCCGAGCGGGCGTACCAGCAGCTCGGCAAGGTCAATCCGCTCGCGCTGGAGGAGTTCGCGGCGCTGGAGGAGCGGCACAAGTTCCTCAGTGAGCAGCTGGAGGACCTGAAGAAGACCCGCGCCGACCTGCTTCAGGTGGTGAAGGAGGTCGACGAGCGTGTCGAGCAGGTGTTCACCGAGGCATACCGGGACACGGCCCGGGAGTTCGAGGGCGTCTTCAGCCGGCTCTTCCCGGGCGGCGAGGGGCGGCTGATCCTGACCGACCCTGACAACATGCTCACCACCGGCGTGGACGTCGAGGCGCGGCCGCCGGGCAAGAAGGTCAAGCGGCTCAGCCTGCTCTCCGGTGGCGAGCGTTCCCTCACGGCCGTAGCGTTGCTGGTGTCGATCTTCAAGGCACGGCCCAGCCCGTTCTACGTCATGGACGAGGTCGAGGCCGCCCTCGACGACACCAACCTCCAGCGGCTGATCCGCATCATGCAGGAGCTGCAGGAGGCCTCGCAGCTCATCGTGATCACGCACCAGAAGCGGACGATGGAGGTCGCCGACGCGCTGTACGGCGTCTCCATGCAGGGCGACGGGGTGTCGAAGGTCATCAGTCAGCGGCTGCGCTGACCCTCTTGCTTCAAGAAGTGAACGCATGTGGCGGTCATCTGTCTAAGTTCTCACAATTCGCCGCGTTTGAATTTGAGACTTGAAGGCATAAGGTCAGGAACGTTGGATTTACCTTCAGGTACCACCTACCTGGGGGGCTGACCACACCGACAGCGTTGCCGGTGGCCCGAGGAGTAAACGTGACCAGCACAGCACAGGCATCCGAACCAGGAGCCCGTACGGCTCATCCCGATCATCTCGGGCATGTCATCTTCATCGCGGCGGCGGCCGCGATGGGCGGGTTCCTCTTCGGCTACGACAGCTCCGTGATCAACGGCGCGGTCGAGGCCATCCGGGGCCGCTACGACGTCGGCTCCGCGGCCCTGGCGCAGGTCATCGCCATCGCCCTGATCGGCTGTGCGATCGGCGCGGCGACCGCCGGACGCATCGCGGACCGCATCGGCCGTATCCGCTGCATGCAGATCTCGGCCGTCCTCTTCACGGTCAGCGCCATCGGGTCCGCGCTGCCCTTCGCGCTGTACGACCTGGCGTTCTGGCGGATCGTCGGCGGCTTCGCCATCGGCATGGCCTCGGTCATCGGCCCCGCCTACATCGCCGAGGTCGCGCCGCCCGCCTACCGCGGCCGGCTCGGGTCCTTCCAGCAGGCCGCGATCGTCATCGGCATCGCCATCTCGCAGCTGGTCAACTGGGGCCTGCTGAACGCCGCCGGCGGTGACCAGCGCGGCAAGCTGATGGGCCTGGAGGCCTGGCAGGTCATGCTCGGCGTCATGGTGATCCCGGCCGTCCTCTACGGGCTGCTCTCCTTCGCCATCCCCGAGTCCCCGCGGTTCCTGATCTCCGTCGGCAAGCACGAGCGGGCCCGGGAGATCCTCGCCGAGGTCGAGGGCGACAAGATCGACCTCGACGCGCGCGTGGCCGAGATCGAGCACGCCATGAAGAGCGAGCACAAGTCGACGTTCAAGGACCTGCTCGGCGGGAGCTTCTTCTTCAAGCCGATCGTCTGGGTCGGCATCGGCCTGTCGGTCTTCCAGCAGTTCGTCGGCATCAACGTCGCGTTCTACTACTCCTCGACGCTGTGGCAGTCGGTGGGTGTCGACCCGACGGACTCGTTCTTCTACTCCTTCACGACGTCGATCATCAACATCGTCGGCACCGTGATCGCCATGATCTTCGTGGACCGCATCGGCCGCCGGCCGCTCGCCCTGATCGGTTCGGTCGGCATGGTGATCGGTCTCGCGCTGGAGGCCTGGGCGTTCTCCTTCGACCTGGTCGACGGCAAGCTGCCGGCCGCGCAGGGCTGGACCGCCCTGATCGCCGCCCATGTGTTCGTGCTCTTCTTCGCCCTCTCCTGGGGTGTGGTCGTCTGGGTCTTCCTCGGTGAGATGTTCCCGAACCGGATCCGCGCCGCCGCCCTCGGTGTGGCCGCCTCCGCGCAGTGGATCGCCAACTGGGCCATCACCGCGAGCTTCCCGTCGCTGGCCGACTGGAACCTGTCCGCGACCTACGTGATCTACACGGTCTTCGCCGCGCTCTCCATCCCGTTCGTCCTCAAGTACGTCAAGGAGACGAAGGGCAAGGCGCTGGAGGAGATGGGCTGACGCCCCCGCGAACCCGGGGGGAGGGGCCAACACCCCGCTGCCCCTCTCCTCGAACCGTCCGCCGCCCCCGGTCCGGCAACCGCCTGGACCGGGGGCGGCGGTGTCGTACCGCACGGGGTCACCAGATGAGGACGCCGCCGCCGATCTCCAGGGCCTTGCGGGAGCTCTCCTCGATGATCCGCAGCCGGGTGTCGATCTGGTGCCGGTGCTCCTCGACCGTCCGTGGCCGGTGGGTGCCGTGGGCGAACTCGTCGAGACGGGAACGCAGCAGCGCCACTTCGCGCTGGAACCCAGGCACGTCCTCGGCCTCGACATAGAGGTCGTCCTCGGCCAGTACGGGCAGGAAGCGCGCACCGAGCGAGCGCACGAACTCCGAGCCCCACACCGTCGTACGCCACGACTCGAAGCCGCCGGACTGGTACACGCCGTCCGGCACGTCAAGGATCCGCCGCTTGCCGTCCGGCTCCCGGACGAACACTTCCACCAACAGACTCATGGGCTCAGTGGAGCATCGCCGAGTCCTCGCCGACCACCGGATATCGCCCGGCTCAGCCGTTCAGCGCGGGAAGGACCCGCTCCGCGAACAACCGCAGACTCCGCCACCCCTCCTCCACCGGCATTCCGCCCGCCAGCGGATGCAGGACGAGGTTGTCGAGGCCCTGCTCCACGCACTCCTCGGGCGTGAGGATCCGGTACACGCCCTCCGCGCGCAGTTCGTCGACCGACGTGGCCGCCGAACGCACCGCCGAGCGGATGTCACCGGACTGCCAGGAGGCGTACGTCCGGGCCTCGTGCAGGAAGTGCTTCCCATGCCGGTCCCACGTCTCGTCCGGGTCCTCGGCGATGTGCAGCAACGGCGTCTCGGCCGTCGGCATCATGGTCCAGCCCTCGGTGCCGTACTCGACGAGCCGCTCCTTGTAGTACGCCTCCAGCTCCGGCAGATGCGCGCTGGGGAAGAAGGGGAGACCCAGGCGGGCGGCCCGGCGGGCGGCGGCCTTCGAGGAGCCGCCGACCAGGAGAAGGGGGTGCGGGTCGGTGAAGGGGCGCGGGGTGACCCGTACGGTACGGCCGCGGTACTCGAACTCCTCGCCTGTCCAGGCCTTCAGCAGGGTCTCCAGCAGCTCGTCCTGCAAGCGGCCCCGCCGCCGCCACTCCACGTCGAACAGGGCGTACTCCTCGGGCCGGTACCCGATCCCGGCGACCGTCACCAGCCGACCGCCGCTCAGCAGGTCCAGTACGGCGATCTCCTCGGCCAGGCGGAGCGGATCGTGCAGCGGGCCGATCACGGCGGAGACGGTGACCGCGATCCTCCGCGTCGCGCCGAACACCGCGCCCGCGAAGGCGAACGGCGACGGCAGCCAGTTGTTGTCGACGCCGTGGTGCTCCTCGGTCTGCACGGTGGTGATCCCGTGCTCGTCGGCGTACGCGGCCATCTCCAGGGCGGCCCGGTAGCGGGCGCTGAGGGACGCGGGCGTCGCGCCGGGCTCGACGAGGTTGAAACGGACGACCGTGACGGGCATGGGAGGTCCCCCTTCACCGGACGGGTGGTGCGGGGACGGTAGCTGACGAGGCGTCAGATTACTATGGGGCCGGCAGGCGCTCGCGTCGACGGCTTGGTGCGCGGCGGGACCCGGTGCCGCTGCCGCGCCGCGCTTGCGGCCGGGTGCGGTGCCGGGTGGTGCCGGGCGGGGGACGTGCCCTGCCTGCGAGTGGCCCCCGAGTCGCGGCTCAGAGGACGGTGTCGACTCGGTCCGTCGTCCGGTCGGCCGACCGGGTTCACGGCCGCCGGCTTCGCCAGTGCCGCGTACGGCGGCCCCGAGACTGTGATCGTCGCGTGGGCGGTGAACCCGTTGGAACAGGTCCCCGGTCCGTGCGGTGCGCTCCCGCTCGGCGGGTGGCCCGGGGCCGTTGCTTTCGAGGGGTCTCGCTTTTCTGAGCACAGCGGCGCGCTCGCCCCGGTGAGGGCGGGATGGATACTGGACGGGTTATGGAAACCGTCATCCTTGCTGTAGTCATCGCCGTGGTCGTGCTCGGTGTGCTCGGCGGGCTCGTCGTCGGCAGCCGACGCAAGAAGTCGCTGCCCCCGCCACCTCCCGCCGCGCCCGACATCACCGCCCCTCCGGCCGAGCCGCACGTCGGCGACGAGGCCGAGACGCCGCGCGACGAACCGCGCCGGACCATTGAGGAGGTGGATCTCCCGGGCGGCTCGGCGCCGCCCGTCGTGGAAGAGCTCCCGCCGACCGAGATCGAAGTCCCGGAGCCCACCGCCGGACGTCTGGTCCGGCTGCGCACCCGGCTCTCCCGTTCGCAGAACGCGCTCGGCAAGGGGCTGCTCACGCTCCTGTCGCGCGAACACCTCGACGACGACACCTGGGAGGAGATCGAGGACATCCTCCTCACCGCCGACGTCGGTGTCGCCCCCACCCAGGAACTGGTCGACGGGCTGCGCGAGCGGGTGAAGGTGCTCGGCACCCGGACCCCCGACGAACTGCGCGGACTGCTGCGCGCCGAGCTGCTCAAGCTGGTCGGCACCGAGGTCGACCGCACGGTGCGCACCGAGCCCGAGGAGCGCAAGCCGGGCATCGTGATGGTCGTCGGGGTCAACGGCACCGGCAAGACCACCACCACCGGCAAGCTGGCGCGCGTGCTCGTGGCCGACGGGCGGAGCGTCGTCCTGGGTGCCGCCGACACCTTCCGGGCCGCCGCCGCCGACCAGCTCCAGACCTGGGGCGAGCGGGTGGGTGCCCACACCGTGCGCGGGCCCGAGGGGGGCGACCCCGCCTCCGTCGCCTTCGACGCGGTGAAGGAGGGCAAGGAGATGGGGGTCGACGTGGTCCTCATCGACACCGCCGGCCGCCTCCACACCAAGACCGGTCTCATGGACGAGCTCGGCAAGGTCAAGCGGGTCGTCGAGAAGCACGCCCCGCTCGACGAGGTGCTGCTGGTGCTGGACGCCACGACGGGGCAGAACGGCCTGGTGCAGGCCCGCGTCTTCGCCGAGGTCGTCGACATCACCGGCATCGTCCTGACCAAGCTGGACGGCACCGCCAAGGGCGGCATCGTGGTCGCGGTCCAGCGTGAACTGGGCGTGCCGGTCAAGCTGATCGGCCTCGGAGAGGGCGCGGACGACCTGGCGCCGTTCGAGCCGGAAGCGTTCGTGGACGCGCTGATCGGCGACTGAGACGCCGTACCCGCGGCCGAGTCGGAGCCGTGGAACGCGAAGAAGCGCCCGCCCCCGAGGTGCAGTCGGGGACGGGCGCTTCGCTGTGTACGGCCGGCTGTACGGCTGTATGGCTTACGGCGGCTGTACGACTATGCGCGCGACCGGTGCGCCACGTACGCCAGCGTCCCCAGCAGCAGGCGGGCGGCCGGCGGTTTCGTCGCCGTGTCCAGGGAAGACGGCCGCAGCCACTGCACCGGCCCCAGGCCGCCCCGGTCCGACGGCGGAGCCGTGATGTGGGTACCGGGGCCCAGCCCGCGCAGGTCGAGGGAGGCGGTGTCGTCCCAGCCCATGCGGTAGAGGAGCTCGGCCAGGTCGGACGCGGCGCCGGGGGCGACGAAGAACTGGGCGCGGCCCTCGGGGGTCGCGGTCACCGGGCCGAGCGGCAGGCCCATGCGCTCCAGGCGGACCAGGGCCCGGCGCCCGGCGGGCTCGGCGACCTCGATGACGTCGAAGGCACGGCCGACCGGCAGCATCACGGAGGCGCCGGGGAACTCGCCCCATGCCTTGGTCACCTCGTCGAGCGTGGCCCCGGCCGGGACCGGGGGCGCGAAGTCGAGGGGGTGGGCGCCGGGGTGAGGGCAGTCCGCGCGGCCGCAGGAGCAGGCGCCGGCCGAGGCCCGCGCGCCCGGGACGACGTCCCAGCCCCAGAGTCCGGTGAACTCGGCGACGGCGGTGCACTCCGAGGAGCGGCCGCGCCTGCGCGTACCGGAACGAATCTCCCGAATGCCGCCGATCGTGAAGCCCATGCCCCCTCCAACGGGTCCAGCGCGCCGGTGGTTACGAGGCGGACGCGACCGGTCACTCTCCGTTGCCTCTTCCGGGCGACGGTGGCGCCCGGAAGCGCCCAGGGTGGTGCGCCGGGACATGTGCGCCCCTGAGTGCACCGCTCCGCCCACCTCGCTCGGTCTATGTCAAGTGAATCGTGTGGAGGCGACCGTGAGTTCATTCGAAGGGGTGGCGAATGGTGGCGTTTCCGGGATCGCCATGGCTGGACGCGTGATCGTAGGATTACTGTGAGTGCACGAGTCCTGGGGGCACTTGCACTTGTGGGTATGCCGGAGGCAAGTCGGTTCCGCGTTCGAAGGCTGACAACTGCCGGACGAACGGCTGTATTTACCGGCATTCTGATAAGGCTTGGCGCACTCGGCGACAAGTGGTCTCAGGGAGTGGGGGCGTTCCAGTGGGCGGCAACAGCGGAAGCGGGACGGGCGCCGGGAGCGCTGCGCAAGCCGACAAGCGCCCGAACGAACTGCTCACCTCCTGGTTCGTCCGCAGCGGGTGGTCGAAGGGCGAGCTCGCCCGCCAGGTCAACCGCAGGGCCCGCCAGTTGGGCGCCAACCACATCTCCACCGACACCTCGCGGGTGCGCCGCTGGCTCGATGGCGAGAACCCCCGCGAACCCATCCCCAGGATCCTGTCCGAGCTGTTCTCCGAGCGGTTCGGATGCGTCGTCGCCGTCGAGGACCTCGGACTGCGCACCGCCCGCCAGTCACCGTCCACGACCGGGGTCGACCTGCCCTGGACGGGTCCGCAGACCGTGGCCCTGCTCAGCGAGTTCTCGCGCAGCGACCTCATGCTGGCGCGGCGCGGCTTCCTCGGGACCTCGCTGGCCCTGTCCGCGGGCCCGTCCCTCATCGAGCCCATGCAGCGCTGGCTGGTCCCCGGCCCCGCCGCCCCCCCGCATCGTGAGCCCGACCCGGCCGCCTCCCGCCGCGTCGGCCGGCTCTCCAAGCCGGAGCTCGAACTCCTCGAGTCGACGACCGTGATGTTCCGCCAGTGGGACGCCCAGTGCGGCGGCGGTCTGCGCCGCAAGGCGGTCGTCGGCCAGCTGCACGAGGTCACGGACCTCCTCCAGGAGCCCCAGCCCGAGGCCACCACCCGCAAGCTCTTCAAGGTCGCCGCCGAACTTGCCGAGCTCGCGGGCTGGATGTCGTACGACGTGGGGCTCCAGCCCAGCGCGCAGAAGTACTTCGTGCTCGCCCTGCACGCCGCCAAGGAAGCCGGGGACAAGCCGCTCGGCTCCTATGTCCTGTCCAGCATGAGCCGTCAGATGATCCACCTCGGGCGGCCCGAGGACGCCCTGGAGCTGATCCACCTAGCGCAGTACGGCAGCCGGGACTGCGCGAGCCCGCGGACCCTGTCCATGCTGTATGCGATGGAGGCCCGCGCCTACGCCAACATGGGCCAGCCCGGCAAGTGCAAGAGGGCGGTCCGGATGGCCGAGGACACCTTCGCCGAGGCCGACGAGTGGGACGAGCCGGACCCCGACTGGATCCGCTTCTTCTCCGAGGCGGAGCTGTACGGCGAGAACTCCCACTCCTACCGCGACCTGGCCTACGTCGCCGGTCGCAGCCCGACCTACGCCTCCTTGGCCGAGCCCCTCATGCAGCGGGCGGTGGAGCTCTTCTCCGAGGACGGCGAGCACCAGCGGTCGTACGCACTCAATCTCGTCGGCATGGCCACGGTGCACCTGCTGCGGCGTGAGCCCGAGCAGAGCACCGGACTGGTGGAACAGGCCATGCACATCGCCAAGAAGGTCCGCTCCGAGCGGGTCAACACTCGTATTCGAAAGACGGTCGACACGGCCGTACGCGATTTCGGTGATCTATCCGCAGTCGTGGACCTCACCGACAAGCTCGCAGTGGAACTCCCGGAGACCGCGGAAGCCGTCTGAATCCCCGGAACCCCGGCCGCGGCCGGCCCTCCCGAACTGCCCGACTCGGCTCCCCCATGCCAGGTCGTCGGAAGGCCGACCGCGGCCGGTTTCTTTCCTTCTACGAAGGTTGCGCCACGATAACGATCGGCGTGGCCCAAATCTGCCAGTTCATCGACGCGTAACACACAAGGCGCCTTCGTCACGGCGGCGAAACAACGAGGGGCTTCCACCGAAACCGCGCTGCGCCAATCTCATGGCGCATAACCGGCCCACCCCTCAATCCGCTCTGGCTTCGCCCGCACGGGGCCGTACCTACGACGAGGAGACGCCGATGGCACCAGCCATCACGCTCGCCGCAGACAAGCTGTCTGTGGCGAACACAGGCTTCATGTTGATCTGTTCCGCCCTGGTGCTGATCATGACCCCGGGTCTTGCCTTCTTCTACGGAGGCATGGTCCGCGTCAAGAGCACCCTCAACATGCTCATGATGAGCTTCATCAGCATGGGTATCGTCACCATCCTGTGGGTGGTCTACGGCTTCTCCATGGCGTTCGGCACGGACCACGGCTCGCTCATCGGCTGGGAATCCGACTTCTTCGGATGGACCGGCATCGACAAGGGCGACATCTGGTCCGGGTACACGATCCCGGTCCTCGCCTTCGCCGTCTTCCAGATGATGTTCGCGATCATCACGCCCGCCCTGATAAGCGGCGCGATCGCCGACCGCGTGAAGTTCTCCGCCTGGGCGCTCTTCGTCGCGCTGTGGGCGACGGTCGTGTACTTCCCGGTCGCCCACTGGGTCTGGGGCACCGGCGGCTGGGCCTTCGAGCTCGGCGTGATCGACTTCGCCGGTGGTACCGCGGTCCACATCAACGCGGGTGCCGCGGCGCTCGGTGTCATCCTGGTCATCGGCAAGCGTGTCGGTTTCAAGCGGGACCCCATGCGCCCCCACAGCCTCCCGCTGGTCATGCTCGGCGCGGGCCTGCTGTGGTTCGGCTGGTTCGGCTTCAACGCCGGCTCGTGGCTCGGCAACGACGACGGCGTCGGTTCGCTGATGTTCGTCAACACGCAGATCGCCACCGCGGCCGCGATGCTCGCCTGGCTCATCTACGAGAAGATCCGCCACGGCGCGTTCACCACCCTCGGTGCCGCCTCCGGCGCGGTCGCCGGTCTGGTCGCCATCACCCCTTCCGGTGGTGCGATCACCCCGATCGGCGCGATCTGCATCGGCGCCATCGCCGGTGTCGCCTGCGCCGCGGCCGTCGGGCTGAAGTACCGCTTCAACTACGACGACTCCCTGGACGTCGTCGGCGTCCACATGGTCGGCGGCATCATCGGCTCCCTGCTGATCGGCTTCTTCGCCAGCGGCAAGGGCCAGTCCGACGTCAAGGGCCTGTTCTACGGCGGCAACGCGGACCAGCTCTGGAAGCAGTGCGCCGGTGTCTTCGCGGTCCTCGCCTACTCCCTGGTCGCCTCCGCGATCCTCGCTTTCCTGCTCGACAAGACGATCGGCATGCGGGTCGAGGAGGACGAGGAGATCTCGGGCATCGACCAGGCCGAGCACGCCGAGACCGCATACGACTTCAGCGGCGCCGGCGGTGGTTACGACCGCAGCGCCGTGCCGACCCCGCCCGCCTCTGAGTCCAAGAAGGTGGACGCATGAAGCTCATCACCGCCGTCGTCAAGCCGCACCGGCTCGACGAGATCAAGGAAGCCCTCCAGGCCTTCGGGGTCCACGGCCTGACGGTCACCGAGGCGAGCGGCTACGGTCGTCAGCGGGGCCACACCGAGGTCTACCGCGGTGCCGAGTACACCGTGGACCTGGTGCCGAAGATCCGCATCGAGGTCCTCGCCGAGGACGACGACGCCGAGCAGCTGATCGACGTCATCGTCAAGGCGGCCCGCACCGGCAAGATCGGTGACGGCAAGGTCTGGTCCCTGCCGGTCGAGACCGCCGTACGGGTCAGGACGGGCGAGCGCGGCCCGGACGCGCTCTGACCGAAGAACAGAACAGGAGCTGCTGGGTGACGAGCACGAACGTGCGCAAGGATGCAGAGGACTCGGGACCCAGCGGCTACGCGGCGGCCCGGCTGCGCCTCCTCCAGGAGGGGGCGCGGTCCGGGCCGCCGCGCCGTTCCGCCCTCGCCGAACTGACCGACGACTGGCTCTCGGGGCTGTTCACCGCGGGCAACGAGCAGGTGCGCGGGGTCGCCCTGATCGCCGTCGGCGGCTACGGCCGCGGCGAGCTGTCGCCGCGCAGCGACCTGGACCTGGTCCTGCTGCACGACGGCAGCGACCCGGGCGCGGTCGCCACCCTCGCCGATCGCATCTGGTACCCCGTGTGGGACCTCGGCCTCGCCCTCGACCACTCCGTGCGCACACCCGCAGAGGCCCGCAAGACGGCCGGTGAGGATCTGAAGGTCCAACTCGGCCTGCTGGACGCCCGCCACATCGCCGGTGACCTCGGACTGACGACCGGTCTGCGGACAGCGGTCCTCGCCGACTGGCGCAACCAGGCCCCCAAACGCCTTCCCGAGCTCCAGGAACTGTGTGCCGAGCGTGCCGAACGCCAGGGCGAGCTCCAGTACCTGCTCGAACCCGATCTGAAAGAGGCCCGCGGCGGTCTCCGTGACGCCACCGCCCTGCGTGCCGTCGCCGCCTCCTGGCTGGCCGACGCCCCGCGCGAGGGCCTCGACGACGCCCGGCGCCGGCTGCTCGACGTCCGGGACGCCCTGCACCTGGCGACGGGCCGCGCGACCGACCGGCTCGCGCTCCAGGAACAGGACCAGGTCGCCGCCGAACTCGGCCTCCTCGACGCCGACACCCTGCTGCGGCAGGTCTACGAGGCCGCCCGGGTCATCGCGTACGCCAGCGACGTCACCTGGCGCGAGGTGGGACGCGTCCTCAGGTCGCGTGCCGTGCGGCCACGGCTGCGCGCCATGCTCGGGGGCGGCAAGCCGGTCGCCGAACGGTCGCCTCTGGCGGAGGGTGTCGTCGAGCAGGACGGCGAGGTGGTGCTCGCCCGCGCCGCGCGCCCCGACCGGGACCCCGTGCTCCCGCTGCGTGCCGCGGCCGCCGCCGCCCAGGCCGGACTCCCGCTCTCCCTGCACGCCGTGCGCCGCATGGCGGTCGGCGTGCGCCCGCTGCCCACGCCCTGGCCCGCCGAGGCCCGCGAACAGCTCGTGACCCTGCTCGGCTCCGGCCAGCCCACCATCGAGGTCTGGGAGGCACTGGAGGCCGAGGGGCTGATCACCCGGATGCTGCCCGACTGGGAGCGGGTGCGCTGCCGCCCGCAGCGCAACGCCGTGCACATCTGGACCGTCGACCGGCACCTGATCGAGACCGCGGTCCGCGCCTCGGAGTTCACCCGGCGCGTCCACCGCCCCGACCTGCTGCTCGTCGCCGCCCTGCTGCACGACATCGGCAAGGGCTGGCCCGGCGACCACTCGGTGGCCGGCGAGATCATCGCGAAGGACGTCGCCGCGCGCATCGGCTTCGACCGCGACGACGTCGCCGTACTCGCGACACTCGTACGCCACCACCTGCTGCTCATCGACACCGCGACCCGGCGTGACCTGGAGGACCCGGCCACCGTGCGCTCGGTCGCCGAGGCGGTGGGCTCGCAGGGCACGCTGGAGCTGCTGCACGCGCTGACCGAGGCCGACGCCCTGGCCACCGGGCCGGCCGCCTGGTCGTCCTGGCGGGGCTCGCTCGTCGCCGACCTGGTCAAGCGGGTGTCCGCGGTGCTCGCCGGGGACGACCCCGACGAGCCCGAGGCCGCCGCGCCCACCGCCGAGCAGGAGCGGCTCGCCATCGAGGCGCTCGCGACGGGCGGCCCGGTGCTGTCCCTGCGCGCGCAGACCGAGCTGCCCGCGGACGCCCAGCCCTCGGGCGACCCGGAACCGCTCGGCGTGGAGCTGGTGATCGCCGTACCCGACCAGCCGGGTGTGCTGCCCGCGGTCGCCGGAGTGCTGGCCGTGCACCGGCTGACGGTCCGCACCGCGGAACTGAGCACCCAGGAGCTGCCCGACGGCGTCGAGGGTGCCGTGCTCCTGCTGAACTGGCGGGTCGCCGCCCAGTACGGCTCGCTGCCCCAGGCGGCCCGGCTGCGCGCCGATCTCGTACGGGTCCTGGACGGCTCGCTGGATGTCGCCGGGCGCCTCGCCGAGCGGGACGCGGCCTATCCGAGGCGCCGGGGTGTCGTCGCGCCCCCCGCGCGCGTGACGGTCGCCGGGGCGGCCTCCCGGCACGCCACGGTGATCGAGGTGCGCGCCCAGGACGCCCCCGGACTGCTGTTCCGCATCGGACGCGCGCTGGAGGACGCCGGGGTGCGGATGCGCAGCGCGCACGTGTCGACGCTGGGCGCCAACGCGGTGGACGCCTTCTACGTCACCGACGGCAAGGGCGCCCCGCTCGGGGCCGGCGAAGCGGCTTCCGTGGCCCGGAAGCTGGAGGAGACCCTGCGGGGCTGACCGGGGGATCCCGGCCAGGTGTGTCGCCGGGATACCCTGGAGGGCGATTCCCAGCTGCCACCGACCCCGAGGACCGCGAGCGCCGTGTTCGATACTCTTTCCGATCGCCTCTCAGCGACTTTCAAGAACCTGCGCGGCAAGGGACGGCTCTCCGAGGCGGACATCGACGCCACCGCGCGCGAGATCCGGATCGCGCTGCTGGAAGCGGACGTGGCGCTCCCGGTCGTCCGGGCGTTCATCAAGAACGTCAAGGAGCGTGCCCTCGGCCCCGAGGTCTCCGGTTCGCAGTACCCGGCGCAGCGGGTCCTCGACATCGTCAACGAGGAACTGGTCACCATCCTGGGTGGCCAGACCCGCCGCCTGCGCTTCGCCAAGCAGCCCCCGACCGTGATCATGCTCGCGGGTCTGCAGGGCGCCGGTAAGACCACCCTGGCGGGCAAGCTCGCCAGGCACCTCAAGGAAGAGGGCCACTCGCCGCTCCTGGTCGCCGCCGACCTCCAGCGACCGAACGCGGTCACCCAGCTGAGCGTCGTCGCCGAACGCGCGGGCGTGGCCGTCTTCGCCCCGGAGCCGGGCAACGGCGTGGGCGACCCGGTCAAGGTCGCCCAGGACTCGGTCCAGCACGCCAGGGCCAAGCTCCACGACATCGTCATCGTGGACACCGCCGGCCGCCTCGGCATCGACCAGGAACTGATGCAGCAGGCCGCGGACATCCGGGACGCGGTCTCGCCGGACGAGATCCTCTTCGTCGTCGACGCGATGATCGGTCAGGACGCGGTCAACACCGCCGAGGCCTTCCGCGACGGTGTCGGTTTCGACGGTGTGGTCCTCTCCAAGCTCGACGGTGACGCACGCGGTGGTGCGGCCCTGTCGATCGCGTCGGTCACCGGCAAGCCGATCATGTTCGCGTCGAACGGCGAGAAGCTGGACGACTTCGACGTCTTCCACCCGGAC
Source organism: Streptomyces sp. CC0208 (assembly GCF_003443735.1). Taxonomy (NCBI): domain Bacteria; kingdom Bacillati; phylum Actinomycetota; class Actinomycetes; order Kitasatosporales; family Streptomycetaceae; genus Streptomyces; species Streptomyces sp. CC0208. Next base: position 2,596,538 of record NZ_CP031969.1, on the reverse strand, counting down.
CGGATGGCCTCCCGCATCCTCGACATGGGTGACCTGGCCACCCTGTTCGAGAAGGCGCAGAAGGAGTTCAGCGAGGAAGAGGCCGCCAAGATGGCCTCCAAGCTCGCCTCCAAGAAGGGCCAGGACTTCACCCTCGACGACTTCCTGGCCCAGATGGAGCAGGTCCGCAAGATGGGCAGCATCAGCAAGCTGCTCGGCATGATGCCCGGCATGGGCCAGATCAAGGAACAGATCAACAACATCGACGAGCGGGACGTCGACCGTACGGCCGCCATCATCAAGTCGATGACCCCGGCCGAGCGCCAGGAACCGACCATCATCAACGGCTCCCGCCGCGCCCGTATCGCCAAGGGCTCCGGCGTCGAGGTCAGCGCGGTCAAGAACCTCGTCGAGCGGTTCTTCGAGGCCCGCAAGATGATGTCCCGCATGGCCCAGGGCGGCGGCATGCCGGGTATGCCCGGGGTGCCGGGCATGGGCGGCGGCCCCGGCCGGGCCAGGAAGCAGCCCAAGAAGGCCAAGGGCAAGCAGCGCTCCGGCAACCCGATGAAGCGCAAGCAGCAGGAGCAGGAGGAGGCCGCACGCAAGGCCGCCCAGGCCGGCAGCGCCTTCGGGGTGCCCGGTCAGCAGGCCCCGCAGGACTTCGAACTGCCGGACGAGTTCAAGAAGTTCATGGGCTGAGTTCCCCTCCGCGTGTGCCGGGGGTGGGTGTCCGTCGTAACGTCCGGATATGACCGACCCCGTCCCGGCCCCGGCCCCGACCCGACCCGCCGCGCACCGCATCGCGGGGATCTCCCGGCTGACGAAGGAGATCGACGGCTAGGGCACGTCCGCGACCAGGTACCGGAAGACGTTCGGCATCCACACCGTGCCGTCCCGGCGCTGGTACGGATGCAGGGCTTCCGTCACCTCCTTGTCCACCTGCGCCTGGTCGGTCGCCTCGATGGCCGCGTCGAAGAGGCCGGTCGACAGCAGGCCCTTGAGGGCGCTGTCGAGGTCGGCGTACCCGAAGGGGCAGGAAACCCGCCCCGACCCGTCGGGCCGCAGGCCGGCCCGCTGGGCGACCTCCTCCAGGTCGTCGCGCAGGGCCGGGCGCCAACTGCCCGTGCCGCGCAGCGGCTCCGCCAGCTTGGTGGCCACCCGCAGCACGGACGTCGTGGCGCACCGCTCCGGCGGCCCCCAGCCGACGAGCACCACGGACGCTCCCCGCTCGGCGAGCGGTGTCGCCGCGGCGAGAAGGTCACCCAGCCCCTCCGAGTCGCCCGCGAGACACCCGATCGGCTCGAAGGCCGTCACGAGGGTGTACGGGGCGGTCCCGGCGTCGGAGGCGCCTCCAGGGGCTCCCTCGACGAGCCTGGTGCCGGCACGCGCGCGCGTACCCCACGCCTCCGGCTGCAGCCGCTCCCGCGCGAGCGCCAGCCGTTCCGGGGAGGAGGGCTCGACACCGACGACCGCGGCGCCTTTGGAGGCGGCCATCAGCAGGGCGAGCCCGCTGCCGCAGCCGAGGCCCAACAGCCGCGTCCCGGTGCCCACTTCCAGTCGCTCGTAGACGGCCTCGTACAGCGGAACCAGCATCCGCTCCTGGATCTCGGACCAGTCACGCGCGCGTGCACCGAGGTCGCGACGGGAGGTCTCCCCCGTCGAGGGCAGGTGCTGCCGCACGAGCGTAGGTGTCATGGATAAGCGCCCCAATCCGCCGAGAGTTGACTCTGTGCACGATTCCGTGGCCCCGTGACGTGCGCTCGCAGTTCCCCCGTATGCCAGGTAACTCCGCACTCGACCGCTCGTCCAGAGGCAGAGGGCCCTGCTTGCCGGTTGGCATGTGCCGGGGAAAAGAATTCACATCCCGGCAATCTGCGCCCGTAACATCGCGCCATGGCAAAGGCACCTGTTCTCACACCCCGGGCGGACGACTTCCCGCGCTGGTACCAGGATCTGATCACCAAGGCCGAACTGGCCGACAACGGTCCGGTGCGCGGCACCATGGTCATCCGACCGTACGGGTACGGGCTGTGGGAACGGATGCAGGCCGAGATGGACGCCCGCATCAAGGAGACGGGCACCCAGAACGCGTACTTCCCGCTGCTGATCCCGCAGTCGTACCTCACCCGCGAGGCCGACCACGTCGAGGGCTTCGCGCCCGAACTCGCGGTCGTCACCCACGGCGGCGGCAAGGAGCTCGAAGAGCCCGCCGTCGTCCGCCCCACCTCCGAGATGATCATCAACGACTACTTCTCGAAGTGGGTGCAGAGCTACCGCGACCTGCCCCTGCTGATCAACCAGTGGGCGAACGTGGTGCGTTGGGAGCTGCGGCCCCGGCTGTTCCTGCGGACGACCGAGTTCCTGTGGCAGGAGGGCCACACCGCGCACGCCACCCAGGAGGACGCGCGCGCGTTCGCCTCGCACATCCACCGGCAGGTCTACGAGGACTTCATGACCAACGTCCTCGCCATGGACGTCGTCCCCGGCCGCAAGACCGTCAAGGAGCGCTTCGCCGGCGCGATCAACACCCTCACGCTCGAAGGCATGATGGGTGACGGCAAGGCCCTCCAGATGGCCACCAGCCATGAGCTGGGCCAGAACTTCGCCAAGGCCTTCAACACCTCGTACCTGTCCAAGGACGGCACCCAGGAACTCGTCTGGCAGACCTCCTGGGGCTCCACCACCCGCATGATCGGCGCCCTGGTGATGATGCACGGCGACGACAACGGCCTGCGCGTCCCGCCGCGGCTGGCGCAGACCCAGGTCGTCGTTCTGGCCATCAAGGGGGACGAACAGGTTCTGGCCAAGGTCCGCGACATCGGCGACCGGTTGAAGGCGGCGGGCCTGCGCGTCCACGTCGACGACCGCACCGACACCCCCTTCGGCCGCCGCGCGGTCGACTGGGAGCTCAAGGGCGTGCCGGTCCGCGTGGAGGTCGGACCCCGTGACCTGGAGAGCGGCACCGCGATGGTGGCCCGCCGCATCCCGGGGGGCAAGGAGGCGGTCGCCGTCGACGATCTCGTACGACTGCTCCGGGCCGTCCTCGAGGAGGACCAGGCGCTGCTGCTGGCCCAGTCCCGCGAGCGCCGCGAGTCCCGGACGGCCGACGTGTCGACGTTCGACGAAGCCGTCGAGGCCGCCGTCGCCGGCGGCTGGGCGCGGATCCCGTGGGCCACTCTCGGCGAGGAAGGCGAGGCCAGGCTGGCCGAGCACGGGGCGACCGTACGGTGTCTGGTCGCGGAGGACGGGTCGGTGCCGGGAACCGACGACGCCCCCGGTAACGTCGCAGTAGTCGCACGCGCTTACTGAGGCAGCGCCCTTCCGGCGCGAGAGCGACCGAAACGCCTCTTGCGCACCTGCGGATCACAACCGCACCGGCGCGTGGACACGATCTACGCGCCGGGGCGTACCTCACACTACGCACCAGCTTGGTACGAGCTGCGAGGCTTCTCCGCAGATCAGCGCACCCGCCCTCGTCTCCACGCATCAGCGGCAACTGACGGGTACGTGCAAATTATTTGGGATGCCCCGGAATAGGAACACCGGGGCACTCTGGCTCGTTGTCATTACGTGAGCACGACACAGACACCACCTGTTCTCGCCGCAGAGCTGGCAGAGGCGTGGGCCGACATTCAGCGGTACCACCCCGAACTGCCTGACCTTGCCGCGCCAGAGTCCCTGATCGGGGAGTCGTCGTCCGCGTGCGGTCACGAGCTCTCCTTCGAGCGACTGCTTCACGAGGCAGTCCACGGCATCGCCGCCGCGCGAGGCATCCGCGACACCTCCCGCGCCGGCCGCTACCACAACCGCAGATTCCTCGCGATCGCCGAGGAGATGGGCCTGGACCACCCCGAGGAGCCGCACCCGAGCAGTGGCTTCTCGCTGGTCTCGCTCACCCCCGAGGCAAAGCGCCGGTACCGCCCGACCATCGAGCGGCTCCAGCGCGCACTCAAGGCCCACACGGCGGCGACCTCCGCCGACACAGCCCGCTCCTTCCGGGGTCCGGCGGCGCGGCACGGCTCCTCCGGAGGCGGAGTCCGGGTCAAGGCGGTCTGCGACTGCGGCCGCAATGTGAGGGTCGTTCCTTCCGTCCTGGCCCAGGCGCCCATTGTTTGCGGGGGCTGCGGGAAGCCGTTCCGTATCCCCGAGATCGTGGGCGCGGCAGCGAGCTGAGACCGCGGCTGCTCGTGGCAGCCGCGGTCCTGCCCGGGGGCACCTGGAGTACCGGGTGCCCTTCAGGCATGCTCGCGCGCGGTCCCGGTCAGAGGGGAGCCCCAGGTGTGGCACAATGGCTAGCTGTACTCGACAGCCGCACAGGAACCCTCTCGCCTCCGGCTGACGCGTCCATCGGGCACTCGGGTACCGCAACCCCACGCGGCTTTCTCGCCGTGCCCAACCACGTCAAATCCAGGAGAATCCACTCCCGTGGCAGTCAAGATCAAGCTGAAGCGTCTGGGCAAGATCCGCGCGCCTCACTACCGCATCGTCGTCGCCGACTCCCGCACCCGTCGTGACGGCCGTGCGATCGAGGAGATCGGCCTGTACCACCCGGTGCAGAACCCCTCGCGCATCGAGGTCGACTCGGAGCGCGCGCAGTACTGGCTGGGTGTCGGCGCGCAGCCGACCGAGCCCGTGCTCGCCATCCTGAAGAAGACCGGCGACTGGCAGAAGTTCAAGGGCGAGCCCGCCCCGGCTCCGCTGCTCCAGCCGGCCGAGAAGGCCGCGCGTCCCTCGTTCGAGGCCCTCGGTGGCGACGACGCGGGCAAGGGTGAGGCCATCACCCAGAAGAAGAAGGCTGAGAAGAAGGACGAGGCTGCCGCTGAGTCGTCTTCGTCTGAGTCGACCGAGGCCTGAGCATGCTCGAGGAGGCTCTCGAGCACCTCGTGAAGGGCATCGTCGACAACCCTGACGATGTGCAGGTCGCCTCGCGCACCCTGCGCCGCGGGCGAGTGCTGGAGGTCCGGGTCCACCCCGACGACCTCGGCAAGGTGATCGGCCGCAACGGCCGCACCGCTCGCGCCCTGCGTACCGTCGTGGGGGCCATCGGCGGCCGCGGTGTCCGCGTCGACCTCGTCGACGTCGACCACGTCCGCTGACGTCACACGCAGCACCGGCTCGGGCCGGGGAGGGCCATCGGGCCGTCCCCGGCCCGTAGTCGTTACGGGCCCAACGACAGGAGATCTTCGGAAGTGCAGCTCGTAGTCGCGCGGATCGGCCGTGCCCATGGCATCAAGGGCGAGGTCACCGTCGAGGTCCGCACCGACGAGCCGGAACTCCGGCTCGCACCCGGCGCCGTACTGGCGACCGACCCGGCCGCCACCGGCCCGCTCACCATCGAGACGGGCCGTGTCCACAGCGGCCGCCTCCTGCTGCGTTTCGAGGGTGTCCGTGACCGGACCGCCGCCGAGGCGCTGCGCAACACCCTCCTGATCGCCGAGGTCGACCCGGAGGAGCTGCCCGAGGAGGAGGACGAGTACTACGACCACCAGCTCATGGACCTCGACGTCGTGACCGAGGACGGCGTGGAGGTGGGCCGGATCACCGAGATCTCGCACCTGCCATCCCAGGACCTCTTCATCGTCGAGCGGCCCGACGGCAGCGAGGTGATGATCCCGTTCGTCGAGGAGATCGTCGCCGAGATCGACCTGGCGGAGCAGAAGGCGGTCATCACACCACCGCCCGGGCTGATCGACGACCGCGCCGAGATCGCGTCCTCCCGGGACTCCGAGGACGAGTCCTGATGCGCCTCGACGTCGTCACGATCTTCCCCGAGTACCTCGACCCCCTGAACGTCTCCCTGGTCGGCAAGGCACGCGCGCGTGGACAGCTGGACGTGCACGTCCACGATCTGCGCCAGTGGACGTACGACCGCCACAACACCGTCGACGACACCCCGTACGGCGGCGGCCCCGGCATGGTCATGAAGACCGACCCCTGGGGAGACGCGCTGGACTCCGTGCTGGCGGACGGCTACGAGTCGGGCTCCGGTGCGCCCGCCCTCATCGTCCCCACCCCGAGCGGCCGCCCCTTCACCCAGGAACTCGCCGTAGAGCTCTCCGAGCGCCCCTGGCTGATCTTCACGCCCGCGCGCTACGAGGGCATCGACCGCCGGGTGATCGACGAGTACGCCACGAGGATGCCGGTCCACGAGGTGTCCATCGGCGACTACGTCCTCGCCGGCGGTGAAGCGGCCGTCCTGGTGATCACCGAGGCGGTGGCGCGGCTGCTGCCCGGCGTGCTCGGCAACGCCGAGTCGCACCGGGACGACTCCTTCGCGCCCGGAGCCATGGCCAACCTGCTCGAAGGCCCCGTCTACACCAAGCCGCCCGAGTGGCGCGGCCGCGGCATCCCGGACGTCCTGCTCAGCGGGCACCACGGCAAGATCGCCCGCTGGCGCCGCGACGAGGCGCTCAGGCGTACGGCGGCCAACCGGCCCGACCTCATCGAGCGCTGCGACCCGGCGGTCTTCAACAAGAAGGACCGCGAGATGCTCTCCATCCTGGGCTGGGCGCCGGACCCGGCGGGGGAGCCGTACGGCCGATTTTGGCGCAGGCCAGAAGGCATGGAACAATAGGCCGCTGTTGTGCGTCGTCCGGCGTGCGCCCCTGCCACAGGGGGACACGACGCCCGCCCCGACACGGACAGCTCCTCACGAACCCTATCTACCGCCGATGACCTGTGGCATGGGCGAAGAAAGCAGACGAAATGTCTCACCTGCTCGACACCGTCGACTCCGCGTCGCTGCGCACCGACATCCCGGCCTTCCGCCCGGGTGACACCGTCAACGTCCACGTCCGCGTCATCGAGGGCAACCGCTCCCGTGTGCAGCAGTTCAAGGGCGTAGTCATCCGTCGCCAGGGCGCCGGTGTCCGCGAGACCTTCACGGTCCGCAAGGTCTCCTTCTCCGTCGGCGTCGAGCGCACCTTCCCGGTGCACACCCCGATCGTCGAGAAGATCGAGCTCGTCACCCGCGGTGACGTGCGTCGCGCCAAGCTGTACTACCTGCGCGAGCTGCGCGGCAAGGCCGCGAAGATCAAGGAGAAGCGCGACAACTGAGCGCTTCTCGGACGTCACGGCGCGGCCGGATAGCATCTGGCCCCGATGGACACCGAAGCACAGCCGACGGAGCGCGACCGCTCCTCCCGCCCCGCACCAGGGGCCGCGGAGGGACGGTCGCGTTTCGCGTTGGTGTCGAGAATCACCCAGTGGCTGCCCGGCGGCCGGATCTCCCTGACCCTGCTGGTCTGCCTGGTCTTTCTTTTGCTGATCAGTACGTTCGTGGTCAGACCTTTCCTGATTCCCAGCGGATCCATGGAAAACGGATTGAGGATCGGGGACCGCGTTCTCGTAAATAGGTTGGCGTACCGTTTCGGTGCCGTGCCGCAGCGGGGAGATGTGGTCGTGTTCGACGGAACCGGGTATTTCGGGGACGGGGACTACATCAAGCGCGTTGTGGGCGTGGGGGGAGACCACGTGGTCTGCTGCGACAAGAAGGGGAGGGTCGAGGTGAACGGCCGGTCGGTCGACGAGTCGGGCTTCCTGTACCCCGGCGACAGCCCGTCCTCGGTGCCCTTCGACGTCGAGGTGCCCGACGGCAGTCTCTTCGTCCTCGGTGACCACCGCAGCGTCTCCAGCGACTCCCGGGACCATCTCGGCTCACCGGGCGGCGGCATGGTCCCCGTCGACGACGTCCTCGGACGGGCCGACTGGATCATCTGGCCCGCCGGCCACGCCGTCCGCCTGCACCGTTCCGCCGCCTACGCGCGCGTGCCCGCAGCGGAGGGCGCGCATGGGTAACCGCGGCAAACCGCGCGGTGTGTCGAGCACCCCCGCCGACAATCTGCTGCCCACCGGTGTGAGACGTTCCGCCAGCCCCTCCGGCGGCCGCTCACGCGCGGAGCGGCGCAAGCTCCAGCGCAAGGTGAAGCGGCGCAGGAGGCGCGGCGCGGTCAAGGAGATACCCCTCCTGGTCGGTGTGGCCGTCCTGATAGCCCTGGTCCTGAAGACGTTCCTGGTCCAGGCGTTCGTGATCCCGTCCGGCTCGATGGAGCAGACGATCCGGATCGGCGACCGCGTCCTGGTCGACAAGTTCACCCCGTGGTTCGGCTCCGAGCCGAAGCGCGGGGACGTCGTCGTCTTCAAGGACCCCGGCGGTTGGCTCCAGGACGAGCAGACCACGACGAAGAAGGACGACCCCGTCGTCGTCAAGCAGGTCAAGGAGGGGCTCACCTTCATCGGCCTGCTGCCGTCCGACAACGAGAAGGACCTGATCAAGCGGGTCGTCGGAGTCGGCGGCGACCGCGTCAAGTGCTGTGACACCGAGGGGCGGGTCACCGTCAACGGCGTCCCCTTGAGCGAGACGGACTACCTGTATCCCGGGAACGCCCCGTCCACCCAGCAGTTCGACATCACCGTCCCCAAGGGGCGGCTGTGGGTGATGGGGGACCATCGCGCCAACTCCGCGGACTCCCGCTCGCACCAGGACACCGACTACGGCGGCACGGTGTCCCTGGACTCGGTGGTGGGGCGGGCCAGGGTCATCGCGTGGCCTTTCGGCCACTGGACCATGCTCGACGAACCGAAAACTTACTCTTCCGTTGCCGACTCGGTGTCCGGGACGACCGCAGCTTCCCGGACGTCGCTTAGGGTTGCTCACGACGATCCGAACGAAGCGATCCAACTCCCGAGCCCTGCGGAACTCCCGCTCGTTATGGGAGTGGTGGGCCTGCGCCGTACGTGGCGCAGGCGGCGGCACAGAGTAAGGAGTTGGCGTGGGGGATGTGGCGGTTGGCGCACGATCCGGGCACGACGGCGAGGAGCACCGCGGACGCCCCGTGGAAGCAGCCGACCCGGCATCGGACAGCGCCGTGACCTCCGGGAGTGACTCCGGGGCGACCGAGGACGGTACGGCGACGGAGGTCCGGGGAGGGGGGCCGGGCGATTCGGCCCCCGCGGTGAAGAAGCAGCGCTCCTTCTGGAAGGAGCTGCCGATCCTGATCGGCATCGCGCTCGTGCTGGCGCTGCTGATCAAGACCTTCCTGGTGCAGGCCTTCTCGATCCCGTCCGACTCGATGCAGAACACCCTCCAGCAGGGCGACCGGGTGCTGGTCGACAAGCTCACCCCGTGGTTCGGCTCCGAGCCCGAGCGCGGCGAGGTCGTCGTCTTCCACGACCCCGACAACTGGCTGGCTGGCGAGCCGGTGGCGGACCCGAACGCCGTACAGACGTTCCTCTCCTGGATCGGTCTCATGCCGTCCGCCACGGAGAAGGACCTCATCAAGCGCGTCATCGGCGTGGGCGGTGACACGGTCTCCTGCGAGGGCACCGGACCGCTCAAGGTCAACGGTCACGCGCTGAGCGAGTCGTCGTACGTCTACGCCGGCAACACCCCCTGCAGCCAGGACGACCAGGGCGGCCAGTTCACCGTGAAGGTCCCCAAGGGGTACATCTGGGTGATGGGCGACCACCGGCAGAACTCGCGTGACTCGCGCTACAACCAGTCCGACAAGCACCACGGCATGGTCCCGGTCGACGACGTCGTGGGCCGCGCCATCGTGAAGGCCTGGCCGCTCAACCGCTGGGGCACGCTGCCCAAGCCGGACACCTTCGACCAGGCCGGCATCAACGACAAGGCGTCGGCCTCCGCCGCCCTGACGGTCGCGCCGCAGGGGATCGCCCTCGTCGGTGTGGTTCCGGTGGCGCTGTGGCGGCGCAGGAAGGCCGCCGTCGAGCGGACCCGCTGAGTACCGTCCTGCCGACCGGACCGCTGGGGCTGCCACGGGCCTGGTGAAAGCTTTGCGGAGCTTGTCGCTCCGGCCGGGCAGGAGGGGCTGACCCGCTCAGGTACCGCCGGGTAGGGTGCGGATCCATGGGTGGCGAGAGCATTACACGTACGGCCCCGCACAGCGGTGGCACCAGCACGGGCCCGGTGGGCGGCCGGACCGGACAGCGACTGTCCGGACTGGCCGTCGCGCTGGGCCTGGTGCTGTTCCTCGGGGGATTCGCCTGGGGAGCGGTGCTGTACCGGCCCTACACCGTGCCCACCAGTTCGATGACGCCCACGATCGACGCCGGCGACCGGGTGCTGGCACAGCGCGTCGACGGCGACGAGGTACGCCGGGGCGACGTCGTCGTCTTCACCGACAAGACCTGGGTGAGCAACGCGCCCGTGGTCAAGCGGGTCGTCGCGGTCGGCGGCGACACGGTCTCCTGCTGCACGGACGGGAAGCTGACCGTCAACGGCAAGGCGCTCGACGAGACCTATCTCAAGGGCGGCGTGGTGGAGGACAAGTCCATCCCCACCGTGAAGGTGCCCAAGGGCCGCCTGTTTCTGCTCGGCGACGAGCGCCAGGGTTCGCTGGACTCCTCCGCCCACCTCACCGACGCCGCCCAGGGCACCGTCGAGAGCTCGGCTGTGAACGCTCGCGTGGACGCCGTGGTCTGGCCCATGAAGGGCATGCTGGAGCGCCCCGCCGCCTTCGAGCCGCTCGGCGCGCTCTCCTCACCCGGCCCGCTGCGTACGATTTTCTTCCTGATCGTCGTCGGCGGGGTGCTGGTCCTCGGCGGCGGCGCGTACGGCCCTGTCGCCAACCTCTTCAGCAGGCGCTCCCGGGTCCGGACGGAGCCCGTGGGTGCCCGCTGAAGCGTCGGCCGCGGCCTTGTCCGGAGGCGGGCTGCGCAAGGTGGCCCGGGTGGTGCTGCTCGATCCCGAGGACCGCATCCTGCTGCTGCACGGCCACGAGCCGGACGATCCGTCCGACGACTGGTGGTTCACGCCCGGCGGCGGACTGGAGGGTGACGAGACCCGTGAAGAGGCCGCGCTGAGGGAACTCGCCGAGGAGACCGGCATCACCGAGGTGGAACTCGGGCCGGTGCTCTGGCGGCGGACGTGCTCGTTCCCGTTCGCGGGCCGTCGCTGGGACCAGGACGAGTGGTACTACCTGGCCCGTACGACGGTGACGGACACCCGGCCCACGGCCCTGACCGAGCTGGAGCGACGCAGTGTCGCCGGAGCGCGCTGGTGGACGTGTCAGGAACTGACCCGGGCACATGAGACGGTGTATCCGACCAGACTCGCCGAGCTGCTGAGCAGGCTGCTCGACGAAGGTCCCCCGGCCGGGCCCGTGACCCTCGACACCGAAATCGTCTAGGTGCCGACGGGACTGGCGCACAATGGTGGGATCGCACGGCTGAAGGGGAACATGCCATGAGCGCCGAGGACCTCGAGAAGTACGAGACCGAGATGGAGCTCAAGCTCTACCGGGAGTACCGCGATGTCGTCGGTCTGTTCAAATACGTGATCGAGACCGAGCGGCGCTTCTACCTGACCAATGACTACGAGATGCAGGTGCACTCGGTCCAGGGTGAGGTGTTCTTCGAGGTGTCCATGGCGGATGCGTGGGTGTGGGACATGTATCGGCCGGCTCGCTTCGTGAAACAGGTCCGCGTATTGACGTTCAAGGACGTGAACATCGAGGAGCTGAACAAGAGCGATCTGGAGCTGCCGGGCGGCTGACGGTGGCTTTCACTCATGTGAGTGACGCGGTTTTCCACAACCGCTGAGTAGTCCACCAAGATCAACTCGGTGGGCGGGGTTGCGTGATCGTTGGCGCCGGAGGTGGTGCCGACATGAACGCACGCAGTGCACTCGGCAAGTACGGCGAGAGTCTGGCCGCGCGGCGGCTGACCGAGGCCGGGATGACGGTCCTGGAGCGCAACTGGCGCTGTGGCAGGACGGGCGAGATCGACATCGTGGCGCGGGACGGCGAGGTCCTCGTCGTCTGCGAGGTCAAGACACGGCGGGCCGGTGCCTTCGAGCACCCGATGGCCGCGGTGACTCCCGACAAGGCGGAGCGCCTGCGGAGCCTCGCCGCATGCTGGATCCACGCCCATGGAGGGGCGCCACCGGGAGGTGTCCGCATCGACCTGGTGGGCGTCGTCCTGCCCCAGCGTGGCGCACCCGTGGTCGAGCATGCGCGGGGGGTGGCCTGAGATGGGTTTCGCTCGTACGTGCTCGGTGGCGCTGGTGGGCGTCGAAGGAGTCGTGGTCGAGGTCCAGGCCGACCTGGAGCCCGGGGTCGCGGCCTTCACGCTGGTGGGGCTGCCGGACAAGAGCCTGACGGAGAGCCGGGACCGGGTTCGGGCGGCCGTCGTGAATTCGGGCGGTGAATGGCCCCAGAAGAAACTCACGGTGGGGCTCAGCCCGGCGTCGGTGCCGAAGGCGGGCTCGGGGTTCGACCTCGCCGTCGCGTGCGCCGTGCTGGGGGCCTCCGAGCGGATCGACCCGCGCGTGCTCGCCGACATCGTGATGATCGGCGAGCTGGGCCTGGACGGCCGGGTGCGTCCGGTCCGGGGCATCCTGCCCGCGGTGCTGGCCGCCGCGGACGCCGGCTACGAACAGGTCGTCGTGCCGGAGTGTGCCGCGGCCGAGGCTTCCCTGGTGCCCGGCGTCTCCGTGCTGGGCGTACGCACTCTGCGGCAGCTCGTCGCGGTCCTCGCGGACGAACCGGTGCCCGACGAGGAACCGCACGAGCCCGGCCGCCCCGACCCCCTGCTGGCCGGCCTGCGCGTGCCGGGCACGGGTGCCGCCACCGGCATGCACAGTGCCGGAGCCGCCCAGCAGGACCACGGACACGACCTGGCCGACGTCGTCGGTCAGACCTCGGCGCGCACGGCCGTGGAGGTCGCGGCGGCCGGAGGCCATCACCTGTTCCTGGAAGGGCCGCCCGGCGCGGGCAAGACAATGCTCGCCGAGCGGCTGCCCGCCGTCCTGCCCCGGCTGGCCCGGGAGGAGTCGCTGGAGGTGACGGCGGTGCACTCGGTGGCCGGTCTGCTGCCACCGGGCAAGCCCCTGATCGACGTCGCCCCCTACTGTGCCCCGCACCACTCGGCCACCATGCAGGCGCTGGTGGGCGGCGGCAACGGCATCGCCCGTCCCGGCGCGGTCTCGCTCTCACACCGAGGGGTGCTCTTTCTCGACGAGACTCCCGAATTCAACACCCAGGCCCTCGACGCGCTGCGACAGCCGCTGGAGGCGGGGCACGTGGTGATCGCGCGCAGCGCGGGTGTCGTACGGTTCCCGGCGAAGTTCCTGATGGTGCTCGCGGCCAACCCCTGTCCCTGCGGTCGCTTCTCGCAGACCGACGACTTCTGCGAGTGCCCGCCCTCGGCGATCCGCCGCTACCAGGCCCGGCTCTCCGGTCCGCTGCTCGACCGGGTCGACCTGCGGGTGCAGGTGGACCGTGTCACGCGTGACCAGCTCGCCGGACGGGGCGCCCGGGGCGAGACGACCGCCGTGGTCGCGGACCGGGTGCGGGCCGCCAGGCAACGCGCGGCTACGCGCTTCGCCGGCACCCCGTGGCGGACCAACAGCGAGGTGCCGGGACGCGAGCTGCGCAGCCGTTGGCACGCCGTGTCCGGGGCGATGGACGAGGCCGAGCGCAGTCTGGAGCGGGGCGTCCTGACCGCCCGGGGACTCGACCGCGTCCTGCGCGTCGCCTGGACCGTCGCGGACCTCGTGGGACACGACCGCCCGGACGCGACCGACGTCGCGCTGGCGCTGCAACTGCGCACCGGAGTGCCCCGGGGCGTACCGATGGCCATCGGGGCGCTGACATGACCGGCGAGGAACCCGACGCCGAACTGCTCGACCGTGTCCTGCTCGCTCGCGTCGTCGAGCCCGGTGACGAGGTCGGCGGGCGGTGGATCCGGGAGTGGGGCGTGCGGGAGGTGGCCGCGCGGTTGCGCGGATGTGCGGAGCCGCTGCCCGGAGTGAGCGAGAAGCGGTGGGGTGGGATGCGGGCCCGGGCCGAGGTGGCGGAGCCGCGCCGGGATCTCGCCGTCGCGTACGAGGCCGGTGCGCGGTTCGCCGTGCCCGGGACAGCCGAGTGGCCGGGACAGCTCGACGACCTCGGGGACGCGCGGCCGATCGGTCTGTGGGTGCGGGGGCGGCCCAGCCTGAGGATGTGGGCGCTCAGGTCCGTCGCCCTCGTCGGGGCCCGTGCCTGTACCGAGTACGGCGCCCACATGGCGGCCACCCTCGGCACCGGGCTCGCCGAGCTCGGGTGGGTCGTCGTGTCCGGCGGAGCCTACGGCGTCGACGGCGCCGCCCACCGCGGTGCCCTCGGCGCGGGCGGTGCCACCGTCGCCGTCCTGGCCTGCGGGGTCGACCGGCCCTATCCGCGCGGACACGCCCAGTTGATCACCAGGATCGCGGAACAGGGCCTGGTGATCGGGGAGTTGCCGCCCGGCGATCATCCGACGCCCAGCAGATTCGTGCTGCGCAACAGGGTGATCGCCGCCCTCACCCGGGGCACCGTGGTCGTCGAGGCCGCCCACCGCAGCGGCTCACTGGTCACCGCGCGTGCGGCACAGCGGTTGGGCCGTCACACGATGGGGGTGCCCGGGCCGGCCACCAGCAGCCTGTCCGCCGGGGTGCACGAACTGCTGCGCGGGGGCGCCACGCTGGTCACGGACGCCGCGGAAGTCGTGGAGCTGGTCGGCGACATGGGGGAGCTGGCTCCGGACCGGCGCGGACCGGTGCTGCCGCGCGATCTGCTGGACCCGGAGGCACGAAGAGTCCTGTCCGCGCTGCCCGGCCGGCGGGAGGCCGGCGTGGACGAGATCGCGCGCGGTGCGCAGACCACGCGGGACGACGCCGTCGCGAGACTGTACGAACTCCGTGCACTTGGTTACGTCGAACGACACGGCGACGGCTGGAAGTTGACACGCCAGGCGATGATCTCCGTCCGGGGTGGCCGCGGCCCGTGTTGACGGAGCGTGTTCGGCCGTCCGGGGGAACCCCGAAGCCCTTGGGAATTACCGCAGTTGGGGTGTTCCGTTGATCACACAGGGCGACGGCCGCGTCGCGCGGAAGCGGTCCGCGGGACGCATCCGATGGTGAGCCCCGGCCCGCTGTTTGCGCACTGCGACCTTTCAGTCACGCTACGCTCACGGGGATTCCGACGCACATCACGTACATCGCGTACTTCACGGCAGAACGGCACAAGGCGACGCATGCCCCAGCACACTTCCGGGTCCGACCGGGCGGCCATCCCCCCAGCCGCCCGTGACGGTGGCAGCGTGCGGCCGCCCGCTCCCTCGACGCTCGACGAACTGTGGCGGTCGTACAAGGCGACGGGGGACGAGCGGCTGCGCGAGCAGCTGATCCTGCACTACTCACCGCTCGTGAAGTACGTCGCCGGACGGGTGAGCGTCGGTCTGCCGCCCAACGTCGAGCAGGCGGACTTCGTGTCCTCGGGGGTCTTCGGGCTCATCGACGCGATCGAGAAGTTCGACCTCGACCGGGAGATCAAGTTCGAGACGTACGCGATCACCCGGATCCGCGGCGCGATGATCGACGAACTGCGGGCACTGGACTGGATCCCGCGGTCCGTCCGGCAGAAGGCGCGCAACGTCGAGCGGGCGTACGCGACGCTGGAGGCACGGCTGAGACGGACGCCCACGGAGGGGGAGGTGGCCGGCGAACTGGGGATCGCGGTCGACGATCTCCATGCCGTCTTCAGCCAGTTGTCGCTGGCCAATGTGGTGGCCCTGGAGGAATTGCTGCACGTCGGCGGCGAGGGCGGCGACGGGTTGAGCTTCATGGACACCCTGGAGGACCCCGCCGCCGACAACCCCGTGGAGGTCGCCGAGGACCGGGAGCTCAGACGGTTCCTCGCGCGGGCCATCAACACGCTGCCCGAGCGGGAGAAGACCGTGGTGACCCTGTACTACTACGAGGGGCTCACGCTCGCCGAGATCGGGAACGTGCTGGGCGTGACCGAGAGCAGGGTCAGCCAGATCCACACCAAGTCGGTGCTGCAACTGCGGGCGAAGCTGGCCAGTTTCGGTCGCTGACCCGGCCGGGCGGCCCTCCGGCGACGGCTGCTCGGGCGGAGTGACTCCCGTCCGCAGGGGCGCGTCCGTACAGTGGTTGACGTGCCAAGGATTCGAGCGGCCTCCGTGGCCGAGCACCGGTCGATGCAGCGAGCCGCCCTGCTGGATGCGGCTCGCTCTCTGCTGTCCGAGGGCGGGACGGAGGCGCTGACCTTCCCGGCTCTCGCCGAGCGGACGGGGCTCGCGCGGTCGTCCGTGTACGAGTACTTCCGGTCACGGGCCGCCGTGGTCGAGGAGCTGTGCGAGGTCGACTTCCCGGTGTGGGCGGCGGAGGTCTCGCAGGCGATGGCCGCCGCGGAGGGAGCGCAGGCCAAGGTCGAGGCGTATGTGCGACGGCAGCTGACGCTGGTGGGGGACCGGCGGCATCGGGCCGTCGTCGCCATCTCCGCGAGCGAGCTGGACGCGGGGGCCCGGGAGAAGATCCGCGCGGCGCACGGTGGCCTGGTCGCGATGATCGGCGAGGCGCTCGCGGAGATGGGGCACGAGCAGCCTCGGCTGGCGGCGATGCTGGTGCAGGGAGTGGTGGACGCGGCGGTCCGGCGGATCGAGCTGGGGGCGGCGGAGGAGCCTTCGGTGATTACCGAGGCCGCGGTCTCCATGGCGCTGCGGGGCGTGCGGGGCTGAGTGCGGGGTCGGCGTACGGGGCTGCGGGTGGCTGCCGGGCGCGGGTCCGTCGGGGCTGGTCGCGCGGTGCCCCCCCCGCGACTTGGGCGCGGCTGCCGCACGCCTCTTGAAGCGCGGTCCGGACGTTACGCAGGTACAGGCACCCCCAGGACAGGGAGCAACCTGGACGGACCTCTCCGCAGCAGCCATGGCGGAAGCAGGGACAGCGGGTCCAGGTAGGTCTCGCCTCTCAGCAGACCCCAGTGCACACACGTGGTCGGGCAGTGGGAGCCCGTCGGCTCCACCACCCCCACCACCTCGCCCGCCGCCACCTCGTCGCCCTTCTGCACCGACGCCGTCACCGGTTCGTAGGTCGTTCGAAGGACTGTGCCCGTCAGTTCCACCGAGACGACCGCCTTGCCCGCCACCCGGCCCGCGAACGACACCCGGCCCGCCGCCACCGCCCGTACCGGGGTGCCGGCAGGTGCCGCCAGGTCCACGCCCCGGTGGCCGCGGCCGTACACCGTCGCCGGCGGTTCCCAGCCGCGCAGGACCGTCGGCCGGGTGCCCACGGGCCAGGTGCGCCCGATCGTCGGCACCGAGACGTCCGCGATCCTGGCCATCGGCCTGAGGGCGGCCTGCTCCGGCGCGGGTGCCGGCGCCGTCAGGAACAGCAGAAACCCCAGCACCAGCCACGTACCGCATCGTCCGCATCGCTTCGCTCGCATGCGGAAACCGTCCCGCAGCCGCCCGGTTCATGACCGGGGCCTGTGGACTACTCCCGGGTTGTGGACAGCGGCGTCACCCGGTACCCCGCCGGTCCCGTACACTTCTTCTGGCGATCCGGGTCACCGGGTCGACTTCGCACGCCCCGACACCGCGCCGTCACGCGGTCGGTGTCAGCGCCTCTCGGTCCTTTGCGGCAAGGCGCGTCGCGGGCGTCAGGCGCGGGTGCCCTCCGGTACCCGCGGTACAACCGAGAACACCAAGGAGAACGGCCATGGCCGTCGTCACGATGCGGGAGCTGCTGGAAAGCGGCGTCCACTTCGGTCACCAGACCCGTCGTTGGAACCCGAAGATGAAGCGCTTCATCTTCACGGAGCGCAACGGCATCTACATCATCGACCTGCTCCAGTCGCTGTCGTACATCGACCGCGCCTACGAGTTCGTCAAGGAGACCGTCGCCCACGGCGGCACGGTCATGTTCGTCGGCACGAAGAAGCAGGCGCAGGAGGCCATCGCCGAGCAGGCCACCCGCGTCGGCATGCCCTACGTCAACCAGCGCTGGCTGGGCGGCATGCTCACCAACTTCTCGACCGTCTACAAGCGTCTGCAGCGCCTCAAGGAGCTCGAGCAGATCGACTTCGAGGACGTCGCCGCTTCCGGTCTCACCAAGAAGGAGCTTCTCGTGCTCTCGCGCGAGAAGGCCAAGCTGGAGAAGACCCTCGGTGGTATCCGCGAGATGTCCAAGGTGCCCAGCGCCGTCTGGATCGTGGACACCAAGAAGGAGCACATCGCGGTCGGCGAGGCCCGGAAGCTCAACATCCCGGTCGTCGCCATCCTCGACACCAACTGCGACCCCGACGAGGTCGACTACAAGATCCCGGGCAACGACGACGCGATCCGCTCCGTCACCCTGCTCACCCGCGTGATCGCCGACGCCGTCGCCGAGGGCCTCATCAGCCGCTCGCGTGTCGCCACCGGTGACAAGGGCGAGAAGGCCGCGGGCGAGCCGCTCGCCGAGTGGGAGCGCGACCTGCTCGAGGGCGGCGAGAAGAAGGCCGAGGAGGCCCCCGCTGCCGAGGCCGCCGAGGCTCCGGCTGCCGAGGCCCCTGCCGCCGAGGCCCCCGCTGCCGAGGCTGAGGCGGCTCCGGCTGCCGAGGCTCCCGCCGAGGCCGCTCCGGCCGCGGACGCCGAGCAGGCCTGACCCGTCAGCGTCAGGGGTGACGGCGGGAGCGGTGCACCAACTCCGCTCCCGCCGTTCACCCGTAGGTCAGCGGTGAGTCGGCGGCCCCCGGCTACATGGGGGCCGTAGACCCCGTAGATCTTCGATCTTCCAGACTTCGAGAAAGATTCACAGACTCATGGCGAACTACACCGCCGCCGACGTCAAGAAGCTCCGTGAGCTCACGGGCGCCGGCATGATGGACTGCAAGAAGGCGCTGGACGAGGCCGCGGGCGACGTCGAGAAGGCCGTCGAGGCGCTCCGGATCAAGGGCCAGAAGGGCGTCGCCAAGCGCGAGGGCCGCTCCGCCGAGAACGGCGCCGTGGTCTCGATCATCGCCGACGACAACTCCTCCGGCGTCCTCGTCGAGCTGAAGTGCGAGACGGACTTCGTCGCCAAGGGCGAGAAGTTCCAGGCCGTCGCCAACCAGATCGCCGAGCACGTCGCGGCGACCTCCCCGGCCGACCTGGAGGCCCTGCTCGCCTCCGAGATCGAGGCCGGCAAGACCGTCCAGGCGTTCGTGGACGAGGCCAACGCCAACCTCGGCGAGAAGATCGTCCTGGACCGCTTCGCGCAGTTCGCCGACGGCTTCGTGACCGCGTACATGCACCGCACGATGCCCGACCTGCCCCCGCAGATCGGTGTCCTCGTCGAGCTGGACAAGCCGAACGCCGAGGTCGCCCGCGGTGTCGCCCAGCACATCGCCGCCTTCGCGCCGAAGTACCTCTCCAAGGAGGACGTGCCGGCCGAGGTCGTCGAGTCCGAGCGCCGCGTCGCCGAGGAGACCACCCGCGCCGAGGGCAAGCCCGAGGCCGCCCTGCCGAAGATCGTCGAGGGTCGCCTCAACGGCTTCTTCAAGGACGCCACGCTGCTCGGTCAGCCGTACGCGCTCGACAACAAGAAGTCGGTCCAGAAGGTTCTGGACGAGGCCGGTGTCACCCTGAAGCGCTTCACGCGCATCAAGGTCGGCATCTGAGTCCGTACCGCGAGCGACGCGCGGGCCCGATAGGGTCGTCAGCAGTCGTCCGGTACGCCGCCACGCACGCGCGTGGCGGACGACAGCAGATCTGACGAGGAGGCCATTGCCGCGCATGGGATGCGAACCAGTTCCCACCGGCAGTGGCCTTCTTCGTATGTGCAACAGGTGAAAGAGGCGGGATCCCATGACCACCAAGGCCCAGAAGAGCGACGACGGCAAAGTGCGCGGCCGGTTTCTGCTGAAGCTGTCCGGAGAGGCGTTCGCCGGTGGCGGGGGCCTGGGTGTGGACCCCGACGTGGTGCACAAGATCGCTCGTGAGATCGCCGCCGTCGTCCGGGACGGCGCCGAGATCGCCGTCGTCATCGGCGGCGGCAACTTCTTCCGTGGTGCCGAACTCCAGCAGCGCGGCATGGACCGCGCCCGCTCGGACTACATGGGCATGCTGGGCACCGTGATGAACTGCCTCGCCCTCCAGGACTTCCTGGAGAAGGAGGGCATCGACAGCCGGGTGCAGACCGCCATCACCATGGGCCAGGTGGCCGAGCCGTACATCCCGCTGCGCGCCGTGCGCCACCTGGAGAAGGGCCGCGTGGTCATCTTCGGCGCCGGTATGGGCATGCCGTACTTCTCCACCGACACCACCGCCGCGCAGCGCGCCCTGGAGATCGACGCCGAGGCGCTGCTCATGGGCAAGAACGGCGTGGACGGGGTCTACGACTCCGACCCGAAGACCAACCCCGACGCGGTCAAGTTCGACTCCCTCGGATACGGCGAGGTCATCACCCGTGACCTGAAGGTCGCCGACGCCACGGCCGTCACGCTGTGCCGCGACAACAAGCTGCCGATCGTGGTCTTCGAGCTTCTGACGGAGGGAAATATCGCCCGAGCCGTCAAGGGTGAGAAGATCGGCACGCTGGTGGGTGAGCCGGGCAGCCGGGACTGACAGGGGACACACCCGGTCCCTGACCGGGGGATGGACAATGTCCTGCCGGTCGGGAACCGTGCAGGAAGAAGACGCGACGCAGCCGGCCGCCGCCCACGCACATGGAACAGCAGCCGGGCCTACTCAAGACACGCAGGAGCAAGTGGTGATCGAAGAGACCCTCCTCGAGGCCGAGGAGAAGATGGAGAAGGCCGTCGTGGTCGCCAAGGAGGACTTCGCCGCGATCCGCACCGGGCGTGCGCACCCGGCGATGTTCAACAAGATCGTGGCCGACTACTACGGTGCGCCGACGCCGATCAACCAGCTGGCTTCGTTCTCCGTGCCGGAGCCGCGCATGGCCGTGGTGACCCCGTTCGACAAGACCGCGCTGCGCAACATCGAACAGGCGATCCGCGACTCCGACCTGGGCGTCAACCCGAGCAACGACGGCAACATCATCCGAGTGGTGTTCCCCGAGCTCACCGAGGAGCGCCGCCGCGACTACATCAAGGTGGCCCGGGGCAAGGCCGAGGACAGCAAGGTCTCCATCCGCTCGGTCCGCCGCAAGGCCAAGGACGCGATCGACAAGCTCGTCAAGGACGGCGAGGTCGGCGAGGACGAGGGCCGCCGTGCTGAGAAGGACCTCGACGACGCGACGCACAAGTACGTCGCCCAGGTGGACGAGCTCCTCAAGCACAAGGAAGCGGAGCTTCTCGAGGTCTGATGAACGACTCTTCCTGGGCGACGCCGCCTCACACCGGGTACTGGGGGCCGTCCGACCAGGGGCCTGTCCAGGGGGCTGCCCCGGCGGGTCCCGCGTACGATGCGCATGACGCGCAGCACACTCGCCCCATGCCCATCGTGCCCGACGGACCCGCTGTACCCCGGGACGGCGACGACCAGGATGACGACCGGGGGGCCGCTCGGCTGAGCGGCCCCTTGTTCCGGGACGACACGTTCCGGGACGGGACGTTCCGTGAAGTGACCGCATCGGCGCAGCCCTACCCGGCGGCACCGCAGAAGCAGAATCCGGAGCCCATGCCCGACTCCTCGCAGCCGGCGCCCGCGCCGCAGAAGAAGAGCGCGGGGCGGGACCTGGGTGCGGCCATAGGCGTCGGGGTCGGACTCGGCGCGGTGATCATCGCGTCGCTGTTCTTCGTCAAGGCCGCTTTCGTCGGCGTGATAGCGGTCGCCGTCGTGGTCGGGCTGTGGGAGCTGACGAAGCGGCTGGAGGAGCGCAAGGGCATCAAGGCGCCGCTCGTGCCGCTGGCGCTCGGCGGAGCCGCGATGGTCATCTCGGGGTACGTCCGGGGCGCGGAGGGTGCCTGGGTCGCCATGGCGCTCACGGCACTCGCGGTCCTCGTCTGGCGGATGACCGAACCGCCGGAGGGCTACCTCAAGGACGTCACGGCGGGTGTCTTCGCCGCGTTCTACGTGCCGTTCCTGGCCACGTTCGTCGCGATGATGCTGACGGCCGAGGACGGGGCGGCCCGCGTCCTGACCTTCCTGCTCCTGACCGTCGTCAGCGACACCGGCGCGTACGCGGTCGGCTGGCGCTTCGGCACCCACAAGCTCGCGCCGCGCATCAGCCCCGGCAAGACCCGTGAGGGCCTGGTCGGAGCGGTGGCGTTCGCGATGGCTGCGGGCGCGCTGTGCATGGAGTTCCTGATCGACGACGGCATCTGGTGGCAGGGCCTGCTGCTCGGGCTCGCGGTCGCGGCCAGCGCGACGCTGGGTGACCTCGGCGAGTCGATGATCAAGCGGGACCTCGGCATCAAGGACATGGGCACGCTGCTGCCGGGCCACGGCGGCATCATGGACCGCCTGGACTCCCTGTTGCCGACGGCGCCGGTGGTGTGGCTGCTGCTGGTGCTGTTCGTGGGCAGCGGCTGACGCACGAGGACGGGCGAGGGGCGGCAGCGACGGCTGCCGCCCCTTTGCGTTGCGCCGAGCTCGGCATGGCTCAGACCGGGTTGGCGCAAATTGTGGGTCAGACCTTGCTTCGCCTACGTAAAAGGACCCGTTTCCGCGGGATCTCGTCCGGGATGCTGACCGTCGCGTCGGTTTTCGAACGGGGGAGCGGGATGAGCGAGCAGTTCGGGGTGGACCCCGAGACGTTGACGGATCTGGCGGGCAGGTTCGACCGGGAGGCGACGGGGCTCGCCGGGCCGATCGGGGCGTTCTCGGGGAGCGCGGCGGAGATCGGGCAGGCGTTCGGGTTGCTGGGGATCTGCGACGGGGCGACCGAGAAGTACCGGCGGTTGCTGGAGAACACGGTCAAGGCGCTCGGGCGTCTTCCGGAGGTGCTCAGGACCGACGGTGACCGGCTCAGGCTGAACGCCACCCACTACGCCGACTCGGACCGCACGGCCCTCGGCTATCTGCACACCGCGGCCTCGGGAGACCGTCCGTGAGCATCAACGGCTGGATCGACGGCAAGGTCCTGGAGATCCTCCAGGCGGCCGGTGTGGAACTGCCGGGCGGCGACGGCGACACGCTCCGGGCCATCGCCCGTGCCTGGGACGCCATGGGCACGGAACTGACCGATGTCGTACGGGCCCTCGACGCCGCGATCGCCGGGGTCGACCGGCACGGGTGGCACGGGGCCGCACGGGACGCCTTCGAGCAGCACTGGGCCGAGCAGAAGAAGATCGTCCAGAACGTCGCCGCCCACTTCCATCACGTCGCCGACGGACTGCGCTCCTATGCCGACGAGATCGACGGGATCAACAAGGAGATCATCGACATCTGTGTCGAGATCGCCGAGATGGAGATCGCCGGGGTCGCGCTGTCGTTCTTCACCGGCTTCATCTCCGACCTCGTCGCGAACACGGCGGTGGCGGAGCGGGTCGCCAAGATCGTGGACCTGGTCCGGCTGTTCACGTCGGCGGCCGAGCGGGTGGCGGGCCTCCTGGAGCGGTTCTCGGGGCTCAGCGCGGAGACGGTCGCCACGTTGGAGCGGATGCTCACGGCCGTCGCCAGGGTCAGCGCGAGCTTCGCCAGGACGGGGCTGGAGAGCTTCGCGACGAACTTCGTGGCGGACTCGGGAAGCCTGATGGTGACCCAGGCCGTCAACGGGCAGCCGGTGACCGTGGGCGCCGACCTCAGGAACGGCGCGCTGCTCGCGGGCGGCACGGCCGGGTTCACCGCGGGCGCCGGCGCGATCGGGGCCCGGGTCACGGGGGTGGCCGGAGACCTCCTGAGGGGGGAGGGCCTGCTCGGCACCGCGGCCAACGGAGCGCTCGGCAACGTGACGGGCGGGGTGACGGCCGACTACGCGAACGGCCAGGACGCCTCGACCATGGGTCAGGACGCGCTGACCAACGCCGTCGCCGGCGCCGCCGGAAATGCCCAGAACCACGGCGTCAACCATGCCCTGGAGGAGCACGGCAGCCTCGGCGGCGAACATCTGAGCGACCGGGGAAAGCTCGCGGACGGAGCGTTCAGGAACACCGTGGGCACCACACTCAACACCGGCGTCTACGCCGCCGCGTCCGGTATCGAGTCCGACATCCAGAACCTGACGAAGGACGAGAACGACAAGTGAGCCCCCTCGGCGGAGCGGCCCTCGCGGCCGTGGTCACCCCCAACCCGGACCACCCCTCCACCTGGTCCGGCTTCCTCGGCTTCGTCGCCCTCGTCATCGGCTGCGCGCTCGCCCTCATCGGCGTCTACGCGGCGGTCAGCACCTACCGCGGCCTGGACCCCGCCCGCCGTCGAGGACAGGCACTCCCGGTCACCCTCACCTGCTTCTTCTTCGTGGCCATCGGCCTCGCGGTCGCGGCGCTGGGCGTGTGGATCCTCTGAACGCGGTTCGCGGATGATCTGCGACACTGGTACAGCCATGCCTAAGCCCGGAGAACTCACTTTCGTCGCCCCCCGCGGAGCCAAGAAGCCGCCGCGGCATCTCGCCGACCTCACGCCTGCCGAGCGCAAGGAGGTCGTGGCGGAGATCGGGGAGAAGCCGTTTCGTGCCAAGCAGCTCTCGCAGCACTACTTCGCGCGGTACGCGCACGACCCGGCGGAGTGGACGGACATCCCGGCCGGGGCGCGCGGCAAGCTCCAGGAGGCGCTGCTTCCGGAGCTCATGACCGTCGTACGGCATCTGTCGACCGACCAGGGGACCACGCGCAAGACGCTGTGGCGGCTGTTCGACGGGACGCTCGTGGAGTCGGTGCTGATGCGGTACCCGGACCGGGTGACCATGTGCATCAGCTCGCAGGCCGGGTGCGGGATGAACTGTCCCTTCTGTGCCACCGGGCAGGCGGGGCTGGATCGCAATCTGTCCACCGCTGAGATCGTCCACCAGATCGTGGACGGGATGCGGGCGCTGCGGGACGGGGAGGTGCCGGGCGGGCCCGCGCGGCTCTCCAACATCGTCTTCATGGGGATGGGTGAACCGCTCGCCAACTACAAGCGGGTGACGCAGTCCATTCGCGCGCTCACCGATCCCGCTCCTGATGGGCTCGGGCTCTCGCAGCGGGGCATCACCGTGTCGACCGTGGGCCTCGTGCCGGCCATTCACCGGTTCTCCGACGAGGGCTTCAAGTGCCGGCTCGCGATCTCCCTGCACGCCCCGGACGACGAGCTGCGCGACACCCTCGTCCCCGTGAACACCCGGTGGAAGGTGCGCGAGGTCCTCGACGCCGGGTTCGAGTACGTCGAGAAGAGCGGGCGTCGGCTGTCCATCGAATACGCGCTGATCCGGGACATCAACGACCAGGCGTGGCGGGGGGACCGACTCGGACGGCTACTCAAGGGCAAGCCCGTGCACGTCAACCTCATCCCGCTGAACCCGACCCCCGGGTCCAAGTGGACCGCCTCCCGGCCCGAGGACGAGAAGGCGTTCGTCGAGGCCATCGCCGCCCATGGTGTGGCGGTGACCATCCGGGACACCCGTGGACAGGAGATCGACGGGGCCTGTGGCCAGCTCGCGGCCACCGAGCGGTAGTCTGACGACCGTACGTACGTACATCTTCATATCCGACAGGGGAGCGCCACAGCGCTGAGAGTGCGGCAATCGGGCCGCAGACCCTCTGAACCTCGCCCAGGTCATTCTGGGTAGGAAGTTCGGTCATCACCGTGAACAACAAGAAGTTCTGTGCTGTCGTCGTCGGCCTGGGCCTGGTCACGCTGTCCGCGTGCGGCTCGTCGTCCGACGACTCCAAAAGCTCCGGCTCCAAGACCGTCACCCTCGTCAGCCACGACTCCTGGGCCGTCTCCAAGAGCGTCCTCGCCGACTTCGAGAAGAAGTCCGGCTACCAGGTCAAGGTCCTGGAGGACGGCGACGCCGGGCAGGCCGTCAACAAGGCCATCCTCACCAAGGACAACCCGCAGGGCGACGTCTTCTTCGGCGTCGACAACACCCTCCTCTCCCGCGCGCTCGACAACGGGCTCTTCCAGTCGTACGAGGCCAAGGGCGCCGACCGGATCAAGGCCGAGTACCGGGTCGACCAGGACAAGCACCGGGTGACGCCCATCGACAGCGGCGACATCTGCGTCAACTACGACAAGGCCTGGTTCGCCGAGCACAAGCTCCAGCCGCCGACGTCGTACGACGATCTGGTCAAGCCCGCCTACAAGAACCTCCTCGTCACCGAGAACGCCTCCATCTCCTCGCCGGGGCTCGGCTTCCTTCTCGGGAGCGCCGCGAAGTACGGCGACGACGGCTGGCAGGGCTACTGGAAGAAGCTCAAGGCCAACGGCGTCAAGGTCGTCGACGGCTGGGAGCAGGCCTACAACGAGGAGTTCTCCGGTTCCGCCGGCGGCAAGAAGGCCAAGGCCGACCGGCCGCTCGTCGTGTCGTACGCCTCCTCGCCGCCCGCCGAGGTGATCTACGCCGACCCCAAGCCGAAGACCGCGCCCACCGGGGTCGCGCAGGGCACCTGCTTCCGGCAGATCGAGTACGCCGGGCTGCTGAGCAACGCGAAAAACACCAAGGGCGGCAAGGCGTTCCTGGACTTCCTGCTCACCAAGGAGTTCCAGCAGGACATGCCGCTCAACATGTTCGTCTACCCGGTCGTGGACGGCGCCCCGGTGCCGGCCGAGTTCACCGAGTACGGTCCGCAGGCCAAGGATCCCGAGACCATGGACCCGGAGAAGATCGCCGACAACCGTGACGACTGGGTCAAGTCATGGACCTCGCTCGTACTGAAGTAAGGCCCCGCCAGGGCGTCAGGAACGCGGCGGCCCGGCTCGGGCTTGTGGCCGTGCCCGTCGCGTTCTTCGCCGTCTTCTTCGCCTATCCCGTCGCCGCGATCGTCACGCGCGGACTGAGGGCCGGCGGGACCTGGCAGCTCGGCAGGATCACCGATGTCCTCGCCCAGCCGGACATCCGGCACGTCCTGTGGTTCACCACCTGGCAGGCGCTCGTCTCCACCGCGCTCACGCTCCTGGTCGCACTCCCCGGCGCGTATGTTTTCGCGCGCTTCGACTTCCCCGGCAAGCAGGTCCTGCGGGCCGTGGTCACCGTCCCCTTCGTGCTGCCGACCGTCGTCGTCGGTACGGCCTTCCTGGCGCTCGTCGGAAGGGGCGGCCTCACGGACGACCTGTGGGGCGTACGGCTGGACACCACCGTGTGGGCGATCCTGCTCGCGCACGTCTTCTTCAACTACGCGGTCGTCGTACGGACCGTCGGCGGACTGTGGGCCCAGCTGGACCCGCGTCAGGAGGAGGCCGCGCGGATGCTGGGCGCGTCCCGGCGCAAGGCCTGGCGGACCGTCACCCTGCCCGCGCTCGCGCCCGCCGTGGCCGCCGCCGCGCTGATGGTCTTCCTCTTCACCTTCACCTCCTTCGGCGTCGTGCAGATCCTCGGCGGGCCGACCTTCTCGACCCTCGAGGTGGAGATCTACCGGCAGACCTCCGAGATCTTCGACCTGTCCACGGCCGCCGTGCTGACGCTGATCCAGTTCGTCGCGGTGGGCGCGGTCCTCGCCCTGCACGCCTGGACCGTACGGCGCCGGGAGACCGCGCTGCGGCTCGTGGACGCGTCCATGACCGCCCGGCGGCCGCGCGGCGCGGGGGAGTGGGGGCTGCTGGCCGGGGTCGTCGGCAGCATCGCCGTACTGCTGTTCCTGCCGCTCGCCGTGCTGGTGCAGCGTTCGCTCGACGCCCCCGGCTTCGGCTACTACCGGGCGCTGACCCGTGGCGACGGCGGGGTCTTCCTCGTCGCGCCCATCGAGGCGGTCGGGAACTCGCTGGAGTACGCCCTCGCCGCGACCGCCATCGCGGTGGCGGTCGGGGGGCTCGCGGCGACCGCGTTGACACGGCGGGACGCGGGGCGGTTCGTGCGGGGCTTCGACGCGCTGCTGATGCTGCCGCTCGGGGTGTCCGCGGTGACCGTGGGCTTCGGGTTCCTGATCTCCCTCGACGAGCCGCCGCTGGACCTCAGACAGTCCTGGATCCTGGTGCCGCTCGCGCAGGCGCTGGTCGGGGTGCCGTTCGTCGTACGGACCATGCTGCCCGTGCTGCGGGCCGTGGACCACCGGCTGCGGGAGGCCGCGGCCGTGCTCGGGGCCTCGCCGTGGCGGGTGTGGCGGGAGATCGATCTGCCCATGGTGCGGCGGGCGTTGCTGATCGCGGCGGGTTTCGCGTTCGCCGTGTCGCTGGGCGAGTTCGGGGCGACCGTGTTCATCGCACGGCCCGACAACCCGACGCTGCCGGTCGCCGTGGCCCGGCTGCTCGGGCGGGCGGGGGACCTCAACTACGGCCAGGCGATGGCCCTTTCGACGATCCTGATGGTGGTGTGCGCGGTGGCGCTGCTGATCCTCGAACGGCTGCGGACCGACCGGACCGGGGAGTTCTAGATGCTGCTGAGCCTTCAGGACGCGACCGTACGGTTCGGCGGGCGGGCCGTGCTCGACGGGGTGGGCCTCGATGTCGCCGAGCACGAGATCGTGTGCGTGCTCGGGCCCAGTGGCAGTGGGAAGTCGACCCTGTTGCGGGCGGTGGCCGGGCTCCAACCCCTCGACTCCGGGCGGGTGTTGCTCGACGGGCGTGACCAGGGCGGGGTGCCCGCGCACCGACGCGGGGTCGGGCTGATGTTCCAGGACCACCAGCTGTTCCCGCAGCGTGACGTGGGCGCCAACGTGGCCTTCGGGCTGCGCATGCACGGAGTCGGCAAGGGCCAACAGGGCGAGCGGGTACGGGAGTTGCTCGACCTCGTCGGCCTTCCGGGCGCCGGCCGCCGGGCCGTGGCCGCGCTCTCCGGCGGTGAACAGCAGCGGGTCGCCCTGGCCCGGGCGCTCGCCCCGCGGCCCCGGCTGCTGATGCTCGACGAGCCGCTCGGGCAGCTGGACCGGTCTCTGCGTGAGCGGCTGGTCGTCGAACTGCGCGAGCTGTTCGGGCGGTTGGGCACCACTGTGCTCGCGGTCACCCACGACCAGGGCGAGGCCTTCGCGCTCGCCGACCGGGTCGTGGTGATGCGGGACGGACGGATCGCCCAGTCCGGCACGCCTCTTGAGGTGTGGCAGCGTCCCGCGGACGAGTTCGTGGCCCGCTTCCTCGGCTTCCAGAACGTGGTCGAGGGAACGGTGACCGGCGAGGCGGCGGACACCGCGTGGGGCAAGGTACCGGTGTCTCCGGGAGCCGGGCAGGGGGCCCGGAGCGTGCTGGTGCGGCCCGCGGGAGTGCGGCTCGTGGCGGCCGACGAGGGGTTGCGCTGCACGGTCGGCGCACGCACCTTCAAGGGCACGCATGTCGCCGTACAACTGCACCCCTCGGAAGGCGGCGGGCCGCGGTTGGAGGCCGCGTGTGCGCTGCGCGAGGCGCCGGAGGTGGGGGACGCGGTCGGGGTGGAGTTCGACGCGGCCGAAATTGTCGTGCTGGGCTGACGGGGGCGGACCTGCAGTGCGGGGCCTGTCCCCGCGTTCGCGCGAGCGCTACGGATGCGGCGCCCGGCGCTGAGCGGACGGCTCACGTAGATCCACAGGGCCCGGCGCGGGTGCTGGGCGGGGGGAGCTTTTCGCCTGCCCGCGCTTGCGGGGTGCCGCTGGGCTCACCCGTGCCGCCCCAGCGGCACGACTGCCCGCAGCTGCGCGCGGACGCGGTGACGGGTTGTGGCCGGCCGGAGCCACGGGAGTGTCGTCGCACCAGCGCCCACCCGGTCAACGGCGGGTTTCCCACCTCGGGCTTCTGGGCCCGGCGAATGCCCGAGGAGCTCGCCGTCGACGGCATCGAGGCCGCGCTCGCCGCCCGGCAGCCGTACGAGGTCGCCCCGAGAGCGCCGTCGACGCAATCGACGAGTGGCTCCAGATCGTGGAGTTCGTGCAGCGGGCCATGCCGCACGACAAGGCGACCGTCGCACTCCGGGGGCCGCTCACCTCCGTCATGCTCGCCTTCTACCGTCGACTGCCCCTGGACAGCCCGGAGTTGGAAGTGATCGGGGAGCGGGAGCTGCTGGAGTTCTGGCTGGAGCGGGCCACGTTCGGGTGAGGTCGTGGCTGTGGCCCGCCCCCACACCGGGGACGGGCCACAACGGTCGTTCGGCTACGGCGTCAGCGGCTGCCGGCGCCACGACGGCGCAGGCCGAAGAACACCGCGCCGCCGCCGAGGGCGACCAGGGCGATGGCGATCCCCGCGATCAGGCCGGTGTTGGAGTTCGCACCGGTCTCGGCGAGGTTGGAGTCGCCGGCCGCCGGCGACGGGGCGTTGCTCTCGACGGTCGCCGGGGCGGTGGTGCCCTCGGAGGCCGACGGGGTCGAGGTCGGGGTCGGGGACTCCTCGGCCGGGGTGCTGGCGGAGTCCGACGGGGTGGACGTGGGCGTCGGGGTCGGCGTGTCCTCGGTCTTGCAGGCGGTCGCCGGGGTGATCAGGTTGTTCTTGATGTCCTCGCCCTTGATGTAGGGCAGGGCCTCCACATGGATGCGGTACTCGGCGTTGGGCGCCCAGTCCTCCTGGAAGGTGATGGTGGTGCCGTCCTTGGAGCCCTTCACCGTCTGCTCGCCGACCTTCTTGGCGTCGGCGCCGTTGTTCTGCAGGTACACCGAGACGGTGGCCTCGACACCGGACTTGTCCACGTCAGTCACGGTGATGATGCCCTTGTCGCCGTCGCACTTGGCTTCGGCGGAGAACTCCTTGATGTTGCAGGCAAGGGCGTTGCCGGAGCTGCCGAGCACGATCGCGGTCGACGCGGCGGCGACACCGAGGAAGCGCGCGGCGCGGGAGGTGCGGCGGGATATGGGCGTGAATGCCACGTTCATCCTTCACGGGGTGCGCAAATGCGGGGGGTGGAAAGGACGGTGATGTGTCATCACCGTCCCCACGAGTCTCACAGGTCTATAAGCGCTGCATAAGAAGTGTCAACGCGTAGGCCCCCCGCCACCGTTGACTTTACCTGCTTATTACACAGCGAGACGTTTCAGTGCCGCCGGAGCGTCCTCGATCCGGTCAACCAGGGCGATTCGGGACTCCATCGACCGCTCTCGCGCGAGTGCCTGGAGCAGCGGCCAGGTCGGCAGCTTCTCCGTCCAGTGGGCGCGGTCGACGAGGACCATCGGCGTGGGTTCGCCGCGCGACTCGTAGTAGTTGGGCGTCGCGTTGTCGAAGATCTCCTGCACGGTGCCGGCGGCGCCCGGCAGGAAGACCACGCCCGCGTTCGAGCGGGCGAGCAGACCGTCCTCGCGGGTGGCGTTGGCGAAGTACTTGGCGATGTGCGAGGCGAAGGCGTTCGGCGGCTCGTGCCCGTAGAACCAGGTCGGGATGCCGACGGAGTTCCCGCCCCGGGGCCGGCGGGCGCGGACCTCGAAGGCGGCGCGCGCCCAGTCGGTGATCGAGGGCGTGAACGACGGTGTCCCGGCGAGGAGTTCGCACGCCTCGTCGAGCATGGTGTCCTCGAAGGGGGCCGCGTAGGCGCCGAGGTTGGCCGCCTCCATCGCGCCCGGACCGCCACCGGTGGCCAGGGTGAACCCGGCGCGGGCCAGTTCACGGCCGAGGCGGGCGGCACCGGCGTATTCGCGGGTGCCGCGGGCCATCGCGTGACCGCCCATCACGCCCACGACCCGTGCGCCGCGCAGGAGTTCGTCGAGGGCGTCGGAGACGGCGTCGTCGTGGATGGAGCGGAGCATCGACGCGTATATGTCGCCGTCGGCCCTGGTCCGCTGGAACCAGGCGTAGGCCAGGGCGTCGGGAGTCTGCTCGTAGCCCTTCTCCAGCCCGTCGAACAACTCGTCGGGGGAGTAGAGCAGCCCGCGGTACGGATCGAAGGGCAGGTGCGGGACGGGCGGGAAGACCAGCGCGCCGTCCGCGCGGAGTTTCTCCGCGGCGTTCTCCCGCATCGGGCAGCCGAGGAACACGGCGCCCGAGGTGTCGGTGGCCAGCAACTCTCGTGTCCGGTCCGTCAGGTCGACGGACTGGACCCGGAAGCCGGTGAGGGTGCCGCGGGCCGGTACGACCGCGTCGAACTCCTCCAGCGTCTCGATCTCACGGTCGTCGTGGTGTGCCGCGTGGGCGGGGCTCGTCTGCACCCGCCCATGCTCGCACGCCGGTTGGCGGCCGGGGGATCAGCTCTGGATCGCCGCCGGGTCCATCCAGACGACCTCCCAGGTGTGGCCGTCGGGGTCGTCGAAGGAGCGGCCGTACATGAAGCCGTGGTCCTGGGTCTCGCCTGCCGGGGTGCCGCCCACGGCCAGCGCCTTGTCGACCAGCTCGTCGACCTTGGCGCGGCTCTCCGCGCTCAGCGCGACCAGCACCTCGCTGGTCTTCGTCGCGTCCGCGATCTCCTTCTTGGTGAAGGTCGCGTAGAACGGCTTCGTGAGCAGCATCGCGACGATGGTGTCGCTGATCACCACGGAGGCCGCGTTGTCGTCGCTGAACTGCGGGTTGATCGAGTAGCCGAGTTCCGTGAAGAACTTCTTCGAGGCGTCGAGGTCGTTCACGGGCAGGTTGACGAAGATCATCTGCTGGTAGGTCGGCGAGGTCATCGGAGTCTCTCCCATCGGGTGCGTGCTGTACGCAGGGGTAGACGGGCGGGCCCGGCGGAACTCATCGCTGCGGCGGGCTTTTTTCTCAGCCGGTCAGAGGCAGGGCCGCCAGCTCGGCCACGACCAGGGTCAGCGGGCCGAAGAGGGCCAGCAGGGCGCCGGCGCGGAGGGCCGCCGCGCTGCGGAGCATCGTCGCGGGAGCGCCGAGGCGGACCAGCGCGGCCGTGGTGTCCGACCTCGCGTGCTTCGCCTCCACGGCGGCGGTGAGCAGCGTGGCGAGGGTGCAGCTCGTCACGAGGGCCAGGCCCAGGGTGGTGAGGGGGCCCACCTCGGGGCCCGTGCGGTCGTACAGGGTGGTCATCGCGTAGGCCCCGGAGGCCACCGCGCAGACGATGCCCAACGGGCGGCCGATACGGGTCGCCTCCGCCATGAGGACCCTTCCGGCGAGGAGGCGGAGGGCGCCGGGCCGGGTGGACTGGAGGAGACGGCCGCAGAGGTGGGTGAGACCGGGGCCGGCGATCGCCAGGCCGACGGCGGTCAGGAGCCAGCCGACGAGGACGGAGGGGGTGCCTGCGAGACCGCCGGGGAGAGGGGCGGCGGGGGTGGTGCCCTGACGGTTGGCGTAGGCCTCCACGGCCAGACCCGCGGCGAGGACCGCGACGCCCCAGGGGAGGCCCTTGGGCGCTTCCTTGGGGGAGGGAAGGACTGCTGGGTCGAGGTCGTCGGTCCGGCTGTCCTCGGCGGGCAGTGCTGCGGCCATGTCCTCGCCGTCCCGAGCCGGCGGGGTGCCGGCCCGCTTCGGCTGGTGAGCCACCTCAGCGGCGGTACGGTCCTCGGCGGGCTCACCCGCCGTCCGGCGCGCGCGGAAGCGGCCGTACGCCCCGAAGGGCTCCCTGGCCGCCGTCCTGCCGTACGCCCCGAAGCGGCCGTACGACCGTGCCTCCCTCTTCGCCGCCGACGACCTGTCGTCCCGTGGCCGCAGGACGAGTCCCACCGTCACCGACGCGAGCGCCGGGACCAGGCCCAGCAGGGTCAGGGCCGCCGGCAACGGAAGAGGGGCGCCCGCTGCCAGGAAGTCCGCCGCCGCTCCGTCGAAGGGCATGCCCGTCAGATCGCCCCGCAGGTGGAGGAAGACGAGCAGCGCCAGCATCGAGCCGAGGGTGCACGACAGGGCCGTCGTCGCGGCCGTGACGGCCATCAGGCGGGCCGGACCGAGGCCGATCGCCGCGAGACCGGGGCGGGGGCGGGTGCCCGGGTCGGTGCGGGCGACCGCCAGGGCGAAGTGGACCGTCGCCGCCAGAGGGGTCAGGCACCACGCCAGGCGCAGGACGGCGCCCGACGCGTCCTCGGGGTGGCTGATCGCGTGGCCGAGGGTGCACAGGAGGAGGAAGCCCGTGCCCGCCGAGGCGAGGGCCACCAGGAGGCGGCGCAGCTGTACGGCGGGACGGGCGCCCCGGGTCAGACGGAGAGCGAGCACGCGGTACGGCCTTCCGAGTCGGCCATCGGGGGCAGGTGCACGGTGTTCACCCGGCGTCCGTCCAGGAGGGTGACCGTGCGGTCCGCCAGGGCTGCGGTGTCGGGGTCGTGCGTCGCCAGGACGACGGTGATGCCGTGGGAGCGGGCGGCCGTCGTGAGGGTGCGCAGGACGTGCGCGCGGTCCGCCCGGTGCAACGGGGCCGTCGGTTCGTCCGCGAACAGGACCGACGGGGCCGGGGCCAGGGCGCGGGCGACGCACACGCGCTGGCGTTCGGACTGGGTCAGCTCGTGCGGGCGGCAGCGGGTCCGGTCGCCGATGTCGAGGCGCTCCAGCCACTCCACGGCGGCCGTTCTGGCGCGCCGGCGGCCGGTGCCCCGCAGCATGAGGGGGAGGGCGGCGTTCTCCCAGGCGTTGAGCTCCGGGACGAGCACCGGGGCCGGGTCGATCCAGCCGAAGCGGTCACGGCGCAGGCGCTCACGGGGCATCGGGCCCATGGTGTGCACGGGCACGCTGTTGAACCAGACCTCGCCGCGCTGGGCTGGGGTGAGTCCCGACAGGCATCTGAGCAGTGCGGTCTTGCCGCTGCCGCGCGGCCCGCTGACAGCGAGGATCTCTCCCTCGCGCACTCCGAGGGACACACCCTGGAGCGCCGGCGAGCCGTCGCGGTGGGTGAAGTGCAGGGAGCGTGCCCAGAGCACATCGTTGTCCGGCGGGGCCTCCATGGGCGTACACCTCGTTCTGGTCCGTTGTGCCTTGCAATCCCCCGAGCGGGGGAACGAAAGCAGGGCCGATCGGTTACCAGGCACGCTAAGGAGGCGGGGGCGGGACGCCGTACAGCACACGGCCCGGGGTGCGTGCCTGTCACTCGGACGGGCGCACTCCGGGCCGTATGAGCCGCTCAATCGCCGGGGTCCGGCGCCGGGGGCTAGAGCTTGGTCCAGGCCTCGGTGAGGGTCGCGCGCAGGATCTGCTCGATCTCGTCGAAGGTCCCCTGGTCGGAGATCAGCGGCGGGGCGAGCTGGACGACCGGGTCGCCGCGGTCGTCGGCACGGCAGTACAGGCCGTTGTCGTACAGGGCCTTGGAGAGGAAGCCGTACAGGACGCGCTCGGTCTCCTCGTCGTTGAAGGACTCCTTCGTCGCCTTGTCCTTGACGAGTTCGATGCCGTAGAAGAAGCCGTTGCCGCGGACGTCGCCGACGATCGGCAGGTCGTGCAGCTTCTCCAGGGTCGAGCGGAACGCGCCCTCGTTGTCCAGGACGTGCTGGTTGAGGTTCTCGCGCTCGAACAGGTCGAGGTTGGCGAGGCCCACTGCGGCCGACACGGGGTGGCCGCCGAAGGTGTAGCCGTGCAGGAAGACGTTGTCCTCCTTGTAGAACGGCTCGGCCAGGCGGTCGGAGATGATGCAGGCGCCGATGGGGGAGTAGCCCGAGGTCATGCCCTTGGCGCAGGTGATCATGTCCGGGACGTAGTCGAACTTGTCGCAGGCGAACATGGTGCCGAGGCGGCCGAAGGCGCAGATGACCTCGTCGGAGACGAGCAGCACGTCGTACTGGTCGCAGATCTCGCGCACCCGCTGGAAGTAGCCGGGCGGGGGCGGGAAGCAGCCGCCCGCGTTCTGGACCGGCTCCAGGAAGACCGCGGCGACGGTGTCCGGGC
Source organism: Streptomyces sp. CC0208 (assembly GCF_003443735.1). Taxonomy (NCBI): domain Bacteria; kingdom Bacillati; phylum Actinomycetota; class Actinomycetes; order Kitasatosporales; family Streptomycetaceae; genus Streptomyces; species Streptomyces sp. CC0208. Next base: position 2,561,162 of record NZ_CP031969.1, on the reverse strand, counting down.
CCTCGAAGAGGATCTGCTGCTCGATCTGGTCGGCGGCCCAGCGGCCGTAGGCCTCGGGGTCGTCGCCGTGGATCGGGGCGCGGTAGATGTTGGTGTTCGGGACCTTGTGGGCGCCCGGGACCAGCGGCTCGAACGGGGCCTTCAGGGCCGGCAGACCGGTGATGGACAGGGCGCCCTGCGGGGTGCCGTGGTAGGCGACCGCTCGGGAGATGACCTTGTACTTGGTCGGCTTGCCGGTGAGCTTGAAGTACTGCTTGGCGAGCTTCCAGGCGGTCTCGACCGCCTCGCCGCCACCGGTCGTGAAGAAGACCTTGTTGAGGTCGCCGGGCGCGTGCTGCGCGAGGCGCTCCGCGAGTTCGACGGCCTTCGGGTGGGCGTAGGACCACACCGGGAAGAACGCCAGTTCCTGCGCCTGCTTGAACGCCGCCTCGGCCAGCTCGACCCGTCCGTGGCCGGCCTGGACCACGAACAGGCCCGCGAGACCGTCGAGGTAGCGCTTGCCCTTGTCGTCGTAGATGTAGGTGCCCTCGCCCCGGACGATGGTCGGGACCGGGGAGTTCTCGTACGAGGACATGCGGGTGAAGTGCATCCACAGGTGGTCGTACGCGGTGCGGCTGAGGTCCTTGGAGCTCACGGTTATCGGGTCCTCACGGTTATCGGGTTCCCCACATGTAGGTCTGCTTCTTGAGCTTCAGATAGACGAAGCTCTCGGTGGAGCGCACTCCGGGGATGGCCCGGATACGGCGGTTGATGACCTCCAGGAGGTGGTCGTCGTCCTCGCAGACGATCTCCACCATCAGGTCGAAGGAGCCGGCCGTCATCACCACGTACTCGCACTCGGACATGGAGGTCAGCGCGTCGGCCACGGACTCGACATCACCCTCGACGTGAATGCCGACCATCGCCTGGCGCCGGAACCCCACAGTGAGCGGGTCGGTGACGGCGACGATCTGCATCACGCCCTGGTCGAGCAGCTTCTGGACGCGCTGGCGCACGGCCGCCTCGGACAGGCCCACGGCCTTGCCGATCGCGGCGTACGGACGGCGGCCGTCCTCCTGGAGCTGCTCGATGATGGCGAGGGAGACGGCGTCCAGGTTCGGGCTGCTGCCGTTCCTGGACTCGCCCTTGGACTCGCTCCGGGACCCGCTCCTGGGCTCGCGGGAGTCCCTGGGGTCTGCGCTTCGACTGGCCACGAGCTCACTGTGCACGACGTCTCGTCGGTTTCGCAAGGTCGGGGCGATGAAATTCGTTGTTTACGCGACTGAGACTTGCGGATTTCGCAGCCTTGGCGGGATCGGGGGTGTTGAAAACGTGGGCCTGGCGATTAGGGTGGGTGTCTCAGTCAGTGGACAGTTTCAACCCTTCCCAGGAGGCCGGCAGTGAGCACCGAGCTGCGTCGTCTGCGCAACTACATCGACGGTGAGTTCCGGGACGCCGCCGACGGGCGCACCACCGAGGTGGTCAACCCCGCGACCGGTGAGGCGTACGCGACCGCGCCGCTGTCCGGACAGGCGGACGTGGACGCGGCGATGGCCGCCGCTGCCGCCGCATTCCCGGCCTGGCGCGACACCACGCCCGCCGAGCGGCAGAAGGCCCTGCTGAAGATCGCGGACGCGTTCGAGGAGCGGGCCGAAGAGCTCATCGCGGCGGAGGTGGAGAACACCGGCAAGCCGATCGGGCTCACGCGGTCCGAGGAGATCCCGCCGATGGTCGACCAGATCCGCTTCTTCGCGGGTGCGGCGCGGATGCTGGAGGGGCGGTCGGCCGGTGAGTACATGGAGGGCCTGACCTCCATCGTTCGGCGCGAGCCGGTCGGGGTCTGCGCGCAGGTCGCGCCGTGGAACTACCCGATGATGATGGCCGTGTGGAAGTTCGCTCCGGCGATCGCGGCCGGCAACACGGTCGTGCTGAAGCCGTCGGACACCACCCCCGCGTCGACCGTCCTGATCGCCGAGATCATCGGCGGGATCCTGCCGAAGGGTGTCTTCAACGTCATCACCGGCGACCGCGACACCGGGCGGCTGATGGTCGAGCACCCGACGCCGGCGATGGCGTCCATCACCGGTTCGGTGCGAGCCGGTATGTCCGTCGCCGAGTCCGCGTCCAGGGACCTGAAGCGGGTGCACCTGGAGCTGGGCGGCAAGGCCCCGGTCGTCGTCTTCGAGGACACCGACATCCCGAAGGCCGTCGAGGACATCTCGGTGGCGGGCTTCTTCAACGCCGGGCAGGACTGCACGGCGGCCACGCGCGTGCTGGTGCAGTCCTCGATCCACGACGAGTTCGTCGCGGCGCTGGCGAAGGCCGCCGCCGACACGAAGACCGGGCAGCCGGACGACGAGGACGTGCTCTTCGGTCCCCTGAACAACCCGAACCAGCTCAAGCAGGTCTCCGGGTTCATCGAGCGGCTTCCCGCGCACGCCAAGGTCGAGGCGGGCGGTCACCAGGTCGGCGAGAAGGGGTACTTCTACGCTCCGACCGTCGTGTCCGGGCTCAAGCAGGACGACGAGATCATCCAGAACGAGGTGTTCGGACCGGTCATCACCGTGCAGTCCTTCTCCGACGAGGAGCAGGCCGTGTCGTGGGCCAACGGCGTCGAGTACGCGCTCGCGTCCTCGGTGTGGACCAAGGACCACGGCCGCGCGATGCGGATGTCCAAGAAGCTCGACTTCGGCTGTGTGTGGATCAACACGCACATCCCGCTGGTCGCCGAGATGCCGCACGGCGGGTTCAAGAAGTCGGGGTACGGCAAGGACCTGTCGGGTTACGGATTCGAGGACTACACGCGGATCAAGCACGTGATGACCTCGTTGGACGCGTAGTTTCCGCCGTCGCGGGGGTGCGGGGGCCGGTCGCCCGGTTCCCCGCGCCCCCGCGTCGGCCCTGGTCAGTGGTGGTACGTGTCGAACGACCCGATCCACCATGCCGGGGTGGACCGTCCCGGTAGGCGGGCGTCGGCACCAGGAGCCGTACGGCCGGGTGTCCGTCGCTTCGCACCCGGTCCAGTGACCGGACGCGCACCAGCGTGGCGACGGTGTACCCGAGCGCGGTCAGGGCCGCCGGCCACCCGCCCACGAAGCGCAGGGCGAAGAACGGCATTGGGCGGTGCGCCGGTCTGTCGGCCCTGCCGTGTGTGCCGCCCCGGCGGGGGTATCCGCTTCGCACCGCAACCGCCGGGTCCGTCCCGGCCCGTCGGAAGGAGAGGTGCAGCATGTCCGCGTCCCTCGTGGAAACCGTCGATGTCGAGGCTCCCGTCGCTGTTGCCTGGGCCCTGTGGAGCGATGTGACCCGGTGGCCCACCTTTCTGAGCCACGTACGCCTGGTGGAGCGGCTGGACGAGCGCCGTTTCGCCTGGCAGCTCCAACTGCCCGGTGCCGACAAGAACTTCGTCGCCGAGCTCACCGAGGTCGTCCCCGAGGACCGCATCGCCTGGCGCACGGTGGAGGGGGTGCACCACGCCGGCGTGGTCACCTTCCACCGGCTCAGTGACACGACGAGCCGGGTGACCCTGCAGATCGAGTACGACCCGAAGGGGTTCGTCGAGCACCTCGGCGCGCTGACCAACCTCGACTCCGCACTCGCCAACTACGACCTCGGCGAGTTCCAGAAGCTGGCGGAGACCGCCGCGTCGTCCTGACCAACCCTTTTGAACATGTTCAATTCCAGGCGTACGCTGCTGCCATGAGCGACAGAGCCGCCCACCTCAGGGGCATCCGCGCATGGCTGGTCTTCTTCGTCGTCTGTCTGGTGCTCAGCGGGGCCACGGCCTTCCCGCTGGTCCACGAACTGCGCTGGACCGAGGACGTGTTGCGGCACCTTCCCGCGCCGGATGCCCTGATGGACTGGATCGCGCGCGTCCGGCGCGGGCTCGACACCGCCGACTCCGACTACCCCTTCCTCCTCTACGGAACGGACTGGCTCGCCTTCGCCCACCTCGTCATCGCGGTCGCCTTCTACGGCCCCTACCGCGACCCGGTCCGCAACATCTGGGTCGTCGAGTTCGCGATGATCGCCTGCGCCGGGATCGTCCCGCTCGCCCTGATCTGCGGGCCCATCCGGGGCATCCCGTTCTGGTGGAGCGTGATCGACATGGCGTTCGGGGTGTTCGGGGTGCTCCCCCTGTATGTCGTCCGGAGGAAGATCAAGCGGCTGGAGGCTCTCTTCCCGTACCAGCCCGTGCCCAGCACCCCTGCCGTGCCCGCTACTTGAGCGCGGCCGTGATGATCCGGACGACGACCGGGTTCGCGTCCTCGCTCTTGGCGTCGGTGGAGTTGACCGAGTACACGAGCGTACGGCTCAGATCGCAGGTGCCGGCGAGCGCCGAGTTGTAGCCGTACCGGCCACCGGACTTGACCCAGTAGACCTTCCCCTCGGACTCGAAGCGCTGGAGCCCGCCCGCGCTGTAACTCGCGCCGGTGATGTCCGAGGGGACCGAGAAGACCTCCCTCAGTTGCGGCCGCGGGACGATCCGCCCCCGGAACAGGCCGGTGAGCAGCCGTTCCAGGTCCGCGGTCGTGGAGATCATGTCCCCGGCCGCGAACCGGTCCGCCTGGTTCCACTCCGTGACGTCCAGTAGCTCCGTCGTCCCGTCGGCCTTCTTCACCGCCTCGTAGCCCCGGTTGTGCGGGCCGAGGATGCGCGGGTCGGTGCCCGGGAAGTACGTGTCCCGCATCCCGGCCGGCGTCAGCACCAGCCGGCCGGCCTCGGAGGCGTACGACCGCCCGGTCACCCGCTCGATCAGCAGGCCGAGGAACGTGTAGTTGATGTTGAGGTAGTGCTGCTGCTTCCCCGGGCAGAACTCCGGCTTCTTCGCACCCGCGGACGCGGCGACGCGCTGGGGGCTGAGCGTATCGAAGCGGTGGGAGTACACCTCCTCGAAGGTGGTGCCGAGGCCGTCGCCGGCCGGGATGCCGCTGGTGTGGTTGAGCAGGTTCCGCACGGTGACCGGCCGGAACCGCCTGCCGAGGAGGCCGGGCAGATAGTGCTGGACCGGTGTGTCCAGGTCGATCCGCCCCTCCGCCACCAACCGCAGTACGGCCGCCGCCGTGACCACCTTCGTCGTCGAACCGGCCCGGAACCGGGCGTCCGGATCGGCGGGCCGCCCGCTTGCCAGATCGTGCACGCCCGAGCTCCCGCGCCAGGTGCCGTCGGTGCCGCCGACCCGGACCAGGGCCGCGGTGGCGTTCGCGTCGGGGAGCCCCGCGAGCGCGGCGCGCAACGCCTTCGCGTCCGGGGCGGAGGCGGTACGGGCGATCGCCGGTGAGGCCGGCAGGCCGGCGGTCAGGGGCACGGAGAGGGCGACGGCGAGGATGCTTCTGCGGCGAAGGTCACGCACGAGTGGGCTCCTGGGGGTGTGGGACGTGTGTGATCATCCTGCGGGCCTGCTGAGGCGGCGGGATCGTCGGCGAGAAGGGCCCCGCCCCTGGTGGAACCCTGAGCAACTCCTGCTGTCTCTGGGGGAGTTGAAGGGGGAGAACCCCTAGGGGGCGGAAGGGGGCGCCGGCGTGCGCTGGACGAGCTCGTCGAGGGCGGGCTGCCGCTGGTGTGCAACATCGTGGGCCGCGCCCTGAACGGCCACGCCGATGTCGACGACGTCGTCCAGGAGACCGTGCTGCGGGCCGTCGACAACCTCGGCAGCCGAGGCCACCGACTTCGCCGAACTCACCGTCCCGCGGCTGCGGTTGGAGGCGCGGCGGCGCGAGGTCGCGGAGGCCGTGCGCTGGCCTGTGGTGGCTGGAGGTCGCGGACCAACTCACCCGGCGCGAACTGGCCGCCGCCGTCGGCATCAGCCGACAGCAGCGCGTCCAGCGGATGAAGGAGCGCCTGGAGACCTCCCGCGGCGTCGTCCGTGCCCTCCACGGTGCCTCGCCCGCAGAAAGACATCACCACCGGCCCCGACCAGGGCGTCACTCGCTACGGCCTGGTCCGCGCCACGGGACGGCCCCAGTACCTCACCCGGTCGACTCCGGCCAACGCGGCGACGGCTGTTCAGCGGCCCCGGGTGCAGTGCCGCCGTGGCGCTCCTGGGCGTCCATCACCTCGTCACCGTGATCGTGTGCCCAGACGCCGAACGCCTCGATCGGTGCGACCAAAGTCCGCCCCAGGGCGGTCAGTTCGTACTCCACGCGGGGCGGGGAGCCGCCGTAGGCCCGACGTGCCACGAGCCCGTTGAACTCCAGTCGGCGCAGCGTCTGCGTCAGCACCTTCTGGCTGATCCCGCCGATGCGCGCCCGGAGTTCACCGGGGCGCCCGGGGCCGTCCTTGAGGGCCCAGATCACCACCGGGTTCCAGGTGTGGGAGACGAGGTCGAAGGCGAGGCGGGTGCGGCAGTCGGCGAGGAAGTCGAGGTCGGTGGTCACGTACCGAATGGTGCCCGAGCGGCTTTCTAGTGTCGTGCCGGATCCGGAGAAACCGAGGCTCCGGCGAAGCAGGAGGAGACGTCATGCGGGTGGGAATCATCGGCCGGGGCGGTATGGCGGACGCGCTGGGTACGCAGTGGCGGCGGGCCGGTCACGAGGTGGTCACCGGCAGCCGCTCGGGCGGGCTGCGCGAGGCGGCGGAATCCGGGACGGACGCGGTACTGCTCGCGGTGCCGTACGAGGCGGTCGTCGAGGTCGTCGGTGGGCTGGGGGACGCACTGCGCGGCAAGGTGCTGATCGACTGCACCAATCCCGTGGGGCCCGGTTTCGGCCTGCTCACCTCCGGTGGGCCCTCGGCCGCCGAACGCATCGCGTCCGCCGCACCTTCGGCGCACGTCGTGAAGGCCTTCAACCTGTGCCATGTCGACGTCTGGCGGCTGACCCCGCCCGTCTTCGACGGCCGCCCCCTCGCGGTGCCGCTGTGCGGGGACGACGAGGAGGCCCTGACCGTCGTACGACGACTCGTGCGCGACCTGGGCTGCGAGCCGTTGAACGCCGGGGGACTGGACCGGGCGGGCCTGGTCGAGGCGACCGCGGCCCTGCTGATCAGGTTGTGGGTGGGGGAAGGGGCGGACGCTCAGGCGATCTTGCCGCCGCGGGCGTACTCGGGGGTCTGACTCCCGTCCGCGTGGGCTCTCAGCGCGCAGAGCACGTCGACCCGGTTCGTCGTGATCGAGTCGACGCCCAGGGCGGCGAGGCGGCGCATCGAGCGGCGGGTGTCGGGGGTCCACACGGAGATCAGGTAACCGTCGGCGTGGATACGGTCCGCGAGGTCCCGGTCCATCAGGCCGAAACGGTAGTTGAGCCAGCGGGGCTTCACCGCGTCCAGGAGGGCGGGCCGCGGGGGAGCGAGGCTCGTCCAGGTGAGCGCGATCTCCGCGGTCGGGTCGGCCTCGCGGACGGCCAGCATGGCGGTGGCGCCGGCGCAGTAGTACACGCGGTCCAGGGCACCGCACTCGCGGACCACGTCGACCACGCGGCGGGCCGTGCGAACCTCTCTCGTACCGGGTAGATCGAGCATCAGGCGGTGGCCGTCGGTGGCCCGGAGAGCCTCCGCCAGCGTCGGCACCTTCCCGTCCGTCAGCCCTCGTACCTCGTCCGCCGACAGGGCGAGGAGGGGGCGGTCGTGCTCCCACAGCCGCTTCAGCGTCTCGTCGTGGAGCAGCACCGGCACACCGTCCCTGGTGAGCCGTACGTCGACCTCCACCGCGTCCGCGCCCCGGTCGAGCGCGGCCCGCAGGGAGTCGATCGTGTTCTCCCGGACGCGGTAGGGGTCGCCGCGGTGTGCCACGGCCGTCAGAGGGGTCACGGAGCGAGCCAGGTGGCCGTGTACGTGTCGATCTCGTCCTTGATCCTGGTCTTGCCGGGCTCGTCGAGGAACGACGCGTCGACCGCGTTCTTCGCGAGTCGGGCCAGGCCCTCTTCGTCGAGCTCCAGGAGCCGCGCCGCCACCGCGTACTCGCTGTTCAGGTCCGTGCCGAACATCGGGGGGTCGTCGGAGTTGATCGTGACGACGATCCCCGCCTTCACGAACTCCTTGATCGGGTGCTCGTCGAGGGTGCGGACGGCTCGGGTGGCGATGTTGGAGGTGGGGCACACCTCCAGCGGGATGCGGTGTTCCGCGAGGTGCGCGAGGAGCTCCGGGTCCCGGAAGGAACTCGTGCCGTGACCGATGCGCTCGGCGCGCAGGTGGGTGAGGGCGTCCCACACGGTCTCCGGGCCGGTCGTCTCGCCGGCGTGCGGGACCGAGTGCAGGCCGGCGGCGATCGCCCTGTCGAAGTACGGCGTGAACTGGGGGCGGGGCACGCCGATCTCGGGGCCGCCGAGACCGAAACTCACCAGGCCCTCCGGGCGGACGCGGTCGTCGGTGGCGAGGCGGACCGTCTCCTCGGCGGCTTCCAGGCCGGCCTCGCCGGGGATGTCGAAGCACCAGCGCAGTACCGTGCCGAACTCCGACTCCGCCGCCTTGCGGGCGTCCTCTATGGCCTCCATGAACGCGCGCTCGTCGATGCCGCGGCGGGTCGAGGAGAACGGGGTGATCGTGAGCTCCGCGTAGCGGACCTGCTGGCGCGCGAGGTCCCTGGCGACCTCGTAGGTGAGGAGCCGTACGTCCTCGGGGGTGCGGATCAGGTCCACGACGCTGAGGTAGACGTCGATGAAGTGGGCGAAGTCCGTGAAGGTGAAGTAGTCGACCAGTGCCTCGGGGTCCGTGGGGACCTTGGAGTCGGGGTGGCGGGCGGCCAGTTCGGAGACGATGCGGGGGGAGGCCGAGCCGACGTGGTGGACGTGGAGTTCGGCCTTGGGCAGGCCGGCGATGAAGGCGTGCAGGTGGTCGGTTGTCGGTGGCATGGGGCCTCCCCTTGCGGTGATCGGCTGATCGATGCGGAACATGTTAGGCGGGGGGTTGTGCGGGTGCGGGTTCGGTGGGGGCGGGTGTTTGTTGCGCAGTTCCCCGCGCCCCTGATGCCTGCGGCGCAGCTGCGGGTTCGGTGGGGGCTTGTGTAGCGCGTGCGGTGTGGTTTGGGGTCGGGGCCGGGGTGGGGGGGTGTCCGTCCTCGGTCCGGCGGCTCGGTCCCTTTGAGCAGGGCTCTGTGACGGACGCCGGCCGCTGCGGGCGGACACCCCCCACCCCGTCCCCTTCCCGCCGTACGCGGCCACCGGCCGGCCGTGGCGCGCGTCGCGGCGGGGGAGGTGACGAACGGCCCGTCGTGGCCGGCGTGACTGCACCTACCCAGGGGCGAGGGGAACTGCGCGACCAGCCCCCGCCGGCCCGCAGCCGCCCCACAACCGAACCCGGCACCCCCATAGGCGCCGGGCCCAAGCAGCGCAGCTCACCGCTCACGTAGCATGGCCGCACGAACGACCTAGGGGGACGTGAGCATGACGGACGGAACGCAGTCGAGCGGGGACGGTCGGGACCCGTGGGCGCCGCCGGAGAGTGGGCCTTCGCTGGAGAAGAGCCCGTCGCCCGGTGCCGGGCAGCCGCCGTCCGTGCATGATCAGGCCACCGTGACGTCGGTGCCCAACGACGGCTTCCCGCCTCCCGGGGCCGCCCCGGGATACGGCTACCCCGCCCCCGAGCAGTCCGGCATACCCGGTGGGCCCGCCTCCGTGCCGCCGCCGCCCATCGGGCCCGAGGGGCCCGGCGCTCCCGTCGGCTATGGCTACCCCGCGTATCCGCAGAGCCCGCAGGGGTACGGCGGCTGGGCTCCGCCCGTGCCCCCGCAGAACGGCATGGGCGTCGCCGCGATGGTGCTGGGCATCCTGTCCTGCGCCCTGTTCTGCATGTACGGCATCCTCTCGCTGGTGCTCGGGGTTCTCGCCATCGTGTTCGGCATCAAGGGGCGCAAGCGGGCCGAGCGGGGTGAGGCCACCAACCGTGGGCAGGCGCAGGCCGGGTTCATCATGGGGATCATCGGGACGATCCTCGGTGTCGCCGTGGTCGTCCTGCTCATCATCGGCATCACGGCCGCGATCAACTCGGAGGACGACTCCGACTACTACGACGGGTCCCTCGCCGTCGTGGCGACGGCGCCCTCGGTGGCGTAGTACCGGACGGAGAAGGACGAAGGGGACCCGCCGCGGGTCCCCTTCAGGCGTTTCTGAGGCGGTCCCTCGCCTCCATGAGCGCGAAGCCCAGGAGGTTGGGGCCTCGCCAGCGTTCGGGGGCGCTCGCGGCCTCGTCGTCCGCAGCGAGTCCGATCCCCCACACCCGGTCCACCGGACTGGCCTCCACCAGGATCCGGTCGCCGGTGTTCAGGAGGTACTCCCGCAGGTCTGCGTGGGCCGCGAACTTGTGGACGCTGCCCTCCACGACCAGTCCGAAGCGCTCGCGCTGCCAGGTCTGCTCGTCGAAGCCCCGGACCAGGCGGCCCGCGCTCTTGGCCTGGGAGGGGTGCCCTGCGGCCAGCACGCGCCGCTCGGCCTCCTGATCTTCGAAAAGTCGCGCCTTGCCCGCCATCATCCAGTGCTCGGCGGTCGCATAGGTCACTCCGTCGACGACGAACGGTGACGGCCACCACTGGCTCAGACAGCTCGCGCCCACCTGGCCGTCCGCGCGCGGGCGGTGGCCCCAGAAGTGCAGATACCTGACCTTCGCTCCGGCCCGGACCTGCTTGACCAGGGCATCCTGTGAATCGATCTTCCCCATGCACGCGAGTCTGGCAGGAACCACTGACACTCCGTCCTTCCTTTTCCGGGGCGACTCGACACCTGGTCGACAGATTCCGTCGCGTAACCGAAAGGCAACAACGGAATCACTTGTAGGAGTGCCATTGCTCTGTCAGGATCGGCACTCAAATCGAGCTGGAGCTACGCCACCCGCCCGCGGTAGCCGCGGGGTCACGGCGGAGGAGAGCGACATGCACAACCCGGGCAGTGCCACCCCGGACCGGTTCGCGGCCCAGGAGCGGTTCGCCGACGGCGCGCAGTTCATCGGAGGGCGCCTCACCAAGGGGACCTCCGGTCGTACGCACGCGGTCGTGGATCCCGCGAGCGGTGAGGAGGTCTTCACCTATGAGCTGGCGGGCGTCGAGGACGTGGACGCCGCCGTCGCCGCGGCTCACGCCGCCTTCCCGGGGTGGGCGGCCACCACTCCCGGTGACCGGTCCGACGCCCTGCACCGGTTCGCCGCCGTGCTCGCCGAGCGGGCCGAGGACTTCGCCCGCGCGGAGTCGCTCCAGTGCGGGAAGCCGCTGAAGCTGACCCGGGAGTTCGACGTCCCGGGCACCATCGACAACACTTCGTTCTTCGCCGGGGCCGCTCGGCATCTTCAGGGGCAGTCCGCCGGTGAGTACTCCGGGGACCACACGTCGTACGTCCGGCGTGAGCCCATCGGTGTCGTCGGGTCCATCGCGCCCTGGAACTACCCGCTCCAGATGGCCGCCTGGAAAATCCTTCCTGCCGTCGCCGCGGGCAACACCATCGTTCTGAAGCCTGCCGAGATCACTCCGCTGACCTCCCTTCTCTTCGCCCAGGCCGCCACCGACGCCGGGATTCCCGACGGGGTCATCAACATCGTCACCGGGACCGGGAAGGAGGCGGGGGAGCGGCTGGTCGGGCATCCCGACGTGGCCATGACCTCCTTCACCGGGTCGACGGCCGTCGGCAAGCGGGTCGCCGAGGTCGCCACCGCCACCGTCAAACGGCTGCACCTGGAACTCGGCGGCAAGGCTCCCTTTGTGGTCTTCGACGACGCCGACCTGGAGGCCGCCGTCAACGGGGCGGTCGCGGGCGCGCTCATCAACACCGGGCAGGACTGCACGGCCGCCACGCGCGCGTACGTGCAGCGGCCCCTCTACGAGGCGTTCGTGGAGCGAACCGCCGCCCTGATGGAGACCGTCCGGCTCGGCGATCCCTTCGCCGCCGGTACCGATCTGGGGCCGCTGATCTCGCATGTCCAGCGGGACCGGGTCGCCGGGTTCGTCGACCGTGCGCGGGGTTACGCGCGTGTGGTGACCGGTGGACAGGCGCCGGGCGGGGAGCTCGCCAAGGGGGCGTACTACAAGCCGACGCTGGTGGCCGACGCCGCTCAGGACAGCGAGATCGTCCAGTCCGAGATCTTCGGGCCGGTCCTGGTCGTGCTGCCCTTCGACAGTGACGACGAGGGCATCCGGCTCGCCAACGACACCCCTTACGGACTCGCGGCCTCCGCCTGGAGCCGGGACGTCTACCGGGCGAACCGGGCCACGCGGGAGATCAAGGCCGGGTGCGTGTGGGTCAACGACCACATCCCGATCATCAGCGAGATGCCACACGGCGGGTACAAGGCGTCCGGCTTCGGCAAGGACATGTCCTCGTACTCGTTCGAGGAGTACACCCAGATCAAGCACGTTATGTTCGACAATACGGCGGTTGCGGCAAAGGACTGGCACCGCACGATCTTCGGGGACCGTTAGCCGAATTCAGGCCGCCCGACCCGCGGCCGCCCACCTTCCCGAAAGGGCACCAGCGCATGGAGCAGTACGAGCCCGACCGCCTGTCGCCGGCCCAAGTGGCCGCCATGCGGCGCAGCTTCCGAAGCGGCCGGGCCGCCATGACCCGGCGGTCCCTGTTGCGCGCCTCCGCGGGCGGCGCCCTCGCGGTCGGCGGCCTCGGCACGCTGAGCGCCTGCGGCATCCCCGCGGCCGGCAACACCCAGGGCGGCGTCTCCGCGGAGGACCACTCGGCCAAGGAGAAGACCGTCAACTTCTCCAACTGGACCGAGTACATCGACGTGGACGAGAGCGAGAAGCACCACCCCACGCTCGACCAGTTCAAGAAGCAGACCGGTATCTCGGTGAAGTACACCGAGGACATCAACGACAACGTCGAGTTCTTCGGCAAGATCAAGCCGCAGCTGGCGGCGGGGCAGGACACCGGGCGCGACATCATCGTGCTGACGGACTGGCTCGCCGCGCGGCTCATCCGGCTCGGGTGGGTCCAGAAACTGGACGCGTCCAACCTGCCGCACGCGTACGCGAACCTGTCCCAGCAGTTCCGCGAACCCGACTGGGACCCGGGGCGGGCGTACTCCTATGTGTGGCAGGGCATCTCGACCGTCATCGCCTACAACAAGAAGGCCCTCGACGGCCAAGAGGTGAAGTCGATCTCCGATCTGCTCGACAACACCAAGCTCAAGGGCCGGGTCGGCTTCCTGTCGGAGATGCGCGACAGCATCGGGATGACCCTCCTCGACATGGGCAAGGACCCGGCGAACTTCACCGCCGACGACTACGACGCGGCCATCGCGCGCCTCCAGAAGGCCGTCGACAAGGGGCAGATCCGCCGCTTCACCGGCAACGACTACACCTCCGACCTGACCAGCGGCGACTTCGCCGCCTGTGTCGCCTGGGCCGGTGACGTCGTCCAGCTGAAGGCCGACAGCCCGGACATCGACTTCATCATCCCGGACAGCGGATACATGACGTCGACCGACAACATGCTGATCCCCAACAAGGCCCGTCACAAGACGAACGCCGAGCGGCTCATCGACTTCTACTACCAGCCGAAGCCCGCCGCCGAGCTCGCCGCGTACATCAACTACGTGTCGCCCGTCGACGGTGTGAAGCCCGAGCTGGCGATGATCGACCCGGATGCGGCGAACAACCCGCTGATCATCCCCGACAAGGCCATGGCCGCGAAGTCCCACGCCTTCCGCTCCCTGAGCGCGAAGGAAGAGACGGCCTTTGAAGAGAAGTTCGCGAAGCTGACTGGGGCGTGATCACCGTGACGAACAAGAACACCGACAACAGCGGCGACGTCCGCCTCTCCGGCATCAGCAAGACGTACGACAACGGCTTCACCGCCGTACAGCCGCTCGACCTGACCGTCCCGCAGGGCTCCTTCTTCGCCCTGCTCGGCGCCTCCGGCTGCGGCAAGACGACCACCCTGCGCATGATCGCCGGTCTTGAGGAGCCCACGACGGGCACCGTGCACCTCGGCGACCAGGAGGTCACCCGGCTGCCGCCCTACAAGCGGCCGGTGAACACCGTCTTCCAGTCGTACGCCCTCTTCCCGCACCTCGACATCTTCGAGAACGTCGCCTTCGGTCTGCGCCGGCGTGGCATCAAGTCGGTGAAGAAGCAGGTCGAGGACATGCTGGAGCTCGTGCAGCTCGGGGAGCAGGCGCGGAAGAAGCCGCACCAGCTGTCCGGTGGCCAGCAGCAGCGGGTCGCCGTGGCGCGGGCGCTGATCAACACGCCCAAGGTGCTGCTCCTCGACGAGCCGCTGGGCGCCCTCGACCTCAAGCTGCGCCGCCAGATGCAGCTGGAGCTCAAGCGCATCCAGACCGAGGTCGGCATCACCTTCGTGCACGTCACGCACGACCAGGAGGAGGCCATGACCATGGCCGACACGGTCGCCGTGATGAACGCGGGCCGCGTCGAGCAGCTCGGCTCGCCGACCGACCTGTACGAGAACCCGAACACCACCTTCGTCGCCAACTTCCTCGGCACCTCCAACCTCATCGAGGCCGAGGTCGACTCCACGAGCGGCGGCGAGATCGTGCTGAAGGCGGGCGGCGGCAAGCTGGTGCTGCCCGAGGCGCGGTACGCCGGGCCGACCACGACCGGCGGCAAGGTGCTGGTCGGCGTCCGGCCCGAGAAGATCTCCCTCACCCACGCCGACGAGGCCGGGGAGATCCCCGTGGGCCGCAACCGGATCACCGGGACGATCGCCGACTCCTCCTTCATCGGCGTCTCGACCCAGTACGTCATCGACAGCCCCGTCTGCCCCGAGTTCGAGGTCTACGCCCAGAACATCGACCGCGACGACCGGCTCGTGCCCGGCGCCGAGGTCGTCCTGCACTGGAACCCGGCGCACACCTTCGGTCTGGACGCCGACCAGGACATCGACGCCGGCATTCAGGAAGAGGCGACGGTCTGATGGCGACGCTCACCGAGGCGCCACCGCCTCTGACCCCGACCACGCCCGAGAAGAAGCCCCCGCGCAGGAGGGGCCGCCTCACGCCGTACTGGCTGCTGCTGCCCGGCATCCTGTGGCTGCTGGTCTTCTTCGCGCTGCCGATGATCTACCAGGCCTCCACGTCCGTGCAGACGGGCTCCCTGGAGACGGGCTACAAGGTCACCTGGCACTTCGCGACCTACTGGGACGCGCTGGCCAACTACTGGCCGCAGTTCCTGCGCTCGATCCTGTACGCCGGTGCCGCGACGGTCCTCTGCCTGGTGCTCGGCTACCCGCTCGCCTATCTCATCGCCTTCCGTGCGGGGCGCTGGCGGAACCTGATCATGGTCCTGGTGATCGCGCCGTTCTTCACCAGCTTCCTGATCCGCACCCTCGCCTGGAAGACGATCCTCTCGGACAGCGGCCCTGTGGTCGGCGCCCTCAACACGCTGCACGTCCTGGACGTCACCAACTGGCTCGGCTGGACCACCGGCGACCGCGTCCTGGCCACGCCGCTCGCGGTGGTGTGCGGTCTGACGTACAACTTCCTGCCCTTCATGATCCTTCCGCTGTACACCTCGCTGGAGCGCATCGACGGGCGGCTGCACGAGGCGGCGGGCGATCTGTACGCCAAGCCGGTCACCACCTTCCGCAAGGTGACCTTCCCGCTGTCGATGCCGGGCGTGGTCTCCGGGACGCTGCTGACCTTCATCCCGGCGGCCGGCGACTACGTGAACGCCGAACTCCTCGGCTCGACCGACACGCGCATGATCGGAAACGTCATCCAGACCCAGTTCCTGCGGATTCTGGACTATCCGACGGCGGCAGCGCTCTCCTTCATCCTCATGGCCGCGATTCTCCTCATGGTCACCTTCTACATCCGCAAGTCCGGGACGGAGGATCTGGTTTAAATGGCCCTCGTCAACTGGCTCAAGCGTCATTTCGTCGTCATCGCGGGACTGCTTACTCTCGGATATCTCCTGCTGCCGAACATCGTCGTCACGGTGTTCTCCTTCAACAAACCGAAGGGGCGCTTCAACTACCAGTGGCAGCAGTTCTCCACGGACGCCTGGAAGGACCCCTGCGGCGTCGCCGACATGTGCGGCTCGCTGTCGATCAGCCTCCAGATCGCCTTCTGGGCGACGGTCGGCGCGACCGTCCTCGGCAGCATGATCGCCTTCGCACTGGTCCGTTACCGGTTCCGCGCGCGGGGCACCGTGAACTCGCTGATCTTCCTGCCGATGGCGATGCCCGAGGTCGTCATGGCGGCCTCGCTGCTCACCCTGTTCCTCAACCTGGGTGCTCAGCTGGGTTTCTGGACGATCCTGATCGCCCACATCATGTTCTGCCTCAGCTTTGTCGTCGTCGCCGTCAAGGCGCGCGTGATGTCGATGGACCCGCGCCTTGAGGAGGCAGCCCGGGATCTGTACGCGAGTCCCGTCCAGACCTTCCTCCGGGTGACCCTGCCCATCGCGGCCCCCGGAATCGCCGCGGGCGCGTTGCTGTCCTTCGCGCTCTCCTTCGACGATTTCATCATCACCAACTTCAACGCGGGCTCGACCGTCACCTTCCCCATGTTCGTCTGGGGTTCGGCACAGCGCGGAACTCCCGTTCAGATCAATGTCATCGGCACGACCATGTTCCTCGTCGCCGTGCTTCTGGTCCTGACCTCCATGGTCATCAGCAATCGCCGCAACAAGCAAAAGGCGTAAGGCATGAGCCGCTGGACAAAGGCCCTTTCCGAGGCTCAGCCCGTCCCGTACTGGCTGGACGACCCGAACAGGCCCCACCCCGAGCCCGCCCTCACCGGCGCCGAGACCTGCGACCTGCTGGTCGTCGGCGGCGGCTACAGCGGGCTGTGGACCGCGCTCAACGCGAAGGAGCGCGATCCCGGGCGGGATGTCGTCCTGCTGGAAGGCCGCGAGGTGGGCTGGGCGGCCTCCGGTCGCAACGGCGGCTTCTGCGCCGCCTCCCTCACCCACGGCCTGCCCAACGGGCTGACCCGCTGGCCGGACGAGATCCATCGGCTTCAGGAGCTGGGCGCCCGCAACCTCGACGAGATCGAGAAGGCGGTCGCCCGGCACGACCTCGACTGCGAGTTCGAGCGCACCGGCGAGATCGACGTGGCGACCGAGCCGTACCAGGCCCGGGAACTGCGTGACTGGTACGAGGAGCTCCAGGAGAAGGGCCTGGCCGACGGCGTCGAATTCCTGGACGCCGACGCGGTGCGCGAACAGGTCGCCTCACCGACCTTCGAGGCCGGACTGTGGGACCGCCGGGGCGTGGCCATGCTCAACCCGGCCAAGCTCGTCTGGGGCCTGAAGCGGGCGTGCCTGAGACTCGGGGTGCGGATCTACGAGCACACACCCGCGCTCACCCTGAAGGCGTACGGCGCCGGCATGGCCGTACGCACGCCGTACGGCTCGGTCCGGGCACGGAAGGTAGCGCTCGGCACGAACATCTTCCCGAACCTGGTCAAGCGGGTGCGGGCGTACACCGTGCCGGTCTACGACTACGCCCTGATGACCGAGCCGCTGAGCGAGCAGCAGCTCGCGTCGATCGGCTGGAAGAACCGCCAGGGGCTCGGGGACTCGGCCAACCAGTTCCACTACTTCCGGCTCTCCGCCGACAACCGCGTCCTGTGGGGCGGTTACGACGCGGTCTACCCGTACGGCGGCCGGGTGCGGGCCGAGTACGACGACCGGCCGGAGACCTACGCCAAGCTCGCCGGGCACTTCTTCACCTGCTTCCCGCAGCTGGAGGGCGTCCGCTTCACGCACGCGTGGGGCGGCGCGATCGACACCTGCTCGCGGTTCTCCGCGTTCTACGGCACCGCCCACCACGGCAAGGTGGCGTACGCGGCCGGGTACACCGGGCTCGGCGTCGGGGCGACCCGGTTCGGGGCGGACGTGATGCTGGACCTGCTGGCCGGGGAGAGCACCGAGCGGACCTCGCTGGAGATGGTCCGCAAGAAGCCGCTGCCGTTCCCGCCGGAACCCTTCGCCTGGACCGGTATCGCCCTCACCAAATGGTCCCTGGCCCGGGCCGACGCGCACGGTGGGCGGCGCAACCTGTGGCTGCGGACCATGGACAGGTTCGGTCTGGGATTCGACAGCTGAACGATCGTATGTGATCTGGTTCACTCCAACGGGTGGTCAGAACCCGCGTAATGCTTGCCAGGAGACCTTCCTCTCCCTCGGGACGCGACAAGCGCCGACGAGAGAAAGGGAGGTCTTCTCATGACTGGGGCGAAGACGGCGGTCGAGTGGCTGGCATCCGTCGCACCGGATCCCGAGGCCTGCCGCTGGGAGTGGGAGCGCAACCCCCTCGGGGTGGCGCTGCTTCCGGCGGGCAAGGCCTGGGACGTACTGATCCTGCCGGGCGAGCTCGGCTATCCGACGCTCGACGTCCTGACCCGCATCCTCGACCGGCTCGGCCCGGTGCTCGTCGACTTCGGCGACGCGCGCATGGGGTTCTTCGTGCCGCCGGGCACCGCGGCCCGCTGGCTGGGCACCGGTATCCGTACGGCCGGCGCCGGCACCTGGATCGTCGTGCCGTATCCGGGCCGGGTGGCCGGGGGAGGGGTGCGCTGGCTGGTCCCGCCGGACGGTTCCGGCATCCTCGTCGATCCGGCGCTGCTGGAACTCGCGATGCACGAGGCGGCGGCGGGCCTGGCGACGGAGGGCGACGGCTGAGCTGACGGGCCCGAAACGCTGACGGGAGGTCTTGACAACTCGAATTGGTCTGGACCAAGTTGGGCGCGCTTCACCCTCCAAATCCCCCATGCCCGGAGGCCCTTGTGGAACGCACCGGACCCATCAGACCTGTCCTCGCCGCGCTGACGGCCACGTTGCTGGCCCTGCCCGGCGTCGCCGCGCTCTCGTCGGCCGCCCGTGCGGCCGACGCGGACCTGGCGAAGAACGGAGGCTTCGAGGCGGGACTCGACGGCTGGGCCTGCTCCTCGGGTACGACGGTCAACAGTCCTGTGCACAGTGGGAGTTCGGCGCTGCAGGCGACCCCGGCCGGCAGCGACTACGCCCAGTGCGCCCAGACGGTGACCGTGCGGCCCGACGCGCAGTACACACTGTCCGGATACGTCCGCGGCGCCTACGTCTACCTGGGCACGAGCGGCACCGGCACCACCGACGTCTCCACCTGGACCCAGTCCGCCCCCGACTGGCAGCGGCTCACCACCACCTTCCGCACCGGCCCGTCCACCACCAAGGTCACCATCTACACGCACGGGTGGTACGGGACGGGCGCGTACGGCGCGGACGACGTGTCCCTCACCGGGCCGGGCGTCGAGGTCGGGCAGCCGCCGGCCACGCCCGCGGGGCTGAAGGCGGGCACGATCACGTCCTCCAGCGTGACCCTGTCCTGGACGGCGGTCACGGGCGCCACCGGCTACGCCCTCTACCGGGACGGAGTCAAGGTCCAGACCGCGAGCGGGACTTCGGCTACGGTGAGCGGCCTCGCGCCCTCGACGGCGTACGGCTTCCAGGTCGCGGCGGTCAACGAGGCGGGGGAGTCGGCAAGGTCTGGCCCCCTCAACGTGACCACGACGGCCGGGAGTTCCCCGGACCTCCCCGCCCACGCCCTGGTCGGCTACCTTCACGCGAGCTTCGCCAACGGCGCCGGCTACACGCGCCTGGCCGACGTCCCCGACAGCTGGGACGTCATCGACCTGGCCTTCGGCGAACCCACCTCGGTCACCTCCGGGGACATCCGCTTCACCCGCTGCCCTGTCACGGAATGCCCGAACGTCGAGTCCGACGCCGACTTCAAGGCGGCGATCAGGGCGAAACAGGCTGCCGGGAAGAAGGTGCTGATCTCGATCGGCGGCCAGAACGGCCAGGTCCAGCTGACCACGACCGCGGCCCGGGACGCCTTCGTCTCCTCGGTCTCCTCGATCATCGACACCTACGGCCTGGACGGCCTGGACATCGACTTCGAGGGCCACTCGCTCTTGCTGAACGCCGACGACACGGACTTCAGGAACCCGAAGACCCCGGTGATCGTGAACCTGATCTCGGCGCTGAAGACGCTGAAGGCGAAGTACGGGGCCCGCTTCGTGCTGACGATGGCCCCGGAGACCTTCTTCGTCCAAATGGGTTACCAGTACTACGGCACCGGCAAGTGGGGCGGCCAGGACCCGCGCTGCGGCGCATACCTCCCTGTGATCCACGCCCTGCGCGACGACCTGACCCTGCTGCACGTCCAGGACTACAACTCGGGTCCGATCATGGGCCTGGACCACCAGTACCACTCCATGGGCGGTGCCGACTTCCACATCGCCATGACCGACATGCTCCTCACCGGCTTCCCGGTCGCCGGCGACCCCGAGAACGTCTTCCCGCCCCTGCGCCCCGACCAGGTGGCCATCGGCATGCCCGCCTCTGTGAACGCCGGCAACGGCTACATCTCCCCGACGGAGGTCACCAAGACCCTGGACTGCCTGACGAAAAGAACGAACTGCGGCTCCTACCCCACCCACGGCACATGGCCCACCCTGCGCGGCCTGATGACCTGGTCGGTCAACTGGGACCGCTACTCCGGCGGGGAGTTCCGGAAGACCTTCGACGGCTACTTCGGCTGACGGTCACTCCAGGACCGCCGCCCACAAATTCGCGAGCGTCGACGCCCGCTCGGCGTCCCCGAGGGCGCCGAGCACCGAAGGAAGATGCAGGGACACCGAGCGCACCCGGGCCGACGTGGTGCCGTCCCAGCGTCGTACGGCGATGTTCCCCCGTGTCGCCGAGCCGCTCCCGGGGTGGATCAGCACGCACGTCGGCGGGCCGCCGGCGGGCTGCCGGGCCAGCGCGTGCGCGTACAGGAACGCCTGGTAGAGGTCGGAGGGGCTCAGCTTCCTGCTGTCGTAGAGCTTGTACTTCAGGTCCACCGGACGGCGCAGCGGCTCACCGTCGAGGGTCCCCGTGACCAGGACGTCGGGGCGGACCTCCCCGTAGGGACGTTCCGTTCGCTCGTCGTACAGCACTCCCCGGTGCCGGGTCTGGTCGCGCACGGTGAGTCCGGTGCCGGTGGCCGCCTCGCGCAGCAGATGCGTGAGGAACACCTCGAACAGGACGTTCATGTCCACGAGGAAGGCCCGTGAAGCGAGCGGGCCCGGGGCCAGGAGGTCGGCGATACCGCCGCCGGACAACAGCAGGGCAGCCCAGCGGTGGGCGCTCCGGTAGTGGGTGTTGTGCCGGTGGTAGTCGAGCCCGGCCAGCGCGGTCCGGAGGTCACCCAGTCGTGTGGGAGCGACTCGCGCGAAGCTGGTCGCTGCGCGGCGGGCCCGTGCGCGTACGGCAGGACTGCGGGCTGTGCGCGCTGCGAGATCCACCGCGGCGGCGCAGAGACGGTTGTCCACGATGTCGGTGTCGTGCTCGTCGAACCGGCAGGCGAGCCGGTCCAGCCGACCGTAGTGCCGTAGGAGTTGACGGCTCGGGAGGATTCGGCCGCGTACGGCCGGCAGGTCGTCCTCGGTGGTGACGTAGTCCTGGCGCACTCCGCGGGACAGCAGACGTTCGCACTCCTCGGTCAGCAGAAGGGCGACCAGATCCCGCAGATGCGGGGCGCCCTCGCGCACCGTGCGGGTGGCGTCGAGCGGCGGGAACCCACGGCCCGCCGTGTACTCCAGCATACGCAGCACGTCGAGTTCGCCGCCGAGGTACTTGGGCAGGATCCGTATCTCGCAGGCGTCGAACCGGACGACCCCGACACAGGGGCCCGCGGTCACCTCCAGCCTCCCGCCCGCGAGTTCCCGGACCGTGAGGCGCGAGGCGAGCTGCTCGCTCGCGCACAGGGAGCGGTCGGCCGGGCCGAGCCGGACCCCCTCGACGACCGTGGTCTCGTACTCCCGCAGATCGATCCGGAGCGGTCCGCTATCCCGCAGTGTCGCCACGGGACTACTCCACCGCCCCCGCTTTGAGCTGGAGTTCGGTGTAGAGGGCGGTGACCAGCCCCTCGTCGCTGAGATCTCGCACGGTGTGCGCCTCAAGATCGACCAGCGCTTCGCCGAGGAAGGCGGCGAGCAGGGAGTAGTCGTCGTAGGCGTACTCCTGGAGGAGGGGCAGGATCTCGTCGCGGACGATCGCGGCCAGCCCGGACACGGTGTCGACCGGAGCGCCGTTCGGCAGGAAGAAGGCCTGCCCGATCTGCTTCTCGCGGTCGAGGTGGGCTCGTATGCGCTGGTTGAGGGCGTCGAGCAGGTCGGCGAGGTGTAGTTGTTCCACATGACACCCCTGGAGGGGCGCGGAATCGGGGAGTTGCTCCAGGAAGGCGAAGCGACGGCGGATGGCCGCGTCCAGCATCCGGATGGAGCGGTCGGCGGTGTTCATGGTGCCGACCAGGTACACGTTGTCCGGCACAGTGAACTGCTCCTGGCTGAGCGGCAGCAGCACCTGGCAGCCCCGCTTGTCCTTCTCCAGCAGGGTGATCAACTCGCCGAAGATCTTCGGCAGGTTGCCGCGGTTCAGTTCGTCCACGACGACCAGGTACGGGTGGCCGGGATCGGCGGCGGCCGCCTGGCACACCCGCTTGAACACCCCGTCGACCCGGTCCAGCATGAGACCGCCGGACCCGCCCTTAACCGGGCGGAAGCCCTCCACGAAGTCCTCGTAGCCGTAGCCGGGGTGGAAGGCGACCGTGGTCAGCCGACCCGCCGCGGTCAACGCGTCGAGCGTGCGCCGGAAGGCCGGGGCGCCGGGCTCGGCGTACGGGTCCACCCCCGGCAGGTCGCCGCAGAGCTCACCGAGCCAACGGACCGCGAAACGCAGGGCGGTGTACGTCTTGCCCGTGCCCGGAGGACCGTAGAGCACCGCCTGTCCCCGCCGGTCGAGCGCCTCGGCGAGCGGGGTCAGCCCGGCGTCCAGAGGGCGGGCGGTCAGAGCGGCGTCGGCGGGGTCGGAGACCGGGTCGTCCTCGACGGACGGCACCGACTTGGCCCGCCGGATCCTGCTCCACACCTGGGCCGAGACGTCCCTGACGGTGACGGTCGCCCAGGACCTCTCGGGCTCCTCCAGCCGTCCCGCGAAGCTCTCGTCCCATTCGACCTCGACGGTGTGCCGGTAGTGCGGGCGGTCCTCCCGCCAGCTGTAGCCGTCTCCCCCCACCCGGCCCACGGCGAGGATCTCGCTCGTGCCCCTGTTGGCGACCACAAGGTCACCGGGCCTGAGGCTCTGGAGTTTCCAGAGCTCGTTGGCCTTCGCGGAGATCTTCGACTGGTAGCCGTTGTACTCGTCCGCGTAGGCGGTGGCGAACGCTGCCAGGAACTCGTCCTTGTCGGCGAACGAGCGCAGGTCCGCCACCTCGTCCCAGCCGACCGCGATGAAACCGCCGTCCCGGCACTCGTCCCACAACGAGCCGTTCGTGCCGGGCGCGACTTTGACGATCTGCTGCGTCCGGACCGGGTTGGTCCACCAGTACAGAAACAGCACCACCAGGTCGTACGACCAGTCCGCGAACCGCTGATCGGCGTCGATGACCTCCCTCAGCCGCGCGTGAAGCGCGAACCGGTCCAGTTTGGGCACGGGCTCGCCGGTGAGATGGTGGACGAAGTGCCGTACGACATCGTGGCCGTAGACCGCGAGGGAGACCTCTGGCGCGTAGATCCGCAGCGTCTTGGCGACCAGGGCGGGGCCCGAGCGCACCGCGTCGATGGTGTCGATGTCGGCGATCCGGCCGTCGCGGGCGGCGGTCACGGCCGCGACGATCCCGGACCGTACGGCCTGCCAGGCCTCCTGCTCGTCGGCGTAGCGCGAGTCGTGCCACCAGGAACCGTCCTGGCTGCGTTGGTAGATGAGGTGCTTGGTCGAGGAGCCGCCTGCGATGCTGCCGAGTGCCTTGCTGCCGAACTCCAGCAGATAGCAGTACGGCCGGGTGTTCGCGCTGTCCCCCTGCCCGAGGGCGTACCGCTCCAGCGGCAGGGTCGGCCAGTCCTCCCAGGGGAAGTCACGGCGTACGTCCTCGGCCGCCTCCTTCATTGCGCGCAGTTCCCCCGCGAAGCGGTCACTGTCGAAGGCGCGGACCGCTTCGTCCAGGGGCCACGGCCGCATCGTCGCGGCCTGGTGCGGCGAGATGGGGCGCAGCACGCAGCTGCACGCGCTGGTGAGGGGCTGTCCCGAGCCGCCGAGGAGGCCGATGGACTTGGCGAACGCGGTGCGGGCAGCCGTGTCGTGGGACGGTGCCGAGTCGATGAGTCGCCGCCACAGCAGGCGGTCCGGGTCCGGGAAACGGGGAAGCGCGTCGCCGTCGGTGAGATGGCCGCACTGTGGATCGTGGTGGATCTTGCTGCCGTAGAGGGGGAGGACGACCTCGCCCGGTGACGGCGTCAGTGCGAAGTCGTGGTTCTCGAAGGTGACCGTCACCTTGTGCTGCTCGTCGGGCATGGTGCTTCCCCCCGGTCCCGGCCGCCGTCTCGCGACCGGCTATGTGCTCTCGTCCTGTGCCGGCTTTCGACCGTAGCGCCTGAAGGCCATCGCCAGGAGCTGAAGCAGCACTGTGCACAGGCACCAGCTGCCCACCACGTCCAGGGGCCAGTGCCAGCCGCGGCGGACCAGGCCGAAGGAGACGCCGAGGACGAGAAGGCCGTAGCCGATGACGAGTGCGCGGCGGGTCCGGGCGGACCGGAGCCAGGGCAGGACCAGGAGGGTGGCGGCGCCGTACGCGACGGCCGCCGTGGCGGTGTGGCCCGAGGGGTAGTAGCCGGTCCCGGGCGACACGACCGTGCCCGGGCGGTCGGTGAGTTCCTTCAGGGGGACCACCAGGGCCGGGACCAGGGCCATCAAGGCGGCCGCCGCGGTGGACGGCAGCCACCAGCGGTCCGTTCCGGCGCGGCGGGCCTGCCGGGCCGACCAGAGCAGAGCCACGACCAGGACCGGGAGCGCGACCTCGACATTGCCCAGGTCGGCGAGTCCCGCCGAGACACGGTCCGGATGGATCAGGGCGCGGCTGATCCGCTCGTCGACACGCAGAAGCGGCCCGTCCTCGACGACCTGCCAGGTGATCAGGGCGAAGAGGAGGGCCGGAATTCCGAGAAGGAGGATGAGGAAGGCCGGCCGCCCCGGAACAGGGGGGGTGGTTCCGGGGCGGCCGATCAGATCGGTTCGTCGGCCGCCCCGGGGGGTTTGGGGCGGGCGACTGTCCGATCGGTGAGGAGATCCGGAGCCGGAAGCTCCAGTTGTGTGCGCGAGGGCACGACCAGGTCGAAGCTGGGGAGGCCCCGTCCTGATGTCACCCACAGTCCCCTGTGGGCGGGGTGTATCTCTCATCTGGGTAGAACCTACGGCAGGGCGACGGCGTACGACAGGCAGAATCCCGTCCTCACGACCACCTCGCACACCTTCTTCACACCCTCTGCCTCTCGCCACCGCAGCCCCGGAATCCCAACGGATGCGAGGCCTGCCTGTGACGTCAGATGCGGGTGAAGGCCTGCTCGATGATGTCGAGGCCCTCGTTCAGCAGGTCCTCGCCGATGACGAGCGGGGGCAGGAAGCGCAGCACGTTGCCGTAGGTGCCACAGGTCAGGACCAGCAGGCCCTCCTGGTGGCAGGCCTTGGCGAGCGCGGCGGTCGCCTCCGGGTTCGGCTCCTTGGTCGTACGGTCCTTGACGAGCTCGATGGCGATCATGGCGCCGCGGCCGCGGATGTCGCCGACGATGTCGAACTTCTCGGCCATCGCGGTCAGCCGGGCCTTCATCGTGGCCTCGATCGCCTTCGCACGCGCGTTGAGGTCGAGCTCCTTCATCGTCTCGATGGCGCCGAGCGCGCCGGCGCACGCGACCGGGTTGCCGCCGTACGTGCCGCCGAGGCCGCCCGCGTGGGCGGCGTCCATGATCTCGGCGCGCCCGGTGACCGCGGCGAGCGGAAGACCGCCGGCGATGCCCTTGGCGGTGGTGATCAGGTCCGGGACGATGCCCTCGTCCTCGCAGGCGAACCACTGGCCGGTGCGGCAGAAGCCGGACTGGATCTCGTCGGCGACGAAGACGATGCCGTTGTCCTCGGCGAACTTGCTGATCGCCGGCAGGAAGCCCTTCGCCGGTTCGATGAAGCCGCCCTCGCCGAGAACGGGCTCGATGATGATCGCGGCGACGTTATCCGGGCCGACCTGCTTGGTGATCTGGTCGATGGCCTGGGCGGCGGCCTCGGGGCCGGCGTTCTCGGGGCCGGTGGGCCAGCGGTAGCCGTACGCGACGGGCACGCGGTAGACCTCGGGGGCGAAGGGTCCGAAGCCGTGCTTGTACGGCATGTTCTTCGCGGTCAGCGCCATGGTGAGGTTGGTGCGGCCGTGGTAGCCGTGGTCGAACACGACGACGGCCTGCCGCTTGGTGTACGCCCGCGCGATCTTGACGGCGTTCTCGACGGCCTCGGCGCCGCTGTTGAACAGGGCCGACTTCTTGGCGTGGTCACCCGGGGTGAGCTCGGCGAGGGCCTCGGCGACCTCCACGTAGCCCTCGTACGGGGTGACCATGAAACAGGTGTGGGTGAAGTCGGCGAGCTGGGCGGAGGCCCTGCGCACGACGGCCTCGGAGGAGGCGCCGACGGACGTCACGGCGATGCCCGAACCGAAGTCGATCAGCCGGTTCCCGTCGACGTCCTCGATGATCCCGCCGCCCGCGCGCGCCGTGAAGACGGGCAGTACGGACCCCACACCCTGCGCGACCGCGGCGACCCGGCGGGCCTGCAGCTCCTGCGACTTGGGTCCGGGGATGGCGGTGACGACGCGGCGCTCCTGCGGAAGTGCGGTCATGAGGGGCTCCTGGGGTGGTGCGGGCGCTTACTTCTCTTCTCGCAGGCTAGGCCGGGGACGGGGGGGTGGGCATGCTCCATGTGGGCGTTGTCCGGAGAACGGGTTGTCCGCGGTGGACATGGCGCCGGCCACGACGCCCGGCCACGTAAGCAGTGAACTCCCCTGGCGGGGGCGTTAGATTGGCCGCTGACGGTGGACGGAACGGCTGGTCAGGGAGCAGGGGCGATGGACAGCGACGGGACGCAGGACGCGCGGGGTACGCATGCGAATCCTGTGCCGCGGGCACGGTCGGGGATGCCGCCGATGCCGTCCCAGGCGCCCGGAGTGCCCCCGCTGCCGGACGGTTCGGCGTTTCTGAGCTGGCTTCGGGCCCCGCGCCCTGAGGCCGCGCCCGGTGTGTGGCGGTTCGGTCATCGTCCCAGGCCTGAGAAGGAGCCGGAGCAAATCCCGACGCGGCAGCTGCTCAGCGGTGCCGTGATCGGGTTCCTCTGCGGATGGCTTCTCTGCTCCCTGCTGTACAACGGATACCTGGGCGGATTCTGGCTGTGGCCCTGGTTCGTGATGGCTCCGGACTCGTGGACACTGGGGCGCGCCGGGTGGCTGAGCTCCCTCTCGTATGTCTATGAAGGACTCTTCTTCACCGCGATCTTCATGGTCTTCGGGAAGATCAGCCGCTGGGGCGAGGTCTGGCGTCGCTACGGCCCCCCCGCCTGGCGTCCGGCCGCTCCCGCTCAAGAGTCGCCGCCCGCCCCCGAGCAGGACCCCGCCGAATGGCCCCAGCTCCGGGCCGCCGGTGCCGTCGATGCCGCCGAGCGGCTTGCCGCCGAGGCCAGGGCCGGGTTGATGCGGGACGTGGACCATGCCCGGATCGCGCGGGCCTGGCAGGGCGTGCGCAGTGGTCGGTTCAGCCTCGCCACGTTCACCGGTGCCGTGCTCCAGGAGGGCGCCGCCGCCTGTCTGCACCCGTCCGGGGAGCGGGACCTGCCCGCCCGGCTCGCCCGGCATGATCTCCTCACCGGCCAGGTGCGGCTGGGGACCACCGCAGACGACGCCCGCAACCCGTACGCCTACCGGGGGGCCGGGCTCGGGCTCGGCCCCGAGCTGCTCGGGACCTCGCTGCTCGCCGTCGGGCCGGCCGGGTCCGGGAAGACCGGGACCGTCATCAGGCCGATCGCCGAGTCGTTGTGTCTGCACGCGCTCGCCGGGCGGGCCGCCGTCGTGGTGGTCGGTGCCGCGGGCGCGGGGCTCGGACCGGCCGACGCCTACGACGTCGTCGTACAGATCGGGAATCCGGACTCGGTGTACGACCTCGACCTGTACGGGGGCACGACCGATCCGGACGAGGCCGCGGCCGTGCTCGCCGAGGCGCTGGTCGGGGACCTCGCCGAGCCGCACCAGGGGGGCGACACCCGGCGGTCCACCACCGTGCTCGCCCAGCTCCTCGGGCCGTTCCGGGCGGTCCACGGCCGCTTCCCCTCCGTACCGGAGCTGCGGCAGCTGCTCGACGGGGCGCCCGGGCCGATGGCCGCGCTGCGGAAGGGGCTCGAGGACTCCGGGCAGGAGTCGCTGCTGCGGGAACTCGACGCGCGGGAGCGGCAGATGGGGAATCCGGGGGATGTGGGGGGCATCCTCGCGGACCGGATCGCGCTGCTCGACCGGCCCGCGTTCGCGTCGTTCTTCCACAGTGCGGGCTCCGACCCGTCCGGGCAGTCGCGGCCGTTCTCGCTGAAGGCCCTCGACCACCCCGTCCGGGTCCGGATCGACCTGCCCCAGCGCGGACACGCCGACGCCTCCCGGATTCTGGCGCGGCTGGTGCTCGCGCAGTTCACGGCGAGCGTCGCGGTGCGCGAGGACCGCTCGCTGTTCGCCTGCCTGGTCGTCGACGACGCCACGGGGATCGTGACCCCCGAAGCGGTACGCGGAGTGCAGCGGCTGCGGTCCGGCAACGCGGGAGTGGTGCTGACGCTGCGGACGCTGGACGACGTACCGCGACCGCTGCGCGGGCCCCTGCTCGGCGCCATCGGGTGCCGCATGGCGCTGTCCGGGCTCACCCCGTGGGACGGGCAGGACTTCGCCGAGGTGTGGGGCAAGGAGTGGATCGAGGCGCGGGACGTCACCGACCGGCAGATCATCGCCGAGACCCCGGCCGGCAAGGTGCTGCACGCGGTGCGCCAGGTCATCACCGGCAAGGCGCCGACCGCGCGGGCGGTGACCGTACGGCAGGTCGAGCGGGAACGGTGGTCCGCCTCCGAGCTGGCGCACGCGGTGCCCCCCGGGCACGCGGTGCTGTCGCTGACCACCGTGACGGGTGAGCACGCGCCGCCACTGCTGGTGGATCTGCGGGGATGACGTGACCTGAGGACCGTACGGTGAGGCAGAATCGTCACAGGTCGTTCATACACGGCGGCCAAAAGATCACTCGCCTCCGCACGTTCCTCCGCTCGCTCCTCCGCACACCTCTTCGAAGGCCCAGGGCCCCATGCCACCCACCCTCGCCTCGCTGGTCCACCACTCCGCGCTCAAGCTGACCGTGCGCGCGGGCGAGGACCGGCTGGACGTCCCCGTCCGCTGGGCGCACGTGAGCGAGCTCGCCGATCCCGTCCCCTACATGGAGGGCGGGGAGCTGCTGCTGATCACCGCCCTGAAGCTGGACGCGGAGGACCCGGAGGCGATGCGGCGGTATGTGAAGCGGCTGGCCGGGGCCGGTGTGGTGGGACTCGGGTTCGCCGTCGGGGTCAACTACGACGAGATCCCCGAGGCCCTGCTCGACGCGGCCCGCGACGAGGGGCTCCCCCTGCTCGAAGTGCCGCGCCGCACCCCCTTCCTCGCCATCAGCAAGGCCGTGTCCGCGGCGATCGCGGCCGACCAGTACCGGTCCGTCACCGCTGGCTTCGCCGCCCAGCGCGAACTGACCAGGCAGGCGCTGACCGACGGCCCGGAAGGGCTGCTCGCCGCGCTCGCCTCCCAGGTGGACGGCTGGGCGGCGCTCTACGACGCCTCGGGCGCCGTCGTCGCCGCCGCGCCGGAGTGGGCAGGGCGCCGGGCCGCGCGCCTCACCGCCGACGTGGAACGCCTGCGGGAGCGGCCCGCGCCCGCCTCCTCCGTGGTCGGGGGGTCCGGCACCGGTGACAACGACGACCGTGTGGAGCTGCACTCCCTGGGCACCGGTCGGCGGCCGCGGGCCGCGCTGGCGGTGGGGACGGCCGCCGCGCTCGGTACGGCGGAGCGCTACGCGGTGCACTCGGCGATCGCACTGCTGACGCTCACCACCGAGCGCTCCCGCTCGCTGCAGGCCGCCGAGCAACGGATCGGGACGGCCGTACTGCGGATGCTGCTGGCGGGTGAGCCGGAGCACGCGCGCACCGTCGCGGGCGACCTGTACGGCGGGCTCCTGGACGCGCCCTTCCGGCTTGTCGTGGCGGAGACGGCGGTCGTGTCGTCGGTGCGGATCGCCGCCGACACCCCCGCCCGGGTCCCGTCCGCCGCCGCGCTCGCCGCGGCCGCCGACACGAACGGCGATCCGCTCGGGGCGCTCACCGAGATCGTGGAGTCCGCGGCGGCCCGCTCCGGGGAGAGCGTGCTCGTGGTGCCCGAGGGGGAGCGGCTGGTGGTGCTGGCCGCGGACGGCGGGGCCGCCGTCACCGCGTGCGCGGAGTACGCGGTGGCGCTGGAGGCGGCGCGGACGCGCGAGCAGGCCGGCGCCGGGGACGAGGACGAACTGGTCGTCGGCGTCTCGGCCCCCGCCGGACCGATCGCCGCAGCGGCCGCCTACAAGCAGGCCGAGCAGGCACTCTCGGTGGCCCGGCGGCGGGGCCGGGTGTACGTCGAGCACGAACAGCTGGCCTCCGGATCGGTGCTGCCGCTGCTGGCCGACGACGCGGTGCGGGCCTTCGCGGACGGGCTGCTGCGGCCGCTGTACGAGCACGACGCGACCGGCCGGGGCGACCTGGCCGCCTCGCTGCGGGCCTGGCTCTCCCGGCATGGCCAGTGGGACGCGGCCGCCGCCGACCTGGGCGTTCACCGGCACACCCTGCGATACCGGATGCGCCGGGTCGAGGAGATCCTGGGCCGCTCCCTGGACGATCCGGACGTACGCATGGAGCTGTGGCTGGCGCTGAAGACGGCCTCGGCGGAGTAGGCCTCACCGGGAGTGCCGAACCGGAGTGTCCAGGTGCCTCACTGCTACACCCCGGACAAATTCGATCCCGCCCTCCCGGCCCTACCGTGGGGACATGACTTCCACCCACGCCTTCTGGCTCGCCGGCCGCCAGGTCACCGGCGAGGACACCTTCGACGTCACCTCCCCGTGGGACGGCCGGCTCGTCGGCAAGGTCGCCGTGCCGGACGACGAGCAGATCGAGGAGGCCGTGGCCGCCGCGTACGCCGTACGGGACGAGTTCGCCGCCACTCCCGCCCACGTCCGCGCCGCCGCCCTCGACCACGTCAGCCGCAGGCTCGTCGAGCGCACCGAGGAGATCGCGCGGCTGATCTCCGCCGAGAACGGCAAGCCGGTCAAGTGGGCCCGGGGGGAGGTCGGCCGTGCCGTATCGGTGTTCCGCTTCGCCGCGGAGGAGGCCCGGCGGTTCAACGGGGGTGAGGCCCAGCGCCTGGACACCGACCTCGGCGGCCAGGGCCGGCTCGCGCTGACCCGGCGCTTCCCGAAGGGGGTCGTGCTCGGGATCGCGCCCTTCAACTTCCCGCTCAACCTCTGCGCCCACAAGATCGCCCCGGCGATCGCGGCCGGCGCGCCGATCATCCTGAAGCCGGCCCCGGCGACCCCGCTGTCCGGGCTGATCATCGGCGACCTCCTGGCCGAGACCGAGCTGCCCGCCGGCGCGTGGAGCATCCTGCCCGTCCCGAACGACCGGATGCCCGCCCTGGTCCAGGACGAGCGGCTGCCGGTGATCTCCTTCACCGGTTCCGAGAAGGTCGGTTACGCGATCATGGACTCGGTGCCCCGCAAGCACTGCACCCTGGAGCTGGGCGGCAACGGCGCCGCGGTCGTCCTCGGCGACTGGGCGAGCGACGAGGACCTCGACTGGGCCGCGAGCCGCATCGCGACCTTCTCCAACTACCAGGGCGGCCAGTCCTGCATCTCCGTGCAGCGGGTGATCGCCGACGCGTCGGTGTACGACCGGCTGCTGCCGCGGATCGTCGCCGCCGTCGAGGCCCAGGTCACCGGCGACCCGGGCGACGACAGGACCGATGTCGGCCCGCTGGTCAGCGAGGACGCGGCGGTGCGCGTCGAGGCGTGGGTGAAGGAGGCCGTCGAGGCGGGCGCCACCCTGCTCACCGGCGGCGACCGCGACGGCGCCTCCTACGCGCCGACCGTCCTCACCGACGTCCCGGCCGACACGACGATCTCCTGCGAGGAGGTCTTCGGACCCGTCCTCACCGTGCAGAAGGCGGACGGCGAGGCTGCTGCCTTCGCCGCTGTCAACGCCTCCAAGTACGGCCTCCAGGCAGGGGTGTTCACCCACGACCTGCAGGCCGCCTTCCGCGCCCATCGCGCTCTTGAGGTCGGCGGCGTGGTCATCGGTGACGTGCCCTCCTACCGTGCCGACCAGATGCCGTACGGCGGTGTCAAGCAGTCCGGTGTGGGCCGCGAGGGCGTGCGGTTCGCGATGGACGACTACACGTACGAGCGGGTGCTGGTGCTGACGGGGCTCGCCCTCTAGCTAACGGGAATCATTTTCATATAGGGTCCCCGAAGAGGCCCGGCACCGATGCCTTCCGGTGCCGGGCCTCTTCTTGCCGTCAGCCGTTCCGGTCCCTCAACCGGAGAAGCCGACGTGCGCGAGCCGCAGCGGGCCGCGCAGCCCGAGGTGCACGTCGTGCACGCCCTCGGCGGCGATCCCGGCGCCGAGGGTGGTGTAGTCGTACGGTCCGGAGTCGGACTCCGCCACCTCCCAGGTGGCGAGCACCGCGCCCCCGTCCAGTGACAGCTCGATGGAGCCCTTGCCGGACACGGTCACCCGCACCTCGGTGACGCCGTCGCCGAAGTCGCAGTCCCGGTAGACCAGTTCGCCGTGACCGCCGTCGCCGGCCGTCACCGCGTCGCCCGCCGTCCTCGTCCGGTCGACGATCTCGACACCGCTCCCTTCGTCGAAGTCCGCTCCTTCCAGGCTCCGTTGGAGCACGGGCCGTGGTGCGGCGGGCTCGCCGTCGAGCAGCACCGTCGTGCGCAGCCGGATGTCCTCGCTGGAGGCACCGGCCAGGAGTTCGTACGGGCCCGGCTCCCGTCGCCACCGGCCCTGCGCCACGTCCCAGAACTCGAAGGCGCGCAGCGGGGCTTCGAAGGACAGCTCCTCCTCGGCGCCCGGGGCGAGCGTCACCCGCCGGTGGGCCACCAGCTCACGGCGCGGGCGGGGGAGGGCCGGGTCGATCGCCCGGGTGTAGAGCTGGGCGACCTCGTCGGCGGTGACGTCACCGGTGTTCGTGATCGTGAACGAGACGTGCGCGGTCCCGTCGTCGATCCGCACGTCCAGGTCACCGTACGAGAAGGACGTGTACGACAGCCCGTGCCCGAACGGGAACAGGGGTGTGCCCTCGAAGTACAGGTAGGTCTGGCGGCTGCCGATGACGTCGTAGTCGAGCAGGCCCGGCAGGTCCGCGTCGCTCTCGTACCAGGTCTGCGGGAGGCGGCCGGCGGGGGAGACGTCACCGGCCAGGACGCGGGCCAGGGCGGTACCGGCCGCCTGGCCGCCGTGGGCCGTCCACAGGGCCGCGGCCAGGTCCGACGTGTCGACGGCGTACGGGTAGGCCGAGACCAGGGCCAGCACGGTCCGGGGGTTCGCGGCGCGGGCCGCCCGCAGCAGGCGCTCCTGGTGGGCCGGCAGCCGCAGGGAGGCGCGGTCCTCGGTCTCGCGGCCGTTGATGTGCGGGTCGTTGCCCGCGACGACCAGGACGACGTCCGCCTCGGACGTGACCCGGGTCACTGCGTCCTCGCCGCGTTCGGCGATGATCAGCGTGAAGGTTTCCGCGTTCCCGTCGTTCCCGTCGTTTTCGGCGGCAACCTTCACTCCGTCCGCGGCGACAGTGACGTGGCGGCCCGTACCGAGGTGCCTGAGGAGGTGACCGCTGCCGTGCGGTTCCAGGCGGAAGGTCTCCTGGACGACCCAGCCTCCGGGCTGGTCGGCGGAGGCGCGCAGGTAGCCGTCCTCGGCGACGGAGAGATAGCGGCCGTCGGGGGCGCGCAGCGTGAGGACGCCCTCGTCCCAGTCGATCAGGGCGAACTCGGTACCGGTCGCGTCGGTCGTCAGCGGGGGCAGGTCCGTGCGCCCCGCGAGCAGCGCCGGGTCCAGGGCGCCCTGGGCGCCGCGCGTCGCGTCCTCGTCGTTCTCGGAGGCGTTCTCGGCGGCCAGGACGTGCAGAAACGTCCCGGCGGAGGTCTTGAGCCGGACCCGGTCCACGCCCTCCGCGAACTCCACCCGCTCGGCGCCGAACCGCTCGTACAGCCCCTCAAGCGGGGTGGAGCGGTGGATGAGCGTGCCGCTGTACCAGTCCAGCTTGCACTCGTCGGCGAGCAGGCCGACGACGGCGAGCCGGGTGTCGGGGGCGAGCGGGAGCACGCCGTCGTTCCTGAGCAGCACGATCGCCTGCTCGGCGGCCTCCTGGGCGAGCGCCCGGTGCGCCGGGGTGTCGAAGTCCCGGACGTCGGCGTGCGGGTCGTGCTCCGGGTCGAACTCGCCGAGGCGGAAGCGGACCGAGAGCTGCCGGCGGACCGCGGTGTCGATCTCGGCCTCGGTCAACAGGCCCTGGTCGAGGGCCCCCTGGATGCGCGCGATGATCTGCGAGCTGTCCGTGCCGTGGTCGGTGAAGCTGTCGACGCCGGCCCTGAGGGAGGCCGCGGTGGCCTCCTCGTGGGTGTCGAAGTAGTGCTCGTGATCGACCAGGTTGGAGGGTGCGCCCGCGTCCGAGCAGACCAGCAGCTCCTCCTGCGTCCAGGCACGCAGGTGCTCACGCAGATACGGCGAGACGTGGTTGGGGCGGCCGTTGACGAGGTTGTACGCCGGCATCACACCGGCCACCGCGCCCGCTTCGACCGTCTCGCGGAAGGCACGCAGGTCGTACTCGTGCAGCACGCGCGGACGCACCGAGCTCGACGAAGTGGCCCGGTCCGTCTCGTTGTTGTGGGCCAGCCAGTGCTTGAGCACCGGGGCCGTGCGCCAGTAGGTGGGGTGGTCGCCGCGCAGCCCGTGGGTGTAGGCGGTGGCGATGGCCGAGGTGAGCTTCGGGTCCTCCGAATAGCCCTCCTCGTTGCGGCCCCACAGCGGGTGCCGGAGCAGATTGACGGTCGGGGCCCAGATGTTGAGGCCGACCCTGTCGTCGCGGGCGCGCATCGCCCGGACCTCCTTGGACACCGCCTCGCCGACCCGCCGTACGAGATCGGTGTTCCAGGTCGCGCCGAGGCCCACCGCCTGCGGGAAGACCGTCGCCGGGCCCATCCACGCGACGCCGTGCAGCGCCTCCTGGCCGGTGCGGAACGCGGCGATGCCGAGCCGTTCGACGGCCGGGACGAACTGGTGCAGGAATCCGATCTTCTCGTCGAGGGTCAGCCGCGACAGCAGATCGTCGATGCGCTTCGCGAACGACAGGTGCGGATCGCGAAACGGCGGAGTGTGCGGCGGGTGTGCGGTCACGTGGGGATCCCCTTGCGATGGATCGATTCGATGCTTTCGAAGCGCTTCGATGCTCATTCGGCACCCGGGTGGGTGTCAAGAGATCGACACCGTCACTTCAAGCGGTGCATAAGAAAAGGTCACCTCTCCTACCGCGCAGGAATCTTGGGATCGACCCTTGTGTACCCCTGGGTGTTCACTTAACCTCACAGCAACATCGAAGCGCTTCGACTACGGATTCCGTCACACGGTCGAAGCATCGCTTCAGCTCAGCCAGTTCCACTCAAGACACCGCAGCCGACGGCTCCACCGCCGGGTGTCCTGGTGCGCCATGAAGGGTTGACGCAATGACGCCGAACGCCGCTTCCCCCTCCTCCGGTCCGTCCGGGCCCAGCCGGAGAAGCTTCCTCGCCTCGACGGCGGTCGCCACCGCCGCGGTGGCGGGCGGGATGCCGCTGCTTGCCGCCTGCGGGGATTCGGGCGGTGGCGAGCGCGAGGGGACCACGTCGGGCAAGGCCGCGGACAAGCTGCTCCCGGCGTTCGTCGCCAGCACGGTCGCGAACCCGGACCTGCCGTCGAAGAACGGCTCGGCCGCCGGCTACACCGGCAAGGTAGACCTCGCCGCTCTCAAGGCCTCGGTCCCGGAGAAGCTCGGCACCGGCGCCCCCTTCAAGATCATGTCCCCGTTCTGGGGCTCCCCGCCGAAGGCCGGCTGCGCCTACTACAAGGCGCTCGACGCGGCCGCGGGCACCAAGATCACGTGGCAGAACCAGGACGGCAACACCTACGGAGAGAAGCTGGGCGCGGTCCTCGCCTCCAGCTCCATACCGGACATGGTGGTCGTGCCCGGCTGGGAACTGGTGGGCAAGATCGCCAACGCCGTCACCGCGAAGTTCATGGACCTCGGCCCCTACCTGGCGGGCGACAAGGTCAAGAAGTACCCGAACCTGGCCGCGATCCCCTCCGACGCCTGGCGCATGGGCATCTTCGGCGGCGCGCTGCGCGGTATCCCGATGCCCTCGGCCACCGCCGGCTTCATCACCCCCTTCTATCGCAAGGACATCTTTGACAAGAAGGGCTACTCGGTCCCCAAGTCGCCCGACGAGTTCCTCAGTTGGGCGAAGGAAGCCACCAGCGCCAAGGCCAAGGTCTGGGCCTGCGCCGACATGAGCTGGACCGCGTGGAACATCTTCGGCGTCCGCGGTTCCGGGACGGTCGGCTGGAACATCGGCGACGACGGCAAGCTGACCTATCGTGTCGAGCAGCCCGAGTACCTCGAAGCCCTGGAGTGGGTCCGCAAGCTCTTCGACGCGGGAGTGGTCCACCCCGACGACAAGGCGCGCACCGGAGACCAGGGTCAGCGCTTCACCGCCGGGCAGGTTCTCGTCTACAACGACAACATCGCCAGCTGGTACGGCAAGACCGCCGAACAGGCCGCCTCCAACCCGGACTTCGAGATCGAGGGCATGGACATCTTCGGCGCCGACGGCGGTGACCCGAAGCTGTGGGCGGCA
The DNA here is from genome assembly GCF_003443735.1 of Streptomyces sp. CC0208. Lineage (NCBI taxonomy): Bacteria > Bacillati > Actinomycetota > Actinomycetes > Kitasatosporales > Streptomycetaceae > Streptomyces > Streptomyces sp. CC0208. The sequence continues at coordinate 2,524,481 of NZ_CP031969.1, read as the reverse complement.
CAGCCCGCCGGCATCTGGTCGATGATCCGCAAGGGCGCCTCCAAGGCGACCATCGAGAACGCTCTTGCCGCCGCTGACTTCGCTGCCGCGCCCTACGGCACCAAGGAGCGGATGCTCGTCGACTACGGTGTCGAGGGCACCCACTACACCGTCAAGAACGGCGTGCCCGTCAAGAACGACCTCGGCAACTCCGAGGTGCTCAACGCCTGGGTGATGCTGGCCGCGCCGGCCGCCTACTACGCCCACCCCGACTTCCCCGAGACCGCACGCAAGCAGGTCGAGTGGCAGCAGCGGATGGGTGCCTTCATGAAGAAGACGTCCACCTTCGGCATGAACATCGTGGAGCCGACCCGCTACGCGAACCTCTCCAGCCAGTTCGAGCAGCTGGAACTCGACTACGTGCGCGGCAACCGCAAGCTGTCCGACGTCCAGGCCGCCATCTCCACCTGGAAGTCCTCCGGCGGCGACAAGCTGCGCGACTGGTACAAGGAGCTCATCGACAAGAACGGCAGCGGCCACTGATGTCTCTCACGGCCGGGAGCAGGCCCGACGGGACTCGTCCCCCCGCGGCCGTCGAGGAACCGACGGCCGCGGTCGCCGCCGCGGTGGCGAAGGAGCGGGTGCCGCACAAGGCGGCCAAGGCGAGCAAGGTTCCCTTCATGGTCCGGCTGCGCCGCGACCGCACACTCATCCTGATGACGTTGCCCGTCATCCTCCTGCTCCTGCTCTTCAACTACGTCCCGCTGCTCGGCAACGTCGTCGCCTTCCAGGACTACGACCCGTACATCTCCAGCAACGGCGTCACCGCGATCTTCCACAGCCCCTGGGTGGGGGTGGAGCAGTTCTCGCGGATGATCGACGACCCGCTGTTCTGGAGCGCCGCGAAGAACACGATCGTGCTGTTCGGGCTCCAGTTGGTGCTGTTCTTCCCGGTCCCCATCGCCCTCGCGCTGCTCATCAACAGCGTGATCCGGCCGAGGGTCCGGGCCGTGGCCCAGGCGATCATGTATCTGCCGCACTTCTTCTCGTGGGTCCTGGTCGTCACCGTGTTCCAGCAGATCTTCGGCGGCGCGGGCATCATCGCCCAGACCCTGGAGGACCACGGCTGGAGCGGCTTCGACCTGATGACCAACGCGGGTCTGTTCAAGTACCTGGTCACCGCGCAGGCCGTCTGGAAGGACGCCGGCTGGGGGATCATCGTCTTCCTCGCCGCGCTGGCCGCGGTCAGCACCGACCTGTACGAGGCCGCCGCCATGGACGGCGCCGGGCGCTGGCGCCGGATGTGGCACGTGACGCTGCCCGCGCTGCGCCCGGTGATCGCGCTGCTGCTGGTCCTCAGGGTCGGTGACGCGCTCAGTGTCGGCTTCGAGCAGTTCCTGCTCCAGCGATACGCCGTCGGGGCCGGGGCCAGCGAGGTCCTCGACACCTACGTGTGGAACATGGGTATCCAGAACGGCGACTTCAGCTACGCGGCCGCGGTCGGCCTCGTCAAGGGAGTCATCGGAGTGTGTCTCGTCCTGGGCGCGAACAAGTTCGCGCACCTGCTGGGCGAGCAGGGGGTGTACCAGAAGTGAGCCTGAACACGACGCTCGTCCGCAGCCTCAAGGCGCCCGCACGGCCCGCGTGGGAGGAGGCCCCGAACAAGGCCGGACTCACCGCGAAGGGCGGCCTTCTCCTCCTGTGCTGCCTGGGTGTGCTCGGTCCGCTGTGGATCGTCATCGTCACCAGCCTCTCCCCGAAGCCGGTGATCGACCGGGTCGGCGGACTCGTCGTAATCCCGCAGGGCATCACCTTCGTCAACTACAAGGAACTGCTCAGCGGAGGGCAGGTCAGCCGGGCCATCATGGTGTCGATCGGGGTCACCCTCGTCGGCACGCTGTTCTCGATGGCGGTGTCGGTGCTGGCCGCATACGGCCTGTCGCGGCCGGGGAGCCTGGGGCACCGATTCTTCCTGATGACCATGATGGCGACGATGTTCTTCGGGGCCGGGCTCATCCCGACCTACCTGCTGGTGCAGTCGCTGGGGCTCACCGACACCTATCTGTCGCTGATCCTGCCGAGCGCGGTGAGCGTCTTCAACATCCTGGTGCTGCGGGCCTTCTTCATGGGGATCTCGCCGGAACTCACCGAGTCCGCGCGGATCGACGGGGCCGGTGACATGCGGATCCTGCTGACCATCGTCATGCCGCTGTCGCGGGCAGTGCTGGCGGTGATCTCGCTGTTCTACGCCGTGGGGTACTGGAGTGCGTGGTTCAACGCGTCCATCTATCTGAGTGACCAGTCGATGATGCCGCTGCAGAACGTGCTCATTCAGCTCGTGCAGAAGAACACGGAAGCGCCGACCGGGCTGCAACAAGCGGTGCGTACCGGCCAGTTGTCGGCGCTGGGGCTGCAGATGGCCGTGATGGTGCTGGCGTTGATCCCGGTGGCGGTGGCCTCTCCGTTCGTCCAGCGGCACTTCAAGAAGGGCATGTTGACCGGTGCGGTGAAGGGGTGACCGGCGCCTAGTCAACGGGGGTTTCCGATCGTTTGGCGGCCGCTGGTCCGTCCTGGCCTGTCGCGCAGTTCCCCGCGCCCCTGAGGGGCGTTCGCTTCCCCTTAGTTCAGAGCGAGGTTTGTCATGCTTTCGTCCAGGATCAGTCGGCGTGCCGTTCTTGCGGGGACCGTGGCCGCCGCTGCGATCACCGCGGTTCCGGCCTTCCCGGGAGCCGCCGCGGCCGCCACCCCCTCCTACCGCTGGCGCCAAGTCGCCATCGGCGGTACCGGCTTCGTCACCGGCGTCCTCTTCCACCCCTCCGTCCGCGGGCTCGCCTACGCCCGGACCGACATCGGCGGGGCCTACCGGTGGGACGACCGGAGCGCGCGCTGGACCCCGCTCAACGACGACCTCGGGTGGGACGACTGGAACCTCCTCGGTGTCGAGGCCATGGCCGTCGACCCCGCCCACCCCGACCGGGTCTACCTCGCGCTCGGCACCTACGCCCAGTCGTGGGCCGGCAACGGCGCCGTACTGCGCTCCGAGAACCGCGGTGCCACCTGGGCCCGGACCGACCTCTCCGTGAAGCTCGGCGGGAACGAGGACGGGCGGGGAACCGGGGAGCGGCTGCTCGTCGACCCCCGGGACAGCGACACGCTGTGGCTCGGGACCCGGCACGACGGGCTGCTCAAGTCCACCGACCGGGGCGCCACCTGGGTTACCGCGAACACCTTCCCGGGGGCGCCCACCGCCGGCGGCCAGGGCGTCACCCTCCTCGTCGCCGCCGGACGCACGCTGTACGCCGGCTGGGGCGACTCCGACGGGACGTCGGCCAACCTGTACCGCACCTCCGACGGAACCACCTGGGAAGCCGTCGCCGGACAGCCCTCCGGCACGAACGCCAAGGTGCCGATCCGGGCCGCCTACGACTGCCACACCCGCGAGCTGTACGTCACCTACGCCAACGCCCCCGGGCCCAACGGGCAGTCCGACGGCAGCGTGCACAAGCTGGCCACGGCGAGCGGCAGGTGGACCGACGTCACGCCCGTGAAGCCGGGCGGGACGACGAGCGACGGTTCCGCCGACACCTTCGGGTACGGCGGGGTCTCCGTGGACGCCCGCCGCCCCGGCACGGTGGTCGTCTCCACCAACAACCGCTGGGCGGCGGTGGACACCCTGTACCGGACCACGAACGGCGGCCGCACCTGGACGTCCCTGAAGGACTCCGCGGTCCTCGACGTCTCCGAGACCCCGTTCCTCACCTTCGGCGCCGACAAGCCCAAGTTCGGCTGGTGGATCCAGGCCGTCGCCGTCGACCCGTACGACTCGAAGCACGTCGTCTACGGCACCGGCGCCACCCTCTACGGCACCCGGGACCTCAAGCACTGGGCCCCGCAGATCCGCGGCCTGGAGGAGACCTCCGTACGTCTGCTCATCTCGCCCCCGACCGGCGAGGCGCACCTGCTCAGCGGCCTCGGGGACATCGGGGTGATGTACCACGAGCGGCTGACCGCCTCGCCTTCGCGGGGAATGGCTTCGAACCCGGTGTTCGGGTCGGCGACGGGACTCGCCCAGGCGGCGGCCAGACCGTCGTACGTCGTCCGCACGGGCTTCGGCGACCACGGCAACGGCGCCTTCTCGAACGACGGCGGCAAGACCTGGGCGCCCTTCGCGACCCAGCCCGCCCCGGCCAAGGACGCGCCGGGACCGATCGCCACCAACGCGGACGGCAGCGTGCTGCTGTGGACCTTCGTGCACTGGGACGGCACCAAGTACCCGGCCCAGCGCTCCACGGACAACGGCGCGACCTGGTCCGAGGTCGCCACCTGCCCCAAGGGCGCCACCCCGCTCGCCGACCCGGCCGACCCGGCGCGCTTCTACGCGTACGACACCGACACCGGCACCCTGTTCGCCAGCACGGACGGCGGCCGCACCTTCAGCGGGCGGGCGAGCGGGCTGCCCTCCGGCGACAGTCAGTTCCAGCTGGCCGCGGCCCCGGGGCGCTCAGGCGACCTGTGGCTGAGCGCCAAGACGAACGGGCTGTACCGGTCCACCGACGGGGGAGCGACCTTCACCAAGCTCACCAGTTGCTGGGCCTCGCACACCCTCGCCTTCGGCAAGGCCGCCAAGGGCGCCGACTACCCGGCGGTCTACCAGGTCGGCGCCACGGAGGCGGTCACCGGCGTGTACCGCTCCGACGACGGCGCGAAGACCTGGGTGCGCGTCAACGACGACCGGCACCAGTGGGGCTGGATCGGCGCGACCATCGCCGCCGACCCGAGGCTGTACGGCCGTGTCTACATCGCCACCAACGGCCGGGGCATCCAGTACGGGGAGCCCGTCTGATGGCCGCCGAGAAGAGGCCGTCGCTGGGCGACGCCACCCGCGGCCGCATCCTCTACGGCGGCGACTACAACCCCGAGCAGTGGCCCAAGGAGACCTGGCACGAGGACGTCCGGCTGATGAAGGCCGCCGGCGTCAACTCCGTCACCCTCGGTGTCTTCTCCTGGGCGAAGCTCGAACCCCGGCCGGGAGAGCGGGACTTCGGCTGGCTGGACCGCTTGATGGACCTCATGCACGAGAACGGCGTCGGAGTCGTCCTCGCCACCCCGACCGCCTCGCCGCCGCCGTGGATGGGCCACCTCCACCCCGACACCCTGCCCGTCACCGAGGACGGCCGCACCGAGTACTGGGGCGGGCGCCAGCACTTCTCGCACTCCAGCGCCACCTACCGCCGGTACGCCGCCGCCATCACCGAGGACCTCGCCGCCCGCTACGGCGGCCACCCGGCCCTCACCCTGTGGCACATCAACAACGAGTACTGCACCTACGACTGGAGCGACGAGGCCGCCGCCCGCTTCCGCACCTGGCTGCGGGATCGCTACGGCTCCCTCGACGCCCTCAACTCCGCCTGGGGCACCGCCTTCTGGAGCCAGGGCTACGGCGACTGGGCGGAGATCCACACACCCCGCCAGGCCCACTACATGAAGAACCCCACCCAGGTGCTGGACTTCAAGCGCTTCACCTCCGACATGCTCCTGGAGTGCTGCCTCGCCGAGCGGGACATCCTGCGCCTGGCCACCCCGCACATCCCCGTGACCAGCAACTTCATGCCGCTGTGGGTCGGCCAGGACGCCTGGCGCTGGGCCGAGGAGGAGGACGTCGTCTCCGTCGACCTCTATCCCGACCCGCGCGATCCCCTGGGGGCCCAACAAGGCGCCCTCGTGCAGGACATGACCCGCTCGCAGGCGCGGGGCCCCTGGATGCTCATGGAACAGGCCGCGGGGCCGGTCAACTGGCGGGGCGTGAACCACCCCAAGCCCCGTGGCCTGAACCGCCTCTGGTCCCTCCAGTCCGTCGCCCGCGGGGCCGACGCCGTCTGCTTCTTCCAGTGGCGCCAGTCCCGGCAGGGCGCGGAGAAGTTCCACTCGGGGATGGTCAGCCACGCGGGGGAGGAGGGGCGCACCTACCAGGAGGTCAAGCGGCTCGGTGCCGAACTGGCCCGGATATCGGGTGAGGTGACCGGCAGTCACTCCCTCAGCGACATCGCCGTCCTCCATGACTGGCACGCCTGGTGGGCCGGTGCCCAGGACGGTCGCCCCTCCACCCGGGTCGATCACGCCGACGTGCTCAAGGCCTGGCACCGCGCCCTCTGGGAGGCCCACCTCGCCACCGACTTCGCCCACCCCGACCACGACCTCACCGCCTACAAGCTGGTCGTCGTCCCCCAGCTCTACGCCCTCACCGACGCGGCCGTCGACAACCTCCTCGCCTACGTCCGCCAGGGCGGCACCCTCGTCTCCGGCTTCCTCACCGGCGTCGCCGACCAGGACGACCGGGTGCGTCCCGGCGGCATGGACGCCCGGCTGCGCGAGCTGTTCGGCATCCGCACCCTGCACGAGTGGTGGCCGCTGGAGGAGGGGGAGACGGCTGACTGCGACGGATTCCGGGGCACGCTGTGGTCGGAGGAGATCGAGAAGGCCGACGACTCCACGACGGAGGCCGTCTACAAGGGCGGTGAGCTGGACGGACTCCCCGCCGTCCTCCGCCGGGGCCGCGCCTGGTACCTCTCGACGCTCCCCGAACCGGGCGCCCTGCGCGACCTCCTCGGCCGTATCGCGTACGACGCCGGGGCGCGCCCGGTGCTCGACGGCCTGCCCGACCTCGTCGAGGCGGTACGCCGGGGTGACCTGCTCTTCGTCCTCAACCACGGCCGGGACGCGGTCACCGTCCCGGTACCGGGCACGCACCACGATCTGCTCACCGGGACCACCTTTCGGGACGAAGTCGTGCTCGGGCGTCGCGACGTGGTGGTGTTGCGCTCATGAACGTGATCCACGGCACCTGGGAACCCGCGCCCGCCACCCGCTGGGAGGACGGCTTCCTCAGCGGCAACGGCCACCACGGCGCCCTCCTGTTCGGCGCGCCGGACGACGAGCGGGTCGTCGTCACCCACCACACCCTCGTCCGTCCCAACGGCTCCGAACACGCCCGCCCGCCCCGCCTGGCCGCCGAACTCCCCGCACTCCAGGACCGGTTGCTCGCCGGTGAGCTCGACGCCGCCGAGCGCTTCACGGACGGCCGGCCGCTCCAGTGGGTGCAGCCCTTCCACCCCGCCTTCCAGATCCGGCTGCGCCGCCCGAGCGCGCCCACCTCCGGCTACCGCCGGTCCGTCGACTTCACCACCGGTGTCCTGCGCACCGAGTGCGAGGAGTGGCGCGGCCAGGTCTTCGTCTCCCGCGCGGACGACGTCATCGTCCAGCACGTCCGGGCGGCGGACCTGGTCGTCTCGCTGGACCACCGGCTTCCCGGCGCCCCCCACGGCCTGATGGTCGGCCAGAGCATCGTCCGCGCCGCCGAGGGGGCCTTGCTCACCCTCCGCGTCCGCTACCCCGACAGCGACCGCCGCTACACCGGCATCACCCTGGTCGTCCCCACGGGCGGCCGCACCGCGCTCGTCCCGCCCGGCGCCCGCGTCACCGGCGCCGAGTCGGTCCTGCTGCTGACCCGCGTCGTACGCCACACCGGCGAACTGGACACCGCACCGCACGCCGAGGCCCTGCGTGATCTGGTCCCCGAGTCCGACACCGAGGCGGAGTCCGCGTCCGACGCGTTCGCCCGGCTCCTCGACAGGCACACCGCCCTGCACCGCGCGGCCTACGAGCGCGTCACCCTCGACCTCGGCGCCGACCCCGCCGAACGCGCCCTGCCCGGCTCGGATTTGCTGGAGCGGCCCGACAGTCCCGCCCTCCTGGAACGCCTCTTCGCCGCCGGCCGCTATCACCTGCTCTCCGCCGCCGGCCTCTTCCCGCCCCGCCTCACCGGCCTGTGGACCGGCGACTGGGACACGGCCTGGTCGGGCGCCTTCACCAACGACGCCAACGTCAACCTCCAGACCGCGTCGGCCGCCTGCGCCGCACTCCCCGAAGTCACGGCGGCCCTCGCCTCGCTGATCGATCGTCAGCTTCCGGACTGGCAGGACAACGCCCGCGAGATCTTCGGCGCCCGGGGTGTCGTGGCCCCGCCGCACTCCGACGGCGAATCCGGGCTGACGTACCACTTCGAGCGCGAGTACCCGCTGCACCTGTGGACGGCCGGCGCCGACTGGCTGCTCAAGCCCCTCGTCGACCACGACGAGACCCGCGGCGAACAGGACCCGCGCACCGCCCGCGCCCTCGCCGAAGTCGCCCTGTTCTACGAGGACTTCCTCACCCGCACCGACGCCGACGGCCATCTCGTCGTCGTCCCCTCCTACTCGCCCGAGAACCGCCCCGCGAACGCCAGTTGGGGCGTGATCAACGCGGCCATGGACCTCTCGGCCGCCCGGCACGCCCTGCTCACGGCGGCCGCGTACCACCCCGGGAAGGCGGAAGCCTGGCGGGCCCTCGCCGACCGGCTCCCACCGCACCGGATCAACGCCGACGGAGCCCTCGCCGAATGGGCCTGGCCCGGCCTCGACGACACCTACGACCACCGCCACCTCAGTCACCTCTACGGCGTCTGGCCCCTCGACGAGATCACCCCCTACGACACCCCCGACCTCGCCAGGGCCGCCCACCGCGCCCTCGAACTCCGCGGCGCCGAGAACGACTCGGCCCACGGACACCTGCACCACGCCCTCGTCGCGGCCCGGCTGCGCGACGGAGAACGGGTCGCGCACGCTCTCGGCCAGGTCCTGGGGGGCGACTTCTTCCACACCTCGCTGATGAGCGCGCACTACCCGCACCGGAACGTCTACAACGCGGACGCAGCCCACACGCTGCCCGCCGTCCTCGTCGAGATGCTCGTCCAGTCCACGCCGGACCGGCTGGTGCTGCTCCCGGCGGTTCCCACCAGCTGCCCCCGAGGTGAACTACGGGGCATCCGCACCAGGTTCGGGTCCGAACTCGACCTCACCTGGAGCTCCACCGAAGCGACCGCGGTGCTGCGCCCCACCCGCACCCACCGCGTCGAACTGAGGACTTCCTCCGGCACCGAGCCGCTCGACCTCATCGCCGGAGAAGACCACGTCATCCGTCTGGAGGCGTGGTAACCACCCCCGCATTTCCCCCCACCCATGGAAGGGACACCATGGCAAGCACCCTGCGCAAGATCACCATGGCCGTACTGGCCCCGGCGATGGCCGTCGGCGCCACCGTCGGACTCGCCTCCGCCCCCGCCTCCGCCGCCGTCTGGAACACCTGCGACCAGTACGGCAACACGAGCCTGAACGGCTACACCCTCTACAACAACATCTGGGGCTCCGGCGCCGGCAGCCAGTGCATCTGGGCCAACTCCGGCACCAACTGGGGCGTCTGGGCCGACCACCCCAACACCGGCGGCATCAAGTCCTACCCGAACTCCAAGAAGGTGGTCAACAAGTCGATCACCTCGCTGGGTTCGCTCTCCAGCAACTACAACGTCTCGGTCCCGTCGTCCGGTGCGTACAACACGTCGTACGACATCTGGGACACCAACTACAAGTACGAGATCATGCTCTGGGTCAACAAGACCGGAGCCGTCGGTCCCCTCGGCACCTCACAGGGCAATGTGACGCTCGGCGGCCACACCTGGACCGTGTACAAGGGCACCAACGGGTCGAACCAGGTGTTCTCCTTCGTGCGCACCTCGAACTCGACCTCGGGCACGGTCAACGTCCTCCCGATCCTGAAGTGGATCAAGGACACCAAGGGCTGGTTCGGCAACGAGACCATCGGGGACGTGCAGTTCGGCTTCGAGATCACCAGCTCGTCCGGTGGTCTGAACTTCACCACCAACAACCTGACCGTGAGCAGCAGTTGACCTGATCATGGGGGTCCGTCGGGTTTGATGGGGACATGCGTACCACCACCCCCCTCCGGCGCGCCCTGACCACCGTGACCGCGACCGCGGCCGTCGTTCTCACCGCGACGGGTACCGCGGTCGCGGTTCCGGTCTCCGGCCCGCCCGCGGCACCCCACTCCGCCGCCCGCTCCCTCTCCGCCCTGCATCCCGTCGTCGAACTCGCCGCCGAACGCCTGGCCACGGCCGACCTGGTCGCCGCCGCCAAGTGGGGCACCGACAGCCCCATCGACGACCCCGCCCGCGAACAGCAGGTCCTCGACAACGTCGCCGCCCAGGCCCAGCAGCTCGGTGCCGACCCGGACGAGATCCGGGTGATCTTCCGCGACCAGATCGAGGCCAACAAGACCGTCCAGCGCGGCCTGTTCCAGCGGTGGACCGACCACCCCGACCAGGCGCCGACGACCAAGCCGGACCTGAGTGTCGTACGGCAGGAGATCAACCGGGTGACCAGCGCGCTGGTCGAGGCCCTCGCCGCCACGGCCGACGACCGCGGCGCGTTCACCTGCCGCCCCGAGCTGGCGCTGGCCGCCCTCCAGGTCCACCACGAGGACCACCTCGACGCCCTGCACACCCGGGCCCTGGCCCGCGCCCTGCACTCCGTCTGCGGAAGCTGACCCCCACACGACGAAGCGGCCGGCCCACCCCCGTGGGACCGGCCGCTCCGACTGTCGCTACTCCGCCACCGGAAGCCTGGCCCCGTCCCGCAGGAACAGCGGGATACGGTCCAGCGGCGCGTCCACGGTCACCGTCGTACCGCCCTCGTACGTCCGGCCGGTCCACGCGTCCGTCCAGGTCGCGCCCGCCGGGAGATAGGCCGTCCGGGCCGTCGCACCGGCCGTGAGGACCGGGGCGACCAGGAGGTCCGCACCGAAGAGGTACGCGTCGTCGACCGCCCACGCCGCCTGGTCCTCCGGGAACTCCAGGAACAGCGGGCGCATCGGCGTCAGGCCCTCCTCGTGGGCCTCGCGCATGACCTTCAGGACATACGGCTTCAGCCGCTCGCGCAGCCGCAGGTACTTCTCCATGATCGCGCCGGCTTCCTCGCCGTACGACCACACCTCGTTCGGGCCGCCCGTCATGTCCGGACCCAGCGGCATGCCCGGGTCGCGGAAGCCGTGCAGCCGCATCAGCGGGGACAGCGCACCGAACTGGAACCAGCGGACCATCACCTCGCGGTACGCCGGGTCGTCCGGATCGCCGCCGTGGAAGCCGCCGATGTCGGTGTTCCACCAGGGGATGCCGGACATCGCGGTGTTGAGACCGGCCGCGATCTGGTCGCGCAGAGTCGGGAAGTCGGTGCCGATGTCACCGGACCACAGGGCGGCGCCGTAGCGCTGACTGCCCGCCCAGGCCGAGCGGTTGAGGGTGATGACCTCCTCGCCCTCGGCGCTCAGGCCCTCGTGGAAGGTGCGGGAGTTCTCGGCCGGGTACATGTTGCCGACCTCCAGGCCGGGACCCGCCCAGTAGCGCAGGTTCTCCTGGAAGCCCGGCTTGAGCTCCGGCTCGCAGGCGTCCAGCCAGAAGGCCGTGATGCCGTACGGGGCGAGGTAGTTGTCGCGGACCTTCGACCACATGAACTCCCGGGCCTCGGGGTTCGTGGCGTCGTAGAAGGCGACCTGGACGGTCGAGGCGACCCCCTTGTCCGGCCAGTCGGCGTGCGCCATCGGGCCGTACTGGGTGCCGATGAAATAGCCGCGCTGCTCCATCAGGGAGTGGTTCTCGCTGAGCGGCGACACCGACGGCCAGACGCTCACCACCAACTTGATGCCCAGCTCCTCCAGTTCACGGACCATCGCCGCCGGGTCGGGCCACTCGGCCGGGTCGAACTTCCACTCGCCGAGGTGCGTCCAGTGGAAGAAGTCGCAGACGATCGCCGAGATCGGCAGGCCACGCCGCTTGTACGCCCGTGCCACGGCCAGGAGTTCGTCCTGGGTGCGGTAGCGCAGCTTGCACTGCCAGAAGCCCGCCGCCCACTCCGGCAGCATCGGCGTACGGCCGGTCACCGCGCTGTACCGGCGCTGGCCGTCGGCCGGGGTGCCCGCGGTGATCCAGTAGTCGATCTGGCGGGCCGAGTCGGCCACCCAGCGCGTGCCGTTGCGGGCCAGCTCCACCCGGCCGATCGCCGGGTTGTTCCACAGCAGGGTGTAGCCGCGGCTGGAGGCGAGGACCGGGATGGAGACCTCGGCGTTGCGCTGGATCAGGTCGAGGACCAGGCCCTTCTGGTCCAGCTTGCCGTGCTGGTGCTGGCCGAGGCCGTACAGCTTCTCGTCGTCGTAGGCGGCGAAGCGCTGCTCAAGGCGGTGGTGGCCGTTGCCGACCGCGGTGTACAGACGCGAGCCGGGCCACCAGAAGTGGGCGCGGGCCTCCGCGAGGAGTTCGGCGGAGTCCTGGGTGCGCAGGAACCGGATCTGCCCCTCGGCGTCGACCTGGACGGTCAGCGCGCCCACCGTCAACTGCCCTTCGCCGTCAACGATCTTGACCGTGCTCTCGGTGGCCGGCGCCTCGCCGAGCAGGGCGCCCGGCAGCCCCTCCAGGATCGGCCCGCCGAGCCGGGCACGCACCCGCACCGCGTCCGGGCCCCAGGGCTCGACACGTACGGTCTCCTGACGCCCGCTCCACTCCAGCGCGCCGTCCCGCTCCCGGAACGTGCCGACGGTGGGGGACGACTGCGCGAGACTGACCTTGGGCTGGATTTCGGCAGGCTGATTCACGAGGGGTGCTCCTGAAGGAATGCAGACAGGGGCGTGCCGCACAGGCACGGAACGCGTGGTGTGAGGTGGGTGGGATCCGGTGGGTGAGGTGTCAGGACACCGAAGGCGCCGGGCCCGTGCTCGACCGGATCGTCAACTCGGGCTCGATCAGGACCACTTCGTCCTCCCCGCGGCCCTCCAGCTTGGCGACAAGACGCTCCAGGGCGTGCCGGCCCATCTCCTGGGCGGGGATGGCGACCGACGTCAGCCGCACCGAGGCCTGCACGGCGACCTGTTCGGGGCAGATCGCCACCACCGAGACGTCCTCGGGGATGGCCCTGCCCTGCTGGCGCAGCAACGCGAGGAGCGGTTCGACGGCCTGTTCGTTCTGCACGACGAAGCCCGTGGTGGAGGGGCGCTCGTCGAGGATGCGGGCGAGGGTCACGGCCATCGCGTCGTACCCGCCCTCGCACGGCCGGTGCAGCAGCCGTACGCCCAACTCCTGGGCGCGCGAGCGGAGTCCGTCCAGTGTGCGCTCGGCGAAACCGGTGTGCCGTTCGTAGACCGCGGGGGCCTCGCCGATGACAGCGATGTCGCGGTGACCGAGCTTCGCGAGGTGCTCGACGCACAGCGCGCCGGTGGCCCGGAAGTCGAGGTCGACACAGGTGAGTCCGGAGGTGTCGGCGGGCAGGCCGATGAGCACGGACGGCTGGTCGGTGCCGCGCAGCAACGGCAGCCGCTCGTCGTCGAGTTCGACATCCATCAGGATCATCGCGTCGGCGAGCCCGCTGCCGGTGACGCGGCGTACGGCGTCGGGGCCCTCCTCGCCGGTGAGCAGCAGGACGTCGTACCCGTGCGTCCGCGCGGTGGTGGCGACCGCGATGGCGATCTCCATCATCACCGGCACGTACATGTCGGTGCGGAGCGGGATCATCAGCGCGATGATGTTCGACCTGCTGCTGGCGAGGGCGCGGGCGCCGGCGTTCGGGTGGTAGCCGAGTTCGCGGATGCTTTCCTCGACCCGCTGCCGGGTGCTCGTCGAGATGGACCGCTTGCCACTGAGGACATAGCTCACCGTGCTCGCCGAGACTCCGGCGTGCTGGGCGACCTCGGCGAGGGTGACCATCCAGCTCTCCAAGCTTTGTGAAGCGCTTCGACAGTGCGCAGTGTGAACAGGTGCGGGTGAGGGTGGTTCGACAGTAGCTCTCCCGGGAGTGGGTGTCCATAGGTTGTCGAAGCGCTTCGACAAAGACTCGTGGGCGTATGCCGCACGGGGGAGGGCCCGACATCGCCGAACCCGGCCCGGCCTGGCCGTTCCCGGCCTCGACGGGACGCGGCTTCCTGCCTACCACGACGGACCGCGAGCCGCTATGGAGTGGACATGCCCGACGTCTGGGGCGGCGGATGGACGTCGGGATGGGGCGCGTGCCTGTCAGGGCGGCAGCGGAGGGTGCCGTTGGGATGGGTGAGGTGGGCGCCTGTCGGACGGCGGGGTGGGTGACTGTCTCGACGGTGGGTGCGGGTGGCCGTAGGGGCAGCAGAGGCGAGTGGCCGTAGGGGCAGCAGAGGTGGGTCCCGGTAAGGGCTGGAGGGCTGCTGAGGCCGATGACCGTCAAGGCCCCGTTCCGGGCGGCCGGACACCGGGGCGTATTCCGTCGACATGGGCCGAACGGCCGCGCGAGGGGTGGTGGCCTCGCCCCGGATCAGGTACATACGATCGGGTAGCACCCGTCGGTAACCATACGACCCTCAAGATCCCCATTCACGACGAGGTGAGCCTGATGTCCGTACCGTCCACCAAGCCCGTCGTCACCGAGCGCGAGGCCCGCGAGGTGGCGGAGGCCGCCCGGGAGCAGGACTGGCGCAAGCCCAGCTTCGCCAAGGAACTGTTCCTCGGCCGGTTCCGGCTCGACCTCATCCACCCCCACCCCATGCCCCCCGAGGAGGACGCCCGGCGCGGCGAGGAATTCCTCGCCGAACTCCGCGACTTCTGCGAGACCAAGGTGGACGGCGCCCTCATCGAACGCGAGGCCCGCATCCCCGACGAGGTCGTGGCGGGCCTCAAGGAGCTCGGCGCCTTCGGCATGAAGATCGACACCAAGTACGGCGGCCTCGGCCTCACCCAGGTGTACTACAACAAGGCGCTCGCCCTCGCCGGTTCCGCGAGCCCCGCGATCGGCGTACTGCTCTCCGCCCACCAGTCGATCGGCGTACCCCAGCCGCTGAAGCTCTTCGGCACCCAGGAACAGAAGGAGAAGTTCCTGCCCCGGTGCGCCCGCACCGACATCAGCGCCTTCCTCCTCACCGAACCGGACGTCGGCTCCGACCCGGCCCGCCTCGCCACCACCGCCGTACCCGACGGGGACGACTACGTCCTCGACGGAGTGAAACTGTGGACCACCAACGGCGTGGTCGCCGACCTGCTCGTCGTGATGGCCCGCGTCCCGAAGTCCGAGGGCCACAAGGGCGGCATCACCGCCTTCGTCGTCGAGACCGACTCACCCGGCATCACCGTCGAGAACCGCAACGCCTTCATGGGCCTGCGCGGCATCGAGAACGGCGTCACCCGCTTCCACCAGGTCCGGGTCCCGGCGGCGAACCTCATCGGCAAGGAGGGCCAGGGCCTGAAGATCGCCCTCACCACCCTCAACACCGGCCGTCTCTCGCTGCCCGCCTCCTGCGTGGCCGCCGGCAAGTGGTGCCTGAAGATCGCCCGCGAGTGGTCCACGGCCCGCGAACAGTGGGGCAAGCCCATCGCCCACCACGAAGCCGTCGGCTCCAAGATCTCCTTCATCGCGGCCACGACCTTCGCCCTGGAGGCCGTCCTCGACCTGTCCTCCCAGATGGCCGACGAGAACCGCAACGACATCCGCATCGAAGGCGCCCTCGCCAAGCTCTACGCCTCCGAGATGGGTTGGCTCATCGCCGACGAACTCGTCCAGATCCGCGGCGGCCGCGGCTTCGAGACCGCCGACTCCCTCAGGGCCCGCGGCGAGAAGGCGGTCCCCGCCGAACAGGTCCTGCGCGACCTGCGCATCAACCGCATCTTCGAGGGCTCCACGGAGATCATGCACCTGCTGATCGCCCGCGAGGCCGTCGACGCCCACCTCTCCGTCGCAGGCGACCTCATCGACCCGGACAAGTCCCTCGGGGACAAGGCGAAAGCGGGTGCGAACGCAGGCGTCTTCTACGCCAAATGGCTCCCGAAACTGGTCGCCGGCGCCGGCCAACTGCCGAACTCCTACGGTGAGTTCAAACGCGAGGTCGACCTCTCGACGCACCTGCGCTACGTCGAACGGACGGCCCGCAAACTCGCCCGCTCCACCTTCTACGCCATGTCCCGCTGGCAGGGCCGCATGGAGACCAAGCAGGGCTTCCTCGGCCGCATCGTCGACATCGGTGCCGAACTCTTCGCGATGAGCGCGGCCTGCGTACGCGCCGAACTCCTCTACACCACCGAACCCCACGGCCGCGAGGCCTACCAGCTCGCCGACGCCTTCTGCCACCAGTCCCGCCTGCGCGTCGAGGAACTCTTCGGCCGCCTGTGGAACAACACCGACGACCAGGACCGCAAGGTCGTCAAGGGCGTGCTCTCCGGCACCTACGCCTGGCTGGAGGACGGCATCGTCGACCCCTCGGGCGAAGGCGTCTGGATCGCGGACGCGACCCCCGGCCCCTCCGAGAAGGAGAACGTCCACCGGCCCGTCCACTGACCCTCACGACAGCGCGCCCCCCGAGAGGGGGACGCGCTGTCCCCCCACACCGTCCTTACGGCAACAATGGAGGGATGAGCGACAGTCCAGCCCCCCTCGCCGACCCGCACCTCGTCTACGACCCCGTGGCGGGCGACGGCCCCAAGGACGTGGTGATCCTCGGCTCCACCGGCTCGATCGGCACCCAGGCCATCGACCTCGTGCTGCGCAACCCCGACCGCTTCCGGGTGACCGGGCTCTCCGCCAACGGCGGCCGCGTGGCCCTCCTCGCCGAGCAGGCGTACCGGCTCAGGGCACGGACCGTCGCCGTCGCCCGCGAGGACGTCGTACCCCAGCTCCGCGAAGCGCTCAGCGCTCACTACGGCACCGGCGAGCCGCTCCCCGAGATCCTCGCAGGACCCGACGCGGCCACCCAGCTCGCCGCCTCCGACGCGCACACCGTGCTCAACGGCATCACCGGCTCCATCGGACTCGCCCCGACCCTCGCCGCCCTCGAGGCGGGCCGCACCCTCGCGCTCGCCAACAAGGAGTCGCTGATCGTGGGCGGCCCGCTGGTCAAGGCCCTCGCCAAGCCCGGGCAGATCATCCCCGTCGACTCCGAGCACGCGGCCCTCTTCCAGGCCCTGGCCTCCGGGACACGGGCCGACGTCCGCAAGCTCGTCGTCACCGCGTCCGGCGGCCCCTTCCGCGGCCGCACCAAGTCCGACCTCGCCCGGGTGACCGTCGAGGACGCCCTCGCCCACCCCACCTGGGCCATGGGCCCGGTCATCACGATCAACTCCGCGACCCTCGTCAACAAGGGTCTCGAGGTCATCGAGGCACACCTCCTCTACGACATTCCCTTCGACCGCATTGAGGTGGTCGTGCATCCCCAGTCGTATGTCCACTCGATGGTTGAGTTCACGGACGGATCCACGATCGCCCAGGCGACGCCCCCCGACATGCGGGGGCCGATCGCCATCGGTCTCGGCTGGCCCGAACGCGTCCCCGACGCGGCGCCCGCCTTCGACTGGAGCAAGGCGTCGACCTGGGAGTTCTTCCCGCTCGACAACGACGCGTTTCCTTCGGTCAACCTTGCGAGACACGTGGGACAGCTCGCGGGCACGGCCCCGGCGGTGTTCAATGCCGCCAACGAGGAGTGCGTCGAGGCCTTCCGGGCCGGCGCACTGCCGTTCAACGGGATCATGGAGACCGTGACCCGGGTGGTGGACGAGCACGGCACCCCGCGCGGGGGAACCTCGCTCACCGTCGCGGACGTCCTCGAAGCGGAGACCTGGGCGCGGACCCGGGCCCGGGAACTGACGGCACAGACGGCGGAGGCCCGTGCATGACGACCCTGATGTTCATCCTCGGCATAGGGCTCTTCGCCTTCGGCCTGCTGGTGTCGATCGCGTGGCACGAGCTGGGGCACCTGTCCTTCGCCAAGCTCTTCGGCATCCGCGTGCCGCAGTACATGGTCGGCTTCGGCCCGACCGTGTTCTCGCGCAAGAAGGGCGAGACGGAGTACGGCATCAAGGCCGTCCCCTTCGGCGGCTACATCCGCATGATCGGCATGTTCCCGCCCGGCGACGACGGCCGTATCAGCGCCCGCTCGACGTCCCCCTGGCGCGGCATGATCGAGGACGCCCGCTCGGCCGCCTTCGAGGAGCTCCAGCCCGGCGACGAGAAACGCCTCTTCTACACCCGTAAGCCCTGGAAACGCGTCATCGTGATGTTCGCGGGCCCCTTCGCGAACCTCATCCTCGCGGTCGCCCTGTTCCTCACCGTCCTCATGGGCTTCGGCATCTCCCAGCAGACCAACACGGTCAGCTCGGTCTCCAAGTGCGTGATCGCCCAGAGCCAGAACCGCGAGAACTGCAAGGCGTCCGACCCGGCCTCCCCGGCCGCGGCCGCAGGTCTCAAGGCGGGCGACAAGATCATCTCGTTCAACGGCGTGCAGACCGACGACTGGAACAAGCTCTCCGACCTCATCCGCGCCAACCCCGACAAGACGGTCCCGATCGTCGTCGAGCGCGACGGCAAGGACGTCACGCTCACCGCGAAGATCGCCAGCAACCAGGTCGCCAAGAAGGACTCCAGCGGCCAGTACGTCCAGGGCGAATACGTCACCGCCGGCTTCCTCGGCTTCAGCGCCGCCACCGGCGTCGTCAAGCAGGACTTCGGCGACTCCGTGGTGTGGATGGGCGACCGCGTCGGCGAAGCCGTGGACTCCCTGGCCGCCCTGCCCGGCAAGATCCCGGCCCTGTGGAACGCGGCCTTCGGCGACGCCCCGCGCGAACCGGACTCCCCGATGGGCGTGGTCGGTGCCGCCCGCGTCGGCGGCGAGATCTTCACCCTCGACATCCCGCCCACCCAGCAACTCGCCATGGCCCTGATGCTGGTCGCGGGCTTCAACCTCTCCCTGTTCCTCTTCAACATGCTCCCGCTGCTCCCCCTGGACGGCGGCCACATCGCCGGCGCCCTGTGGGAGTCCCTGCGCCGCAACCTGGCCAAGCTCCTCAAGCGCCCGGACCCGGGCCCGTTCGACGTGGCGAAGCTGATGCCGGTGGCTTATGTGGTGGCGGGGATCTTCATTTGCTTCACGATCCTCGTTTTGATCGCGGACGTCGTTAACCCGGTACGCATCTCCTAGCCATCCGGCGTTCGAGGCGGCCCGGTGTGTTCCATGCCGGGTCGCCTTCCATTGAGTGGGTTTGGCGGGCGGGATGTGCTCGCGTCGCGGTCGGTGCCGTAATCTCGAAGCCTGGAGCCCGCCGCTGACGGGACCTGGACCTTGATCCACGACTTGGGGTTGCACAGCAGATGACTGCGATTTCTCTCGGCATGCCGTCCGTTCCGACCAAGCTCGCCGAGCGCCGGAAGAGCCGGCAGATCCAGGTCGGCACGGTCGCGGTGGGCGGTGACGCCCCGGTCTCGGTCCAGTCGATGACGACGACCCGTACGTCCGACATCGGCGCGACGCTCCAGCAGATCGCCGAGCTCACTGCCTCCGGCTGCCAGATCGTCCGCGTGGCCTGCCCCACCCAGGACGACGCCGACGCCCTCGCCACCATCGCCCGCAAGTCGCAGCTCCCGGTGATCGCGGACATCCACTTCCAGCCCAAGTACGTCTTCGCCGCCATCGAGGCGGGCTGCGCGGCGGTCCGGGTGAACCCCGGCAACATCAAGCAGTTCGACGACAAGGTCAAGGAGATCGCGAAGGCCGCGCGCGACCACGGCACCCCGATCCGCATCGGCGTGAACGCGGGCTCCCTGGACCGCCGTCTGCTCCAGAAGTACGGCAAGGCGACGCCCGAGGCGCTCGTCGAGTCGGCCCTGTGGGAGGCGTCCCTCTTCGAGGAGCACGACTTCCGGGACATCAAGATCTCGGTCAAGCACAACGACCCGGTCGTCATGATCGAGGCGTACAAGCAGCTGGCCGCGCAGTGCGACTACCCGCTCCACCTGGGCGTCACGGAGGCCGGCCCCGCCTTCCAGGGCACGATCAAGTCGGCGGTCGCCTTCGGCGCGCTGCTCTCCCAGGGCATCGGCGACACGATCCGCGTCTCCCTCTCGGCACCCCCCGTCGAGGAGGTCAAGGTCGGCAACCAGATCCTGGAGTCCCTGAACCTCAAGCAGCGCGGCCTGGAGATCGTCTCCTGCCCGTCCTGCGGCCGCGCCCAGGTGGACGTCTACAAGCTGGCCGAGGAGGTCACGGCGGGTCTGACCGGCATGGACGTCCCGCTGCGCGTCGCCGTCATGGGCTGCGTGGTGAACGGTCCGGGCGAGGCCCGCGAGGCCGACCTCGGCGTCGCCTCGGGCAACGGCAAGGGGCAGATCTTCGTCAAGGGCGAGGTCATCAAGACCGTCCCCGAGTCCAAGATCGTGGAGACCCTTATCGAGGAGGCCATGAAGCTGGCCGAGCAGATGGAGGCGCAGGGCATCGCCTCGGGCGAGCCGTCGGTGTCGGTCGCGGGCTGACACCGGCCGACCGATTCGGCCCGCCCGGGGGCGCAGCCCCCGGGGACGTCCACCGAAACACGCGGTACCTCACGGGCAACCGGCGCCCGAACACGGGTCGGCACAGCTCGGCTTCCGCAGGTACAGTGCGGAGATCAGCAGACCCCAGTGTGAGGCCCCGCCCGTGTTGACCCAGACGACCTCCCGGGTCCTCGAACCGAGCGACCTGGACGCCGCGCTCGCCATCCTCGACTGCGATCCGGTCGCGAACGCCTTCGTGACGTCGAGGGTGCGGGTCGCCGGCCTCGACCCGTGGCGGCTCGGCGGCGAGATGTGGGGCTGGTACGAGGACGGCATGCTCACGTCCCTCTGCTACGCCGGAGCCAACCTGGTCCCGATCTGCGCGACCCCGCGGGCCGTCCGTGCCTTCGCCGACCGCGCGAGGAGGGCCGGCCGCCGCTGCTCCTCCATCGTCGGCCCGGCCGAACCCACCGCCCTGCTCTGGCGCCTGCTGGAACCCAGCTGGGGCCCGGCCCGGGACGTCCGCGCCCACCAGCCGCTCATGGTCACCGACCGCATGCCGGCCGACGTCGCCCCGGATCCGTACGTCCGCCGCATCCGCAAGGACGAGATAGAGACGATCATGCCGGCCTGCGTGGCGATGTTCACGGAAGAAGTCGGTGTCTCCCCGCTGGCCGGCGACGGCGGTCTCCTCTACCAGGCCCGTGTCGCCGAACTGGTCGGTTCCGGCCGCTCCTTCGCCCGGCTCGACGAGCACGGCAAGGTCGTCTTCAAGGCGGAGATCGGCGCCGCGACGGACCGGGCCTGTCAGATCCAGGGGGTCTGGGTGGCCCCGGAGTACCGGGGCAGGGGAGTGGCCGCCCCCGGGATGGCCGCGGTCCTGCGGTACGCCCTCGAGGACGTGGCCCCGGTGGTCAGCCTCTACGTCAACGACTTCAACACGGCGGCCAGAAGGACGTACACGAGGGTGGGCTTCCAAGAGGTGGGCGCGTTCATGAGCGTCCTCTTCTGAACCCGCCTGGCTGTACGCTCCCCGCATGGACCTCGTCATCGGCCCCCTAGACCTGTCGGCCCACGTAGACGAGGCGCTAGCCGTCCAAGCCGTCGCCTTCGGGCTCGGCGCCGACGAGGTGGCGGTCCGCCGCCAGATCGTCCTGCGCCACATGACCTACCCCGGTGCGAGAGCTCTCGGCGCGACCGTCGGCGGCGCCCTCGTGGGCTTCGTGTACGGCATGCCCAACGACCGCACCCACTGGTGGTCCACCGTCGTGGAGCCCTACCTCCGCGCCCGGCACAACGACCTCTGGCTCGACGACTCCTTCGTGATCACCGAGCTCCACGTCCACCCGCACCACCAGAATCGCGGCATCGGCCGCACCCTGATCACCACCATCACCGACAGTGCTGCCGAGCCCCGTTCGATCCTCTCCGCGATCGACACCGACAGTCCGGCCCGCGGCCTGTACCACTCCCTCGGCTACCAGGACCTCGCCCGCCAGGTCCTCTTCCCGAGCGCCCCGAAGCCGTACGCGGTGATGGGTGCCCCGCTGCCGCTGCGCCGCCGTTGACGGATTTCCACCGGCAGACGCCACCCGGCTAACCTCCTTGCCATCACCCTTTTTCCGGCAGGAGTACGAGAACCATGGCGAACGCACCGGTCCAGCGCATGTCCCAGTTGATGGCGAAGACGCTGCGCGACGACCCGGCGGACGCCGAGGTCCTCAGCCACAAGCTGCTGGTGCGCGCCGGGTACGTGCGCCGTACCGCCGCGGGCATCTGGAGCTGGCTGCCGCTCGGCAAGAAGGTGCTGGCCAACGTCGAGCGGATCGTCCGTGAGGAGATGGACGCGATCGGCGCCCAGGAGGTGCTGCTCCCCGCCATCCTGCCGCGGGAGCCGTACGAGGCCACCGGCCGCTGGGACGAGTACGGCCCCGAGCTGTTCCGGCTCCAGGACCGCAAGGGCGGCGACTACCTCCTCGGCCCGACCCACGAGGAGATCTTCACCCTGCTGGTGAAGGACCAGGCGTCCTCCTACAAGGACCTGCCGGTCATCCTCTACCAGATCCAGCACAAGTACCGTGACGAGGCCCGTCCGCGGGCCGGCATCCTGCGCGGTCGTGAGTTCCTGATGAAGGACTCCTACTCCTTCGACACCGAGGACGAGGGCCTGGCGCGGTCCTACGCGCTGCACCGGCAGGCCTACCAGAAGGTCTTCGAGCGCCTGGGTCTCGACTACCGCATCTGCGCCGCGACGGCCGGCGCGATGGGCGGCTCCAAGTCGGAGGAGTTCCTCGCCCCCGCCGAGGCCGGCGAGGACACCTTCGCCGACTGCCCGAACTGTGACTTCGCGGCCAACACCGAGGCGATCACGTACGAGTTGAAGCCGGTGGACGCGGACGGTGTCGCCGCTCTCGAGGAGATCCCCACCCCCGACACCCCGACCATCGAGACCCTCGCCGCCCACCTCGGCGTCGAGGCGTCCGCCACCTTGAAGAACCTCCTCGTGAAGGTGGACGGCGAGATCGTGGCCGTCGGCGTGCCCGGCGACCGCGAGGTCGACCTGGGCAAGGTCGAGGCGCACTTCGCGCCCGCCGCCGTGGAGCTGGTGACGGCGGAGGACTTCGTGGGCCGCCCCGACCTCGTCCGCGGCTACGTCGGTCCGCAGGGCCGTCAGGAGAAGCTGAAGTACATCGCCGACCCGCGCGTGGCCCCCGGCACCGCCTGGATCACCGGCGCCAACAAGGACGCCACCCACGCGAAGAACGTCGTCGCGGGCCGTGACTTCGAGGTCGACGAGTACGTCGACGTCGTGGTCGTCCAGGAGGGCGACCCGTGCCCGAAGTGCGGCACCGGCCTCAAGCTGGACCGCGCCATCGAGATCGGCCACATCTTCCAGCTGGGCCGCAAGTACGCCGACGCCCTCAAGCTCGACGTCCTCGGCCAGAACGGCAAGCCGGTCCGCGTGACCATGGGCTCCTACGGCATCGGCGTCTCCCGCGCGGTCGCCGCCCTCGCCGAGCAGACCGCCGACGACAAGGGCCTGTGCTGGCCCGCCGAGGTCGCCCCGGCCGACGTGCACGTCGTGGCCGCAGGCAAGGCCCTGCAGATCGAACTGGCCCTCGACGTCTCCGAGAAGCTGCGCGAGGCGGGCCTCAGGGTCCTCGTCGACGACCGCGCCGGCGTCTCCCCGGGGGTGAAGTTCACGGACTCCGAGCTCATCGGCGTACCGAAGATCCTGGTCGCGGGCCGCCGCTCCGCCGAGGGCGTCCTGGAGCTCAAGGACCGCCGCACCGGTGAGCGCGAGGAGCTGACGGTGGACGAGGCGATCGCCCGTCTGACCGCCTAGGGAAAGCCGTCATGTGGTGAGGCGGCGTACACGAGCGCCGCCTCACAGCCACCCGGCGAACTCCAGCAGCAGTTCGGCGTCCCGGGGCCGTCCCACCCGTAGTGCCCGGACTCCGGACTCCACGGCCCGGAACAGTGTCCATCCCCGCAGCCGCTCCTGGTCCACCTCCAACGACTCCGCGAGCCGCTTCACCCGCCGCCGCGTGGTCGCCGCCCCGGACGGCGTGGCGATCAGGTCCTCCACCCGGTCCCGCACCAGCCGGGCAAGGTCGAACGCACACTCCCCGACGACCGGGTCGGGCCCGACGGCGAGCCAGGGAGCGCGCGTCCCGGAAAGCACCTTGCTCTGCCGGAACGTGCCGTGCAGCAGCCGCTCCTCCGGGGGCGCGGCCAGCAACGACTCCCGTCCGTCGAGAGCCGCGCGGACCAGTGCGGCCACCTCGGCGGGAGCGCTCCGCATCGCGTCGGCCTGCCGTCCGGTCCGCTCGGCCACCGTCTCGAAGACATGGTCGTCGGGAGGCTCCACCCACAGCCGCCGCAAGGTCCCGGCTGCCTCCAGCAGCGCTTTCGCCTCGGGCAGCGAGCGCACGGAGACATCGGGATGCAGCCGTTCGAGCAGCAGCACACCTTCGGTGACGAACGGCTCCAGCAGCTGTACGGCCCCCCGCCCGTCCCAGTGCGCGAGAGCCGCCCGCTCGCTCTCCGGCCGGGACCGGGGCGGCACCAGCTTGAGCACGGCCGGCGTCCCGTCGGGCCGTCGCACAAGCACGACGAGGCTGCTGCGCCCGCCGGGCACCTGGACCCGCTCCACGGTCAACTCGCGCAGCGCGACGGCCTGTCCGGCGGTGTCGGGCAGCTTGTCCACCCAGTCGTCGGCGTCCGGCACGCTCTCGCCGAGCGCCCGCACCAGCCGCTGTGGTGGTTCGAAAGCCATGCGCGAGATGTTCCCTTCCTGTACCGCGTCACATTGTGGGGGCCGCCTGGGAAAGCGAGGCCGAGGACGAGGGCGACGCCGTGGTCGCCCGCTCGGCGAGCCCAGGGAAGGCTACGCTCTCGCCGCGCCAGCGCACCGCCCGCACCGCGGCCTCCCGCAGTGCCTCGGCGGCCGTGCTCCGCCGCTCGCCCCCGGTTGCCCGCACCACGTCGGACCACACCCCGGCCACCCGGTCCTCCAGGTCGGCGGCGAGTCGTACCGCCGCCGCCGGGTCCGGCACCGGGAAGGGCAGCGCGTACGCCGGCGCCGCGGCCACCGGCCTCCCGCCCAGGTCCCGTACCGCCCGCACCAGGGTGTCCCGGCGGGCCCGGTGGGCGTCGTAGGCGGCCTTGGCCTCCGCGCGCCGGGCCGCGCCGATCCGGCCGCCGACGACGCCGTAGCCGTAGACAGCGGCGTGCTCGGCGGCCAGCGCCTTCTGGAGGGCCTCCAGCTCCTGCTTCTCGCTCATCGGGCGGCCTCCGTCAGCAGATAGGCGTGCACCGCGCCGGCCGCCGCCACCGAGGCCAGCAGCCGGGCCAGCTCGCCGGGCACGTCCAGCAGTGCCTCGGCCCGCCGGTCGGCGAGCGCGCGCTCGGCGGCGGCGAGCTGGGCGAGGGCGTCCTTCTCGGTCGCGGGCACGGTGGCCGACGGCGAGGGCGAGGCGCTGCCCGACGCAGCGGGGGACGCCGTCGTGACCTTCTCCCCGAACGCCTCCACATGCCGCACGGCTTCCGCCCGCAACGGCCCGACCCGCTCCGTGAGCGTCGGATGCGCGGCCAGGACCGCGTCGTACCGCTCGACGATGCCCCGACTGTCGCGAGCCGCCCGTACGCGGACCCGTTCGACGACGGAGGGACTGCCGGCGGTGCCCTCCTCGCTGTCTCCGGTCCCGTCGGAGCACCCCACGAGAAGGGCGCCCCCGGCGACCGAGGCGAGCAGGGATCTTCTGCGCGGCCCCGAGGGGACGCGCGGCGGAGGAGGGTACGGCACGACAGACGTCCTCGGGAAGCTCGTACGAACACACGGGCGGGAGGTCGAGCCCGCCGGCGATCACGGTACCCGCGCATCCGATGTCACCTGGACGGCAACACCCTCCGCGACCGGATACCCTTTGACCAGACACGCGACCTACCCACAACAGCACACGCGGCCGAGGAGTCACCCGGATGAGCACCACCCAGAGCGAGAGGCTGCGAGAGCTCCTGGAACCGCTCGTCACCTCCCAGGGCCTGGATCTCGAAGAGATCGCAGTGGACTCCGTAGGGCGAAAGCGAGTGCTGCGCGTCGTCGTCGACTCGGACACCGGTGCCGACCTGGACCAGATCGCCGATGTGAGCCGCGCGCTCTCGGCGAAGCTCGACGAGAGCGACGCGATGGGCGCGGGGGAGTACACCCTCGAGGTCGGCACCCCGGGCGCGGAGCGGCTCCTCAAGGAGCACCGGCACTATGTGCGGGCCGTGAGCCGGCTGGTGAAGTTCCAGCTGACCGAGGGCGGCGAGCTGGTCGCGAGGATCCTGAAGGTCGACGACGACGGCCTCGACGTCGAGGTGCCCGGTGTGAAGGGCCGCAAGGCCACCGCCCGCAGACTCGCCTTCTCCGAGGTCGACAAGGCGCGCGTGCAGGTCGAGTTCAGCCGCAAGGACAAGAACGAAGAGGAGGCGTAGCCGTGGACATCGACATGAGTGCCCTGCGGGGCTTGGTACGGGAGAAGGAGATCTCCTTCGACCTGTTGGTCGAGGCGATCGAGTCGGCCCTCCTCATCGCCTACCACCGCACCGAGGGAAGCCACCGCCACGCGCGTGTGAAACTCGACCGGGACTCCGGACACGTGGTCGTGTGGGCGAAGGAGGACCCCGAGGACCTCGAAGAGGGCCAGGAGCCCCGGGAGTTCGACGACACCCCGTCCGACTTCGGCCGTATCGCCGCCACCACCGCCAAGCAGGTCATCCTGCAGCGGCTGCGCGACGCCGAGGACGACGCGACGCTCGGCGAGTACGCGGGGCGCGAGGGCGACATCGTCATGGGCGTGGTCCAGCAGGGCCGCGACCCGAAGAACGTGCTCGTGGACATCGGCAAGCTGGAGGCCATCCTGCCGGTGCAGGAGCAGGTCCCCGGTGAGACCTACCCGCACGGCATGCGGCTTCGGTCGTACGTCGTACGGGTGGCGAGGGGTGTCCGCGGTCCGTCCGTCACCCTGTCCCGCACGCACCCCAATCTGGTGAAGAAGCTCTTCGCCCTGGAGGTGCCCGAGATCGCCGACGGGTCCGTCGAGATCGCCGCGATCGCCCGCGAGGCCGGTCACCGCACCAAGATCGCCGTACGGTCCACCCGTTCGGGCCTGAACGCCAAGGGCGCCTGCATCGGCCCCATGGGCGGCCGGGTGCGCAATGTCATGGGTGAGCTGAACGGTGAGAAGATCGACATCGTCGACTGGTCGGACGACCCGGCCGAGATGGTGGCGAACGCCCTCTCGCCGGCCCGCGTCTCCAAGGTCGAGGTCGTGGACATGGCCGCCCGCTCCGCGCGGGTGACCGTCCCCGACTACCAGCTTTCCCTGGCCATCGGCAAGGAGGGCCAGAACGCCCGCCTTGCGGCCCGGCTCACCGGCTGGCGGATCGACATCCGGCCGGACACCGAGCAGGCCGGCGATTAGCGTCGGCGCAGAGCGCCGGCGAACGGCGCCGGGGAATAGATCCAAGCCGTCGGTGGCTTAGATCACGACAACAACCGTTCGATCGCTGCCCCCAAGGGGTGAGGTCGCTACGGGGAGGTAGACTTAAGAGTGTCTGGCCGGACGCACGCCCGCGCATGCCCTGAACGAACCTGTGTGGGTTGCAGGCAGCGAGCGGCCAAGACCGATCTGCTGCGCATCGTGGCGATCAAGGACGCATGCGTCCCTGATCCTCGCGGTACGCTGCCCGGCCGGGGTGCGTACATCCACCCCGCCCTGGTCTGTTTCGACCAGGCGGTACGCCGCCGGGTGTTCACGCGGGCGTTGCGCGCCCCGGGAGCACTCGAC
This sequence comes from Streptomyces sp. CC0208, assembly GCF_003443735.1. Lineage (NCBI taxonomy): Bacteria > Bacillati > Actinomycetota > Actinomycetes > Kitasatosporales > Streptomycetaceae > Streptomyces > Streptomyces sp. CC0208. The sequence continues at coordinate 2,496,982 of NZ_CP031969.1, read as the reverse complement.
ACAAAGGCGTTGCGCCAGTACGTCGAGCAGACAGACAGTTGCTGAGCAGGCAACACCGTAAGAAGCGTCGTGCGGAACCCCCGTGCGGCCCAGGTACCCCGCGAGTTGGAAGTAGGTCGAGATTGCGATGAGCACTCGATGAGCACGCGATGAGTACGCCCATGAAGTAGCGACGGTCCGGCCGCAACCCGGACCTAAAAGGAGCGAAGTGGCTAAGGTCCGGGTATACGAACTCGCCAAGGAGTTCGGGGTGGAGAGCAAGGTCGTCATGGCCAAGCTCCAAGAACTCGGTGAATTTGTTCGTTCGGCTTCCTCGACGATCGAGGCGCCCGTCGTACGCAAGCTGACAGACGCCCTCCAGCAGGGCAACGGAGGCGGCAAGCCCGCCCCCGCACGCAAGGCTGCCCCGGCTCGTCCGGCAGCCCCCTCTCCCGCGCAGGCCGCCCGTCCGGCCGCCCCGCGCCCGCCGGCTCCCAAGCCGGCCGCCGCCGAGCAGCCCGCGGCTCCCGCCGCCCCGGCCGCTACCGGCCCCCGTCCCACTCCGGGCCCGAAGCCCGCGCCGCGGCCCGCCCCGGCGTCCCCGGCTCCGACGACGCCCGAGTTCACGGCACCGCCGGCGGCTCCCGCCGCGCCGGCCGCCCAGGGCCAGAGCCAGGGTTCCACCGCGCGTCCGGGTGCTCCCCGTCCGGCCGGCCAGCAGGCTCCGCGTCCGGGTGCCCCGCGTCCGGCCGGCGGTCCCGGCCAGGGTGGCGCTCCCGGCCAGGGTCGCGGTGACCGCGGCGACCGTCCCGGCGCTCCGCGTCCGGGCGGCCAGGGCGCACGTCCCGGTGCTCGTCCGGCCGGTCCCCGTCCGGGCAACAACCCCTTCACCTCTGGTGGCTCCACCGGCATGGCGCGCCCGCAGGCGCCCCGTCCGGGCGGTGCCCCGCGTCCCGGCGGCCAGGGCGGCCCCGGTGCTCCCGGCGGCGCTCCGCGTCCGCAGGGCCAGGGCCAGGGCGGTCCCCGTCCCCAGGGCGCGGCGGGCGGTCCCCGTCCGCAGGCTCCGGGCGGCGCCCGTCCCACCCCGGGCGGTATGCCCCGTCCGCAGGGCGGCCCCCGTCCCGGCGGCGGTGGCCCCGGCGGCCCGCGTCCCAACCCCGGCATGATGCCGCAGCGTCCGGCTGCCGGCCCGCGTCCCGGCGGCGGTGGCCCCGGCGGCCGCGGTCCCGGCGGCGGCGGTCGTCCCGGTGGTGGCGGCGGCGGTCGTCCGGGTGGCGGCGGCTTCGCCGGCCGTCCGGCCGGTCCCGGTGGCGGCGGCGGCTTCGCCGGTCGTCCCGGTGGTCCCGGTGGTGGTGGCGGCGGCTTCGCCGGTCGTCCGGGTGGTCCCGGTGGTGGCGGCGGCGGTCGTCCCGGCTTCGGCGGTCGTCCCGGTGGTCCGGGCGGTCGTGGTGGCACGCAGGGCGCCTTCGGTCGTCCCGGTGGTCCCGCGCGTCGCGGTCGCAAGTCGAAGCGGCAGAGGCGCCAGGAGTACGAGGCCATGCAGGCCCCGTCGGTCGGCGGCGTGATGCTGCCTCGCGGCAACGGACAGTCCGTCCGCCTGTCGCGCGGTGCTTCCCTGACCGACTTCGCCGAGAAGATCGGCGCCAACCCGGCGTCGCTCGTCGGCGTGATGATGAACCTCGGCGAGATGGTCACCGCCACGCAGTCCGTCTCCGACGAGACGCTGAGGCTCCTCGCGGACGAGATGAACTTCGTCCTCGAGATCGTCAGCCCCGAGGAGGAGGACCGCGAGCTGCTCGAGTCCTTCGACATCGAGTTCGGCGAGGACGAGGGTGGCGAGGAGTTCCTCGTCGCGCGTCCGCCGGTCGTGACCGTCATGGGTCACGTCGACCACGGCAAGACCCGCCTCCTCGACACCATCCGCAAGACGAACGTCGTCGCGGGCGAGGCCGGCGGTATCACGCAGCACATCGGTGCGTACCAGGTCACGACTCAGGTCAACGACGAAGAGCGCAAGATCACCTTCATCGACACCCCGGGTCACGAGGCGTTCACCGCCATGCGTGCCCGTGGTGCCAAGTCGACCGACATCGCGATCCTCGTGGTGGCGGCCAACGACGGTGTGATGCCCCAGACGATCGAGGCGCTGAACCACGCCAAGGCGGCCGACGTGCCGATCGTGGTCGCGGTCAACAAGATCGACGTCGAGGGTGCCGACCCGACCAAGGTGCGCGGTCAGCTGACCGAGTACGGCCTCGTGGCCGAGGAGTACGGCGGCGACACCATGTTCGTCGACATCTCCGCCAAGCAGGGCCTCAACATCGAGGCTCTCCTGGAGGCCGTGGTCCTCACCGCGGACGCCTCGCTCGACCTGCGGGCCAACCCGGAGCAGGACGCGCAGGGTATTGCGATCGAGTCCCGTCTCGACCGTGGCCGCGGTGCCGTCGCGACCGTCCTGGTCCAGCGAGGCACCCTGCGGGTCGGCGACACCATGGTGGTCGGCGACGCGTACGGCCGTGTCCGCGCGATGCTCGACGACAAGGGCGACAACCTGGAAGAGGCGGGTCCGTCGACTCCGGTCCTCGTCCTCGGTCTCACCAACGTCCCGGGCGCCGGCGACAACTTCCTCGTCGTCGACGAGGACCGTACGGCCCGCCAGATCGCCGAGAAGCGCGCGGCGCGTGAGCGCAACGCCAACTTCGCCCGGCGCGGAGTCCGGTTCTCCCTGGAGAACCTGGACGAGGCCCTCAAGGCCGGTCTGGTGCAGGAACTCAACCTCATCATCAAGGGCGACGCGTCCGGTTCGGTGGAGGCTCTCGAGTCCTCGCTGCTCCAGCTCGACGTCGGCGAAGAGGTCGACATCCGCATCCTGCACCGTGGTGTCGGTGCGGTCACGGAGTCGGACGTGGACCTGGCGATGGGCTCGGACGCCATCGTGATCGGCTTCAACGTGCGCGCCGCAGGGCGTGCCGCGCAGATGGCCGAGCGCGAAGGTGTGGATGTCCGGTACTACTCGGTCATCTACCAGGCGATCGAGGAGATCGAGGCGGCCCTGAAGGGCATGCTCAAGCCGGAGTACGAAGAGGTCGAGCTCGGTACGGCGGAGATCCGCGAGGTCTTCAAGTCGTCCAAGCTGGGCAACATCGCCGGTGTCCTGGTCCGGTCGGGCGAGGTCAAGCGCAACACCAAGGCGCGCCTCATCCGCGACGGCAAGGTGGTCGCGGAGAGCCTCACCATCTCCGGTCTGCGTCGCTTCAAGGACGACGTCACCGAGATCCGCGAAGGGTTCGAGGGCGGTATCAACCTCGGCAACTTCAACGACATCAAGGTCGACGACGTCATCGCGACGTACGAGATGCGCGAGAAGCCGCGCGGCTGACCGTCTCAGCACGCGATCGGGGCCGGTCGGCGGACGTAATATCCGTCGATCGGCCCCGGCCGTTGCGTGTACGGTTCCCGTATCGGCGTCGAAGCGTGGCGCCCGTACCCCGAACCGGCGGGACATCCGGACACACATGTATGTGGGGACTCTGTCCTTCGACCTCCTCCTCGGTGACGTGCACTCGCTGAAGGAGAAACGCTCTCTCGTCCGTCCGATCGTGGCCGAGCTCCAGCGCAAGTACGCGGTGAGCGCGGCGGAGACGGGCAGCCAGAACCTCCACCGCAGGGCCGAGATCGGGCTCGCGGTGGTCTCCGGGGACACGGGACACCTCAGCGACGTACTGGACCGCTGCGAGCGGCTGGTCGCGGCGCGGCCCGAGGTGGAACTGCTCTCGGTTCGACGCAGGCTCCACAGCGACGAAGACTGAAGCAACAAGTAAGTACTTAAGGAGACGGACCAGTGGCCGACAACGCGCGCGCCAAGAGGCTGGCGGACCTCATCCGAGAGGTGGTGGCCCAGAAGCTGCTGCGCGGGATCAAGGACCCGCGGCTCGGCTCACACGTCACCATCACGGACACCCGGGTCACGGGTGACCTGCGGGAGGCGACCGTCTTCTACACGGTGTACGGCGGCGACGAGGAGCGGGCGGCCGCGGCCGCCGGGCTGGAGAGCGCCAAGGGCGTGCTCCGCTCCGCGGTCGGGGCGGCGGCGGGCGTGAAGTTCACGCCGACGCTGACCTTCGTGGCGGACGCGCTGCCCGACACCGCGAAGACCATCGACGACCTTCTCGACAAGGCCCGCCAGTCCGACGAGAAGGTGCGCGAGGTGTCCGCGGGTGCCGCGTACGCCGGTGACGCCGACCCGTACCGGAAGCCGGGCGACGAGGACGAGACGGACGACGCCGCCGAATGACCCAGAAGAACCGGACGCCCGACGGCCTTGTCATCGTCGACAAGCCGTCGGGCTTCACTTCGCACGACGTGGTCGCCAAGATGCGCGGGATCGCAAGGACCCGCCGCGTCGGACACGCCGGCACCCTCGACCCCATGGCGACGGGTGTGCTGGTCCTCGGTGTCGAGAAGGCGACCAAGCTTCTCGGGCACCTCGCGCTGACCGAGAAGGAGTACCTGGGCACGATCCGGCTCGGCCAGACGACCCTGACCGACGACGCCGAGGGCGAGATCACGGGGTCGCACGACGCCTCGAAGGTCACCCGCGACGCCGTCGACGCCGGGATCGCCAAGCTGACCGGCGACATCATGCAGGTGCCGTCCAAGGTGAGCGCCATCAAGATCGACGGGGTGCGCTCGTACAAGCGGGCACGGGAGGGCGAGGAATTCGAGATCCCCGCCCGTCCCGTCACCGTCTCGTCCTTCGCGGTCCACGACGTCCGGGACGCGGTCGCCGAGGACGGCACGCCCGTTCTGGACCTGGTCGTGTCGGTGGTCTGCTCGTCCGGCACCTACATCCGGGCGCTCGCCCGCGACTTGGGCGCGGACCTGGGCGTCGGCGGCCATCTGACGGCTCTGCGGCGCACGCGCGTGGGCCCGTACAAGCTGGACTCGGCCAGGACCCTCGACCAGCTCCAGCAGGAGCTGACGGTGATGCCGATCGCCGAGGCCGCGGCAGCCGCCTTCCCCCGCTGGGACGTCGACGACCGCCGGGCCAAGCTCCTCACCAACGGCGTACGGCTCGACATGCCCGACGAGTACGCGGGCGCCGGCACGGTGGCGGTCTTCGGCCCCGAGGGCCACTTCCTGGCGCTGGTCGAGGAACAGAAGGGCAAGGCCAAGAGCCTGGCCGTCTTCGGCTGACTCCGAACGTGAGGGCACCGGGGCTGTCCGCCCGTGGAGCGGCGATCACGGGGTTGTGCCGCCGCTCCACGGTCCCCCCTCGGTTCCCCCACCCCTAGGGTGTATCCGCCGTCCCCCTTCCATTCACCCGCGCGGGCAGGCGCTCGGAGTGAACCGGGGGTGTGGAAGGGGGCGCGTTCACCACGAGATCTGTCCCGCTGATCACCGCACGCCTAACGTCGAGAACAGGAACGTGCGTACGGCGGGGAGGTTCGGCCATGACGGCAGCGGGTGACTCCGTCGGTGGAGCCGTGCCACCCGCCTCCGGCACGCGGAGCTCGCGGCAGGAGGACGGAACCGCATGGGAGCCGGCCGGGCCGGAGAGCCGGGGCGACCGGGTGGCCGCCGAGGAGGACGGGCAGTCGCGGCAGGGGTGCGAGAGGCACCGGTGGGGGCGGCTCGACGACCGTTCCCGGCCCCCGCAAGGGCGCCGACCCGAGCCCCGGGATCAGGTCCCGTCCGGTCCCGGGCAGGACACGCACCTCGTGCGGATCCACGACCTGGCAGGACGCCTCCGGGGGACCGGCTTCGTCGCTGATCATCACGGCACCGTCGTCACCAGTCACGAGGCCGTCGACGGGCCGGCCCGGCTCGTTCTGCACGCCGGTGACCGCAGTTGCGTGGTGGCCGCCGATGCCGTGACCCCGCTGCCCGAGCTCGATCTGGCGCTCGTCCGTACCGAGGGACTCGGCGTGGACCCGCTGCCCGTCTGTGTGCGGGACACCGTCGCGAGCGGCACCTACGTCCGGCTCTTCGCCGGCTGCTGGCGCGAGGCCAGGGTGCTCGGCCCCGCCGCCGTGACCTACACGTCCACCGACCGCTTCCATCTCCTCGAAGACGCCCTGGAGTTGGCGATCGGCACCGCGGGGCGGGACGCGCTGCGGCTGGGGGGCGGGGCCGCCGGGGGGCCCGTGCTCGACGCCGTCACCGGCGCGGTCGTCGCCGTCCTCGGCACCGCCCTGCACAGCGGCCACCGCGACAGCGGTTACGCGATCCCGCTCGGCTCCGTCCGCACCGGCCCCCTGGCCGACCTGCTCGCGGAGAACACCGCGACGGTCCCGGCGTACGGCGCCGACCTCAACCTCGCCGGTGTGCTGGAGCTGACGGCGACCTCGGTGGCGCAGGACGGCCCGCCGGGCGCACTGGCCGGTCACCTGAGCCGGGCAGACACCCCGGAGCCGGTCGAACGGACCGCGGTCACCGAGGAGTTCGCCGCTTTCACCGAGGGCCATGCCTCCGTCCTCGGCCTCGTCGGACCGCCCGGCAGCGGCCGTACGACCCAACTCGCGGCCCTCGCCGCCCGCCGTCACCGCGGTCCCGCCCCGGCCCCCACGCTCTGGCTGCGCGGCGCCGATCTCGCGGACACCGACGCCTCGGTTGCCGACGCGGCCCGCCGCGCGCTCGCGAGGGCGGCCCGGATCGTGACGACCTCCTCGGACACCGTCCCCGCCGACCTGGGCGACCTCACCCCCGAGCGACTGGCCCGGCTGTCCCGCGCCGCCGGCCGCCCGCTGTTCCTCCTCCTCGACGGCCCCGAGGAGATGCCCCCGGTCCTGGCGCACCGCCTCGCCGAGTGGACGCAGGGCACGGCACAGTGGCTGGCGGAGACGGGGGCACGGCTGGTGGTGGCGTGCCGCGCGGAGTACTGGGAGGGGGCGGGCTTCCCGGAAGAGCTGCTGCACGGCGAGTCGCGGTGGCACCTCCCGCCCTGCGTACACGTGGGCGACCTCACCGAGGACGAGGCCCGCCGCGCCCGGGCCCGCTACGCCCTCCCCGACGGCACGCTCGCCGCCTCCGACGCCCGCCACCCCCTTACCCTCCGCCTCCTCTCCGAGGTCAGCGCCGCCCTCCCGGACGCGCCCCCCGGCCCCGTGGACCGCGACCAGGTCTTCGAGGCCCACCTCGACCTCATGTGCCTGCGCATCGCGGTGCGGCTGGCCACCCCGAGCGGTCTGCGCGGTACCGCCGTGCGCCGGCTCGCCGCGAAGGTCTCCGGCCAGGTCCACGAGGCCGCCCGCCGCAGCCTCGGCCCCGGCCAGGGCGAACTGGACCGGGCCTCGTTCGAGGCGGTGTTCCCCTGGGGCCGGGCCCCGAAGCGGCTCGGCGGCACCGGCTGGGCCTCCGCCGTCCTCGCCGAGGGCCTCCTCGTCCCCGCCGGCAGCGGCTACCGCTTCGCCCACGAGGAGTTCGCCGACTGGATCCAGGGCACGCACCTGGACCTGGACGAGGCCCTGCGCGCCCTGGTCCACCGCCGCACCGGCCGACAGCACCCCCTCCCCGTCCCGCACCACCGCGTCGGCCCGGTCGTACAGGCCCTGCTCCTCGTCGCCCGCCAGCACGGCACACCGCAACTGGCCTACAGGCTGGAGGAGTTGCTGCACGCCCTCGACGCCGACCCGCACTCCTGGTGGGCGGCCCGGCTGCTCACCGAGACGCTGCTGCGGGTGCCCGACGCGACGCCGTACACCGATGTCCTGCGGCAGCTCGCCGACCGGCTCGTGGCCGGACGCAACCGGCGGGAACCGGTCCCGGCCGCGTTCGGGCCCGCCTTCTGGAGCGCGCTGCGGCTCCCGCCGGGCACCCGCTTCGACCTGCTGCGCCGTCTCGTCCTCGCGGACGGGCCGCCGCACGAACCCGGCCCCCGGTTCCTGGACGCCGTCGCTGAGCTGCTCGCCGCCGACCCCACCGCCGTACAGCCGCATCTCACCCGCTGGTTCGACGACGAGCGGCCGCTGCCCGCCACCCCGCACGCGACCGTGGCGAGGGCCGCGCAGGCGCTGCTGCACACGCACCGGACCCGGGCCCTGGACGACCTCACCGAGGAGCTCGTCGGATGTGCGCACCGGCGGGCCGACGAACTGCTCGCCGTGCTGGCCGAGGAGGAGCCGTCGGCGGTGTGCCGGGCCGTGGACCGGTGGGCGCACGACGAGCGGCCGGCGCGGCGGGTGGCGGCGGTGACGTACGGACTGCGCGCCGCCCCGCACGTGCGCACCGACGCCGACCGCGAGCTCCTGCGCTACGCGGCCCTCGCCCTGCTGGCCCGCCCCGAGGACTGCACCCTGCACGCGGGTGCGCTCGCCCTGCTGGTCCACGATCCCCGCACGCGTGCCCGTCATCTCCCGCAAGCACTCGGGCACTTCGCGGCCGGCGACCCGCAGTTCCCGCCGAGCGCGCTGGTGCCCGCGCTCACCACCGACCCAGAACCGGTCCTGGACGCCTTCCGGGCGCGGCTGCGGCGACCGGACGCCGGGGTGGCGCTGCGCGCGCTGGCCGACGTCACCACGCCCGCCCTGGCCCGCCGGGTGGCCGTGCTGGTGCGGGAGGCGGTGGAGCGGCGCCCGGAGACGGCCGGGGACGTGGCCGCGTACGTCGACCGGCGCCTCGATCAGGGCCCCGCCGCCCGGGCCGTGCTCCTCCCGCTGGTCACCGGCCTGCTGGACGGCGGTCCTGAAGGCGTGCGAGGCGCGCTCGCGGCCGTACTGGCGGGCCCGGGCGCCCCCGCCTCCCGCCCGCTGCGCCAGGAACTCCTCGACTTCCTCCTGGACCACGAACGCGAGCCCGAGGTCCTGGTCGCCCTCCTGCCCGCGGCCGCCGCCCGCGCCGACGCCGACATCCGCGAGCTCGTCCACCGCATCGGCCTCCTCCTCGTCCGCACCCCGGACGGCGCGACCCGCTTCGACCGCGGCCTCGTCGACCTCGGCCGGCATGTCCCCGGATTCGCCGCGCTGGTGGCCGGCTGGCTCACCGACCGCCCGCAGGAGTGGGCGGCGGTGGTCGGCCCCGGGACCCGGCGGATGATCGAGAACCTGGCGGGGGTGCGGATTCCCGCCTGACTGCGCGGAATCCGGCGGGTGCGTGGAACACCCGTGTCCGCGTGCGTCGGGTCACAGCCCCCATGCCGATGCGAGCGACGGGCACGCGGCATGGCACCCTTAGACCTGCGTAAGCCTTAAGAGTCAATACGGACACGGGTTCGACGAGGAGCGGTCACAGTGCAGCGCTGGCGTGGCTTGGAGGACATCCCCGAGGACTGGGGGCGCAGCGTCGTCACCATCGGTTCCTACGACGGGGTCCACCGCGGGCACCAGCTGATCATCCGGCATGCCGTGGACCGGGCACGCGAGCTGGGCGTCCCCTCCGTGGTCGTCACCTTCGACCCGCACCCCAGCGAGGTCGTCCGCCCCGGCAGCCACCCGCCGCTGCTGGCCCCGCACCACCGCCGCGCCGAGCTCATGGCCGAGCTGGGCGTCGACGCGCTGCTGATCCTCCCCTTCACCACGGAGTTCTCGAAGCTCTCCCCCGCCGAGTTCGTCGTCAAGGTCCTCGTCGACAAGCTGCACGCCAAGGCGGTCGTCGAGGGCCCCAACTTCCGCTTCGGACACAAGGCCGCGGGCAATGTCGACTTCCTCGTCGAGCAGGGCAAGACGTACGACTTCGAGGTCGAGGTCGTCGACCTGTACGTGACCGGTTCGGCCGGCGGCGGCGAGCCCTTCTCCTCCACCCTGACCCGGCGCCTGGTCGCCGAGGGCGACGTGGAGGGCGCCGGGGAGATCCTGGGCCGTCCGCACCGGGTGGAGGGCGTGGTGGTCCGCGGCGCCCAGCGCGGCCGTGAACTCGGCTTCCCGACCGCCAACGTCGAGACGCTCCCGCACACCGCCATCCCGGCCGACGGCGTCTACGCCGGCTGGCTGCACACGCAGGGCGAGGCGATGCCGGCCGCGATCTCCGTCGGCACCAATCCGCAGTTCGACGGCACCGAGCGCACGGTGGAGGCGTACGCCATCGACCGCGTCGGGCTCGACCTGTACGGGCTGCACGTGGCGGTGGACTTCCTCGCGTACGTGCGCGGGCAGCAGAAGTTCGAGTCGCTGGACGCGCTGCTGAAGGCGATGGCCGTCGACGTGCAGCGGTGCCGGGAGCTGATCGAGGGCGCCGGCGGCTGAAGGCCGTAGGGACAAAGGAAAGAGGGCCGGCACCTTGAAGGTGCCGGCCCTCTTTCCTTCGGTTACTGCTGCGGCGGCTGACCCGCGTTCGGGTCGTACGGCGGCTGCGGGAACCCGGGCTGCGGCTGACCGGGCTGACCGGGCTGACCGGTCTGCCACGGCTGCCCGGGCTGGGCGCCGGGGAAGCCCTGGAACGGCGGCTGGGGCGCCTGCGGCTGGCCCGGCATCGGGGGAGCCATGGTCGGCGGCTGGTTGCCGCCGTTCCCCGTCCACAGACCCTGCTCCTGCTGGGCCCGCACGAAGTCCTCGGCCACCATCGCGGCGAGGTCGAAGTACGCCTCCCGGACCTTCGGCCGCATCATGTCGAGGTCGACCTCGGCACCGGCCGCCAGGTGTTCGTCGAACGGTACGACGATGACGCCCCGGCAGCGCTGCTCGAAGTGGGTGACGATGTCCTCCACCTTGATCATCTTTCCGGTCTCGCGGACCCCCGAGATCACGGTGATGGACCGGGAGACCAGGGACGCGTACCCGTGCGCCGACAGCCAGTCGAGCGTCGTGCTGGCGCTGCTCGCGCCGTCCACCGACGGCGTCGAGATGATGATCAGCTGGTCGGCGAGGTCCAGGACCCCGCGCATGGCGCTGTAGAGCAGACCCGTGCCCGAGTCCGTGAGGATGATCGGGTACTGGCGGCCCAGCACGTCGATCGCGCGCCGGTAGTCCTCGTCGTTGAACGTCGTGGACACGGCCGGGTCGACGTCGTTGGCGATGATCTCGAGGCCCGAGGCCGCCTGGGACGTGAACCGGCGGATGTCCATGTACGAGTTGAGGTACGGGATCGCCTGGACCAGGTCACGGATGGTCGCGCCGGTCTCGCGCCGCACCCGGCGGCCGAGCGTGCCGGCATCCGGGTTGGCGTCGATGGCGAGGATCTTGTCCTGCCGCTCGGTGGCGAGGGTTGAGCCCAGGGCGGTGGTCGTGGTCGTCTTGCCCACGCCGCCCTTGAGGCTGATCACTGCGATCCGGTAGCAGGACAGCACCGGGGTGCGGATGAGGTCGAGCTTGCGCTGCCTCTCCTGCTCCTCCTTCTTGCCGCCGATCTTGAACTTCGACCCACCCGGAGTGGGACGGCTGCTCTTCGCCTTCTGCTTCTTGCTGTTGACCAGCCGGTCCGAGGTCAGCTCGACCGCGGCGTTGTAGCCGAGCGGCGCACCCGCGCCGGCGACCTGCTGCCGCTGGTCGTGCTGGACGGCGGCGGGCCAGGCGGCACCGGTACGCGGGTCCACGCCCGGCTGGCCGGGAGCGCCCGCGTAGGGGTTGGGCTGGGCCTGCGGCGGCTGCGGCGGCTGCTGTCCCGGCTGGGCCGGGGGCATGGGCTGACCGGGCTGCGCCGGGGCCTGCTGCTGGGGCTGGCCCGGGGTGGGCGGCTGCGGGTAGCCGTAACCGCCCGGGGCGGGCTGGGGGGCCTGCGGGAAGCCGTAGCCGCTCTGCGGGTTCTGCGGCGCGGGGGGCTGCGGGAACCCGTAACCGGCCTGCGGGTTGGGGGGAGCGGGCGGCTGCGGATAGCCGTAACCGCTCTGCGGGGGCTGGTGGGGCTGCGGGGCCGGGGGCTGGGGTGCCTGCGGGAAGCCGTAGCCGCTCTGCGGGTTCTGCGGCGCGGGCGGCTGCGGGTAACCGTAACCGCCCTGACCCGCCGGTCCGTCGGGCTGCGGCGGGGTGGCCGGCCAGCCGGAGGGCGCGGGCTGCGGTGCCTGGGGCTGGGCAGCGGCGGCCGCCGGCTGGGCGGGCGGAGGCGGGGTGCCGGGCTGCGCGGCGGGCGGCTGCGGCTGTCCGCCCGTCGTCCACTCCGGGGCTGACGGCGGGGCCGTGCCCGAGTCCGCCGAAGCGAACTGCGGCGGGAGCGGCGGGACGGCACCCTGCGGCGCGGGCGGAGGCCGCCAGCCCTCCTGCTGGGCTTCGGGCTGCTCGGGTACGGGCGACTGTGCCGCCTCGGGCTGCTCCGGGGCGGCGCTCGGGGCGGCCGGGGGCTGCTCCGGGGCGGTCGGCTGTGCCACCGGGGCGTCCGGCGCGGCGGCCTGCGGCTCCGTGCCGGTCTCGGCGTCGTCGCTGGAGGGGGTGGCAGGGGATTCTGGTGCCGCGGGCGTGGCCTCGGCTCCGGGCGGGGTCTGCGGGGCGTCGACGCCCTCGTCGCTGGAACCGGATGCCGATGCCGCCTCGCTCGGGGCAGGGGCAGGGGCAGCCGGTGCGGTGTCATCCGCGTCCGCGGACGCCTGCGGAGCCTCGCCGGAGGTCGGCGGCTCGGGTGCGGTGGGCGCGTCCGCCGGCGGGGCGGCGGGGGGCTGCGGGGCGCTCGGCGTGGCAGCGGCGGCGGCCGGGGTGTCGCTACGGCCTTCCGCGTCGGCGCCGGTCGAAGGCGCGGCGGCGTCGGTGCCGTTCTGGGCGCCGGGCGGGCCCGGGGGCGCGGGGGCCACGGGGGCGGCGGGCGGCGCGGACGCCGGAGGAGCGGGCGGCTGGGGCTGGTCGTAGCCGCCCTGGGGGTGCGGGGGAGCGGGTGCCGTCGACGCCGTGGGAGGCGCGGGAGCCACCGGGGGAGCGGGGGGCTGCGGGTAGCCGTAGGCCCCCTGCGGGTTCGGGGGTGCGGGCGGCTGGGGGTAGCCGTAGCCGCTCTGGGGGTGCGGAGGAGCCGGCGGCTGCGGGTAGCCGTAGCCGCTCTGCGGGTTCGGGGGGACCGGCGGCTGGGGTGCCGCGGGGTTTCCCGCCCATGGCGGCGGAGGCGGCGGAGTCGTACCGGCCGTACCCGCGGACGGGTCGAACCGCGGGCCGGGAACGGGAGCCGACGGTGCGGAACCGGGCATATCGGGGTAACCGGGGTGCGGTGCGGGCGCGGCGGGGGCAGGGGCAGGCGCGGGAGGCACCGGCTCGGCCTCGGGCGCCGCGCTCTGCGTGTACCAGGCAGGAGCGGCGTAGTCGATGGTGAACTCGCCCGTCATCTCGGTGGCGGACTCCGCGTCGGACTGGTCGTCGCTGGGCGTGGTCCAGCCCGCGCGCAGCCCGTCCCGATCGCTCTGCACAATTCCTCCTGGTTGGTCGAGCACCCTCGTGCCGTGTGGGCACTCATGTGCCGGGCTGGGGGCGACCGTTCCTGTGGTCCGATCCGACTGAAGTCCCCTGGACGCGAACATCCCACCCGTGGGTTCCTGCGTCGCACTCGCATCAAGCGTAAACGCCACCGGCGTCGGCGGGGCAGGCCCGTCCGCTGTGCGCTCGCGCGCAACGGAGCGATGCCTGCCGTGATGTCGCGCTTGTGACGGTTGTCTGTCTCCTGAGCCCCGGCCACCGTGCCTGCTCGGCCACCGCGTTACTCGACCGCCGCGTTACTCGGCCTGCTCCAGGTCGAACTCGCCGTCGCGCGCGCCCAGGACGAAGGCCCGCCACTCCGCCTCCGTGTAGCGCAGCACGGTGTCCGGGTCCAGGGAGGACCGCATGGCCACCGCGCCCTCGGGGAGGTAGGCGATCTCGACGCGCTCCTCGTGCTCCTCGGTGCCGGGAGCGCTGTGCCACTCGACGCCGGAGATGTCCAGGCTGTACAGCTCGTCCCGTTCCCTCGCCTTTCGCGCCCTGACGTCCTCGTCCGGCGTCTTTGCGGCGATGTCGTCCGCGTCAGTCATGGTCGGCGGGCCCTTTCTCATGAGCGAACCTCGTGCAGGAGCACCCTACTTGGCCTGGGCCCCCTCACACGGCGCAACGGTTCGGTCACGAACTCGCGTGAGGGGCCGGGGCCTTGGCCGCGCCACGGGCCCGCCCGTCAGTCCATGCGGCGGGGCGCCCCCAGGAGACCGGTCTCCGCGTCGGTGGGCTGGGTCATCACGTACTGCCGGTGCTTCTGCGTGCACCACAGGGCGACGTTGTCGGACAGGGACGGCAGGGAGGCCGCGTCGCCCTGGGGCAACCGCATCGACCTGCCCACGACTTCGGACTCCTGCGGGGAGATCCGCTGGACCCCGACGACGTCCGCGTTGGCCAGCAGCCGCGGCGCGGTGGGACCGAGATAGGGGAGCAGGGTCAGCACCGACTGCCAGGGCGCCGTGGTGAGACGGCTGCGCGGCGGACGGATGCCGAGGTCGCGGATGATGAGCACCGGGCTGGCCGGGGACGGTCCCTGCGGGGCGATCCGCCCCACCTGGTGCACCGTCACGCACTGCTGGCCGCCGCCTGCCGCCTGCGCCATCGGCGCCCACAGCTGCGGACGAGCCGTCTCGACGGCCACCCGGGCGCCGATCGCCGCCGCCCGCAGGGCGATGACCTGGGCCAGCCAGGTGCCGCCGACCAGCACCATGTCCAGGCGGGTGGGGCGGCACAGACCCAGTACGGCGGGCTGGTTGTCGGGGTCGATGCCGAGGATCAGACCGTCGTCGCCGGCCGGAAGGGTCAGCTGCGACAGTACGTCGGCGTCGACGAGGTGACGCTCACGCCGGGGGCCGAGCAGACCGAAGGCCGCCCGCAGACGCCGCTCGGGGCCGAGCCGGGCCGGCTCGGGGGAGCGCGGCAGATGCCCGGGACGCTGCCCGGGGAAGCCCGGCGTGGACGACGATCCGAAGCCGGAGCGGCCGGAGGGACGCATGGTGGGAGTGGACATCAGCGGGTACCTCCCAGCGGCAGGGTGGCCAGAACTCCGGGCAGCTGCTCACGGTCGAGCCGTACGAGACCGACCTTGAACGCGGACGCCGCCCGCTCCAAGTGCTCGGCGGCCTCGCCCAGTTCGTTCTCACCGCGGCCGGTGAGGCGGACATGTCCGGACAGGGCCAGGACCTTGCCGCGCTGCCTGCTGATGGTGAGCGAGAACGTGCTCGCGAGGGTGGGCGCGGAGGTCAGCGCACCGACCAGCCGGGGGAACGCCGGTCCGCCGCCACCGAACTGCGGCCACTTGGAGACCCAGTACGTGGTGTGCAGCCGGTCGTCGCACCGCCAGGTACGGGTGGTCTCGGCCGTACGGCGGCCCGAGCGGCTGCCGTCCATCGCGGCACCGCCGGTGGTGGCCATCGGGTTGACACAGCTGGAGGTGGCGATGGCCCCGCAGATGTCCGACTCGCTGAGCACCTTGGCCTGCATGCCGGCCCCCATGAGCCGGCTGGCCAGCTGGTCGGCGACCCGCAGCAGCGCACGCCGGGCGCCCTGCATACCGCCGCCGCGGGCCTCCACGGCCTCCGGGCACAGCTCCGGGTCGAGCTTGAGCGCGACCCAGGTGATGCGCAGCCCCGGCGTCATGCTCTGGGCCTGCAACGGCCCGTAGGAGCGGACCGCCATGGCCTGCGGGGGCAGGTGCGGGGCGGGCGCGGGCTGGGTGTGCTGGACGATCTGGACCGAGGCGAGCCGGATGTCGTCCACCTCCAGCAGGCCCTGCAGCAGATCGAGGGGGATGTCGCCGGTGCCGTAGGAAGGACGCAGCGGGGTGTCCGCGGCCTGCACCTGGACCAGCGCGGTGAGGAAGGTGCCGTCGCCGAGCATGCCGATCTCGCGCTGCTCGCGGTCCTGGAAGCTGTAGGTGCGCAGCGCCGGGTCGCACTCGACGGCCGGGGCGAAACCGGGGTCGGTGCCGGGCGGAACGGGCTCGGCGTTGCGCTTGCGGCGGTCCCGGAGCGCGCGGGCGGTGCTGAACCACTCGGGCAGCGGGCGGCCACGCCGGCGCAGCAGTCCGGCGAGGACCAGCGGTACGGCCAGCACGATGCCGACGGTGAGACCGATGGGGCGCAGCAGCCAGCCGATCAGCAGGACCGCGGCGGCCAGCTCGAAGCCGATCAGCTGCTGGACGCGGATGGGGCCGATGCTGCCGGGGCGCCGGGCGAGCGACGGCGAGGCCGGACTCGGGGGCGTGGACGGCTGTGCCCGTTCCGGCACCTGCCCCGGCCCCTGGTTCTCCTGGGTGCGACGGCTGCCGTTACGGCGCCGGGACCTGGTCGCAGTGCTCATCCCCCGGTACAACCCCTTTGCATTGTCTGGCCGCGACTCGAGCTGGCGGCGGATCACCGTACCCCGTACCGTACGGTGCGATCGTCACACGGCATAGTAGAGGCCCCTGCAGGAGCAAACGCCACGGACTACCGGGCGGCCCTGGGGAGTTCCGCATTCGGCAACAAAGCGAAATAACGGGGAGTTGACCCATCGATGGCGACACGTCGGGATGAGCTGAACGCTTACTCCTTCGCGCGCAGGCGCACGGTGGCGGCGTTTCTTCAGCCGTCTCCGCACGGTTCGGAAGAGGCCGCGCCGCGCCCCCTCAAGACGGTCCTGCCCAGTCTCGGTGTGGCGGCGCTGGTGCTGATCGGATTCGGGGCCTGGGGCATGCTCAGCCCGACCGCGCCGAAGGGCTGGGACAGCCAGGGCAAGAACATCCTCGTCGGCAGCGAGTCGACGACGCGCTATGTGCTGGTGAAGACCAAGGGCGAGGACAAGCTCAGCCTGCACCCGGTCCTCAACCTTGCCTCCGCCAGGCTCCTGCTGAACGGCGAGAACCCCCAGGTCATGAAGATCAAGGAGTCGGTGCTCGACAACAGCAAGTACCCGATGGGCGCCACCGTCGGCATTCCCTTCGCTCCGGACCGGTTGCCGTCCTCGAAGGACGCCGAGACGGTCAAGACCTGGGCGCTGTGCCAGTCACCGGGGCAGGACGGGCAGCCCGTCAGCGCGACGTACGTGCTGAACAAGAACGACTACCAGAAGCTCCTGCAGAACCAGGGGGAGCTGAACCGGAACAAGGTCCTGTACGTCGAGGGACCGAAGGATCCCAGCTCGCTCAGCGGCAACGGTGTGCGGTACATGGTCACCCCGGACGGGAGCGCCTATCTGGTGGGCGGCAAGGGGTGGCGGCTCGCGACCGAGAACACGCTGCAGGACATCCAGCGTGCCGTGTTCGGTGAGGGGGTGCAGCCGCAGCGCGTCAGCGCGGACTTCCTCAAGACGCTGAACGTCGTCGGCGACCTGCAGTTCCCCTCGCTGGGTTCGGACGCCGGGGCGCCGGCGAATGTCGAGGGGCTTCCCACCCGCGTCGCCAAGGTGGGCATGGTCCTCATGACCGGTACCGGGGCCAGGCAGCAGAAGTACATCGTGCTGAAGGACGAGGTACGGCCCATCTCCGACTTCACGGCGGAGATGTGGCTCAGCAGCCCGTTCATCAACGCCGTGTACGCGGGCACGACCCCGGCGCCGGCACAGGTCGGGTTCAACGACATCCACCCGGAGAACGGTGAGTGGATGGCGGAGAAGACGTGGCCCGAAGAGCCGGTGGTGCAGGCCAACACGTTCTGGAAGCCGGGCGGCGACAAGGTCTCGTGCAGTGTCTGGCACGGCGGGGCGATCAACGAGAACAACAACCGGCAGCTGATGACGGTCTGGAGCGGCCGGGACTATCCGAAGGACCTCTCCCAGAGCGGTTCCCGCACCTATGTCTCGCCCGGCAGCGGCCTGCTGTTCAAGAGGATCACGGGCACCGACGCCGGCGGCGGCAGCACCTTCCTCGTCACCGACACCGGTCTGCGCTACTCGGTCCCCGCACGCAACGACAGCGCGGTCACCGGCGGCGAGAAGGCCGACACCCAGCAGACCAACGCCGCCCAGGTCAGGCTCGGTTACGGCAAGATCAAGCCGGTCCCGGTCCCGGCGGCGTGGGCGGACCTGCTGGCGGCGGGGCCGGAACTCAGCAGCGGCAACGCGGAGCAGGCGCAGGGGTCGTAGACCAGGCGCCGGGCTTCCGCATCGGAACGAGGGCTCTCCTCAAGGCTGTTGGAGCCGGGGGAGAGCCTTCGCGGCGCCTGCCCACGCCCGCTCCTTGTTTGGGCGCGCGCGCCGCGCGCGTATAGCAAACAACTTGTGAAAAAGGTGAGTTGAGTACATCGCGATCTTGCTACAGAACCCTTCGGATGTTCGTTCTGTCGGCGGATGCGTCTAGAGTGGTGGCAGACCAGACTGGCTACGCCTGCCGCCCTGTGGCGGCGGTGGGGCATGTGCGGGTCTACCTAGAACTCCTACGTCTCATGGGGGACACAACATGGCTGGACAGCAGTTCACCATGACCGAGGAGGAGATGGTCGCGTTCAGCGGCAAGATCTCCTCGGTCAACTCCTCGATCCAGGGCGAAATCTCCCGCCTGCAGACCGTGATCGACACGATCACGGGCGGGTGGAAGGGCTCGGCGGCCACCGCGTACAACAACCTGCAGTCGCAGGTGAACCAGGATGCGAACAAGATCAACCAGATCTTGAACGACATCAAGGAAGCGATCGACCAGAGCACCAAGGCCTACGCGGCTTCGGAAGAGGAGCAGCGCGCGTCCATCCAGAACATCGCGGCCTCGTCCCCCTTCGGATGATCGGACCCGTGCGCCACGGTGCACGTCCGTGACCGACCATCCACACATCTGAGGAGACATAGAAGAGATGTCCGGGCAGATTCTTGTAAATTTCGCCACGATCTCCCAGGCCGCGCAGGATGTCCGCAGCACTGCGGGCAAGATCCGTACGCAGCTTGACGAGCTGGAGAGCGGCGTCAAGCGCATCTCCGCCAGCTGGGAAGGCTCGGCGCAGGAGTCCTACCGCGCCAAGCAGGCCGAGTGGGACCAGCGCGCCGCTTCCATGCAGCAGACGCTGGAGGCCATCGCCAAGGCGCTCGACAGCGCCGCCCAGAACTACCAGGCGACCGAGTCGAAGAACGCCCAGATCTGGGGCGGCTGACGTGATCGCTTGATGGGGGCGGATGTGCTGTCGCGCATCCGCCCCCATCGGCGGTTCACGGGGCGTACGGACTTTTCCGCTCTTAGCGGGTTCATGCGTCCCGTACAGAAACAAAACGGGAGGACGTAAGACAGTGGGATCCGGGGCATCGCGCGTCGCGCGTCGGAGCGCCGCAGGCACCGCCGCCGTGGCGGTTCTGGCCTGTGGGCTGCCCTTGGCGGGGGCCACACCGAGCGCCGCCGCCGAGCGCGTGCGGACCGCCTTGACCGACGACGACGTGCGCTTCCAGGTCGACGACACCAGCTGCTCGTTCCCGTCCGACATCATCAAGGGAACGCCCTGGTCGCTTCAGCGCGTGGTCCTTGACCAGCTGTGGCAGGACACCAAGGGCAAGGACGTCAAGGTCGCTGTCATCGACACCGGCGTCGACACCGTCAACGCCCAGCTCAAGGGCGCGGTCGCCAACGGCACGGACTACCTGCACAAGGGCGGCACCGGCAAGACCGACCCCACGGTGGGCCACGGCACCAAGGTCGCGGGGATCATCGCGGCCAGGAAGCTCGACGGCACCGGTTTCGTCGGCCTCGCCCCGGAAGCGACGATCATCCCGATCCGGCAGAACGACGACAAGGGCAGCGGCAACGTCGACACTATGATCAAGGCGATCAAGTACGCGGCCAACGCCGGCGCCAAGGTCATCAACATCTCGCAGGACACCGCCTCGAAGATGGCCCCGGATGTCGACGCCGCCTTCCGGCAGGCCGTCAAGTACGCACAGGGCCGGGACGCCCTGATCGTCGCGGCGGCCGGCAACGACGGCGCGGACGGCAAGGTCAAGGAGACGTTCCCGGCGGCGTATCCGGGAGTGCTGGCGGTCGCCGCTTCCGACCGCAACAACGCCCGCGCCCCCTTCTCCCAGTCCGGCCCCTTCGTGGGCGTCGCGGCACCGGGCATCGACATGGTCTCGACCGTTCCGGTGGGCGGCAACTGCGTCGACCAGGGCACGAGTTTCGCGGCGCCGTACGTCTCGGGTGTCGCGGCCCTGATCCGCGCCAAGCACCCGGACTGGAACTACAAGCAGGTCATCACCCAGATCGAGCAGACGGCGGACCGGACCAAGGCGGGCCGCGACGACTTCGTGGGCTGGGGCGTCATCGACCCGGCCGCCGCGGTCAACGACGACACGACGACGCCCTCGGCCGACGGTCCGAAGCCGGACACGGCGGGTCCCGCGGGCGACTCCGCCAACGTCCAGGCCGCGACACTGGTCCTCGGCGAGTCTGAGCAGCAACGGACGGAACGGTATGCGCTGTACGTCCTGGCGACCGGGTTCGCGTTGGTGTTGCTTCTGTTCGGGGGCGGGCGGGTCCTGAGCGACTGGCGGCGCAAGCAGGGTGTGGGTAACAACGTGGAGTCAACGGGGAGCTGAGCATCATGGCTGAGCAGTACAAGGTCGATCTGAGTGAGATCGAGGGGACGATCACCAAGCTCAACGGCGTCATCAGAGACATGTCGACGTCCAAGTCGAGCTGCATGGGCAACACATACCTGCCGCAGGGCGCGCTCGGGACGGGCTTCGGTGAGGCGAAGGCGCTGTACGACGCCCACGAAGCGATGAAGGAGCGTCTCTACGAGATCGTCGCGCACCTGGAAGACGTGCTGGACGACTTCGGGAAGAAGACGAAGAGGACGCATGACGCGTTCAGCGACGCTGAGGCGGAGAACTATGCGGCGTTCAACAGGAAGTAACGGGATGTCCTGCTACGGGGAAATGAGGGGGCTGTAGACATGGGCGACAAGGACATCGACAACTTCGATTACGTCGAGACGAACCAGTGTGTCGCGGCGAAGCACACCACGCCGTTCGGGCTCAACTACGACATGGACCAGATGAAGGACATGGTCCGTGACGCCGACCCGGCGACCGTGCACAGGGTCGCAACGGCCTGGGACGCGCTCAGCAAGGATCTGGTCGGGCCCGGCGGCATCAAGGAAAGCCTTGAAGCCGCGGTCGAGCACGTTCTGGCCCACTGGGAAGGGCAGAGCGCGGACCTGTTCAGGGAGCGGGCCCAGGTGATCAGCAAGAAGATCACCGACAGCTCGAAGTACGCCACCCACACGTCGACGTCCCTGAAGGGCGCCGCCGTAGAGCTTGAGAAGATCAAGCCAGAGGTCCTCGCCATGGAGAAGCCGGGCAAGGTCTCCCGTGCGCTCGACTACATCGGCAACATGGGCGACCGCGACGACTCGGGCGCAAACAACGCCCTCAAGAGCGGCGCCGGCTCCCAGGAGGCCCTCGACGGCAACGCGGGCAGCTTGTCGGAGGGGCGCGAGGCGCAGCTGCGGATGGCTGTGAAGATGGAGGCGTTGGGGGCGGCTTATAACAGTCGGGCTGCGGAGATGGGGTCGTGGACCCGGAACAAGACCAGAGACGACAGCGAAGATTATCCCGGCGATCCGGGTGGCGTTGCTCCGGCTCCTGTACCGGTGCCGACGGAGAGCGCCCCCCGAAGCCCCAACGCCGCGACGACAGGTACTGCCCGCGGCGGTCAGGTCAGCACGATCGGCTCGTCAAAGCCTGTGTCCCCGCCGTCGGGCATTACGGGCGGTGCCCACAAGCCATCGGAAATCACGGGCGGTGCCCACCACCCCTCGGTGGCACAGCCTCAGATCGGTACTGCGATTGACGGCGTTGCCGGCGGTCACACGGGTGGGCCCACGACTGGCGGCATCGGTACGGTCGGCGGTGGAACCGCTGGCGGTGGTGGCGTCGGTGGTGGTTCAGGCTTCGTCGGCGGTGCGGTAGGCGGTGCGGTAGGCGGTGCGGCTGGAGGCGTCGGCGCCGCTCGTGGTGGCATGGTCGGCCGTGCTGGCACTGCTGGCGCTGCTGGGGGTATGGCAGGTCGTGCTGGTGCTGGCGGCGTGGGCGGCGCAGGCGCTGCCAAGGGCGCAGCTGGTCGGGTCGGAGGCACGGCTCGTGGCGGCGTAGTGGGTGGCACGCCCAAAGCCGGTGCGGGCGCGGGCAGGGGCACAGCCGGCGGCTCGGGTTTGCACAGCAGCCGCGGAGCAGCAGGGAAGGGAGCCAGCGCTGTCCGCAAGGGCGGCATCGCAGGCGCCCCCGGTTCGCGCACTGGTCGTCGCAAGGAAGATGAGCAACGCGAGGGCGAGCGTCCCGACTACTTGGTCGAGGACGAAGAGACGTGGACGCCGCAGACCAATGCGGCGCCTCGTGTCATCGAGTAGTCGCTTGGTTCTCACTGGCACGTGACAGGATGCGTGGGCGTGGCCTTCGGGTCACGCCCACGTTGGGTATGGGAGAGGAAGAGGGAATGGCCTTCACGCGAATGGTGCGTGCTGTAGGCACCACGGCACTGACAGGCGCGCTCATCCTGGCGGCGGCACCTATTGCTTCTGCCGACCAGACCAGACGTGACCAGTGGGCACTCGGTGTGCTGCACGCCGAGTCCGCTTGGAAGGTGTCAACGGGCAAGGGCGTCACGGTCGCTGTCATCGACACCGGGGTCAACGCCGAGCACCTAGATCTTAAAGGCAACGTGCTCAAAGGTAAGGACTTTGTGGATGGTGATGATGACGCTTCTCCGGAAGAATCCGATTCTGATCTGTCCACCAATCACGGTACTGAAATGGCGTCGCTCATTGCGGGACACGGACATGGCGCGGGCGCGGCCGATGGCGTAATGGGGCTGGCTCCGGAAGCCAAGATTCTTCCGATTCGATGGGGTGGCGGCAGCTTTGCGGAGGAGATTCGCTACGCAGTAGATCATGGCGCCTCCGTTATCAGTATGTCTGTGAGCACTAGCCACGAATTTCCCGAGGATCGAGCGGCGGTGGCGTATGCGATTGCGCATAATGTTCTCATCGTGGCGGCCTCAGGAAATGAAGGTGAGTCCGGTCAGATTGACTTCCCGGGAGAGTTTCCAGGCGTACTGACGGTCGGCGGTGTAGGCAGAAACGGGACCATCTGGGAGGGCTCGAACTATGGGCCCCAAGTCCTACTCACTGCTCCTGCCACGGACATTGTGAGTGCGGGATGGCCTGGGAACAAACTCCGCATCGGCACTGGAACGTCCGACTCTGCAGCATTTACTTCTGCAGCTGCCGCCTTGATCAAGTCTAAGTTCCCCGACTTGACTCCCGGCCAGATTGCCAACCGCCTGGTCAAGACCGCCGTCCTCCCCGCCTCTGCCAAGGGACTCTCGCTTCCTGACGAGAAGTACGGCTACGGAACCATCAGCCCCTTTGCCGCGCTGACGCAGGACATTCCCGCAGGCTCGAAGTACGGGCCGCTTGTGGCTCCGGGGTCTGGTAGCCCGTCTGCTGCCGCAAGTGCTGGCACGTCTGACACGGACTCCGCCACAGAAAAAGAAAAGGCAGACCAGAAGCAAATGGTCTTCTTCGTCGTCCTCGGCGTTGTCTCCCTGGTGGTGATCGGCCTCATCGTTCTCCTGATCGTGAAGCTGTCCCGGCGGAACAAGGACCACAACGGTGGTGGCGGCGGTCCGGCTGGCTACCCGCAGTACGGTCAGCAGGTGGCGCCGCCGCAGCAGAATCCGTACCAGCAGCCCGTCTCGCCGCAGCAGCAGAACCCTTACCAGCAACAGCCCACCCCGCCTCACGGACAGTGGCCGCCGCAGCAGTAGCTGTGGGGATCGATCTCCGTAGATCGGCGTGGCACGGCTGAAGTCCTGGCGCATCTTCCGCAGATCCCGATGCAGCCGTCCTAACCCTGGAGCGGCAACGCTGAAAGACCTCAGAGCCTCGGCCCGTCCGGCCCGTCACCGCGGCGGAGCCCTTCGGCTCAGGGGTTTTGCGTGGGGCGCCCAGCCGTACGGGCCTTTCAAGCCGCAACGCGTGGTAGCCCCAACCCAGGCACGCCCCGCGGAACTTCGCCGGCCTGTGCGCTTCGCGATCGGTTGCTCCGCAGACACGGTCACACCACCATCGCCCTGCCCTCCGGGCAATGCGCTATCGGATCGTCACCCTTCACGCGACTTCCTGGTGGTCTCCTCTGATTAGCAACTACACCAAGGGGACGGGTTCTTGAGGGGCCAGGGGGTGGGTGTGACCTCGGCTATCCGCGGCAGTACCATAACCATCCGATTCTTTGGGCCCGTGGGCCGACCTGCAACATCATCGGGGGAGTTCGACGACGGTGGCTGGCTATTACAAGGTTGAACTTGAGGCGCTTGCTCGGCTGAGCGCACAACTCGGCGAATGCGGGGACACCATGCGTTCGGCGATGAAGCAGCTCAAGGACATCGGCCCAGAGGGCTCGGGGTACGCCGAGTTGGAAGAGGCCTGTGACGCGTTCCAGAACAAATGGGGCTACGGCATCGGTTTGATCGCTGACGCCACCAGCGGCGTCACGGAGGGACTCTCGGAGACTCGGAAGGTCTACGAGACCCTGGAGGAGCAGATCGCCGAGGCGTTCACGGTGTCCGGGACGGCGGACGGCAAGTGAGGCCGGCGCCGGACAACGGAGTCGAGAGACAGACCGACTCGCAGCCTGCTTCGTCCGCGTTCCGCTTCCAGGTTCAACCCGAGTTCCATGAGATCCCTCTTGGCGTAGGGGCCGACGAGACCGCCCTCGACGAGCAGATGGTCGCGTTCGCGCGTGATTACTGGGGCGGCCAGGAAGAGCGAGAGCCGCTTCGCGCGCTCACCGCAGCCCTGTACGGCGTGAACTCACGCCACTTGGTTTCCGAAGGGGCCGTCTTCAACGCGATGGGTGTCTTCCCCGTCGGAGGCGGCGAAGACGGATCGAAGTCGGCGGAACGAGTCAGCCGCTGCACCCTGTTGGTCAGTGTCCAGGATCTCGACAACCCGGACCCAGTGCTTGCCGCTGCCGGCATCGCCGAGACGCTTGCCCGAAGCAAGCACGGCGGGGACGTGCTGCCGGTCCGTCTCCCGGCCGGCCCCGCTGTGGTGCATGTCGCAGGTACGCGCATGGTCTGGGAGCTTGCGGACGGGGAGCAGGAACGGTTCTCCGTCCGTATCGAGATCTGGTTGCCCTTCCCTGGCGAGGACCGTGTTCTCGTCATGTCGCTCAGTACCGCCGACGTCCACGACCTGTACATGTACCAGGCAGTCCTGGCCGATATCGCCGACACCATCACCTTTGACGACAGCGGTGCGGATCGCCCGGGAGACCCGTCCGTCGCTCCTGCTACGGCCGCCGTGCCTACGCCCAACCCATTCGGATGACCGCGTCGAGGAGGACGTAGACGTATGAGCACGCAGGCCTACGACGCGCTCGGCTTCGACCCGGCACCTGGTGTACCGGCGTCGGTACAGCGACTCGTCACCACGCTGAGCAAGGTGGGCAACCAGCTCAACGCCGCCCACGGCACGCTGGCCAACATCGGGAAGGCCGACGGTGCGTGGGAGGGCGACGCCGCTTCCGGTTTCGCCAAGAAGGTCGGTGAGCTGCCGAAGTACCTTGCCGACGGCCACAACTCCCTTATCGATGCCGCGCAGGCCCTCAATCAATGGCATTCCCAGCTGTCCGACTTCCAGGCGCTGGCCGCCCGCTACGAACGGGAGGCGGAGGAGGCGCGCCGCGTACTCAAGGACGCGCAGGCCAATCCCGACCTGCAGCTCGCGGGGAAGACCTTCGACACCGAAGCGGCACTGGACAATGCCCAGAAGCGTCTGGACTACGCCGTCGGACGGGTCAACGACGCCACCGGCGATCTGAATGTCGTCATCAAGAAGGCTCAGGACCTACTCGGTGATCACGAGGAGGCCGCACGAGCTGCCGCGGAGGCCGTGCGCAGGGCTGCCGCGTGTGCCCCGGACAAGCCAGGCCTGTTCGACCGTTTCATGGATACGCTCAAAGGCCTCGGTGACAAGATCACGGAGCTGGCGGGGGACATCTGGAAGTGGATACAGGAGCACGCCGACACGATCTACAAGATCGGCGACTGGCTGGGCATGGCCGCCGCTGCATGTGACGTGCTGGCCATCGTCTTCTCGGAGACGGTCATCGGAGCCGCGGTCTTCGAGATCGCGGGCAGGATTCTCAACGCCGGGGCGCTCGGATTCCACGCGGCCGGATGGGCCGCGGGTGCCAAGAAGGGCTCCTGGGCGGACATCGGCCTCGACATTGCGGGTTTCGTGCCGTTCGGTGATCTCCTCAGGGGCGGCAAGGTCGCCATGGGTGCCTGGAAGGGTGTGGAAATCGCGGCGGACTCGTTCAAGGCAACCGAGCGCGTAGCCGAGATCGCAGGTAAGGCCAAGAATGCTGAAGTCTTTCTGGAGTCCAAGAAGTTCCTCGGCTTGTTCGGTGAAGGCAATGCGGTGTACCGGGTCACCGCCGATACGATCAAGGATCGGCTCGCGATCGCGACTGAGCGCGTTTTCAACGATGCCACGCGGTACGAGAGGCCGCTGACGAGTCCTGTCAAATGGGCGGACGAACACCTTTTTCCAAAGATAATCGACCACACTCCGCTGGGTAAGATCCCGGGTCTGGCGGACGTCGTGAAGCTGGGTGAGAACGGCAAGACGTTCATCGACCCCACCTCGTGGGTCTCGCGCGGTGCCGAGGCTGCCTACCGTGGGTACAAGTTCGTAGGGTCGGCCGAAACGGCCTTGTCCGACGAGGTGCAGGGGAAGTACGAGAAGTACAAGGACATGGTCGACCGAGGTCTTGGAGCATTCGGATGAGCACTCTGACCGGTGGTCCCAGCACGGAGTGGGGCCCAAGACCGCCGAAATCGGCGCTGCGTATCTGGACGCGCTATTTCGCGCAATGGCTCTGGGGTCCCCCGATCTGGGTGCTGGCGCGAATTCCGCTACTTCTCCTGGCTGTTCTCGAGATCGACGTGCAGAGCTCGGGAACCGGACGGGCCAGGAAACCGCGTTGGCGGCGCCGCATCTGGGTGGACCGGGAGCGTCTGCGTCTCGACCGGATCCGTGACCCACAGGAACAGGAGCGCGAACTGCGGCAGTTCCTCGCGGATCACCGGCTGAACTGTGTCCCGCCGCGACCTGGGGCGCCGGTGCCGCTGCCGTGCCCGGGGGGCAAGCATTGGCTGGGTATCGATGGCTGCTACTACCGTCTCCTGGGTGCGAGGCGCGCTCTGGACATCGCCCACAACGAGTTCGGTTGGGTGCCGACCGAGGGGTTCGAGAAGAACCTGCCGGGGTGGCTGCAGTTGCGGTGCCCGTGAGATCCGTCCCGGTTTGGAGACGGTGTTCCGCAGAGGGGTGACCAGGCACGGGCTGTAGAAGCGCGAGTCTGCGTCGCCTCGAGGCCGCCGCCGTCTCCCCGTGGATGTCCCAGCGGGCGGAGACGATCCTGCCCGGTCCGCGTGTGTACTGCGACGAGGTCTTCAGCCTCGGGGCGCGGGGACTGGACGAAGAAGGTCTGACGGACCGGACGCGTCAGTCGCCACTCAGCGATGAGATCGGCGTGTTCAGGGGCGCCGTCGAGGGTGACGTACGGGAGTTCGGGCCGGGCGAGCCGAGTAGGGCAGCGCGTACGTCCCTGGCGGAGGCTCATGTCACCCCGTCGGCGGAGCGCGGAGTACCGGTCAACCTCCCGAAGAGCTCTGCGAGGGCAGTCGGCGGCTCTGCGTTCACTGGTCGCATATCCGTTCAGAACGGGCCCACGCGGAGCGGAGATTCTCGGCGGGTTGCGTGAAACATTGGTGTTCGGTACGTGGAATGGAGCTGTGATTCCGCCGCTCGTTCGAGCCTCCGACTCCGTTTCGCTTTCCCCGGTGTCAGACCGGGTGACTCCGACGACTAGACTTCCCGGCTGCCGCTGAATGTGCCGACCTAGGCGGTCGATGGGCTCGGAGTGCGGTACCCCTGAGGATTCCGAGCAGAAAATCGAACCGCAGGACCCGAGTTGGAGTACCGGGCGATCATTGTTTAAATGATCACGCAAGTTCACCCGCAATCGAATTCCCACGGGGGCCTTTATGAAGACGCACATTCCGTCTGTCCGGCATGCAGCCGTCGCGCTCACTTGCGCCGTCGCACTCGTGTCACTCACGGCCTGCAACGACGACAGCGGTGCGGCCGCGTCCGCAGCCGGTTCCACGCCGTCCAAGGCCGCAAAAGCCAGTCCCGCCGCCGAGTCGAACGGCGTCGAGAAGCTCTCCGCGAAGGAGATCTACGACACGGGCATGAAGACCAATGCCCAGTCGGGCTCCTTCCGCGAGAAGATGGAGCGCGAGGGTACCAAGAGCGATCTGCGGCTCTCCGCCACAGAATGTGTCGGCACCGTCGAAATCTCGGAGAAGGGTTCCTTCGAGATCATCCGCAAGGGCAACGACATCTGGGCCAAGCCCGATGCGACGTTCGCCGAAGGGATGAACTCCGCCCTCGGCAAGACCGCTTTCTCCACCGACAAGTGGACCCACGGGACACCGAGCAACGCGCTCATGGCGAAGCTCGCCAGCTGGTGTCACCAGGAGCAGTTCACCGCCCCCGACACCCTCGACGCCGCCAGCAAGGTGACGAAGGGCAAGGTCACCACGGTGGACGGTCAGCCGGCGGTGCCGGTCGTCCTGGCGGGCAAGGGCGAGTCCGTCACCTGGTTCGTCGCGACCACCGGCAAGCCGTACTTCATCAAGCAGGACAGCACCCGCGAGGACATGCAGGACCTCGCGGACTCCGACTTCGGCACGGCGGTGGGTGCGAAGGCGCCCTCCGGCACGGTCGTGGCGGCACCGGAGGCCTGATCCGCGTGAGGGAGTGACGGCTCGACGGGCAACTGCCCGTCGAGCCGTTCGCGTTCGCGTCCGTCACCTTCTCCTGGCGTCTCACGGTGCGGTGAACAGTGGTCCACGCAAAGGGAGATCCGGTATGTTCGGCCTGCTTGATTGGCATGTCCTTGCCTATGGTGCCGGGCGCACGGCCCGGCCGTACTGGGCACCTCACGTCGTACGGATGCAACGCAACCCGTGATCGAGTGAGCGAACCGGGCATGTCCACCGATTTCACCACGGGGATGGGACAAGGGATGAGTACTCCCTTCGATGCGCCGCAGCACAGCGGATCCACTCGGACGCGGCTGAACTCCGTGCCCGCGGACGGCGGCGGAGGAGGAGGCGGCGGAGGCGGCGGCGGTACCAACGTCGACACCCAGCGCCTCGACGAGGCCGCCAACGCGCTCGTCGAGCTGCGCGGTGACACCGAGAACGCCGACAACAGGGCCGACGACGACTGCCTGAGCGCTTCCCGGGGGCTGAACAAGCACAGCGCCGGAGGTATGGCCGAGGCGGGTTCCTGGGCCACCGCCGGTTCCCTCGTGACGATGGACGTCCGCTGGGGGTCGCAGGTCCTCAACCTCAAGAACCTGCTCCAGGAGATCAGCGACAAGCTCCACACCACCTCCGGTCACTACACCCGCACCGAGCAGGAGGAACAGGCCCGGCAGCACTCGATCAGCACCCCCTTCGGGTGAGTCGGGCCCACCGGGGCCGTGGCCGTCGCCGTAGCGCCGCCGTGGCCCGGGTGAGCCCATCGAGCCGGACCTGAACCCCCTCACAAGGAGCAGTCGCACATGGTCTCCATCCCCTACCTCGACAAGGCCGACCTCGGCCCGCTGGCCGATGCCGCCGCCTCCTGGAAGGCCTTGCCGGCCAAGTACGAGGCGTTGCAGCAGGAGTTCGAGCAGCGGGTCGTCAACCACCTCAAGGGCCACTGGGACGGGGACGCGGCCGATGCCGCCTTCGTCACCATGGGCAAGGCGCGCACGGAGTACGAGAACGCCGCCACCGAGGCGGAGCGCATAGCCAAGCTGCTGCTGGACGCGCACGGCGAATTCGACGCCTCCCAGAAGCAGTTGCACGCTCTGCTGGACGAAGCACGCAACGACCACTACAAGGTCTACGACGACGGCCGCGTCGAGGACGTCGACCCGCGCCAGGACAGCCCGACCGCCTCCGCCTCGCCGGGTCTCGCCGAGGAACGCAAGAAGAAGCTGGACTCGCTCGTCTCCCGGCTGACGCGGGTCCTGGAGGTGGCCACCGCCGCCGACGAGGCTGCCAGTTCGGCTCTGGAACGCGACGCCAACGGCGACAGCCAGTCCTTCAACACCAGCGTCTACACCACGCTCGACTCCGTCGAGGCCGACCAGGCGTCCGCCCTGATGAACAAGAAGGGCCGGCTCTCCGACGCCGAGATCACCAAGCTCAACCTGCTGCTCTCCGCCAACAAGAACGACCCCGAGTTCTCGAGGGACTTCGCGATCAAGACCGGCGGCGAGAACATGCTGAGCAAGTACAACGAGCTCGTGAGCCCTCCGGCCGGCACCACGCTCTCCAAGGAGCAACTGGCCCAACTCAAGCAGCTCAAGGCGAACTTGGGCACCACCATCGGCACGGCGACCACCTCGGACGACCACCGCAAGGGCGGCCCCGACCCCGAGATCACCAAGTTCCAGAACGACCTCCTCAAGGCCGGCCAGCGCGACTTCAACGCCAACCCCACCGAGTCCCCGTACGGGCTCAGCGGCTACCAGCTCACCAGCAGCCTGATGAGCGAGGGCAAGTGGGACAAGGACTTCCTCCAGGACTACGGCGACGCCCTGATCACCGCGGAGAAGAACGGCGCCAACGCCGGGCAGAACCCGGACGCCTACTGGGGCTACCCGCGGACGCTGGGCACGACGAACATCGGGGCGCTCGATCCGATGGCGGGGTTCATGGACGCGCTGGGGCACAACCCGGACGCCTCCACCGAGTTCCTC
The DNA here is from genome assembly GCF_003443735.1 of Streptomyces sp. CC0208. Lineage (NCBI taxonomy): Bacteria > Bacillati > Actinomycetota > Actinomycetes > Kitasatosporales > Streptomycetaceae > Streptomyces > Streptomyces sp. CC0208. The sequence goes on along the minus strand of NZ_CP031969.1, from coordinate 2,466,374 downwards.
ACCTCCGACGCCACCATCGACGGCGAGAAGGTCGATCACCTGGACTACCTGCTGAAGGACCGGCACTGGCCCGAAGGCCCCGGCTACACGGGCGACCCCGGGAACCCCAGCGGTTACAACAACCTCGGCCACGCCATGGAATCCGCCACCTCGGGCCGTGCCTTCGATGACGACGGTGCTCCCGTGAAGCACACGCCCGAGCGCGCGGCCCTGATGAAGGAGGTCGTCGACACCATCGGCGGCGATCCCGGCCTGGCCAGCGACTCGCCCCGGGACGCGCTGCGCGACAGCCTGGGGAACATGACGGCCGAGTACATGGCGGACGTGCAGGCCGCCATGGGCAACGAGCAGGGCACGATCAAGTCCTTCGGCGCGGAGGCCAACCTGGACACGGCCACCCTCCAGCCGTTCCTCGGGACGGTAGGCCGAGATCCGGATGCCTATGTCGCGATCACTGAGGCTTCGCAGGCCAACACGGCCATTTGGATGCAGCGGGTGGCCGAGAGCAACCCGTCGGACATCGCCACCGCGATGGAGAACGTCGCTCACCCCGGCGGTGTGGTGGCCGGCATCCTCAGTGACGCTCGTGACCAGGCCATCTTCGATGAACACTCGGCCTCCGACAAGGATTTCAACGACGCTGTCGCGGTGGGCGACAAGTGGGCGGGCCGTGGTCTGGGCATGGCTGTCGGAGCGGCGACCAGCACCGCCGTCCCCATCGTGGGAACGATCGCGGGCTGGGCCGTCGAGGACATCCAGGCGCTCGTGGTGGAGCAGGTTCAGCAGGACACGGTCGACGAGGCCCAGCACGAGGCGCGCGAACGGTATGCCGAAGGCAGGGCAGGGGTGCGGTCCTCGAGCGCGGAGTCGCTGCGCCAGGCCATCGCACACTCCGGCCTGCAGGTGTCCGAGAAGGACATCAATGTCTATGCCGAATCCGCGGCGCGGGCCTCGGAGGACGGATACGCCGCTGGAACCACGTGGAACTCTTCGACGAGCGGACGGTGATTAAGACAGTGCACGGCCTTCCTGAATCACGTGCCTTCTCCGGTGTACGGCGAAAGCTCTGGCCGCTCGCCGCAGTCGTCACGGCCACGCTGGTCATGTCCGGCTGCAGCAGCGGAAGTGACGACAAGACGGAGGACCGCAGTACATCCGTGTGCGACGGCAAGCTCCGCAGCGAAGCCTTCGGCACGCTCACGGGTGACGGTGGCGTGACGTCCGAAGAGACCCACGACTTCCATCCCAAGGAGTGGACCGCGGGCGGCAGATGCTACGTCTACGGCGAGAAGCACTCCGTGCAGATCGATTACCTCTGGCGCTTGGACAACCTCGACAAATACAGGTCCCCGGGCCCCTCCACCGTCAAGACCTTCAAGATCGGGGCGGTCACCGGTTACCTGGAGACGACCAAGGTGCGGGTCGCCAAGGGAGACGTGCACCAGAACCGGGCATGGCTGGCTCTTCCCTGCGCCATTCCGGGAGAGGAGACGAGGGATCACGCCATGCTGGAGATCGAGGTGAAGGAGCCGCCCCCGGCGCGGCCCCTCGACGACTCGCTGACCAAGGCCTTTGTCTCCGCCCTGACCGTTGCCACCAGCTACCTCGGTGACGATGTCTTCAAGTGCTCGGAGTCCCCTGCGCCAGCGGCATCAGGATCGGCCTCACCGAACGCTTCGGGTGGCTGAGAGCGATGTGGGCTTGGCGGCCGGAGTTTTCGGCGACTCCGGTCCAAGAATGGCGGTCGCTGACTGATCGGTTCCGTGGTGGCGCTTGCCGTGCGGGTTCTGGGTACTGCGGATTTCAGCTTCTGTACCCGAGTGCCGGGACCGGACGCGTCTGCTGAGGGATGTTCTCCGGCACGCTGGTGGTGTCGACGAAAACCTCCAGCGACGTCGTACGACGGGACCACGTTTCCGTCATCTAGGGGGTGGGCTGCGGCAGGCCTGCTGTTGAGGCCGCTTTAGGTGTGCCCGGCCGGGGATGCAGGAGAAGGAACGCTTCCTGGTGGGTAGTTGACGCCGTCCCTCCATCGTGTGCAGCTCCGTGACTCTTCGGTCCGTACGAGGTTGCGGAAGTGCACGTCAAGATCTCGGAGGGTGAGGGGTGCGGAGCGGCGCATGTCCGGTGACTTCTTTGTTGACCCGCAGGAAATGGCCAAACTGGCCAAGGCGTTCGGGACGCGGGCGTATGACTTGGCCTGTGCCGTCAGAGGGTTTGAGGGGGCGGCAGGGACTGAGCAGATCCACGACGGCTTCGGGTTTCTCACGGAATCCGAGGAGGTGACGTCGACATACATCGAACTCGCCTCGGAGATGGCCGAGTCGCTGGGGCATCTGGCTCGGCACTTCGATGAGGTGAGCCAGGCTCTCAAGGGCAACGCGGAGAACTCCGCGGCCACGGATGACGCCCTCGCCGGGTTGTTCAAGGGCGGCCGGACGTGAGCGGGGAAAGCCTCGCCGAGAAGGTGTACGAAGCCGGGATCGAGCTCGTGAACCCAGGAGGCCGTCCTGATGTGCTGCGGGCGGCGGCCAAGGGGTGGCGGACGATGGGGGAGGAGCTCGCGGAGGCGTTCGGCGGGCTCGACCGGCAGGTTCAGCGTGCCCTCTGCGAGCACTGGCGCGGGGAGTCCGCGGATGCCTTCGGGGCGTACTGGAAGAAGATCGGTGACACCGTCCACGAGACCGTGCCGCTGTTCGGACAGGCGGCGAAGGGGCTCGAAGAGGCGGCCGACAACATCGAGGAGATCAACAGCGAGATCCACCAGATCTACCTCGAGATCGGTGTGTCCATCGCCGCGTCCGCCGCGCTCTCCTTCGTCACACTGGGCTTCTCTGCCCCCGCCGGAGCAGCCAACGCCCTCCGCCTTGCGGCCCAGGCCGCCGAAGCCGCGTCGAAGTTGGGCCGACTGCTGAACGCTGCCGCTCGTGTATTCCGGTTCGTGCGCGGGCTGGCAAGGGGGAATGCGGGGTGGCGGCTGGTTGTGGAGCTGGGGGTGCAGTGGGGTGCTGGGACCGGTACGGGCATCCTCACGAGCCTGGCCACCGGCAGCGGCCCCGAGTATCAGAGCAATGCCGTCAACGGTGTTGTGGGCGCCCTGGGCGGCAAGTACCTGGCGGGCCATCTGGCGTCGGCACTGGGCGGAGGTGTGATGGCGAACGCTGTGGACGGCGCGACGGTGGGAATTCTTTCCTCGGTCACCGGGGACGCGGTCAACAATTCTCTGGGCAAGCAACAATTCGACGGATCTCAGCTGGCACTCGGAGCACTGGCCGGAGGTCTGACCGGAGGAGCGGGCGCCGCGGCCGTCCACCGGGCCACGGACGGCCGGACCCTCTCGGCGACGCATGGTCTGGTCGGCGATGTGGCCACGAACGCCCCCATCAGCTTGGGCCTCGGCATCGGAGGCAACGTCTCAAAGCAACTCGACGGGGCGGTCAACGGCGACCCCAACGCGGAAGCCGCAAGGGACAGACCCGGTGCGGCCACTGACGCCCGGAAGGACGCGAAGGACGATGGTAGGGAGCTGCGGGAGCGGCCTGACACACGGCGCTACGGAGCGTTCGGGTGAACCGTGAGTGGACCATGGACAAGAGCGCGCACGGAGCAGTCGACGTCGTCGACTTCCAGCTCTTCCCGCGATGTGGAAGGTTCGTCGCCGCAGCAGTTCCGCTCGCCCTCGTGGCGCTGACCGCCACGTGGCTCTTCCTGGGAGCCTCGCTGGTTCGGTCGGCTGTCCTGTGGTGCTCGCTCGCCTTGCTGGTCTCCTGTCTGGTCATCCTGGGCGCGAGCGCCGTGCGTGGTGGCGGTAGGTCTCGCCGCGAGACCTACCGGTGGGCCGTACAGGCAGCTTCGGTGACGCCTGGCCGGGACGAGGGGACGGTGCCGTCGCAGTTGAACGGCACGCGCTGGTTGTCGGCTCGACGCGCAGGTGCGATGGTCGCCGTTCCCACGCTGCTGGCCCTGTGGGTGACGCTGGCGGCAGCTGACGCGCGGGGGACGGGCACGAGCTCCTTGCTTGCCGAGGCGGACGTGGTGATCGAGCAGCGTCGCGTCGTGAAGGTCGACAACGAGGCCGCGGAGGGGAGCAGCCGTTTCGCCGCCGCCACGTCCGACCTCACCGTCCTGCTCCCGTCACCGACCGGGGGACGTGACGTGCCCGCCACGTTCCAGGCGGCCACCAAACGGCGACTGAGCGTCGGCAGCGAACTCTACGTCGCCTACGCCCCCACCCACCCCGAACTCGGCGCCATCGGCGACGATCAACGTGAGGACGTGGAGCGACAACTCGACGGGCGGGCCGTCCAGTTCGGTGATGCGTGGACGATCGCGGGATTCTGGGCCCTGGCGACGCTCGGTCCGCTCATCTACTGGTGGCGGAAGGAAAGCGTGCGTCGTCCCCCGAGCACCGTCGGCTCCGACTGGAAAGCGCTGCGTGTCTCCGTCACCGGAACCGTCCAGCACACCGACGCGCCCCCGGCCGGCAGTCCGGAGGCGGCCGACGAGAAGAAGCGCCGGGACAACACCCGCACCCTGCGCTGCCTCGTCCTGGAGGGCCGCGATCAGCAGGTGCCCTTCCACTCCCAGATGGCCGGTGACTCGGCAGGTGCGGTCCTGACCGGCGCGCAGGGCTGGTTGCTCTGGCATCCGCGCCGGCGCCGAGGCCGGGACGTACTCGCCGAACTCGTCGGCGACGACGGCTGGCAGCTGCCGGGCGCGGTCCCCATGCAGGTGGCGGAGCAGGTGACGGAGGCGGACGTGATGGACACCCCGCATCCCGACCCCGAGCGCCGCGTCCAGCTCCTCGACCTCGGCACCGGCTGGCTCGCGACCGCGTCCGTACTCCTCCTCGAAGGCATCACGGTGGCGCTCGGGTGTCTGACCGTGCTGCTGCTCGTGCCGGACAGCGGCGCCTGGCGGGTGTGGACCGCCGTGGGGGGCGTACTGGTGCTCCTCGTCACTTTCACCGTGTATGGGTTCTCGAGGCTGGATGACGGCGGCGACGCAGCAGGGTCAGACAGGGGGTGACCAGCTTTCCGCCCGTGGTCGGCTGAGCACCGACTCGCGCGCCTCAGCCGGGGGTGGCCAGGGCCACCCATAACTACGACCGCGGCTGGGCGGCCTCGATCACTGCTCCCAGAGCACATCCAACCGCAGCCGTACGGCGGACAGTCCCTCGGAGTCGGCGAGGACCAGCAGACCCTCGGGGGTGAGGGCGAGGGCGTCGCAGCCCCGCAGCCAGGGCAGCACCCGCACCCTGCCGGAGAAGACGTGCCACAGATGCAGCTCGCCGTCGCTCCAGGCCACGGCGAGCACCGGACCGGCGGGAGTGTCCGCCGCGCTGAGCGCGGTGGCCCGGTACCGGCGCTGCTGCACCGGCACCGGCATCGGCTCGGCCGAGGTCTCCCACAGCCGCACCGAGCCGTCCGCCCCGGCACTGAAGGTGAGGGTCAGCCCGTCGGCGGTGTCGACGCAGGTGACGGCGGTGACCGGCTGCTCGTGCACACGGCAGGAGCGCGGGACGTCCTGGTACTCGCCCAAGGACCACACGTGGACCGTGCCACCCCGGTCTCCGACGACGGCGTACGGCCTCCGGGTGCCGCCGCTGCCGAGCGCGGTGACCAGCGAGTCCTCCTCGGCGAGCGCGGCCGAACCGTGGTGCTCGGCGATGCGCTCGAGCGCGAACGCGGCGGTCGGGTCGTCCTCGGTCACGAGCGGCAGCAGCGCGTCGGACCGGTCGAGCAGCAGCGCCGACCGGGCGTCACGAGGGGCTATGGACCGCGGCCGTACGGAGGCCGGGTGGACGATCGTCGGCACGGTGCCGTCGGACACGGTGCCGTCGGACACGGTACCCTCGGACACGGTCCCGATGGACGCGCCGAGCCCGGCCGCGCCCCCTCCGGACGTTCCGAGTGACGCGCCGCTCCCCACGTCGTACGTCCGCAGCCGCCCCGCCGGATCCGAGGCCAGCAGCTTTCGCTCCTCGCCGCCCGGTACCAGGGCCGGCGCGCTCACGGGGACGTCCCGCCGGGCCCACACCGTCGACCACCAGTGCTGCCCGGCGAGCGGCCGCAGGTACTCCGTGAGGTCCGGGTCCGTGCCGACCGCCGCGGCATGCAGCAGAGCGGCACGTTCGGCGCTGTCGGTGTGATAAGCCGTCAACTCCGGTGCGGCACGCCTCCACACCTCGCGCAGCCGTCCGGGCACCGGGATGCGCTCGTCGGCGAGGGCGGCCGTGAGCGCGGTGGCCGAGCCGTGCACCAGGAACCCGGGGTCCGCCAACAGGCCGCGCACGGCGGCTCCTTGGTCATCGGTGCGCAGCGCCGCGTCGAGGATGCGGCGGCGCACCGCGTCAGGCGCCCGGGACCAGTCGGGACGAGCGTCGGCCGTGCGCGGGACGGCGGCGACGAGCTCGGCGTACGAGTCCTGTCCGGTGCCGTGGCTGCCGCCTTCCCCCAGGTCCACGACCTCGACGCCACCGTGTGCCGCCAGCAGCCCCGACGTCCCGACCTCAACGGCCGCGCGCAGATGGGGAATCGCCAGCAGGGGCTCCAGCAGCTCGGCGACCAGCGTCTCCGGTGCCGCCGACGGCAGATCGGCGGGGCCCGCCCCGGCCCGGTGCAGATCGGGTACGAGTAGCAGCAACGGCCGCTCGTCCGCGCCGACTTGGTCGAGCAGACGGTCGGGGGAGAGGAGGCCGTAGCCGAGCTGGCGCCCCAGTTCCCAGGCGAAGCTCTCGGTCGTCAGCCCCTCGGACGGCACGGTGGCATGGACGGTGAGCCCCGGCCGGCCGACGGTCCCGGCCAGGAGCCACGCCAGCAGTGCGCTCTTGCCGCTGCCCTCCGCGCCCCGCACCAGACACAGCCGCGGCCCGTCACCGTCGGCAGCCCAGTGAAGCAACTGCTGCCCCGGAGCCCGCTTGTCGTCGTCCAATGGCGGCCAGGAGGCGAGGTCCGGCGTGACGGTACCGACGGTCATGATGTGCTGCATCCCCTCTACTGCGGCTGCTGGGCCGCTGCCTCACGCAGTTGCCGGATGCCCTCGGCGCGGGACTCGGCGGTCTCCCCGTAGGGGAAGTTGTGTGTCAGTTGCGCCTCGGGGAAGACCTGCCCGAGCCACAGGGAGCAGTAGTGCCCCGGCAGGAAGCAGGCCTCCAACTCGGTGTGGACACGCAGCACTTGCTCCGGCTGCACGCCCGCGGCCCGCAGCCGGGCCCACAGCCGCTCCTCCGGGTGGACGCCGATGTCACCGGCCTGCGTGACGATCTGCTTCTCGCCCTGGTCGTTGAGGATCTCGAAGGCGGTGAACCACTCCGCGCTCGCGGTGTCCCGGATGTCGTCGAGGACGAGGGGCCACCAGTGCTCCCGCCCCTCGAACGCCCCCGGGTCGAGGGTCCGCAGCCGCTGCTCCAACTCCGCGTACGCGGCGGCGGCCACCTGCGGCACCTCGGTGCCGAGGATCACGGCGAGGGCCTGGTCGAGCGCGGTGAGCGACTCGGCGAAGGCTTCCGCCGTCGCGTTCACGAACCGCGACTCCTCGGTCCAGTCGAGGAGTACGGCGCGTACGACGCCCTTCTGGTCGGCACAGATCTCGAACCCGCGGTCCGACCCGAACCGTGCCCACTCCCGGCACTCCTCCAGCACTACCGTACGGCCGACGGACTCGGCGAACTCCTGCAGCGGTACGGGGTCGGACCCGGCCGTCACGAAGTACGGGCCGACGCTCAGGGGGAGGGTGAGGTCTCCGATGCGCCGGATGTCGCTGTCATTCATATCGCGGCCATTCATCGCCATTACCTCGCCTCGGGTTCGGCGACATATTCAAGGATGTCGTGCCAGCGGGAATTGGTCACCGCAAGAGCGGCCGGGTCGATTTCCCGCATTTGCTCGGCGAGACGGGCCGCCGCGCTCTCCGGGTCGATATTGTCGAGTTCCGAATCGAAGTCGTAGTTCGGGCGTTCCTTCTCCAGCAGATAGAGAAAGTTAGCGAAGGAGGGGAGGTCCTTGTTCAGTGGATAGATCTCTGATTCGTCGCCCGGAAGGCAGTACACGACCCCTGAGACACCGTCCAGGGCGATGTCGTCATAGGGCACCATGCCCAGCAGGAGCCAGCCCTCGGCGCCTTCGGGCAGATCCGTCCACCGCTCGCGGAGGTCGTCGTAGGCGTCGCCGAGCGTCCTGGCCTGCTCCGGGGAGCCGTCCACGAGGTCGAACCAGGGATTCGGCCGGGCGGGAATGCCGACATTGCGAAGAAAGTCCGCACTGGGCTCGTGCCGGATGGTCGCCACCGCCGCCGCGGAAAAGGTGGTGAGCTCCTCCGGATCGAACTCGGATTCCAGGGTCTCCCGGTCGATGGGGGACGTCATCTCGTGACCTGCCTGCCTTGCGAATGATCGGAGTGCCCGATGCTAGCATGTGCCTATTTATGCCGGTTCGCCTTGAGGCGGTCCAGATAATCCATCATTTCCGCGTTGCCCTGGGCTCTGGATTCCTTGGTGTTTCCGTAATCGATGCTGTGGGTGACATCGACGTGCGAGAGTCTCTCCTTCATCCACGCGCTGCAGTTCGGCGCGGACGAACAGGGAGCTCTTTCCGTGTACAGCTCGGTCATACGGCCACCGGCGCCGTCCCTGAGGACCGGGAACCCGATCATGCGCTCGGAGTGACGGAATCCAGAACTGCGCGCGACCATGACGAAGTTGCCGTCGTCCTGCTTGGCGCTGTTGAACCGGGCGGCGGCGTAGTTGTTGCTCTCGAACTTGTCCTGTCCGTTGACCTGTTTGTGGTTGCCGTAGCTCTTGTCCGAGTGCCGGGCCAGCTGGACGGCCTGGGACAGCGGTGTGCTGCCGAGCTCCACCTGTTCCGAGTTGCTGAGGGGACGCGGACGCTGCTTGCCGTGGAGCTTGAGGTTCGGCTCACCCGGCAGCGGCCGGCCGGCGTTGTCGCCGTCCAGCGTGAGGCCGATGCGGTCCCGGTCCTCCTGGGTCAGCTTGTGGGTCCCGCCGTCCGCCCGCAGCCTCTTGAGCGTGCCGTCGTCGCCCATGAGGTACATGGGCGTCTTGCCGTCGTTGCCCTTCTGGAGCTGCTTCAGGGACAGGGCGGTCTCGTCGTCGTTGCCCTTGTGGCGCTTCGCCATCTGGCTCAGGCCGCTGGTCATGCTCTCGTCGAGGTGGGAAGCGGAGCGCTTGACGCTCTTTTCGATCCCCTCCATGACCTCGTCGACCATGGGGTCGAGGAGATTGGTGAGCGGATCCTTGCCCCGGGCGCGGCCGTGCGAGGACTTCGCGCGGGTCAGCTTGCTGCCGGCCCCGTCGCGGATCTTGCCGCCCGCGCTCTTGAGGCCGTTGCCCGCGCGGTCGTAGGACTCCAGGTCCATGCTGAACTGGCCGCCACCGCCACCGCCGCCGCCACCACCGCCACCGCTGCTCGACCCGCCGTCCCCGCCCGCACCGGCCAGCTGCATCGAACCGCCCGCGCCCCCGCCCGCGCTGGCCAGCTGCATGCCCCCACCCGACTTGAGGCTGTCGACGCCCTCGTCCAGGCCTTCCCGGCCCGCCTTCGCGGTCTGACCGAGGTCGACGCCGTGCTGCGTCCCCAGTGCGTTGCCGCCCAGCTGCAGGACCAGGTCACCCGCCATCGCGCCGAGAGCCTGGAAGACCGGGCCCATGGCGACCTCCATGATCCGCCCGGCGATCTCCTCGCACACCTCCTCGAAGATGCGCTTCACCGCGATCCGGGTGACCTGCGTACCCGCGATACCGCCCAGGGTGGACAGGCCGAAGGTGAGTGGGGCGGCGGCGATGGCGGCCGCGATCTCCGCCGCGAGGATGCCGAGTTGGGCGATCGCGGCGATCTTCGCACCCTCGATCAGCACGGCGACCGCGTCCAGCGCGGTCGCCGCCACTCGGCCCGCTTCGGAGAGGTTGGTCAGATGCTTGCCCTTGACGAGGTCCCAGTGCTTCTCCAGCGCCTGGATCGCCAGACCCTCGTTCGTCCCGATCAGATCGGTGATCGCCCGGTGCGCGTCCGCGGCGCCGTCCTCGATGTCGTCGGCGAACTCCCGCATGGCCTGGGCCATGTCGCGGTAGTCGTCCTCGTCGACGTTGGGCCAGCTGATGCCTATCAGGTCCAGGGCCGCATCCAGCTCGCTCGGCAGGACTACACCCACAAGGGCCCCCGTTCGAAAGTTTCTTGGAGCAACGTAACTTTGATCGAATCTGGGAGACAAGTTGAGCGGGTGTCACATGACTTGATCTGAGGCTCAGTTGGCGCAGACCTTTCCGAACGGAACCTGTGGGCTCGGAAATCCGTCGCACCCTGTGCGGGTCGGTCGCTACCCTCCGCGTCAGCGCGGCGAGACACGTCTGCGGGAGGGGAGCGGGGCCATGGAGACCGGACGCGTACGGACCGATCGACTAGGTGTCCTGCTGGACCAGTTCGACTGCGTCAGGGAGCGGGCGCAGATACGGCTCGAAGGGCTCGGCGACGAGGAGTACCTCTGGGAGCCGGTGCCCGACTGCTGGTCGATCCGGCGCCGGAGCGAGGCGGTGACGCCCAGGGCGTACGGTCCCGGCGAGTGGGTGATCGACAAGGGTGCCCCGGACATCCCCGCGGGCGAGTACGCCGAGGTCGCCCGGCAGGCCGCCGACGGCATGAGCGTCGCCAAGATCGCCGAGGACTGGAGCGTGAGCGTCGAACGGGTCGAGGAGGTCCTCGCCCACAGCGGCCCGGTGGAGCCCGACATCTCCCCGGTCACGACCATCGCCTGGCGACTCGGACACCTCCACTCCTGCTTCGCGGGCGAGTGGGAGTGGACCTTCGGCGAACGCCGTACCGATCCCCACCAGTTGGTCGACTTCACCCCCTCCGCGGCCCTGGCCCAGGAGCGGTTCTGGTCCCTGCTCGACCGCTGGCGCGACGCCGTGGGCCGGGTCACCGAGGACCAACTCGACACGATCGGCTTCTCCCGGTACCCGTACGGCTCCGCGCCCGACGAGCCGTACATCTCCGTGTTGTGGGGGTCCAACCTGGAGCTCATCCATCACATGGCGGAGATCGCGCTGCTGCGGGACTTGTGGCAGGCCCGCTTCTGACGGTCCTGTGTAGACAGCTCGTGGACGTCCTGTGGACGAGTGGTCCAGGGACCGGTTCACGCCGACCGCCGCGCGACATCACCGACCTGCTTTTGAGAGTCTGTCGATCGTCATCGTCCACCGCATCGACAGTTCGGCGGCCATGAACCACAGCAGTCAGGAATGGGCCGTGCGGGCCCAGCAGCCGGGGCAGCCGCAGCACCTACCGCAGACCCCGAACCCGTATGGCCAGGCCCACGTCCCGGTGGAGACCGTCATCGAGGTCCCCAACAAGAGGCTGCACACGTACGACAAGGTCAAGCCGGGGGAGCAGACCGTCACCATCCGGCAGGCCGGCCCCGGCACGAACAGCGAACCGCTCGCGTACGTGCACGTTCCCCAGGAGGCCCCCAAGGGCGGCCGCAAGGCCCGGCCGCCGTTCACCGTGAGCGGCCCGAACGGTGAACCGCTCAGCTCGGTGCGGTCCGTCGGCGACGGCGTCTATGAGGTCTACGGCGGTGACGGCGCCCCGATCGGCCGGATCACCCGGCGCGGCGGACGGACCCTGCCCTGGCCGCGCCGCGTGCACTGGAGCGTGCGGCCCGCTCAGGGCGGCGAACCACTGGCCGCCGAGGTCGGGACCCGTAAGGCGTGGACGGTGTTCGTGCTGATCTCTCCGCTGTACTTCGTGTGCTGGGCGGTCATGGCCGCGCAAGGAGCGATCTGGCTGCTCCTCGGGGAGAAGGGCGAGGCGAGGAAGGAAGCCGCCTGGGAGATGGAGCCCCCGACGTGGACGCGGTGGCGTCAGGCGGGTGGGCCGGAAACCGCCATCGAGTACCAGACGGGCCGTAAGTACCGTCTCGCCTCACCCGGGCTGGACCGCCGACTGGCATACGCGCAGGCCGTCCTGCACGTGTGGGACCGTGCATAGCATGTGCATGCCACAAATTGGCGACAGCGAACACCGGCAGGTAGGCCGGAAGTTGCTGCTCCGATAGTCTGACCGGCGATCACTGACCACGCTACGGGGAGGCACACGGCGATGGCGGACTTCCAGATCGATGTCGATCGGATGAAGACTCTGATCAACAGGCTGGACCAGGTGGACGACCGCATGCGGGGCGCTCAGCAGCGGCTGAACAAGGTGGGCCCGAAGGGCCTTGGCACCGACGGTCTCGACAACGCCTGCGACGACTTCCAGGACGCCTGGGGCGACGGCATCAAGCGGATCGCCGACGCCTCCAAGACCCTGCACGAGGGTCTGCAGAAGACGGTCGAGATGTATCAGACGACCGACCAGGAATTGCAGAAGGGCTTCAGCCAGAAGTAGCCCGCACCACCGCTGAGACACCTCGCACACGCGAGACCCTCGCACACGCACGACACCTCGCACACGCACACAACGGGGAGAAGAAGATGGGGATGTTCGACGATCCCAGCTGGCCAGGACTGACGTTCAACCCGGCCAAGGGCGACCTGCACACGATCGAGTCGCTGGCGTACGACGTCAAGACGGTCGGCGACGAGCTCGACGAGATGCGCGAGATGCTCGTGAGCATCGGCAAGACCGACGGTGTGTGGGACGGCGAGGCCGCCAAGAAGTTCCAGGAGAAGGTCGGCGAGCTGCCCAAGTACCTCCAGCAGGGGCACGAGTCGATGACGGCCTGCTCCAGGGCGCTGCGCGGCTGGCACGACGAACTGGAGACCCTGCAGCGCCAGGCCAAGAACCTGGAGGAGCGCGCGGTCGAGGCCCGCAAGCGGCTCGACCAGAAGAACGCCGACGTCGACCGGGTCAACGTCAAGATCGAGGGCGCCCAGTTCCAGCAGCTCACCGAGCAACAGGCCAAGGCCCTCTCGGAGGAGGCTGACTCCGCCTCGAAGGCGGCCCAGGACGCGGCGACCGACCTCAAGCTCCTCATCCAGGACGCCGAAGCGCTGCGCAGGTACTGGGAGGAGCAGTCCGCGAAGGCCGAGAACGCCATTCGCGAGGCCGCGAACAACCGGCCGCCGGACATCAGCATCTGGGAGTCGATCGGCGACGGCCTGAAGGCCGCCTGGGACGGTTTCACGGACTTCCTCGCCGACAACGCCGACCTGTTCTCCAAGATCGGATCCGTTCTGTCCATCCTCTCCCTGGCGACCATGGCGATCCCGCCCGTGGGCGCGATCCTCGGCGGCCTCGCCATCGGCGCCAGCGCCCTCGCGCTCGCCGGCTACGGCGTCAAGACGGCCCGTGGCGAGAAGGTCGGGGTGATGGACTGGGTCGGCGCCGGGCTCGGTGTGCTGCCGGGTATCGGAGCGGTCAAGGGCATCACCGCGGGAGCGAAGGCGGCCAGGGCCGCGGCGACGGGTGAACGGCTCGCCGGTGTCTTCTCCCACGCCGACGAGATGGCGACCTCGGTCAACATGGCCCGAGGCATGGCCGACGGTCTCATGTACAAGGGCCTGGCGCGGGCCGGGAAGGCGATGGGGCTCGGCGACGAAGCGGTGGACGTCGGCAGCGGGCTGATGCGCGGCACCATGGGCGGCATCAAGGGTGTGGGCCTGGCCTTCGGCCTCATCTCGGGCGGCGGCGCCGACACCAAGGCGGCCGCCGCACCGCCCAGCAACGCGTTCATGTCTGCGGCGGGAGCGGCGTAACCGATGAGCACCATGATTCCGGGCGGCGGCCCGGCCGACTCCACGGTCGTCGCCACCCCGCGCCTGACGTTCCGGGTGCCGCCCGCCTTCTTCGAACTCCCCGTCCACGAGACCGAGGAGCAGGTCGGTCAGGCGCTGATCGAGCTGGCCCAGGACATCTACCCGCAGGGCACCCCCGAGCTCTGGTTCCAGTACGCGGCGACCCAGCTGCCGGTGGTCGCCGAGATGATGGAGGCCGGAGTCGATTACGCCGGCTTCTGTCTCCTCGACCTCGACGGGCGGCGCAGCACGGCGACGGTGACGGGCGCTCTGCTGGAGTCCGTGCCCGACGGCCGGAAGATGACGGCCGCGAGCGTCGCCGCGGAACTCGCGGGCCTCAGTGGTGAAGAGGCTCAGGTCGAGACGGTATGGCTCACGGCGGGCGAGGCGGTGGTCCGGTTCACCGCGGACGTCACGACCCTCCCGGCCGAGGTCACCGACTCCGGTCGTCCCGAGGACGTGGAGGTCGGGAAGATCGCCGTCTTCCTGCCGCTGCGCCGGGAGGCGGAGATGGTTCTGTTCGAACTCAGCACTCCGTGCATGCAGGACTGGGACCTGTACTCCGACCTGTTCTTCAACATCGTGAACACCATTGAGGTGCACGGCGAGAGCCCGGTCGAGGCGCCGGTACCCGAGCAGCCGGCAGACGTTCCTCCCAGCGGTCCGCAAGACGCGACGAACGGCGTCCACGTGCCCCTGCAGGCGCAGTCCGTGCGAGACGTGTTCGGATGAGCGCGGCCGACGGCACCGTCCCGGCGGCGGCCCTGGACCTGTTGCAGGTCAGGGCCGCGCAGCTGGCGGCGGTGCCGGGCCTGCCCGAGGCGGCGCGCACGATCGGTGCCGAACGGGGCATCGACTACCTGGCCGATCCGCAGGTCGCGGCGATGCTCCAGCGCCACCGCCGGCTGCTGGGCGGGATGAACTCCCGCGGGCTGTGGGGCGGTCTGCTGTTCGCGCCCGGGGGGGTCGGGACCTGGTTCCTGCTCGGCAGCACCGACTGGTCGGCCTCCGGCACGGCGGCCGACGTGGTCCTGTGCACCCCCGTGGCGCTGCTGCTCGCGCTCAGCGTGTACCTGCTGGCCCGGGCGTTCTGGTACCGCCACGTCTGGGTGCGCGGCGGAACCCGCGACCAGGTCAACGGGTACCTTCAGATCTTGTCGGCGGCGGGGCTGCCGCATCACGGACTGCCTGCCTGGCTGAAGCCGGTCACCGGAAAGAGATGGCGATGACGACTGTATTTGGCGTGCACGCGCAGGCCCCTCAGGGCACCACGGCCCTCAACCTCCAGAGTGTCATCAAGGTGCGGGGCCAAAACCCCGTCTACGTCGCACGAGGGGTGTCGAGCGGCGGCGCGCCGGACGGCCTCGCCACCGACTTCACCCTCTACGAGGACCCGGCGGGCCAGAAGCCGCTCTGCGTCGTGGCCCCCCGGGGCCCGGCCGGCGCGCTGACCGTGACGGCCCCCGACGGCTCCGTACTCGCCGTGCTCCACCCGCCGACCGGCGGCGGCCGCCCTCGGTACGAGCTGGAACTTCCGGACGGCACCCGGCTGGTCGGCCGTCCCGGCACCGCGGCCGCGTGGGCCGTGTACGTCGTTCTCTCGCCCCTGACGCTGCTCTACAACGCGGCGAGCCTCATCGGCGGGTACGGCGTCGACTGGCACCTGCCGTCGCGCACGGTCTGGCGAGCGGGCGGCGGCCTGGGTCCCGCGCCCCTGAAGTTCTACGGCATCACCGACAAGTACAAGGTCCGCGCCGCCCAGCTGGACCCGCGCGTGGCCTACGCCCAGGCGGTCCTGCACTTCTGGTCCACCTGACGGGACGCACCACGCGGTACCCGTACGGCGATGGCGGCACTCTCTCCGGGTGCCGCCATCGCCGTATCCCCGGCAAAAGCAGGAGGGGCGGACCGCAGACGCGGCCCGCCCCTCCACCCACGCGGACAGACTCAGCTCTCCGGCAGGTATCCCGTCTGGACGAGCTGCCCGCTGGAGCGGCGCGAGATGAACTGGCCACGGCCCTGCGGCTGCGGAGTGGCCTTGATGTTGTTGAACACCGGGCCCTCCGACGGGTCGCCGGACAGCACGATGCCCTGGGCGCCGAGCTCCTTGATCCGGGTGAGGACCGGCTCGAAGGAGGAGCGCGAGGCACCGGAGGTGCTGCGGGCCAGGATGATGCGCAGACCCAGGTCACGCGCGAACGGCAGGTACTCCAGGAGCACCGACATGGGGTTGCCCATCGACGTGGCGACGAGGTCGTAGTCGTCGATGAAGATGAACGCGTCGGGCTCGTTGTACCAGGAGCGGTTGCGCAGCTGGTCCGGCGTCACGTCCGGGCCGGGCATACGGCGGCTCATCGAGCCGGCCAGCGACTCCATGACCTCCTGGAGCTGCGGACCGGAGGCGCAGTACTTGTACATGTGGCTCTCCGGCACCTGGCCGAGCAGCGCGCGCCGGAAGTCCGAGACCACGAACAGCGCCTTGTTGGGGGCGTACCGCTCGGAGATCTGCTTGGCCATGAACCGCAGCAGCGAGGACTTGCCGGACTCGCTCTCGCCGTAGATGACGAACAGCGGGTCCGTCTCGAAGTCCACGAAGACCGGCGAGAGGGTGAGCTCGTCGACGCCGACCGCGATACCGCGGCTGCCGAAGTCCCCGCCGCCGGGCAGCTCGGACGCGGGCAGCATCGTCGGCAGCATCCGCACCTTGGGCGCCGTCGGGCCCTGCCAGGCGCTGTTGACGCTCTGCACGAGGTGCGCCATGCCGTCGGCGAGGTCCTCCACCTGCGTCGACCCGTCGATCCGGGGCGTGGCGGCGAGGTAGTCCAGCTTGTCCGGGGACAGACCGCGGCCGGGCTTGCCCATCGGCACGTTCTCGGCCCGCTTGCGGTCGAACTCCGACTCCATCGCGTCACCGAGCCGCAGTTCGAGCCGGCTGAGGATCTGGTCGCGCAGCGCGGGACGCATCTCGGTGTACCGGGTCGCGGTGATGATCAGGTGGACACCGAAACCGAGGCCACGGGTCGCGATGTCCGCGATGACCGGGTCGAGCATCTCGTAGTCGTTCTTGAACGTCGCCCAGCCGTCGATGATGAGGAAGACGTCGCCCCACTGCTGGTCGGGGTAGTGCCCCTGCGCCCGGCGGTTGCGGAAGGTGCCCATGGAGTCGATGCTCTTGGAGCGGAAGAACTCCTCACGGGCATTGAGGATGCCGTGCACCTCGGCGACCGTACGGCGCACCTTCTCCTGGTCCAGACGGGAGGCCGCGCCGCCCACATGGGCCAGGTTCTCCAGCGCGAGCATGCCGCCGCCGCCGAAGTCGAGGGCATAGAACTGCACTTCGGCAGGGGTGTGCGTGAGCGCGAACGACGTGATCATCGTGCGCACGAGCGTCGACTTGCCGGACTGCGGACCGCCCACGATCAGCGCGTGACCGGCCGAACCCGACAGGTCCGCGTACATCACGTCACGACGCTGCTCGAACGGCTTGTCGACCAGGCCGACCGGCACGGTCAGCTTGCTCTGCAGGTGGTAGCCCTCGGCGTGCAGACCGCGCTCCGGACTGATGCCCAGCGCCGGCAGCACCTGGTCGAGGCTGAACGGCTCGTCCAGCGGCGGCAGCCACACCTGGTGGGCGGGCGGACCCTGACCGTCCAGGCGGCTGACGATGACGTCGAGGACGGTGTCGGCGAGCGCGTCGTCGACCTGGTGGGTCCGGGTCTCAGGCTCCGGCTCGGCGAGGATGCGCACCGGCACCGGCGCCGCGGTGAACAGCACGGGGGAGCGGTCTATCCGGCCGCCGCCCTGCGCCATCGGCCCGTTCGGCCGGTAGGTGCCCGACACGTACGCGGCCTTGAACTGCACCATCGTCTCGGTGTCGTACTTGAGGATGCCCGCGCCGGGGACGTTCGGCAGGTGGTAGGCGTCGGGCACACCGATCGCCGTACGGGACTCGGCGGCCGAGAAGGTGCGCAGACCGATGCGGTACGACAGGAAGGTGTCCAGGCCGCGCAGCTTGCCCTCCTCCAGGCGCTGCGAGGCGAGCAGCATGTGCACACCCAGCGAACGGCCGATCCGGCCGATCTGGATGAACATTTCGATGAAGTCCGGCTTGGCGGCGAGGAGTTCGCTGAACTCGTCGATGATCAGGACGAGTGAGGGCAGCGGTTCGAGCGCGGCACCGGCGGCACGGGCCTTCTCGTAGTCGGTGATGTTCTGGTAGTTGCCCGCCTGCCGCAGTAGTTCCTGACGGCGGTTCAGCTCACCGGTGATGGAGTCGCGCATGCGGTCGACGAGGGTGAGCTCGTCGGCCAGGTTGGTGATGACCGCGGAGACGTGCGGCATGGAACCCATGCCGGTGAAGGTGGCACCACCCTTGAAGTCCGCGAGGACGAAGTTGAGCGTCTCGGAGGAGTGCGTGACCGCGAGGCCGAGGACCAGGGTGCGCAGCAGCTCCGACTTACCGGAACCGGTGGCGCCGACGCACAGTCCGTGCGGGCCCATGCCCTCCTGCGAGGCCTCCTTGAGGTCCAGCATGACCGGTTCGCCGCTCTCGCCGAGACCGATCGGCACCCGCAGCCGCTCGTGCAGCGAGCGCGGCCGCCAGGTGCGCGAGACGTCCACGCTCGCCGCGTCACCGATCTGCATGAGATCCGTGAAGTCCAGGTTCGCCAGCAGCGGTTCGTCCGCGTCGGCGGCACCGAGACGCAGCGGCGCGAGCTGCCGGCTGAGCGACTCTGCCTGCGCCTGCGACAGCACGTCGGGGACACCGGTGAAGACACCCGTGCCCGCCTCCAGCTCCATGGCGTCGGGCCACACCCGCACCGACAACGAGCCACGCGCCTCGTCGAGTTCACCGGGCACCACCTCGACGATGGTCACGCCCTGCAGGCCCTCCGCCGAGGCGAGAACCGAGTCCGCGGGGACACCGCCGCCGTCGAGTACGACGACCACGTGCGGCTGGTCGAGCACCGGCGAACCGTCCCGGCTCCAGCGGGGGCGCCCCTCCAGCTGGTGGGCGATCATCTCCTCCAGCTCGCCGAGGTCGTAGCAGAGCAGCCGGCGCGAGCCGGCGCCGTCGGACTCCTTGTGCTGCATGTGCGGCAGCCACTTGGTCCACTCCCAGTCCACCGCGGCACCGGGCGCGGCCACGACCGCGATCACCACGTCCTCGGGGGAGTGCAGCGAGGCCAACTGTCCGATCACGGCGCGGGTCTGGCCGTAGACCGTCTCCGGGTCACCGGAGATCGTCACGTGGTAGAAGGAGCGCAGCCCGATGGCCAGCGGGAGGTCACCGAGGGTGCCGTAGCTCGCGATGAACTGCTGCATCGAGTGGGCCGTCAGCGGCTCCAGCTCGTCCACCGGCGCGGTGTCGGGCGCCACCAGCGGCGTCGCCAACTGCTGCGGGCCCAGGCCGATCCGCACCTGGACGAAGTCCTGGTCGGTCGAACGCCGCTCCCACAGCCGGGAACCCTCGGCGATCAGCGCCCACAGCTGCTCCGGCGCCGGGTGCAGGTAGTACTGCGCGTCGCGCTGCTTGTGCACCGTGCGCCGCACCTCGCGCCGCTTCTGCGCCAGGTACTTGAGGTAGTCGCGCCGGGCCTCGGCCATCTGGCCCGAAGGGCCCTTCCTGGCCCGCACGATCTGGGCGACGAGCATCGCGACCGTGGAGACCATCATCATGCCGCCCATGATCTTCATGAAGCCCTGGGCGCCGGGCATGAAGAAGAACGCCGCCGACGAACCCATGCCCAGCATGGGCAGCAGGTTCATCATCAGGCTGTCGTCCTCGGTGCGAGGAAGTTCGGGCGGGGACTCGAGCTTGACCTCCTCACTCGGCACCTCCGGCGGGTAAACCCGCGGCGGGCGCTTGACGATGACAACGCTCACCGATCCACCAGTCCTTCACGCAATCGCAATGTCGAACCGCCCCCGTCGTGACGGCCCCCGTACGTCTCTCGACCCATGGGGCTCAGCCCACTCATGAGTCGGGCGTTGATCCTACTGTTCTGCGGGCCTGTTGAGCCGGGAGGGGATGAGGAGAAGCCGCAAGGGGACGGTAGGGTGACGCTCCAAACGAAGCGCGGAGCGGGAATCGCCCTGGCAAACCGCGACGAATCACCGAGTACTGGACTAGGGGGAACCGTCAGGTGAGTACGGTTTCAGCAACCGGATTCTGCCGGGTCACGGTGGCGGCACCGAACAGCCGGATCGATGTGGCACTTCCCGAGGACGTGCCGCTCTCTGACGTCTACCCGGAGATCCTGCGGCTGTCGGGCCAGACACCCGAAGAGGCCGCGCCCACCGGGTACAACCTCGTGCGCAGGGACGGCTCCGTCCTCGACGACGGCCGCTCGCTCTCCGAACAGCAGATACGCGATGGCGAATTGCTGCTCCTGCGGCCGTTCGCGGACTCGCTGCCGCCCGCCGTCTTCGACGACGTCGTCGACGCCGTGGCCGCCGCCGTCGAGGCCGACCGGCGCAGCTGGAACGACGGCATGATGCGGGTCGTCGGCCTCACCGCCGGCGCGCTGCTGCTGACCATGATGGCGCTGGCGTTGTGGTTCTCCGAGCCGCTGCGCCACGACATGCACGGCCTGCCCGGCGTCATCGCCGGCGTCACCGGCGTCGTCCTCGTCGCGCTCGCCTCCGTGCGCGCGCGGGTCTACGACGACCACCACGCGGCCGTCGCCCTCGGCCTCGCCTCGCTGCCGCACCTGATGGTGGGCGGCTCGGGTGTCATGGGCCTCGACGCGGGCGAGGGCCCCGGCCGGCTGAACCTCCTCGTCGGCTTCGCCGTCGTCCTCGTCGCCGCGGTGCTGCTCGTGCTGATGCTCCCGCAGAAGGACGCGCCCTTCATCGCCGCCGCGTTCGGCGCCGGCATCGGCGTCCTCGCCACCTTCGCCGCGATCGTCTCCGAGGCCGAGCCGCGCGAGACGGCCGCCGTCACCGCCGTCGTCATGATCGCCGTCATCGGCTTCCTGCCCGGCTGGTCCGCCCGTTTCTCCCGGCTGCCCATCGGCTTCCGCTCGCCCGACCAGATCGCCAAGCGCGGCCGCGCCGAGGACCAGCAGGAGCAGGAGCCGGTCGACTACCGGCTCATCACCGACCAGGCCCGCCGCGGCCACGAACTGCTGCTCGGTCTCGTCGGCGGCTGCGCCGTCACCGGCGTCGCCTCGGCCGGTGTGGTGCTCGGCTTCTCCAGCAGCGGCTGGGCCCAGCTGCTGTCGCTGGCGGCCGGCCTGTCCATGCTGATGCGCGCCCGGCTCTTCCTGTACACGTCCCAGGTCGTGACCCTGATGATCTCGGGCATCATCACCGTCAGCCTGCTGGTCCTCGGCCTCGCCCTGAACCCGCCGGCCGACATCATCAAGGAGCTCGTCTACGACCACAACAGCGCCCCGCTCGACATCCGCACCGTCTGGCTCTCCGCCGCGGTCGCCCTGGGCGCCACCCTCCTCGTGGCCATCGCCCTGATCGTGCCGCGCAAGGGCGTCACCCCGTTCTGGGGCCGGATGCTCGACCTGAGCGAGGGCGCGGTGCTCCTCTCCCTCGTCCCGCTGTGCCTCGCGGTCCTCGACCTGTACGCGGCGGCGCGCGGCATGACCAGCTGACCGGCCTCACACCTCGCGGCGGCTGTCACCCACACGGGTGGCAGCCGCGGCATGTGCACGACGCCGACCCGGGTCGGGGCACTGCCGCCGGGCTGATACCCTGGCTGACGGCCGTTTGTGTACGCACCCCCGGAGCTGATCGCCCTGGAGGCCGCGCCCAGCGGATCCCCGCCTCCCGAGTTACGGAAGCTCCCCTGAGAAGTGGACCAGGGGCACTCGGTGGCTACCCAAGAGACTACGAGGAGTACGCGTGTCGCTCGACGCCGCTACGAAGAAGCAGATCATGACCGAGTTCGGCCAGAAGGAGGGCGACACCGGCTCCCCCGAGGTCCAGGTCGCGATGCTCTCGCGCCGTATCTCGGACCTGACCGAGCACCTCAAGACCCACAAGCACGACCACCACTCCCGTCGTGGTCTGCTGATCCTGGTCGGTCAGCGCCGTCGCCTTCTCCAGTACCTGGCGAAGAAGGACATCCAGCGCTTCCGTGCGCTGGTCGACCGCCTCGGCATCCGCCGCGGTGCGGCGGGCGCCAAGTAGGACGCCGTGAGGGGAGCGGTTCCCGAAACGATCGGGGGCCGCTCCCTTTGCCGTACGTGCTCATCAAC
Source organism: Streptomyces sp. CC0208 (assembly GCF_003443735.1). Taxonomy (NCBI): domain Bacteria; kingdom Bacillati; phylum Actinomycetota; class Actinomycetes; order Kitasatosporales; family Streptomycetaceae; genus Streptomyces; species Streptomyces sp. CC0208. Next base: position 2,444,408 of record NZ_CP031969.1, on the reverse strand, counting down.
GTGCTCACCGCGCGTGCGGAAACGTGCGCGGTGTCACACCCGCTTTGTAGTGTGGTAGCACAACGCAGTACCACGAGGAGAAGTGCACCTCGCCGCCGCCGGTCCTCGGTAGTGGCCCCCGGGCCTTGCGAACCCGGGTGCTTCGATCGAAGACCGGCCCGCACCAGACGGAGCGCTTCTCCGCGCACGTCCCCCCGCCACACGGGCGGCCAGGGACAAAAGACGAATCGCAGACGAAAGTAACGGAGAACACGCTAGTGGAGAACGAGACCCACTACGCCGAGGCCGTCATCGACAACGGCTCCTTCGGCACCCGCACCATCCGCTTCGAGACGGGCCGCCTCGCCAAGCAGGCCGCCGGCTCCGCCGTGGCGTACCTGGACGACGACACCATGGTGCTGTCGGCCACCACCGCCTCCAAGAACCCCAAGGACCAGCTCGACTTCTTCCCCCTGACGGTGGACGTCGAGGAGCGGATGTACGCCGCCGGCAAGATCCCCGGCAGCTTCTTCCGCCGTGAGGGCCGCCCCTCCGAGGACGCGATCCTCACCTGCCGCCTGATCGACCGCCCGCTGCGCCCCTCCTTCAAGAAGGGCCTGCGCAACGAGATCCAGGTCGTCGCCACGATCATGGCCCTCAACCCCGACCACCTGTACGACGTCGTCGCGATCAACGCGGCCTCGGCGTCCACGCAGCTGGCCGGCCTGCCCTTCTCCGGCCCGATCGGCGGCGTCCGCGTCGCGCTGATCAACGGCCAGTGGGTGGCCTTCCCGACGCACTCCGAGCTCGAGGACGCCGTCTTCGACATGGTCGTCGCGGGCCGCGCCCTGGAGGACGGCGACGTCGCGATCATGATGGTCGAGGCCGAGGCCACCGAGAAGACCATCCAGCTGGTCAAGGGCGGCGCCGAGGCCCCGACCGAAGAGGTCGTCGCCGCCGGTCTGGAAGCCGCGAAGCCCTTCATCAAGGTGCTCTGCCGGGCCCAGGCCGACCTCGCCTCGAAGGCCGCCAAGCCCACCGGCGAGTTCCCGATCTTCCTCGACTACCAGGACGACGTCCTGGAGGCGCTGACCGCCGCCGTCAAGCCGGAGCTCGCCTCCGCGCTGACCATCGCGGGCAAGCAGGAGCGCGAGGCCGAGCTGGACCGTGTCAAGGGTCTGGCCGCCGAGAAGCTGCTCCCGGAGTTCGAGGGCCGCGAGAAGGAGATCTCCGCCGCGTACCGCTCGCTCACCAAGCAGCTGGTCCGCGAGCGCGTGATCAAGGAGAAGAAGCGCATCGACGGCCGTGGCGTCACGGACATCCGTACGCTCGCCGCCGAGGTCGAGGCCATCCCGCGCGTGCACGGCTCCGCGGTGTTCGAGCGTGGCGAGACCCAGATCCTGGGCGTCACCACCCTCAACATGCTCCGCATGGAGCAGCAGCTGGACACCCTCTCCCCGGTGACCCGCAAGCGCTACATGCACAACTACAACTTCCCGCCGTACTCCACCGGCGAGACCGGCCGCGTCGGCTCCCCGAAGCGCCGCGAGATCGGCCACGGCGCCCTCGCCGAGCGCGCCCTCGTCCCGGTCCTGCCGACCCGCGAGGAGTTCCCCTACGCGATCCGCCAGGTCTCCGAGGCGCTGAGCTCCAACGGCTCGACGTCCATGGGCTCGGTCTGCGCCTCCACCATGTCGCTGCTGAACGCCGGTGTGCCGCTGAAGGCCCCCGTCGCCGGTATCGCCATGGGCCTGATCTCCCAGGAGATCGACGGCGAGACGCACTACGTCACCCTCACCGACATCCTCGGTGCGGAGGACGCGTTCGGCGACATGGACTTCAAGGTCGCCGGCACCAAGGAGTTCGTCACCGCCCTCCAGCTCGACACCAAGCTGGACGGCATCCCCGCCTCCGTCCTGGCCGCCGCTCTCAAGCAGGCCCGTGACGCCCGCCTCCACATCCTCGACGTGATGATGGAAGCGATCGACACGCCGGACGAGATGTCCCCGAACGCCCCGCGGATCATCACCGTGAAGATCCCCGTGGACAAGATCGGTGAGGTCATCGGCCCCAAGGGCAAGATGATCAACCAGATCCAGGAGGACACCGGCGCCGACATCACGATCGAGGACGACGGCACCATCTACATCGGTGCGGTCGACGGTCCCTCCGCCGAGGCGGCCCGCACCACGATCAACTCGATCGCCAACCCGACCATGCCGGAGGTCGGCGAGCGCTACCTGGGTACGGTCGTCAAGACCACCACCTTCGGTGCGTTCGTGTCGCTGCTCCCGGGCAAGGACGGTCTGCTGCACATCTCGCAGATCCGCAAGCTGGCCGGCGGCAAGCGCGTCGAGAACGTCGAGGACGTGCTCGGCGTGGGCGCCAAGGTCCAGGTCGAGATCGCCGAGATCGACTCCCGCGGCAAGCTCTCCCTGATCCCCGTGATCGAGGGCGAGGAAGGCTCCTCCGACGAGAAGAAGGACGACGCCGACCAGTGACGTCCCGTAGCTCCAAGGCGACGGCCCGCACCTCTTCGGAGGCGCGGGCCGTCGCCCGTACCCAAACCCTCATCAAGGGCGAGAACGGCATCGGCACGGTCCGCAAGACCACCCTCCCGGGCGGCCTGCGCATCGTCACCGAGACCCTTCCCTCGGTCCGCTCCGCGACCTTCGGCATCTGGGCGCACGTCGGCTCCCGCGACGAGACGCCGTCACTGAACGGCGCCACGCACTACCTGGAGCACCTCCTCTTCAAGGGCACCTCCAAGCGCAGCGCGCTGGACATCTCCTCCGCCATCGACGCGGTCGGCGGCGAGATGAACGCGTTCACCGCGAAGGAGTACACGTGCTACTACGCGCGCGTGCTCGACGCCGACCTGCCGCTCGCCATCGACGTGGTCTGCGACATGCTCACCGGCTCCCTCATCCTCGAAGAGGACGTCAACGTCGAGCGCGGCGCGATCCTTGAAGAGATCGCGATGACCGAGGACGACCCGGGCGACTGCGTGCACGACCTGTTCGCGCACACCATGTTCGGCGACAACCCCCTCGGCCGCCCGGTCCTCGGCACCGTCGACACCGTCAACGCCCTCACCGCCGACCGCATCCGCCGCTTCTACAAGAAGCACTACGACCCGACGCATCTCGTCGTCGCGGCCGCGGGCAACGTCGACCACGACAAGGTCGTACGACAGGTCCGCGCCGCGTTCGAGAAGGCCGGCGCCCTCAAGAGCCCCGACGCCACGCCCATCGCCCCGCGCGACGGCAGGCGCGCCCTGCGCACCGCGGGCCGCGTCGAGCTGATCGGCCGCAAGACCGAACAGGCCCACGTCGTCCTCGGCATGCCCGGCCTCGCCCGCACGGACGACCGCCGCTGGGCCCTCGGCGTGCTGAACACCGCGCTCGGCGGCGGTATGTCGTCCCGCCTCTTCCAGGAGGTCAGGGAGAAGCGCGGACTGGCGTACAGCGTCTACTCGTACACCTCCGGCTTCGCCGACTGCGGCCTGTTCGGGGTGTACGCCGGCTGCCGGCCCTCGCAGGTCCACGACGTACTGAAGATCTGCCGCGACGAACTCGACCAGGTCGCCGAACACGGTCTGACGGACGACGAGATCGGCCGTGCCATCGGCCAGCTGAGGGGCTCCACGGTCCTGGGCCTGGAGGACACCGGCGCGCTGATGAACCGCATCGGCAAGAGCGAGCTGTGCTGGGGCGAGCAGATGTCCGTCGACGACATGCTGACCCGCATCGCATCGGTCACCCCGGACGACGTCCGCGCGGTCGCCCGCGAGATCCTGGGACGGCGCCCGTCGCTGTCGGTCATCGGCCCGTTGAAGGACAAGCAGGCGGCCCGACTGCACGAAGCGGTCGCGTAAGCACTCCCCTTAAGGAAGCACGAAGATGAGCAAGCTGCGCGTGGCGGTCCTCGGTGCCAAGGGCCGTATCGGCGCCGAGGCGGTCAAGGCCGTCGAGGCCGCCGAGGACATGGAACTGGTCGCTGCCCTCGGCAGGGGCGACAAGTTGGAGACTCTCGCCGAGACGGGCGCCCAGGTCGCCGTCGAACTGACCACGCCTGCCTCGGTCATGGAGAACCTGGAGTACTGCCTCAGCCATGGCATCCACGCGGTCGTCGGCACCACCGGCTGGACCGACGAGCGCCTCGCGCGGCTCGACGGCTGGCTCGCCGCCTCCCCGGAGACCGGCGTGCTCATCGCGCCCAACTTCTCCATCGGCGCCGTACTGAACATGAAGTTCGCGCAGATCGCCGCGCCCTACTTCGAGTCGGTCGAGGTCATCGAGCTGCATCACCCCAAGAAGGTCGACGCCCCTTCCGGCACCGCCACCCGCACGGCCCAGCTCATCGCCGCGGCCCGCGCCGAGGCGGCCACGGCCCCCGCGCCGGACGCCACGGAGACGGCTCTGGACGGCGCGCGCGGCGCGGACGTCGACGGCGTCCCCGTCCACTCCGTGCGCCTGCGCGGTCTGCTGGCCCACCAGGAGGTCCTCCTCGGCGGCGAGGGCGAGACGCTGACCATCCGCCACGACTCCCTCGCCCACAGCAGCTTCATGCCGGGCATCCTGCTCGGCGCCCGCCGCGTGGTCACGACCCCGGGCCTGACCTTCGGCCTGGAACACTTCCTGGACCTGGGCTGACACCGTCATGCGCGCCAAGCTGTCCTACGCCGTCACGGCCGCCGTCCTGGTCTTCTACTTCGTCCTGGTCGGCAGCCGCGGCGTCATGCTGATCGACTCCGGCACCCTCGTCACCGTTACCTTCGGTGTCGCGGTGCTGATCCTGCCGGTGATCGGCCTGTGGTTCCTGTGGAAGAACACCCAGTTCGTCCGCCGAGCCAACGCGCTGGCCGCCGAACTGGACGCCGAGGGCGGCCTGCCCGTCGACGAGCTCAAGCGCACGCCCGCCGGCCGGATCGACCGCGACTCCGCCGACGAGGTCTTCGCCAAGCGCAAGGCCGAGACGGAGACGGCCCCCGAGGACTGGCGCAGCTGGTTCCGGCTCGCCGTGGCCTACCACGACGCCCGCGACACCCCGCGTGCCCGCAAGGCCATGCAGCGCGCGATAGCGCTGCACGACGGCAGGCCCGTGCAGCAGCTCTGAGATCCCGGCACGTCGAAGGGGGCCGGTCCTGGTGCGGACCGGCCCCCTTCGACGTGTGTCCCTGTCGGGTCAGCCCCGCGCGTACTCCGCGGCCCAGGCCTCCACCGCGTCCGCGGCCCGGTCGAACGCCTGGCCGCGCGCGAGGAAGTCCGCGTTGTGCGTGGTCAGCAGCGGCTGTGCGTCCTCCGGCCCCCGACCCTGCCGTACGAGGGTCAGGGCCTGGCCCTGGACCGTGCGCGGCAGTCCGAGCCAGCGCACCGGCTGCTGAGCCGTCCGCACGGCGACGACCTGCTCCCAGGACACCGTACGAGTGAACAGGAAGCCCACCCGTCGCACCCCGCGGCCGCACACCCACACGCCCATGCGCAGCAGCCGCAGCGCGCCGGCGATGACGAGCACCGCGATGCCGAACACCACCGTGGCCTCGGACGGCGAGTCGGTCAGCGCGATGATCACCGCGGCGAACAGCACGTAGGAGGCGAGCAGAAGAAGGATCGCCGCTACGCCCACCCGCCACGGGCCGGGCCGGTAGGGGCGCCGCCAGTGGTCACGGTTGTCGAACGGCAGCGCGACGTCGTCCGTCGTCTCGAATGCGCGGTCGGCCGTCAGGAAGGGCAGGGGCACGGCGGGTCCTCACTCGATCCATGCGTGGGCTGTGCCGGTGAGGTTATCCGCCGCTGTCCCCGCGAGCCACCACAGGGGGCCCGTCTGAGTCAGTGTCCCTGGGATGCCTGGGACTGCTGTGTCTGCGAGGGAGCCTGATCCTGTGACAGGGCGGGCATCCCGAGAGCCAGTGACCCCGCGAACCCGGCGACGATGGTGAGTCCAAGGAGCCAACGTCCGGCTATCTCACGGGCGGACGCCCGCTGACGGGGCGGGGGAGTGACATTGCTGCGGAACCTGTCGGCTTCGGCGACAAAGGCGAACGGGACGGGTTCGCGCCGACGCAACAGCATGAGGGTGCTTCTCCCTTCGGGGATCGAACGAGTGAAGGTCACTTGGACAGACGCTCGGGTGCCCCAAAAGGTGCCCGCTTTCGCCGAATTCACAGAATTTCAACGCCGTATGTCGCGACCCGGCACCGAACGCCCCGTTGTCAGTGCCGGGCCGTAGAGTGGGCGCCGCCCGAGCGAAGTGATGGAAGGACCCTCCGAGCCGTGACCGACACCCCCACCGACGACGTGAAGCCCAGTTTCCGCAGCGATGTCACCGTCGAACTGGTCAAGCACAGCGCAGCCGACTCCGACGTGCTGTGGGCCGCACGTGTCTCGACCGCCGGCGAGCAGTCCCTGGAGGAGCTCACGAAGGACCCGGAGCGCTCCAAGGGCCTCATCAACTATCTGATGCGCGATCGTCACGGCAGCCCTTTCGAGCACAACTCCATGACGTTCTTCATCAGCGCCCCGATCTTCGTCTTCCGCGAGTTCATGCGCCACCGCGTGGGCTGGTGCATCGCGGGAGACACGGAGATCACCCTGGAGAGCGAGGCGGGCAACCTCCGTCGACGCAGCATCGCCGAGCTGTACAAGCTGTGGCGCTCGGGCGTCGAGGACCGCCTGCCGCACTCGGCCGGCGGTGTGACCTGGCATGCTCGGGCGGGCAAGTGGATGGCACAGGTGCGGCGCGGGGAGACCAACCACTACCTCGGCCTGTACGAGAACCGCGAGGCGGCCGAGTCGGCCGTCGCCGAGTTCCGTGAACAGCACCCCAGCACACGCATCCGCAAGCTCGAATCGGTGCGCCGCAATCACGTGCGGTGCTACGACGAGGAGACCTTGCTCGCTCAGCGGGCGAAGATCGTCGACGTGATCGAGTCAGGGGTGAAACCACTGATCAAGATCACCACGGCTACGGGCAAGACCCTCCGCTGCACGATCGACCATGCCCTGTTCACCCCCGAGGGCTGGTGCAAGGCGGGCGAACTGGTGGTCGGGGACTCCGTGCTGGTCGCCGGCGCTGCTCCGCGCCCGTCCCAGGCGCTGGTCCCGCCGAGCCTGCGCCGTGGTATCGGCGTGTGGACCTCGATGCGGCGCGAGACCTTGATCAAGGAGATCGACACCTGCCACCTGTGCGGTCAGGACTTCCCACGGGAGCAACTCGCCCTCGACCACGTCGTGCCGGTGGCGAGCGACCTGCTCCAAGCCCTCGACGAGAAGAACCTCGCCCCTGCCTGCGAGCCGTGCCATGCCGTCAAGAGCGCCGGTGAGCAGGCGCTGGCCCCGCGCGGCGGCGAGATCGCCAAGGCGGTGCCGGATCGGATCGTCGCCATCGAGACGGCGGGTGAGGAAATGACGTACGACCTCTCTGTCGAGGGCCCCTGGCACAACTTCCTCGCAGACGACTTCGTCGTGCACAACTCCTACAACGAGGAGTCGGGCCGCTACAGGGAGCTTCAGCCGGTCTTCTACGTCCCCGGCGAGGACCGCAAGCTGGTGCAGCAGGGACGCCCGGGCAAGTATGAGTTCGTGCCGGGCACCGAGGCCCAGCAGGAGATCATGGAGCGCTCGATGCAGGAGTCGTACATCCAGGCGTACGAGCGCTACCAGGAGATGCTCGCCGCCGGCGTCGCCCGCGAGATCGCCCGTTCGGTCCTGCCCGTCGGACTGTTCTCCTCGATGTACGCCACCTGCAACGCCCGCTCGCTCATGCACTTCCTCGGTCTGCGCACCCAGCACGAACAGGCGAAGGTGCCGTCCTTCCCGCAGCGGGAGATCGAGATGGTCGGCGAGAAGATGGAGGCGGAGTGGGCCAAGCTCATGCCGCTCACCTACGCGGCCTTCAACGCGAACGGCCGTGTGGCCCCGTAACGGACGCCTGTTTCCCCGCAGGGCACAGATGTGCGGGTCCACCTCGCGAAGTGTCCGTATTGCGGCATTTAGAGAAGTTCATCTAGCCTGATCAAACGGACCCGGCACTGCTTGAACCCCCGAGCAGGCAGTGCCGGGCTCCGCATTTGTCCTGACTTTTCCCGGCCCCCTAGGGCAGACCCCGCCCTGCGCAACGAGTAGCGTGTTCCCCATGGCTCCGACCTCCACTCCGCAGACCCCCTTCGGGCGGGTCCTCACCGCCATGGTCACGCCCTTCACGGCGGACGGCGCACTCGACCTCGACGGCGCACAGCGGCTCGCCACCCACCTGGTGGACGCAGGCAACGACGGCCTGATCATCAACGGCACCACCGGCGAGTCGCCCACCACCGGTGACGCGGAGAAATCGGACCTGGTACGAGCCGTACTGGAGGCGGTCGGCGACCGCGCACACGTCATCGCCGGCGTCGGCACCAACGACACCCGCCACAGCATCGAGCTGGCCCAGGCCGCCGAGCAGGTCGGCGCACACGGCCTCCTGATCGTGACGCCGTACTACAACAAGCCCCCGCAGGAGGGCCTGTACCGGCACTTCAAGGCCGTCGCCGACGCCGCCGAGCTGCCCGTCATGCTCTACGACATCCCGGGCCGCAGCGGCGTCCCGATCAGCACCGAGACCCTGGTCCGGCTCGCCGAGCACCCGCGGATCGTCGCCAACAAGGACGCCAAGGGTGACCTCGGCCGCGCCAGCTGGGCCATCGCCCGCTCCGGCCTCGCCTGGTACTCCGGCGACGACATGCTGAACCTCCCGCTGCTCTCCGTGGGCGCGGTCGGCTTCGTGTCGGTCGTCGGCCACGTCGTCACCCCGGACCTGCGCGCCCTGGTCGAGGCGTTCATCTCGGGTGACGTACAGAAGGCCACCGAGATCCACCAGAAGCTGCTTCCCGTCTACACGGGCATGTTCCGCACCCAGGGCGTGATGACCACCAAGGCGGCGCTCACCCTCCAGGGCCTCCCCGCGGGGCCCCTGCGCGCCCCCATGGTCGAGCTCTCGCCCGAGGAGATCCGGCAGCTCAAGATCGATCTTGCCGCCGGCGGGGTACAGCTCTAGCACCAGACTTCGCGCGCCCGGCGCGCAACCGGACTCAACAACTGAATAGGCGGGCCACCGGTGCCCGCACCACAACGACAACTGCTACACGCACGAACGTCACGCACGCCATGTGCCCCACCGGTACGTGGCGTGTGTGGTGAGGAGAGTCTTTTGAGTCATCCGCATCCCGAACTGGCCCCGCCCCCGCCGCTTGCCGAGGGCGCCCTGCGGGTCACCCCACTCGGCGGTCTCGGCGAGATCGGCCGAAACATGACGGTCTTCGAATACGGCGGCCGCCTGCTGATCGTCGACTGCGGAGTGCTGTTCCCCGAGGAGGAACAGCCCGGAATCGACCTGATCCTGCCGGACTTCTCGTCCGTCAGGGACCGCCTCGACGACATCGAGGGCATCGTCCTCACCCATGGCCACGAGGACCACATCGGTGGTGTCCCCTATCTCCTCCGCGAGAAGCCGGACATTCCGCTGATCGGCTCCAAGCTGACCCTCGCGCTCATCGAGGCCAAGCTCCAGGAGCACCGCATCCGTCCGTACACCCTCGAGGTGGCGGAGGGACACCGCGAGCGCATCGGCCCCTTCGACTGCGAGTTCGTCGCGGTCAACCACTCCATCCCCGACGCCCTCGCGGTCGCCATCCGCACGCCCGCCGGCATGGTGGTGCACACGGGCGACTTCAAGATGGACCAGCTCCCGCTCGACGGCCGGCTCACCGACCTGCACGCGTTCGCGCGGCTGAGCGAGGAGGGCATCGACCTTCTCCTCTCCGACTCGACGAACGCCGAGGTCCCGGGCTTCGTCCCGCCCGAGAAGGACATCTCGAACGTCCTGCGGCAGGTCTTCGGCAACGCCCGCAAGCGGATCATCGTGGCGAGCTTCGCCAGCCACATCCACCGCATCCAGCAGATCCTGGACGCGGCCCACGAGTACGGCCGCCGGGTCGCCTTCGTCGGCCGCTCGATGGTCCGCAACATGGGCATCGCGAGAGACCTCGGCTACCTGAAGGTCCCCCCGGGCCTGGTGGTCGACGTCAAGACGCTCGACGACCTCCCGGACCACGAGGTGGTCCTGGTCTGCACGGGCTCGCAGGGCGAACCGATGGCCGCCCTGTCCCGCATGGCCAACCGCGACCATCAGATCCGGATCGTCCAGGGCGACACCGTCATCCTCGCGTCCTCGCTGATCCCCGGGAACGAGAACGCGGTCTACCGCGTCATCAACGGACTGACCCGCTGGGGCGCCAACGTCGTCCACAAGGGCAACGCCAAGGTGCACGTCTCGGGCCACGCGTCCGCGGGCGAGCTCCTGTACTTCTACAACATCTGCCGGCCGAAGAACCTGATGCCGGTCCATGGCGAATGGCGCCACCTGCGCGCCAACGCCGAGCTCGGCGCCCTGACCGGCGTCCCGCACGACCGCATCGTCATCGCCGAGGACGGCGTGGTCGTCGACCTCGTCGAGGGCAAGGCGAAGATCGTGGGCAAGGTCCAGGCGGGTTATGTCTACGTCGACGGCCTCTCGGTCGGCGATGTCGGCGAGCCGGCCCTCAAGGACCGCAAGATCCTCGGCGACGAGGGCATCATCTCGGTCTTCCTGGTCGTCGACTCGTCCACCGGCAAGATCACGGGCGGCCCGCACATCCAGGCGCGCGGTTCCGGCATCGAGGACTCGGCCTTCGCCGACGTGATCCCGAGGGTCACCGAGGTACTCGAGCGCTCGGCGCAGGACGGCGTGGTCGAACCCCACCAGCTGCAACAGCTGGTGCGGCGGACCCTGGGCAAGTGGGTCTCCGACACGTATCGCCGCAGGCCGATGATCCTGCCTGTGGTGGTGGAGGTCTGACGGACCGTCGGACATCCGTCCGAGTGAACCTGGAGCGGGGTGCCTCGATTTGCATCGAGGCACCCCGCTCCAGTACGTTTACGGCTCCGCCCGAGGGGGAACCCGGCAGCTTCGTGCTCCGGGGCCAGCCTCCAGGCGGCGGGAATTCCGACTCAGAACTTCTGATAAAGTCGGAACCGCCGGAAAGGGAAACGCGAGAGCGGGAACCTGGAAAGCACCGAGGAAATCGGAACCGGAAACGGTCTGATAGAGTCGGAAACGCAAGATCGAAGGGAAAAGCCCGGAGGAAAGCCCGAGAGGGTGAGTACAAAGGAAGCGTCCGTTCCTTGAGAACTCAACAGCGTGCCAAAAATCAACGCCAGATATGTTGATACCCCGTCTCCAGCATCTGCTGGGACGAGGTTCCTTTGAAATAAACACAGCGAGGACGCTGTGAACGACCGCCTTATTCCGGTGGTTGTTCCGCTCTCGTGTGTGTGCACCCGATTACGGGTAAACATTCACGGAGAGTTTGATCCTGGCTCAGGACGAACGCTGGCGGCGTGCTTAACACATGCAAGTCGAACGATGAACCACTTCGGTGGGGATTAGTGGCGAACGGGTGAGTAACACGTGGGCAATCTGCCCTTCACTCTGGGACAAGCCCTGGAAACGGGGTCTAATACCGGATACCACTCGCACGGGCATCTGTGCGGGTTGAAAGCTCCGGCGGTGAAGGATGAGCCCGCGGCCTATCAGCTTGTTGGTGAGGTAATGGCTCACCAAGGCGACGACGGGTAGCCGGCCTGAGAGGGCGACCGGCCACACTGGGACTGAGACACGGCCCAGACTCCTACGGGAGGCAGCAGTGGGGAATATTGCACAATGGGCGAAAGCCTGATGCAGCGACGCCGCGTGAGGGATGACGGCCTTCGGGTTGTAAACCTCTTTCAGCAGGGAAGAAGCGAAAGTGACGGTACCTGCAGAAGAAGCGCCGGCTAACTACGTGCCAGCAGCCGCGGTAATACGTAGGGCGCAAGCGTTGTCCGGAATTATTGGGCGTAAAGAGCTCGTAGGCGGCTTGTCACGTCGGGTGTGAAAGCCCGGGGCTTAACCCCGGGTCTGCATTCGATACGGGCTAGCTAGAGTGTGGTAGGGGAGATCGGAATTCCTGGTGTAGCGGTGAAATGCGCAGATATCAGGAGGAACACCGGTGGCGAAGGCGGATCTCTGGGCCATTACTGACGCTGAGGAGCGAAAGCGTGGGGAGCGAACAGGATTAGATACCCTGGTAGTCCACGCCGTAAACGGTGGGAACTAGGTGTTGGCGACATTCCACGTCGTCGGTGCCGCAGCTAACGCATTAAGTTCCCCGCCTGGGGAGTACGGCCGCAAGGCTAAAACTCAAAGGAATTGACGGGGGCCCGCACAAGCAGCGGAGCATGTGGCTTAATTCGACGCAACGCGAAGAACCTTACCAAGGCTTGACATACACCGGAAAGCATCAGAGATGGTGCCCCCCTTGTGGTCGGTGTACAGGTGGTGCATGGCTGTCGTCAGCTCGTGTCGTGAGATGTTGGGTTAAGTCCCGCAACGAGCGCAACCCTTGTCCTGTGTTGCCAGCATGCCCTTCGGGGTGATGGGGACTCACAGGAGACCGCCGGGGTCAACTCGGAGGAAGGTGGGGACGACGTCAAGTCATCATGCCCCTTATGTCTTGGGCTGCACACGTGCTACAATGGCAGGTACAATGAGCTGCGATACCGTGAGGTGGAGCGAATCTCAAAAAGCCTGTCTCAGTTCGGATTGGGGTCTGCAACTCGACCCCATGAAGTCGGAGTTGCTAGTAATCGCAGATCAGCATTGCTGCGGTGAATACGTTCCCGGGCCTTGTACACACCGCCCGTCACGTCACGAAAGTCGGTAACACCCGAAGCCGGTGGCCCAACCCCCTTGTGGGGAGGGAGCTGTCGAAGGTGGGACTGGCGATTGGGACGAAGTCGTAACAAGGTAGCCGTACCGGAAGGTGCGGCTGGATCACCTCCTTTCTAAGGAGCACTTCTTACCGATCCCTTCGGGGTGAGGTCAGAGGCCACTACGCAGGCAAACGTTCTGCGGTGGTTGCTCATGGGTGGAACGTTGATTATTCGGCACTTTCAGTCATCTCGGGCTGCCAGTACTGCTCTTCGGAGCGTGGAAAGCTGATCACGAGTGGCGAGGGTGTCGGGCACGCTGTTGGGTGTCTGAGGGAATGAACCCCCTCTGATACCGGCCCCAGTGAACTCGGAGTGAAGCTCCGGGGTGATGGGTGGCTGGTCGTTGTTTGAGAACTGCACAGTGGACGCGAGCATCTGTGGCCAAGTTTTTAAGGGCGCACGGTGGATGCCTTGGCACCAGGAACCGATGAAGGACGTGGGAGGCCACGATAGTCCCCGGGGAGTCGTCAACCAGGCTTTGATCCGGGGGTTTCCGAATGGGGAAACCCGGCAGTCGTCATGGGCTGTCACCCATACCTGAACACATAGGGTATGTGGAGGGAACGCGGGGAAGTGAAACATCTCAGTACCCGCAGGAAGAGAAAACAACCGTGATTCCGGGAGTAGTGGCGAGCGAAACCGGATGAGGCCAAACCGTATGCGTGTGAGACCCGGCAGGGGTTGCGCATGCGGGGTTGTGGGATCTCTCTTTCACAGTCTGCCGGCTGTGAGACGAGTCAGAAACCGTTGATGTAGGCGAAGGACATGCGAAAGGTCCGGCGTAGAGGGTAAGACCCCCGTAGTCGAAACATCAGCGGCTCGTTTGAGAGACACCCAAGTAGCACGGGGCCCGAGAAATCCCGTGTGAATCTGGCGGGACCACCCGCTAAGCCTAAATATTCCCTGGTGACCGATAGCGGATAGTACCGTGAGGGAATGGTGAAAAGTACCGCGGGAGCGGAGTGAAATAGTACCTGAAACCGTGTGCCTACAAGCCGTGGGAGCGTCGGGCAAGCACTTGTGCTTGCCTCGTGACTGCGTGCCTTTTGAAGAATGAGCCTGCGAGTTTGCGGTGTGTTGCGAGGTTAACCCGGGTGGGGTAGCCGTAGCGAAAGCGAGTCCTAATAGGGCGTTTGAGTAGCACGCTCAAGACCCGAAGCGGAGTGATCTAGCCATGGGCAGGTTGAAGCGGAGGTAAGACTTCGTGGAGGACCGAACCCACCAGGGTTGAAAACCTGGGGGATGACCTGTGGTTAGGGGTGAAAGGCCAATCAAACTCCGTGATAGCTGGTTCTCCCCGAAATGCATTTAGGTGCAGCGTCGTGTGTTTCTTGCCGGAGGTAGAGCACTGGATAGGCGATGGGCCCTACCGGGTTACTGACCTTAGCCAAACTCCGAATGCCGGTAAGTGAGAGCGCGGCAGTGAGACTGTGGGGGATAAGCTCCATGGTCGAGAGGGAAACAGCCCAGAGCATCGACTAAGGCCCCTAAGCGTACGCTAAGTGGGAAAGGATGTGGAGTCGCAGAGACAACCAGGAGGTTGGCTTAGAAGCAGCCACCCTTGAAAGAGTGCGTAATAGCTCACTGGTCTAGTGATTCCGCGCCGACAATGTAGCGGGGCTCAAGCGTACCGCCGAAGTCGTGTCATTGCAGCATGAGGGCCAACGCCCGCTGTGATGGGTAGGGGAGCGTCGTGTGCCGGGTGAAGCTGCAGCGGAAGCTAGTGGTGGACGGTTCACGAGTGAGAATGCAGGCATGAGTAGCGATACACACGTGGGAAACGTGTGCGCCGATTGACTAAGGGTTCCTGGGTCAAGCTGATCTGCCCAGGGTAAGTCGGGACCTAAGGCGAGGCCGACAGGCGTAGTCGATGGATAACCGGTTGATATTCCGGTACCCGCTGTGAAGCGTCAAACATCGAACCAGGCGATGCTAAGTCCGTGAAGCCGTTCCGGACCCTTCGGGGAAAGGAAAGTGGTGGAGCCGGCGAACCAGACTTGTAGTAGGTGAGTGATGGGGTGACGCAGGAAGGTAGTCCAGCCCGGGCGGTGGTTGTCCCGGGGTAAGGGTGTAGGCCGTGTGATAGGTAAATCCGTCGCACATAAGGCTGAGACCTGATGCCGAGCCGATTGTGGTGAAGTGGATGATCCTATGCTGTCGAGAAAAGCCTCTAGCGAGTTTCATGGCGGCCCGTACCCTAAACCGACTCAGGTGGTCAGGTAGAGAATACCGAGGCGTTCGGGTGAACTATGGTTAAGGAACTCGGCAAAATGCCCCCGTAACTTCGGGAGAAGGGGGGCCATCACTGGTGAGAGGACTTGCTCCTCGAGCTGGGGGTGGCCGCAGAGACCAGCGAGAAGCGACTGTTTACTAAAAACACAGGTCCGTGCGAAGCCGTAAGGCGATGTATACGGACTGACGCCTGCCCGGTGCTGGAACGTTAAGGGGACCGGTTAGTCACATTTCGGTGTGGCGAAGCTGAGAACTTAAGCGCCAGTAAACGGCGGTGGTAACTATAACCATCCTAAGGTAGCGAAATTCCTTGTCGGGTAAGTTCCGACCTGCACGAATGGCGTAACGACTTCTCGACTGTCTCAACCATAGGCCCGGTGAAATTGCACTACGAGTAAAGATGCTCGTTTCGCGCAGCAGGACGGAAAGACCCCGGGACCTTTACTACAGTTTGATATTGGTGTTCGGTTCGGCTTGTGTAGGATAGCTGGGAGACTGTGAAGCTTGGACGCCAGTTCAGGTGGAGTCGTCGTTGAAATACCAGTCTGGTCGTGCTGGATGTCTAACCTGGGTCCGTGATCCGGATCAGGGACAGTGTCTGATGGGTAGTTTAACTGGGGCGGTTGCCTCCTAAAGAGTAACGGAGGCGCCCAAAGGTTCCCTCAGCCTGGTTGGTAATCAGGTGTTGAGTGTAAGTGCACAAGGGAGCTTGACTGTGAGACCGACGGGTCGAGCAGGGACGAAAGTCGGGACTAGTGATCCGGCGGTGGCTTGTGGAAGCGCCGTCGCTCAACGGATAAAAGGTACCCCGGGGATAACAGGCTGATCTTCCCCAAGAGTCCATATCGACGGGATGGTTTGGCACCTCGATGTCGGCTCGTCGCATCCTGGGGCTGGAGTCGGTCCCAAGGGTTGGGCTGTTCGCCCATTAAAGCGGTACGCGAGCTGGGTTTAGAACGTCGTGAGACAGTTCGGTCCCTATCCGCTGTGCGCGTAGGAGTCTTGAGAAGGGCTGTCCCTAGTACGAGAGGACCGGGACGGACGAACCTCTGGTGTGCCAGTTGTCCTGCCAAGGGCATGGCTGGTTGGCTACGTTCGGGAGGGATAACCGCTGAAAGCATCTAAGCGGGAAGCCTGCTTCGAGATGAGGACTCCCACCCCCTTGAGGGGTTAAGGCTCCCAGTAGACGACTGGGTTGATAGGCCGGATCTGGAAGCCCAGTAATGGGTGGAGGTGACCGGTACTAATAGGCCGAGGGCTTGTCCTCAGTTGCTCGCGTCCACTGTGTTAGTTCTGAGGCAACGACTGTGTCTTTTTCCGGTCGAACTTCATAGTGTTTCGGTGGTCATAGCGTGAGGGAAACGCCCGGTTACATTCCGAACCCGGAAGCTAAGCCTTACAGCGCCGATGGTACTGCAGGGGGGACCCTGTGGGAGAGTAGGACACCGCCGAACAATTCTTCAAAGGGTTGGATCCTGAACTTCGGTTCGGGGTCCAACCCTTTTTTGTTGGGCGTCACTTGAAGTTCACGTTGCGCAACCACCATCCCCAGCATGGGTACTGCTGCAATGCTCAGGGCCGCCGGCGTCGGAGTCGGTGACGAGGTCGTCGTACCGGCCTTCGGGAACGTCGAAGTCGCGGAAGCGGTGACACTCGCGGGTGCGCTCCCGGTGTTCGCGGACATACATCCGGTCAGCTACTGCCTGGACGCGTCCGCTGTCGAAGCGGCCGTAACTCCGCGGACGGCGGCCGTCGTTGTCGTCCACCGATTCGGGCGGCCGGCCGACATGGCGCGGCTGCTCGAGGTCGGGCGGCGGCACGGGCTGCTGGTGCTGCAGGAAGGCGAGTCCGAGGCGCCGTACGACGAGACCGCTCAGCGGCGGGAGCGGGCCTGCTATCTCGATGGGAGGCTGCGCGGGGTGCGCACGCCCGACGGCGGGGACGGGCACACCTACCAGCAGTACGTCGTGCGGGTTCCCGGAAACGGGCGGCCGGACCGGGACGCGTTCGCCCGGGCCCTGCGGAGCAAGGGAGTTGAGTGCCGGGTGCCGGTGAAGACGCCTGTGCACCGGCTTCCCGAGTTCCGGCGTTGTGTGTCGCTGCCGGAGACCGAACTGGCCGCCGACGAGACGCTTGCGTTGCCGGTCGATGCCTCGCTGACCAAGCGGGACATGCAGCGGGTGGTGGCCGCGTGCAATGCCCTCGGGGGACTGCTTCAGCCTGCTTTCTGAGCGAGTTGGGAGCACGGGTCTGCTCGGGGTATGATCTATTCCGTTGCCGCGAGGGAAACCTCGGAAAGCGACAGGCCCCCTTAGCTCAGTCGGCAGAGCGTCTCCATGGTAAGGAGAAGGTCAACGGTTCGATTCCGTTAGGGGGCTCCAGCCAAAAGGCCCCGCCCATTCGGGCGGGGCCTTTTTCGTGTTCTCTCTCAGTCCGTGTGCAGACCCGGGACGCGCATGGCCAGGATCGCCATGTCGTCGGACGGGGCGTCGGAGGCGAAGCGTTCGACCGCGCGCATGATGCGGGCCGCGACCGCGCCGGCCGTCAGGCCCGTACAGGTGGTGAGGACGTCGGCGAGACCGTCGTCGCCCAGCATGCGGGTGCCTTCCCGGCGTTCTGTGACGCCGTCCGTGACGCAGAGGAGGACGTCGCCCGGGTCGAGGGTGACCGTCTCCTCGTAGAGCTCCAGGTCCTCCATCACGCCGAGGAGCGGCTGTGGTTCGGCGGCCGGTTCCACGGTGCCGTCCTGGCGCAGGCGGAGGGGGAGCGGGTGGCCGGCGCAGACGACCTTCAGGCGGGCGCTGCCGTCCTCCTGCGGCCACAGCTCGCCGTAGAGCAGGGTCAGGAAGCGGCTGCGGGCGCCCTCGTCGAGGATCGCGGAGTTCAGGCGCTCAAGGACCGCCGGGCCGCTCAGGCCCTCCCTGGCCAGGAGGCGCAGGGCGTGCCGCGCCAGGCCCGTCACCGCCGCCGCGTTCGGGCCCGTGCCGCAGACGTCACCGATGGCGAAGCCGTACGCGCCGTCGCTGATGGGGAAGAGATCGTAGAAGTCGCCGCCGACCTCGTTGCCCTCGCCGGCCGCGCGGTAGATGACCTCGACCTCGACGCCGTCGATCTGGGGCAGCTCGGGCGGCAGGAGGCTGCGCTGGAGGGACTGGCTGATGGCCGTGCGCTCGGAGTAGAGGCGGGCGTTGTCGAGGGCGAGGGCGGCCCGGCGGGACAGGTCCTCGGCCAGTTCCAGGATTTCCTGGCGGAAGTGTTCGTCGGCCGGCTTGCCGAGGGTCAGCATGCCGATGACACGGTTGCGGGCGACCAGGGGCAGGACGACTGTCTCGCCGCCCACCGCGGAGGCCGTGGCGAGCGTGGGGCCGATTCCGGAGGCGAGCTGGTGGGTCTGGCCGCCGGTGAGGCCGAGGCTGCGCATGGAGCTGCGCAGGGCCGCCTGGTGGGCCGCCTCGCCGGGGGCCGACCAGACGCGCGCGCCGGGGGTGGGGACCGGGTCCGGAGGCTGGATCTTCGACAGCAACGACTTGATGCCGTCGATGAGTTCCTCGTCCTCGTGCAAGACGTACGACAGATAGGGATCCGAGGCCTGGTCGGCGATCGTGTAGACGGCACACCAGGTGGCCAGGGTGGGGACGGTCATCTGGGCCATGAGGGCCAGTGTCTGGTCGCGGTCCAGGGTGCCGGCGAGGAGGTCCGAGGCCTCGACGAGGAAGCTCAGGGAGCCGCGGCGCAGGCGTTCGAGTTCGCCGAGGCGGGCCGACTCGACGGCCAACGCGATGCGGTCGGCGGCGAACTGGAGGCGCAGGGCCTCTTCGTTCGAGTATCTGCCGGGGCCCTCCGCGGCCACGCCCAGGGAGCCGGTGAGGCGTCCCTCGACCTTCAACGGGACCGTGACGACCGAGCGCATGCCGGTGCCGCTCAGGAGCGGTACGGCGCCCGGTACGGCCGACAGGTCGTCGTGGACGGCCGGCATGCGGGCGGAGCCGTAGCGGCCAGGGCCCGCCTCGACGGGCACGCGCGCGAAGCGCTGACGGGCGGAGGGCAGGCCGGTGGAGGCGCGGACCTCCAGCTCCGTCTCGTCGTCGGTCGCGAGGAGCAGGAAGGCGGAGTCGCCGTCGAGCATGTCGCGGGCGCGTTCGACCGTGCGCTGGAGCAGGCCGTCGAGGTCGTCCGGGGCGGGGGAGCCGATGAACACCTCGAAGGGGTCGGTGCTCTGGCCGTCGGCGGAGGTGGTCGTGTCGGAGGAGGGGACGCGCAACGGCGTCTGGAGTACAGCCCGTTCGTGGTCGCGGACCAGGAGGCAGACGGTGGAGGGCTCGCCGCCGGTGTCGCGGACGCGCAGGTGGGAGGCGTAGACCGAGGTGACGCGGCCGTTGGCGGCCCTTATGCCGTAGCTGCCCTCCCAGCGTGAGAGCTGGAGTGCCTCGGCGATGCCGGTGCCGGTGCCCGGGGTGTGCGGCCAGGCCGCGAGGTCGGTCAGGGGCTTGCCGAGGACCTGATCGGCGCCGTAGCCGAAGAGTTCCTCGGCGTCCTCGTTCCACGAGGTGATGGCGCCCGTGCGGTCGATCTGGACGACGGCGACGCGGACGCGGCCGTCGGCCAGCGGGAGGAGGTCCGCGGGCAGCGACGGGCCCGCGGTGCGGGTGCCCACCGGGCGCTCGGGCAGGTGGAGCTGGAACCAGACCTGCTTGTGGGTGGGGGTGTACTCGACGCCCCACCGGCCGGCGAGTGCGGCGCAGAGCTGGAGGCCGCGGCCGCCCTCGCGGTCGAGGTTGCCCATGTTGACGGCCTGGCCCTGGAGGGGGATCTCACGTTCGGGGTAGTGGTCGGCCACCTCGATCCGTACACCGTCGTCACTGCGCAGGCACAGAACGTCGGCGGACGTGCCCGCGTGGACCACGGCATTGGTGACGAGTTCGCTGGTGAGGACCACCGCGTCGTCGACGATGTCGGCGAAGCCCCAGCCCTGGAGGGTGTCGCGGACGAAGGACCGGGCGGTCGCCACCGATCGTCCGACGGGCTCGAAGCTGGCTGCCGCGCGCGCGGTGATCACGGAACTCCTCGACCGGTTGTCGACGTGCAGGGCTGCCTGGCCGACCGGCTCGTGCCGCTGATGCGGCAGACCGCCCGTCGGCCGGGGATCCGGGTTCTGTCCCCCGGGGATCAGTCCGGTGGTCATGTGTGCGGCCGCCCTCCGATGCCCGCTCGTGCTCGTGCCACCGCCCAGGCCGGACGGACCGGCTCGGCTGGACAGCCGCATGCAAGGTTACTTACCTTCGACGGCCATGCGGATGCCGGTCTGCAGTGTTTCCGTCCGGAGGGTGTGCGGACGATGTGCGAAGCTGCCGAACTGTTATGGCCGGGTTCAACCGGGGTGAAACACTGGGCAGGCTCCTGAAGAAGGTTCGGGCAGGCCGAGTGGCTTGCTCGTACGGCGGGCAGCAGCCCGTGGTGCGGGTTCGCACGCCTGGTTGAAATATCGCTGTAGTAAGCAGAAGCGCGCGGCAGCAACCGGTGTGCCGCGCGGTACCACCCGAGCACAGCAGTAACGGTCGACCCCTGCGGGAGGGACACAGTGGAGTCTGGCGCAGCGACGCGGGGCACTAGGACGCGCGCGAAGGGCGGACAGTCCCCGAGCGGCCAGCGCAAACCGCGCAGCGGGACCACCGCGGTGGACACGGCCGCCCTGGACCGGCTGATGGCGGCGCTGGTCTCGATGCGTGACGGGAACTTCCGCAAGCGGCTCACGGTGTCCGGCGACGGCGTGATGTCGGAGATCGCGGCCGTCTTCAACGAGGTGGCCGACCGCAATCTGCATCTGACGGGCGAGCTGTCACGGGTGCGGCGCATGGTGGGCCGCGAGGGCAAGCTCACAGAACGGCTGGAAACAGGCGCCTGTGAGGGCTCCTGGGCGTCCGCCATCGATGCCTCCAACGCGCTCGTGGACGATCTCGTACGGCCCGTCTCCGAGGTCGGCCGGGTGCTGTCCGCGGTGGCGGAGGGCGATCTGTCGCCCCGGATGGAGCTCAGGACGCAGGCGCCGGACGGGTCGGGGCATCCCTTGCGCGGGGAGTTCCTGAAGGTCGGGCGGACGGTGAACAACCTTGTCGATCAGCTCTCGACGTTCACCGACGAGGTCACCCGGGTGGCCAGCGAGGTCGGCACCGAGGGCAAGCTCGGCGGCCAGGCACGCGTGCGTGGCATGTCGGGCTCCTGGAAGGACCTGACGGAGTCCGTCAACACGATGGCGTACCGGCTGACGGCCCAGGTGCGGGACATCGCGCTGGTGACCACGGCCGTCGCCAAGGGAGATCTGTCCAGGAAGGTCACGGTTCACGTGGCCGGCGAGATGCTGGAGCTGAAGAACACCGTCAACACGATGGTGGACCAGCTCTCCTCGTTCTCCTCCGAGGTGACCCGCGTCGCGCGCGAGGTGGGTGTCGAGGGCGAGCTCGGCGGTCAGGCGCAGGTGCCGGGTGTGGCCGGGGTGTGGAAGGACCTCACCGATTCGGTGAACCTCATGGCCGGCAACCTGACGGCCCAGGTGCGCGGGATCGCCCAGGTGACGACTGCGGTCGCCAGCGGTGACCTGTCGCAGAAGGTGACGGTCTCCGCACGCGGCGAGGTCGCGCAGCTCGCCGACACGATCAACCAGATGACCGAGACGCTGCGGATCTTCGCGGACGAGGTCACGCGTGTGGCCAACGAGGTCGGTGCCGAGGGGCAGCTCGGCGGGCAGGCGAACGTGCCGGGTGCGGCGGGGACGTGGAAGGACCTCACCGACTCGGTGAACACGGTCTTCCGGAACCTCACCACCCAGGTGCGCGACATCGCCGCCGTGACGACGGCGGTGGCCAACGGTGATCTGTCGCAGAAGGTCACCGTCGACGTGGCCGGCGAGATGCTGGAGCTGAAGAACACCGTCAACGGCATGGTGGACCAGCTGTCGGCGTTCGGTGCCGAGGTCACGCGGGTCGCGCGCGAGATCGGTGTCGAGGGTGAGCTGGGCGGACAGGCGCAGGTGCCAGGCGCCGCCGGTACCTGGAAGGACCTCACCGACTCCGTCAACACCGCGTTCAGGAACCTCACCGGACAGGTGAGGAACATCGCCCAGGTGACGACGGCGGTGGCCAACGGTGACCTGTCGCAGAAGGTCACCGTGGACGTCTCCGGCGAGATGCTCCAGCTGAAGAACACCGTGAACACGATGGTGGACCAGCTCTCCGCCTTCGCCGACCAGGTGACGCGGATGGCCCGGGACGTGGGCACCGAGGGCCGCCTCGGCGGTCAGGCCGTCGTGCCCGGTGTCTCCGGGACCTGGAAGGAGCTCACCGACTCCGTCAACTTCATGGGTGGCAACCTCACCTCGCAGGTACGGCAGATCGCCCAGGTGACGACGGCGGTGGCCCGGGGTGACCTGTCGCAGAAGATCGACGTGGACGCGCGCGGCGAGATCCTGGAGCTGAAGAACACCATCAACACGATGGTCGACCAGCTCTCCGCCTTCGCGGACCAGGTGACCCGCGTGGCCCGCGAGGTGGGCACCGAGGGGCGCCTCGGCGGCCAGGCTCAGGTGCCCGGCGTCGCCGGGGTGTGGCGTGACCTGACCGACTCCGTGAACGGAATGGCAGGAAACCTTACGGCCCAGGTGCGCAACATCGCCCAGGTGGCCACCGCGGTGGCCCGGGGTGACCTGTCGCAGAAGATCGACGTGGACGCGCGCGGCGAGATCCTGGAGCTGAAGAACACCCTCAACACGATGGTCGACCAGCTGTCCAGCTTCGCCGACCAGGTGACGCGGGTGGCCCGCGAGGTGGGCACCGAGGGCATCCTGGGCGGCCAGGCCGAGGTGCAGGGTGTCTCCGGCACCTGGAAGGACCTCACGCAGTCCGTGAACTTCATGGCGAACAACCTGACCATTCAGGTGCGCAACATCGCCGAGGTCACCACGGCGGTCGCCAAGGGCGATCTCTCGAAGAAGATCACCGTCGACGCGAAGGGCGAGATCCTCGAGCTCGTCACCACCGTCAACACGATGGTCGACCAGCTGTCGTCCTTCGCCGAGCAGGTGACCCGGGTGGCCCGCGAGGTGGGCACCGAGGGGCAGCTGGGCGGTCAGGCGCGGGTTCCGGGTGTCACGGGCATCTGGAAGGACCTCAGCGACAACGTGAACCTGATGGCCAACAACCTGACCATGCAGGTGCGCAACATCTCCCAGGTCGCGAACGCGGTCGCCAACGGGGACCTCACGCGGACGGTGACGATCGAGGCGCGCGGTGAGGTCGCGCAGCTCGCAGACACCTTCAACACCATGGTGAAGACGCTGAGCTCGTTCGCCGACCAGGTCACCAAGGTGGCCCGCGAGGTGGGCACGGACGGCATCCTGGGCGGTCAGGCGCGGGTGCCCGGTGTGGCCGGCACTTGGAAGGACCTCACCGAGTCCGTGAACCAGATGGCGTCCAACCTGACCGGTCAGGTGCGGAACATCGCCATGGTGACCACGGCCATCGCCAAGGGCGACCTGACCAAGAAGATCGACATCGACGCCCGCGGCGAGATCCTGGAGCTGAAGACGACCATCAACACGATGGTCGACCAGCTGTCGTCCTTCGCCGAGGAGGTCACCCGGGTGGCCCGCGAGGTGGGCACCGAAGGACAGCTCGGCGGCCAGGCACGTGTGCGTGACGTCGACGGCACCTGGCGCGACCTGACCGAGTCCGTGAACGAAATGGCAGGAAACCTTACTCGGCAGGTCCGCGCCATCGCGCGCGTGGCGACCGCGGTGACCCGGGGCGACCTGAACCTGAAGATCGATGTGGACGCGTCCGGGGAGATCCAGGAGCTCCAGGACTACATCAACAAGATGATCGCCAACCTGCGCGACACCACGATCGCCAACAAGGAGCAGGACTGGCTCAAGGGCAACCTGGCCCGTATCTCGGCGCTCATGCAGGGCCGCCGGGACCTGGAGGACGTGGCCTCGCTGATCATGAGCGAGCTGACGCCGGTGGTGACCGCGCAGCACGGCGCGTTCTTCGTGGCGATGCCGCTCCTGGACGGCAAGGACGTGAGCGCCGAGGCGGAGGAGCAGTACGAGCTGCGGATGCTCGGGTCGTACGGCTACTCGATGGGCTCCATGCCGACGTCGTTCCGGCCGGGGGAGGCGCTCATCGGGACGGCGGCCGAGGAGAAGCGCACGATCCTGGTGGAGAACGCGCCCAGCGGCTATCTGAAGATCTCCTCCGGTCTCGGGGAGGCGCCGCCCGCGCAAGTGATCGTCCTCCCGGTGCTGTTCGAGGGCAAGGTGCTCGGTGTCATCGAGCTCGCGTCCTTCACACCCTTCACGCAGATCCAGAAGGATTTCCTCAACCAGATCGCCGAGATGATCGCGACCAGCGTCAACACCATCTCCGTCAACACCAAGACGGAGGTACTGCTGAAGCAGTCGCAGGAGCTGACCGAGCAACTGCGGGAGCGGTCGGCCGAGTTGGAGAACCGGCAGAAGGCCCTCCAGGCGTCCAACGCCGAGCTGGAGGAGAAGGCCGAGCTGCTGGCCCAGCAGAACCGCGACATCGAGGTCAAGAACACCGAGATCGAGGAGGCGCGGCAGGTCCTGGAGGAACGCGCCGAGCAGCTGGCCGTGTCGATGCGGTACAAGAGCGAGTTCCTGGCCAACATGTCGCACGAGCTGCGGACTCCGCTGAACTCGCTGCTGATCCTCGCCAAGCTGCTCGCCGACAACGCGGACTCCAACCTCACCCCCAAGCAGGTCGAGTTCGCCGAGACCATCCATGGCGCGGGCTCCGACCTGCTCCAGCTGATCAACGACATCCTCGACCTGTCGAAGGTCGAGGCGGGCAAGATGGACGTCTCACCGACGCGTATCGCGCTCGTGCAGCTGGTCGACTACGTGGAGGCCACCTTCCGGCCGCTGACCGCGGAGAAGGGCCTGGACCTGTCCGTACGGGTCTCGCCCGAGCTGCCCGCCACCCTGCACACCGACGAACAGCGCCTGCTCCAGGTGCTGCGGAACCTGCTGTCCAACGCGGTGAAGTTCACCGACTCCGGGGCCGTCGAGCTGGTCATCCGGCCCGCCGGGCGGGATGTGCCGGTGGCGATCCGGGAACAGTTGCTGGAGGCCGGTTCGCTGCGCGACCCGGACGCCGACCTGATCGCGTTCTCGGTGACCGACACCGGCATCGGTATCGCGGCCAGCAAGATGCGGGTGATCTTCGAGGCGTTCAAGCAGGCCGACGGCACGACGAGCCGCAAGTACGGCGGCACGGGCCTCGGGCTGTCGATCTCGCGGGAGATCGCGCAACTGCTCGGCGGCGAGATCCACGCGCAGAGCGAGCCGGGACGCGGATCGACGTTCACACTGTATTTGCCGCTGCACCCGAGCGAACTGCCACCGCAGGGTTACCAGCAGTCCATGCCCGCCCTGGAGGCCGGCGACCTGGTGGCGTCCACGTCGGAGAACGGGATGGGCGGCGTCGAGGTCGAGACGCCGGCCGAGGTGCGGTCGTACCAGGAGACGCAGAACGGGGCCGCGGCGCTGTTCCGGCGCCGTCGCAGGACCGCGCCGTCCCTTGATCAGCGGATCGGGCAGCCGGACCAGTGGTCGGCGGTGGAGCACCAGTCCGCGCCGCAGCCGCGCCGGGGCATCCGGTTCGGCGGGGAGAAGGTGCTGATCGTCGACGACGACATCCGCAACGTCTTCGCGCTCACCAGCGTCCTCGAACAGCACGGACTGTCGGTCCTCTACGCGGAGAACGGCCGTGAGGGCATCGAGGTGCTGGAACAGCACGAAGATGTGGCGGTCGTCCTGATGGACATCATGATGCCCGAGATGGACGGATACGCGACGACCAGCGCGATCCGCAGGATGCCGCAGTTCGCCGGGCTCCCGATCATCGCGCTGACCGCCAAGGCGATGAAGGGCGACCGGGAGAAGGCGATCGAGTCGGGCGCCTCCGACTACGTGACCAAGCCGGTCGATCCCGATCATCTGCTGTCGGTGATGCAACAGTGGATGCGGGGGGAGTGATGGGATTCCGCGAAGTTCACGCGGAGTTGCTGACTCAGTGTGCCCGACGCCGTGTAGAAGTACGGGATTCGGGGAACCTTCTGGTCTCCCGCTACGTTTCTGCTACGTGCACAGTGACATCACGGTGACAGGGTGTGGCGACAGACAGGGTGCGGCTACGATGACCGGCACAAGGACGGGCGGCGAAAGGGAGTCGTCCCCAGGGGCGGCACCCGGTGCACATCCGGGGCGAGGAGGGCGGGCCATGGTGCAGAAGGCCAAGATCCTCCTGGTCGATGACCGGCCGGAGAATCTGCTGGCGCTGGAGGCCATCCTCTCCGCGCTCGATCAGACACTGGTGCGGGCATCGTCCGGGGAGGAAGCGCTCAAGGCGCTGCTCACGGACGACTTCGCGGTGATTCTGCTGGACGTCCAGATGCCTGGCATGGACGGTTTCGAGACCGCGGCGCACATCAAACGGCGGGAGCGGACCCGGGACATCCCGATCATCTTCCTCACCGCCATCAACCACGGGCCGCATCACACCTTCCGGGGGTACGCGGCGGGTGCGGTGGACTACATCTCCAAGCCGTTCGACCCGTGGGTGCTGCGCGCGAAGGTCTCGGTGTTCGTCGAGCTCTACATGAAGAACTGCCAGCTGCGGGAACAGGCGGCGTTGCTGCGGCTCCAGTTGGAGGGTGGCGGCGCGGGCAAGGCGGCGGTCGGGGACGCGAAGGAGCCGGCGGGACTGCTCGCCGAGCTGTCCGCGCGGCTCGCCGCGGTCGAGGAGCAGGCCGAGGCGCTCTCCAAGCAGCTGGACGACGAGTCCGCGGACGCGGCCGCGGTGGCCACCGCGGCCCATCTCGAACGCAAACTCACGGGGTTGCGGCGAGCCCTGGACGCGCTGGAGCCGGGCACAGGGAGTTCCCCGTCGGTGCCTTCGCCGAACTGACGCTCGCCGCCGGACCCCTTGAGCCGGCGTCAGTTCGACACCTCCCCAGAAGCGACACGAACGGGTGAAGCAGCGGGCACACGTGTCCGCAGTCGTCTCCACCGGTAACCTCACACTCATGGCCTCACGTCCCTCCGCAGCCAAGAAGCAGCCCGCCAAGAAGGCTGCCGCTCCCGCGAAGGGGCCGGCGAGGAAGGCGCCTGCGAAGAAAGCCCCGGCGAAGAAGGCGCCCGCCAGAAAGGCCGCGGCGAAGAAGGCCGTGCCGCCGAGGCCGGCGCCCAGCCCGACCGGAGGCGTCCTCCGGCTCATCCGCGCCGTCTGGCTCGGCGTCGCCCATGCCGTGGGCGCGGTGTTCCGCGGAATAGGGCAGGGTGCGAAGAACCTCGACCCCGCGCACCGGAAGGACGGCGTGGCACTCCTGCTGCTCGGCCTCGGCCTGATCGTGGCCGCCGGCACCTGGTCGAACCTGCGCGGGCCGGTCGGCGACCTCGTCGAGATCATCGTGACCGGCGCCTTCGGCCGGCTCGACCTGCTCGTGCCGATACTGCTCGCGGTCATCGCCGTACGGTTCATCCGGCACCCCGAGCAGCCCGAGGCCAACGGCCGGATCGTGATCGGCCTGTCGGCGCTCGTCATCGGCGTGCTCGGCCAGGTCCACATCGCCTGCGGCTCGCCCGCCCGCAGCGCCGGCATGCAGGCGATAAGGGATGCCGGCGGCCTGATCGGCTGGGGAGCGGCGACCCCGCTGACGTACACCATGGGCGACGTCCTCGCCGTACCGCTGCTCGTGCTGCTGACGGTCTTCGGGCTGCTCGTCGTCACGGCCACCCCGGTGAACGCCATCCCGCGACGGCTGCGGGAGCTCGGTGTGCGGCTCGGGATCCTCCCCGACCCGGCGGAGGACGAGTTCGGCGAGGACGACGAGCGCTACGACGAGCAGTGGCGCGAGGCGCTGCCCGCGCGGGGCGGACGTAGGCGAGGTCCCGCCCCCGAGTCGTACGACCCCGACGGAGCGGAGCAGGAGGCCCTCTCGCAGCGTCGTGGGCGCCCCCGGCGGTCCGCGGTGCCGCAGCCCGCGATGGACCGGCGGATGGACGCCGTGGACATCGCCGCGGCGGCCGCCGCCGATCTGGACGGCGTCGTCATGCACGGCCTGCCGCCCTCGCCGCTGGTCGCCGACCTCACCCAGGGCGTCAGCGTGGGCGACCGGGTGGAGACGACCCCGGTACCCACTCCGGTCCCGGCCGCGCGGCCCAAGCAGGAGGCGCGTCCGAAGCAGGAGAAGCTCAAGGTCGAGGTGGCGGACCTCACCAAGCCCGCCCCCGAGGCGCCGAGCGAGCTGCCGCCGCGCGCGGAGCAGCTCCAGCTGTCCGGCGACGTCACCTACGCGCTGCCCTCCCTCGACCTCCTGGAGCGCGGTGGCCCGGGCAAGGCGCGCAGCGCGGCCAACGACGCCATAGTCGCCTCGCTGACGACCGTCTTCACGGAGTTCAAGGTCGACGCCGCCGTCACCGGCTTCACGCGCGGGCCGACGGTCACGCGCTACGAGGTCGAGCTCGGGCCCGCCGTGAAGGTCGAGCGGATCACCGCGCTGGCCAAGAACATCGCGTACGCCGTCGCCAGCCCGGACGTACGGATCATCAGCCCGATCCCCGGCAAGTCCGCGGTCGGCATCGAGATCCCCAACACCGACCGGGAGATGGTCAACCTCGGCGACGTGCTGCGGCTCGCGGCGGCCGCCGAGGACGATCACCCCATGCTGGTCGCGCTCGGCAAGGACGTCGAGGGCGGCTATGTGATGGCCAACCTGGCGAAGATGCCGCACGTCCTCGTCGCCGGAGCCACCGGTTCCGGTAAGTCGTCGTGCATTAACTGCTTGATCACTTCCATCATGGTCCGCGCGACCCCCGAGGACGTGCGCATGGTCCTCGTCGACCCCAAGCGGGTGGAGCTGACGGCCTATGAGGGCATCCCGCACCTGATCACGCCGATCATCACCAACCCGAAGCGGGCCGCCGAGGCCCTCCAGTGGGTCGTACGGGAGATGGACCTCCGCTACGACGACCTGGCGGCGTACGGCTTCCGGCACATCGACGACTTCAACGAGGCCATCAGGAACGGCAAGGTCAAACTGCCCGAGGGCAGCGAGCGTGAGCTCCAGCCGTACCCGTATCTGCTGGTGATCGTCGACGAGCTCGCCGACCTGATGATGGTCGCCCCGCGGGACGTCGAGGACGCCATCGTGCGGATCACGCAGCTCGCGCGCGCGGCCGGCATCCACCTGGTGCTCGCCACCCAGCGGCCGTCGGTGGACGTCGTCACCGGCCTGATCAAGGCGAACGTGCCCTCGCGGCTCGCCTTCGCCACGTCCTCGCTCGCCGATTCCCGGGTCATCCTCGACCAGCCGGGTGCCGAGAAGCTGATCGGCAAGGGCGACGGGCTGTTCCTGCCGATGGGCGCCAACAAGCCCACCCGTATGCAGGGCGCCTTCGTGACCGAGGAAGAGGTCGCGGCGATCGTCCAGCACTGCAAGGACCAGATGGCACCTGTCTTCCGGGACGACGTCGTCGTGGGCACCAAGCAGAAGAAGGAGATCGACGAGGAGATCGGCGACGACCTCGACCTGCTGTGCCAGGCGGCCGAGCTGGTCGTCTCCACGCAGTTCGGGTCGACCTCCATGCTCCAGCGCAAGCTGCGGGTCGGGTTCGCGAAGGCGGGCCGGCTGATGGACTTGATGGAGTCCCGGGGCATCGTCGGACCCAGCGAGGGGTCCAAGGCTCGTGACGTTCTTGTGAAGGCTGACGAACTGGACGGCGTGCTCGCGGTGATCCGCGGGGAGGCTTAGAGAGAGCCCGACACGGGTGCGGCCACCGATGTTCGATCGTGACTCACCCGTAAGGGATCATTGAGCAACCGTTTCCCTTCGGCGTACGTCAAGTTGAGGGAAGCAAAAAGCTGCTGCCCCACCGTCGGTGTGTTCGGCCATTCCGATGGCGTACAAAGTCCCACCGCCCGGTTGCCCCACCCTTTCGCACCCCCCCTAGACTGAACCTCCAGCACAGGTGGCTAAACGCTCGAAAGGCGCCCCCGTGTCCATCGGCAACTCCCCTGAAGACGAGCGTCCGTTCGAAGACGACCCGCAGGAAGCCCGCCTCTCCGTCGGCCACGCCCTGAAACAGGCGCGGATCGCGGCCGGGCTGACCGTCGACGACGTCAGCAGTGCCACCAGGGTCCGCATCGCCATCGTGCACGCCATCGAGGCGGACGACTTCGCCCCCTGCGGTGGCGATGTGTACGCCCGGGGCCACATCCGGACCCTGGCCAAGGCCGTCCATCTGGACCCGGCCCCCCTTCTGGACCAGTACGCCGCCGATCACGGCGGCGGGCGCCCGGCCCCGACCCCGGCCGCCCCGCTGTTCGAGGCGGAACGCATCCGTCCTGAGCGGCGCGGACCGAACTGGACCGCGGCCATGGTCGCCGCGATCGTCGCCGTGGTGGGCTTCGTCGGGTTCACCGCCTTCAAGGGCGGCGACGACGGCGGGACGACACAGGTGGCCGACGGCACCACACCCGCCACCAGCAAGTCCCCGACGCCCAAGTCCGACAAGACCCCCGAGAGCCCGAAGCCCACGCCGTCGGACAGCGCCATCGCGGCGGCGCCCCAGGACAAGGTGACCGTGCAGGTCAGCGCCGCCGACGGCAAGAGCTGGATCCTCGCCAAGGACCACAACGGCCGGACCCTCTTCGACGGACTGCTCACCAAGGGCGACTCCAAGACCTTCCAGGACAGCGACAAGATCAACCTCGTCCTCGGTGACGCCGGAGCCATCCAGCTGTACGTGAACGGCAAGAAGATCGACGACGACTGGCAGCCCGGAGCCGTGGAGCGCCTGACGTACACCAAGGGCGACCCTCAGGTCGGATAGCTCGCTGTTCGTGTTCTCGCTGTGAAGGGGTTGGCCGCGATCGGCCAACCCCTTCGACGTGGGGTGTCAGTGGGACGAAGTAGTCTTGAGCCCATGCCTGAACGCCGTACCGTCGCACTCGTCACTCTTGGCTGCGCCCGCAACGAGGTGGACTCGGAGGAGCTCGCAGGCCGTTTGGAGGCGGACGGCTGGGATCTCGTGGAGGACGCCGCAGAGGCGGATGTCGCCGTCGTCAACACCTGTGGCTTCGTCGAGGCCGCCAAGAAGGACTCCGTCGACGCCCTCCTGGAGGCGAACGACCTCAAGGGGCACGGCAGAACCCAGGCCGTCGTGGCGGTGGGCTGCATGGCCGAGCGGTACGGCAAGGACCTCGCCGAGGCGCTGCCGGAAGCGGACGGGGTGCTCGGCTTCGACGACTACGCCGACATCTCCGACCGGCTCCAGACCATCCTCAGCGGTGGCATCCACGCCGCCCACACCCCGCGCGACCGGCGCAAGCTGCTGCCGATCAGCCCGGCCCAGCGGCAGGAGTCGGCAGCGTCCGTCGCGCTGCCCGGACACGGTCCGGCCGCCGAGACCCCCGAGGCTGCTCCCGCCGACCTTCCGGAGGGGCTCGCTCCGGCCTCCGGTCCCCGTGCGCCCCTGCGCCGCCGTCTGGACGGCTCCCCGGTCGCCTCGGTCAAGCTCGCCTCCGGCTGCGACCGGCGCTGCTCCTTCTGCGCCATCCCGTCCTTCCGCGGCTCCTTCATCTCCCGCCGCCCCTCGGACGTCCTCAACGAGACGCGCTGGCTGGCCGAGCAGGGCGTCAAGGAGATCATGCTGGTCTCCGAGAACAACACGTCGTACGGCAAGGACCTCGGCGACATCCGCCTGCTGGAGTCCCTGCTGCCCGAGCTCGCCGAGGTCGACGGACTGGAACGCGTGCGTGTCAGCTACCTCCAGCCGGCCGAGATGCGGCCCGGCCTGATCGACGTGCTCACCTCCACGCCCAAGGTCGTGCCCTACTTCGACCTGTCCTTCCAGCACTCCGCCCCCGGCGTGCTGCGCGCGATGCGCCGCTTTGGTGACACCGACCGCTTCCTGGAGCTCCTCGACACCATCCGCGGCAAGGCCCCCGAGGCCGGCGTGCGCTCCAACTTCATCGTGGGCTTCCCCGGCGAGACCGAGGCCGACCTCGCCGAGCTGGAGCGGTTCCTGAACGGCGCGCGACTGGACGCCATCGGTGTCTTCGGGTACTCCGACGAGGAGGGCACCGAAGCGGCGACGTACGAGAACAAGCTGGACGAGGACGTGGTCGCGGAGCGGCTGGCCCATGTCTCCCGGCTCGCCGAGGAACTCGTCTCGCAGCGCGCCGAGGAGCGCGTCGGCGAGACCGTGCAGGTGCTGGTCGAGTCCGTCGACGAGGAGGGCGTGTACGGCCGCGGCGCGCACCAGGCGCCCGAGACCGACGGCCAGGTGCTGCTCACGAGCGGCGAAGGTCTCAGTGTCGGTCGTATGGTCGAGGCGAAGGTGGTCGGTACGGAAGGTGTCGACCTGGTGGCCGAGCCGCTCGACGGCTCGCTCGCGTGTAGTGAGGAGGCGGGCAGATGACCGGGGTTCCGGCGTCCGCCGCGGGTGGCCCCTCCGCCGCGAAGGGCGGACCGGCGGGCGCGGTCTCGGGCGCCGCGTCCGGCGCGGCACCGAGCGTTCCCTCGGACGCGGTCTCCGCTACGGCCGCCGCACTGCACGCCAGTGCGGTCCCCGCGGCTGCGGAGGCCGACGTCGACTCCGGTGCCAAGCCCGCGCGCGGGGGGAAGATCGCCGCCGCGGCCGTCAACCAGGCCAGCGTCTGGAACATCGCCAATCTGCTGACCATGCTCCGGCTGCTCCTCGTGCCCGGCCTCGTCGCCCTGATGCTGGCCGACGGCGGGTACGACCCCGCGTGGCGCTCGTTCGCCTGGGCGGCCTTCGCCGTCGCCATGATCACCGACCTGTTCGACGGACACCTGGCGCGCACCTACAACCTCGTCACGGACTTCGGGAAGATCGCCGACCCCATCGCCGACAAGGCGATCATGGGGGCGGCGCTGATCTGTCTGTCCGGGCTCGGCGACCTGCCCTGGTGGGTGACGATCGTCATCCTCGGCAGGGAACTCGGGATCACCCTCCTGCGTTTCCTCGTCATCCGGTACGGCGTGATCCCGGCGAGCCGGGGTGGCAAGCTCAAGACCCTCAGCCAGGGCATCGCCGTAGGGATGTACATCCTGGCACTGACGGGGTGGCTGGCCACCGCGAGGTTCTGGGTGATGGCTGTGGCGGTCGTGCTGACCGTCGTGACCGGACTCGACTATGTGAGACAGGCCATTGTGCTGCGCAGGCAGGGAATCGCCGAGCGCCGGGCGGCGTTGGAGGAGACGGAAGCGTGAATTCCCCAGCCGCCCAAGTGGTGCGACTACTCACCGTGAAGGGTTGGACGCTCGCGGTCGCCGAGTCGCTCACCGGCGGACTGGTTGCGGCGGAAATCACAGCCGTCCCCGGCGCGTCCCAGGCGTTCCGGGGTTCGGTGACCGCCTACGCCACGGAGCTGAAGCATGAGCTGCTGGGTGTCGACGCCACCCTGCTGGACCAGCGAGGTGCGGTGGATCCGCAGGTCGCGGCCCAGATGGCGGCCGGAGTGCGCAAGGCGCTCGGTGCCGACTGGGGCATCGCGACCACCGGAGTCGCGGGCCCGGAACCGCAGGACGGCAAGCCCGTCGGAACGGTTTTCGTGGCCGTCGACGGACCCTTCGCGGGCGCTTCCGAAGCAGTCAGTGGCGGGAAAGTGACCGCGCTGCGGTTGAACGGCGACCGCGCGGAAATTCGTATGGAGAGTGTACGGAGCGTGCTCGCACTCCTCCTGGAGGAGCTGGCGAGCGAACAGACCGGGAATGAGCGGGCACAGGATACGGAACGGAACGGGGGGTTTTGATGTTTGCAGCCCTGAGTGAACACGACATCGCTCCCCGCACGGCCGCGGCGCAAGGCGGTACGGTGGGGCGTGAAGGATGCGGCTACGCGGTCCGAGGAGGGAGCCACCGATGATTCTGCTCCGTCGCCTGCTGGGTGACGTGCTGCGTCGGCAGCGCCAGCGCCAGGGCCGTACTCTGCGCGAGGTCTCCTCCTCCGCCCGAGTCTCACTCGGCTATCTCTCCGAGGTGGAGCGGGGGCAGAAGGAGGCTTCCTCCGAACTGCTCTCCGCGATCTGCGACGCGTTGGACGTACGGATGTCCGAGCTCATGCGGGAAGTGAGCGACGAGCTTGCCCTCGCCGAGCTGGCCCAGTCTGCTGCGGCCACCCCCAGCGAGCCCGTACCGGCGCCCGTGCGCCCGATGCTGGGTTCCGTGTCCGTAAAGGGTGTGCCACCGGAACGGGTGACCATCAAGGCGCCGAGCGAAGCGGTGGACGTCGTAGCGGCGTGACGCTCGCGCTCGGTGTGCCGTGATCGATGGCTCACCGCGAGGAAGTCTGCGAAGCCCCGGACGGGTTTCTCCAGCTGGTCTGGAGAGGCGCCGGTCGGGGTTTTCGTGCATCTTGGAGCGACGGCCGCGTCGGTGCGTCCGTGTGCCCTTGATGCGCCCTCCCCGCGGATCGGGCGGCCGTCTAGCGTCCGGGCTGGAGGTGGCTGCATGGCGGGGCCGACAGTACGCCGGGGGATGGCGCTCGGGCTCGGGGCACTGTGGTGGTGTGCCGTGGCGCGGCTGGTGCTGGCGCCGGACGCCGGGGTGCTCGAAGGGGCGGTCGCGGCGGGTGGGTGGGGGCTGAGCCTGTTGCCGGTGCACTGTGTGCCGAAGGCGCGGGCCGCGGGGGCCGTAGCCGCAGGGCGGTGGGGTCAGGCATGGCGGGCGGGGAAGCCTGCCGGTGCCGAGCCGACCGGGCAGCCGGGTCGGCCGGGGGAGGCGGGAGCGGCTACCACGGCATCGCCACCCCGCCGTTCGGACGGAGGATCTGGCCTGTCGTGAAGGACGAGGCGTCGGAGGCCAGGTAGAGCACGGCGTGGGCGATGTCCTGCGGCTCGCCCACGCGCTTGAGCGGTGACATGCGGGACATGAGCGCCTCGGTGTGGGCCTGGGCGTCCTCGTCGTGCCGGTCGGTCATCGGGGTGCGGATCCAGCCGGGCGCGACGGCGTTGACCCGGATGCCGTACCGGCCGACCTCGGTGGCCAGGGTCTTCGTGAGCTGGACGACGGCTGCCTTGGAGGCGCCGTAGCAGAGCAGGCCCGCGCCGCCCGTGTCCACGGCGCCGGAGGCCATCGTGACGATGCTGCCCCTCGTCCCGCGATCGAGCATCAGACGGGCCGCCTCCTGGCAGGCGTGGAGCACGCCCTTGAAGTTGACGTCCAGGACGCGGTCGAGGTCCTCGTCCCGCGTCTCCAGGACCGGGCTGCTGTGCATGATGCCGGCGACCGCGGCCAGCACGTCCAGGCGCTCGCACGAGGTGACGGCCTGGTGGAGCTGTCCCCGGTCGGTGACGTCGAGGGGGTGGGTGTGGGCGGTGCCGCCGGCGTCCTTGATCAGCGTCGCGGTCTCGTGCAGCCCGGCCGCGTCGAGGTCGGCGCAGTGGACGGTGGCACCCGCCTCGGCGAGCAGGACGGCGGTCGCGCGGCCGATGCCGCTCGCGGCGCCGGTGACGAACGCGGTGCGTCCGGTGAGGTCGTACGCGCTGACGGCCATGGAGCGACGGTACGAGCGTTTCTGACGGGTCGTCAATTAGGCGTAGGGCGTGAGGTTCTGGAGTGTGTTCCACCCGGTGCTCTGTGGTGTGGGCTCGGGGTCGGGCCGATCTGGCAGGTCGGGCACCAGTACGTGGGGCGTTCGCGGGAGCCGTCGCCCTGGTCGGCGACGCGGAGAGAGGTGCGGCAGCGGAGGCAGGGGCG
Source organism: Streptomyces sp. CC0208 (assembly GCF_003443735.1). Lineage (NCBI taxonomy): Bacteria > Bacillati > Actinomycetota > Actinomycetes > Kitasatosporales > Streptomycetaceae > Streptomyces > Streptomyces sp. CC0208. Next base: position 2,408,568 of record NZ_CP031969.1, on the reverse strand, counting down.
GGGTGCGCGGCCGTACACGAAGAGGTCCTGACCGCGGCGGCCGGTCGTGCTGCGGACCGGGCGGTCGCGGTTGGCCTCCAGGAGCTTCTTGGCGAGCGCGGGGAGCTGTGCGGCGCGGTCCGCGGGGAGGGCGCCGACGGGGAGCCAGGGGGTGGCGCCGAGCAGGAAGCAGAGCTCGCTCTTGTAGACGTTGCCGATGCCGGCGAGATTGCGCTGGTCCAGGAGGGCCTCGCCGAGGGGGCGCGCCGGGTCCCGGAGGAGGTTGGCGAGGGCGCGCTCGGGGTCCCAGTCCGGGCCGAGGAGGTCGGGGCCGAGGTGGCCGACGGCCTTGTGCTCGTCGGTGGTGCGGAGCAGTTCGAGGACGGGGAGGCGGTAGCCGACGGCTGTGCGGTCGGTGTTGGCCAGGATCGCGCGGATCTGGTGGGTGGGGCCGCCGGTCCAGCGCTGGTTTTCCGCGTACACCTTCCAGGAGCCGTCCATCCGCAGGTGGGAGTGCAGGGTCAGGCCGCCCTCGATGCGGGTGAGGAGGTGTTTGCCGCGGGGGGTGACGTCCAGGACTCTGCGGCCCGTGAGGTCGGCTGTGGCGTATTTGGGCACCCTCAGGTCGCTGCGGGTCAGCACCTTGTCCGCGAGGGCGGTGTGCAGGCGTTTCGCGGCTTGCCAGACGGTGTCTCCTTCGGGCATGGGTCAAGGGTGGCACGGGGGGAGGGCGGAGGGGGTCGGGGAGGGAGCGGGTGGCCCCTGTGGGGCGGGCTCGCCGCCGGCGGTTGCGGGGGACGGGTGCGCTCGTGGGGCGGCTCGGTGCGTGGGTGGCGGTCCGAGGGGCCGGGGTGGCGTCAGGCGCGTAGGCGTAGGCCCCGGGGGGTGGCGATGAAGCCCGCCGTTTCCAGGAGGGAGCCCAGGGGGGAGGTCAGGGCTGACGTGCCGTTGATGCGTTCCACCGTGACCGTGCCCAGGGAGCCGGCCTTGGCTGCTGCCGCGAGGGCTTCGGAGGCCATGCGGAGGCGGGGGTCGTCGGTGGGAGTGGCGTCGGGAGTGGAGGGCCAGGCCAGGAGGGTCTTGCCGCCCCGCTCCATGTAGAGCGTGAGCTCGCCGTCCACGAGGACCACCAGGGAGCCCGCCTTGCGACCGGGCTTGTGGCCTGCCTCGGTCGGCGGGTCGGGCCAGGAGAGGGCGGCGCCGTAGGCGTTGGCGGGGTCGGCGGCGGCCAGGACCACGGCTCGGGAGGCGTCCGAGGCGTTCTGCCTGCGGTTGCCGAAGCCGGGACCGTACGCGGGGGTGCCTTGCCAGTGCTGGGGCGTGGGCTGGGGCGGGTAGTCGCGCGGTGAGATGTACTCGTCGCGGGAAGCGGGGGAGACGGGGGATCCGGGGTACGGAGTGCCGGCAGGGAAGTCCGGGCCGGATTCGGGGCCGGGGCCGTTCGGGGCGTCGAAGGCGCGGGTCCAGTCCCAGTCCTCGGTCGCGGGGCCGGAGTGTGCGGGGCCGGAGTGTGCGGGGCTGTGGGGCGCCGCAGGTGCTCCGGGTACTTCGGGTACTTCGGGTACCGAGTCGGAAACCCAGAGGTCGGGAGCGCCGCTCTCCGGCAGTGGCTCACCGCGGTCGCGGGCGTTGGACACCGCACGGAGGCGGTCGACCGCGCCGTCCATGGCGAACTGGGCGGCGCCGAGACCCTCCACGACATAGCCGCGGCGGGCCTGGCCGCTGTCCTCGAAGGCGGAGAGGATGCGGTACGTCGCCGAGAAGCCGCCCTCCACGCCCTCGGCCGACACGGCTCCCCGGGTGACCACTCCGTGCCGGTCGAGGAGGGTGCGGGCCAGGGCGTGGGCACGCACGGTGGGGTCGGCCTCGCGCGGCGGGAGCAGGGACCAGCGGCCGGCAACGGTCGGCGGACCGGTGCGGGAGGCGGTGCGGGCGGCCGCGGTGAGGGAGCCGTAGCGGCCGCGGGGGATCGTACGTTTGGCGCGGTGGGCGGTGGCGCCTGCGGTGCGGCCGGAGCCCAGCAGGGAGCGCATCGGGGTGAGGGTGTCGTTGGTGAGCCGTCCGGACCAGGCCAGGTCCCAAACGGCGTCGGCCAGTTGGGGGTCGGTGGCGTCGGGGTGGGTGGTGGCGCGGACCTGGTCGGCGATCTGGCGGAAGAACAGGCCGTAGCCGCCGGTGAGGGCGTCCAGGACGGACTGGTGGAGGGCTGTCAGCTCCAGGGGGTGCGGCGGGGGCAGGAGGAGGGGAGCCGCGTCGGCCAGGTACAGGGAGACCCAGCCGTCCTTGCCCGGGAGGGCGCCCGCTCCGGCCCACACGATCTCCCCGGCGGCCGTGAGCTCGTCGAGCAGGGCCGGGGTGTAGTTCGTGACGCGTGACGGCAGGACGAGCTTCTCCAGGGCGGAGGCGGGCACGGAGGCGCCCTGCAACTGCTCCACGGCGCGCACCAGTCCGTCGATGCCGCGCAGGGAGTGTCCCTTGCCGATGTGCTGCCACTGCGGCAGGAACTGGGCGAGGGCCGGTGGCGGCACCGGTTCCAGTTCGTGGCGCAGGGCTGCCAGGGAACGGCGGCGCAGGCGGCGGAGCACGGCCGCGTCACACCACTCCTGGCCGATGCCCGCCGGGTGGAACTCTCCCTGTACGACACGTCCGCTCGCGGCCAGGCGCTGCAACGCGCCCTCGGTGACCGCCGTGCCCAGGCCGAAGCGGGCCGCGGCCGTCGCTGAAGTGAAGGGGCCGTGGGTGCGGGCGTAGCGCGCGAGGAGGTCGCCGAGAGGGTCCTTGACCGGCTCCGTGAAGGCCTCCGGGACGCCGACCGGCAGCGCTGTGCCGAGGGCGTCGCGCAGGCGGCCCGCGTCCTCGATCGCCGCCCAGTGGTCGGCGCCGCCGACCCGGACCTTGATCGTGCGGCGGGCGCCGGCGAGGTCCTGCGCCCACTGCGGCTCGGCGCCGCGCTCGGCCAGCTCGGTGTCCGTGAGCGGGCCGAGGACGCGGAGGATGTCCGCGACTCCCTCGGCGTCCTTGACCCGGCGGTCCTCGGTGAGCCACTGGAGCTCTCGCTCCAGCTCGGTCAGCACCTCGGCGTCGAGCAGCTCGCGCAGCTCCGCCTGGCCCAGCAGCTCGGCCAGCAGACGCGAGTCCAGCGAGAGGGCCGCCGCCCGGCGCTCGGCGAGGGGCGAGTCGCCCTCGTACAGGAACTGGGCGACGTAGCCGAAGAGGAGGGACCGGGCGAAGGGGGAGGGCTCGGGGGTGGTGACCTCGACCAGGCGGACCCGGCGGGACTCCAGGTCGCCCATCAGCTCGACGAGGCCGGGCACGTCGAAGACGTCCTGGAGGCACTCGCGGACGGCTTCCAGGACGATTGGGAACGACCCGAACTCGCTCGCCACCTGGAGCAGTTGGGACGCACGCTGGCGCTGCTGCCACAAGGGGGTGCGCTTGCCGGGGTTGCGGCGCGGCAGCAGGAGCGCCCGGGCCGCGCATTCGCGGAAGCGAGAGGCGAACAGGGCCGAGCCGCCGACCTGGTCGGTGACGATCTGGTCGACCTCGCCCTTGTCGAAGACGACGTCCGCGGCGCCCACCGGAGCCTGTTCGGCGTCGTACTCCGTGCCGGTCCTGGTGGGTTCCCGGTCGAGGAGGTCCAGGCTCATCATGTCGGCGTCGGGCAGTCGCAGGACGATTCCGTCGTCGGCGTGCATGACCTGGGCGTCCATGCCGTAGCGCTCGGAGAGCTTGGCGCCGAGGGCCAGCGCCCAGGGGGCGTGGACCTGGGCGCCGAAGGGGGAGTGGACGACGACCCGCCAGTCGCCGAGCTCGTCCCTGAAGCGCTCCACGACGATCGTCCGGTCGTCCGGGACATGGCCGCAGGCCTCGCGCTGTTCGTCCAGGTACGACAGGACATTGTCCGCCGCCCACGCGTCCAGGCCCGCGGTGAGCAGGCGCAGGCGGGCGTCCTCCTTGGACAGGGAGCCGACCTCGCGGAGGAACGCGCCCACCGCGCGGCCCAGTTCGAGGGGGCGGCCCAGTTGGTCGCCCTTCCAGAAAGGGAGCCTGCCGGGGACGCCGGGGGCGGGGGAGACCAGGACACGGTCGCGAGTGATGTCCTCGATGCGCCAGGAACTGGTGCCGAGCGTGAAGACGTCCCCGACGCGCGACTCGTAGACCATCTCCTCGTCGAGCTCGCCGACCCGTCCGCCGCCCTTCTTGGGGTCGGAGCCGGCGAGGAAGACACCGAAGAGGCCGCGGTCGGGGATGGTACCGCCGGAGGTGACGGCGAGACGCTGGGCGCCGGGGCGGCCGGTGATCGTGCCGGCGATGCGGTCCCAGACCACGCGCGGGCGCAGCTCGGCGAAGGCGTCGGAGGGATAGCGGCCCGCGAGCATGTCGAGGACCGCGGTGAAGGCGGACTCGGGAAGGGAGGCGAAGGGGGCCGCCCTACGGACCGTGGCCAGGAGGTCGTCGAGCTGCCAGGTGTCCATCGAGGTCATCGCGACGACCTGCTGGGCGAGGACGTCCAAGGGGTTCGCGGGGACCTTGAGGGACTCGATGGAACCGGTCCGCATGCGTTCCGTGACGACCGCTGCCTGGACCAGGTCGCCTCGGTACTTCGGGAAGACCACACCGGTGGAGACCGCGCCGACCTGGTGGCCCGCGCGGCCGACGCGCTGCAGACCGGAGGCCACGGAGGGGGGCGACTCGACCTGGATCACCAGGTCCACCGCGCCCATGTCGATGCCGAGTTCGAGGCTGGATGTCGCTACGACAGCGGGGAGACGGCCTGCCTTCAGGTCCTCTTCGACCAGGGCGCGCTGTTCCTTGGAGACCGAGCCGTGGTGGGCCCTGGCGATGACCGGGGGCGCACCCTGGGCCGCGCCTGAACCGCCCATGAGTTCGGCCGGGGCGTGGTGTTCGTCCAGGGGCTCGCCGGTCGCCCGCTCGTAGGCGATCTCGTTGAGACGGTTGCAGAGGCGTTCCGCGAGGCGGCGGGAGTTCGCGAAGACGATCGTGGAGCGGTGGGACTGGACGAGGTCGGCGATGCGCTCTTCCACGTGCGGCCAGATGGAGGGGCGCTCGGCGCCTTCGTTGCCCTCGGCGACCGGGGAGCCGCCGAGCTCACCGAGGTCTTCCACCGGGACCACGACCGAGAGGTCGAACTCCTTGCCGGACTTCGGCTGAACGATCTCCACCTTGCGCTGGGGGGAGAGGTAGCGGGCGATCTCGTCGACCGGGCGGACCGTGGCGGACAGGCCGATGCGGCGGGCCGGCTTCGGGAGGAGTTCGTCCAGACGCTCCAGGGAGAGGGCCAGGTGGGCGCCGCGCTTGGTGCCGGCCACGGCATGGACCTCGTCGAGGATCACTGTCTCGATGCCGGTGAGCGCGTCCCGGGTCGCCGACGTCAGCATCAGGAACAGGGATTCCGGGGTGGTGATCAGGATGTCCGGGGGGCGGGTGGACAGGGCCCGCCGCTCGGCCGGAGGGGTGTCGCCGGAGCGGATGCCCACCTTGACCTCGGGCTCGGGGAGGCCCAGGCGGACGGATTCCTGGCGGATGCCGGTGAGGGGGCTGCGGAGGTTGCGCTCCACGTCGACGGCGAGGGCCTTGAGGGGGGAGACGTACAGGACTCGGCAGCGCTTCTTGGGGTCCGCGGGCGGCGGTGTGGAGGCCAGCTGGTCCAGAGCGGCGAGGAAGGCGGCCAGGGTCTTGCCGGAGCCGGTGGGGGCGACGACGAGTACGTCCGAGCCCTCTGCGATGGCCTGCCACGCGCCGGCCTGGGCGGTGGTGGGCGCGTCGAACGCCCCCGTGAACCAGCCGCGGGTGGCGGGGGAGAAGCCGTTCAGGGCTCGGTGTGCTGGGCTGACCATGCGTCCATCCTGCACCCCGGCACTGACAACGGGTTGCCTCCGGCGGTTGGGCGGGTTCGGGTGCGGTTGGTGGGGGCGGGTGTTTTGCGCCCACGCGGCGGAGCCGCAAATGCCTGCGGCGCAGCTGCGGGTTCGGTGGGGGCGGGCGTTTTGCGCAGTTCCCCGCGCCCCTGGGTGCCTGCGGCGGCCTGTGCGGCCCCGGTGGGGGCGGGTGTAGCGCGTGCGGTGTGTTGTGGGTCGGGGCCGGGGTGGGGGGTGTCCGTCCTCGGTCCGGCGGCTCGGTCCCTTTGAGCAGGGCTCTGTGACGGACGCCGGCCGCTGCGGGCGGACACCCCCCACCCCGCCCCCTTCCCGCCGTACGCGGTTTGCGAGTCGATCAGCCCACTTCGCGGCCGTATGCGCGCAGGGTCTGCAGGGCCTCGATGGTTGCCATGGGGCGTGCCTCGAGGGCGGTGGTGGGGGCCCACCGGCGTCGGCGGGTCGGCCAGCCGCCGTCCTCCTGTTGTCCGGTCGCGAGGAAGTCCAGTGAGCGGGACATCTCGTCGTCCGTGAACCACGCGCGCGCCAGGGAGCCGGGCGTCCTCGCGTAGTCGTGCGGGAAGTGGTGCTCGTCCGGGGCGTAGCCGGGGGAGACGGGGGACGTGTCGAGGTCCGCGGGGTCCAGCGTGACCAGTCGTCGGTCGCGCACCAGGCGGCCGAGGCGGTCGGCGGTCGCCTGCGCGCGTGAGCGGTCGGGGGCGGAGTCCAGGAAGGTCAGGGCGGCCTGGATCTCGCCCGGGTGGGACACCTGGAGGGACTCCACCACCTGCCAGCAGAAGTCCGTGGCCCGGAACAGCCAGGCGTGCCACACCTCGTTGCGGTGCAGCAGACCGACCACGGGACCGGTGCTCAGCAGTTCGCTCGGCGGGGCGTCCACGACCGGCAGGAAGGGGGCCGTCGGATAGCCGCGCTGGGCGGGAGTCACCGCGGGGAGGGCGCCGTCCAGGGTGGACACCGAGGTGAGATAGCGGCACACCCGCTCCACGCGCTGTCCGCCGCAGCGTCCGACGGCGTCCAGCACGCGCAGGGCGTGAGCGGTGTGCAGGGGCTGGCTGACCGGGCCGCGCAGATCGGGCTCCAGGGCGTGGCCGTAGCCGCCGTCCGCGTTGCGGTAGGCGTCCAGGGCCGTCTCCACCGGGTCGGGGCCGCCGTTCAGGAAGTGGTACGCGAACAGACGCTGTTCCAGCACACGCGCGGTGAGCCAGACGAAGTGCTCGGCGCGGAAGAGCGGGGAGTGCGCCGGTGGCGTCTGGGGGAGTGGGGAGGCTCCTGTTTCGGGCATGCGTCAGACCGTAGGGCGGAAAGCGGTCTCGGCAGGCGGTCCCGGCCGAGGCCACCCCCAGGGGCGGGATACTGGAGTCATGCGGTTGACGGTTTTCTGGCAGCGGATGGCGGAACACTTCGGTCCGGGGTACGCCGACACCTTCGCGCGCGATCACGTGATGGCTGAGCTCGGTGGGCGCACGGTGCACGAGGCGCTGGACGCCGGCTGGGACGCCAAGGACGTGTGGCGCGTGGTCTGCACCGTGATGAGCGTTCCGGGCGAGCGGCACTGAGACGGCGTGGACGTTCCGGGGAGAAGTGCCGGCCGGGCGTGAACATCTCACGAAAGAGGCACTTACCGGTCACGAAGATCGCAGGGCGGCAGCCATTGTCAGTCGCGTGGGCGAGACTTGCTCCGTGGCACCCACTGACGAGTCCGGGCAGGCAGCCCAGCACGCATCTCCGCTCGGCACGACGACCCCAGCCCAGCCCCCGGCCGAAGGCGCCGGGCCGAACGCGCGCATGCCGCGCTGGCTGCCGCGTGCCATGGTGCTGGCGCTCGCCCTCATCGCCGTGTTCCAGCTCGGCAGTTGGGCCTTCCACCAGCTGATCGGCCTGCTGACCAACATCCTCATCGCGTTCTTCCTGGCCCTGGCGATCGAACCCGCGGTGAGCAAGATGGCCGCGCGCGGTATGCGCAGGGGACTCGCCACCTTCCTCGTCTTCTTCGGCGTGCTGATCGTGACGGCGGGTTTCGTCACGCTGCTCGGGTCGATGCTCGCGGGCCAGATCATCAAGATCGTCGAGGACTTCCCGAACTACCTCGACTCCGTCATCGCCTGGATCAACGGTCACTTCCACACCGAGCTGAAGCGGGTGGACGTTCAGGAGGGGCTGCTGCGCTCCGACTGGCTGCGCAACTACGTGCAGAACAGCGCCACCGGTGTCCTGGACGTCTCCGCCCAGGTTCTCGGTGGCCTCTTCCAGCTGCTCACGATCGCGCTGTTCTCGTTCTACTTCGCCGCGGACGGCCCGCGGCTGCGCCGCACGATCTGCTCCGTCCTGCCGCCCGCCCGCCAGGCCGAGGTGCTGCGCGCGTGGGAGATCGCCGTGGACAAGACCGGCGGCTACATCTACTCGCGCGGCCTGATGGCGCTCGCCTCCGGAGTCGCGCACTTCGTCCTGCTCCAGGCCCTGGACGTGCCGTACGCGCCCGTGCTCGCCGTGTGGGTCGGCCTGGTCTCGCAGTTCATCCCGACCATCGGTACCTATCTCGCGGGCGCCCTGCCCATGCTGGTCGCCTTCACGGTCGATCCTTGGTACGCGCTGTGGGTGCTGGTCTTCGTGGTGGTCTATCAGCAGTTCGAGAACTACATGCTCCAGCCCAAGCTGACCTCGAAGACCGTCGACATCCACCCCGCGGTCGCCTTCGGCTCGGTCATCGCGGGCACCGCCCTCCTCGGCGCGGTCGGTGCCCTGATCGCCATTCCTGCGGTCGCCACGCTGCAGGCGTTCCTGGGGGCCTATGTGAAGCGGTACGCCGTCACCGACGACCCACGTGTCCACGGGCACCGCAGGCGGGGCCAGGGGCCCTCGCCGGTCATACGCGCGCGTGCGCTGTGGGAGCGGCGGCGGCAGGGCACTCAGGACTCCACTGACGACGACAGCTCGTCCTGAGGTCGCCGGATTCAGTAGGTGAGGGCGGCCCACACCGCCGCGCCGATGACGGCCGAGACGTAGGAGCCGATCGCCGCGTACAGGAGCCGTCGCCGTAGCGGCTCGCTCCAGGACGTGTGCGACAGCAGCCAGGCCAGTGCGGGCAGGACCAGGATCGCGTGCAGGCTCACGCCGTGCAGCGGCTTGAGCGGGGCGGTCGAGTGGTAGGCCGCCTCCTGGTGGCCGGTGCGGGTGAGGACGACACCGCGCGCGATCATCGCGGCGCCCGAGGCGAGGGCGACCAGCAGGATCGCGAACCCCGACCGCACCGCGAGGGCCATCCCCGCCGGACCCGAGGGCCGGTGCCGGAAGGAGGCGACCGCGAAGACCGTCAGCAGTACCACCAGGACCCCGCCGCCCACCGCGAGCGTCATGGACACGGCCGTGTCGAAGGGCGTCTCCATGTCGAGGTGGGAGGGCACCCCGCGCCACGCCTGCAGGGTGATGCCGCCGACCTCCACCACACAGTCCGCCGCGAACACCGCGAGGAGCAGGGCTCGTGGCCGCGGGCCGACCCGCAGAAACGACGTGACCCAGGTGACCGCGATCAGGGTCACTCCGAAGGACACCCCGAACGTCACCGGCTTGCGCCAGGAGACCGGCCCGTCCCAGGGGCCGCCGTCCACGGCGAACATCACCAGGTGCGCGAGCCCGGAGAGGAGCAGGAGGAGACCGGTGGCGTGACAGAGACGCTCCACGCGGCGTGCGTCGACGGGCCGCGGCCCCGGTGTCCGGGCCGGCACCGAGGGCGCATCGCGCAGGACCGGGTCCATCAGGCCCGCGCTCCCTTCCGGGTCAGGCAGGCCGCGGCTCCGGCGATCACGAGGGCGGCGAGGGCGACGGCTTCGGCGAGCGTCGAGGCGATGAGCGCGGTGTCACCCGAGGAGAGGTGATCACCGGTGTTCGGGGTCAGGAGCGTGCCCACCCCGATGAACAGGCCGACACCGAGGGCGAGCCCGGTCACCCGGTTCGTGCGCCGGGTCAGCGGACCCGCCACCCCAAGGGGGATGAGGAGACCGGGCGGCACGGCGGGGTGGCCCGCTCCGGGGGCGATCCCGTCGGGGACGGACGCGGCCGGCAGGAGCAGGGCGGACAGGGGCGCGATCACGGCGGGGTGTCGTGCCGTCCCGCTGTTGCCCCGGAGGGTGGTCGAGGTCGTTTCCCGGGTGCTCGTCGTGGTCTGCATGGCACAAGACTCGCGGGCACGGGGCCGCCCGGTCGTCGTACCGCCGAAGGCACCTGGAGTACGCCGCGGGAAGTAGCCGAAGAGGTCGGAAGAGGCCGCCGGAGCGGGCTTCGGGAAGTGTCCCGGGTGCCGCGTGGTGCGCTTGACACGAAAATCGAACATCCATTCATATGGAAGCTCCGGCGAAGTCAATGACGGGCGTTTCGGCATGCTTTGCATGGAGAAGTTCCCGAGTTATCCACAGGCTGGACGGGCGTCGGGGCGCATTGTCAGTGGCAGGCGTTAGCGTCTTTGACGTGAAGCGATCGACTCAAGCAAATCGGGTGGAACCCATGGCAGGAACCGACCGCGAGAAGGCCCTGGACGCCGCTCTCGCACAGATTGAACGGCAGTTCGGCAAGGGCGCGGTCATGCGCATGGGCGAGCGGCCGAACGAGCCCATCGAGGTCATCCCCACCGGGTCGACCGCGCTCGACGTCGCGCTCGGCGTCGGCGGCATCCCGCGCGGCCGCGTGGTGGAGGTGTACGGCCCGGAGTCCTCCGGCAAGACGACCCTGACGCTGCACGCGGTGGCGAACGCGCAGAAGGCCGGCGGCCAGGTCGCCTTCATCGACGCGGAGCACGCCCTCGACCCCGAGTACGCGAAGAAGCTCGGCGTCGACATCGACAACCTGATCCTGTCCCAGCCGGACAACGGCGAGCAGGCCCTGGAGATCGTGGACATGCTGGTCCGCTCCGGTGCCCTCGACCTGATCGTCATCGACTCCGTCGCCGCGCTCGTCCCGCGCGCGGAGATCGAGGGCGAGATGGGCGACAGCCACGTCGGTCTGCAGGCCCGTCTGATGAGCCAGGCCCTGCGGAAGATCACCAGCGCGCTCAACCAGTCCAAGACCACCGCCATCTTCATCAACCAGCTCCGCGAGAAGATCGGTGTGATGTTCGGCTCCCCGGAGACCACGACCGGTGGTCGGGCGCTGAAGTTCTACGCCTCGGTGCGCATGGACATCCGCCGCATCGAGACCCTGAAGGACGGCACGGACGCGGTCGGCAACCGCACCCGCGTCAAGGTCGTCAAGAACAAGGTCGCGCCGCCCTTCAAGCAGGCCGAGTTCGACATCCTCTACGGCCAGGGCATCAGCCGCGAGGGCGGCCTGATCGACATGGGCGTGGAGAACGGCTTCGTCCGCAAGGCCGGCGCCTGGTACACGTACGAGGGCGACCAGCTCGGCCAGGGCAAGGAGAACGCGCGCAACTTCCTGAAGGACAACCCCGACCTGGCCAACGAGATCGAGAAGAAGATCAAGGAGAAGCTGGGCGTCGGTGTGCGGCCCGAGCAGCCTGCCGCGGAGCCGGGTGCGGACGCCGCGGTGAGCGCTGTCGCGGACGACGCCGCGAAGGTGCCGGCTCCGGCGGCCGCGAAGGCGACGAAGGCCAAGGCTCCGGCCGCCAAGAGCTGATCCCGTGACACGGCGAACCGACTGGGCCGAGTACGAGGACGCTCCGCGAGGGTGGGGCGGAAGAGGCGACGGGGGTTCTGCCGGGCCGGGCGGCGACGGGCACGGGGACGGCACGGGGCATGGAACGGACGGGGGATACGGCCGTTCGGTGTCGCACGGCGCCGAGGAAGTGTTCGGCGACGACTTCGCGCACGGCACCGGTTCGTCCTACCGCGGCGGGCGTTCCCACAGTGACGGTGGGACGTTCGGCGACGGTGGGCCGAGCGGCGAGGAGTCCGGTGACGGGGCGACGCGTGGTTCCGGGGCGTTCGGCCGGAGCTCGCGTCGAGGCGGCGGAGCACCCGGCGCGGGCGGTCCCCGTGGGCGTCGGCAGCGCCGGCGCGGCTTCGGGGAATCGCCCGGCGAGGACGGAGGCGGCCCCTCCTTGTCGAGGGCCGAGAAGGGGGAGCCTCCGGCGGACCCGGTGGAGCGGGCGCGGGGCATCTGTCTGCGCCTGCTCACCGGGACCCCGCGTACGCGGAAGCAGCTCGCCGACGCCCTGCGCAAGCGGGAGATCCCGGACGACGTCGCCGAGGAGGTGCTGTCGCGGTTCGAGGAGGTCGGGCTGATCAACGACAGCGCGTTCGCGGACGCCTGGGTGGAGTCCCGGCACCATGGCCGGGGGCTCGCCCGGCGGGCGCTCGCCCAGGAACTGCGCACCAAAGGCGTCGACTCCACACTGATCGACGCGGCCGTCTCGCAGCTCGACTCCGAACAGGAGGAGGAGACGGCCCGAGAGCTCGTCGACCGCAAGCTGCGCGCGACGCGTGGGCTCGACCGCGACAAGCGACTGCGCCGCCTCGCCGGCATGCTCGCCCGCAAGGGCTACTCCGAGGGCATGGCCCTGCGGGTGGTCCGGCAGGCGTTGGAGGAGGAGGGGGAGGAGACGGAGTTCCTCGGCGACGAGGGGTTCTGAAACGGGGAGTTTCTGCAGCGGAGGTTCTCGCGAGCCGGGCCCGAAGGGAAGGGCCCCGGCACGACCGCGTACATCCGTTGTGCAGTGCGCCGGGGTGACTACCGCATGGCCCTCGTCGGACACGACCAGGGCCCGCAGATCATGGCCCCGGCCTCGGGGCGGCATACCGGACGTCGTCCACCCGCAGCCGTGGGCCGGCAGGCAGGCCGCTCACTGCCAGTCCTCCGGCCGCTCCACGTGCTCCAGCCGCAGGATCTGGCCCGTGCGGCTGTAGCGGCGGATCTGGGGGAGGGGCGGGTAGTAGGCGTGCACGGAGATCGCGTGGGCGTCGGTGGACTCGTTGAGGACCTCGTGGACGTGGTGCTGCCCGAAGGAACGGCCCTTGCCGGCCGGCAGCCGCCGCTCACGGTCCACCTCGTCGGAGAGTTCGAGGGTCTTCCAGCCGTCGGCGGGCAGCCGGGCGGCGAGGGAGTTCTCCTTGAGCTCGCCGGCGGCGGTGATGAAGGCGCCGACCGACTCGGCGTGGTCGTGCCACCCGGTGCCGGTGCCGGGCGGCCAGCCGATCAGCCAGGCCTCGCTGCCACCGGGCCCCTCCAGGCGCACCCAGGTGCGGCCCTCGGGGTCGAGCGGGAGCGAGTCGATCAGCTCGGCGTCGGCGGCGGTGCGCCGTACGAAGTCGAGGAGTTCGGCCTGGGTGGGCGGCGCGAGGGAGGAGACCGAGGGGAGGGCGGGGGAGGCAGACACGGGTACCGTCCTGAGGAGAGTTCGCGACAGCGTGCCGTCGCACGGGCGCGGCACGCGGGGAAGAAGAGAGGCGAATTCAGCAGGACGGGCGACACACGCAGCCCGCATAGCGGACGAGGTCCATATGGACCCTCCGCCACAGGCGCACACAGGTGTCGGTCACGATCCGGAGTACACCATGGGGGCGCGGACCGTTTCAACTCACTGTCACTATGTGGACGCACAGTGACAGTGAGCACGTCAACGCGAGCCGGCCCCCGCGTTCGCCTCGGTCTTCGCCGCAGGGCCGCCGAGCGCCGTCTCGGCCGCCGAGTACAGGTCGGCCGGGCGGACCCCGCTCAGCGCGGTGACGAGGTGACCGTCCGGCCGTACGAGCAGGACCGTGTGCGGGGCCGCGCCCGGGTACTCCTCGGCGACCAGGAGCTCGGCGGAGTGCGGCAGCGCGGTCACCGCCGCGGCCAGCCGGGGCATGATTCCGGCGGTCACCCAGTGCTTGCGCTCCCACACCCCGGTGCCCGGAGCGACCAGGAGGACGAGCAGCGCGCCGCGGCCGAGGCGCTCGCGCAGCCGTACGAACGAGCCGTCCTCGGCGGTGACCCGCACATCCGCGACCGGCGCCCCGGGGGGTGTGTCGACGGGCACCTCTCCTTCGAGGTGCCGGGGCGCGAGCGGCGAGTCGGCGTACGCCCCCGGCGCGCCGAGCGGGCCGCGCCCCAAGTGGCCGTCCGTGAGCAACCCGTCGTGGCCGCGGGCCGAGCCGGGGACCACCGAGCGCAGGCCCCCGCCGCCGCGCAGCAGCGGCAGGGCCTGGTCGGCGGCGCGCAGCCGACCGGCGACGATCGCGCGCCGCTCCGCCTGGTAGCTGTCGAGGAGTGCCTCATGGGGGCCGTGGTGCCAGGCCAGGGCCAGTTTCCAGGCGAGGTTGTCGGCGTCCCGGAGTCCCTCGTCGAGCCCCTGCGTGCCGAGCGCCCCGAGGCAGTGCGCCGCGTCCCCGGCGAGAAAGACCCGGTCGGCGCGCCAACGGCGGGCCAGCCGGTGGTGCACGGTGTGGACTCCGGTGTCGAGGAGTTCGTACGGCGGGGTCGAACCGCCCGTCCAGCCCGCGAGGGTCTCCCGGACGCGGGCCACCAGGAGCTCGGGCGTGACCAGGTCCTTGCCCGGCGGCAGCAGCCAGTCCAGGCGCCACACGCCCTCGGGGAGGGGGCGGGCGGTGATCTCCCCGGCCGACGGCCCGGACGTCCGCCACGGCGGCATCCGGTGGAGCAACGCCCGGTCCTCCCAGGGGAGTTCCGTGCGCAGGGCGGCGACCGCGTGGCGCTCCACCGCCGTACGGCCCGGGAAGCGGATGTCCTGGAGCTTGCGCACGGTGGAGCGCGTGCCGTCGCAACCGACGAGGTAACTGCCACGCCACCACGTGCCCTTGGAGCCGCGGGTGTGGGCGGTGACGCCCGAGGGCTCCTGCTCGATCGTGTCGAGACGGCTGTCGGTGATGAGCTTGACCAGCCGCTCCTCGGCGAGGGCGGTGCGCAGGGCGCCGGTCAGGACGTGCTGGGCGAGGTGCAGGGGGGCGTCCCCGGCCTCCTCGAAGTCGACCTCCCGCATCACCTGCTTGCGGCGCATCGACCGCCATCCGGCCCAGTGCACTCCCAGCTCGGTGACCGGCACCCCGGTCAGCCGTGCCATGAGGGCGGCGGTGTCCTCGTGCAGTACGGCGGTGCGGGCCAGGCGGGATTCGTCCTTGCCCGGGCCCTCGTCGAGAACCACGGAGGGGACGTCCTGACGCGCCAGCGCCAGGGCGAGCGTAAGCCCGACGGGCCCCGCTCCGACGATGATCACCGGGTCCACGACGCGGTGCCCCCTGCCCGCAGCGCAGTGCCGGAAGACGTGGGTGAACAGGAGGTTGGGGCAGGGTGCACGATCACAGAACGTATGCAACCCATTGCCGGTGCTTGCGTCAAGTGACGGAGGCAGTGGCGATCATGCCACTGCCTCCGTGTCGTTCGCACCTGCGGTGCAGGCAACTTGACCGACTGTCAGAATCCGCCGCCGCCGGTGTTCTCGCCGGTTCCGTAGGTGCCGCGCACGGCGGCCGGGTTGACCTCGACCGTGTCCTCGCCGAGGACCGCGCCCGTGCTCTTCTTGCTGCGCCGCAGCCTCTGCTCCAACCAGCTCGCGAAGCTGGTGAGGAGGAAGTTCAGGACGATGAAGATGATGCCTACGACGATGAAGCTGGGGATGACGTTGGCGTAGTTGGCCGCCAGCGTGCTGCGCGAGTTGAGCAGCTCGGGGAAGCTCAGCATCACGCCGCCCAGCGCGGTGTCCTTCACGATGACGACCAGCTGGCTGACGATGGCCGGCAGCATCGCGGTGACCGCCTGCGGGAGCAGGATGCTGGTCATCGTCTGGCCCTTGCGCAGTCCGACCGCGTACGCCGCCTCCGTCTGGCCCCGGGGCAGCGAGAGGATGCCGGCCCGGACGATTTCAGCGAGCACCGAGGCGTTGTAGAGCACCAGGCCGGTGACCACGGCGTACAGCGGGCGCTGCTCGCTGGAGATGTCCGATGAGCGGACGTAGAACTCGTTTGCGAACAGCATCAGCAGCAGCACCGGGATGGCCCGGAAGAACTCGACCACCGTGCCGGCCACGCCCCGCACCCAGGCGTGGTCGGACATCCGGGCGATGCCGAAGACCGCACCCAGCGGGAGGGCGATCACCATGGAGATCGCCGCGGCCTTGAGGGTGTTGCCGAGGCCGGGCAGGAGGTAGGTCGTCCAGGCCTCACCGGTGGTGAAGGGCTCCCAGAGGTTCCACTCCAGCTGGTTCTTGTCGTCCATCTTCTGCCACACCCACCACAGGAGGAGGGCGAGGAGAAGGGTGAAGACGACCGACAGGAGGACGTTGCGCCGTTTGGCGCG
Source organism: Streptomyces sp. CC0208 (assembly GCF_003443735.1). Classification (NCBI taxonomy): domain Bacteria; kingdom Bacillati; phylum Actinomycetota; class Actinomycetes; order Kitasatosporales; family Streptomycetaceae; genus Streptomyces; species Streptomyces sp. CC0208. The sequence goes on along the minus strand of NZ_CP031969.1, from coordinate 2,392,456 downwards.
GGGTCCCGGAGTGTCGTAGAGGACCGAGCTCATCGCTTCACCGCCAGTCGCTTGGCGAGCCAGCCGAGGAGGAGGCCGGTCGGCAGGGTCAGTACCACGAAGCCCAGTGCGAAGACCGCGCCGATGGCGAGCGTCTGGGCCTCGTTCTCGATCATCTTCTTCATCAGGAGGGCGGCTTCGGCCACACCGATCGCGGCCGCCACGGTGGTGTTCTTGGTCAGCGCGATCAGCACGTTTGCCAGCGGGTTGATGACCGCGCGGAAAGCCTGCGGGAGCACGATGAGACGCAGGGTCTGGCTGAAGTTCAGCCCGATCGCGCGGGCCGCCTCGGCCTGGCCGAGCGGCACCGTGTTGATGCCGGAACGGATGGCCTCGCAGACGAACGCCGCGGTGTAGACGATGAAACCGAGCACCGCCAGCCGGAAGCCCTGGACGTCGAAGTTGTCCGCCGCGCCCATCGTCACACCGAAGATGTCGGCGAGGCCGAGCGAGGTGAAGACGATGATGACCGTCAGGGGGATGTTCCGGACGATGTTGACGTAGGCGGTGCCGAAGCCGCGCATCAACGGGACTGGGCTGACCCGCATCGCGGCCAGCACGGTGCCCCAGATCAGGGAGCCGACGGCGGACAGGGCGGTGAGTTTCACCGTCATCCAGAACGCCCCGAGGACGTCGTAACCTTCTAGAAAGTCGAACACGATCTCCCGCGCTTCCGGGTGTGTGGCGTGTGTGTGGCGTACGTGGACGGGCGCGGCGCGCCGCCGCCCTGATCGCGGCGGGCGGCGGCGCGCCGGTGGGTCCTCGCGTTACTTGACGATGACGCCGACCTTCGGGGCGGGCTCGTTCTTGTAGCCGGCCGGGCCGAAGTTCTTGTCGACAGCCTTCTGCCAGGAGCCGTCGCTGACCATCTTCTCCAGGGCGGCGTTGACCTTGTTCAGGGTCGCGGTGTCGCCCTTCTTCACGCCGATGCCGTAGTTCTCGTTGCTCAGCTTGAGGCCGGCGAGCTTGAACTGGCCCTTGTACTTGTCCTGGGCCGCGAAGCCCGCGAGGATCGAGTCGTCCGTGGTCACCGCGTCCACGGCGCCGCTCTGCAGGCCGGCGATGCACTCCGAGTAGCCGCCGTACTGCTTGAGCTGGGCCTTCGGGGCGAAGTCGTCGTGGACGTTCTGCGCCGAGGTGGAGCCGGTCACGGAACACAGCTTCTCGCCGTTGAGGTCCGTGGCCTGGCTGATCTTGGAGTCCTTCTTGACCAGCAGGTCCTGGTGGGCCAGCAGGTACGGGCCGGCGAAGTCGACCTTCTTCTTGCGCTCGTCGTTGATCGAGTAGGTGGCCGCGATGATCTTCACGTCGCCACGGGCGAGCGCGTTCTCACGGTCGGCGCTCTTGGTCTCGACGAACTCGATCTGGTCGGGCTTGTAGCCGAGCTGCTTGGCCACGTAGGTCGCCACGTCCACGTCGAAGCCGGAGAAGGAGCCGTCGGGCTCCTTGAGGCCGAGACCGGGCTGGTCGTACTTGATACCGATCTTGATCTTGCCGCCACCGCCGGAGCCCGAGCCGGAGCCCTCGTCCTTGCTGTCGCCGCCGCAGGCGGTCGCGGAGAGGGCGAGGGCGAGGACGGCGGCCGAGGCGGCGGTGACCTTGCGGAGCTTCATGGTGAACATCCTTTGGGTGGTGAAAGAGAGCCGTCGGTGGTCGATCCGGGTGGCACGTCAGCGGTGCGACACGTCAGTGGTGTGACGCGTCAGTGGTGTGACGCGTCAGTGGTGAAGGATCTTCGACAGGAAGTCCTTGGCGCGGTCGCTGCGCGGATTGCTGAAGAACTGGTCGGGCGCAGCCTCCTCGACGATCCGTCCGTCCGCCATGAACACCACGCGGTTTGCGGCCGATCGTGCGAAACCCATTTCGTGCGTGACAACGATCATTGTCATGCCGTCGCGGGCGAGCTGCTGCATGACCTCCAGCACCTCGTTGATCATCTCGGGGTCGAGCGCCGACGTGGGCTCGTCGAAGAGCATGACCTTGGGGTCCATCGCCAGGGCCCGGGCGATGGCGACACGCTGCTGCTGACCGCCGGACAGCTGGGCGGGGTACTTGTCCGCCTGCGTGGCGACACCGACCCGGTCGAGCAGGGCGCGCGCCTTCTCCTCGGCCTGCTTCTTGTCGGCCTTGCGGACCTTGATCTGCCCCAGCATCACGTTCTCGAGCACGGTCTTGTGCGCGAAGAGGTTGAAGGACTGGAAGACCATGCCGACGTCGGCGCGCAGCCGGGCCAGTTCCTTGCCCTCCTGGGGCAGCGGCTTGCCGTCGATGGCGATCGAACCCGTGTCGATCGTCTCCAGGCGGTTGATGGTGCGGCACAGGGTGGACTTCCCGGACCCGGAGGGTCCGATGACCACGACGACCTCGCCGCGGGCGATCGTCAGGTCGATGTCCTGGAGTACGTGCAACGCGCCGAAGTGCTTGTTGACGCTCTTCAGGACGACCAGTTCGCCGGTCGCGGCCACATCTTCCTTGGCCACCGATACTTCGGTCATCGCTCTCTGGCTCCGTCCTCCTCGGTTTCGGAGGACAGTAGTGACCCCACGCGACCAGCGTCATTAGTCTTGAGGGGAATCTGAGCATCACGATCCGATAGCAATCGGACACGTGTCGTAGCACTTACGACCAGTGTGCATCCGGTGCGCGTATCGGCCGGATAACGGAAGCGCGGCGCAACCGGAACGCTCTTGACGCCGTCCTCATCCATCAGCATGACTGCACGAGGCGCACACGCGCGTGTGTACGCACAGTTGTACCTGTTCATTGCATATTCGGATAGTACGTCCGATGGACCAAAGGGGGCCGGGGTGAGACTTCTCCTCGTCGAGGACGACAACCACGTGGCCGCCGCGCTGTCCGCGGTGCTCGCCCGGCACGGTTTCGACGTCACGCACGCGCGCAGCGGCGAGGAGGCACTCCAGGCGCTGGTCCCGGAGAGCGACGGCTTCGGGGTCGTGCTCCTGGACCTCGGGCTGCCCGACCAGGACGGCTACGAGGTGTGCGGCAAGATCCGCAAGCGCACCAGCACGCCGGTGATCATGGTCACCGCGCGGTCCGACGTACGCTCCCGCATCCACGGGCTGAACCTCGGTGCCGACGACTATGTGGTCAAGCCGTACGACACGGGGGAGCTCCTCGCCCGCATCCACGCCGTGAGCCGGCGCACCGCCCATGAGGACGCGCCCGGCGGCGGGGACACCGGGCTGGTTCTCGGCGCCGTGCGCATCGAACTGCCGACGCGTCAGGTCACCGTGGACGGCACGGTCGTCCAGCTCACCCGCAAGGAGTTCGACCTCCTCGCGCTGCTCGCCCAGCGACCCGGTGTGGTCTTCCGGCGCGAGCAGATCATCAGCGAGGTCTGGCGCACCAGCTGGGAAGGCACCGGCCGCACGCTGGAGGTGCATGTGGCGTCCCTGCGCGCGAAGTTGCGGATGCCGGCGCTGATCGAGACGGTGCGGGGGGTCGGGTACCGGTTGGTGGCGCCGGGGGTGTGAGGGGGCTCAGCGGGGCTCAGTGGGGCTCAGTGGGGCTGAGCGGCTTCGGTCGGGCTTCGGTGGGGCTGCGCCGACGGGACGGTGTGGAGGGCCGGCGTGAAAGTGGGGGCGCAGACCTGCGGTGATGGCTCGTGGCGTGGGGCCCACGTCTGCGGCGGAGCCTACGGATGAAACCGTGCAGCCAAGAGCTGTGCGAGGCTCGGGGGAGGAACGTGGGTCGTGTGAGGGACGGTGACTGTGGGCGCGGGTGAGTGCGGCGGTGGGGGTGCCCGCGTGTGCGGTGGTGGCCGTGAGCCGCTTGATGCGGGGGCCCCGGGTGTCTCGGGTGCAGGTGTCCGGCCGCGCCGGGGTGCGCTCAGCGGTGTGCGTCGGAGCTCGCGGCTTCGGGGCGGGGCGTAGGCGGGGTCGTGCGTACACGTCTTCTTCCGCTGCTCATCGTCCTCATGGCCGCCGTGCTGCTGGCCCTGGGCGTGCCGCTCGCCATCGGGGTGGCCTCCGCGCAGCAGCAGAAGGTCGTCGTCGACCGGATCGACGACACCGCGCACTTCGCCGCGCTCGCCCAGTTCGTCACCGACGCCTCCGACGAGCGCCTGGAGACCCTGGAGAGCGAACTCACCAGCTACTACAGGGTCTACGGCATCCGCGTCGGTGTCTTCTACGACGGCGACGTACCCATGGCCACGGCGCCGCGCGGGTGGTTCCTCCCCCGGACGGGCGAGGTGCGCGACGCGTTCGGCGAGGCCCTGCTCAGCCGCCGCAGCCAGGACCCCAAGCAGGTCTGGCCCTGGCAGCGGGGCCGCCTGGTCGTCGCCTCGCCGGTGATCCGGGACGGCGACGTCATCGCGGTCGTCGTCACCGACTCGCCCACCGGACCGATGCGTTCACGGATCCTGCAGGGCTGGCTGGTCATCTTCGCGGGTGAACTCGCCGCCATGCTGCTGGCCGTCGGCGCCGCCCTGCGGCTGACCGGCTGGGTGCTCAGGCCCGTACGGGTCCTCGACGCCACCACCCACGACATCGCCACCGGGCGGCTCAAGTCCCGGGTGGCGGTGGCCGGCGGGCCGCCCGAACTCAGGCGTCTGGCGCGGTCGTTCAATGAAATGGTGGACAACGTCGAGGACGTGTTGGAGCAGCAGCGGGCCTTCGTCGCCGATGCCTCGCACCAGTTGAGGAATCCGCTCGCCGCGCTGCTGCTGCGCATCGAGCTGCTCGCCTTCGAACTTCCCAAGGGCAACGCCGAGATCGCCTCCGTGCAGACGGAGGGCAAACGCCTCGCCCAGGTCCTCGACGGCCTCCTCGACCTCGCGCTCGCCGAGCACACCGAGGCGGACCTGAGGATCACCGACATCGGCGAACTCGCCGCCGAACGGGTCGCCGCCTGGACGCCCACCGCCGAGGCCAAGGGAGTGCGGCTGGTGGGGAGTTGCCCGCCCACCACCGCCTGGGCCGACTCCGTCACCCTCTCCAGTGCCCTCGACGCGGTCATCGACAACGCGCTCAAGTTCACGCCGCAGGACGAGACCGTCGAGGTCACGGTCGCCGCGGACGGGGACACCTCCACGATCGTCGTCGCCGACCGCGGACCCGGGCTCACCGACGAGGAACTCGCGCGCGTCGGCGACCGGTTCTGGCGCAGCGGGCAGCATCAGAACGTCAAGGGGTCCGGTCTCGGACTGTCCATCTCGCGGGCGCTCCTGGCCGCGGGGGGCGGGGCGATCTCGTACGGTCACCACGAGCCGCACGGGCTGGTGGTCACCGTGTCCGTGCCCCGCAGCCGCCCTACGGCTTGACCGAGCGGTAATAGCGGCGAGCGCCCTCGTGGAGGGGGACCGGGTCGGTGTAGATCGCCGTGCGTACGTCCACCAACTGCGCGGAGTGGACGTCCCGGCCGATGCCGTCCCTGCTCTTGATCACGGTCCGGGTGAGCCACTCGGTGAGCTCGGGGTCCATGTCCTTGCGGGTGATCAGCAGGTTGGAGACGGCCATCGTCGGGACGGTTTTGTTGTTCTGGACGGACGGGTACGCCGACGCCGGCATGTTGGTGGCCCGGTAGTAGCGGGTGGGCTCGCCCTCGGCGTGCAGCTTCGCCACGAGGGAGGGTTCGATCGGGACGAAGCGGAACGCGGACCGTTCGGCCAGTTGCTTCAGACCGTCGGTGGGCAGGCCGCCGGACCAGAAGAACGCGTCCAGGCCGTGGCCGAGGAGCTTGGGGCCGGTGTCGATGCCCTCGGCCCTCGGCTGGATGTCCTTGGCCGGGTCGATGCCGGCGGCGTCGAGCACTCGCTCCGCTATCAGTCGTACGCCGGAGTTGGAGACGCCGATGGAGACGCGCTTGCCCTTCAGGTCGGCGATGGTGTGGATGTCCGAGTCGGCGGGGACGACGAGCTGGACGTAGTCGTCGTAGAGGCGGGCCACGCCGCGGAGCTGGTCGGCGCCGGGGTCGCCGTTCTGCTGGTAGGTCTCCACCGCGTCGGCCGCGGCGATGGCGAAGTCGGACTTTCCGGTCGCCACGAGTCTGACGTTCTCCTGGGAGCCCGCGCTGGTCTCCAGCTTCACCTTCAGGTCGGGCATGTCCTTGTGGATCTCCTTGCGGAGGAGTCCGCCGTACTTCTGGTAGACGCCTTGCCTCGTGCCCGTGCTGAAGGTGATCGTGCCGGCCGGGGGGTCCTCGCCCAGCGGAAGCAGCCACCACAGGAGCAGGCCGAGGGCCACGAGGGTGGCGGCCGCGGTCTGGAGCGCCTGGCGGCGGCTGAGGTGGGGGAACGGCTTGGGCATGCGGGTGATCCTGCCAGGGGGGTGGGGGGTTGGCCAGCGTGTGCCTCTGGCGGTTGGGCGGGGTCTTGTTCGGGTGCGGGTTCGGTGGGGGCGGGTGTTTGTTGCGCAGTTCCCCGCGCCCCTGGGTGCCTGCGGCGCAGCTGTGGGTTCGGTGGGGGCTTGTGTAGCGCGTGCGTGTGTTGTGGGTCGGGGCCGGGGTGGGGGGTGTCCGTCCTCGGTCCGGCGGCTCGGTCCCTTTGAGTAGTGCTCTGTGACGGACGCCGGCCGCTGCGGGCGGACACCCCCCACCCCGTCCCCTTCCCGCCGTACGCGGCCACCGGCCCGCCGGGGCGCGCGGTCCGGCGAACGGTTCGTCGTGGCGCGGGTGACTGCACCCACCTAGGGGCGAGGGGAACTGCGCGACCAGCCCCCGCCGGCCCGCAGTCGCCTCACAACCGAACCCGGCACCCCCATAGGCGCCCCGCCCAAGCCCAGCGCAGCGGAACCGCGGGGAACTGCGCGACCAGCCCCCACCAGCCCGCAGCCGCTCCACAACGATGGGCGCCTACGCGCTGTCCCGGCTCACCGGCTCCGTCACTCGACGTGGCGTCGGGGTGTTGGCTCGGGGGGTTGTCAGTCTCGTTGCCAGGGGCTCGGTGTAGCGGGCCGTGAGGGGGCCGAGGATGACCAGGATGAGGACGTAGGCGGTGGCCAGGGGGCCCAGGGAGGGTTCTGTGCCGGCCGAGACCGCCAGGCCCGCTATGACGATCGAGAACTCGCCGCGGGCGACCAGTGCGCCGCCCGTGCGCCAGCGGCCCTTGGGGGAGATGCCGGCTCGGCGGGCCGCCCAGTAGCCCGTGGCGATCTTTGTGGCTGCGGTGACCAGGGCCAGGGCGAGGGCGGGGAGCAGGACCGGGGGGATGCTCGCCGGGTCCGTGTGGAGGCCGAAGAAGACGAAGAAGACCGCGGCGAAGAGGTCGCGCAGGGGGCTCAGGAGGGTGTGGGCGCCCTCGGCCACCTCTCCCGAGAGGGCTATGCCCACGAGGAACGCGCCCACCGCTGCCGAGACCTGGAGTTGCTGGGCCACGCCTGCGACCAGGATCGTCAGGCCGAGGACGACCAGGAGGAGCTTCTCCGGGTCGTCGCTCGAGACGAAGCGGGAGATCAGGCGGCCGTAGCGCACCGCTGTGAACAGGACCAGGCCGGCCGCTCCCAGGGCGATCGCCAGGGTCAGGCTTCCGGCCAGCAGGCCCGCTCCGGCGACAAGGGCGGTGACTATGGGCAGGTACACCGCCATCGCCAGGTCCTCCAGGACCAGGACGCTGAGGATCACGGGGGTTTCCCGGTTGCCGACTCGGCCCAGGTCGCCCAGGACCTTCGCTATGACGCCCGAGGAGGAGATCCAGGTGACGCCCGCCAGGACCACCGCCGCCACCGGGCCCCAGCCGAGGAGGAGTGCGGCCGCCGCTCCCGGGAGGGCGTTGAGGGCGCCGTCGACCAGGCCGGAGGGGTAATGGGCCTTGAGGTTGGTGACGAGGTCGCCGGCCGTGTATTCGAGGCCGAGCATGAGGAGAAGGAGGATCACTCCTATCTCCGCTCCTATCGAGACGAACTCCTCGCTGGCGCCCAGGGGGAGCAGACCGCCCTCGCCGAAGGCCAGGCCGGCCAGGAGGTAGAGGGGGATGGGGGAGAGACGGAAGCGGGCGGCGAAACGGCCGAGGAGGCCCAGGCCGAGGATGATCGAGCCGAACTCGATCAGGAGGACCGCGGAGTGCATGGTTCCTACTCCCGCCCCAGGATCGCGGCGGCGGAGTCCACGCCCTCGCGGGTGCCCACGACGATGAGGATGTCGCCGCCCGCCAGGCGGAAGTCCGGTGCGGGGGAGGGGATCGCCTCCGCGCGGCGCAGGGCCGCCACGACCGAGGCTCCCGTGTCGGTGCGCATTTTCGTGTCGCCCAGGACCCGGCCGTTCCAGCGGGAGCCGGCCGCCACCTCGACGCGCTCGGCCACCAGGCCCAGGTCGGAGGTGTAGAGGAGGCTCGCGCTGTGGTGGGAGGGCTTCAGCGCGTCGATCAGGGCGTCGGCCTCGGAACCGGTCAGGCGCAGCGACTGGGCGCAGGAGTCGGGGTCGTCGGCCCGGTACACGCTCACCGTGCGGGCACCGTCGCGGTGCGCCACCACGGAGAGATGGCGGTCCTCGCGGGTCATGAGGTCGTACTGGACCCCGATTCCCGGCAGCGGCGTCGCCCTCAGGCGTGGAGCAGACACGTTTCTTCCCCTTGTGGTTCGAGTGATCGCGAGTGCCGGGTTCGCATGCTGCCAGGCCCCCGTACGGTGGCGACATGGGTGACGTGACGGATATCCGCGAGCGGCGGGCCCCGGCGAGACTTTGGCCTCGGGCGTCGTACGAGAGGAGTGAGGGCAGGGCCGTGTCGCTGTTCTGGCGGATCTTCTCGCTCAACGCCGCGGGCCTCGTCGTCGCCGCCGCGCTGCTGCTGGGGCCGGTCACCGTGTCGACGCCGGTCCGGCAGGGGGAGGCCGTGGTCGTCCTCGGGGGGCTCGCCCTGTTGCTGGTCGCCAACGCCCTCGTGCTGCGGGTGGGGCTCGTCCCGCTCCAGCGGCTGGGCCGGGCCATGGCCGCCGCCGATCTGCTCCGTCCCGGAGTGCGTGCCCCCGTCTCCGGTCCTTCCGAGACGGCCGCGCTGATCACGACGTACAACACCATGCTCGACCGGCTGGAGGCCGAGCGGGCGACCGGCGCGGCCCACGCGCTCTCCGCGCAGGAGCGCGAGCGCCATCGCATCGCCCGCGAGCTCCATGACGAGGTCGGGCAGACGCTGACCGCCGTGCTGTTGCAGCTCAAGAGGGTCGCCGACCGGGCGCCGGAGGAGCTGCGGGAGGACGTGGGGCAGGCGCAGGAGGCCACCCGGGCCGGACTCGACGAGATCCGTCGGATCGCGCGGCGGCTGCGGCCCGGGGTGCTGGAGGAGCTCGGGCTGTCGAGCGCCTTGCGGTCTCTCGCGGCCGAGTTCACGACGCACGGGCTGACCGTGCGCCATCACGTCGGCGGTGATCTGCCCCGGCTGACCGAGGAGTCGGAACTGGTGGTCTACCGGGTGGCCCAGGAGGGGCTCACGAACACCGCGCGGCACTCTGCCGCCGACCGTGCCGAAGTCCGGCTCCAGCCGGTCGCGGGGGGAGTCGAACTCCTCGTGCGGGACAACGGCAAGGGGCTGGGCGGGGTGCCCGACGGGGCCGGGATCCAGGGGATGCGGGAGCGGGCGCTGCTGGTCGGGGCGGTGTTCTCGGTGCAGGGCGGTCCCGGGCGGGGGACGGACGTGCGGTTGCGGATACCGCTCCAGGCGGGGGTGCGCTGATGACGGACCCGACCCGGGTGCTGCTCGCCGACGACCACACTCTCGTACGGCGCGGGGTGCGGCTGATTCTCGAGGGGGAGCCGGACCTCACGGTCGTGGCCGAGGCGGGGGACGGCGCCGAGGCGGTCGAGCTGGCACGCGCGCGTGAGGTCGATCTGGCCGTACTGGACATCGCGATGCCCCGGATGACGGGACTGCAGGCGGCCCGTGAGCTGTCCCGACGGCTGCCGGAGCTGCGGATCCTGATCCTGACGATGTACGACAACGAGCAGTACTTCTTCGAGGCGCTCAAGGCCGGGGCCAGCGGATACGTGCTCAAGTCCGTCGCCGACCGTGATCTCGTCGAGGCGTGCCGGGCCGCCGTACGCGACGAGTCCTTCGTCTACCCCGGGGCCGAGCGGGCCCTCGTGCGGTCCTACCTCGACCGGCTGCACCGCGGTGACGACCTGCCCAGGCGGGCCGTCACCGAACGCGAGGAGGAGATCCTCAAGCTGGTCGCCGAGGGTCACACCACGAAGGAGATCGGCGAGCTGCTGTTCATCAGTGCGAAGACCGTCGAGCGGCACCGGGCGAACCTGCTGCACAAGCTGGGGATGCGGGACCGTCTTGAGCTGACCCGGTACGCGATACGGGCGGGGCTCATCGATCCTTGAGGCGGGGGTGCGGGTTCGCGGCACGACGCCGCCGCACCACGTACGCGCCTGCGAGGCCGACTCCGCCGACGGCCAGTGCCACCCCGACAGCGCGCTCGAAACCCGCGGGGCCGACGCTGCCTCCGGACCCGCCCTGGACACCGAGCGTCGGAAGCGGCGTGGTGAGTGGCGTGAAGAGCGGTGTGGCGGGTGGCGTGGCGACGCTCACGGCGGCGGTGTCTCTTCGGGGGAGCGCCTCACAGGCGATGCCGTCGTCGGGACCCTGGTCCTCGTCGAGCCGGTCGGGGTCGCTGCGGTCGAGGTCGAACTCCGCCTGCGCGTCCTCCTGGAAGCGGAAGTCGGCGCAGTCCAGGTCGCCTTGAGCGTGGGCGACGCCGGTCAGCGGTCCGGCGGTGGCCAGGACGGCCAGCGCGGCGCCGGTGAGCGTGATGCGTATTGCCATGGGTCGTGTGCCTTTCGGGCGGGGCCGGAACAGCCGTCACCGCGAATCTAGGGACGCGCCCGGCATCCGGCCCGTGGAGCTGGGCCGAACGGGCGCGCCCTCACAGCAACGCCTCCCAGTCCTCGTCGAAGGCCGCGGGGTTCAGGAACAGCACGTCCGCCGGCTCGGCCGCGCCCCGCAGGGACTGTTCCGTCCAGATGCACTTGCCCGTGGGGGTGTAACGGGCGCCCCAGCGGGAGGAGAGGGCCGAGATGAGCTGGAGTCCCCGGCCGCCCTCGTCGGTGTCCGCGGCGTGGCGGATCCGGGGCATGGTCTGGCTGCCGTCGTAGACCTCGCAGATCAGCTCGGTGGTGTGCAGCAGGCGCAGCCGGACGGGGCCGCGGGCGTGCCGGACGACATTGCCCACCAGTTCGCTGACCAGGAGTTCCGTGGTGGGGGACAGGTCGTCCAGGTTCCAGGCCGCGAGCTGTTCTCGCACATGCCGACGGGCCTGGCTCGCCGCCTTCGGGTCGTCGGGCAGGGACCAGGCGGCCATCCGGTCGGCCGGCAGCGCGTGCAGCCGGGCCACCAGGAACGCCGCGTCGTCGGCCGCCTGTTGGTCCGCGGGCAGCAGACCGGCCGTCAGCGTGTCGCACAGCCGCTCAAGGTCCACGGCGGTCCCGTCGGCGTGGGCGGCGCCGAGCAGCCGCGCCAGCTCGGCCATGCCCTCGTCGATCTCCCGTGTCGCCGACTCCACGAGGCCGTCGGTGTAGAGCACGAGCAGACTGCCCTCGGGCACCTCCAACTCGGCTGTTTCGAACGGCGGTTTGGCCGCGCCCAGCGGGGGATCGGCGTCCGGTTCGGGAAAGTGCACGGTTCCGTCGGGCCGTACCAGCGCGGGCGGCGGATGACCGGCCCGGGCGATGGAGCAGGCCCGGGTCGTCGGGTCGTAGAGCGCGTACAGACAGGTGGCGTACGACGCCTCGCCCATGCCGCCGACGATGTCGTTGAGGTGGCCGAGGATCTCGTCGGGCGGCAGCTCCAGGTCGGCCAGGGTGTGCACCGCGGTGCGCAGCCGGCCCATGGTGGCCGCCTCCGGCAGGCCGTGGCCCATCACGTCGCCGACGACCAGCGCGACCTGTCCGCCGGACAGCGGGATGATGTCGTACCAGTCGCCGCCCACGTCCGCGCCCTGCCCGGCCGGGAGGTAGCGGGCGGCCGCCGTGCACGCGGGCAGGTCGGGCAGCGCCTGGGGGAGCAGGCTGCGCTGGAGTTCCCGGGACCGGGTGTGCTCGGCGTCGTAGAGCCGGGCCCGCTCCAGGGACTGGGCGACGAGGGCGGTGATGGTGGTGAGCAGGGCGCGTTCCTCGTCGTCGAGCAGCCGCGGCCGGTCGAAGGAGACCACGCAGACGCCGAAGGTGTGGCCGGACGCCGTCAGCGGCAGGAACGCCCAGGACTTCTTTTCGCCGCGGGTGGGGAAGTCTGCCAGTTCGGGATAGCGGGCGGCGTACTCGTGGGCCGAGGACATGAACAGCGGGAGGCCGGTCGCGATCGTGTCCCAGGCGGGGTCGCCGGTCGACGCCCGGGGGCGGCTGTCGAGGAGGGCCACGAAGTCCCGGGGGTAGCCGACCGCGCCGACGTGGTGGAGCCGGTTCCCCTCGCTGACCTGGACCATCAGCCCGGAGGCGGCGAACGGCGGCAGCACCCGGCGGGCGACCGCGTCCACCACGTCCCGGGAGGTCGTCGCCTTGGCGAGTTCCGTGGTCAGCTCGGCGATCCGCACCGCCCGCTCGGCCGCGGCCCGTTCCGCCGCCTGCCGTTCCTGGGCCAGCCGGCGCTTCTCCGTGACGTCCTGGAAGTAGAGGGTGCGGCCGTCCGGCCCCGGCACCAGCCGCACGTGCAGCCGCCGTTGGCAGTCCGCGATGTACACGTCGAACCCGGCGGGCTTCTCCTCGGCCCCGGCCTGCAGACAGCTCTCCTTGAGACCAGGGACCTGTCGGGTCGCTGGCAGGTCCCACAGCAGGCGTCCGAACAACTCCTCCTCGGAGAAGCCGAGGAAGCGTTCCGCCTCCAGGTTGGCGAAGGTGATCCGCCACTCGTCGTCCACCGCGAGGAAGCCGTCGCTCATGTGCCGCAGGGCCCTGCTGAGAGCGTCCCGTGCGGTGCGGAACTCGTTGCTCTCCCAGCCGACCCCGATCATCCGCAGGGGCTCGCCCCGCTCGTCGTAGGTCGCCCGGCCGCGGGCCTGAGTCCAGCCCCACGTGCCGTCCAGGCGCCGTACGCGGTACTCGGCCTCGTAGACGCTGTGGTCGAGGATGGCCCGCTGCGCCGCCGCCAGCGTGGGTGCCAGATCGTCGGGATGGACGATCCGCATCCAGTTGTCGATCCGGCCGGTGAAATCGGTCGGGCGAGTGCCGTACAGGGCCAGGGCGGCCTCGTCCCAGCTCAGGTCACCGTTGCGGATGTCCCAGTCCCACGAGCCGACCTGAACCTCCTTCAGGGCCTGCCGCAGCCGTTCACCGCCCAGTTCCGCCTGGGAGGGACCGGACGGCGGCGGGGCCTGGGCCATGCGGTCCTCGGTCCAGGCGACCACGTCCCGCAGGAAGCCCCAGTGCTCCGGGGTGGGTTCGCCCCGCTCGCCGGCCAGGACCGTCAGCGCGCCGATGCTGCGGCGGCCGCTGAACACGGGCAGGGCGGCGAATCCGGTGCCGGGCCAGGCGGCCTTCTCCGGCGCGTCCGGGGACAGCGGTACCCAGACGCCCCTGCCCTGCTGGAGCGCGCGAGCCGGGGCCAGGGGGCCCTCCTGGTCGACGATCTCCCAGGAGCGGGTGAGGGCGGGCGGCAGACCTGCGGAGGACACCAGGCGCAGCGCGGACATCGGGCCGCGCAGGTGCACGGTCCCGCCGAGCGCGCTCAGCTCACCGACCGCATGCCCGAGCGCCAGCCGGAAGACCTCGCTCTCCGTCGCACCAGGGGTGACCGAGCCGAGGAGAGCGAGCCGCGCGTTCATGGAGGGAACTTATCGTTCCTGTTTCCGGTCGAAACCTGCTTCACAGATTCCGACGAGCTGTTTCTCGGCATTCCCTTACCTCAACTGCCCCTGCTGCAAGGGAAGTTGACGAAATCCCGGCCGTGTACCGTGCCGTCGGACCGGGCAGTCTCCGATCATGAGGAGCGGCATGGACATCGGTGTCTTCATCCCCATCGGCAACAACGGTTGGCTCATCTCGAAGAGTTCCCCGCAGTACATGCCGACCTTCGAGCTCAACAAGGCCGTCGTGCAGAAGGCCGAGGAGCACGGTTTCGACTTCGCCCTCTCGATGATCAAGCTCAAGGGCTTCGGCGGCGAGACCGAGTTCTGGGACCACTGCCTGGAGTCGTTCACGCTGATGGCGGGGCTGGCCGCGGTCACCGAGCGGATCAGGCTGTACGCCTCCACACCGATCCTCGCCCTGCCTCCGGCGATCGTCGCGCGCATGGCGGTCACCGTCGACTCCATCGCCCCCGGACGGTTCGGCGTCAACATCGTCACCGGCTGGGCGCCCGGCGAGTACACGCAGATGGGCGTGTGGCCCGGCGACGAGCACTTCGGCAACCGGTACGCGCGCGCCGTCGAGTACGTGACGGTGATGAAGGAGCTGTGGAGCGAGGGCGTCAGCAACTTCAAGGGCGAGTTCTACGAGATGGACGACTGCGTGCTCTCGCCGCGGCCGGCGAACGGGCACATCGACATCGTGGCCGCCGGGCAGAGCGGCACGGGCATGCGGTTCGCCGCCGGGCACGCCGACTACAACTTCATCCTCGGCAGCGGCGTGAACACCCCGCTCGCCTTCGCGGACAGCGCGGCCACGCTGGTGGAAGCGGCGCGGGAGACCGGGCGGGACGTCGGTGCGCTGTCCCTGTTCATGGTCATCGCCGACGAGAGCGACGAGGCCGCCCGCGCGAAGTGGCAGGAGTACCACGCGGGCGCCGACCGCGCGGCGCTGGCCTACATGGCGGGGGAGTCGGCCACGGACACCACCGCCGACGACTCCTCCACGGCCCGCACCATCGTGCTGCCCGAGGGCGCCGTGAACTTCAACATGGGCACGCTCGTCGGGGCGTACGAGAGTGTCGCGCGCATGCTCGACGAGATCGCCGGGGTCGACGGGACCAAGGGGATCATGCTCGTCTTCGACGACTTCCTCGACGGGATCGAGACCTTCGGGACGCGGATCCAGCCGTTGATGCGGTCGCGGGAGGGGCGGGTGTGAGAAGGGGCCGGTGCTGTCTCGCACCGGCCCCTTCTGACGAACGTCGTGAGGTGCCTCAGTCCGTGCCGAACTCCATGGCGGCCCGGTCCAGCAGGGCCTCATCCTCCGAGACCTCGCCGCGGGAGGCGATCGCCTCGGCGCCGCCCTCGGGGAGTTCTGGCATGGTGCCGATCAGCCCGGTCGCGGCGGCCTGGGAGGCGCCGATGGTGGGGCTGCCGGTGCCGATCAGGCCGAGGCCCGCGTACTGCTCAAGCTTGGCGCGGGAGTCGGCGATGTCGAGGTTGCGCATGGTGAGCTGGCCGATCCGGTCCACCGGTCCGAAGGCCGAGTCCTCGGTGCGCTCCATCGACAGCTTGTCCGGGTGGTACGAGAACGCCGGGCCCGTGGTGTCGAGGATCGAGTAGTCCTCGCCGCGCCGCAGGCGGAGGGTGACCTCGCCCGTGATCGCCGCGCCGACCCACCGCTGGAGCGACTCGCGGATCATCAGGGCCTGCGGGTCCAGCCAGCGGCCCTCGTACATGAGACGGCCCAGGCGCCGGCCCTCGTTGTGGTACTGGGCGACGGTGTCCTCGTTGTGGATCGCGTTGACGAGACGCTCGTAGGCCGCGTGCAGCAGGGCCATGCCCGGGGCCTCGTAGATGCCGCGGCTCTTCGCCTCGATGATCCGGTTCTCGATCTGGTCGGACATGCCGAGGCCGTGCCGGCCGCCGATCGCGTTGGCCTCCATGACCAGGTCGACGGCGGAGCCGAACTCCTTGCCGTTGATGGTCACCGGGCGGCCCTGGTCGAAGCCGATCGTGACGTCCTCGGGCGCGATCTCGACCGACGGGTCCCAGAACCTGACGCCCATGATCGGTTCGACGGTCTCGATGCCGGTGTTGAGGTGCTCCAGGGTCTTGGCCTCGTGCGTGGCGCCCCAGATGTTGGCGTCGGTGGAGTACGCCTTCTCCGTGGAGTCCCGGTACGGCAGCTGGTGCGCGACCAGCCACTCCGACATCTCCTTGCGGCCGCCGAGCTCGGTCACGAAGTCCGCGTCCAGCCACGGCTTGTAGATCCGCAGGTTCGGGTTGGCGAGCAGGCCGTAGCGGTAGAACCGCTCGATGTCGTTGCCCTTGAAGGTCGAACCGTCGCCCCAGATCTGGACGTTGTCCTCCATCATCGCCCGCACGAGCAGCGTGCCGGTGACGGCACGGCCCAGCGGCGTGGTGTTGAAGTACGCCCGCCCGCCCGAGCGGATGTGGAACGCCCCGCAGGTGAGCGCGGCAAGCCCCTCCTCGACCAGCGCGGCCCGGCAGTCGACCAGGCGCGCGATCTCGGCACCGTAGGTCTTCGCGCGGCCGGGCACCGAGTCGATGTCGGGCTCGTCGTACTGGCCGATGTGCGCGGTGTAGGTGCACGGGATGGCGCCCTTGTCGCGCATCCACGCGACCGCGACGGAGGTGTCGAGACCGCCGGAGAAGGCGATGCCGACGCGTTCGCCGGCGGGGAGGGACGTGAGGACCTTGGACATAGGAAGATTATGCATCACCACGCATGGTCATGCAAAGTCCCCGGGGCTCACCTCCCGCGTGATGCACGTCATCCACGACGTACTCCCTGTCCCGGCCGAAGTCGATCACGTACGGCGGCTCGGGCGACGTGCGCAGCTGCGACCACGACTCCCTGCACCGCCCGAAGTCCGCTTCCCCGAGCCCTTCCACGGTCGGCGCGAGCGCCCTGGAGCGGCTGCTGCGCCCCTGAGCGGCCACGGCCGGGCACCGGGGCGACGGTCTCCGCGGAGCGCCTACCCTTGAGCCATGACCATCAGCAGCGACCGGAGCCCGGCAGTGGACGTTTCATCTCCGAAAACGTACGAAGTGCGCACCTATGGGTGCCAGATGAACGTCCACGACTCCGAGCGATTGTCCGGACTGCTGGAGGAAGCGGGGTACGTGCCCGCCCCCGAGGGCTCCGACGGGGACGCCGACGTCGTCGTCTTCAACACCTGCGCGGTGCGGGAGAACGCCGACAACCGGCTCTACGGCAACCTCGGCAGGCTCGCGCCGCGCAAGGCCTCGCGGCCCGGCATGCAGATCGCGGTCGGCGGCTGTCTGGCTCAGAAGGACCGGGACACCATCGTGCAGAGGGCGCCCTGGGTCGACGTCGTCTTCGGCACGCACAACATCGGCAAGCTGCCGGTCCTGCTGGAACGCGCGCGCGTGCAGGAGGAGGCGCAGGTCGAGATCGCCGAGTCGCTGGAGGCATTCCCGTCCACCCTGCCCACCCGGCGCGAGAGCGCCTACGCGGCCTGGGTGTCGATCTCCGTCGGCTGCAACAACACCTGCACCTTCTGCATCGTCCCCGCGCTGCGCGGCAAGGAGAAGGACCGCCGTACCGGCGACATCCTCGCCGAGATCGAGGCCCTGGTCGGCGAAGGCGTTTCCGAGATCACGCTGCTCGGCCAGAACGTCAACGCGTACGGCTCCGACATCGGCGACCGCGAGGCATTCAGCAAGCTGCTGCGCGCGTGCGGCTCGATCGAGGGCCTGGAGCGGGTCCGCTTCACCTCCCCGCACCCCCGTGACTTCACGGACGACGTGATCGAGGCGATGGCCGAGACCCCGAACGTGATGCCGCAGCTGCACATGCCCCTGCAGTCCGGTTCGGACACGGTCCTCAAGGCGATGCGCCGCTCGTACCGCCAGGAGCGCTACCTGGGGATCATCGAGAAGGTCCGCGCAGCCATGCCGGACGCCGCGATCTCGACCGACATCATCGTGGGCTTCCCCGGCGAGACCGAGGAGGACTTCGAGCAGACCATGCACGTGGTCCGCCAGGCCCGCTTCACGAACGCCTTCACCTTCCAGTACTCCAAGCGCCCCGGAACCCCCGCGGCGACCATGGACGGGCAGATCCCCAAGGAGATCGTGCAGTCGCGCTACGAGCGTCTCGTCGCCCTCCAGGAGGAGATCTCCTGGGAGGAGAACAAGAAGCAGGTCGGCCGCACTCTGGAGCTGATGGTCGCCGAGGGCGAGGGCCGCAAGGACGGCGCCACCCACCGCCTCTCCGGCCGCGCCCCCGACAACCGCCTGGTCCACTTCACCAAGCCCGACCAGGAGGTACGCCCCGGCGACGTGGTCACGGTCGAGATCACCTACGCCGCCCCGCACCACCTCCTCGCCGAGGGCGGCGTCCTCGATGTGCGCCGCACGCGCGCGGGGGACGCGTGGGAGAAGCGGAACGCGGCCGAGGCCGCCACGCCCGCGGGTGTCATGCTGGGCCTGCCGAAGATCGGGGTTCCCGAGCCGCTGCCGGCGGCCACGGGCGGCTGCGCGGCGCACTGAGCGCCCGCCGCCGGTCACGCAGGAGAGGCGGGGCGGGGCATGGCGCGCTGGGTGATCCTGATCGACCGCGGTGTCGGGGAGAGCTACGACCTCGACGAGGTGACGCACTTCGAGGGCACCCGGGAGGAGGCCCGCGCCCGCCTGTACGAGCTCGCCTGCACCCACCGTCCGAGCATCGCTCTGCGCCAGAAGCGCCGGCAGGTCTACCGGATCGGTGACGGGGACGCCTATTACGCGCGCATCGAAGGCATGATGTCCACGGTCCGTGTGGTGTACCGGCTCGGCGAACTGGCGTGGAGCACCCATCCCGAGTCCTGGCCCTGGGCCTGGAAGTAAGCTGCCGATCATGCTTGCAGCAGCCGCCGTCTGCCCGTGTCCGCCCCTTCTCGTGCCACCGGTCGCCGCGGGGGCCGCGCCCGAGCTCGACGTGGCCCGCGCGGCCTGCACGGACGCGCTGGGCGTCCTCGCGGCGGCCCGGCCCGACCTTCTCGTCGTCGTGGGACCCGCCGAGCGGAGCGGACGCGGCCCGCACCCGCAGGGCGCCCGGGGCTCGTTCCGCGGCTTCGGCGTGGAGGTGGACGTACGGCTCGGACCGGAGCGGGGACCGGCCCCGGAGCGCCCGCTGCCGCCCTCTCTCGCCGTCGCCGCCTGGCTGCTGGAGCGCACCGGCTGGTCCGACGCCCCGATCGAGGGACTCGGGGTGGGGGAACCGCTGGAGCCCGAGCGGTGTATCCAGACCGGAAGGGACATCGCCGCCCAGGCCGAGCGGGTGGCGCTGCTGGTGATGGGCGACGCCAGCGCCTGCCGCACGCTCAAGGCACCGGGCTACCTCGACGAGCGCGCGGCCCCCTTCGACGCGGAGGTCGCGCGGGCGCTGGGCGCGGCCGACGTGGCGGCCCTGCGCGCGCTGGACGCCGAGCTGGCGTACGAACTGAAGGCCTCCGGCCGGGCCTGCTGGCAGGTCCTCGCGGGCGCGGCCGAGGGCGCGGCTCTCGGCGGCTCGCTGCTGTACGAGGACGCGCCGTACGGCGTGGGGTACGTGGTCGCGACCTGGTCCTGACGGCCGCGGAGCGGCGGCTGCGAGAGCCGTAGGGGCCGTCGAGGAGTCCGTGGCGGAGACCTGGGCGGGCCCGGGAGACGGCGGACGGCCGGGGTGTCCTGCCCCGCGGCCGTCCGCCGTGTGCCGTATTGCTGTTCAGGAAGTCGGCGGCGGTGAGGCCGGTGGCGCGCTGCCGTCCCCCGGTCCCTTGGTGCCGTCGGTGTGCGCGAGGCGCTCCATGGCGTCCTTGGCCTTGCCCGTGCCGGTCTGGATCGTGCCGCTGTACTTGCCCTTGGTCTTCTCGTCCACGACCTTCGCGGCCTTGTCGATGCCGTGCTGGATCCTGTCCCCGTGCTGCTGCGCGAGGCCGGAGACCTTGTCCTTGGCCGGGCTGAGCTTGGCCTTCACACTGTCCAGGAGACCCATCGTTCACCTTCCCTAGGGACAGTTACGTGCGGGCGCCTTCGCCGGTCTCATGGTCGGCCGTCGCTTCGGCGGACTGCTGCTTGGGGATCTCGACGCCCTCGGCGGCAGCGTCCTCGACGGCCTCCGTCGCCGTCGGTCCGTCCGTGCCCTCGGCCGTGGCGGTCTCGGTGACCTCGACCTCGGCCCGGGCGTCGCCCTCGACCTCGGTCCCCGTCCCGGCCGCGGCCTCGGTGCCGACCTCGGTGCCGGCCCCGGCGTCGGCCTCGGCGTCGGTCGATCCCTTCGCTTCTGCCGCCGCCTCCGCCGCGGGCTCGGCCGTCAGGATGTCGGCCTGCGTCTCGGCGGTTGACGCCTCCTCCGTGGCCTTCGACCTGCGGAGAAGTCGTGCGAAAACGCCCATATCCACTCCATACGTTACTTGTGCGGGGGAAATCCCGCGTCGTCCGGTGCGCCCGTTCGCGCCGTCCGGAGCGCCGCCTCCATGAACAGGGCGGCGGAAACCACGCAACTGGCAACGACGCCGGACCCGCGCCGTCACGTAACTCGTTCGAGGTGGGGTCTCGAGGTTTGCGAGACTGGGGCGGTGAGCAGCACACCTCCCGCCCCCCGCGTCATCGCCGTCGTCGGCCCCACTGCGGCCGGAAAGTCCGATCTGGGCGTCTTCCTCGCCCAGCGACTGGGAGGCGAGGTCGTCAACGCCGACTCCATGCAGCTCTACCGAGGGATGGACATCGGCACCGCCAAGCTGACGCCCGCGGAACGCGACGGCGTCCCGCACCACCTCCTGGACATCTGGGACGTGACCGTCACCGCCTCCGTCGCCGAGTACCAGCGGCTGGCCCGCGCCAGGATCGACGCCCTCCTCGCCGAGGGCCGCTGGCCGATCCTCGTCGGCGGCTCCGGCCTGTACGTCCGCGGGGCCGTCGACAACCTGGAGTTTCCCGGCACCGACCCCGAGGTCAGGGCCCGGCTGGAAGAGGAGCTCGTGCTGCGCGGCTCCGGCGCGCTGCACGCCCGCCTCTCCGCCGCCGACCCCGAGGCCGCGCAGGCGATCCTGCCCAGCAACGGCCGCCGTATCGTCCGGGCTCTCGAGGTGATCGAGATCACCGGCAAACCCTTCACCGCGAACCTCCCCGGCCACGACTCCGTCTACGACACCCTCCAGATCGGCGTCGACGTCGCCCGGCCCGAACTCGACGAGCGCATTGCGCGCCGGGTCGACCGGATGTGGGAGGCGGGCCTCGTGGACGAGGTGCGGGAGCTGGAGGCGCGAGGGTTGCGTGAGGGGCGCACGGCCTCCCGGGCGCTCGGATACCAGCAGGTGCTCGCGGCCCTCTCGGGGGAGTGCACGATGGAGGACGCGCGGACCGAGACCGTCCGTGCCACCAAACGCTTCGCGCGCCGTCAGGATTCATGGTTCAGGCGCGATCCTCGGGTGCACTGGTTGAGTGGGGCTGCGGCGCACCTCACAGAACTTCCGCAGCTCGCACTGGCGTTGGTCGAACGACCGGTCACAGCCTGATCACGTCCTGGCATCGGGACGCTCCGGCCGTCATCCGGGCCTCCGGCGCCGTGCCATCATCGAGCTTCGATCGACCAAGTGGAGTCCGAGTTGGGAGGGCGCGTGGCGATGGAGGCCGGCCCTCGCGACACCGCACAAGGTACCGAGCCCCTCACCGCCGAGAGCGGTGAGCCGGAGCTGGACGCGGAGCGTCTGAGCCCCGACGGGCCCGACGACACCCAGGGCGGTGTAACCGCCGACGGCCCCGAGCCCGAGGAGATGTTCCCGGGCGGGGAAGAGGTCGAGGTCGAGCTGCGCCCACAGCGCCGTCTGCGGATCTGGCAGCTCGCCCCCATCGTCTCGCTGGCCGCGGTCGGCTCCCTGATGTTCGCCTTCCCGCTGGCCTTCGACTTCGGCGACAGCGGAGCGGTGATCGCGATGCTGGGCCTGCTGATCTGCTCGTGCGCGGCCGGCTGGGGCATGATGGCCGCGCGCCGCGTTGGTTACACGTGGCCGGGACTGCCGCAGCGGGGGTCCGGCCGCCGCGCGGACTGGCGGGTCGCGCTCGGCTACGTGTTGCTGGTGGCGGTCGTGGTCGTTCTCGCGGTCTGGCGCGTGGCGAGGCTCCGCTAGAGGCTTTCAGGGGCGCGGGGCTGTGCGGGTCTGCGGCTGCCGCCGCGTGAGCGCGACCGGCTCCACGGGTCTGCACGTACTACCGGCCCCACGGGGCCTGCACGTACGACCGACCTCCACGGGCCTGCACCTACGACCGCCTTCCACGGGTCGGCACGTACGATCGAGACATGAGCACCCGGATCCCCTTTCTCAAGGGCCACGGCACCGAGAACGACTTCGTGATCGTCCCGGACCCCGAGAACGCCCTCGACCTGCCCCCCGCCGCCGTCGCCGCCCTGTGCGACCGTCGGGCCGGCATCGGTGGTGACGGCCTGCTCCATGTCGTACGGTCCGCCGAGCACCCCGAGGCCGCGCAGATGGCCGGGGAGGCCGAGTGGTTCATGGACTACCGCAACGGCGACGGCTCCGTCGCGGAGATGTGCGGCAACGGCGTACGCGTCTTCGCCCGCTACCTCCAGCACGCCGGTCACGTCACCGAGGGCGACCTCGCGTTGGCCACGCGCGGGGGCGTGAAGACCGTCCACATCGCGAAGGACGGTGACGTCACCGTCGGCATGGGCAAGGCGCTGCTCCCCGAGGGAGACGTCACGGTGAGCGTCGGCGACCGCAGCTGGCCCGCACGGAGCGTGAACATGGGCAATCCGCACGCCGTGGCCTTCGTGGACGACCTCGCGCACGCCGGCAACCTGTACTCCCCGCCGCCCTTCAGCCCGGCAGCCGCCTACCCGAGCGGGGTCAACGTCGAGTTCGTGGTCGACCGCGGCCCACGCCACGTCGCCATGCGCGTACATGAGCGCGGGGCGGGCGAGACCCGGTCCTGTGGCACCGGCGCCTGTGCCGTCGCCGTGGCCACGGCCCGCAGGGACGGCGTCGACCCGGCGGCCACCGGCAGCCCGGCGACGTACACCGTCGACGTGCCCGGCGGCACCCTGGTGATCACCGAACAAGCCGACGGCGAGATCGAGATGACCGGTCCCGCGGTGATCGTCGCCGAGGGCGAGATCGACGCCGACTGGCTTGAAAACGCGGTTCGTTGACCATATGAATCGTCATGATCAGAGCCCCGGAGGCGTGGAACCGCAGTCTCTGCCCCCTTGTGCGATGCGGAACCACAGCCAGTTGCTGGTCAGGAGGCGCGAAATCGTAAACCTACAAACCTTCGCTCGAATGGGTGATCCGTTTCACGCTCGCCGAGAGGCGGTCAGCCGGGCGTGATGGGCTCGGTAGCATCAAGCACCGGCCCGGACGGGGGACAGATGCCATCCCCTGAGCCGTGTCCGCCATGGGGCACCCCGTCCGCCGGTCCACGCAGCCGGAGGTGCCCATGAGTGCGGAGGCGACGAACCCCGCGACCCCAGGTCCGGTAGCAGGCCCGGCCGCCCGTTGGCGGGCGCGGATCGACCTGCGCCGCCTGGGCCGTGCCGCGCTGCTCGGCCCGGCCGCCCGCGACCGGCTGCCCGACGCCATCGGCCACGTCGCCGAGGCCCACCGCGCCCACTATCCCGACGCCGACCTCGAGCCGCTGCGCCGCGCCTGGGTCCTGGCCGAGTCCTCGCACCGCGGCCAGATGCGCAAAAGCGGTGAGCCGTACATCACACACCCGCTCGCCGTGACCCTGATCCTCGCCGAACTCGGCGCCGAGACCACGACCTTGACGGCCTCCCTGCTCCACGACACCGTCGAGGACACCGAGGTGACGCTCGATCAGGTCGGCGAGGAGTTCGGCGCGGAGGTCCGCTTCCTCGTCGACGGCGTCACCAAGCTGGAGAAGGTCGACTACGGCGCCGCCGCCGAGCCCGAGACCTTCCGCAAGATGCTCGTCGCCACCGGCAACGACGTCCGCGTGATGTCGATCAAACTCGCCGACCGGCTGCACAACATGCGCACCCTCGGCGTGATGCGCCCCGAGAAACAGGCCCGCATCGCCAAGGTCACCCGCGACGTCCTCATCCCGCTCGCCGAACGCCTCGGTGTCCAGGCCCTCAAGACCGAACTCGAAGACCTGGTCTTCGCGATCCTCCACCCCGAGGAGTACGAGCACACACGCGAGTTGATCGTCGACAACGCCTCGCGCGCGGACGACCCGCTCGCCGAGATCGCCGACGAGGTGCGGGGAGTACTGCGCGAGGCCGGGATCCAGGCCGAAGTCGTCATCCGGCCACGCCACTTCGTCTCCGTGCACCGGACGGCCCGCAAGCGCGGCAGACTGCGCGGCGCGGACTTCGGCCGCCTGCTGGTCCTGGTCGGCGAGGACGCCGACTGCTACGCCGTCCTGGGCGAACTGCACACCTGTATGACGCCGGTCGTCTCGGAGTTCAAGGACTTCATCGCCGTACCGAAGTTCAACCTGTACCAGTCGCTGCACACCGCGGTGGCACGCGGCGACGGCCAGGTCGTCGAGGTCCTGATCCGCACGCACCAGATGCACAAGGTCGCCGAGGCCGGCGTGGTAGCGCTGGGCAATCCGTACGCCTCGCCATCGGACGCGTCGGAGGAGCAGAGCGGGGGCCGCGGGGTCGGCGCCGACGAGGAGCGGGTGGACCCCACCCGGCCCGGCTGGCTCTCCCGCCTCCTCGACTGGCAGGCGGCCGCGCCCGACGCCGACACCTTCTGGTCCACCCTGCGCGAGGACCTCGCCCAGGACCGCGAGATCACCGTCTTCCGGCCCGACGGCGGCACCCTGGGCCTGCCCGAGGGGGCGACCTGTGTGGACGCCGCGTACGCGCAGTACGGCGAGGACGCGCACGCGTGCCTGGGCGCTCGTGTCAACGGCCGCCTGGCGACCCTGAGCACGGTCCTGAAGGACGGCGACACCGTTCAGCTCCTCATGGGCCAGGACCCCGCCGCCGAACCCTCCAAGGAGTGGCTGGAGCACGCGCACACGCCCGCCGCCCGGATCGCCATCCAACGGTGGATCGCGACGCATCCGACGCCTCCGACGCCCGAGGCGCCGGAGGAGACCGCGGGGCGGGGCGGGACGGTCGGCGGGACGGCCGACGTCACGGCTCAGGGTGCGAACCCGTTCCGGTCCTCCGTCGTGGAGCCGCCGACTGCCGACACGCCCGACAGCGCGGGTCGGATCGTCGCCGAGCCGCAGACCCACGACGACCAGGCCGCCGACCGTCCGGGCGCAGCGGTCGCCCTCGTCGACCAGCCCGGCGCGACCGTACGGCTGGCCGGCTGCTGCACGCCCGTACCGCCCGACGAGATCACCGGCTTCGCCGTGCGCGGGGGAGTGGTCACGGTGCACCGCGTCGAGTGCGCCGCGGTGGCCCGGATGAAGGGGCGCAAGGAGGTCGACGTGCGCTGGGGAGACACCGCCGAGTGCCGGGTCACGCTGTTCGCGGAATCGTTCGGCCGCCCGCACCTCCTCGCCGACCTCACCGAGGCCATGGCCGGCGAGGGCGCCGAAATCGTCTCCGCGACCGTCGAACCCCCCAGCCAGCAGCGGGTTCGCCACACGTACACGGTCCAACTGGCGGACGCAGCCCAGCTCCCCGCCCTGATGAGGGCGATGCGGAACGTGGCGGGCGTCTATGACGTGAGCAGGGCGCAGACGCCTGGGGGCTGACGCCTGGGGGCTGATAGGGGCGTTGGGGGGCGGGGCTGGGTGGGGGGATGTTTCCGGGGGCTCGGGGCCTACGGGGGCGGTGTCTTGGGGGGCCGGGTAGGCGGGGTTCGCTGTCTCAGGGGGCTGGGCCCGCCGGGCTCAGGGAGTTGGCCGGCTTTGGCCGAGGCCGATTCTCAGGGGGGCGCGTCCGGGATGGGGTCGACGTCTCAAGGCGCTGGGCCTGCGGGGGGTGGCGCTTCAAAGGGCGGCTGACGTGGGGCGACGCCGAGTCGCAGGGCGCTGTGTCAGGGATGGTGTCGGCATCTCGGGGGACCCATCCGTCCGACGGGATCGCCGTCTCAAGGGGCCGGGGCCGCCGGGGTTGACGCTGGGGCGGGTTTGCCCGGGTGGGGTGACGCCGAGTCGCAGGGCGCCGTATCGGGGATGGTGTCGGCATCTTGGGATCCGTCCGACGGGAGTGCCGTCTCAAGGGGGCGGGGCCGCCAGGATTGACGCTGCGGCGGGTTCGCCCGAGTGGGCGACGCCGACTCCCAGGGGCCCTGCATCAGGGACAGTGCCCGCATCTCGGGGGACCCCGTCCGTCCACCGGGATCGACGTATCAAGAGGCCGGGTGCGCCGGGGGCGACGCCTCAGGGTGTTCGCCGGAGTGGGGCGAGCCCGAGCCTCAGGGCGTTGCGTACGGGGCGGTGCCGGCACGTCGGCGGACCCTTTCACCGGGATCGACGCCATAGCGGGTTCGCCCGAGTGGGCTGGGGCCCAGTCTCAGTACTCCGCGTACGGGCCGGTGCCGACGCCCCAGGGGGCTCGCCCACAGGGATCGCTGTCTCAAGGGCTTTGCGCCGACTGAGGCGAGCCCGAGCCCCACCGGCCCGGACCTTATCGGCCCGAGCCCCGCCGGCCCGAACCTTATCGGCCCGAGCCCCACCGGCCCGCGTCCAGGACGGTGCCGAAAACCAGGGCCCGCTTCTGACCTGCGTGGCGCCCGCAGGCCCCACCCTTCCCGTGGCAGGACCGCCCGACACGCCCCCACGCGCGCGTGGCAGCACACAGGACCGCACGCGTCCACCTCAACGGGACCGGAGGACTCCGTTCGAGTGGGCCGGTCGCGCGTCGCCGCCGTGGCGCCCGCGCGCGCTGGTAGCGGTGGGGCATGCCGCTGACCCCCCACACCCACGCCGGCCCCGACCACGCCGACCGGTCCGGCCCCGACGCCCCCCGTCGCCGTACCGGACGCGCCCGAAGGCGCAGGGCGGCCGCGCTGCTCGCCTCCGCCGTCTCCGTCTGCCTGCTCGCCGCGAGTGCCCCGGCCGAGCCGCTCGGCGTCGGTGACCGCCTGTTCCCGCATCTCGGCAACCCCGGCTACGACGTGGCGTCGTACGACCTGTCCTTCCACTATCCCGGCAGCAACACCAAGCCGCTCACGGCCGTCACCACGATCGACGCCTGGACGACGACCGAGCTCGACCGCATCAACCTCGACTTCGCGCACGGCGAGGTCCGGTCGGTCGAGGTCGACGGCCGGCCCGCGGACTTCACCGGCGCGGGGGAGGATCTCGTGGTCACCCCCGACGAACCGCTGCCCCGCGGCAGCTGGATGCGGATCACCGTCCGGCACACGAGCGACCCCGTCTCCGCCGCGGACCGGGACGGCGGCTGGGTACGCACCGCGGACGGGCTCGCCATGGCCAACCAGGCCGATGTCGCCCACCTGGTGTTCCCCTGCAACGACCACCCCTCCGACAAGGCGATGTTCACCATCCGGATCACCGCGCCCGACGGTTACACGGCCGTCGCGAACGGACTCCCGACGGGCGTGGACCGCTTCGGCCGGGCGACCACCTGGACGTACCGCACCCGGCACCCCATGGCGACCGAGCTCGCGCAGGTGTCCATCGGCCGCTCCACCGTGCTGCACCGCGAGGGACCGCACGGACTGCCCGTCCGGGACGTCGTGCCCGCAAAGGACCGCGCCGCGCTCGAACCCTGGCTCAAGAAGACCCCCGGCCAGCTCGCCTGGATGGAGAACAAGGTCGGGACGTACCCCTTCGAGACGTACGGCCTCCTCATGGCCACCGCCGACACCGGCTTCGAGTTGGAAACCCAAACTCTCTCCCTCTTCGAGAAGGATCTCTTCACCGAGCCCGCCTACCCCAAGTGGTACGTCGAGTCGATCATGGTCCATGAGCTCTCCCACCAGTGGTTCGGCGACAGCGTCAGCCCCCGCACCTGGTCCGACCTGTGGCTCAACGAAGGACACGCCACCTGGTACGAGGCGCTGTACGCGGAGGAGAAGGCGGGCCGCACCCTTGAGGCCCGTATGAAGGCCGCGTACAGCGCCTCGGACCGCTGGCGGGCTGCCGGCGGCCCACCCGCCGCCCCCAAGCCGCCCAAGGCCGGCCAGAAGATCGGCATCTTCCGGGCGAACGTCTACGACGGCGCCGCCCTCGTCCTGTACGCCCTGCGCCAGGAGATCGGCCACAAGTCCTTCGAGAGCCTGGAACGGGCCTGGGTGCAGGAACACCGGGACGGCACGGCGTCGACCGCCGACTTCGTGCACCTCGCCTCCGAGATCTCCGGACGCGACCTCGACGGCTTCCTCCAGGGCTGGCTCTACGGCAAGAAGACCCCGCCGATGCCCGGCCGCCCGAACTGGAAGGCCGTGGCACCCGCCGCCGCACCGGTGAAATAAGGCGGTGACGAGACGCCCCGTGCCGTGCGACCATCTTCAGGTCGGCGCCGCACGGGGCGCGGGAATCTCCCGGAGTGTTCGTGCGTTGAGTCGTATGACCGCCGAATCGGAATCCCCATCGACGTAAGGATCCAATGACCTCCTCTTCTTCCCCTTCCCAGGACACGCAGCGCCTCGCGCACACATACGCCGAAGGTCTTCGGGCCGATGCCCTGATGGAAGAGGACGTCGCCTGGAGCCACGAGATCGACGGAGAGCGGGACGGCGACCAGTTCGACCGCTCCGAGCGCGCGGCCCTGCGGCGCGTCGCCGGCCTCTCCACCGAGCTCGAGGACGTCACCGAGGTCGAGTACCGCCAGCTCCGTCTGGAGCGGGTCGTCCTCGTCGGCGTCTGGACCACGGGGACCGTGCAGGACGCCGACAACTCCCTCGCGGAGCTCGCCGCCCTCGCGGAGACCGCGGGCGCACTCGTGCTCGACGGCGTGATCCAGCGCCGCGACAAGCCCGACGCGGCCACTTTCATCGGTTCCGGCAAGGCTCTGGAGCTGCGTGACATCGTCGTGGAGTCCGGCGCCGACACCGTCATCTGCGACGGCGAGCTCAGCCCGGGCCAGCTCA
Source organism: Streptomyces sp. CC0208 (assembly GCF_003443735.1). Lineage (NCBI taxonomy): Bacteria > Bacillati > Actinomycetota > Actinomycetes > Kitasatosporales > Streptomycetaceae > Streptomyces > Streptomyces sp. CC0208. The sequence goes on along the minus strand of NZ_CP031969.1, from coordinate 2,363,661 downwards.
TCGCCCTCGAAGACGTCGTCAAGGTCAAGGTCATCGACCGTACGGCCCTGATCCTCGACATCTTCGCCCAGCACGCCAAGTCCCGTGAGGGCAAGGCGCAGGTCGCGCTCGCGCAGATGCAGTACATGCTGCCGCGACTGCGTGGCTGGGGTCAGTCGCTGTCCCGTCAGATGGGCGGCGGCAAGGGCGGCGGCCTCGCCACCCGTGGTCCCGGTGAGACCAAGATCGAGACGGACCGGCGTCGGATCCGCGAGAAGATGGCGAAGATGCGCCGGGAGATCGCGGACATGAAGACGGGCCGCGAGATCAAGCGCCAGGAACGCAAGCGCCACAAGGTGCCCTCGGTCGCCATCGCGGGTTACACGAACGCCGGCAAGTCGTCCCTGCTCAACCGCCTCACGGGCGCGGGCGTCCTGGTCGAGAACGCCCTGTTCGCGACCCTGGACCCCACCGTCCGCCGGGCGGAGACCCCGAGCGGCCGTCTGTACACACTGGCCGACACCGTCGGTTTTGTACGGCACCTGCCGCACCACCTGGTCGAGGCGTTCCGCTCCACCATGGAGGAGGTCGGTGAGTCCGACCTGATCCTGCACGTGGTGGACGGCTCGCACCCGAACCCGGAGGAGCAGCTGGCCGCCGTACGCGAGGTGGTCAGGGACGTCGGCGCCACCGGCGTGCCCGAGATCGTGGTGATCAACAAGGCCGACGCGGCGGACCCGCTGACGCTCCAGCGGCTGATGCGCATCGAGAAGCGTTCCATCGCGGTCTCGGCCCGTACCGGCCAGGGCATCCCCGAGCTGCTTGCCCTGATCGACAACGAACTGCCCAGGCCGTCCGTCGAGATCGAGGCGCTCGTGCCGTACACCCACGGCAAGCTGGTCGCCCGCGCCCACGACGAGGGCGAGGTGATCTCCGAGGAGCACACGGCGGAGGGCACCCTGCTCAAGGTGCGGGTGCACGAGGAACTGGCCGCCGAGCTCGCGCCGTACGTGCCGGCACCGGTCGTGGCCTGAGTGCCGTAGCTCTCCTGACAGGCCCGCCCTTTTCGAGAGAAAGGGGCGGGCCTTCAGCATGTACGGGACACCGGCGTGCGTGGTCGGTCACGGGCTCGGGACGACCGCGACCGGGAACTGTCACCGGCCGGCGAACTTCTGACTGACCGAGTCGTACACCCCTTTGGCCACCGCACCCAGCCGGGGTCCGGCCAGCCAGCCCGCGTTCACCGGTCCGATCGAAGTGTTGGACACCAGCGCCGGCTCACCGTCCGCACCCGTCGCGACCCAGCCGCCGCCGGACGAACCACCGGTCATGGTGCAGCCGATCCGGTACATCGTCGGATCCGAGGCGTTGATGGACAACCGTCCCGGCCTGTCCTGGCACTGGTACAGCGTCTCCCCGTCGAACGGCGCCGCCGCCGGATACCCGTCGACCGTGATGCTCTCCACCCGCGGCACCGCCGGCGCCGCGAAGTTCACCGGCAGGGCCGAACCGACCGTCCCCTCCAAGGACTTGCCGCTGCCCCCCTCCTCAGGCGTCACATGGATGACGGCGAAGTCGTACGGGGCACCCTCCCCGCCGGTCGGACCGCCCTGCGCGATCCACTGGTCCGAGGTTCCCGCCCAGTCGGCCCACCAGACGCCGTACGGAGCGAGCTCGTCCTCGGTCGCACCGGCCAACCCCGCTGCGGAGAGGGCCTGGTCGTTGTACGACGGCACGAACGCGATGTTGCGGAACCAGCCGCCGCTCCTGCCCGCGTGCACACAATGCCCCGCCGTCCACACCAGGTTGGACCTGCCCGGGTGGGCCGGGTCCGCCACGACCGTCGCCGAGCAGACCATCGTGCCTTCGGGGGAGTCGAAGAACACCTTGCCCGCCTCGGGGACGTTGTCGTGGTACGTAGGCGACACGGCCTTCGCGTCCACCGGCGCCGGCTCCGGGTCGGTCACACCCTGGTCACCCGAGAGGTCGCTCTCCTGGACACCACGGTCGGGATCCTCGGCCCCCTGCATCCGGTCCGGGTCCCACAGGCCCTCGATGACGGGATTGATGTAGTCCTGGGCCTCGCGCAGCCAGTCGTCCCTGTCCCAGTTCTTCCAGGCGCCGTCCTTCCACTTGTCGACATCGATCCCGTGTTCCTTGAGCCGGTCCCTGATGTCCTCCGGGATTGTGATCTTGCCGTCCCCCTCGGCCGCGGCAGAGGCGGAGGCCTGCGCGTTCGCCTCCGGGTCGCCCGAGCCACAGCCGGTGGCGGTCAACGCCAGCAACGAGGCGAGGGCCGTGGCAGCCAGCACGCGAGAGGTTCTGCGGCGCGCACCCTTTTGGCCTTCGCCGCGAGCGGTCAACAACAGCGGTTCGGTTCGCATGCTCTGCCTCCCCCTGGTGCGGACGAACCCGGTGCCGGAACCCGGGACTTCCCACAGATGCCTACGAGTTCACTTTCCGGCACCGCGCCTTGAAACGGCACCACACACCATGCGCCCGTTATGGGGGACTTCCCGCCGAACCGCAATGGTTCCGACATGTCAAAGATCTGCGGTCAACCCGTAACCCGCCGAACAGTCCGCGGTTGGTAGCGGTGGGGGGCCTGACGTCGGCGGACGGTTCGGTCCTCCACGCCCCAACCCCCCGAGTTTTCCCGACAGTCGGGGCATCGATGTGCCGCGAGGTCGAGCAAAGGGTTCCGGGGCTCCGTATCTCGGGGCGGGCGAGTCCGCGAGGGAACCGCTTGCCCCTGCACAGCGCGACGACGGGAGAACCATGGCCGTGACCGAGATCGCATCCGGGGAGGACATGGCGGGGCCCACCGCCGTCGCGGAACCGTCGCAGGCCCGCCCGGCTCACGAAGGGATCCTCCGGCGCCAGTCGGCCCGTGAGTCGGCCGCGCGCACCTACGCCCGCGCCCTCCCGATCGTCCCGGTACGCGCACGCGGCCTGACCATCGAGGGTGCGGACGGCCGCCGCTACCTCGACTGTCTCTCCGGCGCCGGCACCCTGGCCCTCGGACACAACCACCCCGTCGTCCTGGAAGCGATCCGCAAGGTCCTCGACTCGGGCGCGCCCCTCCACGTCCTTGACCTCGCGACCCCCGTCAAGGACGCCTTCATCACCGAACTGTTCCGCACTCTCCCTCCCGGGCTCGCCGACCACGCACGCGTGCAGTTCTGCGGCCCCGCCGGCACCGACGCCGTGGAGGCCGCCTTCAAGCTCGTACGCGCCGCGACCGGCCGCAACGGCATCCTCGCGTTCGCCGGCGCCTACCACGGCATGACCTCCGGAGCACTTGAAGCGTCCGGTGGCGCCTTCGACGTACGGGTCGCCCGGTTGCCCTATCCGCAGGACTACCGCTGCCCCTTCGGGGTCGGTGGCCCGCACGGCGCCGAACTCGCCGCCCGGTGGACTCAATCCGTGCTCGACGACCCCAAATCCGGGGTGCCGCTGCCCGCCGGGATGATTCTCGAACCCGTCCAGGGCGAGGGCGGTGTGCTGCCGGCCCCGGACGAGTGGATGCGGCGCATGCGCCGCATCACGGCCGACCGTTCGGTCCCGCTCATCGCCGACGAGGTCCAGACGGGGGTCGGCCGCACCGGTGCCTTCTGGGCTGTGGAGCACAGCGGCATCACCCCCGACGTGATGGTCCTCTCCAAGGCCATCGGCGGCAGCCTGCCTCTCGCCGTCGTCGTCTACCGCGACGACCTCGACGTCTGGGAACCCGGCGCCCACGCCGGCACCTTCCGCGGCAACCAACTCGCCATGGCCGCGGGCACGGCCACGATGGCTTACGTCCGCGAGAACGACCTCACTGCGCGCGCGGCAACGCTGGGCGCACGGATGCTGCAGCAACTTCGGTCGCTGGCCCAGGAGTTTTCTGTGATCGGTGATGTGCGGGGGAGGGGGTTGATGATTGGGGTCGAGATGGTGGACGGGGAGATGGAGGGAGAGGGCGAGACTGCGGAGGGGAAGGAGCCCGCAGGCCTGCTGGGCACGATCGGGTTGGGTGGTCCCCGTGGTGCGAGTGCCGCAGTGGTGCCCGGCACCATCCCTTCTCCTCGCCCCGCCTCTCCCGAGCTTGCCGCCGCCGTCCAGCGAGAGTGCCTCCGGCGTGGCCTGATCGTCGAGCTCGGTGGCCGTCACGCGAGTGTCATCCGCCTGCTCCCGCCCCTGACCATCACCGACGAACAGACGACAGCCGTTCTCGACCGCCTCGCCGACGCCGTGGCAGCGGTGGCCCGCAGCCACGGCCCTGACAGCGAGAGGCAACGGCGGCATCGACGGCGAGGCCGGGGCGAGGGGACGGGGTAGCTGCCGGGGCGGCGACGTGAGCCGGAGGGGCGGAGGGAGCTGGTGTGTCGGCTGGGGTCGGTAGAGCGGCGGAGGCTGGTATGTCGGCCTGGGCGGATGGAGCGGCAAGGGCCGGTGGGCTGGCTGGAACCGGGCAGGGAACCGGAATCGCAGCCACGCCCTCGGGCGGAGCGACCGCTCCTCCGGAAGCCGACGTGACAGCCGCAACCAATGCCGGACCCTGAGCAGCGCCCGGAGCCGGAGCCGGAGCCGGAGTTGGAGCTGGAACTGGCGTAGGCGCTGAGGTCGGGGGCCAGGACCGGAACCGGGTCCGAGCGGGGGCCGGAGTCGAGGCCGAGGGCGGAACCGGGGCCAGGCCAGAAGTCGGAGTCCGGCCTCACCCCGCAGCCGCTCCCGTCCCTCGCGCCGTAGGCCGAGTCGCACACCGCTCGCCGGCACCTCCGAGCAGCCGCCCCCATCACGTCGATTGCTCACCGATTCCCTCCCGAACACCGCTCACCTCCACGCGACTAGACCGCCCTTCTCACCAAGCCCCACCAGCCGCCCCCGCACCAACACCGAGCCGACCCCGTCTGGACACCACCACCGGTCCCGCCACCGACACCACCACTTCGACCCACCGCCCACGAGTCAGCAGCCTTCGAGGCAGACCCACCGAGGAACACCGAACTTGAACACCACCCCCACTCCCCACAGCCCCACCCCCACCCCCACGCACCCGCGCAACCACTCCGACACACCTCCCTCCCCGCAGCGCCGCTCCCGCCCCGCCCACACTCCGTCCCAGGGCGGTCCGCCCGAACTGGAACGCCTGAGCGGCGCCACCACCGACCTCCTGACCCACCCCGACCCACACACCGCGGCCGAAGCCGCGACCGTGGAGAATCTGCTGCGATGCTGGGTCCGCGAGACCGACCTGTCCGCCCCCACAGGCGGCACCCTCCGCATCCCACTCCCCGCCAGTGGCACATCCCTCCTCGTCCCCGTCCACTACTGGTCCCCGACGGGATGGCACCGCTTCGGCCTCCCGCGTCTCGCCGACGCCCCCGAACAGGCCCTGCCGGCCGACGCCGTCACAGTCGCGGCACTGCTCACCCGTGAGTCGGCGGCGAAAGAGGCTCCCGCCTCCGCCGGCGGTGCCGAACTGGTGGCCCGTGTGGCCGACTCCGTCCGCCGCACCGCCACCTTCGTCCGCGAGCGCCGCAAGGACAGCGACGACCGCCCCGGCCTCGTCCTCGACTCGGGCGCGCCCCTCCACGTCCTCGACCGCCCCGACCTCTTCCTCACCGCCGAGCAGTCGCTCGTCCTCGGCCACCCTCTGCACCCGGCCCCGAAGAGCCGCGAAGGTCTCTCCGAAGCCGAAGCGGCCCTGTATTCACCCGAACTGCGCGGCTCCTTCCCCCTGCACTGGCTCGCTGTCGATCCCTCTCTCCTCGCCACGGACTCGGCCTGGACCGAACGCGGCCGTCCCGTCGCCGCCGCCCAGCTCACCCGGCGCCTGGCCGGCCCCGACCTGGCGCTGCCCGACGGACACACGGCCCTGCCGCTTCACCCCTGGCAGCTCCGCGAGGTACGGCACCGCCCCGAGACCGCCCTGCTCTTCGACACCGGACTGCTCCAGGACCTGGGCGCCCACGGCTCCCCTTGGCACCCCACCTCCTCCGTACGGACTGTCCATCGCTCCGGCGCCCCCGCCATGCTCAAGCTCTCGCTGGGCCTGCGCATCACCAACTCCCGCCGCGAGAACCTCCGCAAGGAGCTCCACCGTGGCGTCGAGGTGCACCGGCTCCTGCGCAGCGGCGTGTCCACGGAGTGGCAGGCGGCCCACCCGGCGTTCGACATCGTCCGCGACCCGGCATGGCTCGGCGTCGACGGGCCCGACGGCAGGCCCGCCCCCGGATTCGACGTGGTGATCCGGCACAACCCGTTCAGCCCCTCGCGCGACGTCTCCTGCATCGCAGGGCTCGTCTCACCGCGCCCCCACGCCCGAGCCGGCACCACCGAGGACCGTCCGCGCATGGGCGACCCGAGCATGGGCCGCCTGGGACCGGACGGTCCGGAGACGGACCGGTCGGCCTGGCGGTCCCGGCTGGCCGAGGTCGTCACGCGCTTGGCCGCCCGCACCGGCCGCCCCCGAGGAGCCGTCGCCGCCGAGTGGTTCCTGCGCTACCTGGAACACGTCGTCCGCCCGGTGCTGTGGCTCGACGGGGAGGCGGGCATCGCGCTGGAGGCACACCAGCAGAACACCTTGGTCCTGCTGGACGGCGACGGCTGGCCCGCCGGTGGCCGCTACCGCGACAACCAGGGCTACTACTTCCGTGAGTCCCGGCGTGCGGAACTCGACGCCCGGCTGCCCGGCATCGGTACACACAGCGACACCTTCGTCTCCGACGAGGTCACCGACGAGCGCTTCTCCTACTACCTCGCGATCAACAACGTCTTCGGCCTCATCGGTGCGTTCGGCTCCCAGCACCTGGCCGACGAACGGCTGCTGCTCGCCGCCTTCCGCCGCTTCCTCGCCGACGTGGCCTCCGGACCCACCCGACTGCGCACCACGCTTCCCGGCCGCCTGCTCGACTCACCCATCCTGCGCTGCAAGGCCAATCTGCTGACCCGCGTGCACGGCCTGGACGAACTCGTAGGCCCGGTCGACACCCAGTCCGTCTACGTCACCATCGCCAACCCCCTTCACTCCTGAGGAACATGACCCACCCCACCTCCTGAGAGGAACGTCCCCGTGTCTCCCAGCGACAGGACTGCCGACGCCGTTTCCGCCCTCGTGCCCGACATCGGCACCGGCACCTGCCCCGCCCCGGCCGGGGACGGCATCGCCGAGGGCGCCGACCGGAGCGCCGACTGGAGCACCGACCAGGAGGACACGCTGGACCTGCGTCTGCCGGACGAATTCCTCGCGCTCTTCGAGACAGAACAGCTGCGCTCGGACGACACCGACACCGACACTGGCCCCGGCCCCGACCTCGATTCCGGAACCGGGCACGGGCGCCGGCAACAGAGCTGGGGCGACACCACTGCACCGGCCTCCTCACTCACCCCGGCCGACGACGACCTGCTCGACGGCGTCGCCGAGTGGGGGCCGATCACGACCCCGGTGGGCGCGTTCCAACTCGTGCCCGTACGCGTCGAGCGGGACCTTCCTCTCGTCTGCCGTTGGATGAACGACCCCGCCGTGAGCGCGTTCTGGGAGCTGGCCGGGCCCCAGAACGTGACGGAGGACCACCTGCGGTCCCAGCTGGCTGATGACGGGCGCAGCGTCCCCTGCCTAGGGGTGCTGGAGGGCGCCCCGATGAGCTACTGGGAGATCTATCGAGCCGACCTGGATCCGCTGGCCCGCCACTATCCGGCCCGACCGCACGACACGGGTATCCATCTCCTCATCGGCGCGGTCACCCATCGCGGGCGCGGTCTCGGCAGCACTCTTCTCAGAGCCGTCGCCGATCTCGTACTCGACAGGCGCTCCGCCTGTGCCCGCGTCGTCGCGGAACCCGACCTTCGCAACATCCCCTCCGTCACCGCCTTTCTGAATGCAGGATTCCGCTTCTCGGCCGAGGTGGACCTGCCCGCCAAGCGGGCGGCCCTCATGATCCGAGACCGGGCCCTGCGCGATCTGCTGTAGCAGTGCGTCATCGTGCAATCACTTTTGGTACACCGCTCGCGCCGAGACGGTTCCCACTCGCAGCGAGACTTTTTCCGACGGGCTCGCCCCGGACGGCTGCCGCCGTGCCACCCCACCGGACTCGATCAATTCCGGCCGCTTCTGGATCGAACTCGGTCCCGACCGGTCCCGACAGGACCAGTCCCCGCTGAAGCTGAACCGGGTCGAGCCGGTCCAGCCGCCACGCCGCTACTTCTCCGAGGAGCTCACGGTCTTGATCCCGCCCCTGGTCCCTGCCTTGATCACCCCTTTGTCAGTGCCGGGCCGTAGGGTGGTCGCGCTATGACGAAGCCCTCACTCCCCGAACTCCTGCATGCTGCCGTCACTGCCGTCGGCGGTACGGAGCGCCCCGGCCAGGTGACCATGGCCGAATCCGTCGCGGACGCGATCGACGACGGTTCCCACCTGCTGGTGCAGGCCGGCACCGGTACCGGAAAGTCACTGGGCTATCTCGTGCCCGCGCTCGCGCACGGGGAGCGGGTCGTCGTCGCGACGGCCACCCTGGCCCTGCAGAGACAGCTCGTCGAGCGCGATCTGCCGCGCACGGTCGACGCACTGCACCCGCTGCTGCGCCGCCGCCCGGAGTTCGCGATGCTCAAGGGCCGGTCGAACTATCTGTGTCTGCACCGCCTCCACGAAGGCGTCCCGCAGGACGAGGAGGAGGGCCTCTTCGACCAGTTCGAGGCCGCCGCGCCCACCAGCAAGCTCGGTCAGGACCTGCTGCGGCTGCGGGACTGGTCGCAGGACACCGAGACCGGTGACCGCGACGACCTCACGCCGGGCGTCTCCGACCGGGCCTGGGCGCAGATCTCCGTGTCCTCCCGCGAGTGCCTGGGGGCGACGAAGTGCGCCTACGGCGCGGAGTGCTTCGCCGAGATGGCCCGCGAGCGCGCCAAGCTCGCGGAGGTCGTCGTCACCAACCACGCGCTGCTCGCGATCGACGCCATCGAAGGCGCCCCCGTCCTTCCCCAGCACGAAGTGCTGATCGTCGACGAGGCGCACGAGCTGGTCTCCCGGGTCACCGGCGTCGCCACCGGCGAGCTCACCCCGGGCCAGGTCAACCGCGCGGTGCGCCGCGCCGCGAAGCTCGTCAATGAGAAGGCGGCCGACCAGCTCCAGACCGCGGCCGAGGGCTTCGAGCGGCTGATGGAGCTTGCTCTGCCCGGTCGGCTGGAGGAGATCCCGGAGGACCTGGGCTACGCGCTGATGGCTCTGCGCGACGCCGCCCGTACGGTCATCTCCGCGATCGGAGCGACGCGCGACAAGTCGGTCCAGGACGAGGACGCGGTCCGCAAGCAGGCGCTGGCCTCGGTGGAGGCGGTGCACGACGTGGCGGAGCGGATCACGAACGGTTCGGAGTGGGACGTCGTCTGGTACGAGCGTCATGACCGCTTCGGGGCCTCCCTGCGCGTGGCCCCCATGTCCGTGTCCGGTCTGCTGCGGGAGAAGCTGTTCGCGGACCGCTCCGTGGTCCTGACCTCGGCGACCCTGAAGCTCGGCGGCGACTTCAACGGCGTAGGGGCGTCGCTGGGGCTCGCTCCGGAAGGAACCGAGGGGGATGACCTGCCGAAGTGGAAGGGGCTCGACGTCGGTTCGCCCTTTGACTACCCCAGGCAGGGCATCCTCTATGTCGCCAAGCACCTCTCGCGCCCGGCGCGTGACGGCGACCGAGTGGACATGCTGGACGAACTTACGGAGCTCATCCAGGCGGCCGGCGGTCGGACCCTGGGGCTCTTCTCGTCCATGAGGGCGGCTCAGTTGGCCGCCGAGGAACTGCGCTCCCGTGTCCCGGAGTTCCCGATCCTCCTCCAGGGCGAGGAGACCCTCGGCGAACTGATCAAGAACTTCGCGGCCGACCCGAAGACCTGTCTCTTCGGCACGCTGTCGCTCTGGCAGGGCGTCGATGTGCCCGGACCCAGCTGCCAGCTGGTCGTCATGGACAAGATCCCGTTCCCGCGCCCCGACGACCCCCTGATGAGCGCTCGCCAGAAGGCGGTGGAGGAGGCGGGCGGCAACGGCTTCATGGCGGTCGCGGCCACACACGCCGCCCTGCTCATGGCCCAGGGCGCCGGTCGCCTCGTACGGGCATCGGGGGACCGTGGCGTGGTCGCCGTACTGGATCAGCGGCTGGCCACGGCGCGGTACGGCAGCTATCTCAAGGCGTCACTGCCTGACTTCTGGTACACGACGGACCGTAACCAGGTGCGGAAGTCGCTGGCGGCCATCGACGCCGCGGCGAAGGCCACGGAAGTGGCGGAGCTCGCGGCCGAGGCCGAGAAGGCCCGGGCGGAGCTCGGGTGACTGTCGGTTGGTCCGACCCGGCGCCGGGTCGGACCAACCGACGATGCCGAGCGCCCCGTGACGGGGGCCGGACAGCGCAGGGCCCCGGAACCGGCGCAGGGGTTCCGGGGCCCGGTCGGGTCGGCGAGGCCGACCGCGGTGCTCAGACGCGCCGCAGCACCGCGACCACCTTGCCGAGGATCGTCGCGTCGTCGCCCGGGATCGGCTCGTACGCGGAGTTGTGGGGGAGGAGCCAGACATGGCCGTCCTCGCGCTTGAAGCGCTTGACGGTGGCCTCGCCCTCGAGCATTGCGGCCACGATGTCGCCGTTCTCGGCGACGGGCTGGCGGCGCACGGTGACCCAGTCGCCGTCACAGATCGCGGCCTCGATCATCGAGTCGCCGACGACCTTCAGCACGAACAGCTCACCGTCACCGACGAGCTGGCGCGGGAGGGGGAACACGTCCTCGACGGATTCCTCGGCGAGGATCGGGCCACCTGCGGCGATCCGGCCCACCAGCGGGACGTACGACGCGGCAGGCTTGCCCGCGGTGTCCGTGGGCTGCACGGAGGCGCCCTGGTCCGAGCCGCGCACCTCGTACGCGCGCGGGCGGTGTGGGTCGCGGCGCAGGAAGCCCTTGCGCTCCAGTGCCATCAGCTGGTGTGCGACGGACGAGGTGCTGGACAGGCCGACCGCCTGGCCGATCTCCCGCATCGACGGCGGGTAGCCGCGCCGCTGGACGGAGTCCCTGATGACCTCGATCACCCGGCGCTGCCTGTCGGTGAGTCCCGAGCTGTCGGCCCGGATGCCTGGAGGTCGGCCCGGCAGGGAGCGCTTGTGCCCCTCCGGGTTCGCGGCTTCGTTCATCGCATGCACCGGCTCGAGTCGGCCCTGGGAACGGTCCTGGGCAGTGATGGTGGCACTGTCTGCGGTCGTGGTCACGTCGGCCCCTCTCGATGGTCTCCCTGCTGGACAACGGTAGTTGCTTTCGAAAGGTTGCGCCAAACACACGTTCGAGTGAAAAATCGCGGATGGCCTGACGCGATCATGTGTCTGGGTGTATGGCTAACGTGCCGCCTGCCGAACAAAAGGGCGCATTGTTGTACTCTTCACCGCCGGATGGCGACCTCGTGGGCTGCTGCCCCAGTCTGCCACCCAGTGCCCCATCGGCCGGGTAACGGCTCCCATCTGTGCGGGAATCCCACGTCCCCTCCTTGTGGCGCCCACGGTATCTCCGCATGCGTCGCAGCGATACGGCTGTGCGTCGTGTTCGCCGGGCATCGGGACGGTCGTATGGCACATGCCAATACGGGTGCGACACGCGTGTACGGCGTGTATGCCGTGCCAATCCCTACATGTAGTGCTTGGATTGCTACAGCAGCCCAGAAGTTGTGGTCCCCCGGGTCTCCGCACTCGCTGCGATCGCCTATGCTGGGGGCTGCTTCGAGGGGCCCATGGGGCTCAGCGAAGCTATTGAGTCTGCTGTGAGGAGGGTTGGGAGATCATGCACTGCCCCTTCTGCAGGCACCCCGACAGCCGCGTCGTCGACAGTCGTACGACCGACGACGGCACGTCGATCCGCAGGCGCCGCCAGTGTCCGGACTGCTCCCGTCGTTTCACGACCGTGGAGACGTGCTCGCTGATGGTGGTCAAGCGGTCAGGAGTCACCGAGCCTTTCAGTCGTACCAAGGTCATCAACGGTGTGCGCAAGGCATGCCAGGGGAGGCCTGTCACCGAGGATGCGCTCGCCCAGCTCGGCCAACGGGTCGAGGAGGCCGTGCGGGCCACCGGAAGCGCCGAGTTGACCACTCATGACGTGGGGCTGGCCATACTCGGCCCGTTGCAGGAGCTCGATCTCGTCGCGTATCTGCGATTCGCCTCCGTCTACCGGGCGTTCGACTCGCTCGACGACTTCGAGGCCGCGATCGCGGAACTGAGGGAAGACACGGGGCCCCCCGCCGCGGACGACGAGGACCGCGGAGAGGCTGTGGGCGGCGACGAGGCCGTCTCGGGGAGCCAGGAAGACGAGCGCGGGCCCGGAGAGACTGCTCAGGTCCCCGAGCCCGCCCGCGCCGCCGACTGATCGGCGGGCCGGGCCGGGGTCAGGGCTCCGGGCCGGCCGGGCGGCGGCGAACCAAGACCTGTTGCGGGCGGTAGCGAGTGGGTGCCCGCAATACCAGACAGAACACCGTGCCACGGGAACAACGGGGCACTTCAGGGCGTTTACGCCCGTACAGGGAGGCGGCATGACAGAGACGGCGAGCGGTCCGGCACGGAGTTCCCGCGCCAAGGGCACCAAGGCGACTGCGAACAAGGGCCTGCGCATCGAGCGCATCCACACCACCCCCGGCGTGCATCCGTACGACGAGGTGGAATGGGCGCTTCGTGACGTCGTCATGACCAACTGGCGCGACGGCTCGGTCAACTTCGAGCAGCGTGGCGTCGAGTTCCCCGACTTCTGGTCGGTGAACGCGGTCAACATCGTCACCAGCAAGTACTTCCGCGGTGCCGTCGGCACCCCTCAGCGCGAGGTGAGCCTCAAGCAGCTCATCGACCGCATCGTGAAGACGTACCGGAAGGCCGGCGAGGACTACAAGTACTTCGCCTCGCCCGCCGACGCGGAGATCTTCGAGCACGAACTGGCGTACGCCCTCCTGCACCAGATCTTCAGCTTCAACAGCCCCGTGTGGTTCAACGTCGGCACGCCCCAGCCGCAGCAGGTTTCCGCCTGCTTCATCCTGTCCGTCGACGACTCCATGGAGTCGATCCTCGACTGGTACAAGGAAGAGGGCATGATCTTCAAGGGCGGCTCCGGCGCCGGCCTGAACCTCTCCCGCATCCGCTCCTCCAAGGAGCTGCTGTCCTCGGGCGGCAACGCCTCGGGTCCCGTCTCCTTCATGCGCGGTGCCGACGCCTCCGCAGGAACGATCAAGTCGGGTGGCGCCACGCGTCGCGCCGCCAAGATGGTCATCCTCGACGTCGACCACCCCGACATCGAGGACTTCATCGAGACCAAGGTGAAGGAAGAGGAGAAGATCCGCGCCCTGCGCGACGCGGGCTTCGACATGGACCTGGGCGGCGACGACATCACGTCCGTCCAGTACCAGAACGCCAACAACTCGGTCCGCGTGAACGACGCGTTCATGAAGGCCGTCGAGACGGGCGGCAAGTTCGGCCTGACGTCCCGTATGACCGGCGAGGTCATCGAAGAGGTCGAGGCCAAGGCGCTGTTCCGCAAGATGGCCGAGGCCGCGTGGGCCTGTGCCGACCCGGGCATCCAGTACGACGACACCATCAACCACTGGCACACCTGCCCGGAGTCCGGCCGTATCAACGGCTCGAACCCCTGCAGCGAGTACATGCACCTGGACAACACGTCCTGCAACCTCGCCTCGCTGAACCTCATGAAGTTCCTGAAGGACGACGGCAAGGGCAACCAGTCCTTCGAGGTCGAGCGTTTCGCCAAGGTCGTCGAGCTCGTCATCACCGCGATGGACATCTCCATCTGCTTCGCGGACTTCCCGACGCAGAAGATCGGTGAGAACACGCGCGCGTTCCGCCAGCTCGGCATCGGCTACGCCAACCTCGGCGCCCTGCTGATGGCGACCGGCCACGCGTACGACTCCGACGGCGGCCGCGCCCTCGCCGGGTCCATCACCTCTCTGATGACCGGTACCTCGTACAGGCGTTCCGCCGAACTCGCCGCGGTCGTCGGCCCGTACGACGGCTACGCCCGCAACGCCCAGCCGCATCTGCGGGTCATGAAGCAGCACTCCGACGAGAACGGCAAGGCCGTCCGCGTGGACGACCTCGACACGCCGATCTGGGCCGCCGCCACGGAGGCCTGGCAGGATGTTCTGCGCCTCGGTGAGAAGAACGGTTTCCGTAACTCCCAGGCGTCGGTCATCGCCCCGACCGGAACCATCGGTCTCGCGATGTCCTGCGACACCACCGGCCTCGAGCCCGACCTCGCGCTGGTCAAGTTCAAGAAGCTGGTCGGCGGCGGCTCGATGCAGATCGTCAACGGCACCGTCCCGCAGGCCCTGCGCCGCCTGGGCTACCAGGAGGAGCAGATCGAGGCGATCGTCGCCCACATCGCCGAGAACGGCAATGTGATCGACGCCCCCGGGCTCAAGCACGAGCACTACGAGGTGTTCGACTGCGCCATGGGCGAGCGCTCCATCTCCGCGATGGGCCACGTCCGCATGATGGCCGCGATCCAGCCGTGGATCTCCGGTGCGCTCTCCAAGACGGTCAACCTGCCGGAGACGGCTACCGTCGAGGACGTCGAAGAGGTCTACTTCGAGGCGTGGAAGATGGGCGTGAAGGCGCTCGCCATCTACCGCGACAACTGCAAGGTCGGCCAGCCCCTCTCCGCGAAGACCAAGGAGAAGGAGAAGACCGAGGTCACGGAGAAGGCCGAGGCGACCATCCGCGAGACGGTCGAGAAGGTCATCGAGTACCGCCCGGTCCGCAAGCGCCTCCCGAAGGGCCGTCCCGGCATCACGACGTCCTTCACGGTCGGCGGCGCCGAGGGCTACATGACCGCCAACTCCTACCCGGACGACGGTCTCGGCGAGGTCTTCCTGAAGATGTCCAAGCAGGGCTCCACCCTCGCGGGCATGATGGACGCCTTCTCCATCGCGGTCTCCGTCGGTCTCCAGTACGGCGTGCCGCTGGAGACGTACGTCTCGAAGTTCACCAACATGCGCTTCGAGCCGGCCGGCATGACGGACGACCCGGACGTGCGGATGGCGCAGTCGATCGTCGACTACATCTTCCGCCGCCTGGCGCTCGACTTCCTGCCCTTCGAGACCCGCTCCGCGCTCGGCATCCACTCCGCCGAGGAGCGTCAGCGCCACCTCGAGACCGGCTCCTACGAGCCGACGGAGGAGGAGGTCGACGTCGAGGGTCTGGCCCAGTCGGCGCCGCGTACCCAGGAGCTGAAGGCCGTGGCCACGCCGCGTGCCGAGGTCGAGGCGGCCAAGCCCGCCCCGCAGCAGGCCCACACCAGCGCCGAGTTGGTGGAGATGCAGCTGGGCATCCAGGCCGACGCCCCGCTGTGCTTCTCCTGCGGTACGAAGATGCAGCGGGCCGGTTCCTGCTACATCTGCGAGGGTTGCGGCTCCACCAGCGGCTGCAGCTGATGTGAGGTAGGTCGTCCGGGGCGGTGCAGTCGTACGTCGACTGCACCGCCTTCGGCTTTTCCGTTTCTCCACAGAGCGATCACACGTTAGGCTCCCCCAGCGCACGACCGGCGCGAACGGCAGGGTGGGGGACACGGGGAACATGGCTGAGCAGCAGATTGCCGATGCCGCGGTGGGTGCGGGAGAGCCTGAGAAGGGCCCGAACGAGTGGGGTCAGGTCCTGGCGGCACTGGTGGTGGTCGGGGGTCTCGCGGCTCTTTTGTTGTCAGGGACCTTTCAGCAGAAGTCCAGCGACCCGCAACCAGCCGACTGTCACACCTCGGACGACGCCCGGCCGTCCAAGCCTGTCTCAGGGGTGCAGTTGTGCACGGCGCTGAACCGGGCGGACCTGCCGACACTGCTCGGCACGCCGACCGAGTACGCGATGAACGCCAGCGGCAACGAGAGTGTGGGCAACTGGGCCGACGGCACCAAGACCGTCACGCCCGAGGCGGAGGTCCAGCTGGACACCTACACCGTGAACCTCTCGACGTCCGACGACGACATCCCGGTGGCCGAGATGGCCGGCTTCCTGGGGAGGTCGGCGGAGAACAGGACCATAGGCGGGCACCCGGCGGTCCTCTACTCGGACCGGACCATCGCCCTCAAATTCAACCTCGGCGGGGGCAAGGTCGACACCGGCCCCGGCGGTATTGCCCGCAGCCTTCTGGTCGCCAAGGACACCAAGGACGGCGGCGGCTTCTACGAGGTCTCCATATGGCGTCAGGACGATGTCCCGCCCGATGACCTCGCGTTGTTCCGCGTCGCCGAGACGGTGCTGCCGACGGTCCCGGGCTGGACCGTCGGCTGAGGCGTCACTCCCGGCCCATGCTCCGGGTGAACGTCGCGGGGTCGTCCTCGAAGCCTCGGATGCCCGGGTGGAAGTCCCAGGTGCCGGATTCCTGACGTACGAACTCCCCGATCCTCGCGGCCGTGGCACCGAGGACGCCGCCGAAGTCGTCCTCGGCCAGGACCGTGTAGCCCTCCCGTATGCGCAGGCCCGGGTTGATCACGCCGACGAAGGTGCGGGGCACGTCGCGCTGCTGGATGACGGCGCCGACGACCACGCGCGTGTACCGGTCGTCCAGCCGGTCGAGTTCGAGGGTCATGACCTCGTCCCAGCCGAAGCCCTTGCCGTCCTTGCTGTCCCGGTTGAGATAGATGGTGCCGTCGGGGGAACGACTGTCGAAGTGCACCACATACGCGGGATCGCCGTACGGATCGCTCGCCACGTAGGTGGCGGCGACGATGTCCAGGTCGGTGGGCGGTTGCCCCGCCGGACTGGGATCCCACTTGAGCGCGACCTCGACCTTGCGGATCCCCTTGTTGATGCCGCTCACCAGATGTCCCCTTCCCCCTGTGGCCATGGTCCGAACTGCCGGTCGGGCAGGACCGGTTGTCCATCCTGCCACGCGCGTGTGTCACTCGTGGGTCACCTCTGCCGCCGAGCGTGACCGGCGCCACGCTCCTGGGCCTTACCATGGCGCGGTGCTGGTCAAGTGGATTCGCTGCACCGTGGTGGACCGCCGCGGCTTCGAGCGGGGGCAGCGAAAGTGGGCGGGGCTTCTGGGAGAGCCGGGGTTTCGGGGACAGGGCGGAGGCTGGAGCCGGGGGCGGCAGGGTGTGGCGCACATCTTCTCCTTCTGGGAGAGCCGTTCCTTCTACGACTCCTTCATGGCGCGTTCCCACGACCGGCTCGCGGCGGCCCAGTCCGGCACGTTCAAGGACATCCAGGTCAAACTGTTCGACTACCGCTTCGACGTGAAGACGGGCTTCGAGCCCCGCTTCACCGACGCCGACCTGGTGCGATTCGCTCACTGCCGTGTCCATGAGGAGCGCGCGGAGCATTTCACCCTCATGCAGGAGAAGGTCTGGAATCCGGCGATGGCCGGCTCACCCGGCATGATCCGCGGCTTGTTCGGCGAGGCTCCGGGACACGAGTTCCTTGTGCTCTCGATGTGGCGGTCGGCCGCCGAGCACGGCAAGTACCGCACCGAACGGGTGGAACGGCTCGCGCTGAGGGCTCAGACCGAGGCCGACGTCGCCGCCCTCACGGGTGACATCCTGGACCTCGAACCGGCCTGGACGGTTTGATGTCCGAACTCACCGGACGGGCGCCTCTGCGCGGCCGATGGTGCGGGAAATGTGTGACCTACGCCGTATGGAGCCCGTACGAGTCCTCGATACGCCCTCACTCGATCTAGGGTCTTGGCATGGCACGACCACGGCGAATCGTCCTTGTCCGGCACGGGGAGTCAACGGGCAATGTTGATGACACCGTGTATGAGCGCGAGCCCGATCACGCCCTGGCCCTGACGGAACGGGGCTGGCGGCAGGCGGAGGAGACCGGAAAACGGCTGCGGGAGGTGCTGGGCCGCGAACAGGTCAGTGTGTACGTCTCCCCGTACCGTCGTACGCACGAGACCCTTCGCGCCTTCCATCTGGACCCCGACCTCATACGGGTGCGCGAGGAACCCCGGCTGCGGGAGCAGGACTGGGGGAACTGGCAGGACCGCGACGACGTACGTCTTCAGAAGGCGTACCGCGACGCCTACGGACACTTCTTCTACCGGTTCGCGCAGGGCGAGTCCGGGGCCGATGTGTACGACCGGGTCGGCGGCTTCCTGGAGAGCCTGTACCGCAGCTTCGAGGCGCCCGACCATCCGCCGAACGTCCTGATCGTCACGCACGGCCTGGCCATGCGGCTGTTCTGCATGCGCTGGTTCCACTGGACGGTCGCCGAATTCGAGTCGCTGTCGAATCCGGGGAACGCGGAGATGCGGATGCTCGTTCTCGGGGACGACGGGAAGTACGCCCTTGACCGGCCCTTCGGACGCTGGCGAGAGCCGGAACCGTACGGGATCACCGATTAGAGTGGCTGACCGATGACCGCTGACTCCTCACCCGACGGGCGCCTGCACCGCGCCCTGGCCAGTCTGCGCGGCCTGGCCGTGGGAGACGCGCTGGGCTCGCAGTTCTTCGTGCCGGTGAACTACCCCCTGCTCAAGAACCGCGAGCTGCCGCCCGGCAACTGGCAGTGGACGGACGACACCGAGATGGCCTGCTCGGTCGTGGCCGTCCTGGCCGCCCACCACCGCGTCGACCAGGATGCCCTGGCCTGGTCCTTCGCCGAGCACCACGACTTCGACCGGGGGTACGGCCCCGCCGTCAACCGACTGCTGCGGCTGGTCCGCGAGGGCGGTGACTGGCGTGAGCTCGCCGCGGCCCTCTTCAATGGGCAGGGTTCCTGGGGCAACGGAGCCGCGATGCGCATCGCGCCCCTCGGCGCCTTCTACGCGGACGACCCGGAGCAGGCGACCCACCAGGCGGAGATCTCGGCCTACCCCACGCATCAGCACCGGGAGGCGGTCGTCGGCGCCATGGCCGTTGCCGCGGCCGCCGCGCTGGCCGCCGCCCCCGGTGGCCCGCCCAGCCCTGGTGCGCTTCTGGACGGTGTCATCGCGCTCGTCCCGAAGAGTGCCGTCGGCGCGGGGCTCAGGCGGGCCCGCGACATGCTCGACTACGGCGACGCCTCCACCGTCGCGGCCGTGCTGGGATGCGGGCGCCGTACCACGGCCCATGACACCGTGCCGTTCGCTGTCTGGTCCGCCGCCCGGTCCCTGGGTGACTACGAAGAGGCGTTCTGGACGACCGCCCAGGTCGGCGGCGACGTGGACACGACCTGCGCCATCGTGGGCGGTGTGATCGCCGCGGGGAAGGCCGGGACGCCGCCCGCCGAGTGGGTGGAACGGACCGA
This sequence comes from Streptomyces sp. CC0208, assembly GCF_003443735.1. Lineage (NCBI taxonomy): Bacteria > Bacillati > Actinomycetota > Actinomycetes > Kitasatosporales > Streptomycetaceae > Streptomyces > Streptomyces sp. CC0208. Next base: position 2,344,465 of record NZ_CP031969.1, on the reverse strand, counting down.
GGCGTTTCCGGAGTGGTTGCGGGTGCCGGAGTAGGAGCCCGTGCCGGACCGCGCCATCTCATCGAAACTCTTCGTGCATGACGGGAACTCTGCGTAACCAGCGGCTCGTTGTGATGACAGTGCCGTGCGACGGGTGGGCCGGTGCGCGCAGGAGGGACGTGAGAGGGGCGGGGGTGCAGCCATGGGGTGGTTGTTGCCGTTCGCCCTGCTGAGCGCGGTGCTTTTGGTGCGGATGGCCGGACCGCCGTCCTCGCCGTCGATCCCCCGGACCCGGTCCGGCCATCCGCGGCTCACCGCGGGCTCGGCTCCCTCAGCCGAGACCCGGTCCGGCCGTGCCGGCGAGCGCCTCCAGATCACTCTTGCGCACCTTGATCACCAACCAGGCGGTGGCCAGGGCCAGTACGGCCATCGAGGCGGCGGCCACGAAGCCCGACGAGATGCCCTGGGCGAGCACCTCGTGCCCCCACGGGGCGGGCAGTTGGTGCGTCTTGGTGAACTCCGCCTTCTGTTCCGCCGAACCGTCGGCCATGAAATGCGGCAGCTGCTTCTTCGCCTCGTCCTTGCTGGCCGACCCGAACACCGTCGTCAGGATGGACAGACCGAGCGAACCGCCGACCTGCTGGGTGGTGTTGAGCAGCCCGGACGCCGCGCCGGCCTCGTGCTGGGCGACGCCGGAGACCGCGGTGATCGTCAGTGTCACGAAGTTCAGGCCCATACCGAAGCCGAAGATCAGCATGGGTCCCAGCACTCCACCGACGTAGGAGCTGTCGGAGCTGATGAGGGCCTGCCAGGCGAGCCCGGCCACCGCGAGCGCCGAACCGGCGAGCATGAACGGCTTGGGGCCGAGCACCGGCAGGAATCGCTGCGACAGGCCCGCGCCCAGCGCGATGACGACGGTCACGGGCAGGAAGGCGAGACCGGCCTCGATCGGGGTGTAGTCCAGGACGTTCTGGACGAAGAGCACGATGTAGAAGAACATGCCGAACATCGCGGCAGCGAGACTCAACATGATCACGTACGTGCCCGAGCGGTTGCGGTCGGCGAACATCCGCAGGGGGGTGATCGGTTCCTTGGCGCGCGACTCGATGAACGCGAAGGCGAGCAGGAGCACCACGGCGATGCCGAAGGACCCGATGGTCAGGTTGTCCCGCCAGCCCTCGTCGGCGGCGCGGATGAAGCCGTAGACCAGCAGGGCCATGCCTCCCGTGGAGGTCAGGGCGCCCGCGATGTCGAAGCGGCCGCTGTGCCGTTGCGACTCGCTGATGTACATCGGGGTGAGTACGGCGATCAGCACACCGATCGGCACGTTGACGAAGAGCACCCATCGCCAGTCGAGCCACTCGGTGAGCATGCCTCCCGCCAGCAGGCCTATGGCGCCGCCGCCGGCCGAGACGGCGGCGAAGACACCGAAGGCCCGGTTCCGCTCAGGCCCTTCGGGAAACGTGGTGGTGATCAGTGCCAGCGAGGTCGGCGACGCGATCGCGCCACCCACGCCCTGGAGAACACGGGCGGCCAGCAGTTGCCAGGGCTCCTGGGCGAGACCGCCGAGCAGCGAGGCGAAGGTGAACAGCAGGATGCCGGTCATGAAGACCCGGCGGCGCCCGAGGATGTCACCGGCGCGGCCGCCCAGAAGCAGCAGGCCGCCGAAGGTGAGTGTGTAGGCGCTGACGACCCAGGTGAGGTCGGTGGTGCTGAACTTGAGAGCGTCTTGAATGTGCGGCAGTGCGATGTTCACAATCGTCGCGTCGAGTACCACCATGAGTTGGCAGGCCGCGATGACGGCGAGCGCGATGCCGGGTCGCCCTTCCCGGCGGGCCGCACCTGGTTTCTGATGCTTGATCAACTGAGAGGTTGTCACTATGGGTCCCCCACAAGCGGGTTAGTGAACGGTCGCGTTCACTGTTGCGTCAACGGTAGTGAGTCCCCAGTAGTGAACGCAAGCGTTCACTTGCGTTTGTTGGCGCGTGGCGTGTCCCCCTGTGTCGCCGCGCGATGCTCCGTCCCTCCCCGAAATCCCCCGCTTCCCTGTTGCTGGAGACACTCAGATGGTTACCTCGCGCTGGACGGCCGCCCCCGCTCAGACGGCCTCCCCCCGTCGGCGTGGCGCCGTGCTGGAGCGTGCGATTCTCGACGCCGCGCTGGAGCAGCTCAGCACGGTCGGCTGGAACGGCCTCACGATGGAAGGCGTCGCCGCCGGAGCCCAGACCGGCAAGGCCGCGGTCTATCGCCGCTGGCCGTCCAAGGAGGACCTCGTCGCGGACGCCCTTCGGGCCGGACTGCCGCGCTTCGAGGAGGCCCCCGACCTCGGCGGCGTGCGCGAGGACCTGCTCGAGCTGTGCCGCCAAGCGCGCGAGGCGATGTTCTCGCGACCCGGCTCCGCGCTGCGTTCCGTCATTCACGAATGCGACCAGACTCAGGCGGAGCGCTTCCATGCCGTGATCTTCAACGGGGTCGTGGAGCCGAGCGTCAAGCTGCTTCGCCAGATCATCACCCGTGGAGTAGGGCGGGGCGAGGTGCGGCCTGACGCGGCGAACGACTATGTCTTCGATGCCATCCCGGCCATGATGATGTACCGCTCCAAGATGCGCGGTAGCGAATGGGATGACCAGGATGTCGAAGAGATGATCGACCGGTTCATGCTGCCGCTGCTGCGGTCGAGCGGACCGTGAGCGCCCTTCGCGGACGGCTCGACGCCGTCCGGGGAAACCGGGTGTCGCGGGGTGATCCGAACGGCGTAGGCTAAGGGCGCCATGCCGTACGAACCGCCTACTCACACCGTCGAGCGCTCTCTTCGTGCCACAACCGGAGCGAAGATCATCGCCGGTGTCGACGAGGTGGGGCGAGGTGCCTGGGCCGGCCCTGTCACCGTCTGCGCGGCGGTCACCGGACTGCGCCGACCGCCCCAAGGCCTCACCGACTCCAAGCTGCTCAGCGTCAAACGCCGCACCGAACTCGCCGAGGAACTACGGACATGGGTGACGTCGTACGCCCTGGGTCACGCGTCTCCGGAAGAGATCGACCACATGGGCATGACGGCCGCCCTGCGGATCGCCGCCGTGCGCGCCCTAGAGGCACTTCCGGTCCGGCCGGACGCGGTGATCCTCGACGGGAAGCACGACTATCTCGGAACGCCCTGGAAGGTCCGGACCGTGATCAAGGGCGACCAATCCTGTGTGGCGGTCGCGGCGGCCTCGGTGATCGCCAAGGTTCAGCGCGACAAAATGATGGCCGAACTGGGTATCGACCATGCAGACTTCGGTTTCGCGGCCAACGCCGGGTATCCCTCACCCGTGCACAAGGCCGCGCTGGAAGTTCGGGGCCCCACCCCGTACCACCGGTTGTCGTGGGCGTATCTTGATGCGCTGCCTCAGTGGCGGCACCTCAAGAAGGCCCGCAGCTGGGCGGACGGAAGCGTTCCGGCGATCGAGGGCCAGCTCGGCTTCGATTTCTGACGATTCCGCTCGCACTGATGTGCCACCCGCTGACGCGAGCCGCACCAACGTTTGATAAATATCAGCCCATGCCTCTCATTCCCGAGGAGCCTCAGATTCACGAGAGTGCCCAGGGTCCCCGCGCCACTCCGGCCAGCGGCCGCACCGCGCCGACCCCCCGTCCCGTACCCGGTCCACGCCCCGTGGCTCCGCCGCGCCCCGGTCGTCCCGGCCCGCTGCGGCCCGCGCCGCCAGTGCAGCGGACGCCGCACGATGTGGCCGTGGCCAAGCCCGCAGTGCCGGGCCCCGCTGCCCCTGCCACCTCCGCCCCCACCCCGGTCTCGGCTCCAGCCGCGGCTTCGGCGGCCCCGCAGCTCCAGCTCATCCCGGCCTCGGCCGTCGGTGCGCTCGACGCTGCCGAGGAAGCCGTGGACCTGCTGCTGGAGTCCGGCCGCGCCCCCGGTGAGGTGCTGGTGATCACCACCGGTGAACAGCATCCGTGGGCCGCCCATGAGCTGTCCTTCGGTGAAACCGCCTACTGGGCCCAGCACGACGCCGGTGACGACGTGTTCTACGCGGACGCCACGACTGCCTCGCGTGCCACGTCCCGTCCGGTGGTCGTGGTCGCCGTCAACGGCGGTTCCGCCGCCGCTGTCGCCGAGGCCCTGCCTCTGGCCCACGCCCGGGCCGGTGCCCTGCTGATCGTCTGTGGCGACCCGCAGCAGATCAACTCGGTACTGGGCGTCGGCGTCTGAGCCGGTTTCGGTAGGTCCGGAAGGACACCGGGGGCGAGGAGAGGTGCCGCTTGCGCGGCACCTGCACAGTGAGCTCTCAGGCATGCCCGCGTTCGAGTGGACGTCCGGTTCGGACCTCATGCCGAGCCGGTTCAGGAAGTGTGCGCACCCGGTGCGTCACGACGTCGGGGGCCGTACGTCACGGACGTACGGCCGAAGAACGGTGATCGGGACGGACTCGGCTTCAGCGAGCCGCCGCGCGGCGCAGGACCTCAGATGCGGCGCCGCCGGTGCGCGGGAGCAGAGGCGGTGACTCGGACGTGGCGAAGGGCTCCGGCGTCGAGTCCGCGTTCGGCCGACGTCCGCCGCGTCCCTCGCCGAGCACCTGCCACCCGTCGCGCGTCAGCGTGATGTACGCCCCGCAGCGCAGCCCGTGCAGGGTGCAGGCGTCACGCAGCCCCCACATCCACGCACCGTCCTCCTCCGTCCAACGCGCGTCGCCCTCGCGGCAGTAGAGCAGCACGGCGGTGCGTACGGGGGTGCGGCGCCGCAGGTCGTGCGGGATCACCCGGCGCAGCTGGGCCAGCAGCGTGTTCCGGAACATCCAGCCGTCGGCCGGTGCCGGACGGCGCGTGAACGAGGCGCTCGCCCGCAGCCGTTCGTCCGGATCGAGGACCGCCACGATCGCGGTCGCCGGTTTGGGACGGTGCCGCGAGTGCAACCCGCTGACGACCTCACGCGGGTTGCGCAGCAGCGGGATGCCGGCCTCGGCCCACTCGGCGGGTTCGAGCAGACGGGCCAGAGGGTTGGCGGATGCGGCGGACAGGTCGGCTGACGACGTGGACGCCGCGGAGGACGGAGCGAGTCCGAAGGTCACGGTCCTCCCTTCGGCTACGCGCCCATACGGCGGGCGGGGTCGGATTCGGGGGAAGCGCGCACCGCAGCAGAGCCCTACCGGTCTACCGGTCTACGGACAAGCCGTGCGGGGAGCGGACCTCAATTCTTCCTGTCGAACTTGGTTGCGGCAACGAGCAATTGGGTCCACCGACCCGAATCAGGTCGTTCGTGGCTTATATCCCTACCCAGTGTTCTGGCGGGCGACGCCCGGGACCTCCGAGCCCGGAGGTTCGAGGCCCGCATCCGTCGCGCGCGTGACGCTCTGCCGGCTGCGGTGCCTGCTCAGCCACGGACGGCCAGCACCAGAGGCAACACCCCCTGGGCACCTGACCGCAACAGCAGTCGGGCGGTGACTGCGAGGGTCCAGCCGGTATCGGTCATGTCGTCGACGAGCAGGACGGGACCTGCCGCTGCCTGCAGCGCTTCCCGGAGGGGCGGCGGCACGACGATCGCCCCGTGCAGGGCCCGCAGACGCTGAGCACTGTTGGAGCGGGGCAGGGCCACATCGGCGGTGTCGTCCGTGTAGGCGAGGGATCCCAGGAACGGCAGACGGCCGACGGCGGAGATCCGGCTGCCCAGCGAGTGAACCAACTGGGGCCGGCCGCGCGAGGGAACGGTGACCACCCCGACAGGACGGGCCGGTGCGTCCGGGGCGCCGGAGGCCCAGCCGTCGGGCGACTTGGCCCAGTCGGCCAGCACGGTCACGACGGCGTTCGCCACGTCGTCGGGGACGGGGGCGTCCGGAGTCCGGGGTGCGAGCAGCGGTCGCAGTCGGTTGCCCCAGCCGATGTCCGACAGTCGCCCGAGAGCCCGGCCCGGCAAGGCCTGTTCGCCGGACGGAATACGGCCCTTCAGGTCGACGCCGATGGCCGGCAGACCCGTCGGCCACATGCGGCGGGGCTCCACCACGACACCGGCACGGGAGAGCGAGCCGCCCGCCGTGTCCAGGGCGGCAACGGAGATGTCGGCGGTGAATCGGGGGCCCGCGCAGTTGTCGCAGCGGCCGCAGGGAGCCGCCTGTTCGTCGTCCAACTGCCGCCTCAGGAACTCCATACGGCAGCCCGTGGTGGTGGCGTAGTCGCGCATCGCCTGCTGTTCGGTGGCGCGCTGCTTGGCGACCCAGGCGTAGCGCTCGGTGTCGTACGACCAGGGCGCTCCGGTGGCGATCCAGCCGCCCTTGACCCGGTGGACCGCGCCGTCCACGTCCAGCACCTTGAGCATGATCTCCAAGCGGGTGCGGTTGAGCTCCACCAGCGGTTCGAGCGCGGGCAGCGACAGCGGCCGGTCCGCCCGGGCGAGGGCGTCCAGGGTGCGCCGTACGGCTTCTTCGGGTGGGAACGCGACGGAGGCGAAGTAGGACCAGATCGCCTCGTCCTCACGGCCGGGCAGGAGCAGCACCTCCGCGTGCTCGACACCGCGTCCCGCGCGGCCGACCTGCTGGTAGTAGGCGATGGGGGAGGAGGGTGAGCCGACATGGACGACGAAGCCGAGGTCGGGCTTGTCGAATCCCATGCCGAGCGCGGAAGTGGCCACCAGCGCCTTGACCTTGTTCGCGAGGAGGGCTTCCTCGGCCTGCTGGCGTTCGGCGTTCTCCGTCTTTCCCGTGTACGAGGTGACGGTGTGCCCGCACTGCCGCAGGAAGGCGGTGATCTCCTCGGCGGCGGCCACGGTCAGCGTGTAGATGATCCCGGAGCCCGGCAGGTCGTCCAGGTGATCGGCGAGCCAGGCCAGCCGGTGTGTGGCGTCGGGCAGGTGGAGCACGCCGAGGCTCAGGCTCTCGCGGTCGAGCGGGCCGCGCAGGACCAGTGCGTCCGAAGCGGTGCCGGTGCCCAGTTGCTCCGCTACGTCGGCGGTGACCCGGGCGTTGGCCGTGGCGGTGGTGGCCAGCACCGGCACCCCGGGCGGGAGGTCGGTGAGCATGGTGCGCAGCCGTCGGTAGTCGGGGCGGAAGTCGTGGCCCCAGTCGGAGATGCAGTGCGCCTCGTCGACGACGAGAAGGCCGGTGGCGGCCGACAGCTCCGGCAGGACGTTGTCGCGGAAGTCCGGGTTGTTGAGCCGTTCGGGGCTCACGAGCAGTACGTCCACGGTGCCCGCGGCGACCTCGGCGCGGATGGTCTCCCACTCCTCGGGGTTGGAGGAGTTGATGGTCCGGGCGTGGATGCCGGCCCGGGCGGCGGCCTCGACCTGGTTGCGCATGAGCGCGAGCAGCGGAGAGACGATCACGGTGGGTCCGGCGCCACGCTCGCGCAGCAGGGCCGTCGCCACGAAATACACCGCGGACTTGCCCCATCCTGTGCGCTGCACGACCAGGGCCCGGCGCTTGTCGGCGACCAGTGCCTCGATCGCCCGCCACTGGTCCTCGCGCAGCCGCGCCGATCCGGTGCTGTCCCCGACGAGCCGGACGAGGATCCCGTCGGCGGCCTCGCGCAACTCCGTCTTGCTCGTGTGCGTCATGCCCCCATACAACAGGACGCCTCCGACAGCGGGGCGTCTCGGTTGCCTGGCTGTGGATGACCGGACGGGGGTTGTCGTGGCCCTGATCGGACTTATCCACAGGCCCAAACGGAACCTCAAGATCCGCGAGATCGTCTGCGCATGACGAACCACAGCGAAGCGACTGGATCCGCCGCGAACGGCAATGACCGCGAGCGGAACCGCGACGGACGGAACGGCGAGGGGCGGCCCGGCGGCGGCCGGAGCAACACCGGAGGGCACGGCGGCGGACGGAACATCCCCGGACGGAGCGGCGACGGGCGGGACAACGACGGCACGGGGATCAGCGACCGCGTCGGATTCGACGCACATGGCGCCGAACACCAGGTCACCCTGCGGACTCCGGGCGAGCTGGCCGACGCTCTGCCCTACCTGCTCGGATACCGGCCCGAGGACAGCATCGTCCTGGTCGCCCTGCACGACCGGGGCGGCCGCGGCCGGTTCGGAGGGCGGGCCCGGCTGGGCATTCCCGCGAACAAGGACGACTGGCCGGCCGTCGCCCGGCAGCTGGCCCACGGGCTGATCACCGGCAGCGAGCGCAGGGGCGGCCGCCCCGAACAGATGGTCGCCTACCTCTGCCAGGAACCGGGGCCCGGCGAGACGGGCCGGCAGATCACGGAGCGGCTCGCCCCGCTCGCCGGTCTGCTGCGCACGGAGTGCGGTCGGCTCGACGTTCCTGTGATCGAGGCGTTGTGCATCTCCGACGGCCGCTACTGGTCGTACTGCTGCCCGAGCGAGGACTGCTGCCCCGCGGAGGGACTTCCGATGGGTCTGCCCGGCACATCGGTGCTCGCCGCCGCGGCCACGTACGCCGGACTGCAGGTGCGGGGGACCCTTCGCGAGTTGCGGGCCAGGCTGCAGCCCTGGGAGACCGCGGCCGCGCTGGAGCAGGAGGTCGCCCTGGACACCGCCGGCATGGCCCTGGTCCCCAGGATGCTCGACCAGGCGAGCCGGGTGGACGTGGCCGAGAGGACGCTGAGCCTGGCCCGGCACACCATGGCCCGCTTCGCCGAGGCGGCGCCCGTGTCGGGCCCGCTCCAGGCCGACCTGCGCGACGACGAAATCCTGGGGCACGAAGACGCGGCGGAACTCATCCTCGGGCTTCAGGACCGCACGACCCGGGACCGCGCGGCGGAGTGGATGGAGGCGGAGGAGGCCGGACCGGCCCTGCGTCTGTGGCGCGCGTTGGCCCGCCGGTGTGTCGGACCCTACGGCGAGCATGCGGCGGCGCCACTCACCCTCGCGGGATGGGTCGCCTGGTCCGCGGGCGACGAGATCGAGGCCAGGGAGGCGCTGGCCATGGCCCTGGGCGCAGATCCCAGCTATCTCTTCGCCCGGCTCCTGCACCAGGCATGCAACGAGGGACTCGACCCGGAATCCATCCGCCGCTGCCTGCGAGCGGAGCGCGAGGGGCGGGATGCACGCGCGCGGTCCGAGGTCGCTCGGTCCGCAGACGTGGAGTCGGCCGAGGACACGACGGGGCTGAACATGCCCGGTCCTGGCATGAGTCAGGCGTCATCCCCGCCCGCCTGCGAAGAAACCATGGAGCTGTCCGGGGACTCCAAGGACGCGCTGGCTGTGTGTCCGTCCCCTGCCGAAGGCGCGCTGCCGCCGTGCCCGTCCGGTGCCGACCGGAATCCGCCGATGCCACCGCCCACGGCCTCCCGCCGACGCAAGCGGGTGCGTCCCGGCGCTCGCGCCGATGCCCGTCCCCATCCCGCCGAGACGGAGGGGCGACAGCCCTGCGCCGAGGAGTCCCGCCCACGCTCCCGCCCGGCCCGCGGTACGCGTCCCGGTACGGTCCGCCGCACCACGGGCATGGGCGACGCACGCCGAGCCGAGGGCACTCGGCCCGGGGGCGAGGCCACCGAGGAAAAGCGATGAGCGACCGCTCGAAGGGTCTCGCACGAGGCTGGTCTCATCTGTGCCGTCGGGCGACGGCCCTGGCCCGCCGCCATTCGGTCGGCTTCCGGGCCCATGGGCGTGACCCTGAACAGGCCCGTCCCGTTCACCTGAGTGGCGGAACCCCCTACCGGGCCGTACCGCCGCATCGCCCATGCCCTTCAGGAGCCCCGCACCGGGCGCCGAACACGCCCGGGCCGCGCAGAGTGCAGAGGAAGCGCCCCTTGTATCAGCCGACTCCGCCCTCCGCCGACGACGGCCGCGCCGTCCTCGGCGTGCCGACGACGGTGTGGAAAGGAAGCGCCGGTCCGCTGCCGCGGGCCATGGACACCGGTACGCCTGAACCGATGTTTCCGAGAGGCACCGCGCACACCGCGGGGGCGGTGGAACACCGCCGGAATCCGAACCCGACTCCGGAACAGGATCGGGAGGACACCACTCCCTCGCTGTCATGGGACCGTGATCCGCCCCCGTCATCGGGGCCCGTACGACGCCCGCCGACATCCACGGGGCAGGGCCGGACTCCGCCTCCGACGGCGAACCGTGCTGCCCGCCTTCCTTCACCCGTGCCGTCCAAGCCGACACAGAACCCCTCGACGATCCCTCGAGGCTCAGCTGATCTCCCACCGGCGCACTCGGTCATCATCTGTGTGGCGCTCCCGGGCCTCGCCATCTCCACGGACCAGGGGCAGTTGACCGGTCAAGGGCTGGAGGGTTTCTACCGCGCAGGCAGGCGTGTGCTCTCCCGGTGTCAGATCCGTGTCGCCGGCCGTGAGCCGCTCGCGGTCCAGGCCCGGACGACCGCGGCGGATCGCGCACGCTTCGTGGCCACCGCGTGCGTTTCCCAGGGCGGCGGCCCGGACCCTGACGTCGTCGTGGAGCGAACCCGCCACGCGGACGGGACGGAACGCATCATGCTGCACAGCGCCGCCGCCCGTCCGCTGCGGCTGCCGGTGGAGGTGGCCCTCGGTACGGACCTGGCGGACCTGGGCGCGATCGCCTCGGGCCGAAGAGGACCCGAACTGCCCGCCGTCGTCCACGACTGCGGTCTGCGCTGGTCCTGCGCGACCGGCGGGGCATCGGTCACGGCCGACCCACCACCCGCCGACGCCCTCGCGTCGGCAGGCCTGCTGCGCTGGGAGTTCGACCTACCCCCCGGAGGCACCGTCGGCCTGGAGCTGCGCGTGCGTCTGGAGGGCGCGGGCCCCGTCCGCGCCGTGGGGCGAGCGGCGACCAGCCCCCTGGCCTCCGCCCGCGCGACGGGAGACCACCCCGCGGTCCAGCCGCTCCTGCACACGAGCATCGACGATCTCCAGTCCCTACTGCTGCGCGACCCGGCGCACCCCACCGACACCCACCTCGCGGCCGGAGCCCCCTGGCGCTGCGGCCTGGCACCGGCCGACGCGCTCGTCGCGGCCCGGATGACGCTGCCGCTCGGCACCGGGCTCGCCGCGGGCACGCTCCGCACCCTCGCGCGCACCCAACTCCGCGAGCAGACAAGGCAGTCCGGCATGATTCCCGGGCCGCGCCGGGACGCGGGCGCCCACCTGCCGGCCTGTTGCACGGGTACCGAGGCAACCCTGCTCTTTCCCGCTCTCCTCGCGGAGGCCTTCCGATGGGGGCTCTCACCTCAGGAGACGCAAGAGCTGCTCCCGACAGCCGAACGGTGTCTGGGCTGGCTCCGGGCGACCGTGGGGGAGGGGACCTATCTGTGCGACCCACAGCCCGGCGGCCCCGTCCGCTGCGACACGCAGGCGCATGCGCATCGCGCTGCCGTCCTCGGTGCCGAACTGCTGGACGCGTTCGACAGACCCGGCGGGGCGGCGCTGCGGCAGTGGGCCCGCGAACTGCGCATGGCCTTCCGCGCGGACTTCTGGGTCGAGGACCGCAGCGGTGGCCGACCGGCGGCCGCGCGGGCCCCCGACGGACGCCTGGTGGCGCACTTCGGCGCCGCGGCTGTCCATCTCCTGGACACCGGACTGCTCGGCGGGGGCGAACAGGCACCCGGTCTGCTCGACAGGGCGCAGACCGAACAGCTGGCCCGGCTGCTCGGGAGCCCGGCCATGGACTCGGGCTGGGGGCTGCGCGGACTGGGCACGAAAGAGGCGGGATACAACCCGTTCGGCCATCGCACCGGTGCCGTACGAGTCCACGAGACGGCCATCGCCGTCTCGGGCCTGGCTGCCGCCGGGTACGAGAAGGAGGCCGGCTCGCTCCTGCGCGGCCTGCTGGCCGCGGCTGAGGCCTTCGGCCACCGGCTCCCCGAGATGTACGCGGGTGAGCAGCGCACCGACGGGAGCGCTCCCCTTCCTCACCCGGCGGCCTGCCGCCCAGCGGCCACGGCAGCGGCCACCGGAGTTCTGGTGCTGAGCGCCCTCGCGGGCATCCGTCCCGATGTCCCGGCGGGGACCGTCACACTGCGCCCCGTGCGCAGCGCGCCTCTCGGCGAGCTCGGCCTGACCGGGCTGAGGATTGCGGGGGCCCCGTTCGCGGTACGGGTCAGCAGACTCGGGCTCGCCATGGTCGAGGAGGCCGCCGAAGGGCTGCAACTGGGGGCGTGACCTCGAACGACGCTGTTCCCGACAGAAGCGGGCAGGGGAGGACGCGACCCGTTCGGACGGTACTGGATCAGGCACCGATGCGACCCGCGAAGGGAGTGTTTATCGTCAGGCAGACGACTATGATCGCCGCATGCCCTACGACCCGTCAGCCTTTCCGCCCTTCGCCGTCACCGTGGACCTGGTCGTACTGACCGTGCGCCGTCACGCCCTGTGTGCGCTCGCGGTACGCAGGGGCGAGCCGCCGTTCCAGGGGCGTTGGGCGCTTCCCGGCGGTTTCGTACGGGCCGATGAGGATCTGGCGCAGGCCGCTGCCCGCGAGCTGGCCGAGGAGACGGGACTGCGTGCCCATGACCCGGCCGTCCCCGTCCAGGACAACGGAGCGCACCTGGAACAGCTGGCGACCTACGGCGACCCCAAGCGTGATCCCCGGATGCGCGTGGTGAGCGTCGCCCACCTCGCCCTCGCCCCCGACCTGCCCGCCCCCCGGGCAGGCGGTGACGCCAGCAACGCACGCTGGGCGCCCGTCGAAGAACTGCTGCAGCAGGGCGGCTACGGTCGGGACGGTGAGCCGGTCGTGCCGCTCGCCTTCGACCATGCGCAGATCCTGTCGGACGGAGTGGAGCGCGCCCGCTCCAAGATCGAGTACTCGTCGCTGGCCACCGCGTTCTGCCCGCCCGAGTTCACCGTCGGAGAGCTGCGCCGGGTCTACGAGGCGGTGTGGGGCGTGGCACTGGACCCGCGCAACTTCCACCGCAAGGTGACGGGCACACCGGGCTTTCTGGTCCCCACCGGCGGCACCACCACGCGACAGGGCGGCCGCCCCGCCCAGCTCTTCCGGGCCGGCGGCGCCACTCTTCTCAACCCCCCGATGCTGCGCCCCGAAGTGTGACGGCCCCGAAAACCGGACATAACCCGCTATCTTGCTACAGGTGATCCAGGCCTTCGGACTGACCAGCAATTCCCGCAAGGACCTTCCGCCCGCGGTCGACGACGTGTCCTTCGAAGCCCCAGCGGGCCGCGTCACCGCGCTCCTCGGAGCGCCGGGCGCGGGCAAGACGACGGCGCTCAGACTGATGCTCGAACTCCAACAGGGCCGTGGCCTGACCTACTTCAAGGGGCGCCCGCTGCATCGCATCGCGCACCCCTCGCGCGAGGTCGGTGTCCTCATGGGCGAGGTTCCCGGCCATCCCGCGCGCACGGTCCGCGGTCATCTGCGCATGCTGTGCGCCGCGGCCGGTGTCCCGGTCCGGCGCGCGGAAGAAGTGCTCGAAGTGGTGGGCCTGGTCAGCCTGCGCGACGAGCGGCTCGGCACCCTGTCTCGGGGCATGGACCGGCGCCTGGGCCTGGCCTGCGCCCTGCTGCCGGACCCGCACACCCTCGTGCTGGACGCTCCCGCCGACGGACTCTCCACTCGGGAGAGCCACTGGCTGCACGGCATGCTGCGAGCGCACGCCGCCCAGGGCGGCACGGTCCTTTTCACCACGGCCGAGCCCAAAGAGGCCGCGCGCGCCGCAGATCACGTCATCACGCTCGAACAGGGCAGGCTCGTCGCAGACCAGGCGGCCGCGGAGTTCGCCCGCACCAGACTCCGTCCCCGTGTCGCCGTCCGCACCCCCCACGCCGCCCGCCTCGCCGCCCTGCTCGCCAAGGAGGCCCGCACGGCCCACCGCTCCGTCGAAGTCGTCCGGGAAGGCGGCAACCGTCTGTCCGTGTACGGCAGTACATGTGCCGACGTCGGCGAGACTGCCTTCCGGCATGGCGTCCTGGTTCACCAACTGGCCGACGAGATCGGGGACATGGGGCCCGGCGCGGGTCCGTTTCCCGGTGAGATCGCGGAAGCGGCACAGGAAGTGCGGGCAGGCGTCACGGGGCCGGAGCCCGGCGAGCTCGTCGGCAATGAGGCCGTCGGGGTGGCCGGGACAGCGGTGCGAGGAGGCCAGGCGCACGACAACCCCCCAACGCCGAGCGGCTCGCACCTGCGCGGTGAGCGGGCGGTGCCCGCCGACCGGAGAGCGCCCGGCGACCAGACGGCACACTGCAGTCCAGACCCCGGCAGCGCCCAGGCCGCGGAGAGCGGTGACACCGCTCTGAGCCCCGCCACCGTCTCCGGGGCCCATGCCCCCCTACCCCCCCTCCCACCCCCCATCTCCGTCAGGTCAGCCCCCAGCCCCTTGCGCCCCCTGCGCTACGAACTGCGCCGCGCGGCAGGGATCGGCACTGGGTTCCTCACCGCCGCCGCCGTGCTCGTCGCGTCCGCCTTTACCGCCGCACTCCTGGCACGCGTCGGTCACACCCCGCAGGCGCGGCTGCTGGCCGCATGGCCGAGGGAGCTGCCGCTGCCCCCGGCTGCGCTCGGGGCCGGACTGCTCGGTGCGCTCGCGTTCGGCGACGAGTTCCGCCACCCCGCCCTGGCCGCGGACCGCGGTACCGTGCCCCGTCGGCTCGGGCTGCTCACCGCGAAACTCGCCGTCGCCACTGTCGCCGCGCTGGCACTAGCCTTTCTCACGGTGGGCTGCGACGCCGAAGTGCTCTATCTCGTCTACGGACGGGAACTCACGGAAGTTCCCGCGGACTGGCCGGCGCTGAGCGTGAGTTGGTTCGGGCTCGTGGCCGGCTGTGCCTGGTCCGGGGTCCTGGCCGCCGGCGTCTTCCGGTCCACCACGGCCGGGCTCGCCGCGGTGGTCGCTGTGCCCGTTCTCGTCGTACCCCTCGTGCAAAGAGCCCTGGAGGGGGCGTCCGTGCGAGCGGCGACGGGTCTTCCCGCGCGGCTGCGCGAGGTCTTCCTGCCGCAGTGGCCCTTCGGCGGAGAGCGCTATCTCGTCGGAGCGGTGCGGGTGATCGCTCAACCGGTGGGCGGGGCGCTGGCGTTGTCGCTGACCGCTCTGCTGTGCGCATATCTGCTCACGACCCTGCGTAGCAGGGTCCGATGACGACCGTCCGTGCGCTTCCGGTCCCGGCCTGCGCACAACTTCCCGACGAAAGCGCATTTCTTTCCGATAAGGCGTCAATTGCGACGGGGTGAGCGATCACCCTTTCGTGTGCTTTTCACCAAAGACCTCAAGGGAGTTGGAGGCGGCGCCGACAAAGGATCCGTGAGTACCCTTGCGCACACCATGATGACCGCCGCCCGCTCCGCCGACTCCGGTCTGGCCGGCCCGGGCGATCTCGACCGCTACTCCTACGCCGAGGCCCCGGCCGCAGGCCGCGTCGGAGCCTCCGTCTGGGACGGCTCGGACCCGGAGCTGGGCCGCGTGGGCCGACGGGCCGCGGGCAACCGCGGGCGCGGACTGCACGGCCAACTCGTCCAGCAGCTGGGTCAGATGATCGTCTCCGGTGACCTGGGAGCCGACCGGCCGCTGGTCCCCGAGGAGATCGGCCAGCGTTTCGAGGTCTCCCGCACCGTCGTCCGTGAGTCGCTCCGCGTCCTGGAGGCCAAGGGTCTGGTCAGTGCCCGGCCGAACGTCGGTACGCGCGTGCGTCCCGTCAGCGACTGGAACCTGCTGGACCCGGACATCATCGAATGGCGGGCTTACGGACCGCAGCGCGACGACCAGCGCCGCGAGCTGAGCGAGCTGCGCTGGACGATCGAGCCGCTCGCCGCGCGCCTGGCCGCGGGACATGGCCGGGAGGACGTCCAGCAGCGCCTCGGTGACATGGTCGAGATCATGGGGCACGCCATGAGCCAGGGTGACGCGCTCACCTTCTCCCGTGCCGACGCCGAGTTCCACTCCCTGCTCATCCAGCTCGCGGGCAACCGCATGCTGGAGCATCTCTCCGGGATCGTCTCCGCCGCCCTCCAGGTCTCCGGCAACCCGGTCACCGGCTGTGACCGGCCGAACGAGACGTCCTTGGCGCATCACGGACGTATCGTCGACGCCCTCGCCACCGGCGATGCCGCGGCGGCCGAAGCGGCCATGCGTCAACTGCTCACCGTTCATCCCGAGGTCGAGCGTGTGGTGCCGGCGCCGCGCGAGCACTGACCGCGCGGCGCGGGCGGCGCGGCCGAGGATGCCCTTCTGCTCCTGCGGCATCGTCCGGCCGCCGAGCCGCCCTCCGTCGGACCCCGCAGGATTCCCAAGGATCCTGCGGGGTCCGACGGCGCGGTGACGTACCCCGGGGCTTTGCTGGTCCGAACCGCTGGGTGACCTTGTCTGTCCGTGTCTGACCGTTTTTGGCCGCTTACGGGGTGTGACTCGGGCCACGCAGATTGGGCGTAACGCTCGCGGGAACAGCGCGATGACCTAAGAGGTGACAGCCGCGGAGGGAATACGGACGCCGTTTCAGGCGCTGTGCATCCTCCCGGCCCCCCGCCCGCGCCGTCGGCCACTCCCAGGCCGGTGGTCGGCTCCTGTCCGTTGTGGACGGGGCCGGAAGCCGTTTTCCAACGTTCCGAGAGGTTGTTCGTGTCGGCCAGCACATCCCGTACGCTCCCGCCGGAGATCGCCGAGTCCGTCTCTGTCATGGCTCTCATTGAGCGGGGAAAGGCCGAGGGGCAGATCGCCGGCGATGACGTGCGTCGGGCCTTCGAAGCTGACCAGATTCCGGCCACTCAGTGGAAGAACGTACTGCGCAGCCTCAACCAGATCCTCGAGGAAGAGGGTGTGACGCTGATGGTCAGTGCCGCGGAGCCCAAGCGCACCCGAAAGAGCGTCGCAGCGAAGAGTCCGGCCAAGCGCACCGCCACCAAGACGGTCGCGGCGAAGACGGTGACCACCAAGAAGGCCACCGCCACCGCCACCCCGGCGGCTCCCGCCGCTGAGCCCGCAGTCGAGGGCGAAGCGCCCACGAAGCCCGCCGCGAAGAAGGCGGTCGCCACCAAGAAGGCGGCCGCGAAGAAGACCGTCGCCACCAAGAAGACGGCGGCGGCCAAGAAGACGACCGCCAAGAAGGACGACGCCGAGGTCATCGAGGAAGAGGTCCTCGAGGAGATCAAGCCCGGCGAAGAGGAAGAGGAGGGGGCCGAGAACAAGGGCTTCGTCCTCTCCGACGACGACGAGGACGACGCGCCTGCCCAGCAGGTCGCCGTGGCCGGTGCCACCGCCGACCCGGTCAAGGACTACCTCAAGCAGATCGGCAAGGTCCCGCTGCTCAACGCCGAGCAGGAGGTCGAGCTCGCCAAGCGCATCGAGGCCGGACTGTTCGCCGAGGACAAGCTGGCCAACGCCGACAAGCTCGCCCCCAAGCTCAAGCGCGAGCTGGAGATCATCGCCGAGGACGGCCGCCGCGCCAAGAACCACCTCCTGGAGGCCAACCTCCGTCTGGTGGTCTCCCTGGCCAAGCGCTACACCGGCCGCGGCATGCTTTTCCTGGACCTCATCCAGGAGGGCAACCTCGGTCTGATCCGCGCGGTCGAGAAGTTCGACTACACCAAGGGCTACAAGTTCTCCACGTACGCCACCTGGTGGATCCGTCAGGCGATCACCCGCGCGATGGCCGACCAGGCCCGCACCATCCGTATCCCGGTGCACATGGTCGAGGTCATCAACAAGCTCGCGCGCGTGCAGCGCCAGATGCTCCAGGACCTGGGCCGCGAGCCCACTCCGGAGGAGCTGGCCAAGGAGCTCGACATGACCCCCGAGAAGGTCATCGAGGTCCAGAAGTACGGCCGCGAGCCCATCTCGCTCCACACCCCGCTGGGCGAGGACGGCGACAGCGAGTTCGGTGACCTCATCGAGGACTCCGAGGCCGTCGTCCCGGCCGACGCGGTCAGCTTCACACTCCTGCAGGAGCAGCTGCACTCCGTCCTCGACACCCTGTCCGAGCGCGAGGCGGGCGTCGTATCGATGCGCTTCGGCCTCACCGACGGTCAGCCGAAGACCCTCGACGAGATCGGCAAGGTCTACGGCGTCACGCGCGAGCGCATCCGCCAGATCGAGTCGAAGACCATGTCGAAGCTGCGCCACCCGTCGCGTTCGCAGGTGCTGCGCGACTACCTCGACTAGGTCGTCGTCGTACGACACCGAAGGCCCGATCCCTCGTCAGGGACCGGGCCTTCGTGCTGCGCGTACAGGCGCCCTGCATGACTCTGGGTTTCCGATCACCACCCGGAGTGAGGAGCATGCATGCGTCACCCCATTTCCCGGGCGCTGGCCCGGCCGCTGATTCTGGCAGCCGTGGCGGCGGCCATACCGCTGGCGTCGGCCGCCCCCGTGGCCGCCGACAGCGTCGTCCTCGGGGGATTCCCCGTCGATGTGTCCCAGGCGCCCTGGACGGTGGCTCTGTCCACCCGTGACCGGTTCGGAGGTACGCGCGCCGGGCAGTTCTGCGGCGGTGTCGCCGTCGGCCCGACCACGGTGCTCACCGCGGCCCACTGCATGGGCGAGGACGTCCTGGGAGCACCGGCCGAGCAGGTGAAAGACTTCCGCGTCATCGCGGCCCGTACGGATCTGCTCTCGGACCAGGGCAAGGAGATCGCCATACGTGGAGCATGGGTTAATGCCGGCTACGACCCGCAGAGCAACGCCGGGGACTTCGCCGTCCTCACCCTCGCCGAGCCGTTGCCGCAGAACGCGGTCATCGCCATGGCGCCCGCCGGTGACGCCGCGTACGAGCCGGGAGCCGGCGCCACGGTGTACGGCTGGGGTGACGTCACGGGGGGCGGCGACTACGCGCGCAGTCTGCGGGCGGCCAACGTGCACGTACTGGCCGACGCGGACTGCGAGAGGGCCTATCCGGGCGGCGCCGAGGGCACCTACCGGGCCGACAGCATGCTGTGCGCAGGGGAGGACTCGGGTGGTCGTGACGCCTGCCAGGGGGACAGCGGTGGGCCGCTGGTCGCCCGGGGGAAGCTGATCGGGCTGGTGTCGTGGGGGAGCGGCTGTGGACGAGCGGGCCGTCCTGGTGTCTATGCCCGTGTGTCCGACGTCATGCGGACGCTGGGCTGGGACGGTCGCAATGCGGCGGCCGACCGGCACCGAGGGGCCGCGTGACAGCGCCTTGGGCGCGCTGAGCGCATCGTAAAGGCATGAGCAAGGGCGACTGCCCCTGGGAGCAGGGACAGCCGCCCTTGTGCCGGCCTGTGCCGGAGCTGGCTCGTCGTGGACGCGAAGTGTCAGCGCTCTTCTTCTGATACGGATGCGGGAACGGCCGTGAGCCGCTCCGTCTCGTCCTGTATCTCAGCGGCGATCTTCTTGAGTTCCGGCTCGAACTTGCGACCGTGGTGGGCGCAGAAGAGCAGTTCTCCGCCGCTGAGCAGCACGACGCGCACGTACGCCTGGGCGCCGCAGCGGTCGCAGCGGTCAGCGGCCGTCAGCGGGCTCGCGGGGGTCAGAACAGTAGTCACGTCGCCTCTTCTCTAGCTCGACGAGCTGTCGTACCAGGGTCAACATCCAACCAGCCCCAAAACGTTCCCGCTCGGGGCTTCACCCAGAGAGAAATTTTCCGGACGGCCGGCTGCTGCCGGTTTGGCGGCGAATGTGCCGTATTGCGTGTCTGTGTGTCTTACGGTTTCGCGCTGTCGGTCAAGGTCGGTCCTCCCGGCTGGCTTGCCGGTTGTTCATGAGGACGTGCCCGGAGCCTAAATGGTTCATGCCCCCAAGGGAACGTGATATGTACTTCACCCCATCGAGGGATCGAACAGGCATGCGACCCTGGACTACTCTGTGTTTCCGCACGAGGGTGGCGTTACAACGGCTCTACCAGGCCTCGGTACCCTCTTGGCGGCGACCGAAGCCGCGCCCTTACCCACAAGGGCCCCACCTGAAATTCAGCGAGGAGCGAACCGCGTGACCGCCGAGACGTCCGTGCCGTCCACAGCTCTGCTGGCAGGAGCAGACCGGGACGGGTCCAACTACACCGCGCGGCACCTGCTCGTCCTCGAGGGGCTCGAGGCCGTACGCAAGCGCCCTGGTATGTACATCGGATCAACCGACAGCCGTGGCTTGATGCACTGTCTGTGGGAGATCATCGACAACTCCGTCGACGAGGCCCTGGGCGGATACTGCGACCACATCGAGGTGATCCTCCACGACGACGCCTCCGTGGAGGTCCGGGACAACGGCCGTGGCATCCCGGTCGACGTCGAGCCCAAGACGGGCCTGTCCGGCGTCGAGGTCGTCATGACCAAGCTGCACGCCGGCGGCAAGTTCGGCGGTGGCTCGTACGCCGCCTCCGGCGGTCTGCACGGCGTGGGCGCCTCCGTGGTGAACGCCCTGTCGGCGCGGCTGGACGTCGAGGTGGACCGCGCCGGCAACACCCACGCGATCAGCTTCCGGCGCGGCGTTCCGGGTGCCTTCGCGGCGAACGGCCCCGACGCCAAGTTCGACGCCGCGAGCGGCCTGCGCAAGACCAAGAGGATCCCCAAGACCCGGACCGGCACGCGCGTGCGGTACTGGGCCGACCGGCAGATCTTCCTCAAGGACGCCAAGCTCTCCCTGGACAACCTCCACCAGCGCGCTCGCCAGACCGCGTTCCTGGTGCCCGGCCTGACCATCGTCGTCCGTGACGAGTACGGCCTGGGCGAAGGCGGCAGCAAGGGCGAGGAGTCGTTCCGTTTCGACGGAGGCATCAGCGAGTTCTGCGAGTACCTGGCCTCCGACAAGCCGGTCAACGACGTCCTCCGCTTCTCCGGCCAGGGCAGCTTCAAGGAGACCGTCCCGGTCCTCGACGACCACGGCCAGATGACGCCCACCGAGGTCACCCGCGAACTCGGCGTGGACGTCGCGATGCGCTGGGGGACCGGTTACGACACGACCCTGAGGTCGTTCGTCAACATCATCGCCACTCCCAAGGGCGGCACCCATGTGGCCGGCTTCGAGCAGGCCGTCACCAAGACGATGAACGAGGTGCTGCGCGCCAAGAAGATGCTGCGTGTCGCCGAGGACGACATCGTCAAGGACGACGCTCTCGAGGGCCTGACCGCGGTCGTCACCGTTCGCCTCGCCGAGCCGCAGTTCGAGGGCCAGACCAAGGAGGTCCTCGGCACCTCGGCGGCCCGCCGCATCGTGAACACCGTGATCTCCAAGGAGCTCAAGGCGTTCCTGACCTCCACGAAGCGGGATGCCGCAGCCCAGGCCCGGGTCGTCATGGAGAAGGCGGTCTCCGCCGCACGCACGCGTATCGCGGCCCGCCAGCACAAGGACGCACAGCGCCGCAAGACGGCCCTGGAGACCTCCTCGCTGCCCGCCAAGCTCGCCGACTGCCGCAGCGACGACGTCGACCGCAGCGAACTGTTCATCGTCGAGGGCGACTCCGCGCTCGGTACCGCGAAGCTCGCCCGGAACTCCGAGTTCCAGGCGCTGCTGCCCATCCGGGGCAAGATCCTCAACGTTCAGAAGTCGTCCGTCACCGACATGCTCAAGAACGTCGAGTGCGGTGCGATCATCCAGGTCATAGGAGCGGGGTCCGGCCGGACCTTCGACATCGACGCGGCCCGCTACGGCAAGATCATCATGATGACCGACGCCGACGTCGACGGCTCACACATCCGATGCCTGCTGCTGACGCTGTTCCAGCGCTACATGCGGCCCATGGTCGAGGCGGGCCGGGTCTTCGCCGCTGTGCCGCCGCTGCACCGCATCGAGCTGGTCCAGCCGAAGAAGGGGCAGGACAAGTACGTCTACACGTACTCGGACCGCGAGCTGCGCGAGAAGCTGCTGGAGTTCCAGAGCAAGGGGGTCCGGTACAAGGACTCCATCCAGCGGTACAAGGGTCTCGGTGAGATGGACGCCGACCAACTGGCCGAGACGACCATGGACCCACGGCACCGGACTCTGCGGCGGATCAACCTCGCCGACCTGGAGGCTGCCGAGCAGGTCTTCGATCTGCTGATGGGCAACGACGTGGCGCCGCGGAAGGAATTCATCTCGGGCTCGGCGGCGACGCTGGATCGGTCGCGCATCGACGCGTAGCGCTGCGCTGAACTTCGGCGGATGTCCTGGTAGGTGCCTGGGCCTGAGGCCTCCGTGTGCAAGGGGAGTGTCGTCCTCACCGCACGGAGGCCTTCGTGCTCCGTCGCCTCGTCTGTCACGCCCGGCTGACCGTTCACGGCAGGCGGCAGGCGGCAGGCGGCAGGCGTGAGGCGTGAGGTGGGAGGCGGCAGCGGCCCGTGGGAGGTGGCAGGCGGCAGCGGCCCGTGGCGGGACTGGCGCTGCGGCGGGGTCAGCCGTCGCGACCCCGGGCTGTCCACCCCTGGGTGGAGAACCCGGCAGCCTGGGAATCCACCCGTGATCCACCCCCGCTCCGATCTCGCGACCTGCGGATTTCCGTAGCTTCGAAGGTGTCGGCGGCGTCCGCTGCCGGCAGTCCCTTCCTCGCTCACGGAGGCTGTGATGTCCGGGCTCGTCGATGCGTTGCTGATCGTGGTCGCGGTGGTCGTGGTGATCGCCCGGCAGTTCCGGGCGAGCCGGATCGACACCGGGCGGCGCTGGTGGCTGCTGCCCGTCGTCCTGGCTGTCGTGGCCCTGCGCGAGCCGGGACTGGTCGACGCCCAGCACCGCACGGCATCGATCGCCCTGCTGACCGCCGAACTCCTCACCGGCCTTGCCATCGGGGCCGGCTGGGCCTGGACGAACCGGATATGGACCGAACCGGACGGCGCGGTGTGGAGCAGGAGCACCAAGGCGAGCGGGGCTGTCTGGGCCGTCGGAATCGGACTGCGTCTCGGCCTCTTCGCGCTCGGCGCGGCGCTCGGTGTCCACCAGGACTCCTCCGCGCTGCTGCTCGCCCTCGCGGCCACCCTGCTCGTGCGCTCCGGGACCCTCGACTGGCGAGCGCGTTCCCTGAGCCCTGCCGCCGCACCCGCCCCGGCGTACGGTCAGCCCATGGTCCGGTCCTCGGGGAAGGAACGTGTGTGACGGACAACGTCTGGACCCGCTGGCCCTCCCGGGAGGCGCTCGGGCGTGAGGCGACCACGCGTCCTCGGCGGCTGCTCGGCTGGGTCACGCGGTCGCTGGTGCTCGTCATGCTCCTGTGGGGCGCTTTCCACAGCAGCCGCGTGCAGGGCTGGGGCGTGCTCGGAGCAGTGACGGGAATCCTCCTGTCCGCCGTCGTTGCCTGGGCCCTCTTCCGCACCACCCTGGCGCACCGGCTCTGGCCTTCCCTGGCGCTCTACGGCGTCCTCCTGACGATCGCGGTCGCCGCCCAGGCCGCCCACTTCGGGGTCGTCGCCCTCGTGCTGTGGTGCGGTTGCGCGATCACCGCTCTGGAACGGCTGCCCATCGCCGCCGCCCTGCCCGTGACCGTGGTCGCTCTCGCCTTCTACGCCGCCTTCAACGACGACGTGTGGCTGACCACCCTGGCCACGACCGCGGGGCTGTCCCTGGCCGGTTACGTCCTGCGGTTGGACGCCGAGGCCCGTGGCAACGCCCAGCGGCTGCTCACACAGGAGCGGGCCGCGCGGGCGGCCGAGGCGGAGTCGGCGGCGCTCGCGGAGCGGGCCCGGATCGCTCGGGAGATCCACGACGTGCTGGCCCACAGTCTCTCGGCCCAGCTCGTCCACCTGGAGGCGGCCCGGTTGCTGATCGAGGGGGGTGCGGACCGGGATCAGATCCTCGAAAGGGTGGTGGCGGCCCGGGGCATGGCTCGCGACGGTCTCGCGGAGACCCGGCAGGCGCTGTCGGCTCTGCGCGGGGACATGACTCCGCTGGAGGACTTCCTGAGCGAGCTCGTCGGGACGGCCGACGGAGCCGAGACCACCATTTCGGGTGAGCGCAGACCGCTGCCGGTCGAGGCGTCGCAGGCCGTACGCAGGGTCGCGCAGGAGGCCCTGACCAATGTCCGCAAACATGCGCCGGGGGCCAGGGTCCGGATGCGGCTGGAGTACGGCGAGGAGCAGGTGACGCTGGTCGTGCGGGACTCGGGTGGTTCGCCGGGTGAACTCACCACCACCGGAGGCGGGTACGGTCTGCTGGGGATGCGGGAGCGCGCCGAACTGCTGGGTGGTTCGCTGCACGCCGGGCCGGACGACGAAGGGTTCGTGGTGACGTTGAAGGTGCCGGTATGACGGAGGGGGCGGAGACGAAGCCCGCGCGGGTGGTGGTCGCGGACGACCAGACCGTGGTGCGCGAAGGCATCGTGATGCTGCTCGGTCTGCTGCCCGGAGTCGAGGTCGTGGGCGCGGCCGGGGACGGGGAGGAGGCGGTGGAGCTCGTCGCCGAACTCGCCCCGGACGTGGTGCTGATGGACCTGCGCATGCCCCGTTGTGACGGGGTGGAGGCGACCCGGAGGATCCGGGCCGAGTACCCCGCGACCCAGGTCGTGGTGCTGACGACCTTCGCAGACGACGAGTCGCTGTTCCCCGCGCTCAAGGCGGGGGCGCGCGGTTATCTCACCAAGGACGCCGGTGGCGACGAGATCGTGCGGGCCGTGCAGAGCGTCCTCTCCGGGGACGCCGGACTGTCCCCGAGTATCCAACGGCGGCTGCTGGAGCGGCTGTCGGACCCCGAACCGCCGCAGCCGGCACCTGCGGAGGCACCCGACGGGCTCACCGCCCGGGAAGTCGAAGTGCTGGCGCTGATCGCCGAAGGGCTGACCAATCAGGAGATCGCCCGCGAACTGCATGTCTCGACCGCCACGGTGAAGACCCACATCAACAACCTCTTCGCCAAGACGGGAATCAAGGACCGGGCCCAGGCGGTGCGTTACGCCTATGCGAAGGGGCTTGTACGGCCACCGATGGGAGGAGTCACCTGATGGGGTGAAGAGCGCGGGGAAGAAGAGTCGGGGATCTTCCCGTTCTGTCCATCCTTGGGCATGCAGTCAAGCAACGCTCGTCCTCGCGGAAGCGAGGGTGATGCCGACAGCCCGGCCGAGAACCACGACGGCCTCGATATGGCCCGCACCGAAGCGTCCGCCGGGGTGCGGTACGACGACCCCTGGTACGACGAGCTCGCCTCCGGCTGGGGCGAGACGGGCGGCGACGGCACCCCCGTGGCCCCGGTCGCCACGGCACGCGCGCAGCGCGAGGACCGTGCCGCAGCGGCTGCTGACGTCTACCTCGAGGTGCAGCGCAGCGCGGCCTTCCAGGAGGTGCGCAGCAGGTACCGGAGGTTCGTGGTGCCGGCGGGCATCGGGTTCTTCACCTGGTACGTGGTCTACGTGGTGACGGCGACGAGTGCGCCCGGACTGATGGCACGGCCGGTGGCCGGCGCGGTGAACGTGGCGATGGTCGCGGGACTCGGACAGTTCTTCACCACCTTCCTGCTGACCTGGGCCTACGCCCGGCACGCGAGACTGCGCCGGGACCGGGCCGCACTCGAACTGCGGTGGGACACCCAGGAACTGACGCGTACGGCCCGGGGTGGTGCGACATCGTGACGGGAGACCACCAGACTCTGGCGCTGCTGCTGTTCAGCGCGTTCGTCGCGGTCACGCTGGGGATCACGACCTGGGTGAGCCGCCACCGGCACGGTTCGGCGGAGGAGTTCTACGCGGGCGGGCGGCTGTTCTCGCCGATGGAGAATGGTTTTGCCATCGCGGGCGACTACATGTCGGCCGCGTCCTTCCTCGGTATCTCCGGGCTCATCGCGCTCTTCGGGTACGACGGGATGCTCTATTCGGTGGGCTTCCTCGTGGCCTGGCTGGTGGTGCTGTTCCTCGTCGCCGAACTGGTGCGCAACTGCGGGCGGTTCACCCTCGCTGACGTGGTCGCGGCGCGGATGAGCGAGCGGCCGGTGCGGATCGCGGCGGGAACTTCCTCGGTCACGGTGTCCGTTCTGTATCTGGTGGCGCAGATGGTGGGCGCGGGCAGCCTGGTTGCGCTGCTGCTCGGAGGCACCAGCCAGGCGGCCCAGTCCTGGACCGTGATCGCCGTCGGGGCGCTCATGGTGATCTATGTGTCCCTGGGAGGGATGCGGGCGACGACCTGGATCCAGATCGTCAAGGCGGTCCTGCTGCTGGGTGGGACCGTCGCGCTGACCGTGCTCGTGCTGGTGCGGTTCCACGGAGACATCGACCAGTTGCTGCTCACGGCGGCGGAACGCAGCGGCCACGGCAAGTCGTTCCTGGCACCCGGTCTGAAGTACGGCGGAGACTGGACCGCCCGCCTTGACTTCATCAGCCTGGGACTCGCTCTCGTGCTCGGCACGGCGGGGCTGCCGCACATCCTGTCCCGCTTCTACACCGTGCCCACCGCACGCGCCGCACGGCGTTCGGTGGTCTGGTCGATCGGGCTCATCGGCGGCTTCTACCTGATGACGATCGTCCTCGGGTTCGGTGCCGCGGCGATCGTGGGTCCCGAGACGGTCCGGGGATCCAACGCCGCGGGGAACACCGCGGTCCCCCTCCTGGCCCTCGACCTGGGCGGCGGCACCGACTCCACGGGAGGAACGGTTCTGTTCGCGATCGTCGCCGCCGTCGCCTTCGCCACGATCCTCGCCGTGGTCGCCGGCATCACCCTCGCCTCCTCCGCCTCCGTCGCCCATGACCTGTACGCCTCACTACGGCGCCGAAGGGCCAAGCCGCGCAGTGAGGTGGCCGTGGCCAGGACCGCCGCCGTCGGGATCGGCGTGATCGCCATCGCCCTCGGTCTGCTGGCCCGCGATCTCAACGTGGCCTTCCTGGTGGGCCTCGCCTTCGCCGTCGCCGCGTCCGCGAATCTCCCGGTGCTGCTCTACTCGCTGTTCTGGCGTGGGTTCACCACCCGGGGCGCCGTCTGGTCGGTCTACGGCGGACTGATCCCGGCCATGGTTCTGGTGCTGCTGTCGCCCGTGGTGTCCGGCAGCCCCGAATCCCTCTTCCCCGGCGTCGACTTCCAGTACTTCCCGCTGCAGAACCCCGGGCTGGTCTCCATTCCGCTGGGCTTCGTCGCGGGCTGGCTCGGTACGGTCACCTCGGCGGAGGTCGCCGACGAGGCCAAGCACGCGGAGACCGAGGTACGGTCGCTCACCGGGGCGGGAGCCGTGTAGGGGCGGCGGCGACAGTGAGCGGGCGGCGCCCTCGTCGTCGTACGGCATCCGCCTTCGTCGGCGACACCAGCCGTCGCCGTACGGCGTCTGTCGACGAGGTCTTTCGCGGCGTACGGCTAGGGCGCCACCCAGGCGTAACGGTGCTCCGGCCGCCCCGTGTCGCCGTATCTGAGGGTCAGGCGGAGGCGACCGGCCTGTTCGAGGTGGCGGAGGTAGCGCTGGGCGGTGGAGCGGCTCAGGCCGGTCTCGGCGGCGACCTCGTGGGCCGACAGCGGGTGCTCGGCGTGGTGCAGGACGCGGCAGATGAGGTCCGTGGTCGGCTCCGAGTGGCCGCTGGGCAGGCCGGGGGAGGCCGGAGCCGGTGTGGTGCGCAGGGCGCTGAAGATCCTGTCGACCTGTTCCTGACCGGCGATGCCGCGGCCGCCGACCCGGTCGACGGTGCGGCGCAGGGCGGCGTAGGAGTCCAGGCGGGTGCGCAGGGCCGCGAAGGTGAAGGGTTTGACCAGGTAGTGGAGGGCGCCCAGGCGCATGGCGGCCTGGACGGTGGTCACGTCCCCTGCTGCCGTGACCATGATGACGTCGGTGCCGTGGCCCTGTTCCCGCATGCGGTGGACGAGTTCGAGACCCGTCTGGTCGGGAAGGTAGTGGTCGAGCAGGACCAGGTCGATGGTCCCGCGCTGCACGCTGGCCAGTGCCTGGGCAGCGCTGTGGGCGCGGGCCGCGACCCGGAAGCCGGGAACCTTCCCCACGTACTTCGCGTTGATCTCGGCGACGCGGAAGTCGTCGTCCACGACCAGGACGTCAATCATCGGGCCTCTTTCCCTCAAGGCCTGGCGGGCGTAACACCCGTGTTTCGGCTTCGCTGTTTGTAGCGCGCGCAAAACGAGCACAACAGGCTGTTGCAGGCAAAAGAACGGCATGTGCCCAGAAGCCTGATGCCGTGGCGCAGGCCACATCTACCGTCCCCGGCCATGAGCGCAGACACCAGCCCCGCCATCGAGCTGCGGGGCGCGAGCAAGACATTCCGGACCCCGTCGGGGGGTCTGCACACGGCCGTCAGGGGACTTGACCTCACGGTGGGGCGTGGGGAGTTCGTGGCGGTCGTCGGGCCCACGGGCTGTGGCAAGTCGACTACGTTGACACTGGTCAGCGGGTTGGAGGAGCCCTCCGAGGGCGAGGTCCTGGTCGTCGGGGAGCCGGTGCGGGGAGTCGGGGACAAGGTCGGTTTCGTCTTCCAGCAGGACGCCACCTTCCCCTGGCGCACGGTCCTGTCCAATGTCATGGCCGGCCCTCGCTTCCGCGGTGTGCCCAAGGCGGAGGCCAGGCAGAAGGCGCGGGAATGGCTGGCCCGGGTCGGTCTCGCGGCCTTCGAGGACCGTTACCCCCATCAGCTCTCCGGAGGCATGCGCAAGCGGGTCGCGCTCGCCGCCACCTTCGTCAACGATCCCGAGATCCTGCTCATGGACGAGCCGTTTTCCGCGCTCGACGTGCAGACCCGGGCCCTGATGTCCGACGAACTCCTCGAACTGTGGGAGGGCACCGGCGCCTCCGTCGTCTTCGTCACCCATGACCTGGAGGAGTCCATCGCGCTGGCCGACAAGGTCGTCGTGATGACGGCCGGACCCGCCACCGTCAAGCAGGTCTTCGACATCGACCTGCCGCGGCCGCGCAAGGTCGAGTCGGTGCGACTGGAGCCGCGGTTCATCGAGATCTACCGCGAGATCTGGGAGTCCCTCGGCGAAGAGGTCCGCATCACTCGCGAGAGGAGCGCCGCCCATGTCGCCTGACGTCATGCCCGAGGCTCAGGTCGCACCAGCCCTGACGGACTCCGGCGACAAGACCGGCCGCGCGCACTCACGCGCGCGTGCCGCCCGCAGACGCCGGATCGTCGTCACCGCGTCCCGGGTGCTGCTCCTGGTGGCCGTCCTCGGTCTGTGGGAAGCGCTCTCGCGGGCCGAGATCATCGATCCCTTCAACTTCTCCATGCCCTCGAAGATCTGGGACCAGATCTGGACCTGGGTGACGCACGGGACCGCACTCGGCTCGTTGGGCGAACAGATCTGGTACACGCTGTACGAGGCGCTGCTGGGCTGGGTCGTGGGTGTGGTGGCCGGTGTGGTCTTCGGTATTGCGCTGGGGCGGATCACCTTGCTTGCCGATGTCCTTGGTCCATACATCAAGGTGCTCAACTCCATACCGAGGATCGTCCTCGCCCCCATCTTCGTGATCTGGTTCGGACTCGGACCGGCCTCCAAGGTGGCCTCGGCCGTTGTCCTGGTCTTCTTCCCGGTCTTCTTCAACGCCTTCCAGGGCGCCCGAGAGGTCGACCGCAACCTGGTCGCCAACGCCCGCATCCTCGGCGCGAGCGACCGCAGGGTCACGCTTCAGGTCGTCATCCCGTCCGCGACCTCGTGGATCTTCACCAGCCTGCATGTCAGCTTCGGCTTCGCCCTCATCGGCGCGATCGTCGGCGAGTACATCGGCGCGACCAAGGGCATCGGCCTGCTCGTCGCGCAGTCGCAGGGCACCTTCAACGCCGCCGGCGTGTACGCCGCGATGGTCATTCTCGCCGTCGTCGCACTCCTCGCCGAAGGGCTGCTCACCTTCGCCGAGCGCCGCATCTTCCGCTGGAAGCCGACGGGTTCCGACAGCTGAGCCCGTCCACGGCAGCCGCCTCCTCCCCAGCTCCAGCCCTTTCCGCACCACCCCTCACAAGGACGTGAACCGCATGCGCAAGACCGCCAGACTCACCTCCCTGGCCGCCGCCGGCCTGCTCGCCCTCTGCTCGCTCACCGCCTGTGCCAACGACGCCGCCAGTACGGCGTCGGCCGACTCCGGAAGCAAGGGCGACGGCAAGGGAACCAAGGTCAAGATCATGGTCGGTGGCCTCGACAAGGTCATCTACCTGCCCGCGATGCTCACCCAGCGGCTCGGCTACTTCGACTCCGAGGGACTCGACGTGGAGCTGCTGAGCGAGCCCGCCGGTGTCCAGGCCGAGACCGCGCTCGTCTCCGGCCAGGTCCAGGGGGCCGTCGGCTTCTACGACCACACCCTTGACCTGCAGGTCAAGGGTAAGGAGGTGGAGTCGGTCGTGCAGTTCTCGCAGGCGCCCGGTGAGGTGGAGATCGTCTCGAACAAGGCGGCCGGCGACATCACGTCGGCCAAGGACTTCAAGGGCAGGAAGCTCGGCGTCACGGGCCTCGGCTCCTCGACCGACTTCCTCACCAAGTACCTCGCCGTCAAGAACGGCGTGAAGGTCAGCGACTTCACCCCGGTCGCCGTCGGCGCGGGACCGACCTTCATCTCGGCCCTCCAGCAGGGCTCCATCGACGGCGGCATGACGACCGACCCGACCGTCGCGACCATCCTGGACAAGAAGGCCGGCAAGATCCTCCTGGACATGCGCACGCCCCAAGGATCCGAGGAGGCACTCGGCGGTCCGTATCCGTCGTCGAGCCTGTACATGCAGACGGACTGGGTCAACGGTCACAAGGAGACCGTCCAGAAGTTGGCCAATGCATTCGTCAAGACGCTCAAGTGGATGTCCACCCACAGCGCCACCCAGATCGCCGACAAGATGCCCGCCGACTACTCGCAGGGCAACAAGCTGCTGTACGCGGTGGCCATCAAGAACACGCTGCCGATGTTCACCAAGGACGGCGTGATGCCCAAGGACGGCCCCGAGACCGTCGAGAAGGTCCTCAAGGCGTTCAACCCCAACATCCAGAACGCCGACGTGGACCTCGACAGGACATACACGACCGAGTTCGTCGCGAAGGCCGCGCAGAGCACCACAGGCTGAGCACCACAGGCTGAGCGCGAGGTACCTCCCTCACGCGCGGGTCGCCCACACGTAACGGTGTTCCGGGCGGCCCGCGTCGCCGTATTTGAGGGTCAGTCTGGCCCGCCCCGTGCGCTCCAGGAGCTTCAGATAGCGCTGGGCGGTCTGCCGGCTCACCCCGGTGCGGTCGGCGATCTCCTGCGCCGACAGCGGCCCCTCGGCGTTCATCAGAGACCTGCGGACCAGCTCCACCGTGGTCGGGGAGTGCCCCTTGGGCAGATCGGGCTCCGCCGGCGAGGAGAGGGCACCGAAGATGCGGTCGACCTCGGCCTGTTCCGCCTCGCCGCCGCCGTCCAGGGTGCGCCGCAGCTCGGCGTACGCCTCCAGCCTTGCCCTGAGGCCCGCGAAGGCGAACGGCTTGACCAGGTACTGCAGCGCGCCGTGCCGCATCGCCGCCTGCACGGTCGTCACGTCCCGCGCCGCCGTCACCATGATCACGTCGGTCTGGTGGCCGCGTCGGCGCATCTCCTGCACGACCGCCAGGCCCGTCTCGTCGGGCAGGTAGTGATCCATGAGGACCAGGTCGACGTGGGGCAGCGCCTCCAGCTGCCGCAGCGCGTCCGCGGCGCTGTGCGCCTCGCCGGCCACATGGAAGCCGGGCACCTTCTCGACGTAGGCGGCGTTGACGCGCGCCACGCGGGTGTCGTCGTCCACGACCAGGACCTCGATCAGCACGACTCCTCCTCGGTGGCGGTCTGCTGGGCCGGCGGCCCGGTGAGAGCCGGTTGCGGTTCGGCCAGCGCATCGGGCAGTACGACGGTGAACTCCGCGCCTCCGCCGTCCGCCTCCGCCACGGTCGCGCTGCCCCCCTGGCGTTCGGCGAGCTTGCGCACGAGGGAGAGCCCGAGGCCACGCCCCCGGTGCGCCGGAGGCTCCTTGGTGGACCAGCCCTCGGTGAAGACCAGTTCCCGCTGTTCCACCGGGATTCCGGGCCCGGTGTCCCGCACCCTGAGGACGGCGGCACGGCCCTCCGCGCGCAACTCGACCTCCACGCGTGCGTGGAGGTCGCCGGCGACGGCGTCCAGGGCGTTGTCCACGAGGTTGCCGACGATCGTGACCAGGCCGCTCGGGTCGACCAGCCGGTCGCGCAGCCGGGTCCGGTCGGAGACCCACAGGGCGACCCCGCGCTCGGCGGCGACGGTCGCCTTGCCCACCAGCAGCGCGGCGAGCAGCGGATCCTCGATCTTCTCGGTGACCTGCTCCGCGGTGGCCCGGTGGTCGCCGACGACCTCTCCGACGAACTCCACGGCGTCGTCGTACATCTCCAGCTCCAGCAGCCCCAGCAGCGTGTGCATCCGGTTGGCGTGCTCGTGGTCCTGGGCGCGCAGGGCGTCGATGAGACCGTGGGTCGAGTCGAGCTCCCGGCCCAGCTGTTCCAGCTCGGTGCGGTCGCGCAGGGTCGCGACGGCACCGCCGTCGTCGGTCGGCATCCGGTTGGCGACCAGCACCCGCTGGCCACGCACGGTGACCAGATCGGTGCCCGTCACGCGGCCGGCCAGGACGTCGGCCGTACGGCCGTCCCCGAGCGCCTCGTCGGGGGAGCGACCGACGGCCTCGTCACCGATGCCCAGCAGACGTCTGGCCTCGTCGTTGAGCAGGCGGACGCGTCCGGCGCGGTCCAGGGCGACGACGCCTTCCCGGATGCCGTGCAGCATGGCCTCGCGCTCGGCGAGGAGGGCGGAGATGTCGGAGAAGGCCAGGTCACGGGTCTGCCGCTGCACTCTCCTGGAGATGAACCAGGCAGCCAGCGCGCCGACGGCGAGAGCCCCGCCGGCGTACGCGAACAGCCCCGGGATCGCGTGGATCAGCCGGGCGCGCACGCTGTCGTAGGCGATGCCGACGGAGACGGCCCCGACGATCTTGTGCCGGCTGTCGTACAACGGCACCTTGCCGCGGGCGGTGCGGCCCAGGGTGCCGCTGTCGATCTGCATGATCTCCTTGCCGGACAGGGCCTGGCCCGGGTCGGTCGAGACGATCCTGCCCACCTCGCCGCGGGTGGGGTGCGACCAGCGGACGCCTCGCCAGTCCATCACCACGACGTACTCGGCACCGGTCGCCCTGCGGATCCGCTCGGCCTCCCGCTGGACGGGCCCGTCGGGCAGTGGGGGCGTGTCCTTGACCTGCTCGGCGATCTGCGACTCCGCGGCGGTGGTCTGGGCGATGGCCAGTGCCCGGCGCATCGCCTGGTCGTCCAGCTGGTTGCTCAAAGGCGCGAGGAACAGGCCGGTCGCGAGCACCACGACTCCCGCGGCGATCGCCAACTGCATCAGGAGCACCTGCGAGAACACCCGGCGGGGCAGTCCGAGGCGCAGGCGGCGGGCGGGGGGAGTGCGGCTCATACCCATGAACGGTACGGGGAGGCGCCCGATTCACCGCAGGGGGTGTGGCATGGATCTCTTGATCAACACATTGACCAACCGGTGTGGCGGCCGAGCAGGAACCCGGTCGCCGTGATCGACCCGCCTTCCGGTCAGCTCGCCAGCGCTGCCGATGTCCTCAGCTCGCGTACAGCCACCACGTCCATCCGCGCGGGCGAGCCGAGCACCGACGCCCCGCAGCTTTCGGGACGGGGCGGCAGGGACGCGGTCTGGGCCACGAGGACGCGCCAGTGGCGGCCGTCGGTGTGCGCCACGGTCACCTCCCAGTGCGGGGCCGCGCCGTCCACGCGGGCGACGGTCAGGGCCTGGGCCGCGTACTCGCCCACTGCCGTGCGGACGGCCAGCTCGGCCGCCTGGCCGGGGCGCTCCCAGGCGGAGTTGCCGCGGCACCCCTCGACCACGATCCGGCCCTCCTGGACGCTGTGGAGGACTTCCTTGACCGCATGGGCCTCGGCGCGTCCGTAGGCGTAGCCGTACGGCAGGACGAGCAAGGTGGGGGAGAACCGGTGACCACCCAGATGGGTGACCTCCCAGGCGCCCTCGACGCCGGAGGCGGCCAGTTCCGCGGCGAGCGGGCGGCCGAGGAGCGCGCAGCAGCGGTCCCGCTTGCCGTTGGTGCAGACGAGCGCGAGCGGATCACCGGTGTGGGGACCTCCGCCGAGCGCCGCGCCGAAGCCGCTGGGGTCGCCGCTGCCGAGTGCGGCGAGGTCCAGGCCGAGCAGGTCCCGCGGGTCGCGGGTCGTCGCACTGTGCAGCCACACGTTGCCGGGCACGGTGTGGGCGGCGTACACCTGCCGGGTGGTGGGTGTTCGGCTGTCGGCGTGCCGACCGGGGCGGCGGATGAGCGCGATGCGCACGCCCGTGTCCTTCGCCGCGGCCTCAAGGGCGCGGCCCAGTGCGGGGTCGAGGTGGCTCGAAGTGAGCGCCTTGGCGCCCCAGGGACCGGGCTGCTCCAGCAGCAGCCAGGTCCGCGCGGTGGCCGCGGTTCCGGAAACGGGCTCGTCGAGGTCGTGCGAGACCGTTGAGCAGGTACTCACAGAGGTAAGCCTAACCTGACTCGGCGCCCGGCGACTTCCGGCCGCCTCCCTGTCAGGGCTCCGGCAGCGGCTGCGGTGGTTTCGGGCCCACATAAGTGCCGCTCGGGCGCATGCGCAGCGGGCGTTCCCCGTACTCCTCCAGCGCATGGGCGATCCAGCCCGCCGTACGGGCGACGGCGAAGATCGTCTCGCCCGCCGTGGACGGCATCCCGGAGGAGACGGTGAGTACGGCGAGGGCCAGGTCCACGTTGGCCTGCAAGGGAGTGTGGCGGGCGGTGGTGGCCACGATGTCGCGGGCCGCGAGGAGGGCGGGCTCGGCGCGCGGGATCTCCTCCAGGAGGGTGAACAGGGCACGCGCGCGTGGGTCCTCGCCCGGGTAGAGCCGGTGGCCGAGGCCCGGGATGCGGCGGCCGGCCCTCAGCTCCTCCGCGATCACGGGGGCCGCGTCACCACGGTCGAGCACGTCGAGCAGCAACCGGTGCGCGAGCCCGCTGGCCGCGCCGTGCAAGGGGCCCTCCAGGACACCGAGTCCGGCGGAGACGGCCGCGTACGCGTGCGCGCGTGCCGATGCGGCGACGCGTACCGCGAGGGTCGAGGCGGCGAGGTCGTGGTCGACGAGAAGGCCGAGCGCGGTGTCCAGGGCGCGCAAGGACGCCTCGTCGGGCTTGCGTCCGCTCAGTCGCGTCCACAGTCGGGGGGCCAGTCGGCCGTCGTCCCGACGGCGGTCGTGGAGAACAGGCGGCAGGGCGGCGACAAGGGTGGGGATGAGGGTCCGTGCGGTGCCGAGCACTGCGTCCTCCGACAAGTCGAAACGCAGCGGGTCGGCCGCCGCGGCGGCGATCGCGGCGACGCGCAACCGGTCGGTGGGGCCGGTGTGTTCGGGCAGTGCGTCCACCGCGTGGCGGGCCGTGTCGACCGTGGCGTCGGGGGCGGTGAAGGTGATGCCGGGCTGCATTCGTCCGGTCCAGAGCCACTCCGCGATCTCTTCGTAGGAGTGGCGCGCGGCGAGTTCGGTCGCGTCGACGCCCCGGAAGTAGTAGCGGTCCCGGTCGATGAACGTGATGCGGGTCCGTACGGACAGTTCGCCGCCGGAGCCCGGACTCCCGCCGCTCTCCCGGCGGTTGCGCCGGGCGAGGGTCTCCACCTCCTTGGCGTCGAAGGTGCTGCCCCGGCCGCCAGGGACGCGCCGGCTGCTGAGCTGGCCGCGGCTCACGTAGGCGTAGACCGTCTCGGGCTTCACGCCCAGCAGTTCGGCGGCTTCCTTGGTGCTGAGGCGGTGGTCGGCGGGACCGGGGAGCGGGTCTTGATCGCGCATAAGAGGTCACCGTATCCGCAGCGGGGTGGGTTGATCAGACTGTATTGATTCAATCAATATTGACAGCCACTGAGTCAACCATGGACAGTCGAATCAAGTCCAGGGAGGAATCATGTCGGTCAGCAGGTCCACCACCCCACTCGTCGAAGTACCACGAGGACTCGCCGGAGTCGTCGTCACCGACACCGAGGTCGGGGATGTCCGGGGGCGCGAGGGGTTCTATCACTATCGCCAGTACTCGGCCGTCGAGCTCGCGCAGACCCGTGGCTTCGAGGACGTCTGGCATCTCCTGGTCCACGGTGAACTGCCGGACGCCGGACAGGCCCTGGCCTTCCGCGCCGAGACCGCCGCGCTGCGGCGACTGCCGGACGGGGTGCGGGCTGCGCTGCCCGCGCTAGCCGCGGCGAGTGGCCGGTCGGGTCCTCTCGCCGGAATGCGTACGGCGTTGTCGCTGCTCGGTGCGGCGAAGGGGTTCCGGCCGGTGTACGACATCGGCCCGGACGAGCGGCGAAGGGACACACTCGTCGCGGCCGCGGCGGTGCCGACGCTGCTCACCGCGCTGCACCGGCTGGGACAGGGGCTCGAACCGGTGGAGCCGCGTGAGGATCTCTCGTACGCGGCGAACTACCTCTACATGTTGACGGGTTCGGAGCCGGAGCCGCAGCGGGCCCGGGCGGTGGAGCAGTACTTGATCTCAACCATTGATCACGGATTCAATGCATCAACCTTCACGGCGCGGGTCATCGCGTCGACGGGGGCGGATGTGGTGGCGTGTCTCGTGGGGGCCGTAGGGGCCTTGTCCGGGCCGCTGCACGGGGGAGCGCCGAGCCGGGCGCTGGACACCCTGGACGCGATCGGCACGCCCGACCGTATCGACCTCTGGATCCGTCAACGCGTGCTCGCCGGTGAGCGGATCATGGGCTTCGGCCATGCGATCTACCGCACGGAGGACCCGCGGTCCCGGATGCTCCGGGAGGTCGCCCAGCGGTTCGGCGGGCCCCGAGTGGACTTCGCCGTCGAGGTGGAACGCCACGTCGAGGCGATCCTGGCCGAGCTGAAGCCGGGGCGGGAACTGCACACCAACGTCGAGTTCTATGCGGGCGTGGTCATGGAGCTGTGCGGGCTGCCTCGCGAGATGTTCACGCCTACGTTCGCGGCGGCGCGGGTGGTGGGGTGGAGCGCGAACGTCCTGGAGCAGGCGGCGGACTCGAAGATCATTCGGCCGGTGGCGCGGTATGTGGGGGCGAAGGCGCCGGTGGCGGTGCCGGTGCCGGCCCAGAGGTGAATGAGGCCCGGTGCCGTTCTGGCGCCGGGCTCACGAAGGATGGCTGAGCAATGGTGTGGGTGTCTGTTGCTCGAACAGCCGAGCCGCTCCCTGGTCGGGTGCGGTCGGGGGACGGTGCGGGGAACGAAGCGGGGTGGGATCGTTGCCCGGGGATGCGTCAGGCGTCCGGAATGTCGTCCTTGGCGCGAACCAGGGTCTCCCGGCTCACGATGACGATCCGCTCGTAGTCGGCGCGGGAGGCGTCGGCAGGAAGCAGAGTGTCGAACTCTGCGGTGGCTTCGGTTCCGATGACCGCGAAGTTGCCGTCGCTGAGCTCGAAGATGTCCGGGCAGGACTCGCCGGACATACTGCCGCGCTCACGTGGGGAGGCGCCGATACGGCGCACGATTTTCAAGGGGATCCGATCCTCAGGCCTCGGTGGTTGCTCAGATGTTTCGGTGTTACTGAGGTGATTCAAGAGGTCGGACCTTACCCGAAACGGTACCACTCGGTCGGCCGCAGGTGTCGGCCAACTGGCCGCATGGATCGGGCTGTTGGCCGCTGTTCAGGCCTCAGCATGCGGCAGGAGGTTCACCCTGGAAGTTGACCCTGAAAGTTCACCCCGGAGGTTCACCCACCACCCACCACTCGTCTGTGTCGCTCTCATCCAGATCGCGAATCAGGGAGTCCACCATCCTGCCGACACGCCCCTCCTCCGTGTCGTCCCGGAGGCTCGCGCGGTGGGGGCGTGTGGCCTCCCAGTACGCGCGAAAGACGGTGTTGCGGACCAGGATGCGAAGGTGCCCACGCAACTCGTCCAAATCGGCAACCCCGATGCGGTAGCCGAAGACGGCGTTGACATAGAGGGCGTTGGCGAAGAGAAACTGCCGCCGCTCCGCAGCGGACGCTGTCTCGATCGTGCTCATCACGGCCGCCAGCTGGGGATCGTCTATGGCCTTGTCGAGCAGGCGTAACTGGAGGCGCTGGTAGTCCGTCAGTCGGGCGCGCTGGATCTCCAGCCGCTGTACACGCGCGGCGTAAACCCCCTGCCAGTGCTGGTACGCGGCGGCAATGGTGAGAGCCCCCGCAGCGAAAGCAGCCCCTGCCGCTGCGGCAGAGCCAAGCCCTCGTATCCCAGACTTCTTTGTGGCCATGTCAATCCCCGATTCAAACGGCCGTCCGCCGGTCGTCGGGGTGCGGGTCGACTGATGGGGACCGGCGAGCGGTGGGCGGCGCTTGCCGTCTCCCAGGGTGCCGAGCGGCTCTGATCGGCGGGGGAGGCGGAGAGGAGGCGCACGGAGGGAAGTGAGGGTCGCACGAACCAGCGCCTTGCCCAACGTCTGCCCCGCAAGTGCTGCTAACAATCGTTCACTTCGCGGTGATTATTCCGGCTCGTATCCTGGTCCGGCACAGAAACCTCGTACGTGCGCCGGGACCGCGATCCGGTGCACGCAGCAGCGCGAAAGAGGTCGTACGTTGAGTCAGCCGAGCGGGAGCCCCCGGCAGATCCCGGTCGTCGTGCTCGCCGGATTCCTGGGTTCCGGCAAGACCACGCTCCTCAATCACCTCCTCCACCGCAGCGGAGGCAGCCGTATCGGAGCCGTCGTCAACGACTTCGGTGCCATCGAGATCGACGCGATGGCCGTCGCCGGCGCGCTCGGCGACTCGACCGTCTCCCTCGGGAACGGCTGCCTGTGCTGCGCCGTCGACGTCGGCGAGCTCGACCAGTACCTCTCCCGGCTCGCCCACCCCGACACCGGCATCGACGTCATCGTCATCGAGGCCAGCGGGCTCGCCGAGCCGCAGGAACTCGTCCGCATGGTGCTCGCCAGCGAGCAGCCCCATGTCGTCTACGGCGGTCTCGTCGAGGTCGTCGACGCCGCCGAGTTCGACGACACCCGCGCCAGGCATCCCGAGCTCGACCGGCATCTCGGCCTCGCCGACCTCGTCGTGGTCAACAAGCTCGACCGGGCGGCTCCCCAGGACGCCGAGCGCGTTCTGGCGGTCGTCCGGTCGCTCGTCGACCGCGCCGCCGTGGTCCCGGCCACCTACGGCCGCATCGACCCCGAGTTCCTCTTCGACTGCCGGCCCGGCGAGGAGCGCATCGGACAGCTCTCCTTCGACGACCTCCACGACCACACCGACGAGCACGGCCACGAGGACCACCTGCACTCCGGCTACGACAGCGTGGCGTTCCGTTCCGACGTGCCCATGGACCCCCGTCGGTTGATGGCCTTCCTCGACAGCAGGCCGGAGGGGCTGTACCGGATCAAGGGGTACGTCGACTTCGGGCCGTACGACGCCCGCAACCGTTACGCCGTCCACGCCGTCGGCAGCTTCCTGCGGTTCTACCCGGAGCCCTGGGACGCCGGGGACGACCGGCTCACCCAGCTCGTCCTCATCGGCTCCGGTATCGACACCCAGGCGCTCGGCAAGGAACTGGAGGCGTGCAGGGCGGACACGACAGACGCCCCGCACACCGCCGACGAGGCCGGTATGTGGGGCGTCCTGCGCTACGTCCAGGGCACCGAGGAGGACCCGGAGGAACCGGCCTAGACCGGCCCCGCCACCACCGACACCGTCTTAGCCAGCGACACGCCCGAGCCGTCGCGGCGCGGGTCGATCTCCGGGAGGTCGGCCGGTGTGCCGTTCTTCTGCGCCGCGCGGGCCGGGACGGCGCCCGCCCAGGCCAGGGACAGGCAGTCCTCGCCCTTGAGGAACCGCTGGCAGCGGACACCGCCCGTGGCGCGGCCCTTGCGCGGGTACTGGTCGAACGGGGTCAGCTTGGCCGTCGTCTGGACCGAGTCGTCGAGCGTGCCGCGCGAGCCCGCGACCGTGAAGACGACCGCGTCGGCTGCCGGATCCACCGCCGTGAAGGAGATGACCTTCGCGCCCTCGGTGAGCTTGATGCCCGTCATACCGCCCGCCGGACGACCCTGCGGACGGACCTGCGAGGCCTGGTAGCGCAGGAGCTGGGCGTCATCGGTGATGAAGACCAGGTCCTCGTCGCCGGTGCGCAGTTCCACCGCGCCGACGATCCGGTCGCCCTCCTTGAGGGTGATGACCTCCAACTCGTCCTTGTTGGACGGGTAGTCGGGGACCACGCGCTTGACGACGCCCTGTTCGGTGCCGAGCGCCAGACCGGGCGAGGACTCGTCCAGGGTGGTGAGGCAGATCAGCGTCTCGCCGTCCTCCAGGGAGAGGAACTCCGACAGCGGGGCGCCGCCCGCGAGGTTCGCGGCCGACTCCGGGAGCTGCGGCAGGTCGATGACGTTCAGGCGGAGAAGACGGCCGGACGACGTCACCGCGCCGATCTCGCCCCGCGCGGTGGCCGGTACCGCCGAGACGATCACGTCGTGCTTGGCGCGCTTTCCGCCGGCCTCCTCCGGGAACGGCTCACCGTTCGCCGTACGGGCCAGCAGACCCGTCGAGGACAGCAGCACCCGGCACGGGTCGTCGGCCACCTGCAGCGGTACGGCGGCCACGGGGGCCGTCGCGCCGGCCTCCAGCAGGACCGTGCGCCGCTCGGTGCCGTACTTCTTGGCGACCGCGGCCAGTTCGGCGGAGACCAGCTTGCGCAGCTCGGCGTCCGACTCCAGGATCCGGGTCAGCTCCGCGATCTCCGCGTTGAGCCGGTCCTGCTCGGACTCCAGCTCGATGCGGTCGAACCTGGTCAGGCGACGCAGGGGCGTGTCCAGGATGTACTGCGTCTGGATCTCGCTCAGCGAGAAGCGCTCGATCAGGCGCTCCTTCGCCTGCGCGGAGTTGTCGCTGGAGCGGATGATCCGGATGACCTCGTCGATGTCGACCAGGGCGGTGAGCAGGCCCTCGACCAGGTGCAGCCGGTCGCGTCGCTTGGTGCGCCGGAACTCGCTGCGGCGGCGCACCACCTCGAAGCGGTGGTCGAGGTAGACCTCCAGAAGCTCCTTGAGGCCCAGCGTGAGCGGCTGTCCGTCCACCAGCGCCACGTTGTTGACGCCGAAGGACTCCTCCATCGGCGTCAGCTTGTAGAGCTGCTCCAGGACGGCCTCGGGTACGAAGCCGTTCTTGATCTCGATGACCAGGCGCAGGCCGTGCGCGCGGTCGGTGAGGTCCTTGACGTCGGCGATGCCCTGGAGCTTCTTCGCGTTGACCAGGTCCTTGATCTTGGCGATCACCTTCTCCGGGCCGACCGTGAAGGGCAGCTCGGTGACGACCAGGCCCTTGCGGCGGGCCGTCACCGTCTCCACCGAGACCGTCGCGCGGATCTTGAAGGTGCCGCGGCCCGTCTCGTAGGCGTCCCGGATGCCGGAGAGACCGACGATCCGGCCGCCGGTGGGCAGGTCGGGGCCCGGGATGTGCTTCATCAGGGCGTCCAGATCCGCGTTCGGGTAGCGGATCAGGTGCCGGGCGGCCGCGATGACCTCGGTGAGGTTGTGCGGCGCCATGTTGGTGGCCATGCCGACCGCGATGCCGGAGGCGCCGTTCACCAGGAGGTTCGGGAAGGCGGCGGGCAGCGCGCCCGGCTCCTGCTCCTGGCCGTCGTAGTTGGGCGCGAAGTCGACCGTGTCCTCGTCGATGGACTCCGTCATCAGGCTCGCGGCCTCGGCGGCGCGGCACTCGGTGTACCGCATGGCGG
Organism: Streptomyces sp. CC0208; assembly: GCF_003443735.1. Classification (NCBI taxonomy): domain Bacteria; kingdom Bacillati; phylum Actinomycetota; class Actinomycetes; order Kitasatosporales; family Streptomycetaceae; genus Streptomyces; species Streptomyces sp. CC0208. Next base: position 2,303,151 of record NZ_CP031969.1, on the reverse strand, counting down.
CCGGCGGGTCGTCGTTGCCCAGCGAGCCGAAGTTGCCGTGGCCGTCGACCAGCGGGACGCTCATCGAGAAGGGCTGGGCCATGCGCACCAGGGCGTCGTAGATCGACGCGTCGCCGTGCGGGTGCAACTTACCCATGACCTCGCCGACCACGCGGGCGCACTTCACATAGCCGCGGTCGGGGCGCAGGCCCATCTCGTTCATCTGGTAGACGATGCGTCGGTGCACCGGCTTGAGGCCGTCGCGGGCGTCGGGGAGCGCGCGGGAGTAGATGACCGAGTACGCGTACTCGAGGTACGAGCCCTTCATCTCGTCCACGACGTCGATGTCGAGGATCCGCTCCTCGTACGAGTCGTCGGGCGGCGGGGTCTTCGTGCTGCGGCGGGCCATCGCTGCCGGCTCCTCTTTTCTGGTCGCTCGCCTACGGGTCGCTCACTTCGGCCCTTTGGCTCACTCTTGCTGAAGCGTGAACGGGATCTGACGCGGACCATTGTGGACCGCGGCACTGACAGTCCGGGCCGGGGCCCGGCCGGGCCGCCCGGGCCGGCGACCGCACAGCGCCTCCCTCACGGTTGCCCGCAGGCTACGCGATCCGCTGTGGGCGTACGTGCTCCGGGAACTTCGCCGAGGGTCCGCACGCTTGCATACAGTGGCAGGACCGGCAGGAAAAGCGCGGTTTTGACGACCGCGACCGCGATCGAAGGGACGTACATGCCCATGGGTCACACGGCCACAGACCAGGCAGGCACCGGGGGCCTGACAGCGACCGAGCACCGCCTGGCCAACGGGCTGCGCGTGGTGCTCTCCGAGGACCACCTGACCCCGGTCGCGGCGGTGTGCCTCTGGTACGACGTCGGCTCGCGCCACGAGGTCAAGGGGCGTACCGGCCTGGCTCACCTTTTCGAGCACTTGATGTTCCAGGGCTCCGGACAGGTCAAGGGCAACGGGCACTTCGAGCTCGTCCAGGGCGCGGGCGGCTCGCTCAACGGCACCACCAGCTTCGAGCGCACCAACTACTTCGAGACCATGCCGACCCATCAGCTGGAGCTCGCCCTCTGGCTGGAGGCCGACCGCATGGGCTCGCTGCTGGCCGCCCTCGACGACGAGTCGATGGAGAACCAGCGCGACGTCGTCAAGAACGAGCGCAGGCAGCGCTACGACAACGTCCCCTACGGCACCGCGTTCGAGAAACTGACCGCGCTCGCCTACCCGGAGGGCCACCCCTACCACCACACCCCGATCGGTTCGATGGCCGACCTGGACGCGGCCACCCTGGAGGACGCGCGCGCGTTCTTCCGCACGTACTACGCGCCCAACAACGCCGTCCTGTCGGTCGTCGGTGACATCGACCCGGAGCAGACGCTCGCCTGGATCGAGAAGTACTTCGGCTCCATCCCCTCGCACGACGGCAAGCCCGCGCCCCGCGACGGCTCCCTGCCCGAGATCATCGGCGAGCAGCTGCGCGAGGTCGTCGAGGAGGAGGTCCCCGCGCGCGCGTTGATGGCCGCCTACCGGCTGCCGCACGACGGCAGCCGCGAGGCGGACGCGGCCGACCTGGCCCTCACCGTCCTCGGCGGCGGTGAGTCCTCCCGCCTCTACAACCGGCTCGTACGGCGCGACCGTACCGCCGTCGCGGCCGGCTTCGGCCTGCTGCGCCTGGCCGGTGCGCCCTCCCTGGGCTGGCTCGACGTGAAGACCTCAGGGGACGTCGAGGTGCCGGTCATCGAGGCCGCCATCGACGAGGAGCTCGCGCGGTTCGCCGAGGAGGGCCCCACGGCCGAGGAGATGGAGCGCGCCCAGGCTCAGTTGGAGCGCGAGTGGCTGGACCGGCTCGGCACCGTCGCCGGCCGCGCCGACGAACTGTGCCGGTACGCCGTCCTGTTCGGCGACCCCCAGCTCGCCCTGACCGCCGTACAGCGCGTCCTGGAGGTGAGCGCCGAGGAGGTCCAGGAGGTCGCCAAGGCCAAACTGCGCCCCGACAACCGCGCGGTGCTCGTCTACGAGCCCACCGCCCCGGCCGAGATCGCCGACAGCGCCGAGGAGGCCGCCGAGGACCCGCAGGCCGCGGCGACCGTAGAAGCCAGCGACGAGAACGAGGAGGCGGCCAAGTGACCGAGCTCGCCACGATGGAATTCCACCCGCAGCCGCAGGCGGGCGAGCCCAAGGTCTGGGCCTTCCCCGCCCCCGAGCGCGGGACGCTCGACAACGGCCTCACCCTCCTGCGCTGCCACCGCCCCGGCCAGCAGGTCGTCGCCGTCGAGGTGCTCCTGGACGCGCCGTTGGACGCCGAGCCGGCCGGCCTGGACGGTGTCGCCACGATCATGGCGCGCGCGTTCTCCGAGGGCACCGACAAGCACTCCGCCGAGGACTTCGCCGCCGAGCTGGAGCGCTGCGGCGCCACCCTGGACGCGCACGCCGACCACCCGGGCGTCCGTCTGAGCCTCGAAGTGCCCGCCTCCCGCCTGGCCAAGGCGCTCGGTCTGCTGGCCGACGCGCTCAGGGCGCCCGCGTTCGCGGACAGCGAGGTGGAGCGGCTCGTCCGCAACCGCCTCGACGAGATCCCGCACGAGCTGGCCAACCCGTCCCGCCGCGCGGCCAAGGAGCTCTCCAGGGAACTCTTCCCGGCGGACTCGCGCATGTCGCGCCCGCGCCAGGGGACCGAGGAGACCGTCGAGAACATCGACTCCGCGGCCGTGCGCGCCTTCTACGAGAAGCACGTGCGGCCCGCCACCGCGACCGCCGTGGTCGTCGGTGACCTCACCGGCATCGACCTGGACGCGCTGCTCGCCGACACCCTCGGCTCCTGGACCGGCTCCACGGGCGAGCCGCGCCCCGTGCCGCCGGTGACCGCCGACGACACCGGCCGGGTCGTCATCGTGGACCGCCCCGGCGCCGTCCAGACGCAGCTGCTGATCGGCCGTATCGGAGCGGACCGGCACGCACGCGTGTGGCCCGCGCAGGTGCTCGGCACGTACTGCCTCGGCGGCACCCTCACCTCCCGCCTGGACCGCGTCCTGCGCGAGGAGAAGGGCTACACCTACGGCGTACGGTCGTTCGGCCAGGTCCTCAGGTCCGCCCCGGACGGCTCGGGCGCCGCGATGCTCGCCATCAGCGGCTCGGTCGACACCCCGAACACCGGTCCCGCCCTGGACGACCTGTGGAAGGTGCTGCGCACGCTCGCCGAGAGCGGTCTCACCGACGCGGAGCGCGATGTCGCCGTACAGAACCTCGTCGGTGTGGCACCGCTCAAGTACGAGACGGCCGCGGCCGTCGCGAGCACGCTGGCCGACCAGGTCGAGCAGCACCTGCCCGACGACTACCAGGCGACGCTTTACCAGCAGCTCGCCGCGACCGGCACCGTCGAGGCCACCGCCGCCGTCGTGAACGCCTTCCCGGTGGACCGGCTGGTGACGATCCTGGTCGGCGACGCGGCCGCCATCAAGGAGCCCGTCGAAGCCCTCGGCATCGGCGAAGTCAAGGTCGTGACGGCCGAGTAGAGGCAACCAGGCCTCGAAGGGGCCCTGGTGACGCGAGCGTCACCAGGGCCCCTTCGACACCCAACTCACTTAGATGTCCGAATTGGGCAGGAGGTTGCCTGTCTGCCCTGTGGGATGCGCTACAAACACCCTGATCGGTTTGGGGATTGAAAGCAGGCCCGCTTAGCGTCCTCTGGGCTGTCCGTCAGGCACTGCGCCGCGCCCGCGGCACCGGACAGTCATCGCCGAGTCCCCGTAGGCGCGAGCCAGGGGAGCCGGGGACCCACCGTCCCTGGGGTGAATCGGACGCCCGCGCACCGCGAGGGGGTCCGTAGGAGACCTTCCTGCTCCGAACCCGTCAGCTAACCCGGTAGGCGAGAAGGAAGGAAAGGATCAGCCACCACATGGCGTTCACCTGCGCCACCGGGAAGCACCGTCGTCCCAGCCGCATGAAGCGCACGACCGCCCGCGCCGCAGGCGTCGCGGCCCTTGCCACCACCGGCGTCATCGGCGTCGTCGCCGCCCCCGCGCTCGCCGCCGACAACTCCGTCGAGCAGACCGGTCTCATGCCCGTCGTCACCGTCGGCGACTCCCTCGCGGACCAGCTCGGCGCCCAGGCCGAGGCCCAGGCCCAGGCCGCCGCACAGAAGAAGGCGGCGGCGGAGGCCAAGCGGAAGGCCGAGGCGCGTGCCAAGGAGATACGCGAGGCCAAGGAGCGCGCCGCCCGTGAGGCCGAGCGCAAGCGTCTCAACGCCTTCGTCGCCCCGATCTCCGGCTCCTACGTCTCCACCGGCTACAAGACCGGCGGCTCGCTGTGGTCCTCCGGCAGCCACACCGGTGTCGACTTCCACGCCGCCAGCGGCACCTCCGTGCACGCGGTCGGCCGCGGCACCGTCGTGGAGACGGGCTGGGGCGGGTCGTACGGGAACCAGATCGTGATCAGGATGGCCGACGGCACGTACACCCAGTACGGCCACCTGTCGTCCATCGGCGTCTCGGTCGGCCAGTCGGTCACCCCCGGCCAGCAGATCGGCCTCTCCGGCGCGACCGGCAACGTCACCGGACCGCACCTGCACTTCGAGGCGCGCACCAGCCCGGAGTACGGCTCGGACATCGACCCCGTCTCCTACCTGCGGTCGCACGGCGTGAACGTCTGACGACCCGTCGCGCACACTCCGCGAGACCCCGGCTCCCCGAGCCGGGGTTTCGTCGTTTCCAGCGCCCCGTTGTCCAAAAAATATCCCTGGATTCCGGTCCGCCGTCGGAAATTCCCGCTCATTGCAATAGAGTCACTGAACACACGTCAATCGGCGACGTTTCACGGGGATTAAGACGGAGGTCGGACATGCGTATTCCGGCGCACTCGGTATGCACGGCGATCCGGGACGACATCGTCGCCGGTGTCCACGAGCGCGGGAGCCGGCTCACCGAGGAACTGCTCGCCCGTCGCTACGGCGTCTCCCGCGTCCCCGTCCGCGAGGCCCTGCGCACCCTGGAGGCCGAGGGCTTCGTGGTGACGCGGCGGCACGCGGGCGCGTGCGTGGCGGAACCGACCGAGCAGGAGGGCGCCGACCTCCTGGAGATGCGCATGCTCCTCGAACCGCTCGGCGCCACCCGGGCCGCCCAGCGGCGCACCGAGGCCCACCTGAAGGTGCTGCGCGGCCTGGTCAGGCTGGGCCAGGAGCGGGCCAGGCGGGGCAACAGCGACGATCTGCGCTCCCTGGGGGGCTGGTTCCACGAGACGCTCGCGCAGGCCTCCGGCAGCCCCGCGCTGACCTCGATGCTGACCCAGCTGCGGCACAAGATCGCCTGGATGTACGTCGTGGACGCACCCGCCAACCCGGTGGAGTCCTGGGCGGAGCACGGCGCCATCGTGGACGCGGTGGCACGCGGGGACGCCGAGCGAGCGCGGGCGATCACGGCACTGCACACCGAGCGCTCGGGTGTGGTGCACCGGCTGCGGTTCACCTCCGGGCCGGAGCGCGCGGACCGTGTGAGGACCTCGCAACATCCTGTAAACGTGACGGGTGTGCGGCATTAACACGGGCGCCGTATACAAAGAAGAGTAATTCGCGGGGGAGTATTTCTGCTGCCCGCAAAAGGGAAAGCGAAGGGCCCGCCCGATAATTCGGACGAGCCCCTCGGTGCTTTTCGGGAGACCCGAAATCAGACGGTCTCGGGAAGCTCCTCGAGTCCCTCGGCGACCAGCTTCGCGAGCCGGTCGAGGGCCGCGTCCGCGCCCTCGGCGTCGGAGGCGAGGACGATCTCCTCGCCGCCCTGGGCGCCCAGGCCGAGAACGGCCAGCATGGAGGCCGCGTTGACGGGGTTGCCGTCGGCCTTGGCGATCGTCACCGGGATACCTGCGGCCGTGGCGGCCCGGACGAAGATGGAAGCGGGGCGGGCGTGGAGGCCCTCGGCCCAGCCGACGTTGACGCGGCGCTCAGCCATGTGATGCTGCCCTTCGGTTCTCAAGGTTGTCTAGACCAGTTTCCCACACGTGAAGTGTCTCCGGAGAGGACCCGAAGTCCCTCCGGGGCGATCGTCGGACCGCGGCCTCGGTCCGACGTCCGTCCTCGCGCGTTCTCCACAGACTGCCTCGCGCCGTTGTCGTACGCGAGCCGTACGCTGGGGCCCATGCAGAGCGCGTCGGACCGGCACGAGTACCCCGCCCACTGGGAAGCCGACGTGGTGCTGCGCGACGGCGGCACCGCACGCATCCGGCCCATCACCGTCGACGACGCCGATCGCCTGGTCAGCTTCTACGAGCAGGTCTCGGACGAGTCGAAGTACTACCGCTTCTTCGCGCCCTACCCGCGCCTGTCCGCCAAGGACGTCCACCGCTTCACGCACCACGACTTTGTGGACCGGGTGGGTCTCGCCGCCACGGTCGGCGGCGAGTTCATCGCCACCGTACGCTACGACCGCATCGGCGCCGACGGCATGGCCGCCTCGGCTCCCGCCGACGAGGCCGAGGTCGCCTTCCTCGTGCAGGACGCCCACCAGGGGCGCGGTGTGGCCTCCGCCCTCCTCGAACACATCGGGGCCGTCGCCCGTGAGCGCGGCATCCGGCGCTTCGCCGCCGAGGTGCTGCCCGCCAACGTCAAGATGATCAAGGTGTTCACCGATGCCGGGTACACCCAGAAGCGCAGCTTCGAGGACGGCGTCGTACGCCTGGAGTTCGACCTGGAGCCCACCGACCGCTCGCTCGCGGTGCAGTACGCGCGCGAACAGCGCGCCGAGTCGCGGTCCGTGCAGCGGCTGCTCACCCCCGGGTCCGTCGCCGTCGTAGGCGTCGGACGGGCTCCCGGCGGTGTGGGCCGCAGCGTGCTCGGCAACATCAGGGACTACGGCTTCACCGGTCGCCTGTACGCCGTGAACAAGGCGTTCCCCGAGGAGCAGAAGGACCTCGACGGCATCCCCGCACACCGCTCGGTGGGGGACATCGACGGCCCCGTCGACGTCGCGGTCCTCGCCGTACCGGCCGAGCACGTCCCCGAGGTCGTCGCCGAGTGCGGGGCACATGGCGTCCAGGGGCTCGTCGTGCTCTCCGCCGGGTACGCCGAGAGCGGCCCCGAAGGGCGCGAGCGCCAGCGCGAACTCGTGCGGCACGCACGCGCGTACGGCATGCGGATCATCGGCCCGAACGCCTTCGGGGTCATCAACACCAACCCGGACGTCCGCCTCAACGCCTCGCTGGCCCCCGAGACCCCCCGCCCCGGCCGGATCGGCCTGTTCGCCCAGTCGGGCGCGATCGGCGTCGCCCTGCTCTCCCGGCTGCACCGGCGCGGCGGCGGCGTCACCGGCGTGACCGGCGTCTCCACCTTCGTCTCCTCCGGCAACCGCGCCGACGTCTCCGGCAACGACGTCCTTCAGTACTGGTACGACGACCCGGACACCGACGTCGTCCTCATGTACCTGGAGTCCATCGGCAACCCCCGCAAGTTCACCCGCCTCGCCAGGCGTACGGCGGCGGCGAAGCCCCTGGTCGTGGTGCAGGGCTCGGGGACCACCCCGCAGGGCCACGCCGTCCGCGCCACGCGCCTGCCGCGCGCCACGGTGTCCGCGCTGCTCCGGCAGGCCGGCGTGATCCAGGTGGACACCATCACCGAACTCGTGGACACCGGCCTCCTGCTGGCCCGCCAGCCGCTGCCCGGCGGACCCAGGGTGGCGATCCTCGGCAACTCCGAGTCGCTCGGCCTGCTCACCTACGACGCGTGCGTGGCCGAGGGGCTGAGGCCGTCGACCCCGCTGGACCTCACCACCGCGGCCGTGCCCGAGGACTTCCACGCGGCTCTCGCGCGCGCGTTGGCCGACGACTCCTGCGACGCGGTGATCGTGACGGCCATCCCGGCGGTCGGCGAGGGGACCGCAGGCGACGCCGCCCTCGCCGAGGCGCTCAGGTCCGCGGCGGAACAGGTCCCCGGCAAGCCGGTCCTCGTGGTCCACGTCGAGCTCGGCGGCCTCGCGGAGGCCCTGTCGGCGGCGACCAGCACCGCGCCCCAGGCCGCCGCGGGCCCGCCGAGGATCCGTGCCGACCACCCGTTCCGCGCCCTGGACCGGCTGCGCGCCACGCAGGCCCCCGCGCAGCCGCCCGAGCCCGGGAACAGCGACCGCCTCATCCCCGCCTACCCCGCCGCCGAGCGCGCGGTGCGGGCCCTCGCCGACGCCGTGCAGTACGCGCAGTGGCGCAGGGAGGCCGCCGAGCCCGGCAAGGTGCCCGAGTCCATCGACGCGGACATCGACGAGAAGGGCGCCGCGGCCCTGATCGACGGCCTGCTCACGCGCGGGCAGGGACTCACCCTCGGCACCGAGGAGACCTGCGAGCTGCTCGCCACGTACGGCATCCAGGTCCACCGCGCCCTGCCCGCCGCCACCGCCGACGCCGCCGTCGAGGCCGCCGCCGCCCTCGGTTACCCGGTCGCCCTCAAGGCCACCGCCCCGCACCTGCGCCACCGCGCCGACCTCGGTGGCGTACGCCTTGATCTCGCGGACGAGGAGCAGCTGAGACGGGCGTACACCGAGCTGACCGAGCTGTTCGGCCCGCCCGACGAACTGCGGCCCGTCGTGCAGGGGATGGCCCCGCGCGGGGTCGACACCGTGATCCGTGCCGTCATCGACCCCGCCGCCGGCGCCGTGCTGTCCTTCGGACTGGCCGGGGCGGCCTCACAGCTGCTCGACGACACCGCGCACCGGCTGATTCCGGTCACCGACCGGGAGGCGGCGACCCTGGTCCGCTCGATCCGGACGGCTCCGCTCCTCTTCGGTTGGCGCGGTTCCACCCCGGTCGACACACCCGCGCTGGAGGAGCTCCTGCTGCGGGTGTCCCGGCTGGTCGACGACCATCCCGAGGTCGTAGCGGTCACCCTGGAGCCGGTCGTCGTCGCCCCGCGCGGCCTGAGCGTCCTCGGCGCCTCCGTACGGCTCGCGCCGCCGCCCGCCCGCGACGACCTCGGCCCGCGGACCCTTCCCGCGTACTGAGCGGCGGCGAGCGGTGCCTCGCAGTCAGCGCGCCACCGTAGGATGGACGGCATGGCCAAGACCAGTACGACGACCCAGGGGCTGCGTGCGGCGATCGAGCGCAGCGGCTACTACCCGGCCCTCGTGGCCGAGGCGGTGGAGGCCGCCGTGGGCGGCGAGCCCATCCGGTCGTACCTGGTCCACCAGGAGACGACGTTCGACCAGAACGAGGTGCGGCGGCACGTGACCGTGCTCGTCCTCACCGGCAACCGCTTCATCGTGAGCCACACCGACGAACAGGCCGCGGACACCACGTCCCCGACGCCGTACGCCACCACCTCCACGGAGTCCGTGAAGCTTGGCCGGATCTCGTCGGTCGTGGTCAGTCGGGTCGTCGCGAACCCGGAGCAGTACCAGCCGGGCACCCTGCCCCGCGAGGTCGTGCTGACCATCGGCTGGGGCGCCGTCTCCCGCATCGACCTGGAGCCCGCCGCCTGCGGCGACCCCAACTGCGAGGCGGACCACGGCTACACCGGCAGCTCCACGGCGGACGACCTCAGCCTGCGCGTCAGCGAGGCCGGGGACGGCCCGGACACCGTGCGCCAGGCGCTCGCCTTCGCCCAGGCCATCTCCGAGGCCACAGCGGACGTCACCCACTGATGGTGCAGCCCGTCTCCGCCTGGGACCACCCGGAACCCCTCGCCCTCGACACCGCGCCCGTCCCCGAGTACGGCAGCGGCTCCCTCGCCGACCTGCTGCCCACCCTGGCCGCCGGCATGGCCGTACCGGGCACCACCGCCGCGATCCACGAGCTCACCCCCGCCGACCGGAACTGCGTGTTCCTGATCGACGGCCTCGGCTGGGAGCAGCTGAAGGCGCACCCGGACGAGGCGCCGTTCATGACCTCCCTGCTGGCCAGCTCGCGCGGCGGCACCGGCCGCCCCCTGACCACCGGCTATCCGGCGACCACCGCGACCTCACTCGCCTCCGTCGGCACCGGCCGGCCGCCCGGCGCCCACGGCCTGCCGGGCTACACCGTGCGCAATCCGGCCACCGGCGAGCTGATGAACCAGCTGCGCTGGCAGCCGTGGACCAAGCCGCACGTCTGGCAGCCGTACCCCACCGTCTTCCAACTCGCCGACCGGGCCGGGGTGCACGCCGCCCAGGTCTCCTCGCCCACCTTCCAGAACACCCCGCTGACCAAGGTCGCGCTCAGCGGCGGGACGTTCCACGGGCGGCTGTCCGGCGAGGAGCGCATGGACCTCGCGGCCGAGCAACTCGCCGCAGCGGACCGCTCGTTGGTCTACACGTACTACGCCGAGGTCGACGGCGCGGGACACCGCTTCGGCGTCGACTCCGACACCTGGCGCTCCCAGTTGATGTACGTGGACCGCCTCGTCCAGCGCCTCGCCGAGCAACTGCCGCCGCACAGCGCGCTGTATGTCACCGCCGACCACGGAATGATCGACATCCCCTTCGACGAGCAGCACCGCATCGACTTCGACGAGGACTGGGAACTGCGCGCCGGGGTCGCCCTGCTCGGCGGCGAGGGCCGGGCCCGCCATGTCTACGCGGTACCCGGCGCCGCAGGCGATGTGCTGACCTGCTGGCGCGAGGTCCTCGGCGAGCAGTTCTGGGTCGCCTCCCGGGACGAGGCCATCGCGGCGGGCTGGTTCGGGCCGCCGGACCACTTCGACGAGCGGGTGTACGACCGGATCGGCGACGTGGTCGCCGCCGCCCGCGACGACGTGTTGCTCATCGCCTCCGAGCGGGAGCCGAAGGAGTCGGCGATGGTCGGCAACCACGGCTCGATGACCCCCGCCGAGCAGCTCGTCCCGCTGCTCGAAGTACGCTCCTGAAGCCGATCCGGCCCTTCCGCCGCAGAAACCGAAAGGTGCTCGACCACCCATGCCCGAGCTGGTGTTCTTCTCCGGAACCATGGACTGCGGGAAGTCCACGCTGGCTCTCCAGATCGAGCACAACCGTTCGGCGCGTGGCCTGACGGGCATCATCTTCACCCGGGACGACCGGGCCGGCGAGGGCAAGCTGTCCTCGCGGCTCGGTCTGGTCACGGACGCGGTCGAGGTCGAGGACGGCCAGGACCTGTACGCCTACCTCGTCGACCACCTCTCCCAGGGCGGCCGCGCGGACTACGTGATCGCGGACGAGGCGCAGTTCCTCGCGCCGGAGCAGATCGACCAACTCGCCCGCGTGGTCGACGACCTGGACCTCGACGTCTACGCCTTCGGTATCACCACCGACTTCCGCTCCAAGCTGTTCCCCGGCTCCCAGCGCCTGGTGGAGCTGGCCGACCGGGTCGAGGTCCTCCAGGTCGAGGCCCTGTGCTGGTGCGGCGCCCGGGCCACGCACAACGCCCGTACGGTGGGCGGTGAGATGGTCGTCGAGGGCGCCCAGGTGGTCGTCGGCGACGTCAACCAGGCCGACGACATCGGCTACGAGGTCCTGTGCCGCCGGCACCACCGCCGCCGTATGACCGCGGGCACCGCACGCGCGGCCGCGCTGTCCCCGGACGTCCTGCCGGTCCCGCCGGCCGGGGCGCGCTTCTGACCCGAGGCCGTCGGGTCTCAGCGCGGGTTCTCGATCAACGAGAAACGCGCCCCCTCCGGATCCGCCACCGTCGCCACACTGCCGTGCGGACTGTCGTGCGGCGGTGCCAGCACGTGCCCGCCCAGGTCGGTGAGCAGGCGGGCGGAAGCGGTCACGTCGGCCACCTCGAAGTACGTCATCCAGTGCGGCCCCCGGTCGCGGGGGAGCGCGTGGCCGACGCCGTGCAGGCCGGCGACGGGACGGCCGCCGGCGTGGAGGGCGACGTAGTCGAGGTCGGCGGAGGCCACCGGCTCCCCCTCGCAACCGAACACCGTCTCGTAGAACTTGGCGACGCTCACCGTCTCGAAGGTGAGCAGTTCGTGCCAGGCGGGAGTGCCCGGTACGCCCGCGACGGAGGTGCCCAGGTGGGCCGCGGCCTGCCACACGCCGAAGACGGCGCCGGACGGGTCGGAGCCGATCACCAGCCGCCCGGCGTCCCCGGCGTCCAGCGGGCCCACTCCCACCGTGCCGCCGCACAGCCGTACCGACTCGGCCGTCAGGTCGATGTCGTCCGAGGCGAGGTAGGGCGTCCAGGCGACCGGAAGATGGCGGTCCGGCGGCAGCTGGCCGATCCCGGCGACCTCCTGGCCGCCCAGCAGGGCCCGGACGTAGGGCCCGAGCTGCTGCGGGCCCGGCACGAACTCCCAGCCGAACAGCGATCCGTAGAACTCCTGGGTCGCGGCGAGCCCGTGCACCATCAGACTCACCCAGCAGGGCGTACCGGGCGTGTGCCGAGCGGGCGGGGCGGCCGACCCCCTTGCCTCGGTCATCGTCACTCTCTCCCCGGCCCCTCGCGGTGGCCGTCTCGTGTCCGCTGTCCGGACCTCCGAGCCGATGCTCGCACCACCCGCGGCGCGGCGCGCTCCGGGCGCGCCGCCGCACGGCCTCCCGTGCCGGGAGGGTGCCTGTCCCGCGGCTGCCTGACCCTTGCCGCGCGATGGCCGACGGATGTCGATCGGCTGTACAGCAGGTGCCCGTTCCCGTACGCCTGGTGACCGGGCCTGTCCGGCGGAGCAGAGTAGCCGGACATGGACGACGCGGCCACCCCGTGCGCGAGGATGGTGGCCATGAACGCCATCATCTCCGCATCCGAACTCGCGAGCGTCCTGGCGGGCCCGAACCCGCCCGTCCTGCTCGACGTCCGCTGGCAGCTGAGCGTGGCCAAGGCGGCCGGCGAGCCGCCTTTCGACGGCCGGGCCGAGTACGCGGCCGGGCACCTCCCGGGCGCCCACTACGTAGACCTGGACCGGGAGTTGGCCGGGCCGGCCGGCAGCGCCGGGCGGCACCCGCTGCCCGACCTCGCGGAGTTCGGCGCCGCGATGCGCCGGGCGGGTGTCTCCTCGGGTACGCCGGTGGTCGTGTACGACGGCGGACAGGGCTGGGCGGCCGCCCGCGCGTGGTGGCTGCTGCGCTGGACGGGTCACCCGGATGTGCGAGTCCTCGACGGCGGATTGACGTCCTGGCAGGGACCGCTGCAGTCCTCCGTGCCGGGTCCGGCTCTCGCCGAGGGCGACTTCGAGCCGGTGCCCGCGGCGGCCGGTCTGCTCGACGCCGACGCGGCCGCGGCGCTGGCCCGCGCGGGTGTGCTGCTCGACGCGCGCGCGGGGGAGCGGTACCGCGGCGAGGTGGAGCCCATCGACCGGGTCGGCGGCCACATCCCGGGCGCCCGCTCCGCGCCCACCACGGACAACGTCGGCCCGGACGGCCGCTTCCTGCCTCCCGAGGAGCTGAACGCCCGCTTCAAGGCCCTCGGCGCCACCGAGGACACGACGGTCGGCGTCTACTGCGGCTCCGGCGTCTCCGGCGCCCACGAGGTCCTTGCCCTGGCGGTCGCGGGCATCCCGGCGGCGCTGTACGTCGGTTCCTGGTCGGAGTGGTCCTCGGACCCGGAGCGACCGGTCGCGGTGGGCCCGGATCCCCAGTAGGCACACGGCGAAAGGGCCCGCCTCCGTCGGAGGCGGGCCCTCACAGCCGTAGGACCGGCTATTCCTGCTTCTTCCGCCGCGTGCCGAACACGATCTCGTCCCAGCTCGGGACCGCCGCTCTGCGCCCCGGGCGGACGCCGTCGGCCTCGGCCTGGCGGTCGGTCGCGCCGATGAGGCGGTCGCGGTGGCTGGCCACCGAACGCGGCATGAGGACGTCCGCGTAGGCGGAACCGGCCGAGGCCGCGGGGGCCGGCGGCTCCTCCACCTCGGGCTCCTCCTCGAGCGCGGGCGGTTCCTCGATGCTCGCCGTCTCGGACGGCCGCTCCGGTACGACCATGTCGCCCCGGAAACTCGGTACGGCCTCCAACAGGCTGGTCAGCGAGTCCCGTTCAGCGACGGCCTCCTCGGTGGACTCGGCCGGGGGCAGGCTCGGCCGGTCGAGGGCGCGGTCCAGCGGACGGTCGCGCGGCAGCCGTGCGATCCGCGGCACGAACGGGAAGCTGGGCTCCGGCGCGCCGAGGTCCTCGGACTCGCCGATCAGCGAGCGAGCCTCCTCGTCGACGGCCTGGACGAGCCGCCGGGGCGGGTCGTAGGTCCAGCTCGCCGAGTGCGGTTCGCCCGCGACGCAGTAGACCAGCAGCACCTCCCAGGTGCCGTCGTCACGGCGCCACGAGTCCCACTGGACGGTGTCCTTCTCGGCGCCGCGCAGCAACAGCCGCTCCTGCACGGCCTCGCCGAGCTGCGGCCCGGCGTTCTCGCCGGGCCGGCGGACCGGGGTCTTGCGGGCTCGTTCGGCCATGAAGGCGCGCTCGGCGAGCACGGGGCCCTCGAAGCGCCGTACACGGTCTACGGGGATACCTGCGAGCTGGGCTACCTCTTCCGCGGTGGCACCCGCGCGTATACGCGCCTGGATGTCGCGGGGACGGAGATGGCTTTCGACCTCGATCTCGATCTGACCGAGGCGGGGACGGTCGCCGCGCACCGCTGCGCGCAGCCGCTCGTCGATCGGAAGCGTGTACTCCGTTGAGTCGGCAGCCTTCAGCACCAGCCGTGTGCCGTCATTGGAGACGGCCACGACACGCAGTTCGGGCATGGGGACCTCCCGGGTGGTGCCTGCCGACGTCACGTGCGTCGCTGCTTCCGCTAGTCGAGTGTGGCCTGCCCGGGTGCAGCCTGCCACAACCTTGCCGAGTTGCCCGGCGTGTCGGGCACTGGCCCTGGAACGCCGTTATGGCACGGTTACCTATTCGCAACGCTAAGTGACCAACTCCGTCACCCTGTGCAACTAGCCCCCTCCCGGCCGCCCTTGAAGGCCACGGACGCCCTGGCGGGAGACCGGACCCAGGGCTCGCAACAGTACTCCATTTGGGCCACGTGCGTGGATTGGCGCGCCACTCAACTTCGTTCAAGAAACGCTGCCCGGCCCTTCGTTGAGCGGATTCCGCGATCTTGAACGTGGTGTACTTCACGGAATCACCAGAAACGGAACTATTGGCTTCGGACTTATGTCCGGCAACCGTTCGCTTATGCCCCCAACACCCGGCGCAAGTAGTCGTTCTGGAAGCGACGGTCGGGGTCGAGGCGGTCCCGGAGCGCGGTGAACTCGCCGAAGCGCGGATAGACGCCGGCGAAGTACTCGGCGTCGCGCGTGTGCACCTTCCCCCAGTGCGGGCGTCCCTCGTGCGCCGTGAAGATCCGCTCCGCCGCCGTGAAGTACGCCTGGTACGGCGTCCCCTTGACCATGTGGACGGCTATGTACGCGCTGTCCCGGCCCGAGGCGGTGGACAGCGTGATGTCGTCGGCGGGCGCGGTCCTCACCTCCACGGGGAAGCTGACCCGCAGCCCGGACCGGTCGACCATCGCCTTCAGTTCGTGCAGCGTCTCGATCACGGCCTCGCGCGGGACGGCGTACTCCATCTCCACGAACCGCACCCGGCGGGGCGATGTGAAGACCTTGTACGGGATGTCGGTGTAGGTCCGCGCGGACAGCGCCTTGCTGGAGATCCTTGCGATCGAGGGGATCGTGCCCGGCGCCGCGCGGCCGACCCACTGGGCCACCTGGAAGACGCCGTTGGAGAGGAACTCGTCCTCGAACCAGCCCTGGAGCTGCGGCACCGGCTTCTCCGGGCCCGCGCTGCGGTTGTTGCGCTTGGTGTTGGTGGAACCGGTGTGCGGGAACCAGTAGAACTCGAAGTGTTCGTTCTCGGCCCAGAGTTCGTCGAAGGCGCTGGTGACCTTGTCGAAGCTCATGGGCTCCTCGCGGGCGGTGAGCAGGAAGACCGGCTCGACGGCGAAGGTGATCGCGGTGACGACGCCGAGCGCGCCCAGACCGATCCGGGCGGCCGCGAAGACCTCGGGATTCTCCTTCTCGGAGCAGGAGAGCACCGAGCCGTCGGCCGTGACCAGTTCAAGGCCCTTGATCTGGGCGGCTATCGAGCCCGACTCGCGGCCCGTGCCGTGGGTGCCGGTGCTGGTGGCTCCGGAGACCGTCTGCTCCATGATGTCGCCCATGTTGGTGAGCGACAGGCCCTCACGCGCGAGAGCCACGTTGAGCCTCTTGAGCGGGGTGCCGGCCTCCACCGTGACGGTCATGGCGTCCCGGTCGATGTTGCGGATGCCGGTCAACAGTTGAGGGCGGATCAACACACCGTCGGTCGCGGCGATCGACGTGAAGGAGTGGCCGGTGCCGACGGCCTTCACCTTGAGACCGTCCTCGGCGGCCTTCCGCACGGCGGCGGCCAGCTCGTCGACCGAGGCAGGCGTGACCTCCCGCGCGGGACGCGCGGCGACATTGCCGCCCCAGTTACGCCACGTGCCGTTCTTCGCGCTCGCTGCCGTGCTCAACGCTGCCTCCCCGACGTGGAACCGGCCTCTTGAGCCGGCGGTACCCCAGGAAACCGACCGCGACCGCGACGGCCCCGGACACCGCCGGAACCCCGTACCCGGCACGCGCACCGGCCGCGTCGATCACCCAGCCGGCCACGGAGGAGCCGAGCGCGACCCCGACCGCGAGCCCCGTACTGATCCAGGTCATGCCTTCGGTCAGTTGCGCGCGTGGTACGTGCTGTTCGATCAGCGACATCGTCGTGATCATCGTGGGAGCGATGGACAGGCCCGCGACGAACAGCGCCACGGCCAGAAACGGCAAGTTTCCGACCAGTAGGAGGGGGATCATACTCACGGCCATGGCGCATATGCCCAGCAGCCAGCGAGGTTCGGGCCGTCCCCTGAAGTGCAACAGGCCGAACACGAGACCCGCGACGCACGAGCCCGCCGCGTAGAGCGCGAGCACGAGGCTCGCGGCACCCTTGTGGCCCTGCTCGTCGGCGAAGGCCACGGTGACCACGTCCACCGCCCCGAAGATCGCCCCGGTCGCCACGAAGGTGGCCACCAGGACCTGCAGACCCGGCGCGCGCAGTGCCGTACGGCCGCCGTCCTGCCCGCGCGGGTGCGGGGCCGGCTCGGTGGCCCGCTGCGCGGTCAGCCAGAACACGCCGACCGCCAGGAAGCAGGCGGCGAGCAGCGGACCCGCCTCCGGGAACCAGGCAGTGGACAACCCGATGGAGAGGATCGGCCCGAAGATGAAGCAGACCTCGTCGATCACCGACTCGAAGGAGTACGCGGTGTGCAGTTGCGGGGTGCCGCTGTACAGGGCCGCCCACCGCGCGCGGATCATCGCGCCGAGGCTCGGCACCGAGCCGATGCCGACGGCGCACACGAACAGCACCCAGTCCGGCCAGCGGAAGTGCGCGGCGAGCAGTATCCCGGCGGACGCCACCAGCGCGACGAGGGTCGCCGGGCGCAGCACCCGCCGCTGACCGTGCAGGTCCACCAGCCGGGAGACCTGCGGCCCGATCACCGCGGCCGCCAGCGCGATGGTGGCCGACAGCGAGCCCGCCAGGCCGTACCTGCCGGTGAGCTGGGAGATCATCGTGACCACGCCGATGCCCATCATCGACAGCGGCATCCGGCCGACGAAGCCCGCGGCGGAGAAAGTCCTGGAGCCGGGGGCGGCGAACAGGGCGCGGTAAGGGCTGGGCACAGGGTCTCCGGTCGGCCGGTGAGCAGCGGCTCGGGTGGCGGTAAGGCGCGAATGCGACTCATACAGCTTACGGGCGCGGGGCTCCGGCGCACCCTGCGGGACGGACGGGAACCCAGCCGGTCACCCCGCCGTTTCCCGCCTGTCAGTACCGGATGACAGGATCGACCCATGCGAGACGCGCTCGACGCCACCCCCTACGACGCCCTGCTCCTGCTCTCGTTCGGAGGCCCGGAGGGCCCGGACGACGTGGTCCCGTTCCTGGAGAACGTGACGCGCGGGCGTGGCATCCCCAAGGAACGCCTGAAGGAAGTCGGTCAGCACTACTTCCTGTTCGGCGGGGTCAGCCCCATCAACGACCAGAACCGCGCCCTGCTGGACGCCCTGCGCAAGGACTTCGCGGAGCACGGCCTGGACCTGCCGATCTACTGGGGCAACCGCAACTGGGCGCCCTACCTCACGGACACCCTGCGCGAAATGGTCGCCGACGGCCACCGCCGCGTCCTGGTCCTCGCCACCAGCGCCTACGCCTCCTACTCGGGCTGCCGCCAGTACCGCGAGAACCTCGCCGAGTCACTGGCGGCCCTTCAGGCCGAGGGCCTGGAGCCGCCGCGGATCGACAAGCTGCGGCACTACTTCAACCACCCCGGCTTCCTGGAGCCCATGATCGACGGGGTGATCGCGTCCCTCGCCGAGCTCCCCGAGGACGTCCGCGACGGCGCCCACATCGCCTTCTCGACCCACTCGATCCCGAACGCGTCCGCGGACACTTCCGGACCGGTGGAGGGCCACGGCGAGGGCGGCGCGTACGTCGCGCAGCACCTGGAGGTCTCCCGGCTGATCGCCGACGCCGTCCGGGAGCGCACCGGCGTCGACCACCCCTGGCAGCTCGTGTACCAGTCGCGCTCCGGCGCCCCGCACATCCCGTGGCTGGAGCCCGACATCTGCGACCACCTGGAGGAGCGCCACGCGTCCGGCGTCCCGGCCGTGGTGATCGCGCCCATCGGCTTCGTCTCCGACCACATGGAGGTCCTCTACGACCTCGACACGGAGGCCAAGGCCAAGGCCGAGGAGCTCGGCCTGCCGATGCGCCGCTCGGCGACCGTCGGCGACGACCCCCGCTTCGCCGCCGCTGTCCGCGACCTGGTCCTGGAGCGGGCCGCGGTGGAGCGCGGTCAGGAGGTCACGCCCTGCGCCCTCGGCGCGCTGGGCGCCGGCCACAACGTCTGCCCGGTCGGCTGCTGCCCGGCCCGCGCCCCCAAGCCCGCCGCCGCGGGCGTCGACAGCCCGTACGCGTGAGGAGCCCCGTGACCGACCCCCTGCACGCGGAACTGCTTCGGCTGGCCCAGGAGGCCGCCCGGCGCGCCGGCGCCCTGCTGCGCGACGGCCGCCCGGCCGACCTCGCGGTCGCCAGGACCAAGTCCAGCCCCATCGACGTGGTGACCGAGATGGACATCGCGGCGGAGAAGCTGATCACCGGCCTGATCTCCGAGCACCGCCCGGACGACGGCTTCCTCGGCGAGGAGGGGGCCGCCACCGAGGGCACCAGCGGCGTCCGCTGGGTCGTCGACCCACTCGACGGGACGGTCAACTACCTTTACGGGCTGCCGACTTGGTCCGTCTCCATCGCCGCCGAGCAGGACGGCGAGACCGTCGTCGGGGTCGTCGCGGCGCCGATGCGCGGCGAGACGTACCACGCGGTCCGCGGCGAGGGCGCCTGGGCCACCGGCGCGTGGGAGGGCGAGCGCAGGCTGGCCTGCCGCCCGGCGCCGCCCCTGGAGCAGGCCCTGGTGTCGACCGGCTTCAACTACGTCACCGAGGTCCGCACCCACCAGGCCGAGGTGGCCCGGAAGATGATCCCCCTGTTGCGCGACATCCGCCGCGGCGGCTCGGCGGCGGTCGACCTGTGCGACCTGGCCGCGGGCCGCCTGGACGGCTACTACGAGCGGGGCCTGAACGCCTGGGACTACGGGGCGGGCGACCTCATCGCCCGAGAAGCGGGCGCCCTGACCGGCGGCCGCCCCGGAGAGCGCCCCAACCCCGCCCTGACCGTCGCCGGTACCCCGGGGGTCTTCGAGCCCCTCCAGCAGCTCCTGGAGGACTTCGGGGCCTGGCACGACTGACCGGTCGACTGCGGGCGAACACCAGGTGAACAGGCCCGTACACCGACGCAGCGGGCCCCCGGCGCTGGATTCGCCGGGGGCCCGCTGTCGTGCCGCGAAGCCGATCAGACGGCGACACTGACCTCCACACCGTGCTCGGCGGCGAGGCGGCGCAGGTCGTCGAGCTCGCCCTGCTCCACCTCGACGAGGAAGTCGTCGCCCTCGTCACGAGCCCGCGTCAGGTCGGTCTCGGTCGCCCTTATGCGCTGCAGAAGTCCTGCGGTGAATGCGTCCATGCTGCGCCCCCTCGTCCTGGGTCGTGGGTCGGTGGCACGGGGGTGTGCCGTTCGGAAGGGGCGATCACGTCTCTTGCGGGTGCCCAGCGCTGCCCAGGCCGGGCGGCGACGGTGCCGGACACCCACGCCCGCTCTGCGGAAGCGGACGGAGCCGTGCCGCATGGTGGTACGGCACATGCAGAGCGTGATCGCGGGGTGTAAAGCCGTCCTCCCCCCGCTCCCTCCGACGGAAACCTCAACCGCGAGAGAAAATCCCGCATTCCCGCTCTCCGACCCGTCTTTCAGCCGCCCCTCACCCGCCTTACAGCCGACTTATGACCGAAAAGGGCAGGATGGAGGCCAACACTCACCCGGACCCCTGCCCGCGCGTTCCTGAGGCGCGCTACGCGGGTGGACACAGGAAGGACAAGCGACGTGCGCGTACTCGTCGTCGAGGACGAGCAGCTGCTCGCCGATGCGGTGGCCACCGGACTGCGCCGGGAGGCCATGGCCGTCGACGTCGTGTACGACGGCGCGGCCGCCCTGGAGCGCATCGGCGTCAACGACTACGACGTGGTCGTCCTCGACCGTGACCTCCCCCTGGTGCACGGCGACGACGTCTGCCGCAAGATCGTCGAACTCGGCATGCCCACGCGCGTGCTGATGCTCACGGCCTCCGGTGACGTCAGCGACCGCGTCGAGGGCCTGGAGATCGGCGCCGACGACTATCTGCCCAAGCCCTTCGCGTTCAGCGAGCTGACGGCACGCGTGCGTGCCCTCGGCCGGCGCACCAGCGTGCCGCTGCCGCCGGTCCTGGAGCGCGCCGGGATCAAGCTCGACCCCAACCGCCGCGAGGTCTTCCGCGACGGCAAGGAAGTCCAGCTCGCCCCGAAGGAGTTCGCCGTCCTGGAGGTCCTGATGCGCTCCGAGGGCGCCGTCGTCTCCGCGGAGCAGCTCCTGGAGAAGGCCTGGGACGAGAACACCGACCCCTTCACCAACGTCGTGCGGGTGACCGTCATGACCCTGCGCCGCAAGCTGGGCGAACCCCCGGTGATCGTCACGGTCCCCGGCTCGGGCTACCGGATCTGATCCCGTGGCCTCGACTCCCGCGCCTCCCCAGGCGCCCCCCAAGCCCACCTGGGACCCCAGGAAGCCGGCCCCGCCGCTGCCCTGGCTGCGCCCGACCATCCGCATAAGGCTCACGCTGCTGTACGGCGGCATGTTCCTGATCGCGGGCATCCTGTTGCTGTCGATCATCTACCTGATCGCCGCCCAGGCGCTGAACGTCGGCAGCGAACTGCCCTTCAAGATCACCACGGGCAATGTCACCAGCGACATCTGCAGCAACCTGCCCTCGAGCGGCACCTCCGAGGTCATGAACAAGGCGATGGACAAGTGCGTCAACGACCAGCGCCAGCACGCCCTCGACGACCTCCTCAGCCGCTCGCTGCTGGCCCTGCTCGGCCTCGCGATCATCGCCTTCGCCTTCGGCTACGCCATGGCGGGCCGCGTCCTGTCCCCGCTCGGCCGGATCCTGCGCACCGCACGCGCGGTGGCCGGCTCCGACCTCTCCCGCCGTATCGAGCTGGACGGCCCGGACGACGAGCTCAAGGAACTGGCCGACACGTTCGACGACATGCTGGAGCGCCTGGAGCGGGCCTTCACGGCCCAGCAGCGCTTCGTCGGCAACGCCTCGCACGAACTGCGGACACCGCTGGCGATCAACCGCACGCTCCTGGAGGTGCACCTGTCCGATCCGGGCGCACCGGTGGAGCTCCAGCAGCTCGGCAAGACGCTGCTGGCCACCAACGAGCGCAGCGAACAGCTGGTGGAGGGTCTGCTGCTGCTCGCGCGCAGCGACAACCAGATCGTCGAGCGCAAGCCCGTGGACCTCGCCGAGGTCGCCGAGCAGGCGGTCGACCAGGTGCACGGCGAGGCGGCGGCCAAGGGCGTGGCGATCCGCGGCGAACAGAAGTCGGCGGTGGTCCAGGGCAACGGTGTCCTGCTGGAACGCGTCGCCCTGAACCTCGTGCAGAATGCCGTGCGCTACAACGTGCCCGAGGGCGGCTGGGTCGAGGTGACCACGGCGGTCGAGCACGGCCAGGCGGTCCTCACGGTGTCCAACACGGGTCCCGTCGTGCCGGCGTACGAGGTCGACAATCTCTTCGAGCCCTTCAAGCGGCTGCGCGGCGCCGACCGCACCGGCAGCGACAAGGGGGTCGGCCTCGGACTGTCCATCGTGCGGTCCGTGGCACGGGCGCACGGCGGGCACATCGCCGCTCAGCCACGCGAAGGGGGTGGACTGGTGATGCGAGTCACCCTTCCGGTCTGAGACCATGGCCCCGCACCGGGATCGATACACAGGGATGTTCGCTTTGCGCGGAATTTCCTGGGCAGTGTAAAGACTGCCGCATGTGTGATCGATCACAAGGGAGGTTTTCCCACCATCCACTCTCCGTGATCATGCACTCTGTCGGAAAGCCGGGAAACTCCGGGTTTTCAGGGGTCCTGATCACGGGAAGTACACGGTGAGACGCCTTTGAAGTGCGGGATTCGGACCGTGTACGGTCCCGATCGCCATCCAACCCGATCACTCAAGAGGGGTCCGGTTGGGTGTCGATTGAGTAACAGACCTTGATGTGAGGCAAAATCTCCGCCTCGGGTCGGGCACAAGTCCGGCCTCTCACGCGTTACGTGCGCTGGAGACACCGCAGACACCCAGAGGGGGAGAGCGACATGGCAACGGATTACGACACCCCGCGCAAGACCGACGACGACGTCGACTCGGACAGCCTTGAAGAGCTCAAGGCGCGTAGGAACGACAAGTCGACGTCCGCAGTGGACGTCGACGAGTTCGAGGCCGCCGAAGGCCTGGAACTGCCCGGAGCGGACCTCTCGAACGAGGAGCTGGCCGTCCGGGTGCTGCCCAAGCAGCAGGACGAGTTCACCTGCATGAGCTGCTTCCTGGTGCACCACCGCAGCCAGCTGGCCCGGGAGAAGAACGGCCAGCCGATCTGCCGCGACTGCGACTGAGGGCGGGTCGGGCATGACTGGCTCGACCCCTCCTTGGAAGCGCCGCTCTCTCCGACAGGGAGCGGGGCAGGGGCCGTCCGACGGCCCCCACCGCGCGCGTGACGACGAGCGGGGCTCTTTCGACCCGGGAGCCTCGCTCGAACCGGTGGCCGACCGGACCGACCATCCGGCGCCGACCGATTCGACCAGGACGCCCGCGCCCGTCGCGAAACGACGGGTGGCGGCGATCCGGGACAAGGCCCGGGAAGGGGCCCGCAAGGGCGGTAGCCGGGCCAGGGCGGGCCTGGCGTACCTCACCGACCGGATCATCGAGAACGCCCCGCGTGTCCCCGTACGGGACCTCGCGACCCTCCGCCGCCAGTTCCCCGGCCTTGGCCCCGAGCAGCTCGCCGACAAGCTCGTCGCGGGCGCCGCGAGCGCCACGGCGACGGTCGGAGCGGGGATCGGTGCGGCGGCGATGCTCCCCGTCCCGCCCGCGATGCCGACCGAACTGGCCGCCGAGATCACCGGCGTCGCCGCGATCGAACTGAAGCTGATCGCCGAACTCCACGAGGTCTACGGCGTACGGCCGCCCGGAAATCTCAAGCAGCGCAGCGCCGCGTACCTGAACTCCTGGTCGGGGGAGCGCGGGATCGACGTGAAGAAGCCGTCGACGGTGAGCGGCGCGCTCAACGGCCCGATGAAACAGCAGCTGCGGCAGCAGATCATGAAGCGGATGATCCGGGACCTGCCCAACCTGATGCCGTTCATGGTGGGCGCGGCCGTGGGGGCGGTCATGAACCGCCGTGACACCAGGAGACTCGCCGAGCACGTCCGCAGGGACCTGCGGAAGATCCAGGTGGCGTGGGACGCCCTGCCTCAACTCCCCGCTCTGGAGACGCCCGAGAATCCGCTGGAGCTGGAGGGGTAAGACTTTCGTGTGACTTCGGAGCTCGCCTTCGGGTGAAGCCCTGCACGAACGTTCTAGGCGGCGGCGGTGCGGGCCGTCTTCAACGCCTCGGCCAGCCGCTCCGGCTCGCGCGTCGACAGGTAGAGGTACGGCGTCGGGTCGGCCGGGTCGACGACCTCCACCTTCAGCGCCCGGGGGATGTAGGAGCGCAGCAGCAGGAAGGCGCGGGTGTCGGCCTTGTAGGTCCGCCAGGCGCGGGCCTCCTCCGGGTCCAGGATCTCGGCCTCGCCCAGCGCCGACACAGGGATCTTCGCCTCGCCCGCGATCAGCGAGTCGCCCACGATCCGGATGCGCAGCGAGCCGTAGGAGCTGGCCATGACCGCCGCCGCGGCGGTGCCGCCGACCAGGCCGCCGAGCAGTGGAAGCGTCCCGAAGGGGAGCAGGATCAGGGCGAAGGCGACCCCGACCAGGAAGGAGACCAGCCACCAGGAGCGGGGGGCGGTGAGGCGTTCGTCGTACGGGACGGCGGAGGGCTGCATGAAACCAAGCTTGGCACGGTGTCCTGACAGAGCCGACGCGCGGGTAAGGTCTGCGCCTGTGAGTGGTACTTCCCCGGCTCTGAAGCCTCCCGCCGACGCCGCGCGACCTGTGCGCCACCCGGACGCTCCCGCGCCCGGTGAGCTGCTCGGTGCGCACTACGGCCAGTGTTTCGGCTGTGGCGGCGAGCAGCCTCACGGGCTGCACCTGGAGGCGCGGGCCGGCGAGGGGGTCGCGGTCACCGCCGAGTTCACCGTGCGCCCCGCCCACCAGGGCGCTCCCGGACTCGCGCACGGCGGAGTGCTCGCGACGGCCCTCGACGAGACCCTGGGCTCGCTCAACTGGCTGCTGCGCACGATCGCCGTGACCGGACGCCTGGAGACCGACTTCGTACGACCGGTGCCCGTCGGCACGGTGCTGTACCTGGAGGCCGAGGTGACCGCGGTGGCCGGGCGAAAGATCTACTCGAGCGCCACCGGCCGGATCGGCGGCCCCGAAGGGCCCGTCGCGGTCCGCGCGGACGCCCTGTTCATCGAGGTCAAGGTCGACCACTTCATCGACAACGGCCGCCCGGAGGAGATCCGGGCCGCCATGGACGACCCGGACCAGGTCCGGCGTGCCCGTGCCTTCGAGGTGAACCCGTGAGCCGTGACCCCCTGAACGTGCTGATCCGGCGCGTCGACCCCGACGTACCGCTTCCGTCGTACGCGCACCCCGGTGACGCGGGGGCCGATCTGCGGACCACCGAGAGCCGTGAACTCAAGCCGGGGGAGCGGGCCGTGCTCCCCACGGGGGTGTCTGTGGCGCTCCCGGAGGGGTACGCGGCCTTCGTGCACCCACGATCCGGTCTCGCCGCCCGCTGCGGTGTCGCTCTCGTGAATGCCCCGGGGACGGTTGATGCCGGGTACCGTGGGGAGATCAAGGTGATCGTGGTGAATCTCGACCCGCACGAGCCGGTGCGGTTCGAGCGGTTCGACCGGATCGCCCAACTCGTCGTCCAGCAGGTCGAGAGGGTCCGCTTCCAGGAGGTCGCGGAGCTTCCCGAGTCGGCGCGGGCCGAGGGGGGCTTCGGGTCCACCGGCGGTCACGCCGCCGTGGGCGACGGGGGCGATACAAGCGCTGAGGCCGCCGTGGGCGGCGCAACGGGTGGGAATCGATACGCATCGGTCGTATCCGACCGGGAAGGACAGTGACGTGTTCGGACGTCGCAAGAAGAAGGGTGCCGCCGAGGACGCGGCCGGCGAGGCCGAGCAGGTCGTCGACAGCGTCGGCACGGAGGCGGACGACGTAGAGCGCGAGCGCGTACGGCTGGAGCCGGAGCCGCGCCCCGACGGGCCCTGGGACGACACCGAGGTCCGCGACCCCGCCGAGGGCCGTGTGGACCTGGGCGGTCTGTTCGTCCCGGGTGTCGACGGCATGGAGCTGCGGGTCGAGGTCGCGGGCGACGCGATCGTCGCGGCCACCGTCGTGCTGCGCGACAGCGCCATCCAGCTCCAGGCCTTCGCCGCTCCCAAGCGCGAGGGCATCTGGGGCGAGGTGCGCGAGGAGATCGGCTCCGGCATCACCCAGCAGGGCGGCATCGTCGACGAGGTCGAGGGTCCGCTGGGCTGGGAGCTGCGCGCCCAGGTGCCGGTGCAGCTGCCGGACGGGACGGGCGGCTTCCAGGTCGTGCGGTTCGTGGGTGTGGACGGCCCGCGCTGGTTCCTGCGCGGTGTGATCTCGGGTCAGGGCGCGGTGCAGCCGCAGGCGGCCGGGCTCCTGGAGCAGATCTTCCGGGACACCGTCGTGGTCCGCGGGGAGGGCCCGATGGCGCCCCGCGACCCGATCGTCCTCAAGCTGCCGAACGACGCCCAGATGGTCCCCGAGGGCGTCCAGCAGCAGGACGAGGGCTCCCGCTTCTCCGGCGGGATGGGCCAGCTCCAGCGCGGACCGGAGATCACCGAGGTCCGGTAGGGCGAACAGCAGAGCGAAGGGCCGTACCCCCACGCGGGGTGCGGCCCATTTTCGTGCGCGGAACCTTGACGGCGCATTGGTCTGGACCTACGGTCGTCCGCCAACGCCTGTGTTCATAAAGGTGCCTTGCGTTCATATACGAGAACGGAGTCGCTGTGCGTGGTCCAGTACCGCTAGTGATCGTCGCCGGGTTCGTCCTGGGGCTGCTCGCGAGTCCCGCCGAAGCCGCCCCCACCACCTTCGTCCATCCCGGAGTCACCGTCTCCCGGGGGCAGTTGGACTTCGCTCGCAGCAAGGTCGACGCAGGTGCCCAGCCCTGGAAGGGTGCCTTCGACCAGATGCTGGCGAGCAAGTACGCCGACCTGAACCGCACGCCCAAGCCGCGGGCGGTGGTCGAATGCGGGTCGTACTCGAACCCCAACTACGGCTGCACCGACGAGCGCGAGGACGCGATCGCCGCCTATACCGACGCCCTCGCCTGGTACATCACCCGGGACGAGCGGTACGCCAAGAAGGCCATCCAGCTCATGGACGCCTGGTCGGCGGTGATCACGGACCACACCAACAGCAACGCGCCCCTCCAGACCGGCTGGGCCGGCTCCTCGTGGCCCCGGGCCGCCGAGATCATCAAGTACACGTACAGCGGGAGCTGGGCGAACTCCGGACGCTTCGCCACCATGCTTCGCAGCGTCTATCTGCCGGAGATCATCAACGGCTCGAACTCCAACGGCAACTGGGAGCTGTCGATGATGGAGGCGGCCGTCGGCATCTCCGTCTTCCTGGAGGACAAGGCGTCGTACGACAAGGCCATGGCGAAGTTCCGCACCCGTACCGCGGCCTATGTCTACCTCGACTCCGACGGTGAGCTGCCGAAGACCGTGCCGAGCCAGAACCTCAACACCCGGGACAAGATCGTCGGTTACTGGCAGGGACAGTCCACCTTCGTCACCGGGCTCACCCAGGAGACCTGCCGGGACCTCACGCACACCGGGTACGGCATCTCCGCGATCTCGCACGTCGCCGAGACGAGCCGGATCCAGGGGCAGGACCTGTACGGCACGGACGTGGGCGAGCGGCTGCGGCAGGCACTGGGGTTCCAGGCGAAGTACGAGCTGGGGACGGCCGTGCCGAGCTGGCTGTGCGGCGGGTCCCTGAAGCTGGGGCTCGGGCCGGTCACCGAGGTCGGGTACAACGCGCTGCACAACAGGCTTGGCATGGGCATGACTAACACGCAGACGCTGACCGAGCGGAACCGTCCGGCGGGCAGCAACAACCTCTTCGTGGCCTGGGAGACGCTCACCCACGGGGACAACCCGAGCTGAAACCGTTGTAGGCCGGGCGCCGCGCGGTTGATACTGGCGCCCGGTTTCGCGGTTCGCGGTTTCACGGTTCGCGGTTTCACGGGGGAGGACGCATGACTCAGGTGGTCACCGAGACCATGGTGCGGGTCGAGGACATCCACAGGTCGTTCGGTGAGGGGGCCGCCGCGGTGCACGCGCTGCGCGGGGTCTCCTTCGAGGTGCCGCGCGGTGAACTGGTCGCGCTCAAGGGGCGCTCGGGCTCCGGGAAGACCACCCTGCTCAACATCGTCGGCGGGCTCGACCGGCCCGACCGGGGACGGGTCGAGCTCGACGGGGTCGACATCGCGGGGCTGGACGAGGACGGGCTGCTGGCCCTGCGCCGGGACCGTATCGGCTTCGTGTTCCAGTCCTTCGGGCTCATCCCGATCCTCACCGCCGCCGAGAACGTCGGCGTGCCGATGCGGCTGCGCCGGATGGACGCACGCGCGCGTGAGGAGCGCGTCGAGCTGCTGCTGGCCCTGGTCGGCCTCGCGGACCACGCGAAGCAGCGGCCCGGTGAGCTCTCCGGCGGCCAGCAGCAGCGTGTCGCCATCGCCCGCGCGCTCGCCAACGAACCCTCCCTCCTCGTCGCCGACGAGCCGACCGGCCAGCTGGACGCGGAGACCGGTCACGCGGTGATGGAACTGCTGCGGGCGGTCGTCCGCAGTGAGAACGTCACCGCGTTGGTGGCCACCCACGACGCGACCCTGCTGGACCTGGCGGACCGGGTGCTGGAGCTGGGGGACGGGGAGATCGTGGGGCACTGAGGGGCGTCCTCGGAACGCGCGTCCGGGCTGGGACGGGAGTGTCGCGGCCGCGAGTGGTGTGCGTTCCGGGCCGCGTGGCGACCCTGTCACGACGTGAGCGGGGTTCTCCAGGGTTGGCCTCGACGGCCAGGGCGCGGAGGTGTGCTCCCGGTGGCGTCAGGAGGGGCGTGGGTGCCGGGTGCCTTGCGGATCCAGGCGGTGTCTCCGAGGGGCTGAATCTCGGGGCTGCGGTCTCGCTTCCGGGACTCGCCGCCCGGCCGTGGGAGTTCGTGTTCAACGGGGCGGCCTCGACGGCCAGGGCGACGAGGTGTGCTTCCGGCGCCGTCAGGAGGGGCGGGGTTGCCGGGTGGCTTGTGGATCTCCGCCGTGAGGTCCGGAGGGCCCGGCCTGGGCCCGAGACCCCGTCACGACGTGAGGGGGCCAGGGTTCCGTCGCTTGACGCGCTTGGCGCGAAGCCTTCCCCGGGTTCCGCCTCGACATCCAGGGGTGAGCCGCAGTTCCGGTGGGGCCGCCGGGGCCGTTTCCGGGTCGGCGCCACGACGTCCGGGCCAACCAAGCTCGCCCCGACACCCCCGTCGCCGCACACCCGAACCCCCGCGTCAGAGTTGCGTCAAAGACAGCCCCCCGCCCGCTCCAGGCCCCCTTCGCCCGGATCACCGGACGTAAGGTCGACGCTGCGTAGGCACGGTTGACCGGAAGACAATGGGCTCATGGGACGCGGCAGGCTTCGGATCTATCTCGGTGCGGCACCGGGCGTCGGCAAGACGTACGCGATGCTTTCCGAGGCGCACCGCAGGGTCGAGCGGGGCACCGACTGTGTCGTGGGGTTCGTGGAGCATCACGGGCGGCCGCGCACCGAGGTGATGCTGCGCGGGCTCGAAGAGATGCCGCGCCGGGAGATCGAGTACCGGGACTCCGTCTTCACCGAGATGGACGTCGATGCCGTACTGCGCAGAGCCCCGGCCGTCGCCCTCGTGGACGAACTCGCCCACACCAACATCCCGGGTTCGCGCAACGCCAGGCGCTGGCAGGACGTCGAGGAACTGCTCGCGGCCGGGATCGACGTGGTCTCGACCGTGAACATCCAGCATCTGGAGTCGCTCGGCGACGTCGTCGAGGCGATCACCGGGGTGCGGCAGCGCGAGACCGTGCCTGACGAGGTCGTACGCAGGGCCGATCAGATCGAGCTTGTCGACATGTCGCCCCAGGCACTGCGACGGCGGATGGCGCACGGCAACATCTACCAGCCGGACAAGGTCGACGCGGCTCTGTCGAACTACTTCCGGCCCGGCAACCTCACCGCCCTGCGGGAGCTCGCCCTGCTGTGGGTGGCCGACCGGGTCGACGAGTACCTCAAGCAGTACCGCAGCGAGCACCGGGTCTCGAAGATCTGGGGGTCCAGGGAGCGGATCGTCGTCGGGCTGACCGGGGGGCCGGAGGGGCGGACGCTGATAAGGCGGGCCGCGCGCCTCGCCGAGAAGGGCGCAGGCGGTGAGGTGCTCGCCGTCTACATAGCCCGCAGCGACGGTCTGACCTCCGCATCGCCCAAGGAACTCGCCGTTCAAAGGACCCTCGTCGAGGACCTTGGCGGAACCTTTCACCACGTGGTGGGCGACGACATACCGGCCGCGCTGCTCGACTTCGCGCGCGGGGTCAACGCCACCCAGGTCGTCCTCGGTTCGTCCCGCCGCAAGACCTGGCAGTACGTCTTCGGGCCCGGCGTCGGCGCGACCGTGGCCCGCGAGTCCGGGCCCGACCTGGACGTGCACATCGTCACCCACGACGAGGTCGCCAAGGGGCGCGGACTGCCCGTCGCCCGCAGCGCGCGGCTCGGGCGGGCCCGGATCCTGTGGGGCTGGCTGGTCGGCCTCGCCGCCCCGGTGCTCCTGACGCTCCTCCTCACCACCGTCGACCTCGGTCTCGCCAACGACATGCTGCTGTTCCTGGCGGTCGTGGTCGCGGCGGCCCTGCTCGGCGGGCTCTTTCCCGCGCTCGCGTCGGCCGCGGTCGGCTCGCTGCTGCTGAACTACTTCTACACACCGCCCCTGCACCGCTGGACCATCGCCGACCCCAAGAACATCGTCGCCATCGTGATCTTCGTGGGCGTCGGCATCTCGGTCGCCTCCGTCGTCGACCTGGCGGCCAGGAGGACCCATCAGGCCGCCCGGCTGCGCGCCGAGTCGGAGATCCTGTCCTTCCTCGCCGGGAACGTGCTGCGCGGCGAGACCCGTCTGGAGGAGCTCCTGGAACGCGTCCGGGAGACCTTCGGCATGGAGTCGGCGGCCCTGCTGGAACGGGCGGGCGACGTCGAGCCGTGGACCTGCGCGGGCCGGGCGGGCCTCGGACCGGCCGTGGAGCGACCGGAGGACGCCGACGTCGACATGCCGGTGGGGGACCACATGGCGCTCGCGCTCACCGGCCGGGTGCTGCCCGCCGAGGACCGCCGGGTGCTCGCCGCCTTCGCCGCTCAGGCCGCCGTCGTCCTGGACCGCCGCAGGCTCCAGGAGGAGGCCGACCAGTCCCGCGCGCTGGCCGAGGGCAACCGCATCCGTACGGCGCTCCTCGCGGCCGTCTCGCATGATCTGCGGACCCCGCTCGCCGGAATCAAGGCGGCCGTCTCCTCGCTCAGGTCTCACGACGTGGCGTGGTCCGAGGAGGACCAGGCCGAGCTCCTGGAGGGCATCGAGGAGGGCGCCGACCGGCTGGACCATCTCGTGGGCAACCTGCTCGACATGTCCCGCCTCCAGACCGGCACGGTCACCGCGATCGTCAGGGAGATCGACCTCGACGAGGTGGTGCCGATGGCGCTCGGCGGGGTGCCCGACGGGAGCGTGGAACTGGACGTGCCGGAGACCCTGCCGATGGTCGCCGTGGATCCTGGGTTGCTGGAGCGGTCGGTGGCCAACCTGGTCGAGAACGCCGTCAAGTACAGCCCGCCCGGCACCCCGGTCCGGGTCTCCGCGAGCGCCATCGCCGACCGGGTCGAGGTACGGGTCGTGGATCGCGGCCCCGGCGTCCCCGACGAGGCCAAGGAGCGCATCTTCGCGCCCTTCCAGCGCTACGGCGACGCCCCGCGCGGCGCCGGGGTGGGGCTCGGGCTCGCGGTGGCCCGGGGTTTCGCGGAGGCCATGAACGGCACCCTCAACGCCGAGGACACGCCCGGCGGCGGCCTCACCATGGTGCTGACGCTCCGCGCGGCCGACACGCACGCACAGCTCCTCGTAGACCCCTTCGAAGAGGCAGAACCCGAAAGGCAGGCCACATGACCAGAGTGCTGGTCATCGAGGACGAGCCGCAGATCGTGCGCGCCCTCGTGATCAACCTCAAGGCGCGCAAGTACGAGGTCGACACGGCGCACGACGGCGCCGGCGCGCTCCGGCTCGCCGCCGCCCGCCACCCCGACGTGGTCGTCCTCGACCTGGGCCTGCCCGACATGGACGGCGTCGAGGTGATCAGGGGGCTGCGCGGCTGGACCCGGGTGCCGATCCTCGTGCTGTCCGCCCGGCACTCCTCCGACGAGAAGGTCGAGGCGCTGGACGCGGGCGCCGACGACTACGTCACCAAGCCCTTCGGCATGGACGAGCTGCTGGCCCGCCTGCGGGCCGCCGTGCGGCGCGCCGAGCCCACCGGGGGCGGTGAGGACGACGTCCTGGTGGAGACCGACGAGTTCACCGTCGACCTGGCCGCCAAGAAGGTCCGCAAGCACGGCAGAGACGTACGTCTCACCCCCACCGAGTGGCACCTGCTGGAGGTACTGGTCCGCAACACCGGCCGGCTCGTCGGCCAGCGACAGCTCCTCCAGGAGGTCTGGGGGCCGTCGTACGGGACGGAGACGAACTACCTGCGGGTCTACATGGCCCAGCTGCGGCGGAAGCTGGAGGCGGACCCCTCGCATCCGAAGCACTTCGTCACCGAACCGGGCATGGGATACCGGTTCGAACGCTAGTGCTGCGGGTACAACGCTGTCGGCGCACCCCGGTACGCTTTCGGATATGAGTGCTGTTCCTCGTTCCGAGAAGCCGGTGGGCCGGTTCCGGCGCATGCTCGACCGGCTCTCCTCGTCGCAGGAGGATCTGGAGTCCGAGGAGCTGCGGGAGGACACCGCGACCACCGGATGCACCCGGATCGGCGACTGTCACGACCGCCAGATCGTGACCGTTACTGGTACCTTGCGCACGGTCACCCTGCGGCCGCGCGCGGGCGTCCCGGCCCTGGAGGCCGAGCTGTTCGACGGCTCCGCCGCCCTGGACGTGGTGTGGCTCGGCCGGCGCTCCATCGTCGGGATAGAGCCCGGGCGCAAGCTGATCGCCTCCGGGCGGGTCTCGATGAGCCGGGGCCGCCGGGTGCTGTTCAATCCGAAATACGAACTCCGACCCCTCGGACGGGAGTAGCCGGTGACGTCTCTCGACAAGCCGACCGAAGACACTCAGGCCGACGACGCACGGGCGGTGACCGAGGCCGCCCTGTTCGAGGCGTTCGGCGGCGTCCGCGGCATGGTCGAGACGGTTCTGCCGGGCCTGCTCTTCGTCACGATCTTCACGATCAACAAGGACCTGCACCTGTCGGCCATCGCCGCGCTCGTGGTGTCGCTGCTGCTGGTCGTGGTCCGTCTGGTCATGCGGGACACCGTCAAGCACGCCTTCAGCGGGGTCTTCGGCGTCGCCTTCGGCGTCGTCTTCGCGATGATGACGGGCAACGCCAAGAACTTCTACCTGCCGGGCATGCTGTACACGCTCGGCCTGGGCCTGGCGTACGTCATCACCACGCTCGCGGGTGTGCCGCTGATGGGGCTCATCCTCGGCCCGGTCTTCAAGGAGAACCTCTCCTGGCGGACCCGCAACCCCGGCCGCAAGAAGGCGTACGCCAAGGCCAGTTACGCCTGGGGCGGCATCCTGCTCGCCAAGTGCGCGATCCTCTTCCCGCTGTACTGGTGGGCCGACACCGCCCAGCTCGGCTGGGTCCTGGTCGCCCTGAAGATCCCGCCGTTCCTGCTGGCCGTCTGGCTGACCTGGGTCTTCCTCGCGAAGGCCCCGGCACCCATCGACGTGTTCGCGGAGATGGAGGCGGAGGAGAAGGCCGAGGAGGAGCGCAAGGCGGCGCAGGCGGCGGAGCGTGCGGAGCAGGGCGAGGCCGCGGGCGGACGGCACAAGCGAGCCTAGATCGCGCCACGACGACGGAGGGCGCCCTGCGTGATGCAGGGCGCCCTCCGTCGTCGTAATCCTCAGGAGGCTTCTTCCCGGCGGACCGAGAGCAGGTCCTCCAGCTGTTCCTCCCTCGCCTGGGCGGCCACGAACAGGAGTTCGTCGCCTGCCTCCAGGGAGTCCTCCTGGGACGGGGTCAGGACGCGGGTGCCGCGGATGATGGTGACCAGGGAGGTGTCCTCGGGCCACTCCACGTCGCCCACCGTCGTACCGGCCAGCGCCGACTCCTCCGGCAGGGTCAGCTCGACCAGGTTCGCGTCGCCGTGGCTGAAGCGGAGAAGCCGGACCAGGTCGCCGACGCTCACCGCCTCCTCGACCAGGGCGGACATGAGACGCGGGGTGGAGACGGCGACGTCCACGCCCCAGGACTCGTTGAACAGCCACTCGTTCTTCGGGTTGTTCACGCGGGCCACGACCCGCGGCACGCCGTACTCCGTCTTCGCCAGCAGGGAGACGACCAGGTTGACCTTGTCGTCGCCCGTCGCGGCGATCGCGACGTTGCAGCGCTGGAGCGCGGCCTCGTCCAGGGAAGTGATCTCGCAGGCGTCGGCGAGCAGCCACTCCGCCTGCGGGACGCGCTCGACCGAGATGGCGGTCGGCGCCTTGTCGATGAGAAGGACCTCGTGGCCGTTCTCCAGCAGTTCGCCCGCGATCGAGCGACCGACCGCGCCGGCACCGGCAATGGCGACCCTCATCAGTGACCGCCCTCCTCTTCGGGGCCCTCGGCGAAGGACGCCTCGACCTTCTCGATGTCGTCCGTGCGCATCATCACGTGCACCAGGTCGCCCTCCTGCAGCACCGTCTGCGAGGTGGGCAGGATGGCCTCGCCGAGGCGGGTCAGGAACGCCACGCGGACGCCCGTCTCCTCCTGCATCTTGCTGATCTTGTGGCCGACCCAGGCGGTCGAGGCGTGCACCTCGGCCAGCTGCACCCCACCGGTGGGATCGCGCCACAACGGCTCCGCGCCCGAAGGCAGCAGCCGGCGCAGCATCTGGTCGGCCGTCCACCGGACCGTGGCCACCGTCGGGATGCCCAGGCGCTGGTAGACCTCGGCGCGCCGGGGGTCGTAGATCCGGGCCGCGACGTTCTCGATGCCGAACATCTCGCGGGCCACCCGCGCGGCGATGATGTTGGAGTTGTCGCCGCTGGAGACCGCGGCGAAGGCGCCGGCCTCCTCGATGCCCGCCTCGCGCAGGGTGTCCTGGTCGAAGCCGACTCCGGTGACACGACGACCGCCGAAACCGGAGCCCAGTCGTCGGAAGGCGGTGGGGTCCTGGTCGATCACGGCGACCGTGTGCCCCTGTTGCTCCAGGGTCTGGGCGAGAGCGGAACCCACTCTCCCGCAGCCCATGATGACGATGTGCACGACCGTCCTTCCGGTGTCAATAAGTACTGCTCAGCCACATCAGGGTCTCAGACCGAGGCCCAAGCTACACACGCGCGGTAGGACGACGGCACCCCTGTGCACGGTTGCCCCGACTTCGGGTCGGTCAGCGGCGGCTGATGCTGCGGACGCTCGCGAGAGTCAGGATTCCGAGGCCGACGAGGGTGACCGTGGCACCGACGAGCTCTGCGGTCGCGTGCATGGGACCTCCGGGAGCAGTAACGGGCGGGGTCCTGTCATATAGGCATGCCGCCTCGCTCACCTGCGGAATCCGTAGCCGGGGTGTGTCCGGATTTCACCCGGAGAGCAGATGCGGGGTGCCGGGTGGTTGTGTGCCCGTTCGAACGCTTACGCTTCACTGTTGTGTCCAAACTGACCGACGTGCCCAAACGGATCCTGATCGGGCGCGCACTGCGCAGTGACCGGCTGGGGGAAACGCTCCTGCCGAAGCGCATCGCCCTACCCGTGTTCGCCTCCGACCCGCTGTCCTCCGTGGCGTACGCGCCCGGCGAGGTGCTGCTGGTCCTGTCCATCGCGGGCGTGTCGGCGTACCACTTCAGCCCCTGGATCGCCGTGGCGGTCGTCGTGCTGATGTTCACCGTGGTCGCCTCCTATCGGCAGAACGTGCACGCGTACCCGAGCGGCGGCGGCGACTACGAGGTGGCCAACACCAACCTCGGCCCCAAGGCCGGTCTCACGGTCGCCAGCGCCCTGCTCGTCGACTATGTCCTCACGGTCGCCGTCTCCATCGCCTCGGGCATCGAGAACCTCGGCTCCGCGGTCCCCTTCGTGGTCCAGCACAAGGTGCTCTGCGCGATCGCCGTGATCATCCTGCTGACCCTGATGAACCTGCGGGGGGTGAAGGAGTCCGGCTCGCTCTTCGCGATCCCGACCTACGTCTTCGTCGCGGGCGTCTTTGTCATGATCGCGTGGGGATCGTTCCGCGGGCTGGTCCTCGGCGACACCATGCGGGCACCGACGGCGGAGTACCACATCAAGGCCGAACACCAGGGTCTGGCCGGTTTCGCGCTGGTCTTCCTGCTGCTGCGCGCCTTCTCCTCGGGCTGTGCCGCGCTCACCGGTGTCGAGGCGATCTCCAACGGCGTGCCGGCCTTCCGCAAGCCCAAGTCGAAGAACGCGGCGACCACCCTCGCTGCGATGGGCCTGCTGGCCGTCACCATGTTCTGCGGGATCATCGCGCTGGCCATGGTCACCAAGGTCCGCATGGCCGAGAACCCGGCCACCGACCTGATCCACAACGGTGTCGCACTCGGCTCCGACTACGTCCAGAACCCGGTGATCTCGCAGGTCGCCGAGGCTGTCTTCGGCAAGGGCAGCTTCCTGTTCATCGTGCTGGCCGCGGCCACCGCACTGGTGCTGTTCCTCGCCGCGAACACCGCCTACAACGGCTTCCCGCTGCTGGGCTCGATCCTCGCCCAGGACCGCTACCTGCCGCGTCAGCTGCACACCCGCGGTGACCGTCTCGCCTTCTCCAACGGCATCGTGCTGCTGGCCGGCGCGGCCGGACTCCTGGTCTGGATCTACGGCGCCGACTCGACCCGGCTGATCCAGCTCTACATCGTCGGCGTGTTCGTGTCCTTCACGCTCAGCCAGACCGGCATGGTCCGGCACTGGAACCGCCACCTGGCCACCGAGAAGGACGCCGCCAAGCGCAGCCACATGATCCGCTCCCGCGCGATCAACACCTTCGGCGCCTTCTTCACCGGGCTCGTCCTGGTCGTCGTCCTGGTCACCAAGTTCACCCACGGTGCCTGGGTGGCCCTGCTCGGGATGTGCATCTTCTACGCGACGATGACGGCGATCCGCAAGCACTACGACCGGGTCTCCGAGGAGCTCGCGGCGCCCGAGGGCCCCAGCGACGACAGCCTCCGGCCGTCCCGCGTCCACTCCGTCGTCCTGATCTCCAAGATCCACCGCCCGGCGCTGCGGGCACTGGCGTACGCCAAGCTGATGCGCTCGGACTCCCTGGAGGCCCTGAGCGTCAACGTCGACCCGGCCGAGACCAAGGCACTGCGCGCCGAGTGGGAGCGGCGCGGGATCGACGTACCGCTGAAGGTGCTGGACTCGCCGTACCGCGAGATCACGCGGCCGATCATCGACTACGTCAAGGGGCTCCGCAAGGAGTCGCCGCGCGACGCGGTGTCCGTGATCATCCCCGAGTACGTGGTCGGCCACTGGTACGAGCATCTGCTGCACAACCAGAGCGCGCTCCGGCTCAAGGGCCGGCTGCTGTTCACACCGGGGGTCATGGTGACCTCGGTGCCCTACCAGCTCCAGTCCTCGGAGGCGGCGAAGCTGCGGGCCCGCAGGCGGCAGGAGTGGAACGCACCGGGTTCGGTGCGGCGCGGTCCGGCCGAGCGGGCGAAGGAGTCGTCGGGGCCGAAGTAGACTGGTCGGCTGTTGTCCTGGCGGGTTCTCGTCCCGCCTCTTCCCTTGACGTTGTGGAGTCACCCCGCCATGCAGGCAGAACCGAAGAAATCGCTGGTGGGGATGGAGTTCGAAGTCGAGGTCGGCCCCGTCGCCCACGGCGGACACTGCATCGCCCGCACGGACGACGGCCAGGTGCTCTTCGTCCGGCACACGCTGCCCGGTGAGCGGGTCGTGGCCCGGGTCACCGAGGGCGAGGAGGGCGCGCGCTTCCTGCGTGCCGATGCCGTGGAGATCCTTTCGGCCTCCAAGGACCGCATCGAGGCGCCCTGCCCCTACGCCGGTCCCGGCCGCTGCGGCGGCTGCGACTGGCAGCACGCGAAGCCGGGCGCGCAACGGCGCCTCAAGGGCGAGGTCGTCGCCGAGCAGTTGCAGCGGCTCGCCGGTCTCACCCCCGAGGAGGCCGGCTGGGACGGCACGGTGATGCCGGCCGAGGGCGACAAGCTGCCGGCCGGAGAGGTGCCTGCCTGGCGGACCCGCGTGCAGTACGCGGTGGACGCCGACGGCAATGCCGGTCTGCGCCGCCACCGTTCGCACGAGGTCGAGCCGATCGAGCACTGCATGATCGCGGCGCCGGGCGTCAGCGAGCTGGGGATCGAGGAGCGCGACTGGTCCGGGATGGCGTCCGTGGAGGCGATCGCGGCGACCGGATCCCAGGACCGCATGGTCATCCTGGAGCCCCGGCCGGGCGCCCGGCTGCCGCTCGTGGAGCTCGACAAGCCCGTCTCCGTGATGCGCGTCGAGGAGAAGGACGGCGGCATCCACCGCGTGCACGGTCGCGCCTTCGTGCGCGAGCGGGCCGACGGCCGTACCCACCGGGTGGGCAGCGGCGGCTTCTGGCAGGTCCACCCGCAGGCGGCCGACACCCTGGTGAAGGCGGTCATGCAGGGCCTGCTGCCCCGCAAGGGCGAGATGGCGCTCGACCTGTACTGCGGTGTCGGGCTGTTCGCCGGCGCGCTGGCCGACCGCCTCGGCGACCAGGGCGCGGTCCTCGGCATCGAGTCCGGCAAGCGCGCGGTCGAGGACGCCCGGCACAACCTCGCCGCCTTCGACCGGGTCCGCATCGAGCAGGGCAAGGTGGAGGCGGTACTGCCGCGCACCGGCATCACCGAGGTCGACCTGATCGTCCTCGACCCCCCGCGCGCGGGAGCGGGCCGCAAGACGGTGCAGCACCTGTCGTCGCTCGGGGCCCGGCGAATCGCGTACGTCGCCTGCGATCCGGCTGCGCTGGCGCGGGACTTGGGGTACTTCCGGGACGGGGGGTACCGGGTGCGGACGCTTCGGGTGTTCGATCTGTTTCCGATGACGCATCATGTCGAGTGTGTCGCCATCCTCGAACCGGCCGCGAAGGGCTCCTGACCTGCGGTTCTCGTGACGCTCATTCGGCGCTCGTCCTGATGGGGTGTCAGGCGCCTTTTGGGCAGCTCAAGCACCAGTCCGCTGTCCGTGCAGGATCTGGACGATCCCGTAGAGAATCAGTGGCGCCCGGCCTTTTCTGCCAGCCGTAGGGCCTCGGCGAGCGCGCGCCAGACTTCCGCTGACAGCTCGGTGTTGGCGGACTGTTGCGCCTCCTTGGCGATGCGTTCGAGCTCGACCACGGCGGCAGCGTGATCGCCCTCGATGATCGCTATCTGGTTCCGCAGAACGTCCAGACGCAGCTGGTCGCGCACGCTGATGCCGTCGGGGCGGTCACCGAGGCGGTCGCACAGCTCCCGAGCCTCTTGGTACCTCCCTTCATAGAAGGCGAGTTGACACTGGAGGAGGAGCAGTTCGCGGTGATGGACAGGCGTCCCGACAATCCTGGCCCCGGTGGCGGCCTCGTCGAGGAGGGTCCGGGCCTCGTCCGTGTCCCGCGGGACGGTGCGCAGGTACATCGATGCCGCGGCCATCCTCAGCCGCATCCACAGCACCGGGTCCTCGTTGCTGGGCAGTATCTTCAGCGCGCGCGTCATCGGCTCGATGGCCGCCTCGTGGTCTCCCTGGCGCGCGCACACGGACGCGGTCGTCCACAGCGCCTCGACCTTGAGGCGCAAGGGGAGCTCTTCGGAGAGCGTCCCGATCAGCCGGTCCGCGTTCGCCCGTGCCTGGGCGGTCTGCCCGCTCTCCGCGTCGATGGAGATCAAGGTGAGCAGTGCCTCGACGACGTCCCGGTAAGGGAGGTCGTGCTCTTCGGCGAGAGCCAGGCTTTCCTCCACGCGCGTGCGTGCTTGGGCGAAATCACCCGCGGCGCGCAGGAGCCGCGCGAGCCTGACCCTCGAACGGCAGCGCAGATCCGGCAAGCCGGTCCTGTCGCCGAGCGCGGTGATCTCCTGGAGCAGGTCCAGTTCCTCGCTCACCCTTCCCTGCTGCTGGTAGCAGCGGGCGAGTACCCACTGTGCCTGCCAGCGCAGCACGGCGTCGGCATCCGGCTCCTGCAGAAGGGCTTCCTCCAGTGCCGCCGCCATGGCCAGTGACTCTCCGACGGAGGTGACAGTGGCGAGCGCTCGGGTCAGTGCGCTCCCCGCTGTGGTGTGAAAGGCGGAGAGAGGCACCTTGAGCTTCTTGCAGAGGTGGGACATCACGCGGTCGGTGGGAGGCCGGGTGCCGGATTCCAGCCTCGACAGGTACGCGGGAGAGAATTCCCCGCCAGCAAGCTGCACTTGCGACAAGCCCTGGGCGACACGAAGTGCCCGGAGGTGATGTCCGAAGGAAGGCTGCTGCAGGATCTGGTCGATTCCGCTAGGCATGTCGGACATCCTGTTATCCGGTCGGGCGCCCTGTCAAACCTATGTCATCTTTTTGACTTCACTTGGCACATTCGACTACGGCCAGTCGATTTCGTCTGTCCCGATTGCCTTCGTGGTCAAGGTGGTCGAGCTCCACGCCGCTGACGCCGCGACGTCTCCGAAGCCACCTATCAGCATCATTACCAATACCGCAAGCGCCGCGATTGTCCTCGTCATGAATGACTCCCCCTGGAGATACTGCTGTGCCTGTCGTGGCAATTCGTTTGGGCCTGTGAACTGGCCTTACTCAATCACGGCAGGCCTACCGTGACAACTCTTGTCAATTAATTGACAAGGTTGGGCATGATCCTTAGTCTGAGACCCTTGCTTGTTCAATGGATCACGGGGGTGTGATGCAGCTGAGCGTTGCCGTACGTGGACCACGAGCGTCCCGTCTGTGGACTCCAGGCGCGCGGCTTCAGCGGCACCGGGGCGGGTCCGGCCGACGTCGACGACCTCGTCACCGACTACCTCGCGGAGGTCCGGGCGGTCCAACCGCACGGCCCGTACGCCCTGTTGGGCTGGTCGTTCGGCGGTACGGTGGCCCACGCCATGGCCGTACGTCTCCAGAAGGAGGGCGAGCAGGTCGAACTCCTGGCGATCCTCGACGGGTTCCCAGCAGTGGCCGGCCCGCGGAAGCGGTGGGCCTACGACGACCCGCAGGTCTGGCCCGCGATCCGCGACTCCATCGGACATGATCCAAGGACACCGGAGAGCCCGCTGGCAGGGCTGGGGAAGGACGGCCTTGATGCCCTGGCACGAGTGTTCGTCGACCTCTCCAACCTGAAACGGTCCGCGGCCGGTGTCTTCGACGGCCGGCTCGTCTTCTTCGCCGCGGGGAAGGGCAGAGCGGTGCCCACCACCGCGGAGGTCTGGCGGCCCCATGCCAACGGGGAAGTCGAGTTCCACGAAATCGGGTGCACGCACGGCGAGATGACCCTGCCCGCTCACCTGGCCGTGATCGGCCCGGTGATCGGGCGGCTCTTGAACGGGCTGCCCGGTCAGCCCGACCACTGATAGGTCCGGTCGGTCAGTGAAACCACCCCTGCGGCGCCGGTCCGCGTTCGACGGACCGGCGCCGCAGGGGTGGTGCCCGGACCGGCTGCTTGCTGGTCCGTGCACATAACGAGAAGGGCGGGATGGACAACAACGTGAAGCCGGGAACACAAACGGTCGGTGCTACGGCGGACGGAGCCGATCAGCCCTGGGTGGTGACGCGCGGACTGATCCCCGAGCGGGGGCCTCGGCGCGTCCTGGCCGTGGCGTCCTTCGTCAACATGATCGGCAACGGGCTGTACATGACCGGGGCCGCGCTCTTCTTCACGCGCTCGGTCGGCCTGTCCGTGGCGCAGGTGGGCATCGGCATGGGTGCCGCGTCGCTGGTCGGGCTGACAGCGGGAATCCCGGTCGGGCGACTCGCCGACCTGCGGGGCGCGCGGGAGACCTATCGCGTGACCTTGGCGGTGCAGGCCTTCGCCATGGCGGCCATCGTGCTCGTTCACACCTTCTGGCTGTTCGTCGCGGTCATCTGTGTGACCCAGCTGGCGAACTCGGCCAGCGTGGCCTCACGTGGTCCGCTGATCCGGGGAATCGCCGGCCCGAACCCCACCAAGTACCGCTCCTACCTGCGCGCGACCAACAACCTCGCGGGAAGCTGCGGGGCGATGGCGGCCAGTGTCGTCGTACAACTGGACACGCGGGCCGCGTACGAGGCGCTGATCCTCGGCAACGCCCTCACCTTCGCGGCATGTGCGGTCGTGATCACCCGCCTGCCCCACGTGGCTCCGGTGCGGGCGCCCCGGCTGGCCGACCGCTGGATGGCGCTGAAGGACAGGCCGTACATGACGGTCACCCTGCTCGACGGCGTGATGTCCATGCAAGGGCAGGTACTGCTCTTCGCTCTGCCGCTGTGGATCGTCGGACAGAGTGACGCGCCACGCTGGCTCGTGGGTGTGTGTGCGGTGATCAACACGCTGATGGTGGTGGCCTTCCAGGTCAGGGCCAGCAAGGGAATCGACTCCAACGCCGGGGCGGTCCGGGCCGTGCGCCGGTCCGGGCTGGTATTCCTGGTGGCCATGGCCTTGATCGCCGCCGCCGGGAACATGGCCGCCGGGCCTGCCACGGTGTTGATCCTCGTAGGTGTCGTACTGCACACCGTCGGAGAGCTCTGGCAGGCGGCGTCGTCGTTCGAACTGAGTTTCGGACTCGCGCCCGAGCATGCCCAGGGCCAGTACTCCGGACTCTTCGGCATGGGCCACGGCCTGACGAACGCCGCCGCACCCTCCATCCTCGGCCTCCTCTGCATCACCTGGGGGACACCCGGCTGGCTGGTGATGGGAGGGGTCTTCGTGGCAGTGGGCCTGGTCATGCCGTACGCCATCGGCTGGGGGGAGAGGACCCGTGAGGGTGATCCCAGCTGAACGAGAAAACAGGTTGGAGATCGGCGGGTCCGACGGCGCCTCGGAGGCGCCGTCGGACCCCCGGCCCGCCTGCCGGTCGGCACGGCCGCCGAGTCCGCCGCGCTGGCCCGACGTGACGGACGTGGCCTTTACCGTCCTGGGCGCGGTACGCGCCTGGAGGCAGGGACAAGAGCTGGACCGTCTGGGGAGAAGCGGCTCCCCGGTCCTCGGCACGCCAGATCCGGACCCGAGACGAGCGACCTCGCACGATTCACCCAACTGGTCGCCCAGGCGCGCAGTAGCCGTCAGGACGGTGACCCGGCTTCGGCGGTGGCGCACTACACCGAGGGCCTGGGCTTGTGGACCGGCCCCGCGCTCGCGGGCATCTGCGGACCCTACGCCACCACTCAGCGCAGACGAATGAGCGAACTGCGGCTGGTCGCGGAGGAAGAACGTCTGGCCTGTGCCATCGACCTCCGCCCCTACAACCAGGCCGCCGCGGAGCTCTCGGCGTTCACCGCGGACCACCCTCTGCGCGAAAGGCTCTGTGAACTGCACATGGCTGTGCATCAGCGCATCCTGAGCACGGACCCCACGCTGCCCATCCGACTCGCACGCTGTTGGTCGGTCATCTGCGCGCCGAATTCGCCCTGACGGATGCGGGCGAGGCGCAGCCGGTACGGCCGACGCCCCACGACAAGCCCGTCGCCATCGTGGGAATCGGCTACCGGTTCCCGGCGAGGTGTCGTCCTCTCAAGAGCTCTGGCAGTTGGTCGTGAACGGCGGCGAGGCCCTGACGCCCTTCCCGACCGACCGGGGCTGGGATCTGGACCGCCTCTTCGACCCGGGTCCCACCGCTTCCGGCACTCGTTCGAGCGGGCGGGCATCGACCCGAGTGCCTTGCGGGGGACTGAGACCGGCGTGTTCGTGGGTATGA
Organism: Streptomyces sp. CC0208; assembly: GCF_003443735.1. Lineage (NCBI taxonomy): Bacteria > Bacillati > Actinomycetota > Actinomycetes > Kitasatosporales > Streptomycetaceae > Streptomyces > Streptomyces sp. CC0208. The sequence goes on along the minus strand of NZ_CP031969.1, from coordinate 2,259,619 downwards.
AGAGCCACGAGTACGGCGTGCGTGCGCATGAGGACCCGGCCGAGATCGAGAGCTGGCTCATCACCGCCAACGCGAGCAGCGTGGCCTCGGGCCGAGTGGCGTACAGCCTGGGCCTGCAAGGGCCCGCGATCACTGTCGACACCGCGTGCTCGTCCTCTCTTGTGGCCCTGCGCAACGGCCGCACGGTGCTCGCCGTGGTACGCGGATCCGTAGTGAACCAGGACGGGGCGAGCAACGGCTGGTGCGGCAGGCGCTCCGTCGCCGGCTACTCCGGGAGGCGCGGCTCTCGTGCACTCCGCATCCGCCCGCCGCCCTCGGACCCCGAGGTCACGGATCCCCGTCGGGCGGCAACGGACGCGGAAGTCCACGGCTGACACCTCAACCGTGCCAGGCCCGCGGGCAGTTGTACGCTCGGAGGCGTTCCGGGCGGGTCCAACGAGCAGTGGCGGGGCGTTGCGGGGTGGGTTCGTCCTGAGCGGTCAGGCGCAGAGTCAGGACCGTGGTGATCGCCGCGAGTTCCTCGGCGCTCGGCTCGCCCCGCAGGACCCGGAAGGACATGGCGGCGAGCAGGTCGGAGGGTGTCGGGGTCGGCGTGGGAGTGGACGTCGCTGTCATGAGGCCTCCTACTGGGGCGGGTTGCCGTGCTTGCGGGTGGGCAGGGCGGCGGACTTGGCGGCGAGCATCGCCACGGCGCGGCTGAGGATCAGCCGAGTCTCGCGGGGGTCGATCACGTCGTCGACGAGTCCGCGCTCGGCCGCGTAGTAGGGGTGGACCAGTTCGTTCTTGTACTCCTCGATCTTCTGCCGGCGCATCGCCTCGGGATCGTCGGCGGCCGCGATCTCGCGGCGGAAGACGACGTTGGCGGCGCCCTCAGCGCCCATCACCGCGATCTCGTTGGTGGGCCAGGCCAGGGCCACGTCGGCGCCGATGGAACGGGAGTCCATGACGATGTAGGCGCCGCCGTAGGCCTTGCGCAGGACGACCGAGACGCGCGGCACGGTGGCGTTGCAGTAGGCGTACAGCAGTTTCGCCCCACGCCGGATGATGCCCTCGTGCTCCTGGTCGACGCCGGGCAGGAAGCCGGGCACGTCCACCAGGGTGATCAGCGGGATGTTGAAGGCGTCGCAGAACTGCACGAACCGTGCGCCCTTTTCACTCGCCCTGATGTCGAGCACACCGGCCATGGAGGCTGGCTGGTTGGCGACGATACCCACGACGTGCCCGTCGAGGCGGGCCAGCGCGCAGACGATGTTGGTGGCGAAGCCGGCGTGGACCTCCAGGTGGTCACCGTCGTCGACGATCTCCTCGATCACCTTGCGGATGTCGTAGGAGCGGTTGCCGTCCTCGGGGACCAGGTCGAGCAGGGCGTCGCCGGGGCGGTCCGCCGGGTCGCCCGTGGGGTGAGTGGGCGGCAGTTCGCGGTTGTTGGAGGGGAGCAGGGACAGCAGGTAGCGGACCTCTTCGAGGCAGGTGCGCTCGTCGTCGTACACGAAGTGGGCGACGCCCGAGCTGGTGCCGTGCACGTCGGCGCCGCCCAGGCCGTTCTGGGTGATCTCCTCGCCCGTCACGGCCTTCACCACGTCCGGGCCGGTGATGAACATCTGGGAGATGTCGCGCACGGCGAAGACGAAGTCGGTCAGGGCGGGCGAGTACGCCGCGCCGCCCGCGCACGGGCCGAGCATCACGCTGATCTGCGGGATCACCCCGCTCGCTTTGGTGTTGCGCTGGAAGATGCCGCCGTAGCCGGCGAGGGCGGAGACGCCCTCCTGGATGCGGGCGCCCGCGCCGTCGTTCAGGGAGACCAGGGGCGCGCCGGCCGCGATCGCCATGTCCATCAGCTTGTGGATCTTCTGGGCATGGGCCTCGCCGAGGGCACCGCCGAAGATGCGGAAGTCATGGGCGTAGACGAAGACCGTACGGCCCTCCACCGTGCCCCAGCCGGTGATGACGCCGTCGGTGTACGGCCTCTTGGCCTCCAGGCCGAAACCCTGGGCCCGGTGCCGGCGGAGGGCCTCGACCTCGGTGAACGAGCCGCGGTCGAGGAGGAGTTCGATGCGTTCGCGGGCGGTGAGCTTGCCCTTGGCGTGCTGGCGTTCGGTGGCCCGTGGGTCGGGGCCCGTGCGGGCGAGCTCCTTGATGGTGTGCAGCGTGGTGAGACGGTCCGCCTCGGGGGCGTCCGGGACGGTGTCGAGCAGGGGAGCCACGGGAGCTTCCGGATCGGTGACGGTCATGATGCCTGGGCCCTTTCCTTCCTGTTCCTGGTGTCGATGAGGGCGTGCGTGCGGACGGAGGACGGATCGTGGGCGCGCAGCACCGTGCGCAGGCCCGGTTCGACCTCGGAGAGGTGCTCGACGGCATCCCGGGCGTAGAGCCACTCGGGCGGCACCGGGTGCATCGCGGCGCGCCAGTCCTTGTCGCCGGCCAGCGCCGCCGCGCCGACATGGCCCTCGCACAGGGGCATGTTGCGCACTGTCCAGCCGGTCGGACGCCAGGACTCGGCGCCCTCGCCGAGGTAGTCGAGGTCGGTCGCGCGGGCGAGCCCGGTGCCGAGGCCCTTCAGGTAGGCCTCCTTGCGGGACCACAGTCGAGCGAAGGCGGTCTGCCGCCGGTCGGCCGGGAGCCGGGTGATCTCCTGGCACTCGGCCGGGTGCAGCAGGGGCAGGCAGGCGTCGACGGTCTCCCGCGACGGCAGCGCCTGTACGTCGACACCGACCCGGGTGCGGGCCACCGCGACCAGGGCCAGACCGCGGCTGTGGGAGAGCGAGAACTCCGGCGCGCCCGGAAGGTCGACCAGCACCGGCCGGCCGTGCCGTTCCCCGCACTCCTCGCACCACTCCCGGCCGATGGACAGCCGCCGGGGCTCGACGCCGGTGTAGACCGACAGCACCCGGCGCAGGCCCACATGGGCGGCGACGTACATCTGCCGGTCGCTGTCCCGACGGTAGGCGGCGGCGCGCCGCCGCTCGTCCTGGTCGAGCTCGCCGACCGGTACGTCGCGCGGCGAGGCGGGGGCGGGCAGCAGCCACAGGTGCAGGTCCGACGGACCCAACTCCCGGGTGCTGCGGGGGGCGTTCGGTACGAGGGGGAGGTTCACGGGCGGCTCCCGGTTCGGGTTGTGTGTGTCTGCGTGCCTTCGGCGGGAGCTGCCGCGCGTCGCGCGTCGCTGCGGTCGGCGACCGCAGCGACGAGGGCGGCCGCCAGCGAGATCAGGCCGCCCGCCCACAGCGCGGAGCGGGTGCCGAGGTACTGGGTGACGGTGCCGACGAAGAGGGCGCCCAGCGGGGCGCTGCCTTGCAGGATGAGGGTGTAGAGGGCCATGACCCGGCCGCGGTGGGCGGGGTCGCTGCCCAGTTGGACGCGGTGGTTGGCGGCCTGCGCGAAGTAGAGGGAGGCGAAGCCGGTCGGTACGAGCAGCGCCAGCGCGACCGGCAGGTTCGGTGCCCATCCGGTGGCCGCCGCCAGGGCGCCGAAGGAGCCGGCCCAGCCGATCACCAGGCGGGCCGGGGGGCGGCCCCGGCGCAGGGTGCCGGTGAAGGCGGCCAGCAGCGACCCCGCGGCGAGCGCGGCGGTGAGCAGACCGAACGCGGCGGCGTCGGTGTGGAAGACCGTGCGGGCCATGAGCGGCAGGGTCAGCTGGAGGTTCAGACCGAACAGCGACACCGCCGCGAGCAGGGCCAGGGTCGCCACCAGGTCGGGCCGGGACCGCAGATGGGCCAGGCCCTCGGCGACGCGTGCGTCGCGCGCCGCGGGTCGGGGTGAGCGGTGCAGTTCCTCGGGCCGTATGGCGCGCAGTCCTGCCACCGTCGCCGCGTAGCTCGCCGCGTTCAGGAGCATCACGGTGCCGGTGCCGGCCGCCTCGATCAGCAGCCCCGCCAGGGACGGGCCGAGCACCCGCGCGATGTTGAAGTAGGCGCCGCTGAGCGCGGAGGCGTTGGGCACCAGGTCCTGTCCGACGAGTTCGGCGATGAAGGACAGCCGGGCCGGCACCTCCACGGCATTGGCGACGCCGAGGGCGAGCGCGAACACGTAGACGTGCGACAGGCGGGCCGCGTCGCCGGTGACCAGCAGGCCGAGCAGCAGCGCGAGCACCCCGGAGACGACGTTGGCCCCGGTCAGCAGGGCGCGCTTGTCGTAGCGGTCGGCCATACGGCCGCCGTACAGGGTCAGCAGCAGCATCGGTGTGAACTGGAGCGCGGTGACGGTGGCGAGTGCGGTGCCGGAATCGCCGCTCAGGTCGAGGACGAGCCAGTCCTGGGCGACGACCATCATCCAGGTGCCGGTCGCGGACGCGATCTGGCCGACTGCGAAGAGCCGGAAGTTGCGCACGGTCAGCGAGCGCAGGCCGATGGCCAGCAGCCCTCCGGACCTGGCCGAGGAGCCTGGCGTCTTGGATTCGGATGCGGTCATGGACCGTCCCGCTCGGGTAGGCACTCCTCGAAGAAGGCGAGCGCACGCAAGTGGTAGGCGCGGGCCGTCCGGCCCAGGCTGATGTTGTGCCCGGCGTCCGGCTGCCGGTCGACGACCACCCGCGGCGCGGCGCTCAGCCTCGCGCGCAGGTCGTCGAGGGCGTCGGTGTCGTGCCGCCACCACAGTTCGTGCTCGGCGAACGTCAGGCGCACGGGGACGCGCACGCGTGGGGCGAGCACGTCGAACACCTCCGGCCAGTCCGAGGCGGCCCGCAGCTCCCGTTCGGGGATGGGCTTCACGAGGCTGGCGCTGCGCTGGAAGGTGGCGGGCGGGTAGAGGCCGAGCCGGCCCCAGTTGTGGCGCCACCGGGCCCGGTCGGGTCCGGCGAGCAGTTCCGCGGAGCGCGGGGCGTAGCGGTGACCGCAGCCGGAGATGTCCAGGCCCAGCAGACCGGGCGGCGGGGCTTCGGCGGCCACAGTCAGGGCGAGCTTGCCCCCGAAGGAGTGCGCGAGCAGGAAGGTGCCCGTGCCGACGGGGTACTCGGTGTGGAAGTGGTCGAGCGCGGCCCGCAGGACGCGGGCCTGCCCGGCGAGGTCGAGGCCCTCGGGGAGCCCGGCGGCCGAGTCGCCGTAGCCGGGCCGGTCGACGGCGAGGACGGCGAACCCCAGATGCGCTCCCAACGCGCACAGGGAGCCGTCCGGTTGGGCCCCGCCGTCGAAGTACCCCGCGCTCATCCCAGCCCCGTGCAGCGCGACGACGGTGGCACGCGGCGGCGTGTCCTGGGGTGCGCTCAGCAGGGCCGACAGGGTGTGCCCGCCGGCATCCAGCGTGATCCGCCGTACGTGCGGGCCGACGGACAGGGACGCGGTGGTCATGGTGCTACGCCACCTCCGGGGTGCCGAACCATTGGTGGAGGGCGGTGACGAGGCTGTCGATGCCGGCGGCCACCTCGGCTTCGGTGATCCGGGGGGCGTCGGGGGTCGCCGTACCGGTTGTCCGGGTGGCGGCGTCGTCCGGGTCGGCCATCGTGCGGGGGTCCTTTCCTACGGCGGCCCAGGCCACGTGGCCGTCCGGGCGTACGAGCAGGGCGGTCGCACCGGCGAAGACCTCGGGGCTCTCGCAGGTGGCCGTGACGACCGAGATCCGGTCGTTCCAACGGGCCGTGCTCGCCCGCAGGGCCGGGTCGTCGGCGAGGTCGAGCAGGACGCCCCGGGCCGGGTGGAGCAGGTCCGTCGTACTGGTCTGCGTGCCGTCGGCCAGCTTCAGGGGGCGGGGGGGCAGGCGTCGGCCGAGGAGGGGGTGGGTGCCGGGGCCGAGGTCGTAGGTGATGTCGAGGTGACTGACCACGCCGGCCAGTCGGCGGCGGACCTCCTCCAGCTCCATCAACTCGCCGAAGACCTTGCGCACCGGGTCGGACTCCGCGCCGCCGAGGAAGATCATGCCCTGCGCGCGGGTGTTCATCAGCAGCCGGGCGCCGACCGGGTGCCGTTCGTCGTGGTAGGTGTCGAGGAGGGCGTCCGGCATGTCCCCGCGGACCACCGCGGCCAGCTTCCAGCCGAGGTTGACCGCGTCCTGCACGCCCGTGCTGAGCCCCTGGCCGCCGGCCGGGAGATGGACGTGCGCGGCATCCCCGGCGAGCAGCACCCGGCCCCGGCGGTAGGCGGAGACCTGCCGGGTGGCGTCCGTGAAGGAGCTGACCCAGTCCGCGCCGCCCCCGGCCAGCGACTCGCCGGTGATGCGCTCCCAGGCGGCCCCGACCTCGTCGAACTCCACCGCCTGCGGCCGGTCCCCGGCGGGCGTGCCGTCCTCGCACACGATGATCCGGTCGACGCCGGGTGCCAGCGGCGCGGCCATCACCATGCCGTTCTCCAGCCGCTCACCCAGGAAGCGGGGCCGGATGTCGCAGCCGGTGACGTCGGCCAGGTACATGCGGCGCGTGGCCGGCAGCCCGGGGAAGTCGAAACCGGCCGCGTTGCGTACGACGCTCTGGCCACCGTCGCAGCCCACCAGGTACGCGCCGCGCACCCGCTGTTCGCCCTCGGGCGTGGCCGCCACGATCTCGACGCCGTCCCCGTCGTCGGCCAGCTTGGTCAGCTCCCAGCCGCGCCGTATGTCCGCGCCCAGCTCGCCGGCCCACCCCTCCAGGACGGCCTCGGTCTGCGACTGCGGGACGCCGCGCGCGCCGAAGTGGGCGTCCTCCAGGACGGTGTAGTCGAACTGCACACCGCCGAAGTGGCCCATCGGGCTCTTCTCCAGCGCGCCGAACCGCGGCAGCAGCCCCCGCTGGTCGAACACCTCCATCGCGCGGGCCGTGAATCCGAGCCCCCGGGACTGCCCGGTCGGCTCCGCCAGCTTCTCCACGACGACGACCCGGGCCCCGCCCAGCCGCAGTTCCCCGGCCAGCATGAGGCCCGTCGGCCCAGCGCCGACAACGATCACATCCGTTTCCACAACGTTTCCCTCTCCGAGCCTCGCTGAAAGTGAGAAGAACCAAGGCGGAACGTTCCGCCCTGTGGTGCTTTGGCATGTGTGCCCGGTCACAGCCCCGGGTCGGGCCGCCCGAACCAGTGGCGGATCGCCGCCGTCGCCCCCCACGGGTCCGTGCCCGCCCAGGCGACGTGCCCGTCGGGGCGGACCAGCAGCCCCTCGGCGCCGTACAGCGGCTCGGCGGTGTCCGGTCGTACCGCCACCGGGGTGACCCGGTCCGACCAGACCTTGCCGAGCCAGCGCAGTTCGGCCCGGGCGGAGTCGGAGACGAGCAGCAGGCCGCGCCCGTCCCGCAGCAACTCCGCGGTCCTGACCGGGCCGTTGGGCGTGGGCAGGGTGCCGAGCGGGAGCCGGGCGCCGAGCAGCGGATGGGTGCCGCCGCCCACGGGGTAGCGGATGTCGAGCCCGGTGATCATCGCCGCGAGGTGGTCCCGCGCGGGTCCCGCGGCGATGAGCTCGCCGAGCAGGGTGCGCGCCGCCTCCACCTCCGGGCCGCCGAGCAGCAGCAGCCCCTGGGCCCTGATGTTGGCGAGCACCCGGCGCCCGACCTCGTGCCGCTCGTCGTGATAGGTGTCGAGCAGGCCCTTCGAGGCCCGCCCGCAGACCACCGCGGCCAGCTTCCAACCGAGATTGGCCGCGTCCTGGAGCCCCAGGTTGAGCGCCTGTCCGCCGCTCGGCATCTGGCGGTGGGCGGCGTCCCCGGCGAACAGCACCCGCCCGTGGCGATAGTGCTCCAGCTGCCGGTTGGCGTCGCCGAAGGCGTTGAGCCACACGGGGCGTCCGTCGCCGAGGTCCTCGCCGGTGACCTGTCGCCATACGTCGACGACCTCGGCGAAGTCCGGCGGCCCCGTGCGCCGCCGCGCCGGGCGACCGAACGCGTGCACCATCACCCGGGTGACCCCGCCGGGCATCCGCGCCGCGATCGCCAGCCCGTGCTCCCGGCGCTCGAAACGCCGGTTGGGGATGTCGATCCCGGCGATGTCCGCCCGCAACAGCTCCCGCCCGGCCGGGGTGCCGGGGAAAGCCGCCCCGGTCAGCCGCCGCACGGTGCTGTCCTCGCCGTCGCAGGCCACGACGTACGCCGCCCGAAGCCGCCGTACGCCGTCCGGGGTGTCGGCCGTGACCTCCACGAACCCGTCCTCCTGGGCGAGTTCGCGTACCTCCCAGCCACGCCGGACGTCGGCGCCGAGGGCGCCGGACCAGTCCTGGAGCAGCTCCTCGGTCCTGGTCTGGGGCACCTTCCACTGGCCCGAGTACGGGCCGGGCATGGTCAGGTCCATCGGTACGCCGCCGAAGTGGCCGCGGGGCTCACGCGGTGGGCCGCCGAGCGCGTCCAGCAGCCCGCGGCAGTCGAACAGCTCCACCGTGCGGGCGTGCAGCGTGGAGGCGCGGGACTCCGTGGTGGGGGTGCGCAGCCGTTCCAGTACGACGACGTCGGCGCCGCCGAGGCGGAGCTCGCCGGCGAGGAACAGGCCGACGGGGCCCGCCCCCACCACGATGACCCGGGTGGCCCGGGAGGTGTCGGTGGCCATGGTCAGCGGCTCTTCTCCGCGTGGTCCCTGGCGTGGCCCAGCGTGGCGCGGCTGTTGGTGCTGAGTGCGCCCTGGACGTACTCGCGGGCGTCCTCGACGGTCGCCTCGGGGCCGAGGATCCGCTGGATGTTGTCCGGGTTGAGCACGACCGTGTGCTGCGAGGTCGCGGCGACCCCGCGCGGGTACTCCTCGAACGTCCACAGGCCGGTGTGCAGGGTCATCAGGGCCGGCAGGGTGACCTGCTTGTAGGCGATCGCGCGGTGCGGGAACGCCACCCGGTACGACTTGGTGGTGTGCGTCGAGCCGTCCTTGGCCCGGGTGTCCATCTCCAGCACCTGCAGGCCGGGCGTGGGTTCCTCGAACTGGACGCGGGCCACGTGCGGCAGCCGTTCCACCCAGCGGTCGGCCTCGTTGATGAAGTCGTAGACGTCCTTGGCCGAGCCCTCGATCAGAACGGTGTCCTCGAAGGAGAAGGTCAGCTCGCGCGTGGCGTGGGCCCGCTCGACGTTCTCCTTCAGGGCGGCCAGCTCCGAACGGGAGTTGCGGTCGACGGCCTCGTCGATCCAGGCGAGGCTCGCGGGATCGTCGTCGACGGCGCGGTAGTCGTGCAGCAGCCGTACCAGTGAATCGCCGCCCGGCAGCTCCTCGATCACCCAGGCGCCGCCCATCGCGGCGACCGGGGGAGCGGAGACCTCCTGGCGGAAGGTGATCCGGCGGTTGTCGGGGTCCAGGGTGCGGCGCGAGGTCCAGCTCTTGGCGGCACCGTTGGCGGTGGCCCAGATGCGGATGCGCTCCTCACGCTCGCCCTTCTCCAGGTGGTCCACGTGGATGGTGGGCGGGAAGATCTGCGGCCAGTTCTCCACCTCCGCGATCAGGCGGTAGACGGCGCCGGCCGGAGCCGAGACAGTGATCTCGTGCGCCACCTCGCGGGTCGTTGCTTCCGTCGTGGTCACGTCGTCGTCCTCTTCTTCCTGTTGTCTGTCATGGCGGATGGGGCGGGCCCCGGTGGGACGGGGCGGGGATCAGGCGGAGGGCCGAAGCGGGCGTCCGGGCAGGATCAGAAGTTGCCCAGGCCGCCGCACACGTTGATCGCCTGAGCGGTGACGGAGGCGGCGGTGTCGGAGGCGAGGTAGCAGACCATCCCGGCGACCTCCTCAGGCGTGGAGTAGCGGCCGAGCGGGATCTTGGCCTGGAACTTCTCGAGGATCGCGTCCTCGGTGGTGTCATAGGCGGCGGCGTAGCCCTGGCGGACCCGCTGGGCCATGGGGGTCTCGACATAGCCCGGGCAGACGGCGTTGACGGTGATGCCGGTCGGCGCGAGTTCGTTGCCGAGAGCCTTGGTGAAGCCGACGACGCCGTGCTTGGAGGCGGAGTAGGGGGCGCCCAGGACCACGCCCTGCTTGCCGGCGGTGGACGCGATGTTGACGATCCGGCCCCAGCCGCGGTCGCGCATGCCGCCGGTGTTGAGCACCTCGCGGGTCATCCGGAAGACGCTGTTGAGGTTGGTGTCGATGACGTCGTCCCACAGCTCGTCCGCGAGGTCCGCGGTCACTCCGCCGCCGCTGCGGCCGGCGTTGTTGACGAGGACGTCGACGGGACCGAAGCGGTCGACGGCGGCCTGTACGAAAGCGCGGACCCCGTCCCGGGACCGGACGTCCAGGACCGCGCCGTCCGCTTCTATGCCCTCCTCCTGGAGCTGCTTGACCGTCGTGGCCACGTTGTCGGCGTCGCGTGCGCCGATGAACACGCGGTGCCCGGCGGAGCCCAACTGGCGGGCGGCCGCGAGGCCGATGCCACTGGTTGCTCCCGTGATCAGTGCGACCCGCTGCGTCTGCTGCTGCGGCATGCTCTTTCAACTCCCTTGGGTGGAGGACTGCGTGGACTGCGAGGGGGATGGGGACGGAAGAACGCGGGTGGGGACGGGGTGGGGGGTACCGCCGCCGGTCCGGTGGGGCGTCCGGCGGCGGCTCACAGATACCCGGGATCCCGATATCTCGGGTGTGATGAGGCGTCAGGCGGCAGCCTGCGTCCCGTCCCCCATCTGGGCGTTGACCGCGTCGATGAGGGCGCGCGGCGTGTTGCTCTCCGACAGGACGTCGTCGTCCAGGACGATGCCGTACTCGCGCTCGATGCGGCCGCCGGTCTCAAGGAGCGCCAGCGACTCGTAGCCGAGGTGCTCGAAGTCCGTGTCGAGGATCTCGCCGTCGAGGTCGACGGTCTCCTCGGCACCGGCTCCCTCGATCAGGATGCGCTTGAGGTCGTTGAGGGTGAACTGCTGTGATTCCACGTGGAGTTCCTTTCGGGTTGTTCGGGTGTCGGGGGGCGTTGGTGGCGGTGACCTGTGCTCAGGCGACCGCCCTTACGACCGCCGCGGAGTTGAAGCCGCCGTGGCCGCGGGCCAGCACCAGCGCCGTCCGCAGCGCGGCCTCGCGCGGCCGGTCGACGACCAGGTCGAGGGCGTAGTCGGGGGACGGCGTCACATGCACCGTCGGCGGGATCACGCCGTCGCGCATCGCGAGGAACGCGGTGGCCAGGTCCAGGGGTGCCGCGCCCGAGTAGAGGCGGCCCGTCATCGTCTTCGGCGCGGTGACCGGGACGGCCCTCGGTCCGAACAGCGCCGTGATCGCCTCCGCCTCGATCCGGTCGAGCTCGGGATCGGCCGCCGCGTCGCAGAACACGACGTCCACCTGCTCGGGCCCCACCCCGGCGTCGTCCAGAGCGAGTTCGATCGCCCGGCGCAGGCCCGGCGGACGTCCGCTGCCCGGCGCGGGGTCGAAGGTCGCGGCGTACCCGGCGATCTCGCCGTATATCCGCGCGTCGCGCGAGCGCGCCGACTCCTCGGATTCCATGACGAGCAGCGCGCCGCCCTCACCCGGAACATATCCGTCGGCCGCCCGGTCGAAGGGCAGATACGCCTGGCTGGGCTCGTCGCGCGTGGTCAGCCGCTGCGCGGCGAGCTGGGCGACCCAGCCCCACGGGCAGATGGAGGCGTCCACGGCCCCGGAGACCACGACCGCGGTCCCCTTGCGGATCTGCCGGCGTGCCTGCGCCACCGCGTCCAGACCGCCGGCCTGGTCGCTGACGACCACGCTGCTGGGGCCCTTCATGCCGTGCCGGATGGAGATCTGACCGCTGTTGACCGCGTAGAACCAGGCGAACGACTGGTACGCGCTGACGTACTGGCTGCCCCGGCTCCACAGCGCCTGCAGTTCGCCCTGGCCGAACTCGAAACCACCCGACGAACTCGCCGTGACCACGCCCATGCTGGACTCGGGCAGCTCCTGCGGCCGTATCCCGGCGTCCTCGAGCGCCCAGTCGGCGGCGACCAGCGCCAGCCGGGTCATCCGGTCGGTCTGCGGCAGCAGCCGGCTCGGCAGGTGCTCCTCGGCCGCGAAGCCGGGGATCTCACCGGCCAGCCGCGCCGGGTACCGCGACGGGTCGAAGCGGGTGATCCGCCCGATGCCGCTCTTGCCGGCGAGCGTCGCCTCCCAGTAGTCCCGGACACCCAGGCCGTTGGGGGCCGTGACGCCCAGCCCCGTCACCACCACCGCGGTCATGCCATGCTCCTCTCGGGACGGGCGAGCACCATCGCGCTCTGGAAGCCGCCGAACCCACTGCCCACCGTCAGCACCGCGTCGGTCAGCTGCTCGCGGGCGGTGACCGGGACGTAGTCGAGGTCGCACTCCGGGTCGGGGGTGTGCAGGTTCGCCGTGGGCGGCACCACGTGGTGCTCCATGGCCAGTGCGGACGCGGCGATCTCGATCGAGCCGATCGCGCCGAGCGAGTGCCCCACCATCGACTTGATGGAGCTCACGGGAGTGCGGTAGGCGTGCTCGCCCAGGCTCTTCTTGAAGGCGGCCGTCTCGTGCCGGTCGTTCTGCTTGGTGCCGGAGCCGTGGGCGTTGATGTAGTCGATCCGGTCCGCGTTCATCCGGGCCTCGTCCAGAGCCACCGTGATGGCCTCGGCCATCTCCGCGCCGTCCGGCCTCAGACCGGTCATGTGGTACGCGTTGCTGCGGGTGGCGTAGCCGGCGATCTCGGCGTAGACGTGCGCTCCGCGCCGCCGGGCGCTCTCCAGCTCCTCCAGGACGAACACCGCGCACCCCTCGCCGAGCACGAACCCGTTGCGGGTGCCGTCGAAGGGGCGTGAGGCCTGTTCCGGGTCCTCCCTGCGCGGGGTCGTCGCCTTGATCGCGTCGAAGCAGGCCATGGTGATCGGCGAGATCGGCGCGTCGGACGAGCCGGCGATCATCACGTCGGCCGATCCCTCGCGGATCAGCTCGACCGCGTAACCGACCGAGTCGATGCCGGAGGTGCAGCCGGTGGACACCACGGTGTTGGGACCCTCGGCGCCGACCGTCCAGGCGACCTCGGCGGAGAAGGAGCTGGGGACGAAGTAGTTGTACAGATGCGGTACGGCGTACTCGTGGTCCACCAGGTGCAGCCGGCCACCGTCGCTGACGACCCGGTACTCCTCGTCCAGACCCATCGTCGCGCCGACCGCGCTGCCGATGGTGACACCCACCCGGTGCGGGTCGTGGGCGGCGAGGTCGATCCCGCTGTCCGCGACCGCGCCGCGCGCCGCGACCACCGCGAACTGGGCGGCCCGGTCCATCCGGCGGATCTCCTGCGGGGCGAGCCCGTGCTGCTCCGGATCGAAGTCCATCTCCGCGGCGACCTGTGAGCGGAACGGGCTCGGGTCGAAGAAGGTGATCCCCCGCGTGGCGGTACGGCCTTCGCTCAGCAGGTCCCAGAAGTGGTCCTTGCCGACGCCGCCGGGCGCGAGCACCTCGATTCCGGTGATGACGACTCGACGGCCGCTCATCGGGAGGCCTCCCAGGAGTAGAAGCGCGTGGCCATCGCGTCGGCCGGGGATCGCCAGGTGGCCGGGTCGTACGCCTGTATGTGCGGCTTCAGGTCCTCACTGATGCGCACGAAACGCTCGTCCGACTTGGCCTTCTCGATCAGCTCGCCACCGTTGTCCGCGTCGAAATCCTGGAGATGGAAATAGAGACCTCGGTAGTGGAAGAGCTGGCGGCGTCGAGTGCCCATCAGGTGCGGCATCTCGGACTCGTCGAAAGCGCCGAACAACTTGGCGACATCGGCTGCCGAGCCCGGTTCCATCCGAGCCACAATCAAGGTGCTGTGCATGAGAGCTCTCTCCTTGGAAAAGGGTGGGTGGGACGTGGGGGAGCGGGAAAGGGAAGTCGAATTCCGTCAGTCGATGCCCCGGCAGATGTGCGGGTGGTCGCTGTCGATCTCGTCGTCCTCGCCGGCCAGGAGCCAGGCGGGAGCCTGGGGCATGGGCACGTCGTGCCCGTCATACGGCTCGGAATGGGTCTCGGAGTACATCTGGGTCACACCTCCCTGGGGACGTACTCAGTCCTTGATTTCGCAGATGGGTGCGCCGGAGGTGAGGGAGGCGCCGACCTCGGCCGACAGATCCTTGACCGTGCCGGACTTGTGGGCGTTGAGGGGCTGTTCCATCTTCATGGCCTCGAGGACGACGATGAGGTCGCCTTCTTTGACCTCTTGGCCTTCCTGGACGGCGATCTTGACGATGGTGCCCTGCATCGGGGAGGCGAGGGTGTCGCCGGAGGCCGCGGGGCCGGACTTCTTGGCGGCCCGGCGCTTGGGTTTGGCGCCGGCGGCGAGGCCGGTGCGGGCCAGGGACATGCCGAGGGAGGAGGGCAGGGAGACCTCCAGGCGCTTGCCGCCGACCTCGACGACGATCGTCTCGCGGTCCGCGTCGTCCTCGGCCTCGGTGTCGGTCGGGGCCGCGAAGGGCTTGATGTCGTTGACGAACTCGGTCTCGATCCAGCGGGTGTGGACCGTGAAGGGGTCGCTGGTGCCGGTCAGTTCGGGGGCGAAGGCCGGGTCGGTGACCACCTTGCGGTGGAAGGGGATGGCGGTGGCCATGCCCTCGACCTGGAACTCCTCCAGGGCGCGCGCGGCGCGCTGGAGGGCCTGTGCGCGGGTGGCGCCGGTGACGACCAGCTTGGCCAGCAGGGAGTCCCAGGCCGGGCCGATCACGCTGCCGGACTCCACGCCAGCGTCCAGGCGCACGCCGGGGCCGGAGGGTGCCTCGAACGTGGTGACGGTGCCGGGGGCGGGCAGGAAGTTACGGCCCGGGTCCTCGCCGTTGATGCGGAACTCGAAGGAGTGGCCGCGCAGTTCGGGGTCGCCGTAGCCGAGTTCCTCGCCGTCGGCGATGCGGAACATCTCGCGCACCAGGTCGATGCCGGCGACCTCCTCGGTGACCGGGTGCTCGACCTGCAGGCGGGTGTTGACCTCCAGGAAGGAGATGGTGCCGTCCTGGCCGACGAGGAACTCGCAGGTCCCGGCACCCTCGTAGGCGGCCTCCTTGAGGATGGCCTTGGAGGCCCGGTACAGCTCGGCGACCTGCTCGTCGGAGAGGAAGGGCGCGGGCGCCTCCTCGACGAGCTTTTGGTGGCGGCGCTGGAGCGAGCAGTCACGGGTGGAGACGACGACCACGTTGCCGTGCTTGTCGGCCAGGCACTGGGTCTCCACGTGCCGGGGGCGGTCGAGGTAGCGCTCGACGAAGCACTCGCCGCGGCCGAACGCGGCCACGGCCTCGCGGACCGCGGAGTCGTACAGCTCGGGGACCTCTTCGAGGGTGCGGGCGACCTTCAGGCCGCGTCCGCCACCGCCGAAGGCGGCCTTGATGGCGATCGGCAGGCCGTGTTCCTCGGCGAAGGCCACGACCTCGTCCGCGCCGGAGACCGGGTCGGAGGTGCCGGCCACCAGCGGGGCACCGGCGCGCTGGGCGATGTGCCTGGCGGCCACCTTGTCGCCCAGGTCGCGGATGGCCTGCGGCGGCGGGCCGATCCAGATCAGGCCCGCGTCCAGGACCGCCTGCGCGAACTCGGCGTTCTCCGAGAGGAAGCCGTACCCCGGATGGACGGCGTCCGCACCCGACTCCCGCGCGGCGCCCAGGACCTTCTCGATGTCGAGATAGCTGGTGGCCGGGGTGTCACCGCCCAGGGCGAACGCCTCATCCGCGGCGCGGACATGCAGAGCGTCCCGGTCCGGGTCGGCGTACACGGCCACGCTCGCGATACCGGCATCCCGGCAGGCCCGGGCAACGCGGACAGCGATTTCGCCACGATTGGCGATGAGCACCTTGCGCACGACGGCCCTCTCCTCAATCGGCAGGAATTCTGGGATGATCAAGCGCGGCCGGGGAATTTCCGTTCTGGAGCGGCGCCTGAATACCTGTCCATCCTCCAAGTAGGACCTCGACGCTTTCAACAGCCGACAATTAAGCCTTCGAACCAGATCCTCAGACGGGCTACGGCTTTGTTGGCGCAGTGCCAGGCAAGTGTCAGGAAATGGTCAGAAGCCCCGCCGAACCGTCCCCCGGAGAAGAACAGCCGACCGCTGATCGAGAGCACGTGCGAAGGTGCGGGCGCAGAAGAAAGGGCGGGCTCCACTCAGGGAGCCCGCCCTTTCTTCTGCGCCCGGCGGCGATGCCCGTCACGGGCCGCCGGGTGAGGTGTCAGCCACCGCCGAAGCGGAATCCCACTCCGCGCACGGTGACGATCCAGTCGCTGCCCCCCAACTTCCCGCGCAGACTGCTGACATGGGTGTCCACGGTGCGCCGGGACCAGGAACCGCCCCAGACCTGCTGCATGATGCGCTTGCGGGAGACCACGGTCTCCGGATGGCAGGCGAGCAGGTAGAGCAGATCGAACTCCTTGCGC
Organism: Streptomyces sp. CC0208; assembly: GCF_003443735.1. Lineage (NCBI taxonomy): Bacteria > Bacillati > Actinomycetota > Actinomycetes > Kitasatosporales > Streptomycetaceae > Streptomyces > Streptomyces sp. CC0208. The sequence continues at coordinate 2,243,469 of NZ_CP031969.1, read as the reverse complement.
GTGACCTCCACGACTCGGCCGTGCAGGCTGACCTCGCGCGAGGCGGCGTCGATGCGCAACGGCCCGCGCAGCACGACCTGTTCCGTGTGCACCTGCGGACGTGAGCGACGCATGACGGCGTCCATACGGGCCACCAGTTCCCGGAAGCCGTAGGGCTTGACGAGATAGTCGTCCGCGCCGGCCTGGAGGCCCAGGACGCGGTCCAGCTCCGTGCCCCAGCCCGTGACAGCGATGAGGGGCACGTCGCTCAGGGACCGGATGGAGCGGCACACGTCCAGACCGTCCAGATCGGGCAGTTCGAGATCCAGCAGGACGATGTCCGCCCCCTGGTAGGCCTGCAGTGCCGCGTTGCCGGTGCCCACTCCCTCGACTTGGTGGCCGTGCCGACGCAGCCCGGTAGCCAGAGTTTCCATGTCGCCGGTGTTGTTCTCGACGACCAGAACCCGCCAGTTCGTAGACGTCCTGCGGACCTGCGGCGGAACCGGCTTTCGGAGCTCCAGAGTGCTGCTCGTTGCGCGTTGGCTCACTGCTCTCCCCCTGAACACGTAGTTCCCGCTTGAGCACCTTGGCTCGTCGAGCCTAAAAACCTACTCATCGGTTTGTCAAAAAAAGACTAGGTAAAGTTACTTACCGTGAAAGCCGATGTCGAGTTTGCCGGGATTGCCCTGACATGAACGATCAATTCCGCCGCGTAGCGTGGTCGGGCACGAAGTCGCCGGGCGCGCGAATGAGTAAATTTCGATCGTGAATCAAGCGCAAAGGACCACTGGCAGCCACTGCGGTTTGTTTTGAGTCTCCATGCTGGTCATACCGGCCAGTAGATCGGACGCCGACGGTCGGTTTCGTCCGATGCGTTGCACATCCTCTGTGGCGGTGGTACATGGCCCGGGATGTTTCCGGACGGCCGGCCCCCTGTTCTCGCTTCTTTCCCTCCCTGGTCACGAGGGGGAAAAGTGTGGTCTTCTGGGGGGTACTGACGGTGTGTCGACACCAAACGAGGGCTGCCGGTGGGACCGGCTCTCCCCCGAAGGGACACCCGGGACACCCAAACAGAACGTAAGGTCTGTTTCCCGGCTGGGGATGAAAGGATTCATGCAGGTGGGACTACAGCAGGACAGGGCGATGCGCACCCGACGGCTGATGCTCAAGTCGGCGGCGGAGGTCTTCGACCGCGACGACTACGCCTCCGCCAGGCTGTTCGACATCAGCGCGCGGGCCAACATGAGCACGGGCGCGCTGCACTTTCACTTCGCGAACAAGGAGGACCTGGCCCAGGCGGTCGTACACGAGGCGCGCGGCACGTTGTGGCGCGCCGCACGCCTCGCGTACGAGAAGAACTCCGAGCCGTTGCAGGCCCTCACCGACATCTCACACACCCTGGGCCGGCTGCTGACCTGGGACGTGGTGTCGAGGGCGGGGCTGCGACTGGACAACGACCGGTCCCGCAAGGGGCGGGAGCAGTTCATCCAGGCATGGCACGCCTGCGTCAAGCGTCTGCTGGACCGCGCACGCCAGGAGGGCAGGCTCGCGGCGCACGTCCAGTCCCAGGCGATGACCTGCGCCATCGTCGCCGCCACGACGGGCATCTGCGTGCTGATCAAGGGGGGAGAGGGCGACCGGATCCGGATGGCCTTCACCGGGTTCTGGCAGGGCTTCCTGCCGGGGCTCGCCGCGCCGGACGTACTCGGCGGACTGAACCCCGGCGGAACGGACGAGGTGGTCGACTACGCGGTGACCGCCTCGCGTTATCTGCCCTACGACCCGGAGGACGCGGTCGGCACGAAGGTGGCGGCCTCGGAGGTGCGGTGAGTCGGACCCGTCGCCGGATCCGGTACCGGGCGCGCGTTCCGGTACCGGTCGGCGTAGCGGGGGAACCGCTCGGCGAACCCCGCTCCGGGATCGCAGCCGAGGTCGGCCCAGACCGCGTCGTCCGTGAACCAGTGGTCCGCTGCCAGCAGTTCGAGGTGATGCCGGGCGAGCGCGTGCTCGCGGAGTCGGGCGCGGGCGGTGTCGACCGCGATGCCGGGTACGGCCTCCGGAAGGAGACCGTATGTGTGGGCGACCGCCGTGAGCAGCTGGTCACCAGGCACGGGATCGGGGTGGGCGACGAAGTGGACCCGCCCCGCGCCGACCGTCGGTGCCAGCGCGGCCGAAAGCAGTACATTCCCCAACGTGGCGGCGTCGATCATCGACTGCCGTCCGAGGCGCCCCTCCGGCCGGCCGCCGAGCGCACGCAGCAACGTCAGGACGCCGGGTACCACCCAGCGGTCCCCCGCCCCGTAGACCAGATGAGGGCGAAGGACCGTGCCGCCCACCGCGAGGACGTGGCGCTCGGCCGCCGCCCTGGTCCGGCTGGTGTCCGACACCGGCGCGATCGGCACCTGGCCGGGCCGCACCCCGCTGAACGGGCCCCGGCCGTGCACCGCCGCGGTGCTCAGGTACACGAACCGTTCGACCCCGGCCCGCCGGGCCTCCTCGACCAGGGCGGCCGTGCCCAGGTCGTTGACCCGCAGCAGCAGCCGGGGGTCGCCGCCGACCTGGGCGGCGCAGTGGACGACCGCGTCGACGCCGTCGCAGACACCGCGCAGCGAGTCGGGATCGGTGAGATCGCCCCGTACGTACTCGATCGGTACACCACCCGGGAGCGGCGGACCGTCGGCTGCCGGCGGGGGAGCAGCGGGCGGCCGTGTGCGGACCAGCAGTCGCAACCGGATGTCCCCCGCGGCGCGGGCCGCGGCGACCGCGTGTCCGCCGACGAAACCGCCGGCGCCCGTCACCAGGACGTGCCGGCTCATCTGCTTTCCCGTACGGCGCCGCCCAGGATCGCGGTGAAGACGGGCTCCTCCTGCTGCACGCCCTGCACACGCAGCACCGCTCCTTGCTCCGGGCATACGTCGTGCCGCGCCAGGATCCAGCAGGGCTCTGTCAGTTCGCAGTACTTGTCGAAGGAGATCCGCATCGACACGGGGTGGAAGTCGTGCCCGGGCGTGAGTGCGGTGGCCGCCTGCCGTGCGGCTTCCAGGAGCACCATGCCGGGGACGTGGTCGTTCGGGCGGGCGAAGAGAGTGGGGTGCGTGGTGTCCAGGCGGAGCCGCCAGCCGGGGCGGTGCTTGGACAGGGCGAGGACGACGTCCTTGCGGTCGACGCGACCGGTCTCGTGCGGGGTGACGGCGGCGAGCAGCGGCACCGGGCGGCTCGGGGCGGACATCCGCTCGCCGCGGAGTCTGCGGTAGACGCGGGCCGAGGTGCAGACCAGGATGCCCATGCTGGTGGCGAGCACCTGGTCCAGGCGCTGGAAACGCAGGTCGACCCGCATGCCGACGAGACGGCCGGCGCGCAGCTGGACGTCGGAGCACTCGACCACGACCTCGATCGCGCCTGAGGCGTTGTCCACGGTGAAGTCCGGGGTCTCGATGCGGTATCCGAGCTCGCGCATCACGAACTGGTCGCCGATCGGGACTCCGAACTCGGCGTGAGCCAGCATCATCGTCGCCTGCCGGGTGGTCTCGGCGACGAGCAGCGGATCCTGACGCCCGTCGGGCAGCGGGGCGAAGAAGCGGTGTGCGGCGGGCCAGTTCACCGAGACCAGGAAGCGGTGCTCGGAAAGGCGCAGCCAGTCGACGGGGAAACGATCCTCCGGATCCGGGCGGTGGCAGAGCTCGCCCGTGGCCCGGCCGGCCGGCAAAAGAACCGGGGCGACGGTCTGGTACGCGGGCTGTACGGCAGTGTGGTCGGAGGGGATCGCTGGGGGCTGCCCGGCAAGCAGACCCGTGTCTCGTGCAGGGTGGGCCACGGTGGTGCGGTCAGATGGTTCCTGGACCGGGTCCAGAACGGAACGAACCTCATCAAACCGTTTGGCTACGGATATCGCGCCATCAGGCATGGATTGCCCCCTGAGTCGATACATGCGGGGAGCGCTCTCCCCTCGACAAAAGACTGACAGTCCGGTTCTCTTTGCGCGGGGACCTGACCAAGCTCTGACATAGAAACAGGCACGGTGGCATGGCACGTCAAGCACGAGCGATCCAGACCCGCACGTCGATCCTGCTGGCAGCGGCCGAGGTGTTCGACGAACGGGGCTACAGCACGGCCACGATCACGGAGATCATCGCGCGGGCCGGCGTCACCAAGGGGGCGCTCTACTTCCACTTCACCTCCAAGGAGGATCTGGCCCACGGGGTGCTGGCGGCTCAGCTGGAGCTGGGACCGTTGCCTCCGCAGCGGACGAGTCTGCAGGAACTCGTCGACCAGGGACTGCTGTTCGCGCACCAGTTGCAGCACGACCCGCTGACCCGGGCCAGCGTCGGTCTCGCCATGGACCAGTGGAGCGAGAACGCCGAGAGCGCCAGCCCCTTCCACGGCAGACCGTTCGAGTCCTGGGTGGACCGGCTGACCCGGATGCTCGTCGAGGCGCGCGAGCGCGGGGAGTTGCTTCCGCACGTCGATCCGGTGGAGACGGCGGAGTTGCTCTCCGGGTCCTTCACCGGCATCCAGTGGACGTCCCAGGTCCTGTGCCAGCGCCAGGACTTGACGCGCCGGGTGATCGCCATGTTCCGCCATCTCCTGCCCAGCATCGCGATCCCGCAGATCCTCCCGACGCTGGAGCTCACGCCCGACCGGGCGGTGTCCCTCCTCGCGTCACGCGACGCGGCCCTGGAGGAGGAGGACGCACCGATCGACGAGGAGGACGACGACACGGCTCAGGCCGACGCCGCTTCGGACGCCCGCACGACAAGGAAGGCCGACACCCCCGCCACCCGGGAAGGGGAGACGAGCGCTGCCCGGACGGGGGAGGGCGGCGCCGCCTGACCGACCCGCCGGCCACGGGGTGGCAGGGCGTGTGGGTGGCATGGCACGGCACCGGAAAACCGGCACCCCGTCCTGCGCCCACCGGGCGCACGCCGACGTGGCAGGGCCGGCCCGGCGGCGCCCCGCGCGTCGACCCGAGCCGTCCGGCCGGGTCCCGGCGGGGTTCGCTGTGTCCAGCCGGGCTTTCGCTGATGTGGCAGGGCGGGCCCGGCGGCGCCCCTGCGTGGACCCGAGCCGTCTGGCCGGGTCCCGGCGGGGTTCGCTGTGTCCAGCCGGGCTTTCGCTGATGTGGCAGGGCCGGCCCGGCGGCGCCCCGCGCGTCGACCCGAGCCGTCCGGCCCGGTCCTGGCGGGGTTCGCTGTGTCCAGCCGGGCTTTCGCTGATGTGGCAGGGCGGGCCCGGCGGCGCCCCCGCGTGGACCCGAGCCGTCTGGCCGGGTCCTGGCGGGGTTCGCTGCGTCCAGCCGGGCTCTCGCCGACGTGGCAGGGCGGGCCCGGCGGCGCCCCGCGCGTCGACCCGAGCGGTCCGGCCGGGTCCTGGCGGGGTTCGCTGTGTCCAGCCGGGCTTTCGCTGATGTGGCAGGGCGGGCCCGGCGGCGCCCCGCGCGTCGACCCGAGCGGTCCGGCCGGGTCCTGGCGGGGTTCGCTGTGTCCAGCCGGGCTTTCGCTGATGTGGCAGGGCGGGCCCGGCGGCGCCCCCGCGTGGACCCGAGCCGTCTGGCTGGGTCCCGGCGGGGTTCGCTGCGTCCAGCCGGGCTCTCGCCGACGTGGCAGGGCGGGCCCGGCGGCGCCCCGCGCGTCGACCCGAGCGGTCCGGCCCGGTACCCGCGGGGCTCGCTCTTTCCACAGGCTCGCCCGGTTCGTATCCCGAGCCGGCAAACCGGCTCGCCAGGCGCGGGAATGCGGCGCGGGGGAGACGCACGCATCGGGCCGGCCGGGTGTCACGGGCGTACAGGCACGGGCCACGCGACCCGTCCCGCACCGTCGACCCCGTGACCCCGGTTCCGAAACCCGGTGCCCTGTCTCGTTCACGGCCGGGCGCACGCGGCAGCGCCCGCCCTTCAGCCCGCCATTCCGTCGACGGGTTCCGGGCGGGCGCCCGTCCCGCCGGTCCCCGCAGGGCCCGGCGGCGGTGCGGCACGGGAGGTGTCCTCAAGGCGGTAGCCGACGCCCCGGACCGTGGTGATCCAGCCCTCGCCCAGTTTGGCGCGCAGGGCGCTGACGTGCGTGTCCACCGTGCGGGTGGAGATGGCCCACTCGTCCGCCCAGACCGCCGCGATCAGGTCCCGGCGTGAGATCACCGTCTCGGGTGCCGAGGCCAGCAGCAGCAGAATGTCGAACTCCTTGCGGGTCAGCTCCAGGGATCGCTCCCCGAGCCGCGCCTCCCGTGCGCCGGGGTCCAGACGCAGCGCCCCGCAGGACACGCCGACCGGTCCACCACCCGTGGTGACGCGCCGCGCCACCGCGTTCATCCGGGCGATCAGCTCCCGGAACCCGTACGGCTTGACCAGACAGTCGTCCGCGCCCGACCTCAGACTGAGCACCCGGTCCAGCTCGGTGTCCCGGCTGGTGAAGGTGATCAGCGGTGTGTTGCCCCGGGCCCGGATCTCGGTGCACACCTGAAGACCGTCGAGGTCCGGCAACTCCAGGTCGAGCAGGACGACTTCGGCCTGCTCGCACGCCTGGAGCCCCGCCCGCCCGGTGCGGGCCCGCCGGACCTGATGGCCGTTGCGCACCAGGCGGCAGACCAGCGGTTCGGCGGTCCCGTCATCCGGATCGATCACCAGTACGCGCATGTGCACTCCACACCGGGCCGTGCCCCGTCGGCATCACGCACCTGAGACGAGCGGCCCGGGCCGTCACTCGCCCGCCGACCGGGTGTGCACCACGCGGTAGGTGTTGGAGTCCCGCCAGATGGCCAGCGCGTCCACCCGGGCGTCGACCTTCTGCCGCTCCGCCGAACGCTCCCCGCTCGGCTGCTCACGGAACGCGTCGTAGGCCTCTTTGCTGTCCCACTGCGAGTAGACGACGACCCACTTGCCCTCGATGCCGCGCCCGCGCAGCCCGCGCAGCACCGTGTGGCTGCGGTACCCCGGGACCTTCTGGAGCCAGTCCTGGGACGCGCCGAGCGCCTCGACCAGGTCGTCCTGGTGCTTCTCGGTGACGCCGTACAGGTCGATGACCGTGTAGTCGTCGCGGTCCGGCCCGATCTCGGTCTCACCGGCGCCCGGCTTCTGCTGGGTGAAGACCACCTCGTTCTGCAGCAGCCGGATCGCCGTGGTGATCTCACCGAACAGCGGCAGCGTGCGGTGCTTGAACTCTTCGCCGGCGTACCGGGCCTCCAGGTCCTCGGTGGAACGCCACTGGATGAAGTTGGCGGTGCCGAACTTGGTCTGCCCGCTGTGCACGGTGCTGGACTTCCAGCCCTCGTAGGTCGCGGAGTCGACGATCTCACGCATCGCGGCGAGCAGGCTGTCCTGCCTCTCGGCGGAGTCGGTCGAGAACAGGTTGAGGACGGTCAGGTTCTTACCATCGGCTGCGATCTTCGGCATTCTCTCTTCTCTTCCGGTCGATCGGTTGGTGAAAGAAGCAGAACTCGAAATTGCTGGGTCGGTGCTTCCCGACCAGCATGACAAGCCATCAACTCCGGCTGAAGACCCGTGTGTTCAAGACTGCGCGCGGATTGTCAGGTCTTTGCCGCCGGCGTCAGGTCTTCGGCAGCTACGTCAGGTCTTCGACAAGTGGTCTTGGGCGTCCATTGGCCCGCGCGCGATGCTCGGGTAATGAATTCCGTCACTGCAGCAGCCGAAATCAGCACTCTGCTGGATCGCTATCTCATAGGTCTCGACGACGACAAACTCAACGACGCGTGGGCGAGCGCGCTGTTCAGCGACGACGCCCGTGTCGAGTTCCCGATGGCCCGGCACGAGGGCATCGAGGGACTCGCCGACTGGCACCGGCAGGCGCTGGAGGCCTTCGCGCGCACCCAGCACCTCAACTCCCCGGCGGTGGTGGACCTCACCGGCGACGAGCGGGCGGTCCTGCGCGCCAACCTGGTCTCCACCCACGTACACCACTCGGACACGCCCGGCGACCCGCTGTTCGTCGCCGGCACCCTCGTGCACGGCGAGGCCCGGCGCACCGAGCGGGGCTGGCGGCTGACGGAGCTGTCGTTCCGGCTGGTGTGGTCGACGGGCACTCCGCCCCGGCCGCAGGACGACCGATGAACACGCTGGCGGCCGGGATCAAGGAGGACCAGATCGCGGCCATGCTGCTCGGTATCGGCGTGATCCTGCTGGTCGGCACCGCGCTCGGGGCCCTCGCCCGGAAGCTGGGCCAGCCCAAGGTGATCGGCGAGATCACCGCCGGTATCGTCCTCGGCCCGAGCCTCCTCGGTCTGCTGCCCGGTGACCTGACGGGGCGTCTGTTCCCGGTCGATGTGCGGCCATTGCTGTCGGCGGTCTCCCAGGTCGGCCTGGTCCTGTTCATGTTCGTGGTCGGCTGGGAGTTCGAACGCCGACTGATACGGCCGTACGCACGTCTGGCGGCGAGCGTCTCGCTGTCGTCCATCGTGCTCGCCTTCGCCCTGGGCGTGGCCGCGGCGGTCGTCCTGTATCCGCGCCACGACACGGTGGCCGGGCACCACATCTCCTTCACCGCGTTCGCGACCTTCATGGGCACCGCGATGTCCGTGACGGCTTTTCCCGTGCTGGCGCGGATCCTGACCGAGAACCGGCTGATGGACACCCGGGTCGGCGCCCTGTCGCTGGCCAGTGCCGCGATCGACGACGTCCTGGCCTGGTGTCTGCTGGCATATGTGTCGGCGCTGGTCAGCTCGGACGGCGACTACGCGGGCCTGGCTCGGATCGGGGCGCTCAGCGTCGTCTATGTGGCGCTGATGTTCCTGGTGGTACGGCCGCTGGTGTCCCGGCTGGTGTGGCGGTGGGCCGCCATGGAGCGCTGGAACGTGCTGCTCGCGGTGCTGTGCGCCGGGGTGTTCGCCTCGTCGTGGCTGACCTCGTGGATCGGCATCCACCAGATCTTCGGCGCGTTCCTGTTCGGTTTCGTCATGCCGCGCGAACCCCGGCGGGTACTCGCGGCACACCTGCGCCAGCCGCTGGACTACGTCAGCGTCGTGCTGCTGCCGGTGTTCTTCATCGTCACCGGCCTCGGTGTGGACCTCGGCGCCCTGACCGGGCCCGACTACCTGGCCCTGTTCCTGGTCATCGGCGTGGCCTGCGCGGGCAAGCTGCTGGGTGCGATCGTCCCGGCCCGGCTGTCCGGCATGTCCTGGCGCGAGGCCAAGGACCTGGGCGTGCTGATGAACACCCGTGGCCTGACCGAACTCATCATCCTCAACGCCGCCGTGAGCCTCGGAGTGCTCGACGGACGGATGTTCACCATGCTGGTGATCATGGCCCTCGTGACGACGGCGATGGCGGCCCCGCTGCTGTCCCGGCGCGAGCACCTCACGGCCGGCGAGACCCAGAAGGTTCGTACGACCGCCGCGGACGCGACCGCGCCGCACACCTGACGAGGGGGCTCACATGATACCCGTCCAGCCGTTGTCCCAGCACGGCCGACATCTGCCGCAACCGCCGGTCGACGGTCGCGCGTTGCGCACGGTGTGCGGCAACTTCGCCACCGGCGTCACCGTCATCACCACCGGCGGCCCCGAGGACGGCGCCGCCACCACGGTGAACTCCTTCACGTCCGTCTCGCTGGATCCGCCGCTGGTGCTGTTCTGTCTGCACCGGCAGTCCCGGCTGCGCCCGGTCCTGCAGAAGGCCCGGGGCTTCGTGGTGAACTTCCTGACGCGCGATCAGGCGGGGCTGGCCTGGAAGTTCGCGGGTCGCGAGTCGGCGCGGCTGGCGGATGTTCCGTACCACCACTCCGCGCACGGACTGCCCGTCCTCACCGAGGCGCTGGCCTTCCTGGAGTGCCGTCTCGCCGAGGAGTACGACGGCGGCGACCACGCCATCCTGGTGGGCGAGGTCACCGCCCTGGGCACCTCCAGTGAGGAGGCCGACCCGCTGGTCTTCTTCCAGGGCGCCATGCGCGTCCTCGACCGTGACGTCCCGGCGCACGCCCGTGGTTAGAGGCAGAGCCGGCCGTACGTCAGCGCAGCGCCGACGCCTGCTCGTCGGCCTCGTCGAACGCCCGCCTGGCCTGCTCGACCTTCTGGAGGTTCACGGCGGACCAGTCGGCGAGGTGGGCGAAGAGCGGCGCCAGGCTGCGGCCGAGCTCGCTGATCTCGTACTCGACCCGGGGCGGCACCTCGGGGTGGTACGTGCGCACCACCAGGCCGTCGCGCTCCATCTGGCGCAGCCGCTGGGTGAGCACCTTCGGCGTGATGGTGCGGATGTTGCGCTGCAGCTCGACGAAACGCTGTCGGCCGAACTCGTTCAGCGTCCACAGGATCGGCGTCGTCCACCGGCTGAAGACGATGTCGACCACCGGGGAGACCGGGCACGCCAGCTCCGAGTCGACCTGCTTGCGATGTGTGATGGCGCTGCCCATGGTGCCGGTGCTGCCGTCCATTCGGATCCTCCCAGGAAGTCACTTTCCTCTAGGTACCTACTTTACTCAGGATGCTAGCTTCCCGGAAGACGGTGAGCGGCCCCCCGCTCCCGGCCCCGCGCCTTGTCCTTCCGTCCGGCTGTCCCGTCCCCACGGAAGCCGTACTTCCCGTCCCTACGGAACCCTTCCGTCACATCCCTTAGGAGCGACATGTCGACCCAAGAGTCGATGCGACTTCCCCACCACGCCGCCGAATCGGAGCCGCCGCGCCGGCCGGGACTCATCCTGGCGTTCCTGTGCCTGGCCGGCTTCATGACCTTCCTCGACGTGTCGATCGTCAACGTGGCCCTGCCGACGATCGAGGACGAACTGCACATCTCCCAGACGTCGTTGCAGTACATCGTCACCACGTACGGCATGCTCCTCGGCGGCTTCCTGCTGCTGACCGGCCGGCTGGCCGACGCCTTCGGCCGCCGCCGGATGCTCCAGACCGGCCTGGTCCTGTTCGCCCTCGCCTCCCTGTTCGCCGGGTTCGGGCAGGGTGCCGCCATGCTGATCGTGGCGCGCGGCGCCCAGGGCCTCGGCGCCGCGTTCATCGCGACCGCCGCGCTGTCCCTGCTCGCCAACAACTTCGAGGAGGGCGCCGAGCGCAACAAGGCTCTTGGTGCCTGGGGCGCGCTCAGTGGTATCGCCGCGGTCGCCGGTGTCACCCTGGGCGGTCTGCTCACCGACGGTCCGGGCTGGCGCTGGATCTTCTTCATCAACGTGCCGATCGGTCTGGTCTGCGCCCTGATCGCCCCGAAGGTCGTCGCCGAGAGCCGTGCGGCCGAGCGCAGCAGCTCCTTCGACGTCGCCGGCGCCGTGACGCTGACCGCCGGTCTCGTGTTGCTGATCTTCAGCCTCGGCCAGACCGTCGACGACTCCGACGTGCCGATGGGCCGCGTCTACGGCGGCTTCGCCCTCTCCGCGATCCTGCTCATCGCGTTCGTGCTGATCGAGCGCCGCGCCCAGGCTCCGCTGATCCCGCTCGGCGTGTTCAAGCGCAAGTCGCTGCGGGCCTCCAACATCGTCGCCCTCCTGCTGCTCGGCACCTGCGTCACGCTGTTCTTCTTCGCCAGCCTCTTCATGCAGCAGGTCCTCGACTGGTCGGCCCTGAAGACCGGTCTGGCCTACGTCCCGCTCGCCGTGATCGTCGCGGTCGGCGCGGGCATCGCCTCCCAGCTGGTGACCAAGGTCGCCGCCAAGCCGGTGCTGATGGTCGGCCTGGCGCTGACCAGCGTGGGCATGTTCCTGCTGTGGCGGGCCCCGTCCGACGCCTCCTACCTCGTGGACCTGCTGCCCGCGTTCCTGCTCTCGGGTCTCGGTCTCGGTCTGTCGTTCGTCCCGGTGCAGGTCGCCGCGTTCACCGGCACCGAGGAGGACGAGTCCGGCCTGTCCGCCGGTCTCATCAACACGGCGCAGGAGGTCGGCGGCGCCCTGGGCCTCGCCGTGGCCGCCACCTACGCCTTCCGCCGGGTCGAGGAGCTGACGGACTGGGCGGACGGGGTGCCCGCGCGGGTGAACCAGGCGCGCACCGAGGTCTTCCACGACGCGTTCCTCGCGGGCGCCTGCTTCGCCCTGGCGGGTCTGCTGCTCGCGCTGATCCTGCTGCCCCTCACCAAGGCATCGGACCAGCCGGCCGCCGCTCCGGCTCCGGCCCACGACTGAGACAGGAAGAGCCGCCATGCCGACGTCACCGCAACTGTCCGCCGCGGCCGAGGGATTCCTCGCCGAGAACCAGCTGTGCACCTTCACCACCCTCCGCCCCGACGGCTCGCCCCATGTGACGCCCGTGCGTTTCACCTGGGACGGCGAGGCGGGTCTGGCGCGGGTCATGACCGCGGTGACCCGGCGCAAGGCCAGGAACGTGCTGGCCACTCCCGGCGGCCGGGCCTCCCTCTGCCAGACCGTGGGCGGCCGCTGGCTCACTCTGGAGGGCACCGCCACCGTCCATGAGGACCCGTTACGGGTCCAGGAGGGGGTACGGCGGTACGCCAAGCGGTACTGGTCGTCGCCGCCGGAGCCGCCGGGCCTGGTCGTGATCGAGATCCAGGTCGACAAGGTGATGGGCCTGATCTGACCCGGGCCGCCGATCCCGGTCCGAACCGATCCGAGGGTGCCGGAAGTCTTCCGGCACCCTCGCTTATTTCCACCGCCTGACCCAACTGCAGAAGCTCTGACGAAACTTGTCAGAGACCTGTACTTGAGGCCGTTCAGCTTCCCGCGCTCCCCCGGAATACTGGTGAAAAATCCACTGGGAGAGGAAACATGGACCGTTTTCATGCCGATGTGATTGTCGCCGGGGCCGGCCCTTCCGGACTGATGCTGGCCGGTGAACTCCGCCTGGCCGGGCAATCGGTGATCGTGCTCGACCGCCTGACCGAGCCCATGCAGCAGTCCCGGGCACTCGGATTTTCCGCTCGCACGATCGAGGAGTTCGGTCAGCGCGGACTTCTCGACGAATTCGGTGAACTCGAGACGATACCCTTCGGGCATTTCGGTGGACTGCCCATCGATTATCGCATCATTGAGGGCGGTAATTTCGGTGTCCGGGGTGTTCCGCAGTCGCGGACCGAGGCCATTCTCCACGCGTGGGCGACCGGCCTGGGCGCCGAGGTCCGCCGCGGGCACGAGGTCGTCGGCATGGACCAGGACGACACCGGCGTCACGGTGGAGGTGTCCTCCGCCGGCGGCGTCGAGACGCTGCGCGCCGCCTACCTGGTCGGCTGTGACGGCGCCCGTTCCACCGTGCGCCGTCTGGCCGGCGTCGACTTCCCCGGCACCAGCGCCACCATCGAGATGCTGATGACCGACGTCGCCACCAACGAGCTGCGCATCCGCCCGACCGGCGAGGTCGGCGAGTCCGGCATGGTCGTGGTGCTCCCGCTCGGCCCGCAGGCCACCCGCGTCGTCGTCTTCGAACGCGGCGCCGGTGTCCGCCCGACCCAGGAGCCGCCCACCTTCCCCGAGGTCGCCGCCGCCTTCCAGCGCGTCACCGGCGAGGACATCACCGGCTACAAGCCGCTGTGGACCAGCTACTTCACCGACGCCAGCCGCCAGGCCGCCGAGTACCGCAAGGGCCGGGTCTTCCTCGCGGGCGACGCCGCCCACATCCATCTGCCCATCGGCGCCCAGGGCATCAGCGCCGGCGTCGGCGACGTGGTCAACCTCGGCTGGAAGCTGGCCGCCGAACTCAAGGGGTATGCGCCCGAGGGGCTGCTGGACACCTATCACACCGAGCGGCACCCCGTCGGCGGCCGCATCGTCGCCAACACCCTCGTGCAGCGCTCCCTGTACCTCGGCGGCCCCGAGATGCAGCCGCTGCGTGAGCTCTTCGGCGAGTTGGTCGGCATCGAGGAGGTCCGCCGCCACCTGGTCGGTGTGGTCACCGGCCTGGACATCACCTACGACATGGGCGAGGGCGGCCACCCGCTGCTCGGCCGTCGGCTGCCCGACCAGGAGCTGCTGGTCGGGGACGAGAAGACGAGCACGTACGAACTGCTCACCCGTGGCCGTCCGTTGCTGCTGAACCTGCGTGGCGGCGAGGCCCTCACCGAGGCTGCGGCCGGCTGGTCCGACCGCGTCGACGTCGTCGTCGCCTCCCGGCCCGACCCCAACGCCCCGGCCGCCGACCTGCTGGTGCGCCCCGACGGCTACATCGCCTGGATCGGAACGGATGGCTCCGCCGAAGGACTGGCCGAGGCACTCCAGCGCTGGTTCGGCGCCCCCGCGGGCAGCTAGGCGCTCCGCGGGCCGAGTCGATGTGCGACTGCGCCCCGCGGCCGCGAGGGGAAGTGCCGCGACCGTCCGTCGTGTGTCTACGGGGCCGTCGTGGCTGGTCGCACTGTCTGCCGCGCCCCTTGGGGGCGCCGCGGCACCACAGCCCGTCCGCCCACCCGACCGGCGCCGACGACGCGCGCCGACCGTTCGTCAGAAGAGGAGTTCCGAGTTGACCGGCAAGGCCGAGACAGAGATGCCCACCAAGGCCGACACGCAGAAGAGGGCGCCGAAGGCCGGCGAGTGGACCGAGTGCGACGTCGTGATCCTGGGTGCCGGGATCGGAGGCTCGATCACCGGCGCGATCCTGGCCCGACAGGGCGCGAAGGTGGTGCTCGTCGACGCCGGCCAGCACCCGCGGTTCGCGGTCGGTGAGTCGCAGAACCCGCAGCTCGTGGAGTGGCTGCACATCCTCGCCGTGCGCTACGACGTCCCCGAGATCAAGCACCTGCTCGACATCAAGGCGGTCACCAAGTACATCGGTGCCCACCACGGCAGGAAGCAGAGCTTCGGTTTCGTACGGCACGTCCCGGACCGGGAGCCGGACCCGCGCGAGGCGACGATGTTCGTCATCCCGAAGATGCTGACCGAGGCGTCGCACATGTTCCGCCAGGACACCGACACCTACTACTTCAACGTCGCCGCCAAGTACGGCTGCACCCTGCGCCAGAACTGGCGTGCCACCGATCTCGACTTCGACGACGACGGCGTCACCGTCACCGGCCAGAACGGCGAGGTCTTCCGCGCCAAGTACCTCATCGACGCCAGCGGTTTCCGCTCGCCGCTCGCCCAGAAGTTCGACCTGCGTGACAAGCCCTCGCGGATCAAGCACCACGCACGCTCGATGTTCACGCACTACGTCGGCATCAAGCCGTACGACGACGTGTGCAACTACCCCGAGGCGCTGCGGCCCCCGGCCGAGTCCCCGTTCCACGGCGGCACCCTGCACCACCTGATCGAGCGCGGCTGGTTCTGGATCATCCCGTTCGACAACCATGTGGACTCCCGCAACCCCGTCTGCAGCGTCGGCCTCACCTTCGACGAGCGGTTGTACCCGCAGCCCAAGGACATGACCCCGGACGAGGAGTTCAACCACTACCTCGACATGTACCCGGCCGTAAAACGCCAGTTCGAGGGCGCGCGGCGGGTGCGGGAGTGGGTGTCGACGCCGGACCGGATCCAGTACTCGTCCAAGCAGACGATCGGCGACCGCTGGTGCCTGATGTCGCACGCGGCCGGCTTCGTCGACCCTCTGTACTCGCGCGGCCTGTCCAACACCTTCGAGGTCGTGGACGCGCTGTGCTACCGCGTCCTGGAGGCGCTGCGCGACGGCGACTTCTCCGCCAAGCGCTTCGAGTACGTCGAGCGCCTGGAGCAGGGGCTTCTCACCTACAACGACATGATCGTCGACAGCTCCTACATCGCGTTCTCCCACTTCCGGCTCTGGAACGCCGTGTTCCGGGTCTGGGCCTGCTTCACCACGCCCGCGACCATGCGGCAGATCCAGGCCCGCCAGGAGTTCATGCTGGACGGTGACGACCGGCACTTCCGGGAGATGGAGAACTCCCCGTACCCGGGTCTGTGGTGGCCGGACAGCCACGCCTTCAAGCACCTGCTCGACGTCACGCACGAGACCTGCGTGCGCTACGAGCAGGGCGAGATCGACGGCGACAAGGCGGCCGACATCGTCTTCCAGGCCATCAACGACTGCGAGTCGGTCAACACGCCGTTCGGCTGGAAGGACGGCGAGGACCACCGCTTCTACCGGGCCACCACCCCCACGATGATCAAGTTCATGTGGTGGGCGAGCACCAACGGCCCCAAGGAGATGCGCGACCTCGGCCGCTCGATGCTCAAGGGCGTCGTCAAGTCCGCCGCGCGCGGCCGCAAGGTCTCCTGACCGCCGCCGCACCCTCCACCGGCCCGCACGGGGCGTGGTGCCACCCCCCACGCACCGCCCCTGTGCGGGTCCATGCACCGATTTCTCTCCACCCACCCGCTTCGACTCTGGGACACCGTGTGATCAGTCGTAGAACCCTGCTCGGCGCCGGCTCCGCCGCTGCCGGTCTCGCCCTCGTACCCGCAGCCCCCGTCGCCGCCGAAGGCTCGAGCACGCCGTGGAGCCAGCTCGCGGCCAAGTTCTCGGGCAGGCTGGTGCTGCCCACCGACCCGTACTACACCATCGCCCGTCAGGTGGAGCTGGGCCAGTTCGACACCGTGAACCCGCAGGCGGTGGCCTACTGCACGAGCGCGGCGGACGTCTCGGTCTGCGTGCGCTTCGCCCAGGACCACGGCGTCCGCACGGCGGTCCGCAGCGGCGGTCACAACTACGGCGGCTGGTCCACCACCCCGGGCATGATCATCGACGTGTCCCGGCTCAACGCCGTGACGGTGAACAGCGCCTCGTCGGTGGAGATCGGCCCGGGGGCCCAGAACGTCAACATCCTCAACGCCCTGGCCCCGCACCACCTGGTGGTCAGCGAGGGCGGCTGCCCGACCGTGTGCGCCGGCGGCTTCCTCCAGGGCGGCGGCTTCGGCTTCCTGACCCGGCCGACCGGCATGGCCTGCGACGCGGTGACCTCCGCCCAGGTGGTGCTCGCCGACGGCCGCGTGGTGACCACCTCGGAGAAGCAGTACCCGGACCTGTTCTGGGCGATCCGCGGCGGCGGTGGCGGCAACTTCGGCATCGTCACCAAGTTCACGGTCACCCCGCACAGTGGCGACCAGATGGCCATCAGCAACCTGATCTTCCCCTACGACCGCATGGCCGACGTCCTCGACGGCGTGGCCCGGTGGCTGGTGGACGCCCCCCACACCATCGGCGGCGGCGCCTACGTGGTGCAGCCCGACGCCGCGCCCGGCTCGGTGCCGCAGGCCAACGTCTTCCTCGCCTCTCGCGGCACGCCCACCGAACTCGCCGGTGAGGCGGCCCGGTTGATCGCCCTGACCGGCGCTCCCGTGCAGCGTCAGGACGCCGTCATGACGTACCAGCAGCTCATGATGATGATCTTCGGCTGTTCCACCCTCACCGAGGCGCAGTGCCAGCGCTCCGAGAAGACCCCCGAGGGCACGCTGTCCCGCCCGGCCTACGGCCTGGAGCGCACCCGCATGGGCAGCGAGCCCTACTCGGCGAGCGGCTGGGCGGACGTGATGACGGCGTTCGACGCCAACCGCAGGGCGGGACAGGCGCGTTACCTGGACTTCCACTTCTTCGGCGGGGCCGCCAACGACGTCTCGCGCACCGCGACCGCGTACGTCCACCGCGACTCGCTGTTCTCGGTCAACTACCGGGTCCTGATCAACGACCCGGCCCAGGTGACCGACGAGGCCAAGGCGGTGGCCAACGCCTGGGCCGACAACGGCTTCGCCGCGATCGACCCGCTGTCCAACGGCGAGACCTACCAGAACTGGATGGACCCGTCCCTGAAGGACTGGAAGACGTCGTACTACGCGGAGAACTACGCGCGGCTGTCCCGGATCAAGTCCAAGTACGACCCGAACCGGTTCTTCCGCTTCCCGCAGTCCATAGGCGCCTGACGGCTGTCGACCGACGATGCCGCACCGACCGCCCGCCTGGTCCCAGGCGCCCACCCCCCAGGCACCGGGGGACCGGGCGGGTACACACGCGCGAGGCCGCCGGACAACGGGGTCCGGCGGCCTCGCGGGGCCCCGTCCTGCGGCCTCGGGAAGTACGGCCTCAGGAAGTACGGCCTCAGGGCGTACGGCCGTACCAGCCGACCAGGCGGTCGATGGCAGGAGCGTCCTCAGGGACGTCTACCACGGGGCCGAACGGCACCTGGCCGCCGCGCGGTTCGCGGGGCACAGCACGGTGCATCGCGGCCAGCGGTCCGGCCAGGACGGTCTCGTCCCACTCGGGGCTCTGGCCGGTCGCCTTGGCCAGGTCCCAGATGTGCAGCACGAACTCGTTGGTGTAGATGACCGCGGCGACGGCGCCGGGGACGGGTCCCCAGGGCAGGCCGATCTCCCGGCCCAGGACCGCAGGGTCCGTCCAGACGGACTTCAGCTCCTTCGTCCCGTCGGCCCAGGCCTCGGCCCAGGCGCCGTCGGCGACGTCCTCGGCGAAGTGCGGAACGCTGAAGAACTGTCCGCCGGCGCCGATCACGGCGACCCTGCGGAGCACGGAGACAAGGTGATTGGACAGTTGGCGCACCGAGTAGTCCGGACACGGCGTGATGCTGTCGTACTGATCGGGGCGCACCGCGCCGAGTACGTCGCCGGCGAGGTCGACGGCCTTCAACAGGCCGTTACGGGGATCGGCGAGGGCCGGCGCGCCTGCGGGCGGGTTCACGGGATTCGTCATGCCGCCGAGTCTTGCGGCCAAACAGGACATCCTCCGGCCACTTTCCACGAAAGGCTGAATTACTGATGCGAGCTGACCGATTGGTGGCGGCTCTGCTGTTCCTCCAAGCGCGCGGCCGGGTGACCGCCGCGGAACTCGCCGCGGAGCTGGAGGTCTCCGAGCGCACCGCGCGACGCGACCTGGAGGCCCTGCTCGCCTCCGGCGTACCCGTCTACGCGCAGCGTGGTCGAGGCGGCGGCTGGCAATTGGTCGGGGGAGCGCGCACGGACCTGACCGGACTCACTTCACCGGAGGTGCAGGCACTGTTCCTGGCCGCGGGCTCGTCGGGGGCCTCCCCTGAACTGCGCTCCGCGCTGCGGAAGTTACTGCGCGCGGTGCCGGAACCGCTGCGGCCGCACGCCGAGGCGGCGTCCCGGGCGCGGATCGTCGACGAGTTGGACTGGTCGCGCACCGCCGTGACAGAGGGCGGCCCGCACCGTACGGCCCTGGAGCGCGCGGTACTGGACGGCGTACGGGTCCGGCTCGGCTACGCCCGTCCGGGCCACGAGCCGCACGAGCGCACCGTGGACCCGCTCGGGCTGGTCCTCAAGGCGGGCCACTGGTACATGGTGGCCGGTACCTCGGAAGGCCTGCGCTCCTTCCGGCTGGGCCGCGTGACCTCGGCCGAGCCGACGGGCGAGCCGGTGCGCCGTCCCGCCGACTTCGATCTGGCGGCCGCCTGGCGCTCGTTGGCCACCCGGCTGGAGGACCGTCTGCTCGCCGCGACGGTGACGGCCCGGGCGGATCAGGACACTCTGCCCGTGCTGCAGCGGCTGTTCGGCGGGCGGCTGAGCATCGGCCGGCTGCTGGCGGACGGCAGGCGGGAGATCGAGGCCGCGGGGCCGTCGGTGGAGGTGCTGGCCGCGCAGCTGGCGGGTCTGGGGACCCAGGTCGAGGTGGTGGGTCCGCCCCAGGCACGTGACTACCTGGCCCGCCTCGGCCGCGAGCTCATGGCTCACTACGGGGCTCTCCATGAGGCGGCGGCAGCATAGTCACTTTCCTCTAGGTACCTACTATACCGAGGATGGTAACGTCGCAGACATAGCCCGACCTCGCCGCAAATCAACCATTTGTTCACGACTTTGGGAGTTCTCATGATCGTTGTCACCGGAGCCTCCGGAAATGTCGGCCGTCCCCTCGTCGAGGCGCTCGCCGCTGCGGGCGAGAAGGTGACGGCCGTGTCCCGCAGTCCCCTTTCCTACGACCTGCCGGGGGGAGCGCGGCACGTCAGCGCCGACCTCGGCGATCCCGTCACCTTGGGCCCCGCCCTGGACGGCGCGGAGGCCCTGTTCATCCTGCTGGCCGGCGAACTGCTCGGCGGCGGCGCGCCCGCCGTCGAGGTCCTGGCCGCGGCCAGGGAAGCGGGCGTGCGGCGTGTGGTGCTGCTCTCCTCGCAGATCAACGGCACCCGCCCGGACGCCCTCTCGCACGGCCGGCTTCGGGAGTTCGAGGAGGCCGTACGCACCTCGGGCCTGGACTGGACGGTCCTGCGCCCGGGCGGCTTCGCCTCCAACGCCTACGCCTGGATCGAGCCCGTCCGCACGCAGCGCGCGGTGATCGCCCCGTTCGCCGACGTGGCGCTGCCGGTCGTGGACCCGGCGGACATCTCGGAGGTCGCCGCCGTGGTCCTGCGCGACGAGGGCCACACCGGACAGACGTACGAGCTGACCGGCCCGGCCGCAGTCACCCCGCGCGAGCAGGCGGCGGCCCTGTCCGAGGCGCTCGGCGAGGAGGTGGGCTTCGTGGAGCTGACCCGTGAGCAAGCGCGCGAGCACATGGCACAGTTCATGCCCGAGCCGGTGATCGAGGGCACGCTCGACATCCTCGGGGAGCCGCTCCCCGCCGAGCAGCGGGTCAGCCCCGACGTCGAGCGGATCCTCGGCCGCCCGGCAAGCTCCTTCGCCTCGTGGGCGAAGCGCAACGTCCACGCCTTCAAGTGACGCCGGCGTCCTGAGTGATGCCGGTGTCCACAAGCGATGCCGCCGTCCTCGAGTGACGCCGATGTCCCCGACCGGCCCCGGCGCCTGCGATCAGCTCCGCGCCGCGGCCCCGAGTACCGCCCCGGACCCGGAAATCCCCCGTACGGGTCCGGGGCGGACCATCTGCACGAACGACACGGGGAGACCACCTGGCGGACTGACCGGGCGCGACCGCCGAGCTGCGTCGCACAGCTCGGTGCGACCCTCACCCGCCTGACCGCCCTGTGCGCCCCACTCCGCGACGCTCCGACAGCCGTCCGGATTCAAGGAGTCCGGTTCCACCGTCGTTCACGACGCCGATTTCTACGGGCGACCGGCCGGGGTGAGGGGACGGGAGCGTGGCGGCCGCCAGGGCCGGCTCCCGTGGGTGGCGGCCGTCGGTGTCGACGGTCGCGGTGGCGACCTGCGTGCACAACGGCTCACGGGCGTGGGCCAGTTGTGCCGGACGGGCTCGTAGTCCCCGGCGAGGACCGGGCGTGAGCTGCTCGCCACCACACGGTCGTGGAGCGTGCCGAGGGAGGTGCGCGAGGAGACGACCCGTGCCCCGGACGCGCGCAGCGCATCGCGGCAGCCGGCGGAATCCGTGTTCGCCGAAGGCAGGTGTGGAGCGCGGGGACACCTTCGCCCCGGCTGCGCTCGATCAGCTCGTCCGAGTCCAGAAAGGGCACGTCAGAAGTTCGGGCTTGCGTCATGAAACCGATCGGTTTACAGTGGTGAAACTGTTCGGTTTCTCGCCGTGCAGGCCGGCCACGAGCCCGAATCCCCAGGAGTACGGATGACTGCCGCGCGCGACGCCGAGGGGCAACAGACGACCCGGGCCCCCAGGCTTCCGGCGAAGCTGGCCGCCCACCCCTCCGTACAGGCCGTACTCACCCGGCGCAGAGCGGGTGACGCGGTGAATCCACCGGCGGTGATCGACGCGGACTGGCTGCGCGAGCTGTGTCTGGCCGCCGGCGCGGACGACGCGGCCGCGGTCGGTCTGGACCACCCGGACCTGGTGGGCGAGCGCGAGTACGCGCAGTCCGCGCTGCCCGGTACCCGCACCCTGATCGCGATGGCGGTCCGGATGAACCGCGACAACTGCCGCTCCCCGGCCCGCAGTGTGGCCAACCAGGAGTTCCACCAGGCCGACGAGCAGGCCAACCACGCCGCCCGCACGGTCACCCGGGCCCTCCAGGACGCCGGCTACCGCGCGCTCAATCCGTCCGTCGGCTTTCCGCAGGAGATGGACCGCTTCCCCAGCGAGCGGATCTGGGTGGTGGCGCACAAGACGGTCGCGGTGGCCGCCGGGCTCGGTGTGATGGGCCTGCACCGCAACGTCATCCACCCGAAGTTCGGCAGCTTCGTCCTGCTGGTCACCGTCCTGGTGGACGCGGAGGTGAGCGAGTACGGGCAGGCGCTGGACTACAACCCCTGTATCGACTGCAAGTTGTGCGTCGCCGCCTGCCCGGTCGGCGCCATCGCCAAGGACGGCGCCTTCGACGCGCTGGCCTGCACCACGCACAACTACCGCGAGTTCATGAGCGGGTTCACCGACTGGGCGCAGACGGTGGCCGACAGCGAGGACGCGGCCGACTACCGCTCCCGCGTCACCGACTCCGAGAGCGCCTCCATGTGGCAGAGCCTGTCCTCGCCGCCCGGCTACAAGTCCGGCTACTGCGTCGCCGTCTGCCCCGCCGGCGAGGACGTCCTGGGCCCGTATCTGGACGACCGCAGGACGTTCATGGACACCGTGCTGCGCCCGCTCCAGGACAAGAAGGAAACCCTGTACGTCCTGCCGGGCTCCCACGCACAGGAGTACGCCCGGCGCCGCTTCCCCCACAAGCCCGTCAAGGAAGTCACCGGCGGCTGGCAGCCCCCGGCGAAACGTTCCACGTCATCCGACCGAGAGACACGTACGTCATGACCCCTGTTCCCCCCTTCCGCGTCCTGCGCGCCAAGCCGCTGTGGATGGCCAACGGCGTCATCACGGGCGTACTCGCGCTGCTGTTCGCCGTGTTCTACGTCGGCGCCAACATCGATCCGGCCGACCACCTGACCAAACTGCCCGTCGGTCTGGTCGACGCCGACAAGGGAGCCACTGTCGGCGGCAAGCAGGTCGACCTCGGGGCCCGGATCACCGAGTCGATCAAGAAGTCGACCGCGAGCGGGGGCAGGATCGACTGGAAGGTGATGGACGAGAGGGAGATGAAGGAGGAGCTCGGCAAGGGCAAGCTGTTCGGCGCGCTCGTCGTCCCCGCCGACTTCACCTCCTCCGCCACCGCACTGACCGGCACCGCACCCACCGCGACCCCGGCCCGACCGACGCTGACGGTGCTGACCAACCAGTCCGCCGGCAGCATCGGCTCCGGCCTGGCCCGGACGGCGACGACCCGGGCAGCCGAGAACGCCTCGCTCCAGCTGGGCAAGGAGCTGACCGCCCAGATCGGGACCGCGCAGGCGCGGCTGCCCGCAGCGGCGCGCGTCCTGCTCGCCGACCCGGCCGCCGTCACGGTCGAGGACGGCCACCCCCTCGGTTCACACAGCGGCCTGGGCCTGACGGCGTTCTACTACGCGCTCACCCTGGTGGTCGTCGGCATGCTCGCCGCCAACGTCATCAGCGGCCAGGTCGACCACGCGCTCGGCTACACCCACAACGACATGGGCCCGCGGCGCCTGCACCGCCCGCTGATCCGGGCGACCCGGGTGCAGACCCTCGCCATCAGCGGCACCCTCATGGCCGGTCTGTCCCTGCTGATGGGCACCCTGGTCATGGCGGGCGCGGTCGGCATCATGGGCATGGACGCCTCCCACCTGCCCCTGCTGTGGCTGTACTCGGTGTGCGCCGTCGCCGTCACCGGGATCGGCGCCCTCACTCTCCTCGCCGTCTTCGGCACGCCAGGCATGCTGTTGGTCACGTTGGTCTTCATCGGGATGGCGGTACCCACGTCCGGCGCCACCACCCCCCTTGAGGCACTGCCCGGCTTCTACCGCTTCCTCGCGGAGTTCGAGCCGCTGCGGCAGATCACCGGGGGTGTCCGTTCGATCCTCTACTACGACGCCCAGGGTGACGCCGGTCTGACGCGGGGCTGGGTCATGATGGCGGCCGGACTCGTGGCGGCCGCGCTGTTCGGCTTCGGCGTGCTGGGGTGGTACGACCGCAAGGGGCTGCACCGCATCCCGGTGGAGCCGGCGCCCGGCAAGACCGCCGTCCCGGCGTAGTCGCAGGTCCGCGTGTCGCCCTGCCGGGGGCGACAGGCGGCACACCCTCGTGAAAACCGATCGGTTTTCTTTTTGTCTGTTTCGGGTTAACCTCGCGATATGGCCACCGAAGTGAAACTGAGCCCCAGGGAGCGCCTGCTGGAAGCGGCGGCCACGCTCACCTACCGAGACGGCGTCAACATCGGCGTCGAGGCGCTGTGCAAGGCGGCGGGGGTGTCGAAGCGCTCCATGTACCAGCTGTTCGAGAGCAAGGACGAACTCCTGGCGGCAAGCCTGAAGGAGCGCGCCTCCGCCTACGTGGCGACACTTCTGCCCCCGGCGGACGACAGCCGTTCATCCCGCGAGCGGATCCTGCGCGTCTTCGCACAGGCGGAACTGCAGTCGGGCGCACCCGAGTTCCGCGGCTGCCGGTACCTGGCCGTGCAGATCGAACTCAAGGACCAGAGTCACCCCGCGAGCCGGGTCGCCCATCAGGTCAAGGCGAACCTGACCGCCTTCTTCCGCGCCGAGGCCGAACAGGGCGGGGCGAGCGATCCCGATCTGCTGGCCCGGCAGCTCAGCCTGGTCTTCGACGGCGCCAGCGCCCGCGCGGGAATCCAGGCCGACACCCTCACCGGCCTCATCACCCCCACGGTGACCACCCTGCTCGACGCGGCAGGCGTGCGCTGAGGCAACGCCCGTCCAGGACAATCCCTCATCGCCCGGCGCCCGGCGCCCGGCGCCCGGCGCCCGGCGCCCGGCGCTCGCCGGAAGCCCGACAGCCGTAAGCGTGCTCTCTCGAAAACCAGGCGGGTGTCGGCCATGCTCCGCATCGAAGCGGGGACGAAGATCGCCTTCCGGTGTGCATCCCCGGCACTCCTCGCGCGGCGGCGGGGGAGGGTGAACGACCGTCTGCCCCCGGAGTAGCGGGAGCGGCCGACGGGGTCAGACGAGTGGCGGCGACGCGGGCAGATGGTGGTCGGCGGCCCAGGACGCGAGGATGCGCAACCGCTCGTGGGTGGGGGAGCCGGGGGCGGCGGTCCAGACAGTCAGGTGCTGGTCGGGGTCGGTGTTGGCGGTGAGGGTGTCCCAGTCCAGGACGAGCTCGCCGACGACCGGGTGGTTCAGAGTCTTCGTGCCCACGGTGCGGGCGGCCACCCGGTGGTCGCCCCACCAGCGGGCGAACTGCTTGTCCCGCATGGACAGTTCGCCGACCAGCTCGGTCAGGCGGGGGTCCTCGGGATACTTGGCGGCCTCCATGCGCAACTGGGCCACGGAGATCTGCGCGGAGGTCTCCCAGTCGGCGTACAGGGTGCGCATCGCCGGATCCGTGAAGATGATCCGCGGGTAGTTGCGGTGCTTTTCCGGGATCTGGGAGAAGTCGGTGACCAGCGCGGCGGCCAGCGCGTTCCAGGCCAGGATGTCCCCGCGCCGGCCCTGCACGACGGCCGGGGTGGCGGTCAGGTCGTCCAGGACCCGCTGCAGCTGCGGCTGGACCTTCTGCCGGCCGCGGCGGCGGGTGCGGCTGGTGGTCTTGCCCGCGAGCTGGAAGAGGTAGCCGCGCTCGTCGTCATCCAGATGCAGCACCCGGGCGAGAACGTCCAGCACGGGTGCGGACGCCTGCATACGGCCCTGTTCGAGGCGGGTGTAGTAGTCGGTGCTGATGCTGGCGAGCTGGGCGACCTCCTCGCGGCGCAACCCGTCCACGCGCCGGGGCCTGTCGCTTTCGGGCAGCCCGACCGTGTGCGGGCTCAGCTCGGCGCGGCGCTTCTTGAGGAATTCTCCCAGCTCATTGAGGGGAACGTTGGCGGTCATGCTTCCCAGGATGACACCGATTCCACTCGGGAAAGGGGGGAGGATTTACTCCCAGGATGTTCTCCTCCCGGGATGAATTTCTCCGCTTTTCGCGCTTGCCCTCGCGTGTGAGGCTCGATGTCGAGCAGCCGGTCATGACCACGGGCTGCCGTACATCGACCCTCGCCCTGACCCTCGCCCCCCTCTGACCGGGCCGTTGTCGTACGAGCACAGGTACGGATCAGCATCTCCGCAGACCCTCCCAGGAACACCCCGCGATCATCGTCGGCGCCCCCGACTTCGTGAACCGGGACCGTCGGCGTCGTCAGCCTGCATCCCCGGCAGCGCGCATGCGGGCGGGAGCCCCCCCTCACACAAGGAACGACCAATCCCATGACGACCTTCGCTCTCATCGGCGCCGGCCCCGGTCTCGGGCTGGCCACCGCCCGCCGCTTCGGAAGCGCCGGCCACACCGTCGCCCTCATCGCCCGCGACGCCGAGCGCCTGGAGGAGATGACCGCCGAGCTGGCCCGTGACGGTATCCAGGCGCGCGGTTTCACCGCCGACGTCCTCGACATCGAGTCACTGGACGCGGCCCTGTACGCGGCTGCGGCCGATCCGGGCCCCATCGAGATCCTCCAGTACAGCCCGGTGCCGAGCGCCGACTTCATGAGGCCGGTCCTCGACACCAGCGCCGACGACCTCGACGCGCCGCTCGCCTTCTCCGTCAATGGCGCCGTCACCGCCGTGAACGCCGTCCTGCCCGGCATGCGCGAACTCGGCCGCGGCACTCTGCTGTTCGTCAACGGCTCCAGCGCCGTACGCCCCAACCCGAACGTGGCCGGCACGTCGATCGCGTTCGCCGCCGAGAGCGCCTACGCCCGCATGCTGCACGACACGCTCGCCGGGGAGAACATCCACGCCGCCCAGCTGATCATCCCGGGCGCCATCCGGCCCGACGCCGAGCACAGCAGCCCCGACGCGCTGGCACAGCGGCTGTACGACATCCACCAGCAGCGCGACGGATTCCGCCACTACGCCGAGCCCCTGCCCGGTCAATCCCCGGGACGACACCCGTGAACTCGGCCGCCCTCGGTGTCCTCGCCCGTGCCGTCACCGCCACCACTCTCGTGCTGACCGCGGCGGCTTGCACCCACACCTCCCCAGCCTCCTCGCCGGCGACCACCACCGGGCAGCAGACGCCGACAACCGAGGCACCCACCGCACCATCCGACAGGAACACCGCCATGGACATCCAAGTCACCCTCGACGGCCGCCCCGTCGGCGCCCGCTTGAACGACAGCCCTGCCGCCCGTGACTTCGCCGCGCTGCTCCCGCTCACTGTGGACCTGAAGGACTTCCACCACACAGAGCGGATCGCCGACCTGCCGCGCAGGCTGACCACCTCCGGCGCTCCCGAGCCGCGCACGCCGAAGGCGGGCGACCTGGCCTACTACGCGCCCTGGGGCAACCTGGCCCTCTTCTACCGCGACGGCGACTCCGCCAACGCCGACCTGCTGATCCTCGGCAGCATCGACGCCGACACCGACAGGCTTGCCGGGGCCGACCGCATCACCGTCGAAGCCGCGCCCTGACCCGTCCCACCACGCGCCCCGCACGTGACGCCACGCATGAAGGGGGGAGGAGACCCTCCCCTTTTCGCCCGGTTCGGTCCATGGAACCGTCGAGGACGTGGCCGCGCCGTCCGCAGTCTGCCGTGACGCCCGAGCCGCCGCCCATGATCCGCCGTTTTCCGCACAAGGAGAGACCACAGGTATGCCTTCCGCGTCCGGGACTACCCCCGCCAAGCTTCCCTTCGTCGTCTGGGTGCTCGCCGCCGGCACGTTCCTGATGGGGACCACCGAGTTCGTGGTCGCCGGTCTGCTGCCGGAGTTGGCCGCCGACCTCGGAGTCGACGTCTCCCACGCAGGGCTGCTGATCACCTCCTTCGCCATCGGCATGATCATCGGAGCGCCGGCCATGGCCATGGCGACGCTGCGCCTTCCTCAGCGTCGGACGCTCGTCCTGGCCCTGTCCGTGTTCTGCCTCGGACACCTGGTGGCCGCCCTGAGCACGTCCTTCACCGTCGTGCTCTCGGCCCGCGTCGTCACAGCCCTGGCCACCGGAGCGTTCTGGTCCGTCGGGTTCGTCGTCGCCACCACCGCTGCCGGGCCGCGCAACGCGACTCGCGCCACGGGCGCCATGATCGGCGGCCTGACCCTGGCCAACGTCGTCGGCGTGCCGATCGGCTCCTTCGCCGGCCAGTTCACCGGCTGGCGCGGCCCCTTCTGGGCCCTGGCCGTCCTCTCAGGGCTTGCCGCCGTGTTCATCGGCCGCTTCATCCCGGCCCAGGGACAGCGCGTCGAGGTGTCCCTCCGGGCCGAGGTCCGGGCGCTGAGGCAGGGCCGGCTGTGGCTGGCGCTCGGCGCCGCGATGCTGATCATGGGCGGTGTGCTGGCGACGTACACGTACGTCACCCCGTTGCTGACCGACCGCGCCGGTATCCCGGCAGGCGCGGTACCGCTCGTCCTCATCGCCTTCGGCGTCGGAGCCCTGGGCGGCACCACCACCGGAGGCCGCCTGGGCGACCGCCGGCCGATGGCCACCACTCTGACGGCCGCGGCCGCCACCGCCCTGGTCCTGCTCCTGATGATCCCGCTGTCCGGCAACCCGGTGACGGCCACCGTCCTCGTCTTCCTCATGGGCCTGACCGGCTTCACGGTCAACCCGGTCGTCACCGCCCTCGCCATGCGCTTCGCGGGCGACGCCCCCACCCTGACCTCGGCGCTGACCACCTCCGCCTTCAACACGGGGATCGCCGCCGGCTCGGCGCTCGCGGGTACGGCCCTGGACTCCTCCCTCGGCCTGACCGGCCCGCCCCTGGTCGGCACCGTCATCGCCGCCCTCACCCTGCTGCCCCTGATCGGCCTCGCCGTCTCCGGCACGTCCCACAAGGGGCGGATCGTGGCCCAGAGCGGTGCCCACACCCACGCTCGACGCGACGAACCCGCGCAGGTGCCGCCGCAGCACTGACTCAAGCCCCGAGCCGTGCCCTGCCGACACGAACCCGACGACGTACCAGCAAGCGAGAGGACTCCGCCCCATGACCGTGACCGACGCGGCCTTCACCGGCAAGGCGGCCTTCGTGACCGGAGCCGGCTCGGGCATCGGCCGCGCCACCGCCGTAGCCTTCGCTCGCGCGGGCGGGCAGGCACTGGCCCTCACCTGCGACGTCACCAGTGAAGACGACGTCAATTCGGCCCTGGGCGACGCCGTCCAGGCGTTCGGGCGACTGGACGCGGCCTTCAACAACGCCGGCGTCGAGCAGCCGGTCAAACCGGCCGCGGACATCGCGAAGGACGAGTGGGATTGGGTCCTCGGCGTCAGCCTGACCGGAATGTTCCTGTGCGTGAAGCACGAGATCCCCCTCATGCTCCGGCAGGGGGGCGGCGCGATCGTCAACGCCTCGTCCGGCGCGGGCGTCAAGGGCTTCGGGACGCCCTGCTCGCGGACGAGCCGATCGGACGCCTCGGCACGCCCGAGGAGATCGCAGCCGCCGTGCTGTGGCTCTGCTCGGACGCCGCCTCATTCGCCACCGGCCACGCCCTGGTCGTCGACGGCGGCCAGACCGTCTGACGGCGGCTGCGTCGCCCGCCAGGGACAACCCACGCATCGACAACACCGGAGAGACACCGTGGAATTCATCAAGGAACAGCCCAGCAGCAAGGCCCCGGCGGACTGGTTCACCGGCGACGTCTGGTGGGACGTCATCGTGGCCGGCCATGCCCCGTCCAGGATGCGCGCCAACCTGGTCCGCTTCTCACCGGGCGCCCGCACCAACTGGCACTCCCACGCCCTGGGCCAGACCCTGCACGTCGTTTCCGGCATCGCCCTGATCGGTACCCGGGACGGCACCGTCTTCGAGGCCCACCCCGGCGAGACCGTCGCCTGCCCGCCGAACGAGGAACACTGGCACGGCGCCCTCCCCGACCGGTTCATGGAGCACATCGCCCTGTGGGAGGGCACCGGCGACAGCACTCCCGAGACCGACTGGGCCGAGCCGGTGACCGACCACCAGTACAACGGCACCCGCACCCGCAACCAGTAGCCTCGTCCGGTCGACCACGCAACCCGGGCTCACGCACGACGTCAGGGGAGCCCGCACCAGGGCCGCGGTCAGAGACCGGCTCTGTCCTGCCCCGCCGCGCGCGCAAGTGCCCCTGACGACGTCGGCCAGTCGCTTCTGACGGAGCGTAAAGGGGGGAGAAAAGTCTCCCTGCCACGAGAGTTGCCGGTGGTGTGAGACTCCCCAGGTGACCAGTCACCGCTGCCACAGCGCGCGGTTGCCCCTGTCCCTGCGGTGACGACGATCCGCTCTCCCGTCCCGCTGTTGAGTACGGCCGATCCGTCCGCGAACGAAGGCGTACGTATGTCCACTGAACTCCCCGAGTCTGCCGTTCCACCCCCCACCGGGGCCGGCGAGTCCTCCCCGGCGCCCACTCGGCGCACGTTCATCGCCACCAGCACCGCGGCCGGTGGTGCCGTCGTCGCGGGCGGCGTGATCGCAGGGACCTCGCTTCTCGACCCGGAGGGGGCGACGGCCGCCGAGCGGCCGCCCTCCAGCCGGGTCTCCCTGACGGTCAACGGCACCCGTCGGACCGTGACGGTCGACAACCGCACCTCACTCCTGGACCTGCTCCGCGAGCACCTCGGCCTCACCGGCTCGAAGAAGGGCTGCAACGCCGGGGCCTGCGGAGCGTGCACCGTGCTGGTCGACGGCCGGCGGGTCAACGCCTGTCTGACGCTCGCCGTCCGGCTGGAAGGCACCGAGGTCACCACGATCGAGGGCCTGGCCGAGGGCGATCAACTCCACCCGTTGCAGCAGGCGTTCATCGAGCAGGACGCCTTTCAGTGCGGCTACTGCACTCCCGGCCAGATCCTCTCCGGGGTCGGCTGCATCCAGGAGGGGCATACCGGTTCGCCGGAGGAGATCCGGGAGTGGATGAGCGGCAACATCTGCCGCTGCGGCTGCTACGTCAAGATCGTGCGCGCGGTCGAACAGACCGCGGGCCGGAAGTAAGGCCGGGCCCTCATGCATCCCTTCACCTACACCCGCGTCTCCGACACCCGTGAGGCCATCGACGCCGGCCGTCGCGGCGGGCGCTACATCGCCGGCGGCACCACGCTCGTCGACCTGATGCGCGAGACCGTCGAGCACCCCGCCGCCCTCGTCGACATCTCCCGTCTGCCGCTGCGCGAGATCACCGCCACCGAGCGGGGCGGGCTGCGCATCGGCGCCCTGGTGACCATGTCCGAGGCCGCAGCGCATCCCGAAGTGCGCACCCTGTACCCCGTCGTCTCCGAGGCGCTGGAGCTGAGCGCGTCGGCCCAGCTGCGCAACATGGCCAGCATCGGCGGCAACATCATGCAACGCACCCGGTGCACGTACTTCCGTGACGTGACCGCCGACTGCAACAAGCGGGATCCGGGATCCGGTTGTGCGGCCCGGGACGGCTACAACCGCGCGCACGCGATCCTGGGTACCTCCGACTCCTGCGTGGCCACCCACGCTTCCGACGTCGCCGTGGCATTCGCCGCCCTGGAGGCGAGCGTGCACCTACTGGGTCCCGGCGGGGAACGCCGGGTGCCCTTCGCCGACTTCCTGCTCAAGCCGGGTGACACCCCTCAGCGTGAACAGGCCGTCAGACGGGGCGAGTTGATTACGGCAGTGGAGATTTCGGCGCTTCCGCGTCCGCTGAGGTCGGGCTATCTGAAGGTGCGTGACCGGCAGTCGTACGAGTTCGCGCTCACCTCGGCGGCCGTCGCGCTGCACATCAAGGGCGGGGTGATCCACGAGGCGAAGGTCGCCGCCGGGGGAGTGGGCACGGTGCCCTGGAAGCTGCCCGAGGTCGAGCGGCACCTCGTCGGCCGACGCCCCTCGGACGCTCTGTGGACGACGGCCGCGGAGAAGGCGGCGGAGGGGGCGCGCCCGCTCGCGCACAACCGCTTCAAGGTCGCGCTGCTCAGGCGGACCGTCGAACGTCAGCTGCGCGTCGTAGGAGGTATGAAATGAGCCCTCAGCCGCAGGCAGCCGTGGGTGCGCCGCTGTCCCGGGTGGACGGCCGGCTCAAGGTCACGGGCAAGGCGGTGTACGCCGCCGAGCACGACATCGAGGGGGCGGTTCACGCCGTCCTCGTGGATGCGAGCATCGGGCGCGGCCGTATCACCTCCCTCGACACCGCTGCCGCCGAGAAGGCCGCGGGTGTGCTGCGGGTGATCAGCCATCGCAACGCGCCGAAGCTGCCGTACCGCGACAACGCAGGCTCCAACAACCCGCCCGGGCATCGGCTTCGGGTCTTCCAGGACGACCGGGTGCTCTTCCACGGACAGCCGGTCGCCGTCGTCGTGGCCACCACCCTGGAGGCCGCGCAACACGGCGCGAGCCTGGTCGAGGTCCGCTACGACGGCGAACAGCCGTCGACCGACCTCACCGAGGCTGAGCCGGGCGAGCCGGCGAACTATGCCCGCGGCGACGCGGAAGCCGGGCTGCGCTCAGCCGCCGTACGGCTGGACCTGACCTACCAACTGGCCCGCAACCACCACAATCCGATGGAGCCGCACGCCACCGTCGCCCGCTGGGACGGCAACAAGCTGACCGTCTGGGACAAGACCCAGTGGGTGATGGGCACGCGTGACGAACTCTCCGCCGTGTTCGGTCTGCCCGCGGAGTCGGTGCGCGTCATCAACCCGTTCGTCGGCGGAGGCTTCGGCAGTGGGCTGCGCTGCTGGCCGCACACGGTCGTGGCAGCCCTGGCCGCACGGGAGACGGGCCGTCCGGCCATGCTGGTGCTCAGCCGCCGGCAGATGTACTTCGGTACCGGCTTCCGGCCCTCCTACGCGTACCGGCTGCGCCTCGGCAGCGACCGGCGCGGGCGGTTGAACGCCGCGATCCACGACATGGACGCCGAGACCTCCTCGTACGAGACCTTTGTCGAAGCCACCGGGGCGCCGGGACAGATGCTCTACAGCATGCCGAACGTGAGCCAGGCGTACCGGCAGGTGCCCCTGGACGTGAACACCCCGATCTGGATGCGCGGGCCCGGCTTCGCCACGGGGTCCTTCGTGATCGAGTCGGCCATGGACGAGCTCGCGCACGAGCTCGGCATCGACCCGATCGAGCTGCGCCTGCGCAACGAACCGGACGAGGACCCGTCGAACGACCTGCCGTTCTCCACCCGCCGGCTGCGTGAGTGCTACACCGTGGGAGCGCGTGAGTTCGGCTGGCACCGCCGCTCGCCCCGGCCGCGTGGCCGGCGTGAGGGTGACTGGCTGATCGGCATGGGCATGGCCGCGGGCGTCTACCACTCGGGCAGCAACGCTGCCGAGGCGCGGGTCCGCCTGGACGCCGACGGCACCGCTCTGGTGGAGACCGCCGCCAGTGACATGGGGCCGGGCACCTACACCTCGCAGACTCAGGTGGCCGCCGACGCGCTCGGGTTGACCGTGCGCTCGGTGACCTTCCGGCTGGGAGATTCGCTCTATCCGCCGACTCCGCCCCATGGCGGCTCCCAGACCATGGCCAGCGTCGGCTCCGCCGTCCTGGACGGCTGCGACAAGGTCCGCAGGCAGGCGGTCAAGCTGGCCGTCGAGGACCGCGGGTCACCGTTGTACGGGGTGGCCGCCGACGACGTGGTGGTCCGCAACGGCCGACTGCACGTACCGGGCAACCCGGCGCGGGGGGAGACGTACAAGAGCCTGCTGGCCCGCAACAACCGCTCCCACCTGGAAGTACGTGGCTCCTACGGCGGCCCGTCCCGTCCCGGGCGGCACTCGATTTCCGCCTACAACGCCACCTTCGCCGAGGTCGCCGTCGACGCCACGCTGGGGCTGGTGCGGGTGCGGCGGATGCTCGGGGTGTACGACGCGGGCCGCGTCATCAGCCCCAAGCTCGCCGACAGCCAGGCCATCGGCGGCATGGTGGGCGGCATCGGCCAGGCCCTGCTCGAACACACGGTCACCGACCACCGCGACGGGCGGATCGTCAACGCGAACCTCGCCGACTACCTCGTCCCGGTGAACGCCGACGTCCCCGACGTCGAGGCGATCTATCTGAACGGCGAGGACCACGAGGCCGATCCGCTCGGCGTCAAGGGCCTCGGCGAGGTTGTCCTCGTCGGCGTGGCGCCGGCCATCGCGAACGCGGTGTTCAACGCCACCGGCCGCCGCATCCGCGAACTGCCCATCACTGCCGAGGCGTTGCTCTAGCCCTGGATTTTCCTTCGTTGCAGGGCCACCGACCCGCCCGGCAATCCCCCGCATGGCCAACCACGGAGAGCGACCCATGCTGAACATCGCGGACACACTGCACCGCTGGTGCCGTGGGGCACGTCCCGCGCCGACCTCGACGGGGCGGGGGAAGAATGCCCCGAGCAGCTGTCCCTCCTCGTCCACGTGGCGGCCACCCGCCCCCGCATGCCGATCTTCGGTGCGGTCGACTTCGCCGCCGCGCTCAGCCAGGTGGGCCGCTTCCTGGGCTACCGGGTCACCGTCTGCGACGCCCGCCCCGTCTTCGCCACGGCCGCACGCTTCCCGCACGCGGACGAGGTGGTGGTCGATTGGCCGCACCGCTACCTGGAACGCACCGATGTCGACGAGCGCACCGCCGTCTGCGTCCTCACCCACGACGCCAAGTTCGACATCCCCCTGCTGCGCCGGGCGCTCGCCCTGCTCGTCGGCTACGTCGGCGCGATGGGCTCCCGCCGCACCCACGACGAACGCCTGCGGCGCCTGCGTGAAGCCGGGGCGTGCGGCGAACAGTTGGCCCGGGCACCGACAGTTGCCCGTGCAGGGGCTCGACGTTCGGCGAGGGCGCCGGTGTTCGGTGAGGGGGCTGGCCTTGGCCGACGCTCAGTCGAACAGCGGTGCCAGCGCGGTGTCGCCCGCGAGGATCCGCCAGGCGGGTACCCGCACCGTCCGGCTCACGGGGCAGGGTTTCGCCCCGTGGCCTCCGGAGGGCAGGCCGGTGAGCAGGTCGCCTCGCGCGTGGGTCAGCCGAAGGTGTCGCGCGGGGTCTTCGCCTGGCCTCGGGCCGGGGTCGATCAGCACCGCCGTGTTCTCGCCGGCGTCGGTGAACAGCAGGTCCACCGAGTGGCCGCCCACCAGAACGGCCCGCTCCAGATCGGTGATGCCCCGTCCGGCCAGGTACTGCTGGAGGCGGTCGGCGAGGTCCTCGCGGGCCTCGGCCACCGGGCCGGGGGCGCCTGCCTCGGCCGTCGTGCCCGCGTCGCCCGCTCCCAGGGGTGCCGAACGCGCGGCGAGGAGGGCGGGCAGGCCGCTCTGGTCCTGCCAGAAGGCGCGACTTCCTACCGTGATCAGCTGCGACTTGGCGCGTGTGACCGCCACGTTCCACAGGTTGACCTGGCTCGCGACCCAGTGGGTCGTCCGGTCCGGTGTGTTGTGCGTGGCCACCGGGCTGAGCACCATCACGTCCCGCTGTCCGCCCTGGAAGGTGTGGACGGTGCCGACCCGGACGCGGTCGTCGTCCCGCCACATCGGGGCCAGCGTCTCCTTCTGCGCGCGGAACGGCGTGACCACTCCCACCGTCGCGTCCGGCGGAAGTCCCGCCAGCAGCCCGTCGACCACGTGCCGTACGGCCCTCGCCTCCGCCGCGTTCCGCCAGGACTGCCCGTCGCCGCCGCGCGCCGACTCCCCGGACGGTACGTCGACCCAGCCGAGCACCGGTGCCGGGTCGGCCGCTCCCACCGGGTCGTGTGCCGGCACCTGCCGCCGCACGTCGGTCAGCACCCGCAACCGGCCGCCGTAGCAGTGGCCGTTGACGACGTCCGCGATGCCAGGGTGGCAGCGGTAGTGCTCGTCGAGGAGCAGCGCGCTGTCGCCGTGCTGTTCGGCCGCGTGGTAGGACGAGTGCACGTGGTAGGTGAGGCGATGGTGCTCCAACTGCGCGGCGCTCAGCCCGGCCCGTACCCGTGCCTGACGCTCCTGCTGCGGTGACACGCCGGGGATGTGCCCGAGCTGCATGGGGTCACCGATGATCAGTGCCCGACGGGCCCGGAACAGCAGCGGCAGCACCGCCGGGACGGAGCACTGGCTGGCCTCGTCGATGACCACGAGGTCGAACAGCTTCGGGGCGAGCTCCAGTTGCCGTACCGAGTGGGTGCTGACGGCCCATCCCTTGATGTGCGTCATCAGGTTCTTCTGGCTGCGCTGGTAGCCGGAGCGGCGGCGGAGCGCCTGGAGCCGCTGGTTCATGAGCGAGGTGGCCCGGTTCAGCGCCTCGGCGGACAGCGCGCGGGACAGTTCCGCCGACAGCCCGGACAGCGCTTCCGCCGTCGCGAGCCGGGCCTGCCTGAGCCCTTCCTCGTCCCATTCCCCGTGCCCTTGGACGAGTTCCCGTAGCTCCCGCTCCACGGACACGAGCCCGGCCAGGGACTCCAGCAGTGCGGGCGGCACGGGGCGTCCCGTCGCCCACTCCGGCCATGCCGGTCCGGCACCGTCCGCAAGCTCCGCTTCCGCCGCGATCAGAGCGGCGAGCGCCCGCCCGCGCCGCCATGCCCCGAGCTGCCACCAGCGGAAGCCGACGGTCTTCCGCGCCCGCTCCGCCCAGCGGCCCAGCGATGCCACGCCGTCGCTGTCCGCCGCCCAGGCCCCTTCGAGCAGGGGCACGGGCAGCTCCAGGGCGGCGGCCCGCTCCTCCCGGTCGTGGAGCAGCTCCAGCAGCCGTCCTTCCTCGCCGACGCGATGGGCCGCCTGTGCCCGCAACCGGTCGGCCGTTCCCCGGGTGGTGCGCAGTTCCCCGCCCACGGTGGCCGATCCGCGTGGCGTCGCCCCGGCCGGTTCGGCGAGGAGCAGTTCCAGTTTGGCGGCCTCCCGCTCCAGCGCCTCCGCGTTGCCCGTCCGCATCAGCAGGCCGGGCGCGATGTCGTCGCAGCGCTGGGCGACGACGTTCACTGCCTCATTGTTCGTGGAGGCGACCAGCACCGACTGCCCCGCGGCGACACAGGTGGTGACGACCGCCGTGACGACCTCGCTCTTCCCCGTGCCGGGCGGTCCGGTCGCCACCGTCAGCGGTTGGGTCATCGCCGACGAGATCACCCGCTCCTGGCTCTCGTTGCACGGCCCCGGAGCGACCGGTGTCACCGGGTTCGCCGCGACGGCGGCCGGGGTCGGGTCCTGCCGGGCCCCGCCGTTCAGGAGTGCGTCCAGGGCGGTGCCCGGGATCTGAGCGGTCCGTGTCGAGATCTGGAGCAGGTTCTCCACCAGCGCCTGGGTGGCCATGGCCTCCGCGCCCGAAGGCACCAGCAGCACGGCCGCGTTGTGCGCGCCGGGCCGCAGCGCCTGCATCACCGTGCGGTCGCTCAGCGCGGAGGGGTCCAGCGGTTCGAGTTCCGGCAGCCCCAGCTCGTCCAGCAACTCCCTGATGGCGCGCAGCATCTGGGCGTCGTTGCCCTCCTGCCAGGCCGGTTGCCAGCGCGCCACCAGGTCGGCCGCGTCGCCGGCGTCCAGGAGTTCCGAGACGACGCCGCTGTGCAGGGACGGCACCCCGCTGGGCCGCAGTACGTCCCGGCCCTCCTCGTCCGGTGCCAGCTCCATCTGCTGGATGAGCAGCGGCGCCAGCTCCACCGCCGCGCGGCGCCCCCGGCCGCCGTCCCGCGCGGGCAGCGTGATCGCCGGATAGCCGTACCAGTACTCCTGTCGCGAGCCCGCCTCGGTGTCCGAGCCGCTCCGCCCCTCCTGCGGTCGGGGCAACGCTCCGGGCGCGACGATGTGCGGTCCGCGCCCCGACTGGATGGTCTCCTCGCCCTGGGCCAGCAGGAAGTACTTCTTGTTCCGGCCGCTGTCCCGGTCCGGCCGCATCCCGGCCGCCGCCTGCGCGGTGAGGCAGTCGGCGTAGTACCGCAGCAGCCGCTGCGCGTCGACGCCGTCCCGCTCGTCCGCGTCGGCCAGCTCCCGGGCCTTGAGCAGCGCGGGGGAGTGCCGGACGGTTCCGGAGACGGCGTGGGGGAGCGCGGGGAGCCGCACCGGTCGTGCCACCGACCGGGCGAAGGGGAGGCTGCGGGTCGCCCTGATCGTGGACTTGGTGGGCCGCTGCTCCTCCGGTACGCCGTCGCGGGTCATCTGGGCGGTGAGGTAGTCGAAGAGGTCGTCCGGGGTGATCCAGCCGCCCTCCTTGATCCGGCCGTTGCGCAGCCCCTCGACGATCTCCCCGGTGAACCGGGAGGTGCCGAGGCCCGACCCGGGCGGCGCCATCGCGGAGGCCGCCTGGAGGGCGTCGGACGCGGTGATGAAGTACACGCCGGTCGGTTGCAGCAGGGTGCTCGGCGCGGGCCGGTCCGGGTCCCCCGACGGGCCCTTGGCGGTCCAGCCCTGGACGACGGACCCGCTGGAGCAGCAGTCCAGCAGGACCAGTTTGGAGGCGGCCCGGCAGGACTGGAGCATCCGCTCCAGAAACTCCGCCGGTACGGCCGTGCCCGGCAGGTCGGCCGGGTCGGTGTCCCGGGTCAGGAAGTACAGCTGGCCGTCCTGCTCGCAGTACTCGCCGTGCCCGCTGAAGTAGAGCAGCGCGGTCTCACTGGGCTGCCGTGCCTCCAGGAACGTCTCGACGGCGTGCAGCATCTGCGCCCGCGTCGGCTCCGCGGCCAGCGCGCACTCGTTGTACATGCCGATCTCGGTGTTCTCCAGCACCGCCCGCATGTAGTGCAGATCGGCGCGTACGGCCGGGAGGTCGGCGTATGTCTCGCTGTCGTACGTGGAGACGCCGACGAGCAGCGCGTGCCGGTCGTTGTCGGTCATCGCCGCTCAGCCCGCCGTCGTCGCCGTCGTGCCGTCGCCGTCGTCCGCGAGGAACCGCTCGACCAGTGCGTCGTCCTCGCGGGCCTCCTTGCCGCTGATGTGCAGGGTTGCCCCGTCGGGCCGCTTGACTACGATGGTGCGCTGCGGGACCCGCGCCAGCCACGTCTGCACCAGCGCGACCACGAAGGAACCGGCGCTCAGCAGCAGCCCCACGGTCTCGGCGGACGGCCCGCCCTTGTCGCCGGCCCCCAGCACGTTGCCGGGCGCGGGAACGTCGAGCCTGGCCGTGGGGTCCACCTCGCCGAACGCGGCGAGCAGTTCGCGCGCGTCCTTGCGGGCGCGCAGCGGATCGTCGTCGACGACGGAGATCAGGTATCCGGTGTGGTTGTCGGGCATGGCGGTCTCGTGCTCCCCCTGGATTCACCGGCTCCCTGCCGGGCGAACGAGACTAGTGCCCGGCACTGACACCGGACGTCCAAGTGGGTCTGCTGTCCCGGTCGTTGGCGTGAAACCGGCCGACGATGGCCGGGGCGTGTGGGCATCACTTCGGGCACAGCTCTGCCTGCCCGGTCCTGCCCGGTCCTGCCCGGCAGGTCGCCGGCACCGAAAGGGCGCCGCCCGACCTCCGCGTTTTCGCATCCGGCTTCCCCATGGCATCTTTGCGACGACCCACCCCATGGCGCGCGGCCCTTCTGGAGCCCTCGACCAAGTGACCCCCGGAGGCCCGCGTATGAGGATCTCGCAACGTGCCCAGTCCGTCGCGCCGTTCTACGCCATGGAGTTCGGCAAGCATGCCGCGGCGCTGGAGGCCGAGGGGCAGCACGTCGTCAAGCTCAGTCTGGGGGAGCCGGACTTCGGGGC
The DNA here is from genome assembly GCF_003443735.1 of Streptomyces sp. CC0208. Classification (NCBI taxonomy): domain Bacteria; kingdom Bacillati; phylum Actinomycetota; class Actinomycetes; order Kitasatosporales; family Streptomycetaceae; genus Streptomyces; species Streptomyces sp. CC0208. The sequence goes on along the minus strand of NZ_CP031969.1, from coordinate 2,204,341 downwards.
GCCGCCGGCCGTGCTGGACGCGCTGCGGGGGGTCGTGGGGAGCAGGCCCCTGAGTTACACGGGGGCGCTCGGGCTGCCCGAACTGCGGCTGGCCGTAGCGCGGTTCTATGGTGAGCGGCACGGTGTCGACGTCGATCCGGGGCGGGTCGTCGTAACCGCCGGGGCGTCGGCCGCGCTGGTGCTGGGTGCCGCCGCGCTCGTCGATCCCGGGGACGAGGTGCTGATCGCCGACCCCTCGTACCCCTGCAACCGGCAGATCGCCGAGAGCTTCGGGGCGCGGGTCACGCTCGTGCCCACCAGCGCCGGGTCGCGGTACCAGCTGGACGCCGCCTCCGTGCGGTCGTACTGGACGGACCGCACCCGCGGGATCATGATCGCGAGCCCGTCCAACCCGACGGGCACCTCCGTCCCGGCCGACGAGCTGGCGGCCATCTGCGAGCTCGCCCGGGAGCGGGACGCCTGGCGGATCGTCGACGAGATCTACCTCGACCTCGGCGACCATGACGAGCACGGGCGGCCGCCGCGCAGTGTGCTGTCGTACGACGAGGACGCCGTGGTCATCAACAGCTTCTCGAAGTACTTCGGGATGACCGGCTGGCGGCTGGGCTGGTGTGTGGTGCCCGAGGCACTGGTGCCCGCGCTGGAGCGGCTGGCCCAGAACTACATGATCTGCGCCTCCACGCCCGCCCAGTACGCCGCGCTCGCCTGCTTCACGCCCGAGTCGCTCGCCGTGTGCGAGGACCGGCGGGCCGAGTTCGGGCGGCGGCGGGCGCTCGTCCTCGACGGTCTCGCGCAGATCGGGCTGCCGGTGCCCGTGCCGCCCGACGGGGCCTTCTACATCTACTTCGACGTCAGCGGCACCGGGCTCACCTCGTGGGAGTTCTGCGGACGGGCGCTGCGTCAGGCGCGGGTCGCGCTCACGCCGGGGCGGGACTTCGGGGTGGGCACCGCCGACACGCATGTACGGCTGTCCTACGCCGCCTCGGCCGACGAGCTGCGCGAGGGGATCGCGCGGCTCGGGAAGTTCCTCGGCACGCTGTGAATGACATGGGGGCCGGTCCAGTGGACCGGCCCCGACGTCATTCGGTTACCGCTCAGACCAGGTCGAAGCGGTCCAGGTTGGAGACCTTGACCCACGCGTCGACGAAGTCCTTCACGAACTTCTCCTTCGCGTCGTCGCTCGCGTAGACCTCGGCGAGCGCGCGCAGCTCGGAGTTGGAGCCGAAGACCAGGTCGGCACGGGTGCCGGTCCACTTCAGCTTGCCGGTCTCCGCGTCGCGGCCCTCGAAGGCCGTCTGGTCCTCGGAGGTGGACTTCCACGTCGTGCCCAGGTCGAGCAGGTTGACGAAGAAGTCGTTGGTCAGGACGCCCGGACGGTCGGTGAGGACGCCGTGCGTCGTGCCGCCCTGGTTGGCGCCGAGGACGCGCAGACCACCGACGAGGACAGTCATCTCGGGGGCGCTCAGGGTGAGCAGGTTCGCCTTGTCGACCAGCAGGAACTCGGCCGGCAGGCGGTTGCCCTTGCCGAGGTAGTTGCGGAAGCCGTCCGCGACCGGCTCGAGCGCCGCGAAGGACTCTACGTCGGTGTGCTCCTCGGTGGCGTCCACGCGGCCCGGCGTGAAGGGGACCTCCACGTAGTAGCCCGCGTCCTTGGCGGCCTGCTCGACCGCCGCGGCACCCGCGAGGACGATCAGGTCGGCCAGGGAGACCTTCTTCGCACCGGTGTTGAACTCGGCCTGGACACCCTCCAGGACGCGCAGCACCTGGGCGAGCTGCTCGGGGTCGTTGACCTCCCAGCCGCGCTGCGGCTCCAGGCGGATACGGGCGCCGTTGGCACCGCCGCGCTTGTCGCTGCCGCGGAAGGTGGACGCCGAGGCCCACGCGGTGGAGACGAGCTGCGAGACCGTGAGGCCGGTCTCCAGGACCTTGGCCTTCAGGGACGCGATGTCACCGGCGTCGATGGTCTCGCCCTCGGCCTGCGGCAGCGGGTCCTGCCACAGCAGCGTCTCGGCCGGGACCTCCGGGCCGAGGTACAGGGACTTCGGGCCCAGGTCACGGTGGGTCAGCTTGTACCAGGCGCGGGCGAAGGCGTCCGCGAACTGGTCCGGGTTCTCGTGGAAGCGCTTGGAGATCTCGCCGTAGATCGGGTCGAAGCGCAGCGAGAGGTCCGTGGTGAGCATCGTGGGCCGGCGCTTCTTCGACGGGTCGTGGGCGTCCGGGATGATCTCCTCGGAGTCCTTGGCCACCCACTGCTTGGCGCCGGCCGGGGACTCGGTGAGCTCCCATTCGTAGCCGAAGAGGATGTCGAAGAAGTCGTTGCTCCACTGGGTGGGCTTGGTGGTCCAGGTGACCTCGAGACCGGAGGTGATGGCGTCGCCGCCCTTGCCGGTGCCGTGGGTGGACTTCCAGCCCAGGCCCTGCTCCTCGAACGAGGCGGCCTCGGGGTCGTTGCCGACCGCGTCGGACGGGCCGGCGCCGTGGGTCTTGCCGAAGGTGTGACCACCGGCGATGAGGGCGACGGTCTCCTCGTCGTTCATCGCCATGCGGCGGAAGGTCTCGCGGATGTCGCGGGCCGCGGCCAGCGGGTCCGGGTTGCCGTTGGGGCCCTCGGGGTTGACGTAGATGAGGCCCATCTGGACCGCGCCGAGCGGGTTCTCCAGCTCACGGTCACCGGTGTAGCGCTGGTCGTCGAGCCAGGTGGTCTCGGGACCCCAGTAGACGTCCTCGTCGGCCTCCCAGACGTCCGCGCGGCCGCCGGCGAAGCCGAAGGTCTCGAAGCCCATGGTCTCCAGCGCGACGTTGCCGGTGAGGATCATGAGGTCGGCCCAGGAGATGGACTGGCCGTACTTCTTCTTGACCGGCCACAGCAGACGGCGGGCCTTGTCCAGGTTGACGTTGTCCGGCCAGCTGTTCAGCGGTGCGAAGCGCTGCTGGCCGCGGCCGCCACCGCCGCGGCCGTCGCTGATGCGGTAGGTGCCGGCGCTGTGCCAGGCCATCCGGACCATCAGCGGGCCGTAGTTGCCGAAGTCGGCGGGCCAGAAGTCCTGCGAGGTGGTCAGCACCTCGGCGATGTCCTGTTTCACGGCGGCGAGGTCAAGGGCCTGGAACGCCTCGGCGTAGTCGAAGTCCGCGCCGAGCGGGTTCGCCACGACCGGGTCCTTGGCGAGGATCTTCAGGTTCAGGCGCTCCGGCCACCACTGGCGGTTGCCGCCGCCCTGGGTGGGGTGCGCGGCGCGCCCGTGGGCGACCGGGCAGCCACCACCGGTGCCGTCGGTCTTGGCGTCGGTGACGATTGCATCGGGGTTCTCAGACATGGAAGTCCTTCCGAACTGGGTGGATCACGGTGCTGAAGTAAGCCTTTGGGTGGAGCAGCCGGGGCACAGGCCCCAGTAGATGACCTCGGCCTCGTCGATCGAGAAGCCGCGGTCGTCGGAAGCTGTCAGGCAAGGCGCGTGACCGACGGCACAGTCGACGTCGACGACGGCCCCGCACGACCGGCAGACCAGGTGATGGTGGTTGTCCCCGACCCGTCCCTCGAACCGTGCCGCGCTGCCGGGCGGCTCGATGCGGCGCACGAGGCCCGCCGCGGTGAGCGAGTGCAGGGCCTCGTACACGGCCTGGAGAGATATGTGGCCGAGACGGTCGCGCACTCCCGTGGCGATCGCGTCGGCCGCGAGGTGGTCACCGGCCCGGACGGTCTCGAGCAGTGCGACGCGCGCGGCCGTCACCCGCAGGCCGGCACCGCGCAGCTCATCGGCGGTGTTCGGAAGCTGGGGGGCGGTCATGGGGACCAACCTACCCCCACAAACACGAATGGTTCAAGAAATGGAACCGTTCCAAATCTGTGGCGCGTCGGATCGGGGCCCCGCTGCGTCACGAAGGCGCTCACAACAGTGCCCGGTGAGGTGTGCGGGCGGTGTAACCCCTGATGAACGGCTCGGGAGACATCTGTGTAATGGGCATTTCGTACGGTCGGTGAGATCGATTCGGCTGAGGTCAGGAGGCGTGCCCGTGGTGCGGACGGTCTGCTCGTACTGCGGTGTGGGCTGCGGCCTGGTCCTCGACATCGGCATGGGCCCCGACGGACGGCGTACGGTCCTGAAGGCCTCCGGCGACAAGGAGCACCCCGCCAACTTCGGCAAGCTCTGCACCAAGGGCGCGACCACCGCCGACCTGCTGGCCGCACCCGGACGGCTGACCACGGCCCTGGTAAGGCCCGAGCGGGGCGAGGAACCGGTGCCGGAAGCCGTCGCCACGGCGATCACCGAGACCGCCAGGCGGCTGCGGGAGATCGTCGACGAGCACGGCCCCGACGCGGTCTCCCTCTACGTCTCGGGGCAGATGAGCCTGGAGGCCCAGTACCTGGCGAACAAGCTCGCCAAGGGATTCCTGCGCACCAACCAGATCGAGTCGAACTCCCGGCTGTGCATGGCCAGTGCCGGCACCGGCTACAAGCTGTCCCTCGGCGCGGACGGCCCGCCCGGCTCGTACCAGGACTTCGAGGAGGCCGACCTCTTCCTCGTCATCGGCTCCAACATGGCCGACTGCCACCCGATCCTGTTCCTCAGGATGATGGAGCGGGTGAAGTCGGCGGGCGCCAAGGTGATCGTCGTCGACCCGCGGCGCACCGCCACGGCCGCGAAGGCGGACCTGTACCTCCAGATCGAGCCGGGCACCGACCTCGCGCTGCTCAACGGCCTGCTGCACCTGCTGCACGCGAACGGGGACATCGACCCGGACTTCATCGCCGCCCACACCGAGGGCTGGGAGGCGATGCCGGAGTTCCTCGCCGACTACCCGCCCGCCGCGGTGGCCGAGACGACGGGCCTCGCCGAGGAGGACATCCGGGAGGCGGCGCGGCTGATCGGCGAGGCCGGTGAGTGGATGAGCCTGTGGACCATGGGGCTCAACCAGTCCACCCACGGCACCTGGAACACCAACGCCCTGGTCAACCTCCATCTCGCCACGGGCGCCCTGTGCCGCCCCGGCAGCGGCCCCTTCTCCCTCACCGGCCAGCCCAACGCCATGGGGGGCCGCGAGATGGGCTACATGGGCCCGGGCCTGCCCGGCCAGCGCTCCGTCCTCGTCGACGACGAGCGGGCCTTCATGGAGGAGCTCTGGGAGCTGCCCCCGGACACCCTGCGCGCCGACGGCGTCGGCAAGGGCACGGTCGAGATGTTCCAGAAGATGGCCGACGGCGAGATCAAGGCCTGCTGGATCATCTGCACCAACCCGGTCGCCTCGGTCGCCAACCGCCGCACGGTCATCGAGGGCCTGGAAGCCGCCGAGTTCGTCGTCACCCAGGACGTCTTCGGCGACACCGAGACCAACGCGTACGCCGATGTCGTGCTCCCGGGTGCGCTGTGGACGGAGGGCGAGGGCGTCTTCGTCAACAGCGAGCGCAACCTCACGCTGACGCCTGCCGTGGCCGACCCGCCCGGCGAGGCGATGGCCGACTGGCGGATCATCGCCGCCGTCGCCTGCGAGATGGGGTACGGCAAGGGGTTCTCGTACGACAGCGCGGAGGACGTCTTCGAGGAGATCAAGCGGGCCTGGAACCCGAAGACGGGATGGGACCTGCGCGGGGTGACGTACGAGCGGCTACGGCGGACACCGGTGCAGTGGCCCGCGGCGAGCGAGGACGGCCCGGACCGGAATCCGATCCGGTACGTGGGGGAGGACGGGACGCTCCGCTTCCCCACCGCCAGCGGGCGGGCCGTCTTCCACGCCCGGCCGCACATTCCGCCGGCCGAGATGCCGGACGACGACTACCCCTTCGTCCTGAACACCGGGCGGCTCCAGCACCAGTGGCACACGCTCACCAAGACGGCGAAGGTGGCGAAGCTCAACAAGCTGAACCCCGGGCCCTTCGTGGAGCTGCATCCGAGGGACGCGTCGGCCCTGGGGGTGGCCGACGGCGACTCGGTCGAGGTGGCCTCGCGGCGCGGGCGGGCCGTGCTGCCGGCCGTGGTGACGGACCGGGTGCGGCCGGGGTGCTGCTTCGCGCCCTTCCACTGGAACGACCTGTTCGGCGAGTACTTGAGCGTCAACGCGGTGACGAGCGACGCGGTGGATCCGCTGTCGTTCCAGCCGGAGTTCAAGGTGTGCGCGGTGTCGCTGACGAAGGTGCCCACGCCGGTGACCGTGCGGACTCCGGTGGCCGCGGTGGCTCCGGCCCCGTTTCCGGCGGTCGCGCTGGAGGCCGCAGAGGCTGCCCCCTCCGCCGCCACGGCCGCGTCCGTCTTCGGCCTCGACCCCGCACCGCCGCCCGTCCTCACCGCGCAGGAGCGTCAGTACCTGGTGGGCTTCCTCGCCGGGGTCCCCGCCGGGGCGCCCGGGGTGCCGGTGCTGCCGCCCGACGCACCCTTCAGCCCCGAACACGCCCTGTGGGTGAACGGCACACTCGCCGGGATGTACTCCCGGGCGGCGGCCACACAGCCTTCGGCCACACTGTCACGCCGTGAGGTCGTCATCCTGTGGGCCTCGCAGACCGGCAACGCCGAGGAGTTCGCGGCCGCCACCGCCGAGCGGCTCAAGACCGTCGGTCACCCCGCCTCCCTGCTCGGCATGGACGAGGCCGATCTCGGTACGCTGCCCGCCGAGGCCGACCTGCTGCTGATCACCAGCACCTTCGGCGACGGCGACGCCCCCGACAACGGCAGCGGCTTCTGGGAGACCCTGGCCGACCCCGGCACCCCCCGCCTGGAGGGCCGTCGGTACGCCGTGCTGGCCTTCGGCGACTCCTCGTACGACGACTTCTGCGGCCACGGCCGACGCCTCGACCAGCGCCTCGACGAACTCGGCGCGCGACGGCTCGCCCCGCGCACGGACTGCGAACCGGACTACGAGGACGCGGCACACGGCTGGCTTGACCAGATCCTGACGGCCCTGTCCGACGCCGCCGAGGCACACTCCGGCACCTCGACGGCCGCCTCCACCAGGTCCGTCGCCCTCGCCGGACCGACCTCGCGACCCGCCGCCCCCGCGGCGCCCGCGCGCCCGGCGAAACCTGCCCCCGTCCTCGCCCGCCTCACCGGCAACCGCCTCCTGAGCCTGCCCGGCGCCGGCAAGGAGGTCCGCAGGTTCACCTTCGACACCCGGGACGCGGAGAGCCCGCTGCTCTACGAGGCGGGTGACGCCCTCGGCATCCGGCCGCTCAACTCGGCGGACCTGGTCGAGGAGTGGCTTGCGGTGACCGGTCTGGACGCCGAGGCCGCCGTGGACGTCAACGGCGTGGGCGAGGTCGCCCTCGGCGAGGCGTTCCGGCGCCACCTCGACATCACCAGGATCACCCCGGGCCTGCTCCGGTTCGTCGCCGAACGCACCAGGGACCCACGGGAGTTGAAGAAGCTCCTGCGCCCGGACAACAAGGACGAGCTCGCCAAGTGGGGCTGGGGCAGGCAGGCCGTGGACGTGATCACGGAGTACGCCGTGGAGGCCGGCCCACAGGAGTGGGCGCGGATCCTCGGACGCCTCCAGCCCCGCCTGTACTCCATATCGTCCAGCCCGCTGACCGACCCGCACCTGGTCTCGCTGACCGTGTCCGTGGTGCGCTACGAGAACCTGCGCGGCAGGCCCCGCCAGGGTGTCTGCTCGCCCTTCCTCGCCGACGCCGCCGCGGACACCCCGGTGCCCGTCCACGTCCAGCGCTCCCCGCACTTCCGCCCGCCGGCCGACTCCGCCACGCCCATGGTCATGGTCGGCCCCGGCACCGGTGTCGCGCCCTTCGTCGGCTTCCTGGAGCAGCGCCGGGCTCTCGGCCAACGGGGCCCGAACTGGCTGTTCTTCGGCGAACAGCATCGGGCGACCGACTTCTACTACGAGGACGAGCTGACCGGCTTCCTGGCGGACGGCACCCTCGCCCGCCTGGACACCGCCTTCTCCCGCGACCAGCGCGCCAAGGTCTACGTCCAGGACCGGATGCGCGAGCACGGCCCGCTGCTGTGGTCCTGGCTCCAGGAGGGCGCCCACTTCTACGTGTGCGGTGACGCCTCCCGGATGGCGAAGGACGTCGACCGGGCGCTCCGGGACATCGCGGTCCTGCACGGCGGCATGGACGAGGCGGGCGCGGCGGCCTATGTGAAGCAACTCGCCACCGACAAGCGCTATGTGCGTGACATCTACTGACCGAACCCGAACCCGAACCCGAACCCGAACCCGAGTCCGGGGCCCGGGCCACACGTGGGAGTATCGATCGCCATGAGGGCGTCCCCTGCGGTCCGGAGCCTGCGCGCGGCGGTGTTCGCCGCGCTCTGCGTGCTGCTGGCCGCCGGCGGGCACACCCTGGCGACCGGCACGGCACCGCCGGTGTGGACGCAGACGGCCGGGTTCGTGCCGGTGTTCGCGGCCGGGTGGCTGCTCGGCGGCCGCGAGAGGCCCCTCGCGGCCATCGGCGGGGCGACCCTCGCCTCCCAGGGCGGACTGCATCTGGCCTTCGGCGCGGCGCGGCCGCACCCGGTGATGGTCATGCACGGCATGCGCATGACCCACTCGCACGTCCACACCCTGACCCCGCACGCCACCGCGGCCCACGTCGCGGCCGCCGTCCTGCTGACCTGGTGGCTGCGGCGCGGCGAGGCCGCCCTGTGGTCGATCCTGCGCCGGGCGGTCACGCTCGTACCGGGCCTCGCGGCCTGGTGGCGGGGATACGGCGAACCGGTCGCCCCGGATCCCGTACGCCCACCGGCCGACGGCCCGCGCACCCCCTGCCCGCTCCTGCTCCGCCACACCGTCCACCGGCGCGGACCGCCCACCTGGATCCCGTACGCGATCTGACCCCTTCACCCCTTTCCTGTCAGTACGGAGATCCCTCACCCATGTCCTCAGCACGCACCGCCCTGCGCCGCGCCGGCCTCGGCGCCGCCCTCGCCGCCTCCGCCGTCCTCACCGCCGCGGGCGTCGCCTCCGCGCACGTCACCGTCCATCCCGACCGTTACGCCAAGGGCGCCACCGACGGCGCCCTCACGTTCCGCGTGCCCGACGAGAGCGACACCGCGAGCACCACGAAGGTGCAGCTGTTCCTGCCCACCGACCACCCCCTGCTCGGCGTGCTCGTCTCCCCGCGCGACGGCTGGACCGCCAAGGTCACCGACACCAAGCTCAAGACGCCGGTCAAGACGGACGACGGCACGATCACCGACGCGGTCTCCGAGATCACCTGGACCGGCGGGAAGATCGGTCCCGGCCAGTACGAGGACTTCGACGTCGCCTTCGGTCAACTGCCCGACGACACCGCCCAGCTGACCTTCAAGACCCTCCAGACCTACTCCGACGGGAAGGTCGTCCGCTGGATCGAGGAGGCCGCCGGGGGCGACGACGAGCCGGAGAACCCGGCGCCCGTCCTGAAGCTGACCTCGGGCACCGGCGCGTCCGCCGCCCCCAAGGTCTCGGCGACCACCTCCGCTGCCGCCGTGAGCGACTCGACCGCCCGCGGCCTCGGCGTCGCCGGACTGGTCGTGGGCGTCCTGGGCCTGGCGGCGGCCGCCTTCGCCGTCGTGCGGGGTCGCCGTGCGCAGTGAGCGGGAGCCTGTGGATTTCCGTACCCACAGGTGAAGGCGGGTGCCCGGATGGGAGGATGAGGCGCCATGACAGCAGGGTGGTGTGCACGCACAGTACGGGCCGCGGTGTTCGCGGCCGTCTGTGTGCTGCTCGCCGCCCTGGGCCATGTCCTCATGTCCGGCGCCCCCGTGCCGGGTTGGACACTGGCCGCGGGCCTGGCGGTGACCGGGTGCGCGGGCTGGTGTCTGGCCGGCCGTGAACGCGGGCTGCCGCTGATCGTGGCCGTCGTGGTCGCAGCCCAGACGGCCCTCCACTCGGCGTTCTCCCTGACGCAGCCCACAACGGCGGGGCAGGACATGGGCGGGATGCACATGGAGTCCATGCACATGAGCGGCATGGACTCCCTCGACGCGGCCCCAGCGGGGACCTCGTCGGGTGTCGGCGCCCTCTCCTTCCTCGTGCCGTTCGGGATGTACGCCGCCCATCTGCTCGCCGCGCTTCTCACCGGGCTCTGGCTGGCGTACGGCGAACGGGCCGCGTTCCGCATCCTGCGGGCTGTCGGGGCCCGGCTGGTCGCCCCGCTGCGCCTGCTGTTCGCCTTGCCCGCCACCCCGCACCGCCCGCGTCTGCGGGTACGCCGGGCCCGCTCGCAGCGGGCGCCGCGGCTTCTCCTTCTCGTCCACGCGATCACCCATCGGGGCCCGCCCCCGGGGACCGCTGTCGCCTGACGACAGACGGTTTCCCGAGGCGCCCCTCGCGCGCCTCGGGCTCGGTCGTGCACCCGCACCTGTGCCGCCGGCACCTGTGCCCGCCGCACGTGTGCCCACCGCACACGTGGTCGCCGCACGGCCGTATCCCCTCACCGGACCGCCGTGCACCTGTGTGCGCCGGAGCGGCCCGGATCACGGCTGACCCGAGAAGGACACCTGGTGATCACTTCCGCCCTGCCCGCCGCTGCCGAACTCCGCGCTCAACGGGACTCCGCCGACGCCTCCGTCACCGCCTGGGCACTCGCCGCCCGCGCCGGTGACACCGATGCCGTCGACCGTTTCGTACGCGCGCTGCACCATGACGTCCTGCGCTATGTCTCCTACCTCTGCGCCGACCCCCAGTCCGTGGACGACCTGGCCCAGGACACCTTCCTGCGGGCGCTCGGCAGCCTGCACCGGTTCGAGGGGCGGTCCTCGGCGCGGACCTGGCTGCTGTCCATCGCCCGCCGTGCGGTGATCGACGGCTTCCGGCACGCCGCGGCCCGGCCCCGCCGGTACGACAGTTCGGACTGGCAGGCCGCGGTGGAGCGTGCGCAGCCCCGGAATGTGCCCGGATTCGACGACGGGATAGCGCTGCTCGATCTGTTGGGCGCGTTGTCCGACGAGCGGCGGGAGGCGTTTGTGCTGACGCAGTTGCTGGGCTTGTCGTACGAGGAGGCCGCTGTGGTGAGTGGTTGCCCGGTGGGGACTGTGCGGTCCCGGGTGGCGCGGGCCAGGGGGGTGCTGATGGAACTGGTGGTGTGAGTGCGCCTGCCGGGGTGCCACGAGGGGGTCGTGGGGGCGAGTGCGGCAGCGTGGTGGCCGGTCGCGCAGTTCCCCGCGCCCCTGAACCCGCGCCCCTGAACCCGCGCCCCTGAACCCGCTCACCGCCTGGTGCGGAGGCACGGGGCAGCCGTACCTGCTGGGGCCGGACTGCCCGCACCGCACCGGTGACTACTCCCGTGCCGTCTCCGCGGCGAAATCGGGCATCAGCGCGCACAACGCCTGGCGCTGTGCCGGGCCCATGAAGCGCCCGAGTGCCTCCTTGACCGTCTCGGCGAGTGCGTCGGATGCGTCCTTGAGCAGTCCCCGGGCCTTCTCGGTGAGGGCGACCTCGATGCCCCGCTTGTCGCCGCAGACCGACCTGCGGGTGACCAGCCCCGCGTGCTGAAGGCAGGCGACCTGGTAGGTGAGGCGGGTCTTGGGGCGGCCCAGGAGTTCGGCGACCTGGGTCATGCGCAGGGCCTGGCCGGGGTCCGCGGCGAGCAGGCACAGGACCAGGAACTCGTCGTGCGAGACGTCCAGGCGTTCCTTGACGACGGAGCGCAGCTCCTGCTCGACGGCTCCCGTCGCGGCCAGCATCAGCATCCATGCGTGCAGCTCAGGGGGCAGGAGCCCGCCGGACGTGGTGGGACATTCGGACGGATCGGCCATGCTTCGAGTGTAGCTGTTGTTCAAATTTGGAGTATGAGCTAGCGTGGTGTCATCCAAATTTGGACTACAGGAGTGAGCCATCATGTCCGTCGCCGTCGAAACCGGAACCTGGCAGCTCGACCGGACCGCCACCACCGTCGCGCTCAAGCACAGGACGATGTGGGGCCTGGTCACCGTGAAGGGCACCTTCACCACCGTGGACGGTCACGGCGAGGTGCGGGCCGACGGGTCCGCCGTCGGCACCGTGACCCTCGACGCCGCCTCCCTCGACACCAAGAACGCCAAGCGGGACACCCACCTGCGCGGGTCCGACTTCTTCGACGTCGACAACCACCCCGAGATCACCTTCGCGGTGCGCAGCGCCGAGCTGCGCGACGGCGATCAGGTGCACGTGATCGGTCAGCTCACCGCGCGCGGCGTCAGCCGCCCCCAGTCCTTCACCGCGCGGCTCGTCGACGCGAGCGCCGACGCGGTCACGCTGCACGCGGAGTTCTCGGTGGACCGCGAGCACTTCGGCCTGGGCTGGAACCAGCTCGGCATGATCCGCGGCCTGACCGCGGTCACCGCCTCGCTCCGCTTCAAGCGGTCGGCAGCGTGACGTACGTGCTCGACAGCGTCTGCGGCGCGGAGGTGAACACCCGGAGCCGGACCTTCTGACCCGGCTTCGGGAGGGCGTACGTCCCCCCGGGCGGCCGCAGTTCATAGGTCGCCGTCGTGTGCGCTGCCAGCGTGGCCGGACCGCGCAGCACCGAGAAGTACGGGTACATGCCCTGGCCCCGGGTGAGGGTGAAGTGGGGCGTGAGGGCGTCGTCGTCCGTGTTGGTGACGCGGAGGGTCAGCCGGGAGAGCGTGCGGACGTCGTGCCGCACCGAGGTGACCTCAAGGCGCAGGGGCGGCGACCCGGTGGCCGCCAGTGTCGCGCTCACCAGCGCCGGACTCAGCAGTACGACGGCCGCGGCGATCCGCGCCGGACGCCGGTGCGGGCCGGTGAGCCGGCGCGCGAACGGCTGCCAGGCCCCGGCGAGCTCCGAGGCCGGCGCGGTGACCGCCGTCGCCAGCCACAGCGGGGTCATCATCAGGTAGTAACCGTCCTGCGAACGCGTCGCCAGCCAGAAGGCCAGCCACGGCAGCACGGTCGCCGCAGGACCGAGGCGGCGCACGAACAGCACGAACAGCGCCAGCAGACCGGCGAGCAGCAACAGGCTCGCGTACCCGTACCAGTCGAGCCGGTCGCTGCCGTCCGTGAGATACAGCGACACGCCCACCAGGCCCTGGCCGTGCAGCACCGCGCCCTGGATCAGCGGCAGCGCGATCCCCTTCAGCCACGCGACCGGCTGGCTCACGACGAAGTACGTGTTGATCAGCAGCCATACGGTGGTGGCGACCCCGGCGAGCCGCAGCACCACCAGGCCCGCCGCCCGCCCGCCGAGCTCCCCGCGCCGTACCGCGTAGATCCCGGCGAACAGGAACGGCGCGAGGAACCACGGCAGTTGCTGCGCCGCGCACGCCGCGCCCAGACAGGCGGCCTGCGCCACCCCGGCAGCACCCAGCCGCCCGCCCCGGCCGATCCGGGGCCAGCGCACCACCACCGGCACCAGCAGGGCCAGCGCCAGGATCGCCGGGTAGCCGAGACGGCCGTACATGGGAATCATCGAGAACCCCAGGCACGTCATGGTCGCCGCCGACCGCCACGGGGCGGGCAGCAGCCACCACAGCACGACCGTGCCGACGAGCAGTGCTCCGGTGCTCATCGCTATGGCCGGCAGGCCACCGTGCCCGAGCCACAGGAGGGGGGCGGTCAGCAGCGGGGCGAGCGGGGGATAGCCGTACGTGTAGTCGTAGCCACCCGTGACGGTCGGGGTGAGCGCGATGCCGTCGCCGCCGAAGAGCCAGGGCCAGGGACGGCCGTAGATCCCGTGCCCGGCGACCAGGTCGCGGGCCGCCTGGGCGGTGAGGACGGACTCGTCGGAGCCGCGGTGGAACAGGACGAACGCGCACAGGGCGAGCATCAGGCCGGTCACCAGCACGCACAGGTCCACGCGCGCGAGCGACCGTCGGCCGCGCACGACCAGGGCCAGGACACCGCAGACGAGGATCGAGGCGTAGCAGACCGAGATGACCGCGGCCACGGCGGGCCGGTGGGTGGCCGCCTGGGTCCACACCTCGCGCGTGCCGATGAAGAGGCTGACGTCCGCGAGCAGCGTCAGGACGCGATGCCACTGCGTGGGAGGTTCCGGGGCGGCGGACACCGCCGGCTGGGTCGGCCGGCCGGGTGCCGACAGCTGAGTATCTGCCAGGAGCACGGGATCGGACGCTAATCGGACCCGGTGAGGGGGTCTCCGCCGGAGGCCAAGAGTCCGGTGTGAGGCGGGTAAGACCCTTTCGTCCGCGCCGGACGGCGGTGTGATGTGACCGCCGTGACGGTCGCGGACCGTGTCGCTGTTGGGCCGAACGGGTGACTTGGCGTAAGAATTGGCTGGTGCAGGCATTGAAGGCGAGTCGGATCGGGGGGAGCCGGTGAACAGGTACGACGTCACCGATGAACAGTGGGAGGGGCTCGCCCAGGTCGTTCCGTTGCGTGGGCGGGACGCGTGGCCGTCCGCGGTCGGACACCGGTCCATGCCGGAGGCCGAGACCGAGGCCAGACGCCGTTTCGTCGTCCTGCGGATCAACGTCTTCGCGGACGCCCGCGAGGTCGCCGAGACCCTGATGGCGGGCATCCCCGTCCTGCTCGACCTCACCGGCGCGGAGACCGAGGTCGCCAAGCGGGTCCTCGACTTCAGTACGGGAGTCGTGTTCGGGCTGGCCAGCGGGATGCACCGGGTCGACCGGAACGTGTTCCTGCTCACTCCGGCCGGGACCGAGGTGACGGGCCTGATGGAGAGCGCCGGCATGCCGGGGTCCTGAGCCTCGGGGAGGTTAGCTCGTTCGTAGGAAGGCCGCCGCGGAGGAACGGTTCGCCCGGTGGCGGAGTCCTACGGTCCGGATATGCGTGTGTCCCCCACCTCCCCCGTAGTGCCGGCTCAGTCGGCGTCTCCGCTCGCGGAGCCGACGCAGGGCGCTCAGCCCCGCCCCGACCGGCCCTGCCTCGTCGAACTGCGGCTCTCCGCGTACGCCGTGCACCGGCGGGCCGGACTGCCGCTTGGGCCGCTGACCCTGCTGGCCGGGCCCAGCGGGAGCGGCAAGACGAGCGCGCTCAGGGCGTACGAGGCGCTCGCGCGGCTCGGGGGCGGCGCGAGCCTCGGCGAGGTGTTCCTCCGACCCGAGGCCTGCGTCCCCGACCGGGCCCGCCCGGACGCACAGCGCCGCCGCGGCTTCAGGATCGGCTGCACGGCCGACGGGCCCGAGGGTCCGGTCCGGCTCGACCTCGCGGTCCAGGCCGAGCCCGAACTGCGCATCGTGGGGGAGCGGTTGACCTCCGGTGGGCTCGTCCTGCTGGAGACCGCCCTGCGCGACCCCTCCCGCCGGGCCGTGCAGGCCGCCTGGCACACCGCCGGGAACGCACCGGTCACCCGTGCCCCGCTCCCGGACGACCGGCTCGGCACCCCCCTGCTGCCGCTGCGCGTGGCCGGCAAGACGGACGGGCAGCGGCGGGTCCTCGCCGCCGCCGAACAGATGGTCGTCGCCCTGCGCTCCGTCTTCGGCTGCGACCCGCGGCCCGGACGCATGCGCCTGCCCGTGCCGACCGGTTCGGGACGGCTGCTCGGCGGCTGCGACAACCTCGCCGACGTGCTGTGGCGCACCCGGGCGGAGTGCGGCCGACGGCACGCCCAACTCGTCGCCGCGGTGCGCGCCGGATGCGCGGGCCCCGTCGCCGACGTGCTCGCCGAACCCCTGGTCGCCGGGAGGGTCAGGGCCCTGCTCGACCGCGGCGACGGCGGCCGGACGGAGCTCGCGCGGCTGGGCGACGGCGAGTTGAGGTACCTCGCCCTCGCCCTGGTGCTGCTCACCGGCCCTGGGGTGCTGGAGGTCGACCCGGCCGGTGAGGTGCCCGCCGCGATGCAGACGCTCACCGTGCTCGCCGACAACCTCGACCGGAGCCTGGACCCACGGCAGCGGACCGAACTGCTGGGGCTGGCCGTGCGGATGTGCGAGCGCGGGCACATCCGGCTCGTCGGCGCGGTGAGCGACGCCTCGTGGGCCGCCGGGGTGGACGGCGTCACGGTGGTACACCTGGAGCCGTGACCGAACCCCTCGACGTGGCGAAACTGCAGCGCCGGCTGGCCGACTTCGCGGCGGCGCGCGACTGGCAGCAGTACCACACCCCCAAGAACCTCGTCGCCGCGCTCAGCGTGGAGGCCTCCGAACTGGTCGAGATCTTCCAGTGGTTGACCCCCGAGGAGTCGACGCGGGTCATGGACGACCCCGACAGCGCGCACCGCGTCACGGACGAGATCGCCGACGTGCTCGCCTATCTGCTCCAGCTGTGCGAGGTGCTCGGCGTCGATCCGCTGACCGCGCTGGACGCGAAGATCGACCGCAACGAGCGGCGGTTTCCGGCGCCGTGAGGAAGGATTCAGTCCACTTTTACTGTCCGTGACGAAAAACCGCTTCGAAACCGATTTGTTGTCCATAGATTTCCGTCTACCTCTGGTTTTTCGTTCCGAGCGATCTCACTCTGGGTAGTGGACAAGGGAGTTCGGGCGACAGACGGGGGCAGCCGATGGACGCGGTGCGGCTCATCGTGACGAGCAGGCGTGCCCTGGCCGGGGGCGGCGAGGCGCCCCAGGTCATGGCGGAGGTGTGGCAGGCGCAGGCCCTGGCCCAGGCGATAGGGAGCCGGCTCGCGGTCGCCGGACCCCCGGAACTCCGGGGCGAGGCGCTGGGGTTGACCGAACTGGCGGGCCGGGGCTGCGGGGTCCTGGAGCGTCCCGACATCGCCGTGGCGGAGCTGCGGGCCGCCCAGCTCACCGAACTCGGCGATGCCCGCCAGGCCCTCCTCTGCCTCGGCGGCCTCCTCGGCGAGGTGGGCATAGCCCTGGTCGGCCTCGCCTGCGCGGCGGACGACGAGACGACGTACTGGCAGTGCATGGAGGCGATCGACGCGGCGGACGAGTCGCGGGACCGGGTACTGCAGATGCTGCGAAGACTGGCGGACCGGGTGGAGGGGTTGCCGGAGGCGGGGTGAGTCCTCGGCTGCGAGCCGGTGACGGCTGGTCGCGCAGTTCCCCGCGCCCCTCAGTGGGTGCAGTCGAAGTACGCCCAGCTGTACCCACCTCTTTCAGGGGCGCGGGGAACTGCGCGACCAGCCATGACGCACCCGCAGCCGGAGAACTGCCCTCAGCCGACCTCTTCCTCACCAGCCCCCCGCCCGGAACCCCCGGTCCCCTGAAGATCCGCATCCAGCGCAGAAAGATCCGCGTTCAGCGCCGCCATCAACTCCTCCATCTGCTGCAGCAACCCCTTCGGCTGCCCAGCCCCCGCAGTCAGCGGCACGGTTTCTTCGGACATGACGGCCTCCTCGGCCCCAGGACCCCGGCGACGGGGCCGACGCGGGTAACGGATCACGCACCGGCGACGACAAGCCGGCTCCGCCCGAGCCAACGATCACCAAAGGGCCCGGTCACTGGCCCGGTCAGCCCTCGCACATCCCGCCCACGGATTTTCACCCGCCCGGGGACGCGCGGGAGCACAGGGACCGATGGGAGTGCGGCGAACCGCTGCGTGCAGGATGGAGCCATGGATCTCCGCATCTTCACCGAGCCCCAGCAGGGCGCGAGCTACGACACCCTCCTCACCGTCGCCAAGGCCACGGAAGACCTCGGCTTCGACGCGTTCTTCCGCTCCGACCACTACCTGAAGATGGGCGACGCCGACGGCCTCCCCGGCCCCACCGACGCCTGGATCACCCTCGCCGGCCTCGCCCGCGAGACCAAGCGGATCCGCCTGGGCACCCTGATGACCGCCGCCACCTTCCGGCTCCCCGGCGTCCTCGCCATCCAGGTCGCCCAGGTCGACCAGATGTCCGGCGGCCGTGTCGAACTGGGCCTGGGCGCAGGGTGGTTCGAGGAGGAGCACACGGCGTACGGCATCCCGTTCCCGAAGGAGAAGTTCCCGCGCCTGGAGGAACAGCTGGAGATCGTCACCGGCCTGTGGGCCACCGAGCCCGGCGAGACCTTCGACTTCCACGGCAAGCACTACGAGCTCACGAACTCGCCCGCGCTGCCCAAGCCCGCCCAGCACAAGATCCCCGTGCTGATCGGCGGTCACGGCGCGACCCGCACCCCGCGCCTCGCCGCGCGCTACGCCGACGAGTTCAACATGCCGTTCGCCTCGCCCGAGGACAGCGAGACCCAGTTCGGCCGGGTCCGAGCCGCCGCCCAGGAGGCGGGCCGCGCGGCCGACGCGATCACCTTCTCCAACGCCCTCGTCGTCTGCGTCGGCAAGGACGACCAGGAGGTCGCCCGCCGTGCCGCGGCGATCGGCCGTGAGGTCGAGGAGCTCAAGACCAACGGCCTGGCCGGCACCCCCGCCGAGGTCGTCGACAGGATCGGCCGCTACGCCGCCGTGGGGTCCCGCCGGATCTACCTCCAGATCCTCGACCTCGACGACCTGGACCATCTGGAGCTGATCTCCGCCCAGGTCCAGTCGCAGCTGTCGTAGCCGGCGCCTGCCGTTAATCGAAGGCGCAGGTGGGACCGACTGTGGGAAGCTGAGGCAGTCGTCCTGCCGAGCCCCCGGGATCACCGTCCTCGGGGGCTCTCGCGCGTACGGCACCCTGTCCCTGCCACCGGCCGGAAAGGCCACTCGCATGTTTCTGACGATCAGTACCACCGGCACTCCCGAGCGCCCCGCCACCGACCTCGGCTTCCTGCTGCACAAGCATCCCGAGAAGGCGCAGGCGTTCTCCACCTCCTACGGCAGGGCGCACGTCCTGTATCCCGAGGCGGACGATCAGCGCTGCACGGCGGCGCTGTTGCTGGAGGTCGACGCGGTGGCGCTGGTCAAGCGCGGCAAGGGCAAGGGGCGCGGCGGCGCCCCGGACGCGGCGCTCGCGCAGTACGTCAACGACCGTCCCTACGCGGCCTCTTCGCTGCTCGCGGTGGCGCTGAGCGCGGTCTTCTCCAGCGCGATGCGCGGGGTGTGCACCGCGAAGCCCGAACTGCCCTCGCGGGCCCGGCCGTTGCGCATCGAGGTACCGGCGCTTCCGGCTCGTGGCGGTCCCGCGCTCGTACGGGGGCTCTTCGAGCCGCTCGGCTGGACCGTGACCGTCGAACCGGTGGCGCTGGACAGCGAGTTCCCGGAGTGGGGCGACTCGCGCTACGTCCGGCTCGAACTGGAGTCCACGCGACTCACGCTCGCCGAGGCCCTGCGCCACCTGTACGTCCTCCTCCCCGTCCTCGACGACGCCAAGCACTACTGGGTGGCCCCCGACGAGGTCGACAAGCTGCTCAGGGCCGGTGAGGGCTGGCTGTCCGAGCACCCGGAGCAGAAGCTGATCACCAGCCGCTACCTGTCCCGCCGCTGGTCGCTGACGCGGGAGGCGATGGAACGCCTGGAACTGGTGCGGCTCGCCGAGGCCGACGACAGCGAGGTCGAGGACATCGACAACGCCGTCGAGGCGGAGACCGAGACCGAGGAGAAGCCTACCCCGCTCGCCGTCCAGCGCCGCGAGGCGATCCTTCAGGCGCTGCGCGCCGCCGGCGCCGCCCGCGTCCTCGATCTCGGCTGCGGACAGGGCCAGTTGGTGCAGGCGCTGCTCAAGGACCCGAAGTTCACCGAGATCGTCGGCGTCGACGTGTCGGTGCGGGCGCTCACCATCGCCTCCCGGCGGCTGAAGCTGGACCGCATGGGGGAGCGGACGGCCGCCCGCGTCCAGCTCTTCCAGGGCTCGCTGGCCTACACCGACAAGCGGCTCAAGGGGTACGACGCCGCCGTGCTCAGCGAGGTCATCGAGCACCTCGACCTGCCCCGGCTGCCCGCCCTGGAGTACGCGGTGTTCGGCGCGGCCCGCCCGCGGACCGTCCTCGTGACGACCCCCAACGTCGAGTACAACGTCCGCTGGGAGTCGCTCCCGGCCGGACACGTCCGGCACGGCGACCACCGCTTCGAGTGGACGCGGGAGGAGTTCCGCGCCTGGGCCGCGTCGGTGGCCGAACGGCACGGCTACGACGTGGAGTTCGTGCCGGTGGGACCGGACGACCCGGAGGTGGGACCACCCACCCAGATGGCCGTTTTTGTATTGAGCACAGCCGTGATCAGGACCGAGAAGGAGGTGAAGGCCGCATGAGCGAGACACAGACCAAGGGACGCACTCTTCCCGTCACCGACCTCTCCCTCGTCGTCCTCGTCGGCGCGTCCGGCTCCGGCAAGTCGACCTTCGCCCGCCGGCACTTCAAGCCGACCGAGGTGATCTCCTCGGACTTCTGCCGCGGCCTGGTCTCCGACGACGAGAACGACCAGGGCGCGACGAAGGACGCCTTCGACGTCCTGCACTACATCGCGGGCAAGCGCCTGGCCGCCGGCCGTCGCACCGTCGTCGACGCGACGTCCGTGCAGTCGGACTCCCGACGGCAGCTGATCGACCTGGCCAAGCAGTACGACGTCCTGCCCATCGCCATCGTGCTCGACGTGCCCGAGGAGGTGTGCGCCGAGCGCAACGCGGCCCGCACCGACCGGGCCGACATGCCGGTCCGGGTCATCAAGCGCCACATCCGCGAACTGCGGCGCTCGGTACGCCACCTGGAGCGCGAGGGCTTCCGCAAGGTGCACGTCCTGCGCGGGGTGGCCGACATCGAGCAGGCCACCGTCGTCACCGAGAAGCGCTTCAACGACCTGACCCACCTCACCGGACCCTTCGACATCGTCGGCGACATCCACGGCTGCGCCGGTGAACTCGAGTCGCTGCTCGGCAAGTTGGGCTACGTCGACGGCGTCCACCCCGAGGGCCGTACCGCGGTCTTCGTCGGCGACCTCGTCGACCGCGGCCCGGACAGCCCCGGTGTGCTGCGCCGCGTGATGTCGATGGTCAAGTCGGGCAACGCGCTGTGCGTGCCGGGCAACCACGAGAACAAGTACGGCCGTTACCTCAAGGGCCGCAAGGTCCAGCACACCCACGGCCTCGCGGAGACCATCGAGCAGATGGAGAGCGTCCCGGACGAGTTCCGGGCCGAGGTACGGGAGTTCATCGACGGCCTCGTCAGCCACTACGTCCTCGACGGCGGCCGCCTGGTGGTCTGTCACGCCGGTCTGCCGGAGAAGTACCACGGCCGCACCTCCGGCAGGGTCCGCTCGCACGCGCTGTACGGCGACACCACCGGTGAGACCGACGAGTTCGGGCTGCCGGTGCGCTACCCGTGGGCGGAGGACTACCGCGGCCGGGCGGCCGTGGTCTACGGCCACACCCCGGTCCCGGAGGCGACCTGGCTCAACAACACCATCTGCCTGGACACCGGCGCGGTCTTCGGCGGCAAGCTGACGGCGCTGCGCTGGCCGGAGCGGGAACTGGTCGACGTACCGGCGGAGCGGGTCTGGTACGAGCCGACGAAACCGCTGAGGTCCGAGGCGCCCGGCGGGCACGACGGCCGGCCGCTGGACCTCGCCGACGTGCACGGCCGCCGGGCGGTCGAGACCCGGCACCAGGGCCGGGTCGCCGTCCGCGAGGAGAACGCCGCCGCGGCCCTTGAGGTCATGAGCCGCTTCGCGGTGGACCCGCGGCTGCTGCCGTACCTCCCGCCGACCATGGCGCCGACGGCGACCTCACATGTCGAAGGCTTCCTGGAGCACCCGGTGGAGGCGTTCGCGCAGTACGCCGGGGACGGGGTCGAGCGGGTCGTGTGCGAGGAGAAGCACATGGGCTCGCGGGCGGTGGCCCTGGTGTGCCGCGACGCGGAGACGGCCCGCAGGCGCTTCGGGGTGGACGGGCCGACGGGCTCGCTGTACACCCGCACGGGCCGTCCCTTCTTCGACGACGAGTCGGTGACGGAGACGGTCCTCGACCGCCTGCGGACGGCTGTCGGCGAGGCGGGCCTGTGGGACGAACTCGACACGGACTGGCTGCTGTTGGACGCCGAGCTGATGCCGTGGTCGCTGAAGGCCTCGGGCCTGCTGCGCTCGCAGTACGCGGCCGTCGGCGCCGCGTCCGGCGCGGTGTTCCCGGGCGCGCTGGCCGCGCTGGAAGGCGCCGCGGCGCGCGGTGTCGAGGTCGCCGACCTGCTGGCCCGCCAGCGGGAACGCGCGGTGAACGCCGCCGCGTTCACCGACGCGTACCGCCGCTACTGCTGGACCACGGACGGCCTGGACGGCGTCCGCCTGGCCCCGTTCCAGGTCCTCGCCGTCCAGGGCCGCAGCCTCGCCGGGCTCCCGCACGACGAGCAGCTGGCCCTGATCGACCGCCTGGTGGAGCACGACGGCACGGGCCTGCTCCAGACCACCCGCCGGCTCTACGTCGACACCGGCGACCCGGAGTCGGTGCGGGCGGGCGTCGACTGGTGGCTGGAGATGACGGGGCGCGGCGGCGAGGGCATGGTCGTCAAGCCGCTCGGCGCGGTGGTCCGTAGCGGGGAGGGCCGTCTGGTCCAGCCCGGCATCAAGTGCCGCGGCCGGGAGTACCTGCGGATCATCTACGGCCCCGAGTACACCCGTCCGGAGAACCTGGACCGCCTGCGGGGGAGGTTCCTGAACCACAAGCGCTCCCTGGCGATCCGCGAGTACGCCCTCGGCCTGGAGGCCCTGGAGCGGCTGGCGGAGGGCGAGCCGCTGTGGCGGGTCCACGAGGCGGTGTTCGGGGTGCTGGCGCTGGAGTCGGAGCCGGTCGACCCACGGCTGTGAGCCGCGGGGCCGGGGGTGAGGGGTGATCTGCGGTCACCCCTCACCCCACCAACCGCAACCGCTCCGCGCACACCCCCACCTCCACCGTCTGTCCCCACGTCAGCTCCAGTGAGTCGCCCTCCATCCCGTCCCCGAAGGCGATCAGGCGCTCGGACTCGACGGTCAGGCGGAGGCGGGTGGAGGCGGGGAGCTCGCCGGCGGTCAGGGAGGTGCCGGTGGCCGGGGACGGCCAGGCCTCACGGACGAACCAGACCAGGCGGGTTTCCGTGGGGGCCGGCAGCCTTAGGGCGGCGCCCCGCTCCTGCCACACGGACCGGAGCCAGCCCGTGGCTCCGGTCCCGGTCCCCACCAGCACCCCGGACGAAGCCTGGGCCTCGACGACACCCCCGTCGCCCTCCAGGCCCAGGCGGTATCTGGCGGTCTGATGACCGGCGGCGCCCAGGTAGATCTCGTTCAGTGCGACGAGCCGCTGGGTGTCGTCCGCGACGGCCTCGACCATCGTCAACTCGTCGACGCTTCCACCGGCCGCCGTCAGCAACCCCGCCGTGTCCCGCGGACGGTGCCGAACCAGGACACCGGGGTTGCGGCCCGGCTCGGTGTCGATGCCCAACACCCGTTGTCCCGAGAGGTACTTGGCCACGTTCGCCACCAGGCCGTCCTGGCCGACCACGATCACGACGTCCTCGGGGGCGAACAGGAAGCGGTCCAGGTCGGCCCGCTCCACCCGTGCCTGACGCCAGGTCAGCGGGATCGCGGAGGTCACCTCGGCGAGTGCGCGGCGGGTGCGCTCGTGGCGTTCGGCGACCTCCTCGATGTCCCGGCCCCGGGAGGAGAGGAAGAAGGCGGCCTGGCC
This sequence comes from Streptomyces sp. CC0208, assembly GCF_003443735.1. Lineage (NCBI taxonomy): Bacteria > Bacillati > Actinomycetota > Actinomycetes > Kitasatosporales > Streptomycetaceae > Streptomyces > Streptomyces sp. CC0208. The sequence goes on along the minus strand of NZ_CP031969.1, from coordinate 2,181,037 downwards.
GTGGGTGCCGTGGTGGGCCACCAACTCCTCGTACTCCGTGGTGCGATGGACCAGGACGGCCCGTGGCGCGAGACTCACTCCGGCTCCCGTGCGCCCAGCTTGGCCAGGAGACCCGTCAGCACGTCCGGCGAGATCGTCACGCTGTCGATGTGCGGCAGGTTCTCCGCGAGCCGGGTTCCGGTGAGGGCGTGCAGGGTGGCGACCTCGACGTCCTCGTGGACCTTCAGCCAGGCGGCCTGCGCCTGTGCCTTCGCGTCGCCGACCGCGCGCGCTCCTTCGGCCTCCGCCCGAGCCAGCCGTACCGAACGCGTCGCCTCCGCCTCGGCCCGTACCGCGTCCGCCGCCGCGTGCTCCTCCGCCTCCCGGCGGGCGTTCGTGCCGCGCTGTTCGACCAACTGCTCTTCGCGGCGGGCGAGTTCGATCTGGCTGGCCAGTTCGTTCTCGGCGATGGCCCGCTCGCGCTCCACGGCCACGGCCCGCCGTTCGTAGGTCGCCCGGTCGGCCTCCTGCTGGATCTGTTCGCGGGCCGGGGTGCGCAGGGCCCGTTCCACCTCCGGCTCGGGTCTCAGTGCCATCACGCGTACGGCGACCACCTCGATGCCGGTGGCCGGCAGTCGTGGCTCGGCGTCCAGGCCCGCCGCGACCCGCTCGCGCACCGCCGCCACCCCGTCCACCAGGGCGGCGGACAGGGGAGTGCGGGCCAGTACGTCGAGCGCGTGCTGCTGGGCCGTCTCCGTGAGCAGCGTGCCCAGTTGTTCCAGGGGCGCGCCCCGCCACACCCCGGTGTCCGGGTCGATCGAGAAGTCCATGCGGGCGGCGGCGAGCGCCGGGTCGCCGATCCGGTAGGTCACGGTCGCCTGGACCGCCACGTCCTGGAAGTCGGACGTACGGGCATGGAAGGTCATGGCCAACTCGCGGTCGTCCACCGGAACTTCGGAGAGCGCGGCCGTCAGCGCGCGGAACCAGAAGCTGAGCCCCGGACCGTCGTGCAGCAGCTTGCCGCCGCGGTGGTGCCGGATGTGCGCCGTGGGCGCGCCGCGCAGATGGCGCCAACCGAGGCGCCGGGTGATGTCGGCCATCGAACCCCCTCTTTTCGTCCGTACGACGATAACCAGGCGATCCGTTTATCGTCAAGAGGACGAGAACGGGAAATCTGTACGAACGAAGGCGTCAAGACGCTTCCCGTTGGTCAGGATGGAGGCATGGGATTCCACGTCGACTCCGAAGCCGGGCGGCTCAGCCGCGTCATCCTGCACCGGCCGGATCTCGAGCTCAAAAGGCTCACCCCCAGCAACAAGGACGCACTCCTCTTCGACGACGTGCTGTGGGTGCGCCGGGCGCGCGCCGAGCACGACGGGTTCGCCGACGTGCTGCGCGACCGCGGTGTCGCCGTGCACCTCTTCGGCGACCTGCTCGCCGAGGCCCTGGAGGTGCCGGCGGCCCGGTCGCTCGTGCTCGACCGCGTCTTCGACGAGAAGGAGTACGGCCCGTTGGCCACCGACCACCTGAGGGCCTCCTTCGAGACGCTGCCCGCCGGAGAGCTGGCGGAGGCCCTCATCGGCGGGATGACCAAGCGGGAGTTCCTGGACGCCCACCCGGAGCCCACCTCGGTGCGCTTCCACGTCATGGACCTCGACGACTTCCTTCTCGCCCCGCTGCCCAACCACCTCTTCACCCGGGACACCTCCGCCTGGATATACGACGGGGTCTCCGTCAACGCGATGAAGTGGCCCGCCCGTCAGCGCGAGACCGTCCACTTCGAGGCGATCTACCGCCACCACCCGCTCTTCCGTGACGAGACGTTCCACATCTGGTCGGAGGGCCAGGCCGACTACCCGTCCACCATCGAGGGCGGTGACGTCCTCGTCATCGGCAACGGCGCGGTCCTCATCGGCATGAGCGAGCGGACCACGCCCCAGGCCGTCGAGATGCTCGCGCACAAGCTCTTCGCCGAGGGCTCCGCGCAGTCGATCGTGGCCCTCGACATGCCGAAGCGCCGGGCCTTCATGCATCTGGACACCGTGATGACGATGGTCGACGGCGACACCTTCACCCAGTACGCGGGGCTCGGCATGCTCCGCTCGTACACCATCGAACCGGGCGTCGGTGACAAGGAGCTCAAGGTCACCGACCACCCGCCGGAGCACATGCACCGCGCGATCGCCGCCGCGCTCGGGCTGAGCGAGATCCGGGTCCTGACCGCCACCCAGGACGTGCACGCGGCCGAGCGCGAGCAGTGGGACGACGGCTGCAACGTCCTCGCCGTCGAGCCGGGTGTCGTCGTCGCCTACGAGCGCAACGCCACCACCAACACCCATCTGCGCAAGCAGGGCATCGAGGTCATCGAGATCCCGGGCAGCGAGCTGGGGCGGGGGAGGGGCGGGCCGCGCTGCATGAGCTGTCCGGTGGAAAGGGCGGCTGTATAGAAATGCTGAATATCGTATAGACTTCCACGGTCCTGTTCCCGTCCCTCTGGAGCGCCCCCATGGCGACTGTTCCCACCGCCCTCGCCGGGCGCCACTTCCTCAAGGAGCTCGACTTCACGGCAGAGGAGTTCCTCGGCCTGGTCGCGCTGGCGGCCGAGCTGAAGGCCGCCAAGAAGGCGGGGACCGAGACGCGGTACCTGAGCGGGAAGAACATCGCGCTGATCTTCGAGAAGACCTCGACGCGCACCCGCTGCGCGTTCGAGGTCGCGGCGGCGGACCAGGGGGCCTCGACGACCTACCTGGACCCGTCCGGCTCGCAGATCGGGCACAAGGAGTCCGTGCGCGACACCGCGCGCGTGCTCGGCCGTATGTACGACGGGATCGAGTACCGCGGGGACAGCCAGCAGAAGGTGGAGGAGCTGGCCGAGTACGCCGGAGTGCCGGTGTACAACGGGCTCACCGACGACTGGCACCCCACACAGATGCTGGCCGATGTGCTGACGATGACCGAGCACACCGCGAAGCCGGTCCGGGAGATCGCGTTCGCCTACCTCGGGGACGCGCGGTTCAACATGGGCAACTCGTATCTGGTCACCGGCGCGCTGCTGGGCATGGACGTACGGATCGTCGCGCCGAAGACCTACTGGCCCGCGCAGGACGTCGTCGAGCGGGCGCGGGCGCTCGCCGTGGACAGCGGGGCGCGGATCACCCTCACCGAGTCGCTGGAGGAGGGCGTGCGGGGGGCGGACTTCGTCGCCACCGACGTCTGGGTGTCCATGGGGGAGCCGAAGGACGTGTGGGACGAGCGGATCGCCGCGCTGTCGCCGTACGCGGTGACCATGGACGTGCTGCGGGCCACGGGGAACGCGGACGTGAAGTTCCTGCACTGCCTGCCCGCCTTCCACGACCTCGGTACGAAGGTCGGGCAGGAGATCTTCGAGACCCACGGCCTCGAGTCCCTGGAGGTCACGGACGAGGTGTTCGAGTCGGCGCACTCGGTCGTCTTCGACGAGGCGGAGAACCGTCTGCACACGATCAAGGCCGTGCTGGTGGCGACGCTGGCCTGAGCGTCACGCCGGGTGCCACTGAGGCGGCACCGCCTTGAGGTGGAACCACACCGCCTTGCCGGTCTCGGTCGGGCGGTGACCGCACGACGAGCTGAGCGCCCTGATCAGGAGCAGTCCCCGGCCGTGCTCCTGCCAGGGGTCCGGGTCCGTGGTGTCCGGCCGGGTGAGATGCCCCGGGGGCGCCGGGTCCGGGTCGTGCACCTCCACCTGGCAGCCGGTCGGCAGCAGCTCCACGACCAGCTCTATCGGGGTGTCGCCGGCCGTGTGCTCCACGGCGTTCGCCACCAGCTCGGCCGTCAGCAGCTCCGCGGTGTCGCAGTCCGCCCCGTGCTCCAGCTCGGCCAGCGCGGTGCGGACCAGAGCGCGCGCCACGGGCACGGCCGCGGCGGAATGCGGCAGCGCGATGCGCCAGGAGGCCGAGGCTGAGGGGCGATCTTGCAAGGCGGTTCCGTTCATGAGCAGGCTGTCCTGCTTTCAACCCGATGAATGGTACGGCGCCGTCGGCAGAGTCGTCCGGCGGGCACCGCAGGGGACCTTCGGCCCCCTTGGCAGGCGGCTTACCCGTAGCAACGGCTTGCCTCTCACCGCTGATCCCGCCGTTGCCCCTCTGTCGACGAGCCGTGACGGATGTGACGGGGCCAGGTCACATCCGAACGCTCCTATTGCGCACTCGTGACGACAGTCAAAGATGGGTGATAACTTCGAAGGGCAGAGCGCACCTCGAACCTCGCACCCCGACCGAGCACGAGGAGGCCGCACGGACATGAGCCCCTTCACCGGCTCCGCCGCCCGCACCCCCCACTGGCAGCACCTGCGCGTCGACCTCGCCGACGGGGTCGCCACGGTCACCCTCGCCCGCCCCGACAAACTCAACGCGCTCACCTTCGGCGCCTACGCCGACCTGCGCGACCTGCTCGCCGAGCTGTCCCGCGAGCGCTCCGTCCGGGCCCTGGTCCTGGCCGGCGAGGGCCGCGGCTTCTGCTCCGGCGGCGACGTCGACGAGATCATCGGCGCGACCCTCGCCATGGACACCGCCCAGCTCCTCGACTTCAACCGGATGACGGGCCAGGTGGTGCGGGCCGTACGGGAGTGTCCGTTCCCGGTGATCGCGGCCGTGCACGGGGTGGCGGCGGGCGCGGGCGCGGTCCTCGCCCTGGCGGCCGACTTCCGGGTGGCGGACCCCTCGGCCCGCTTCGCCTTCCTGTTCACCCGGGTCGGCCTGTCCGGCGGCGACATGGGCGCGGCCTATCTGCTGCCCCGCGTGGTCGGCCTCGGCCACGCCACCCGCCTCCTCATGCTCGGCGAGCCGGTCCGCGCGCCCGAGGCCGAGCGCATCGGCCTGATCAGCGAACTGACGCCGGAGGGCGGCGCGGACGAGGCCGCGCAGGCCCTGGCCCACCGCCTGGCCGAGGGCCCGGCACTGGCGTACGCCCAGACGAAGGCACTGCTGACGGCGGAACTGGACATGCCGCTCGCGGCTTCGGTGGAACTGGACGCCTCGACGCAGGCCCTGCTGATGAACGGCGACGACTACCGGGAGTTCCACGCGGCGTTCACGGAGAAGCGACCGCCGAAATGGAAGGGGCGGTGATCATGTCCACTCCTGTCCGGGGCATGTCCACTCCGGTCCGGCGCATCGCGATCATCGGCGGCGGCCCCGGAGGGCTGTACGCGGCAGCTCTGCTGAAGCGGCTCGATCCCGGGCGGGACATCACCGTGTGGGAACGCAACGCTCCCGACGACACCTTCGGCTTCGGCGTGGTGCTGTCCGACGAGACCCTGGGGGGCATCGAACACGCGGATCCCGAGGTCTACGAGGCCCTGTGCGAGGACTTCGTCCGCTGGGACGACATCGACATCGTGCACCGGGGCACCCGGCACACCTCCGGAGGGCACGGCTTCGCCGCACTGGGCCGCAGGCGACTCCTCGACATCCTGCACACCCGCTGCCGCGCACTCGGCGTCGACCTGCGCTTTCGCACCGAGGCGCCACCCGACCCGGCCCGGACCCACGACCTGGTCATCGCGGCCGACGGAGTCAACAGCACCACCCGCCAACGCCTCGGCCATGTGTTCCGCCCCCATGTGACCCCACACCACTGCCGCTACATCTGGCTCGCCGCGGACTTCCCCTTCGACGCGTTCCGGTTCGAGATCGCCGAGACCGAGCACGGCGTGCTGCAACTCCACGGCTACCCCTATTCCCCCGACGCCTCCACCGTGATCATCGAGATGCGCGAGGAGGTCTGGAGGGCGGCCGGCTTCGACGAGGTCACCGTGCAGGAGTCGACGGAGAGGTGCGCCAAGATCTTCGCCGAAGCCCTCCGCGGCCGCCCGCTGCGCTCCAACAACTCCACGTGGACCACCTTCCGCACGGTGGTCAACGACCACTGGTCGCACGGCAACACCGTGCTGCTCGGCGACGCGGCCCACACCGCCCACTTCTCCATCGGCTCCGGCACCAAGCTCGCCGTGGAGGACGCCCTCGCCCTGGCCGCCTGCCTCGAGGAACAGCCTTCGCTGGACAGGGCGTTGGCGGCCTACGAGGCGGAGCGCAAACCCGTCGTCGCCTCCACGCAACGCGCCGCCCGCGCCAGCCTGGAGTGGTTCGAGAACCTCAACCTGTACCTCGACCAGCCGCCCCGCCAGTTCGCCTTCAACCTGCTCACCCGCAGCCGCCGCGTCACCCACGACAACCTGCGCCTGCGCGACCCGCGTTTCACCGGCGCCGTGGAGCGCGAGTTCGGCTGCCCGCCCGGCACGCCCCCGATGTTCACCCCGTTCCGGCTGCGCGGTCTGACCCTGCGCAACCGGGTCGTGGTCTCGCCGATGGACATGTACTCCGCCACCGACGGCGTCCCCGGCGACTTCCACCTGGTCCACCTGGGTGCCCGGGCCCTCGGCGGCGCCGGGCTGGTGATGACCGAGATGGTGTGCGTCTCACCCGAGGGACGCATCACACCCGGCTGCACCGGTCTCTACAACGGCAGGCAGGCCGCGGCCTGGAAACGGATCACCGACTTCGTGCACGAGCGGTCGCCGGGCACCGCGATCGGCCTGCAGCTCGGCCACAGCGGCCGCAAGGGCTCGACCAAGCTGATGTGGGAGGGCATCGACGAGCCCCTGCCGGAGGGCAACTGGCCGGTCGTGGCGCCGTCCCCGATCCCGTACAAGCCCTCCAACCAGACCCCGCGCGAGCTCGGCCGCGCCCAACTGACCGACATCCGCGAGCAGTTCACGGCCGCCGCCTGGCGTGCCGCCCGAGCGGGCTTCGACCTCCTCGAACTGCACTGCGCCCACGGCTACCTGCTCTCCGGCTTTCTCTCCCCGCTGGCCAACCGGCGCACCGACGCCTACGGCGGCTCGCTCCACAAGCGCCTGCGCTTCCCGCTCGAAGTCTTCGACGCGGTCAGGGAAGTGTGGCCGCAGGAAAGGCCCATGACCGTCCGCATCTCCGCCACCGACTGGGCCGAGGGCGGCACCACGGCCGAGGACGCCGTCGAGATCGCCCGCGCCTTCGCCGCGCACGGCGCCGACGCCATCGACGTGTCGACCGGGCAGGTCGTGGCCGAGGAGCACCCGGAGTACGGGCGCTCGTACCAGACGCCGTACGCCGACCGGATCCGCCACGAGACCGGCGTCCCGGTGATCGCGGTCGGCGCCATCTCCTCCTGGGACGACGTCAACTCACTGATCCTGGCCGGGCGTACGGACCTGTGCGCGCTGGCCCGCCCGCACCTCTACGACCCGCACTGGACCCTGCACGCGGCCGCCGAGCAGGGGTACGACGGTCCCGGCGTCGCCTGGCCCGACCCGTACCGCGCGGGCAGCCGACGGCCGCAGACCGGACGCACGGACGCCCCCAAGCCCCGTCTCGGGCTGGGGACTTGAGGGCCACGTACGGCGTCCCGCTCGCCTCGTGCCGCTCGCGCACATCTCGCCCGCGCTCGGCAGTCCCGTGTGCCGGACGGTGGCTCCGGGCCCGTGCCGTGGTGCTCACAGGCCGGCGAACGTGGCCCCCGCGTCCCGCAGCCGCTCGTGCAGGCCTCGGAACACCGCCGCCGCCCGCTCGCCCGGCCAGTCCTCCGGGAGCAGGGGGGCGGGCAGGCCGGGGTCGGCGTAGGGGAGACGGCGCCAGGAGTCGAGGGCGAGGAGGTAGTCGCGGTAGGCCTCCTCCGGTGGGGTGTCGGCCCGGTCCTCCCAGTCGCGCAGCACGCGCGCGTGGCGGTCGAGGAACGCCTCGTGCTCCTTGGCGATCGCGGCCAGGTCCCACCAGCGGGCGACCGCCTCGACGGACGCCGCGAAACCGAGATGCTCGCCGCGGAAGAAGTCCACATACGGGTCGAGCCGCAGCCTCTGGAGGGTGTGCCGGGCCTCCTCGTACAGCCGCGCGGGGGCGATCCACACGCCGGGAGCCGCCGTGCCGAAGCCGAGTCCGGCCAGTCGTGAGCGCAGCACGTGCCGCTTCTGCCGCTCCGACTCGGGCACCGAGAACACGGCGAGCACCCAGCCCTCGTCCTCGGGCGGTGTCACCGCGTAGATGCGCCGGTCGCCGTCGTCGAGCAACTGACGGGCCTCCGGCGACAGTTCGTACCCGGCTGCGCCCAGGGACGTGCGGGCCGGCAGCAGCAGGCCGCGCCGCTTGAGCCGGGAAACCGACGACCGTACGGAGGGGGCGTCCACGCCGACCGCGGCCAGCAGCCGGATCAGCTCGGCGACGGGCACGGGGCCCGGCATGAAGCGGCCGTAGGCTCCGTAGAGCGTGACGATGAGAGACCGTGGTGCATGCTGGTCGGACACGTTGATCATCTTAGGTCGTGTGGATCACTGCTGGTCACCATCGGTGCGCAACCTGAACCGCTGGAGTTTGCCGGTCGCCGTGCGCGGCAGCGCGTCCAGGAAGACGATCTCGCGCGGGCATTTGTAGGGCGCCAGTTCGCCCTTGACGAAGGTGCGCAGCGCCTCCGCGTCGCGCTCTGCGCCCTCCTTGAGGACGGCGAAGGCGACGACGACCTGACCGCGCGCCTCGTCGGCCCGTCCCACGACCGCCGCCTCCACCACGTCCGGGTGTCGCAGCAGGGCGTCCTCGACCTCCGGTCCGGCGATGTTGTACCCGGCGGAGATGATCATGTCGTCCGCGCGGGCCACATAGCGGAAGTACCCATCGCTTTGGCGGATGTATGTGTCGCCGGTGATGTTCCAGCCGTCCCGCACGTACTCGCGCTGCCGGGGATCGGCGAGATAGCGGCAGCCCACGGGGCCGCGCACGGCGAGCAGCCCGGGCTCGCCGTCGGGCTGCTCGTGACCCGTCTCGTCGACCACGCGCGCGTGCCATCCGGGTACCGGCACCCCGGTCGTCCCGGGCCGGATGTCCTCGTCGGCCGCGGAGATGAAGATGTGCAGCAGCTCGGTGGCGCCGATGCCGTTGACGATCCGCAGCCCGGTCCGCTCCCGCCAGGCCCGCCAGGTGGCCGCGGGCAGGTTCTCCCCGGCGGAGACACAGCGGCGCAGGGACGAGACGTCGTACGCGTCGAGCTCGTCGAGCATCGCGCGGTAGGCGGTGGGCGCGGTGAAGAGCACGGAGACCCGGTGCTCGGCGACGGCCGGCAGCAACTGCCTGGGACCGGCCTGTTCGAGAAGGAGGGAGCTGGCGCCCACGCGCATCGGGAAGATCACCAGGCCGCCGAGCCCGAAGGTGAATCCGAGCGGGGGGCTGCCGGCGAAGACATCGTCCCCATGTGGTTTGAGCACATGCTTGGAGAAGGTGTCGGCTATCGCGAGCACATCCCGGTGGAAGTGCATACAGCCCTTGGGGCGTCCGGTGGTCCCGGAGGTGAAGGCGATCAGCGCCACGTCGTCGGCTGCGGTCTCCACGGCGGGGTACGGCGTCCCGGGCGCCTCGCGGTTCAGGAGGTCGTCGGGGGCGTCGCCGCCGTACGTCGTGATCCTCAGGCCCGGTATCTCGGCCTTGGCGAGGTCGTCCACGGCGCGGATGTCGCACAGGGCGTGCTCGATGCGCGCGATCTCGCACATCGTCGCCAGCTCGTGCGGGCGCTGCTGGGCCAGCACCGTCACCGCGACCGCGCCCGCCTTCAGCACCGCCAGCCAGCAGGCCGCGAGCCAGGGCGTGGTGGGGCCGCGCAGCAGGACACGGTTGCCGGGGACGACCCCGAGATCGCCGGTGAGGAGATGCGCGAGCCGGTCGACCCGGGCGCGGAGTGTGCCGTACGTCCATGTGGCCCCGGTCGGGGTGCGGAAGACCGGGCGGTCGTCGGGCGGGCCCGTCAGCAGTTCGGCGGCACAGTTCAGCCGATCGGGGTACCTCAGCTCCGGCAGGCCGAAGCGGAGCTCCGGCCACTGGTCGGGGGGCGGGAGGTGGTCGCGCGCGAAGGTGTCGACGTGGGCCGAGACGTTCATGGCGGGTCGCCCCCTTGCCTTGTGGACCGCGTGGCCGCATGGCCGCGTGGGCCGCCTTGTGGGCGTCGATGGTGGGCTCGTACGAGGAGCGTATCGTGTTGGTGACGACAGTCAACGGTGCGCGATACTGTCGAAGGGTCCTGTCGACGAGAGGGGACCGGCCATGCCCGCATTCTCGCTCGAACCGTCACAGACCGCCCGGTGTGCGGAGCTGCGTGCCCTGGCCGCGGAACGGCTGCGCCCGCTCGCGGAGAAGGGCGAGCCGGGGCAGGTGAACCGTCCCCTGGTCGCCGAGCTCGGTCGACTGGGCCTGCTGGAGCGGCTGTTCACCTCCGGCGCCCTCGACCTCTGCCTGATGCGGGAGTCCCTCGCCTACGCCTGCACGGAAGGCGAGACGGCCCTCGCCCTCCAGGGCCTCGGCGCCCACCCCGTCCACGCCCACGGCACCCCGGCCCAGCGGGAACGCTGGCTGCCGGCGGTCGGCGAGGGCACGGCGGTGGCCGCGTTCGCGCTGAGCGAGCCCGGGGCGGGGTCGGACGCGGCGGCGTTGTCGCTGCGGGCGGAGCGGGAAGCCGCCGCGCCCGGCGATCCTGCGTCGGCGCAGCCGATCGCCACCCCCGACGGCCCCTCCCGCTGGCGCCTCACCGGGGAGAAGTGCTGGATCTCCAACGCCCCCGAGGCGGACTTCTACACCGTCTTCGCCCGCACCACCCCCGGCGCCGGAGCCCGCGGAGTCACGGCGTTCCTCGTGCCCGCCGACCGGCCCGGGCTCACCGGCACCGCCCTCGACATGCTCTCCCCGCACCCCATCGGCGCCCTCGCCTTCGACGCCGTACCGGTGAGCGCCGACGACGTCCTCGGTGAGGTCGACCGAGGCTTCCGGGTCGCCATGGGCACCCTCAACCTCTTCCGGCCCAGCGTCGGCGCCTTCGCGCTGGGCATGGCACAGGCGGCGCTGGACGCGACCCTCGCGCACACCTCCCGACGGGACGCCTTCGGCGGCAAGTTGCGGGACCTGCAGAGCGTCGCCCACACGGTCGCCGAGATGGCCCTGCGCACGGACGCGGCCCGCCTCATGGTGTACGCGGCGGCGACGGCGTACGACGAAGGCGCCCCGGACGTTCCCAAGCGCGCGGCGATGGCCAAACTGCTCGCCACCGAGACCGCGCAGTACGTCGTCGACACCGCGGTCCAACTCCACGGCGCCCGTGCCCTTGAGCGCGGTCACCTGCTGGAGCACCTGTACCGGGAGGTGCGCGCCCCGCGCATCTACGAAGGGGCCAGCGAGGTCCAACGGGGCATCATCGCCAAGGAGTTGTACGCCGACCTGGAGGTGCCGTGAGCGCCGAGCGCATCAACCCGCCCGAACTGTCCCCGCCCACCGGCTTCTCCCACGCGGTCGTCGCCACCGGATCCCGGGTGGTCTTCCTCGCGGGGCAGACCGCGCTCGACGCCGACGGAAAGGTGGTGGGGGAGACCCTCCCCGAGCAGTTCGAGCGCGCGCTCACGAACCTGCTGACGGCTCTGCGAGCGTCCGGTGGCACGCCCGCCGACCTCGCCCGGGTCACCGTCTACGCCACCGATATCGCCGCCTACCGCGCCCATGTGCGCGAACTCGGCCGCATCTGGCGGGAGTTGGCGGGCCGTGACTATCCCGCGATGGCGGTCGTGGAGGTCGTACGGCTGTGGGACGACCAGGCGGCGGTGGAGCTCGACGGCTTCGCTGTGCTGCCGTAGCGTCCTGATCTACCCGGGAACGGCCCCGCGCAGATCAGGCGGCGACGGCCAGCTGGTCGGCCGGCACCCGGTGCGGGGCGACGACGCGGCCGTCGGGCAGCAGCTCGCCGGTGTCGTCGAAGACGATCGCGCCGTTGCACAGCAGGTTCCAGCCCTGCTCGGGGTGGGCGGCGACGATGTGCACGGCGGTGTTGTCGGACGAAGCGCACGAAGACTGGTGAGAACACATGGCGCACCTCCACATTGGTTGGACCGTCCCTGTGGGGGCCGTATCCGTATGGGTAGACCATGCTCCCGTCGCGGACTCATCGGAACGGCTCGACATGAAGCGTGACAACACGCGGACAACTCTCGGACGGTTCCACGACGCTCGGTGCGGACTCGCCACCGAAGGAGTGACGGTCACGGCTGTCCGGGCGTGTACCCGGTAGCAGTGGAGGCTCTCACTCCATCATCCGGGAGGTACCCCCCATGCCTGTTCGCCTCGCTCTCACCGCCGCTGCCGGTGCCGCGCTGTTCCTGCTGGCCGCCCCCGCACTGCCCGCGAGCGCCGACCCGTCCGAGACCGTCACCGTCGACCCCGTCGGCCGTATCGCCGAGGACGGCACCGTGACCCTGTCCGGCACCTACCGCTGCACCGGCGGTACGGGCCCCGTGTTCGTGAGCTCCTCCGTGGACGGGCGCTCCTCGTCGGAGCGATACGGCATCGGCGGAACCCGCGCGGAGTGCGACGGCGTGGAGCACCACTGGGAGAACACGGGCAAGGTCACCTCGGGCGCGCTCGAACCGGGTGCGATCCACGTCGAGGCCACCCTCATGGAACTCAGCCTCCAGAGCGGTCTCCCGCTGCCCCGCTTCCACGCGGCCCAGCAGCAGGACATCACCCTGACGAAGGGCTGAGCGCGGCCCACGCTCCCCACGGGGCGGTCAGCGCACGAGTGTGATCTCCGGCGGCCACAGCACACCCTCGGCCAACAGCAGGGCGGGACCGAGGTGTTGAGGGCACACGACCAGCGGTGGCCGGGCGTGGCAGGCGATCTGGAAACGGGCGCGGGCCCCGCACTCCTCTCCGTCCCGCGGACCGGAGTGCCGGCTCGCGCACCGCCGTGCGGGCGGGTCCTCCGCGTCCGTCACGGGACCCCCGCCTTCGCGTCCGATATGTGTTCGAGGGTGGCCAGGATCATGGTCTCCTCCTCCTGCGGTCCTGCCGCCCGGCGGTCCTGCCCTCCGCGAGGGGCCGGGCAGGCGTACCCGCATGTGTTCACGCTAGGAACGGGCGGGTCGGGCAGCCTGTCCTGGCGGCCGTTCGGGTGAGGCCGGGAGCTCCCGCGACGACGCCGGGACTCCCGGCGAGGGGCGCCAGGCCATGGTGGTGCGTGCTCATCCGTGAGTCGTCGGCCCGGTCCCCGCAGGCTCCGGACCCGCCCGGAGCCTCCCTCCGGACCCGGACCCGGACGTCAGACGGGATACGCGTGCGTCTGCGTCGCCTTGACCGCGGCCCAGACCTCCGCGCCCGGATGCAGGTCCAGTTCGGCCGCGGCCACCGCCGTGAGGTCCGCCGCCAGGGGGAGCTCGCCGGTGAGGTCGGCGCGGATCTGGTCCCCGTGGGTCTCGAGTCCGGCCACCTCGCAGCGCCAGTGGTTGCGGGCGCTCGAGCCGGCGGGGGGTTCGCGGTAGAGGGTCACGGCACTCGGCGGGAACGCCACGAAAACGGGCCCCGTGAGGTCTTCCGTGGTCGTGAGCGCGGGCCCGGCGTCTAGGCGGACCGTGTGGCCGTCGGCCTCGCCCCGGTAGAGGTTCAGGCCGACCAGCTGGGCGATGTAGTCGGTGCGCGGACGGCGGGCGATGTGGGAGGGGGTGCCCTCCTGGACGACCTCGCCGTGTTCGACGACCACGAGGCGGTCGGCGAGGACCATCGCGTCCAGCGGGTCGTGCGTGACGAGTACGGCGACGGCCTCGAACTCGGCCAGGTGGCGCCGGAGTTGGGCGCGGACCTCCAGACGGGTGCGGGCGTCGAGGGCGGCCAGGGGCTCGTCGAGGAGCAGCAGCCGGGGCTGGGTGGCCAACGCGCGGGCCAGGGCGACGCGTTGGGCCTGACCACCGGACAACCTGCGGGGCTTGGCGCCCGCGTGGGCCGCGAGACCCATGCGGTCGAGCCACTCGGCGGCCCGTGCCCGTGCCTGCGCCTTGCTCGCACCCTGGCAGCGCGGGCCGAAGGCGACGTTGTCGAGGGCGGTGAGGTGCGGGAAGAGCAGATAGTCCTGGAAGACGACGCCGACCGGGCGGGACTCGGGAGGCGTGCGCTCCAACGCGGCGCCGTCCAGCCGTAGATGGCCGCCGGTAAGTGGGGTGAGTCCGGCGAGGGCGCGCAGGGCGGTGGTCTTTCCGGCGCCGTTCGGGCCCAGCAGGGCGACGACCTCGCCGGGGGCGACGGCCAGGGACACATCGAGGCGGAAGGCGCCGCGGTCCACGACCAGTCGGGCGTCGAGACCGTCCGCGGTGGCGTCGGGGACGGTGACGCGGGTCCTGCCGGTCATGGGGCGGTCACCGGTCCCGTCCGAATCGTTGCTGCCGCCCCCGTCCGCGTCGTCCCCACCGGTCTGCGCCGACCGCCCGTCACCGGTTCCGACCGGACGCTTGCCGTCGGTCCGGCTCGCGGGGCGGACGCCGGTCGCGGCGGTTGGACGGGTGCCGGTCTGCGCGGTCCGGTGCTCAGTGCTCTCGGAGGTCCGGGCGGCCTCGGTGTCACTGGGGTCGTGCGTCGCGTGGTCGGCATCGATGCCGGTGGCCGGACCGGATCCGGTCCGCGGGGTCCGGTGTTCGGCCGGCCGGGCGGTCCGGGGGATCCCGGCGCCACCGGGGTCACGCCTCGCGTCGTCGCCACCCCCCGCCGTCCCGCCACCCTCGGCCCCGTTCATCCCGCCGCCATCCAACGGTCGCGGAGCCCCGCCAGTACCGCCACCGACACGGCCAGCAGCACCAGGCTGAGGGCGATGGCCGCCTCCGGGTCGCTCTGGAGGGCGAGGTAGACGGCCAGCGGCATCGTCTGGGTACGGCCGGGGAAGTTGCCGGCGAAAGTGATCGTCGCGCCGAACTCGCCCAGCGCCCGTGCCCAGGCCAGCACGGCACCCGCCGCCACACCCGGCGCGATCAGCGGCAGCGTGACCCGCCGGAACGCGGTGAAGCGGGAGGCGCCCAGGGTCGCCGCCGCCTCCTCGTAGCGCGGGTCGGCGGCCCGCAGCGTGCCCTCCACGCTGATGACCAGGAAGGGCATCGCGACGAACGCCTCGGCGACCACGACCCCGGCGGTGGTGAAGGGCAGCGTGATCCCGAACCAGGCGTCCAGCCACTTCCCGACGACCCCGTTGCGCCCCAGTGCCATGAGCAGCGCGACACCGCCGACGACCGGCGGGAGGACCAGCGGCAGGGTGACCAGGGCACGGACCAGGCCTCGGCCGGGGAACTCGACACGGGCCAGCAGCCAGGCCAGCGGGACCCCGATCACCAGGCTCACCGCGGTCGCGGCCGTGGCGCAGACCAGGGACAGCTGAAGCGCCTGCCACACGGCGGCGCCGGTCAGCTGTTCGGGCATACCGCGCCAGGGGGCCCGTACGAGCAGGGCGACCAGCGGCACGGTCAGGAACGCCACGCCGATCAACGCGGGCACGAGCAGCGGCAAGGGCACACCGAGGCCACCGCCGGGCATGCTGACCCGGCGGCGCCGCGGCCCGCCCCTGAGGGTCTCGGACGCGGCAGCGGCCTTGTCGGTCGGGCTCACGGCTTCAGGAACCCGGTCCCGGTCAGGACCTTTCGGCCCTCGGCGGACCGCACGAGCGCGATGAACGCCCTCGCGGTCTCCGTGTCCTGAGCGCCCTTGAGCAGGGTGATCGGGTAGTCGTTGACGGCGTCGGCGGACTCGGGGAACTCCACGCCCTCCACCTTGTCACCCGCCGCGTGCACATCGGTCTTGTAGACGACCGCGGCGTCGGCCTCCTTCAGTTCGACCTTCGTCAGCGCGGCCTTGACGTCCTGCTCGTAGGAGACGGGGGCGAGCTTCAGCCCGCTCGCGTCGAGGGCCTTGCGCGCGGCGGCGCCGCACGGCACCTCCTGGGCGCACAGCACGACCTTCAGGTCCTTGTCCGTGAGGTCCTTCAGCGACCCGACCCGGTCCGGATTGCCGGGCAGGGTGGCGATCTCCAGCTGGTTGCGCGCGAAGGTGACGGGCGTGCCGGAGGCGTCCCCCGCGTCCGTGACGATCTTCATCGTCTTGGGGCTGGCCGAGGCGAACACGTCCGCCGGGGCGCCGCCGGTGATGCTCGCGGCCAGCGAGTCGCTGCCGCCGAAGCTGAAGGTGACCTTCGTGCCCGGGTGGGCCCGCTCGAACTGCTTGCCCAGCGTTGTGAAGCTCTCCTGGAGGGAGGCGGCGGCGAAGACGGTCACCGTGCCGGAGAGCCGGCCCGAGGCGGAGGAGTCCGGCTTCGTGGACGAGGAGTCCGAGCCGGACGACGAGCAGGCGCTCAGAGCCAGCAGCGCGGCGGCGCCGACGCCGGCCGTCCGCAGGCCCCGGTGGTTCCGGCGCGGGGTAGGGGTCATCACGGGTCCACTCCCTCTGGTCCTCACGGACACGATCACCTGCGTCCCGGCGGTCCCGCTCGTCGGCGATCCGCGTGTACGTCGATCATACTGACGCAGATGCCAGGTAAAAGTCTCCTGTCACATCGCATGAGCAGGAAATCTAATCCACTAGGCTGGCATGTGCGTTCATACGGACTGCGGCCCCGGCCGGAGCGGTGCGAGGGAATTCCGTTGCCGGCCACGAACCGAGGTGCATACGTTCGGCCCCATGGCGGACGACGAACCCACACGCGCGGCAAGGCTGCTGGACGCCCAGGCGAAGGCCGCACGGCTCTTCGCGGAGATCGAGGCGCGCGGACTGGTCGCGCCGGGCCGCAGGGAGCGGGCCGTCAGCGACCGGATCCGGGACCTGGCGAACGAACTGTTCGGAACCACCCGGCACTGGCACAAGCGGATCGTGCGCTCGGGACCGAACACGCTCCAGCCGTACCGGGAGAACCCGCCGGACCGCGTGATCGGCGCGGACGACATCGTCTTCGCCGACTTCGGCCCGATCTTCGAGGAGTACGAGGCCGACTTCGGGCGGACCTTCATCCTCGGCGACGACCCGGTCAAGCACCGCCTCCGCGACGACCTGCCGAAGATCTTCGCGGCGGGCCGGAGCGCCTTCGAGGCCGACCAGGACATCACCGGCGCGCGGCTGCACGCCGAGGTCGAACGGCTCGCCGCCGAGTCCGGCTGGGCACTGGGCGGTTGGCACGCCGGTCACCTCGTCGGCGAGTTTCCGCACGAATGGATCGACGGCGCCGACGTGGAGTCGTACATCACCCCCGCCAACGACACCCCGCTGCGCCGCACCGACAAGGCCGGACGCCGCTGCCACTGGATCCTGGAGATCCATCTCATCGACGCCGGGCGGGAGTTCGGCGGTTTCCACGAGGAACTGCTCACCCTCTGACCCGGGCGACGGCCCGCTCAGGCGCGGTCGATGTGCACGTTCGTCGACTTCACCCGGGCGGTGGCCTCCACCCCGACCTCCAGGCCGAGTTCCTCCACGGCCTCCCGTGTCAGCAGCGACACCAGCCGGTGCGGGCCCGCCTGGATCTCCACCTGGGCCGCGACATCGCCGAGTTTCACGGCGGTGACGATGCCGGGGAAGGCGTTGCGGACGGACGTGTGGGACACGTCCTCCTCACCGCCCTCCCCCTTGGCCAGTTCCACGGAGAAAGCGGCCAGATCCCTGCCGTCGACGAGGCGCCGCCCGCCCTCGTCCCGATGCGTGGGCACCCGCCCGGCGTCCGCCCACCGCCGCGCGGTGTCGGGGCTCACGCCGAGCAGCCGTGCGGCCTGGCCGATCGTGTAGGACTGCATACGCGCCAAGATAGGCGATCAGCGCTCCAGGCCGTGGCCGTGGCCGTGGCCGTGGCCGTGGCCGTAGGACCGTGTGTGCCCGCATCCGTGCAGAGCCGCGCGCATGGACTTTGGGGAGGTCGCCACCGGATCGACCGCGAGCGACACCGAGGTGCGCTCCGCCGAACGGCCGAGTTCCCGAGGCCGCGTCAGCTCGTTGCGCGAGCAGGGAGGTGCGGTCGCGCCACGTGAGCGGGAGAGTCCGGTCGGATGCCCCGAACGACGGATAAGAAACAGATAAATGTTCGGCGTGTACGGAGATCAAGTCCGGGCACACGGCGGGACGGAGGTTGATAACTATGGTTCCCCTGATAGTGGTTCTGCTGCTGGCCCTGCTCCTCTTCGGTGCCGGGTTCGCTCTGAAGGCCCTGTGGTGGCTCGCCGTGATCGTCCTGGTGATCTGGCTGGTCGGGTTCTTTGCCCGCTCCACCGGAGCAGGCGGAAAGCGTGGCCGCTGGTATCGCTGGTAAGCAGCGTTGACCGGACGCCAGATGTGAGTGGGGGGTGCGCCGATGGTGCACCCCCCGTCGCCATGTCCGGGTATCCCTCACGTTCTGTACACACGGCCGGTTGTCTCGCCGGTCTCCGCGCGGGTATGCGTCCGGTCAGGTCCGGGGCCGATACCTGTGCCGGCAAGGGAACCTGGCACCTCCAACAGGAACCGGCCTCGGGCCGCAGCCTTGGGCGCCTGCGGTGAAGGGCGCGACGATCGGGCGAGGCCGTGGTGGGCGTCAGGATCGCCCGGCCCACTGAAGGAGTCGCCGTGACCGCAGGAAGAGGCTCGTCATCGCGGCCGGCCCACGGGCGCGCCGGGTCGCCGGCGAACAAGGCACCGAAGTCGACGATGCCCGAGAGCGTTCCGTCCCGGACGACGACGTAAAGGACCCGGGGCCTGCCGCCTGACGCGGCCGACCGGTGCTCGGCCCGCACCCGCCGTGGCCTTCGACCGGCCAAGGCCCGGTGGTCACGGGACGGCGATGTCCGCGATCACCACGTTCGGCGCGAGGCGCACGATGTCGGCCGACTCCGCTTCCACGGTGTACTGCGGCCATCCGCTGCCGCACAACACGCGACCCATCAGGGGGACGGCGGAGTCGAAGACCACCGTGACCCTGGGATCGGCGCAGAGTGGACTGACGCCGCCCGGCTCCATGTCCAGCTGCCGCAGCGCTTCCTCGTCCGCGGGCTTCAGCGCGGCCCGCTTGACCCCCAGGGCCGAGGCGAGCGGGCCGTAGCGGATTCGCGTCAGGCCGGGGACCGCGGCCAGTACCACGTCGCCCGGGGCCGTGACGAAAGCCATCGTTTTCACCGAATTCGCCCGGTTCTGTTCGGTGAAGGCGGTGCGTGCGCGGATGTCCTCCGCGGTGCGGATCGCTTCATGCCGATGGACCTCGAACGCGATGTCGGCGGCTGACAGCAGCAGTGCGGCCGGCGGTGCAGATGGTAAAGAGGAGTTCTCCATGCTGTTCCCCTCACAGTGGAGCGGTTCGGGGCAACCAACCCTATCCACGAGGTGCGACCGTGTCCGAGGGAGGCGTGGATCGCCTCCGCCTCCCCGGCTTCGTTCGACGGTCGGGGGGAGCCGCTGGCTGTACTGTGATTACCCCCTCGCTGCCGTCGCAGGTACGCGCCGGACATCGCGCGAGCGGAAACCCCCCTGCCTGCATCTGTCGTGAAAGGGCACCCCTTTGACTGCCAGCCCTCAGCCGTACTGTCTTTTCCACCTTGACGGAAAGACCCGCAAGGCCGTCGGTGAGATCCGGTACACGACCCTGCTTGCCGACATGCCGCGTCCGACCGGCCTGCCCGTGATCAGCATGGTCCCCTACGCGCAGCTGCGGGAGCGTGGGTTCGAACTGCACGACGGCGGCGAGCCCATCATCTCGCTCGTCGCCTCCGAGTGCCGCGAGGTGGATCTGGACGAGGTGCTGGCCGGCTCGGAGCGGGAGTTCGGCATGTCCGGCGTCAAGTTCGAGATGACCGACGAGGAGTACGCGGAGAAGGTGCGGCGGATCATCTCGGACGAGATCTGCCGCGGTGAGGGCTCGAACTTCCTGATTTCCCGGCGCGGGGAGGCGATGATCGAGGGCTTCTCGCCCGACGTCGCCCTGACGGTCTTCCGGCGGCTCGTGCACAACGAGCCCGACGCCTACCTGACCTTCTGCTTCTTCGACGGCGAGCGCTACTTCATCGGAGCCTCGCCGGAGCGGCACATCAGTTTCGTCAAGAACACCGTGACCATGAACCCCATCTGCGGGACGCTGCCGAAGGCCTCGTTGACGAAGCGGGCCGACCTGATCGAGTTCCTGACCGACCCCAAGGAGATCAACGAACTCTTCCAGGTGGTCGACGAGGAACTGAAGATGATGGCCCGGATCTGCTCGGCGGGCGGTGTGGTCGAGGGACCGTTCCTCAAGGAGATGAGTTCCCTCATCCACACCGAGTACCTGCTGGTCGGGCAGAGCGACATGGACAAGATCGACGCCTTTCGGGAGTCCATGTTCGCCGCGACGATGATCGGCAGTCCGCTGG
This sequence comes from Streptomyces sp. CC0208, assembly GCF_003443735.1. Taxonomy (NCBI): domain Bacteria; kingdom Bacillati; phylum Actinomycetota; class Actinomycetes; order Kitasatosporales; family Streptomycetaceae; genus Streptomyces; species Streptomyces sp. CC0208. The sequence continues at coordinate 2,160,873 of NZ_CP031969.1, read as the reverse complement.
AGAACGCGGCCCGCATCATCCGCCGGTACGAGGACACCTCGCGGCGTTACTACTCGTCCGCCATCGTGGTCAACGGAGTCGACGACGACGGCGACGAATACCTGGACAGTGCGATCACCATCCGCACCATGGAGGTCACCCCGGACGGCCGCGCCCTGCTGCAGAGCGGCGGCAGCATCGTCCGTGACTCCTCCCCGGAAAAGGAGACCCGTGAGGTCCAGGCGAAGGTCGCCGGTCTGCTGCACGCGATCTCCTCGCCCCGGCGTGCCGAGAAGGTGCTGGACGGCTTCGTCGACCAGCAGGTGGAGCAGGTCCTGAGGTCGCGGAACAAGCATCTGTCACGTTTCTGGATCGCCGACCAGGCCGACAAGCGTCTGCCTGCCCCCGAGGTGATGGGCAAGTCCGTCCTGTTGGTCGACAACGAGGACGAATTCAGCCACATGCTGGCGCACGCACTGGTGCGGCTGGGTCTGGACGTGACGGTCCGCGACTACGACGATCCCGATCTCGCCGCCATCAGCACGGATCTCGTACTGATCGGCCCCGGCCCCGGCGACCCGACCGACGCCGACGACCCGAAGATGCGTCGGGTGCGGGAACTCGTCGCCACCCTGGTGGAGGACCGGCGGAAGTTCCTCGCGGTCTGCCTCGGCCACCAGATGGTCTGCCAGCACCTGGGAATGCAGGTCGTCCCGGTGGACCCGCCGCTGCAGGGGGTGCAGGAGTCGATCGACCTGTTCGGCACCCAGGAGACGGTCGGCTTCTACAACACCTACTTCGCGCTGCGCCCCGAGATCGCACCGCCGGGTGTCCGGATCGCCGCCGAGCCCGATGGCCGGGTGCTCGCGCTGCGCGCAGAGAACTTCTGCACGTTCCAGTTCCACGTCGAGTCAGTGCTGACCAGTAACTGCCTGGCGATCCTGCGCGAGACCTTGGCGTACCTCCAGGCCTGAGACCCGTCGGCATCAGCAAGCTCCCGTCGGCCCGCACCGGCCCATGCCTCGACCGGTGCGGGCCAAAGCCGTGACCGGTCCGGGAATATTCGGGGTTGACAGCCACGCGCACCGCACTGTTACCTGTTCAGAGTTCATTGCTTCAAGCAGCTATCCACGAAACGTGTCGACACCATTCGGGTCCACAGGCTCCGCACAGGGAGCCCGGGAACTTGCGTGTCGCCTACCGGGGGAGACTGGCACTTGAGCGATTTATCACCGTTCCCTGACTTAAAGCAGGTGGCGGACGAGGCGCACTCCGCTGTCGACAGCCTTCCATTAGCCGCACTGGAACGGCTCGGCATACTGCAGCCGATTGAGAATTACTACCTCATCGGCACGTACCCACCACTCAAGGCCATGGGATCCGTGGACCCCGCGGATTTTCTGCCACAGGCCACCAGGATGTGCAGCATTTATCTCCACATCCCGTTCTGTGAACAGCGCTGCACCTTCTGCCATTTCGCCAAGGAGATCCTGCCGCCCGAGCAGCGGGTCGAGCGCTACCTGCGGACCCTGTACGCGGAACTGGCCGGTACCGGCGCGCTGACCGGTCACCCCACCGCACAGACCGTCTACTTCGGCGGTGGCACCCCCTCGTACCTGAACCCTCGTCAGATCACCGAGGTCTTCGCCCGCCTGCGTGAATCCGTGCAGGTCACGGCCGACACGGAAACCACCTTCGAGCTCCACCCCAGCGTCATCGGCGCACCGGACTACGAGGACCGCCTCGACGCCATCGCCGAGGCCGGGGTGAACCGCTGGGTGTTCGGAGTGCAGTCCATGGAGGACCGCATCCTCGAAAAGCTCAACCGGGGCCACACCGCGGCCGACGTGCACCGATTACTCGGGATGCTTGCCGACCGGGGCGTGGAAAACCTCTCCGTGGACCTCATCTTCGGGCTTCCGTACCAGAATCTCGAGAACTGGTACACGACCATTTGCTCCCTGGTGGCCGCAGGCGTCGAGAAGTTCAACATCTTTCCTCTGATGTTCAAGCAGTCCGATCCGATCTCCATGCATTACCGGAACAGTCCGGAGATCTTCCCGGGGAATCGTGACCGGCTCCTCATGCACTTTGCCACCGAGATCATCATGAGGGAGATCGGATTCCGTCGCGGCCCGCTCTTCTACTACGCGAAAACCGAGCACCACTCGCGTCAGCAGGAGAACAAGTACGATTCCATCGAGGACATCAATCTCCTGCCGTTCGGGGTTTCCGGCTTCGGTTATGTCGGCCAGACCCAGTACTACAACGAGTGCACCATCGACAGCTACACGGCGGCCGTCGAGAGCGGTCGTCCCCCGGTGTGGCGCGGTGCGCGGCTCGATCTTGACGAGCGCATGCGCCGGGCGGTGATGTTCCCCCTGCGGTCCGCCGGGGTGGACCGCGAGGAATTCCGCCTGCGCTACGGAGTGGACCCGGTGGACCAGTTCGCCGGGGAACTCGCCCCCTTCGTCGACCACGGGCTCCTGGAGGTCGACGACCGTCGTATGCAGATCACCGACATGGGCGCGCCGTTCGCGGACAGCATCGCGATCAAGCTTGCCAGCGAGTCGGTGTTGTCCCGCATCCGGGCGGCCAACGGGCTCATCACCGACCTCAAGCACGACCCGGTCGACCGCTACGACTTCTCGCCCATCGACCGCGCACCGGTGAGCGCCTCGATCGATCCGGTACGCCGGAGGCGGGCGGGGGGCCGTACATGACCCGCGCGGATCTGCCCACCACGCCGGCCAGTCTCCCGCTCACCATCCGCGCCGTGCCGGGCGTGGCCGACACCGAGATCCACGCCGTGCACCACGCGCCGGGACCCGTCGGCTTCGACACGGTCGAGGCGCTGGCAGACCAGCTGTGCGCGGCATACGGCGCGCACCTGCTGCGGGCGGTCGTGTTCGGGGAACTGACCACGGCGCCGCCCGTCCACGACGACCGTTGGGTCTGGGTACGGCCGACCACGCACACCGGCGAACCGGGCACGTCCATCGAGCTGACGGCGCTGGCACCGCGTGCGCCGGGCGACGCGACGGTGGCCAGGATCAGCTCGGGCGCGTCCCTGGTGACGCACCGGATGCCCGACGGGTCAGGGGTGCGCAGGCTTGTCCACTGCCTGCCCCGCCCGGCCGGGACCGGCACCTACGAGCAGGTCACCTGCGGGCTGGAGGTGGTGGAGGCAGCGCTGCGCGAGGCGGGCATGACCCCCCTCGACATCGACCGTACGTGGTTCTTCCTCGCCGACATCGGCAGTTCCTACAGTGCTTTGAACAAGGCGAGGGACGAGGCCTTCGACCGCTGGGGAATCCGGCAGTACCCGGCCAGCACCGGCATCGGTGCGGGACTGCCGCCCGGCGCCGAGGTCAGCCTGATCGTCGAGGCGTCCCGGCACGAGACGATACGGGCCACAGGCGAGGCGGAAGGGGCGGCGGAAAAGGACCTCACGGTCCTCAGCACGACCCTGCAGACCGCGCCGAGCAGGTACGGACCCCGGTTCGTCCGCGGCAATCTGCTGCGGATGGCCGGCCGCCGCACCGTGAACGTGTCCGGAATCTCCAGCATCGATCCGCAGGGCCACTCCATCACTTCCGAGGACCCGTCCGTCTGCGTCGACTACGCGATGCGCTCGCTCGTCGGTGTCCTCGCAGCGGGCGGGACAGGGCCGCAGGACATCTGCAGCGCCTACGTCTACTGCCGGGACCCCGCGGTGCGGGAGGCGTTCTTCGCGTATCTCGCCGCAGAGGGGCTGGCCTTCCCGCACCTGCTCACCTACGTGCCCGTGTGCCGCCCCGAACTCGTCTTCGAGATCGAGGCACGGGCGATGCGCGGCGAGCCCAGCGGGACGGAGCAGCAGGAGGGAGCGACCGCATGAACGAGTCGGCCGCAGCCGAATGCCGCGCCGTCATCATCGACAACCACGACTCGTTCACCCATAACATCGCCCAGTACCTGGCCATGAGCGGGGCCGAGGTCGACATCCTCACCAACACGGCAGCCGTGGACCGCGTCGAGCGAGCGCGGCCCACACATCTCGTGCTGTCCGCGGGCGGCGGCCACGCCGAGGAAGCCGCGGACTGCGGGAACGCCTACCGGATCGTCGGACGATTCGCGGGACGGATCCCGATGCTCGGCGTCTGCCTCGGCCATCAGATCCTCGCTCGCCACCTGGGCGGGCGCATCACCGCGGCCCGGGACGGCCGGCACGGCCGGATCTCCCGGCTCGGCCTGACGGCATCCTCCCGACTGCTCGCCGGGCTACCGGAGGCCGCCGAGGTCATGCGCTACCACAGCAGCGTCGTCGCCCCCGAGTCGCTGCCCCACCGCTCGATGATCACCAGCATCGCCGAGGACGACAACGAAGTCATGTCCTTCGAATCCCGGTGGCACCGGCTGTACGGAGTGCAGTTCCACCCGGAGTCCATCGGAACACCGCACGGCATACGCGTTTTCGTGAACTTCCTGGCCATGTGAGCCGGCCGGCCACGCGGCCACTCGTCGGCCCTGTCCCCACGCACCCTCCGACCGTCCCTCCTTCCGCCACAAGAGGACCCACCCATGCCTGCCGAGTTCCTGTTCGACGTCAATGACCGTGGCCGGGACGCCGTCATCGACACCCTGATGGAGGCCGAGAACCACATTCCGGGCCTCGTCTTCTCCTATCCGCCCCTGTCTGCCTGGCAGCCTGCCGGCGAACAGCGACCGACACCCGAGGAACTGTGGGAGGGAAGCGAGACGTTCTCGCACAACCTCTACATCCACATCCCGTTCTGCCGTCAGAAGTGCAGCTTCTGCTACTACAGCGTCGCGGTCGTACGGGACGACACAACGATCATCTGGGATTACCTGCACTGCCTGGAGAAGGAAGCGCAGAGCTACTTGCAGGCGCGTCCCGGCTGGCGGATCGAGACCGTCTTCGTCGGCGGTGGCACGCCCAGCAGGCTCAACCCGGAGCAGATCGCCTTCCTCTTCGAACGCGTCATCGGCCGCTTCGACCTCTCCGGCTGCCGTGAGATCACCTACGAGTGCTCACCCGATTCGGCCACCCTCGATCGCATCCGGGCCATGGCCGAGCACGGCGTGAACCGCCTGTCCATGGGAGTGCAGACCCTCGACCCGGAGATCCTGCGCAAGTCGCGCCGCAACGACTCGCCGGACGAGGTGATCCGCACCTACTACCACATGGCCGACAGCGGCGTGCCCAACGTCAACATCGATCTGATCGCGGGGATCGAACGCGAGGCGTTCGGCAACATGGAACGCACCATGGACGCCGTGGCCGCCCTGGACCCGTTGCCCACCCAGATCACGCTGTTCACCCTGTCGGTGCGCGAGGGCTCCATCAACAACAGGACACTGCTGAGCGTCGACGACCCGGCCCGCATGTTCCGCCGCAGCCTCACCCTCTACCGGTACGCCAAGCGCCGCATGCTCGACATGGGGTACTGGCAGTATTCGCGCAACCTCTTTCCCCGCGAGGACTGGATCTTCCACTACCAGGACAACCACTGGGGAAACAACGGCTACGTGCTCGCGCTCGGCGCCAGCGGATACAGCCACAGCCACAGCCACACCTACCTCAACGCCTTCAACTACCGCGAGTACATGCGCCGTATCAACAGCGGTGAATCGGCGGTGGAGAAGGTCTTCCCGCTCGACGAGGACGAGTCGCTCCGCCGCCATCTGGTGCTCGCCATGAAACACGCCGAGCTCGACATCCGCGCCTTCGAGTCCCACTACCCCCCGGGCTCCCGGCCGCTGGAGCGCTTCCGAACGGCCTTCGACGCCCTGGAATGCCTCGGGATCGTCACCCGCGACGCGGAGCGCATCAAGTACGTCCCTGAATTCGCCGACCTCAGCGACCGGTTCGTCCGGCTCTTCTACTCCGATGAGGTCAACTCCCGTATCCGCTCGGCCACCGGTCAGCCGCCGCGGCACGCAGAGGGCGGGCGAGCCGACTCCGAGTCGCCGGCGCGCCCGGCGGCCACGAACGCCTTCGACTTCGTGGTCTAGGGGGCCGGGTGACGTACACGAGCGCGGTGGATGGCCGCACAGGGAGCGTCGGTCTCGATCCGTACCGTCTGATCGAGCCGGTGGAAGCACTCTTCGGCTCCCTGTTCTTCTACCGTTCTCCGGACCCGCCGGGGCGGCGCAGCTACCTTCTCGCCTCGCTGGAGGGCGCCTGGGAGGTGCGCGCCTCGGGCCTGTACCGGCAGGGACGGCGGGTGCCCGGATCGCCGACCCGGCACATCGACCGGCTGCTGCGCTCGGCCACCGAGGAAGCCGGCGAGCTGGTCTTCGCCCTCGCGTACGACGGCCTTCGCGCGCCGCCGGCCCGCCCCGGCGGTACCGTCAGCGACGACCGGCTGCTCGGCTTCGTCGCCCGAGTGGCGGCAGCCGTCCGGTACGACGAGAGCGACGACACGGTTCGGATCAGCGGAGACGACGGCCTGCGAGCCGAGGCCGAGCGGATCGTCGAGCGCGTCCGGGCCGAGCCCGCGCCCGCACTGCTGTCGCGGGCCACCCCGCTCTGCGATGTGCTGAGCCGGCTGGACGAGGCGCGCTACACCGAACAACTGGAGGCCGTACGCGGCCATTTGCGCCGCGGTGACGTGTACCAGGCCGTCATCTCCCAGTCGGTCCGGGTGCGGCCCCGGATGCCGCTCACCGAGTACTTCCGGCAGATCTCCCACCGCTATCGGTACGCGGACTACTCGTACTGGGTGAGCCTGGGCGGCCAAGGTTTTTTCGGCGCCTGCTCACTGCCCCACCTGTCGGTCACCGGCGACCGGGTGAGCACCCGGGTCTTCGCGGGTACTCAGCCGGCTGCCCGCGACGACGCCGAGCTGGCCGTGCTGCGCGAGCGGCTGCGCGCGGATTCCAAGTACTTCGCCGAACACGTCATGCTCGTCGACCTGGAACGCAACGACCTCGGCAAGTTCTGCGCACCCGCCTCTGTATCCGTGTGCGACATGCTGGAGCCGACGGTCATCGGCCCGACCACGTACCTGGCGACCACCGTGCGCGGACGGCTCGCCCGTCCGGCGCTCGACGTGGCCGCCGTGCTCGGCAACTTCCCGCGCGGTGTCGTCACCGGCGCGCCCAAGGCCCGCGCGCAGCGCTTGCTGGACGAGATCGAGGACGTGCCGCGCGGCTTCTACAGCGGGGCTGTCGGCTGGTACCGGGGCGCCGGCGCCGACCTGGTCTCCAGCACCGTCGTCACCTGCGGAGTGCGCGAGGGTGACGACGTGCTGCTGCGCTGCGCGGGCGGGGTGACCGTGGAGTCGTCGGCCGAGCAGGAGCTGCGCGAACTGCAACTGAAGCTGGCCTTCCTGGTATAGGGCGGAGTCATCGATGATCGTCGTCGGGTTCAACGGATTCACTCATACGGCTGATGTCTTCGCGCGTCACTTCCGCCGGAGCGGCGTCGACCGGTATCGGCTGCTCGGCCACGATGCCGGGGCCGCCGTCTTCGTGGACGGCGAACTCGTCGCGGCGGTGGAGGAGGAGCGGCTCAACCGGGAGAAGAAGACCTCCGACTTCCCGGCGCGTGCTCTGCGCTGGGCGCTGCGGGAGGCCGGGGCCGGGCTTGGGGACGTCGACGTGTTCGCCTTTCCCTGGGCCTTCACCCCGGAGGTCGTCGAGAGTCAGCTGCGCGGCCTGCTCGCCTCACCACTCGCCCTCACGGCGAAGTTCGAGCAGTTCTCCCGACTCGGAGAGCTGTACCGGCGGGTGACGTCGGAGGAGGCCATACGCTCGGACTTCGCCGAGCGCACCGGGTACGAGATCCCGGACGGTCGGCTGAAGCTCGTACCGCACCATCTGGCGCACCTGATGTGCGGCCACTATCTGGCGGGCGGTGGCGAAGCGGCCTTCCTGGTCAGCGACGGCCGGGCCGAGACGTTCTCGTCGGTCATGGGCGAGATCGACGATCACGGCCACGCGGTCTTCGAGGAGTGCTCGGTGGACATCGCCAACTCCCTCGCCATGCTGTACAGCAAGGTCACCCGCTACCTCGGCTTCGTGCCCAACAACGACGAGTACAAGGTGATGGGGCTCGCCTCCTACGCCGAACCGGCCGGTGACAACCCGCTCCTCGACCAGGTCGTGGAACTGATGGACGACGGCCGATACGAGCTGCGGTTCCGTAACGAACTCCTCGACACCCAGAGCTACTACGCGCTCTTCGACGAGGTCTTCGGCCGCGCGGCGGCCCCCTCCGGCTCGTCGGCGGACCAGGCCGACTTCGCCTTCAAGGCCCAAGTCGCCCGCTGGGCGCAGGAGACCGTGGAGGCGGTGACCGCCCATCAGCTCGCCGCCCTGGAGAAACGCACCGACCGGACCCGGCTGCTGCTGGAGGGCGGCCTGGCGCTGAACTGCGTCAACAACTCCAAGCTGCTCGCCGCCTCCGGCCAGTTCCAGGACCTGCGCGTCAGCTTCGGCGCCAGCGACGTGGGCGTGGCCATCGGCGCGGGCCATCACGCCGTACGAGAACTCGGCGAGCGGCCGGTGCACCGCACGAGCCCCTACCTGGGTCCCGCCTTCGGCCCGGACGACATCGAGGCGGCCCTGCGCGAGTACTCCGGACGAGTGTGGTGGCGACAGTGCGCGGACGGGAAGCTGGCCGAGGACGTCGCCGGACTGCTGTGCGAGAAGGTCGTCATCGGCTGGTTCCAGGGCCGGATGGAGTACGGGCCGCGCGCGCTGGGAAACCGCAGCATCCTCGCCAACCCGGGGTTCGACGACATCCAGGACATCATCAACACCCGTGTCAAGCGCCGCGAGCCCTTCCGCCCGTTCGCCCCCGTCCTGCTGGAGGAGGACGCTGCGGACGTCCTCGACCTGGGCAAGAAGACCGGATCCCCCTACATGACCTTCGTCTTCCCGGTGCGGGAGCCGGCGCGCGCCCTGCTGCCCGGTGCCTGCCATGTGGACGGCACCGCGCGGGCCCAGACCGTCACCGACCTGACCAACCCCCCACTGGCCGCCCTGCTGCGTGCCTTCCGGGACCGGACGGGGCTGCCCTGCCTGATCAACACATCGTTCAACGTGGCCGGCGAACCCATCGTGTGCACCCCGCGCGACGCGCTGGAGTGCTTCCTCGGCACCGAGATCGATTACCTGGTCCTCGGTGACGTCATCGTGAGCAAAGCACAGTCAGGCCCGTCCACAAGGGAGTTGGGATGAACGGCGGAACCGACCTCGGCCTGACCGGCGGCCGAACGGACGGCTGGCTGCTGCTGAGCGGCTTGTCGGCCGACGGCCGCAGCGAGCTGTACAAGTTCGTGGACCTGAAGCGAGGGCGACTGCATGAGGTGAGTCTCGGCATCGAGGAACAGCGCGAGAGCCAGCTGGCTTTCCTGCGACGGCACCTGAGGGGCGAGCCGCCGTACGGACTGGACCGGGTCGAGGACCTCCTGCCGTACCTTCTGCATCCGCACAGCTTCCTGGAGACCGCCTCGAAAGACCTCGTCGTCTCCTTCAAACAAGCCCCCTATCTGCGGATTCTGAGCGCGGCCGAGGGCCACCCGGTGTGGTCACCGGACCCGCCCGGTGACGTGGTGGGAACGCTGTCCTCCACCAACTGCGAGGCAGCCCCGGACACCATCGCGTTCACCAGCACGGACACCGCCGATCGGCTGCGCCGCTACGACGTCCCGGACCATCCGCTGCGGACCCGGCTCATGACCTACGACCGGGTCACCGGGGCCGTGGAATCCCGGGGCGAGCTCCCGGACTTCCTCATCGACACCCTGCACCAGCTCGTCCACTCGCCGGACGGATACTTCGTCGGGGTGGACATGAACCTGTCCGTACTGCCGGGGCCCGACGGCGTTCCGGGGGCCTCCAGGGAAGGGGTGGACGTGGCGGCCTACACGGCCGGCAGCTTCCCGCGGTCCGCCTTCTTCGTCGCCGACGAGCACCTCAAGCACCTCACCGTGCGTACGCCGTCCCGGGCGTGCGCCGCGCACGCCGAGATCGACCCGCACGACCCGGAAGTCTTCTACGTGTCCTGCAACAACATCTCCAAATGGCGCAACCAGGTCGTGCTCCATGGCCCCGGCACCATCGAGCGCTACCGCTACCGGGACGGCGCGGTCACCCTGGAGGGCAGCTACAGCGACCCCGAGTTCCTGCGCATCACCTCGCAGCGCTGCTTCCAGCGCGAGCAACGCCGGCTCCTCGCCGTCACCGGCTATCCCAACAAGCTGTACATACTGGACGCCGAGACCCTCGAACTCGTGGACCGCATCGTCCTGTTCGAGGAGGAACACCGCGAACCGCCCTACGTCTGTGAGAAGAACAGCAGCGCCCCGCTCTATCTGGCGGTCAGCTCCGACGGGCGGTACGTCTTCATGACCGGAGCGGCCGAGCTGTTCGTCGTGGACCTCGAAGCGCGTGCCGTGGTGGACCGGGTGCGCTTCTGCCCGCCCGGCTCCTTCGCGGCCACCGCCCACATCGGCCTGGTGAGCGACCAGGCCGCACACAGAGCGCTGGAGAACCACCGGTGAACGACGCCCACATGACTCCTTCGTCCCCCACGACCCCGCCCGACGCGTTGGACGCCGCGCGCCGGGGCAATATCACCTCCGGCACGGTGCGCGGCCCACGCGACGCGGTCGAGCTGGCGGTGTGGGGGGCGTGGCGGGAGCACTTCGACACCGCCCGGGTGACGCTGGACGCCGACTACTTCGCCCTCGGCGGCGACTCGGTGGGCGCCGTTTCGCTCCTGGCGCGCATCCGCGAGCGAACCGGGGTGCAGCTGCCGCTGGACGCGATCCTGAGAGCGCCGACCGTGGAGGCCATGGCCGCGCTGGCCAGGACCGGCGCCCGCGCCGAACAGGTGCCCGCCACCTCGCTGGTGACGATCCTCGGCGGCGAGCGCAGGCCGGTGCTGGTGTGCGTCCACCCCATCGGCGGCACCGTCCTGTGGTATCGCCACCTGGCCGACGCGCTGCCGAAAGGGGTGGCGACCCTGGGCCTGCAGGCCCGCGGTCTCAACCCCGCGCTGACTGCCGACCCGGACATCCCCGCCATGGCCCGCCGCTACATCGCCGACACCGTCGCGGCGGCATACGCCCCGGGTGACGTGGTGCTCGTCGGGTACTCCTTCGGCGGCCTGGTCGCCCACGAGATGGCCTGCCAACTCGCCGACGCCGGGACCCCGGCGGCCGGCGTCCTGCTGCTCGACACCCCCGCGACCACGAGCCTCGAGGAGCCCCCGTCCCGGGCCCGGCTGCTGTGGTCGCTGGTCGGGCACGCGCTCGGCCTGGACGTGGACGTCGAGGAGCTGGCCGCGCTCGACCCGCAGGAGCAAGCCGAGCGCATCCTCCGGCTCGCCACCCGCCACGGCACCCTGCCGCCCGGGTTCGGCACCGACCGGCTCACCCGGCTGATCGGCATCTACCAGATCAACGCCGATGCCGCGTACGCCTATCGGCCGGGCGTCCACCCCGGTCGCACCGACCTGATCCGCCCCCGAGAGGGCCGGACCGATGAGGAGGACCTGGCGATCTGGAAGCGGAGCAGCCTGGGCGGGGTCGCCGTCCACGACGTGCCGGGTGACCACTTCAACCTCATCGCGGAGGAGAACGTCGGCCATGTCGCCGATGTCGTCCAGCGCCTCTGGTACGACGACGAGCGCCCACCCGGCGCCGGGGCCCCGGGAAGGTGATGATGGAACGGGCATGGGAGCGACTGGCAGACGGGTCCGGTACACCGGTCCTCGTCGTCGACTTCCTCCAGTTCACCGCCGCCCGGTCGCTCGGCTCGGTACTCGCGGCGCAGGGCGGCGGCCGACCGGTCTTCCGCGCCGACCCGGTCGGGCTCCTGACCCGGAGCCGGAACTGCGTCGGTATAACCGAACTGGCCGACGAGTACGCGAAGCTGTGCGCCGGTCTGACGGCCTTCACGGGCCGGCCCCCGCTGGTCGTCGGTTACTGCAGTGCCGCAGCCCTCGCGCTGCGGGTGGCCGAGCGGCTCGGTGGGCCGTGCGGACCGCCGTGCCACTGCGTCCTGGTGCAGCCCACCTGGCCCACCGGACGTAAGGCGTGGGAGGAGTTCGAGTCCTTCCGCGCCCAGTGGGCGGACGGCGAACCGCCTGCGCCCTGGGGCCCCTGCCCTGACGGGGAGGAACCCGAGGCAGCGCTGGGACACATGATGGCCGTACTGGAGACGGAGACGGCCGCCGCTGCCACGCGACGCGGGCTCGGCACGCCCGAGGGCCAGGATCTCCTGCACGACCTTCTCGATCGCTACCGGGCCTGGCTCGGCTTCCAGCTCACCGTCGCGCACGACGTACGGGCCGGGCCGGCGCCCGCCATCGCTCCTCGACTGGTCGGCGGCAACGACGACCGGCTCGGCCTGCCATGGCCGGACAGCCGGCCCCCGCGCACCGTGTACCTGCCGGTCGCCGGGCAGGACCTGCTGGAAGCGGCGGAACTGCCCGCCGCCGTACTGTCCGCGACCGGGGACGAAGGGAGCGGCGGGCTGTGACCACCACGCTCCTGGACAGCATCGGGGCGCTGTCACCCGAGCAGTTCGACGCCCTGGACGACAGCGCCGGAGCCGCGGGCTGCCATCATCGGCTGCTGCAGCGCGAGTCGGACCTCCGCTGGCGGATGCGGTACGCGGTGCGGCGCGAGGCCGACCGACTGCTGGCCGCCGTACCCGCCTGCACCAGGCTCGGCACCGGCTGGCCGGACCCCGCGTACGACGTGCGCCGCTGGGGGCTTCCGGCCGGGCTGGTGCCCGAGGACCTGACCGCCGACCGGTGCCTGTTCGTCGGCGGTTGCACCGACCTGCGCTCCGCCCTCCACATCGGCCCGACGGCAGACGGCGAGCGGGTGGCGCGGTCCGTCCTGGCCGGGCTCGCCAGGACGGCCGCCGAGACCGACCAGTGCCTGGCCTTCCCGTATGTCTACGCCCCCGCCCGGCGACTGATCGCCCAGGCATGTCGCGACCGGGCGGGGTGGGCCCCGCTGGGCCGCGAGGCCCGCTTCCCGGACGCCGACGCCCCCGACCGCGAGGAACGTGCCGTGTCCCGGGTACGCGGTGTGCTGCGCCGTGACCGAAGGCTGATCGCCGCGGCCGGGGTACGTACCACCGTGAGCGACTGGGCGGACGTCGCCGACGACGCGGCCGATCTGATCGCCCGGCACAACAGCCGCAAGGGAAGCCCGGACCACCCGGAGTTCGTCGCGCTGCGGCACGAACAGTGGGCGCTGTGCGAACCGGTCCGGGTGATCGCCCTCACCGCGTCGGCCGGCACCGCGCGAGGCGTGCTGACCGCCCTGGTGTGGCGAAGTGAGCTGGAGCTGTACGAGATCGGCCTGACCGGACAGGAGAGCCCCGACCGCATCGCTGTCTATCTCGACCTGCTCTTCCACCAGCCCCTGGCGTACGCCAGGGACCACCGGCTGACCGCGATCCGCGCGGGCCTGGCGGCCGAGGTGCCCAAGAAGTCCCGGGGCGCGGTCATGCACGAGGTCTACGGGGGCGTGCTGAGCGTCTCGGACACCAAGAGGCTTGCAGATGAGATCTGTTGACCGCGACATCCGCGCCGGGGGAGACCCGCCGGATCCGCTTCTGGCCGTACTGCTGGGGGACTCCGGCTCGCTGACGCCCGTGCAGATCGCCGGCGCGGCCGACGACGCCTCGAACCCTGTACGGATTCGGTTCCTGGTCGACTCCGGTGCCGACCACGACGGGCTGGCCGTGATCGCCGAAGCCCTGGCGCCCACCTTGCGTGTGGACTTCACCGACGTGGACGCCTGTCGGCGGGCGGTCGCCGGAGCGGACGCGGTGACGACCTTCGTGGACCGACTGTGTCCGCTCGCCGCCCTGCTCATGGGTACACCGGGGTTGTGGGGCCGCAAGGACCTCCAGCGCCGCGTACTGCGCGAGGCCGGGGTATCGGGGGTGCGCTCCGCCGCGCTCGGTGACGAGGCGTCGCTGCGGCGCTTCGCCGCCGAGGCGGGCTGGCCGCTGGTCGTCAAACCGGCCGACGGCGTCTCCGGCCGGGACGTCTGGCTGGTCCGCGACGACAAGGAGCTGGACCGGTTCCTGTACGAGAGGCGTGCCGAAGCCCCTGACGGCGGCGCGCTGTCCGCCGGGATGTTCGCCGAGCAGTACGTGATCGGCGGTCGGCCGCACGCGCCGCACCTGGCGGACTACGTCTCCGTGGAGGTGTTCGTGAGCAGAGGACGGGCCCGCACCGCCTTCGTCACCGACCGGCTGCTGCCCGAACGCCCCTGCCGGGAGACCGGACTGGTGCTACCGACCGGCCTGGACACGGGCAGCCGGGCCGCGGTCACCGACTGCGCCGAGCGCGCGCTGCGAGCACTGGACGTGCCGGACGGCGCCTATCACGTCGAGGTCAAACCCGGGACGCAGCGCCCGGACATCATCGAAGTCAACGGCAGACTGGGCGGATTCGTGACCCGGCTGGTGCGCTACGGCACCGGCCAGGACCTGGCACGGACCGCCCTGGACGCCGCCCTGTCCCGCCCCACGGAACTCCGCCTGGCCTGGCACCGAGCAGTCCTGGTGCTGCTCTTCCCGGCACCGCCCGGCGCGGCCCGGATCACCGCCGCTCCCGCCCGGCGTGAGATCGCCCGGTTGCCCGGCGTACTGGCGGTGGACCACGTGGCCACGGCGGGCCGTCCGGTGCACTGGCGTACGGGTGCGGCGGGCACCGTCGCCACGGTGTGGCTCGGCGCGGACGACCACGACGCGCTGAGCGCGCGGCTCACCGACACCGTGACCCTGCTAGGGGAACGCTTCCAGTACCGCGACGCCGAAGGCCGGACACTGCGGGACGACGACTGGTGGACACAGATCGCGAGAACAAGGACCCCCACATGACACCCCATCAGATTGCGGACATCTTCGGCGAGATCATCGAGACCGACGAGATCGCGCTCGACGACAACTTCTTCGACGTCGGCGGCAATTCCATGCTCGCCCTCGAGCTGGTCGCACGGCTCACCGAGCGCAGTGGTCACGGGCTGCGGCTCATCGACATCGTCCACGAGCCCACCCCCGAGCGCCTGGCCCGCGCCCTCGCGGACCGCACCGAGGCAAGGACCGCGGAGTGACAGCGACACCTCCGCTGCCCACCACGATCTGGGACGCCGTCCTCGCCCACGCGCGCCGCACCCCCGAGGTCACCGCCATGCACGCAGACGGCCGGGACATCGGGTACCGGGAGCTGATCGACCGCGCCGGGCACACGGCCGCCCTGCTTCGGGAGGTCTGCCCGGCCGGCTCGCTGGTCGCCCTGGAGGCCACCGGGCACGCCGCCGCCGCCGTCGCGGTGCTGGCGGCCGCCCGTGCGGGCTGCGCCGTACTGCCGCTCAGCGCGGCCGACCCGCCGCACCGCCGGGAGCGCGTGCTGCGCCACGCCGCCCCTGCGGGCCTGCTGCGCGAGGCGGCCCCGGGCGAGGCCGACCTGACGGTCCACTGCCTGTCAGAGGCGGCGTTCCCGACCCGGGCACCCGACCTGACCGACATCGCGTACGTGATGTACACCTCCGGCTCGACGGGTGAACCCAAGGGCGTCCTCGTGCCGCACACCGCCCTGTCCGACCGGTTGCGCGGGCTGGCCGCCCGACCGGGGCTCACGGCGGGGGAGTCGATGGCGGCGGTCACCGCCCTGTCGTTCGACATCGTCATGGCGGAACTGCTGCTGCCGCTGACCCTCGGCGCCCGCGTGGAGGTCGCGCCCGCCGAGGCGCGGATCGACCCCGAGTCGTTCGCCGACTTCGTCGGCCGGCGAAGGCCCGACGTCGTCCAGGCCACGCCGAGCTTCTGGCGGCTGTTGCTGGCCTGGGGCTGGAAAGGGCTGCCGGACGGTCGCCTCTGGTGCGGCGGTGAGGCGCTCACCACGTCGCTCGCCGAGCAACTGCTGCCCCGCTGCGCGCAGTTGTGGAACCTGTACGGCCCCACCGAGGCCACCATCTGGGCCAGTGCCGACCATGTCCGAGACCCCGCTCGCGTCGGCCTCGGCGAGCCCCTGCCCGGCTCCGGGATGTTCCTCGACCCGCCCGGCGAGGGGGAGGTCGTGCTGTACGGGCACGGTCTGGCCGACGGATACCTCGACGCGCCCCAGGCCACCCTGCGGCGCTTCCTCACCCTCGACACCCCGGACGGGCCACGGCGCTGCTACCGCACCGGAGACCGGGCCCGCGCCCGCCCCGACGGCGTACTGGAATTCCTCGGCCGCGACGACGCGCAGGTGAAACTCCGTGGCCACCGCGTCGAGCTGGGCGCGGTGGAAGCCGCGCTGGAAGAACACCCGGACGTGGTCGAGGCCGCCGCCGTGGTGCGCGAGGCGGAGCGACCGGAGCGCACGCACATCAGCGCCTATGTGGTCGCCTCGTCCGTCGGCGTGTCCCCGCGGACGCTGCGCGCCTGGCTCGCCGAACGGCTGCCCGCCGCCGCCCGGCCGGCCACGATCGTCGAACGCCCGGCACTTCCCCGTACCGCGGCCGGGAAGATCGACCGGGTCCGGCTGGCGGCCGAGCCCGCGGAGGACCGCACATGAACGCGACGCGTGACTTCGCGGTGTTGCGGCAGCCCGCGTTTCGCCGCTACTTCGTGGGCCGTTCGGTGTCGGAACTGGGCACCGCCATGACCCAGGTGGCGCTGCCCTTCGCGGTGTTCGCGATCGGCGGCGACGCCGGCGACGTGGGCCTGGTACTCGGCGCGACGGTCCTGCCCAAGGTCGCGCTCGTCCTGCTGGGCGGGGTCGCGGGCGACCGTCTGGAACGCCGCAAGGTGCTGCTGGGCACCGATGTCTGCATGGCGCTCTGTCAGGCGGTCACCGCCCTGCTGCTGCTCTCCGGCGCCGGGCGGGTATGGCATCTGGCACTGCTGCAGATCCTCTACGGCTGCGCGGGCGCCTTCGCGCTGCCCGCCACCACCGGCGCGGTCCCCGACATCGCGCCCAAGAACCTGCTCCAGCAGGCCAATTCCGTGATGCGGGTGGCCAGGAACGCTTTCGGTATCCTCGGACCGCCGTGCGCCGGAGTGCTGGTCACCGTGGCCGGGCCGGGCTGGGCGCTCGCCGTGGACGCCGCCAGCTTCGCTGCCGCCGCGGTGGCCATGGCCGGGCTGCCCGCCGGACTGCGCACCCGCCAGCCGCACGCCCGGCTGCTGAGGGACGTGACCGAGGGCTGGCGAACGTTCGTCTCACAGCCGTGGATCTGGATGATGGTGACCAGCTTCGCCGTCTACCAGGCGACCGTACTGCCCGCGATCTACGTCGCCGGGCCCGGGATCGCCCGGTCCACCGTCGGCGTGACCGGCTGGGCGGCCGTCCTCACCGCGCGTGCCGTGGGAGCCCTCGTGGCGGGGTTCCCACTGCTGCGCTGGCGGCCACACCGGCCCCTGATGCTCGCGGCCGCCCTCCTGCTGCTCGACGTGCCGTTTCTGGTGGCGCTGTGGTCGGGAGCCGGGCTGGCAGCCCTGCTGCTCGGCGCCGCCGTGGCAGCCGCGGGGCTCAACGCCGCGGACACCCTGTGGGAGACGGCGCTCCAGGAACGCGTCCCGCCCGGGGTCATCGCCCGGGTCAGCTCCTACGACTGGCTGGGCTCCCTGGCGTTCGCGCCGCTCGGGTACGCGGCCGTCGGCGGCGCGGTCGACGCCTTCGGTGTCCGTGCCACGCTGCTCGCGATCACTGTCACGCATGTGGTCATCCACATGGCGCTACCGTGCCTCAGGTCGGTGCGGCGAACGGAACACCTCGACAGCGCCGGCGCAGTGCCGCTGGAAGCCGGGCGGGGCGGGTGACGCCGCGGAGCGGCGGCGGCAAAGGCCATCAGCACAAAGAGAGGTAACGGGGAACATGCATCGGGGAACGGACGCCGACAGGCGGACAGTCGGGGACAGCCGGCCATTACTGATCCTTGTCAGTCCGATGGGGGAACTCACTCGCGGCTATCTGCTGGAGTCCGTCGCGAAGGAGTACCGGCTGTGGCTGTTCAAGGAGGAGGAACCTTCCTGGGAACGGGACTCGGTGTGCGGCCACACGGTCGTGGACACGCTGGACGCCGAGGCGATGATCGAGGCCGCGCGGGACATCCCTGCCGACGCCGTCGTGTGCTGGGACGAGACCCGCATTCTGGCCTCGGCGTTGCTCGCGCGGGCTCTCGGCCTGCCCACGATGCCCCCGGAGGTGGTGCGTACCTGCCGTGACAAGTTCGCCACCCGGCAGGCCCTGGGCCGGGCCGGAGTCTCACCGGTGGCCGCGGCCACCGCCCGCGACTCCACCGAGGCCCTGGCGGTGGCAGAACGCGTCGGCTACCCCGTCGTCGTCAAGCCGCGCGCCCTGGTCGGCAGCAACGGCACCACTCTGGTCACCGACCGCGAACGGCTGCTGTCCGTCTTCGACTCCGTCGCCGCGTGCTCCATGCCAGAAGTACGGGAGCGGTTCCCGGCCCCGGTGGTGATCGAGGAGTACCTGGACGGCCCGGAGATCAGCGTCGACAGCCTCTGCTGGGACGGCAGCGTCACCCCGCTGTTCGTCGCCCGCAAGGAACTCGGCTTCCCTCCGCACTTCGAGGAGGTCGGCCACACCGTCGATGCCGCCGACCCGCTGTTGGAGGACCCGGCCCTGGCCGCGTGCCTCAACGCGACGCACGCGGCCGTCGGTCTCACCCGGGGGTGGACCCACACCGAGTGGAGGCTCACCGCCCGCGGCCCACGGCTGGTCGAGATCAACGCGCGAAGCGGCGGTGACCTGATCCCCTATCTCGGCCGCCTGGTCACCGGCGTGGACGCCGGACTTGCCGCGGCCTCGCTCGGGCTCGGCATCCGTCCGCAGGCACGGGTACGGCCGCACGGCGCGGCGGCGATCCGCTTCCTGTACCCCGAGCGGGACACGGTCGTCGGATCCGTCCAGGTCGACGAGGCCAGGCTGCCCGCCTCCGTGGACCGGCTGGAGATCCTCGCCGAGCCCGGCCAGTCACTGCTGCTTCCGCCGGCCGCGCATGTGACGTGCCGTTACGCCCTGATCGTTGTCACCGCTGCCACCGCCGCGGAGTGCGCCGAGGCCCTGGACGCGGCGGCTCACGCCGTCACCCTGGTCCCGGCGGACGAAGCCGGAGGGTCCGGCGAGGCCGACTTCCGAGAAGGGAACATCCGGCAGTGACCTCCCGTCAGGAGCCCATGGACGCCGAGGCGACCGGGGTGGTGGCGACCTGGCGGGAAGCTCCGGCCGAGGTCAAGGCCGTCATCGCCGGGATCTTCGTCAACCGGCTGGGCGGCTTCCTCCAGGTGTTTCTCGTGCTCTACCTGGTCCAGGGCGGCTACGACTTCGTTCAGGCAGGCATCGCGCTCGGCGCCAACGGCGCGGGCGGGATCGCCGGAGCACTGCTCGGCGGCTGGCTGGCGGACCGGATCGGCACGCGAAGGGCGATCAGCGGCTCGATGACGCTCACCGCCGCGCTCACCGCCGCCGTCCTCTGGGTGGGCTCCTACCCCCTGCTGCTGGTCGTGGTCACCGCACTCGGTGCCGCCGGCCAGGTCTACCGCCCAGCCTCCGCCGAGGTGGTCAGCGCGGGGATCGCGCCCCGGCGCAGGGTGATGGTCTTCGCCATGTACCGTCTCGCCCTGAACGCCGGTACCACCGCCGCCCCGCTGATCGGCGCGGTGCTCGCCTCCGTTTCCTACCCGCTGCTCTTCTGGGCCGAGGCCGCGGCGGCGCTGGCCTGCGCCGCGATCGGCTGGCGGGCGCTGCCGCGTGACACACCCCGAAAGACCCGCCCGAGCGGTGAGCGCTTCGCCCCGGTCGGCTATCTGACGGTGCTGCGCGACGCCCGTTACCTGTTGTTCCTGTTGGGCATGCTGGCGTACGCGGCGATCTACATCAGTTACGTCTCCGTGCTGCCGCTGGCTGTGCGGGACGCGGGCCTGTCCACCTTCGTCTACGGGATGTTGATCTCTCTCAACGGTCTGATCGTGATTGCCTGCGAACTCGTGGTGACCAGGAAGGTGCAGCACTGGCCGCACCGAGTGGCAGCCGTGAGCGGCATCGTGCTGGTGGCAGCGGGGGTGGCCACCTACGCACTTCCGCTCGGCGTCGCGGGATTCGTCGTGGCCACCCTCGTCTGGTCGCTCGGCGAGACCGTGGGCTCGCCCACGATGGTCGCCTACCCAGCTCAGGCCGCCGCTCGTTCCGAGCTGGTGAGCCGTTACATGGGCGCGTCCCAGGCGGTGTTCGGTGCCGGCACCGCGCTCGGCCCAGCCGTCGGCGTGGCGCTGTGGAGCGCGCTGAACAGCATGGTCTGGACGCTGTTCGGTGCCACGGGACTGCTCGCGGCCGTGGCCGTGGCGGTCGGCATGCGCGACGACCGCGGGCGGCGCAGTTCGTCTTCCCCGCGAGAAGACCTCCGGGAACAGCCCGAACGCGGGGAGAGCGAACAGAGGTGATGTCGAAGGCGAATTGCTCCGAGACCGGCAATGGCAGGTCCGCGTTTTTTCAGGCGGCGGCCGAAGCGGTCGGCGAACGCTGGAAAAGGGGCTTCGCCAGGGGTGCTCGCAGCCGGTGGGGACTCGCACGGTTTTCCGTCGTACATGTGTCGCAAGATGAGCGGTGTTCATACTCCGTAAAACGCTGATTCTTTGACGCGTCTGTACAGCGAGCGGAATTATCCGCCATACGGAATCATTCCGGCACCCCCCGCCGAAAGGAAGACAGATGACCAGCGGCCTGCTTGCGACGCAATCGGACGGCCCGACCAGTCAGCAGACGTTCGAGCAGCTCCAGCAGCGGCTCCCGGCCCTGTTCGCCCGGCGGGGCGCTCAAGCACCAACCCTGGTCGTCGTGCCCAGTCTCTCCCTCGACAGCGAAGAACTCCGCAAGATCAAGGGCGTCATCCACTTCGAGGAGCGCCTCCTCTTTCTCACCCAGGCCCTCCGCGTTCCCGACGCCCGGATGCTGTACGTCACGAGCCTTCCGCTGCAGCAGACCGTCGTCGACTACGCCCTCGGAGCGATCTCGTCACTGCCGACCGGACACGCGCGCAGTCGGCTGACGCTGCTCGACTGCGCGGACGGATCTTCCCAGCCACTGACCGAGAAGATCCTCAAGGACGATGGACTGCTCGACCGCATCCTGTCCGCCGTCCCCGACCGTGACCAGGCCTATCTGGTCACCTTCAACAGCACTCCCCTGGAGCGGGCGCTGGCGCTGCGACTGGGCATTCCGCTCTACGCCTGCGACCCGGCACTGTCTCCCAGCGGCACCAAGAGCGGCGGACGGCAGTTGCTGCGCATGGCCGGCGTCCCGGTACCCGAGGGGTTCGAGGACATCAGGGACGAACAGGGACTGGTCAAGGCCCTTGCCGAGCTGCGAGCCCAGAACGCGGGCTGTGAGCGGGCGGTCGTCAAACTCGACGACAGCTTTGCGGGCTGCGGCAACGCGGTGTTCTCCTACGCCGGGGCGCCGGCCACCGACCTGGAGTCGTGGGTGAGCGCCAGGTTGCCGGAACAACTCTCCTTCACCGCGCAGTCCGACACCTGGGAGAGCTACGGGGCACGGCTGTGGGAGATGGGCGGCATCGTGGAGCGCTTCATCGACACGCCGGGTGCGTGTTCCCCGTCCGTCCAGCTGGAGATCGACCCGGTGCGAGGCGCACAGGTGGTGTCCACCCACGAGCAGGTACTCGGGGGATCGGCGGGGCAGGTGTTCGTGGGCTGTACGTTCCCGGCCGGGCCCGCCTACCGGACGGAGATTCAGCGATTGGCCCTGCGGGCCGGCGATGCGCTGGCCGCGAAGGGCGTACTGGGCCACCTCAGCGTCGATTTCCTGGTCGAGGACCCGGTGTCGGGCAAAGGGATTCACGCGCTGGAGATCAATCTGCGGATGGGGGGCGCCACCGCGCCGTTCTTCCTGCTGCACGGGGCGGTCGAGGGTACGTACGCGCAGGACACCGGTGAATACCTGACGCCTGAGGGCGAACCACGCTGTTATGTCGCCAGCGACCGAGCCCAGCGTGAGGGATATGAACTGCTGCGGCCCGAGGAGGTCGTCGACATCGCTCTGCGCGAGGGACTGCACTACAGCCGGGCGACGCGCACCGGCGTCGTCTTCTACGTGCTCGGCGCGCTCCCCGGCGTCGGCAAACTGGGCTTGGTCGCCATCGAGAAGTCCCCCGAGAAGGCGCAGCACCTGTACGACGCCATGCTCGCCGCCGCCGATGCCGCCTGCCGTCGGCGCGGCTGATCCTCAGCCGGCCTCGGACCGGGCCGTTCTCGCCCGCCGCGCCGCTCCACGGCTGGTTGTCAGGGTGAGCCGGGTGCCCTGCTGTCCGGGGAGCGGCTGGGAGGGGACCTGCCGGCACGACTCCACGAGGACCTGCGCGGCCTTGTGCCACGGCCGTCCGATCGGGCCGGTGAGCGTCAGGTCGCGGCTGACGTACTGCCGTAATGGGATCATGACAAGCCGGTGGTCCAGCATCGCCGAGGTCAGCCCGGGGACGACGGACACCCCGAGGCCGCTGCGCACCATGGCGAGCAGGGTCCCCATGTCCCGGACGCGGTGACCTGGGCGCAATGAGCGGTGGGCCAACCGGTAGACCTTCCGTACGTACTCCTCGCAGCCGCTTGTGGAGACGATCATCGAGTCGTCGTCGAGGTCGGCGATGTCGATCTCGGCCTCGCCCGCGAGCGGATGATCGCTTCCCAGCAGCGCGTGGAAGTGATCGGTGGTCAGCAGCACCCCGGCATCGGAGGGCCGGTCGATGAGCACGGCCAGCTCCACGGCGCCCTCGCCCAGCCATGACTCGACCTCGGCATCGTCGCCCTCGAGCACCACGACCGTGACCAGGGGGAACTCGTGCTGCCAGCGGTGCAGCAACTGCGGCAGAACTCCCTGACAGGCGGTGGGGGTCGCGGCGATCCGAACCGTTCCGGACGGCTGCCCACCATGCTGGCTCGCCACGTCACGAATGGCGCCGTAGGCACCGACCACCTGGCGGGCGTGGACGAGGATCTGCTCTCCGAGAACAGTGAGTCGCACCCCGCTGCTGCGGACGAACACAGGAGCGCCCAGCGAGCGTTCGAGCGTGGCCACGGAGTGCGACACCGCTGATTGGCTGATGCCCAGTTCGGCGGCGGCGAGGCTGAAACTGCCGCAGTCGAGGACGGCGACGAAAGCCCGCAGATGTGAAATGCCGATGTTCATGAACCGCTCTCAAGTGGCCCGGAGACTCATTCAGTCCACTCATGATGGTGAAGCCCCTCGCCGAGTGCAACGAGCCGTTCGGGCGGGCTGAACCGCGGGACGTGGCAGCGGTGGCCCGCAGCCCCGTCCCGCCGATTCCGAGCGAACCCACTCAGCCCCAAGTGACAGCGCTGTCCAGCGTGTCGTCGAAGAACCCTAGAAAGAACCCGACCGTGACCCTGGTGTCACCGCCGACCCGGAGAATCTCGTGGTAATACGTCGGGTTGATCAGGTACACGTCTTCCGCCTGCGGCTTGAACTCATGGGCGGGTACGCCCTCCACGACGCCGTACTCGTAGCCGAGGCCGTTGGGGATCTTGAACTTCTCGTCCTGCGGCTCCCACGGCTTCGCGTAGACCTTGGCCTCGCCGCCGGTGTCGCACTCCTGGACGCAGATGACACAACTCAGCTGGTACAGCAGGCGGGAGACCACCAGGTCGAGTCCGGCCGCGTCCCGGATGATCTTGTCGTTGTGCATGGGGTTGGCCACCCCGTCGGGGTGAATCCGTACGCAGACGTCGGCATAGCGCCGGCCGTCGGGTTCCTCGGCCACATCCAGCGAGCGCAGTGACAGCGCCCGGGCGAGCCCCGCCCTGACGTCGTCCCCGAGCGTGAAGGAGGCATCCGCGGTGACCTGGGCGATCTTCTCGCTCTCCGCGAAGTACTCGTCCACGTCGGACAGGTGCTTCGCCAGATACGAGCCGATGGTGGTCAGATGTCCGTTGGCGTAGTAGGTGGTCGACGCGCGGTCGAACATGTCGTTGACGAGTTGCCTGTGCCGCGCGAAGTTCTCACTCGGCAGCAGACCCCTGAGCACGAGGACGGCGATGTCCCCGTCGATCAGCCGCCGCAACAAGTCGGGCTCGATCGGGTCGATGCCGACCCGGCGCACCACGCGATCCCAGCGGTTCGTCGTTGCCGTAGCCGTGGCCGTGTGGACCTCTGATCCCACTTCTGCTCCTTTTCAGTACCACTCCGAGTCGAGATCAATTTCGAGGATCTGCTCCGGTTTGAGAGGTTCCCATTCTGCTGCCGGGGAAAGCTCGGGAATTATTTCCGAGGCAATCACGAGTGAGTTGGGAAGGTTCAGGCGAAACATTCCGAAGTAGCGCGGAAAGGGATTTTCCTCAGGCGACCAGTGGATGACGTAGGCACGTTCCCGGTTCACGGCGACAGCGTTTGCCGCCAGGCCGCCCGGCGGTATCGAGCGCAGTCGTGCCAGTGTCTCGTCCGGGTCGAGTCGGCTGCCTTCCCCCGGCACGATGTACTGGAAGTACTCGGCCGTGTCGAACGTCGAGGCCAGCAGTCCGAGCCGGCGGTGGACGGTGGGCAGATACCCGTTGTGCATGAAGTACCAGGCCGGATCGGAATTCATGCGTTCCAGCGGGTGGGTGAAGTCCGGGCCCCGGTGGTGCTCCAGGGTCGCGTGGCGCACATGGATGGCCAGGAAGTCGCTGCGCACCGACCGCAGTGGCGACTCCTCGACGCTCTCGGCCAGGGACCGCACGTCACGGTGGACCCCGAGTCCGCCCTCGGCCTCCGGATCCCGCCAGACCGCACCCCATCCGTGGGCGTGGGTCTGCTCCGGCTTCTCGTGGTCGGCGGTGCGCCCGGTGCTCATGGCCAGGGCGGCGTTCACCATCGCATCGGAGTCGAAGTCACCCCGAGCAAGAATTATTCGACACATCGTGCTTTCTGTCCCCCCGTTTTACGGCCGTGCCCGCACCGGCGGGCACGGCAAATATCGCGTCCCGCGAATTGGATTGGTGTCGGCCACGTTAGCATTCGGCTGATCGGCATACAACATCGGACGAGTGCGAAGTTGACTGGATCTCATTATGGTCATGAGGGATGTTCATGGCGGGTTTCTGATTACTTGTTGGACGCACGCGTCCCGTTCTTGCACAATCTTGCGGCGAAGGCGGCAATGCGATTCGTCAAGACTTTGAGGACGGGACGTTGTGAGAACGGGAACGATCGGCCGGTCGGTACACGGGGAAACCGTCCGGTGGATGCCAAGCTTTCTGGCCCTGTCGGTCGTGTGGGGTTCCAGCTTCGCCCTGATCAAGGTCGCGTTGGACGAAGGAGTGGCTCCGGTTTGGGTCGCCTTCGGCCGCTGTTTCTTCGGTGTTCTGGCACTGGGCGCGATCTGCCTGGTGCGACGGGACGCGCTTCCGGGCTCCCGCGCGACCTGGAGCCACGCCCTCGCGGTGGCCGCGCTGCTCAACGCCTTGCCCTTCTCCTTCCTCGCCTTCGGGGAGACCCATGTCAGTTCTGTGCTGGCCGGCGTCTTCAACGCGGTCACCCCTCTCTCCACGTTGCTGTTCGCGCTGGCTCTCGTCCCGCAGGAGCAGCTGACAGCGCGGCGGCTGTCCGGACTGGCGGTCGGCTTCTGCGGGGTGCTGGTCGTGCTCGGCGTGTGGCAGGGACTCGGCGGCGCGTCCCTCGTGGGCAGCCTGGCCTGTATCGCCTCGACCGTCTGCCTGGGCGCGGGCTTCGCGTACACGCGCCGGTTCTTCTCCGGCCGTGACGGCTCCGCCGTGGCGCTGTCGACGGTCCAACTCATCTGTGCGACGGTCGAACTCGCGCTGCTCGCCCCCCTTCTCAACGGTGCCCCGGAGGTCCCGGGTGCGAAGGGCCTCGCTGCCCTGGCCGTGCTGGGCGCGCTCGGCACCGGCATCGCGTACATCCTCAACCTCAGGGTCATCCGGGTCGCGGGGCCGACCATCGCCTCCACCGTCACGTACGTGATTCCCCTCTGGTCCACCTTGTTCGGGACGCTGCTGCTGTCCGAACCCCTGTCCTGGAACACACTGGTCGGCGCCTGTCTGGTGGTCGTCGGCGTGGTCCTCACCCGTGCCCCTGGTGGGCGGACACCGCACAGGCCCGTGCCGACCGGCCCCGAACCGGAGCCGACCTCCCGCCAGTGACCGGTGTTCGGTCCGCCGGGCTACGGCGGGGACTGTCCCTCGCCGGGCACCTGCGCCGCCGGGGAGCGAGCGGGTGCCGTCCGGCTCTGGTCGTCCGGTCTCCCGAACGCCTTCGCGCTCTCCCGCCGAGGGGCCAGCCACGCCAGCAGTGGACCGGTGGCAGCGGTGGTGACCACGGCCATGACGGTCATCAGCGAGTAGAGCCGTTCGTCGAGAATGCCGGCCTGCAAACCGACGCTCAGCGCTACGAGTTCGGTCAGGCCGCGGGTGTTCATCAACGTGGCGAGAACCGCGCAGTCGCGTGGCGGCATCCCCTGGGATCTGGCCGCGAGCCAGGCGCCCCCGAACTTCCCGGTGACAGCGACCAGCATGATCAGGGACAGTTCGCCCAGTCCCTGGAGTCCCACCTCGGACAGGTCCACGTTGAGCCCCGCGACGATGAAGTAGACCGGGAGCAGCAGGTTGGTGGCGGACTTGATGTCCTGGGTCACCTCCTGCCGGTAGCCACTGTTCGCGGAGCGCGGTACGACGAGTCCGAACAGGAACGCGCCGAACACGAAGTGCAGCCCGAGCCACTGGGTCATTGCGGACGACGCGAGCAGACCGCTGAGCAGTACCACGCGGCTGTTACCGGTCAGCGGGCGGCCGGCTCCCTGCCGGACCAGGATCTTCGTGAGCAGCGGCCTGACGCCAACGTAAAGGAACAGCGCGAAGGGGATGGCCAGGGTCACCCGCCAGTGATCCCGGCCGTCCCCGTCGACGAGCGCCTGGACGAAGGAGAGCATGGTCCACACGGCCAAGTCGCACACCGCTGCCGCGGACAGTGCGAGCGTCCCGGCTCTGGTTCCGGTCATCCCGCGGTCGTCGAGGATGCGCGCGAGCACGGGGAACGCGGTCACCGACAGGGCCACGCCGATGAAGAGGACGAAGCTCAGGCGGCTCGTCGCCTGATGGGAGGCGGCGAGGTGGAGGGCGAGCAGGCAGCCGAGTCCGAACGGCACCACGGTGGCGCCCAGCGCGGTGACGCCGGCGACCCGCCCGCTTCCGTGCAGCCGGGAGAAGTCGAACTCCAGGCCCACGACGAACATGAACAGCACGAGCCCGATGTTCGCGAGGGCGCCGAGATAGGGGCGGACCTCGTGCGGGAACAGCGTCTCGGCGATGGCTCCGTCGAAGAGAGTGGAACCCACCAGGATTCCCCCGACGATCTCTCCCAGGACGGGTGGTTGTCCCAGCGCGCGGGCCAGTCGGCCGGCCAACCGGGCCAGGACGAGGATCAGTGCGAGATCGGCGAGGAGGATCGCCGCTTGGAGTTCTGTCATGCGTTCCTCTGCTTTCCGGTCCCCGCCGCCCACGGCTCAGGCCGGCGCGGACGGGGGCGTCACGAACGCGCTTCGGAACACCGGCCGAAGAGCGGAGTCACACGGCGTGCGAGACGTGTTCCACGGCGGTCTGCTCAGTCGCCCTGAACACCGATATCCGATGGGACACGTCTTCCAGTGGCCGCCGGGGGCGCTCCTTGGCAGGATCCGGTGTACCCACCCAGAGGCCGCCGAGAAGCGATTCAGCCGGGTCGATCCGCAGCAGGGAACGGACTGCCGTGCTTTCGGCGAGCCGCCCGGTACGCCAGATGCTTCCGTAGCCCCGCGCATGCAGGAGAAGCATGAGCGAATGCGTCATGGAGCTGGTGGCGGCGAGCTGCTCCCATTCCGGCACCTTGGCGTTCGGTCGCGGCGCGAAGACGAGTACGGCCAGGAGCGGTGCACTCAGCATGCGGGCCGCCATCCGGTCCGAGGCCTGCCCCGGATGTTCGTCCGCCAGGCAGTCCCCGAGCACGACGCGGTCCTTGCCGCGCAGCAGTATCCACCGCCACGGCTTGAGCGTTCCGTGGTCCGGAGCGGTCGCCGCACCGCGCAGAAGGTAGGTGAGTTCGTCGTCCGACGGGGCCGGATCGGCAAGGAAGTGTTCACTGCGGCGGGTGAGGATGGCTGTCATCACGTCCATGACACGCTCCGTTGTCAACTGTCCGGGAGACCGAGGGCAGGGCCCGAGCGCGCGGATCGAAGCCGCGAGCAGGCGTGTTCAGCGGAAGGTGCCCACATCGTCGGGGGCACTGCGGTATCCGCGTCACGGTGGACGGATGTTCGACCTGAGCCTGGGCGCGCGAACCTGCTGAGCGCCGGGAGGGCATCGACGGCGGACCCGAGGGTCGAGAATTGCAGAATCGCGATAATCCGCCAATGGTGTGGTGAACTGTTGGCCGAATATCGCCTTCGGGTCTTGTAGTAACCTCTTGACGAAACGTTTCGCATGCCGTTCACAAGGGCTCTGTGGCGTCAATTGGCCAATGTGCGGAACGGTTCCGCTGGGCCACCCGAGCAGGCATGCAGACAACGGGTGTTGCGTGTGTGATGAGCTGTGACGCCGGAGTGTTGCCCGCAGGCGGCCGGATATCGGTGCAGCCCTTGTCCGGCCTTGTTGCTCTGTGTCGATCGGCACCGCTAGGTTCGGCAAGTCGCAAGCGCTATCTGGTCGCTTGACTTCTACGACGAGCGCGTTGTCACGCACATCGCACAGTTATGCCGAATGCATCCCAAAATCCTCAAGCGGGGCCGTGCGGCTTGCCCGCTGCGCATCGAGGTTCCTTCCGTACTTCCCGACGAAATAAGGGTGGTGCCTATGAAGAGCGGGTCGGAATCCCAGGATCTGATCATTGCCGGCGATCGGCCGGCGCCCCGGAAAACCGCAGGAAAACGCCTCGCCGGCTGGGAATTCCGGGAGGAGCCCAAAGACGCGGATCAGCCCTTCTTCCTGTACATCGCCTCGACCGAAGCGGATTTCGAAGCCGTGGACGCGCTGTGGGAGGCGGTGTACGGGGAGGAGTGCGGTTGGCTGCCCGCGGCGGAGGGTCCCCGGCACAAGGATCGGTACGACGCGCAGTCCACCTATCTGCTCGCCCGTGCCGAGGGCCGGGTGGTCGGCACGATGCGGCTGGTGGAGGACGGGGCCGACGGACTGCCCATCGAGCAGTTCGTCGCCATCGACGATCTGCGCGGCCCCCGCCGACGGCTCATCGAATGTCAGCGGCTGATGATCCTCCCCGAGTACCGCAACCGGCGGTACGACCAGATGCCGTACGGGGTGCTCGCCGCTCTGGTGAAGGGCTGTATTCACTGGTGCGTCGTCCACAATGCCACGCACATCGTGGCCGATCTCTTCACCGAGACCGCGACCACGCCCATCGCCCCGCTGGTCGCGCTCGGTTTCGAGGAAACCGGAAAGGAGTTCATCGACACGGAACTCGAAGGTTCCGGACGGAGCATCGCTCTGCTCCTGCGTGTTGCCGAGCTGTTCTCGCGGCCGTTCCGAACCAGTGCCTCGTTCTACCGCTATCTCAACGAGTACGACAGCACGGTTGACGTCTACCACTGAAGCACCGGGACGGGAGAAAAAATGACGGACTCCGCATCCGAGTACGACGTCGTAGTCATCGGCGGTGGGCCCGGGGGTTCCATGACGAGCACCCTGCTGGCTCAGTACGGAAAGCGCGTCATTCTGTTCGAGGCGGCGAAGTTCCCGCGTTACCACATCGGCGAATCGCTGCTTTCCGGCACCGCCGACCTGCTCAAGAAGATCGGTGTCCTGGAGAAACTGGAGAATGCCGGGTTCATCAAGAAGTACGGCGTCGAGTGGGTCTGGGGGGAACGCCGCGAGCCGTGGACGGTGTACTTCAAGGACGCGCTGGCCATGCCGTACGACTACGGCTACCAGGTCGAACGCGGCCCCTTCGACCAGATGCTGCTGGAGAACGCCCGCGAGCACGGCGTCGACGCCCGCGAGGAGCACCGCGTCACGGACTTCGTGATCGGCGACGACGGCACCGTACGGGTCGACTACAGGGACGCCGACGACAAGCCCGGATCCGTGACCGCCCGCTGGCTCGTGGACTCCTCGGGACAGGGCGGCTTGGTCACCAAGCGGTTGCATCAGCAGGAGTGGGACCCGTACCTCAAGAACATGGCCATGTGGACCTACTGGCGCGGGGCCGAGCGCCCGGCCGGGCTGGACGCCGGCAACACCTTCCTGCCCACCTTCGACGAGGGCTGGTGGTGGTTCATCCCACTGCGCGACGACATCACCAGCGTCGGCGTCGTCGTCGACCGCCAGTCGTACCTCAAGAACAAGGAAGCCGGGCTGGACAACTACTACCGAAGTTGCCTGGAGCGGACACCCGAGCTGGCCGAGCGGCTGCAGGGCGCCGAACAGGTGGACAAGATGCACGCCCAGCGCGACTGGTCGTACATCTACGACCGGTTCAGTGGGGACGGCTACATCGCCGTCGGCGACGCCGCCTGCTTCATCGACCCGCTGTTCTCGACCGGAGTGCACCTGTCGATGCTCAGTGGGTACCTGGCCGCGACCGCCGTGAACACCATCCTGGACAAGCCCGAGCTCGGCCGTGACACGGTGCTGGACTTCTACGAGAGTGCCTACCGCAAGGAGTTCGAGCGGCTCCGCGCCCAGGTCTACTTCCTCTACGGCGGTCATGGCGGGTCGAAGGAGTCCTACTTCTGGCACGCCCGCAGCCAGTTCGACGTGCCGGGAATCGAACCGGAGAAGGCCTTCATCTCCCTCATCGCCGGTGCCTTCCAGCACCGTTCCTGGTACCGCAGGTACCTGGAACAGCTGGACGTCCCCGCGGACCTGCGCAGCACCATCGAAGGGGTCTTCGACGGCAAGACGGTCGGCGTCAACGTGGACTGGAAGCAGCCCGTCGTACCGTCCGAGGAGATCGAGGTCGGGGAGGATCTCGCCGTGGACGGCGGACATCTGAGGCCGTCGCCGGTCCTTCGCCACTCCTCCGGCACCAGCATGCCGCTCACCCCGGCGCTGGCGGCGCTGCGGGAACTGGCCGACGGCAGCCGATCGGCCGACGACCTCATCGGCCTGCTGGTGGACAAGGAGCTCGAACCGCCGGACCGGGCCCGGGCACTGGTGCACGAGGCCATCGCCTTCGGGCTGTTCGAGCCCCAGGAACCGGCGAAGGACTGAGAGGAGGCTCCGATGGCATTCGTCGACCTACAGCAGGACGAGGACGTCGCACCGGAGGTGCGATCCACCTTCGCCGCGGTCCGCGAGGAATACGGGTTCGTGCCGAACATCCTCCGGGCGATGGCACACTGCCCGGACCTGCTTCAGACGTTCGTCCCTTTCTGGGCGCAGATCTACGCCTCGCCCACCATCGGCCCACGGTTGCGTGCCCTGGCGGCACTCGGCACCGCGAAGGCCCAGGAGTGCACCTACTGCGTGGCTCACATGAGTGCCTCGGCGCGCAAGGCCGGCATGGACGAGCACGAGATCGGCGCCGTCGGCAACTCGGTGGTCCAGGCGCAGGTGTTCGACCCCAGGGAGGCGCTGATCCTCGAACTCGCCGACCGGCTGACGCACGATCCGGACGGCACCACCGACGAACTGCGCAAGCGGCTGCGTGAGGTGTTCAGCGAGGCGGAGATCGTCAACATCGTGCTCGCGATCGGCACGTACAACCTCACCAGCAGGTTCCTCAAAGCCCTGTCCATCGACGTCGAGGAGATCTTCTCCGCCGCGTCGGCACATCCGGAGTGAAGGAGGCACCGCCATGAGCACCCCGACTCTCAAGGACGAGATCATCGAGAAGCACGGCCAGAACGCCTTGGACCTCGTGCTGACCGTGTACCTGAACTTCTACTACTCCGAGCTGGAGATCATCGACCTGTGCGCCCGCTGGATCCCGCGGCGGGAGGACCTGCGTGAGAAGTCGTACCTCCTCCACCACGCGTCCGACGAGGTCGTGCACGCCCGTCTGTTCAAGGAGGGTGTCGAGCGGCTGGGACTGGTCTGGGACGAGTTCGACCACGACAAGTACCGCATCGACGACATCGACCAGCGCTTCCGCCGGCTGTTCGAGAGCGACGACGAGATCGAGGTCCTCATCGGGCTGAACCTCTATGCCGAGGGCGTGCTCGCCATGGAGGAACTGCACCAGCTCGGCCGGAACAAGCCCGAGTACTTCCCGGAGTTCGCCCGCATCGAGCGCGAGGAGCGCCGTCACATGGGCTTCGGCCTGACGGTGGCCAAGCGGCTGCTCGACGAGGACGAGGACACCCGGCGTCGGGGCATCGAGTACTGCAAGTGGTACTCGGAGCATCTCGAGAACTATCTCGGCGGCGAACTGTCGCAGACCATCTCGTGGGCGATCGGCCAGGGCTTCGTCGAGGCCGACTACATCCCGCGCACCCGGGCGCGGTTCGACGAGACGATGTCCAAGCTGGGCCTTGTGGAGGTATGAGATGACCACGACCGCGTACGAGCGGGCGGAGGCCGAGACCGCGCCCGTGCTGGCGGAGTACATCGAGAAGCACCCCTTCATCGAGTGCATCCTGAAGGGGACGCTCACCGAGGAGGTCTACGCGGCCTATCTGCGCGAGACCTACCACCTGGTGAGCCAGACCCCCTACTTTCTGGCGGCCGCCGCCTCGCACAGCGACAGCGAGTGGCTGCAGGACTGGTTCCTGGACCTGGCGCGCGACGAGCGGCACCACAACAGGCTCTGTGTGCGCGACCTGAAGAAGCTGGGCATCGACCCCGACGGGTACCTCGGTGCCGTCCCGGGCCTCGGCACCTGGACGATGGTGGGACAGAACCACTACCTGGCCCGCGCGGCCGAACCGGCGGGCATCATCGGCTTCGCCGCCGCCACCGAGGGGCTCGGGGCCACTCTCGCCCCCAAGGTGGCCGAGGCGATGCGGCAGTACGACTTCGCCAAGGACGCGTTGTCCTTCCTCCGAGTGCACTCGACCGAGGACCAGGAGCACATCGAGACCGTCCGCAAGGGATTCGAGCGCTGCGCGGAGTCCGAGGAGGCGTACACGGTGATGGTCGCCGCCTGGAAGTACACCCTCCGGGCCTACGCCCAGCTGTTCACCGACGCGTTGGAGCGAGGCGGCTCGGACCTGGCCACCGCGGCCCCGCGGATCGGATGACATGGACACCAATGGCATGACCATGGCTGTCGGATCCTGTTCGCTCACCGAGATCGTCGCCGCCATGCCGAGCATGACGTCGAGTTCTCTGCTGTGTCGGCGCGGTGGGGTCCGGACGTCCGTGTCCTATCCGGAGTGCCACCGTGACGCCCTGCTGCTCGCCGCTGCCCTGCGGCGGCGGGGCGTCACCCCCGGCTCCCGGGTCGCGATACACGGCGCGACGTCATACGAATGGGTCCTGGCCGATCTCGCGGTCCTGCTGACCGGGGCCGTCTCGGTGGCGCTGTACCCGAGCGCCCCGCAGGACCGGGCCGTGGCCACCGCCCGCGAAGCCGGCTGCCGTACGGTCCTCACCGACCAGGCGGGCTGCGCGGCCGCCTTCCGCGCCGCGGGAATGGACGTGGTGGTCCTGGGCAGCGCCGACGCGGCGCCGTCGGTGGTCGGCCTGATCGGCGAAGCCGAGGCCGCCGAGGACACCTTCGAGCCGGTGGACCGGGGAAACGGCCCGTTCACCATCGTTTCGACCAGCGGCACCCTCTCCGAACCGAAACTCTTCGCGGTCCACTCCGCCCCGCTGCTGTACACCATGGACCGGTTCGCCGAACTGTACGGATTCGGTGGCCAGGACCGGTTGCTGCTCTACCTGCCGCTGTCCCACCTGCCGCAGCGCATGATGCTGTACTGGGGTCTCGGCCAGGGGATGGACTTCGTCCTCAGCGACCCGGCCCGCATCACGACGGACAGCGCCGACCTGTCCCCCACCCTTCACGTGGCCGTACCGCGCTCGCTGCAGCACCTGCACAAGCGAGCACAGGACATCGCGCGGCGACAGGGGCTGGAGGGCACCGACGGCGGCATGGCGAAGGCCTACGCGTCGGTGTTCGGGACGGCCCTGAAGGCGGTCTTCGTGGGCAGCGCGCCCACCGATCCGGCGCTGCTCGCCGAGCTGCACGCCGGCGGGCTGCCGGTCTACGAGGTCTACGGCACCACCGAACTCGGAATGATCGGCCTCAACGTCCCCGGGGCCACCCGCCCGGGCACCGTCGGCCGTCCCATCCCCTGGGGGGACGTGAGGACGGACCCGGCCACCGGCGAGATCCTGGTCCGTACCCCCACCCCCTTCCTCTACGGCGAGGTGCTGGGGCCCCGCATCGTCCCCGTGGTACGGGACCCGGACGTCTGGTGGCCGACGGGCGACGTCGGCGCTGTCGACGAGGACGGCTACGTGACCGTCTACGGACGCATGCGGGACTTCGTGGCTCTGCCCAACGGCGAGAAGGTCTTCCTGCGCTCCGTGGAGGAATCCGCCGCGGCCGCCACCGGCGCCGGGCTGTGCGCCGTGATGAAGACCGACGGATCTCGCCTGGGCGCCGTGCTGTTCTTCGATCCGGCCTCCCCGGAGGGAGCCGGGAGCGAGGACGAATGCCGGGCCGCGCTCAAGGTGGTGAACGAGCGACTGCACCCCTGGGAGCGCCTCCACAGCTTCTCGGTCGTCGCTGCCATGCCCTCCGTCGAGGACGGCTGTCTGACCGAAACCGGCAAGCCCCGTCGGCACAAGATCGAGGAGATCTACGGCGCCGGGGCACAGTGGCTCAGCGTGAGGGGATGACCATGACGCGACAGACCCTGGAACTCGGCAACGGCGCGATCAGCTACCGCACACAGGGGGAGGGCCCGCCGCTCGTCCTGGTGTCGACACTGGCCGGCACCTGGATACGGCAGATTCCCGAACTCTCCCAGCACTTCTCCGTCATCACCTACGACATGCGCGGCTTCGGCGACTCTCCGTCCTCACAGGGTTTCCCCTCCAACGCGGAGCACGCCGACGATCTGGACCGGCTCCTTGAGGAACTGGGCATCCCCCGGGCATCCGTACTCGGGCTTTCCCACGGCGGTCTCGTCGCCCAGCACTTCGCCCTGCGCCATCCCCACCGGGTTCACCGACTCGCGCTGGTCGCGACCTTCGGCCGGCCGGGCAGTTCCACGGGCATCTTCCTGAACATGCTCAACGGCTTCCTCGACCGCGACGACCTGCCGAACTTCTGGGAGGTACTGAAGAGCTTCCTGTTCTCGGCCGCCGGCTGGGAACGCATGACCCGGATGGAGACGCACCTTCGGCGGGCGATGTTCGACCAGTACACCGTCGCGGCGCTGCGCAGCATCTACGGCCAGGCGCGCGAGCACGATCTCCTGGCCGCGCTCGGCGCGATACACAGCCCCACCCTGGTGATCGGAGGAGCGGAGGACATGCTCTTCCCGCCGTCCGTCACCGAGGCGCTCGCCGCGGCGATCCCGGGCGCGTCGCTCGAACTGCTGCCCGCCGCACATGTGCCCCCGGTCGAGGCTCCGCTGCCGTTCAACAAGATCGTCACCGAGTTCTTCGGGGCGGAGCGGTGACCCCGGCACCGGAGGAGACCCACGCCGGGCGCCTGGTCGACGTGGCGGGTGGGCAGGTCCGCGTCTACGAGAGGGGGCGACCGGACGGGCCGGCGCTGGTCTTCCTGCACGGCTTTCTGACCTCGGCGTTCACCTGGCGCAACATCCATCCCGCGTTCACCGGCCACTACCGGGTGATCCTGGTGGACCTGCCGGGCAGCGGCGACACACCCGCGCCCGGGGACGGCCGATGGGACGCCGCTCACTGGGTCCGGCTCGTGGAGGAACTCCTCGACGAACTGGGCATCGGCAGTGCGGTCTTCGTCGGCAGCCAGATGGGGGGTTCACTCGCCGCCTGGTTCGCCGCTCGGCGTCCCGAGCGGGTGGACCGTCTGGTCCTCATGGCGGCCGGGGCTCTCGGTGAGTCGGAGGCGAACCTGACGCTGTACCGGCTGCTCGCCCACCGGTGGCTGGGCGCCTGGATCGCCCGTCTGTTCCCGAAGGGGATGTTCGAGCGGCGGTGGCTGGCGGCCCATGGCCCCGGCTATCACCCGGAGCCGGGGGTGGTGGACCGCTACTTCCGGCAACTGCGGCGCCAGGGTGCCCAGATGGCCCGGGTGGGTCTGCAACTGCGGCTGAGCTACGGCGAGCGCTTCGACGCACTGGCCGAGCCGATCAGCGGCCTCGCGGTACCCACCCTGCTGCTCTTCGGCGCGGAGGACCGGCTCGTCCCCGTGTCCACCGGCCGACGCTTCGAGTCCCTGCTCTCCGACGCGACCCTGGTCGTACTGCCGGACTGCGGCGACTTCCCCCAGGAGGAGAAGCCGAAGGAGATCACCGAGGCCATCAGTGGATTCCTGGCGAAGGCCGATGGCTGAAACGGCGGCTGAGAAGGCGATGGCCGAGACGGCCCGGACACCGGTCGCAGGGCCGCCGCCTGCGAGCCGAGGACAGTCCGGGCGGGCTGCCGCGCAACGCCGACTGGTGCGGCTGAGGCGCGCACTGCACCGGGTGCCCGAGACCGGACTGCACCTGCCACGCACACAGGAACTGGTCCTCGGGGCCCTGTCGGGCCTCGGACTGCGGATCACCACCGGGCGTCGGCTCAGCTCGGTGACCGCCGTCGTGGAAGGCACGCGCCCGGGACCCACGGTGCTGCTCCGCGCCGACATGGACGCCCTGCCCGTGGCGGAACCGGGAACGCCGCCCGGGTCGGCCGTCCGTGCGCCCATGCACGCCTGCGGGCATGACCTGCACACGGCGATGCTGGTGGGCGCCGCGCATGAACTGCTCCACAGGCGGGACGAGGTGCGGGGCTCGGTGGTGCTGATGTTCCAGCCTGGCGAGGAGGAGGGTGCCGGCGCACGGTTGATGATCGAAGAGGGGGTGCTCGAGGCCGCCGGCGCCCCGCCGGTGGCGGCCTACGCGCTGCACGTGGCTTCGGCCGCGCTGCCCTGCGGTGTGGTCGCCAGTCGTCCCGGGACCCTGATGGCGTCCTCCGACACGATCAAGGTGACGGTACACGGCCGGGGTGGGCACGGCTCCGTTCCGCACAGCGCCCTGGACCCCGTACCGGTGGTGTGTGAAACGGTCCTTGCCCTGCAGTCCATGGTCACCAGGCGGTTCGACGTCTTCGACCCGGTGATCGTGACGGTCGGCAGCATCCACGCGGGGGAGGTGGCCAACGTCATCCCGGCCACGGCCGGCTACGAGGCGACAGCCCGTTCCTTCACACCGAAGGCCCGCGGGAGCTTGCGCGAGGAGGCGCTCCGCACCATCAGAGGTGTGGCCGAGGCCCATGGGCTGACGGCTGATGTCCGGTGGGAGGAGGGCTATCCCCCCACGGTGAACGACCCGGCGGAGACCGACTTCGCGGCCTCGGTGGCCCGCGGGTTGCTGGGCGCAGACCGCTTCGTGGACCTGTCCCGCCCCGTCTCCAGCTCCGAGGACTTCTCCTACGTCGCCGAGCGGGTGCCGTCCGCCTACCTCCTGCTCGGTGCCTGTCCTTCGGACCGTGACCCCGACACCGCGCCGTACAACCATTCCGCACAGGCCTCCTTCGACGATTCCGTGCTCGCCGACGGGGCCGCACTGCTCGCGGAACTCGCCGTCAGCCGACTGGCGGGAACGGTCCCGGCAGTCGGCTGACACCCGGAGCCTTCGGCCGGTCGGCAGAGCCTCTGCGGCGTGGCCCGTGGCCCGGCGCGGGCCCGAAGGCCCAGAGACGTCCCAGAGATGCCCATCAAATGTCGCGGAAGATCTCGATCTGCGCCCCCACCGAGTTGAGCCGCTCGGCCAGGTCCTCGTAACCCCGGTTGATGACGTAGACGTTGCGCAGCACCGACGTGCCGTCGGCCGCCATCATCGCCAGCAGGACGACCACGGCGGGGCGCAGGGCCGGCGGGCACATCATCTCGGCGGCGCGCCAGCGGGTCGGTCCCTCCACCAGTACCCGGTGCGGGTCGAGGAGTTGGAGGCGTCCGCCCAGCCGGTTGAGATCCGTCAGGTAGATCGCGCGGTTGTCGTAGACCCAGTCGTGGATGAGGGTCTGGCCCTGCGCGACCGCCGCGATCGCCGCGAAGAACGGGACGTTGTCGATGTTCAGCCCGGGGAACGGCATCGGGTGGATCTTGTCGATCGGCGCCTCCAGCTTGGAGGGGCGCACCGTGAGGTCGACCAGCCGGGTGCGGCCGTTGTCGGCGACGTACTCCGGTGTGCGGTCGTGGTCGAGCCCCATCTCCTCCAGGACCGCGAGCTCGATCTCCAGGAACTCGATCGGCACCCGGCGCACCGTCAGCTCCGACTCCGTCACCACGGCCGCGGCCAGCAGGCTCATCGCCTCGACCGGGTCCTCGGAGGGGGAGTAGTCGACGTCCACGTCGATGTGCGGCACGCCGTGCACGGTGAGGGTGGTGGTGCCGATGCCCTCGACCCTGACCCCGAGGGCCTCCAGGAAGAAGCACAGGTCCTGGACCATGTAGTTGGAGGAGGCGTTGCGGATGACGGTGACGCCGTCGTGGCGGGCGGCCGCGAGCAGCGCGTTCTCCGTCACGGTGTCGCCGCGCTCGGTCAGCACGATCGGACGGTCGGGGCGGACCTGCCGGTCGACCCGGGCGTGGTACTGGCCCTCGGTCGCCGCGACGTCCAGACCGAACCGGCGCAGCGCGATCATGTGCGGCTCGATGGTCCGGGTGCCGAGGTCGCAGCCGCCGGCGTACGGCAGCCTGAAGCTGTCCATGCGGTGCAGCAGCGGGCCGAGGAACATGATGATCGAGCGCGTGCGGACGGCGGCCTCGGCATCGATGGCGGCCATGTCCAGCTCGGCCGGCGGCACGAGTTCGAGGTCGACACCGCCGTTGATCCACCGGGTGCGCACCCCGATGGAGCTCAGCACCTCCAGAAGGCGGTAGACCTCCTCGATGCGGGCGACCCTGCGCAGCACCGTGCGCCCCTTGTTGAGGAGCGAGGCGCAGAGCAGGGCCACACACGCGTTCTTGCTCGTCTTGACGTCGATCGCGCCGGACAGCCGACGACCGCCGACCACCCGCAGATGCATCGGGCCCGCGTAGCCCAGAGAGACGATTTCGCTGTCCAGTGCTTCACCGATACGGGCGATCATCTCAAGGCTGATGTTTTGGTTGCCGCGCTCGATGCGATTGACGGCGCTCTGACTGGTGCCGAGCGCCTCGGCAAGCTGCGACTGTGTCCAGCCCCGGTGCTGCCGGGCGTCACGGATGAGCCTGCCGATACGTACGAGGTAGTCGTCTGCCATGAGGTTGAGGCTATCTCAGATATGAGATGCCGCATTTCGAGAGGGCCGTTCGGGGGAGAGGCCCGAACGGACCTGAGGGAA
Organism: Streptomyces sp. CC0208; assembly: GCF_003443735.1. Taxonomy (NCBI): domain Bacteria; kingdom Bacillati; phylum Actinomycetota; class Actinomycetes; order Kitasatosporales; family Streptomycetaceae; genus Streptomyces; species Streptomyces sp. CC0208. The sequence continues at coordinate 2,121,480 of NZ_CP031969.1, read as the reverse complement.
CGTCAGTGGCGCTTGGCGGTGCGGGTCCGACGCCACCCGAAAGGCCCGGGCAGATCGACTGATGTCGTACGACGTCCCGTGCTGCTGTGGGTGTGCTTCGGTCCGTGGCTTCCGCCACCGGTCGTGATGGACCAGGAGTGCCGGTTGATGTTCAGCCGCACCCCGGGAAGGATCCGGAAACTCTTGCGGAACGTGAGCGGCATGGGGGCCTCCCTTTGAAGGTCGGTCGCGTGCTTTCGACCTCGTTCGCCTACCCCGGCTCGGTGAAGTGATGGGTACCGGGTTCGTACCGCCCCTTCGGCGTGGGCGAGTTGGGGGTGCGGGTCCGGACCTCGTCCGGGAGTCGACAGGGGAGAGCCGGCCCGGCCGCCCCCGGCCCGGCCGTCCCCCGCTCCCGGAGAATCCTCAGCGCGCCGCACATCACAGTGAGGCCGGGCATGACCATCCCGGCCTCATGTACTAGAGTTATCTCGACATCGAGATATCTGCCGAGGCGTACCGCAGTCGCACGCTTTCGCTGGGTCTGACAGTAAGGCATACCTAACTTAGCCTTACCTTAGCGGATCGGCCAAGACGGCGTGGCGGCAGGATGCGGTGGTAAGCGCACAAAAATGAAGGAGACTGTCGTGTCGGCGAACAGCTTCGACGCCCGCGCCACGCTGAGCGTGGGCGACGAGTCGTACGAGATCTTCCGGCTGGACAAGGTGGAGGGCTCGGCCCGCCTGCCGTACAGCCTCAAGGTTCTCCTGGAGAACCTGCTCCGTACCGAGGACGGCGCGAACATCACCGCCGACCACATCCGCGCCCTCGGGGGCTGGGACTCCCAGGCCCAGCCGTCGCAGGAGATCCAGTTCACGCCGGCCCGCGTGATCATGCAGGACTTCACCGGCGTGCCCTGTGTCGTCGACCTCGCCACCATGCGTGAGGCCGTGAAGGAGCTCGGCGGCGACCCCGCGAAGGTCAACCCGCTCTCCCCGGCCGAGCTGGTCATCGACCACTCCGTCATCGCCGACAAGTTCGGCACCCACGAGGCGTTCGCGCAGAACGTCGAGCTGGAGTACGGCCGCAACCGCGAGCGCTACCAGTTCCTGCGCTGGGGCCAGACCGCCTTCGACGACTTCAAGGTCGTCCCGCCGGGCACCGGCATCGTCCACCAGGTGAACATCGAGCACCTGGCCCGCACGGTCATGGTCCGCAACGGACAGGCGTACCCCGACACCCTCGTCGGCACCGACTCCCACACCACCATGGTCAACGGCCTCGGTGTGCTGGGCTGGGGCGTCGGCGGCATCGAGGCCGAGGCCGCGATGCTCGGCCAGCCGGTCTCCATGCTCATCCCGCGCGTCGTCGGCTTCAAGCTCACCGGTGAGCTGCCCGCCGGCACCACCGCCACGGACCTCGTGCTCACGATCACCGAGATGCTCCGCAAGCACGGCGTCGTCGGCAAGTTCGTCGAGTTCTACGGTGAGGGCGTCGCCGCCACCTCCCTCGCGAACCGCGCCACCATCGGCAACATGTCGCCGGAGTTCGGCTCCACCGCCGCGATCTTCCCGATCGACGACGAGACCCTGAAGTACCTGCGCCTGACCGGCCGTGACGAGCAGCAGGTCGCGCTCGTCGAGGCATACGCCAAGGAGCAGGGCCTCTGGCTGGACCCGAAGGCCGAGCCGGACTTCTCCGAGAAGCTGGAGCTGGACCTGTCGACGGTCGTCCCGTCGATCGCCGGTCCCAAGCGCCCGCAGGACCGTATCGTCCTCGCGAACGCCGCCGAGCAGTTCAAGCAGGACGTCCGCAACTACGTCGACGACGTCGACGAGTCGGGCAAGGAGTCCTTCCCGGCCTCGGACGCCCCGGCCGTCGCCCCGAACGGCGCCCCGTCCAACCCGGTCACGGTGACCGCCCCCGACGGTTCGACGTACGAGATCGACCACGGCGCGGTGACGGTCGCGGCCATCACCTCCTGCACCAACACCTCCAACCCGTACGTCATGGTCGCCGCCGCGCTGGTCGCGAAGAAGGCCGTGGAGAAGGGCCTGACCCGCAAGCCGTGGGTCAAGACCACCCTCGCCCCGGGTTCGAAGGTCGTCACCGACTACTTCGACAAGGCGGGCCTGACCCCGTACCTCGACAAGGTCGGCTTCAACCTCGTCGGCTACGGCTGCACCACCTGCATCGGCAACTCCGGCCCGCTGCCGGAGGAGGTCTCCAAGGCCGTCAACGACCACGACCTCGCGGTCACCTCGGTCCTCTCCGGCAACCGGAACTTCGAGGGCCGTATCAACCCCGACGTCAAGATGAACTACCTGGCCTCTCCGCCGCTGGTCGTCGCGTACGCCCTCGCCGGCTCCATGAAGGTGGACATCACCAAGGACGCGCTCGGTGTCGACCAGGACGGCAACGCCGTCTACCTGAAGGACATCTGGCCCTCCGAGGCCGAGGTCAACGACGTCGTGGCCAACGCCATCGGCGAGGACATGTTCAACAAGTCCTACGCCGACGTCTTCGCCGGTGACGCCCAGTGGCAGGCGCTGCCGATCCCGACCGGCAACACCTTCGAGTGGGACGCCGAGTCGACGTACGTCCGCAAGCCCCCGTACTTCGAGGGCATGACGATGGAGACCACCCCGGTCTCCGACATCGCGGGCGCCCGGGTCCTGGCCAAGCTGGGCGACTCGGTGACGACGGACCACATCTCGCCCGCCGGCGCCATCAAGGCCGACACCCCGGCCGGCAAGTACCTCACCGAGCACGGTGTGGAGCGTCGTGACTTCAACTCCTACGGCTCGCGCCGTGGTAACCACGAGGTCATGATCCGCGGCACGTTCGCCAACATCCGCCTGCGCAACCAGATCGCGCCGGGCACCGAGGGCGGCTACACCCGCGACTTCACGCAGGACGGCGGTCCGGTGTCGTTCATCTACGACGCCTCCCGCAACTACATCGAGCAGGGCATCCCGCTGGCCATCCTGGCCGGCAAGGAGTACGGCTCCGGCTCGTCCCGCGACTGGGCCGCCAAGGGCACCGCGCTCCTCGGCGTCAAGGCCGTCATCGCCGAGTCGTACGAGCGCATCCACCGCTCGAACCTCATCGGCATGGGCGTCCTGCCGCTCCAGTTCCCCGAGGGCCAGTCCGCCGCGACCCTCGGCCTGACCGGCGAGGAGACCTTCTCCTTCACCGGTGTCGAGGAGCTGAACAACGGCACCACGCCGCGCACGGTCAAGGTCACCACCGACACGGGCGTCGAGTTCGACGCGGTCGTCCGCATCGACACCCCCGGTGAGGCCGACTACTACCGCAACGGCGGCATCATGCAGTACGTGCTGCGCAGCCTGATCCGCAAGTAGGTCCCAGGGCAAGTCCTTTCGGGCCTTTGAGGGCCGCACTCCCGTGACGGGGTGCGGCCCTCGGCCGTACCCGCCGCGGCGGGGGTCATCACCCAGCCTCAGGTGGAACACAGGATTCCCTCAGCGGGCGGGGACACGATCGGTACATGACTGGCACCTCCGGACCACGAACCGGCCGCGCACGCGTGCTCATCGTCGACGACGAGCCCGCACTCGGCGAAGTGCCGTCCGTCGCCGTCACCGAGGCGGCCCGGCGCCCCTACCCGGCGCTGGACGGACGGAGCGGGCTGCGGACCGCGCGCGGCTGCGCACCGCACGCCGTTGTGCCCGACGGGATGCCGCCCGCCCTCGACGGCCTCCAGGTCCCGCGCCGGCTGCGTTTCGATAATCCGAAGCCGCCCGTCCGCACGCTGACCGCCCCCGACGCCCCGGCACACCGGCTCGACGCTCCGGAGACCGGCGCCGACGCCTCCGTCCACGTGCGCGGCGACCTGGTCACGATCGAGGACACCCGCGAAGTGCGCCACGCGGGCGGGTCCGTCCGGCTCACCGCGGGGGAGTACGACCTGCTCGCACACCCGCGTCAGATCCTGAGGAAGGCGCGGATCCCCGAGCACCTCCGGTGCGGTTTCTTCGGCGTCCTCGGGTACGCCGTCAGGGCCGCGGAGGAAGGGAGATGAGCCGGCGACCGAACGCGAGGACGCGCACCCGGTCCCTCCGCACCCGTCTGCTCGTGTTCGTCAGTGCCACGCTGGTCGTCGTCTGTGTCGCGACGGGCCTGATCACGGCGCTCTTCCAACGTGCTTATCTTATGGGCAACCTGGACGACCGCGTCCGCAACGCAGCCGAACGGGCCCTGGGAGGAGCCTCGTCGCACCGGGACACGGACGACGACCTGGCCTTCCTGCGGGAGTCCGGGCAGCCCGCCGGGATGCTCTCCGCCCGGCTGGACGAGGACGGCGCCATCGTCTCCGCGGCCGTCGCCGTCCCGGACGCCCCGACCCGTGGCCTCAGGACCGGCCAGCGCACCGCCCTGGCCGGGATCCGGGCGGACGGTGCACTGCACACCCGTGCCGTGCCCGGCCTCGGCAGCTACCGGGTCACCGTCCGCGTGAGCGGAGACGCCCGGGTCCTCACCGGCCTGCCCATGGACGGCGTCCAGGACATGATCAGCGGCCTTGTGATGATCGAGACAGGCGTTGCCCTGGCCGGACTCGCCGCCGCCGGCTGCGTCTGCGCGGTGGTCATACGACGGCAACTGCGCCCCCTCCGCCGGGTCGCCGCCACCGCCGCCGAGGTCTCCCGCGCCCCGCTCGGACACGGCGAGGCCACCACCCTGACCCGGGTGCCCGAACGGGACACCGACCCCGCCAGCGAGGCCGGCCAGGTCGGGGCCGCGCTCAACCACCTCCTCGATCATGTGGAGTTCTCCCTTGCCGAACGGCAGCACGGCGAGGAGCGGATGCGGCGCAGCGAGGAACGCATGCGGCGCTTCCTGGCCGACGCCAGCCACGAACTGCGGACACCGCTCGCCTCGATCGCCGGGTACGCCGAGCTGATGAACCGCGGCACCAGCCGCGTCGAACCGGTGCTGGCCTGGCGCCGGGTCTCGGCGGAGTCGGCACGGATGACGGGCCTGGTGGAGGACCTGCTCCTGCTCGCCCGCCTCGACGAGGGCCGCCCCCTCCAGTCCGGGGAGGTGGACCTGGCGGCCCTGGTCGCGGAGGCGGTGTGGGACGCGCGGGCGACGGGGAGCGGCCACGACTGGCAGCTCGAACTGAGCCTGGACGCACCGGTGTTGGTGTCTGGTGACGAGGCCCGCCTGCACCAGGTGGTGGCCCACCTTCTGTCCAACGCGAGGATGCACACGCCGGCCGGCACGAGGGTGACGGCATCGGTGGAGTCCGCGGACGGCCGCTGCGTGATCCGCGTCCGCGACAACGGCCCCGGCATCCCCCAGGCCCTCCTCCCCACGGTCTTCGAACGCTTCACCCGGGCAGACACCTCCCGCTCACGCGCCGACGCCGACTCCGGCGGCTCCGGCCTCGGTCTGGCCATCGCGGCGGCGATCTCGGCAGCGCACGGGGGCCGCATCCAGGTGAACAGCGTCCCCGGACGCACCGAGTTCACGATCGATCTCCCGGCGGCCATGGAGGCGGGGGCCGAGGCACGAGCGGTGTCCGGAAGCGGGCTATCGGTGTAACTCCCTTACGAGGGTGGCAAGTCGGGCGGTCCCGCGCATGAACGCCGACGACGGCGTTTCTTCCTGAAGGAGTGTTCTTCCTGGAGGCGACAGGCATGCGGCCGGGTGCCGGGCAGGCGGGGGCGGCCGTCGAGTGGGGGCGCTCAGCCGCCTCGACCGAAAACCAATGGATCAGCACCGCCGGTCGCCGTTAGCGTGCTGGCGAACCGAGTCGCCCAGGCAAGGACGTGCCGTTGTACACCCTGTGAGACCCCCCAAGCGCTGATCGGTCGCGCGTCGCGCATGTGCGCCGCGCCGCTTCTTGCTGCGGACTTCTCACTGAAACCGGTGTACTTCTGTGCTCACCAACTGGGTGGTCATGCCCACCTGCCTTCCGCTGGTTCTCCGCCGTTGCCGCACGTGCGCGTCGGATCGCTTCCGGGCCGACGGCAGGTTCCGTGTCAACGCGAACCACAAGCTCCTCGACATCTGGCTCCTCGTGCTCTGCACCGCCTGCGGGGAAACGGCGAAGCTCACACTCCTGGAGCGGACGCATGTGCGTTCCGTACGACCTGAACTGCTGGACCGGCTGCACGACAACGACCCTGCTCTCGCGGCCGAGTTGCTCCAGGACCCGGTCGTGCGGCGCCGTAACCGCATCGCCCTGGACTGGAACGACGCCTGGCGTCTCGACACCGGCGGATCGGATCACCTGGACCGCGAGGTGATCGACGTCTCGGTCCGCTTCGCGGCACGGATCCCCGTCCGTCCGGTGCGGCTGATCGCCGAGGGCTGCGGCGTGTCCCGGGCCGAGGTCGAGAGACTGGTCACGGAGGGGAAGCTGGTCTCCGTGGCCCGGCTGAGCTCCAGACTCTCCGGCGACTTCACCTTCACGCTCAAACGCTGAGCCGGCATGGGCACTTGGGGCCTGTCGGGCCAGGCTCCAAGTGCCAGCAAGGCGGGTGGCAACCGCTGCCACCGGCCTCATCTGGAGCGCGGTGTGTTCGAGCACCACCGCTGGAGGGCACGGTCAGGGAGACCGCGGCAGCGGCGTCCTGCGCATGCGCGACGACGAGGGCTCGACCCACGGGAACGAAGTGCGCGCGCTCAGGATCGCCCGGAGCGCTGTCACGCAGCACGCGGAGACGCTGCTTTCCCCGTGCCTTCCCGCGTGGTCCCGCGTGGTCCCGCGGGGAAGCCTCCTTCATCGAGTAGTCGGCCCGCCGTCACGCACGGGCCACAGCCCGGTCGGGGCGACCGTGCGGAGCTCGTTGTCAGAACCGGCAGACGGGCCGACCTTGCCGGTACGACGTCGGCCGGCGGACGGCACGCCCGGACCCACCCCAACTCCTTTACTCACCCCTACCCTTACCGCGTGACCCCCCGTGACCCCCTGCACCAAGCCCTCCAGGCCCCCGGCCCCCGCCCCCTCCCCGATGAGGCCGCCAGGCTCCTGCGTACGCTGGACGCCCCACCCCGGCTGGCAGCCCACCTGAGACTCGTGCACGACGTGGCGTACGAGCTCGTCGAATGGCTGGCGGTGCGGTACCCGGGGCTCCAACTGGACCGTGAGGCAGTCCTGTTCGGGGCCGCGACGCACGACGTGGGAAAGACGGCGCACGCCTCCGAACTCTCCGGCCCCGGCTCCGCACACGAGGAGGCCGGACGTGAACTCCTCCTGGCCCACGGCATCACCCCCGACCGCGCCCGCTTCGCCGCCACGCACGCGGCCTGGACACGCCCGGACATCGAGCTCGAAGACCTGCTCGTCAGCGTCGCCGACAAGATCTGGAAGAACAAGCGGGTGCCGGAACTGGAGGACCTGGTGATCAGGAGGCTGGCCGAGGCGAGCGGCCGGACGGTGTGGGAGGAGTTCCTGGCCCTCGACGACACGCTGACAGCCATAGGAGAAGGCGCGCAGAAGCGACTGGCCTTTCAGACGGCCCACCCGGTGTGACCAGTCGGTAGGGCCTCCACGTCCCGCACGGGGCAATTCCCCCAACCCCCCGCCCCCTGTTTACACCCGCCCCACTTCGCGCTACCTTCCGCAACACGTGGGGTGGGAGCGCTCCCACTCGGACGGACCGGAACCCGCCCGCCTGGAGCTCCCATCCCACGGCAACCACACACACCCCGCACGGCCCGTACCTCAAGGAACGGACTGGACTGTCATGATCCTGACAAAGTTATCGAGGGTGACCCGTCCCAGAGCCCTCTTCCTGGTCCTCGTCTCCCTCCTGGCCACCATCCCCGCCCTCAGCCTGGTCCTCACGGCCGGCGTCAAGGCCGAGGCTCACGGCACCCCGATGAAGCCCGCCAGCCGCACCTTCCTGTGCTGGCAGGACGCGCTGACCGACACCGGTGAGATCAAACCGGTGAACCCGGCCTGCAAGAACGCGCAGGCGGTCAGCGGCACCACCCCGTTCTACAACTGGTTCTCCGTGCTCCGCTCGGACGGCGCCGGCCGCACCCGCGGCTTCGTCCCGGACGGCCAGCTGTGCAGCGGCGGCAACCCCAACTTCACCGGCTTCAACGCCGCCCGCGACGACTGGCCGCTCACCCATCTCACCGCGGGCAAGACGGTCGACTTCTCCTACAACGCCTGGGCGGCGCACCCGGGTTGGTTCTACGTCTACGTCACCAAGGACGGCTTCGACCCGAAGAAGACCCTCACCTGGGACGACATGGAGGCCCAGCCGTTCCTCAGCGTCGACCACCCGCCGCTGAACGGCAGCCCGGGCACGGTAGAGGCCAACTACTCCTGGACCGGGCAGCTTCCGGCGAACAAGTCCGGCCGCCACATCATCTACATGGTCTGGCAGCGCTCGGACAGCGCGGAGACCTTCTACTCCTGCTCCGACGTCGTCTTCGACGGCGGCAACGGCGAGGTCACCGGCATCCACGAGCCGGGCAACCCGACCGAGCCGGTGCCCGGCACCTGCACGGCCACCCGTAAGACCACCGGCAGTTGGAGCGGCGGCTACCAGTCCGAGGTGACCGTCACCAACTCCGGCGACGTCCCGATGCTGGGCTGGATGGTCGACTGGAGCCTGCCGGTCGGACAGAAGGTCGACAGTCTCTGGAACGGCAACGCCACCTACAACGGCCAGGCGGTCATGGTCCACAACGCCAATTGGAACGGCTCGCTCAGTCCGGGGCAGAGTACGACGTTCGGATACGTCGTCACCGGCTCCGGAGGTGACACTGCCGCGACCCTTCCCTGCCGAGTCGGCTGAGTCGGCGTCAAAACACGAGCGTTTCAGAAAGCACGAGCGTTTCAGAAAACGCGAGCGTCAGAAACCCGCTCGAACCTTCCGCTCAGGGCGGACCCGGTGGAGCTGTGCGCCACCGGGTCCGCGAGCCGTGCCGGCGCAAGGGGGGTGATGGCCGACGCGGATGGTGCATGGCTTGTGACGACCCGACGCGCGACAACGTTGTCGAGTGGTCTATACATGACTTTACCGCGCCAACGGACAACGATGTCAAATAAGTTGGGGAAAATGGCCGGCCCGGCCGCCCGGGCGACACCCTCGCGCGTCCCTTCCGCCGTACGCACCCTTCCGTGATACGCGTGGCGCACGTTACTGTCCCTGCGGCTTGTGCGACCTGTGGTGCGCGACCCGTCCGAAGGAGGAGGGGCCGCGTCATGCGTTTCCGTCCTACGTCCTTGCTGCTGGCGGCCGTTCTCGCGGCCACCGGCGCCACCCCCGCCCTCGCGGCGCCCGCCGCGCCACCCGGCCTCGTCGACGACCCGACCGCCTACGTGAACCCGCTCATCGGCACGAAGAACGGCGGCAACGTCTTCCCCGGCGCCGTCACCCCGTCCGGCATGTTCTCCTTCAGCCCCGAGAACACCCGCGGCGACGCCACCCGCACCGCCGCCCCCGGCGGTTACCTGTACGACGCCACCCGCATCCGCGGCTTCAGCCTCACCCACATGTCCGGGACGGGCTGCGCGGGCGGCAGCGGTGACGTCCCCCTCTTCCCCTTCGCCGGCGAGGTCACCTCGTCCCCGGCGAGCGACACCAAGGACGCGGTGTACGCGGCCGGCTTCCGCCACGCCGACGAGACCGCGGAGCCCGGCCACTACAAGGTGGGCCTCGACTCCGGCGTCACCGCCGACCTCGCCGCCACCGCCCGCACCGGCTCGGCCCGCTTCACCTACCCGGCCGACAAGCCCGCCTCGCTGCTGTTCCGCACCGCCAACTCCGAGGTGGGCTCGACCGATTCGACGGTCGAGATCGACCCGGAGGCCCGGACCGTCTCCGGCTCGGTCACCTCCGGCAACTTCTGCGGCTACCTCGACCCGGAAGGCCGACGCGCCTACTACACCCTCCACTTCACCGCCCACTTCGACCGCCCCTTCGCGGCCACCGGCACCTGGCAGGACGACACCCTCGCCCCCGGGTCCCTCAAGGCCTCCGGCGGCACCGGCGGCTTCTCCCAGGACGGGCGGCCCGTCGCGGGCAAGGGGGCGGGCGGATACGTCCGGTTCGCACCCGGCACCGAGCAGGTCGGCGTCAGGATCGGGATCTCGTACGTCAGCCGGGCGGGGGCGGAGGCCAACCTCGCCGCGGAGAACCCGCCCCGGCGCTCCTTCGACGCGGTGCGCGACGCGGCCCGCCGTGCCTGGCGTGACCGGCTGCGGGCGATCCGCGTCGGCGGCGGTACCGACGACGAACGCATCACCTTCTACACCGCGCTCTACCACGCCCTTCTCCACCCCAACGTCATCAGCGACGCCGACGGCAGATACCGGGGCAGCGACGACGAGGTGCACCGCGTGGCCCGCGGCCACCGGGCCCAGTACGGCACCTTCTCCGGCTGGGACGTCTACCGCGGCCAGGTGCAACTGCTGACCCTGCTCGACGCGCGCACCGGTTCGGACGTGGCGCAGTCCCTGTACGAACTGGCCCGGCAGAACGGCGGTGTCTGGGACCGCTGGCTGCACGGCGCGAGCGGCACCCACGTCATGAACGGCGACCCCTCACCCATCGCCCTGGCCGGCATCCATGCCTTCGGCGGCACCGGCTTCGACCTGCGCGGCGCACTGGACTCGCTCGTCCGGGCGGCCACGCTCCCCACTGAAGGGGACCTGTCGTCGGCGGGGAAGCCCGTGCTGTCCGTCGGCCAGCGGCCCTCCCTCGACAAGTACCTGAAGCTGCACTACATGCCGTCCGTCTCCAACGCCTGGGGCGGGGCCGCCGAGACCCTGGAGATGTCCGGCGCCGACTTCGCGCTCTCCCAACTCGCCCGCGCGGCAGGGGAGAAGGACACCGCGGCAGCCTTCACCAAGAGATCCCAGTGGTGGCAGAACACCTTCAACATCGCCGCCGACCCGGGCGGCGGGTACATCGCCCACCGCAAGGCGGACGGCAGTTGGGTCACCGGCTTCACCCCGGCCACCGGCAACGGGTTCGTCGAGGGGACGGCGGCCCAGTACACCTGGATGGTCCAGCACGACCCGGCGGGCCTGTTCGCCGCGATGGGCGGCCGCGACAAGGCCCTCGACCGCCTCGACTCCTTCTTCCACGACGAGAAGGGCGACTGGGCCTTCACCGGCAACGGCGGCGACAAGTCCGAGCTGGACAACGAGCCGTCGATCAACGTCCCCTACCTGTACGCCTACGCGGGCGCCCCCCACAAGACCCAGGAGACCGTCCGCGCCGCCATGCGACAGCTCTGGTCGACCCAGCCGGGCGGCATCCCCGGCAACGACGACCTCGGCGCGATGTCGGCCTGGTACGTCTTCTCCGCGCTCGGCATGTACCCCCAGGTGCCGTCCCGGTCCGAACTGGTCCTCGCCTCACCGCTGTTCCCGCGCATCGAGATCGACCGCCCCTTCGGCAACGACATCTCCGTGCGCGCGCAGGGAGCGGCCGCCGACGCGCCGTACGTCCATTCCCTGAAGGTCGACGGCCGTACGAGTGAGGCACCTTGGCTCCCCGCCTCCTTCGTGCGGGACGGCGGCCGGCTGGACTACACCCTGTCCACCGAGCCCGCCCCGGCCTGGGGAGCGGACGCGGCCCCGCCGTCCTTCCGCGCGGGCGAGCAGCCGTACCAGATCGGTGTCGGCCCGACCGCGGCGACGATCGCGCCGGGCGGCAGTACGAAGACCGGTGTCCGCGCGCTGTCGCTGAGCGGCGACGGCACGGGCCCCGAGGTCCGCTTCCGCGTCAGCACACCGGAAGGCATCACAGCGAGCCCCGCCGAGGGCACGGTGGCCGACGGCTCCCAGGAGATCACCCTGACCACCACCGAGGACACCGCGCAGGGCTTCTACGACGTCACGGTCGCCGTCACCTCGGACGGCACCGCGTACGAACAGCCCGTGTCCCTCACGGTCGCCGCACCCGGCACCCTTCTCGCCGCCTACGACAACACCGGGATCTCGGACGACTCCGGCGACCACGACGAGGCCGACTACGACGGCGGCGGCTGGAGCTACTCCCGCCAGGCGCTGGAAGCGGCCGGTCTCACCCCGGGCGGGCAGGGGACGGTCGACGGCCTGTCCTTCACCTGGCCGAACTCACCGAGCGGCCGGCCCGACAACGCGACGGCATCCGGTCAGACCGTCCAACTGCACCAGTCGGCAGGTCAGTTGTCCTTCATCGGCAGCGCGGTCAACGGAAACCAGCAGAGCCAGGCCACCGTCACCTACACCGACGGCAGCACCGACACAGTCGAACTGGCCTTCACCGACTGGACCGTCGGGGGAGGGGGCGGCACCGTCCAGTACGGCAACGAGGTCGTCGCCCGCGCCGCCTACCGCAACGTGGCGGGCGCGGACCGGGACCCGGTGGCCACGTACGTCTTCGCCACCAAGCCGTTCACCGCACCGGAGGGCAAGCGGATCGCGAGCGTGAAGCTGCCGCGGAACACGGACCTGCACGTGTTCACGCTGGCTACCGGCTGACCCGCAACACATCCGCCAACCAGTCGAGTTGGCGCCGCACCTGCACGGCGTCGCCCCCCTCGTGGCCGTTGTACGGATAGGCGTGGATTTCCTTGCGGGGGTCCACGCCGGTCAGCTCGCCGTAGCGGTTGAAGGCCGCGTACGCCCCGCTCGGCGGGCACACCGTGTCCCGCAGGCCGGTCCCGAAGTGGGCCGGGGCCGCGGCGCGCCGCGCGAAGGAGACGCCCTCCACATACGCGAGCGTGCGATACGCGGCCTCCTCCACGCCCCGGTGCACGGACAGGTACGCGCCGATCTCGCCGTACGGACTCGCGTCGGTGAGGTCCAGAGCGCGCCGGATGCCGCACAGGAAAGGCGCGGTGACCAGGACCGCCGCCAGATCCGGCACCAGTCCCGCGACCGCCAGCGCCAGCCCGCCGCCCTGGCTGTTGCCGACGGCCGCGACGCGCCGGACGTCCACCTCCGGTAGCGCCCGCACCGCGGTCACCGCGCGCACCGCGTCCGTGATCAGGCGCCGGTAGTGGTAGGCGCGGGGGTCGAGCAGGCCTCGTACCGCGGGCCCCGGGCCGCCCGGTGCCGAGGCGTGCGGGTCGGGGGTCGCGCCGCCGTTGCCGTACTGGTCGCCCTGGCCGCGGTTGTCCATCAGCAGATGCGCGTACCCGGCGTTCACCCAGGTCAGCCGCTCGTGCGGAAGGCCGCGCCCACGGCCGTAGCCGGCGTACTCGACGACCGCGGGCAGTGGCTCACGCACCCCGGCGGGTCGGCTGTACCAGGCGCGTACCGGGTCGCCGGCGAAGCCCCGGAAGGTGACGTCCCAGGTCTCGGTCAGCCGCAGTCCGCTCGGTGCCGGGCGCATCGACACCAACACGTCCGTCTGCGCCGCCTCCTTCAGGGTGTCACGCCAGAACTCGTCGAAATCCGGGGGTTCCTGGACATCGGGACGGTAGTGCTCCAGCTCCGCGACGGGCAGGTCGAACGCAGGCACAGGGCACCTCGCATGAGTCGGTCCAAGTAGTGAAACTTGCGGAGAGTCAAGGGGTGTGGCCTCCCGGTTCTACCCCACTCCCGCCCCACGTATCTCCTGTCCGCCCCATTGACAGCGCTTTCTTCGTCCCTCTAAGTTGCCGCGCAGTTACCGGTAAGAGCTCGAAAGTTTCGGTTCCATGTCTCCGTCTGAGAGGACCGAGCATGAGCACATCCGTCAAGTCGGCCTCTCCACCATCCAGCGTCGAAGACCTGCCCGGCGCCGTCTCCCGCCCCGCGCCGCGCGGCACGTGGCGCCGGGCCCTGCGCCGTGACTGGCAGCTCTACTCCCTGGCGGTCCTGCCGCTGTTGTTCTTCCTGGTGTTCCGCTATCTGCCGATGATCGGCAACGTGATCGCGTTCCGGCGCTTCGAGCCCGGCGGCTCGATGTTCGGCGAGGACTGGGTGGGCCTGCGCTATGTGCGCATGTTCCTCAGCGACCCGACCTTCTGGCAGGTGTTCCGCAACACCCTGTGGCTAGGCGGGCTCACGCTGGTGTTCTGCTTCCCGATCCCGATCGTCCTCGCCCTCCTCCTCAACGAGGTGCGCCGGCGCTCCCTGAAGCGGTTCGTGCAGTCGGTCTCGTACCTCCCGCACTTCCTGTCGATCGTGATCGTCGCGGGCCTCACGATGCAGATGCTCGCCACCGACGGGCCGGTCAACCACGCCCTCGGCTGGTTCGGCCACGGCGAGATCCGGTTCATCCAGGAACCCGGCTGGTTCCGCACGATCTACGTCGGCTCGGAGATCTGGCAGACCGCCGGCTGGGGCACGATCCTCTACCTCGCCGCGCTCACCACCATCGACGAGGACCTGTACGAGGCCGCGCGCATCGACGGCGCGGGCCGCTGGCGGCAGACCTGGCACGTCACCCTGCCCGGCATCCGCCCCACCATGGTCACACTGCTGATCCTCAACGTCGGCACGTTCATGGCGGTCGGATTCGAGAAGGTCCTGCTGCTTTACAACCCGCTGACCTACCCGACCGCCGACGTGATCTCGACCTACGTCTACCGCGCCGGTGTCGAGTCCAACAGCTTCAGTTACGCGGCCGCGATCGGCCTGTTCGAGGCGGTCATCGGCCTGGTCCTGATCACGACCGCCAACACGCTCTCGCGCCGCACAGTGGGGACCAGCCTGTGGTGAGGCCGAGCCGTTCCTACCGGGTTTTCCAGGGCGTCAACGGGGTGGTCCTCACCCTCGTCGTGCTGGTGACCCTGTACCCGTTCGCCAACATCGTCGCGCGGTCCTTCAGCGGGGAACGGCAGATCCGGGCCGGTGAAGTGACCCTGTGGCCCAAGGGGTTCAACCTCACCACGTACCGGATCGTTTTCCAGGACTCGATGTTCTGGCGGAACTACGGCAACACCGTCTTCTACACGGTCGTATCCACCGCCGTGGCGATGGTTCTGACGACCTGTTACGCCTACGTCCTCTCGAAGAAGAACCTCAAGGGGCGCGGGGTGCTGGTCGGCATCGCCGTGTTCACGATGTTCTTCACCGGCGGTCTGATCCCCAACTACATCCTGGTCACCGAGCTCGGACTGAAGAACAGCGTCTGGGCGATCGCGCTGCCCAACGCGATCAGCGTCTTCAACCTGCTGGTGATGAAGGCCTTCTTCGAGAGCCTGCCGGCCGAGCTGGAGGAGGCCGCGCAGATCGACGGCCTGAGCACCTACGGCATCCTCTTCAGGGTCGTGCTGCCGCTGTCCAAGGCGGTCGTCGCGACCATGGTGCTCTTCTACACGGTGTCCTTCTGGAACTCGTGGTTCAGCGCGTTCCTCTACCTGGACCAGTCCGACCTGATGCCGGTCACCGTCTATCTGCGCAACCTCATCGCGGGCGCCACCGGCGGCGGCAACGCGGGCGCCGGCACCGCGGAGCTCAGCCAGGTCGGCGCGAGCATCCAGGCCGTCACGATCGTGCTCACCGCGCTGCCGATCATCTGCGTGTACCCGTTCGTCCAGCGCTTCTTCGTCTCGGGCGTGATGCTCGGCGCGGTCAAGGGCTGACAGTCCGTCAATTCGCTTACGGAACAAGGGAGTATCCGTGGAGAACTCAGGACAGCTGTCACGGCGTCAGATCCTCGCCGCCGCGGGATTCATCGGCCTCGCCACCCTGACCGGCTGCGGCAGCGGCGATGACGGAGGGGACTCCAAGGACCTTTCCAAGAAGCGACAGGGAGCGATGAAGGAGTACCAGGCCGGCCAGCAGTTCAAGGCCACCAAGGCGCTGTCCTTCTCCATGCTGCACAACGACAACCCGGTCTATCCCCTGAAGAAGAACTGGCTGTTCTGGAAGGAGGTCACCCGGCGCACCGGGGTCACCATCAAACCCCTCGACGTCCCCCTGGCCGACTACGAGAAGAAGCGCAGTGTCCTCATCGGCGCGGGCGATGCCCCCTTCATCATCCCGAAGACGTACCACCCCGGCGAGGTCGCCTTCGTGTCCTCGGGCGCGATCCTCCCGGTCAGCGAGTACGTCCACCTGATGCCCAACTTCCGGGACAAGGTGAAGAAGTGGAAGCTCGAGCCCGAGCTCGACTCCATCCGCCAGTCCGACGGCAGGTACTACCTGCTGCCCGGCCTGCACGAGAAGCCCAAGTCCGGCTACTCGCTGTCCTTCCGCACGGACATCCTCGACAAGCACGGACTGACCCTGCCCACGACCTGGGACGAGGTGTACGACGTCCTCAAGGCGCTCAAGGAGCAGTACCCCGGCACATACCCCTGGAGCGACCGCTGGAGCACCAACACACCCTTCCCCTGCGGGGCGTTGTTCCAATACCTCGGCCAGGCCTACGGGGTGAAGGCCGGCTGGACGTACGACAACATCAGCTTCGACACCAAGGCCCAGAAGTTCGTCTTCACGGCCGCCCAGGACGCCTACCGGCAGATGATCGAGTTCCTGAGAAAGATCGTCGCCGAGAAGCTCCTGGACCCCGAGAGCTTCACCCAGCAGGACGACCAGGCCGTGCAGAAGCTGCTGGCCGAGAAGTCCTACGTGATCAGCGCCAACCCCCAGGAGCTGGTGCAGAACTACCGCTACAACCTGGGCAAGCAGGTCAAGGGCGCGAAGATCGAGATGGTCCCGGTGCCGCTCGGCCCGGCAGGACCGATCCTGCTGAGCGGCATCCGGCTGGAGAACGGCGTCATGATCTCCAGCAAGGCCCTCAAGAGCGCCGACTTCGTCGCGATGATGCAGTTCGTGGACTGGCTCTGGTACTCCGACGAGGGCCAGAAGTTCTGCAAGTGGGGCGTGGAGGGCGTCACTTACACCGAGTCCGGCGGCACGTACACGCTGAAGCCCGGGATTTCCCTCATGGGCTCCGACCCCGACGCCCCGAAGGACCTCCAGAAGGACTACGGCTTCTTCAACGGCGTGTTCACCTACGGCGGCAGCTGGGAGCTGGTGTCCTCCAACTTCAGCCCGGACGAGAAGAAGTTCCAGGACGTCATGTCCCAGCGCAAGGAACTCCCCGTCGACCCGGCCCACCCCCTGCAGTCCTTCGAGCAGGAGCAGGCGACCCTCTGGGACACCCCGCTCAAGGACCACGCCATCCAGAACACCCTGCAGTTCGTGCTCGGCAAGCGCCCGATGTCCGAATGGGACGCGTATCTCGCCGAGTTGAAGGCGAAGAACATGCAGCAACTCGTCGACCTGCACAACAAGGCGCACGAACGGTTCAAGAAGGAGAACGGGTGATCCTCCGCGTCCCCGCCGAGCCGTCCGGCCCGCTCTCCGACGCCTGGCGCCACTGCGTGAACACCGGGAGGATCGCACGCGCGGACGGCAGGGCCGCACTGGACCTGCCGCCGACCCGCCACGAGATCACGCTACGTCGGCTGCTGGGGAGGGAGCCGCGGTGACCGGAACGAGCCGAGTACGGGCGGCCGCCGGTGGCACCAGGGCCGGGACCCATGACACCCCACGCCGCCCGCCCGCGGGGCAGGAGCCGCCGGAGAACCGTGAACCCCCCGCCCCCTCCTTCGGCACCGGCTCCCTCTCCCGCGCCGCAGCCCTGATCCACACCCTGGTCACCGTCGAGGCCCTGCTCCTCGTCGCCACCTCCCCGGGCCTGGCGGCTCTGCTCCTGCTGGGCCCGGCCCCGGCCAACCTCCCGCTCGCCGCCGTGTGCCTGCTGCCCCTCGGTCCGGCGACGGCCGCCGCCCTGTACGCCCTCGACCGCCGCGACCGCGACCTCACCGACCTCCACCCGGCCCGCTCCTACTGGCGCGGCTGGCGGCTCAACGCCGTTCCCGCGCTGAAGCTGTGGACACCCCTGCTGGCCTGGCTCACGGTCATCGCGTTCACGCTCACCCACTTCACCGCCACCGGCCTGCCCGACTGGTGGGCCGTACTGCTCGCGGCCGTCGGCGTCGGCTCCCTCCTGTGGGGCGCCCACGCGCTCGTCCTCACCGCCCTGTTCGCCTTCCGGGCCAGGGACACCGCACGCCTCGCCGGCTACTTCCTGTTCCGGCACGGCCGCGCCACCCTCGGCGCCGCCTCGCTGCTCGTCCTGACGGCCGCCGGGACCGCCGTACTGACCGAGGCCCTGCCCGCCCTGCTCGCGGCCCCGTTGCTGCTGTCCCTGCTGCACAGCAGCCGCCCGGTGATCGCCGAGACCCAGAAGGACTTCACCGCATGAGGCCGTCGAGCTCCAAGATCCCCTACGGCGGCGACTACAACCCCGAGCAGTGGCCGGCGGAGGTCTGGGACGCGGACCACCGGCTGTTCACCCGGGCCGGCATCGACACCCTCACCGTCGGCGTCTTCTCCTGGTCGCTCACCCAACCCGCCGAGGACACCTACGACTTCACGGTCCTCGACCGCATCCTGGACCGGGCGGCGGCCGAGGGCCGGCAGGTCTGTCTGGCCACCGGTACGGCCGCCCTGCCGCCCTGGCTCGCGAAGAAGTACCCCGAGGTCAACCGCACCGACTTCGAGGGCCGCCGGCACCGCTACGGCCAGCGCCACAACTTCTGCCCCAGCTCACCGGCGTACCGCGGACTGGCCGCGAAGATGGCGGCACGCCTCGCCGAACGGTACGCGGACCACCCGGCGCTGCTCGCCTGGCACGTCAACAACGAGTACGGCGGCGCCTGTTACTGCGACCTGTGCGCCGACGCCTTCCGGGACTGGCTGCGGGACCGGTACGGCACCCTCGACGCCCTCAACGACGCCTGGTGGACGACGTTCTGGTCGCACCGCTACACCTCCTACGAGGAGATCGAGCCGCCCAACGCCCTCACCGAGCACTGGCGGGGCCCCGACCACACCGCCTTCCAGGGCATCACGCTCGACTACCTCCGCTTCACCACCGACGCGCTGCTCGGCTGCTTCCTCGCCGAGAAGGAGGTGATCCGCGCCCGTGATCCGGTCACCCCCGTCACGACCAACTTCATGGGCATGTTTCGCCCCCTCGACTACCACCGCTGGGCGCCCCACCTCGACTTCGCGTCCTGGGACAGCTACCCACCCCTGGACGCCCCGCCGACCTGGGCCGCCCTGGCCCACGACCTGATGCGCGGCCTCAAGGACGGCGCCCCCTTCTGGCTGATGGAGCAGACCCCGTCAACGACGGCCTGCCGTGACGTCAATCCCCTGCGCAGGCCGGGGGAGTTGCGCCTGGCCACCTTCCAGGCGATCGCCCACGGCGCCGACGCGGCCCTCTACTTCCAGCTGCGCGCCTCCCGGGGAGCCTGCGAGAAGTACCACGGAGCGGTGATCGGCCACGCGGGCCGCGACGACACCCGGGTGTTCCGGGAAGTGGCCGTGCTGGGAGCGGAGTTGGAGCAGCTCGGCGACGTCTCCCTCGGCGCCCGCACCCCCGCCCGCACGGCCCTGCTCTTCGACTGGGACAGCTGGTGGGCCCTGGAGATCTCCGACGGCCCGTCCCGGCTGGTCAAGTACCAGGAGGTGGTCCACGCCTACTACCGGGCCGCCCGCGAGGCAGGCGCCGACGTGGACGTCGTCCCGCACACCGCCGACCTCACCCCGTACGACGTGGTCCTCACCCCCGCCCTGCACATGGTCAAGGGCGACCTCGCCACCCGCCTCGAAGCGGTGGCGGAACGTGGCGGCACGGTCCTCGCCACCTTCCTCTCCGGTCGCGTCGACGCACACGACCGGGCATTCCTCACGGACGTCCCCGGCCCGCTCGCGCCCCTGATGGGCATCCGGATCGACGAATGGGACTCCCGCCGACCGGAGTTCGCCCAGTCCATCCCCGAACTGGCCTCGGAGGGACGGCTCGTCTTCGAGATCGTGCGGCTCCGGGGCGCCGAGGCGGTCGCCACCTACGGCTCCGACTTCTACGCGGGGACCCCCGCCGTCACCCGCAACGCCTACGGGCAGGGCGAGGGCTGGTACGTCGCCACCGCCCTCGACCAGCCGGGCGTGGACGAGGTCGTCCGCCGCGTCCTGGACCGCCACGACCTCGTCGGCCCGTACGCGGGCCACGCCGGCGTGGAGACGGCGAACCGGACGACCCCCGACGGCACCCGCCTGCTCTTCCTCCTCAACCACACCGACAGAACAGCCGAGTTGAAGGCCCACATCGCCGCCACCGACCTGCTCACCGGCAAACGGACGGAGGCCGGAGCCCCCTTCGCCCTCGACCCGAGAGGCGTGGCGGTCCTCCGGCTTCAGTAGATCGTCTTCAGTGGATCGTCCGCCCCCGCGCGTCCGGCACCCCCGACTTACGGAAGAAGTAGCTGTTGACCTGGTCGCGCCACTCGCGGGCACTGCGGAGCTGCTCCTCGAACCGCTCCGTCACCCGCGTGTGCCGCGCCGGGTCCACGAGGTCCGCCAGCGAGGCCCACACCTCCTGGGCCGCCTCCACCTCCGCCACCCCCTCGAAGTGCGTGTCGTAGATGTGCTGGATCACCGTCTTTCCGCTGTGCAGCGTGTGTCCGTAGGACACGTGGTGGAAGAACAGCAGCAGCTCGTCCGGGCAGGTCTCCGCGGACTCGTACACCTCGGCCCAGGGCTTCGCGTACTGCCCCGCGTAGCCGGTCCCGCTCGCCACGCTCCGGTCGACACCCACACCGTCGCGGTCGGCGAAGTGGTAGGTGCCCCACGGGCTGTACTCGTACCCGTCGACGCTCGGCCCGTAGTGGTGCCCCGGCTGGACCATGAACCCGACCCCGAGGGGAGCGGTGTACTTCTCGTACGTCCGCCATGAGCCGTCCAGAATCGAGCGCAGACCCTTCGCGAGCCCAGGGGCGCTCCCGAAGGTGAGCCCGATCCATTCGTCGAGGAACCGATGCGGATCGCCGCCCGGCTCCCAGGCCAGCCGCCCGAACGTGTACAGGTTCGCCTGGGCCAGCGGATGCCCGGTCCAGAACGGGTCGTCCCCGACGTTGGACACGGCCACGAGCCCGCCGCGCGCCGACGCGCCGACCGTGGACTCCCCGTCGATCCGGAAGCGCAGCACCTCGCTCCACATCGGCCCCAGCCAGCACACATGCCGCTGCTGCCCGGTGTACTCCTGCGTCGCCTGGAGCTCCACCGCCAGCCGTGTGCCCGGCATCGCCCCGATCAGGGGGGAGACCGGCTCCCGCACCTGGAAGTCCATCGGCCCGTGCTTGACCTGGAGGACGGCGTTGTCGGCGAACTCCCCGTCCAGCGGCACGAAATGGTCGTACGCCGCCCGCGCCCGGTCGGTCGAGCGGTCCCGCCAGTCCTGGCGGTGGTCGTAGACGAAGGCCCGCCAGTGGACCGTACCGCCGTACGGCTCCACGGCGGCGGCCAGCATGTTGGCGCCGTCGGCATGGGTGCGCCCGTACGCGAACGGGCCCGGCTGTCCCTCGGAGTCGGCCTTCACCACGAAGCCGCCGAAGTCGGGGACCGCCGCGTACACCCGGGCGGTCGCCTCGGCCCACCACGCGGACACCCCCGGGTCGAGCGGATCGGCCGTCGGCAGACCGCCCAGCACCATCGGGGCGGCGAAGGTCACCGACAGATGGACACGAATCCCGTACGGCCGCAACGCGCCCGCGATGTCGGCCACTTCGCCGAGCCGCTCGGTCAGCAGTCGTGCCTCGGCCGCGTGCACGTTGACGTTGTTGACGGACACGGCGTTGATCCCGCAGGCGGCGAGCAGCCTGCCGTACCGCCGCACCCGGTCCAGGTCCCCGCGCGCCCGCCCGTCCTCCCAGAACAGCGACCCGCCGGCGTACCCGCGCTCGACCTGGCCCATGACCGGGTGCACGGCCACGTTGTCCCAGTGGTCCAGCATGCGCAGCGCCAACTTCGGCTCATGGACGGCAGGTTGAGTCTCGCCGAGAAACGCCGCCTCCCCGAGCCGTACGACGTGGAACAGCCCGTACAGCAACCCGCGCGCGCCGGACGCCGTGACGGTCGTACAGCCGTCACGGCGCCCGAGCACGAACCCCTCGGAGCCGTCGTCGCCCGTCAGCTCCAACACCAGGTCGCATGGCTCCGGTGCACGCGAGACACTGCCGCCGAACCGCTCGCAGGCCTCCGCCACCTCGCCGTGGACCGTGTCCACCAGCGGGCCCGAGCCGCGGATCAGGGTCCGCCGGGTGCCGATCGGCCGGAACGCCCCGTCCGGCAGCCAGGCCGGATCGACACCCTGCATGAGACCCCCAACACTCCTGCTCAGGCGAGCAGTTCGACTTCCGAGACCACCGCCTCGCCGTCGAGCACGAGACGGTACTTCCCGTACGTACCCGGAGACCTCACCGAGAACGCCCGTGTCTGACGGTCCCAGCCGAAGGACTCCCCGGACCGCTGGTCGAGGGTCTTCCACTTGTAGCCGTCGTCGGAGCCCTGGAGCGTCCAGCCGGTCGGGGCCTTCGTGCGGTCCGACGACGAGGTCAGCGTGTACTGGACCCCCTTGACCTCACCGGCCACCGGAAGGTCCACGGAGGTCACGGTCGCGTCCGTCGCCGACGTGTTGTCGAACAGCGCCCCGTCCCCGGCGAACACGTCCGCACGCGGCGACGGCACCTCGTCGTCCTGGGTGATCGACACCGGGGCGGCGCTCTTCCCGGTGCCCCACTTGGACGGCCGCGGACCCATGTCGAAGTCCAGGACGGCACCCTTGGACAGGACCGAGTGGGGGAGCGAAGTCGACCTCCAGGGCTTGCCGTTGACCCGCAGGCCCTGTACGTACACGTTCCGCGCACTGTTCTTCGGCGCCCTGACCACCAGGTCCCGGCCGTTCTCCAGATGGACCGTGGCCTTGGTGAACAGCGGTGAGCCGACGGCGTATTCGCCGCTGCCCATCACCAGCGGGTAGAAGCCCAGCGCCGAGAACAGGAACCAGGCCGACTGCTCGCCGTTGTCCTCGTCCCCGTGGTAGCCCTGCCCGATCTCGCTGCCGACGTACAGCCGCGACAGCACCTCACGGACGTTGCGCTGCGTCTTCCAGGGCTGACCGGCCGCGTCGTACATGTAGTTGACGTGGTGGGCGACCTGGTTGGAGTGGCCGTACATGCCCATCCGGACGTCCCGTGCCTCGGTCATCTCGTGGATGACACCGCCGTAGGAGCCGACGAAGTCCGGCGAGGCCGTCTCGGGTGTCGCGAAGTACTCGTCCAGCTTGTCGGCGAGACCCGAGCGGCCGCCGTACAGGTTGGCGAGGCCCCGGCTGTCCTGCGGGGCGGTGAAGGCGTAGCCCCAGCCGTTGGTCTCGGTGTAGTCGTAGCCCCACACGCGCGGGTCGTACTTCGAGGACTCGACGCGCCACTCGCCGGTCTCGCTGCGCCCCTGGAAGAAACCGGCCCTGGAGTCGAAGAGGTTCACATAGTCCCGGGCCCGGTTGAGGAAGTACGCCGACTCCTCCTGGTAGCGCTTCTCGCCGGTCCGCGCGTACAGCGCCTGGCCCATCCGCGCGATGCCGTAGTCGTTGAGGTAGCCCTCCAGTGCCCAGGACAGGCCCTCGTGGGTGTCGGTGCTGGTGTAGCCGAGGAAGGGCGAGGTCTCCATGCCCTTGCGGCCCACGCCGGAGGACGGGGGTGCGACCGTGGCGTTCTTCAGGGCCGCCTCGTACGCCGACTTCGCGTCGAAGTCGACACCCTTGACGTACGCGTCCGCGAAGGCGACATCCGAGGAGGTGCCGGTCATCAGGTCCGCGTAACCGGGGGAGGACCAGCGCGAGGTCCAGCCGCCGTCCTTGTACTGCTGGACGAAGCCGTCGACCATCTCGCCCGCCTGAGAGGGCGTCAGGAGCGAATACGCCGGCCAGGTGGTCCGATAGGTGTCCCAGAAGCCGTTGTTGACGTACACCCTGCCGTCCACGATCTTCGCCCCGGTGTGCGTCGGAGTGTCGGGGGACGGCATCGGCGAGAAGGGCGAGGCGTACTGGTACTTCGAACCCACCTTCTCGAAGCCCGAGTTGGGGTACAGGTACAGCCGGTACAGGCTGGAGTGCAGCGTGGTCAGCTGGTCCTGCGTGGCGCCCTCGACCTCGACCCTGCCGAGCAGCCGGTCCCACTGCCGCTGGGCCCGGTCGCGGACCTTCTCGAAGGAGGTGCCGTCCGGGATCTCCTGGCGCAGGTTGTCCTTCGCCTGGTCGAGGCTGATCAGCGAGGTCGCGAGCCGCAGCGTGACGGTCCGGTCGGTGCCGGCGTCGAAGCGCAGATAGCCCTTGACCCCGCTCGACGAGCCGTCCGTCACCGGCCGGTCGAAGACGCCGTAGACGAAGAGCCGGGTGGCCCCGGTCGACAGTCCGGACTTCACGTCCGAGTACCCGGTGATCACGCCCGCGTCCTTGTCGAGCGTCAGCCCCGCCTGGTCCGTCACGTTGTCGAAGAGCACACTCGCGTCGTCGCCCGGGTAGCTGAAGCGCAGCGCCGCCGCATGGTCGGTCGGCGCCATCTCCGTCTTCAGCCCGTTCTCGAACCGCACCCCGTAGTAGTACGGCCGCGCGGTCTCGTTCTCGTGCCGGAAGGCCAGCTCCCGCGCCTCACGGCCGGTGTCCGGGGTGCCCGAGGCGGTCGACGGCATCACCTGGAAGGTCTGCCGGTCACCCATCCACGGGCTCGGCTCGTGGCTCGCGCTGAACGCCTGGATCGTCGGCAGGTTGTCGCCGTTGTTCGCGCGTGCGTAGTCGTACAACCAGCTCAGCGAGGACGCGTTGGTCACCGGCGTCCAGAAGTTGAAGCCGTGCGGCACGGCCGTCGCCGGGAAGTCGTTGCCGCGCGAGAAGCCGCCGCTGGAGTTGGTCCCCCGGGTGGTGAGCGCGTAGTCGGACAGATGCGCCCTGGGCTCCTCCGGCGCGGCCCGCTCCAGCGTCACGTCATCCAGCCAGCCCCGGAACTTCGCCGGCCCGGTCGGGGAGTCGTAGGCGACGAGGATCCGGTCGACGGTCCGCCCGGCCGCGACCGACCCGATCCGCGCGACCACGTTGTTCCACTGGTTGACGTAGAGGGCCTTCGAGGCGCCCTGTCCCTGCGGCGAGAGCGTGAATCCGTGCTGGTCGCGTGCCCCGAGGTCGCTGAGGAAGGTGCCGTCGGTGAAGGCCAGGTCCACGGAGACGTTCGTCGCGTCGTAGTCCCGGTCGCCGTCCGCCATCGACGGGAAGATCCGGTAGGACAGCCGGGTGAGCGCGTCGACCCTTACGTCCACGTCGAAGATCTTGTTGTACGAATACGCCCGCCCGTCCGCGATGTGCCGACCGGCGTAACGCAGAGCTCTCTTTCCGGTGAATCCGGCGCTCGCCTTCGCGGTGGGCGATCCGCTCGGACCACGGTCGACCAGCGAGAGCATCTCCGGCGGCACCGGCCCGTCGCCGCCGCCCGTGGAGAACTGCACGTCGGCGAGCTGCAGGATGCCGGAGGCACCGTTGTTCGCGGTGATGTCGAGCCGGAAGTGCCGGTACTCGGCGACGGCGTCCGCGGGGATGTCGTACGACTTGGTCTGGAACCGCTCGGCGAAGGTCTCGCCCGCCCGGGTGTCGAGGGTCTTCCAGTCCTTGCCGTCCGTGGAGCCCTTGAGCGTCCAGTCCCTGGGGTCGCGCTCGGCGAAGTCGTTGGCCGAGGTGAGTGCGTAGGTGACCGCCTTCGCCGGTTTGTCCAGGTCGAACTCCGCCCAGCCGGTGGAGGCGAAGGCCAGCCACTTGGTGCCCGGCTCGCTGTCGGCGAGGTTCTCCTTCACCTCGCCGCCGGAGGTGTTCTCGGCGCTCGCCCGGACGTCGGTGACGTGGTCGGTGACATTGCCCGGGATACCGGTGCGGTAGCCGCCGTCGACGCCGGAGGCCCGGCCGTGATCGACGGTGCTGATCCAGTCGGGGGCCGGTTCTCCCGCCTCGAAGGAGGAGGTGAACTGCCGGTCGGCCGGGCTGGGAGCCTCGGGCAGGGCGACCGCCGCGCCCTGGGAGCCCACCGTCATGACAAAGGCGGCCGTGAAGACGACCGCCGTACTCCGTCTGAGCCGAGTTCTGTACCGATCCATCGGCGAGTACCCTCCCTGCACAAGGACGGACAACGTTGTCACACAATCCGTGCAAGGATCAGTAGGGGCCCAAGTGGACGGTGATGTCAAGGGTGTTGGCTGCGGCATTCGGGGCGTATGTCGCGGATTTTTCCGGCAAGCTTCGCACAGGGCGCTCATATTTCCGCGAGGTCTCAACTCGAAAACACCCAAGGCCAACATTGCATTCGATCTTGCTCCGCCGACCGGAAGTGGACTATACCTGTCGGCGATTCACCCCAACCTGCACGAACCTCCTGCACGAACCTGCTTGACCTGACCGCGGTGCCGGGGAGGATCCGGTTCACCGCCTGAGTCCTGGAGAAGGCGAGGACTTGAGCATGGGATCCACTTCCGCCGAGAACAGCAACAACGGCAGCGCGGGTGTAGGCCGCCGAGATCTGATCAAGCGATCGGCCGCACTCGGTCTGATCTCCGTCCCGACGATGAGTTTTCTGTCCGCCTGCGCGAGCAGCGGCGGCGACGACAGCGGCGACAAGGCCAAGGCGGGCAAGAAGACCGCGAAGAACCCCCTGGCCGTCAACGAGACCGCGCAGATGGAGTTCGTCCTGTTCGACGGCGGCTTCGGCAAGGAGTACGCCGAGGACGCCGTCAAGATCTACGAGAAGAACTTCCCCAAGGCCACGGTGAAGTTCTCCGCCACCCAGAAGATCCAGTCCACGCTCCAGCCCCGCTTCAACCAGGGCACCCCGCCGGACCTCATCGACAACTCCGGCGCCGAGCAGATGGACATGGGTGTCCTGGTCGGCAAGAAGCAGCTCGCCGACCTCACCCCGCTCCTGGACGCGCCGTCCTACGACGACCCGAACAAGAAGGTGCGCGACACCCTGCGCCCCGGGATCGTCGAGATGGGCCAGTTCGACGGCGACCCGGTGTGGATCATGTACTACGCGTACACGGTCTACGGCGTCTGGTACTCCCAGAAGGCCCTCGACTCCCTCGACGCGGAGTACCCGAAGACCTGGGACGAGATGCTCGCGGTGTGCGCGAAGGCCAAGAAGAAGGGCATGGCGGGCTGGACGTACGCGGGCAAGTACCCGTACTACCTCCCCTTCTCGCTCTACCCGATGATCGGCAAGGTCGGCGGCCGCGAGGTCCTCGACGCCATCGACAACCTGGAGCCCAACGCCTGGAAGAACCCGGCGGTCAAGGCGTGTTTCGACGCCTACTACGAGCTCTACAAGAAGGGCTACGTCCTCAAGGGCACCCCCGGCCTGGACCACATCCAGTCGCAGACCGCCTGGGCCCAGGGCAAGGCGCTGTTCATCCCGAACGGCTCCTGGGTGGAGAACGAGTCGGCGAACGTCATCCCCAAGGACTTCGACCTCGCGGTCTCCGCCCCCACCGGCATCGACTCCTCCGACAAGATGCCCTTCGGCACCATCTGGGCCTCCGGCGGTGAGCCCTTCATCGTGCCGGCCAAGGCGAAGAACACCGCGGGCGGCATGGAGCAGCTGCGCATCATGCTCAGCGAGGCGTCCTCGAAGAACTTCACGTCCAAGGTGAAGTCCCTGACCGCCTACAACGGCGGCACCGAGGGCATCACCCTCACCCCGGGCCTCAAGTCCGGTGTGGCGGCGCTGAAGCTGGCCGGCGACAACGTGGTGAACCCGCGTCTGCAGGACTGGTACGTCCAGCTCCAGAAGGAGCAGATCGGGGTGGCGGGCCTCGGCGAGATGATGGCCGGACGGCTCACTCCGGCGGAGGCCATCAAGAAGATCCAGGGCTACGCCGACGCGGCCGCGAAGGACTCGTCGATCAAGCACTACAAGCACCAGTAACGGCGACGGAGCAGCGATGCAGCACGGCAAGTACCGGTTCATCGTGGGGTTTCTGGCGCTGCCCCTGGGACTGTACGCGCTATTCGTGGTCTGGCCGTTCATCCAGTCCATCTACTACTCGTTCACGGACTGGACCGGCCTGAGCCCCGAATTCAAGATGGTCGGCCTGGACAACTACCGGAGGATGCTGGACGACGAGATCTTCTGGAAGTCCTTGCAGCACAGCTTGATCTTCGCGCTCGTGCTGCCGCTGGTGACGATCAGCCTGGCACTGTTCTTCTCCTTCATGATCAATGTCGGCGGACGTCACAGAAGGGGAGGCCCGGTCGTCACCGGTGTCCGGGGCTCCTCCTTCTACAAGATCGTGTACTTCTTCCCGCAGGTCCTCTCCATCGCGATCGTCGCCCTGTTGTTCGCCTTCGCGTACAACCCGGACAGCGGTGCCATCAACTCGGTCCTGCGGGGCATCGGGCTCGACAGCGTCCAGCCGCTGTGGCTGGGGGACCCGGACCTCGCCCTGTGGGCCGTGATGGCGGTCCTCGTGTGGTCCACGGTCGGTTTCTTCGTGGTCCTGTTCAGCGCCGGTATGGCCTCCATCCCGGCGGATCTGTACGAGGCCGCGCTGCTCGACGGGGCGGGGCGGGCCACCACGTTCTTCCGGATGACCCTGCCGCTGCTGTGGGACACCGTGCAGTCCGGCTGGATCTACATGGGCATCCTGGCCCTTGGCGCCGAGTCGTTCGCGGTCGTACAGATCATGACGACCGGGCCCGGCGGTCCCGACTACTCGACCACCGTCATGGTCCTGTACGTGTACCAGAAGGCGTTCCGTGACGGGCAGGCCGCCTACGCCACCACGATCGGCGTCGCCCTGCTCCTCGTCACGCTGGCGTTCGCCGCCCTGGTGATGCGGCTGGGCCGGCGCGAGCGGCTGGAGTACTGATCCGATGAAGACGACCGAAACCCCCGTACCGGCCGAGTCCGGTGCTCCCGTCGCCAAGACCGACCTCCATGACCGGCCGCCCCGGAAGGAGAAGAAGGAGGGCGGTGTCCTCAACGTCTTTTCGCACGGCGTCCTGGTCATATGGGCGTTCATGGTCGTGATGCCGCTGCTGTGGGCGGTGATGACGTCCTTCAAGGACGACAGCTCCATCTTCAACTCGCCCTGGGCGCTGCCGGACAAGCTGCACTTCGACAACTGGGCGCGGGCCTGGACCGACGCCAACATGAGCGACTACTTCCTCAACACCGTTCTGGTGGTGGCGGGTTCACTCATCGGCACTCTGGTCCTCGGTTCGATGGCGGCGTACGTGCTGGCCCGGTTCGACTTCCCGGGCAACCGGTTCATCTACTTCCTGTTCATCGGCGGCATGAGTTTCCCGATCATGCTGGCGCTGGTCCCGCTGTTCTACGTCGTGAACAACATGGGCCTGCTGAACACCATCCACGGGCTGATCCTGGTCTACATCGCCTACTCGCTGCCCTTCACGGTCTTCTTCCTGACCGCGTTCTTCCGCACGCTGCCCACCTCGGTGGCGGAGGCGGCCTTCGTGGACGGGGCCTCGCACACGAGGACGTTCTTCCAGATCATGCTGCCGATGGCCAAGCCGGGCCTGATCAGCGTGGGGATCTTCAACTTCCTGGGCCAGTGGAACCAGTACATGCTGCCCACGGTGCTCAACACCGACCCGGACAAACGGGTGCTGACCCAGGGGCTGGTCCAACTCGCGGCCAGCCAGGGCTACAAGGGCGACTGGTCGGGCCTGTTCGCGGGCCTGGTCATGGCGATGCTCCCGGTCCTCGCGGCCTACATCGTCTTCCAGCGACAGGTGGTGGCCGGGCTGACGGCGGGCGCCCTGAAGTAGATCTCGGGCCGCCCGCGCGGGCGTCACCCCTTCAAGATCCGGATCTTGAGCGGGCGGCGCCCCTTCGGCATGGGCAAGAGCGCGGATAGTGTTCAACCTCTTGACGGGAGGCGACCCGAACGGCTCAGCTTAGAGTTCACTAGTTGGACATAGACGGGGCCTCATTGGTGCGGTCCCGCGCGCAGGAGGTCGTCGTGGAGACTCCGGGGTCGCAGTCGTCACTGCATCGGGCCAACCTGGAACGGGTCGTCCGAGCCGTCCGGCTGGCCGGGTCGCTCACGCAGGCGGAGATCGCACGGACCACGGGACTGTCCGCCGCGACCGTCTCCAACATCGTCCGTGAGCTCAAGGACGGCGGAACCGTCGAGGTCACGCCCACGTCGGCGGGTGGCAGGCGGGCCCGCGCGGTCTCCCTGAGCGGAGACGCCGGCATCGTCATAGGGGTGGACTTCGGACACACCCATTTGCGCGTCGCGGTCGGGAACCTCGCCCACCAGGTGCTCGCCGAGGAGTCCGAGCCGCTGGACGTGGACGCCTCCTCCACCCAGGGCTTCGACCGGGCGGAACAGCTGGTCAACCGGCTGATCGAGGCGACCGGGGTGGACCGTACGAAGATCGCCGGGGTGGGCCTCGGCGTGCCCGGCCCGATCGACCTGGAATCCGGCTCCCTGGGCTCCTCCGCCATCCTGCCGGGCTGGATCGGCACCAAGCCCGCCGAGGAGCTCGGGGGGCGCCTCGGCGTGCCTGTTCACGTGGACAACGACGCGAACCTGGGCGCCCTCGGTGAACTCGTCTGGGGGAGCGGCCGGGGAGTGCGCGATCTGGCGTACATCAAGGTCGCGAGCGGTGTGGGCGCCGGTCTGGTGATCAGCGGCAAGATCTACCGTGGCCCAGGTGGCACAGCGGGAGAAATCGGGCATATTACTCTTGATGAGTCCGGCCCCGTCTGCCGTTGCGGCAACCGCGGCTGCCTGGAGACCTTCGCGGCCGCGCGCTATGTGCTTCCGCTGCTCCAGTCCAGCCACGGCACCGATCTCACCATGGAAGGCGTAGTTCGACTCGCACGGGACGGAGATCCTGGCTGCCGTCGGGTGATCGCCGACGTCGGCCGACACATCGGCAGTGGAGTCGCCAATCTCTGCAACTTGCTGAACCCGAGCCGAGTCGTCCTGGGCGGTGATCTCGCCGAGGCCGGTGAGCTGGTGCTCGGTCCGATCCGGGAGTCGGTCGGCCGCTATGCGATCCCCAGTGCGGCCCGTCAACTGTCCGTGCTTCCAGGGGCACTTGGCGGACGTGCGGAGGTGCTCGGAGCACTCGCCCTCGCCCTCAGCGAGATGGGTGATTCGACCCTTTTGGACAGCACGTTGCACGCAGCGACACCTGCCTTCACTTAGAGAACGCAGGACGCCGTTGCCATCTCGTTAAGTATTTACTTCTTGACGTCGCACGTGTGGCCGAGTTGACTTCCAGCCACCTCGGCCGCAACGACGCGGCCTCGTCAGGGAGGTTTCTCAAGTGAACACGCTCATGCGTCGTGCCGCCGTGTCCGTTGCGATCTCGGCGCTCGCCGTCTCGGTCGCCGCCTGCGGCAAGGCCGGCGACGACAACAGCGGCAGCGACAGCAGCAGCTCCGGGTCCGGCGGCAAGTCGATCGGTCTGCTCCTGCCCGACAACGTCACCGCGCGGTACGAGAAGTTCGACAAGCCGTACTTCGTGGCCAAGGTCAAGGAGCTGTGCAGCGACTGCACCGTCTCCTACGCCAACGCCGCGGCCGACCCGGCCAAGCAGGCCCAGCAGATGAGCAGCATGGTCACCAAGGGCGTCAAGGTGATCGTGGTCTCGGCGCAGGACTCCGCCGCCATCAAGTCCTCCATCGCCTCCGCGGTGAGCAAGGGCGTCAAGGTCGTCGCGTACGACCGTCTGGCCCAGGGCCCGGTCTCCGCGTACGTCTCCTTCGACAACGTCAAGGTCGGCCAGCTCCAGGGCCAGGCCCTGCTGGACGCCCTCGGCTCCAAGGCGACGCCGAAGTCCAAGGTCGTCATGATCAACGGTGACGACGCCGACCCGAACGCCGGCCAGTTCAAGGAAGGCGCGCACAAGGTCCTCGACGGCAAGGTCGACATCGCCTACGAGCAGTCCGGCCTGTGGAAGGACACGGTCGCCGCGCAGAAGATGTCCGCGGCCATCACCCAGCTGGGCGCCAAGAACATCGCGGGCGTCTACGCCGCCAACGACGGCATGGCCGGTGGTATCGCCAACACCCTCAAGGGCGCGGGCATCAGCACCATCCCGCTGACCGGTCAGGACGCCGAGCTCGCGGCCATCCAGCGGATCGTCGCCGGCACCCAGTCCGCCACGGTCTACAAGGCCTACAAGCCGGAGGCCGACACCGCCGCCGAGCTCGCGGTCAACCTGCTGCAGGGCAAGGACATCAAGTCCCTGGCCGACACCACGGTGACCAGCGGTTCCGGCGACAAGGTCCAGGCGAAGCTGCTGACCCCGGTCTCGGTGACCGTCAAGAACATCAAGGACACGGTCGTCAAGGACGGTCTGTACACCGTCGCCGACATCTGCACCGCGGACTACGCCGCCGCGTGCAAGAAGGCCGGCCTTCAGTAAAGAGCCGCTGAGCCCCGGGGCGCGTCCTTCGACGGGCCGCCCCGAGGCAGGCACCAAGCCTGTCCGGCGCCCGCACCGCCTTCATACCCCGCTGCGGGGCGGGCGCCGGACGGAAGCATGACGGACGCAACCGTTGCCAAGAGGCACCGGTCGCGCGCATGTTCGACTAGTAAATCCGTGCTTACGGCACAACTCGTCAGTCGAGTGCTACGAGCCTGAGTGCCACGAGCGCAACCCCTCCGCGCCTTACCCCAAGCGCGGCATCCCCGCCGGTCAGGCGGCGAAGGAGATGGTTCACGTGTCCGCTACGCCCGTGCTGGCGTTGCGCGGAGTCTCCAAGCGATTCGGTGCGGTGCAGGCCCTCACCGATGTCGAACTGGAGGTCCACGCCGGAGAAGTCGTCGCCCTGGTCGGCGACAACGGCGCCGGAAAGTCCACGCTGGTCAAGACGATCGCCGGTGTCCACCCCATCGATGAGGGCGTCATCGAGTGGGACGGCAACCCGGTCAGCATCAACAGGCCGCACGACGCCCAGGGACTCGGCGTCGCGACGGTCTACCAGGACCTCGCCCTGTGCGACAACCTCGACGTGGTCGGCAACCTCTACCTCGGACGCGAGCTGCTGCGCCGTGGTGTGATCGACGAGGTCACGATGGAGCAGAAGGCGCGCGAGCTGCTGAACACGCTCTCCATCCGCATCCCGAGTGTGCGCATCCCGATCGCGAGCCTCTCCGGCGGTCAGCGTCAGGTCGTCGCCATCGCGCGCGCCCTGATCGGCGACCCCAAGGTCGTGATCCTCGACGAGCCCACCGCCGCCCTCGGTGTCGAGCAGACCGCACAGGTCCTCGACCTCGTCGAGCGGCTGCGCGAGCGCAACCTCGGCGTCATCCTCATCAGCCACAACATGGCCGACGTGAAGGCAGTCGCCGACACCGTCGCCGTGCTGCGGCTGGGCAGGAACAACGGTTCCTTCTCGGTGAAGGACACCAGTCAGGAAGAAATCATCTCCGCGATCACGGGTGCCACGGACAACGCCGTGACCCGTCGTGCGGGACGTCGCAGCGCGGAGGCGGCAAAGTGAGCGACACCTCGAAGGTTTCCAAGGCGGACACGGAGACGCAGACCACGGTCGCCCCCGCCGACGACCCCACCGCGGCACCGGTCTCGGTGGTCGACCCCCGGCTGCTGGTCCGCGAAGAGGGCTTCAAGGGCTACTGGACCGAGTTCACCCGCAAGGTCAAGGGCGGTGAACTGGGCTCGCTGCCCGTGGTGGTCGGACTGATCGTCATCTGGGCGATCTTCCAGTTCAAGAACGACCGCTTCCTGAGCGCCGACAACGTCTCCAACATCAGCTACTACCTGTCGGCCACCGGCATGATCGCCATCGGCCTGGTGTTCGTGCTGCTGCTCGGCGAGATCGACCTGTCGGTCGGTTCCGTCAGCGGCCTGGCCTCCACCCTGTTCGCGGTGTGGGTGGTCAACCACGGCATGAACGTCTGGCTGGCGCTGCTCCTGGCGATCGTCACCGGTGTCGCCATCGGCTCCCTGCACGGCTGGTTCTTCGCCAAGGTCGGCGTACCGGCGTTCGTCGTCACCCTGGCCGGTCTGCTCGGCTGGAACGGCCTGATGCTGTGGCTGCTGGGCTCCAGCGGCACCATCAACATCCCGTCCGACTCGGGTCCGATCCACCTGTTCGGCCAGAGCTCGTTCTTCATGGACCAGGCGATCGTCGGCGCGTACCTGCTGGCCGGCCTCGCCGTCGTGCTGACCCTGGTCGGCAACTTCAGCGAGCAGCGGCGCCGCAAGGCCGCCGGCGTGCCCTTCCGGCCCACCGTCGAGATCCTGGTCCGCGTCGGCGCGCTCGCCATCGCGTCCTTCCTGGCCGCCGCCGTGCTCAACAACGCGGCCGGTGTCTCCAACTCGCTGGTGATCTTCCTGGCGGCCCTGGTGGTCGTCGACTTCGTGCTCCGCCGCACCACGTACGGCCGTCAGGTCTTCGCGGTGGGCGGCGGCATCGAGGCCGCGCGCCGTGCCGGTATCAACGTGCCGATGGTCCGTATCACCGTGTTCGCCATCTCCGGCGGTTTCGCGGCGATCGGCGGTATGTTCTTCGCCGGTCAGACCGCGAGCGCGACGCTCAGCGCCGGTGGCGGCAACACCCTGATGCTCGCCATCGCGGCGGCCGTCATCGGCGGTACGAGCCTGTTCGGCGGCCGCGGTTCGGTGTGGTCGGCCCTCCTGGGCATGCTGGTCATCCAGTCCATCACGACCGGTCTCGACCTGCTGAACATGAACGCCTCGATCCAGTACATGATCACCGGCGGTGTTCTGCTGGGCGCGGTCGTCATCGACTCGGTGTCGCGAAGGTCTCAGAAGGCCTCGGGCCGCGGATAACACCGCAGGGGACAGCCCCTCCCGGTCGACGGTCCTGCCCGGCACCCACGAGGTGCCGGGCAGGACTGTTCTCGTGGAACATTAGACTCGACCCCGCCCGGCAAAGCTCGATCAGCTCTAAGCAAGGAGGCACGGGTGCCGCTGCTGACCCGTATCAGGGGACCGCGTGATCTGGACCGGCTCAGCCTCGAGGAGCTGGACCAGCTGGCGGAGGAGATCAGGAGCTTCCTCGTCGGCGCGGTCTCCAAGACCGGCGGCCACCTCGGCCCCAACCTCGGTGTGGTCGAGCTGACCATCGCGCTGCACCGGGTCTTCGACTCGCCGAAGGACCGGGTGCTCTTCGACACCGGCCACCAGGCGTACGTGCACAAACTGCTCACCGGCCGCCAGGACTTCTCGAAGCTGCGCTCCAAGGGCGGGCTGTCCGGCTACCCCTCGCGCGCCGAGTCCGAGCACGACGTCATCGAGAACAGCCACGCCTCGACCGTCCTCGGCTGGGCCGACGGGCTCGCCAAGGCCAACCAGGTGCTCGAACGCGACGACCACGTCGTCGCCGTCATCGGTGACGGCGCCCTGACCGGCGGTATGGCCTGGGAGGCGCTGAACAACATCGCCGACGCCAAGGACCGGCCCCTGGTCATCGTCGTCAACGACAACGAGCGCTCCTACTCGCCGACCATCGGCGGCCTCGCGAACCACCTGGCGACCCTGCGCACCACCGACGGCTACGAGCGCTTCCTGGCCCGCGGCAAGGACCTCCTGGAGCGCACCCCGGTCGTCGGCCGGCCCCTCTACGAGACCCTGCACGGCGCCAAGAAGGGCCTCAAGGACTTCATCGCGCCCCAGGGCATGTTCGAGGACCTCGGCCTGAAGTACGTCGGCCCCATCGACGGCCACGACATCGAGGCGCTGGAGTCGGCGCTGGCCCGCGCCAAGCGGTTCGGCGGCCCGGTCATCGTGCACTGCCTCACCGAGAAGGGCCGCGGCTACGAGCCCGCCGAGCAGGACGAGGCCGACCGTTTCCACGGCATCGGCCCCATCCACCCCGACACCGGCCTGCCCATCAAGGCTGCCGCCGCCAGCTGGACCTCCGTCTTCGGCGACGAGATGGTCAAGCTGGGCCGGGAGCGGAAGGACATCGTCGCCATCACCGCGGCCATGCTCCAGCCGGTCGGCCTGAAGAAGTTCGCGGACACCTTCCCGGACCGCATCTACGACGTCGGCATCGCCGAGCAGCACGCGGCCGTCTCCGCGGCGGGCCTCGCGACGGGCGGCCTGCACCCCGTGTTCGCCGTCTACGCCACCTTCCTCAACCGCGCCTTCGACCAGGTCCTCATGGACGTCGCCCTGCACAAGTGCGGCGTGACCTTCGTGCTCGACCGGGCCGGGGTCACCGGCGACGACGGCGCCTCGCACAACGGCATGTGGGACATGTCGATGCTCCAGGTCATCCCGACGCTGCGGCTCGCCGCCCCGCGCGACGCCGAGCAATTGCGCGCCCAGCTGCGCGAGGCCGTCCAGGTCGACGACGCGCCGACCGTGCTGCGCTACTCCAAGGGCGTCGTCGGCCCCGCCGTACCCGCCGTGGGCACCGTCGGCTCCATGGACGTGCTGCGCGAGCCGGGCACGGACACGCCCGACGTGCTCCTCGTCTCCGTCGGCGCCCTCGCCCCCATGTGCCTGGAGATCGCCGGTCTGCTCGACAAGCAGGGCATCTCCACCACCGTCGTCGACCCGCGCTGGGTCAAGCCCGTCGACGAGGCCATGGCCCCGCTCGCGGAGCGGCACCGCGTGGTCGTCACCGTCGAGGACAACTCCCGCGTCGGCGGTGTCGGCTCGGCGATCGCACAGGCCCTGCGCGACGCGGGCGTCGACGTCCCGCTGCGCGACTTCGGCATCCCGCCGCGCTTCCTCGACCACGCCTCCCGCGCCGAGATCATGGCGGAGATCGGGCTGACCGCGCCCGACATCGCCCGCCAGGTCACGGGCCTCGTCTCGAAGCTGGACGGCCGGTACGACAACGCCCCGGCCGAGGCGCAGCCCGCCCGCGACTAGCGCCTTCGGAACTCGGCCGAACGGGCCGGTCACACCACTCTTGACAGTGGTGTGACCGGCCCGTTCGCGTGAATCCGCCCGTGCCGGGGCATACGACCTACGCCCCCTCTCGATCATGTCGAGGACGACACAGCGTGGGAGGTCCCCGTGAGCAGCACCCTCTTCCGGACGAAGAAGGTCGAGCAGTCCATCCTCGACACCGAGGAGCCAGAGCACGCGCTCAAGAAGTCCTTGTCCGCGCTGGATCTGACCGTCTTCGGTGTCGGTGTCATCATCGGCACCGGCATCTTCGTCCTGACCGGCACCGTCGCCAAGAACAACGCAGGACCGGCGGTCGCCCTGGCCTTCGTCGTGGCCGGCGTCGTCTGCGCGCTCGCCGCGCTCTGCTACGCCGAGTTCGCCTCCACCGTCCCGGTGGCCGGATCGGCGTACACCTTCGCCTACGCCTCCCTCGGTGAACTGCCCGCCTGGATCATCGGCTGGGACCTGGTCCTGGAGTTCGCGCTGGGCACGGCGGTGGTGTCCGTCGGCTGGTCCGGCTACATCGCCTCCCTGCTGGACAACGCGGGCTGGCATCTGCCGGCCGCGCTCGGCAGCCGCGACGGGGCCCACGGCTTCGGCTTCGACATCCTCGCCGCCGCGCTCGTCCTGGTGCTCACCGCCATCCTCGTGCTCGGCACCAAGCTCTCCGCGCGCGTGACCTCGATCGTCGTCGCCGTCAAGGTGACGGTCGTGTTGACCGTGATCATCGCGGGCGCCTTCTTCGTCAAGGGCGACCACTACGACCCGTTCATCCCGAAGGCCCAGGAAGTGCCGGCCGGTGACAGTCTCCAGTCGCCGCTGATCCAGCTGATGTTCGGCTGGGCGCCCTCCAACTTCGGTGTGATGGGCATCTTCACCGCCGCCTCCGTCGTCTTCTTCGCCTTCATCGGCTTCGACGTGGTCGCCACGGCCGCCGAGGAGACCAGGAACCCGCAGCGCGACATGCCCCGCGGCATCCTCGGCTCCCTCCTCATCTGCACGACCCTCTACGTGGCCGTGTCGATCGTCGTGACGGGCATGCAGAAGTACACGGACCTGTCCATCACGGCCCCGCTCGCGGACGCCTTCAAGGCCACCGGCCACCCCTGGTTCGCGGGCTTCATCAGCTTCGGCGCCGCGGTCGGCCTGACGACGGTGTGCATGATCCTGCTGCTGGGCCAGACCCGGGTCTTCTTCGCGATGAGCCGCGACGGACTGCTGCCCACGTTCTTCTCCCACGTCCACCCGAAGTTCCGGACCCCGCACCGGCCGACCATCCTGCTCGGCGTGATCATCGCGATCGTCGCCGGCTTCACGCCCCTGAGCGAACTCGCCGAACTGGTCAACATCGGCACCCTGTTCGCCTTCGTGGTCGTCGCCATCGGCGTGATCATCCTCCGCAGGTCCCGCCCCGACCTGCCCCGTGCCTTCCGCACCCCGTGGGTGCCGGTCATCCCGATCCTGTCGGTGGCGGCCTCCCTCTGGCTGATGCTCAACCTGCCGGCCGAGACCTGGCTGCGGTTCGCGATCTGGATGGTGATCGGGTTCGCCGTGTACTTCCTCTACGGCCGGAGCCACAGCCGTCTCGGACAGCGCATGGCGGCGACGGCAGACAACAGGGAGTAGCGCATACGTTCCACCTCTCCGGCCCCATGTGTCCTGCTCACCCAGGAGATATGGGGCCGCCCGTCCTTCACGCGCCCCCCGCACCTCTGGAGGGGGGCCAGAGCACGTACCCAAGGGGCGCGGGGAACGGCGCGACCAGCCCCCACCGGCCCGCAGCCGCGACACGGCACAGCGCGGCACATCGGAAGGCGCTCAGGGACGAACCGTCCGCGGCCCCGCCACCTCCGCCCCCAACTCCCCGACTCGCCGCCGGAGTTCACGGTCCGCCGTCACCACCAGTACGGGCCGCTCACCCGCCTCCGCCACCAACTCGACCATATGGTCGTCCCCGCTCCCCGGAGCCGACTCGACCCGAACCCCCGGCACCGACTCCACCCCCCGAGCCGCCCCCTCCACCACCAGCACGATCTCCACCGCCCCGGGCCGCCCCGGCACCCCGTCCGCCGCCAGCCGGTCCCGCAACCGCTCCGCCGCCCCCCGACGGTCCCGCCACCACCCGTCCGGCACCGAGCCGACGACGTTCGCGGCATCCACGACGACCAACAGCACGTCACTCATGCCCTCAGCGTCCCACGACCGGCCCACCCGAGGACGGCGCCGGCCGCCCGATTAGAGTGGAGCCGTGTCAATGGTCCGTACAGTGAACGGCGACTGGCTCATCCGCGCCCGCGACGGCCGACTCGGCGTCTACGCCATCCGTGACGAGGCGGTGTGGTGCAGGGCCGAGCGCCGCCCGGGCGGCGACACCTGGCTGCCATGGCGCAAGGTCGGCGGCGACCAGCGCCTGCACCCCGTCCTCGCCGTGGGACACGGCGCCGACGGCTACGCACACCTCGTCTCCTGGCGGCCCACCAAGGCCCAGGAGGCAGGCCTGGTGCACTCCACGCACTTCCGCGTCCACCTCGCCGCCCTCGACTGGAGCCCGGTCGGCCACCCCGACAAGGCCGGTGCGCGTACCGGCACACCCGCCGTGGCCGTCGACGCGGAGGGCAGGGCCCATGTCTTCGTCCGCAACCGCGGCGGCAGCGTGCGCGCCCTCATCCAGAAGGAGCGCGGCGGCTGGAACGCCTGGGCCGACCTCAAGGGGACCGACGTGCACGAGCAACTGACCGCCGTGACGGGGGAGTCGGGCCGGATCGAGTTGTACGGCAGCAACCAGGCCGGCATCCTGCGCTGGCGCCAGGAGGAGGCGGGCGCGCCTCTCGTCCCGGCCGACTCGCTGCCGGTGCGCGTCGAGCCGGGCACGCTCAGCGCCCTGCCCACCTCCAAGGAACACACCACCCTGTTCTTCGCGGACCGCGAGGGCATGCTCTACGCCTGGCGTCCGGGCACCGAGCCCACCCCACTGCCGGCGGCGGCCGGGCCCGGCCCGGCGGCCCTGCTGCGCTGCACCCTGGAGGGCCACGACTGCACGCTGCTCGCCCAGCGTTCGGCCTCCGGCCGGGTCGCCTTCGCCGCCTGTCCGGCGGAGCAGGAGTCGGCGGGCCTGTGGTGGACGGAGTCCGGACCGCAGTTGCCGGCGGACACGGCCGTCGCCCTCGCCGAGGACGCCGACGGCCGGGTCGTCGCGGCGACGGTGACCCCCGACGGAGAGCTCAGGATCGCCCGGCAGAAGGACGAGCCGGGACTGGCCCTGGCGGCCTGGCAGGAGGTCTGAGGGCCCACCCGCCCCCGTCCGGTCCGTGGTGAACGGCAAAGGGCCCCCGCCGAAGCGGAGGCCCTCTTCAGCTGCCTGGGTGTTACGCCGGAACCGACGCCACGCCCGGAGCCAGGAACTTCTTGCCGTTCACGCGCTCGGAGACACCCTCGCGGTCCAGGTACGGCGTGATGCCGCCCAGGTGGAAGGGCCAGCCGGCGCCCGTGATCAGGCAGAGGTCGATGTCCTGCGCCTCGGCGACGACACCCTCGTCGAGCATGAGCCCGATCTCCTGGGCGACGGCGTCCAGGACGCGCTCACGGACCTGCTCCTCGGACAGGACGACATCGCCCTGCTTGAGGAGTGCGGCGACCTCGGGGTCGAGCTCGGGCTTGCCGCTGTCGTAGACGTAGAAGCCGCGCTTGCCCGCCTTGACGACGGCCGCGAGGTTCGGGGAGACCGTGAAGCGGTCCGGGAAGGCCCGGTTGAGGGTCTCCGAGACGTGCAGACCGATCGCGGGACCGACCAGCTCCAGGAGGACGAGCGGGGACATCGGCAGGCCCAGGGGCTCCACCGCCTTCTCCGCCACGGCGACCGGGGTGCCCTCGTCGATGACGTTCTGGATCTCGCCCATGAAGCGGGTGAGGATGCGGTTCACGACGAACGCCGGGGCGTCCTTCACCAGAACCGCCGTCTTCTTCAGCTTCTTGGCGACGGCGAAGGCGGTCGCCAGCGAGGCGTCGTCGGTCTGCTCGCCGCGGACGATCTCAAGCAGCGGGAGGATCGCGACCGGGTTGAAGAAGTGGAAGCCCACGACCCGCTCGGGGTTCTTCAGCTTCGACGCCATCTCCGAGACGGAGAGCGAGGAGGTGTTGGTGGCGAGGATCGCGTGCGCCGGGGCGACCGCCTCGACCTCCGCGAACACCTGCTGCTTGACGCCGATCTCCTCGAACACGGCCTCGATGATGAAGTCCGCGTCGGAGAAGCCCTCCGCCTTGTCCAGCACACCGGTGACCAGGGCCTTGAGGCGGTTGGCCTTGTCCTGGTTGATACGGCCCTTGCCGAGCAGCTTCTCGATCTCGGCGTGGACGTAGCCCACACCCTTGTCGACGCGCTCCTGGTCGATGTCGGTCAGCACGACCGGCACCTCCAGGCGGCGCAGGAAGAGCAGCGCGAGCTGGGAGGCCATCAGACCGGCGCCGACGACACCGACCTTGGTGACCGGGCGGGCCAGGTTCTTGTCCGGGGCGCCCGCGGGACGCTTGCCGCGCTTCTGCACCAGGTTGAACGCGTAGATGCCGGAGCGCAGTTCGCCACCCATGATCAGGTCGGCGAGGGCCTGGTCCTCGGCGTCGTAGCCCTGCTGGAGGTCGCCGTTCTTGGCGGCCTGGATGATGTCCAGGGCGCGGTAGGCGGCCGGAGCGGCCCCGTGCACCTTCGAGTCCGCGATGAAACGGCCCTTGGCGACGGCCTGGTCCCAGGCCTCACCGCGGTCGATCACCGGGCGCTCGATGACGATCTCGCCCTTGAGGACGGACGCCGTCCACAGCAGGGACTGCTCCAGGAAGTCCGCGCCCTCGAACA
Organism: Streptomyces sp. CC0208; assembly: GCF_003443735.1. Taxonomy (NCBI): domain Bacteria; kingdom Bacillati; phylum Actinomycetota; class Actinomycetes; order Kitasatosporales; family Streptomycetaceae; genus Streptomyces; species Streptomyces sp. CC0208. Next base: position 2,079,972 of record NZ_CP031969.1, on the reverse strand, counting down.
GCGCGTCGGCGATGCCCAGTTCGTAGACCTGGGCGCCTCCCAGCTGCTTGTTCTGGTTGAGGCTGTTCTCGATGATGACCGAGACGGCCTTCTCGGCGCCGATCAGGTTCGGCAGCAGGGTGCAGCCGCCCCAGCCGGGCACCAGGCCGAGGAAGACCTCGGGGAGCGAGAACGCGGGCAGAGCAGCGGAGACCGTGCGGTAGGCGCAGTGCAGACCGACCTCGACGCCACCGCCCATCGCGGCACCGTTGTAGTACGCGAAGGTCGGCACCGCGATGCCCGCGAGGCGCTTGAAGACCTCGTGGCCGCCCTTGCCGATGGCGAGCGCGTCCTTGTGCTCCTTGAGGAGCTCGACGCCCTTGAGGTCGGCGCCGACGGCGAAGATGAACGGCTTGCCGGTGATGCCGACACCGACGATCTCGCCGGCCGACGCCTCCTTCTCCACCTGGTCGATGGCGGTGTTCAGGTTCGCCAGCGACGCCGGGCCGAAGGTGGTCGGCTTGGTGTGGTCGAAGCCGTTGTCCAGCGTGATGAGCGCGAAGCGGCCCGCGTTGAACGGCAGGTCCAGGTGGCGTACGTGCGCCTGGGTGACTACCTCGTCCGGGAACAGCTCGGCCGCACCCTTCAAAAGCTCCGTGGTGCTCACTTGCTGCCTCCGGCGTCCTTGTGGTTCGGGTTCTCCCAGATGACCGTCGCGCCCATGCCGAAGCCGACGCACATGGTGGTCAGGCCGTAGCGGACCTCGGGCTGCTCCTCGAACTGGCGGGCCAGCTGCGTCATCAGACGCACACCCGAGGAGGCCAGCGGGTGGCCGAAGGCGATGGCGCCGCCGTACTGGTTGACGCGCTCGTCGTCGTCCGCGATGCCGTAGTGCTCCAGGAAGGCGAGGACCTGGACCGCGAAGGCCTCGTTGACCTCGAACAGACCGATGTCGGAGATCGACAGACCCGCCTGCGCGAGGGCCTTCTCGGTGGCCGGGATCGGGCCGTAGCCCATGACCTCCGGCTCGACGCCCGCGAAGGAGTAAGCGACCAGGCGCATCTTCACCGGCAGGTCGTTCTCGCGGGCGAAGTCCTCGGAGGCGATGAGGGAGGCGGTGGCGCCGTCGTTCAGACCGGCCGCGTTACCGGCGGTGACCCGGCCGTGGACGCGGAACGGGGTCTTCAGCCCGAACAGGTTCTCCAGGGTGGTGCCCGGACGCATCGGCTCGTCGGCGGTCACGAGGCCCCAGCCGGTCTCACCGGCCTCGGGGTTGGTGCGGCGCACCGAGATCGGCACCAGGTCGGCCTGGATCTTGCCGTTGGCGTACGCCTTGGCGGCCTTCTCCTGGGAGCGCACGGCGTACTCGTCGGCGCGCTGCTTGGTGATCGTCGGGTACCGGTCGTGCAGGTTCTCGGCGGTCATGCCCATGAACAGGGCGGACTCGTCGACCAGCTTCTCGCTCACGAACCGCGGGTTCGGGTCCACGCCCTCGCCCATGGGGTGGCGGCCCATGTGCTCGACACCGCCGGCGATGGCGATGTCGTACGCCCCGAAGGCGACCGAACCGGCCACCGTGGTGACGGCGGTCAGCGCACCGGCACACATGCGGTCGATGGAGTAACCGGGCACGGACTGCGGCAGACCGGCGAGGATCCCGGCGGTACGGCCGATGGTGAGCCCCTGGTCACCGATCTGCGTGGTCGCGGCGATGGCGACCTCGTCGATCTTCTTGGGGTCGAGACCCGGGTTGCGGCGCAGCAGCTCCCGGATCGCCTTCACGACGAGGTCGTCGGCACGGGTCTCGTGGTAGATACCCTTCGGGCCCGCCTTGCCGAACGGGGTGCGGACGCCGTCGACGAAGACGACGTCCCTGACGGTACGAGGCACGATGGCTCTCCTCCAGATGCGGGATCTGCACTGCCGCGCTGCGCTGAGCGCGCGCTCAGGACCCATGCTACTTATCAGTAACGTGACTGCCCACCCCTGGAGGCCGGAGCGGCGAAGGTCACACCCCGGGAGGTGCCGTGGAACCCCTCGGTGTCAGCACCGGAGTGGGCACGGGGTGCGATCCCGGCCCCTCCCCGGTGATCACCCCGAACAGCGTACGGGCCGCTTCCGCGCCGAATCCGTGCACGTCATGGCTCATCGCGGAGAGCGTGGGATGGGTGAGCCGGCACAGCTGGGAGTCGTCCCAGGCGAGCAGCGAGACGTCACGCGGGACGTGCAGCCCCATCTCCGCCGCGACCGCCAGCCCGGCCACCGCCATGATGTCGTTGTCGTAGACGATCGCGGTCGGCCGGTCGCTGGGCGGGGCGGTCAGCAGGGACCGGGTGGCCCGCCCTCCGGCCTCTCCCGAGTAGTCGGTGGTCACCTGCCAGGCCCCCGCGAGCCCGAGCCCCCGCGCCGCGTCGTCGAACGCGGCCGTCCGCGTCGCCGTGTGCCCGAGCGCCGCCGCGCCCCCCACCCGGGCGATCCGCCGGTGTCCCAGCGCCGCCAGATACCGCACGGCCTCCGTCACGGCGGTGGCGTCGTCGGTCCACACGGAGGTGAGGCCGCCGGTGAACGACGGATGCCCTACGGCCACCACCGGCATCCCCAGCCGTTCGGCCGCCGCGACGCGCGGGTCCTCGGCCCGGAAGTCGACCAGGATCGACCCCCCGACCTGCCGTCCCCGCCACCACGACTCCTGGAGGCCGACCTCCTCCTCCACGTTCCGCACGAGCCGCAGGAGCAGCGCGCAGTTCCGCTCGATCAGCACGCTCTCCACGCCCGACACGAACTCCATGTAGAAGGGTTCCAGCCCCAGCAGCCGGGCCGGCCGGCAGATCGCGAGCCCGACGACGTCCACCCTCGACCCCGCCAGCGTCCGTGCCGTCAGGTTCGGCGCCCAGCCCAGCTCCCGCGCGGCCCGGAAGATCCGGTCCCGGGTCGCCTCCGACAGCCCCGGCTTGTGGTTGAAGGCGAGCGACACGGCCCCCTTGGACACCCCGGCGCGCGCGGCGACGTCCTTGATGGTGACGCGCGGGGCCGGCTGGGCTGTCATCGGCTGGGCTCCAGGCAGTACAGGGCGGACCGGGCGGCATCCGCGTCAGGAGTCTCCCAGCCCCGCACCCCGATGGTCACCCGCTCCCCGGGCAACAACGTCACCAGCCCCCGGTCGGCCCGCGCCCCCGGATCCAGCCGGTCCGCCTGGAGCAGCAGATCCCGTACGAGGGTACGAGCCGCAACCGTGACCGAACCCGGCGCCACGGACACGTCGAACTCGGGCCGGGGGTAGGGGATGTCACGGTCGGGGCAGGGAAAGTGCAGGGCCCGCAGCCCGTCGGCGTCCACGACGAGGAACTCCTTCGGTCCGAGCGGCTCCAGCTCCCTCGGCACGTCGACGCGGGCCACCGCACGCCTCTCGGCGGCGAACCCCACTTCGCCTTCGCCGATCAGCACCCCCTCCACCGACATCCGCCGCAGCCGCAGCACCCCCGCCCATGGATCGCCCGCCTGGTTGACCGCCGCCAGCACCAGCCCGCCCTCCCGCTCCTGAACCGTCAGCAACCGGTCCGCGTACAGGCGCCGCAGCTCGTGATAGAGCGGCTTCTCCCGGCCGTCGCCGTCCACCGCCGCCCAACTCGTGACCGGCCAGCAGTCGTTGAGCTGCCACACCACCGTGCCCGCGCACACCGGCCAGTGCGACCGCCAGTGCTCGATCCCGGCGGCCACGGCCCGCGCCTGGTTGACCTGCGTGAGGTAGTGCCAGCGGTCGAAGTCCCCCTCGGGAAAAGGGAAATGGCGTTCCAGGCCCCGCCGGAGCTTCCCGTTCCCGTCGTCCGCCTTCTGGTGGTGCAGCACACCGGGGGAGTCCGCGGCGAGCTCTTCCCCGGGCAGCGCACGCGCGAGCGTGGCGTACGCGGGCGGTGCCTGCCAGCCGAACTCGGCGACGAACCGCGGGACGTCGTCGCGATACCCGGCGTAGTCGAGACGGTTCCACACCTCCCACGAGTGGTGCGTCCCGTGCGCCGGGTCGTTCGGGTGGTGCTCCCACGAACCGGACCAGGGGCTGCCCGCCGTGTACGGACGCGTGGGGTCCAACTCCGCCACCACCCGCGGCAGTACACCCAGGTAGTACCCCTCGCCCCAGGAGTCCCCGGCGAGCCGCACCTCCCAGCCCCAGTCCCGAAAGCCCCACAGGTTCTCGTTGTTGCCGTTCCACAGCACGAGCGAGGGATGCGGCATCAGCCGTACCACGTTCTCCCGGGCCTCCGCCTCCACCTCACCCCTGAGCGGCTGTTCCTCCGGATAGGCCGCGCACGCGAACGGGAAGTCCTGCCACACCAGCAGCCCCAACTCGTCGCAGACGTCGTAGAAGTCCTCGCTCTCGTAGATCCCCCCGCCCCAGATCCGCACGAGGTCGACGCCCGCGTCGGCCGCCTGGCCGAGCCGCTCCCGGTACCGCTCACGCGTGATCCGGGAGGGGAACACGTCGTCCGGGATCCAGTTCACGCCGCGCGCGAAGAGCCGCTCGCCGTTCAGGACGAACGTGAACCCGGTGCCGTGCTCATCGGCCGACCGGTCCAGCTCGACGGTCCGAAAGCCCACCCGGCGCCGCCACACATCGAGCGGGCGGCCCTCGTGCAGCAGCGTCAACTCCACCTCGTACAGCGGCTGTTCGCCGTACCCTCGTGGCCACCACAGTCGTGCGTCGGGCACCTCCAACCGTACGGTCCCCGTCGTCCCGTCGATCGCGGCGCGCGCCCGCACCCCGCCCACGGAAGCCTCCACCGACAGCGGCGCCTCGACTCTGGCCCGCTCCACCTCGACCGCCAACTCGACGACGCCCGCGCCCTGTTCGACGGTCACCAGCGGCCGCACCCGGGCGATCCGGGCCGTCGACCATTGCTCCAGACGGACCGGCCGCCAGATCCCGGCCGTCACCAATGTGGGCCCCCAGTCCCAGCCGAACGAGCAGGCCATCTTGCGGAGGTACTGGTACGGCTCGGCGTACGCGGCGGGACGCTCGCCCAGCTTCCCGCGCACCGCCTCGGCCTCGGCGTACGCGGAGACGAACCGCACCGCGAGCCGCCCGGACATGCCGGTCACGTCGAAGCGGTACGAGCGGTGCATGTTCCGTGTCCGGCCCAGGAGTTGGCCGTCGAGCAGGACCTCGGCCACGGTGTCCAGACCGTCGAGGACGAGGTCGGTCTGCTCATGCCCGTTCACGGGCGCGAGGTCCCTCTCGTAGGTCCACTCCCGCCGCCCCACCCACGCGACCTCGCTCTCGTTGCGCCCGAGAAACGGATCCGGGATCACCTCCGCCGCCAGCAGGTCGGTGTGCACACAGCCCGGCACCACGGCCGGCAGCGCGCCCCCCTCGTGCCGCAGGATCCATCCCTCGGTGAGCGGTGTGGCCTGAAGCATCTACGCACTCCCTAAACCGATCAAGTTCAGCGCTGCGGACACTTTCCGACAGCGCTGCCATCGTTGGCGGGATAGGGACTTTACCGGTTAAGAAAACGTTGTCAGAGTACCGAACCAGCCAACCCGCTCGTGCTCGTCCGTCCCGTGAACGGAGCTGATGCACATGAACCGCCGTACTGTCCTGTCCCTGGCCGTGGTCGTGAGTGCCGCCCTGCTGCTGCCGGGTTGCACCGGCACCGGAGGATCCTCGAAGGGCGCCGACGCCAAGGCTCCTGACGACCCGTCGAAGGTCACCGGAACCATCAAGGTCCTCACCGTCCGCACCGACCTCGTGCAGGACGGCACGATGAAGAAGTACGCCGCCGAGTTCAACAAGACGTACCCCAAGGTCAAGGTCGAGTTCGAGGCCCTCACCAACTACGAGGCCGAGGTCAAGATCCGGATGAACACCGAGAACTACGGTGACGTCCTGCTGATCCCCGCGGTCATCAAGAAGGCCGACTACCCGAGGTTCTTCGCCTCGCTGGGCACCGCGGCCGAGCGCGGCAAGAAGTACCGCTTCACCGACTACACCACCGTCGACGGCAAGGTCTACGGACAGAGCCCGATCGGCGTGGCCCCCGGGTTCGTCTACAACAAGCGGATCTGGAAGGAGGCCGGGGTCACCGAATGGCCCACCACCCCGGCCGAGTTCATCCAGGACCTCAAGGCCATCAAGGCGAAGACCGACGCGATCCCGTACTACACCAACTTCGCGGCCGGCTGGACGCTCACCTCGTGGACGTATGTCGACGGCGCCGTCCACTGCGATCCGCAGGCCACCACCGAGCTCGCCGACGGCGACCCGTGGGCGAAGGGCGCCGACCTGCGCGTCGGCGACACCCTGCTCCACGACATCGTGAAGGCGGGCCTGGTCGAGAAGGACCCCACGACCAGCAACTGGGAGGAGTCCAAGCCCCGTACCGCCAAGGGCGAGATCGCCACCCAGTGGCTCGGCACCTGGGCGATCGTGCAGTTCCGGGACGCCGCCGAGAAGGCCGGGGTGAACCCCGACGACATCGGCTTCATGCCCTTCCCGTCCCAGACGGACGGGAAGTTCTGCGCGACGGTGGCGCCGGACTACAACCAGGCCGTCAACGTCCACTCGAAGCACAAGGAGGCCGCCCGCGCCTGGATCGACTGGTTCACCGACAAGTCCACGTACGGGCGGGACAACCTGGCCATCTCGCCGCTGAAGAACGCCTCCATGCCCGAGGTCCTCAAGCCGTACGAGGAGCGGGGCGTGAAGCTCATCGAGGTCGACGACTCCAAGGGCGCCCGGGTCAAGCAGCTCGACAGCGACTCGGAGGTGGGCATCTACGCCCCCGAGTACCGCCAGAACCTCGTCGACCTCGCCCGCGGAGCCCGCAAGGGCAGCCTCGACAGCTTCCTCGGCGACCTCAGCAAGCGCTGGACGGACGCCCAGAAGAACCTGGGGTCCTGATGACGGACACGACACAGAAGGCGGCCGTGGAGGTGATCCCGGCCGCCCCCGCCCCGGCCCCCGCCACGCGCCGGACCCGGCTCCGGCGGGGCGTCACCCCGTGGCTGTTCCTGGTCGCCCCGCTCGCGCTGCTGATCACCTTCACCTACGCGCCGATCGTCAACATGCTCGCGTACAGCTTCACCGACTGGGACGGCGTCAGCCCCGTCCTGCACTACACGGGCACGGAGAACTACCAGGAGGTCTTCACCCGCCCGGATCTCTTCGAGGTCTTCTGGGTCAGCGGCTACTACCTCGCCGCCTCCGCGGTCCAGATCGTCCTCGCGCTCTACTTCGCGACGGTCCTGAGCTTCAACGTCCGCTTCCGGAACTTCTTCAAGGGCGTGCTCTTCTTCCCGTACCTGATCAACGGGGTCGCGATCGGGTTCGTGTTCCTCTACTTCTTCCAGGACGGCGGCACCCTCGACTCGGTGCTGAGCCTGTTCGGGGTCCACACCGACCACGCCTGGCTCGGCACCCCCGCCTCCGCGAACACCTCGCTGGCCGGCGTCTCCGTCTGGCGCTACCTGGGCCTGAACTTCGTCCTCTTCCTGGGCGCGATCCAGTCGATCCCGGGGGAGCTGTACGAGGCCGCGGAGCTGGACGGCGCGGGCCGCTGGCACCAGTTCCGCTACATCATCGCGCCGGGCATCAAACCGGTCCTGACGCTGACGGTGATCCTCTCGATCTCCGGCTCGCTCTCGGTCTTCGAGATCCCGTACATCATGACCGGCGGCGCGACCGGCACCGAGACCTTCGTGATCCAGACGGTCAACCTGGCCTTCCGGTTCAACAAGACGGGCCTGGCCTCGGCCGCCGCCGTCGTCCTCCTGCTGATCATCCTGCTGGTGACCTGGGTGCAGCGGCGCCTGGTCCCCGACGACAAGGTGGACCTCGTATGACCCGCCGTACGCTCACCCGCGCCCTGGTCCACCTGTCACTGCTCGCCGCGACGGTGGTCGTCCTGCTCCCGCTCGTCGTCGTCCTGCTCACCTCCCTCAAGTCGGAGAAGGAGATGGCGAACACGAGCGGGGCCCTCGACCTCCCGGACGACCCGCTGAACTTCCACAACTACGTGGCGGCCTTCCAGGACGGCGGGATGCTCTCCGCCTTCACCAACACGGGGATCATCCTGCTGGTCTCGGTCGGCGGCACGGTCCTCATCGGGTCGATGACGGCCTACGCCATCGACCGCTTCACCTTCCGCTTCAAGAAGCTGGTGGTGGCGCTCTTCCTGACGGCCGCCCTGGTCCCCGGCGTCACCACCCAGGTGGCCACGTTCCAGATCGTCAACAGCCTCGGCATGTTCGACTCGCTGTGGGCGCCGATCGTCCTCTACATGGGCACGGACATCGTCTCGATCTACATCTTCCTGCAGTTCGTCCGCTCGATCCCGATCTCCCTGGACGAATCGGCCCGCCTGGACGGCGCCAACGCCTTCACGATCTACCGGAAGATCATTTTCCCGCTGCTGAAGCCTGCGACGGCGACCGTGGTGATCGTGAAGGGCATCACGGTCTACAACGACTTCTACATCCCGTTCCTCTACATGCCCTCGGAAGATCTTGGCGTGATCTCGACGTCGCTTTTCCGCTTCAAGGGCCCGTACGCGGCCCACTGGGAGGTGATCTCGGCAGGAGCGGTCCTGGTGATCCTGCCCACGCTCATCGTCTTCCTGTCGTTGCAGCGCTTCATCTACAACGGCTTCATGAGGGGCGCGACCAGATGACTCCCCTCCCGAGAACCACCCGCGACGGCTAGGCGGACAGCGCGGCCACCAACACCGGAGTCACCTGCTCGACCTGCCAGGGCCGAGCCCCGTAACCAGCCAACGCCGCTCCCACCGACTCCGCACTGACCTCGGCCGGCGGCTCCCAGCAGACCCGCCGGACGGTGTCCGGAGTGATCAGGTTCTCCTGAGGCATGTTCAGCGTCTCGGCCAGCGCGGACACCGCGGCCCGCGCGGCGGACAACCGCGCGGCCGCCGCAGGATCCTTGTCGGCCCAGGCGCGCGGCGGCGGAGGTCCCGTCACCGACTGCCCGGGCTGCGGCAGCTGCGCCTCGGGCAGGGCTCTGGCCCGGTCGACGGCCGCCTGCCACTGCTCCAGCTGCCGCCGTCCCGTCCGATGCCCGAACCCGTTCAGCGCGGCCAGCGCGTGCACGTTGACCGGCAGGGCCAGCGCGGCCTCGACGATCGCCGTGTCGGACAGCACCTTGCCCGGTGACACGTCCCGCCGCCGGGCGATCCGGTCCCGCGCCTCCCACAGCTCGCGCACGACGGCCAGCTGCCGCCGCCGCCGTACCTTGTGCATTCCGGAGGTCCGGCGCCAGGGATCCTTGCGCGGTTCGGCCGGCGGGGCGGAGGCGATCGCGTCGAACTCCTGAAGCGCCCACTCCAGCTTTCCCTGCCGGTCGAGCTCCTTCTCCAACGCGTCCCGCAGGTCGACGAGGAGCTCCACGTCGAGGGCGGCGTAGCGCAGCCACGGCTCGGGCAGCGGACGGGTCGACCAGTCGACGGCCGAGTGCCCCTTCTCCAGGACGAAGCCGAGCACTCCCTCGACCATCGCGCCGAGCCCGACCCGGGGGAACCCGGCGATCCGCCCGGCCAGCTCGGTGTCGAAGAGGCGCGAGGGGATCATGCCTATCTCGCGCAGACACGGAAGATCCTGCGTGGCGGCGTGCAGCACCCACTCGGCCCCGGAGAGCGCCTCGCCGAGACCCGAGAGATCGGGACAGGCCACGGGGTCGATCAGCGCGGTCCCCGCGCCCGCGCGGCGCAGCTGCACGAGATACGCGCGCTGTCCGTAGCGGTAGCCGGACGCCCGCTCGGCGTCGACGGCGACGGGGCCGGAGCCCGCGGCGAACGCGGCGATCACCTCGGCGAGCGCGTCCTCGTCGGCGATCACGGGCGGAATGCCCTCGCGCGGCTCCAGCAGCGGGATCGGAGCCTCCGCGGCAGAAGATTCGCCATCGTCCGGAGGGCCGCCTCCGGTGGTTCGCAGTGAAACGTCTGCTGCGGTCTCTTGGGCGTCGGTCACATGTCAAGGGTATCTGTGTATGGACAGCGCCTGCCGACGGAACGTTCCGTCGGCAGGCGCCTGGGGGTCGTAAACCAGTCAGCTCGGTGAAAGCTCTGGTTCACGTCCGTGAACGGGGAGGCTCGGACGGAGCCTCAGTGGATGATGCCGGTACGGAGAGCCACCGCCACCATCCCGGCACGGTCTCCCGTGCCGAGCTTGCGGGCGATCCGGGCGAGGTGGCTCTTGACGGTCAGTGCGGACAGGCCCATCGAGACGCCGATCGCCTTGTTGGACTGCCCTTCGGCCACCAGCCGCAGCACCTCGACCTCACGGCCGGAGAGCTCGCGGTAGCCGCCCGGGTGGCTCGGGGCACCCGGGGGGCGGCGGTGCATACGGGCGGCGGCGGCGCCGATGGGGGCGGCTCCCGGTCGGGTGGGGAGCCCGAGGTTGGTCCGGGTGCCGGTGACGACATAGCCCTTGACTCCGCCCGCGAGGGCGTTGCGTACGGCGCCGATGTCGTCGGCCGCGGAGAGGGCGAGCCCGTTGGGCCAGCCCGCGGCGCGGGTTTCCGACAGCAGGGTGAGGCCGGAGCCGTCGGGGAGATGGACGTCGGCGACGCAGATGTCTCTGGGACTGCCGATACGGGGACGGGCCTCCGCCACGGACGAGGCTTCAATGACATCGCGCACACCGAGCGCCCAGAGGTGACGGGTGACGGTGGATCGGACGCGCGGGTCGGCCACGACCACCATGGCGGTGGGCTTGTTCGGGCGGTAGGCGACCAGGCTTGCGGGCTGCTCGAGGAGAACGGACACCGGGCCTCCTGGGGTGCGGGACGGCTTGGAAGGTCACAGACGTCTTCGGCACCGAACCCGGCGTCCTTTAGAGAATGATCACGATCTAGTGAGTAACAATTAGTGCAATTCGGACGTACGGTCGATCGTTCGGTGAACATATCGGTTCGTTCGATGACTCACTCCTGACTGAAAGTGGCCGTATCGACAAATTGATGCTCCATGTGGGTGGCCGCTACGGCTGGTCAGGCGGAGGGTCAGCGGGCTTGCGGGTCCCGTCGCTGTGGCAACGTCACCACCGACGCGTCACCCGGCCCGGCCGGCGGCAGGCCCGCGACCTGGGCCAACAGGTCGCACCAGGACATCAGGTGGCCCGCCGTGTCCGGCACCCCGCCCAGGCCCTCACGGGGCGTCCAGGAGGCCCGGATCTCGATCTGCGAGGCCGCGGGGCGCTCGGACAGACCGCCGAAGTAGTGCGAGCTCGCGCGCGTGACGGTGCCGCTCGGTTCGCCGTACGACAGCCCGCGCGCCGAGAGCGCGCCGGTCAGCCACGACCAGCAGACCTCGGGCAGCAGCGGGTCGGCGGCCATTTCCGGCTCCAGCTCCGCGCGCACCAGCGTCACCAGCCGGAAGGTGCCCCGCCAGGCGTCGTGGCCGTCCGGGTCGTGCAGCAGCACGAGCCGCCCGTCGGCGAGGTCCTGGTCGCCGTCGACGACGGTCGCCTCCAACGCGTACGCGTGCGGGGCGAGCCGCTGGGGCGCCCGGGTCGGCTCGATCTCGATCTGCGGCCGCAGCCGACTGCCGCGCAGGGCTTGAACCGCGGCCTGGAAGGCCGGCGGAGCCGCACCGCTCCCATCCCGGTCACTCCCCTTCGCGTCGTCCATTCCGCCCGAGTCGTCCGACAGTCGTCCCTGTGCCGCAGCCATGCGGGAAGGTTAAGGGGAACGGGGGCCTGGTGCGGGCCTAGACACCCTGACTCGGCTCCATGCCCACACAGACACCGCGCATCGGGCACTCATCGCACCGTGCGAGACTTTCCGACGTGAGTGCACACCAAACGCCGCCGCCGGCCACGTACGAATCCGCCTTCCTCAAGGCCTGCCGGCGCGAACCCGTGCCGCACACCCCCGTGTGGTTCATGCGCCAGGCCGGGCGCTCGCTGCCCGAGTACCGCAAGGTGCGCGAGGGCATCCCGATGCTCGAGTCCTGCGCGCGGCCCGAACTGGTCGCCGAGATCACGCTTCAGCCGGTGCGCCGCCACAACGTGGACGCGGCGATCTACTACAGCGACATCGTCGTCCCGCTCAAGGCCATCGGCATCGACCTCGACATCAAGCCCGGCGTCGGCCCGGTCGTCGAGCACCCGATCCGCACCCGCGCCGACCTGGCCCAGCTGCGCGACCTCACCCCCGAGGACGTCTCCTACGTCACCGAGGCCATCGGCCTGCTGACCCGGGAGCTCGGCCCGACCCCCCTCATCGGATTCGCGGGCGCGCCTTTCACCCTCGCGAGTTACCTCGTCGAGGGCGGCCCGTCCCGCACGTACGAGAACGCCAAGTCGATGATGTACGGCGACCCCGAGCTGTGGGCCGACCTCCTCGACCGCCTCGCCGAGATCACCGCCGCCTTCCTGAAGGTCCAGATCGAGGCCGGCGCCTCCGCCGTCCAGCTCTTCGACTCCTGGGCCGGCGCCCTCGCCCCCGCCGACTACCGCCGCTCGGTGCTGCCCGCCTCCGCGAAGGTCTTCAAGGCGGTCGAGGGATACGGCGTCCCCCGCATCCACTTCGGCGTCGGCACCGGTGAGCTGCTGCAGCTCATGGGCGAGGCCGGCGCGGACGTCGTCGGCGTCGACTGGCGTGTCCCGCTCGACGAGGCCGCCCGCCGCGTCGGCCCCGGCAAGGCGCTCCAGGGCAACCTCGACCCGACGGTCCTGTTCGCCTCCACGGAGGCCGTCGAGGCCAAGACCCGCGAGGTCCTGGACTCCGCCGAGGGCCTGGAGGGCCACGTCTTCAACCTCGGTCACGGCGTCATGCCGTCCACCGACCCGGACGCGCTGACCCGCCTCGTCGAGTACGTCCACACGCACACCGCCCGCTGAGTCACCACGTGTGCCGGGGCCGCGCCTTCCTGCCGAAGAGCAGGCCGCGTGGTTCCGGCGGCGGGGGAGTGCCCGGCTTCAGCGGCCAGGCGAGCAGCATCCCGGCGAGGAAGCCGACGACGTGCGCCGCGTACGCCACCGTGCCCGCCGCGGAGACGCCCTCCCCTGACGAGTAGAACGCCTGGAGCACGAACCAGAAGCCCAGCACCAGCCAGGCCGGCAGTCTGAGCGGCAGGAACACCAGGAAGGGCACCAGGACCCACACCCTGGCCTTCGGATACAGCACCAGATAGGCGCCCAGGACACCGGCGATGGCCCCCGAGGCGCCGATCAGCGGGTCGCCCGAGTCGTCGTTGAGCAGCGCGAAGCCGTACGACGCCGCGTAGCCGCAGACGACGTAGAACAGCGAGAAGCGCACATGCCCCATGCGGTCCTCGACGTTGTTGCCGAAGATCAGCAGGAACAGCATGTTGCCCAGCAGGTGCAGCCAGCCGCCGTGCAGGAACATCGCCGTCAGGACCGACAGGGCGGGGGACTTGTCGTAGTCCGGCGGGGCCACCACACACCCCGCCGCGCCCTGTGCGCTGGTGCCGACCTCGCCCGTGGGGACGAGCCTCGGCATCTGATGGTGGATCAACTCCTGCGGGATCGCCGCCCAGTGGTCCAGGAACGCCTGGAGGTGGCACAGCTGCGACACGCTGCTGTCGCCCGCCACGGAGCCGGCCAGGCCGGGCGTGTACAGGAACACGAGGACGTTCGCGGCGATGAGCGCATACGTCACCACGGGGGTGCGGCGCACGGGGTTCACGTCATGGACGGGGATGACCACAAGGAAGTACTGCCCGCGATGGGCCCGGCGAATCGGTGGGGTCCCGGTGAACACCCGCACCCACGCGTGCGTATGTCTCCTCAACCGCCCGCGGCACGGGGAAGGCGGGCCGCGGGGACGACGTGAGGAACAGCGATGAACGACCGTATTACTCCGCCGATGCACGCTCTTCCCGACGGTGAGGCCGAACTCTCCCTGGTGGTGCGACTGCCGTGGGAGGACGTGGCCAGGCTCGGTCAGGAGGCCGGGCGGCTGGCGTCCCAGATGCAGCGGCCGGTGACGCTCGACGAGGCGGTGAGCAACCGTCTCCGGTCCACCCGGCCCGCGGCGCACGCGAAGCCGGCCGGTGAGCAGCCCACCGCGATGCCCGCCAGCACCAGCGCCTCCGTCTCGGCGCTGCCGCCCCGCCCGCCCGCCGACCAGGCCCGCCAGGCCATCGAGCGGATCAACGGAACGGCGTAGGGCCTGCCCGGCGGATCATGCCGATGCCGCGGGGTCTGGCACACGCTCCCCCGGAGGGGGTGCCCCCAGCGGCGTTGCCGTGGCTCCGCGCCGTCTCTCGCAGCGGGCCTGATCCGCCGGACAGGCCTGGCCCTCAGGAGCCCCGCACCTTCGCGACGGCCTTCCTGGCCGCCACCAGCACCGGGTCCCACACCGGGCTGAACGGCGGCGCGTACCCCAGGTCCAGGGCCGTCATCCGCTCCACCGTCATCCCCGCCGTCAGGGCCACCGCGGCGATGTCGACCCGTTTGCCCGCGCCCTCTCGTCCGACGATCTGCACGCCGAGCAGCCGCCCCGTGCGGCGCTCGGCGAGCATCTTCACCGTCATGGGGGAGGCGCCCGAGTAGTAGCCGGCCCGGCTGGTGGACTCGATCGTGACCGACACGAACTGCAGGCCCACCCGGCGCGCGTCCTTCTCGCGCAGCCCGGTGCGGGCGATCTCCAGGTCGCAGACCTTGCTGACGGCCGTGCCGACGACCCCGGGGAAGGTGGCGTAGCCGCCGCCGACGCCCGTGCCGATGACCTGCCCGTGCTTGTTGGCGTGGGTGCCGAGCGCGATGTGCCGCTCCTGCCCCGACACCAGGTCGAGGACCTCCACGCAGTCACCGCCCGCCCAGATGTTCTCGTGGCCGCGCACCCGCATCGCGAGGTCCGTCAGCAGGCCGCCGTGCTCGCCCAGGGGCAGGCCGGCCGCCTTCGCGAGGGTCGTCTCGGGGCGTACCCCGATACCGAGCACCACCACGTCCGCCGGATACTCCGCGTCCTGCGTGGCCACCGCGCGGACCCGGCCGTCGTCGCCGGTGAGCACCTTGGTCACCTCGGTGTCGTTGACCATGGTGATGCCCAGGCCCTCCATGGCCTCGTGCACCAGGCGGCCCATGTCCGGGTCGAGCGTCGACATGGGCTCACTGCCCCGGTTGAGGACCGTCACCTCGTAGTCACGGTTGATCAGCGCTTCGGCCATCTCCACGCCGATGTACCCGGCGCCCACCACCACCGCCCTGCGGCCACGCGTGTGTGCCAGCGTGTCGATCAGCGCCTGGCCGTCGTCGAGGGTCTGCACCCCGTGCACACCGGGGGCGTCGGCGCCCGGCATGTCCGGGCGGATCGGGCGGGCGCCGGTCGCGATCACGAGTTTGTCGTACGACGTCCAGGACTCGGCCCCCGAATCGAGGTCACGCGCGCGTACCCGCTGCCGTTCGACGTCGATCTCCGTGACCTCGGTGCGCATGCGCAGGTCGATGCCGCGCTCCCGGTGCTCCTCGGGCGTACGGGCGATCAACTGGTCCGGCCCGGCGACGTCCCCGCCCACCCAGTACGGGATGCCGCACGCCGAGTAGGAGGTGAAGTGGCCCCGCTCGAACGCCACGATCTCCAGCTCGTCGGGGTCCCTCATCCGACGGGCCTGCGACGCCGCGGACATCCCCGCGGCGTCGCCGCCGATCACGACCAGACGTTCCCTCGTGTCCCGCGTACGGCTCATGTTCATGCGAACACGCTACGAGGGCGGGGCATTTCACTCCCGCTCGCCCCGCTCCTGCTCACGTTCCGGGTCCGGGACGGGACGGGCCATGGGCAGCGGGCCCAGTGCGGTCGAGGCACCCGCGGGCGCCGGCCGGCGCGGCAGCCGGGGCCGGACGAGCCGCAGCCACACCAGCACGAGCAGCGCGATCCCGGCCAGGAACGGCAGCACCGCGGCCAGCGCCACCACGATCCAGCGCAGCATGGTCACGAACGCGTCCCAGCCGCCCGCCAGCGCGTCGACGACGCCGGGGTCGTCGTCCTTCTCGGCCTTGACGACCGGCGACTCGGACAGGGACAGCGTGATGGTGGCCAGGCTCGTGCGGTCCTTCAGGGACGCCTGGCGGGCCAGCAGCGACTCCAGGTCGGCCTGACGGGTGCTCAGCTCACCCTCCAGGGTCACCACGTCGCTCAGCTTGGTCGCCTTGTCCATCAGCTCCCGGATCCGCGCCACGCTCGCGCGTTGCGTCGCGATCCGGCTCTGCACGTCGACGACCTGGTCGGTGACGTCCTGCGCGTTCGCGGTGCGCTCCAGGAGTTTGCCCGCCCCCTCCAGGTCGGAGAGGACCTCGTCGTACTTCTCGACGGGCACCCGCAGCACCACCTCCGTCTGCTCCCGGCCCTCCTCGTCCCGGGAGGTGGACTCCTTGCCGACGAACCCGCCCGCGTTCTCGGTGGTGGTGCGGGCCGCGGCGAGGGCCTTCGGCACGTTCTTGACCTGCACGGTCAGCGTGGCGGTGCGGATGATGTGGTTCGCGGCGGGCTGGGGCGCGGTCGTTGCCTGCTTGCCGCCCGTGCCGGCCTCGGCACCGGCCGCGCCCTCCGCCTGACTCTGTGCCGCCTTGTGGTCGGACAGGGCGCTGCCGCCGTCGCTGCTGCTGTCGGCGCCTACGCTGCACCCGGTCAGGGCGAGGCCCGCGGCGAGCAGGAGGCCGGCCAGGGCCTGTGACGGCCGTACGGAACGTCGTGATCGTGATGTGCGCATGCGGGCGTCCCCCCGAGGGTCGTGAACAACTGACGCTCCTTCGACGCCCGAGGGGGCGCGGACGTTGGACTGCGGTGGTTCCGATGCGGTCACGGTCAGGACTCGTGAAGGACACCGGGCCGCCGGTGGACTGTCAGTGGGGTCTGAGAGGCTGGGTCCATGAGCGGATCACAGGTCGTCGTCATCGGAGCCGGCATCGCGGGACTGGCCGCGGCCCACCGGCTGACGCGGCGCGGCGCCCGCGTCACCGTGCTGGAGGCGTCGGACCGTGTCGGCGGCAAGCTGCTGCCCGGCGAGATCGCGGGCGCGCGCGTGGACTTCGGCGCCGAGTCGATGCTGGCCCGCAGGCCGGAGGCGGTGGCCCTGGCGCGCGAGGTGGGCCTCGACGAGCGCCTCCGGCCGCCGGCCACCGCGACCGCCTCGATCTGGACCCGCGGCGCCCTGCGCCCCATGCCCAAGGGGCACGTCATGGGCGTCCCCGGCACCGCCGAGGCCCTGGCCGGAGTGCTGTCCGAGGAGGGCCTCGCCCGCATCGAGCAGGACGCCGAGCTGCCCCGCACGGAGGTCGGCGACGACGTGGCGGTGGGGGAGTACGTGGCGGCGCGCCTGGGCCGCGAGGTCGTGGACCGCCTCATCGAGCCCCTGCTGGGCGGGGTCTACGCGGGCGACGCGTACCGCATCTCGATGCGCTCGGCGGTCCCGCAGCTCTTCCAGGTCGCGAGGACCCACACCTCGCTCACGGAGGGCGTCCGCGAGATCCAGGCCAGGATGGTGGCCAACCAGCAGACCGGGCCCGTGTTCATGGGCCTCGAGGGCGGTGTGGGCACCCTCCCGCTCGCCGTCGCCGACGCGGTCCGCGCGCGGGGTGGCGAGATCGTCACCGGCGCCCCGGTGAGCGAGCTGCGCCGCGAACCCTCCGGCGGCTGGAAGGTCGTCACCGCAGACCGCGTCCTGCACGCCGACGCCGTGATCGTCGCCGTCCCCGCCCCGGCCGCCGCCGGCCTGCTGCGCGCCGAGGCCCCCGAGGCCGCCACCGAGCTCGACACCGTGGAGTACGCCTCCATGGCCCTGGTCACCCTCGCCTACCGCCGCTCCGACACGGACCTTCCGGCAGGCAGCGGCTTCCTCGTCCCGCCGGTGGACGGCCGCACCATCAAGGCCTCGACCTTCGCCTCCCAGAAGTGGGGCTGGATCGCCGAGGAGAACCCGGAGCTGGTGGTCCTGCGCACCTCCGTCGGCCGCTTCGGCGAGACGGAGATCCTGGAGCGCGACGACACCGCCCTGGTGGACGTCTCCCGTCACGACCTGCGCGAGGCGACCGGGCTGGACGCCGCCCCCCTCGAGACCCGGGTCACCCGCTGGACCGACGGCCTGCCCCAGTACCCCGTCGGCCACCACACGCGCGTGGCCCGCATCCGTGAGCACGTCGCCAAGCTCCCCGGCCTCGCGGTGTGCGGCGCGCAGTACGACGGCGTCGGCATCCCGGCCTGCATCGCGAGTGCCCACGCGGCCGTGGACCAGATCCAGGGCGACCTGACCGCGGTGCGGGAGCTCACCGCCAACCCGGTGCAGAGTCTGCACGGCGGAGCGGGAGAATAGAGGCCATGAGCAACGACGCCCCCACCCCCGAGTCCGGCAGGGTCCCGAACAAGGGCAAGCTGGCCAAGGACCTCAACGAGGTCATCCGTTACACGCTCTGGTCCGTCTTCAGGCTGAAGGACGTGCTGCCCGAGGACCGCACCGGCTACGCCGACGAGGTCCAGGAGCTGTTCGACCAGCTCGCCGCCAAGGACGTCACGATCCGCGGCACCTACGACGTGTCCGGCCTGCGCGCCGACGCCGACGTCATGATCTGGTGGCACGCGGAGACCAGCGACCAGCTCCAGGAGGCGTACAACCTCTTCCGCCGCACGAAGCTGGGCCGCGCCCTGGAGCCGGTCTGGTCGAACATGGCGCTGCACCGCCCCGCCGAGTTCAACCGCTCGCACATCCCGGCGTTCCTGGCCGACGAGAACCCCCGGGACTACGTCAGCGTCTACCCGTTCGTGCGGTCGTACGACTGGTACCTCCTGCCCGACGAGGACCGTCGCCGCATGCTCGCCGACCACGGCAAGATGGCCCGCGGCTACCCGGACGTCCGCGCCAACACGGTCGCCTCCTTCTCCCTCGGCGACTACGAGTGGATCCTGGCGTTCGAGGCCGACGAGCTGTACCGCATCGTCGACCTCATGCGCCACCTGCGCGCCTCGGAGGCCCGCATGCACGTCCGCGAGGAGGTCCCGTTCTACACGGGCCGCCGCAAGGACCTCGGCGACCTCGTGGCGGGTCTCGCCTGATCAGCGCGTCGGCTTGCCGGTCGCCTTCCGGGCGCCGGCCGTCGGCTTCGGCTCCGGCTCGGGGTGCGGGGCGCATGCGGCGCGCCGCACCGGGAGGCTGCCCTCCAGCAGGTAGGCGTCCAGGTATCCGTTGACGCAGGGGTTCGGGCCGCCCGCGATGCCGTGGGTGCCCGCGTCCCGCTCGGTCACCAGCACCGATCCGGACAGCCGCCGGTGCAGCTGCAGGGCGCCGTCGTACGGAGCCGCCGCGTCCCTCTCGGCGGCGAGGATCAGCGTCGCGGGCAGCTCACCGGGCCCGGTCCGCACGTCCAGGGGCTCCTGCCGGGCCGTGGGCCAGTAGGCGCAGGGCAGGTTCATCCACGCGTTGTCCCACGTCTCGAACGGCGCCACCCGCGCCAGCCGTGTGTTGTCCCGGTCCCAGACCTTCCAGTCCGTCGGCCAGGGCGCGTCGCTGCACTCGACGGCGGTGTAGACCGCGTCCGAGTTCTCCGCCTCCTTCGCCGCCTCCTGATGCGGCGCCGCCTGCTGGATCAGCGGCTTCGGATCGCCCTTGAGATACGCCGACAGGGCCTGCGCCCGATGCGGCCAGAAGTCGTCGTAGTAGCCCGCCGACAGGAACGCCCCCTGAAGCTGCCCCGGCCCGACCTTCCCGCCGGCCGGCTCGGCGGCCAGCCGCGCAGCCGCCTTCTCGTAGCTGCGCAGCACCTCCTCGGACGTGGTTCCTAGCCCGTACACGTCGTCGTGCCGGGCCACCCATTCCCGGAAGTCCGCCCAGCGCTCCTCGAACGCGGCCGACTGGTCCAGGTTGTTGCGGTACCAGACCTGCTCCGGGGCCGGGTTCACGGCCGCGTCGAACACCATCCGCCGTACATGCGAGGGGAAGAGCGTCGCGTACAGCGCGCCGAAGTAGGTCCCGTACGACGCCCCCATGAACGTCAGCCGCTGCTCGCCCAGCGCGGCCCTCAGGACGTCCAGGTCCCGGGCGTTGTTCAGGGAGCTGTAGTACGGGAGAGCCGCGCCCGCCCGCCGCGCGCATCCGCGCGCGTACGCCTTCGCCTGCGCGATGCGTTCCTTCTTGTACGACTCCGAGGGGTGCGTCGGCGCCTGCGTGGGCGCCTTGAAGTACTGCTTCGGGTCCGTGCAGGACAGCGGCGCCGAACGGCCCACCCCGCGCGGGGCGTAGCCGACCAGGTCGTAGGCCGCGGCGAGCCCCTTCCACTCGGGCAGCGCGCCGATCAGCGGGAAGTACATGCCGGAGGCGCCGGGACCGCCGGGGTTGTAGACCAGGGCGCCCTGCCGCGGTACCCGGCGCTTGCTGTTGTGCGGGTCCTTCTGGGTGGCCCGCACCCGGCTGACGGTCAGTTCGATCTGCCGGCCGTCGGGGTGCGCGTAGTCGAGCGGAACGGACACCGTGCCGCACTGGACACCGCCGGGCAGGTCCTCGACCGCCGGGCAGGCGCCGAAGCGGACGCCGGACGTCCCCGCCCGCGCGGCGGCGACCGCGGTGCCGTGCAGCTCGGCCGCACCCGGGGCGGCCGGGGCGCCCCCGGCCGGTGCGGCGGCGAGCGTGGTCAGGAGCAAGGCTCCGGCGGCCGTGTAGAGGGCGGGAGCTCTCATCGGTGTCCCTTCGGTGCGCGGCAGCGACAAAAGGGATGTTTGGTTCGGCCGCGGGGGAAGGCAAGCACCGCCTCGCCGGTGTCGGCCCCAATGCCTCCGTGCGCCCCCAGGTGGGTTCAGTCGTGCCGGTGCGGGCGGCGGTGCTCCTCGCCGTGTCCGCCGGGCCGCTCTCCTCGCCGTACCTCGCGGTGCGGGCCATGGTGCTGCTCACGGTGGGCGAAGGCCGCGCGCAGGTCCGGTTCGCCGATCGCGCTGATGCCCCGTACGGCGACGGAGGTGAGATACGTCCGCTCGTCCGTGCCGGCCGGGCGCCGGGTCAGGGTGCCCAGGAGTCGCTGGCCCGCCGGGGACGCCCAGCGCGAGTACGGGTGGACCTCCATCCGTGCGATGGCCAGACAGCTCAAGGTCAGTGCGAGCGGCAGCGCGAACCAGAGGGCGACCAGATGCCGCGGCATCTCCGACGGGGCGGGCGTCAGCAGCGCGATCGCGCCCAGCGCTATGACGGCCACCGCGGCCACCCGCACCTGGCGGACCGCCGCCGCGATGCCGGACCGGGTGCCGGCGGGCATGGCGAGCCCCGCGTCCACGAGCCGGTCGGCGAGGCCGCGCACCGCCTCCGCCGAGGCCGCGACCGCCCGCACCGGAGCGATCCGGGACTGTCCCTCGGGCCCGATGGCCCCGATGACCGTGCGCTCCATCTCGTCCCGGCCGCGCGGATCGACGACGGTCGCCCAGCCGGTGTGGGCCAGCAGCAGCCGGCGCTGCCGGGCCATGGAGACGAGCGTCAGATCGGCGACCCGCCGCGGGCCGCCGGAGAGGAACGCGGCCTCGTAGAGCGTCAGATCGTGTCCCCGGGCATCCGCGTCCGCGGCCGCCGCGTGTACGGCGGCCAGGCACAGCCGCGTACACGCGGTGCCGGCGGCGGCCCAGGCCAGCAGCAGAAGAAGAACCCAGAACATGCCGCGTTTCTATGCCAAAGGCTCCTGGCGGCGCCATGGGCTGTTCACGATCCGGACGGAGTGTTGTCGGTGTGTGACGTTCCGTTTGTCCGGAAGCGGACTACGACGGCAGGGGCACCGGTGGCGGGCTGGAGGCGGCCGGAGGCAGGGTGAAGGTCGTGGCGTACGGCGACGGGGTGACCGGGACGACCGCGCCTGGGTCGGCCGTCGGGCCGGGCGGGGCCGGGGAGTT
This sequence comes from Streptomyces sp. CC0208, assembly GCF_003443735.1. Taxonomy (NCBI): domain Bacteria; kingdom Bacillati; phylum Actinomycetota; class Actinomycetes; order Kitasatosporales; family Streptomycetaceae; genus Streptomyces; species Streptomyces sp. CC0208. Next base: position 2,058,167 of record NZ_CP031969.1, on the reverse strand, counting down.
GGTGATCGGCGGGGTGCTGCTCATGGCCATGTCCCGGGCCAGGGCGCCGAAGTCGACGTACCCGGTGGCCTCCAGGACCTTGATGTGGTCCAGCACGGTGCTGTTGGCGTCGTCGGCCAGCGCGCGGACCAGGGAGTTCTGCGTGCTCGCGCGGACCTCGGCGACGACGGAGAACACCCTGCCGTGGGCGAGGCGCAGGATGTTCGCGAACTGGCGGTCGTAGTCGACGCCCTGGGCCTGGTCGAGGGTGGCCAGCCACTGCTTCTGCTGGTCATTGGGCTCGTTGGGCAGGGCGAGCCCGAGCTTCGCCGCCACGTCACGCACGCGTGCGTCGAGGAACGTGTGCCCCTCCACGAGGTGCTGTCCCGCCGTCCGCACGGCCTGCGTCGTGCCCTTCTGCTGCGCCTGCTGACCCGCGGGCAGCTCCCACAGCCCCGCGAGGCGCACCTTGGTGACGAACTCCCGGTCCAGCGCGGAGAGCGGCCCGTACGGTGTCGCCACGGTCTCGGCGTTGAGCACGCTCAGTCCCGTGCCGGAGCGGTCGGCGTACGACCAGATCGGGATGAGCAGGGCCACGAGGGTCGCCGTCAGTCCGGCGATGATGACGCCGGTGCCGGTGAAGATGCCTCGTCCCTTGACGGGCGGTCGCGGTCGCGGTCGCATGGTGCCTCCTGGTGCGGCACCGCACGCTAGGGGGTCTCAGGTGCGGGGTTGACATATTACTGCCGGGTCAACGTCCCTTTCCGCCGTGTTCGCCCGGCCACCACGACGGCCCGGCCCCGGGCACCCGCGCCGGCACCCGTCCTGGGCGTCCGCGCCCGCGCCCGCGCCCGGGCATCCGTGCCGGCGCCCGTCCTGGGCATCCGCGCCCGCGCCCGCACCCGGGCTCCCGCGCCGGCACCCGTCCCGGGCACCAACCGCACCCGCCCCCGGCACCCGTCCCGGGCCCCCGCACCCGTCCCGGGTACCACCCGCCCCCGTCCCGGGCCCCCGGTACCCTCACCGCCGCAGCAGCGCCCTCCGTGTGGCCCGGGCCAGCCGGATCCCCGGTCTCCGGGACCTCGGTGCCGGTCCCGACCGCTCCAGCCACCACTCCCGCAGCTCCCGCCGCACCCGCGCGTCCCCCGGCTCCCCGGCCAGCAGGAGGTGTTCGGCGAAGTCCAGCGCGTCCCGCCGATACCCGTCGGTCATCGGCGCCCCCTGCGCATACGCCAGGAACGCGGGCCGGTACCCCGCCCCGAGGATCACCGGCAGCTCGGGCGCCACCTTCGCCACCACGTCCGCCCGCTTCCCCGCGAGCGCCCGCGCCTGCACCCCCAGCCGCACCCGGTCGAACCCCTCCGGCACCGGCGTCCCGGCCACGAGCGCGGACAGCAGCGCGGTCTGGGCGAGCGCGACCCGCTGGCGGGCGGACTCGGTCGAGACGCTCGACGGCTCCGCGGCAGCGCGCCACGCGCCGTCGGCCCGCGCACCGCCCCCCTTCTCCACCGCCTCCCGGATCCCCGCCAACTCCCTCTCCAGCTCGGCCGGTTCGGGGAAGTTCTCGTCCCGCTCCAGCAGCACCCCCGGCGGCGAGACCCGGGACGCGAGCTCGGTGAGGATGTCGAGGACCGGACGCGGAACCGGGTGGGCGTGGCTGTCGTGCCACACCCCGTCCCGCTCGAACCCGCCCGCGACATGGACGTACGCGATCGCCTCCAGGGGAAGTCCGGCCAGTGCCTCGGCCGGGTCCTCGCCGCGGTTGACGTGGTTGGTGTGCAGGTTGGCCACGTCGATCAGCAGCCGTACCCCCGTCCGGTCGGCCAGCTCGTACAGGAACTGCCCCTCGGTCAGCTCCTCGCCAGGCCACGAGATCAGTGCGGCGATGTTCTCCACGGCGAGCGGCACCGGCAGCGCGTCCTGCGCGATGCGGATGTTCTCGCAGAGGACATCCAGGGCGTCCCGGGTGCGCGGGACGGGCAGCAGATGCCCCGCCTCCAGGCGCGGGGAGGCGGTCAGCGGGCCGCCCGCCCGGACGAACGCGATGTGCTCGGTGACCAGCGGCGAGCCCAGTGCCTCGGCCCGCTCGGCGAGCGCCAGGAGCCGCCCGGCGTCGGGCCGGTCCGCCCCGCCGAGGCCGAGCGAGACGCCGTGCGGCACGACGGTCACACCGCGCTCGCGCAGCCGCCGCAGCGACTCGGGCAGGTGCCCGGGGCAGACGTTCTCGGCCACGGCCTCGACCCAGTCGATGCCCGGCATGTTCTCCACGGCGTCCGCGATCTCCGGCCGCCATCCGATCCCCGTGCCCAGTCGCTCCATGGTCCGTCCCCTCTCGGCCACTCCCGCATCCGCTCCGGTCGTCGCCCGCCCGGCGTGACGGAGGTATGGCCCCGGCGTCCGGGCCCGAACCGCGCCGGGGGGACGTTCAGAGCAACATTTGAGGTTCGGGCCGGTGACGTCACCCGCCCGTCCCGGGCCACGCCCGCGGTTCGCGGCCCAGCAGCCGCAGCGTCTCCTCCAGCGGTCCGGTCCCCTCCGGAACCCTCAGCGCGGGCGCGAACGCGAACCCCGGGCCCCGGCCGGCCGGATCCGTGGGAACGCGCCGGGCCACGGCCAGTGCCGCGACGAGCACCTCGTCCGTGAGCTGGAGCGGCACCCCGAGCGCGGCCGCCACGTCCCACGCGTGCACGACGTAGTCGACGAAGTGAAAGCCGATCGCCGTACGGCCCGCGAACCCTCCGCCCAGCTCCGGCAGCACGAACTCCCTTTCCGTCACGCCCGGTTCGGCAAACGCCGAGAGCACCGCGTCCGCGGCAGCGCGATGCGCCCGGGCGGGCTCGCCCACCTCCTCCTCTTCCCGCCAGGACGCCTGCTCGCCGCCCGCGCCCCGTGCCGCGGCCGCGAACCCGTGGTGCTGCGCGGTCATGTGCGCCACCAGCCGCCGCAGGTCCCACCCCGCACAGGGGGTGTCCCGGGCCCAGTCCCCGTCGTCCCCGCCCCGGGCCAGCTCCACCACCCGCGCGGCCTCCTGTACGGCGATCCGGTCCAGCGCGACGACATCCATCCGAACTCCCGTGAAGTCGGTGCCCATGTCCCGACCCTAAAACTAAACGAACGATCGTGCTACTAGTTTTCGAGGGCGAAACGGCTTGGCGACCGGTTCGCTGCAGATCTCAGCCCCGCAAGCGTGCGGCGATGCCCCGCCGGGCCCTGGCATAGGGCGCGGTCTCGCCGTGCAGTACCGACATCGCGTTCGCCGTCTCCATCAACGCGACGAGCTCGAAGGCGAGTTGCGCCGGATCGGTGTCCGCGCCCAGCTCGCCCGCGGCCCTGGCCCGCTCGGCGCACCTCTCCAGCTCCGCGAGCCAGGCGCGCTGTGCCTCGGCGAGGGCGTCATGGACCGCTCCCTCGCGGGCGTCGAACTCGGCCATGACGCCGTAGAAGAAACAGCCCCCCGGGAAGACCCGCCGCTCCGAGTACCTGAGCCAGCCCTCGCACAGGTCCCGCAGCCGGACGAGCCCGTCGGCCGCCCCGGAGGCCGGCTCCAGCACTTCGGTGACGAAGATCCGCGAGGCCTCCCGCACGGTCGCCAGTTGCAGCTCCTGCTTGGACCCGAACAGCGCGAACACCCCGCTCTTGCTCAGCTCCAGCTCCCCGGCCAGGCGCCCCACCGACAACGCTTCCAGCCCCTCGACCGAGGCGATGTCGACGGCCCGCCGCAGCACGGTCCGCCGGGTGCGGTTGCCCCGCTCGACGCGTCCGTCGACCTTGGTCACCGGAGTGCCGGATGGTCCGCGACGACCGTGCAGGAGCCGGGCGCGATCTCGGTGAAACCGGCGTCCCGGACCAACGGCAGCCCGCTGGTGGTGAGTTCGGCCCAGCGACCGGGAGCCGCAGTCCGTACGGCGAGTGGGAAGCCGGCGTCCCGCCAGGCGGCCCGTTCTTCGGCCGACAGCTCCCACCAGGCCAGTTGGGCGCCGTGACCGGCCTGGGCCATCGCCTTGCCGGCCGACATGTCGAGGTCCGGGCTGAGCCACAGCACGGGGGCCGCCGGGTCCGCCGCCGCGGGCGGCTCGGGATCGTCCAGATCGGTACCGGAGACCTGGAGCCTGGCCAGCTCCTTGGGCCATCCGTCGAGCGGCACGGGCGGAAACACCCGCACCTCGGCCGACTTCCCCGTCACGGTGATCCCGGGCAAGGCCTCGGCCCGCCGCCACTCGGCCCCCCGGGCCCGCCGTACGACCTTGCGGATCCGGGCGTCCTGCCAGTCCCGCACCACCTCGGCCCACTCCCCGTCGCCGGCCGAGCGCTCGTCGGCGAGCAGGACGAGAACAGCGCGGGCGGCGGTCTCGAGGGCGTCTGTACGAGCGGGCGGAGCGGCCTTCTCGATGCGGACGACCAGGGGCAGCACGAACTGGGGTGCCTGGTCGCGTGCGGTCGGCTCGGAACGGAAGGGGCTGTCGGTCGAGGGCGTCACATCGTGGCTCACCCGCACAACCCTAAGGTCACCCCGAACAAGCCGTCCGCTGTGCCTCCTGCCACTCGCACACCGGGCACAGAGTGATCCCCTTGAACGACTCCGGATACTCGGTCGGCTTCCGGCACAGCACGCTCCCCCACTCTCGGCTTCGCTCGAGCGGGGGGACCCCCATCGCGTACGGCGGCCCCTCGGCGACCGGCGGCTTCGGCACGTCTCCGATCGTGCAGTGGTCTTCGCTCATCCCTCCAGCCTAGGACCCGATCAGCGCGGACACCTTCACGAACCGGAACCCCCGCGCCCGCAGCTCGGGCACCACCGTCCGCACCACCCGCTCCGTCGTCGGCGCGGCACTGCGCGTGCAGTGCATGACCACGACCGACCCCGGACGCACGCCTTCCAGCACCTGCCGGGACACGGCCTGAGCGTCCGTCGCGAACGCGTCCCCGCTCACCACGTCCCACTGCACGGCGGTCACGCCGACCGGGGTCAGCGCCTTCAGCGCCCGCCGGTCGTAACACCCGCCGGGGAAGCGGAAGTACGGCCTCGCGTCCGGCACCCCCGCTTTACGGAACGCCGCGTACGCCCGCTCCACGTCCGCCCGCATCCGGTCGCCGGAGACCGTCGGCAGCCCATAGCAGTCGTCGGTGAAGGCGTAGTGGCTGTAGGAGTGATTGGCGATCTCGAAGAGCGGGTCCCGCCCGAGAGAACGGGCCTGGTCCGGATACTCCTCGGCCCACCGCCCGGTCATGAACACGGTGGCCGGCACCTTCAGGGCGCGCAGCGCCGCGATCAGCCCGGGATTGTCGAAGTGCTCGCCGGCCGCCGCCCGGGCCCCCTGGCCCGCGGTCATGTCGGCGTCGAAGGTGAGCGCGACCGTCCTGCCGCGGGCACGGGAGCCGTGCTTGAAGACGGGGGTCAGACCCCCGGGGCCGGGGGCGAGCGTGGGGGGCGCGGAGGTCGTGGAGGGAGCGGAGGCCGTGGAGGGAGCGGAGGCCGTGGAGGGAGCCGGGCGGGTCACCCGGGGGGCCTGGTGGGGAGTGGCGGCGCAGGCCGAGAGGGCGGCGCCGAGGAGACAGGCGGCGGTGACGCGTCGTACGAGAGTGATCACCATATGAAAATATGGCGAACTGTCCTCTTCGCCGGTCACCCCGGCCGTGACATCACCCGCTCAGATGTCCCGCTGCTCCAGCGGCTTGGTCGCCGGCCCCTGGATCACCTTGCCGTCCGTGGCGAAGCGGGAGCCGTGGCACGGGCACTCCCAGGCGTCCTCGGCGCCGTTGAAGGAGACCAGGCATCCCAGGTGGGTGCAGCGGGGGGAGACGGCGTGGAGGTCGCCGTCGTCGTCGCGGTAGACCGCGAGGCGGTCGCCGTTCACCCGGACCACCGCGCCCTCGCCCGGCGGGAGGGACTCCAGCGGGGGTGCCGGGCGCAGCCGGTCCCCGACGAAGTGGCGGGCCACCTTTCCCTGGGTCTTGAGGAAGGTCGGGGCCTCGCGGACCGTCGAGCGCAGGCGGCGCGGGTCGTACAGCTCGCTCCACGCGCACTCCTCGCCGGTGATCTGGGCCGCGAGCAGGCGGCCCGCCATGATGCCGCCGCTCATGCCCCAGCCGCCGAAGCCGGTGGCGACATAGGCGTGCCGGGCCCCCGGGTGCAGCGGGCCTACGAGCGGCACGGTGTCGGTGGGGTCGTTGTCCTGGGTGGCCCAGGCGTGGCTGAGCTCGACGCCCGGGAAGTTCCGAGTGGCCCAGGCCGAGAGGTCGTCGAACCGGGCCCGGGTGTCGCCCGTGCCGGGGGTGAAGTGCTCGCCGGTGACGATGAGCAGCCGCCGGTCGGCGTCCCAGGGGGCCGTGCGGACCGAGCGGGTGCCCTCGTCCGGCGTGATGTACATGCCGTCCGGGTCCCGCTCCCGCTCGATCGTCCCGGCGACGACCAGCTCGCGGCGCGGGGAGAGCCGGGCGAACAGCAGGGCCCGGTCGAAGATCGGGTAGTGGGTGGCGACCACCACGTCCCGGGCCGTCACCGTGGCCCGGGTGTCGGTCGACAGCCGGCACGGCTCGCCCTCGTCGAGCCCGAGGACCGCGGTGTGCTCGTGCACGGCCGCACCGGAGGCGACCAGGTCCTCGGCCAGGGCCAGCAGGTACTTGCGCGGATGGAACTGCGCCTGCCCGGTCACCCGCACCGCGCCCGCCACCGGGAACGGCAGCCCGGTCTCCGTCACGAACGACGCCGGCAGTCCCGCCTCCCGGGCGGCCGCCGCCTCGGCCCGCAGCTCCTCGACCCGGCTCTCGTCATGGACGTAGGTGTAGGCGCTGCGCTGCTCCCAGTCGCAGTCGACGCCCAGCTCTTCCGCGATCTCGGCGGCCCGCTCGATCGCCTCGCTCTGCGAGCGGGCGTACAGCCGGGCGCCCTCGGGGCCGCGGGTGCGGCGCAGCTTGTCGTAGATCAGGGTGTGCAGGGCGGTCAGCTTGGCCGTGGTGTGCCCGGTGACGCCGGCGGCCACCTGCCCGGCCTCCAGGACCGCCACCCGCCGGCCGGCCCGCGTCAGCTCCCACGCCGTGCTCAGCCCGGCGATGCCGGCGCCGATGACGGCCACGTCGACGTCGAGGTCCTCGGTCAGCGGCGGCCGGGGTCCGCCGGGTGCCGTCTCCAGCCAGTACGAGCCCTTGACATGCCGGTTCTCGGTCATGCGCCCCGAGTACCCCGGGATTCACTGTTCCAGCAGCCGTCGGCGGGCCTCCTCCACGTCGAAGTCCGCCTCCGGGTAGCGCGGGTCCAGCTCCGACAGGTGCTCCAGGAGGAGCCGGCTGACCGCCCAGTTCCGGTACCACTTGCGGTCGGCGGGGACCAGGTACCAGGGGGCGTACGGGGTCGAGCAGCGCTCCAGGGCCAGCTCGTACGCCTGCTGGTAGGCGGGCCACAGGGCGCGCTCGTCGATGTCGGCGACGTTGAACTTCCAGTGCTTGTCCGGGCGGTCCAGGCGCTTGAGGAGGCGGTCGCGCTGTTCGCCGTACGAGATGTGCAGGAAGCACTTGACGACGGTGACGCCGTCGTCGGTGAGGGCCTTCTCGAAGCGGTTGATCTCGTCGTAGCGGCGCTCGATCTCCGCGGGCGCGGCGAGGGAGCGGACGCGGGCGATGAGGACGTCCTCGTAGTGCGAGCGGTCGAAGATGCCCAGCTCGCCGGCTTGCGGCAGGGCCTTCTTGATGCGCCAGAGGAAGGGGTGCGTGAGTTCCTTCGGCGTGGGGGCCTTGAAGGCGTGGACACGGCAGCCGGACGGGTTGAACAGGCCGATGACGTGCTTGACCGTGCCGCCCTTGCCGCTGGTGTCCATGCCCTGCAGCACCAGCAGGACCCGGCGCCGGTCGCCCGCCGAGCTCGCCGCCCACAAACGTTCCTGGAGGTCGGCGAGCGGGTCGGACAGCTCGGTCATCGCGGCCCGGCCGGCCCGCTTGTCACGGGGGCCGGCCGGGGTCTCCCGCGCGTCGTGGGCGGCCAGGTCCACCGGCTTGCCGCCCGGTACGCGCAGCAGCTCGCGCAGGGCGAGGCCGTCCCCGCCCTGCGCGCCCTTCTTCGCCTCGCGGGCCTTCGAGCCCTTCTTCGACATGGGGCACCCCTTCCGGTCCGGGGCCGGCCCCTCGATCCTGCGCCGGGGGACAGGGGCGCGCCGGCCGTCGTTCAGGCGGCTATTTGCGCCAGGGCCCCGTCACCGCGAAGGTCGTCCCGGGCGTGTAGCAGTTGACGTACATCGTCTGCCCGTCGGGGGAGAAGGTGACGCCGGCGAACTCGCCCCATTCCGGTGCCTCGGGCGTGCCGATGTTCTGCCGGCCGCGGGCCATCGCGTAGACCTCGCCGTGCCGGGTCACACCGAAGACGTGCTGGGCGCCGCTGCCGTCCTCGCACACCATCAGGCCACCGCTGGGCGCGAGGCAGATGTTGTCCGGGGACTCGCCGGGCAGCTGCACATCGGTGTCTGGACCGAAGACGATCACCAGGGTGAGGCGGCGCGCCGAGGGGTCGTAGCGCCAGATCTGCCCGAAGTGGTCGGCGGCCGAACCGTCGGCGCTGTGCGCGAACGACGAGACGAAGTAGACGGACGTCCCGCCCCAGTAGCAGCCCTCCAGCTTCTGGGCGTGGGTGATGCCCTTGGGGCCGAAGTCCTGGAGCCGGACGGGGGTTTCGGTGGCCAGCGGGTCCGGTACGTCGACCCATTCGATGCCCTCGAAGCAGGCGCCGGTCTCCTGGATCGCGGACAGGTCCGGTACGCCGGGCACCCGCATCGCCTGGAGCCGGCCGCCCGCGCGCAGTGAACCGAGGCCACCCTCGGGCTTGTGGGGCAGGAAGCGGTAGAAGAGGCCGAAGGGCTTGAGGAAGGCGTCCTCGGTCTCGTAGACGATGCCGCGTTTCGGGTCGATCGCGATGGCCTCGTGCTGGAAGCGGCCCATCGCGGTCAGCGGGACCGCGCCACTGCGGTGCGGGTCCGTCGGATCGACCTCGAAGATGAAGCCGTGGTCCTTGGTGTAGCCGTTGGTGCCGGCCTTGTCCTCGGTCTCCTCGCAGGTGAGCCAGGTGCCCCAAGGCGTGGGCCCGCCCGCGCAGTTGACGGCGGTGCCGGCGATGGCGACCCGCTCCGACAGCACGTTGTTGCGGGAGTCCAGCGTGAGGGCCGTACAGCCGCCCTTGCCCGCCGGGTCGTAGGTAAGACCGTCGACGGTGGGGACGGCGATGGCCGCGGTGGGGCGGTTCTCGTGGTTGCGGACCAGGTGGACGCGACCGTGTCTGCCGGGCAGAGCGGTCATGCCGTCGTGGTTCGAGGGGACCTTGCCCTCACCGGAGCGGAGCTGGTCTCCCTCGCGGGAGAGGACCTTGTAACGGAAACCTTTCGGCAGGTCCAGCAGGCCCTTCGGGTCGGGGACGAGGGGGCCGTAGCCGTGGTGTCCGAGGGACTGGGCGGCGGCGGTGCCGGCGAAGAGTTCGGAGAGGGCGCCGGTGAAGGCGATACCCGCGCCCAAGGCGCCGGAACGGGCCAGGACCTGACGTCGTGTCGCCGGAGAACCGGACAGAGACATGGCGAAGCAACCTTCCTGCTGGCGGACAGGACTGTGACGTCGCTGTGTCTATCACCTGGGTCGGCCCGCGGGAACCACGCGCGTAGCGTGTCCCGGCCCGTCAGGTCCCGGTCGGGTGTTCCTGCGCCCGTTCCAGGAAGCGCAGCAGCTCCACCGGGAAGGGCAGGACGAGTGTCGAGTTCTTCTCGGCGGCCACCGCCACGACCGTCTGCAGCAGCCTGAGTTGCAGTGCGGCGGGCTGCTCGGACATCTCCTTGGCGGCTTCGGCGAGCTTCTTGGATGCCTGGAGTTCGGCGTCGGCGTTGATGACCCGGGCCCGCCGCTCACGGTCGGCCTCGGCCTGGCGTGCCATCGACCGCTTCATCGTGTCCGGCAGCGACACGTCCTTGATCTCGACGCGGTCCACCTGCACGCCCCAGCCGACGGCCGGGCTGTCGATCATCAGCTCCAGGCCCTCGTTGAGTTTCTCGCGGTTGGACAGCAGGTCGTCCAGCTCGCTCTTGCCGATGATCGAGCGCAGCGAGGTCTGCGCCATCTGGGAGACGGCGAACTTGTAGTCCTCGACCTTGACGAGGGCGCTCGCCGCGTCGACGACCCGGAAGTAGACCACCGCGTCCACGCGCACGGTCACGTTGTCCCGGGTGATGCCCTCCTGGGCCGGCACCGGCATCGTGACGATCTGCATGTTCACCTTGTGCAGCCGGTCCACGAACGGCACGATCGCCGTGAACCCGGGGTCCCGCACCTCGCCCGCGAGGCGTCCGAGGCGGAAGACCACTCCGCGCTCGTACTGCTTGACGACCCTGGCCGCCGCCGCGAGGTAGACGGTCCCGGCGGCCGCGGCCGCCACGGCCGCCGTCAACAGTTCCTGGAGCATTCCGACCTCCTCGTCCAGAGGTCTGTATGTCTGCTCCTGCAACGATATGCCCGGTGCCCGGCCCGGGGCCACGACAGGCCCCGGACCGGGCGGGAGAGCGCTAGGCGGCGGTGGCCTTCGCCGGCTCCGGTTCCGTGACCCGGACCGGTTCCGTGCCGACCGCGCTGTGCCGCTCGGCCCAGTTCTCCAGAGCCGTACGGCAGGCGTGGTCCAGGTGGTGCAGACCGGAGAGGTCCAGCTCCACGGGCCGGTCCTGGGGCAGCGACTCCAGACTGTCGAGGATCTTCGGCAGCCTGAGGAAGGTCGCGTTGCCCGACAGGTGGGCCTGGATCGGGCCCGCGCCCTTGTCGACGATCTCCAGCTTGAGGTGCGATGCCTCCCAGGCGGTCTTGACGACCGACAGGGCCAGACCGATCAGCACGCCCTCGAACATGTTCACCGCGACGATCGAGACGGCCGTGGCCACCAGGATCAGCGCCTCACCGCGGTGGCCGCGCCACAGCGACACGATCTCCTTGAAGGGGATCAGCTTGAAACCGGCGTGGACCAGGATGCCGGCGAGCGCGGGCAGTGGGATCAGGGCCAGCGCCGAGGGCAGCAGGGCCGCGAACAGCAGCAGCCACACGCCGTGCATGACCCGGGACGCCTTGGTCTTCGCGCCCGCCTGGACGTTGGCGGAGCTGCGCACGATGACCGCGGTCATGGGCAGGGCGCCGAGCGCGCCGCACACGGTGTTGCCCACGCCCTGGGCCATGAGCTCCTTGTCGTACTCGGTGCGCGGACCGTCGTGCAGGCGGTCCACCGCGGCCGCGCTGAACAGCGATTCGGCGGAGGCGATCAGCGTGAACGCGATGATCGTGCCGAAGATGGCCGGGTTGGCCAGTTCGCCGAAGGCGTCCATACCGGGCGGCTGGATGGAGGCCAGCAGGCCGTTCACCTCGACGGTGGCGATCGACAGACCGAAGACCTGGGTGACCACGGTGGCCAGCAGGACCGCGGCGAGCGCGCCCGGCACGGTCTGCGCCTTCTTGGGCAGCTTCTTCCACAGCACCAGCACCGCGATGGTGCCCGCGCCGACGGCGAGCGAGACGAGCGCCGTGGTGCTTCCCAGCGCGTCGACGACGGCGCCGGGCAGGCCGAGGATCTTGTCCAGTCCGGAGGCGGGGGCCTTCAGACCGGCCGCCGAGTAGAGCTGGCCCGCGATGATCACGAGACCGATACCGGCCAGCATGCCCTCGACGACCGAGACGGATATCGCCCGGAACCAGCGCCCCAGCTTGAGGGCGCCCATGGCGAGCTGGATCAGTCCGGCGGCCAGCACGATGACACCGAGCGCGGGCAGCCCGAACTCGCTCACCGCTTCGAAGACGAGCACGGTCAGACCGGCCGCGGGTCCTGAGACCTGGAGGCTGCTGCCCCGCATCAGACCGGTGATTATGCCGCCGACTATGCCGGTGACGAGGCCCAGTTCGGCCGGGACGCCGGAGGCGACGGCCACGCCCACGCAGAGCGGGAGCGCGACCAGGAAGACGACCAGGGAAGCGGCGAAGTCCTGCCGCAGGTGAGGGTATTTGGTCATCATGGCGATCACAGACCCTCGAACGCGTCGGTCTCGGCGCGGTGGACGCGCACCGCGCCCGTGTGCACCTCGTAGTACCAGGCGTGCAGGGTCAGTTGGTCCTCCGCCAGCTTCTTGTCGATGAACGGGTACGACCTGAGGCGCAGCACCTGGGCCAGGACGTGGTTCTGCACGCCCTCGGCCACTTCCGGGTCCTCGGTGGCGCCGGCCGGGCGCGGGGTGGCGTGGTTGAGCCAGGCACGCACGGCCGGAACGGCGTCCAGGTCGTCGCCGCGGACCAGGGCGCCGACGGCGCCGCAGTGCGAGTGTCCGCAGACCACGATGTCGCGGACGCCCAGCACCTCCACGGCGTACTCGATGGTGGCCGCCTCGCTGGTGGGGTGCTCCGAGGCGTAGGGGGGAACGATGTTGCCCGCGGTGCGCAGCTCGAAGAGCTCGCCCGGGCTGGCGCCCGTGATCAGGGCCGGGACGACCCTGGAATCCGAGCAGGTGATGAACAGAACCTGGGGGGACTGGCCTTCGGCCAGCTTGGCGAACTCCTCAGGGCGCTGTCCGAACGTACGGGCGTTGTCGATGAGGGGCTGCATGTGGTGACTCCTCCTGGCGCGCTGTGGGGGCGCGTCGGGTTACCTGGCGCGCCGAAGGGCGCGTCGGCTTACATGACAGGTGGGGGAACGCAGGTGGGGCTGCTCCGCTGTCAGCAGCGGAACACTTGAAGTGCCGCCGGAGCGTGGGCTGTCGAGGGTCTCGACAGGGGGAACTCGCTTGCTGCGACCCGCGCGGGCGCGGCCGCCGGCTGCTGCTGAGCCGGCAGGGGCCTCTCGGGCCCCTCGGGGGCGAAGTCGACGGCGCGGTGCCGGTCGCGGGTGCGCAGGGGACCGGTCGGGTCCCCGAGGTGGTTGCAGTGGCGTTTGCCGGGGGCTTCGGCGCGTGACGCCTTGCCGGAGAGCGGGGTCCCGCTCTGGGCTTTGGCCTCAGCCTGACGGCCTGTGTGCGCGGTTGCGAATTCCGTGGAGGATGTGAAGAAAAGGAGCGCCAGAAGCACGGCGGTGAGGGCCGCTACCGCGGTCCGTAGCCTCGCACCTCGCATCATGCGCCCCCCTCTCGATGATTCACACCTCTAGTCCAGACCAACCACTGGTCAATGACTGGTCAAGAAACACCCTAACTCGGCAAAGTCGTTTGCAGGGTTAACTTAACGTTTCCGGCTGAAGAGAGGCTGAAGCGCGAGGGGTCGCTGACGCGAACTCCCTCTTGACGTGCGAGGTTTCGCTGTGATTAAGCGACGAGACCCTTCGCGTCGCGCGCCAGCGCGGTCAGCCGGGATATCGCGCGGAAGTACTTCTTGCGGTAGCCGCCGTTCAGCATCTCCTCGCTGAACAGCCGGTCGAAGGGCTGCCCGGAGGCCAGCACCGGAACCTCGCGGTCGTAGAGACGGTCCGCGAGCACCACGAGCCGGAGCGCCGTCGACTGGTCCGGCACCGGCTGCACGTCGGTGAGGCAGACCGCCCGGAGGTCGTCGGTCAGGGCGCCGTACCGGCTGGGGTGGACCTTGGCGAGGTGTGCCAGCAGGCTCGGGAAGTCGTCGAGCGAGGCGCCCTCGGTGGCGTACGCCGCCCTCGTGACCTCCTCGTCGGTGAACGGCGCCGGCGCCTCGGGCAGCCCGCGGTGGCGGTAGTCCTCGCCGTCGATGCGCAGCGGCCGGAAGTGCGCCGCCAGGCCCTGGATCTCGCGCAGGAAGTCGACGGCCGCGAACCGGCCCTCGCCGAGCTTGCCCGGCAGGGTGTTGGAGGTGGCGGCGAGCGCCACGCCCGCGTCGACCAGCTTGCCCAGCAGGGTGGAGACCAGGACGGTGTCGCCCGGGTCGTCCAGCTCGAACTCGTCGATGCACAGCAGACGGTGGCCGGAGAGCGTCTGGACCGTCTTCTGGAAGCCGAGGGCGCCGACCAGGTTGGTCAGCTCGACGAAGGTGCCGAACGCCTTGAGGGAGGGTTCGGCGGGGGTGGCGTGCCAGAGGGAGGCCAGCAGGTGGGTCTTGCCGACGCCGTAGCCGCCGTCGAGGTAGACGCCACGGGGGCCCGCCGGGGTCTTCGGGGCCCTGGGCCTGCCGAGTCCGAGGAAGCCGCGCCTGCCGCCGCCGACCGCGTGCGCGCCGCCGAGGCCCGCCGCGAAGCCCTCCAGGACCCGGACGGCCTCGGTCTGGCTGGGCTGGTTCGGGTCCGGGATGTACGTGTCGAAACGCACCGAGTCGAACCGCGGCGGCGGCACCATCTCGGCGACCAGCCGGTCCGCGGGAACGTGCGGCTCACGGTCGCACAGGGAGAGCGGGGCGGTGTCGGTCATCGAACCGGACCCGGACGCGGCAGGGGAAGTAGACACGGTTCACCATGCTAAGCGCCGTGCCACACTGCACGACATGCGACGCCTGTTCCCTGTGACCGACGAGACAGAGATCCGGAACCCCGAGGGGGAGACCGGCCATGACTGGAGCCTCGCCGAGCTGGCCGCCGCCTACGCGTACCCCGAGCTCGGGCCCGGCCCCGGGACCCCCGAGGTGTGGCTGCGCGCCAACATGGTCTCCACGCTGGACGGGGCCGCCCAGCACGACGGCCGGTCGCACCCCATCTCCACCGCGACCGACATGCGGATCTTCGGAACGTTGCGAGCCCTTGCGGACGTGGTGATCGCCGGTGCCGAAACGGTACGGCAGGAGGGATACCGGCCCGCACGCGTGCGGGACGAGTTCGCGGAGCTCCGGGAGGCGGCCGGACAGGGCCCGGTCCCGGCGATCGCGGTGATCACCGCGAGCCTGGACCTGGACTTCTCGCTCCCGCTGTACACCTCGCCCCTGGTGCCCACGCTGATCCTCACCGGCGCCGCGGCGGCTCCGGACCGGGTCGCCGCGGCCGAGAAGGCGGGCGCGCGGGTGGTGATCGCCGGGGACGGTGTCGGCGTGGACCCCGCGCGGGCCGTGCGGGCGCTCGCCCAGCTCGGACACACCCGGCTGCTGACCGAGGGCGGCCCCCGGCTGCTCGGGCAGCTGGTGGCCGCCGGGGTGCTCGACGAGCTCTGTCTGACCCTGTCCCCGATGCTCACCGCGGGAAGCGCGCAGCGGATCGCCGGGGGGCCGTCGGTGGCCGTCCCGGCGCGGTTCGAACTGGACTCCCTGCTGGAGGAGGACGGCTTCCTCTACAGCAGGTATCGCAGGCACTGACCGCCCGGACGCGGGTTCGATCGGTACCGCTGAGGCCGACATCAGCGGAATCTTTCGTTCCGTTTAGTTTTCCGGCGGGCACACTGAATCCGGCAGTACCCGTGCGATCACGGGGCAGGATGGTTTCCGCAGCGCGCAGAGAAGGGGATGCCCGGTGTTCACCAGCGTTTTGATGATCGAGAAGGCCCTGACGTCCGCCGACGTGGAGTTCGTCACCACGTTGCACGGCGACGAGGCGGTCGCGTTCCATGTGCTGCTCCAGCCGCGGGGGGACCAGGCCGACCGGCTGCTGCGGGCCATCGACGACGTGGCGCTGGGCGAGCTGGACGAGGCCGTACGGGAGCGGGAGACGCCCGAGGGCGAGGCCGCGAAGGGGGTGGGGGAGCGGGCCCTGGAGGTGTCCCTCCAGGCGCTCAGAGCCTCCGGGAGCGAGGCGGAGGGGCGGCTCGTCGAGGACCACCCCCTGGACGCGCTGAAGGCCCTGGTCGGCGAGATCGGCGCGGACGAGGTGATCGTGCTGACCGACCCCCACTACGTGGAGGAGTTCTTCCACCGCGACTGGGCGTCCCGGGCCCGGCACAAGGTGGGCGTACCGGTGCTGAAGCTGTTCTCGCACAGCAAGGCATAGGCTGAACCCCGCATCCGTACCGCACCACCTTGGGGAGACACACGCATGGCACCCGGCCTTCCTACCGCCATGGACCGACCGCACTTCATCGGGATCGGTGGGGCCGGGATGTCGGGGATCGCGAAGATCCTCGCGCAGCGCGGCGCGAAGGTGGCCGGCAGTGACGCCAAGGAGTCCGCCACCGCGGAGGCCCTGCGCGCGCTCGGCGCGACCGTGCACATCGGGCACGCCGCCGAGCACCTGGCGGCCGACGCCACCTGTGTGGTCGTGTCGTCGGCGATCCGGGCCGACAACCCCGAGCTGGCCCGGGCGGCCGAGCTCGGCATCCCGGTCGTGCACCGCTCCGACGCCCTCGCCTCGCTGATGGACGGCCTGCGGCCGATCGCGGTCGCCGGCACGCACGGCAAGACGACCACGACCTCGATGCTGGCGGTCTCCCTGTCCGAGCTGGGACTGCGGCCCTCGTACGCGATCGGCGGCGACCTGGACGCCCCCGGCTCCAACGCGCTGCACGGCGAGGGCGAGATCTTCGTCGCCGAGGCGGACGAATCGGACCGCAGCTTCCACAAGTACGCCCCCGAGGTCGCCATCGTCCTCAACGTCGAGCTCGACCACCACGCCAACTACGCGTCGATGGACGAGATCTACGAGTCCTTCGAGACCTTCGTGGACCGCATCGCCAAGGGCGGCACGCTGGTCGTCAACGCGGACCACGAGGGCGCCCGGGAGCTGACCTGGCGGGTCACGGCGAGCGGTGTGCGCGTGGTGACGTACGGCGACGCCGAGGACGCCGACGTGCGGGTGCTGTCGGTCGCGCCCCAGGGCCTCAAGAGCGAGGTCACCGTCCTCCTCGACGGCAGGCAGCTCACCTTCACGGTCTCCGTCCCCGGCCGCCACTACGCGCACAACGCGGTGGCCGCGCTGGCCGCGGGCGTGGCGCTCGGTGTCCCCGCCGAGGATCTGGCGCCTGCCCTGGCCGCGTACACCGGTGTCAAGCGGCGCCTCCAGCTCAAGGGCGAGGCGGCCGGGGTGCAGGTCATCGACTCCTACGCCCACCACCCCACGGAGATGACGGCGGACCTGGAGGCCATGCGCGCCGCCGCCGGGGACGCCCGCATCCTCGTGGTCTTCCAGCCCCATCTGTTCTCGCGGACGCAGGAGCTCGGCAAGGAGATGGGCGAGGCCCTCGCGCTCGCGGACGGCTCGCTGGTCCTGGAGATCTACCCGGCCCGCGAGGACCCGATCCCCGGGGTGACGAGCGAGCTGATCATCGACGCGGCGCGGGCCGCGGGCGCGGACGTGACGCCGGTCCACGACAAGGCGGACGTGCCGGAGGTGGTCGCGGGAATGGCGAAGGCCGGTGATCTCGTTCTCACCATGGGCGCGGGTGACGTGACGGACCTCGGCCCGCTGATCCTGGACCGTCTCGCGAAGTAAGGGGCTGAGCTTCATGTCGTACGACGTCGAAAAGCCGGACGAGCAGTGGCGAGCGGAGCTGACCCCGGCCGAGTACGCCGTACTCCGCCAGGCCGGGACGGAACCCGCCTTCACCGGTGAGTACACCAACACCAAGGCCACCGGCGTGTACTCCTGTCGCGCCTGCGGTGCCGAACTCTTCACCTCCACCACGAAGTTCGAGTCCCACTGCGGCTGGCCGAGCTTCTACGACCCGAAGGACACGGACGCGGTCGAGCTGATCCAGGACCGCTCGCACGGGATGGTGCGCACGGAGGTGCGCTGCGCCCGCTGCGGCTCACACCTCGGACATGTGTTCGAGGGTGAGGGGTATCCGACCCCCACCGACCAGCGGTACTGCATCAACAGCATCTCCCTGCGGTTGACGGCCGACGAGGACTGACCCCGGGTCCCGTTCACCGAGTCCGGTGACCGGTTCCGCCAACTCCGCCCGCCCTGCGTCCACTTGCGATGCGGTGGCGGGCGCCCGGGCGGGATACGGTGCGGACTCGGTGATCCAGAGGGAGGCCCGATGCGCGTCGGGGCAGAGTCCGCGGTCCGGCCCGTGGCGGAGTTGCTGGTCGAGAACGCCTCGCGGTACGGCGGGAAGCTCGCGTTCGCCGATGACCGGCGATCGGTGAACTGGGCCGAACTGGAGCTCCGGACGCGGCGGTTGGCGGGCGCGCTCGGGGTGACCCGTGGGGCGAGGGTGGCGTTCTGCCTCGACAACAGCGTCGAACTCGTGGAGGGACTGCTCGCCACATCGCGGGCCGCCGCCGTCGGGGTCCCGTTGAGTCCGCGGGGCACCCATGCCGAGCTCGCGGCGCTGCTCGCCGACTGTGATCCCGACGTACTGGTCGTCGACCGGCGGCAGTTGGCGCGGATCGCCAGCGTGGTGGGGGAGCGGTCACCGCGACTCGTGGTGACCGGCGAGGGACCCGTGCCCGAGGGGGTCGCGCACTTCGACGACCTTGTGGCGGACGGCCGTTCACCCGGGCCCCGCGACGACCTCGCCCTGGACGAGCCCGCCTGGCTGCTGTACACCTCCGGCACCTCGGGCACCCCCAGGGCCGCCGTCGCCAGCCAGCGCTCCGCGCTGTGGTCGCCGGTCGCCTGCTACGTGCCCCGCCTGGGGCTCTCGGCGGACGACCGGCTGCTGTGGCCGTTGCCGCTCGCGCACACCTACGCCCACTCGCTCTGCGTCCTCGGCACGACCGTGGCGGGCGGCAGCGCGCGGATCACGGCGGTGCGGGAACCGGCCGCGCTGGTACGGCTCATCGAGGAGTTCGCACCGACCGTACTGGGCGGAGTGCCGCTCACCTACCAGCAGTTGCTCGACTCCGGACTCGGTGAGGTGTCCTCGCTGCGCGTGTGTGTCACCGCCGGGGCACCGAGCGCGCCGGAGTTGCGGGAGCGGGTCGAGGAGCGGTTCGGGGCGCCTTTGCTCGACGGGTACGGCAGCACCGAGACCTGCGGCAAGATCGCGATGGAGTCGCCGGCGGGGCCGCGGGTGCCGGGCAGCAGCGGGGCCGTGCTGCCCGGCATGGAGGTGCGGCTCGTCGAGCCCGGGACCGGTGCGGAGGTCGTCGGCGCCGAGGGGGAGATCTGGGTGCGCGGGCCCGGCGTCATGCTCGGCTACCGCGACGGGGCGGGGGTGGACGGCGACGGCTGGTACCGCACCGGCGACCTGGGGCGACTGGGTGAGCACGGGTATCTCACCGTCACCGGGCGCGCGAACGACCGGATCGTGCGGGGCGGGGAGAACGTCGACCCCGTCGAGGTCGAGCAGGTGCTGCGCGGGCTGCCCGGGGTGCTGGACGCGGCGGTCGTGGCGCGGCCGCATCCGCTGCTCGGCGAGGTCCCGGTCGCGTTCGTCGTACCGGAGGAACGGGCCCTGGACACGGGCGCACTGCTGCGGGCCTGCGCCGAAGTGCTCTCCGCGCACAAGGTCCCCGAGGACGTCCTGTTCACCCCGGCCATCCCCCGCACCGCGGCCGGCAAGCCGCGACGGGCCGTCCTCAGGGAGGGCCTCGCCGCCCGCCAGGCCGAGGAGGCCCTCGCGGGACTCGCCGCCCGGACCCCGGCGGAGCGCCGGGCGGCGCTGACCGAGCTGGTGTGCGCGGAGACGGCCGCGATCGGCGGTGCCTCGGTGGTCAACGGGGGTGTGGGGGGCCGTGCAAGTGTGACGGTCGCGGTCGCCGAAGTGGCCGTGGGCGGTGGGCTCGCGGCCGTCGACAGTCCCGCGGCCCTGCATGAGCCGGCAAGGGGCCGTGCCCGGTCCGGCGGTCAGGACGCTGCCGTCCGCGGCGCGTACATGGGCCGCGAACGGTCCGTCGGTCACGCCGCTGCCGTCCATGACGAGGCACCCGTCACCGACGCGGCGGCGATCGACCCCCACACCGCCTTCGCCGACCTCGGTCTCACCTCCATGGGCGCGATGACCCTGTGGCACCGGCTCGGCCTCCGTACCGGACTGCGGCTGCCCGCCACCCTGGTCTGGGACCACCCGACGCCCGCCGCGGTCGCCGCCCACCTCGACGAGCGGCTGCACGGCGCGGGGTCCGCGACCACGGCCCCGCGCCGCGGGCCCGCCGCCGAGCCGATCGCGATCGTGGCCGTCGGCTGCCGTTACCCGGGCGGGGTGCGCTCGCCCGAGGACCTCTGGCGGCTGGTGTCCGACGGGGTCGACGCCACCGGGGAGTTCCCGGCCGACCGCGGCTGGGACGTCGGTGCCCTGTACCACCCCGACCCCGACCGGCTCGGGACGACGTACACCCGACGCGGTGGCTTCCTCACCGACGCGGCCGACTTCGACCCGTTGTTCTTCGGCATCTCGCCGCGCGAGGCCACGGCCACCGACCCGCAGCACCGGCTGCTGCTCGAAGTCGCCTGGGAGACGCTGGAGCGCGCCGGCATCCCCGCACCCTCGCTGCGCGGCAGTGCCACCGGCGTCTACGTCGGCCTGATGCACGGCGGCTACGGCGCCGGGGCCTCGGCACACGCGCTGGAGTCGCACCTGGGCGTCGGGTCCGCGGGCAGCGTGGCCTCCGGGCGGATCTCCTATGTGCTGGGCCTGCGCGGTCCCGCCCTGACCGTCGACACGGCCTGCTCGTCCTCGCTGGTCGCCATGGACCTGGCCGCCGCGGCTCTGCGCGCGGGCGAGTGCACCCTCGCGCTGGCAGGAGGAGTGACCGTACTGGCCAGTCCGAAGCCGTTCGTGGTGTTCAGCAGGCAGCGCGGGCTGTCGGCGGACGGCCGCTGCCGGTCCTTCGCGGACGGCGCCGACGGCACCGCGTGGGCCGAGGGCGTCGGCCTGGTGCTGCTGGAGAAGCTGTCGGACGCCCGGCGCAACGGCCATCCGGTCCTGGCCGTGCTGCGCGGCTCCGCCGTGAACCAGGACGGCGCGTCCAACGGCCTCACCGCCCCCAACGGCCAGGCCCAACGCGAGCTGATCCGACTGGCGTTGGCCGACGCCGGGCTGGAGACGGCCGACGTCGACGTCGTCGAGGGCCACGGCACCGGAACCGCGCTCGGCGACCCGATCGAGGCGGGCGC
This sequence comes from Streptomyces sp. CC0208, assembly GCF_003443735.1. Taxonomy (NCBI): domain Bacteria; kingdom Bacillati; phylum Actinomycetota; class Actinomycetes; order Kitasatosporales; family Streptomycetaceae; genus Streptomyces; species Streptomyces sp. CC0208. The sequence goes on along the minus strand of NZ_CP031969.1, from coordinate 2,037,334 downwards.
CCTGCTGGCCACCTACGGCCGGGGCCGCGACGCCGACGACCCGGTGTGGCTGGGCTCGGTGAAGTCGAACTTCGGGCACACCCAGGCCGCGGCCGGGGTGGCCGGCGTCATCAAGGTGATCGAGGCGATGCGCCACGGCGAACTGCCCAGGTCGCTCTACGCGGAGCGGCCGTCGCCGCACGTCGACTGGTCCGACGGGGCGGTACGGCTGCTGGACCGGGCCCGGCCCTGGCCGGAGCGTGACCGGCCGCGCCGGGCGGCGGTCTCGTCGTTCGGGATCGGCGGGACCAACGCGCACGTGATCATCGAGGAGGCCCGCCCCAAGTCGGGGGAAGCCGAGAAGAAGCCTGAGACCATCCGCTCGGGCCCGGGCATCACCACCCCCTGGCTCGTCGGCGGCAGCGACGAGGCCGGACTGCGTGCCCACGCCCGGGAGTTGGCGACCACGCTGGCCGACCTCGACGGGGAGGCCGATGCCCTGGACATCGCCTACTCGCTCGCCACCACCCGCGCACCCCTCCAGCGCCGTGCCGCCGTCCTGGCCACCGGGACCGACGGACTCCTCGCCGGGTTACGGGAGTTGGCCGAAGGCGCCGACAGCCCCGCACTGCGCAAGGGCACCGCGCGCGGCACCGCCAAGGTGGCGCTGCTCTGCACGGGCCAGGGCGCCCAGCGGACCGGCATGGGCCGTGAACTCGCGGCCCGCTTCCCCGTGTTCGCCACCGTCTTCGGCGAACTGTGCGACTCCTTCACGCCGTTGCTCGACCGGCCCCTGCGTGAGGTGATCGACGACCCCGACAGCGGCCTCCTGCACCGCACCGACTACGCGCAACCCGCCCTGTTCTCCTACGAGGTCGCGCTGCACGCCCTCCTCGCCGACAGCGGGGTACGCCCCGACTTCCTGGTCGGCCACTCGATCGGCGAACTGGCCGCCGCGCACATCGCGGGTGTGTTCTCGCGGGCCGACGCGGTACGGCTGGTGGCAGCGCGAGGCCGTCTGATGGCCGAACTGCCCACGGGCGGTGCCATGTTCGCCGTGCGGGCACCCCTGGCGGACGTGGTGAAACGGCTCGACGAGGAACCCGGTGCCCGGGTCGCCGTCGCGGCCGTCAACGGACCCGAGTCCGTGGTGCTGTCCGGCGACGAGGAGGCGGTGTCCGCGCTGGCCGCCCGACTCGGGCGTACGGCGACCCGGTTGAAGGTCAGCCACGCCTTCCACTCGCCGCGGCTCGACCCGATGCTGGACGCGTTCCGGGAGATCGCGGAGTCGGTCACCTACCACCGGCCGTCCGTACCGGTCGTGTCGACACTGACCGGCCGCCCGGAGCCGGACGCGATCCGGACCGCCGAGTACTGGGTACGGCAGGCGCGGGAGACCGTGTTGTTCGCCGACGCGGTGCACTGGCTGGCGCGCACGGGGGTGACCGCGTACGTGGAGGCCGGACCGTCGGCGGCCCTCATCACGGCGGCCGAGGAGTGCGTCGAGCCGGACTCCGGAGCCCTGTTCACGTCCGGTGCCGAGACGACCGTGGCCCTGGCGGAGCTGCACGTCCACGGGGTGCCGGTCGACTGGCGGTCCGTGTACGCGGGAACCGGTGCCCGCCGACGGCCCTTGCCGACGTACCCCTTCCAGCGGCAGCGCTACTGGCTCGACGTCCGTGACCAGGGCAGCGGTGACGACGGGAAGCTGGTCGGCGAGGCGCAGCCGGACGCCGACGGGCCCGGGACCCGGTACAGCGGTGTGCTGTCCACCGCACGGCAGCCCTGGCTCGCGGACCATGTGATCGGCGACCGGCTGCTGGTGCCCGCGACGGTCTTCGCCGAGCTGGCCTTCCGGGCGGCGGGGGCGGACGCGGCCAACGGCCCGCTGCGGCTGTCCGAGCTGGTCCTCCACGAGCCGCTGGTGCTGCCCGCCTCGGACCCGGTGCGGATCCAGGTGGTCGCGGACGCCCCGGATGCGGCGGGGAACCGTCCGGTCACCGTGTGGGCACGGACGGGCCCGACCTGGACGCGCCATGCCGCAGCCTCGGTCGCCCCGGCCGGCACAGCTCCCGCAGCCGCACAGGACACCGCATGGCCACCCGTCGGCGCCGAGGAGGTCGCCGTCGACTACCAGCGGCTCGCCGCGTACGGGCACCACTACGGGCCGGCCTTCCGCGCGGTCACCGGGCTCTGGCGGCGCGGTGCCGAGACCTTCGCCGAAGTGGCGCTGCGGCCTCAAGAGGCGGCGGAGGCCGGCTCGTACACCCTGCACCCCGCGCTGTTCGACGCCGCCCTGCACGCCGCGCTGCTGGCCGAGGGGCCCGGAGAGGCACGGATCCCGCTCGCCTGCACGGGCGTGAGCGTGCACGAGACCGGCGCCTCGGCCGCCCGGGTCCGTCTGGAACGGCTCGGGCCCGACGAGGCACGGGTGACGCTGACCGGCATGGACGGGCGGCCGCTGGCCACCGTCGAATCCCTCGTCACCCGGGTGATGAAGGTCCGCCCGACGGAGCTGTACCAGGTGGCCTGGCGGCCCGCCGCGGAAGCCGGGCACACCGACACCGAGCACGAACTCCTGGACACGGCGGACCTGTTGGACCAGCACCGCCGCGAGGACATGCCGGGCCGGGCCCGGGAGCTCGTCACGGCCGTCCTCGCCCGGGTACGCGACCGGGTCGCCGGCACCCGTCCGGGCCGTCTGCTGGTGCTCACCCACCACGCGGGCGGGGACGACCCGGACCCGGCGCAGGCCGCGGTGGCCGGGTTCGTGCGCAGCGCCCAGTCCGAGCACCCCGGCCGGATCGTGCAGGTCGACCTCCGCGGCGGCACCCTCACGCCCGCGGCACGGGAAGCCGTCCTGCGCACCGGCGAACCCCAACTCGCCCTGCGCGACGGCACGGTCCTGGTGCCCAGGCTGGTCACCACGGGTCCCGCGAGTGCCCCGCCGCCCGCTCTCGACCCCGACGGCACCGTGCTGATCACCGGCGGCACCGGAGCGCTCGGCGCGAGCCTCGCCCGCTACCTCGTGGCCGAACGCGGGTCCCGCCACCTGCTGTTGGCGAGCCGCAGCGGCCGTACGCCCGACTGGGCGGCCGAACTGGACGCGGACGTACGGGTGGTGGCCTGCGACGTGAGCGACCGGACTGCCGTGGACGCCCTGGTCGAGTCCTGCCGGCCGCCCCTGACCGGCGTGTTCCATCTCGCCGGAGTGGTGGCCGACGGGGTGGTGGACGGCATGACGCCGGAGCGGGTCGCCGAAGTGCTGGCGCCCAAGGCGGACGCCGCCTGGCACCTGCACGAAGCGACCGCCGGACGGGGCCTGGCCGCGTTCGTGCTGTACTCCTCGGCCGCCGGAGTGCTGGGCAGGCCGGGACAGTCCAACTACGCGGCCGCCAACGGCTTCCTCGACGGGCTCGCCGCGTACCGGGCCGCCCGCGGGCTGCCCGCGCGGTCGCTCGCCTGGGGCCCTTGGACCACCGCGCACCACGACGGCATGGCGGGCCGGGTCGCGCCGAACCTGCCGGCCCAGGACGAGGTGCCGGCGATCACCGAGCGGGAGGGCGCCGAACTGCTGGACTCCGCACTGCGCACGCCGGCACCGGTACTGGTGCCCGTCCCGTTCGCCCGCGCCCCGCGCGGCGGCTCGCCCCTGCCGTTGCTCGCGGACCTGCGGCCGGCGCGCCCGACCCCGGCCGCCGCGGCACCGGCGGCCGACCAGGCGCCCGGTGCCTGGCGCAAGCGGCTCGCCGCTGCTCCCGAGGCCGACCGCGCGGGTGTGCTGGCGGGTCTGCTCCGCGCCGAGCTGGCTGCAGTGCTGGGCTTCCCGGACGCGGACGCCTTCCCCGCCGACCGCGAGTTCGGACAGCTCGGCTTCGACTCGCTGACGGCCCTTCAGTTCCGCAACCGGCTCAGCGCGTTCACCCGGGTGCGGCTGGCGCCGACGGTCGTCCTCGAACACCCGACGCTGGAGGGGCTGTCGGCGCACCTCCTCGCCGCGCTGGGCGAGGCGGGCGCGTTCCCGGAGCCGGCGGACACCCTGGGGCCGGGGGCGACGGAGCCGCCGACCCAAGTGCCCTCGCCCGCCTACCGGTTCACCACCCTCTACCACCGCGTCCTGCGTGAGCAGGGCCCCCTGGAGGCGATGACCCTGCGGTACGTCGCCTCGTACGCCCTGCCGTCCTTCACCGCGGCCGACCGCGCGCGGCACGCCGTCCGACCCGTCCGGCTCGCCCGAGGCGGCACCGGCGCAAGGGCCGCGGCGCTGGCCTACCTCCCCGACTACCTGGCACCCTTCCACCGGGTCCCCACGGGCCTGGCCGAACGGTTCGACGGGGAACGGGACGTGTACCTCCTGGAGCACCCAGGACTCGGTGCCCGCAGGGCGGTTCCGGACTCGATGGAGACACTGGCGCGGGCGCACGCCGACACGGTCCGCGAGATCGCCCGGGGCGGGCCTGTCGTCCTGGTCGGCTACTGCGCCGGTGGTGTGATCGCCCACGAGGTGGCCCGCCGTCTGGCGACCGCGGGAGAGCCGCCGGCCGGTGTCGTCCTGGTCGACTCCCACGCGGGCGTGCTCCGGCGCGGGGACGCCCGCGCACTCGCCCTGATGGCCGCCGGTGCCGCCCTCCCGGAGGACGTGGTCGCGGAGTTCGACGACTCGTTGCTCGTCGCGGGCGGTGGCTATGCGCGCGTTCTCGAGGGATGGCAGCCCGGGCAGGACCCGGGGCTCCCGCCCGTGCCGACGCTGCTGCTGCGCGGCCGGCCGACCGCCGAGATGCGGCGCACGGACCCCGACGGGGACTGGCTGCCGCACTGGCCGCTGCCCCACGACACCGCGGACGTCCCCGGCGACCACTACTCCGTCGTCCACCAGGACGCCGACTCCACGGCCGCGGCGATCCGGGCCTGGCTGACCGAGTGACCCGATCGAGAACAGGAGCTCCCGATGAACCCCGAGTACGACCTGATCGTCGTCGGCGGCGGTCCGGCCGGATCGACCGCGGCGGCCGCCGTCGCGCTGCGCGGCCACCGGGTGCTGCTGCTGGAGCGGGAGACCTTCCCGAGGTACCAGATCGGTGAGTCGCTGCTGCCCGCGACCGTGCACGGCCTGTGCGGCATCCTCGGGGTCGCCGACGAGGTCGCCGCGGCCGGGTTCACCCTCAAACGCGGTGGCACCCTGCGCTGGGGCCGCGACCCGAAGCCATGGCAGTTCTCCTTCGCCATGACGCCCCGGCTGCCCGAACCCACGGCGACGGCCTTCCAGGTGGAGCGCTCCCGTTTCGACGAGATCCTGCTGCGCAACGCGGCCCGGGTCGGCGCCGAGGTCCGCGAGGGCAGCCCGGTGCGCCGGATCGTCGCCGACGACGAGCGGGTGCGCGGGGTCGAGTACACCGACAGGGACGGCAACTCCCGTACGGCATACGGCCGTCACGTGATCGACGCGTCCGGCAACACCAGCCGGGTCCACTCCGGGGTGGGCGGGGCGCGGGTGTACTCCGACTTCTTCCGCAACCTCGCCGTGTTCGGGTACTTCGCGGGCGGACGCCGGCTCCCCGAACCGAACCGGGGCAACATCTTCTGCGCCGCGTTCGACGCCGGCTGGCTCTGGTACATCCCGCTGCGCGACGACCTGACCAGCGTCGGCGCCGTGATCTCGCCCGAGCACCATCCTGCCGTCCAGCGGGACCCGCGTGCCGCCTGGCAGGACATGGTCCGGGCCTGCCCCGAGGTCGCCGAGCTGGTCGACGGAGTGCCGGCCGCGACCGAGCCGCCGTACGACCGGGTGCGGGTGCGCAAGGACTGGTCGTACTGGAAGACGTCCTTCTGGACGCCCGGCATGGCGCTCGTCGGCGACGCCGCCTGCTTCGTGGACCCCGTGCTGTCCTCCGGGGTCCATCTGGCCACCTACGGCGCCCTGCTGGCGGCCCGCGCGGTCAACTCCGCGCTCGACGGCAGCGTGCCCGAGGGGCGCGGCTTCGCCGAGTTCGAGACGCGCTACCGGCACGAGTACCGGGTGTTCTACGACTTCCTCATCGCCTTCTACGACATGGAGCGCAACGACGAGTCGTACTTCTGGTCCGCGAAGAAGGTCACGAACGTCGACAGCACCGAGGTGGCGGCCTTCGCCGAGCTGGCGGGCGGACTGGTCTCGGGCGACACGGCGGTGCTGGGACCGGAGCGGTTCGGGGACCGGTGGAGTGCCGCGGCGGCCGAACTGGACGGCGCGGTGGGCCGGTTGGCCACGTCGGACGACCGGACGAACCCGCTGCTGTCCACGCGGGTCGTGGGCGAGACCTTCCGCACCGGCAACGACCTCCAGGAGCAGGCGCTCTACGGCGGCCCCCTGGACGAGACCGCGCCCGCCGCGCCGGGCCACCTCGTCGCCTCCGCCGACGGGCTGGGCTGGGAGAGGCAGCGATGAATGGCAGAACCACTGGTATGTTGACTTTCGGCTGAGTGAGCCAGAGGATTCCGGGGGTGACCCACACCGACCGCCCGTCTGCCCGCACCGCCCTCCCCGTCGACCTCGACGAGGCCGCCCACCGCTGTCTCGTCGCCGGGTTCGACGGCACCACGGCCGTCCCCGACACCCTGAAGCGGCTCATCGACCGCGGTCTCGGCGGGGTCATCCTGTTCACCCGCAACGTGCGCGACGCGGAACAGGTGCGCCGGCTCACCGACACCCTGCGGGCGCTGCGCCCCGATCTGCTGGTCGCCATCGACAACGAGGGCGGGGGCATCGGGCACCTGGTCGCCGCGGGCGCCCCGGAGGTCCCCGGCTCCTACGCGCTCGGCGTCGTCGACGACCTGGACCTCACCGCCCGCTGCGCCGACGCCCTCGCCGGACACCTGGCCACCCTCGGCGTCACCGCCTCCTACGCCCCCGTCGCCGACGTCCAGCGACAGGCCGGCAACCCGATCGTGCGCACCCGTGCCTTCGGCGAGGACACCGCGCTGGTGTCCCGGCACCTCGGCGCCTGGATCACGGCCACCGAGGCGCGCGGCATCGCCTCCTGCGCCAAGCACTTCCCGGGGCACGGCGGCACGCTCACCGACAGCCACCACGAGCTCGCCGTCGACCCGCGGCCGTACGACGAACTCGATCTCGCCCCCTTCCGGGCCGCGATCGCCGCGGGTGTGCCGATGCTGATGAGCGCGCACGTCGTCTTCCCGGCACTGGACGCCAACCGCCCGGCCACGCTCAGCCGGCGCATCCTCGGGGACCTGCTGCGGCAGGAGCTCGAGTTCGACGGGGTGCTGGTCAGCGACGCGCTGGAGATGAAGGCGATCTCCGACCTGTACGGGGAGGCGGCCGGGGCGCGGATCGCACTCGCCGCCGGGGCGGACCAGGTCATCGTCGCCGTACCGGATCTGCGGGTCACGCTGGAGTGCCGGGACGCGGTCCTGGAGGCGTTGCGGGACGGGATGCTGGCGGAGGAGCGGGTGGGGGAGGCCGCCCGGCGGGTTCAGCGGCTGGTCGAGCGGTACGCCACGCCGGTGGACGAGGTCGCGGTATGGGACGCGGGGGCAGGGCTGGAGGCGGCCCGGCGGGCGGTGTGCTCGCAGGCGCTCCCCGTGCCCGTGGCGGGCGCGCACGTCGTCGACCTGTTTCCGGCGCCGCATCCCGCGTTGAACTGGGGTGGGGAGGATCTGCTGACCCAAGTGCTCGCGGTGGATCCGACGGCTACGGGGACGGCGGTGGCGGGGGAGCCGGTCGATCCTTCCGCGCTCGTCGACGTGGTTCTGGCCGAGGCCGGGAGCGCGCCGTTGGTGGTGGCGACGTGTGACGCGAGCCTGTACCCGTGGCAGGCCCGCGTCAGGGATGAGCTGCTGGTCCGGAGGCCGGGGGCGGTGCGGGTCGCCACGGGGCTGCCGGACGGTGGGGCGTTGTGTTCCTACGGGCGGGGGAAGGTCAATCTGCGGGCCGTGGCCGAGGTGCTGGCCGGGTGCGGTGATCTGTCTGCTACGGAACTCGGATGAGCTCCTTGATTCCCCTGGTCGCCAGGTAGCTCTCGTCCTCCGCCCGCTCCGCCAGGACCACCGCCGGACGCACCCCCTGCTGACGCAACCGCATCCACTCCTCGAAGTACGCCCCGCCCGGCCCCGACACCGAGCGCGTGGACGGAGTGCAGTCCAGGACCAGGGCCGTGTCGCGCGGCTCGACCGACAGCGGGCCCGCGCGCAGTTCGGCGATCGTCGCCGCCACCGCCTCCGCGATCGGCTTGGGCCTGCCCGCCGCGTCGAACAAACCGAGCGTGTACTCCAGTTCCGGGAAGTCGGCCAGTGACCGGTCCACGTCGTGGGAGCACCACCACGTCACGCCCCACAGGTCCGCGCACCCAGAGGCGTTCAGGATCGTCTCGCGGGCGAAGTGCGGGGCGTCGGCGGCCGGGATGTGCGGTTCCGGGGCGCCCGTCTCCTGGATCCAGACCGGGCGGGACGGGTCCTCGGCGTAGGCCTTGGCGAGTTCCGTGCCGTACTCGGCGAGGTGCAGGACCTGGGGGGAGCGGGGGCCGTACAGGCTCGCGCAGCCGCCGGAGAAGACCCACGGGTGAACCGTGGTGACGTCACCCTTGCGGGCCGAGGCCTGAGGGGTGAAGGGGTGGTCGTCGCCGTACCAGGCGGCGTCGTACGCGGAGTGCGTGACCAGTCCGCCGTCGGCGCCGAGGCCCTCTCGGGCGGCCGCCAGCAGCGTGTCCAGGTAGTGGTCGACCTCCGTCGGCGTCGCCGGGTTGTGCTCGATCAGGTTGTTGAGCTCGTTGCCCAGCTGGAGGCCGATGAGGTTCGGGCGGCCGGCGAGGGCGCGGCCGAGGGTGCGGAGCAGGTCCGCCTGGGCGCCGATGGCGTCCGGGTCGGTGAAGACGTTGCGGTGGTGCCAGCTGCGGGTCCACTCCGGGTAGAAGTCGAAGCTCGACAGATGGCCCTGCACGCCGTCCACCAGCACGTCGAGGCCCGCCTCGGCGGCCAGGCCGACCAGCCGCGCCAGCTGGTCCACGGCGGCGGAGCGGATCAGCGTGCGGTTGGGCTGGAGCAGTGGCCACAGGTGGAAGACCCGGACGTGGTCGAGCCCGAGTCCGGCTATCTGGGCCAGATCCTCGCGGGTGCGTGCGGGATCGAAGTCGTGCCAGGCGTGGAACCAGCCGTGGCGGGGCGTGTAGTTGACGCCGAAGCGGAGCGTGGGAATGGGATCCTCCTCGGGTTCGGCCAGGTCCGACCTCGGTCCGGCTCGGGTTCTGCTCTTGTCCTGCGCGAATGTATCAATCACCATAGTCATCGATGGGTAATTATTTGAACCACGACGTGCGCGACCTTGGCGCTCTGGTCATCGGCCTCGACGCCGGCGGCACCCGCACCCGCGCGGTCCTCGCCGCCGCCGACGACGGTCGCGTGCTGGGCGAGAGCACCGGCGGGCCGGGCAACGCCATGACCGTCCCCGTCCCCCAGCTCACCGACCACCTCACCGAGGCGCTCGCCCGGGTGGTGCCCGAGGCGGCGCGCACCCGCGTCGTGGCCGTGACCGGCGGTTTCGCGGGCGCCACGGCGGCCTCCGAGGACGACCCCGGCACCGGCAGGGCCCGCACCGCCCTCACCGAGGCCCTGCGCCGCCTGGGCGTGCCGACCGGCCGGGTCGGCGTCTGCAGCGACATCGAGGCCGCGTTCGCCGCCGCCCCCGGCACCCCCTCCGACGGCCTCGCCCTGGTCGCGGGCACGGGCGCGGTCGCCATGCGCATCACCGACCGGCACGCCACGACCACCGTGGACGGCGACGGATGGCTCCTCGGCGACGAGGGCAGCGGCTTCTGGATCGGCCGCAGCGCGGTCCGCGCCGCCCTGCGCATGGCCGACGGCCGGGGCCGTCCGACGGTCCTCGCCGGCTGGGTCGGCCGCGCCCTGGACCTGCCGGTAGACGTCCTCCCGAAGAGCGCGATCCCTTCGTACGACCGTTCCGGCGCCGTCCCCCCGGGCGGTACCGCCCCCCACCCCACCGGCGTCCCCGGCTGGGAGCGCGCCCGGCGTGAGGACTTCCGCCGCCATCTGCTGCCCGCCGTGATGGCCGATCCGCCGATCCGGCTGGCCCGCTTCGCCCCGCTGGTCGCCGAGGCGGCCGCCGAGCGGGACGCCGTGGCCGGGACCATCCTGAGCGAGGCGGCGGACCACCTGCTGGAGTCCGTCCGGGCGCTGGAACCGCGGCCCGGGGAGCGGATCGTGGCCACGGGCGGGCTCCTGGGTCCCGAGGGGCCGCTCACCGCCCCGCTGGCCGAACGGCTGCGCGCGCACGGCCTGAGCCTGGACTGGGTGGCCGACGGCTGCCCCGGCGCGGTCGCCCTCGCACGCCTGGCGCACCGGTCATGAGCGACGCCGTGTACCGCGACCCCACCGCCCCGGTCGACGCCCGCGTCCGCGACCTCCTGTCCCGGATGACCCTGCGCGAGAAGGTCGGCCAGCTCAACCAGCGGATGTACGGCTGGGACGCCTACCGCCGCACCCCCGACGGCGGCTTCGAGCTCACCGAGGCCCTGCGCGCCGAGACCGACCGCTTCGAGGGCCTGGGCGCCCTGTACGGCCTCCAGCGCGCCGACGCCTGGTCCGGCGTGGACCACGGGAACGGCCCCGGAGCGGAGGACGGGGCCGCCCTCGCCGACCTGGTGCAGCGACACGTCGTGGAGCGGAGCCGGCTCGGCATCCCGACGCTGTTCGTCGAGGAGGTCCCGCACGGCCTCATGGCCCTCGACGGCACGGTCCTCCCGGTCAACCTGGCGATCGGCGCCACCTGGGACCCCGAGCTGTACGAGCGTGCCGCCGCCCACGCCGCCGCCGAACTGCGGGCCCGCGGCGGCCACGTGGCCCTCGTCTCCGCGCTGGACATCGCCCGCGACCCGCGCTGGGGCCGTACGGAGGAGTGCTTCGGCGAGGACCCCCACCTCGCGGGCCGGCTGACACAGGCGTTGGTCCGGGGCATGCAGGGCGCCTGTCCGGACGGCCTCTTCGCCGCCGACAAAGCCCCCGTCGTCCTCAAGCACTTCGCCGGGCAGGGAGCCACCGTCGGTGGCCGCAACTCCGCGGAGTCGGAGCTGGGGTGGCGTGAGCTGCACGAGATCCACCTCCCCGCCGCCCGGGCCGGTGTCCGCGCCGGTGCCGCCGCCGTCATGGCCGCGTACAACGAGGTCGACGGCATGCCCTGCTCCGGCAACCGCGCCCTGCTCACCGGGCTGTTGCGCGAGGAGTGGGGCTTCGACGGGCTCGTCATGGCGGACGGCCTCGCCGTCGACCGGCTGGCCCGGATCACCGGCGACAAGGTCTCCGCGGGCGCCCTCGCGCTCGACTCCGGTGTGGATCTGAGCCTTTGGGACGAGGGCTTCACGCATCTCCAGGAGGCGGTCGAGCGCGGCCTGGTGAGCGAGGGGACGCTTGACGCCGCCGTCGCCCGGGTCCTGCGCCTCAAGTTCCGGCTGGGACTGTTCGAGCGACAGCACCCGACGGCCTCCCGCCCTGCCGGCGGCGCGGAACTCAGCAAGGAGGTCGCACGGGCCGCCGTCACCCTGCTGCGCAACGACGGCGTGCTCCCCGTCGGCGCCGACGTCTCCCGGATCGCCGTGCTCGGACCCCAAGCGGCCACCACCGCCCACCAGTCGGGCGACTACACCGCCCCGCAGCGCCCCGGCACCGGCAGCAGCGTCCTCGACGCCCTGCGCGGGCTCGCGCCCGGCCTCGACATCCGCCACGAACCGGGCTGTTCCCTCACGGGGGACGACCTCTCCGGCATCCCGGCGGCGATCGCCCAGGCCGCCGCGTCCGACCTCGCCGTGCTGGTGCTGGGCGGCAGCAGCGCCCGTACGCCCGGGACCGAGTTCGACGCCAACGGGGCCGCGCTCAAGGCGGTCTCCGAGATGACCTGCGGCGAGGGCGTCGACCTCGCCGGGCTGCGGCTGGGCGGCGCCCAGTACGCGCTGCTGGACGCCGTGGTGGCGACGGGCACGCCGACCGCGGTCGTGCTGGTCCAGGGACGCCCGCACCTCGTGCCGGACACCGCGCCCGCCCTGCTCTCCGCCTGGTATCCCGGCCCGTGGGGCGGCGAGGCGATCGCCGAGGTGCTGCTCGGGCTCACGGAACCGGCGGGCCGCCTGCCCGTCTCCGTGCCCCGCTCGGCGGCCCAACTCCCCGTCTACTACAACCACAAGGACACCGAGTACGGCGGATACGTCGACGAGAGCGCCGAGCCGCGGTACTCCTTCGGGCACGGGCTGTCGTACACGAGCTTCGCGTACGGCGAGCCCCGGCTGACGGGACGCACGGTCGAGGTCGACATCACCAACACCGGCCGTCGGTACGGGCGTTCGGTCGTCCAGGTGTATCTGCGCCGGCTGATCACGCGCACCTGGCCGCGCACCCTCGAACTGTGCGCGTTCGAGGGTGTCGGCCTGGCGCCGGGGGAGCGCCGTACGGTGACCCTGCCCCTGGAGGGCGTCAGCGGCACCGTCGAGATCAGGGTCGCCGCGTCAGCCCGGGAGGCGCTCACCGCGAAGGGTCACAGCTTGACGGCCCCCGACGACACGCCCTTGTAGAACCACCGCTGGGTGATCACGAACAGCACCAGCACCGGGACCACCGAGATCACCGAACCGGCCATGACCATCCGCTGGTCGTAGCCGAACGACGAGCTCTGCAGACGGGAGAGCCCCAGTGTCAGCGTCATGTGGCTCTCGGAGCGCAGCACGATCAGCGGCCACAGGAAGTCGTCCCAGGCGCTGATGAACGTGTTGATGACGACCACCATGATCGCGCCCCACGCGGACGGCAGATACAGGTACCGGAAGCGCTGCCACTCGTTCGCGCCGTCGAGCATCGCCGAGTCCTCGATCTCGCGCGGGACCGCGAGGAACGCGCCGCGCATGAGCAGGACGTTGATGGCGCCGACGAACCCGGGCAGCCACACACCCGCCAGGCTGTCGACCAGGCCCAGGTCGCGGATGCTGATGAACAGCGACACCATGATCGACTCGAAGGGGAACATCATCGAGGCGACCAGCACCACCCAGACCGCCTTGCGGCCCTTCCAGTCGGGCTTGGAGAGCATGTAGCCGGCCGTCGTGGAGAAGACCAGCTGGCTGGTGACCGACAGGGCGACCACGATCAGGCTGTTCTTGATGTACGACCACACCGGCACCTGGTCGAAGACCGTCCGGTAGGCGCGCAGCGTCGGGTGGTGCGGCAGCAGGGTGGCGTCCGCGCCGAAGACGTCCTCGCTCGTGCCCTTCAGGGAGGCAAGGAGCTGCCACAGCAGCGGGCCCACGGTGAGGCCGAGCACCAGGAGGAGGAGCAGATAGCGGACGACGAGCTCGCGCGGGCGGCCGTAGTCACCCCAACGCGGCATCAGGCGACGGCCCTTGGGCTCGACGACACTCGTCGTCATGACTCGTCCTCCTTGGTCAGACGCTGCGCCAGCAGGGTCAGCCCCAGCGTCAGCGCGAACAGGGCCACGCTGACGGCCGAGCCGTATCCCGCGTTGCCGGTGATCGGGTCCAGGCCGACGTCCCGGATGTAGAACGGCAGGGTGCGGTCGGCGCCGCCGGGACCGCCGGTGGAGCTGCCGAGCATGTAGATCTCGGTGAACACCCTGAGCGAGCCGATGCCGGTGAGGGTGCCGACGAGCATCATGGCCTGGCGTACGCCGGGGATCGTGATGTGCCAGAAGCGGCGCACGGCACCGGCGCCGTCCATCTGCGCGGCCTCGTGCAGCTCTCTGGGCACGTTCCCGAGGGCGGCCAGGTAGAAGACCATGTACCAGCCGAGGCCCTTCCACAGGGTCAGGCCCATCGCGGAGAGCAGGATCAGCCACGAGTCCGACAGGAACGGGATCGCCGACCTGATCAGGTGGGCCTTCTCCAGCCAGGTGTTGACCAGTCCGTCGTCCGCGAGCAGCCACTGCCAGCTCAGGCCCACGACCACGCTGGAGGCGAGCACCGGTGTGTAGAAGGCGGAGCGGAAGAAGCCGATGCCGGGCAGGTTCCGCTCCACCAGGACGGCCAGCATCAGCGGCAGCAGCACCATCAGCGGCACGACGATCACCGCGTACAGGACGCTGTTGCGGGTGGCGAGCCAGAAGTCGTCGTCCTGGAGCATCCGCGTGTAGTTGTCGAGTCCGACGAAACCCGCGGTGCCGCCCAGCGGCTTGGCGTTGGTGAAGGACAGCAGGAGCGTGTTGAGGAACGGGAACACCCCGAAGACCACCGCGCACCCGATCGCCGGGGCGGTCCACAGCCACGGCAGCCACCAACGGCGGTACATGGCCGCTCCGTTGGCCCCGGGGGCTGGACCGGGCAGCACGGCCCTGGCGAGTCGGCGGAGGCGGGACGGGGACGGGGCCGGGCCCGGCGCGGAGCTCGGGGACTCCGTGCCGGACACCGGCTGCATGATCTGTGCCGTCACCGTCAGCTGCCCTGCTTCAGCAGCTCGTTCGCCTTCTCCTGGGCGTCCTTGACGGCGTCCGCCGGGCTCTTCTTGCCCTGCATGGCCAGCTGCACCTGGGACACGATGGCGTTCTGCACGGCCGGGGAGAGGTTGGTCTGGTTGGTGTCGGCCGTCTTGAGCTGGTCGGCGACGAGCTTGCGGGCCTGGGAGAACGGGTCGCTGCCGGTCACGTTCTGGAAGAACGGGTCGTTGAGCGAGTCGGTGGTGGTCGGGAAGATCACCACGTCGGGGTCCTTGCACCAGGCCGTCTGGTTCTCGGCGTTGGTCAGGAACTCGGCGAACGACAGGGCGGTGGGCGCGTTCTTGCTGGTCGCGGCGACCGAGATGTACTGCGGGGCACCGGCGGAGGCCCGGCCGAGCGCGTCGTAGGGCTGCTGGCCGACGGCCGTCTTGTCGTACACCGACGGGCTGTTCTGCTTCACGAACCGCACGAAGCTCGGGTTCGTCGAGCCGTAGGCGACCTTGCCCTGGCTGTAGAGGGTGGAGGGGTCGTTGCTGGAGGACAGCGAGTCCTTCGGCATCGCGCCCTCCTTGTACAGCTTCGCCATCCACGCCACCCACTGGGTGGTGCGCGGGTCGTCGCCGAACACTGCGGACTTGCCGTCGGCGGACAGGACCTTGATGCCCATCTGGTCGAAGTCGGCGGGGATGCGCCAGATCGGGTTGGCCATCGTCGCGAAGTACTTGCCGTCGGCGGCCTTGGCGACCTTCTCGTAGTCGGCGAAGAGCCCGAAGATGCTCGTCGGCGGCTTCGCCGGGTCGACGCCGGCCTTCTGGAGCAGGTCCTTGTTGTACGTCAGCAGGACACCCCCGGTGTACCAGGGCAGCGTGGTGTGGATCGCCTTGCCGGAGGCGTTCGCGAAGGTGGCGGTCTTCCAGAACGACGGGACGAAGGGCTTGGACGCGGCCGGGTCCTTGGTGCCGATGTCGAGCAGGTAGCCGGCCTTGGTGAGGGCGGTCGCCGTCGGCGCGTTGACGTTGATGACGTCGGCCATCGTGCAGGCCTGGGCGTCGGCGACGGTCCGGCTCGTGAAGGTGTTGTCGCCCGGGTCGTCGATCCACTTGACCTTGGTGCCGGGGTGGGCCTTCTGGAAGTCCGCGATCACTCCGTTGAAGAAGCCGCCGAAGTCTTTCTTCAGGTTGGTGGTCTGGAAGGTGATCGTGCCCTTGACGTCCCCGGTCAGCTTCCCCGACCCGACGTTGCCCTTGTCGACCTTGCAGCCGCCGGCGGTGGCGTCACCGCTGTCGGAGCCGCCGCTGAGGCCGCAGCCGGTGGCCGCGAGCGACAGAACGGCGATACAGGTCAGGGTGCGGGTCAGTCTCTTTGCGTGCATGTGATGCCCTCCACGGCTGGTTCAATGAACCAACTCCGACTCCGATTGATGAAAAGGTGGACCAGAATTCATCGGAGGTCAATGGTTTGCTGTGTTGCGTTTAGGTTCCGTACGAGATCAGTGACGGTGTTCGTGGTCCGGATGTGAGGGGTCGCCGGGGTGTTCGTGCCCGTGGGAGTAGGTCACGGCGCCGCGTGCCTGGTCCAGCCAACCGAAAAACGCCTGGCGGCCGGCTGCGGTGCGGAGCTCACGGGTGATCTGGTCGCGGACCTCGTCGTACGGGCGTACGTCCTCCGGGGACGCCCCGTCGAAGGGGGTCACGCCTCGCCGTAGCGCCTCCGGGGTGAGGAAGCGGTCCTGGTTGCGGTCGTAGTAGTCCCGTACGGCGGTCTCCGGGACCGTCTGTTCGGACTCCAGGGCGGCGAGGAGCGTGCGGGCGGCGGGGGAGTGGGCCAACGCTGCGGCGACGATGCTGCCGAGGTCCGCCACGTCTGTCTCGGCGACGGCCAGGACGGAGACCGGTGACACCTCTTCCGGCACCTTCAGGCCGCGGTCCGCGCAGGCCCTGCGGGCGAGTTCGTCCGTGACCACGACCTGTGTGGCCCAGCGGCGTCTTTGTCTCGCGACAGAGGGGGGTTCCATCCGGCGTCTGGCGGGTGCGGGTTCGTCGTGGCTTGTCGCGCAGTTCCCCGCGCCCCCATAGGGCGCTTCCAGGAACGAGTCCACCCGTTCCCTCGGCAGTGGTTCGCCGTCGATCAGTGCCGCGTGCTCCGGCGTCACGGGGTCACCTCCAGGGGGATGGTCCTCGTGTACGCCACCTGGCCGTTCCACGCCGCCTTCGCCATGAGCCAGTACGTGCCCGGGGGGATCTGCGAGCCGTCCACCTCGACGACCGCCTCCGTCTGCTCCCCGCCCGGCACCGTGAAGCCCTGGAGGCCCGGTGTCACGCCCTGCCACGTGCCCCAGGACGACACCGCCCACAGCTGACCGCCGACCGGGCCCCGGGTGGAGTTGCGCAGGCTCACCGGAACCTGAGCCCGCTCACCCCTGCGCACGGTGACCCGGTCGGCGGCCAGGTCGCACACCAGGCCCTGCCCCGGGGGCGGTCCGCCTGGTACGTCGAGGCCCACGACGTCCTCGTACGTCTGGCCGCCGTACGACAGCCGGGCCGTGAGCCAGTGCCGGCCGGGCTCGGCGCCCGGTGGCGGTGTCACCGTCACCTCGGCCAGCGAGAAGCCGCCGGGCCCGAGCGCGTACGGCAGTTCGGGGGGCTCGGCGGTCCAGCCGGGCGGCACGTCGAAGACCACCGTGCCGTTCGTCGACGTGTCCGTGAGCTCGGAGCCGATCCGCACGGTCGCGGTGACGGGGCCGGTCGCGGTGAGCGCGGTCGGGGAGAGGTAGACGGAGACCGGCATGTTGCCGCGCGGGGCGGGCCCGGAGTTGTGCAGCCAGTAGCGGGTGTGGACGGGCTGGGCGGGCTCGTGGGCGGCGACCCCGGGGTCGGTTCCGGGCTCCGGTGCCTGCGGGGGCGTGGCCAGGACGGTGGCCACCTCGAATCCGGTGAGCCCGGCCTCCAGTGCCCCCTCGCCGTCCGGCAGCAGGGACTCCCCGGGCCTTTCCAGTACGTCCGCCCGGGCGCCCTCGGTCCAGGCGACCGGCCCGCGCACCCGCACCCGCACCGGCCGCCCGTTGACCTCGTGCACGCGGACCACGACTCCGCGCCTCGGATCCACGGGTGCCCCGCTGCCCCTGGCCAGCGGGGAACCCAGCGGCTTGAGGGCGTCGAGGAGCACCTCGCGGGCCGGTTCCACCTCCAGCAGGGAGGTGCTGCGGGGCAGGAGCGCGGACGCGCCCTCGCCGCGCACGCGGGCCGTGAGCGGGTGGTTGAACTCATGGCCCCGCGCGGGGAGTTCGAGGTCCCGCCAGTCACCTTCGCCCGCGACGACCGCGTACTCGAAGGTGTGCGACCAGCGCTGGAGCTGGAAGCCCGAGCCGTCGGGCGTCGTACGGCGGGGCGGGTCGACCCAGATGCCGGACGGCCAGCCGGTGCAGGAGCGCATCAGGGACATGTAGAGGTCGCCGGAGGTGGTGACCACACAGCCGGGCGTGCCCCGGTTCAGGACGGCGAAGCCGCGCCCGTCCCAGGCGTCACCGGGCGGGAGCGCCTCGCCGCCGCCCGCCGCCGTGGCGGTGACGGTGAAGTCCTCCAGGTCCGCGATCAGCGCGTCGACGGCCTTCGCGTCCCCGGAGGGGTCGGCGCCGGCGATCACCAGCAACGGCAGCCGCTCCAGGTCGCGCAGGTCGGCTCCGGGCACCCACTCCTCGCGCAGGGAGGCGCGCGGTGCGACCCAGACGGCCGCCACGCCCTGGTGGGCGATCTGGCGGCGCAGCTCGCGGTCGGCGGCCGGGTCCATGGCGAGCGCCTCGGCGACCAGGGGGTTGCGCTCGGGGCCGCCGACGGCGATCCGGATGTCGGGAAGGTTGGAGTCGACCTCGAGGTCGCCGTAGCGGGGGCCGCCCGCGACGGTCGAGGTCGCGGTGACGCCCGCGCGCACCAGGGCCGCCGCGAGCGGGCTGCCCAGCTCACCCGCCTCGTCCCAGTCGGCGTACACCAACTCGGCCACTCCGAAGGCCCGTTGGCCCAGGAGCGCGCCGGAGTCGTCGCGCAGCGCCACCCGTGCCGTGGACCCCAGCCCGAACCACGTGTTGGCCGGGTTGTCCAAAGTCCACGGGAACTCCTCGCTGTTCACCTCCACGAACCCGAACCCGCGCCCGATCACCGCGTCGGCGACCTCGTGCACCGGCAGTCCGCCCCGCACGTCCGAGGGCCAGCGGACCCGGATCAGGCGGTCCTCGCCGTCGTAGCCGTCGATCGTCGTGGCGACATCGAGCCGGTTCACGCCGGTCCAGAGGGTCAGCTTCTGTGTGTACGTGAAGAGTCCGAGGTCGGCGCGGACGGTGATGCGGGACCCGGCAGGGGAGTGCTCGACGTCGACGTCCGCCGTGACGTCCCGGCTGCGGGCGGCGGTCGTGCCGGTCGGGGTGAGGTGCCAGGGGCCCTCGCCGAAGCGCGGGTGCCGCGGGAACTCCTCCTGGACGACCAGCTCGTTGCCGATGTCACCGGCGGGCAGCAGCTCGCGGCCCTCCCCGTCGACGGCCCGCAGGCTGCTCACGGCACCGCCCCGCGCGGGGTCGACCGTCACCTCGTAGAACTCGTTGCGGATGGTCAGGCCCTCGCCGGAGGTCCATCCGGGCAGCGAACCGGCCGCCAGGGGCAGGGCCTTGAGGCCCATGCCGGGGACCTCGGGGACGACGACCTTGAGGGTGCCGTCCTGCTCGCGTACCGCCGGCAGCGGCTGGAAGTCGTCACCGACGGGTACCAGGCCGGGGTCGTCGACGGTGAGCACGTCCTGGCGTTCCCAGGTGGTCGGGTTGAAGACCACCAGATCGGGCCCGGTGCCCGGCTCGACCCGGTCGGCCAGCGCCTTGGTGGCGTCGGCGTGCACGGTCTCCGCGAGATCGGCCAACTCCCGCCAGCCGGTGAGGAGATCGATGTACACCTGGTCCGACTCCGAGCCGGTGATGGCGTCGTGGTGGGCGCCGTAGACCAGTTGGCGCCAGGCCTTGTCGAGGGCCGCGTCCGGATAGGGATGCCCGGTGACGAGGGAGGCGAGGGTCGCCCAGGCCTCCGCGTCGGCGAGGAGCGTCTCGCCGTACCGCTGGGCCTGCTTGGTGTCGATGTAGGAGACGTCCTTGCCGGTGTAGACCGGGTTCATGTCCCGCGTCTGCGGCGAGGCCCTGCGTCCCTCGGCCTCCAGCTCCGCGCGGACGGCGGCGAAGAAGTCCCGGGGGATGCCGGAGACGAACCGGGGCCAGACGTAACGGGCGTTCCAGTCCCGGTGGATGCCCATCACCCAGCGGCACGGCGGTGCGTAGTCCCCGCCGACCGGCAGCAGCACGTTGCGGGTGAGCGCGACCTTCTTCAGGCCCCGGAAGAGCTTGAACGCCTCCGCCTCCGCCTCGGGCAGCGTGGGCGCGTTGTCGATCCGCCAGCCGGCGCCGTAGTGGTTGACCATGTACGCGGTGAGGATCCCGCGCCCCGAGGGGGCGATCCAGTCGAACTCGGCCGGGAACTGCATCCGCTGCGGGTCGCGCGGCTCCTCCCCGAAGACGGAGAGGGTCGGCCCCCACTGGTGGAACGGCCCGCGCGCCCAGGAGCTGGACGTCACCCCCGCGTCCGCCATCAGCCCCGGGAACTGCGGGTCGTGCCCGAACGCGTCCAGCTGCCAGGCGGTCTCCGGGGACGCCCCGAGGATCGCCCGCTGGTATCCGTCGCCGTACAGCGCGTTGCGTACGGTCGCCTCGGCGCCGGTGAGGTTGGTGTTCGGCTCGTTGTAGGTGCCGCCCATGATCTCGACGCGGCCGGTGCGGATCAGCTCGCGCAGGAAGCCGCGCTCCTCCGGGAAGGCGTTCCAGTACGGCTTGAGGTAGTCGACTTCCGCGAGCACGAAGGTGTACGCCGGGTCGCGCCGGGCCAGGTCGGAGTGGGCCCGGACCAGGCTCATCCCGGACTGGCCGCGCGAGTCGAAGGTACGGGCGGGCAGGCCGGCCGTGGCCGGGTCGTCGGCGACGTCCCAGGTCTCGGTGTACGCGCCCTGGGTGTTCCACCAGACCGGGTCGTAGTGGAAGTGGCTGACCATGAACATGGTCCAGCCGGGCTCGGCGACCGTGAACTCGCCGGTGCCGCTCGCGGTCTCGTCCCCGTCGGCCGCGGTGACCGTGATCGGGCCGCCGGCGCCGGTCACGGGTATCTCGGCGCGTACGGTGCCGTCCTCGCCGACGGTGACGACGGTCTCCCCGGTGCCGTGCCCCTCGACCCGCACATGGACCGAGCGGCCCGGGACGTGCTCGATCCCGGCCCACACCAGCTGGAGCGGTTGCTCGGGTGTACCGACGAACAGCTCGGTCGACTCAACAGAGGTGACGCGCATGGGGCTCCTACGAGATGACTCGGGGGAGCCCCATCCTGGCACCGAGGGGATGATTCAAACAACCATCTTTGTGTTATCTCGGTGGTTCATCCATGCAAGATCGGACTCGGTCAACGCGTCCGGCGAGCCTTCACCGCGTGCTGCGGGGTGATGTGGTCGGTGAGCGCGAGGGAGGCGCTGGCCCGCTGGTAGGCGACCTGGCCGACCCGGACGTAGAGGCAGTCGACGATCATCAGGACGGAGTGCCGGCCGCCGATGCTGCCGGTGCGGAAACTGGTCTCCGAGGTCGCGGAGATGAGCCGGATGTCGGCGGCCTTGGCCAGCGGGGAGCGCGGGTCGGTGGTGATGGCGATGGTGGTCGCGCCCCGCTCCTTGGCCATCTCGAAGGGTTCGAGGGTCTCGCGGGTGGCGCCCGAGTGGGAGATCCCTATGGCCACGTCGGCCGGGGTGAGCAGGGCCGCGGAGGTGGCCGCGCCGTGCACCTCGGTCCAGCCGCGGACCTGGCAGCCGATACGGAACAGCCGGGTCTCGGTCTCCTGGGCGACCGCGCCGCTGCCCCCGACGCCGTACACGTCGATGCGGCGGGCCTTGGCCAGCGCCTGGGCCGCGCGCTCCAGGGCGTCGAGGTCGATGCGCTCGATCGTCTGCTGGATCGCCCGCAGGTCCGCGCTGCCCACCACCTGCACGACCCGCTCCAGGCTGTCGTCCGGGGAGATGTCCGGGCCGATCTCGGCCGAGCCCCAGTCGGAGACCTCGCCGCGACCGCGTTCCTGGGCCAGCTCGATCAGCAGGTGCTGGTAGGACTCGAGCCCGATGGCGCGGCAGAACCGGGTCACCGTGGCCTGCGAGGTTCCGGTGCGGCGGCCCAGTTCGGCGGCCGAGCAGTGGGTGACGGCGGCCGGATCCTCCAGGATCAGCTCGCCGACCTTCCGCAGTGAACCGGCCAGCCGGGGCAGTTCGGTGCGGATCAGTGTGGTGACGTCGGTCGGAGGCATGGAAAGAAGGTACCAGCCACCCTTAGGGCCACTGATTGAATACCAGGACCACAGTATGGTTTATTGATTCATTGATGGCTGATTGTATGGTGGTTCAATCCATCAGTGGGGAGTGTCGCGTGTCCGTCGAGTCAGTCAGCGCCCAGGGCTTCGCCGAACAGAGCCTGGACGTCCTCCGTCACGTCGTCGACTCCGCCCGCGAGGACGTGCGCCGCGCCGCCGAGTTGATCGTCGACTGCATCCGCGCCGACGGTGTGATCCAGGCCTTCGGAACCGGCCACTCGCAGGCGATGGTCCTGGAGGTCGCGGGCCGCGCGGGTGGACTCGTGCCCACGAACCGGCTGCAGATCTCCGACCTGGTCCTCTACGGCGGTGACGACCCGAGCGTCCTCGACGACCCGCTGCTGGAGCGTGAGCCGGGGGTGGCCGTCCGCCTCTACGACCTGGCCGCGCCGCACGCCCGGGATCTGTTCGTCATCATCTCCAACTCCGGCGTCAACAACGTCATCGTGGAGATGGCACTGCACGCCAAGGAGCAGGGTCACAAGATCCTCGCCATCACCTCCCTCACGCATACGGCGGCGGTGCCCGCCGGGCACGAGAGCGGCAAGAAGCTCGTGGACCTGGCGGACGTGGTGCTGGACAACGCGGCTCCGGTCGGGGACGCGTTGCTGTCGTTGCCGGGGGGCGGGGCGGTGGGGGCGCTGTCCACCCTGACCGGGGTGATGCTGGTGCAGATGGCTGTTGCGGAGGCTTCGGGCCTGTTGCTCGCGGCGGGTGAGCGGCCGCCGGTGTATGTCTCCGCCAATGTGCCGGGTGGCTTTGAGGGGAACCTGGAGCTGGAGAAGCGGTACGCCGGGCGGGTGCGGCGTACGGCGACGTAGCTTCTTCGGGGGTTGCGGGATCGCGGGGAACTTGCGGCCGGTGGGGGCTGGTCGCAAGTTCCCCGCGCCCCTTTACGGAGTCAGCGCTACCGCCAGTGGGTAGGCGCCGGTGTTGAAGGAGGGCCCTGCTGTCCCCGAGGCGACATCGATCGGCACCAAGGCGTTACCGTCCGCTGTCGTCACGTATGCCGTGCTGCCGTTCCAGTTCAGGGCCACGTCGAACGCCGACTTCCCGACGGTCACCTGCTTGCCCGGTGCGCCGGTGACCGTGTCCACGGGGGTGACGGTGTCTCCGTTGCTCGGGCTGACCCACAGGGTCCGGCCGTCAGGTGAGAGGGCGAGGCCGTACGCCTGGCCGGAGACCAGGAAGGTCGGTTCGGTCTCGTTCGTCGCCGTGTCGATCGGAGTCACCGTCGAGCCACCGGAGTTGGAGACGTACACCGTGCTGCCGTCGGGGGCCGCCACCACGTTGAAGGGACTGGGGCCGACCGGGATCGCCGTGCCCGCCTTGCCGGTGGCGAGGTCGACGGGGCTGACCGTGTTGTCGTGGATGTCGGCCACGTACAGGGTCCGGCCGTCGGGGGTGATCGCCATGTTCTCGGGACCGTCCCCGACCGGGACCGGTGTGCCGGTCCTCAGAGTGGCCGTGTCGATCGACTGCACTGTGCCGTCCGTGTAGTTGGCGACCCACAGAGTGTCGCCGTCCGGGGTGAGGGCGAGGCATGCCGGGACCCTGCCGACAGCGACGGTGGCGGTGACCTTGACGCTCGCCACATCGATCACGCTGACCGTGTTCGAGCCCTGGTTGGCCGCGTACGCGGTACGGCCGTCCGCGCTCACCACGACCTCGCCGGGGTTGTCGCCGACGGCGATGTTCTTCGTCGTGCCGGAGGCGAGGTCGATCGAACTCACCGACGCGCCGCTGAAGTTCGCTGTCAGGGCGCGGGGTGTGCCGGTGCCGTCGCTGACCTGGACCGGGAGCGCCCGGTCGAGGATTCCGGCGCCTTCGACCACGACCGAGTGCACGCCCTCGGTCCCGCCCGTGAGCGTGACGGTGACGGATGCGGGGGTCGTCGCCGTGCCCTCGGAGGGGGTGGCGGTGACGCCATCGGGCATGTCGAGTTTCCAACTGACCGTCTTGGCACGGGCGTCGGAGAGCTTCAGGGTGACCGTCGCGGACGCCCCGGGCTGCAAGGAGAGCGCGCCCGGGGAGAAGGAGGCGTCGACTCCGGGATCGGGCGCGTTCTCCAGCACCGTCGTGTAGAGGAACTGGTCCATCACACCCGGCGAGACCTGCTGCGGGACGGCGTCCAGCTCCTTCCGCTCCTGCTGGAGTCGCTTCCAGTACGTCGAGACCGCGTCCGTGTCACCGGCCTTGTGGGCCAGCAGCAGGTCCACGGCCGTCCCGCCCGCGCGGCCGTAGCTGCCGAGCTTGTCGAGCCAGGCGGAGGTCTCGTCGAGGAACCCGGGGTTGTCGAGCCGGGCCCGCAACTGGGCGGGGGTCGCGGCCATGTCGGTGAAGTAGGCCTTCAACGCGGCTGCCGCCCGGTCGAGTCCGCTGTTGTGCTCGTAGGCCTTGCGGAAGGCGGCGATCAGCCGGGTGAGGGTGGGGGACTCGGTCGCGTCCAGCTGGGAGGAGTAGTTGTTCTCGGCGAAGATCCGCAGCCATGTGGCGGCGCTGTGACCCGCCAGGTCCCGGACCGAGGCGAGGAAAGCCCGGCGCGGGTCGTAGGCGTTCGGGTTCCACAGATAGGCGGCCGAGGTGAACAGGGCGATCCGGCTCGCCTCGCCCTGGACCATCGGGTTGGCGGTCACCCCGGTGGCCGCGCTCGCCACGCCCGGTTCGCGGCCCGTGTAGGGGCCGAGGAGGAGGCGGCTGGTGACGTAGTCGTTGACCGGGTAGTTGTCCCAGACCAGGATCGGGTGGCCGTAGACCTCGCGGGCCTGCTTCAGCTGGTCGGTCGTGATGGTCGGCGCCATGACGCCGACACCGGTCCACTCCACGACCACGGACGGGTCGAGCCGCTCCCTGAGGGCCTTCTTGTACGGGGAGTCGGCGAGGTCGGAGTACTCGGTGGGGACCGTCTCCAGCGGCTGGAGCCCCGTGTGCGTGGCGGAGAAGTCCTTCCAGACGGTGTTCAGCAGACGGGCCTGCGCGGTCCCGGCCGCACCGCCGCCCGTACCGAACTCCCGCTCGTCCTCGGGGCAGTTCCACTTCGTGTAGCTGATGTCGTCCAGTGGGATCGCGAAGGAGCGGACCCCGATGGCGTACAGCGAGTCGAACTTGGCGGTGAGCGCCCTGACGTCGGCGTCGGAGGAGTAGCACACCGACAGGCCGGGGGAGAGGGCGTAGGTGAAGCGGACGTGGTCGGCGTCGGCCCGGTCGACCAGCTCCTTCAGCCGCGCCAGCGCCGCCGCCGGGTACTCGTCCCGCCAGCGGGCGCGCAGGTAGTCGTCGTCCTTGGGGGAGTAGACGTAGACGTTCTGCTTCGTACGGCCGTAGAAGTCGAGCTGGGCGAGCCGCTCGGCGTGCGTCCAGGGGGTGCCGTAGAAGCCCTCGATGACTCCGCGGAGGGCGGCGGTGGGCCAGTCGCGGACCGTGACCACGGGCAACTCGTGGGTGGTGTCGAGGAGTTGGCGCAAGGTCTGGGCGGCGTAGAAGGTGCCGGTGGTGTCGACGCCGGAGAGGGCCAGGAGGGCCTGGCCGTGGCTGCGGCCGGAGGCCAGGACATAGCCGCCGGAGGCGAGGCCGGACGGGGAGGCGGCGCCCAGGCGGGTGAGGGCCCGGGCGGTGGCGGTGTTCTCGCCGGGGCCGCCGAGGTAGACGGTCAGGCCGGCCGGGGGCGGCCGGTCTCCGGCGTCGACCTTCGTGATGCGGTGAGCCCCGGCCGCTTTCAGAGCCGCCTCGACAACCCTTCGGGCGGACGGATCGGTGCCCGGGCCGACGACCTCGACGACCCGGTCGGGGACGGGGAGCCGGCCGGCTCCGACGGTCATCCTCTGGGGCGTCGGCCATACCTCCGGCACGGAATGCCGGGGCTCGGCCGAGGCGGGGGCCGCGGGGGCCGCGAGGCCGAGCGCCAGCAGCAGGGCGGCGGCCATGCATCTGAGATTGATGAATGAATCCACCTGAGAATGCTAGGAGTGTTGAATGCATCATTCAATGGGGCGGCTGTCGCCAGGTGTTCACAGGACCTTTCGGTGCACGAGGGCCGACATGCAGAGCACCCCGGGCAACAGGGGCAGCCACACCGTCAGGACGCGATAGCCGATGAGGGTCGCCGTGCCGACGCTCAACGGGACGCCGTAGACGGCGAGGGTGAAGACCATGGCCGCGTCCACCGGGCCGATGCCGCCTGGCGCGGGCACGGACCCGACCGCGCTGCTCGCGGCGAGGTACGCGAACGTGACCTGCGCCCAGGACAGCGTCACCCCGAGCGAGGCGCCGACCGCGTGGATCACGCTCGCCTGGAGCAGCGGCGCGGCGGCCGCGCCGCCCCACAGGGCGAGGACCCGGCTGGGCATGGTGTGCAGACGGCGGGCGTCGGTCAGGGCGGTCCGCACGAACGTGACCGCCGGGCGGCGCAGCGGGCGCACCAGGGTCAACAGCAGGAGCGTGGCGCCGAGTCCGAGTCCCGCGGCCACCAGCGGCAGGAACAGCATGCGCCGATCGGGGACGAGATCACCGAGCCGCAGCAGACCGGGCAGCGCGACCAGGAAGCCGATCAGGACGAGCGTCTTGGCGATCGGCCTGACCAGCGCGTACAGGGCGAGCGAGGCGGTGGCGCGGGCCAGTGGGATGCCCTGGCCCTGGAGGAAGCGCAGGGTGACGGCGTGCGCGCCGAGGCTCGCCGGCAGTACATGATTGGCGGCGCCCGCGGCGAACTGCGAGGCCACCAGGAGCCCCGACGGCAGCCGCTCGGGCAGCGCGCCCTGGCGGACGACGGAGGCGGAGATCCAGCCCAGGCAGGTGTAGAAGAGCCCGACGAGCAGCCAGCCGGGATCGGCCGAGGCCAGCCGCGCGGTGCCGTCGTACAGGGCACGCCAGTCCAGTGCCGCCCATATGCCGATGAGCAGCAGGGGGAGCACGGTGACCAGGCGGCGGGTGAGCCGGGTCAGGGGGCGGCGGGAACCGGCGGGAGCGGGGGCCGGGGTGTTGATCGGGAGCGGGGCCGGGGCGGTGACGGGGAGCGGACCCGGGGGACCTTCGAGCGGAAGCAGGGACACGGCGCACGTCGTCCTTTCGCGTCATGCCCCGTGCGGGACACGGGGCATGACGGAGGCAAGGCGATGCAGAGGGGACGAGGGAAACGTTCCCGCTCGGTGTGACGTTCAAATGTCCGGCAGTCGAAGGAGTGCGGGCGGGCGGACGACACCGGGTGGGGCGACCGGTCTTCCGGCGCGAGAAATGTCGGAGAGCGCTCCGCCATGAATTCGGAGAGTGCTCCGCCATGAATGTCGGAGAGCGCTCATACGAACGCCCCCGACCAGCCGTCCCTCAGCTGAGGGGCAGCTGTGGACACCGTCGAAATCCAGTCAACCGACGTCCACGGAGGGAGCCGGGAAATCAGCCCCTTCGCACCGGTGTCAGGCCCCGCCGCCTGGCCTGCACAGGGTGGCCGACTGGCCGGATCCGGCCAGGACGGCGCAGCTCACGTCGTCCGCGGACACCGCCCGTCGATATCGTCGAACACGCATCCGTGGGGCGGGCGGTACGGCGATCGGGGAACGATGCTCCAGGTACGTCTTCTCGGTCCGGTGGAGGTGTGGGAAGGGAACCGACGTGCCCCGCTGGGCGGGGTCAGACCCCTGGCGGTCCTGTCCGCACTCGTCGTGCACCTCGGCGAAGTGCTCTCCACCGAACGGCTCGTGGACTGTGTCTGGGACGAGCAGGCGCCCGCCACGGCCAGCGCCCTCGTCGCCACCCATGTCTCCGCGGTGCGCCGCGCCCTGGCCCGCGTCGGCGAGGCGGAGGTGATCCGCACCCGGCCCCCGGGGTACGTGGCGGATCTCGACGCCTCCCAGGTCGACGCCCGCCGCTTCGAGGAACTGCTCGTCTCCGGCCGGGCCCGGGCGGCCGGGGGCCGCGCGGAGGAGGCCGCCGAGCTGCTGTCCGAGGCGCTGGGGCTGTGGCGGGGGCAGGAGGCACTCGAAGGGCTGAACCAGTCGTTCGCCCGGATCGAGGCGGCCCGGCTCGCCGAACTGCGGCTGGTCGCCCAGGAGGAGTCCTTCGGCCTCCAGCTGGAGCTCGGCCGTGCGGACCGCACCATCGCGCCCCTGCTCGCGCACGTCGCCGCCCACCCCCTCCGGGAACGGCCGCGCGGCCAGCTGATGACCGCCCTGTTCCGCACCGGACGGGTCTCCGACGCCCTGCGCGCCTACCAGGAGGGCCGCGAAGCCCTGCGCGAGGAGCTGGGCATCGACGCCGGGCCGGAACTGCGGGCGCTGCACAAGGCCGTCCTCACCAACGACCCCGCCCTGCTCGGCCCCGGCTCCCGGCCGCACGATCCCTCGCCGCTCGGCCGGGGCGCGCGCTCCCGCGGCCCGTCACCACTCGGCTCCCGCGCACGCTCCCACGACCCCTCGCAGCCCGGCCCCGGATCCGACCCGTCGTCCACGGAAACCGCCACCGCTTCGAAAGCCCGG
Organism: Streptomyces sp. CC0208; assembly: GCF_003443735.1. NCBI lineage: Bacteria > Bacillati > Actinomycetota > Actinomycetes > Kitasatosporales > Streptomycetaceae > Streptomyces > Streptomyces sp. CC0208. The sequence goes on along the minus strand of NZ_CP031969.1, from coordinate 2,009,033 downwards.
CAGCGGACCGCGGACCGTACGGCGGCGGCCGGCGGCGGACCGGGCACGTCGGCCCCGCGACCCGCCCCCTCCCATCTCCCCCCGGACATAGCCGACTTCGTCGGCCGGTCGGAGCAGATCGACTGGGCCGTCACGCTGCTGGGCCGCGTCGACGAGCCCGGCCGTACCGCCCCGCCGATCGGGGTGATCTCCGGGCGCTCCGGCACGGGCAAGACCGCGCTCGCCGTCCACGTCGGCCATCGCACCGCGGAACTCTTCCCGGACGGCCGCCTGTTCGTGGACCTGCGGGCCGCCGACACCGCCCCCCTGCAGCCCGCCGACGCCCTCGCCCGGCTGCTGCGCGCCATGGGCGCCGAACCGGAGACCCTGCCGAGCTCCGTCGAGGAATTGACGGGGCTGTACCGCACGTACACCGGGCACCGCCGCATCCTGCTGATCCTCGACAACGCCGCCGGTGAGGCGCACGTACGGCCGCTGCTGCCGCCCGGTCCCGGCTCCGCCGTGCTCGTCACGAGCCGGCGCCGGCTGGTGGCGCTGGAAGGCGCGGCGCACCTCGATCTGACCGTCCCGGACGAGGAGGAGGCCCTGGAACTCCTGCGCCGGGTCGCCGGAGCGGACCGGGTGCGCGCCGAGCCGGAACAGACCGCCGAGATCGTCTCCCTGTGCGGGCGGCTGCCGCTCGCCGTGCGCATCGCCGGGGCACGGCTCGCGGCCCGGCCGCACTGGGTGCCCGGCCGGCTCGCCGCCCGTCTGCGGGACGAGCGGCTGCGGCTCAACGAACTGCGCGCCGGGGACCTGGAGTTGCGCACCAGCCTCGAACTCGGCTACGCCGACCTCGACCCGCAGGAACAGCGCGCCCTGCGTCGGCTGGCCCTGCTCGACCTGCCCGACTTCGCGGCCTGGATCGCCGCGCCCTTGCTGGACATCGGCACGGAGGAGGCCGAGGAGGCCGTCGAGCGGCTCGTGGACTGCCACTTCATCGACGTGATCGGCGTGGACGGCACGGGCCGCGGCCGCTACCGCATCCACGACCTGGCCCGGGAACACGCCCGCGAGCGCTGTCTGTCGGAGGAGAGCGCCGAGGAGCGGACGGCGGCCGTGCGGCGCCTCGTGGAGTGCTGGCTGGGGCTGGCCGAGAAGGCCGCCGCGCGGGGCCCCGGCGGCACGGCACGGTACTTCCCCGAACCGGCCGCCGTGCGTCCCCTCGACCCGGCCGACCCGCGGGCCGAGGAGGAGCTGCTCACGCGGCCCGCGGCCTGGTTCGCCGCCGAACAGGCCGGTCTGCTGGCGGCGGTGGAGTACTGCGCCGACCACGGCATGGACCGCGCCGCCCGGGATCTGGCCGGCGCGCTGATCGCGAGCTCGGTCGCGCTGTACAACCAGTTCGACGCCTGGTCCCGCTCGCACACCGCGGCCATGGCGGCGGTGCGGCGCAGCGGGGACGGCGAGGGCGAGGCGTGGCTCCTTACCGGGCTCGGTCAACTGCGCTACGAACAGGACGAGTTCGAGGAGTCGTACGCCTACTACCGGGACGCGCTGCGGCTGTTCGAGGCCCATGACGACGTCCAGGGCGCCGCCCAGGCCCTGCTCGGCATGGCCACCGCCCGGCGTGAACAGGCCAGCTACAGCGAGGCGTTGGAGCTTCTCAACCGGGCTCTGGACGGGTACGGGCGGCTCGACGACCGCCTTGCCCGGGCCCGGGTGTTCTACGGCCTCGGCTACGTCCACCGGGAACAGGGCGACGACCCCGCCGCCCGCGAGGCCTTCGCGCAGGCGCTGGAGCTGTACCGGGCGGAGAACGACCGGCACGGCGAGGCGCTGGTGCTGCGCGCGGTGGCGCTGTGCCACCGGGCCGAAGGGGAGTACGCACAGGCCGAGCGGCTGCTGCGGGACGTGCTGCGGATCTTCGCGGGCCTCCACGACACGTTCGGCGTGATGTACACGGAGCAGTCGCTGGCGAAGGTGGAGCTGCGGCTGGGCCTCCTGGACGCGTCGCGCGAACGCCTCGGGCGGTGTCTGGAGCTGGCCCGGGAGCGGCAGGACCGGTTCGGCGAGGCGCTGGTGCTGCGGACACTGGGGGAGTGGCGGCTGGCCGCAGGTGACGCCGGGAGCGCACGGGACCCGCTGGAGCGGGCACTGTCGCTCTGGGAGGCGCTGCGGCTCCCGCTGTGGCGGGCGCGCACGCTGTGGAACCTGGCGGAGGTGCGGGAGGCCGCCGGAGAGACGGCCGCGGCCTCGGAGGCCCGCGCCGAGGCGATGCGCTTCTTCCGGGAGTCGGGGGCACGGGAGGCGCGGGAGCGGGGGTAGGCGGGGCGGGGGTGCTGTGGTGTGGAACGGGTGCGGGCGTTGGCGGGGGCGCCGCGGTGTAGGGCGGTTGTGGGGGTCGGCGGTCTGGGGGTGCCGCGGTGTGGCGCGGGTGCGGGGGTCGGTGGTCCGGGGGCCGCGGTGAGGGGCAGCTCTCGGGGGTCGACGGCCCGGGGTGCGGTGATGTGGCGCGGGTGCGGGCGTTGGCGGGGGTGCCGTGATGTGGTGCGAGCGCGGGGGGCGGCGGTCTGGGGGTGCCGCGAAGAGGGGCGGTTGCGGGGGTCCGCGGTCCGGGGGTGCCGCGGTGCGGGGCGGTTGCGGGGTCGGTGGTCCGGGGGCCCGGGATGAGGGGTGGGCGTGGGCCCAGGCGGTCCGGGGGTGTCGGCAGGGTGCTACAGAACCCCTGGTCCGGCGCTTGCAGGCGATCTGCAGAGCAATTGCAGAGGCCCCCGGGATGCTCTTTCCGTGACCGACATCATCACGCTCGCGGACCCGAGGGTTGCCGCGGTGACGCACGACGAGTGCGGGGAACCGCTCGTCGATCTGCGGGAGGAGGGGCAGTTGCTCCTCGATTCCCGGCAGGCCGACGAGGACGGGAGCTACGCGCATCTGAGGGCCGGTGCGCTGCAGCGGCTCGTGCGGGCGCAGCGGATGCTGCCCGCGGGGATCCGGTTGCTGGTGGTGGAGGGGTACCGGCCGCCCGGCCTCCAGCGCCGGTACTTCGAGCAGTACGCAGCGACCATGCGGCGGGCCCACCCGGACGCGGCTCCCGAGCGGATCCGTGAGCTGGCGAGCGCGTACATCTCGCCGCCCGAGGTCGCCCCGCACGTCAGCGGCGGCGCGGTCGACCTCACCCTGTGCGACCACGCGGGCCGGGAGCTGCCGCTCGGCACGGAGGTCAACGCCACCCCGGAGGAGAGCGCGGGCGCCTGCCGCACCGACGCGCCCGGCATCGGCGCCGAGGCGCGCGAGTACCGGGCCCTGCTGGGCCGGGTGCTCACCGAGACCGGGTTCGTCAACTACCCGACGGAGTGGTGGCACTGGTCGTACGGCGACCGGTACTGGGCCCTGATGCGCCGCGTACCGGCCGCCCGCTACGGCCCCGCCGACCCGCCCCGTCCTCCGGCCTGACCACCGGAGCGGGGCGGCGCACGACGACCGCAGCGAGAACACCGCAGGGATCACCGCAAGGGATCACCGCAAGGGGGAAAGAAATGCACCACAGCCATGCCACCTGCCCACCACCACCGCGCGAGGCCGACAACCGGATGAGCGCCGGCGACTTCGACGCGTCCTTCACCGCCGACATGCCCCGCCTGCGAAGGCGGCTGCTGGCACTGACGGGCAATCCGCACGACGCCGACGACCTGCTCCAGGAGACCTATCTGCGGCTCTCCCGGCGAGCCCGCTCCCAGAGCCTGACACGGCAGCAGCACCCGTACGCCTACACCTGCGCCGTCGCCCTCAACCTGCTGCGCGACTCCTGGCAGCACCCCTCCCGTCGCGAGCGCACCACGGACCAGCTGCCGGAAGCCGGCTGGGACGGCGGACTCGACTCCTACGAGGCCTCCGCCACGGCGCTCGCATTGCTCCGCATGCTCTCCGAGAAGGAAGCCGCCGCGGTGATCCTCGTGGACCTGGAGGGACTCACCCACGACACGGCCGGGGAGCGGCTCGGCGCCCACCGAGGCACGGTCCAGCGCAACCGCCTGCGCGGCCTCGCCAAGATGCGTGCCGCCCTCCACCCCTAGCCCGGATGGCACACCTCCACGGGGGTGGGGTGTGCCATCCGCGTCTGCCTCCGGCGTCCCCGGCATCCCGCTGACGCCACCTCGACGAAGGAAGAGTCCCTTGCAGACCATCAGCACGCGCCGCCGGACCAGCGGCGCGATCCTGGGCGCCTCGGCCCTGGCGCTCACCGCGTTCTTCTCCGCCCCGGCCCACGCCGCCCAGGACGCCACCTGCGGTGTCCTGGCGCCCGGCGCCTCGGCCACCGCGCAGGCCGCCGTCGACGCGGCCTGTTCGCAGATCGGTGTCTGGTACAGCTGGGGCGGCGGCCACGCGGCCACGCCCGGCGCCAGCTACGGCTACTACGACGGCTCCGACCCGGACAGCCTCCACGACGGCGAGCGCAAGGGCTTCGACTGCTCGGGCCTGATGCGGTACGCCTACTACCGCGCGACCGGCAGGGACCTGCTCAACGGCACGGCCGACGACCAGTTCCACACCTCGCAGGCCTCCGCCCGCTTCTCCGCCGGACAGGGCACCGCCCCGCTGCTGCCGGGCGACCTGATGTTCTGGGGCAGCGGCCACATCCACCACGTCGCCATGTACCTGGGCGGCGGCCAGATGGTCGAGGCGTACGAGTCGGGCACCCACATCAGGGTCACGTCCGTGCGCACCGGCGGCGACTACGCGGGCGCGGTCCGCATCAACGGCTCCGGCACCCCCGTCCCGCCGCCCGCGAACGGCGGCACGGTCTTCGAGACCTGGGGCACCGGCGTGCGCACGCACCGGTCGCCGAGCGTGGGCTCCGCCGTCGTCGACACCTTCCCCGGACCGACCCAGGTGTCCGTCCAGTGCCAGCAGCACGCGGAGACCGTGACCGCCGAGGGCTACACCAACGACGCCTGGGCCAAGCTCGCCGACGGCTCGTGGGTGACCAACATCTACATCAAGGGCCCGGCCTGGCTGCCCGGCATCCCGGACTGCGGCGGCAGCAGCACCCCGCCGCCGTCCGGCGGCAGCAAGGCGTTCCAGACCTGGGGCACCGGCGTGCGCACCCACAGCGAGCCCAACGTCAACGCCGGCGTGGTCGACTACTTCGCGCAGCCGACCACGGTCAACGTGGTCTGCCAGGCCCACGCCCAGCAGGTCACGGCCGAGGGCTACACCAACGACGCCTGGGCGAAGCTGACCGACGGCTCGTGGATGACCGTCATCTACATCAAGGGCCCCGACTGGCTGCCGGGCGTGGCCACCTGCTGACCCGACCCCACCCGTCCGGGCCGACCCCACCCGTCCGGGCCGGCCGTGCACGGCCGGCCCGGACGGGCCCTCACCACCCGGTGAGCAGCAGGTGGTTGAGGAGCAGCGCCAGTACGGCCTGCCCGATCAGCCATCCCCGCACCCCCGTCAGAAAGGCGCACGCGGGCAGCAGCCACACCGCGAACGGCAACCAGATCCGCTCGGTCTCCGCCTTGCTCATCCCGGACAGGTCGGCGAGGAGAAGCGCGAGGAGAGCACCGAGCACCAGCAGACAGAGCCGAAGATCGACGCGGCCCTCGCCCCGCCTCCGCAGCCGAGTGACAGCCCGCCGCAGCCCCGCCACCGTCGCCGGCCCCACGATCAGCACCGTGCACGCGAGGTTCGCCCACACCCAGTACCCGTACGGCCGCACCCCGCCCGCCCCCTGGTAGTACCGCGTCACCAGCACCCGGTACCCCTCCCACCACGCGAACCCCGACACGGTGAACAGCACCGGCACGACCACGAACCCGGCCACGGCGAACAGCAGGGGCCGACGCGCGGAGCCCAGGAGCAGCACCGCCCCCGCGACGACGGCCATGAGGGTCAGGCCGTACGACAGATAGACGGTCAGCCCGAACAACAACCCGGAGCAGAAGCCGTACGGTCCCGGCCGGAACCCCCGTACCGCGAGGGCGAGCAGGGTCACCGCCCACGCGGCCACCGCCGCGAAGTACCCGTCGGCCGACGTGCCCACCCAGACCGCGGCCGGGGCCAGGACCAGGAAGGGCGCGGCGCGGCGGGCGAGCGACTCGTCGGCGAGGGCGCGTACGGCGATCAGGACCGCGACCGCCGCGGTCGTGCCGACGGTGATGCACCAGGTTCCCGCCCAGCCCCCGCCGCCGAGCCCGACCCGGTCGAGCAGGACGAAGGTGAGGGTCGCGCCCGGGGGATGCCCGGCGACATGGGCACCCCAGTTGTCCGGCGAGCCGATCAGGATGTGCCCGGTGAAGTCCCGCAGGGCCGCCGGGATGTCGTGGAAGCGACCGACGGCCCGGAGGTACTCGTTCTTGGTGGTGAGCTGCTCGGCGATGCCCCGGTGCCAGCCGTCCACGAGGGCCAGGGACCATGTCCAGGCCATGCCCGCGGCCCAGACGGCGAGCAGCAGCGGACGCCAGGGGAGCCGGAGGGCGAGCGAGGGACCGTAGACCACCACGACGGCCGCGACGACCACCGCGGCCGGCGTGCCGGGGCCGACATGCGGGTCCCAACTCGCCAGCAGAGGAGGCCAGCCGACACGCAGCGAGCCGTTCCGGTGCTGGATCGCCGTGCCGACCAGTACGGCGGTCAGCACGAGGAGCGCGGCGCACACGGCCGCGTACAGGTCACGCAGGAGGTCCCGGTTCACTCGGACGACGCTAGGCCGCACGACCGCCTCCGGACGGCTGACATGCGACGACGTCAGAGTTTCGTCATGGTTCGCGGGCCCGTTCACGGGGTGGTGCGGGCCTACCGTCGGGGCATGGCACGGTCTCCCTTCGCACCTTCCTTCTGGCGCAGCCCGCTGCGCGGCCCCTGGCTCACCTCGGTCCTCGGGATCGTCCTCCTCGGCGGAATCACCCTGCTGTTCGTGACGGGCCTGCTGTCGTACGCCGCCTACAACCCGGACCTCGCGCCGGTGAACGACAAGACCCCGGACAAGGGCATCCTCGGCTTCTACCTCTTCTCCTGGCCGACCGACCCGCACTGGCTGTACCGGCTGGACCAGGGTGTCCACGTCACCCTGGGCATCACCCTGATCCCCGTCCTGCTGGCCAAGCTGTGGTCGGTGGTGCCGAAGCTGTTCACGCTGCCGCCCGCGCGCTCGCTTGCCCACGCCCTGGAGCGGATCTCGCTGCTGCTGCTGGTCGGCGGCGCCCTGTTCGAGTTCGTGACCGGGGTGCTCAACGTCCAGCTGGACTACCTCTTCCCGGGGTCCTTCTACCCACTGCACTTCTACGGGGCGTGGGTGTTCTTCACCGCGTTCGTCGCCCATGCCGTGCTGAAGACGCCGCTCGCGCTGCGCAATCTGCGCCGGCTTCGGGAACCCCGGGAGGAACAGAGCGAGTTGGTGTCCCCGGACCCGGCCGAGCCGACTGTGTCGCGGCGCGGGGCGCTCTGGTTCGTCGGGGGCGGTTCGCTGCTGCTGTTCCTCACCACGGCCGGGCAGAACTTCGACGGCGTCCTGCGCCGGACCGCCCTCCTCGCCCCGCACGGCGGCGCCGAGCCGGCGTCCGGACCGGGCGGCTTCCAGATCAACAAGACCGCCGCGTACGCGGGGATCGACCCGGCCGAGACCGGTGAGGAGGCCTGGCGGCTGGTCGTCACCGGGCGCGACGGCCGCACGGTCCGGATCGGGCGTGCCGAACTCCTCCGACTGCCCCTGCACAGCTCGGCGTTGCCCATCGCCTGCGTGGAGGGCTGGTCGACCTCCGACCAGTGGTGGCGCGGGGTGCGGCTGCGGGACCTCGCGGCGCTCGTCGGGTACGAGGACGATCCGCCGGACCTCTTCGTGGAGTCGCTGCAACGGCACGGCGCCTTCCGCCGGGCCGCCCTGCGCGCCAACCAGGTCGCCGACCCGCGGTCCCTGCTCGCCCTGTTCGTCAACGGCGAGGACCTGACCCCCGACCACGGCCACCCGGCCCGGATCATCGTGCCCGCGGCCCCCGGTGTGCTCAACACCAAGTGGGTGGCGCGGCTGACCTTCGGAGACCTGTGATGCGGATCCCTCTCGGCAGTCCTCTCCAACTCCTCCTGCTCGTCTGCTCGTTCGCCCTGGCGGGATATGCGGGGGTGCGGCTGCTGGCAGGCGACTGGTTCGGGGTCGCGCTGTGGTTCGTCGGGGCGGCCGTCCTGCACGACCTGGTGCTGCTGCCGCTGTACGCGGCGGCGGACCGGGCACTGGTGAAGGCGGCGGGGCGGCACGTCCTGTACGTCCGGGTCCCCGCCGCCTTCTCCCTGCTGCTCCTGCTCGTGTGGTTCCCGCTGATCAGCGGGCAGGTCGCGGACCGTTACGGCCGGGCGACGGGCCTGTCCCCGGACGGGTTCCTGGCCCGGTGGCTGCTGGTGACGGCCGTGCTCTTCGGCGGTTCCGCCGTGGTCTTCGTCGTACGGCGGCGCAGGGCGACGAAGGAGCGGCCGCCCGCCGTCCACTGATCCACGGATACCCAGCCGGAGCGGGCGGCGTGCCGCAGCAGGGCGGGGGTGCCGAGCCGGGCCCACGGGAACGGGTCGCCGACGGCACCCCGGGCGTCGGTGACATGCACCTGGACCCGCTCGTCGAGGTCCGGGCCGGTGACCGTCTCGGCGATCAACAGACCTCCCGTCCTGAGGAGTTGGGCCGTCCGGTCGAGCAGGGCCTGCGGGTCGCCGCCGATGCCGACGTTGCCGTCGATCAGCAGCGCGGTGCCCCAACGGCCCTCGCCCGGCAGGGACTCGAAGACGGACCGCCGCAGGGCCTGTCCGCCGAGCGCGACGGTCCGCGCGACCGCCGCCTCGCTCACGTCGATGCCGAGGACCCTCCGGCCACGGGCCCCGAGCGCGGCGACGAGCCGGCCCGGACCGCACCCGACGTCCAGCACCGCACCCTCGCAGCGCCGCAGCACCTCCAGGTCCGCGGCATCCGCGGCGGCGCACCAACGCTCCAGTTCCAGCGGGAGCAGCCAGCCGTCGGAGCGGCGCAGGAAGAGGGGGCCGCGGCCGGTGCGCAGGGCCCGCGCATAGGGGTCGGCGGACCAGGTGCCGTCGTACGGCCGGGCATCGACGCCCGGGAGGGCAGGCCGGGGGCCGGGGACTGGGCCGGTCGCCGCAGCTGCCGCCCCGACCGGCTCCGGGCCCTCGGCGGGCGGCCCGACACCGGTCGGCGTGCCGGGTTCCGTGGGCCGGTCCGGTTCTCGGGGTGTTCGGCCGGTGTCCGTCGGGTGCCCGATCCCGTCCGCCCGGGGGCATGGACTGTCGGGGTTGCCGTGTGGGCGGGGCTCGCTCGTCCCGGGCCCGGGCCCGGGCCCGGGCCCCGTCCCGGCGTCCGGTCGTACGGGTGCCGTGTCCGTGGCGGGCCGGGGTGCCACGCCGACCTGTAGCCCCCTCACCGCGCCACCCCCGCGAGCCGTGCCAGCTCCGCCGCGAACCGTCCGTCCGGTGCCGCCCGCGCCACCAGTTCCGCGTCGTACGCCGTGTCCACGTCCCGCAGCGGCGGCAGCTCCCGCACCCGCAGTCCGGTCAGCCGGGCGCGCTGGGCCGCGCCGGTGCGGGGCGTCGACATCGGGACCCCGCGCAGCAGGGCCGGGTCGGGCTTCGCGAGGCCCAGGGCCCAGAAGCCGCCGTCCACGGCCGGCCCGAAGTACGCATCGCAGTCGGCGAAGTCCACCGTGAGCACCTCCGGAGTCACCTGGGGCGTGTCCATGCCGATGAGCAGGGCCGGTCCTTCGCAGCCCGCGAAGGCGGCGGCCAGCCGTTCGTCGAGACCGCCCGCGCACTGCCGGACGACCTCGAAACCCGGCGGCAGCCAGGGGCCCGGCGTGCCCTCCAGGACCAGCACCCGGCGCCGGGCCGGGGTACGGGCCACGACGTCGAGGGTGTCCGCGAGGGACGCCTCGGCCAGCGCGGCCGCCTCCTCGGGCGTGAACGGCGGGGTGAGCCGGGTCTTCACCCGCCCCGGCCTCGGCTCCTTGGCGATGACGAGCAGCGTGGTCACGCGCGCACCCCCGTCTCGTTCAGGACGTGGCTCATGTCCCGCACCGCCTGCCAGGTGCCCCGCCAGGTGCCCGTCACCTTGGAGGCGCCGGTGCGCGGGTGGTACGGCACGTCGTGCTCGGTGATCCGCCAGCCCGCGTCGGCCGCCCGCACCACCATCTGCAGGGGGTAGCCGCTGCGCCGGTCCGTCAGGCCGAGGGCGAGCAGCGGCTCGCGCCGGGCGGCCCGCAGGGGCCCCAGGTCACGCAGGCGCAGACCGGTGCGGCGGCGCAGCAGCCGGGCGAGCGCGAGGTTGCCCGCCCGGGCGTGCGGCGGCCAGGCACCGCGGGCCTGCGGGCGGCGCCGGCCGAGCACGAGGTCCGCCTCGCCGGCCAGCACCTCGGCCACGAACGGCACCAGGTCGGAGGGGTCCAGGGAGGCGTCGCAGTCGCAGAAGCACACGATGTCGGCCGTGGCCGCGGTCAGCCCCGCATGGCAGGCGGCGCCGAAACCGCGCCGCTCCTCGCGCACGACGGTCGCGCCGAGAGCGTGGGCGATACGGGCGGAACCGTCCGTGGAGCCGTTGTCGACGACTAGCGCGCGCCAGCCGGGCGGAATGCGTTCCAGCACCCACGGCAGGGCCCCGGCCTCGTCCAGACAGGGCAGCACGACGTCCACGGACGCCGCCGGTTCGTTCAGTGAAGGGGTCGTCACGGCTATCACCCTACGAACGCAAAGCGCGCAAACCGGACTCCGGCTCCTTACGAAACAAGGACGTCGGAGGCGGCCTGCGGCACATTCGCGCGCGCGGTGCGAGGCTGGCGGCATGGAGCAGCAGCAGTACGCACAGACCCGGCCCCGGGTCCTCGTCGTCGACGACGACCCCACCGTCGCCGAGGTGGTCTCCGGCTATCTGGACCGGGCCGGATACCTCGTGGACCGGGCAGCCGACGGCCCCGAGGCACTCGCCCGCGCCGCCGCGCACCGCCCGGACCTCGTCGTCCTCGACCTGATGCTGCCCGGCATGGACGGCCTGGAGGTGTGCCGCCGGATGCGGGGACGCGGACCCGTCCCGGTCATCATGCTCACCGCCCGCGGCGACGAGGACGACCGCATCCTGGGCCTTGAGGTCGGCGCCGACGACTATGTCACCAAGCCCTTCAGCCCCCGCGAACTGGTGCTGCGCGTCGAGTCCGTGCTGCGCCGCTCCCGGCCCGCCGAGCAGTCCGGAGCCCTCCGCGCGGCCGGGCTGAGCCTCGATCCGCAGGCCCGCCGTGCCGTCAAGAACGGCACCGAACTCGCCCTCACCATCCGCGAGTTCGACCTCCTCGCGTTCTTCCTGCGCCACCCCGGCCGGGTCTTCGGCCGCGAGGACCTGATGCGTGAGGTGTGGGGCTGGGACTTCGGCGACCTGTCCACCGTCACCGTCCACATCCGCAGGCTGCGCGGAAAGGTCGAGGACGACCCGGCGCGCCCGCGGCTCATCCAGACCGTCTGGGGCGTCGGATACCGCTTCGAAAGCGCCGCGGAAAGCGGGGCCCGGCCATGAGCGACATGCTTCTCATCGCCCTCTACGCCTTCCTCGGCGCCGTCCTCGCCGGACTCCTCGGCGCCTGGGTGCTGCTGCTGATCCGCCGCCGCTCGCTCTCCCTGCACCTGACCGTGGTCGCCGCCGTCGGCGTCACCGCGATGCTGGCCGGGACGCTCGCGGTCGCCCAGGCCATGTTCCTGTCCGGGCACGACCTCAGGGTCGTCACGACCGTCGTGCTGATGGCCGCCGTGGTCTCGCTGGCCACCGCCCTGCTGCTCGGCCGCTGGGTCTCCGCCCGCAGCCGGGCCCTCACGCTCGCCGCCCGCTCCTTCGGCGACGGCGGCGACTTCACCTCGCCCGGCGGCCCCACGACCGCCGAACTCACCGACCTGAGCCGGGAGTTGGAGCTCACCAGCGCCAAACTCGCCGAGTCCCGGGAGCGCGAACGCGCCCTGGAGTCCTCCCGGCGCGAACTCGTCGCCTGGATCTCCCACGACCTGCGCACCCCGCTCGCCGGCCTGCGCGCGATGTCCGAGGCCCTGGAGGACGGCGTCGCCGCCGACCCCGCCCGCTACCTGCGGCAGATCCGCACCGAGGTCGAACGCCTCAACGACATGGTCGGCGACCTCTTCGAGCTCTCCCGCATCCACGCGGGGGCGCTGGCGCTGAGCCCGAGCCGGATCTCCCTGTACGACCTCGTCTCGGACGCTCTCGCGGGCGCCGACCCGCTGGCCCGCGAGCACGGCGTACGGCTGGTCGGCGACCGGGTGGCGGCCGTTCCGGTCGAGGTGGACGGCAAGGAGATGAGCCGCGTGCTCGGCAACCTCCTCGTCAACGCCATCCGCCGCACTCCCGCCGACGGCACGGTCGCGGTGGCCGCCGAGCACCGTGCCGAGGGTGTCGTCGTGTCCGTCACGGACGGCTGCGGCGGTATCCCCGAGGAGGATCTGCCCCGCGTCTTCGACACCGGCTGGCGCGGCACCCACGCCCGGACTCCGCCTGCCGGGGCCGGACTCGGCCTCGCGATCGTGCGGGGCATCGTGGAGGCCCACGCGGGCCGGGCCACCGTACGCAATGTGCCGGGCGGCTGCCGCTTCGAGGTGGTGCTGCCGTCGGCGGCCTCCTGAAAGGGCGCCTCGTGAAAGAGCGGCCCCTCGGAAAGGGGCCGCTCGAAACATGGTGGTGCCGCCCACGGCCGCTTTCCTTCGCGGGCGGCACCACCGGTCCACCGCGGCTACGCGTCCCGCATTCCCGCGCCCGCGAACTCCCGCATTCCCTCGGCGAATCCGACCTCCGCCTTCCACCCCAGCTCCGCCCGCAGCCGCGCCGAGTCCGCCGTGATGTGCCGTACGTCCCCGAGGCGGTACTCCCCGGTGACCACGGGCCCGGGACCGCCGTACGCCTCGGCTAGCGCGCGGGCCATCTCGCCCACGGTGTGCGGCTCGCCGCTTCCCGTGTTGTACGACGTGAGCGCGCCGTCCCGCGAACTCGCCTCCAGCGCCGCCACGTTGGCCGCCGCCACATCCCGTACGTGCACGAAGTCCCGGCGCTGACCGCCGTCCTCGAAGACGCGCGGGGCCTCACCGCGGGCGAGCGCGGAGCGGAAGAAGGAGGCGACGCCGGCGTACGGGGTGTCGCGGGGCATGCCCGGGCCGTACACGTTGTGGTAGCGCAGGGCCACCGCGGACCCGCCCGTGGCCCGCGCCCAGGACGCCGCCAGATGCTCCTGGGCGAGCTTGGTCGCCGCGTAGACGTTCCGCGGGTCGACCGGGGCGTCCTCGCCGACCAGACCGGGACAGAGGTCCGCGCCGCACTGCGGACACGGTGGCTCGAAGCGCCCCGCGTCCAGGTCGGCCACGGCCCGCGGACCCGGCCGTACGGTCCCGTGCACGGCGCAGGCGTACCGGCCCTCGCCGTACACCACCATCGACCCGGCCAGCACCAGCCGCCGCACTCCCGCTTCGGCCATCGCGGCGAGCAGGACCGCCGTACCGAGGTCGTTGTGGGAGACGTACCCCGGGGCGTCGGCGAAGTCCACACCGAGGCCCACCATGGCCGCCTGGTGGCACACCGCGTCCACTCCGCCCAGGGCGTGACGGACGGCGTCGGGGTCCCGCACGTCGGACGCCGGGTCTGACCGGACGTCGTACAGGAGGGGCTCGTGGCCGTGTGCCGCGAGCGCCTCGACGATCTGGGACCCGATGAAACCGGCACCGCCGGTGACCAGTACGCGCATGCCCTCACGCTAGGGCCCTGACCGGCCCGGACGGCCGGGCCGCGCGCGTCACGTCACGGCTTCGTAAGACTCACGGCCGGGCCGGGCTCAGCGGCAGCGACACCGTGAACACCGTCGAGCCGGGCACGCTGTCCAGCTCGATCGTGCCGCCGTGCGCCCGCACCAGGGAGCTCGCCACCGCGAGGCCGAGGCCGCTGCCGCCCCGGTCTCGGCTGCGGGCCTTGTCGACGCGGTAGAAGCGGTCGAAGACCCGTTCCTGGTCGACGGCCGGGACGCCCGGCCCGGCGTCGGCGATCCGCACCCGGGCGTGCCCGTCCCGCACCCGCACGCCGACCGACACCGCCGTGCCCGCCGGGGTGTGCACGGCCGCGTTGGTGAGGAGGTTGTCGAGCACCTGGCGCACGCGCTGCGGGTCGAGGCGCAGCTTGAGTGCCTGCGGCCCCTCCTCGAAGGACAGCGGATGGTCCGGGTGGCTCGCGCGGAACGCGTCGGCCGCGTGCTCCGCCAGCTCCACCAGATCCACCTCGACGGGCCTGAGCGGGGTCTCCACCTCCGCCGCGTCCAGCCGGGCGAGCAGCAGCAGGTCGTCCAGCAGGAAACCCATGCGGGCGGCCTCGGCGCGCAGCCGGGCCAGGTGCTTGTCCCGCTCCTCGGGGGCGTTGGCGGCGGCGTACTGGAAGAGGTCCGCGTAGCCGCGTACCGACATCAAGGGCGTGCGCAGCTCGTGCGAGGCGTCCGCGACGAACCGGCGCAGCCGCTGCTCGGCCGCCGCGCGGACCGCGAGCGAGTCGTCGATGTGCTCCAGCATGGTGTTGAACGCCGTCCGCAGCTCCTCCACCTCCGGCCCGCCGCCCCGCTTGTCGGCGCGCAGCGGCAGCCGGGACGCCGTCTCGGTGAGGTCGTGCAGGGCGATGCCGTGCGCGGTGTGCGCCATGTCGCTCAGCGGCTTCATGCCCCGGCGCAGCAGCTTGCGGCCGACCACCACGAGCGCCAGCAGGGCGAGCCCGAAGGCGACGACCTGGACCGTGATCAGCCGCCGTACCGTGGCGTCGATGTCGGCCATGGGAGCCGCGCTGACCAGGACCACACCGGGCTCCACCTCGCAGGCGCGCAGCCGGTACTCGCCCTGGCCCTTCAGGTGCTCGGTGGCCAGGACCTCGGTGTGCGCGACGGTCTGCGCCTTCGCGACGCCGGTGAGCTCGCCGACGTCCTCCGGCAGGTCGGAGGGGTCCTCGGGCCTGCGCAGCTGCGGGGTGCCGTTCTTGATGTCGTACACCGCGTAGTACCAGGCCCAGTACTTCTTGCCGGCGAGCGTGCCGGAATCGGCGATGCTCTTCGACTGGGCAACCTGGGCGAGCGACAACTGCTCGTTGAGCTGGGCCGACAGATAGTCCCGCATGTACGTCGTCAGCGCGGTGCCCACCACCGCGAACACCACCAGGGCCAGCGCCCCGAGGCCCAGCGCCAGCCGGGTCCCGAGCCGCATCCTCCGGTACGCCGACCGCACCCGGCCGAAAAGGGACCTCACTCGGCGGCCTGCCGGACGACGTACCCGAAGCCCCGCACGGTGTGGATCAGCGGTTCGCCCGTGTCGTCCAGCTTGCGGCGCAGCCGGCTGACGACCAGCTCGACGACGTTGGAGCGGCCGCCGAAGCCGTACTCCCACACATGGTCGAGGATCTGCGCCTTGGTGAGCACGGTCGGCGACTTGCGCATCAGATACCTGAGCACCTCGTACTCGGTCGGGGTGAGCGTGAGCAGCTTGTCGCCGCGGCGCACCTCACGGGTGTCCTCGTCCATCGTGAGGTCCGCGACCCGGAGCACCGAGCGCTGGAAGCCGGGCCCGGCGCTGCGCCGCAGCACGGTCCGCAGCCGGGCCATCAGCTCCTCCACCGCGAACGGCTTGACGAGGTAGTCGTCCCCGCCCCGGGTCAGCCCCGCCACCCGGTCGGCGACCGCGTCCCGGGCCGTGAGGAACACCACGGGCACCATCGTGCCCGAGCGGCGCAGCCGGTCCAGGACACCGAAGCCGTCGAGGTCGGGCAGCATCAGATCGAGCACCACGATGTCCGGACGGAACTCGGCGGCGCGGCTGAGCGCCTCCTCGCCGGAGTTGGCGGTGACCGCCTCCCAGCCCTCGTAGCGGGCGACCGTCGCCACGAGATCGGCGATCGGCGGGTCGTCGTCCACGACGAGGAGTCGTACTTTTTCCACCCGCTCATAGTGCTTCACAGCGGCCGGAAAGCCAGAGCGGGGTGGGGCCCGCGCGCATATCGATAAGCTCTTGAAAGTTGTACGACAGCTGATCGACAGCTCCCGCCGGAGAAGCTCGGTTGTCCACCCGGTTATCCGAAGGCCCCGACCAAGGAGCTACGACCCGTGACGACCGTCCAATCGCCCCCCACGCCCCCCACGGCGATCAAACGCCCCAGGGTGGTGGCCCGCACCGGGCTCTACGCCGTGCTGGCCGCCAACGCGGCCGTCGTCGCCTGGTTCTTCGTCCAGGCGGGCTTCGCCTCCAACGCGCTCATCGTGCTCGGCCGCCTCACCGGCCTGTACGCCGCGCTCATCATGGCCTTCCAGCTGGTCCTGGTGGCCCGGCTGCCCTGGCTCGACCGCCGCATCGGCATGGACCGGCTGACCTCCTGGCACCGCTGGACCGGCTTCGGCATCCTGTGGACGCTCC
This sequence comes from Streptomyces sp. CC0208, assembly GCF_003443735.1. NCBI lineage: Bacteria > Bacillati > Actinomycetota > Actinomycetes > Kitasatosporales > Streptomycetaceae > Streptomyces > Streptomyces sp. CC0208. The sequence continues at coordinate 1,992,599 of NZ_CP031969.1, read as the reverse complement.
TCGCGCACGTCGTCTTCATCTCCTTCGGCTACGCCCAGGGGACGGACGTCGGCCCCATCGGCGAGATCGTCGACCTCGCCGAGACCACCGAGGGCGTTCTCCGCGCGGTCGTCGCGTTCTTCCTGATCCTCGTGGTCGGCGCGGTCTCCGCCCGCTACGCCCGGCGCCGCCTCGCGTACGAGACCTGGCACTTCATCCACCTGTACACGTACGTCGCCGTGGTGCTCGCCTTCACCCACCAGGTCGCCGTCGGCACCACCTTCGCCTCCTCGTCCGCGGCCACCGCGTACTGGTACGGCATCTGGAGCGTGGCCCTCGGCTCGGTCGTCCTGGGCCGCGCGGTGCTCCCGCTGTGGCGGAACTGGCGCCACCAGTTCCGCGTCACGGCCGTCGTCCCCGAGAGCGACAACGTCGTCTCGATCTACATCAGCGGCAAGGACCTCGACCAACTCCCCGCCCGGGCGGGCCAGTTCTTCCTGTGGCGGTTCCTGACCGCAGACCGCTGGTGGCAGGCCAACCCCTTCTCCCTGTCCGCCGCCCCCGACGGCCGGACCCTGCGCCTGACCGCCAAGGCGGCCGGTGAGGGCAGCGCCGCCCTGAGGCACCTCAAGGTCGGCACCCGGGTCTTCGCCGAGGGCCCCTACGGCGCCTTCACCGCCCTGCACCGCACCCGGCCCGAGTCCGTGCTCATCGCCGGCGGCGTCGGCGTCACCCCCATCCGGGCCCTGCTGGAGGAGGTGCACGGCCACGCCGTCGTCATCTACCGGGTCGGCTCCGACCGGGACGCCGTCCTCTACGACGAGCTGCGCGACCTGGCGATCGCCAAGGGCGCCGATCTCCACCTGGTCACCGGACCGCCGGTGCCCGACAAGCTGGCGGCGAGCGAGCTGGCGCGTCTCGTGCCCGACATAGCCGAGAGGGACGTCTTCCTGTGCGGACCGCCCCCGATGATGAACGCGGTCCTGGGCAGCCTGCGCGAGCTGGACGTGCCGGGGCCGCAGATCCACTTCGAACGCTTCAGCCTGGCGGGATGAGGAACAGACCGTGAAACGAGCCATACCTGTCGTCGTCCTGAGCATCGCGGGCCTGGTCCCCGTGTGGCTGTACCAGCCCTCGGCCGGCTCCTCCACCGTCCAGGCCACCACGCCGGCGCCCTCGTCCACCTCCTCCTCGGGATCCTCCGGCTCGAACGTCGTCACGAGCTCGACGATCAACACCGAGAAGGGACCCGTACAGCTCCAGGTGACCTTCTCCGGTACGAAGATCACCGCGGTGAAGATGCTCCAGCAGCCGGACCACCCGCAGACGACGGCCGCTGTGCCGGTGCTGGTGGCGGAGACGCTGAAGGCGCAGAGCGCGGACATCGACACCGTGTCGGGTGCGACGATCACCAGTGAGGCCTACAAGAAGTCCCTCCAGGCCACGATCGACGACCACGCGAAGACGGCGGCGGCCTCGCCCCCGGCGTCCGCTTCCGAGGCGTCTTCCCAGACCGTCGACGGCTCGGCCCTGAGCACGGAGAAGGGCGCCGTACAGGTCCAGGTGACCTTCTCCGGTACGAAGATCACCGCGGTGAAGATGCTCCAGCAGCCGGACCACCCGCAGACGACGGCCGCTGTGCCGGTGCTGGTGGCGGAGACGCTGAAGGCGCAGAGCGCGGACATCGACACCGTGTCGGGTGCGACGATCACCAGTGAGGCCTACAAGAAATCCCTCCAGGCCGCGATCGACGCGAGGGGCTGAGGAACGGCCATGCTGCACCGCGTCGAACACGTCATGGGCTTCCCCGTCTCGCTCCGGGTCGACGACGACACCGTCCCCGAGTCCGCGGCGGACACGGTCTTCGCCTGGCTGCGCGAGGTGGACGCCCGGTTCAGCCCGTTCAAGGCGGACAGCGAGGTGTCGCGGTACGACCGCGGTGAGCTGTCGGCGGTGAGCGCGGACCTCGCCGAGATCCTCGACCTGTGCGAGTACTACCGGAAGGCCACCGGCGGCGCCTTCGACGTACGGCTGCCCGGTCGCCGCCTCGACCCCTGCGCGGTGGTCAAGGGCTGGTCGGTGCAGCGGGCGGCCGAGCTGCTCAAGGCGGCCGGCGCGACGCGGTTCGTCCTGAACGCCGGTGGTGACGTGGTCGTCTCCGGCGGCCCCTGGCGGGTGGGCGTTCGGCACCCCGAGCACGCCGACCAGCTGTGCACGGTCCTCTCGCTCGACGGCGGGGCGGTCGCGACGTCCGCGCGCTACGAGCGGGGCGACCACATCCTCGACGGCCGCACCGGCCGCCCGGCGACGGGCCTGCTCAGCCTCACGGTCGTGGCCCCGACCCTCACGGAGGCGGACTCGGTCGCCACGGCGGCCTTCGCCATGGGCGCCGAGGGCGTCGACTGGGCCGCCTCCCTGCCGGGCTGCGAGGTCTTCGCGGTGGACGCGGAGCGCCGGGTACTGCGGACGCCGGACTTCCCGGCCGTCCCCTGACCGGACACGTCACGAGGGCGGGCCGCCGGTGTGTTCACCGGCGGCCCGCCCTCCGTGTGTTCCCGTGTGCGTCAGCCGACGTCGGAGGCGTCCAAGCGGTACAGGCCGCTGTAGGCGCTCACCGCCGTGCCGTGCTTCTTGACCCAGGTGGAGATCTCGGAGTTCGAGGAGCCCTGGCCGCTGCTGCTGACCACGATGTAGTGCAGCTTGCCGGACTTCACGAGGCTCTTGAGCTTGGCGAGGGTCATGGCGTTGTCGGAGCCGGACCAGCCGCCCATGGAGATCACCGGCTGGCCGGACTCCAGGATGATCGAGGAGGCGGTCTGGTCGGTGGCCACCGCGACCAGCCAGGTGGCCCCGTCCTGGTTCTTCTTCAGGTACGAGATCATCGCGGAGGAGACCTGGCTCTCGCCGCCCATGCCGCCGCCGGCCTTGCTGCCGGACTCCGTCGTAGAGGAGCCGGTGGAGGCACCGCTGCCGGACGAGGCGCTGCCCGACGGGGGCTGGCCCGTGGACTTGCTGCCGGACGTGCTGGAGCTCGTGCCGCCCGGGCCGCCGGTGCCGCTCGGACGCTGGCCGCCGCCCATGCCGCCGCCCCCGCCCATGCCACCCGTACTCGGACCGGCCGTCGGGTTGGTGCCGTTGGTGCTGGAGGTGGCCGCCGACATCGAGTACGCGGCGGGACCGGCGAGCAGGGCGACGACCGCCGCGAGGGCCGCGATGCCCGTCAGCCGTTGCCGCTTGGTGAACCGGCCGAGCAGCAGCCCGATCACGGCGACCGCACCGGCGACCCCGGTCACGACCTCGGCGACCGTGTACGGCGTCCCGGAGCCGGAGACCCGCTGGAGCAGGACGACCGCCCACACGGTGCTGACCGCGATCGCGGCGGGGAGCACCCAGGCCCACTTGGCCGCCGTACCCTCCTGGAAGGCCTTGTGGAGCACCACGCCGCCGATACCCGCCAGCGCGGCGACGCCGGGCGCCATGGCCGTGACGTAGTACGGGTGGAAGGTGCCCTCGGCGAGGGCGAAGGTCAGGTAGTGCAGGACGAACCAGCCGCCCCACAGCATCAGTGTCGCCCGCTTGGCGTCCGTACGAGGGGCCCGGCCGCGCAGCACCAGACCGCCGATCAGGGCGACGATCGCGAAGGGGATCAGCCAGGAGATCTGGCCGCCCATGATGCTGTTGAACAGCCGGTACAGGCCCGCGTCGCCGCCGAAGCTCGCGCCGTTGCCCTGCGAGCCCACCGAGGAACTCGCGCCGAAGATCCGGCCGAAACCGTTGTAGCCGATGACCAGGTCCCACACGGTGTTGTCGGTGGAGCCGCCGATGTAGGGCCGGGAGGAAGCGGGGATGAGGTCGACGATCACCATCCACCAGGCGCTGGAGATCACCAGCGCGACGGTGGCGACGGCGAGGTTGCGGATGCGCCTGCCGAGGCCCACCTGAGCGGCCCAGAGGTAGACGAGGAAGAAGACCGGCAGCACGACGTACGCCTGCATCATCTTCGTGTTGAAGGCGAAGCCGATGGCGACCGCGGACCACACCAGCGGCATGAGCCGTCCGGTGCGCACGGCCTTCATCAGCGCGGCCGCGCCGAGCAGCATCAGGAAGACCAGGACCGGGTCGGGGTTGGTGTCCCGGGTGATGGCGACGGTGATGGGCGTGAGGGTGAGCGCGAGCCCCGCCATCGTGGCCGCGACGGCACCGAAGTCCCGCTTGACCATGCGGTACAGCAGCGCCACCGAGCCGGTTCCGACCGCGACCATCGGCAGCATCAGCTGCCAGGTGCCGTACCCGAGGAGACGGGCGGAGAGCCCCATCACCCAGAGGGCGAACGGCGGCTTGTCGACCGTGATGAAGCTGCCGGAGTCCAGGGCGCCGAAGAAGAACGCCTTCCAGCTCCTGGTGCCGGACCAGACGGCCGCGTCGTAGAAGGTGTTGCCGGTGACGGACGACAGGTTCCAGGCGTACAGCGCCGTGGCCAGCACCAGGATCGCCCAGAGCGCGGGGCGGGCCCACCGGGGGTCCTCCGGGGCACCGGTGAACATCCTGCGCAGCCGGCGGCTCGCGGCGGGCACCGCGGCCCGGTGCCTGCCCTCAGGAACGGACGGCGCGGGCGGTGGGGCAAGGGTCGTCATGGCACGTTCTCCAGGTCTCCGGGCGGTGGTGGTGACGACACTCGGCCCCGGTCCTGGGCGAACCCTGTGGCTTCGCTGAACGAAGGGTGAGAATCAGGGGACTCACAGGACACCCACAGCTGCGACGGGCCCGTCCGCGGTGACGTAACACAACCGGTCTAGACTCTGCCGGACGGCCTGCTGACCGGCCGAATGCGGACAACCTCTGCCAGACCCGAAGGGTATTCGGCGCTTTGATACGGATAGATTCAGTCACCAAGCGGTACCCGGACGGCACGGTGGCGGTCGACCGGCTGTCGTTGGAGATTCCCGACCGCTCGATCACGGTCCTCGTCGGTCCCTCGGGCTGCGGCAAGACCACGACCCTGCGCATGATCAACCGGATGGTCGAACCCAGCGAGGGGACCATCCTGATCGACGGCAAGGACAGCCGGCAGCAGCCGGTCAACACGCTGCGCCGGTCCATGGGGTACGTCATCCAGAACGCCGGTCTCTTCCAGCACCGCACGATCGTCGACAACATCGCGACCGTGCCCCGGATGCTGGGCTGGGGCAAGGAGAAGGCGCGGGCCCGGGCCCGGGAGCTGATGGAACGGGTCGGCCTCGACGGCTCGCTGGCCAAGCGGTACCCCTACCAGCTGTCCGGCGGCCAGCAGCAGCGCGTCGGTGTGGCGCGGGCTCTCGCGGCCGATCCGCCGGTGCTGCTGATGGACGAGCCGTTCTCCGCCGTCGACCCCATCGTCCGCAAGGGACTCCAGGACGAACTCCTCCGCATCCAGGACGAGTTGGGCAAGACCATCGTCTTCGTCACCCATGACATCGACGAGGCCGTCAAGATCGGCACGATGGTCGCCGTGATGCGCACCGGCGGCAAGCTCGCCCAGTACGCGCCGCCCGCCGAACTCCTGTCGAACCCGGCCGACGCGTTCGTCGAGGACTTCCTCGGCACCGACCGGGGCATCCGGCGGCTCTCCTTCTTCCCCTCCGCCGGACTCCGGCTGCTCACCGCACCGGTCGTCGCCGTCGACGCCACCGCGGAGCAGATCGCCGCCCGCGGCACGGCCGAGGCCCCCTACCTCCTCGTCACCGACGTGGACGGCAGACCCCTCGGCTGGATCGAGCCCGGGGACCTGACCGCGGGCGGTGTCGACGCGGCGCGACTGGTGTCGTACGGGCGGCCCTTCGTGGTCGGCACCGACTCGCTGCGGGCCGCGCTGGACTGTGCCGTGCTCTCGCCCACCGGGTGGGCCGTCGGTGTCGACGCCGAGGGGCGGGTGGCCGGGGTGGTCTCCCAGCAGGCCATCGGCGAGGCGATCCGCAAGGCGCACGCGGAGGGCCGTACGGACGCCCAGGTCGCCCGATGAACGGCTTCTTCGACATCCCGAGCGACCTCCAGCACAGCTGGCTCGGGCTGATCGGGCTGCACCTGAGGGAAGCCCTGCTGCCGGTCCTCGCCGGGCTGCTGATCGCCCTGCCGCTGTCCCAGCTGTGCGTGCGGTTCCGGTGGCTGTACCCGCCCGTGCTGTGGGTGACGACCGTGCTGTACGCGATCCCGTCGCTGGCCTTCTTCGTGGTCCTCATCGACTACACCGGCCAGACCGAGCTCACGGTGATGATCCCGCTCACCGTCTACACGCTCGTCATCCTGGTCCCGGCGATCGTCGACGGTGTCCGTTCGGTGCCGCAGGAGACCCTCGCGGCCGCGACGGCGATGGGCTTCGGACCCGTGCGCCGCTACGTCCAGGTCCAGTTGCCGATCGCCGTGCCCGCCATCATCGCGGGGCTGCGGGTGGCGACCGTGTCGAGCATCTCGCTCGTCAGCGTCGGCGCGCTCATCGGCAACCAGGGAGCGCTCGGCAACCTCATCAACGACGCGAACATCTACAACCGGCCCGAACTCGCCGTGAACGCCGTGCTGACCATGGCGGCCCTCGCGATCCTCGCCGACGGGCTGCTGGTCGGTGTGCGACTGCTCATGACGCCGTGGATGCCGAGCGGCGCGCGTGCGCGGCGCGCGCAGCGGCCCGAACCGGAGGTCGCCGCCCGGTGAACATCCTCAACTTCATCAACGCCTTCTTCAGCGACAGCGCGCACTGGCAGGGCTACGACGGCATTCCCACACGGCTGGGGGAGCACGTCCAGTACACCCTGGAGGCGCTCGCCATCGCCGCGGCGATCGGGCTGCCGGTGGGGCTCGTCACCGGGCACGTCGGGCGGGGCGGCAACGCGCTGGCCTTCATCGCCGTCGCCGGGCGGGCCGTGCCCACCTTCGGTCTGCTGGTGCTGATGACCCTCTCGCTCGGGTTCGGGCTGATCAACGTGATGATCCCGCTGGTCGTGCTCGCCGTGCCGCCGATCCTGGTCACCAGCTACGAGGCGATGCGGTCGGTGGACCCCGCCCCGGTGGACGCGGCCCGCGGGATGGGCATGCACGAGGTGGAGGTGCTGTTCCGGGTCGAACTGCCGGTGGCCCTTCCGCTGATCCTCGGCGGCCTGCGCTCGGCGGCCATCCAGATCGTGTCGACGGCCACGATCGCCGCGTACGTCTCTCTGGGCGGGCTCGGCCGGTACATCGTGGACGGGCTGTACCAGCGCAACTACGAGAAGGTCGTGGGCGGGGCCACGCTGGTCGCGCTGATGGCGCTGGTGACGCTGGCGGTGTTCTGGGGGATCACCCGGCTCACGGTCTCGCGCGGGGTGCTCAGGAGCAACTAGGCGGAGGGCCGGGGGAGTTCGCCCCCGGCCCACGTCATGCCTGCGTGCGGGCCAGCGCCTGTTCCAGGACGACGAGCAGCGCGTCCCGCACCGAACCCCGCTCCCTCGCGTCGAAGACGATCACCGGGACGCGGTCGCTGACGTCGAGGGCCCAGCGGACCTCGTCCAGGGTGTGCTCGACCCTGCCGTCGAAGGCGTTCACGGCGACGGCGAACGGGATCTGCTTGTGCTCGAAGTAGTCGACCGCGGCGTAGCAGTCGTCGAGGCGGCGGGTGTCGACGATGACCAGACCGCCGAGCGCGCCCTCGACGATGTCGTCCCACATGAAGCCGAAGCGCTCCTGGCCCGGCGTGCCGAACAGGTACAGCTTCAGGGTCGGGTCGACGGTGATGCAGCCGAAGTCCATCGCGACCGTCGTCGTGGTCTTGCGCGGGGTGTGGCTGAGGTCGTCCACACCCGCGGCGACCTCGGTGATGGCGGCCTCGGTGGTCAGCGGCTCGATCTCGGAGATCGAGCCGACCGCGGTGGTCTTGCCCACCCCGAAGCCCCCCGCGATCACCATTTTGACCGGCAGCGGCGGTCGTACGGCGGCGGAGGGCGCGGCCGAGGGCCGGGTGGCCGGTTCAGTCGGTGTCACGGAGTACCCCTCGGGAGTCGGGGATGGCGCGCAGGCCGTCGATCAGCCTGCGCAGGACGGACGCGTCGTGGGTGACGCCGGTGTCGGGCACGTGCACCGTCAGCTGTCCCGCGGTGCGCAGGTCCTCGGCGAGGATCCGCACCACGTTCAGGTGCAGCCGCAGCCGGGCCGCGATCTCCGCGATGGACTGCGGGATGCGGCACGCGGCGACGATGTCGTGCTGTTCGAAGGCGAGCCGGTCGAGCACGGCCAGTCCCTCGGCGGTGGCCACCACCTGGGTCTCGACGGGCATCGTCCGGCCGGACGGATCGGGTGCCACCCGGCCGGCGGTGACGAGGAACGGCCGTACGGCGGGCACGGGACCGCCCGGCTCCGGGTCCGGAGGCGTGCTGCCGTCCGCCATGACTGCGCTTCCTCCTCGGTCGGCCTCGGTCAGCGCTTCGCCGCGGTGCCGACGCTGTTCTTCAGTTCGAGTACGAGCTGGGGGCTGAGCGCACTGCCGGCCCGGTTCGCGAACAGCGTCATCTCGTACGCGATGTTGCCGAGCTTGGCCTCCTTGTCGGTGACGACGCCGAGCACGGCGCCGCTGCCGATCGCGGAGACCAGGACATGGCCCCCCTCCAGGTCGATGATGACCTTGTTGAGGCTGCCGAGGCCGTAGTTGCCGGAGGCTCCGGCGGCCAGGCTGGTGATGCCGGAGACGATCGCGGCGAGGCGCTCGGAGTCCGCGTGCTCACGCAGCTCCGACACGGCGATGAGCAGCCCGTCGGAGGACACGGCGATGGCGTCGACGACACCCGCGGTCTCCGTCGCGAAACGGTTCAGCAGCCAGGTGAAGTCGGCTGCGGCGGCCTGCAGGTCGGCGGGCGTGGTGCCTTCCGTAGGCGTGTCACCTGTGGACGTGCTCACTGCTCCGCTCCTTCCGGGGAGTGGTTCTGATCGTGCGGGGGGTTGGATGCGGTCTGATGGGGTTCCACGTCGGCCTTGTCGTCGACGGACACCGGTCTGGTGTGGCTGCCGGTCTCGCTGTCCCGGTGGGCGCGCTCCACGGCCGCCTCGAACTCGTCGAGCGCGTCGCGTACGGCCTCCGCGTCGGCGGGCTTGGGCGGAGCCGTCTTCTGCACGGTGTCGGCACCGACCGTGGTGCGCAGCGTGGCACCGCGGACCCGGCGACGCAGGGGACGGGGGCCGTCGCCTCCGTCGCCGTCGCCGAGTACGTCGCCGGTGCGGGCCTTCGGGACGAACGGGACTGTGGGGGAGGCGGGTTCGGGGTCCGGGGCACGGTGCGGGACCCGGCGGGGGAGGGGAGCGTGATCGCCGTCGGCGGCGGCCCCCGTGACGCCGGGCTCCGATGCCTCGGTACCCCGGGCCGCCGGGCCCGCGGTCGCCTCCTGGCCGGACTCGGGCCGTACGGCCGTAGGACCTGTCGCTCGGACCGGCTCAGGGGCCGGTGTCGTGTCCGCGCCGGTGTCCGAGGCCCAGGCCGGTGCCGGGCGCGTTCCCGGGGCGGTGGCCGCCGCCGGGACCGTACGGGAGTCCGCCGCCGTCGTCTTCGTCGGACCGGCGGAGGCCACCGCCACCGGGCTCGTCGTCAGCAGCAGGGACGAGGGGATCGTCACCTCGGCCGTCACACCGCCGCCGGGGGTGCGGGAGAGGGCGACGCCCACCTCCCAGCGGCGGGCCAGGGTGCCCACCACGAACAGGCCGAGCACCTTCGTCGGGACGAGGTCGAGGCGTTCGCGGCGGATGAGGCGGGCGTTCTCCTCCTCCAGGCGCTCGGCGCTCATGCCGAGACCGTGGTCGGAGATCACGACGAGCGCGCCCTCGTGGCTGTCCTTGACGATCACCTCGACGGGGCTGCCGGCGGGCGAGAACGCCACGGCGTTCTCGACGAGCTCGGCCACCATCAGGGTGAGGTCGCCGATGATGTCCGGCTCGACCATGACCTCCGTGCCGGCCTGGAGGGAGACCCGCTGGAACCCCTCGATCTGGCCGAGCGCGGCGCGGACCACGTTGGTGAGCGCGAGCGGCCCCGAGTCGAGGACGGTCTCGCGGATGCCGGCCAGCAGCATCAGGCTGTCGGCGTTGCGGCGCAGGCGGACCGCGATGTGGTCGATGCTGTAGAGGCGTTCGAGGAGCGCGGGGTCGGTCTCGCCGCGCTCGACCGCGTCGATCAGGGCCAGCTGCCGGGTGGTCAGGTTGCTGACCCGGCGGCCCACGTTGCCGAACATCTCGGCGACGTTGCGGCGGCTGAGCACCTGGCGTTCCAGGAGCGCGACCGCGGTGGTCTGCACCTGGTTGAACACGGCGGCGAGATCGCCGATCTCGTCCTTCGCGGTGACCGGCATCTCCTGGAGCAACGGTGTCCCGGTGTCCTCGGTGTCGTCGTCGGCCACGCGGGCCAGCTCGCGGCCCGCCACCTCGGCGACCTGCTTGGCGGCACCGGTGAGCGCCTGCACCGGGCGCACCACCGAGCGCCGTACGGCGACCGAGAAGGCGAGCCAGAGCACGAAGCCGAGCAGGGCCGATCCGAGCAACCAGGCCGCGTTCGAGCGCGCGTCGCGGGAGGCGGTGTCGGCGCGGTCGGCGATCTGGTCGATGAGCGAGGTGGTGGTCTTCAGCCGGGTCCGGGCCTGGGCGCGGTAGTCCGGGTAGGAGTCGAGCGCCGTCTGGAAGGCCTGCTTGATCTCGGCCGGGCTCTCCGCCTGCAGCGAGCCGGGGTCGATCTGGAGTTCTGCGTACTGCCGTGCGATCGCCGCCTGGGCCGTGTTGTGCTCGATGTCGCCGAGTTCCTCGGCCTGGTCCGCCGTGGCGAACCGGCCGAAGCGTTCCACCTGGTGGGTGTACTCGTCGTAGGAGCCGATGGCGCCGATCAGCTCGATGAGGGCGTTGGAGTCGCCGGTCGTCGCGGAGAAGACGCCGGTCTCGAAGGAACCGTGCGCGGCGTCGGCGCGCAGCAGCGAGTCGAGCAGGTTGCCGGTGAAGGTGGCGGCGAGGGCCGGGTCGCGGTCGAGCCCGAGGCCGTCGATCAGGCCCTTGGCGGCGTCGCTGTAGGCCGGGTCGATGTTGTCGGCGGGCAGGTAGGCCCGTTCGATGGTGCCCCGCAGGTCCTCGAGGCCGTCGACCTCGCGCAGTGCCTGGGCCTCGTCCTGCGGCAGCCGGTCGCCGAAGGCCGCTCGGACCTTCTCGACCTGGTTGTCCACGCGGATCTGGGCCTCGCGGTAGGCGGTCCGCGAGGGGGTGGCGCCGTTCCAGCTGGACTGGTGGCGCACGGAGAGCAGGACGGCCTGCTGGTGCTCGGCCTCCAACTGCCCGACGAGCTTGGCCACCTGGGCGCTGTCCCGCACGAGTTGGGCCGCGTCCGACGCGTCCTGGGACTGGCCGACCTGGTCGGCGAAGAGATAGGCCAGCAGCGCGGCGACCACCGCGAGGGGCACACCCACCAGGATGTTCAGCTTGCGCCGGAACGGCCAGCGCTCGGCGAAGTCCCGCAGGCTCCGGTTGCCGCGTGCACCGTCCCGGTCCGGCGACGGTGCCGATCGGGTGGACGCGTCCACCTCGTTCGTGGACACCAGCCCTCCTTCGTGGGTGTCTCGGTCGGCGCGCGCGAGCGGACCTGACCGAATATGATCGCTACGGGACGGTGCGTAGGGACACCTGAGTGGCTCCTGCACGCCTGTGTGACCGGCGCCAACTGCGGCGAGACTACAGCCTCTTCGGACAGCGCTTGTTGCCGCCCTGAGTCAAGAATCCGTTACAACCCGAGTCGCACCCCGCGTGCCGGTTTCGCTTTTCCTTCACAACCGACCACAGGGTGGCGCCAATTGTGACCAGGCCGGTCTTGACTGAGTGAGAACAGGCTGGATTGGATCAGTGCAAGGGCTTCCCTTCTCGGACGCCTGGACCACCTTGCATCCCCTGACTTCCGGAACGGGAATCGTGACTTCTACCGCCGCACACCGCAGGTCCCTCAGGAAGAACCCCGGCGTGGCCGCCGTCGCGCTCGCCGCCGCCACGGTCCTGCTGGCGGGATGCGGGTCCTCCGACGACAGCTCCGACCCGCTGAGCGAGGACACGGGAGGCGCCGCGAGCGGTGACACCGTCGTCGTCGGCTCGAACAACTTCGCCGAGAGCATCCTGCTCGCCGACATCTACGGCGAGGCCCTGAAGGCCAAGGGCATCAAGGTCACCTACAAGCCCAACATCGGCAGCCGCGAGACCACTTACGGCCTGCTGAAGAACGGCTCCATCACCGTCCTGCCCGAGTACAACGGCTCCCTGCTGGCCTACCTCGACAAGGACGCGAAGCAGGAGTCCGCGGAGGGCGTGAACGCGGCCGTCAAGGCGAAGCTGGACTCCAAGCTGACGCTGCTGGACTCGGCGCCCGCGGAGGACAAGGACTCGGTCACGGTCAACGCGGCCACCGCGAAGCAGTACCACCTGACCACCGAGTCCACCCTCGCCGACCTCAAGTCCATCGCCCCGGACCTGGTCATCGGCGGTTCGCCGGAGTTCCAGACCCGGCAGCAGGGCCTGCTCGGCCTCGAGTCCCAGTACGGCCTGAAGTTCAAGTCCTTCAAGGCCCTCGACGCGGGCGGCCCGCTGACCCAGGCGGCGCTCAAGAAGAACACCGTGCAGGCCGCGGACATCTTCACGACCGACCCGACCATCACCAAGGAGAAGTTCGTCGTCCTCCAGGACCCGAAGAACCTCTTCGGCTTCGCGAACGTGACCCCGCTGGTCTACAAGTCCGGGCTCAGCAAGGAGGGCGTGGCCGCCCTGAACGCGGTCTCGGCCAAGCTGGACACGAAGGCCCTCCTCGCCATGGACTCCCAGGTCCAGCTGGAGAACGGGGACCCGCTGGACGTGGCGAAGGCCTGGCTGAAGTCGAACGGTCTCGGCTGACGGTCCCGGTCGCAGCGCACGGCCCGGGCAGCTCAGGTGCCCGGGCCCGCCCGGGCCGCCGCTCCCAGGGTTCCAGGAGTGTCCACGCGCGGCCGTCACCACCGGCGATCAACGATGGTGACGTCAAGGAGCCCCGCCGTGACGAGGAGCGCGCGAGCGACGGCGGCGCTCGCCTCCTCGTACCCGGTGAGCGCCGCCGGGTCGGCAGGGCCCTGCCGCCGCCTGGGGTGGTTCCCCAGCACCCGCGCCGTTCTGGTGCCCCGCACCCTGGCCGCGCGGGCCGTCGCGCCGATCTCGTCGCCCACGGTCGTCGCACGGCGCAGGACGACCCGGCCCGGAGTTGACCCGTCCCGACGAGTGAGATCCGGCGCCAGGGCTTCCCGGGCCTGCCAGGTCCTAGTCGACCGCCGCGGCGATCAGCAGGTCCAGGAGGACGATCAGCACGTCCCGGGACGACTCGCGCCGCCGTGCGTCGCACAGCACCACCGGGACGTCCGGCGGAAGGGCCAGGGACTCCCTGATGTCGTCGGCCGGGTACGGGTGCCGGCCGTCGAAACCGTTCACGGCGACAACGAAGGGGATGCGCCGGCGCTCGAAGAAGTCCACGGCGGCGAAGCTCGACTCCGGGCGCCGCACGTCGATGAGGACGACCGCGCCGAGGGCCCCGACGGCGAGGTCGTTCCACATGAACCAGAACCGCTGCTGGCCCGGGGTGCCGAAGAGGTACAGCACGAGTTCGTCGCTGATGGTGATCCGGCCGAAGTCCATGGCCACGGTCGTGGCCCGCTTCTCCTCGATCCCGGCGAGGTCGTCGACACCCAGACCGGCGACGGTGAGGGGTTCCTCCGTGCGCAGCGGGGTGATCTCGCTGACCGACCCGACCATGGTGGTCTTGCCGACACCGAAGCCCCCGGCGATGAGGATCTTGACGGTGTCGGGCGCGGCGGGAGCGGCTGTCCCGGTGGCGAGCGCGTCAGAGCCGGCCAAGGCCTTCCCTCACTTTCTGCAACAGGTCCAGGTCCGGGGTGCGGGGCGAGACGGGGCGCGGCGGGTGCGCGGTGATCAGGCCCGCCTCCAGGAGGTCGCACAGCATGATCACGACCACGCTGACCGGGAGGTCGAGCAGCGCGGCCAGCTCCGCCACGGCGACCGGGCGGGCGCACCGGCGCAGGATGCGGCTCTGCTCCGCCTGCGGCCGGGGGGACCCCTCCGGCGGCGGGTCCACCGCGGTCACCGTCGTGATGAGGGTGAAGTCGGCTCGGCTGGGCCGGGTCCGTCCGCCGGTCAGGGCGAACAGTCGCACCAGCCGGCCGGCCGCGTCACTGTCGGTCACCTCACCCGCCGGTGGGGCCGATGCCGGCCCGTGGTGCCGCGCTGAGGTGCTCGCCGATCTTCTTCACCAGCATGTTCATCTGGTACGCCACCACGCCGACGTCGGCGTTCGGTCCGGTGAGGACGACGAGGTGGGCGCCGGGCCCCGCGGAGGTGAGGACCAGGAAACTGTTGGCCATCTCGATGAGCGCCTGGCGCACCGGGCCGCCCCGGAAGTCCATGCTGACGCCCTTGCTCAGGCTCATCAGACCGGACGCGGTCGCCGCCAGCCGTTCGGCGTCGTCGCGCAGGAACCCGGTGGACTTGCTGACGACCAGCCCGTCCTCGGAGAGCACGACCGCCTGCGTCACGTCGGCGACCCGCTCCACGAGTCCGGTGAGCAGCTGGTCCAGCTGGGTGTGCGTGGCGGGGGTGGGGCGTGTCATGGCGTGTCCTTCATGAGCGATCGGTGTCGGGAGTACGGGCGGCGACGGGCGGGGCCTCCGGAGCGCCGGGCCGGCCGTTCGAGTCGGCGGTGGTCGGTTCCCCGGGTGCGAGCGTGTCCTCGGGGGTGTCGAGGAGGTCGTCCTCGTCCCGGGCGCGGAGCGTGCCGCGCTGGAATCCGGCGAGCGAGGAGGCCGCGTGGTCGGCGGTGAACTCGTCGGCATCCTCCTCCTGGCCACGGGCCGAGACCTCCTCGCGCAGCTCGACGGCGAGGCTGGTCTGCGGCACCCGCCGGGGGAGCGGGGTGAGACCGTCGGGGCGGGGGGCGGGTGTGTCACGAGCCGCCGGGAGCGGCCGGGGCCCCGCCCGCCCGGACACCGCTCCGGGCGTCGGCTCCGCGCCCGGCGATCCCGCCGGCTCCGCCGGGTCCCCGGCCCGCGCGGCGCCTGCCCGGTCCTCCGGGCCCGAGGTGTCCGCCGAGTCGGCGGAGTCCGCCGTACCTTCCGTACCGTCCGTACCGGGGGAGGCCCCGACCGCTGCCGGATCCGACTTCCCGGCCGTCGCTTCCGCGGTCGCCCCTGCGGTCACTGAGGCCGTTGTCCCTGCGGTCACTGAGGCCGTCGCCCCTGCGGTCACTGAGGCCGTCGCCCCGCCCCGGCCCTCCGGCTCGTGCTCCTCCCGTACGACGATCTCGTGCGGGATCAGCACGATCGCCGTCGTTCCGCCGTACGGCGAGGAGCGCAGGGTCACCTGGATGCCGTGGCGGTTGGCGAGGCGGGCGACGACGAACATGCCGAGTCGGAGGTCGTCGGCAAGGGCGACCACGTCGAACTTGGGGGCCTCGGCCAAGTGGGCGTTGAAGGCGGCGTACTCGTCCTCCGACATGCCGAGGCCCCGGTCCTCGACCTCGATGGCCAGCCCCTTGGCGACCAGCCCGGCCCGTACCCCGACCGGACTCGGCGCGGGCGAGTACAGCGTGGCGTTCTCGATCAGTTCGGCCAGCAGGTGGATCACGTCCGCGACCGCGGGCGGGGCCACGCAGACCTCCTCCTCGGTGCGCACCTCCACCCGCTGGTACTCGGCGACCTCGCCCACCGCACTGCGCAGGATGTCGATCAGCGCGACCGGCTCGGTCCAGCTGCGCCGCGGCTGCCCGCCGCTGATGATGACCAGGTTCTCCTCGTACCGCCGCAACTGGCTGGCCGTGGAGTCGAGTTCGTACAGCCCCGCCAGGACGTCCGGGTCCTGGTGCTCGCGCTCCAGGGTGTCCAGCCGGCTGAGCTGGAGGTTGACAAGGTTCTGGCTCTGCCGGGCGATCCCGAGGATCACCTTCTGGAACCCCCGCCGGGTGTCGGCGAGTTCGACGGCGGTCACCACGGCTGTGCGCTGTGCCGTGTTGAACGCCTGGGCGACCTGCCCCAGTTCGTCCGAGCCGTAGTCCAACTCCGGTGCGGCCCGGTCCACATCGACCTTCTCGCCCCGCTCCAGGCGCGCGACCACGTCCGGAAGCCGTTCCTGGGCGAGGCCCAGCGTGGCCTCCCGCAGGCCCCGCAGCCGCCGGGACAGCGAACGGGTGATCCGCCAGGACATGACCAGGCAGATCAGCAGCGCGATCAGTCCGCCCGCGCTCAGGGAGCCCGCCGTCAGCAACTGCTCGTGCGCCTTGTCCGCGCTCCGGGTCAGCAGGCCCGAGGTCTGCTGCCGGATCAGGTCGGTGTAGCGGACGGAGACCCTCGTCATCGCGGCCGACCACCGCTTGCCCGCGTCCGGCAGGGCCACCCGTCCGGTGCCGGCGACCGGGCGAGCGGCGAGGACCTGGTCCTCGACCGCCGTGAGGGTCCGCCAGTCCGCGCTCGACAGGATCCGCTCGGTCTGCGTCTTCGCCTCGCCGCTCAGCGCGGGCACGATCTGGTCCTCGACGAGCCACCGGCGGGTGTTGACCAGCTGGACGAAGTGCTCCCAGGCCTTCTCGTCGAGATGCCCGGACGGCCAGGCCAGGGTGAGTGCCACATCCTCCTGCGAGGTCAGCTCCGCCGCGTGTTCGAGCGCGACGAGCGGACCGGCCTGCGAGGTGAGGTCGCCGTCGTCGACCTGCGAGAGCTGCTGGAAGGCGTGTATCTGGTCGTCGATGATCGACGTGTACTGGTCGAGGGCCTGCTCGGAGGTGATGTCGGTGGGGTGGTCCACCTGGTCGCGGTAGTACTCCAGGCTGCCCACCGAGCCGAGGACCGAGTACAGCTGGTCGGCGATGCGCGCGGGCGCCCGCTGGATCTCCTCGGACCGCCGCACGAGCTGGGCGACCGCCGCGTCCGTGGCCGCCCGCTTCTCGTCCAGGGCGGCCCGGGAACCGGGCACCTTGGACAGCCAGGCGGCGGACACCGCGCGTTCCCCCTGCAGCGCGAGCGTGGTCTCGGTGCCCATCGCGCCGGTCGACCTGCTCAGCTCGGTCTGCGAGCGCAGCCGCAGGCCTTCCGAGAACAACTGCGTGGTCGTCACACCCCACATCGCGGCGAGCGTCACGCTCGGCACCAGCGCCAGCATGATGAGGGAGAGACGTATGGAGCCGAGGCGGCGGCGGGCGCCTTTCCGGTCGGGCATGGTCGTCCTTGGGCGGTCAGGGAGAGCGGAGTGGGCCGGTCGGGGGGTAGCGGTTGTCGGGAGGGGAGGTCACCGCGTGCCCGCGGCGGCGAACTTCGCGACCGCGGCGACGTTCGTCCGGGTGACGAACGCGGGCCCGGTGAGCACGGGAGCCACGCCGCCCCCGCTGATGTTGCCGTTGGTCCGGTACAGCCACAGCGAGTCCACGGCGAGGTAGCCCTGCAGATACGGCTGCTGGTCCACCGCGAACTGCACGTCCCCGGCGCGGACCGCCTTGACCAGGTCGTTGTTGAGGTCGAAGGTGGCGACGTGGGCCCTGCTGCCGGCGGCCTTCACCGAGTCCACGGCATCCAGCGCGAACTGCGCGCCGAGGGTGACGACCTCGTCGATGCCGGGGTTCTGCCGCAGCCTGGCCGTGAGGACGGTGTCCACGGCCTCGGGGTCGGTGCCCTCCACGTACAGGTTCTCGGTCTCGCCGCCGAACGTCTTCTTCACTCCGGCGCAGCGCGCCTCCAGGGCGACATTGCCCCGCTCGTGGATGACGCACAGCGCGTGCTTGACCTTCAGGCCGTTCAGCTTGTCGCCGACGGCCGCGCCGGCGACGATCTCGTCCTCGCCGAAGTACTCCAGCAGTCCCTGCGACTTCCAGGCGTCGATACCGGAGTTGAGGCCCACCACCGGAATGCCGGCCGCCCGGGCCGCGGCCACCGGGGCCCTCATCGCGGCCGGCTTGGCCAGGGTCACCGCGATGCCGTCGACCCGGTCGCTGATCGCGTCGCGCACCAGCTGGGCCTGCCCCGCCGGATCGGAGTCGTTGGCGTACGTCAGGTCGACACCGTCCTTGGCGGCGGCGGCCTCGGCCCCCTTCTGCACACGTTCCCAGAAGGAGTCGCCCTCGCCGCCGTGGGTGATCAGGGCGATCTTCAGCCCGGCGCCGTCCGCGCCCTTCGCCGCGTCTGTGCCCCCGCCGAGGTCGCCGCCGGCGCCGGAGCAGCCGGCGAGAAGCAGCACGGCGACGGAGGTGAGGGCGGCCACGCGCAGGGATCTCAAGGAAGTCCGAGGTGGGGGAGGAGTGTTCATGGGGTGCGGCACCTCGCTGTGCGGCCTGGCAGGCGGAACGCGAAAGTGCGGCCGGGACGCGGGCGCGTCGGCCGTCGAACTTTCACTGGCCAGGAGCCAACCGCGTGTGACCGCCGGTAGTCAAGTGATCAGCCCGTGTAGTGACTTCTCGGTTCCGCATCGTAATGATCTTCACGTACGTGTGCGGGAGGAGACCGCACCCCATGTCCGCGTCCCGAACCACCTCGGCGGTGTGCGTTTTCCTCGTCCCGGCCCCTCTGGACGGAAGAATTCCTCGATACTGCGTCCGTGGCTGGCCCTCCGGCGGGACCGCTTCCCAGCCTGGTCCCATGACCATGACCATGACCATGACCACCCACCACCTGAACCCCTCCCGACGGCTCGCGCTCGGTGCGCTGCTGCTCGGCGAGGCCATGAACCTGCTGGACGCGACCGTCGTCCAGGTCGCCGCGCCCGCCATCCACGCCGAACTGGGCGGGCGGGGCGGTGTCGGACGTGCAGTGGTTCGGTGCCGCCTACACCCTGCCGTTCGCGGTGCTGCTCGTCACCGGCGCGGGCGGCTCGACGACATCCTCGGCCGCAAGCGGCTGTTCGTCGCGGGCGTCGCGGGCTTCACGCTCGCCTCCGTCGCCTGCGCCCTGGCGCCCGCTGTAGGGGTCCTGATCGCCTTCAGGGCGCTGCAGGGAGCCGCGGCGGCGGTGATCGTCCCCCAGACCATCGGCCTGATCAAGGCGATGTTCTCGGGCCCCGAGCTGTCCAGGGCCCTGGGCTGCATCGGCCCGGTGATGGGCCTCGCGGCCGTGTGCGGACCGGTACTCGGCGGGGTGCTGACCCACGCCGACCTGTGCGGCTCGTCCTGGCGCGTGGTGTTCCTGGTCAACGTCCCGCTCGCACTGGTGGTCCTGCGCCTGGCCCGCGAGCCCCTGATCGGCTCGGACCTCTCCCCGGGCCGCACCCCCGCTGGTGGAGCCGGGGCTGTTCGCCCACCGGGCCTTCCCGGCCGCGCTGGTCGCCTCCACGGCCTTCTTCGCGGTGACGAACGGTCTCATGACCGTCGTGGGGCTTCAGTCCAACTGGGCTTCGGGATCGGTGTGTTGAAGTCGGGCCTGACCCTCGCCCCGTTGTCGCTCGGGCTCGCTCTGGCCTCGTGGGCGGCGGGGGGCGTACGGCGTACGACGGTGGGGGCGCCGCGTGATGTACGCCGGGCTCGGTGTCCTGCTGGCCGGCCTGTGCGCGTCCGTGGCCGTCTACCACTCGGCGACACCGGGTGGGTACCCCCGGGCCCTGCCCCTTGCCCTGACCGCCGTCGGCTGCGGCGCCGGCCTCTTCGCCCCCGCCTTCTTCACCCTGGCCCTGACCCCGCTCCGGCCCCGCGAGACGGGCTCGGCGGCGGGCCTCCTGAACGCGGTTCCCACCACCCGCAGTCCGGACTCCGCGCGCAGTCGCCGGTACCGCCGCGCGACCGTCTGCGCCGAGACGCCCAGCACGGAGGCGATCCGGCTGAACGCCACCAACGACACCATGCTCCCGGACGGGGCGAGGAGGGACGCCCTGGCACACCAAGCCCTCGACCTCACGCTGTTGCACCTCTTCCCCATGCCCAACCTGGACGACATGGAAGCGAACTCCGCCCGCTCACCGACGTGTTGGGATTCCTGCCGTACGGCAACGGGGTGCACTACGACAGCGACCCGGGCCCCCGCCCCTGGTCCACCGACTCGTCGCGGACGGCACCCTGCCCGCCACCCACTGCACCGAGGTGCCCGGCAAGGGTGCCTACCTCGTGACGCGCGAAGGCGACAGAGCGGTCGAGGAACGCGTCGAACCGCGCAGGCTGCCCGGCGTGTGACGGGCGTGCCTGCGCGGTCCGGGCCCCGGGAGGGGGAAGGCGGATGCGCGAGCCGGCTGCCGGAGCGGTCCGCTCGTCCGGGTTACTGGGCGGCCCTCGGTACTCCGGCGGCCGTCACGGTCTGAGCCGTGGGGATGTCGGTGCCCTGGTGCCCTGCGTCGGTCGCAGAGCCGTCCTGTGCCGCCGGCCGAGCCGGACCGCGCCGCTCGCGCCGGCTCACCCGTGGGTCCTGTTCGGGCAGCCAGCCGAAGGTCAGGACGCTTCCCGCGACCCCCAGCAGGAGGCCGACCATGAAGCCGCCCAGGTTCGAGGTGACCCAGGTGCCCATGGAGATCAGGACGCCGGTGATCGAGTAGAACAGGCGCTGGTCGGGGCTGAAGAGGATCAGCAGCCCCAGCAGCACCATCAGGGTCGGCAGGAGGTAGCCCGCCACGCCCTGCATCCCGATGTGCAGGACGACCTTCACCGAGGCCTTCATGGTGAGCAGGATCCAGGCCCCGCCCAGGGTGAGCCAGAGGCCGCCGAAGAAGGGGCGTCCGTACACCCAGCGGGTGAACGCGTCCTGCTCGGCGACAGGCTGCTGTCCGCCCGTCGGCTCGGGCCCGCCCACCGGCTCCTGCCCCTCCATCAGCAGGCCTTGCTGCTGAAGCTCAGCTTGAGGCCGGGCAGCTTGAACACACCTGCCGTGGTGGCGTAGTTGGTCTGCCGCAGGGTGTCGATGTGCACGGTGTCGGCCTGCTGGCTGAAGACGCCGAGGGGGCCCTTCACCCCCGCCTTGGTGAGGGTGCTGGCGTCGTTGCCGATCTCGATGTTGCGGAAGGCGGCGTTACCGGACATCTCGGTCGAGTCCGTGGTCAGGTCGGTGGCCTCGACCTTCCTCTCCCCGGAGCCTGCCTCGATCTTCAGGTTGGTGCCGCCCAGGTCGACGCTCTGGCACAGCTTGGAAAGGGTCGCGCTCTTGATGGCGGAGGTCACGACCAGCACCTGACCACCGGTGTCGCCGGCGTTCGGGCTGTTGTCCGCCATGTTGTCGAGGCCGCCGAACTGCTCGAAGCCGGTGCCGTCGAGGCTTTCCGCGGTGACCGTGAAGGGCATGCCGGAGATGGCGAACTGGGCACCCAGAGCACCCTCGGCGGTCATGATCGCGAGCCCCGCGGTGATCGCGACGGCCGGTACGGCCATGATCGCGGCCCGGCGGCCCCGGACCCGCCCGCGTCTCGCGGAGCTGCCGGGGGCTTCGGGTGCGGAACCGCTTTCAGGGGTCTCGGAGGTGGTGCCGACGGACGAGGCCATGTGTTGCTCCCAGGGGCATAGTCAACGCAAGTGATGCTCACGTGCGGATGTACGGCTTCAGTGGCTTGTGTCCTGGCGCGGACGGTGGCTGCGGTGCACGTCTCCTCCCAACCCCCGGCGGCTGCAAGGGCTTTCTCGTACTCCGCAGTAATGCCACGGAAGTTACCGGCGGTTACGTCCATGGGTCAAGCAAGTTGTGAGTAAAGGGTGTCGATTATGGGGCCCCCGTGATCAACAACCCTTCCGGCGGCGACAAAAAGCGCTGATTGAAGATCAACTACCCTGCGACACCTTGACGTTGACGGATGATCAGGTCTACAACTCTCCCTGGCTCGCTCGGATCCGTGGCGCCGGATCCAAGCCGTCGGGCGGCACCTGCCCCCGTGCCCGGACCAGCTGTCCCGCACGGGTTCTTCACCGCCCGAGTCCGCCCCCTCCACGGCACCCGAACCGGCCGATTCCCCCCGAGGCCGCACCGGGCTCGCCTCTCTCACCCGGCCCGGCCGGACCCTCCCCCATGGGGCACCCGGCCGGTCACCGGTCTGATGCCGTTGCCGGTCCGTCATGTACGGAGAAGGCGTGACGGGCCGGCAACGGTGGACGCCGACGCGCGTCCGCGCCCCCCCCCACACCCACCCTCACCTCAGGAAAGAGGCAACCCCGCATGCGTATGCGTTCTCTGCTCTCCCTCACCGCCGCTGCCGCCGCCTTCGCGCTGCCTGTGGCCGTGGCCGCGTCCGCCCCCGCCGCGGCGGCCGACGTCGCCGTCCTCACCACCGGCTCGGTCGGCGGCCCCAACGTCGCCGAGGGCTCGACCATCAGCGCGTCCCTGGCCACCGGCACCACCGCGACCCTCTACTCCAGCTCGACGGGCACCAGCGGGATCACCTGCACGGCCTCCACCTTCACCGCCACGGTCAGCGGCAACCCGACCGCGCCGGGCACCGCCACCGAGTCCCTGACCGGGCAGACCTTCAGCGGCTGCACCTCGAACGTGGTCGGCGTCCTCGGCGTCACCAGCGTCACGGTGAACAACCTGCCGTACACCACGGCCGTGTCCTCCGACGGCTCCGTCGCCGTGACCCCGGCGAGCGGTACCGCCATCCAGACCACCGTCGTGCTGCGCACCCTGCTGGGCAGCGTCAGCTGTGTCTACCAGGCGGCGTCCGGCCTGGCCGGCACGGCCGACAACACCGACAACAGCATCAAGTTCGCCAACCAGCAGTTCAGCCGGACGTCCGGTTCCTCGCTGTGCCCCGCCAGCGGTTTCTGGACCGCGAAGTACAGCCCGGTGACCACGGGCGGCGAGCCGGTCTACGTCAACTGAACTCCGTAACCTCGTAGTTCAGCGTCGGCGCAGACGAAGCGCCAGGGCGGCGCCCCCGGTGAGCACCAGCACCGCGGCGGCGCCGCCCGCCATCATGGGCGCGGAAGGACCGGAGCCGGGATCGGCGTCGGCCGCCACCGGAGTGGAGTCGGGCACGGCGGCACCCGCCGAACGTGCCACGGACGGCGTCGGCGAGGGCGTGACGGCGGGAGCGGCCGGCGTCGGGCTCTGCGCGGGTTTCTTCTCCGCCGCCTTCGACCGGGTCGGCGACGCGGCGGCGCTCGCCTCGCCCCCGCCCTTGCCGGCCGCCGCCGGGAACACCACGTCCGAGCACGAGTAGTACGTGTCCGCCGTACTGCTGTTCTGCCAGATCGTGTACAGCACCTGCCGGCCCGTGCGGTCCTTCGGCAACGTCATCCGGATCCGGTACGCGCCGTTCGTCAGCGCCGGGTCCTTGGCCTGGGCGAACGGCTGCTCCGGGAGATCGGACCACTTCAGCGGCTTCGACGGGTCGTAGCCGGGCTCGGTGAGGTACATGCGGAACGTGCCGGTGTGCGGGATCGTCGAGACGTACTTCATGGTCAGGGTCGCGCCGGGGGACAGGCGGGTGGCCGGCCAGTCGGAGCGGGCCAGGTCGAGGCCTCGGTAGGCGGGCAGGCCGCCGCTGCACAGCTTCCCGTCGGGGATCGTCTGCCGGTCCCGGCCGTTCACGTTCGCGACCCTCAGGTTGTCCCACGCCGTGAAGGGCGAGCCGTTCGCCGCCACGGCGGTCCGGCAGGCGGGCGTGCCCGTGGAGTCACCGTCGGGGGAGCAGGCGAAGACCCGGCTGACCGGATCGGTGGGAGCGCCGTGGGCCTGCGCGGGCGCCGCCGCGAACACGGTCAGCAGGAACGGGGTCAGGGCGGCGGCGGCCGCCGCGCTGGTACGACGGGCGGTGGTCCAGGGCATCCGGAACATCCGGAACGCCTCCTCGGGCGGCGCGGGAACGACGGGCTTCCGTGCAGTACGGACGGCGTGCCCCGCGCGTTCACCGGCACACCGGCTCGGCCGCTCCCGCGCAGACGCGGGCAAAGCGGCCACCCCCGCTCAACCGGCCACCGTGGAGGGGGTGTTTCCGGCCCGATCAAGGGTTTCCCCTGTATCCGCATGACCTGCTCTTTGCCTATCGTTCGACCACAGCTGACCCACAGGTAACCCCGAACGGGTCACGCCCCCCACGTATGGCCGGCCGCCGCGCTCCTGGCGTCACCCCCCGCTGCTTCATCGACGAAGCGATTCGACTGATGCTCCGCGCTGCCCGGAGCACGGCCACGAAAGGCAAGCCCTTGCGTACCTCCCCCTCCCTGCGGCGGAAGCTGATATCCGCCGCCGCCGTCTCCGCGGCCCTCCTCTCCGTCGGTACGGCCTCCGTCGCCGTCGCCCAGGACACCCCCGCCCAGGAGGCCGCTGTCCCGGCCGCGCTCACCGAGGCCGCCCCCGGCATCCAGGCCGAGCGCCTCATCGTCGGCTACAAGTCCGGCGCCGCCGAGGCCACGTCGAACAAGGCCGCCGAGGCCGACGCCGCCGCCAAGGACGCCGACTTCCAGCGCAGACTCGGCACCGGGGCCGCCCTCGTCGACCTCGGCGCGGACCCCAGCAAGGCCGAAGTGGCCGACGCCGTCGCCGAGTTCAAGGCCGACCCGCAGGTCGCCTACGTCGTACCGGACCGCCTCAACAAGCCGCAGGCCGACCCGAACGACACCGAGTACGCCAAGCAGTGGGACCTGTTCGAGTCCACGGCCGGCATGAACGTGCCGGCCGCCTGGCCGACGTCGACCGGCAGCGGTGTCACCGTCGCCGTCATCGACACCGGCTACGTCACCCACTCCGACCTCGCCGCGAACATCGTCGGCGGCTACGACTTCATCTCCGACACCGCGGTCTCCGTCGACGGCGACGGCCGCGACAGCAACCCGGCCGACCCGGGCGACTACTACGCCGCCAACGAGTGCGGCTCCGGCATCCCGGCCTCCAGCTCCTCCTGGCACGGCACGCACGTCGCCGGCACCATCGCCGCGGTCACGAACAACGGCAAGGGCGTCGCGGGCATCGCGTACGGCGCGAAGATCTCCCCGGTGCGCGTCCTCGGCAAGTGCGGCGGCTACGACTCCGACATCATCGACGGCATCACCTGGGCGTCCGGCGGCACCGTCTCCGGCGTGCCCGCCAACACCAATGTCGCCAAGGTCATCAACATGAGCCTCGGCGGCGACGGCGCCTGCACCTCGGCGACCCAGACCGCCATCAACAACGCCGTCAGCCGCGGTACGACCGTGGTCGTGGCCGCCGGCAACGACAACGAGAACGTCTCCGGCCACTCGCCGGGCAACTGCAACAACATCATCTCGGTCGCCGCCACCAACCGCTCAGGCGCCAAGGCCTCGTACTCCAACTACGGCTCCCTCGTGGACATCTCGGCACCCGGTGGCCAGACCAGCACCGGAACCGCCAACGGCATCCTGTCCACCCTCAACTCCGGTGCCTCGACGCCTTCTTCGGAGTCGTACGCCTATTACCAGGGCACCAGCATGGCCACCCCGCACATCGCGGGCCTGGTCGCGCTGGTCAAGTCGGCGAACCCCGCGCTGACCCCGGCGCAGATCGAGACCGCCATCAAGAACAACGCCCGCCCCCTGCCGGGCGCCTGCTCGGGCGGCTGCGGTGCGGGCCTCGCGGACGCGGCGAAGACGGTGGCGGCCGTGAGCGGCGGCGGTACGACGACGGGGACGACCTTCTCCAGCACCACCGCCGTCGCCATCCCGGACAACGGCTCGGCGATCGAGTCCTCGATCGCCGTCAGCGGCCGCAGCGGCAACGCCCCCTCCACACTCCAGGTCGGCGTCGACATCACCCACACCTACCGCGGTGACCTGGTGATCGGCCTCGTCGCCCCGGACGGCACGGTGTACAGCCTGAAGGCGGCGAGTTCCTCGGACTCCGCGGACAACGTCAACACCACCTACACCGTGAATGCCTCCTCCGAGGCGGCCAACGGCACCTGGAAGCTTCGCGTCCAGGACACGGCGGCGCAGGACACGGGCACGCTCAACGGCTGGAAGCTCACCTTCTGAGCGAACTCCCTGAACGGGTGGGCCGGCCGGTGCGGATGGGGCACCGGCCGGCCCACCTGCGTGCTGCCCGTGACAGGGGTGCCCGATCAGGCCTGGGCGCCCACCAGTTCACCGCTCCCGAGGGACGCCAGCACCCGTGCCCCGCGGTCGGGTCGGCTGTCGAGGCCGACCAGCAGCCCCGGGACCACGATGCTGGGCAGCATGTGAGCCCACATGACGGAGATCCGGTGCGCGAGATCCTCCCGCCCGTGCAGCGCCCGTGACATCAACTGCACTCCGGCGAACGCCCCGACCAGCAGATCCGCCGTGTCCCGCAGCGCGACGGTGGGCAGCAACTCGCCCTGTTCCCGCGCCTCTTGCAGCAGCGACACCACATGCTCGCTCCACTGCCGGAACGGCCCCGTGTGATCGACACCGGGCGGCGCGCACTGGTCCACCGTCAGTCGCACGCTTCCCTTCAGCAGGGAGTTGGTCCGCAGCCGCTGCCCGAAGACGAACGTCGTGTCGACGATCTCCTGCACCTTGCACGGATGCGGCGGTACGGCACCCAGCGGCAACTGCTCGTCGAGCACCGCCTGGGCCAGGGACTCCTTGGAGGGGAAGTGAAAATACAGCGCACCCTTGGTGACGTCGGCCCGCTCCAGCACCATCGCGATGGTGCTCGCGGCGTACCCGTGCTCGTCGAAGACGGCGCCCGCGGCCTCCACGATCGTCCTGCGTGTCCTGATGGCGCGCTCCTGTCTCGCCATAAGAACCCCTCCCATGCGCCGAGTTCGGATCTCGTCCGGTCTCGATCAGGTCACATTGAAAACAGACCGGAATCCCTCGTACTCTATCGCTCACCGGCACGGGCACGGGCACCTCACCGTCCGTCATCGCTTCGGAGGAACGAGGGGAAACATGCCAGAGTTACGGCAGTTCGCGCAGGCCCGGCCCGGTGCCGGGCCCCTGACGGCGACCGTACCCCGGGAGTTCGTGCACCGCGTGGCCGTCGCGGAGATCCTCCTCACCGGCTGGGCCAGGACGGACACCGACCGGTTCGCCATCACCGCACAGTGGCCGCGCGTCCATCAGTTACACGTGTCTCCGGACCGCTCGGCGTACGAGCCGCTGTTGGTCGCAGAAACGGTCCGCCAGTGCGGGGCGCTGCTCGCCCACGCGGAGTACGAGGTCCCGCTCGGCCATCAGTTCGTCCTGAAGGAACTGCGGGTCGACACCCGCCCGGAACACCTGGCCGTCGGCACCGCACCCGCCGAACCCGTCATCGACATCACCGCCGCGGAGGTCCGCCGCCGCGCCGGCCGCCCGGCCGCACTGCGCTACGACGCCGCCGTACGCCTGGGCGGTGAGCGGGTCGCGACCGGCCGTATATCCGTGACCTGGACGAACGAGTCCGTCTACCGCCGGCTGCGCGGGGGACGTACCGCCGACGTCGGTGCCCTGCGACTGCCGCGGCCGCTGCCACCGCCGCTGCCCGCCGACACGGTCGGCCGGGCCCTCGCCGCCGACGTCCTCCTTTCGCCCGCCGCACGCCCCGGCCGTTGGCGGCTGCGCGTGGATACCGCTCATCCTGTTTTCTTCGACCATCCCCTGGACCACGTCCCCGGCATGCTCCTGCTGGAGGCCGCCCTCCAGACCGTACGGGCGCACGGCGGGCGCGAGCGCCGGGTGCCGACGTCGTTCCACGCCACGTTTCACCAGTACGCGGAGCTCGACCAACCGGTCTGGACGGAAGTGAGCGG
The DNA here is from genome assembly GCF_003443735.1 of Streptomyces sp. CC0208. Lineage (NCBI taxonomy): Bacteria > Bacillati > Actinomycetota > Actinomycetes > Kitasatosporales > Streptomycetaceae > Streptomyces > Streptomyces sp. CC0208. The sequence goes on along the minus strand of NZ_CP031969.1, from coordinate 1,964,975 downwards.
GGAGGACGGCACCGACGTACAAGTGATCGCGCGGCAAGGGGAGTCGGTGGTCTTCGAGTGTCTGGTGGGTGCCGTCGCAGGGTGAGTTATCGTGTACAGGGAGTAAGAAACAAACGGCATGACCCGTTCTTTTCCGTACCAGGAGTGTGCAGTCGATGCCGAGGCAGTTACGCGCTGAACAGACCCGAGCGACGATCATCACGGCCGCCGCCGATCTGTTCGACCGTCGCGGCTATGAATCGACCAGTCTCAGCGACATCGTCGCGCACGCCCGAGTCACCAAAGGCGCGCTGTACTTCCACTTCGCGGCGAAGGACGACCTCGCGCACGCGATCATGGAGATCCAGTCGCGGGCGTCGCGGCAGCTGGCGGGGGACGTGGACGCCCGGGGGTACACCTCGCTGGAGGCGCTGGTCCGCGTCACCTTCGGGATAGCGCGCCTGTCGGTCGAGGGACCGGTGCTCCGGGCCGGGCTGCGGCTCGCCACAGGGGGAGTCGAGGTACGGCCGCCGCTGCGGCACCCGTTCACGGAGTGGCTGGACCTGGCCACGGGGAAGCTGCTGGGGGCGGTCAAGGAGGCCGACCTCCACCCGGACACCGATGTGGACGCGGTGGCGCACTCGCTGGTGTGCTTCTTCGTCGGGACGCGGGTGGTGGGACGGCATCTGGAGCCGGTGGGACGGCAGCCGCGGCGGCTCGCGGAGATGTGGCACGTGATGATCCGGGGGCTGGTGCCGGTGCCTCGGCGGGCGCGGTATCTGGCGCTGGTCAGTCAGCTGGAGCAGGAGTCCCGGAGCAGCGGGTGAGCGTGTTCCTGGCTACAGTCGGTCCATGTCTATGGGCGCCGCCGTCATCCTCGGCAACGAACCTGGTTCCTTCCCGTACAGCGTGCTCGCCGAACGGCATCCCGCGATCATCGAGCAGGTGCGGGAGGCGTTCCCCTACGGCCCCGAGCAGCACCGCGCACTCGACGCGCTGCTCGACAGCTGCACGAAGGGTGTGATCGAGCCGCTTCCCGGCGGGGCGTGGGCCGAGTGGGGGATCGGCGGTTACCTCGGGCAGTCCTGGTTCGACGTGCCGTGGCTCTGGTCCGAGAGCCACTTCTACCGGCGGCTCCTCGACGCCGTCGGCTACTTCGGGGACGGACCCTGGCACGGCATCGACCCCTTCCGGCCCTCCAAGCTCGCCGAACTCGACTCCCCGGAGACGGACCAGGAGTTGACGGCGCTGGACGAACTCGCCGCCCTGCCGGTCGAGGAGCAGGGCGCGGCCCTGGTGCACGGGTCGCTGTGGGGCAACCGTGCCGACCTCGGGTTCCGGCTCTCCGACGGGGCGGCCGAGGGGCGGGACGCCGTACCGGACCTGGTCGTCGACGACAGCGAGCGGCTCCGGTCGCTGCTCGATGGTGTCGGCACCCTGTGCCTGATCGCCGACAACGCCGGACGCGAGCTCATCCCCGATCTGCTTCTCCTTGCCCACCTCCTCGAACACGGCCGTGTCGAGCGGGCCGTACTGCATGTGAAGCCGTACCCCTACTACGTCTCCGACGCCACCACCGCCGACGTGGTCGACGCGCTGCGCCGGCTCGTGCGGGCGCCGGGGGAGGCCGCCGGGTACGGGCGCCGGCTGTGGGACGCCATGGCCGACGGGCGCCTCAGGGTCCGCGCGCACGCGTTCTCCTGCGCTCCGCTGCCGTACGCGGACATGCCGGACGACCTTCGGGCGGAGATCGGCGGCGCCGCGCTCACCGTCCTGAAGGGAGACCTCAACTACCGGCGTCTGGTGGGTGACCGGTGGTGGGCGCCGACCACGCTGTTCGCCGACGCGACGGCGTACTTCCCGGGACCGGTCGCCGCTCTGCGCACCCTGAAGTCCGATGTGGTCACCGGTCTCGACGGGCGTACGGAGGCCGCGCTGGACGAGGCGGAGGGGCGGCGCTGGCGGACGAGCGGGACCCATGCGCTCATCCAGGTCCGGCCCTGAGGAGCGTTATGCTGCCGACGTGCACCGGTGGGCTGCCCTACGTCCCGCCGACGGGCAGCGAAAGAGGACGTCATTGACCCCGCGGTACCTGCGCAATCCTGGGGAGCCCGTCTACGACGTGGACGCGCGGCGCTACGTCGACGTCACGGACGCCCGTGACGAGCCCGACCTGCATGACGTGTTCACGGACATCTACCGCACCAACCGCTGGGGCTCCGACGAGACCCGCTCAGGACCGGGCTCCGAGCTGCAGCGCATGAAGCGGGTCATCGGCCGACTCGGCGCACTCATCGAGGACTTGGGCGTCCGCTCGGTGCTGGACGCGCCCTGCGGTGACCTGAACTGGATGCAGCACGTCGAACTGCACGGGGCCACCTACCTCGGCGGGGACGTCGTCGCGGAGCTCGTCGCGGCCAACCGCGCTCACCACCCCGGCCCGGGGCGGGAGTTCCAGCTGCTCGACTTCACCGCCCAGCCCGTGCCGCGCGTCGATCTCATCGTGTGCCGGGACGCCCTCGTGCACTTCTCCTACCAGCATGTGGTGGAGGCGCTGACCCGCTTCCGGGAGAGCGGCTCGCGCTATCTGCTCACCACGACCTTCTCCCGGACGCCCGTCAACACCGACATCGTCACGGGCTGGTGGCGGCCGATCAACCTGCGCCTTGCCCCCTTCGGTCTGCCCGAACCGCTGCAGGTCATCGGCGACGACGAGTCCGACGACTTCTACGACGACAAGACGCTCGCCCTGTGGGAGCTGGCGCAGATCCCGGCGCACTTCCCGGGCTACGAGCCGGTGGCCGCCGAGTCGGGATCCCTGGGCGCCTGATCCTCGGACCGCAGACGGGCCAGGGCTTCCCGGGCGGCCAGGGTCCGTGGATGCCGTAACCCCAGCACCTCCTGGCAGGCATCCCGCACCTCCGTGAACTCCGCCTCGGCAGCCGCGAGTTCACCCTTGAGGCAGAGCAGTCCTGCCAGGTTGTGCCGTACCGACAGGGTGCCCGGGTGCCTCGGCCCCAGCGTCTCCACGCAGTCCGTGAGCACCGTGCGGTACTCCGCCTCCGCCTGCTCGACGTGCCCGCGCAGATGCAGGACGTGCGCGGCGCCATGCCGTACGGACAGGGTCAGCAGGTGCTGTTCGCCGAGGACGGTCCGCCGGGCCTCGTAGACCTCCCTGAACTCCTGTTCCGCGGCGGCGAGTCGGCCCTGGTCCTTGAGCAGGTCGGCGAGATTGTGACGGACCGCGAGCGTGCCCGGGTGGCGGGGGCCCAGGGTCTGCACGCAGTCCGCGAGGACCGTGCGGTACTCGGTCTCGGCCCGGTCGGTACGGCCCCGCAGATGCAGGACGTGCGCGGCGCCGTGCCGTACGGACAGGGTGAGCAGGTGGTGTTCGCCGAGCACCTCCCGGCGCGCCGCGTACACCTCCCTGAACTCCGTCTCGGCCGCCTCCAGTTGACCCCGTTCCATCAGCAGGTCGGCCAGGTTGTGCCGGACCACCAGGGTGTGCGGGTGCATGTCGCCGAGCAGCCTGCGCCGGACCTCGAAGACCTCCCGGAACTCGGTCTCCGCGTCACCGGGCCAGCCGCGGTCGCGCAGCACGGTGGCCAGGCCGTGCCGGGCGGCCACGGTCTCGGGATGGTCCTCGCCGTAGGCGTCGGCGCGCAGCCGGAGCACCGTGCGGAACTCGTGCTCGGCCTCCACGAGCAGGCCGCGGTCACGCAGGACGTCCGCGAGGTCGTGACGGACGGCGAGCGTGCCCGGGTGGCGCTCGCCCAGTACGTCCGCGCACACCTGGAGCGTCTCCCGCAGCTCCTGCTCGGCCTGGCGGAACATGCCCCGTTCGTGCAGCACCTGGGCGGTGTCGTGCCGGGCGGACAGCGTGTCGGGGTGGCGGTCGCCGAGCGCGTCGCGGTAGGCGTCGAGCAGCAGGCGGTGCTCCTCCTCGGCCTCCGCGAGCAGTCCGCGCTGCTGGGACATGCGGGCCACGCCCTTGCGGGCGGCCAGGGTCTGCGGGTCACGTTCGCCGAGCAGGGTGCGACGTGTCGCGTACACCGAGCGGTACTCGACCTCGGCCTCCGCGGGCCGGCCCCGGTCGCAGAGCAGCTCCGCGAGGGCGTACCGGGCGTCGGCGGTCTCACCGGAGCCGTCGCCGAACAGGGCCCGGGTGTCCTCCAGAACGGAACGCACCAGCGTCTCGGCGGCGGCCAGCCGGCCCCGCAACTGGAGCAAGTGGGCGGCCGCGGACCGTACTTCGAGCGCGTCGGGGTCCCGTGGACCGCACGCGAGCACCACCGGCTCGCACGCCCCGAGGACCTCCTCGGCCCGGTCCAGCCAGCCCCGCCGGATCAGGTGCCTGGCCCCGGCCGCAGCCGCCCGCAGGGCCTTGGAGACCAGGTCGTCCTCGGCCTCGTACGGGTCGCCGATCAGGGCCAGCGGGGCGTCGCAGTGCGGGAGCAGCAGCCGCCAGCGCGGCCAGTCGGCCGGGTCGTCCTCGCTGAGCTCGGCGGTGGCGCAGACGACCAGGTCGGCGACGACGGCCGCGTACTCCCGCATGTGCTCGGCAAGGTCCCGTTGGAGCCGGCCCGCGTCCCGGACCAGGGGGTGCATCAGCAGGGTGCGCGTGTGGTCGTCGCCGCCGCGCGGGGTGTGGAGCTCGACCAGACCGAAGTCGGCGAGCGAGGTGAGCGCGGTGTACAGCTCCTGGGGTGTGACGCCGGGCAGCACCGACGACTCCGCCAGCCGGTCGGGGCGTAACAGGCCCAGCAGTGGCACCGGCGCCTCGCCCAGACAGCACAACAGCCGCATCAGCGGCCGGGCCTGGACGATGCCCCGCCGCTCCAGGAGGTCCAGCGACAGCTCCCAGGTGCCGGTCACCGGGACGGAGTAGTTGCTGCCCTGCCGCCCGGGCGGGCGCTCGTCGAGGAGTTCGGCGAAGCGCTCGTCGAGGGCCACGCGGTAGTCGGCGTACGTCCGCACGGTCGTCGTGCCCGGCCAGGCGGGGAACGCCGAGGCCGCCGCGAGATGCGAGCCCGCGATGCGCAGCGCCAGGGGCAGTCCGCCTAGCCGCCGGGTCAGCAGCCGGGCGTCCTCACGGGAACCGGCCCGCTCCCCGGCGAGGTCCCAGAGCACCTCGGTGGCGTCGTCCTCCTCCAGGGCGTCGACCGAGTGCAGCGTGGCCCACGGCCCCCAGGTCCTCGGGCTGCTGTCCCGGCTGGTGATCAGTACCAGGCCGGGCAGCTCCGCGGCGGGCCGGATCCAGCCCCTGCCCTCCGCCAACCGCCCATACGGCGCCAGGTGTTCGGGCTCGTCGGCGTTGTCCACCACCAGCAGCCACGGGCTCGCGGTGTCGCACAGCCGCCGCCAGAGCAGGTCGGTCGCGCTCGAACGCCCCGACCAGGCACGGTCGATGAGGTCCGCGGGCGTGCCAAGGGCCGCCACCACCTCGCGCATCCCGGCGCTCAGCGTGGCGGGGTTCTTCGCCGTCACCCACCACACGTCGACGTTCAGCGCGGCGGCGTAGGCGGCGATCTCCAGGGCGACCGTCGTCTTCCCGCTCCCGCCCATGCCGTGCAGCACCCGCACGCCCGAAGTCGGTTTGCCCACCAGCTGTTTGAGCGTGTCCAGGAGCGGCTCACGGCCCCGCACCCGGCGGTCGAGCCGGCCCAGGGGAGGCGCGACGGTCAGCGCACCCGGGGCACGGACGGGCTCCAGCGGGGCCGGAGCCTGCTGGACCTGGATGAAGACCGGACGCGCGAGGCCGGAGAACTCCTGGACGAACTCGGCCAGCAGACCGGACAGATCGGGATTGCGGGCCAGCAGACCGCGCAGGGTGGTGTCCCACTCCTGCCGCTGCTCCCGCAGCATGATCTCCTGCCGGGCCGGCGGTGCCGCGTCGAGCTCCGCCCGTGCCCGGTCCAGCCGCTCGACGTCCTCCCGCCGCAGGAACCGCGCCATCCGCTGCCGGGCCGCCTGCCAGGCATCCGTGGTCATCAGCCCGACCATCGTGCCCGCGGCGGCTGCGGCGGTCTGGGTGAACAACTCTGCCCCGAACATCGAGGACCCCCTGTCGGCACACACCTCGACGGCTACGTCCGAACCCCTCTCCCGTCCTCAGGTTCTCATGTCACACGGACAAGAAGGGACTTGATACCGGGATGAGCGGCGGGTGTCGCCTTGTTGGCCCGCTTCCAAGCCGTCGCCGCCCACCCCGGCCTCCTGCGCGGGCTGGTCCTCGTCCTCGCCGTCGGGGTATGGGAGGTGGCTGCCAGGGCCCGCGGGAGCGTCTACTTCCCGCCCCCGGACCACATCGCGCGCCATATCGACGAGCTGTGGTTCGACGGGCCCGCCCGGCACCTCTTCGCATCCTCGACCGCGTCGGGCTGTCCGGCGCCGCCCGCCGCCACCCCTGGCAGCTCTCCGGCGGTATGCAGCAGCGCGTCGCCATCGCCCGTGCCCTGGTCTGCCGCCCCACCCTCCTCCTGATGGACGAGCCCTTCGGCTCCCTCGACGCCCAGACCCGCGAGGACCTGGAGGACCTGCTCCTGGCGGTCCACCGCACCGACGGCACGACCATCGTCTTCGTCACCCACGACATCGACGAGAGCGTCTACGTCGGCGATCGCGTCGTCGTCCTCTCCCCGGGCCCCGGCTCCAGGATCGTCCTGGACCTTCCGGTCCGGCTCCCCGGGCGACGGGACCAGATCGCCACCCGGGGACTGCCGGAGTGCGTCGCGCTGCGGGCGGAGGTGGGGCGGGCGGTCCGCAACCAGGGCGTTCAGGACAGCGGCAAAGGAGTTCAGGGCGCCTGGACGACTGCCCCGCCACCCGGAGGCCACAAGTCCCCCCGCGAACCCTAGTGTTCAGTCCGGATTTCACGCGATGGTGTGATCATGTGTGCCGTGACGGATGCCTGCACAGGGCCCTGGGTAGGGCCCGGCTCATGACGCAGCAGCCCTTCGAACTCCCGCACTTCTACATGCCGTATCCCGCGCGGCTCAACCCGCACGTCGAGGAGGCCCGCGCCCACTCGACCGTGTGGGCGCGCGAGATGGGCATGCTGGAGGGGTCAGGGATCTGGGAGCAGTCCGACCTCGACGCGCACGACTACGGCCTGCTCTGCGCCTACACACACCCCGACTGCGACGGCCCCGCCCTCTCGCTCATCACCGACTGGTACGTGTGGGTGTTCTTCTTCGACGACCACTTCCTGGAGACCTTCAAGCGCACGCAGGACCGCGCCGGGGGCAAGGCCTATCTGGACCGGTTGCCCCTGTTCATGCCGATGGACCTGTCGACCCCGATGCCCGAGCCGGAGAACCCGGTCGAGGCGGGCCTCGCCGACCTGTGGACGCGGACCGTACCGTCGATGTCCGTGGACTGGCGCCGCCGCTTCGCCGTCGCCACCGAGCATCTGCTCAACGAGTCCCTGTGGGAGCTGTCGAACATCAACGAGGGGCGCATCGCCAACCCCGTCGAGTACATCGAGATGCGCCGCAAGGTCGGCGGTGCCCCCTGGTCGGCCGGTCTGGTGGAGTACGCGACGGCCGAAGTACCGGCGGCGGTCGCCGGATCACGACCCCTGCGCGTACTGATGGAGACCTTCTCCGACGCCGTCCACCTGCGCAACGACCTGTTCTCCTACCAGCGCGAGGTCGAGGACGAAGGCGAACTCAGCAACGGCGTCCTCGTCCTGGAGACCTTCTTCGGCTGCACCACCCAGGAGGCCGCCGACACCGTCAACGACGTCCTCACCTCCCGCCTCCACCAGTTCGAGCACACCGCGCTCACCGAGGTCCCCGCGGTCGCCCTGGAGAACGGCCTCTCGCCGGCCGAGGTGACCGCCGTCGCGCGGTACACGCAGGGCCTCCAGGACTGGCAGTCCGGCGGCCACGAATGGCACATGCGCTCCAGCCGCTACATGAACGCCCGCGCCGACACCACCTCCCCCTGGCAGGCCCTGACCGGCCGCGGCACCTCGGCCGCCGACGTCGGCGCCCTGCTCGCCGCGGCCGGCGCCGAGCGGCTGCGCGCCCACACGCATGTGCCGTTCCAGAAGGTCGGCCCGTCCCTGCTGCCCGACTTCTACATGCCGTTCCAGGTCGAGCACAGCCCGCACCTGCCCGGTGCCCGCCCCCGACTCGTCGAGTGGGCGCACCGCATGGGCATGCTCCAGGAGGGCGTCTGGGACGAGGACAAGCTCGCCGCGGCCGACCTCCCGCTGTGTTCGGCGGGTATCGACCCGGACGCGAGCCCCGAGGCCCTGGACCTGAGCTCGCACTGGCTGGCCTGGGGGACCTACGGCGACGACTACTACCCCCTCGTCTACGGCGGCCGCCGCGATCTCGCCGCCGCCCGGCTCACCACACAGCGCCTTTCGGACTGCATGCCCCTGGACGGCGAGCAGACCCTCGTCCCCGTCAACGCCATGGAGCGCGGCCTGATCGACCTGTGGGCCCGCACCACCGCGGAGATGACCCCCGACCAGCGGCGCACCCTCAAGGACTCCGTGAACGTGATGACCGAGAGCTGGCTCTGGGAGCTCGCCAACCAGATCCAGCACCGCGTCCCCGACCCGGTCGACTACCTGGAGATGCGGCGCGCCACCTTCGGCTCCGACCTCACCATGAGCATGTGCCGGATGGGCCACGGCCCCGCCGTCCCGCCGGAGGTCTACCGCAGCGGTCCCGTGCGCTCCCTGGAGAACGCCGCCGTCGACTACGCGTGCCTGCTCAACGACGTCTTCTCCTACCAGAAGGAGATCGAGTACGAGGGCGAGGTCCACAACTCGATCCTCGTCGTGCAGAACTTCTTCGGCATCGACTACCCGACCGCGCTGCGTGTCGTCCACGATCTGATGACCCAGCGCATGCAGCAGTTCGAGCATGTCGCCGCCCATGAACTGCCCGTCGTCTACGACGACTTCGCGCTCTCGGAGAAGGCTCGCGAGGTCATGCGGGGCTATGTGACCGACCTCCAGCACTGGATGGCGGGCATCCTGCACTGGCACCGCACGGTCGACCGCTACAAGGCCGACCACCTGGCCCGCCGCACCCACGGCTTCCTCCCGGACCGCCCGCCCGCGCTCCCCATGGCGGGCTGACCCGCCGGCCGCGGAACCGCCGTCCGGACAGGCGGGTGCCCCTGTCCCTGGCGCGGCCTCACGGCGGTCCGTCCGGGACGCCTGGTTCCACGCGCCCGCGCGGCGGCCCGCGCAGGGCGGTCCGTTGGCGGGGTCCGTTAGTGGCGGCCTGCCGGGGTGGGTCTGTTGTCGGGGTCCGCTGGTGGGCGCTTGCCGGGGCCGGTCCGTCATCCAGGTCCGCTGGTGGGGGCCTGCCGGGGCCGGTCTCTCGTCCGCGTCCGCGCGTGGTGGTTCGCCGGGGCCGGTCTGTCGTCCGCGTTCGCGTCCGCTCGCGGCGGTCTGCCGGGGCCGGTCCGTCGCGGGCTGGCGGCCGCCCGCGCGGCGCTCACGGAGAGGCCCACACCGGCTGACGCTCTCCGCGCGCGGGGTGCGTCACACCGCCTGACGCGCCCCGATCCCGGCGTGCTGCACGGCCGCGGCCCGCGCTGACGGCCGGACGACCAGGTGCGGGCGCGAGCCGTTGCCGGAGAGTTCGGGCCGGCACGGCGTGGCCAGGAAGAAGCGGGGTTCCGGGAGTTCGGCGATCCGGCCCCGGCCCTCCTCGCCCGGCCACCGTTGCCGGCCACCGAGGGTTGCCGGGTACGGAGTCGCCGTGCCGGTCTCCCGCTCGCGGGTCGGGCACCGGACGTAACCGATGTACGCGAGCCGACCAGGCCAGTCGGCGGCGGACTTCGCCGACCTCCCGGCTCCCCACCCCTGCCCGCCCTTGCCCGCTCCTGACCCCCCGTCAGTCTCACTCGTTCGTGGCTCGTCGCGCGCCGCTGTGCCGGGTAGACACCAGCCGGTGGTGATCCAGCCGGAGGCGATCCATGGAACAGACTGCGTTGCGTCCCAAGCCGATGCCCGGTCAGGAGCCGGGCGGTGGCAGAAAGCCCGCGCCCGCCCGGCGCCCGCACGCCGCGCGCCGGCGCGGACGCCGGCTCACGACCCTGCTGTTCGGTCTGTTCGTCGCGGCCGTCCTGGTGCTGTCGGGGGTGGGTCTCGGGACGGTGGGCGCCACCGTGGTCGGCATGAGCAGACTGGCCGAACTCCGACGGCAGGCCCTGCCTCACCTGGACGGCCCGTCCGCCCCGGCGCACCCTGGCACCGCCCCGTCGTCCACGGCGCCGACGACCGCCCCCTCGCCCGTGCCCGTCGTCGCGACCCTCGGTCTGGAGGCCGTGGACGCCGAGAAGGCGGGTGCGCTGGTGGTCGGCGTCCACGTCCCCGGCCCGGGCTACACGGCGGGCCTGGTCCGCGGTGACGTACTCCTCGCCTTCGGCCGGACCCGTATCGACACGGCCGGCGACCTCGCGCGCGCCGTCGCCAGGGCCCGGGCCGGTCGCGAGGTCGAGCTGACGGTCCGGCACCGCAGCGGCGGCTACCAGCAGCTGACGGCCGTACCGGGAGTGGTCACCTGAGGGGCCGGCCCCGGCCCGTGCTCACGTGACCACCCGGAAGTGCGTGGTGAGCCGTCGCTCGTCGTCCAGCACATGAAAGGCCAGCCCCACCGGAGCGTCCCGGTCCGCGATCTGTTCGCCCTCCCAGGGCAGCCGGAGCGTCCAGGTCACTCCGGGGCCGACGACGAGGGGCCGCCCGGCGAACACGGTCGCCGCGGGCGTGTGCGCGTGACCGGTGATCAGACCGGCGACCTCGGGTCGCCGCTCCAGCAGCGCGGCCAGTCGTCCGGGCCCGTTCAACTGGTAGGAGTCGGGCAGCGGGTGGTGCAGCGCCACCGGTGGATGGTGGAAGGCCAGCAGTGCCGGAAGCCTCCCGCCGAGTTCGTCGAGCGTCGCCTCGATCCAGTCGTACGTCTCCTCGTCCAGCGCTCCTTCGTCGTTCCCCGGGATGCTGGAATCGCACATCAGTACCGCACCGCCGTCGAAGACCCGCACCTCGTTCACCGGCCCGTCGGCCGCGGGCCGCCGCAGCAGGGCCTTGCGGTACGGGGCGCGGCTGTCGTGGTTGCCGGGGCAGGTGAGCACCGGGAACGGCGGGTCGCCCTCGTACAGTCCCAGGATGCGCGCGGCCTCCTCGTACTCCGCCTCGGCGCCGTGATCGGCGATGTCCCCCGTCACCAGCAGGGCGTCCACCCGCCCCGGCAGCCGCCACAGCCGGTCACGCACCCGCTCGGCGCGCTCCGTCGCCCGTGCGGTCCCGTCGAGATGCAGATCGCTGATGTGTGCGAGCACGAGCACGCCGTATCCCCCTGTCTAATGGTTGTATGCGATTCAAGCATTAGGCGTCAGGTTCGATCAAGATGCTCTCGTCAGCCGGCACGGGGAAAACCACTGGTCCGGGTCCGGCCGCCGGCGCCACGATGACCGCATGCCGACCACGCTCATCGCCTTCCTGGGGGCCTGCACCCTCATCGCCGCGTCACCCGGGCCGAGCACCGTGCTGATCATCAAGCAGTCGCTGCACAGCAGACGCTCCGGCTTTTTGACCGTGCTCGGCAACGAGACGGGCGTGTTCGTCTGGGGTGTCATCGCCGCGCTCGGCCTGACCGCCCTGCTGACGGCCTCCGAGATCGCCTACGACGTGATGCGGATCGGTGGCGCGGTCGTGCTCGTCGCCTTCGGCGTCCAGGCGCTGCGACAGGCGAGCCGCGCCAGGGGGACCGACGAGGACAGCGGCTGGGAGAGCACCGGCAGGACCGGCTGGGCCGCCTACCGCGCGGGACTGCTGCTCAACCTCGCCAACCCCAAGGCGGCCGTCTTCGCCCTGTCCTTCCTGCCGCAGTTCGTGCCCGAGGGCGCCCCGCACCTGCCCACCATGGTCGGGCTCGCCGCACTCTGGGCGGTCTACGAGATCGGCTACTACGGCCTCTACGTGTGGTTCGTGGGCCGGCTGCGGGCCGTGCTGTCCCGCGCGGGCGTGCGCCGACGCCTGGAGCAGGTCTCCGGGGGCGTCCTGCTGCTCCTCGGCGTCCGCATGGCCCTGGAGAGCTGACACACGCCCGGCGCCCCGTCCGGTCCGTCGGAAAGACGTGTCGACCGGCTCGCGCGCCCCTCGCCGTCCGGGCAGGATGCTGCCCAAGACCATCACCGCCCAGGGAGGCCCGGATGACCGGCACCGCAGCGCCCTTCGCCGCCGACGACTACAGAGCCCGCATGGAGCGCGCGGCACGGTCGGCCGCAGAGGCCGGGTTCGCCGGACTCCTCGTGGCTCCCGGCCCGGACATGGTCTGGCTCACCGGCTACTCGCCCACCGCCGTCACCGAACGGCTCACCCTCCTGGTCCTGGCCCCCGGGCAGGACCCCGTCCTCGTGGTGCCCACCCTGGAGGCCCCGGACGCCGCCAAGGCCGCCGGCGCGAGCGCCCTGACCCTGCGGGACTGGACCGACGGCAAGGACCCGTACGCCGCCACCGCCGCCCTCCTGGGCGCCAACGGCCGGTTCGGCATCAGTGACAACGCCTGGGCCATGCACCTGCTGGGCCTCCAGAAGGCCCTGCCCGGCACCTCGTACGCCTCCCTCACCGAGGCCCTGCCGATGCTCCGCGCCGTCAAGGACACGGCGGAACTGGAGCTCCTGGCGGCCGCGGGAGCCGCCGCCGACGCCACGTTCGAAGAGATCCGGAAGGTTCCCTTCGGCGGCCGCAGGGAGTCGGAGGTGGCCGCCGACCTCGCGGACCTGCTGCGTCGCTTCGGCCACTCCCAGGTCGACTTCACCATCGTCGCCTCGGGCCCGAACGGCGCCAACCCGCACCACGAGGTGGGGGACCGGGTCATCGAACGCGGCGACATGGTCGTCCTCGACTTCGGCGGCCTCAAGGACGGCTACGGCTCCGACACCTCCCGCACGGTCCACGTCGGCGAACCCACCGACGAGGAACGCCGGGTCCACGACCTCGTGCGCGCGGCGCAGGAGGCCGGCTTCCGTGCCGTACGGCCCGGCGTGCCCTGCCAGGAGGTCGACCGGGCCGCCCGCGCGGTCATCGCCGACGCCGGGTACGGCGAGTACTTCATCCACCGCACCGGCCACGGCATCGGCGTCACCACGCACGAACCGCCGTACATGATCGAGGGCGAGGATCAGCCCCTCGTGCCGGGCATGTGCTTCTCCGTGGAGCCCGGCGTCTATCTGCCTGGCCGTTTCGGGGTACGCATCGAGGACATCGTCACGGTCACCGAGGACGGCGGCCGCAGGCTCAACGACACCACCCGCGAGATGGTCATAGTGGACTGACCGAGCCCCCAGGAGCCCTCCACCCCTCGAACGACTACGGCGCGACATGACCCAGGCACCGACACCCACCGCGGACACGGTCCGCCTACTGGTCCGTTCCCTGCTCAAGGCCGGCACGCCCGACGCCGGCGGGCCCGAGGTCCGGCCCGTCGCCGACGGCGGGCACTTCACCTGGTGGATCGGCACCCGCCACGTCCTGCGCCTCGCCGGCGACCGGGAGGCATCCCTGCGCAGACGCCGTGAACTGCGGCTGCGCGACCTCGTCCGCCCGCACATGCCGGTCGCGGTGCCGACCAGCGTGGCACAGGGCGAGTGGGCGCCCGGGCTGGCCTACACGCTCGACACCAGGCTGCCCGGCGGGTCGGCCGAGGAGCACGACGTGTCCGCCGTCGGCGAGGCCGACCTGGCCGGCCTGCTCACCGGGCTGCGCGAGGTGCCGCTACGGCAGGCCGAGGCGCTCGGCGTCCCACGCGTCGCCCCGCGTTCCCTGGAAGCGCTGCGCCGGGAGGCCGGCCGGGCCGCCGAACTCCTTCACGCGGCCGACGAGTTCGACCCGGCCCGGCTCCAGCAGCTCACCTCGCCGGGCGCGGTCCAGCTCGCCGCGCAGCCCGGCAGCGCGGTCCTGGTGCACCACGCCCTGACCGGCGACCACCTCGTGATCAGCGGCGACGGCCGGGTGCGCGGTGTCCTCGACTGGACCGGCACGGTCGTCGGCGACCCCGCCGAGGACATCGCGGGCCTCGCGCTGGCCGTCGGCTCGCCCGCCGCCGTCCGCGCCGCGACCCTGGCCGGGTACGGCGCCCGCCCCTGCCTGCGCGGACTGTGGCTGGCCCGCTGCGACACCGTGATCCGCCTCGCCGCGGGCCTGGACAGGCGGGCCGCCGAGCCCCTGCCTCTCCTGCGCACCCGGCTGCGGCGGGCCTGGGAGGCGATCCTGCTGGAACGCGTCACCGAGCTGCGGGACGAGGAGACGGACGCGGAGTTGTAGGCGGCTCCACCCGGTCTTTTCCACCCTGCTTCCACCCCGGGGCCGAGGCGCGCGACCGTGCCGGAGCCGGACAGTGCACGATCCTGCTGCCACTGGCGCTGATCTGCTGGGCGGCGGCCACCTACCTGCACGACATCCCCACCACGGGCGACGACCTCGCGCTGATCGCCGTGCGCGGACGCATCCTGCAGACCCGCGTCGGCCGGCAGGGGCGAAACGCCCTGCCGGCTACCCCGTGAACCGGAGGAGTCCCGTCAGGTCAGGCCTGGAGCAGCACCACGCACGACTCCCCGGGCACATGCAGCACCCCGTCCGCGCCCGGCGCCTCCACCGGCTCCCAGGCCGCCAGGACCCGGGCCTCGCGGGGCCCCAGGGGAATGGCTGCCGGCGACTTCGCCAGGTTCACCGCCACCCGGACGTCCCCGCGACGGAAGGCCAGCCAGCGCTGGTCCGCGTCGTAGGCGACCTTGGTGTCGGCGAGGTCGGGGTCGGTGAGGTCCGGCTGCTCGTGCCGCAGCGCGAGGAGCCGGCGGTACCAGGCCAGCACCCGCGCGTGGGGCTCGCGTTCGAGCTCGGACCAGTCGAGGCAGGAGCGGTCGCGGGTCGCCGGGTCCTGCGGGTCGGGCACGTCCTCCTCGGCCCAGCCGTGCTCCGCGAACTCCCGCCGCCTGCCCCGGCGTACGGCCTCGGCGAGCTCGGGGTCGGTGTGGTCGGTGAAGAACTGCCAGGGCGTGCCGGCCGCCCACTCCTCACCCATGAACAGCATGGGGGTGAAGGGCGCGGTCAGCACGAGCGCCGCCGCACAGGCCACCAGGCCGGGGGAGAGGGACGCCGCAAGCCGGTCTCCTTGGGCGCGGTTGCCGACCTGGTCGTGGGTCTGGGAGTAGCCGAGCAGCCGGTGCGCCGCCACGCGCGTGGGGTCCAGCGGACGCCCGTGGCTGCGGCCGCGGAAGCTGGAGTAGGTGCCGTCGTGGAAGTAGCCGCCGGTGAGGGTCTTGGCGAGCGAGGCCAGGGGCGCGCGGGCGAAGTCGGCGTAGTAGCCCTGGGACTCGCCGGTCAGCGCCGTGTGCAGGGCGTGATGGAAGTCGTCGTTCCACTGCGCGTGCAGCCCGAGACCGCCCTGGGCGCGCGGTGTGATGAGCCGCGGATCGTTGAGGTCGGACTCGGCGATGAGGAACAGCGGCCGGCCCAGTTCGGTGGAGAGGGTGTCGACAGCGGTCGACAGCTCCTCCAGGAAGTGGCATGCACGCGTGTCGGCGAGCGCGTGCACGGCGTCCAGACGCAGTCCGTCGATCCGGTAGTCCCGCAGCCAGGACACCGCGCTGCCCAGCAGATACGTGCGCACCTCGTCGGAGCCGGGGGCGTCCAGGTTGACCGCGGAACCCCAGGGCGTGTGGTGCGTGTCGGTGAAGTACGGTCCGAAGGCGGGCAGGTAGTTGCCCGAGGGGCCCAGGTGGTTGTGCACCACGTCCAGGACCACCCCGAGACCCAGTTCGTGCGCCCGGTCGACGAAGCGCTTCAGGGCCTCGGGGCCGCCGTAGGGCTCGTGCACAGCCCACAGGGAGACGCCCTCGTAGCCCCAGCCGTGCCGCCCCGGGAAGGGGCACAGCGGCATCAACTCGACGTGGGTGATGCCGAGTTCGACGAGATGGTCGAGACGGGCGGCGGCCGCGTCCAGGGTGCCCTCGGGCGTGTAGGTGCCCACGTGCAGCTCGTAGAGGACCGCTCCCGGCAGTGGACGGCCCGCCCACTGCGTGCGCCAGGTGTACCGCTCGTGCTCGACGACGGCGCTGAGTCCGTCCGGGCCGTCCGGCTGACGGCGCGAGCGCGGGTCGGGCAGCACGGGGCCGTCGTCCAGCGCGAAGCCGTACCGGGTGCCGTCCCCGGCCTCCGCCTCACCCCACCACCATCCCGAGCGCTCCGGATCGCGCTCCAACGCGCGCGTGGCGCCCTCGCAATGGAGCGTCACACGGTCGGCCTGCGGTGCCCACACCTCGAACTGCACGGGACGGTTCCCCTTCGTCTGCTCACCGTGTTGTAGCCCGTCCATGGTGCTTCAAACGAGATCAATCCGCCCGAGAATCCTTCCCTTTGCGGCAGGTGTCGTCAGGTGTGCGCCCGGGGCGGCCGTTGTCTCGTTTTCTGGACACCCGGGGTTCACTGCCCGACAATCACCAACGTGACGTCGTCCTTCGAGTTCAACACGTACCCCGCGCGGCTGTCCGACGCGGAGCGCGACAAGGTGCTGAAGGTGCTCCGTGACGGCGTCGCCATGGGCCGCCTGTCACACGACACGTTCGTGCGCCGCATGGAACTGGCCCTCATCGCGCGCCGGTCCGACGAACTCGCCGTGCTCACCGCGGACCTGCCCCAGGAGAGCCGCGTCTCCCGACTGGTGTTCGGTACCGTCGAGGCCGTCTCCGGTTTCACCGTGCGGCTGCGCAGGGCGTGGCAGGCCGAGCGCCTGCCCAAGCTGCTGCTGCCGCACCCCGGCAGCGGCCACGCGCTGCGCATCGGCCGCGACCCGGCGAACGGCCTGCGGCTGACCCACGAGACGGTCTCCCGCGTCCACGCCGAACTCAGCCGGCAGGGCGGTATGTGGGTCCTGCGCGATCTCGGCTCCACCAACGGCACCACGGTCAACGGCCGACGGGTCATCGGCGCCGCCGTCGTCCGCGAGGGTGATCAGGTCGGGTTCGGCCGGATGGCCTTCCGGCTCGCGGTCAACTGAGCCCAACCTCACCTCTGGCCTGGGCTTTACGGGCGGTCGCGGCCCAACGCCCTTTCCTTCGTGCGGTGTTGACGTACCCCTCAAGTCGTGACTGACTGTGCGTACACCGTGTACACCAGGTGAATCGACGGCACCACATTGTGGAGGTGTGCCCTGCCGCCCCTCCTCAGATACCCGACCGTCGACGAACTCGGCGCGCGGGCGGCGGCGCTCGTCGCCCGCCATCCCACAGAGGCCCGGCTGCGCCGCGCCGGCACCTCCCGCGCGGGAAACCCCCTGTGGCTGCTCTCCGTCGGCCACGGCAGCCGTCAGGCCCTCGTCGTGGCCGGCCCGCACGCCAACGAGCCGGTGGGCGGCGGCACCGTCCTCAGACTGGCCGAGCGCGCCCTGGCCGACCCCGGGCTCACCGCAGGGGCCGACGCCACCTGGAACCTGCTGCTCTGCCTCGACCCCGACGGCCTGCGCCGCAACGAGGGCTGGCTGCGGGGCCCGTACTCCCTCGGCCGCTACTTCCGGAACTTCTTCCGGCCCGGCTTCGGCGAACAGCCGGAATGGCTGCCCGACGGCGCGGAGGCCGCCGCCCTGCCGGAGACCCGCACCCTCCTCGCCCTCCAGGACGAACTGCGGCCCTTCCTCCAGTGCTCCCTGCACGGGGTCGACGTCGGCGGCGGCTTCGTCGAACTCACCCGCGACCTGCCCGGTCTCGCCCGGCGCGTCGCCCACACCGCGGCCCGGCTGCGCGTCCCGCGCGAGCTCGGCCCGTACGACACCCTGTACTGGCCGTGTCTCGGCCCCGCCGTCTACCGGATCCCGCCGCCCCGCCGCGGCGACCTGGCCGCCGCCATCACCGAGGCCGCCGTCGAGTCGACCTGGTACCACCCGCACCGGCACGGCACCGTGACCGCCGTCGTCGAGTCGCCCATGTGGGGCGTGGCCGCCGTCGAGGACGGCAGCACACCCGCCGACGCGGCCGCCGTGCTGCGTACCGTCAGCCACACGCTGCGCCGCGACGCGCGGCTCCTGGAGGGCGTCCTGGCGCGGATCCGCCCGCATGTCTCGGCCGCCCCGGACGCGGAGCGACTGCTCGCCCCGGTCGAGGACTATTTACTGGTCTGCCCCGGACTCGCCGACGCCTGGGACCCCGACGTCACCGACGGCGGCCGCCCGATGCCCCCGCTCAGCACCGGTCATCTGGCCGCGCTGCGCATCGCCGGGCGGCGCCTCGCCCTGCGCACGGCCGGGCTCCTGCACCAGCTCGTGATCCGTTCGGGCGCCGACCCGGCCGGAGCGCTGCCGGAACTGGACCGGCTCATCGACCTCTGGTGCGCCGACTACCGCGACGGCTGCGGTGCCCGCTGGATCCCCGTGCCGCGCCAGATCGAGTACCAGTCCCGGGTCGTGCTCGCCGCCTTCGAACTCGCCGTCCGGGACGCGCCCGCGTGCTCCCGTTCGGGTGAGCCGGGGTGGGGATCCGAGCCCGCCGTGCCGATGCATCGGGAATGACCTCCACGAACACAGCGACGACGACAGCGGTACGGCGAGCGGCCCACGTGGCCCTGACGGCGGCGACCGCCCTGCTTCTCGCTGCCGCGGCCCCCGCGACGGCCCGGTCCTCCGCCGGCGGCGACCAGCTCTACCTCATGGTGACCACGGGCGACGGCCGCTCCAGCGACACCCGCGGCACCCTCCTGCTGTGCGACCCGCCCCAGGGCCACAGCCGGGCCGCCGAGGCCTGCGCCCAACTGGACTCCGTCGGCGGCGACATCGACGCCCTTCCGGCCGCGGACGTCTACTGCCCGATGCTCTACGCGCCGGTCACCGTCCAGGCCCGAGGGCAGTGGAACGGCCGACCGGTCGACTACCGGCAGACCTTCTCGAACAACTGTGTGATGGGGGCGCGGACCGGGGCGGTCTTCGCCCTGGACGGCTGACGGCCACGCGCGTGGGGCGAGGCCGGCTCAGCCGGCCCGCACACGCGCGTGCAGCGCCACCGCCACGATCGTGCGGGCCTGGTGCTCGATCTGGTGTTCCAGCGGCACCCAGCGGGCCCCGAACCGCTCCGCGAAGGACTCGCTCCACGCCTCGACGAGCCGTTCCAGACGCGGTGCCGCGCGGTCGTCGGTCTCCCGCAGGACCCGCAGCAGCATGGCCGCGGCCCGCAGCGGCAGCCGGCGGGAGAACGCGTCCACACTGCCGATGTACGCCTTCGTGTCGTCGGCGGGCCGCGTGTGGATCCAGTCCGCGGCCAGCCCCGGCACCAGCTCCAGGCCCCAGGTCGCGGCCCGCAGCAGCGGCCCGCCGACGCCGTCGAGGCGTGGCAGCGCGTCCGCCAGTACCTGATCCACCGCCCGTGACTGACGCAGCAGCCGGCCCGCCAGCCGCCGCATCGCCGCCGCCGGCGCCGGATGCGGCGCCGGATCGTCCACCTGGTCGCTCGCCCACATCGGTACCTCGACCACCGCGGTCAGACCGCCGTAGCGGTGCGCGTGGTACCAGGTGCTGAGCCGCGCGTCGTCCGGCATGCTCGGGTACGCCGCCCCGGCACCCGGCGCCGGCATCACATGCACGCCCGGTCCGGACGCCGGCCAGCCCGCCGCGTCCGAGGCACCCGTCTCCACCGGAATGTGCAGCTCCGCCGCGGACTTGGCGAAGGGCTCGGCGATCCCGGGCACGTCCTTCGTCAACTGCACCCAGCTGCCGCCCAGATCGGTGCCGTGCAGGGTCACCTGGACGTAGGGCCGCAGTGCGTCGATCACCCCGGTCAGGGCACGGGTCTCGGGCGGCAGACGGTCCGGCGGCAGCATCGCGGGCGCCCACTCCGGCTGCTCCGCCCCGGCCGGCCGGAAGAAGCCGAGGTGGTAGTCGAAGAGACTGCGCGGCGCCGGGGTCACATGCAGGCTCGCCCCGTCGGGATCCGCGCACAGCAGGAAGTGCCAGGACGTGTCCGCCCGCAACTCCGGCTCGGCCAGCACCCGCCGGGCCACCGCCAGAGCCGCGGGGCCGCCTGCCGGTTCGTTGGCGTGGGCGCCCGCGACCACCAGGACGGCTCGCCGGGCCTGGCCGACCGACAGCACATGGAGGGGTCTGCCCGCGCGCGAGACACCCACCTGCCACAGTCGGCAGTCGCCGGGCCGCTGTGCGGCCAACGCCCGCGCGGACCACACCAGTTCGGTCACCGTGGGGTAGCGCAGCTCCGGCAGCAGACTCACCCCCGATATGTCCGACCGGCCTCGCATTCCGCAGTACCCCACGGTCTGGTTGGGCTGTCAAGCACGCCATGGGGGAGCCGCCAGGGGGCGCCCAGAAGCATTTACCGGCGCCGGTCAAGCCGTAGGTGCCAACGGGGTTGCCCGCGCCTCCGCGCCCCGCCGCAGCGGGCCCCGGCATCACTGCTGGTGCAGGCCGCGCCCGGCCGGGGTCAGGAACGCCTCGCCGACCCCCCGCCGCCGGCCTCGGCCACGACCTTCACCGTCCCGCCCTGCCCGTGCACCATCCCCTTGGCCCCCGCGGTCAACGGCATGGTGGTCACCCGCGGCACCGTCACGTGTCCACGGGCGAACACACCTCGACCACCGTACGGACGGCCGCCGCCGAGGCTGCCGGTCGGCGAGCCCTGCGTGGTTCTCCCACGACCCGGTCCGCCGCGACTTCGTCGACCAGGAGGGCTTCGAGAAGCTCCTGTCGGCCGCACCGGCCTCGCCCAGTCAGTCCGTGGCGACCCGCTCCAGCAGCGCCACCGGCGACTCGCCCAGGAGCTCCGCCACGCGCGCGTGCCCGGAGAACTCCCGCTCCGGTACCAGCACATCGCGCCAGACGCCCGGCGGCAGCGGCAGCACCGTCTCCCCCCAGCCGCCCGCCTCCGCCAGCCGCAGCGACAGCCGGGTCACCGCGGTGACGACCTCCCCGGAGCGCGCGAACGCCACGCAGTGCGCCGCCGAGGGCCCCTCCGTGGCCAGCGGCGTGTACGTCGCCGCGTCACCGAAGACGTCCGGCCGACGCCGGCGCAGCCGCAGCGCCGCGGCCGTGAGCGCGCCCTTGTCCCCGGAGTCCTCCGGCGGGAACCGCACCGGCCGCCGGTTGTCGGGGTCCACCAGCGCCAGGTACCTGGCCTCCGTGCCCTGGTACACATCGGGCACCCCGGGCATCGTCAGCTGCACCAGGGCCGTCCCCAGCTCGTTCGCCCGGATGTGCGGGTCGAGCCGATCGCGCAACGCGGCCACCTGCTCGCCCTGCGGCCCGCACGGGCCGGCCGTGACGAACCGCGCCACCGCCTCCTCGTACGCCGGTTCCTGCTCCGTCCAGCTCGTGTACAGCCCCGCCTCGCGCACATGCTTCAGCAGCGCCTCCCGCACCCGCTCCGGGGCCGCGGGACCGAGGCCGAACGCCGACTGCCAGGCCGCCCACGCCAGCTGCGCGTCCGGCACACCGTCACCGGTGCGGGTCACCTCGGCCAGCGTGTCCGCCCACCACTCGGGGCACTCGGTGAGCACGGCCAGGGCCGCCCGCACATCGGCACTGCGCTTGGTGTCGTGCGTCGACACCACGGTTCCCGTCAGCGGCCAGTCGCGCTGCACGCGCGTGCAGTAGGCGTGGAAGTCCTCGGGCGAGACGGCAGGGCTCCCGGGATTCCCACCCACCTCCGTCGCCGACAGCAGCGGCACGTACCGGTAGAACGCCGTGTCCTCCACGGACTTGGCCCGCAGCGCCGACGCGGTCTGCGCGAACCGGGTCCGGAACTCCACGTGGTCCGGCCCGTCCCCGGCCCGCCCCAGCACCAGATCCCGTACGACGTCGACGGCGCCCGCCTCCTCGGGGACCACGAAGGCGAGCCGGGCCTCGGCAGCGGTCTCCTCGGTGACGACACGGGCGGCGTCCGAAGAGCCGTAGGGCCGGTAGACCTCCATCCGCACCAGCAGTTCCTGGAGCGCGGTGCGCAGCGCCCAGGGCGCCCGGTCGCGCAGCGCGGGCTCCGACGACGTGGCACACACGCGTGCCGCGACCCGGGTCAGGCGGTCCGTCTCGGCGGCCAGCTCGTGCGTGATCACCTTGTACGCCGCCCGGCGTGCCGTCGCGGCCCAGTCGCCCCCGCGGTCGGTCTGCGGGGCGGCGAACCGCCGGTACTGGCCGAGGAGTTCCCCGAACCCCGCCGGGTCCGTGAACAGCCCGTCGATCTGCCTCAGGGCGTCGTACCCCGTCGTCCCCGCCACGGGCCAGGCCGCCGGCAGCCGCTCCCCGTCCGCCAGGATCTTCTCCACGACCGTCCAGCGCCCGCCGGTCGCCTGGTGGAGCCGCTGGAGGTACGTGTCGGGGTCGGCGAGGCCGTCGGGGTGGTCGACCCGCAGCCCGTCGAGCACGCCCTCGTGCAGCAGCTGGAGGATCTTGGCGTGGGTGGCCTCGAACACCTCGGGGTCCTCGACCCGCACCCCGATCAGCTCCGAGATGCTGAAGAAACGCCGGTAGTTGAGCTCCGTACGGGCCAGCCGCCACCACACCGGCCGGTACCACTGCGCGTCCAGGAGCTGCGGCAGGGGGAGTTCCCCGGTGCCCTCGCGGAGCGGGAACACATGGTCGTAGTAGCGCAGCACCTCACCGTCCACCGTGAGGTTGCCGAGCTCGTCGCCGGCCGGATGCCCCAGCACCGGCAGCAGTACCTGGCCGCCCTGCGCCTCCCAGTCGATGTCGAACCATCGCGCGTAGGGCGACTTCGGGCCCTCCCGCAGCACCTCCCACAGGGCGTGGTTGTGGCGCGGGTCCATCGCCATGTGGTTCGGCACGATGTCCGCCACCAGACCGAGCCCGTGCTCGCGCGCGGTGCGCGACAGTGCCCGCAGCCCGTCCTCACCGCCCAGTTCGTCGCGCACGCGCGCGTGGTCCACGACGTCGTAGCCGTGTGTCGAACCGGGGACGGACTCCAGGACGGGGGACAGGTGCAGATGCGAGACGCCCAACGAGGCCAGGTACGGCACGGCAGCCGCCGCGGCCGCGAACGGGAACTCGGGCTGCAGCTGCAGCCGGTACGTGGCCGTCGGCGCCGACGGGTCGGGTCGCTCAGGTGTCATGCAGACCTACGTACCCGCCTTGCGGCCTTTCGTGTCATCGCATGCTCCATGTGCACGGGACGCGGACGTCGGGACGCTACCGTCCCGACGTCACCGCCAACGGCACGACGCTACCGTCCCGACGCCGACGCCGACGCCGACGCCGACGCCGCCACCGGCCCGCTCCGCTAGACGGGCCGTCGCAGCACCGCCATGCTGCGGTCCACCAGCGTCAGCCGGTCCCCGGCCTGCACCTTCGCCCCCGTGCCCGGGGGCACCCCGTCCGGGACGGCGGTGTCGACCACGACCTCCCACTGCCGGCCGTGGTTGACCGGCACCACGAAGTCCAGCGTCTTGGGGGAGGCGTTGAACATCAGCAGGAACGAGTCGTCGGTGATCCGTTCCCCGCGGGGGCCGGGCTCGGAGATCGCGTTGCCGTTGAGGAAGACCGTCAGCGCCGAGGCCTGCGCCCGGTCCCAGTCATGCTGGGTCATCTCCTTGCCCTGGGGGGTGAACCAGGCGATGTCCGACAGCTCGCCGTGGGTCCCCTCCACGGGCCGCCCGTGGAAGAAGCGACGGCGCCGCAAGACCGGATGGTCCTTGCGCAGCCACACCATCGCGCGCGTGAAGGCCAGCAGCTCGGCGCCGAGCCCCGCCGCCCCGTCCCCGGCCTCCTCCGGCCACTGGACCCAGGCCAGCTCGCTGTCCTGGCAGTAGGCGTTGTTGTTGCCGCGCTGGGTGCGCGCGACCTCGTCGCCGTGGCTGATCATCGGCACGCCCTGGGACAGCATCAGCGTGGCGATGAAGTTGCGCATCTGGCGGGCGCGCAGCTCCCGCACCGCGGGATCGTTGGTCTCGCCCTCCGTCCCGCAGTTCCAGGACCGGTTGTGGCTCTCGCCGTCGCGGTTGTCCTCGCCGTTGGCCTCGTTGTGCTTGTCGTTGTACGAGACGAGGTCGTGCAGGGTGAACCCGTCGTGGCAGGTGACGAAGTTGATCGAGGCCAGCGGACGCCGGCCGTCGTCCTGGTAGAGGTCGGAGGAACCGGTCAGCCGGGACGCGAACTCCGCCAGCGCGCGCGGCTCGCCCCGCCACAGGTCCCGCACGGTGTCGCGGTACTTGCCGTTCCACTCGGTCCACAGCGGCGGGAAGTTGCCCACCTGGTAGCCGCCCTCGCCGACGTCCCAGGGCTCGGCGATCAGCTTCACCTGGGAGACCACCGGGTCCTGCTGCACCAGGTCGAAGAACGACGACAGCCGGTCCACCTCGTGGAACTGCCGGGCCAGGGTGGCCGCGAGGTCGAAACGGAAGCCGTCGACGTGCATCTCGGTGACCCAGTAGCGCAGCGAGTCCATGATCAGCTGAAGGACGTGCGGGGACCGCATCAGCAGGGAGTTCCCGGTGCCCGTGGTGTCCATGTAGTACCGCTGGTCGTCGGTCAGGCGGTAGTACTGCGGGTTGTCCAGGCCCTTGAAGGACAGTGTCGGGCCCAGGTGGTTGCCCTCGGCGGTGTGGTTGTAGACGACGTCCAGGATGACCTCGATGCCGGCCTCGTGCAGCGCCCTGACCGCCGACTTGAACTCCAGGACCTGCTGGCCGCGGTCGCCCCAGGAGGCGTACGCGTTGTGCGGGGCGAAGAAACCGATCGTGTTGTAGCCCCAGTAATTGTTCAGGCCCATGTCGACCAGGCGGTGGTCGTTCACGAACTGGTGGACCGGCATCAGCTCCAGGGTGGTGACGCCGAGCTCCACCAGGTGCTCGATGATCGCGGGGTGCGCGAGGGCGGCGTAGGTGCCGCGCAGCTCCTCGGGGAGCCCCGGGTGCCGCATGGTGAGGCCCTTGACGTGCGCCTCGTAGATCACCGTCTCGTGGTACCCGATCCGCGGCCGCCGGTCGTCGCCCCAGTCGAAGTACGGGTTGACCACGACCGACGTCATGGTGTGCGGCGCCGAGTCGAGATCGTTGCGCTTGTCGGGCGAGTCGAAGTGGTAGCCGTACACCTCCTCGCCCCAGCGGATCGAACCACTGATCGCGCGCGCGTACGGGTCGAGCAGCAGCTTCGAGGAGTTGCAGCGCAGGCCGCGCTCGGGAGCGTACGGGCCGTGCGCGCGGAAGCCGTAGCGCTGTCCGGGCATCACGCCGGGCAGATACGCGTGCCGGACGAACGCGTCGCTCTCGCGCAGTTCCACCGCCGTTTCCGAGCCGTCGTCGTGCAAAAGACACAGCTCTACTCGGTTCGCGGCTTCGGTGAAGACCGCGAAGTTGGTACCGGCGCCGTCGTACGTGGCACCGAGTGGATACGCCTCTCCAGGCCAGACCTGCATGCAACGACTCTTTCAGCTGTCCCGCGCCACGTGGGGCCCCTTGGCCCCGAGTGTCCCCGAAAGTGATGGAACCACCTATGACTTACGTCCCTCTTACCGATCGACCGGTGCGGAGGGCGATTACATAACCGCTCTTTGCCGAAATATCGGGGCATACACATACTCCCGGACATGCCCGGGGAGTAGGGGGAAGATGTGCGCAAGATAGTGCACCGCCACCTCGGGAAGGTGGTGGCAGGTGCGGCCATCGCGGTGGCCGGGACCGCCGTGATGGTCGGGATCACCCTGCCGGGGACGGCGGGGGCGGACGACACCGGAGGCGGCAAGGCGGCCTCGGGACAGTCCGCGGCGCAGGCGGGCGGGGGCGCGGACGGGGCCGTCACGCCCGGGGTCGTGGAAAAGGCGCCGGCCGCCGAGGGTGCGAAGGGCAAGGGCCGCGACCCGCTCACCGACGACGAGATCCAGCGGGTCGAGCAGATCGCCGTGAACCCGCAGCTGCTCAACACCAGTGAGGACGTCGAGGGCGACCGCGGCCCGGAACGCCTCACCGTGGACCTCGCCGATCCCAAGGTCGACGAACTGGACGACCCGAACGCGCCCCGCCGCGCCAACGTGACGTTCTACGACTACCGGGACGACACCCTCGTCACCAGGACCGTCGATCTCGACAGCGGCAAGATCGTCGCGACCGGCACCCAGCACGGCGTCCAGCCGCCGCTGAGCAGCGCCGAGTACGCGGAGGCCGCGAGCCTTCTGATCGCCGACCCGCTCGGCGCGGACCTGAAGGCCGACTACAAGGACGCCACCGACAAGGAACTCACCGACCCGAACCAGCTGCTGCTCACCGGCGCCGTGTACCGGGCCGTCCCGGGCGGCCAGCCCGCCGTGCTCGACAAGTGCGGCGAGCACCGCTGCGTGCGGTTGTTCCCGAAGGTGAAGAACGGCCCCTGGATCGACGCCAGGGCCTTCGTGATCGATCTGAGCGCCCGCAAGGTCGCCAAGCTCGAGAGCTGATCCGCCTCCCTCCGTCCACTTTTCCCACCTGCTCCTTCCGCAAGGGAGTCATTCCTTCATGCGTGTCAACAGAATCAGCCGCGCGCGCAGGCACGCGGCCCTCGGCGTGTCCGTGGCCGCGCTGGCCGCCGGTGTCACGACCGGTGCGGGACCGGCCGCCGCCCAGCCCAAGGCCGCCGCCCCGGCCGCGGCGGAGTGCAGCAGCGCCTACAAGATCGAGCAGACGCTCTCCAGCGGTACGACCTGGCGGATGTGCTGGCGCTACGACAGCAAGGCCGGGCTCGTCCTGGAGGACATCTCCTACCAGCCCAAGGGCGAGACCGCGCCGATCAAGGTCCTCAACAGCGCCAGGCTCGGCCAGATCCACGTCCCCTACGACGACGGCAGCGTCGAGTACGACGACCTGACGGGCTTCGGCTTCGCCCAGGGCCTGATGAACCTGGACCCGGGCGAGTGCCCCGGCGGCACCATCAAGAGCGTCAAGGTCCCGGACTCCTGGGACCCGGACCACGAGAACGTCAACGGCCTGTGCACCACCACCCGCTCCCGCGGCCACGCCTACCGCATGCAGGGCGACAGCGCGAACAAGGTCTACCAGGCGCAGGGCAAGGACCTGCTCGTCTACTCGGTCAACCAGGTCGGCTGGTACGAGTACATGACCGAGTGGCGCTTCCAGGACGACGGCACCATCACCATGAACCTCGGCGCGACCGGCAGTCTCTCCTACGAGGACTACGACGCCGGCGACGGCCGCGGCTGGCCCATCGGCAAGGGCCCCCGCGCCCAGGCCACCAGCCACAGCCACAACGCCTTCTGGCGCCTGGACTTCGCCCTCGACAGTTCCTCCAAGAACCGGGTCGAGCAGTACGACTCCACGGTCACCGCGGCCGCCCAGGGCCAGCAGACCGCCACCGTCAAGACCACTCGCACCCCGGTCACCAAGGAACTCGCGGGCGACGCCAAGAGCTACCGCTGGTGGCGCATGGTCAGCGCGGTCGGCAAGAACAAGGACTGGCACTCGCGGTCGTACGAGATCGTCCCCGGTCCCAGCACCAAGTACCCGGCACGCTCCTTCACCAAGCACGACGTGTACTTCACCGAGTACAACCCGTGCGAGCAGTTCGCCAGCAACAACCCCGGCAACTGCGGAGCCGGGGCGGGCACGTCCGTCGACAAGTGGGTCAACGGCCAGACCCTCACCCACCCGGTGGTCTGGATGAACGTGGGCTTCCACCACGTCGCCCGGGACGAGGACCAGCAGCCCATGCCGGTCCACTGGCAGGGATTCTCCATCGCCCCCAGGGACGTCACGGCTATGAACCCGCTCACTCCGGCCGAGCTCGCCGGGCAGAACGGCCACTGGGAGCCCGGTAGTTGAGATTGACCCTGTCCATCCGGCTGCACCGCCGACCGCTCCCGGAGTACCCTTCCTTGATCGTTGGGTGGGGCGGAACCCCCGGGTGATGCCGGGGGAGCGGAAGGCGGTGCGCGGGTGGGCTCGGGAGGGCTGGAGTTGCCCCCTGGTGACGAGGGTCACGAGGGGAACTCCGCAGACGCCCCGCCCGGCACGGTGTCCCTGGCTCGGCCGATGGACGCGGGAGCGACGATCGGGCCGGAGCTGGACTGGGACGCCGACGCCTGGCGCGAGGTACGGACGCGCGCCCAGCGGGCGGGCCGTGCCTACATCTGGCTGAACCTCGTCGAACAGCGGCTACGGGCTGTCGTGGCCGCTGTTCTGCGTCCCATCTACGAACCCGTCCACGGCCACGACGACTGGGTGGTCGCGGCCGCCGGACCCGCCGGACAGGAGTGGGTCCAGCGCGCGGTCGCGGTCCGCGAGGTCAGCCGCCGCAAGGGCTATCTGCTCGACCCCGCCGACGACAACGTCCTCAGCTTCCTCACCCTGCCCCAGCTGCGCGAGCTGATGGTGCAGCACTGGCCCTGCTTCGAGCCCTACTTCGACGACCGCCGGGACGTCGAACTGGCCCTGGACGAGCTGGAGGTGACGCGCAACGTCGTCTCCCGCAACCGGGCCCTGTCCGAGGCGGTCCTCGGCCAGGCCGAGCGCGCGGCCGCCAAGCTGCTCGAGATACTCGGCGCCGGCGGCGACGTGCCGTCCGCCCGCCGACTGCCGGTCGACGCGGTCGAGGACCTGGTCGGCGACCGGTACGCCGACGTGGTCGCCGTACATCCCGACCGGGTGCGGCTGTTGCGCCAGTTCCCCGCCGAGGACATCTTCGGCGGCGCCCGGCGCCTCGACGCCGTGGGCATCGGCCTGAACCTCCTCGTGCAGAACTTCTCCGGCCGCCGTCTGGTGCGGCTCGCCGAGGGCGGCTGCCGGGTGCGGCTGCTGTTCCTGAACCCGGCCTCCAGCGCGGTCAAGCGTCGCGAGCGGGAACTGGGCCTGAAGCGCGGCGAGTTGAGCCGGGCCGTCGAGATGAACATCCTGCACATGCGCCGGGTGCGGTCCAGGCTGCGTGATCCGGGCGCCTTCGAGATCCAGGTCTACGACGACACCCCGCGCTTCACGGCCTACCTCGTGGACGGCGACGGCTCGGACGGGATCGCGGTCGTGCAGTCCTATCTGCGCCGGTCGCGGGGCATGGAGGCACCGGTCCTCGTGCTGCGCAACGGAAACCGGTTGGTCAAGGCGGGCGATGTGGACGACAGCGGTCTCTTCCCCACCTACCGCGAGGAGTTCGAGACGAACTGGGCGGATTCGCGTCCGGTGTCCTGAAGTGTCCCCGGTTTCCGGTGTGTCGGCGATGCCAAGCGGAATGCGGTCCTCTGATTGTCAGTGGCCCATGGGAAGGTGGAGACCACTGGGGGAAAGCACCACCAAGAAGGGGGACCGCCCATGGGCTGGCACCGAGAGCTGCTGATCGGCTTCGACCTGGAGACCACCGGCACCGATCCGCGCGAGGCGCGCATCGTCACGGCTGCCGTGATCGAGCTCAGGGACGGGCAGTCCCTGGGGCGCCGGGAGTGGCTGGCGGATCCGGGCATGGAGATCCCGGCGGACGCCGTGGCGGTCCACGGGATCAGCAACGAGCGGGCGGCCGCCGAGGGCCGCCCCGCCGACCAGGTCGCCGACGCCATCGCGGACGTCCTCACGACCTACTGGAAGACGGGCGTCCCGGTCGTCGCCTACAACGCCGCCTTCGACCTGAGCCTCCTCTCCGCCGAACTGCGCCGCTACGGCCTGCCGTCCCTGCGTGAGCGCCTGGGCGGCCTCGACCCCGCACCGGTCATCGACCCGTACACCATCGACCGCTCGGTGGACCGCTACCGCCGAGGCAAGCGCAACCTCGAAGCGGTCTGCACGGAGTACGGCGTCGCGCTCGACACCGCCCATGACGCCTGTGCCGACGCGCTCGCCGCGGCCCGGCTGGCCTGCGCGATAGCCGTGCGCCACCCGAAGGTCGCGGCCCTCGGACCGGCGGAGCTCCACCACCGCCAGATCGAGTGGTATGCCGAGTGGGCGGCGGACTTCCAGAGCTTCCTGCGCCGCAAGGGCGACGCGACGGCCGTGGTCGACGGCGTCTGGCCGCTGCGCGAGCCGGCCGACGAGACGGTGTGAGAGGGCGTCACCCCGGCAGCGAATCCGACAGCGGAGGACTCGCGACGGGCTCCACCCTCGGCTTCGCCAACCGCTCGTAGTCGGCCCCCGACATGCACAGCGACCGGTCCAGCCGGGCGGCGTTGAAGTACAGCCGGGGCTGCTTCACGACCTCCGGATCGGCGACGACCTCCAGCTCGGGATCGAAGCTGAACGGCAGGACCGTACCGGGGATCGCGCGGGCCAGCCGCTCGGCGGTCTGCGCATCGCTGAACCCGACATAGCGCGCGGCGAACAGCGCCCGGACCGCGTCCAGGTCCACGCGCCGGTCCCCGGGGACGACCGCGAGCACATGCCGGGTGGTCCGGCGGTCCACCTTGACCCGCAGCACGATGCACTTCGCGGCCTCGGAGGCGGGATGCCCGCGCAGCGCGCACACGGCGTCGGTGGTGCCCTCGGGTGCGTGGTCGATCAGCTGGTAGTCGACGGAGGAGGCGTCGAGCAGGGAGATCAGACGGTCGTGGGTGTCGTGGGTGTCGGTGTCGGTGTCGTAGGCGTCGTCGCCGGGCATCGGGTGTCCTCTTGGGTGGGATGAACTGCGGTGCGGGGCAAGGCGGTTGCGCGATGGGCACGCTCCACGGACTGCCCCCAGTAGGTGCCGGCGATCATCATGACCGCTCCGAGCCCGGTCAGTGCGGTGAAGTGCTCGCCGCCCAGGGCGACCCCTGCCGCCGCGGCCCAGATCGGCTCGGTGCCCAGCAGCAGACTGGCCCGGCTGGCCGAGGTGCGCTGCACCGCCCAGGTCTGGGCGAGGAAGGCGAACACACTGCAGAACAGGGCGAGATAGAGCAGTTGTGTCCAGGTGGCCGGGGCCGCGTGGGCCAGGGCCGGAAGACCGTGCGCGGCCAGGGGGAGGAACAGGACCGTGCCGACGAGGGTCTGCACGGTCGTGAGGTGCAGCGGCCGTATCGCCCGGCCCGCGGTGAGCCGTCCGACGAGTGCGACATGGCCGGCCCGTACGACCGCGGCGCCGAGCATCAACAGGTCGCCGAGGCGGGGCGCGTGGAAGCCGTTGCCCGCCATGAGGAGCCCGACGGCCAGAACGCACACACCGGCGGCCGCGTAGAACACCGGCGGCAGACCGCCCCGGTGACCGGTGCGGTCGAGAAGGGGCGTGAGGACGATGGTCAGGCTGATGATGAGGCCCGCGTTGGCGGCGCTGGTGTGGGCGACGCCGTAGGTCTCGACCACGAGGACGGCGGCCTGGGTGAAGCCCAGGGGTACCCCCGCCCGCAGCTCCTCACGGGTCCACCGGCGCGGCCCTCGCCCGGGGAAGGCGACGACTCCCAGGCAGGCGAGCGCGGACAGGGCGTAGCGGACGAGGAGCACCAGCAGGACAGGGAGGGCGGACGTCGCTGTCTGGGCGGAGAGATAACTCGAACCCCAGACGATCGCGACCAGCAGGAGTACCACGTCGGTACGGCGGGCGTCGGACACCCGCCCACCCTGCACCGATCCGTCTCTGAAGCCTAGATCCAGCTTCTTAAACGATCTTTTAGTGCTTCTACACTGTCGTGGTGGACGAACGACAGCTGCGGATCCTGCGGGAACTCGGCGAACTGGGCAGCGTCACCGCGGTCGCCGAGGCGCTGCTGGTGACCCCGTCGGCGATCTCGCAGCAGCTCAGGCTGTTGCAGCGTTCGGTCAGGGTGCCGCTGACCGAACGCGACGGCAGAAGGCTGGTGCTCACGGAGGCCGGTCAGGCGCTGGCGGCCGCGGCCATCGAGGTGGAGACGGCGCTGGCTCGCGCGCGGCACACGGTCGAGGAGTTCGTGGACCGGCCCGGCGGCGAGGTCTCGGTGGCGGCCTTCCACAGCGCGGGTGCGGCCTTCTTCCCCCTGCTGCTGCGCGCCCTCGCCGATCCCGGCGCCCCCGTGCCCAGGCTGGCCGACGAGGACGTGCCGCAGGAGGACTTCCCGCGCCTGACCCGCGAGTACGACATCGTCCTGGCCCACCGCCTCGACCACGCCCCCGCCTGGCCGCCCACGGTGACGGCCACCACGCTCCTGCGGGAACCCCTGGACGTGGCCATGCCCGCCGACCACCCGCTGGCGGCCAGGCGCCGGGTGACCCCGGCAGACGTGGCCGACGAACCCTGGATCACCGTCCACGACGGCTTCCCGGTCATGGCCACCATCGAGGCCATCGCGGCGGCAGCGGGGCGCCGCCTCCACCTGGCCCATCGCATCAACGAGTTCGCCGTGGCGGCAGAGGCGGTGGCGGCGGGCGGCGGCCTGGCGTTGATGCCCCGCTGGACGATGCGCCGGCATCCGGCACTGGTGTTGAGACCCTTGAGCGGCGTCCAGGCGAGACGTCACATCGACGCGCTGTACCGCCCGGAGAGGACGGCGAGGAGGGCGGTGCGCTCGGTTCTCACGGAGCTGAGGTCGGCCGCCCTGCTGATTCGGGGGGAGTCGACTCCCTAGGGGCGCCCACCGGTCAGAACGAATACCACCGCACCGTCTCGTCGCCGTCCCGCAAGGACGCGACCCGCCTCTCGAACTCGGCAAGAGCCCTGGGATTCGACGGTGCGTGCTGAGCCACCCACGCACAACTGGCCGTCTCCCGGGCTCCCCGAAGCACCGCGCAGCCCTCCCACTCCCGCACGTCCCACCCGTAAGCGGTGGTGAAGGAGTCATAGGCCGCCGCAGGCAACCCGTACCGGTCCCGGGACAACACCATGACCACCAGATCGTGCTCCCGCAGATCCGAGGAGAACGTCTCCAGATCGACGAGAACCGGCCCGCCCGGCCCCACATGGACATTGCGGGGAAGCGCGTCACCGTGGATCGGCCCCGGCTCCAGATGAGGTGTCACCGCAGTCGCGGCCGCCGCGAAACCGTCCCGCCGCTCACGGAGGTACGCCGCGTCAGCGGGGTCGACCGCATCGCCCGCAAGCCGCAGCCACCGCTCGACACCCCCCAGCAGCTCACGGGGAGGCAACTCGAAAGGCGGGGCCGGCAGCGCGTGCACCACACGTAGGACTTCGGCCAAATCCCGCGCCTCGGCGGGCCGTACGGCGTCGGGAAGCCGGTGCCACAACGTCACCGGGTGGCCCTCCACCAACCGCGCCTTCGGCTCGGCCGCCCGCACCGCCGGCACCCCCGCCTCCGCGAGCCACCCGGCGATGTCCAGTTCCCGGCGTGCCCGGTCGAGGAGCTCGGCGTCGCGTCCCACCTTGACGACCAGGTCACCGGCGGCGAACACGGCGTTCTCCCCGAGGGCGAGCAGCTGCGCGGACCCCGCCGGCAGCCCCGCCGCCTCCAGTACGTCCCGCGCCCGTGTCTCGTCCATCGTCCGGCCTCCCGGTTCTGACATGTCCCGCATGCCTGTGCAGTGCCACCGCGCACGGCGTCGAGTTCGCGCCATCGCCCGGTCAGTCTCGCATTCCCACAGGTGGGCCGGTGTGCGCGCTGCCTTGACGGCGCATATCCCCTTCACGACCATGACGGAGGCCCAGGCCGGGAGGGCCGGATCGTCACGAGCCGCGCGAAGGAGTCGATGACGTGACCTTGGTGACCGCGACGGAGCGGCCGGCGCGCGGCGCTCCGCGGGCCGAGGGCGACCGGCGCCCTTCCGGTCAGGGGGCCTGGTTCCTGGTGCTGCCCGCGCTGATCCCGATCCTGGTGCTGAGTGTGGGGCCCCTGCTGTACGGGATTTTGCTGGCCTTCACCGACGCCCAGTCGGGCCGGACCCGGGCCACCCAGTGGATCGGCGGCCTCAACTTCCAGGACCTGCTGCACGACACGCTGTTCTGGGAGTCGTTCCGGATCGGTCTGGTGTGGGCGGTCGGCGTGACCGTGCCGCAGTTCCTGCTGGCGCTCGGCCTCGCCCTGCTGCTCGACCAGGACCTCAAGCTTCGCTGGCTCGCCCGCGCCCTCGCGATCATCCCCTGGGCCATGCCCGAGGTCGTCGTCGGTGTCATGTGGCGCCTCGTCTACAACCCGGACGCCGGCGTGCTCAACGAGACCCTGCGCACCCTCGGTCTCGGCGACGGCCGTGACTGGCTCAGTGGTCTGTCCACCGCTCTGCCCGCCGTGATCGTCGTCGGCGTCTGGGCAGGGATGCCTCAGACGACGGTCACCCTGCTCGCCGGCCTCCAGAACACCCCGCGCGAACTCCACGAAGCGGCCGCGATGGACGGCGCGGGCGCCTGGCGACGATTCCGCACGGTCACCTGGCCCGCCCTCAGACCGGTCGCCCTCGCGATCACCGCGCTCAACTTCATCTGGAACTTCAACTCGTTCGCGCTGGTCTACGTGCTGACCAGCGGGGGACCCGGCGGCCGCACCCGCCTCCCCATGCTCTTCGCCTACGAGGAAGCCTTCCGCTACGGCCAGTTCGGGTACGCGGCCGCGATGGGTCTCGTGATGGTCGCGGCCGTCTCCGTCCTCCTGGCCCTCTTCCTCACGGGCCGCCTCAAGGGGGGTGACCAGACATGAGGACCAGCACCTCCGGCCGCGTCGGCCAGTACGCCGCCCTCCTCGCCTATCTCGTCTTCCTCGCCTTCCCCTTCCTCTGGCTGGTCTCCACCGCCTTCAAGTCCCCCCGGGAACTGGGCAGTCTGCACCCCACCTGGATCCCCCGGGATCCCACGCTCGACAACTTCCGGCAGGCCTTCGACGAACAGCCCCTGCTGCGCGCCGCCGGAAACTCCCTGCTCGCCGCGCTCGCCGCCGCCGTGATCGCCGTACTGATCGCGACCCCGCTGGCCTACGTCATGGCCCGCCACCGCACCCGGCTCGCGAAGGCCGCGACGGGCTGGGTGGTGGTCAGCCAGGCGTTCCCGCTCGTGCTGGTGATCATCCCGCTGTTCCTGGTGCTGAAGAACCTGCGGCTGATCAACTCCCTGGTGGGTCTGGTCATGGTGTACGTCGTGTGGGCGCTGCCGTTCGCGCTGTGGATGCTCGTCGGATACGTCCGTGCCGTGCCGGCCGAACTGGAGGAGGCGGCGGCCGTCGACGGGGCCGGGCGCCTCAGGACCCTGGTGTCGGTGACGGCGCCGCTGCTCGCGCCCGGGATCGTGGCGACGGCTCTGTTCGCGTTCATCACCGCGTGGAACGAGTTCTTCTTCGCGCTCGTGCTGCTGAAGACCGCGGACAAACAGACCCTGCCGGTCGTCCTCACCCACTTCATCGGTGCGGAGGGCGTAGCCGACCTCGGTCCGCTGGCGGCGGCCGCCTTCCTCGCCACGCTGCCCTCGCTGGTCATCTTCGCGATCATCCAACGCCGTATCACGGGGGGCATGTTGACCGGGGCGGTGAAGAGCTGATGCGCGCACGATGGTTCGTGGGAGTCCTCCTCCTGATCCTGACCGGGTGCACCGGTACGGGCCCCTCCGAGGACGGTCGGATCACCCTCCGCTTCCAGTCGCTCGCCTGGCAGGAGGACTCGGTGGCGGCCAACCAGGAGCTCGTGAAGGAGTGGAACGCGACCCACCCCGGCATCAAGGTCGAGTACGTGCAGGGAAGTTGGGACAGCGTCCACGACCAGTTGCTCACCTCGTTCGAGGGCGGCGAGGCGCCCGACATCATCCACGACGCCTCCGACGACCTCGCGGACTTCGCCTACGGCGGCTATCTCGCGGATCTCGAGAAGCTGCTGCCCGAGCGGCTGAAGTCGGACATCGCGCGACGGAGTTGGCAGACGGCCACCTTCGGCGACGGTGTCTACGGCGTGCCCTTCCTCCAGGAGCCGAGGGTCCTCGTCGCCAACGCAATGTGGCTGAAGGAGTCCGGCGTCCGCATCCCCACCCCCGAACACCCATGGAGCTGGGCGGAGTTCAGGAGGATCACCCGGCAGCTCAGCGGTGACGGCAAGTACGGCGTGGCCTGGCCGCTCAAGGAACCCGTCTCCGCGACCCTCAACCTGTCGCTGTCGACGGGCGGACAGCTCTTCCACCGGGGCGCCGACGGAAAGGTCGCCATCCGTTTCGAGAAGGCCGACGAGACCGTGCCCCGCACCATCCACGACCAGGCGAACACCGACCACAGCGCCTCGCCGACCACGCTCGGCAGCGGCGGCTCCGACACCCTGCCCGGCTTCTTCGGCGGCAAGTACGCGATGGTCCCGCTCGGGTTCTCCTACCGTCAGCAGATCGCGCAGCAGGCGCCGATGGGCTTCCGGTGGCAGGTGCTCCCCGCCCCGGCCGGCGCCGACGGACTCACCCAGGGCGTCAGCCCGCAGACCCTGTCCGTCGCCGAGGACTGCCCGCACAAGAAGGAGGCCGCCGCGTTCATCGACTTCCTGCTCCGGCCCAAGAACATGGTCCGGCTGGCGCTGGGGGACTGGATGCTGCCCACCGGGACCGAGGCGCTGAAGAACCCCGCCCTGCACACCGCCAAGGACGGCTGGGCGACGGGCACGGCTCTCGCCTCCCGGCTGAGCCCGGCGCCCGCGCAGTCCGTC
This sequence comes from Streptomyces sp. CC0208, assembly GCF_003443735.1. Classification (NCBI taxonomy): domain Bacteria; kingdom Bacillati; phylum Actinomycetota; class Actinomycetes; order Kitasatosporales; family Streptomycetaceae; genus Streptomyces; species Streptomyces sp. CC0208. The sequence continues at coordinate 1,928,569 of NZ_CP031969.1, read as the reverse complement.
CGGGGCTACCCGGAGTGGAAGGACAAGGTCGCCACCCCCGCCTTCCAGGAGTACTACAGCGGGGCGATCGGCCTCGGTGAGCTGCGGAAACGGCTGGAGGATGACGGGAACCTCGTGCTGGCCCGCTACCAGCGCTGAAAAACCGGTTGGCCCGGCCGGCCGGGCCGCCCTAGCGTTCCGTCCGTGGCAGCGAACAACGCGATCCGTTTCTCCGGTCTCGGCCGGGGCTTCACGCACTCCGTACGGATGCGTCGTGGTCCCGGAGCCCTGACCGGCCCGGGGAGCCACATCCGCCGCTGATCACCCGCGGCCAGGTTCATCCCGTACGCACTTCTCCTGTCTTCCGGTCAGGGCCTTCGTCTGCCCTTCTCCCGCTCCCGGAAGACAAGGACCGCAGGCCATGGCCCGCCCCTCGCGCGTCTCTCGCGCGCTCTCGCAGAACTTCCTCACCGACCGTGCGGCCGCGGCGCGCCTCGCGAGGCTCGCCGTACCCCGTCCGAAAAACCCGCTCCTGCTTGAAGTCGGCGCGGGCAAAGGCGCGTTGACCGAACTGCTGGCCCCGCGCTGTCGCACGCTGCTCGCCTACGAGATCGACGAACGGCTCGTCCCCGTGCTCGCCGCCCGCTTCTCCGGCACACCACAAGTGCGCGTGATCGGCGGGGACTTCCTGGCGGCCCGCCCGCCGCGCACGGCCTTCTCGGTCGCCGGGAACGTGCCGTTCTCCCGTACCGCGGCGATCGTCGACTGGTGTCTGCGGGCCCCCGCGCTCACCGACGCGACCCTTCTCACCCAGGTGGAGTACGCCCGCAAGCGCACGGGTGACTACGGGAGTTGGACCCTGCTGACCGTTCTGAACTGGCCCCGGTACGAGTGGCGCCTGGCGGGGCTGGTCGGGCGGCGCAGCTTCCGGCCCGTTCCGCGCGTGGACGCGGGGATCCTGCGGATCGAGCGGCGCGGTGTCCCCCTGCTCCCGCCCGGTGCGCTGCCGGGCTGGCGGCACCTGGTGGAACTCGGCTTCTCAGGGGTCGGGGGCTCGCTGCACGCGTCCCTGTGCCGGGCCCATCCACGGCGCCGGGTGGACGCCGGCTTTCGCGCCGCCCGACTCGACCGGGACGTACTGGTGGGTGAAGTGGCGCCGGAGCGGTGGCTGCGACTTCATGAGGTGCTGGCGCCATGAGCGGCACACCGAGCCTCGTTCAAACAAGTTGCACGAGACGTCTCGTCTCGTGCAGGCTGTGGTCCATGACCTCACACATCGCCATGTTCTCCATCGCCGCGCACGGTCACGTGAACCCCAGCCTGGAGGTGATCCGCGAGCTCGTGGCGCGCGGGCACCGGGTCACGTACGCCGTTCCGCCCCTGTTCGCCGAGAAGGTCGCCGAGACCGGCGCCGAGGTCAAGCCCTGGAACTCCACACTGCCCGGTCCCGACGACGACCCGGCGGCCTGGGGCAGCGAACTGCTCGACCACGTGGAGCTCTTCCTCGCCGACGCGATGCAGGCTCTGCCACAGCTCGCCGAGGCGTACCAGGGCGACGAACCGGATCTCGTCCTGCACGACATCACCGCCTACCCGGCCCGCGTCCTCGCCCACCGCTGGGGTGTGCCCGCGATCTCGCTCTCGCCGAACCTCGTCGCCTGGGAGGGCTACGAGGAGGAGGTCGCCGAGCCGATGTGGGCCGAGCCGAAGAGCACCGAACGAGGGCAGGCCTACTACGCCCGCTTCCAGGGCTGGCTGCGGGAGAACGGGATCGGCCTGGACCCCGACGCCTTCGTCGGCCGCCCCGACCGCTCGCTCGTCCTGATCCCCAGGGCGCTCCAGCCGAACGCCGACCGGGTCGACGAGAGCGTGTACACCTTCGTCGGCGCCTGTCAGGGGGGCCGCGGCGCCGAGGGGGAGTGGCGGCGGCCGGTCTCGGCGGAGAAGGTGGCCCTGGTCTCGCTCGGCTCCTCCTTCACCAAGCGGCCCGACTTCTACTGGGAATGCGTCCGGGCCTTCGGTGACCTCCCCGGCTGGCACCTCGTGCTCCAGATCGGCCGGCAGGTGGACCCGGCCGAGCTGGGCGCCGTACCGGAGAACGTCGAAGTGCGCTCCTGGGTACCGCAGTTGGCGATCCTGAGGCAGGCCGACCTGTTCGTCACGCACGCCGGCGCGGGCGGCAGCCAGGAGGGGCTGGCGACCGCCACGCCGATGATCGCCGTACCGCAGGCCGTGGACCAGTTCGGCAACGCCGACATGCTCCAGGGCCTCGGGGTCGCCCGCCGGATCGACACGGAGGACGCGACGGCCGAGGCGCTGCGCGAGGCCGCCCTCGCGCTCGTCGACGACCCCGAGGTGGCCCGCAGGCTCAAGGAGGTCCAGGCGGAGATGGCTCAGGAGGGCGGCACGCGCGGGGCCGCCGACCTCATCGAGGCGCAACTGCGCGCATGAGTGAGGGCCCGTTGGCACCCCAGTTGCCAACGGGCCCTCGGTACAAGGGAGTTCAAGACCTGCCTCGCAGGGGTCAGACCCGCAGCGGCTCACCCTCGTCGTCCCGCGCCGCGGGCGCCGCCACGGCTTCCGCGGCCTCGTCGTGGGTGAGGTCGGGCAGCCGGTGCAGCCACTTCGGCAGGTACCAGTTGCGCTCGCCGAGCAGCGCCATGACCGCCGGGAGCAGCACGCCCCGGATGATCGTCGCGTCGATGAGGACCGCGGCCGCGAGGCCCACGCCCATCTGCTTCATGGACTGCATGGACAGCGTCCCGAAGATCGCGAACACCGCGACCATGATGACGGCGGCGCTGGTGACCACACCGGCCGTGGTGACCACGCCGTGCTGGATCGCGTCCTTGGTGCTGCGGCCCCGCAGGTGCGCCTCGCGGATTCGCGAGACCACGAACACGTGGTAGTCCATCGACAGGCCGAACAGGATCACGAACAGGAACAGCGGCAGCCAGGTGATGATGGCGCCGACGCCCTCCGCGCCCACCAGCGACGCGCCCCAGCCGTGCTGGAAGACCGCGACGAGGATGCCGTAGGCGGCGCCCACCGACAGCAGGTTGAGCACGATCGAGGTGATCGCGACCGTCAGCGAGCGGAACGACAGCAGCATCAGCACGAAGGCGAAGACCACGACGAACGCGAACACCGGGACGACCGCTCCGGCCAACTGGTCGTTGAAGTCCTTGGAACCGGCCACCTCTCCGGTGATCGGCGCCTCGACGCCGTCGACCTTGCCGAGCGTGGCAGGCCGCACCTCGTCACGCAGCTTGTCCAGGCTCGCGCCCGCCTTGTCGAGGTCGGAGCCGCCCACCAGCGGGACGTACACGAAGGCGAGGTTCTGCGCGTCGTGCAGCTTGATCTCGACCGGGCCGCGCGAGGCGCCCGAGGAGATCGCCTTCGCCTTGAAGTCGGCCAGCGCGGACGTGACTTCGGGGGCGTTGATGTCGGCCGCCTTCACGACCACCTCGGCCGGTTCGGAGCCGCCGGGGAAGGCGTCGTTGACCCGGTTGTAGGTCTGCACGATGGGCAGTGAGTCGCCGAACTGCTGGTCCAGGGTGAGGTTCTGGGTCTTCATGCCGAGCGCGGGCGCCGCGATGGCGAGCAGTGCACCGGCCGCGACCACGACCGAGACGGCCGGCTTCGCGAGGACACCCTTCAGCACGGCGGTCCAGAACCGGCTCTCCCGGTTGCCGCCCCGCTTGCGGCGCAGCCGGCTCTCCGGGTGCAGGAAGGGGATCTTGCCCTTCTCGACCCGCTCGCCCAGCAGCGAGAGCAGTGCGGGCAGCACGGTGATGGAACCGATCATCGCGACCGCCACGACCATCAGTGAGGCCAGGCCCATCGCCTCGAACTCGGCGAGCCCGGTGAAGAGCATGCCCGCCATCGCCACACACACCGTGACACCCGAGACGATGATCGCGCGGCCACTGGTGGCGGCGGCGATCCGCAGAGCGGTCTGCGGGTCCCGCCCGGCCTGCCGTTCCTCGCGCTCACGGCGCAGATAGAACAGGCAGTAGTCGACGCCCACGGCCAGACCGACCAGCAGCATCACCGAGTTGGCGGTGTCGCTCATGGGCATCACATGGCTGACGATGCCCATCAGCCCCATGGTCGCCATGATGGCGCTGACGGCCAGAAGCACCGGCAGGAAGGCCGCGACCAGTGCGCCGAAGGCGATGAGCAGGATGCCGAGCGCCACCGGGACCGCGGAGAGCTCGGCCTTCTCGAAGTCGTCGCCGAACGCGTCGGAGAACGTCTTCATCATGCTGGCGCCGCCGATCTCCTCGATCCGCAGCGACCCGTGCTCCTTCTGCACCCCCTCGACGGCCTTCAGTACTGGCTCCACCCGGTCCCCGGCGGTGTCCGCCTCGCCGCGCATGTCGAACTGCACGAGCGCGCTGCGGCCGTCCTTCGAGATGGTGTGCGTGTCGTACGGCGAGCTCACGTCGGTGACCTTGCCGGTGCCCTCGACCGCCTTCACGACGGCGGCGACGGCGGCCCTGAAGTCGGCGTCGGTCGCCTTGGTGCCGGCGTCCTTGGCCTGGATCAGCACCGACTCACTGGCCGGCTCGTCGATCCCGGCGTCCTCGATGATCTTCGCGGCGGTGTGGGTCTCTCCCTTGAGCTGGTCGCTGTCCTTGACGTCGACCCGGCCCGCCGCCGAGCCGAGTCCCATCGCCAGGACGACGAACAGCACCCAGATACCGACAGCAGCCCATCGGTGGCGTGCGCTCCAGCCGCCGGCCCTGGCGGCCAGGCCACGCACCTTTGTGTCTCCGTTCCCCATGACGGGCTTGCCCCCTTGTGAGCGGTGGCAGCCCCCTGCCGCCACCTTTCCTCTCGAAGGTATGAGCTGGATAAACCCGTCTCGTCGTGCTGCCCGGTGAAGTGCGGGGGCCGTCGGCTCCTCCCAAGGGACCGCGCGCCCTCCGCACTGGGGAGGACCGTGACCCTTACATCTAACGAACGTTGTGCGGGGCGGTGATCAGGGTCCGCGCGCACCCCGTCCTAGGGTGTGCGCATGACGACGACCTACGCGGCACTGCTGCGCGGAATCAACGTCGGCGGCAGCAGGAAGGTCCCCATGGCCGACCTGCGCGCGCTGATGGAAGGCCTGGGTTACGACGGTGTACGCAGCTACCTCCAGAGCGGCCAGGCCGTGTTCACCGCCGACCACGGCGACGAGGAGTCCCTGGCCGCCGAGCTCACGGCCGCGATCGAGAAGCGGTTCGGCTTCCCGGTCGACGTGATCGTCCGCGATCACGCCTACCTGAAGGCGATCGTCGACAACTGCCCCTTCCCGGCAGCCGAGCTGGAGGGCAAGCAGCTCCACGTCACCTACTTCTCCGCACCCGTGGACGCGGACCGTTTCGCGGAGATCGACCAGGCCGCCTACCTCCCCGAGGAGTTCCGCCTCGGCGACCGCACCCTGTACCTGTACGCCCCGAACGGCCTCGGCCGCTCCAAGCTCGCCGAGCACCTCTCCAAGCCCCGCCTGAACAAGGGCCTGATCGCCACCAGCCGCAACTGGAACACGGTCGTCAAGCTTGTGGAGATGACGACGACGGCGGGTTGAGATCCGCCACAGTAACTTGCCGCGTCCATGCAAGCACCGTAGGTTGACAGACGAAGCAAGGGCTCGACGGCGCGCCTCGATGTGGATCTCGGCAGGGTCCGGGGGACGGAGAGACGCATGGTGAGCCCAGAAGTGCGGTGCGCGCGGGGACTTGCGGGACGGTCGGCATGAGCGGAGTGAACCTCGTGACGGTCGTCACGCTCCTCGGTGGCACGGCGTGGACGCTCCCCGCACTGGTCCGGCAGCGCTTTCGTGCTCCGATGCGGCTGCATCTGTGCCTGTCGATGTTCCTGCTCGGCATGGGAAACCTGCTGGGCCAGTTCCCCGGTCACGCGTTACTGGACGGCTTCACCTTCACCGGGTTCACGAAACTCACGTACAACGCGGCGATCCTGACCGGGCTCTGCCTCATGATCGGCTTCCTGCGTGAGTACCCGCTGCAACGCCGGTCCCTGGGCACCAGGGGCGAAGTGGTGCTCTGCCTGAGCTGCCTGACCGCGATGGCCGTCCTGACCGCGTCGCTGCCGCCGGATCTGCGCAACCACTCGCTGGCGGCGCCCTACCTGGACGACTGGCGCGTGCGCGCGTTCTACGACATCGGCGGTGTCTACCTGGTCTTCGGATACGCCACCTGTGCCCTGATCGCCGCTCGTCACGCCCGGCGCGGCCAGCCGCTGCGCCGCATCTCCCTGGGCACCGTCTCCGCCGGGCTGCTGGGGCTCTCCCTCAGTTGCGCCTTCCGCATCCTGTGGGTCAACTGCCGTGCGTTCCGCGGCTTCGGGCACCACATCACGTACGCGAACGCCTTTCTCTTCGGTCAGGTGGCCGCCATCGCGGTGTGCGCGGGACTGAGCCTGCCGTGCCTGGCCAGCACGGTTCAGTTCCTGCGCGAGAGGTCCTGCCACCGGGCCCGGTTCCGGGGCCTTGAGGAGCTGTGGCGGCGGCTCGCGGAGCTCTATCCGGAGCTGGTGCTCGACCGCGCCCCCCGGTACCGGCGGCGGCCGCCCCTGGACTACAGCTCGGTCGTCTACCGCCGATACGTGGAGTGCCGGGACGGGCTCACCCGGCTCAGCCCCTACCTGCGCCAAGCGGCACAGGAAACGCCGTCGGCGGCCGGGACCCCGACCGGGCCGGACCTCGCCCGCCTGGTCGACCGGGCGCTGCGCCTGCACGGCGACACCGACCTTGAGGACGGCGCGGCTTCGGCGCCGTCGGTCGTCGTGGACCCGGGCGGAGGCCACGACGCCGACTACGAGAGCGATCTCGCGGGACTGATCGAGCTCTCCCGCGGCCTTGAGGAGCTGCGCACGGCTGCCCCGCGGTCGCGCTCCCGCGTGGTCGCCTCGGGACACCCCGGCGGCACCCTCAGCCGGAACTCCGAGCGACCGGGACCGCGACCGGCCCCGGAGCCGTCCGCGGTGTCCGGTCGCGGGGACGGGCCCAGCGGCGCATGACCGGGCGTTCCACGCAGACCATCAGCAGCCAGCCCAGGGCCAGGGTGACCAGGAACAGGGCGAGCAGTTCGAGTACGCCGCCGAGCAGACCGTACGTCCTGTTGTCCAGTACATGGACCCGGCCGTAGTACAGGACCACGTACTGGGCCAGGTAGAAGCCGAAGGACACCTCGCCCAGCCACCGCATCGTCCGGCCGCTCAGCAGGGTGCGCCGGCCGTCCACGTCGGCCAGGGCCACCGCGCAGACCAGCACGGCGACCGGAACGATGGTGGCGACGGTGAACCCGTACAGGAACGGCACGTTCAGCGCCAGCGCGTAGCCCGCCACCACCAGCGCGAGCGCGGCGGTCAGGGGAACGCGGGGGAACCGGCCCGCCAGGACCAGCCGGGCCAGGAGCATGCCGAGGACGAACTCGAAGAGCCGGCCAGGAGGGAAGTTGTAGCCGAGCCAGAACTGGAGGGACGAGATGGGGAACCCCTCGGGCGTGCGCGGCTGGTCCGGCACCAGCAGGTAGACGGCCGTCTCCAGAGCGAGCATGCCGACCACGGCGGCGCCGGCCCAGGCCCACAGCCGCTCGGTCCTGATCCGCCGGACGGGCCCGATGAGGAACGGGAAGAGCAGGTAGAAGAGCAGCTCACTGCAGAGCGACCAGCTGGGCGCGTTGACGCTGATGTAGATGTCGTGCTGCGGGAACCACGAGTGCAGCAGGAACAGGTTCGGCAGCCACGAGGTGAGCGGGGTCGTCGCCCCGGCGAAGAGCAGCATCGCCAGCGCCCACATGGCGACGTGGTTGGGGAAGATCTTGAGCAAGCGGCGCCGCCAGAACCCGGTGACCGTGTCGTCGCGTCTGCTGGACCACGTCAGGACGAAGCCGCTCAGGACGAAGAAGAAGGACACCCCCATCCAGCCCGCCTTGCTGAACAGCCACTGGAAGCCCTCGGCCTGACCGCGGTCGGCGAAGGGGTTGGTCAACGGTTCGAAGAACGAGGAGTGGAAGAAGAAGACCAGGGCCGCCGCGATGAACCGCAGGCCGGTGAGCGAGGGCAGGGGTGCCGGACGTCCGGCAGGGGCTTCACCGGCGGATGTGCCGGTCTGGACGGGGAGTGGCGCGGTCACCACGGCTCACCTCTCAGGGGATACGGCGATGGGAAGGGTCTGCGGGGTACGACGGGCCGCGCGGCGCAGGCCGAGCACGAGCAGCGCGCCCGACGCGGTGAGTGCGGCGGCCCCGACGGGGACGGCACGGGTGCCGGCCGCGGACTCGGTGAGCAGGCCCCCGAGCCACGAGCCGAGCGCCGCGCCCAGGCCGAAGGCGGACATGTTGGCGGTCAGGGAGAGCGTGGGCGCGTCGGAGGCCTCGGTCAGCACCTTGGCCTGGAGGCCGGGGATCAGGGCGAAGGTCGCCAGCGAGAACAGCACCAGGGCGAACGCCCCGGCGAGGCCGTACGGGGCGAGCAGCCACACCAGCAGGCATACGGCCGTCAGGGCCCAGGACAGCTGTCCGACGGCCCGGTCGATGCCGCGGTCGGCGAAACGTCCGCCGAGCAGGTTCCCCACGATCGAGCCCAGCCCGTAGGCGAGCAGCACGGCGGGCACCCACCGCCGGGGGAGACCGCCCACGCCGGTCAGCAGCGGCACCATGTAGGTGATCAGCGTGAACATGCCGGCGGAGCAGAGCACGGTGGCGCCCACCGTGCCCCAGACGCTCGGGCGGCGGAACACCCGGGCCTCATGGGCCGCGCTGACGGTCGGGGCGGGGGTGTCGGGCACCCAGGCGAGGACCAGGCCGATCGCCACCGTGGCCAGGGCCGCGACGACGCCGAACGGGGCACGCCAGTCGTAGTGCTGGGCGAGGAAGGAGCCCATGGGCACGCCGAGGACGGTGGCGAGGTTGATCCCGAGCTGGGTCGCGGCCACGGCACCGCCGCCCTTGCCCGCCCCGACCATGTTCCCCGCGGTCACGACACAGACCGCCATGAAGGTGCCGTGCACCGCCGCGGTCACCACCCGGCCGGCCATCAGCACGCCGAAACCGGGCGCCAGGGCGCAGACGGCGTTGCCCAGGACGAAGACCGCGAGGAGGGCCACGAGCAGGGTCTTGCGGCGCACCCGGGTGGTGAGCGCGGTGACCGCGGGGCCGCCGACCACCATCGTCAACGCGTACGCGGTCACCAGCAGTCCGGCCGTGGCGATGCTCACGGCGAGGTCGGCGGAGAGGTCGTCCAGCATGCCGCTGGGGGACAGCTCCGCGGTGCCGACGCAGAAGATCGCGAGGATCAGCGCGGCGAGTCGGAACGGCATGGGTATGCACCTTCGGTCGTGCGGGGCGGTGACGGGGAATCAGGCGGTGCTGGCGGGAATCAGGCGACGGTGGCGGCGTCGGGGGCCTTGGGCCGGGTGCGGGACCAGCGCCGTACCAGCGGCTTCTCGATCCAGGCGTACATCGCCCAGGAGGCCAGGACCGCCAGCGCGCACTCGGCGACGGCCAGCGCGATCACCGTCGGGACGGAGTCGAAGCGGGCGCCGAGCAGCTCGCGTGTCTTGAAGAGCACGATGAAGTGCAGCAGGTAGAAGGCGAAGGAGACTTCGCCGAGCCAGACCATCGCGCGGTTGCGGAAGAGGGTCGGCCGGCCGGACGCGTCCGCGAGCGCACCGGCCGCGATCAGCAGGGCGCACGGCACGAGGCAGACGGCCCGCTGCGCGAACAGGTAGGGCACGCCCGGGAGTTCGGCGATCACATAGCTCGCCACGAGCAGCAGGCCGGCCGGGACGAGGCCGATGTCACGCCACCGGCCCAGCATGACGGCGCGGGCGACCAGGATGCCGAGCAGGAAGTCGAGGAGCCGGGCGGGCGGGAAGACGTAGGCGAACCAGAGGTGGAGGCCGGAGACACCGGGCTCGTTCGACATGTAGACGTCGCCCGCGGGGACGAAGGTGGTGGCCAGCCAGGGTGTGACGGCGACCGCGGCGATCACGCCCGCGATCCAGAACTTCAGCCGCCGCGGCGCGATCCGCCGGACCCCGGCGAACAGCAGCGGGAAGCACAGGTAGAAGAAGACCTCGGTGGACAGCGACCAACCGGGCGCGTTCACACTGAAGTTGGTGTCGTAGTCCGGCACCCAGGACTGCAGCATGAAGAAGGTGACGCCCGAGCGCCAGGCGGCGGTACCGGCCGCGATCAGGACCATCGCGAGCGCCCAGGCGACAAGGTAGTTCGGCACGATCTTGACGTACCGGCGGCGCCAGAACGACCTGGTCGGGTCCCCCTCACGGGCGGACCAGGTGAGGACGAAGCCGCTGAGGACGAAGAAGAAGGTGACGCCGACACCGCCGGCCTGTTCGACCAGCCGTGCGAAGAGGGTGGAGTTGGCGTCGCCGGGCATGAGCCAGCCGGCGGGCAGGGAGACGTGGAACAGGAAGACCAGGAGCGCCGCCGGGAACCGCATCCCCGTGAGGGAGGGCAGCCGGACGACGCCGGGGCGTGGTGCCGCGCCGCCGGACGTGATGGCGCCGTCGGGCGTGGTGGCGGACGGGCGTATGAGCTCGGACGGTGAGGTCTCTTGCATGGCCATGGGCAGGCTTCATTCCTCTGGGGCTCGATGAGTCGCGCGAGCGGGCAGGCGCGCGGGCGCGCGAGCGGGCAGACGGGCGGCCGGACGCCGGTGTCCGGTCGCCCGCCTCGGTTGCGTGCCGGAGAGAGGTCAGTTCAGGAAGGTCCGGATGGCGTCCACCAGCTTGTCCGGCGCCTCGGCCGGCACCAGGTGGCCGCTCTCGATCTCCAGGTAGGTGCTTCCGGGGATCGACTCGTGCAGTTCCCGGGAGTGCTCGACGGGGACCAGCTGGTCGTGGAGGCAGCCGACGACCAGGGTGGGGACGCCGATCTTCGGCAGGAGCTCGCGGATGTCCGCCTCCAGGCCGAGTTCGATCTGGCGCAGAGTGCCCTCCTCGACCGCGGCGCCGCCCACGGCCTCGTGGAACGTGTTCTCGTCCAGGGTCGCCAGGAAGCCCGGGGTGAAGAGCAGCAGGCTGATGTAGTGCGAGTAGAGCTCCGGGTCGACGTCGGCCAGCCGGCGCCAGAGGGTGAACCCGAGACGCTTGCGCAGGTCGTCGTTGCGGGCCCAGCCGGCCACCAGCACCAGTCGGCGCACCCGCTCGGGACGCCGGGCCGCGGCCATGACGGCGACGAGCGCGCCGAGGGAGAACCCGACGATGTCGACGGGCTCGTCCGTGGCCGCGTCGGCGGCACCGAGCACCTGGTCCGCGAGCTGCTCCAGCGTGAGCGGGCTGCCGTCGTCGGTGGTGCCGCCACTGCCGGCGTAGTCGGGGAGGATCACCGTGCGGTGGTCCGTGAACTCCTCCAGCAGATGACCGTAGTTGGCGTCACCGGTGGCGCCGGTGCCGTGCACCAGGAGCAGGCCGGGGCCCTGCCCCTCGGTGCGGTAGTGCACGGTCGCGCTGTCGACGGTCGTATGGGGCATCTCATTGCCTTTCACGGGTGGGGGGAACGGAGGGCGTCGCCAGAAGCGTTGGTGCCACTATATAAGCATCTCGGGTTTTAAATTTGCACACCGACTTCTAAAGGCGCACCTCGGCGTGCTGGTCGTCCGGGGCGTCCTTGTCGTCCTGCTTGGCGGGCACTTCGGCCGTCGGCACCGGGCGCCGCACCAGGACGACCAGCAGCACGAGCGCCACCAGCACCGTCGAGGTGACCGGCAGCCACAACGCCGACCGGCCGAGCAGCGCGGCACCCAGGGCCGAGCCGCTCGCGATCCCGATCTGGAAGCCGGTGACATAGACGGAGGAGGCGCGGTCGGCCTCCTGGCCTGCCAGGCGCATCACGCCCGTCTGGAAGACCGGTCCGGCCGCGGCGAACGCGCCGCCCCACAGGGCGACGGCGACAGCGGCCGCCGTGCCGCGCGCCAGGGCACCGCCGTCCAGCACCGACGCGACCGCCAGCAGCCCGACGCCCACGGCGAACACCGTGATGGTCACGGACGCCGTCCGCCGGGGGGCCGTGTCGTTGTACCGGCCCACCAGCCAGGTGCCCACGGCCCCCGCGCAGCCGAAGACCGCCAGCAGCCCCACCGTCGCAGCGGAGCTGCCGGTGACCTCGGTGACGAGGACGGCGAAGTAGGTGTAGCTCAGGAAGTGCGCGCTGATCAGTACGACCGCCACGGCACACAGCGTCAGGACGCGGGGCCAGTGCGCCCCCCGCCGCCCGGCGCCGGCCGTGCCGTCCGGATCCCCGGTCGCCGCGTCCGTCCCCGGCGTCCCGGCCGCCGCCGGCCGGGTGGGGCCGTACAGCCCGAGGGCCCACACCAGCCCGACAGTCACGGCCACGGTGGCCGCCGCCAGCACCAGGGCCGTGGCCCGCCAGCCGATCAGCTCGCCGATGAGAGTCGTCCCCGGACTGCCGGCGATCGCGGCCAGGGTGGAACCGCCGAACACGGCCGCGGTCGCGGTGCCCACACGGTGCCGCGGTACCAGCGTCGCCGCGGCCGGGGCGATCAGCGACCAGAGCACACCGTGCGTCAGGGCCGCGGCCACCCGGCTGACCACCATCATCGCGAAGCTCGTGGCGAACCCGGCGAGCACCTCGGCGACCACGAGGACGAGGAGGGAGACCACCAGGGCGGTACCGCGCGAGACGCGGGAGGCCAGCGCGACCGTCGGCACCGTGACGACGGCGGCGACCACGGCGTAACCGCTGATGAGCAGCCCCACCCGGCCGGCCGGGACGTCGAGATCGCGGGCGATGTCCTGGAGGAGCCCGACCGGGAAGACCTCGAAGGTCACATAGACGAACGTGGCGCTCGCGAGGACGGCCAGCCGCACGGCGGCCGACGCGTCGATACGGTCGGGGGCCCTTGTCCCGTCGGTACGGTCGCGGGCCCCTGCCCCGCCGCTCATGCCCGGTCGGCGGCGGCGAGCGCCGGGTCGATCCGGACGAGGACCTTGGGGCGGTCCCGGCCGCCGTCCGCGAGGTGGGCGAAGGCGGCGTCCAGCTCCTCCAGCGGGAAGACCCGGTCGACGAGGGCGTCGAGGTTCACCGCCCCGGACTCGACGAGGCCGACGAGCCGGTCCCAGTAGCCGATGCCGGACAGCACGCCGTGCAGGGTCACGTCCCGGATCACCAGTGCCGCCGCGTCGAAGCCGTCGACGGTGTGATGGGGCGTGCCCAGCTGGGCGATGCGGCCGCCGGCCGCGACCAGTCGGACGGCGGCGCGGACGCCTGCCGCGCTGCCGGACGCCTCGATCACCGCGTCGTACGCCTCCTCGTCGGACGCTCCGGGGGCGTCCTGGGCGCGCAGGCCCAGCTCGGCGGCGAGCGCACGGGCCGCGGGCTGCGGGTCGAGGACGAGGGTGTCCGCGCCGATCGCCCGGGTGATCTGCGCCGCGGCGAGCCCGAGGGTGCCGGCGCCCAGCACCGCCACCCGGTCGGACGCGGTCACCGTGAGCCGGTCCACGGCGTGCGCCGCGGCGGCGGTCGGCTCCAGCAGGGCGCCGGCCGCGGCGGACAGGCCGTCGGGGATCCGGGTGAGGGTGTCCACCGGGACGGTGATCAGCTGCGCCCCGGCGCCCGGCCGGGTGCCCAGCACGCCGATCTCGCTGCGCTCGGGGCAGGACCGGATACGTCCGGCCCGGCAGTGCGCGCACCGGCCGCAGACACGGAAGTTGTGGCCCGACACCCGCCGGCCGAGCAGGTCGGGGCCGGTCCCGGGACCGGCCCCGACGACGGTGCCGATCCATTCGTGGCCGAGGACGAACGGGTAGCTCTTCAGCCCGTCGCGCAGGTAGTTGCTGCTGCCGTCGAAGAAGCCGAGGTCGGTGCCGCACAGGCCGAGCAGCCCCACCCGGACGAGGACTTCGCCGGGTCCGGGCTCGGGCGGTGCGCTCTCGGTGACCGACAGCGTGCGGGGGGCGGTGAGCTGGATGACTTTCATGGCGCGTCCTTGAAGGGGGCTTTCTCGGGAGGGCGGGGGGCCGCCGCACGGCGGCACAGGGCGATGTCCTCGCGCAGGCGGGCGGGGGTGTGCCGGTAGTCGTTCTCGACGAGCACCGAGCGGGCGCCGGACGTCCTGAGCAGGGCCGGGAGGTCACCGGCCGAGGGCGCCGTCGTACCGGAACCGTCCTTGACGTGGACGTCCGGCAGCAGCAGTCCGGCTGCCGCGACCGCTTCGGCGAAGGCGAGCGGCCGCAGGCCAGCGTCGCACAGGTTGCCGGTGTCCAGGACCAGGCGCAGGGCCGGATGGTCCACCGCACGGGCCAGCGCGAGCGACTCCCGCGCGCCCAGCGGGGACTCGTAGGCGACCAGCAGGTCCGTCCCGGTGAGCTGAGCGCACACCCCGCGCAGCGCCTCCACCGTGCCGGCCCGGATGCCCGCGCCGTGCGGCAGGCTGCGCCGGAATCCGGGCACATGGAGCACGGCGACTCCCAGGCGCAGGGCGCAGTCCAGGGCGTGCCGCAGGAGCTCCACCGCGGCGGGGTTGGGTACGCCCCGCTCGTGTGCGAGGCCGATGTCGTTGAGGTGGTTCACGGCGAGCACGGGCACCGGGAGCCGTCGTGTGACGGCCTCGGCCGCCCGCCAAGCGACGGGGTCGCTCAGCGGTGGGCCGCGGTGGGCGCCGCCGTAGTCCAGGTGCAGCTGGTCGGCTCCCGCCGCGAGCGCGGTGCGCGCCGCCGCCCGGCGGTCGGTGTCGATCCGCCACTGCGGGGCGGCGACGGCCGGGGCGGGACGCATGGGTGCGTTCGTGGCTGTGCTCGACGCCGTGGCCGCGGGTGCTCCGGTCATGGGCGGCCCCCCATGTCGATCGCCGTCTTGAGGACGCGGTGCCCGGTGGCCTCGCGTGTGCCCGAGACGAGCACGGTGTTGACGAGGTCGGCGGCCTCCTCCGGTCCGACCCGGTGGGTCAGCACGCGCTCACCGAGGTCCGCAGTGGTGCGCAACAGGTCGACGGCGTGCCGCAGATGGCCGTCGCCGACTCCGCGGTGACCGCAGAGCAGGAGCCGGCCGTGCGGCCGCTGGAACTCCTCGACGCGCGGTGGCCAGGGGGTGCCTCCGCAGTTGGCGGCGCGGATCGCGGCGACGTCGATGTCACCGGCGGTCAGCGGGAGCGGCCCCGGCTCGAGGCCGGCGTGGACGTCGACCAGGAGCGTGCCCGGCACCTGCCGGTCCAGCGCCGTGAGCGCCTCCCGGGTGCCGGTACGCGGTGTGGTGATCACCGCGACGACCGGCGAGGGGAGAGCGGCCAGCAGCCCCGGCAACTCCGGGTCGGCCGGGTCGGTGGCGTCGGGGCCGTGCCCCACGAGGAGGCAGTGCAGCCCCGGGAGTTCGGTCCGCCAGAGATCGCGCGCGAGCCGTCCCACGATGCCGTCGCCCCAGACGACCAGGGCGGCGGGCCGCACCGCGTGGCGCGCGATCCGCATCCCGTACAGCGCCGAGGCGAGCGGTTCCGCGAGGGCGGCCACCCGAGGCCGCGCCGCGTCCTCGGGCACCGGGACGACCAGGCCGGCGCGCACGGCCGTGGCCGGGATGCGGGTGCGTTCCGCCCACAGGCCGGGGAGGTTGTGGCCGAGGAGGAAGGACGGGTCGTGCGGGTGCGTGGGGTTCACGGTGACCGCCGTGCCCTCCGCCAGGCCCGAATCCCCGGGTTCGACCACGTACGCGACACCTTCGTGGCCGAGGACCGGGGTGGGGTCGTCGCGCAGGCCGCGCAGGATCTGCCAGTCGGTGCCGCAGATGCCCACGGTCGCCGGTGCGAGCAGGGCGTCGCCCGGTTCGAGTCGCGGCAGGGGCACCTCGGCCACCTCGACGAGGGTGCGGCCGGATCCGTCGGGCGGCCGGCGTACGAGGGCACGGTGGGTCGCGGCGCTCACCGTGTGATCCCGTGGCGCCAGTCCGCGACCCGCTGCGCGCCGCGCAGCGGGTCGACCTGTCCGGGTGCGCAGAACACGAGCCGCTCGTCGAGCCAGCTGTCGTCGCGGCCCCGGTCGGCGTAGGACGTGGCGGTGGCGAGCAGGCGGCGGATCTCGGCCGCGTAGGGCCCGGCGAGCCCCTCGGCGACCCCACCGCCGATCCCGATCAGGTCGAGGTGCGGATCGAGGCACCACATGGTGCGCAGCAGTTCGGCGACCGGGGCGGCGCACAGCTCCAGCAGCCGCCGGGCGCCGGGTTCGCCGGCGGCGAGGGCGCCGGGGAGCCAGTCGGCGACCTGCGCGGGCCGGGCCAGCCCGAGCCGTTCCGCCGTCCGCGCGAGGCCCGGGCCGGAGGCGACCGAGGCGAGGTGATCCCGCGCGCCGCACTCGCAGGGCAGGCCCGTCAGGACGTCCGAGCCGGGGCGGGTGAGCGTGACCGGGAGGTGGCCCACCTCGCCCTGCAGGCCCATGTCGTCGACCGGGATCCGGCGCTGTTCCAGATCCGCCGTGCGCAGCGCGATGCCGCTGCTGACGGTCAGATAGGCCACGCGCCGCACGCCCGGCCGGGCGTGCACGGCGGCGAAGTCCAGCAGCGCGGCGGTGACGTCGTTGACGAGGTGCCAGGTGACATCGGGCCTACGGCGTCGCAGCTCGGCGGCCACGTCGTACGGGGCGGTCTCCTCGCCCCACAGCGGGGCCGACCCGTACACCGTGCCGGTCAGGTGGTCGATGGCCGCGCCGAAGGACAGCGCGGCTCGGGCCCCGGCCGGCACCCGGTCGCCCAGCAGGCCGACGAGCTCCGCCCGCAACCGGGGGACGGAACGCTCCGGGTGACGCAGCCGGCTGGGCGACGGAACCCGCTCCACCGCTTCCTCCGGCCCACCGGTGCGCATACGCACCCACGTACCGCCGATGTCCGCGGCGAAGACGGGGGGCGCGGGGGACGCCGGGGTGGGTGAGGCCGGGCCGCTCGCGGACGCCGGGGGCGCTACGGCGGGAGTGGCGCTGCTCCTCACCGCGCGACCACCTGGCCCGCGGCGACCGGCTCGGGTACGTCCAGCAGTACGCCGGAGACGCCGGCCCGCGGCGGCTCGACCCGGAAGCCGCGGAAGTCGGTCCAGCGCGGTGCCACGTCGTCGTACGTGTCCAGAGCGCCGATGACCACCGTGCGTCCGCAGGCGGCGAGTCCGGCCCGCACCCCCGCGCTGGAGTCCTCGACCACGACCGCGTCCTGCGGCGGGCAGCCGAGTTGGGCGGCGGCGCTCAGATAGCCCTCGGGGTCCGGCTTGCCGCGGCTCACCTCGTCGGCGCTGACCAGGATTCCGGGCAGCGGGAGCCCGGCCGCGGCCATTCGGACCTCCGCGAGCCGGCGACCCGCGGAGGTGACGACGCCCCAAGTGTGCGGGGGCAGTGCGGCGAGCAGCGCACGTGCGCCGGGGACTTCGGTGATGCCCGTGGTCTCGGACTCCTCGTGGGCGACGAGGCGCCGGGTCTCCGCCGCCGCCAGGTTCGGGTCGGAGAGGAAGTGGCCGACGGTCTCCCGGGTGGGGCGGCCGTGGGCGAAGGCCAGTACCTCCGCGAGATCGAGCCGGTGCCGTTCGCAGAATCCGGCCCAGGTGGACTCGACCAGGGCGGTCGAGTCCACGAGGGTGCCGTCCATGTCGAACAGCAGTGCTGTGGCGTGCAGTTGAGGCAAGGGGTACTCCAGGCAGAGGGGGCGGCCGCGGCTACGCGCGGACGTCCGCGAGGGGACGCGACTGGGAAACGGGCAGATCCTCGGCGACGGACGACCAGGTGGCGTCCTCGTGTACGACGAGCGCCTCGCCCGCGTACGGGACGCCCCGGGTGCGGGCGAGCTCCACGGCCAGCGGCGCGAAGGCGGCCGGTGCCATGTAGCCGCGGTAGTCGAAGTCGGCGGGCCGCCGGGCGCGGATGCCCGGGGTGTCGACCATGCCCGCGGGCAGCGTCTGGACGAACGTCACCTCGGCGGGGTCGATCTCCTGCGAGACCGACCGGATCAGGGAGTCGGCGGCGGCCTTGGTGGCGGCGTAACCGGAGCGGTGCGGGCCCGCGTTGTACACGACCTCGGACGACACGTGCAGGAACAGCCCCGGTGCCGCCTCGCGCAGCGCCGGGAGCGTGGCCCGCAGGGTCCGGGCCAGGCCGTGCACGTTGACGGCGAACTGGTCGAGCCAGTCGGCCTCGGTCGTCCGCGTGAACGGATCGCGCCGGGAGGTGAAGTAGACGGCGGAGTAGCAGACCAGATCGATGCGGTCCGGCAGGCCGGAGCGCAGGCTCTCCGCGGCCTGCTCGGCGTCGCGCAGGTCGGTGCGGTGCCATACCAGCCGGTCGCCGTCGGGGCCGGCCGGACGGCTGCGGCTGAAGACGTGGGTCTCGATCCCCTGCGCGGCCCAGGCGTCGGCCATGCCGCGCCCGATCCCGGTCGACCCGCCGACCACGACGGCCGTGGCGGGCGTGCGGTCCGGCGCGCTCATACGCTCACCAGCTCCTCGTCCGAGGCGGCGGGCGACAGGTCCGCCGCGCGGCCGTGCAGCAGCCTCGCGGCCTCGCGCAGTTCGGCCGGGGTGACGTCGTTGACGAAGCGGTGCCGTCCGATGCCCAGCGGCAGTGGCAGCCGCTGCTGCCCGTCGCGGTGGCGCACGGTGTCCTGCAGCGCGTGTTCGAGCAGGGAGGTGTCGTCCAGCACGGCGTTCCAGAGCGGCAGTCCGAGCGCCCGGATCACCGAGAAGATCCGGTCGGCCTGTGCCTCGCTGACGTCGCCGCGCAGTGTGGACAGCGCGGTGGTGAGGGCCATGTCGATCACGACGGCCTCGCCGTGCAGCAGCTCGGGCAGGGCGTGCATCTCGACGGTCGGGCTGAAGGTGTGGCCGTAGTCCACGCAGCGCTCCAGGGACGACTCCCACAGGTTGGGCTGCAGTTCCTCCAGCATGAGGTGGATGGACTCGGCGATGATCGCGTCGGCGGCGCGGGCGAGGTCGCCGTTGGTGCCCTGGAAGCGGTCGGCGCGCACCGCGGGACCGTGCGACTCCAGGAGGTCGAACAGTTTCTCGGACCGGATGAGAGCCATCTTCAGGATCTCGGCCAGGCCGTTGCTGATGTGCCTCAGGTCCAGGCTGCGCAGGAACGAGCGGTCCAGGAACGTGGCCGTGGCGGGCGCGTAGGTGCCCAGGCGGTTCTTGCCGGTGGAGTAGTTGACCCCGGTCTTCACGCCCACGCCCGCGTCGACGAGGCCGATCAGCGTCGTGGGGATGCGGATGTACGGCGTCCCGCGCCGGTAGATGCTCGCCGCGAAACCGACGATGTCGGTCAGGACTCCGCCGCCGATCGCCATGACCGGCTCGCGGCGGCGGTCGATCCCGAAGTCGTTCATCGCGTCGACGACCTCGCACACGGCGTCCCACTGCTTCACGGTCTCGTCGGCGCGCAGGGTCAGGACCGTGGCCCTGATGTCGTGGAAGTCGAAGAACTCCCTGATCTGAGCGCCGTAGAGCGTGTCCACGTTCTCGTCGACGACGAGGAGGCGCCGCTCTCCGGAGCGCAGCGGCGCGTCCGGGCAGCCGGTCAGCAGTGTGGTGTTGTCCCGCGTGAAGAGGTGGTCGGAGCTCACGACGTGGTAGCGCGCCTGACGTACGGCCTCGACCGTCCAGGCCGGACTGTCACCCATGGCCAGACGGAGCCCCTGGGTGATCTGGGTACCGCTGTGCATGTCTCCTCCGAATCTACAGGCGCCATATTGGCGGACAGGAGATAGATTTATAGGCGCCGTGTTCAATATAGTAGCAGCAAGGCTCGCTATGTAACGTGCGTGCTAAAGTTCCCGACAATAGGAGAGGCGGCGACACCGTCGGCCCGCAGCGATGCGCCCGGCGCGTTCACCACCGGGCTGAGCCGCTCAGCGCCTGGTCACCGCCCCCTTGAGTCGCTGGAACCCTGGGAAGGTCGACCGCATGGCCACGTTGGCAGAACGCCTGAATGCCTGGTTCGCGGATGCCGCAACACCTGACGCCGTGGGACGCCTTCGCGAGCCGACGACGGCCGAGGTCGCCAAGGCGATTTCGGAGGACCCCGGTCACGACGTGACGATCTCCCGGAGCTATCTGACGTCGTTGCGCAACGGCTCGCAGACCAACCCGACGATGAACGTGCTCTCGGCGATCGTGCGGTACTTCCAGTCCCGGGACATGTCCCTGCCGGTCTCGGTGAGCGCGCTCATCTCCGAGCCGGCACCGCCCGGCGCCCCGGAGAAGAAGGAGGAGCGGACCGAGACACTCGCCGACCGGCAGGTCCGCTCGATCGCCATGCGCGCCGGCAAGCTCAGCCCGGATCTGCGCGAGCAGCTCCTGTCGATCATGGATGTACTGGACGCTTCACGAAAGGCCCCCGAGCCGGCCGCCGAGGAGGGGGAGGCATGAGGGCCGTCGGCCTGACCAGGACCGGTGGACCGGAGGTCCTGGAAGTCCTCGACCTACCGGAGCCGGAAGCCGCCGACGCCCTGGTGATCGAGACCGCCGCGGCCGCCGTCAACCCGGTGGACCTGGCGACCCGTTCGGGCCTGATCCCCACCTCCCTGCCCGCCGTGCTCGGCTGGGACCTCGCGGGCACCGTCGCGCACGCACCCGCCGGCTCCGGCTTCCGCACCGGCGACCGCGTCCTCGCGATGACGGCACAACTGGGCACGGGCGTGGGCAGCATGGCCGAGTACGTCGCCTTCGACCCGGGGTTCGTGGCGCACGTGCCGGACGGCCTGAAGCTCGAGGAGGCCGCGGCGCTGCCGCTGGCGGGCGTGACCGCGACCCAGCTGCTGCGCCGCACCCCGGACCGCGCCGGGAAGCGGATCCTGCTGATCGGCGCCCAGGGAGGCGTCGGCGCGCACCTCGCGGCCCGTCTGCTCGACGAGCCGTCCACGCGCACGGACCTGCTCGTCCGCCCCTCCGACCTGCCCGTGTGGCAGGAGCAGCGGGCCGGACGGCCGGGCGAGGGCGCGGTGCTCGCGGATCCCGCGCAGGTCGGGACCGGGGCCTACGACATCGTGATCGACGCCGGCGGCGTGCCCGCTCTGTTCGACGCCGTGCGGCCCCAGGGCGCCTTCCTCACCATCACCCCGTTCAGCGCTCCTGATCCGGCCGCCCGGCCCGAGGTCGCGTACACGTTGATCGGCGTGGAGCTGGACCGGGACGACCTGGTCAGTGTCGCCGAGGCCGCGGCCCGCGGCATCGCACCTCGTCAGGAACTCACCGTGCTCCCGTTCGAGGACGCGGCCGAGGCCCACCGCCGCCTGGAGCGCGGCGGTTTCCGCGGCAAGCTCCTCCTGGTGCCCTGAGGCCCGAGGCCCCGGAGCGCGCACGGCTCACCTCAGCCGCCCGCGGCCCCGGAGCGCGCACGGCTCACCTGAGCCCGTCCTCGAAGACGAGGCTGCCGAAGACCGAGGGCCGCCACGGCTCGTCGAGGCCGTAGCGCTGCGCCTGCCGGTGCATCGACATCGCCTGGTGCATCAGCGTGGACGCGACGACCTCGGCGTCCCGTTCGTCCCGGTCGGAGTAGCAGGTGCGCAGCAACGGCAGCTCGGGCCGCTCTCCCGCCAGGTCGTAGGCGATGATGTGGCCGATCTCGTGCAGCACGATGTGCGCCTGGTGCGCCTTGGTGGTGTTCGCCTGGTAGACGATGACGTCCTCGTCCGGCCGGGACAGCAGCACGCCGAAGGGGCCGTCGGCCGGCAGCTCCCACTCCAGCAGCGTGATCGGTGTTCCGCGCTGCTCGGCCAGCAGCTCGCACAGCTCGGCGATGCCGAGCGGCAGCGAAGGCGCGAGCCGGTGCAGCAGCCGACGGCTGTGCGCCCGCAGCTCGGCGTCCCGCCGCCGGTCGCCGCTCCCGCTCGCCCAACGCCCTCCACGACGCCGGAAAGTCTCTCTCAACACCTGTCGTGTCCCCCCGGGTAGACCAGCCCTCAAATCTACGCTTTCTGACTCACACCCGCCACGAGGGCGCTCCTCCCCGCCCCGGGAACACCTCAACTCCCGTCCTCTGCGAGGCTTTTCCCATGCGCTACGTCATCATCGGGGCAGGGGCGGTCGGCGGGACCGTCGGTGGGCGGCTCGCGGGTTCGGGACACGAGGTCGTGCTGGTCGCGCGGGGCGCGCACCACGCGTCGCTCCGCGACGACGGACTCCGGCTGCGGGTGCCGGAAGGCGAACTGACGTACCGCCTGCCGGTCGTCGACGGGCCGACACCGCTCGGCGAACTCAGGGAGGACGACGTACTCGTCCTCGCGGTGAAGACCCAGGACACCGAAGGCGCCCTCGACGCCTGGGGCCCCGCCCCGGTCGCGGGCGGTGGCACCGCGGCCGAGCGGCTGCCGCTGCTGTGCGCGCAGAACGGCGTGGAAGGCCAGCGCATCGCCCTGCGCCGTTTCCGCCGCGTGTACGGCGTCTGCGTCTGGCTGCCCTCCACCTTCGTCGAGCCCGGAGTCGTCTCCGCCGCGGGCAGCCCGCTCACCGGCATCCTGCACCTGGGCGTGTATCCGCACGGCACGGACGAGACGGCCCGGCGGGTCGCCGCCGACCTGGAGAAGTCGCGGTTCGAGGCACCGGTCGTGCCGGACCTCGCCCGCTGGCAGTACGCCAAGCTGCTGTCCAACCTCGCCAACGCCGTCGAGGCGGTCGCCGGTCCCGTCGAGAGCGAGGAAGCCCTGGCGCTCGTCGGCCGGGTACGGGCCGAGGGCCGGGCCGTGCTCGACGCCGCCGGGATCGCGTACGCGAGCGTCGAGGAGCAGCGGGCGCTGCGCGGCGACAAGGTCACCCTGCAGCCCCTGGAGGGCGCCCCGCGCGGCGGCGGTTCCTCCTGGCAGTCCCTCACCCGGGGTACCGGCACCATCGAGGCCGACCACCTCAACGGCGAGATCGCCCTCCTCGGCCGCCTGCACGGGGTACCGACCCCGCTGAACGAACTCCTGCAGCGGCTAGCCAACACCTGCGCCCGTGAACGCAGACGGCCCGGGGCGATGCCGGTGGGGGAGCTGGTACGGCTCGCCGACGAGGCCGAGACGGCCGTAGGGAAAGAGCGTCGTCTCACGCGCTGACCGGCAGCAGCACCCGCGCCGACGCGCTGTCGTAGCGTCGCAGCAGCACCCGCGCCACCTCCGGCGCGGGGCCCAGCACCCCGGCCAGGACGTCCGCGTCCGCCGCGCCCCGCGCGATGCGGTCGGGCAGGAACCCGGGGGCGAGGACGTACGGCGCCACCGCCACCTTCGCGCAGCCCATGGCCCGCAGTTCGCGTACGGCGTCCTCGGTGCGGGGCAGGGCCGCGGAGGCGAACGCAGGCCGCACGGCGCACCAACCGGTGTGCCGCCACTCCCGCGCGATGTCAGCGATCACTGCGATCGCCTCCGGGTCGGTGGACCCCGCCGAGGCCAGCACGACCCCGGTCGAGGACTTGTCGGCGGGCGTCAACCCCGCCTCGTACAACCGCCGTTCGAGCGCGGACAGGAGCAGCGGGGACGGGCCCAGCACCTCCGCCTGCCGGATCCGCAGCCGCGACGGCGCGTCCCGCAGCACCGCGGGGATGTCCGCCTTCGCGTGGAACGCCCGCGTCAGCAACAGCGGCAGCGCCACGACGTCACGGACGCCCTCCGCCGCCAGGGACTCCAACACGCCCGGCACGGAGGGGACGTTGAAGTCCAGGAAGCCCGTCTCCACCCGTACGTCCGGGCGCAGCGAGCGCACCCGGCGTACGAGAGCGTGCACCGTCGCGGCGTGCCGCGGGTCGCGGCTGCCGTGGGCGATGACCAGGAGAACGGGCTTCATGGACTCAGCTCTTCACCAGCAGACCGCGGCTGCGCAGAACCCACCGCTCCAGCGGGCTGAAGATCAGCAGGTCGATCGCGATGCCGACGAACAGGATGAGCAGGATCGCCTCGAACACCATGGCCATGTCGCTGTTGGTGCGGCCGTTCTCCAGCAACTGGCCGAGGCCCACGCCCAGATCGGGGAACTGGGCGATGATCTCCGCGGCCATCAGCGAGCGCCAGGAGAACGCCCAGCCCTGCTTGAGGCCCGCCACATAGCCGGGCAGCGCGGCGGGCAGCGTGACGTGCCAGATGCCCTTGATGCCTGTCGCGCCCATCGTGCGGCCGGCCCGCAGGAACAGCGGCGGCACCTGGTCGACGCCGGACACCAGGCCGTTGGCGATGGAGGGGACCGCGCCGAGCAGGATCACGGCGTACATCATGGAGTTGTTCAGGCCCAGCCAGATCACGGCCGGCGGCACCCACGCCACCGACGGCAGCGACTGGAGGCCGGACAGGATCGGGCCGATGGCCGCGCGGATGAACTTCACCCGGGCCACGATCAGACCCAGCGGGGTGCCGATGAGCAGGGCGAAGAAGAAGCCCAGCAGACCGCGCGAGACGCTGGTCCAGATGTAGCCGAGCAGATCGCCCGCCAGCCAGGCGTCCTTGAACGTGGAGCCCACGGCCGCCGGCGACGGCAGCTTGGAGGGATCGTCGACGACCGGGTAGAGCAGGGTCCAGACCACGAGGACCACCGCGAGCGCGATGACCGGCGGCAGGATCTTGTTGACGAGCGTCTGCCGGAGGGTCGGGCGGCCGGTGGCCTGGGTCTCCAGCGCGTCGAGGCCCGCCTCTACGCTCCCGGCGTCCTGGGCCGGTGTCGTGTCAGTGCTGGCCATGACGGCGGATCTCCCCACGCAGTTCTTCGGTGATCTCACGGGCCAGTTCGGCCACGGGCGCGTCCTCGATGCGGCGCGGCTGCGGGATGTCGACCGTCCACTCGCGCGCGATCCGGCCGGGACGGGAGGACAGCAGGATCACGCGCTGCGCGAGCCGTACCGCCTCGCGCACGTTGTGCGTGACGAACAGGACGGAGATCCCGGTCTCCGTCCAGATCCGGGTGATCTCGTCGTGCAGCACGTCGCGCGTGATGGCGTCGAGGGCCGCGAACGGCTCGTCCATCAGCAGCAGGTTGCTCTCCTGCCCCAGCGCGCGGGCCAGAGCCACACGCTGGCGCATACCGCCCGACAGTTCGTGGACGCGCTTGCCGTACGCGCCCTTCAGCCGGACCAGTTCGAGCAGCTCCTCGGCCTTGCCGCGCCGCTCGGGCTTGGGAACTCCCCTGAGTTTCAGAGCGAGTTCGATGTTCTTGCCCGCGGTCAGCCACGGGAAGAGGGCGTGCTCCTGGAACATCAGGGCGGGGCGGCCGTCCGTCGTGATGGACCCGGCGGTCGGGCCGTCGAGCCCGGCCACCAGGTTCAGCAGCGTGGACTTGCCGCAGCCCGAGGCCCCCAGGAGGGTGACGAACTCGCCCGGCGCGACATCGATGCTGACGTCGTCCAGGACGAGCTGCTGTCCGCCCGGTCCCGCGAACGACTTCGAGACGTGCTCAAGACGCGCGGCGTACTCGACGGACTCGTCGGCCTTGGCGAGTGTCGTGGTCGTGGCCATGGTCGTCACCTCCTGGGAGCTCTTCGGGGACCGGGGTCAGCTGGTGCCGAGACCGGCGGCGTCGACCGTGGACTCGCCGTCGGCCTTGAGGACCTTGTTGAGGATCGTGAGGTCGTAGATCCCGTTCAGGTCGGGCTTCTTCAGCAGACCGGCCTTGACCGCGTGCTCCGCCTCGGTGTTGAGGGTGGCGGCCAGCGGGTCGTTGGTGAACTGGATCGACTTCCAGGCCGGGTCCAGGACCGCGGGCTTGAGCGCCTTGCCGGAGTCCGCCTCCAGCTGCTTGTTCGCCGCCGCCTTCGCCGCGTCAGGGTTGGCGTTGATCCACTTGTTGGCCTCCACCGACGCCTTCAGGACGGCCTCGACCGCCTTCGGGTGCTCCTTGAGGAAGTCCTGGCGCACGATGATGTTCGTGATCACGAACTTCTTGTCCGGCCACAGCGACGCCTCGTCGAGCAGCACCTTGCCGCCCTCGGCGACCAGCTTCGACGCGGTCGGCTCCGGGACCCAGGCGCCGTCGATGGAACCGGCCTTGTAGGCGTCCGGCGTGATCTTGTTGTCGGTGCGGACGACGGTGACGTCACCCTTGCCGCTCTGTGCGTCGACCTTCCAGCCCTGGTCGGCGATCCAGTTGAGGAACGCCACGTCCTGCGTGTTGCCGAGCTGCGGGGTGGCGATCTTCTTGCCCTTGACGTCCTTCAGGGACTTGATCTTGTCCGGGTTGACGACCAGCTTCACACCGCCGGAGGCCGAACCGCCGATGATCTTCAGGCTCTTGCCGCCCGACTTGACGTAGCCGTTGATCGACGGGGAGGGGCCGATCCAGCCGATGTCGATCGACTTGGAGTTGAGCGCCTCGATCTCGGAAGGTCCGGCGTTGAAGGTCGCGTACGAGGCCTTGGTGGCCCCGAGCTCCTTCTGGAAGAAGCCCTTGTTCACCCCGACGAGCGCGGTGCCGTGGGTCAGGTTGCCGAAGTAGCCGATCTTGACGGAGTCGAGCCCGTCGATCTTCTTGGCGCCGGCGGCGACCTTGGCGGTGTCGGTGTCCTTGGAGTCCGAGCCGTAGCCGCAAGCGGCGAGGGTGAGCAGCGGGAGCGCGGCGATGACCGCGAGGGTGCGGCGAAGAACTGGTGTAGCAGGCACGGGAGGTGTTCCTCTCGGAGGCCCGGCGGTCACGGTCTTTCAGGTCGTGGCCGGGAGGTCGGCAGGTTTGCGTCTACGGCTGTGGGGGGACGGGGCGCGCAAGCGGTGCGCGTACGTCAGCGCACACATCGCGCCACTCCGCCCTGCCCGCTGCCGAGCGCGCCGCTGCCTACGCGGCCGCCCTCCTTCGCGAACGTGGAGTAGTAGTCGGTGGAGTTCATGTCAGAAGTCCCACCCGTCGTCCTCGGACTCGTCCTTGACCGGCTCCGGGGACGCGAACGACTCGCCGACCATGCCCGCGGTGAGCGTGGTGCCGTCGTTCGGGTCGATGAGGATGAACGAACCGGTGCGCCGCGAGTCCGAGTAGGAGTCGACGGGAAGCGGCTCGGCGGTACGGATCTTCACGCGGCCGATGTCGTTGGCGACGAGCTGTCCCGGATGCGGGTGCAGGGACAGGTCGTCGAGCGTGAGCCGGGACGGGATGTCCTTGACGATCGCCTTGACCGTGCGGGTGCCGTGCTTGAGCAGCACCCGGTGGCCGACGGTCAGCGGGGCGTCGGCCACGTGGCAGACGGTCGCCTCGATGTCCTGGGTGGTCGGCGGGGCGTCCTTGCTGGGCACCAGCAGGTCACCGCGCGAGATGTCGATGTCGTCCTCCAGGAGGATCGTCACCGACTGGGTCGTCCAGGCCACGTCGACCGGCTCACCGAGCAGGTCGATGCCGGCGATCTTCGTGGAACGGCCGGAGGGCAGCACGGTGATCTGCTCGCCGACGTGGAAGGAACCGGCGGCGATCTGACCGGCGTAACCCCGGTAGTCGGGGTGCTCGGCGGTCTGCGGCCGGATCACGTACTGCACGGGAAGGCGGGCGTGGCAGTGGCTCAGGTCGTGGGTGACCGGGACCGTCTCCAGGTGCTCCAGGACGGTCGGGCCGCCGTACCAGTCCATGTTCGCGGACGGCTCCACCACGTTGTCGCCGGCGAGCGCCGAGATCGGGATCGCGGTGACGTCCGGGACACCCAGCTCGGTCGCGTACGCCGTGAACTCCTCGGCGATCGCGGCGAAGACGGGCTCGGCGTAGTCGACGAGGTCCATCTTGTTGACGGCGAGGACCACGTGCGGGACACGGAGCAGCGCGGCGAGGGCCGCGTGCCGGCGGGTCTGCTCGACGACTCCGTTGCGGGCGTCGATGAGGATCACCGTGAGCTCGGCCGTGGAGGCACCCGTCACCATGTTGCGGGTGTACTGCACATGGCCGGGGGTGTCGGCGAGGATGAACCGGCGCCTGGGGGTGGCGAAGTAGCGGTAGGCCACGTCGATGGTGATGCCCTGCTCGCGCTCGGCGCGCAGACCGTCCGTCAGCAGCGCGAGGTCCGGGCCCTCGGCGCCGCGGCTCGCCGACGCGCGCTCCACGGCCTCCAGCTGATCCGTGAGGATCGACTTGGAGTCGTGCAGCAGGCGGCCGACGAGGGTCGACTTGCCGTCGTCGACCGAACCGGCGGTCGCGAACCGCAGAAGGGTCGTCTCGGTGAGTTCCGTGGTCGTGCTCATGCTTAGAAGTACCCCTCGCGCTTGCGGTCTTCCATCGCGGCCTCGGACATCTTGTCGTCGGCGCGGGTGGCGCCCCGCTCGGTGAGCCGGGAGGCGGCGATCTCCGTGATGACCTTCTCGATGCTGTCGGCGTCGGAGTCGACGGCACCCGTGCAGGACATGTCACCGACGGTCCGGTACCGGACCAGGCGCTTCTCGACGGTCTCGCCGTCCTTGGGGCCGCCCCACTCACCGGCGGTCAGCCACATACCGCTGCGGGAGAAGACCTCACGCTCGTGGGCGAAGTAGATCTCCGGCAGCTCGATCTTCTCGCGGGCGATGTACTGCCAGACGTCCAGCTCGGTCCAGTTGGACAGCGGGAAGACGCGGACGTGCTCGCCGGGTGCGTGGCGGCCGTTGTACAGGTTCCACAGCTCGGGGCGCTGGCGCCGCGGGTCCCACTGGGAGAACTCGTCGCGCAGCGAGAACACCCGCTCCTTGGCGCGGGCCTTCTCCTCGTCCCGGCGGCCACCGCCGAAGACGGCGTCGAACTTCTCCGCCTGGATCTTCTCGGTCAGCGGCAGCGTCTGGAGCGGGTTGCGGGTCCCGTCCGGACGCTCCTTGAGCACACCGCGGTCGATGTAATCCTGGACGGAGGCCACATGGAGGCGCAGCCCATGGGCGGCCACCACACGGTCACGGTACTCAAGGACCTCGGGGAAGTTGTGTCCGGTGTCCACATGCAGCAGCGAGAAGGGGATCGCCGCGGGGGCGAACGCCTTCAGCGCCAGGTGCAGCATGACAATGGAGTCCTTGCCGCCGGAGAACAGGATCACCGGCCGCTCGAACTCACCCGCCACCTCACGGAAGATGTGCACGGCCTCGGACTCGAGGGCGTCCAGGTGGGACAGGGCGTACGGAGCCTCCGTGCCGTCCTCCACCTTGGTAACGGTGGTCGTCATGCCAGTCCCCTCTCGGTGAGCAGCGCGTGGACCGCGGCCGCGGACTCCTGGACGGTCTGGTTCTGCGACTCGATCCGCAGGTCGGGCGACTCGGGCTCCTCGTACGGGTCGTCGACCCCGGTGAGCCCGGACAGCTCGCCCGCGGCCTGCTTGGCGTACAGGCCCTTCACATCGCGTACGGAGCACACCTCGACCGGAGTCGCCACATGGATCTCCAGGTAGGCGGCACCGCTCTCCTGGTGGCGCTTGCGCACCGCGTCACGGCTGTCGGCGTAGGGCGCGATGACCGGGACCAGCGCCTTGACGCCGTTGCGGGCGAGCAGTTCGGCGAGGAAGCCGATGCGCTGCACGTTGGTGTGCCGGTCCTCGCGGCTGAAGCCGAGACCCGCCGAGATGAACTCGCGGATCTCGTCGCCGTCGAGCACCTCGACGAGGTGGCCCTCCTCGCGCAGCCGGCCGGCCAGCTCGTACGCGATGGTGGTCTTGCCGGCACTCGGCAGACCCGTGAGCCAGACGGTGGCTCCGGTCGTCACGTGCAACTCCTTGGTAGATGTCGTCATCCGTGCAGCCCGCACTCGGTCTTGGAACGCCCGGCCCAGCGGCCGGCGCGCGCGTCCTCGCCCTCCAGGACACGGCGGGTGCAGGGGGCGCAGCCGACGGACGCGTAGCCGTCCATCAGCAGGGGGTTCGTCAGGACCCCGTGCTCGGTGACGTAGGCGTCCACGTCGTCCTGGGTCCAGCGGGCGATGGGGGAGACCTTGACCTTCTGCCGCTTCTCGTCCCAGCCGACGACCGGGGTGTTCGCCCGGGTCGGGGACTCGTCGCGGCGCAGACCGGTCGCCCAGGCCACGTAGTCCTTCAGGCCCCGCTCCAGCGGCTCGACCTTGCGCAGCTTGCAGCACAGGTCGGGGTTGCGGTCATGCAGCTTGGGGCCGTACTCGGCGTCCTGCTCGGCGACCGTCTGGCGCGGGGTGAGCGTGATGACGTTGACGTCCATCACGGCCTCGACCGCGTCGCGGGTGCCGATGGTCTCCTCGAAGTGGTAGCCGGTGTCGAGGAAGACGACGTCCACGCCCTTGAGGACCCGGGACGCGAGGTGCGCGACCACCGCGTCCTCCATCGACGAGGTCACGCAGAATCGCTTGCCGAAGGTGTCGACCGCCCACTGGAGGATCTCCAGCGCGGAGGCGTCCTCCAGATCACGGCCCGCCTGCTCGGCGAGCGCCTTCAGATCGTCGGTCGAGCGCTCTTCCTGAACCGCGGTCATATCTGTTCTCCCCCTGCGTCGGTGTGCCGAAGACCCCGGGCCAGCAGCCCGAGGAACTTCAACTGGAATGCGCGGTTGCACGCCGCGCATTCCCACGCGCCGTGAGACTGCTCGCTCGGACGCAGGTCCTCGTCGCCGCAGTAGGGGCAGTAGAAGGGGGCGGCCCGCTCGCTCACGACAGGGCCTCCTCGGAGGCGCGCGCGGCCCAGGCGGCGAAGCGCTCGCCCTCCTCGCGCTCGGCCTGGAACCGCTTCAGGACCCGCTCGACGTAGTCGGGCAGCTCCTCGGAGGTGACCTTGAGGCCACGCACCTTGCGGCCGAACCCGGCCTCAAGACCGAGGGCGCCGCCCAGGTGCACCTGGTAGCCCTCGACCTGCTCGCCCTTGTCGTTCAGGACCAGCTGGCCCTTGAGACCGATGTCCGCCACCTGGATACGGGCGCAGGCGTTCGGGCAGCCGTTGAGGTTGATGGTGAGCGGCTCGTCGAAGTCAGGGATCCGGCGCTCGAGTTCGTCGATCAGCTGGGAGCCGCGCGCCTTGGTCTCGACGATGGCGAGCTTGCAGTACTCGATGCCGGTGCAGGCCATCGTGCCGCGCCGGAAGGGCGAGGGCTTGGCCGTCAGGTCGAGCGCCTCCAGGGCCTCGACGAGCGGCTGGACCTGCGCCTCCTCGACGTCGAGGATGATCATCTTCTGTTCGACGGTGGTCCGGACCCGGCCCGAGCCGTGTGCCTCCGCGACCTCGGCGATCTTCGTCAGCGTGGTGCCGTCGATGCGGCCGACGCGCGGTGCGAAACCGACGTAGAAGAGGCCGTCCTTCTGGCGGTGCACGCCGACGTGGTCGCGCCAGCGGCCCGAGGGCTCGGCGGGCGCGGGACCGTCGACCAGCTTGCGCTTCAGGTAGTCGTCCTCCAGGACCTGGCGGAACTTCTCCGGGCCCCAGTCGGCGACGAGGAACTTCAGACGCGCGCGGGTGCGCAGGCGCCGGTAGCCCCAGTCGCGGAAGATGCCGACCACGCCGGCCCACACCTCGGGCACCTCGTCCAGCGGAACCCAGGCGCCGAGCCGGACGCCGAGCTTCGGGTTGGTGGACAGACCGCCGCCGACCCACAGGTCGAAGCCGGGGCCGTGCTCGGGGTGCTCGACACCGACGAACGCGATGTCGTTGATCTCGTGGACCACGTCCAGGAGCGGGGATCCTGAGATCGCCGTCTTGAACTTGCGGGGCAGGTTGGAGAACTCCTTGCTGCCGATGTACCGCTCGTGGATCTCCTCGATGGCCCAGGAGCCGTCGATGATCTCGTCCTCGGCGATGCCGGCGACCGGTGAGCCGATCACGACACGCGGGCAGTCGCCGCAGGCCTCCGTGGTGGAGAGGCCGACCGCCTCCAGACGGTTCCAGATCTCCGGGACGTCCTCGATGCGGATCCAGTGCAGCTGGATGTTCTGCCGGTCGGTGACGTCCGCGCTGCCGCGCGCGAACTCCTCGGAGATCTCGCCGATCACGCGCAGCTGCTGGGTGGTGAGGCGTCCGCCGTCGATCCGCACCCGCAGCATGAAGTACTTGTCGTCCAGCTCCTCCGGCTCCAGGATCGCGGTCTTGCCGCCGTCGATCCCGGGCTTGCGCTGGGTGTACAGGCCCCACCAGCGCATGCGGCCGCGCAGGTCGTTGGGGTCGATCGAGTCGAAGCCGCGCTTCGAGTAGATCGTCTCAATGCGTGTCCGCACATTGAGACCGTCGTCGTCCTTCTTGAACTGCTCGTTGCCGTTCAGCGGGGTGTGGTGCCCCGCGGCCCACTGACCCTCACCGCGGTGACGGCTCACCTTGCGGCGGGGCGCTGCGGCAGCAGGGTTCTGCGGGGTGGCGGCCATGGTTCTACGTCCTTCGGGACAGGCGGGAAGCGGCTCTTACCTGCGCGTACGGGCGCATGGGTGTACCTGCGCGACATTGCGCGGGGAGGAGAACGAGAGGATGTGTCGGGTGACGCTGCGGCTCGTCAGCGCACCGGACAGATGGCGCTGGACATGCGGCCGAGGTCGACGTGCCGCCGACTCACCAAGGCAATTCCAGTTCCAGACATGACGGAAGCGTGTCACGGCGATCTGGACACAGTCCAGCTTTATCCAGCATGTGGACACCCTGGTCTCGACAGGCGAGATCGGGGTGTCGTTGGTCACAAAGATCGCGGGACCTCTTGTTCCCGCAGGTCAGGCCGGGTACGCCCCGGGCCAGGGGCCGGGTGCCGACACCTCCGCCTCCTCCTCGACCTTCGTGTCGAAGAGCTGGAAGCCACGGCGCTGGTAGTTGGCCATCGCGTGCTCGCCGTCCTTGGAGCAGGTGTGCAGCCAGACCCGCTTGGTGTCCGTCAGCCCCGGCCAGCGGTCCGCGAGGTCCCAGGCGCGGGCGGTGCCGTACGAGAGCAGGTGGCCGCCGATCCGCCGGCCGCGGAAGGCCGGGATCAGGCCGAAGTAGGCGATCTCCACCGCACCGTCGTCCTGGGCCTCCAGCTCGACGTATCCGGCGGGCGTGCCGCGGTCGTAGGCCACCCAGGTCTCCACGCCCGGCCGCTCCAGGTGCTCCCGCCACCGGGCGTACGTCCAGGAGAGCCGGTCGGTCCAGCGGATGTCGCCGCCCACGGAGGCGTAGAGGAACCGGCTGAACTCAGGGGAGGGGACTTCCGCGCGGTGGATGCGGACGTCGCCCTCCGGGGGCTCGGCCGGGAGGAGGTCGGTGGGGGCGGTCTGTTCCAGGGACCAGGTGGTCACGGGGATGTTCGGCATGCCGGTCAGGGAATCATCTATCCCAGAGATCTGTCGATCGAGGCCAGCGGCAGCGCGAACAGCACCCGGCCGGACTGGGACCACACGTCGCCCGTCTGTTCCCAGTACGACAGGGACTCCGACTCCCCGCTCCAGCAGCTGCGGGTCTCGTCCGCGCCGCAGCGGGTGGCCTTCGCGGGGTTCGAGGTGTTCTGGCGCCAGAGGGTGCCGTGGTCGCCCTCCGTCCCGGCCGCCCGGCCCAGGTACCACTGGGAGTCGTGCGCCAGGACGGGGCCGGAGCCGGATGCCTTCGTGGCGTAGGCCTCGGCCACGCGCGCGTAGCCGCCGGCGTCGGTGGCCAGGAGGCCGGCACGGTCGGGTGCGCCGCTGAAGTCGTAGCGCCACAGACGGCCGCCCGTGTCGCCGTCCCCGGAGAGCCACTCGCCGGCGACCAGGCTGTCCGGTGCGGTGCTGCGGTCCAGGGAGAGGTAGTCGGGGCGGGTGGCGCCCGCCGCGTCGGTCAGGCGGTAGGAGCCGACCGCGGGCAGGACCCACTGGGCGCCGTGCGCCGACCAGCCGCCGCGGACCCTGCCGACCGCGCCGCTGTCGACGGTGGCCCGCTGGACGCGGTTCATGTCGTAGACGTACAGCGCGTCACCGCCGTCGCCGCTGGCGGTGACCAGCAGCTTGTTCTGGTACCAGACCATCCCGGAGACCTCGGAGACCAGGCCCCGGAAGTCGCGTCCGCCGTCGACCGGGACGGCGAGGAGGACCCAGGAGTAGGTGGGCCGGTTCAGGTCATTGGCGTCGACGAAGGCGACCCGGGCCAGGCCCCCGCCCTGAGCCGCGGTGCCGGTGCGGCTCCACGCGGAGAGGATCACACGGTTGGCGCCCCACAGCCCGTCGTCGTCGGCGTCCCCGGAGGTGGTGACCGCCCCGGCCCGCCAGGAGCGGGTGTCGGCGGCGTCCCAGCAGTAGGCGGCGGTGGCCGTCGGCTCCACGGGCAGTGCCGTGCGCTCACCGGCCGTGCAGTCGATCGCGTCGCGCAGGGGCCGGTCGGCGGAGTCCAGGACGGCGGAGACACCGACCGGATGCCCCATCCCGGCGGAGAGCCGGTCGAGGGAACGCTCCGGGACCCGGGATTCCTTGAGGCGCAGCGGGGCGGTCTCGGCGGCCGAGGTGAGCGGCTTCAGTGTCCCGGGGTTGGCGGCGACCGTGGCCTGCGAAGCGCTGATCATGGTGGCGGCGGCGGTCAGCGCGAGGGCGGTCCCGGCCAGGAAGGCGCGCAGCGCTTGGCCCCGCTTGCGCCTGCGGTGTCTGCCACGTTGCTTCATACGTCCTCCCGAGGCGGGCCAACTGCGCCTGATGATCCGTACGTTGACCGAGGAGCAGGTGGGGTGGCCCGCAGAGGATGCTACGGCAGTGCGGCACCGCTGGGGACGAAGATGCTGCAATTATGCGGAACATGCACCATGAGCGAGGGTTTTCACCCGGTCTCGGCACTGGCACGGGCCTCGAGCACGGCCGGGGCCGTCGAGTGGGGCAGCAGGTCGCCCGGACTGGCCGGCAGCAGCACCTCGACCTCGGCGTCCTCGCAGAAACGATACGGTCGGTGGTCCAGGAACACCCCGAGATAGCGCCGTACCCGGGACATCTCCGCACGTACGGTCACTGTGCGGCCCGGATCGCCGAACATGTCCTGTGCCAGGCCGGCCGCGCTGCGGCCCGAGCGGTGCAGGGCCAGCAGGTAGAGCAATTCGGCGTGCCGGGGGCTGAGTTCGTGAACCCAGGTGCCCGCGTCGCCCGACACCGTCACCGTCCAGCGGCGCGGATGCGCGAGGTCCAGCACGACCCGGGTGGCGCCCTGCGGCTCCGGTTCGTCGCTGGCGCGGACCAACCAGCCGCCCGCCAGCGGTTCCAGGGTGCACAGACCGAGCGCCGGCAGCCATCGGCGGCCCGGCGAGGGCGACTTGGGCAGGGCGATCCGGTTCGGGTACGGCATTCCGGTCACGGCCGCCGTCCAGCCGTCCCGGTCCACCACGAGGGCCCGGCCGGTGAGCCGGGCGAGCACCGGCGCCGCCACGGCCCGCAGTTGCTCCAGCGAGGCCAGATGCAGCTCGCGCAGCCGGGACTCGGCGAGCTTGGCCACCGAGTCGACCCAGGCGAGGGTCGCCGGGTGCATGGTGTCCAGCGGCCCGCTCACGTCGACCACACCGATCAGCCGGCCGTCCCGCGGGTCCTTGATGGGGGCGCCGGTGCAGGTCCAGGAGGCCTGGGAGCGCACGAAGTGCTCGGAGGCGAATACCTGGACGGGGCGGCGCACCACCACCGGGGTGCCGACGCCGTTCGTGCCGACGACGTTCTCCCGCCAGTCGGCGCCGAGTTCGAAGCCGGTGCCGTCGGCCTTGCGCAGCACGCGGGAGCTGCCCTCCCGCCACAACACCCGGCCGTCGTCGTCGGCGACCACCATGATGTGGTGGGCGACGTCCGCGACCGACAGCAGCCCCTCCCTGAGCACCGGCAGAACATGCCTGAGCCGCGTGGTCTCCCGGCGCCGCCGCACCTCCTCGGGGGGCAGCAGACCTGACCGGAAATCGTGGTCCGGGTCGACGCCGCTGCGCAGCATCCGGCTCCAGGACTCCTCGATCACCGGGCGCGGGGCGAGGGGCGTGCGCCGGCCGGACAGGGTGGCGGAGCGGATGTCGTTCAGTACCCGGGCTGCGCCTGCCGTGTCCACGGTGGCTAGGTGGGTCACATGCGTCGGCGAGAGCGGCACTGGTCCTCCCGGTCCCGGATCCATTGACTGTCTGTCTCATAGTGCCGGTCGCGGCTCGGGGAGGGACCCAGTCCGCCCACAGTCACCAGGAAGTTGCAACCCCCTGCAACCCTGGTGGTGGGCTCCGGCTTGATTGAAACTTGGGCGAACGCCGTCTCGCAGCGGCGTGTTTCGGCCTCCGAGGGCCGTAACGGGGGTGGTGCCGTGTCGGCGCAGCACCACCCCCGTTCACTCCGGCCCGCGGCTGAGGCAGGTCACTCCACCGGCCGGGCCCGATCCACCACCGACGCCAGGTCCAGGGTCGTGGGCAAGGTGCCGAAGGACGCGCCGCCGTCGCCGCCCAGCCGGGACGCGCAGAAGGCGTCCGCGACCTCCGCGGGCGCGTGGCGGACGAGCAGGGAGCCCTGCAGGACGAGCGCGAGCCGTTCCGTCAGATGGCGGGCCCGCCCCTCGATGCCCTCCAGATCGGCCAGTTCGGTGAAGAGGCTCTTCGTCGCCGCGTCCAGACGGTGGTCGGCGCCCCGGGTCCGGCCGATCTCCAGGAGGTAGGCGTTCAGGGCCTGGGGCTCGCGCTGGAGGACCCTCAGGACGTCCAGGGCCTGGATGTTGCCCGCGCCCTCCCAGACGGAGTTCAGCGGTGACTCGCGGACCAGGCGGGGCATGCCCGACTCCTCCACGTAGCCGTTGCCGCCCAGGCATTCGGCGGCCTCTGCCGTCAGCGGGGTGCAGCGCTTGGTGATCCAGTACTTGGCCGTCGGCACCGCGATCCTGAGGAGGGCCCGTTCCTGTTCGTCGTCGTTGTCGTAGGCGGCCGCCAGGCGCAGGGCGAGGGTCGTCGCGGCCTCGGACTCCAGGGCGAGGTCGGCCAGGACGTTGCGCATCAGCGGTTTGTCGACGAGCTTGCCGCCGAAGGCCTCGCGGTGGGTGCAGTGGTGGACGGCCTGGGCGACGGCCTGGCGCATCAGGCCGGCCGAGCCGAGGACACAGTCCAGCCGGGTCGCGGCGACCATCTCGATGATGGTGCGGACCCCGCGCCCCTCGTCGCCGACGCGGCGGGCCCAGGTGCGGTCGAACTCGACCTCGGCGGAGGCGTTGGAGCGGTTGCCGAGCTTGTCCTTGAGGCGTTGGAGGAGAAACGTGTTGCGGGTGCCGTCCTCCAGGACGCGGGGGACCAGGAAGCAGGTGAGGCCGCCCGGGGCCTGGGCGAGGACCAGGAAGCCGTCCGACATGGGGGCCGAGCAGAACCACTTGTGGCCGGTGAGCTCGTAGGTCTCGCCGTCCGGCAGGGGCCGCGCGGACGTCGTGTTCGCCCGGACGTCGCTGCCGCCCTGCTTCTCCGTCATCCCCATCCCGAACAGCGCCCCGGCCTTGAGGTGGGCGGGACGCAGCTCGCGGTCGTAGACCATGGACGTCAGACGCGGCTCCCACTCGGCGGCCAGGTCCGGGTCGGTGCGCAGGGCGGGGACCGCGGCGTGGGTCATCGACAGGGGGCAGCAGCTGCCCGCGTCGACCTGCGTCCACAGGACGAAGGCCGCCGCTCGCCGTACGTGACCGCCGGGGCGGGCCCAAGCTGCTGTCAGGCCCGCCGAGACGCCCTTGCCGAGCACCCGGTGCCAGGCCGGATGGAACTCGACCTCGTCGACACGGTGTCCGTAGCGGTCGTGGGTGCGCAGCCGGGGCGGGTTCTCGTTGGCCTGGAGACCCCACTCCTGCACCTGCGCCGAACCACAGGCCCGGCCGAGCGCGGCCAGCTCTCCGTGGACCTCGTCGAGCAGGGCCGGGTCGAGGTGCCGCTCGACGGCCTCCTTCAGGGCGCGGTCGGCGCCGTAGACGTCGTAGCCGGTCAGGGGCGGGGGCTGGTTGGTCACGGTGTGCGTGGTGCCTGCCATGTCAGCGAAAGTACCCCGGGGCGGGGGAGGGGCACCTCACGGACACGGGGGTGGGGGGTGTGGGCGCTGTGTGGCGGGGCGTGGTTGTTGTGAGGGCATGGTCGTCATGGGGGTGGGGGCCGGTCGTCTCGTGGTCGGGGACAGCGTGCGTGGGGCGTCTGGCGGTACGGGGCGGGGGCGGTGCGCGTCTGTGTTGCTCATCTTGGGGGGCGTTTGCCGCGGCCCGACGGCGCCTGGCCGGTGTCTCGTGGGCGCGAGCTCTGTCCGCCCCGAGTCGGTGTCTCGCGGAGGAGATCACCCGGGAGACACCGGCGCGGGCACCCGGTGCCCGTGGGTGCAGGGGTCAGGCCAGGTGGGCCATCGCCTCCGTCGGGTGGTGCATCGGGTCCGTGTCGGAGGGGCCGTGGGGCCAGCCCGCCCGGTACACGGTGTCGAGGTAGCGTTCGCCGAGGTCCGGGGCGATCGCCACCGCGGTGAGGCCGCGGCGGCCGTGGGCGGACAGCCACTGGTGGGCGCCGCTGACGACCGTGCCGGTGGAACCGCCGAACAGGAAGCCCCGAGCCGCCAGCCCGCGGCAGACCTGAAGGGTGTCCGGTTCCTCGACGAGGACCACGTCGTCGATGTACGACTTGTCGAGCAGCTGCGAGGGCACACTCGTGCCGAGACCCGGGATCAGACGGACGCCCGGCGGCCCGCCGAAGGTGACCGAGCCGACGCTGTCGACGGCGACGATCCGCACCGGGCGCCGCCACTGCCAGAACCAGCGGGCGCAGCCCATCAGGGTCCCGGTGGTGCCGGCCCCGACGAACAGCACGTCCAGGTCCGGGAAGCGCCGCGCGATCTCCGGCGCCGTGCTGCGGTAGTGCGCCCGCCAGTTCCCCTGGTTGCTGTACTGGTTGAGCCACACGTACCGCTCGTCCGAGGCGCACAGCATCCGCACGTACGCCAGCCGCGCGCCCAGGTAGCCGTCGTGCAGATCCGGCTCCCTGACCACGTGCACCCGGGTGCCGAGCGACTCCATGAGCCGGATCGACGCCTGGTTGCAGCGTGAGTCGGTCACGCACAGGAAGCCGTAGCCCCGGCTCGCCGCGATCATGCTCAGGGCCACCCCCAGGTTCCCCGACGACGACTCGACCAGGACCGACCCGGGCCGCAGGGTGCCGTCGCGCTCGGCGGCGTTCACCATCTCGCGGGCCGCCTTCAGCTTGATGGACCCGGCGAAGTTGAAGCCCTCGCACTTCAGGAACAGCGGAAGCTCCAGCGCGGCCCGCAGGTCGACGTAGAGGTCTGACTCGTTGAACTCCGAAGGATCGGATATGACGGGCATGACGCCCCCCTCCTCATGCGCACGGGTCGTTCAGCCGTACCGGCGCAGCTCGTTGAAGAACCCGTCGACGACGTGCAGTTCGCCGCGCCGGGCCAGTTCGTCGTGGACGTACCGGCCGACGGCGAGGTCGAGCACCCCGAGCCCGAAGGGGGAGAACACCACCGTCCGGTCCGTCGGGACGGTCACCCGTCCGGTCAGCACGTCGTCGAGCGTGCCGTCGATGAAGTCCCTGCTCCCCGTGAGCCGTTCGGCCAGATGCGGGGAGGTCTCGGCCTTGAGGCAGTGCTCGACGTCGTCGACGAAGTTGGCCGACGCGAGCAGGATCTGCGGGGCGAGGTCGCGCAGGGACACATGCAGGACCAGGGGGTGATGGCCGAACCACGACGGATCGTGGACATGCGGCTCGCCGGCGACGGTCGCGAAGACGACCAGGTCGCTGGAGCGGACGAGGGATTCGGCCGAGTCGTGCACGGCCACCTTCCCCGGCGCGCCGGACCTCTCCAGGTAACCGCGGAACCCGGCGGCGCTCTCGGCGGACAGGTCGTGCACGCCCGTCTCCTCGAACTCCCAGCCGGTGGCGGTGAGATGGGTGTGGATGTAGCGGGCGATCAACCCGGTGCCGATGAAGCCCACGTGGGTCGGGCGGGTCCGGCCCGCACTGAGCCGGTCCGCCGCCAGCGCCGCCGAGGACGCCGTGCGCGTGGCGCTGATGACCGAGCTCTCCAGACAGGCGAACGGATAGCCGGTCTCCGGGTCGTTGAGGATTAGTACCGCCGACGCGCGCGGCAGCCCGGACCTGATGTTCTCCGGGAAACTGGACACCCACTTCAGGCCGTCCACCCGCAGCGGTCCGCCCAGGGAGGCGGGCAGCGCGATGATCCGGGACGAGGGACGGTCCGGGAACCTCAGGAAGTACGACGGCGGGTTCACCGAGTCACCCGCGCCGTGCAGCCGGTACACGGCCTCGACGAGGTCCGCGATCTCCGGTTCCCGGCCGTGCAGGGCCTGTTGGACCTGGGCGCCGGTGACGAGCGCGAAGGACGGGGCGTCGAGGGTGCTCATGCGCCGCTCACCTCGCCGTCGGTGCGCAGCACCGGGTCGCCGAGCGCGGCCAGCACCTCGCGCGGCCCCTCGAAGGGCTCACGGCTGTGCGCTGTGCGGATGTTGTCGACGAGCAGGAGGTCGCCGTCCTGCCAGGGTTCGCGCACGGTGTGGGCGTCGTACACCTCGTTGATCGTCCGGACGACGTCCGCGTCGATCGGACTCCCGTCCCCGAAGCGGGTGTTGAAGGGCAGTCCGTCGGCGCCGTACAGGTCCGCCAGGTATTCGTGCACTTCGGGCTCCATGGTCCACTCGTTGAGGAACGCGATCTGGTTGAACCAGCAGGGCAGCCCGGAGCGCGGGTGTCGCAGCACCGCGCCGCGCCGCTGCCGGGTGTGCAGGGAGCCGTCGCGCTGCCAGGCGAACTCGATGGCGTGCCGGCGGCAGTAGCGTTCGACGGCGTCGCGGTCGTCCGTGCCGAAGGCCTCCTCGACCGACGCTCCGATCTCCTCGTGGTACGCCCGGGTCAGCAGCCAGCCCTCCCGTTCGAAGCGGGAGACCAGCTCGCGGGGCAGGGCCCGCAGCACGGCCGACGCGTCGGCGAGCGCCGTCGCGCCCCCGGCCCCGGGCGCCTCCAGACAGGCGAACAGCAGCAGGCCCGGGAACTCCAGGCCGTAGCTGACCTCGTGGTGCATGCACATCTGCTGGTTCGGCGGCCACTTGGTGGACGAGTACACGCCGTCCGCGTAGCGCCGGCGGGGTGCGAAGGGCTCACGGTCGGGCATCAGGCCGTCGGTCAGCCGCCTGAAGACCGCCTCGCTCGTTGCGGGGTCGGCCAGGCCCAGCCCCCGCACCAGGACGCAGCCGTGGTCGCGGACGAGGTCACGCAGCGGGTCGCGGTGCGCGGCGGCCCAGCTCACCGCGTCGCCGTGGGACGTGGCGTGCAGGAGCGGCGGGCTGCCCGGGGCCAGGTCCAGATGGGGAAGGAGACTCGTGGAGGACATCTCGGTGTTCCTTTCAGCCGCGCCGGTCGAGCAGATCCGCCAGGTCCGCGAGGACCGGGTGACGGACGACGTCCTGGAGGGTGATCGCCCGGTCCAGGGCGATCGCGAGACGCACGGCGGACAGCGAGCTGCCGCCGCGGTCGAAGAAGTGGTCGAGGCGGCCGATCCGGTCGGCGGAAACGCCGAGCACCTCGGCCCAGGCGTCCGCCACCCGCCGCTCGCCGTCCGTCACGGGCCCGCCCGCGGCACCCGTGTCGAGGTCCTCGGCGAGCGCGGTCAGCGTGCGTCGGTCGGTCTTGCCGTTGGCGGTCAGCGGCAGGTGCTCCCGC
This sequence comes from Streptomyces sp. CC0208, assembly GCF_003443735.1. NCBI lineage: Bacteria > Bacillati > Actinomycetota > Actinomycetes > Kitasatosporales > Streptomycetaceae > Streptomyces > Streptomyces sp. CC0208. Next base: position 1,887,143 of record NZ_CP031969.1, on the reverse strand, counting down.
CAGTGCACGACCGCCGGCACCATGTACGACGGCAGCGACACGGCCAGCCGTTCCCGAACCGTGTCCGAGGCCACCGGCTCGGGCCCGGCGCAGAACGCGGCGAGCTGGGTGCCCCGTACGACCACGACGGCCCCGTCGCGCACCCCGTCCACCCGCAGCAGCGCGTTCTCTATCTCGCCGATCTCGACGCGGAACCCGCGGATCTTGACCTGGGTGTCCCGGCGGCCGAGGAACTCCAGTTTGCCGTCGGCCCGCCAGCGCCCCACGTCACCGCTGCGGTACAGGCGCTCGCCGGGCCGGTACGGGTCCTCCGTGAAGGCGGCCGCGGTGCGCTCGGGGTCGTTGACGTAGCCGCGTCCCACGCACACCCCGGAGAAGACGATCTCGCCGGGAGCGCCCAGCGGCACGGGAACCAGGTCCTCGTCGACGACGTACACCCGCACATTGCGCACAGGGCGTCCGAGCGGGACCCGGTCGCCGTCCGGCACCCGGTCCATGACCTCGTGGTTGGTGTCGTCCGAAGTCTCGGTCAGGCCATAGGCGTTGGCCAGCCTGACAGCGGGCGCGGTGGCGAACCAGCGCTGCACCAGCTCCCGCTTCACCGCCTCCCCGGTCACCGACACACAGCGCAGGTCGGCCAGTTCGCGCGGCCGCTGCCCCAACTCGGCGAGCACCGCCTCCAGATACGACGGCACGACCTGGAGCACATTGACCCGCCCCCGCACGACCGTGTCCACGAACCGCGGCACGTCCAGGATCGTGTCCTGCCCGACGATCAGCGTCCGTCCGCCGACGACCGGCCCGGCGAGCAGCTGCCACAGGGAGATGTCGAAGCACTGCGGCGCGGTCTGCGCGACGACGTCGTCCTCGCCGATCCCCAGGTCCTCGACCTTGGCGAGCACATGGTTGAGGAATCCGGCGTGCTCGCACATCGCGCCCTTGGGCTCACCGGTGGAGCCGGACGTGAAGTAGATGTAGGCGAGTTGGCCCGCCGAGACCGGGATGGCGAGATCGTGGTCCGCGTGGCCCTCGGCGTACGCGGCGTCCACGAACAGCGTCTCGGCGGACGTACCCGTCTCGGCGGACGTACCTGCGGACGTACCGGAGAGCGATCCGGTGCTGCCCTCCTCGGTGACGACGAACGCGCAGCCCGCCCGCCACAGCGTCCTCGCGACCCGCTCGGCCGGGAAGTGCGGCTCGACCGGCAGATAGACCCCGCCCGCCTTGAGCACGCCGAGCACGGCCGCCATCCAGTCCAGGTTCCGTTCCATGACGACGGCGACGACGTCCTCGGCCGCGAGGCCGCGGGCCAGCAGTGCCCGACCGATCCGGTTGGCGCGGGAGTTGAGCTCGGCGTACGTCCACCGCCGGTCGTCCTGTACGGCGGCCACGGCGTCCGGGCGCTTCTCGACCCGCTCCTCGAACAGCTCGTGCACCCGCCGGTCCGGGAGTTCACGCACCGGGCCCGCCAACTCCTCAAGCTGGAACCGGAGTTCGTCCTCGGACAGCAGGCTTCGGCGGTTGGGGTCGGTGAGCGCGGTGAGGTGGTAGCCGGCGAGGCGGGCGGCTGCCCCGGTGTCCAGGGCGCCGGTGCGGTAGTGCAGCCGCAGCTCACCGTCGGTGACAGCGACACGCAGTTCGTCGTCGGCAGCGCCCTCCGTTCCGCCCGAGAGGGCGGCGAGGACCCTGGTGCGGGCCGCGTGCAGCGCGGCGGGATCGGTCGGTGTGCCGTCGGGCAGCGAGACCGCGTACTCGGTGACGTCCGGTATCGGACCGGGCGTGCGGTGCGGAGCTGTTTCCATGACGTTCTTCCCCCTGTGTTTTCTCGATCGGACGGTCAGGCGCGTCGCAGCGCCACCGCCGGATTCCCGCCCCAGTGCGCCCCCGCCGGCATCTCCTCGCCCTTCATCAGGAAGGCGTCGGCACCGAGCACGGAGCCGTCGCCCATCGCGACGCCGTAGTGGACCAGCGCGCCCGTCCCGAGGGTGCAGCCGTCGCCGATGACGATGTGGTCGGACTTGAAGGTGCCGTCCTCCTGGGAGTGGGCCTGCACCTTGGAGTGGTGGCCGAGCGTGGTGTCGCTGCCGATCGCGACCAGCGTCCGCTCGGTGAGGTAGCAGCCGTCGTCGAAGACGCGCCGACCGATCCGCACTCCCAGCAGCCGCCAGACCAGGCTCTTGAACGGGGTGCCGTTGAACACCACGAGATGCTGGTCCGGCACCTTCCACAGCCGCTCGTGCCACCAGAAGTACGGGTCGTAGATGGAGCACAACCGCGGCTGCAGCGGCCGGAAGCGGGTGATCACGCGCTCCACCAGCGCCCAGTAGCCGACCGTCACCGCGAGGCCGGTCATCAGGTAGGCGCCGATCAGCAGTCCGCCGAGGGCGCCCCGGCCGCCGTAGAGGTCGACGGCCGCGAAGCCGAGCAGCGTCAGCAGGAACCAGTGCAGCCAGCGCAGGAAAAGGAAGAGGGCCATCGTGCGGGCGTTGGAGCGGTTCTTGGCCGAGAGACGGCGGCGCAGCTCGTCGCCCTCGCGGAAGTGGTCGAAGCGGGTGTCGCGCTCCACCGTGCGCGGGATCTCGAACGGCGGCGAGCCCAAGAGGCCCACTCCCTCGCGGAGTTCGCCGTCGAGCGGCACCAGCACCTTCGTGGCGAGCAGGCAGTTGTCCCCGGTGCGGCCGCCGACGGGATAGGCGATGTGGTTGCCGAGGAAGTTCTGCCCGCCGATCGTGACCCGCGAGAGCCGGAACGAGGTGCTGGAGTACTCGGCGTTCAGGATCGACAGCCCGTCGGCGACCATCGTGCCGCTGCCGACGGTGGCCAGGTACGGCGTCTCGTGGGCGACCTCGGTTCCGAAGTTCGAGCCGGTCTGCTCGACGTGCGAGAGGTCGTAGCCGAGGGACCGCAGGTAGGGGACGATGTACGAGCTGTCGCCGCACAGCCACTTGAAGAACTTGATGTTGGTCATGCGGGCGATCGCGCGCTGTACGGAGTAGTGGAAGCCGTAGAGCGGATAGACCCGGTCCGCCTTCAGGGTCAGGTTCAGCAGCCGCGGCAGGACCGTCACGGTGACGAGGCCGAGGACCACGAAACCCACGAAGAGGGCGACGGACAGGACGAGCGCCTCGGCGTAGAAGGCCGCCGACGCCAGCTCCTTCGCGTTCGGGTCGAGCAGCGGGTCCAGTGCCGGCACGAGGTCCATGACGAGGAAGACACCGCCGATGCCGAGCGGGACGTACACCAGCAGCGTCTGCAGCAGCGCCACGAGGGCGTAGCCGGCCCGGCGCGTGGGGGTGCAGCGGGCTGCCGGGACGCGGATGTGGTCGACGTCGGTGGGGCGGGCCGGGGAGCCGTGCCAGCGCTCGCCCGCGGGGATCGCGGCACCGTCGTACAGCGCCGAGGAGTGGCCCAGCTGGCCGCCGTCGCCGATGGACGTGCCGATGTCGAGGACGGTCTTCTCGCCGACGAAGACGTCCCGGCCGAGGGTGACCGGGCCGGTGCGGATCCGGCCCGCGTGCGCCCGGTAGCCGAGCAGCAGGGCGTCCTTGCGGATCACCGTGCCGGCGCCGACGGTCAGCAGGTCGGTGCAGACCGGCATCGAGTGGGACAGGACCGTGACGCCCGGGCCGATGCGGGCGCCGAGGGCCCGCAGGTAGAGGACGTACAGCGGGTTGCCCGTGAACAGCACCATCGGGCTGGCGTGCAGCAGCGCCTTGACCAGCCAGAAGCGGACGTAGGCGAGGCTCCACACCGGGAACTCCGTCTCCTGCCACCGGCCGACCAGCACCCACTTCGCCACCACGGGCAGGGTGCACAGGGCGAGGAACAGGGCGCCGCCGAGGACCAGCGAGCGCAGATAGACCATGAGCAGGCCGTCGGCGTCGGATATCCAGGTGTACCCCTCGGCGGTGGCGACGCCGGCCGCGAAGCAGTACACGGCGAAGACGAGGAACTGCAGCACCCCGCACAGCGCATGGCGGGCGGTGCTGCCCGGCGGCGGGGGCGGCTCGGCCGGCCGGGCGGGGGCCGGTGCGATGGCCGGGACCTCGGCGAGGGCGGTCGCCAGGCCGCGGATCGTCGGGTGGCCGTAGACATCCCTCATCGACACCTGCGGCAGATCGTCCCGCTTCCGCACCCGGGCACAGAACTGCGCCATGACCAGGGAGTTGGCGCCCAGGTCGTCGAAGAAGTGGCTGTCGAGGGGGACTTGATCCGTCTTCACGACCCCGGCCAGCACCTCGGCGAGGACCTGGGCGGTGCCGTCCACCGGGGCGACTGTCGTGATCTCGCCGGGATTTACCACCACTTGAGCTCCTAGATCATCACTTTTGGTCTTATGGACTATTCGGTGTGCTTGCTAAGTCGGACCGGGTCTGCCACCGGTTCCGGGGGCCGGGGTGGTGTTACGCCCTCGCGACACCGCCGGGCCGCGCCTGCGACGACCGTTTCCAGCGGGCCACGTCCGACGTGCCGCCACGAGAGGGCGAACAGGAGCGCTCCGGTGGTCATGACGGCGTAGAGGAGCCCGGGGGAGCCGGAGAGCGCACCGGTGGCGAGCAGGAGCACATGGGCGGCGTACAGGGTCAGCGGCATGCTGCCCGCCGCCGCGAGCGGTGTGAGCGCCCACGTGAGCAGGGCGCTCCTGGTCAGCAGCAGGGCGCCGCCGAGGATCGCCGCCGCCGAGCCCAGGGTGAGGAGCAGGTCGAAGGGCGTGGTCGCGTGCGGCGCGCGGGAGAGCAGCGCCCACCAGGTCACGCCGTCCGGGCTGTCCCACAGGGCCTCGGCGCGGGAGGCGCCGGGGAACTCCGCGCGCCACAGCTGCCGCAGCCCGTCGAACCGGAACAGGACCAGGGACGACACCAGCCAGACCCCGGCCACGAGCGCGAGACCGCCCCCGAGGAGCCGGGGCGCGAGGCTGCGTGACGTCAGGTCCAGCCGGCCGAGGGCGAGTCCGGCGCACAGATAGGCGGTCCAGGCGAGCACCGGGTAGTCGCCGTGCACGAGCAGGTCCGACACCAGGCCGAGCGGATCGGTGACCACGTCCTGGAGGGTCGGGTCGCCGTCGAACGCGGGCGGGGGCAGCGCGCCCCGAAGCGCGTGGACGGCGAACGGCGCCCCCACGGCCAGGGACAGGGCCAGAGCCGTCAAGGTCCGCGGACCGAGGCCCAGCAGCGGGATCGCGGTCAGGAACAACAGGGCGTAGAAGGCCAGGATCACGTCCACGTCGAGGTCCGCCGCGCGCGAGGCGTAGCCGAGCAGCAGCCCGATCAGCGCGATGACACCGGCCCGCGCCGCCACCGCGACGGTCGCGGGCCGCCCGGTCGCCGGCCGGCGACCGCCGGTCGTGAAGGCCAGACCGATCCCGGCCGTCACGGCGAAGGTCGCCGAGGAACGGCCGCCCGCGAACATCCAGGCGGGCGTGGGCGATCCGGCCTCGTCGAACGCGCCGAACACGTGAACGGAGAACATTCCGAGCAGGGCGAGCCCCCGTGCCACATCGACCCCCACGATGCGCGGCGCGGCTTGCTTCGGTGCGTACGGAGCAGGCATGCGAATTCTCCAGAGTGGGATACGGCGGAATATCGCCCGCTGTTCACCGCACAGCGGAAAATCATGAAGAAGGACCCCCGTGGTTCCGGTGTTCCGGAAGAAAAAGAAGTGCCGTGAGACACGGAATGAAATATGAGAAGGAGCGGTGCGGTATGTGTCTGGAGTGGCCACGCGAGGGGGACGGGGTGGCCTGGCTCAGCCCATGGTCAGGGCTCTGAGAATGCAATCCGAATTGTTTCGAGGCGCTCATGAACGGGTCAAGCGCATTTCATTCAATGGCGGTTTCCTGTCGGTCGACCGTTCATGGTCGGTATGACTCATTCGTGCCGTTCGGTGGCGCCACCGGGGAACTCACTTCATGGACGGTGCATATGTCGTCCGGTATTCCGGTTCCCGGGTCCGCGAAAATCGGCCAGCGGGTGCATGACAGAAAAGGGGTTCGATTTCCTTCGCGATTTCCACGGGGTTGCCCGGCGTTTTCCGCGGTATGACCGAACCGAACGCGAGCGGGCGTTCCCCGCACGGGCGTGCCCCGGACCGGGACGGGGGGATGAGTGCACGCTCCCCTGGCGGATACCTTTAGGACGTGCAGGCAGCAAGCGAATCCCCTCAGCCACCCTCCGGGCGACTCCACCGGGCCCGTGCCCTCTACCGGAACGTGTCGAAGCGCAGGACCGCCTGGCTGCTGCTCAAGGACACCGTCAACTCGTGCATCGAGTACCGCATCCTGGGGCTCGCCGCCGAGGCCGCGTTCTTCTCGCTGCTGTCCGTGCCGCCGCTGCTGCTCAGCCTCATCGGCCTGCTCGGCTACGTCGACGACTGGACCGGCACCGACAGCATCAGCAGCCTGGAGGCCAATCTCCTGGACGCGGCGCGCACGGTCCTGTCCGACAAGGGGGTACGGGAGATCGCGCAGCCGATCCTCGACGACGTGATGAAGGGCGGCCGTCCCGACGTCATCTCGGTCGGCTTCCTGTTCGCCCTGTGGTCCGGGTCGCGCGCGGTGAACGTCTTCATCGACACCATCACCGTCATGTACGGCCTCGACGGGGTCCGCGGCATCGTCAAGACCCGGCTCGTGGCGTTCGCGCTGTTCGTCGCGGCGCTGCTGATCGGCTCGGTGGCGCTGCCGCTGATGGTGGCGGGTCCGGACGCGGTGGTGCGGATCGTGCCGTGGTCGACGACGGTCGTCCAGGTCCTGTACTGGCCGGTGGTGATCATCCTGTCCATCGCCTTCCTGACGACCCTGTACCACGTGTCGGTACCGGTGCGCTCACCGTGGATCGAGGACGTGCCCGGCGCGCTGGTGGCCCTGGCGATGTGGGTGCTGGGGAGCTTCCTGCTCCGGATCTACCTCCAGAGCACGATCGAGGGCGCGACGATCTACGGCTCGCTCGCCGCCGCGGTGGCGGTGCTGCTGTGGATCGGCGTGTCGGCCTTCGCGGTCCTGGTGGGCGCCGCGATGAACGCCGCGATCGACCGCGTGTGGCCGGCGGCGGCCACGGCGGCGGCGCGCGCGGCGCAGGAGCGGGTGCGGGAGGCGCAGGTCGCGGAGTACGTGGCCCGCGCGGCCGCACTCCACGACACCCACCCCGACCCCGACGATCCCGACATGCCCTCGGAGTTCCCGGAACGCTGGTCCCGCTTCCTGCCTCCGGAGGACGTGACCTCTCGTCTGCGGACGCATGCGAAGTCGGCGCACCCCCCGCAGAAGCCCGACGGGTCCTGAAGGGGGTGCGTTGCCGGGTGGGGGCCGGTGGGGTTTCTCGCGCCGTTCCCCGCGCCCCTGGGTCGGTTCGCTCGCCGGAGTCAGGACTTCCACGTTTCCGCAGCCGCCGCCTCCCTCGCGAAGTCCGTGAAGTCCCGGGGCTCGCGGCCCAGGACCTGCTGGACGCCGTCCGAGAGATGGGCGTTGCGGCCGTCCAGGAGCTGCGTGAACGCCTCGATGAGCGCCTCCACCTCGTCCGCCGGTACCCCGAACGCGAGCAGGTTCTCCCCGTACTGCTCCGGTGACACCGCCCGGTACGTCAGCTCCCGCCCCGCCGCCTTCGCGATCTCCGCCACCGCCTCGCCGAAGGTCAGCAACCGTGGGCCGGAGACGGTGATCGTGTCCCCGACGTACCGGTCGCCCCATGCCAGCGCGGCCACCACCACGTCCCCGATGTCCCGCACATCCACGAACGGCTCCCGCACCTCGCCCGCCGGGAACACCAGCTCCCCGCTCAGCCGCAGCTCCTCGACCAGCGGCCCCTCACTGAAGTTCTGCGCGAACCACGCGGCCCGCACGACCGTCCAGTCGGCCCCCGACGCACGCAGCGCCTCCTCCGCGTCCCGTGCCCGGTCCTGCCCCCGCGACGACAGCAGCACCAGCCGTCGTACGCCGGCCCCCACCGCCTCCCGCGCGACCGCCCCGACCGCCTCGGCGGCCCCCGGGGCGCCGATGTCCGAGGGGTACACCAGATACGCCGCGTCCGCCCCCCGCAGCACCTGCGCCCACGTGGACCGGTCCTGCCAGTCGAACCCCTGGGCCCGCGAGGCCGCCCGCACCCTCAGCCCCGCGGCCTGAGCGGACCGCGCCACCCGGCTCCCCGTACGGCCCGAGGCGCCGGTCACCACCACCGTCGTGTTCCGCGTGTTCTGTGTCATGCCGTCGAGTCAACTCCCGTACCCGGCACGGGCCCATCGCTGAACGGCTCATTCCCATGCGCACGCGTCTACGCTGGCCGCATGGACGCTCTGGCAGGCCTGCTGGAAGGACCGCGGGCGCGTGGCGCCTTCATGATCCGCGCGTGTTTCGACCCGCCGTGGGCGGTGCGGATCGAGGACCGGGCACCGCTGACGGTCATGCTGATGGTCCGCGGGGAAGCCGTGGTCCTGCCCGACGCGGGCGAGCCGGTCCGCCTGCGCCCCGGCGACCTAGCCATCGCCCGCGGCCCCGACCCCTACACCTGCGCCGACGACCCCGGTACGGCCCCGCAGGCGCTGATCCTGCCCGGCGCGGAGTGCAGCTACCCCGACGGACGGTCCCTGAACGGCTCCATGGACCTCGGCGTGCGCACCTGGGGCGACCGGCTCGACGGCGGGACGGTGGTCCTCATCGGGACGTATCTGATGGAGGGCGAGATCAGCAACCGGCTCCTGGACGCGCTGCCACCGCTGCTGTCGCTCACCACGGACGTGTGGAAGTGCCCGCTGACCCCCCTCCTCATGGAGGAGATCGTGCGCGACGAGCCGGGGCAGGAGGTCGTCCTGGACCGGATGCTGGACCTGCTGGTCATCGCGGCGCTCCGGGCCTGGTTCTCCCGGCCCGAGGCAAAGGCGCCCGCGTGGTACGCGGCGCTGGCGGACCCTGTGGTGGGGCGGGTGCTGCGGCTGATGCAGGACGATCCCGCGCATCCGTGGACGGTGGCCTCCCTCGCCGCCAAGGCGGGGGTGTCGCGTGCGGCGCTCGCCCGGCGGTTCAGCGAGCTGGTGGGGGAGCCGGTGATGACGTATCTGACCGGGTGGCGCCTCGCGTTGGCGGCGGACCGGCTGCGGGAGGGGAACGCGACGCTGGAGGCGATCGCCCGGCAGGTGGGGTACGGCAGCGCGTTCGCGCTGTCCAGCGCGTTCAAGAGGGGCTACGGGGTCAGCCCGCAGGAGTTCCGGCTGCGGGTCGGCCCGACGTAGCCTGGGGACGTGTACACGGAACGGCCGTCCCGGCTAGCCGGTGCCGTCATCTGGACCGGTGACGGGTCCGGACGTGTCCTGCCCGACGGGTGCATGGATCTGCTCTGGCACGAGGAGCGACTGCTCGTCGCCGGGCCCGATACCCGCGCGTACGTCACCGACGGCGCCCCCAGCACCTGGACCGGCCTGCGCTTCCCTCCCGGTTGCGCGCCCGCCTTCCTCGGGGTGCCCGCCCATGAACTGCGGGACCGGCGGGTGGAGTTGGCCGATCTCTGGCCCGTGTCGGAGGTACGGCGGCTGCGGAGCCGTACAGCCAAGGCCTCCGTCCCCGCCACCGCGCTCGAAAACATCGCCCTGGAGCGCGCGGCCCCTCCCGACCCCGCGCTGCGGGCCCTCGTCGCCGCTCTCGACGCGGGCCGTCCCGTCGCCGCGACCGCCGACGAGATCGGCCTCGGGGCACGGCAGTTGCACCGGAAGTCGCTCGTGGCGTTCGGGTACGGGCCGAAGACCCTGGCCCGGATCCTGCGGCTGCGGCGGGCCCTCGCGCTGGCCGGGGCCGGAGTGCCGTTCGCGGAGACGGCTGCGCGGTGCGGCTTCGCCGACCAGGCCCATCTCGCGCGGGACGTGAGGGAGTTGGCGGGCGTGCCGCTCGGGCGTCTACTCGCCGCCGGGTAGCGGGGCGTACAGGTCGACGCTGTTGCCGTCGGGGTCGTGCAGGGACGCGTACCGCTGGCCCCAGTCGGCGTTCCACGGCTTGAGCTCCCCGTGGAAACCCTCGCCCACCAGCTCCTCGTACACCGCGTCGACCTCGGCCGGGCTGTCGCACCGCAGCGCGAGCCCGGTGCGGCTGCCGGCGGCCGGCGCCCGCCACCCGGGGTGGAAGGAGCGGACCGTGTCCTCGGTGTCGAGCATCAGCCGTACACCGCCCGGCAGTTCGGCCTCCGCGTGCGGCTGGGCCTCCGACCCTTCGGGGAACGGGAACCCGAGCCGCCGGTAGAAGGCGACGGAGGCGGCCATGTCGGAGGCCACCAGTCCGATGGCGTCGAATCGTGGAGTCATGACGTCACGGTAGGCAGGGCCGAGGCGCCCGGTCTTGAAGGAATCGGACACCTCAGCCGAAGGTCACCGGTCCCCGCGGGGTGTCCACCGTGAAGGAGAGGCCCACCGGTCCCTCGGTGAGGGGGAGTTCGGTGTCGAGGGCGGCGAGGAGCGGACGGATCTCGTGCGGCGCCGGGGCGGTCGCGGTCAGGGAGCGCAGGACAGTGGTGGGCAGGCCCGAGGCCGTCGGGTGCGCGGTGGCGCCCCAGTCGATGAGGAAGGGGACCAGGCCGGAGGGATGCTGGGTGTCGCCGTTCGTGAGGCGCCACTCCAGCAGGGTGCCGTCGGGCCGGCGGCGGCTCATCGGGCGGATCTCGCCGGGGTCGTAACCGCGGATCCGGGCCGTCGCCACCGCCGCGTCCAGGTCGGGCGGGCTGATCGCCCAGGTGACCGTGCGGGCAGCGGCGAGCGCGTCGACGCCGAAGGGACGCGGCCCCATCGGCTCCGGCTGCTCCGGATCCGGGCCGATGATCTCCAGATAGGCGGTGCCGCCCAGCGACACGAGATGGTTGCGGGTGCCGAGACCGACATGCACACCCCCGGGGGCGGGGCTCACACCGGTGCGCCGCGTGAAGTCGGCGACCGTCGCCGCCAGGTCGGGGGTCGCCAGGACGAGATGGTCCAGCCGGGCGGGAATCGCGTTCACCGCGCCGAGGCTACGACGTCCGGACCGCACGGCGGAACACCGGCACGACGACACACCTCCTAGGCTCGGGCCATGGCTCCCCGACTCCTCGTGTACACCCGCACCACCGCCTACCGCCACGACTCCATCCCGGCCGCCGTCGACGCCGTCCGCGCCCTCGGCGGCTCCGGCGGCTTCGAGGTGGACGCGAGCGAGGACCCGGCGGCCCTGGAGCGGCCCCTCGACCGGTACGCCGCCGTCGTCTTCCTCTCCACCAGCGGTGAGATCCTCACCCCGGCGGGGCGCGACCGGCTGGCCGCCCACGTGGAGTCGGGCGGCGGGTTCGTCGGGGTGCACGCGGCCGCCTGCACCGAGTACACCTGGCCCTACTACGGTGAACTGCTGGGCGCCCGGTTCGACAAGCACCCCGCGTACCAGCCCGGCAGGATCCGCGTCGAGGACCGCGAGCACCCGGCCACCCGACACCTGCCCGCCGTATGGGAGTTCACCGACGAGTGGTACGACTTCCGGACCAACCCGCGAGGGTCCGTACGGGTGTTGGCGTGCGCCGACGAGTCGTCGTACGACGGCGGCGGCATGGGCGGCGACCATCCGCTGGTGTGGTGCCGGGAGCAGGGCGCGGGCCGCGTCTTCTACACCGCGCTCGGGCACGCCGCCGAGGCCTGGGCGGACCCGGACTTCCGGACCCATCTGCTCGGCGGGATCACCTGGGCGGCACGGCTGGAGCACTGCGGGGCCTGAGCCCGTCCCATCCCGTCCCAGCAGGTCCCCGTACGGCCCGCGCTCCCGGACCGCACCGCCGTACGCGGCACGGACCGTCCCCCGCCGGCCCGGGGACGCCGGCAGGTCTCGCCGTGCGCAGCTCGGCCCTGTGAGTCTGTGCCGTGCCAAGCGAAGCGAGCCGCCCCAGGGGGAACCACGGGGGGAACCACGGCGGTTCGGAAAGGGAGACTTCCATGAGCATGCGCAAGCGGGCCGTCGCGATGATGACGGCCGCGTTGCTGGGCGCCGGGACGCTCGGCCTCGCCGTGGCGCCGGCGGCCGACGCGGCCTCGTACCACGGCATCGACGGCAACGGCGTCGTCAGCGACGACTGGCAGGACGAGGAGAACCTGAGCGTCGACGACTACGCCGACAGCAACGCCACGGCCCTGTGGGAGTCCGTCCTGTACGCGGACGGCGCCAAGTGGCAGGACGAGGACGGGGACTGGCACAACTTCGGCAAGAGCCAGATCGACGGCTCGTTCGGCCCGGAGACCGAGTCGGCCACCCAGTGGTGGCAGGAGCGCTACGGACTCACCGACAACGACGGCGTGGTCACCGACCAGAGCTGGGAGTTCGCCCAGCAGTGGCTCCACGGCCCCGTCTCCGGCGGCGGTGTCCGCTACGACGGCGACAGGCGCGACGTCGACTTCAAGCGGGTCAGCGGCAAGTACCGGGTGAAGCTCAAGGGCACAGGACCCTGGCGGATCGCGTACTACGACCAGGTCGGCTGACCTCTGCCGGCGGGGGAGCGGGCGGCCCCGCGGTCACCCGCTCCCCGACGGCCACGCCCACAGCACCCCCGCCACCAGCAGCACGATGACGGCGAACGCGACCAGCGCCGCCGTACGCCACCGCCGGTACTCGAGACCGGCCGGAACCGACACCGCCACCTCCTGCGCCACCACGGTCACCACCGTGCCGTACGGCCAGACCGGGTCTGCCAGGTCCCACAGCGCCAGCAGCCGCGCCTGGTCCGCGCCCGCCACCCGGCACAGCGCCTGCACCGCCCCCCGCGGCGGCTGCTTGGCCCCGCTGAGATACCGCTGCCAGGACGACTTGCTGTACGCGGTGCGCCGGGCCAGCTCGGCCAGGCTCAGATCCGTCCGGTCCTTGAGGTGCCGCAGCTGTTCGACGAGATGCCGCGCCTCCCTCGGAAGCGAGTCCGGCAGCGGCCGCCAGCGCGTCATGGTCGTCCCCCAAGTGCTCGCCGCCGCCCCGGCAGGGGCAGCGGCCCCCCTCCCCGCCGCAACGTTCGACGCCCGTCCGCCCCGGCCAGTTCCCCTCGCCCGCAGATGACCGAAGCTGAACGAATTGGGCGGTGGGTGGCCCCTGCAGCCGATCGGAGCTCAGTCGCGCGGCGGGGCCGTGCTCGCCCGCTCCACCAGCCGCGTCGACAGCTCGGTGCGGGTGCTCTCCGGGCGGTCGCCCTCCATCATGCGGACCAGCAGACGCAGGGCCGTGGCCGCCATCTCCGACAGGGGCTGACGGACCGTGGTGAGGGCCGGAGTGGTCCAGCGGGCCTCGGGGAGGTCGTCGAAACCCACGACGCTGATGTCGTCGGGGACGCGCAGACCCCGCTCCGCCAGCGCCTCGTACACACCGAGGGCCATGTGGTCGGAGCAGACGAAGACCGCGGTCGGCGGTTCGGGCAGATCCAGGAGTTCCAGCATGCGGAGGTGGGCCGCCCTCTCGTCGAGACCGGCGTGCCGGACGTACTCGGGACGCTGCCGTATCCCCGCCGCCGCGAGCGCGGAACGGTAGCCCGCCACGCGGGCGCTGCTGCACATCCTGCGCTGATGGCCGGCGACGACCGCGATGCGCTCGTGGCCCAGCGCCAGCAGATGCTCCGTCGCCGTCACCCCGCCCCGCCAGTTCGCCGCGCCCACCGAGACCACGCCCGGCGGCGGCTCCAGGACCGGGTCGATCAGGACGTACGGGATGCGGTGCTGGTCCAGCCAGCCGTACTGCGACGAGGTCAGCTCGGCCAGGTTGAACAGCACCCCGGAGGAGCCGCGCGCGGTGAGCTTGTCCATCCAGCCGCGGTCCGGGCGCCCCGCCCGGTTCCGGGTCAGGCCGGCCGAGACCACCACCTCCAGGCCCGCGTCGTGGGCGGCCGCCTCAACGCCGTGCAGCACCGCGCCCGACCAGGAGGTCTCCAGCGAGTGCACGACCAGGTCGACGAGGCCCGACGCCTTCGCCGCGTCGAACCTCGGTCTGCGGACGTAGCCGAGCCGGTCCAGCGCCTCGGTGACCCGGCGGCGGGTCTCGGGGGCCACGTCCTCCCGGCCGTTGACCACCTTGGAGGCGGTCGGCACCGACACGCCCGCCTCCCGGGCCACGACCGCCAGCGTGGGACCGGCCGCCACGCTCGCACTCCCCGTGCGGACCATCGGGAACCACCTCTCCGGCCCGCCCGAGGGCCATGAAAGTTTCGACCAGCGCGGAAACAGTAAGCGCTTCCTACCCTAGGTTCGCCAGGTGAAGTCGGGAAGAGGCCGGGCCACGCGGGTCTTCAGGCCCTCTGACTTTCGAAACCTCGAACGCTCCCCGCGGCTCAGCCGGACACCAGCGGAGGCTTCGACCAGCGGGGCTTCGGCACCCTGATGTACGCCAAGTAGCGGCCGAACCGCGCTCCGCACCGGAATACCGAGCGGAACTGTGGTGCTCTGTTGTTACCGGTGCAGTAGCGCGGTGAGGAGGCTGGTGCATGACAGCAGTCCGGACGAACCCCGTGGTCAGCACGCCCTACGGGACCGTACGCGGCCGGTACGAGAACGGCGTCGCGGTCTTTCGGGGAATCCCCTACGCGGCCCCGCCCTTCGGCCCCCGCCGCTTCCGGCCACCGGAGCCGCCCGAGCGCTGGGACGGGGTGCGCGACACGGTCGACTTCGGGCCGACGGCACCGAAACCCCCGTACTCCGAGGCCTTCGCGCAGTACCTCTCCGACCCCGTCGTGCCCGGCGACGACTGCCTCAACCTCAACGTGTGGACCCCCGAGCCCGGCCCCGGGGCCCGGCTCCCGGTCCTGGTGTGGCTGCACGGCGGCGCCCTGACCAGGGGATCCTCCGCGGTGCCGGTGTACGACGGGCACGCCTTCGCCCGCGATGGCGTCGTGTTCGTCTCGGTGAACTACCGGCTCGGCGTGGAGGGCTACGGTCTCTTCCCCGACGCGCCCGCCAACCCCGGCCTGCGCGACCAGTTCGCCGCCCTGCAATGGGTCCACCAGGCGATCGGGGCCTTCGGCGGCGACCCGGGGCGGGTGACGCTGGCCGGACAGTCGGCCGGCGCGATCAGCACCGGCGCCCTGCTGGCCGCCCCGCAGGCCCAGGGCCTGGTCCGGCGGGCGGTCCTGCAGAGCGGGCCGCCCGAGGCGAGCGACCGCGACAAGGTACGGCGGATGGTGCGCAGGATGGCCACCCGGCTGAAGGTCCCCGCCACCGCCGCGGCCTTCGCCGAGGTCGACCGTGACCTGCTGCTGCGCACCCAGGCCGAGGTGGGCCGGCTCAGCAGCCCGGTCCTCGGCGGCCCCGCGTTCGGGATCGTGGTCGACGGCGACCTCGTGCCGCGCGACCCCCTGGAGGCCCTCACCGAGCCGGACGCGGGCGTCGCGAAGGACGTCGACCTGATGCTCGGCTGGACCAGCGACGAGTACCGCCTCTGGCTCGTCCCCGGCGGCCTCGTGGAGCGCGTCGAACGGCTCGGGCCGGTCGCCCTCGCCGGAGCCATGGCCCGCTGCCACTGCGGCTCCGAGGTGGTCCGCGGCTACCGCGCCCTGCACCCCGACGCCGGCACCGCCGACACCGTCGGCCAGATGGTCACCGACCACCTGCTCCGCATCCCCCTGCACCGCCTGGCCGGGGCCCGTCCGGGCACCTCGTACGTCTACGAGTTCGCCTGGCCCTCCCACCTGCCGAAACTCGGCGCCTGCCACGCCCTGGAGCTCGGCTTCGTCTTCGACACCGGAAACACCCCCGAGTCGGCCAAGCTCGCCGGCGAGGGCGCCCCGACCGAGCTCGCCGACGCCATGCACGGGGCCTGGGTACGTTTCGCCGTCGACGGCGACCCCGGCTGGCAGCCCTGGGACGCCACCCACCCGGTCCAGATCTTCGGCAAGGGCGACCCCTACCTCGTGTCCGGCCCTCGGGACCATGATTTCGCGGTGTGGACGGCGGACCCGACCACCGAGGAGACGGCGCCCGTGTCGGAACCGGCGGAGGGCTGGCCCGCGCGGACCGCGGAACTGCGGTCGGTCGTACGACGGCTGCGGCGCTCGGGGCTCGCGCGGCGGCACTGAGGAACAGCCGGCCAGGGAGACGTCCCCGGGGACGTCGAGTCCCTCCCAGGGCTGAGGGGCAGCAGCGCGGAAATCCGGGGCGGCCCCGACGATGGCTCGGGGCCGCCGCTCGTGGGCCTGTCAGCTGGACGCGATGCTTTCAGGGTCGTCCGCCGGGGTGCCGACGCGGAGCCACCGATAGCCGTACGGGGGCAGGTCGACGTGGAACATGCCGTCCTCGCCCGCCTTGAGACCGGTGTGTCCCTCGTCGAGCAGGTCCGTCAACCGTCCGCCGGATCCGGCCTCGGCCAGTTCCAGCCGTACGGTGTGAGGCCGGTCCGCGAAGTTGTGCACGGCCAGCACGGTGCCGTCGCCGGCGCGGCAGACGTGCGCCAGGACCGCGTCCTCTCCCGTGTTCAGCAAGCGGTAGTCGCCCCACGCCAGTTCGGGGGCCTCCCGGTAGCGTTCGATGAACAGACGCATGCGGCTCAGCAGGGAAGCAGGGTCGCGGCTCTGCTCGTACACGTTGATCTTCTGGGGACCGAACGCGCCGTCCACCAGCGGGTTGGGGAAGGCGTCCGGCTCGGCGGTGGAGAACCCGGCGCCCTTCTCCGGGGTCCACTGCATCGGGGTGCGTACGGCCTGGCGTCCCTCCGCGGCCAGGTTCTCGCCCATGCCGAGTTCCTCGCCGTAGAAGAGCACGGGGGTGCCCGGCAGGGTGAACAGCAGGCTGTAGGCCAGTTCGACGCGGCGTCGGTCGCCGTCGACCATGGGCGGGAGCCTGCGCCGCAGCCCTCGGTCGTACAGCTGCATGTCCTTCTCCGGGCCGAAGGACGCGAACACCTCGGCCCGTTCGGAGTCGCTGAGTTTGTCGAGGGTGAGTTCGTCGTGGTTGCGCACGAACACGGCCCAGTGGGCGTCGCGCGGCGCCGCGGGGCGGTCGCGCAGTGCGGCGGCCAGCGGCCTGGCGTCGTGACGTGCCATCGACAGGTACATCTGCTGCATCCCGACGAAGTCGAAGCACATGGTGAGTTCGTCGCCGCGGTCCGAGGAGGGGTCGCCGAAGAAGCGGGTGGTGCCGTCGTAGGGCAGGTTGACCTCGCCGAGCAGGACCGACTCGCCGTTGCGGCGGCCGAGGAAGGCCCGCAGGTCGGCGAGGTACTCGTGCGGGTCGGGCAGATCCCCCGCGTCGCTCTGTCCGTCGGTCTCCAGCAGGAAGGGCACGGCGTCGACCCGGAAGCCGGACAGGCCGAGCTGGGTCCAGAAGCCCATGATGCGGGCTATCTCGTCACGGACCTCGGGGTGGGCGACGTTGAGGTCGGGCTGCTGCTTGTAGAAGCGGTGCAGGTAGTACTGGCCGCTGCCCTCGTCGTACTCCCACAGGCTGTCCTCCGCGTCGGGGAAGACCACGCCCTGGGGGCCGTCCTCGGGGGGCTCGTCCTTCCAGACGTACCAGTCGCGGTGGGCGGAGTCCCGGCTGGAGCGGGCGTCCTGGAACCAGGGGTGGTCCTCGGAGGTGTGGTTGACGACGAGATCGGCGATCACGCGGATGCCGCGGTCGCGCGCGGTGCGGACGAACTCGGCGAAGTCGCCGAGGGTGCCCAGGCGCGGGTCCACGCCGTAGAAGTCCGTGATGTCGTAGCCGTCGTCGCGCTCCCGCGTCGGGTAGAAGGGCATCAGCCACACGCAGGTCACGCCGAGGCGCACCAGGTGGTCGATGCGCTGGGTGAGCCCCGCGAAGTCCCCGATGCCGTCGCCGTTGCCGTCCTGGTACGTCTCGACGTCCAGGCAGTACACCACCGCGTTCTTCCACCACAGGTCGGACGTGCGGGTCAGACGCATCGGTACTCCTTCGCCGTGGCGGGGATCGGGCGGGTCACGTCGAGTCGCGGCAGTACCCCGGCGCCGAACGCGTCGATGAACGCGGCCTGTTCCCGGCCCACGTGGTGCAGCATCACCGCGTCGAACCCCAGGTCGGCGTACTCCTGGAGCCGGGCGGCGTGCCGGCCGAGGTCGGAGGAGACGTCGACCGTGCGCGCCACCTCCTCGGGGGTGACGTGCTCGCTGACGACGTCGAACAGTTCCGCGGAGTCGAGGTCCCAACTGACCGGCGGGGCGTGCACGTTGGTCCGCCACTGGTCGTGCGCGAGGGCGAGCGCCTCGGCCTCGTCGGGCGCCCAGCTCAGGTGCACCTGAAGATGGAGGGGGCCACGGCCGCCCGCGTCACGGTACGCGCCGATGATCTCGCGCAGGCGTTCGCGCGGGGCGTTGACCGTGATCAGTCCGTCCGCCCACTCGGCGCACCAGGCCGCGGTGGCGGTGCTGCACGCGGCTCCTATCAGCGGCGGTTCCTCGGGCGGCAGCGTCCACAGCCGGGCCCGGTCCACGGTCACCAGTCCGTCGTGGCTGACCTCCTCGCCCCGCAGCAGCGCCCGGATGACGTCGACGCACTCCCGCAGGCGCGCGGAGCGGGTGTCCTTGCGGGGCCAGCCCGCGCCGGTGATGTGTTCGTTGGAGGCCTCTCCGGTGCCGAGCGCGGTCCAGAACCGGCCCGGGTTCATGGACGCGAGGGTGGCGATCGCCTGGGCGACGACGGCGGGGTGGTAACGCTGGCCGGGCGCGTTCACCACACCGAACGGCACCTGGTCGGTGGCCTGGAGGGCGGCTCCGAGCCATGACCAGGCGAAGCCGGACTCTCCCTGTCGCACGCTCCACGGCGAGAAGTGGTCCGAGCACATGGCGGCGGTGAAGCCCGCCTGCTCCGCGCGTACCACGGCGTCGAGCAGATCCGCGGGCGGGATCTGCTCGTGCGAGGCGTGTAATCCGTAGACAGTCATGGCAAGCGACTACCCCCCGGAGGGCCCCTCAGCGGGCGCCGGCCCCACGGGTGTCGGCGCCGTCGGAACTCACGCGCCGCACGGTGCGCGTGGTGGAGTCGGGGGCGCGGGAGGCGACCTCAAGAGGCCCGCTCCGAGCCGTCCGGCCCCGGCTTCGGCCTCGGCGCCGACGGCTTCGTGTCCGGCCGAGCGCCGCCGCGGGTCCGCAGGCCCGCGGGCCCGCAGGCTCGCAGGCCCGCGGGTCAGGCGCTGGCGTGGCGACGGACGGCCGGCCTCCGTGGAGCCGCGTGGTGGGCGGGACGGTCGGTGTCCTCGGACCGGTACTGCCGCAGCCACAGGGTCGTCGCGGACAGCAGACCGGCGAAGACGGCCAACAGGAGTACGGGCACCCACATCTGCCGACTGCCGGGGTTCTGCCAGCCTCCCCAGGCGGCGGTCGCCGCCCAGAGAAGAGCACCCAGCGCGTAGAAGGCTCGGATGCGGCGCATCTGCCGTACCGCCCGCAGGACCTTGGAGTGATCGTTCTTCGGTGCCATGCGGAGCCGTGTACCCCCGATCCCTCCCCTCGATCAGCCTGAGGGGGACTTGTCGCAGCGGGTAGTGGACGACGACCTGCACGGCGCAGGTGGAAGAACCGGACGCCGAAGACGAGCGCGAGTCCTGCGACGGCCGCGGACAGGGGCGCAGGGCATCGCAGGCACGGGGGACTGGGACCCGGTATGCCGCCTACGGGCCTGCGGGCCATGACAATGGTGCAGGTGAGCGGCTTCCCGCCCGTCTCGCGGAGTCCGCGGGCGACCGCCCCCGGAGCCGGCCACACGTCTCCGGCCCCCGACGCTGTGCGCCGGGGGCCGGAGGTCGGTCATGCGAGTCAGCGCTCCGTCGTACCGCTGTCCCGGTAGGAACGACGGGCCGCGTCGGCGGCCTTGTCGGTTTGGGCGTCGTACTTGTCCCCGGTCCGCTCGTCGACCATGCGCTCAGCGCGCGTCACGCCCTTGTCGGCCTGATCCGGGTGACCCTTCGCCATTGCCTTGGCCTTGTTCGCCATGTCGCCCAGCTTGCCCATGGGATACCTCCCGCGATAGCGCGTGCGTCGTACCCGGCGGCGAGTACCCGGGAGGCTCGGGGCAAATCATCCCGAACGGACCGGCAGGCACCTCACGCGGACGGACATGCACGGCCGGGCAGTGGGCACTCGGCAAGATCCGGACGGTCCGCCCTGTCGCCCTTCCCCTCTTGTCCCGGGAGGGGAACGCGGCGAACTGTCGACGTCATGAGCAGGAGGAGCCCGCCGTGGTTGATTCCGTGAGGCCGGCGGCACCGGCCGCAGACCCCGAGGGCACGTCCGCCCCGTCGGAACTGCTCGCGGGGCTGCTCGTGGACGAGCAGCGGCCCGAGCAGCCCATCCTGCTGGCCGGCGACGGCAATCCTCTCGACACCTGGCGCGAGAACTATCCGTACGAGGAGAAGCTCCGACGGAAGCCGTACGAGCGGGAAAAGCGGATCCTTCAGATCGAACTGCTGAAGCTCCAGAAATGGGTGCGCGACACCGGGCAGCGCGTCGTGGTGGTGTGCGAGGGGCGGGACGCGGCGGGCAAGGGCGGCACGATCAAGCGGTTCACCGAACGCCTCAACCCGCGTGGAGCCCGGGTGGTGGCGTTGGACAAGCCGAGCGAGAGGGAGGCCGGGCAGTGGTACTTCCAGCGCTACGTCCCCCATCTGCCCGCTCCCGGGGAGATCGTCTTCTTCGACCGGTCCTGGTACAACCGGGCCGGCGTGGAACGGGTGATGGGATACTGCACCCCTGACGAGTACCGGCACTTCCACGCCCAGGCACCCGTTTTCGAGAAGCTGCTCACGGACGACGGCATCACGCTGGTCAAGTTCTGGTTCTCGGTCTCACGGGGTGAACAGCGCACACGGTTCGCGATCCGCCGGGTCGATCCCGTACGGCAGTGGAAGCTGTCGCCCACCGACCTGGCCTCGCTCGACCTGTGGGACGCCTATACGAAGGCGAAGGTCGACATGTTCCGCGCGACGGACACGCCCTACGCCCCGTGGACCGTGGTGAAGAGCAACGACAAGCGTCGGGCCCGGCTCGAAGCGATGCGGCATCTGCTGCTGCGCTGCGACTACGCGGCCAAGGACGAGGAGGCGGTCGGGTCGGCAGACCCGCGGATCATCGGCGCCGCCAACACTCTCCTGGAGAGCGGGGAGGAACCCACGGACCTTTCCCCCACCCCGCTGTCGCCTCAGGGCGGCGGCCCCGGGCAGCACCCGGAAGAGGGGGACTGAGCGGCAGCGCCACGGACGGCGCTGCGCGGCGCGTGGGCAAAAGGCGCGCCGCCCCGCTCACGCGCCACCCGCTCACGCGCCGCACCGCTCCCGCTAACGCACCGCTCCCGCAATCCCCGAGATCGCCTCAGGACCCACCCGGCAGCATCCCCCGATCAGCCGTGCGCCCGAGGCCCTCCACCCCATGACCTCGTCCGACGTGAACGAGGACCGTCCCTCCCAGCGGCGCGCTCCCGCGTTCCAGGTCTCGCCGCTGTTGGGGTAGACCACGACGGGCTTGCCGGTGACCCGCGCGGCGGTCTCGATCGCGTTGTCCACGTCCTCGGGGACGCAGCAGTTGACGCCGACCGCGATGACCTCGTCCACGTCGGCGGCGAGCGCGAACGCCTCCTCCAGGGGCTGCCCCGCACGGGTGCGGTCGCCCGCGACGGAGTAGGAGAGCCAGGCCGGCACACCGAGACCGCGGACCGCCCGCAGCAGCGCCTGCGCCTCGTCGCTGTCCGGGATCGTCTCCAGCGCCAGCACGTCGGGTCCGGCCGCCGCCAGCACCTCGAGCCGGGGCCGGTGGAACGCCTCCAGCTCGGCCACGCTCAGGCCGTACCGACCGCGGTACTCCGAGCCGTCCGCGAGCATCGCGCCGTACGGCCCGACCGAGGCCGCCACGTACAGCGGCCGCCGTACCCCCTTCGCCTGCGCCTGCCGCGTCGCCTCCTGTGCCAACCCGACGCTCAGGGCGAGCAGTTCGGCGGCCCGCTCGCGCCCGATGCCGCGCTTGGCGAAGCCCTCGAAGGTGGCCTGGTAGCTGGACGTGATCGCCACGTCCGCGCCCGCCTCGTAGTACGCGAGATGCGCCTCGGTGATCGCCTCGGGCCGCTCCGCGAGCAGCCGGGCCGACCACAGCTCGTCGCTCAGGTCGTGCCCGGCGGACTCCAGCTGGTTGGACATACCGCCGTCGAGCACGACCGGACCGGCCGCGAGGGCCTCGGCGAAGGGGCGGGCGAGGGCGTCGGGGACTTCCGGGGTGTCGCTGGTCATGCCTCGACGCTAACCGAAGGCCCGCCGGACGGCCGCGGCTGTCCGGTCCGCGAACACCGGGACCGGCATGCGGACCGGGGTGCGGACCGGACCAGGGTGCGGGCCGGACAGGGGTGCCGCGGAACCCCGGATCGTTCAGTGCGCCGCGTGGCGCCCGCCCTCGGGTCGCCTGCTCCGCCTCCGCGCGGTCTGCGGGGCCACCAGGCCGCCCAGCAGTCCCAGTGCCAGAACGTACGGCCACCAGCCCAGTCCCTCGGCCGCCTCACCCGTGGCGTGGGGCGCCGCGGCCGCCGCCTTTGGCGTCGAGGCAGAGCGGACACGCGGGGACGCGCTTGCCGACACGGCGGTCAGGACGACGTCGTTGCCGTCGCCGCCGCGGTAGGTGAGGCGGTAGGTCGTGTCGGCGAGCTTGAGCCGCGTGCCCTCCTTCAGGCCCTTGAAGGCGCCCACGACCTTCGCACCGCCCTTGTTGTCCAGCACGGTGATCCTGCGGGCCGGGTCCGTGCCGGCCGCGGCGAGGTCGAGGTCACCGGACAGCCGTACCGGACCCGTCACCTTCAACGGGGCGCTTCCCAGCACCAGTTGGCCCTTGGCGCTCTGGGTGTACCCGCCGGAGACGGTGAGACCGCCCGCGACCACGCCCTCGTTGGTGACCGTGCCCTTCACCGTGCCCTTGCCGGACAGTGCGGAGACCACCCGGAGGCCGGCTGTGCCGACGTCGAGCCGTGCGGCCGTCGAGGTGAGCCGGATTCCCTTGCTGCGGGCGAGCGTTGCACCGCTCCGCAGGGCCAGCGTGCCCCGCTTGACCGTCGTCGTCCCGGTGTAGGTGATCGCGCCGCCGGTCAGTGTGGTCGTCGCCCTGCCCGTCTGGCTGAGCGAGCCGCTGCCGCTGATCCGGGGCAGGGTCAGGGACCTGGCCGCGTTGTCGAGCACGAGCGAGCCGTTGTTCACGAGCCTGTAGAGACGGCCCCCGGTGTAGAGCCCTCCGTCGCCCCCCGGCCTGCCGCTGCCCAGGCGCAGTACGGCACCCTTCTCGACGGTGGTGGAACCGTCGTAGTACTGGACGGCCGCGAAGGTGACGTCGTTGCCCTTGGTCCCCTTGATGACGATGTCACCCGCACCGGGCGCGGACAGGGTGTCGTGGAAGCGGCCGCCGCCGATCGGGGCGCCGAGGGTGACCGGCCCGTTGTAGTCGAAGGTCAGCAGTGAACGGGAGCGCGCCGCGAGGAGGTTGATGTACACCGTCTTCGCCGTGCCCGGCATGAAGATCCTGCTGGTCGTCCCGTCGCCCCACTGGACGTTCGCGCCCTTGATGTTGGTGCCGCGCTTGTTGACGTTCTTGGCGGCCGGAGTCCAGTTCAGGGCGGGGTCGCTGAGCGAGGGATCGGTGTCGCCGCCCTGGTTCGACCAGCTGTACTGGCCCGTCAGGATCACCTTGCTTCCCGGCCGGGACTGGACGTTGATGTCGCTGCCGTACTCGCGCTGGTAGAAGTCCATCCGCTCGGTGACGGTCTGTCCCAGCGGGGTGTCCACGGTCCAGGTGCCCTGGTTCAGCACCTTGCGCATGTTCGGCAGAGCGGTCGCGTACTCGGGCCGCCCCGCGTTGGTCTGCGTGCCGTTGTCGACGACCCCGGAGAACGGGCCGGACGTCAGATCCCAGGTGCCCCAGAGGAAGCGCGGCTGGGTGATCAGGCCGGAGCCGCTGACGGTGCCCAGGTTGTAGGCGCTCGTCAGGGACAACCGCAGGGTGCCGTCGACCCGGATGTTGTCCTGGTTCAGCCGGAACGCCGGGGTGTTGTAGGGGAAGTGGCCGATCAGGCCTGTCGTCCCGCCGTCGCCGTACTGCAGGGTCGCCCCGCGCTCGACCGTGATCGCGGGCGGGTCCGGGTGGGACGTGGTGACGTACGGGTGGTTGCCACCCTGAGTCCGCACGGACTGCCGCTGGCGGGACCTGGGCAACGTGAAGTCGCTGTCCTTGGTGAGGACCAGCGTCCCGGTGCCGCGCACGGTCAGCGTGCCCTCGCCGCGGAACACCCCGTCGTACGTCGTCGTCCCCGCGGGCACGCTCACGACCGTGTCGCCGGTCAGGGTGACGTCCCGGTCCGCGAGGACGTCGGCGGTGACGTCCCGGGGGCCGGCGGCCAGAGCCGGAGGAGCCCAGGCCAGGAGGGCGACGAGGGCGCTCGCGACTGCTGCTGTCTTGTGGGTTTGGCTGCTCACATGATCGGAGACGCGCGACGGCCGGACCGATAACAGAAATCCGGTACGCAGAAAGCGCCTTCTTTTGGTCGCGTCCGACCCGTTGACCTCCTGGTTCCCCAGCCGTACCTTTCGGCTGTTCGCAATCACAACAGATGTTCTCAATATCGAACATCTCTCTCAGGACACCCCCACCCGAGAGGCAGTCCGTATGAGCCGCGCCCCCGACGTCCCCCACCGACGACTGCTGCTGAAAGGTGCCCTGGCCGCGGGCGCCCTGGCCGCGACCCCCACCGTCGCCGAAGCCGCCCCGCGCCCGAAGAAGGCCGCGCCCTTCGTGAACCCGCTCGTCCGCCAACGCGCCGACCCGTACATCCACCGTCACACCGACGGCTACTACTACTTCACGGCCACCGTCCCCGAGTACGACCGCATCGTCCTGCGCCGTTCGCACACCATCAACGGCCTCGCGAGCGCCGACGAGTCCGTCGTCTGGACCAAGCACCCTACCGGTGTCATGGGCGCCCACATCTGGGCGCCGGAGATCCACCGCATCGGCGGCAAGTGGTACATCTACTTCGCCTCCGCGCCCGCCGAGAGTGTGTGGGACATCCGCATCTGGGTCCTGGAGAACGCCAACCCCAACCCCTTCAAGGGCACTTGGGCGGAGAAGGGGCAGATCAGGACCGCCTGGGAGACCTTCTCGCTGGACGCCACGACCTTCACCCACCGCGGCTCCCGCTACCTCGCCTGGGCGCAGCACGAGCCCGGCCTCGACAACAACACCGGCATCTTCCTGTCCAGGATGGCGAACCCATGGACCCTGACAGGTCCTCAGATCCGGCTCTCCACCCCGGAGTACGACTGGGAGTGTGTCGGCTACAAGGTGAACGAGGGGCCGTCGGTCATCGCCCGCAACGGCCGCCTCTTCATGTCCTACTCGGCCAGCGCCACCGACTGGCACTACTGCATGGGCCTGCTCACCGCCGACGCGAACGCCGACCTCATGAACCCGGCGAGCTGGTCCAAGTCGCCTACCCCCGTCTTCACCAGCAACGACACCACCAGGCAGTACGGCCCGGGCCACAACTGCTTCACGGTGGCCGAGGACGGCCGCAGTGACGTCCTCGTCTACCACGCCCGCCAGTACAAGGAGATCGTCGGCGACCCGCTGAACGACCCCAACCGCCACACCCGCGTCCAGAAGCTCGGCTGGCACGCGGACGGCACCCCGGACTTCGGCATACCGGTGGCCGACACCGCCACGGACACGGAGGTCGCGTCATGAGACGTGCATACGCCGTACTGCTCGCCCTGTGTCTGGCCCTGGCCGGCGCCCTGGTGACGGCCGGACCTGCCCAGGCCGCCCCGCTGACCATCCCCAACGGCGTCCAGTTCACGGACACGTCGGGAAACGCCCTGCACGCCCACGGCGGCGGGGTCATCAAGGTCGGCTCCTACTACTACTGGTTCGGCGAGGACCGCAACGCCGACAACACCTTCCGGTACGTGGACGCCTACCGCTCCACCGACCTGAAGAACTGGGAGTTTCGGAACCACGTCCTGACCCAGTCCAGCGCCTCCGAGCTGTCCACCGCCTACATCGAGCGGCCCAAGGTCATCTACAACGCCTCCACCGGCAAGTTCGTGATGTGGATGCACAAGGAGAACGGCACCGACTACAGCGAGGCCCGCGCGGCCGTCGCCGTCTCCTCCACGGTCGACGGGAGCTACACCTACCAGGGCAGCTTCCGCCCGCTGGGCGACAACATGTCCCGCGACATCACGACGTTCGTCGACACCGACGGCACGGGCTACATGGTCTCGGCGGCCAACGAGAACTACGACCTGCACATCTACAAGCTGACCGCCGACTACACCGGCATCGCGAGCCTCGTCGCCAACCCGTGGGTGGGCGGACACCGCGAGGCCCCGGCCCTGTTCAAGCGGGGCGGCGTCTACTTCATGCTGACCTCGGGCGCGACCGGCTGGAGCGCCAACCAGCAGCAGTACGCCACCGCGACCTCCCTGGCCGGCCCGTGGACCTCGATGGCGAACGTCGGCGACTCCACGACCTACAACTCGCAGACCGCCTACGTCCTTCCGGTGCAGGGGACTTCGGGCACCTCGTACCTCTACATGGGCGACCGCTGGGGCAACTCCTTCGGCGGGACCGTCAACGACTCCCGGTACGTGTGGCTGCCGTTGACCTTCCCCACCTCCACCACGATGTCCATGTCCTGGTACCCCCAGATCACGATCGACGCGGCGGCCGGGACGATCAGCGGCACCAGCGCCACATACAACACGCTGGTCTCCCGCAACAGCGGAAAGTGCGCGGACGTGGCCAGCCAGTCGCTGTGGCAGGGCGTCGCGATCAGCCAGTACACCTGCAACGGCGGTGCCAACCAGAAGTGGTGGTTCAAGGACCTCGGCACCGGCTACTACCAGCTGGTCGGCCGCGGCAGCTCCCTGTGCCTCCAGGAGAACGCCACCAACGTCACCCAGGAGAACTGCGGGAGCGCGACCGCCCAGCAGTGGTCGGTGGTCACGTCGGGCTCGTACGTGACCGTCAAGGCGCGCGCCAGTGGTGAGTGCCTGGACGTGAACGGCGCGTCCACCGCCAACTCCGCCGCGATCATCACGTACACGTGCAACGGAGCGGCCAACCAGCAGTGGACGCGCGGGACCTGACGTCAGGCCAGCAGATCGATCGCGTCGATCGATGTGCCCGCACTGAGGAAGGACGTCGACCCCGAACCGCTCGCCACGTAGATCTTCAGCGTGTTGTAGGCGCTGGTGTCCGTCAGCCAGGCGGACGCCGGCACGCTGTAGGTGAACGTGTAGTTGTTGCCCCGGTACGAGCCCACGGTCAGCGACCGGGTGCTCGGCTGGGTGGGCGGGGAGGGGACGGCGGAGGTCCAGGTGTCGTTGACGACGACCTGCGGGCGGCCGTTGGCGTAGGCCGTCGTCACCCCGATGCGCAGGGTGTGCGCGGCGGCGGCCTGGGCGGCGGTCAGCTTGAAGTAGACGATGATTCCGCTGTTGACGTCCTTCCACAGGTAGCAGGGGAAGGCCGAGGTCTCGGTGCCGCTGCCGATGACGACGTTGCCGGTCCAGGAGGAGGCGCGGACGTCGGACGGATGGGCGTACGTCATCAGGTCGGCGTTCTTGAAACCGCCGGGCGTGCCGTCCCAGTTGTTGATGCGCCAGATCGCGCTCGCGTTGCTGGGATCGTTCGAGGACGGGATCGCGATGCTGTTGAGGGTGGTCGTGCCGCCCGCGCTGACGCTCACCGAGCCGGTGTAGACGGCGAGTTCACCCTTGAAGACGGTCAGCGTGTACGTCCCCGGCAGCACACCCCCGATGGAGAAGTAGCCGTCCGACGACCGCGCCGAACCCCAGTACTGGGCGGCGGAGTTGGCGAGCCCGACCGTGTAGGCGTACGCCGTGTTCCGCCGGGTGATGCCGACGCCGGCGACCTTGCCCCGGCCGCTCGCGGGGACGTAGCCCGAGATGCCGAGCGAGTCCGCCCAGGAGGTGGTGAGGGTCCCGGGGTACAGCGCGGAAGAGGGGGCGCCGCCGTCGGTGAAGGCGATGACGTAG
The DNA here is from genome assembly GCF_003443735.1 of Streptomyces sp. CC0208. Taxonomy (NCBI): domain Bacteria; kingdom Bacillati; phylum Actinomycetota; class Actinomycetes; order Kitasatosporales; family Streptomycetaceae; genus Streptomyces; species Streptomyces sp. CC0208. Next base: position 1,859,170 of record NZ_CP031969.1, on the reverse strand, counting down.
GGGCCCTGGAGGCCGAAGCGCTGGGCCTCCGTCTGGTTCTCGCCGTAGTACAGGATCTCGTACAGACCGCCGCCGTCCGCGCTCTGGTGGCGCAGCAGGGAGCGGTAGAACGGGCCGCCGGAGGCCTTCTCGTGGTTGGAGCGCACGATGTACAGACCGACGCTGCCGGTGGTCCAGCCGACGTAGTTGTAGTCGATGACCCGCGCCTTCGCGTAGTGCTTGGAGCGGGTCTGACCGTCGGACTTCTTGAAGACGTCGGAGGCCTCGATGGTGGTGGGCGCGTAAGTGTACGAGTCGGGCTCGTCGTTGAGGAACTTGCCCGCGTTGACGCGCAGGATGTAGCGGGTCGCCGAGACCGAGTCGTCGGCCTTGTTGGTCCACAGATAGACGTTGTTCTCACCGCTGCGGGCCGCGTAGTAGTGCTTCAGCGTGCCGTACGCGACCGAGATCAGGATCGTCGTGCCGGACTGCTTGATGCTCACGGTGGAGGTGCCGAGGCCGGACTCGATGTGCGAGTTCTTGCCGCCGTAGCCCTGGTACTGCGTGCCCTTGTAGACCAGCGAGGTCAGATCGCCGTTGGTCTTGCTGATCTTGAAGACGAGGTTGGCGCCGGTGTCGACGACGTAGTTTGAGCCGTCGTCGGACCAGCCGAAGCTCGCGGCGGAGGCGCTGTCGGCGAGCGGCCCGGCGAGGGCGGCGGTGCCGGCGGCGGCCACGGTGCCGAGGACGAAGGTGCGGCGTCCGACCGCTGCGTGCACGGTGGATTCGGACATGGGGGTGCCTCCTTCGGAGACGTGTGGGGGTGGTGCGGGTGCTTTGGAGGGTGACAGTTGAATCGATTTCGCGAAAGGGCTTTCACTGCCTGGGAGTTGGCAATCTTGTGAAACTCGCGCAGGGACTAGAAAGCGCTTGCAGATGGGGGTACGGTCCAGCCGCCAGGCCTTGTCGTCCGTCTGAGGAGCCTCGAATGAGACGTTTCAACCTCGCCGTGCTGGCGGCGGTCACGCTGAGCGCGGGCCTGACCGCCGTACCGGCGCAGGCGCACTCCGGCCGTCCCCTCGGCATCGAGAACTGCACCACCGCCGGCTGCCACTTCGACGTCCCGCCGGGAACGTACGACGTGAAGGTCCTCCTCGGCGGCGATGCCGCGTCAAGCACGAAGATCAGCGGTGAGACCCGGCGTTCGCTGCTGCCGGAGACGGCGGCCGAGGCCGGCGAGCAGGTCTCGCGCAGCTTCACCGTGAACGTCCGCACCCCGGAGGGCGAACCGACCGGACCCGACGGCACGCCGGGCCTGGACCTCGTGCTGGGCGGCTCGGCCCCCGCGCTCGCCGACATCAAGGTCACCCGCGCCCGGCACACCCGCCAGATCTTCCTCGTCGGCGACTCCACGGTCTGCGACCAGCCCGGCGACCCCTACTCCGGCTGGGGCCAGCAACTGCCCCAGTACCTGCGCAAGGGCGTGTCCGTGGCCAACTACGCCGACTCCGGCGAGAGCACGGTGACCTATCTGTCCGAGCCGCGTCTGTGGGCCACGGTCCAGCCGCTGATCCGCCCCGGCGACCTCGTCCTCGTCCAGCTCGCCCACAACGACAAGACGACCGACGAGGCGACGTACCGGGCGAACCTGGAGACATTGGTCGCGGGTGTGAGGGAGAAAGGCGGGAACCCTGTCCTCGTGACGCCCATCGTGCGACGCTGGTTCAACTCGGACGGCACGCTGAACAACGGGACGGCCCTGCTGGTCAACGGCCTCGGGGTGGACCATCCCGCGGTGATCCGCTCGGTGGCCGCGGCCGAGGACGTCCCGCTGATCGACCTGACGGCGAAGACGAAGGCGCTCGTGGAGTCCCTCGGGGTGGAGGGTTCCAAGGCGATCTATCTCTACAACGAGAAGAGAGACAACACCCACACCTCCGTACACGGCGCCACCGTGTACGCGGGCCTGGTCCGCGACGAACTGTTCGCACAGGGGCTGGTGCCCAAGGGGTCTGTGAGGGTGGGATAGACGCCTGGGGCGTCCCGACCGGAACCGGGGCGCCCCAGGTCTGTGTTGCGAGCCGCGAGCCGCGAGCCTGCGAGCCTGCGAGCCTGCGAGTCGAAGAAAGAGAACCGATGCAGCTGCCCCCCGAGGACCGCACCCTCAGTCCGCACACCGGCTACACGCGCGCCCACTGGGAGGCCGCCGCCGACGCCCTGCTCGCCGCGGTCGAGCCGTACGCCACCGAGGACCGCGCCCTCTACCACCTCCCCGGTGACCGGGAGAGCTGGTCCGGCCGGCTCTCCGACGGCCTTGAGGGCTACGCCCGTACGCTCCTGCTGGCGGCCTTCCGTCAGGACGCGACCGCGCTGGAGCGGTACGCCGACGGTCTCGCCGCCGGAGTCTCGGGAGTCTGGCCCCGCATCGCGGACCGCAGCCAGCCGTTGGTCGAGGCGGCGTCGATCGCGTTCGCGCTGCGGATCACCAAGCCGCTGCTCTGGGACCGTCTGGACGACGCCGTACGGCAGCGCACCGCGGCCTGGCTCGGCGACGCGCTCACCGCCGAGGCCTGGCCCTGCAACTGGGAGCTGTTCCCGGTCACGGTGGCCGGCTTCCTGTCGTCGGTCGGGCACGATCCGGACGCCTCCCGCAAGGCGATCGACCGAGGTCTGGAGCGCATCGAGCAGTGGTACGTCGGCGAGGGTTGGTACACGGACGGCGACGGCCGCAAGTTCGACTACTACAACGGCTGGGCCATGCACCTCTACCCGGTGCTGCACGCCTGGCTGGCCCAGGACGACCGGTTGCTGGACCTGTACGGCGGCCGCCTCTCCCGCCATCTCGACGACTACGCCCGCCTGTTCGGCGCCGACGGCGCCCCGATGCACCAGGGCCGCTCCCTGACGTACCGCTTCGCGACCACCGTCCCGCTGTGGCTGGGCGCGCTGACGGGCCACACCCCGCTGCCCCCGGGCGAGACCCGACGGCTGGCCTCCGGAGCCCTCAAGTACTTCCTGGACCGGGGCGCGGTGGACTCCCGCGGCCTGCTCACCCTCGGCTGGCACGGTCCCGACTCCGCCGTCCTGCAAGGCTATTCGGGCCCGGCCTCCCCGTACTGGGCGAGCAAGGGCTTCCTCGGCCTGCTCCTCCCGGCGGACCACGAGGTGTGGACGGCGGTGGAGGAGCCGGGCCCGGCCGAACGCTCCGACGCGGTCACCTCGATCGCCGCCCCCAACTGGCTGCTCCAGTCCACCCGTTCCGACGGCCTCGTCCGCCTCCACAACCACGGCAGCGAGGACGTCCGCTACGACCCGTACTACACCCGCCTCGCGTACTCGACGGTGACCGAGCCCTCGGAGTCGTACGACAACAGCCTGATCGTGGGCGGGGATCCGAACCGTACGGAGATCGAGCCGTTGGGTGTGGGGGAGGGGTGGGCGGCTTCGCGGCACAGGGCGGCCGGGGGCGCGCGGGTTTCCAGTGTCGTGCTCGCGCGGGGAGCCGTGGAGGTGCGCGCCTTCCTCGTGTCCGGGGCCGAGCCCGGGACGCCGGTGCGGGTGACGGGATGGGCCGCGCGCGACGGTGTCCGGGCCGAACTGCTGCCTGCTGTGGGCCTCGATGACGAGTTGAGCGGGGTGACGGGGGAGGGGGACACGCTGTTCGTCGCGCTGGCCCGGCTCACCGCTGACGCCGATGCCGTGCCGTTGGGGGAGACGGTGACCGTACGGGCCGTGGGAGAGGGCGAGTTGACCGTGGTCTGGAGCGGGGGCTCCGAGACGCGGGTCCGGCTGGACGGCTCCGGAGTGGAAATCACCGCCGGGGGCTGAACCGCCTCGGGCAGTATGAGGATCATGGGTGGGAGAGACGAACTGGTAGAACTGCTGGGCCGGGCCGGGCTGGAGGTCGTGGGGGACCGGCGGGTCGAGGAGGTGCTGCCGCCGCCGTTCGCGTGGCGGCATGTCGTCGGGTGGGAGACCGAGCCGACCGTCGCGGTGGCGGACGACCGGCCGGACCTGGTCGCCGAACTCAACGCCCAGTGGCACCGGCTGGCGACCGAGGCCGGGATCCTTGGCGGCGACGGGGTGTTCCTCGTCGACTTCTCCGGCAGCGGGGGATGGGTGCGGGTCCGGCTCACCGACGACTGGGATCTCGCCGGGGTCCTGGGACCGCGCCCCGGGCAACCGGAGTTCCTCACGCTGTCCCTGGACGGGGACGCGATGGTGGGCGCCACGACCGAGGAGTACGCGGTCTGGCTCGTCGCCGTCGACCGGCTCAGGGAGCGGCACGAGGAGGCCGCACGTGCCGCTGGAGCGGAGACACCGGAGGAGCGGGCCGCCGCGTGGGTGTCCTTGTTCGAGGGGCCGAAGCCCCTCGGGAAGCTGCTGGACGCGTGGGCGGACGGACTCGCGCTCAACCCCGCCACCCCGAGGGATCTGTGGCCGCTCCTGGTGGAGCGGTCGTCGTACGCGCTGTACCGTGCGCTGCCGGCGGACGCCGTGGAGGCCCTCCTGGCCCATCCGGATCGGAAGCTGCGGATGCGGGCGGCCGAGCTTCAGCCGAACATCACCCCCGAGCAGTGGGCCCGCGCGATCCTCGCGGAGCGGGATGACCGACAGCGGTGGATCCTCACGATGGTGGCCGCCGACCGCTGGGCAGAACTTCCCGAGGACGCCTGCCGGGGACTCGCCGCCGACCCGTCCCCGCGCGTCCGCTCCGAGACGGCCCGCCTCAAGGGCCTGCCCGCCTCCCTGTCGGTCGCCCTGACCGCCGACCCCGACGCCGGCGTGCGCCACGTGGCCTGCACGGCGGCCTGGCCGCACCTCGACGCCCCGGCGCGAGACGCGCTGCTGGCCGACTCCCACGACTTGGTGCGGGCACGGGCGCTGCTGCTGCACCATCAGGAGCACCCGATGTCCCGGTCGGTGTTCGAGGAGCTGGACGCCAAGCGCGAGGCGCTGCAGACCTGTCTGCTGGAGCATGACCTGGCAGCGCACGTGGCACGGCACGGGGAGGCGGCCGAACGCCGCTCCCTGGCCGGCAACCCACGCCTCGCCCCGGACCTGATCGCCCTGCTCGGCGACGACCCCGACGCCGGCGTGCGGTTCGAGATCTCGACGCGAGCCGACCTCACCGAGGAGCAACGCGCCGGAATCCTCTACGACTTCGACCCGAGCGGTCGCTATTACCCGCTCGACTGGGTCGTCGCCCTGCACGACGACCCCGCCGCCATGGGCCGCCTGGCGGCCTCCTCCCACCCCCTGGTCCGCAGAAGCGTCGCCCGCGCCCGGCACCTCCCGCCGGACGCCGTGGCCCTTCTCGCCGACGACGAGGACCGCGTCGTCCAGCTCTTCCTCGCCGAGTCCTGCGACGACGCGCCCGCCGACATGCTCATGCGGGTGTGGCAGTGGTGGGACGGCAGCCTCACCAGCCCCGACCGGCCGCGCGGCCACCCCAACTTCCCCCGCCACGACCTCCTGCGCCACGCCGACGACCCGAACCCGCGCATGCGCCGACTGGCCCTCGACGACCCGGAATCCACGCCCGAACTGGTAGAGCGACTCAGCCGGGACAACAGCGACGAGGTGCGCTACCGGGCCGCCACCGACCCACGGCTGTCACCGGCCGCCGCGGCACGACTGCTGGAGGACCCGCACGAACACATCCGGAGCGCGGCCGCTCGCCACCCCCACATGCCGGCCCGCATCCTCGTCCGGCTGCTGCGGCAGGCGAGCGGCGCCGCGGAGACCGCCGCACGGAACCCGGCCCTGCCCGTGGAGGTCATGCGGCAGATGGTCGAGTTGCTCAGCGCCTCCGCCACCGCAGCCGACTGACCCCGACGAACGTCACCAGAGCCGCCGCGGTGCACAGGGCGTTCACGCAGAACTCGTCCCACAGCGACCCGGACCCGGGCACCGCGGCCTGCGCGAGACGGTTCATGCCCCTGCCGACCGCCAGCGCCGCCACGAAGGCGGGCCAACCGTGCCGTACGCCCAGGGTCACTTCGTCGAACATGGCCCACACCGTCCCGACGAGGAGCGTGAGCGACACTGTCTCCCAGCCGAACGCGGCCGCGCACGCCCCCACGGCCAGCAGGAACAACCACACCCGCAGGATGGGCAGGAGCTCCGAGGGCTGGGGCGGCTCCGTCGGATGCCGCCGAAAGAACCGTCGGACACTTCGTACACCGTCGCCCATGCGCTCTCCCCCGTCCGTGTGCGTCGCACTGAGTGGGACACGCGGCCGCGGGAGACGGTTGCACGGCCATCCTCAGGGCTTGAGGCGGGCGATCCGCAGAGTCGTCGCGGTCGGGGAGGGACCGTTCAGTGGGGTGGCGTACGACGGTGTCACCCGAGCGTACGCCCAGGTCGGCGTCCCGTCCTTCCGGACGGCAGACCGTCAAGAACTGCCTTCACTTCGACCTCCAGCCGCAGGACCGCACCCGCGACAAGGAGGTCGACCGCCTCCTTGCTCTGGGCGCCACGATCGTCGACGCCCAGCGCACGGGTGACGGCATGGGCTGGGTGGTCCTCGTCGACCCGGAGGGCAACGAGTTCTGCGAGGAGCGGAGGGCGGCGGAACGGAAGCACTGAGGCCGCCCCGGCGCCCGCCCAAAGGATCAGCCGGTCACGTCCGCCCCGAGCAGCGTCCGCGTGAGCTGTTCGGCGTAGGCCACCGGATGTTGGGCGGCGCCGAGATGACCGCCGGGGATCTCGACGAAGTCGCCGTGCAGATCCTTGGCGAGCAACTCGGCTGTGCGGTAAAGGAGGTGGTTGCGTGAGTCGGTGCCGGCGGTGAGGGTGAGCCGGGGCCCCGATGGAGCCGCCGTCGGGATGTACGCGGTGAAGGGCAGCAGGACGTGGGCCAGGGAGATCGCCATGGGGCTGGCCAACTCCTCCTCCCTGGACAGGGGTTGGCCCTCCGGCAGCTCACCGGCCGCCCGCTCCTCCAGCAGGGCGGCCATGCGGGCTCCCGCCGCGGCGAGACCCCGGTCGCGGTAGACGTCGCAGACCTCCACGAACCCGGCCCGCTGCCGTGCCCCGTCCGGCAGCACGCTCACACACGGCGGCTCGTGCGCGACGACGTGCAGCAGCCGCGCCGGGTGCCGGGCGAGCAGGTCGAGGGCGGCGACACCGCCCGCGCTGATGCCGTGCACGTACGCCGACTCGCCGTCCGGGACCGTCGCGTCGAGGGGCGTACAAGACCGTGTGGGCGGAGCTCCGGGTGGGGGCGTGCGGCGGCTGACGCCTCCTACCTATGGCGAGGCCCGCCGGCAGCCGGTTCCCGTGGACTCGTCGTGCACGTAGCGGGCCCGCTCCAGAGGGGTGAGGTCGGTGTCGACGGCCGCGCAGATGTCGTGGATCGCGCGGGCCGGGTCGGGCAGGTCGACACTCCACAGGCCGACGGAGCCCGCCGCGCCGATGGCCAGGGTGCGCCCGTCGGGGCTGAACGCCACCGCTTCGGGTGAGCGCGCCGGCAGGGTGAGCCTGTGCAGGCCGGTCGCGAGGTCCCACAACTGGACGCCTCTCGCGCCGCCCGCGGCCAGGGTGCGCGCATCGGGGCTGAAGGCCAGCGACGCCACTTCACCTTCGACACGGAAGCTGTCCTGGAGTCGGCCGGTGCGCACGTTCCAGATCGTCACCGATCCGCGACTGCCGCTCACGGTGGCCAGGGTGCGCCCGTCCGGGCTGAACGCGAAGGCCGAGAGGAACCGGGCGCCCAGCTTGATGGTGCGCTGGGAACGTCCCGTCGCGGTGTCGAACAGCCTGACCTGGTCACCGTCGGCCTCGTTGCCCACTGCGGCGAGAGTGCGTCCGTCCGGGGTGAACGCCATCCTCCGGCTGCCGGGCTTGGCCGCGGTGTGCCGTACGCCGGTGGAGAGGTTCAAGAGGTGTACCGCCCCCTGCCGGCCGATGACGGCGAGCCGTGTCCCGTCGGGGCTGAAGACCGCCGCGCCGCCGGCGCCCAGGGCACGGCTCAGGCGAATTCGGCCCGTGGCGACGTCCAGGACCTCGATCACCCCCTTCTTGACGGACCTTGCAGCCAGGGCACGGCCAGTCGGGTCGAACCCCACGGCCGCCAGGCGGCTAACCGGGAACTGCGGCTGCTTTCTTCCGGGAGCCGAGTCCTTGTCGAGCGGCAGTGAGGCTTCGTGATCGCCGGTCCCGGCATCCCAGAGCTGTACCTCCCCACGGCCGACCGGCCCTTGGCGGACCGTGGCCACCGCGTGTCCGTCCGGGCTGAAGACCATGTCGTCGATGGAGGTGTCGGCGGAGCCGGGCAGAGTGGTCTGCGGGAGATCGGCGGGCAGGCGGTGGACACGGACGTCGGGGTCCCCGTTGTTGCTGGTGACCAGGGTTCGGCCGTCCGCACTGAGGGCCACTTGCATGACTCCTCGTCCGTGGTGCCCGGCGGTCACGGTGGCCCGCGCCGCGCCGGAGGCGGTATCCCAAAGTCGCACCGTGCCGTCGAGGCTCGGGATGGCGATCGTCCGCCCGTCGGGGGCGAAAGCCAGCTGGTTCATCCCCACGGGAACGTCCTTGAAGGTGCGCCGGACGATCCCGGTGGCCGCCTCCCGCAGTTGCACCGAACCGCCGGCGCGGACCACCGCGTAGGTCCGTCCGTCCGGGCTGAAAGTTACTGCCTTGCCGTCGATTCGGTCGCCGCGGACGGTGCGGGTACGGCCGGTAACCACGTCCCACACCCGCACGAGTCCGTCGAGGCCCGCTGCGGCGACGGTCCGTCCGTCCGGGCCGAAGGCGACCGCCTGCGGATAGAGCCAGGTAAAGCCGCGCCGCTTGCGACCGGTGGCCACGTCCCACACCCGTACGGTGGTCACGGAGGCGGCGGCCACGGTACGGCCGTCAGGGCTGAAGGCCATCCCGCGTACCGAACCGTCGGGGACGGTGATGGTTCTGAGTTTCCTGCCGGTGACCGGATCCAGTAGCCCTATCATCCCGTCGGCACCACGGGCGAAAGCGACAGCGAGGGTGCCTCCGTCGGGGCTGAACGCCGCGACTTCGCCGCTGTCGTAGCCAGTGAACGTGTGTCGGAGTCGGCCTCCGGGCAGACTCCAGATCCGCACCTTGCCGTCTCGGCTGGTGGCGGCGACGGTATGTTCATCCGGGCTGAGGGCGATCGAATCCACGGGCTCGGTGCCACCGACCAGGCGCTTGCGCAGCGGCAGCCCCGAGGCGGCGTACAGGGCGGCGGTGGCCTCGCGGGTCGGACTGGTCCGGTAGGCGTGGACGGCCAGCAGCGCCGCGAGGTCGGGGTCGGCGTCCAGCAACGCACCGGACTCGGCGGCCAGTTGCCGGGACTGGGCCAGGTGCTGGGCGGTGACCGCGCTCCGCCACTGCCCCACGGCGAGACCGGCGGCGACGAGGGCGAGGCACAGGGCGGCGGTGACCGCGGTGAGCACCAGCCGGGACCGGCGACGGCCCTTCTGCTCGTGGTCGCGGCCGGCGTCGAGGTAGGCGCGCTCCAGGTCGGTCAGGTCCTCGCGCGGTGCGCCGTCGAAGTGTTCCTGGGCGGCGGCGAGCCGGCTTCCCCGGTACAACGCGCCCTCCTCGCGGCCGAGTTCCTGCCAGGTGTGGGCCGCTTCGGTCAGGTTCCGGTGCACCCGCAGGCGTTCGCGGTCCTCCTCGATCCAGGCGCGCAGCCTGGGCCAGGCCGTGAGCAGCGCCTCGTGGGCGATCTCGACCGTGTCCCCGTCCAGGGTGAGCAGCCGTGCCCCGGCGAGCGCCTCCACCACCCGGCCGGTGTTGCCGAGTTCCTCGCGCACGGCGGGACGGCGGGTGTCGGGCGTGCCGTCCCCGGGGGAGACCAGGCGCAACAACGCCCGGCGGGCGGCGGCCGCCTGGTCCTCGGTGAACCGGCCGTAGACCTCCTCGGCGGTCTTGGCGATCGCGCCGTCCAGGCATCCCGCCGCCTCGTACCCCGCCATGGTCAGTGTCTTGCCGCGGCGCCGTCGCCAGGTCTCCAGCAACGCGTGGGACAGCAGGGGCAGCCCGCCCGGCGCATCCGCGACCTCTTCGACCAGCCGGGCGGTCAGGGCGCGTTCCACGGTCAGCCCGGCGGCCGTGGCCGGCTTGACCACGGCGTCACGCAGTTCCGTCCGGCTCATCGGTGCGGTCAGGAGGTTGGCGTCACGCAGTGCGTCGGCCAGCTCACGGTGCTCGGCGCAGCGGCCGTAGAAGTCGCCGCGCACCGCCAGCAGCACCCGCAGCCGGCTCACGGGCTGACGGGCTGTCAGCAGCAGATCGATGAAGCGAGCGCGCTCGGCCGCGTCGCGGCAGAGGGTGAAGACCTCCTCGAACTGGTCGACGATCACGAACGTGTCCGCCCCGGCGTTGCCCTCGCGGGGAATCGCGGGCGTGAGGAGCGCTGCGTGGCTGCGGGCGGGCTGTTCGCCCGGGGTCAGGATCCGGATCGCGGCCGGGCGCGGGCCCGGCTCCTGAGCGCGCCGCAGGACCGGTATCAGCCCGGCCCGCAGCAGGGAGGACTTGCCACTGCCGGAAGGGCCGAAGACCGCGGCGAACCGTCGGCGGCCCAGCAGATCGACCAGGTCGGCGGTGAGCTGTTCCCGGCCGAAGAACAGGGCGCTGTCCCCGGTCTCGAACCGTGCGAGACCGCGATACGGCGAGAGCGCTCCGTCCTCGCCCCGGGAGCCGTCACCGGCGGACTCCTCCACCGCCGCCTTCCAGAGGTCCTCCCATTCCGCCGGATCCGCACCGCATGCCCCCGCATAGGCCAGCACCACCGGGAGCGTCGGCAACTGCTCGCCCGCCGCGGCCTGCGACAGCGTGGTCACCGAATAGCCCGCCCGCCGCGCCAGCGACCGGTAGGTGATCCCGTCCGCCTCCAGCCTCAGCTTGCGTAACTCGAACGCGAACCGCTGCACCGGACCCGCGGCCGGATCCACCGGTACCTCACGACGCCCCGCCACACCTTCACCCCGTTCAATGTTCGGCCGCCAGAACGGTACTGCCGAACAATGCGCCGGCCGGTGAACTCGGTGATCAGCGCACCCCGACCGGGGCCTGCCTGATCGAAGAGGACTCCGCTCCCGCATGAAATCCCCACCCCTCGTCCCCGCTCCGGCGAAGCTGGGCTGGCTGGACGCCCTGCGCGGTATCGCCGCACTCGTCGTGGTGTTTGACCACTCCTCGTACACCTTCATGGCGGACTTCCGGCGGGAGTTGATGCCGCAGTTCAACACCAGCCGCTACGGCATCATGGTGTTCTTCCTGGTGAGCGGCTACATCATCCCCGCGTCGCTGGAACGCCGGGGCTGCGTCCGGACGTTCTGGATCGGGCGGATCTTCCGCGTGTACCCGCTGTGGGCGGTGGTCGTCACGGTGCTCCTCGCCGCCCACCTCCTGGGTGTCGCGGAGCTGCGTGACTTCGGCGGGCAGAACGCCGTCACCGTGGTCGTCGCCCACGCCACGATGCTGCAGGAGTTGCTGGGAACGCCCGATGTCCTGCTGGTCCTGTGGACGCTCTCCTACGAGATGTCCTTCTACCTGCTGGTCGTCGCCCTGTTCACGGTGCGCCTCCACCGGCAGTCCGCGGCGATCGCGGTCACCCTGGCAGTGCTCTCCGCGGCGAGCGTGACGGCGGGCGTGGTGCTGCCCGCCTCCGCCCTGTCAGGCCTGGTCGGTACGGCCCCGCTGATCGTGTGCGCCTCGATCACCATGGCGCTCGCCATCTGCTGTGCGAGCGCCAGGTCACCCGTGCTGCGGGGGTTCGGGGGTGTGCTGGGCGGGGTGCTGGCGCTCGTCCTGGTCCCGTTCAACGGCACGGTCCCGCTGTGGGAGGGCCTGGTGATCCTCGCCGTGATGTTCCTCGGCACCGCCGTTCACCGTGCCGAGAACGGTCAGAGCACCTGGCGCCGTACGGCCGGCGCCGCTGTCCTGGTGGTCGTCTGTGCCGTGGGGAGTGCGTACGGGGCCGGTGCCGACGACCACTTCGCACGGCGCGGCTGGATCGTCGCGTTCCTGCTGGCCGTGCTCACGTTCGCCGTCGGACTGGGGGCGCGCGGTCGCCGCGTACCGCCGGTGCTGACCGGACTGGGAACGATCAGCTACTCAGTCTATCTGGTGCATCCGGTCCTGCTGGCGGTGATCGACGCAACGGTCGGCCGACGGCGGCAGGACAGTCTCGTGCTCGAAGTGGCCTTCTTCGCCGCGCTGTTGCCCGTGTGTCTGCTGACTCATCGTTGCGTCGAAGCGCCGGGCCAGGCTTGGGGGCGCAGGTTGGCGGGCCGGGTGCACGGGGGACGGCAGCAGCCGACCGCCGTCGGCCGAAAGTCATTTCCATGCCGGCGTCGGCGACCCTAAAGTTGCCAGTTCGTCCGGGACCAGGGGAGGGGCATGGCGTACGAGGCTCAGCGGGACGGCACGACCGACAAGTCGCCTTCGTCGCCGCCCCGTTCGCGTCCCCTCCGGCGGCAACGCGACTTCGCCGTCTTCTGGGCCGCCCAGACCCTCTCCGTCCTCGGTGACTCCTTCGCCCTGATCGCCCTGCCCCTGCTGGTGCTGGAGGCCACGGGTTCCCTCGCCCGGATGGGACTGCTGACGGCGGTCGGTGGTGCCGCCTCGGTGGTGGCGGCCGTGTTCGCGGGAGTGGTGGTGGACCGGGTCGACCGGCGCCGGCTGCTCATCGGCTGCGACCTCGTGCGCACGGTGCTGTACGGGGTGATCCCGCTGGTGTGGCTGTTCGGGCCGCGGGTCTGGCTGCTGTACGCGGTGCTGCCGGTGTGCGAGGCGGGCGGCATGCTGTTCGCCGTCGGGTACGTCACCGTCGTACGGGGTCTCGTCGATACAGGTCAACTCACGGAGGCCAACGGTCGGTTGAACGCGACGGCCGCCGCGGCCGGGGTGCTGGGACCGGTGTGCGCGGGCGTGGTGGCGGCCTGGACCGGCCCCGCCACGGCCGTCGGCGTAGACGCGGCGAGCTTCGGGGTGTCGGCGCTGTGCACGGCCTTCGTACGGTTCCGTGCCCGACCCGCCGGAGCCGATGGCGAACGCACCGGCCTGTGGCGCGACCTGCGCACCGGGGTGGCGTTCCTGCGCGGGCACCCGGTGCTGCGCTCGCTCACCCTGCTGCTGTTCGTGTTCAGCTTCCTCACCCTCGGCCTGAACGACCTGGTGATCTACCACCTCAAGCACGACCTCGGCCACGACGACGGCACGGTCGGCACCGTCATGGCCGTCGGCGCGCTCGGTACCGTCACCGGCGCCCTGCTGGTGGCGCGGATACGCCGACGGCTCGGCTTCGGCGCGGTCTGGACCGGCTCGGTCGCGCTGTGCGGGCTCGCCTTCGCCGGCATCGGCTGGGCCCGTGGCGTACCAGCCGTCGCGGCGCTGTGCGCGGTCTTCCTCGCCTGCGGCGGCATGGCGGGCACCTGCTCCATGTCCCTGCGCCAGGAGGTGACCCCGGAACCCCTCCTGGGCCGCGTCACCTCCGCCTTCTGGACCCTGCACTACTCAGCGGCCCCGATCGGCGCGGCCGTCCTGACCTGGGCGGCGGACCATCACGGCACGGCACCGGTGGGCCTGGTGGCAGGCGCCACATGCGTACTCGTGGCGGCCACCGCCCTGTTCACCCCGATCCGCCGTTCCTGACCTCGCCGCACGTCACCCGGCAAGTCACCCGTTGACCCCCGCATAATGCCGAAGACTCCACCCCCACAGCACCCGCGACCCCAGATACGCCACCACGCCCAGCAGCGGCGAAATCGCCGCCAGCCAGTACGGGACTCCCGTGTCGTGGCCGTGGCCCGTCAGGATCGCTGCCGGGAAGTAGGCGACGAAGGCGAGGGGGAGGCCGTAGGTGAGGAGGCCGCCCACTGCCTTCGGGAGGACGTTGAGGGGGTAGCTGCCGAAGGTGCCCAGGAGTTCCTCCAGCCAGCGGCTCCAGTAGTCCGCGGCCGGGAAGCGCAGGGCCGCGCAGGTGATCGCAGTGAAGAGGGCCGCCTCCAGGAACATGCCCCCGACGACGGCGGCGATCAGGTAGGAGATGCGGCCCGGCGTCCAGTCCAGCTGGCTGCGGCTGAGCGCGCCGACCATCAGGCCCACCGCGACCGTCAGGTCGCCGATCGCGTTGGTGGGGAAGAAGGCCAGCTGGAGCTGGCGGTACACCGGCATCGGGCGGGTCAGGTAGATGTCGATCCTGCCCTCCTGGATCTGCCGGCCCGCGCCGTGCACCCGGCCCAGCAACAGGACGAACAGCCCGTGCGCGAGCATCCGCGTCGCCGGGATCAGCAGGACCTCCGAGCTGTCCCAGCCGCCCATCCCGGTGAACCGGGTCAGCAGCACGGTGACGAACACGATCACCGACACCTGCCAGATCGCACCGATCGCGATCATCAGCAGGAACTCGGTGCGGTACTCCAGTTGCGCACGGAAGTTGAGACGCGTGACGCGCCACGCGATCCGCATGCCGTTCACGGGCCTCAGCCTCCTTGGGAGATGACGCGACGAGCGGCCCGCCGCCACAGGAAACGGGTGAACAGGAACAGCGTCACGACCCAGAACGCCTGGATCGCCAGCTGCCCGAAGGCGTCGGACAGCGGGATGCGTCCGATGTAGAGGGACAGCGGCACGCTCAACGTGGCCTGGAACGGCAGGAATCCGCTCAGCGTGATGAACCAGTCCGGGAAGAACCACAGCGGCGCGTACACACCCGACAGCAGGTTCTGCGCGAAGATCAGGATCAGCATCGCCGCGTTGTTGCGGACCGTCCAGAAGCACAGCTGGTCCAGCGTGAGCAGCACGAAGTACAGGACGCCCTGGCCAAGGAGCAGGCTCAGCGCGAACACCCCTGCCACGGCCGCCGACTCGGGCGGGTCCACCACGCCGGCCGCCAGGCAGACCAGATATCCGCCGAGCGCCCACGTGAAGCCGTACAACTGCTCGCCCAGCGCACGCAGCGCGTGGTAGCGCTGGGGCGGCAGCGGGCGCAGATACCAGTAGACGATGGTGCCGAAGTGCATGTGCTGGAGCACGGTGTCCCGGCCCGCGTACTGGTCCAACTCCCGCAGGCGGGAGGCGAGTACGGCCAGCACGGCATAGGTGACCGCCTGGCCCTCGGCGAGGCCCGCGGTGGTGCCGGTGTGTGTGTACAGGCCGTGCCACAGGGAAGCCACCAGGACCACCTGGACGACCAGGCGGACCAGCACGGCCGTCATCCGGGGCGGTGCGTGCAGCTCGCCGAGCGGGGTGACCCGGGCGGCGCGCCAGGCGTGCAGGACGGCCATGTCAGACCGCCTCGGCCGCGGGCTCCGCGTGTACGTAGGCCGCCCGCATCACGTCTTCGAGGTCGGCCTCGTCGATGGCGACGCCCGTCACCTCGTACCGCTCGATGACCGCCTTCAGGGCCTGGTGCACGGTGGGGGAGTCCGGTCCGTCGGGGCTCTCGGGGCCGAAGACGACCTGCGGGCCCTCCTTGCGCAGCACCGCGATCCCCGGCAGCGGGACGACGTCGGTGTGGGCGTCGGCGAGGGTCGCGCGGACCTGCCAGGTGGAGCCGAACTTACGGCGGATCTCGTCGAGGGAGCCGTCGAGGACGAGCCTGCCGTGGTTGACCAGCACGACCCGCTCGGCGAGCCGCTCGACCTCGGTCATGTCATGGGTGGTCAGCAGGACCGTACGGCCGCGCTCCTCCACCTGGTGGCGCAGAAACTCCCGCACCTGCTCCTTGACCACCACGTCCATGCCGATGGTCGGCTCGTCGAGGAAGACGACCGGCGGGTCGTGCAGCAGCGCGGCCGCCAGATCGCAGCGCACCCGCTGGCCGAGGGAGAGATGGCGGACCCGGGTGTCCCAGAAGGTGGACAGCTCCAGGATGTCGTCGAACTCCGCCAGCCGGGACGCGTGTTCGACCTTCGGCACCTCGTAGATGTCCCGGAGGATCGAGAACGACTCGCGCACCGGCAGGTCCCACCACAGCTGGGTGCGCTGCCCGAACACCGCGCCGATGTTACGGGCGTTGCGTTCGCGATCCTCGTACGGCACCACGCCCGCCACCCGGGCCTCGCCGGAGGTGGGCGTGAGGATGCCGGTGAGCATCTTGATGGTGGTGGACTTGCCCGCGCCGTTCGGGCCGAGCAGGGCCAGGAGTTCGCCGGGCGCCACGTCGAAGGTGATGTCCGAGACGGCGTGCTTGGCGACCCGCTCCGGGTTGACCAGGGAACGCAGGGTGCCGGCGAGGCCGGGGCGACGGACGGTGGTGTGGAAGGTGCGGGACAGGCCGCGAACCTCGATGCTTCCGGGCACGCTGTGAACTCCCTTGCGGTGAACAAGAGGTGCGGCCGGTCGGCTTGGAGGGCCGACCGGCCGCGGGTACACCATGACCGTCGCAGAACCGCGATCACACGGGCAATGGATTAATCCACTGGTGAATTGGACTAATCGATCACCGAGAAGACGAACGAGAACGCCGCCGGCTCGGCCCGCAGGTGGTACTGCGGCAGCGGGCCCGGACCGCAGGACTGCGAGCCGACACCGTGGTGACCGTGGTCGAGGTTGACCCACACCGTGTCACCGGCCCGCAGATCCGTCAGATGCGTCGCCGCGTCCAGCTGCTCGGTCGTCCAGCGCCGGGCGGTGAACGAGAACTCCGGGTCGCCCTCGATCCGCAGCCCGCCGAGCTCCACCCAGCGGACGTCGGCGCGGGCGCCGTTCTCCTGCGGGCGCAGATACGGCGTCTGGAGCTCGTCCACGGTCGCGTCCCAGCGCCCGACCATCGAGGCCTTCCGGGTGTCGGGGTAGGCCTCGCCGGGGCCGCCGCCGAACCACCTGACCTGGTCGGCCTCCGAAAGTCCGAGCCGGATGCCGAGGCGCGGCAGCGGCTGGGTCCACTCGCCGTCGGGGCCGACGGACACCGTCAGGCGAAGCCGCGAGCCGTCCGAGGTCCAGCGGTAGACCACGTTCAGGCCCACCTCGCGGGCCGCGGGCGCCACCCGGGTGCGGACCGTCAGCGCGTCCTCATCGAGTTCCACCGCACCGAGTCGGTGCCGCATGCGATGCAGGCCCAGGGTCCGCCACAGCGCGCTGTACTGGATTCCGGAGTTCCACTCCGTGCCCTCGTCGTTGTCGGTCGTCGCCCGCCACACGTCAAGCCGCGGGCTCTCGACGGCGACCCCGCCGATCGCCTTGAGGGCGCCGGTACGGCCGTCGAAGGACGCCGGGCCCAGGGTGATCAGCCGCTCGCCGCGCACCGGCCGGTCGGTGGCCGCCACGGAGGGCCGTACCGGCGAGGAAGCCGGCAGCTGGCCCCACGCGACGACATGGCCCTTCTCCGCCCAGGCCGTGTCGGACGCCAGCAGTGCCCTCACGGTCCACTGCGCCTCCGCCCCCTCGTGCGCAGGCGACTCCGGCAGCTTCAGGTCCGCCGACTCACCCGGTGCCAGCGCCGGTACGGCGAGCGTGCCCGCCTCGACCGTCTCGCCGTCCACCTGGTACGACCACTCGAAGGCGAGCTGGGACAGGTCCGCGAAGTCGTACTTGTTGGTGACGCGCACGGTGCCGTCGGCGCCCTCGATGCGGACCGGCTCGATGACCTTCTTGTACTCGATCAGGCCGGGGGAGGGCGTGCGGTCCGGGAAGATCAGGCCGTCGCAGACGAAGTTCCCGTCGTGCAGCTCCTCGCCGAAGTCGCCGCCGTAGGCGTAACCGAGCTCGGGGTGCTGGACGCCGTGGTCGATCCACTCCCAGATGAAGCCGCCCTGGAGACGGTCGTACTTCTCGAAGAGCTCCTGGTAGTCGGCGAGGCCGCCGGGGCCGTTGCCCATGGCGTGGCCGTACTCGCACTGGATGAAAGGCAGCTCGCGGCGCCCCTGCGTGCCGCCGTCCAGCCGCTTGCCGATCTGCTCGACCTCGCCGTGGAAGGCGTACATGCGCGAGTACACGTCGGTGTCCCGGCAGTTCCAGTCGCCCTCGTAGTGGACGAGCCGCTCGGGGTCCCGGCCGTGGATCCATTCGGCCATGGCGGTCAGACCGCGGCCGGTGCCGGCCTCGTTGCCCAGCGACCAGAAGACGATCGAGGGGTGGTTCTTGTCCCGCTCGACCATGCGGGCCGCGCGGTCCAGGAGGGCCGGGGTCCAGCGGTCGTCGTCGACGGGGTTGTCCCGCCAGTCCTGCTCGGTGAAGCCGTGGGTCTCCAGGTCGCACTCGTCGATGACCCACAGGCCGTACTCGTCGCACAGGTCCAGGAAGGCCGGGTGCGGCGGGTAGTGCGAGGTGCGCACGGCGTTGATGTTGTGCCGCTTCATCAGCAGCACGTCCTCGCGCATGGTCGCAAGGTCCAGGGTGCGGCCCTTCTCCGGGTGCCACTCGTGCCGGTTGACGCCCTTGAACAGGACCGCCTTGCCGTTGACCTTGATCAGACCGTCTTCCAGGACGACCGTACGGAAGCCGATCCTGAGCGGGACCCGCTCGCCCTCGGTGACCAGTTCGCCGTCGTAGAGGCGGGGGCTCTCGGCGCTCCACGGGGCCACCAGGGCCGTCACGGACTCGCCGGTGGCGACATCGATGTCGAGGGCGGGCACCAGCACCCGCCCGTCTACGTCGGAGTCGACACGCAGGGTGCCCTCGCCGGTGAGGTGGTCGTAGGAGGCGTGCACGAAGAAGTCCAGCACGCCGCCCGCCGGGCGGTGCAGCAGGGTCACCTCACGGAAGATGCCCGGCAGCCACCACTGGTCCTGGTCCTCCAGGTAGGAGCCGGCCGACCACTGGTGCACGCGGACCGCCAGGACGTTGCCCTTGGGCTTCAGCAGATGGCCCACGGCGAACTCGTGCGCGAGCCGGGAGCCCTTGAACTCACCGATGTCCGTGCCGTTGAGCCAGACCCGGGCGCAGGACTCGACACCGTCGAACCGGATCACCGCGCCGCCGTCCGCGGGCCAGTCCTCCGGCAGGTCGAAGACGCGCAGGTGGTCGCCGGTCGGGTTCTCGGTGGGGACGTGCGGCGGGTCCACCGGGAAGGGGTAGAGGTGGTTGGTGTAGATCGGCAGCCCGAAGGCGCCGTCGCCCTGGAGGACCCAGTGCCCGGGGACCGTGACCTCGGCCCAGCCGGCGGCGTCGTATCCCTCCTCGGCGAAGGAGTCGTCCTCGGCGTCGGCGGTCGCCGAGAGCCGGAAGCGCCAGGCGCCGTCGAGGGACAGGGCCTTCGCGTCGGAGGACGCGTACCAGGCGCGGGGCGGGAGGGCCCCGCTGCCCGGGGATACGTCCTCGACGTAGTCGAAAGCGCTGCTGGTGGTGCGGAAGGACATCGGTCTCCAGGTCCTGAGAGAGGTGTCAGCCCTTGATGCCGGTCTGCGCGATCCCCTGGACCAGCCAGCGCTGGAGGAAGAGGAACACGAACAGCAGGGGCAGGATGGAAATGGCGGTGGCCATGAAGATCAGGTGGAAGTTGACGGTCTGGTTGGTCATGAAGGAGGACAGTGCGACCTGGACGGTCCAGGAGCTCGGGTCCTGGCCGATGACCAACGGCCACAGGAAGGCGTTCCAGCCGCTGATGAACGTGATCGTGGCCATCGCCGCGAAGAAGTTCAGCGAGTTGGGTACGACAATGCGCCAGTATGCGCCCCAGTAGCCGAGCCCGTCCACGCGTGCCGCCTCCTCCAGTTCCTTGGGGAACCCGAGGAAGTACTGCCGGAACAGGAAGCAGGTGAAACCACTGAACAGGCCCGGGATGATCAGACCGCGGTAGGTGTCGATCCAGCCGAGCGACGAGACCAGCACGAAGCTGGGCACGAAGGTGACGGCGGTGGGGACCATCAGGGTCGCGAGGACGGCGTAGAAGACCTTGTTGGCGTGCTTGTAGGGGATGCGTGCGAGGCCGTAGCCGGCCAGGGAGCAGATCAGCAGGGTGCCGACGGTCATGGAGACGGCGATCACCGTCGAGTTCCACATGGACCTGGCGAAGTCGACCGTCGGGTCGTCGAACAGCTCGCTGATGTTGCCCCACTGGAAGGAGGGGAGCAGCTTCCAGTTCTCGCCCGTGATCTCCGGGTCCGTGGAGAGGGAGTTGCGCAGGATCAGGTAGAAGGGGAGCAGGAAGAGCAGGGCGGCGACGCTGACGGCGATGTACAGGCCCGTGTTGCCGAGGGCGGCGCCGCGCTTCTTGCGGCTCTCCTTGCCCACCTGAGGTGCGGTGGTGGTCACTTGGAGTCCTCCCCCCTTCCGAAGCCCATGAACTTGCCCTGGAGGAGCGTGACGGCGCAGATCAGCACCGTGAGGATGACGGCGCCCGCGCTGCCGGCGCCGTAGTCCTGGTTGTCGCCGAGGGCTGTCTTGTACAGGACCATGAGCGGGGTCTGACCCCAGGTCGCCTTGATCGAGATGATGTTGAAGAACTCGTCGAACGCCTGGTAGGCGGCGACGAGCAGGAGCAGGATCACCGCGGTGGAGGTGGCACGCAGCTGGGGCAGCGTGATGTACCGGAAGGTCTGCCAGCCGGGCTTGGCGCCGTCGATCGCTGCCGCCTCGTACAGCTCCGCCGGGATGTTCTGCAGCGCGGCCAGGAAAAGGATCATGTAGAAACCGGCCTGCAGCCACAGCCGTACGGTGACGATGACCAGCCAGTACCAGGGCGGGTTCGGGTCGGACAGATAGGCGATGTTGTCGACGCCGAACCAGCCGAGCACCGTGTTCATCAGGCCGAAGCGGACCCCGGTGAAGATGGACATCTTCCAGATCAGCGCGGCGGCGACGTAGCTGACCGCGGTGGGCAGGAAGAACACCGACCGGAAGAACGCCCGCATGAAGCGCAGCCGGTGCACCAGCAGGGCCAGGCCCAGGGACAGGGTCCAGGTGAGGGGCACGATGAGCGCGGCGAACACCGTGAACGTCACCAGGGAACCGGTGAAGTTGGAGTTCGTCAGCATGCTCTTGTAGTTGTCGAAGCCGATGAACTTGCTCGGCGTCACGGTGAAGCGTGCGTCGAAGAAGCTGAGCCAGATGCTCCAGACGATCGGCACGAAGACGAAGATCACCAGGCCGATGAGGAACGGCCCGGTGAAGAGCCAGAAGTTGAGGGTCGGGTTGCCCCGTAGGGCCCGCCGCGGCCGGGCCGGTGAGGCCTGGGCCGGGGCGGGCTGGGCGACCCCGCGCGTGGTGGTGGTCGACATGTCGTGGTTTCTCCGTCGACCTATCCGAAGAGCTTCTTGAGCTCGGCGTTGACCTTCTTCTCCGCGGTGGCGAGTGCGGCGTTCGGGTCGCCGTTCTTGCGGACGCTGTTGGTGAACGCGTCGGTCAGGGCGGTGATCATGGACTGGGTCCAGCCGATGTTGTCGAAGTGCCCGAACTCGTTGAAGAGCTTGACACCCTCGGCCGGCAGGCCCGACTTGAGCTTGGTGGCGGACTGCGCGATGGAGGTGCGCGGCGGGATGTGGAAGCCGTACGAGGTGGCCCAGTCCTCCTGGTACTCCTTCTGGTCGATCCACAGCCACTTGACGTATTCCTTGGCCGCGTCGACGTTCTTGCCCTTGGCGTTGACGAACATCGACCAGCCGCCGTTGTAGACCGACTGCTTGCCGTTGTCCCCGACCTTGGGGAAGGGGAAGACGCCGAGGTCGTCGCCGAGGGCCTTCTGCATGGCGGGCATCGCCCACATGCCGCAGAACTGGATGGCGCACAGGCCCTGGTTGATCGCGGACGGGTCCCAGTAGTCGGCCGGGGCGTCCAGGAGCAGGTTGCCGCTGGTGAACAGCTGGCGGAGCTGCTTGATGCCGGCGACCACGGCGTCCGTGTGGAAGGCCGGCTTGTTGTCGGGGGTGAGGGTGTCGGCGCCGGCCGACCAGAGGAGCGGGTTGATGGCCGGGGTGAGGTCGTTGCCGAGGAAGACGCCCTTGACCTTGTTGGTGGTGAGCTTCTCCGCCGCCTCAAGCAGCTCGTCGAGGGTGGTCGGCACGTCGACCTTGGCCTTCTCCAGCATCGACTTGCGGTAGAAGAAGAACTGCGGGTCGTCGATCATGCGGACGCCGTATATCTTGCCGTCCACCGTGTGCGACTTGATGTCGGCCGGGTTGAAGTCGTCCTTGACCGGGTCGATGATGTCGGTCAGGTCGGCGACCTGCCCGCTCTTGACCATCTGGATCTGCGGGTGGAACTCGAAGACGTCGGGCGCCTGCTTGGTGAGCAGCGACGAGAAGAGCTTGGCCTCGAAGGTGTTGCCGGTGATCCAGTTGGTGGTCACGTTGGCCTTCTTGTACGCCTTCGCGTACCGCTTGATCGCCTGCTCCGTGCCCGCTTCGCCGTAGGCGTGGAACATCTGGGTGAGCTGGGTTCCCGACCCTCCGCTCCCGCCTCGGCCGTTGTTGCTGCCGCACGCGGCCAGCCCGCCGGCGGCGGCCAGGCCCATCGCGGCTCGCAGAACGTTTCGACGGTCCCAGTTGCTGTTGCTCAATGCCGACATGCTGACGTCCTTGTCTCGAATACGGCTACGGCTCTGCGCCTTGGCTCTGCGGCTCAGTGCCAGGTGGCTCAAATGGACCTGCGGTGCGGGACGTTAACCTTCGGCTAAGGCTTCGGCAAGGGGTTGGACGAAGTCTGCTCGAAGCGTTGTGCGGCGTTCGGGATACCGGACGTCCCGGGGTCGCGGGCCGCCGCACCGCGGCCCGCGACCCCCTTGCGGATGTGCTGCGCTACTGCTTGGACCAGGCCTGGTTGGTCCCGCCGTTGCAGGTCCACAGGCCGACCTTGCTGCCGTCGGCCGTCGCCTGTCCGCCGACGTCCAGGCAGGTGCCCAACGCCTCGCTGACGACTTGGCCGTTGGAGTTCAGCAGCCATTGCTGACTGCCGTCACGGGTTGCCTCAGGGCTCGTCGTGAGTCCCGAACTCCCCGCGGTCAGATAGCCGTTCACGCCCTTCAGGCGGCCCTTCGCGTCGTACGACCACACCTGTTCGGACCCGCCCGTGCAGCTCGTGATCACCGCACCCGAGGCGCTCGCGGTCAGGCACTTGCCGGACTGCTTGCCCGCCAGCGCGCCGGTGACCGCCGACGTGCCGTGGCCCTTCTGGTCGAGGACGTACGTCGTGATGGACCGGGCCGGCAGGGTCGCCGAGGCCGTGCCGCCCCTGACCGACGGCTTCGCGACCTTCGCCCAGCTCTCGGTCGCCGAGGTCCGCACGGCCTTGCTCGCGCGCACCGGCGCCTTGCTGTTGAAGTGCAGCTTCACCGCGGTGTCGGTGGTGTTGTGGTTGTTGACCACGACGACCCACTTGCCGTGGTCGTCGTACGTCGACACCTCGACGCCGTCCGGTGCTCCGGTCACGTTGTGCGCGACCGAGCCCGGCCGGACGTACTTGCTGTACTGGCCGAGCGCGTAGTAGCGCTTGGTGAAGTACAGGGTCTGGTTGCCGTTGGTGGCGTAGTTCGGGTCGTAGTAGATCAGGCCGTCGTTCCAGCCCTCGTCGTTGCGCGCGAGGGGGTCGGAACCGATCATCTCGGACAGGGCGACCCACCACTGGAACGCCGAGTCGTGCGCGGTCGCGAAGTCCTTGTAGATGATCCGGGAGAGGTTCAGACCGCCGTCGATCGTGGGGTCGTACTCCTGCGCCCAGCCCGTGCCGCCCTTGCCGAAGCAGCAGATCTCCGTGGACCAGGACTGCTTGCCGACCGACCTGGACGTCTCGTAGATCTTCGCCCGCTGGTCGTCGCCCGGGTTGTTGTACGTGTGGTGGGCGAGCTTGTCGACGTACTGGGCGGTGTCCGGCTGCGAGATCCACTGCGGGACCTCGGTGTTGAAGCTCACCGTGGAGCTGGACTCGTCGGCGATGATGCCGGTCTTCTGTTTCCGGGCCTGCTGCTCGGCGCCCAACGCCCGCACGATGTCGTCGCGTTGGTCGACCGGGACCAGCATGCCCTCCTGGCCGCAGTCGCCGAAGCTGTTGGTCGGCTCGTTGAAGGGACTGATGTAGTCGAACCTCACGCCCTGCTTCGCGAAGTGGTCGGTGACGTCGGCGACGTACTTCGCGTAGTCCTGCTCGTTCTCCGTCCTGAGGTAGCCGCCGCAGCTCAGGCCGTTGGTCTTCCACTGCGTGGGCGCGCTGTTGACGAAGGCGATCAGGTCCTTCACGCCGTACTTGGCGGCCGCGTACAGGAACGTGCGCCCCGCCTTGTCCTTGCTCCAGTCGTAGGACCCGTCGCCGTTCACGAAGGTCTCGGGAGCGCGCGGCGCGTAGGTCACACCGGTGCCGCCCCCGCCGATGTTGTAGCGGTAACTGCTGAGCGCCAGGCCGTCCTTGGAGAACAGCAGCCTGGACACCCGGGCCTGGACCTTCGGGTCGAAGTTCTTCAGGTCGTTGACCCACCAGGCGCCCGAGGCGCCGATGTTGTCGATGGTCTGGGCGGCGTGCGGGGAGACTTCGGCCACCGTGGGGGTGGCGGCCGACGCGGGCGGAGCGGATATCAGCGGTCCCGCGACAGCGAACGCGGCTGCGGCTGTCAGCAGGGCTGATCTCTTGCGGTGGGGGTGAGACACGTGCATCCCTTCCGTCGTCGTGAAGGTGGTGCGGTACGGCTCCTGGCCGGGGTTCCTACGCCTTCGTGCGTGCCGGGGTGGTGCGTTTCGCGGACCTCTGCCCGACCGACTGGAGCGCCCCTTCGAGCGCGAACGTCGCCGCGCCCAGGCACGCCGGATCCGTCGGGATCGGGGAGAGGACGATCTCGGTGGCGGCCATCGGCCGGGGCAGCGCGTGCCGGGCGACGGCCTCGCGCACCTCCGCGACCAGGGGCTCGCCGAGGGCGGCCGCGACCCAGCTGCTGAGCACGACCACCTCGGGGTTGAACAGGTTGACCAGATGCGCGATGGAGGCGCCCAGATAACGGGCGGTGTGCCGGACGACCTCGATCGCCACCGGGTCCCCGGTGCGCATCCCCCGCGCCAGTGCGGCGACCGTCGCCGTCTGGTCGCCCGGGTGCAGCAGCTCGCTGTCGGGGCTCAGCTCCCGCAGGTTCAGCATGATCCCGGGCGCGCCCACGTACGTCTCCACACAGCCGTGGTTGCCGCAGCGGCACAGGCGTCCGTCCAGGACGATCGTGTTGTGGCCCCACTCGCCGGCGCTGTTGGACACGCCCCGGTGCAGAGCGCCGCCCAGGACGAGCCCGGCGCCCACGCCGGTCCCGAGGGTGACCACCACGGCGTTCCCGCTCCCGCGCGCCGCCCCGAACCACAGTTCGGCCACGGCGACGGCACGCAGCGGGTTGTCCAGGTAGAGCGGGTAGGCGATGTACTCGGAGAGCAGGTCGAGCAGCGGCACGTCGTGCCAGTCCCAGTTGGGCGCGTACTCCGAGATGCCGGTCGCGCGGTCCACCTGCCCCGGCACGCTCACGCCCACGCCCAGCACCCGGGCGCCCTCGATCCCGGCCTGCGTCACCACCGAACCGACGGCGGCGGCGACATGGCCGACCACCTGCTCGGGGAGGCTCTCGCCCGGGCGCATGTCCTCCTCGGCACGCGCCAGGACGTTCAGCGCGAGGTCGAACAGCTCGACGTGGACGTAGGTCTCCGCGATGTCCACGCCGATCAACGCGCCCCCCGACGCGTTGACGGCCACGAGGCCCCTCGGACGCCCGCCGGCCGACTCCTCGAACCCGACCTCCGTGATCATCCGGAGGTCGAGCAGCTCGCCCACGAGCGTGGCGACGGTGGCCAGGCTCAGCCCGGTGGCCGCCGCCAGCTCCTGCCGGGAGGTGGGCGACTCGGCGATGATCTGGCGCAACACCTCGTAGCGGTTCGCGGTGCGGATGTCGCGTGATGTGCGCTTCACCGGGCCTGCCCCATCCCTTCGCTCATGCCGGGACGACAGTGGCACCGGCGCGGCGCAAGGCTATGGGCTGCGAGGGACTTTGTACAAGGGGTTAGGAAAGGGGTTTTATAAAGTCAGGCGTCGAGTACGGCCCGCACGAAGGCGTTGGCGAATTTTGCCTCGGGGTCCAGCTCACGCGCCAGCTTCCGGAAGTCGCCGAGCCTCGGGTAGCGCTCGCGCAGGATCTCGGCGGGCGTGGTGAACACCTTGCCCCAGTGCGGCCGCGCGTCGAAGGGCTCCAGTGCCTCCTCCAGCCGGCGTACCACCGGCAGGACGGCCGCGGTGTCCTCGATCCAGGTGAAGTGCAGGGCCACGGTGTCCCGGCCGTAGGAGGGGCTCAGCCACTGCTCGTCGGCGGCCACCGTCCGCACCTCGCAGATCTGGAGCACCCCGGCGACCGTCTCCCGGGCGCCGTCCACCGCGTGCAGCGCCTCAAGGGCGTACTGGCGCGGCAGCAGGTACTCCGACTGGAGTTCCGCCCCGCTGCTCGGTGTGAACTCGGCCCGGAAGTGCGGCAGTCGGTCGTGCCAGGGCCCCGGCACCCCGAACTGCTCGGTGCAGTTGACCGCGGGCATGCCCGGCACCGGGTGCATCTTCTCGGTGGCGGGTGCGGCCCACGGGAAGTCGGCGAGCGGCTGGTCCGTCCGCCGCTTGACCCAGACCTGCCGGAAGCCCGGCGCGCCCCAGTCGGTGAACAGGCTGACGCTGTACGCCGTCGACATGACCGTCTCGAAGGCCGCCGAATCCAGGCCGGCGAGGGGGAGTTCGGTGAAGACGTACTGCTCCACCTCGAAGGAGGGCACGAGGTCCAGGGTGAGCGCGGTGACGACACCGAGCGCGCCCAACGAGGTGACCGCGCCGCCGAAACGCGGGTCGTCCCGGCCGATGGTCTGCAGCGAGCCGTCCGCGGTGACCAGCTCCACCTCACGCACGGCCGAGGAGAGCGGACCGTTGCCGACGCCCGAGCCGTGGGTGCCGGTCGCCACCGAGCCGGCCACCGAAATGTGCGGCAGCGACGCCATGTTGGGCAGCGCGAGGCCGTGGGCGTGGACCGTGCGGGCCAGGTCGGCGTACCGGACGCCGCCCGCGACCCGTACCGTACGGGCCTCGGTGTCCACGTCGATCACCGCCGGCAGGTCGGCGATCGTCAGCAGGACACCTTCCGGGCCCGGCTCGGCGATCTCGTTGAAGGAATGCCCGCTGCCCAGCACCCGCACCCGCGCGCTGTCGGCGACGAGGGCGGCGAGCTCGTCGAGCGAGTGGGGCCGGTGCAGTTCCCTGGCGGAGTAGGTGATGTTCCCCGCCCAGTTGGTGATCGTCTCCGACATGTCCGTCGTTCCTCCTGGGAGTGTGTATGCGTTGACCCTCTCATTTGTCGGGGCCTACCGTAGAGAGCGTTTTCTACAACCGTTTCGTATGCTTTTCCGCAGGTATGGAGGACTCCCACCTTGTCCGAGCGACCTCAGGCGTTGTTCGCCATGACCGCCGAGAACGTGCCGCTCCTCTTCCCGCCCGAGGTGCTGGCGCGACTGCGGGAGTGGGTGGACATCGATCCCGCTCTGGTGGCCGAGGATCTCACCGACCCGGCCTTCGCGGACGTCCTGGCCCGCACCGAGATCCTCGTGACCGGCTGGGGCTGCCCCCGTCTGGACACGGCCGTCCTCGACGCGGCCCCGAAACTCCGGGCCGTCCTGCACTCGGCCGGCTCGGTCAAGGGCTTCGCCGGCCCCGAGATCTGGCGGCGCGGGATCGCCGTGTCCTCGGCGGCCGAGGCCAACGCGGTGCCCGTCGCCGAGTACACGCTCGCCATGATCCTGCTCGCCGGCAAGGACGTCTTCGTGCGCCGCGAGCGACTGCGCGCCGAGCGGGTCTCTCCCGGCTGGGGCGTCGTGCCCGGCATCGGCAACCACGGGCGGCGGGTCGGGGTGATCGGGGCGTCCCGGATCGGGCGGAAGGTGATCGAGCTGCTGCGGCCGTTCGACCTCGCGGTGAGCCTGAGCGACCCGTACGTCGACGAGGCGGGGGCCGCGGGGCTGGGCGTCCCCCTGGTGGGGCTGGACGACCTGCTGCGCACCTCGGACATCGTGACCGTCCACGCCCCGGAGACCCCTGAGACCCGGCACCTGATCGGCCGCCGCGAACTGGCCCTGATGCCGGACGGAGGGGTCCTGATCAACACCGCGCGGGGGAGCCTGGTCGACACGGACGCCCTCGTGGACGAGCTGCGCACCGGCCGCCTGTCCGCGATCCTCGACGTCACCGACCCGGAGCCGCTGCCCGCCGACTCCCCCCTCCACGACCTTCCGGGTGCCTTCGTCACCCCGCACCTCGCGGGCTCACAGGGCAACGAGCTGGCCCGACTGGGGCTGGCGGTCGCCGCCGAGGCGGAGCGGGTGGTGTCCGGGGCCGGGCTCGCGTGTCCGGTGGACTTCGCCGAGCTGGAGCGAACGGCCTGAGCTACGGATTTCGTTGTTCTACGGCTGCTTCAAGGTCCAACTGGGTTGGAGACTGGCCATGGAATCGCTGAATCAGTAGCGTCCTGGTTCGTGGCTTCTGAGCAGCTTCCCGAGACCGACCTCACCCGCCACCGGCGCCTGCGCGAGCAGGGCAGCCTGGACCGGGCCGACCTGGAGGCGATCCTCGACGCGGGGTTCGTCTGTCATCTCGGGGTCGTGGTCGAGGGGCGGCCGCTGGTCGTGCCCACGGTGTACGGGCGCGACGAGCGGCAGCTCTACCTGCACGGCTCGGTCGCCAGCCGCAGCCTCGCGGGCGGTACGCCGGTCTGTGTCACCGTCACGCACGTCGACGGGCTGGTCCTCGCGCGGTCCGTCTTCGAACACGGCGTCAACTACCGCAGCGCCATGATCCACGGCGAGGCCCGCAAGGTGACCGACCCGCAGGAGAAGCTGGCCGGCCTGCGCCTGCTGACCGAACACGCGACGCCCGGACAGTGGACGTACGCCCGGCAGCCCAGCCGGAAGGAGCTCGCGGCCACCACTCTGCTCGCCCTCCGCCTCGACGAGGCCTCCGTCAAGATCCGTACGGGCGCCCCCGACGACGGCGACGGGCCCGACGCCGAGCTGGGGCTGTGGGCCGGTGTGCTTCCGCTCACCTCGGCGTGGGGCACGCCCGTTCCGGACCCGTCACTGCCTCTGGAAACCCCCGTACCGCCCCATATCGCACGCCGTGAGGGGACCCGGCACGGCTGATGTCCGAGCGAGGGCATACCGTGAGGAGTCGTACGTCCGATCCGGGAGGAGATACGGGATGGGCAGCCGTACCGCGCTGGTCGAAGATCTGATGGAGCGGTTTCCGCAGGTTCCGCGGGAAGCCGTCTTCAAGGAGGACCTGCTGCGAGGTGGCGTGGCCTTCGACCCGTCAGCCCTCAGCGACAACGAGTCCGGTGAGGTGAAGCCGAAGTCGTACTTCATCTTCTCCTTCGACCACGGCACCCTGCCGGAGCTGGGCGAGGCCGCGCTGCGCCGGCCGCCGGAGGAGATCATCCTCACCGGCGGGCCGTACGACCTCAGGCGGACCGTGGTGTCGGTGCGGGTCAATCCGTCCTCGCCGTACCGCGTGGCCGCCGACGAGGAAGGGCTGCTCGGCCTCTACCTCGACGGGAAGCGGATCGCCGACGTGGGTGTGCCGCCGATGCCGGAGTACTACCGGCACAAGCTCTCCAGCGGGAAGTCCGTCATGGAGGTCGCCCCGACCATCCAGTGGGGCTACCTGATCTACCTGACCGTCTTCCGGGTCTGCCAGTACTTCGGCGCCAAGGAGGAGTGCCAGTACTGCGACATCAACCACAACTGGCGCCAGCACAAGGCGGCCGGGCGGCCGTACACCGGGGTCAAGGACGTCGAGGAGGTCCTCGAAGCCCTGGAGATCATCGACCGGTACGACACCGCGAAGGTGTCCACCGCCTACACGCTCACCGGCGGCGCGATCACCAAGACCGTCTCGGGGCGCGACGAGGCCGACTTCTACGGCCACTACGCCAAGGCCATCGAGGAGCGCTTCCCGGGCCGGTGGATCGGCAAGGTCGTGGCCCAGGCGCTGCCGCGGGACGACGTGCAGCGGTTCAAGGACTACGGCGTGCAGATCTACCACCCCAACTACGAGGTGTGGGACGAGTACCTCTTCAAGATGTACTGCCCGGGCAAGGAGCGGTACGTCGGCCGGGACGTGTGGCACAAGCGCATCCTGGACTCGGCGGAGGTGTTCGGGGCGCGCAATGTCATCCCCAACTTCGTCGCGGGCGTCGAGATGGCGGAGCCCTTCGGCTTCAAGACGGTCGACGAGGCCATCGCCTCCACCACCGAGGGCCTGCGGTTCTTCATGTCGCACGGCATCACGCCCCGCTTCACCACCTGGTGCCCCGAGCCGACGACTCCGCTCGGCAAGGCCAACCCGCAGGGCGCGCCGCTGGAGTACCACATCCGGCTGCTCCAGGCCTACCGCCAGACCATGGACGACTTCGGGCTCTCCTCGCCTCCCGGCTACGGCCCGCCCGGACCCGGTCGCGCCGTGTTCTCGGTGAGCTCCTTCATGGACAGCCTTCCGGAGGCCCCGGAACCGGCCGAGGCGGCCGAGGTCTGACGGCTCCGGAACCGGCCTGGGTCTGAGAACGGCTTCGGCGCCGGTTCAAGCCTGACGGCGCCGGTTCAAGCCTGACGGCTTCGGCGCCGACTCGGGTCCGACCCTTCGGATCCGTTCGACTCTTCGGAACCGTTTCGACCCTTCGGAACAGGCCAAGGCCGAGGTCCGCCCCCCGCGCGAGGGTGGGCCTCGGCCGTGACCGGTTTCTGCCGCCGAACGAGCGGCGCCGACCCCCCCGTCCGGCTCCGAGGCGTCTTCCGTCGCGCGCGTTCACCACCCCCGGCAGTGTGAGTGGCCCGCCATGTCCGGGCACCGACAGCGGGACTGATTCCGCGTTACGGCTGGTTCCTGTGTGGCGGGATTGATACGTTCCCGCTTCCGGTCCGTACACAAGGACGTGACTCCGCGCAGCAATATGCCGTGGGGGAGTGGACCGAACCCTCGGTAACCGATTTGAATAGCCTGCTTGTCAGTTGTGTGGGAGACGTGAAAGGCTCCTGTCCTGCCGCGAGGTTCCCCGCAACTCCTTTGCCAGTATGGCGAGTTGACCTCGCTTTGGATGCAGGAGACCCATGCCCGACCTGCCGACCCCCCAGGACGCCGCCGAGGCCGCGCTGTTCTCCGAGTGCTGGGATGCCGTGCTGTCGTACGCCGATCTGTGCACGGCCGGCTCCACCGCCGCCACCGAACTGGCCACGGAGGCGTTCTCCCTCGGCACGCGTGAGGCCCGGGAGGCGGATGCCGCCGTCCGCGGTGCCGGCCGCCGTCCGGCCCGGCTGCCCCGGATACCCCTGCTGCTCACCGCCGTTCGCACCATCGCGGCGGACTGGGAGACGCAGGGCCTCGGCCACCGCCTCGACCCCGATCTGCGGCTGTGGCTCAACTCCGACAAGGCCACCCGCTACACCGGGCCACCGCTGCAGCGCCCCATCGCCCTGCGCGGACTGCGCGATCTGCAGGCGGCGGACGCCGAACTGCTGTGGCTGGCCGAGGTGGAGGCGCTGCCGCTGCCCGTGGTGGCCCGTCGGCTCGGCCTCGACCCGGCCACCGTGGGCGAAGAACTCGCCCAGGTCCGCGTCCTGTTCCGGGACCGCAGCCACCGCAACCACCTCGACATGCCGATGGACACGCACTGCCGCAGTTACGCACGGCTGCTGGACGCCGTCACCCGCTCCGCCTCCGGCGAGGCACCGGCCGACCTCTCCCGCCATCTCGCGCGATGCCAGCAGTGCGCGGAGGCCGCAGCCTGTCTTCGACTGCACGGCGGCGGGCTGCCCGCGGCCCTCGCCGGCGGGGTGATCGGCTGGGGCGGGCTCGCCTATCTGGAGCGCCGCCGCCGGGCCGCCGAGGTGCGTCTCGGTGCCGGGCGCCCGCACGCCCTGGAGAGCGGGCCCCCCAACCCCGGCGCACACAAGGCGAAGGTGGCGCGCAACGGGCTGCTCGTCGCCGCTGTCCTCGTCTCCCTGCTCGCCCTCGCGGTCTCGATGATGCCGGGCGACGACATGAAGAACGGCGCCGCGGGGCCCGGCACCACCGCCGAGGGCCAGCCGGTGGCCAACCCCACCTCCTCCGTCCTCACCTCCTCCGTCCCCGCCGTCACCTCGCGGGCGC
The DNA here is from genome assembly GCF_003443735.1 of Streptomyces sp. CC0208. NCBI lineage: Bacteria > Bacillati > Actinomycetota > Actinomycetes > Kitasatosporales > Streptomycetaceae > Streptomyces > Streptomyces sp. CC0208. The sequence continues at coordinate 1,827,166 of NZ_CP031969.1, read as the reverse complement.
CCGGCTCGGCGCAGACCTTCGGGACGCCCACGGGGAACCCGTCGGAGTCCACGGGTGCGACGAACTCCGACCCGGAACCCCAGGGCACCTCCTCCGCCGGCGCCGAGGAACCGGAGCCCGGCGAGAGCGCCGCACCGGCCTGCCGCTTCGAGTACGCCCTCGTCAACCAGTGGCCCGACGGCTTCCAGGCCGAGGTCACCGTCACCACCGCCGAGGCGCTCGACGACTGGCGGATCACCTGGTCCTTCAAGGACGGCCAGAAGGTGACGCAGATGTGGGACGCGAACTTCACCCAGAGCGGCTCGAAGGTCACCGCGACCGCCGAGGCCTACAACAAGTCGGTCGCCGCGGACGGTTCGCTCTCCCTCGGCTTCCTCGCCTCCTGGCAGGGCAAGAACGCCCCTGCCTACGACTTCTCCCTCAACGGGCAGGAGTGCGCAAAGTCCTGACAAAACGTCAGATCGCGCCCTCGCCTACTTGGCCGCCCACAACCCCCGGACGTGCCCGATGTGCCGGGTCATGACCGCGTGGACCGCCCGCTCGTCGCGGGCGATCAGCGCGTCGAGGAGTTCGAGGTGCTCCTCGGCGGAGGCCAGCAGGCGGCCGGACTTCACCAGCGGGGTGAGGCCGTAGAGACGCGACCGCTTGCGCAGGTCGCCGACCACCTCGACCAGGTGGGAGTTGCCCGCGAGGGCGAGCAGGCCGAGGTGGAAGCGGGTGTCGGCCTCGACGTAGGCGATCAGGTCGCCTGACACCGCCGCCTGCACGATCTCCCGGGCGGCCGGTCGCAGCGCCTCCAGGGAGACCGGGTCGGCGGTCGAGGCCAGCTCGACCACGGTGGGGATCTCGATGAGCGAGCGGATGTGGGTGTACTCGTCGAGCTGCTTCTCGGAGACCGCGGTGACCCGGAACCCCTTGTTGGGGACGGTGTCGACCAAGCCCTCCTTGGCGAGGTCGAGCATGGCCTCGCGCACGGGCGTGGCCGACACACCGAAGCGGGCGGCGAGCGCGGGCGCCGAGTACACCTGCCCCGGGAGGAGTTCACCCGCGATCAGCGCGGCCCGCAGGGCGTCGGCGACCCGCTCCCGGTAGCTGCTCTTCTTTCCGCCGAGAACGGGAAGAGCGGGGGTGCTGGATCGCTGGGCGGCCATGAGGGGCATCTCCTAGTGGTGCAATGTCACGCGGCACCCGGCATTATCCTCGACGCCCTCCGGGCTCACAGGACGAATCCCGCCGGGAACGGATCGGTCGGGTCGAGCAGGTACTGGGCCGTGCCGGTGATCCACGCGCGCCCGGTGAAGCTGGGCAGCACGGCGGGACGGCCCGCGACCTCGGTGGTGCCGAGCAGCCGGCCCGTGAACCGCGTCCCGATGAAGGACTCGTTCACGAACTCGGTGTGCAGCGGGAGTTCACCGCGCGCGTGCAACTGGGCCATGCGTGCACTGGTACCGGTGCCGCAGGGGGACCGGTCGAACCAGCCGGGATGGATGGCCATCGCGTGCCGGGAGTGGCGGGCGGTGGCACCGGGCGCGATCAGATGGACGTGGTGACAGCCGCGGATGGACGGATCCTCCGGGTGGACGGGTTCCTCCTCGGCGTTGATCGCCGCCATGAGGGACAGCCCCGCCTTCAGGATGTCGTCCTTCCGGGCCCGGTCGAAGGGCAGCCCGAACTCCTCCAGCGGCAGGATGGCGTAGAAGTTGCCGCCGTACGCCAGGTCGTATGTCACCGTCCGCCCGTCGGCCAGTGCGATCTTGCGGTCCAGGGCGACGGAGAACGAGGGCACGTTCCGCAGCGTGACGTTCTTCGCCCGGCCGTCCTCCACCACGACCTCGGCGACGACGAGGCCCGCCGGGGTGTCGAGCCGGATCGTGGTGACCGGCTCCACGACCTCGACCATCCCGGTCTCCACCAGCACGGTCGCCACCCCGATCGTGCCGTGCCCGCACATCGGCAGATAGCCCGAGACCTCGATGTAGACGACCCCCCAGTCGCAGTCCGGGCGGGCCGGCGGCTGGAGAATCGCGCCGCTCATCGTCGCGTGGCCGCGCGGCTCGTTCATCAGGAGCCGCTTGATGTCGTCGCGGTGCTCACGGAAGTACAGCCGCCGCTCGTTCATGGTCGCGCCGGGGATCGTGCCGATCCCGCCGGTGATCACGCGGGTGGGCATGCCCTCGGTGTGCGAGTCGACGGCGTGCAGGACGAGTTTGCTGCGCATGGTCCGCTCTCCTTGATGAGTTACGCGAGTCCCGCAGCGACGGCCTGCTCCGTGGCGGCCCGCACGACGGCCTCCTGCTCGGGCAGCAGCGGGACCCGCGGCGGACGGCACCTTCCGCCGTGGCGGCCCACGAGGTCCATCGACAACTTGATCGCCTGCACGAACTCGACCTTGGAGTCCCAGCGCAGCAGCGGGTGCAGCTGCTCGTACAGCTTCCTCGCGGTGGCGAGGTCACCGCCGACGGCGGCCCGGTACAGCTCGACCGACGACCTGGGCAGCGCGTTCGGGTACCCGGCCACCCAGCCCTTCGCCCCGGCGAGTGCCAGCTCCAGCAGGACGTCGTCGGCGCCGATCAACAGGTCCAGTTCCGGCGCGAGTTCGGCAAGCTGATAGGCGCGCCGGACATCACCGGAGAACTCCTTGACCGCCTGGATCCACCCCTCCGAGTGCAGCTTGGCCAGCAGCTCAGGCACCAGGTCGACCTTGGTGTCGATGGGGTTGTTGTACGCCACGATCGGCAGGCCCGCCTTCGCGACCTCGGCGTAGTGCGCGAGCACCGACCGCTCGTCGGCACGGTAGGCGTTGGGCGGCAGCAGCATCACGGACGCGCAGCCCGCGTCGCGCGCCTGCTCGGCCCAGCGGCGCGACTCCGCAGAGCCGTACGCGGCGACACCCGGCATCACCCGCTCACCGCCGATCGCGGCCACGGCCGTCTCCACGACCTTGGCCCGCTCCTCGGCCGTGAGTACCTGGTACTCGCCGAGCGAGCCGTTCGGTACGACGCCGTCGCAGCCGTTCTCGACCAGCCAGGCGCAGTGCTCGGCGTACCGGTCGTGGTTCACGGACAGGTCGTCGTTCAGCGGGAGGGCGGTGGCGACGAGGACACCGCGCCACGGGCGGGGGTCGGTGGTGGTCATACGGATTCCCTCTCCATGGGGTGTGACATTTCACTGATCCATTTCACTGGTCGCGGTTTCTCCGGCCCGCGCCAGTACGCCCAGCGGCACCGGCCGCGCGAACGGTCTGCGCCCCGCGGTCTGGGCGCACCCGGCGACTCCGGCCACCCCGGGCTCGCACATCCGGCCCTGGCACCAGCCCATCCCGGCCCGCGTGAGCAGCTTCACGGTCCGCAGATCACCGGCCCCCAGCTCCCGCACCGCCTCCCGCACGGCACCGGCCGACACCTCCTCGCAACGGCACACCACCGTCTCGTCGGTGACCTGCTCGGCCCAGTGCGCGGGCGGCGCGTACACGGAGTCGACGGCGGCGAAGAAGGCCCGCAGCCTCTTCCGGGTGCGCGCCGCGGCCGCCCACTCACCCCGGTCCGGCACCCGCCCGGCCAGCCGTGCCGCGATCGACCGCCCGGCGATGTGCCCCTCGGCGAGCGACAGGGCGGAGCCGCCGATGCCGGTGGTCTCGCCGGCCGCCCACACGCCCGGCACATCGGTGCGCTGCTCGTCGTCGACGTGCACGTCCGTCCCGTCGACCCGGCAGCCCAGCGCGTCGGCGAGGTCGGTGTGCGGCAGCATGCCGTGGCCCACGGCCAGGGCGTCACAGACGAGCCGCCGCCGGGTGCCGGGGCGCACGCGTCCGTCCCGGTCGAGGGCGGCGATGGTGACCGCCTCCAGCCGCTCGGCGCCGTGTGCCTCCACGACGGTGTGGCGCAGAAGCGTACGCACCCGGTGCCGGAGCAACAGGCCCGCGTACCCGGCGCCTTCGGCCACCTTGTCCGGCCGGGCCGCCAGCGCCCGGGACCGCCGTACGAACGACGTCGGGTCGGCCGAGTCCACCAGCGCGGCGACGGTAGCGCCCGCCGCCGCGAGCCCGGTGGCGACGGGCAGCAGCAGCGGTCCGGTCCCGGCGACGACAACGGTACGGCCGGGCAGGACGAGGCCGCCCTTGAGCATGGCCTGCGCCCCGCCCGCGGTGACGACACCGGGCAGGGTCCAGCCGGGGAAGGGCAGCACCTTCTCGTAGCCGCCGGTGGCGAGGAGGACCGCGTCGGCGCGCACCTCGGCCGGCTCCTCCTGCTCCGGGCCGCGGAGGGCGTGCACGGTGAGCCCGACGGCCCCCCGGCGCTCGACGATCCATACGTGATGATCCGTCAAGTGCCGTACCCGGCCTGCCTGTACGTGTGTGCGCAGTCCGTCCCGCAGCCTCTCCCAGGTCCGCCACTGATGGTGCAGTGCCTGTGGGCGACGGGCCCCGAGCCCCGGTGCGGGCTGCCGGTAGAACTGCCCGCCCGCCTCCGCCGCCGAGTCGATCAGCGTGACGTGGACGCCGCGGGCGGCCGCCGCGAGGGTGGCCGCGAGCCCGGCCGGGCCCGCGCCGATCACCGCCAGTTCCGGTTCACCCATGGTGGCCCGTCCCCTCCTGCGTGCGGATCGCGTCACCCGGTTGGAGGGGGACCAGACAAGCCCGTTGGTTCGGGCGGTCGTTGACGGTCACCAGGCAGTCGAAGCAGACGCCGATGCCGCAGAAGATCCCGCGCGGGCGGCCCTCGCCCCGGGTGGTGCGCCAGGAGGTGACCCCCGCCGTCCACAGCGCGGCGGCGACGGTCCGGCCGGGCAGGGCCTCGATCTCCCGCCCGTCGAGGGTGACGGTGAAGGCGGGACCGGGTTCGGCGCCCGCCAGTTCCAGCGGATTCACGAGGCCCCCTCGGAGTCGGACGCGGGACTGGACGAGGAACTGGACGAGGAGGCGAGTGGTGGGGAGACGGGAAAACGGTCGGGCCGAAACGGTCCCAGATCCAGCGCCGGCGCTTCCCCGGCCAGCACCTGCGCGATCAACTGCCCTGTCCCGGTGGACAGTCCGATGCCCGCGCCCTCGTGCCCGCACGCGTGGAACAGGCCGGGCACCCGCGGGTCGGGGCCGATCGCGGGCAGGTGGTCGGGCAGGTACGGCCGGAAGCCGAGGTACGTCCGCATCGCGCGCACGCGCTCCAGGAACGGGAACAGCCGGGTCGCGCCCGCCGCCAGTGCCCGCAGCGCGGGCAGCGACAACGAGCGGTCGAAGCCCACCCGTTCACGGGTCGCGCCGATCAGGACGGGCCCCGCCGCCGTCCCCTCGACGACCGGCGAGGTCTGCAGGGCCGCCGAGTCGCTGGCCACGTCGGCCACGTAGTCGGCGGCGTACACCTTGTGGCGGACCAGGCGGGGGAGGGGCTCGGTGACGAGGACGAAACCGCGCCGGGGGAGCACGGGGAGGTGCACTCCCGCCAGCGCGGCCAGCTCACCGCCCCAGGTCCCGGCGGCGTTGACGACATGCGGCGCGTGGATCTCGCCCCGGCCGGTCCGCACCCCGCGTACGGCGCCGCCGGCACCGCGCAGTACCTCGGTCACCGCCGCCCCCGTGACCAGGCGGGCACCCGAGGCGCGTACGAGACGGGCGGCGGCCAGCGTGGGCATGACCTGCGCGTCCTGGGGATACAGCACACCGCCGGCGAGCCCGGGCGCCACCTGGGGCTCCAGCTCCCGGAGCCGATCCGCGTCCACCCGCACCGCCTCGACGCCCGCGGCCCGCTGCCCGGTCGCGAACTTCTCCAGGGCTTCGAGGGCGTCGGGGGTGGCGGCGACGACCACGCCGCCCTTGAGCTCGTACTCGATCGCGTCGCCCACCTCCTGTGCCAGGCCGGCCCACAACCGGCCGGACAGCAGGGCGAGGTCGAGCTCGGGACCCGGCTCCTTGTCGGAGACCAGGAGATTGCCCTCACCGGCGCCGGTCGTGCCGCCGGCCACCGCGCCGCGGTCGACGACGATCACGTCGAGGCCCGCCCGGGCGGCGTACAGGGCGCAGGCCGCGCCCACCATCCCGGCTCCGACGACCACGACATCGCAGGTCAGTCGCTTGCTCACATCAGTACTATGTCACATGCCGCTGTGAGCGGGAACACCCCGACAGCCTCGGGGCGCGTCAACCCCACACCCGCTCTCCGCCCCCGGCCGCTCTGTCAACCGGCCTCGTGGGCAAAACCGCGTACGGACGCTTTCCGTGCCGCTGTGAGCCACGCCCATACCTGCCATACGAACGTCCGATGCCCTATCGCTGACCTTCTTCTTGTTACAGCCCAGTCCCCTCCCTACGCTGCCACCACCGCGCCTTGGCGGAATGGGACAAGGGACACAGGAATTCATATGGGTCGACTGGTTGGGAAAATCGCCTTCATCAGTGGAACAGGAGCCGGAATAGGCCGTGCCGCGGCCCGGATATTCGCCTCCGAAGGCGCCACTGTATTCGGCTGTGACATCGACAAGGAGAGTGCGGCCGAGACCGTCGACATCGTGGAGAAGGCCGGGGGAGTCATGCGGTCCCTGGCGCCCGTCGATCTCTCCACCGAGGAGGGCTCCCGGGAGTGGATCGAGGCCGGCATCGCGGCCTTCGGCGGGATCGACATCCTCTACAACAACGCCTCCGCGCTGCGGAACGGTCCGTTCGACACCCAGCCCGTCGAGGACTGGTACTTCACCCTCCGCAACGAGCTGGACATTCCCTACCTCTGCACGCGGGCGGCCTGGCCACACCTGATCGCGCGCGGTGGCGGTGCCGTCCTCAACGTCGCCTCCGTGGCCGCCGTGCGCGGCGCGCCATTCCTGCCGATGGTGCCGCACGGTGCCGCCAAGGGCGGAGTGCTGGCGATGAGCAAGCACCTGTGCGCGGCCGGCGCCCCGCACCGCATCCGCGTCAACACCATCGCCCCCGGCATGATCCGCACCTCCGCCACCGCGCCCTTCCTCGACGACCCCGACGGGCCCAGGGCCCGGATGGAGGCGCGCATCCCGGTCGGCCGGGTCGGCGAACCGGAGGACATCGCCCGCGCGGCCGCCTTCCTCTGCTCCGACGAGGCGGCCTTCGTCAACGGCGCCAACCTCATGGCCGACGGCGGCGACAGCGCGATGGCGGGCTGAGCGGCCGTGACCACCCGACTCGACCACGTGGGCGTCAACGTGCGCGATCTCGCAGCCCAGACCGCCTGGTACCAGGACGCCTTCGGGCTGAAACGCGTCTTCGACTTCCACCTTGGAATCCCGGGGCTGCGCGGTGTCGTACTGGAACATCCCCATGGCTGGCGTGTCGAACTCCTCGCCCGCCCCGGCTCGGCGCCGGGCCTGCGGGCACCGGACCCGATGACCGCCGCCCTCACCGAGGGATACGGCCACGTCGCGTTCACCACTCCCGAACTGGACCCCGTTTACACGGCCCTCCTGGCCCACGGGGCGGGCGAGATCGTGAAACCCGGGCCGTCCCCCGAGCCCGGCGTGCGCATGGCCTGGGTCAGCGACCCCGAGGGAAATCTCATCGAACTCATCGAAAAGCAAGTCGGAACCCACCTTGATAACGCAGAGCGAGGGCACGGAAAATGAAAGATTCGATCTCCCTGAGAAGACTGGACCGCGGAACACTTGTCGCGTGTTGTCTCGCCGTGGCGGTGGCACAGTTGTGCATTACCGTGCCCGCGCCGATCAACGGAAGTATTCAGGCCGCTTTCGGGGCGTCGGGGTCCCAGGTGGCATGGGTGACCTCGGCCTTCATTCTCCCCACCGCCATTCTGGAACTGAACTTCGGTGTGGTCGGCGACCTGTTCGGCCGTAAGCGCCTTCTGGTGCTCGGCGGATTCGTCCTGGCACTCGGGGAACTCCTCAACGCCACCGCCCAGAACATCACCATGCTGTGGGTCGGGCAGGCGCTGGCCGGCATCGGCGCTGCCGCGCTCTTCCCCAGCTCCCTGGCGGTGATCGCGGCTGCCACGCCTGATCAGAAGGACCGGGCCAAGGCCGTCTCCACCTGGGCGCTGAGCATCTCCATCGCCTCCGCCGCGGGCCCGCTGTCCTCCGGTGTGCTCGCCACGATCGCCGACTTCCGCTGGGCGTTCGTGCCGCCGGTCGTTCTCGGACTGGCCGTGGCCGTCACCTGTTGGTTCCTCGTCACCGACTCCAAGGCTCCCGAGGGTCGCACGCTCGACTGGCCGGGCCAGATCAGCATCGCGGTCGGCCTCACCGCCCTGCTCTGGGGCATCATCGAGGGCGGCGAGCGAGGCTGGAGCAGCCCGGCGATCGTCGGCGCGCTCGCCCTGGCCACGGCGGCGCTCGTCGCCTTCATCGCTGCCGAGAAGCGTGCCGCCTCGCCCATGTTCAACCTGGACCTGCTGCGCATCCCGTCGTTCTCGGCGGCGGCCGTGGTCGCGCTGGCCGGGATGTTCGGCTTCGTCGGCACCGCGTACGTCGTCTCCATCCGGCTCGGCGCCGTGATGCACCTGAGCGCGCTGCGCGCCGGCTTGCCACTGGTGATCCTCCAGCTGATCCCGCTGCTGCTGGCGCCGGTGCTCAGCAAGATGCTCACCCGCGTCGAGCCGCGCTGGCTGCTGATGGGAGGTCTCCTGCCGATGGCCGCGGGACAGTTCTGGATCGCCGCGCTGCCCATCACCACGACCTCCCTCACGGCCTTCCTCGGCCCGGTGCTGCTGCTCGGCGTCGGCTTCATCTGCGTCGTGTCCTCATTGACGTCCGCCGCCGTGAACGCTGTGCCCATCCACATGACCGGCATGGCCAGCGGCGCCACCAGCCTGGTGCGCGAGTTCGGACAGGGACTCGGCCCCGCCGTGATCAGCACGATCGCGATGGGCGCCGCCTCCTCGGCGCTGGTGGGCAATCTCAGTGGCAAGGACGCCGGCATACAGCAGGCGGCGGGACCGCTCGCCGTGGTCAACGTCGGCAGCGACAGCGCCAAGGCCGCCGCCCAGACCGCCCTCGCCCACGGCATGGCCCTCGGTGTGATGGTCTGCGGCTGCGCCTCCCTGCTCGGCGTGCTGGTCACCCTGCTGCTGGTCCGCAAGAGCACCGCCCGCTCCGCGGTCGGCGCGGGCGAGCCGGCGATCCAGATGACCGCGTCCGTGTAGCGGGCAACGCAGCGAAGAGGAGGCCAGGGCCGAAGCCCTGGCCTCCTCACATGTGCGGCGAGGCCTACGCGGAGCCGGTGTCCAGTGCGTTCGTGATCGCCTTCACTCCGCCGTGGGCCGCGTACCCGCCGTCGACGGTGATCTCCGCGCCGTTGACGTACGCCGACTCGTCGGACAGCAGGTACACCACCAGGGGGGCCACCTCGTCCGTGTGGCCGGCGCGGCCCAGCGGTGTCATCGACAGATGGGCCTCGACGAACACCGGGTTCGCCGTCGCCATCAGCGGGGTCTCGATGTAGCCGGGGTGGATCACGTTCGTACGGATCCCCCGCGGGCCGAGTTCCAGCGCGGCCACCTTCGACAGGCCCCGCAGGGCCCACTTGCTGGTCGTGTAAGCGACCGCGTGGTGGGCGGTCAGGCCGGCGACCGAGCCCACGTTGACGATCGACGCGCCGACGGGCATGAGCGGGGCGAGTGCCTGGATGCCCAGCAGCGCGCCGGTGGTGTTCACCGTGAAGGCCCGGTTCCAGTCGGTGAGGTCGACCTCGCCCAGGCGGGCTCGCATGGGGATGCCCGCGTTGTTCACCAGCCCGTGCACGGTCTCCAGCGACGACGCCAGCGCCGACCAGTCCTCGGGCGACGTCACGTCCAGGTGCCGGAAGCGCACGTCGAGATCGTCGGCGCGCAGGGACGCGGCCAGCTTCTCGCCCGCCTCGTCCAGCACATCGGTGGCCACCACACGCGCGCCCTCCTGGGCCGCGGCCGTCACCTCGGCGGCTCCCTGCCCCTGTGCGGCTCCGGTGATGACGACGGTACGGCCTGCCAGGCGCAAGGGGCTCACGGCTCCTCCAGGGGATACGGGATGTCTCCCGTACCACGCTAGAAAGCCGAGCTGAGCTCCGGAAACGGATGTTCGGCATGGGTGGTATCAACGGCGGTGATCTCCTGGTCCAGCGGCTCGTCCAGCGAGGCGCCGACCTTGCGTACGGTCTCGCGCAGCCAGCGGTGCGCGGGGTCCGCGTGCCGGTTGTTGTGCCAGTGCATGGCCTCGACCAGCGGTACGTCGGGGAACGGCGTGGGGACGGCGACACAGCGCGCGAAGCCTTCATAGCGGCGGGCGAGCCGTTCCGGCACCAGAGTGACCAGATCGGTGCCGCTGACCAGGAACGGCAGGACGCTGAAGCCAGGTGTGCTGACCTGCACCTTCGGGGTGATGCCGAGGGTCTCCAGCTGACGGCCGACGGGCGTGTTGCCCCTGCCGATCGAGCACGCGGCGTGCGGCATCTCCGCGAGGTCCCGCAGACCGAGCCGCCCGTCCACGAGTCGCGGGTTGTCCGGGTCGACCAGACAGACGAACCGGTCGTGCATCACGGCCTCGCTCACCCCTGGGATCTGGTAGCCGAGCGGCACGATCATCAGGTCGTGGCACCGCAGGTGCGTCTCCGTCTCCAGCTGCCCGTCCACGATGGGATGGAAGTCGATGCGGACGCCTGGCGCCTCCTGCGCGATCACCCGCAGCAGCGGCTCCACGAACACCGTCATCACGTAGTCCGACATCACCACCGAGAAGCGCTGCCGACTGTGCTCCGGATCGAAGTGCCGGGTCAGTGACAGCGCCTCCTCCGCCTTGTGCAGGGACGCCTGGACGAGCGGCAGCAGCCGTTCGGCGAGCGGCGTCAGCTCGTACTCCCGGCCTACCCGCACCAGCAGCTCGTCGTTGAAGTGCCGGCGCAGCCGGGCCAGCGAGCCGCTCATCCCCGACTGGCTGGTGCACAGGCGCACACCGGCGTGGGTGACGTTCTTCTCCTCCAGGAGCGCTTCCAGCGCAAGCAGAAGATTGAGATCGATCGCTCCCAGGCTCACGGATGTCCCCTTCCGGCCACGTCGTTGAAGCATCGGTGAATCGGGAGCGTAACCACCATATTGCGGTCCGGAAAAGAGTGGGGTCGAACCTTCACCAAGATGCGATGAGAGCCATTCGGCGAAGCCATACCCGCACGTCAAGGGGCCAGTGCCCGAAACAGCTGGGCACTGGCCCCACACAGCTCGACGGTCTAGGGTCGGGGCGTCCGCCCCCGCTTCCTCGCTCGCGGGAGGTAGACGTCCGCGCGCCCCGGAACGACCTGGTTGCGCAGCGTCCCCAGCCGCTCCACGGTCAGCTCCACCTCATCGCCGGGCGTGAGCGGCGGCGGGGTGCGCTCCCCCAGGCGTCCCCAGTGCTCCGCGAGCGCGCCCCAGCCGCACGTGCCCGAGCCGAGGACGTCCCCGGGGCGCACCCAGGCGTCCCGGCTGGCGTAGGCGATCATCTCCTCGAAAGTCCAGGAGACGTTGGCGAGGGTGTCCCGGCCGATCAGCTCGCCGTTGAGGGTGACGGTCATCTCCAGGTCCAGGAAGCCGTCCGGGTCGCGCCGGTCCTCCACCTCGTCGGCGGTGACCAGGTACGGGCCGAGCGTGTTCGCGAAGTCCTTGCCCTTGGAGAAGCCGAGGCCCAGGTTCTTCTCCGGTTTCTGCAGGTCGCGCGCCGACCAGTCGTTGAAGACGAGGTAGCCGACGATGTGCTCGCGCGCCTGCTCAGGCGTGAGGTCGCGTCCGCTGCGACCGATGACCGCCCCGACCTCCAGCTCGAAGTCGAGAACCGAACAGCCCGCGGGAACGGGTACGTCGTCGTGCGCGCCGTATGCCGCGTGCGGGTTGGTGAAGTAGAAGTTCGGCGCCCGGTACCACTCCTGCGGAACGTGCTCCAGACCGTCCAGCGATTTGGACACCCCTTCGATGTGTGCCTCGAAACCGACGAAGTCCCGGATGGACGGCGGCTTCAGCGGCGGCAGAAGCCGCACCTGGGCCACCGTCAGCTCGCTGGCGGCGCTGAGCGCTTCGGCCCCCGCGGCGTACAAGGCCTCCTGCTCGACCAGCGTCAGGACGGTGACCTGCTCGGGAAGCGGGTGCACCACCCCGTCCCGGACCACACCGGCGCGCTCCACGCCCTCGTACTCGTATGTCGCGAAACGCATGCCTCACTGCTCCCAGTGGTTGGTGTTGGTGACAGAACCTGCGCTCAGGTAGCCCACGAACAGGCCCTTGGGATCGCGTACGTCGCGGATCTCCTGGAGCCTGCGCCACTGCTCGTCACCCATGAACTTCAACTGCCGTACGGTCAGGTCGGAGTCCCCGAGGTACTGGCCCACGGTGACCGGCTGCAGTGCCCTCATCGCCTCGTCCAGCCAGGCCCGCAGCTCCGCGTCCCGCTCCGGCTCGTCGTGGATCACGTACGTCGCGCAGTAGATCTCCGACTGCAACGAGAAAGCCATGTCGGGCAGTTCACGCAGTGGCGCCATGGAGAACCAGATGGTGAAGGTCTGCCGGGTGGGTTGCTCGGTGAACGCCCTGCGCATCGCCGGGACGACCTCGTCGGCGGGCCCGGTCAACCAGGCGTTGTCGACGAGGTAGCGGTGGCCCTCGGGGTTGGCGGTGCGCTGACCCGCGAGTTGCTCGGCCGGCGTGGTGGGCTGCGCTTCGACGCGGAACAGGGCCCGGTCGGCGTACGGGTTGGCGTGCAGCGGGGCCAGGGCATCGGCGGCCTGCTCGGGGGTGTCGGTCATCGACACGCCCGTGACCAGGAGCACCGGTTCCTCCGCGCCCGGTGGCGTCTGCGTGACGGCGACGATCTCCACCAGGTCCGACACCGTGTGGTGCATGCCCTGCAGCCAGGTCATGACCTCGTCGAAGAGGTCCAGCGGGTAGGCGTGGACGGTGTGCGCCAGGTGCCTCGGCAGGGGGCGGGTGCGCAGATGGAAGCGCGTGACGACTCCGAAGAACCCGGGCCCGGCGCCGCGCGCCGCCCAGAGCAGGTCACTGTTCTGCGTCTCGTCGGCACGCACGAGTTCGCCCTCGGCCGTGACGACGTCGATCGCCACGATGTTCTCCGCCGCCCAGCCCCAGCCGCGCGCGTTCCAGCCCTGACCGCCCTGGAGCAGGAAGCCGCCGATGCCGACGGAGGGGCAGTGCCCGCCGTTGAAGAAGCGCCCGGCCTCGGCGAGGTACGGGTTGAGTTCGTCGCCGCCCTTCACGCTGGGCGTCGCTGTCACGATGCCGGTCTGCGGGTCGTACGCCATCTCGCGGAAGTTCCCGAGATCGATCAGCAGCGCGTCCTGCCGTACCGACCAGGCCGCCCAGCTGTGTCCGCCGGAGCGGACGGCGACCTGCCAGCCACGACGCAGGGCCAGTCGTACGCCCTCGACGACGTCCTGTTCGGTGGCGGCCTTCAGTACGGCGGCGGGCGTCCGGTCGTACGGGCGGCGGGCGTTGAAGACCCTGCCGAAGCACGCCTCATCGAAGTCCTCGTCGCCGGGGAGGTGGAGAGTGCCGGAGAAACGGTGGGTGCTCACTGGGCTGCTCACTTGATCGCGATCGGGTTGACGGGCGCGCCGACCGCGCCGGTGACCGGCAGCGGAGCGGCGACCAGCAGGAACTCGTAGACGCCGTCGGCCGCGCAGTCCTCGGCCAGTGCCTCCAGGTCCCACATCTCGCCCAGCGGAAGGCCCATGTTCGGGATCGCGATCTGGTGCAGCGGGGACATGGCGGGTTCGGCGAATTCGTAGGGACGCACCTCCAGTCCCCAGGTGTCGGAGGCGATCGCCCCTATCTCGGTGCGGTGCAGCCAGCCGAGGGTGGTGAAGGAGAGGCCAGGGGCGTCACCGGCCGCGTAGCCGCCCCACTCGCCCAGCCGCCTCACGCGGCCCATCTGGCCCGTGCGCACGAGGACGAGGTCGCCGCGGCGGACGGTGGAGGTCGCGCCCTGCGCCTCGATGGTGGCGCGCAGATGCTCCTCCAGGATGGGGAATCCGTCGGGGAGTTCCCCGTGCTCGTCGCCGACCGCGCGGCCCACGTCCAGCAGGACACCGCGCCCGGTGAAGGCTTCCCTCATGTGCTCGATGCCGGTGACCGAGTCGCCGTCGCCGCTCACGATGGTGCACGGACGGCCGTTCCATGCCTGCTTGTTGTCGTAGATGTGGCCGAGCCCGTCCCACTGGGTGGAGGCCTGGAGAGGCATGACCACGTGGTCGTCGGCGCCGCCGAACCCGTGCGGGAAGCCCTGCGTGCCGGCGGCCGCGTCGGAGCCGGTGTCCTTCATGTAGTGGACCGGGTTGATCCGGCCGCGGAATCCACGCTGCGGGCCGTTCTCGTTGAACTCCAGGGCGAGTGAGAGCGACCGGCCCCGGCGGACCAGTCCCGCCGCGTGGGCGCGGATCGCGTCGTCGATGAAGTTGAGGGTGCCCAGTACGTCGTCCTCGCCCCAGCGGCCCCAGTTGCGGTAGGCGGAACGGGCCTTGGCGAGCTCTTCCTCTATGGGACCGAGGCTCATCGGGTGCGTCCTTTCAGCAGCAGATCGAGAGCGTTGCCCCCGGCGATCGCGGCACGTTCGGCCTCCGGCAGCCCGGCGGCGTCCAGCCGGGCCACCGGATCGTCGACGCCCATGTCGAAGGGGTGGTCCGTGCCGAGGACGACCCGGTCGGCGCCCACCTCCTCGACCAGGTGGCGCAGAGCGCGCGGGGTGTAGACGAGCGCGTCGAACCACATCCGCCGCAGATAGGCGCTCGGCGGATCGGCGCACCCGCGGGCGTCCGGCCGTACGTGCCAGGCGTGGTCGGAGCGCCCGATGTACGTCGGCAGATAGCCGCCGCCGTGCGCGGCGACGAGCTTCAGCCGGGGGAAGCGGTCCAGGACGCCTGTGAAGATCAGACGGGAGAGGGCCACGGTGGTCTCGACCGGCTGTCCGACCGTGTTCCCGAGGTACTGCGTGGCGAGCCGCTCGCCGAGTGAGCACCCCCATGGGTGCACGAAGACCACCGCGCCGACTTCCTCGGCCTTCCGCCACACCTCGTCGTGGGCCTGGTCGGCCAACTCCCGGCCGTTCACGGTCGTGGAGACGCTGATGCCGTACAACCCGTACTCGGTGACCGCCTCGTCCAGCAGCGCCACCGCCAGGTCCGGATGCTGGAGCGGCACCGTACCAAGGCCGTACAGCCGCTCGGGCGCCTCGGCGCAGTGCTCCGCGACCGTCTGGTTGACCGTGCGGGCCAGCCGTGCGGCGAGGTCCGCGTCCGCCCAGTAGTGGTGCATCGGCATCGGGCCGACCACCTGGATGTCGACGCCCATCGCGTCGAGATCGGCGAGGCGCGAGCCCACGTCCGTGAGCCTTGGCCCGAGCGACTGGAGCTGAGCCCTGTTGGCGGCCAGCGACTGAGGGCTGTGGGCGCGTTGCTCGGCAGCCAGTTCGGCGGCCAGGCCGGACTGCCCCGCGCACAGCGCGTCGGCGGCGGGCACGGCCAGGTGGCCGTGGACGTCGACGACAGGGGTGCTCGCCGTGGTCATGCCGCCGCCGTCAGCGAGTCGAGCGTCTCCGACATGATCCGCGCGGGATCGGCACCCGGCGTGTCGGGGTTGATCTCCCACTCGGCCAGCTGCAGCGAGTTCTCCAGTACCGTCCGCACACGTGGCAGCCGACGGGACATGAAGTGGTCGAGGGCCTTCTCCAACGGCTCCTCCCCGGTGACCAGCTCGGCCAGGAGCACGGCGTCCTCCATGCACATGGCCGCGCCCTGCGCGATCAGCGGCGGGCAGGCGTGCGCGGCGTCGCCGATGACGAGCGTGCGGCCCCGGTGCCACGGCCCGTCGACCAGAATCGCCTCAATCCAGCGGTAGTCGACGGCGGTGTCGTCGGTCAGGGACGCGATGATCTTGCCCCAGGTGCCGCCGTAGCCGGCGCCGCGCTCGCGCAGGAGGGAGAGGGAGGCGCGCGGCCCGACCAGGGATGCGTCCAGGTTCTTGTCGAGCAGGTAGGCGTAGCACTGACCGGGGGAGATCGGGCTGTAGCCGGCCTTGTAGCGGGGGCCGCCGTAGTACACCTCGTGGCAGTCCATCTCGGCGGGGCGGTCGGCGACGACACGGAAGATCGACATGCCGACCGGGCGCGGTTTCTCCACGATCCCGATCAGGGAGCGCATGGCCGAGTTGATGCCGTCGGCGCCCACCACCAGGTCGTAGCGGCCGGTGGAGCCGTCCGTGAAGGCCACGTCGACGTGTCGGGGCGACTGGTCGAGGCGCTCGACGCTCAGACCGAGACGGACGGTGACGCCGTGCGTGTACACGGCGTCACACAACGCGTCCTGCAGGTCGCGGCGCAGGGCCCCCGCCGTCGCGGGCAGGTCCGGCCCACCGGTGTGGGGGGTGGGCAACTCCGTGATGAGCTCGCCGTCCGCACGCAGGAGCCGAAGGACGTCGAACGGCACCGCCCGCGCCAGCACCCGGTCCAGCACGCCCACCGAGCGCAGCGCCTTGAGAGCGTTGCCCTGGAGGGTGATGCCGTGGCCCACACCGAACCATTGGGGGGAGATCTCGACGAGCTCGACGTCGGCACCGCGCTGCGCGAGCGCGAGGGCGAGCACGCTTCCAGTGATGCCGCCGCCGACGACGAGCACCTTGTGTACGGGCATGAACGATCCTTGCGAACGTAGAAGAAAGGGGGCAGCGGTCAGCCGCTGAAACGCGGGCCGAGTTCGTGGTAGTGCTCGACGGCCGGCGGCTCGGTGAAGAACGGCCCGACAAGGGCGCGCCAGCGCGCGAAGCGCTCCGACTCCCGGAAGCCGGCCGTGTGCGCCTCGACCGACTCCCAGCCGACCAGCAGGAGAAACGTCCGCGGCCGCTCCTCGCAGCGCAGCAGCTCGGCCCAGCGGAACCCGGCTGCCTCGGCGAGCAGCTCGCGGGCCTTGCCGAAGACCTCCTGGAACTCCTCTTCCCGGCCGGCCTCCACGGTCAGCTCGGCATGCTCGACTACCACGTGTGCTCCTCGGGGTGGTTGGGGAGCTTCGAGCCTGATCGGCGGCGGGTACGGGGGTCAACGGATCGAGCCATCGGCAGGGAGGACGTCATCCATCCCGTACGCCGATGGAGCCGCCGCGCGGTGGGGCCGCACATCGTTGCAGGCAGCAGGGGCGGCCCGATGATGGCAGGCATCGCGAACGGCCATTTCCGCCGTCTCTCCGTGGTGCCTAGCGTCGAAGGCGACCCCACCCGTACGAGGAGAGCCGCCCGTGCCCGATCCACTCACCCACACCGGACCCTTCGCGCTCGGCGTGTTCCGCAACAGTGCGGGCGCCTTCCCCGGCCTGGTCAGCGGGGCGCGGGTGCGCGACCTGTCCGACCTGGTGCCGTCCGTACGCGCCCTCGTCGAGGACTGGGACAACTGGCTGCCCCGCCTGGACGAACTCGCCCGGTCCGCCGATGGTCCCTGGCACCCCCTGACCGCCCTGCACGTGCTGCCCCCGATCGAGCCGGGCCAGATCCTGCAGAGCGGCGCCAACTACCGCAAGCACGTGGTGGACCTGGTCGCCGCGGAGAAGGAGAGCATGCACGGCGCCACGCCCGAGGAGGCCCGCGCCGACGCCGAGAAGATGATGGACGAGCGGATCCGCAGCGGTGTGCCGTACGTCTTCCTCGGCTCGCCGCGCGCGATGTGCGGACCCTACGACGACATCGTGCTCCCCGAGCTCGGCGAACAGCACGACTGGGAACTCGAACTCGCCCTGGTCATCGGCAAGTCGGGCAGGAACATCCAGGTCGAGGACGCCATGTCGTACGTCGCCGCGTACACGATCTGCAACGACCTCACCACCCGCGACCGCCTCTACCGCCCCGACGTCAAGGCCATCGGCACGGACTGGTTCACCGCCAAGAACGCCGACACCTTCCTGCCGACCGGGCCCTTCCTCGTCCCGGCCGCCTTCGTCGGTGACCCGAACGACCTGCGGATCACCCTGCGGCACAACGGCGTCGTCCGTCAGGACGAGTCCACCAAGGACATGATCTTCGACATCCCACGGCTCATCGCGTACGTCTCCACGACCACCACCCTGCGCCCCGGTGACCTCCTGCTCACCGGCTCACCGGCCGGCAACGGCGCGCACTGGGGCGTCTTCCTCAAGCCCGGCGACGTCGTGGAGTCCGAGATCACGGGCCTGGGCCTGCAGCGCAACACCGTCAGGAGCGGACAGTGACCTTCCAGCCCATCACCCATTTGCGCCATGTCGACCTGGCCGTACCGGACTTCGAGACCCAGCGCGCCTTCTACGGCACCACCTGGGGCCTGACCGAGGTCGCCGGCGACAGCGGTCTCGCGTTCTTCGCCGCCGAGGGCAGCCCCGAGCAGTACGTCGTCCGCATCCGCAAGGACGAGCGGAAGCGGATGGATCTGGTGGCCTTCGGGGCCGTCTCACCGGAGGCCGTGGACGAACTGGCGGTACGGCTCGGGCGTGCGGGCGTCCAGCTCGTGCATGAGCCGCGAGCCTTGGACACACCGGGCGGCGGCTACGGCATCCGCTTCTTCGACCCGGACGGCCGGGTCGTCGAGGTCTCCGCGGATGTCGCCGTCCGCGATCACCGGAAGATCGAGGAACGTGAGGCGATTCCGGTCCGCCTCTCGCACTGTGTCGTCAACTCCCAGGATCCCGAGGGGCTGCGGGACTTCTACATCGAGCACCTCGGTTTCCGGCTCACCGACACCCTGTACTCCACGCACATGGGCGACCTCATGTACTTCCTGCGGTGCAGCCCCCTGCACCACTCCTTCGCCATCGCGCGCGGCCCCCATGTCTCCCTGCACCACGCCTCGTTCGAGATGCGAGGGGTGGAGGAGTACATGCGCGGCACCGGCCGCGCCTTGCGGGCCGGAACGCGCCTCACCTGGGGGCCGGGCCGGCACCTCGCGGGAGACAACACCTTCTCCTACTTCCACGACCCGCACGGCAACACCGTGGAGTACACCACCGAGCTCGCCGTCCTCGAAGAGGACCTGTGGCATCCGGGCCGGCACGACGTCGACGACCCGGTCACCCAGGACCAGTGGGGCACCGCCGACCCGATGAGCGAGTCGGTCGCCAAGGAGCAGTTCAACGACCCCGACGTGCTCTTCGAAGCACCGCCCGTGTGATCCGACTCTTCTCAGAAAGGCCGCAGTTGTGGCAGAGATCCTGAAGCACGCCGTCCCCAAGGCCGAGGTGACCGCCTCCCTCGGGCAGGTCCGCGAGACCGTCGCCGGCGTCATCGCGGACATCCGCGAGCGCGGCGACAAGGCCGTGCGTGAGTACTCCGAGAAGTTCGACAAGTGGAGCCCCGGTTCCTTCCGGCTGAGCGAGGAGGAGGTCGAGAAGATCGTCGCGTCGGTGCCGCAGCAGGTCATCGACGACATCTGCTTCGTCCAGGAGCAGGTGCGCACCTTCGCCCGCCACCAGCTGGACTCGCTGCGGGAGTTCGAGGTGGAGACCCTGCCGGGCGTCCGGCTCGGCCAGAAGCACATCCCCGTGCAGGCCGCGGGTGCCTACGTCCCCGGTGGCCGCTACCCGCTCACCGCCTCCGCCCACATGACCATCGTCACCGCCAAGGTGGCCGGCGTGCCCCGGGTCGTCGCCTGTACGCCCCCGATCCGCGGCGAGATCCCGGCCGCCACCGTCGCCGCCATGCACCTGGCGGGCGCGGACGAGATCTGGCTGCTGGGCGGCGTCCAAGCGGTGGCCGCGATGGCCGTCGGCACGGACGCCATGGAGCCGGTCAACCTGATCGCCGGCCCCGGCAACGCGTATGTCGCCGAGGCCAAGCGGCAGTTGTTCGGCGAGATCGGCATCGACCTGTTCGCCGGTCCCACCGAGATCCTGGTGCTGGCAGACGAGCACGCCGACCCCTTCGTATGCGCCGTCGACCTGCTCTCCCAGGCCGAACACGGCCCGGACTCGCCCGCCGTGCTCATCACGACATCCCGCGAGCTCGCCGAGCGGACCATCGCCGAGGTGGAGCGGCTGCTGCCGACCATGCCCACCCGGGACTTCGCCGAGCCCGCCTGGCGGGATCACGGCCAGGTGCACGTCGTCGACTCGGTCGACGAACTGTACGCGCTCGCCGACGAGTTCGCGTTCGAGCATGTGGAGGTACTCACCGCCGAGCCGAGGCTCGCGTTGGAGCGCATGACGCAGTACGGTGCTCTGTTCCTCGGCGAGGGCACCTGCGTGTCTTTCGGCGACAAGGTGATCGGTACCAACCACGTCCTGCCGACGCGTGGCGCGGCCCGCTACACCGGCGGCCTGTGGGTCGGTAAGTACCTGAAGACCGTCACGTACCAGGAGGTCACCAACACCGACGCGCAGACCCTGCTCGGCCGGCTGTGCGGGCGGGCCGCGCGGGTGGAGCTGTTCGAGGGGCACGCGCGCTCCGGTGACGTCCGGGCCGCGAAGGCGGCGGGCGACGAGCTCGCCTGGAACACGGCATGAGTCTCGACGGCCGTACGGCGCTGGTCACAGGTGGCGGAGGGCCGCTGGGGCGGGCCTTCGCACTCGCCCTGGTGGGGGCCGGGGCCCGGGTGGTCCTCGTCGGCCGCACCGAGCAGGCACTCGCGGAGGCAGCGGCTCGGGCGGAGAAGGAAGGCGGTCAGGCTCGTACGGCCGTGTGCGACATCTCGGACCCTGATGCGGTGCGTGAGCTCGCGGCCGAGCTCGCCGACGAGGACGTGTCGTTGCTCGTCAACAACGCGGGTGTGGCCGGCCCGGTGCGTCCCCTCGTCGACATCGAACCGGACGAGTGGGACGACGTGTTCGCCGCCAACGTCCGCGGCGTCTATCTGATGTGCCGGGCCTTCCTGCCGCCCATGCTGGCAGCGGGTCGCGGTGACGTCGTCAACGTGGCCTCCGTGAGCGGCAAACGCCCTCTGCTGAACCGCACCCCGTACACCGCCTCCAAGATGGCGCTGCTGGGTCTGACCCGGACGCTGGCGGGAGAGGTCGGTCCGCAGGGCGTCGCCGTCAACTCCCTCTCGCCCGGGCCGGTCCGGGGCCCCCGGATGGACCGCAACTTCCGGCTGACGGCCGAATTGACGGGCGGCACCGTCGAGGAAGCCGAGCGGGACTTCGCCTCACGGGCAGCGCTGGGCCGGCTGGTCGAGGAGGACGAGGTCGCCCAGGCCCTGGTAGCCATGCTGGCCATGCCGGGGCTGTGCGGAGCCGACATCGACCTGTCGGCAGGGATGATCGCACCGGCCTAGCCGGACAAGGCACTTGCCCGACGCAGACCCTCCTCTCCATACCCACCTGTTCGAAGGACTCAATGATGCGTCTCTACACCTCAGCCGCGAACCGGCTCAGCAGGCTCAACGATCCGCTGATGGTCGTCGTGCGGACGACGATCGGCTGGCTGATGATCATGCACAGCCTCTTCAAGATCAACGTTCTCGGTCTCGACAACTTCGAGAACTTCCTCCTGCGGCCGACCGGTCTGCCCTTCACCTCGGTGCTGCGCTGGCTGGTGCCGTCCATGGAACTCGCCTGCGGTGGCCTGCTCGTGCTCGGACTGCTGACCCGTGTCGCCGCGGCGCTCCTCAGCCTGGAAATGCTGGGCACCGCGGTCCTGGTCAAGCTCGACGCCCTCCACCTGGGTGTTCTCGGTCCGAAGGGCTCGGGCGGAGCGGAGGTGGACTTCCTCATGCTCGCCGCGCTTCTTGCGGTACTGGTGCTTGGACCGGGCACCCTGTCGCTCGATGCCCTGCTGGGGCTCGATCACCAGGAAGAAGCCGTGCAGTCGAAGGCGTCTCAGCCCCTGCAGGTCGGGACCAGCGGCGAGGGTCTGACGCGAGAGCCGTTGCCGGCGGACTAGACGGGATCCCGAACACATCGATCAGATGCGTAAGCCGCCACGCGATCGCAGGCACAGGCTCGCGGTCGTGCGGCGGCTCGGCATAGTGGGTCCGGTCAGAACTTGCCGGGCGTCAAGCCGAGGGTGTTGGTCGGGTCGGCCGGGTCCGGACCGACGACCTGGCCGACGTAGAGCTGCACCTGCGAGCGGAACCGCTCCACCGCTTCCCGGTCGCTCATGAACGCCTGGAACCCGGCCACATCGGTCTGGTGATACGTGGCCAGCGGCCGCAGCCCGGCCGGCGGGGCGACGTCCTTGCGCACCGACCAGGTCCACGGAGCGATCAGCTGCTGCTGGGCGGTCCGCGACGTCAGCCAGCTCAGGAACAGCTTCGCGCCGGCCTTGTGCGGAGCGTTCTTGAAGATCGCACCGTGCTGCACCCAGCTGTTGAACGGGTCGTTCGCCGGGAAGATCATGGTCGCGTTCGGCCTCGGGTCGCCCGCCGTGCCGAGCGTCGCCTGGTAGTCCCCGGCCGCCACGGGTCCGGCCGAGAACGGCGTGCCGCGCACGAACGCGGGGTCCTGTGCGACCAGGGAACGCAGCCAGCTCCAGCCGTACTTGTCGACGGTCAGCTTGAAGTCGTAAAGGACGGCGTCGTCATCGTTCGGGTACGTGAAGATCAGCTTCTTCTTGAACTCCGGCTTCAGCAGATCGGCCGCGGTGAACGCCGACGGATCCGACCCGGCCGCCTTGGTGTTCACCATGTCGGCGAAAGCGCCGTAGAACACGCCGGTCCAGTAGCCCTGCGGATCCTTGGCGTTGTTGAAGACCTCACCGGAGCCGATGGGCCGGTACTTCAGCAACTGGCCGGCGCTCTTCCAGCGGTCGAAGTCCTGCACGGTCTGCAGCACGGCCACGTCAGCCACTTGGTGGTGGGTGGCGATCTGGTTGTCGATCCGAGCGTCGTGGACCTTGCTCAGATCGGTGACCAGATGGATTCTGACGCCGGGGAACTGCGCGGTGAACGCGTTGGCGATGAAATCCCACTGTCCCGGCTTGTCGCCGCCCATGTAGACGGTCACTTCGCCGCCATCGGTCTCGGCCTGGCGGTAGAGCGCCTGCAACTTCGCCTGCTCGCCCGACGCGCCGGCCGTTGCCTTCGTGCTCACATCGGCGACGGCGTAGCTCGCGCCGGCCCCCATCGCCACGACGGCCGCCACCAGCGCGGCCCCGGCCTTCCTGGTGATCCTCATGACACCTCCCAAGAGTTTGAGCTCTCAAACATCGGGATCGACGATAGGGCAATCTGTTTGAGAGTACAAACCTTCGGATATGCTGGTGTGATGAGCGACACCCCCTGGCTCTCCGAGGAGGAGATGCGCGCCTGGCTGGCATACATCGACCTCTCCACGCTGCTGGGCGACTACCTGGAGCGGCAGCTGCAACGGGCCGCCGGCCTGTCACACGCGACGTACAACCTGCTCAGCCGGTTGTCCGTGGCCCCCGACCGGTCGCTGCGGATGAGCGACCTCGCCGAGCACCTGAAGGTCACCCGCAGCCGGCTCTCGCACGCACTGTCGGCGCTGGAAAAACGCGGCTGGGCGAGACGCACCGACGATCCGACGGACCAGCGCGGCCAACTCGCCGTGCTCACCGATGAAGGCTTCGCCGTCCTCGCCGCCGCAGCCCCCAGTCACGTCGCGGCGGCGCGCCGGGCGATGTTCGACCACCTCACGCCTGACCAGGCCCGCCAGTTCGCAGAGATCGGCGAGGCCATCATCAAGGGACTCACCCACGAGGACGACTATCAGGCTGAACTCCCTTGGCGGCGCAGATAGCGCGCACCGGTCTGCCGACTGGGAGGTCATAGAGCCTTTTCCAACCTCACGCTGATGCGTGGTGAAGGACGAAGACGGCCGTCACCACGTTGGACCGCCAGAGTCCGCCCGGCGCGTCGGTCCGGCCGGCCCGAGTGGGGGCTCCCAGTACCCCAGGGGTTTGGTGACCGGGCACCCGTGCCGCACAGCCCTCGACGTGCGGGGCGCCGTCACTGCAGGAAGCCTTGCGCGCCCCGAACCGGTCGCCGAGAAATCAGCGTCAGAGCGGCAACCTTCTCGTCCTCTGCGGCAACTGGGAGTCGGAAGACCGACTCGAACTACCGGATGGACGGGCATGAGGGCGACGAAGCAAGCCGCGCCGCAACCGTGGCGCAGGCGCGGACTGTTCACGGGCATTCCCTCGGGGTCGCTGGTCATCGGTGTGCCGGCGTGCCCGGCCCTGACCGTCCTCCCAGGGAGCGGAACCGGTGCCGGGTGGGCAGCCGACGCGTTCGCCTCAGACGCGTGGGCGGCCGCCCCGTCCGATGCCGGGTCTGAGGCGGGCGGCGACGGTGCGGGTGCAACGCTGCAGCCGACAGCCTCAGCCAGTCCGACGATCCTGGCCTCCGCCACACCGTGCCCTTCGATTTCGGCCACTCCGGTGGCCTCGGCCAACTGCACCGCGCCCGCGAACTCCAAGGCGACGGCCCTGGCCGGACGGATCACATCGGCCGTCAGACACAAGGGAGTCGTCACCGGCTGCGGCGAGTCGTTCAGGATCACCGACATCCACGGGGAGCAGCTGCCCGTGGACCGCACCGCCGTGCAGCCGGACGTCGCGCAGCCGACCGGCGTCCGGTTCACCCGGCCTTGACCAGCCCGCCGGCCGGCCTGCACCGCCCCGCAACCATGCACGACCGCTGTTCGAATCCAGGGCTGGGCACTGTTAGGCTGCGCTCCCCGTTGTTGAACGCGCAACTAACGCGCACTTCATGGCAAGGAGAGGGCGACCGGGGGATGGTCCTCGATGACGCGTCCGCGGAGTTCCACGAATTCTTCGAACGCCACTACGGCGAGCTCGCCCGTCTGGCACACCTGCTGACCGGCGAGAGCGATGCGGCGGACGACCTCGCGGCGGATGCCCTGGTCGCCCTGTGGCAGCGCTGGGACCGGTTGCGGCAGGCCGACCACCCGCTCGCCTACGCCCGCGGTGTGGTGGCCAACCTGGCGCGGGGGCGCATCCGCAGCACGGTGCGGGAGCGACGCCGGATCACGCTGTTCTGGTCCCGCAGCCCCGAGAAGGTGGAGGGGCCCGACATGGCGGCCGTGCTGGACGTCCGCGCGGCGCTCGCCCGGCTGCCGTTCCGCAAGCGCGCCTGCGTGGTGCTGCGGCACGCCCTCGACCTGTCGGAGAAGGAGACGGCGGCAGCGCTGGGCATATCGGTCGGAACGGTGAAGAGCCAGACCTCGAAGGGAATGGCCGAGCTGGAAAAGCTCCTGGGCGCACACGCGGCCGGGGACCTGGTGCCAGAAAGGAGGAGGAACCGGTGAGCGAGGACATCGACCGTCGGCTGCGCGAGGCCGCCGAGGCCCACCGGCCCGACCGCGCGCGGATGCTGGCCCGGGTCGAACGCGGCATGGCCGGCCCCGCCGTCCGTCACCGCGCGAGGCCGTTCGCGCGGTCCGGGACCAGGGTCGCCCTCGCCGCGCTTGCCGCCGGCGGCATCCTGACGACCGGCGGCCTCGCCGTCGCCGCCATCGTCACCACCGCGTCGCCGTCGCCGTCGGCCACCGTGACCACGCCTGCCACCCCCTCCCCGACCCTCAGCTCCCCGCACCCGACACCGACCCGCCCCACCCCTGCCGTGCCGCCCCCGGTCACCACCCCGGGCAGCTCGCGCCCGACTCCGCCGGCCACCACTGCCCCGCCGACCGCCGGTGAGAACCAGGACGGGCCGCTGTGGTCGGCCGGCTCGCTGGATGAGAAGAGCACCGTCTACTGGACACAGAGCGACCTCGTCCTCAAGACGACGCAGCCGCTCACCTCGCTCACGGTCGAGATCCGGATCATGCAGACCGGCGGAGCGAAGAGCACCGGCACCTGGCAGACCCTGCCGAGTGGTGACTTCACCGTCACCGTCCAGGAAACCGGCGGCGCGCTGGTCTACCGCTGGGTCCTCAAGCCGGGCCTGACCGTGCCGGCCGGGACCCATGAGTTCGCCGTCCAGTTCAACAACGGTCCCGGAGTGCGCAGTGCCGCGGGCGACGGCTACCGCGTCGACGCACAGGGTCCGGGCGGCTCCGCGTCGGTCCGGGGAGGGTTCGTCCCGACGCGGTGAACGCGGCTGTGCGGCAGGGCGGCGACGGCGGCGGCCGTGAGCATGCCTGCCCCGGTCGTGGCAACCTTTGTGTGCTCGGCGGCAACTGACAGGCATCCGGGACCGGATCAAGTCCCGCTGTGCCAGAAGGACATTCCGTTGTCAGATCAGAACCGCTCTCATCGCCGCCGTCCGGCAACCCGCCGCGTGATCGCCGCCTCCGTGGTCCTCGCCGCCGCGGGTGCCGCCGTACCGCTGGTCGCCCTGGCCGCACGCTCGCCGGAGGCCGCCGCACCGGCCACCGTCGCCGACGCGGCGGCGGGCAGCGGCCGTTACTTCGGCACGGCAGTGGCCGCGGGCAGACTCGGGGACTCGACGTACTCCACTCTTCTCGACCGGGAATTCAAGATGATCACCCCGGAGAACGAGATGAAGTGGGACGCCATCGAACCCTCCCGCGGCAACTTCACCTTCGGGGCCGCCGACCGGATCGTCGACCACGCCTCCGCGCACGGCCAGCGCCTGCGCGGCCACACCCTGGTGTGGCACTCCCAACTGCCCGGCTGGGTCAAGTCCATCACCGATGCCGGCACACTGCGCTCGGTGATGAAGAACCACATCACCCAGGAGATCACCCACTACAAGGGCAAGATCTACGCCTGGGACGTGGTCAACGAGGCCTTCGCCGACGGCGGCAGCGGTCAGCACCGCAGCTCCGTGTTCCAGGACGTCCTGGGCAACGGCTTCATCGAGGAGGCCTTCCGCACCGCCCGGGACGCCGACCCCGCCGCCAAGCTCTGCTACAACGACTACAACATCGAGAACTGGTCGGACGCAAAGACCCAGGGCGTCTACAAGATGGTCAAGGACTTCAAGTCCCGCGGTGTGCCCATCGACTGCGTCGGCTTCCAGAGCCACTTCGGCGCGAGCGGCCCGCCCGCCAGCTTCCAGACCACCCTGTCCAACTTCGCCGCGCTCGGCGTGGACGTGCAGATCACCGAGCTCGACATCGCCCAGGCGTCCGCCACCGCCTACACCAACGCCGTCAAGGCGTGCACGAACGTCGCCCGCTGCACGGGCATCACGGTGTGGGGCATCCGCGACAGCGACTCCTGGCGCACCGGTGAGAACGCCCTGCTGTTCGACGCGAGCGGCAACAAGAAGCCCGCCTACGACGCCGTGCTCACCGCCCTGGGCGCCAGCAGCGGTAGTGGTAGCAGCAGCAGCGGCGGCACGCAGGCCGGGGGCATCACCTCCGGCACCGTCTACACGCTCTCCAACGCGGCCGCCGGACGCGTTCTCGACGTGCCCGCCGGACAGAAGGCCAACGGCACCCCGCTCCAGGTGTGGGACGCCAGCGGCGCCTCCAACCAGCAGTGGAAGGCCACCCAGAACAGCGACGGCTCCTACACGCTGACCAACGTCGCCAGCGGCCGGGTACTGGACGAGCCGGCCGGCCGGACGGCCAACGGGACGAAGCTGACGGTCTGGGACGCCAACGGCGGCGCCCACCAGCACTGGAAGGCGAGCCGGAACAGCGACGGCACCTACACGCTGACCAACGTCGCCAGCGGCCGGGCGCTGGATCTCCCCGGCGGCAAGACCGCCAACGGCACTCCCGTCCAGATCTGGGACACCAACGGCGGCGCCAACCAGCGCTGGAACTTCCAGCCGGCCGCGGCGCCGAAGAGCGACACGACCGCGGTGCCGAAGAGCGACACCTGTGCTCTTCCGTCGACGTACAAGTGGACCTCGACAGGCCCGCTGGCGGAACCGGCGAACGGGTCGGTCGCGCTGAAGGACTTCACCACCGTGACGTACAACGGCAAGCACCTGGTCTACGCGACCACCTCCACCGGATCGCAGTGGGGCGCGATGACCTTCCGTCCGTTCACGGACTGGTCGGACATGGCGACGGCCACCCAGACCAAGATCAGCGGGTCCGCGGTGGCGCCCAAGCTGTTCTACTTCGCGCCCAAGAACATCTGGGTGCTGGTCTCGAACGGGTGGGGTACCTCCTGGCCCTTCAGCTACCGCACGTCCAGCGACCCCACCGACCCCAATGGCTGGTCCGCGCCGAAGGAGCTGTTCACCGGCAGCCTCCCCGTGGGCGCCCCGATCGACCCGACCGTGATCGCCGACGACCAGAACATGTACCTGTTCTTCGCCGATGACAACGGCAAGATCTACAAGTCGACCATGCCGCTCGGGAACTTCCCGGGCAGCTTCGGCTCCTCGTACACCACGGTCATGAGCGACACGAAGGCGAAGCTGTTCGAGGCGCCGGAGGTCTACAAGGTCCAGGGCCAGAACCAGTACCTCATGATCGTCGAGGCGATGGGTGCGAACGGGCGCTACTTCCGCTCCTTCACGGCCTCCAGCCTGAACGGCCCGTGGGCCGTACAGGCCGGCAGCGAGAGCAGCCCCTTCGCGGGCAAGGCCAACAGCGGTGCCACCTGGACCAACGACATCAGCCACGGCGACCTGGTCCGCAACAACCCCGACCAGACCATGACCGTCGACCCCTGCAACCTGCAGTTCCTCTACCAGGGCAGGAACCCCTCATCGGACGGCATCGATTACGCGAAGCTGCCGTACCGGCCGGGTGTCCTCACCCTGAAGCGCTGACCCTCGGCCCGACGAAGACGACGAAAGGCGCCCCCCTCGAAGAGAGGGGGGCGCCTTTCGGCGCGGTACGCGCCCGTGA
The DNA here is from genome assembly GCF_003443735.1 of Streptomyces sp. CC0208. Classification (NCBI taxonomy): domain Bacteria; kingdom Bacillati; phylum Actinomycetota; class Actinomycetes; order Kitasatosporales; family Streptomycetaceae; genus Streptomyces; species Streptomyces sp. CC0208. The sequence goes on along the minus strand of NZ_CP031969.1, from coordinate 1,798,545 downwards.
GGAGGCCGGCAGAGCGGATAGGCCTTTCCCCCGTGGAGAGCCTGTCGGTGACGGGAGCATGCTGGAATACAAGGCGCAACGGTACGGGCGCGCGCTGGTGAAGACCGGCCGGTTCGAGCCGACCTCCCAGACCTGCTCCCTCTGCGGCACCGTGGACGATCCCAAGCCCCTGCACATCCGGGATTCGGACCTGCACGGAATCCGTTCTGGCACAGCGCGAAGAAACAGGAAAACACGGATTCCCCACCGGAAACCGCGCCGCGTAGCGGCACGCCAACCGGTGGGGAAGGCCGGAATCCTCGCCTTTCAAGGCGGGGAGCACGTCACTTAAGCGCTGTACCACCCGAGTTGTGATAGGCGATCGTCTTGTTGATCAGGTTTCCGCCGTCGGACTCGACCGTGGTCTGTTCCTGCTGCCCCGGACCGAAGAACAGGCCGGCGACATGGGCGTTCGCCACCTGGTCCATGTGGGCGAAGAACCAGTCCACCTTGTCGTCCTTGTAGTGGTTGAGGGTGTTGTTCTGCGCCATGTTGCCCACGGGGATCTGCCACAGGACCACCGGCTTGCCCACGGACTCGGCCATCGTCTTCCAGAACTTCAGCGTGTCAGCGGCCGTCTGGTCGGTCCAGAAGGTGTTACGGCCGCCGTGGGCCGGCTGTGCGTACCAGCCCGCGTCGCGGTCCGACACGTCGGAGACCAGGATGTCGGCGTCCTGCGCCCCGAGGCTCGCGTAGTCCTTGACGCATTTCTGGGTGTCGTTCTGCCAGTCCCAGCAGGTGAGGTGGAGCCCCGCGGCGGTGTTCGGCGCGTACTTGTGGGCCATCGAGATCAGGCAGCGGGAGAGTCCGGCGGCGCTGTTCTCCTGTGATCCGCAGTCCTTCGGATTCGCGGCGGAGACCTGCGCGGCAACCTTGTGCGGGTCGCCGAGCGAGCGGACGTAGCCCCAGAAGTCGGGCTCGATGTCGATCGCGTCGTGCGACGTGCCGATCTTCTGGAGGAAGAAACGGTAGTCGTTCATGTACCGGGTGAGCAGGTCGACCCGGTTGATGGCCTTGACCTCACCCGGACCGTCGCCCTCGCCCGCCGCATCGCCGAGGTCGCGCAACGAGTACCAGCTCCACAACATCTTCTGCGGACGCGAACTGCCCTTGTACGTCGCCTGGGACGCCACCTCGTCCCGCCAGGTCACGTATGTGCCGGGCGCCGTGGTGCTGCCGTTCCAGCAGCCCCACCAGCTCGACCACCCGTCCTTGCACTTCGCTGCCGTGTAGTAGTCCGACGAGGGCGCGGGCTGGCTGTGCACATAGGCGTAGCGCGCGTCGAACGGCGCGGCGTTCGCCGAGGCGTCGGTCATCGAGCCGCCGATGATTACCTTGTCGCTGCCCATGAACCGCTTCGCCGAGCTGCCGCCACCGCTCGTGGGCGGCGGAGACGCGGACGAAGGCGAGGACGACGGGCGCGGGGCGCTCGGAGTCGGGCTCGCGGGAGCGCTGCTGCTCGGCGTGGTGGGCGTACCGCCGCCGCTGACGTTTCCGACCGCGACGAGCTTCCACTGCTGATCGGCGCCGCTCCGGTCGCGGTTCTGGACAACGTTGGCCCCGTTGGCCTTGACGGCCTTGTGGACACCGACAGCCATGCCACTGAAGCGATTGACCAAACGCACGTAGCCGCCGGACGACTTGGCCAGCTTGAACTGCTGATTGCTGCCGTTCAGGTCTTTCCACTGCACGAGGGCGGAGCCGGCGGTCTTCGACCAGCCGAGGTCGTCCAGCACCTTGCCGGAGGTCCGGTTCTGCAGCCGGTAGTAGCCGTCACCCGCGTCGATGAACCGCCACTGCTGGTTGGCCCCGCCGTGGCGCGCCCACTGCACCACCGCCGCGCCGTCGTTCCTGGCGGAGCCGCGGTCGTCCAGCACCTTGCCGCTGTTGTGGTTGACCAGCACGTACCACTTCTTCAGATCCAGGGTTTTCTGGTCTGCCGAAGCCTGGCTGACCACCACAGCCGACCCGGCCACGACCACCATGGCGAGACCTCCCCAGAGCCCCCGACGCGCGAGCAACCGACGACCACGATGCTTCGAACGGCCACCGCGCGCACCGCCGTCGGCACGGTGGCCGCTGCGGGACGCCGTCGATGACGAGGGTGGACCGGGGACATGTCTGCGCTCTCGTTCCAGGGACATGCCTGTGCTCTCTTTCAACTGTTGCATCTGACCGGACCACTTGGCGCCGGACACCACTGAGTGGCCAGAGAGGCCGAAAAGGTTGCCGCGAACATCCACAGAACTTTTTTCTGCCGGCCGGACGGTCACCCTGAAGCTCAACAGCGTGGAGGAAAGCGACGCTGTCCCCTCCCGTGCCCGGCACACCCGACACGTGATCACCTCCGTTCTGGCACGGGAGTGGCACGGCTCGCTGCTTTAGGCAGGTGCCCTAAGGCACGGGAGTAGGCTTCCGGCCCGCGAGGCCGCGCGGCCACGCCGCACCGGAAGTCCACGGTGGTGCGGCAGGGCACATTGGAGCGCCGTTGCCGGCCGCCACGGGGCGAGCGACCTGGCGTCACAGCGCGCACTTTCCGATCATCGCCAGCGGTGGTGAGCTCGGTCCCATCTACTACTGACCGCCCCGACGGGATGAACTCCCCACTGTGAGCCGGGAAGTCTGGCTGGCACCGTGTCCGTACGACGGCGGGGCACCCCATGACAACTGACTACGCGTCACCCGGCAGTTGAGAGGGCATTAATCTCGTCGTGGGTCCATCTTCGGCATGGAGGGGAGGGCGTACTCGTCGAGCACATGCTTCAGGAGGTTGCTGTCACGCCAGCCCCGGATGCGATCGGCGAGCATGGTCGCGTCGGACGGAGGTTCATCCTGCTCGTCGAGTGCGTCGAGAAGGCCCGCGACGCTCTTCGCACCGCCGACGGCCTTGGTCGCTGCGGCCGGCAGATCCAGGGTGGAACGCAGGTGGTCGACGACCGCGGACACCTGCAGCGTGAGACGCGAGAAGCACTGCGCCCGCCGGGGTGCCGGCCGAATGCCCCATGCATTGATCAGCGCTGCAGCTCTCGACAAGCGCAGGTCAGAGGCACTCTCATTTCCAATGTGCCGAATTCGCGCTGGCGGTGCCGCGCGAGCTGGGGGACGGACCCCGCTCACCGGGCCGTCAGTCGACCTCGCCCGGATCGGCGGCCGGCGTCCGGCCCGCGTGGACGTCCTTCAGCCGTGCCGTACCGAGCTTCGCCGCCTGCTCGGTGCTGTCGCCGTCGACTCCGTCGAGGCCGCCGTTGGTAAGGGTGATCGCGTCCGTGCCGACCCGAACCGCCGCGACATCCAGGGTGAGGGTGGCGGGCGCGCCGCCCGAGGTGCCCTGGACCGTGACCCGCAGCCCCTGTTGTGCGTCGCCCCCCTTGGGCAGGGAACGCTCAATCACCTGGACCGTGCGCGGAGCGCCGGAGGTGTCCTTGGCCGTGAACTGGTCGCACTTGACCGGCAGACTCTTCAGCCAGGCGAAGGACTTGTCGAGCCCCGCCCTCTCATAGGCGGCCACCTGGTACAACAGCCGGGAGTCGCCCTGCTCGAAGCCGGTGAGCGCGGACGCGCCGGACGGCTTGCCCAGGAGATCGTCGCCGTAGAGCCGGTCGAGGAACTTCTGGCAGTCGGCGGCATTCGTCTTGGCAGTGATGAAGTCGGCGACGTCCACCTTGCCGACCAGCAGGCTGTCGCGCCACGTGGCCGCGTTCTTGACCTGGGTCCAGTCGTCCTCCAGGTCCGCCTCGGTCACCAGCGCGGCCCGCGCCCCGGCCGCGGTGAGCGGGGCCGGGGAGGCCTGCGCGAGAGGCGAGGAGGAGATCCGTGTGGTGTCCGCGCGGTCCGGCCCGCTGTCCTCACCGTCCGAGCACCCGGCGGTCGTCAACAGGACTCCGGTGGCCAGTGCGGGGGCGAGGACACGGAGCGGGCGGAGTGAGCGGTGGGTCGTCACGGGGTCTCCTGGAGGTGGGGGTCGGCTTCCATGCCACAACCCCTCCTCCCGTACGACCAGCGCACCGGGCTGTTCGAGTGAGAGGGCGCTCGCTCGGGGTCCGGAAAATCGGTGGCGCCCCCGTCGGCGGCGCCTTTAAGGTGAGAGCACTTCGCACGGCGGCTCACCGCTGCCGTGCCCCACGAGCGAGGAATGAGGGAGGTGTCGACCGATGGCTGTCTTTGCGACGAGTGCTGCCCGCATCCAGATCATCAAGTCCACCTCCGTGGCCGTCGGCTGACACCAACTCCTTGCGCCGGGGCCACCCTTGTGAAGGGTCTCCCTTGACTTCCAGCTCCACTTCTCAGGTTTTCTCCGCTCTCGCTCCCTACGGCTGGGACGAGGACTGGGCGGACGCGTTCGCCCCCTACGAGCCCGAGGGGCTCCTGCCCGGACGGGTGGTCCGGGTCGACCGCGGGCAGTGCGACATCGTCACCGCCGACGGGATGCTGCGGGCCGACACCGCCTTCGTCACCCCGAACGACCCGATGCGGGTGCTGTGCACCGGCGACTGGGCCGTCGTCGAGCCCGCGGGCAACCCGCGGTACGTCCGGACGTATCTGCCGCGCCGTACCGCCTTCGTGCGCTCCACCTCCTCCAAGCGGTCCGAGGGGCAGATCCTCGCGGCCAACGTCGACCACGCGATCGTCGCCGTGTCGCTGGCCGTCGAACTCGACCTCGGTCGCATCGAACGGTTCCTGGCCCTGGCCTGGGAGTCCGGCGCCCAGCCGGTGGTCGTGCTCACCAAGGCCGACCTCGTGCCGGACGCGGCGACGCTCTCGCATCTCGTGCAGGACGTGGAGACCACGGCACCGGGGGTCCCGGTGCTGACCGTCAGCGCGCTGGACGGGGAGGGGCTCGACGTTCTCGCCGCGGTCGCCTCCGGCGGTACGACCGTGCTGCTCGGGCAGTCCGGTGCCGGGAAGTCCACCCTGGCGAACGCGCTCATCGGCGAGGACATGATGGCCGTGCAGGCCACTCGGGACGCGGACGGGAAGGGGCGCCACACCACCACGACCCGCAACCTGCTCGCCCTGCCCGGCGGGGGTGTGCTGATCGACACGCCCGGCCTGCGGGGGGTCGGCCTCTGGGACGCCGAGACGGGTGTCGCGCAGGTCTTCGCCGAGATCGAGGAACTGGGCCGGCAGTGCCGTTTCCACGACTGCGCGCACGAGAGCGAGCCGGGGTGCGCGGTGCTGGCCGCGATCGACTCCGGTGAGCTGCCCGAGCGGCGGCTGGAGAGCTACCGGAAGCTGATCCGGGAGAACCAGCGGATCGTGGCGAAGACGGACGCGAGGCTCCGTGCCGAGATCCGGAAGGACTGGAAGAAGAGGGGAGCACAGGGGAAGGCGGCGATGGAGGCGAAGAGGGGGCGCTGGGCGTAGGCGTTCTGCTGGACTGGACCCACTCAGGGGCGCGGGGAACCGCGCGACCAGCCCCGACGGACGCGCACCCGCCCACCGGCAGGTCCGATCGTCGTGTCCGTTTTCCGCCAGCCGCACCATCCCCGACGGCGGACACTGGAACACGTGATGGACGAAGACACCAGGTACGAAGCCGTCCGCAGCCGGGACGCCCGGTTCGACGGGGAGTTCTTCTTCGCCGTCGAGACGACCGGGATCTACTGCCGCCCCAGCTGTCCCGCGGTGACCCCGAAGCGTCACAACGTCCGCTTCTACGCGACGGCCGCCGCCGCGCAGGGCTCGGGGTTCCGGGCCTGCCGGCGGTGCCGTCCGGACGCGGTGCCCGGCTCCGCGGACTGGAACGCCCGCGCGGACGTGGTGGGCCGGGCGATGCGCCTGATCGGCGACGGTGTCGTCGACCGGGAAGGCGTCGTCGGGCTCGCCGACCGCCTCGGCTACAGCGCACGCCAGGTCCAGCGCCAGCTCACCGCCGAGCTCGGCGCGGGACCCGTCGCACTGGCCCGTGCCCAGCGGGCCCACACCGCGCGCGTCCTGCTCCAGACCACCGGCCTGCCGGTCACGGAGATCGCGTTCGCGTCGGGCTTCGCCAGCGTGCGGCAGTTCAACGACACGGTCCGGGAGATCTACGCCGCCACGCCCAGCGCCCTGCGGGCCGCGGCCCGGACCACCCGCCGCGCGGCCACTCCCACGGCGGGCATCCCGCTACGGCTCGCCCACCGCGGCCCCTACCGGTCCGGCGCCGTCTTCGATCTGCTGGAGAGCGAAGCCGTGCCCGGCGTCGAGGAGGTGAGCGGGGCACCCGGCCGGCGCACCTACCGCCGCACCCTCCGCCTCCCGCACGGCACCGGCATCGTCGCCGTCCGGGAACGCCCCGGCACGACCAGGACCACCTCCGGCTCGCACCCCGGCGGCTGGCTCGACGCCCAGCTGCACCTCACCGACCCCCGCGACCTGACCACCGCCGTCGGACGGCTGCGGCGGCTCCTCGACCTCGACGCCGACCCCTACGCCGTCGACGAGCGGCTCGCGGAGGACACCCGGCTCGCCCCCCTGGTCGCCGCCCGCCCCGGACTCCGGTCGCCCGGCGCCGCCGACCCCGAGGAGTGCGCCGTACGGGCACTGGTGGGCCGTAGCGAATCCGAACGGCTCGTCCGGCGCCACGGCAAGACCCTGGACGCGCCCTGCGGCAGCCTCACCCACCTCTTCCCCGAGCCCGCGGCCCTGTCGGAGGAAGCCGGTCCGCTGGGCACGCTGGCCACCGCCCTCGCCGACGGAACCGTACGACTCGATCCGGGCGCCGACCGCGACGAGGCGCAGCACGCGCTGCTCGCCCTGCCCGGTGTGGACGCCCGTACCGTCGCCGTCATCCGCACCCGTGCCCTCGGCGACCCGGATGTCGCCCCACCGGGCCTCGACGCCCCCGACACCTGGCGCCCCTGGCGCTCCTACGCCTGGCAACACCTGCGCACAGCAGGAGAGTTGGAGTAATCATGGCCATCCGCTGGACCCGTCTCGACAGCCCGGTCGGCACTCTGCTGCTCACCGCCGACGAGACCGGCGCACTGACCTCGCTGTCCGTCCCCGGGCAGAAGAACGGCCGTACCGTCCAGGAGGGTTGGGTCCACGACCCCGCCCACTTCCGGGATGCCGAGGAGCAGCTCGCCGCCTACTTCGCCGGTGAACTCAAGGAGTTCCAGCTGGAGTTGCGTCCCACGGGCACCGAGTTCCGGACCCGCGTCTGGGACGCCCTCGACGACGTGCCGTACGGCGCGACCACGACGTACGGCGAGATCGCCGCCCGCGTCGGTGCCTCACGCGTCGCCGTCCGGGCCGTGGGCGGCGCGATCGGCGCGAACCCGCTGCTGATCCTCCGCCCCTGCCACCGGGTGATCGGAGCGAACGGCCTGCTCACCGGGTACGCGGGCGGCCTGGAACGCAAGACGGCCCTGCTCACCCTCGAAGGCGCCCTCCAGAGCCCCTAGGACTCCTCCAGCCCCCAGCTGTGGATCCGCCGCGGATGGATGCGGATCAGCTCCTCGCTGAAGTGCGGGCCCAACTCGTGCGGGCCCGTGAGGAGTTCCGCCTCCCCGCGGATGTCGATGCCGCGCACCGTCCACGGGTTCAGGCTGACGATGTCGTCGACGACCAGGGCGACCTTCGGGTTCTTCCGGAGGTTGCGCCACTTCTTCGTACGGCCCATCGCGTGGCCGCCGATCAGGATGGTGCCGTCGTCCTGCGGGAAGAACCCGACCGGGTTCGCCTGCGGCTGCCCGTGCGGGTCGACGGTGGCGAGCCGCCCCAGCCGCTGGGACCTCAGGTACGCGCGCTCGGCCTCACTGAATTCGGTCATGGCAGCCACCCAAACACGCGCGCGAGGCCCCGCACATCGGTATCTCGCCCTAGGACCTGCCCGGACCGTCCAGGACCAGCTGGGCCTCTGTTCCCACGTCATCCCCACAGCACCGCCCCCAGCCACGCGCCCGTGATCAGCAGACAGGTGAAGAGTTCCGCCAGCACGCTGGAGCCGCCCGAGCGCATCGCCGTGCGCAGGGCGGCCTTCGCCTCCCTGTGGCGGCCGAGGCGGAGGCGTTCGGAGAGGTAGATGCCGCCCATGAACCCGGGGATCGCGCCGAGCACGGGGATCAGGAAGAAGCCGAGGAACGCGCCTACCCCGGCGTACACGGCCATGCGCGGGGTGGCCCCGCTCGTCCGCAGCCGGCGCGGCGGCAGCGCCCAGCGCACCACCTGGGAGAGGAACAGGGCGACCGTGGCCCCCACGAGCACGCCCCACGCCACGGGCTCCGGATCCTTCAGCGCCCACCACAGGACCGCGGACCACACCAGCCACGACCCCGGTACGCCGGGCACCAGAACCCCGACCAGGCCGAACAGCATGACCAGGCCGACGAGCAGGAGGTCCCACACTCCCATTCGTCCAGGGTGCAGGAGGACGGCAGGAAGCGCAGATCAGCGAGGGCCGCGGGCCCGGCCCGACCTTTTGGGCTACACGCGTTCGACAGCTCACTCGACACGCCGTTCGACGGGTGCGGCGGCACTTGATTTTCCGGATGCCCCGTTCTCATACGGCCCCCACGGTGGACAATTAGGGGCATGAGCCAGCAGGGGGGAAGGCCCACCGGTCAAGAGGACGACTGGTGGAGGCAGCTGTACGACTCCACCGACGACACGGGACCCACACCGGCCCCGGACACCCTCGACGACCGCTTCGCCTCGGCGGCGGGGACGGTACGGGACGGGACCGGGGGCACGGGGAGTGGGGCCGACGAGGCCGGCTCCGGGGCGGGGAGTCCTCGTGCCGGTGCCGGGGTTCCCGCGCCGCGCACAGGCTTCCCCGACGAGAGGGCCCCCGCACCCGGCCGGCACCGGGCCCCGTGGGAACCGGAACCGCCCTCTGACGCACCCGCCTCCTTCCCACCCGGCCCCAAGCCACCCGGCTTCGCCGAGCGCGCCCCCGAGGACCGGCCACCCTCGCCACCAGGTGGTCGTGCGTCCACGGAGACTCCTCCGGCCACGACGGTCCCGGCCTCGCGCATGCCGGCCGAGCCCCCGAGGCCCCCGACCGCTCCACCCCCACACCCCTCCGCCCCACCTCGCCCCACGGCCCCACCCCCGCCACCACAGCACGCCGACGACCGGGCCGACGAGGCCGGTCTAGGCGGGCCGGTTTCGCGAGGTGGTCCTGCGGGGAGTTCGGCGCAGGATGTGGGTCGTGGTCCCGCTTCGAGTCCGGCGCGGGATGTCGACGGTGCTGTCCCGCCCGACCGCGGTGATTCGGGCGGGGGCGGTTTCGGCGCACCCGTCCAGCAGGGCGGCCCCGCTGCCGGGCCGGCCCAGGACATCGTCGCCGACCGGCTCGTCTCGCCCGAGCCTGGCGACGCCCGAGGGCCCGGCTTCCGCGGAGGCGGCCCGGGTGAGGGTGTCCCGGGCGTTTCCGGTTCACGTGAGGGTGGCTCCGGGGAGGGCTTTGTCTCCGATGGGGCCGCCCTTGCCGGCGGTGACGAGGACGTGCCGACTCCCGGCCGCCCCGAGATCCCTCCAGGGCCCTCGGAGCGACGCGCGGCCGGCGCTCGACGCGGCGACGGTGACTGGTGGGCTGCTCCACCCGCCCCCACCCCTGCCCCCGAAGCCGAGTCCGTCCAAGAGCCCCCCGCAGTCGCGCCACCACCCCGTACCGGCCCCGCCTCGGCCCAGCCCACCCCCACGCCCGAGCGCCCCGGACACGACCCCGGATCGGGTCAGGTCAGCGCGCCCCGCCAGGACGAACCCACCCCCGCCCCACAGGCACCCCGCACCGCGACCCGCGTGGACCTCCCCACCCTCCCGCCCTCACCCGTCGGCTTCGTCGGCTCCGGTCCGCCCACCTACGACGCCGAACCCACCGCCCTCCCGCCCGCCGACCCCGACGAGCTCGACGACCTGGTGGCGGACACCGTGCTGGACGGGGCCAGGTACGGGGCCTGCACGCTGCGCGCGGTGTCCGTGCGCGGGGATTCGGCCAGGTTCCGGGGCGAGCCCCGCAGGGACTCCCTGCTCACCGCCCGTTTCGGCACCGGCGAACAGGCGTTGATCCTCGTCGCCATGGCCACCGGCGCCCGCGCCACCCCTGGCGCCCATCGCGCCGCCGCCGAGGCGTGTCACTGGATCGGACGGGCCGTGGGGCGCAGTCACGCCCGGCTCGCGCAGGACATCGGCGCCGCCCGCCGAGGTGACCTCAAGTCAGGGCTGCACCGGCTCACCGACCGCAGTCTCGGCAAGCTCCGCGCCAGCGCCGTCGAGCAGGGCATCGACCCGGAGGAGTACGCCGCCACCCTGCGCTGTCTGCTCCTGCCCGCCGATCCCGACTGCCGGGTCCGCGTCTTCTTCGGCGTCGGCGCGGGCGGCCTCTTCCGTCTCCGCGACGGCGAGTGGCACGACATCGAACCCCAGGTCACCGACATCACCGGCGAACCGGTCGTCGGCTTCGGCTCGCTGCCCCCCGAGACCCCCGACGGCGACCGCCTCACCATGGACCTCGGCATCCCCACACCCCCGAGCCCCTACGAGCCCGCACCCGAACCGCCCCGCGAGGCCTTCCGCTTCCGCGCCTCCGTCGCCCGCCCGGGTGATGCCCTCCTGATGTGCACCGGCGGCCTCGCCGACCCCCTGCGCGGCGAGCCCGAGCTGCGGGAGTACCTCACGGGACGGTGGTCGGACCCCACCCCGCCGGGTCTCGCCGCGTTCCTCGCCGACTCCCAGGTCCGGGTCAAGGGATATGCCGACGACCGTACGGCCGCCGCTGTTTGGGAGGCGTGATCGCGGCCAGTGTGGATTGATGGACCCAAGGAGACCGAAGGGGTGCATGGATCCATGGCCAAACAGAACGTCGCCGAACAGTTCGTTGACATCCTCGTCAAGGCCGGGGTGAAACGCCTCTACGGCGTCGTCGGCGACAGCCTCAACCCGGTCGTGGACGCGGTCCGCCGCAACGCCGCCATCGACTGGGTGCACGTACGGCACGAGGAGACCGCCGCCTTCGCCGCGGGCGCCGAGGCCCAGATCACCGGGAAGCTGGCCGCCTGCGCCGGTTCCTGCGGGCCCGGCAACCTGCACCTCATCAACGGGCTCTACGACGCCCACCGCTCCATGGCCCCGGTCCTCGCCCTCGCCTCGCACATCCCCTCCAGCGAGATCGGCCTCGGCTTCTTCCAGGAGACCCATCCCGACCGCCTCTTCCAGGAGTGCAGTCACTACAGCGAGATGATCTCCAACCCCCAGCAGATGCCGAGGCTGCTCCAGACCGCCATCCAGAACGCCGTCGGCCGCTCCGGCGTCAGCGTCGTCACCCTGCCCGGCGACATCGCCGACCAGCCCGCCCCCGACAAGGCCGCCGAGACCGCCCTCGTCACCTCCCGGCCCAGCGTCCGCCCCGGCGACGCCGAGATCGACAAGCTCGTCGAGATGATCGACAAGGCCGACAAGATCACCCTGTTCTGCGGCAGCGGCACCGCGGGCGCGCACGCCGAGGTCATGGAGTTCGCTCAGAAGGTCAAGTCACCCGTGGGGCACGCCCTCAGGGGCAAGGAATGGATCCAGTACGACAATCCATTCGATGTCGGCATGAGCGGTCTTCTCGGCTACGGCGCTGCCTACGAGGCGACCCACGAGTGCGACCTGCTGATCCTGCTCGGCACCGACTTCCCGTACAACGCCTTCCTCCCCGACGACGTCAAGATCGTCCAAGTCGACGTGCGTCCCGAGCACTTGGGCCGCCGCTCCAAGCTCGACCTCGCCGTGTGGGGTGATGTGAAGGAGACCCTGCGATGTCTGACGCCGCGGGTGAGGGAGAAGACGAACCGGCGCTTCCTCGACAAGATGCTCAAGAAGCACGCTGACGCACTCGAAGGGGTCGTCAAGGCGTACACCCGCAAGGTCGACAAGCACGTCCCGATCCATCCCGAGTACGTGGCCTCCGTACTCGACGAACTCGCCGACGACGACGCGGTGTTCACCGTCGACACCGGCATGTGCAATGTGTGGGCCGCCCGCTACATCTCGCCCAACGGCCGCCGCCGCGTGATCGGTTCGTTCTCGCACGGGTCCATGGCGAACGCGTTGCCCATGGCGATCGGGGCGCAGTTCACCGACCGGAGGCGACAGGTCGTGTCGATGTCCGGGGACGGCGGGTTCTCCATGCTGATGGGCGACTTCCTGACCCTCGTGCAGTACGACCTCCCCGTGAAAGTCGTCCTGTTCAACAACTCCTCGCTGGGCATGGTCGAGTTGGAGATGCTGGTCGCCGGGCTGCCCTCCTACGGCACCACCAACAAGAACCCCGACTTCGCCGCCGTGGCCCAGGCCTGTGGGGCCTACGGAGTGCGCGTCGAGAAGCCCAAGGACCTCGCCGGGGCCCTGAAGTCGGCGTTCAAGCACAAGGGGCCCGCCCTCGTCGACATCGTCACCGACCCCAACGCCCTGTCCATCCCGCCGAAGATCAGCGCCGAGATGGTCACCGGCTTCGCGCTGTCCGCCTCGAAGATCGTCCTCGACGGCGGAGTCGGCCGCATGCTCCAGATGGCCCGCTCCAACCTCCGCAACATGCCACGGCCCTGAGGAGCCCGAAGCTGCCAGACTGGCCGCATGCCGGAAATCGTCTTCACCGATGTCGCGCCCGTCGTCCCGGTCCGGAACCTCGACGCGGCCCTGGAGCGGTACCGCCGACTGGGTTTCTCCGCGCGTGCCTACGACGGTCCGCAGCGGTACGGCTTCGTCGAGCGGGGCTCGGTCTCCATCCACCTCAGCGAGTGGTCCGAGCACGACCCCCTGCGCACCGGAGCCGTCGTCTACCTCTACGTGAGTGACGCCGACGCCGTCCATGCCGAATGGACGGCGTCCGGCGTCGAGGGCCGCTTCAGCGAGCCGGCCGACACGCCTTACGGGCTACGGGAGTTCACCTACGTGGACGCCGACGGCACGGCCCACCGGGTGGGGTCCGCGCCCGAAGGGCCCTAGGCCCTGTCGTCAAATTCCCGCCTGCCCCGCGACGCCATGCACGCACTCTCGCCGCACCGGGCACAGACCCACGTACAACCAGTACGAGGGCCTGCGCCCGGCACGCCGAGAGCACGCACCTGACGCCGCGGGGCCCGCCCTTCGGGCGGACGACGGGAATTTGACGACAGGGCCTAGGTGCCGGACGGCACCCACGCCCGCTCGCCCGCGGCGTTCGTGCCGTACCAGAGACGGGTCAGGCCCTTGATGCTGGTCGTGCGGAACGGGCGGCCGTGGTCGTCGATGCGGACCGTGCCGGTGCGGCCCTGCGAGGACCAGTCGAGTTCGAGGTACCAGTTGCAGTCGTACGTCTCCGTCGTCGCGGTGACCAGCAGCACCTCCGGGTCCGTGGCGGAGACCCGGTAGGGGAACTGCACCGCGGGGACGGTCTGTCCGGTCTCGTTGCCGGCGACCGGGTGGGCGATGGGGCGGTCGATGTCCAGGTTCACGTCGAAGCCGCGCGGGGTGATCCCGCCGCCGCAGCCCTGGTCCATGGCGTACGCGGTACCGGGTGCCGGGGAACCGCGGCCGGTGATCCGGACCCGGAGCGCCTCCAGGACGACGGCCGTGGACGACCGTCCCTGCACGGAGATCTGCACCTTCGTCTCCCGCCCGTGGATCGCGCCCTGCGTCGCCGCCCAGATCCCGGCGTCCTGCACGAGCGGGGGCGGCGGCACCTCGGAGGGCGGCTTGTCGATGACGTAGTCGTGACCGCAGCTTCCCTCCCAGATCTGGGAGTTCGCGCTCCAGGTCAGGGGAGTGCCGACGGAGGTCCCCTGCTGAGCGGGGCCCGCGCTCTCCTTCGAGGTGCCGCGGCCGTGGGACGCTGAAGCGGAGGGGTGAGTTCCGGTGGACTCGGCCGAGGGGGAGGCGGAGGTGGCGGAGGGACTCGGTGACGGCGATCCGGAACGGCCGGGCAGGCCCGACGCGGTCGTCCGGGACGACGGGTCGGGAGCCTGGGCCACCTTGTCCGAGGCGGGACGGCCGGACGGCAGCGCCGACAGACTGCCCACAGTGGCGAGAGCGACCACGACGGCGGCCGCGGTGACGAGGAAACGCCGACGCCGGTACCAGGGGCGGGGCGGGGGAGCGGCCCCCGACACCTGCACGGAGTCCGGCTCTCCCGCACTCTCACTGTCGTCCGGTCCCTCCCCTGCGTAGGCGCTCCCCGAGCCCGGCCCATCGGCTGCGTCCGCGTGAGGACCTTCCGCTGCTCCCGCCGGCACGACGAAAGCCTCAGGCGACTCCGCCGACTCAGGCGACTCCGTCGGCTCCGCAGTCCGCGGCCGCTGTCTCGCCGCCACCGCCGACAGCCACAGCCGGTGCAGGTCCATCCGCTCCTCGGCCGACGCCCCGCACAGGGCGGCGAACCGCTCCACCGGTGCGAAGTCGACCGGCACGGCGTCCCCGGCGCAGTACCGGTGCAGGGTCGAGGTGTTCATGCCCAGCCGCCGGGCCAGCGAGCCGTAGCTGCGGTCCGTGCGCTCCTTCAGCCGCCGCAGCAGGGCCGCGAACTCCTGGACATCGTCCTGTGGTTCAGGTGCCGACAACGATTCCCCCTAGATCCCGCATCCCAGGCACTCCCTATACCTGCACGTCAGAAGGCCTGGGATGGTTCCATGCCGACGGATCCCGTGTCCCGTGTTGCGTCCGCCCCGTGTGACCGCTGATGCTCTTGGTGTCACACCGACCGGGCCGGACCGACCATCCGGCGCCGTCGTGGCATCCCACATTCCTGTACGTATCTCACGGGGGACACTCATGCCCAAGCACAGTCGAGCAGGCGGGCTCACCGTACTCTCTCTCACCGGCCTCATGCTCGGCGTCACCCTCGCTGTGCAGGCCGGAGCCGCGCCGGCCGCGCCCAAGTTCCTCTCGGCCGCCGACCTCCCCCCGCACCCCTCGTCCACGTGGACGGCGGGCAAGGTGACCGACGGCGTACCGGACGAACTGCAGCTCTGCCTGAAGGACGCGCTGCCGGGTTACGACTCCCGGTACCGCGACTTCCGCACCGACCTGGACACCAGTGCCCGCCAGCTGACGATCGAGGTCGGCACCAAGACCAAGGCCGCGGCCCTCGCCACCCGCATGAACAAGGAGATCCGCACCTGCGCGGACCGCCTCGAACAGGGCGACCCGGATCTCGAGGCGACGTACAAGGACTACGGCAAGGTCGCGGTCGAGGAGGGCGCCCGGGTGCACGGCCTGCACACCGAGCACTCGTTCGGCGCCACCGACATCCACCTGCTGTCCGTCGGCCGGGACGACCGGACCGTCACCGTCGTGGAGTGGTCCCAGATGGGCGACTTCGCCGACGCCCCGGTCAAGGCCTTCAAGAAGACGACCGCCACCGCGGTGAACAAGCTCCACTGAAGCCGGGGCCGCCCTCCCGCACGGGGGTCGGGCGGGCGGCCCCGCACGGACCAACCAGCAGCAGGACCACATGACCAGCAGCACGAACCGCAAAGAAAACGGGGAACACAGATGAACACGACCAAGGCGACCCGCCGCACCACCCTGGCCCTCGGCCTCGCCCTGGCCCTCGGGCTCGGCGTCACGGCCCAGGCCTCCGCCGGAGCACCGCGCAGCGTCAGCGGGAAGCCCTCCGACAACATCACGCGCATCGCCGACTTCTACGGCGCCTACATCGACGCGGTGACCGACGAGGGCAGCGGCGACCTCCGGGACGCCCTGCGCGCCCACTACCTCACGCCCGCCTTCCAGAAGGAACTGAACGCCTGGGAGGAGAAGGAGCACGCCGACGGCGTCCTGCGCGCCCAGAACGTGCCCCTCGCCTGGAAGGTCACCGACAACGGCTCCACCGCCGCCCGCACGGAGGCCGTCGTCACCCTCACCTGGAGCGCCGGCCAGACCAGCACCCTCGTGGTCGACATGACCCGCGGCAGCCACAAGATCCTGCACATCGGTGCCAAGGGACTCGGCAGCAAGTAGCGGCGGATTCCGGCCAGTTTCCCTGCTGCCCCACCTCTTCGCCGTATACGACGAGGTCGGCAGCGCGGAGTCGGCAGATCAGCCCATGCCAGGCGGTCCCGGTGTCCCGGAGCCGGCTGGACCGGGAGCCCCACGGCATCGTGGGACCGGAGGCCGCCCGAGGGAAACATGTGCACCGGCCCACCCCCGCCGCCGGACCCCGATCCTCGGGTGCCGGCGGCGGGGGCGCACGTGTTCAGGGGGCGCGTGTGCCCTCGTACGGCAGGCTCCTGACCCGGCGGCCGGGCCGGGCACGGGTGCGACCGGGGCCGGTCGCCGACTGCCGGGCCTGGTCAGACCGCTTCTCCCGGAGTTCTGGACTCACCCCGCCGAACAGGTACTTTTCCCAGTCTTCCCGCTCGTGAAGGGCTCGCGCGCCGCCCGGGGCGTCCGGCGCTCGGACGGCGGAGCGCCGGGCACATGCCATCCGGAGGGGACCAGCGGCACAGGCAGCGCGTGGCAGGAGGCCCGTGCGGTCCGCCGCGGGGCGTCCTCCTCTCGGCGATCGCGCCGTCGTACGCGGGGGTTCGCGGGGCGGCGTCCGGGATCCGTCCGCTCCGTCGACGCGCCCGTGGTCGCCCCCGCAAACGTGGCCGAACACCTGGTCGTTGACGATTCGACATGACTGGCGCATGAACTACGGGGCATGGATCCCCGTGAACGTGTTCGAGCAGGAGGGAAACCGACATCGGCACGCGGGCGGGGGTCATGAAGAGGCAGGCACGAGGAGGCGGTCCCACGGCAGTTGGGGCCTTCTCGGTACAGACCATGGAGGAGAACGCCGACAGCGCCCTGGAGCAGGCGCAGTCGCCTCAGCTCCGGCGCACACTGGAGCGGGCGGACCTGGGGGCCGTACCCGAGACACGCAGGGCCTTGCGCGAGCTGTTACGGCACTGGGGGAGGCCCGGGCGATCCGAGATAGCCGAACTGCTCACCAGCGAGCTCGTCACCAACGCGCTCGTGCACACCGACCACGACGCGGTCGTCACGGCCACGGTCGGGCCGCGGGCCCTGAGGGTGGAGGTGCGGGACTTCGTCGCCCGCATACCCCGGGTGCGGGTGGCGAACGCCGACGACCACACGCACGGCAGGGGCCTCGCCCTGGTGCAGTCCCTCGCGGACGCCTGGGGCGTACGGGCACACGGCGTGGGCAAGTCCGTCTGGTTCGAACTCGACGCCGGAGCGGCGTGAACCACGGGAAGGGGGCGTGACCGCGTCGGTCACGCCCCCTTCCCGTGGTGCTCCGGCCTTTCGGCCGCGCCCTTCAGGCCTCGGCCTTCGCCTCAGCCGAACTGCTGCTCAAGATCCTTGAGTTTGCGCTCCAGCGAGTCGAGACGCGGAAGGGCCATTGTGTCGTCCTCCGCGGTGAGATCGACGGAGCCCGACTCGGAACCGCCGCGGACGGGCTGGAGAGAGGGACGCTGACGTACCGGCAGCGGCTCCGGGGTGGATATCGCAGGCTCCGCGGAAGCTCGCTCCAGGGCAGCGGCGGCCTGCGGCTGCTCCAACTGGCGCCCGCCGCCCCGGCCGACGAAGCCGCGGTGGCCCCGGCTGATCGCCTTGAGCTGCGCCCGCTCCACCCGCTCCTGCTCGCGGCGCCTGAGACGGGCCGCCTCCTTCTGGCGCTTGTCCTCGCGGACCTCGTCGACCGCCTCGTCAAGGCTGCGCACGTTCTCCAGCAGCATCAGCGACCAGGCCTTGTACGTCTCACGCGGCGCCCTCAGCCAGCGGACGATGCGGATCTGGGGCAGCGGACGCGGCACCAGACCCTGCTCGCGCAGCGCGGCCCGGCGGGTCTGCTTCAGCGCGCGGTCGAACAGGACGGCCGCCGAGAGGGACATGCCGGAGAAGAACTGGGGCGCGCCGTCGTGACCGAAACCCCTGGGCGCGTGCACCCAGTTGAACCAGGCCGCGGCGCCCGCGAACGTCCACACCAGTATCCGGGAGCCGAGCGCGGCGTCACCGTGGCTGGCCTCGCGCACAGCGAGGACGGAGCAGAACATGGCCGCGCCGTCCAGGCCGAACGGGACCAGGTACTCCCAGCCGTTGGAGAGGCCGAGGTTCTCCTGGCCGAAGCCCACCAGGCCGTGGAAGGAGAGGGCGGCGGCAACCGCCGCACAGCAGAACAGGAGGACATAGGAGGCGGTGCCGTATATGGCCTCCTTGCGCCTGCGGCGCTCCTCGCTGCGCTCCCACGAGTCGTCTTTCGCGTGCTCCCCGCCGGACCGCTTGCTCCGCGCGAGCACCGCCACCGCCGCCAGCATGCCCAGGAGCAGTACGGCGCCCGGAAGCAACCAGTTCAGCGATATGTCGGTCAGTCTCATCTGGGGTCCCTTGCATTGGGATAGGGCGTAACGCCCGCCATAGTGGCCCAATCCCAACGGCCCTCAGGCGTTTTCGGGGCAAGAGGCCGCCAAGGAAGTGCAAGGGGTTGCCCAGGGCGGCGTTCTGCTCGAACTGCCGCTTGAGGGGCGGGAGTTGAGTTCGAATAAGACTACCCGTACGGGTGGTTCCACGGAAAGTTCCTGCGGCAAGTGAGGAAGTTGTGAATTGCCTGTAACCGAACGGGCGTCCCAGTCGGCGTTGATCTTACGGGACGCGGAAGCGGTGCCCGCGCCGGGGGTCCCCTGAGGGGTCCTCAACTCGCCGCGGCCGCCGTGAGCTTGGCGATGCGGTCCGTGTCGCAGGTGCGCGGACAGGTGACGCAGGTGTCGGCCGGATCCAGTGTGTAGTACATGCAGCAGCTCACCCGGTCCCGGGTGAGCAGCGACCCGCCGTCCGGACCGGCCAGCGCGCGGAAGGCCGGAGAGCCGACGTACGGCTTCGTCGTCCCGGGCAGCAGCAGCTCCAGGGCGTGCTCGGCCCGGCGCTTCTCGTGCTCGCCGAGGAGCCCGGCGACGTACCAGATCCCCTCGACGATCTCGTCGGTCACCATGCCCCACAGGGCCCGGCCGCGGCGGCGCATGCGCGGGCCGAAGGCGGCCAGCAGCGGCTCCATGTGCTCGGCGACCGCGTCCCGCAGCTCGGCGCGCAGGGACTCCTCGTCGGGGACCGTGTACGCGCCCGGCAGTGCCGCCGCCGGGTCGCCCGGGAGACAGGCGAAGCGGCCCGGGTGGACCGCGAGGGACATCGGGCCCCGGGTGCGGTCGTAGGAGACGTGCGTCACGGGGTAGCGGGGGACCCGGCGGTGCAGGAACCACGGTGCCGTGAAGAGGAGACAGGCCGGCCAGGCGTAGCGGTGCAGACCGAAGCCGGCGATCACGTCCGGGCGGCCCTTCCTGGCTTTGTCCCTGAGGACCTGCTCGTCGTCCCAGGCGAGGAAGGCGTCCAGGGCCGTCGCGTTCTCCGCGAGGTCGGCGGCGGTGACCCAGCCGTCGGTGGCGGGGAGCGGGGTGTCCTCGGGCAGCTCCGTGACCGTGAGGACCGGCAGGGCCTCGGTCAGACGCGCATAGGCGGCGGTGACGGCCGACCGGACGGCAGGGGCCGAACGGGGGGCGGGCAGCGGTGTGAGCATGCGGGTCCACCGATTCGCAGTCGACTGGAGGTAAGCCTTACCTTACCAAGTTGTTCAGGATTTGAACTGGAGCGTTCTGCGCCTAAGGTGCTTGACGGGTGAGTAACAACCTGCCGTTAATGACCCCAAGTACCGACACGTCCGGAGGAGGGCCCGTGAAGCAGGGTGTGCAGGGCTCCGCCGGGACGGGAGGCGCGGAGCGGTCCGTGGACCGGGACGCGGGGTCGGTTCGGGTGCCGCCGCAGCTGCGGGCCGCCGACGTGGCGCGAGTCCGGGCCGAGGCGGGTTCCGGGGTCCGGGGCGAGCACACCCACAGCGAGGTGCCGATTCCCCGGCCGGTCGTGCAGCGGGCCTCGGTGCGGGGCCAGATCCTCGACGCCCTGCGTACCGCGCTGCTCGCGGGGGAGTTGCGGCCCGGAGAGGTGTACTCGGCGCCCGCGCTGGGAGAACAGTTCGGGGTGTCGGCGACACCCGTGCGGGAGGCCATGCAGCAACTCGCGCTGGAGGGGGCCGTCGAGGTCGTTCCCAACCGCGGGTTCCGGGTGGTCGAGCGGGGCGCCCGCGAGCTGGCCGAACTGGCCGAGGTACGGGCGCTGATCGAGGTGCCGGTGGTGTTGCGGCTGGCACGGAGTGTGCCGGTGGAGCGCTGGGCGGAGTTGCGGCCGGTGGCGGAGGCGACCGTACGAGCCGCGTCCTCGGGGTGCCGGGCCACGTACGCGAAGGCCGACCGGGCGTTTCACCGTGCGGTGCTGCTGCTGTCGGGGAACGAGCAACTGGTGCAGATCTCGGAGGACTTGCACCGGCGGTCGCAGTGGCCGCTGGTGGGCGGGGCCGCGGCGCGAGGACGGGCGGACCTGATCGCGGACGCGGCGGAGCACGCGGCGCTGCTGGACGCGTTGATCGCGCGGGATCTGGATGTGGTGCGGGGGCTGGTGGGCGGGCACTTCGCCGGCGGCGCGGCCTGAGGAGGGGGTGTTCTGCGGGTTCGGTGGGGGCGGGTGTTTGTGCGCCCACGCGGCGGAGCCGCATATGGACACAGTCCCGCGCCCCTGGGTGCCTGCGGCGCAGCTGTGGGTTCGGTGGGGGCTTGTGTAGCGCGTGCGGTGTGGTTTGGGGTCGGGGCCGGGGTGGGGGGTGTCCGTCCTCGGTCCGGCGGCTCGGCTGCTTGAGCAGGGCTCTGTATCGGACGCCGGCCGCTGCGGGCGGACACCCCCCACCCCGTCCCCTTCCCGCCGTACGCGGCCAACGGCCCACGGCCCATTCCGACTCGGGTGACTGCACCCACCCAGGGGCGCGGGGAACTGCGCGACCAACCCCCACACACCCGCACCCGGCACCCCCCTAGGCACCCCCCGTCACCTCACGCCGTGGCCGCCGGCGGTGCCAACTGCCGTGCCAGCCACGTCGGTACGCCTCCCAGCAGCTGGTACAACCGCCGTGCTTCCTCGCGCAGTCGGGACGCCTCCGGCTCCACCTCCGCGTCCGCCAGCGAGACGAGCGCCGGTGCCGTGCCCACCAGGTAGCCCAACTCCTCGCGGATCCGCAGCGATTCGGCGAACCCGTGCCGCGCCTCGGCCAACTCGCCCTCCCGCAGGGCCAGTCCGGCGAGGTGGCGCCAGGTGAAGGACAGCAGCAGGGGGTCGGAGTGGGCCGTGGCGCCCGCGTGGGCGCGGCGGTAGGCCGCTCGGGCCGCCTGCGGGGCCTGGGCCAGGTTCTCCGCCAGCAGGCCCCGGCGGAAGTCCAGCAGGGCCCGTCCCCGCGCCCCCGGAGCGATCAGCGCAGCCGCCCGGCCCAGCGCGGCCCTCGCCTCGTCCGCGCGGTCACGGACCCCGTGGAGCGTCGAGGCGTACGCGAGTTGCCCTCGTTCACAAGCGGCCGCCCCCCGTTCGTCGTCGCTGTGGGCCAGCGCCTCGGCGGTGCGCAGCGCGTCCTCCGCCTCCGCCCAGCCCTGCTCCGTGTACAGGCAGCGTTCCACCAGCAGGGCCGCTCTCTGCAGGGCCGCCGGTGCGGTGACCGGTTGGAGCAGGGCGGCCGCGTCGGCCCAGCAGGCCCGGGAGCGCAGCCGCCATACCGCGGTCTGGAGTGGATCGTCACCGGCGGTCGTTCCGTTACCAGACATGGCGGTATGCGCCACGTTGCCCTCCCCGAGCGCGCCGTCGAGCTTTGAGTGGTGGCGGCATCTCAGCACGAAACGACGGGCCCGGCCAAGGGGGTGGGTGAAGGAATTCACAAAGTCGTGGGAGTCCGGGGACCCGCCGGGTTCAGCTCATCCGCAGTGCCAGGAAGAAATCCAGCTTGTCCTCGAGGCGTGACAGGTCGCGGCTCGTCAACTGCTCGATCCGCCCGACGCGGTAGCGCAGCGTGTTGACGTGCAGGTGGAGGCGGGTCGCGCACCGGGTCCAGGAGCCGTCGCAGTCCAGAAAGGCCTCCAGGGTGGGGATCAACTCGGCCCGGTGGCGGCGGTCGTAGTCCCGGAGCGGGTCGAGCAGCCGGGCCGTGAAGGCGCGGCGGACGTCGTCCGGCACGAAGGGCAGCAGCAGGACGTGCGAGGCCAGCTCCTGGTGACCTGCGGCGCAGACCCGGCCGGCGCGGGCCGCCGCCACTCTGCGGGCGTGGCGGGCCTCCTCCAGCGCGCCGCGCAGGCCCTCCGCCGAGTGCACCGACGCGCTGACGCCCAGAGTCACCCTGCCGTCGTCGTCCAGTCCGGCCGACAAGGGGCCCCGGACCGATTCCAGCAGCCCTTCCGCCAGGATGCCCGACTCCGAGCCGTCGTGCTCGGTGGAGACCGCGGGGAGGGGGACGAGCGCGATCGCCTCGTCGCCGGTGTGGGCCACCGCGATGCGGTCGGACGGTTCGGGGCCGGTCGCGAGGGGGTCCACCAGGATCTCCTCCAGGAGGGACTGCGCCATCGGGCCGCCCTCCAGCTCACCGTCCTGCCATTCGACCCGCGCCACCACGACCTGCCAGTGAGGGGCCGCTCCGAGGCCGGGGAGGAGGACCGGCGCCGCGACCCGCAGGCGTGCGGCGATCTCGGCCGGTGCCGCTCCCGTCTGCACCAGTTCCAGGACCTCCTGGGCCAGGCGGCGACGGACCGTGCGGGCCGCGTCCCTGCGGTCCCGCTCGACCGCGATCAGCTGGGTGACGCCCTGGAGGAGGTCCAGGCGCTCCTCCGGCCAGTCACCGGCGTCCGCCTCCACCGCCAGCAGCCAGTCGGACAGGACGGTCTCGCGTACGTCCCTTGAGGCCTGGGAGGAGCGGCCGCTGCTGCGGACCGGGAAGAGCGAGTACGCCGACGAGCCGAGCGTGACTCTGTGGGGGCCGCGGCGACCGGTGCGGGCCGCGGCCTGATGCTCTGCCGCCAGCTTCGCGCAGGTGTCCGCGGGCAGGCCGGGGCCCGCCACCTTCGGGCCCGCGATCAGGCGGCCGGTCGGGGACAGGACCCAGGCGCGCAGGTCCAGGTCCGAGCCGAGGAGGTCGAGGACCACGTCCGGGCCACCGCCCGCCGGGCCCGAGGTCATCATGCGGCGGTGGCGGTCCACCACGGCCGCCAGGTCACCCGCGCGCTCGCCCGAGACCTGCCGTACGACATGCTCGGTGATCGTCGCGAAGGCCACCGACTCGTGCACCGCGAACAGGGGCAGCCGGTGCCGGGCGCAGGCGACGACCAGGTCCTCCGGGACATCGCCCAGCTCCGCCTCGCCGGCCGCCAGCGCCACCACCCCGGCCTGTACCAGGAGTCGTACGAAAGGCTCCGAGTCGGCGGCGTCCCGGCGCCAGGCGAGGCCTGTCAGGACCAGTTCCCCGCCGGAGAGGTAGCGACTGGGGTCGCGCAGGTCCGTGGTCATCACACCGCGCACGGTGCGGTCCAGTTCGTCCTCGCCGCCGAGCAGCCGCAGGCCCAGCGCGTCGGTGTCCAGCAGTGCGCGCAGCCGCATTCTCGTCGCCGCCGTTCTTTGTCTCGAAATCTACGATGGAGAAGGGGTCCGGTGGGGAGGGGGAGCGGCCGCTGCCGCCTCCGGGGCTGTGTCCCAGGTCACGTGGGCTGTGCCGCACGTTTCCGCAGGGCTGTATCGGATGTTTCCCAAGGAAAACACGGAGGTTACCGAGCACCACCGTTCATACGAATCTACAAGATGACGGTCCCGACCAGCCAACTCCTTCATGGTTTCCGTGACTGACCCCGTCGGAGTACGCCGCTGTGTACTGGCTCCACTCCACGTGAACACCACATGAACGAGCCGGGCCCGCCGCACCCGATCTGGCTCGATCCGTACGACCCTCAAGACGAAGAAGAGAGCCGGTCATGGACTTCCTTCGCCCCGCCAGCTGGGAGGAGGCGCTCGCCGCCAAGGCCGAGCACCCCACCGCTGTGCCCATCGCGGGCGGCACCGACGTGATGGTCGAGATCAACTTCGACCATCGGCGGCCCGAGTACCTGCTCGACCTGAACCGCATCGGTGACCTCACCGAGTGGGAGGTCGGCGAGGACACGGTGCGGCTCGGCGCCTCCGTGCCGTACACCCGGATCATGGAGGACCTGCGCGGCGAGCTCCCGGGCCTGGCCCTCGCCTCGCACACCGTGGCCTCCCCGCAGATCCGCAACCGCGGCGGCGTCGGCGGCAACCTCGGCACCGCCTCCCCGGCCGGTGACGCCCACCCCGCCCTCCTCGCGGCCGGCGCCGAGGTCGAGGTCGAGTCGGTGCGCGGATCGCGGCTCATCCCGATCGACGCGTTCTACACCGGCGTGAAGCGCAACGCGCTGGCGGCCGACGAGCTCATCCGCGCGGTGCACATCAAGAAGGCGGACGGGCCCCAGCAGTACTCCAAGGTCGGCACGCGCAACGCCATGGTCATCGCCGTGTGCGCCTTCGGGCTCGCGCTGCACCCCGGGACGCGGACCGTGCGGACGGGAATCGGGTCAGCGGCTCCGACACCCGTTCGGGCCAAGACCGCCGAGGAGTTTCTGAACGCGGCCCTGGAAGAGGGCGGCTTCTGGGACAACGGCAAGATCATCACCCCTTCGGTCGCCAAGCAGTTCGCGGACCTGTGCGCCGCCTCCTGCAACCCGATCGACGACGTCCGGGGCACGGCGAGCTACCGCCGCCACGCGGTCGGCATCATGGCCCGCCGCACGCTGACCTGGGCCTGGGAGTCGTACCGCGGCACCGCCGCCACCACGGAGGGAGCTGCGTAATGCGCGTCAACTTCACTGTCAACGGACGTCCGCAGGAAGCCGACGACGTGTGGGAGGGCGAGTCCCTGCTGTACGTGCTGCGCGAGCGGCTCGGGCTGCCCGGTTCGAAGAACGCCTGCGAGCAGGGTGAGTGCGGGTCCTGCACGGTTCGTCTCGACGGCGTCCCGGTGTGCTCGTGCCTGGTCGCCGCCGGGCAGGTCGAGGGCCGCGAGGTCGTCACCGTCGAGGGGCTCGCCGACTACGCCAAGCAGCGGTCCTGCGGGACCGGCGCCTGCGGCACCTCGCCCCAGGACTCCCACACCGGCGAGGGCACCGAACTGTCGCCCATCCAGCAGGCGTTCATCGACGCCGGTGCCGTCCAGTGCGGCTTCTGCACGCCGGGGCTGCTGGTCGCCGCCGACGAGATGCTGGAGCGCAACCCGAACCCGAGCGACGCGGACATCCGCGAGGCGCTGTCGGGCAACCTGTGCCGCTGCACCGGCTACGAGAAGATCATGGACGCGGTCCGCCTCGCGGCCGCCCGGCAGGGAGAGGCGGTCTGACGTGTCCACTCCTAACGGCACCCCCACCAAGATCACCCAGGGTTCGCAGACCAAGGGCGGCATCGGCGAGTCCACGCTCCGCCCGGACGGAACCCTCAAGGTCA
The DNA here is from genome assembly GCF_003443735.1 of Streptomyces sp. CC0208. Lineage (NCBI taxonomy): Bacteria > Bacillati > Actinomycetota > Actinomycetes > Kitasatosporales > Streptomycetaceae > Streptomyces > Streptomyces sp. CC0208. The sequence continues at coordinate 1,773,210 of NZ_CP031969.1, read as the reverse complement.
CCGGCGAGTTCGCGTACTCGTCCGACATGTGGCACGAGGACATGCTCTGGGGGCAGATCCTCCGCTCGACCGTCGCGCACGCCGAGATCGTCTCCATCGACACGAGCGAGGCCCTGGCCCTGCCGGGCGTGTACGCCGTCATGACGTACGACGATCTGCCGACCGAGGTGAAGAACTACGGTCTGGAGATCCAGGACACCCCCGTGCTCGCCCACGGCAAGGTCCGGCACCACGGCGAGCCGGTCGCGATCGTCGCCGCCGACCACCCGGAGACCGCCCGCCGCGCCGCCGCCAAGATCAAGGTCGAGTACCGCGAGCTGCCCGTCATCACCGACGAGGCCTCCGCGACCGCCCCCGACGCGATCCTCGTCCACGAGAACCGCGACGACCACCACATCGGGCACGTCCCGCACCCGAACGTCGTGCACCGGCAGCCGATCATCCGCGGTGACGCCCAAGAGGCGGCGAAGAAGGCCGACTTCGTCGTCAAGGGCGAGTACACCTTCGGCATGCAGGACCAGGCCTTCCTCGGCCCCGAGTCGGGTCTCGCCGTGCCGGACGAGGACGGCGGCGTCCATCTCTACATCGCCACCCAGTGGCTGCACTCCGACCTGCGGCAGATCGCGCCCGTCCTCGGCCTGCCCGAGCGCAAGGTGCGCATGACGCTGTCCGGCGTCGGCGGGGCCTTCGGCGGCCGCGAGGACCTGTCGATGCAGATCCACGCCTGTCTGCTGGCGCTGCGCACCGGCAAGCCCGTCAAGATCGTCTACAACCGCTTCGAGTCCTTCTTCGGGCACGTCCACCGGCACCCCGCCAAGCTGTACTACGAGCACGGGGCCACGCGTGAGGGCAAGTTGACCCACGTGAAGTGCCGGATCGTCCTGGACGGCGGCGCGTACGCCTCCGCCTCGCCCGCGGTGGTCGGCAACGCCTCCTCGCTGTCGATCGGCCCGTACGTCGTCGACGACGTGGACATCGAGGCCATCGCCCTCTACACCAACAACCCGCCCTGCGGCGCGATGCGCGGCTTCGGCGCGGTCCAGGCGTGCTTCGCCTACGAGGCGCAGATGGACAAGCTGGCCGACGCGGTGGGCATGGACCGGGTGGAGTTCCGGCAGCTGAACGCCATGGAACAGGGCACGATCATGCCGACAGGGCAGCCCGTCGACTCCCCGGCGCCCGTCGCCGAACTCCTGCGCCGCGTCAAGGCGATGCCGCTTCCCCCGGAGCAGCAGTGGCTCGCGGCCGGTGAGCAGGCCGACGTACGGCAGCTGCCGGGCGGTCTGTCCAACACCACCCACGGCGAAGGCGTCGTCCGCGGTGTCGGCTACGCGGTCGGCATCAAGAACGTCGGCTTCTCCGAGGGCTTCGACGACTACTCGACCGCGCGCGTGCGCATGGAGGTCGTCGGCGGTGAGCCCGTCGCCACCGTGCACACCGCCATGGCGGAGGTGGGGCAGGGCGGGGTCACCGTCCACGCGCAGATCGCCCGCACCGAGCTCGGTGTCACCCAGGTGACCATCCAGCCCGCGGACACGCAGGTGGGCTCGGCGGGTTCGACCTCGGCCTCCCGTCAGACGTACGTCACCGGCGGCGCCGTGAAGAACTCCTGCGAGCTCGTCCGGGAGAAGGTCCTGGAGCTCGGGCGCCGCAAGTTCGGCTCCTACCACCCCGCCTGGGCCACCGCCGAGCTCCTCCTGGAGGGCGGCAAGGTCGTCACCGACGGCGGCGAGGTCCTCGCGGACCTGGTCGACGTACTGGAGGACGAGTCCGTCGAGGTCGAGGCCGAGTGGCGGCACCGGCCGACCGAGGCCTTCGACCTGCGTACCGGGCAGGGCTTCGGACACGTCCAGTACTCCTTCGCCGCCCACCGCGCGGTCGTCGAGGTCGACACCGAGCTCGGCCTGGTCAAGGTCATCGAACTGGCCTGCGCGCAGGACGTCGGCAAGGCGCTCAACCCGCTGTCCGTCATCGGCCAGATCCAGGGCGGCACCGTCCAGGGTCTGGGGGTGGCGGTAATGGAGGAGATCATCGTCGACCCCGTGACGGCGAAGGTCAGGAACCCGTCCTTCACGGACTACCTGATCCCCACGATCCTCGACACGCCGACCATCCCCGTCGACGTGCTCGAACTCGCCGACGACCACGCGCCGTACGGGCTGCGCGGCATCGGCGAGGCACCCACCCTGTCCTCGACCCCGGCCGTGCTCGCGGCGATCCGCGACGCGACGGGTCTTGAGCTGAACAGGACGCCGGTACGGCCGGAGCACCTGACCGGCACGTGATGAACCGGTGAGTTTTCCCGGGGGACTTGGTCCCCCGGGCCCCAACTGTCCGTCCTGGGCCGTCCCCCGGGTCGTGCACATCCCAAATCCCGTGACCGACAAGGCGGTTGCACGGGTGCCCCTGTGAACCTTGGGAGACGGCACCATGACCCAGCAGTCCCTGGAACCCAGGACCACGGCCGACGACGCGGGAGAAGGCACCCGCGTCCCGGCAGGCAGGTCCTGGCTCGACCGGTACTTCCACATATCCCAGCGGGGATCCACCGTCGCGCGTGAACTGCGCGGCGGCGTCACCACCTTCATGGCGATGGCGTACATCCTCCTGCTCAACCCCCTGATCCTGTCCGGCAAAGACGTGGCGGGGGACACCCTCGGCCAGAAGGCCCTCATCACCGCGACCGCGTTCGCGGCGGCCCTCACCACGCTGCTGATGGGCTTCTTCGGCAAGGTGCCCCTCGCGCTCGCCGCCGGCCTCTCCGTCTCCGGCGTGCTGTCCTCGCAGGTCGTGCCCGTGATGACCTGGCCGCAGGCCATGGGCATGTGCGTGCTGTACGGCGTGGTCATCATGCTGCTGGTCGTCACCGGCCTGCGCGAGATGATCATGAACGCGATCCCGCTGGCGCTCAAGCACGCGATCACCATGGGCATCGGCCTGTTCGTCGCCCTGATCGGCTTCTACAAGGCCGGCTTCGTCCACCAGGGCAAGGCCACCCCGGTGACCCTCGGTCCCGCGGGTGAACTCGCCGGCTGGCCCGTCCTGTTGTTCGCCGTCACCCTCCTCGCCATCTTCATGCTCCAGGCCCGCGGTGTCCCCGGCGCGATCCTGATCGGCATCCTCGGCGGGACCGTACTGGCCGTCCTCCTCAACGCCGTCGGGGCCATCGCCCCGAAGCAGTGGGCGAGCGGCGCTCCCGAACTGCACGGCAGCGCGGTCTCCATGCCGGACTTCTCGATCTTCGGGAAGGTGGAGTTCGGCGGCTGGGGCGAGGTCGGCGCGATGACGGTCGGCATGATCGTGTTCACGCTGGTGCTCGCCGGGTTCTTCGACGCGATGGCCACCATCATCGGCGTCGGCACCGAGGCGAAGCTGGCCGACGCGCAGGGCCGGATGCCGGGCCTGTCCAAGGCGCTGTTCATCGACGGGGCGGGCGGTGCGATCGGCGGGGTGGCCGGTGCCTCCGGCCAGACCGTGTTCGTCGAGTCGGCGACGGGAGTGGGCGAGGGCGCCCGTACCGGACTGTCCTCCGTGGTCACCGGCCTGTTCTTCGCGGCCTGTCTGTTCTTCACCCCGCTCACGGCGATCGTGCCGGGCGAGGTCGCGGCCGCCGCCCTCGTGGTGATCGGCGCCATGATGATGATGAACGCCCGCCATGTCGACTGGGCCGACCGCGCCACCGCGATCCCGGTCTTCCTGACCGTCGTGCTCATGCCGTTCACCTACTCGATCACCGCCGGCGTCGCCGCGGGCGTCATCTCGTACGTCGCGATCAAGGTCGCCCAGGGCAAGGCGCGGGAGATCGGCGCCTTCATGTGGGGACTGACGGTGATCTTCCTGGTGTACTACGCCCTCAACCCCATCGAGAGCTGGATGGGCGTGCGCTAGCACGCTTGATCGCCCCCTACGCAACCGCTGTGAAGGAGACCGAGACATGCTGGACATCGCCGAAGAGCTGCACCGGTGGGTCGAGCAGGGACGTGACTTCGCCGTGGCCACCGTGGTGGCCGTCGGCGGCAGCGCGCCCCGCCAGCCCGGCGCCGCCCTCGCGGTGGACGCCGACGGCACGGTGATCGGCTCGGTCTCCGGCGGCTGCGTGGAGGGGGCGGTGTATGAACTGTGCCAACAGGCGCTGGAAGACGGGGAGTCGGTCCTCGAACGCTTCGGCTACAGCGACGATGACGCCTTCGCCGTCGGCCTGACCTGCGGCGGTGTCATCGACATCCTCGTCACCCCGGTCCGGGCCGGCGACCCCGTACGTACGGTGTTCACGGCCGCTCTGGAAGCCGCCGCGCAGGGACAGGCGGCGGCGCTGGCGCGGATCGTCTCCGGACCGGGCGAACTCGTCGGCCGCGCGCTCGTCGTACGCCCAGAGGACCCCTCCGGTCACGGCGGGTTCGGAGCCCATCCCGAGCTGGACCGCACGATCGCCGCCGAGGCCGGCGCCTTCCTGGACGCGGGGCGCACCGGCACCCTGGAAATAGGCGAACAGGGTTCGCGCTGCGGCGCCCCGCTCACCGTGCTCGTGGAGTCCTCGGTGCCACCGCCCCGGATGATCGTCTTCGGAGCGATCGACTTCGCGTCGGCACTGGTGCGGATCGGGAAGTTCCTCGGCTACCGGGTCACGGTGTGCGACGCGCGCCCCGTCTTCGCGACCGAGGCACGCTTCCCGGAGGCCGACGAGATAGTCGTCGAGTGGCCACACACGTATCTGGAGCGCACCGAGGTCGACGCCCGGACGGTCCTGTGCGTGCTGACCCACGACGCCAAGTTCGACGTCCCCCTGCTTCGCCTGGCCCTCCGGCTCCCGGTCGCCTACGTCGGCGCCATGGGCTCCCGCCGCACCCACCTCGACCGCAATGAACGCCTCCGCGAAGTCGGGGTGACCGAGCTGGAGTTGGCGCGGCTGCGGTCACCCATCGGCCTTGACCTCGGCGCCCGTACGCCCGAGGAGACGGCCCTGTCGATCGCCGCGGAGATCGTGGCGGCCCGGCGGGGCGGCAGCGGGGTCTCCCTCACCGGCGCGCACACACCGATCCATCACGACGGGACGTCGGTACCGGCCCGGCGGATCGGCTCGGTGGCCTGAGCGGACACCTGGAGCTGGTCCGGCCAGGCGAACGCGTACCGCGGATCGCCGGGTCGGCCCGGTGCTCGACGCTGGACCAGCGGGCGCCGTCGGTGTCCCGGACCGCGCGGCCGGCGGGGTCGGCGACGAGGATCCGCGCGAAGTCAGCCCGTCCGCCGTGAGCTCCTCGACCTCGTCCGCCCGCACGGTCGTACCGTCAACTGCCGTCATGGCGCCCACCGTTGCCCGCCCGTCACGATCCCCGCAGCAGCCGGTTCAGCGCCCTCCCGAACACCGACCGGGCGGCCACGCGCAGCAGGCGTTCGGGCACGAGCGGACATCGCAGGGTCTCCCGCCAGATCACGCGCGCCCGGCCACCCGGGCCCGGGTGCACCTCCAGTTCGGCCCAGCCCCGCACCACCCGGCCGCGCTTCTCCAGACGGCACAGGCCGGAAACGCCCTCCGCCGGCGGGCGCCAGACCGTGACCTCCATGGGGTCGTCGAAGCCGAGCGGGCCGATCCCCGAACGGGCGACGACGAGCGTGCCCTCGGCCGTCGGCCCCGGCGGCACGACGGTGACGCGCGTGAGGGGGACGGCCTCGCCGTGGCGGGGCCACTCCGTGAGGCGGCGCCAGGCCTCGTCCTGGGAGAGCGGGGCCGTACGTTCGAGGAGGAAGGTGACCACGAGCTGATCTTAGGGAATCGGTCCTGTTCAGCGGGGATCTCATGGGGAGCGCGACCGCACGGCGCCCGGCCGGACGGGGCCCGCGGGCAGCGAACCGCAGGACAGGCCGCCGCATGGACCGGGCCCACCCGGTTACTCGTGGGGAGGAAGAAGTGCCGTGAGAGCCGGGAGGTGGCCGCATGACGCGCGTGCGTACGGTGCTGTTCGACCGCGACAGCATCCTTGCCGGAGACTCGCCCGACCCCGACCGGGTGCGCCCCGCGCCCGGTGCCGGTGAGGCGCTCGGCATGCTGCGCCTGCAGGGCGTCCGCACCGGGTTCGTGGCCCTGCAACCGGGCATCGGACACGGGCCGCTCAGCGACGCCGACGTGCGGGCCGTCAACCACCGCGTCGACGAACTGCTCGGCCCCTTCGACATCTGGGGAGTGTGCCCGCACGGGCCCGACGACGGCTGCCACTGCCGTCCGCCCGAACCGGGCCTGATCCTGTGGGCGGCAGGCCGGGTGTGCACCGCACCGGCCGACTGCGCGGTCGTCGGCACGGCCGCGGACGCCGAGGCCGCGGCCCGGGTGGGCGCCCACGGGATCCTCGTACCGGACGAGCGGACCCGGCCGGAGGAGACGGCACGGGCCGATCATGTGGCGCCGGACGTCCTGACCGCCGTGCGCGCGCTGCTCACCGGGCCGCCGCAGGGCCGGATCCTGGTCGACGAGCGGCCGATCGAGTCGGCCTTCGAGACCGGCGAGGCGTGAGGCTCAGGATCGGGTCCAGCGGCACAGGAGACGGAACACCGCGAACAGGGCCAGTGGCCAGACGGCCGCGAAGGCCCAGATCACCGCGGGCCGCGAGGTGACGATCCCCGTCACCATGAGTCCGATCGACATCGCGAGCAGCAGGCTCACGGTCAGGACGTGCGGCCGGTAGTGGGTCACCCGGGTGAGGTCCGGCCGTCTGCGCGGTCGGCTTGAGCGCATCCGGCGGGCCAGACGGCGGTCGCGGCGCAGGGCGCGTTCCATCTCGTCCAGGATGCGCTGTTCGTGATCGGGGAGTCGCCCTGTCGTCACTGTCGCTCCTCGTGAATCCGCAGAGTCCTTTCTCCTAGTGCCCGGAGAAGAACCCGCGAACCGTCCCGCGACGGCCCCGGTGCCCGCGCCGGACGGCGGCTCGGGCACCGGGGCGGCACGCGGACGGGTCAGTTCTCGCCGAGGAGCTTCTTCATCTCGCCGATCTCTGCGTTCTGCGTGGTGACGATGTCACCGGCCATGGCCGTGGCGGCCCGGTCCTCGCCCTTGGCCTTCTCGGTGCCGGCCATCTCGACGGCGCCCTCGTGGTGCTCGACCATCATGGTCAGGAACATGGAGTCGAATTCCTTGCCGGAGGCCTTCCCCAGCTTCTCCATGTCGGCGCTGTCCATCATCCCGGCCATGCCGGAGTGCGCCGAGTGGTCCATGCCGGGCATCGCCTCGGGGACCTTCTTGCCCCAGGTCCTCAGCCAGCCGCTCATGGTCTCGATCTCCGGCCCCTGCGCCTTCTCGATCCGGGCGGCGAGGTCCTTGACCTCGGGGGAGGAGGCCCGGTCGGCGGCCAGGCCGGCCATCTCCACGGCCTGCTGGTGGTGCGGGATCATGCCCTGGGCGAAGGAGACGTCCTGGGCGTTGTGGGTGCCGGCCGAGGTCTCGGCGGACACCGACGGCGACGAGGCGGCCGAGCCGCTGTCGTCGCTGTCGCCGCCGCAGGCGGTGAGGGTGAGGGCGGCGCTCACGGCGACCGCCGCGAGACAGGCACGGCGGATCACGGTACGGGTACTGCGCATGCTGGAACTCCATTGCGGTGAAAGGGATCTGGACGTGGCGGAACACGCCGTGTCTAGATCCGCAGGAGCTGGAGTTCCGCGAGGGAGGGCGGAGCGCGGGCACCTTCCTGGGCCGCTGCCGTCTGGGCGCACAGCTCGACCGTGCCCGGGGTGCTTCCCGACGGATCGGGAACGAGCGCGGGCAAGGCGGGCCCACCGCTCACGGCCCCCGACGTACAGGTCGCGTCGGCGTGGTGGAGATGGCCCGAGCCGCAGCCGTCGTGACAGACGGTGTCGACGGCGACAGCGGCGGCCGTCGCCATGTGCGCGGACCTGCCCTCGTGTGCACCCAGGCCGCCACCGGGCGCCAGGGCGTGCATGCCCAACACCCCCACGAGCAGCCCCAGCAGGAGCAGCGCCCGCCACAGGGGCGGACGCGCGCTGGGCTGCTCGGAGCTGGTCATCGGGCTCATCCTAAGAGGGGGGCTGTGGCACGGCGGTGCATCGACGCCGTCCGTCCTGGGTACGGCCCGGCGCCGCCCTGTGTTCAGTGCACGCGGGCGCGGGTGCCTCCGGCGTACGTTCTCCGGGAGTCCGTCGAGGGGCGGCGGGCCGGGAAGGACCGAGTGGACACCGACAGCCGAGCCAAGGCACAGCGCTTCGCCGAACTGCACCGGGAGGGCTGCTTCCTGCTCCCCAACGCGTGGGACGTGGGCAGCGCCCGGATCCTGGAGGCGGCCGGGTTCCCGGCCGTGGCGACCACGAGCGCGGGCGTCGCGTTCTCGCTCGGACGGCCCGACCACGACTTCTTCGCCGAACAGCCGCCCGAGGACCGCGTCGACCGCGAGACCATGCTGGGCCGGGTCCGCGAGATCGCGGGCGGGCTCGCCGTACCGCTGAGCGCGGACCTGGAGGACGGATACGGCGAGTCGCCCGAGACCGTCGCCACCACCGTCGCGCGGACCGTCGCCGCCGGAGCCGCGGGCGGCAACATCGAGGACTTCACCGGCGACCGCACCCGTCCGCTGTACGACCACAAGCTCTCCGTCGAGCGGGTCCGGGCCGCCCGCGAGACCCTGGCGGCCGACGGGGAGCCCTTCGTCCTGGTCGGCCGTACCGACGCGCTCCTGGTCGGCGGCACGCTCGACGAGGCCGTACGGCGGGCCAACGCCTATCTGGAGGCCGGCGCCGACTGCGCGTTCGTGCCCGGCGCCGCCGACGCCGAGACCATCGGCAGGCTGGTCCGCGAGATCGACGGCCCGCTCAACGTGGTCATGGGCCTGACCGGCAACACGCTCTCCCTCGACGACCTGCGCGCACTCGGCGTCCGGCGGGTCACGGTCGGCGGCAGCATCGCCCGTGCCATGTACCGCCGTCTGCTCGACGCGGCACGGGAGTTGGCCGACCAGGGCACCTTCTCCTACGCCACCGACCAGCTCTCCCAGACGGAGCTCAACGACCTGTTCCGGCAGGGCTCGAGGCAGGGCTAGCGGCAGGGCCGGCGGACACCGGCGCACAGCTCGGCGCCTCGGGGGCGTCCTCGGCGTGCCGTGTCAGCGCGCAGACCGTACGCAGGGCGACCTTCCAACCGCCCTCCTGGAGTACGGCCGCCCCCGGGCCGCCGGTGTCCAGTCGGCGCCCCTCGCTCGTGAGGTCGTAGGCCACCTCGGCGTCCAGGTCCGAGGTGTACGCCACGGAGGTCACCTCGGCGCGCAGCTTGCTGCCGCTCGGGTCGCGGAAGAGGTTGTCGATCATCAGGGCGTTCTCGTCGCCGTCTTCGACGACGTCACTGCGCTGGTCCAGGGAGGACTTCGGGTCGAACAGGACCGTCCACGCCTTCCGGATGTCCTGCTCGGCCTGTTCCGGGTCCGAGGGTGCGGTCGCGGTCGGCGTCGGCGAGGTGGAGAGCGAGGGGGAGCCCCCGGCCGTGGTCGGGCCCTGGGAGCCGGTGACGGAAGGCCGGCCCGTACGGGAGGCGCCCTCGTCACCGCCGCCGCCGTCGTCGCAGGCTCCGGTGAGGACGAGGGCGGCGACAGCCAGGGCCACCGCCCAGGTCCCGTGCCGTGCGGGGGAGTTCGCGCAGGTCATGGCACTCCATCTCCGGGTACGCCGTGGGGCTGGCCTACCCGGAGGCGCGGGATTCATCCAGGGCGCCGGGGAAAACCCCCGGACGGGTGCGCCTATCCCTCGGCGCCGCCGCGTCGCCGTACCGCGAAGACCACCGCGGCCACCGCCACGAGGAATCCCGCGCCGATCCCGGTCCAGGCACCCGCGGACAGCCCGCCCTCGTCGTCCTTCCCGGTGTCGGCGGCCTGCGGGGAGGGTGCCGGAGACGTCTTCACGGCTGTCGGGGTCGGGCTCTCGGCGGTGCTCGGGGAGGGGCTGAGCGGCTTCGCGTCCGGTGCCGCCGCCTTGAGCTTCAGGGTCGGCGCCGGGTTCTCCCCGTTCTCGTCCAGCTCGATCCAGCGGTCGACGTGCCCGTCGCCGTAGGTCTGGAGGGTCTTGAAGGGCACCTCCTCCGCGTCGGGCAACTGCCGTACGACGACCGAGTACTCGGCGCTCTCGCCGGTCTTCAGTTCTGTGCCCCTGACGGTCCAGCCGTCGTCGGTCGCGCTGAACTTCCAGCCCTCGGGGCCCTTGCCGTACGTCACGTCGGCAGGGGTGATGCCCTCGGGCAGGACCACCCGCACCTCCTTGATCCCGGAGGTGTCGGACTCGGCCTCGGCGTGGAAGGAGACGGTGACGTTCTCGGCGAGGGCCTGCGCCTTGTCGGCCTCGACCTCGGTGTGGGCGGCGGCCGGAACAGCCGTCAGGAGCACGGCGGCCGCCGCTCCGGCGGCCGCGACGGACAGACGGGACAGACGGGGCAGGGAGATACGGGTCATGGAGGTCTCCAGGTGGAGTGGTACGGCGGGGCGGCCGTCCGGCGCGGGCCGGAAGGGCGTCCCCGTGGGGTCAGTGGGCGAGAGCTGCGCTCGCCGCCGGAGGGCCCCGCCGTACCACCGCGTGCGCCAGCAACGGCCATGCCGTGAGCGGCCGTTCGTCGTACACCGGCACGACCGTCACCGCGGCCGCCGGCGCGGGTGACGCGGGCCGGGTGAACAGCAGCCGGGCGGCGGCCAGTCGGTCCCGTACCGCGTCGAGCGCCGCCGTCACCCCGCGGGCCACCGTCCAGCAGGCCGCGTCCGCGCGGTGCAGCAGGACGGCGACGAGCACGGCGACCAGCGAGTGGGCCGCCGTCATGGCCAGGGAGCCGTGGAGTCGCTCGTGCCACGCCGGGCGGCCGTCGTGCAGGTGTCCGCCGGAGTGGTGCGCGGCGGCGGTGAGCGTCAGCCACAGATGCAGCCCGGACTGTCCCGCGACACTGCACGCGACCACCGTCGCCAGGCTTCGGGGCCGCTGCACCCCGATGAGACCCACCGCGAAGAGCACGGCCGTCGCGGCGGCCCCCCGCCCCCAGGGCACCGGGCCCTCGGCGAGCAGATGATGGGCGCTGACCCCGAGCACAGTGCCGACGACGGCGAACACCGCGGCCCGCAGTACGGGCAGCGGAGCGCGAGTGGTCGTGGCCGGCAGGTGCATGGCCCGCTCATCATGGATCATCGCGGGGCCGGCCGGCAGGGAAAACCGTGGACCGAGGGCGGATGCCGATGTCTCAGCGGGTGCCGGGCCCCTGCTCGGTGCCCCCGGTGGTTCCGGGCCGGAGGACCTCTCCCTGGACGACCTTGGGTTGCGGACCGCCCTCCCGCCCTGCGCGGGCCTCCGCCTTGAGGATGCGTGCCGACCTGCCCGCCGTGCGGGCCAGTTCCGGGCCCTTCCTGACGGCGACGACCGCTATGACGACGATGAGGATGATCGCGAGCTCGCTCAGTCCGAACATGGGGTGGGCCTCCGTCAGGGTGACGCCGAAGTCGGACGAGATGCCCGCCGGACCGGCAGCGTACCCCGCACTCCCGGGAACAGCTAGCTTTGCCTGTCCTTTACTGTTGAGTGCGACCTGTCCCCTACCAGAAGGCCACCGTATGACCGCCGGGCGGTCCCGTCGCCCGGCTGGTGGGTCCGGGGAACGCCGCCCTGGCCCCAGCCGTTCACACAGCGCACATCACTACCGAAGGAGCAAGCCCGTGTCCGCCACACCGACGGACTCCCACCCCACACGATCGACCCGCCGTTGAGTACCACGAGTGCCGTCCTCGGCCTGCTGGCCGTGTTCCTGCTGACCGCCGGCACCGGCTACTTCGTCGCCCAGGAGTTCGCGTACGTCTCCGCGGACCGGCTCGCCCTCTCCCGTGAGGCGGAGGCCGGTGACAGGAGGGCCGCCCGCGCGCTGACCGTGCTGGAGCGGCTGTCCTTCATGCTCTCCGGCGCCCAGCTGGGCATCACCGTCACCGGTCTCGTCGTCGGCTTCATCGCCGAACCGTCCGTCTCCGCCCTGCTCAAGCCGGCTCTCACCGGCCTGGGCGTCCCCGAGGGAGCCGTCGGCGGGATCTCGGTGGTCCTGGCCTTCGTCCTGGCCACCGTCGTCCAGATGGTCCTGGGCGAACTGGCCCCGAAGAACCTCGCCATCGCCGTCCCCGAGCGGCTGGCGAAGGCCCTAGCGCCCTCCACGCTCGGCTACCTCAAGGTCGTCGGCCCGCTGGTGCACGTCTTCGACGACGCGGCCAACCGCCTGCTCCGCAGGGTCGGCATCGAACCCGTCGAGGAACTGCACCACGGGGCCACCCTGGAGGAACTCGGCCACCTCATCGGCGAGTCCCACGAGCAGGGCGAACTGCCCCGGGACACCGCCGAACTCCTCGACCACGCTCTGGAGTTCTCCGAGCGCACCCTCGACGAGGTGATGGTGCCCCGCGTCGACGCCGTCTTCGTCCGCAAGGACGCCACCGCCGCCGAGGCCGTCGACCTGATCGCCGCGCACGGCCACTCCACCTACCCCGTCCTCGGCGACCACCCCGACGACGTCCCGGGCGTCCTGGGCGTACGGGAGTTGACGCGCCTGCCGGCCCATGAGCTGACCCGGGTCACCGCGGGCGCCCTCGCCCGCACCCCGCTGCTGCTGCCCGACACCCTCCCGTTGCCGGAGGCGGTCACGCAGATGCGGGAGCGGGACGACGAGTTCGCGGTCGTCCTGGACGAGCACGGCGGCGTCGCCGGCATCGTCACCTACGAGGACATCGCCGAGGAACTCGTCGGCGACATCGCCGACGAGACCGACACCGTCACCGAACTCGCCGTGCCCGACGGGGACGGCTGGCTGGTCGACGCGGGCCGCCGCCTCGACGAGATCGCCGACGCCACCGGCGTCGAACTGCCCGAGGAGAAGGACTACGACACCGTCGCGGGGCTGGTCGTGGACCGCCTCGGCCGCTTCCCCGCGATCGGGGACCGGGTCACCGTCGAGCTGCTCGACGGAGGCCGTGCGGTGATCGACGTACGGACACTGGACCGGCACGTGCCGGAACGCGTCCGCGTGGAGAAGGTGAAGTCGGCATGAGTTTCCCGATGGCGCTCCTCGTCACCGTCCTGCTGCTGATCGGCAGCGGCTTCTTCGTCGCCGCCGAGTTCGCGCTGGTCGCCGCCAAGCGGCACCGCATGGAGAAGGCCGCGGCCGAGGGACGGCGCGGGGCGAAGGCGGCCCTGGCCGGGATGCGCGAACTGTCGCTGATGCTGGCCGGCGCCCAGCTCGGCATCACCGTCTGCACCCTGGGCCTGGGCTCGGTCTCCAAGCCCGCGATCTCCCACGAACTCGACCCGCTGCTGCACCACTTGGGCCTGCCCAGCGCGCTCAGCTACGGCATCGCCTTCGTGTTCGCCATGGTCGTCGTGGTGTTCCTGCACATGGTGCTCGGCGAGATGGCCCCCAAGTCCTGGGCGATCGCCCACCCCGAGCGCTCCGCGATGCTGCTCTCGCCGCCCTTCCGAGGCGTGGTCAAGGCCGTGCGGCCGCTGCTCTCGGTCCTGAACAGGATGAGCAACGCGCTGGTACGGCTGTGCCGGGTCACCCCGCGCGACGAGCTGACCGCCGTGCACAACCGTGAGCAACTCGCCCACCTGGTCGAGGAGTCGGAGCGGCTGGGACTGATCAGCGAGGTCGACTCGGACCTGCTCACCCGCTCCCTCACCGAGCCCGACACCCCGGTCGCCGACCTCCGGATCCCGGCGGCGGAGATCACGTCGGTGGCGGGCGCCGCAGACCTCGACACCATCCTGCGCACGGCCGCCGACCACGACCGCACCCGCATGCTGGTCCGCGAGGGCGACCTCGTCCTCGGCTCGCTCCACGCGCGCGACGCCCTGGTCGCCCGCGCCCGGGGCCGCACCGTCACCGCCCGCACCCTGGCCCGCCCGGTCCCGGAGCTGACGGAGGGCACCAAGGTCGCCGACGCGATCGACCTGCTCCGCCGCAACCGGGCGTCCCTGGCGGTCGTCCGGGACGGGACGGGCACGCTGACGGGCATGGTGACGCTCGACGACCTGCTGGCGCGCTACCTCCAGCCGTCCTGAGGGCGGCTGTACGCGACGGGACGCTCATGAGGAAAGGCAAGGAGATCACCGCTCTCCTTGCCCTCTTCAACGTATAGCTCACGGGGGGCCTTGCGGCAAGATCCCCGTCGTGCCGCACAATCGCCGTCCGAGACACGGAGGGGGATCCGATGATCGACGTGACCGTCGTCGGCGGCGGACCGACCGGACTGATGCTGACGGCCGAACTGCGGCTGCACGGTGTACGGGTGGTCGTACTGGAGAAGGCGGCGGAGCCGACCGAGATCGTCCGCTCGCTCGGTCTGCACGTGCGCAGCATCGAGGTGTTGGACCAGCGCGGGCTGCTGGAGCGGTTCCTCGCGCACGGGAAGCAGTCCAAGGCCGGCGGCTTCTTCGCCGCCATCGACAAGCCCTGGCCGGACCGGCTGGACAGTGCGCACGCCTACGTCCTCGGCATTCCGCAGACGGTCACCGACCGCCTGCTGGCCGAGCATGCCGTCGAGCTCGGCGCCGAGGTCCGGCGCGGCTGCGAGCTGGTCGGGCTGAGCCAGGACGACGAGGGGGTGAGCGCGGAACTCGCCGACGGCACGCGACTGCGCTCGCGCTGGCTCGTCGGCTGCGACGGCGGCCGCAGCACCGTGCGCAAGCTGCTCGGCGTCGGCTTTCCCGGCGCGCCCGCCAAGGCCGAGACGCTGCTCGGCGCGATGGAGGTGGGCGTGGCGCCGGAGACGGTCACCGCCGTGGTGACCGAAGTCCGACGCACCCAGAAGCTGTTCGGTCTCGGGCCCGTCGGGGACGGGCTGTACCGCGTCGTCGTGCCCGCCGAGGGGGTGAGCAAGGACCGCGCGGTCGCACCGACCCTGGAGGAGTTCAAACGACAGCTCCGGGCGGTCGCCGGCACCGACTTCGGCGTGCACTCACCGCGCTGGCTCTCCCGCTTCGGCGACGCCACCCGGCAGGCCGACCGCTACCGGGTCGGCCGGGTGCTGCTGGCCGGCGACGCCGCCCACGTCCATCCGCCGGTGGGCGGACAGGGGCTCAACCTCGGCATCCAGGACGCGTTCAACCTGGGCTGGAAACTGGCCGCGGAGGTGGCCGGCTGGGCACCCGAGGACCTGCTGGACAGCTACCACACCGAACGGCACCCGGTGGCCGCCGAGGTACTGAACAACACCCGGGCGCAGATGGAGCTGCTGTCGACCGAGCCCGGGCCGCAGGCGGTGCGTCGGCTGCTGTCCCGGCTGATGGACTTCGACGAGGTGAACCGGTACCTGATCGAGAGGATCACCGCGATCGGCGTCCGCTACGACTTCGGCGAGGGCCCCGAGCTGCTCGGCCGACGCCTGCGGGACCTCACGCTCCGGCGAGGCCGCCTCTACGAGCTGATGCGCGGCGGCCGCGGACTGCTGCTCGACGGCACCGGGCGCCTCTCGGTGGCGGGCTGGGCGGACCGGGTCGACCACGTCGTCGACACCGGCGAGGAACTGGACGCCCCCGCGGTACTGCTGCGCCCGGACGGCCACGTGGCATGGGCCGGCGAGGACCAGGCCGAACTGCTGGACCGACTGCCCAGGTGGTTCGGCGCGGCGGCTTGAGCGTGCGACCGACGGGAGCGGTGACGCCGGCCCGCCGGCGCCCGGTGTCCTGGAGGGCGGCGGACGTGGGAGTGGGGCATTCGGTGGCGTGGCGGTGGGGCAACGGCCGTCGTGATCGCGGGAGTGCCGTCCCGCCGAGCCTGCCCAGGCCCGCGAACCTGCCGGGGCCTGGGCCGTGACAGGTTCCGTTCGCCGCGGTGTCAGGCCGGGGTGGGCCGCCTGTCGGGGAGCGGGCTGCGGTCCGCCTCGTCCTGGACGAGCAGGGAGAGCAGCGACGCCACCGTCAGGCCCGCCTCGGCGGGATGGCGCAGGACCTTGCCGGGGTCGATGCGGTAGGAGTTCGTGCGCCCCTCCCGCACGTGCGAGAGGTACCCGTCCTGCTCCAGATCGGAAATGATCTTCTGCACGGCGCGTTCGGTGAGGCGGCAGTGTGCGGCGATGTCGCGGATCCGGGTGCTGGGGTTGTCGGCGATCGCGGCCAGCACCCTTGCGTGGTTGGTGACGAACGTCCATCCGGTGTGAGACTCGGGCACTCCATCCATGGCAGCAGTCTAGCGACCAAGCATTCACGTATTCAAAAACCCGAACTTTATTTCGTGTATTGGTTGACGTATGTTGGCGGCAGAAGGGAATCTGAGGGACAGAGGCAGCCGAGCACATGAGGGAGAGGGTCATGCCGGAGCCTGCGCACTCGGCGCAGCCCCTCACCACGCTGGACGCGCGCCCGCCGTGTCTGGCCACGATCGAGGTTCTGCCGGCCGGGGAACGAACGGTTGTCATCTGTCGGGGAGAGTTCGACCTGGGAGCCCAGGAGCTTCAGTCCGAGCTCAACGCCGTCCTCGACCACTCGGCCACCGGTGTGGACCTGGATCTCGACGAGGTCCGGTTCTGTGACTGCGGTGGCTTCAACGTCCTGCTGAGCCTGCGCCGGGAGGCCCTCGACCAGGGCAAGACGGTCACCGTCCGGGCGTACAGTCCGGCCGTCGGACGCCTGCTCGAGCTGACCGGGGCCCGGGAGCTGTTCGTGACCGAGCATTCCGCGCGGCCCGAAGGTCCGGGAGCCCCGGCCGCCGGACCCGTGCCTGGTCCTGTCCCCGGCCCTCCCGGTCATGTCCCCGCCGTGGAGGAACAGCCGCAGCCCATGGATGTCGATCAGGAACTGCGCCTGGAGGTCGACCAGCTGCGCCGGGCCATGCGGACCAGACCGGCCATCGACGTGGCCCGCGGGATCGTCATGGCTTCCTTCGGGCTGAGTGCCGAGGACGCCTGGACGGTGCTGGTCACCGCCTCCCAGAACACCAACACCAAGCTGCACGAGCTCGCCCAGGAGCTGATGGGTGCCATCCATGGAGCTGCGGTGCCGGAACAGGTGCAACAGCAGATGGCGGCGGCCGTCGCCAAGGTGCGGGAGCGGGGGCAGGCGCAGCAGGGGCCGGATCAGCAGGCCACGCCTCCACCGGCCGCGTGAGTTCCGCGGGCCCCGCTCTCACCGGTGAACTCCAGCAGCCCCCGCCGAACCAGGCGGGTTGGGGCTGCGCCCCCCAGGGCGTCGGCGACCTGGTCGGCCAAGTGGCTGGCCGCGCACTGAAGTTCAGAGCCCGGCGCCACGAGTGACCGCCATTCAGGTGCCGGGCGGTCAGTTCCTCGTGATGCCGCCGAACGCCCCGAGGATGCGCTCGGCGGCGAGTGTGGCCGTCAACCGGCCGTCGCGGACCTGCTGTTCGAGGTCCGGGGCGAGGGACTGGACGGCTGGGTCGGCGTGCAGACGGCCGAGCAGTTCGTCCCGGACCATCGCCCAGGCCCAACCGACCTGCTGGTCCCGGCGCTTGGCAGTGAGCCGACCGGTCGAGTCGAGGAGGCTCCGGTGCTGTTCCAGGCGTTCCCACACCACGTCCAGGCCGGTCGCCTCGCGGGCGCTGCAACTGAGCACCGGGGGAGTCCAGAAGGCGTCCTTGCCGTGCATGAGCCGCAGGGCGCCCGCCAGTTCACGTGCGGCAGCGCGGGCGTCGCGCTCGTGCGGGCCGTCCGCCTTGTTGACCGCGATCACGTCGGCCAGCTCCAGAACACCCTTCTTGATGCCCTGGAGTTGGTCGCCGGTGCGGGCCAGACTCAGCAGCAGGAAGGAGTCGACCATGTCGGCCACCGCGGTCTCCGACTGCCCGACGCCGACGGTCTCGACCAGGATCACGTCGTAGCCGGCGGCCTCCATCACGACCATCGACTCCCGGGTCGCCTTCGCCACCCCACCGAGCGTGCCCGCGCTGGGGGAGGGCCGGACGAAGGCGGCCGGGTCGACGGCCAGGCGCTCCATCCGGGTCTTGTCGCCCAGGATCGAGCCGCCCGTACGGCTGGAGGACGGGTCCACGGCGAGCACGGCCACCCGGTGTCCCAGCGAGGTGAGCATGGTGCCGAACGCGTCGATGAACGTCGACTTCCCCACGCCCGGCACCCCGCTGACCCCGATCCGCCGGGCCCGGCCGCTGTGCGGAAGCAGCTCGGTGAGCAACTCCTGGGCCAGTGACCGGTGTCGGGGGTGGGTGGACTCGACGAGGGTGATGGCGCGGGCGACGATCGCCCGCTTCCCGTCGAGCACGCCCTTCACATACGCGTCGAGCTCGATCACTGCCCGTGCCCGAGGTCGGCCGACAGACGCTCCACCAGGTCGTACGCCGCGTCCGGGATCACCGTCCCCGGCGGGAACACGGCCGCCGCGCCCATCTCCAGGAGGGTCGGCACGTCCTGCGGCGGGATGACCCCGCCCACCACGATCATGATGTCCTCCCGGCCCTCCTCGGCCAGCGCCTCGCGCAGCGCCGGTACGAGGGTGAGGTGACCGGCCGCCAGCGACGAGACGCCGACGATGTGCACGTCCGCCTCGACGGCCTGGCGGGCCACCTCGCCCGGGGTCTGGAACAGCGGGCCGACGTCGACGTCGAAACCGAGGTCGGCGAAGGCGGTGGCGATCACCTTCTGGCCGCGGTCGTGGCCGTCCTGGCCCATCTTGGCGACCAGGATGCGCGGCCTGCGGCCCTCGGCCTCCTCGAAGGCGTCCACCAGCGCGCGGGTGCGGTCCACGTTCTCCGACTCCCCTGCTTCGTTGCGGTACACGCCGGAGATCGTACGGATCTGGCTCGCGTGGCGGCCGTAGACCTTCTCCAGGGCGTCGGAGATCTCGCCGACGGTGGCCTTGGCGCGGGCCGCGCGCACGGCCAGCTCCAGCAGGTTGCCCTCGCCGTCGGCGGCCCGGGTCAGCGCGTCGAGGGCGTCCCGACAGGCGGTCTCGTCCCGCTCCGCGCGCAGCCGCCGCAGCTTCTCGATCTGCTGGGTGCGCACGGAGGAGTTGTCGACCTTGAGGACCTCGATCGCCTCGTCGGTCTCGACGCGGTACTTGTTGACGCCGATGACGGGCTGGCGGCCGGAGTCGATGCGGGCCTGGGTGCGGGCCGCGGCCTCCTCGATGCGCAGCTTGGGGATGCCGGCGTCGATCGCCTTGGCCATGCCGCCCGCCGCCTCCACCTCCTGGATGTGCTGCCAGGCACGGCGGGCGAGGTCGTACGTCAGTTTCTCGACATACGCGCTGCCGCCCCACGGGTCGATGACCCGGGTGGTGCCGGACTCCTGCTGGATCAGCAGCTGGGTGTTGCGGGCGATGCGCGCCGAGAAGTCGGTGGGCAACGCCAGTGCCTCGTCGAGGGCGTTGGTGTGCAGCGACTGCGTGTGGCCCTGGGTCGCCGCCATCGCCTCGACGCACGTGCGCGTGACGTTGTTGAACACGTCCTGCGCGGTCAGCGACCAGCCGGAGGTCTGCGAATGGGTGCGCAGGGAGAGGGACTTGGGGTTCTGCGGGTCGAACTGCTTCACCAGCTTCGCCCACAGCAGCCGCGCCGCCCGCAGCTTGGCGATCTCCATGAAGAAGTTCATGCCGATCGCCCAGAAGAAGGACAGCCGGGGCGCGAACGCGTCGACGTCCAGGCCGACTTCGCGTCCCGCACGGATGTACTCGACCCCGTCCGCGAGGGTGTACGCCAGCTCCAGGTCGGCCGTCGCGCCGGCCTCCTGAATGTGGTAGCCGGAGATGGAGATCGAGTTGTACCGGGGCATCCGCTGCGAGGTGAACGCGAAGATGTCGGAGATGATCCGCATCGACGGCTTCGGCGGATAGATGTAGGTGTTGCGGACCATGAACTCCTTGAGGATGTCGTTCTGGATGGTCCCGGCCAACTTCTCGGGCGGTACGCCCTGTTCCTCCGCCGCCACGATGTACAGCGCCAGCACCGGCAGCACGGCGCCGTTCATCGTCATCGACACGGACATCTTGTCCAGCGGAATGCCGTCGAACAGCTGCCGCATGTCGTAGATCGAGTCGATGGCCACGCCCGCCATGCCGACGTCACCGGTCACGCGCGGGTGGTCGCTGTCGTAGCCGCGGTGCGTGGGCAGGTCGAAGGCGACCGACAGGCCCTTCTGGCCGGCCGCGAGGTTGCGGCGGTAGAAGGCGTTGGACTCCTCGGCGGTGGAGAAGCCCGCGTACTGGCGGATCGTCCACGGCTGGTTGACGTACATCGTCGGGTACGGGCCGCGCAGGTACGGGGCCACGCCCGGGTACGTCTCCAGGAAGTCCAGGCCCTCCAGGTCGGCGCCCGTGTACAGCGGCTTGACCTCGATGCCCTCCGGCGTCTCCCAGACGGGCTCGGCGCCCTCGGTGGCGTTCTTGACGGCCGTACGCCACTCGTCGGCGCCGCCGTCGGTGGTCGGGGTCCCCAGCTCGATGCCGGTGAAGTCGGGGATTCCCATCAGGACACTCCCATGCGGTCGAGGGTGGCGGTGAGCACGGCGACAGCGTCGCAGCCCGCGAAGACATAGGAGTCCACGCCGGAGTACTGTCCGGGCCGCCCGGCGAGG
Organism: Streptomyces sp. CC0208; assembly: GCF_003443735.1. Lineage (NCBI taxonomy): Bacteria > Bacillati > Actinomycetota > Actinomycetes > Kitasatosporales > Streptomycetaceae > Streptomyces > Streptomyces sp. CC0208. Next base: position 1,752,685 of record NZ_CP031969.1, on the reverse strand, counting down.
AACACGTGCTGCGCGCCTGCCGACTTGAGGGTTTCCGCGACCTCGTCGGCCCGCTCCTCGTACAGGGCGTCGCTGGAGCACAGGCAGACCTCGGTGGCGCCGCTCTCCTCGAAGGTGCCCTCGGTGACCGGCTCGATGCCACCGGCCTGGAAGAGGTTGGCGGCGAAGGTCAGGCGCGCGGTGTGGGCGGCGGCGGGACCGAGCGCGGCCAGGAAGACACGCGGCCGGGACCCGGTCGCCGCGAGGTGGGCGTCGGAGCGGGCGCGCAGGTCCTCGTACGCCTCGTCGCGCCGCACGCGGGGCAGACCGCCGGTGCGAGGCTCGGGCGCCGCGGCACGCTGTACGGGCTTCTCGTCGAGGTGCGGGAACTCGCTGACGCCGGTGACGGGTTCGCGCCGGGTGGCGAGCTTCTTCGAGCGCTGCGCCCACGTCGTGGCGAGGTCGGTGCGGAGCCGGCCGGAGCGCAGGACGGCCGCCTGGCCGCCGTCGCGTTCGATCGTCCGGAAGAACCGCCAGGCGGCCTCGGCGAGTTCGTCGGTCAACTGCTCCACGTACCAGGAGCCGCCCGCGGGGTCGATGACCCGGGACAGGTGCGACTCCTCGACCAGGATCGTCGAGGTGTTGCGGGCGACACGGCGCGCGAACGCGTCCGGCAGGCCGAGCGCGTGGTCGAAGGGCAGCACGGTGACGGCCTCCGCCCCGCCGACCCCGGCGGCGAGGGTGGCGATCGTCGCCCGCAGCATGTTCACCCACGGGTCGCGGCGGGTCATCATCACCGGCGACACCACGGCGTGCTGCGCCTGCGCACCCGCACCGGGTGCCCCGCACACCTCGGCGACCCGCGCCCACAGCCGGCGCGCGGCCCGCAGCTTGGCGATCGTCAGGAACTGGTCGGCTGTCGCCGCGTACCTGAACTCCAGCTGCCCACAGGCCTGTTCGACGCTCAGCCCGGCCTCGGTCAGCCCCCGCAGATAGGCGACACCGGTGGCGATCGAGGCGCCCAGCTCCTGCGCGGCCGAACCGCCGGCCTCGTGGTACGGCAGCGCGTCCACGGTCAGCGCCCGCAGCCCCGGGTACTCCTCGACGCACTTGCGCGCGAGCGGGACGACGGGCGCGAAGTCCGACACCTCGCCGGTACGGGCCTCGTGGCCGAGCGGATCGGCGCCGAGGTTGCCGCGCACGGCCTCGCCGTCGATGCCGCGCTCCTCGTAGATCCGCAGCAACTCCTGTGCGGCGGCCGGGAATTGACCTCCCGCGTCCAGGACGACCGGCGCGAGGTCCAGGTAGACCCCGTCGAGGACCTGGCCGAGCGAGGCGACCGGGATGCCGCCCTCGCCGGCGACCAGCCACAGCGAGGTGACACCGTTCTCCAGGTCGGTGAGCACCGCACCGTTGTCGGCGACCGCGTGCCGCTGCCGTACGTCCCAGCCGCCGGCGGTGTTCCCCTCGGCACGGGCGCCGCGCACGAAGGGCGCGAAACCGGGGAAGCCGGGGTCGGGTGCGGCGTCGTGCGCGGTGTACAGGGGGCGGGTGCGCAGCCCGTCCTCGAGCGCGGTGGACAGGGCGTCCTCCGCTGCCGCGCCGGAGACTTCCTTGCCCGACTTGCGCAGGACACCGGCCACCAGGCTGTGCCACTGATCAAGGTTCGCGTCAGGGAACTCGGCGGCCAGCGAGAGCCCGTCGTCAGGCAGGACCGTCATGCTCGGATGCTAGGCCAGATCGACGAACGAGCAGCAGAGGGCACGGCTGTGACCTTGCCCGCAACGACACTGTGACCCCGGTCTCCCACGACCCGCGCGGTGCCGTGGTCAGGGTCCGCCTGGCGGCGGAGCCGTTGCGGACCTCGTCCGTCACGGCGTGGAGAACAGGCCGGGTCCCTGCGGCGAGGCGCCGTCCGCGCCCGCGCCGCTCGTGACCCGGAGGAACTCCAGCTTCTCCGCGTCGGCGGAACCCGCGGCCACCGTGTAGACGACGAGGCGGATGTCGCAGCCCGGGACGGTCAGTACGTCGCAGTCGCAGGTCACCTCGCCGACCTGGGGGTGTACGACGGTCTTGCGGGCAGAGACGTGCGGACCGACCGCGCCCTCGTCCCACAGCCGGGCGAACTCCGCGCTGGCGGACCGCAGTTCCTCGACCAGGTCGATCAGGCCACGGTCGCGTGGATAGGTGACGAGAGCCGTGCGCAGATCGGCGACGAGGGCGGTGGACAGGGTGTCGCCGTCCTGCAGCACGGGCCAGGATGCGAGCCCCGAGGGTCCCGTGGCGAACACCGCCCGCACCAGGTTCCGCTCGACGGGTGTCCGGGCGCCGGGGTCGCCCAGGAGCGCCGCCCAGGAGGGGGTCCAGGACAGCAGGGTCCAGTCGGCGCTGAACACGCCCACGGGGTACTCCCCGAGACGAGCCAGCATGCGTTGGACCCCCGCCGGGACATGCGTGGAGATCATCCCCTCCTGGGGAGGGAGGAGGCCGGCCAGCCGGTAGGCGTAGTCGCGCTCCATGGGCTGCAGTTGCAGTGCCCTGGCCAGGCTCGCGACAACCTGTGCCGAAGGGCTCGTCGCACGTCCCTGCTCCAGCCGCACCACGTAGTCGACCGACAGCCCCGCGAGGTCGGCGAGCTCCTCGCGGCGCAACCCCGCCGCACGTCGTCCGGGCCGCGAGGGCCGCCCGACGTCGGCGGGAGAAAGCCGGTCGCGCCAGCGGCGCAGTGCCGTGCCAAGGGTCTCGTCCACTCGGCCATTGTGGCCGCGGTACGGCCGTTGTGCCTGGTACTGGCAGTCCTACCGTCGCGGGGGGCACTGGTTGTCCCCTCGTCACGGCCCGAGAGTGAACGCATGACCACAACCTTCATCACCGGAGCCAACAAGTCCCTCGGGTACGAGACCGCCCGCCGCCTGATCGCGGCCGGCCACACCGTCCTCGTCGGCGCTCGCGACAACGAGCGCGGCCAGGCCGCCGCCGACGCACTCGGCGCCCGTTTCGTCCGGATCGACGTGACCGACGACGCGTCGGTCGCCGCGGCCGCCGCCGACATCACGGCTCGCGAAGGCGGCATCGACGTCCTGATCAACAACGCGGGTGTCCTCGGGCCGCACCTCCCCGCCGAGCAGCTCACGGCCGCTGACGCGACGACGGTGTTCGACGTCAATGTCGTGGGGATCGTCCGGGTGACGCACGCGTTCCTGCCCCTGCTGCGCAAGTCCGCGCATCCGGTCATCGTGAACGTGTCCAGCGGCATGGGGTCGTTCGAGCTGACCCACGACGCCGCACGCGCCGAGGGCCGGGCTCTCGCACCGCTCTACACGGCGTCGAAGGCCGCCGTGACCATGCTGACCACGCAGTACGCGAAGTCCTGGCCGGACGTGAAGGTGAACGCGGCCGACCCCGGCTACACCGCGACCGACTTCAACGGGCACAGTGGGCCGCAGACCGTGACGGAGGGGACCGACGCGATCGTCGCACTCGCCACCATCGGGCCCGACGGACCGACGGGAACCTTCCGCGACCGTCACGGCGACGTGGCCTGGTGATCGAGCCTGGACCGGTGCTCAGCGGCGCGGCGCAGGGGGCGTGGACTCGGCCCCCTGCGGCCGCCGCACCGATGAGGGGCGCTGGCCAAGCCACCTCGAGAGACCCTGGACGCTGATGGAGGACACTCCGCCGCTGACGCCAGGACAGCTCGACGTTCTGCCCTGCGGGGGCGCGAACGGCTCCTCAGACGAGCCGCTTACGTCCCCAGATGAAGAGGAAGGCCACGATCCCGGCGGTCAGGGCGAACAGAATCGATGCTCCGAACCACTGCATACCGCTCATCTGCGACATCGGGATGTAATCCACCGACGCACCCACGATGTCTGCCTTCTTCATGCACAGCTGAGCCGCCTGCTCCGTCTGCGCATCCGCACACGTGGTCAAGTCGATCAGTTTGCCGCCGCCGGTGACATACGAGGCGTCGAGCTCGTGCGCGGTGCGGGGCATGTCTGGAAATATCACCAGGTCACCGGGGCTGACGGGCTTGCTGGTGGCTGTGACGATGTCGCCGAGCGACAGCTTGAAGTAGCCCCAGACGGCCTGGAGGGCGACGGTGAAGCCGAGGGTCACGACCATGGCCGCCAGCGTGCGGCGCAGGATCACACCAATGAGCACCCCGCCGAACACGGAGAGGAGGGAGAGGGCGACGGGCACCGGGCCCGTGGTGTTGAAGAACTCCCGGGAGGTCCAGTCGAAGTCCAGGTAGGGGGCCTTGATGGGGTTCCACCACCAGGCGAACACCGCCGACAGTGTCACCGTGCTGACCACGACCACCAGCCCGGCCAGGGCCAGCTTCGTGGCGAGCCAGCGGTTGCGGCTCACGGACTGGGCGGCGATCAGCTTGGCCGTGCCGTTCTCCAGGTCGCTCGCGAGCAGTGGGGCGCCGAGGAGGACACCGAGTATGACGGGTATCGCCGTGAGGCCGGTGGTGACGGAAGTGAACGCGGCGGCGTACGGCTGGAACTCCGTCTCCGCGTCGTTGATGTTCTTGGCGGGAAAGCCGTAGGCGTCGAGGAAGTCCATCATCTGACCGCGCTGGTAGATCATCCAGGCCGTGCAGAGCACGGTCGCGGCGAGGATGGTCCAGAACGCGGCCCGGTGCTGGCGCCAGACCAGCCAGGTCATACCGCTGAGGCGGGGGCGCCGGGCGGCGGGCGGGGTGCTCGTGTTCCCGGCCCCGTTCTTGGTTGCGTGCTTCGTCGCGTTCATTGTGCCGTTCATGGTCCGGTTCGTTGTTCCGTTCCTGCCGCCGGTCGAGGGGTTGGTGAAGGTGCTCATGCCGCCACCGTCCCGGTGCCGAACGGCTGGCCCTGGACCTGGGCGGTGGGGGTGATCAGCGGGGGTGCGTCGGGTGAGCGGAGGTAGGCGAGCAGGAGTTCCTCCATGCTCGGGGCGGCCACCTCCCAGGGGCCGGTGACCGGGCCCTCCGGGCGGATGAGCGCGGTGAACTGCCGTCCGCTGGTCCGGGCCTCGACGAGGGTGTGGTATCCGAGGGCGGCGGGCAGGCCCTCGCCCTCCTTGATCCCGGTGACCACGGTGTGCATGGTCATCAGCTCGTCCACGTCACCGGCGACGCGCACTCCGCCGCCGGAGACGACGACGAGGAAGTCGCACACGTTGTCCAGTTCGGCGAGGACGTGGGTGGACATCACCACGGTGGTGCCACGCTCGCCGGCCTCGGCGAGGAGAGTGCCCATGAGCTCGTGGCGCACGACCGGGTCGAGGTCCGCCATCGGCTCGTCGAGCAGCAGCAGGTCGGGGCGCTTGCCGAAAGCCAGGGCGACGGCGACGCGGGTGCGCTGGCCGCCGGAGAGCGTGCCGACCTTCGCGTCGAAGGGCACGTTGCCCGCGCGGACGATGTCCTCGGCGGCGCGCTGGTCCCAGCCGGGGTTCAGCTCCCGCCCCAGCCGCAGGGTCTCCGCCACGGTGAAGCGACGGAACAGCGGCTTCTCCTGCGCGAGGAAGGCCGTACGCCGACCGGACTCAACCGCGCCCGGTGCCTCGCCGAACAGACTGAGCGAGCCCTGCGTCGGCTTCAGGACATGGGCCGCGATGTTCAACAGCGTGGTCTTGCCCGCCCCGTTGGGGCCGACCAGCCCGCAGATCCTGCCCGCCGGAAGCCGGAAGGTGCACTCCCGCAGCGCCCAGCCCCGCCGGTAGCGCATCCCCAGCCCGTGCGCCTCAAGCGCCGGCTGCCCCGCGTACATGACGTCACTCACCTGTGCTCCTGGTTGTCGTGGCCCCCGCGACCGCCGTGATGGCGGGGGCGTACTGCTGCTCCAGCGCCGACGCGACCAGCGCGGCCACGTCCTCCTGCTCCAGACCGGCCCCGGCCGCCTTCGCCATCCACGCCACCAGCTCCCCGTACAGCGGCGAGTCGGTGCCCGTCTCGGGGCGGCCCAGCGTGCGACGTACGAAGGTGCCCAGACCCGGTCGCGGTTCGACCAGGCCCTCGCGCTCCAGCTCGCGGTACGCCTTGAGGGTGGTGTTCGGATTGACCGCGCTCGTCTCGGCGACGTCCTTGGCGGTGGGCAGCCGGTCACCCGGCACCAGTACGCCAAGGCGCAGGGCCTGCTTGGTCTGCTGCACGATCTGCTGGAAGGCGGGGACCCCGCTCCGCCTGTCGATGCGGTACTCCACGGCCCTCACTCCCTTCCATCATCATTCCACTACTCGATTAGTGGAATGATGATGGAAGGGAGTGGTGGCAGTTGTCAACGGGGTCCGGGAGAGGCAAGAGGCGAGATCTGGTCGTGTCCGAAGTGACCAGAGGGGCCCATCGGCCGACATTTCGGTGGTCAGTCAGGTGCGGACCCTGCATCGGCAGCCGTGATCGAGGGCGGGTTGGAAGTGCGCGGCGGCGATTTGTCACGGCGGGTGCTGACGGTGGTCAGGGCGTGCGCGAGCTGCAGTGACGTGTCATCGCGTGCTGCCGAGCTCACCCTTCACGACCGTCGCCGGGCGAAGCGCCTGGCAGCGCAGGGCTCGGGTCCCTATTGACAACTCCCGTCACTCCCTTCCATCATCATTCCACTAATCGAGTAGTGGAATAGTGGTTAAGGGGAGGGGTGGCCGTCGACCTGACCGTCGGCATCGTGGCCTTCCTCTTCGTCTGGGGACGTGAGCGGCAGGGGGGACTCCCTCTCCGCGGCCCTCACCGGCACTCCGGTGACGACGCCGTCGGACAGGGCCGCGAACGCGCTGTTCACCACTGCCACAGCACCTTCAGCAGGCTCCCACCTGCCGCACGATGCCCATCTGTGCCAAACAGTCTCAGGAGGAAATATGCGCACCCGTATAGCCATCACAGCCGTCCTGCTCGCCCTCGCCGCTACGACAACCGCCTGCAGCAGCAGCAGCGGCGAGAAACCCGACCTCGCCGCCTGTAAGGCCGCTTTGGAGAAGCAGGTCAAGGACCTCAAGGGCACACAAAGCAAGCGCCCCGACGCCTGCGACGACGTCGACGCCAAGACCATGGACCAGTACACCCAGGAGATCTTCGACAACCAGACGACCAAGTAAGTCGAGGACCTGGAGACCTCGACGCCGGGCCCGCGGCTGCCCACCAGGCGAGGCGTGAGAGCAGGGCGGCCCGTCAGTTCGGGGTTGAGCGTCGACTGAGCCGACGGTCAGCCAGGCAGTGAGAACGCCGAGAGCCCCGGTCCAGACGGAATCTGGACCGGGGCTCTGGCGAGCCCGCTCCCGACAACGCGCGAACGGTGCCGAGAACGGTCCACCGACTCCGTCGGCGGACCGTCACGAAACTTCGAGGTCAGGACGGGTCGCCGTACTGGAGGCCGCGTCCGTTGGTGCCGACGTAGACGCGGCCGTAGGTGTCGGGGTCGCCGGTGATGACGCCGACGCTGCCGATGGCGCCCCACTGGTGGGCGTTGTCGTTGACGCGGAGCCAGGTGGCGCCCTTGTCGGTGGAGCGGAAGACTCCGGTGACGTTCTTGACGGTGCCGATCAGGTACAGGGCCTGGTAGTTGGCGCCCGGCTTGGCCTTGCCGAAGCCGAGGGCGGAGGCGGACTGCACGGACCTGAGCGTGGTGAAGGTACGGCCGCCGTCGGTGGAGTGCAGCAGCCCCTTATCGCCGCCGGCGATCCACAGGTCACCGGCGATGCCGGGGACGGCGTTGAGCTTGCCGGCGGGCAGGTTGCCGGAGCGGGCGGTGAAGGTCGCGCCGCCGTCGGTGCTGGCGTAGAGCGTGCCGCCGGACAGTGAGTAGAAGGTCCTCGCTGAGGAGCGGTCGGCGACGACCACGGCGTCGGTGCCCAGGCCGTTGACCCTGGACCAGCTCGCTCCCTTGTCCGTCGAGCGGTACGGGGCCTGACCTGCCTGGGTCCAGACGATGGCGGAGCCGTCCGCCGCGAGCGCGACACGCCCGTCCTGGGCACTGGCCACCGGCTCTGCCTTGAAGCCGTGCCAGCTGCGGCCGCCGTCGGTGGAGTACGCGCCGTCCTGCGCGCCGCCGCGGCCGACGCGGACCATCATCGCGGGCTTGGCCTGGGCGAAGTCGATGTCGGTGCTGTTGGTCATCAGCGGGTTCTTCAGGCGCCCGGAGGGCACCTTGGTGAGGGAGTCGTGGCGGAAGCCGCCCTGGTCGCCCATGGAGGTGATGACGGTGGCGCCGCCGGGCGGGGCGATCGCGTCCATCAGCGCGGTCTCCTCCAGCCCTCGGGCCCCGCTGCTCCAGTGGCTGGTGCCGCCGCTGTCGGAGGCATTGGCGTCCTTGCTGCGCAGGATGCCGTTGCCGGTGCCGTACAGCACATGCCCGGAGTTGAAGGGATCGATGGCCAGGGCGGTCATCCAGTGCCCGGTGTGCGTGCCGACGTAAGGAGCGGCGGAGGCGCTGCGCACCGACTTGTCGGCCAGGGCCTTCCAGGTCGTGCCGCCGTTGGTGGTCCGGTAGACCTCGTCCTCGGGCCACCAGCGGTCAAGGGTGGTGACCATCACCGTGGAAGGCTTGCGTGGGTCGACGGCCAGACCGGAGAAGCCGTAACTGCCCTGGGACGGGGAGATGTTCTTCCACGCCCCGCCGGCCGGTGTGTACTTCCACACCGAACCCGCCGTCACGCCGTTGGGCCCCAGCTTGTCGGTGTACGTCAGGTACAGCGAGCCGTCACCGGAGAGCACCCCGTGCTGCGGCAGCTGGCCGGTCGGCTGCCCGGAGACGGCTTGCCAGGTGCTGCCGCCGTCGGTGGAGCGGTACAGGGAGGTGGACTTGTCGTTGACGCCGACGTAGATCGTCTTGCTGCCGGCCGGTCCGTACGTCACGAAGGAGATGCCCGCACCGCTGCTCGCCCCGTCCTTGACGGGGAACGAGGAGACCTGACGCCACGTCACGCCGTGGTCGGTGCTGCGCCACAGGCCGTTCTTACGGGTGCCCAGCAGGAGGGTGCCGTTGTCCGCGGGGTCGACCACCAGCCGCTCGCCCGCCCCGCGGCCTTCCTCGTTGCCGCCCACCTTGAACGGCAGATCGGTGCGCTTGAAGGTGCGGCCCTTGTCGGTGGAGCGAAGGATCGCGCCGTTGCCCGCCCAGTCGTTGGTGTAGGTGCCCGCCGAGAGGTAGAGCCGCTTGGGGTCGACGGGGTCGGTGGCCACCGAGTCGATGCCCAGCAGGTTCCAGTCCTTCTCGCCGATCCAGTCGGTCAACGGGATCCACTGCTCGGCCGCGGCGTCCCAGCGGTAGGCACCACCCATGTCGGTGCGCGCGTACAGCAGGCCCTTCTCCCGCGGGTTGAACACCAGCCCGGTGACATAACCGCCACCCACCACCTGGGCGTTCTTCCACACATACGGCCGAGCCGCGACCGTGGTCTGCGCACTGCTGGCCTGCGAGTCGTCCTGCGTGAACACGAGGTACGGCACGACGGCGGCGGGCACACCGAGCAGTACAGCGGTGGCGGTCCAGCGGCGGCGATGACGCCCGCGGCGCCCGCCGTTCGTGGGGTTGTTCATGGGGGTGAGGTGCTCCTTGCATGCTGTCACTGGAGGAAAGCCCGGCCACCGGAACTGGCCGGCTCCGCTTCCTTGTTGTCACAGACCCCTCACCCGGTTGCCGTGAGCCGGGAACTTCTTCAGGTCACTCCGTGGTGGGGTGCGCGTCGACCAGCGTTCACGATGGCGTTCCAGCGGTTCCGGGCATGAGGTACGGCTACCGCGACGCACCGCCGCCCTGGTCGACCGCGCTCGGGCGATCGCCGAAATGTGCGAGGCGCACGGCACGCCCCTGCCCGCCGCCGCGATCGCCTTCCCGTAGAGCCGCCGGCCGCGCCCTGGCCGAGTACGAGGCGATCTTCAACGCGCTGTCCACCCGTGATGCCGCCCTCAGCCAGGCCGCCGCACTGCTGCACGTGAGCAACACCAAGCAGTGGGAGCACCTGCGCTCGGTCGAGCCTCTCCCCGTCCGGACGACAGAGCGGAAGTGACGGGCGGGTGTGCCCAGTAGACGGCTGATCCGGGATCGAGCCGTGGCGCTTCTTCGTGACGCCCATGGAGGTGGTTCCCGACGCCGGAATCCGGTAGGTGCCGGATCCTGAACTTCAGGCCCTTGCCGTGGATGTAGTCGCCGGCCGCCTTCATGCCTCTGGGGAACCTGGTGGGGTTGGCCCGCAGGCCTGCGTCGGCGGCCTCGCTCGAAGCTGTTCCTGCCCAGCCCAGCCCAGCCCAGCCCGGCGCGGCCGTGGCGGTGGTCTGGACCGCGGCCGTGACGGACGCGGCGACCGTCAGGACGGCGGACGCGTAAGACACGAAGCAGTCGTCTGTGTAGGGGAAGAACCGTGGGAGGTCCGTCCTGGGAGGCAAAGCGGAAGTGCTTTGCCTCCCTCAAGGGGCAAGGTCACGAGCCTGTGATCATGTACGCGCAGATCAGCGCTGCAGGGTGAGCAGGCCAGGCCGGTACGGCAGTCGCTGGTACGGGGTGTCCTTTGGGGTGTTGGGGTCGTAGCCCTGGTAGAGGAACTGCAGGTTGCAGGGGTCGACTGTCATGGTCTGGTCGGGGTTGTTGCGGACCAGGTCGCCGTGGCTGATGTCGTTGGTCCAGGTGGCACCGCTGTTGGCCTTGCCCGCGAAGGGGTTGCTCTCGGTGGCGGCCTGCGCGGTCCACGGACCGTTCAGGCTGGAGGCCGTGAACGAGCGGAAGAAGCGCTGCTCGGTCGCGCCACGAGCCTCGACGATCATCAGGTACTGGTTCTGGCCCTGGACCTTGTAGACCTCCGGCGCCTCGAACAGGTTCTTCTCCGTGTCGCTCATGACCGTCGTGTACGACGAGCCGAAACTGCTCGGGAAGTTCCCGATCGGCATGGTCGACTTGAAGATGCTGCCCTTGTCATTGGCGAAGAACAGGTACATGTTCTGGTCGTCGGCGATCACGGTCGGGTCGATCGGGCCGCCGGTGGGGAGGCTGCCGGTGAACAGCTCCTGTGGCGCTGACCAGCTGTTGGGGTTGGTGGGGTCGCTCGACGTGCGGTAGCTGAAGGGCCAGGCGGTGCCCCACCCGTTCGAGACCAGCACCCAGATGTTGTTGGGCGCGAAGTAGAAGAGTTTGGGCGCCACCGCGGACCCGCTGATCTTCGTCTGGCCGGCCGAGGCCATGTCCGACCAGTTCGTGAAGGGCTGGAACGTCATCGCGCCCCACGACGTTCCGTCAGAGACGGTCGCGTAGACCAGGTGCCGGCCGTTGTACGTCACGGTGGTGAAGTCCTTGAGCGCCACCCAGCCGTTCGCCGGCTGCGCCAGCGGACCGGTCGACGTCCATCGGTATGTCGACGGAAGAGAACACGAGTTGGGCGTCCCGGACAGGCCGGTCCACTTCTGGTTGCTGCCGCCGCTGCAGTTCCAGAGCTGCACCGCCGTGCCGTTGGCCGTGGCGCCGCCGCTGACGTCCAGACACAGCCCGGACTCCACGGCGACGATCGTGCCGTCGGCGTTCACCCGCCATTGCTGGTTCGTACCGCCGTTGCAGGACCAGATCACCGGCCGGGTACCGGCCGTGGTCGCGTGGCCCGGGACATCCAGGCACTTGTTGCCGTACACGGTCAGCTGGTTGTTGTCCGTCAGTGTCCATTGCTGGTTCGTCCCGCCGTGGCAGTCCCAGACCTGCACGTTCGTGCCCTCGGTCTGGGCGGCACCCGGTACATCGAGACACCGGCCACTACCGACACCGCGCACGGTGCTGGTGGTGGCCGCCTGAGCCGGATTGGCGACGAGCGTCGCCGCCGACGCGACCAGGGCCGCGAGCACCACGGCCAGATGACCGCGGCTGAAACGTAGTCTGCGCAATGCGGGCCTCATTCGTTGGGTGAGCGTTTTCGGTTCGGCCCCGTGAGACCGACCAGGATGTGCTTCCTCGGCGGCCTAGTTCCTCACGATGCGCCACCGGTTGTCGGCAGTGCCGTCGTCCGAGTCCTGGACCGCGAACGCACCCACGGCAGTGGAGTTGTTCGCGATGGCGAGCAACTTGCCGCTGTTCTCGTTGCGGATCTTGTAGGTTCCGTCTCCCTGGTCGAGCAGCGTCCATCGGTGGTCGGCGGTGCCGTTGTCCGACCACTGCAGGACGGTCGCGCCTTCCGCCGTCGACATGTTCAGGACGCCGAGCACCTTGCCGCTGTGGGCGTTGCGGAAGCGGACCGCGTTTCCGTCGGCGATCATCTGCCAGTCGTGGTCGGCGGTGCCCGAGTCGTTCCACTGCAGAGCGCGGCCACCGTCGGCCGTGGACATGTTCTGGATGCCCAGCACGAGACCGCTGCCCACGTTGGCGAGCCGGACGGTGTCGCTGGTGTTCCAGTAGACGGTGTAGTTGTGGCCGTGCGCGTCGTGGAACGGGCCCAGGTTGACGGTGGAGCCGTTGGCGGTCGCGGTGAAGGAGAGCGAAGTGCCGTTGGTCCGGGTGATCGAGGACGTGTTCAGCGACGGGAGGGAACTGAGCCCGGCGTCACCGTAGTTGCCCGACAGGACCACGGGGCCGTAGGTGATCGCGGCGACGTTCGGGTTGTCGTTGGCCGCTCGCATGACGACCCGCATGGGCAGACGGACGGTGACCGTGTCGCCGGAGGTCCAGGAGCGGGTCAGGGTGGCGTAGCTGCCGGGCGTGGTGGTGATGTCCTGCCGCGTGCCGTTGACGCTGATCGTGGCCCCTGCGGTCCAGCCCGGGATGCGGATGCGCATCGCCCAGGTACCGCTGACGTTGCCGGTGACTTGCAGGGTCGTGGTGTCGCTGTTCGGGTACGACGTGGTCTGGGTGACCGTGATCCCGCGCTCCGACCAGTTGAGCACCGAGGGCACGAACAGGTTCACGATCAGGGTGTCGTCACTGCGGAAGTAGAGGGAGTCCATCAGCCTGGTGTGCATCTCCAGGCCCGTGCCCTGGCAGCACCAGAAGGTGCCGTAGTCGGTGCTCCAGGTGCCGCCGCCCCACGCCGGGCCCACACCGCGGCGGCCGCCCGGATTGAGGGGAGTGAAGTAGGTGACGTGACCGTGGCCGTCGGCCGGGTTCTGCTGGCCGATCATCTGGTTGAGCCACGCCTGCTCGTAGTAGTCGAACAGCGCGGCCCGGTTCGGATCCAGCGCGAACAACTCCCGCGTGAGGGTGAGCATGTTGACGGTGTTGCAGCTTTCGCACGTGTCCTTGTTCAGGTAGCCGGCGATGGCGTTCGGAGCGCGGAAGTGCTCCGCCTGGCTGTTGCCGCCGATGGCGTAGGTGTGCGCGTTGACGGTGAAGTTCCAGGCGTTGGTGGCGATGTCCCGGTAGCGCGTCGTGCCGGTGGCCTTGTACTCCCGGGCGGCCCCGATCCACTTGGGCACCTGGGTGTTGGCATGCAGTCCGCTGAGCTGGTCCTGGCCGGACGCCAGGGGGTCGAACACCGCGGCGTGGTCGAACCGCCGGGCGGCGGTGAGCCACCGCGCGTCGCCTGTCTGCTGGTAGAGGTCCGTCAGCACGGTGTTCATGCCGCCGAACTCCGTCTGCAGCATGGTCTGCATCTGCTGGCCGCTCAGCCTGCCGGTGCGCCAGTCGACCCATCCCGCCAGGGCGAGCAGCACGTCACGGGCTTGTGTGCTGCCGATGTGGCGCCATACGTCCAGCAGGCCGGCGAGGGTCTTGTGGATGGTGTAGTACGGCACGTTGCCGTTGCTCAGGGTCCGCTGTTCCAGAGCGGTGAAGTCTGACTCGGGGTAGCCGGAGAGGTACCCGGCGCTGAAACCGGCGGCGCTGTTGTTGGCCTGGCACTTGGCCAGCTCCGCGACCATGTAGGTGGCCTTGTCCCGGCAGACGGTGTCCCCGCTCACGGCGTACAGCTGTGCCCAGGCCGTGAGGAAGTGCCCTTGGACGTGGGTACGGAAGGGGAAGTCCGGCGCGTCCCAGCCGCCGGTGGCAACCGCGCCGTTGGTGGAGAGCCGGTGGTTGGCGCGGAAGTTGTACAGCAGTCGGTCGACATCGACGAACCGTAGATAGTTCTGCGTTCGGTTCTGGTTGTCCAGCCACCGGCTTGCGGTGAGCCGGACCTGACCGAGTTCGAAGGGGTGCGCCAAGACCCCGATGTCGGCCCTTGCGGGAGGAACGGCCGCCTGCGCGGGAGATGCGCCCATGAAGGATCCCGTTGCGGATGCGGCGACCGTGGCCCCGGCTGCTTGCAGAAGGCGCCGTCTGCTGACGGAGGAAGACATCTTGCACCTTTCGATGACGAGAGAGCGATTTGCAACTGCCGACGTCGCGGTACTGGATCAGCGTGACACCCTCGGCCGTACTGCCTCCCCTGACGTCGAGCACCTTGCCGCTGTTGCGGCTGACCAGGACGAACTCGCCCCCCGGTCTGCGGGCGCGGCTGCCACTGGTGGCTTGACCGGCCGACGGCGGTGCCGTCCGCGTTCGACGCACGGTGGACGCCTGCGACCTTGCCGCTGCGCACGCTGACGCACGGGACAGACTCCGGTGGTCGCGATGGCGTATTGCCCCGAGTCGACGTCGACGTAGCCGGTGCCGCTTCGGCTGACTCCGTTGGCATCCCAAGTGGTGCGCGGGCACACGGCGTTCTGCGTGATCGGCGGACCGTAGGTCAGAGTGCCGTCGCCCTGGTCGCCCCACGTGCCGGCCGGAGGTACGGTCGCCGCCGCCCTGCTCGGGGGCAGCAGGTGCGGCAGCACGAGCGCCCCGGCGCCGACCGCGGCGAGCCGGCCGAGCTGTCGTCGGGTGACGTCCAAGAACCGTCCTTTTGCAGAAGTCATCGCGTGGACGGGCGGTTCTCCCACGCGAGACACCGCCTGCACCTCGAGGGCGTCGAAGTCCGGTGTCCAGGCAGTGGGGTTGGCGAAGGGCTCGCGCCTGGAAAGCACGTGGTTGCGGGCATGGGGGGTGGGTTCCTTCCGGGGGCGGGACCGCTCTCGCACCGCGAATGGCCGATATTTCGAACGTGGGTCGAATTGCCGGACGGGGTTGGCGCTGAACGTAAAGGGGGTCCCGTGTGGAAGTCAACGTGTGTGACACCGCGGCTTCTTCGATATCCGGGTGGCCAGGAAATGCGCCGACGGTACTCGCCGGAAACGTTGACGAAACCGCGGCCCAAACTTATCTTCTGCTCGAAGTTCCGCACATCGTTCGATATATCGAGCAAACGCGCGGACTGGCCGAGCCCGGAGGAAGAGTGAACAGAACCGTAAGAAAGCTGCTCGCCCTGCTGGGCCCGCTGCTGCTGGTCCTGCTGGGCGGCGCCGTTTTTGAGGGCACCGCGACAGCTGCCGCCCCGCCGGCCGGGCAGGCCACGCGGTACACGATGACCGCGTTCACCAACAGCAGTGAGTCGAACCTGTATGTGTACGACTCGCCGGACGCCACCGGATTCACCCTGCAGAAAGGGCCTGCCTACACCCCGCCGTCCGGGCTGATCCGGGACCCCAGCATCTTCAAGCACACCGACGGCTACTACTACCTCACTTACACCACCGACTGGACGGGCAACACGATCGGTTTCGCCCGGAGCGCCGACCGGGTCAACTGGACGTTCCTGTACAACTACACGATCCCGATCAGCGGGCTGACCCGCACCTGGGCACCTGAGTGGTTCATCGACACCGACGGCAGCGTCAACGTCGTCGTGTCCCTGACGGCGGCGAGCACCGCCACCCACTTCACCGCCTACAAGATCACGGCGACCAACGCGGCGCTGACCACCTGGTCCGCGCCCACCCAGCTGTCCGGTATCGGCCCGAACTACATCGACACCTTCATCGTCAAGGTCGGCTCCACCTACCACGCGTTCACCAAGAACGAGACGACGAAGTACATCGAGTACGCCACCGCCTCCAGCCTCACCGGCCCGTACACCCTGCGCAAGACGGGCGACTGGGCGGGCTTCGGCGACTGGGTCGAGGGTCCGGCCCTGGTCCAGCTCGACAACGGCGGCTGGCGCATCTACTACGACGGCTACCGCGCCGGAAAGTACTGGTACAGCGACAGTTACGACAACTTCGCCACCTGGTCCGCGCCCACCGAGGTGCCCGGGCTGTCCGGCTTCATCCGCCACGCCACCGTGCTGAAGGAGACAGTCCCCGGCGGTGTCACCCTGCCCGCCAACGCCTCCAGGTCGCTGCGGTCGGTCAACTACCCCGACCGGTACGCGGTGGTACGCACCGACAGCCTCGGCTACATCGACCCGGTGGGCACCTCCAGCAGCACCGCCGTCAAGCAGAGCGCCACCTTCACCGTCGTACCCGGCCTCGCCGACGCCAACTGCTACTCCTTCCGCGACTCCTCCGGCCGCTATCTCCGCCACTGGGACTTCCGGGTCCGCTTCGACAGCAGCAACGGCACCGAGACCTTCAAGAAGGACGCCACCTACTGCGCCCGCCCGGGCAGCGCCTCCGGCTCCGTCCGCCTGGAGTCGTACAACTACCCCGGCCGCTACATCCGCCACTACGACTACGCCCTGCGCGTGGACCCCTACCAGAACACCGACACGTTCCGCGCCGACAGCTCCTTCACGGTGGTCAGCCCCTGGGCCTGAGTGCCGTCGGTGCAGGCGGACCGGTGAGCAGGTTTCTGGGCGGTGTGATCGCTTGTCCGCGGTGGTCGCGGCTCAGGAACAATGCTGGAAGCGGACGGCGATGCCTTCGTTGCGGGCGGCTGCGGCATCGTGCATACGGCCAGGCCGCAGGGCCGGTGGCCGGCGGACCTGGATCTCCGTGGCGTCCAGGCGCGGCTCGATGCCTTCGGCCTGGGCGTAGGCGAACACATCCGTCAGCGTCCGAAGGCGCAGGCAGGACGGTCGGGGACGGCGCATGCTCGATCCGCAGGGAGCCGTGCGTACTTCTGCGATCGCGCGGGTGACGGTGGAGCGGTCGACGCCGAACAGCAGGCCGAGCACCGCGCGCGACAGGTCGTGCCGCAGATGGCTCAGCGTGGCCACCAGCCGTTCGACGCTGACCAGTTGGAGGCGGGCGTCGGTCTCCGCGGCCCGCTCGCGGACCCCGCCTCCCGCAGCATGGCGACGACCCTCGACCCCGGCCTGCCACGGCGCCGCCAACTCCTCGACCAGGCAGGCGCGGGGCCCTCGTGCTGGCTGTGGTTGATCGCCCTTGGCATGTATGCGTTCCGCCGTGGGGCGGGGTCTGATGCAATCACCGAGATCCGCTGGTCATGGGGCGTTCACCAGTCGCACGGGGCCCGTGGAGCCGACCGCGGCAGAGTGAGTATGCCGTCGATCAGCTGCGCCTGCCGTTCGTCACTCCTGAGGGAGTCGATCCGCTCCAAGAGCGTGTACCCCTCGCACAGCACCGACTGGTGTCCGCCGTACGACTCCAAGTTGACGACAGCAGCTTCCAAGTAGCGGATCTCGGACGCCAGCATCGCCACATCGCAGTCGTGGGCGACAGCCGTGCCGACACGCGGGTAGAGCAGTGACAGCAGCTCAGCGCCCGAGGCGTTGCGGACTGTCTCCGGTGTGCTGTCCTCAGCGTCTTCCAGTCGCTCACGTGCATGCTCTATCACACGGACGAGGCACTGGAAGTCGGCCTGAGTCAACCCGATAGCCAAGAGAGGGGCCGGGTGCGTCGAAGTGGGTTCAGTACGTCTTCGCTTCCACCACCACGGCACGGCCGGCCCCCTGTTGAACATACGATGAAGTAGCACCCAGCCGCCCGCGAGGCGCATGTGGCGTCACGAGTCTGACAGATTCCAGTCTGATTGTTGTCAGATGGAAAGCTTTTCTCTCGTTTTCCTGCAGGTGGATGCAGGAGACGGTCAACTCGTCTCTTTTGCGCCGGTGTACATGATGAGGCGGATCCTCGCGCGGGCCATGCCCCCGGGCAAGCGGCGCCCGGCAGGGCGGGCAGCTCAGCTCGGCCGTCGGGGCAGGGCAGGTGCCGCGACGTGAGCTCAATAGTTGTCGGATGGAAAGCTTTCGGTCAACTCCCCATGGCGAAGGCCCCGCTCATGGCGCCTCGACCGGGGGAGATCCGCCGCCCGTCACACCTTCTGAACCCTTTGTCCAGCTGAAGAGGAGGGGCCGGTTCCCACCCGCATGGTGGACGGGAACACGGGAACGGCCCGATCTCTTGTGCGATTGCTGTGACAGGTTGTGGGCGCCTAGTGACCGATGGGGTTGCTGGGATCTGCTTTCTATGGGGGGAAGCCATGCATCCGCGTGTCTTCGGCATGCCGCCGCGGCGTGCCCGCAAGAGATCCACCCGCCTGCCGGCACTGGCTTTTGTCACGTTCGCCGCGCTGTCCGCATCGATACTGCCGGGCGCGAGCGCGGTGGCAGACGACACCAAACCTGCCACGGTGTGGGGCTCGGACAGCCCCGACTTCAGCATGCCGGCGGTGAAGGTCGGCTCGAACAAGCCCGGGACATCCAAAGCGGCCACCAACCCGACGAGCGATGAGCTTGTGCCCTGGTCGCGCGAGCAGGCCGAGCGGGCCAAGGGCGGCTCCGGAAAGACGAAGGCGTCCGCGGCCGCCAGTGATGCCGATGCCGCGATCCTGAGCGTGGTGCCGGAGGGACAGGGGGACGTCCCCTGGCATCGCTACACCAAGTTCGCCATCACCGACGCGCTGACCGCACGGATCGACTACTCCACCGGCAACCTGATGCTGGCGGCGACCGACTTCGACATCGCCGGCGTAGGACAGCGCCTGACCCTGGCCCGGACCTACAACTCGCTGGACGCCCCCTGGGGAAAGGTTTCCCAGCGCTGGTGGCAGCAGTACGAGCGCTACCTGGCCATCACCTCCAACGAGATCGTCTTCTACGACGCCTCGGGAGCCACCGTCCGCTTCAGCAAGAACAGCGACGGCACCTTCGCCACACCCAAGGGCTACTCACAGGACCTGAAGAAGAACGCCGACGGCACCTACACACTCACCAAGTGGAAGTCGGGCGCCAAGGACACCTACAACGCGAACGGGACGCTGACCAAGGTCACCGACCGCAACAAGGGCACCATTACCGTCACGCAGCACGATGAGGGCAGCGAGCACAAGGGGTTCAAGCTCACCGAGACCCGCTCCGGCCGCTTCGTCGACCTGCTCAAGACGAGCGCCTCGCAGTGGCAGGCCAAGGACAACACGGGCCGCACGGCCGTGTTCAACCTCGACGCGAACGGCAACCTGGCCACCACCACGGACGCCGAAGGCAAGACGGTCACCTTCCGGTACGACACCTCAGGCCGCGTAGACAAGATCACCACCGCGGAAGGCCGGGTCACCGTCTTCACCTACGACGACACCAACCGTGTCACGTCCATGCTGCGCGGTACCGGCTTCAACAGTGACGGCCACACCGGACCCACGTGGACCTACGGCTACAGCGCCGCCGCGCCGACCGCCGCGGGCAGCACCACCGCGACCGACCCGGAGCTGCACGCCACCAAGTACACCCACGACGGCGACGGCCAGGTCACCGAGGTCCTGGACGCCCTCCAGCACAAGCGTTCCACGAAGTTCGACGCGAACCACAACCTCGACACCGCCACCGACGCGATGGGCTCGGGCACGACCCCGGGCAACGTCACCGACTACGGCTTCAACACCCGCAACAACCTGGAGAGCCTTTCTCTGCCGACCGGCGGCAAGACCGTCAACACCTGGCAGAGCATCGCCGGCGCAGACGTACCCAAGGACTCCACCAGCGCCGACGGCGAGAAGACCGCCTTCACCTACGACACAGCCGGCAACACCAAGTCCGTGGCACAGACCGGCACCGGCGGCGGCAGCGTGTCCTACGACTACAACCCCGCCACCCCCACCTGCGGCGGCTTCGAGGGCCAGCGCTGCGCGCAGAAGACGAAGATGTCGTCGACGAAAACGGTCACCACCGACTTCCACTACGACGCCAAGGGCAACCTCGAGTGGTCCAAGCCCCCGGCTCCGCTGGACAGGACGACCTACACCTACGACGAACTGGGCCGCACCAAGTCCCTGACGGACGCCCGCGGGGTGACCGTCACCTACACCTACGACAACCTCGACCGCATCCGCGTCGTCGACTCCACCAACAAGGCCCGGGTGGAGTACTGGTACGACGGTGACGGAAACCTCGCACAGCGCTCGGACGGCACCGGCGTCATCAAGTACGAGTTCGATCCGCTGCAGCGCGAGACGGTCCGCCACCTGCAGGACGGCTCCCAGACCCTGCTCGCCTACACCCCGGCCGGCAACGTCGACTACTACCAGGACCCGGCCGGTACGACCGACTACACCTGGAACGAGGTCAACAAGCTTGCCCAGCTGAAGGACCCGCAGGGCCGCATCACCAAGTACACCTACGACAACAACGACGTCCGTGAGACGACCACGTACCCCGGCGGAACGCTGCAGAAGGTCGGCCTCGACAAGTCCAGCCGGCCGCAGACCATCAAGGTGACCTCCGACCAGGGCACCCTGGTGGACCTGGCCTACACGTACGGCTACGGCACGAACAGCGCCACCGACGGCACCAAGATCCGCACCAGCACCGACAACACGACCGGGCTGAAACGCACGTACACCTACGACGGGGCGGGCCGCTTCTCCTACGCCAAGGAGGAGAAGGCCGGCACGATCGCCGATTCCTGGCAGTACTGCTACGACCTGGCCGGCAACCTCACCTCCCAGGGCACCGACCAGGGATGCCCGCGCGGCACCACCTACACCTACAACGACGCCCAGCAGCTGACCAGCAAGTCCAGCACCACCGGCACCTGGTCCTACGACGCGATCGGCAACGAGACCGCCGCCGCCTCCACCGACGACTACCTCCGCACCGGCGAAACCTGGAGCGACCACTCCCAGCTCAGCTCGATCAGCGTCAACGGCAAGACCTACGCCGGACAGTACGGCTCGACCGACCAGAGCGAACGCATCCGCCTCGGCGACACCTTCTTCCACAACGGCCCGCTCGGCCTCTCGGCCAAGACGACAGCCGGCGTGGACATGGGCTTCAACCGCGAGCCCGGGGGCACCTTGAACTCCATGACGACCGGGGGCAAGACGTACTTCTACCTCACCGACGCGATCGGCAGCGTGGTCGGCCTCGCCGACGAGGACGGCAACAAGGTCGACACCTACACCTACAGCCCCCGCGGTGTACGCATTCTGGCCCAGTCATCCGAGCCGGTCGCCCAGCCCTTCCGGTTCGCCGGCAACTACCAGGATCCCACCGGCCTGTACCACCTGAAGGCCCGCTACTACGACGCCAACATCGGCCGCTTCACCCAGCCCGACCCCTCCGGCCTGGAGGAGAATCCCTACCTGTACGCCGAGGGCGACCCCGTCAACCGCATCGATCCCCAGGGCACCCTCAGCCTCAGTTCCGTAGCGGGCGCACTGGGCCCGGTCGGAGACTTCGCGACGGGCGCCGTGCATCTGTATCAGGGAGACGCCCGGGCGCTGTGGGGCGATGTCGCCGGGGTGGTGGCCGGTGGCCTGGCAGGAGCGGCCTGCGGCGCCGCCGTGGCCGCGTCCGCACCCGCGACGCTGGGAGGCTCACTGGGAGCCGCGGCCGGCTGCTACGCCATCTCGTGGAGTGTGGGGCAGATCGCCTCCAACGCGGTCAGCGGAGGCTAGACCCCGATGTCCGGGGCCGGCCCAGGTTCGGTCCGGCCCCGGACCCCTACCGAAGGAGTGCACATGCCGAATGTCGGATGGTCCATGGAACAGCGTGCGGCAGTAAAGCGGTGGATGCTGTTCGCATCGCTCTTCGCCGTGGCCGGAGTCATCCTGTCCGTGGCGTTGATCGCGGCGGGCAACTCAGGCGGCTGGGTGCTCCTGCTCCTTACCGTCTGCATCTACGGGGCCTGCTACCTCTACATCGGAAACATCAAGAAGAAGCAGCCTCGTTGAACCGCTCGTATGCGGCAGGCTGTCGAGCACGTCGCCGGGGGCGACCTGGCGGAGGCCGAGGTCCTTCTCGATGAGGCGGTCTTCGGCCTGCGCGCGGGCACAGACGATGCGGCACAGACGATGTCGTTGGGCAGCTGATGCAAGTTCCGCAGGGCGGGCGGCCGCCCGCCCGAACAGGGGGGCCGCCCACGCGTGCGGTTACAGGCTGAGGTACATGCGCACCGTCGTGCCCTCGTCGCCGGTGTGTACGCGCACCAGATCGGACACGTAGTTGACCAGCATCAGCCCCCGGCCGCCCAACTGGCCCGGCTTCGGCGGGCGGCGGCCGGCCAGCGGATCGGTCAGCAGGCCCGCATCGCGGACCTCGATCACGAGCTGCTCCTGCTCGGCCCAGACCGCGAGGGTCCCGCGGCCTCCGCCGTGGACCACGCTGTTGGTCGTCAGCTCCGCGACCGCCAGCTCCACATCCATCAGCCGCTGCCCGGCCATGCCCAGTCGCATCGCCTGAGCGAGAGCGAACTGGCGGGCAGCCGGCAGGTCCTCCCCGCCGTAGGAGAAGGCAGCGGCGTCCGGCACCGGCGGCAGCTCCTGGTTGTACCGGTCGACGACCGCCTGCCAGTCGTAGACGTCGCTGACCGACTCATGGCCCTCCCCGCTGATGAGGGTCGGGTGGGTGACCTTCGCATCGGCGATCACCTGCGGATCCAGCCGCACCTCGTCGTAGGGGCACAGGATCGTCACCGCCCGGCCCTCGAACGCGGCGTTGATCAGCGCCTCGTGCTGCGCGCACGCCGGGTACTCCACCGCGCTGCGCCCCGCCCAGATCGGCTCGCCGATGATCCGTACCCGCCCGTTCGGGTGGGCGTCGGCGAATCCGCGCAGCACCTTGGGGATGATCCGCCCCGGGTTGCGGCCGGCCTCGGTCATGTCCAGGAACAGGATGCCCTCGGCGTCCGAGCCCAGACCTGCCTTGATCAGCTCCAGGTTGGGGCCGGGCACCGCCACGGCCATCGGCTCACCGTTGGTCAGGCCCTCGCGCAGGAACGCCGCCGTCTGCCGCGTGTACTCCTGATCGGTGCGGTAGAACAGGGCGGGGTGCACGAATGCCTCGTGGGTGGTCACCGTGCTCATCACGAAGCCACCTCGATCCGGTCCAGGTCCGGCCAGAACATCTCCAGCACCCGCGGCAGTTGCGGCGGGGGATTCTCGACCACAACCCTCCCGTCAGGCAGGTTCATGGCGGTGAGCGCCAGCGCGGTCACCCCGGCCACGTCGACGAACGCCACATCCGACAGCTCCACGTACGACACGCCCGCGTGCCGCCGGGCCAGCTGTGTCAGGGCCTGCTCCCACGACGGACGCGTGAGGACGCTGATCTCACCGCGGGCACGTATCCCAGAACGACCACCGGGCAACGGGCTCACCTCCAACGCGGCCCTCCCGGGCGCCACCGGGCCGGGTCCGCCCACCGCATGTGGGGCATCCACGCTCGGACTCCTTCACATCAAGCCGCCTGCCGACCATCCCGGCGCGGGCAGAGGAACAGCTCCTCCCGACGGGGAAGTGTATCCAGCCGGCTGACCCGCCTGGTTCTGTAAGGGGTTGTCTTGGACCGGCGCACCCTGCGACGCTCTGCGGGATCTCGCCGTAGGCGTGCCGCCAGCCCGGTTGCCGGGATTCCTGGCCGTCTGCAGCAGAGCGTCGATGACCTGCGGGTGCCACGCCGCCGCGAAGACGTCCGGGCGGAAACGGCACCGCCGTCCGCGCCCTCATGCCCCCGGACAGTCCTCCAGGCGGCGGGCCGCGAGCGGGTCTGGTGATCAGCGCAGGGCAGGGGCAGATGGGCCCGTTCAGTGATCGCACACAACAGCGGTTGCTTGGGCGTCTGCTCTTCGGGTACCGCGTTTGAATGAGCATGGCATTTGCATGGACCCGGGTTTACTGAAAGTGACTCGTTCGTGACGCATCTCGACGGTCCCGGCGAAGACCAGGCGAAGGGACCGGGTGATGAGCCTGAGGCCGTCGCGCTGGAAATCGCCGACGCTGTGGGGAGACTGGCGGACCTGTGGTCCGTCGCTGCGCAGGATGCGGCGCTGAGGTTGTCCTCGCATCAGTTCAGGGCGCTGCGTGCGTTGGAGGTGACGCCGGGCCTGAACCTCACGTCGCTGGCGGAGCGGCTGGACATCGGGCTTCCCACGGCCAGTCGGCTGTGCGACCGCCTTGAGGCGGCCGGCCTGCTGGAACGCGCGTCCCACCCGCACAGACGCCGCGAGGTACAGCTGAGCCTGACCCCACCTGGCCGGCATGTGATCGGCGATGTGGTCGGGCGTCGAGTGCAGGCTCTGGCGGTCGCATTGAGGGGGATGGAACCGGGTGACAGGGTCGCGCTGAGTCGTGGGCTGAAGGCCTTTCTCAGTGCGCAGGATGCTGCATTGCCACGGTCGGAGAATCCGGACCGGTGAGAGAAGTCAACGCGTCAGTCCGTGTGCCGCGCCGTCCCGGCCGGTGTGCGGAGGTGGGAGAGCGGTGGCAGGACGCTCAGCCCGTAGTCGGAACGAGTGCGGAAGACCGCGCTGGATGTCCCATACCCGGCTCACCCCGAGCCCGGCCGGGGTGAGGGCACGCCGGAGGCCCAGGCGGCGACGGTAACGGTGGTGCCCTGACCGGGCCGGCTGTCGATGGCGAACTCCTGCACCAGTCGTTTGGCACCGCTCAGGCAGAAACCTGGGCGGCTCGCGTGACGGCCGTCATGCCGGCCGCCCGCGCCAGTCCAGACAGACCACCAGGGCGTCGTCGTGCGGTACGGACTGGCCGCGGTGACCCGTCAGCTCCCGCAGGACGGCCCGGGGGACCTCGGCGGCGGGAAGCAGCCGGGTGGACTGGATCGCACGGGCCAGCGCGGCATCCCCGTACGCCTCGCCCCTGGGGGAGGCGACCGCGTAGACCCCGTCACTGACGAAGACGAGGCGGTCGCCGGGCTCGACCGCGAACTCCTGCGTCGCGTAGTCGGTCTCCTCGAACATGCCCAGCGGCAGTTGCGCCTCGAAGGCGACGCGCTCCACCGTGCCGCCCCGCAGGCGCAGCAACTGCGGGGAACCGGCGTCCACGACCTGGGCCCGCCCGCTGACCAGGTCGAAGTCGAACATGAGGACGGACAGATAGCAGCGGCCCCGGTAGTGGGCGTAGACCGCCTGGTCGGCTAGGGCCGCCTGGTCGGCGAGGGAGATGCCCGCCCGCCGGGCGTTGCGCAGGGCGTTGATGGCCAGGTTCGTCAGCAGCGAAGCCTCGATCCCCTCGCCCATGCCGTTGGAGACGTACAGCATCAGCCGGTCGGCGGTCGCCGACCAGTCGAAGTTGTCGCCGAAGATCGCGTACGCGGGCTCCAGCTGGGCTCCCAGTTCGAATTCCGGGCGGGCGCAGGAACGGCCGGGAAGCAACTGCCACTGCATCTCGGCGGCCAGGGTCAGCCGGTCCTTGCGGCGCGCCTGCAGGTAGAGGTCCATGTCCCGTTCGGCCACGACCACCTCATGCCCGAGCACTTCGGCGATCTCCGCCAGCTCCTTCAGGCAACCGCGCGCATGGTCCCCGCCGGGCAGGGTCACCGACAGGACGCCGAGCCGGTCTCCTCGCACGGTGACAGGGAGGTGCACGCGGACCAGGCCGTCCGCGAGGCCCTCGATGAACGGCTCCTGGGCACCGAAGGCGCGGCCGGCCGGGCTGTTGTGCACCGACACCGGCTCCAGGGTGTCCGGCAGCACGGACACCGGCTGCAGCACCGTCAGGCCGTAGTCGGCCATGAAGAGCTCGACGGAGTCCGCCGCGTACTGCTCAGCGAGCACACGACGGACCGCGTCGAGCAACTGATGGGGCGCCGCCGTACGCAGAGCGCGCTCGGCGGTCACAAATCTGTTCACGATGGTAAACACACCAATCTTTCATCGGATGCTGACAGACCGCATGCACGGAATGACGCCCTGCGATAGGGCGGCGCCTGATGTCCGGCCCATCCCTGGCCAGCCATCTCGTTTAGTACGCTGACCGTCACCCCGGTGCCTGCGAGAGAGTGACTGTGACTTCCTTCCGCCCCCGCTCAGAGCCAGACGAGGTCGCGCGCGTGACCTCGACGGCCGCGGAGCTGCTGGAAGTCCTGTGGGGCCGGGCCTCGACAATGCCCGTGTCCGCCTCCCAGCTGCGTGTACTGCTCATTCTCGAGCACCACGACGACATCAACCTGCGCACCCTCGCGGACGGCCTCGCGTCCACGCCGCCCTCGACCAGTCGGCTGTGCGACCGCCTGCAGGCCGCCGGCTTCGTCGAGCGCGTGGTGAGCCCGACCGACCGGCGCGAGGTGCGCCTGCACCTCAGCAGCCGCGGCCGTGAGTTCCTCGTCGACCTGCGCGCACGCAGGGAGGAGGCGCTGCGGGCGGTACTCGACCAGATGCCCGCCGCCCACAGGGGCGCACTGCTGCGGGGACTCGAAGCGTTCTGTGACGTGGCGGCAGCCCGGATCCACGACGCCCAGGGCTCAGGCAGCCAGACCGCCTGAGCGGAACGCCGCAGCACCGGACTCGCCACCGCCGTTTCGTGCCGGTGGTCAGCGAACGGAGCGGCCTCCGTCCACTTGCACATCCGGGTTCCTTCCCCTGCACGTCCGACCTCACTTTCTTGCCTCATGACTATAGTTGCCAAACGGCAACCGTCTTCCTCTCGGAGCCCGGCTCGGCCGACAGGCAACCTTTGGGTCGCTGCTCACAGTTGGTGACGGCGTGGTCGGAAAAATGCGGGGCAAGACGATCACGATGTGTGTGGACGATGCCGCTCGTCCAGCGGCTGTCGCAGGCCGTACGCGTGCAGGCAGTGCTCCCGCTCGCACACTGGCGCAGTCCGCTACCGCCACCATCACGCGGCGCACAAAGGGCAGTTGGGTCAGCCGGGAGGAAGCCCGGCACCACGGACACCTTCATGCCTCTGAGCCGGCCGATGGAACTGAGTCCGGCCCAGCGCAAGAGACGCCGCATGAGACCCGACGAAAACGAGCGACCAGACTTACAGCCCAAGCTTCAGTGGCTGATCGGGGACTCCGTCCTTGATCAATCGAGTGAGTGGATCCGCAAGATCACGCGGTCCAAAGAGATCCGATCCTTGATAGTCGGCGATCTCTGACAGGCGCCACCAGCGGAAACCCGTGATGTTTTCAGCGGCCAACTCGTCACTCGACAACGCTCCGTCCGGCCGGAAGGCAGTAGTGCGGACGAGGAAGTAGTCCTCAATCGCGCCGTCATACCCGCTCACATAGCCGGGCCCGACGACTTTCCGCTGCCACACGAGCGGCGGAGTTCCGTCGATCACGAGCCCGATCTCCTCGCGCAGCTCGCGGCGCAACGCCTCCCGAGGTGACTCGCCGGCCTCGATCCCTCCTCCGGGAGTTGCCCAAACCACCCTCTCCGGAAGCACGAACCTGCAGAGCAGGATGCGGTCCTCCCCGTCCAGAACGATCGCACGAGCCGCGTGCCGCAGGTTCAGCAAAGGCATCGAAGCACCCTACGGGCCGGTCCAAGATCGCCGCTCAGAGCCAGTCCCGTCGCTTGAAAATAACGTACAAAGTGGTGCAGACAACCCCCATCAAGCCGATCGCGAAGGGATACCCGAACCTCCAGCTCAGCTCCGGCATGTGGTCGAAGTTCATCCCGTAGATGGTTCCTACCAGCGTCGGAGCAAACAGGATGGCCGCCCACGACGAGATCTTCTTGATCTCCTCGTTCTGCTCGAACCCCGCCTCCGCCAACGCCCGCATCTCCGCGTTCTGTTGCTGCGTGACCAGAGTGGCGTTGACCGTGAGGATGTCGGTGAGGGCCTGGCGGAAGCCGTCGACTCGTTCGCTGGTGTGGGTGACGTGGTCGGCCACGTCCCGCAGATAGCGTTGCAGTTCCTCGTCCGTGCCGTACTTGGCGAAGCCGGCCATCAGGGCGTGCAGCATGCTGACCAGGGGCCGGGTCGCGCGCTGGAACTCGACCATTTCGCGGGAGAGTTCGTAGATGCGGCGGGAGACCTCCGGGTCGCCGCGGAAGACCTCCGTCTCGATCTCGTCGATGTCGTTCTGGACGCCCGCGACGACCGGCGCGTAGCCGTCGACCACCGCGTCCAGGATGGCGTAGAGGACGGCCTCGGGGCCCAGCTTCAGCAACTCCGGTGTCTTCTCCATGCGGTGGCGCACCGCCGACAGGTCGGGGGCCGCCCCGTGCCGGACCGTGATCACGAAGTCCGGGCCCACGAACACGTGCAGCTCGCCGAAGTCGACCTCCTCGGGGGCGTCCAGATAGCGGGCCGCCCGCAGGACCACGAAGAGCGTGTCGCCGTAGCGCTCCAGCTTCGGGCGCTGGTGTGCCTCCATCGCGTCCTCGACGGCCAGCGGGTGCAGGTCGAACTCCTCGGCCAGGGAGAGGAGTTCGTTCTCGGGAGGGCGGGCCAGGCCGATCCAGGCCATGCCGGACGGCTGTTCGCGCAGTTCACGGAAGGTGTCGGCGAGAGTCGCGGGGGAGGACACGCGTACGCCGTCGCGGTACAGGGCCGCCTGGACGATGCTCGGCGGCTCGGCAGTCTCGGAGGCGGGTGGCTCGTCGGCGGGCGCCGGAGCGTCGGAAGATCCGGAGGGCGGGGTCAGGGCGCGGCGCCAGACGGACTTCCTGGAGCCCTTGGCGCCGGAGTTCTTGGCGCCGGAGTTCTTGGCGCCGGAGTTCTTCGGGGCGGGTCGGGCGCGTCGCTCGGACATCGTGGCTGCCTCTCGCTCTCGGGTCGGCCGATGTCGGCGTGATCACGGAGCAGGGTATACGGGGCAAATGACATCGTGGGGAGGACCGCGCGAGGACGCGGTGAGAGTTGCGGACAAGACCTGTCCGCAAGCGGGTCTAGCGTGTTTCTCATGACGAAGACGACCACGTCGGCCCCCGTGCTCGGCATCCGCGCCCTCAACCGCGCGACCCTCGACCGGCAGCTGCTCCTGCGCCGGTCCGGTCTGTCCGCGAAGGCCGCCGTCGGGCATCTGCTCGGCCTCCAGGCCCAGAACGTCAAGCCGCCGTACTACGCGCTCGCCGCCCGCCTCGAAGGCTTCACCCCCGAGGCGCTGTCGGAGCTGATGGCCGATCGGGAAGTCGTCCGGATCGTCACCATGCGTTCGACCATCCACACCCACACCGCCGAGGACTGCCTCACCCTGCGGCCTCTCGTGCAGCCCGCCCGCGACCGCGAACTCACCAACTTCCGCAAGGGACTTGAGGGCGTCGACCTCGACCGGCTCGCCCTTCTCGCGCGGGAGCTCGTCGAGGCCGAGCCGCGCACCATGAAGCAGTTGCGCGAGGCCCTCCTCGTCGAGTGGCCGGACGCCGATCCGCAGGCTCTCGCCATCGCCGCCCGCTGCAGGCTCCCCCTCGTCCAGGTCACCCCCCGCGGACTGTGGGGCAGGAGCGGCCAGGTCGCGCTGACCACGGCCGAGCACTGGCTCGGCCGCCCGGCCGAGTCCGTCCCCACCCCCGATGCCACCGTCCTGCGCTATCTCGCCGCCTTCGGCCCCGCCTCCGTGAAGGACATGCAGACCTGGGCAGGACTCACCCGCCTCCGCGACGCCTTCGAGCGGCTCAGGCCCCAGTTGCGGGTCTTCCGCGACGAGAACGGCGTCGAACTCTTCGACCTGCCCGACGCGCCCCGCCCCGCCGGCGACACCCCGGCCCCGCCGCGCTTCCTGCCGGAGTTCGACAATCTGCTGCTCTCCCACGCCGACCGCACCCGCGTGGTGCCGCAGGAGCACTGGGGCCGCAGCTGGCAGGGCAACCAGGCCTACTGCACGCTCCTCGTCGACGGCTTCCTCGCGGGCGTCTGGAAACTCACCGCGGACGCGCTCGTCGTCGAGCCCTTCGACCGGCTCACCAAGGCGCAGCGGGAGGACGTCACCGCCGAGGGGGAGCGGATGCTCGCCACGCTCCACCCGGGGACGCCGTACGACATCCGGTTCGGGACGGTCGTACCCCACTGACCGTCCCTACGACCCGACCGTCCCTGTGAGTCTCCCGGGTCCCCCTGGTCCCGGCACACATGGATAGGGGGCGCTGCGGGCCGCTCGTGGTGGCCCGCAACGCCCCCGGTCTCTCACCTGAGGGATCCTCAGGAATCTCTGGGGACCTACGAGTTGACCTGCGTGGTCACGAGGCTGGAGAAGGTGGTCAGCCGGGTGTAGACACCCGGGTAACCGGCCTGCGCGCAGCCCTCTCCCCATGAAGTGATCCCTGCCAGGACGCCCCCGATGAGCAGGGGACCGCCGCTGTCGCCCTGGCAGGTGTCTGTGCCGCCGGAGGTGTATCCGGCGCAAACCATGTCGGTC
This sequence comes from Streptomyces sp. CC0208, assembly GCF_003443735.1. Lineage (NCBI taxonomy): Bacteria > Bacillati > Actinomycetota > Actinomycetes > Kitasatosporales > Streptomycetaceae > Streptomyces > Streptomyces sp. CC0208. The sequence continues at coordinate 1,722,472 of NZ_CP031969.1, read as the reverse complement.
TGGACGAAGTCCGAACCGTAGGAGCTCCTGCAGCTGGAGTCGGACACGATCGGGACGGTCGCGGTCCGCAGCTGGTTGGAGGAGCTGCCGTTCGAAGAGGTGGTGCCCCAGCCGAGGATGCGGGCCGTGGTGCCGGCCGCGTACACGCTCGTCTGGGAGGAGGAGACGTACGACGCCGTCGTGTACGGCATCGAGGTCGACAGGGTCAGCACGGCCACGTCGTCACCGTTGGTGGCGTCCGTGTAGCTCGGGTTGATCCAGATCTTGCTGACCCGGCTGACCGTGCCGTTGGTGCCGTTGAGGTAGGTGCGGCCGCCGACGACTCTCACGCTGCTGGTGGTCTCGCCGACCATGCAGTGGGCCGCGGTGACCACCTTGGTCGCGGAGACCAGGGTGCCGCCGCAGAACTGGTTCTGGGAGGCGTCCGTGATCTGCATCATGAACGGGTACGAGGTCGTGGTCGTCGTCGTACCGCCGACGATGGGCTGGGGGGCGGCGACGGCGGTGGGGGCGCCGAGCAACGCGGTGGCGGCGGCAGCGGCGGTTGCCAGGGCCACGGCGCCGGCCTTCTTCGCACGGGTGAGACCGAACATCGGTGAGTCTCCTCAAGGAGTGCCGGTGGGGGGTCGCGCGGGTGTGGGGGGTGGTACACGGGGGTCGCGGGACCGACCCCCGTATGCCCGGGCGAGCGGCATGTTCATAAGCTAGAACGCGGAAGTTCACCTTCCCAATGAGGGAACCCCCTAAGGGAGTTGGGCAGGGAAAACCCTCGGTCGGCCTTCGGCCGGCCCCGGGAGAAGCTGTTCTGACGACCCCTCGGCTACGGCCGTCGGCCCGCAGCCAGCCGGACGATGTCCACCCGGGAACGGATCCCGAGCTTGCGGTAGACCCGGGTGAGCGTCGCCTCGACCGTCTTCACGCTGATGAACAGCCGCGCGGCGATCTCCCGGTTGGTGGCGCCCTCCATGACGAGTGCGGCCACCTGACGCTCCATCGAGGCGAGCCCTTCCAGGCTGTCCAGTCCGTCCGGCGCGAGTGTGGGAGCGGGCTCCGGCTCCACCGGCCGGGCCAGTGCGGCCGCCTCCACCTGACGCAGCCACGGCAGCGCCCGGCAGCGCCTGAAGAGCCGGGCCGCCTCGTCGTACGAGGTCGGACCGGGCCGTCGGGTGCGCAACTGGGCCTGGGCGAAGGCGGCGCGGGCCTCCTCCAGGCCGTGGCCCAACTTGGCGAGACGGTCCTGCACCGACGTCAACTGCGCCAGCGCCGCGTCGTGTTCACCCCGCGCCGCCCGCACCAGGGCCTCGGCCCGGTCCAGTACGGCCAGCACGCTCTCCCGGCCCAGCCGCAGCGCGTTCACCCGCGTCACGTCGATGACGTCCTGCGCCTCGCCGGTCTCCCCGACGCGTACGAGGGCCTCGGCGAGGTCACCCTGCCAGCGGCCGCGCGCCGGATCGGTGATGCCGAGGCCGTGCTCCAGCTCGCGCACCCGGCGCAGCGATCGCACCGCCCCCGGCGCGTCCCCGGCGACGAGCTGCGCGTACCCGAGGGCGGTCAGGCCCCGGGACTCGTACATCTGGTCGCCGTTCTCCTCGGCGTGGTCGACCGCCTCCCGGGCCAGTTCGAGCGCCCGCTCGACACTGCCGCCCGAGGCCTCGGCGAGGGAGGCGAGCACGGCCGAGGCCACCTCGCCGATCCCGGTGTCCCGGGCCATCATCAGGCTTTCCCGGGCCAGGTCGAGGGCCCGCCCGCAGTGCCCGGAGCGCAACTCGGTCTCGGCCACCCCGCGCAGGAAGTGCACCTCGCTCTCGACCGACCCGCGCCGCCGCACCTCGCGCAGCAGCGCGGTGACCGTGGCCCGGGCCTCGGGCAACTGGTCGCTCATGATCAGCCAGCGGAAGCGGGAGTAGCCCGCGCCGTTGTGATGGCAGGCCACCCGCGGGTCCTGGGGCTCCTTCAGGGCCTGCTTGATGGTCGCGGGGGCGTCCGGATGGCCCATCAGGGTCTCCAGCTGGGCCTGGAAGGACAGCGCCATCAGTTCGTTGTAGCGGTCGCCGGCCCGCGCGGCCAGCGCCGCCGAGCGTGCGGCCTCCCCGCGCGCCTCGTCGAAGTCGCCCTCGACGAGCAGCGCCCGCCAGGCCAGCTGGTAGCGGATCAGGGCGAGCAGTTCGGGGTCGTCGCCCGCGTCGGCCAGCGCCTGCGGGAAGACCGCGTCGACCTCCGTCATGGCGTGGCCCGCGGTGTCGATCACGATGATCCAGGCCCGCACCCGGTCCGCGGGCACGGTGGCCCGGGTGAGCACGTCCCGGGCGATGTCCCGGGCGAGATCCAGTTCACCGGCGGTGATCGCGTCCTCGGCCGCCGCGAGCCGCCGTACGTCCGGAGCGGGCACACTGTCGGCCGGGGTGTGCCGGGCCGACAGCAGCCCGAGGGAGGCGGCCATCGAGGGCGCGCCCCGGTCCCGGGCCAGGGCCGCGGCCTCGGCGAGCCGGGCGGCGACCTCCGGGTCGGCGCCGGTGGTCGCGAGGGCCAGGTGGCGGGCCCGTTCGATCGGGTCGGAGGCGGCCGTGGACAGCGCCCGGTGCGCGTCCCGCCGTTCCTGTGCGGGCGCCTCCGCGTACAGCGCGGCCGAGATCAGCGGATGCGCGAAGCGTACGGCGGGGCCCTCGGCCTCCGTCGCGAGCAGGCCAAGCGCGGCCGCCTGGGCCATCTCGGCCTCGGCGTCCGCGCGCCCGGCCGCGTGCAGCAGGGCCGGGGTGGGACGGGCGCCCGCGCTCGCCACCAGGAGGGTGCGCCGGGCCTCCTCGGACAGCATCTCCAGCCGGCTGAGCACCAGGGCCCGCAGCGAGGTGGGCACCGGCAGCGGCTCGCCGGGGCGCGGCGGGGTCGGGTTCTCGGTGAGCGCGCGGCCCAGCTCCAGGGCGTAGAACGGGTTGCCGCCGCTGGTGCGGTGGATGTCCCGGACGGTGGAGCGCTGGAGGCCGGTGTAGCCCCGGTGGTCGAGCAGTGCGGCCGTCTGGGCGCGGGTGAGCGGGTTGAAGCGGACGGCGAGACTGTCCGGCGGCAACACGCGTAGATGGCGGTCGTACTCGGGGCCGTCGGTGCGGACCGCGCACAGCATCCGTACGGGGATGTCGCCGAGCCGGCGGGCGGCGAAGCCGAGCAGTTCCAGGCTGGCCGGATCCAGCCACTGCACGTCGTCGGCGACGACCAGGACCGGCCCCTCGGCGGCGAGGGCGCGCAGCGCCGACAGCACCGCCAGGCGCAGGGCGAGGCCGTCGCGCTGGAGGGTGGACTCGCCCCGGCCGGTCAGCGCCGATTCGAGCGCGGTGCGCTGGGCGGCGGGCAGCTTGTCCGAGATGTCGTCGAGGACCAGGCCGAAGAGGTCGGCCAGGGCCAGGAAGGGGAGGTGGGATTCGGACTCGGTGGCCGAGCAGCGCAACACGGTGTGGGCCGCTTCGCCGCATTCCGCGGCCAGGGCCCGCAGGACGGTCGACTTTCCTATTCCGGCGGGGCCGTGCAGGAGCACGCTGCCGCCGCGGGTCAGCTGTTCACGGGCCTGGCCGAACAGCTCGTCCCGGCCGATGACCAGGTCAGGGCGGCATCTCGCAGGCTCCTGGAAGTCGCGTGGCACGGTCACCGCTCCCCTCCCTGTGTCGTGTCCTGGCCAATATTAGGCAAGGTGCTTTGAAATTCGGCTGGAAGATGTGGTGAGGGATATAACAACACGTACCGCATGGACAAATTCAAAGTACCCGCGAATGAATGATGTGCGTACAAGTGTTACGGGAGCAGTCCCGCCCGGCGGGCGGCGACCACCGCCTCGCCCCGTGTCCTGGCCCCGAGCTTCCGCATGGCCGACCGCAGGTACGCCTTGACCGTCTCGGCACCCACGCCCATCCGGTCCGCCGCCACGGCGTTCGTCGCCCCGGCTGCCACGCAGGCCAGGACGTCCAGCTCACGAGGGGCCAGAGCCACCTCCTTCGCGGGTACGGCGTCGCCGGTCAGGAGCGCGCACGCGTCGAGCAACTCGGCCCGCAGCGCGGGGTCGCCGATCCGCGAGGCCAGCGCCCGCAGCGCCGTGTGGGCCTCCCGGACCTGCTCCCACGCCGCGGCGTCGCCCTGACCGGGCTCGGCCCGCGCCGCCACCAGCACGTCCCGTACCTCGTCGCCGACGACCAGCGCCTGCTCCACGTCCCGTGCCGCGTCCACCGCCGCCGACAGCGTGCGGTCGCCCAGCGGCTGGGCGTCGCGCAGGGCGCCGTACAGCACGCCCCGCACCCGGCGCCGTACGACCACGGGCACGGCCAGCACCGAGCGCAGCCCCTCCGCGGCGACGGCGGCGTCGTACTCGTGGCTGATCTGCCGGGACAGGGAGTAGTCCGCCACGGCGCACGGGCGGGCCAGCGCGACGGTCTTGCCGCCGAGGCCGTTGCCCGAGGTCACCGCGAGTGCGAGGAGCGAGGTGGTGGCCGTACCGCTCAGTTCGCTGATCCGTATCCGCGGGCGCCCGGCCTCGACCAGACCGCCGAAGGCGACCGGGAGGCCCGTGGTGCGCCGCAGCCGCGCGAGCGCACGCCGGATCTCCACCGCGCCGGCCGCGTCCACTGTCACCTGTTCGTCCCCTCACCGCGGCACACACCCCCGTTCGGGGGTAGTGAGACCTGCATCACGGATTACACGATGGCAGAGAGCCGCCCGGCAATGGTCCGGTACGAGGAGGACGCAACATGACGGCCACGGAGGACTTCCGCGGGGCGCGGGACTTCCTGCTCCAGCACCGCGAGGACTACGCCACGGCGTACGAGGGCTTCACCTGGCCCCGCCCGCGGCACTTCAACTGGGCGCTCGACTGGTTCGACGTCATCGCCGAGGGCAACGACCGCACCGCCCTGCACATCGTCGAGGAGGACGGCAGCGAGATCCGGCTGTCCTTCGCCGAGATGGCCGAACGCTCGAACCGGGTCGCCAACCTGCTGCGCGAGCGCGGGGTGCAGGCCGAGGACCGCATCCTCGTCATGCTGGGCAACCAGGCCGAGCTGTGGGAGACGGCCCTGGCCGCCATGAAGCTGCGGGCCGTCGTCATCCCGGCGACCCCGCTGCTGGGCCCGGCCGACCTGCGCGACCGCGTCGAGCGCGGCCGGGTGCGGCATGTCCTGGTGCGGGCCGAGGACGCCGCCAAGTTCGACGAGGTGCCCGGCGACTACACGCGCATCGCGGTCGGCGGGGTACCGGAGGGCTGGCAGCCGTACGAGGACGCGTACACCGCCGCCGAGGAGTTCCTGCCCGACGGTCCGACCCTGGCCGACGACCCGCTGATGCTCTACTTCACCTCCGGGACGACGGCCCGGCCCAAGCTCGTCGAGCACACGCACACCTCGTACCCGATCGGGCACCTGGCGACCATGTACTGGATCGGGCTCAAGCCCGGTGACGTGCACCTCAACATCTCCTCGCCCGGCTGGGCCAAACACGCCTGGTCCAACCTGTTCGCGCCGTGGAACGCGGAGGCGACCGTCTTCATCCACAACTACACACGCTTCGACGCGGGGCGGCTGATGTCCGAGATGGACCGGGCCCAGGTCACCACCTTCTGCGCCCCGCCGACCGTGTGGCGCATGCTCATCCAGGCCGACCTGACCCAGCTGCGCACGCCGCCCCGGGAGGTGGTCGCGGCCGGTGAACCCCTGAACCCCGAGGTCATCGAGCAGGTCCGGCGGGCCTGGGGCATCACCATCCGGGACGGCTTCGGCCAGACCGAGACCGCCGTGCAGGTCTCCAACAGCCCCGGACAGGTGCTGAAGACCGGCTCGATGGGCCGCCCGAGCCCCGGCTACAAGGTGGAGCTCCTCGACCCGGTGTCCGGCGCGCCCGGCGCGACCGAGGGTGAGATCGCACTGGACCTGTCGGCCCGGCCGGTCGGCCTGATGACCGGCTACCACGGCGACCCGGACCGCACCGCGGAGGCGATGGCGGGCGGCTACTACCGGACCGGCGACGTGGCGTCGAGGGACGAGGAGGGGTATCTGACCTACATCGGCCGCAGCGACGACGTCTTCAAGGCATCCGACTACAAGATCAGCCCCTTCGAGCTGGAGAGCGCGCTCCTCGAACACGAGGCGGTGGCCGAGGCGGCAGTCGTGCCCGCGCCGGACGAGCTGCGGCTCGCGGTCCCGAAGGCGTACGTCGTGCTGGCGGAGGGCTGGGAGCCCGGCCCCGACACGGCCAAGGTGCTGTTCGAGCACTCCCGGCAGGCGCTGGCGCCGTACAAGCGGATCCGGCGCCTTGAGTTCGCGGAGCTGCCCAAGACGGTGTCGGGGAAGATCCGTCGGATCGAGCTGCGTGAGGCCACGGCGGCGGGGTCGGACGCGGAGTACCGCGAGGAGGACTTCCGGTGAACTCGTACACGCACGGGGTGAGCACGACCGAGCTGCTCGGCGACACCATCGGGGCCAACCTGGACCGGGCCGTCGCCACTTGGCCGGAGCGCGAGGCGCTCGTCGACGTGCCGTCGGGGAGGCGTTGGACCTACGCGCAATTCGGCGCCGACGTCGACGAGTTGGCGTCCGCGCTGCTCGCGTCTGGTGTCGCCAAGGGGGACCGGGTGGGCATCTGGGCGGTCAACTGCCCCGAGTGGGTGCTCGTCCAGTACGCCACCGCCCGCATCGGCGCGATCATGGTGAACATCAACCCGGCGTACCGCACCCACGAGGTCGAGTACGTCCTCAACCAGGCTGGGATCTCGCTCCTGTTCGCCTCGCTCAGCCACAAGACCAGCGACTACCGGGCGATGGTCGACGAAGTGCGGGTCAGGTGCCGGGAGTTGCGGGAGGTCGTCTACATCGGCGACCCGAGCTGGCAGGCGCTGCTCGGGCGGGCCGTGCCGGACGCGGTGCACCCGGAGCTGTCCTGCGACGACCCGATCAACATCCAGTACACCTCGGGCACCACGGGCTTCCCCAAGGGGGCCACCCTCTCCCACCACAACATCCTCAACAACGGCTACTTCGTAGGTGAGTTGATCGCCTACAGCGAGCAGGACCGGATCTGCATCCCGGTCCCCTTCTACCACTGCTTCGGCATGGTGATGGGCAATCTGGCGGCGACCTCGCACGGCGCCTGCATGGTCATCCCGGCCCCCTCCTTCGACCCGGCGGCGACCCTGCGCGCGGTCCAGCAGGAGGGCTGCACCTCGCTCTACGGCGTCCCGACCATGTTCATCGCGGAGTTGAACCTCCCCGACTTCGCCACGTACGACCTCTCCTCCCTGCGCACCGGCATCATGGCGGGCTCGCCCTGCCCGGTGGAGGTGATGAAGCGGGTGGTCGCGGAGATGCACATGGCGGAGGTGTCCATCTGCTACGGCATGACGGAGACGTCCCCGGTGTCCCTGCAGACCCGCAGGGACGACGACCTGGAGCACCGCACCGGCACGGTCGGCCGCGTCCTGCCGCACATCGAGGTCAAGGTCGTCGACCCGGCGACCGGGGTCACCCAGCCCCGGGGCACGGCGGGGGAGTTGTGCACCCGCGGCTACAGCGTGATGCTCGGCTACTGGAACGAGCCCGAGAAGACGGCGGAGGCCGTGGACCAGGGGCGCTGGATGCACACCGGCGACCTGGCGACGATGCGCGAGGACGGGTACGTCGAGATCGTCGGCCGCATCAAGGACATGATCATCCGGGGCGGCGAGAACATCTACCCCCGCGAGATCGAGGAGTTCCTCTACGCCCACCCGAAGATCGCGGACGTCCAGGTGGTCGGCGTCCCCCATGAGCGTTACGGCGAGGAGGTGCTGGCCTGCGTCATCCCGCGGGACCCGGCGGACCCTCCGACCCTGGAGGAACTGCGCGGCTTCTGCGAGGGGCGGCTGGCGCACTACAAGGTCCCGAGCCGGCTGAAGATCCTCGACGCCTTCCCGATGACGGTGTCCGGGAAGGTACGGAAGGTGGAGCTGCGGGAGACGTACGCGGGGGACTGAGAGCCGGAGGGCCCCGCAGCGGCACTCGTGCCGGCGGCCGTCGGGGGAGCGCTGGTGTCCGTGCTCGGTCTTGGGGTGGGGGGCGTTGGTGTCTGCGTCCGGTTGTCGGGGGCCGGTGTTTGCGCTCCGCCGTCGGGCGGGGGGAGCGCCGGTGTCCGTGTCCGGCCGGCGACACGAAGCCGCCCCCCTCGCTCCCGCCCCTGGCCACCTGCACCCAGCCGCCCCTCTCGCTCCCGCCCCTGGCCACCTGCACCCAGCCGCCCCACCACCGCCGGAGGCCTACCCGCCGTCCAGTTCGTCCGCCAGGCTGTTCACCGGCTGCGGTGTGCCCGTCAGGTCCAGGACGAACAGGGGGACGCCGAGGGAGTCGGCCTGGACGCGGGCCGCGGGGGTGTAGCCGGCCAGGGAGAAGTACACGCAGCGCGCGGACTCCGTCATGGCCGTCAGCCACAGGCACTCCACGTCCCGCGGTGAGGCCGGCCGCACGGTCGGGTCCACCTGGGCCAGCAGCCCGCGGGCCGCGAGACCGATGCCGGACGGCGGCCGCTGGTCCGCGCGCCGGATGTCCTCGTAGCCGAGCCAGCGCAGATACAGCGCGGCCACGGTGACCGCGTCACGCGCGGTGCGGATCGTGATCGGCTGGAAGGCGCGCCGTGGGGGAGCGTGGGCGTCCACCTCGGCGTTCACCTCCGGCTCCGGCCACGAGCAGGTCTCCCCGGCCACCGGAATCCGCAGGACCGTCCCGCAGCCACAGCCCAGCTCCGGCTGGGGCCACTCGGCCTTGCGGCCGCAGACCGCGCACTCCACGCAGACCCACGCCTCGTCCCAGACCTGGTGGGCGACGGCCGTGGGCGTGCCGTGCCGGTCCAGCGGCGGGCAGACCGGGGCGCCGCACTCGCACGGGTACGACGGCGCCGCATAGAGGTGCTCGCGCCGGCAGACCGGACAGCGCACCGAGACGCTCTCGGACATGGCCTCATCGTCCTCCAGGACGTGCCCGGTTGTCCGCCCCTTGACGGTCTTCACCCACCCACCTACATTGCTTCCAGATAGTAGAAAACTTATTCCGTATTACGGAAGTACTCACGGCGGGGCGCGACGGGAGTACGCATCCGACAGGAGTACTCGATGGCTCGAATGACCGCTGCCCGCGCGGCAGTTGAGATCCTCAAGCGCGAAGGCGTCACGGACGCGTTCGGTGTTCCCGGCGCGGCGATCAACCCCTTCTATGCCGCGCTCAAGGCCTCCGGGGGCATCCACCACACCCTCGCCCGCCATGTCGAGGGCGCGTCCCACATGGCCGAGGGGTACACGAGGACCCACCCCGGCAACATCGGTGTCTGCATCGGGACCTCAGGACCCGCCGGCACCGACATGATCACCGGCTTGTACTCCGCGACCGGCGACTCGATCCCGATCCTGTGCATCACGGGCCAGGCCCCGACCGCCGTGATCCACAAGGAGGACTTCCAGGCCGTCGACATCGCCTCCATCGCGGGGCCGGTGACGAAGATGGCGGTCACCGTCCTGGAGGCGGCCCAGGTCCCCGGCGTCTTCCAGCAGGCCTTCCACCTCATGCGCTCCGGCCGCCCGGGGCCGGTCCTCGTCGACCTGCCGATCGACGTCCAGCTCACCGAGATCGAGTTCGACCCGGACACGTACCAGCCCCTCCCGGTCTACAAGCCGGTCGCGAGCCGCGCGCAGATCGAGAAGGCGCTCGCTCTCCTCAACGAGTCGGAGCGCCCGCTGATCGTCGCCGGCGGCGGTGTCATCAACGCCGACGCCGCCGAACTCCTCGTCGAGTTCGCCGAGTTGACGGGCATTCCGGTCGTCCCGACCCTCATGGGCTGGGGCGTCCTGCCCGACGACCACGAGCTGAACGCCGGCATGGTGGGCCTGCAGACCTCGCACCGCTACGGCAACGCGACCTTCCTGGAGTCCGACTTCGTCCTCGGCATCGGCAACCGCTGGGCCAACCGCCACACCGGCAAGCTGGACGTCTACACGGCGGGCCGGAAGTTCGTCCACGTCGACATCGAACCGACCCAGATCGGCAGGATCTTCGCGCCGGACTACGGCATCGCCTCCGACGCCAAGGCGGCCCTGGAGCTGTTCGTCGAGGTGGCAAGGGAGTTGAAGGCCGCGGGCCGACTCCCCGACCGCTCGGCGTGGGCGGCCTCCGCGCAGGAGAAGAAGGCGACCCTCCAGCGCCGTACGCACTTCGACGACATCCCGATCAAGCCCCAGCGTGTCTACGAGGAGATGAACAAGGCCTTCGGCCCGGAGACGCGGTACGTCTCCACGATCGGCCTCTCCCAGATCGCCGGCGCCCAGATGCTGCACGTCTTCAGGCCCCGCCACTGGATCAACTGCGGCCAGGCGGGCCCCCTCGGCTGGACGATCCCTGCCGCGCTGGGCGTGGCCAAGGCCGACCCGGAGGCACAGGTCGTGGCCCTCTCCGGCGACTACGACTTCCAGTTCATGATCGAGGAGCTGGCCGTCGGGGCCCAGCACCGGATCCCGTACGTCCACGTCCTCGTGAACAACTCCTACCTGGGCCTGATCCGCCAGGCCCAGCGCGCCTTCGACATCGACTTCCAGGTCAACCTGGAGTTCGAGAACATCAACTCCCCGGAACTGGGCGTCTACGGCGTCGACCACGTCAAGGTCGCCGAGGGCCTCGGCTGCAAGGCGATCCGGGTGACCGACCCGGCGGAGCTGGGCGCGGCCCTGGAGCAGGCGAAGAAGCTCGCCGCCGAGTTCCAGGTCCCGGTCGTCGTCGAGGCCATCCTGGAGCGGGTCACCAACATCTCGATGTCGACGACGAACGACATCGGCAACGTGGTCGAGTTCGAGGAGATCGCGACGGAGCCGGGCCACGCGCCGACGTCGACCAGGCCGCTGAAGGTCTGACCCCGCGCACAGCTGAAGGGCGGTCCCACCGTGAAGGTCGGACCGCCCTTTCCCGTGCCCGGCTCCCCCGAAGCCGTCCCCCGTCGCGATGCCCGCCGCCCCCGTGCCGGCGAACCTCGTGTGATGAGAATGCGCCCGGAACGGGTCCGGCAGAAGCCCCTGAATCAGGTTCAGAGGTTGATTTGAGGATTCCGTAGCCGGCCTACGACCGCTGCGGTACGCCCGCTCACCGCTCGTGGTGCTCGGACAGTCCCGGCCAGTCGTCGGGACCGCCGCCCCGCCACTCCACGATGTCGTCGTCCTCGACCTCGATCCGGTCCAGGTCGGCGAGCCGGAGCAACTCCACGACGTCGTCCAGGTGCGAGGCGACGCCGAGGTTGTCGTCGTTCGCGGTGACCCGCCGGGAACCGTCCAGGGCCGGGGCGTGCACCACGACATGCGGATGCTGTGCTGGATGTCCTGCCATGCCTTCAGAGTCCTGCGATCCACGGCGCTCCGCACCCCGGGAACGCGGCGGAGCGCCGGATACGGGACCGTCCGTATCCGGCGCTCTGGGTTCCTGCCGGTCTTGCCGGGACCGCGGCGGCCGCGACGGAACCGGGAACGCGCTCCTTCCCTCAGGTCGAAGAAGGAGGGCCCGGGACCTTCACCACCGCACTGGCTCGCACGCCGCCGCGGTCCTCCCCCGACCGCACCCCGTACCGGGCGACCACCCCTCATCCGGGTCGCCCGGCGCGTCGGGCGCGCTCGGGGAGTCTCAGTACCGATGTGGTTCCGGGCGGCGCCACCGCCTGGGCGCGACAGGACAGATGTCAGCGAGGGCGCCGCCCGGAGTCTTGGGGGGGTGTCAGACCTGGGCGCCCGACAGGCGCTCCACCGCCCGCAGCAGCGCCGAGTGGTCCAGGCCCCCGTCGCCCTGCGCGCGCAGACTGGCGATCAGCTGGGCGACCACGGCACCGACGGGCAGGGCCGCGCCGACGTTGCGGGCGGCGTCGGTGACGATGCCCATGTCCTTGTGGTGCAGGTCGATCCGGAAGCCCGGCGTGAAGTCGCGCTGAAGGAAGTTGTCCTTCTTGCGGGTCAGCACGGTCGAACCGGCGAGGCCGCCGCCCAGCACGTCCAGCGCGGCCTTCAGGTCCACGCCCGACTTCTCCAGGAAGACCACGGCCTCGGCGCACGCCTGGATGTTCACGGCGACGATCAGCTGGTTCGCGGCCTTCACGGTCTGGCCCGAACCGTGCGGACCGCACCGCACGATGGTCCTGCCGAGCGCCTCGAAGATCGGCTCGGCCTCGTCGAAGTCGGCCTGCTCACCGCCGACCATGATGGACAGCACGGCCTCGATCGCACCGGCCTCACCGCCGGACACGGGCGCGTCCAGCACACGGATGCCCTTGTCCTCGGCCGCCTTCGCCAGGTCGACCGAGGTCTGCGGGGTGATCGAGGACATGTCGATCAGCAGGGCGCCGGAGCGGGCGTTGGCCAGGATGCCCTCGGGGCCGTACGCGATGGCCTCCACCTGCGGAGAGGCGGGCACCATCGTGATGATCACGTCGGCGTCCCGCACGGCCTCGGCGATCGAACCGGCGGCCGTGCCACCGGCGGCGGCCAGCCGGTCCAGCTTGTCCTGCTCGAGGGTGAAGCCGGTGACGTCGTAACCCGCCTTGACCAGGTTCTCGGACATGGGGGAGCCCATGATGCCGAGGCCGATCCAGGCAATCGCCGGGCGGGCTGGGTGGGAAGAATGCGCGAGGTTGCTCATGGTGGGGTGCCTCTCAGGAAAGGGGGTCAGCGGGACAGCCAGTCGAAGGTCTCGGCGCTCGGGCGGTCGCCCGGCTTGTACTCGAGGCCGACCCAGCCGTCGTAGCCGGCCTTCTTCAGCCGGCCGAGGAGATCGTCGAGGGGCAGCGTGCCCGTGCCCGGTGCCCCGCGGCCCGGGTTGTCGGCGATCTGGACGTGGCCGGTGACCGAGGCATACTCCTCGATCACCGCCGGCAGGTCCTCGCCGTTCATGGACAGGTGGTAGAGGTCCATCAGGAACCTCGCGTTGCCGAGGCCGGTCGCGTTGTTGACCTTGTCGACGATCCCCACCGCCGCGGGTGCGCTGACCAGCGGGTACAGCGGTGACTCGGGCTTGTTGAGGGCCTCGATCAGGAGGATCGCGCCGATCCGGTCGGCCGCGCGGGCCGCGAGGACCAGGTTCTCCAGCGCCAGCGCGTCCTGCTCGGCCGGGTCCACGCCGTCCACGCGGTTGCCGTACAGGGCGTTGAGGGCCGTCGCGCCGAGGGATCCGGCGAAGTCGGCGGCCACGTCGATGTTGGCGCGGAACCGCTCCGACTCCTCGCCGGGGATCGACAGGGCGCCGCGGTCGGGGCCCGGCAGTTCGCCCGCGTAGAAGTTCAGGCCCGTCAGCTGGACGCCCGCGTCCTCGATCGCCCTCTTCAGGGCGTCGAGCTCGGACCGCTCGGGGGTCGGGGTGTCGATCCAGGGCCACCACAGCTCGACCGCGGTGAAGCCGGCCGCGGCGGCCGCCGCCGGGCGTTCCAGGAGCGGGAGTTCCGTGAAGAGGATCGACAGGTTGACGTTGAAGCGCTGGTCGGCGAATCCCATCGGTCGCGGCGCTCCCTTCCGTGTCGTAGGCGCTGTATTCCGTAATGCGGAAGTTAGTTTCTGTCTATTGGAAGATTGCCGTCGGGTCGACGGCGTTGTCAAGAGGGCCCGACGGAAAACGGCACCGCGGGTTAGGTTGTGCGCGTGCGATTGAGAGTGGAGTTCACGACCGAGCCCTTCGACCTCGACGAGGCCCCGGCGCACGCGCTCGTGGCCCGAGAGGTCATCGAGGCGGCCGACCTGGACGCGGTGGACGTCGGCCCGTTCGGCAACACGGCCGAAGGTGGCGCCGACGAGGTGCTCGGCGCCGTGGACGCCCTGCTGCGCAGGACCCTGGCCTCCGGCGCCACCCGGATCTCCCTCCAGGTCAACGTGGTCGGGGAGGCCGACGCGTGAGCGCCGACGAGCCGTTCATCTCGGCGGTCAAGCCGCTGGTCGACGCCATGGGCGGCGAGCTGCTCCCGCCGGACGAGGCCGGCCCCGATGACGTCGTGCTCGCCTGGGAGGGCGCCGACGTGGTCGCCGTACGCCTGCCGCAGCTCGCGGACTCCCTCGATCACATCCTGGCCGCCATGGAGCGCAAACGGGGCATACCGCTCGCGGACCTGGACCGCAAGGCCAAGCAGGAGGTCGTACGGATACTGGAGGCGCGCGGCGCCTTCTCCGTACGGCACGGTGTGGAGACCGTCGCGAGCGCCCTCGGGGTGAGCCGCTTCACGGTCTACAACTACCTGAACCGGGACAAAACGTAGCCAGCGGAGCCCGACGGGTTTCGTAACCCCGAATTTTCAACAAAGTGTTGACGTGATGTCGCGTGGAGGCGTTAGCTGACTCCCGTGACTTCGACTTCCACGTCCCCCGGCCTGGCCCGGTTCAACGTCCTGGAGGAGCACGCGGCCCACGCGGTCCTCCTTGAGGCGTGCGCCTCGACGGCGTGGGCTCGGCGTCTGCTCGCCGCCCGCCCCTACGCGACCGCGGAGGACCTCTACGCCACCAGCGACGCCGTCATGGCCGAGCTGACCCCCGACGACCTCGCCGAGGCCATGGCCGGCCACCCGCCGATCGGCCGCCCCAAGCCGGGCGACCCGGCCTCCGCCCGCGAGCAGCGCGGCATGGCCGGCGCCTCCGAGGAGCTGAGGGCCGAGATGCTCGAACTGAACCTGGCGTACCAGGAGCGGTTCGGCCATGTCTTCCTGATCTGCGCGACCGGCCGCACCGGCGAGCAGATGCGCGACGCGGTCAAGGAGCGGATCGGCAACCCGCCGGAGCGGGAACGCGAGATCGTCCGCACCGAGCTGGGCAAGATCAACCGCATCCGGCTCGCCCGTATCGTCGAAGAGGACTGAGCAGCATGAGCACCAGCACCACCGCCTCGGTGTCCACGCACATCCTGGACACCAGCCTCGGCCGCCCCGCCGAGGGCGTCCCCGTCCAGATCGCGGCCCGCGCCGGACGGTCCGCCCATGAAGGGCAAGAGGGGGAATGGCAGGCGCTCGGGGGTTCCGCGACCGACGCGGACGGGCGGTGCAAGGACTTGCCGGTGCTGCCGGAGGGGACCACCCACGTACGGCTCGACTTCGCCGTGGAGCCGTATTTCTTGAAGAAGCAAGCCGATGCGCAGCAGGACGCCCCCGCGAATCGGGACAGCGGTGCCGGTGTGTTCTTCCCGGAGGTGGCGATCACGTTCGCCGTCGTACCGGGCGAGCACTACCACGTACCGCTGCTGCTCAACCCGTTCGGCTACTCCGTTTACCGAGGGAGCTAGCTATGCCCATCCTGGGACAGAACCAGTACGGCAAGTCCGAGAACCGAGTCGTCAAGATCACGCGGGACGGCGCCACCCACCACATCAAGGACCTGAACGTCTCCGTGGCGCTCTCCGGCGACATGGAAGAGGTCCACTACTCCGGCTCCAACGCCAACGTCCTGCCGACCGACACCACCAAGAACACGGTGTACGCGTTCGCCAAGGAGCACGGCATCGAGTCCTCCGAGCAGTTCGGCATCCACCTCGCCCGGCACTTCGTGACCTCGCAGGAGCCGATCAGGACCGCCCGCATCCGCGTCGAGGAGTACTCCTGGGAGCGGATCGAGACGCCGGGGGAGGACGCGCACTCCTTCGTCCGCCAGGGCCAGGAGACCCGTCTGACGCAGATCACCTACGACGGCTCGTCGTGGGAGGTGGTCTCCGGGCTCAAGGACCTGACCGTGATGAACTCGACCAACTCCGAGTTCTGGGGTTACGTCAAGGACAAGTACACGACGCTCCCGGAGGCCTACGACCGGATCCTGGCGACGGAGGTGTCCAGCCGCTGGCGCTTCAACTGGACCGACGACGCCCAGGAGGCGCCGGACTGGGAGGAGTCGTACCGCCAGGTCAAGAAGCACATGCTGGGAGCCTTCGCGGACACGTACTCCCTCTCCCTCCAGCAGACCCTCTACGCCATGGGCTCCCGGATCATCGAGAACCGCACCGAGATCGACGAGGTGCGCTTCTCGCTGCCCAACAAGCACCACTTCCTGGTCGACCTGGAGCCCTTCGGCCTCAAGAACGACAACGAGGTGTACTTCGCCGCCGACCGGCCCTACGGCCTGATCGAGGCGACCGTCCTGCGGGACGGCGTCGAGCCGAGGATCCCGGTGGACCTCACGAACCTCTAGCAACTCCATCGCGGCACCCGCGGCCGGGCAAGGACCTGAAAGGCCCTCCGGCCGCGGCACTCAAACTCCCGGGGTCCTGCCGTGCCCTCTCCACCTCAGCGCAAAGGACGAACCATGGCAGCAGACCGGCGCATCGTCATCGAGAACTGTTCGATCGCGACCGTGGACGCGCACGACACCGAGTACCCGAACGGGTACGTCGTCCTCGCCGGCAACCGCATCGAGTCGCTCGGCGCGGGCAAGGCCCCCGAGGGCCTGGAGAACGTCGACCGCCGTATCGACGCCACCGGCCACCTGGTCACCCCCGGCCTGGTCAACACCCACCACCACTACTACCAGTGGATCACCCGCGGTCTCGCCACCGACCACAACCTCTTCAACTGGCTCGTCGCGCTCTACCCGACCTGGGCGCGTATCGACGAGCAGATGGTCTACGCGGCAGCCCAGGGCTCGCTGGCGATGATGGCCCGCGGTGGCGTCACCACCGCCATGGACCACCACTACGTCTTCCCCGCCGGCTCCGGCGACCTGTCCGGCGCCATCATCCGCGCCGCCCGCGAGACGGGCGTCCGCTTCACCCTCGCCCGCGGCTCCATGGACCGCAGCGAGAAGGACGGCGGCCTGCCCCCGGACTTCGCCGTGGAGACCCTGGAGGGCGCCCTCGCCGCGACCGAGGCGACCGTCAAGGAGCACCACGACTCCTCCTTCGACGCGATGACCCAGGTCGCCGTCGCGCCCTGCTCGCCCTTCTCCGTCTCTACCGAACTCCTGCGCCAGGGAGCCGAGTTGGCCCGCAGCCTCGGCGTGCGGCTGCACACCCACGGCTCGGAGACCGTCGAGGAGGAGCAGTTCTGCAAGGAACTGTTCGGCATGGGCCCCACCGACTACTTCGAGTCCACCGGCTGGCTCGGCGAGGACGTGTGGATGGCGCACTGCGTCCACATGAACGACTCCGACATCGCCGCGTTCGCCCGTACGAAGACGGGCGTGGCCCACTGTCCGTCCTCCAACGCCCGCCTGGCCGCGGGGATCGCGCGGGTCCCGGACATGCTCGCGGCCGGTGTCCCGGTCGGCCTCGGCGTCGACGGCACGGCGTCCAACGAGTCCGGCGAACTCCACACCGAGCTGCGCAACGCCCTGCTCATCAACCGCCTCGGCGCCCACCGCGAGGCCGCCCTGAACGCCCGCCAGGCCCTGCGCCTCGGCACCTATGGCGGCGCCCAGGTCCTCGGCCGCGCGGCCGAGACCGGCTCCCTGGAGGCGGGCAAGCTCGCCGACCTGGTGCTGTGGAAGCTCGACACGCTCGCCCACGCCTCGATCGCCGACCCGGTGACCGCGCTGGTCCTCGGTGCGGCGGCCCCGGTGACGGCCTCGTTCGTGAACGGCCGTCAGATCGTCGAGAACGGACGCCTGTTGCACGTCGACGAGGACGCCATCGCGCGCTCCACGAGGGATCAGGCCCAGCGCCTCGCGCGCATCGCCGCGCAGGGCTGACCACGCGGGGCTGACCACTTCGCCCAAGAACTCCGGTCGGGAGGGACGGCTCCCGGCCGGCAGCCGTGGACCCCGGTTCCGGGCTCCACGGCGGCCGTGCCCGGGGCGCGTGTTGGACGCACGCGCCCCGGAACGGTCTCCGTTCCCGGTCCCGCACGACCACTCGCACCACCTCCATGAAACCCACGGCACCGCGTTTTAGCAGCCGTGTAACCGCCCGGAGGCGAGCCGCAGTGTCAGTCCACCCCGTCGACGAAAAGCTCCCCGCTCTCAAGATGGCGACCACCGGCCTCCAGCACGTGGCCGCCATGTACGCCGGAGTCGTCGCCCCGCCCCTGATCGTCGGCGCGGCCATCGGCCTCTCCGCCACCGACCTCACCTTCCTCACCGGCGCCTGCCTGTTCACCGCGGGCCTCGCCACCTTCCTGCAGACCCTCGGGATCTGGAAGATCGGCGCCCGGCTGCCCTTCGTCAACGGCGTCACCTTCGCCGGCGTCGCCCCCATGACCGCGGTCGTCGCCTCCACCGACGACAAGTCCGACGCCCTGCCGGTCATCTTCGGCGCGGTGATCGTCGCCGGACTCCTCGGCTTCCTGGCCGCCCCCTTCTTCAGCAAGGCGATCCGCTTCTTCCCACCGGTCGTCACGGGGACCGTCATCACCCTGATAGGCGTCTCGCTCCTGCCGGTCGCCTTCGGCTGGGCCCAGGGCCCCGACCCCGCGGCGCGGGACTACGGTTCGACGACCAACCTGGGCCTGGCGGCGGCGACGCTCGGCATCGTGCTTCTCCTGCGGCGGTTCACCCGAGGCTTCGTCAAGCAAGTCGCCGTGCTCATCGGCCTGGTGGCCGGCACGCTCCTCGCGATCCCCTTCGGCGCCACGGACTTCGGACCCGTCACCGACGCGGCCGTCGTCGGCTTCCCGACCCCCTTCCACTTCGGTGCCCCGCGGTTCCAGCTCGCCGCGATCCTCTCGCTGTGCGTGGTGATGGTGGTCTCGATGACCGAGTCGACCGCGGACATGCTGGCGTTGGGCGAGATCGTCGAGCGCCCGGCCGACGAGAAGACCATCGCCGCGGGGCTGCGCGCCGACACCCTCGGCTCGGCGATCAGCCCCCTCTTCAACGGCTTCATGTGCAGCGCCTTCGCCCAGAACATCGGCCTGGTCGCGATGACGAGGATCCGCAGCCGCTACGTCGTCGCCACCGGCGGTGCCTTCCTGGTGCTGATGGGCCTGTGCCCGATGGCCGCCTCGCTCATCGCCGTCGTCCCGCGCCCGGTGCTCGGCGGCGCCGGAGTCGTCCTGTTCGGCTCGGTGGCCGCCAGCGGCATCCAGACCCTCGTCAAGGCGGGCCTGGACAAGGACAACAACGTCCTGATCGTCGCCGTGTCGCTGGCCGTCGGCATGATCCCGATCACCGCGCCGGAGTTCTACCACGCCTTCCCCGAGACCGCGAAGATCGTCCTGGACTCGGGGATCTCCACGGGGTGCGTGGCGGCGGTGGCACTGAACCTGGTCTTCAACCACCTCGGCCGGGGCGGGGACGCCCAGGACGTCACCCACCCCATGGAGGCCGTCTCCGCTCAGCCGATCTCGTAACTGTCCCCGTACACCTTCCAGTTGAGTGGTGTGTCCAGGTCGAGATTGCCCTGTTCCAGGAAGACCCGCTGGGCGGTCTCGACCCGGCTCACGTCATGGTGCGCCGCCTCCTGGCGCATCGCCCACACCCGGGCGTCCAGGAAGGCGTGCAGGTAGGCGGTCTGGTCACCGCCGTCCGCCGGGGTGTCCGCACCCTGCCGGGCCCGGCCGCGGATGCCGCCGAAGCTCAGGGCGTCGGCGCCGGGCCCGTGCATGACCATCGCGTCGTAGTAGACGAACTGGCCGAGCGTGCCGAGGCCGTCCTTCTTGGCGCGCGCGACCGCCGGGTCGAAGTAGCCGCGGTCCCGCTCGTCCCGCTGTGCCGTGCGGAACGCGGAGGTCTTCGCCGCGGTCCGCCAGGCCGCCGGGAAGCCCGGGTCCAGCCCGTCGTGCGAGTCGGTGCCGTCCACCGCGCGCAGGGCGGGCAGATACGGGGCCAGGGGATTGGCGGGGACCCGTTCCGTGTAGAGCTCGACCAGCGCCAGCATGTCGCTCGTACCGGAGCAGAAGCCGATGATGCCGGCGGTGTAGCCGCGGCCGTCCCCGATGTCCTCGATGTACGTGTACTGCGCCTGCCAGTCCAGCGAGGAGTTCTCCGCGCTGGACACCAGCCGCATCGCGAGGTCCTTCTTGACCGGGTCGTCGAGCCCGGTCGGGTCCCCGGCCTCGGTGGACGGCCGCCGCGAGCTCAGCACTCCGGCTCCGAGGGCGGCGAGCAGGGTGCGGCGGGCGGCTGCTCCGGACGGGAAGGCCACGTCGTCTCCAAGAAATCACGTCACTGGCTGTCGATCACCTGGCAGGCGCGGGGAGCGGGAAGCCGGCCCGTGAAGTAGGAGCGCGGCGGGACGCCCATCAGGGTGCGGAAGTCGGACGTCATGTGGGACTGGTCGTAGTAGCCGGTGACGGCGGCCAGTTCGGCCGAGGCCAGCTCGGTGGCATGGGCGAGCACGGCGCGGACGCGGTCGATGCGGGCGTAGTGCTTGGGCGAGAGGCCGACACCCTCGCTGAACAGGTTGCGCAACTGGCGCTCACTGACGGCGAGTTCACGGGCAACTTCCCTGACGTGGCCGGGTATGTGCCCCGAGCGGACGGACAGCGCGGCGACGGCGGCCCGCAGCAGCTCGGTCCGTGTCCCGCCGACCGCGGTGGGCAGCAGGCCCGGGAGGACGTCCGCGAGCCGGGCGACCACCTCTTCGGGCTCCAGCCGCCCGAGTTCGTACGCCAGTTGCCGCGCGGCCTGGCCCGGCAGTGCGCCCAGCGGGACGATTCTCCCGACGAGGTCGACGGCCGGGACGCCGAGCAGCGGCCGGACGGCTCCCGGCGCCAGCCGCACCTCCGTGCAGGACACCTGCCGCTTGCCCGCGTGGTACGCGGCCCGGACCCGGGGCCCGGAGACCAGCAGGGTGGGCCGGCCCCGCCCCTCACTTCGGACGATCACCTTGGTCGTGGGGTCGGGCAGCTGCACGAACGGCTTCCGCGGATCCGCCTCCTCGACGGCCAGGGCCTTGATCCCCGCGATCCACGGACGCAGCTCGTCGGGAGTGCGCGGAGCCCACCCGGAAACGGAGTTGGTCACGCGTCCACCGTAAGCGGGGGACCGGGGGGTTCGGGCGCGCGAAACGTGCCGGAATTTCCTATCGTCCGGTGCCCCGCGGGCCTCACGGTGGTGGTCATGATCCTTGTTACGGGTGCCACCGGCACCATCGGCGGTGAGGTCGTACGACAGCTCGTGGCGCGTGGAGAGAAGGTGCGCGCGCTCACGCGGGACCCGGAGAAGGCCGAGTTGCCGCCCGGCGTGGAGGCGGCGCGCGGACATCACCGTGACGTCGGTTCCGTGGCGGCGGCCATGGCGGGCGTCGACTGCGCCTTCCTCGTGGGCGTCTTCGGCCCGGAGGACCGGGACAGCGACCGCGGGATGGTCGAGGCGGCGCGAGCGGCGGGGGTCCGGCGCATCGTGAAGCTTTCGGCGATCATGGCGGGCGATCCCAGGACGGGCCTGGGCGGCATCGCGCACGGACACGGCGAGGAGGCGGTCCGGGAAAGTGGGCTGGAATGGGTGATCCTGCGCCCGTCCGCCTTCGCCTCGAACACGTTGAGCTGGGCGCAGGCGCTCCGCTCGGGTGAGCCGGTGCCGAACATGCTGGGTTCGGGCCGGCAGGGGGTCGTGGACCCGCGGGATGTCGCCGAGATCGCGGTCGCGGCGCTGGTCGGTCCGGGGCACGTGGGGCGGACGTACACCCTGACCGGCCCCGAGACGCTCAGCCCCCAGGACCAGGCGGCGACTTTGGGCGAGGTGCTCGGCAGGCGTGTGGAGCTTCGTGGACTGACCCCGCCGCAGACCCGCGAACACCTGGTGGCCTCGGGCTGGAGCGAGGAGGCCGCGGAGGGGGTGCTGCGGAGCGTCCGCTTCGTGGCCGAGGGCGGCAACGCGGTGGTCACCGGGGACGTGGAGGAGGTGCTGGTTCGTCCGCCACGGACGTACCAGGAGTGGGTACGGGACCACAGGGAGGCGTTCGGGGGCTGAGGCCGGGTCCCGATCGAGGGTCGGCGGGGAGGGGCTGAGGCTGGATCCTGGCTGCCGGGCGGCGGCCACGACGTGCCCGCGGCCGCCGGACGGCACGGCGTGGCACATCCGTAGGCCCTCACCTCTCCGCCCCCACCCGCGACCGCAGCACCACCGCGGCCAGTGCGAGTGCCCCGAGCGCGATCCCCGTCCCCACCCGGAATGCCGCCTGATACCCCTCAGCCGTCGCCGAGATCACCTCGGCCCCGCCCGCCAGCAACCCATCCGTACGACTGGCCGCCAGCACCGACAGCACCGCCAGCCCCAGCGAACCCCCCACCACCTGCGTGGTGTTGAACAATCCGGACGCCAGCCCCGCGTCCTCCTCCCGGGCACCCGACATGGCAAGACCGGTCAGCGCGGGCATGGCCGCGGCGAAGCCGACCGACAGCAACAGCAGTGGCGGAAGGACGTCCGCGGCGTACGAGCCCTCGGCCGGCGCACGGCTCAGCAGGGCCATTCCGGCGACGATGAGGACGAGCCCGGCCAGCAGCACCCGGTACGGGCCGAAGCGCCCGATGGTCCGTGCCGACAGCCCGAGCATCAGCACCCCGATGACGATCGGCGCCGGCAGAAAAGCCGTGCCGGTGAGCAACTCGCCGAACCCCAGGACGCGTTGGACATACAGCGCCCCGAGGAACTGGAAGCCGTACATCGTGGCGATCATCAGGATCTGGACGGCGTTCGCGCCGGACAGCAGCCGGGAGCCGAACAGCCGCAGCCGCAGCAGGGGACGGACGGCACGGGCCTGCCGGACGGTGAACGCCGTGAACAGGGCGAGCGCGAGCAGGGCCAGCAGGAGGGTCGTGGTCACCGCGTGGTCGCCGGATCCGACGATCACGTACACCGTCAGCATCAGCGCCCCGGTCACCAACGCGGCTCCGGGATAGTCCGCGCCCCGGCCCAGACCCTCGCCGTCCTCCGCGTCGAGCACCCGGATCGCCGCCAGCAGGGCGACGATCCCGATCGGCAGGTTGATCAGGAAGATCCAGTGCCAGTTCAGTGCCTGCGTCAGCGCCCCGCCGAGGAACGTGCCCAGCGCTCCGCCCGCCGCACCCACCGCGCTGAACACCGCGATCGCGCGGGCCTGTGCACGCGGCTCGGGGAACAGCGCGACCAGCATGCCGAGCACCACCGCCGCGGTCATCGCACCGCCCACGCCCTGAAGCGCACGCGCCGCGATCAGTGCGCCCTGGCTCGTGGCCACCCCGCACAGCACGGACGCCGCCGTGAACACGGCCAGCCCCGCCGCGAACATCCGCTTGCGGCCGACCAGGTCGCCGAGCCGGCCCACCAGCAACAGCAGCCCGCCGAACGGGATCAGATAGGCGTTGACCACCCACGCGAGGCCCGGTCCCGAGAACCCGAGGTCACTCTGGATGGCCGGCATGGCGACGGTGACGATGTTGCCGTCCAGGATTGTCATGAGCGTTCCCGCGCACAGGACGACCAGGGCCGTCCAGCGGGAGTACGTTCGTCGCAGCGCTGGCGTGGGGGTTTCGACGACGGCTGTCATGGCGGCGTGGCCTCCGCGTTCTCCGTGGGTTCCGACGACTGGCCTTGGTGCACGACTTGTAACGGGGAACATCGTCAGTGACCATGGGGAGCGCCGTAAGGAGGCAGTTCGATGTCCCAGAGGAACACCGGTGTAACCGTCCAGGTCGTGAACGCGCACGCGTGCCCCGTGCGGGAAGTTCTTGACAGGGTCTCCGGCAAATGGAGCGTGCAGATCCTCGTCGCCGCCGCCCACGGACCCATCCGCTTCACCGAGTTGGAGCGCAGCATCGAGGGGATCAGCCGCCGCATGCTGACCCTGACCCTGCGCAACCTGGAGCGCGACGGCCTTGTCACCCGCACCGTGCATCCGACGGTGCCGCCCAAGGTCGAATACGAACTCACCCCGGTCGCCCGCGAGTTGCACGACACCCTGCAGCGCCTGACCGACTGGGCCGAGCGCAACAGGGTCTACATCGCCGAGGCGCGGGCGAAGTACGACGCCGAACGGGAACCGGAGCCGGCCTGAGCTACAGCAGGCCCGGGTCCGTGGCCAAGCCCTTGAGCACCTCGCCGGGGTTCGCGACCAGGCGCCGCGCCTTGAGGTCCATCAGTCCGCCGACCGCGGTGATCTCGGCGGCGACTGTGCCGTCTTTCTTGCGGATCGTCTGCTGTATGCGGAACGTCTTGCCCTCGCCCCACTCGAATCCGCAGGTCACGTCCACCTCATCACCCGCCAGCAGCTCCCGCAGGTAACGGATGGTGGTCTCCAGCGCCACCGGGCCCACCCCGCTGCCGATCAGCGCGGCCTGGGTGATCCCGGCGGCATCGAGCAGCGACCAGCGGGCGTGCTCCGCGTAGTTGAGGTACACGCTCTGGTTGAGGTGGCCCTGTACGTCCGTCTCGTACCCGCGGACGGTCACCGGCACGGAAAACGGCTCACTCACGTCAATCCCCTCTCATGCCATGGCAGTTGCTGGGCCCGATCCTGGCATGTGCCCCCTACACCCGGCGCGGCGAGGCCAGCAGGTACCGGGCCCTGGTCCGCGGCTGTGTGTACTCGCCGACCTGCCAGCCGGCCTTCTCCAGGGTGATCGCGCAGGCCCGCAGCGTCTCGCCGTCCGGCGCGTGCACGGCCACGGCCTCGGGCTGCGGAGTCGCGCGCACCCGGTAGCCGGGCGAGCCCCCCGCTTCCGGCGCGTGCCCGGCCGCCTCCAGCGCCAGCGCGGCCGCCTGCACCAGATGGGCGCGCTCCCAGCCGCAGGGCCGGTCCGTGGCTCCGTCGGGGTTGGTCATCCGGCGCAGCTCCAGCAGCCCCTGCCAGGCGCTGTGCACCTCACGCGTCCGGGCCGGACCGGTGTCGGCGGCCTCCTGCGTGCCGCCGATGTGCGCGGCGAACACACCACCGGTGGCTGGGGCGGCGGTCGGCTCGGGCTCCTCCTCGACCGTCTCCCGTACGCGGTGCCCGGCCGGGGTCAGGAAGTGGTCGTGCGGCGGCCTCGGATGCCGGAAGGCCAGCCCGCGCTTCACCAGCGCCTCCAGCTGGGCCTCGGTGCCCTTGATCCGCCCGGTGACCGGATCGGCGGCGTCGATGACACGCCGCTGCGCGGCGGTGGGCGGTCGCGGCACGGCGTGCTCCTTCCTCGGGAGGGGCCGTACGACGGGCCGTACGGATCACCGAGCCCCTCCGCTTCGAAGGCTACGACGGGGGTCTGACATTCCACCCGGCGATCACCGGCCGTCCGTGCTCGGTCCCCAGTCGGCACAGCGATCCCGTGGCCAGCTGGAACAGCGCCCCGGCCGACGCGGGCAGCCCGAGCCGACGGGCGGTGAGCACGCGCAGGAAGTGACCGTGCGCCACCAGCACCACGCATCCCTCGGTGTTCGCGTGCGCCGCGTCCACCTTGGCCAGCACGCGGTCGGCCCGTTCGCCGACCTGCTCCGGGCTCTCTCCGGGGTGGTCGGGCGGGCCGGGTGCCACGCCGTCCGTGAACAGGAACCAGTCCGGACGCTCCCGCTGGATCTCTACGGTCGTGACGCCCTCGTAGCCGCCGTAGTCCCACTCGCGCAGGTCGACGTCGACCTGCAGCTCGTGCAGCCCGATGAGTTCCGCGGTCTCCCGGGCCCGCTGGAGGGGGCTGACGAAGGCGGCGCCGATGCGGTGGGAGCGGATCAGCGGCACGAGGCGGCGCGCCTCCTCCCGGCCGCGCTCGGTCAGCGGCACGTCCGTCGAGCCGGTGTGCCGCCCGGACCGCGACCACTCGGTCTCCCCGTGCCGGACCAGAAAGAGATCACCCATGCCACCGCCCACCCTTCCTCCCAGCACGGTGCCACACACCCCCGGACCCTGCAGGCCGGACCGGGCAGTCCGACCACGGGCCTCCTTGCCGGCCAGGACCGTCTCACTGGGCTGGGGGCTCGGGGGTGCGTGCCGGGTGCCTTGGGGAACCTCTATTCGGCCCAGGCGCGCTCCAACTGGCTACGGAAGGTGGCGGGCTCTCGCCCGATCAGCTTGGCCAGCGTCGAGTCGACAGCGGTGAATTCGCCGTTCCGCGCCGCGGCGAAGATGCTCAGCATCAGGTCGCCGATCTGGGCCGGGGCACCGTGCGCCAGGACCTGCTCTCGGAAGAGGTCGTCGGGGACGACGATGCGAGTGAAGGGCCGTCCGGTGGTCTTGGACGCGATCTCGGCGATGGCGTCGAAGTCGAGCGCCGCCGGGCCTGTGAGTGGCGGGGTGGGCCCCTCGAAGCGGGCCTCCTCGGCGAGGATCACCGCAGTGGCCTCGGCGAGGTCGTCGTGCCCGGTCCAGGCGACGGGGCCGTCGGCCGGGAGGGCGATGTCGCCGGTGTGACGGGTGGGCTCCAGGAACTGCAGGGCGCTGGAGGCGTAGAAGCCGTTGCGCAGCGCGGTCCAGGGCAGTCCGGTGGCGTGCAGCAGGTCCTCGGTCCGGGCGTGGTCCCGGCATGCCTGGAAGCGGGAGTCGTGGGAGGCGCCCATCTGGCTGGTGTAGAGGATGCGGCCGACGCCGGCCCGCACGGCGGCGTCGATGGCGGCGCGGTGGCCGCTGACACATTCCTGGCCTATGCGGTCGAGGGAGACGAGGAGCAGTTGCTCGGCGCCCTCGAAGGAGTGTGCGAGCGAGGTGGGGTCGTCGAAGCTGCCCTGCCGGACCCGGACGCCGCGGTCGGCGAGGTCCTGGGCCTTGCGGGGGTCGCGGACGCTGACGCCGACGCGGTCGGCGGGGACGCGCTCCAGGAGGCGCTCGACGGTGCGGCGTCCGAGCTTTCCGGCGGCTCCGGTAACGATGATCACTGAGTTCTCCGTTCACTGTTTCCGATGGAATCACGGCAACGGTAACACTGGAAATTCCGGTGGAATCAAATTCTCGGTATCATCGGTTCATGGCTACGCGCGACTCAACCGACAGCCCCCGGCGCCGCATCGTCGAGGCCGCCGTCGAGCTGCTGGAGAACGGCGGCCCCGACGCGGTGAGCACTCGCGCGGTCGCGGCCGCGGCCGGAATGCAGCCGCCGGCGATCTACCGCCTCTTCGGCGACAAGGAGGGGCTTCTCGAGGCCGTCGCCGAGCACGGCTACGCGCAGTTCCTGGAGAGAAAACGCGCGCAGCTCGACCCCGCCCCGCAGGACCCGGTGGAGGAGCTGCGCCGCGGCTGGGACATGGTGGTCGAGTTCGGGATCTCCCGCCCCGAGTTGTTCGCGGTGATGAACCGGGCCGTCGGCCGGGGATCGGGCGCAGCGCACCGCGCGGGCTTGGAGATCCTCCACGGGCGGGTGCGTCGACTGGCGGCCGGCGGGTGGTTGCGGGTCGACGAGGAGTTGGCCACCCAGATCATCCAGGCAACCGGCCAGGGCGCGGTCATCACCTGGAACTCCACCCCTGCGGACCGCCGCAATCCGGCGCTGTTGACCGTCCTGCGTGAGTCCATGGTCGCGGCGGTCACTCGCGCCGAGCCGACGGTCCCCGCCTCGGAGTCCGGTCCCTCCGCGGCGGCCCGCGCACTGCGCGCCGCCCTCCCCGACGGTGCCGATGTCCTGAGCGACGCCGAGCAGCGCCTGCTGCGTGAGTGGCTCACGCGCCTGGCGGCGGACGGTGCAGCGTCCCATGCCTGATCACGCGCCAGGCGCCCACTGTTGACAACGCTCGTGGTCAACACACCTGGCCGCCCGGATCGACCCGTCCTGCCAGACCGGGCAGGCCGGCCGATCAGCCCGCCGCCCCCGCCCTCACACTCCTGGCAACCCCTGCACCGACTGCGCGAGTTGCCCCACCGCGACGACGAGTGGGGTCACCGGCTGTACGAACTCGTTGAGGCGGTCGAGGGCCCGTCGCAGGACTGTCCGCTGGGGTTCGGGCTCTTCGAGTTCCTCGCGGAGGCGGCGCAGCTCCCTGGTGGTGGCGTCGGGATCGGCGAGCGCCGCCCGGTGCTCCTCCAGCAACCGCTCGACGTACGCGAGGAGTTCGGCCGTGCGCTCGGCGTCCTGCGGCTGGAAGGAGACCGAGCCGGAGAACGCCTGGGCGCCGTGCCCCACGGCCTGGTTGCCGACGTAGTGGGTGCCGCCGCTGATCATGACGCCGTTGTTGACCGGAGGGTCCTGCCGGCCGTCGTCGTTGCCCGTCATGGGGACCTCCTACTTGCCGGAACCGGAACCGGAACCGGAACCGGCGACGGGCGCCGCCGCCCCGGACTGCTGCGGGACCTGCTGGGTCGCGATCGCGCCCGTGCCGATCGCCTGGTTGCCGATGATGCTCATGCCGCCCTGCTGGATGAGCCCCTGGTTGAGGATGGTCTGCTGCTGGGCGCGGAAGTCGGTGATGTCATAGCCGTGCGTCTCGAGGAACACGCGGATCGCGGCGAGGGTGTGACGCTCCACCAGGGCCGTGATCCGTGCGGCGTCCACGACCTGGAAGTAGTTCTGGTAGTTCGGGCTCACCGCCAGCTCCCGGATGCTGAGCCGGGCGCCGAAGTCGTAGACCGGGTCCTGCTGCAGGGCCCTCAGCTCGTCCATCATGCGTCTGTTGTGCCGTACCTCGAAGCGGGCCTGCCGCAGCGCCCGGAACGGGGCGGCGAAGAAGGCCTTGCCGGTGCCGGGGACGGCGTCCAGCAGCAGCCCCCGCCGCGCCTCGGGGGAGAGGGGTCCGCGCAGCCGGTCCACGACATGGAACTCGGCTCTCACCGGACCGAGCACGTGGTTGCTGCAGTGCAGATGGAGCGTTCTGCCCTCGGTCGAGAAGTGCAGGAACACGGTCGGCACCACGTCCCCGCCCCACAGCGGCAGATGAATCGCCAGACAGTGCCGCACCGCACCGGTCGGACGCTCCATGATCCGCTGGACCTGGTCGGCGGACAGCCGCGAGACCGGGGCGAGGCTCGTCGCCCTGATGAACCGCTCGTCGTCGCCGAGGGCCGTACCGCTCGCGAAGACCCGGTCCGCCACGGCGAGGGACCCGAGGGCCGCCTCACCGTCCGCCGCCGCGTCGGCCACGCCGGCCACGGCCGTGGCCCGCAACCGCGCGCGTACGTGGTCGACGAGTTCGGTGACGGTGAAGGGCTCCGGCCCGGCGGAACGCGAGACCCCGCCCACGGGACCGTCGGCGGGCAGCAGCGGAACGGCGATCGACCACTGCGAGGCGGCCGCCGAATAGCCGAGGAAGGGCGTGTACCCGCTGTACACCGTGACGTTCCCGTCCTGCGCCTCCCGGATGGCCGCCAGTCGCGCGGCCATCCACTTGCGCGGCGGCACGGTCGGGCGCGGCTGCCGGGAGAACGCCTCGCGGGTCATGGTCGTGCGCAGCAGCAGGTCGACGGCGAGATCATGGCCTACGACCGTCGCGTACGCGAGCGCCATCGCCGTGACGGACGCCAGCGCGGCCGGCACCCCGCCCAGGTAGGAGCCCAGCAGCCAGCTCACGAACGCGGGGGTGGGCAGCGAGGACAGGGCGATCCCGAAGGAGAACGCGAACAGCACCGCGATGCCCGCCGCGACAGCCGTGCCCACCAGCACCCTGCCCGCGGGCTGGTGCCGGCCGCGGGTGGCGAGGCTGGGCCGACCGCCCGCCTGGCGGGTGATCGACAGGAACAGCGAGACGAACAGCAGCCACAGCGGCGCGAACACGGCCACGAGGGCGAACGCGCCCGTCAGCCGCTGATCCCTGCGGTGCCTCATCTCCTGCGCGGTCAGACAGTGCCGTACGACCGTCACCAGGTCGACGTCGGGCGAGGACGCCACCGCGCCCGCCTCGTCGGCCAGGACGTCCTCCACCACGCGTTCGGCGAATCCCTCGTCCACGTAGGCCGCGGCGCACAGATACCGGGTGACATCACCCGGTGCGCTCCCGACCGGCATGTGGACCGGCGCGGTCGTCATGCCGGGCCCTCCCTCTCTCCAGCGACGCAGCGGCGCCGTCACGGCGCCCTTGACTGTGCTCGGCAGACCGGTGGCCAGGAGTGCGAGCAGGATGCCGACCGCGAGGCCGAAGAGGAGGGCGCCGCGCAGCAGTTCCTTCACCAGGACGTCGGCCGGTGCGAGTGGCACGTCGTCGGCGAAGGCCTCGTGCATGCCCCACCAGGACAGGTTGGCCAGCGCCGAGGCCAGCACACCCGCGACGAGGCAGCGAAGCCGGCCCGACGCCCCGCCGGCCCACAGCCGCCGGGCGAAGAACGCGAGCGCCGCGAGCAGGACCAGGACGGCGAGATCGTTGACGACCAGCGAGGACGTGCCGCCGTACCGGTCGGCGGACACCTCCCAGCGGGGCAGGAACGCGGCCTCCACGAGCCAGCGCAGGATCTTGTTGTCGGACAGCTCTATGTAGAACTTCCTGGCGTAGTAGTCCGAGAGCGGCCGCTGCACCCACGGGCTGCCCGCGAGGACCACGAGCAGGGTCAGCAGCGTGAGACGGCCGCGTAAAGCCGAGGGCGTGCCGGACGCACGCCGACGTGACAAGAACATCTGGGGTTCCCCCATCCCCCGATCCCCCCGGCCCCCGGGATCAGTGGCCGCACTCTATGGCATCCCCGCTCTCACCGACCGTGAATCCCATCCACACCACCAGCTACTGCCGGTACCCGCTCAGGAACCGCCCGATCCGCCCGATGGCCGCCTCCAGGTCCTGTGCGTGAGGCAGCGTCAGGACGCGGAAGTGGTCCGGGGTCGGCCAGTTGAAGCCGGTGCCCTGGACGACCTGGATCTTCTCCCGCAGCAGCAGGTCCAGGACGAACTTCTCGTCGTCGTGGATCTTGTGGACCTTGGGGTCCAGTCGCGGGAAGGCGTACAGCGAGCCCTTCGGCTTCACACACGAGACGCCGGGGATCTCGTTGAGCTTCTCCCAGGCCACGGTGCGCTGTTCGTACAGTCGGCCGCCGGGTGCGGTCAGCTCGTGGATGGACTGGCGGCCGCCGAGCGCGGCCTGGATGGCGTACTGGGCGGGGGCGTTGGCGCACAGCCGCATGGAGGCCAGCATGGTCAGGCCCTCCAGGTAGCTCTTCGCGTGCTGCTTGGGGCCGGTGACCACCAGCCAGCCCGAGCGGAAGCCCGCCACCCGGTACGTCTTCGACAGGCCGCAGAAGGTCAGGACGACCAGGTCGGGGGCGAGGGCGGCGACCGAGTGGTGCACGGCGTCGTCGTACAGGATCTGGTCGTAGATCTCGTCGGCGAAGACCATCAGGCCGTGCCGGCGGGCGAGGTCGAGGATGCCCTCGATGATCTCCTTGGGGTAGACCGCGCCGGTGGGGTTGTTCGGGTTGATGATGACGACGGCCTTGGTGCGGTCGGTGATCTTCGAGGCCATGTCGTCCAGGTCCGGGTACCAGTCGGCCTGTTCGTCGCAGAGGTAGTGGACCGCCTTGCCGCCGGCGAGCGTGGTGACCGCCGTCCAGAGGGGGAAGTCGGGGGCGGGGATGAGGATTTCGTCGCCGTCCTCGACGAGCGCCTGTACGGCCATCGAGATCAGTTCGGAGATGCCGTTGCCGAGGAAGACGTCGTCCACGCCGACCTCCAGGCCCAGGGTCTGGTAGCG
This sequence comes from Streptomyces sp. CC0208, assembly GCF_003443735.1. Taxonomy (NCBI): domain Bacteria; kingdom Bacillati; phylum Actinomycetota; class Actinomycetes; order Kitasatosporales; family Streptomycetaceae; genus Streptomyces; species Streptomyces sp. CC0208. Next base: position 1,691,088 of record NZ_CP031969.1, on the reverse strand, counting down.
CCCCGCCACGGCCCTGCGGGCGGAGAGGATGCCGCGCGAGTCGGTGTAGCCGTGGGCCTGCGGGAGCATCCGGATCATGTCCTGGAGGATCTCCTCCGGCGCCTCGAAGCCGAACAGCGCGGGGTTGCCGGTGTTGAGGCGCAGCACGCTGTGGCCCGCCTCCTCCAGTGCGTCGGCGTGCTCGATCACCGGGCCGCGGATCTCGTAACAGACCTCGCTGAGCTTGCTCGACTGCCGGAACTCCATGCGCTGCTGCCTCTCCGGTTTCCTGTGTTGCTTGGTTTTACCAAGTAGGAGCTTGGAAAGTCCAACAACTTGTCTAGACTGCGTCGCATGTCACCTCGCCGAAGCTACGACCAGTACTGTTCCGCGGCCCGCGCCCTCGACGCCGTGGGCGACCGCTGGACCCTGCTGATCGTCCGGGAACTGCTGTCGGGGCCGCGCCGCTACACGGACCTGCACGCCGACCTGCCCGGCGTGAGCACGGACGTACTCGCCTCCCGGCTGAAGGACATGGAGCGCGACGGCCTGACCACACGGCGCCGGCTGCCCCCGCCCGGCGCGGCCTACGTCTACGAACTCACCTCGCGCGGACGCGAGTTGCTGCCGGTGCTCCAGGCCCTCGGCACCTGGGGCGGGCCCGAACTCGCCGAACGTCGGCCCACCGACGCCGTCCGCGCGCACTGGTTCGCGCTGCCCCTGCTGCGCTCGCTGGAGGGCGAGGGGCTCGTCGAAGTGCGGCTGGAGGAGGGGGACTTCCATCTGTACGTCGGCGCTCAGGACGGTCCCGCGTACGGCCACGGGGCGGCCCCCCGGGAGCCCGACGCCCGGATGGTCCTGGACGCGGAGACCTGCGAGGCCCTCAGCCGGGGGGAGTTGGACCTGCCGGCCGCGGTCCGCGGCGGCCGGGTCGAGGTGACCGGGGACGGGACGATCGCCAAGCTGCTGCGGACGGGGTGAACGAAGAAGGCCCGCCGGAGCGGGCCTTCCCGACGCGTCATCAGGCTCCCGGCGGCACCCGGGAGGGTCGCCCCGCGCCGCGGGTCAGCGCATACCCGCCGACCCCGGCCAGCGCGGCGAGCATGCCGCCGATCGCGGTCCACACCCACCGGTCGGACCACCAGCCGGAGGACCAGCCGTCCTCGGGTTCGATGGCGGACAGCACGGCGGAGTCCTTCGAACCGTCCTTGTCCGCCTCGGACTTCACCGCGATGCCCGGCACCAGCGGCTCGGCCAGCGAGCCGTCCACCGCGGCCGAACCGCCGATGTCCTTGGAGTCGACCCGGACCTCGGTGGCGACCGGGAGACCCAGGTCGGCCGTGGTGAGACCGACGGCCGTCAGCCGCACGTAGTACGTGCCCGGCAGCGGGTCGTTGGCCCAGGTCTCCGACCAGGCGCGGACCGTGCGCAGGGTGCAGGCCAGCTCCACCGAGGAGGAGTCCGTGGCGGCGGTGCGGGTCTGGGCGCCGTACTGGCAGGACTGGCGGCGGCGCAGTCCGTCGTACACGTCGACCTGCCAGGTCTGCGCGGCATGGGTCTCGGGCAGCTTCACCGTCGCCTTCACGGTGGGGCGCTGTCCGGCGTCCGCGGGGAACGACCAGTACAGGTAGTCGCCCGTGGAGCCGCTCGCCGTGGCGGTCTGCCCCTGTTCGACCTCGGTCGCCGTACGGAAGGAGGTGCCCGCCTGGGTAGGCGCGTCACCGTCCGCCGAGGCCGAATCCGTGGGCGTGGGCGAGGAGTCGGCGACGGCCGGTGCGACGGCCAGCCCGAGCATCAGCAGGGATGCGCTCAACGCGCGTGTGATCCGCATCAGTTGGTCCTCCAGACCGCTACCCGCCAGCGAGACAGCCAGCCCCACAGCAGACCGGCGACGAAGCCGGCGAGGATCAGCACACCGAGCAGCCACCAGCCGCGCCCGAGACCGAAGGAGGCCACGTCGCTCGCCTTGGACGGCGCGTCCACGACATCGACGGTCAGTTCGAGAGGCAGACCCGGCGTGGTCTTCACCCCGGAGGCGGCCGAGAAGGAGTTGGTGATCTGGAGGCAGACGGCCTCGGCGGGGGCGTCCTCGTCGTCGCTGTCCGCCTTCGGGTACCTGAGTCCCGTGGAGATCACGTCGGTACGGCCGTTGCCCGCACCCTCCCCGCGCACGATCTCCCGGCCGTGCACGGTCACCGCCCGCAGCAGCACCCCGTACGACGGGTTCACGGCCCGGTCGGCTCCCACGCTCACCGAGGCCCGCAGCTCCTGGCCCGGGTCGACGTCCACCCGGTACCAGCGCTGCTGGGTGAACTCCTCGCGGTCGGTGTACAGCCCGGACTTCAGCGTGGGCGCCGTGGCACAGGTGCCGGCCCCCTCGGTGGCCACGGGCGTCACCACCGGGTCGGCCGCGCGGTCCACCAACTGGTTGACTTTGTCGGTGAGTTCGTCGGCGTGCTCGACGGAGGTGTAGGTACCGCCGGTCGCCTCCGCGATGCAGCTCAGCTGCTTCCGCATCTTGGTGTTCGGGACCAGGCCGAGGGTGTCGATGGTCAGCCCGATGCCCTTGGCGCCGATCTCGCGGGCCACCTCGCACGGGTCGAGCGGGGCGCAGGTGTCCTCACCGTCGCTGATCAGCACGATCCGCTTGGAGGAGGCGCTGTCGGTGAAGTCGCCGGCCGACTTCAGCAGCGCGGGGCCGATCGGTGTCCAGCCGGTGGGCGAGAGCGTCGCCACCTGCGTCTTGGCCTCGGTGCGGTCCAGGGTGCTGACCGGGTAGAGCTGCGCGGTGTCCTTGCAGCCCGTCTTCTGGTTGTCGCCCGGGTAGTTGGCGCCGAGGGTCCGGATGCCGAGCTGGACCTCCTCGGGCGTCGCGTCCAGCACCTCGTTGAAGGCCCGCTTCGCCGCCGCCATCCGGGTGCCGCCGTCGATGTCCGCCGTCCGCATCGAGCCGCTCACGTCGAGGACGAGATCGACCTGGGGTGCGGTGCCGCCCGTGGGTTCACCGGCTGCCGCCGTGACCGGGAAGGCGATCCCGGCCGTCAGGGCGGCGAGCAGGGCGCACACTCCTGCCGCCAGCCGTTTTCTTGTGATCATCGCCGGATCCTATTGATCAGGTGCGCCGGGCTCCAAAACGGCCGCTCACCGGGCTCCGAAACGGCCGCTCAGAGAAGGGGGTTGGGCAGTTCGGTCCACTGGTCGCCCGGTGTCCCCGGCGAGAGCCGCATCAGCGTCAACGCCTTCGTGGGCAGCGGCTGTTCGAGCAGCGCGGTCAGATCAGGGGTGCGCGGCAGGTCCCGTACGGCCGTCTCCAGCGCCCCTCGCAACGCCGTCGCCGAACCCGCCGTACCCGCGAGGGCCCCGGCCACCAGAGAGCCGAACAGCTTGCGCCGCAGGGTCGTCACGTCGTCCGTGACGACCCGCCCGGACAGGGCCGGAACCGGGATGCCGTGCCGCGCCAGCCTGGCCGGGCTGACCCGGATGTCGGCGAGGTCCCGGTAGACCAGACGGAGCGGCGCGCCCGACTCGGACAGGACCAAGAGGAGGTTCTGGCCGTGGGCCTCCAGGGCGACGCCGAGCTCCAGGAGCCGCAGCCCGGCGGTGAGGGCCAGCCGGGCGAACTCGGCCAGCCATGCCGGGGATTCGGGCAGTTCCGTGGTGGCAAGGGCCGCGACAGGCAGGACCCGGTCGCCGTACGCCTGCGGGGACTCGCGCAACACGGCCGCCAGCTCGGGCGAGTTGGCGGTCACCGCCCCCAGCGTGCGGGTGAAGTGCAGGAGCCCGTCCATGCGTGCGGTCAGTGTCTCCGCGAACTCCGAGAGGGTCGCCGACATACCGATCGAGTAGACGGAGATGTCCCGCACCGAGGACGTGAGCCGTGCGCTGAGCGCGGTCTTCACATGCGGTCCGCCGCCGGTCAGGGCGAGGGTGCGCAGGGACATCAGCGGGTGCGCCTCGACACCTCCCTGGGCGGGCCGCTTCAGCACATGCTCCGCCTGCCAGGGATGCACGGGCAGCAGCAGCCGCTCCCCGTCCCGCAGCTCCGCCGGCCACGCCCCCGTAAGCAGGCACTCGTCGACCGGCACGGGCATCAGCCCCAGCCGTACCAGTGGCCGGTGCTCGGGCCCGTAGGCCAGCTGCTCGGCCACCGAGAAGCCCGGCCGGGAACGGCAGTTGGGGTGGTAGGGGTGCCCGTCGACGATCCGCTGCTCCCACTGCCAGTCGTGCGTCGGCCACTCCTTCGAGCCCGGCGGCTGCCCCGCCCTCGACAGCGCCATCGACGCGACACTGTCGGCGAGTTCGGCCGCGAAGTCCGCCCCGTGCGGCACTCCGAGGCCGGTCATCAGACGCGCCGGATCGTCGTGGGCGACCTCGTCGAGCCGTACGGCGGTGACGTGGGCGGCGGTGGCGAACGGGTCCGGATGCGGCCCCTGCAGCCGACGGCCGTCCGAGAGACGCAGGGTGAGCCCCTCCCGGCCGGCCTCCCGCGCCGCGATCCAGGGCAGCGGCTCGTGCGTGAGCCCCCGCCACAGCCGGGACAGCACGGCCGCGCGGGCGCCGGGCAGCTCGGCCGCGTACCGCGCCACGAGGTCGGGGCGCAGGACGGCCAGCTCTTCGGCGAACCGGGCCTCGGCGGCGGGGGGACGGTGCACGGGCGGACTCCTCGGATACGGTGGCACAGCGGGGCCGTGACGGCAGACATACTGATCGTCATCGCCCCAGATGAACCGTAGAGAACGAGTGAACCGCGTGGATCTCCCGCCCCCGCCGGCCGACACAGCCGTCGCACACGGCGCCGACGCGTACGCGGCGGCGCCCCTGCTGAACTGCCTGCTGCGCGAGGTCGCCGTCCCGCTCCCGGACCCCGGCGAGCGCAGGGTGTACCGGCTGCCCAGCGGGCGCCTGCTCAGGGTGCGGGGCGATCGGCGGCCCGCCGAGCCCGAGGTGCGCACGGCGCCCGGCTGGCGGCGGGTGGGGCACACCGAACTCGTGAAGCTGGCCGCCGAGGAACTGACCCGGCACACCGGAGTGTCCAACCACGAGCTGCCCGCCGAGATGATCGACAGCCGGGACGCGGTGGCCGCCCTGCTCATGGCCAGGGCCCGGGCGACGGTGCCCGACGACCCGTACCAGCGCTCCGAGCAGTGCCTGGTCACCGGCCATCCCCACCACCCCGCCCCCAAGGCCCGCGGCGGCGGCCCCGTCGCCACCTGGCTGCCGTACGCCCCCGAGGCCCACGCCCGTTTCCCGCTGGTCCTGCTCGGGGTGCGCGAGGACGCCGTCGTCGAGGAGGGCGACACCGCGGCCCTCGACACGCTCGGCGAGGCCCCGCCCGGCTACCGACTGCTTCCCGCCCATCCCTGGCAGCTCGACCTGGTGCACTGTGCGGAGGCCTTCGAGGACGGCCGCCTGGTCCGGCTCGGCACGACCCGGTTCGAGACCTGGCCGACGGCCGCGATCCGCACGGTGTACGCCCCTTCGCGGGACCTGTTCCTCAAGTTCAGCCTCGACGTCCGCATCACGAACGACATCCGGCGGCTCTGGCGCCACGACCTGCTCACACTCCGCCGTACGGATGAAGCGGTCGTGAACGCCTTCGCCGCGAGCCCCGGGTCCGCCGCCTGGCTGAGCGACCGCGGCTACCGCACCGCCGACTTCGCCTTCGAGGAACTCGCCGTCCTGGTCCGCGACGGTCTGCGCGACCATGTGCGATCCGGGGCGACCCCGCTGCTCGCCGCGGCCCTGGTGGAGGGCTTCGAGGGCAACCCGCTCGACGCCGCCGAGGACCCGGCGGCCTGGTGGGAGGCGTACCTGGGCGCGGTCGTCCCGCCCGCCCTCGCCGCCTTCGCCGACCACGGCGTCGTACTCGAGGCCCACCTTCAGAACACCCTGGTCGCCGTGGATGGCGACGGCACGCCCGTGCAGGCGCTGTTCCGGGACGCCGAGGGCGTGAAGCTGCTGCCGGACGTCCCGCGCGCGGCCGGCTGGGAGCGGCTGGTGTACTGCCTGGTCGTGAACCACCTGTGCGAGGTCGCCGCCGCCCTCGCCGAACGCCGGCCCGGCTTCGACCCCTGGCCGGCCGTCCGCCGCGAGCTGTCCCGCCACGACCTCCCCGAGGCCGCCGCCCTCCTCACCGCCCCCACCCTGCCCGGCAAGACGAACCTGCTGCTGCGGTGGACGGGGGCGGACGGGGCGGACGCACGGTACCTGCCGCTGCCGAACCCAGTCGCCGGCGCCTGATCCGAAGGGCACGGAACGCCGTGGCCCCGGAAGCCGCCGTCCCTTCCGTGGTCCGGCTGGTGGGACACCGTGCCCTGGTAAAGGCGGGGTTCACCTGCGAAGGAGTCCTGCGCAGCGTCGCCTTCCGCGACCGGTAGTGGCGTGACGGCGTGTGCTACGGAATTCTGCGCGGCGACCTCGCCTGAGCGTCCGCGCCCCCGGGCGACCAGGATCGGCCAAGCGCCATCCGGAGCCCTCCGGCCCCGGACGGCCCCGCGCCCCGGGTGGTCGAGCCCGCGACGCCGTGGAGCACCGGCATACCGCAACAGCCCCCGCCAGGCATTTCGAAACGTTTATTCTAGTTGGTGTCTCGTGGCGAACAAGTAGCTGTTGTTGCTGGAGAGTTGACGGGGGAGTCGCAGGCATGGGTGTGGTGCTGCCTGGGTGGGCGGATGAGCTGCTGGACCTGATCGGGGTGTCCTGGCCGAACGTGGACGAGGACGACTACCGGCTGATGGCAGATGCCATGCGGGAGTTCGCTGACGACATCAAGGACGGCACGGCGACCGCCCATCAGGGGATCCAGGCGCTGGTCGCTTCCTCCGGTGGCTCGTTGGCCGCGGAGGCGCTCGATGCCCATTGGGGCAAGATCCGTGGCAAGCATCTGGAGAACCTGGCCGAGTGCGGCCGGCTGGCGGCGACCGCGCTGGACGGCGTGGCGGTGGTCATCGAGGGCGCCAAGGCCGCGGCCGTGGTCCAACTGGGCATTCTCGCAGCGGAGGTCGCCGCGGCCCAAGCCGCGGCGCCCCTGACGTTGGGGCTGTCGGAGTTGGGCGCGCTCGGGGCCACGCAGGCAACCCGGCTGATACTGAAGCGCCTGTTCAAGGAGGCTGGTGAGCAGGCCGCCGAGCAGGTGGTCGGCATGGCGCTGGCCCCGGTGGAACAGGCGCTGGGTGCCATGGTCGGGGACCTGGTGGTCCAACTGGGCGGCAACGCCCTTGGCGTGCAGAACGGCGTCGACCTGAGCCAGACCGCGCGGGCGGGCAAGGCCGGTCTCGGCGAGGGGGCCGACGCCACCAAGGGGCAGATGAAACTGGCCAGCGCCGGCGGTGGCGGTGGCGGTGGCGGTGGCGGTGGCGGTGGCGGTGGTGGAGGGGCGGGTAGTGGTTCGTTCACTTTCGACCCGGACGAGTACGAACGGGCCTCCACCAGTCTGACGAGCGCGGGGGGCGTCTTCCGGAACCGTGCCGGGGGCCGGATCAGCACGGCCAAGGGCCACTACGGGCGTACGAAGGGCAAGGATGCGATCGCCGATACGGCGAACGCCGTGCTGGACAAGGTGATCGACGGCATTGAGGAGGCCGTCAAGAAGTCCGCCAAGCACCTCGACGACAGCATGACGCGTGGCCTGAAGCAGATGGCCCGCAACCATCAGGACAACGACCGTGGTCTGGCCGATCACTTCGACGGCCTCCGCAAGGGCGGCGGCGGCAGCGCAGGATCCCCCAAGTCCGGCCCGGGCACATCCCTGGCCTCCACAGGGCCGGGAACGGGGCGGCGCGGCGGCGACTCGACGAGCCCCCTGCGGGAGGGCGCGGGCGGTGACGGGCTGGGGACCGCACAGCCGGCCAACGGCCGCTGCAAGGGCGGCGACCCGATCGACCTGATATCCGGCGAGATGATCCTCACCGAGACCGACGTGAGTCTGCCCGGCCTGCTGCCCCTGGTCGTCGAGCGCACGCACGTGTCGTCGTACCGCTGCGGTCAGTGGTTCGGCCGTTCCTGGGCCTCCACGCTCGACCAGCGGCTGGAGGCCGATGGCGACGGGCTGGTCCTGGCCGCGGCCGACGGCATGCTGCTGGTCTACCCCGTTCCGCGCCCCGGCGAGTCGGTCCTGCCGGCGCACGGCCCCCGCTGGCCGCTGACCTGGGACGGCACACCGGGCGGGGAGATCCATGTCACGGACCCCGCCACCGGCCACACCTTCCACTTCGCTCCCATCACGGAGCCCGCCCCCGGGACCCCGGCCGCCCACCGGATGACCCTGCCGCTGTCCGGGGTCTCCGACCGCAACGGCCACCGCCTGGAGATAGACCGTACCGAGTCCGGCACCCCTGTCGAGGTCTGGCACAGCGGCGGCTACCGGATCGCCGTCGACACCGACGACAACCGGATCACCGCGCTGCGGCTGCTCGACACCGAGGACGGCGGCCCCCAGGGCACGGCACTGCGCCGGTACGGGTACGACGTACACGGTGACCTCGTCGAGGTCGTCGACGCCCTGGGTCATGCCGCCCGCTTCACCTACGACGGCAACGGCCGCATCGTCGAGCGCACCGACCGCAACGGCGGCTGGTACCGCTGGGAGTACGACAGTTCGGACCGCTGCATCCGCGGCACCGGCGCCGACGGCTTCCTCTCCTGCACCCTCGACTACGACCCGGTCGGCCGCGCCAACCGGTACACCGACTCCCTCGGACACACCACCGTCTACCGCTACGACGAGCACCGGCGGCTGACCGGCTGGACCGACGCCGAGGGCAATACCGTCCACCGCGTGTGGGACGGCCCCGAGCGCCTGGCCTCGGCCACCGACGCCCTGGGCCGTACCACTCGCTACGAGTACGACGACGCCGGGAACACCACCGCCGTCCTCCGCCCCGACGGACACGTCATGCGCGCGCTCCACAACGACCTCGGCCTGCCCGTCGAGATCACCGAGGAGGACGGCGCCACCTGGCGGTACACCTACGACGAGCGGGGCAACCGGCTCTCGGCCACCGACCCGGCCGGTGCCGTCACCCACTACACCTACGACGCGCAGGGCCGGCCGACCACGATCACCGACGCCCTGGGACACACCCGCCGGATCGCGGCCGACGCGGCCGGCCTGCCCGTGGCCCTCACCGACGCCCTGGGCCACACCACCACAGTCGAGCGGGACGCCTTCGGCCGCGTACGCACCTTCACCGATGCCGACGGCCGCACCGAGAGGTTCGGCTGGACGACGGAGGGCCGGCCCGCCTGGCGCGAACTGGCCGACGGCGCAATGGAAATGTGGGAATGGGACGGCGAGGGCAACCTCGTCGCCGCCACCGACCGGGCCGGGAACACCTCCCGTTTCACCTTCACCCACTTCCACCTCCCCGCCTCCCGCACCACACCCGACGGCGTCCGCCACACCTTCCACCACGACACCGAACTGCGCCTCACCGGTGTCGCGGCCCCGGACGGCCGCGTCTGGGAGTACGCGTACGACGCAGCCGGACGCCTGATCCGCGAGAAGGACTTCGCGGGCCGCACCCTCACCTACCGGCCCGATCCGACCGGCGCGCTCGCCGCCCGCACCAACGGCGCGGGCGAGACGACGACCTACGTGCGCGATGTCCTGGGCCGCCCCGTCGAGGAGCACTCGGCCGACGGCGTCAGCACCTTCGCCTACGACCTCTCCGGCGCCCTGCTGCGCTCAGCCAACGGCACCACCACCGTGGAGCACACCTACGACCTGCTGGGCCGCAAGCTGTCCGAGACCGTCAACGGCCGCACCACCACCTGGGCGTACGACGTGCTGGGCCGCCGCATCGAGCGCCGCACCCCGTCGGGCACCGTCTCCACGTGGAGCTACGACGCCGCGGGCCGGCCCACGGCCCTGGACACCGAAGGCCACCGGATCGACTTCACTTTCGACGCCACCGGCCGTGAGATCCTGCGGGGCCTCGGGCCCGGCCTCAGCCTCACCCACGACTGGGACACCCATGGCCGCCTCGGCGCCCAGCAACTGTCCCACGGCGACCAACTGCTGGAGCACCGGCGCTACAGCTACCGCCCGGACGGATTCCTGACCGAGATCCAGGACCTGACCGGCAGCAGCCGCCGCTTCGACCTCACCCCCGCCGGGCGGGTCACCGCCGTCCACGGCACCGGCTGGAGCGAGTCGTACGCCTACGACCCCGCCGGCAACCTCACCCGCGCCGCCCGCCCCGGCACCGACCCGGACGCCACCACCAGCGAATACGACGGCAACCGGCTGCGCCGTTTCGGCCGTACGACCTGCGAGTACGACGGCAACGGGCGCCTGGTCCGCCGTCGCACCCGGCTCCTCAACGGCCAGACCAAGATCCATACCTACACCTGGAACAGCGAAGACCGGCTGACCGGCACCACGACCGCCGACGGCGCCCGCTGGGTCTACGAGTACGACGCAGCGGGCCGACGAACCGCCAAGCGGCGACTCGACGCGGACGGGCAGACGGCCGAGGAGACCCTCTTCGCCTGGGACGGCACCCGGCTGTCCGAACAGACCACCCTGGCCGGAAGAACGACCACCTGGGACTACCACTCCGGCACCCACCGCCCGCTCACCCAGCTCGACCGACACCCCGCAGCCGACCCGCGCTTCCACGCCGTCGTCACCGACCTGTCCGGCGCGCCCACCGAACTCGTCACCCCGGACGGCACCATCGCCTGGCGCGGACGCACCACTGTCTGGGGGCTGCCCCTGCCCGCCCCTTCGGACAGCCCGGCCACCGAGGCCACCGACTGCCCGCTGCGCTTCCCCGGCCAGTACGCCGACGAGGAGACCGGCTGGCACTACAACTACTTCCGGCACTACGACCCGGAAACCGCCCGCTACCTCAGCCACGACCCCCTCGGCCTGGCCGCGGCCCCCAACGACTACGCCTACGTCGACAACCCGTTCACGATCGCCGACCCGCTCGGCCTCATGCCCGCCATCCACGGCCCGAACGGCCAGTGGATGCGCGATCCCAACGCGCCGGTCATCCAGCACAACCGCGACACCGAGTACCCCAGCAGCTACCGGCAGTCCACCCACGACGCCATGGCCTCGCAGTGGACCGTGGAGGGCCAGATGCAGGGCGGCGTCCCCGTCTACCCGGCCGGGCACGCCAACGCGGGCCAGCGCATTCCCCGGGACCAGCTGAACTGGTTCGACTCCAACGGCAACCCGGTCCCCAGCGACCAGCTGACCTACGAGCACATGCACCCGGTCGTCCAGCACTGGAACCAGACCGGATACAACACCGACCGCGGCACCCGCAACGACTACTACAACGACACGAATAACCTGGTGCCCATGAGCCGCAGCCAGAACTCTGCGGGCGGCGGACGGATGACGGCGACGTACCGGCAGGACACCGGACCCAACTACTCCTGCTCCTGACCCGCTCCGGCAGCGGACACACTCAGAGGCACAACAGTGAGCGACAGGAAGAGAGCCAGACGATGGACCTGACGTCGAAGGTGGCCGCCCAGCCCGGAGCCGCCCCCATCGAGGGCCTGCCCGACGCCTGGCACTGGTCCCGCATGATCTTCAACTTCGACGCCGTCCTCACCCCGGACCACACGCATCTGCTGGAGATGCGGGTCATGGGCCGTTACGACGCGGCCCTGGCACAGGCCGTGCTCGCCTTCGCCCGCGAGCACAGCACTGCCATCACCGACAGTGGCCGGCCGCTGGTGGCTCTGGGCGGGTTCACCTGCCCCGGCTGGGAGTTCGACACCATCGCGGCCGTCGGCCCCGGCGTCCACGACAACCATGCGCAGGACGACGCCGACCTCCACAAGGCCACCTGGACCCTATTTCCCGGCTACCGCTGCGAGTTCTCCGGGACGGAGACCGAAGAAGAGGCCGTCCACCTGTTCCGACTGGCGCTCCAGCCGACCAAGCTCGACCGCGAGCGTGTCCCCTTCCTTCGGATGCGCTACGACAACACCCGCACCCAGAGCCACAGCACCGGCCCCGACCGCGGCATCGCCCCCCTGTCGGTCCTGCTGAACGGACTGTCCCTGCTGGAAGGCGCCCCCGGCAGCTGGGTCGAGTGGGAAAACCGCCTCGGCGAGATCCTCAAGGCCCAGGCCGACCCTGCGACCGGCCTCAGCCTGCACACCGCGGCCGGTGAGCGCGGTGTCACCAGCGAGGAACTGCTCGACCTCGCCGAACGGTCCGTCGTGCACGCCGGCGAGAGCGCGTGACCAGGATCCGGGCGAAGGCGTGGAACGGCGACACCTGGGACGACCCCGACGAGGACATGCTGTACGACCTCCTCAGCGAGCTCAACCTCGTCCACCGCTTCCTGATCGTCGAGCGGGCGGACTCACCTGCTCCCGGGCAGCACTACATCCAGGTGTACTTGGAGGACGACCACAGTTGCCTCGTCGAGTACCGCGACGGAGGCCCTCACGCCCACTATCAGGCCCGCGTCCCCGCCCCCTACGCCATGCACGGGCATGACCTGGCCGCAGACGCCGTCAAGAGCTGGGCACGCGACGACGACCACTGGCGTACTGCCCTGCCATGGTCCCCACTGACTGTCTGAACCGCCTGGAGCGACTCCGGTGCGGTGGCTCGGGCACTCCTCGTCGGCGAACACCCTCGGTGGCCAGGCTGAGGAAGGCTTCGTGGATGGCGTCGCGGATCTCCCGGCGGATGCGCAGTCGGCGGAACCAGTGCTGCAGCGCGAAGCTCTGCTCGACCACGGTGATCCCCAGGGCCCGCTCGGGCTTGCGGTACGTGTCGTGGTCGTAGCCGCGGTCGGCGTAGAGCGCGACCGGTCGTTGTCGGGGCCGTCCGCGCCAGCCGCGTTCGGGCGGGACGGTCTGGATCAGGGGGATGAGCTTGGGTGACGTCGTTGCGGTTTCCCGGTCGACCGGGCTCGGTCCTGTTTTGGGCCCCCCTTGAGAGCCCTGACGTGCGAGCCGTCGATCACCGCCCTCGACCAGTCCAGCGCGCCGGAGGTGTCCCATCAGACGCCACCATTCCAAGGTAAGTTGGAACTTTTTGTTAGGAGTTCTAAGTGCAGGACATCCCGGATGGCGAGAGCCTGAGGCTGGAGCACGGCTACACGAACGCCACACGTAAGTCGCAGGGGTACGTCGAGAAGCGCTACCTGGGGCCCCTTGCGAACGAGCGTCAGGAGGCGGAGTACCTGGCGCTCACCCGGCTGCAGGGCCGTTTCCCTGTGCCGGAGGTGGTTGCTGGTGCGCAGGACGAGGGCCTGCGCATCGCCTTCGTCAGCGGCGTGCACGCGCAGGACGCGCTCTCGACGGCGGGCCCTGACGGGGTGCTCGGCCTGTGTGGTGCCGCGCTGGCACTGTTGCATTCGCTCGACCCTGCGGACCTTGGCTACCCCTGCAAGCCCGGCGAGGGCCGCCTGGTGCACGGGGACTTCGGTCCGCAGAACGTTCTGCTCGATCACGCTGGCACCTCCGTGGCCGCCGTCATCGACTGGGAGTTCTCCCGCCTCGGTAATCCGTTGGAGGACCTTGCGATGGCCGAGTGGGTCATCCGCACCCACCATCCGGAGCTGGCAGGCCACCTGTCCTCCTTCTACCGTGCGTACGGTGCGCGGCCCGACTGGCCTGCGCGGAAGGAGGCCATGGTGCGCCTGTGCCATGGGTTCCGGGACTTCTGTGTCCAGTGGGGCGACCCGGAGGCGGTCGCCATGTGGGACCAGAGGATCTCCGCCACGGAGGGCTTCCGCGAATGAGGAGCGGCCTCAGAATCGCGATCGTGACCACTCCGCTGTACCCGGTGCCGCCGCGCGGCTACGGGCCTGTCGAGCGGCTCATGGCGATGCTCACGGTCGGTCTGCGAGAACGCGGGCACCACGTCACCGTCTTCTCGAGAGTCGGGCCCGGATCCCTGCCGGTGGCCGCCGAGGGCATCTCCGACCGGCATGCCGGTCGGAGATGACACTCCGCACGGCTACGAACCGTGCTGGGAGCTGTTCACGACGAACACCTACTAGGCGATCGACCGGGGGACATTCGACGTTGTCCATGAGAACACCAACCACGGCTTCGTCGCCCTCGCCGCGTCTGCCACCCCTGCAGCCCGGGTCGGAACGGTTCACACCACCGTCTCCTCGGCGCAGCGGCTCCTGCTGCAGGATCTGCAGAATGACATCGCGTGGATAGCCGTGAGCGGCACGCAGCGAGCGTCCGCCCCGGACGTCGCGGCGGGAGAGTCCGTGGTGACCCCGGCGCGATGGCTCGGGCATTCCTCCCCGGCTGTCACGCTTGGTTACTATGCTCACTTCATGCAATGAACGATGGGGCCTTGGGAGATGCTGAGAGAGGTAGCCGCGACCCGCTACATCGAACCCCTGCGCTCCGGCGGCTCCGTCCCCGGCGTCGTCGAGGCCGACGACCTGGGGACGTACGTCGTGAAGTTCACCGGCTCCGCCCAGGGCCGCAAGGCGCTGGTCGCCGAGGTGATCGTCGGTGAGCTGGCGCGGGCGCTGGGGCTGCGCTTCCCCGAACTGGTCCTGGTGCACTTCGACCCGGCGATCGCCGACAGCGAGCCGCACCAGGAGGTCCGGGACCTGCACGCGGCGAGCGCCGGGGTGAACCTCGGCATGGACTACCTGCCGGGTGCGCGCGACTTCACCCCCGAGATCGCCAGGACCTTCCCCGTGGACCCGCTGGAGGCCGGACGCGTCGTCTGGCTCGACGCGCTCACCGTCAACGTCGACCGCACGGTCCACAGCTCGAACCTGATGGTCTGGCCGACCCTGGGCATCGCGCCCCCGCGGCTGTGGCTGATCGACCACGGCGCCGCCCTCGTCTTCCACCACCGCTGGGAGGGCACGGACCCCTCGAAGTCCTACGACTTCCGCCACCACGCCCTCGGCCACTACGGCCCGGACGTCCGCGCCGCCGACGCGGAACTGGCGCCCAGGGTCACCCTCGACCTGCTGCGCGAGGTCACCGCGGCCGTTCCCGACGCCTGGCTCACCGACTTCGCGACGCCTGCCGAGGCACGCGAGGCCTACGTGACGTACCTCCACGCGCGCGTGCGGGCCTCCGGGGCATGGCTGCCCACCGACTTCCCCTCCCGGGACGAACTCGCCGCCGAGGAGGCCCAGCGGGCGGCGAGAACACAGGAAGGCCGGCCCGAGTGGCTGAAGCGGGTCCCCGACCTGCACGGCAAGCCGGCCGCGGAACAGGATTGGTCGGTGCACCTCGGATGACGGAGCCTCGGATGACGGAACCTTCTTCGCACTCCCGGCGGGTCGAGATCGAGTACTGCACCCAGTGCCGCTGGCTGCCGCGCGCGGCCTGGCTGGCGCAGGAGTTGCTCACGACCTTCGAGACCGAGCTGACGGAACTCGCCCTGAAGCCCGGCAAGGGCGGGATCTTCGTCGTGCGCGTCGACGACGAGATCGTCTGGGACCGGCGGGAGCAGGGCTTCCCGGAGCCCACGGCCGTCAAGCAGGCCGTACGCGACCGAGTGGCCCCGGGGAAGTCCCTGGGCCACTCGGACAAGTGAGCCTTCTGGAGATCAGCCGCGCAGTTGCTCGTACGCCGGCAGGGTCAGGAAGTCCGCGTAGTCGTCGTCGAGGGAGACCTGGAGCAGCAGGTCGTGGGCCTGCTGCCAGTGTCCGGCCGCGAAGGCCTCCTCGCCGATCTCCTGGCGGATGTTGGCGAGTTCCTCGGCGGCGACCTTGCGGGCCAGTTCCGGCGTGGCCTTCACGGTGTTTCCCGCGTGCTCGAACTCGACGCCCGCGTTGATCCACTGCCAGATCTGCGAGCGGGAGATCTCGGCGGTGGCCGCATCCTCCATCAGGTTGAAGATGGCCACCGCGCCCAGTCCGCGCAGCCAGGCCTCGATGTACCGGATGCCGACCTGGACGGCGTTGACGAGACCGGGGTACGTCGGCCTGGCCTCCAGCGAGTCGATCGCGATCAGGTCGGCGGCCTCGACGTGGACGTCCTCGCGCAGCCGGTCCTTCTGGTTCGGCCGGTCACCGAGGACCTTGTCGAAGGACTCCATGGCGATCGGCACCAGGTCGGGGTGGGCGACCCAGGAGCCGTCGAAGCCGTCGGCCGCCTCGCGGTCCTTGTCGGCGCGGACCTTCTCGAAGGCCACCTTGTTGACCTCGGCGTCCCGGCGCGAGGGGATGAAGGCCGCCATGCCGCCGATCGCGTGCGCGCCGCGCTTGTGGCAGGTGCGGACGAGGAGTTCGGTGTACGCGCGCATGAACGGGGCCGTCATCGTGACCGCGTTGCGGTCCGGCAGGACGAACTTGGCGCCGCCGTCACGGAAGTTCTTGACGATGGAGAACAGGTAGTCCCAGCGGCCCGCGTTCAACCCCGAGGCGTGGTCGCGGAGTTCGTAGAGGATCTCCTCCATCTCGTACGCCGCCGTGATCGTCTCGATCAGCACGGTCGCGCGGATGGTGCCCTGCGGGATGCCGGTGTACTCCTGCGCGAAGACGAACACGTCGTTCCACAGGCGCGCTTCGAGGTGCGACTCGGTCTTCGGGAGGTAGAAGTACGGCCCCTTGCCGAGGTCGAGCAGCCGCTGGGCGTTGTGGAAGAAGTACAGGCCGAAGTCGACGAGCGCGCCCGGGACCTGGGCGCCGTTCGCGTCGACCAGGTGCCGTTCGTTCAGGTGCCAGCCGCGCGGGCGCATGACGACCGTGGCGAGTTCCTCGTCGGCCTTGAGGGCGTAGGACTTGCCGGACTTCTCGTCGGTGAAGTCGATGTTCCGGGTGTACGCGTCGGCCAGGTTGACCTGCCCGAGCACGACGTTCTCCCACGTCGGCGCCGAAGCGTCCTCGAAGTCCGCGAGCCACACCCTGGCCCCGGAGTTCAGGGCGTTGATGGTCATCTTGCGGTCGGTGGGACCGGTGATCTCGACCCGGCGGTCGTCCAGGGCCGCGGGGGAGGGGGCCACCTTCCAGGAGTCGTCCGCGCGGATCGCGGCGGTCTCCGGGAGGAAGTCGAGCGTGGAGGTGCGGGCGATCTCGGCGCGGCGCTCGGCGCGGCGGGCGAGGAGCTCGTCACGCCGGGGCGTGAACCGGCGGTGCAGCTCGGCCACGAAGGCGAGGGCCGCCTCGGTGAGGACCTCCTCCTGCCGCGGCAGGGGCTCGGCGTCGACGATGGCCAGCGGGGACGGCGCTGGTGCGGACATGAGCGGTCACTTCCTTCAGCGGTGGCACCGGGTGCCAGTCGAACCGGGTACGCGAGCGGCGCCCCTCGCAGGGGTGAGGCGCTTCTGAGCAGTGGATACTAGTTTCCTCATCGTGGAAGTTCAATGGTTTGTTGATGTCGAGATTCTCCGGGTCGAGCAATGGTGGCTCTGCGTGCCACCGCGTTCACTCAAGGTGTGCCAGATCCGGGGGCGTGTCGATGTCGTACGGCTCGGCCACGTCCCCGCACTCGACGAGCGTGATCGCGCCGTGGTGCTCCTTCAGATAGGCGCGTGCCCCCCGGTCGCCGGTCGCAGTCGCCGCGATCCCCGCCCAGTGCGCGGCGCCGAGGAGGACGGGATGGCCGCGTACGCCGTCATACGCGGCCGCGGCGAGCGAGCTCTCGTCCTCGTACGCGGCGAGCAACCGGCGCACGGCCGCCGCCCCGATGCCCGGCTGGTCGACCAGCGAGACCAGCGCGGCCCGTGCCTGCGTTCCGGCGAGCGAGTCGAGCCCGGCCCGCAGCGACGATCCCATGCCGTCCGCCCACTCCGGGTTCTCCACCAGTACGCAGTCATTGAGCTCGGCCCGCTCCCGTACGACCGCCGCGGCCGCTCCCAGCACCACGTGCACGCGGGTGCAGCCGGCCGCGCGCAGGACGCCCACCGCGTGTTCGACCAGCGGGCGTCCCCGGTGTGCGAGCAGTGCCTTGGGGCGCCCGCCGAGCCGCCGTCCGCCGCCCGCGGCCAGCAGCAGTCCTGCGACCTGCTGTTCGTTCTCCGTCATGCTTCCTGCATACCTGACGCGCCGGCGTGCGCCGGGTTTCCATGGGCTGAATTTCGGTCCGTACGGTGGCGCGCGGCGCCTTGCGTGGCGTTTACTGGCCCGCGTCCCTCGGGGCCTGACCGCCGCCGAAGGGGCTTCACGACGGTGGGGGCGCACGAAGGAGTGCGAGGGGGAGAGCTGTGTTGCGGAGCTTGGGGCAGAGGCCAGTGACCGGCAGCGAGAACGATCAGAGAGTTGCGGAACTGCGGACCGCGGTGTCCCGGCTGCGCCGTGAACTCGCCGCGCACCCGGCCGAGTTCCCCGACCGGGGCATCGCCGAGGACGAACTCGCCGTGCTGGCCGCCATGACGATCGACGGCGCCCCCGAAGTCCCGCGCCTGCGGCGGTCGTTGCTGCTGATCGCGGGGGCGATCGGGTCGGTGAGCGCGCTGTCGCGGGGGCTGACCGACGTACGCAGGGCCGTGGAGTTGTTCGGGGAGCCGCGGCGCTAGGTCAGGTGGTCGGTCGGTGTACCGCCCAGGCCTGGGGGTCGGACCGTCACCCCGGATTCTGGCTGGCCAGTGCCTCCGACAGCTCCGACGCCACCTGCTGCAGCACCGGCACGATCTTCTCGGTGGCCGCCTCGGTGACCCGGCCCGCCGGACCGGAGATCGAAATCGCCGCCGCGGTGGGGGAGTTGGGCACCGACACCGCGAGGCAGCGGACGCCGATCTCCTGTTCGTTGTCGTCGACCGCGTAGCCCCGGCCGCGCACGTCCTTCAGGGCCGCGAGGAAGCCGTCCGGCGTGGTGATCGTCTTCTCCGTCGCGGCCGGCATGCCGGTCCGGGCGAGCAGGGCGCGCACCTCGTCGTCGGGGGTGTGGGCGAGCAGGGCCTTGCCGACGCCCGTGGAGTGCGGCAGGACGCGCCGGCCGACCTCGGTGAACATCCGCATCGAGTGCTTCGACGGCACCTGGGCGACGTAGACGATCTCGTCCCCGTCGAGCAGGGCCATGTTGGCCGTCTCGCCGGTCTCCTCGACCAGACGCGCGAGGTAGGGGCGGGCCCAGGTGCCGAGCAGCCGGGCGGACGACTCGCCGAGGCGGATCAGGCGCGGGCCGAGGGCGTAGCGCCGGTTGGGCTGCTGGCGGACGTATCCGCAGGACACGAGGGTCCGCATCAGGCGGTGGATGGTGGGCAGCGGCAGCCCGCTGCTCGCGGACAGTTCACTCAGTCCGACTTCCCCGCCCGCGTCCGCCATCCGCTCCAGCAGATCGAAGGCGCGCTCGAGGGACTGGACCCCGCCACCGGCGGACTTGGCGGAGTCGGTGGTGCTGGCGCTGGACGTCGGCACGGCGCGTTCCTTTCGGGGCTGCCTTTCGGGTCTGGGCAGGAGGGCAGAAGCCTACCCGGCAGTCGGTTGACTCCCCGCTGGTGCATAGCTACGTTCTGCTTGCTGGAATCGTAATTCCGCTTTGTGGAAACGTCCAGAGTGTCGGCGCAAGGCGCACCCTAAGTAAGTGTGCCCTTGACGGCGCTCGACCGGGAGTGAAGACTCCTTCAACAGAAAGTTGAATTCCGTTACGCGGAAGTTAACGGCGGCAGAGAGGGGTCCGGGTGTCCGACACTGAACTGGTGCTGCGCTCCACGCGCGTCATCACACCCGAGGGGACGCGGGCCGCGTCGGTCGCGGTCACCGACGGAAAGATCGCGGCCGTACTGCCGTACGACGCCGAAGTGCCGTCGGGTGTCCGCCTGGAGGACCTCGGGGACGATGTCCTGCTGCCCGGCCTGGTCGACACTCATGTGCACGTCAACGACCCGGGCCGCACCGAGTGGGAGGGCTTCTGGACCGCCACGCGCGCGGCGGCGGCCGGCGGCATCACCACCCTCGTCGACATGCCCCTCAACTCCCTTCCGCCCACGACGACCGTCGACCACCTGCGGACGAAGCAGGAGGTCGCGGCCGACAAGGCCCACATCGACGTCGGATTCTGGGGTGGTGCCCTGCCCGACAACGTCAAGGACCTGCGCCCGCTGCACGAGTCGGGCGTCTTCGGCTTCAAGGCGTTCCTGTCGCCGTCCGGGGTGGACGAGTTCCCGCATCTCGACCAGGACGGGCTCGCCCGGTCCCTGGCCGAGATCGCCTCCTTCGGCGGGCTGCTGATCGTCCACGCCGAAGACCCGCACCACCTGGAGGCCGCCCCGCAGCAGGCCGGTCCCAAGTACGCGGACTTCCTGGCGTCCCGTCCGCGCGACGCCGAGGACACGGCGATCGCCCAACTCATCGCCCAGGCGAAGCGGTTGAATGCGCGCGTGCACGTGCTGCACCTGTCGTCCAGCGACGCTCTCCCGCTGATCGCCCAGGCGAAGGCGGAGGGGGTGCGCATCACCGTCGAGACCTGCCCGCACTACCTCACCCTCACGGCCGAGGAAGTCCCGGACGGCGCCAGCGAGTTCAAGTGCTGCCCGCCCATCCGGGAGTCCGCCAACCAGGATCTGCTGTGGCAGGCGCTGGCCGACGGCACCATCGACTGCGTGGTCACCGACCACTCCCCGTCCACGGCCGACCTGAAGACGGACGACTTCGCCACGGCGTGGGGCGGCATCTCGGGCCTCCAGCTGAGCCTGGCCGCGGTCTGGACCGAGGCGCGGAAGCGCGGTCACTCACTGGAGGACGTGGTCCGCTGGATGTCCGCGCGCACGGCCGAGTTGGTGGGCCTGGACGCGCGCAAGGGCGCCATCGAGGCCGGCCGTGACGCCGACTTCGCGGTCCTCGCGCCCGACGAGACCTTCACCGTGGACCCTGCGGCCCTCCAGCACCGCAACCGCGTGACGGCCTACGCGGGCAAGACCCTGCACGGAGTCGTGAAGTCGACCTGGCTGCGCGGCGAACGCGTCGTGGCGAACGGCGAGTTCACCGCCCCGAAGGGTCGACTGCTCACCCGTACGCCCTGATCACCCGCACCGGCAACTTCAGAAAGGCACATGTACGTGACGGCGATTCCCAGTTTCACCGGCGACGCGCACCCGTACGGCGGCGGTGACCCGTACGCGGACTACCGCACCGCCGACTTCCCCTTCACCCAGTACGCCGACCTCGCCGCACGCACGCTCGGCGCCGGAGTCATCGCCGCCAACGACGAGTTCTTCGCCCAGCGCGAGAACCTGCTGATGCCCGAGCGGGCCGAGTTCGACCCCGAGCACTTCGGGCACAAGGGCAAGATCATGGACGGCTGGGAGACGCGGCGCCGCCGGGGCGCCTCGGCCGCACACCCCTGGCCGACGGCCGAGGACCACGACTGGGCGCTGGTGCGCCTGGGCGCGCCCGGCGTGATCCGGGGGATCGTGGTCGACACGGCGCACTTCCGCGGGAACTACCCCCAGGCGGTGTCGGTCGAAGGCACGTCCGTGGCAGGCTCCCCGTCCCCGGAGGAACTGCTGGGCGACGACGTGAAGTGGACGACGCTCGTCCCGCGGACGCCGGTCGGCGGTCACGCGGCGAACGGCTTCTCCGTGTCCCTGGAGCAGCGCTTCACCCACCTGCGGGTCAACCAGCACCCCGACGGCGGCATCGCCCGCCTGCGCGTCCACGGCGAGGTCGTCCCGGACCCGGCGTGGCTGGAGGTCCTCGGCACCTTCGACGTGGTCGCACTGGAGAACGGCGGCCGGGCGGAGGACGCGTCGAACCTCTTCTACTCGCCGGCGTCGAACACCATCCAGCCGGGCCGCTCCCGCAAGATGGACGACGGCTGGGAGACGCGCCGCCGCCGTGACCAGGGCAACGACTGGATCCGCTACCGTCTCGTGGCCCAGTCGCAGATCCGGGCGATCGAGATCGACACGGCGTATCTGAAGGGGAACAGCGCGGGCTGGGCCTCGGTGTCGGTTCGTGACGGCGAGGACGGCGACTGGCGGGAGATCCTCCCGCGCACCCGTCTCCAGCCCGACACGAACCACCGCTTCGTCCTGCCGGCCCCGGCGGTGGGCACGCACGCGCGCGTGGACATCTTCCCGGACGGCGGGATCTCGCGCCTGCGGCTGTTCGGTTCGCTGACGGAGTCGGGTTCGGCGGCTCTGTCAGCGAGGCACCAGGAGCTGGGCGGCTGAGACTTCGTACCCGCACGCCGGGGGCTGCTTCAGCGACCCCGGCGTGCGGGGAGCCGGAGCCGCGGGGCCGGCGGCAGCCCCGCAAAGAGCCGCTGCCTCACGCCGCATGCCCCCCGTCCACCGAGAACTCCGCACCGGTGACGTACTCCGCCTCCGCCAGATACGCCACCATCGACGCCACTTCCTCCGCCGTCCCGAACCGCCCCGCCGCGGTCATCGCGGCCTGGCCCGCCGCGAACGGTCCGTCCCCCGGATTCATGTCCGTGTCGATGGGCCCGGGATGCACGATGTTCGCCGTGATCCCCCGTGACCCCAGCTCACGCGCGAGGGCCTTCGTCAGCCCGATCAGCGCCGACTTGCTCGTCGCGTACAGGGTCCCGCCGGGGCCGGGCACCCGCTGGGTCATGCAGCTGCCGATGGTGATGATCCGTCCTCCGTCCCGCATCCGGGCGGCCGCCGCCTGAGAGGCCAGGAACACCCCGCGCACGTTGACGGCGAGCACCCGGTCGACCTGCGCGAGGGACAGCTCGCCCAACGGCCCGAGCACCCCCACGCCCGCGTTGTTCACGAGTACGTCCAGCCCGCCGAGCGCCTCCGCCGTACGCAGCACCGCCCCCGTCGCCTCCTCCGGGTCCGCGGAGTCCGCCCGCAGCGCGACGGCCCGCCGCCCCAGCGCCTCGACCCGCCGTACGACGTCCGAGGCCGCCTCCTTGCCGTCCACGTACGTCACGGCCACATCCGCGCCCTCCCGCGCCAGCCGCACCGCCGTGGCCGCACCGATCCCCCGGCTGCCCCCGGTGACGAGCGCGACCTTGCCGTTCAGATTTCCGTAAGTCGTTGTCATGACCCCCATCCCACCGGCCCGGCCCCTGAACCGCCGGCGGTGAACGGACAGAGACCTCAGTCGCGGCAGCGGGACTCGTGAAGACGTCGGGCGTCAGGTTAACTCCCTGAAAACACATCGGACTTGACGGGAAAATCCGCAGAGTTGTCATTGACATGCCACGGTCTACGCGCGTCATCATGAAGGCATGAGATTCCCCCCACGGATCACTCGCATCGGCGCCGCTGCGGCCGTCCTGTCCGCCCTCCTCGTCGGCGGTACCGTCACCACCGCCACCCCGGCGGCCGCCGCCGTCGGCAGCATCTGCTACACCAAGCTGCCCTCCCAGGCGTACGACACCCTGGACCTGATCGAACAGGGCGGCCCCTACCCCTACTCGCAGGACGGCAGCGTCTTCCAGAACCGCGAAGGCGTCCTGCCGAGCCGGTCGAGCAGCTACTACCACGAGTACACGGTGATCACGCCCGGCTCCTCCACGCGTGGAGCGCGCCGGATCGTCACCGGTCAGAAGAGCCAGGAGGACTACTACACGGCGGACCACTACGCCACGTTCAACCTGGTCAACTACGGCTGCTGACAAGGTCGTAGCGGCCGGGAGAACGGCGTGACCGACCGGAGGTCCGCCCCGCGTTCATCCTGACCTCCGGCTCTCCGCGGCGGCGAACAGCGCGAACGCCAGCACGATCAGGGCGACGCTCGCGTAGATCTCGTAGCCGTCGAGCACACCGATCCGCTGGACGAGGCCGACGTGCCAGCCGGTGAACTCGTGCAGCAGGCCGGCCCCTCCCTGCACCAGGGCGAGGAAACCGAGCAGTTCCAGCAGTTGCTTCATGGGAAGACCCTCGCCCCGCGGCCCCCCCACGGACATCGGCCGCGGGGCGAACCCCGTCCCACCGAAGCATCGGCCCCGCGCGGCCGTCCGCGCCGAAAGTCTGCGCTGCCGCGACTTTGGTCGCCGATCCCGGTCGTGGGGAGGTGTGGCCGGGCCTCACTGCGTAGATTTGTCGACCGTGAGCGCTGACGAGACGGTTCCCGACCCCCCGGCCTTCCCCGGCCGGCGCTGGCTGCTGCCGTCCGCCGTGATCCACGAGTTCGACCCCGCCGCCGCGCGGCCCGGACGGCGGCCCCGGCGCACCGCCCGCGACTGGCTCGTCGACTTCTCCTGCTTCCTCCTGGCCGTCTTCGTCGGCCTGATCGCGGCGGACGCGGTGGGCGACAACCCGCACGTGTCGCACGCCGCGGCCGACCTCGACCAGCTGCTCGGCGCACTCGCCTGCGCCGCCGTGTGGCTGCGCCGCCGCTGGCCCGTCGGCCTGGCTCTGGCCACGATCCCCCTCGGGGTGCTCTCGGACACCGCCGGCGGCGCCTGCCTGATCGCCGTCTTCACCCTCGCCGTGCACCGCCCCTTCCGGTACGTCGCCTGGGTGGCCGGCCTCAACATCGCGGTGGTCCCCCTCACCTTCCGGCTGCGGCCCGACGCGGACCTGCCGTACCTCGTCTCGGTCGTCCTCACCGCGGTCCTGGTCGCCGCGGTCGTCGGCTGGGGTCTGCTCGTACGGGCCAAACGGCAGCTCATGTTCAGCCTGCGCGACCGCGCCCGGCGCGCCGAGACCGAGGCGCGGCTGCGGGCCGAGCAAGCGCAGCGGCTCGCCCGTGAGGCCATCGCGCGCGAGATGCACGACGTGCTCGCGCACCGGCTGACCCTGCTCAGCGTCCACGCGGGCGCCCTGGAGTTCCGGCCGGACGCGCCCCAGGAGGAGGTCGCCCGGGCGGCCGGCGTCATCCGGGAGAGCGCGCACGAGGCGCTCCAGGACCTGCGGGAGATCATCGGCGTGCTGCGGGCCGCGGACCACGACGACACGGGCCGCCCCCAGCCGACCCTCGCCGCGCTCGACACCCTGGTCGCCGAGTCCCGTGAGGCCGACATGAAGGTTGTCCTCGACAGCCGGGTCGCCGAGCCCGCCGCCGTGCCCGCCTCCGTGGGCCGCACCGCCTACCGCATCGCCCAGGAGAGCCTCACCAACGCCCGCAAGCACGCCCCCGGCACAGAGGTCACGGTCACCGTCACCGGCGGCCCGGGCGAGGGCCTCGCCGTGACCGTCCGGAACCCCCCGCCCGAGGGCGAGGTGCCACACGTCCCCGGCTCGGGCCAGGGCCTGATCGGCCTCACCGAGCGCGCCACGCTCGCCGGGGGCCGGCTGGAGCACGGGGTGGAGACGGACGGGGCGTTCGTGGTGCGGGCGTGGCTGCCGTGGGGATGACGGCGCCGGGTGTCGTCGGCAGCGCAACTCGCCCGCCGGCAAGGGTGATTGCGCCTCGCCTCCGCGTGGTTACGTAGGGCCCATGACTGTGATCAGACTGCTCCTCGTGGACGACGACCCCCTGGTGCGGGCCGGTCTGTCCCTGATGCTGGGCGGAGCCGAGGACATCGAGATCGTCGGAGAGGCGGCGGACGGCACCGAGGTCGAGGCCGCCGTCGACCGGACCCGCCCGGACGTCGTCCTCATGGACATCAGGATGCCGTCGGTGGACGGCCTCACGGCCACCGAGCGGCTGCGCGGCCGTCCAGACGCCCCGCAGGTCGTCGTCCTGACCACATTCCACGCCGACGAGCAGGTCCTGCGCGCCCTGCGCGCGGGCGCCGCCGGATTCGTCCTCAAGGACACCCCGCCCGCCGAGATCCTCGCCGCCGTCCGCCGGGTCGCGGCCGGCGATCCCGTCCTGTCGCCCACCGTCACCCGTCAGCTGATGGCCCACGCGGCCGGCACCGCCGCCGACACCCGACGGGCACGCGCGCGTGAGCGCATCGCCGCACTCAACGACCGCGAACGCGAGGTCGCCGTCGCCGTCGGCCAGGGCCTGTCCAACGCCGAGATCGCCGCCGCCCTCTACATGAGCGTCGCCACCGTCAAGACGCACGTGTCCCGCGTGCTGGCCAAGCTCGACCTCAACAACCGGGTGCAGATCGCGTTGTTGGCCTATGACGCGGGACTGCTGGAGCCCACCGAGGAACACGAGCCGGACGGGCACTAGACGCGGTCGCCGGGCGTTGAGGGGGGTGAAGGGGGAGTTCATGACCGAAGCAGTGATCGATCTGGGGGAGTACGGCGAGGCGTTCCGTGCCGATCCGCACCCCGTGTACGCCCGGTTGCGTGACCTCGGCCCCGTGCACCGGGTGCGCCCGCCCGGCTCCGACGCCGACTACTCGACCTGGCTCGTCGTCGGGCACGAGGAGGCGCGCGCGGCCCTCGCGGATCCGAGGCTGTCCAAGGACGGCCGCAGGGTCGGCATGGTGTTCGACGACGAGGCACTGATCGGCCGCCATCTGCTCAACAGCGACCCGCCCGAGCACACCCGGCTGCGCGGCCTGGTCTCCCGCGCCTTCACCATGCGCCGCGTCGAGCAACTGCGGCCCAGGATCCAGCAGATCACCGACGACCTCCTCGACGCGATGCTGCCGCACGGCCGCGCCGACCTGGTGCAGTACCTCGCCTACCCGCTGCCGATCACCGTGATCTGTGAACTCCTCGGCGTACCCGAGATGGACCGCACCGAGTTCCGGAAGCTGTCCACGGAGGTCGTGGCCCCCACCACCCCGGAGAGTTCGTACGACGCCGTCCAGCGCCTCGGCGCCTACCTGGCGGAGCTCATCGAGGACAAGCGGTGCGCCGGACCGAGCGACGACCTGCTCGGCGACCTCATCCGCACCACCGCCGAGGACGGCGACCGGCTCTCCCCGTCGGAACTGCGCGGCATGGCCTTCCTGCTGTTGATCGCGGGCCACGAGACCACGGTCAACCTCATCACCAACGGCGTGCACGCCCTGCTCACCCATCCCGGCCAACTCGCCGCCCTGCGCGCCGACATGAGCCTCGTCGACAGCGCGGTCGAGGAGGCGCTGCGCCATGAGGGCCCGGTCGAGAACGCGACCTTCCGGTACGCCTCCGAGCCCCTGGAGATAGCGGGGCGGGCCATCGCCGAGGGCGACCCGGTGATGATCTGCCTGAGCGCGGCCGACCGCGACGACTCCCGTTACCCGGCCCCGGACCGCTTCGACATCCGCCGCGACCCCCGCGGGCATCTCGCGTTCGGCCACGGCATCCACTACTGCCTGGGCGCCCCGCTGGCCCGCCTGGAGGCCCGCACGGCGATCCGGACCCTGCTGGACCGGGCCCCCGCTCTCGCACTCGACGGACCGCCGGGGGAGTGGCTGCCGGGGATGCTGATCAGGGGAGTGCGGAGCCTGCCGGTGCGGTGGCAGGGCCCGGCGAGGTGAGGACGGTACGGCGGCACAGGGTGAGGTCGGCAAGGACGTGCCGGGCCGCGGTCGGACTGGCGGTCCGGGGTCAGAACACGGCCGCGCCGGTGCCGCCCGGGAGCTCCGCCAGCCGTACGGCCCTGCGCTCGCGCCGGGACACCTCGCACGCCTCCGCGACCCTTAGCGCCTGCAACGCCTCGCGCCCGTCGCAGGGGTTCGCCCTCTCGCCCCGGACCACTTCGATGAACGCGGCCAGTTCGGCCTCGTACGCCGGTCCGAACCGCTCCAGGAACCCCGTCCACGGCTTGTCCGCCGCCGGCGGCCCCGTGGGCTCGGTGGACGCGATGGGTGTGCGGTCGTCCAGGCCCACCACCACCTGGTCCAGCTCTCCGGCGAGCTCCATGCGCACGTCGTATCCGGCGCCGTTGAGCCGCGTGGCCGTGGCCGTGGCGAGGGTCCCGTCGTCGAGGGTGAGCACCGCGGCCGCGGTGTCGACGTCCCCGGCGGCCCGGAACATCGGCGGACCGGCGTCGGACCCGGCCGCGTACACGTCGACGATCTCGTGCCCGGTCACCCAGCGCAGGATGTCGAAGTCGTGGATCAGGGTGTCCCGGTACAGCCCCCCGGACAGCGGCAGCCACTCCGCCGGCGGCGGCGCCTGGTCGGAGGTGAGCGCCCGCACGGTGTGCAGCCGTCCGAGCCGCCCCGAGCGCACGGCCTCCCGCGCGCCGGTGTAGCCCGCGTCGAAGCGGCGCTGGAAACCCATCTGGAGAATCGTCCCGGCGGTCTCCACCTCGGCGATGGCCTGCAGCGTGCCGGGCAGGTCGAGTGCGATGGGCTTCTCGCAGAACACCGGCAGCCCCGAGCGCGCCGCCCGGCCGATCAGCTCGGCGTGGGCCGAGGTCGCGGTGGTGATCACCACGGCGTCCACGCCCCATTTGAAGATCTCGTCGACGCCCGGGGCAGCGGTCTCCCCCAGCCGGTGCGCGAGCTCCTGGGCCCGTGCGCCGTCCGCGTCCGTGAGGATTAAGGAACCGACCTCCCGGTGACGGCTGAGCGTCCTCGCATGAATGGTGCCGATGCGGCCCGTCCCTATGACCCCGATGCGCATGTGAACAAAGTGTGGTCGCGAACCCCGTGCTGTCAATGCGTATGTCCGGACAATCTGACTACACGACTTCCCGTCAACAGCGCACGGAGCTACGCTCGGGCCCGTGCCGAAACCAGGAGTGGACCCGACCGTGACGCTCGAGCTCAGTGTGGACCGCAGCAGCCCGGTGCCGTTGTACTTCCAGCTGTCCCAGCAGCTGGAGGCCGCGATCGAACACGGCACGCTCACCCCCGGCAGCCTGCTGGGCAACGAGATCGAGCTCGCCGCCCGGCTCGGCCTGTCCCGGCCCACCGTCCGCCAGGCCATCCAGTCGCTCGTCGACAAGGGCCTGCTCGTGCGCCGCCGCGGAGTCGGCACCCAGGTCGTGCACAGCCAGGTCAAGCGCCCGCTGGAGCTGAGCAGCCTCTACGACGACCTGGAGGCGGCCGGCCAGCGCCCCGCTACGAAGGTCCTCGTCAACACCGTCGTCTCCGCCACCGCCGAGATCGCCGCCGCGCTCGGCGTCGCCGAGGGCAGCGACGTGCACCGGGTGGAACGCCTGCGCCTCGCCCACGGCGAGCCCATGGCACACCTGTGCAACTTCATCCCCCCGGCCCTCCTCGACCTGGACACCGCGCAGCTGGAGACCACGGGCCTCTACCGCATGATGCGAGCGGCCGGCATCACCCTCCACAGCGCCCGCCAGACGATCGGCGCGAGAGCGGCCACGACGGAGGAGGCGGACCGCCTGGCGGAGGAGACGGGTGCTCCCTTGCTGACGATGCAGCGAGTGACCTTCGACGACACCGGGCGAGCGGTCGAGTACGGCACGCACACCTATCGCCCGACGCGCTACTCATTCGAATTCCAGCTCCTGGTGCGCCCCTAGCGGGGGCGCGGGGAACCGCGCGACCAGCCACGACGGGCCCGCAGCCGGCATGACGCGCGCATCCCCCTTTCCTCCCCCGGACAGCACCCCTGCACGGGGTGAGGCAGAATCGGGGCCGATGAGCACCTACGGCAACTTCAGCGCCCCCATAGGCTCCCGCCGCGCCCCCGCCCTGCGGACCGTCGGCACGCGGGAACGCCGCTCACACCTGACCGCACCCCGCGTGCCGACAGTGGGCATCGACATCGGCGGCACCAAGGTCATGGCGGGTGTCGTCGACGCCGACGGCAACATCCTGGAGAAGGTCCGCACCGAGACCCCGGACAAGTCCAAGAGCCCCAAGGTCGTCGAGGACACCATCGTCGAACTGGTCCTGGACCTGTCCGACCGCCACGACGTCCACGCGGTCGGCATCGGCGCCGCGGGCTGGGTCGACGCCGACCGCAACCGCGTGCTGTTCGCCCCCCACCTGTCCTGGCGCAACGAGCCGCTGCGCGACCGCATCGCCGGCCGCCTCGCGGTCCCCGTCCTCGTGGACAACGACGCCAACACCGCGGCCTGGGCCGAGTGGCGCTTCGGCGCGGGTCGCGGCGAGGACCACCTGGTCATGATCACGCTCGGCACCGGCATCGGCGGCGCGATCCTGGAGGACGGCCAGGTCAAGCGTGGCAAGTACGGCGTCGCCGGAGAGTTCGGCCACATGCAGGTCGTCCCCGGCGGTCACCGCTGCCCGTGCGGCAACCGCGGCTGCTGGGAGCAGTACAGCTCCGGCAACGCGCTGGTCAGGGAGGCCAGGGAGCTGGCCGCCGCCGACTCCCCGGTGGCGTACGGGATCATCGAGCACGTCAAGGGCAACATCGCCGACATCACCGGTCCGATGATCACCGAGCTGGCCCGCGAGGGCGACGCGATGTGCATCGAGCTGCTCCAGGACATCGGCCAGTGGCTCGGTGTCGGCATCGCGAACCTCGCGGCCGCCCTCGACCCGTCCTGCTTCGTCATCGGCGGAGGCGTCAGCGCGGCCGACGACCTGCTGATCGGCCCCGCGCGGGACGCGTTCAAGCGCCAGCTCACCGGCCGCGGCTACCGCCCCGAGGCCCGTATCGCCCGCGCCCAGCTCGGCCCCGAGGCCGGCATGGTCGGGGCCGCCGACCTCGCCCGCCTGGTCGCCCGCCGCTTCCGGCGCGCCAACCGGCGCCGGGTGGAGCGGCACGAGCGCTACGAGCGGTACGTGGAGGCCCGTCGTACGTCCCGGGACACCGCATGACGGCCTCCCTGCCGCGCCAGGCCTCGGCGCCCCCCGACGAACCGGAGCGCCCCACCGAGGACCGCCGCCACCGGAACCGTCGCCGGGCGATCACACTGCTCATCATCGGCCTGCTCATCGGCGTCCCGGCCGGCTATCTGGTGATCTCCGCCAACCAGAGCCGCGACAGCGGCAAGGACAAGGAGGCGAAGTACTCGGCGACGGGCCTCACGCCCGACTGGCCGTCCAAGGTCCAGCGCCGCCTCTACCAGGTGCCCGTGCCGCACCCCGCCGACCTGGTCGCCTCCTACGAGACCAACAACTGGAAGACCAGCCGCCTCTACGTCCAGTTCCGGACGACCGACGCGGGCCTCGCCGCCTTCCTCACCGGCATGGGCGTCAGCCGCGCCGACCTCAAGAAGAACGACATCACCATCAGCGAGCGCGACCAGAAGATCAGCGGGTGGAAGTTCGACGGCCCCCGCTCCTGGTGGGGCCTGACCCACGCGCAGAAGGACCCGGCGCCCACTCAGGACGTCATGGTCAACCTGACCGTCCCGAACGCCCCGAAGGTGTACGTCGTCTCGCGCACGGTTCCCTGACCCGGTCGCCGGAGCCGATTGTCAGACCCCGCCCGTAGAGTCGAAGACGACTGATCCGACATGCGGGCGGGAGGTGACAGGACGTATGAGCGACAGGGCCATGGTGGCCGAGCGCGGGGCCGAGTCCAGGCGCGAGCAGCAGGGGGCGGCTGTCCCCGTCCGGCTCGCCGCCGTCTTCCTGCCCGCGCCCCTTCCCCGCGAGGGCCGTATCGCGTTCTGGGACCCCGAGGGCGCACCCCTCCCGGCCGAGAGCCCCGGTGCCGACACCCCGTCCCCCGAGCGCACCGAGCTCACCGTCGTACGACCGCACGGAGCCGGAGTCCGGCGCCGGACCGCCCCCGCCCTCTCGCTCCCGGTCGACGAGGCCCTGCCGCTGCTCGTCCGGGCCCGGCGCGATCCCGCCGCCCATCCCGCCACCGCCTGCTGGGGCGCGGCCGCCCTGCACGCGCTGCGGCTCACCGCCCGCGGCCGCCTGCTGCCCGGACTCACCGCCACCGGCCACGACGCCTGGCGGGCCGGCCCCCTGGACCCCGACGACATCGCGCACCTGCGCGCGGTCGCCGCCGCCCTGCCCCACGAGGGCCACGCGGTCCCGCTGCCCGGCCCCGGCCCGCTCAGGCTGCCGGAACCGGAAGCACTGATGCGCTCCTTCCTGGACGCGGTCGCCGACACCCTGCCGCGCACCCCCGCGGCCCCCTACGCCTCCGGCAAGCCCTTCGCAGCCCGAGCGCCCCAGCGGCTGCCGCACGCCCAGGACTGGGCCGCCGAGGTCGCCGCCGGCATGGACGCGGGCGTGCGCATCTCACTCCGCCTGGACCTGTCGGCGTACAACCTGTTCAACGCCGACGCGGACGGCGTGCGCAGTGCGGGCGCCGCGATCGTCCAGGTGCACAGCCTCGCCGACCCGACCCTGGTGACCGACGCGGCGACCCTGTGGGCGGGGGAGGCCGACGCCGTGTTCGGGCCACGCGCCCGCGTGGACGCGGCCCTCGCCGTGCGGCGCGCGGCACGCGTGTGGCCGCCCCTGGACCGGCTCTCCGAGCAGGACGTGCCCGACGTACTGGCCCTGTCCGACGAGGAGTTGGGCGAGCTGCTCGGCGTGGCCGCGACCCGGCTCGCGGCGGCCGGGGTGGCCGTGCACTGGCCGCGGGACCTGGCGCAGGACCTCACCGCTGCGGCGGTCGTACGCCCCGCGCCGGGCTCGGCGACCGACGGCACCGGCTTCTTCGAGAGCGAGGAACTCCTCCAGTTCCGCTGGCAGTTGGCGATCGGCGGCGACCCGCTCAGCGAGGCCGAGATGGACGCGCTGGCCGAGGCCCACCGTCCCGTCGTCCGCCTCAGGGACCAGTGGGTGTTGGTCGACCCCGCCCTCGTCCGCAAGGCCCGCAAACGCGAACTGGGCCTGCTCGACCCGGTCGACGCGCTCTCCGTCGCGCTGACCGGCAGCGCGGAGGTCGACGGCGAGACGGTGGAGGCGGTGCCGGTCGGCGCACTCGCAGCCCTGCGCGACCGCCTGACCACCGGAGTGCAACCCGCCGAACCCCCCGCGGGCCTGCACGCCACCCTCCGCGACTACCAACTCCGGGGCCTGGCCTGGCTGGACCTCATGACCTCCCTCGGCCTCGGCGGCTGCCTCGCCGACGACATGGGTCTCGGCAAGACGATCACCGTCATCGCGCTGCACCTGCGGCGGGCACGCCGTGAACCGACCCTCGTGGTCTGCCCCGCCTCGCTCCTGGGCAACTGGCAGCGGGAGATCACCCGGTTCGCGCCGGGCGTCCCCGTCCGCCGCTTCCACGGCACCGAGCGCAGCCTGGACGACCTCGACGGCGGCTTCGTCCTCACCACGTACGGCACCATGCGGGCGGCGGCGGCCAGGCTGGCCGAGCAGCGCTGGGGCATGGTCGTGGCGGACGAGGCCCAGCATGTGAAGAACCCGTACTCGGCCACCGCGAAGGCCCTGCGCACGATCCCGACCCCCGCGCGCGTGGCCCTGACCGGCACTCCGGTGGAGAACAACCTCTCGGAGCTCTGGGCCCTGCTCGACTGGACCACCCCCGGACTCCTCGGCCCGCTCAAGTCCTTCCGCGCCCGGCACGCGCGCGCGGTGGAGAACGGCGAGGACGCGGAGGCGGTGACCAGGCTGGCCCGCCTGGTCCGCCCGTTCCTGTTGCGCCGCAAGAAGTCCGACCCCGGGATCGTCCCCGAACTGCCGCCCAAGACCGAGACCGACCACCCCGTCCCGCTCACCCGCGAGCAGGCCTCGCTGTACGAGGCGGTGGTGCGCGAGTCACTGCTGGCGATCGAGACGGCACAGGGCATCGCGCGCAGGGGCCTGGTGCTGAAGCTGCTGGGCGCGCTGAAGCAGATCTGCGACCATCCCGCGTTGTACCTGAAGGAGGAGGTCCCGCCGACGGCCGGCGAGCGACTGGTCGCCCGCTCCGGCAAACTGGCCCTGCTGGACGAGCTGTTGGACACCCTGCTGGCGGAGGACGGCTCCGCCCTCGTCTTCACCCAGTACGTGGGGATGGCCCGCCTGATCACCGCCCACCTCGCCGCCCGCGCCGTCCCGGTGGACCTGCTGCACGGCGGGACGCCGGTGCCGGAGCGCGAGCGCATGGTGGACCGCTTCCAGAGCGGCGCGATCCCGGTGCTCGTCCTGTCGTTGAAGGCGGCGGGCACCGGCCTCAACCTCACCCGAGCCGGTCATGTCGTCCACTTCGACCGCTGGTGGAACCCGGCCGTCGAGGAACAGGCCACCGACCGCGCCTACCGCATCGGCCAGACCCAGCCCGTCCAGGTCCACCGGCTCATCACCGAGGGCACCGTGGAGGACCGCATCGCCGAGATGCTCGAATCCAAGCGCGCCCTCGCCGACGCGATCCTCGGCTCCGGCGAGTCCGCCCTCACGGAACTCACCGACCGTGAACTGACCGACCTGGTCTCCCTCCGGAGGCCGTCATGACGCCGGGCCCCGCCGACGAGGCCCGCCGAGCCCTGCGGGCGGCACGGGAGCGGGCGGCCGGGGAGGCCGGGGAGACGAAGGGGGGCCCGGACGGGGGTCTGGCCGGAGGGGAGAGCGGTGGGGGAGCGCAGGAGGGGCGCTCTGCGGTGTCGGGGGCGGGGAGTTTTGCGGGTGCGGGGGGTGGTGGCCCGGCGGTGGGGGCGGCCGACGATTCCGTGGTGTCGGGTGCGGGCAACTTCGCGGCTGAGGAGGGCGGCGGCCCGGCTGTGCGGGAGGTCGGCAACTCGACGGCGTCCGATGCCGGAAACTCGGCAGCCGAGGAGATCGGCCACCCGGGGGCGAGGGGGATGAGGCACGGGGCGGAGAGCGGCGCGGCCAGGGGGAGCGGGGGCTGTGCGGTGCAGGGCGCTGGTGGTGGTGTCGCCCAGGAGGCCGAGGGCCGCGCGGCTGAGGAGACCGGGGACCCGGGCACGAGCGGGGCGGGATTCGATCGCGATCGCGCGCAGGGTGCGGAGAGCCATGTGACCGAGGCACCCGGGAGCTCTGCGGTGGGCCGGGTGGCGCAGGGTGCCGGGAGCCTTGCCGTCGAGAGGGGCGGCAGCCTCTCGGGGCAGGAAGAGAGCGGCTCTGCGGCGCAGGGCGCAGGGAGCGCGGCCCCGGGGGCGGAACCTTCGGCGGCGGAGGGTGCAGTTCTCCGGGTGGACGCAGACGCCGACGGGTCGGGTACCGCCGGCGGGCAGGACAGGGAGGGCGCCAGGGATGGCGCGGTGCCCGAAAGCGCCGTGACCGACCCTGCCCCGGCCGAGCGCCGGCCCGGTGACGCGGCTCGCGCGGCCCTGCGGGAAGCTGCCGCGGCACGGCGTGCTGCGCTCGCGGACGGTGCCTTGGGCCGGTCCGAGACCGACGCCGGTGGTGGTTCCTCCGCCCCCGCCGGTCCCACGCAGTCCCACGCACCCGGACCGGAAGCTGTCGCGGCCCGCCGTGACTCGAGCGGGGAGTCCGACGTGGCGGCCGCCCCCACCCCTTCCGCCGGGTCCATCGGTGAAGAGACGGATCGGGTCGCCGAGACAGCTTCTCCGGTCACGGACGCCGACGAGGGCCCATCCGCGGGGCGTTCCGGGTCACGGCCCGCCGATGCGGCACGCGAAGCGCTGCGTGCGGCACGCAAGAGGCGCGCGGACGCCGAGGCCGCAGAAGCGGAGGCCGCTCTCGCACGTCGGCCGCGCAGGACCACCCCGACCGCGTTCCGGGACCGGGACCGGAACC
Organism: Streptomyces sp. CC0208; assembly: GCF_003443735.1. Classification (NCBI taxonomy): domain Bacteria; kingdom Bacillati; phylum Actinomycetota; class Actinomycetes; order Kitasatosporales; family Streptomycetaceae; genus Streptomyces; species Streptomyces sp. CC0208. The sequence goes on along the minus strand of NZ_CP031969.1, from coordinate 1,655,919 downwards.
GTACGCCGAGTACGGCCGCCGGCGCCCGGGCGCGTGACGTACGGGAGTTGCTGGCCGACGCGTTCCGCATGCCGGACGACATGCCCCAGCCGGGGGAGGAGCACGAGGACGAGGGCCGGGAGAAGGACCGGGAGGGGGCCCAGGAGAAGGCCCAGGACAACAGCCGTGCGCAGCAACGGAGTTCCCTTCAGGACACCCCCGCCCCGTCCTCCCCCCGACACCCCCACTCCATGGCCGCCCCCAACCGGGACAACGACCTGCGTCGCACCTTCCCCGCCTTCCCTCCCCACGCTTCCGAGGACGCCCGGTTCGCCGCCACCTGGTGGGGCAACGCCTGGGTCACCGCGCTGGAGGAGGGCGCGCTGGACTCCAAGCGGCTGGCGCGGGGCCGTGGTTATGCCGAGCAGGGGAATGTGGACGCGATCACCGTGACGCCCGGGCTCGTGCTCGCCTATGTGCAGGGGAGCCGCGCCCGGCCGTACCGCGTGCAGGTGCGGTTGCGGACGCTGGGGGACGCCGACTGGGACCGGTTCCTGGACCTCGCCGCCGACCGGACCGGACACATCGCCGCACTGCTCGACAGGGAGATGCCCGAGGCGCTGGCCGAGTGCGGAGTGCCGTTGCTTCCCGGCCCCGGCGATCTCGAACCGCAGTGCAGCTGTCCCGACCGCGGTCACCCCTGCAAACACGCCGCCGCCCTCTGCTACCAGACGGCACGTCTGCTCGACGCCGACCCCTTCGTCCTGCTCCTGCTGCGCGGCCGGGGCGAACGTGAGCTGCTCGACGCCCTGTCCCGCCTCAGCGCCGCCCGCGCGGCCCGTGCCGCCCAGGGACAGGAGCCGGCGCCGCTGCCCGGCGTACGGGCCGGCGAAGCGCTCGCTCCGCGCCGACTCCCGCCGCTTCCGGCGCCGTTGCCGGTCCCTCCGCACCCCGAGCAGCCCCCGGCGTACCCCGCGTCCCCAGGCGGTCCCGACCCCTTCGCCCTGGACCAGCTGGCCACCGACGCGGCCGCCCGCGCTCACGCCCTGCTCGGCACCGGCCGCGACCCGGTCGGCGAGCTCACCCTGTGGCAGGACGCGGTCCGCCTCGCCGCCGCCCGCCCCGGTTCCGGCCTCACCGCCGGCACCCGCGCCCTCTACGCCTCCCTCGCCGCAGCCACCGACCGCACCCCGGCCGACCTGGCCCGCGCGGTCGCCGCCTGGAGGCAGGGCGGGCTCGAAGGACTGGCCGTGCTCGAAGAACCCTGGGACCCGCCGGCCGGCCGCTTCGACCGTGCCCGCCCCCTCCTCCTCGCCGCCGACCTCCCCGCCTTCCGCCCCTGGCGCAACCACCTGACCCACCCCCGCGGCCACATCCAACTCCGCCTCGGCCGCGACGGTCTGTGGTACGCCTACGAGTCCGAACCGGGCCACGACGACTGGTGGCCCCGCGGCACCCCCGACCTGGACCCGGTCGGCGCCCTCACGGGCCTCGGCACAACGGCCGACCTCTGACCCGCCCGTGCCTTCCGCCCGTCCCGGGGCCCTGTGCCAACTCGTAGATCTGTGCCTGGTAGGCCCCCGTACAGGTCTCGGCACACTGGCCGACGTCTGATCCGCCCGTGCCTTCCGCCCCTCTCGGCGGGCCGTGCCAACTCGTAGACGCGTACCTGGTCGGCCCCCGTACAGGTCTCGGCACAACGGCCGACCTCTGATCCGCCCGCCCCGCCCCTGGAACACGCCCGATGCTGCTTGCCCGCCGCCCACACCTGACCGACTCCCCACTGGCCCCGGCCAACGCCCGGGCCCGCGACGCCGGACCCGCAGCCCCTCTCCGCCGCTATGGCCCGACGGTCCCGGTGGGCCAGGTGAGCCCGGTACCTGCGGGAGTCTCCCTACCGGCTTGCGACGGAGTCCGCGGTGGTCGGCGAGGACGCCCGCAAGTCACACCAACCGCTGATTCCGGGGTGGGAGGACCGGTTACTCCGATTGCCCCGAGCCGGAACGCGTCAGTGGACAGGGGGCAGCTCGGGGAGGTGAGGGGGTGGGGACGGCGCCGTGGCGGCGTTGGCGCCGGGTGTATTCGGTGATGGCTTTCCACAGGTCGCGTCGGTCGGTGTCGGGCCAGTGGTCGGGGGTGAAGTAGAGCTCGGCGTAAGTGGCGTGCCAGGGCAGGAAGTTGGAGGTGCGCTGTTCGTTGCCGGTGCGCCACAGCAGGTCGACGTCCGGCATGTCGGGGTGGGGCAGGTGGCGGGTGAAGTCGTCCGGGCCGATGAGGTCGGGGTTCACCTCACCCGCTCGGGTTGCCTGGGCGAGTGCTGCGGCGGTCCGGGTGATCTCGTCGCGGCCGCCGTAGTTGATGCACACGGTGAGCGTCATGCCGGTGCGGGCGCGGGTACGGCGTTCCTGGTGCATGAGGGCTTGGACGAGGTCCTCGGGCAGTCTGCCGGGCTGTCCTGCCCAGCGCTGGCGCACGTTGAGGTCCCGGATGGGGCCTTCGGTGAGTTCGTATCGGAGTGCGGAAAGGATCACCGCGATTTCCTCTGGGTCGCGTTTCCAGTTCTCGGTGGAGAACGCGTAGAGGGTGAGGTTGCGCAGGCCGATGTCCAGGGCGCCGTAGACGGTTTCGCGCGTGGCGAGGATGCCGGCGCGGTGGCCGTCGGAGCGGGACAGGCCGCGCTGCTCGGCCCAGCGGCCATTGCCGTCCATGACGACCGCTACGTGGGAGGGCATCTGGTCGGCGGCGATCTGCGGGGGGCGGGCGCCGTGGGGGTGCGGTGGCGGGGGCCGAAGCCCGGTGCCGTCGGCTGCCGGGCCCGGGTCGGTCGTGGCCGCTTCGGTCGTGGCCGCCTCGGTCGTGGCCGCCGCGGTTGGCCGGGGACCTGGCACGGTCAGGGGGGTCAGGCTCCAGGCCATGGCCGAGCGGAGGCGGGCGGGGACCAGCACGCGGGTGCGGGCCACGACGGAGGGGCGCGGGGCACGCTTCAACAGGGCGGGGCCCGCCGCGTCGACAGCGTCGAGTTGGGCGCGCATCAGGCCGGCCGCCGCTTCGAGCATGATGGCGGCGCCCGGGTGCATTCCTCTCGTCATGACGGGCTGGGTCACCCATCGCCGGGCCAGGGCCGTCAGCTCTAGGGTCAAGGCCGCTACAGCCGGGCTCCAGTGGCCTTGGGACAGGTCCGAGTCGGCGCCGGGGAACGAGTCCAGGGCCTCCTGCGGCAGGAGCAGACGGCGCTGGGCGAGATCGACGCTCAGGTCGGTGAGGATGTCGGTGAGCTGGGCGCCGGCAACGAAGTCCTCGTAGTCGGCCTGCCGGTCCAGCCGTAACGTCATCGGCGCACCGGCCCGCTCGAACAGCTGCCGAACCTGGTCGACCCAGGGCACGACTCCCCCACTGCACCAGGCCCGCCAGGCCGCCCAGTCGGTGATGCGCAGGCCGTGGGCGTCGTCTCGCGTCACCGCCATGGCGCCGTGCAGGCTCGACAGGTCCAGACGCCACCGCCCGGCGGTGTCCACCAGGGCGTGACGGACGGGATCCGTGCTCGTTCCCGACGCCAGGTCGTGCTGCAGTGCCCTGGTCCACGCCTCGACACGAGCCGCCCGCTCGTCCGGCTCCACATCTGGGTCGTCGGACAGGTCGTCAAGGACGCTGGCCGCCGCCCACAAAGCCCAGCACGCCGGGCGCAGCACGGCAGGCGCCAGCTGGATGAGCGCGTGGATCCCGGGATCATGCTGCCGGGTGGTGCGGCGACACAGCCGGTAGGCCGCCCGCAGAACGGGTTCCTCACCGGCCAGCGAACGGGCGGTGGCTCTGCCCTGCCGCACCTGCGGGGCCGCGTCAGGGTGTGCGGGGGTGGGCAGCGGTTTCGGGCGCATATCGGGAACCAGTACCTCAGTGGGCTCGCGTGTCGGACGCCGCGGCCGAGGGTGCGGCAGCCTTGCGCGGCGTGGGAAGGGAGGGGTCGCCGCTTTCCGGCCCGGGCTCAGGGTCCTGGGCGGTGGTGGGCAGGGCGCTTCGGGTGCTGCGGCCAAAGCCCACCAGAGCGATGAAGGCTGCCCCCGCAAACCACACGAGTTGGAGGGCCAGATAGCGCGGCACCGGGGTGGTGGAGAATCCCGCCGCCGTGCTGGCCTGCATGGCTCCGTAGGAGGGCAGGTAGCGCATGACCGGGTTGTCGGCCCCGGAGCTCGTGACCGGGTTCTGCAGTGCGAGGTCGATGATGCTGGTCATCACGATGGCGAACATGCCCTCGACCTCCCGGCGCAGCACAGAGCCGAAGCCGACGCCGAGAGCGCCGTACGTGAGCCCGGCACTGAACAGCGCGCCGGCGAGCAGCAGAGGCTGCCGGGGGGCCCACGCCAGGCAGGTGACCGCGGTGGCGTAGGCGGCGACCGCAGCCGAGATCAGAGCCAGTGCGGTGACCTTGGCCAGGACGAGGTGAGCGCGGGGATAGCCGGCCATCGCCAGCCGGCGGTCGAAGCAGTTGCCGGAGAAGGTGGCGGCGAACATCATGAAACCGGTGATCAGGGTCACCGAGTTGAGCGCGCCGCTGATCTCGGTGAGTTCGTTGCCGCGGGGCGCCAGCATCTCTCCGGTGGCGCGTAGTTGCATCCGCGCCGGGGTGTCGGGCATCGCCAGGTAGGCCAGGGTTGTCCACACAGGGACGAACAGGATCACGAGGACCATGGCGAACCGGTTGCGGCCGTGTTCGGTCAGCGCGAAGCCGGTGGCGAGAGCGAAGCGGGCCAGGTGGAACCTCACGCGGCCACCGCCTGGTCCGGGCGAAGCAGCCCGTCGTCCAGCCGCCACAACTCGTCCAGTCGCTCGGTGTCGTAGGCCAGGTGGGAGACGACCAGGACGGAGCGGCCCGTGTCACGCAGCCGGGCGGCGAGTTCCCAGAATCGCTGGTAGGTGTCCCAGTCGAACCCCTGGTACGGCTCGTCCAGCAACAGCACCTGGGGATCGTGCATCAGCGCCAGCGTCACGTTCAGCTTCTGCCGCGTTCCGCCGCTGAGCACCGCGGCCCGCTCATCGGCGTACTCGGCGAACCCGAGCACGTCCATGACCTGCTCGGCACAGCGCAGGTCTGCCAGGCGATAGGCCCTCTGGAAGAACGTCAGATGCTGTCGGACGGTGAGCGCGTCGTTGAGGACCACGTGCTGCGGGCAGTAACCGAACCGTCCACCATGGCGGACCGTGCCGCGTGAGGGCCGCAGCTCACCGGAGAGGATCTTCAGCAGAGTTGACTTACCGGCGCCGTTCTCCCCGACGATCCCGCACAACGTCCCCGCCCGAAGCCGTATGTCGATGCCCCGCAGGACCACACGCTGACGGTAGGCATGATGCACATCCCTGACCTCCACGCTCGCCTCCCCTCATACAACCGGACCGACCCGCCCGGGTTTCCAACGATCATGGCGCGGAGAAGATACGGGCCCTATGTCGTACGCCAGTTCTTGAGCGCGGCGATGTGACGCCACTGGCGGATGCGAGGCTCTTGACCGGGTGCCGCTCTGGGCAGAGGACCAACAGCAATGTCACCTCGCACTCCGGAACAGGAATGTGCGCGCGACCACCTGCCAGCGCCGTTGACGGCTTCCGCGGATCGACTCGCGTGGCTCGTCGGTCAGTCGGGTGTCTCGCCCGAGTCGGCGGGCTGCGAGTCGTTGGCCGGCGCGGACCGCTCGATGCCGTCGTCGGTCGCAGCCCAACTGGCCAGCAGATTCAGGGCGTCCTGCGAGGGTGAGTCGGGCTCGGCGGTGTAGGTGAGGAGGAACTGGCTGGGGCCGTCGGGGAGCGGGAAGGTTTCGAAGGGCAGGTCGAGGTCGCCGACGACCGGGTGGTGGAGGAGTTTCACACCGGTGGTGTGCATGCGGACGTTGTGGGCGGCCCAGCGGCGCCGGAACTCCTCGCTACGGGTGGACAGTTCCCCGATGAGGTCCGTGAGCCGTCGGTCGTAGAGGTCGCGGCCGGCTTCGGCGCGCAGCATGGCGACGGTGTCATTGGCGACTTCGTCCCAGTGGCGGAAGAACTCGGTCGCGTGCGGGCTGAGGAAGACGAACCGGGCGTTGTTCGGCGGCCGTACCGGGTCGGCGTAGACGGGGGAGAACAGGGCGCGCCCGAGGTGGTTGGCGGCCAGGATGTCGCCGCGTCCGCTGAGAATGAACGCGGGCGTGCCGGCCATCGAGTCGAGGACGCGCTGAACCGCGGGCCGGACACGCTGCTGGGCCGGGCGGCGGCGGGGCGGACGGGTGGTGCCGGCGCCGCGCAGGAGGTCGAGCAGGTGGATGCGTTCGGCCTCGTCGAGCTGCAGGGCTTGTGCGATGCCCTCGATGACGCTTTCGGAGACTCCGGTGGCGTTGCCGCGCTCCAGCCGGGTGTAGTACTCGCTGGAGATGCCTGCCAGCAGGGCGACCTCCTCGCGGCGCAGCCCGGTGACCCGTCGGCGTTCTCCGCCGTACGTGGGTAGTCCGGCCTGCTCGGGGGTGACCCTGGCCCGTCGTGTGCCGAGGAATTCCCGGATCTCCGCGCGGAAATCATCGCGCATGTCGCGATCGGGGCGATTGGGGTCGTTTCTGCCTGCCATGCGCCTCACTCTACGAGCGCTTCCGCCGGGTTGGGGGTCCCTGTCAGTGACCCCCTCAAGAGGGACTCCCACCCTCGCGTGACAGCCGGTTCTGTTGGTGGTGCACCGTCCACGACGGTGTGAACGGCCCGGATACGGCGGCGCTCCAGCCGTCGGGCCGCACGCATCCCCCGCACACACCGGGTGCCCGATCACGGCGCCCCGACAAGAGCTAGGACCCCCCCCCATGAGCAAGGTCATTCTCGTCACCGGCGCCGGACGAGGCCTGGGCACGGACATCGCCCGCGAAGGCCTCGCCGCCGGCCATCAGGTCGTCGCCACCGGCCGCCGCCCCGAGGAGGTCGAGAAGACCCTCGGCGGGCCGCAGGACAACCTGCTGGTCACCAGGCTCGATGTCACCAGCCTGGAGGACGCCGAGGCCGCCGCGCAGGCCGCCGTCGACCGTTTCGGCCGCATCGACGTCCTGGTCAACAACGCCGGGAACCTCTTCACCGGCTACTTCGAGGAGATCTCGCCCGCGCAGATGCGCGGGCAGTTCGAGACGAACCTCTTCGGCCCGATGAACGTCACTCGCGCCGTCCTGCCGATCATGCGCAAGCAGCGCGCCGGCCACGTCATCACCATCACCTCCACCGCCGGGCTCGTCGGCATGGAGTTCACCTCCGCCTACGCCGCCTCCAAGTTCGCGGAAGAGGGCTGGATGGAGTCCCTGCGCTACGACGTCGAGCCGTACAACATCCACACCACGATCGTGGAGCCCGGCTACTTCCGTACCGAACTCCTCGTGGACGGCTCCACCACCTGGCCCGAGCTGTCCATCGACGACTACGCCCCGCGCACCGCACCCCGGATCGAGGGCATGAAGAGCATGAACGGCAAGCAGCCCGGCGACCCGGCCAAGCTCGCCCGCGCCCTGCTCACCATCGCCCAGCAGGAGAAGCCCCTGCAGCGTTTCGTCGCCGGTACGGACGCCATCGAGGCCGCCGAGGCCAAGGCGAAGGAACTCCTCGCCCAGGCCGAGGCATCCCGCGAGCTCGGCGACAGCCTGGCCTACGACGACACTCACGTCTGAGGGGGACAACATGCCCCTCAAAGGCGAGTACGAGCCGAGCAAGGCGCAGTTCGTACGTGACCAGGTGGAGCTGTACGAAAGCTCCGGCGGCACGCAGGGAACGACGCTGAGTGTCCTGGTCGTACGGGAGGAAGACGAGAGACTCCGCGACCTGCCCGTCGTCATCCTGACCACCCTGGGCGCGAAGAGCGGCAAGATCCGCAAGACCCCGGTCATGCGGGTGGAGCACGACGGCCTCTACGCCGTGGTCGCCTCCATGGCGGGAGCCCCCAAGCACCCGGTCTGGTACCACAACGCGGTGGCCGACCCCCGGGTCGAGCTACAGGACGGCCCGGTGCGCCAGGACATGCTGGCCCGCGAGGTGACCGGGGACGAGAAGGCCCTGTGGTGGGCCCGCGCCGTCGAAGCGTTCCCCGACTACGCCGAGTACCAGAAGAGCACGGACCGTGAGATCCCGGTCCTCGTTCTGGAGCCGACGGCCCACGAGCACTGACCCGGCGCAGCCGCCCCCCCCGGCAGCCTGGCCTGGCAACACCAGCGCCGGACCCACCTGACAGCGGCCGGCTCGAATCCCCCTGGTCGGCCCGCCCGGCCTGGACGAAGCACACCACCGGCGACCGCGGCGTCGCTGTTCTCGGCAGCCTGACCTGCGACGACGCCACCCACGCCTGAGCACCATGCCCGGCCGAGGCCGAGGCCGAGGCCGAGGAGGGAAGCCGCCGGGCGCACCTCCGGCGCCACTGACCCGCTGTCCAGCAACGGTGCCTACGCCGACAGCGCGCGGACCACCGAGGCACGGTCCGCCGGCTGGTGCCGCACCCCATTGATCACACCGGCCTGACGGCCGTTACTACAAGGAGTACGTGATGAAGCACGTATCACTGGGCGGGCTCGATGTCTCCCGCATCGGCCTGGGAGCCATGACCATGGCCGGCATGTACACCACGGGCGGGGGGCTCGATGACGCCGAGTCGATCCGCACCATCCACCGGGCGCTGGACCTCGGGGTCACCCACATCGACACCGCCGAGATCTACGGCCCCTTCCACAGCGAGGAGATCGTCGGCAAGGCCATCAAAGGCCGGCGCGACGAGGTCGTCGTGGCGACGAAGTTCGGCCTCGTCTCCCACGCCGGCGACGGCCCCGGCGTCATCGACAGCAGCGCCGGCAACGTGAAGACCGCGGTCGAAGGCTCGCTCCTGCGGCTCGGCACCGACCACATCGACCTCTACTACCAGCACCGCGTCGACCCCCACACGCCCGTCGAGGAAACCGTCGGCGCGCTGGCCGATCTGGTCGCCGAAGGCAAGGTGCGCCACATCGGCCTCTCCGAGGCCAGTCCCGCAACGATCCGCCGGGCACACGCCGTGCATCCGGTGTCCGCGCTGCAGACCGAATACTCGCTCTGGACCCGCGACGTCGAGGCCGAGATCCTTCCGCTGCTGCGCGAACTCGGCATCGGATTCGTGCCCTACTCGCCGCTCGGCCACGGCCTGCTGACCGGGCAGATCCGCACCGTCGACGACTTCGCCGACGACGACTGGCGCAAGACCAACCCGCGCTTCACCGGCGAGAACTTCCAGCGCAACCTGCGCATCGTCGACGAAGTGCGGGCCATCGGCGCCGAGATCGGCGCCACCCCGGCACAGACCGCGTTGGCGTGGCTGCTGACCCGCGGCGACGACATCGCCCCCATCCCCGGAACCCGGCGGGTCTCACGCGTCGAGGAGAACACCGCCGCCGACGGCATCGAACTCAGTGCCGCTCAGCTCGACCGCCTGAACAACCTCACACCGGCCGCGGGCGAGCGCCACGACGAGGCGAACATGGCCACCATCGACCGGTGATCTGACGCCCCGGCGACGTGCTGACCCGTCGCCCCGGACCACCCCGCATCCGTTCACCCATTTCACTGATCACTGAAGAGGTTCTCTCATCATGTCCAAGGTTCTCCTTGTCGTAGGTCACCCCGACCTGTCCCGGTCGATGGCCAACAAGGCCCTGGTGGACGCCGTCCGCGAGCTGGCCCATGTCACCGTGCACGACCTCTACGCCACCTACCCCGACTTCCAGATCGACGTCGACGCCGAGCAGGCACTGCTGGCCGACCACGATGTGATCGTCTTCCAGCACCCCGTGTTCTGGTACAACACCACCCCTCTGCTCAAGCAGTGGCAGGACAAGGTCTTCACCCTCGGCTGGGCCTTCACCCTGGACGGCTCCCCCTCCAGGCTGGCCGGCAAGAAGGCCATCGTCGCCGTCACCGCAGGCGTCCCCGCTGACCACTACACCCCCGAGGGCTCGAACCAGGCCACCCTCGAGACCCTCCTCAGCAACTGGCACGCGACCCTGCGCCTGTGCCAGTTCGACATCCAGCCGATGGTCAAGCTGTACGGCACCGCCTTCGGCCTCTCCGACCAGGACCTGACCACGGCCGCCAAGCAGTACAGCGAACTGCTCGCCGCGTTCGCCGCCTGACCGCGATCAACGGCTCTGGCCTGTAGTCGGTGGTGACGCCGCAGCCGTCCTGGATCGTGATGGATCGTGATCTTGCTGGTCGTGGAGGGGCACCGGTGGTGCCGCGCGATGTGCTTGCGCGACGCCGACTGCTTCTCCATGCCAGGCCATCCACCTGGCTTCGCCGCGCTCGCGGCCGGGGCGAACCGGCCCCTGGGGTACGGACGGTCAGCCGCAGGTACGAGAAGACCGGCTCATTCCCCGCGCGCACGCTTCGTCAGCTCCGCGTTGAACTGAGCGCCGATCAGGAGGGACAGATTGGAGAGCCACAGCCAGACCAGGAACACCACGACGCCTGCCAGTGAACCGTACAGACGGTCATAGCTGACCATGGAGGTGTAGACGGCGAATCCGAGTGAGACGGTCAGCAGAAGCGCCACCGCCAGTGTGCCGCCGGGCGCCATCCTCCGGACAGGGCGGGAGGACGCCGGCCCTGACCGGTACAGGACAAGCACCAAGGCGACGGCCACGACGGCCACGACCGGCCACCGCAGGGTGTCCCAGGTGGCCTGGGGCCCGGTACCCCACCCCAGAGCCTGGCCCAGACGCCGGGCCAGGCCGCCGGTGAGCAACAACGCGAGGGTCGACGTCAGAAGCAGGGAGCTCAGGACGAGTGCCGTGGCGATGATGCGCGGTGCGGTACGCCAGACCGGACGGTCCGCGCTGATCCGATGCATGGAGTACAGCGCCCGGCGGAAGACGCTCAGATAGCTGCATCCCGACCACAGGGCCCCCGCCCCTCCGGCGAAGATCAGCGTCCATGCCGCAGTCGGCTGTGCGGCCATCTGCCGCAGGGTGCCGCGCAGCAGAGCGCGGGATTCGGCCGGGGCCGCCTGCGTCATGCGGTCGATGACCTCCGGCTTGGCCGTGGGCATGGTCAGACCCAGAATCGAGAGGATCACCAGCAGCAACGGGAACAGGGCCAGAACCGCATAGTAGGTCAGCGCAGCGGCCCAGTCCGTGACGTCGTCGTTCCAGACGGTCATCGGCGTCCGGCGCAACGCCACCCACCACCGGGCCGTGTGACCGTCTGCATCATCCATGACGCGGATGCTCCCCCTCTTTGACCGGCGCAGCGCAGCGTTCAGTATTGCCTGGCATGGCCAGTGCGGCGACGGTCGGGTGGCCGCGGGCACACCGAAACCGGTCCCCGATGACACATCGCGAGCCGGAACGCTCCGTGAGATCGGAACCGGCCGGGCCCGACCCCGGCCTTCTTCACCGTGTGGGCGTGACCGTCGGCCGCGCGCCGTTCGGCTGAGACGGGTACGGACGGCGTTTGACGCGGTGACGCGGTGACGCGGTGACGCGGTGACGCGGTGTCAGGTCGGGGAGCCGGCCGACGGGTCCGAAGCGGCCGAGGGGTATTTGCGCACCCGCAGGACGAACCCCCGAAACCTCGATCTTGCGCTCGGAAACCGATCGGTTTACGATGCTGGAAACCGGTCGGTTTCTCGATGAATCCAAGGGCTGGTTTGTGGTCACGCCTCCCTCGGGCGGGCCGTGTCCGCATCATCCGTCCGCAGCAGTTCACGCACAGGGAAGCCGCGAGATGCCCAGCTCAGAGCCACGTCCTACGATCCACATCCCGGGAACCACCAGCCACACCATCGCCCCGCGCGCAGGACGCGGCAGCCACGAGGGGACCCTGCGCTACCTCAGAGCGGGCACCGGCGCTCCCGTGGTCCTGCTGCACACCGTGCGCACCCAGGCCGAGCACTTCCGCTCCCTCATCCCGCTGATCGCGGACCAGTACACCGTGTATGCCCTCGACCTGCCGGGGATGGGCTACTCCGAGATCGTGCCCGGTGCGTCGTACGACGAGTCGGCCATGCGTGCGGGCGTCAAGCGGCTCCTGACCGAACTCGACCTCCACGACGTGACGTTGGTCGGGGAGTCCATGGGGGCGGTGCTCGCCCTGACCGCTGCGGCGGACCTGCCCGAGCGGGTCCGGCGCGTCGTCGCGGTGAACACGTACGACTTCCCCGGCGGTATCGCCCGGTCCAGTCTTCTCGCTCGTGTGGTGGTCGGCGGTGCCCTCGCTCCGGGGGTGGGCCCGGTGGTCGCCGGGGTGGAGCCCAAGGTTGTCTTCCGCAGGATCCTGCAGGGCGGGGTGGTCGACAAGACCGCGCTGCGGGAGGACTACGTCGACGAACTCCTCCAGGTGGGCAGCCGCCCCGGCTACGCGGGCGTCGCCCGGGCCGTGTACCAGAGCCTGCCCAGTCTCATCGCCGCCCGCTCTCGCTACTCCGAGGTCAAGGCACCCGTCCACCTCGTCTACGGGGAGAAGGACTGGTCGCGGCCTTCGGACCGGCAAGCCGACAAGGAGCTGCTGCCGGCCGCCGACTTCACGCAGGTGCCGGGAGCGGGCCACTTCATCGCCTTGGAACGGCCCGACCTGCTGGCCGACCTGCTGAACGCGGTGGCGTGACCGCCCTGAGCGCGCTGTAGTCCCCCCGTTCGGGTGCAGTGCGGGACGGGTCCCAGGTTTGACCATGTGCCTGACAGGACCCGAAGAAACCGCCACTACGGCCCGGGTGGCCCACCAGCAGGTCTTCCACGCCCCGCGCGTTGCCCACGGCGCCGAGGTCGTTTGCTGCGACGGCTCCGTCATGTCCCTGGCGAGTGCGAAGAAACGCTCGACGCGGGCGCGGTTCCTGGGGAAGGCGTCCTCCAGGGCGTCCACGGCGTTGGGCCGGCCGGCGGCGCGTCAGCGACGCCCAGCTTCTCGACAGGTACGGCTGGACTTCCAAGGGGGGCGGCGGTCGGTCCGGGGCTGCCCCGCGCCGATGACCACAGTGTCGAAGCTCGTCGTCGTGGTTACTGTTCGGCGGCCTCTCGGGCGATCTGCTCGAACTGGGCGCCCATGGCCTCGCCGAGTGCCTGGGCGGCGGAGAGCGGGCGCACCATCACCGTGAACTCGTCGATCTTCCCGTCGTCGTCGAAGTGCAGGAAGTCGCATCCCTGGAGCTGCTTGCCGGCGACAGTGGCGGTGAAGACGAGGGCGTGATCGCGGCCGTCGGGATTGGCTATCTCACGGACGTAGGTGAAGTCCTCGAAGACCCGGAGGACGCCGCGCAGGATCGCCGCGGTGATCGCCTTGCCCGGGTACGGCTTGAAGGTGACGGGGCTGGTGAAGACGACGTCGTCGGCCAGCAGAGCGGCCACGGCCTCCAGATCGCGGCTCTCGACGGCCTTGCGGAAGGGATGCATGAGCCCACCTCTGATACTCAAAAATATGAATAGGTGCCATGGAGGTTAGAAGGTCCATCGGGGCTTGTCTATGGGGAAGCTGCCAAGGCTCCTGTTAGTCACCTTGTTGAGTAAGCTGCTAGCGTGCATCCATGGCTTTGCGGAACGCGCTGATGGCCGCGCTGTTGGAGGGCGAGGCGTCCGGGTACGACCTTGCGAAGGCGTTCGACGCGACGGTCGCCAACTTCTGGATGTCCACGCCTCAGCAGCTCTACCGGGAGCTGGAGCGCATGGAGGCAGAAGGATTCGTCACGGCCCGCGTCGTCGAGCAGGAGCGCCGCCCCAACAAGCGGCTGTTCTCCTTGACCGAGGCCGGGCGGAAGGCCGTCCACGCCTACACCGCCGAGCCCTTGGGTAAACCGGCGGTGATCCGGGACGAGTTGCTTGTCAAGGTGCAGTGCCTGGACGCGGGCGACATGGAAGCGGTCAGGGCCGCCATTACCGAGCGCATGGAGTGGGCCACCGCCAAGCTGGCCCGCTATGAGCGGCTCCGGCAGCGCCTGCTCGACGGGCGCTCCGAGGAGGCGTACTTCGCCGAGGCCGAGCGCATCGGCCCGTATCTCACTCTGCTGCGCGGGATGTCGTTCGAGCGGGAGAACCTCCAGTGGGGGGACATGGCGCTGCGCAGGCTCGAACAGCGCACGGCCGCGCTCCGGGCCGACGGCTGACCACGGCGATCCTACCCACACGGCTAGTCAACAAAGTGAGTAGCTGGACGGTCGTGAGGTGCCCGGCCTCTCAGGGGTCGTCGATCTGTGCCGGAGCGAGGACCGGCTGTGGTTCCTTGTCGGCGGGACTGCGATGCGGTCCCTCGCGCGCGGAGAACCGGGTCAAGCCGAAGCCGAAGCCGAAGAGGCACGCGACCGCGGGTCCCGAGCCAGAGCATCACACCGATGGGGAGGTGTCCCCAGCGGACGCGGTCACCGGAAGCAGTGCCGGCCGCTTGGCCTGGCGGCCGTCGCCGGAGGAGCGGCCACGCAGGCGGCGGCCGACCCACGGGCCGAGGAAGGTGCCGGCCCAGCGCAGTTCGGCCCCCGCGGTCCTCCAGACAGAGATGTCCGTCCCCTCGGCCGGAAGGGGAAGGGTCCACTTGTCGTCGCTGCCCGGCAGCCCGAGTGCCTGGGCCACGGCAGCCGCGATGCGCGCGTGTCCCAGTGGGCCGGCGTGCAGCCGGTCAGCGCTCCACAACCGCGGATCGGTCGCCGCCGCGTGCGCGGCCGTCTCCGCCACCACCACGCCGTGGCGGTCGGCGGCCTCCCGGATGCGCGCGTTGAGTGCGAGAACACGGTGACCGATCGGGCGGGCCAACGGCGTGATGCGCCCGACGTCGGGAAACATGAGGGTCGCGACAGTGGCGCCCTGCGCGGTGAGGGCGGCGAACATCGCCTCAACGTGGCCGGCCACCTCGTCGAGGTCGCAGCCCGGGCGCAACACGTCGTTGACCCCGGCCACCACGGTGGCGAGGTCGGGCCGCATCGCGAGAGCCGGAGCCAGTTGCTCGGCGCGCACCTGACCGGCCTTACGGCCGCGCACCGCGAGGTTGGCGTAGAGCAGGCCGGGGCTGTGGCGGGCGACCTGCTCGGCGAGCCGGTCCGCCCAGCCCCGAAGACCACGGACGTCGTCCCCGTCCCCGAGCCCCTCGGTGTGACTGTCACCCAGGGCGACATAGCGCAGATACCCACTGCTCGACACGGGGCCGACCGCCTCTCGTCAACGTTGCTGATGGAAAGTGGCGCACGGCCATCGCTAAACAACTAGGCACCTAGTCGCATTGTTGAGTATGAAGATAGCTGTGGGCACACCTTCCTGCAAAGTGACGCCACTCAGGCAGGAGCTGAGGCCGTCGAGGACGGTCCGCCGCCGCACTCCACCGCCTTGGTCCCGTGCGGCCTCACCGCCCGCTGCACCGCGGCAACCAGCGCCTGACCAGCAGCATCACCGAGCCGTCAGCGGGCCGGGAAGCCTCCGCGCCTCCCGGCCCGCGCTCTGTGGCGTCGCCCAACTGCCTGGAGTACCAGAGCCAGATCCCAGACCGCTCCTACCGACTGGGCTGAATCAAGCCGCAACAGTCAATTGCCGGGAACTCAACGCGACTTCGCTCCGACTACTGCCCCAGAAGCCCCTCAGCCCATGAGTACGGCCGCCCGTACGCAAGGAGTCCGCATGTCGATGAACCGGCCGGTCGCCACCGCCCTGGCCGCAGCCCTCTGTCTCCTCACGGCGGCATGCGGCTCCTCGTCCGACGACAGGGCGGGCGACACGACGACCGAGGCCGCGGCCTCGAAGACCGGCTACCCGGTGACCCTCGACAACTGCGGCCGGAAGGAGACTTTCAAGAAGGCTCCCAGCAGGGTCGTCGTCATGAACGGCGCCTCCGTCGCCGAGGTCTCCACCCTCCTCGCCCTCGGCCTGGGGGACAGGATCGTCGCCAATCAGCAGGGCTACGGCATGTCCGAGGTGCCCGGCCGTGCCGCCGCCATCAAGAAGCTGCCCACGGGGGACGTCAAGGTCAACGAGGCCTACGACATCCCGCGCGAGGCGATGCTCGGCCTGCGCCCCGATCTCGTCCTGTCCGTCACCACCTACGGCTTCGACGAGAAGAACGGCTTCGCCACCCGCGACCAGCTGGGGCAGGTCGGCGCCAACAGCTACGTCTCCCCGCAGGGCTGCGACGACGACCCCTCCAAGATGACCCTCGCCGACAGCTACCGACTGCTGCGCGACATGGGCAAGGTCTTCAACGTCCGTGACCGGGCCGAGAAGCTGATCGCCGCCTCCGGGAAGAACATCGCGGCGGTCTCCGCAAAGGTCAAGGGCGAGAAGAAGCCCAAGGTCATGGTGCTCTTCTCCAACATGTCCATGGGCGGCAACGACTTCAGCTCGGTCCTCGCCCACGGCATCGTCAACGACATCCTCGCCAAGGCCGGCGCCTCCAACGCCTTCTCGAACACCACCAAGGCCACCTTTGCCGACCTGAGCAAGGAGAAGGTGGCCGCCACCGATGTCGACGCCGTCGTCGTCATCAGCTACAACGACCCCGATCCGGCGGCGTACGCCCGGAAACTGCTGAAGGAGTTCCCCCAGTGGCCGGCCGCCAGGAACAACACGTACGTGACGCTGTCCGACTCGATGTACCTCGGCCCGAGCAACGACCTGGCCGTGGAGAGGATCGCGAAGATGCTGCACCCCGACGCCCTCTGAGCCGGCTCAGGATCCCGCTGGCGTTCACGCTCCTGCCCCTCGCGCTGGCCGCCACCATGATCGTGGCGATCAGCATCGGCGCGGTGAACGTCCCGGTCGGAGACGTGTGGGGGATCGTCCTGCACCACGTCACCGGCGCGGGACCGGCCCCCTCCGACCCCGCGCTCGACCAGATCGTATGGAACTTCCGCACCCCGCGGGTGGTCCTGGCGGCCCTGGTCGGCGCGGGCCTGGCGGTGTCCGGCGCAGTGCTCCAGACGGTGGTGTCCAACCCGCTCGCCGACCCAATCGTCCTCGGCTTCTCCTACGGCGCCACGCTCGGCGCGGTCCTCGTCATCACCCTGGGCGGGGGCGCGGCACTCGCCGGGCTCGGGGTGTCCGTGGCGGCCTTCCTCGGCGCGGTCGCCGCCGGGGCGCTGGTGTTCGCGCTCGGACAGCGGCGCGGACGGCTTTCTCCGACCCGGCTGGTACTGGCCGGCGTCGCTGTCGGCTACGTCTTCCTCTCCGCCACCAGCTATGTCCAACTCCAGGCGACACCGACCGAGTTGCGGACAGTGATGTTCTGGATGCTGGGCAGCGTCGCGGGCGCCCAGTGGGATCAACTGCCCACGGTCACCGTGGTCGTGCTCACCACGACCACGCTCCTGTCGCTCTTCGGCCGGCGCCTCAACGTGCTGCTGGCCGGCGACGAGTCCGCCACCGCGCTCGGTGTCGACGTCAACCGGCTGAGGGCTGTGCTGTTGGTGCTCAGCGCGCTGCTGACCGGGACCGTCATCGCCGTCGCCGGCAGCATCGGTTTCGTCGGCCTGATGATCCCGCACCTGGTACGTCTGACCACCGGCGCCGACCACCGCCGTCTGCTGCCCCTGACCGCATTGCTGGGCGCCGTCTACCTGGTCCTCGTCGACCTGCTCTCCCGCACCCTCGACCGCCCCAACGAACTGCCGCTGGGCATCCTCACCGCGCTCCTCGGCGCCCCGTTCTTCCTGTGGCTGCTGCGCCGCAACAAGGGGATGGACTGACCGCATGAAACTGACCGTCGACCAGCTCCACATCACCCTGGACCGCAACCCGATCCTCCGAGATGTGAGCCTGGAAGCCGCCAAAGGAGACATCGTCGGCCTCGTCGGCCCCAACGGCAGCGGAAAATCAACCCTGTTGCGCGCCGTCTACCGCTCGCTGCGCCCGGTGGGCGGGGTCGTCAGGGTCGGCGAGGACGACGTGTGGGCGCTGTCTCCCCGCGCCGCGGCCCGCCGTACCGCCGCAGTCCTCCAGGACGCGGGCGGCAACACCACCGGCCTGACCGTCACCGAGATCGTAGCCCTGGGCCGCGCCCCTCACCACGGCCTGCTGGACCGCGACGGAGCCGAGGACCACCGGGCCGTGGCCGACGCCGTCGACCGTTGCGGTGTACGGCCCTTCGCGGACCGCGACTACGCCTCCCTGTCCGGCGGTGAACGCCAACGCGTCCTCTTGGCCCGCGCGTTGGCCCAAAATCCGCACCTGCTGGTCCTGGACGAACTCACCAACCACCTCGACATCCGGGCCCGGTTCGAACTCCTCGACCTCATCCGCGCTACCGGTGTCACCACCCTGGCCGTCCTGCACGACCTCGACCTCGCCGTCCGCCTCTGCGACCGCCTGGTCGTCCTGCACAAGGGAACCGTGGTGGCGGCGGGGTCGGTCCTGGAGGTACTGACCCCGCGGATCCTCGCCGAAGTCTTCGGCGTCCGCGCGAGCACCGAACGGCATGCCGACGGCGTCGTCCGGATCACGTACGCGGCCCAACCGCTCGCCGACGAAGACGCCCTGGAGGACGACAGCCGACCCGCCGAGACGGCCGGCCGCTGATCCGAGATGTCGCCACGTGTTCAGATCCTCATGCGACGGGTGGAGGAGCAGGACGCCATCGGGCCGGGAGGACCGTCCGTGCACGACACACCACCTGGCCAAGGCTGATCTGGCCGCGCAGGGAGGCAGAGTGACCGACGCGCGAGTCGTCGACGACGGGAATCTGGTGATCGCGGGCGGCGTCACCAGCGGAGTCGGCCTGGCGCTCTGGCTGATCACCCGCGAGTGCGGAGCATCCGTCGCCCTCGACGTCGAGTCCGTCATGGAATACGAGCAGCGCGGGGCCGTCTGGCGAAACTCCTGATCAACGGTGCGGGGGACTCCCTGTGGGCTCACCCGGCTCGGGTGCCTCGAAAGATATGCCGCCCGCGAGGTATTCAACCTGGTCAGGACCGTCTCCACCGACCCCGTTATAAGGGCGTCCGTGACAGATGAGAGGGTCGGGCGGGTGAGTGAGACACCGATGAACACCCTGCAATTCCGCTTTGACGGACCAGAAGACGCCCCGGTCCTGATCCTCGGTCCCTCACTGGGTA
This sequence comes from Streptomyces sp. CC0208, assembly GCF_003443735.1. Taxonomy (NCBI): domain Bacteria; kingdom Bacillati; phylum Actinomycetota; class Actinomycetes; order Kitasatosporales; family Streptomycetaceae; genus Streptomyces; species Streptomyces sp. CC0208. Next base: position 1,636,925 of record NZ_CP031969.1, on the reverse strand, counting down.
CCACCTGGCACATGTCGTAGAAACCGTGCACGGCCGTCCAGTTAGTTCAGGGTGAGCGCGTAAGTCCAGGTCAGGGCCTTGCTAGGTGAGTGAGTCCGCGGGGTTGGTGACACGCCTGTGATCGCTCATGACGCGTGATGGTCACTGAGGCCCCCGCCGGTCAGGTGTCGGCAGGGGCCCTCAGTGTTCCTCAACGGCGAGGTCCTCTCCTCGATTAGACCCGGCGTGAAATCGTTCGTTGCCTCAAGCGTTATGAGGCCCGGGAGGTCTCCCACCTGGTCGGACGGTTACAGGGTCCCGCTCATAAAGGGCTGTGTGATCAGTCTGGAGACCGGTGTGCGAATGCTCCGCGACGCCGGATACTCGATCGAGGACGTCGCCGAAGAGGTCGAGCGATCCAGCAGCGGGCCTTCGAGCAGGCCGTCCTCTCGCGAATGCCACCGGCGACAACGCCGCGGTACGCAAATTACCTCGGCGCCTGCGCGAAGCCGACCCGGGCATCCACCCGTGCGGTGCCACTGCTGGCCGCCCTCGACCATGCAGGGCAGCCGGCACATGACAGTCCGGCAGATGCGGGCGCACCGCGCGGTCAGTCAGTGGGCGCGGCGGGCTGAGCTGACGGGACGCGACCGCCTGCAGCCGGGCGATCAGGGCCTGGCGGCCACCGGCCCGGCGCCACCGCGCGGGCCCCGGTCACCACTGGATCGTCCCTGGGACCGACGGCGGCGCCTCCCGTGCCGTGACCGTCTCGCGTGCCGACGCGCGGACGTCGGGGTGTGCGTGCCGGCGCAGGGTGCGGAGCCGGCCGCGCCACGGCTCCGTCCACCGAGAGCGGCTGCCGCCGGAGACGGTGAGCCTGATGGCGAACAGGCCCTGGGCCAGGCCCGGTTCCGCACCCAGCGTGCGGGCGGTCTCCGACCACGCGTCCGGCGCGGGGCCGCTGATCGCGCCGAGCCGCGAGCTGAGCCCTTCGGCGATGTCCCGGGCGAGCAGCGGACGTCCTTCGCAGTCGGCAGCCAGTCGGCGCAGGCCCGACGACAGCGCGGTGGCGTCGTCGTTCAGTTCGAGGGCGTACAGCCGGAGTTCCGCGACGGAGCGCGCGAAAGGCTCGTGCCCGGCGGCGGTGTCGGCGGCGCGCAGCAACACATCTGCCGTCGGCCGGCCCCCGCCCCGATAGCGATGGTGGAGCAGGAGGTGGTGCAGCAGGCTCGCGGCCCGCTGCCGGGCCGGCTGGTCGCGTTCGGGCTCGGCGTCGGGCTGATCCGGGTCTCCTGTGGCTTCCAGCATCGCCCGCAGGGCCCGAAGGTACGGGCCGTCGTCGTCCGCCGCGAGCTCCACCAGCTCCTGCCCGGCCATCGCCCACACCGCCCGATCGGCGAGGTCCGTGGTGGCGGCCACCAGCATCTCGGCGATCTCCGGCTGCCACGGTGCCCATTCCGCCAGTGCTGGGAACAGCGCCGCAGCCGTTTCCGGTTCGAGCGGCTCGCAGGCGTGATGCAGCAGCCCTGCGTACCTGGCCCGATGCTCCTCGTCCACCGCAGCCACGGCCGCCCGTGCCAGCTCCTGGCGGAGCTCCGTGCGTCCCTGCGCGGCCGACTCCAGCATGGGCCAGCTGGCCGGCTCCGCCAGCAGGCCCTGGGCACACGCGACACACACCGACTGCACGTCGTGGTGCTGCCCGGGCAGCTCGAACGCTTCCCGCAGCAGCGGTGCCGCCTGCGCCGGGGGCAGCATCGTCGCCGCGAGGCGCACCGCCTCCTTGCGGCTGGTGACCTTCACCGTCCGCGGGTCCTTCGGCGTGAGCAGCCTGCGGAGCTCCGTGGCGAGCCGCGACGGCGCGACGTACTGCGCGGCCCGCGTCGCCGCGTAGACCGCGACCCGGGCGCGGTCGCCGTCCGCGTGCTCCAGCAGCAGCGGCAGCACCTCGCCGGGGCGGTCGGTCCACGGCAGTGCGCCGAGGGCCGCCTCCGCCAGCGGGACGTTCGACGATCCCGTGTAGCGGCGGACGACTTCCAGGCCCGCCTCCGGGATCACTGCCGCCGCCGAGAGGGCCTGGACGCGTACATGCACCGGCTGCTCCGCGTCGCCCGCTGTGCGCGCGAGCAGCTCCGCCGCCGCGCGCTGCTGGCGCGGCACCCAGCGGTGGGCCCGGTAGGTGGGTGGCGTCCAGTGGCTGCGGGCGGTCAGGAAGCGGCCGTATGGTGGGGTGTCGGCCAGCACCGGGTCGAGCAGGTCCGTACGCCGCTCCGTCAAGACTCTGAGAACGGACGGCAGGACGGCGGCGGACGGCTCCAGCCGCACGATCCACTCCACTCGCTCGTCGCGCCCCTTCGGCTGCTCCAGCCAGAGGTCGACGGCGGTGCGGACGGACGCGTCGTTTCCGAACTGGACGGCCTGCCACAGGTACTCCTGGAGTTCGGCCATCCCCCACGCGCGCCGCCCGAGTGCCCGTACGAGTGCGAAGACGAGCGAATAGTCGGCCTTGTCGGTGGCGGCCTCCAGCCACGGCCGTAGCGCCGCCAGCACCTCGTACTCCTGGCCGCGCCGCAGCACGGTGTCGAGGCGGCCGACGTTCGCGCCGCCGGTGTGGCCGGACAGCCGGGTGAGGGTGTCGAGGGCCCAGCCGATGAGCCGCGTGCCGCCCGTGACGGCGTGCTCGCGCAGCACGGACAGGGCGAGCGTGCTGAGCGCGTGACGGGTGCTCCAGGAGGAGTCGCGGGCTTCGACGGCGTCGATGGCGATTCGTCCGAGGTCCTCGGCGGCGTCCTCCGCGAACAGCGAAGGGGGCACCTCTGCCAGTGCGGAGAGGGCGGCGCTGCGGACCGGGTCCTGTTCATTGCGCAGCTGCAGCAGCGCACGCAGCAACCGGCTCATTTCCTGTGGGTCGCGGGAGCGTGCTGCGTTGCGGACGAGCAGTGGGTACGCCGTGGCGCGGTCGTCCGCGGCGGAGCGGCGGACGGCGGTGAGAAGGTCGTCACGGACCTCGTCCGGCGGCAGATAGGCGGCTGCTGTCAGTATCTGCGTCCAGTGCGCGCCCCTGCCGCGGGCCAGCGTCGCTATCCGCCGAGCCTCGGCAGTGCGCCGCTCGTACGGCAGTACGTCGAGCAGGGCGGGGCTGAGGTCCGCGTGGGCGAGGTCCTTGCCCTCCATCGCCGCGTCGAACAGGGCGCCGCGGCGGGAGGGCGGCAGGCAGGCCAGCAGCCGGGCGAGAGCGGCTGCGTTGTCGTTCCAGGCGCAGGCGAGGTCGGTGAGTTCCGCCGGGGCGTGGCGGACGAGGCGGCGCAGCACGGCGGGTTCGAGGTGGCCGCTGTTCAGCCGGGACCGCAGCTTCGGGCGTAGCAGCAGCCGCACCGTGCGGCCGGGATCCGCCTCGACCAGGAGGTGCAGCTTGCGGTTCACGGGCATCGGTAGCGTCTCGTAACGCTCGAGCACAGCCAGCACGCCGAGCGGATCCCGTTCGGCGAGGAGCGCGAGCGCGTCCGCGTGGGAGGCCAGCCAGCCGTCCCGTACGACGGCGGGGAGGGTGTCGAGCTGTCGCTCCATCTCCGCGAGCAGCAGAGCGGGATGGCGGGCGGCGAGCAGCCGGTAGGAGCTCAGTCCGCGGAACAGGCGGGGCAGCAGCCGGGCGGCGGTCTCCGCCGTGCAGGCGGCGAGCAGTTCCGCGGCGGCCTCGGCCCCCCATCGCCGGTACGTCGGCTCGACCAGCGCCTCGGCGAGGCCCGTACGCCCCGCCACGGCGATGGCGTGCACGAGCTGCTGCCGCACGGCGGCGGGTGCGTCCTCGAGAGCCTCGATCACGGTGGCGTCCGTGAGCCGCCCCTGCCGCAGCGCCCTGATCGCGGGGGCGCGGACGAGGCGGTCGGGGTCCGCGAGGCAGCCCTCCAGATACGTGTCGTGGCGCGCCATGTCCGCCACGGTGGCGGCGAGTCGCCGTCCGTGGACGCCACGGGCGGCGAGCTCGTTCACAAGCTCGTCGACCGCCCCCATTGCCGCGGCGCGCCGGGCAGCGGAGGCCAGCTCACGCATGCGGTGCGGGTAGGAGAGCCGGTCGATGGCTGCGAGCAGGTGTTCGGCACGCTGGGACATGAGGGCGATTCTGCCTGGCGGGCGGGGGTGGCGCCTGCGTATTTCGGCGGGGCGGGGGGCGTCGTGCGGCAGGCCGCAGCGGCCACTTCCGCAGTACCGCCAACGACGAGGAACTCCAGGCCACCGCCCATGATCGAGGGTCACCATTCGAATCGCGACCCTCGTTGCTGCCGGTACTTCGATCAAGGACGCGTCGGGCTTGCTGCGGTCCTGGTGCTGCCAGCGATGGTTCGTCGAACTCGACATGTGGGTCACGGCCTCCATTGGTCCGTGCACGGTTCAGTGACTTCTGGAACACCGCCGTCTGAGGATTATCTGTGCAGCTTCTGTGGCGTTACTCACATGCCGCCGCCGGCGCATTAATGTCAATTTGTCTATTGATGTCCGAATGTCGATATCTGGACGCGCGCTTGGTGTGATCTTTAGATTTCCTCCCTGCTCTTGAAGATTTTTGATTGTTGGCGGGGGGAAATTTTGAACATTCGGGGGAGACGCGGGCTGAGACGGTGCCTTGCCGTTGGCATCGTCGGGCTGACCGCGTCGTCTGTTGCGCTGGGTGGGCTGTTGCAGCCTGCGGTCGCTGACGAAGGCGGCAACGCCGAAGGACGCGAGGGTACTTCTTCGGTCCCCGCGGACGATGCGGCGCGCGGCAAGGCGTTTTGGGAAGACGAGGGCTTGCCCCCGAAGACCGCGGAGCAAGAGGCTTCGCAGAAGGCGGTGGCGAGCGGTCAGCGCGCGGAGGTCGAAGCGCTGACAACAGAGACGGGACAGGTCTTCGCCAACCCTGACGGCACCTTCACGATGGAGACTTCTTCGGCGCCCGAGCGGGTGCGCAGAGACGGTCGCTGGGTAGCTGTGGACACCACACTGGTGCGGCAGGCGAACGGTACGGTGGAGCCCAAGGCCGCTCAGAACTTGGTGCTTTCGGGCGGGGGCGCGGCGCCGCTGGTCCAGTTCACAGAGAAGCAGCACGCCTATCAGGTCTTCTCGCCGTGGGATCTTCCTACGCCCGAGCTGGATGGTTCGCACGCCGTCTACAAGTCTGTCCTGCCGGACGTTGACTTGGTGGTGCAGGTGACAGCGGACGGCTTCTCGCAGAACCTCGTGGTCCACACCCCGCAGGCCGCCGCCAACCCCGCCTTGGAGTCCATCAGTTACCCCGTCAAGGTCGACGGCCTGCAGGCCCGTACCAACGCCAACGCGGTTTCCTACGTGGACGCCGGCGGACAGCCGGTCTTCATCAGTAGTGCCCCGCTGATGTGGGACGCCGGCACCTCGGACAGCACGCACACGATGCTGGGGCGGAGCGACTCGGAGGTTACCGCCGAGGTTGATCCTGTCGATGCGCTCACGCCCGGCAGCCAGGCCCGCACGTCGGTTGCCGACGTCTCAGCTGACAATGAAAAGCTGCAGATCGTTCCCGATCAGGAGTTCTTGCAGGACCCCGAGACGACGTACCCCGTCGTAATCGATCCGCCCACTGTCAAGGCGAAGCTGGCCGGCTGGACCACGGTCTGGTCGAGCGAGCTGGACACGTCCTTCTGGAACACCAGCCACGCTCTTGGTGTCGGTTACGACGCGTTCGTCGACAACAAGAAGGCCCGCTCTCTCTTCCAGTTCGACACCCGCGCGGTGTCCGGCAAGAAGATTCTGCACGCGCAGTTCTCGGCCTACGAGATCTGGTCCGCGAACTGCACCAAGAAGAACGTTGAGTTGTGGCGCACGAGCCCCATCAACTCCTCGACTAAGTGGGGTGCGCCCTCATGGTCGGCGAAGGTGGACACTGTTTCCGCGGCCAACGGGTTCTCCAGCGACTGCAAGGACGCAATCGTTGAGTTCGACGCCACGTCCGCGGTGGCCTACACCGCCAAGGCGAAGTCGACGACAACTACGCTGGGGCTGCGGGCCGACGAGGGTGATCCGATCGCCTGGAAGCAGTTCATGTCGCCCAAGGATTCAGCGACCACTTCCGAGCGCAAGCCGATCCTGTCGATCACCTATGTAACGCCGCCGACGAGCGCTCCATCGACGGTGAAGATGTCAGATCCGAACGTGTCATGTTCGTCTTCGTCCAGCCCGGCGATCATCCGTGACACTACTCCGCGGTTGACGGCCACCCCGACCTCCGCGGACGGTTCCAACGCCGTGCTGCGACCGAACTTCGAACTGTACACAGGGAGCAGCACCACACCGACCTCGCTGAAGCCCTCCGCCTACACCGCAAGCGGAACTGCAGGAACGGTCCCAACGGCCACCCTGACGTCCGGCACCACCTATCACTTCCGGGCCCGTACCGAGTACAAGTACACCTACAACGGAACCACCGGTTACCTGTACAGCCCGTGGTCAACGGCGTCCTGCTACTTCAAGGTCGACAACACCGGCCCGCCGAAGCCCGACATCACCTCCGACAACAACGTGTATCCGCAGTGCGCCGGCACCACCTGCGCCACGTCGCCGGAGACCGGCAGCGTCGGCATGACGGGTACGTTCACCATCGCCGCTGGAGCTGCTGATGTTCGGCGTTATGTGACTTGGCTCAATGGCGTAAAGATCGAGGACAAGACCTACAGCGCGAACACTGCCACCCACAAGGTGTCGGTGACCCCGGACAAGCGGCTGACCAACACCCTGCGCGTGCAGACCTTCGACGCTGCGGGCAATCCGGGCGAGACCCGCGACTACCTGTTCAACGTGGCCAAACCGGCGGCGGCGGCGGGTGTGTGGAAGTTCGACGAGGGCAACGGCACCACCGTTGCCAACGCGCAGGGCACCGCCAACCCCCTGACACTCACCGACGCCACCTGGACGAACTACGCACGCCAAGGCAAGGGCCTTAAAACCAACGGCACCAGCAGCTACGCCGCCACCAGTGGATCTGTCGTGGACACCGCAGGCAGCTTCTCCGTCTCTGCCTGGGCCAACCTGGGCACCCGCGACAAGATCAGTACAGTTGCCAACCAGAACGGCTCGAAGGTAGGCGCCTTCCAGCTGTACTACTCCGAGTCCCTCGACCGGTGGGTGTTCAACCGGTACGCCGCCGACTCCGACACCGCAAGCCCCACCATCGTCCGGGCCATCTCCACCAAGCCCGGTGTGGTTGGTGCTTGGACTCATCTGCTGGGTGTCTTCGACCGTCAGAACCAGCAGCTCCGCCTGTACGTGAACGGTGAGCTGCAGCAGGAGACGGCCTTCACCACGCCCTGGGCGAGCACCGGCCCATTTGAGGTCGGCCGGTTCAAGGGCGGCGGTGGCCCCTCCAGTTACTTCACCGGCCAGATCGACCAGGTTCAGGCGTACAAGCGCGTTGTCTATCCCGACGAGCTGGCAGCCCTGGCCAACCTGGAAGACCCCGCGACCGGCAAGACCCAGGCGGAGCTGCTCGCCCACTGGAACATGGACGAGACCTCCGGCACCACCGGTGCTGACGCCTCAGGCCGGGCGAATCAGCTGCTGCTCCAGACCGGTGCGGCCTTCAAAGCCACCGACGACGCCGGACACGGCAATGTCCTCGAACTGAACGAAGCCGTCCTTGGCCGTGCCACTTCTGCGGTGGCACTGGACGACAGCGGCAGCTTCACCGTGGCCGGATGGGCCAATCTCGCGCAGTTGAAGCTTGAGGACACCACCGTCGCCCATTCACCCACCGTCTTCTCCCACCCGGGCAACCAGCGCAACGCATTCCGCCTGTGGTACCGGCAGGAGGCTGGAGAGACGGTGGGCGACTGGAACTTCGGTGTCTATGCCACCGACGTCCTCAACGGCCCAGCGGCCACCACTGTTTCCGATGAGGTCAACCCGCCCGGTAACTGGATCCACGTGGTCGGCGTGTACGACTCCGTCACGCAGTCGGCCAAGCTCTACGTCACCGGCGAACGCCAGGGCGACGAGAACGGCGCCTACGTCGCCGACGTCTACCAGCCCACCGGCCCGCTCATGGTCGGCGGCTCCCGACGGCACGACACCGGCGCATGGGGCAACGCCCTTCCGGGACAGCTCGACGACATGCGCGTGTACGCCGGCGTGCTCTCCGAGGAGGAGATCACCCAGCTGTCCATTGTCGACGAACCGCCCATCGACATTGGCTGAACCTGTACCGCTGCGCATCCTCTGAGGCGCAGCCACGATTCCCGCGGTGTGCCGGGCAGTCCGACCCGGCACGCTGCCTCGTTTCGAGACCGAAGGAACCCACTGTGACAAGGCGCAGATTCGTGCTGCCCTCATGGTCGTGGCACCGGGCGGGACGACGCCGACTGGCGGCGGTCAGCCTGCCTGTGGTTGCTGCCGTGACGGCCACGCTGCTCGGCGCGGCACCAGCCGACGACGTCAGCCGCAGCCATACAAAGCTGCCCAAACCGCAGTACGGCAAGGCCACGGCCTTCCTGGCCAAGGTCAATAAGATCAATGATCCGACCGTGTCGGCAGCCGCCAGGACACGCAGAGCCGCCACAACTAAGCCTGTGTGGCCCACACCCGGCTCCGTGACCGTTGAACTTCCTACCGAAGCCGGAAAGGGTGCAAAGGCTAGCGGCCTGCCCGTGACCCTCACCGCCCCGGTCAAGCCGAAGAGCAAGGCCAAGGCGACAACGGCCAAGCTGCTCAAGGCCCCCGACCGGGCCAAGGTCAGGGTCCTGGACCGCAAGCTCACCAAGAAGCTCGGCGTCGAGGGCTTGGTGCTCTCAGTGCAGCGCGCGGATGGCGACACCAACGCTTCGAGCATGTCCATCCGTATTGACTACAGCCGCTTCGCGAACGCCTACGGCGGTGCCTGGGCATCACGACTGCGCGCCATCCAGCTGCCCGTGTGCGCGCTGACCACACCTCACAAACGGGAATGCCGCACCACTGCGGTGCTGCCGACCAGCAACGACACCCAAAGCGACACCATCACTACGCAGGTCACCACCCCCAAGGGCGTCAGTGGTGCCGCTACCACCATGGTGGTAGCCCTGGCCGCGGCCGCGTCCTCCGACCAGGGCAGTTACCAGGCAACCTCGCTGTCCCTGTCGTCCAGCTGGGCGGGCGGCGGCTCCAACGGCGATTTCACCTGGTCCTACCCGATGGACGTGGTGCCTGCGGCAGCCGGCAAGGCTCCCCAGGTGACGGTGGGCTACTCCGCGCAGAGCGTCGACGGGCGCACGTCGTCGAGCTCCGCGCAGCCGTCATGGGTCGGTGAGGGCTTCAACCTGCCCACGTCGTACATCGAGCGCAGCTATGCATCGTGTGACGACGACGGTCAGGATGGCAAGGCCGACCTCTGCTGGAAGGAAGACAACGCTTCCGTCGTCCTCAATGGAAAGTCCAGCCCGCTGATCAAGGATGCCAACGGCTGGCACCTCAAGAGCGATGACGGCGAAAAGGTCACGCGTGGCACCGGCGCGGTCAACAGCGACGACGGTGACGACAGCGACAAGGGCGAGTACTGGACCATCACCACCACCGACGGTACCCAGTATGTATTTGGGAAGAACCGTCTGCCCGGTTGGTCCGACAACGGCACCGCAGCCGACGACCCCGTCACCAACTCCACCTGGGTCGCGCCGGTCTTCGGCGACGACTCCGGCGAACCTGGGTACTCCAGTGGCTCCGACTTCGCCGGCCGGGCCAAGAACCAGGCGTGGCGCTGGAACCTCGACTACGTTGTCGACCCGCACGGCAACGTCACCAGCTACTGGTACACCAAAGAGGGCAACTACTACGCCAAGAACGCCTCCACCGGCAACGGCACCTCTTACACCCGCAGTGGCTACCTGAACCGCATCGACTACGGCCAGCGCTCCGACTCCGTCTTCAGCAAGCCCGCCGCAGCCCGCGTGAAGTTCGGCGTCGCCGAGCGGTGCATCCCCGTCTCCGGCGGAGAAACCTGTGCTTCCCTGACGGACACGAACAAGGCGGCCTGGCCGGATGTGCCGTTCGATCAAATCTGCGCCGCCAACACCGTCTGCACCGACCGCAACGCGCCCTCGTTCTTCAGCCGCAAGCGGCTCACCGACGTCACCACCCAGGTCTACAAGGGCACCGGCACCGGAGCCGACACCGACTACCGCGATGTCAACACCTGGCACCTGACACACTCGTTCCCCGATCCGGGCGACGGCTCCGCCCCCGGGCTGTGGCTGGAGAGCATCCAGCACACCGGAAAGTCCGGCACCAGCCCCATCACGCTTCCGGCGGTCACGTTCTCCGGCATTCAGCTGCACAACCGCGTCGACAAGACCGGCGACAGCGTCGTGCCGTACATCAAATGGCGGATCCGTACAGTCAAGTCCGAGACCGGCTCGGTGCTGACCGTGAACTACTCCGCTCCCGAGTGCGTGGCAGACACCAACCTTCCCACGGCACTCGACAAGAACACTAAGCGCTGCTACCCGGTGAAGTGGGTTCCTCCCACCAGCCCCACCCCCGGAGAAGACCCGCAGCCCCGCACCGACTTCTTCCACAAGTACGTCGTCAAGCAGGTCACCGAATCGGACCCGTATGGCGGCGCGCCGCTGAAGGAGACCAACTACACCTACAGCGAGGACATTGGCGGCGCTTGGGCCTACGACGACGAGTCCCCCATCACGCCGGCAAAGTACCGCACGTGGGGCATCTGGCGCGGCTACAACAAGGTCACCACCACCACCGGCGAAGCGGCCGGCATCCGCTCCAAGACCACCGCGCTGTACTACCGCGGCATGGACGGCGACAAGCAGTCCAACGGCACCACCCGCAGCGAAGCGATCACCGACTCCAAGGGTGTGGACAAGACCGACTCTGAGCAGTACGCCGGCATGCTGCGTGAGGAGATCACGTACAACGGCACCTCGGGCTCAGAAGTCTCAGCCACCGTCACCACCCCCTGGTCCCACAAGACCTCCAGCGACACCCATTCGTACGGCACGGTCACCGGTTATCTGGTGCGCACCGGAACCGAGGTAAAGCGCACACGCCAAAACAGCGGCAGCGAGATCACCTCCAGCAGCACCACCACGTACGACACAACCAGCGGTCAGCCGCTGACAGTGGAGACCGACGCGGGCGGCCAGCAAGAATGCACCCGCACCTGGTATGCCACAAACACAAGCAAATGGCTGCTGGCCTACCCCAAGCGCATCGAGACCGTTTCCACCGGCTGCAGCGCGACACCCAACCGCAGCAATGATCCGGAGACCACCGACCTCATCTCAGACGTACGCAGCTCCTACGACAGCCAGGCGTATGGAGCAGAGCCGACCAAGGGCGACATCACACGAGCTGAGCGCCTCACCGGCTACGCCACTGACGGAACAGGCCAATACACAACGGTCACCACCGCGGCGTTCGACTCCCTGGGACGCCCGACCGACAGCTGGAACGCCAAGGGCACCCGAACGAAGCACATCGACTACATCCCGGCTGACAGCGGCCCCCTCGCTCAGACGGTCGAAACCAACGCAGCGGGCCACACTGTCACCACCGACTACGCAACCGACTGGAACCTCAACACCTCCATAACGGACGCCAACAACAACCGCACCGAACTCGCGTACGACGCACTGGGCCGCCTCACCGACGTATGGCTGGCCGATCGCGATCGAGCCGCGGACCAATCTCCCAGCCGCAAGTTCGAATACAAGGTGCAGGCCACCGGCGCCTCTTGGGTAGCCACCAAGTCCCTCAACAACGACGGCACCACCTACCAGACCGAGTACGCCATCTACGACGCACTGCTGCGCCCGCGGCAGACTCAAAAGCCAGCCGCCACCGGCACCGGCCGCGTCATCTCCGAGACGAAGTACGACACGCGCGGCCTGGCCGTGGAAACAGCCGCCGACTTCATCGACAGCACCGCTCCCAGCGGCGCGCTTGCCAAGCCGACCACGGCTGCACCCGCCGGATCCACCACCACCTTCGACGGCGCGGGCCGCCCGACCGTTCAGGTGAATCTGGTCAACGGCAAGGAACACTCCCGGACCACCACCAGCTACGACGGCAATGCCACCACGGTCGAGCCGCCCGCCGGCGCCTCTGCCATCCGCGAGCAGGTCGACACCCGAGGCCGCCTGGTCGAAAAGCGCGAGTACGAGGGCAACAGCGCCACCGCCACCTACTCCAAGTTCACCTACACCTACGACCACGCAGACCGCCTCAAAACCGTCAAGGACGACGACGGCAACACCTGGTCCTACGGCTATGACTTCCTCGGCAGGCAGACCAGCACCAACGATCCTGATGCCGGCAAGTCCAGCACCGAGTACAACGAACTCGACCAGGTCGTTTCGGCCACCGACGCCCGCCAGCGCACCCGCGGCTACACCTACGACACGCTCGGCAGACAAACCGCCCTGGTCGACGGAAAGGTGCCCGTCGTCAACGGGGTCCCAAGCCCGGACGACGCCAAGATCCTCTCCCGGTGGTCCTACGACACCGTCGCCAAGGGGCGACTCACCTCTGCCATCCGCTACGTCGGCGGCAAGAGCGGAGATGTCTACGCCAAGACCAACGCCACGTACGACAAGCTCTACCGGGTGCTGAAAGAGCAGTACACGATCAGCACCAAAGAAGGGGCACTGGCCGGAACCGGCGTCTACGCCATCAATAACGCCTACAACCTCGACGGCACGCTGCAAAAGCGCACCATCCCGGCCATGGGCGGCCTCGGTACCGAAGTCCTTACCTACGGGTACACCTCCACCAGGTTGCCGGAGACCCTGCAGGGGCTGACCGGCCTCGTGCAGAACACCGACTACCTTCCGGCCGGCGAGCTGATCCGCACCACCCTGGGGGTTTCCTCCACCGCTGACTGGACCGAGGTCAACTACTCCTATGAAGACGGCACCAAGCGCCTGGCCCGCCAGACCGTCGTCTCCGAAACCCACACCGGCACCGACGCCGACCTCTATTACCGGTACGACCTCGCCGGCAACCCCATCGAGGTCGACGACCGGTCCACCAGCCCTGGCGACAAGCAGTGCTTCACCTACGACGGTCACCGACGCCTGAAAGCTGCCTGGACCGCCTCCGGCGACTGCGCTACCACCCCCACCACCGGCAACGTCGGGGGACGCGCCCCGTACTGGCAGAGCTTCAGCTACGACTCCGCCGGCAACCGGAAAACCGCCACGAATCATCTCGCCAGCGGAGGCGCCGCTACCACCAACTACACATACAAGACGGCTGATCAGACTCGGCCGCACGCCCTGGCAAACACGGTGACCGACTTCGCCAGCGGATCCAAGACCACCGACAGCTACACCTATTGGGAGAACGGGGCCACCAAGACCCGCACTCTCAACGGCACCACCCAGTCCCTCGACTGGGATGTCGAAGGGGCCCTGACCAAGGTCACCGAAGCCAGCGGCGGCACCACCACTTTCCTGAACGACGCTGACGGCAACCGGCTCATCCGGCGCGACTCCACCGGCACCACCCTCTATCTGGGCGAAACCGAACTGCGCCTGGACAAGGCCAGCGGCAAGGTGGAAGCTACCCGCTACTACAACCACGCGGGGCAGATCATCGCCATGCGTACACCAAGCTCACTGACTTGGCTGTGCACAGACCGCAATGGCACTGCAAGCCTCCAAGTGGACGCGTCCACCCAGGCGCTCACTCGCCGTCACACCCAACCCTTCGGAGAGGTTCGCGGCAGCACGCCCGCTAGTTGGCGCGGGGACAAGGGCTTCATCGGCGGAACTGAAGACCCCACCGGTCTCACCCATCTGGGGGTTCGCGACTATGACCCCGCAACCGGAAGGTTTGCCAGCGTTGATCCTGTCGCAGACCTGAAAGACCCTCAGCAAATCAACGGCTACGCCTACAGCAACAACAATCCGGTCACCTTCGCTGACCCCAGCGGAAAGTTTTTCGGGTCTTTGATCGCGACGATCATCGCCATCGTCACCGTCGTGGTCGGTGTGGTGCATGCTGTCACGAGCTCCGGTTCCGGTACTGGAAGCGGTGGCATGTCCACTATGGGCAGCGCCAGTTACAGCTCCACGAGTTCCGGACATTACTGCAACCCCGTTATTGCAGACAAGGCATGGACCCCTTCCTGCTCTGTCGAGCCTGAAGACCCACGCGCGCAAGGCGATTGGAAAGACGCCGTCGCCGGAATAGGCGGCTTCATTGCGGAGACAGCAGACGCAATCGAATACATGACCGAGCCTTGGTGCTGGTTCGGTGCGGATTGCGGCGTGAGCGGGCACTACGAGGAGCTGGTTGAATCTAAGGGAGTCGACACTGACTCCCAAGCCTACGAAGACACCAGGGACGCCGCAGATGCCGTGTCGGCTGTCGCAGGAATTTTCGGCTCAGCCAAGGCTCTGGCAAAGCGCGCCCTGCGCGGCGCCGTAAAGAGTGCCTGCAAATGCTTCCTGGCCGGCACCGAGGTCGAAATGGCCGACGGCTCCACGCAAAAGATCGAGGACATAGAACTCGGCGACAAGGTCCTCGCGACTGACCCTGAAACAGGGGAAACTACGGCCGAGGAAGTCACCAGCCGCATCGTCACGGACGACGACAAGAAGTTCAACGAACTTTCCATCGCGACCGGCGGCGGTACGCAAACCCTCACCGCAACGCACGAACACCCATTCTGGTCCCCGACCAAGGGAGACTGGGTCCCGGCAGGGCAACTCAAGCCCGGGATGAAGCTACTGTCCGACGACGGAACCACGGTTACCGTAAAGGGCAACCGCGGGTACGCCAAGCACAGCCGTACTTACAACCTGACGGTCGACAGACTCCATACCTTCTACGTCCTGGCCGGCGAAACTCCGATCCTTGTCCATAATTCCAACTGCCCGGCATGGGCGCGGGACTACATGGAGAAGATCGCCAGCAAATGGGATCGAACGAAGAAGACCGGCAATAAGACCACCGGACAACTCTTCGATCAGGACGGCAAAGCCCTGTCCGACGAGATGATTTCCGGGGATGCGGCCACCAATAAGGCGATCAACGATTTCCTGATAGACCGAGGTGTCCCGATGCCGGGACGTACGGGTAAAGGCCCTCACCCGTCAGTCTCGCACGTGGAGACAAAATATGCCTGGAAAATCAGGAATGAGCTCAAGGAGCAGCATTCTGTAGTAGTCATCAATAATCCAAACGGCGTCTGCAGTGACAGCTACAACTGCTACCAATCCGTGCAAGCCATTCTGCCAAAGGATTGGACCATGACCGTGTGGTATCCCAGCGGAAGCGGAATGGCTAGCAGCGTATTGCGTGGCACCGGCCCGCCAGCATGATTGACGGGTTATGACCTCCTGGCGTAACATGCGAGTCACGATGATTCTTAACGTTACTTGCAACGACCGCCGGTGGTTTGCCGAGACGGACACAGAAGTATCCACCGTAGTTGCCGAAGTCCTCGGTTCTTTGCAGGGCTGGAACAAGCGGGGCGAACACTGGCACCCGGGCACCATCGCCTGGTTCTCATGGTCGGATCGCCGGCACGTGAGCGATGCCGATATGCCAAACAATTTCCTCGTGGTATCCCTGAACAGGGACAGTGGCTACGGTGGGCTCATTTGGTTCGTGAATTCGGGATATCCGGGACCGGAAACGGATGAAGTCCTTGACAATATCTGGGTCTCGGATAACCCAAACCCGCCCGATTTCGACACGGAAGTCGTGTCCAACCCGGGCGAACCGTACTGGTTCGATCCGCGCAGCACGCTACCTATAGAAGAAATTGAAGCCGCCGTCCATGAGTTCTGCCGCGTGCGCACAGGAATTAGACCTGAGTGCGTGCAGTGGACCTTGGGTGAAGTAAGCGGAAGGCGCGCGGACCGCGAACTGGAGACAGACCTGCCGCCGTATTAGCAGCTTCAAGGTGGATCAGCTCTTCGGCGGCACGCGGGCAAGGGCCGTCCGCTAGCGACGCTGTTGGCCTACTCGGTACCCTGTGTGACGTCGGTCCCCACGACCTGGTTGGTTTCGTGGGGACCGAGGTTTTCTGTGTGGGCTGTCGATTTTGACGCCGTACTGAAGGCGCACCGCGAAGCGGTGGAGGGCCAACAGCACGTTCCGTTCTGGACCAAAGACACCCCGCACGATCCAACGCCGCGGCCCCGGCGTCCCAGCCGCACCGCGCAAACGAAGAGCAAGGCGGCCACGCCGTGAACTCACTACCGATTCTTCCAGTTGCGCATTGAACCGCGTGCCTGTTTGTTGCTCTCCGCCATACACGCGTACATCCTCCGAGAAGGCAGACTGTGGGCAGCGACTTCATTCTGGGGCGGGACGGATCCACGCCCGGCTAGCCGTTCTGGCGGTTCTGCCTCGCCGAAGGAGCAGTCCGCGGTCGCATGCATTGAGCTGTCGACACCAACGATCAGCGGCGCTGGGGGGTCGTGGTGACGGCCGCCCAGCAGAAGAGAGTGCTTGACTGCATCGACATCGGTGTAACGGAGGGCGTCACGGTTGCGGCCCAGGCGTAACTGCCCAAGGACCCGCCACTGCCCGGCGGCCACTTCGGCCGCCTCTATTCACGAGATACCTCTCTTGCCGCGGCGGTGGCCTCCGCGGTCCGTGTGATCCTCGCCCTTCGACCCTGGCCTCCTGTCTGAGGCGGAAGCAGGGAGTGAGGGGCGGGTTGTCGTTGTGCTGGGCGATACATAGCAGGTGGTCCCCGGTTACCGAAACCGGGGATCGTGCAGACCCTTGAAGTGTTCGGTGCTGCTTTGCATCTGGCCATGCGTAGCGGTGGGAACAGCCCTGATGGCCGCGGCGCCGTTGCTGACACGCAGCGGCGCCTCAGGCGTGGAGTGTGTGCACCACCGTTCCGATTAAGAAGCCCGCCGAATGCGAAGGGGGAGGTCCGGTACCGGTTCGTGGTCGATGTGGGGGCCGACCCCGTCACGGGGAAGCGCAAGCAGGTGACTCGGGCCTTCGGCACGCTGCGCGAGGCGAAGGCCGAGTACGCGCGTATCACGAACCGTCGCTATGACGCGGCGTTGGTGCCGGCCCATGAGGTCACGGTGAACGAGTGGCTCGATCAGTGGCTCGCCTGGAAGTCGGAAGACCTGGAAGAGAGCACCGTATACAGCTACACGCTGACCCTGGACCGTGTCAGGGGGCAGCTCGGGCAGATCCGGCTTCAAGAACTCACCGAGGACCACATCGAGGCGTGGATGCAGTGGGCGCTTCGGGGAGGGCGGACCCGCGGTGGCAAGGTGGGCACGGGCCTGAGCGTGATATCGGTCGAGATGTCCCTGGCGCGGCTGCAGGAGGCACTCAACCGAGCGGTGAAGCGGCGGTTGGTCGAGGTGAACGTCGCCCAGGAAGTGACGATCCCTCGGAAGGTACGCAAGGCGGAGCGCAGGACCAGGGCGCTGGTGCCGCCGTGGAATGTCGACGAGGTCCATGCCTTCGTGGGAGCAATCGAGGACGACCGGCTCTGCGCCCCGTTCCTCTTGTCGCTGATGGGTCTCAGGCCGGCGGAGATCTGCGGCATGCGCTGGGCCGACGTCGACCTGGAACGGGCCATGCTGACCATCGCCAACACCCGGACGCTGATGGGGAACAAGATTGTGGTGGAGAAGGACACGAAGTCACTTGCCGGGGAGCGGGAGCTCCCTTTGCCCGATCTGGTCAGAGGGGCACTGACGCGATTCGTTGCCGTGCAGATGTCTGAGAGGCGGGCGGCCGGGGAGCGGTACGAAGCCAGCGGGTACGTCGCTGTGGACGAACTCGGCGGGGCGCTCAACGGACGGCAGCTGCGGGAACGGGCGTACAAGGTCATGCATGAGAACGCTCTGCGGCGAGTCTGTGGGCGGGGCACACCAAGGTGGAGACGACGCACCGCTGGTATGTGAAGCCCGATGTGGAGGATTTGCGCCCGGCGGCGGACACGTGGGGAGGATTGGCCAGCGGTTCTGCCCCCGCTCACGACGAGAATGTGAGATATGGGAGCGTGGGCGGGTGAGTCAAAAGAACGTCGAAACTCTGCAATACCGCTTTGACGGACCAGAAGACGCCCCGGTCCTGATCCTCGGTCCCTCACTGGGTACCACCTGGCACATGTGGGACCGCCAGGTCCCCGAACTGATCAAGCAGTGGCGCGTCTTCCGGTTCGACCTGCCGGGGCACGGCGGCGCGCCCGCCTACCCGGCGGGTTCGGTCGGCGACCTCACCGACCGGCTGCTCGCCACGCTCGACCGGTTCGGGGTGCAGCGCTTCGGCTACGCGGGCTGCGCGCTCGGCGGCGCGGTCGGCATGGAGCTGGCGCTGCGCCACCCGGAGCGGCTCGCCTCGCTCGCGCTGATCGCCGCCTCGCCCCGCTTCGGCACGGCCGACGAGTTCCGCCAGCGCGGGGTGATCGTACGGACGAACGGGCTCGATCCCATCGCCCGTACCTCGCCCGACCGCTGGTTCACCTCCGGGTTCGCCGCAGCCCAGCCCGCGATCACCGAGTGGGCCGTGCAGATGGTGCGCACCACCGACCCCGGCTGCTACATCGCGGCCTGCGAGGCGCTCGCCGCGTTCGACGTGCGGGCCGACCTCGCGAGCGTCGGGGTGCCGACCCTGGTCCTCGTCGGCTCCGACGACCAGGTCACCGGCCCCGCCGAGGCCCGCACCCTGGTCGCGGGCATCCCGGACGCCCGGCTCGCCGTCGTACCGGGCGCCTCCCACCTGGTGCCGGTCGAGCAGCCCGCCGCCGTCACCGACCTGCTCGTCAGACACTTCTCCACCGCCTGGCAGCCCGCCTTCGACTCCAGTACCGGCCAGACCGCGATCCCCGGCGCCCCGGTCAACCCGGTCCTCACGCCCGCGCCGCCGCACGTCGCGCCCCCGCACCCGGTGCCCATCGCCGAGATCGCGCCGGCCGCCCCGGCCCCCCAGTCGGCCGGCCGCGCCGATCCGTACGACACCGGCATCAAGGTGCGCCGCGAGGTGCTCGGCGACGCGCACGTCGACCGGGTACTGGCGCAGGCCGACGACTTCTCGGCCGACTTCCAAGAGCTCCTCACCCGCTACGCCTGGGGCGAGATCTGGGACCGGCCGGGGCTCGACCGCCGTTCCCGCAGCGTCGCCACCCTGACCGCGCTGGTCGCGGGCGGACACCTGGACGAGCTCGCCTCGCACACCCGGGCCGCCCTGCGCAACGGCCTGACCCCCTCCGAGATCAAGGAGGTGCTGCTCCAGGCGGCCGTCTACTGCGGGGTCCCGGCGGCCAACAGCGCCTTCAAGGTGGCCCAGCAGGTCATCCGCGAGGAGACCACCCCCACCGAGTGAGCCGGGCACTTCGCCCAGGGGCAGGATGGACCCATGAAGCTCACGAAGATGTCGCACGCCTGTGTCCGTCTGGAGAAGGACGGGCAGATGCTCGTCCTCGACCCCGGGACGTTCAGTGAGGAGGACGCCGCCCTCGGCGCGGACGCGATCCTCGTCACACACGAACACCTCGACCACTTCAACGAGGAGCGGCTGCGGACCGCTCTGGACGCCAACCCGGCCGCCGAGATCTGGACCCTGAGGTCGGTCGCCGAGAAGATCTCGGCCGCCTTCCCCGGCCGTGTGCACACCGTCGGCCACGGCGACACCTTCACCGCCGCCGGCTTCGACGTCCAGGTCCACGGCGAACTGCACGCCGTGATCCACCCGGACATCCCGCGCATCACCAACGTCGGCTATCTCGTCGACGGCGGCAAGGTCTTCCACCCCGGCGACGCCCTCACCGTCCCCGACCAGACCGTCGAGACGCTGATGCTCCCCGTCATGGCCCCCTGGAGCAAGATCTCCGAGGTCATCGACTACGTCCGTGAGGTCAAGCCCCAGCGCGCCTACGACATCCACGACGCCCTCCTCACCGACCTCGCCCGCCCGATCTACGACAACCAGATCGGTGCCCTCGGCGGCGCGGAGCACCTGCGGCTGAAGCCGGGGGAGAGCACGGCTCTGTGAGTGTCAGTGCCGCCCGGTAGGTTGTGAGGCATGCGCATCGCGACCTGGAACGTCAACTCGATCACCGCTCGTCTCCCGAGGCTGCTGGCCTGGCTGGAGAGCACCGGCACCGATGTGCTGTGCCTCCAGGAGGCCAAGGTCGCCGAGGCGCAGTTCCCGTTCGACCAGCTGCGCGAGGCGGGCTACGAGGCGGCGGTCCACGCGACGGGGCGGTGGAACGGCGTGGCGGTGATCTCCCGGGTAGGCCTCGACGACGTGGTCAAGGGCCTGCCCGGCGACCCCGGCTACGACGGCGCCCCGGAGCCCCGCGCCATCTCCGCGACCTGCGGCCCGGCCCGTGTGTGGTCGGTCTACGTGCCGAACGGCCGCGAGGTCGACCACCCGCACTACGCCTACAAGCTCCAGTGGTTCGAGGCCCTCAAGGCCGCTGTCGCCGGTGACGCCGCGGGCAGCCGGCCCTTCGCGGTCCTGGGCGACTACAACGTGGCGCCGACGGACGACGACGTCTACGACGTGGCCGCCTTCGAGGGCCTCACCCACGTCACCCCGGCCGAGCGCGCCGCTCTCGCCTCCCTGCGCGAGGCGGGCCTGTCGGACGTGGTCCCGCGGCCCCTCAAGTACGACCACCCGTTCACGTACTGGGACTACCGCCAGCTCTGCTTCCCCAAGAACCGCGGCATGCGCATCGACCTCGTGTACGGCAACGAATCCTTCGCGAAGGCCGTCACCGACGCCTACGTCGACCGTGAGGAGCGCAAGGGCAAGGGCGCCTCCGACCACGCGCCGGTCGTCGTCGACCTGGACGTCTAGACCACGATCCGGACGCCTGGACCACGACGTGGACGTCTGGGCCTCGCTCCACCCGGCACGGTGGAAACGACAGCCCGCGCGCCTGTGGTGCACAGGGCCGGGTGAGTGACACGCTGGGTGTATGAAGATCCCTTTTCTGGGCGGCTGGAGTGAGAAACCGGGGACCCGCGACCCCGAGGGCATCGCCGAACTCCTCTCCGAGTGCGAGCTTCTGCGCTCCCACGCCTCCCGTTCGGGTGTCCAACTGGACGACACGGCAGCTTCCTTGGAGGCGCTCGACCAGCTGGTGCCGGGTTGGCGGGACGACGAGGAGATCCTGCTCTGGCTCGGCAACGACGCCGGGCTCTATCTGGGCACGGTCATCGTGCGGACCGTCCCCGGGGCGGCCTGGGATCTGCGCTCGGACGGCCAGCCCGTGATCCGGCTGCAATCGGGGCGTGAGTTCGACGTCGTGGCCTCCGGTCACGAGTGGGCCGCGAGCGGGGTGCCCGAGTTGTCCCAGCTCTACGCGGAGGTCGCCGAGGAGTGAACCCATGGCCGTAAGCGCGGCGTAAATACGGCTAATGACCGAAAAGTGCGTGTCGTTCCTCAAGTGCGATCTTGCCTCGATAAGTTGCGGCAACCACGACACAGCTGAGAGTGAGTAGGGCTGGGCATGGCCGTCGTCGATCCGTTGATCGAACTGCGTGACGTCAACAAGTACTACGGGGAGCTGCATGTCCTGCAGGACATCAACCTCACCGTCGGCAAGGGGGAGGTGGTCGTGGTCATCGGCCCTTCGGGGTCGGGCAAGTCCACGCTCTGCAGGACGATCAACCGCCTGGAGACCATCAAGTCCGGTTCCATCACGCTCGACGGGCAGCCGCTGCCCGAGGAGGGCAAGGCCCTCGCGAAGCTCCGTGCCGAGGTCGGCATGGTCTTCCAGTCCTTCAACCTGTTCGCCCACAAGACGGTCCTGCAGAACATCTCACTGGCCCAGGTCAAGGTCCGCGGACGCAAGAAGGACCAGGCCGACCAGCGCTCCCGTCAACTCCTCGACCGGGTGGGCCTCGCCGACCAGGCCGACAAGTACCCGGCCCAGCTCTCCGGCGGTCAGCAGCAGCGCGTGGCCATCGCCCGCGCCCTCGCCATGGAGCCCAAGGCCCTGCTGTTCGACGAGCCCACCTCGGCCCTCGACCCGGAGATGATCAACGAAGTCCTGGAGGTCATGCAGCAACTGGCCCGGGAGGGCATGACCATGATCGTCGTCACTCACGAAATGGGCTTCGCCCGCTCGGCCGCCAACCGCGTGGTGTTCATGGCCGACGGCCGCATCGTCGAGGACCGCGCCCCCGACGACTTCTTTACCCACCCGGACAGCGAGCGCGCCAAGGACTTCCTCTCCAAGATCCTCAAGCACTGAGGGAGGCGACGGCCATGTCTTCGAGCCTCGACTACGATGGTCCGCTCACCCCCACGGTGACGGCGACCGAGCCTCCAGGGACGCTGCTGCCTGGCGGGGGTCCCCCCACGGTCTGTCAGCCGTAGGGGGCAGCAGTCACAGAGCCCTACCCGCCCGGCGCCGGCCGGAGATCACTGCTCGCGCAGCGGAAACGACACGTACGACGGGTCGTTCGCCGGTGAGGAGAAGGTCAGCTGAGCGCCGGACGGGTTGTGCTCGATGTAGAGCGGGTCGACCGTGTCGACCACCAGGGCCAGACGGTGCCCTGCCGGGACGTCGTAGGCCGTGGAGAACAGCTCCAGGTCGACGCCGAACGGCTTGCCGGGCGCCTGCCCGTGGAAGGTGTACGGCGCGTTGGAGACCAGCTTGCCGAGGCCGAGCGGCCCCACGTCGTACAGGTAGGCGACGAGGGTGCCGCTCTCCTTGGTGGGGGTGAGCGTGGTGTGCAACTTCGCGGTGCCGCGTACCTGTTGGGCGGTCGGGTACTTCTCCGACTGCCATACGGCGGCCCAGCGGCGGGGGAGCAGGGGGATCGAGGCGACCGGGGGAGCCTGGGCGATCTGGTCGAGGATGCTGGACAGGAAGACGATCCCGCCGTCCGCGCCCGAGTCCACGTTGGTGTGGATCGTGGTGGTGCCCGAGAGAGCGATCTTCTTACGGGTCGCGCCGACCGACTTCCAGTCCGGGTACCCCTCGTAGCCGCCCCCGGAACGGGACTTGAGCTGGACCGGCTGCTCACGGTCGATGCCGTTGTCCGCGCCCTTGAGGTAGTGGTCGAACCAGCGCCCGGTGTCCGTCCACACGTCGTTGGGAAGGCCGAACAGGCCGGTCAGCTCGGCCGTGGCGTGGTCGCCGGGGCGCAGCTCCAGTCTCTTCGGGCCGGTCAGCTTCTCGTAGAAGTCCGCGTACTGGTTGGGGGAGAAGACCGTGTCGCCCCACGCGTTGGCCATCATGACCGCCGCGCCGCTCTCGTTCAGTTGGTCCACGTATGTGGCGGCCGAACGTTTCTTCCCCCAGTCGATCATCTCCTGTTCCTTCGACAGGTTCGACGCGTAGAAGTTGTCGAAGATCTGCCGGATCTCGGCGCTCTGGCGGCCGGTGACCAGGCTCGCGCCGTCCAGCAGGGCGGCGGCCTGGACGTGCTGGGTGCGGCCGGAGTAGATCGAGTCGATCAGGTCGGCCCAGCCGCTGAGGGCGGCCACGGCCTTGACGCGCTTGTCGTGCGCGGCGGCGAGCAGGCTGATGCCGGCGCCGTACGAGACGCCAGCCATGCCGATGTGCTGTGCGTCCGCAGGGGTGTTGGCGAGTGCCCAGTCGATGACCTTGGAGGCGTCGGCGGTGTCGGGCGGCCCCGCGACTTCTATCTCCCCGCCCGACTGCCAGAAGCCCCGGACGTTGTAACTGACAACGACATAACCGGAGTTGGCGAGCTTCTGGGCCTGGGCGAGGTACTCGACCTGGGGCAGGCCCCAGCTCGTGGGCAGGACGAGCAGCGGGTAGCGCCGGGAGCCGTCGGAGCCGGCGGGCGTGATGACGTTCGCCTTGAGGACGGTGCCACCGTCACCGGCGATGTCTACGAAGCGGACGGCGTCCGCCGCCTGGGCGGTGGGGGCGAGTCCGAGGGCGCTACCGGCGATCAGAGTCGCGGAGACGGCGCCCACGGTGGTCGTACGCAGGGCCTTGCGAGGGTGTCCCACGGGTCACTCCCTACTCGTGTCAATGCAAAGTGACCAGACGGTAACCTCGACGCCTTACCAGAGGTAACCCGTCGGTAAGTTACGTGGGAGTAACGATTGTTGTGGTGTGAATCAATTCAGGAGGCGCGGTGGGAGTTGCGTGGAGCCGCGGGCGTCGGCAGCGGTGTCTGGGCCGCGCGCGTCACGTCCGCGACCAGTTCGGCGACATCGGGGCCGTACGCCTGTGAGTTGACCACCTTCAGCAGGATGACGAAGGAGTTGTCGCCGTACTTGCGGTACAGCCGCTCGTGGTTGCGGGCCAGGTAGCGGGTCGCGGCCTGGTTGGTGATCGCGGTCTGACCGCAGAACAGGAAGACGGGCCTGGTCAACCCGGGCTGTCCGGCGGTGAGACGGGCGAGCAGGACGTACTCGGACACCCCCTTCTCCAGGAGGTAGAGCTCACTGCCGATCTGGTACGTCATGCGGATCGGGCCGGGTTCCGACGGATCGACCTTCACCAGCACCCCGGGCAGCATGGCGGCGATGTGCGCCATCATGCGCCGGTTCGACGTGGGGCCGCCGACGCAGAACTCCGTGCGCTCCCCGAAGCCCTGCCGGGCCGCGTCCTGGGTGATCACCTCGGCGTGTGCGCCGCAGTCCTTGATGAGGGCGGAGAGTTCGAGCAGCGCGAACACGTCGTAACGGTGCACCGCGAGTTCGGTGCTGCCCGCGTCCCGGTTCACGACCAGCAGCGACTCGGAGTTGTCCGGCAGTCCGAAGAACGCCTGCTTGCGGCGGAGTTTCCGCTTCCACAGGTACGTCCGGGCGAGCCAGCCGAGCGCGGCGCTGATGCCTGCCGCCACCACACCCAGGACGATGTTGCGCACGTCGTCTGTCATGTGCGCGCATGCTAGCGGGCCGACACGACTCCTACGTACCGGTGTTCGAAGTGTGGCATTCGCATGACACCTGACCCGAAGAGGGGTGTCGGGGCCCCGGCGATGTGGTTACGCTGCGCGGACGGTCCTGGACTGGAGGTACGGATGCGTCGCCCTGTCGCACGGAAACTGTCGGTCCTGGCGGTCTCGGCCGCCGTGGTGTCGGTGGGGGCGGCAGCACCGCCGCAGGCCACCTCGACACCCGAGAAAGTACCCGTCGCCGTCGGCTACGGCGGCGCTGTCTCCAGCGTCGACGCGGACGCCTCCGCCGCCGGCATCGAGGTGCTGAGGAAGGGCGGCAACGCGGTCGACGCGGCCGTCGCCACCGCCGCCGCGCTCGGCGTCACCGAGCCGTACTCCTCCGGCATCGGCGGGGGCGGCTACTTCGTCTACTACGACGCCAAGTCCCGTACGGTCCACACGATCGACGGCCGCGAGACGGCACCGCTGACCGCCGGCTCCGACCTGTTCCTCGAGAACGGCAAGCCGCTCGCCTTCGCCGACGCCGTCAGCAGCGGGCTGAGCGTCGGAACCCCGGGCACGCCCGCCACCTGGGCCACGGCGCTGGGCCAGTGGGGCAGCAGATCGCTCGGCACCGTCCTGAAGCCGGCCGAGCGGATCGCCCGGGACGGGTTCACGGTCGACAACACGTTCCGCTCGCAGACCGCGTCCAACGAGACGCGGTTCCGGTACTTCCCGGACACCGCCAAGCTGTTCCTGCCCGGCGGGCAGCTGCCGGTCGTCGGCTCCACCTTCAAGAACCCCGATCTCGCCCGCACCTACCAGGAGTTGGCCCGCAAGGGGGTCGGCGCGATCTACCACGGCGACCTCGGCGACGACATCGTCGACACCGTGAACAACCCGCCGGTGGACCCGGGTTCGGGCTGGAACGCACGGCCGGGCGACCTGTCCGAGAAGGACCTCGCCGCCTACCGGGCCAAGCTCCAGAAGCCCACCAAGACCTCCTACCGCGGGCTCGGTGTCTACTCCATCGCGCCCTCCTCGTCCGGCGGCACGACGGTCGGTGAGGCCCTCAACATCCTGGAGAACACCGACCTTTCGAAGGCCAGTGAGGTCCAGTACCTGCACCACTACATCGAGGCCAGCCGGATCGCGTTCGCGGACCGGGGGCGCTGGGTCGGCGACCCCGCCTTCGAGGACGTACCGACGAAGGGGCTGCTGTCGCAGAAGTTCGCCGACTCGCGGGCCTGCCTGATCAAGGACGACGCGGTGCTCACGAGCCCGGTGGCGCCGGGAGACCCGCGGCATCCCGCGGCTTGCACGGACCGGGGTACCGCGGCTCCGACGACGTACGAGGGCGAGAACACCACGCATCTGACGGTGGCCGACAAGTGGGGGAACGTCGTCTCCTACACCCTGACCATCGAGCAGACCGGCGGCAGTGCGATCACCGTCCCCGGGCGGGGATTCATTCTCAACAACGAGCTGACGGACTTCTCCTTCGCTCCCGCCAACCCGGCCGTTCACGACCCGAACCTGCCGGGGCCCGGCAAACGGCCGCGGTCCTCGATCTCGCCGACGATCGTGCTCGACCGGCACAACAAGCCCGTGGTGGCGCTGGGTTCGCCCGGTGGGGCGTCCATCATCACGACCGTGCTCCAGGTGCTGACCGAGTTCGTCGACCGCGGGCTGCCGCTCGTGGACGCGATCGCGGCGCCTCGGGCGAGTCAGCGGAACGCCGCGCAGACCGAGTTGGAGCCGGCGTTGTACAGCAGTGGGGAACGGTCCCAGCTGGAGGCCATCGGGCACTCGTTCAAGCTGAACCCGGAGATCGGGGCGGCGACCGGTGTGCAGCGGCTGCCGGGTGGGAAGTGGCTCGCGGCGGCCGAGACGGTGCGGCGGGGTGGAGGGTCCGCGCAAGTGGTGCACCCCGCGCCGTAGTCGTCCTCAGGGGCGCCTGGGGGCTCGTCGCGCCCCGCGGCGGAGCCGCAGATCTATACAGCCCCGCGCCCCTGAGGAGTCCGCGTGAACGTCAGACCGCCTGCCTCCGTGTCCACCGTCACCGTGTCGCCCTCGGTGATCGTGCCGTCCAGCAGGAGGCGGGACAGCTGGTTGTCGACCTCCCGCTGGATCGTGCGGCGCAGCGGACGGGCGCCGTACTCCGGCTGGTAGCCGCGTTCTGCGAGCCAGTCCACCGCGCTGTCCGTGAAGGTGACCGTGACGCCCTGTGCCCGGAGCAGGCGGCGGGTGCTCTGCAGCAGCAGCTCGGTGATCTGGCGCAGTTGCTCGCCGGTCAGCTGACGGAAGACCACCACCTCGTCGATGCGGTTGAGGAACTCCGGGCGGAAGTGGTCCCGCAGGGGGCGCAGGATCTGTTCGCGCCGGGCTTCCTCACCGGACTGCGAACCGAAGCCGATTCCGGCGCCCCGCCGGGTGATCGCCTCCGAGCCCAGGTTGCTGGTCATGACGATCACCGTGTTGGTGAAGTCGACCGTGCGGCCCTGGGAGTCGGTGAGCCGTCCGTCGTCGAGGACCTGGAGGAGGATGTTGAAGACGTCCGGGTGAGCCTTCTCCACCTCGTCCAGGAGGAGCAGCGAGTACGGGTGCCTGCGGACCACCTCGGTCAGCTGGCCCGCCTCCTCGTGGCCGACGTATCCGGGCGGGGCGCCGACCAGGCGGCTGACGGTGTGCCGCTCCTGGTACTCGCTCATGTCCAGGCGGACCATGCGCTCCTCGCTGCCGAACAGGGACTCGGCGAGGGCGCGGGCCAGTTCGGTCTTGCCGACGCCGGTCGGGCCGAGGAAGAGGAAGCTGCCGATCGGCCGGTCCGGGCTCGCGAGGCCGGCACGGGAGCGCAGGACGGCGTCCGAGACGACCCGTACGGCCTCGTCCTGGCCGACCACCCGCTCGTGCAGGTGGCGTTCCAGGCCGAGCAGCCGGTCCTTCTCCTCCTCGGTGAGACTGCTGACCGGGATGCCGGTCAGCCGGGACACCACCTGGGCGATGGCCTCCCCGGTGACCTCCAGGTGCTGGCCCTCGTCGGCCTCGTCGCCCCCGGTGGCCTCGCCGATCCGCTGCTTCAACTCGCCGATACGGTCCCGCAGTTGGGTCGCCTGTTCGTACTGCTCGGCGGCGACCGCCTGGTCCTTGTCCAGGGTCAGCTGCTCGATTTCACGCTCCAGGGCCCGTACGTCCGTGCCCTTGGTGCGCGCCCGCAGTCGTACCCGCGCTCCTGCCTGGTCGATGAGGTCGATCGCCTTGTCCGGCAGGCGGCGGTCGCTGAGATAGCGGTCGGACAGCTCCACGGCGGCCACCAGCGCCTCGTCGGTGTAACGCACCTGGTGGTGGGCCTCGTAGCGGTCGCGTAGCCCGCGCAGGATCTCGATCGCGTCCGCCGGGGTGGGCTCCGGGACCAGGATGGGCTGGAAGCGGCGGGCCAGGGCCGCGTCCTTCTCGATCCTGCGGAACTCCTCCAGGGTGGTCGCGCCGACGATGTGCAGCTCGCCGCGGGCCAGGGCGGGCTTGAGGATGTTGCCGGCGTCCAGGGAGCCGCCCTCGCCGCCCCCGCCCGCGCCGACGACCGTGTGCAGCTCGTCGATGAAGACGATCAGCCGGTCGGAGTTGTCACGGATCTCGCCCACGATGTTCGTCAGGCGCTCCTCGAAGTCGCCCCGGTAGCGGGTGCCCGCGACCACCCCGGTCAGGTCGAGGGCGAAGACCCGACGCCCGATCAGCACGTCGGGCACGTCCCCGTCGACGATCCGCTGGGCCAGGCCCTCCACGATGGCGGTCTTGCCGACGCCCGCGTCTCCGATGAGCACCGGGTTGTTCTTGCCGCGCCGGGACAGCACCTCGATGGTCTGCTCGATCTCCTCGTCCCGGCCGATCACCGGGTCGATACGGCCCTGACGGGCCAGGTCGGTGAGATCGCGGCCGTACTTGTCGAGCGTGGGCGTACCTGTGTGGCGTGGTGCCTCACCGGCGGGCTGCCCGCCGTCCGGGGCCGCCTCGGAAGGCAGACCGGTGGGGGCGAACCGGGCCGAGCTGAGGATGTGCCCGGCGGCCGAGTCGGGGTTCGCGGCCAGGGCGCTGAGCACGTGCTCCGGGCCGATGTATCCGGCTCCCCGGGCCCGGGCCAGCTCGTGCGCGTCGAGCAGGGCGCGCTTGGCGGCCGGGGTGAGGGACAGCGACGTGGGAGGAGGGGCCTCCTCCGGCTGGTGCTGGACGGGGCCGGAGCGTTCGTCGATCTCCGAGGCGAGCGAGTCGGGATCGGTCCCGGCCCGGCTCAGCAGCGTCCGGGTCGGCTCGGCGCTGAGCGCGGCCCGCAGCAGGTGCTGGGTGTCCAGATCCCGGCTCCCGTGCTCGGCCGCGTACTGCGCGGCGCCCCGCACCAGCTCCCTGGCCGGCTGGCTCAGCAGCTGGCCGATGTTGATCTGGCGGGGGCCGGGACGCGGCCCGCCGAAGAAACGGGCGAGGAACTCTCCGAAGGCGTCATAGCCTTCCGGTCCGCTGAATCCGCTGGTCATGGGCGTTCCCATCCGGCATCCCCGCGCGGGCCGGGGACACCCTCGCTGATCGACGTGCCGGGGCCGGGTAACCCGGGTGTCAGCCGGTTACACCTTCGCACGGATGGGGGAGCGGGGCACATTCGGCGGTCTGCGGGCGACGCCGCGGCACTGGGCGCCTTGCGGAGAGCCTGCTCAGCGCGCGGTCAGGACGCGTGGTCCCGCGTCGGTGACGGCCACGGTGTGCTCGGTGTGTGCCGCGCGCGAGCCGTCGTTCGTCTTCAGCGTCCAGCCGTCCGGCGCCGTGTGGTACTCGTCGGTGCCGCCGGCGATGAGCATCGGCTCGATCGCGAGCACCATGCCGTGCCGCAGCGCGAGCCCGCGCCCCGGGCGCCCCTCGTTCGGCACCGGCGGGTCCTCGTGCATACGGCGGCCGATTCCGTGTCCGCCGAAGTCGTCCATGATCCCGTACCCGCCGTCCCGGCACACCGTGCCGATCGCGTGCGCGATGTCGCCGATGCGGTTGCCCACGACCGCCGCCGCGATCCCGGCCGCCAGCGCCCGTTCCGCGGTCTCGATCAGCCGTACGTCGGCGGCGCGCGGCCTGCCCACCGTGAAACTGATCGCCGAGTCACCGGCCCAGCCGCCGAGTTGGGCACCGCAGTCGATCGAGACGAGGTCGCCGTCGCGCAGCCGGTAGCCGGTCGGGATGCCGTGCACGATCGCGTCGTTCACGGAAGCGCAGATGACGGCGGGGAAGGGCGTGGAGGCGAAGGAGGGGCGATAGCCCAGGAAGGGCGAGGACGCCCCGGCCTCCCGCAGCACCCCACGCGCCACCTCGTCCAGCTCCAGCAGGGAAACACCCACGTCAGCGGCCTTCTGTACGGCGGTCAGGGCGCGCCCGACCACCTGTCCGGCCTCGTACATGGCATCGATCGATGTGTCCGTCTTCAGCTCCACCATGCCAATTACTATACCGGTATTAGAATGGGGGGCATGGTGCGCACCCCTCTCACTCCCGAAGAACACGAACGCGGCGAGCGGCTCGGCCGGTTGCTGCGCGAGGCCCGCGGTGGCCGCAGCATGGCGGAGGTCGCGGCGAGTGCCGGGATCTCTCCGGAGACCCTCCGGAAGATCGAGACCGGACGGGCCCCGACCCCGGCTTTCTTCACGGTGGCCGCGCTGGCTCGGGTGCTCGGGCTGTCCATGGACGAGCTGGCCGGACTGTGCGAGTTGGCGGGCGTGTGACGGGAGTTCGCTCAGCGGCGTGGCGCGCGCCATGAGGCTCCTGCTGCCCCTTTGAAAACTGTCCGTAGCCCGTTCGTAACACTGCTGGTGTTGCCTTACGGACCGGAGTGCTCCGGTCTAACGGGAGTTGAGCGATGGCAGTGGATCAACTCCCGGGTCGGATGCGGGAGTTCGTGGCCTATCTGGAGGGTGTGCTCGCGCGCCTGGATCAGGGCGCCGGTTGGTGCGCCGTCTTCTGGCAGCGCGACCCGGACGGTATGCAGGCCTGCCTCGACGGCCGTGAAGTGCCGCCGTGGGACGTGGTCGAGTCGCTCCTTCAGGACCTCGCCGCGGCGTACGGCCCGGAGGTGGCCCACGCCGAGGCGGACCGGGCCCGCCCCCTGCACGCCGCCGCCCAGGCCGCCCACGACGCCCGCCCCGGGGGCCGGGACGCCCTCGGTGACCGCTTCGACGTCATGCTCCGCGAACAGCGCTACGCCGCGGAACGCCAGGCCGAACTGGGCCGCCGCCTCGCCGGCGCCACGACCCAGGAGGAGGCCGACGCCATCCGCCTGGACCTCGCCTGGGCCCGCGACGACCACGAACGCGCCGTACGGCGTTGCGCCGAACTCCAGTCCCGGATGGCCGAGTTGGACCACCGCACGTTGGACGACCAGGCCCGGGCGATCAGGCGGGGCCAGGGCGGGGACGGCGGGGTGTTCCGGGAAGCGCACGGGGACGGGGTGCGGGGGGACCGCGGTCGGGGGGACGCCGGGGGCGGCGGACATGCAGAAGGGGGCGACGGTCGCGAGGCCGACCCCGGAAGCACTCGGTTCCCGAACATGCCGCAGCAGCGCGAGGCCGCGCCGACCACCGACGCCGAAGCGCCTGATGCCGGACACGCCCCGCAGTGGCCCAGCCCCACCGAGGCCGCCCGCTCAGGACACGTATCCCGGCCGGCCTGGGCGGACTCCTCCGGAGCTGCGCCACATCACTCCGGCACCGCTGATGCCGCCCGCTCGGTGGCTGCCCCGCAGGCTTCCGTCTGGGGGGAGGCTTCCGGGGACGTGTCTCGGCGAGCCGGGGCCGCTGGAACGGCCCGTCCGGGTTACCGCCCGCACCCGATGGCCCCCGTCGATCCCGACACCCCCGACACCCCCGACCACGCACCCCAGCGCCCTGGCCCCGCAGAAGCAGCCCACCCCGGACACGCCCCGCACCAGCACCGCCAGTCCGACGTCTCCCGCACGGCCCACACCCCGTATCAGCAGGCCCCGGCCCCCACCATCGGCGCTGACCGCACACCCCCACCCGACGTCGACCCCCCGCGACAACCCACCCCCACCGCCCCACCGCCGGAGGCAAAGCGCAAGCGCCGCCGTGGCGGTGCCCGGTTCGCCGGTGTGGTCGAGGAGGACGGCGCCCCCGTCGTCGTACCCCCGGCGGCCGTGCCCGAGCTGCCCACCGCGCCCGTGGCGAAGGGGCGGAGGCCGCGCGGGGCCCGTTTCGCCGGGGCCGCGGAGGCGCCGGCGGCGGGTTCGCGGCAGGGGGCCGAGCCGTTGGACGCGGTGGCGCGGCGGGAGACCGCCGCGACGGTCGCGACGCTGGTGCGGCTGCGCTCGCAGGGGCGTACCGGCGAGGCGCACGGCGTGCTCGTCGAGCTCGCCCACTGGCCCGCCGACCGTTTCCCGCTGCTCGCCGCGGAGCTGCAGCACGCCGGGCTCGGCGCCGACTGGGCGACCCTGCTGTGGGAGGCCGCGTCACTGCCCGCAGACCGGCTGGTGGCCGCCGCGGACGCGCTGGTCGCGGCCGGGCGCGGTGCGGACGGGGAACAGATCCTCAGACAGGGCGTCGCCCGACCCGCCGGCGAGATCGGCACGGCCGTGCTCGGGCTGGTCGCCGAGGGCCGCCGCCGTGAGGTCACCGCGCTCCTCGACGCCTACGTCCGCGTCCGCGCCCCCGAGGAGGCCGCCCGCAGCGCCGAACCCGGCCCGGGGACCCTCGTACCGCTCCTCCTGGCGGCCGCGCGGGGCGTCTCGGACGAGCGGCACTGGGACCTGGTGCACGCCCTGCGGGTCGCCGGATTCTCCGCCTGACAGGTCCCCCACAACCCCCGCTGACCGGGCACATCACTCCTCCAGTGGAGTGTGAAACGTGATCGACTTCGCGGGTTAACGACGATGGTCTTGGCAAGCCTGTCCAGGAGGCTTACGTTCGTCCCTCTACGGCCCCTTCTACGGGCGTAGAGGCTCTGACGTCCCCGCCGAAGGAGCAGCTCATGGCCAACGTCGTACGTGCCGCTCTGGTCCAGGCCACCTGGACCGGCGACACCGAGTCCATGGTGGCGAAACACGAGGAGCACGCCCGCGAGGCGGCCCGACAGGGCGCGAAGATCATCGGGTTCCAGGAAGTGTTCAACGCCCCCTACTTCTGCCAGGTCCAGGAACCCGAGCACTACCGCTGGGCCGAGCCGGTGCCCGACGGCCCCACCACGAGTCGTATGCAGGACCTCGCCCGCGAGACCGGCATGGTGATCGTCGTGCCGGTGTTCGAGGTCGAGCAGTCCGGCTTCTACTACAACACCGCGGTCGTGATCGACGCCGACGGCAGCGTCCTCGGCAAGTACCGCAAGCACCACATCCCGCAGGTCAAGGGCTTCTGGGAGAAGTACTACTTCAAGCCCGGCAACCTCGGCTGGCCGGTCTTCGACACGGCCGTCGGCAAGGTCGGCGTGTACATCTGCTACGACCGGCACTTCCCGGAGGGCTGGCGCCAACTGGGCCTGAACGGCGCCCAGATCGTCTACAACCCGTCCGCCACGCATCGGGGACTCTCCTCCCACCTGTGGCGCCTGGAGCAGCCCGCGGCCGCCGTGGCCAACGAGTATTTCGTCGCGGCCATCAACCGGGTCGGTGTCGAGGAGTACGGCGACAACGACTTCTACGGGACGTCGTACTTCGTCGACCCGCGCGGTCAGTTCGTGGGGGAGACGGCGAGCGACAAGGAGGAGGAACTGGTCGTCCGCGACCTGGACTTCGACCTCGTCGACGAAGTGCGCCAGCAGTGGGCGTTCTACCGTGACCGCCGCCCCGACGCCTACGAAGGGCTGGTGCAGCCGTGACCAAGGACCTGCTGGGGCGTCACCGGGCCGTCCTGCCCGACTGGCTCGCCCTCTACTACGAGGACCCGCTGGAGATCACCCATGGCGAGGGCCGCTACGTGTGGGACGCCGAGGGCAACAGGTACCTCGACTTCTTCGGCGGCATCCTCACGACGATGACCGCGCACGCCCTGCCCGAGATCACCAAGGCGGTGAGCGAACAAGCCGGGCGGATCATCCACTCGTCGACTCTGTACCTGAACCGGCCGATGGTCGAACTCGCCGAGCGCGTAGCCCAGTTGTCCGGCATCCCGGACGCCCGGGTCTTCTTCACCACCTCCGGCACCGAGGCCAACGACACCGCCCTGCTGCTCGCCACCACCTACCGGCGCAGCAACACGATCCTGGCGATGCGCAACAGCTACCACGGCCGCTCCTTCAGCGCGGTCGGCATCACCGGCAACCGCGGCTGGTCGCCCACCTCGCTGTCCCCGCTCCAGACGCTGTACGTCCACGGCGGCGTCCGCACCCGCGGCCCGTACGCCTCCCTCGGCGACGACGACTTCATCGCGGCCTGCGTCGACGACCTCAGGGACCTCCTCGGCCACACCCGGCCGCCCGCCGCCCTGATCGCCGAACCGATCCAGGGTGTCGGCGGTTTCACCTCCCCGCCCGACGGCCTCTACGCCGCCTTCCGCGAAGTGCTCGACGAGCACGGCATCCTGTGGATCGCCGACGAGGTGCAGACCGGCTGGGGCCGCACCGGCGACCACTTCTGGGGCTGGCAGGCGCACGGGCAGTCCGGCCCGCCGGACATCCTCACCTTCGCCAAGGGCATCGGCAACGGCATGTCCATCGGCGGGGTCGTCGCCCGCGCCGAGATCATGAACTGCCTCGACTCCAACAGCATCTCGACCTTCGGCGGCACCCAGATCACCATGGCGGCCGGCCTCGCGAACCTGACGTACCTCCTGGAACACGACCTCCAGGGCAACGCCCGGCGCGTGGGCGGACTGCTCATCGAGAGGCTGCGGTCCGTCGCCGCGCAGATTCCCGGCGTACGGGAGGTGCGCGGGCGCGGGCTCATGCTCGGCGTCGAGCTGGTGAAACCCGGCACCGACGAGGCCGACCCGCAGGCCGCGTCCGCCGTCCTCGAGGCGGCCCGCGCCGAGGGGCTGCTGCTCGGCAAGGGCGGCGGGCACAACACCAGTGCCCTCAGGATCGCCCCGCCGCTGTCCCTGACCGTCGCGGAGGCCGAAGAGGGCGCCGCGATCCTCGAACACGCTCTGAGGAGCACCCTCCAGTAGGTCCACAGCAAGGGAACACCGTCATGAGCACCACCTCGGAGCCCCTGGAGTCCCTGGCGCCGACCCTGTCGGTCCGGCAGGTCCTGATGCTGGAACGGGTCCTGGCCGGGGAGCCCGAGGTGGTGGCCGGTGCCGCCCAGCTCGACCGGGCCGTGCGCTGGGTGCACGTGGCCGAGGCTGCCGACGTCGGTGTGATGCTCAGCGGTGGCGAGATGGTCCTCACCACCGGTGTGCTGCTCGCCGGAGACGACGGCAAGCAGGCCGAGTACATCCAGTCCCTGCACCGCGCGGAGGCCGCGGCCGTGGTCCTCGGACTCGGCCGCGCCTTCCCGGCCCCGCCGGACGTGATGCGCCGGGCCGCCGAGCGGTGCGGGCTGCCCATGGTCGTCCTGCACCGCCCCTTCCCCTTCGCCGAGTTGACGGAGGAGGTGCAGGCCCGGCTGGTACGGCGGAAGTTCGCCGCCGTCAGCATGTCCGAGGCCGTGCGCACCGCGCTGACCGGACTCATCACCGCGGGCGCACCGCTCCAGCGCCTGCTGGACGAGATCGCCCACCACAGCGGCTGTCCCGTCGTCGTCACCAACCTCGCCCACCGCGTCCTCGCCACCGCGGGGGAGCGGTCCGCGGTGGACGACGTGCTGCGCGACTGGGAGCGCATCGCCCGCCAGGCCGGCGGCAGCGAGGGCGACGGCTGGATCCGCGCCGAACTCGGCGGGCGCGGCGAGCGCTGGGGCCAGATCATGCTGTGCGGCTACCGCGGCGACACCGCCACCGGACGCCTCCTCGCCGACCGCGCCGCCGAATCCCTCGTCCTGCACCGCATGCTCGGGGGCACTTCCGCCCACAGCTGGGAGGAGCAGTCCGCGCAGAGCCTGCTCACCGACCTGGTCAGCGGGGTCGTACCGGCGCGGCAACTGCTGCCCCGCGCCCGGGCGGCCGGACTGCCCGTCAACCGGCGCACCTTCGTGCCGCTCGTCGTACGGGACGGCGATCCGGCGGAACTCGACCGGGTACTACGGCTGTTGGGGCTGCCCGGTATCGTCGCCGAACTCGCCGACGGGGCCACCGCGGTGCTGCTGAGCCTGGCCAGGGACCAGGACGCCGCCGTGCTCACCGCCAACTTCGCGGCGCGGCTGACCCAGACGGTCGTGGCCGCCGCGGACCCGCGCACCGCCTGGGACGACGTCCCCGCCGGCATGCGTGAGGCCCGGCATGTCGCGGACGCGGTCGCCTCGGGAGCACTCGACCTTCCCGCGGTCGTCCGCCTCAAGGACGTCCATCTGCGCGGACTGATAAGGCTGTTGCGCGACGACCCGCACGTGCAGTCCTTCGCCGAGCGCGAGTTGGACGGGCTGCTGTGCGCGGCGGGAGACGACCTGCTGGCGGTGCTGCGCACCTATCTCGCCACCGGCCGCAACAAGTCCCGCACCGCCCAGCTCCACCACGTCTCCCGGCCCGCGCTCTACCGCCGGCTGGAGGCGATACAGGGCCGGCTGGGCGTCGACCTGGACGATTTCGAGCAGGCCGCCTCGGTACACATCGCACTCCTCGCACACGACGCGCAACAGGCCTGAAACAAGCCACGACCTGGGAAAACGGCGGTGAAACATGGGCTCACGAGAGGGTGACACCGTGGCACGCCGCATGCCCGCAGACGTGACACCGTGCAACTCAAAGCCCGTTTTCGGACTTCCTAGTCTTCTCGCACACCGAGTGACCGGAGGTCCCGATGAGCAGAGTGATTCGTGCCGCCCTCTTCCAGACCGCGTGGACGGGCGACAAGGAGTCGATGATCCAGGTACACGAGCAGGCGGCCCGGGACGCGGCCGCGCAGGGTGCTCAGGTCCTGTGCTTCCAGGAGCTGTTCTACGGGCCGTACTTCTGCCAGGTCCAGGACAAGGCGTTCTACGAGTACGCCGAGCAGATCCCGGACGGGCCCATCGTCAAGCGATTCCAGTCGCTGGCCAAGGAGTTGGGCATCGTCCTCATCCTGCCGATGTACGAGGAGGAGCAGCCCGGCGTCCTCTACAACACCGCCGCGGTGATCGACGCCGACGGCTCGTACCTCGGCAAGTACCGCAAGCACCACATCCCCCAAGTGCCCGGATTCTGGGAGAAGTTCTACTTCCGTCCCGGCAATCTGGGGTGGCCGATCTTCGACACGAAGGTCGGGAAGATCGGCGTGTACATCTGCTACGACCGTCACTTCCCGGAGGGCTGGCGGGCGTTGGGCCTGGCCGGTGCCGAGATCGTCTTCAACCCGTCGGCCACCTCGCGCGGTCTGTCCGCGTACCTGTGGCAGCTGGAGCAGCCCGCGGCGGCCGTCGCCAACGAGTACTTCGTCGGCGCGATCAACCGGGTGGGTGTGGAGGAGCTGGGCGACAACGACTTCTACGGGACGACGTACTTCGTCGACCCGGAGGCGCAGTTCGTCGGCGAGGTCGCTTCGGACAAGGAGACCGAACTCGTCGTCCGCGACCTGGACTTGGCCAAGCTGCGGGAGGTCCGCGACCGCTGGCAGTTCTACCGCGACCGCCGTCCGGACGCGTACCCCCCGCTGACCGCACCCTGACCGAACCGTCCACCCTGGCAGGAGAGGGAACATGAGCAGCCGTACCGTCATCCGCGGTGGCCTCGTCATCACCGCGTCCGACGAGATCCACGCCGACGTGCTGATCGAGGACGGCCGCATCGCCGCCCTCGCCGTGCCCGGTACCCAGAGCTGGACCGCGGACCGCACGATCGACGCCACCGGAAAGTACGTGATCCCCGGTGGCGTCGACGCCCACACCCACATGGAGCTGCCGTTCGGCGGCACCTTCGCCTCCGACACCTTCGAGACCGGCACCCGGGCCGCCGCCTGGGGCGGTACGACGACCATCGTCGACTTCGCGGTGCAGAGCGTGGGCCACTCGCTGCGCGAGGGCCTGGACGCCTGGCACGCCAAGGCCGAGGGCAACTGCGCCATCGACTACGGATTCCACATGATCGTCTCCGATGTGAACCAGGAGACGCTCAAGGAGATGGACCTGCTGGTGGAGGAGGGGGTCACCTCCTTCAAGCAGTTCATGGCCTACCCCGGCGTCTTCTACTCCGACGACGGCCAGATCCTGCGCGCCATGCAGCGCTCCGCCGACAACGGCGGCCTGATCATGATGCACGCCGAGAACGGCATCGCGATCGACGTCCTGGTCGAGCAGGCGCTGGCACGCGGCGAGACCGACCCCCGCTACCACGGCGAGGTCCGCAAGGCGCTCCTGGAGGCCGAGGCCACCCACCGCGCCATCAAGCTCGCGCAGGTCGCCGGCGCCCCCCTGTACGTCGTGCACGTCTCGGCCATGGAGGCGGTGGCCGAGCTGGCGCGGGCGCGGGACGAGGGCCTCAACGTCTTCGGCGAGACCTGCCCGCAGTATCTGTTCCTCTCCACGGACAACCTCGCGGAGCCGGACTTCGAGGGCTCGAAGTACGTGTGCTCGACGCCCCTGCGCCCG
Source organism: Streptomyces sp. CC0208 (assembly GCF_003443735.1). NCBI lineage: Bacteria > Bacillati > Actinomycetota > Actinomycetes > Kitasatosporales > Streptomycetaceae > Streptomyces > Streptomyces sp. CC0208. The sequence goes on along the minus strand of NZ_CP031969.1, from coordinate 1,598,510 downwards.
AAGGAGCACCAGGCCAAGCTGTGGCAGGGCCTCAGGACCAACGACCTCCAGGTGGTCTCCACCGACCACTGCCCCTTCTGCTTCGTGGGCCAGAAGGAGCTGGGCCGCGGCGACTTCTCGAAGATCCCCAACGGCCTGCCGGGCGTCGAGAACCGCATGGACCTGCTCCACCAGGCCGTCGTCGACGGGCACATCACCCGCCGCCGCTGGATCGAGATCGCCTGCGCCACCCCGGCCCGGATGTTCGGCATGTACCCGAAGAAGGGCACCATCGCCCCGGGCGCCGACGCGGACGTCGTCATCTACGACCCGCACGCCGAGCAGATCATCTCCGCCGAGACCCACCACATGAACGTCGACTACTCGGCCTACGAGGGCAAGCGCCTCACCGGCCGGGTCGAGACGGTCCTCTCGCGCGGCGAACTCGTCATCACCGAGCGGGAGTACACCGGACACGCCGGGCACGGCACGTACACCCCGCGCTCCACCTGTCAGTACCTCAACTAGGAGTGGCGCCCATGGACTTCGGACTCGTCCTGCAGACGGATCCGCCCGCCTCGAAGGTCATCAGCCTGATGAAGCGGGCCGAACGCAACGGCTTCACCTACGGGTGGACCTTCGACTCCGCCGTGCTCTGGCAGGAGCCGTTCGTGATCTACAGTCAGATTCTCGCGAACACCTCGAAGTTGAAGGTCGGCCCGATGGTCACCAACCCGGGCACCCGCACCTGGGAGGTCACCGCCTCCACCTTCGCCACCCTCAACGACATGTTCGGCAACCGCACGGTCTGCGGCATCGGCCGCGGTGACTCCGCGATGCGCGTCGCGGGGCGTACGCCCAACACGCTGGCCCGCATCAGCGAGGCCATGAAGGTCATCCGGGCGCTCGGCTCGGGCCAGGAGGCCGACCTCGGCGGCACGGTGATCAGGTTCCCGTGGATCAAGGAGGGCGCCGAACTCCCCGTATGGATGGCGGCGTACGGCCCGAAGGCCCTGAAGATGACCGGCGAGGAGGCCGACGGGTTCATCCTCCAGCTCTCCGACCTCTATCTGACCGAGTACATGGTCAAGGCCGTGAAGGACGCGGCCGTCGCCGCAGGCCGCGACCCCTCCGAGGTGAAGATCTGCGTGGCCGCCCCGGCCTACGTCACCGCGGACGACTCGCCCGAGGCCCTCGCCCACGCGCGTGAGCAGTGCCGCTGGTTCGGCGGGATGGTCGGCAACCACGTCGCCGACCTGGTCTCCAAGTACGGCTCCGGCGGCGGTCTGGTCCCTCAGGAACTCACCGACTACATCAAGGCGCGCGAGGGGTACGACTACTCGCACCACGGGCGCGCCGACAACCCGGACACCGCGTTCGTGCCCGACGAGATCGTCGACCGGTTCTGCGTCATCGGACCGGTCGAGAAGCACATCGAGAAGCTGAACGCGCTGCGCGAACTGGGCGTCGACCAGTTCGCCGTCTACGACATGCACGACGCCCAGGAAGCCACCATCGACGCGTACGGGGCCGAGATCATCCCCGCCGTCAACTCCTGACCCCACCGCGACCGCTCGACCGACCCCCCACACCTTGTCCCCCCTTCCCGCCGTCCCGGGGAGGGGTGGTGGGGCCGGGAAAGGCCTCCCCGCCCGTCCCGGTCCCACCCAAGGCCCCCGCACGGCCTATCCCGTCCCGTCCTGATCGATTGGCCTGCCCATGACCGAAACAGTCCCCACGGGGTCGCCGATACAGCAGTCCGCCGGTGGCCGCGTCGAGCTCGCCCCCGAGGCCTTCCCCGCCGACAGCCCCTTCGCCAACGAGGACCTGCGTCCCGTACCGGTCTCCGAGCGCAAGTGGACGACGTACAACTTCGCGGCCCTGTGGATCTCCATGGCCCACTGCATCCCCAGCTGGACCCTGGCCTCCGGCCTGGTCGCGCTCGGCATGGACTGGAAGCAGGCCGTGTTCACCATCGCCCTGGCCAACATCATCGTGCTGTTCCCGATGCTGGCCACCGGGCACGCCGGACCCAAGTACGGCATCCCCTTCCCGGTGCTCGCCCGCGCCTCCTTCGGGCTGCGCGGCGCCAACATCCCGGCGCTGATCCGGGCCGCCGTGGCCTGCGGCTGGTTCGGTATCCAGACCTGGATCGGCGGCAGCGGCATCTTCGCCCTGGGCTCCAAGCTCACCGGCGGCCACTGGGAGGACGCGGGCAAGATCGCGGGCAACCCCTGGCCCCTGTGGCTCTGCTTCCTGCTGTTCTGGGCGCTCCAGATCGCGATCATCTACCGCGGCATGGACTTCCTGCGGCACTTCGAGAACTGGGCCGCGCCTTTCGTGATCGCCGGCGCGCTCGTGCTGCTGATCTGGATCGCGGTCAAGGCCGACGGCTTCGGCGCGCTGCTCGACCAGCCCTCGAAGCTGGGCTGGGGCGCCGACTTCTGGCCGGTCTTCTTCCCGTCCCTGATGGGAATGATCGGCTTCTGGGCCACTTTGTCCCTGAACATCCCCGACTTCACCCGGTTCGGCGCCAGTCAGAAGGCGCAGACCTGGGGGCAGGCCCTCGGTCTTCCCACGACGATGACGCTCTTCGCGGTCCTCGCCGTGCTGGTCACCTCCGGATCCGAGGCCATCTACGGCGAGGCCATCTGGGACCCGGTCGCGCTGGCCGCCAAGACGGACAACGCCTTCGGGCTGCTCTTCGCGCTGGTCATCGTGCTGGTCGCCACCATCTCCGTGAACATCGCGGCCAACGTGGTCTCACCGGCGTACGACCTGTCCAACCTGGCCCCGAAGTTCATCAACTTCCGTACGGGTGCGCTGATCACGGGTGTCGTCGGCATCCTGATCTTCCCGTGGAAGCTGATCTCCACGCCGGAGTTCTACATCTTCACCTGGCTCGGAGTCGTCGGCGGCCTGCTCGGCACGGTCGCGGGCATCCTCATCGCCGACTACTGGATCGTCCGGCGCACGGTCCTGCACCTCGCCGACCTCTACACGCCCGGCGGCCGCTACTGGTACACCAACGGCTGGAACTGGCGGGCCATCGTCGCCTTCGTGGTGGGCGGTCTGCTCGCGGTCGGCGGCTCGTACTCGGGAGTGGGCGCGGACGGCAAGAAGGCCGGCCCGTTCCCGACCGACGGTCTGATCCCGTTCCTCAAGCCGCTGGCCGACTACGGCTGGGCGGTGGGCCTGGCCACGTCACTGCTGCTCTACGTCGCGCTGATGCTGCCGAAGGGCAAGGAGCAGGAGGGCATCGCGGCCTGACAGGCCGCCACGCGTGTGTGGAGGGCGGTCGGGCTCGGCCCGGATCTGCCGGCTCAGGCCTTCCGGCCGCTCTCCAGCGCAGCGACCGCCTCCTTGGCGGCCTTGATGGCACCCTTGTTGATCTCGTCCGTGCTGGGCGCCTTCTTGGACTCGAAGTCGCTGCCGTTGTACGTCACGGTCACCAGCGCGTTGGACGCCTGGATCATGACCACGCCCTCACGGGTCTGCTGCTTGTTCTCGGTGGTGAGGTTCACCACCGAGTACCCGGCGTCCCCGACGCCGGGGACGTTTCCGCCGCCGCTCTTGTCGTCGACGTTCTCCTTGTACGACTTGGCGGCCGCCTGGTCGGACTCCGTGATCTCGAAGGACACGTCCAGCCAGCGGTAGTCGTACCCCTTGAGCGCGTTCCAGGAGCAGGTGCGGCGCAGTGCCGTGTCCGTCGAGGGGATCTCCTTGCCGGCCGTCTTGGCGCCCGGCACCAGCGACTTGATCGTCGCCGCGCTGATGCTGCCGCACGGCGCGGGCGCGGCGGTGTACTGCTTCGTGGCGGCCGCCGTGGACGCGCCCGAGGGGGACTCGCCGGCGGACTGCGGCGCCGACGACTCCTTCTGGGTGGCCGGCGTGGTGGCCGGGCCCGACGTCAGCACCCAGCCCGCCGCGGCGAGCACGACGACGGGCGAGATGCGCGCGGTGAGCGCGAGCGGCAGGGAAAGAGTTCGCACGGCGCACTTTTCGTGGGGGACGGACGGTGCGGAGGGGTCCGCACTGCGGACGGACGCCAGTTTCACATGTCTCCCTGTGGGGCGGAAGTGTGAACTCGCTCCGTACCTGTGCCGTCACTGTGCCCTGCCGTCGTCGCGTCATGTGTCCGCTTATGTCCGGGCGATGGGCCGGTGGAGGGCCGACTCGATGCGGTCCACGGCCAGGAACGCCCCGTAGGCCACAAGCTGCACCAGACAGTGGTCGGTGTGCTCCGGCCGCCGCCAGGCCGCCACGTCCTCGTCGCTGATCCGGTACGGCGCGAGCGCGGCCAGCAGCACCAGACGCGCCCCGGGACGCTCCCGCCGGTCCGGAAAGCCGCGCAGGTCGAGCGGCGGGTGCGAGCCGTCCCAGTCCAGCAGTACCTCCTCCACGAGGTCCTGGTCGTCGGTGCCGAGGAGGCCGGCGCCCGCCATGGCCGCCCGGAGCAGCGCCGCATAGGCGAGTCCGACGGGCGTACCGTCCGCCCACGCGGGCGCTTCGCCGGGGTCGGGCAGGTCGAGCAGCGCGAGGGACGCACCGGGCCGGGCGGGTCGGCGTACGGTCCGGGCGAGCGTACGGCCCGCGAGGCTGCGCACGGCCCGGAAGCGCTGGACGTTGCCCGGCAGCAGGCTCTCGGTGAGCAGGGCGGACACGATCCGGTTGATGAAGTGGAAGGCGAACGCGGTGCCGAGATAGCCCGGAGCGTGCTCGCGCGGGAACGGGTACGGCGCCGCGCCGAGGCCGCCCGGCACGCGCGTGTGCCTGCCCCACTCCAGCACCCGCGCGTGCTCCTCGTTCACCGGCCGCTCTCCTCGGGCGACGCGTTCGGCGAGTGCGTGGTCGCCGGTGGCGTGCAGCAGCATGGTGTGCGCGTCCACGCAGAACGGGCACCGGTTGGCCAGCGAGACCCCGAGCGCCGCGAGTTCCTTGCCGGTGCGGCTGCCGGGGCCGGCGATCAGCGACTCACGCATCAGCGCCCACGCGGGGGCGAGGAGCTCCGGCGCGGAGGACAGGACCACGAAGGTGACGGGTTCGTCGATGCCGAAGTCCCGGGACAGTTGCTCGTAGACCTCGGCGACCGGGCCGGTGGCGGACTTGGGCGGCAGGGGCCGGGTGTAGCGGAAGGATGTGGACATGCCCAGCACCTTGCCCGTGGGTCTCGGGCGCGGTCGTCGTACGTCCGGAGGGAGTTGGCGCTGCGTCCGGGAGCGCGGGCCGGCCTGGGCACTACTGCGGGGGGAGTAGCGGGGGAGTTGTCCACAGGGCTGACGCCGGTGTCGGTGCGCCGGTCTAGCGTGTGGGCATGAGCGGGCACCCGGTCGATCCGGCCATCTCCCAGCGGCTCGCCGATCTGGCCCTCGTGGTCGTGGTCGGCGCCCTCGTCGTGGCCGCGGCGGCTCTCGACGCGGACACGACCGCCCTCGACTTCGGGTTCCTCGCGGTGAGCGCGGCCGCTCTGGCGTTCCACCGCACGGCCCCGCTGGTGGTGCTGGCCGTGGCCACGGTGAGCGGGGCGGTGTACGTCCTGCACGCCCACCCGGGCCCCCTCGGCGCGCTGTCCGTCTTCGCCGCCGTCCACCTGGCCTCCCAGGGGGGACACCGGAGCTGGGCCGCGGGGGCGAGCGGGGTCTTCCTCGGGGTGTACGCGGCGACGGGTCCCACGGCCCACGAGGCGGTCGAGAAGACCGCGCTGCTCGCGGGCTGGTTCGTGTGCGCGGTGGTGACGGGCCTCGCCGGCCGCAACTGGCAGGCCTATCTGCGCCAGACCGAACAGCGTGCCCTGGAGGCCGAGCGGACCCGGGAGGAGGCCGCCCTGCGCCGGGCCGGCGAGGAACGCCTGCGGATAGCCCGGGAGTTGCACGACTCCCTCACCCACAGCATCTCCATCGTCAAGCTCCAGGCGGGCGTGGCCGTCCATCTGGCGCGCAAGCGCGGTGAGGAGGTGCCGCCCGCCCTGCTCGCCATCCAGGAGGCGGGCGGCGAGGCCATGCGCGAGCTGCGCGCCACGCTGGAGGTCCTGCGCACCGACGAGCCGACCGGCACCCCGGCGCTGCTCGTGGAGCGGGCGCGGGCCGCGGGCCTCGCCATCGAACTGTGCGTGAGGGGCGAGGAGTGCGCCCTGCCCGCCCCGCTCGACCGGGCCGTGTACCGGATCGTCCAGGAGTCCCTGACCAACGCGGCACGGCACGCGGGACCGGCGAAGGTGCGGGTCGAACTGGCCTACGGCGTGGACGACTTGACGATCCGAGTGGACGACGACGGAGCCGCGGACCCGGACCGGCCGCCGCAGCCCGGCCACGGCCTCACGGGCATGCGTGAACGTGTCACGGCCCTGGGCGGCACGCTGCACACCGGCCCGCGCGCGGAGGGCGGGTTCTCGGTGCGGGCGGAGCTGCCTTTGGGTGCGGGGGAGCGGGTGTGATCGGGCACGGGGTGGCGTCTCGGTGTGCGAGGGGTGCGGGGGCTTGAGGACGGGGGCCCCGGGGGATTGGTTGCGAGGGTGGGTGGCGGACTGGCGGGGGCGCGTGTGGGTTGCCGGGGTGAGGGACGGCTTCGCGGTGTGCGGCATTGGCCGCGAGGGGGCGGGGCGGTTCCGAGGTGGGCTGTGTGTGGTTGTCGCTGTGGGGGACGGCTTCGCGGTGTGTGCTGGATCGGTTGGGTGGGTGGGGTGATTTGGTGGCGGGAGGGGGCGGGCGTGGGGAACGGCTGTGGGGACGGTTTCGAGGTCTGCGGGGTCGGCCGCGGGGGCGCGGGGCGGTTCCGGGGTGGGTTGTGTGGGGTTGTCTCGGTGGGGGACGGCTTCATGGTTGTGCGGGGGATCGCTCGCCAGGGACCGAGACCGGGACCGGGACCGGCCGCCGCGGTGGGGGCGGTCGGCTCCCCGTCGGACCCTGTACCGGTGTCGGGGAGGCGGCGTGAATGAGGCGTGGGGCGGCTTCCTTGTGGGTGTGGAGGTGTCGGTGTGATCAGGGTGGCGCTCGTCGACGACCAGGCGTTGATGCGGGCCGGGTTCCGGGCCCTGCTCGACGCCGAGGACGGGATCGAGGTGGTCGGGGAGGCGGCGGACGGGGAGCGGGGCGTGGAGCTGGTGCGGGCGCAGGTGCCCGACATCGCGCTGATCGACGTACAGATGCCGGTGATGACCGGTATCGAAGCGACCCGGCGGATCGCCGCCGATCCCGAGCTGGCGGATGTCCGCGTGGTGATCCTCACCAACTACGGTCTCGACGAGTACGTCTTCGAGGCGCTGCGGGCGGGTGCGAGCGGCTTTCTGCTGAAGGACACCGAACCGGCCGACCTCCTCCAGGCCATCGAGGTGGTGGCCCGGGGCGAGGCGCTGCTGTCCCCCGCGGTCACGCGCACCCTCATCGGCGAGTTCGCCTCCCGCCCCCCGGACCGGTCCACCGCCCCCGGCCTGGAGTGCCTCACCCGCCGCGAACGCGAGGTCACGGCCCTGGCCGCCCGCGGCCTGACCAACGAGGAGATCGCCGAGCACATGGTGATCAGCCCTCTCACGGCCAAGACGCACATCAGCCGAGCGATGACGAAACTGGGTGCCCGAGACCGCGCCCAACTGGTCGTGTTCGCCTATGAGTCGGGGCTGGTGACGGCACGCGGCTCCTGAAATTCCGTTGCCCGCCCCGGCCCGCGATCAGCACTCTGAGGCGATGACCGAGACACCTCCGCGGATGCGCGAAGAGATCCTCGCCTACTACGCCCGGGGCAAGGAGGACGCCCGGCTCAGAGAGGGCGGAGCGCCCGCCGGACGGTTGGAGTTCTGGCGCACCCAGGACGTACTGCGCAGACTGCTGCCCGCCGCGCCCGCGCGCGTGCTGGACGTCGGCGGCGGCAGCGGGGTGCACGCGGAGTGGCTCGCGCGCGACGGGTACGCGGTCGAACTCGTCGACCCCGTACCGCTCCACGTCGACCAGGCCTCGCGGCTGCCCGGGGTGGCCGCGCATCTCGGGGACGCACGCGAGTTGGCGTCATCCGACTCGTCGTACGACGTGGTGCTCCTGCTCGGCCCGTTGTACCACCTGCACGAACAGGCCGAACGGGTAAGGGCGTTGGCCGAGGCGGGCCGGGTCGTCCGGCCGGGCGGGCTGGTGGTCGCGGCCACCATCAACCGGTACGCGCAGCTGCACGACCTGCTGCGTGAGGAGCGCTACTTCATCCCGGAGCATCGCGAACGCACCGACGCCGTCCTCGCGGACGGTCGCCATCCCTACCATGACGAGGGCTTCTTCACGGTCGCCCAATTCGCCCAACCGGGCGAGGTGACCGCGGAGTTCGCGGACGCGCGGCTGGCCGTCGAGGGGCAGTACGGCGTCGAGGGCGTGGCCTGGCTGATGGGCGGCGTGGAGGACTGGCTGGACGACCCGGCCAGGCGCGAGACCGTGCTGGCAGCGTGCCGGCACATCGAGTCGGAACCGACGCTGCTGGGGGCGAGCGGGCATCTGCTCACGGTGGGCAGACGGCCTTCGGTGTGACAGGGCCGCCGTCTGCCCGGCGGCGACTACGCGGCCGTACCGCCCGAGTAGTCACTGTTGAACGTCGCCTCGACGGTGGGTGAGGGCCTTCCACAACATGCGTGACTCCTGGTCGAGTTGGTGCCCGCGTGGGGGGCGCGGGCACCCGCATGGTTCATGGACTTCTCGCGCGATCGCAAAAACTTCGTCCTGCGAAAGCGATCGATAGCCTGTGGAGGAGAGGTCCGGCCGATGCGCGGAAACTGTGAGGTGAAAGGCGTGTTCACGACCCGTCCCACTCTTCAAGGCACCTTCGGCATGGTGTCCTCCACCCACTGGCTGGCCTCGCAGTCGGCGATGGCGGTGCTGGAGGACGGCGGCAACGCGTACGACGCGGCGGTGGCCGGCGCCTTCGTGCTGCACGTCGTCGAGCCGCACCTCAACGGGCCCGCAGGCGAGGTGCCGATCCTGCTCGCGCCCGCCGGTGGGGAGGTGCGGGTGCTGTGCGGGCAGGGCGTCGCGCCCGCCGGGGCGACCGTGGCCCACTACAAGGGGCTGGGCCTGGATCTCGTCCCCGGCACCGGCCCCCTCGCCGCCGCGGTCCCCGGCGCCTTCGACGCCTGGATGCTGCTGCTCCGTGACCACGGCACCAAGTCCCTCGCCGACGTCCTCAAATACGCCATCGGGTACGCCGAGGACGGGCACGCGCCCGTGGAGAACGTCGGCGCGACCGTCGAGAGCGTACGGGAGCTGTTCGAGACGGAGTGGACCTCGTCGGCGCAGGTGTACCTGCCGGGCGGGAAGGCCCCGCGGCCCGGCGAGCTGTTCCGCAACCCGGCCCTCGCCGCCACCTGGAAGCGGCTGATCGACGAGGTGGCGGGGGCGGGCGACCGGGTCGCGCAGATCGAGGCGGCGCGTGAGGTGTGGCGTACCGGGTTCATCGCCGAGGCGCTCGTACGGCAGGCGCAGCGGCCCACCCTGGACACCAGCGGCGCGCGGCACACCGGCACGCTCACGGCCGCCGATCTCGCCGGGTGGTCCGCGAGCTACGAGGCTCCGGCGACGTACGACTGGAACGGCTGGACCCTGTGCAAGGCCGGCCCCTGGAGCCAGGGCCCGGTCCTCCTCCAGCAACTCGCGCTGCTGCCGCCCGAACTGCCGCGGTACGGGTCCGCCGAGTACGTCCATCTGCTGGTCGAGGGCTGCAAGCTGGCGATGGCCGACCGGGAGGCCTGGTACGGGGACGCGGCCGAGGTACCACTCGCCGAGCTGCTGTCGGCCGAGTACAACGCGCAGCGGCGTGAACTCGTCGGCGACAAGGCCTCGTACGAGCTGCGGCCGGGCAGCCCCGGCGGGCGCGCCCCGCGGCTCAGCGCACACGCGCATGTGGTCGTCACCGACGAGCCCGGGTTCAGCCCGATGGGTGTCGGAGAGCCCACGGTCGCGAAGAACCCCACGTCCCCTGTGCCGGGCGAGCCCGAGACCGGTTCCGACGGCACCACCCGGGGCGACACCTGCCACCTCGACGTCGTCGACCGCTGGGGAAACCTGGTCGCCGCCACGCCCAGCGGGGGGTGGCTCCAGTCCAACCCGGTCGTGCCCGAACTGGGCTTCCCGCTCGGCACCCGGCTCCAGATGACCTGGCTGGAGGAGGGCCTGCCCAACTCCCTCACGCCCGGCCGCCGCCCCCGCACCACCCTCACACCCTCGATCGCCCTGCGCGCCGGGGTGCCCGTCCTGGCCTTCGGCACCCCCGGCGGGGACCAGCAGGACCAGTGGCAGCTGCACTTCTTCCTGGCCGTCGCCCTGGGCTCCCCGGTCCGCGGCGGTCTCGACCTCCAGGGCGCGATCGACGCCCCGAACTGGCACAACGACAGCTTCCCCGGGTCGTTCTATCCGCGCGGGATGCGGCCCGGGAGCCTCACCGTGGAGGCACGGACGGATCCCCGGGTGGTCGAGGAGCTGCGGCGGCGGGGGCACGACGTCACGGTGGGGGAGCCCTGGTCGGAGGGACGGTTGTGCGCGGTGGCGCGGGATCCGGAGACGGGGGTGCTGTCGGCGGGGGCCAATCCGCGGGGGATGCAGGGGTATGCGGTGGGACGGTGACAGGTGTGGTCGCACGGGGGGTTCATGTCATTCGTCCTGGATCGAGCGCCCGTTGTCTCCGCATTACCGGTGTTCACGGTGATGGCACTCGCCCTTCACCGGGCGGGTGGGGATTGTCAGTCCCTCGTGCTCTCATGGAGTCATGATCGAAGACACGGAAACCATCGACGAGTTTCTCGACCGGCACGCGGGTGACGTGGAAGAGGCAGTGCGCAAGGCCGCCGCGGCCGAGGTCATGCCGCGCTTCCGGCGGCTCGCCGCGCATGAGGTCGACCAGAAGGCCGGCCCCCACGACCTGGTCACGGACGCCGACCGGCTGGCCGAGCAGTACCTCACGGAGGTGCTCGGCGCCCTCCTGCCCGGCTCCGTCGTGGTCGGCGAGGAGGCGGTCCACGCCAACCCGGCGTCGTACGAGGCGCTGCAGGGCGACACCCCCGTCTGGATAGTCGACCCCGTCGACGGCACGCGGCAGTTCGTGCACGGCGACCCCGGCTTCTGCATGCTGGTCGCGCTCGCGAGGAGCGGCGTCCTGCTCGCCTCCTGGACCTACGCACCGGCCCGGGACCAACTGGCCACGGCGATACGCGGCCGGGGCGCGTTCCTCGACGGCGAGCGGCTGCGCGCGGGCGCTCCCGACCCGGGCCGCGACCTCCGGGTGGCCACCTCCCACCCGGACTACACGACGGAGGAGCAGAAGCGCGGCCTGCTGGGACTGTGGACGGACGGGGTCGCACCGCGCCCGTGCGGTTCGGCGGGCCTGGAGTATCTCGCCGTCGCCCGGGGCGAGTCGGACGCCGTGGCGTTCTCCTGGGAGGCGGCCTGGGACCACGCGGCGGGCCTGCTGCTGGTCGAGGAGGCGGGCGGCGCCCATCTGACCCTCACCGGCGAACCGTTCAGCATCAAGGGCGGCAACACCCTCCCCTTCACCGCGGCCCGTGACGCGGCGACGGCCCGCAGGGTGAGGGGGCTGCTGGCGGGCGAGGCCTGACGCGACGGCCGGGCCGGAGGCCGGACTCATGGCCGGGGGGCGGAAACCGGAGCGGAAACGGGAGCCGAGCCGAGGCCGGAGCCGGGGGGCCGTCGGGCGAGGTCGGAGCCGCGCACGCGGTCGGGTCCGAAGGGACCGGAGCCAGCCTTCCCCCCCCGCAGAGGACACAACCGGAGCCGTCGTCGGTCGGGCGCCAGGGGCGCCCGACCGGAGGGTGCAGGCCGCTCCCCGCGCGCCGGCCCCGGTTCCCGGCCATTCCTCCCCGAGCCTGGCCTCCCCCCCCCCGGGGGCCCGGTATCCACCGAAGCGGTCCCTGCCCCGCCTCCGCCGACTTGCCCCGCGCGTCGGACGCACTGGCGTGCCGGACCCCGTTCCCCGCCACTTCTCCCCGAGCCTGACCTCCCACCCCCGGAACCCGACCTCCCCCCGAAGCCGTCTCCGCCCCCGTCCCGACCCCCATCCCCGACCCCCGCCGCCCCCGACTTACCCCCGCGCCCCGAGACTGTCGGTCCCCCGGCATATCCTGATCCTCTGGCCATCGGCTGACGAAGGGGTCCGAAGGTGCCGTCGATGCTCGATGCGGTCGTGGTGGGTGCGGGGCCGAACGGACTGACGGCTGCCGTGGAGCTGGCCCGCCGTGGCTTCTCCGTGGCCGTCTTCGAGGCGCGCGGCACCGTGGGCGGGGGAGCCCGCACCGAGGAGTTGACCCTCCCCGGCTTCCGGCACGACCCGTGCGCCGCGGCCCACCCCCTCGGCATCAACTCCCCGGCGTTCCGCGCCCTGCCCCTGGAGCGCTACGGCCTGGAGTGGCTGCACGCCGAGCTGCCCATGGCGCATCCCTTCACCGACGGCACCGCCGCCGTGCTGTCGAGGTCGGTCGCCGAGACAGCAGCCTCGTTCGGGCCGCGTGACGCGGGGACGTACCGAAGGCTCGTCGAGCCGTTCCTGCCCACGTGGGACACCCTGGCCCGCGACTTCATGTCCCTGCCCGCGACCGCGCTGCCCCGCGACCCGGTCACCCTGGCCCGCTTCGGTCTGGTCGGGCTGCCCCCGTCGACCTGGCTGATGCGCCGCTTCCGCGACGAGCGCGCGAAGACGCTGTTCGCCGGACTCGTCGCGCATGTCATGGCCCCGCTCGGCGGCGTCGCCACCGGCGCCATCGGCCTCGTCTTCGCCCTCGCGGCACACGCGCGCGGCTGGCCCGTGGCGCGCGGCGGCTCCCAGTCGATCTCCGACGCGCTCGCCGCGTACCTCAGGGACCTCGGCGGCAGCGTCCACACCGACTACGAGGTCAAGCGGCTCGACGACCTGCCGCCGGCCCGCGCGTACGTCTTCGACACCTCGCCGACCGCCCTGGCCCGCATCGCCGGCTTCGGCAACTACTACGAGGGCTACCGCTACGGCCCGGGCGTCTTCAAGGTCGACTACGCCCTCGACGGCCCGGTGCCGTGGACCGCGAAGGAGGCGCGCGCCGCGGGCACCGTGCAGATCGGCGCCGACAGTGCGGAGATCGGCAGTGCGCTGCGTGCCGCGTCCCGGGAGGGCCGTGCCCCCGACAGGCCGTTCATGATCACCGTGCAGCCCAGTGTCGTCGACCCGAGTCGGGCTCCCGCCGGGAAGCACGTGTTCTGGGCCTACGGCCATGTGCCCAGCGGCTGGACCGGCGACCTCACCGACGCCATGGAGCGCCAACTGGAGCGCTTCGCCCCGGGTTTCCGCGACCGCGTCCTCGCCCGTGCCACCGCGGGCCCGCCCGAACTGGCCGCCCGCAACGCCAACTACGTCGGCGGCGACATCGCCTCCGGCGCGGTCAGCGGACTCCAGATCATGCTGCGCCCCAAGCTCTCCCTGTCCCCGTACGGCACCCCGCACCCGGCCGTCTTCATCTGCTCGTCCGCGACCCCGCCGGGACCGGGCGTGCACGGCATGTCGGGCCACAACGCCGCGAAGGCCGTATGGCGCAGGCTGCGACAGCAGACCTGAGGGAGACCGAAGCCGGGCTGCCCCCGGCGGGGCGGGCTGGAAGAGTGGCGGTCATGACCACCATCAGGCTCGTCCAGGGCGACATCACCCGAGAGAGCGCCGACGCGATCGTCAACGCCGCCAACTCCTCCCTGCTCGGCGGGGGAGGAGTCGACGGAGCCATCCACCGCCGCGGCGGCCCCGCGATCCTCGCCGACTGCCGAAAGCTGCGTGCCTCGCACTACGGCAAGGGCCTGCCGACCGGAAAGGCGGTAGCCACCACCGCGGGCGACCTGGACGCGCGCTGGGTGATCCACACCGTCGGGCCCCGCTACAGCCACGAGGAGGACCGTTCTCAGTTGCTGGCCTCCTGCTACCGCGAGTCCCTGCGCGTCGCCGACGAACTGGGCGCCCGGACCGTCGCCTTCCCGGCCGTGTCCGCCGGCATCTACGGCTGGCCGATGGACGACGCCGCCCGGATCGCGGTGGAGACCGTACGGGAGACGGAGACCGCGGTCGAGGAGGTCCGGTTCGTGCTGTTCGACGAGACGGCGTACCGGGCGTTCGCGGGCCAGGTCGCCTGACGCCGAAGGGCCCGTACCCCGACGGCCGAACGTCCCAGGGCGAGGCAAACGGGGGAGCGTGGGGGAAAAGTGCCTGTTCAGGGCTGTCCTGGGGTGGTGAGGGGCCGGGCGTCGGCCCCCGCGACCGGTTGCGGGAGATCTGGCGGGTTCTCACGGTGGGCCTTACGAAACCCTTCGAAAGGACCCCGCATGCGCCCCCTCGTCTCCCGCGGCCTTCTCCTGCCGTCCCTGGTCTGTGCCGCGCTGATCCTGGGCCCGGTCGGCACCGCGGCCGCCGCCGTCGACGCAGGCAGCGCGTCGGACCACGGAGTGGCCCGGACGGCCCTCGCGTACGGCATCGACGACGCCGACACCCTGACGGACCGCCTCGACACGCTGAACCGGTCCGGGCACGGCGGTCTTGTCCAGCCCCTGCAGCCCCTCCTGGGTGCCGTCACCGGCCTCGCCGACCTGAACGGCACCCACCTCGACGCGAGCGAGGCGGCCGCCCACGCGAAGGCCGTGGAGGCGGCGAACACCGAGGTCCGGAAACAGCTGCGGCAGCAGAGTGGCACGGACCGGGCCGCGGCGGCGGCCGACCCGGTCTCCGACCTCCTGGACTCGCTCCAGTCCACGATCGACGACCTGCTCGAGTCGCTGACCTCGCTGGACCTGAACGGTGTGGTGGGCTCGGTCACCGGCCTCCTGGGCACCGTGGTCGACACCGTCACCGGACTCCTCGGCGGCGCACTCCCCTCTTTGCCGACCGCCGCCTGACCCGACGGCAGCACCGCACCCCACGGCACCCCCGCGTGAACGCACGCGGGGGTGCCGCATGTCGCCATGTCCCCAGGACCACACAAAGACCGACAGAGTCATTGCCTCCGCAGTCTTCGGGATCTAGGTTGAGTCGCATCCTGTGCCTCAAAGTCACCAATAGCACACAGGAATTGACGCTCCCTCAGTACGTACACCGCACTGTCGTCCCGAGGAAGGTTCCACCGATGCCCCACCCGTATCTGCCTGCCCCCATCAGCCGCAGGCGTCTGCTGGAGTCGGGGGCCGCCGTCCTCGGCGCCCTCGCGCTCTCCTCCGGACCCCTGGCCGGTCGCGGCCACGCGGCGGAGGGCGCCCCGGAGTGGAACGGCGCCATCGACCTCTTCCAGGTGGGCACCCAGCCCCCGCACACCACGCTCATGCCGTACGCCGACGTCGGCCAGGCGATCGCCGCCGACCGCACCCGCTCGCCGTACCGCCTGAGCCTCGACGGCAGGTGGAAGTTCGCCTACGCCGACCGCCCCGCCGACCGCGACACCGACTTCTACCGCACCGACGTGGACGACACGGACTGGGACACCATCCCGGTCCCCTCGGTGTGGCAGGTGCATGGCTACGACTTCCCGATCTACATCAACATCACCTACCCGTGGTGGGGCCCCAACGGTCTCGGCGAGGAGGCACAGCCGCCCGCCGCCCCGACCCGCTACAACCCGGTCGGCCAGTACCGACGCACCTTCACGGTCCCGAAGGACTGGTCCGGGCGGCGGACCTTCCTCCACTTCGAGGGCGTCAAGTCGGCCCACTACGTGTGGATCAACGGAGAACTCGTCGGCTACCACGAGGACTCCTACACGCCCGCCGAGTACGACATCACCCCGCACCTCAAGCCGGGCACCAACCAGATAGCGGTCGAGGTCTACCGCTACTCCGACGGCGACTGGCTGGAGGACCAGGACATGATCCGGCTGAGCGGCATCTTCCGCTCGGTCTACCTCTACTCCACCCCGGCCGTCCACCTGCGCGACTTCAAACTGGAGACCCCGCTCGGCGACGACTACACGTCCGCCCGGCTCTCCGTCACCGCGAGCGTGCGCGACTACGGCGGCGGCAACGCGGGCCGCTACACGGTCGAGACCCAGCTCTACGACGCGGGCGGCCACGCGGTCTGGTCGCGGCCGCTCCAGCAGGCCGTCACGCTCGACGCGGGCGACGAGACGACCGTACAGGCGGCGAAGGCCGTACCCGCGCCCAAGCTGTGGTCGGCGGAGCACCCCAACCTGTACACCGCGGTCCTGCGGCTGCGCGACCCCGCAGGCAAGGTGATCGAGACGCTCTCGCACCGCGTCGGCCTGCGGGAGTTCGCCCTGAAGGACGGGCTGATGCGCATCAACGGCAAGCCGGTCTCCTTCCGCGGCACCAACCGCCACGAGATGCACCCCGACCGCGGCACCGCGCTCACCCGCGCGGACCTCGTGAAGGACATCACGATCATCAAGCGGATGAACATCAACTCCGTCCGCACCTCCCACTACCCCAACAACCCGCTCTGGCTCGAACTCGCCGACGAGTACGGCCTGTACCTCGTCGACGAGACCAACCTGGAGACCCACGGCATCCGCGACCAGTATCCCGGCAACCACCCCGACTGGAGCGCGGCCTGTGTGGCGCGCGCCCAGAACATGGTCCATCGCGACAAGAACCACGCCTCGGTGGTGATCTGGTCCCTCGGCAACGAGGCGGGCGGCGGCAGCACCTTCGTGAACATGCGCGACTGGATCAAGTCGTACGACACCACCCGCGTCGTGCAGTACGAGGGCGACGACCGGCCCACCATCAGCGACATCCGCTCGGAAATGTACGAGAGCCCCGCGCGCGTGGAGCAGCGTGCCAAGGACACCTCCGACACCCGGCCGTACGTGATGATCGAGTACTGCCACGCGATGGGGAACTCCAACGGCAACTTCAAGAAGTACTGGGACATCGTCCGCCGCTACCCCGTTCTCCAGGGCGGCTGGATCTGGGACTTCGTCGACCAGTCCCTCAGTGAGCCCGTCCCCGTACGCCAGTTGCTGACCGAGAGCGGGCCCGGCGCCCTGGCGGGCGAAGTGCTGCCCGCGAGTGCCAGGTTCGACCGCGACAAGGGCGTCTCCGGCGGCACGGTCTTCGCCCGCGACGCCCGCCTCGACCTCACCGGCTCGCTGACCCTGGAGGCGTGGTTCACCCCGAAGGTGACGGGCAATCACCAGCCCGTCGTGGCCAAGGGGGACACCCACTACGCCCTCAAACAGTCCGGGAAGACACTGGAGTTCTTCATCTACGGCGGCGGCCAGTGGATCACCGCCACCTGGGCGCTCCCGGACGACTGGACGGGGCGGGAACATCATGTCGCCGGTGTCTTCGACGCGGCCGCGGGCACGCTGACCCTCCATGTGGACGGCCAGGTCAGGGCCACCCGGACCACCACCCAGAAACTGAGCGGCAACACCGCGCCCCTCGCGCTGGCCGTCGATGTCGACAACCCCACAAGGGAGTTCAGCGGCACGATCAGGAAGGCGCGCGTGTACGCCCGTGCCCTGACCGCCGCCGAGCTGGCCTCCGAAAGCCGGGGACCCGGTGACGAGGGCGTGCGGTTCTGGTTCGACGCGGCGACCGTGGGGCTCACCGAGAAACGGCCCGCCCAGAAGACCTTCTTCGCCTTCGGCGGCGACTGGGGCGACAACCCCAACGACGGTGCCTTCGTCGCGGACGGTATCGTCACCGCCGACCGCGGCCACACCGGCAAGGCCGCCGAGGTCAAGCAGATCTACCAGGCGGTCAACGCGTCCTGGGCCGCGGACGGGTCGGTGACCCTGACCAATGAACACCTCTTCACCAACCTCCGTGAACTCGACGGTAGTTGGACCCTGTCCGTCGACGGAAAGGTGGTGCAGCGCGGGAGGTTGACACGGGACCAGTTGAACCTGGCACCGCTGTCGAGCAAGACCGTCACCGTCCCGTACAAGCTCCCGAGCGCCCCCGCGCCCGGCACGGAGTACTTCCTCCAACTCTCCTTCACCACCAGGGAGTCCACGCCCTGGGCGCGGGCCGGCTTCGAGGTGGCCAAGCAGCAGCTGGCCGTCGACGCGAACAGCCCGGCGGTGACACCGGTACCGCTCGCCAAGGTCCCGGCACTGACCTACCGGGACGCCTCCGACCAGGTCACCGTCACCGGCAAGGACTTCTCCGTCACCGTCGACAAGGGCAGCGGGACCATCACGTCGTACCAGGCGCACGGCACCCGTCTGATCACCTCGGGCCCCGTCCCGAACTTCTGGCGGGCGCCGACCGACAACGACCACGGCAACGGGCAGCACACCCGCAACCAGACCTGGCGCGACGCCGGCGCGAACCGCAAGGTGACCGACGTGAGCGTGCGGGCCCTGCGGAACCGGGCCGTCGAGATCAAGGTGCGCGGCACCCTGCCGACGACGGCCGAGTCGACGTACGGCACGACCTACACCGTCTTCGGCAACGGTGAGATCAAGGTCGACAACACCCTGCACCCGGGGGCGAGTTCACTGCCGTACATCCCGGAGGTCGGCACGCTCCTGTTCCTGCCGCGCCGCCTGGACCGGCTGCACTACTACGGCCGCGGACCCGAGGAGAACCACTGGGACCGCAACGACGGTACGGACGTGGGGCTCTGGTCCGGGACCGTCGCCGAGCAGTGGACCTCCTACATCCGCCCGCAGGAGAACGGCAACAAGACCGACGTCCGCTGGGCCGCCCTGACCGGTCGGGACGGCGTGGGCCTGCTGGTCTCCGGTGAACCCCTGCTGGAGGTCAACGCCTCGCACTTCACCCCGGAGGACCTGTCCAACGGGGTGCGCCACGACTACCAGCTCACGCCGCGCGACGCCGTCGTCCTGCGGGTCAACCACCGGCAGATGGGCGTCGGCGGCGACAACAGCTGGGGTGCGCACACCCACGACGAGTACAAGCTGTTCGCCGACCGGGACTACGCGTACACCTACCGGCTGCGGCCCCTGACGGACGTGGCCCGGGCGACGGCGGCCTCACGGCGGCCGACGGCCTCCGCCTAGCGCACAGCGCGGGTGGGGCGGCCCGGGACTCCCGGTGACGCCTCACCCGCGTCGGCGAACCAGGCCCGCCGCCACCATCGGACCACACGCCAGCAGCACCGCCAGCACCCCGTACCCGTACGTCAGACTCGCCGTCGCGGCCACCCTGGCGACCAGCAACGGCCCGCCGGCGTCTCCCAGTTCGCGTCCCAGCTCGGCCGCTCCCATCGTCTGCCCCAGCCGTTCCGGCGGAGTCGAGGCCGCGAGCGCCGCGAACCCCAGCGGGGTGATCAGCCCCGTCCCCACGCCGATCAGCGCGGCACCCAGCAGCACACCCGCGAGACCCGGCAGCATCGCGCAGCCCAGACCGGCCGCCGCCAGCAACAACCCGGCGGTCAGTCCACCCCGAAACGTGAGCCGGCCCGCGTCCAACGCCCGCCCGGCGCGCGGCTGTACCACCGCCGCGCAGGCCGCGAGGACCGACACCGCGGCACCCGTCGCCACCGTGCCCAGTCCCGCCACCGCGCCCGACACGGGCAGGAAGCCCACGCCCACCGACAGTGCGGCGGTCGCCCCGGCGAGCGCGGCCGTGGGGACCAGGAACGCCGGGTCGGCCAGCCGCCGCGCCAGGTCGAGAACTGTCTGCCGGGTGCGGGGGAGGGGCGGTACGACGGGTACGGCGATCAGCGCCCACCCCGCCACGGCCGCGCCCAGCACCGCCAGCACCGTGAACAGCAGCCACAGCCCGCCCGCCCACACCAGCACCCCGCCGAGCGGCGGTCCCAGGGTGTAACCGACGGACTTGTAGAAGCCGTAACTCCCGAAGGCCCGCCCGCGTTTGGCGGCCGGATTCAGCCGGGCCACCAGCGCGGACGCGGCGGGAGAGAAGGCGGAGGCCGCCGCACCCTGCCCGAGCCGCGCGGCCCACAGCCAACCGGGGCTGTCGGCGAGGGCGTAGAGCGCGGACGCGACGGCGAAGGCCACCAGTCCGCCGAGCAGCACGGGACGCGCCCCGATCCGGTCGGCGAGCGTGCCGAACAGCGGCTTGAGCACGACCTGACCGTTTCCGGAGGCGGAGCTCGACGAGGACGAGCTGCTCGCCCTGGCGGCCGCCGCCGAGTACCCCAGTGAGCATCCGCTGGCGCGGGCGATTGTGACGTCGGCGTGGGCGAGGGGCCTCCGGATCGCGAGCGCGACGGACTTCGTGGCGACGCCGGGACGCGGGGTGGTCGCGCGGATCGAGGGAGGATCGTCGGCGTCGCCCGCGCACAGGAGCCGGGGCACCGGCCGGGGCACGGGCCGGGGTGGGCGGATCCGGACGGTCGTGGAGGAGAGGGCCCGGGGCGGACGAGCGGGGGCGGTCGTGGAGGAAAGGGCCCGGGGTGGCCGAGGTTGACGAGCGGGGACGGTCGTGAGCTCGTGCGCCGCTTACGGGAGCTCCAGGACGCCGGGCGCAAGGTGCTGTTCGTCGGGGACGGCGTCAACGACGCACCCGCGCTCGCCGCCGCCCACTCCGGCATCGCGATGGGCCGTGCGGGCTCCGACCTCGCGTTGGAGACCGCGGACGCGGTCGTCGTACGGGACGAGCTCGCCACCGTTCCCGCGGTCGTACGGCTGTCCCCGGCCGCCCGCCGACTGGTCCTCCAGAACCTGGTGACCGCGGGTGCCTTCATCACCGGGCTCGTGATGTGGGACCTCCTCGGCCACCTCCCGCTGCCGCTCGGGGTCGCCGGGCACGAGGGCTCGACGATCCTCGTCGGCCTCAACGGACTGCGGCTGCTGCGCGAGTCCGCGTGGCGACCGGGCCAGGTCCCGCCCCAGGACACGCGAGGTTGATGTCGGATTCTCGCCAGCCCGGCCCAGCCGGGTGGTCGATGCTGGACGCATGCAGACGGGGATGTACACCGAGACCGAGCGTTGCGTGCGCGCCGTGCAGTCCAAGGACGCGCGGTTCGACGGATGGTTCTTCACCGCCGTCCTGACGACCCGCATCTACTGCCGGCCGAGCTGCCCGGTCGTCCCGCCCAAGCCCGAGAACATGACCTTCTATCCGAGCGCGGCCGCCTGCCAGCAGGCGGGATTCCGGGCCTGCAAGCGCTGCCGCCCCGACACCAGCCCGGGCTCCCCGGAGTGGAACCAGCGCGCCGACCTCGTGGCCCGCGCGATGCGGCTGATCGCCGACGGCGTGGTCGACCGCGAGGGAGTGCCCGGCCTCGCCGCCCGCCTCGGCTACAGCACCCGGCAGGTCGAACGCCAGCTCCTCGCCGAACTCGGCGCCGGCCCGCTCGCCCTCGCCCGCGCCCAGCGCGCCCAGACGGCGAGGATCCTCATCGAGACCACCGCGCTGCCGATGGCCGACATCGCCTTCGCGGCCGGTTTCTCCGCGATCCGCACCTTCAACGACACCGTGCGCGAGGTTTACGCGCTCGCGCCGGGCGAGCTGCGCACACGCGCCGCGAAGAGGACCGCGCCGGACACGCCGGACACCCCCGGCTCCCTGTCCCTGCGCCTGCCGTTCCGCGCCCCCCTCAACCCCGACAACCTCTTCGGTCACCTCGCGGCCACCGCCGTCCCGGGTGTGGAGGAGTGGCGGGACGGCGCGTACCGGCGCACCCTGCGACTGCCGTACGGTCATGGCGTCGTGGCCCTCACACCCCGCCCCGACCACATCGCCTGCCGGTTGACGCTGAGCGACCTGCGCGACCTGACCGTCGCCATCAGCCGCTGCCGCCGGCTGCTCGACCTGGACGCCGACCCGGTCGCCATCGACGACCAGCTGCGCACGGACCCGCTGCTGGCCCCCCTCGTGGACAAGGCGCCCGGCCGACGGGTCCCACGCACGGTCGACGAGGCGGAGTTCGCCGTACGGGCCGTGCTGGGTCAGCAGGTCTCCACGGCCGCGGCCCGCACCCACGCGGCCCGCCTGGTCACGGCCCACGGCGAACCCGTGGACGACACCGAGGGCGGCCTGACGCACCTCTTCCCGACTCCCGGGGCGCTGGCCGCGCTAGACCCCGGCACACTCGCCATGCCCCGCACCCGCCGTACGACCTTCACCACCCTGGTCAACCAACTGGCCGACGGGAGCCTTCGGTTGGGGGTCGAGCACGACTGGTCCGAGACCCGTGCCCTCCTCCTCGCCCTCCCCGGCTTCGGCCCCTGGACGGTCGACGTCATCGCCATGCGCGGCCTCGGCGACCCGGACGCCTTCCTCCCGACCGACCTCGGCATCCGCCGCGCCGCCCAGGAGTTGGGCCTGCCCGCCACCCCGGCCGCGCTGACGGCCCGCGCGGCGGCCTGGCGGCCCTGGCGGGCCTACGCGGTCCAGTACCTGTGGGCCACCGACAGCCACCCGATCAACTTCCTCCCCGTGTAAGGACGTCCGATGAAGCAGCACACCGTGATCGACAGCCCCTACGGTCCTCTGACCCTCGTCGCCGACGACGGCGTCCTGTGCGGCCTCTACATGACCGACCAGCGCCACCGCCCGCCGGAGGAGACCTTCGGCACGCCGGACGACGGATGGTCCAAGGAGGCCGAGGACCAGCTGACGGCTTACTTCAAGGGCGAGTTGAAGGAGTTCACCCTGGAACTGCGCCTGCACGGAACGCCGTTCCAGCGCACGGTCTGGGAACAGCTGCGCCGGATCCCGCACGGCGAGACCCGCACCTACGGCGAACTCGCCGACGCCCTCGGCAACCCCAAGGCCTCCCGCGCGGTCGGCCTCGCCAACGGCAGGAACCCGATCGGCATCATCGTCCCCTGCCACCGCGTGGTGGGCGCCGACGGCAGTCTCACGGGCTACGGCGGCGGACTGGAGCGCAAGCAGCGGCTGCTGGACTTCGAGCGGGGGGCGGCGCTGTTCTAGCAGCCGCTCCCGGCACCCACCCTGCGCAGCAGCTCGGGCAGTGCCGTGCCGATCGGCTCCCGGATCACCTCGTCGGCGCGGTCGTCGTACGGTGTCGGCTCGGCGTTGACGATGACGAGCCGGGCGCCGTGGTCGGCGGCGACACCCGCGAGGTCCGCCGCCGGCTGGACCTGGAGGGTGGTGCCGACGGCGATGAAGATCTGGCACGCCTTGGTGATGGCGACGGCCTCGCCGAGGACGACGGGGTCGAGACGCTCGCCGAACATCACGGTCGCCGACTTGAGGATGCCGCCGCAGGTCAGGCACGGCGGGTCCGCCTCCCCGGCCTCGACGCGCAGGAGCGCGTCCTCCATCGAACCGCGTGCGTGGCACCTCGTGCACACCACCTGCCGTGCGGTGCCATGCAGTTCGAGGACCTTTCGGGCGGGCATCCCGGCGAGCTGGTGCAGTCCGTCCACGTTCTGCGTGATCACCCGCACCGGCACCCCGGACTTCTCCAGCTCGGCCACCGCCACGTGCGCCGCGTTGGGCTCGGCCGTCAGCGCGCCGTTCGCCCGCCGCATCCGCCACGAGCGGCGGCGGATCTCCGGATCGCCCATGTAGTAGTCGTACGTCACGAGCTTCTCGGCCTCGGGGTCCTTGCGCCACAGCCCGTTCGGACCGCGGTAGTCGGGGATCCCGGAGTCGGTGGAGATTCCGGCGCCGCTGAGGAGGGCGACGAGGGGCTTGGTCATGATGCCGAGGGTAGGACGGGTGATCCGGGTGCGGCGAGTGGATATCCCACCGCCAGGGCGCGAGCAACCATGCGGCCCGACACGCGCTGGATCAGCCCACCCGGTGCCCGTTCTCCAGCTCCGCCGTCCCCGACCCCTCCGCCAGCACGTCCAGCGCGACCAGGACCCGGCGGCCCAGCCCGTCGGGCAGATACTCGGCCAGCTCCTCGCGTGGCACGAGCCGCCATGACAGCAGCTCCTCCTCCTGGAGCCGGATCGCCTTGAGCTCGTCCTCGCCGAGGACACCGCCGTCGTAGAGGTATGCCACCAGCGGCGGCCAGGTCGGCCGGTACACCCAGTCCACCGCGAGCAGCCGGCCGAGGTCGCGGTCGAGCCCGATCTCCTCGAGCGTCTCGCGACGCGCCCCCTGGCGCGGGGTCTCGCCCTCGTCCGACTCGATCGTGCCGCCCGGAAGCGCCCAGCCCTCACGGTAGTTGGGCTCGACGAGCAGGACCCGGCCCGAGGCGTCACGGAAGAGAGCGGCGGCACCGGCGAGGATCCGGGGAAGACCGGCGATGTACGCGGCGAAGTCAGGGGTGGTGGTCATCCTCGAAGGGTAACCAGCATCCGCGGCCGCCTTCACCGGCTCAGCAGGTGGTCACGGTGCTCAGGGGGCGCCCCCGCGGCTTCCGCGCGCCCCGGCCCGGCCGCCTCAGGCCTCCGCCCCCGCCAACCGCACCGTCCGCTCGGCCAGTTCGCTGATGTGCACCCCGTCGAACCTGAACACCGCGCTGCGCACCCGGTCCTCCAGCGGGACCATCCACTGGTCCGGGATCGCCTCCGCCCCGGTGAGCACCCCGGCCACCGAACCGTCCAGGCCGCCCCGGACGGTGAGCGTGATGGTGCGGGTGAAGTCGCCGTCGCCGTACAGCAGAACCGCGGTCAGGACGGCCGCGTTGGGGATCGGGTGGATCCAGCCGAGCCCCGCGGTCTCCTCGGCGACCGTGGTCAGCGTGTCCTCCCAGGTCATCCGGGTGTCGTGCAGGGACGCCACCCGGCGTACCGTGCGGGCGAGGCGGCTGCTCGCCGGGATCACCGCGAGCGCCTGGTCCACGGCGTGGCGCACGGTGCCGGCGGTGAACGCCGCCGAGATCAGCGCCGTCGCCCACATCGCCCCGTACACGCTGAAACCCCGTTCCGCCTTCTGCCCGCTGGCGGGGCCGGCCGCGGTCGACTGCATCGCAAACATGACTCCGCGCGGCGACTGGATGCCTTCGCGAGAGCCTTCGTGAGAGGTGGCAGCACAGCGTCTCTTCGCACCGGCCGCGGGCGCTGCGAGATCCGCCGGATCAAGGTCGCCACAACTCCGTGGACGATCGGCCCCGCCCAGGGAAGCCTGGTTGTACGACATCGGCGCCGGTACGGAGGACTGCGGCACCAGAGGCCTCCTGCGCTCGGTTGGATTCGACACCCCGCGAGGTGTGCGGGATACCGCGTTCTCGTGACCGGCTGGCCGGCAGATCACCCGACCGAGACGAGGACCTCGAACTCGCGCTCACCCGGATTGGACAGAGCGAGTGCTTCTGACTGCTGTGCGTCTTCCGGCAGATCGCTCACGCAGAAATCAACGGCCCATGCAAAATTCAGACAAGGTGCCAGTTATCACCTGGTCGGAATGATGTGTTCCAGTATTCGCCGCTGGAATCCCGCCAGATTCCGTGGCCTCTCGAGCTGGCCATCCTTGCGTTGCATGGTGGGCGTTGGTGGCGGTGGGCGCAAAGGGGACGTTCGAGCGGAGGTGTCGGTTGCCGGTCGCTTTCGGTCATCTTTCTTCCGGTGGTTACTTCTCGGTCGCGGAGCATGGGGTTACCCTGGTAGATGGCTGACATATGTGCCTCGCTGTTTGCGCGGCACGTTTGAGCATGGTCACGGGGGTATGGCGATGGTTGTTTCTGTGTATATCTTAAGGCTCTCCTGTATGTGGTCCGTGGGTGCGTCATGAGCGGCGCAACGCGGGAGAGCATAACTTTTCATGACGAAAGTCATGTCGTCGGCGGGAAGGGTGTACGTATCTTCGTCATCGATCGTGACCCGGTATTCCGCGCGGGAATTCGGGCCATGGTCGACAGCAGTCCCGGTGTCGACCTGGTCGGCGAGTCGGCCACGGCCGGTGCGGTCGGCACACGGCTTGAGCTACTGGGCGCGACGGTGGACGTCTGCGTGATGGACCCGTGCTTCACGGGGGCGGATGGGGTGCCGGTCAGGTGCTCGATCGAGGATCTGGCAACCATGGCCGCTCGGACCAGGGTGCTGGTATTGTCCGGCGCCGACGAGGAAGCCGTGATTGTCCCCGCATTACGCGCCGGGGTGCGTGGTTATCTGAGAAAGGGCGCGTCTCAACAGGAAATCCTGCGCTGCCTGCATGTCATCGCCGCTGGAGGCGCGGCTTTCGGAGTGGGTACCGCCGAAAGATTGAGCTCCTTCTTCGACGGTGCACAGCCGGAGACATCGAATGCCGCGTTTCCGTTTCTCACCGAGCGGGAGAGGCAAGTGCTCGACTTTCTCGCCCGGGGTTACACCAACCGAAGAATCGCCAGGACGCTGGTGCTGTCCGAGAAGACGGTGCGCAACCATGTGTCGCATCTCCTCGCGAAGCTCCAGGTGAACGATCGCACCGAGGCGGCGCTTCGCGCCAAGGAGGCCGGACTCGGCTGTTGACGTCCTGCGGCGCCGCACCGTCGCTTACCCGAGGCACGTCACCGTCCCTTACTCGAGGGGCGGACCAGTCCGGACTCGTAGGCGGCGATGACGAGTTGGGCACGGTCACGCGCCTCCAGTTTGGCCAGGAGCCGACCGACATGGGTTTTCACGGTGCCGTGGCTCAGATGCAGTCGGTTGGAGATTTCCGTGTTGGACAGGCCTCCGGCGATCAGCAGAAGCACCTCACGTTCGCGGTCGGTGACCCCGTCGAGGCCACGGGGCGCGGACGCGAGCCCGTCGAGACGTCCTTCGGGGCGCGCCTCCGGGCGTCGGCAGAACTCGGCGATCAGACGGCGCGTCACGGCGGGGGCCAGCAGGGCGTCGCCGCCCGCGATGACACGGATGGCGGTGAGGAGGTCGGCGGGCGGGGTGTCCTTGAGCAGGAAGCCGCTGGCCCCGGCGCGAAGGCCGTCGAAGACGTACTCGTCGATGTCGAACATGGTGAGGATGAGGACCCGTACGCCGGCGGTCGCCGGTGATCCGCAGATACGGCGGGTGGCCTCGATGCCGTCCAGTTCGGGCATACGGATGTCCATGAGGACGACGTCGGGGCGTTCGCTGCGGGCCATGGCGACGGCCTGGGCGCCGGTGCTCGCCTCGCCCACGGTGGTCAGATCCGGTTCGGAGTCGACCAGTACGCGGAAGCTGCCGCTCAGCAGGGCCTGGTCCTCGGCGATCAGGATCCGGGTCGCGGCGGAGGCGGTCACAGGGACTCCCGGGACGTCGGACGGGCAGGCAGGAACGGCAGGCACGCGGTCACCTGGAATCCGCCGTCGGGATGCGGGGCGGCGGTGAGACTGCCGCCGTACATCATGGCCCGTTCGCGCATTCCGGGGATGCCGTGACCGCCGCCCGTCCTGCTGCGGCGCCGGTCCCGGGCGGGCGGTCCGGCGTCGCGGACCTCCAGGCGCAGGTCGGCCGCGGTCGTCTCGACCCGGACGGTGCAGCGGGTCGGCGCGGCATGGACGAGCACATTGGTGAGCGCTTCCTGCACGATGCGATAGCCGGCCAGGCCGATGCCGTCCGGTACCCGGATG
This sequence comes from Streptomyces sp. CC0208, assembly GCF_003443735.1. Taxonomy (NCBI): domain Bacteria; kingdom Bacillati; phylum Actinomycetota; class Actinomycetes; order Kitasatosporales; family Streptomycetaceae; genus Streptomyces; species Streptomyces sp. CC0208. The sequence continues at coordinate 1,571,213 of NZ_CP031969.1, read as the reverse complement.
TCAGGGTCCATGACCAGGTCGATCCGGGCGTCCGCGTGCGCGGCCCGCCGGACGAGTGCCGGAAGGTCGGACAGGCCCGGCATCGGGTCCAGATCGGCCGGTTCGGCAGGTTCGCCGTCCGGCGGAACGCGCAGGACGCGCAGGATGCCGCGCATCTCCGTCATGGCCTCCCTGCTGATGGTCTCGATCACCTTGAGCGCATCGTGCGCCTCCTGTGGGCGGGAGGCCAGCAGATGGTTGGCGATGCTCGCCTTGACGGTGACGAGCCCCATGCTGTGGGTGACGACGTCGTGCAGTTCGCGGGCGATCCGCAGGCGTTCGCGGTGCACGGCCTGTTCCTCGCGCCGTGCGGCCTCCACCCGCGCCAGCGTCCGCCGTCCCCGTACCGCGAAGCCGGCGGTCCACACCGCCCCGAGGATCGCGGTGCCGACCACGAGGAACCCCACCCCGTTCTGCCAGGAACGGGGCGACCCCGCCACGACTCCGGCCAGCACGACCGCCGCGCAGAGCATGGCCACCGCGGGCGTCGGGACCAGACGCTGCGACGACGTTGTCAGCGCCAGGGGATACAGCGCGAAAGCCGCGGCGACGAAGGGGTCGACGGCGATCCCGAGGACCACCTGGGACAAGGTGGCGGCCAACACGAGGACGAACACCTGACGGGGCCACCGCCGACGGACCACGAGCGGCACCCCCGTCGCCGCGACCAACGCGCACCGGACCCACAGGGGCACCCGCGCTGGACCGTCCGCACCGGCGATCACCAACGGCAGGAGGATCGTGAGATACGCGAACGAGGCGGCCGCGTCCAGTCCGATCAACTGCCGGTGGCTGAGCCGCTGCGGGAACCGTACGGTCAGGTCAGAGATCGACACCCGGTCCAGGGTAGGGCCGACCCGTCGGGGACCGCATCGGACCGGGGACATACGACCAGGGTCGGATCCACGGTCGCTTCGTGGACCGCGGTCCGATGTGCCGTACACGGGGCCGCGACAGTCTGATCGGCATGATCGAGGTACAGGATCTGACGAAGCGTTACGGGACGGCCCTCGCCGTCGACCGGCTCTCCTTCCGGGCCGAACCCGGGCGCGTCACGGGCTTCCTCGGCCCGAACGGTGCCGGGAAGTCGACGACGATGCGTGCCATGGTCGGGCTGCACCGCCCCGACACCGGACAGGTGTTGCTGAACGGGCGCCGGTACGGCCAGTTGCGCGAACCGCTGCGGACGGTGGGCGCGATGCTCGAGGCCAAGTCCGCGCACCCCGGACGTACCGCCTATCACCACCTGTTGTGTGTCGCCGAGAGCAATCGGCTGCCCAGACGACGGGTGGACGAGGTACTGGCCCAGACAGGACTGGACAACGCCGCCGACCGGCGTACCGGCGGGTTCTCGCTCGGCATGGGACAGCGACTCGGCATCGCCACCGCGCTGCTCGGCGAACCGGACATCCTCCTGTTCGACGAGCCGGTCAACGGTCTCGACCCGGACGGTGTGCGCTGGATCCGTACGCTGGTCAAGGAGTTGGCCGCCGAGGGACGCACTGTGTTCATGTCCAGCCATCTGATGAGCGAGATGGCACAGACCGCCGACCACCTCGTCATCATCGGCCAGGGCCGGCTCCTCGCCGACACCGACATGAACAGCTTCATCGAGGACAACTCCGTCTCCAAGGTCAGGGTCCGCACCCCGGAGGCGGAGCACCTGCTGTCGCTGCTGAAGGCGAAGGGCATCAGCTCCCACAAGCAGCTCGACGGAACCGTGATGGCCGTGGGCGTGGACGCGCCGACCGTCGGCGGCATCGCCTCCACCCACGGCGTGATGGTCCATGAACTGGCCACCGAGCACAGTTCGTTAGAGGACGCCTTCATGCGGCTGACCGCGCAGGCCGCCGAGTTCAGGGCGGGGCAGCGATGATGTCTACGAACTCCCTCACAGCGGTGGTCCGTTCCGAATGGAGCAAGGCGCGCACCGTCCGCTCCACGTCCTGGACCCTGCTCCTCACCTTCGTGCTCAGCGTCGGCATCGGCGTCACCAACGGCCTCTCCGTCAAGAAGGCCATCGCCGAGGACAGCCCGCTGGTCCGGCCCGACTTCCACCCCGCCAACTCCGGGTTCGTCGGAGTGAGCATCGGCCAGCTGGTCCTGGTGGTCTTCGCCGCCCTCCTCGTCTCGGGCGAACACTCCGGCGGGATGCTCCGGACCTCGCTGCTGGCCGTGCCCCAGCGCGGCCTGCTCTACGGGGCGAAGCTCACCGTCGGCGCGCTGCTGACGCTCGGGGTGTCCGTGGTCACCGTTTTCGTCGCCTTCCTCGCCTCCGAGCAGGCCCTCGGCTCCATCGGCGTATCGCTGGACAGCCCGGGGGTGCCGCGCGCCCTGGTGGGCGCGGTCGTCCAGCTGACCCTCATCTGGACCTTCAGCGCCGGGGTGGCGGTCATCCTGCGGAGCCCGGCGATGTCCCTCAGCGTGCTGATCCCGTTCCACTTCATCCTGCCGACCTTCATGCTCAACATCCCCAGCCTCAAGACGATCGCCTACTACCTCCCCACCCAGGCGGGCGCGCAGATCATGGAGGTGGCCGAGCAGGGCGACTCGACCCTGTCCGCGGGCGCCGGGCTGGCCGTGCTGCTCGGGTGGACGACCGCCGCGGTCATCGGCGGCCACATCGCCCTGCGCTCCCGGGACGTGTGACCCGGGACCGCTCCGGGACCCGTGAGAGGACAACCGTCCCGGGCGCCCGGGACATCGGGCGACCTACGTTGCCGGAGGGCACCGGCCGGTGCTCATCTCGACAACGAACGGACAGGGGACACCCATGACCTCGACCGACGAGCTGTACGAGGCGCCCGAGCTCATCGAGATCGGTGACTACGCCGAACTCACGCGCTGTGTGTGGGGCGGAGACTGCACCGACTTCCTCGGCTGCGGCACCGCCTGGATCTGTGTCTGACCCACTGATCGGCTGACCGCCCCCTGAGGGCGGAGTCCGACGACCTGATGGTGGAGGCAGGCGGGCCAACAGCCTGCCTCCACCGTCAGGTTACTGAACGGCCGTGACGAGGTGAACACACGCATGGACTTCCTGATTCTGCCGGACCGCGAGGAAGCCGCGAGGCTGCTCCCGGACCACCTGGCCCGCTCCGACGACGAGATGATCCGTCACCCCTCGGGACGGCCGTGGCTGTTGGGCCGCTGGGAGCCGCACGAGCTGACGGTGGTGACCGCCGGCGCACGACGGCTGGTCCTGCTGGGTCCCACCCGGATCGACCACCCCACGGTCGAGCGGGTGCTCGGCCGGGCACGGACACTCCACGGCCTCGACGCGGTGGCCCGCTCGCTGCCGGGGAACCCCTATCTCATCGCTTCCATGGACGGGCAGGTCCGCGCCCAGGGTTCGGTGTCCACGGCCCGGCAGCTCTTCCTGGGCACCGTCCGCGGTGTGCCGGTCGCCGCCGACCGGCCCGACCGACTGGTCGGGCCGACCGGGAGCACCGTCGACGAGGACAGTCTCGCGCTGCGGCTGCTCTCCCCGCAGCCGCCGTGGCCGCTGTCCCAGCGCGGCCTGTGGAGCTCGGTGTCGGTTCCTCCCGTCGGCCACTGGACGCTACTCGGCCCGACCGGCCCGGCCCGCACCGTTCACTGGTGGTCGCCGCCCGCCCCGGAGGTACCCCTGCCCGAGGCCGCCGGAACCCTGCGGGCCGCCCTGCACGACGCGGTCGGCGTACGGACCGCCGGTCCCGGCACGGTCAGCGCGGACCTGTCCGGCGGCATGGACTCCACCACCCTGTGCTTCGTGGCGGCGGCCGAGGGCGCCGACCTGCTCACCTATCACGTGGAGCCGCTGGACCGGGCCAACGAGGACGCGCGATGGGCGCGGCTGGCGGCCGAGCGGCTGACCGACGCCCGCCATCTGACGGTGCCCTCCCAGGGCGCGAGCAGCTGGTTCGACCTGCCGGTCTCCGACGGGCACCTCGGCGAGGGGCCACTGCCCTGGCACGGCGGACGGACCCATCTCGAAGGGCTCGCCCACACCGTCGCGGAACACGGGTCGAGGACGCACCTGACCGGCCTCGGCGGCGACGAACTCTTCGGGATCATGCCCAGCATCCTGTGGTCCCTGGCACACCGGCACCCGCTCCGCAGCCTGCCGGTGCTGCGTCGCTATCAACTTCTCAACCGGTGGGGTCTGTTCGCCATGGCGCGCGGGCTGACCGACCGTACCGGTTTCGCACAGGCGGTCGGCGGGGCGGCGGACACCCTCACCTGTTCCAGACCTCCCGCCGGCCGACTCGCCCTGGGCTGGAGCATCGACCCGAGGATGCCGCCCTGGGCGACCCCCGACACCGTCGACACGGTCCGGCGGCTGCTGCGGGAGACCGCGGAAACCGCCCCGGTGCCCCTCGACCCGGACCGGTTCCGGCACCGTGTGCTGGAGTCCCTTGTGCTGGAGGGCTCGACCGTCCGGCAGCTGGGCCGGTACACGGAGCCCTACGGCGTCACGTGGGAGGCCCCGTTCCTGGACGACCGGGTCGTCGAGGCCGCGCTGTCGGTCCGGGTCGAGGACAGGGCCGTACCCGGTCGCTTCAAGCCCCTGCTCACCGCCGCGATGCGTGGTCTCGTCCCCGACGCCCTTCTCGACCGGCCGGACAAGGGCGAGTTCAGCGCCGAGATGTTCCGGGGGCTGAACGACAACAAACGCCGACTGCGCGAGTTGTGTGCCGACCTGCGGGCCGCCGACCGGGGGCTGGTCGACGCCGGCGCCCTGCGGGAGGCGCTGACCCGGCCCGTGCCGGACGCCAGACATCTGGGCCCGTTCCAGAACACGCTGGCCTGCGAGTCATGGCTGCGCACCCTCGCTTCGGCACCCGCCGCGCACTCTGGAGGTGGATCACGATGACCGTCGCTCTGGCCCCCCATGTCACGCTGACCGAGGTCGAGGGCGGGATGGTGCTGCTCGACCAGCGCGTCGGCCGGTTCTGGCAGCTCAACAGGTCCGGCGCCGCCACCGTACGGCTGCTGCTGGAAGGCCGTTCGCCGGAGGACGTCGCCACGCACCTCTCCCGGCAGTCCCCCGACGCGGCCGAGCGAGCCGTCGGTGACGTGCGTGCCCTGCTCGACGCGCTGACCAGGGCACGACTCGTGGTGAGCGCCTCATGAGCATCCCTGTTGCGGTCGAAGGCTCGGTTCCGCTGCCGTGGCGCAGACGTGTCACCGCCCGGTCCGCGGCCGGGGCGGCACGACTGCTGGTCCGGTTGCCGCCGCGGCGGCTGTGCCAGGTCCTGCGGTTCGTGAGCCGGGGAAGCCGCCCGGCCGACGCGGAGCGGGCGCTGGCCGCCCGACAGGCGGTGGTGACGGTCAGCCTGCGCTGCGCGGGCATCGCGGGCTGTCTGCAGCGCTCGGTGGCCACGGCGCTGCTGTGCCGCCTGGCCGGCCGCTGGCCCGACTGGTGCTCGGGGTTCCGCACCCGGCCGTTCGGCGCGCACGCCTGGGTCGAGGTGGACGGCACCGCGATCGGCGAGCCCGGTGACATGACCTTGTTCCACACGGTTCTGAGCGTGCGTCACCAAGACCGTGACCAACACCTTCACCAAGGCCGCCGTCAGGCACGTCGCCAGGCTCGGGCGGGCCGTCACGAGGGGAGGCAGCCGTGAGCGAACGCGACGGCATCGCCGTACGAACAGAGGGTCTCGCGAAGCGCTACGGAACCACCGAGGCGGTGTCGGGGCTGGACCTCACCGTCGAGTCGGGACAGATCTTCGGATTCCTCGGACCCAACGGCGCGGGCAAGACGACCACCATCGGTGTGCTGACCACCCTGCTGCGACCGACGGCGGGCCGGGCCGAGGTGACGGGCCATGACGTGGCGAGGCACCCGCACCGCGTACGACGTCAGATCGGCCTGGTGTTCCAGGAGTCCACGCTGGAAGGCGACTTCACCGCCGCCGAGAACCTGCGCTTCCAGGCGGACCTCTTCGGCGTCCCCAGGCGCGCGGTGCCCGGCCTGATCGACATGCTGCTCGACCTTGTCGACCTCTCAGACCGCAGGGACACCCTGGTGCGCACCTTCTCCGGCGGTATGCGCAGACGTCTGGAGATCGTCCGAGGCCTGATGCACGGCCCCCGGTTGCTCTTCCTCGACGAGCCGACCACCGGTCTCGACCCGCAGACCAGGAACGCGATCTGGGAGTACCTGATCCGGCTCCGGCGGGAGCAGGGGACCACCGTGTTCCTGACCACGCACCACCTGGAGGAGGCCGAGCACTGCGACCGCATCGCGATCATGGACCGTGGACAGCTCGTGACGCAGGGCGGCCCGGCGGAACTGAAGACGGTCGTCGGCGCGGATCTCGTCACCCTGCGCACCGGCGATGACGCGCTGACGACCCGGACACTGCGCGACACCTTCGGCCTGGAGCCGGAACACGGAGCCGACGGCGTGCGACTGCGCGTCGCCGACGGTGCCGCGATGGTGCCCAGGCTGTGCACGGAGATCGGCGTGCCCGTGCACTCGGTCACGGTCACGCCACCCACTCTGGACGACGTCTTCCTGCACCACACGGGCCGCACCATCCGCGACACGGACACCGGCCCACGGGCACTCACCGACCACGTGGCAAGGAGATAGCGCCCATGCTCCGCACAGAACCCTCTTCCGGGACGACCGCACCCCGCCCGCCCCGGGAGACGGCCGCTCCGCCCTCGACCCGGGTCTCGTCCCACTCCAACCTCCGGGCCGTGCGCGTGCTGTGGCAGCGCGAAATGACCCGCCTGACCCGTAATCCGGTACGCCTGGCCATGGGACTGCTCACTCCGCTGCTGTTCCTGGTCGTTCTGGGCACCGGGATGAGTTCCTCCCCGGGTTCGGCCGGTGACGGCATGCGCCAGTACCGGACCTTCCTGTACCCCGGCGTCCTCCTGATGTCCGTTCAGGCACCGGCGATCGCGGTCGGCATATCGATCGTGTGGGACCGCAAGTCCGGGCTGCTGCGCCAGATGCTCGTCGCACCGGTACGGCGTGGTGCGCTGATCCTCGGCGTCTGTCTGGGCGGGGCCGCGGCGGGCACGGTCTACGGGGCGATGGTGGTGGCCCTTGCCTGGGTGGCGGACATCCCGTACGAGCCGCGGCTCCTGCTCGTCCTTCCGGAACTCGCGCTCATCTCCCTGGTGTTCACCAGCCTGGCGGTGCTGGCCGCCGTGGCCATGAAACGCATCGAGACGTTCCAGGTCGCGGTCAGCCTCGGGATGATGCCGCTGCTCTTCACCTCAGGCGCGATGTTCCCGGTGGGCGGCCTGCCCGGCTGGCTCGGCTTCGCGGTCAACGTCAACCCGCTCACCTACGCCGTCGACGCGATCCGCCGCACCCTTCCCGGGATCGGCGCGGAGTACGGCGGCCGGGCGGCAGGGCCCACCTGGGGAGGCTGGTCCCCACCGGTCGCCCTGGAACTCGGCGTCATCGCGGCCATCGCCGCGCTCGCCGTACTGGGGGCCGCTCGCCGGTTCTCCCGCACCGAATAAGCCGAGTAGCGAGTAAGCCGAGTAAGGGGACACGAGTGAACGTCATCATCAGTACCGTGTGCCGACTGGGCCTCGCCGGCCTGTGGATCGCGTCGGGTGTCGCCAAGGCCATGGACCCGGGCCAGACGTACATCGCCGTGGCCGCCTTCGACGTGATGCCCGACCAGCTCACGAGCACGGTCGCCGCCGTGCTGCCCTTCCTGGAGCTGGGGCTGGGGCTCCTGCTGCTCCTGGGCGTCGGCACCCGGGCCGCCGCGGCCCTGTCGGTGGGCGTACTCGTCGCCTTCATCGCGGGCATCGTCCAGGCCTGGGCGCGCGGACTCTCCATCGACTGCGGCTGCTTCGGCGGCGGGGGCCAGGTGTCCGCGGGCCGGACCGAGTACCCGATGGAGATCGCCCGGGACCTCGGCTTCCTCGCTCTCGCACTCGTCCTGGTCCGGCGCCCCGCGACCCGGCTGTCGGCCGACGGCCTGCTGGCCCGGCATTCGGCTCGTTCCGCGTCGCCCGTCACAGAAGGGAAGTAGACCATGGCTCTCACCCGCCGGACCGCCCTCGCGCGGCAGGCCGAACCGGGACAGCCGAGCGGACCCCGGCGCCCACCCCCTGCCCCGCGACCGCCCCGCAACGGCCGGGTCGTCGCCCTCGTGGTGGGCGCCGTGCTCGCGCTCGCCGTCACCGTCGGCACGGTGGTCCAGGGCAATGAGCGGGACAGGGTGGCGAACACTGTGATCTCGGCCAGTTCCCTGGCGACCAAGTCCTCCTACCCGGTCGAACTGGACGAGGGGACCGGGACCGTGCGGGTGGGACGGGAGGACGCCGAGGTGTCGATCGACATCTACGAGGACTTCCTCTGCCCGGTGTGCGGCCAGTTCGAGAAGCAGTACTTCACCGCCATCGAGCGGGAGCTGGAGGCCGGCCGCATCAAGGTCGAGTACCACATGCTCGACCTGCTCAACCCGCTGTCGAACCCGCCGGGCTACTCACAACGCGCGGCCAACGTGGCGCTCGCGGTGGCCGCGAAGGACCCGAGGAAGTTCATGGACTTCCACTACAGCCTGCTGCGGACCCAGCCGAAGGAGGGCAGCGCGGGCTGGACCGACGGACAACTGCTCGACCTCGCCGAACGCCTCCAGGTCCCCGTCGACGACGTCACCGCTCTCGGCGACGCCGGCCGGTACGACGACCGCATCCACGCCAACAGCACCAGGGCCGCCGCCGACAGGTCGCTGTGGCAGGGCACGGGCAGCGGCAAGGCCTTCGGCACGCCCACCGTCGTGTCGGGCGACCGGATCATCCCGTGGCAGCAGGACACCTCGTGGCTACGGAAGCTCGTCGGATCCGACTGACGGGCGACGCCCCGGTCTTCGGCCGCCCCACACCTTCGCCCTGCTCGGCTCATGTCGCGCAGCTCGACGACGAGGAAAGCCTCGGCCAGTCCGCGTCCAGGCTCTGGCTCAGTGCCCACAAGGGTCATAGCTCCGGTTCACCCCGTTCCGGAGCACCGCACAGAGGGTTCACGGGGCCTTCTCAGGGGCTGGTCGGTGCATGACTCCGGGGGGCGTGTGCGGTTAAGGTCGCAGCGGCGCGACTGGCCTTGACGTGCGAGAGGCCCGGAGAGCAAGGGGAAATCGTGACACAGCGCGTGCTCATCGCCGCGGACAAGTTCAAAGGCTCGCTGACGGCCGTGCAGGTCGCCGAGCGGGTGACGGCCGGGCTGCGCCGGGTCGTGCCGGACCTGGAGGTCGAGTCGCTGCCCGTCGCCGACGGCGGTGACGGCACCGTCGCCGCGGCGGTCGCGGCCGGTTTCGAGCGCCGGGAGGTGGCGGTCGCCGGGCCCCTCGGCCAGGAGATCACCGCCGCCTTCGCGGTCCGCGGGGACACCGCCGTCGTAGAGATGGCCGAGGCCAGCGGCCTCCAGCGGCTGCCGGCGGGTGTCTTCGCCCCGCTCACGGCGTCGACGTACGGCTCCGGGGAGCTCCTGCGCGCCGCGCTGGACGCGGGTGCCCGCACGATCGTGTTCGGGGTCGGCGGCAGCGCCACCAACGACGGCGGCGCCGGAATGCTCTCCGCGCTCGGTGCCCGTTTCCTGGACGCCGACGGCGAGCCCGTGGCCCCGGGCGGCGGTGGCCTCGCCGACCTGGCCTCGGCCGACCTGTCGGGCCTTGACCCGCGGTTCGCGTCCGTCGAGTTCATCCTGGCCAGCGACGTCGACAACCCGCTGACCGGTCCCAAGGGCGCCCCCGCGGTCTACGGCCCGCAGAAGGGCGCCTCGCCGGACGACGTGGAGGCACTGGACAACGCCCTCGCCCACTACGCGAAGGTGCTGGAGGAGGCCGTCGGTGCGAAGGCCGCCGAGTACGCCGCCTCGCCGGGTGCGGGCGCGGCCGGCGGCATCGGCTACGGAGCCCTCCTGCTCGGCGCCCGGTTCCGCCCGGGCATCGACGTCATGCTCGACGTCCTCGGCTTCGCGCCCGCGCTGGAGTGGGCGGATCTGGTGATCACCGGCGAGGGCTCCCTCGACGAGCAGACCCTGCACGGCAAGGCCCCGGCGGGCGTCGCCGCGGCCGCCCGTGCGAAGGACAAGGAGGTCGTCGCCGTGTGCGGCCGCCTCGCCCTCCCCCCGGAGGCCCTCGGCCGGGCGGGCATCCGCCGCGTCTACCCCCTCACCGACGCCGAGCCCGACATCCAGCGCTGCATCGCCGAGGCGGGCCCGATCCTGGAGGACGTGGCGGAGCGGATCGGCCGGGACTTCCTGGTCTGACCCGAACCACATCACTGACGCGCGGCCCCGACAGCCGGTACGCGTCCAGCACCGGCGTCATCTCGCCTCCAGCCGGACACACGTCCGAGGGGCCCGAACCGTCACCGGTTCGGGCCCCTCGGGCGTTCAACGGCCAAGCGCTACGGCAGCTGGGCCGCCCGCGCCTCGCGCCTGTTGCCGCGGAAGTTGTTCACCCGGCGGGCCGTCGCGAACAGCGGGATCACCGCCCCCGTCACGAGCTGCAGCGCGCAGCCGGTCTGGAGGAGGAGCTGGCCGCTGGGGGCACCGAAGGCCCAGGCCGCCAGCAGTCCCATCGCCAGCACGATCCAGGAGAGCATTGCCACCGCGAGCCGCCCCCGCGGCTTCGGGTACTCCACCCGGCTCACCATCAGCCACGCGGTGCCCAGGATCGCCAGGAGCGTCGCCACGAACGGCAGCTCCAGAAGCACGATCGCGACCACCGTGAGCGCGCCGAACGGGGACGGCATGCCCTGGAACATGCCGTTCGCCACCGTCACGCAGGAGAATCTGGCCAGCCTGAGGACCACCGCAAGCAGCACCACCACGGCCCCCACCGCCGCCACCCGCTGCGACGCGTCGTCGGCGACCATGCCGTAGACGAGCACGAAGTACGCCGGCGCGAGGCCGAAGCTGATCAGGTCGGAGAGGTTGTCCAGCTCGGCGCCCATCGGCGAGGAGCGCAGCTTGCGCGCCACCAGGCCGTCGAAGAGGTCGAAGACCGCCGCGCACAGCATCAGGATGACCGCCGTGGCCGCGCTGTTGCGCGCCATGCCGGACTCCTGGCTGTCGGTCAGGTGCGGGATCAGGATGCCGGTGGTGGTGAAGTACACCGCCATGAAGCCGCACGTGGCGTTGCCGAGGGTGAGGGTGTCCGCTATCGAGAGGCGGAGAGAAAGAGGCATCTCCTCCTCGTCGTCGACCTCGTCGGCCTCGGGCACCCAGCCCGCCTGTGTCTCGGGATCAATCACGGTCAATGCGAGTCACCCCAGCCGTCGTCTTCTGGCCGACCTCGACCGCGACCTCCACGCCCTCGGGCAGGTAGATGTCGACGCGCGAGCCGAAGCGGATCAGACCGATGCGGTCACCCTGCTCGACCTTCGTGCCCTGCGGGATGTAGGGCACGATGCGACGGGCCACCGCGCCGGCGATCTGGATCATCTCGATGTCACCGAGCTCGGTGTCGAAGTGCCAGACGACGCGCTCGTTGTTCTCGCTCTCCTTGTTGAACGCCGGAACGAACCCGCCGGGGATGTGCTCGACCGAGGTCACCGTGCCGGAGAGCGGCGCGCGGTTGACGTGGACGTTGAGCGGGCTCATGAAGATCGCGACGCGGGTGCGACCGTCCTTCCACGGCATGATGCTCTGCACCACACCGTCGGCGGGCGAGATGACCCGGCCCGGGGCGATCTCGCGCTCGGGGTCGCGGAAGAACCACAGCATGCCCGCCGCCAGCGCGGTGGCGGGCACGGCGACGGCCTTGGCGGCGCCGGACCTGCGCGCGCGTACCAGGCTCAGTGCTGCGGTGGCGACGGTCGGCAGGAGCCACGGCGATGCTCCGCGCGCGAGGCGTACGCCTGCCAGGCTGTCGCGATGTGCAGAGGTTTGGCTGTGGGGCATGGATGACCTTCGTAGCGGATGATGCCGCGCACTAGACGGGGGACGGCGGCTTTCCGGGATCGTACCGGTCGCGGGCCACAACTGGGCAAGCCAGGAAGCCGAGTCGGCGGCTGAACCGTGCTGACGGGGTGTGATCTTCTTCTCCAAGAAAACACCCCGTATCCGGACATCTAGCCCTGGAACCGATACTCTTCGAGCAGCCTGCGACCGATGATCATTTTCTGGATCTCGGCGGTACCTTCACCGATCAGCAGCATCGGAGCCTCACGGTAGAGGCGCTCGATCTCGTACTCCTTGGAGAAGCCGTAGCCGCCGTGGATCCGGAAGGCGTCTTCCACGACCTCCTTGCAGTACTCGGAGGCGAGGTACTTCGCCATCCCTGCCTCAAGGTCGTTTCGCTCACCGGAGTCCTTTTTGCGAGCCGCGTTGACCATCATCGCATGCGCGGCCTCGACCTTGGTAGCCATCTCGGCCAGCTTGAACTGAATCGCCTGGTGCTGAGCGATCGGTTTGCCGAAAGTGTGACGCTGCTGGGCGTACCGGACGCCGAGTTCGAAGGCACGCTGAGCGACTCCGCAGCCACGTGCCGCCACATTGACGCGGCCCACTTCCACGCCGTCCATCATTTGGTAAAAACCTCGGCCGGTGGCCCCGCCGAGCACCCGATTGGCCGGAAGTCGCAGGCCATCCATGATCAGCTCGGTGGTGTCGACACCCTTGTAGCCCATCTTGTCGATCTTCCCGGGAATGGTGAGACCGGGACGGACCTCTCCGAAACCGGGCTCCTTCTCGATCAGGAAGGTCGTCATCGACTTGTGGGGCGCGGTGCCCTCAGGGTGTCCTTCGTCACTTCGGACGAGAACGGCGACCAGAGTTGACGTTCCGCCGTTCGTCAGCCACATCTTCTGACCGTTCAGGACGTACTCGTCGCCGTCCCGGACCGCCTTGGACGTGATGGCCGACACGTCGGAACCCAGACCCGGCTCCGACATCGAGAAGGCGCCCCGGACGTCGCCGGCCGCCATGCGCGGCAGGAAGTGGTCCTTCTGCTCCTGCGTGCCGTGCTGCTTGAGCATGTACGCCACGATGAAGTGGGTGTTGATGATGCCGGAGACCGACATCCAGCCGCGGGCGATCTCCTCCACGCACAGCGCGTACGTCAGGAGGGACTCGCCCAGACCGCCGTACTCCTCGGGGATCATCAGGCCGAACAGGCCCAACTCCTTGAGCCCGTCGACGATCTGCTGCGGGTACTCGTCGCGGTGCTCCAGCTCGGTCGCGACCGGGATGATCTCCTTGTCCACGAAGTCCCGGACGGTGGACAGGATCTCCTGCTGGATGTCGGTCAGACCGGCGGTCTGGGCGAGGCGTGCCATGGGGGTCAGCCCTCCTGAAGTTCCGGGCGGCCGGGCTGCTCGCCGCCGCGCTCCTTGATGTAGGTCTCGGTGGGCACCATGACCTTGCGGCGGAACACGCAGACCAGCGTGCCGTCCTGCTTGTAGCCCTTGGTCTCGACGTACACGATCCCGCGGTCGTTCTTCGACTTGGAGGGCCACTTGTCGAGCACGGTCGTCTGGCCGTAGATCGTGTCGCCGTGGAAGGTCGGCGCCACGTGCTTGAGTGACTCGATCTCCAGGTTGGCGATCGCCTTGCCGGAGACGTCCGGCACGGACATGCCGAGCAGCAGGGAGTAGATGTAGTTCCCGACCACGACGTTCTTGCCGAAGTCCGTTGTCTTCTCGGCGTAGTTGACGTCCATGTGGAGCGGGTGGTGGTTCATGGTGAGGAGACAGAAGAGGTGGTCGTCGTACTCCGTGACCGTCTTCCCGGGCCAGTGCTTGTAGACCGCCCCGACCTCGAACTCCTCGTAGGTGCGTCCGAACTGCATGCTCAGGCCTCCGGGATCTCGAACTTGGAGGTGCGCTGCATACCGGCCGCACGCCCCTTGCCGGAGATGACCAGCGCCATCTTGCGGCTGGCCTCGTCGATCATCTCGTCGCCGAGCATCGCCGAGCCCTTCTTGCCGCCCGCCTCGGACGTGTAGTAGTCGTACGCGTCCAGGATCAGCTCGGCGTGGTCGTAGTCCTCCTGGGAGGGCGAGAAGATCTCGTTGGACGCCTCGACCTGGCCCGGGTGCAGCACCCACTTGCCGTCGAAACCGAGGGCCGCGGCACGCTGGGCGACCTCGCGGTAGCCGTCGATGTTGCGGATCTGGAGGTAGGGGCCGTCGATCGCCTGGAGGTTGTTGGCGCGGGCGGCCATCAGGATCTTCATCAGGATGTAGTGGTAGGCGTCCGCCGGGTAGCCGGGCGGCTGCTCGCCCACGACCAGCGACTTCATGTTGATCGACGCCATGAAGTCGGCCGGGCCGAAGATGATCGTCTCGACCCGCTGGGACGCCGTCGCGATCTCGTTGACGTTGTTGAGGCCCTGCGCGTTCTCGATCTGCGCCTCGATGCCGATCTTGCCGACCTCGAAGCCCATGGTCTTCTCGATCTGGGTCAGCAGGAGGTCGAGCGCGACGATCTGTTCGGCCGTCTGCACCTTCGGCAGCATGATGCAGTCGAGGTTCTGGCCGGCCCCCTCGACGACGGTGACGACATCGCGGTACGTCCACTCGGTCGTCCAGTCGTTGACGCGCACGACCCTCGTCTTGCCGGTCCAGTCACCCTCGTTGAGGAACTTGACGATGGTGTGCCGCGCCTCGGGCTTGGCGAGCGGGGCGCACGCGTCCTCCAGGTCGAGGAAGACCTGGTCGGCGGGGAGGCCCTGCGCCTTCTCCAGGAAGCGGGGGTTGCTCCCGGGGACCGCGAGACAGGAGCGTCGCGGACGCAGACGGTTGACGGGCGTGGTCATGCGGGGACCTCCAGGGGGTCGAGCTTGTTCGCTTTCCGGATCTCGTCGACGATGCGGCCGATGATTCCGGTGATGTCGAAGTCCTTCGGGGTGAAGACCGCGGCCACGCCGGCAGCCCTGAGCTGTTCGGCGTCTCCATTGGGGATGATCCCACCGGCGATGACAGGTACATCTGTGGCGCCTGCCACATGGAGCCTTTCCAGGACGTCCGGCACCAGCTGGGCGTGCGAGCCGGACAGGATGGACAGGCCGACCGCGTGCACGTCCTCGGCGAGGGCCGCGTCCACGATCTGTTCCGGAGTCAGCCGGATGCCCTGGTAGACCACCTCGAAGCCGGCGTCCCTCGCGCGTACGGCTATCTGCTCGGCGCCGTTGGAGTGCCCGTCCAGGCCCGGCTTGCCGACCAGGAAGCGCAGCTTGCCGACGCCGAGTTCCTTGGCGGTCACCTCGACCCGGCGGCGGACGTCGGCCATGGCCGAGCCGGCTTCCGCCGGGACCGCGACCGGCGCCGAGGAGACGCCCGTGGGCGCCCGGAACTCGCCGAACACCTCCCGCAGGGCCCCGGCCCACTCGCCGGTCGTGACACCCGCGCGGGCGCACTCCAGGGTGGCCTCCATGAGGTTGGCGGTGCCCTTGGCGGCCTCCTTCAGCTTCTCCAGCGCCTTGCACGGGCGCGGGTGGTTGAAGGGCGGCTGGTAGCGGGTGTCGCGCCAGTTCTGCAGCCCGGCGATCACGCGGGCCTCGACGGCCGGGTCCACCGTCTGGATCGCGGTGTCCAGATCGGCCGTCAGCGGGTTCGGCTCGGTCGTCTCGAAGATGTTGACGCCGATGATCTTCTCCTGCCCGGACTCGATACGAGCCCGGCGTTCGGCGTGCGAGGAGACGAGCTGCGACTTCAGGTAGCCCGACTCGACGGCGGCCATCGCGCCGCCCATCTCCTGGATGCGCTCGATCTCCGCGAGGGACTCCTCGACGAGCTTCGCGACCTTCGCCTCGACGACGTGCGAGCCCTCGAAGATGTCCTCGTACTCCAGCAGGTCGCTCTCGTAGGCCAGCACCTGCTGCATCCGCAGCGACCACTGCTGGTCCCAGGGCCGGGGAAGGCCCAGGGCCTCGTTCCAGGCCGGCAGCTGGACGGCACGCGCGCGTGCGTCCTTCGAGAGGGTCACGGCCAGCATCTCGAGGACGATCCGCTGGACGTTGTTCTCCGGCTGCGCCTCGGTCAGTCCGAGGGAGTTGACCTGGACGCCGTACCGGAAGCGGCGGTGCTTGGGGTTCTCGATGCCGTAGCGCTCGCGCGTGACCTGGTCCCAGATGCGGCCGAAGGCGCGCATCTTGCACATCTCCTCGATGAAGCGGACGCCCGCGTTCACGAAGAAGGAGATACGGCCGACGACATCGCCCATGCGCTCCTGCGGTACCTGTCCCGAGTCCCGGACGGCGTCCAGGACCGCGATCGCCGTCGACATCGCGTACGCGATCTCCTGGACCGGTGTGGCGCCCGCCTCCTGCAGGTGGTAGCTGCAGATGTTGATCGGGTTCCACTTGGGGATGTGGGAGACCGTGTACGCGATCATGTCGGTCGTCAGGCGGAGGCTCGGCACCGGAGGGAAGACGTGCGTGCCCCGGGACAGGTACTCCTTGACGATGTCGTTCTGGGTCGTGCCCTGGAGCTGGGTGATGTCCGCGCCCTGCTCCTCGGCGACCACCTGGTAGAGCGCCAGCAGCCACATGGCGGTGGCGTTGATCGTCATCGAGGTGTTCATCTGCTCCAGGGGGATGTCCTGGAACAGCCGGCGCATGTCACCGAGGTGCGCGATCGGCACGCCGACCCGGCCCACCTCGCCGCGGGCGAGGATGTGGTCGGAGTCGTAACCGGTCTGCGTGGGCAGGTCGAAGGCCACGGAGAGCCCTGTCTGCCCCTTGGCGAGGTTGCGCCGGTACAGCTCGTTGGACGCCTCGGCCGTGGAGTGACCGGCGTACGTGCGCATGAGCCACGGCCGGTCCTTCTCCCGCTTGCCTGCGGCGGGCTGACGCTCAGTCATCTATGACCCCGGGTGTCTCAGATGTTGCGGAAGCGGTTGATGGCGTCGATGTGCTGGGCGCGCATCTCCTCGTCGCGCACGCCGAGACCTTCCTCGGGGGACAGGCACAGCACGCCGACCTTGCCCTGGTGGAGGTTGCGGTGCACGTCGTAGGCCGCCTGGCCGGTCTCCTCCAGGGAGTACACCTTGGAGAGGGTCGGGTGGATCTTGCCCTTCGCGATGAGCCGGTTGGCCTCCCAGGCCTCGCGGTAGTTGGCGAAGTGCGAGCCGATGATCCGCTTCAGGGACATCCACAGGTAGCGGTTGTCGTACTCGTGCATGTAGCCCGAGGTCGAGGCACAGGTGGTGATCGTGCCGCCCTTGCGCGTGACGAAGACGGAGGCGCCGAAGGTCTCGCGGCCCGGGTGCTCGAAGACGATGTCGATGTCCTCGCCGCCGGTGAGCTCGCGGATGCGCTTGCCGAAGCGCTTCCACTCCTTGGGGTCCTGGGTCTGCTCGTCCTTCCAGAACTTGTAGCCCTCGGCGTTGCGGTCGATGATCGCCTCGGCGCCCATGGAGCGGCAGATGTCCGCCTTCTGGTCGCTGGAGACGACACAGATCGGGTTGGCGCCGCCGGCCAGCGCGAACTGCGTGGCGTACGAGCCGAGCCCGCCGCTCGCGCCCCAGATCAGGACGTTGTCGCCCTGCTTCATGCCGGCGCCGTTGCGGGAGACCAGCTGCCGGTAGGCGGTGGAGTTGACCAGACCCGGGGCGGCGGCCTCCTCCCAGCTCAGGTGGCCGGGCTTCGGCATCAGCTGGTTGGACTTGACGAGCGCGATCTCGGCGAGACCGCCGAAGTTGGTCTCGAAGCCCCAGATCCGCTGCTCGGGGTCGAGCATGGTGTCGTTGTGGCCGTCCGAGGACTCCATCTCGACGGACAGACAGTGCGCGACGACCTCGTCGCCGGGCTTCCAGGCGTTGACGCCGGGGCCGGTGCGCAGGACCACGCCCGCGAGGTCGGAGCCGATGATGTGGTACGGCAGGTCGTGGCGCTTGGCCAGGTCGTTGGTGCGGCCGTAGCGCTCCAGGAACCCGAAGGTCGACAGCGGCTCGAAGATCGAGGTCCACACCGAGTTGTAGTTGACGCTCGATGCCATGACGGCGACCAGGGCCTCGCCCGGGCCGAGTTCGGGCAGCGGCACGTCGTCGAGGTGGATCGACTTGCGCGGGTCCTTGTCACGGGTCTCAAGGCCCGCGAACATCTCCGTCTCGTCCTTGTGCACGGTGATCGCGCGGTACGACTCGGGGAGCGGCATGGCGGCGAAGTCGGCCGGCGTCGAGTCCGGCGACTGGATCGCGTCCAGGATGTCCTTCACGGTCACGGTGTTGCCTCCGGCGAATGGCGTCTTGAGGGGAGACGCTGAGGGTTACGTCGGTGCCGTCGGTTCGGCGGTCATGCTGTTCGGCAGCGCTTTGTGGCGCGGGAGGTTGCCTGTGACGCAGGCGTCCGGGCGGGCAAATCGATGACTTGCTGGGACAGCCGACGTACGAAAGGTCTCTGCACGCCGGCCGCCCGGACTCCCCTCAACGTAAGACACCGCGTGCCACCGTGCAAGGCACTGAGTGCCAGAGATTGCTCTCAGATGAAATCTTTACGTAACAAATGAGCGATGATCGATCAAAGCTACTGGCGAGTAGGGTGTTCGTCCCGTTTGCGTCATTCCGGTTGTGCCGTGAAGTCACGGAACATGAACTCCGTGTTGTCACCCCGGACGCCGATGCCACCGGGTGTGTACAGGCCCCCCGGTGAGGCGTCCGTCACGTCCAGCACCCGGCGGCCCCCGAGTTCCAAGGTGATGCGCACCCGGTGGTCCGGGAGGTCGGTGGCGGTGGCCACGGCCTGGGTCCAGTCATCCGGCGGGAACGAGGCGGACGCGCTGGCAAGGGTCACGTAAGTGCCCCCGTTGGCCGGGCCGCCGGGCGTCTTGCGCTTCACCACGACCTGCCCGTCCCGCCGGATCACGCTGACCGCGTAGCACTCCTGCTCGCTGTGGAACCGCAGCCACAGATGGACACCGTCGTACGGCTGCGCCGGAGTGCGCGGTGTCGTCACCAGGTCCGTCAGACGCAGCCGCAGGGAGAGGCGGGTGTCACCGAAGTCGCGGCGCCGCGAGGCAAGCCGGAAGACCGCCGAGTCCGTGGCCCGGGCGGACTCGGCGTCGGGACGCTCACCGTCGGGATGCCCCGACCAGCCCGCCCCGTCGAGCCCGAACAGTGAGCCGCTGGTCATGGTCCAGTCGGGGGAGTGGCGGGCGCCGGGGGCGTCGGGGTGCCAGTACGCGAACTCGTTGGTGACCAGGCCCCGTTCGGGAAACTCGGGCCGGAACTCCGCGGGCGGGTCGCCCCGGCCTGCGTCGCGCAGCGTCAGTCCGCCCGCGAACGCCGACACCAGCAGCACGGCGAGCAGGACCCCGGTGAGGAGTCCTGCCCGCCGACGCCGCACGAGCCGCCGGATCACGCCGTACGCCCTCCGTCGACCGCGCAGTCCGCGAACCCGGGCCACGGCTGGGCCTCCGACCGCCGGTAGACGCCGAGCGCGATGCCACCGGTGCCGCCCGCGGCGGGGACGGACGTGTGCACCAGCCCGGCACCGACGGTGACGTCGGTGGTCCGTGGCCCGACCGACACCCGCACATCCCGCTCCGCGGCGTCCGGCAGCTTGCGGGAGAGCACGGTACGAGGGTGGGCGCCGGGCCCGGACAGGACGGTGATCCAGCCGCGGGAGAGGCGGACCGTGAGCTGGTCCGGGGCGCCCCGGCGCACCACGACCGAGCTGTGCAGCCCCTCCTCCGACAGGCCTGTGAGCCGGGTGTTCAGCGAGTAGCCGGACCAGTGCGCGGTGCTGCCGGGCCGGTAGGCGGCGAAGGCCCAGCCGCGCGAGCCGATCGGCTGCACACCGCCGGCCCCGATGACCGCCCGCGCCCGGCGGCCGTCCCCGTCGGTCCAGCCGGCGGGACCGTCGAAGGGCCCCGCGACGGCCGGCGAGCCGGGCAGCGGGGCGGTCTCCACGTGGCTGAACGCGGGCCAGGACGGGCCGGTCTCCCCCTGGGACAGGGCCAGGGCGATCCCGC
Organism: Streptomyces sp. CC0208; assembly: GCF_003443735.1. Lineage (NCBI taxonomy): Bacteria > Bacillati > Actinomycetota > Actinomycetes > Kitasatosporales > Streptomycetaceae > Streptomyces > Streptomyces sp. CC0208. Next base: position 1,551,291 of record NZ_CP031969.1, on the reverse strand, counting down.
CGGTGCCGCGCACCCCGCTGCTGTTCGGCACCGTGAACCGGTGGCGGCCGTCCACCACCGCCTCGGTCCGGGCACCGTCCACGGTCAGCCGGACCTCGTGGGAGGGGCCGGGAGTCAGCGCGTGTTCCGCGAGGACACGGTTCCGCGTCCGGCCGCCGACCACCTGGGCGGTGCCGTGGGAGACACGCACCCCGACCGTGGCGTCCCCGCCGACCCGCGCGAACACCGTGGCGCTGCCGCCTCGCGCGGGCAGGGCGGTCAGCCCGGCGGTGACCGAGTAGTGGTCCCAGTCGGCGGCGCCGTACGGAGCGTAGGCGCCGTAGACGTAGTGGTCGGAAACCGAGCCCTTCCCGGTGAGCACGTCGGTGCTTCCGAGCGGCTTCCAGCTGATGCCCGTCCAGCGCTCCGGGAAGCGCAGCGGGTCACCCGTCGGCGGCACCGGCGTACGGGCCGCCACCTGCGCGAGCAGGGCGTCGGGGGTGGTGTCCGCGAAGACCTCGAGACGCTGGTACTCCTGGTGGACAGCCGATCTGCGGGCCGCCGGCTCGGGGGCGAACGTCTTGTCCGTCAGGGCCGCCGCGAAGGTCCGCTCGATCAGGTCGCGCACATACGACGTCTGCTGCGGGTCCGCCGACTCCGAGAAGGGATAGGCGAACAGACTGGGCCGGGGCAGGCCGTGTCGTTCGAAGTCCGCCAGGGAGCTGGTGAAGTCCGCCCTGACCCTGCGCTGGTAGTGGTCCGTGCTCTCCAGACGGCCGGTGGAGGCGAGGTACCTGCGGTGGGCGAGCAGTGAGCCCAGCTCACCGTGCGGGCCGATCCGGGTGCGGCTGTGCAGGTCGTGGGTGTGGTCCTCGAAGTCCCAGCGGCCCGAGCGGGCCATCCGGGCGATCTCCTGCCAGGACAGGTAGTAGGGCCGGTGCCGGCCCACCCTGCCGGTGATGAGGAACGAGACGGCGTTCATGCGGTGCCGTGCGAGGATGCGGTCCCCGTAGGTCCACAGGCCGTGGGTGCCGTCGTCGAAGGTCAGCATCACCGAGCGCGGCGGCACCGGGCCGCCGAGCAGGTAGGCGACGAACTCGTCGGTGGTGAGGGTGCGGTAGCCCGCCGCCCGGAGGGCGCTGAGCTGCCGTTCGAACACGGCCGGGTCCACGATGTAGCGGCTGCCGCTGTGCGGCTTGAGGTCGTGGTAGGTGAGGATCACCGGCGCCGCGCGTTCCGGAAGACCGGCTCCGACGGCCTTCCAGCGGGCGGCGGTCGCCGCGTCGACGTGCGCGGCCGGCACGCTCACCTGGCGGGTCACGTTGCGCTGGTCGACGTAGACACGCCAGGCGACCACGAAGGGCACGGTGAGCACCAGCGCGGTCAGTGCGGCCAGGGCGCCGCGCAGGGTGCCGCGGCGCAGACGGGCGGTGAGGCGGGACCGCCTCCCGGTCACAGGGCGGTCCACGGCTGCCAGCTCCCCCGGGTCAGCACCAGCAGATACAGGGCGATGACGACGCCCGCGGCCAGCAGCGCGGCCAGCCCCCGCCCGACGGCTCGAACGGCCTTCACGACAGCCTCCTCGACCAGACGCCGCGCCGGATGGTCAGCAGCGAGTACGGCAGCAGCCAGGACAGCACCAGCGACGACAGCAGGCTCATCAGCGGCCGGTACCGCCACCGCGTGGATCGGGGGTTGTCCGCCTTGAAGGCCAGGCCCCACACCACGCCCTTGAGCAGGACGCCCCCCAGATACAGCCCGGTCAGGAACCACAGCCCGTGGTACGGGGCCCAGACCAGGTGGCGTACGGCCATCAGCGGAGCACACAGCACCCACAGGACGTGCCCGTAGAAGAGCACCGCAGGACCGAGCCCGCGCCGCCACATGAAGGTTCCGGTGAAGAACAGATTGCGGATGAAGCTCTTCTTCCAGCGCACCTGCTGCCGCATGAAAGGCCTGAATCGAGCCGGAACGGTCGTCCAGACCTTCGCGGACTGCACATAGCCGATACGCCACGGCAGTTCCGGGTGATTCCGCTCGGTGACGAAAGGGGAATCGGCGTATTGCGCCTTGAGTTTCCGCCCCTTCCATTTCTGGCCCAGGACGTATCCCGTCAGCTGCCGGTCGGTGGCGAACCGGAATTCACCACCGAGGAAACGGTCGCCGGCCCAGGCGGGGAGATAGTTGACAATCGCGTCCCGGCGGAACACGGCGAGTGGCCCGGACACGCACGAGACGGACCCGAAGGTCGCCTCCGCGGCCTTGGCGACCCGGAACTGGCCCTCGTACCAGACGTCCTGGGCCTTGGACAGCACGCTTTCGTCGGCGTTCAGCGCCCGGGCGTGGCCGCTGACCGCGCCCAGCTCCCGGTGCAGCGCCAGCGCGGTCACACACCGCCGCAACGCGTCGGGGGCGAGCACGCAGTCGGAGTCGGTGAAGGCGAGGATGTCCCCGTCCGCGAGCTCGGCGGCCCGGACCAGGGCGTGCTTCTTGCCGACGTTGTGCTCCAGGTAGAGCACCCGCAGGGGCAGTTCACGTGCCAGCCGCCGCAGCACCGCGGGGGTGCCGTCGGTGGAGGCGTCGTCGACCACCACGATCTGCAGGTTCGGGTAGTCGCTCCCGGCCATCGAACGCACGCACGCCTCGATGCCGTCCTCCTCGTCCTTGACCGCCACCAGGAAGCTCACCCGTGCTCGCGCGGGCAGCTCGGGGAAGCGGTCCAGGTGACGGGGGCGCCCACGCAGCGTCCGCCGGGACGGGTCGTCGTAGCGGCTGTAGGCGATGAACAGCATGGAGACGGTCACCGTCAGGACCAGGAAGCCGTACCCGAGGACCAGGGGGGCCTGGACCAGCCGGGGTGCCTCGTGGGCCAGGATCAGCAGCAGCGGGAGCAGCATGATCACCACGAGCAGACGGCGGGCGGCGTGCCGTACGCCCGGGTCCATGCGGTCGGTCAGCGCCGTGAGGCGGGCTCGGCCGACCGGCGGCGCGCCGCGCTGACCGGGCACGAACGGGGAGGGCTCGGGCCCGCCGGGTGTGGCGGGCCGCTGGGCCTGGACGCTCATACCACCGCCCGGTGCTTGAAGTCCTGCAGCCGGTAGGTGGTGTCCAGGACCGGGACGTCGTCCCCGATCCACGACAGGTCCTGCCGTGGGTGCACACAGTGGACCAGCACCAGGTCCCAGTCCCGCTCGCCGGGCTCGGGCTCGGACCGCAGCCACCGCCCGCCCACGGACACCGAGGGGATCAGCGGGTCGGTGTAGGCCACCTCGGCGCCGGACTCGCCGAGGGCGGCCATGATCTCCAGCGACGGCGACTCCCGCAGATCGGCCACCCCCGGTTTGTACGCCACCCCGACCACCAGCACCCGGGCCGCGCGCAGCGGCACACCCCGGTCGGCGAGGACGTCCCGGGCGCGCTGCACCACCGCGTGCGGCCGGGTGGCGATCGCGGTCATCGCCGTGTCGATCAGCGGCGAGGCGACCCGCTTCTCGCGCAACTGCCACAGCAGGTAGTGCGGGTCGCAGGGGATGCAGTGCCCGCCCACTCCGGGACCGGGGAAGAACGGCATGAAGCCGTACGGCTTGGTGGCCGCCGCCTGGATGACCTCCAGGGCCTCCAGGCCCAACTCCCCGCAGATGGTGGCGAACTCGTTGGCCAGGGCGATGTTGACCGCGCGGAAGGTGTTCTCCAGCAGCTTGGTCATCTCGGCGGCCTCGGGCGAGAGCACCTCGTGCACCTCGGCGCCGGTGCGCCGCAGCACGTCGGCGGCGCGTCGGGTGCACTCGGGACTCACTCCTCCGACCACCCGCGGGGTCGTGCTCTGGGTGTGTTCGGTGCTGCCCGGGTCGATGCGCTCCGGGGCGTAGGCGACGCTCAGGTCCTCGGGCACCCGCAGTCCGCGCTCGGCGAGCGGGCCCAGCAGCAGGTCCCGGGTGGTGCCGACGTAGCTGGTCGAGGTCAGCACGAGGGTCTGTCCGGGGACCGCCTGGGCCGCGGCGGTGGCACAGGCGCCGGACAGCGCCCGCAGGTCGGGCACCAGGTGGTCGTCGACGGGGGTCGGGACGCAGATCAGGACCGTCTCGGCGGCGCGCAGGGCCGTGGGGTCGGTGGTCAGGACGAACCGGTCGGCGCCCGGGCCGTCACCGGTGTGGACGCGCAGTCGGCGGTGGTCGTCGGGGACCAGGTCGACACGGTGTTCGCGGATGGCGTCCAGCCGGGCGGCGTCCACGTCGAGTCCTATGACCGTGAGACCCGACTCCAGCAGGGCGAGAGCCGTCGGCAGCCCGACATAGCCGAGCCCGATGATGCCGACGGCTGGCGGAGTGGAAAAGGACAAGGTAATCCCCCCTGAGAAATGCCGCGGGCAGGCGGCGAAAGGACTGTGAGGGCGCGCACCGAGCCTCATTCCCCTGTTCCCCGAGGCTTTTTCCGGTGTTCACGCCGAGACCGCAGGCCTCCCCGGGCCCGTGGGTCTTCTGTCCGACGATCGGAAAGCCTGCCATGCCGTCGGACCACGAGCGGGATTTTCGGTGAAGATCGCGAAGGAGCTGGGGCATCCTTGGCGAAGAGTTCGAAGAGAAACTTTTCTTCGAACGCGAAAAGGGGCCGGTACCGGGTTTTCCCGGTACCGGCCCCTTGACGTGTACGTCAGGAATGCTCCTTGAGTGCCTGCTCGATGGTGCGCATGACCTCGTCCAGCGGCGCGTCGGTGCGGGCGAGCGCGACCAGGACCTCGCCCTGGGTGGAGACCGTCGCGGCGGTCGGCGGCTGAGCGGTCGCGGTGCGGCCCGCCCCGATCCCGGTCCCGAAGGTCTTGCGCACGATCGCGAAGGCGTGGTCCAGCTGCGCCTCCACGTCCCCCTGCCCGCCGGCCCGGAGCCACCGCCGCAGCACATGGTTGTGCGCGGTGACCACGGCCGACGCGGCGACCTCCGCCAGCAGGGGGTCGTCGTTCGCGTCGTCGTCGTGCGCGTGCTCGTCGAAGTGCCCGAGCAGATACCGCGTGAACAGCCGCTCGTAGCGGGCCACCGAGGCGATCTCCGCCTCCCGCAGCGTCGGCACCTCGCGCGTCAGCTTGTAGCGGGCGACCGAGATCTCCGGCCGGGCCGCGTACATCTTCATGACTTCCTTGATGCCGCGGCACACCGTGTCGAGCGGGTGCTCGTGCGCGGGGGCCGCGTTCAGCACGGCCTCCGCCCGGATCAGGGTGTCGTCGTGGTCGGGGAAGATCGCCTCTTCCTTGGAGCGGAAGTGGCGGAAGAAGGTGCGGCGGGCGACACCGGCCGCGGCCGCGATCTCGTCGACGGTCGTCGCCTCGTACCCCTTGGTGGAGAACAGCTCCATCGCGGCGGCGGCCAGCTCTCGGCGCATCTTGAGCCGCTGGGCGGCCGCACGATTTCCTGCGGCACTCTCCGGCGCATCGGGCGTGGCTGGTGTACGGGACGACTTGGCGGGCTGGGGCATGACCCGAACGTACTGCATGTGCGCAGGTTGGTGCGCGTGTCCGGGGTTTGTCCCGCCCCGGGCCGGCGGGGAGCCGCCAGGTCTCGCGGGCGGGGGAGGACTGCCCGGATCGAGCAGTCCGCCCCAGTCCTCGCCGTCGGTGAACCAGTCGCCGACGTGCTCAGCGGCGGGCATATTCGCGGAAGCCACGGCCGGTCTTGCGGCCGAGGCAGCCGGCTGCCACCAGGTGCTCCAGGAGCGGGGCCGGAGCCAGACCCGGGTCGCGGAACTCGCGGTGCAGGACCTTCTCGATCGCAAGCGAGACGTCCAGGCCGACGACGTCCAGCAGCTCGAAGGGGCCCATCGGATAGCCGCCGCCCAGCTTCATCGCCGCGTCGATGTCGTCGAGCGACGCGTAGTGCTCCTGCACCATCTTGATCGCGTTGTTGAGGTACGGGAACAGCAGGGCGTTCACGATGAAGCCCGCGCGGTCACCGCAGTCCACCGCGTGCTTCCTGATCCTGCCGCAGACCTCGCGGACCGTCGCGTGGACGTCCTCGGCCGTCAGGACCGTGCGGACGACCTCGACCAGCTTCATCGCGGGCGCCGGGTTGAAGAAGTGCATGCCGATCACGTCCTGCGGGCGCGAGGTGGCACGGGCACAGGCGACGACGGGCAGCGAGGAGGTCGTGGTGGCCAGGACCGCGCCCGGCTTGCAGACCTTGTCCAGGGCCTGGAACAGCTGCCGCTTGATCTCCAGGTCCTCGGCGACGGCCTCGACGGCCAGGTCGACGTCCGCGAACGCCTCGTAGGAGCCCGCCGCGGTGATCCGGTCCAGGGTCTGCGCGGCGGCCTCGGCGGTCATGCGGCCCTTGTCGACAGAGCGCGAAAGAGACTTGCCGATACGGGCCTTGGCCGTCTGCGCCTTCTCCTCGCTGCGGGCGGCGAGCACGACGTCGTACCCGGCCTTGGCGAAGACCTCCGCGATACCGGACGCCATGGTCCCGGAGCCCGCGACCCCGACGGAACGGACCTCGCGGCCCTGGGCCTGCGCGGAGCTCTCCGAGGGTGTCAGCGCGTCCCGCACGACCGTCGCGCTGCCCGGAGCCTCGTACGTGTAGAAGCCGCGTCCCGACTTACGGCCGGTCAGGCCCGCCTCGCTGAGCTGCTTGAGGATCGGGGCGGGGGCGTGCAGCCGGTCCTGGGACTCGGCGTACATGGCCTCCAGGACGGTGCGGGCGGTGTCCACGCCGATCAGGTCGAGCAGGGCGAGCGGGCCCATGGGCAGACCGCAGCCGAGCCGCATCGCCGCGTCGATGTCCTCGCGGGAGGCGTACTTCGCCTCGTACATCGCGGCCGCCTGGTTGAGGTAGCCGAACAGCAGCCCGTCGGCGACGAAACCGGGCCGGTCGCCGACCGCGACGGGCTCCTTGCCGAGATCGAGGGCGAGGTCGGTGACCGCGGTGACGGCCGCCGGGGCGGTGAGCACCGAGGAGACGACCTCGACCAGCTTCATCGCGGGCGCCGGGTTGAAGAAGTGCAGGCCCAGCACCCGCTCCGGGCGGGCCGAGTCGGCGGCCAGCCGGGTCACCGACAGGGCGTTGGTGCCGGTCGCGAGGATCGTCTCGGGGCGCACGATCCCGTCGAGTTCGCGGAAGATCTGGTGCTTGATCTCGTACGACTCCGGAGCCACCTCGATGACGAGGCCGGCGTCGGCAGCCGCCCGCAGGTCGGTGGAGACGTGGACGCGGGCGAGGACGTCCGCGCGCTCCTGCTCGGTGAGCCGGCCGCGCTCCACGGCACGGGCCGTCGCGGTCTCCAGGGTGGCGACGGCCTTGGCGGTCTGTGCCTCGCTGATGTCGATGCCGACGACATTGCGGCCGGCCCTGGCGAGGACCTCGGCGATACCGGTGCCCATGGTGCCGAGGCCCACGACGGCGATCGTCTGGAGAGGGGACAGAGAGGGGTCGGACAGGGGAGTGGCCATCGCGGAACTCCAGGAATGAGGGTGACGACTGGGAACGCGACCCGGTACGCCGAGGGGCGCACCGGGTGCGTGAGGAACTGCTGCGTGCGGGTGTTGCCGGGCTGCGAGCGCACACGCCCGGGCCGTCGTCACAGGCCTTGCACAGGCCCGGAGAACGGTGGATCCGACCGGCCCTGTCCCAGGCCGGGTCGTACTGGTGGTACCTGAGGTACCGAACCGACTGCTCTCACGGCGGCTGCGTCACCAGGCCACCGCAAGGAGTTCCGCGAGTGGGTAACTCGCTCGTCTGAGCTTAACCGGTGGGTAACGAGCGCGCCAGCCCCCGGATTTGTGATGTACGTCCCGCGCCCCGGGCGGGCCGCCTAACCTCGGGTTCATGGACGAAGAGTTGCGATCGCTCACGGAGCGCTTACGGCGGGAGTCGGGAGCGTCGGCCGCCTTCGACCGTCTGGTGGCGACCGAGGACCCGGACGAGCTGGCCGGAGTGCTCACCGAACCCGGACAGCCGTTGTGGGCCCGGGAACTGGCCGCGTTCCGGCTCGGCCTCGCCGGGGACCGCCGGGCCTTCGAGTCGCTCGTCCTGCTCCTCAACCACCGCGATCCGCCGCGCTGCGCCGCCGCCGCGTACGCCCTCGCGCGGCTCGACGACCCGCGCACGGCCCGCGCGGCCGCCGCCCTCGCCACCAACGAACTGAGGGTCGCCTACGCCCTGCACCCGGTCCGGCTGCTGGCCGAACTGCGCGCCCCCGAGTCCGTGCCCGCCCTCATCACCACACTGGAGCGCCGACTGCACCCGCGCGATCCCTACCGCCGCGTGGCGCTCGCCTGCGTGGAGGGGCTCGGCACGCTGGCCGACGCCCGGGCCAGACCCGTACTGCACGAGGCTCTCGCGCATCCGTCGCTGGCGGAGGCGGCGGTGCGGGCGCTCGCGCGGATCCCCCGGCAGAGGTGAGGTGTCACAGGGACAGGTCCTTCAGGTACCGCACCTCGGGCACGAGGACGCCGTCCACGTCGTAGGGGTCCTCGGCACCGTCGGCCGGCAGTCGCGCAGCGGCGTACGGACTCCTGGAGCAGGGCGTGTCCGAGACCGCTGCCGTACCGCCGCGGGTCCACGTAGATCGCGTACAACTCGGCGTCCTCGGTGCGGATGTCGCCGTCGCGGTAGGGGCCGTGGCAGGCCCAGCCGAGGATCTCGCCGTCCCGCTCGGCGACCAGGTCCACCACGGCGGCGCCGCCCTGCCCGAACCGGGCCCGGCGGCGCTCGGCGTCCTCTCTCACACTGAGCGCGTCGAGGAACGGCTGAGGCATGAGGCCCCGGTACGCGCTCTGCCAGCCCCGGATCCGGATCTCGGCGACGCGGTCGCAGTCGGCGAGGGTCATCTCGCGGATGAGGAGAGGGTCGTCCATGACGGCACCCTAGGCAGCCACCGCCCCCGACGGCCTTCGATTTACTCCCGCAGCACCGCGAACGCCTCTGTGCGCGGCGCGGGCCGCTCGGATCGCCGGCAGGTGGGCCATGTCCGTGACGGAGTAGGTGAGTTTGAGGACGTCGTCGAAGGTCGCTCCGGCGGCGGCCGGACAGCGCCGGAGGTTCTCGAAGACCTGGCCCGAGACCGCCACGAAGCGGCCGCGGCCCAGCACCACGTGGGAGTACTGGGCCGCGGGGGCCACCCCGTCGGGGGCGGGAATCCTGGTCAGCTCACTGCGTCCATGGTGGACCACGCCACTGACAGTTCCGGTCCCCGAAGGAGCCTCGGACGCTCAGCCGCGGGAGCCGAGCAGCCGGTGCAGCGCCGCGCCGCGCGAGGATGTCGACGCCGCCTTGGCGGTCAGCGGTTTCGGATCGGGCAGCGCCTGGCAGACCGCGTCGGCCTCGCCGCCGCCACGCGGCACCTTGCCGTCGGTCAGATACGTGGCCAGGTACGTGTCCAGGCACGTGTTCCCGCTGAGCGTGACGCCGTGGTTCCCGCCGCCCTCCTCGACGACGAGACTGGAGCCCGCCAGCAGCCGGTGCACCGTGACACCGCCCTCGTACGGGGTGGCCGCGTCGTTCGTCGCCTGGAAGAGCAGAACCGGCGGCAGCTTGCCGTTGGCGATGTTCACCGGGCTCAGCGACTTCGTGGGCCAGAACGCGCACGGTGCGTTGTACCAGGCGTTGTTCCAGGCCATGAACGGCGCCTTCTCGTACACGTCCCAGTTGTCCTTCTGCCACTGGCGCCAGTCGCGCGGCCAGGAGGCGTCACGGCACTGCACCGAGGTGTAGATGCTGTAGCCGTTGTCCCCGGAGGCGTCGACGGCGGCGAAGTTCTCGTACGCCTCGACCAGCGGGTCGGTGTCCTTGTGGTTCACGTACGCCGCGAACGCCTCGGCCAGGTAGGGCCAGTAGCCGTTGTAGTAGCCGCCCGGGATGAAGGTGTCCTCCAGCTCGGAGGCGCCGACCTTGCCGCCCGCGGGCTTCTTGGCGAGGGCCGCCCGCATCGCGTACCACTTGGCCTCGATCCTCTCCGGGTCGGTGCCGAGCTTGTACGTGGTGTCGTACTTGGCGATCCAGGCCATCAGTGCGCGGTGCCGGTCGTTGAAGGCGTAGTCCTGGGCGAGGTTGTCGTCGTACCAGACGCCGGTCGGGTCGACGATCGAGTCCAGGACCAGGCGGCGCACCTGGTGCGGGAAGAGCTTCGCGTAGACCGCGCCCAGGTAGGTGCCGTACGAGTAACCGAAGTAGTTGATCCTCCTGGCGCCGAGGGCCTGGCGGATCGAGTCCATGTCCCGAACGGCACTGATGGTGTCGATGTACGGCAGCACGCTCGCGTACTTCCGGCCGCAGGCGGCGGCGAAGGACTGGGCGCGCTTGAGGTTGGCCCTCTCGATCGCGGGTGTGCTCGGCACGGAGTTCGGGCGCACCGGGTTGAAGTGACCCGGCTTGCAGTCGAGGGCGGGCTTGCTCTTGCCCACCCCGCGCGGGTCGAAGCCGATGACGTCGTACTGGGCCGCGACGGCCTTGGGCAGGCCCGAGGCGATGAACCCGGCGAACGTCAGACCGCTGCCGCCGGGGCCGCCGGGGTTGACCAGCAGGGGGCCCTGGTACTTCTTCGCGGTGTGCGGGACCCGGGACAGCGCGAGGGTGATCTGCTGCCCGCCCGGGTTCGCGTGATCGAGCGGCACCTTGAGGGACGCGCACTGAAGCGTCGGGTAGTCGGCGGTGCCGCATTTCTTCCAGGTGAGCTTCGCGGCGTGGACGGATGGTGTGGTGTGAGGGGCGCTGGCGTCGGCGGGGACCGAGGTGAAGGTCCCGGCCACGACGACCGCGGCACCGCACAGCACGGCTGCGCGTTTTCTCATGGGGTCCTCCCAGGACGGAGGGTTCCGGACCGCGCGGGTCACGGTCCCTGCCGCATCGTCCCGGAAAGTGCGCCCGGAAGAACCTGTTCTGACGATAGTTGACCCGATTGGGCAGTCCGATGCGCTCGAACGCTCTCAGATCAACGTGAGTTGGACAGGTTCGGACATCGGCTCGACCTCGGGCTCCGGCTCCCGGATCCGCCGGGGCATCCCCGCGCCCGTGGGACCGATGCCGTACTCCTGGGCCAGCTCATGGACCTGACGGGTGATCCGGCGCTGATACCACTTCGGAGCGTAGGCGCCGTCCGCGTAGAGCCGCTCGTAACGGCGTACCAGATACGGGTGCTCCCGGTTCAGCCAGGCCATGAACCACTCCCGGGCGCCGGGCCGCAGATGCAGCACCAGCGGGGTGACCGAGGTGGCCCCCGAGGCGGCGATCGCGCGCACGGTCGCCCGCAGCTGCGCCGGAGTGTCGCTCAGGAACGGGATCACCGGCGCCATCAGCACCCCGCACCCGATGCCGTGCTCGCCCAGTGTCCGTACGACGTCCAGGCGGCGCTCCGGGGCGGGTGTACCCGGCTCCACCGTGCGCCACAGTTCCGGGTCGGTGAAGCCGACCGAGACCGAGATGCCGATGTCCGTCACCGCGGCGGCCTGCCGGAGCAGGTCCAGGTCGCGCAGGATCAGTGTGCCCTTCGTCAGGATCGAGAAGGGGTTCGCGTGGTCGCGCAGGGCGGCGAGGATGCCCGGCATCAGCCGGTAGCGGCCCTCCGCGCGCTGGTAGCAGTCGACGTTGGTGCCCATCGCTATGTGGTCGCCGGCCCAGCGGCGCGAGCCCAGCTGGCGGCGCAGCAGCTCGGGGGCGTTCACCTTGACCACGATCTGCGAGTCGAAGCCGAGACCGGTGTCCAGGTCGAGATAGCTGTGGGTCTTGCGGGCGAAGCAGTACACACACGCGTGGGAGCAGCCCCGGTAGGGGTTCACCGTCCACTCGAAGGGCATGCGGGAGGCGCCCGGCACCCGGTTGATGATCGAGCGGGCCCGGATCTCGTGGAACGTGATCCCGGCGAACTCGGGTGTGTCGAAGGTACGGCTGACCACCGCGTCGGCGCCGAAGAGAGCGGCGTCGGCCCGTCCGTGTTCCGCGGACTCGGTGAGGTTCTCCCAGCGCATGAGGCCTCCTCGGTAGCACTGCCCCTTGAGTGAAACACTTGTTCGATTTTCTGTGCAACCCCGATTTGGGCGCCCGCAGGCGGGGGTGGTTGGCTTGCCCCCAGCCCGAGAACACCCGAGAACCCGAAGTCCTGGAGGAAGTCGATGGCGCAGGTCGAGGCCACTACGGAGCGGATCGTCGCGGCGGACGCGGAGAAGGTGTTCGACGCCGTCGCCGACTACAGCGGCACGCGCTCGAAGGTGCTGCCCGAGCAGTTCAGCGAGTACGAGGTGCGCGAGGGCGGCGACGGCGAGGGCACCCTCGTCCACTGGAAGCTCCAGGCCACCAGCAAGCGCGTGCGCGACTGCCTCCTGGAGGTCACCGAGCCCACCGACGGCGAGCTCGTCGAGAAGGACCGCAACTCCTCCATGGTCACCACCTGGCGGGTCACCCCGGCCGGCGAGGGCAAGTCCCGCGTCGTCGTGACCACCACCTGGCAGGGCGCCGGCGGTATCGGCGGCTTCTTCGAGAAGACCTTCGCCCCCAAGGGCCTCGGCCGGATCTACGACTCCCTCCTCGACCGGCTCGCCGCCGAGGTCGAGAAGTAAGTCCCCGGTGCCGGGCGGACGTTGCCCTCGGTCACCGGATCGAGTGGATCTCCGTACGGCCCTCCGGCGTGCCGTAACTCGTCGCGCTTGCTCGTAGTTGTCGCCTTATGCGGGAAATGCGGGTCAGGCGCGACGAGGGGAGCGGGACGTGGGCGTGACGACTGCGACGCACGAGGAAAGGCTCGAAGCGCCACCGCAAGCCCCCGCCCCCACCGTCGAACTCGGCCCGCGCCGGGTACGGTTGATCTTCTTCGGGCTGATGCTCGCGCTGCTGCTCGCCGCGCTGGAGCAGATGATCGTCGCCACCGCACTCCCCAGGATCGTCGGTGAACTGCACGGCCTGGACCGGATGTCCTGGGCGATCACCGCCTACCTGCTCACCGCCACGATCGGACTGCCGGTCTACGGCAAGCTCGGCGACCTGCTCGGCCGCAAGGGCGTCTTCCAGTTCGCGATCGTCGTCTTCGTCGCCGGCTCCGCGCTGGCCGGACGGGCCGCGACCATGGACCAGTTGATCGCCTTCCGCGCGGTGCAGGGCGTCGGCGCGGGCGGCCTCATGATCGGTGTGCAGGCGATCATCGCCGACATCGTGCCGCCCCGGCAGCGCGGCCGCTTCATGGGCCTGATCGGCGCCGCCTTCGGACTCGCCTCCGTCGCGGGCCCGCTGCTCGGCGGCTGGTTCACCGACCACCTGTCCTGGCGGTGGTGCTTCTACGTCAACGTGCCCTTCGGGCTGCTGACCCTGGCCGTCGTCACCGCCGTACTGAAGCTTCCGAAGCCCCGGGTGCGGCCCCGGCTCGACCTGCCCGGCGCACTGCTGCTCGCCGCGGCCTCCACCTGCCTGGTGCTGCTGACCAGTTGGGGCGGCACCGAGTACGCCTGGGACTCCCGGATGATTTTCGGCCTCGGGGCCGGAGCTGTGGCCTCCACCGTCCTCTTCCTGGTCGCCGAGCACGTCGCGGCCGAACCCCTCATCCCGCTCCGGCTGTTCAGGGACTCCGTCTTCAACGTCACGGGCCTGGTGGGCCTGGTGATCGGGGTCGCGCTCTTCGGGGCCGCCGGCTATCTGCCGACCTTCCTGCAGATGGTCGACGGCGCGAGCGCCACCGAGTCCGGCCTGCTGATGCTGCCCATGATGGCCGGCATCGTCGGCGCCTCCGTCGTCGCCGGACAGCTCATCAGCCACACCGGCCGCTACCGGATCTGGCCGATCCTCGGCAGTGCCCTCTCTGCCGTCGGCATGTGGCTGCTGTCCCGCCTGGAGATGGACACGCCCCGGCTGCACTACAGCATCTGGATGGCGGTCCTCGGCACCGGGATCGGCATGGTGATGCCGGTACTGGTGCTCGCCGTGCAGAACTCGGTCCGCCCGGCCGACCTCGGCACCGCCACCAGCGCCAACAACTACTTCCGGCAGATCGGCGGCAGCGTCGGAGCGGCGGTCTTCGGCACCCTCTTCGCCCACCGGCTCGCGGATTCACTGCAGCAGCGACTCCCCACCGTCGAAGGGCTGCCCGACCCCGAGTCCCTCACCCCGCAGCTCGTCCACGGTCTGCCCCCGGCGCTGCGCGACGGCTACATCCGGGCCTACGCCGACGCCATGCCGAGGATCTTCCTCTACCTCGTGCCGGTGCTCGTCCTCGGTCTGCTCATCGCCTTCTTCCTCAAGGAGAAACCGCTGGTGTCCCACACCGCCGACACGGAGACCGCCCCGATCCCGCAGTCCCGTTCGCCGCACGCCACCGCGCTCCCGGTGTGCGGCACGGTGCGGCACACCGACGGGAGCGTCGTCCCCCGGGCCGCCCTCACCCTCATCGACGTCGCCGGGGCGCAGACCGGGCGCGGTGCCAGCGGCGAGGACGGACGGTTCGCGCTGTCGACGCCCGGGCCGGGGGCGTACGTCCTCATCGCCGCCGCGAGCGGCCACCAGCCGCAGGCCGTCTCCGTGACGATCGGCGACCGCCCCGTCGACCTGGACATCGTCCTCGGCGGCGCCGGACGGCTCGCCGGCCGTGTGTTCACCGGTGGCGCACCCGTACCGGACGCGACCGTCACCCTCACCGACGCGCGCGGCGAGGTCGTCGCCACCACCCGCAGCGGCCCGGAGGGCGCCTACGCCATCACCGAACTGGTCGCGGGAGAGTACACCCTCGCCGCCGGCGCGCCCGCGTTCCGCCCCGCGGCGCTTCCGGTCACCGTCCGGGCGTCCCGGGAGACCCGCCAGGACGTCGAACTCGCGGGCGGCGCGGTGCTGCGCGGCACCGTGCGGGCCAGGGGCGGACGATCCGTCGAGGACGCGCGCGTGACGCTCCTGGACGTCGCCGGCAACGTGGTGGACACCCTCACGACCGGCCCCGACGGCACCTTCCGCTTCGGCGACCTGGCCGGCGGCGAGTACACGGTCATCGCCGCCGGTTACCCGCCGGTCGCCACCGTCCTCCAGGTCGCCGGAGGCGGCCGCACGGAGCGGGATCTCCAGCTGGGACACGGGGACTGACGGTGCGTCAGCGCGGGGCGCACGCCGGGGTGATCCGGTCCGGGCCAATTCCCGTGTTGCCGCACACCGTGACCGCCCGGCGCCGTACGGTGGAACAGGCGGCACAGATCTTGCGGAGAGAGGGCCTGGGCCATGGACCGTGGCACCGAGAGGGGCGCACCTCCCAGCCGCGGAGCTGGGAACGGTGCGGCGGACGGACACGCCGCGGCCGGCCGGGTCCCGCTGGCCGTGGTCGTCGTGGACCGTGACGGCCTGGTCTCCCACTGGAGCCGGGGTGCGAGCCGTCTGTTCGGCGCCGGCAAGGACGAGGCCATCGGACGCTCCGCGGCCGACCTGCTGCCCGTCTCCGGAGCACTTCCGGAGGAGGAGGACACCTCGCCTTACGGCGGTTACGCGGCCTACGACGGACTCGGACCCGATCTCGAGTCCTCCCTCGACGGCGGTCTGTCCTACCCGGCCGCCGGCCGCGCCCGTCTCACCGTGCCCGGCGCGAACCGCGTCGACGTCCTGTGGTGGGCCTACCCGCTGGTGGGCCCGGGCCGGGAGCGGCTGCTGGTGCTGGCCGCCGACGCCGGTGGGCTGCGCCGGGATCTCGACCTGGACGAGGCCGGTGCGGCCGTGGAGCGGATCGCGCCCGCCTTCGCCCTGCACACCGACTTCCCCGGCGCCGACGAACTCGCCCGTCGGCTCCCCGAGATCCTGCCCAGCATGAGCGTCGGCGAGAGCGCCCGCATCGCAGCGCAGGTTCTTGAACTGGGCTATCCGGTCCTGGAGTTCAGCCAGAACGACCGGGTGCCGGTCACCCCCGACTGGGGTGTGCCCCGGCGTGCCGAGCGCAAGGCCCGCCGCGAGCGGGCGGCCCGGGCGGCCGCCGAGGGCCTGCCGCTGCCGCAGGACGAACCGGACGAGGGTGAGGACCTCGAGTACGTCGCCGTGCGCGAGCGCCTGGAGTTCCTCAACGAGGTCAGCGGGAAGATCGGCACCTCGCTCGACCTGTCGCGGACCATCGTCGAGGTCAGCAGGGCCGTCGTGCCCCGCTTCACCGATGTCGCCGGCACCTATCTGCGCGAACAGGTCGTCGCCGGCGAGGGGTTCCCCGACGGAGTTCCGGACACCACCACCATGTGGCACCGGGTGGCCCTGGAACACACCGACGAACCCGGCCGCTGGGACGACGTGGTGCCGGTCGGCGAGGCCATGCCGTTCCCCGCGCACACCCCGTTCTTCCAGTGCATGACCACCGGTGAGCCCGTCCTCGTGCCCCGCATCAGCGAACAGATGGGGCACGCGATCGCCTCGCAGTTCGAGAAGCGGGACATCAGGCCGCTGATCACCGGCCGCTCCATGCTGGTCGTCCCGCTGAAGGCCCGCAACGTGGTCCTCGGGTTCATGATCCTGCTGCGGCACCCCGAGCGCGACGAGTTCAACGACATGGACCGGGTCACCGGCGCCGAACTCGCCGCCCGCGCGGGCCTCGTGCTCGACAACGCGCGCATGTACACCTTCCAGGAGTCCGTCGCCGAGACCCTCCAGGACAGCATGCTGCCGCACATCCCGTCGCGCATGGCGGGCTGCGACATCGCCACCCGCTATCTGCCGGGCACGCTCCTCGGGCGGGTCGGCGGCGACTGGTTCGACTCCGTGAAGCTGCCCGGCGCACGGACCGCTCTGGTCGTCGGGGACGTCATGGGGCACGGGCTCAACTCGGCCGCGATGATGGGCCAGTTGCGTACGGCCGTGCAGACCATGGCCGCGCTCGACCTGCCGCCGGCCCAGCTGCTGCGCAACCTCGACGACCTCGCCCAGCGGCTCGGCGACACCTACCTCGCGACCTGTCTCTACGCCGTCTACGACCCGATCGCGAGCGAACTCCACCTCGCCAACGCGGGGCACATTCCGCCGGTGATCGTGCGGGCCGCGGACGGCCGCAGTGAACTGCTGGACCTGCCCACCGGCGCGCCCATCGGCGTCGGAGGGGTGCCCTTCGAGGCCGTACGCGTGCGTGTGGAGCCCGGTGACCGGCTGCTGATGTGCACCGACGGGCTGGTCGAGGTGCGGGGTGAGGACATCGGGGTGGGGCTGGCGACCCTCACCGAGTCCGCCGCGCACCCGGCCGCCTCCATGGACGACGCCTGCGACGCGATCATCCGTGCCCTCAACCCGCTGGGCGGACGCAAGGACGACGTGGCGCTGCTCATGGTCCGGCTGAGCGGCATCGAGCCGGACGACGTGGCCGAGTGGCGGATCTCCCTCGATCCGGGCGAGGTGGCGCGGGCCCGGGCGGTGGTGCGCGAGCAGCTGCGCGACTGGGGCCTGGCGAAGCTGGCCGACGGCGCGGAGTTCATGGTGAGCGAGCTGGTCACCAACGCCGTACGGCACTCGCACAGCCGGCCCGTCGAGCTGCGGCTCGTGCGGGGGGACACCCTGCTGTGCGAGGTGGACGACGACGACCACGATCTGCCGAACCTGCTGAGCGCCGGACCCACCGATGAGCAGGGACGAGGACTCAGAGTGGTCAGCACGCTCGCCCGGGAGTGGGGTGCGAGTCGCACGAAGGCCGGGAAGACCGTCTGGTTCGAACTGACGCTGCCGCGTCGCTGAGCGTCGTGTTCGTCGTCGGGGGCGCGTGTTTCTCGAACTGGCAGTGAAGGAATGCGCCATGCGCTTGTCCGCATGACCCCGGCGCGATACACCGTACTGGCCCGCCAAGTGTGGCGGGTTTGTGTCACATCCTGGGGAGTTGGGCATGAGCGTGACTGGTCGGTACCGGGAGTCCTGGGAGGGCTTCTGGCGGGAGGCCCCGGGGCGCCAAGGGGCCGTGTTCTGGGACGCGGAGCCGGTGCTGACCGCCGGGGTCCACCTTGCCCACTTCGAGCCGTTGCTGGCCGATCCCGGGCTGCCGCTCGTGGACCTGGGCTGCGGGAACGGCACCCAGAGCCGTTTCCTCGCCGCCCACTTCACCCAGGTCGTCGGCGTCGACCTGTCCGCGGCCGCCCTCGACCGTGCGCGCGACGCCGACCCCGACGGGCAGGTGACGTACCAACTCCTTGACGCCTGCGACAAGAGCGAGCCGGAGAACCTGCACGCCGAACTCGGGGACGCCAACGTCTACATGCGGGGCGTGCTGCACCAGGCCGGGCCCGAGGACCGGCAGCAACTGGTCGACGGGATCGCCACGCTCGTCGGGGAGCGCGGCCGGGCCTTCCTCGTCGAGCTCTCCGAGGCCGCCAAGTCCGTCCTGGTAGGCCTGGCACAGGGCCCTGACGGACCGCCCGCCAAACTGGCGCCCATCTTCGCGCACGGCATCGCCCCCGGCGAGGTCGCCGACGAGGCGGTGCCCGTGTACCTCGGGGCGGCCGGGCTGACGATCGTGGCGAGCGGGGAGCTGCCGCTCGTCACCACCGAGTACCGGGCTGACGGCACCCGGATCGAACTGCCGTCGAAGTGGTGGGTGGTGGGCCGCACCGCCTGACGGGCCGGCGGTGCACGCGCCCTATCGGCGTACCTGAGAGGGCACCCCGCTCGTCGCGGGCGGGGTCTTCCGGAACGCCCACTCCATCCGCGGCTCCATCACACACCGGAAGACCCGCCGCACGGGAGCGGTGCACAGCGCGGTCACCACCGCACCGGCGACGAGCGTGACGGCGACCTCGCCGAGCGGGGTGTGCGGCCAGCGGTGCCCGGCCCAGTCGACGTGGTTGCCGGCCTGGACGACGAAACCGTGCAGCAGATAGCCGTAGAGCGTGCCCGCGCCCAGGGTCGTGAACCACATCCGGCGCCCCGGCACCCAGGACAGGAAGCAGGCGACCAGGACGAGCGAGCAGCCGAAGAGGGCCAGGGTCATCAGCGGCCCGTACCAGGCGGGCACGCTGAAGTGCTCGGCGGCGTCGCGGTGGAAGAACCAGGCATAGTCCATGCGCGGGACCGCCCAGTACGAGAACACCACCGCGCCCGCGAACACCGGAACCGCGAGCAGCCGCACCCGCCACTGCCGTACCAGCGAGAAGTGCTCGGGCCGCAGACACAGGCCGAGCACGAAGTACGGCAGGAACTGCAGGGTGCGCTGGAGGTCGAGGTCGTCGCCGATGGAGGGGCTGAGCGTGGCGAGCGCGGCGACCGTGAGGGCGATCGGCAGCGGCCACCGCACGGCGCGCCAGATCGGCGTGGTCAGCCGCCAGATGAACAGGGCGGCCAGGAACCAGGTCAGATACAGCGGGTCCAGCAGGCTGATGTCGCGGTCCGGGACGCCGTCGGACCACCGGGTGAAAAAGGTGTACGCCGTCTCGAACACGACATAGGGGACGACGACCCCGGTGACCAGCCGCTTGACCTTCGCCGGGCTCGCGTCGAAGGAGCGGGAGAAGTAGCCCGAGATGATGATGAACGCCGGCATGTGGAAGGCGTAGACGATCGTGTACAGGGCGGTGACGGCCCGGCTGTCGGAACGCAGCGGCTCCCAGGCGTGGCCCATGGCCACCAGCACGATCGCCAGGTACTTGGCGTTGTCGAAGAACGCGTCGCGCTGCTTCGGGCGTCCGGGTGGGTTCCCCGGGGCGGCGGTGGCCGTCGTCCGTCCTGCCGGCCGTACGGGCTGTGCGGTCTCGCTCACGCTTCTCCCTGTCCGTCTCCTGTGGAACCCGCGAGGGAGAATACGCGTCTTCCAGGAGTCACCTGTGCGGCAGGGGTGAGCGGCATTCGGCTCACCTCACCATTCGCGGGCGACGCAAACCTCCGCGGCGCGTAACGTGGCGAACCATGAAGATCCTGATCAGCGCCGACATGGAGGGCGCCACCGGCGTGACCTGGCCGGCCGACGTGCTGCCCGGCACACCGCAGTGGGAGCGGTGCCGGTCGATGTTCACCTCGGACGTGAACGCCGCCGTGCTGGGCTTCTTCGACGGGGGCGCCGACGAGGTGCTCGTCAACGAGGCCCACTGGACCATGCGCAACCTGCTCCTGGAGCGGCTCGACGAGCGTGCGCAGATGCTCACCGGCCGGCACAAGGACCTTTCCATGGTCGAAGGTGTCCAGCACGGCGACGTCGACGGCATCGCCTTCCTCGGCTACCACGCGGGCGCGGGCCAGGAGGGCGTCCTCGCCCACACCTACCTCGCCAACTCCATCACCGGGGTGTGGCTGAACGACGTGCCCGCGAGCGAGGGCTACCTCAACGCGCACGTGGTCGCCGAGTACGGCGTCCCCGTCGTCCTCGTCACCGGGGACGACGTGGCCTGCGAGGACGCCCTCGGCTACGCCCCCGAGGCGCTGAAGGTCGCCGTCAAGGACCATGTCTCGCGGTACGCGGCCGTGTGCCGTACGCCGGCCCGCACGGCCGCCGACATCCGGGCCGCCGCGAAGGAGGCCGCGCGGCTGGCGGTCCGTCAGGAACCCGTACAGGCGGGGCCGTTCACGATCGCGGTCGAGTTCGACGCCGAGCACCTCGCCATGGCCGCCACCGTGGTGCCGGGCGTGCGGCGGATCGGAGCGCGGAAGGTGGCGTACACGAACGAGACCATGTACGCGGGAATCCGTACCTTCAAGGCGGTCACCACCATCGTCTCGGCCGCCGTGGAGGAGCAGTATGGCTGACCAGCAGGCACTGGACGAGGTCGTCCGGTTCACCTCCGACCTCATCCGCATCGACACCACCAACCGGGGCGGCGGCGACTGCCGGGAGCGGCCCGCCGCCGAGTACGCGGCCGAACAGCTGGCCGGGGCGGGCCTTGAGCCCCTGATGCTGGAGCGCACCAAGGGCCGTACGAACGTCGTCGCGCGCATCGAGGGCAGTGACCCGTCGGCGGACGCCCTGCTCGTCCACGGTCATCTGGACGTGGTGCCCGCCGAGGCCGCCGACTGGAGCGTGCACCCCTTCTCCGGGGAGGTCCGCGACGGGGTCGTGTGGGGGCGCGGGGCGGTCGACATGAAGAACATGGACGCGATGATCCTGTCCGTGGTGCGGGGCTGGGCCCGACAGGGCGTACGGCCCCGGCGGGACCTCGTGATCGCGTTCACCGCCGACGAGGAGGCCAGCGCCGAGGACGGCTCCGGGTTCCTCGCCGACGAGCACCCGGAGCTCTTCGAGGGCTGCACGGAGGGGATCAGTGAGTCGGGGGCGTTCACCTTCCACGACGGCGCCGGGCGGCAGATCTACCCGATCGCGGCGGGGGAACGCGGCACGGGCTGGCTCAAGCTCACCGCGCGCGGCCGGGCCGGGCACGGCTCCAAGGTCAACAAGGAGAACGCGGTCACCCGGCTCGCCGCCGCCGTGACCCGTATCGGCGAGCACGAGTGGCCGCTGCGGCTCACCCCGACCGTCCGCGCGGCCCTTACGGAACTCGCCGCGCTCTACGGCATCGAGACCGACCTGAGTGACGTGGACCGGCTGCTGGAGAAGCTGGGCCCCGCCGCCCAGCTGGTCGAGGCGACCGTCCGCAACAGCGCCAACCCGACCATGCTGGAAGCCGGTTACAAGCTCAACGTGATCCCGGGGGAGGCCGTGGCCTACGTCGACGGCCGCTGTCTGGCCGGCGGCGAGGACGAGTTCCGCGCGACCCTCGACCTGCTCACGGGGCCCGACGTGGACTGGGAGTTCAGCCATCGCGAGGTCGCCCTCCAGGCCCCGGTCGACTCGCCGACGTACGCCGGCATGCGTGCCGCGGTGGAGGAGTTCGCGCCCGAGGGACACGTGGTGCCGTACTGCATGTCCGGCGGAACGGACGCCAAGCAGTTCTCCCGCCTGGGCATCACCGGGTACGGGTTCACGCCCCTGAAGCTCCCGGAGGGCTTCGACTACCAGGCCCTGTTCCACGGGGTCGACGAGCGTGTCCCCGTCGAGGCACTGCACTTCGGCGTACGGGTACTCGACCGCTTCCTGCGAACGGCCTGAACAAGTGGGGGAGAACGTGCAGACGTCGGCATACGGTTCCTGGCCCTCACCCATCGACGCGGCGCTCGCCGCCGCGCACGACGGGCGCCCCGAATGGCTGGGCTTCGTCGGGGACGAGGTGTGGTGGACCGAACCCCGGCCCACCGAGGGCGGCCGCCGCACCCTGGTGCGCAGACACGCCGACGGGACCGAGGAGTCGGTGCTGCCCGCGCCGTGGAACGTGCGCAGCCGGGTCATCGAGTACGGCGGCCACCCCTGGGCCGGCGCGGTGGTGGCCGGCGAACCGCTCGTCGTGTTCGTGCACTTCGCCGACCAGCGGCTGTACCGGTACGAGCCCGGCGGTGAGCCGCGCCCCCTCACGCCGGTCTCGCCCGTGGGTGGCGGACTGCGCTGGGCGGAGCCGCAGTTGAGATCCGAACTCGGTGAAGTGTGGTGCGTCCTGGAGGAGTTCACCGGGGACGGTCCCACCGACGTCCGCCGGGTCCTGGCCGCCGTGCCGCTGGACGGCTCGGCCGTGCAGGACCGGGACGCGGTGCGCGAACTCACCGACGACCGCCACCGGTTCGTCACCGGCCCCCGTATCTCGTCCGACGGCTCACGCGCGGCCTGGCTCGCCTGGGACCATCCGCGGATGCCCTGGGACGGCACGGAACTGGTCGTCGCAGAGGTCCTGGGCGGCACGCTCCGGGAGCCCCGCACGGTGGCCGGCGGCCCCGAGGAGTCCATCGCCCAGGCCGACTGGGCGCCCGACGGCCGCCTCCTGTACGCGAGCGACCGCACCGGCTGGTGGAACCTCTACCGTGACGGCGAGCAGCTCTGCCCGCGCGAGGAGGAGTTCGGCGGCGCCCTGTGGAAGCTCGGGCATCGCTGGTTCGCCCCGCTGGACAACGGTCTGATCGCCGTGGTGCACGGCACCGGATCGACCGCGCTCGGCATCCTGGACCCGGAGACCGGTGAACTCGTCGACGCGGCCGGTCCCTGGACCGAGTTCGCGCCCACCCTCGCGGTGCACGGCGAGCGGATCGTCGCCGTGGGCGCCAGCCCGCGCACCGCCTACGAGGTCGTGGAGCTGGACACCCTCCCCCACGCTCGAACAACCTCGCGCGGGGGCGCCCCCATCGGCCGGGCCCGGGTGATCGGCGCCGAGCACGACGACCCGGTCGACCCCGTGCACTACCCCGAGCCCCAGATCCGCGTCTTCACCGGGCCGGACGGCCGGGACATCCACGCCCACGTCTACCCGCCGCACCACCCCGGGTACCGGGCGCCCGGCGACGAGCTGCCGCCGTACGTCGTCTGGGCGCACGGCGGACCGACCGGCCACGCACCCCTCGTGCTCGACCTCTCGATCGCCTACTTCACCTCGCGCGGCATCGGGGTCGCCGAGGTCAACTACGGCGGCTCGACCGGATACGGACGGGAGTACCGCAACCGGTTGCGCGAGCAGTGGGGCGTGGTCGACGTCGAGGACTGCGCGGCCGTCGCGCTCGCCCTCGCCGACGAGGACACCGCCGACCGCGACCGGCTCGCCGTCCGCGGCGGCAGCGCGGGCGGCTGGACCGCCGCCGCCTCGCTCACCACGACCGACGTCTACGCCTGCGGCACCATCGTCTACCCGATCCTCGACCTGGCCGGCTGGGGCACCGGGGAGACCCACGACTTCGAGTCCCAGTACCTGGAGAGCCTCGTCGGACCGCTCGCCGAGGTCCCCGGACGGTACACGGAACGCTCGCCCGTCGAGCACGCCGACCGGGTCACCGCGCCCTTCCTGCTGCTCCAGGGCCTGGACGACGTGATCTGCCCGCCCGCGCAGTGCGAGCGGTTCCTCGCCCGGATCGCGGGACGGCAGGTGCCGCACGCCTACCTCGCCTTCGAGGGGGAGGGGCACGGGTTCCGCCGGGCGGACACGATGATCCGCGCACTGGAGGCCGAACTCTCCCTGTACGCCCAGGTGTTCGGGCTCAACCCGCCCGGCGTCCCGACATTGGAGCTCACCAGGTGAAGGAACTCGTACGACCGTCCAGGCTCGCGCCCGGAGCCCGCGTGGCCGTGGTCGCGCCGAGCGGGCCGGTCGTGGAGGAACGGCTCCAGGCCGGACTCGACCTCCTGCGCGGCTGGGACCTCGACCCCGTGGTCGCCCCGCATGTCCTGGACACGCACGGCGAGCTGGGCTACCTGGCGGGAGCCGACGCCGATCGCGCCGCCGACCTCCAGCAGGCCTGGTGCGACCCCTCCGTGGACGCGGTGCTGTGCGCCAGGGGCGGCTACGGGGCCCAGCGGATCGTCGATCTGCTCGACTGGGAGGCGATGCGGGCCGCCGGACCGAAGGTCTTCGTGGGCTTCAGCGACGTCACGACACTGCACCAGGCGTTCGCCACCCGGGCGGGACTGGTCACGCTCTACGGTCCGGCCGCCGCCGGTGTCGACTTCGTCAAGAACACCGTCGCGCAGGAGCACCTGAGGGCCACGCTGTTCGCCCCGGAGACCGTCCGTGTCCTCACCTCCCGCGGCACCCCCCTGGCCCCCGGCAGGGCCCGCGGGCTCACCCTGGGCGGCTGCCTCAGCCTGCTCGTCTCCGACCTCGGCACGCGGCACGCCCGCCCCGGTGCCCGGGGCGGACTGCTGCTGATCGAGGACGTGGGGGAGCAGGCGTACCGCGTCGACCGCCTGCTGACCCAGCTCCTGCGCACCGGCTGGCTGGACGGCGTCCAGGGGATCGCCCTCGGCTCCTGGGCCGGATGCGGGCCCTACGGCACGCTGCGAGCGGTCCTGGCCGACCGGCTCGGCGGCCTTGGCGTACCGGTCGTCGAGGAGTTCGGCTTCGGCCACTGCGAGGGGGCGCTGACCATGCCGTTCGGAGTGACCGCCGAACTCGACGCCGAAGCGGGCACGCTGACGCTCGACGAACCCGCGCTCCGCTGACGAGAAGGGTCGACTCGGGTCTTAGGCTGGCAGGATGCCGCACACCGCTTCCCGCTACCTCGCCGAGGGCCCCCGCGTCGGCAT
Organism: Streptomyces sp. CC0208; assembly: GCF_003443735.1. Taxonomy (NCBI): domain Bacteria; kingdom Bacillati; phylum Actinomycetota; class Actinomycetes; order Kitasatosporales; family Streptomycetaceae; genus Streptomyces; species Streptomyces sp. CC0208. The sequence continues at coordinate 1,526,391 of NZ_CP031969.1, read as the reverse complement.
ACGCCACTTCACCTACGAGGACGGCGCCGAGTTCACCGCGCGGGCCCGGGAGAGCAAGGAACTGCACCAGCCCTGGCTGTTCCCGCCGGACAGCGAGAGCGCGTATCTCGCCTATGCCGGCCGGCTGATCGAGGACCGGACCAAGGTGGGCTTCCTGGTCTGTGAGAAGGACGGCGAGCGGGGCGACGGGGTGATCGCCGGGTTCATCAACATCAACAACATCGTCCAGGGCGGCTTCCAGTGCGGGGCCCTCGGCTACGGCGTCTTCGCGCACGCAGCCGGGCGCGGGCTGATGCGCGAGGGGCTGAACCTCATGGTCGGCCACGCCTTCGGCCCGATGCGGCTGCACCGGCTCGAGATCAACGCCCAGCCCGGCAACACCGCCTCCCTCGCCCTCGCCCGCAGCTGCGGCTTCCGGCTCGAAGGGTTCTCCCCGAAGATGCTCTACATCGACGGGGAGTGGCGGGACCACGAGCGCTGGGCGATCACCGCCGAGATGCGGGCTTCCGGTTGATCTTCATGGTGTCGAGGTCCGTGACCGTGGACTTCAGGTCGCCGAAGCCGTAGCCGAGCTCCCGGAGTGCCGTCTGCGCGCGGTCCTCGGCGATCGCGCCCGCCATCTCCTCGCCGTCCGCCGCGTCCGACACCACCATGTAGCGCATCGAGAAGTGCTTCAGCGGCGCCGGCTCGTACGACAGCGAGCCCTCCTCACAGAACCGCATGCTCGCCATGCCATGGTCCGCCGCCTCGGCGAGCAGCCGGGCGCGGGCCTCGTCGGTGAGCCCCTCCCACGTGCCGCGGACGATCACCCGGTAGGTGTGCTGCTCACTCACTGTCGCTCCCTCGCGTATCCCCGTGGACGGTCGACTGTACGTCGGCGAGGATGATCCGCATGCGGAATATCGTCGTGCTGGACGCCCCCTCCAACCTCGGTCTGCGTCCGCCCGCCCCCGGTACCGTGCCCGGCTGCTACAAGCTCGCCGGAGCCCTGCGGGAGCAGCGGATCGTGCAGCGGCTGCACGCCCTGGAGGGCGGGGTGGTGGTGCCGCCGCGCTACGACCGAGGGGACTGGCAGGAGGGCGACGGCGTCTTCAACGCCGCCGCGATCGCCTCCTACACGGTCAGGCTGGCCGACCGCATCGAGCGCCATGTGCGCGCCGGGGACTTCCCCGTCGTCCTCGGTGGCGACTGCTCCATCCAGCTCGGCGCCTCGCTCGCCCTGCGCCGCATCGGCCGGTACGGCCTCGCCGCTGTCGACGCCTCGCCGGACTTCCGGCACCCCGGCAACTCCGACCGGATCGGCGCGGCGGGCGGCGAGGAGGTCGCGCTGGGCACCGGCCGCGGACAGGAGGACCTGACGGATCTGGAGGGGCTGAAGCCCTATCTGCGGGACGAGGACGTGCGGTTCTTCGGGATCCGCGACGCCTTCGAGGAGGACCGGGCCGAACTCGCCGGCCTCAAGATCCCGGTGGTGACCGTCGGTGACCTCCGGGAGTGGGGCGCGGACGCCCTCGCCCGGGCCACCGCGCAGGCCTTCGAGATCCCGGAGATCGACGGTTTCTGGGTGCACCTGGACGCCGACTGCCTCGACCCGTCCGTGATGCCCGCCGTCGACAGCCCCGACCCGGACGGACTCCAGCCCGCCGAACTCGTCGCACTGCTCAGGCCGTTGCTCGTCTCCCCCGCCTGCGTCGGCCTCAACGTCACCATCTACGACCCCGATCTGGACCCCGAGGGCACCGCGGGCGCACTGCTCACCGACGTCGTCGTGGACGCCTTTGCGCAATCCTGACCGGCAGCTCCTCTGGCCGACTCGGTGCCGAGCGGTTTCCATGGTGATCGTGACGACGATCCGGCGAGACGTACTCACCCTGCCCGCCGCACCGCTGGGGCCCGACAACCCTCTGCCTCCGCTGCGGCTCCTGCACGAGGTTCACCGGATCGACGTGCGGGAGCGCGACGACCTGCCCCGGGACATGGCCCGGCAGGCCGGTTACGGGCAGCTCGGAAGCCTGTTGCCGGTCCGTGTCCGGGACGGCTACGGCAGAGAGCGCGCACCCCGTGAGTTCGAGGCGATCGTGATCGAGAACGACCGGCTCAGGGCCACGGTCCTCCCCGGTCTCGGCGGCCGGGTCGCCTCCCTCCTCCACAAGGCCACCGGGCGTGAACTCCTGTACCGCAACCCGGTGTTCCAGCCCGCGAACTTCGCCCTGAACGGCGCCTGGTTCTCCGGCGGCATCGAGTGGAACATCGGCGCCACCGGCCACACCACCCTGTCCTGCGCACCCCTGCACGCCGCCCGCGTGCCCGCCCCCGACGGCGGAGAGATGCTTCGCCTGTGGGAGTGGGAGCGGCTGCGCGACCTGCCCTTCCAGGTGGACCTGTGGCTCCCGGACGGGTCCGACTTCCTGTACGTCGGAGTGCGCGTCCGCAATCCGCACGAGCGGCCGGTACCGGCCTACTGGTGGTCGAACATCGCCGTCCCCGAGGGGCGCAGGGTGCTCGCCCCGGCCGAGGAGGCCTGGCAGTTCGGCCACGAGCACCACCTGCGCCGGGTGCCCGTCCCGCCGGACCCCCTGGACAGCCCGTACGCCGCCGACTACTTCTACGACCTGCCCGACGCCCGGCGCCGCTGGATCGCCGCCCTCGACCCCGACGGCCACGGCCTGGCGCAGACGTCCACCGACCTCCTGCGCGGCCGCAAGCTGTTCGTGTGGGGGACCGGCGGTGGCGGCCGACGCTGGCAGGAGTGGCTCACCGAACCCGGTACCGGCGGCTACTGCGAGATCCAGGCCGGGCTCGCCCGCACCCAGCTGGAGCACGTCCGGCTGGACGCCGAGAGCGAGATGGCGTGGCTGGAGGCGTACGGGCCGCTCAGCGCGCCGCCGGTGCCGGCCGAGGCGGAGGCACGCCTGGCAGCCGTACTGCCGCGTGCCGCCGTCGACGCGGCCTACGCCGCCTGGAGGCCGTACGCCGACACCGAACCCGGCGAGACCCTGGCCGTCGGCTCGGGCTGGGGCGCCCTCGAAGTGCTGCGCGCCGGCTGGAAACTGCCCGGCACACCCTTCGACGAGAGCACCCTCGGTCAGGCGCAGGCGCCCTGGCTGGAGCTGCTGCGGACCGGGTCCTTCCCCGAACCGCGCCGGGTACGGCCGCCCGGGGACACCCTGGGCGCCCCGCACTGGCGGTACATGCTGGAGACCGCGCCCGCCACCCCGCTCACCGAGTACCACCTGGGAGTCGCCCAGTGGCACGCGGGGGACCGCGCGCAGGCCGTGCGCAGTTGGGAGCGGGGACTCGAACTGGCGCCGTCCCGCTGGCCGTTGCTGCGCTGTCTCGCCGTTGCCGACCAGGAGACCGGAAATCGGGAGCGGGCCGCCGACCGGTACGCCGACGCCTTCGACGACCTGTGCCACGAGCGGCGCGACGACGGCGAGACGTGGACGGCGGCCACCGCCGCGCTCGGTCGCGAGACGCTGGAGGCGCTGCTCGCGGCACGGCGCACTTCCGAGGCGCGTTCCGTGTGGGAGCGGCTGTATCCGGCGATCCGGGCACGCGGCAGGTTCCGGCTGATCGAGGCCGGACTGCTGCTCGCCGAGGGACGGCCCGACGCGGCCCGGGCCGTCTTCGAGGAGGGCTTCGAGGTCGCCGACCTGCGGGAGGGCGCCGAGGCGATCGGCGACCTGTGGAGCCGGATCAGCTCCCCGGACGAGCCGCTGCCGGCCCACTACGACTTCCGTATGCGGCCGCCGACGTAGGGGGGCCGGTCCCGCTAGGTGACGTTGCGGTCCACGTACTCGTACACCACCCCGTCCGGATGCATCGCGATCAGATTGCGGCCCACCGGCGTGGGCACCGGTCCCGCGACGACCCGGGCGCCCAGCTCGGTGAGCAGCTGGTGGGCCTCGTCGACGTCCTTGACCGCGATGGTCGCCGCGACCTTGCGCAGCACCTCCAGCTCGGCCTCGGGGCCGCTCATCAGCAGGAAACAGCCCACCGCGGCGACCTGGACGCCGCCGCGCTCGAAACGGAGGGCCGTGGCGCCCGCGAGCCGTTCGTAGAAGACGACCGCGGCCTCCAGGTCGTCGACACAGACACGCAGCGTGGTTCCCAGAATGTCCATGCGGACGAGCCTAATTGGGGTCGCCGGGCCGCGGAGATCGTTTCACGCGATCTCCCGACCCGGCCGCCCGTACCGCACCAGCGGCCCGGCGTTACGCGCACGCCCGTGCGGGTACCCGGCGGCCATGGAGCGCTTGGATCACCTGGAGCATCTGGACAGGCATCTGGTCGACGAGCTGGCGCAGGTGGCACGCGAGACCGTACGGGACGAGCTGCGCGAGCAGACGCGCAAGCAGCGCCGTACCGCCATGCTGTACGCCGCGTCCGGCGCCGTCGCGCTGTACGCGGGAGCGGCCCTGGCACTCGCCGTGGGCCTCGCCCTCGCCCTCGGGCTGCCCGACTGGGCCGCCGCACTGATCACCGCCGCGATCCTGGGGGCCCTGGCCTACGCCCTGCGCGGTGCGGCCAGGCCCTCCGCGTCCCGGCCGACGGCCGGGCGGGAGACGGAGGCTGCGGCCGTGCCGGACCGCCCCGCCGGGGCAGCCGCACCGGTGGCCGCCCCGCCGAGCGGGCTCGGGACGCCGTATCCGCCCATGCCGTCCGTCGCCCCCGAGACCCCGGGCACACCGGAGCCGGGCGCCGCGCCGCGGCAGGACGACATCGACCCCGAGCAGCCGCACCACCGGGCCTGACGCGTGGTGGTGCGCGACGCAGGGAAGGAAGCGCACGTGAAGCAGGGCAAGGTCGTCGTGGTGACCGGGGCCAGTGGCGGCGTGGGACGGGCCACGGCCCGGGCCTTCGCCGAACGCGGAGCCCGGGTCGCCCTGCTGGCCCGGGGCCGCGAGGGCCTCGCGGCCGCCGCCGACGAGGTGCGGCAGGCAGGCGGTGAGGCGCTCGTCGTAAGCGTCGACATGGCCGACCCCAAGGCGGTCGACGACGCCGCCCAGCAGGTCGTCGACGCCTACGGACACATCGACGTCTGGGTCAACAACGCCTTCACCGGGGTCTTCGCGCCCTTCACCGAGATCACCCCGGACGAGTTCCGGCGGGTGACCGAAGTGACGTACCTGGGCTATGTGTTCGGCACCCGGGCCGCCCTGCACCACATGCTGCCGCGGGACCGCGGCACGATCGTGCAGGTGGGGTCCGCGCTGGCCTACCGGGGCATCCCCCTGCAGTCCGCGTACTGCGGGGCCAAGCACGCCATCCAGGGCTTCAACGAGTCCCTGCGGTGCGAGCTGCTCCACTCGGGCACCGGTGTCCGTACGACCATGGTGCAGATGCCGGGCCTCAACACACCCCAGTTCGACTGGGTGTTGAACCGGATGCCCGGGAAGGCCCGTCCGGTGGCGCCGGTGTACCAGCCCGAGGTGGCCGCACGCGCGGTCGTCCACGCGGCCTCCCACGCGCGCCGGCGGGAGTACTGGGTCGGCGGGTCCACGGTGGCCACGCTCCTCGCCAACGCGGTCGTGCCCGGGGTCCTGGACCGTTATCTCGCCCGCACCAACTTCGAGGCACAGCAGGAAGAGGGCGAGCACGGTGGTCCCGGCAACCTGTGGGCGCCCGTGGACGGGCCGCACGGGCACGACTTCGGTGCGCACGGGCGGTTCGACGAGGAGGCCGTGTCCAAGAGCCCGCAGGACTGGTTCTCCCGCAACCGCGCCCGGATGGGCGTGGGGCTCGTGGCCGCCGCGGCCGGTGCGCTGGGCGTCGCGGTGACTTCCGGGCTGCGCCGCCGGGGCTGAGCGGCGGGGAGCACCGGGGCGCCGGACTGTCCTCGATGCGCACATGGACGTGAAACCACTCCAGGTGACGGATGTTGGGGATCGCGGCCGCGGCCGCCGCGTGCGCGTGCGGCGCGCAGTGGGTGGAGATCTCCAGGCCGTGGGACTGGGCCAGCGCCGCCGCGCGCAGGAACTCCGTGACACCGCCGCAGCGGGTCGCGTCCACCTGGAGACAGTCCACCGCGCCGGCCGCGATCATGCGCGCGAAGTACGGCAGGTCGTAGCCGTACTCACCGGCCGTGACATCGCAGACGAGGGCGTCACGAACCAGGCGCAGGCCCGTCAGGTCGTCCGAGGACACCGGCTCCTCGAACCAGCCGACGCCGAGTTCCGCCAGGGCGTTGCCCACCCGGACCGCCTGCTTGCAGGTGTACGCGCCGTTCGCGTCGACGTGCAACTCCGCTTCGGGGCCGATGACTTCGCGGGCCGTGCGTACCCGGGACAGGTCGCGGGGGACCGCCGTTGAGCTGCGCGGCCAGATGCGTGTCGTGGTACGTCGTGAAGCCGCCGCTGCCGTAGACGGGAACGCGTTCGCGGGCGACGCCGGGCAGGCGCGCCAGCGAGAGTTCCAGGAGGCGGGCCTTCAGGTCCCACAGGGCGATGTCGAGGGCTGAGATCGCGCACCCCGCGATGCCCGGACGGCCCGCGTTGCGGACCGAACGGCACATCGCGTCGTGCACTGCCGTCGGCCTCGGGGACGTCGGTCGGAACCGTGTACGCCGAGACGACCGGGCGGTGCAGCCTCCTCGGTCAGCCCTGCTGGAGCTGGGGCAGCACCTTCGTACGGTAGAAGTCGAAGAAGCCGCGCTGGTCGGGGCCGATCTGGTTGACGTAGACCCGGTCGAAGCCGGCGTCGGCGAACGCGCCCAGCGTGGCGACGTGCTCGTCGACGTCGTCCCCGCACACCGCCTTCTCGCGCACCATCTCCTCGGTGACCAGCGGCTCCAGCTGTTCGAAGTGGCGCGGCGAGGGCAGGATCTGGGCCATCTCGCCGGGCAGGAACTGGTTGAACCACAGCTTGCGTACCGTACGGACGCACTCGTCGCGGTCGATGCCGTAACAGACCTTGGTACCGCCGATGACCGGCTTGCCGGCCCCGCCGCCCTTGCGGAACTGCTCCACCATCGACTCGTCGGGCGTCATCGTGATGAAGCCGTCGCCGACCCGGGACGCGAGCGCCGTGGCCGCCGGGCCGAAGCCGGAGATGTCGATGGGGACGGGCTCGTCGGGGACCGTGTACAGGCGGGCGTTCTCCACGGTGTAGTGCGTGCCGTGGTGGTTGACCTCCTCGCCCGTGAAGAGGCGGCGCATCACCTGGATCGACTCCTCCAGCATTTCCAGGCGGATGTGCGCGGGCGGCCAGACATGGCCGAGTACGTGCTCGTTGAGGGCCTCGCCGGAGCCGACGCCGAGCCGGAACCGGCCGTTGGTCATCACGGCCGAGGTCGCCGCGGCCTGCGCCACCACCGCCGGGTGGATCCGTACGGTCGGGCAGGTCACGGCCGTCTCGATGGGGAGGGACACGGCTTCCGAGAGTGCGCCGATCACCGACCACACGAAGGGGCTCTGGCCCTGCGCGTCGTTCCACGGGTGGTAGTGGTCGGAGATCCACAGCGAGCTGAAGCCCGCCTGCTCGGCCATCCGCGCCTGTTCGACCAGGTCCGCGGGACCGAACTCCTCGCACGACAGGAAATAGCCGTATTCGGGCATGGGGGGTACCTCCGGCGGTTCCGTGATGAGCGGGGCCTCGTCCGAGTACCCGGCGGTCCGTGCGGAAACCGGCGTTTGGGCGCCCTGGCCAGGGGGACGCGGAAGGCTCCCGAGGTACGCGACAGCCCCGGAGGCGAACCGTGAGTCGACCCCGCATCGTGATCGTCGGTGCCGGCTTCGCCGGGTACCGGACGGCCAAGGAACTGTCCCGAAAAGCCCGCGGCAAGGCCGACATCACCCTGCTGAACCCGACCGACTACTTCCTGTACCTGCCCCTGCTGCCCCAGGTCGCCGCCGGGATCCTGGAACCCCGACGGGTGACCGTCTCCCTCTCCGACACCCTGCCCCGCGTGCGGCTGGTGCTCGGCGAGGCCGACGGCATCGACCTGGACGGCCGCACCGTCCACTACACCGATCCCGAGGGCGCCCGCGGCACGCTCGCCTACGACCGGCTGGTGCTGGCCGCCGGAAGCATCAACAAGCTGCTGCCCATCCCCGGCGTCGCCGAGCACGCGCACGGCTTCCGGGGCCTGCCCGAGGCGCTGTACCTGCGCGACCACGTGACCCGTCAGGTGGAGCTCGCCGCGGCCGCCGACGATCCCGAGACCTGCGCCGCCCGCTGCACCTTCGTCGTGGTCGGCGCCGGCTACACGGGCACCGAGGTCGCCGCGCACGGGCAGCTGTTCACCGATGCCCAGGTGCGCAGGCACCCGCTGCGCAAGGGCATGCGGCCGCGCTGGATCCTCCTCGACGTCGCGGAGCGGGTCCTGCCCGAGCTCGATCCGCAGCTGTCCCGCACCGCCGACCGCACGCTCAGGGAACGGGGTGTGGAGGTACGGATGGGTACCTCCGTGAAGGAGGCCACGTCGGACGGAGTGCTGCTGACCGACGGCGAGTTCGTCCCGACGCGGTCCCTCGTGTGGTGCGTGGGCGTACGGCCCGACCCGCTCGCCGAGTCGCTCGGACTGCCCATGGAGCGCGGCCGGCTGCTCGTCGACCCGAACCTCCAGGTACCGGGACGGCCCGAGGTGTTCGCGTGCGGCGACGCGGCCGCGGTGCCCGATCTGGACAACCCGGGCCAGTACACGCCGATGACGGCGCAGCATGCCTGGCGGCAGGGCCGTACGGCGGCCCTCAATGTCGCCGCCTCCCTGGGCGCCGGCGTGCGCCGCCCCTACGCACACCGGGACCTCGGCTTTGTCGTGGACCTCGGCGGGGTGAAGGCCGCGGCCAACCCGCTGGGCGTCCCGCTGTCGGGCCTCGCGGCCGGTGCCGTCACCCGCGGCTACCACCTCGCCGCGATGCCGGGCAACCGGGTCCGGGTCGCCGCCGACTGGCTGCTGGACGCCGTACTCCCGCGCCAGGCCGTCCAGTTGGGCCTCGTACGGTCCTGGGCGGTACCGCTGGACACCGCCTCACCGGAGCTGGCGCAGGCACCCGGCCCACGCCGGAGGGCCGACGCACGATCCGGGCCCGGCGCCGCGACCGAGCGTGAGACGCGGCCGGGCGAGCCCGCGGCCGGACAGGAGCCGGAGATCGTGGCGAGCGCGGGTGAGGCGGTGATCGCGGAGGCGAAGGCACGCGAGACGGCCGACCGGAAGTCGCCCGAGCGGGAGCCGGTGGAGTGGGAGTCACCTGAGTGGGAGTCGCCCGACCGGATGTCGCCGGAGCAGTCGCCCGAGCCCGCCAGGAACGAGCCCGCTTCGGAGCCCGCCAAGAATCAGCCGGGCCCCGAGCCCGCCAAGAATCAGCCGGGCCCCGAGCCTGCCAAGAATCAACCCGGCGGTGAGCCGGGCCAAGGCCCCGGCTCCGTCGAACGCACTGACGCGGACCCCGCGGAAGGAGACTCATGAACACCGGTGAACTCGTCGAACTCGCCCAGCAGTTGCGCGTGGACAGTGTGCGCGCCTCGGCCGCCGCGGGCTCCGGGCACCCGACGTCCTCGATGTCCGCCGCCGACCTGATGGCCGTACTCCTCGCGAACCACTTCCGCTACGACTTCGACCGCCCCGCGCACCCCGGCAACGACCGCTTCGTGCTGTCCAAGGGGCATGCCTCACCGCTGCTGTACGCCGCCTACAAGGCGGCCGGTGCCGTCGACGACGAGGAACTGCTGACCTTCCGCAAGCTCGACAGCCGTCTCGAAGGACACCCGACCCCCCGCAAGCTGCCCTGGGTCGAGACGGCGACCGGATCGCTCGGCCAGGGACTGCCGGTGGGCGTCGGCATCGCACTGTCCGGGAAGCGGCTGGACCGCAGCGACTACCGGGTGTGGGTGCTGTGCGGCGACAGCGAACTCGCCGAGGGCTCGATCTGGGAGGCCGCCGAGCACGCGGGCCACGAGCACCTCGACAACCTCACCGCGATCGTGGACGTCAACCGGCTCGGCCAGCGCGGCCCCACCCGGCACGGCCACGACCTCGACGCCTACGCCCGCCGCTTCCAGGCCTTCGGCTGGCACACCGTCGAGGTCGACGGGCACGACGTGGACGCCATCGACCGCGCGTACGGCGAGGCCGCGTCCACCAAGGGCCAGCCCACCGCGATCCTCGCCCGCACCCTCAAGGGCAAGGGCGTCGCCGACATCGAGGACCGCGAGGGACTGCACGGCAAGCCGCTAAAGAACGCCGACGACGCCATCGAGGAGCTCGGTGGCGTACGCGACCTGCGCGTCCAGGTGCAGGACCCGCCCGCCGCCCGCATCCTGCACGCCGTCCGCGCCGGGCACGTCGACCTGCCCCGCTGGGACACCGGTGAGGAAGTCGCCACCCGCGACGCCTACGGCCAGGCCCTCGCCGCCCTCGGCACCGGACGCGGTGACGTCGTCGCCCTGGACGGCGAGGTCGGCGACTCGACCCGTACCGAGTACTTCGCCAAGGAACACGCCGACCGCTACTTCGAGTGCTACATCGCCGAGCAGCAGATGGTCGCGGCCGCCGTGGGACTGGCCGCGCGCGGCTGGGTGCCGTACGCCGGCACCTTCGCGGCCTTCCTCACCCGGGCCTACGACTTCGTACGCATGGCCTCCATCAGCGGGGCCGGGATCAACCTGGTCGGCTCGCACGCGGGTGTCGCCATCGGGCAGGACGGGCCCAGCCAGATGGGCCTGGAGGACCTCGCGATGATGCGGGCGATCCACGGCTCCACCGTGCTGTACCCGTGCGACGCCAACCAGACCGCCCGCCTGATCGCCCAGATGGCGGACCTGGAGGGCATCCGCTATCTGCGCACCGGCCGCGGCGAGAGCCCGGTGATCTACGGCGCCGACGAGGAGTTCCCGATCGGCGGCAGCAAGGTGCTGCGCTTCTCCCAGAGCGACCGGCTGACGCTCGTCGCCGCGGGCGTCACCGTGCACGAGGCACTCAAGGCCGCCGAGGCACTGGAGCAGGAGGGCATCCGCGTCCGGGTCGTCGACCTGTACTCGGTCAAGCCTGTCGACCGGGCCACCCTGCGCCAGGCTGCCGAGGACACCGGCTGCCTGCTGACCGTGGAGGACCACCGCGAGGAGGGCGGCCTCGGCGACGCCGTCCTCGACGCCTTCACCGACGGCCGGCCCGTACCGCGCCTGGTGCGCCTGGCCGTCCGTACGATGCCCGGCTCGGCCTCGCCCGAGGAGTCGCTCCATGCCGCGGGCATCGACGCCGAGTCGATCGCGGCCGCCGCACGGCTGCTGGTGGAGCAGGCGATCGTGCCGTGACCGGGGACGACGTACGGACCGTACGCGCGGGCAAGCGCACCGTCGAGGTGCACCGGCCGGACAAGGTGCTCTTTCCCGGCGGCGACGGCGCCAAGGAGTACACCAAGGCCGATCTCGTCGACTACTACCGTTCCGTCGCGCCCTTCATGCTGCCGCACCTGCGGGGTCGTCCGCTGATGCTGGAACGGCACCCGGACGGCCTCGACGGCCCCCTGTTCATGCAGAAGAACACCCCGGACTCCTACCCGGAGTGGATCGGTCGCGTCGAGGTGACGAAGGAGGGCGGCACCGTCTGTCACACCGTCTGTGACGACACCGCCACCCTCCTGTACCTCGCCGACCAGGCCGCTCTCACCCTGCATCGCTGGCTGTCCCGGGCCGGGAGCGTGGAGCAGCCCGACCGGATGGTGTTCGACCTCGACCCGGCCGGGGACGACGACTTCGCCCTGGTGCGCGAGGCGGCCTGGCTGCTCGGGGAACTCCTCGACGAGCTGAGTCTGCCCTCGGCGCTGATGACCACCGGCTCGCGCGGGCTGCACGTCATCGTGCCGCTCAACGGCCGGCACGAGTTCGACGAGGTCCGTCAGTTCGCCAGGGACGTCGCCGACACCCTGGTCGCCGGCCACCCCGACCGGCTCACCACCGCCGCCCGCAAGAAGGACCGCGGCGACCGCCTCTACCTCGACATTCAGCGCAACGGCTATGCGCAGACCGCCGTCGCACCCTTCACGGTCCGTGCGAAACCCGGGGCTCCCGTGGCCACCCCGATGGCCTGGACCCAGCTGGACGACCCGGGTCTGGACGCCCGCCGCTGGACCATCGCCGACGCGGTCGACCAGGCCCGCACCAACCCGTGGGCCGGGGTCATGGCCAAAAGGCGCGCCCTCGGGCCCGCCCGGCGCAGGTTGAACGCCTTGATGCGCTCTTGAAGGTTTGGCGAAGGAACGAGCGGCCACCCGAGGTGAGAGGTGCTATGTCGAACACAAAAAACTCATCCGAATCACAGGATTCACGGAACTCCCGCAAAGGGACAGAAGAGGACACGGACGAGAAAGTGGCGGAGAACCGGCGGCCCAAGCCCATGGAGGTGCTGCGCGAGGCGCGCGCCCAGCTGGCCGAGCTCACCGGCATGACCGCCGAGAACGTGTCGTCCTTCGAACAGACGGAGGACGGCTGGGCGCTCGAGATCGAGGTCCTCGAGCTGACCCGTGTGCCCGACACGATGAGCCTCATGGCGAGCTACCAGGTCGAACTCGACCCGGAGGGACAGCTCACCGGCTATCGGCGCGTTCGCCGTTACGAACGCGGGCGCTCGGACGCACAAAGGCAGGGCGGCCGGTAGGCCGCTCCGCCGCACAGACATCCGTTCACCAGGACACAGAAAAGGAGGCGCGGTCGACATGACCGTTGTCCCGGCACAACAGGGCGGTGGCGGAGGCGGCTCCAGCGGCCTCTACGACGTTCTGGAACTGGTCCTCGACAGGGGTCTCGTCATCGACGCGTTCGTACGGGTCTCCCTGGTCGGCATCGAAATCCTGAAGATCGACGTACGGGTCGTGGTGGCCAGCGTCGATACGTATCTGCGCTTCGCCGAAGCGTGCAACCGGCTTGACCTGGAGGCCGGGCCCCGCAAGGACCCCGGTCTGCCCGACCTGGTCGGCGAGATCACCGAGTCCGGCGCCCGCGGCAAGTCCAAGGGAGCGCTGTCCGGGGCCGCCGAGACCATATCCGGCGCCTTCAAGCAGGCCCGTGAGGAAGGCCAGACGGAGTCCAGGCCGCGAGCCCGCAAGGCGACGTCCTCGCGCCGGAAGGAGGAAGAGGAGTGAGCACGTACGTGTACGGCATTACGGCCGCTTCCCACCCCGCGCTGTCCGAGGACCTGGTAGGGGTGGGCAACCCCGCCCTTCCGGTGCGGGTGCTCAAGGAGGGCGAGCTGGCGGCCATCGTCAGTGACTCCCCCGAAGGGCTGCGGCCCAAGCGCCGTGACCTCCTCGCCCACCAGAACGTGCTGAGCGAGGCGGGCGCGGACGGCTGCATCCTGCCCATGCGGTTCGGCAGCGTGGCCCCCGACGACGGCACCGTCACCGGGGTGCTCGCGGAACGCCAGGAGCACTACAAGGAGCGCCTGGGGACCCTCGACGGCAAGGTCGAGTACAACGTCAAGGCCACGCACGACGAAGAGGCCGTACTGCACCGCGTGATGTCCGACAACTCGGAAGTCCGCGCGATGACCGAGGCCAACCGGCAGGCGGGCGGCGGCAGTTACGAGGATCGCCTCAGGCTCGGCGAGATGGTCGTGGCCGCGGTCAAGGCCCGTGAGGCCGAGGACGCCGACGTGGTGCAGCGCACCCTGGAGCCCCTGGCCGACGCGATCAGCGTGGGCCCCGAGTCCTCCGGCTGGCTGGCCAACGTGTCCTTCCTCGTGGAGCGCGACGGGGCCGCGTCCTTCCTGGAGGCGGTGGACGAGCTGCGCAAGGCCCATCCGCACCTCGACCTGCGGGTCAACGGCCCGCTGCCGCCGTACAGCTTCGTCGAACCGGGCCCGGCGGAACCGGCGGGCACCACGGTCGGCATCGACCACGCGGAGGAGTGAGGCGGCCGTGGGTCTCATCGGAGAGGTGCTGCTGCTGCCGTTCGCCCCGGTACGCGGCAGCGCCTGGGTGATCAAGCAGGTGCTGAGCGAAGCGGAGCGCCTCTACTACGACCCGGCGACGGTCCGGGCCGAACTCTCCCGGCTCGAGGAGCAGCTCGAGGCGGGAGAGATCGATGAGGAGGAATTCGACCGACAGGAGGACGAGCTCCTCGAACGACTCGAGATCGGCCTGCGCGGTGGCGCGGGGACTGGCGACGGGACGACACGATGAACCGAACAGGACTGGGCCTCGCCGTAGGGGCCGGATATCTCCTCGGGCGCACGAAGAAACTGAAACTGGCGTTCGCCGTCGGCACGCTCGTGGCCGGCAAGCGGATGCATCTGAGCCCGCGGGCCGTGGCTGATCTGGTCTCCCAGCAACTGTTGAAGAACCCGCAGTTCAAGGAGATAGGCGACACGCTCCGCGAGGACCTGCGAGGCGTCGGCAAGGCGGCCTCCGGGGCCATGGTGGAGCGGCAGATCGACGCGATCGCCGACCGGCTGCACGGCCGCACCGCCGAGGTCCGTGATCAGCTCTCCGGCGTGGCGCCGGACGTGCCGGGCCTCTCCGACGACGAGGACGAGGAGCCCGAGGAGGAGACGGAGACCGCTGAGGCCGAGGCCGACGAGGAGCCCTCGGACGAGGTCGACGAGGACGAGGAGACCGACGAGGCGGACGAGGAGCCCTCGGACGAGCACGAGGACGACGAGGCCGAGGCCGACGAGGACGAGCGGGACGAGGCTCCGGCCGCGGCGAAGAAGACCGCCAAGAAGGCCCCGGCCAAGAAGACGGCCGCGAAGAAGGAGCCGGGCCGCAAGCCGCCCGCGAAGAAGGCGGCGCAGAGCCCGGGCCGCACGGCCGGCAAGAAGACCGCGGCCAAGAAGACCACGGCGAAGAAGACGGCCGCCAAGAAGGCGACCTCGGCCAGGGGGGCCGGCCGGAGTACCCGGGCCCGACTGCCGAAGGGAGGCGGTGAGTGATGACCGACACCGCCCGGAACGCCACCGACAAGGCGAAGAGCAACCCGCTCACCGACATGGCCCACAGCGAGGCCGCCGACCGGCTCAAGACCGAGCTGCAGGAGTACGTCTCCGCGCAGGCCCAGCGCATGCTGGTCGGCGTCGGCCGCAAGCTCGGCGAGACCACCGGCAAGCTCAACGACATCGCCGAGGGCAACAGCCCCGGCTTCGCCAAGCTCGCCCTCGACGGCGGCCGCAAGCTCGCCGAGGGCAAGGGGCCCATGCGCAGCGCGGCCGAGCTCGGCTTCTCGCATGCCAAGGACAAGGTGGTCGGCGCCTTCAAGAACCTCGGCGGCGGCAAGGGCAAGCGCAAGAGCGGGTCCGGTCAGAAGCCCATGGTGATCATCGAGTTCATCGATGTCGGCGTGGACCTGCGCACGGCCTACGACCAGTGGACGCAGTACCAGGACTTCTCCACCTTCGCGAAGGGCGTCAAGAGCGCGAACCGCGCCGACGACACCCACAGCGACTGGCAGATGAAGATCTTCTGGTCCAACCGCAACTGGAAGGCCACCACCACCGAGCAGATTCCCGACGAACGGATCCAGTGGACGTCGGAGGGTGCCAAGGGCACGACCAAGGGCGTCGTCTCCTTCCACAAGCTCGCCGACAAGCTCACCCGCGTCCTGCTGGTGATCGAGTACTACCCCCAGGGCCTGTTCGAGAAGACCGGCAACATCTGGCGCGCCCAGGGCCGCCGGGCCCGGCTGGACCTCAAGAACTTCGCCCGCTTCATCACCCTCAAGGGGGAGGCGGAGGACGGCTGGCGCGGCGAGATCCAGGACAGCGAGGTCGTCAAGAGCCACGAGGACGCGGTGGCGGAGGAAGAAGAGGCCGAGGGCACCGAGGAAGAGGACGAGGAAGAGCAGGAGGGCCCCGAAGCCGAGTACGAGACCGAGGACGAGCCCGAGGAGGAGGGCGAGCCCGAGGACGAGTACGAGGAGTACGACGAGGAGGAGGAGCCCGAGGACGAGGCTCCCGCGGATGAGGCTCCCGAGGACGAGGAAGAGATGTCCGAGGAAGAGGTGCCCGAGGAAGAAGAGGAAGACGAGTACGCGGAGGGTGGGAGCCGACGATGAGCATGCCCAGCCGGCTCCCGGATCCCTACGGTCAGGGGAGCGGCGCCAACCTGGCCGACATCCTGGAGCGTGTGCTGGACAAGGGCATCGTCATCGCGGGAGACATCCGCATCAACCTGCTCGACATCGAGCTGCTCACCATCAAACTGCGGCTCATCGTCGCCTCGGTCGACAAGGCCAAGGAGATGGGGATCGACTGGTGGGAGGACGACCCGGCGTTGTCCTCCCGCGCCCGCCGTGACGAACTCGCCCGGGAGAACAGCGAGTTGCGCGAACGGCTCGCGCGCCTGGAGGAGCTGGAGCCCAGCCGCCGTGCCGAGGAGGAGAGTTCATGACCGGACTGCGGTACGTGTACGCCGTCTGCCACCCCTTCGGCACCCCGTTGCAGGCCCAGCTGGCCGGGGTGGCCGGTGACCCGCCCCGACTGCTGCACCACCACGGGCTGGTGGCCGTCGTCAGCCATGTGCCGGAGCGGGACTTCGCCGAAGAACCGCTCCGCAGGCATCTCGAGGACCTGGACTGGCTGACCGGGACCGTGCGCGCGCACCAGAGCGTGATCGACGCGCTCACCGTCGTCACCACCCCGCTGCCGCTCCGGCTCGGCACCGTGTTCCGTGACGACAGCGGTGTCCGCGTGATGATCGAGGAACGCGAGGAAAGCTTCCGGCGCACCCTCGACCGGCTTCATGACCGGGTGGAGTGGGGCGTCAAGGTGTACGCCGAGACGGCCGCCCCAGACCGCGCGGAGCCCGCCGAGACGCCGGCCAAGCCGGTCTCGGGCCGGGACTATCTGCGGCAGCGGCGGCAGAGCGTGCGTTCGCACGAGGAGATGTGGCAGCAGGCGGAGGCCTTCGCGACCCAGCTGCACGAAACGCTTTCCGGATATGCCGAGGACGCGCGGCTGCACGCCCCGCAGAATCCCACGCTGTCCGGAGCCTCCGGACAGAACATTCTGAATGCGGCCTATCTCGTGCCGCGCGGCGAGTCCGAGGAATTCGTGGAAATGGTGGACCGCACCAAGGGTGAACTCCCGGGAATGCGGGTGGAACTCACAGGGCCCTGGGCGGCCTATTCCTTCGCGGGGGAGGAACAGCAGCCGTGACCGTCATCGAGCGCCGCGAGGTGGCCCTTGTCGACCTGCTCGACCGGCTGCTGGCCGGCGGGGTCGTCATCACCGGGGACATCACCCTGCGGATCGCGGACGTCGACCTCGTGCGCATCGACCTCAACGCGCTGATCAGCTCGGTCAACGCTCAAGTTCCCTCACCGTGGGAGGAGTTGTTGTGACGACCCGACGCAGCAACCGGATGGACCTGGAGCCCGACACGGTCGAGCGTGACCTGGTCAAGCTTGTGCTGACCGTCGTGGAGCTGCTGCGACAGCTCATGGAGCGCCAGGCGCTGCGCCGGTTCGACGAGGGCGACCTGAGCGAGGAGCAGGAGGAGCGGATCGGTCTCACCCTCATGCTCCTCGACGAGCGCATGACCGAACTGCGCGAGCGGTACGGACTGCGGCCCGAGGACCTGAACCTGGACCTCGGGCCGCTGGGGCCGTTGCTTCCCCGGGAATGAGTTCCCGGGAACGTCACCACCTGTACCAACGACCCCTGCCTCCGGACGATGTCGTCCCACGCATCAGGAACCCCAGCAACCACAGGACGAGCACAGCCAGTGCGATCCACCAGAGAATCTTCACCGCGAAACCGGCGCCGAAAAGAATCAGCACCAGAAGCAGAACGAGCAGGATGGCAATCATAATCTGAACCTCCTGCATTCCGAGTTTCCCGGAATGTGCGTTTCAGACTTCCTTTCGGCACAGAATCTCTCCGTGCAGCACACAGAACCACCCGTCGTCCTTCCTGCCCCAGTCCCGCCAGGCCTCCGAGACGGCCCGCAGCCGTTCGGCGGTGGCGTGGCCGCCCTCGGTGGCCCGCCGCGCGTACGCCGAGGCCACCGTGCGGTCCGCCCACAGCCCGCTCCACCACTCCCGCTCCTCGGCGGTGGAGTAGGTCCAGGTGCCGGAGCTCGCGGTGATGTCCGTCAGGCCCGCCCGCAGCGCCCAGGACTTCAGTCGCCGGCCGGCGTCCGGCTCACCGCCGTTGGCCCGGGCCACCCGGCGGTACAGGTCCAGCCAGTCGTCCAGCCCCGCGGAGGCCGGGTACCAGGTCATGGCCGCGTAGTCCGAGTCGCGCACCGCGATGAGTCCGCCCGGCCTGGTGACCCGCCTCATCTCGCGCAGTGCCTGCACCGGGTCCCCGACGTGCTGGAGCACCTGGTGGGCGTGGACCACGCAGAAGGTGTCGTCCGGGAAGTCCAGCGCGTGCACGTCGGCGACCGCGAAGTCGACGTTCGTCAGATGCCGCTCGGCGGCTGTGGCGCGCGCCTGGTCCAGGATGCCGGGCGCGTGGTCCACGCCCGTGACCTGCCCGTCCGGGACCAGGGCCGCCAGGTCCGCGGTGATCGTGCCGGGTCCGCAGCCGATGTCCAGGACCTTCATGTGGGGCTTGAGCGAACCGAGCAGGTAGGCCGCCGAGTTGGCGGCGGTGCGCCAGGTGTGCGAGCGGAGTACGGACTCGTGGTGACCGTGTGTGTAGACGGCGGTCTCCCGCGGCTTCCCCTGTGGTCCAGACATGGCTGAGCTCCCCTTTTCGGCAAGTCCGTCGATACCAGGAACCGTACGCCCGCATGTCGCATGGTGAGACCCCAGTATTAACATGTGGACTGACGGATAATCAGCTCCCGGACGGCGGCCGGTACACGGTGAGGGCCTCGGGCAGCTTCTCCGGGTACCCGCCCCCGGGGTGCTTGCTCGGTGGCAGGAGATATGCGTTTGCCCTGGTCCCGTCCGCGCGTCGACAATGCGCCCCATGGGACATCTGGAAGCCGCGCATCTCGAGTACTACCTCCCCGACGGGAGGGCGCTGCTCGGCGATGTGTCGTTCCGGGTGGGCGAAGGGGCCGTGGTGGCCCTCGTCGGGCCCAACGGCGCCGGCAAGACGACCCTGCTGCGGCTGATCTCCGGCGAGCTGAAACCGCACGGCGGGACGGTCACCGTGAGCGGCGGTCTGGGCGTGATGCGCCAGTTCGTGGGGTCCGTACGGGACGAGACGACCGTACGGGACCTGCTCGTGTCGGTCGCGCCGCCCCGGATCCAGGAGGCCGCGCAGGCCGTCGACCGGGCCGAGCACCTGATCATGACCGTGGACGACGAGGCCGCCCAGCTGAAGTACGCGCAGGCCCTGTCCGACTGGGCCGAGGTGCGCGGGTACGAGTCCGAGACGCTGTGGGACATGTGCACCACGGCCGCGCTCGGGGTGCCCTACGACAAGGCGCAGTTCCGGCAGGTGCGGACGCTGTCCGGCGGCGAGCAGAAGCGGCTCGTGCTGGAGGCGCTGCTGCGCGGCACGGACGAGGTGCTGCTGCTCGACGAGCCGGACAACTACCTCGACGTGCCCGGCAAGCGCTGGCTGGAGGAGCGGCTGAAGGAGACCCGCAAGACCGTCCTGTTCGTCTCCCACGACCGGGAACTGCTCTCGCGGGCCGCCGAGAAGATCGTCTCCGTGGAACCCTCGCCCGCCGGTGCGGACGCCTGGGTGCACGGCGGCGGATTCGCCACCTATCACGAGGCGCGGCGCGAACGCTTCGCCCGTTTCGAGGAGTTGCGCCGGCGCTGGGACGAGAAGCACGCGCAGCTCAAGAAGCTGGTGCTCAACCTCCGCCAGGCGGCCAGCATCAGCCATGAGCTGTCCTCGCGCTACCAGGCGGCCCAGACCCGGCTGCGCAAGTTCGAGGAGGCCGGACCGCCGCCCGAGCCGCCGCGCGAGCAGGACATCACCATGCGGCTCAAGGGCGGCCGCACCGGCGTAAGGGCCGTCACCTGCGCGGGACTTGAACTGACCGGCCTGATGAAGCCCTTCGACCTGGAGGTCTTCTACGGCGAACGCGTCGCCGTCCTCGGCTCCAACGGCTCCGGCAAGTCGCACTTCCTGCGGCTGCTGGCGGGGGACGCCACGGTGGCGCACACCGGGCAGTGGAAGCTGGGCGCGCGGGTCGTGCCCGGCCACTTCGCGCAGACGCACGCCCACCCCGAGCTCTTCGGCCGCACCCTCCTCGACATCCTCTGGAAGGAGCACGCCCAGGACCGCGGTGCCGCGATGTCCCGGCTGCGCCGCTACGAACTGACCGGCCAGGCCGAGCAGAACTTCGACCGGCTCTCCGGCGGCCAGCAGGCCCGCTTCCAGATCCTCCTGCTGGAGCTCCAGGGCGTCACCGCGCTGCTCCTGGACGAGCCCACGGACAACCTCGACCTGGAGTCCGCCGAGGCCCTCCAGGAGGGCCTGGAGGCCTTCGACGGCACGGTCCTCGCGGTCACCCACGACCGCTGGTTCGCGCGGTCCTTCGACCGGTTCCTGGTCTTCGGCTCGGACGGGCGGGTGCGTGAGACGCCGGAGCCGGTGTGGGACGAGCGACGCGTGGAACGGGCCCGGTGACCGAGGGTCACCGAGCCCGTCCGAAGCGTCTCAGGCCCAGCGCAGCAGAGCGCCCAGGCCGCCCACCGGCGCCTCCTCGGCCACCGGGGTCACCGAGAGCGCCGGAGCGCCCGTCGCGACCGCCGACCTGATCAGCGCGTCGTCCGCCCGGGCCGACCAGGAGTTCTGTTCACCGAGGATCTTCAGATCCGTACGGCGGACCGCCAGCTGGTCGGCGTCCTCGCCGACCCACACCTCGCGGTGCGCGTCGGGCCCGTCCGGGCGGATCAGGAGCTCGTCGATACGGTGCTCACGTGCGGCCTCGACCAGCGCGGGAACGCCTTCCACGGCCCCGGGACGGCCGTCGTCGCCCGGTGCGCGGGCCGCGAGGAACCGTTCCAGCTCCCGCTCCGTGCGCTGCCGTACGTACTCGGCACGGGCCCGCTCCACGTCCTCGTCGAGCAGCCGGCTCCCGGCGCCGTGCTCGGCCTCCACGACCCGGTCCTGCAGCGCCTTGGGCAGCCGCTCGTGCACCGACCGCTTCTCCCGCTCGTCACCGACCAGGATCAGCACGTCGGCGCCGGTCTCCTCCTGGCAAGCGGCCAGCGCGTCGGCGATCTCGGCCGCGTTGTGCTCCCAGGTGTTCTCCACCCGCAGCTGGAAGTGCCGCTCCGACCAGTCGGAGCTGCTCGTGCGGTGGACGGGCCACTGCCTGCCGGTGACCGTGCCTGCACCCTGCCGGACGAGCGCCCCGCGCAGTTCGAAGTCGGCGCCCTTGCGGTCGACGTACGCCACCACGCACAGCGGGTCCTCGCCGGCCAGCTCCAGCAGGGGCGCGGTGTGCGGCAGCGGGGCCCAGCGGACCAGGCTGCCCTCGGGTGACCTGGTCAGAGGGGGGTCCAGGACGACTTCGCCGGCCCGGGCGAAGACGGCCCGGCCGTGCGGTTCGGACGAGTGCCGCAGTTCCTCCAGCGCCTCTCGTACGGCCACGCAGGTCTTCTCGTCGGCTCCCTGCACGGACAGCTCGCGGGAGGCCGCCAGCGCCGCGAGATGCCGTTCGTGGGGGGTGTCCTCCGTATGCCGGGACGTGTCGACGTAGACGGAGGCCCAGGGGCCCGGATGTTCGTAGAGTGGATGCAGGAAAGCGAGATCCATGTTTCCCTCCCGGATGCCGCTCGGGGGCAGTGCGGTAATGCGTGCGGGGCGGGTACCCGAAGCACATGAACGAACACGACGAGCGGGACACCACGATGACCGGAGTCGACCCCAGCCGGTTGGACGACCACCAGCTCATGAAAGAGCTGGAGACGATCCATCGCACCCGGCACGAAACGCTGCTCCACGGCTCGAACGACGCGCTCAGTGCCCACAACCAGCGCATGGCCCGCCTCGAGGGCGAGTACCTGCGCCGCAACCCGCGCCGGACGGTGGCCGCGGGCCGGACCCGTGAGGGCGCGCGGGAGCGCAAGGCGGGGGAGTCGGCGACACCGGCGCTGGACTGACCGGGCCCCCGACAGCCGACGCCGACAGCCGACGGTGACCTGCCGATCACGCGATCAGCAGGCCACCGGTGGGATGCCCGAAGGACTCAGTGGCGCGTCGGTGGCCGGTCCCAGTGCCGGTGCGCGGCGATCGCGGCCACGAACGCGTCCAGGAACTCCTCGCCCGCCGGGCCCGGAGACGTCTCCGTCACCACGCCGTGGTCGGCCTCCACGCGGTGGAACTCAGTGGACAGCCGCAGCCCCTCCGGCTCCAGCGACGACAGGATGCCGACGCCCGAGCCGAGCGCGCCGATCGGCTTGCCGTGCCGGTAGGCGTCCCGCACGAACCGCATCGCGTCCTGGTCGGCGGCCGCGGGCGGCGTGCCCGCCGGTCCGCCGGGCAGCAGGACGGCGTCGTACAGCACGGAGGCGACCGTCGGCAGCGCGCGGTCGACGGTGTACAGCTCACCGTCGGCACCCCGCACCTCCCCGTCCACCGGGGCCAGCGCTTCCACGATCGCGCCCTCGGCGGCCAGCCGCTCCCGCACCGAGGTCACCTGCTCGGCGTCGATCCCGTCGGTGACGAGGACCGCGATCTTCCGGGTGCGGATCGAGCCGTCCCCGCGCTGCGACTCCAGGCTGAGCGCGGGGGAGGAGAGCTTGGACGCCGTCTCGCCCCCGGACGGTTCGGGGACCCCGACACCGCGGGCCACCTGGGCCGCCAACGCGCCGTCCACCTTCGCGAGCTGCTCGACCGTGCGGGCCCGCACCGCCCGGGCGTCCACCTTGCCCAGCTCGAAGCGGAACGCCTCGACGATGTGCTGCTTCTCCCAGTCGGCCATGCTGTTCCAGAACAGCGCGGGCTGGCTGTAGTGGTCCTGGAAACTCGGGCTGCGCCGCCGGATCTTGTGTCCGTCCACGCGTTCCGTGTAGTGCGTGAACGCGTTCCCGTCGACCCCGGCGTGGGCCGGGCAGCCACCGCCGAGCGAGTTCGGGAAGTAGTTCGTGCCCCGGTGGATGGCGCTCTGGTGGTAGCCGTCGCGCTGGTTGTTGCGCACCGGCGCCACCGGCCGGTTCACCGGCAGCTGCGAGAAGTTCGGCCCGCCCAGCCGGATCAACTGGGTGTCCAGGTAGGAGAAGTTGCGGGCCTGGAGGAGCGGGTCGTTGGTGAAGTCGATCCCCGGCACGACGTTGGCCGTGTGGAAGGCGACCTGCTCGGTCTCGGCGAAGAAGTTCTCCGGGTTGCGGTCCAGCACCATCCGGCCGATCGGCCGCACCGGCACCTGCTCCTCGGGGATCAGTTTCGTGGCGTCGAGCAGATCGAAGTCGAACGCGAACTCGTCCTCCTCCGGCACCAGTTGCACGCCGAGCTCCCACTCCGGGTACTCGCCGGCCTCGATGGCGTCCCACAGGTCGCCCCGGTTGAAGTCCGGGTTGCGGCCCTGGCACTCCTGCGCCTCGTCCCACACCAGCGAGTGGGAGCCCGGCTTCGGCGTCCAGTGGAACTTCACGAAGGTGCCCTTGCCGTCCGCGTTCACGAACCGGAAGGTGTGCACACCGAAGCCCTGCATCATGCGGTAACTGCGCGGGATCGCCCGGTCCGACATCAGCCACATGATCGCGTGCAGGGTCTCCGGCTGGAGCGACACGAAGTCCCACAGGCTGTCGTGCGCGGAGGCGCCGGTGGGCATGTCGTTGTGCGGCTCCGGCTTCACCGCGTGCACGAAGTCGGGGAACTTGATGCCGTCCTGGATGAAGAAGACCGGGAAGTTGTTCCCGACCAGGTCGTAGTTCCCCTCGGACGTGTAGAACTTGGTGGCGAAGCCGCGCACGTCCCGCACGGTGTCCGCGGAACCCTTGGGGCCCTGCACCGTCGAGAACCGCACGAAGACGGGTGTGCGCACCGCCGGGTCCTGGAGGAAGGCGGCACGGGTGAACTCGGCGCAGGACTCGTACGGTTCGAAGAAGCCGTACGCGCCCGCGCCCCGCGCGTGCACCACCCGCTCCGGGATCCGCTCGTGGTCGAAGCGGGTGAGCTTCTCCCGGAAGTGGAAGTCCTCCATCAGCGTGGGACCGCGTTCACCGGCGGCGAGCGAGTCGTCGGTGTGGTCCACCTCGACGCCCTGGTCGGTGGTGAGCGGCCCGGCGCTCGGGTCGTCGGCGTGGAAGCTCTCGCGCTGGCGCTGCTTCCGGTCGGCGGACTCCATCAGACGGCCTCCTGGGAGAACACGTCGAGGAACGTCTCGCAGAACGCCTTGAGGTCGTCCGGCTTGCGGCTGGTGACCAGCTTGTTGTTCCCGTGGTCGCAGACCTTCACCTGCTCGTCCACCCAGGTGCCGCCCGCGTTGCGGATGTCCGTCTGCAGACTCGGCCAGGAGGTGAGCACCCGGCCCCGTACGACGTCCGCCTCCACGAGGGTCCACGGGGCGTGGCAGATTGCGGCCACCGGGCGTCCCTGGGTGAAGAAGTCCCGCACGAACGCCACGGCCTTCTCGTCCATCCGCAGGAAGTCCGGGTTGGCCACCCCACCGGGCAGCACCAGCCCGCCGAAGGAGTCCGCGGACGTCTCGCCCACGACCTCCTGCACGGGGAAGGTGTCCGCCTTGTCGAGATGGTTGAAGGCCTGGATCTTGCCGGACTCCGTCGAGACGAGCACGGGTTCGTGCCCCGCGTTCACCGCCGCCTGCCACGGATCGGTGAGCTCGATCTGCTCGACGCCCTCGGGCGCGGTCAGAAACGCGATACGCATGATGACTCAACGTCCTTTCTTGGAAAGCTTTTCCCTCACAGGAGGCCCCTGTCGTCCGGATCCGCGCTGACGATGTCGGCCAGCGCGGAACCCGGGTCCCGGGCCTCGGCGATGTCCCCGAGGCTCACCATGCCGACGGGCAGACCGTCCTCGACGACCGGCAGCCGCCGTACGGCGTGCGTGCGCATCAGCGCGACCGCCTGCGTCACCGGGTCGCCGGGGGCGACCGTCAGCGGATCCGGCGTGCACACCGACTGGGCGCTCACCGTCTGTGGGTCGACGCCGTCGGCGACGGCCCGGACCGTGATGTCCCGGTCGGTGAGCAGCCCCACCACGCGCTGCCCGTCGGCCACGACGACATCGCCGATGTCCTGCGCGCGCATCAGCCGCGCCGCCTCGACCAGCGAGGCGTCCGGGCGGACGGCCACCACACCGGGTGTCATCACGTCCCTGACGAGCTCCGCCGTCACGGGGTGCCCTCCGTCCGGGTCAGCGCCCGCGCGAGCTCCTGGACATTGGCGTAGCTCTCCTTGCGTGGCAGTGCCTCCACCGCCTCGGTGAGGGGGTCGGGGGCGTTCTTGCGGCGCAGCACCCGCACCAGCTCCACGGGAGTGGCGGGGAACGAGCTGCGGCCCAGGAGCCGCGCCAGCTCCAGTCGGACGGACTCCAGCGACGCCCCGTCGCTGCCCGGCGCCACGGGGCCGCCCCAGACCTGCGGATCGTCGTCGGCGGTGGGCTCCGGGTCGTTCCACTCCTCGGTCCGGGTGGGATGCCCGGAACGGAGCAGACCCTGGAGTTCGTGCTTCATCTCGTCGTCGCGGTGGCGGCTCAGCCGGTCGCTGCCTCGCTGCATGTCTCCCTCCAGATCTTCGGGTCCGCACCGCGTACCCGTGGACCGGACGCCGACACAGGGTTTGCCGGACCGAAGCCGGGAGACCCGTTCCCGACCCCCCCGCGCACCTCCCTTGGGAAGGACATGGCGATGGTGGTCCTCGTCGCGCTCATACCGATCCTCATGCTCGGCGCGGTGCTCGCGCTCGGCCGGTACGAGGAACTGATGCTCCCGGAGCCGGAGGGCGACGGTCTCGAACCGGCCGTCCTGCCGACGGTTGCTCCTTCTCCCGCCCCGGCAGGAACTCCTGCACCTTCGCCCTGAACCCCTGCTTCACCGTGGACGCCCGGTCGGCGTCGCCCTTGAGGACGGACGCGGCCGTGGCCTCCAGCTGATCCCAGGTGGCGTGCGGGGGGATCGGCGGCAGGGGCGCATCGGGCTGACCTCCCCGACACGGAAGGCCCAGGCAGCAGCCCGGCGAGTCACCGGGGTTTGGCCCGCGGGGCCGGGGGCAGGCGCACTCACAGTGCTTCGGACCGGAGGCACGTCCGTGGGAGCGGCGACCGGCCGCCGCGGCCGCATCTGTCCGCACGCGGACCCCACGCCGATCGTCCACCCCAGAGCACCATCTAGGGAGCTGCGACGCACATGCCCACTCCAGTGAGCGCGAAGCACCACCCGCACGACGACGCCCCCGACACGGCCGAAGCCTTCCGCAGGCTCGCCGCACTGCCCCCGGGACCCGAGCGCGACACCCTGCGCGGACAGGTCGTGGAGGCCTGGCTGCCCATGGCCGACCGGCTCGCCGGACGCTTCCGCAGCCGCGGCGAGAGCTTCGACGACCTGCGCCAGGTCGCCGCCCTCGGCCTGGTCAAGGCCGTCGACCGCTACGACCCCGCCCTCGGCCACGCCTTCGAGAGCTACGCCGTACCCACCATCACCGGCGAGATCAAGCGCCACTTCCGCGACCACATGTGGACGCTGCACGTGCCGCGCCGGGTCCAGGACCTGCGCAATCGCGTCCGCATTGCCTCCCAGGACCTCGCCCAGACCATCCCGGGACGCAGGCCCACCGTCGCCGAGATCGCCGAGCACGCGAGCATGAGCGAGGAGGACGTCCTGGTGGGCCTCGAGGCCCTGGAGAGCTTCAGCGCCCTCTCCCTCGACGCCGAACTGCCCGGCAGCGAGGACGGCTACTCGCTCGCCGACGCCCTCGGTTCCTTCGACCCCGCCCTGGACACGGTCGTCGACCGCGAGTCCGTCAAGCCCCGGCTGGCCGCTCTCCCCGAGCGGGAGCGCGCCATCCTCTACATGCGTTTCTTCGGCGACATGACGCAGAGCCGGATCGCCGAGCAGCTGGGCATCTCCCAGATGCACGTGTCCCGGCTGATCAGCCGCTGCTGCGGACGGATGCGCGAGCAGATCCTGCGGGACGAGGCCGGCTGACGGCAGCGCGCCGGACCTCCCGGGCGCCCGGCGTCACCCACTCGGCCCTCCCCGTCCCGCCAATGGCCTCCGGCCGCGCGCGGGACGGGGAGGGCCAGGCTGTGATGGCTGTGGGTGCGACCGTCGTGCCCTCGGTCCCGTCGTCGACACCCCGACGCCCGACGACGGGCCCCGCAGCCGTCGGCCGAAGGAGTCCACCCCATGCGCCGCACCGCCCGTCTCCGGGCCCTGTCCCTCGTCCTCCCCGCGCTCGGGATCACCCTGGGCGCCGCCGCGCCGAGCGCCTTCGCGGACCCGGCGGCGGAGGTCAGCCCGAGCAGTGTCCAGCCGGGCGGCACCGTCACCGTGTCCGTCTCCTGCGATCCCGGCACCGGGACACCGCCCGCCACCGTCGACGCCACCTCGGAGGCCTTCGAGTCGCAGACCGTACGGTTGCAGCTGGTGCCCGGCAACGACGACCAGGTTTCCGGCCCCGCCTACAGCGGCACCGCGCGCGTCTCCGCCGACCAGGAACTCCAGGACGGTGCCGGCGGTGTCGGCCCCGACTCGGCGTGGACCGTCGACGGCACCTGCCCGACCGCGGACCGCGCACCGGGCAAGGCCTGGAGTGCCACCTTCACCGTCAACCGCGGTACCGCCGCCCCCGAAGGCAGCCATCGCCCGTGTCCCGAGCCGCGCACCGAGCCGCGGACCGAGCCGCGCACCGCGCCGAGCTCCGAGCCGCGCACCGAGAGCTGCGACCCCGCCGCCGTCCAGAGACCCGTCCACGCCGGTCAGGGCGGCTCCTTCAGCGACTCCGTGCCCGCCCTGGTCACCGGCGGACTGCTGATCGCGGCCGCCGCCGGGGGCGCCGTGTACCGGCTGCGCCGCAAGGCTCCCGCGACGGACGCCTGAGATCGAAACCTCGGGTCCGTGTGACAGGCGCAACCCGCGCCCGCGCCCATGGGACGGCGGCGCCGTGGGTACTGGGAGCGCGAGGAGCGCGGCAGGCGCGAGAGAACGAGACGGCGGACCGGACGAGTCACCGGACAGCGCCCTACGGAGGTGACCATGCGGACCGACCCGGAGGGCCACGGCCCCGTCCGCTACGGCCCTCCGCTGCCCGACGACGGGCTGCCCGTCCTGCCCGAACTCGCCGCCGTCCTCGCCGCCGCGGCCGCCCGCCCCCGCGCCGAACCGGTCGGTGGCGGCATCCCGCTCCTGGAGGCCGCCTGCGTCTACACGGCCCGGCGCGGCCTGCCCGCCGAACCCGACCACGTGGTCGCCGCCCCCGGCGCCCCCTCCCTGCTGCTCGCCCTCACCGCCGCGCTCGGCGGTGACGTCCTGGTGCCCCGCCCCTGTGCCGCCTGGTGGGCGCCGTACGCACGCCTGTTGGGCAGACCCGTGTTCCATGTGGCGACACCGGCCGAGTGCGGCGGTATCCCGGATCCGTACGCCCTCCTGGAGACCGTGCGCCGGGTGCGCGACGAGGGCGGTGACCCGCGGCTGCTGGTGCTGTCCGTCGCCGACGACCCCACCGCCACCGTCGCCCCGCCCGAGGTGCTGCACGAGACCGTCGAGGCCGCCGCGGGGGAGGGCCTGCACCTGGTCAGCGACGAGACCTGGCGCGACACCGTGCACGCCCCGCGCGAGACGGTCTGGCTCAGCCCCGCCGAGATGCTGCCCGACCGGGTCACCGTCGTCACCGACCTGGCCGGCAGCCTGCTCCCGGCCGGATGGCCGGCCGCCTTCGCCCGCTTCCCGGCGAACGGCGACGGCGACGGCCTTCGCGCGCGTGTGCTGGACGTCCTGACCGCCCTCGGCGCCCGCGTCGCCGCCCCCGTCGCCGCGGCCGCCGCCCACGCCCTGACCGAGCCCGAACCGGTCACCGCCCACCGCACCGCCGTAGGACACCTCCACGCGCGCGTGGCCGCCGCCGCGCACTCCGTGGTCGTCGGCGCGGGCGCGCTCTGCCGGCCCCCGCGGGCCGGCCGCCACCTCTACGTCGACCTCGGCCCCCTGCGGCCCGCGCTCGTCGCGCGGGGCGTCGGCGACGCCCAGGACCTGGAGGACTTCCTCACCGCCCGGCTCGGCATGCCGGCGCCCGGCGGCCACCGCTTCGGCGACGACCTCGGCGCGCTGCGCGTGCGGCTGTCGACCGGCCCCCTGCTCGGCGGATCCGACGAGGAACGCGCGGAATGCCTCACGTCACCCGCGCCGTTGGAACTGCCACACGTGCAACGCGCGTTGACCACCCTGGAGTCGGTCTTCGACGACCTCCGCGACGACGCTCGGCGATGGGAGCCTCCTCGATGACGCAGCAGTTCGAGTCGACCACCAGCATGCGAGTGGCCGACGAGCCCTCGGCCCCCTCCTCTTTCGCGCCCGCGTCCCCACCGCTCGCCGCCCCCCGCCCGCTCGGGGAGCGCAGAGTGTGGCCGAAGTCCTTCCACGACCGTCTGACCGCCCCGTTGCCCGGTCTGAAGGCCATGGCCCGCTTCGCCCGCGAGGGCGCCGTACGCCCCGGGCCCGAGGGCCTGGCCGACATCCCGAAGCTGCCCTACGCACCCGGCCCGCTGCCCGCCGTCGACGCCGACACGGTCGCCGTCTCCTGGGCGGGACACGCGAGTTGGGTGGTGCGGATCGGCGGCCTGACCGTCCTCACCGACCCGGTCTGGTCCCGCCGCATCCTCGGCACCCCGGCG
This sequence comes from Streptomyces sp. CC0208, assembly GCF_003443735.1. NCBI lineage: Bacteria > Bacillati > Actinomycetota > Actinomycetes > Kitasatosporales > Streptomycetaceae > Streptomyces > Streptomyces sp. CC0208. The sequence continues at coordinate 1,496,747 of NZ_CP031969.1, read as the reverse complement.
CGCATCACCCCGGTCGGCATCGACTGGGAGGCCCTGCCGCGCGTCGACGCGGTCGTCATCAGCCACAACCACTACGACCACCTGGATGCCCCGACCCTGCGCCGCCTGCCGCGCGACACCCCGGTCTTCGTCCCGGCCGGCCTGGCCCGCTGGTTCCACCGCCGCCGCTTCACCGCGGTGACCGAACTCGACTGGTGGGAGGCGGCCGAACTGGGCGGTGTCCGCTTCGACTTCGTCCCCGCCCACCACTGGTCCAAGCGCTCCCTCACCGACACCTGCCGCACCCTGTGGGGCGGCTGGGTCCTCACCGCCCAGGACGGGCAGCGCGTCTACTTCGCCGGCGACACGGGCTACGGCCACTGGTTCTCCCGCATCGGCCGGCGTTACCCCGGTATCGACCTCGCCCTGCTGCCCATCGGCGCCTACGACCCCCGCTGGTGGCTCAGCGACGTCCACTGCGACCCGGAAGAGGCCGTGCGAGCGGCCCAGGACCTGGGCGCGAGGAGGATGGCCCCGATGCACTGGGCGACGTTCGTCCTGTCGGCGGAGCCGGTGCTGGAGCCGCTGACCAGGGTCAGGCAGGCGTGGGAGAAGGCGGGGCTGGCCCGGGAGGACCTGTGGGATCTGCCCGTCGGAGGCTCACGGGTGCTGGAGACCCCCTAGGAGCGGACCCGCTTCCACACCGTCGGCGCCGTGCTGATCGCGATGGTCAGCGCGACCGCCGCGACCACCCCCTGCCAGGGCTCCTTGAACAGTGACCCGCCCAGAATCCCGATCAGCTGATACGTCACGGCCCAGGCCAGACACGCCGGCAGATTCCCCCGGACGAAGCGCCGCAAGGGCCACTCGGCCATCAGGCAGGCCAGCATCACCGGAATCCGCCCCGCCGGCACCAGCCGGGACAGCACGAGGACGGCCACCCCGTGGTCGGCCAGCTTCCCCTGCGCCTGCGAGAGCCGCTCCTCCGGCGCCCGGGACCGAAGCGCCTCCAGCCACCGCGAGCCGTTCTTCGACTTCATCCCGCGCCGCCCCAGCCAGTACAGGGCGATGTCCCCGAGGAACGCGGCGGCGGAGGCCGTGACGAACACGAACAGCAGGGAGAGGGGCGCCGTCTGATGGAACGCCACGACGGCCGCCGAACTCACCAGCGCCCCCGTGGGCACCACCGGCACCAGCGCCCCCAGAAACACCAGCAGGAACAACGTCGGATACCCGATCGCCTGTCCGGCGGCCCCGGGCGTCGCCCCCGTGGTGGCGGCTGCGAGCCACGTCACCGTGCGACCTCCAGTCGCACGCTCTCCCCGTGCTCCAGCCGGTGCACGTCCACGCCGGGCGCGAACTCGGCCGCCAACCGCACGAACTCCGCGCCCGGAGCGTGGAACTCGTGCGGCCGTACCGCGTCCATCCCGATCGGCCAGTACGTCCCGTAGTGCACCGGCACCGCACTGCGCGGCTCCAGCCGGGCCAGCGCCTCGGCCGCGCGCCCCGCGTCGAGGTGCCCCTCCCCGAGATACGGGCCCCACCCGCCGACCGGCAACAGTGCCACGTCGACCGGCCCGACCTCCTTGGCCATGTCGTCGAACAGCCCGGTGTCCCCGGCGAAGTACGTCCGCGCCGAGCCCTCCACGACGAAACCGAGCGCGGGGGAGCGGTGCGGGCCGACCGGCAGGCGCCGCCCGTCGTGCCAGGCGGGCACCACGCGTATCAGGAGGTCGCCGACGCGTCGCTCGTCACCGGGCACCACCTCGTCCACGCGCAGGTCGGTGAGCCGGCGCAGCCCCGGCACCTGGCGAGGTGCGCCCCGGGGCACGAGCAGGCGCGTGCCCGGCTCCAGCCGCGCGAGCGAGGGAACGTGCAGATGATCGGCGTGCAGGTGGGAGACGAGGACCACGTCCGCGCGCCGGGCCTCGGGCGGGGGTACCGCCCCGCGGCGCCGGCGCAGATGCGCGAGCCGGCGGGCGAACAGAGGGTCGGTGAGGACACGTACGTCCGAATCCGTGACCGTGCAGGTGGCGTGGCCCCACCAGGTGATCTCCACCGGCACCTCTTTGCCTCCTTCGCGCGACTCCCCGAAGCCTACGGGCTGGAGTAGGGTCGGCGGCGAAACCCGGAGGTGAGGGGGACACCATGGGAGCGGTCCGTGTCACGGCGATCGCGAGTCTGACGCCGCTGGAGGAACTCGACGCCGATCCCTTCCTGGTGGACTCCCGCAGCCAGCACGCGATGTGTGCGCGCTGGGCCGCGGAACGGGGCTACACCGTGCGGCGGGAACTGCTGGTGCGGGGCCTGCGCGCCGACCACTGCGTGCTGTGGGACGGGGTGCGGGCGGGCCGGGACCTCTTCGTGGCCCCCAGCCGCCGGGTCCTGGAGAGCGCCCTGTCCTCCGTGGAGGAGTTCACCGCCGAGTGCGCCCGCCGCGGGGTACGGGTCGAGACGGTGGGCTTCGCCGAGCCCCTCTACGACGCCCAGATGAAGGCCAGGGTGCACCGCAGGCTGTCGATGCCGACGGCGGGCTACGACGGACGCTGACTGTCCGACCCGTATGACACGCTGGTCCCAGCGCCCGCACCGACGACGGGCCGGGACGTGAGGTGTGCGGGGCGTGGGTGCGCGGCGTTGGCGACGGGTGGCCAGTCAGGTCGGGCGGAGCGTCACGGTATGGGCCGTCTCCACCCTGACGATGCTGGTGCTGGCGGGCATCCTGCCGGACTTCCGGCTCCAGTCCCCGACCGGTGACAGCGCGACCCGGATCGCGGTCACGGCGGCCTTCGGCGCCGGCGCCTTCGGTGTGCTCTCGGCCGTGGTGTGGCCGCTGCTCGTCCGGCTGTTCCTGCTCGTCCCGACCCTCGTGCTCGGGCTGCTCGTCTTCTTCCTCAACGGAGCGCTGCTGCTGCTCGCCCTGCGCCTGAACCCCGCCGAGCGCGGCGACGCCGCCCCGGAGACCGCGGTCGTGGTCGCCGCCGTGATGTCCGCGGTCGCCTCCGCCACCGGTGGTGCCCTCGCGGTGCGCGACGACGAGGCCTACCGGCGCCGCCTGTACCGTCTCGCCGACCGCCGCCGCAGGGGCGGCCCCCTGGGCCCGGCCACCCCCGGCACGGTCTTCCTCCAGCTCGACGGAGTCGGTCACGACGTCCTGCTGGCCGCCGTCGGCAAGGGCCTGATGCCCACGATCGCCCGCTGGATCGGGCACAGCGACACCCCCGGCCGTGCCGTGCGCCCCACCCACCGGCTCACCTCCTGGCGCACCGACTGGTCCAGCCAGACCGGCGCCAGCCAGCTCGGCATCCTGCACGGCAGCAACCACGACGTCCCCGCCTTCCGCTGGTACGAGAAGGACCGCGGCGAGGTGATGGTCTGCAACCGCCCGACCAGCGCCGTCGAACTCCAGCACCGGGCCGTGGAGCAGGCGGGACACGGCGGACTGCTCACCGTCGACGGCGCCAGCCGCGGCAACCTCTTCTCCGGCGGCGCCGAGGAACAGGCCCTCGTCCTGTCCATCGCCACCCGCCGCCGCAGCCGCGAGACCCGCTCCCGGGCCGGCTACTTCGCCTACTTCTCCGACCCCGCCAACGCCGTGCGCACCGCCCTGTCCTTCTTCGCCGAGGTCGGCCGGGAGATCGGCCAGTCGACCCGGGCCCGGACCCGCAAGGAGCGCCCCCGGGTGGGCCGCGGCGGCCTGTACCCCCTCGTCCGGGCCTTCGCGACCGTCGTGGAGCGCGATGTCGTGGTCGCCGCCGTCATGGGCGACATGCTCGCGGGCCGTACGGCCGTCTACGCCGACCTCGTCGCCTACGACGAGGTCGCCCACCACTCCGGGCCCACCAGCCGCGACGCCGCGAAGGTCCTGGAGCGCCTGGACCGCTCGCTCGCGCTGATCGAGAACGTCGCCGAGCACGCCCCGCGCCCGTACCGGATCGTCGTCCTCTCCGACCACGGCCAGAGCCCCGGCGAGACCTTCCGCGCCCGCTACGGCCTCACCCTCGGCGACCTGGTCCGGGCGGGCTGCGGGCTGCCCGTGCCGCGCAGGGCCGAGCGCACCCACAGCGGGGCCGAGGCCCGCGCCGCCGTCCGGGCCGCGCTGCGTCGGCCGGGCAAGGAGAAGCGCGAGGAGTACCGGCCCGCCCGTGGGTCCGAGCCGATCGTGCTGGCCTCCGGCAACCTCGGCCTTGTCTCCTTCCCCGACGTGCACCACCGGATGACCAAGGAGGAGCTGGACGCGCGGCACCCGGCCCTGCTGACCACCCTCGCCAACCATCCCGGCATCGGCTTCCTCCTGGTGCGCAGCGAGGAGCACGGCGGGGTGGTCCTCGGACCGTTCGGCACGGAGATCCCGCTGGATCAACTGGACGAGAATCCGGGGCCGTTGGCCGACTTCGGGCCCGGCGCGGCGGATGTCGTACGGCGTACGCACTCCTTTCCGCACACCGCCGACATCATGGTCAACTCCTGGTACGACCCCGCGGAGGGGGAGGTGCTGGCCTTCGAGGAGCAGATCGGGTCGCACGGTGGTCTTGGCGGGGCCCAGGGGAAGCCGTTCCTGTTGTCGCCGCTCGCCCTGTCCGCGCCGCCGGAGGGGCTGGTCGGGGCGGAGCGGGTTCACGATGTGCTGCGGGGGTGGCTCGATGAGGCGGGGGGTCCTCAAGTGCCGGTGACTGAGCGGGAGGAGAAGGCCGCGTAGTTGCTTGTCTGCGGGCCGGTGGGGGCTGGTCGCGCCCACGCGGCGGAGCCGCATTTCGATACAGCCCCGCGCCCCTAGGCGGGTCCAGTCGCCCTGGGAAAATCAGCTGCGCTTGATTCGCGTGACGCAGACACTGTTCGAGTTGCCCTTTTTCGAACACTCCCCTGGAGCCACCGCTTTGCAGGCTGCCGTCACCGTGTCGCCCTCCAAGATCCCCGACCTCCTCCTCGGCCTCGCCACCGTGCGGCCCGTCTTTGTCTGGGGCGCCCCCGGCATCGGCAAGTCCTCCCTCGTCAGGGCGTTCGCCGCGTCGCTGGGACTGGAGTGCGTGAGCCTGATCGGTACGCAGCTCGCTCCCGAGGACCTGATCGGAGTGCCGCAGATCCGGGACGGGCGGTCGGTGTTCTGCCCGCCCCGGTCCATCGCCCGTGACGAGCCGTACTGCCTGTTCCTGGACGAGCTGAACGCGGCCACGCCGGATGTGCAGAAGGCGTTCTACTCGCTGATCCTGGACCGCCGTATCGGGGACTACGAACTCCCCAAGGGGTCCATCGTCATCGGCGCCGGAAACCGGGCCACCGACAACGCGCTGGCCCGGCCCATCGCCTCCGCCCTCGTCAACCGTCTCACCCACGTCCACCTGGAGGCGTCCGCGAAGGACTGGCTGGTCTGGGCCGCCGAGAACGGCATCCACCCCTGGATCCTCGACCACCTCACCGACCGGCCCGACCACCTGTGGTCCAAGCCGCCGAAGACCGAGGAGCCCTTCTCCACGCCCCGCTCCTGGCACATGCTCTCCGACGCGCTGCACTCCTTCGGCCGGGACCTCGACGAGGAGACCCTGAAGGTGCTCGCGCACGGCACGCTGACGCCCCGGCACGCCACCGCGTTCTGCGGCTACGTCAAGATCGTGCGCAGCCGGTTCGGCATCGAGGCGATCATCAAGGGCGACGCTCGCTGGCCCAACCGGCTGGAGGACCGCGACCTGCTCTACTACCTCGCCGAGTCCTTCCGCGGCCGCCTGGTCAAGGAACTCCCGGTCAGCAAGGAGCACATGTCGGCGAACGGCCGGCAGACCGCGTACCGCGCCAAGTCGCTGCTGGTCCAACTCGCCGAGATCTCCGTCGAGGTCGCGCAGACCGTCATCGCCTCCGACGCCGACGGCAACCCGGTGCTGCCCTCCTGGTTCCTCGTCGAGGCCGCCCGGGACATGCCCCGCCTGGTGGAGGCGCGGCGGTGAGCCGCAGCCCCGAAAAGAAGAAGAAGCGGGACCTCGCGGGCGAGGCGTTCGCCGAGGGGATGCGGCTGATGCGCGCCAACCCGGCGCTCGCGGCCGTCGAGTTCGACGTCTGCCGCCGGGAGGAGTGCCGGTTCGCGCCCCGGGACGGGCTCGTGGTCGTCGACTCCGACGGAGACCTGCACGCGCACCCCGACCGCCTGGCCGAGCCCGCCGCCTGGGCATGGGCCCTCGCCCACGCCGTCCTCCACCTCGGCTTCGGACACGTCCCGGCAGTGAAGGGCGAACGCACCCAGCCCGACCGCTTCGACCTCGCCGCCCGCTGTGTCGTCGTCAACCGCTTCCTGCTCGGCTTCCGCGTCGGTCGGACCCCCGAGCAGCTGCCCGCCGCCTACCCCGACGGCGACGAGGAGCAACTCGCCGCGCGCTGGCGGCGCGACGGCATCCCCGCCGTCTACGAACACTGCGGTACGGCGGGCCCCGAGCCCGACCAGCTGCTGCTCAGGTGGGCGGGCTGGTCCCAGCCGCCCGACTGGCAGCTGGCGTTCGCCACCGCCCTGACCCGGACCGTGTCGGCGGCGATGGACATGGCGGGCGGCCGCCGCGACTCCCTCGACGGCGAGGCTCCCACGCTGCGCCCCTGGCAGCGGGCCCTGAGCTGGTTCGTCTCCTCCTATCCGCTGCTCGGCGGCATCGCGGCCGGCATCAAGTTGGTCGCCGACGCCGAACTCGCCCGCGCCCACGGCATCGCGATCGCCGCCGTCAACGCCGAGGCCGCCGAGATCTACATCAACCCGCTGCGCCGCTTCGACGACGAGGAGTGGCGGTTCGTCCTCGCCCACGAGATGCTGCACGCCGCCCTGCGCCACGGCGACCGCTGCGGCACCCGCGACCCCTATCTCTTCAACATCGCCTGCGACTACGTCATCAACGGCTGGCTGAACGAGATGCGGATCGGCACCATGCCCGAGGGCCTGCTGCACGACCCCGAGCTCACCGGCCTGTCCTCCGAGGAGGTCTACGACCGCATCGCCGGCGACCTGCGCCGCATGCGCCGGCTGGCCACGCTGCGCGGCAAGGGCGTCGGCGACATCCTCGGCGGTCCGCTCGGCTCGCCCCGCGACTACGTCGACCTGGACGAGTTCTACCGCCGGGGCCTCGCGCAGGGCCTCGACCTGCACCAGCGGCAGGAGCGCGGCTTCCTGCCCGGCGGTCTGGTCGAGGAGATCCGCGCGCTCAGCCATCCGCCGCTGCCCTGGGACGCGCAACTCGCCCGCTGGTTCGACGAGTTCGTGCCCAGCCCGCAGCCCGTGCGGTCCTACGCCCGCCCCTCGCGCCGCCAGTCCTCCACCCCCGACATCCCGCGCGCGGGCCGGTACTTCCCGCCCGAGGAGATCGCCCGCTGCACCTTCGGCGTGGTCCTGGACACCTCCGGCTCGATGAGCCGCACCCTGCTCGGCAAGGCACTGGGCGCCATCGCCTCGTACGCCGAGGCCCGGGACGTCCCCGCCGCCCGGGTCGTGTTCTGCGACGCGGCCCCGCACGACGCCGGCTACCTGCCGGTGACCGAGATCGCCGAGCGGGTCCGGGTGCACGGCCGAGGCGGCACCGTCCTGCAGCCCGGCATCGACCTCCTGCACCGCGCCGACGGCTTCCCCGCGAGCGCACCCGTGCTGGTGATCACCGACGGCTGGTGCGACGTGCTGCGGGTGCGCCGCGAGCACGCCTATCTGATCCCGCAGGGGGCCAGGCTGCCGTTCACCGCACGTGGGCCGGTCTTCCGCGTGAGCTGAGCCGTAGTGTGATCGGATGGTTCCCGTACACCCCCGTCAGCGGGACCACACGAAAGGACTGACCGTGGCTACCACGCGCTCCGCACACACCGTCTGGGAAGGCAACCTCCTCGAGGGGAGCGGTGTCGTCAACTTCGACTCCTCCGGTGCCATCGAGGCACAGCCGGTCACGTGGGCCTCGCGCTCCCAGGACGCCAACGGCAAGACCAGCCCCGAGGAGCTGATCGCCGCCGCGCACTCCAGCTGCTTCTCGATGGCGCTGTCGCACGCCCTGGACGGCGCGGGCACCCCGCCCACCAAGCTCGTCACCTCGGCCGACGTCTCCTTCCAGCCGGGTGAGGGCATCACCGGCATCCACCTCACCGTCGAGGGCACCGTGCCGGGCCTCGACGAGGACGGCTTCCTCGCCGCCGCCACCGACGCCAAGGCCAACTGCCCCGTCAGCCAGGCCCTGAAGGCCGTACCGATCACGCTGGACGCGAAGCTGGCCTGAACCCGAAGGCACCGTCTCGCGCAGGCCGCTCGTCCGGTGCGGTCTGCGCGCTGACGGACTCGGGGAGGAAAACCAGGGCGTGGGAAGGACGCGATGATTTCAGGGACAACGGCCGGCGGCACGGCGGAGCTCGACTCCGGGACCCGCCGATCCACCCGTGTTCTGGCGCTGTTCAGCCTCAGCGGCGCCCTGGACCCGCGAGAGCCCTCGCTCGGCAGCCTCGTCGACCGGTTCGAGTTCGGCCGCTTCGCCCTGCACCTGAAGTCGAGCGAGGCGGTGCTTCCCGTGCCGGTGCTCGTGCAGGACGTGGCGCCCGGGGAGCTGCGGCTGCCCCACGGCCACCACGGACTCGCCCTGGCGTCGGCCGAGTTCGCCGTTCTCGCCACCCCGCGCGGTGACATCACCCTGAGCCTGGACTGCGAGTTCGCCGGCCGGACAGAACCGAACGCCCTCTCCGCGTGGCTCGCCGACACCTGCTTCGACCGGGACCTGATCATGCTCGGCGACCGGCCGCTGCTGGACGTCCTGGGACAGTGGCTCGCACTCCGGGAGCCTCTCGCCTTCGGCCAGAACGTCCACCAACTCGTGTTCCCCGGCGGAGAGCTGCGCGAGGAGCTGCTCGGCGTCGACGCGGCCCGGCAGTCGCTCGTGCTGAACGAGATCGTGTACCGCGGCCGGATGGCCACCTCGGAACCGCCCAACCTCAGGAACCACGGCACCACGCTCTCCGCGCACGGCCGCGGTGTCTCCGTCCACACCGGCTGGGCCGAGCACGTGGAGAACGGTCTGACCCTGGTCGCCATCGGCATGGTCTCGGCGCTCGCCGTCCTCCAGCGCACGCGACTGGCCGCCTTCGAGACGATGCGAGCGAACGAACAGGCCTCGGCGAGCTCCCCGTACGAGATCCGCTCGCTGATCTCACAGCTGTCCGCGGGCGTCAACGAGCTCCAGCTCGACCTGGCCTTCGGGGTGGAGGCGTACGTCGACAGCCTGCTGATCCCGGAGATGGTCATGGAGGCCTTCCAGTCCTCTCTGCGGGACGCGCTCGGCATCCGCGACAGCCTGGACAACTCCGCTCGCATGGTGGAGCGGCTGACCTCGGTGATCAGTGCCCGCTCGGCGGCCCTGGACGCGGAGCTCTCGGAGCGCGACGACCGCCGGGACCGTACGGTGTCCGTGCTGGTCGCGATCGCCACCCTGATCGCCCTGCCGCCGACGTTGCTGCTCGCGTTCTTCGGTGCCAACGCCACGACCGTGAACTCCCACCGCTCCATCTTCGACGCGCGGTACCTCCCGGCGTACCTCCTGGCCTGGGTTCCTTTCCTGGTGCTCGCCGTGATCGGATACGTCCGGATCATCCGCAGCGGCAGACGCTCCGGCTCCCTTCTCGCCCCGGCCACCCCGGTCCCCGCCCAGCGCCCACCGTCCGGAAGCTGACCGCCGTATGCCACACCGTCCCGCCGTCTGCGCCCACCGGGGCGGATCCGAGCGTGCCGCCGCCGCGACCTGGGAGGCCTACGAGGACGCGCTCCGGTCCGGGGCGGAGTACGTCGAGTTCGACATCCGGCGTACGGCGGACGGGGTCCTCGTCGTCCACCACGACGCCCGGGTGGGGCCGGACGGGCCGCCGCTGGCCGGGATCCCGTATGCCGAGCTCAGCGAGCGCGCCGGACATCCCGTGCCGGTCGTCGACGACGTCATGTCCCTGATCGCGGGGCGGATGGTGGGCCACCTGGACCTGAAGGAGACCGGCTACGAGCGCGAGCTGATCGACCGGGCGGTGGCCCTGCTCGGTGAGGACGGCTTCGTCGCCACCACCCTGGAGGACCGTTCCGTCGCGGCCGTCACGCGGGCCTTCCCGAGGGTGCGCACCGCGCTGTCGCTGGGGCGGGACGGCAAGGAGATCGCCCGCTCCCGGCTGGCCGGGGTCCGGCTCAGCGAGCTCCTGCCGATGCGCCGGGTGCGCGCCTGCGGTGCGAGCGGGGTGGCCGTGCACCAGCGGCTGGCCCGCGCCAACGTGCTCCGGGAGGCGTCCCGCCACGACCTGTTCACCATGGTCTGGACGGTCAACGACGACACCCTGATGCGGGCCTTCCTCGGCCACCCCCGGGTGGACGTCCTGATCACCGACCGGCCGAGGCGGGCCGTCGCGCTGCGCGGGGAACCGCACGAGGTGCGTTCGCCGGGGTACTCGTCCCACTGAGCAGGGCCGTCCGCACCATTGACAAGAGCGCACTCAAGTTTTGTGCTGGAGTGCGGGAAGGCTCCCTGGCGGAACTCCGTGGCGACACTCCTGGTGGAAGGGGACAGCGATGGGACGTGCGGTCGGGATCGATCTCGGGACCACGAACTCGGTGGTGGCCGTACTGGAGGGCGGTGAACCCACGGTTGTCGCCAACGCGGAAGGGGCCAGGACCACACCGTCGGTCGTGGCCTTCGCCAAGAACGGCGAGGTGCTGGTGGGCGAGGTCGCCAAGCGGCAGGCCGTGACGAACGTCGAGCGCACCGCGCGCTCCGTGAAGCGGCACATGGGCGACGGGAGCTGGCGCTTCCCGGACCAGGGCGACATCGACGGCACCCGGTACCGGGCGCAGGAGCTGTCGGCGCGGGTCCTGCAGAAGCTGAAGCGGGACGCCGAGTCCTATCTCGGCGAGGACGTCACCGACGCCGTGATCACGGTGCCCGCCTACTTCGACGACACCCAGCGCCAGGCCACCAAGGAGGCCGGGGAGATCGCCGGCCTCAAGGTGCTGAGGATCATCAACGAGCCCACGGCGGCGGCGCTGGCGTACGGCCTCGACCGGGGCGAGGAGCAGACGGTCCTGGTCTTCGACCTGGGCGGCGGCACCTTCGACGTGTCCCTGCTGGAGATCGGCGACGGCGTCATCGAGGTCAAGGCGACCAACGGCGACACGCATCTGGGCGGCGACGACTGGGATCACCGGATCGTGGAGCACCTGGTCAAACGCTTCAAGGGGCAGTACGGCATCGACCTCGGCAACGACAAGATGGCGCTGCAGCGGCTGCGCGAGGGGGCCGAGAAGGCGAAGATCGAGCTGTCGTCGTCCTCCGAGACCACGATCAACCTGCCCTACATCACCGCCTCCGCCGAAGGACCCCTGCACCTCGACGAGAAGCTGACCCGCGCGCAGTTCCAGGAGCTCACCGCGGATCTGCTCGACCGCTGCAAGACGCCCTTCCACCAGGCGGTCAAGGACGCGGGCATCAAGCTCTCCGCGGTGGACCACGTGATCCTCGTCGGCGGCTCGACGCGGATGCCCGCGGTGACCGACCTGGTCAAGGAGCTCACGGGCAAGGACCCGCACAAGGGGGTCAACCCCGACGAGGTCGTGGCGGTCGGGGCGGCGCTCCAGGCGGGTGTCATCCGCGGCGACGTGAAGGACGTGCTGCTGCTCGACGTGACGCCGCTGTCCCTGGGGATCGAGACCAAGGGCGGCATCATGACGAAGCTCATCGAACGCAACACCACGATCCCCACCCGCCGTTCGGAGATCTTCACGACGGCCACCGACAACCAGCCCTCGGTGGGCATCCAGGTCTACCAGGGCGAGCGCGAGATCGCCGCGTACAACAAGAAGCTCGGTGTCTTCGACCTCACGGGCCTGCCGCCGGCTCCGCGCGGTGTTCCCCAGATCGAGGTGGCGTTCGACATCGACGCGAACGGGATCATGCACGTCTCGGCGAAGGACCTCGCGACCGGGCGCGAGCAGAAGATGACGGTGACGGGCGGCTCGGCGCTCCCGAAGGACGACATCGACCGCATGATGCGGGAGGCCGAGCAGTACGCCGAGGAGGACCGCAACCGCCGCGAGGCCGCCGAGACCCGCAACCAGGCCGAGCAACTCGTCTACCAGACCGAGAAGTTCGTCCGCGAGAACGGCGACAAGGTTCCTGAGGAGACGAAGGCGGAGGTCGAGTCGGCGGTCTCCGAACTGAAGCGGCTCCTGGAGGAGGACGCCGACACCGACACCCTCCGGGGCGGCGTCGAGAAGCTCGCCTCCGTCAGCCAGAAGATGGGCCAGGCGATGTACGCCCAGGCCCAGCAGCAGCCTCCGCATGACGAACCGGGCTCCTCGCGGCAGGAGGAGGAGGGTGTGGTCGACGCGGAGATCGTGGACGACGACAAGGACCAGAAGGGCGGGGCCGCCTGACGCTCCGTCAGGCCGACCTCCGTCTCACAGCGTGGCGCACACGGCGTCCAGGACCGTCGCGTACGGCGTGCCGAAGTCGGTGAGCCGGGAGCGCAGGTGCTCCAGACCGTCGCGGTGCCCGGTGAGCAGGCCGAGGTCCCCGGTGCGGGCCGCGAGCTCCAGCACGGCAGGGAGGAAGTCGGGCAGCTCCTCGCCGGTGAGCTCCAGACCGGCGGCCCGGTAGACCTCCTGGAAGCGGACCAGGGACATCCCAAGCTGCCGGGTGTCCCCGTCCTGCCACCGGCTCAGATGCAGACTGTGCCGGTCCGTGGCGTCGAAGACCCGCACGTAGTGCGCCGCCAGCTCCTGCGCGGGCGTCACCGCCGCGTGGTCGACGAACTCCCGCAGCTGCGGGGCCGCCTCGCGCAGCAGCGGCAGCCGCGCGCGGAAGTCGTCGTCGGGATACGTCAGGCAGAGCGCCGCCGCCTGGTACAGCACTGCGTCCGAGGGCATCAGACCTCCTCCGCGTCGTCGTGTCGGTCACGTGCGCTGCCTCCGCCGGCCCGCGGCTCGCTTCGAACCTAGGGCGAGGCGCGGGAGCGCACCCGTTCACGGCACCCGTCCGGGTCAGACCTTGCGGGCGACCCCCGAGTACACCGGCACGATGCCCTCCGCCTGGGCCGCCACGTCCTCGGGGCCCGGGCGCCAGCCCGACACCGGGATCACCCCGGGGCCGAGCAGCTCCAGGCCGTCGAAGAAGCGGGAGAACTCGGCGAGCGAACGGGGGAAGAAGGGGGTGCCGCTGCGGCGGAACTGCTCGGCGGCCTTCTCGATGGCCGCGGGGCTCAGATCGGGCGTGACCTGGGAGAGGATCACGAAGCTGCCCGGGGCGAGCTCGGCGACGTACCGCTCGAGCAGCCCGTACGCCTCGTCGTCCAGGTAGTGGGTGAGCGCCACCAGGGACAGCGCGATCGGCTGCGAGAAGTCCAGAGTCTCCGCGGCCAGCCGCAGGATGGTGTCCGGGTGGCGGACGTCGGCGTGGACGTAGTTCGTGGCGCCCTCGGGGGTGCTGTGCAGGAGGGCCTGCGCGTGCCTGAGGACGATCGGGTCGTTGTCCGCGTACACGACCTTCGACTCCGGGGCGACCTCCTGCGCCACCTGGTGCAGGTTGGGCTCGGTGGGGATGCCGGTGCCGATGTCCAGGAACTGGCGGATCCCGGCCTCCGCGGCCGTCCGCACCGCCCGGTGCATGAAACGCCGGTTGGCGCGTGCCCCGCGCACCACCGTGCCGTCCACGGCGAGGATCCGGCGGGCCAGCTCCTCGTCCACCGGGTAGTTGTCCTTGCCGCCCAGCCACCAGTCGTACACCCGGGCCGGGTGCGGCCTGCTGGTGTCGATGGCGGGGGCGGCGGCGTCGGATCCGGTCATGCGGTGTCTTCTCCCCTGTGGTGAGACCCTGTGGCGTCGTGCTTCCCGCTCAGAAGTCCTCGCGGCGCTCCCGCAGCAGCTTCTTCGTGCGCTCGGCCGAGGCGGCCCGCGCCGACATGTGGTCCAGGACCTCCAGGTGCGTGGCGACCTCCTGGCGGGAGTCGAGATACAGCGCACCGGTCAGGTACTCGGTGAAGACCAGGTCGGGCAGCTCCGGCTCGGTGAAGCGGAACAGCGAGAAGGGCGCGTACGTCCCCGGGTGCGGGCCCTCCTCGAACTCGCACACCTGGAGCGTGACCCGGTCCCGCTCGGCGAACTCCAGGAGTTTGTCCAGCTGTTCGCGCATCACCTCGGAGCGGATGCTCACCGGGCGGCGCAGCACCGTCTCGTCCATGATCGCCCACAGATGGGGCGCGTTCGGGCGCTCCAGCAGTCGCTGCCGGGCCAGGCGCAGCGACACATGCCGCTCCACCGACTCAGGACCCCTCTGCCCGATCGTCCCGGCCTCCATGACGGCACGCGCGTAGGCCTCGGTCTGGAGCAGTCCGGGCACGAAATGCGGCTCGTAGGAGCGGATGATCCCGGCCGCGCCCTCCAGGCTCACGTACAGGCTGAACCACTCGGGCAGCACGTCGTGGAACCGTTGCCACCAGCCCGGTCTGTTCGCCTCCTCGGCCAGCTGGACGAACGTCTCGACCTGCTCCACGGGCACCCCGTACGTCTCCAGAAGCACCTGGACATACGGGATCTTCAGGGCGACCTCGGCCATTTCCATCCGCCGTACGGTCGCGGGGGCCACCCGCAGTACCTGCGCGGCCTCCTCACGCTTGAGGCCGGCCGCCTCCCGCAGTTCCTGAAGCCGTCTGCCGAGCACCACCTGGCCCACGGTCGGCGCAGGTCGCCGCTCACTCACGCCACGCCTCCCCTACGCGTCGAAGCTTGCGTGCAGTGTGCCATGTTCCCGAGCCGGTCTCACCGGTCACGACCGCTTCCTTCCTTACCTCCCGCGTAATCGACCGGGGGCCCGGCGGCCGGGATCGTGGTGGGCACGGGTTCCGGGCCGGCGCACTCCGGTCCGGGGCCCGCTGTCCGCTTCCTCGTTCCGACCTCGACGTTCCGACCTCGACGGAGGGTGATTCATCATGTCCGCGACCCAGCTCGCCGTGCTCGCCCGCACCTCGGACCCGCACACCATGCTGCGCCGCTTCCTCGCCCTGGACGCGGCGGTGACCGGCGCGAACGGTCTCGTGTACCTCCTCGGGTCCGGACCGGTCGGCCGGTTCCTGGGCATCGACTCCGGGCTGCTGCTCGGACTGGGTGCCTTCCTCGTGGCCTACGGCGTCGGCGTGGGCGTCCTCGCCTCGCGCAGTCGTCCGCGGGCACTCGCCGTGAGTGTCGTGGTCGAGGCCAACCTGCTGTGGGCCGCGGTGAGTTGTGCCGCCCCCGGGCTGTGGCTGTCGCCGAGCACGGCCGGTGCGGTGTGGACCGTGCTGCAGGCGATCACCGTCGCCGGGTTCGCACTGCTCCAGTACGCCGCGTCGAAGGCCCGTCAGGGCAGCAGTGCGTGAAGGTACTTGGCCGTCGCCGGGTCGGCTGGGAGAAACGTCTCGATGGCCAGCTCGGAGACGGTCACGTCCATGGGGGTGTTGAAGGTGGACGTGGACGAGATGAACGACAGGGTCCGCCCCTCGTGCTCGATCCGCATCGGCAGCGCGAAGTACGGTACCGACTCCGGCTCTTCGAGGCGGTCCTCGGTCCCGGAGACCGTCACCGGGTACGCCGCCACCTCCTCGTACAGTGCCCGCAGCGACTCCGAGCGGCGCAGGGCGATCTGCCGCCGCATCTGCTCCAGCAGATGGCCGCGCCACTCCCGCAGGTTGCGGATGCGCGGGGCGAGACCCTTTGGGTGCAGGGTGAGCCGCATGGTGTTGAGCGGGGGCTGGAGCAGGGACTCCGGGATGCCGTCGAGCAGCATCATGATGCCCCGGTTCGCGGCCACGACGTGGTACGCGGCGTCGAACACCAGGGCCGGGTAGGGCTCGTACCCCTGGATGAGCCGCTCGATCCCCTCGCGCACGGCGCCCAGGGCCGGATCGTCCAGCGGGGTCTCCGGGAAGCGCGGGGCGTAACCGGCCGCGAGCAGCAGCGCGTTGCGCTCCCGCACCGGGACGTCCAGATGCTCGGCGAGCCGGAGCACCATCTCCTCGCTCGGCCGGGAGCGACCGGTCTCGACGAAGCTGATGTGCCGGGCACTGGAGTCCGCCCGCAGGGCCAACTCCAGCTGGCTGAGCCGCCGTTGCTCCCGCCAGGCGCGCAGGAGGGGTCCGACGCCCTGGTCGGCGGGGGAGGCTGCGGCGGAGGGGACGGTCGTCATACGTACGACCGTAGTCGAGGAGCGGGTGGACGAGCGGGCCGTGGAGGGGCGACGAAGGTGTCCGGCAGGCCGAGGCCGGGGAGCCCGGACCGTCGCGCTCGCCGGTGACCTTATGGGCGCAGGTGTCCCCGGCTGACCACCGGGAACCCTTCTGACCAGGGCCGCAGCGGCTCAGCTGTGGGACGCTGAAGACATTCCGACCCCCAGGAAGGAGCGAGGCCATGCCCGTCGAACCCCTGTCGCAGAAGGAGATCGAGGACCGGCTCGCGGAGCTGCCGGGCTGGTCCGTCGCCGACGGCCGGCTCACCCGCTCGTACCGCCTCGGCACCCACTTCGCCGCCACGGCGATGGTCGTCCACGTCGCCCAGGTCCAGGAGGAGCTCGACCACCACTCCGACCTCACCCTCGGCTACAACACGGTGGCGCTGTCCGTGCACACGCACAGCGCGGGCGGCGCCCTCACAGAGAAGGACTTCCAGCTCGCGCAGCGGGTGGAGGCGCTCGCCGCCGGTCACGGAGCCCAGTGAGCCCGTGCTCGACTACGACAAGGAGGCCGGCGCCTACGACATCACCCGCGGCGGCGAGCCCAGGGCCGCCGCGGCCGCCGACGCCGTGCTCGGCCTGATCCCGCCGGACACCCGGCGCCTCCTCGACGTGGGCTGCGGCACCGGGATCGTCACCCGCAGGCTCGCCGCCGCCCGGCCCGCGGCCCGGGTCACGGGCGCCGACCTGACGTACGGCATGGCCCGCATGGCCGCCGTACGGCTGCCCGGTGCGATCGTGCTCGCCGACGGCCGGGCGCTGCCGTTCCCCGACGCGGTGTTCGACGCCGTCACCAGCGTGTGGCTGCTGCACCTCCTGGACCGGCCCGAGGACGTGCGGACCGTGGTCGCCGAGTGTGCCCGGGTCCTGAGGCCGGGCGGGGGGTACGTCACCACCGTCGACAAGGCCGCCGCCCATGACGTGGGCAGCGACATCGACGCCGTCCTCGCCCCGCGCCCGCGCCGCCCGGCCCCGGACGCGGCACCGCTCGTCGAGTCGTACGCCGCCGCCCACCTCCTGCGTCCGGCAGGCCAGGCCCGCTTCCCGGGCCGCGGTCAGGGCCGCAGTCCCCGGCACACCGCCGCCGACCTGCGGCGCGGCTGGTTCACCCGGCTGCCGCCCGGCGACCCGCTCACCGAACGGTTCGCCGAGCGCTTGGAGAAGCTCCCGGACCAGGAACTCCCGCGCCCCGACCCGGTGTTCAGCGTCCGGTCGTTCCGGAAGGCCGGCTGAAGTCCATGGTCCAGTTGGTCACCCAGGTGAGGAGTTCACCCGGCCAGGGGATTTCGACCTGGCCGCATACTGGACGGCCTACCAGCGGGACTTTTTCGACCGGCTGTACCGGGGCGAGGCGGTCGTGCGGGTGGCGCCGGGCGTACGGCTGCCGAGGGCGGTCCACGAGTGCGTCGACTCCGACGGCTGGACCCTCGCCCGGGTCCCCATCGAGTCCCTCGGGCACGCACAGGGCGAGTTCCTGCGCCTGGGCGCCGACATCGAGGTGCTGGAACCCGCCGAGCTGCGCGCACGGATGGCGCGAACGATCTCCGAACTGGCCGAAAGATACGGCAACTCGGCTTCCCCGTGCGGCGACTGAGGGGGTGGAACCCGTCCGCCCGCACAGCTACGGAGGTTCACCCGTGCAGCACCCGCACCCCCGCCCGCACCGCAGACGCCGAGCCGTCCTCTCGGCGGTGACCGGCGCCGCGGCCCTCGTGGCCGCCGGACTCACCGTCCTGACCCCCGGCTCCGCCGAGGCCGCCACCGCCCGCCAGGTCGAGAAGCTCGACCGGGGCGTCGTCAGCGTCCACACCGCCAGCGGCAACCTGGTCAGCTGGCGCTGGCTCGGCACCGACCCCAACGACGTGTCCTTCAACGTCTACCGCGCCGGCACCAAGGTCAACTCGGCCCCGGTCACCGGCTCCACGAACTGGTTCCACTCCGGCGCGCCCGCCGAGGCCGACTACACGGTCCGCGCGGTCGTCGGCGGTGTCGAGCAGGCCGACTCGGTGCACGCGGTCCAACTCCGCACCGGCTACAAGGACGTGCCCATCAGCCCGCCGGCCGGCGGCACGACCCCCGACGGCGTCGCCTACACCTACGAGGCCAACGACGCGTCCGTCGCCGACCTCGACGGCGACGGGGCACTGGACTTCGTCCTCAAGTGGCAGCCGACCAACGCCAAGGACAACTCCCAGTCCGGCTACACCGGCAACACGATCCTGGACGGCGTCAAGCTCGACGGCACCCGGCTGTGGCGGATCGACCTGGGCCGCAACATCCGTTCCGGCGCGCACTACACGCAGTTCCAGGCGTACGACTACGACGGCGACGGCAAGGCCGAGGTCGCGATGAAGACGGCGGACGGCACGGTCGACGGCACGGGCGCGGTGATCGGCAGCTCGTCGGCCGACCACCGCAACTCCAGCGGCTATGTCCTCTCCGGCCCCGAGTACCTGACGATGTTCAACGGGCAGACCGGCAAGGCGATGCAGAGCGTCGACTACGTCCCGGCGCGCGGCACGGTGTCGTCGTGGGGCGACTCGTACGGCAACCGGGTCGACCGCTTCCTCGCGGGGACGGCGTACCTGGACGGGACGCGTCCCTCCCTCGTCATGGCCCGCGGCTACTACACCCGTACGGTGATCGCGGCCTGGGACTGGCGAGGCGGTGCCTTCACCCGCCGCTGGACCTTCGACACCAACTCCTCGACCAACAGCGGCAAGGGCTACGACGGCCAGGGCTCGCACAGCCTGTCCGTCGGGGACGTGGACGGGGACGGCAAGGACGAGATCGTCTACGGGGCGATGGCGGTCGACGACAACGGCAACGGGCTGTGGACGACGAAGACCGGGCACGGCGACGCCCAGCACCTCGGCGACCTCGACCCCTCCCACGCGGGCCTGGAGTACTTCAAGGTCTCCGAGTCGTCGTCCCAGCCGGCGGAGCTGTACATCAACCCGGCGAACGGCACCGTGAACTGGAAACTGGCCGCGTGCTGCGACAACGGCCGTGGCGTGGCCGGTGACATCTGGGCGGGCAACGACGGGGCCGAGGTCTGGTCGGCCTCCGACACCTCGATCCGCGACGAGGCCGGTGCCACCAAGGGCCGCGAACCGTCCTCGGTGAACTTCCTGTCCTGGTGGGACGGCGACACGGTCCGTGAACTCCTCGACGGCACCCATATCGACAAGTACGGCACCTCCTCGGACACCCGCCTCCTGACCGGAGCGTCGGTCCACTCCAACAACGGCACCAAGGCGACCCCGTCGCTGTCCGGCGACATCCTCGGCGACTGGCGCGAGGAGGTCGTCTGGCCGACGTCGGACAACAAGGCGCTGCGGATCTACTCGACCCCGATCGAGACGTCGACGAAGATCACGACCCTGCTCCACGACACGATGTACCGCACCGGCCTGGCCTGGCAGAACACCGCTTACAACCAGCCCCCGCACCCGAGCTTCTTCCTCGGCAACGGGATGGCGACGGCGCCTCGGCCGACGGTGTACACGCCGTGACCGAGGGTGGATGCGTGCGCCTCGGGGGAGCACGCACCCACCTGGGCGGCTAGCTGAAGCCGCCGCTGAAATCGCTGTTGAGCCGCGCGGAACAGATGGTGTAGCCGCCCTTGGCCCGGCCCTTCTTCGTCTCGCCGTCGATGGTGACCGAGCACTGGACGTCCCCGCCGCCCATGAGCTCGGCGGTCACCTGGTAGTAGAGGGCGCCGTCGTCGACGCTCAGTGTCTTCTCCATCGGCAGCCCCTTGCCCTGGAGGTTGGTGCCATCGCTGCCGTAGGTGATGTCGACGCCCGCGGGCGCGGAGCCCCACACCTTGAACACCGCCTTGCCGCTGGGGGCGGTGTCGGCGCTGTCGGCCGTGTCCGCCTCGGCCTTCGCCTTCGCCGTGGCCGTCCTGGTGACGGTCGGGGCGGGCTGGGCGGCGGTCTTCTTGCCGTCGTCGCCGTTGCCCGCGGCCCGATACCCACACGAGGAGCAGGATGCCCACGGCGACGGGGATGAGCACCCGCTTGCGGGCCCAGCCGGGCCGGGGCGCGGGCGGAACGGGCGGTGGCCCGAAGCCGGGCGGCGGAGGAAAAAGGGCGCGTACCAGGTGCGGTACGCGCCCTCGACGCTCAGGTCAGGCGATCGTGCAGTTCTGGTCGCCCAGTGTGAACGCCGTCGGTCTGCCGTTCGTCCCCGACCAGCTGCCCGTGAAGCCGAAGCTCACCGACGAGCCCGCCGCCACGTTGGCGTTCCAGCCGACGTTCTTCGCCGTCGCCGTCGAGCCCGACTGGGTGGACTCGGCGTTCCAGGTCTGGGAGATCGTCTGGCCGTTGGGGAAGGTCCAGCCGAGTGCCCAGCCGGTCCAGGCACTCGAGCCCGTGTTGCTGAGCCGGACGTCCGCCTGGAAACCGCCCGACCACTGGTTGGTGATCTTGTACGTCACCGCGCAGGCGCCCGTCGGTGTGGGATCGGGCGGGTCCGTCGGGTCGGTGCCGCCGCCTCCGCCGCTGGTGTCGGACGAGTCTCCGTAGATCACGCCCCGGCCGTTGGTCGAGACGTACACCCGGCCGTACACCCGCGGATCACCGGTGATCGCCGCGCCGGTATAAGCCCACTGGTGGGCGTCGTCGTTGATACGGGTCCAGCTCGCTCCCTTGTCCGTGGAGCGGAAGACGCCACGGACGCCACCGATCTTCGCGCTGGTGTAGAGCGTCTGGTACGACGCCCCGGTCGCCGCCTTCCCGAAGCCGATCGCGTCGGCCTGGTCGACGTTCGAGAGCTTCGTCCAGCTCGTGCCGCCGTCCGTGGAGTGCCACAGGCCGTACGCCCCGTCGGTCGCCCCGCCCGCCAGCCACACGTCACCCTTCACGCCCGGCAGCGCCTTGAAGCGCACGCTGTCACCGCTCGGCAGTCCGCTCGCCGCGGACGCCGTGAACGTCGCCCCGCCGTCCTTGCTCACGTAGAACTTGCCGGACTTGAAGCCGTAGAAGGTCTTCGCGTCGACCCGGTCCGACTCCACGATCGCCCCGGCCGGGATGCCGCTCGACGCCGACCAGGACGAGCCGAAGCCCGTCGTGTACTGCACACCCGTGCCGTCCGGGCTCCACACGAACCGGCTGCCGTCCGAGGCGGCGGCCACCGTCCCGCCGGCGCTGACACCCGAAGGGTCGGTTCCCGCGAACCAGTTGGCGCCGTTGTCCGTCGAGAACGCGATGTGCGGACCCGAGTCCAGATTGCCCGTCCGCACCACCGTGTTCGGGTTCGTCTCGGCGAAGTCCAGGCTGGTGGTCGTGGTGAAGTTCGGGGACGTGAACATCATCGACGGGACCTTGGTGAGGTCCGTGTGGCGGAAGCCGCCGATGTCGCCGAGCGCGCTCAGCAGCGGGGCGCCCGAGGGCGGCGACGCCAGGTCGAGAACCGCCGTCTCCTCCAGGCCCTGGACCATCGGCTTGATGGTGAACTGGCCGCCGGAGTCCCAGTTCGTGAGGTTCTCCGTGCCGTAGAGCGTCGCCCCCGTCCCGTACATCATGCGGTTCGAGTTGAACGGGTCGATCTCCAGCGACTCGGTCATCCACCCGAGTTTCGGCGCCTGTTCGGGCGGCGACGGATTCGCGCCCCAGGTGAGCCACGGGGACGAGGAGACGTCCATGGTGTAGCGGTTCGCGCGGTTGGGGTACGACGAGTAGTCCCACGCCTTCGTCCAGGTCGCGCCGCTGTCGGTGGACCGGAAGATCTGGGTGTCCGGCCACCATGAGCTGTACGCCGTCGCCATCACCGTGCCGGGCTTCTGCCGGTCCACCGTCAGTCCGCTGAAGCCGTAGTAGGTGTCGGCCTCCGCGACCGGGCTGATGTTCGTCCAGGTGCCGGTCGCCGTCGCGTACCGCCACACCTGGCCCTTGCCGCCGTCGTACGGACCGCCCTTGTCGCTGTAGGAGAGATACAGGTAGCCGCCCGCCGCGTCCAGGACGCCCTTGTGGGCCAGGTAGCCCGTCGGCTGGCCGGCGAGCCGCGTCCAGGTCGCGCCCGCGTCCGTCGAGCGGTACACCGAGTTCTGCAGGTCGGCGACCCCGACGTAGACCGTCTTCGTGGCGTTCCCGGACGTCCCCGTCGACTCGTCGAAGGTCACCCAGACGACGCCCTGGTTGTCACTGGCGTAGCCGCTGGTGTCGCTCGGATCCTGCTGGTAGTTGCCGACGTTGGGGAAGTTCGCCACCTGCGACCAGCTCACCCCGGAGTCCGTGGACCGCCACAGCCCCTTGCCGCTCGGCGCGCCCAGATACAGCACGCTGTTCCTGTTCGGGTCGACCGCCAGCCGCTCGCCCATGCCCCGCCCCGGCATGTTGCCGCCGAGCTTGAACGGCAGGTCGGTCTTCTGCCAGCTCGCGCCCCGGTTCGAGGACCGCATGACCGCGCCGTTCTTCGGGTCCCAGCTGTTGGTGTACGTCCCCACCGCCGCGTACACCTTGTTCGGGTCCACGGAGTCTGAGGCCAGGCTGACCACCCCCGTGTGCCCCCAGTCGTCCCAGCCGACCGAGTCCAGCAGCGGCGTCCACGTCTTCGTCGACTCCTGCCAGCGATAGGCCCCGCCGATGTCCGTGCGGGCGTACGCCAGGTTCTTCTCCTTGCGGTTGAAGACGATGCCGGGCACGAAACCGCCAACGTCGATCCGGGCGTTCTTCCAGGTGTATGTGTCGGCGGCCAGTGAGACCTTCGCGGGGCTGTCGGCCGCCAGTGCGGGTGGGGTGCCGGCGAGCAGCCCGGCCGCGAGCGCGAGCACGGCCGTGAGGATGCGGGTTCTTCGCACGGGAGGGTCCTTTCCCGGGTGGGGGAGGGCAAGCGCTTTCCATGTGGCGCGAGAGCTGCCGGGCGACCCCCAGTGCGGGAGGGGGCCGCCCGGCCGGTCGGCCCCGCCGTCCGGTGGCGGGACCTCATACACGGAGCCTTCGAGCGGTTCCAAGGAAGGAACGGTGCCTGGTGCGCCCCTTCAGGGGCGCGGGGAACTGCGCGACAAGCCACAACGGACCCGCAGTCGACAACGGTCCAACCCGCGGAGCGCTCGGCGGGGGCTGGTTATTCGAGAAGCTCCGCGTACGAGCCCATGGCCAGGGCGATGTCCGCCTGGGCCCAGAACCGGTGGTACGTGAACGACGGCACCGCGCCACCCTTCAGATATGCCTGGATCTTCGACCAGGCCGGGTCGTTCTTGTAGAAGGACCGGATGGACTCGAAGGTCGACGAGGAGTTGATGGTGTCCCCGTTCGGCATCGTGCCGCTGAAGCTGCTGGGGACGTACACCGAGTCGTCGAACCGGTTGTAGTCCGTCCGGTCCTCCGGCACCGCGATGCCCAGGCTGTCCTGGTAGTTGGTCCACATGCCGTCCAGGAGCGCCTTGGCCGTCGTCTTCGCCGCCGTGTCACCGGACTTGGCGGCGTAGTAGCTCAGGGTCTTGGCGTACGCGGCGGCCACGCCGACGTCGTTGGTGTAGTCGGCGACGGTGACGTGAAGTGCGCTGTTGGCGCCGGGACTTGACGCGTTCCAGGTGTCGGGCTGGCCCGACCACTGGAGCGTGGCGGGGATCCGGTAGGTGCCGTCCGGGTTGATCGTGGTCTTGGACAGCGCCCACTTGACCCACTTGTCGAGGACCGCCTTGGCCTGCGCGTTGCCCGTCTGCTGGTAGTACTCGGCCACCCGTTCCATCGACCAGGCCTGGAAGCCGAACCACTGGTTGGAGGGCGGGTCGTGGTAGACGGGCTGCTCGTCGTAGTACATGCCGTAGAACGTCGACTTCCCGGCCGGGGGAGGCGCGTAGCGGCCCGCCCAGCTGTTGGTCGCACCACCCGCGATGGCACCCTCGTCGGACTGCAGCCAGCGGTAGAACTCCAGCTGCCGACCAAGTGAGGTGTTCCAGTCCGCCGCGCCCGTGGCCGACTTGGGCTTGAGGTCGGCGACGGAGCTCAGCGCGTACGCGGCCATGGGGTTCTGGTAGCCGCCGTGCGCGTGGCTGGAGCCGATGCGCCAGGCCCAGCCCGCCGAGGTGTCGGTGGCGCCGCCCCACGCGTAGTACCAGGACAGCAGGTACATCGAGGCGTCCTTGCCGGTGCCGGCCGCACAGGTGGACGGCCCGACGCAGTTGCCGATCTTCTTGAAGTACTTGTCGTACATGGCGTAGCGCAGGTAGTCGCCCATCTTCGCGGCCTTGCCCACGGTCGCGGAGACGTCGGAGCCCTTGCCCTGCTGCTTGGCCCAGATGTCGGCCCAGTAGGCGGCCTGCACGGCCCGCGCGTCGGCGTCCGGGGCGTCGGTGAACTTCCACTGCTTGGCGTAGGAGGAGTCACCGGTGAACAGGTCCAGGTAGCCGTTCTTGCCGCCGTACTTGAAGGCGTCACACGTCGGCTGCGGCACCGTCTCCCACACCGACTCCTGCGCGCCGCGCTGGAAGGTGTTGATGTACGACGGTCCGGTGTCCGTGGGTCCCGCCTCGCACTTGCCGGGCGAGTTGCCGTAGCCGTAGACGTTGTCGACGTCCTGCAGCCAGTGCATGCCGTAGATGTCGTCCGTGCCGTACGCGCTCTTCAGTTCACCGGCGAGCGGGTCGGAGCCCACCGAGACCGAGGAGTCCAGCTTCGCAGGGTACTCGTTCGGGGTGTCCAGCTCGGGCGCGTAGGTGGCCGGCTTGGAAGCGTTGTAGAAGGAGTTGGTCGGCTGGTCGGCGTGCGTGGGGATCATGTACTTCTCCATGATCTCCCAGGCCCCGTTGAACTTGGACCAGTCACCGGTGACCTTGCCGTACATGGCCTGCAGCCACAGGAGGTAGCTGTACGCCTCCGACGTGGTCTCGTGGCCGTAGTCCGGCGCCTCGACGATCAGCGTCTCGACCGAGTGGTAGGGGATGCCCTCGGGGGAGAAGTAGCCGTTCGCCGGGTTGGTGATCTTGCCGTACAGATCCAGGAAACGGGCGTTGTAGGTGCCCGTCGCGGCGATCTGGGTGACCGTCACCGAGGCCTTGGCGTGGCCGGTGGCCGTCGACTCGAAGGTCGCGGCCCCGGTGCCGGAGGCGTTGCCGGTGATCGTCACCGTCTGCGCGGTGTTCCAGTTCGACGGCGTGAAGGTGAGCGAGGCACCGCCGGTCACCGACAGGCCGGTGTTGCCGCTCGCGCGAGCCGTCGTCACCGTCACGTTCGCGCTCGGCTGCGTCGACAGCTTCACCGTGTACGTGCCCGTCTTGCCCTGCTGGACGGCCAGTTGGGTGGCCGAGGCGACGACCGCGGGCCCCGAGGCGACCGTGATGCCGACGGGCGTCGACTCACCGGACGCGCCCAGGCTGTCGTACGCCTTGGCGAGCAGCGAATGACTGCCCACGGTCAAGCTTGAGACCGAGAGCGAGTACGGCGAGGTCGTGTCCGTGCCGAGCAGCGTGGTGTTGTCGTAGAACTCCACCTTGCTGATGGTGGCGCTGTCCGCAGCCGCGGCTGTCGCCGCCAGGGGCACCGCGGTGCCCTGGGTGTAGACCGCGCCCGCTGCGGGGCTGGTCAGCACGGTGATCGGCGGCTGGTGGGCGCCGGTGCAACTGGTGCCGTTGATCGCGAAGTTCGTCGGGGCCGCGTTGCTGCCGCTGTAGGTGAACTGCGCCCCGGTGGTGACGGCGGCGCCTGCGGCGATGTTCGCGTTGTACGTGGCGTTCTTGACCGTGACCGCCTGGCCGGTCTGGGACCAGGTGCCGTTCCAGCCGTTGCTCAGCTTCTGGTTGCCCGCGTAGGCGTAGGTCAGGGTCCAGCCGTTGATGGCGTCCGTGCCGCGGTTGGTGATCGTCAGATCCGCGGTGAAACCGGAACCCCAGTCGTTGGTCTTGTAGTCGACACTGCACTGAACTGACGCTGCTTGTGCGGGAGTTGAAGCCGCACTCAGCATTGCGAACGGCAGTGCCATGGCCGCCACGACAGCGGTCCACAATCGCCGGACGGTCCGGCGTCTCCTGGTGGGGGGCATTGCTGGTTCCTCCTTGGTGCGGCTCGGAGAAGTCAAGGCTTGAACCAGTGGGAGCGCTCCCATAGTGGGGACGTGTGTTCAAGGGGTCAAGGTGCTTGAAGAGTCGAAAAGATTCGACGAACGGGGCTCGGGAAAAGTCAAGTGACCCCTCTGTTCTTTGCCGTCACTTGGCGCTACCTTCCTTGGCACCAGTGGGAGCGATTCCGTCAGTCGACGCGTCCGCAACGGCGCGCTGATCTGCAAGGAGTCGCTCATGCGACACCCCCCGCGTTCAGTTCTCCAAGCCGTTG
Source organism: Streptomyces sp. CC0208 (assembly GCF_003443735.1). Classification (NCBI taxonomy): domain Bacteria; kingdom Bacillati; phylum Actinomycetota; class Actinomycetes; order Kitasatosporales; family Streptomycetaceae; genus Streptomyces; species Streptomyces sp. CC0208. Next base: position 1,470,274 of record NZ_CP031969.1, on the reverse strand, counting down.
CCGGCGCGGTCGCCCTCATCGGGTCCGTGACGGTTCCGGTGGTCACGGCGTCCGGCGCCGCCCCTGCCTGCTCGGTGGAGTACTCCGTCACCAGCCAGTGGGGCAGCGGCTTCCAGGGCTCCGTGAGCATCACCAACAACACGGCCGCCGTGAGCAGTTGGAGTCTCACCTTCGACTTCGCCGGCGGTCAGAAGCTCACCCAGGGCTGGAACGCGAAATGGTCCCAGTCCGGCACGACGGTCACCGCGGCCAACGAGAGCTACAACGGCTCCCTGGCCACCGGAGCGAGCGTCAGCGCCGGATTCATCGCGTCCCGGTCCGGGAGCAACGCCGTACCGACCTCGTTCAAGCTCAACGGCACCAGCTGCAACACGGCCACCGAACCCACACCGAATCCCACGGACCCTCCGTCGGATTCCGGAGACGGCACACCTCCCGCGCTCCGGGTCTCCGGCAACAAACTCGTGGACGCGGGCGGCGCCACCCGTCGGCTGCTCGGGGTGAACCGGTCCGGTGGCGAGTTCATGTGCGTCCAGGGCCGCGGCATCTTCGACGGCCCGGTCGACGACGCCTCCGTCAAGGCGATCGCCGACTGGAAGGCCAACGCGGTCCGCGTTCCCCTCAACGAGGAGTGCTGGCTGGGCCTGTCCCACATCGACCCGGCCTACGCCGGGGCGAACTACATCAACGCCGTCAAGGACCTGGTCGCCAGGGTCAAGGCCCACGGCATGACACCCGTGGTCGAACTGCACTGGACCCACGGGCAGTACACCGGCAACTCCGCCGGCTGCTCCGACGTGCACGCCACCTGTCAGAAGCCGATGCCCGACATGCAGTACACGCCCGCCTTCTGGGCCTCGGTGGCCAACACCTTCAAGAGCGACCGCACCGTGGTCTTCGACCTGTTCAACGAGCCCTACCCGGACCGCGCCACCTCCACGGCCACCCAGGCGTGGCAGTGCTGGCGGGACGGCGGCAAGTGCCCGGGCATCGGGTACGAGGTCGCCGGTATGCAGGATCTCGTCGACAGCGTCCGGGGCACCGGCGCGACCAACCTGCTCCTGGTCGGCGGGATCGCCTACTCGAACGACCTCAGCCAGTGGCTGACGTACAAGCCGGCCGACCCGGCGGGCAATCTCGCCGCCGCCTGGCACGTGTACAACTTCAACTCCTGCTCCAACGCCGGCTGCTGGAACTCCACACTCGCCCCGGTGGCCGCCCAGGTCCCCCTCGTGGCGGGGGAGATCGGCGAGAACACCTGCGCGCACGGATTCATCGACCAGGTCATGAAGTGGTTCGACGACCGTGGCCTGTCGTACCTCGGCTGGACCTGGAACACCTGGGACTGCTCCTCCGGACCGTCCCTGATCAGCGGCTACGACGGCACACCCACAGCGTTCGGCACCGGGCTGCGTGACCATCTGCGCGCCCTGAACGGATAGCGCCCGCCGGGCGGCCAGCACCGGCCGGGCGGACAGCACCCGCTGGACGGACAACACCCGCGAACGAGAAGGAAACCCGCACTCATGAGCCGTACGAGAACAGCACTCCTCGCTGCCCTGGCGCTCGTCGCCGGGGCCTCCGGGACCGCGTTAGCCGTGGCCCCCGGGGACGCCGGCATCGCCGCCGTCCCCTGCACCGTGGACTACAAGGTGCAGAACCAGTGGGACACCGGCTTCACCGCCGCCGTCACGATCACCAACAACACGACCGCGAAGTCGAGTTGGTCGCTGAAGTGGGCGTACGCCGGAAACCAGAAGGTCACCAACTTCTGGAACTCCAAGATCAGCCAGAGCGGAACGGCCGTCACCGCCGCCAACGAGTCCTACAACGGCACGCTCGCCACCGGCGGTTCGGTCAGCTTCGGCTTCCAAGGCAGCTACAGCGGCACCAACGCCGTCCCGGCCACCTTCACCCTCGACGGGGTGACCTGCAACGTCGACGGCGGCGGCCCGACCGACCCGGGCCCCACCGACCCGGGCCCGACCGACCCCGGTACCCCCGGCACCCGGGTCGACAACCCGTACGCGGGCGCCAAGGTGTACGTGAACCCCGAGTGGTCCGCCAACGCCGCCGCGGAGCCGGGCGGCAGCCGTATCTCCAACCAGCCCACCGGCGTGTGGCTGGACCGGATCGCATCGATCAACGGCACCGGCGGCAAGATGGGCCTGCGCGCCCATCTCGACGAGGCGCTGAAACAGAAGGGCTCGGGAGAGCTCGTCGTCCAGCTGGTCATCTACGACCTGCCCGGACGCGACTGCTCGGCCCTCGCCTCCAACGGCGAACTGGGCCCGACGGAGATCGACAAGTACAAGACGCAGTACATCGACCCGATCGCCGCGATCCTCGCCGACCCGAAGTACGCCTCGCTGCGGCTCGTCAACACGGTCGAGCTCGACTCGCTGCCGAACCTGGTCACCAACGTCTCGCCGCGGGCCACCGCCACCCCGAACTGCGACGCGATGAAGGCCAACGGCAACTACGTCAAGGGTGTCGGCTACGCGCTGAACAAGCTCGGTGACGCTCCCAACGTCTACAACTACGTGGACGCCGGGCACCACGGCTGGCTCGGCTGGGACGACAACTTCAAGCCGAGCATCCAGACGATCAAGCAGGCCGCGACCGCCGAAGGCGCCACCCTCAACGACGTGACCGGTTTCATCACCAACACCGCCAACTACAGCGCGCTGAAGGAGCAGTACTTCACCATCAACGACTCCGTGAACGGCAAGTCCGTGCGCGAGTCGAAGTGGGTGGACTGGAACCGTTACGTCGACGAGCTCTCCTACGCCCAGGCATTCCGGCAGGAGGCCGTGAACCAGGGCTTCCCCTCGGGCGTCGGCATGCTGATCGACACCTCCCGTAACGGCTGGGGCGGCACCGCCCGGCCGACCGGTCCGGGCGCCATGACGGACGTGGACACCTACGTCAACGGCGGTCGCATCGACCGGCGCATCAACACCGGCAACTGGTGCAACCAGTCCGGCGCCGGTCTCGGTGAGCGCCCGAAGGCCAGCCCGGCCGCCGGCATCGACGCCTACGTGTGGATCAAGCCTCCGGGCGAGTCGGACGGGGCCAGCTCGGCCGTCCCGAACGACGAGGGCAAGGGCTTCGACCGGATGTGCGACCCGACGTACACCGGCAACCCGCGGAACAACAACAACATGTCCGGTGCGCTGCCGAACGCCCCGCTGTCGGGGCACTGGTTCTCGGCGCAGTTCCAGGAGCTCATGAAGAACGCGTATCCCGCGCTCTAGCCGGGCCGGGTGCGGTGGGGCTGCGGGTGCCGGTTCGTTGTGGCTGGTCGCGCCCGCGCGGCGGAGCCGCACATCGATACCGCCCCGCGCCCCTCGGGAGTCATGCCGCTCGGGGTCTGGTCAGTGCTCTCTGGCCAGGCCCCGGCGGATCGCGAACTCCACCGCCGAGTAGTCGCCGTCCGGGCGGTCCAACTCGTACGGCTCGGCCGGGAGCAGTGGTGGCTGTGCCATGAAACGGGGGCTCCCGCCGTGGTGGGGCTGGGCCGCGTGGACCAGGAACGGGTGGCAGAGGTAGACGTCACCGGGGCTGCCGGTGGCGTGGGCGAGCGGACGGTGTGCCGAGGCCTTGTCCACCTTCGGGCCCAACTCCAGGAAGCACGCGCCCGGTTCGCCGTACGGCGCAAGGACGGGCGGTACGTCGAGATGGGAGCCGACCCTGATGCGGGTCGGGGCGTCCGCCTCCGTGACCTCACTGAACAGGAACAGCATCAGCAGGGCGCGGTCCCGGGAGCGCAGGTTGGTGTGGTACATGCCGACGGGTGCGCCCTCGGGGAGGTAACTGCCCTCGATGTGCCAGCCCGCGTCGTCGGGTTCCTCCGCGTGCGGAAACCGCAACGGGAAACTGCCCAGCGAGTAGCGGGGCTGCCAGCGGTTCTCGCCCACCAGCAGATCGAACGCCTCGTGCAGAACCGGGGAGTTGGCGGCCGCCGCGAACGGGCCCTGTGCCATCCCCGCCACCCATACCACCGGGTCCTTCCAGGAGGCCGGGTCCTCGGGGTCGTAGCCCGTCTCCCGCCACAGCAGCGACGCGCAGTGCTGGGCGACGCGGGGCGGGAAGGCGCCCTCGATCCTCACGAATCCGTCGCCGAGGAATCGCTCCACCAGTTCGTCGTCCATGGGGTCATCGTGGGGGACCGGCCGGGACGGACGCATCCCATTTTCTTTACGTCCGCTTTGCCGTGCTTGTTGCTGTCATGGCAACTCCGCTGGCCTCTTCGCGGTGCGTCGGAGCACGCTGACCGCATCGCGAGGAGAGGCTGGCACCATGGCGCACGATCACGAGACCCACGGTCACCACCACCATGACCACACCGACATCGACTGGTCCAGGATGGCCGAGCATCTGGAGACCCAGGCGGAACTGTTCACGCCCCTGTACGAGCGGGCCCTGGCCTGGCTCGGGCACAAGCAGACCGAGCCGGGGCTGATCGTCGACGCGGGCAGTGGGCCCGGGGTGCTGTCCTGTCTGCTCGCCGACGCGTTCCCGGGGGCCCGAGTGGTGGCTGTCGACGGGGCCGAGCCGCTGCTGGAGCGGGCGCAGGCCCGGGCCGAACGGCTCGGCGTCGCCGACCGTTTCGGCACCCTGGCGGGTGAACTGCCCGGGATCCTAGATGAGTTGGACTACCCGGTCGACCTGCTCTGGGCCAGCCGCAGCCTGCACCACCTCGGAGATCAGCGGGCCGGGATCGCCGCGTTCGCCTCGCGGCTGGCGCGGGGTGGCACGCTGGCGCTGATGGAGGGCGGGCTGCCGCCGCGCTTCCTGCCGCGGGACATCGGGATCGGGCGGCCGGGCCTCCAGGCGCGGCTCGACGCGCTGGAGGAGGAGTGGTTCGCGGCGATGCGCGCGGATCTGCCCGACTCCGTCCCGGAGGTCGAGGACTGGCCCGCGCTGATGGCCTCGGCCGGGCTGCGGCACACCGGTACGCGCAGTTTCATGCTGGATCTCCCGGCGCCGACGACCGATCGCGCGCGCGGCTACATCGCTGGGTCGCTCGGACGGTTGCGGGATGTCTTCGCGGAGCGGCTGGCTGCGGACGACCGGGAGACGCTTGACCGGCTGCTCGATCCCGAGGACGCGGTGAGTGTGCACCGGCGGGCGGATGTGTTCGTGCTGGCGGTGCACACGGTGCACACGGCTGTGCGGACCGGTTGAGATCCCGCCTCCGGGCACCGGCGAACCTGCGGCCCTTGACTTCGAGAATGCTCCAACTGATGTACTCCCTGGCGTCCACGAGATGACAGAAGCACACAGGGGGAAGCCATGTCCGACTCACCGGTCGCGCTCATCACCGGCGGCGGCAGCGGTATCGGCGCCGCGGTCGCGCGGCAACTGCTCGACGCGGGGCACCGGGTGGCCGTCACCGGGCGTGGTGAGCCGCGGCTGCGCGCCTTCGCCGAGGAACTGGGCAACCCGGAGGGGTTGTTGACGTTCGTCGGCAACGCCGCCGAGTACGGCGACATCAAGGCCGCCGTGGACGGCACGCTCAAGGAGTTCGGGCGACTGGACACGGTCGTCGCCAACGCGGGCTTCGCCACCCATGACACCGTGGCCGCGGGAGACCCCGCCGGCTGGACCGAGATGGTGCTGACCAACGTGCTCGGCCCCGCCCTCCTCATCCGCGCCTCCATCGACGCGCTCAAGGAGACCCGCGGCCGGATCGTCCTGGTCGGCAGCGTCGCCGGGTTCGTCCACGGGCCCGGCAACATCTACGGGGCGACGAAGTGGGCGGTGACCGGGCTCGCCGAGAACACCCGCCGTGAGGTGACCGAGTTCGGCGTCGGCGTCACCCTGATCGCCCCCGGACGGGTGGAGACGCCGTTCTGGGACAGCTACGGGAGCCTGCCGCCGGGCCACCTCCTCACCGCGGACCAGATCGCCGCGTCGGTCGTGTGGGCCGTACGGCAGCCGGAGGGCGTCGACATCAACACCGTCGTCGTACGGCCGATCGGGCAGCCCGTCTGACGGCTGACACCACCGGGCACACACGACGGCCGGCGGTGCGGCCCCTACTACAGGGACCGCACCGCCGGCCGAGGCGGTGTGCCGTCAGGCGGCGTTGAACGTCGACGGGTCGGGGCCGAGGCGCCGGTCCTCGTTGAGCGCGCTGATCGCCGCCAGGTCCTCGGTGTCCAGGCTGAAGTCGAAGACCGCGATGTTCTCCTTGATCCGGGACGGGGTCACGGACTTGGGGATCACGACATTGCCGAGCTGGAGGTGCCAGCGCAGCACGACCTGGGCCGGGGTGCGGCCGTGCTTCCGGGCGATGGCCACGACGGCCGGGACCTCCAGGAGGCCCTTGCCGGAGCCGAGCGGCGACCACGCCTCGGTGGCGATGCCCTGCTCCGCGTGGTACTCGCGGGCCGCGTGCTGCTGCAAGTGCGGGTGCAGCTCGATCTGGTCGACGGCCGGGACCACGGACGTCTCGGCGATCAGCCGCTCCAGGTGGTCGGGTTCGAAGTTGGAGACTCCGATGGCCCGGATCCGGCCGTCCGCGTGCAGCTTCTCGAACGCCTTGTACGTGTCGACGTACAAGTCGCGGGAGGGCGTGGGCCAGTGGATCAGGTACAGGTCCACGTAGTCCAGGCCGAGCTTCTCCAGCGAGGTGTCGAAAGCGCGCAGGGTCGAGTCGTAGCCCTGGTCGCTGTTCCAGAGCTTGGTGGTGACGAAGATGTCCTCGCGGGCCACTCCGGAGGCGGCGACGGCCTTTCCGGTGCCCTTCTCGTTGCCGTAGATCGCCGCTGTGTCGATGCTGCGGTACCCGGCCTCCAGCGCCGTGGCGACCGCGCGCTCAGCCTCGTCGTCCGGCACCTGCCAGACGCCGAAACCCAGCTGGGGCATCTCGACGCCGTTGTTGAGGATGATCGGGGGGACCTTGCTGCTCACGAGCTCTTGATCCTTACGGTTGTCGTCAGGTGGTACTCCCATCGTCAACGATCACAAGCCGTGATGCATTCCTGACCGGAGAATTCGTCCGAACTGACCCGCGAGTCAGTGGACGATGGCTGAAATTGGCCGGAAATGCATCCGACGTCTTCGGTACAGACCATTGACCGGCGACGGTCCTACCGCGACTCTGGATCGCGCCAACGGGCGGAATCCTGAACTCAGTTCACAGACGTGAATCCTCCCTGGCTTTCATCCGATGTTTCCCGTGTCTCCTGGCTCACGGAGAGGGAGGAACATGAGACGCCGTCGTCTTCGTACGGCCCTGACGACCCTTGCGCTGGCCGCCGCGACCCTGGTCACCGTGCCGGCCGCCGCACCCCCGCCCGCCGGCTCCCCGATCGGCCGGTCCCCGGACCGGGACTGGTCCGTGGCCATGGTCGAGTCGACCATGGCCCGCTACACACCGAGCAGCATCGGTGGCTGGTCCTACCCGGTCGGCCTGTACCTCTATGGCCAGTACCTCACGTACGAACGCACCCATGACACCCGCTACCTGACCTACATCAAGGACTACGTCGACCGCTTCGTGAAGAGCGACGGCTCGATCGGCCAGTCCTTCAACAGCCTGGACAGCATGCAGGCCGGCCGGCTCCTGGTGATCCTGCACCACGAGACGGGCCAGGAACGCTACCGCAAGGCGGCGAAGAAGATCGTCGACCGCCTGGCCTCCTACCCCCGCACGAGCGACGGCGGCTTCTGGCACGCCGACACCGCGAGCCGCGCCCACCAGCTCTGGGCGGACGGCGTCTACATGGTGAACCCGTTCCTCGTCGAGTACGGAGAGGAGTTCGGCGACAGCTCGTACGCCGACGACGAGGCCGCGAAACAGCTCGCCGTCTACGGAAGCCACCTCCAGGTCGCGAACGGACTGCTCAGGCACGCCTACGACGAGTCGAAGAGCGCCGGCTGGGCCGACCCGGGCACCGGGCTCGCCCCCGAGCACTGGTGCCGTGCGGTCGGCTGGTACTCCATGGCGATCGTCAACGTGCTGGACGGCATTCCGCAGCACCACCCACGCCGGGCCCAACTGCTCGGCATCTTGCGCAAGTTGGCGGCCGGTCTGGAGAAGTACCAGGACCCGGCGACGGGTCGCTGGTTCCAGGTGATCGACAAGGGCGCCCGCAGCGACAACTGGACCGAGACGTCCTGCTCCAGCATGTTCACCTACGCCCTCTCGCGCGGCGCCCAGCAGGGGTACCTGGACCAGCATTTCCGGGCCGTCGCACAGCGCGGCTACCAGGGCGTGCTCGCCAGGCTCTCGGTCGGCTCCGACGGGCGCACGAACCTCGCCGACATCTCCGTCGGTACCAACGTCGGCGACTACGCGTACTACATCGCTCGCGACCGGGCCACCAACGACCTCCACGGCCTGGGCGCCTTCCTGATCATGAACGAGCAACTGCGAGGTGATTAGTGTCATGAACACATCCAGAAGGTCGTTGCTGGGCGCCGCGCTCGGCGGGGCCACGGCGGCCGCGGTCGGTCTGCCGACGGCGACCGCCGCCCACGCCGCCTCCTGGCAGCAGAAGTGGGCCCCCTCCGCGAGCGCCGACGGCCTCGGCGCCTTCGAGACGATCGAGGACGACCGCGCCGACTCGCACTCCGCCGGACAGCCGCACATCTACGCCACCGGCAACAACTGGCGCTTCGACATGCACACCGTCGACCGCGACACCTCCACCGACCGCCAGCGCCAGGAGGTCACAGGGCTGCGCAACGCCAGCGGCAGCAACTACCTGAAGTGGACGAAGGGCCAGACCTGGCGGGTCACCTACTCGATGTTCATCCCGAGCTCCCTGAAGGCGACCACCACCTTCACCCACATCATGCAGATGAAGCAGCCCGGCAACGGCACCTCGCCGATCGTCGTGCAGTCCCTGCGCCGGGTGAACGGCAAGCAGACCATCGAGTTGAAGCTCGCCATCGACGACATCCTCGTCGGCCGCACCGACCTGGACCCGCTGCACGACAAGTGGACCGACGTCGACTTCCAGATCAAGGTCGGCGACGGCTCGGCGGGTTCGGTCCGCTGGATCCTCAAGTCCGGTGGCTCGACCGTCATCGACGCCTCGAAGACCGGCGTCGACACGTTCCTGGCCGACCGGGTCCGCCCGAAGTGGGGCATCTACCGCTCCCTCGGCGACACCTCCGGCTCCCTCCAGAACACCTACCTGCTGCTCAGCAACCTCCGCGGCTACCAACTGGTCTGAGGAGCCGTCACCTTGAAACCCCCCACTGCCTCACGCTCCCGCTCCCGAGCGGCGGCGATCGTCCTCTTCGTCTTCGCCCTCGTCCTTGGACTCGGCCACCCGGCGGCCCCGGTCGCCCCGCAGGCCCCGCCCCGAGCCGCCGCCGTCTTCGACGTACGCGACTACGGCGCCAAGGGAGACGGCTCCGCCAACGACACCCCCGCCGTCAACAAGGCGATCAGCGCGGCGAGTTCGGCGGCGGGCGGCGGAGTCGTCCGCTTCCCGCCCGGAGACTACAAGTCGAAGAACACCATCCACATGAAGAGCCATGTGACGCTCAGCCTCGACAAGGGCGCCACCCTCCAGGGCTCCAGCGCCGACGCCTACGACAAGGCCGAGTCCAACCCGTACGACGCCTACCAGGACTACGGGCACAGCCACTTCCGCGACGCGATGATCCACGGCGACCGGCTGACCGACATCGGCTTCGTCGGCCAGGGCGTCATCGACGGCATGGGCAACCTGATCACCGGCAACCCGAAGTCGGGCGAGGCCGACAAGATCATCTCCCTGACCCGGTGCGACGGACTCACGATCGGCGACGGCCTCACCCTCCGCCGCGGCGGCCACTTCGCGGCGCTCGTCAACGGCTGCGAGAACGTGACGTCGGACCACCTGATCATCGACACCGCGAGCGACCGCGACGGCTGGAACATCATCTCCACGACGAACGTCACGGTGACCAACGCGAACATCAGGGCCAACGACGACGCCCTGGTCTTCAAGAGCGACTACGCCCTCGGCGCCAAGCTCCCCAACGGCCACGTCCGCGTCAACGACAGCTTCCTGTCCGCTCGTTGCTGCAACGCCCTCATGTTCGGCTCGGAGACCTGCGGCGACTTCTCGGACTACCGGTTCGAGAACATCCGTATCGACGGTGCCGACAAGTCCGGCCTCGGCATGGTGTCGATGGACGGCGCGAAGATCTCCGACGTCCACTACCGCGACATCACGATGACCAACGTCCACTCGCCGATCATGCAGAAGATCGGCACCAGAAAGCGGTGCGGCAACAGTCCCGGTGTCGGATCGATCAGCGACATCACGTACGACGACATCACGGCCACGGGCAGCAGCCCGTCCTTCAGCCCGACCCTGTGGGGCGAGACCGGCCACCGCATCAAGGGCGTGACCTTCAACCACGTCGACATCACGGTCCCGGGCGGCAACGGCACCATGTCCACCGGTGTGCCGGGCAACGACCCGAACGACTACAACCCCAAGGCCATCGGCACCCGGCCGGCCTACGGCTGGTACCTCCACAACGCCGACGACATCCGCTTCACCGACAGCTCCGTGAAGTTCGCAGCGGACGACGGCCGACCGGCATTCCTCGCCAACGCGGCGGACGGCATCCGGCTCACCCGGTTCACGGCGCAGAAGGGCGGCGGCTCCCCGTTCGACGTGGGCTTCCAGGGCGTGACGGGCGGCTGCCTGACGGACAGCCACAACGCGTCCGGCGGTGCCCTGCGGGTCTCGGGAGGCCAGGACTGCGGTACGGCGGTCACGCCGCTGGATCTGGAGAACCCCCGCCAGGACTTCCTCCGTGCCTCCGTGGGCGGACTGTTCCTGCACTGGGGCCTGCGCACCGCGCCCGCCCACACCAGCTGCACCGACTGGGAGAACGACGTCACCAACGGCGGCTGGAACGCCGACTACTGGGTGAAGGAGGCCCAGAAGCTGCACACCCAGTACCTCGTCCTCGCCTCCTTCCACAGCCGCCTCGGCTACGCCCGCACCTGGCCGTCGAAGATCCCCGGCTCCTGCTCCACCAAGCGGGACTTCCTGGGTGAACTGGTCACCGCCGCCAAGGCCAAGGGGCTGAAGGTCATCCTCTACATGACCAACGACCCCCAGTGGCACGACGAGGGCGGCCACGAGTGGCTCGACTCGGCCGCCTACTCCGCCTACAAGGGCAAGAACGTCGACCTGACCACCAACGACGGCTTCGGACAGTTCAGTTACGACAACTTCTTCGAGGTCATGAACCGCTATCCCGACCTGGGCGGCTTCTGGATCGACAACGACAACGCCTACTGGGAGAGCCACGACCTCTACCGGCAGATCTACGAGAAGCGTCCGAACTACACGCTCAGCAACAACAACGAAGACACGCCGATCATGGACATGATCAGCAATGAGCAGAAGACGGGGATGTCGCCCGGGTACGACTACCCGCAGGCGGTCTACACGGCCCAACCCCGCCTCACCGAGGCCGACTTCAAGCTGCCCTCCACCGGCGCCTGGTGGTACGGCGGCACCGACCCGGCGGTCGACAAGATGCTCACCCTCGGCCGCCTCGTCACCAACGCCGGCTCGTCCGTGAAGGCGCTGATGGCAGAGACCGCTCAGGTCAACGGCAAGTTCCCGGCCAACCAGGCCGACTTCAACAACTTCGCGAACTCCTACCTCGACCCCATCTGGGAGTCCCTGCACGGCACGGAGGGCGGCGGCTACCTCTACGGCGGGCTCAAGCCGGGATTCTGGAACGACGGCGCCCACGGCGTGACCACGATCAGCAGAACCGACCCCGACCGCCAGTACATCCACGTCCTGACTCCGCCCAGCACCAGTACCCTGCGCGTCCGCGACAACGGCTACCGCATCGCGTCGGTCACCAACCTCCGTACGGGCGCGGCGGTTTCGTGGTCACAGTCGGGCGGCGTACTCACCCTCACCGGCCTCGGTGCCTGGGACCCGTACGACACGGTGTTCAAGGTCACCACGGCCGGCCGCCAGGGCATCCTCACCGGCGTCAAGGTGAGCGCGAGCGCCTCGGCGAGCGGTCACGCCGGATCGGCCGCTGGTGACGGTGACTACCGCACCTACTGGGACAACGACAAGACCCTCCCGGTGAACCTCACCTTCGACCTCGGCAGCTCGAAGAAGGTCCAGTACCTCGGGCTCAACCAGCGCGAGGACTCCGTCGCCTACGCCCGCTCGGACACCGAGCAGTCGGCGCGGATCAAGGACTACAAGGTCTATCTGAGCGCCGACGGCACCACCTGGGGCAGCCCGGTGAAGACCGGCCAACTGCCGAGCCGCCGCGGCATCCAGGGCATCGACCTGACCGCGGCCAACGCCCGCTATGTCCGTCTGGAGGTCACCTCCACCTGGGCCGCCTCCACCGACACCACCCGCTACAAGCGACTGCGCATCGACGAGGCGTGGATCGGCACGTCGTACGCCACACCCGCGAACGGGGGACAGTCATGATCCGGATCAGATCGCTCACGGCCGCGGTGGCGGGCCTGCTCCTCGCCGCCGCCGTGCCGCTCGTGGGCACCGCCCATCCGGCGGCCGCCTCCGACAACGGCCAGTCCGTCCGGCCCGCCATGGGATGGTCCAGCTGGAGCTACGTGCGCCGAACTCCGACCGAGGCGAAGATCAAGGCCCAGGCCGACGCGCTGGTCGCCGGCGGCCTCAAGGACCACCGCTTCGTCTACGTCAACCTCGACGACTTCTGGCAGAAGTGCGACTCCAACGGTTTCGTCGTCGACTCCTACGGCCGCTGGACCGTCGACTCCGCCAAGTTCCCGTCCGGCATCAAGGCGCTGGCCGACTACATCCACTCCAAGGGCCTGAAGTTCGGCTTCTACGTGACGCCCGGCATCGCCAAGAACGCCGTCACCAAGAACACCCCGATCGAGGGGACCGCGTACCACGCGAAGGACATCGCGGACACGTCGAAGACGGAGAAGAACTACAACTGCAAGAACATGTACTACATCGACTACCAGAAGCCGGGCGCGCAGGAGTTCGTCAACTCCTGGGCCAAGCAGTTCGCGTCCTGGGGAGTCGACTACCTCAAGATCGACGGAGTGGGCAGCCAGGACGTCCCCGACGTCCAGGCCTGGGACAAGGCGCTGCGCGCCACCGGACGGCCGATCAACTTCGCGCTGTCCAACAACCTTGCGATCGCGGACGCCTCCACCTGGAAGAAGCTGGCGAACAGCTGGCGCACCCAGGGCGACGTGGAGTGCTACTGCGGTCCCGGTGCCAACGGCAGCGGCTATCCGCTCACCGACTGGTCGCACGTCACCAAACGCTTCGACTCGGCGGCCTCCTGGCAGCCGTACGCGGGCCCCGGCGGCTGGAACGACCTGGACTCCCTGGAGATCGGCAACGGCGACCGGGTGGGCCTCACCGCCGACCAGCGCCGGTCCCACTTCACGCTCTGGGCGATGGCCGCCTCGCCGCTGCTGCTCGGGACCGACCTGACCGAGCTCGACCCGGTCGACAAGGCGATGCTGACCAACGACCGCCTCATCGGGGTCGACCAGGACGGCGTCGCCGCCAAGCGGATCGTGAGCAGCGGGGTCAAGCAGGTCTGGAGCAAGAAGGAGAGCGACGGCCAGTACGTGGTGGCCCTCTTCAACACCGGTACGTCCGGCAACGCGACGGTCGCCGTGGACTGGTCGCAGGTCGGCTTCACCGGCTCCGGAGACGTCACCGACCTGTGGTCCGGCTCCCACAAGGGTGCGATCGCGGACTCCTACAGCGCGACCCTGCGCCCCGGCGAGACCCGGCTGATCCGCGTGAAGCCCGTCAACTCCCTGAAGAGCGCGGCGGCTTCACCGGGCATGGCCGTCGCCCCCTACGAGTACCTCGGCTGGGGCAACCCGCAGAACCCCACGTCGGTGATGTCGGCGACCGGCGTCAAGTGGTTCACCCTCGCGTTCATCCTCTCCGACGGCGGCTGCAACCCGAAGTGGGACGGCTCGCGCCCGCTGACCGGCGGCACCGACCAGTCCAGGATCGACGCGATCAGATCCGCCGGCGGTGACGTCATGGTCTCCGTCGGCGGCTGGAGCGGGAACAAGCTCGGCGAGAAGTGCTCCAGCGCCTCGGCGCTCGCCGGCGCCTACCAGAAGGTGATCAGCGCCTACAAGCTGAAGGCCCTCGACATCGACATCGAGAACACCGAGTGGTCCAACGCGACCGTACGGCAGCGGGTCGTCGACGCGCTGAAGACGGTCAAGGCGAACAACCCGGGCCTGAAGACGGTCATCACCTTCGGCACCACGGCCAGCGGCCCCGACTCCACCGGCGTCGACATGATCAAGCGGGCGGCGAACTCGGGCCTGGCGAACGACGTGTGGTGCGTCATGCCGTTCGACTTCGGCGGCGGCACCACGAACATGGGCACCCTGACCACGCAGGCCATGGAAGGACTCAAGGCGCGGGTCAAGTCGGCGTACGGCTACAGCGACGCCACCGCCTACGCCCACATCGGCCTGTCCTCGATGAACGGCAAGACCGACGACTCCGGTGAACGCGTCCGCGTCGCCGACTTCAGGACCATGCTCGCCTACGCCCAGCAGCACCACATCGGGCGCCTCACCTACTGGTCCGTCAACCGCGACCGCGCCTGCGGCTCGGGCACCGACGGCGACTCCTGCAGCGGTGTGACGCAGCAGCCGTACGACTACCTCAAGGTCTTCACCCAGTACACGGGCTGATGGGAACTACCGTGAAAATCAACAGACTTCTGCCCTACGGCCTCGCCGCCGCCCTCGCTCTGCCGCTCGCCGGCCTGAGCCAGGGCACCGCGCTCGCGGCCACCGACTACCAGGCGGAGGACGCGACCGTCGTCCAGGGCACGGTGGCCACCAACCACACCGGTTACACGGGCACCGGCTTCGTCGACTACACCAACGTCAAGGGCTCCTACGTGGAGTTCACCGTCAGCGCCGCCTCCGCGGGCACCACGGCCGTCACCTTCCGCTACGCCAACGGGACCGCGACCGACCGGCCCATGGACATCTCCGTGAACGGCACGGTCGTCTCGCCGGCCGTCTCCTTCCCGGCCACCGCCGACTGGAACACCTGGGCCACCAAGACCGTCGACGTCCCGCTCACCGCGGGCTCCGGCAAGATCCGCGCGACCGCCACCACCGCGGGCGGCGGTCCCAACCTCGACCGCATCGGCGTCGCCGCCGTCACCGACTCCCAGGCCCCGAGCCGTCCCGGGCAGCCCGCTTGCTCCGACATCGGTGAGGACGGGCTCACGCTGGCCTGGGGCGCCTCCACCGACAACGTGGGCGTGACGGCGTACGACCTCTACGAGCACGGCAACAAGATCGGTGAGGCGCCGGGCAGTGCGACCAGCAAGGTGCTCACCGGTCTCACCCCCGGCACCACCTACAACCTCACGGTCATCGCCCGTGACGCGGCCGGCAACACGTCCCCGGCGAGCCCCGTCGTCGACTGCACCACCAAACCCAGCTCCGACACCACCCCGCCGACCAGACCCGGCACCCTGTCCGCGACGGACGTCACGGCGAACAGCGCCGCGCTGAGCTGGGGCGCCTCCACCGACGACCGGGCGGTCATCGGCTACGACGTGCGCAGTGACACCACCGTCTACAAGTCCGTCACCACCGGCACTTCGACCACCCTGACCGGGCTGGCCTGCAACAGCCCGTACAGCCTGAACGTCGTCGCCCGTGACGCGGCCGGCAACGTCAGCCAGCCGAGCAACACGGTCACCTTCACCACCAAGGCCTGCGCCACCGACGGCGGCGTCCCGTCCTCGGTCTCCACCCTCTCCTCGGGCTGGACGATCCCCTGGGGCATCTTCTGGATGCCCGACGGCAAGAGTGCGCTGGTCACCGAGCGGGACGACTTCCGGGTCTGGAAGGTCACCAAGGACGGCACGAAGACGCAGGTCGGCACCGTGCCGAACGCCGTCACCACCAACGGCGAGGGCGGACTGCTCGGCGTCGCCGTCGACCCGAAGTGGGAGACGAACCATTACGTCTACTTCATGCACACGGCGTCCGAAGGCAACCGGGTGGTCCGCATGACGTACGACGGGACGGCTCTGAGCGACTACAAGGTCCTCCTCCAGGGCATCAAGAAGAACCGCTACCACAACGGCGGACGCCTGGCCTTCGGCCCCGACGGCTACCTCTACGTCTCCACCGGCGAGGCCCAGACACCGGACCTGGCACAGGACAAGAACTCCCTCAACGGCAAGATCCTGCGCATGACGACGGACGGGAAACCGGCCCCGGACAACCCGTTCGGCAACTACGTCTACAGCCTCGGCCATCGGAACCCGCAGGGCCTCGCCTTCGACCGCAACGGCCGCCTGTGGGAAGCGGAGTTCGGCAACAGCTCCAAGGACGAACTGAACCTGATCAAGCCCGGCGCCAACTACGGCTGGCCGACCTGCGAGGGCACCTGCTCCACCGCGGGGATGACCAACCCGAAGGCCACCTGGAACGTCTCGGATGCCTCGCCGAGCGGCATCGCGATCGTGCGCAACGTCGTCTACATGGCCTCCCTGCGCGGCGAGCGGTTGTGGCGGATCCCGATCAACGGTGACAACGAGAGCGTCGGCACGCCGACCGCGTACTACGTGGGCACCTACGGGCGGCTGCGCACGGTCACCAAGGTGCCGGGCGCCGACCAGCTGTGGCTGTCGACCACCAACTGCGACAACAACGGAGGAGCGGCGGACGGATCGGACAAGATCTTCCGCGTGACGATCAGCTGACAGGCCGTCAGGCCGTGGCGCAGGTCCTCAGGCCTGGTACAGCGCCTCGACCTCGCCCGCGTACGCCGTCTCGATCGCCTTGCGCTTGAGCTTCAGCGACGGGGTCAGCAGCCCGTGCTCCTCGGTGAAGGGCTGCGCCAGGATACGGAAGGTGCGGATCGACTCGGCCTGCGAGACCAGGGTGTTGGCGGCCACCACGGCGCGCCGCACCTCGGTCTCCAGGTCGGCGTC
Source organism: Streptomyces sp. CC0208 (assembly GCF_003443735.1). NCBI lineage: Bacteria > Bacillati > Actinomycetota > Actinomycetes > Kitasatosporales > Streptomycetaceae > Streptomyces > Streptomyces sp. CC0208. Next base: position 1,453,306 of record NZ_CP031969.1, on the reverse strand, counting down.
GCGCACCAGCTGGGCCGGGGACATCCGGGGCTTGTCGTGCATCGCGAGCCAGTGATCGACGGCCTCCTGGTCGAGGGTGACCAGGGCGGCGATGTAGGGCCGGTCGTTGCCCACGACGATGCACTGCGAGACCAGCGGATGGTCGCGCACCCGCTCCTCCAGCACGCCGGGGGAGACGCTCTTGCCGCCGGAGGTGACGAGGATCTCCTTCTTGCGGCCGGTGATGGTGAGATAGCCGTCCTCGTCGAGGGAGCCGAGGTCACCGGTGGCGAGCCAGCCGTCGTGCAGGGTCTCGTCGGTGGCCTTGTCGTTGTTGAGATAGCCCTGGAAGACGGTGGGGCCGTACAGCCAGATCTCGCCGTCGTCCGCGATGTGCACGGTCATGCCCGGGATGGGCTGGCCGACCGTGCCGTAGCGGGTGCGCTCGGGCGGGTTGGCGGTGGCGGCCGCCGTCGACTCGGTGAGGCCGTACCCCTCGTAGATGTGCACGCCCGCGCCGGCGAAGAACAGCCCCAGCTTGCGGTCCATGGCCGAACCGCCGGTCATGGCCTGTTTGATACGGCCGCCCATCGCCGCCCGCATCTTCGCGTACACGAGCTTGTCGAAGAGCTGGTGCTGCATCCGCAGCCCCGCCGACGGGCCGGGACCGATGCCCCAGGCCTTGGCCTCCATGGCCTCGGCGTACTTCACCGCCACGTCGACGGCCTTCTCGAACGGCCCGGCCTTGCCCTCCTTCTCGGCCTTGCGGCGGGAGGCGTTGAAGACCTTCTCGAAGATGTACGGCACCCCGAGGAAGAAGGTCGGCTTGAACGCGGCGAGGTCCGGCAGCAGGGCGGCCGCGTTCATCTGCGGCTGGTGGCCGAAGCGGACCCCACCGCGGATCGCCGCGACCTGCACCATCCGTCCGAAGACGTGCGCGAGCGGCAGGAACAGCAGGGTCGCCGCCTCGTCGCCCTTCTTGGAGTGGAACACCGGCTCCCAGCGCTCGATGACGGTGTCCGCCTCGTTCATGAAGTTGCCGTGGGTGATCACACAGCCCTTGGGGCGGCCGGTGGTGCCCGAGGTGTAGATGATCGTCGCGACCGAGTCCGGGGTCACGGCCTGCCGGTGGCGGTGCACCACCTCCTCCTCGATGGCGGCGCCGGCGTCGTACAGCTCCCGCACGGCGCCGGAGTCCAGCTGCCACAGCCGGTGCAGCTGCGGCAGCCGGTCGATGACGGTGGCGATCGTCATCGCGTGGTCCTCGTGCTCCACGATCGCGGCCGTGCACTCGGCGTCGTACAGGGCCCAGAAGCACTGCTCGGCGGAGGAGGTCGGGTAGACGGGCACCACCTGCGCGCCGATCGTCCACAGGGCGAAGTCGAACAGGGTCCACTCGTAGCGGGTACGGGACATGATCGCGACCCGGTCACCGAAGCGGATGCCCTGGGCCAGCAGTCCCTTGGCGAGGGCCATGACCTCGTCGCGGAACTCCGCGGACGTGACGTCCCGCCACTGTCCGTTCTCGTCCTTGCGGCCGAGGGCGATGTGCGCGGGGTCGTTCTGGGCATGCTCGAAGACGACGTCGGCCAGTCCGCCCACGGGGGGTGCCAACGCCAACGGAGGGTTGGTGAACTCGCGCAAACCCCGCTCCCCGCTCTCCCTGGCGCTCAGTGAAGCTCCGCACAGCGCCGTGAAAGCTACCCCACCCCGCCCCCCGGTGGGAGGGGGGCCGAAGCCGAGGGGTGCTCACGTATGGCCTGGTCAGTACCGGAAAATACCCTCACATGGGGAAGGGTCGGACAGAAAACTGACGGTTGCGTAAGTTTCCGAGCCGCAATCTCCACGGAATCTGTACGTACCGATTACGGCTCGCGATCTTGCAGAAACGGTCGTCCTCTGGCTGGCGTCGCGCTGGCCGGTGTCGCACTTCTGTCAGCGTCACCGGCGGGGAATTCGTCACTCCGTACAGGGCGGGCCACGTCAGCCCCGGTGCAGCCGGTCCCCGCCCGCCAGAATCGCGGAGGCCAGGGCGTCCGCGGCTTCCTGAGCGGCCGTCCGCCGACGGCCGTGGACCAGGACGAAGTCCACCCGCCCGAGCTCCGGCAGCGCGAACCGGTCGGGCACCCGCACCAGCCCCGGCGGCACCAGGCCCCGGGAGTGGGCCATCACCCCCAGGCCGGCCCGCGCGGCCGCGATCAGCCCGTTCAGGCTCCCGCTGGTGCACACGATCCGCCACGCGCGTCCCTGCCGCTCCAGCGCCTCCAGAGCCAGCGTGCGGGTGATCCCCGGCGGCGGATAGACGATCAGCGGCACCGGACGGTCCGCCTCCAGGCGGAGCCGCTCCGCGCCGATCCATACCAGCCGGTCGTGCCACACCAGCTCACCCCGGGGATCCTCGGGGCGCCGCTTGGCGAGCACGAGGTCCAGCTTCCCGGCGGCCAGCTGCTCGTGCAGGGTGCCCGACAGCTCGACCGTCAGCTCCAGGTCCACCTCGGGATGGTCGTACCGGAAGCCCTCGAGGATCTCCGGCAGCCGGGTGAGCACGAAGTCCTCCGACGCCCCGAACCGCAGCCGCCCCCGCAGGCGCGTACCGGTGAAGAAGGCGGTGGCCTGGTCGTGCACCTCCAGGATCCGCCGCGCGAATCCCAGCATCGCCTCGCCGTCCTCCGTCAGCTCCACGGAGTGGGTGTCCCGGGTGAACAGCTGCCGCCCGGCCGCGTCCTCCAGGCGCCGTACGTGCTGGCTCACGGTCGACTGGCGCACCCCCAGCCGCCGGGCGGCCTGCGTGAAGCTCAGGGTCTGTGCCACCGCCAGGAACGTGCGCAACTGCGACGGGTCGTACATGGCGCGAGCTTATCGCGGAACGTGATGACAGTCAGAGTGGTGTACGGGATTCCCGATCAAGGGGTGAGGGAGGACGATGGAGGGGGATCCTCCGTTCCGAGGGAGGTACCCGTCATGTCCCCGTACCGTCGTCGAACACGAGCAAGTGGAGCACCGTGAAGCGCCTGAAGTGGCCGGCCTGGATGCCGGTCGACCCGTACATCCTGCTGCTGCTCGGCACGGTGGGTCTCGCGGCCCTCGTACCGGCACGCGGGACCACCGCGGACGTGGCCTCCGGAGCCTCCACGGCGGCGATCGCCTTCCTCTTCTTCCTGTACGGCGCCCGCCTGTCCACCCGCGAGGCTCTGGACGGCCTCAAGCACTGGCGGCTGCACGTCACGGTCCTCGTCTGCACGTTCGTGATCTTCCCGCTGCTGGGCCTCGCCGCCCGCGGACTCGTCCCGGTCTTCCTGACCCACCCCCTCTACCAGGGCCTGCTCTTCCTCACCCTGGTCCCCTCCACCATCCAGTCCTCGATCGCCTTCACCTCGATCGCCCGCGGCAACGTGCCGGCCGCGATCTGCGCGGGCTCCTTCTCCTCCCTGGTCGGCATCGTCATCACCCCGCTCCTGGCGGCCGCCCTGCTCGGCAGCAGCGGCAGCGGGTTCTCCGCCGACTCGCTCCTGGAGATCGTGCTCCAGCTGCTCGTGCCGTTCCTGGCGGGCCAGTTGACGCGCCGCTGGATCGGCGGCTTCATCACCCGCCACAAGAAGGTCCTCGGCCTCGTCGACCGCGGGTCGATCCTGCTGGTCGTCTACACCGCGTTCAGCGAGGGCATGGTCCAGGGCATCTGGCACCAGGTGAGCCCGCTCAGGCTCGGCGGCCTCATGATCGTCGAGGCCGTCCTGCTCGCCCTGATGCTCGCCCTGACCTGGTACGGCGCCAAGGCGCTGCGCTTCGGCCGTGAGGACCGCGTCGCCATCCAGTTCGCGGGCTCGAAGAAGTCCCTCGCCTCCGGACTCCCCATGGCCAGCGTCCTGTTCGGCGCGCACGCCTCGCTCGCCGTGCTGCCGCTGATGCTGTTCCACCAGATGCAGCTGATGGTCTGCGCCGTGATCGCCAAGCGCCGCTCGCACGACGCCGTCCCGGCGGAGACCGGAGAGACCGCGCAGGTCAGCGGGCCGGAGTCAGCCGGAGCGTCACGAACCGCGGTCGGTACAGCGACACGTTCCGGCTGAGCTGGGCCGAAGCGAGAGTCGTCTCCAGCCAGTTGACGTCGTAGCTGAGCACCAGCCGTCCCCCGCCGCTGAGTTCGAGGTGCGCCTGCGGGTTGTAGGCGGCGACCTGCCCGGCGGGCAGGGAGGGGGTGAAGTCCCTCTCCGGGCCGTGCCACGGTCCGGTGGGGGAGCAGGCCCAGTACGAGGTCACGGCCGCCAGCCCCTTCGTCCCGGCGGCCATGGTGAACAGCACGTACGTCCCGTTCTGTTGTACGACGGAGAAGGCGCTGCCCACCCCGGTGCGCCGCCCGTCCCCGAGCACCGGGCGCGGGCGGGCGCCGGTCGTCCACTCCGAGCCGTCCCAGTACTCCCAGGCGCCCGGTTCGGCGAGCCCGCCCTTCGGCACCCGGGCCACGTAGGCCGAGGAGGCGGTACGGGACGCGGCCTGGCCGTCGTCGCCCCCGAAGACGTACGTCCACTCGCCCTCCTCGACCAGCGTGGTCCCGAACAGCACCCGCCGGGACGGGTCCTTGACCCGCTGCTCGTCGAGGACCTTCGTGATCGACTCGACGCGCAGGTCGGGCAGCGAGAGCGTGGCCACCTCGGTGGCGGTCGGGACGCCGTAGATCCAGGGGGACCGGCCCGCCGTCCGCACCCACAGCAGCACCCGCACGACCAGTTCGTCCGAGCCGGGGGAGCGGGGTTCGACGCGGGCCGCGACCGGCCAGCGCCACTGGTCCGGGCCCGGGTCCGGGAACAGCGGCGCCGGGAGGGTGGCCTCCAGGCGGCCGCCGCGCATCAGCACCGCCGAGTTGCGCACCAGAGGGGCGGCGGAGTCGCGCCAGGCGAACGACTCGCCGAGCGGATTGGGCGGGCCGTACACCTGGCCGAGGTAGGTGTCGGAGAACAGCCACAGCAGCCGCCCGTCGGGCAGCCGCACCGAGTGGGTGCCGTCGCCGCCGGTCCAGTCGTCGGTGCGGGCGCCGTCGTCGCCGTAGCGCGCGAACTCGCCGGTGAGGCGGTCGTTTGCGGACCAGGAGCCGACGGTGAGCGGTGCGCAGTCGTCGGCGTCCCGCCCACCGCCGTTCGGCAGGGCGGTGAGCAGCACGGCTCCGAGCACCAGCGCCAGCAGCAGACCGACGCCGGTGCCGGTTCGCTGTCGTGCTCGTGCGTCCTCGGGCACGGTCCGCGACGTTAGCGGCTCCCGCTCACCCGGTCCATGGGCAGCCACAGGACGGTGCCCTCCGACGCCGGGTCCGCGCCGGTGATCTCCGCGTCGGTCAGGGCCCGGCCCCACACCCGGACTTCGTCGATCGCGCCGGTGAAGAAGGCACGGCCGTCCACGCGCTGCCCGATGTGCACACCGAACGGGGAGGTGCGGCTGACCGAGCCCGGCACGTCCGGTACGCCGGTCGCCGTACCGTCGACGAAGAGCGTGAGCCGGCCGCCGCCCCGGCGCAGGCCCAAGTGGTGCCACCGTCCGTCGTTGTACGCGCCGTTCGTGCTCACCGAAGCCGTCCGCAGGGTCGTCGCGCCCTCTCGCACGGTGATCAGCCCGCGCAGCCGGCCGCTCGCGGGCTCTCCGCGCAGCCAGACCTGCGGCTGATCCGTCCCGACCCCGCCCATCCACAGCAGCGGCTGCTCCCCGGCCGTGGCCGTGTACCGGAACCACAGGGACGCGGTGAAGTCCTTCGAGCCGAGCGGGAGTTGAGCCCGATAGGGCAGGTGTACGGCGTCGTCGGCGCCGTCGAGGTCCAGGGCGCCGCCGATGACCCCGGCCGTCTCGCGGGCGCCGCCGAGCACGGCCGCGGGCGGGGCGAGGGGAGCGCGGTCGGGCGTGGTCGAGTCGGGGCCGCGCCGCGGTGTCAGCCAGTTCTCGGTGAAGCGGGCGAAGCGGATCTCGTCGCGAGCGTCGGCGGTCCCGCCCTCGTAGAGCAGGCCCACCGTGCCCTCGTCCACCGGGGCCATGTCCGAGTATCCGGACCAGTCGGTGGTGACGACCGTGGCACGGTCGGGGGTGTCCCAGGTGCGGCCGCCGTCGTAGGAGGAGCGGATCGTCATCGTGCGGCGGCGGTCCGGGTCGGCCGGGCAGGACAGCAGCAGGCGCGCGCCGAGGTCGAGGGTGGCGCACTGGACCTGCGGTGCGTACAGGTCGGGCAGGGCCCGGAACGGCGCGTCGAAGCTGTCGCCGCCGTCGACGCTGACGGCCTGGGTGCGGTGGCCGAGGTCGGTGCCGTCCTGCTCGCGCCCGCTGACGAGCACGGAACCGTCGGCGCGCTCGGTGAGCGTGACCTCGGAGGGCTTCTGCCGGAAGGTGCCGTCGGCGGCGACCGGCCAGGAGTCGGTGGCGCCGACCCGCCAGTGCTCGCCGCCGTCGTCGCTCACGACGAGTGCCGCGTGGTTGGCGGTCACCCGGCTGCCCTCCCACGTCTCGGTGTTGACACCGAACACCAGCCGCCCGGCGTGCGGTCCCTGGCCGAGCTGGATGCCGTGCACGGGGCCGGTGGCGTACCAGGAGGTGCGCCGCCCGGCCAGGAGCTCCTCGCTCAGGTCGCGGGGCGCGGACCAGGTCCGGCCGTCGTCGTCGCTGTACTGCAGGTGCGGGGTGCGCGCGCAGGGTGCCCGGCAGTTCCCGCTGTCCGTACGTCCCGGGTTGTACGTCTCGGCCAGCAGGACGCGCCCCGTCCCGCGGTCCACGAGTGGCGCCGGGTTGCCGTGGGTGTCGCCCGCGCCCTCGCTGACCACCTGGAGGGGGCCCCAGGTGCGGCCGCCGTCGGTGGACCGCTTGAGGACGATGTCGATGTCGGAGGCGTCCCCGCAGTTGAGGACCCGTCCCTCGGCGAACGCGAGCAGGGTGCCGGCGGAGGTACGGACGACCGCCGGGATACGGAAGCAGGCGTAGCCGGGGTCCCGGTCCGCCTTGAAGAGGATCTGCTGCTCCAACCCCGGTGCGGAGGGCAGGGATTGGGCGAAAGCGGCGCTCGGCGGGGCGAGCAGGGCGGCGGTGGCGGAAACGGCGGACAGGGAGGATCTCAGACGTGCGCGACTCGACGGCACGGGCGCCCTTTCAGTTGTCCGAACATCCGGAAATGTGACCTTCCGGTGACGGACGGTAGTTCCGTCCCTCGCGCCTCACAAGAACCCCGCGCGTGTCCCGTCACGGATGGAGTACGACCTTTCCGAGGTTGCGCCGCGACTCGATCACCTCGTGCGCCTTCGCCGCGTCCTCCAGGGCGAACTCCCCGTGCACGGCGGGCCGAAGCGTGCCGTCCAGGAACCTCCGCCACAGCTCCCGCCGCCACCGCTCGTACAACTCGGGCCGCTCGCGGGCGATCCGCGCCATCTGGAAGCCCGTCACGGACTTGGCGCCGACGAGGAGGTCGTACGCCCGGATCGTCCCGCCGCCCGAGCTGTACGCCACCAGCCGCCCGCCCGGGGCCAGGGCGGCGAGCGCCGGGGTGAGCAGCTCGCCGCCGACCGCGTCGAGGACGTAGTCGACGGGATCTCCCCAACTGCCGTCGCCGTAAAGGGCGGTGGTGTCGGCGCCGAGCGAGCGCACGAAGTCCGCCTTGGCCGGGCCGGAGACCGCGCCCACCACCCGGGAGGCACCCCGGGCCCGCGCGAGCTGCACGGCGAGGTGCCCGACCCCGCTCGCCGCCGCCGTGATCAGTGCCGCCTCTCCCGGCTCGGGACGCGCCGCCTCCAGGGCGCCGAGCGCGACCAGACCGCTGCGGACCAGGGCGACCGCGTCGACCGCCGAGGCGCCGTCGGGGACCGAGGAGGCCATGGGCTCGGGCAGCAGCGCGAAGTCTGCGTAACCGTGGCCGAAGCACAGGCCCGTGACGCGTTCGCCGGGCCGGAAACGGGTGACCCCGGCGCCGACGGCCACCACCTCACCGGCGAGCTCGCCGCCGAGCGGCACCGGCTCCACGGCCTCGGTCACCTTGCGGACGACGGGCAGCGTGACACCGATCGCCTCACAGCGCACGAGGAGCTCACCCGGGCCCGGCGCGGGGACCGGCACCTCCTCCAGGAACAGCGGGCCACCCGTGGACTCGTAACGGACGCGACGCATCGATCCGACCTCCCCTGATTCATCGGACTGCCCGACTGATTCATTGGGCTTCCCAACGATAAGAGGTGGGTCGTTGGGAAGTCCAATGAATACTGGCTAGGCTGGTCCCATGGCCGAAGCACCCCTCCCCGCGATCCGCTCCCTCCCCAGCTGGCTCCTAGGGCGCGCCGCCGCCCGTGGACGGACCCTGGTCGCCGAGGCGCTGGCCGTCGAGGGCATGAAGATGTGGCACCACGTCGTCCTCTCCGCCGTCCGCGACCTCGCCCCCGTCGCCCAGGCCGACCTCGGCCGCGCGGTGCGGCTCGACCCCAAGGACCTGGTCGGCGTCCTCAACGACCTCCAGTCCGCCGGGCTCGTCCTGCGCGAACCGGACCCCGGCGACCGCCGCAAGAACGCGGTGTCCCTCACGGCGGAGGGGACCCGGCTGCTGGCCCGCTGCGAGAAGGCGGCCCGCCACGCCAACGACGAGCTGCTGGCCCCCCTCTCCCCGGACGAACGCGCCCAGTTCATGGGCCTGTTGATCCGGATCTCCGGCACGGAGGGCCGATGACGGATAACGTTCCGTCATGATCGGACCCCTCGCCCTCGATCCCGCGCGCAGCGCCCTCGTACTCGTCGATCTGATGGACCGGATCGTCGCGCTGCCCCTGGAACCCCGCAAAGGCACCGAAGTCCTCACCGCAGCGGCGGAGTTGGCGGCCCTCTTCCGTGCTGCCGGCGCACCCGTCGTGCTGGTGCGCGTCGAACGGCCCGGTGTCGCCGACCAGCCACCCGGCAGCGGGCTGGTGCCCGGTCTCGCCCACCACGGCGACCTCGAGATCGTGAAGCGGACCATCGGCGCCTTCCAGGGCACGGATCTGGACGCCCGCCTCCGCGAACTCGGCGTCACCACCCTGGTGTTCGGCGGAATCGCCACCAACCTCGGCGTCGAGTCCACCGCCCGCGCCGCCCTCGACCTCGGCTACGACCTCGTCCTCGTGGAGGACGCGATGGCCGCCTTCACCGCTGCCGAGCACGAGTCCTCGACACGGCTCGACTTTCCGCGCCTGGGCACGGTGGTGACGTTGGATCAGGTGCGTTTCGTGGCGGGCTGACCGCTCAGACCAGGACCGTTCCGCCGTCCACGACCACCACCGAGCCGGTGCTGAAACCGCCGCGCATCAGATAGAGATACGCCTCGGCGACCTCCTCCGGCTCGCCGACCCGCCCCACGGGGAGCGACTCGGCGGCGGCCGCGAACAGGCCGTCGCGCTCCTCCTTGGGAAGCTCGCGCCACAGCTCGGTGCGCACCACCCCCGGCTCGACCACGTTGACCCTCACCGGGGCCAGCTCCAGGGCCAGCGCCCGGGTCAGCGACTCCATCGCCCCGGCCAGGCCGGCCACCACACTCGTCCCCGGCATCGGCCGGCGCGCGACGGTACCCGTGGTGAGCACGACCGACCCGCCCTCCCGGACGAGCGGCGCCCCGTACTTGACCACCGTGAGCGCGCCCCACAGCCGGGTCTCCAGGAAGTTCCGCGCCCGGGCGAGGTCGGTCTCGGCCAGCGGCTCGAACCGCAGCGGTTCGCCCGCCGTGAAGACGAGATGGTCGAAGGCACCCGTCCGTGCGAAGAAGGCCTGCACACCGGCCTCCGAGGTGACGTCGAGGACGTCCCCCGAGACACCCGGCGGCAACTGCTTCAGTGCCGCCTCCACACTCTCCTTCCGGCGTGAGGCCACCACCACCTCGGCCCCGTCCCGGGCCGCCGCGTCCGCCACCGCCAGACCGATGCCCGACGTACCGCCGACCACGACGATCCGCTGTCCCTGCAGGCTCATGCCGTTTCTCCTTCCGTAGGTGTTCGGCTCCAGCCTGCGGGCGCCCCCGCCGCGCCGTCCAAGACCTCTTTCGGCGACGGCGATACCCTGGAGGCATCGCCGAGGGAAGGGACGGCCATGGACCTCGACCTGCGGAAAGTGCGCTACTTCGTCGCGGTGGCCGAGCTGCTGCACTTCGGGCGGGCGGCCGAACGGCTGCACATCGCCCAGCCGGTGCTGAGCCGTCAGATCAAGGCACTGGAGAAGGACTTGGACGCCGTCCTGTTCCAACGCGACAGCCACGGCGTCACCTTGACCACGGCCGGGCGCCAACTCCTCGACGACGCCCGGTACCTGCTCGCCGCAGCGGACGGCACCCGGCGCCGGGTCCACCGGGCCGCCCACGGCCCGCACCGCCTGGTCGTCGGCTTCCGCGCGGGCATCGTGCTGTCCCACGCCCTGCGCGCCTTCTGCGCCGCCCGTCCCGACGTCGCCGTCGAAGCCCGCCGGGTCGAATGGGACGACCAGGAGGACCTCGTCCTCGACGGCACCGTCGACCTCGCCTACGTACGACCACCGGTCCGCGAGCGCGGTCTGGAGCTGCTGCCGCTGTTCACCGAGAGCCGCGTGGCGATGCTCCCCGCGGACCACCGGCTCGCCGGCAAGCAGGAGCTGCTCCTGGCCGACCTGGCGGACGAGCCCCGGCTGCGGTACGCCGATCCCGGCCCCGACGACGTCCCGATCCGCACCATCGAGGAGAAGTTCGAGCGTGTGGTGGCCGGACAGGGCATCACCCTCGTCCCCGAGTCCGTCGCCCAGCAGTACTCACGGCCGGACATCACCTACGTCCCGGTCCTGGACGCGGAGCCGGACCAGGTACTCCTGGCCTGGGAGGCGAGCCGGAGATCACCGCTCGTCGCAGCGTTCGTCGAGGCCCTCGCCGAGGAGCCGCAGGGCTGAGACGGAAGCCTCTCAGCTCGGGGCTGCCGTTGCCTCCAGGGCCAGCCGGTGTTCTCCCGCGTACACGTTCATGGAGGGGCCGCGCAGGAAGCCGACCAGGGTCAGACCGGTTTCGGTGGCGAGGTCGACGGCGAGGGAGGAGGGTGCGGAGACGGCCGCCAGGAGGGGGATGCCGGCCATGACGGCTTTTTGTGCGAGTTCGAAGGAGGCGCGGCCGGAGACGAGGAGGAGGGTGCGGGACAGGGGGAGGTTGCCGTGTTGGAGGGCGCGGCCGATGAGTTTGTCGACGGCGTTGTGGCGGCCGACGTCTTCGCGTATGTCGAGGAGGTGGCCGTGTTCGGTGAAGAGGGCGGCGGCGTGCAGGCCGCCGGTTCGGTCGAAGACTTGTTGGGCTGCGCGGAGTTGGTCGGGGAGGCTGGCGAGGAGTTCGGGACTGACACGGACCGGGGGTGTGTCGTGGATGGGCCAGTGGGTGGTGGTGGTGACGGCGTCGAGGCTGGCTTTGCCGCACAGGCCGCAGGAGGAGGTGGTGTAGACGTTGCGTTCGAGGGTGATGTCGGGGATGGCGACGTGGGTGGCGGTGGTGACGTCGACGATGTTGTAGGTGTTGGTGCCGTTTTTGGTGGCGCCGGCGCAGTAGACGATGTTCTGGAGGTCGTGTTGTTGGGCGAGGACGCCTTCGCTGACGAGGAAGCCGGTGGCGAGGGCGAAGTCGTCGCCGGGGGTGCGCATGGTGATGGCGAGGGGTTTGCCGTTGAGGCGGATTTCGAGTGGTTCCTCGGTGACCAGGGTGTCCGGGCGGGAGGAGAGGGCCCCGTCGCGGATGCGGATCACCTTGCGTCGTTCCGTGACTCGTCCCATATGTGTCTCAGTCCCGGTTCTGTACGTGCTGGTAGCCGAAACGGCCCTTGCTGCAGAGGCTGCCCTGGGTCACCGGACCGCCGAGCGGAGCGGTGACCTTCACGATCTCATTGTGACCCCGGCCCCCAGGTACCCGCCGCCCGCCTGTCGAACTCCGACCGGAACGGGACCGCCTCCGTCGGGCATACGCCGACGCAGGTCGAGGTCCGGTTCCGCAAGGGTGCGGGCGTGGCCCGGCCCGCCCGGGAAACCGGCCGGTTCGACCGTTCGTCGCGTCCGGGATACCGCTCATCGCATACAGCCGACGAGCGGCCTTTTCAACCAACCTGATTGTTCCTACCGTTCGGGATCATGAGTCCCCCTGTCGCGCCCCCGGGCTGGAGCCGCTGGCTCGTGCCCCCGGCCGCTCTCTCGGTCCATCTCTCCATCGGACAGGCCTACGCCTGGTCGGTGTTCAAGCCGCCGCTCGAGTCCGCGCTCGGTCTCAGCGGCACGCAGAGTGCCCTGCCCTTCCAGCTCGGCATCGTGATGCTCGGCCTGTCCGCCGCGTTCGGCGGCACGCTGGTGGAGCGCAACGGGCCGCGCTGGGCGATGACGGTGGCGCTGGTCTGCTTCTCGTCCGGCTTCCTGCTGTCCGCGCTGGGGGCGGCCACCGAGCAGTACTGGCTGATCGTCCTCGGCTACGGCTTCGTCGGCGGCATCGGCCTGGGCATCGGCTACATCTCACCGGTCTCCACCCTGATCAAGTGGTTCCCGGACCGGCCCGGCATGGCCACCGGCATCGCCATCATGGGCTTCGGCGGCGGCGCGCTCATCGCCTCCCCCTGGTCGGCGCAGATGCTGGAGTCCTTCGGCTCCGACAGCTCCGGGATCGCGCTCGCGTTCCTCGTGCACGGGCTGTCGTACGCCGTCTTCATGCTCCTCGGAGTCCTGCTGGTGCGCGTGCCGCGCAGCGAGAAGCCGGTCGAGAGCGCGCCCAGCGCCTTCGAAGGGCCGCAGGTCTCGGCGCGCAACGCCGTGCGCACGCCCCAGTTCTGGTGTCTGTGGGTCGTGCTCTGCATGAACGTCACCGCGGGCATCGGCATCCTGGAGAAGGCCGCCCCGATGATCACCGACTTCTTCAAGGAGACCTCGACCCCGGTCTCGGTGTCGGCCGCGGCCGGCTTCGTCGCGCTGCTGTCGGCCGCCAACATGGCGGGCCGGATCGGCTGGTCGTCGACGTCCGACCTGATCGGACGGAAGAACATCTACCGCGTCTACCTGGGCGTGGGCGCGGTGATGTACGGGCTCATCGCCCTGTTCGGCGACTCGTCGAAGCCGCTGTTCATCCTGTGCGCGCTGGTGATCCTGTCCTTCTACGGCGGCGGTTTCGCGACGATCCCCGCCTATCTGAAGGACCTCTTCGGCGCCTACCAGGTCGGCGCCATCCATGGCCGGCTGCTGACCGCCTGGTCCACGGCCGGGGTCCTCGGACCACTGATCGTGAACTGGATCGCCGACCGGCAGGAGGACGCGGGCAAGAGCGGGTCCGACCTCTACAGTCTCTCCTTCATGATCATGATCGGGCTGCTCGTCGTCGGCTTCGTCGCCAACGAGCTGGTCCGCCCCGTCAGTGCCCGTCACCACATTCCCGCACCGAGGGAGGCCGCCGATGTCACAGCCCGACAGCAGTCAGAGTCCGCCTGACCGGCGCCCCCTCATCGCCCTGGCCTGGGTGTGGGTGGGCACACCGCTCGTCTACGGGCTCTACGAGCTCGTGCAGAAGGCCACGCAGCTGTTCACCAAGTAACTGTTCGGAAGGGGTCCGGGCGTCCGAGGGGTGAGCGAAGCCGACAACTCGGGCGCCCGTTTCCTGTGGCCTTACGTGCCCGCGTACCCGTGAGTCACTGATCAGACTGGAGGATCCCGCTACCCAAGGCAACGAGGGGGACCCTCCATGAACGGCTCGCGGATCGCCGCAGTCGGCCACTACCAGCCCGCCAGGGTGCTCACCAACGAGGATCTGGCGGGCCTGGTCGACACCAGCGACGAGTGGATCAGGTCCCGGGTGGGCATCCGGACCCGCCACATCGCCGGCCCGGACGAGCCGGTCGACGAGCTCGCCTCCCACGCCGCCGCCAAGGCGCTGGCCGCGGCCGGGCTCACCCCCGCCGACATCGACCTGGTCCTGGTCGCCACCTCGACCGCCGTCGACCGGTCCCCGAACATGGCCGCCCGGGTCGCGGCCCGGCTCGGCATCCCCTCGCCCGCCGCGATGGACGTCAACGTGGTGTGCGCCGGTTTCACCCACGCGCTGGCCACCGCCGACCACACCGTCCGGGCCGGTGCGGCGACCCGGGCGCTGGTGATCGGCGCCGACAAGATGTCCGCGGTGACCGACTGGAGCGACCGCACCACCTGTGTCCTCGTCGGGGACGGGGCGGGGGCGGCGGTCGTCGAGGGGGCCGACGTACCCGGTATCTCGCCCGTGCTGTGGGGGTCGGTGCCCGAGATGGGGCACGCCGTGCGGATCGAGGGCGAGCCGGCCCGGTTCGCGCAGGAGGGGCAGAGCGTCTACCGCTGGGCGACCACGAAGCTTCCGGCACTGGCCCGGCAGGCCTGTGAACGCGCCGGGCTCACCCCCGAGGACCTCGCCGCGGTCGTGCTGCACCAGGCGAACCTGCGGATCATCGAGCCGCTCGCGCAGAAGATCGGCGCGGTCAACGCCGTGGTGGCCCGGGACGTCACCGAGTCCGGGAACACGTCCGCGGCCAGCATTCCCCTGGCGTTCTCCAAGCTGGTCGAGCAGGGCGAGATCTCGACCGGGGACCCGGTGCTGCTGTTCGGGTTCGGCGGGAACCTGTCCTATGCCGGGCAGGTCGTCCGCTGCCCCTGACCTGCGGGCTGTGGCGAGGCCGACGCGCGGTTTACCTGGCCGCTGTACGCCGTAGACTGTAGACAAAAGGCAACGAGTCGGGGGCGTCCGGGGATGCCCGCGGGTGTCCGCCGTCGAGGAGGGGCCGCGATGTTGTCGACAGGTCTGCCGCAGGGAGCCGTACCGAAACTGGAACGTCCCGGTCCGCTGCGTGATCGCGTGTACGAGGCGCTGCTCGAACTCATCACGACCCGTGCTCTCCAGCCGGGTCAGCATCTGGTGGAGAGTGAGCTGGCGGGTCATCTGGGGGTGTCCCGGCAGCCGGTGCGGGAGGCCCTGCAGCGGTTGAACACCGAGGGGTGGGTGGATCTGCGGCCGGCTCAGGGTGCGTTCGTGCATGAGCCGACCGACGAGGAGGCGGACCAACTCCTTACCGTGCGCACGCTGTTGGAGGCCGAGGCGGCCCGGCTGGCCGCCGCGAACGCGGGCAGCGCCGGGATCGCCGTGCTGGAGGACCTGTGCGCGCAGGGGGAGAGCGCGGTCGCCGCGGACGACGTGGATGCAGCGGTCGCCCTCAACGCCCGACTCCACGCGAAGGTCATGGAGTTGGCGGGCAACGCGGTCCTCGCGGAGTTGGCGGGGCAGGTGGACCGGCGGGTGCGCTGGTACTACACGCCGGTCGCCCGGCAGCGCGGACGTCAGTCCTGGATCGAGCACCGTGAGCTGATCGCCGCGATCGCCGACCGTGACGAGCAGCGCGCCACCGCGATCATGCGGGAGCACACCGAGCACACGCGGACGTCGTATCACGCGCGTCAGCGGTCGTAGTCGGGGCGTAGTCGCGTCGTTCGGGTGTGTGGTCGTGGAGCGTGGGCCGGGTGCCGCGTCCTGGTCGTGGTGATCGTGGGCCTGGGGCGGTGGTGGGTGGCGGGGCTGGTGCGGGGGTGCTGCGTGCGCATGCGGACGGCGTGTCATGTGCGTCGGCGGTCGTGGTCGGGTCGTTCGGGTGTGTTGTCGTGGGTTGTGGGCCGGGTGCCGCGTCCTGGTGGTGATCGTGGGCCTGGGTGGCGTTGGGTGGCTGGGCTGATGCGGGGGCTCACCGAGCGCACGCGGACGGCGTGTCACGCGCGGCAGCGGTCGTCGTCGTCTCACCGTGCCCCACTCGCCGCGGACGGCGCGCCACGCGTGAGCGGTCGTGGTCGCCTCACCTCGTCCCGCTCACCTCACCGGAAGGCGTCCGCGTGGTCCCGGGCCCACTGGGCGAAGGTGCGCGGTGGGCGTCCCGTGACCTGTTCCACCGTGGGCAGCGCCACCGACTCGTCCAGGGTGCCGTCCACGAAGAAGGCGAAGAAGGCGTCGACATACGGCTTCGGCATGCCCGTTGCCTCCATCTCGGCGCGTGCCTCCTCGTGCCCCAGTCCCACGGCGTGCAGGTTCCGGCCCAGTGCCTCGCCGAGGATCCGGACCCGGTCGGCGGGCAACAGCGCCTCGGGGCCCGTGACCTCGAGCACGCGGCCCGCGAACTCGTCGGACAGCAGGGCGCGTTGGGCTACCTGGGCGATGTCGTAGGGGTCGATGTCGGTGGTCCGCGCGTCCGGGAACGGCACCCGGACCGTGTCACCCTCGCGGATCTGGTCCGCGAGTCGCAGTGCGTTGGTCATGAAGCTCGTCGGACGGACGCACGTCCAGTCGAGACCCGAGCCGCGCACCGCGTCCTCCGCGGCGAGCAGATAGCCGGCCACCGCGTTGTCCCGGTCGCCCGTGCCCGCCGACAGGCCGGAGAGCAGCACCACACGGCGCACCGCGGCGGCCCGCGCGTCCGCCAGGATCTGCCGCTGCCCTTCGTAGCCGGGCATCAGGAACAGTCCTCGTACGCCGTCCAGCGCGTCCCGCACGCTCTCGGGCCGGTTCAGATCTCCCGCCACGGCCTCCACGCCCGGCGGTAACCCCTCCCTCCGTCCGGAACGGCTGACCGCCCGCACCCGCTCGCCGGACTCCGCCAGCGCCCGCACGAGTTCGGCCCCCACGTTCCCTGTCGCACCCGTCACCAGAAACATGTGCTCCCCTCCCAGAGGCCCATCCTGCGGGTGCGGGCGCCGGGACACCAGAGTGCGACACGCCTTTGTCCTGAGAGTGGAGAAAGTGAGCAGCAATCTCTGCACAGCTTCTTCCCAGGTTCGGCAGCCGCTGCTACGTTCCCCTGGAAAGCAAGCCGGCTGGTGGCCGAATGAGGCGGGGAGGGGCTCGTGAGACGCATGACGGCACGACCCGCGAACGCGCATCAGGCCCGGCTGCTCAAGCTGTTGCGTGACGGAGGACCCAACTCCCGTGCGCAACTGGGCGATCAGGTCGACCTGTCACGGTCCAAGCTGGCAGTGGAGGTGGACCGACTGCTGGAGACGGGCCTGATCGTGGCCGACGGACTCGCCGCCTCCCGCGGCGGGCGCCGCTCCCACAACATCCGGCTCGCCCCCAACCTGCGTTTCCTCGGCGTGGACATCGGCGCGACCTCGGTCGACGTCGCCGTCACCAACGCCGAACTGGAGATCCTGGGACACCTCAACCAGCCCATGGACGTCCGCGAGGGCCCGGTCGCGGTCTTCGAGCAAGTCCTGTCCATGGCAGCAAAGTTGAGAGCCTCGGGGCTCGCGGAGGGTTTCGACGGCGCCGGCATCGGCGTCCCGGGGCCGGTCCGCTTCCCCGAGGGCGTTCCGGTGGCTCCGCCGATCATGCCGGGCTGGGACGGCTTCCCCGTACGGGAGGCGCTCAGCCAGGAACTCGGCTGCCCGGTCATGGTCGACAACGACGTGAACCTGATGGCGATGGGGGAGATGCACGCGGGCGTCGCACGCTCCGTGGGCGACTTCCTCTGCGTCAAGATCGGTACCGGCATCGGCTGCGGCATCGTCGCCGGCGGTGAGGTTCACCGCGGGGTGACGGGCAGCGCGGGCGACATCGGGCACATCCAGGCCGTGCCCGACGGCCGCCCGTGCGCCTGCGGCAACCGGGGCTGCCTGGAAGCCCACTTCAGCGGGGCGGCCCTCGCCAGGGACGCCGTGGAGGCCGTCGAGCAGGGGCGCTCCGAGGCACTCGCCGCACGGCGCACGGCGAACGGCGCTCTGACCGCGGTCGACGTCGCCTCCGCCGCTGCCGCCGGCGACCCCACCGCCCTCGACCTGATCCGTGAGGGCGGCAACCGGACCGGCCAGGTCATCGCCGGCCTGGTCTCCTTCTTCAACCCCGGCCTGGTGGTGATCGGCGGCGGAGTCACCGGCCTCGGCCACACCCTGCTCGCCGCGATCCGCACCCAGGTCTACCGCCAGTCCCTTCCGCTGGCGACCGGCAACCTACCCATAGTTCTGGGGGAGTTGGGCCCCACCGCCGGAGTCATCGGCGCGGCCCGGCTCATCAGCGACCACCTGTTCTCACCCGCCTGAGCACTCGAATCCGTCAGGCATCCCAGTACGGCGCCCTGCTTCGCCCTGCCCTGCTTCGCCCTGCCCTGAATCCGGCCCGCACGCCCGCCAAGGGGACCTCATGGCACCAGAACCACCGCTGCTCAGCATGTCCGGCATCACCAAGTCGTTCCCCGGAGTCCGGGCCCTCGACGGCGTCGACCTCGACGTCCAGGCCGGCGAAGTGCACTGTCTGCTCGGCCAGAACGGAGCCGGGAAGTCCACCCTCATCAAGGTGCTGGCCGGCGCCCACCAGCCCGACACCGGCCGCCTGCGCTGGCGCGGCGAGGAGGTCGCCCTGCGCTCGCCGATCGCCGCCATGCGCCTCGGCATCGCCACCATCTACCAGGAACTCGACCTGGTGGAGCACCTGTCCGTCGCCGAGAACGTCCACCTGGGCCATGAACCCACCACGGCCGGGTTCGTCGTACGCGGCAAGGCGGCCCGTCAGTCCACCGCCGCGCTGCTACGACGACTCGGGCACCCGGAGATCGATCCGGCGCGCCTGGTCGGGGAGTTGCCCGCGGCGCAGCAGCAGATCGTGTCCATGGCGCGGGCCCTTTCCCACGACGTACGGCTCATCGTGATGGACGAGCCGTCCGCCGCCCTCGACCCGGACGAGGTCGACAACCTCTTCCGGATCGTCGGCGACCTCACCGCCGAGGGCGTCGCCGTCGTCTACATCTCCCACCGCCTGGAGGAGATCCGGCGGATCGGCGACCGGGTGACGGTCCTCAAGGACGGCCGGGCCGTCGCGGTCGGACTGCCCGCCAAGTCGACGCCGACGCGAGAGGTGGTGGCGCTGATGACGGGCCGGAACGTCGAATACGTCTTTCCGGAGCGGCCGACGGCTCCCGCACAAGGGGAGAGGCCGCTGCTGGAGGTCCAAGGACTGTCCCGCCAGGGCGAGTTCGAGCCACTTGACCTCGTGATCCACCCCGGGGAGATCGTCGGACTCGCCGGGCTCGTCGGCTCGGGACGATCCGAGATCCTGGAGACGGTCTACGGCGCCCGCAAGCCCACCGCCGGTCATGTCTCCGTGAACGGACGGGCGTTGAAGCCCGGCAGTGTCCGCGCCGCCGTCCGCGCCGGGATCGGGCTCGCCCCCGAGGAACGCAAGGCGCAGGCCCTGCTCATGCTGGAGTCGGTCACCCGCAACGTGTCCGTCTCCTCCATGTCCCGCTTCTCCAGGGCCGGTTGGATCGACCGGCGTGCCGAACTCGGCGCGGCCCGGGCTGCGACCCGCGAACTGTCCCTGCGGCCCGACAACCCTTCCGTGCCGATCCGCACCCTTTCCGGCGGCAACCAGCAAAAAGCCGTCCTGGCCCGCTGGCTGCTGCGCGGCTGCCGGGTCCTGCTGCTCGACGAACCCACCCGGGGCGTCGACGTCGGAGCCCGCGCCGAGCTGTACGCGGTCGTCCGGCGGCTCGCCGACGAAGGGCTGGCCGTACTGCTGGTCTCCAGCGAGGTCCCCGAGGTGCTCGGCCTCGCCGACCGTGTCCTGGTGCTCCGCGAGGGCCGTGTCGTCCACCGGGCGCCCGCCCGTGAGCTCGACGAACACCGTGTACTCGACCTCGTCATGGAAGGAAGCCCGGCGTCATGACGCAGCATGTGTCCCCGCCCAGGGGGAGCGCCGACAAAGTGCCTTCGGTGAGCGAATCGTCCGCCTGGCGAGGGGTGTTCGCCCGCGCCGACGTCCGTACCCTCTCCCTCCTCGGTGTGCTCGCCGTACTGGTCCTCATCGGCGGGATCACCAAGCCCGACGAGTTCCTCGACACCCGCAACCTCCAACTCGTCCTCACCCAGGCCTCGGTGATCGGTGTCGTCACCGTCGGCATGACCTTCGTCATCACCTCCGGCGGTATCGACCTCTCGGTCGGCGCGATCGTCGCCCTCGCCTCGGTGTGGGCCACCACCGTCGCCACCCAGGAGTACGGCTTCGCGGGCATCCTCTTCACCGCGGTGATCGTCGGCGTCGGCTGCGGCCTGGTCAACGGGCTGCTCATCGCGTACGGCGCCATGGTCCCCTTCATCGCCACCCTCGCCATGCTCGCCTCGGCCCGCGGACTCGCCCTGCAGATCACCGACGGCAGCACGCAGGTCGTCACCGTCAACAGCGTGCTGGATCTCGGGGAGCGCGACGCGTACGTGCTCGGCATCCCTCCGCTGGTCCTCGTCTTCGCGGTCGTGACGATCATCGGCTGGCTGGTGCTGAACCGCACCACCTTCGGCCGGCGCACCGTCGCCGTCGGCGGCAACGCCGAGGCCGCCCGGCTCGCCGGCATCGACGTCCGTCGGCAGCGCCTCTACCTCTACCTGCTGTCCGGACTGTGCTGCGGCATCGCCGCCTTCCTGCTGATCATCCTGTCCGGCTCCGGCCAGAACACCAACGGCAACCTCTACGAGCTCGACGCCATCGCCGCCGCGATCATCGGCGGAACCCTGCTCAGCGGGGGACGCGGCACCATCACCGGCTCCGTGCTCGGCGTCCTGATCTTCACCACGATCACCAACATCTTCGCCCTGAACAACCTGCAGAGCGACGTCCAGCAGATCGCCAAGGGCGCGATCATCGTCGCCGCCGTGCTGGTCCAGCGCCGTACCGCAAGCACGACCTGAGGAAAGGGTTCACCGCCATGCCACAGCACACGAGCCGCTTCACCAGTCGCAGAGGTCTGCTCTTCGGGACCGCCGCCGTCGGGGCCGGTGCCCTCCTCGCAGGTTGCACCAGCAATGACTCCGGCGACGACGAGCCGGCCGCGAACGACCAGCCCGCGGCCTCCGACTCGCCCGGCAAGCCCGTCACCATCGGCTTCGCCGGACCGCAGGCCGACCACGGCTGGCTCAACGCCATCAACGACAACGCCAAGAACCGGGCCAAGAAGTACTCGGACGTCACCCTGGAGATCACCGAGGGCTCCAACGACACCGCCCAGCAGATCGGCCAGATCGAGACCCTGATCAACAAGAAGGTCGACGTGCTGGTCGTCCTGCCCGCGGACGGCAAGGCCCTCACCCAGGTCGGCCTCAAGGCGATGCGCGCCGGGATCCCGGTCGTCAACCTCGACCGCATCTTCAACACCCCGCAGGCATACCGCTGTTGGATAGGCGGCGACAACTACGGCATGGGTCTCAACGCCGGCCACTACATCGGCCGGAAGCTCAAGGGGAAGTCGAACGCCAAGGTCATCGAACTGGCCGGACTCGACAACCTGGAACTCACCAAACAGCGCACCAAGGGCTTCGACGACGCCCTGAAGAACTACCCCAACGTGCGGAAGGTGGCCCGGCAGGCCGCCGAGTTCACCGTGGAGTCCGGGCAGGCCAAGATGGCCCAGCTCCTCCAGGCCCAGTCGAACTTCGACGCGCTGTGGAACCACGACGACGACCAGGGCGTGGGCGCGCTGCGCGCCATCGATCAGGCCGGCCGCGGCGACTTCCTGATGGTCGGCGGCGCGGGCGCCCTGTCCGCCTTCCAGGCCATCAAGCAGGACAACGGCGTTCTCAAGGCGACCGTCCTCTACCCGCCGACCATGGCCGCCTCCGCGATCGACCTCGCCCGCTCCCTCGGCCAGTCCAAGGGCATCGGCGGCCTCGCCGAGTTCGAGATCCCGGCCTCGCTCACCCTCTACTCGGCCGTCGTCGACAAGACCAACGTCGACCAGTACATGTCCACCGGCTTCAAGTGAGGCGACCCGACCCGGGACCTGCCTTACCGGCCGGGCCGGCCGCGAGCGGCAGCACGCCCCGGCCGGCCCGGTCCGAGGGGCGGGTCCCAGGAGCCCGGTTCGTCGACGGACCGGGCTGCACCCCCCACCGCGCCACGACGACGAGGAGGACATCGCGCATGGCACAGCCGCAGCAGTCAGAAGGGGCCGAGGTGCCGCCGCTCCGGGTCGGCATGGTCGGCTACGCCTTCATGGGCGCCGCCCACTCCCAGGGCTGGCGGACCGTCGGACGCGTCTTCGACCTGCCCCGCCGCCCGGTGCTGGCCGCGGTCTGCGGACGGGACGCGGACGCCGTGCGCCGGGCAGCCGACCGGCACGGCTGGGCGGCCGCCGAGACCGACTGGCGGGTGCTGATCGAGCGCGACGACGTCGATCTCGTCGACATCTGCACCCCCGGCGACAGCCACGCCGAGATCGCGCTCGCCGCGCTCGCAGCGGGCAAGCACGTGCTGTGCGAGAAGCCCCTCGCGAACACCGTCGAGGAAGCCCAGGTGATGACCCGGGCCGCCGAAGAGGCCTTCGAGCGGGGCCAGTTGGCGATGGTCGGCTTCAACTACCGCAGGGTGCCCGCCACCGCGCTGGCCCGCCGGATGGTGGCCGAGGGGCGGCTCGGCAGGCTGCGGCACGTCCGGGTGACCTACCTCCAGGACTGGCTCGTGGACCCGCAGTTCCCGCTGACGTGGCGGCTGCGCAGGGAACAGGCGGGCTCGGGCTCGCTCGGCGACCTCGGCGCGCACATCATCGACCTCGCGCAGTACCTGGCGGGAGAGCCACTGGCCGGAGTCTCCGCCCTGACCGAGACCTTCGTACGGGAACGGCCGTTGGCCGAGGGCACCGTCAAGGGCCTGGCCGCCGTCTCCGGGACCGGCACCGGCCAGGTCACCGTCGACGACGCCGCCCTGTTCACCGGACGCTTCACCTCGGGCGCCCTCGCCTCCTTTGAGGCCACCCGCTACGCCACCGGCCGCAAGAACGCGCTGCGCATCGAACTCAACGGTGAGCACGGCTCGTTGGCCTTCGACCTGGAACGCCTCAACGAACTCTCCTACCACGACGCCACGGAACCCGCGGCGCACGCCGGCTTCCGCCGCATCCTCGTCACCGAGCCCGACCACCCCTACCTGGACGCCTGGTGGCCGCCGGGTCACGGCCTCGGCTACGAGCACACCTTCGTCCACCAGGCCCGCGACCTCGTCCACGCGATCGCCGAGGGCCGCCGCCCCGAACCCTCCTTCGCCGACGGCCTCCAGGTCCAGCGCGTGCTCGCGGCCGTCGAGGAGAGCGCCGAGAAGAACTCCGTCTACACCCCGATAGCCGTCTGAGGAGGCTCCGAGAGATGCCGCGCAAGTTCACGCTCTTCACCGGCCAGTGGGCCGACCTCCCCCTCGAAGAGGTCTGCCGCCTCGCCCGCGACTTCGGCTACGACGGGCTCGAACTCGCCTGCTGGGGCGACCACTTCGAGGTCGACAAGGCGCTCGCCGACCCGGCGTACCTTGACTCCCGGCACGCGCTCCTCGACAAGTACGGCCTCAAGTGCTGGGCGATCTCCAACCACCTGGTCGGCCAGGCCGTCTGCGACGCCATCATCGACGAACGCCACCGGGCCATCCTGCCCGGCGAGGTGTGGGGCGACGGCGACCCCGAAGGCGTCCGGCAGCGTGCCGCGAACCGGATGAAGGACACCGCGCGGGCCGCCCGTGCCTTCGGCGTCGAGACCGTCATCGGCTTCACCGGCTCCGCCATCTGGCACCTGGTCGCCATGTTCCCGCCCGCCCCCGAGTCGATGATCGACCGCGGCTACGAGGACTTCGCCGAACGCTGGAACCCCATCCTCGACGTCTTCGACACGGAGGGCGTGCGGTTCGCGCACGAGGTCCACCCGAGCGAGATCGCCTACGACTACTGGACAACTCAGCGGGCCCTGGACGCCGTTGGGCGCCGGGCCGCCTTCGGCCTCAACTTCGACCCCTCCCACTTCGTGTGGCAGGACCTCGACCCGGTGGGCTTCCTGTGGGACTTCCGCGACCGGATCTACCACGTCGACTGCAAGGAAGCCCGCAAACGCCTAGACGGCCGCAACGGCCGCCTCGGCTCCCACCTGCCCTGGGGCGACCCGCGCCGCGGCTGGGACTTCGTCTCCGCAGGCCACGGCGACGTCCCCTGGGAGGACGTCTTCCGCATGCTGCGCTCCATCGACTACCAGGGCCCGATCTCGGTCGAGTGGGAGGACGCCGGCATGGACCGGCTCCAGGGCGCACCCGAGGCACTGAACCGACTCAAGGCATACGACTTCGAGCCCCCGTCGGCCTCGTTCGACGCGGCGTTCGGCGGCAACGAATGAGCCGCACCGGTCCGGCGATCACGGAGTAGGCCCCACCGCTGGGGCAACGAGCAAGCCGCACTGGTCAGTTCCGGGATGACGGCGCATCCCGGCGTACCCGCACCCACCCGTACGACCGGCCCCTTTCGGGAGGCATCCGTGCACGGGAAAGACCGCACCACCGTGACCGACAGAATCGAGACCCACAGACGACGCGCCCCCTGGCGCAGAGCGGCGGCCCTGCTCACCGGCTTCCTGCTGGCCGGCGCCTCCCTCACCCTCGCCGCTCCCCAGGCCGGCGCAGCCGTCGCCGGCGAAGGAGCCGCCGGCGCGGCCGCCGCCGAGGACTTCCAGCAGGTCACCCTCGCCAAGGGCGAACCCGAGGTCGGCGAGCCCATGTCGCTCGCCGTTCTCCCGGACCGCTCGGTCCTGCACACCTCCCGCGACGGCGAACTCCGCATCACCGACGCGGCCGGCACCACCCGCCTCGCAGGCAAGCTCGCCGTCTACTCCCACGACGAGGAGGGTCTCCAAGGCGTCGGCGTCGACCCGCAGTTCACCACCAACCGCTTCATCTACCTGTACTACGCACCCCCGTTGAACACTCCCGCGGGCGACGCCCCCGAGACCGGCACCGCGGCCGACTTCGCCCCCTTCGACGGCGTCAACCGGCTCTCCCGGTTCGTCCTGAAGACCGACGGCACCCTCGACGCGGCCAGCGAGACGAAGATCATCGACATCCCCGCCACCCGCGGCATCTGCTGCCACGTCGGCGGTGACATCGACTTCGACGCGGCCGGCAACCTCTACCTGTCGACGGGCGACGACTCCAACCCCTTCCAGTCCGACGGGTTCACGCCCATCGACGAGCGGGCCAACCGCAACCCGGCCTTCGACGCCCAGCGCACCGCCGGCAACACCAACGACCTGCGCGGCAAGATCCTGCGCATCAAGGTCAACGCCGACGGCTCCTACGCCATCCCCGACGGCAACCTCTTCGCACCCGGCACGGACAGGACCCGGCCCGAGATCTACGCCATGGGCTTCCGCAACCCGTTCCGCTTCAGCGTCGACAAGCAGACCGGGATCGTCTACGTCGGCGACTACGGCCCCGACGCCGGCGCCGCCGACCCGGCCCGAGGCCCCGCGGGCCAGGTCGAGTTCGCCCGGGTGACCGGCCCCGGCAACTTCGGATGGCCGTACTGCACGGGCGACAACGACGCCTACGTCGACTACGACTTCGCCACCGGCACCTCCGGCGCCTCCTTCGACTGCGCCGCGCCGAAGAACAACTCCCCGCACAACACCGGCCTGACCGACCTTCCCCCGGCGCAGGCCGCCTGGATCCCCTACGACGGCGGATCGGTACCGGAGTTCGGCACCGGCTCCGAGTCCCCGATGGGCGGCCCGGTCTACCACTACGACGCCTCGCTCGACTCACCGGTCAAGTTCCCCGAGGCCTACGACGGCGACTTCTTCGCCGGGGAGTTCGGCCGCCGCTGGATCAAGCGCATCACCAGCGACGCCGACGGCACCGTCCAGTCGATCAACGACATCCCCTGGACCGGCACCCAGGTGATGGACATGGCCTTCGGCCCCGACGGGGCGCTGTACGTCCTCGACTACGGCGTCTCCTGGTTCGGCGGCGACGAGAACTCCGCCCTGTACCGCATCGAGAACGCCACCGACGGCCACTCCCCGGTCGCGCAGGCGGCGGCCGACCGTACCTCCGGACAGGCACCGCTGCGGGTGCGGTTCTCCTCCGAGGGCACCAGCGACCAGGACGGCGACGCCCTCACCTACCGCTGGGACTTCGGCGACGGCGGCACGTCCACCGCGGCGAACCCGACGCACAGGTACAGGAAGAACGGCACCTACACCGCGACCCTGACCGCCGAGGACCCCTCGGGCCGCACCGGCAGCGCGAGCGTGCAGATCGTCGTCGGCAACACCGCGCCCAAGGTGATCCTCGAACTCCCCAAGAACGGGCAGCTGTTCAGCTTCGGGGACACGATCCCCTTCAAGGTGCGCGTCAGTGACCCCGAGGACGGCCGGCCCATCGACTGCGCCAAGGTCAAGGTCACCTTCGTCCTCGGCCACGACAGCCACGGCCACCCCGTCACCTCCGCCGACGGCTGCACCGGCACCCTCCAGACCAGCGCCGACGGCGGCCACGACGAGGACGCCAACATCTTCGGCGTGATGGACGCCGAGTACACCGACAACGGTGGCGGCGGCCAGGCCCCGCTGACCACGCACGACCAGAGCGTCCTGCAGCCCAGGCACCGCCAGGCCGAGCACTTCGGCACCGGCTCGGGCGTCTCCGTCATCGCCAAGGACACGGCACACGGCGGCAACACGGTCGGCGACATCAACAACGGCGACTGGATCTCCTTCACGCCGTACGTCCTCGGCAACGCCAAGTCACTCACCGCGCGCGTCTCTTCGGGCGGTTCCGGCGGCACGCTGGAGATCCGTGCGGGGTCCGCGACCGGCACCCTGCTCGGCAAAACGACCGTGCCGGTGACCGGCGGCTGGGAGACCTTCCAGGACGTCACCGCCGACCTGTCCCGCGCCCCAAGGGACACCACCACGCTCTACCTGGTCTTCAAGGGGACCGGCACCGGCGCCCTGTTCGACGTGGACGACTTCACCTTCACCACCGGCTGAGAGGAGGGGCTCGCATGAACACAACCGGACGATGGACGACGGCAGTTGTGGGAGCCGCCCTGCTCCTCGGGTGCGTCTCCCAACCCGCCGCGTCACACCCTGCGGACACCGAACGGGTGCTGGTCTTCTCCAAGACGGCCGGCTTCCGCCACGACTCGATCCCCGAAGGCGTCGCGGCGGTGAAGCAGCTCGGTGAGACCGACGGCTTCACGGTCGACGCCACCGAGGACGCGAGCGCGTTCACCGCGCGGAACCTGCGCCGCTACGACGCTGTCGTCTTCCTCTCCACCACCGGCGACGTCCTCGACCCCGCCCAACAGCGGGCCTTCGAGGGCTACATCCGGCACGGCGGCGGATACGTCGGCATCCACGCGGCCGCCGACACCGAGTACGACTGGGCGTTCTACGGCGGCCTCGCCGGCGCCTATTTCCAGTCGCACCCGGCGATCCAGCCCGCCACCGTGGTGGTCGAGGACCGCGCCCACCCGTCCACGTCAGAGCTCTCTCCGACGTGGAACCGCACCGACGAGTGGTACAACTACCGCTCCAATCCCCGCGAACGGGTCCACGTCCTGGCCGCCCTCGACGAGTCGTCGTACACCGGCGGCACGATGAACGGCGACCACCCGATCGCCTGGTGCCAGGACTACCAGGGCGGCCGAGCCTTCTACACCGGCCTCGGCCACACCAAGGAGTCGTACGCCGATCCCGCCTTCCGCGGCCACCTGCTGGGCGGAATCCGGTACGCGACCGGCCACACACAGGCCGACTGCCGGCCGGAGAACGGCTATCGCCCGCTCTTCGACGGCACCGCCGAGTCGCTGGCCGACTGGAAACAGGCGGGCCCGGGCTCCTTCACCCGCTCCGACGACGGCACACTCACCTCGTCCGGCGGCATGGGGATGCTCTGGTACCCCGGCCAGGACCTCGGGTCGTACTCCCTGAAGCTCGACTGGAAGATGGCGAGCGCCTCCGGGGACGACAACTCCGGTGTGTTCGTGGGCTTCCCGCCCTCGGACGACCCCTGGTCCGCCGTGGACAACGGCTACGAGATCCAGATCGACGCCACCGACGTACCCGAGAAGACGACCGGGTCCGTCTACGGCTTCCGCTCCGCCGACCTGAAGAAGCGCGACCGCGCGCTGAACCCGCCGGGGGAGTGGAACACGTACGAGATCCGCGTGGAGGGCGAACGCCTCCGCGTCTGGCTCAACGGCGTGAAGATCAACGATTTCACCAACACCGATCCGGCCCGGAGTCTGCGTGACGGGCACGTCGGCATCCAGAACCACGGAGCCGACGACCAGGTGTCGTTCCGCGACATCCGGATCAAGGAACTGCCCGTCAAGGGCGACTGAGCGGCGGCGGGCGGGGGACGCCGGACTCCCGCCCGCCGTCTTTCCCCCTCACTTCTGGGGTTCGCACACGACGCGTTCGACAAGGAGGCTGCCCATGTCCGCGTCCGATTCCGTACCGCGTGTCGGCGTCTGGCTGATCGGGGCCCGAGGTTCCGTCGCCACGACGGTCGTCGCGGGCTGCGCCGCCATGGCCGCGGGTCTGCACCCACCGACGGGCCTGATCACCGAGACCCCGCCCCTCACCGGGAGCGGCCTGCCCGACCTGTCCGCCCTGGTCTTCGGCGGCCACGACACCGTGGACTGCCCCCTGCCCAAACGGGCCGAGGCCCTCGCGGCGGGCGGCGTCCTGCCCCACGGTCTGCCGGCCGCGGTGAGCGCCGAACTCGCCGCCGCCGAACGGGAGATCAGGCCCGGCGGGCCCCTCCCCGGCGACTCAAGGACCGAGGAGGACCTGATCGCCGCCTTCGCCGCGGACATACGGTCCTTCGTACGACGCGGCCGGCTGGCGCGCGCGGTGGTGGTGAACGTGGCCTCCACCGAACCCGCCCCCACCGGCGACGCCCTGCCCCCGAGCTCCCTGTACGCCGCGGCGGCCCTGCGCGCAGGGTGCGCGTACGTGAACTTCACGCCCTCCACGGGCATGCACCACCCCGCTCTCACCCAAGCGGCCAAGTCCTCCGGCCTGCCCCACGCGGGCCGTGACGGCAAGACCGGCCAGACCCTGCTCCGGTCCGTCCTGGGCCCGATGTTCACCCAACGCGCCCTCACGGTCCGGGCCTGGTCCGGCACCAACCTTCTGGGCGGCGGCGACGGAGCCTCCCTCGCCGACCCCGCGGCCGCCGCGGCGAAGAACGCCGGCAAGGAACGCGTCCTGGCCGACACCCTCGCCACCACCCCCGAGGGAGAGGTCCACATCGACGACGTCCCCGCCCTCGGCGACTGGAAGACCGCCTGGGACCACATCGCCTTCGACGGCTTCCTCGGCACCCGCATGATCCTCCAGACCACCTGGCAGGGCTGTGACTCCGCCCTGGCCGCCCCCCTCGTACTCGACCTGGCCCGCCTGACCGCTCGCGCCCACGAGAGGGGACTGTCCGGCCCGCTGAGCGAACTGGGCTTCTACTTCAAGGACCCGGTGGGGCAAGGGCCTGCGGGACTGGGGGAGCAGTACGCGGCACTGGTGAGGTTCGCGGAACGCCTTCGGGCAAGTCCTGCCGACGGCGGTACGCGGAGCCACACCGAAGGTCGTTCGGGGGAGGAGCAGCGGTGAGGGCGAGCAGGGCAGCGGAGGACGCCCTGCCCGAGGAGACGGGTGAGCCGACGGCACCCTCCACCACGACCTCCCTCCAGGGCGCCTCCCGGCACACCGCACCACAGACCCCAGTACACACCGACCGCCCGCGCGCCCACGCCTGGGCTGAACTCCTGCGCCTGCCCGCCCTGTTCACCGTCCCCGGCGACGCCCTCGCCGGAGCGGCGGCAGCCTCGGTACGACCCACCTCCCGCACCCTCCTCGCCATCGCGTCCTCCCTCTGCCTCTACGAGGCCGGCATGGCCCTCAACGACTGGGCCGACCGCGACGTGGACGCCGTGGAACGCCCCCACCGCCCCCTCCCCTCCGGCCGTGTCCACCCCACGTCGGCCCTCGGCGCGGCCTGCGCCCTCACCGGCGCGGGCCTCACCCTGGCGGCCTGCGCGGGCCGCCCCGCCCTCACGATCGCGGTGCCGCTCGCGGCCACGGTCTGGGCGTACGACCTGGCCCTGAAGGACACCCCGGCAGGACCGTTCGCCATGGCGACGGCACGAGGCCTGGACCTGCTGCTCGGCGCGGCAGCGACAGCCGGGGGTGGGGGCGTGGGCGCGGGAGTGGGCCAGAGGAACGCCGTGCCAGGCGGGACCTGGACCCGGGGCCCTCTGCCGCCGGGTTCCGTGCTCGGCAACGTCGAGACCGTCCCCGCAGCCGCGCTGCCTGGTGTCCGGCAGGTTCTGCCTGCAGCCGCGCTGCCTGGCGTCCGGCAGGCCCTGCCCTCCGCCGTGCTGCTCGGTGCCCACACCCTCGCCATCACCGCCGTGTCCCGCCGCGAAGCCCAGGGCGGTTCAGCGCTGGCTCCCTTCGCAGCGCTCGCCGCGACGGCCGTGCTGACACGGACTGTGACCCGGCGGCGTCCGCTGCCATCGGACCGGACCGACGCGAGCCGACGCGGTCCCGGATCGCGCGACTCTGCGGGCCCACCCCGCGTTGCGGACCTGGCCGCCGCAGCGGTGTCCCGCCTGCCTCGCCGTCCGCGACGGCCCGGCGCCGACTCCGAACCCCTCGACACGCACGCAGCCCTGCGTCTCGCCCTCGCCGCCGCCTACGCAGCCACCACAGCGCGTTCCTACCTCCACGCCACCCTCAACCCCTCACCCCCGCTCACCCAACGAGCCGTCACCGCCGGCATCCGGGCCACGATCCCCCTCCAGGCCGCCCTCGCCGCCCGCTCGCGCACGAAGAGCGCGACCGTCACAGCTCTGCTCACCACCGCCCTCGCCCCCCTGGCCGGACGCTTCGCGAGAAAGGTGAGCGTCACATGACCGACCCCCTCTCTCCACGCCGGCACCGGCCCTCTCCGAGCCCCGGCGACAAGACGGCCCCCGTCGCCCGACCCAGGACCGCTCCGGAACCCGGCGCCACCCCACTCCGCTTCGGCTACGGCACCAACGGCCTCGCGGACCTCCGCCTGGACGACGCCCTGACCCTGCTCGCCGACCTCGGGTACGACGGTGTCGGTCTGACCCTCGACCACATGCACCTGGACCCCCTCGCCCCCGACCTGGCCGCCCGCACCCGTCGCCTCGGCCGCCGGCTGGACGCGCTCGGACTGACGGTCACCGTCGAGACGGGCGCCCGCTATGTGCTCGACCCGCGCCGCAAACACGGCCCGTCGCTGCTCGACCCCGACCCGGACGACCGAGCCCGCCGTGCCGACCTGCTGCTCCGGGCCGTCCAGGTCGCCGCCGACCTCGGCGCGCACGCCGTGCACTGCTTCAGCGGCGTCACCCCGACGGGCACGGACCCGGACACGGCGTGGAAACGCCTGGCCGAGACCCTCACCCCCGTCCTGGACACCGCCACCGCCACCGGCGTCCCCCTCGCCGTCGAGCCCGAACCGGGCCATCTCCTCGCCACCCTCGCCGACTTCCACCACCTGCGCACCACCCTCGGCGACCCGGCGGCCCTCGGCCTGACCCTCGACATCGGCCACTGCCAGTGCCTCGAACCCCTCCCACCCGCCGACTGCGTACGCGCCGCCGGCCCCTGGCTGCGGCACGTCCAGATCGAGGACATGCGCCGAGGCATCCACGAACACCTCCCCTTCGGCGACGGCGACATCGACTTCCCGCCGGTCCTCGCCGCCCTTGCCGACACCGGCTACCAGGGCCTCACCGTCGTCGAACTGCCCCGCCACTCCCACGCGGGCCCCCATTTCGCCGAACGCTCCCTCCCGTTCCTCCGACAGGCAGTGGCGCTCTCACAAGGAAGCACTCCATGACCCACCCCTCTGCCCACCAGGCAACCCCCGCGGCGGACACCCAGGGCACCACCCTCGCCCGAACCCCGCCGCACGACCTGCACAACCACCTTGCCGACCGCCTCGGCGAAGCCGCCCGCGTCTGGCTCGACCGAGCCCTCGACGAGGCCGCCGAACACCCCGGCGCCCACGGCCCCATCTCCGTGTGGGAGCTGCGCCTCGCCGAGGCCGGACGCCGCTGCGGCCCCGAACACGCCGACGCCGCCCGCATCCTGATCCTGCACGCCGCCCGCGCCGACACCGACGCCCTGACCCGCGTCTATACCCAGGGCACCGCCGCCGAACGCCGCGCCGTCCTGCACGCCCTGCCCCACCTCGTGCCCGGCCCGCAGGCCCTCCCGCTCGTCGAGGACGCCCTGCGCACCAACGACACCCGCCTCCTGGCCGCCGCCGTCGGCCCCTACGCCGCCCGCCACCTCGCCGCCCACCACTGGCGGCACGCCGTCCTGAAGTGCCTGTTCACCGGCGTGCCCGTGACCGAGGTGGCCGACCTGGAGCGCCGGGCCCACGCCGACGCCGAACTCGCCCGCATGCTCGGCGACTACGCCGCCGAACGCACCGCCGCGGGCCGTCCCGTGCCCGCGGACCTGCACCGCGTCCTGACCCTGACCGACCCCACCGCCACCCCACCCGCGCCGGCCGCCGACCACGGCCCGAACAGCGCGGACGGCACCCACGGCAAGGAGTCCTGATGCGCATCTTCGACCCCCACATCCACATGACGTCACGGACCACCGACGACTACCAGGCCATGCACGACGCCGGTGTGCGCGCCGTGGTCGAACCCTCCTTCTGGCTGGGCCAGCCCCGCACTTCTCCCGCCTCCTTCCTCGACTACTTCGACTCCCTGCTGGGCTGGGAGCCCTTCCGCGCCGCCCAGTACGGCATCGCCCACCACTGCACCCTCGCCCTGAACCCCAAGGAGGCCAACGACCCGCGCTGCGTCCCCGTCCTCGACGAACTGCCCCGGTATCTCGTCAAGGACCAGGTCGTCGCCGTCGGCGAGATCGGCTACGACTCCATGACGCCGGCCGAGGACACCGCCCTCACCGCCCAGCTCCAGCTCGCCGCCGACCACCAGTTGCCCGCGCTCGTCCACACCCCGCACCGCGACAAGCTCGCGGGCCTGCGCCGCACCCTCGACGTCGTCCGTGAATCCGCCCTGCCGGTCGACCGCGTCCTGGTCGACCACCTCAACGAGACCACCGTCAAGGAGGCCAAGGACAGCGGCTGCTGGCTCGGCTTCTCCGTCTACCCCGACACCAAGATGGACGAGGAGCGCATGGTGGCGATCCTGCGCGCGTACGGCCTCGATCAGGTCCTGGTGAACTCCGCCGCCGACTGGGGCCGCAGCGATCCCCTCAAGACCCGCAAGGTCGCAGAACTCATGCTCGCCGAGGGCTTCAGCGAGGACGACGTCGACCGCGTGCTGTGGCGCAACCCCGTCGCCTTCTACGGACTCAGCGGCCGCCTCGACCTCACCATCGCCGCCACCGACGCCACCCACGAGGGCAACTCCATCCTCCGCGGCGGGGCGTGAGCCATGCGCTTCCGCCACCCCGACGGCACCACCGTCCACCTCGCCTACTGCACCAACGTCCACCCCGCCGAGACCCTCGACGGCGTCCTCGCCCAGCTCCGCGACCACTGCGAGCCCGTCCGCCGCCGCCTCGGCCGCGACCGCCTCGGTATCGGCCTGTGGCTCGCCCGCGACGCCGCCCGCGCCCTGGTCAGCGACCCCTCCGCACTGCGCGACCTGCGCTGTGCGCTCGACCGCCGCGGCCTCGAAGTCGTCACCCTCAACGGCTTCCCCTACGAGGGCTTCGGCGCCGAGGAGGTCAAGTACCGCGTCTACAAGCCGGACTGGACCGACCCCGAACGCCTCGACCACACCACCGCCCTGGCCCGCGTCCTGACCGGGCTCCTGCCCGACGACGTCACCGAGGGCAGCATCTCCACCCTGCCGCTGGCCTGGCGCACGGCCTACGACGACGGGAGCGCCGACAAGGCCCGCACCGCCCTGCGCACCCTCGCCGAACGCCTCGACGCCCTCCAGGAGCTGACCGGCCGCTCCATCCGCGTCGGCCTCGAACCCGAACCCGGCTGTGTCGTCGAGACCACCGCCGACGCCGTCGCCCCGCTGACCGCGATCGCCCACGACCGCATCGGTATCTGCGTCGACACCTGCCATCTCGCCACCTCCTTCGAAGACCCGCACACCGCACTGGACGGGCTCACCGCCGCCCGCGTCCCCGTCGTCAAGTCCCAGCTCTCAGCCGCCCTGCACGCCGAACACCCCCACCTTCCCGAAGTCCGCGAGGCCCTCGCCGCCTTCGACGAACCCCGCTTCCTGCACCAGACCCGCACCTCCACCGCCGCGGGCCTGCGCGGTACCGACGACCTCGGCGAAGCCCTCGCCGGCGACACCCTGCCCGACGGGGCACCCTGGCGCGCCCACTTCCACGTCCCCCTGCACGCGGCCCCCGCCGCACCCCTCACCTCCACGCTCCCCCTACTCAAGTCCGCCCTCACCCGGCTCGTCGGCGGCCCGCACCCGCTCACCCGCCACCTGGAGGTCGAGACCTACACCTGGCAGGCCCTCCCACCCGCCTTGCGGCCCCGCGGCCGCACTCAGCTCGCCGACGGCATCGCCGCCGAACTCACCCTCGCGCGCGAGCTGCTGACGGACCTCGGCCTGAAGGAGCTGCCATGAACCACCAGCCCCCGGAGGCGGCACCGACCCCTCTCCTCGTCCTCGACGTCGTCGGCCTCACCCCCCGTCTCCTCCACCACATGCCCCACCTCAAGTCCCTCGCCCAGTCCGGCTCCCACGCCCCGCTCGGCACCGTCCTGCCGGCCGTCACCTGCGCCGCCCAGTCCACCTTCCTCACCGGCACCCACCCCAGCGAGCACGGCATCGTCGGCAACGGCTGGTACTTCCGCGAGCTCGGCGACGTACTCCTGTGGCGCCAGCACAACGGTCTCGTCGCCGGCGACAAGCTGTGGCACGCCGCCCGGCGCGCGCACCCCGGCTACACGGTCGCCAACATCTGCTGGTGGTACGCCATGGGCGCCGACACCGACTTCACCGTCACCCCCCGTCCCGTCTACTACGCCGACGGCCGCAAAGAACCCGACTGCTACACCCGCCCCCCGGCCCTGCACGACGAACTCACCGAGAAACTCGGCACCTTCCCCCTCTTCCACTTCTGGGGACCCGGCGCGGACCTCGTCTCCAGCCAGTGGATCATCGACGCGACCCGCCACATCATGGGCACCCGCCACCCCGACCTGACCCTCTGCTACCTCCCTCACCTCGACTACGACCTGCAACGCTTCGGCCCCGACGACCCGCGCTCCCTCAAGGCCGCCGCCGACCTGGACCGGGCGCTGGCCCCGCTCCTGGACGACGCCCGCGCGGAAGGCCGTACCGTCGTCGCGCTGTCCGAGTACGGCATCACCCGCGCGGACCGGCCCGTCGACATCAACCGCGCCCTGCGCCGCGCCGGACTCCTGGACGTGCACACCCAGGACGGCATGGAATACCTCGACCCGATGGCGTCCCGCGCCTTCGCGGTCGCCGACCACCAGATCGCCCACGTCTATGTGCGCCGCCCCGAGGACCTGGGCGCCACCCGAGCCGCCCTCGACGGCCTGCCCGGCATCGAGCACCTCCTCGACGACGAGGGCAAGAAGGCTCACCACCTCGACCATCCGCGCTCCGGCGAACTCGTCGCCGTGGCGGAGCCGGACGCATGGTTCACGTACTACTACTGGCTCGACGACGACCGCGCGCCCGACTTCGCGCAGCTGGTCGAGATCCACCGCAAACCCGGCTACGACCCGGTCGAACTGTTCATGGACCCGCTCGACCCCTACGTCAAGGTCAAGGCGGCCACCGCGCTGGCCCGCAAGAAACTCGGCCTGCGCTATCGCATGGCGGTCGTGCCCCTCGACCCGTCACCTATTCGCGGCAGCCACGGCCGCCTCCCCGGGAGCGACGACGACGGTCCGCTCCTCATCTGCTCCACCCCCCGCGCAGTCGGCGACCGCATCGCGGCCACCGACGTGAAGTCACTCCTGCTCCGACTGGCCGGCCTTTCCTGACTGGTCACCAGTGAAGCACCCACCACTGACAACGCCCTTCGACCCCGAGGAGTCCCCGACATGAGCCGCATGTTCCAGCCCGACCCCGAACTCACCCACCGCCTCACCAGACGAGGCATGCTCGGCGTGGCCGCCGGCGCCACCGCGGCCGCGCTGCTGGGTTCCACCGCGGTCCCGGCGGCCGCCACCACCGAAGCCACCGACAAGACGTCCGGCCGCGGCCGCCCCGTCCTGCCCCCCGGCCGCCTCGGCATCCAGCTCTACAGCCTCCGCGACAAGGTCTCCACGCTCGGCTTCGCCCCCGTCTTCGCCGAACTCGAGAAGTACGGCTACGACGAGGTCGAGTTCGCCGGCTACACCCAGGGCTCGGCCGGACCGATCACCCTCGCCCGGCTCAAGCGCCTGGCCCGCGACCACGGCCTGAACCCGATCGGCAGCCACGTCGGCTACTACTCGGACGACCCGAACGCCTACACCTTCGCCCAGAACCTCACCAAGGTCCTCGACGACGCCCAGGCCCTCGGCCTCAAGCACATCGGCACCGCCTCGGGACCGTTCCGCTACGGCTCGACCGTCGACGCGTGGAAGCGTGCCGCCGAGGAGTTCAACACCTACGGAGCCGCGGCGAAGGCACGCGGCATGAAGTTCTACCAGCACAACCACTCCGAGGAGTTCTCCTTCGCCACCGACAACCCCAAGGTCCGCCTCTACGACGTGCTGCTCAGGGAGACCGACCCCGACCTGGTGTTCCTGGAGATGGACATCTTCTGGGCGTACTCCGGCCAGTTCCGCTTCTCCAAGCGGCCCGACGGCACCCCCGCCCCCTTCGAACCCCTGAACTACGTCCTCAGGCAGCCCCACCGCTACCCGCTCTTCCACGTCAAGGACGGGGTGAGCGACCCGGCCAACACCTACGGCTACCGCATGACCGACGTCGGCGACGGCGACATCGACTACCAGAAGTTCATCTCCGCCGTGACCCGGCTGCGGGGCGAGCGCCTGGCCCATCACTGGCAGGCCGAGCACGACCAGCCCGCCGAGTCGTTCACGTTCGCCCGCCGCTCCAGCGCCTACCTGCACTCGCTGCGGGAGAAGTGCTGACCACACACGACAGAAACGGGACCCCGAGGGCGCAGGGGGCGCTCCCCGCCCTTCGGGGTCCCGCCGTCGTGCAGCGGAAGAGACCGTCAGCCCTGCACGGCCGCGACGGCCGCCAGAGCGATGCGGTCCTCGCCCGCGTACACGTTCATGGAGGGGCCGCGCAGGAAGCCGACCAGGGTCAGGCCGGTCTCGGTGGCGAGGTCGACGGCGAGGGAGGAGGGTGCGGAGACGGCCGCCAGGAGGGGGATGCCGGCCATGACGGCTTTTTGTGCGAGTTCGAAGGAGGCGCGGCCGGAGACGAGGAGGAGGGTGCGGGACAGGGGGAGGTTGCCGTGTTGGAGGGCGCGGCCGATGAGTTTGTCGACGGCGTTGTGGCGGCCGACGTCTTCGCGTATGTCGAGGAGGTGGCCGTGTTCGGTGAAGAGGGCGGCGGCGTGCAGGCCGCCGGTTCGGTCGAAGACTTGTTGGGCTGCGCGGAGTTGGTCGGGGAGGCTGGCGAGGAGTTCGGGACTGACACGGACCGGGGGTGTGTCGTGGATGGGCCAGTGGGTGGTGGTGGTGACGGCGTCGAGGCTGGCTTTGCCGCACAGGCCGCAGGAGGAGGTGGTGTAGACGTTGCGTTCGAGGGTGATGTCGGGGATGGCGACGTGGGTGGCGGTGGTGACGTCGACGATGTTGTAGGTGTTGGTGCCGTCTGTGGTGGCGCCGGCGCAGTAGACGATGTTCTGGAGGTCGTGTTGTTGGGCGAGGACGCCTTCGCTGACGAGGAAGCCGGTGGCGAGGGCGAAGTCGTCGCCGGGGGTGCGCATGGTGATGGCGAGGGGTTTGCCGTTGAGGCGGATTTCGAGTGGTTCCTCGGCGACCAGGGTGTCCGGGCGGGAGGAGAGGGCCCCGTCGCGGATGCGGATCACCTTGCGTCGTTCCGTGACTCGTCCCATGTCCGGTCTCACCTCCGTATCGCCACGACGGGCGTCTTCTCGACAGGCATCTTCTCGATCCGGATCGCAGCGGCCTGGAACTCCACGGTCCCCGCGATCGGACAACCAGCCCTTCGCGCGCCACGGTTGGCGTCCGTCCCGTCCGGCGGACGGCCGGTCATGAACGCCAGACCGGGCCGCAGCGCGGGATCCACCCACACCGGCGCCGTCGTCGAGCCCCGCCGGGTGGCGACCCGCACCTCTTCGCCGACCACCACGCCGTAGCGCTCGGCGTCCTCCGGACTCAGCTCGACACAGTCGGTCCGCCGCAGCGGCGACCCCGAACCACCCTTCTGGACAAGGGCGTTGTACGACTCCGTACGGCGCCCCTCGGTGAGCCGGACCGGAAACTCCTCGTCCGTCAGATCGACGGGAGGGGAGTGCCGGACCAGGTGGAAAGGGGTCCGCCCCGCTCGACCGTCGTGACCGCGGCCGGTGAGCAGCGACAGGTCGATCAGCGCGCGGACCTCCTCGTGCCCGGTGCCGACGAATGCCCGCAACGGCTCGCCGCGTGCGAAGGTGTGCGCCAACTCCCGCACGACAGCGGCCGGTACGCCCGTCACCTTCACCGCGAGCGACACCGTCCACGGCCCGACGAGCTGCCTGTACTCCTCGAAGCCGGAGGTGGAGCGCTCGATGAACGCCCGGTCGGCCAGCCCCGCCCGGATGATCTCCCGGCCGATCGCATGGGCCAACGCGACCCCGGTGCCGGCGTTCGGCCGGATCCGCGGTGACGGCGCGACGGCGTGGGTGCCCGGTTCCGTCATGCGGCGGACCGGAGCGCGAGGAGGTCGGAAAGGGCGTGGACGGTGCGGAGCGTGGGCACGTCCACACCGGTGATCTCCGCCAGCTCGATGACGGCGGTGAGCAGGACGTCGAGTTCCAGGGGCTTGCCGCGCTCCAGGTCCTGGAGCGTGGAGGTGCGGTGGTCGCCGACGCGCTCGGCGCCGGCGAGACGGCGTTCGATGGAGACACCGACGGTGCAGCCGAGCGCCTCGGCGACCGCGAGGGTCTCGGCCATCATCGTCTCGATGACCTTGCGGGTGCCGCCGTGCAGGCACATCTGGCGCATGGTGGCACGGGCCAGCGCGCTGATGGGGTTGAAGGAGATGTTGCCCAGCAGCTTGAGCCAGATGTCGTCCCGCAGGTTCGGCTCGACCGGGCACTTGAGCCCGCCGGCCTGCATGGCCTCGCTGAAGGCCTGACACCGGGGCGAGAGGCTGCGATCGGGCTCGCCGACCGAGAACCGGGTGCCTTCCAGGTGCCGTACGACACCCGGCCCCTCGAGCTCGGTCGCCGCGTAGACGACACACCCGATGGCCCGCGAGGGAGCGAGCACCGCGCTGACCGCGCCGCCCGGGTCCACGCTTTCGACGCGGTGGCCGTCGTGCGGGCCGCCGTGCCGGTGGAAGTACCACCAGGGGATGCCGTTCTGGGCCGCGACGACCGCGGTGGCGTCGGAGAGAAGGGGTTCGATGAGCGGCCCGCACGCCGCGTACGAGTTGGCCTTCAGACCGAGGAAGACGTAGTCGACCGGGCCGATCTCGGCCGGGTCGTCGGTGGCGTGGGCACGGGCGGTGAAGTCACCGCGCGGGCTGAGGACTTGGACACCGTGCTCCCGCATCGCCGCCAGATGCGGACCGCGGGCGATGAGATGGACGTCGGCACCGGCGCGGTGGAGTGCCGCGCCGACGTAGGCACCGATGGCTCCGGCGCCGAGGACTGCGACTTTCATGGGTGGAAGCTCCGTTCGGTGAGGGTGACCGAGGAACTGCCGACTTTGTCGACTGGATATTGTCTACAGGATGGAGAGAGTGCTCAGCAAGGGTTCTGACGTCACCAAGGCCCATGAGCTGCTGCTACGCCCCGGTAAGGTCCGGGTCGGCGGGGGTTGTGCGCCGTAGACTGTAGGCGAAAACCAATTCATAATTGGCTCTCAGCTGCAGCGACGAACGCTGTACAGGAGGGACCGTGATGTTGCCGACGACAGGACTGCCGTACGGGACGGTGCCCAGGCTCGAGCGCCCCGGTCCGCTGCGTGATCGCGTGTACGGCGCGCTGCTCGAACTCATCACGACCCGTGCTCTCCAGCCGGGTCAGCATCTGGTGGAGAGTGAGCTGGCGGGTCATCTGGGGGTGTCCCGGCAGCCGGTGCGGGAGGCCCTGCAGCGGTTGAACACCGAGGGGTGGGTGGATCTGCGGCCGGCTCAGGGTGCGTTCGTGCATGAGCCGACTGACGAGGAGGCGGACCAACTCCTTACCGTGCGCACGCTGTTGGAGGCCGAGGCGGCCCGGCTGGCCGCCGCGAACGCGGGCAGTGCCGGGATCGCCGTGCTGGAGGACTTGTGCGCGCAGGGGGAGAGTGCGGTCGCCGCGGACGACGTGGATGCGGCGGTCGCCCTCAACGCCCGACTCCACGCGAAGGTCATGGAGTTGGCGGGCAACGCGGTCCTCGCGGAGTTGGCGGGGCAGGTGGATCGGCGGGTGCGCTGGTACTACACGCCGGTCGCCCGGCAGCGCGGACGTCAGTCCTGGATCGAGCACCGTGAGCTGATCGCCGCGATCGCCGACCGTGACGAGCAGCGCGCCACCGCGATCATGCGGGAGCACACCGAGCACACGCGGAAGATGTACCACGACCGCGAGAAGTAACGTACGTCGCAGGCAAGTTGGGGGCACGGCCCCGGTCGGTGCCCTGCTGTTGGGTCGGGCGGCCAACGGACAGCACGCGGGGCGTCGGATCGAGGGGCCGTTGATCAGCGCCCGGCAATCGGTCGGCACCCAACTGTTGGGTCGGGCGGCCGTCGGTCAGCACGCTGCCGTCGGTCACTGCCCCGCCCTCGGTCAGCGCCCGGCAATCGGTCGGCACCGGGCCGTCGAGTCAGGCGGCCACCGATCAGCCTGCGGCCACCGATCCGCACCCAGCCACCGATCCGCACCCAGCCACTGATCAGCCCCCGGCCATAGATCCGCACCCGGCACCCGGAGCCCCCCAGCCACCGGATCAGGCGGCCCTTCCCCGATGCCGTGGGGAAGGGCCGCATGCTGTCCGAACCGCCCTGCTCAGGCCGCGGCTCGTGGGTGCGGTGCCGTGGTTCCGCTTCTGGGCCGTCCCGGTTGCCGCAGCAGCAGGGCGATCGCCGCCGCCAGCATCGAGGTGGCGCCGGCCAGGGCGTACGCCCCGTCGTAGCCCCAGGCCGCGACCACCATGGAACCCAGGCCGCCGCCGAACAGACCGCTGATCAGCTTGCCGCTGTACACCAGACCGTAGTTGGAGGCGTTGTAGTTCTCCCCGAAGTAGTCCGGGGTGAGCGCCGCGAACAACGGATAGAACGCGCCGCCGCCGAACCCGGACAGGAACGCGAAGACCAGGAACAGCGACTCGCTCTTGATGTCGCCCGCCCAGATCACGCCGAACTGAGCGAGACCCAGGACGACGATCACGAACACCAGCGTCGACTTGCGGCCCCACTTGTCGGACAGCCAGCCCACGACCCCGCGCCCGACGCCGTTGATGACGGCCATGACGCCCATCGAGGAGGCCGCCACCAGCGGGCCGAAACCCACCTCCTTGGCGTAGTCGACCTGGAAGGAGATCCCGAAGATCGACACGCCCGCGGTCATGACGAGGGCGATCCACATCAGGGGAAGCATGCCGGTCCTGAGGGCCTCCTTCGGCGTGAACTGCCGTACTGCCGGAGGGTTCTTGGCCAGAGCGCCGACCCCGTTCGCACCGCCGCCGCCATGGGTGAGCGGGTCGATGTCATGGGGCCACCAGTTCTTCGGCGGGTCCTTGAAGAAGAACGCGCACCCGACGACCACGATCAGGATGTAGCAGCCGATGAGATCCAGGACGCGGTGGTAATTGGCCGTGTCGAAGCCGTAGTTGAAGATGAAGATGAAGGGCAGTGACCCGTACGCGAAGCCGCCGTTGACGAACCCGGTCTTGGCGCCCCGGCGTTCGGGGAACCACTTGCCGACCATGTTGATGCAGGTCGCGTAGACCAGTCCGGCGCCGATCCCCCCGATGACGCCGAATCCGAGGATCGCCAGCCAGACGTTGCCCAGGTGCGACAGGGCGAGGAATCCGACCAGACACATGCCCGAGCCGATGTACATGGCCTTGCGGGCGGTCAGGATGCCCCTCTCCCGCAGCCAGCCCGCCGGGAAGGCGATGCCGGCCTGGAAGAAGACCCAGACACTGAGGATCCAGAAGGTGTTGCTCTGCGTCCAGCCGTGGGCGTGGGACAACGTGTCCTCGGCCGAGCCGTACGCGTACTCGAAGACGCTGATGGCCATCATGGTCACCCAGGGCAGATACACCATGAGTTTGCGCGAGTGGCCGAGGATGTCCCGGTCGGTCTCGCCGATGCGGTAGACGCGACCGTTGGCGTCGGTCACTTCTCGGTAGGGACGTGATGCGGCGGTGGAGTGTGCGGTCTTGTCGGTCTCACTGCGTGCTGCGTACGGATCTGCCGTCATGTCAGGCCATTTCCTCGCCGAGCGGTTGCGGGTTGGGTACGGTCCGACGGCTGGTCTGGGGCCTGCCGGGGGCCTTCAGGAACAGCGCGAGGACCGCGGACGCCAGGCCGATCGAGCCGGCCAGCACGAACGCGCCCTGGTAGTCCCAGGCGCCGACCACGATCGAGCCGACACCGGAGCCGACGAGCCCCGAGATGAGCTTCGAGCTGTAGACCATGCCGTAGTTGGAGGCGTTGTTGTTCTCACCGAAGTAGTCGGCCGTCATCGCGGCGAACAGCGGGAAGATCGCGCCGCCGCCGAAGCCGGAGACCATGGAGCAGAACAGGAAGAACGGCATGCTGCCCATCTGGCCGGAGACCAGCACACCGAACTGGGCGGTGCCCAGCACCAGACACACGATGATCAGGGTGTTGCGGCGCCCGAACTTGTCGGAGATCCAGCCGATCACCCCGCGCCCGGTGCCGTTGACGATCGCCTTCAGCGACATCGCCGTGGCCACGATCCCGCCCGCGAAGCCCATGTCCTTGCCGAACGGCACCTGGAAGGCGATGCCGAAGATGTTGATGCCGGCCGTGCACAGCAGGCAGAACCACATCATCCACAGGACGGGCGTACGCGCCGCTTCCTTCGGGGTGTACTGCTTGACGGCCGGCGGGTTCTTCTCCAGCGCCCGCCGGATCTTCGGGTCGTCGGTCTGCCTGAGCGGGTCGACGTGCGGCGGCCACCAGTTCTTCGGCGGGTCCTTGAAGAACCACCCGGCGAACGCCACGATCGCGCAGCAGACCAGGCCCACCGTCACCAGGACGCCCCGGTAGTTGCTGAGGTCCATGTACGAGGTGAACAGGAAGACGAAGGGCACCGAGCCGTAGGCGAAACCGCCGTTGACCATGCCGGTCTTGCCGCCCTTGCGCTCCGGGAACCACTTGCCGACCATGTTCACGCAGGTCGCGTAGACCAGACCGGCACCGATACCGCTGCACACGCCGAAGCCCAGATAGGCGAAGATCACGTTCGGCGCGAACGCCAGCGAGATGTAGCCGAGCACGGTGCCCAGCGCGCCGAGCATCATCGCGTACCGGGCCGGAAGCTTCCCGCTCTCCCTGAGCTGCCCGGCCGGGAAGGCCACGGCCGCCTGGAAGAACACCCAGACACCCATCAGCCAGAAGATGTGCCCACTGCTCCACAGATGCGCCTCGTGCAGTGTGTCCTCGGCCGACGTGAACGCGTACTCCGAGGAACTGATGCCCAGCATGCCCATCCACGGGAAGAGCACCATGGTCCATCGTGGTCGTCCCATGATGTGCCGGTCGGTCTCGCCGACCCGGTACACGCGGCCGTTGCGGTCCGTCACCTCTCTGAAGGCGGCGGACGACGAATAATCGACAGTTGTCATGGTCTTCAAGCACTCCTTGCGTCGAAAGATCTGGCCAGCGCCCCCTGTCCAAATTCCTTTCGTGCGCGCACGGATCACCGGGGCCCGCCGACGCGCACCGCCGCCGGACCCCGTGCTCGTTCACGTCATGGACCACCGCCCAACGGCCCGGAAACGCGGCTCCGGTTCACCACGTCAGATCACCCCGCCCGACCTGAGAAGCCTCAACTCCTCGTCACCGAGTCCGAGTTCGCCGATGTAGATGTCCTCGTTGTGTTGGCCGAGGAGGGGTGGGGTGGTGATGGTGGTGGGGGAGTCGGAGAGTTTGAGGGGGTTGCCGACGGTGGTGAACGTGCCGCGGTGGGGATGTGCGACCTCGACGATCATGTCGTTGTCGGCCAGGGAGCGGTCCTCGATGATCTCCTTGGGGGACAGGATCGGCCCGCACGGAATGTTGTGGCGGTTGAGTTGTTCCAGGACCTGCCATTTGGGCAGGGTCGCGGTCCATTCCTCGATCAGCTGGAACATCTTCGCCAGTTTCGGCAGCCGGGCCTCGGGAGTGGCCCACTCGGGGTCTTCGGCGAGCTCGGGCCGGCCGATCAAAGCGGCCAGGGGCGTCCAGCCGACGGGCTGGACGATGACGTAGACGTAGTCGTTGGGGCCGCCGGGTGCGCACCGGACGGCCCAGCCGGGCTGGCCGCCGCCGGAGGCGTTCCCGGAGCGGGGCACGTCGTCGGTGAAG
Organism: Streptomyces sp. CC0208; assembly: GCF_003443735.1. Taxonomy (NCBI): domain Bacteria; kingdom Bacillati; phylum Actinomycetota; class Actinomycetes; order Kitasatosporales; family Streptomycetaceae; genus Streptomyces; species Streptomyces sp. CC0208. Next base: position 1,408,853 of record NZ_CP031969.1, on the reverse strand, counting down.
TCGTCGTTGGGGTATTCGGCCAGCGGGCCGTGTGCGAGGCGTTGCTGGTCGCGGAGTTTGACCCGGCACAGGTTCAGGACCGCGTGCTGCATGGCCACGTTCACCCGCTGGCCGCGGCCGGTCCTCTCGCGCTGCAAGAGCGCGGCCAGGATGGCGGCGACCGCATGCACTCCGGTGCCGGAGTCGCCGATCTGCGCGCCGGTCGCCAGCGGCGGCCCGTCCTCGAACCCGGTCGTGGCCATCGAGCCGCCCATCGCCTGCGCGACCACCTCGTACGCCTTGAAGTTCGTGTACGGGCCGTCGCCGAAGCCCTTGATCGAGGCGTACACGATCCTCGGGTTGATCTCCCGGATCCGGTCCCACGTGAACCCCATCCGGTCCACCGCACCCGGCGCGAAGTTCTCCACCAGCACATCCGCACCCCGCACCAGCGCGGTCAGGATCTCCCGGCCCCGCTCGGTCTTCAGGTTCAGCGTGATACTGCGCTTGTTGCAGTTGAGCATCGTGAAATACAGCGAGTCCGCGTCCGGGACATCCCGCAGCTGCCGGCGCGTGACATCCCCGCCCGGCGCCTCCACCTTCACCACATCCGCCCCCAGCCACGCCAGCAACTGCGTCGCCGACGGACCCGACTGCACATGCGTCATGTCCAGCACCCGCACACCATCAAGCGCCAACGTCGTCACGGATCACCTCACGGCCATGTTTGGCACATTGCATACAGTCGACGAATACTGTATGAAGATTGTTATCCCGCATCCGATGGGTGATGTCCAGGGGGCGTGCAGCACTTTTGAGTCGTGCACTTTGAGACGGGAGCCCAAGCATGGACCTGTACGAGCACGAAGCCCGGGCGCTTTTCGAAGAACGCGGGATCCCGGTGCCCAGGGCGGAGGTCACCGACTCGCCCCAGGAAGCACGGGTGATGGCCCGCAGGCTCGGCGGCAGCGTCGTCGTCAAGGCGCAGGTCAAGACCGGCGGCCGAGGCAAGGCGGGCGGGGTGCGGCTCGCCACCGACCCGGCCGAGGCCGAGAGGACGGCACGCCGGATCCTCGGCAAGGACATCAAGGGGCACCCGGTCCGCAAGGTCATGCTGGCCCAACCCGTGGACATCGAGAGCGAGTTCTACGTCGCCTACGTCCTCGACCGGGCCGCGGGCCGCTTCCTCGCGATCGCCTCGGCGGAGGGCGGCACGGACATAGAGGAGGTCGCCGCGGTCCGTCCGGAGGCGGTCGCCCGGATACCCGTCGACCCCGCCGAGGGCGTCACCTCGGCGAAGGCGGGCGAGATCGCCGAGGCGGCCGGACTGCCGCCGCAGACCGTCGACGTCCTCGTACGACTGTGGGAGGTGCTGGTCGGCCAGGACGCCGTCCTCGTCGAGGTCAACCCGCTCGTCCGCACCCGGCAGGGGCACATCCTCGCCCTCGACGGCAAGGTCACCCTCGACGACAATGCCCGCTTCCGCCAGTCCCGTTGGGGTGCGGAGACCATCGCCCACGACGATCCGCTGGAGGCGGCCGCCGCCGCGAAGGGCCTCAACTACGTCAAGCTCGACGGCGAGGTCGGTGTCATCGGCAACGGCGCCGGCCTGGTCATGTCGACCCTCGACGTGGTCGCCGGCTGCGGGGCCCGTCCCGCCAACTTCCTCGACATCGGCGGCGGCGCCTCGGCCCAGGTCATGGCCGACGGACTGACGGTCATCCTGTCGGACCCGGCCGTGAAGTCCGTGTTCGTCAACGTCTTCGGCGGGATCACCGCTTGCGACGCGGTCGCCGACGGGATCGTGCGGGCCCTGGACGAGGTCCGCCTCACCAAGCCGCTCGTGGTGCGCCTCGACGGCAACAACGCCAGCCGCGGCCGGGCCGTCCTCGACGAACGGGCCCACCCCCTGGTCCAGCAGGCCACCACCATGGACGGCGCCGTCCGCCGCGCCGCCGAACTCGCCAACGCCGGCTGAAGGAGAGGGACATGGCCATCTTCCTGACCAAGGAGTCCAGGGTCCTCGTCCAGGGCATGACCGGTGGCGAGGGCATGAAACACACCCGGCGCATGCTCGCGGCGGGCACAAATGTGGTCGGCGGCGTCAACCCGCGCAAGGCCGGACAGCGAGTCGACTTCGACGACCGGGCCGTCCCCGTCTTCGGCTCAGTCGCTGACGGCATAGGGGCAACCGGGGCGGACGTCACCGTCGTCTTCGTGCCGCCCCCCTTCGCCGGAGCGGCAGTCGTCGAGGCCGTGGACGCGGGGATCGCGCTGGCCGTCGTCATCACCGAAGGTATCCCCGTCCACGACTCCGTCGCCTTCACCTCGTACGCGAAGAAGAAGGGGACACGGATCGTCGGCCCCAACTGCCCCGGCCTGATCACCCCCGGTCAGTCCAACGCCGGCATCATCCCGGCGGACATCACCCGGTCCGGCCGCATCGGTCTGGTGTCCAAGTCGGGCACGCTCACCTACCAACTCATGTACGAGCTGCGCGACATCGGCTTCTCCACCTGTGTCGGCATCGGCGGAGACCCCGTCGTCGGCACCACCCACATCGACTGTCTGGCGGCCTTCCAGGACGACCCCGACACCGAACTGATCGTTCTCATCGGGGAGATCGGCGGGGATGCCGAGGAGCGGGCGGCCGCGTACATCCGTGAACACGTCACCAAGCCCGTCGTCGGCTACATCGCCGGATTCACCGCGCCCGAGGGACGGACCATGGGCCACGCCGGTGCCATCGTGTCCGGTTCGGCGGGCACGGCGCGGGCGAAGAAGGCGGCGCTGGAGGCGGTCGGCGTCAAGGTCGGGAACACCCCCACCGAGACGGCGCGCCTCGTGCTCGACCTGCTGGACACGGTCCGCGAGGACACGGTCCGTAAGGACAAGGTCCGCGAGGCCCCTCACGCCTGACCCGGACCCACACACGACGGCGGACGGAGAATTCGCCCGGCCCCGCCGCGACCCCGGACGCCCTGCCCCGCCCCGTCCCACCCCGCCCCGCCCCGCCCCCGACTGTGCACCGAGAGCGGAGACATCGCATGACAACCACCCTCAACTCCACCCACCTCGTCGTGAAGTCCGGTACCTCCTGGAACGACGCCTGGCAGCGCTGCCTCGCGGTCGCCCCCGAGGCCTTCCGGGACGACCGCGTCCTCAACCTCTGGGCCAACGCCTGGCGGGCCGACGGCCGGGCACTGCCCGCCACCAGCCCCGTCGACGGCAGCCCGATCGCCGGCCCGCCGCGCCTGGACCGGGAAGCCGCCCACCAGGCCGTCCGCGCCTCCCTCGACCAGCACCGCGCCTGGCGGCACATACGGCTCGAAGAGCGCCGGGCCCGCGTCGCGGCCACCCTCGACGCCCTCACCCAGCACCGCGAACTCCTCGCGCTCCTGCTGGTCTGGGAGATCGGCAAGCCCTGGCGGCTCGCGCAGGCCGACGTCGACCGGGCCATCGACGGCGTGCGCTGGTACGTCGACGGCATCGAACCGATGGTCGAGGGCCGCGCCCCGCTGGACGGCCCGGTGTCCAACATCGCCAGCTGGAACTACCCGATGAGCGTGCTCGTGCACGCCATGCTGGTGCAGGCACTGGCGGGCAACGCGGTCATCGCCAAGACCCCGACCGACGGCGGCGTCGCCTGCCTGACCCTGGCCTGCGCGCTCGCCGCCCGCGAAGGGATTCCCGTCACCCTCGTCAGTGGCAGCGGGCGAGAGCTGTCCGAGGCGCTGGTGCGGGCGCCGGAGATCGGCTGCGTCTCCTTCGTCGGCGGCCGCGACACCGGCGCCGCCGTCGCCACGGCCGTCGCCGACCTCGGCAAGCGGCACGTACTGGAACAGGAGGGGCTCAACACCTGGGGCATCTGGAACCACACCGACTGGGACGCGCTCACCGCCGTCATCCCCAAGCTCTTCGACTACGGCAAGCAGCGCTGCACCGCCTACCCGCGGTTCGTCGTCCAGCGCGAGCTGTTCGACGAGTTCCTGACGGCCTACCTCCCCGCCGTGCGCACCCTGCGCCTCGGCCACCCCCTCGCCGTCGAACACCCCGACGACCCTTACCCCGCACTGGACTTCGGGCCGGTGATCAACGCGGCCAAGGCGAAGGAACTCCGCGACCAGGTCGCCGAGGCCATCAACCGCGGAGCCGTCCCCGTGCACCGCGGCAGCGAGGCCGACGCCCGCTTCCTGCCCGGCCAGGACACCTCGGCATACGTCCAGCCCGTCACCCTCCTCAACCCGCCCCCCTCCTCACCCCTGCACCACGCGGAACCCTTCGGCCCGGTCGACACCATCGTCCTGGTCGACACCGAGGCGGAACTGCTGGCCGCGATGAACGCCTCCAACGGCGCCCTGGTGGCCACCCTGTCCACCGACGACCGGGCCACCTTCGACCGGCTCGCCCCGCAGATCCGCGCGTTCAAGATCGGCCACGGCAAGCCGCGGTCCCGCGGCGACCGCGACGAGCTGTTCGGCGGGTTCGGCGCCTCCTGGCGCGGCGCCTTCGTCGGGGGCGAACTGCTGATCCGCGCCGTGACGCAGGGTCCGGCCGGCGAACGGCTGCCCGGGAACTTCCCCGAGTACCAGCTGATGCCGTGAGAAAGGCCAGGGCGGCGCACCGGGAAGGGACGCTGCCCGGCCACCGGCGAACACACGACGACGCAGAGATGGGGTGGCGAGCATGACGTTGGCGCTTGATGGTGTGCGGGTGCTGGACATGACGCATGTGCAGTCGGGTCCGTCGGCGACGCAGTTGCTGGCGTGGCTGGGGGCGGATGTGGTGAAGGTGGAGGCGCCGGGCGGGGATGTCACGCGCCGGCAGCTGCGGGATGTCCCGGACGCGGACTCGCTGTATTTCACGATGCTCAACTGCAACAAGCGCAGTATCACGCTGAACCTGAAGACCGAGCGGGGCCGGGAGATCCTGACCGCGCTGGTGCGGGGTGCGGATGTGCTGGTGGAGAACTTCGCGCCGGGTGCGGTGGACCGGATGGGGTTCACGTGGGACCGGATCCGGGAGATCAACCCGAGGATCGTGTACGCCTCGATCAAGGGCTTCGGCGACGGCCCGTACACGAACTTCAAGGCGTACGAGGTGGTCGCGCAGGCGATGGGCGGCTCGATGGCCACGACCGGGTTCGAGGACGGGCCGCCGCTGGCGACCGGCGCGCAGATCGGCGACTCCGGCACCGGAGTGCATGCGGTCGCCGCCATCCTGGCCGCGCTCTTGCAGCGCGAGAGGACCGGCCGCGGCCAGCGGGTGAACGTGGCCATGCAGCACGCGGTCCTGAACCTGTGCCGGGTCAAACTCCGCGACCAGCAACGCCTCGCACACGGCCCGCTGGCCGAATACCCCAACGACGACTTCACCGACGACGTGCCCCGCTCCGGGAACGCCTCCGGCGGCGGCCAGCCCGGCTGGGCCGTCCGGTGCGCACCCGGCGGCCCCAACGACTACGTCTACGTCATCGTCCAGCCCGTCGGCTGGACGCCCCTGGCCGCTTTGATCGGCCGGCCCGAGCTCGCCGAAGACCCCGAGTGGGCCACTCCCGAGGCCCGGCTGCCGAAACTGGCGAAGATGTTCCAGCTGATCGAGGAATGGACCGCGACCCTGCCCAAATGGCAGGTCCTGGAACAACTCAACCGCCACAACATTCCGTGCGGGCCGATCCTGTCCCCCAAGGAGATCATCGAGGACCGCTCCCTGGCCGACAACGACATGATCGTCGAGGTCGCACATCCCCACCGCGGCACGTTCACCACCGTCGGCAACCCCCTCAAACTCTCCGACTCCCCCACCACCATCACCACCCCACCCCTCCTCGGCCAACACAACGAGGACATCTACATCGGCGAACTCGGACTGTCCCGGAGCGAGTTGCCGCAGCTCAAGGAGCAGGGCGTCATCTGACCGACCCGACCGGAGTGAGGTAGCCCCACATGACGACTTCCGTACCCCGAACCACGACCGTCACCGACCGGCTCGTGGCAGCCAACCGCGCCTACGCCGCCCGATTCACCGACCCCGGCATGGGCGCCCGCCCCGTCCTGCACGTTGCCGTCGTGGCGTGCATGGACGCCCGCCTCGACCTGCACGCCGCGCTCGGTCTGGAGCTCGGCGACTGCCACACCATCCGCAACGCGGGCGGTGTGGTCACCGATGACACGATCCGCTCCCTGACGATCAGTCAGCGCGCCCTCGGCACCCGCAGTGTGGCGCTCATCCACCACACCGGCTGCGGTCTGCAGACCCTGACCGAGGACTTCCGCCACGAGCTGGAGCTGGAGGTCGGTCAGCGCCCCGCCTGGGCGGTGGAGGCGTTCCGGGACGTCGACCAGGACGTACGGCAGTCCATGCAGCGGGTGCGCACCTCGCCGTTCCTGTTGCACACCGACGACGTGCGCGGCTTCGTCTTCGACGTCACGACAGGGCTGCTGCGGGAGATCGCCCCGAACTCCTGAGCCACCTTGGCCTGTTGGGGGCGTCAAGGCGGGCGGTGGTGAGCCGGGGGTCAGTCACCCCGGCCTGCCACCGCGGCGATCTGCCGGCAGTAGAAGTCGGTGGCGCCCTCGCCGATGGCCTTGATGATCCTCGCGTGCTCGTTCCCGGCGTTCGCCTCCACGAGCGCCCGGGCGTCCGTGGCCGCCAGGGCGGTCAGGCCGGTCTGCTGGAGCTCCCACAGACGAGCGGTGTCGCCGGGAGTGGTGTGCTGGGCGCCGCCGCGCGCGAAATGGGTCTCCAAGAGGCCCCGGACACTGAGGAGTTGGGCGCACTTCTCGGTGGTGGGGGAGTGGACGAACGCCCTCTGGGAAGGGCGCGGGTCGACCCACCCGGCGGTCTGGAGCCGCTCCGCGTCTCGCACAGAGCCGCGTCCCGGAAATTGCCCGGCTCGACCCCTGGCGCGGTCACCTTCCCATGCAGAATACTGTATGCAATCATTGTTGGACAGTGGACCAGCAGCCATGCCCGAGGGGGATGCCCCGTGTCGTACCGCACCGCTCTCTCCGAAGTCCTGACCGGCCTCGCGGGACCTGTCGCCGAAGCGGCGGCCGTCCGGGGCCGGTTCCCTCGCGGCGCCGTGACGGCCCTCGGTCGCGCGGGACTCCTGGGACTCACGGTCTCCACCGAATTCGGCGGCGGAGGACGGGGGTTGCCCGAAGCCGCCGACGTCGTCGCGCGGACGGCGCGCGTCTGCCCGGCGACCGCGACCGTGCTCCAGTCGCACTACACGGCCGTGGCCGTCATCGAGGCGCACGGCGGACCCTGGCTGCGCGCCGAGATCGCCGCCGGACGCCATCTCGCCAGTCTCGCCCTCGCGGAGTCGGGCGACCTCGCGAAGTCGGGGGACCTCGCGGAGTCGGAGGGCGAGGGGATGGGGGAGGCGGAGGGGGACGGGCCGGCGGCGGACTCCCAGCTCCTCGTGCCGCGCTCCGTGGCCACCCGTTCCGGTGAGGTGGTGGCGTTGCGGGCCCGCAAGCAGCGGGTGGTCGCGGCGGGGGAGGCCGACCTCTACGTCTGGTCCTCCCGACCCCTCACCGCTCCCGACGGGCTGACTCTCTGGGCGGTCCCGGCGCACGCGCCGGACCTGTTCGTCCCCGCGCGGCCCGGCGCCGCCGGTCCCCGCGGCAGCGCGACGTCCACGGTGTTCGCGGACCCGGTGCTGGTGCCCGCGGAGGCGATGCTCGGCGCGGACGGCGCCGGACTGGACGTCGTGCTGCGCACGGTCCTGCCGTGGCTGCTGGACCTGCGGGCCGCCGCGGAGACCCGCCGCCCACCCGTCCTCGACCCGGCCCTGGACCCGCCCCTGGATCCAGCCCTCGACCCGGGCCGCGACCCGGCAAGTGATCCTGGGAGCGCCCTCCGCCCCGTCGGCTTCCTCGCCGCGTCCTGAACCATGCCCGGTCCGACGTCAGTCCTGGCTCGACCTGGCCGCGATCTGCTTGCGGTAGAACTCGGTCGTACGCTCGGTGTGCTTGCGCATGAGCTCGCCCGCCTGATGTGCGTCACCCTTGGCGATGGCCCTGATGAGCTGCGTGTGCTCGTTCCAGGCCTCCTTGCCGCGGGGCTTGGCGATCGGCGTGTAGTACCAGCGGACCTTCTGGCCCACCTGGGCGATCAGTTCGGCCAGCACGGCGTTGTCGGCGACGGCGGTGATGAAGTCGTGCAGCGCGGTGTTGGCGGAGACGAGCCGCTCGACGTTGCCGTCGGCAAGAGCGGCGATGCCTTCCAGTTGGAGCTCGTCGAGACGCGCGATGTCCTCGGGCTTCGCGTTCTTGGCGGCGAGCTGGGCCGAGTAGGTCTCCAGGACCGCCCGGACGCCGAGGAGCTGGGCGGCCTCCTCCTCGGTGGGGGAGTGGACGAAGGCCCCCTGGGCGGGCCGCAGATCCACCCATCCGGCGGTCTGGAGGCGCTGGAGGGCCTCGCGCACCGGCTGGCGGCTGACGCCGAGGTGTTCGGCGAGCTCGGCCTCGACCAGATGCTGGCCGGGCTTGAGGGAGCCGTTGACGATCAGCTCGGTCAGGGCGTCGTACACGGCCTGACGCAGCGGTGCCGGGCGGGTGACGCGCCGGGACGCTGCGGCCGTGAGTGCCTCGCGCATGGTTGTCCCGTTCTGCCGCCGGTGTCGCCCGACGACGGCTGTGCCAAGTGGGGCCGTCCGGAGGGTTGCCGACGGCCGCGTCAGCATACAGGTTTTGGTATGCAACATGGCGTGGGTCGGCGGCGGGTCAGCCCTGGTCGGCGCACGCGGTACCCAGGTTCCCTGAGTCGGTTCTCCCGTTCGGCAGGACTCAGTCCTCTCGCTCGGTCTGTCGTGTATACAGAAGTCTGTATGGAGTATTGTCCCAGTCTCCTGCACCCCTCGCCGGGGACCCGCGTGACGGAAGGCGAAGCGATCATGACGACCAGCAGGAGTGACGTGACGGTCGAGAGCGTGGTCCGGAGGGTGGTGGCCCGCCACCGGGGTGAGCGCGGTGCGCTGCTGCCCGTACTGCACGCCGTGCAGGCCGAGTTGGGCCATGTGCCGCAGGAGGCCGTGCCGGTGCTCGCCGAGGAGCTCAACCTCTCCCGGGCCGACGTCCACGGAGTCGTGACCTTCTACCACGACTTCCGCCGCGAGCCCGCGGGCCGCACCACCGTGCGCATCTGCCGCGCCGAGGCCTGCCAGGCGCTGGGCGCCGACCAACTGGTCAGCTACGCCCGCGAGTCCGGCCTGCCCCTCGGGGAGACGGCGGCGGACGGCTCGGTCACCGTCGAGCAGGTCTTCTGCCTCGGCAACTGCGCGCTCGGACCCTCCGTGGAGGCGAACGGGCGGCTGTACGGACGCGTCGGCCCGGCCCGGCTGGGCTCGATCCTCAACGGGACGGTCTCCTCATGAACAACCCCTCGCACTCCACGGCCACCGTCTACGTCCCCCGCGACTCCGCGGCCAGGTCCGTCGGCGCGGACGAGGTCGCACAAGCCCTCCAACACGCTGGTGGCCGCGGCGACTTCGCCCTCGACGTCGTACGCAACGGATCGCGCGGCATGCTGTGGCTGGAGCCCCTGGTCGAGGTGGTGACCCCGCAGGGACGCGTCGGCTACGGCCCGGTGGCCCCCGAGGACGTCGACGGACTCCTCGCCGCCGGGATGCTCGACGGCGCGGATCACCCGCTGCGGCTCGGCATCGTCGACGAACTGCCCTGGCTGGCACGCCAGAACCGCGTCACCTTTGCCCGGGTCGGCGTCACCGACCCCCTGTCCGCGGAGGACTACGAGGCACACGGCGGCCTCGCCGGACTGCGCGCCGCCCTGGAACTGGCCCCCGCGGACGTGGTCGCCGAGGTCACCGCGTCCGGACTGCGCGGCCGCGGCGGCGCCGGATTCCCGGCCGGCATCAAGTGGAAGACCGTGCTCGACTGCGCCGACGAGCTGAAGTTCGTCTGCTGCAACGCCGACGAGGGCGACAGCGGGACCTTCGCCGACCGCATGGTCATGGAGGGCGACCCCTTCATGCTCATCGAGGGCATGACGATCGCCGCACACGCGGTCGGCGCGAGCGAGGGCTACCTGTACATCCGCTCGGAATACCCGGACGCGGTGGCCACGATGCGCCGGGCGATCGGCGTCGCGCGCGAGCACGGCTGGCTCGGCAAGGGCATCCTCGGCTCGGCCCTCGACTTCGACCTGCACGTCCGCGTCGGCGCCGGCGCGTACATCTGCGGCGAGGAGACCTCCATGCTGGAGAGCCTGGAGGGCAAGCGCGGCATGGTCCGCGCGAAACCGCCCATCCCGGCGATCGAGGGCCTGTTCGGCAGACCGACCGTGGTGAACAACGTCCTCACCCTCGCCACCGTGCCCGTCGTCATGGCCAAGGGCGCGCAGGCGTACGAGCGACTCGGCGTCGAACGCTCCCGCGGCACCCAGGTGTTCCAGCTCGGCGGCAACATCGCCCACGGCGGCATCGTGGAGACCGCCTTCGGTATCACCCTGCGCGAACTCATCGAGGAGTACGGCGGCGGAACCCACTCCGGACGCCCGGTGCGCACCGCGCAGGTCGGCGGCCCGCTCGGGGCGTACCTGCCGGAGTCGATGTTCGACCTGCCCATGGACTACGAGGCGTTCGCGGCCGCCGGAGCGATGGTGGGCCACGGTGGCGTGGTCGTGTTCGACGACAGCGTCGACATGGCGGCACAGGCCCGTTTCGCGATGGAGTTCTGCGCCGAGGAGTCCTGCGGCAAGTGCACACCGTGCCGGGTCGGCGCGGTGCGCGGGGTCGAGGTGATCGACAGAATCGTCGCCGGCACCCACCGGGACGAGAACCTCGCCCTGCTCGAAGACCTCTGCGACCTGATGACCGAGGGCTCGCTGTGCGCGATGGGCGGGCTGACCCCGCTGCCCGTGCGCAGCGCCCTGACCCACTTCCCCGACGACTTCCTCGGCGGCCGTCGGCTGCTGGAGATCCACCCCGTACAAGCGACGGAGGGCACGGCATGACCCTGCTCAAGGAACCCGACTTCGGAACCCCTGAACGGCCGGGCCCGGCAACCGTGTCCGTGGAGGTGGACGGTCTGCCGGTGACCGTCCCCGAGGGCACCTCGGTGCTGCGCGCGGCCGCGCAGGCCGGCGTCGACATACCCAAACTCTGCGCCACCGACAGCCTGGAGGCGTTCGGCTCCTGCCGGCTGTGCGTGGTGGAGATCGACGGCCGGCGTGGCACTCCGGCGTCCTGCACCACCCCGTGCGCCGACGGCATGAAGGTCAGCACCCAGACACCGAAGGTGGAGAAGCTCCGCCAGGGTGTCATGGAGCTCTACATCTCCGACCACCCCCTGGACTGCCTGACCTGCCCGGCCAACGGGGACTGCGAACTCCAGGACATGGCAGGGGTGGTGGGCCTCAGGCAGGTCCGCTACGGCTACGAGGGCGAGAACCACCTAGACGCCGAGAAGGACACCTCCAACCCGTACTTCGACTTCGACCCCGCCAAGTGCATCGCCTGCTCCCGCTGCGTCCGCGCCTGCGGCGAGGTCCAGGGCACCTTCGCCCTCACCATCGAGGGCCGCGGCTTCGACTCCAAGGTCTCGCCAGGCGCCGGCGAGACCTTCATGGACTCCGAGTGCGTCTCCTGCGGGGCCTGCGTCCAGGCCTGCCCGACGTCCACACTCCAGGAGCGTTCGGTCGTCGAACTGGGCATGCCCACCAGGTCGGTTGTGACGACGTGCGCGTACTGCGGGGTCGGCTGTTCCTTCAAGGCCGAGCTGCGCGGCGACGAACTCGTGCGCATGGTGCCGTACAAGGACGGCGGCGCCAACGAGGGCCACTCCTGCGTGAAGGGCCGCTTCGCCTTCGGTTACGCCACCCACCCGGACCGTCAACTCAAGCCCATGGTCCGCGACCGGATCACCGACCCCTGGCGCGAGGTCGAGTGGGACGAGGCGATCGGCACGGTCGCCCGGCGGATGCGCGAGATCCAGGACCGGCACGGATCGAGCGCGATCGGCGGGATCACCTCCTCGCGATGCACCAACGAAGAGGTCTACGTCGTACAGAAGATGGTCCGCGCGGCCTTCGGCAACAACAACGTCGACACCTGCGCCCGCGTCTGCCACTCCCCGACGGGCTACGGCCTCAAGCAGACCTTCGGCGAGTCGGCCGGCACCCAGGACTTCCGTTCGGTCGCCGAGGCCGACGTCATCATGGTGATCGGCGCCAACCCCACCGACGGGCACCCGGTGTTCGCCTCCCGGATGAAGCGCCGCCTGCGCGAGGGCGCGAAGTTGATCGTCGTGGACCCGCGCCGTATCGACCTCGTACGCTCCCCGCACATCGAGGCCCAACACCACCTCCAGCTCCGGCCGAGCACCAACGTGGCCGTGGTCAACGCGATGGCCCACGTGGTCGTCACCGAGGGCCTGGTGGACCGGTCCTTCGTGGACCAGCGGTGCGAAGGCTTCGACGAGTGGGCCGAGTTCATCGCCCGCCCGGAGAACAGCCCGGAGGCCGTCGAGGAGATCACCGCCGTTCCGGCCGCCGAACTCCGGGCCGCCGCACGGCTGTACGCCGAGGCACCCAACGGAGCCATCTACTACGGCCTCGGCGTCACCGAGCACAGCCAGGGCTCGACCATGGTCATGGGAATGGCCAACCTCGCGATGGCGTGCGGGAACATCGGCCGCGACGGCGTCGGCGTGAACCCGCTGCGCGGCCAGAACAACGTGCAGGGCTCCTGCGACATGGGCTCCTTCCCTCACGAACTCCCCGGCTACCGGCACGTCTCCGACGACGCGGTCCGTACCGTCTTCGAGAACCTGTGGGGCGGAACCCTCCTCGCCGAACCGGGACTTCGCATCCCCAACATGTTCGACGCGGCCATCGACGGCACCTTCCGCGGCCTGTTCGTGCACGGCGAGGACATCGCCCAGTCCGACCCCAACCTGGGGCACGTCACCGCCGCCCTCGAAGCCATGGAACTCGTCGTCGTCCAGGACCTGTTCCTCAACGAGACGGCCAAGTTCGCCCACGTCTTCCTGCCCGGCGCGTCCTTCCTGGAGAAGGATGGCACCTTCACCAACGCCGAGCGCCGCATCAACCGGGTGCGCGCGGTGATGAAACCGAAGACCGGCAAGCACGAGTGGCAGATCGTCAGCGAGATCGCCACCGCCATGGGCTACGCGATGTCCTACGACCATCCCGGCCAGATCATGGACGAGATCGCCTCGGTCACGCCGACGTTCACCGGGGTCTCCTTCGACCTCCTCGACAAGCTCGGCAGCGTCCAGTGGCCGTGCAACGAGGAGGCGCCCGAGGGCACGCCCATCATGCACGTGGACGAATTCGTGCGCGGCAAGGGCAAGTTCGTCGTCACCTCCTACGTGCCGACCAACGAACGCAGCACCCGGCGCTTCCCACTGGTTCTCACCACGGGCCGCATCCTCAGCCAGTACAACGTCGGCGCCCAGACCCGCCGTACCGGCAATGTCGCCTGGCACCCCGAGGACGTACTGGAACTGCACCCGCACGACGCCGAGGTCCGCGGCATCAACCACGGCGACATGGTCACCCTGGCCAGCCGCGTCGGGCAGACCACCCTGCGCGCGGAGATCTCCGACCGCATGCCCACCGGGGTCGTGTACACCACGTTCCACCACCCCGTCACCGGTGCCAACGTGGTAACCACCGAGAACTCCGACTGGGCGACCAACTGCCCCGAGTACAAGGTGACCGCCGTACAGGTGGCGCTCGCCCGCCCGGACCGGTCGCGCGAGGCCGATGCCGCCGGGAGCGACCTCGTGACGGTGGTGGACTGAGATGACAGCGACCGTGCCGGCGGAGTGCAGGATGGCCAACGACATCGCCAGGAACCTTGCACATCTGCCGGGGGAGGAGGCCGCGGAGGCGATCGCGGGGCACATCGCCAGGTTCTGGGACCCGCGCATGCGTACCCGGCTCCACGAGTTCGTCGATGCCGGGGCGGACGGTCTCGACCCCCTGGTGGTGGCCGCGGTGAGGCATCTGCGCTGACCTGTGCGGTCTCCTCCCTGTACATCGCTCCACACTGCATACAGTATGGAGTCAGTGATCCCATGGGCAGGGAGGAGCCGCTCATGCTGTTCCGGCAGCTCGAGTACTTCGTGGCGGTGGCGAGGGAACGGCACTTCGCCCGGGCGGCGGAATCCTGTTACGTCTCCCAGCCCGCGCTCTCGGCGGCGATCGCCAAACTGGAGCGCGAGCTGAACGTCACGCTGATCAACCGCGGCCACAACTACCAGGGCCTCACCCCCGAGGGCGAGCGGCTCGTCGTATGGGCCAAGCGGATCCTCGCCGAACAGGACGCCTTCAAGGCCGAGGTGGCCGCCGTGCAGTCCGGCATCACCGGCACCCTCCGCCTCGGCACCGACCCGACCGCGTCCACGACCCTCGCCCTCCCCGTGGCCGCCTTCTGCGCGGCACACCCCTTGGCCAAGGTCCAGGTCCGCTCCCGCCTGTCGACGAAAGAACTCCACCGCCAACTGCGCGACTACGAACTCGACGTCGCCATCGCCCACTTCGACCCCGACGACCAGGAGGGACTCCAGGTCGTCCCCCTCTACCAGGAGAGATACATGCTGCTGGTCTCCGACGACCAGCTGGTGGCCCAGTCCGCCACCGTGTCCTGGGCGGACGCGGCCCAGTTGCCCCTCGCGCTGCTCACGCCGGACATGCGGATCCGCCAGATCGTCGACACCGTGTTCGCGGAGAAGGGGTACGTGGTCACCCCGCAGGTCGAGACGGACTCGATCGCCTCCCTCTACGCCCACGTGGGCGGCGGCGGCTGGGCGAGCATCGTGCCGCACACCTGGCTGCGAGCCATGCCAGTGGTCGGCCGGACCCGAGCACTGCCCCTGGTCGACCCCGAGGCCGGCGCCCAGGTCTCGGTGGCCATCCACGCGGCGACCCCCGGCTCGGTCGCCGCCCGCGCCTTCGTCAACGCGGCAACGAGCCTGTCCCTGGACGATTTCTTCGCCCGCCCCTTGCCCGCCGAGCACCGGGTGCGTTGAGCTCTGTCGGAGTGCGGGTGTCGGGTCGGCGGCGCTCTTTCGGGTTCAGTTGTCGTGGGGCGGTGTAGGGCAGTGCGGCGACGAGCCTGTGCCTGGACGATTTCTTCGCCATCCGTTGCCCATCGAGCACCGGGTGCGCAGTGCGGCGAGGAGCCTGTCCCTGGACGCCTTCATCGCCCGTCCCCTGCCCACCGAGCACCGGGTGCGCTGAGCTCCGCCGGGGTGCGGGCGTCCGGCCGGCGCTGCCCTTTCCTGTCCAGTTGTCGGCAGTGCGGCGCCGGGCCTCGTCCTCGCCGACCGGGGTGTGCCGCTGCGCGCGGCCCGGGTGCGCTGTCCGGGACGAGTTCCGTGCCCCGCCGCGGCCTCCCGAGCGCGCTGGGCGCTGCCCGACCGCCTCCTCGGGCGCTGCGTCCAGGACTGCTCTGTGGGGGCGCCGCCCCCGGCAGGCTGCTCCCTGACCGGCACAGTGGGCGCTGCCCGTGCATGCCCTGCCGGGGCACCGCGCCCAGACCTGCCCCGTCGGGCGGTGCCTCCGACAACCCGCGTCAGGGTGCGTACCGCACCTGTACCGCCTTCCGGTCCAGTCCCCCCTTCGCGGTGTACGGCAGCGCGTTGACCAGTTCGAGTCGGTCCGGTACCTCGAACGCGGCCAAGTGGTCGCGGCAGTACCGCAGGATCTCCTCGCGCCCGACGCCGTCAGGCTCACGTACCACCACGGCGGCACCGACCCGCTGCCCGTACACCGCGTCGGGCACCGCGAACACGGCCGCCTCCGCGACCCCCGGGCACCCGGCGAGGATGTCCTCGACATGCTCGGGCGAGATCTTCTCCCCGCCCCGGTTGATGAGGTTCTTGATCCGGCCGGTCAGCGACAGGTACCCGTCCTCGTCCAGTGCACCCAGATCCCCGGTGCGCAGCCACCCGTCGACGAAGGTCCGCGCCGACTCGTCCCCGTCGGCCAGATAGCCCCGGGCGACCGTGGCCCCCTGCACCCACACCTCGCCCTCCACCCCCGCCGGGCAGGACCGTCCGCTGCGGTCCACGACCCGCACCGCGACCCCGGTCGGCCGGCCCACCGACCCCTGCCGGAGTGCTCCCCGCTGCGGCAGGGGTTCGCTGGTGGCCTGGTGCGAGGACTCGGTCATCCCGTACGCGGACAGCAGCGGCGCGCCGAACGTCCGCTCCAGCGCGCGCTGGGTCGCCGTGTTGAGGGGCGCGCTGCAACTGCGCACGAACTTCAACGGCGGCGCCTGCGCGCCCGGGTACTCCCGCTCCGACCGGTCCAGAAGGATCTCGTGGATGGCCGGCACCGCCGTGAACCATGTGGCGTGCACGGCCCGCATGTCGTCCCAGAACGTGCCCGCCGAGAACCGCCCCCGCTCGGGCAGCAGCACACAGCCCCCGCTCGCCAGGGAGGACAACAGCGCCGCGAACAGCCCGTGCCCGTGGAAGAACGGCATCACCGCGACCGTCGCGTCGTCGGGGCCCAACTCATAGGTGGCGCAGATGGTGCGAAGGGAGGCGGCCACATTGTCGTGCGTCAACGGGACCATCTTCGCCCGGTCGGTGGTCCCGGCGGTGAACAGCACGAGAGCGTCCCGCTCCGACAACTCACCCGCTGCACCTTGTACTTGGGCCGAATCGCAGACTCCGGGTTCTAGTGCCACCGCGGCCGTCCCCGCCCCCGAGACGTCCACGCGCAGCGACCACGCGGGCACTGGAAGTATGACGTCACGACCGGACGCCGACGTATCGATAAGGACCGCTCGGGCCCCCAATGCCCCAAGTCGCAAGGCCAGTTGTGCCTCCGGCAGCGCGGGATCCAACGGAGCCGCGACCAGCCCGGCCCGCGCCGCGCCGAGCAACGCGACCACGAACTCCGCCGTGTTGGCGCAGATCAGCCCGACCGCGTCACCACGGCCCAGCCCCGCCCCACCGAGCCGGGCGGCCACCTCGTCGGCAAGGGACGCCAGCGCCCGGTAGGACAGCCGCACCCGCGCACCGGTCACCACCAGGGCCCGGGCGCAAGGGCGTTCACGTACCTGCCGATCGAGGAGGTCGACGAGGCCCGTGACCTGCGGAGGCCGGTACCGGTTCGCGTCACGCACGGATGCCGCGGCCGGAACGGCCATGACCCCACCCCCTCGCACAGCTCCGATGAAACATCCTCTGCGAGCGTGCGGTGGCACCCGGTGGACGTCCAATACCCGCTGGCGAACGGCCGATAGCGGCTGTCTATCAAGGGAGTTGCCAGGCCCCTGACCAGCCCTCGATAGACACCGTTTATCGGCTGGTCGCCGATGGGTCTTGGACGCGGACGAGCGCGCTGCGGATGGTGAGAGAAGTAGCCGCCCCGGCAGGACCTGCCCAAGGAGGACCTCGGACCATGACCGCTCCCTCGACCCTGGAGACCGCGGCAGCAGCCGACGTTCCGACCGAGCTCACCGACGGGTACCACCTGGTCGTCGACGCGCTCAGGATGAACGACGTCGACACCATCTACGGGGTGGTCGGCATCCCGATCACCGACCTGGCCCGGCTCGCCCAGGCGCAGGGCATCCGCTACATCGGTTTCCGCCACGAGAGCAACGCCGGACACGCGGCCGCCATCGCCGGCTACCTCAACAAGAAGCCCGGCGTGGCCCTCACGGTCTCGGCCCCCGGCTTCCTGAACGGCCTGGTCGCGCTGGCGAACGCGACCACCAACTGCTTCCCCATGGTCCAGATCTCCGGCTCCAGTGAGCGCCACCTCGTCGACCTCAAGCAGGGCGACTACGAGGAGATGGACCAACTCGCCGCCGCGCAGCCGTTCGTGAAGGCCGCCTACCGGGTCAGCCGGGTCGAGGACATCGGCCGCGGCATCGCCCGCGCCCTGCGCACCGCGATCTCCGGGCGCCCTGGCGGTGTCTATCTCGACATCCCCGCCGCGGTGCTCGGTGCCATCCTGCCCAAGGCGGAGGGTGACCGGACACTGAGCCGCCTCGTCGACCCCGCCCCGCGCCAGCTCCCGGCGCCGGAGGCGGTGGACCGGGCGATCGAGCTGCTCGCCTCCGCCGAGCGCCCGCTGGTGGTCCTCGGCAAGGGCGCCGCGTACGCCCAGGCGGACGCCAAGGTACGGCAGTTCATCGAGTCGACCGGCATCCCCTACGTACCGATGTCGATGGCGAAGGGCCTGCTGCCGGACGACCACCCGCAGTCGGCCGCCACCGCCCGCTCCCTGGCGCTGAAGAAGGCCGACGTCGTAATGCTGATCGGCGCGCGCCTCAACTGGCTTCTGGGTCATGGCCAGACGGGGTGGAACCCCGACGCCGAGTTCGTCCAGATCGACATCGACCCCAAGGAGATGGACAGCAACCAGCCCATCGCCGCACCCCTCGTCGGTGACATCGAGTCCGTGCTCGACGCGCTCGCCGAACGCACCAAGCCCGGCCAGATCACGGCCCCTTCGGCCTGGCGCGAGGAACTCGGGGCACGCTCGGCGCAGAACGTCGCCAAGATGGCGAAGCGGCTGGAGGCCGACCCGCACCCCATGCAGTTCATGGGCGCCCTGAAGGCCGTACGCGATGTCGTGCGCGCGCACCCGGAGACGTACATCGTCAACGAGGGCGCCAACGCTCTGGACATCGCGCGCAACGTCATCGACATGCATGTACCGCGGCACCGCCTCGACAGCGGCACGTGGGGCGTCATGGGCATCGGCATGGGCTACGCCATCGCCGCCGCCGTCGAGAGCGGCGCCCCGGTCGTGGCCGTCGAGGGCGACAGCGCCTTCGGGTTCAGCGGCATCGAGATCGAGACGATCTGCCGTTACAAGCTGCCCGTCGTCACCGTGATCATGAACAACGGCGGTGTCTACCGCGGTGACGATACCAACCCGTACGACGACGCGCCCGCGCCCACGACCCTCATGTCGGCGGCCCGCCACGACCTGCTCATCGAGGCGTTCGGCGGCAAGGGCTACCGGGCCACCACGCCCGCCGAGGTCACCGCGGCGCTCACCGAGGCCCTCGCCTCCGGAGGCCCGGCGCTCATCGACTGCGTGATCGACCCCTCGGCCGGCACCGAGAGCGGCCACATCTCGCACCTGAACCCCAAGGGCATCACCGTCGGCAACATCACGCCGGCCACGAAGTGACCACGCAACTTCACGAAAAGGAAGCACACATGAGTGAAAAGCCGCTCGCCGGAATCAAGGTGATCGACTTCACCGGGGTCCAGGCCGGTCCCGCCTGCACGCAGATGCTCGCCTGGTTCGGCGCCGACGTGCTGAAGGTGGAGCGCCCCAACGGCGGCGACGTGACGCGCCGTCAGCTGCGGGACATCGAGGACCTGGACGCGCTCTACTTCACGATGCTCAACAGCAACAAGCGGTCCCTGGCCATCAACACCAAGACCGCCGAGGGCAAGGAGGTCCTGGAGAAGCTCATCAAGGACGCCGACGTCCTGGTGGAGAACTTCGCCCCCGGCGCCCTGGACCGCATGGGTTTCACCTGGGAACGCATCCAGGAGCTCAACCCGCGGCTCATCTTCGGCTCGGTGAAGGGCTTCAACGACCAGTCGTCCTGGAACGACCTCAAGGTCTACGAGAACGTCGCCCAGTGCGCGGGCGGCGCCGCCTCCACCACCGGCTTCTGGGACGGCCCGCCCACCATCTCCGGAGCCGCCATCGGCGACACCAACACCGGGATGCACCTGGCGATCGGCATCCTCACCGCGATCATCGACCGCGGGAAGACCGGCCGGGGCCAGAAGGTCTCCGTCTCCATGCAGGACGCCGTGCTCAACCTGTGCCGCGTCAAGCTGCGCGACCAGCAGCGCCTGGAGCGGGTCGGCTACCTGGAGGAGTATCCGCAGTACCCGAACGGCGAGTTCACCGACGTGGTGCCGCGCGGCGGCAACGCGGGCGGCGGCGGCCAGCCCGGCTGGGTCCTCAAGTGCAAGGGCTGGGAGGACGACCCCAACGCGTACATCTACTTCACCGTCCAGGAGCAGAACTGGAAGCGCACCGCCGAGGTGATCGGCCACCCCGAGTGGGCCGAGGACCCCGAGTACGCCACCGCGCGCGCCCGCCAGTCGCACATCTTCGAGATCTTCGAGGAGATCGAGAAGTGGCTCGCGGACAAGACGAAGTACGAGGCGGTGAACATCCTGCGGGAGTGGGAGGTGCCCTGCGCCCCGGTGATGAGCTTGAAGGAGATCGCCTACGACGAGGACCTGCGCAGGAGCGGCACAGTCGTCGAGGTCGAGCAGAAGGGCCGCGGCACCTATCTGACGGTCGGCAGCCCGGTGAAGTTCTCCTCCTTCGAGCCGGAGGTCGTCGGCGCCCCGCTGCTGGGCGAGCACAGCTCCGAGGTCCTGGTGGAACTGGGCTACGACGAGGAGACCATCGGTCGGCTGAAGGAGAGCGGAGTCATCGTCTGAGCACTGCGCTGAAAGGGGCCGTGACCTCACAGGTCACGGCCCCTTTCGCTGTGGTCCGGTGCTCAGACCGACGCCTCGGCCCGGCGCCGCATCAGCTCCCGCTCCCGCTCGCGCCGCGCGGTGACGTCCCGGACGACCGCGCCGCAGTAGGGGCTGCCGTCGGGACCCGAGAGCAGCACCACGCTGAACTCGATGGACAGCTTGCGGCCGTCCGCCGCCAGTGCGGGCACGTTCAGCAGATCCGCGTCGCCGTACTTGCTGGACCCCCGCTCCATGGCCGCGTCGAAGCCTTCCTGGTGCCGCTTGCGGTGCCGCTCGGGAATGATGACGTCCAGGCTCTGCCCCGTCACCTCGGCCGCCGCGAACCCGAAGATGCGCTCCGCACCCCGGTTCCAGTAGCGGATCAGCCCTTCCCTGTCGGTGATCACTATGCCGTCGGGTGCCTGGTCTGCCATGCCCAGCACCACCGCGGAATCCAGATCTTCCATGTCGCCTCCGAGCCGGGGCCGTTTGGTGGCCAACAGTATACAGAATACTGTCTTCATGGACCCTCGCCGGACGGATATGCAGGTGAAGGGCACTCCGAAAGCTTGGTATTGTTGTGCGTGTCGCCACGGGGAACACCCCCGTCAAGGCGGCAGACACCTCGTCCGGGTGGCGGAATGGCAGACGCGCTAGCTTGAGGTGCTAGTGCCCTTTATCGGGCGTGGGGGTTCAAGTCCCCCCTCGGACACCAGTGAGACCCCACTTCCTGTGGGGTCTTTCGCGTTACGGTCCACCGGGCGCCCTAATTCGGTTGACGCGGACCGCCCGGCAGGGGCTCAATACCCGGCATGGCCGACATCCAGGGCACATACGACGAGCTGTTCTCCGCGGTCCCCAACAAGCTGGCGGAGCTCTTGGACGAGGGGGATGTCGGCGGCTCCGTGGCCGTCTTCGTGGACGGTGAACCGGTCGTGGATGTCTGGGGCGGCTTCGCCGACGCCGGCCGGACGGCTCCGTGGGAGCGGGACACGATCACCAACGTCTTCTCCACGACCAAGACGATGACGGCGCTGTGCGCGCTCATCCTCGCCGACCGCGGCGATCTCGACCTGGACGCCCCGGTCGCCCGGTACTGGCCGGAGTTCGCCGCCGCCGGCAAGGACAAGGTGCTGGTACGGCACCTGCTGTCGCACACCGCCGGCCTGCCCCACTGGGAGGGCCCGGTCGAGGAACTCTACGACTGGTCGGCCGCCACCGCCCGCCTCGCCGCGCAGCCGCTCCTGTGGGAGCCCGGCACCGCGGCCGGCTACCACTCGCTCACCCAGGGCTTCCTGGTCGGCGAGGTCGTGCGCAGGATCACCGGCCGCACGATCGGCGCGTTCCTCGCCGAGGACGTCACCGGCCCCCTCGGCGCCGACTTCCACATCGGGCTCGCCGCCGGACACGACCACCGGGTCGCCCGTACCCTCCCGCCGCCCGGCCGGGACGAGGACTACACCGCGGGCGCCCCCGGGCCCGACGCGACACCCGCCGCGGGGACCGCGATGCGCGTCAGGGACGCCAACAGCGTCGCGTGGCGGCGCGCGGAGATCCCCGCCGCGAGCGGGTTCGGCAACGCCCGCTCGGTCGCGCTCGTACAGTCCGCGCTCGCCTGCGGAGGAACGGTCGGGGGTGTCCGGCTGCTGTCGGCGGCGGGAGCCGAGCGCGCCCGCGAGGAGCAGTTCAGCGGCGAGGACCGCGTGATCGGCATGACCCAGCGGTACGGCCTCGGCTTCGGCCTCTTCGGGACCTCCTTCGGCTGGGGCGGCTGGGGCGGCTCCCTGGTCGTGATCGACCCCGAGGCCCGCATGGTGGTCGCCTACGCGACCGACCAGATGCGTGAACCCGCCGAGGACACCCGCGGCATGGACCTCGTCATGTCCGCCTACGACGGCCTCCAGGGCCTGCGCCGCTGACCGCGGCCGCAGGAAAACCCCGTGCGCCGGGCCGGGCCGGCTCCCTACACTCGCCATGACCAGGGACGACGAGTGAGGGGAGTACGGCCATGTGCGTGCGCACAGCTGTCGCCGTTCCCCGGACGTCGTACGACGTGATCCTCGTGTCCTGGACCCTCCGGTGCCCGCTGCGCGGCCGGCACCGGATGCCCGCGACGACTGTCTGAACGGTCGAGTACCACCGCGGCACGCCTGTATGACGTGCCGTCATGTCGTCGTACGGGCCATCGCGCAGCCCTGTCATCACAGCACCTGAAAGGCCATGGGCCGTGCGCACCCACACATCCCACCCGCTCGCCGCCGTCCGCAACCTCGGCATCCTCGCCCACGTCGATGCCGGCAAGACCACCGTCACCGAGCGGATCCTGTTCGCCACCGGAACCACGCACAAGCGCGGCGAGGTCCATGACGGCACGACCGTCACCGACTTCGACCCGCAGGAGCGGGACCGCGGGATCACCATCTTCGCGGCGGCCGTGAGCTGCGCCTGGGACGGGCACCGCCTCAACCTGATCGACACCCCGGGGCATGTCGACTTCGCCGACGAGGTGGAGCGTTCGCTCCGGGTGCTCGACGGGGCGGTCGCGGTGTTCGACGCGGTCGCGGGCGTGGAGCCGCAGAGCGAGTCGGTGTGGCGGCAGGCGGACCGGCACGGTGTGCCCAGGATCGCCTTCGTCAACAAGCTGGACCGCGCGGGCGCCGACCTGGACGCGGCTGTCGAGTCGATCCGGCGGCGGCTGCATCCGGCGCCGCTGGTCGTGCAGTTGCCCATCGGCAGCGAGGACGGCTTCACCGGCGTCGTCGACCTGGTGCGGATGCGGGCGCTGACCTGGTCCGACTCCGGTGAGGCGGCGCAGGACGGGCCGGTGCCCGCCGCTCTGCGCGGGGAAGCGCTCAAGCGACGCCGGCTCCTTGAGGAGGCCGTCGCCGAACGCCACCCCGCCGCCCTGGAGGAGTTCTGCGACCGGGAGACCCTCTCCGCGGACACCCTCACCGCCGCCCTGCGGGACCTCACCCACAGCGGCGACGGCGTGGTCGTCCTGTGCGGCTCGGCCTACCGCAACCGCGGCATCGAACCGTTGCTGGACGCGGTCGTGGCGTATCTGCCGTCGCCGCTCGACGTGCCCGCCGTACGAGGGGTGAACGGCGAGGAGAGGGCCGGCGATCCGGCGGCGCCCCTTGCGGCGCTGGCGTTCAAGGTGAACGCCACGGCCACGGGACGGCTGACGTACGTACGCGTGTACTCGGGAACGATCGAGAAGGGAGCCACCGTGTGGGACGCGGGCACGCGGCGCACCGAGCGCGTCGGACGGATCCTGCGGGTGCAGGCCGACCGGCACGCGCCGTTGGAACGGGCGGTCGCCGGTGACATCGTCGCCGTCGTCGGGCTGAAGTCGGCCCGCGCCGGCTCGACCCTGTGCGCGCCGGACGCCCCGCTCGTGCTCGAACCGCCCAGCACAGCCGAGCCGGTCGTGTCGGTGGCCGTCGAGGCGGGGCGGTCCGTGGACACCGACCGGTTGGCCTCCGCGCTCGCCCGGCTGGCCGAGGAGGACCCCTCGCTGGTCGTCCGCACGGACGCCGAGACCGGCCAGACCCTGCTGTCCGGCATGGGTGAACTGCATCTGGAGGTCGCGGTGGAGAAGGTGCGGCGCGAGCACGGGCTGTCGCTCAACGTCGGCCGTCCGAAGGTGAGTTACCGCGAGACGGTCGGGCACGGGGTGTCCGGGCTGGCCTACCGGCACGTCAAACAGGACGGCGGCGCGGGGCAGTTCGCGCATGTCGTGCTGGATGTCGAGCCCTTGGAGGCGGCCTTCGAGTTCCGCTCCACGGTCGTGGGCGGCCGGGTCCCGCAGGAGTACGTCCGCGCGGTCGAGGCCGGCTGCCGGGACGCCCTGGCCGAAGGGCCGCTCGGCGGGCACCCGGTGACGGGGCTGCGCGTCACCCTCACCGACGGCTCGACCCATGTGAAGGACTCCTCGGACACGGCGTTCCGCACCGCGGGCCGGTTCGGCCTCCGGGAGGCCCTGCGCGCCTGCGCGATGGTCCTCCTGGAACCGGTCGTCGAGGTCACGGTCACCGTGCCCGAGGACGCCGTCGGCGCGGTCCTCGGCGACCTCGCCGCCCGCCGCGGCCGGGTCTCGGGCTCGGCCACGCGCGGCGGTTCGGCGGTCGTGACGGCGACCGTGCCAATGGCCGAACTCTTCGGCTACGCGACCAGGTTGCGCAGCCGGACGCAGGGCCGCGGCACCTTCACGGCCCGCCCGACGGGGTATGCGCCGGCACCGGCGGTGACCTCGGCACGGTGACGGCCGGGACGGAAGTCCCGGGTACGAGAACGAGGGGCCGGGCGGTCGCACCGCCCGGCCTCTCATCACGCGCACGAGGATCCGCTCAGCAGTCCCTGAACTCCGGCGACTGGTTCAGCACCTGCGAGCGCACCGAAGTGAAGCGGACGTACGTGTCACCGCCCACCGACTCCGGGCGGAACGCCGCCACCCGGTGGCAGTTCTGGAAGGCCAGGGCCACGCCGAAGTGGCGCTCCAGGCTGCCCCGGATGGCGTCGCTGGCGAGGGCGCGCAGCAGCTGGCCGCGCTCCTTCTCCGACGGGGGAGGGGTCTGGTTGTCGGTGAACTCGGCGCTGCCGCCCTTGAGTTCACCGGCAAGCGAGGCGACCAGGTCGTAGGCGTAGGGGAGGGACGCGCGGACCGTGTCCACGAAGTCCTCCTCGCGGATGGTGCCCTGCTCGGCTTCGGCGAGGAGCTTCGGGGAGACGTCGAGAGACATGTGCGGTGGTTCCTGTCTGTCGGTGGGGGGTGGGGTGGGGTCAGACGAGGGCGGCAGGGCCCGGTACGAAGTCCGGGTCCACCTGGGAGGTCAGATCGAGGCCGATCGCCTCGTTCGCCCAGGAGCGGGCGTTGCGGAGGTGGAACTCGACCGCGTGGCGGTGGAGGGCTGCCCAGTCGCGGGGGTGGGCGTCGACCGTCTCGCGCAGGAGGGACAGGGCGTGCCGGTTGTGGGGCTCCAGCGACTCCAAGTCGCCCTCGGGGCACCCCTGTTCGGCCGCGCGCACCCAGGTTGACTGGACCAGGTGGGTCAACAGGTCGTCACCCACGTGGTCCTTGAGGAAGAGCAGGTCGTCCTCGCCGGTCACCTTGTTGCCGACCACGGCGATCCGGATGCCGAACTCCCGTGCGTGGTCCCGGTACTGGTGGTAGACCGAGACGCCCTTGCGGGTGGGTTCGGCCACCAGGAAGGTCAGGTCGAAGCGGGTGAACAGGCCCGAGGCGAACGCGTCCGCGCCGGCCGTCATGTCGACGACGACGTACTCGCCGGGACCGTCGACCAGGTGGTTGAGGTACAACTCCACCCCGCCGAGCTTGGAGTGGTAGCAGGCCACGCCGAGGTCGCTCTCCTCGAACTCGCCCGTCACCATCAGCGGGACGTCACCCACCCGCCGGACGTGTCTGGCGTGCAGTTCGTCATCGCCCAGCAGAC
Organism: Streptomyces sp. CC0208; assembly: GCF_003443735.1. Taxonomy (NCBI): domain Bacteria; kingdom Bacillati; phylum Actinomycetota; class Actinomycetes; order Kitasatosporales; family Streptomycetaceae; genus Streptomyces; species Streptomyces sp. CC0208. Next base: position 1,382,956 of record NZ_CP031969.1, on the reverse strand, counting down.
GCAGCAGACGTGAACCCCGGCCCGGCGGCGTGGTCTTGATCATCGCCTCGCGGGAGGCGATGCGCGGGTTGGTGCCGCGCAGGAAGTCCTTGATGTCGGCCACATGCGCGCCCAACGGCGGGGCGTCCAGGGCCTCGTCCCCGTCGTGGCCCAACGCCTCGGCCAGGTGCTGGTTGATGTCGCCGTCCACGGCCAGCACCGGTGCGCCGGAACGGGCCAGATGACGGGAGAAGAGCGCCGAGAGCGTGGTCTTGCCGCTGCCGCCCTTGCCGACGAAGGCGATGCGCACTACCGCACCACCTTTTTGAAAATGGATGTCATGTTGGTAGGTTCTATGGCGTCCATTCGATCACTGTCAAATCGCCCCGCGATCAAGCCGGAAGGCTTAATGCATATGATGTGCAAGTGCGTAACTACAGCATCAGGGCCGCGTGCCCGGACGACCTCGAAGGTGCGCGAGCCGTGATGCTCGACACCCTCTACCGCGACTTCGGAACCGGGTACGTGCCCCGCTGGCACGGCGACATCATCGATCCCGCCGCCGCCTATCTCGTCCCGGCCCGCCACACCCTCCTCGTCGCCCTCGACCCGGACCACGGGACCGTCGTGGCCACCGGCGCCCTCGACTCGCGCGGCCCCGCCCACCCGCCGAACCCGCGCGAGCTGGCCGAGCGCTATCCCTCCGGCGAGACCGCCCAGTTGCGCCGGATCTACGTCCGCCCCGAGCACCGCAGGCGCGGCCTCGCCCGCCGCCTGGTCGACGAGCTGCTGGCCTTCGCGGCCGCCGACGGCGGCTACCGCTCCGTGTATCTGCACACCGACCCGGCGGTCCCGGGCGCCGAAGCCTTCTGGCGCTCGCTCGGCAAGGTCGTGCACGACGAGCGCGAGACCACGGGCGGCGCGAGCAACGTCGTCCACTTCGAGATACCGATGGGACGGTGACCGCGATGCGCCGCCGTCACACACTCGGCTCCCTCCTGCTCGCCCCGCTGCTCACCGCCTGCTTCGCCGCCCCGGGCGGTGACTCCCACGGTGACGCGAGCGACGGCTCCCGCCTCCGGGTCGCCCTCGCCTTCCCGCCCGCCGAGAACCTCTCGCCGTACGGCGCCGACGCCACCCTCCTCAGCCGCCTCGGCGTCACCGAGGGCCTGACCGCCCTCGACGCCAACGGCGCCGCCGCCCCCGCACTCGCCGCGTCCTGGCGCCGCGAGAACGACCGCACCTGGCTGTTCACCCTGCGCGAGGCCACCTTCCAGGACGGTACCGAGGTCACCCCGGCCGCGGTCGCCGCCGCTCTCACCCACGCCACCGAGGCCAAGCCCGCCCCGGCCGCGCTGTCCGGCGTCACGCTGACGGCCGAGGGGGCCGGGGACGCCGTACGCATCACCACGAAGTCGGCCGACCCCGTGCTGCCGCTGCGGCTGGCCGGCCCCAGCCTCGCCGTGTTCGCACCCAAGGCCTACGCCCCAGGCGAAGTGGATCCGGTCGGCACCGCCACCGGGCCCTTCGAACTGACCAAGGTCACCGGCTCCTCCTCCGCCACTCTCGACCGCTTCGACGACTACTGGGGCGGCCGCGCCCAGGCCTCCGGCATCGACGCCCGCTTCATCGCCGACGGCACCGCCCGCGCCAACGCCGTGCGCACCGGCCAGGTCGACGTCGCCGAGGCGATCCCCGTCGCCCAGGCCGCCACCCTCGACAAGGCCACCCTCAAGGAGACCGCGACGACCCGCACCACGAGCCTGCACCTCAACACCGGGTCCGGCCCCTTCGAGGACCCGAAGCTGCGCGCCGCCGCTCGCGAGGCCGTCGACAACTCGGCCGTCGTCAAAGGGGTCTTCGAGGGGTACGCCGATCCCGGCACCGGCATCTACGGACCGGCCGTGACCTGGGCCGAGGACAAGCGCGTGCGGCCCACCGGACGCGCGAGCGCGGCCGAGCCGCACGGCACCTCCGTCACCCTCGCCACCTACGACAACCGGCCCGAACTCCCCGAAGCCGCCCAGGTCGTCCAACAGCAGCTTCAGAAGGCCGGGTTCAAGGTCACCCTGGTGGTGCGCGAATACGCGCGGCTCGAAACCGACGTGCTCGCAGGGAAGTTCGACGCGTTCATCGGCGCCCGCAACAGCCTCGTCGACACCGGCGACCCCGTCGCCGTCCTCGCGAGCGACTACACCTGCGACGGCGGCTACAACCTCTCCCGGCTGTGCGACAGCAAGGTCGACCGGGCGGTGGCAGAGGCCGACGCCGTGGCCGACACCGGCGAACGGCAGGACGCGGCCATGCGCGCCGAAGCCGCGGTCCTCGGCACCGACGCCGTCATCCCGCTGGCCCACCAGGAGATCATCTCCGGCGTGGCCACCGACGTCCGGGGACTGCTGCTCGACCCGTACGAGCGGACCCTCGTCGGCCTCGGAACGCGACGCTGATCCATGCGGCATCGAGTGGCCACCCTGCTGTGGCGTGTCCTGCTCGCGGCGGCCCTGGTGTGCGGGATCGGCCTGCTGCCGTGGCTGTCCCGCACCGACCCCGCGCTCACCGTGCTCAAGGCGCGTTCCGCGGACCGCGAGCCGACACCGCGGGTACTGGCCGACATCCGGGCCCAACTCGGCCTGGACGAAGGCCCCTTGCATCTGCTCGGCCAATGGCTCGGCGGGCTGCCCCGGGGCGACGCCGGCCGGTCGTGGCTGAACGGCACGCAGGTCACCCCGACCGTCGTCCAGGCACTCGGCGTGTCCCTGCTGCTCGTGACGGTGGCCCTCGTGGTCGCCGCGGCCACCGCCGCCCTGGTGTGTGCCCGCACGCTGTGGCTCGGCGCGCACCGACGCCTCGACGGGCGCCGGCCCGGGGGCGGCGCCTCGGCGATGCTCGCCGCGCTGCCCGAGTTCCTCACCGCCTCCGTGCTCGCCACCGTGGTCGGCGTACAACTCGGCTGGCTGCCCGCCCTCGGCTGGTACGGACCCCGCTGGACGGTCCTGCCCGCCCTCGCCCTCGGCCTGCCCGCCGGGGCCGTGCTCGGGCGCCTCCTCGACGACCTGCTGCCCAGCGCCTTCGCCGAACCCTGGGCGCAGGCGGCGGAGGCCCGCGGACTGTCCGGCCGCACCATCGCCGCCAAGGCGGTCCGCCGCTGCGTCCCCGCGCTGCTGCCCAACCTGGGCCTGTTCGTCGTGGGCCTCACCGGCGGTTCCGTCGCCGTGGAGCAGATCTACGACATCCCGGGCCTCGGCCGCACCAGCCTCCAGGCCGCCCTCGCGCAGGACCTGCCCGTGCTCCAGGCGGGCACGCTCGCCCTGCTGATCCTCGCCGCCACCGCCACCGGCCTCACGGCACTGGCCGTCCGCCTCCTGACCGGCCCGGCCCTGCGCGACGGCGCCCTGGACTCCCTGCACCGCCCGCGACGGCCCGCCCGCAGCACCCTGCCTCTCGTCCACGGCGGCCTCCTGACCGCCGTCGTCGCGCTCGGCCTGCTCCGCGACCCACTTGCCCTGGACACCGGTGCCCGGCTCCAACCCCCTTCCTGGGCTCACCCGTTCGGCACCGACGCACTCGGCCGGGACCTGCTCGCCCGGGTCGGACACGGAGCCCTGGACACCCTTCTGACCGCCGTCGCCATCAGCTTCACCGCACTGGTGGTCGGCGTTCTGCTCGGGCTGCTGCCCCGGCTGTCCGGGCCGCTCGTCGACACGGTCAACGCCGTACCGCCGGTGCTCGCCGCGCTGCTCGTGACCGCCGTCGCCGGGAGCGGCGCCGCCACGCCCGCCATCGCCGTGGCCACCGTCTCCTGGGCGGCGCTCGCCGCGCACACCTCCTCACTGCTCCGACAGGAATCCGCCACCCCGCATCTGACGGCCACCCGGGCCCTGGGCGCGCACCGCTGGTACCTCCTGCGGCACGAACTGCTGCCGGCGATCCTGCCGTCCGTCACCCGACACGCCCTGCTGCGCCTGCCCGGCGTCGCGCTGGCCCTCGCCTCACTCGGATTCCTCGGCCTCGGCACCCAGCCGCCCGCCCCGGAGTGGGGCCTGCTCCTGGCCGAGAACCAGCCCTATGCCGAACGCGCCCCCTGGGCCGTCCTCGCCCCCGCCGCCGCACTCGCCCTGCTGGGGGCGCTGGCGGTGAGCGCGGCGGGCGGGGTGCGGTGGCGGCGACGGCGCGCACGTCGTCAGGCGACCACGGGGGAATGCGAACTGCCCTTGTCCGCAGGGAAGTTGGTGGAGACCGGATGACGACGTCCACGCCGATCGAGCCGTCGAGGACCAGCCCCCGCCTGTCTCCGCTGCTGCGGCTGCTGATCCTGACCCAACTCGCCTTCAACATCGGCTTCTTCGCCGTGCTGCCCTTCCTGTCCGCACACCTGGGGCAGGGTGTCGGGATGGCGGGCTGGCTGGTCGGGTTCGTGCTGGGGCTCAGGACCTTCAGTCAGCAAGGGCTGTTCGTGGTGGGCGGGGCGCTCGCCGACCGGTACGGGATCCGGCCGGTCGTCCTCGCCGGATGCGTGCTGCGGATCGCCGGGTTCGCCTGGCTCGGGTACGCCGAACGGACGGGGGCGGTCATCGGGGCCGTCCTGCTCATCGGGTTCGCCGCCGCGCTGTTCTCACCGGCGGTGGAGTCCGAGGTCGCCCGGCAGGCCGTCGTCCACGAGGAGGCGGGCGGTCAACGCACCCGAGTCCTCGCGCTGTTCACCGTCGCCGGGCAGGCGGGGGCGTTCGTCGGCCCGTTGCTCGGCGCGCTGCTGCTGTCTGTGGACTTCCGAACGGTGTGTCTGGCCGGCGCCGGGATCTTCGTGCTCGTCCTCGCCGGGCACGCGTGGAGGTTGCCGCAGCACATCCCTGGGCGACAACGGGTGCGGCTGGAAGGGGGATGGGGAGCGCTGCTCCGCAACCGCCGCTTCCTCGCGCTGTGCTGCGCGTACGGCGCCTACCTGCTCGCCTACAACCAGCTCTACCTCGCCCTCCCGGACGAGGTGGAGCGTGCGACCGGTTCCCGGTCGGCGGTGGCCTGGCTGTTCGCGCTGTCCTCGCTGCTGGTGGTGACAGCGCAGCTCCCCGTCACCCGTTGGGTCGGCGCCAGGCTCTCGCCGCGCCGATCCATGGTGGCCGGACTGCTGCTGATCGGCGCCGGGTTCGCGGTCGTCGCGGTGTCCCGTCCCGCCGGCTGGACCGGTACGGCGGGACTGTTGCCGTCGGCCGGGTTCGTCGTCCTGCTCACCTTCGGGCAGATGCTCGTCGCACCCGTGGCCCGGGCCTGGGTCCCCGACCTCGCGGAAGAGGGTCGACTCGGCCTCTACACCGGGGCACTCTCCTCCGTCTCCGGTCTGATCGTGCTGCTCGGCAGCTCCGCCACCGGCTCCCTGCTGGACGGCGGACTGCCGCCCGCGCTCCCGTGGCTGGTGCTGGCGGCAGTGCCGGTCGCGGTGGTGGGGTTGCTGCCGCGGAGGTAGCAACGAACGCGTCGAGCCAGGGCAGTCCGTCCCCGGCCAACCCCGGACCCCTCCGGACGCCGGTGCTGGCCCCTGCGGGGCCATGCCGCCCCTCTCCGGCCCATGAGGGCGTCCGCCCTGAACACGGAGGACGCGCCTGTGGTGCTCCGGTCCCGGTGAGGGGGCTGGTCGGAGAGCTCAGGTGCCTGGGGGCGGGGGTGGTGTCGGCGGGTTGCGGTGGGAGTAACAGATGCCGGACGGTTCGGGCGCGTCGCGGTCGGGGTCGTGGCGGGAGTTCAGATGCCGACCACGCGCGCCGGGTGGGTTCAGGTGTCCGAGCTGGGAGGGCTTGCGGGAGGGTTGTGTGGCCGGGGCGGGGTGGTGTCGGCGGGTTGAGGGGGCCCGGTCAGGGTTGCGGCGGGAGGAACAGTCGCCGGACGGTTCAGGCGCGCCCCGGGCAGGATCGTGGCGGGAGTTCAGACGCCGACCGCACCGCCGGACGGTTCATGTGTCCGGGGCAGGTCTCGCGGGGAGGCGCAGGCGCCGGGAACGTACTCGCCGGACCGTTCACGGCCGAATCGGGTGCATCCGCCAGACAGCCAAGCGGCCGAGCCAGGAACCCATCCGACGCCCCCAGCCTCCGCGCCGCGACCGCCGGACGGCTCCCGTGCCCCGGCGCATCGGATCTGCCGTAGGGCTCGCAGTCGCGGCGATAGGGTCCACCCCATGGAGACTCAGGACATCCGGGTGGAGATCGTCCGGGAGGCGGACCAGGAGCTCGTCGGCGCGTTCGCGCGGATGCTGCCGCAGTTGTCCTCGACGGCCGAGGCCCTCGACCTCGCCGCGCTCGACCGCATCCTGGCCTGTGACGCCAACACCATGCTGATCGCCAGGTCGGCGGCCGGGGCGGTCGTGGGCACCCTCACCCTCGTCATGTTCCCGGCGCCCGCGGGACTGCGGGCCCGTATCGAGGACGTGATCGTCGACCACGCGGCCCGCGGCCAGGGCATCGCGGGGCTGCTGATCAGGGAGGCGATCCGGCTCGCCCGGGAGGCCGGGGCCCGTACCGTCGACCTGACCTCCCGCCCGGACCGGGCGGCGGCCAACCGGCTGTACGAGCGGCAGGGTTTCCGGCAGCGGGAGTCGACCGTCTACCGGGTGCCGCTCAAAAGCTGACCTGCGAGCCGAGCCGGCAGGGCCTCAGGACGCCACCGCCTCCGGCTCCCGCTCCCGCTCCACCGCCACGAACTCCAGCTCCAGCAGCTCGCCCACCGCCGCCTGGTCCGCCCGGTGCGTGCGCCACAGCCACAGGACGTCCCGGCCGAACGACCAGACGAGGGTGGACAGGGCGAGGGCCACGACCCCGAAGGTCACCGTGTGCGGCAGGTACCCCGACGCGGCCACCAGCAGCAGGATCCCCTGGAGCGCGGCCACCGTCTTGCGGGCCATGCTCGGCGGCAGCGGGGCGTTGAGCCAGTTCCAGACGCGGGCCGCGGCGACGAAGCCGTAGCGCATGGCACCGATGAGAAGGACCCACGGGCCCTGGGACATCGACACGTACACGCTGAGCACCAGGATCAGGAACGCGTCGACCTCCATGTCGAACCGCGCGCCCAGCGGCGTCGAGGTGCCCGTCGCGCGGGCCACCTTGCCGTCGACGCCGTCGAGGATCAGGGCCACCGCCGTCAGGCCGACGAAGAGGGTGACCGGCGGGGAGTCCTGGTAGGAGTCCGCGACCAGGGCGGTCACTCCGCCGACCAGCGTGGCCCGGCCCAGCGTCACCCGGTTGGCCGGCCCGAAGGACCGCGGCCGGGTGCGGTGCAGCGCCCTGGAGAGCACGGCCCAGGTGGCGACGGCGAAGGCGAGGCCGGTCAGCCAGCCCGCCGGCCCCATGCCTATCGCCGTGCCGAGCAGGGCCAGCAACAGGATCTGAACGCCCGCTCCCACAGCGGTCTCCTGCTGGACCAGCCTTGCTTCGTAAGTGTTGTTCAGGGCCACCGCACATTCCTCCGGCCAGATGACAGAGTCGATCAAGGCCGCGTACTGTGCGCGGCCTGTGCACACCTCGGTTACGTGACGAGGTACGTGCCCGAGTTCCCGATCGTTCAGGAGGGTTTCGATGAAGGCCGCCGCACGTGCGTTCTGGCTCCGTTCTCCGGGGAAGGGCGAGCTGCGGGACATCGCGCTTCCGGCCCCCGGCAAGGACGAGGTGCTGGTCCGCTCGCTGTACTCGGGAGTCAGCAGGGGCACGGAGACACTCGTGTTCCGCGGCCAGGTGCCCGAGAGCCAGCACGCGGCCATGCGGGCACCGTTCCAGGAGGGCGACTTCCCGGGACCCGTGAAGTACGGCTACCTCAGCGTGGGGCTGGTGGAGGAGGGGCCCGCCGCGCTGAAGGGCAGGACCGTCTTCTGTCTGTACCCGCATCAGACGCGGTACGTGGTGCCCGCGAGCGCCGTGACGGTCGTACCGGACGACGTGCCCGCCCGCCGGGCCGTCCTCGCCGGCACGGTCGAGACCGCCGTGAACGCCCTCTGGGACGCCGCCCCCCTGGTGGGCGACCGGATCGCGGTGGTCGGTGGTGGCATGGTCGGCAGCTCCGTGGCGGCGCTCCTCGCCCGCTTTCCCGGCGTGCGTGTCCAGTTGGTGGACGCCGACCCCGCCCGCGCCGAGACCGCCGAGGCCCTCGGCGTCGGCTTCGCGTCCCCCGCGGACGCCCTCGGCGACTGCGACCTCGTCGTCCACGCCAGCGCCACCGAACAGGGCCTCGCCCGCTCCCTGGAACTCCTCAGCGCCGAGGGCACGGTCCTCGAACTGAGCTGGTACGGCGACCGGAAGGTCAGCCTGCCGCTCGGCGAGGCCTTCCACTCCCGGCGGCTCGTCATCCGCAGCAGCCAGGTCGGCACGGTGTCCCCCGCCCGCGGCAACCGCAGCTACGGCGACCGGCTCGCCCTCGCGCTGAAACTGCTCGCCGATCCGGTGCTTGACGCCCTCATCACGGGGGAAAGCGCGTTCGAAGAACTGCCGGAGGTGATGCCCTTGCTGGCCAGTGGGGAGATTCCGGCCCTCTGTCACCTCGTGAGGTACGGCAAGAGCGCCTGACCTGAGAAAAGAGTGAGATCCGGCTGAACACGGGGAAGCGGAGAGCCGTACTACACGGCATCCCCCGGCAGGGATCAGCCGGGGACCAGACGCGCCGCACCTGGAGGGTCGTCCGTTGTTCAGCATCACCGTCCGCGATCACATCATGATCGCCCACAGCTTCCGCGGCGAGGTCTTCGGCCCCGCGCAGCGACTGCACGGCGCGACGTTCCTCGTGGACGCCACGTTCCGGCGCGAACAGCTGGACGACGACAACATCGTCGTCGACATCGGACTGGCCACCCAGGAACTCGGGGCCGTAGTCAGCGAGCTGAACTACAGAAACCTCGACAACGAACCCGACTTCGCCGGGGTCAACACCTCCACGGAGTTCCTGGCGAAGGTCATCGCGGACCGGCTCGCCGAGCGCATCGAGAAGGGCGCTCTCGGCGAGGGCGCCAAGGGTCTCGCGGGGCTGACCGTCACCCTGCACGAGTCGCATGTCGCGTGGGCGAGTTACGAGCGTGCCCTGTGACCGACATGACGACCGGGCGGACGGCCACGCTCGACTACGTGCCCGTACAGCACACGGCTCTCAAGAAGGCCGAGATCATCCCGATGTCCCTGCGGACCGTGCACTTCGTGATGCCGGGCGGCGTGGACGACCCGACCGCGCCGAGCGGCGGCAACGCCTACGACCGGCGGGTCTGCCTGGACCTGCCCGGCTTCGGCTGGCAGGTCGAGCGGCACGCGGTGGCCGGCAGCTGGCCCCGGCCGGGAGCGCCGGCCCGTACCGAACTCGCCCGCACCCTGCGGGACCTGCCCGACGGCACCGTCGTCCTCATCGACGGGCTGGTCGCCTGCGGCGTACCGGAGATCGTCGTCCCGGAGGCCGAACGGCTGAGCATCGCCGTCCTCGTCCACCTGCCGCTCGGCGACGAGACGGGACTCGAACCCGGGCTCGCCCTCGAACTGGACGCCAAGGAGCGCGAGGTGCTGCGGGCCGTGCCCGCCGTCATCGCCACCAGCGACTGGGCCGTACGCCGGCTCGTCTCCCACCACGGCCTCGCCCCCGAGCGGGTCCATGTCGCCACCCCGGGCGCCGACATCGCCCCGCTCGCCTCCGGCACCGACGGAGTCTCCCGACTGCTGTGCGTGGCCGCGGTGACGCCCCGCAAGGGACAGCACCGGCTGATCGAGGCCCTGGCCGGTGCCCAGGACCTGCCGTGGAGCTGCGTGTGCGTCGGCGGGATCACCCAGGATCCCGAGTACGTCGCCCACCTGCGGATGCTCATCAAGCGGTACGGCCTCCAGGACCGCCTGCACCTCGCGGGACCGAAGGCCGGCGCCGAGCTCGACGCCAGCTACGCCGCCGCCGACCTGATGGTCCTCACCTCCTACGCCGAGACCTACGGCATGGCGGTCACCGAGGCCCTCGCGCGCGGCATCCCGGTGCTGGCCACCGACGTCGGCGGAGTCGCCGAGGCGGTCGGCCGCGCCCCCGACGGCGGGGTGCCCGGCATCCTCGTCCCGCCGGAGGACCCGGCCGCCCTCGCCGCCGAACTGCGCGGCTGGTTCGGCGAGGCGGACGTACGACGCAGGCTCAAGGCGGCTGCCCGGGGCCGACGGGCCGCCCTGGACGGCTGGGCGACCACGGCCCGCAGCCTGGCCGGAGTACTCGGCCGACTCCCGAGCGAGCCCAGGAGGGCGGCATGAGGAAGACGGCGACCAAGCAGAGCGGCAAGATCCCGGCACAGCCGGGGCCTCGAGAGGTGGCGTCGGTGAATCCTGGTGTCCCTGCCGAAGCAGAATCGGTCATCCCCGGTGCCGGTCCCAGCACCCGCCCCGGCGAGCGTCCGACCGTACGCCTCAGGGACGCCGGACCCGACGACGCTCCCCGTTACGCCCCCGAGTGGCTGGAACTGCGGGAAGGACCCGACGCGGCCGCGCGGGCGGCCGATCTGCTCGACCCGCTGCGCATCCGGCTGGCCAACCTGCCGGGCAAGGCCGGACTGGTCATCCACGACCTGGGCTGCGGCACCGGCTCGATGGGGCGCTGGCTCGCGTCCCGTCTGGACGGCCCCCAGCACTGGATCCTGCACGACCGGGACCCCTACCTCCTGCACTTCGCGGCCGTCGCCTCCCCGCGCTCCGCGGCCGACGGCAGCCGGGTCACCGTCGAGACGCGCCGCGGCGACGTCGGCCTGCTCACCCCGGACGCCCTCGCCGGCGCGTCCCTGGTGACGGCCTCCGCGCTCCTGGACGTCCTCACCCGCGAGGAGATCGACACCCTCGCCGCGGCCTGCACGGGCGCCGGATGCCCGGCCCTGCTCACCCTGTCCGTGGCGGGCCGCGTCGAACTCACCCCGGCCGACCCGCTGGACGAGGAGATCGCCGACGCGTTCAACGCCCACCAGCGGCGCGGCGGACTGCTCGGCCCGGACGCCGTCACCGTCGCCTGCGAGGCCTTCTCCGAGCGGGGCGCGACGGTCCGGCTGCACCCGAGCGCCTGGCGCCTGGGCCCCGCCGAGTCCGCGCTCACCGCGCAGTGGCTGCGCGGCTGGGTCGGCGCGGCCGTCGAGGAGCGCCCCGAACTGAAGGAGCGTGCCGAGCGCTACCTCCAGGACCGTCTGGAGGCCTGCCGCGCGGGCGAGTTGAAGGTCGTCGTCCACCACAGCGACCTGCTGGCGCTGTCCCGTCCGACGGGCGGAGCGTCATGAGCGTGGAGACGGTGCGGCCGGACACGGACCTCTCGGCCCGCGGCACCGGCCGCACCAAGGCGCCGCTGCCCGTACGGCGACCCGCGGACCCGGCCGGGCCGGGCACGCTCTCCCACCGGGCCCGCACCCTGCGGGCCGAGGTGGTCCAGACCCGGGACGAGCTGCTCACCGCACGGACCGACGCACTCGTGGCCCGGGCCGAGATCCTCGAAGCCGCCGGCGTGCCCGCCGGGGACCTGGCCGAAGCCGCCGTCTCCCACGACCGGATCGGCGTGATCGTGACCGCGGCCCGGCCCGAGCCCGCTCACCCCGCAGCCCCCCGGTGGCGTACGGCCCTGCGCGCCGTCCTCAACTCCCGCGCCCTGCGCACCCACTTCGGCACGGTCGCCGGGGTCACCATCCTCGCCCTCCTGCTGTGGCGCCTCGGCACCGGCGTCTTCCTGGACGGGCTGCGCCGGATCGACGGCCCCGCCCTGCTGGCGGCCCTCGCGATCGGCGTGCTGACCACCGTGTTCAGCGCCTGGCGCTGGCAGTTGGTGGCCCGCGGGCTGCGCATCCGGCTGCCCCTCGGCGAGGCCGTGGCCGACTACTACCGTGCCCTGTTCCTGAACGCGGCCCTGCCCGGCGGTGTCCTCGGCGACGTGCACCGCGCGGTCCGCCACGGACAGAGCGCCGGCGACATGGGCCGCGGAGTACGGGCGGTCGTCCTCGAACGGGTCGCCGGTCAGATCGCGTTGGCGGTCGTCGGCGGTGCCGTGCTGCTCACCATGGACTCCCCGGTGCTGGCCCAGGCCCGCCACCTCGCCCCCGTCGCCGGCCTGGCCGGCCTCGGCGCGCTCGCCGTCGTCGTGGCCCTGCGGATGAACCGGGCCCCCTCCACCCGTCGCGGCCGGATGCTGCGCGCGACCCTCGGCGAGGCCCGCGAGGCGCTGCTGTCCCGCCGCAACTGGCCCGGCGTCACGCTCTCCTCGGCCGTCGTCCTCGCCGGCCACCTCGGGATGTTCGTGCTCGCCGCACGCATCGCGGGCTCCGACGCCTCCGTCGCCGCCCTGCTGCCGCTGGCCGTGCTCGCCCTGCTCGCCATGGGACTGCCCCTGAACATCGGCGGCTTCGGCCCCCGGGAGGGCGTCACCGCCTGGGCGTTCGCCGCCATGGGCCTCGGCGCCGGCGCCGGCCTCGCGACCGCGATCGTGTACGGCGTCCTCAGCTTCGTGGCGAGCCTGCCGGGCGCGGCCGTCCTGGTCGCCCGCTGGTACCAGGGTCTGCGGCGCCCGGCGAAGCCCTACTCGGCGCCGTCGCCGGACGCGGTCAGCATCGAGAAATACGTCCCGAAGGATGCCGCGAGGCTCTCCAGCAAGGCTTTCCCTTTTTCCGCCGAGCCCAGTGAAGGGCGCCCGATGACACCGGAATCGGTGTAACCGGACATACCGAGGGTGAGGAGATGACGACGGTCGTCCGCGACGAAATCGGAGGTCTCGTAACCGGGGCGGAGACTTTCCGGGTGCGTGTGCAGAAGAATGGAGGTCTCGATTTCTCCCGCGTGCATGTCGGTGAGCAGCGAGGTGACCACTCCCGCCTCCGTACGGGCGGTCTCCCAGTCCTCCGCGGCCGGGAACAGCGCCATCCGCTCCCCGCGGGCGGAGGCCTCCTGGACGACGTTGCCCAGCACGTAGTTCCCCCCGTGGCCGTTGACCACGACCAGAGCCTCGACGCCCGAGCGGCGCAGCGAGGCGGCGATGTCTTGTACCACCGAGTGAAGGGTGACGGCGGAGATGCTGACGGTCCCCGGCCAGGCCGCGTGCTCGTGCGAGCAGGACATCGTCACCGGGGGGAGGAGGTGCACCGGGTACGCCGCGGCGATCTCCCGCGCGACGGCACACGCGACGAGGGTGTCGGTCGCCAGGGGAAGGTACGGACCGTGTTGTTCGAAGCTCCCGACCGGAAGGACGGCGACCTGAGTTGAGACGCCCGCGCCCCGCGTCCGTACGTCTTCCGTAGTGTCCGTCGGCAACAGACCGTACGCCGCCGACCGTATTTCCGAACCGCTCATCTTTTCACGGCCTTTCGTCTCTGCTTAGGAAACAGATCATGACAGATTACGTTGGCGTACTCGGCAAGAAGGCACCGCAGCGCACCGGGGTGGAACGCGTGGTGAATGCCCCGCTGCCCACCGTGTACGGGAAATTCCAGGCGGTCGGCTACCTCGATCACGACCGCGGTGACGAACAGGTCGCCCTGGTCTACGGTGACATCGACGCGGAGAACGTCCTCGTGCGGCTGCATTCCGAGTGCCTGACCGGTGACGCTTTCGGCTCCCAGCACTGCGAGTGCGGTGACCAGCTGGACGCCGCGCTGCGGGCCGTGGTCAAGGAGGGCAGCGGCATCGTCGTCTATCTGCGCGGCCACGAGGGCCGGGGCATAGGCCTGCTCGCCAAGCTGCGCGCGATGGCGCTCCAGGCGGAGGGCCTGGACACCGTCGAGGCGAACCTCGCGCTCGGTCTGCCGGTGGACTCCCGCGACTACGGTGTCGCCGCCGGCATCTTCCACGACCTGGGCGTGAACTCGGTCCGCCTGATGTCCAACAACCCGCGCAAGCGCGAGGCGCTGCAACGGCACGGTATCGAGGTCACCGAGACGGTGCCGCTGCTGATCACGCCGTGCGAGAGCAACATCACCTATCTGCGCACCAAGCGGGAGCGACTGGACCACGTCCTGCCCCATCTGGACGCGGTGGCCCACCTGTCCTGATCGTCGGGCGGATTCCGGGTGGCCGGATCCGGACAGGAAGAGGGAATGACCGACGACGTCCTCCTCCCCGGACAGCGGGTCACGCGCCCGCGCGACGCGGCCCCGGGCGACCTGGTGGCCGGCCGCGGTGCCGCCGTGCCCGACACCACCTACCTCGCCGTTCTGGGCTTGGGCACTCAGGCCCGGGGGCGGGGGATCGCCCGCGCGCGCGAGGCGCCCGGGGACACCGAGGAGGCGATGGCGGGCGCCTGCCTGCTCGCTGCCCGCACGCCGAGTACGACACCGGTGCTGCGCGGGACGTCGCCCGCGTCCGGGTGCACGGTGGTCGGCGGGGGCGCCTTCGAGGCAACCCGCCGGGAGGCGGACACCGGAGTCCTACGGCGATCGGCGGCCGTCGTCGTGAACGACCCGGCGACCGCGGCGGAGCACGCCGGGTCGGTCGGGGGCGTGCTCCGGACGGGGCCGGCGACCGGTCTCGTCGGCCTGGGTGACGTATCGACCGGACGAGCCGTGGCCCGGGCCGCCCCCGGTGACACCGTCCACCAGCACGCGGCCGCCGCCCGCGTCGTGGTGCGGGCGGCCGAGGGGGAGCGCCGGTGAGCACGCGCACGGCCGAGGTCGTCGTCATCGGCGGCGGGGTCATGGGGACGAGCATCGCCCGCCACTTGGTGCGCGCGGGCGTACGGGACGTGGTGCTCGTCGAGCGGGACGAGCTCGCCTCCGGCTCCACCTCGAAGGCGGCGGGCGGGGTACGGGCGCAGTTCTCCGACGAGCTCAACATCCGGCTCGGGGCCCGCAGCCTGGAGGCGTTCGGCCGGTTCGGGGAGGAGACAGGACAGGACATCGGCCTGCACCGGGTCGGATATCTGTTCCTGCTGTCGACGCCCGAGGAGGTCGCCTCCTTCGAGCAGAGCGTGCGGCTCCAGAACAGCCTCGGCGTCCCGAGCCGCATGATCGACCCGGCCGAGGCGCGCCGGCTGTCCCCGCTCATCACCACCGACGGCCTGCTCGCCGCCGCCTTCTCGCCCGAGGACGGCCATTGCACCCCGGAGTCCGTGGTGTACGGCTACGCGGCCGACGCCCGCCGCCACGGCCTGACGATCCTCCGGCACACCGAGGTCACCGGCATCGAACGGCACGGCCACGACATCACCGCCGTGACGACGACCAGGGGCCGGATCGCCACCGGCACGGTGATCTGCGCGGCCGGTGCCTGGTCGCGGGCCGTCGGCGCGATGGTCGGCGTGGACCTGCCGGTCGAGCCGCTGCGCCGCCAGATCGCGGTCACCGAACCGGTCGCCGCACTGCCGCCCGGCCTCCCCATGACCATCGACTTCACCAGCAGCCTCTACTTCCACCGCGAGGGCCCCGGCCTCCTCCTCGGCATGTCCGACCCCGACGAGAGACCCGGCTTCGACACCGCCACCCACGACCGCTGGATCCCCCGCCTGGCCGAGGCCATGCAGCACCGCGCCCCCGCTCTCCTCGACCTGCGCCGCACCGGCGGCTGGGCCGGCCTGTACGAGATCACTCCCGACCACAACGCCCTGATCGGCGAGGCGACTTCGGTCTCCCGCTTCCTGTACGCGACCGGCTTCTCCGGCCACGGCTTCCTCCAGGGACCGGCCGTCGGCGAGGTCGTCCGCGACCTGTACCTCGGCCGCGTACCCTTCGTGGACATCAGCCCGCTCAGCGCCGGCCGGTTCGCGGCCGACGCCCCGCGCCCGGAGGCCAACCGCGTATGACCGAGCTCCATCTGTGGCTGCGCCACGAGGTCCGCTCCACCGAGCGGCGCACGCCCCTCGTGCCGTCCGACGCCCGGCGACTCGTCGACAGCGGCGTGACGCTGACCGTCGAGGAGTCCCCGCAGCGGATCTTCCCGATCGAGCAGTACGCGGCGGTCGGCTGCCGTGTCGCCCCCGCGGGTTCCTGGGCCTCCCGGGCGCCCGAGGACGCCGTGGTCGTCGGCCTCAAGGAACTCCCCGACGAGCCCGCCGCCCTGACGCACCGGCACGTCTTCTTCGGGCACGCGTACAAGGAGCAGCCGGGCGCCGAGGAGCTGCTGCGCCGGTTCGCCGCCGGGGGAGGAGCCCTCCTCGACCTGGAGTACCTGGTCGACGACCACGGCCGCAGGCTCGCCGCCTTCGGCTACTGGGCCGGTTACCTCGGCGCGGCCCTGGCCGTGCTCCAGCACCGCGGGAGGCTGGCCGCCCCCCTCACGCCCACCTCGCAGGAAGAACTTCAGGAGGCGCTGCGGCCCGTCGCCGGGGACGAGGAGTTCACGGCCCTGGTGATCGGAGCCCTGGGGCGCAGCGGCCGGGGCGCCCGCGTCGCGCTGCGGGCCGCCGGGGTCGAGCCGACCTGCTGGGACCTCGACGAGACCCGCGACCTGGACCGCCCCGCCCTGCTCGCCCACGACGTGCTGGTGAACTGCGTCCTCGCCACCAGCCCGATCCCGCCCTTCGTCCGCGAGGCGGACCTGGACGACCCGGCCCGCCGGCTGCGCACCCTCTCCGACGTCACCTGCGACGTCGGCTCGCCCCTGAACGTCCTGCCGGTCTACGACCGCACCACCGAGTGGGCCGAGCCCGTCCGACGGCTGCACAAGGAACCCCCGCTCGACCTGATCGCCATCGACAACCTGCCGTCCCTGCTCCCCGAGGAGTCCAGCGTCGGGTTCTCCGGATCGCTGCTGCCCCTGCTGCTGGAGTTCGGGGTCGGCGGCCCCTGGGCGCGCTGCCTGGACCGGTTCCATCAGGCGTGCCGTGAACTCGGCATCGACGAAGGGGAGTTCCGCCGTGTCTGACCTGGTTCCCGCGAGCGGCACCGTCCACTGGATCGGCGCCGGACTCTCCACCGGCAGCGGTCTGGCCGCACTGTGCGACACGGCCGACCGTGTGCTGTTGTGGCACCGCACGGAGGAGCGGGCGGAAGAGGCCCTCGAAGGGCTGCGTATCAACGGACGGGCCGCGCCCCGCGCGTATACGCTCGCCGCGCTCGCGGCCGAACTGGCCCCCGGGGACGTCGTCGTGTCGATGCTGCCCGCCCCCGAGCACGCCGGGATCCTCGCCGCGTGCGTGCGCGAGAACGCCCACTTCGCCTGCTCCAGCTATGTGTCCGACGCCGTCCTCGAACACGTGCCCATGGCGCACAAGGCCGGGCTCGTGGTCCTCACCGAGGCCGGCCTCGACCCGGGCATCGACCACCTCTTCGCCCACGGCCTCGTCGCCCGGGCCCGCGAGGCGATCGGCGACGCGACACCGGCGTCGTACGGCCTCACCTCCTACTGCGGTGGTGTGCCCGCCGTCCCGAACGACTTCAGGTACCGCTTCAGCTGGGCCCCCGCCGGAGTCCTGAACGCCCTGCGCTCGCCCGCCCGCTACATCGACCAGGGCACCCCGACCACCGCCGAGCGTCCCTGGGAGGCGACCCGGCGCCATGTCGTCGACGGCGAGACCTTCGAGGTCTACCCCAACCGTGACAGCGTGCCCTTCGTCGAGCAGTACGGACTGCCGGACGCCTGGACCCCGCGGACCTTCGTGCGCGGGACCCTGCGGCTGGACGGCTGGCTGCGCGCCTGGGAGCCGGTCTTCGAGGAGCTGAGGACCGGCGACGACACCCGGATCGCCGCCCTGGCCCAGGAGTTGGCTGCCAGGTACCCCACGACGGACACCGACCGCGACCGGGTCGTCCTCGCCGTCTCCCTCGACGTGCGCGCGCAGGACGGCCGCACCTGGTCCGGCGGCTATCTGCTCGACCTGGTGGGTGACGAGGAGGACAGCGCCATGGCCCGCTGCGTCTCCCGGACCCTCGCCCTGGGCGTCGGCCACATCCTGGACGGCTCCCTCCCGGCAGGGCTGAACCGCGCGGCGGAGACCGCAGACCGCTCGGAGCAGTGGCTGGGCGAACTCGCCCGCGGCGGTGTGCACTTCACCCTGCGGGTCGATCAGTAGGCGCCTACGCCGTGACGGCCTCGTGGACCAGCCGCTTGAGGTCGGGGAAGAGCTTCAGCGACTTCGGGCGCACCTGGGTGAAGAACTGCACGGTCAGATCGCGGCCCGGGTCGACCCAGAAGGTCGTGGACGCCGCCCCGCTCCAGCCGTAGGTACCGAGTGTCGAGGGCGCCAGGGTGCGGGCGGGGTCGATCACCACGGAGACGCCGAGGCCGAAGCCGACGCCGTCGTTGCCGGGCTCGTCGTGGGCCGGTTTGGTGCCGAAGGCACGCAGGTCGGCGCCGCCCGGGAGGTGGTTGGAGGTCATCAGGTCCACGGTCTCGGGGGACAGCAGGCGGGTGCCGTCCAGTTCGCCGCGGCGGCGCAGCAGTTCCGCGAAGCGGTGGACGTCGTACGCCGATGCCGCGAGGCCGCCGCTGCCGGACAGCAGGCGGGGGCGGCCCCGCAGCGGCAGTCCGGGGACCGGCTCGATGGTGCCGTCGTCCTTCTCGCCGTACAACTCCGCGAGCCTGTCCGCCTGTTCGTCCGTCACCCAGAACCCGGCGTCGGTCATCCCGAGCGGGCCGAGGACCCGCTCGGCGAAGAACGTGTCGAGGGTCTGGCCGGACGCGATCTCGATGACGCGGCCCAGGACGTTGGAGGCGACGGAGTAGTTCCACTGGGTGCCCGGTTCGAACTGGAGCGGCAGGCTCGCGTACACGTCGACCGTCTTGGCGAGGTCCGAGCCCGGCAGCACGGACGAGTCCAGTCCGGCCTCGCGGTAGAGGGCGTCGACCGGGTGGGAGTGGTAGAAGGCGAAGGTCAGGCCCGCGGTGTGGGTCATCAGATGCCGGACCAGGATGGGACCGTCCGCGGGGCGGGTCGTGAGGCTGTCGCCGGAGCCGTCCACGTAGACCCGGGGCTGCGCGAACGCCGGCAGATACTCGGCGACCGGGTCGTCCAGCGACAGCCGGCCCTCCTCCACCAGGATCAGGGCGGCCACGGCGGTGACCGGCTTGGTCATCGAGTAGATCCGCCACAGGGTGTCCGCCTCGACCGGAAGTCGGGCCGCGAGGTCACGGTGGCCGTGCGCGGTGAGGTGGGCGACGCGGCCGCCGCGGGCGACGGACACCAGGAAGCCGGGCATCCGGCCCTCGTCGACGTAGTGGGCGAAGTGCTGGTCCAGGCGGTCGAGCGCCTTCGCGTCCAGCCCCACCTCACCGGGATCGACCTCTTGCCGAAGCTGTGCCATTGCTTTCCTCCGTCGCGCATCCGTCGAGGTGGGGACCGACATACCCGGTCCCGACCACCTCAGACATCATCGTCGCTCAGAAAACCACGGCGAGCCGCGGGTCGGCCGGGATTCCGCGGTGGGGGGAATGCGGGGTGCGGCCGGGCCGGTTGATCGTGTCATGACCGATGACGCGACGCAGGACGCACTGTTCCGGCTGCTTTCCGAGAGCCACGGCGGGGTGCTGGTCACCCTCAAGCGCGACGGCCGCCCCCAGCTGTCGAACGTCACCCACGCCTACTACCCCGACGAGCGGATCATCCGGGTCTCCCTCACCGACGACCGTGCCAAGACCCGCAATCTGCGCCGGGACCCCCGTGCCTCGTACCACGTGACGACGTCGGACCGGTGGGCCTACACGGTCGCCGAGGGCACGGCCGACCTCACCCCGGTGGCGCAGGACCCGCACGACGACACGGTCGAGGAACTCGTCCGCCTGTACCGGGACGTCCAGGGCGAACATCCCGACTGGGACGACTACCGGGCGGCCATGGTCCGGGACCGGCGGCTGGTGCTGCGGCTGCGGGTGGAGCGGGCGTACGGGATTCCCGTCGGGGCGATCGGCGGCTGACCGGCTTGGGCGGGGCGCCCAGGGGGGTGCCGGGTTCGGTTGTCGGGGTGCGGGTGCGATGTGGCTGGTCGCGCAGTTCCCCGCGCCCCTGGGGCCCGTCGGTCCTACGACCAGCGGCGCAGGGCGGACGGCCGATGTCCCGGGGGCCGGCGGCTGCCTACGCTGACCGGCACACCGAGGGAAGAGGTCAGCATGCCCGTCAACGGCCGCAGCCACATCCGCGTCGCCCGCCCCTCCCGGGACCTGGCCGTCGCCGAACGGTTCTGGGTCGAGGGGCTCGGCCTGGGTGTCGTGTGGCGGGCCGAGGGCGGCCCCGAGCCCGGTGAGCACGACCTCCTGATGCTGGGATGGCCGGACGCCGGCTGGCACCTGGAACTGGTCCAGGAGCAGGGCAGCCCCGTCGAACCCCGCCCCACCGAGGAGGACCTGTTGGTGATCTACGTCGACGGTCCGGTGCCGGAGGACCTCGTCGCCCGCCTGGAGGCCCACGGCGGCAGACAGGTGCGGTCGCCGAACCCGTACTGGAACGAGTGGGGCGTCACGGTGGCGGACCCGGACGGGTACCGGCTGGTGCTGTGCACGCGGGGCTGGTCGAACGGGTAGGCGCAGCGGGCGGGCAGGCCCGAGCCCCCCGTGCCTGCAGGGAGGGGGCAGGGTCAGGCCGTCACCTTCGCCGGGCGGGACGCCTCCCGGGGCGCACGTGAGCCGAGGTCCTCCGTGGGGACCTTGTGTGTCTCGCGGGCCGTCAGGGCGGCGATCACCGGCGGGACGCACAGGGCCGCGGTGAACAGGGCCACCGAGGACCAGTCGGTGCCGTCGGGGCCCGCGATCCGTGCCGCGAAGGTGACCGCGAAACCCGCCACCGCGAAACCGATCTGCGTGCCGATCGCCATGCCGGACAGCCGGACCCGGGTGGAGAACATCTCGCCGTAGAAGGACGGCCAGACGCCGTTCGCGGCGCTGTAGACGACACCGAACGTGACGATGCCGAGCAGCAGCGTCAGCGGGTAGTTGCCCGTGGAGATCGCCCAGAGGTAGAGGAACATCGTCACCGCGCTGCCCGCCGCGCCGATCAGGAAGACCGGGCGCCGGCCGACGCGGTCCGACAGCGTGGCCCACGCCGGGATCGCGGCGAGCGCGACGAGGTTGGCCAGCGCGCCCACCCACAGCATCGAGGAACGGCTCATCCCGACCGCGTCGCTCGTCGCGTACGCCAGCGCCCACACCGTGAAGATCGTGGAGACCGAGGCGATCAGCGCGCCCCCGATCACCCGCAGCACGTCCGCCCAGTGCTCCCGCAGCAGCACCGCCAGCGGGAGCTTCGGGACGCCCTCGGAGGCGGCCTGCTGCGCGAAGGCTGGTGTCTCGTCCAGCTTGCGGCGGATCACGAAACCGACCACGGCGACCACCACGCTCAGCCAGAACGGCACGCGCCAGCCCCAGGACAGCAGTTGGTCCTCGGGCAGCGCGGCGACCGGCAGGAAGACCAGGGTGGCGAGCAGTTGGCCGCCCTGGGTGCCGCTGAGGGTGAAGCTCGTGAAGAAGCCCCGTCGGCGCGCCGGCGCGTGTTCCAGGCTCATGGAGTTGGCGCTGGCCTGCTCTCCGGCCGCCGAGATGCCCTGGAGGACCCGGCACAGCACCAGCAGGACCGGGGCGAGGGTGCCGACCTGGTGGCGGGTGGGCAGACAGCCGATGAGGAACGTCGACAGGCCCATCAGGATCAGCGTGAAGACCATGATCTTCTTGCGCCCGGCCCGGTCGCCGAAATGCCCGAGGAAGAGGGCGCCGACCGGCCGGGCCGCGTAGGCGACACCGAACGTGGCCAGCGACAGCAGGGTCGCGGTGGCCGGGTCGGACTCGTCGAAGAACACCTTCGGGAAGATCAGGGCTGCGGCGCTGCCGTAGATGAAGAAGTCGTAGTACTCCAGGGCGCTGCCGATCCAGGCGGCGGTGGCGGCCTTTTTCGGTTGCCCGACGGCTTCGGCGGGGACGGACACGGCGTTGCTCCTTCGGGGGACTCCGGGAGCTACCCAGCTAATTAACCCACTGGGTAGTTAGTAGCGGTTGCCGAGGATCGTGCGCCCGCGCTTCCTGGGTGTCAAGGGGTCCGGACGTGCCGGATCAGTCCGCCGCGCGGTCCGCCGTCAGGTAGGCGATCACCATGTCGCCCAGCATGGCCCGGTAGTGCTCGCGCTGCTCCGGCGCGACCAGGTCGCGGCCGAAGAGCGCGCCGAAGGTGTGCCGGTTGGCCACCCGGAAGAAGCAGAACGAGCTGATCATCGCGTGCAGGTCCACCGCGTCCACGTCGGCCGTGAACAGGCCGGACTCCCGCCCCGAGGCCAGGATGCGGCCGATCACGTCGAGTGCGGGGGAGCCGATCCTGCCGAGCTTCTCGG
The DNA here is from genome assembly GCF_003443735.1 of Streptomyces sp. CC0208. Lineage (NCBI taxonomy): Bacteria > Bacillati > Actinomycetota > Actinomycetes > Kitasatosporales > Streptomycetaceae > Streptomyces > Streptomyces sp. CC0208. Next base: position 1,360,800 of record NZ_CP031969.1, on the reverse strand, counting down.
AGGCGGCGATGTGCTCGGCCCCGTGGATGTTCTCGATGCTGACCAGGCGGATGAAGTCGGGGTGCTGCTCGTGGTGGTCGAAGGTCACCTCCGCGAGGCGCCGGATCGCCGCGACCGGGTCCAGGTGCTCGACGTCCAGCTCCTGTTCGGCCTCCCGGATCACGCCGTACGCCCGCTCCAGGACGGCCGTGAACAACTGCTCCTTGCCGCCGAAGTAGTAGTAGATCATCCGTTTGGTGGTGCGGGTGCGGGCGGCGATCTCGTCGACGCGGGCGCCGTCGTAGCCGGCCCGCGCGAACTCCTGGGTCGCCACGTCGAGGATCTCGGCCTGGGTGCGGGCGGCGTCGCGGATCCGCCCGCCTGGTCGTGCCGGTTCGTCGACGCTGGTCATCGGGTTCCTTCGAGTGGGCGGCCGGTGCCGCAGATTCTAGAAGGCGCCGTCCGGCTCTTCCCCGGCGACCTGTCGGCTGATATAGCTAACGTACTGGTTCGTACATTAGCTTTGGACTGGGAGGTCCGCGTGGCCAGGGACTCGTTTCTCGTCGGACTGATCGGCGCCGGCATCGGCCCCTCGCTGAGCCCGGCGCTGCACGAGCGGGAGGCGGACCGGCAGGGCCTGCGCTATGTGTACCGGCTCATCGACATCGACGTGCTGGGTGCGGGCCCCGAGGGGGTCGGCGAGCTGGTGCGGGCCGCCCGGGACCTGGGCTTCGACGGGCTGAACATCACCCACCCGTGCAAGCAGCTGGTCATCGGGCACCTGGACGCGCTCGCCCCGCAGGCGGAGGCGCTCGGCGCGGTGAACACCGTCGTCTTCGACAACGGCCGCACGACCGGACACAACACCGACGTCACCGGCTTCGCCGCGTCCTTCGCGCGCGGGCTGCCCGACGTGCCCCTGGAGCGGGTCGTGCAGCTGGGGGCGGGGGGCGCGGGGGCGGCCGTCGCGCACGCCATGCTCACCCTGGGCGCCGGACGCGTCACCGTCGTCGACGCGCTCGCCGACCGGGCCGCCGACCTCGCCGCCGCCCTGAACCGGCACTTCGGTGAGGGACGCGCGGCCGCGGCCGGCCCGGACCGGCTCGCCCCGCTGCTCGCCGACGCCGACGGCCTCGTGCACGCCACCCCCACCGGCATGGCCGCCCACCCCGGCCTGCCCCTGCCGGCCGAACTGCTCCACCCCGGGCTGTGGGTCGCCGAGGTGGTCTACCGCCCGCTGGAGACGGAACTGCTGCGCACCGCTCGCGCGCTCGGCTGCGCCACTCTGGACGGGGGCGGCATGGCCGTCTTCCAGGCCGCCGACGCGTTCCGGCTGTTCACGGGGCGGGAGCCGGACGCGGCGCGGATGCTGGCGGACATCGCGGAACTGGCGGGCGTGGTCGGCGCCCCCAAGTAGCCCCGCCTCACTGGCGGTTGACGGTCCGAGTGACACCCGCGAAGACCGTCGTCGCCAGGATCCAGCCCGCGATGACCAGGGCGTACGACAGTGATTGGTACCAGCCCTGCGGGGCGAAGGCGCCTTCCTGGCCGAAGGAGATCACCGGCAGCAGCAGGTCGAGGGTGTAGAAGAGCGCGTTGAAGTGGGGGGCCTCGTCCGCCTTGAGCGGCGGCGGGTGGTGCAGGCCGTAGGCGAGCGTGCCGACGGCGAGCAGGGAGAGCAGCCAGACGCAGGCCCGCAGGGGGTGGAAGCCGTAGCCGACGGTGGCGTCCTGGACGTGGCCCCACAGGCGTCCGTACCAGGCGAGCGTGGCGCGGTGGCGGCGCTGCTTGGCGAGCTGGACCAGTCGGGCGGCCCGGTCGTCGCCGATGCGGCGGTAGGCGGCGGTCAACTGCTCGTAGGCGTGCGGGACATAGCCCTCGCGGTCGCGCTCCAGCATGGGCAGGCGGCGCTCGGCCGGCTCCTGGGGCGTGAGCGAGGTGTAGACGAGCTTGTTGAACTGGACCTCCTCCGGCACCACTTCGGGTTCCAGGAACAGGTCGTCGATCTGGGCGCGGCGCAGGCTGAGGGTCCCCTGGATGGGCGGCCCCTTGCGCAGCCAGAGCTCCCCGATGGTGGAACTGTTCGCCCGGAGCGCCGCGTCGCCCGGGTTCGACAGATGCGCGTACGAGAAGTCGAGGCGGCCCGCGATCCGGGCGCCCCGCAGGCCGACCCAGCCGAAGGTGTGCGCCCTGCGCAGATGGACGTCGCCCTCCACGACCAGGGTCTGCCCGTCGAGGACGATGTCGCCGGGGTGGCTGAGCCGGGCGTCGTTGAGGTTGACGGAACCGGCGACGGTGGCGCCGTTGAGGCGGATCTCGCCGTGCACGCGGAGCCCCGGCGCCCACAGATCGTCGCCGAGGCTCATGTGGTTGAGCTGGAGCGCGGGTTCCGCGGCCTCGTCCGCGACGATCTCGGCCCGGTCCATGAACAGCGCCCCGGCGATCCGCGCCCCGCCGAGCCGCACCGGGCCGTTCACCAGGCAGCCCGTCAGCCGCAGCACGGCCTCCACACGCAGCGTGGCGGCGGTCAGTCCGGGCAGCACGGAGTCGCTGAGGTTCAACTGGCGTACCCGGCAGCCGTACAGCACCGGTACGTCGTCGAAGTGGCAGTGGCTGAGCCGTACGGCGTGGTCGACCGTCCCGTACTGGAGCGCGAGCACACCGGTGATCCGGGCGCCCGCCAGTTTGAGGGCGGGTATCTCCCCGTCCTCCTGCGGTCCGTTGAGCATCAGCGCCCGCAGCACGGAAGCCCGCACGGTCCGTTCGGCGCCCCACTCGGCGCCGCCCGCCACGTCCTCGTCCTCCGCCACCCGGAAGTCCACGGCCTCTCCCCGGGGGAAGGCACGCCACACCCGCAGTTCGGCCGGGGTCAGGTTGTCGATCTCCATCAGCCGTGACTCTCCATCGCGCACGTCACGGTGTCAACCGGCCCGCGGACGACGACGGCCGGGGAGCCTGAGCTCCCGGGCCGTCCACAACTGCCGTGCTAGGCCCTCGTGTTCCACTCCGCGATCACCGGGCGGTCGTGTTCCGTCGAAAGACGGCTCACCGTCCCGGTAGCCAGCTGGAACAGCCGGCCGTCCGCCGGTGGCAGCCCCAGCCGGCGGGCCGTCAGGACCCGCAGGAAGTGGGCGTGGGCCACGAGGACCACGTCTCCGTCCGGGAGGGCGGCGTCGACCCGGGTGAGGACCCGGTCGGCGCGGCGGCCGACGTCCTCAGGGGATTCGCCGGGGTGTCCGTCCGGGCCGGGCGGGACCCCGTCGGTCCACAGGTTCCAGTCGGGCCGGGTGCGGTGGATGTCGACGGTGGTGACGCCCTCGTAGGCGCCGTAGTCCCACTCGTGGAGGTCGGGGTCGGTCAAGGCCCCGGTGATGCCCGCCAGTTCGGCGGTGCGTATCGCGCGGTCCAGCTCACTGGTGAGCGCGAGCGAGAAGGTCCGGTCCGAGAGGAGCGGAGCGAGTGACTTGGCCTGTTCCTCGCCGTGCTGGGTGAGGGGCAGGTCGGTCCAGCTGGTGTGCTGTCCCGACACGCTCCACTCCGTCTCACCGTGGCGGACCAGAAGGAGATCCCCCACGGCGCGCCTACTTCTTCGCTTCTACGGCGTGCCCGCCGAACTGGTTGCGCAGCGCCGCGATCATCTTCATCTGCGGGGAGTCGTCCTGGCGGGACGCGAACCGGGCGAACAGCGACGCCGTGATCGTGGGCAGCGGCACCGCGTTGTTGATCGCCGCCTCCACGGTCCAGCGACCCTCGCCGGAGTCCTCCGCGTAGCCCTTGAGCTTGTCCAGGTGCTCGTCCTCGTCGAGGGCGTTGACCGCGAGGTCAAGCAGCCAGGAGCGGATGACGGTCCCCTCCTGCCAGGAGCGGAACACCTCCCGCACGCTGTCCACCGACTCGACCTTCTCCAGCAGCTCCCAGCCCTCGGCGTACGCCTGCATCATGGCGTACTCGATGCCGTTGTGAACCATCTTGGAGAAGTGCCCGGCGCCCACCTTGCCCGCGTGGACATAGCCGTACGGCCCCTCGGGCTTGAGCGCCTCGAAGATCGGCTGGAGCCGGTCCACGTGCTCCTTGTCGCCGCCGACCATGAGCGCGTAGCCGTTCTTCAGGCCCCACACACCGCCGGAGACACCGGCGTCGACGAAGCCGATGCCCTTGGCGCCCAGCTCCTCGGCGTGCTTCTCGTCGTCCGTCCAGCGGGAGTTGCCCCCGTCGACCACGGTGTCACCCGGTGACAGGAGATCGCCGAGCTCGTCCACGACGGACTGGGTGGCGGCGCCGGCCGGCACCATCACCCACACGGTGCGCGGCGCCTCCAGCTTGTCGACCAGCTCGGCGAGGCTCGCCACGTCGGACACCTCGGGATTGCGGTCGTAGCCGACGACGGTGTGGCCGGCGCGGCGGATGCGTTCGCGCATGTTGCCGCCCATCTTGCCCAGGCCGATGAGGCCGAGCTGCATCGCTGTCATGTCAGAGCACTTCCTTCAGTTCACGGTAGGCGGCCACGAGGGCGGTGGTGGAGGGGTCGAGGCCGGGAACCTCGGCGCCTTCGGTCAGGGCGGGCTCGACGCGCTTGGCGAGGACCTTGCCGAGCTCGACGCCCCACTGGTCGAAGGAGTCGATGTTCCAGATCGCGCCCTGGACGAACACCTTGTGCTCGTAGAGGGCGACGAGCTGGCCCAGGACCGAGGGCGTCAACGCGCGCGCCAGGATGGTCGTGGTCGGGTGGTTGCCCTGGAAGGTGCGGTGGGCCACCTGCTCCTCGGCCACGCCCTCCGCGCGCACCTCCTCGGCGGTCTTGCCGAAGGCGAGCGCCTGCCCCTGGGCGAACAGGTTGGCCATCAACAGGTCGTGCTGCGCCTTGAGTTCGTCGCTCAGCTCGTCGATCGGGCGGGCGAAGCCGATGAGGTCGGCCGGGATGAGCTTGGTGCCCTGGTGGATCAACTGGTAGTAGGCGTGCTGCCCGTTGGTGCCGGGCGTGCCCCACACCACCGGTCCGGTCTGCCACTCCACGGGGTTGCCGTCACGGTCCACCGACTTGCCGTTGGACTCCATGTCCAGCTGCTGGAGGTAGGCGGTGAACTTCGACAGGTAGTGGGAGTAGGGCAGTACCGCGTGCGACTGGGCGCCGTGGAAGTTGCCGTACCAGACGCCCAACAGGCCGAGGATCAGCGGGGCGTTGGCCTCGGCCGGGGCGTTCTGGAAGTGCTCGTCGACGATCCGGAAGCCGTCGAGCATCTCCCGGAAGTGGTCCGGGCCGATGGCGATCATCAGGGAGAGGCCGATCGCCGAGTCGTAGGAGTAGCGGCCGCCGACCCAGTCCCAGAACTCGAACATGTTGTCCGGGTCGATGCCGAAGTCCGTGACCTTCTCGGCGTTCGTCGACAGGGCGACGAAGTGCCTGGCGACGGCCTTGTCGTCGTGGAGTCCGGCGGGGCCGTCGAGCAGCCAGGTGCGGGCCGAGGTGGCGTTCGTGATCGTCTCGATCGTGGTGAACGTCTTGGACGCGACGATGAACAGGGTCTCCGCCGGGTCCAGGTCCCGTACCGCCTCGTGCAGGTCGGCGCCGTCCACGTTGGACACGAATCGGAAGGTCAACTCCCGTGCCGTGTAGGCCCGCAGGGCCTCGTACGCCATCGCGGGGCCGAGGTCGGAGCCGCCGATGCCGATGTTGACGACGTTCTTGATCCGCTTGCCGGTGTGGCCGGTCCACTCACCGGAGCGGACCCGGTTCGCGAAGTCGCTCATCTTGTCGAGGACGGCGTGCACGCGGGGCACGACGTTCTCGCCGTCGACCTCGACCACCGCGCCCGCCGGGGCCCGCAGCGCGGTGTGCAGGACCGCCCGGTCCTCGGTGAGGTTGATCCGCTCGCCCCGGAACATGGCGTCGCGGAGTCCGAACACGTCGGTGGCGCCGGCCAGTTCCTGAAGCAGGGCCAGGGTCTCGTCGGTGATCAGGTGCTTGGAGTAGTCGATGCGCAGATCGCCGACGCGCACCACGTAGCGCTCCGCGCGCCCCGGGTCCTCGGCGAACAGCTCACGCAGATGCGCGTGCTGCTCGGCTCGGTGGTCCTCCAGGGCCGTCCACTCGGGGCGACGCGTCAGAAGAGGGGAGTCAGACATGAACAGGGATCTCCTTGGTGCCCGGAGGGGGCGTCTGATGGATCTTTCCGGCGGGACGGGGCCCGGCACGCACTGCCCCGCGGGGAGTACCCCCCGCGGCGTCGCCGGTCACCGGGAGGTACGGCCCCTCAGGACCGGCCGGATCCATCGGACCCCCCCTCGCCCCGCAGGGCCACGGCGTACATCTCGTCGGCGTCGAGGCGGCGGAGCTCCTCGGCGATGAGTTCGGAGGTGGAGCGGACCTTCAGCGCGAGGGTGCGCGACGGCTGGCCCGGCAGGGACAGCGTGGCCAGCGGGCCCTCGGGACGGTCGATGACGACCTCGCCGTTCGCGGTGCCCAGGCGGACGGCCGTGACGACCGGACCGTCGCTGACCACGCGGTCGATCTTCACCTTCAGCCGCGCCTCCAGCCAGCGCGCGAGCAGTTCGGCGGCGGGGTTGTCGGCCTCGGCCTCCACGGCCCCGGAGATGATCTCCGCGCGGGCCTGGTCGAGGGCCGCCGCCAGCATCGAGCGCCACGGCGTCAGCCGGGTCCAGGCGAGGTCGGTGTCGCCCGGCGCGTAGGAGCGGACCCGGGCCGCCAGGACATCGAGGGGGTTCTCGACGGCGTACAGGTCGGTGATCCGGCGCTGGGCCAGCGCGCCCAGCGGGTCCTTCGCCGGGTTCTCCGGCGCGTCCACCGGCCACCACACGACGACCGGCGCGTCGGGCAGCAGCAGCGGCAGCACGACGGAGTCGGCGTGGTCGGAGACCTCGCCGTAGGTCCGCAGGATGACCGTCTCGCCGGTGCCGGCGTCGGCGCCCACCCGGACCTCGGCGTCCAGCTTGGACGCCATCCGGTCACGGGCGGTGCGGGCGTGCCGCTTGATGACGACCAGGGTGCGCGAGGGGTGCTCGTGCGAGGCCTCCTCGGCCGCCTTGATCGCGTCGTAGGCGTTCTCCTCGTCCGTGACGATCACCATCGTCAGGACCATGCCCACAGCGGGGGTTCCGATGGCGCGGCGACCCTGCACCAGCGCCTTGTTGATCTTGCTTGCCGTGGTGTCGGTCAGGTCGATCTTCATGGCCTGCGCCAGCTCCGTCCGTCTCGTGCGAGCATCTCGTCGGCTTCCTCGGGTCCCCAGGTACCCGACGCGTACTGCGCCGGACGGCCGTGGTTCGCCCAGTACTCCTCGATCGGGTCGAGGATCTTCCAGGACTCTTCCACTTCCTGGTGACGCGGGAACAGGTTGGCGTCCCCGAGGAGGACGTCCAGGATGAGTCGCTCGTACGCCTCCGGGCTGGACTCGGTGAACGACTCGCCGTAGGCGAAGTCCATCGTCACGTCCCGGATCTCCATCGAGGTGCCCGGCACCTTCGAGCCGAACCGGACCGTCATGCCCTCGTCCGGCTGCACCCGGATGACGATCGCGTTGGAGCCCAGCTCCTCGGTGGCCGTGGAGTCGAAGGGCGAGTGCGGGGCCGTCTGGAAGACGACCGCGATCTCGGTGACCCGGCGGCCGAGCCGCTTGCCGGTGCGCAGGTAGAAGGGGACGCCCGCCCAGCGTCGGTTGTCCACGTTCAGCCTGATGGCCGCGTACGTGTCCGTGGTGGAGGACTGGTCGATGCCGTCCTCCTCCAGATAGCCGAGCACCTTCTCGCCGCCCTGCCAGGCGCCCGCGTACTGCCCGCGCACGGCGTGCTTGCCGATGTCCTCCGGCAGCTTCACGGCCCTGAGGACCTTCAGCTTCTCGGTGAGCAGCGACTCGGCGTCGAAGGCGGCCGGCTCCTCCATGGCGGTGAGCGCCATCAGCTGGAGCAGGTGGTTCTGGATGACGTCACGGGCGGCGCCGATGCCGTCGTAGTAGCCGGCCCGGCCGCCGATGCCGATGTCCTCGGCCATCGTGATCTGCACGTGGTCGACGTACGAGCGGTTCCAGATCGGCTCGTACATCTGGTTGGCGAAGCGCAGCGCCAGGATGTTCTGGACGGTCTCCTTGCCCAGGTAGTGGTCGATGCGGAAGACCTGGTCCGGCTCGAACACGTCGTGCACGAGCGCGTTGAGCTCGCGGGCGCTCTTCAGGTCGCGGCCGAACGGCTTCTCGATGACCGCCCGCCGCCAGGAGCCCTCGGGAGCGTTCGCCAGCCCGTGCTTCTTGAGCTGCTGGACGACCTTCGGGAAGAACTTCGGCGGTACGGAGAGGTAGAAGGCGTAGTTGCCGCTGGTGCCGCGGGCCTTGTCGAGGTCCTCGACGGTCTGGCGCAGCTGCTTGAACGCCGTGTCGTCGTCGAAGTCGCCCGGGATGAACCGCATCCCCTCGGCGAGCTGCTGCCAGACCTCCTCACGGAACTCGGTCCGCGCGTGTTCGCGCACGGAGTCGTGCACGATCTGCGCGAAGTCCTCGTCCTCCCAGTCCCGGCGGGCGAACCCGACGAGCGAGAAGCCCGGCGGGAGCATGCCGCGGTTGGCGAGGTCGTAGACGGCCGGCATCAGCTTCTTGCGGGACAGGTCGCCGGTGACACCGAAGATGACGAGCCCGGAGGGCCCGGCGATCCGGGGCAGACGCCGGTCGCGCTCGTCGCGCAGGGGGTTCTCCCAGTCGGCGGTGATGGTCATTCCGCGTCAACTCCCTTGCTGTTCAGCGACTTCGTGACGGCGTCAAGCAGCTCCTGCCAGGCCGCCTCGAACTTGGCGACACCCTCGTCCTCCAGCTGCCGCACGACCTCGTCGTACGAGATCCCCAGCGCCTGAACGGCGGCCAGGTCGGCGCGGGCCTGCGCGTAGCCGCCGGTCACCGTGTCGCCGGTGATCTCGCCATGGTCGGCGGTGGCGTTCAGCGTGGCCTCCGGCATGGTGTTGACCGTGCCGGGGGCGACCAGGTCGTCGACGTAGAGGGTGTCCTTGTAGGACGGGTCCTTCACGCCGGTCGAGGCCCACAGCGGGCGCTGCTTGTTGGCGCGGGCGCCGCCGAGGGAGTTGAAGCGCTCCCCGGCGAAGACCTCCTCGTACGCCTGGTAGGCGAGCCGCGCGTTGGCGAGCGCCGCCTTCCCCTTGAGCGCGAGGGCCTGATCCGTGCCGAGGACGGTGAGCCGCTTGTCGATCTCGGAGTCGACCCGGGAGACGAAGAAAGAGGCGACGGAGTGAATCGTGGAGAGGTCGAGGCCCTTCTCGGCCGCCTTCTCCAGACCGGCCAGGTAGGCGTCCATGACCTCGCGGTAGCGCTCCAGCGAGAAGATCAGCGTGACGTTGACGCTGATCCCGAGGCCGATGACCTCGGTGATCGCCGGGAGGCCCGCCTTCGTCGCCGGGATCTTGATCATGACGTTCGGGCGGTCCACCAGCCAGGCCAGCTGCTTGGCCTCGGCGATCGTCGCCGCCGTCTGGTGGGCGAGACGCGGGTCGACCTCGATGGAGACCCGGCCGTCCCGGCCGCCGGTGGCGTCGAACACCGGTCGCAGCACGTCGGCGGCGGCACGGACGTCGGCCGTGGTCATCATCCGTACGGCCTCGTCGACCGTCACGCCCCGGGTGGCGAGGTCGCTCAACTGCTCCTCGTAGCCCGCTCCGGAGCCGATGGCGGCCTGGAAGATGGACGGGTTGGTGGTGACGCCGACGACGTGCTTCGTGGCGACGAGCTCGGCGAGGTTCCCGGACTCGATCCGCCCGCGCGACAGGTCGTCCAACCAGATGGAGACGCCCTGGTCGGACAGGCGCTTGAGTGCTCCCGCGGTAGCGGTCGCTTCGGTCACAGTGATCATCTTCTTTCTGGCGGTCGGATCAACCACGCGCGGCGGCCAGGGATTCCCGGGCGGCCGCGACGACGTTCTCGGGGGTGAAGCCGTACTCGGCGAACAGGGTCTTGGCGTCGGCGGAGGCGCCGAAGTGCTCGAGGGAGACGATGCGTCCTGCGTCACCTGTGAAGCGGTACCACGTGAGACCGATGCCGGCCTCGATCGCGACGCGGGCTCGCACGGACGGCGGAAGGACGCGCTCCCGGTACTCCCGCGGCTGCTCCTCGAACCACTCCACGGACGGCATCGACACCACCCGGGTGCCCACCCCCTCCGCCTCCAGCTGCTCCCGAGCGGCGACGGCGAGCTGGACCTCGGAGCCGGTGGCGATGAGGACGACGTCCGGGATCTCCGTGGAGGAGTCCCGGAGCACGTACCCGCCCTTGGCCGCGTCCGGGTTCGGGGCGTACGTCGGGACACCCTGGCGGGTGAGTGCGAGGCCGTGCGGGGCCGGATTCGTGGCGTGCCGCTTGAGGATCTCGGCCCAGGCGATCGCGGTCTCGTTGGCGTCGGCCGGGCGCACGACGTTCAGGCCCGGGATCGCGCGCAGGGACGCCAGGTGCTCGACCGGCTGGTGGGTCGGGCCGTCCTCGCCGAGGCCGATGGAGTCGTGCGTCCAGACGTAGGTGACGGGCAGCTGCATCAGCGCGGACAGGCGCACGGCGTTGCGCATGTAGTCGGAGAACACCAGGAAGGTGCCGCCGTAGATCCGCGTGTTGCCGTGCAGCGCGATGCCGTTCATCTCCGCGGCCATGGAGTGCTCGCGGATCCCGAAGTGGATCGTACGGCCGTACGGGTCGGCCTCCGGCAGCGCGTTGCCCTTCGGCAGGAAGGAGCTCGTCTTGTCGATGGTGGTGTTGTTCGAGCCGGCGAGGTCGGCGGAACCGCCCCACAGCTCGGGAAGCACCGGGCCCAGCGCCTGGAGGACCTTGCCGGAGGCGGCACGGGTCGCGACGGAGCCGCCCTCCTCGAAGACCGGGATCGCGGACTCCCAGCCCTCGGGGAGCTGGCCGGCCACGATCCGGTCGAAGAGCTCGGCCCGCTCGGGCTGCTCACCGCGCCACACGGAGATCTGCTTGTCCCAGGCCGCGTGCGCCTCGGCGCCCCGGTCCAGGGCCAGCCGGGTGTGGCGGATGACCTCGTCCGAGACCTCGAAGGTCTGCTCCGGGTCGAAGCCGAGGACCCGCTTGGTGGCGGCGACCTCGTCGGCCCCGAGCGCCGAGCCGTGGGCGGCCTCGGTGTTCTGCGCGTTCGGGGCGGGCCAGGCGATGATCGTGCGCATCGCGATGATCGAGGGGCGCTCGGTCTCGGCCTGGGCCGCCTTCAGGGCCGCGTACAGGGCGGGTACGTCGATGTCGCCGTCGGCGCCGGGCTCGATGCGCTGGGTGTGCCAACCGTAGGCCTCGTACCGCTTCAGCACGTCCTCGGAGAACGCGGTGGCGGTGTCGCCCTCGATGGAGATGTGGTTGTCGTCGTAGACGAAGACCAGGTTGCCGAGCTTCTGGTGGCCGGCGAGGGAGGAGGCCTCGGCGGAGATGCCCTCCTCCAGGTCGCCGTCGGAGACGATCGCCCAGACGGTGTGGTCGAAGGGGGACTCGCCCTCGGGGGCCTCGGGGTCGAACAGGCCGCGCTCGTAGCGGGCGGCCATCGCCATGCCGACGGCGTTGGCGACGCCCTGGCCGAGCGGCCCGGTGGTGGTCTCGACGCCGGCGGTGTGCCCGTACTCGGGGTGGCCGGGCGTCTTGGAGCCGTGGGTCCGGAAGGCCTTGAGGTCGTCGAGCTCCAGCTCGTACCCGGAGAGGTAGAGCTGGGTGTAGAGCGTCAGCGAGGTGTGCCCGGGGGAGAGGACGAAGCGGTCACGACCGGTCCACTCGGGATCGGCGGGGTCGTGACGCATCACCTTCTGAAAGATCGTGTATGCCGCCGGCGCCAGGGCCATCGCGGTGCCCGGGTGCCCGTTCCCGACCTGCTGCACGGCATCGGCCGCCAACAGGCGGGCGGTGTCGACGGCACGCCGGTCGAGTTCGGTCCATTCGAAGGTGTCCGGTGTCTGCGTGCTCATCTTCAAGAAGTCCTCGATCGGAGCGGGATTGCTGGCCTGACGTGTTCAAACTTAAAAGTCTGACTTTTACGGGGGAAGGTCGCGGTGTGCCAGCCTGTGGTGAAAGTGGGACACGGAACGCTCCAGGCAGGCGGCGCGAGCAGGACATGGCGGACAGAACACCCCAAGGCTCCATCCAAGGTGGAGACGGTGACGGCGGAATGGACGGGATCAGAACGTTCCCCTTCCCCAGCGAGCTGAGTGTGTGCGGAGTCGGCATGCAGGTCGGCCCGATGGGAGCAGGACGCACCTGGCACGCGGATGCCCCGTTGGAGCGCGTGCACCGCATCGACTTCCATGTCGTGATGCTCTTCGACGGCGGCCCCGTCCGCCACATGATCGACTTCGCCGAGTACGAGGCGACGGCGGGCGACGTGATGTGGATCCGCCCGGGCCAGGTCCACCGCTTCTCACCGACGAGCGAGTACCGCGGAACCGTGCTGACCATGCAACCGGGCTTCCTGCCCCGGGCGACGGTGGAGGCGACGGGGCTCTACCGCTACGACCTCCCGCCGCTGCTGCGGCCCTCCGGCGCCCAGTTGGCGGGCCTCCAGGCATCCCTGGCCCTGCTGCAACGGGAGTACGAGGACACCTCGACCCTTCCGCTGAGTCTGCACACCTCGGTCCTGCGGCACTCGTTGACGGCTTTCCTGCTGCGTCTTGCCCACCTCGCGGCGAGTTCGGCGGAGGCCGGGCGGCGGGCCGAGTCGACGTTCACCCTGTTCCGGGACGCGGTGGAGAAGGACTTCGCCACCAACCACAGCGTCAGTGCGTACGCCGACGCGCTGGGCTACTCCCGCCGGACCCTCGTACGCGCGGTGCGCGCCGCGACGGGGGAGACCCCCAAGGGGTTCATCGACAAGCGGGTCGTGCTGGAGGCGAAGCGACTGCTGGCCCACACGGACATGCCGATCGGGCGGGTGGGGGCGGCGGTGGGGTTCCCGGACGCGGCCAACTTCTCGAAGTTCTTCCAGCAGCACACCGACATGACACCGGCGGCCTTCCGGGCGGAACTGCGCTGACGAACAATGGCCGGATGGCCCGACTGGGTGACGTCGCCTTCGACTGTGCCGGGCCCGCGATGGTCGCCCGGTCCGGGGCGGCCGCTCTGGACGGCTGTGCCGTGGCGCCGTACGACGACGAGGAGTTGGCCCGCCGGGGGGCCCTCGGGATCACTGGCGTCGAGGACGAGGCCGAGCGGCTCGTCGGGCTCGGTGCGACGGTCCGGGAGCGGTACGCGGACCGTCTCGTGCTCTGCGATCCCGAAGGGAGCGAGTCCTGTGTGACGCCCACTTGACTCTCCCTTTGCCGTGCATGACCTGTGCGTGGGGCGAACTTTGCCTGGCGGAGGCCACGGTTCGCCCGGCCTTCACGTGGACCCGGCCAAGGGCTCCTAGGGTTGCGGCGCCGCTCCCCCCGAACGTCCGTCACTCTGTCCGGAGGACAGTCATGGCCGCCGTCAAGGCACCGCAGCGCAACCGACGTTCCCTCCCCGCCCTCGCCGGAGCCGTCGCCCTCACCGCCACCTCGATCGGCGTGTGGGCCGCGACCGCCTCCACCGCCCAGGCAGCCGCTCTCCCCACCCCCGACCACATCGTGGTCGTGGTGCTGGAGAACCACGCCTACTCCCAGGTCATCGGCAGCTCCAGCGCCCCCTACCTCAACAACACCCTCAAGGCCGGTGGCGCCACCCTCACCCAGTCCTACGGCCTCACCCACCCCAGTGAGCCGAACTACTACATGCTCTTCTCCGGCTCCAACCAGGGCCGCACCGACGACAGTTGCGTCTCCGTCGGCTCCCTCTCCGCGCCGAACCTCGCCTCCGAGCTCATCGCCGCGGGCAAGACCTGGAAGAGCTACAACGAGTCGCTGCCCAGCCAGGGTTCGACGACCTGCAGCAGCGGCAACTACGCCCAGAAGCACAACCCGTGGTTCGGCTTCTCCAACGTGCCGACGAACACCGCGATGACCTTCGCGCAGTTCCCGACCGACTACACGACCCTGCCGAAGGTCTCCTTCGTCGTGCCGAACCTGTGCAGCGACATGCACGACTGCTCGGTCTCCACCGGCGACACCTGGATCAAGAACAACCTGGGCGCCTACGCCACCTGGGCCACGACCCACAACAGCATCCTCGCCGTCACCTTCGACGAGGACAACAAGCTCTCCGGCAACCGCATCCCCACCCTCTTCTACGGCCAGCACGTCGCCCCCGGCAGCACCAGCTCCACCACCTACAACCACTACAACGTGCTGCGCACGGTGGAGGACCTGGCCGGCCTGAGCGCCCACGCGGGCAACGCCGCCTCGGCCTCCGACATCACCGGCATCTGGAACTGACGCCGGTGTACCTCGCGGACTCCCGGAGCACGGGTTCCCGCGGCACCGAGGCCGCCGTCGTCCCGGACACCCGTCCGGGGCGGCGGCCGGCCGCAGTGCCCGCCACCGTGCTGGCCCTGGGCGCGGTCAGCCTGATCACGGACGTCTCCTCGGAGATGGTGACGGCCGTCCTGCCGCTGTACGTGGTCGCGGGCCTCGGCCTGTCGCCGCTCGGCTTCGGTCTCCTCGACGGCATCAACAACGGCGTCGGCGCCCTCGTCCGGCTGGCCGGCGGTCACCTCGCAGACCGGGGAGGCCGGAGCCACAAGGTCGTGGCGGGCCTCGGCTACGGTCTGTCGGCGCTGTGCAAGCCGTTGTTGCTCCTCGCCCACACCCTCCCCGTGCTCGGTGCCGTGCTCGCCGTCGACCGCACCGGCAAGGGCCTGCGCACCGCCCCTCGGGACGCGATGATCTCGCTGGCGACCGAACCCGCGCGCCGGGGACGGGCGTTCGGCGTCCACCGGGCCATGGACACCACCGGTGCGCTGCTCGGCCCGCTCGTCGCCTTCGCCGTCCTGCGGGCCACCGTCGACGGCTACGACGCGGTCTTCGCGGTCAGCGGCTGCGTCGCCGTGCTCGGGGTCCTGGTGCTGGTGCTCTTCGTGCCCGGCCACATCACTCCGGCAGGGGTCGTACAACCGCCCGAGCAGGGGCGGCCGTTGCTCCGGGACGCGCTCGGGCTGCTGCGCCTTCCCGAGCTGCGGCGACTCACCCTGTGCGCGAGTCTGCTCGGCCTGACCACCGTCAGCGACTCCTTCCTGTATCTGCTGCTCCAACGCGAAGGGAACCTGCCCGCCCACCTGTTCCCGCTGCTGCCGCTGGGCACGGCCGCCTGCTTCCTGTTGCTCGCCGTGCCGCTCGGCGCACTCGCCGACCGTGTCAGCCGCCGCCGGCTCTTCCTGGCCGGCCACGGCGTCCTGCTGCTCGGCTACGGCCTGGTGCTCTCCCCGTGGCACGGCGTCCCGGCCGTGGTCGCCGTCCTCGTCCTGCACGGCACCTTCTACGCGGCCACCGACGGAGTCCTCGCGGCGGCGACCGCCGCGGTCGTCCCCGCCCGGCACCAGGGGGCGGGGCAGGCGCTGGTGGGCACCGGGCAGGCGCTGGCCCGGTTCGGCTGCTCGCTCGCCTTCGGCGCCGCCTGGAGCCTGTGGGGCGGTCGGACCGCGCTCGCGGTCACGGCGGCCGCACTGGCCGCCAGCGCCGTCGTGGCTGCGTTCGTCCTGCGCGGCTCCGCAACCAGTGACGAGGTGCCCGCATGACCCGAACGACCCGTCTGGTGACCCTGCTGGTCGCCGTATTGCTGCTCGGCGCGGTCGGCACCGGGTCGGTGCTGTACGCCGCGCACCGCTCGGGCATGCGGGACCAGCAGCAGGCGGACGGTCCGACCGTGCGGCCCGGCACCGTCTCGCTGCGGCCGACAGCCGAACGCCGCCTGCTGGTACGCAACCTGGCCTGGGGCCCGCACCGCGACGAGATCGCCACCGTCCCCGCCGACGATCCGCAGGGCCCGCGCACCGCGTCGGGCGTGAAGTGCCTGCGCTTCCACGCGGCGGCCGGCACCGGCATCTGCCTCCAGGCCGTGCACGGGGCCCTGGAGGACACCTACCGCGCGGTGGTGCTCGACGCGCACCTGCGCGAACGGCACCGCTTCCCGGCCGCCGGCATCCCCACCCGGGCCCGGGTCTCGCCCTCCGGGCACCTGGTCGCCTGGACGGTGTTCGTCAGCGGGGACTCGTACGCCGGAACGAACTTCTCCACCCGCACGGCCATCGTCGACACCCGCACCTGGGCGATCGACGACAACCTGGAGACCTTCCGCGTCATCAAGGACGGCCGGACCTACCACGCCGCCGACACCAACATCTGGGGCGTCACCTTCGCCGACGACCACCGCTTCTACGCCACCCTGGCGACCGGCGGCCGGACCTATCTCGTACGGGGTGACCTCACCGCGCGCACCCTGACCACCCTGCACCGCAACGTCGAGTGCCCCTCCCTCTCCCCGGACGGCACCCGCGTCGCCTACAAGAAACGCGTCAAGGGCGCCTCGCCCGACGCCCCTTGGCGGCTGTACGTCCTGAACCTGAGCACGATGAAGGAGACCGCGACCGCCGAGTCCCGCACCATCGACGACCAGGCCCTGTGGGCCGACGGCGACACCCTGGTCTACGCCCTCCCCGGCGACTACGGCTCCGACCTGTGGACCGTGCCCGCCGACGGCGGCGGCACGGCCCGCCGCCTGATGACCTCCGCGGTCGCCCCCGCCTACCTGGGATGACACGACACTGCCCCGCGAGAGACCGCACAGGCCTCGCGGGGCAGCTCGGATGGGCCAACACCTCGGTCAGTGACCGAAGTTGAACCAGTTCACGTTCACGAAGTCGGCCGGCTGGCCGCTGGTGAAGGTCAGATAGACGTTGTGGGTGCCGGTGACGGCGCTGATGTTGGCCGGGACCGTTCTCCAGGACTGCCAGCCACCGGTGTTGGCGAGGGCGAAGCTGCCGATCGGCGTGGCGGTACGGCTGTCCAGGCGCACCTCGACCAGACCGCTGACCCCGCCCGCCGCGCCGCTCGCCACCCGCGCGACGAACTGGGTCGCCGCCGTGGAGCCGAAGTTGACGTTCTGGTAGAGCGCCCAGTCGCCGTTGGCGAGGGAGGCGATGTTCTGGCCGCCGCCGGTGTCGGTCGTGGTCTCGGTGCCGACACCGCTCTGACTGCTGAAGGACTCCGCCTGGATGGTGCCGTACGCGTCCACGCCTCCCGTGGGCGGTGGCGTGGTACCGCTCCCACTCGCCGACAGTACCTGGACGTAGTCCACGACCATGGGTACGCCGGACTGGGTGCCGGAGTCGAGTCCGCCGCCGAACGCGTCGGGGAAGGCGCCGCCCATCGCCACGTTGAGGATGATGAAGTAGCCGTGCTGGGTGGCGTTGGCCCAGGTGGTCGCATCCACCTGGCTCGCGTTGACCGAGTGGTACTGGGTGCCGTCCACCAGGAAGCGGATCGTCTCGGGGCTCACCGAGCGGTCCCACTCCATGGTGTAGGTGTGGAACGCCGACTGGCAGGTCGAGCCCGGACAGGCGACGTTGTTGCCGATGCCCGTCGTCTCGTTGCACGGGCCGCCCGGGTTGGTGCCGCAGTGCATCGTGGCCCACACGCGGTTCATGCCCTGGACGTTCTCCATGATGTCCAGCTCGCCGACGCCCGGCCAGTTCTGGTAGTTGCCGCGGTAGGGCGCGCCCAGCATCCAGAAGGCGGGCCAGTAGCCCTCGGCCGCGGTGCCGGTGACGTTGGGCATCTGGATACGTGCCTCGACGCGCAGCTTGCCGCCGGACGGGGGCTGGAAGTCGGTGCGGTTGGTCTCGATACGGCCCGAGGTCCAGTTGCCGGCGGAGTCGCGGAGCGGGGTGATGCGCAGGTTGCCGTTGCCGTCGAGGGCGACGTTGCTCGTGCTGTTGGTCATCCTCTCGACCTCGCCTGTGCCCCAGTTGGCGGGGCCGCCGGGGTAGGAAGTCCCGGTCGCGTACTGCCAGTTGGAGGTGGAGACGCCGGTTCCCGCGGAGCCGTTGAAGTCGTCGAGGAAGACCTGCGACCAGCCCGTGGGAGGCGTGGGGGCGGAGGCGTCGGCGGGGAGGGTGGCGGCCGTCGCGAGGGCGGCGGCCAGGCCGAGGGTGCTCAGCACGGCGACGAGAGCCCGTCGCCGTCTGGGTATGCCGGAGGTTTCGCTCATGGGGGTGCCTCTCGGGTGCGGGGTGGGGGTGCGGATGCCCTTCGAGCACGCTCTGAGAGCGCTCTCAAAGTGCGCCCAATGTGCTCTCGGCCACTCCGGTCGTCAAGAGGTGAAACAGTGAAAGTCGCTGCGGTGCAGGTGAGTTCAGTCCGTGAAGGGTGCGCACCCGTGCCCCGCGGCGCCGACGGTCACGCCTTCGCGGCGAGAGCGCGCCACGCCTCCCAGGTGTCCAGGCGTTGCCGGTAGGCCGCCTCGACGACGGGATACGGGTAGGTGCCGAGGAAGAGCCGCAGGGGCGGTTCGGGGGTGTCGGCCAGTTCGAGGATCACGTCGGCGGTGGCCCGGGGATCCTGCGGGGCGCGGGCCGCGGCCCCGGACCGGCGAGCCTCGCGGATCGGCTCGTAGGCGGCGAGGGGGTCGGTGTGCACCGCGGAGGAGCCGGACCAGTCGGTGCCGTACGGGCCGGGTTCGACGATCGTGACACGGACGCCGAGCGGGCCGACCTCCTGGGCCAGCGCCTCGCTCATCCCCTCCAGCGCCCACTTGGAGGCGTTGTAGAGACCCAGGGACGGGAAGGCGGCCAGGCCGCCGATGCTGGACACCTGAAGGATGTGCCCGGCGCCCTGGGCGCGCAGGACCGGCAGAGCCGCCTGGGTCACCCACAGCGGACCGAGCACGTTCGTGTCCAGCTGGGCGCGGGCCTGTTCCTCGGTGGTCTCCTCGACCATGCCGAACAGGCCGTAGCCCGCGTTGTTGACGACCACGTCGAGGCGGCCGAAGGTGTCGGCGGCCCGTCGCACGGCGGTGAACGCGGCCGCCCGGTCGGTGACGTCGAGGGCGAGGGGCAGGACGTCGTCCCCGTAGGTGTCGGCGAGGGGCTTCAGGGTCTCGACGCGACGGGCGGTGGCGGCCACGCGGTCGCCGCGGGACAGGGCGGCCTCGGCCCAGATCCGGCCGAAGCCGCGGGACGCGCCGGTGATGAACCAGGTCTTCTTCATGCCCTCGACCCTGCGCCCGCCACCGGTCGGTAGCCAGCACCCCGGGAGGGTTACCCTTCCAGCCATGGCGGCCGACAACGCGCTCGGAGAGTTCCTGAAGGCCCGGCGGGGACGGGTCCCGCCCTCGCGGGCGGACCTGCCCGCGCACGGCAGGCGCCGGGTCGCGGGACTGCGCCGCGACGAGCTGGCCCGGCTGGCCGGCATCAGCGAGCCGTATCTGACCCGTCTGGAACAGGGCGTCGACCAGCATCCGTCGCCCCAGGTGCTGCAGGCGCTCGCCCGGGCGCTGGAGCTGGACGCCGACACCTGCGCGCACCTGTTCGCGCTGGCCGCCCCCGGTCCCGTACGGCCCACGGAGACCGAAGTCTCCCCGGACCTGCACCAGTTGCTCGACGCGTGGGCGGGCACTCCGGCGTACGTGCGCGACCGGCGGTTCGACGTGCTGGCCGCCAACAAGTGGGCCCGCGCGCTCGCCCCGATGTACGAGCCCGGGCACAACCTGGCCCGGGACATGTTCCTCGACCCGGGAGCCCGCCGGCTGTTCCCGGACTGGCCGGAGATCGCCGCGCAGACCGCCGCGGCCCTGCGCGCCGAGGCCGACCCGCGTGATCCCCGAGTCGCCCGGCTCGTCGCCGAACTGGAGGCGGACGAGGACTTCCGGGGCCTGTGGGCGCGGCACGACGCGCGGCCCTCCCGCGACGAGCTCAAACGCTTCGCGCACCCGGTCGTCGGAGAGCTCGCCCTGCGGCGGCAGGCGCTCACCGTCGGGGGTGCCGAGCAGCAGGTGATCATCGTCTACCAGGCGGTGCCGGGAAGCCCCTCCGAGGCCGCCCTCACCCGGCTTCTGTGACGTGACAGGCCCACATCTAGACCGCGCTGCCGGCCTTCCAGTCCGCCCACGACAGGTTCCAGCCGTTGAGCCCGTTCGACGGCTCCACGGTCTTCTCGCCGGAGTTCTTCACGACGACGACATCGCCGAGCATCGAGCTGTCGTAGAACTTGTAGCCGTCCACGGACGTGTCGTTCGCGCCCTTCGCGTCATGCAGGCCGACGCAGCCGTGGCTGGTGTTCCGGTGGCCGAACACCGAGGTGGACGCCCAGTAGTTGCCGTGCACGAAGGTCCCGGAGGTGGTCAGGCGCTGGGCGTGCGGCACGTCCGAGATGTCGTACTCGTCGCCGAGCCCGACCGTCGAGGACTCCATGCGGGTCTGCTTGAAGCGTTCGCTGATCACCATGATCCCGGACCAGGTGGTGTGGTCGGAGTCGCCGCCGGAGACGGGGTACGTGGCGACGGTTTCGCCGTCCCGCTCGACGACCATCCGCTGGGTGGCCAGGTCGACCGTGCTGATCTGCCCGCGGCCGATGTGGAAGGTGACGTCCTTCGACTGCACGCCGTAGACACCGTCCGTGCCCTGGACGTCCTTGAGCCGCAGCCCGAGTGTGATCTTCGTGCCGGCCGCCCAGTAGGTCTCGGGCCGGAAGTCGAGCCGGGTGTCGCTGAACCAGTGGCCCACGATCTCCACCGCGGGTTCCGCGGTCACGGTGATCGCCTTCTGCACGGCGGCCTTGTCGGACACGGCACGGGTGAAGTTGATCGACACGGGCATGCCGACGCCGGAGGTGGAGCCCGCCTCGGGGGTGAAGTAGCCCACGAACGTCTCGCCGGGCGACTTCGTGGTGAAGGTGGCCGTCTCCTCGGTGCCGCCCTGGGCCGTGACCGCGACCGTGTACCTGGTGCCCGAGTACGGGTTCTGCGACGACGTCCATGTCGTCCGGGCGTCGTTGAAGGAGCCGTCCAGGGTGGAGCCGTCGTTGCCGGTGACCTTCACCGAGGTGAGGGCGCCGTCCGTGACCGTGACCTCGACGGGAGCGCCGAAGTCGGCCTTCGTGGTGCCGTCCGCCGGGGTGACCGAGACCACCGCCTTCTTGGTCGCCGCCTGCACGGAGGCGGTCGCCTCGGACCCCTGCGAGGCGTCCGCCGAGCCGCCCCCGCACCCCGTGAGCAGGGCCGTGGCCGGTACGGCGCCGAGCGCGGCGAGGAGCCCGCGCCGGGACCACCTCCCCGACGGCTCGGACCGGTTCGATATGTGCGAGTCGCCCACTGCAGGCCTTCCTGAGATGTCCGCCTTTGCGGGTGCATCGTGCGCCTCGCACCTTGGGCGATCCTTTGAATCGCCGGGCCACTGGCTGAGATTCCGATGAGGACCCTCCGAGGGCGCCGCAACGGCGGTGCCCCGGCCGTCGGGGCACCGCCGTCCGCCGTCCGCCGTCGTCAGGCGCTCGCCGACACGGTCCGCTCGGGCGTGGCCGCCTCCCGCAGCCCGAACCGGTCGTGCGCCCTGCGCAGCGGCTTCGGCGCCCACCAGGCGTGCCGGCCGAGCAGCGCCATGGTCGCCGGGACCAGCAGCATCCGTACGACCGTCGCGTCGATCAGCACCGCCAGGGTCAGACCGAGACCGATCTGGAGGATGGGGGAGAACCCGCCGGTCATGAAGGCGCCGAACACGATCGCGAGGAGCAGCGCGGCACAGGTGACGACCCGCCCGGACCGCCGCAGCCCGGTCACGACAGCCGCGTGGTCGTCACCGCCGCGCTGCCGGGCCTCCCGCATCCGGGCCAGGATGAACAACTCGTAGTCCATGGCGAGCCCGAAGGCGATCGACACGATCAGCGGCGGGGCCGTCAGGCTCAGCGCTCCCAGACCCTCGCCACCGAGCAGCCCGGCCCCGTGGCCGTCCTGGAAGACCCACACCACCACGCCGAGCGCCGCGCCCAGACTGAGCAGGGTGGTCGCGATCGTGCGCAGCGGGATCAGCACCGAGCCGGTGAAGGCGAACAGCAGCACGAGGACGGCGGCCAGGACGGTCAGCGCCGCCCAGGGTGCCCGGTCGGCGAGCATCGCGCGGAAGTCGACCAGCCGGGCCGCGACGCCGGTCACCTCGACGGGCTGGTCGCCGCGCAGCTCCCGTACCCGCTCGACCAGGTCGGTGGCCGCCTTGCCGTCCACCGTGCCGGGCGGCTGCAGTTCCACGACGGTGTTGCCGCCCGGCAGGACACGGGACTCGGCGTTCGGGACCAGGGCGCGGACGCGGTCGGCGGTCGTGGGGTCGGTGCCGGGCTTGAGGACGACGACCACGGGGGAGACGCCGGTGCCCTTCGGGAAATGCGCGTCGACGGTGTCGAACAGCTGCCGTGCCTCGGTGCCGGCCGGCAGTTGCCGGGCGTCCCCGATGGATATCCGCATGCCGGTCACGGGCAGGGCCAGGAGCAGCAGGACCGGGACGACGGTGACCAGGACGGCGACCCGGCGGCGCTGCGCGAAGCGGGCGAGGCGGGCGAAGACACGGCCCTCCTCGTCCTCGGAACGCGCCTTCGAGGGCCGGATCCGCCCGCCGAACCTCGTGAGCAGCGCGGGCAGCAGCGTCACCGCGGCCAGCATGTCGACCACCACGACGGCGGCGACGGCGAGGCCCATGCTGCGCAGGAACACGCTCGGGAAGACCAGCAGGCCGGTCAGGCTGACGGCCACGGTGAGCCCGGAGAACAGGACGGTCCGGCCGGCCGCTTCGACCGTGCGGTGCACGGCCTCCACCACGTCGTCGGTGTGCCGTCGTTCCTCGCGGAAGCGGACCAGCGTCAACAGGGCGTAGTCGACGGCGAGTCCGAGGCCGAGCATGGTGGTGACCTGGATCGCGTACACCGAGATGTCGGTGAACCGGCTGAAGGCGAACAGTCCGAGGAAGGCGCCCGCGATCCCGCTCACCGCGACCACCAGCGGCAGCGCGGCCGCGCGCAGTCCGCCGAAGACGACGAGCAGCAGGGCGAGGACGACCGGCAGGGAGATCAACTCGGCGTTCTTCACGTCCTCCTGGGCGCGTTCCCCGAGCTGTCGGCCCAGCAGTTCGCCGCCGCTGACGTGGACGTCGGGTGCGTCGATCCGCTTGATCGTCCCGACGGCCGTGTCGGTCGCCTTCTCCTCGTCCTCGTCGCTGAGGCCGCCCTCGAAGGTGACGGGGATGATCAGGGCCTGGCCGTCCCGGGCGGTGAGACCGGGGGTGGTGTACGGGTCCGGCACGTCGGCCACTCCGGCGATCTCGCGGACCCGGGCGACGGTCCGCTCGACCTGGGCACGCAGGGCCGCGTCGGAGACGGCCTCGCCCGCGACGACCGCGGTGACGGACTCGCCGGACGGGTCCACGCCGGAGAGGTAGTCGTCGGCCGTGTCGGACTCGGTGCCCGGCACGTCGGGCACATCGTCGGAGAGGTCGGCGAAGACGCCCGTGCCGAGGCCGAAGCCCAGCAGCAGGAAGGCGGCCCAGAGGCCGATGACGGTCAGAGGGCGGCGGGTCGCCGCCCGGGCGAGGGTGGAGAGCACGGGGGCCTCCCGGCGGGTTGGCGGTGGTCGATGGCACCTTCAGACTGCTGGCGTGGGCGTGATCCCCGGATCGCCGGGGCGGGCGGTTTCGGCGCCTCCGCCGTACGGGTGAGTCGGGGCCCCTCTCACTCCGGGGAGGGAGGAATCTCCGGTACCGGTCGCGGAGTTGGAGACAGGAGAGACCATCAAGGAGGCCGCATGTCCGATGTACCGCCCACCGTCCGTGAACTCCGTCTGGTCGTCACGGCGGACGACTACGACGAGGCGTTGCGCTTCTACCGGGACGTCCTCGGGCTGCCCGAACGGGCCGCGTTCTCGTCGCCGGACGGGCGGGTGACCATTCTGGAGGCGGGGCGGGCGACGCTGGAGCTGACCGATCCGAACCATGCCGCGTTCATCGACGAAGTCGAGGTCGGCAAGCGGGTCGCCGGGCACATCAGGGTCGCCTTCGAGGTCGACGACTCGACCGCCACGACGGCCAGGCTCGCGGAGGCCGGCGCGGAGGTGATCGCCGAGCCGACGCGTACGCCGTGGAACTCGCTCAACTCCCGCCTGGAGGCGCCCGGTTCGCTTCAGCTGACATTGTTCACCGAGCTGGACGACTAGGAGCGCTCACGGCCGCGGGCGCGTGGGGGCTGGTCGCGCAGTTCCCCGCGCCCCTAAAGGGGCGCGCCCGGCGCCACGAGGCCAGTTTCGTAGGCGCAGATCACGGCCTGCACTCGATCTCTCAGCCCCAACTTGCTCAGGACGTTGCTGACATGCGTCTTGACCGTGTGCTCGCTCACGAACAGGGTCGTGGCGATCTCCGCGTTGGACAGGCCCCGGGCCAGCATCCGCAGGATCTCCACCTCGCGGGCCGTCAGGGCGTCCAGGCGGTCGGGGGTGGCCCCGGTGGCGGCCTCCTCGCGGCGGCGGCGCACGATGTCCGCGACCAGGCGGCGGGTGATCGTCGGGGCGAGCAGCGAGTCGCCGCCCGCGACCACGCGGACCGCGTGTACGAGGTCGTCCCGGCGGACGTCCTTGAGGAGGAAGCCGCTGGCTCCCGCGTACAGCGCGTCGTACACGTACTCGTCGAGGTCGAACGTGGTCAGCATGACCACCTTGCAGCTCGACCGGGCGCACACCCGCCGGGCTGCCTCCAGACCGTCCATGACGGGCATCCGGATGTCGAGGAGGAGGACGTCGGGGGTGTGCCTGCACACCGCGGCCACCGCCTCGGCGCCGTCCCCGGCCTCGGCGACCACCTCGATGTCCGGCTGCGCCTCCAGGATCATGGTGAAGCCGCTGCGAACCAGTTCCTGGTCGTCGGCGACGACCACCCGGATGCTCACCCGAGGGCCGCTTCCCGGTCCGCGCCGACGGGCAGCCGTACGACGATCCGGAAGCCCCCCTGCGGACCCGGCCCGGCCTCCGCGCTGCCCCCGCAGGCGGCGGCACGCTCCCTGAGGCCGATCAGCCCGTGGCCGCCGGTCGTGGGCGCGGGGCCCCTGCCGTCGTCGGTGACCGTGAGGGTCAACTCGTCCTCCGCCCAGTCGAGTTCCACCTGTGCGCAGGAAGCGTACGCGTGCTTCACCGTGTTGGTCAGGGCTTCCTGCACCGCGCGATAGGCGGCCACCTCGGCGTCCGGAGGCAGTGGGCGGGACCGGCCGCGTACGCTCAACTCCACCCGGAGTGCGGTCGATGCGGCGACCTGCCGGACCAGACCGGGCAGTCCGGCGAGATCCGGCTGAGGCAGCCGGACGCCGCCCCGGCGTTCCTCCTCCTTCAACACCCCGAGGATGCGCCGTAGTTGGGCCATCGCGTCCCGCCCGCTGGCCGCGATCGCGTCGAACGCGGCCTCGGCGCGGTCCGGGTCGCTGCGCACCACGACCGGTCCGGCCTCCGCCTGGACGACCATCAGGCTGACCGCGTGCGCGAGAATGTCGTGCATGTCCCGGGCGATGCGGGAGCGTTCCTGGGCGATGGCCCGCGCGGTCTCGGCGGCCCGCTCCCGTTCGAGGCGGCGTGCCCGGTCCTCGACGGCGGCGGTGTACGCGCGTTGGACGCGGGCCAGTACGCCGAGGCCGTAGGCGCAGATCATGCCGGTGAGGTGGAAGGCGTACTCGAAGGGCTCGGAGTGCTCCTTGTGCTGCATGGTCAGCACGGCTCCGAGCAGCCAGCTCGCCAGCATCGTGCGGCGCTGCCAGGGCAGGCCCTGGGCGGCCAGGGTGTAGAGGACGACGAGCCCGCCATAGAGCACGTCCGGTGGTGGCGCGTGGTAGTAGGCCATCGCCGTGGTGGCCGCCGAGACGGCCAGGGCGCACGCGTAGGGGAAGCGGCGGCGCCAGACCAGGGGGACGGCGGTGGCGGCCCCCAGCAGCCAGCCCACCAGGCTCAGCGGGTCGTCGCCCTCGTCCGGGAACATCCACTGCAGGGACGCGGCGAACAGCACCAGCGCGGCGAGCGCGCTGTCGACCACGTACGGGTTCGTCGTCCTCAGACGGGTCACGACGGGGGCGTACCAGGACCGGACGGCGGACATGAGCGGCTCCTCGGGGCCGGGGCCGGGGCCGTTCCAGTATCACGACGCCGGTGCGGCCGGGACCTCACCGGTGAGAGGGATATCCGGCGCCCGAACGGGGTGCGACCGGCGGCTGCCAGCCCAGCGCCCGCGAGATCCCCAGCGCCGCGAGCCGGACCGCCGGGATCAACGCCGGCACCTGGGCGTCGGAGTGACGCACGACGACCGACACGGCGGCGGCCACCGTCCCGTCGGGCCCGCACACGGGGGCGGCCACCGACAGGGCGTCGTCGGTGACCTGACGGCTGCTCACCGCGACACCGGTGCGCCGGACCTCGGCCAGGACGCGGCGCAGTCTCGACGGCTCGGCGATCGTGTACGGCGTGAAGACCGCGAGCGGTGTCGCGCAGTACTCCTCCTGCTCCCGCGGCTCGCAGTGCGCCAGCAGCACCAGACCGACCCCGGTGGCGTGCAGCGGCCAGCGCGCCCCCACCCGGATGTGCACGCCCACCGACGAACGCCCGGCGATCCACTCGATGTAGACGACGTCCGAGCCGTCCCGCACCGCCAACTGCACGTTCTCGTGGGTGGCTTCGTACAGGTCCTCCAGATACGGCACTGCCAGCTGCCGCAGCGCGACCCCGCGCGGCGCGAGCGCGGCGATCTCCCACAGCCGCAGTCCGACGTGGTAGACCCCGGCCTCGTCCCGCTCCAGCGCGCCCCAGTCGGTCAGGGCGCCCACCAGCCGGTGCGTGGTCGTCAGCGTCAGCCCGGCCCGCCGGCTGATGTCGGTCAGCGACAGCGCCGGGTGGTCGTGGTCGAACGCCGCGAGCACGGACAGCAGCCGGTCCGGGGCAGAGCGGACGGTCATGGCTGGTCGGCGACTCTCAGCAGCAGGGCCTGGAGGGTGTCCCGCTCGACGGGGTCCAGCGGTGCGAGCAGGTCGTTGGTCACCCGGCGGCCGGCCTCGTCGGTGCCGCGCAGGAACGCCCGGCCCTTGTCCGTGAGGACGACGATCTTGCTGCGGCGGTCGTCGGGGGAGGGGCGGCGCTCGGTCATCCCCAGCTTCTCCAGGTCGTCGACCAGGCCGACGATCGCGCTGGGGTCGTAGCCGAGCCGCGTGCTCAGCTCGCGCTGGAGGGCGCCTTCGGACCCGGCGAGATAGCGCAGCACCGCGTAGTGCCGCAGCCGCAGTCCCGACTCCTGGAGGAACGTGTTGAACAACTGACCCGAGCGCAGACCCAGGCGGTACAGCAGGTAACCGGTGTCCGCGTGCAGCCCGCGCATCCACGGCTCCTCCGAGTCGATGGGCTTCGGGGTGACGTGCTGGCGTGTGATGGCGGGCTCCTCGTGCTCGGTGTGTCAGGGAGATTCCAGCATGACGTACCCGAAGGTCGCCAACAACTATTGACGTCACCAATTATTGCTCTTAGCTTCGATCTCGTAGCCGCACCAAGCATCCGTTCGTGAAGGGACCCCCTCGTGCCCAGCATCGATCTCACCGGCAAGGTCGCCGTCGTCACCGGCAGTGGCCGGGGCCTCGGCCTGGCCTACGCGCACGCCCTCGCCGCCCACGGGGCCTTCGTGGTCGTCAACGACGTCGACGAGACGGTCGCCGAGCAGGCCGTGAAGTCCATCGCCGAGGCGGGCGGCACCGCCGTCGCCGAGGTCGTCCCGGTCGGCACCACCGAGGCCGCCGAGCGGCTGGTGAACCGGGCCGTGGAGGAGTTCGGGCGGCTGGACATCCTGGTCACCAATGCCGGCATCCTGCGCGACAAGGTGCTGTGGAAGATGACCGACGACGACTTCGACGCGGTGATCACCACCCATCTCAAGGGCACCTTCACCTGCGCCCGCGCAGCCGCGGTCAGGATGCGTGAGCAGGGCGAGGGCGGCACCCTGATCCTGGTCGGCTCCCCGGCCGGGCAGCGCGGCAACTTCGGACAGACCAACTACGCCGCCGCCAAGGCCGGCATCGCCGCCTTCGCCCGCACCTGGTCGATGGAGCTGGGCCGCGCGAACATCACCGTCAACGCGATCGTGCCGGTCGCGGCCACCGCGATGACCGAGACCATCCCCGCCTTCGCCCCGTACATCGAGGCGATGAGGAACGGCGAGCCGCTCCCGGACTTCCTCCGCAAGGGCGAGGGCTTCGGCACCCCCGAGGACTGCGCGGCCCTCGTCCCCTTCCTCGCCTCCGAGGCCGCCCGCGGCATCACAGGGCAGGCCATCGGCATCGGCGGCGACAAGGTGGCACTCTGGTCCCATCCGCAGGAGATCAAGACGGCGTACGCCGACGGCGGCTGGACCCCCGACACCCTGGCCGACGCCTTCCCCACGTCGGTCGGTGCCGAGCTCCAGACGGTCGGCATTCCCGCGCCCAAGTTCCCGGAGGCCTGATGGACATCGACGAGCTGGTCGCCATCGACGTGCACACCCATGCGGAGGTCTCCTCCAAGGGCCATTCCTCCCTGGACGACGACCTGCACGACGCCTCCTCGGCCTACTTCAAGGTCGAGGGCAAGCGGAGGCCGACCCTGGAGGAGACCGCCGCCTACTACCGCGAGCGGAAGATGGCCGCCGTGATCTTCACGGTGGACGCCGAGTCCGCGACCGGCACCGCGCCCGTCCCGAACGAGGAGGTCGCCGAGGCGGCCGCCGCCAACGCCGACGTGCTGATCCCCTTCGCCTCCATCGACCCCTTCCGCGGCAAGGCGGGCGTCAAGCAGGCCCGCCGTCTGGTCGAGGAGTACGGGGTGAAGGGCTTCAAGTTCCACCCCAGCATCCAGGGCTTCTTCCCGAACGACCGCGCGGTGGCGTACGACCTCTACGAGGTGATCGAGGAGACGGGCACGATCGCCCTCTTCCACACGGGCCAGACGGGCATCGGGGCCGGAGTCCCCGGCGGCGGGGGCATCCGCCTCAAGTACTCGAACCCCCTCCACGCGGACGACGTGGCGGCCGACTTCCCGCACCTCAAGATCATCCTGGCGCACCCGTCCTTCCCCTGGCAGGACGAGGCCCTCGCGGTCGCCACCCACAAGCCGGGCGTGCACATCGACCTGTCCGGCTGGTCGCCGAAGTACTTCCCGCCGCAGCTCGTGCAGTACGCGAACACGCTGCTCAAGGACAAGGTCCTCTTCGGCTCCGACTTCCCCGTCCTCACCCCCGACCGCTGGCTCGCCGACTTCGCGAAGCTGTCGATCAAGGATGAGGTGAAGCCGAAGATCCTCAAGGAGAACGCCGCCCGTCTGCTCGGGCTGACCAAGCCATAAGGGGCCCCAGATGCGCAACGAGGGACTGGGTTCGTGGCCCGCACGCCGGGCCCGCAAGACCCCGCACCGCACCGCCCTGATCCACGGCGACACGACGTTCACGTACGCCGCACTGCACACCCGCGTCACCCGCCTCGCGCACGCCCTGCGCGCCCGGGGCATCCGACGCGGCGACCGGATCGCCTACCTGGGGCCGAACCACCCCTCCTACCTGGAGACGCTGTTCGCGGCCGGCACCCTCGGCGCGGTCTTCGTCCCCCTCAACACCCGTCTCGCCGGGCCGGAGATCGGCTACCAGCTCTCCGACTCCGGGGCCAGGGCGCTGGTCTACAGCCCCTCGCACGCGGGGCTGGTCGCCGGACTGCCGGGCAGCACCGACGTCCGTACGTACGTCGAAGTGGGTGCCGAGTACGAGCAGTTGCTCGCCGATCCACCGGCCGAGCCGATCGACGAGCCGGTCGCGCCCGACGACACCTGCATCATCATGTACACCTCGGGCACGACAGGACGTCCCAAGGGCGCCATGCTCACCCACGGCAACCTGACGTGGAACGCGATCAACGTCCTTGTCGACACCGACCTGATCGCCGACGAACGCGCCCTGGTCTCCGCCCCGTTGTTCCACACGGCGGGCCTGAACATGCTGACGCTGCCGGTGCTGCTGAAGGGCGGCACCTGCGTCCTCGTCGAGGCCTTCGACCCCAACGCCACCTTCGACCTGATCGAACAGCACCGGATCACCTTCATGTTCGGGGTGCCGACGATGTTCGAGCAGGTGGCGCGGCATCCGCGCTGGGCCGACGCGGACCTGTCCTCGCTACGGATCCTGACCTGCGGCGGCTCCCCGGTGTCGACCCCTCTCATCGCCGCCTACCAGGAGCGCGGGCTGACCTTCCTCCAGGGCTACGGCATGACCGAGGCCTCGCCCGGGACCCTGTTCCTGGACGCCGAGCACGCCATCAGCAAGGCGGGTTCGGCGGGTGTGCCGCACTTCTTCAGCGACGTCCGGGTGGTGCGGCCGGACCTGGCACCCGTCGACACCGGCGAGACCGGCGAGGTCGTGCTCCGCGGCCCGCACGTCATGCCCGGCTACTGGGGGCTGCCCGAGGAGACCGCGGCCTCCTTCGCGGACGGCTGGTTCCGCAGCGGGGACGCGGCCCGGGTCGACGAGGACGGATACGTCTTCATCGTCGACCGCATCAAGGACATGATCATCTCGGGTGGCGAGAACATCTACCCCGCCGAGATCGAGGACCTGCTCCTCGGTCACCCGGACATCGCCGAGTGCGCGGTCATCGGCGTCCCGGACGACAAGTGGGGCGAGGTGCCGCGGGCGGTCGTCGTCCCCCGCGAGGGCGCCGTGCCCGACCCCGACGAGGTCCTGGCCTCCCTGGCCGGACGGCTCGCCAAGTACAAGATCCCCAAGTCGGTGGTGGTCGCGGACGAACTCCCGCGCACCGCCTCCGGAAAGCTCCTCAAGTCCCGGGTGCGCAAGCGCTACGGCTCCAACTCTTAGGTTAAGGACAGCTACATGAGCGTCACCGTCAACGGCCTCGACGAACTGAAGAAGCTCGCCGGCAGCGACCTCGGCACCAGCGAGTGGATCGAGGTCACCCAGGAGCGCATCGACACCTTCGCCGACGCCACCGGCGACCACCAGTGGATCCACGTGGACCCCGAGAAGGCGGCGGCGGGCCCCTTCGGCGCCCCCATCGCGCACGGCTATCTCACCCTGTCCCTGTTCATCCCGCTCTTCACCGAGCTCCTTGACGTCCAGGGCGTCACCACGAAGGTCAACTACGGCCTGAACAAGGTCCGTTTCCCCTCCCCGGTGAAGGTGGGCTCCCGCATCCGCCTCGTCGCCAAGCTGACGGATGTCGAGGAGGTGCCGGGCGGTGTCCAGATCACCGTCGACGGGGCGATAGAGATCGAGGGCGGCGCCAAGCCGGCGGCGGTGCTGCAGAGCCTTTCCCGGTTCTACGCCTAGAAAGTGCCATGCGGAGGCAGTGGGGAACTGCGGGACCGCTGTGGCTGGTCGCGCAGTTCCCCGCGCCCCTTCGGGGGGCTTGCCTCAGCCGGTGACGTCCACGAAGACGGGGTTGGAGTAGAACCACGTGTCCGCCCACGGGTCACCGTTGCCGGGATCGTGCGGAATCGGGCCGTGCGGGTCGACCGAGGCGCCGAGGTAGCCCGTGCCGTGCCGCTTGCCGTCGCTGCCGCGCAGCCGGACGTAGAAGGACTCGTCCCCTGCCGTCAGCGGGATGCGCAGGGTGTACGTCCCCTTCCGGCCGGACACGTCCCTCGTCTGCACGACCCTGGTGTCGGGCGCCTGCCAGCCGTCCCGGTCGCTCACCGGACCGCGCACCGCGCCCCGGATCACGTCCACGTGCGCCAACTCGGGCAGGATGCCCTGGGGGTTGGGACGTGAGGCACTGGTGACCGTCACGTACAGCGTGATCCGCTCGCCCTTGCGGACCCGCAGCCGTCCGCCCAGCGTGACACCGCGCCCGGAGTCGCAGTCCCGCTTCACGCGCACGTCGAGCCCGTCGAGCAGATGGCCGTGGTCCACCCAGACCCGGCCCGCGCGCAGGCCCGCCATCACCGCGCGGTAGCCGTACCGGGTCACACCGACGTGGGTGCGGCTGAACTCGCCCGGCCAGAAGTCGCTGCCGGGCTGCGGGGTGTCGGTGCTGACCGGGTCGGGGAGCTTGCCGGTGTTGTCGAAGTTCTGGCCGGCCGGCCAGTCGCCGTTCTTCCAGGTGTCGAAGACCGTGCGGTGGTTGTCGGAGTTCGTGGTGACCGAGAACAGGCTGCCTTCGGCCAGCATCGAGTCCCACAGCCCGCCGACGGTCGCCGTCGCCCAGTCGAAGCCGCCGTACGTCAGATAGGCGTCCGCCGGATAGCCCGACCAGGACTGGGCCGAGGGCTTGTTCTCGTACTCGCCGCGGATCGACGTGCTGCTGCGCCAGCCGGGGATCGCCGCACCCTGGGCGCCGGGCGCGCCCTCCATGCCGATCATGATCTCGGGTGCCGCGTCCCGCCAGTTGCGCATCTCGTGCGGGGAGTCGATGCCGAGGCGCAGGGGGTGGTTGGCGAGGACGAGGACGTCGTCGACGTAGCCCGAACGGCGCTGCTCCGCCAGCCACTTGATCGCCTTGACGGCGTGGGCCTCGTTGCGGGCGGTGTCGGCGGCGCCCGCGGAGCCCTCGGTGTAGCCCAGGAGCTTGCCGTCGTAGGCGAGCTCGAACTGGGTGAGCAGGTCGGTCTCGTGGGGGCCGGGAGCCGCGAACACCGTGCAGTGCTCGGCGGCCGGGATGTACCAC
Organism: Streptomyces sp. CC0208; assembly: GCF_003443735.1. Taxonomy (NCBI): domain Bacteria; kingdom Bacillati; phylum Actinomycetota; class Actinomycetes; order Kitasatosporales; family Streptomycetaceae; genus Streptomyces; species Streptomyces sp. CC0208. The sequence goes on along the minus strand of NZ_CP031969.1, from coordinate 1,328,246 downwards.
TCCAGGCCCTGGAAGATCAGCTGGCGCGGGTTCTCCGAGCGGGCCTTCACGATCTCCGCGTGCTCCAGCTTGGCGCCGTAGTTGGCGTGTCCGAAGTTGGAGTGCTCGTTGAACACCATCCAGTCGAGGCCGTACTTCGCGGCGGCCTTCGCCTGCTGGGAGAACGTGTACTTGGCGTCGTGGCTGTAGACGGAGTGGACGTGGTGGTCGCCGACGAGGTAGGCGAGCCGGGGGTCGTCGCCGCCGAAGCGAGGGCGAGGCGAAGCGGCCAGCGCCGGAGTCGCCGACCCCAGCGCGAACGCGGCGCCGAACAGGCCCGCACGGCGCAGGAGTCCACGTCTCGACACGCCCTGGGCGTCGAGATCGGTGGGGGAGACGGAGGGGTCCGCCCAGGAGGGGAGCTGCTGCTCGGTCACAGTGGTCCTCGAATTCAGTGGGTCATGAAGGACGAGACGGGCAGCGCCCGCGAGACGATCCGGACGTCGCCGAGCCGTCCGTGGAAGATCTGGTCGATCTTGTCGGCGTAGGTGTAGCCGCCCACCAGCCACGGCAGTCCGACCGAGGTGATGCCGACGGCGGACGCCTTCGGATTGCGGACCACCGGGCAGCCCTGGACGTACAGGGTGGTGTGCCTGCCGTCGTTGACGACGGCGAGGTGCCACCAGGTCTCCAGCGGTGTCTCCTGGCCCCAGTTGGTCGCGATGCCCTGCTGGTTGAGCGGCCGCATGGCCCACTGCGGCTCCCGGTCGTTGGAGAGCGACAACGTGGCGAGCGGCTCGTCGGGGTCGTCGCCGGTCTTGCCCGCGGCGCCGCCGGTTCCCCGTCGACTGACCAGTCCCGCCCAGGCGTTGTGGTCCGGGTCCCAGTCGGCGGGCATGCGGTAGAACACCTCGATGGTGTAACCGTCCTTGAACACCGCCGAGTTGATCGGCGCCTTGTCGACCGTCTGCAGATAGGCGCCCTTCAGCGGCGACTTGTAGCCCTGGAACTCCAGGCTGCCGTGGCCGGGCTGGTCGGGGTGGTGGTCCGCGGACCAGCCCAGCGAGCCGCCGCCCACCGACACCACGGTGAGGTCGTTGCCACGGCCCGAGAGGTCGCGGACCGTGCCGGAGACCGCCGCATCGAACCGCCAGTACGCGGCCGTCCCCGGTATCAGCATCTTCGACACCGGGCGCGCAGGACGCGCGGGCACCGGATCGAAGCCGGCGAACCGCGACGCGAAGTCGATCTCGACCGAGAACCGGTCGGCGTCGCCGCTGAGTTCGATCTCCTGCCGCTCCAGCTCGTTGAGGCCCTTCTTGGCCCGGCCGAGGATCCACGGGGAGACCGTCTCCACGTCGATCACGCCACGGTCGAGGTCGAAGCGGTACAGGCGGATCATGGCCGCCCCGCCGAAGTACCGGTTCTGGTAGTTCGTCAGGTGCAGGTGGACGTCGTTGCCCGCCGTGTTCGTGCGGGTCGCCCGGCCGGCGGGCCAGTAGTGGCCGTTGAGAGTGAGGAAGATCTGGTCGTGGTCCTTGACCAGCTGGTCCCACAACTGCTGACCGTACTCCGAGAGGCTGTCGTCCTCGACGACCAGCTCGTGCGTGGTCAGGATCACCGGGGTCTTCGGGTGGGCGGCCAGGACGCTCTTCGCCCAGGCGTAGCCCTTGTCCGACAGCCGCCAGTCCAGGGCGAGCACCATCCACTCGCGGCCCGCGGCCCTGAACAGGTGGTACGTGTTGTAGCCGTCCGCGGAGGCGCCCCCGAACGTCCTGTGGCCCTTGAAGCGGTCGGGACCGAACACGTCCAGGTACGGTGTCGCACCGCGCTGGTCGGTGGTGGACGACTTCACGTCGTGGTTGCCCGCGAGGACGCTGTAGCCGACCCCGCGCCGGTCCAGCAGCCTGAACGCGTCGCCGATCGCGGCGAACTCGGGCGCCGCACCGTTCTGGGTGAGGTCGCCGAGGTGGGACAGGAAGACGATGTTCTCGTCCTTGCCGTGCTCCAGGAGATACCGCAGCGAGGCATCGAAGGGGGCCTTGTCGATGCTCGGCCCGTCGAAGAGGTACTGGGTGTCGGGCATGACGGCCAGCGTGAACCGCCGGCTCTCGGTGTCGGGACGCCAGGACGCACCCGAGGCGGCCTCGGCCACCGTGGGCAGTGCGACCCCTGCTGTGGCGGCCGCGCCCAGCAGCGCCGTCGCGCGCAGGAAACTGCGTCTTGCGGCACCGGCCTGCGCGGCCTCGGCCTGAGGGTGGTCATGCGAAGTGCACACGTGTGCTCCGTTGCGGGGAAAGTGAGGAAGACGGGGGATTCAGAGCGCGCGCAGGGTCCAGCTCCAGCGATGGACGCCCGGCGCGACGCGATAGGAGGCGAAGGTGTCGGGGCCGCACGAGGCGGTGCCGAGGCCGCGGTGGGCCGCGTCGATGTGCACCACACAGCCCGCCCCGGGGACGAGTTCGTCGTGGTGCGCCACAGCGGTGAGGTCCGCCGCGCGGTACCGGCTCACACCGACCTGGCGTGGTTCGTCCAGGGCGACCGCGAGGCCGGTGGCGTCCGGCGCGGAGAGCGTGAAGTGCCGGACCCCGTGCCGGCCGCCGCTCTCCTGCGGGCGCAGATAGGGGGTGAACAACTCGTCCACGGGCACCGCGTGATGGCCGACCGGAGCCCCGAAGGCGCGGTCCGGATACGACTCCCAGGGGCCCTGTCCGTACCACTCCATCAGGTCGAGCCCGGCGACCGTCTCGAACACGCAGCCGACCCGTGCCACGTCGTCGAGCTGCTCCGGCAGCTCCGCGGACTCCTCGACGTGGACCCCGCCCTCGACGGCCGTGAAGACCTGCGCATGGCGCACGACTCCGGCCTCGCAGGCGTACTCGGCCTGGACGGTGACCCGACCGGGAGTCCGCCGTACGTCGGTGACCTTGCGCACCAGCGCGTCGAGCCCCCAGTCGCGCCAGCGCGGTGCCATTCCGCCGAGCTCGTCGTTGTCGGTGGGCGCCCGCCACAGGGAGAGCGTGGGAGCGGAGGTGAGCAGGGGGTGGACCAGGAGACCGTCGTCGTCGACCTCGACGGAACGATTCTGCGAAGCCGTCGGTGCTTGCGGCACCGCCTCCCGCAACCGCACCTGCGGCACGCACAGCACCGTCCCGCGCGGGGCCCAGGGCTCGTCCGCGGCCGTGGTCACCCGCAGCGTCAGCCACGCCTCACCGCCGTCCTCGGGCAGTGTGAACGGCAGCGGCACCGCCGCCGTCTCCCCGGGCCGCAGATCGGGCAGCTCGGCGGGCGCGGTCAGGGTGCGGCCGTCGGCCAGGGACAGCTCCCACTCTCCGGCCAGCCAGGCCAGACCCCGGAAGTGCTGGTGGTTGCCGAGCACGATGCCCTCGTGCCGGAAGCACTCGATGCGCACCGGTGCCGCGATCTCCCGGTGCTCGTACATCACCGGCTTGGGCGTGCGGTCCGGGAAGACCACGCCGTCCGCGATGAAGGCGCCGTCGTGCAGGGCCTCGCCGAAGTCGCCGCCGTACGCCCAGCGATGTCCGGGCGCGGCGACACCGTTGTCATAGAGCCCGACGCCCCCACGTCCGACCGGTCTGCCGTCGTTCACACGCTGCAGAATGCCGTGGTCCCAGAACTCCCAGATGAACCCGCCCTGAAGACCCGGCGTTGACTCGATGGCCGCCCAATGGTCCGCGAGCGTGCCGTTGCTGTTGCCCATGGCGTGCGAGTACTCGCACCAGATGAGCGGCTTGGTCTGCCGCCCGGAGAGGGCGTGGTCCACGCACTCCTCCAGCGAGGCGTACATGGGGCAGGCGATGTCGGTGGCGTCGCCGGTCGCCGCCCAGTCGAGCTTGGCGGCGCCCTCGTACTGGACCGGCCGCGTCGGATCGTGGCGGCGCACCCAGCCGGCGGCCGCGTCGTGGTTCGCCCCGTAGTCGGACTCGTTGCCCAGTGACCAGACGATGACCGACGGGTGGTTCCTGTCCCGCAGCACCATCCGCGAGACCCGGTCCACGAAGGCGTTCAGGTAGCGCGGGTCGTCGGCGATCTCGTGGGCGTGGTCGTGCGACTCGATGTCCGCCTCGTCGACGACGTAGAAGCCGAGCTCGTCGGCGAGGTCGTAGAGGGCGGGATCGCCGGGGTAGTGGGAGGTGCGGATCGCGTTGAACCCGAACCGCTTCAGCGTGACCAGGTCCGCGCGCAGGTCGTCGTACGACACGGTCCGCCCGGTCAGCGGGTGGAAGTCGTGCCGGTTGACGCCCCGGATGAAGACCCGCTCGCCGTTGACCAGCAGATCCCGGCCGGTGATCTCGACGTCCCGGAAGCCGATCCGGTGCCGTGAGGTGTCGGCTGCCGTGCCGTCGGCGCGGTGCAGCCGGACGGTGAGGTCGTACAGCTCGGGCGTCTCGGCGTTCCAGGTCCGGACGTCCGGGACCGTCGCGGTCAGACGTGCCTCGCCCAGGAAGTCCGAGACCCGCTCGTCCTCCCGGTTGAACCGGTCGAACTCCGCGTCCTGCGTCAGCAGTCGGCCGTCCAGCTCCCCGCTGACGTACCACCCCTCGGGCAGCGCCCCACCCGTGTCCCGCACCCGGCAGTCGACCCGCAACGAGCCGTCGAAGGAGGCCCGCACGGTCACGTCGGACAGATGCAGCTCATCCGTCGCGTACAGCAGCACCGAGCGGGTGATCCCGCCGTGCCACCACTGGTCCTGGTCCTCGATGTGCGAGGCGTCCGACCACTTGACCACGGTCAGCCGTACGACGCTCCGCGTGCCGGCGCGCACCCGTCCCGTCAGGTCGAACTCGGCCGCCAGGTGGGAGTCCTTGGACATCCCGACGGGCTGCCCGTCCACGTGCACGAGGAGCACGCTCTCGGCGGCCCCGACCTGGAGGACGATCCGGCGTCCGGCCCACTCGGCGGGGACGTCCACCGCACGCTCGTAGACCCCTGTCGGGTTGGCGGCGGGGGAGTGCGGCGGGAACTCCGGGAACGGCATGCGGACGTTGAGGTACTGCGGGAGGTCGTCGGTGCCCTGCATCGTCCAGACACCGGGGACGTGTGAGGAGGACCAGGCACCGCCGACCGGCGCGTCCGGAGTGGGCAGCAACTGGAAACGCCAGTCGCCGTCCAGGGGGAGTGCTCCGGAGCGCCGGTCGACGGCGTTCATGGGCAGCCGACCCCAGGAGGTCACCTCGGGCGCCTCCCAGGGGCGCAGGGCGAGGAGGGGATCGGCGGGGCGGGGTCCGCGGGGTGCGTCGGTCATGACCGTTCCGAAGTCGGTGGCGGGGTGGGTGGTGACGGGATGTGGCAGGACCGTCCGTGGCCGTGCAGGACCCGGCCCTGCAGGCCCCAGGCCGGGTCGACGGGGATGCCGAGCCGGTCCAGGACGGTGGGGGCGATGTCGATGAGACGCGGGGTGTCGAGCCGGGTCCCGCCGGGCATGCCGGGCTCGGCCAGGACGACGAACACCTCGCGCTCGGCGTGGGTGTCGCCGCCGTGGCCGCCGGTGTCGAGGTGCCCGTGGTCCGTGGTGACCAGCACGGTCCAGCGCTCCCGCGCGCGGGCGGGGTCCGAGCGCCGGGCGTCGATGGCCGCGAGGAGCCAACCGAGGTGGGTGTCCTGGGTGAGCAGGGCCCGGTCGTAGGCGAGGCTGTGCGGGCCCATGGCGTGGGCGGCCTCGTCGGTGGCGCCGAAGTACACGAACACGGCGTCGGGATCGTCCTGGCCGATCCAGCGCTCGGCGGTGCGGGCGACGAGGCGGTCCGCGGTGCCGTAGCCGTCCGTCTCGCCGTCGTAGCGCACCCGGCGGCCGATGGCGGGGCCGAGGGTGCCGCGCCGGATCAGCTCCGGCCAGGACACCACGGCCGCGGTGCGCAGCCCGCGCCGGGCGGCGACGGCCCGGCTCAGGAAGTCGGGGTAGCGGCCGTAGTCGGCACCGGCGAAGTCGTTGCCGCGCACGCCGTGCCGGTCGGGCCACACCCCGGTCAGCACGCTCGACCAGCCGGGCCCGGAGTCGGTGTAGGCCATGCTGGTGGACGGCCCGTCCGGGGCCTGGCCGTCCGCCTCGCCGTAGGGCAGCAGGCTGGTGCCGTGGGTGCCCGTCGCCATGAGCCCGTGCAGTACGGGTGCCACGGCCGGGGAGCGGGTGAGCAGGTCGTAGCGCAGCCCGTCCATGCCCACCACGAGGACCTTGCCGATGTCGTGGCTCACCGCCCACCCCTTTCTCACGGCACCGGGTCAGGAGCCCTGTACCGCTCCCTCGGTGGCGCCCGCGATGAATCCGCGGGCGAAGATGCTGAACACGATGACCAGCGGAAGCGCCGCCATCAGCACGCCGGCCATGACCATGCTGTAGTCGGTGGTGTGGCCGACGTTGAGCTGGGCGAGCTCCACCTGGAGGGTCACGTGGCCCGGGTCGGTGAGCACGACGAGCGGCCAGATGTAGTCGTTCCAGCAGTTGACGAAGGCGTAGATGGCGAGGAACGACAGCGCGGGTCTGATCATCGGCAGCGCGATGTTCCAGTACTGACGGAAGAACCCGGCGCCGTCGATGCGGGCGGCGTCGAGGAGTTCGTCGGGCACGCCGTTCTGGATGTACTGGTGCAGCCAGAAGATGCCGAAGGCGTTGGCGAGGGAGGGCAGGGCGAGCGCCTTGAGCATCCCGACCCAGCCGATCTTCGACATGAGGATGAACTGCGGCAGGATCGCCAGTTGCAGCGGCAGCATCATGAACAGCAGCAGCGTGCCGAAGAGCAGCTTGCGTCCGGGGAAGTCGAACTTGGCGAAGGTGAAGGCCGCCAGGGAGTCGATGAACAGCACCAGGACGGTGGTGACGGTCGCGACCATCACCGTGTTGAGCATCGACCCGAAGAAGTCGATGGTGTTCAGCACGTGCCGGATGTTCTCCAGCAGATGGGAGCCGAAGGTGAACTTCGGCGGGCTCTTGTAGATGTCCTGCGTGGTGTTGGTCGCCATGACGATCGTCCACGCGAAGGGGAAGACCGAGAGCAGGACGGCCACGACGAGGATGATGTGCGCTGTCAGGCCCTTGGGGCGGCGAAGTCGCCTGCCGCCCGTGGTCGGCCGTGCGGTGTCGACCGCGGTCATGCCTTCCTCCCTCGTGTGGTGATGCGCCAGTTGACGGCGACGAGGATGATGATCAGTACGAAGAAGGCCCACACGATGGCCGCGCCGTAGCCGTAGTCGTTGTTGAGGAAGGCCGACTGGTAGAAGTACAACAAGGTCGTCAGACCCGCCTGGCCCGGGCCGCCGAGGTTGGCGTTGGCGGCGTTGCTGGCGAACAGGACCTGCGGTTCGCTGAAGCTCTGCAGGCCGTTGATCGTCGAGATGATCACCGTGAACAGGATGATCGGCCGCATGATCGGGATGGTGATCTGGAAGAACGTGCGGACGGGCCCCGCGCCGTCCATCTTCGCCGCCTCGTAGATCGAGGTCGGGATCGCCTGCAGGCCGGCCAAATAGATGATCATGTTGTAGCCGGTCCACTGCCAGGTCATCAGCAGGGAGATGACCACCTTGATCAGCCACGGGTTGCTCAGCCACGGAACGGGCGAGATGCCGACCACGCCCAGGATCGCGTTGACCAGACCGAAGTTGTTGCTGAACACCGCGCCGAAGAAGATCGCCACGGCGACGATCGAGGTCACGTTCGGCACGTACAGCGCGATGCGGTAGAAGCCCTTGAAGCGGCGCACCGAGTGCAGCAGCGTCGCCAGGACCAGGGCACCGAACAGCGTCGGCACGGTGGACAGCACCCAGATCACCAGGGTGTTGCGGATCGACAGCCAGAAGACCGGGTCGTCCCACAGGAACCGGAACTGCTGGAACCCCACGAACTGCATGGTGCCCATGCCGTCCCAGCGCTGGAAGGCCAGGTACAGGGAGTAGAAGACCGGGAAGAACGAGAACGCGGCGAAGATCAGGTAGAACGGCGAGATCGCCAGGTACTGCCGCCAGTACGCCAGCGGTCCGCGCCGCTTGGGCCGAGCTGTGCCCGCGGGTGCCGTGCGCCGCGGGCGGAACCGGGCCGGGCCCGGCCCGCCGCGGTGCGCGGGCACCGCGGCGGGACCGGTGACCGGAGGTGACGTCACCTCAGCTCACCCCCTGCCGCCGGGCGATCTGCTTGGCCTGGCTGACCGCGTCCTTCCAGGCGTCGTCGGGCTTCTTGCCCTTGGCCTCGATGCTGGTCAGCTCCGTCATGAAGGGGGCCATGACGGCGGCGTCGGCGGGCGCCTCGTAGGCCACCTTGATGGCCTTGGCGGCCGGGCCGAAGACCTCGATGATCTTCTGTCCGCCGAAGAAGGCGTCCGGACCGGTCATGGCCGGCATGGTGTAGGCGGCCGGGGCGGCCGGGAAGATGGCGGCGTCGGTGAATCCGCGGGCGTCGTTGGCGGGGCTGAGGATCCAGCTGATGATCTTGAACGCTTCTTCGGGGTTGCGGCACTGCTTGGGCAGCGCCAGGTAGGAGCCGCCCTGGTTGGCCGGTCCGACCGGGTTCGCGCAGACCCGCCACTTGCCCTTGGTCTGCGGTGCCGCCTGCTCGATGTCCAGCGCGTGCCAGGCCGCGCCGAGCTCGGTGAGGAGGTTCTTGCCGACGGCGGCGTTCCAGGTGTTGTCGTTGATCTTGGCGTCGAGGCCCAGGGTGTACGGGCGCACCGCCGTGGTCCACGCGGCGCGGATGTGGTCCTGGTCGCCGATGAAGTGGTTGTCCTTGTCGATGAACCGCTGGGTGCCCTGGCCGACCGCGATGTTGAAGACGGAGCTGATGTTGTTGACCAGGTAGGTGCCGGGGTTCTTCCGCTGCAGCTCGGTGCCGAGCTGGAAGTAGTCCTCCCAGGTCTTGACCAGCGCGGCGACCTTGGCGGGGTCGGTGTCCACCCCGGCCTTGGCGAACAGGTCCTCGCGGTAGAAGAGCGCGGTGGGGCCGATGTCGATCGGGAAACCGATCTGCTTGCCGTCCTCGGTCTGGGCGAGCTTGGTCTTCCAGTCCAGGTACTGCGAGGAGATCTTCTTGAAGCCGAGGTCGTTCAGGTCGAGGAAGCGGTCCGCGTTGGGCAGGAAGGACGCGATGTCCTCGCCCTTGATGCCGGTGATGTCGGGCACGGAGCTGCCCGCCGCGAGGGTGGTGGTGAGCTTCTGCTTGAAGTCGCCGCCGATGGACGCCGTGGTCAGCTTGATCTGGCTGCTGAAGTGGGTCTTCGCCTCCGCGACCACCTTGTCGCTGAGCGCGCCGCCCCAGTACCACAGGGTGAGGTTCTTGCCGTTCTTGGTGCCGCCCGAGCCCGAGCCGCCGCAGGCGACGGTCAGTCCGGACGCGGCCGCGGTGAGCGCGGCGGCCTGGAGGAAGCCTCTACGAGAAAGGTCCACGGGTCACTCCTGTTGTTCCTGTTCGTGGTGCTGAGGGGCGTGGGCTGTGGGGGCGTTGTGAGGTCAGTGCGGGCGGGGCGGGGTGACCGGGGCGTGGCGCACCGGCGGGCCGACGTCGGCCGGCAGACGGTCGGCCAGGAAGCCGTACGCCTTGCGAAGGCCGGGGTCGGTCAGGGAGCGCCACCAGCGGTCGACGCCGTACCAGCCGGGGGCCGCGAGGGCGCCGCCGTGGTGCCGGACGGACAGTCCGGCCGCGAGGACGGCGAACCGCAGCCGTTCCTCCAGCGGCCAGCCGCCCAGCGAGGCGGCGACGAACGAGGCGCCGAAGACGTCACCGGCGCCCGTGGCGTCGAGCACGTCGACGGGCAGGGCCGGGACGTCCGCGTACTCGCCGGTGACCTGGTCGACGGCGATCGCGCCGTCCCCGCCCCGGGTGACGACGGCGACCGGGACCAGCTCGGAGAGGGTGCCGAGGGCCGCGAACGCGCTGTCGGTGCGGGTGTAGGCCATCGCCTCGCCCTCGTTGGGCAGGAAGGCGTGGCACAGGGCCAGTTGGTCGAGGAGGTCCTTCGACCACTCCTGGGTGGGGTCCCAGCCGACGTCGGCGTAGATGTGCGTGCCGTTCGCGGCGGCCTTGGAGAGCCAGGCGCGGGGCTCGGCCTCCAGGTGGACGAGGGCCGTGCGCGCCTCGGGCGGGTCGCCCATCAGCGTGTCCTGGGAGTACGGCGGCTCCTGGCCGTGGGTGACCAGGGCCCGGTCGTCACCGTCGGCCAGCGCGACGGTGACGGGGGTGTGCCAGCCGTCCGCGACCTGGGAGAGCGAGAGGTCGACGCCTTCCTGACCTGCGAGGACCTCCTGGCAGTAGGCGCCGTAGAAGTCGTCGCCGAAGACCGTGGCCAGGGAGGTCCTCAGGCCGAGGCGGGACGCGGCGACCGCCAGGTTGGCGATGCCGCCGGGGCCGCAGCCCATGCCGGCCGTCCAGATCTCCTCGCCGGGCGTCGGCGGCTTCCCGAGCCCGGTGAGGACGAGATCGTAGAAGAGCAGCCCGGTCAGGAGCACGTCGGGCCTGTCGTCGTCCACGCGATGAGCCTCTCGTCAAAACTCGTCAATTTCGATGACGGGAATCGTGCGCTGCTCCGCGAGATTGGTCAATACCTGAGCAGAACTGAGCATGGAAATGATTGAAGATGACGAGTAGTGTGCACGTCGTGCTGGCAGAACGACGACACCAACTCATCCTGCGGGCCCTGCGCTCCGGTGGTCCCGCGTCCGTGACCGATCTCTCCGAGCAGCTGGGTGTGAGCCCTGCCACGATCAGGCGCGACCTGGTCAAACTCGAGGAGGACGGACTGCTCACGCGTGTGCACGGCGGCGCCGTCGTGGAGGAGGGCGACCAGCCCTTCGCCGAGGTCGCCGAGGTGCGCGTGTCCGAGAAGGACGCCATAGCCGAGTGCGCCGCCGCCATGGTCGCCGACGGCCAGACGGTGCTGCTGGACATCGGCACCACCGCCTTCCGGCTGGCCCGGCAGCTGCACGGCCGCCGCCTCACGGTGATCACCAGCAACCTGGTGGTCTACGAGGAGCTCGCCGACGACGAGGGCATCGAGCTGGTGCTGCTCGGCGGCATGCTCCGCCGTGAGTACCGCAGCCTGGTCGGCTTCCTCACCGAGGACAATCTGCGCCAGCTGCACGCCGACTGGCTCTTCCTCGGTACCAGTGGAGTGCGCCCGGGCGGGCAGGTGATGGACACGACGGTCGTCGAGGTGCCGGTGAAGCGAGCCATGATCAAGGCCGGCGACAAGGTCGTCCTGCTCGCCGACGCCGCCAAGTTCCCGGGTACGGGCATGGCGAAGGTCTGTGATCCCGAGGACCTGGACGTGGTGGTCACGAACGCTCCGGCCGACCCGGTGACCCGATCCTCCCTGGAGGAGGCGGGCGTCGAGGTGGTCGAGGCAGGAAAGGTGCAACAGTGAAGCTGACGATTCTGGGCGGCGGCGGGTTCCGCGTGCCGCTCGTGTACGGCGCCCTTCTGGGCGACCGCCGCGAGGGCAGGGTCACCGAGGTCGTGCTGCACGACCTGGACGCCGGCCGGCTGTCCGCGGTGACCCGGGTCCTCGCCGAGCAGGCCGCCCAGGTCGAGGACGCCCCACGGGTGAGCGCCACGACCGACCTCGACGAGGCCCTGCGCGGCGCCGACTTCGTCTTCTCGGCGATCCGCGTCGGCGGTCTTGAGGGCCGTGCCGAGGACGAGCGGGTGGCCCTCGCGGAGGGCGTCCTCGGCCAGGAGACGGTCGGCGCGGGCGGCATCGCCTACGGACTGCGCACGGTCCCGGTGGCCGTGGACATCGCCCGGCGCGTGGCGAGGCTCGCCCCCGACGCCTGGGTCATCAACTTCACCAACCCGGCGGGCCTGGTCACCGAGGCCATGTCCCGCCACCTCGGCGACCGGGTCATCGGCATCTGCGACTCCCCGGTCGGCCTCGGCCGCCGTATCGCGCGCGTGCTCGGCGCCAACCCCAACGAGGCCTGGATCGACTACGTCGGCCTGAACCACCTCGGCTGGGTCCGCGGCCTGAAGATCGCAGGGCGGGACGAGCTGCCCCGGCTGCTCGCCGACCCCGACCTGCTCGGCTCCTTCGAGGAGGGCAAGCTCTTCGGCGTCGACTGGCTCCGGTCGCTGGGCGCGATCCCGAACGAGTACCTGCACTACTACTACTTCAACCGCGAGGCCGTCCGCGCCTACCAGCAGGCCGAGAAGACCCGCGGCGCCTTCCTCGCCGACCAGCAGGCACGGTTCTACGACGAGGTCGGCGCCCCCGGTGTGCGGGCGCTGGACGTCTGGGACCGCACCCGCGCCGAGCGCGAGGCCACCTACATGTCCGAGAACCGGGAGACGGCCGGCGCCGGCGAGCGCGACGCCGACGACCTGTCCGGCGGATACGAGAAGGTCGCCCTGGCCCTGATGCGGGCCATCGCCCGGGACGAGCGCACGACCCTGATCCTCAACGTCCGCAACCAGGGCACGCTCTCCGTGCTCGACACCGATGCCGTCATCGAGGTGCCCTGCCTCGTCGACGCCAACGGCGCCCACCCCGTCTCCGTCGCCCCGCTGCCCGACCACGCCACCGGCCTCGTCTGCTCGGTCAAGGCGGTGGAGCGCGAGGTGCTGGCCGCCGCCGAGTCGGCCTCGCGCTCGACCGCGGTGAAGGCCTTCGCGCTGCACCCGCTGGTCGACTCCGTCAATGTCGCCCACAGGCTGGTGGAGGGCTACACCTCGGTGCATCCGGGGCTCGCGTACCTTAAGTAGCGTCCGTCTCGGGAAAGCGCTTTCCCCTCGCTTTGCAGCCATCACAGCCTCCACAGCCCCACCAGCTCGCCCTCTCCCTCCCTGGAGACCCTTCATGCACGACGAACGCCGCCGCATCGAGGAGCGCGTCCAGCGCGCCCACGACCAGCGCATCAAGCCCGCGATCTACGCGGCCACCGTCCCCTTCGAGGTCGAGGCCTGGCAGGCGCCGGGCGAGCCGGTCTCCTTCGAGGAGGCCGCGGCCGCCCGCTACACACCCTTCGCGATGGACACCCCGTGGGGCCCGCCCTGGGGGACCACCTGGTTCCGGATGCGCGGCCAGGTCCCCGCCGAGTGGGCCGGACGGCGCGTCGAGGCCGTCATCGACCTCGGCTTCGTCGGCGACTGGCCCGGCAACCAGGCCGAGGCCCTGGTCCACCTGGCCGACGGCCGCCCCCTGAAGGCCGTCAACCCCCTCAACCAGTACGTCCCCATCGCCAATCCGGCGAACGGCGGCGAGCAGATCGACTACCTGGTCGAGGCCGCCTCCAACCCGGACATCCTCAAGGACAACTTCTCCAAGGTCACGCCGATGGGCGACAAGCTCACGGCCGGCTCCGCGCCCCTCTACACCTTCCAGCGCGCCGACCTCGCCGTCCTCGACGAGGAGGTCTTCCACCTCGACCTGGACCTCCAGGTGCTGCGCGAGCTCATGGTGCACCTCGCCGAGCACGAGCCCCGCCGCCACGAGATCCTGCACGCCCTGGACCGGGCCATGGACGCCCTCGACCTGGACGACGTCTCCGGCAGCGCGGCCGCCGTCCGCGAGGTCCTCGCACCGGTGCTGGCCAGGCCCGCCCACGCGAGCGCCCACACGATCTCCGGTGTCGGCCACGCGCACATCGACTCCGCGTGGCTGTGGCCCATCCGCGAGACCAAGCGCAAGACGTCCCGCACCTTCTCCAACGTCACCGCGCTCGCCGACGAGTACGACGACTTCATCTTCGCCTGCTCCCAGGCCCAGCAGTACGAGTGGGTGCGCGACAACTACCCGCACGTGTGGGCCCGCATCCAGGAGTCCGTGAAGAAGGGCCAGTGGGCCCCGGTCGGCGGCATGTGGGTCGAGGCCGACGGCAACCTGCCCGGCGGCGAGGCCATCGCCCGCCAGCTCGTCCACGGCAAGCGGTTCTTCATCGAGCACTTCGGCGTCGAGACCAAGGGCGTCTGGCTGCCCGACTCCTTCGGCTACACCGCCGCCTACCCGCAGCTGGCCAAGCTCGCCGGCAACGACTGGTTCCTCACCCAGAAGATCTCCTGGAACCAGACCAACAAGTTCCCCCACCACACCTTCTGGTGGGAGGGCATCGACGGCACCCGCATCTTCACGCACTTCCCGCCGGTCGACACCTACAACGCCCGCTTCAGCGGCGAGGAGATGGACCGCGCGGTCCGCAACTACAACGAGAAGGGCGGCGGCACCCGCTCCCTGGCCCCCTTCGGCTGGGGTGACGGCGGTGGCGGCCCCACCCGCGAGATCATGGAGCGGGCCCGGCGCCTCGCCGACCTGGAGGGCTCGCCCAAGGTCGTCGTCGAGCACCCCGACGAGTTCTTCGCCAAGGCCCGCGAGGAGTACCCGGACGCCCCGGTCTGGGTCGGCGAGCTCTACCTGGAGCTGCACCGCGCCACCTACACCTCCCAGGCCCGCACCAAGCAGGGCAACCGCCGCTCCGAGCACAAGCTGCGCGAGGCCGAGCTGTGGGCGACGACGGCCGCGCTGCACGCGCCGGGCTACTCCTACCCGTACGAGAAGCTGGACCGGCTGTGGAAGACGGTGCTGCTCCACCAGTTCCACGACATCCTGCCGGGCTCCTCGATCGCCTGGGTGCACCGCGAGGCCGAGGCCGAATACGCCCGCGTGGCCGAGGAGTTGGAGGCACTGACCGCGGAGGCGGTGGCCGCGCTGGGCGCCGGTGGCACCCGGGTCTTCAACACCAGCCCCTTCGACCGGGCCGAGGTGGTCCGCACGACCGAGGGCGCTCTGGCGTACGTCGAGGTGCCCGCGAGCGGCAGCGCGCCGCTGGCGGACGCGGAGCCCACCCGGTCCGTGAAGGCCGAGGGCCGGGTCCTCGACAACGGCCTGGTACGCGTGGAGGTGGCCGAGGACGGCACCCTGTCGTCCGTGTACGACCTGCGTGCCCAGCGCGAAGTCCTGGGCGACAAGGGCAACCTGCTCCGCCTGCACACCGACCTCCCCAACTACTGGGACGCCTGGGACATCGACAAGCACTACAACAACCGCTACACGGATCTGCTGGAGCCCACCTCGGTCGAGCTCGTCTCCGAGGACCCGCTGCTCGGCGCGATCCGCGTGACCCGGTCCTTCGGCAAGGGCTCGACGATCACCCAGACCATCACCCTGCGCGCCGACAGCCCCCGGATCGACTTCGAGACCGACATCGACTGGCACGAGGCGGAGAAGATCCTCAAGGCCGCCTTCCCGGTGGACGTCAGGGCCGCGCACTCCTCCGCGGAGATCCAGTTCGGCCACATCCAGCGGCCCACGCACACCAACACCAGCTGGGAGGCGGCCCGTTTCGAGGTCTCCGGCCACCGCTGGGTGCACGTCGGCGAACCGGGCTACGGCGTCGCCGTGCTGAACGACTCCACCTACGGCCACGACGTCTCCCGCACGGTCCGCGAGGACGGCGGTACGACGACCACGGTCCGGCTCAGCCTGGTCCGTGCCCCGCGCATCCCGGACCCGGAGGCCGACCAGGGCAGGCACCGCTTCACCTACTCGCTGCTGCCCGGCGCGAGCATCCAGGACACCGTCGCCGAGGGCTACTCCCTCAACCTCCCGCTCCGGGTGGCGGACGCGTCCGGCGCTGCCGAGCCGGTCGTCTCGGTCGACGGCGAGGGTGTGACCGTCGAGGCGGTCAAGCTCGCCGACGACGGCTCCGGTGACGTCGTGGTCCGTCTCTACGAGTCGGGCGGCGGCCGCGCCCAGGGCGTCCTGCGCACCGGCTTCCCGCTGGCCGGCGCCCAAGTCACCGACCTGCTGGAGCGCCCGCTGGAGGACGAGACGGCAGAGGTCGCCGACGGCGGGGTCGCGGTCTCGCTGCGGCCCTTCCAGGTTCTGACGCTCCGGTTGCGGAGGGGCTGACCCGTGCCGATGCAACCCTGGTTCACCGACGCCAAGTTGGGGATCTTCATCCACTGGGGCATCTACGCGGTCGACGGCGTCCAGGAGTCCTGGTCGTTCTACGACGACATCGTCCCGCACGACCGGTACATGTCCCAGCTGGAGCGCTTCACCGGCGCCCGGTACGACCCGCGTGCCTGGGCCGACCTGTTCGCCCGGGCAGGCGCGAAGTACGCCGTCCTGACGAGCCGTCACCACGACGGAGTGGCCCTGTGGGACACGGAGTTCGGCGACCTCAACCTCGGCAGGGACTACCTCGGCCCCTACGCCGAGGCCCTGCGGGAGAAGGGCCTGAAGGTCGGCCTCTACTACTCGCACTCCGACTGGAACCACCCCGACTACGCCTCCACGCGCAAGCCGGGCCGCCCGCCGGAGCAGGAGGACAACCGCTACTCCGAGGTCGCCGCCGAGGACGAGGACCTGGCGGCCTGGGAGCGGTTCATCGCCTACCGGGACGGCCAGATCCGTGAGCTCGCCTCCCGCTACCGGCCCGACCTGCTGTGGTTCGACGGCGAGTGGGAACGCAGCGAGGAGCAGTGGCGCATCCCCGAACTCGCCGCGCTCGTACGGTCGTACGTGCCGGACGTCGTCTTCAACGCGCGCATGCTCAGTGAGGGCGACTACGCCACCCCCGAGCAGGGTGCTCCCATCGAACCGCCCGACGGCCCCTGGGAGTTGTGCCTGACGATCAACGACTCGTGGGGCTACCAGCACCAGGACCACAACCACAAGTCCCTTGCCCAGCTGATCCGCTACTTCACCGAGACCATCGGCGGGGGCGGCAACCTGTTGCTGGACGTCGGCCCGAGGGAGGACGGCACCATCCCCGAGCCCCAGGTCGAGCGCCTGGAGGGTCTGGGGGAGTGGATCCGCAAGCACGCCGAGGCCGTGTACGGGACTGTGCGCGGGCTGCCCGCCGGGCACCACTACGGACCGAGCACCCTGTCGGCGGACGGCAGGACGCTCTACCTGGTGCTCTTCGACGCGCCGCGCGCCGAAGTGGGCCTGCGCGGCCTGGTCACCCCGGTCCGCAAGGTGACCGTGCTCGGCACCGGCACGGAGCTCGGGCACCGGATGGTGGGCGGACTCCACGACGCCGTGGGCATCGTGTGGATCGACCCGCCGGCCGCGGCGGACCTCGACCCGTACGCCACGGTCCTCAAGGTCGAACTGGACGGGGAGCTGGAGCTGTACCGGGGTTCCGGTCGGTTCTGACGACGGGGCGGTGCCTGCCGGTTGAGGGACCGGCAGGCACCGCTCGTTCAGCCGGTGAAGCCGGCCGTGATCGACGTGAACTGCCAGTTGCTCTGGCTGATGCCGGAGCAGTTGCTCACGACCCCGCCACCCGGGCACGGCCGGTCCCGGTTGACCGACCAGAAGGCGAGCCGGGCGAGGTGACGCGAGTTCGCCCAGTCGCGGATCTGGGTCCAGATCGCCGGGGTCGTGTTCTCCTGCTGGTCGGAGAGCCCGTTCATGCCGGAGATGCCGATGTGTGAGTACGCGGTGGCGTCGTCCCAGCCGAAGGTGGACTTCAGCTTGGCCTTCAGCCCCTCCGTGGCGTTCACGGTGCTGCCGTACATGTCGGAGCCGCCGCCGAAGTCGAACGGCATGATGGTGAAGACGTCGATGTTGGCGCCCAGCGACTGCGCCTGCTCGATGAGCCGGTTGCCGTAGTAGGTCGGGCCGGTGGTCGTGGTGCCGAAGGTGACGATGGTCTTCAGGCCGGGGTTGTTGGCCTTGACCGTCTTCAGCGCGGTCAGGATCCTCGCCTGGACGGCCTCGTTCTCGAACTCGTCGCTGTTCTCGATGTCCATGTCGATCGCCTTGAGCGAGTAGGCGTCGATCACCTTCTGGAGGGCGGCCGCGAGCGCGCTCGCCGAGGAGCAGTTGGCGCCGAGCTTGCTGCCCTGCCAGCCGCCGAAGGAGGGCACGATGTCACCGCCGGCGGCCCGGATCTGGTTGATGGCACTCTGGTCGACACCGCCGGTCAGCGGCCGGCTGCCGTCCCAGGCGGGATTGCAGCCACCGGAGTCCAGCACGAACGCCATCGTGAACCACTTGACGCCGGTCGCGCTCATCACCGTGCTCGGGCTCGGCGGATCGCCCCAGCCCTCGTACAGATACGGCGCGGCCTGCTTGAAGCCGGTGGGGTTCCCGCTGCCCGCGTCGGTCGTCACGCTCACGGAGTTGGACGCCCCGGAGGTGTTCCCGGCCGCGTCGCGCGCCTTCACGGTGAAGGTGTACGACGTGCTGGGCGAGAGCCCGCTGACGGTGGCGGAGGTACCGGAGACGGTGAGGACCTTGTTGGAGCCGCTGTAGACGTCGTACCCCGTGACCCCCACGTTGTCCGTCGAGGCGTTCCACTTCAGCGACACGCTCGACGACGTCTTGCCCGTGGACGCCAGCCCGGTCGGCGTGCTCGGCGCCTGGGTGTCCGAGCCCCCGCCTCCGGGCCCGTCGAGGCTGATGTCGTCGGCGTAGTAGGTGCCCTGGGCGTACCAGCCGTGGACGTAGACGGTGGCGCTGGTCTGCGAGGCGCCGGTGGTGAAGGAGACGGACAGCTGGCTGTACGCCGACGGCGACGTCGTCCAGGTGGAGGCCCCGCCGTTCACGCCGAGGTAGACGTAGGAGCCGCGCACCCAGCCGCTGAGGCTGTAGGTGGTGTTCGGCTGCACGGAGACGGTCTGGCTGCACTGCGCGTTGTCGCTCGAACTCACCGCCCCGGCTAGGGCTTTGGAGCCGCCGTGGACGGGCGAGGAGACGACCGAACCGAGGTTGCCGGTGCAGGTCCAGGGGGAGAGGCTGCCGGACTCGAAGCCGGGGTTGGTCAGGACGTTGGCCGCCTGAGCCGTGCCGGGGAGGGCGACGGCTCCGGCCAGCGCGAGAGCGGCGGTGCCGAGTAGAGCGAGGACTCTGGAACGTCTGAGTGGGTTGCGCACGCGATCTCCCTGAAGAAATGGGGGTGTTCGGGAGTGCAGAGAGGTGGTGCAGGGGGTGCGCAACCAAGTTGGTATGGACCAATCGGCCTGTCAAGATGAGCGGCAGGATTGGTCCATACCGGTGGGGGTGAGGTGTCCAGGGGCGCGATCAACCACGACGGTTCCGCACCCGGCAGGCAACCTAAAGCGGCAGCACCTGCCCCGCTGCCTCGACGACAACCGCCTCGGCGGCCGCAGGCGCCGGCACGGCGGGCAACGGTTCCGGTACCTCGGCCCGCTGAGCCGGAATCGACACCGGCCGCAACTGCCTCGGCCCCGACACCACCGTGTAGTCCTGTCCCAGGAACGGCGGCTCGATCACCCCGGTGTCCTCACCCAGCGCCAACTGCACAGCGGCCCAGGGCACGTTGACCCCGCACAACGACAGCTGGTGCAGACCGCCCGCCGGACGCGTGTTCACGTCCATCAGCACCGGCCGGTCGCCCAGCATCCGGAACTGGATGTTGGACAGGTAGTGCAGCCCGAACCCCTCCGCGATCAGCCGCGCCGGCTCCAGCCACTGCTCGTGCTGCGTGAACCCGCGACGCCGTCCGTTCTTGGTGCGGCCGATCGCGAGCCGCACCCGGTTGTCGGGTCCGGTGAGCGTGTCCACCGAGACCTCCGGCTGCTCCAGGCGCGGCATGACCAGCCAGTCCACCGGCTCGTCGGCCTGTGAGAGGGCCTCGACGACCGTGTCGAGCGAGACGTAGGGGCTGGGGAACCCGTTGAGCTGCGCGAGCGAGAAGGGTGCGCGTGTGATCATCCGGAAGCCCACCCCGCCCGCACCGGACGCGGGCTTGAAGCAGGCCTTGTGGCCGTCGGCCTCCAGCTCCTCGACGGCCGCGACCAGCTCGTCCGCGGTCCGCACCCGCCACCACGGCGGCACCGGCACACCGACCGCCTTGACCGCCTCATAGGCGATCACCTTGTCGTGGAAGACGGCGACGGCCTCCGGCGGCGGCGCGAGCAGCGCCGTTCCGAGCGCGGCGAAGTCGGCGCGGTGGGCGACGATCGCCGCCTGGTGCAGCCGGGGCACGAACACGTCGATGCCCCGCTTCTGGCACTGGTCGAGGGCGAACTCGACGTAGGCGGCTGGGGACAGCCCCTCCGGCTCCAGCTCGGCGGTGTCGGCGGCGGCCAGCACGGGCGAGTCGGCGTCACCGTGCGTCGCATGGATCTCGACGGCTCTGTCGCTGGGATTTCGCCGCAGCTGATCCATGAAGAACACGTTCTCCGCGTACGTGCGGTTGAGCCAGACGCGTACGCGAGAGTGCATTCAGGCCGCCTTTCGGGGTTTTCGGGCAGGGCGAAGCGGGCCCGTGCCCGGGCAGGGTGATTGGAGGGACACCAAACCGCCCTTGCGAAGGGAAGTTCACTGCGGTGGTGTTGGGGCGATCATACGGCTTTCAATGGGCCACGCGTGCAACGCCCGTGTTACGGAATTTCCGATCATGGAACTCCGTCGCCCCGGGCCACTCTTGTACCAGGCAAACTAATGTGATCTCGTGGTCCCAACTGAGGTGCTCGGAGGGGGCGAGAGGTGACGTCTACGGCCGGTGGGACGGCACAGCTTCTGGCCGTCAGCGACCTGCACATCGGCTATCCGGAGAACCGCTCGCTCGTCGAGCGGATGCGCCCCGGCACCGACGAGGACTGGCTCCTGGTGGCCGGTGACGTCGCCGAGACCGTCGCCGACGTCCACTGGGCCCTCGAGACCCTCGCCGGCCGCTTCCGCCAGGTCGTCTGGGCCCCCGGCAACCACGAACTGTGGACCCACCCGAAGGACACCGTCACCCTGCGCGGGGTCGCCCGCTACGAGCACCTCGTCGAGATGTGCCGGGAGCTCGGCGTGCTCACCCCGGAGGACCCCTACCCGATCTGGGACGGCCCCGGCGGCCCCGTCGCCGTCGCCCCGCTGTTCCTGCTGTACGACTACTCCTTCCTGCCCGCCGGCTGCGCCACCAAGGAGCAGGGCCTGGAGTACGCGCACGGCACCGGCATCGTCTGCAACGACGAGTTCCTGCTGCACCCCGACCCCTATCCGTCCCGCGAGGCCTGGTGCCGGGCCCGGGTCGCCGAGACCGAGCGCAGACTCGCCGCGCTCCCCGACGACCTGCCCACCGTGCTGGTCAACCACTACCCGCTGGACCGGCACCCCATGGACGTCCTGTGGTACCCCGAGTTCGCCATGTGGTGCGGCACCGCGCTGACCGCCGACTGGCACCGCAGGTTCCGCGTCGAGACCATGGTCTACGGCCATCTGCACATCCCGCGGACCACCTGGCACGAGGGTGTCCGCTTCGAGGAGGTGTCGGTGGGTTATCCGCGGGAGTGGCGCAAGCGGACGGAGCCGCCCGGCCGGCTGCGCCGGATCGTGCCCAGGGAGGTCGGCGCGCTGTGATCGAGGAACTCCTGCCGGACTCGGTGGTGGCGGTCGAGGTCCACGGCCACGACGAGCCGGGGAACACCGCGCTGTACCCCGAGGAGGCCGCGCTCGTCGCGCTCGCCGTCCCCAAACGCCGCCACGAGTTCGCCGTCGTGCGGGCCTGCGCCCGCCGGGCGATGGAGAAGCTCGGTGTGCCGCCGCAGCCGGTCCTGTCCGGAGAACGCGGCGCCCCGCGGTGGCCGGCCGGACTCACCGGCAGCATGACCCACTGCGACGGCTACTGCGCCGCCGCCCTGGTCCGCTCCGCCGACCTGGCCTCCCTCGGGATCGACGCCGAACCCCACGGGCCACTCCCGGAGGGCGTGCTGGAGAGCGTCTCGCTGCCGGGGGAGCGGGTCAGGCTGCGGGAACTCGCCAGAACGTATCCCGACGTCCACTGGGACCGGCTGCTGTTCAGCGCCAAGGAGTCCGTCTACAAGGCGTGGTTCCCGCTCACCGGGACGTGGCTGGACTTCTCCGAGGCCGACATCGACATCCTGGTCGCCCCCGGACGGCCCGTCAGCGGCACGCTGCGCGCCGAACTCCTCGTCCCCGGCCCGCTGGTGGGCGGCGAGCGGCGCGGCGTCCTCGAGGGCCGCTGGACGGTCCGGGACGGCCTGGTGGCCACCTCGGTGACCGTGCCGCACGCCTGAACGCGCGGCACGACCCCTCGACTCCGCTAGAACTCCGGCGGACACCAGCTGTGCAGCAACCCGAAGAACGCCTCCTCGTTGCCCGCGAGCCCCGCCTCCGCCAGGGCCTGCTCGGCCTCGGCGAGGACCGCCGGCGGGACGACCGGTGGCCGGGCGGTGTCGGGCGGGCCGTCCGCGGTGTCGAAGGCGGCTCGGACCGTGTGCAGCAGCCGCAGATACGCCTGGACGGCGGTGCGCTCACGGTCGGTCAGTACGGCGGTGGGCATCGGCGGCTCTCCCCAAGTCGTTGCCGGTCATACGGGTGTGCGTCTCCAGCTTGCCGCCCACCACTGACAATCCGGCTTCCGCGCCGGTTCGTTCGCCCGCTTAGACGTCATTTCAGTTGGTGTGATCTTGCGGCAGTCTGAGGTGATGACTGCTGCGCTTGTCGAACGGTTGGCGCCGGAGGACCTGTGGGAGTTGTTCCAGCGGGTGGTCCCGCCGGCCCCGGAACGCCCGCAGGGTGGAGGGCATCGGCGGCGAGGGGACCGTGAAGTGCTGGCCGCGATCATCTTCGTGGCCACCTCGGGCTGCACCTGGAACCAACTGCCGCCGGGCTTCGGCCTGTCGGGCGTGACCGCCTTTCGCCGGTTCACCGAGTGGACCGAGGCCAGGGTGTGGGCCAAGCTCCACCGGCTGGTCCTGGACGAACTTGGTTCCCGCGGCGGACTGGACTGGTCGCGGTGCGCGATCGACTCCGTCAGCGTCCGGGCCCTCAAAGGGGGCAGCTGACGGGACCGAATCCGACCGACCGCGGCAAGAAGGGTTCGAAAATCCACCTGATCGTGGACCGCCGTGGTCTGCCTCTGTCGATCGGCATCTCCGCGGCGAACCTCCACGACAGCCAGGCACTGATACCGCTGGTCCGCGGCATCCCGCCGATCCGTTCACGTCGCGGTCCCCGCCGCCGACGGCCCGGCAAGCTGCACGGGGACAAGGGCTACGACTACCGCCACCTGCGACGATGGCTGGCGTCCCGTGGCATCCGGCACCGCCTGGCCCGTAAAGGCATCGAGTCATCCCAACGCCTGGGCCGGCACCGCTGGGTCGTGGAGCGGACCGTGTCCTGGCTGTCCGGCTGCCGACGCCTGCACCGCCGCTACGAGCGCAAGCCTGAACACTTCCTCGCCTTCACCGCCATCGCCGCGACACTCATATGTCACCGCCGACTCACCAACTGAAATGACCTCTTAGCGGAGGCGAAACCTCACCGAAATCACCGTGCGGAAAGCAGCCCTACGCTGGGAGGAAGGGCTTGCTGCCGTGGCGCGGCGGCCAGGAACAGGGGAGGGTGAGCACGTGGTCGACGACCCGCTCCGGCGCCCGGTGCGCGCGGTCCGGCTGCGCTCGGTGGGCGACGCGGAACTCGCGTTGCAGTACCGCGTCGTGCACGGCTACCGCCGGGCCTTCCGCAGGGCGGGCGAGGGGCCGCCGCTCGTCCTCATCCACGGCATCGGCGACTCCTCGGCGACCTGGGCCGAACTGATCCCCGATCTTGCCCGCACCCACACCGTGATCGCCCCCGACCTGCTCGGCCACGGCGACTCCGACAAGCCGCGCGCCGACTACTCGGTGGCCGCGTACGCCAACGGCGTCCGAG
This sequence comes from Streptomyces sp. CC0208, assembly GCF_003443735.1. Classification (NCBI taxonomy): domain Bacteria; kingdom Bacillati; phylum Actinomycetota; class Actinomycetes; order Kitasatosporales; family Streptomycetaceae; genus Streptomyces; species Streptomyces sp. CC0208. Next base: position 1,304,694 of record NZ_CP031969.1, on the reverse strand, counting down.
ATCTGCTCACCACGCTCGGCATCGAGTCGGCCACCCTGGTCGGGCACTCGCTGGGCGGGGGAGTGGCCATGCAGTTCGCCTACCAGTTCCCGGAGCGCACCGAGCGGCTCATCCTGGTCAGCGCGGGCGGGGTGGGCCGTGAGGTCAATCCGGTGCTGCGGCTGGTCTCCCTGCCCGGCGCCCACCTGATGCTGTCCTCGCTGCGGCTGCCCGGGATGCGGCTCCAGGTCGGTCTCGCCGTGCGTCTGATGAAGCTCCTGGACACCGATCTCGGTCAGGACGCCCCGGACCTGCTGAACCTCGTCGACGCCCTGCCCGACGAGACCGCCCGCAACGCCTTCATCCGCACCCTGCGCGCGGTCGTCGACTGGCGCGGCCAGGTCGTCACCATGCTCGACCGCTGCTATCTCACCGAGGGCATGCCGACCATGCTGCTGTGGGGCGACCGGGACAGCGTGGTGCCCGTGCAGCACGCCTTCGGGGCGCACGAGGCGATGCCCGGCAGCCGTCTGGAGATCTTCGAGGGCGCGGGCCACTTCCCCTTCCACACCGACCCGGCCCGGTTCGTCTCCCTGGTCGAGGAGTTCACGGCCACCACGGCCCCGGCGGACTGGAGCCGGGAGCACTGGCGGGAGCTGTTGCGGGACGGCAGCCCCGGGAGCGCGTGGGCACCCGGCGGGGAGCAGGAGCTGAGGGAGGCCAGCGAGCGCAGTGCGACCTGACACTCGGTGAACCCTCAGCCCTGCGGTCCCAGATACCCCAGGGAGGCCTCGATCCGCCCCGCCAGCCGGTCCCGCTGCACCGGCCCGCGCAGCGGTGAACCCGCGAGCCAGGTACGGCACTTGCTCGCCAGCAGGAGGCCGAAGCTCTCCGCCTCCTGCTCCTCGTCGAGGTCGAAGCTGCTGCGGGCGGCGACCTTGCGCACGGTGGCCTGGAGATCGGCGTCGTCGTGGAGGAGGCGGGCGGCGACCGCGGCGCCCTCGACGTGGTGGGAGCAGTGGCCGGCGTTCATGTGCCACAGCTCGTGGCCGAGGATGACCAACTGGTGGTCGGGGGCGGTGCGTTCCTCGATCACGACGAGGTCCTGGTCGGCCATGTCGAGCCACAGTCCGCTGGCCGTGCCGGGCGGGAAGGGCGCCGTACGGAAGTGGACCGGGCGGCCCCGGCGTCTGCTCATCGCGTCGCACAGGGCGCCGTAGAGGTCCTCGGGGCGTGCCGGGGTGTCGAGTTCCAGCTCCGCCACCAACTCGCCGCTCAGGCGGCGCATGTGCTTACCGATGCCCACAGTTGTCTCCCGGATCAGGACTCGGGCCGCTTGACGCTCTCCAGGAGCATGTCCAGCCACTCGGCGACCTTGTCACGGTGCTGGTCGGTGGGCAGCTGCGCGGCCCGCCAGGCGATCCCGCGCACACCGTGGTCCTGCAGCAGCCGCTCCAGCGGGTCGCGGGCGGCCGCCGCGGCCTCCCGCTCCCGGTCGGCGAGCTTGTGCAGGAGCTCCTGCTCGGTGTGCTGCAACGCACCCGCGAGCGCCTCGGGGTCCTCGGCCGTGAGGAAGCCGGCGTGCACGCGGAAGAACCGCTGGATGGCGTCGCAGTGCTCCATGGTGGGGCGCCGGTCGCCGTTGATCAGGGCGCCCGCCTGCTGCCGGGACATGCCCGCCCCGTCGGCGATCTCCTGCTGGGTGTACTTGCGCCCGTTGGGCTTGAGCCGGGTGCGGCGCAGCAGGTCGAGCCGCTGCAGGAACCGCGCCTGGACGTCCGGTTCACCCGCCGGGCGCCCGCTCAGCAGGGCCTTGACCACGGGTTCGGGGACGCCGGAGGCGACGGACAGCCGACCGGTGTCGAAGACCTGCGCGTGCGGCACGCCGAGCCGGTCGGCGAGTGCGGTGACGCGGGCGACGACGGCCGTCAGTACGACCGTTGCCGCGTCGTCCGGGCTCTCGAAGCCATCCGACACCGACAGATCTCCTACGTCTCTCACCCGACTTCTCACAGGCGGTCGCCGTGAACTTCCCGGAGAGTAGCCCGTTGTTCGAACTCACATCCAGGTCTCGCCACAACTGTGGCCAATTTCAGCCGTCAACCGCCATGGAATGCCACGATAGTTGACACCACTTGCCCCGGGGAAGCAGGATCAAGGCGCCGCGTGAAGGCCGCATAGGCAAGAGGGGTGACCTCCCGATGGCATATCAGGCAGGTGGGCAGCGGTCGGAACTGCGGCCCGTCCCCGAGGGGCTCGAAGCCCAGGCGTATCTTCAGGACTACGCCACGCTCCTGGAAGCCGTCCCCTTCCCGTCCGTCGTCCTCGACCACCGCTGGGACGTCGTTCTCGCCAACACCGCTTTCGCGTCACTTTTCCGTGCCGTGGGTCCGCATCCGACGGCCATGCCCGGTGACAACTTCCTGCGCTTCGTCCTCTTCCATCCCGACGCGAGCAGCGTTCTCGGTGAGCACGAGTCGCGCTGGTGTCTGCCGATGCTCGCGCACTTCGCGGCCGCGGTGGAGCGGCACGGCCACGACCACGGCCTCCAGGCGATCCGCCGGGACATCGCCCAGGACCCGATCATGGACGCCGCCTACCGGCACGGCCTGCCGCACTGGATCCGCGCGGTCGGGGAACAGGCCGTGGAGCACGACGGCTCCGTACGCCCGCTCGTCCACCCCGATCCGCGCTGGGGAGCCACCGACTGCCGGATCGTCGACGAGACCCCGCGCACTCTGCGCGACCTCGGCTACACCCGTCTGACGCTGGTGCTCCGGCCGGCTCCCACCAGGCGCCGTCCGCGGCGCGCGGCGGCCCATCTCACGGTGGTGCCCACCCCCGAGGCCTGACGGGCACCGTCGGCGTTCAGGTCGTCGACGGCGCCTCGTCAGTAGTGTTCGGTCGCCGTGGAGCAAGGATTGTTCCGCGGGGCCGCCTGTTTCGGCTCACTCCGTCACCACCAGCACTCCGTCGCCAACGCCCCGGCGAAGTCCGGGCCCTTGTCGAGGGAGCCGATCAGATGCATCGGCACGACGGCCGCTCGAAGTGTCGCAACCCCTCCGTGGCGGATGACGCGATTACGCAAGCGGCTTGCGTTTCTTGCGCTATTCTTGCGTTCATGACGCGACGACTTGCCGAGGTTGCCAAGAAGGTCGGGGTCAGTGAGGCCACGGTCAGCCGGGTGCTCAACGGCAAGCCGGGGGTCTCCGAGGGCACCCGGCAGGCGGTGCTGTCCGCGCTGGACGTGCTCGGGTATGAGCGGCCCACGCAGCTGCGCGGGGAGCGGGCGCGGCTCGTGGGACTCGTGCTGCCTGAGCTCCAGAACCCGATCTTCCCGGCGTTCGCCGAGGTCATCGGCGGGGCGCTGGCCCAGCTCGGACTGACGCCGGTGCTGTGCACGCAGACCAGGGGCGGGGTGTCCGAGGCCGACTACGTGGATCTTCTGCTCCAGCAGCAGGTCTCCGGTGTCGTGTTCGCCGGCGGGCTCTACGCCCAGGCGGACGCGCCGCACGACCACTACCGGCGGCTCGCCGACCGCAACATCCCGGTGGTGCTGGTCAACGCGTCCATCGACGACCTCGGATTCCCGGGCGTGTCCTGCGACGACGCGGTGGCTGTCGAGCAGGCCTGGCGGCACCTCTCCTCCCTGGGACACGAGCGGATCGGGCTCGTGCTGGGCCCCGCCGACCACGTGCCCTCGGCGCGCAAGCTGGCCGCCGCGCAGGGGCTGGGCGAGCTGCCCGACGAGCGGGTCGCGCGGGCCATGTTCTCCATCGAGGGCGGCCACGCGGCGGCCGCCCGGCTCATCGACCGCGGGGTCACCGGCTTCATCTGCGCCAGCGACCCCCTCGCGCTCGGTGCCGTCCGGGCCGCCCGCCGCAAGGGGCTCGACGTGCCGGGCCAGGTGTCGGTCGTCGGCTACGACGACTCCGCGCTGATGAACTGCACCGAGCCCCCGCTGACCACCGTCCGCCAGCCCATCGAGGCCATGGGCCGAGCCGCCGTGGAACTGCTGAACGCGCAGGTCGGCGGCAGTGCCGTACCGCCCGAGGAACTGCTCTTCGAACCCGAGCTGGTGGTCCGGGGGTCCACCGCGCAAGCCCCTCGCGGCTGAGATCCACTCCTCTGTCCTCGGTCTGTCGAATAATTACATATCCTGCGCGACATCTTGCGGACAGATGTCGGCGGTGCTTGAGTGTGCGGCGCCCACCGCTCCTGCCACGAGGGGTCCACCGATGAGAAGCACCGGGTACCGCCGTACCTTCGCCGCGCTCAGTGTCTGTTCCCTTGCCCTCGCCGTCTCCGCCTGCGGATCGGGCGACGACACGGCGAGCGGCAAGACCCGCATCACGGTCAACTGCATGCCGCCCAAGAGCGCCAAGGTCGACCGGAAGTTCTTCGAGCAGGACATCGCGTCCTTCGAGAAGCAGCACCCGGACATCGACGTCGTCGCGCACGACGCCTTCCCCTGCCAGGACCCCAAGACCTTCGACGCCAAGCTCGCCGGCGGGCAGATGGAGGACGTCTTCTACACGTACTTCACCGACGCCAAGCATGTCGTGGACATCAACCAGGCGGCCGATCTCACCCCCTACGTCAAGGAGTTGAAGAGCTACGGCACCCTCCAGCAGCAGCTGCGCGACATCTACACCGTCGACGGGAAGATCTACGGCATCCCGCGCACCGGCTACTCGATGGGCCTGATCTACAACAAGAAGCTCTTCGCGAAGGCCGGCCTCGACCCCGAGCAACCCCCGGCCACCTGGGAGGAGGTGCGCGCCGACGCCAGGAAGATCGCCGCGCTGGGCGAGGGCACCGTCGGATACGCCGACTACAGCGCCCAGAACCAAGGCGGTTGGCACTTCACCGCCGAGCTGTACTCCCAGGGCGGCGACGTGGTGAGCGCGGACGGCAAGAAGGCCACCGTCGACACCCCCGAGGGCCACGCCGTCCTCCAGAACCTGCACGACATGCGCTGGACCGACGACTCCATGGGCAGCAAGCAGCTTCTCGTCATCAACGACGTCCAGCAGATGATGGGTTCGGGCAAGCTCGGCATGTACCTCTCCGCCCCGGACAACATCCCGATCCTGGTCAAGGAGAAGGGCGGCAACTACAAGGACCTCGCCCTCGCCCCCATGCCCGGCGGCAGGGGCACGCTCATCGGCGGCGACGGCTACATGGTCAACAAGAAGGCGAGCCCCGACCAGGTCAGAGCCGCCCTCAAGTGGCTCGACCACATGTTCCTCACCCCCGGCGCCGGCTTCCTCGGCGACTACGCCCGCGCCAAGAAGGCCGACGCCCCGGTCGGGCTGCCCGAACCGCGCCTGTTCACCGGCGCCGCCGACGCCAAGGACCAGCAGGTCAAGAAGGCCAACGCCAATGTGCCCGTGGAGAACTACCAGGCCTTCCTCGACGGCAACCAGAGCCTGAAGATGAAGATCGAGCCGCCGAACGCCCAGCAGATCTACTCCGTCCTCGACAGTGTCGTCTCCGCCGTCCTCACCAAGAAGGACGCCGACATCGACCAGCTCCTGAAGGACGCCTCCGGCAAGATCGACGGCATCCTGGCCCGGGGCTGACCCCGTGAAGACGGTGGAAAGCCCGCCCCGCGAGGCCATCGCCACACCCCCCGTTCAGGCGCCGCCCCCGGCAGGGGACCGGAGGCGGCGCCGCCTCGCCGACCAGGTGCGCGCCTACGGCTTCCTCCTCGGCGGGCTCGTCTGCTTCGCGCTGTTCTCCTGGTACCCGGCGATCCGCGCCGTCGTGATCGCCTTCCAGAAGTACACGCCGGGCTCCGAGCCCGAATGGGTCGGCACCGCCAACTTCACCCGCGTCTGGCACGACCCGGAGTTCTCCGCCGCCTGGCGCAACACCCTCACCTTCACCCTGCTGGCCCTGCTCATCGGCTTCGCGATCCCCTTCGTGATGGCTCTGGTGCTCAACGAGCTGAGGCACGCGAGGGCGTTCTTCCGGGTGGTGGTCTACCTGCCCGTCATGATCCCGCCGGTGGTCAGCGCCCTGCTCTGGAAGTGGTTCTACGATCCGGGCGCCGGCCTCGCCAACGAGGTGCTGCGTTTTGTGCACCTGCCCACCTCGAACTGGTCCAACGGCGCCGACACCGCGCTCGTCTCCCTGGTGATCGTGGCGACCTGGGCCAACCTGGGCGGCACGGTCCTGATCTACCTGGCCGCCCTGCAGTCCATCCCCGGCGAGCTGTACGAGGCCGCGGAACTGGACGGCGCGAACCTCCTCCAGCGCGTTCGCCATGTGACAGTCCCGCAGACCAGGTTCGTGATCCTGATGCTGATGCTCCTTCAGATCATCGCGACCATGCAGGTGTTCACCGAGCCGTTCGTGATCACCGGCGGCGGTCCGGAGAACGCCACGGTGACCGTCCTCTACCTGATCTACAAGTACGCCTTCCTCTACAACGACTTCGGCGGCGCGTGCGCGCTCAGCGTCATGCTCCTGGTGCTGCTGGGCGCCTTCTCCGCCGTATATCTGCGGCTGACCCGGTCCGGAGAGGGGGATCCCGGATGAGCACCCGCACCCTCATCTCACCGGCGACGCTCGCCCGCCCGCGCGGCAGGGCCGCCTACTGGACCGTCTTCACCACGGTCGTCGCTCTCTTCGCGCTCGCGTTCCTCTTCCCGGTCTACTGGATGGTCACCGGAGCGGCGAAGTCGCCGGACGAGGTGACGCGGACCCCGCCCACCCTCGTGCCCGAGCACTGGCACCTCGACGGCTACACCGACGCCTGGGACCTCATGCAGCTCCCGCGGCACCTGTGGAACACGGTGGTCCAGGCCGCCGGCGCCTGGGCGTTCCAGCTGGTCCTGTGCACGGCCGCCGCCTACGCCCTGTCCCGGCTGAAGCCCGTCTTCGGCAAGGTGATTCTCGGCGGCATCCTCGCCACGCTGATGGTCCCGGCCCAGGCCCTGGTCGTCCCCAAGTACCTGACCGTGGCGGACCTGGGGCTGCTGAACGACCCCCTGGCCATCTGGCTGCCGGCCGTCGCCAACGCCTTCAACCTGTACCTGCTCAAGCGGTTCTTCGACCAGATCCCGCGCGATGTGCTGGAGGCCGCCGAGATCGACGGCGCCGGAAAGCTGCGCACCCTGTGGTCGATCGTGCTGCCCATGTCGCGGCCGGTCCTCGGAGTGGTCTCGATCTTCGCCCTGGTCGCCGTCTGGCAGGACTTCCTCTGGCCGCTGATGGTCTTCTCCGACACCGACAAGCAGCCCATCAGCGTGGCACTCGTCCAGCTGTCGCAGAACATCCAACTGACCGTGCTCATCGCCGCGATGGTGATCGCCAGCATCCCGATGGTCGCCCTGTTCCTCGTCTTCCAGCGGCACATCGTCGCCGGGATCAGCGCGGGCAGCACGAAGGGCTGACCCCGTCCGTCCGCCAACAGAAGGGACCCCCCCGTGGGACAGCCCACCGAGTGGTGGCGCTCCGCCGTCATCTACCAGGTCTACGTCCGCAGCTTCGCCGACGGCGACGGGGACGGCACCGGCGACCTCGCCGGAGTCCGTGCCCGGCTGCCGTACCTCGCCGAACTCGGCGTGGACGCACTGTGGTTCAACCCCTGGTACCTCTCCCCGATGAAGGACGGCGGCTACGACGTCGCCGACTACCGCGCGATCGACCCGGCCTTCGGCACCCTCGCCGAGGCGGAGAAGCTCATCGCGGAGGCACGGGAGCTGGGCATCCGCACGATCGTCGACATCGTGCCCAACCATGTCTCCGACCAGCACCCCTGGTTCCGGGCCGCGCTGCGGGCAGGGCCCGGCAGCGCCGAACGCGAGCTGTTCCACTTCCGGCCCGGACGCGGTGAGCACGGTGAACTCCCGCCCAACGACTGGCCTTCGCAGTTCGTCGGCTCGGCCGAGCTCGTGTGGACGCGGCTGCCCGACGGCGACTGGTACCTGCACCTGTTCACCCCGCAGCAGCCCGACCTCAACTGGGCCCACCCGGTCGTCCGCCAGGAGCACGAGGACATCCTGCGCTTCTGGTTCGAACGGGGAGTGGCGGGCGTCCGCATCGACTCGGCCGCCCTGCTCGCCAAGGACCCCGAGCTGCCCGACCTCGCCGACCGACCCGGCCCGCCGCACCCCTTCGTCGACCGCGACGAACTCCACGACGTCTACCGCTCCTGGCGGGCCGTCGCCGACGAGTACGACGCGGTCTTCGTCGGCGAGGTCTGGCTCCCGGACACCGAACGCTTCGCCCGCTACCTGCGCCCTGACGAACTGCACACCGCCTTCAACTTCTCCTTCCTGTCGTGTCCCTGGGACGCGGAACGCCTGCGCACCTCGATCGACACGACCCTCGCCGAGCACGCCCCGGTCGGCGCCCCGGCCACCTGGGTGCTGTGCAACCACGACGTCACCCGCACGGTCACCCGATACGGCCGTGCGGACACCGGATTCGACTTCGCGGCCAAGGCCTTCGGTACCCCGACCGACCTGGCCCTCGGCACCCGGCGCGCCCGGGCGGCGGCCCTGCTCACCCTCGCCCTGCCCGGAGCCGTCTACGTCTATCAGGGCGAGGAACTCGGCCTGCCCGAGGCGGACATTCCCCGAGACCGCATCGAGGACCCGATGCACTTCCGCTCCGGCGGCACGGACCCGGGGCGGGACGGCTGCCGGGTGCCGCTGCCGTGGGCGGCCGGGGCGCCGTACGCCGGCTTCGGATCCCACCAGGAACCGTGGCTGCCCCAGCCCGCCGACTGGGCGTCGTACGCGGTCGACCGGCAGGCCGGGGACCCCGGGTCGATGCTCAGCCTCTACCGCGAGGCGATCAGAATCCGGCCGGTCTTCGGGGACGGCCCGCTCATGTGGCTGCCCGCACCCGAGGGCGTCCTCGCGTTCGCACGTGCGGGGGGCTCCCTGTGCGTGGTGAATCTCGCCGACGCCCCGGCAGACCTCCCTGAGCACACCCGACTGCTGCTCGCCAGCGGCCCTTTGGACCCGGAGGGCCGACTGCCGAAGGACACGGCGGTCTGGCTGCTCGGCTGAGACCGCGACACCCCCACACGAAGGGATCAGCACATGCACAGATCTGTCAGGAGCATGTCAGCTGCTGTCACCGTGGCCCTCACGAGCGGCCTCCTCGCCGCGACGGCGCCCGCGGCCCACGGGGCCGCGGGCGCCACCCTCCCCTTCACCTCGGTCGAGGCCGAGTCCGCCGCCACGACCGGCACGAGGGTCGGCCCCGACTACACGCAGGGCACGCTCGCCTCGGAGTCCTCCGGGCGGCAGGCGGTACGGATCGGTTCGGGCCAGCGTGTGGAGTTCACCGTGCCGCGCGCGGCCAACGCCGTGAACGTCGCCTACAGCGTCCCGGACGGCCAGTCGGGCACGCTGAACGTCTACGTCAACGGCACCAGGCTCGCGAGGACGCTCCCGGTGACCTCCAAGTACTCCTACATCGACACCAGTTGGATCCCGGGAGCGCGGACCCACCACTTCTTCGACAACGCCCGCCTCCTGCTGGGCCAGAACGTCCAGGCGGGCGACAAGGTCGCCTTCGAGTCGACCGGGACCCAGGTCACCGTCGACGTGGCCGACTTCGAGCAGGTCGCGGCGGCCGCCGGTCAGCCGGCCGGGTCCGTGTCCGTGACCTCCAAGGGCGCCGACCCCACCGGGAACGGCGACTCCACCCAGGCCTTCCGGGACGCCATCGCCGCGGCGCAAGGGGGAGTGGTCTGGATCCCGCCGGGCGACTACCGGCTGACCTCCTCGCTGAGCGGGGTCCAGAACGTCACCCTCCAGGGCGCCGGAAGCTGGCACTCGATCGTGCACACCTCCCGCTTCATCGACCAGTCCAGCTCCGCGGGGGGCGTCCGAATCAAGGACTTCGCGGTCCTCGGCGAGGTCACCGAACGCGTCGACTCCAACCCGGACAACTTCGTCAACGGCTCACTGGGGCCCGGGAGTTCGGTGTCCGGGATGTGGCTCCAGCACCTCAAGGTCGGGCTCTGGCTGACGGGCAACAACGACAACCTGGTCGTGGAGAACAACCGCTTCCTCGACATGACGGCCGACGGCCTCAACCTCAACGGCAACGCCCGCGGCGTGCGCGTGCGCAACAACTTCCTGCGCAACCAGGGCGACGACGCGCTCGCCATGTGGTCGCTGTACGCGCCCGACACCAACAGCAGCTTCGAGAACAACACCATCACCCAGCCGAACCTCGCCAACGGCATCGCGATCTACGGCGGAACCGACCTCGCGGTGCGGAACAACCTGGTCTCCGACACCAACGCCCTCGGCAGCGGCATCGCGATCTCCAACCAGAAGTTCCTCGACCCGTTCTCCCCGCTGGCCGGCACCATCACGGTCGACGGCAACACCCTGGTCCGCACCGGCGCGATGAACCCCAACTGGAACCATCCGATGGGGGCGTTGCGGGTCGACTCGTACGACAGCGCGGTCAACGCCACGGTGAACATCACCAACACGACCCTCACCGACAGCCCGTACAGCGCCTTCGAGTTCGTGTCCGGCGGGGGACAGGGCTACCCGGTCCGGAACGTCACCGTGGACGGCGCGACCGTCCGCAACACCGGCACGGTCGTCGTGCAGGCGGAGGCCCAGGGCGCGGCCACCTTCCGCAATGTCACGGCCACGTCGGTGGGGGCGGCCGGCGTCTACAACTGCCCCTACCCGGCGAGCTCCGGCACCTTCGCCGTCACCGACGGCGGCGGCAACTCCGGCTGGAGCAGCACTTGGTCGGACTGCTCGACCTGGCCGCAGCCGGGGCAGGGCAACCCGGACCCGGACCCGAACCGCAACCTGGCCAAGGGCCGCCCGGCCACCGCGACCGGCTCCCAGGACGTCTACACACCCGGCAAGGCGGTCGACGGGGACGCGAACAGCTACTGGGAGTCCGCCAACAACGCGTTCCCGCAGTCCTGGACGGTCGACCTGGGCTCGGCCGAGCCGGTGCGCAGGCTGGTCCTGAAGCTGCCTCCGCAGAGCGCCTGGCAGGCCCGCACGCAGACCGTCACCGTGCTCGGCAGCACCGACGGCAGTACCTACACCACCGTCGTCGGCGCACAGGGCTACCGCTTCGACCCGGCGACCGGCAACACGGCCACCGTCAGCCTGCCCGACACCAGCCTGCGGTATCTGCGCCTGTCGGTGAGCGCCAACACCGGCTGGCCGGCCGGGCAGTTCAGTGAAGTGGAGGCGTATCGGACTTCGTGACCGGAGCCTCCCGCACGACCCCGCGCTTGGCCGCCTGGATCTGCTCGTACACATGGGTGCGCAGTTCGGCGAAGCGCGGGGTCACCCGCGTGTGTATCTGGTCCCGCTCGTCCGGCAGATCGACCTTCAGCTGCTCCTGCACGACCGTGGGGGAGGCGGACAGCACGATCACGCGTTCGCCCAGGTACACGGCCTCGTCGATGTCGTGGGTGACGAACAGGATGGTGATGCCGCGCTCCCGCCACAGTCGGCGTACAAGATCCTCCAGATCGGCGCGGGTCTGGGCGTCCACGGCCGCGAACGGCTCGTCCATCAACAGGACCTCGGGCTCGTACGCGAGCGCCCGGGCGATCGCGACGCGCTGCTGCATACCGCCGGAGAGCTGCCAGGGATACGCCGAGGCGGCGTCCGACAGGTCCACCGACTCCAGTGCGTCGGCGACCAGCTCGCGGCGTCGCGATTTGGGCAGGTTCTTCTGCTTCAGGGGGAGTTCGACGTTGTCGGCGACGCGCATCCAGGGGAAGAGGCTGCGGCCGTACTCCTGGAAGACGAAGGCCATCCCGGGCGGGGGGCCGGTCACCTTCCGTCCCGACAGGTGGACTTCGCCGGCCGTCGGCGTGAGCAGGCCGCCCATGCACTTCAGCAGGGTCGTCTTGCCGCAGCCCGAAGGGCCGACGAGACAGACGAGTTCGCCCGCATCGACGGTGAAGGTGAGGTCGCGGACCGCCTCCACGCGGCGGCCGGACCCCTCGTAGACCTTGTTCAGGCCGGACACGCCGAGAAGCGGGTGCATGGACCGCCCTTTCACGTTCGGGTGATTCACGGGGACCGCCGGGCCGAGGCGCGCAGGCCGTGGTACCAGGCGAGGACCCGCCGCTCGACCAGCTGGAAGACGACGGAGAGGACGAACCCCAGCAGACCGAGGACGAGGATCCCGGTCCACATGTCGGGGACCGCGAAGCTGCGCTGGAACTGGACGATGGTGAAGCCGATGCCGTTGCTGGCCGCGAACATCTCGCTGATGACCATCAGGATGATGCCGAGGGACAGCGCCTGACGCAGGCCCGCGAAGATCTGCGGGCCGGCCGAGGGCAGCACCAGGTTGCGCAGCCGCGAGGGGCCGGTGATGCCGTAGGAGCGGGCCGTCTCCAGCATCACCGGGTCGACCGCGCGCACGCCTTCGACGGTGTTGAGCAGGATCGGCCAGACGCAGCCGCTCGCGATGACGGTGACCTTCATGGTGTCGCCGATGCCCGCGAACAGCATGATGACCGGGATCAGGACCGGTGGGGGGACCGCCCGCAGGAACTCCAGGACCGGTTCGCACACGGCCCGCACCCGCCGGTAGGAGCCGATGACCGTGCCGGCGGCGACCCCCACGACGGCCGCCAGCGCGTAACCGGCCACCAGGCGCCAGATGCTGGGCAGGACGTCGTCGCGCAGGCGGTCGGCGGTCCACACGTCCGGGAAGGTCCGCAGGATCGTGCGCAGCGGCGGCCAGAAGACGTCGGTGCTGCCGTCCGAGGCCAGCCACCAGACCACGACCAGCAGCGCGGGCAGCGCGAGCACGAGGACGAGCCGCCGCAGGAGCCGCTTCACACCGCCACCTCCCCGCGCACCGACTGGTGCCAGGCCAGCGCCCGTCGCTCCACGGTACGCGCGCCGACGTTGATGAGCAGCCCCAGAACGCCGGTCACCACGATCAGCGCGTACATCTCCGGCACCGCCTGCGAGTTCTGCGCCACCGCGATCCTGGCGCCCAACCCCGGTGCCCCGATGACGAGTTCACCGGTGATGGCGAGGATCAGGGCGACGGCCGCGGCCAGTCGCACCCCGGTCATCACATACGGCAGCGCGGTCGGCCACAGCACGTACCGGATCCGCGCCCAGGCACCCAGACCGTAGGACCGTGCCGTCTCGTCGGCGACCGGGTCGACGTCCTGGACGCCGTAGAGCGTCTGGATGAGGACCTGCCAGAAGCTCGCGTACACGACGAGGAGCAGCACCGAGCGCAGTTCGCTGCCGTACAGCAGCACCGCCAGCGGAATCAGGGCGACCGAGGGGATCGGGCGCAGGAACTCGATCGTCGAGGCGGTCGCCTCGCGCAGATACGGCACGACCGAGACGATCACGCCGATGACGATCCCGGCCGAGGCGGCGATGGCCAGGCCCAGGGCCCAGCCGGTGAGGGTGTCGCCGAGCGCCGTCCAGAAGGTGCCGTCGGAGAGCTCGTCGGCGAGGGCGCGCGCGATCCGGCTGGTCGGCGGGAAGTACTCCTCCTTGACCAGACCGAGCCGCGGCACCGCCTCGCCCAGGGCGAGAAAGGCCGCGAACCCGGCGGCGCCCAGCGCCGCGTTCTGGAGTCTCACGGAAGCAGCGCGTCGACGTCGGGGGTCTTCTTGAAGAACCCGTCGTTCTCGCCCAGCTTCGCGAGCGCCTCGATGGAGGCCTTGTTCGGCTCGGCCGGCCACTTCGGCAATGTCACCTGCGCCAGCACCGAGGCCGGGATCTTGGTGTACGTCGTGATGATCGCGCGTGCCTCGTCCGGGTGGGCGTCGGCGTAGGCGAGGGACTCGGCGGTGGCCTCCTGGAACTTCTTCACCACGTCGGCGTTCTGCTGCCGGTACCGCGTCGAGGTGAAGTACAGGGCGACGGTGGTGTCCTTGGCCACGTCCACCAGCGGGGAGGCGACCACCTGGCCGCCCTGGCTCTTGATCGTGGCGAGCGCGGGCTCGACCGCGCAGGCCGCGTCGACCTGGCCGCCGTCGAGAGCGGCCGGCATCTGGTCGAAGGCCAGCTCCACGAACGTCACCTTGTCCGGGTCGCCGCCGGCCTTGCGGACCGACTCGCGCACCGCGGACTCGTTGATGTTCTTCAGCGTGTTGATGGCGACCTTCTTGCCCTCCAGGTCCTTCGCGGACTTGATCGAGCTGCCCTTCTTCACCGCGATGGCCGCGAAGTCCTTGCCCTGCACGCCTGTTGAGGCGATGCCGTTGGAGACCGCCTGGACCGGTACGCCGGAGGACTGGGCGATCAGCAGGGAGGTGACGTTGGAGAAGCCGAACTGGAACTGCCCGCTCGCGACCCCGGGCACGATCGCCGCACCCCCGGCGGCGGTCGAGATGTCGAGCCGGAGTCCGCGCTTGCTGTAGAAGCCCTTTTTCTGGCCCAGATAGACGGGCGCGACATCGACGATCGGAATGAGGCCGAGCTTGACGGTGGTGGTGCCGCCGGACGACGATCCCGGGTCCGGGGCCCCCGAGTCGTCGGACGAACCACAGGCCGACGCGGTGACCAGTAACGCTCCGGCGGCGAGAGCGGCGAGCTGACGACGCATGGCTCCTCCTGTGCAGACTTCGTTGTTCCGACAGGCTGTGCTGACGACAGGCTGTGCGCAGATCGCACAGTGGTGCTCAGCGCGAAAGGTATGGGGCTCGCGGGGGTGGGGTCAACACCTTTGGCTGACAATATTGTTGACAGTTGCCGACGGGGGCGACGACGTCGTGTACGTGGCCCGGGTCCCCGCACGCGCGATCGCCGCCCCGGTGCGGGACCGGGGCGGCGAGGTGGTGGCGGCGGTCGACGTCCCCGTGCGGGCGGGATGTCCGCCGTGTCCACCGGTCCAGCGGTTACAGGTCCAGCACGAGCTTCTTCCCCCGGCAGCGGGACACACAGATCATCATCGTCTCCCCGGCCTCCCGCTCCTCGTCCGTGAGCACCGAGTCCCGGTGGTCCGGGGTGCCGTCGAGGACGTCTGTCTCGCAGGTGCCGCAAGTGCCCTCGGTGCAGGAGAACAGCACCTCGACCCCCGAGGCGCGCACGGCGTCGAGCACGGAGACGTCCGGAGCGACGGTGATCGTCGTGCCGGTCTGCGCCAGCTCGACCTCGAACTCCGCGTTCTCGCCCTCCGGTTGCTCCTTGGGCGCGAACCGTTCCACGTGCAGCAGCCCGGCCGGGCAGCGCTGCTCCACCGCGTCGAGCAGCGGACCGGGCCCGCAGCAGTAGACGAGGGTGTCCTCGGGGACGCCGTCCAGCACCGAGGCGAGGTCCAGGAGACCGGTCTCGTCCTGCGGGGCGACGGTGACGCGATCGCCGTAGCGGCTCAACTCCTCGGTGAACGCCATGGATTCACGGGTCCGCCCGCCGTACAGCAGGGTCCACTCGGCGCCCTCGGCCTCCGCCGCCGCGAGCATCGGGAGGATCGGTGTGATACCGATGCCGCCCGCGATGAAGCGGTAGCGGGGCGCGGGCCGCAGGGCGAAGTGGTTGCGCGGTCCGCGCACCCGGACCTTGCCGCCCTGCCTCAACTGTTCGTGCACATGGGCGGATCCGCCGCGCCCGGCGGGCTCGCGGAGTACGGCGATCCGCCAGGCGGTGCGGTCGGACGGGTCGCCGCACAGGGAGTACTGCCGCTCCAGGCCGGGGCCGAGCACCACGTCGATGTGGGCGCCGGGCTCCCACGCCGGGAGCTGTTCGCCCAGCGGGTGGCGCAGGGTGAGGGCGAGCACGCCGTCGGCCGCCGAGTCCCTGCGGTCGACGACGAGTTCGGCTTCGTACGCGTCACTCATGAACTGTTCCCTCGCGGCTCGTGTCCTTGTGACTCGTGTCCTTGCGGGGCGTGACCGTTCGGGTGGGCGAGCATCCACTCCCACATCTCGATCGGGTCCTGCGAGGTGTGCTCGCGGCCGCAGTGACAGGTGCCGTGCAGGGTGTCCGTACCCGGCAGCCAGTCGATGCGGTAGATCTCCCCGGTGGGTGCGGCACTCACAGGACCTTCTCCACGGGCTTGTCGCCCTCCTCGACGAGACGGGCGAGGATACGGCGGGCGGCGAGACCGCCGGTGTCGATGTTGATGCTGAGCTCCTGGTAGCCGGAGCGCTCGGTGCCGAGCGTCCGCTGGAGCAGGTTGAGCGCGTCGACGTCCTGCATGACGACGGTGTGGTTGTTGCCCCGCAGGAACTCGGTGACCTCGGCGTCCTCGGTCGCCCAGTCCCGCGAGACCATCCAGAAGTCGTACACGTGACCGTCGCTCGACGGCGTGATGGCGTACGTGATCTCGGTGTGGAAGCCGTTCGGGTCGCTGCCGTCGGTCTCGGGGAGCACGCCCACCGGGGCGATGCGGCTGTGCAGCAGATACAGACAGGGCGCGTGGTACTCGATGTCCTGCCAGCGCGTGATCCGGCCCTCGATACCGGTGGACTTGGCATAGAACGGCGGGCACGCGGCGTCGTCCATGTGCCGGCTCACCCGGACGATGCCCGCGCCCTCGTCGACCTCCGTGGTGATCGGCGTCTCGGCGACCTCGGGGGTGCCGATGTAGCCGCCGTGCAGATAGGTCTCGTGGGAGAGGTCGAGGAGGTTGTCGACCAGCAGGCCGTAGTCGGCGTCGATCGGTTCCATGCCGCGGACGGTGACCCAGCCGGGGGAGTCGAGGTGCCTGGCCCGCGGGATGGTGTCGGCGTCGGCGAGCGCCGGGTCGCCAATCCACACCCAGACCAGGGAGTCCAGTTCGACGACGGGGTACGAGGCGACGCGCGCGGTACGCGGTACGCGCTTCTGACCGGGCACGTACACACAGGTGCCCGTCGTGTCGTACGTGAACCCGTGGTACCCGCACACGATCCGGTCGCCGTCGAGCCGGCTCGGCTTCTCGTGCAGCGGGAACCGGCGGTGCACACACCGGTCGGCGAGCGCGACGGGCGTCCCGTCCTCCTCCGTCCGGTAGAAGACGAGCGGCTCACCGAGGATCGTCCGGCCGAGCAGCTCCTCACGCCCCACCTCGTGGCTGTAGGCGGCGACGTACCACTGGTTCCTGGCGAAGGCGGTCGTGTGAGGCATGGGGTTCCCGTCCCTGTCGGCGGGGCTTCGTCGCCCCGCGTGCCGTGGTTGGGAACAGGTTCCTGACGCCGGTGGTGGCTCCGCAAGGCGGCTTCTGCCAGACGGAAGAGCGTCTGTGGAAGCGCTGGTCAGAGCCCTGTGGTCACGCCCCACGGAAGGGCTTCTCCCGACCGCAGGTGGTCCCTGAGCCACAGCTCGGTGTTGCTGACGTGCAGCAGTGCGGCGGCCTGGCTGAGGGAGGCGTCGCGGACGGACAGGGCCCAGAAGATCGCCTCGTGTTCGGCGAGGGTCCGGCCGGAGGCCTGGGTGTCGACCAGGCCGCGCCAGATGCGGGCGCGCAGGGTGCGTCCGGAGATGCTCTCCAGGAGCGTGAGGAGCGTTTCGTTGCCGGTGGCCGAGATGACGGCGCGGTGGAACGCGGCGTCGTGAGCGTTGAGCCGCTCCACGTCGTCCTGGGCATCGCGCATGGCGTTCAGATGCCGCTCGACCTCGGCCAGCTGCTCGTCGGAGATCCGGGTGGCGGCCAGCGCGGTGGCGACCGGTTCCAGGAGCCGTCGTACCTCCATGAGGTCCTGCAGCGCGGAGGAATCGCCCTGCAGCAGTTCCACCGCACCGCCGAGCCCCTCCAGGAGCAGGCTCGGCTGCAGGCTGGTCACATAGGTGCCGTCGCCCCGCCGGACCTCCAGGACCCGGGCGACGGCCAGCGCCTTCACGGCCTCCCGCGCGAGGTTGCGGGAGAGGCCCAGCTGAGCGGCCAGCTCCGGTTCCGGCGGGAGCTTCGAGCCCGGCGGCAGCGCGCCGCTGCGGATCAGCTCCCGGATCTGCACGATGGCCTTGTCCGTCAGAGACACCGCGCGCTCCTTCCGGGCCCGTGCGCCGCGGGCACGTCCGGCCTGATGAGTCCCCGGGCGCGGAGATCGTCCCAGAGCCCGTCGGGGACGTACCGGCGGTGGAGTTCTACGTTCCGTACGACCTGCTGCGGATTTCGCATACCGACGGTGACGTTGATGATACTGCGGTGGGTGCAGGGGAAGGCGATCGCGGCGGCGGGCAGGGTGGTGCCATGGGCCGCGCAGACGTCGGCGATCGCCCGAGCGCGGTCGAGCAGCTCCGGCGGGGCCTCCTGGTAGTCGTACTTCATGCCCTCGGTGGGGTGGTCGCGGGAGAGCAGGCCCGAGTTGAACACGCCGACGGCCACCACGCTCTTACCGAGTTCCTCGGCGGCGGGCAGGACGTCGTCCAGTGCCGACTGGTCGAGGAGGGTGTACCGGCCGGCCAGCATCACCACGTCGGCCGCGGTCTCGCGCAGGAAGCGGGCGAGCATGGCCGACTGGTTCATTCCGGCGCCGATCGCGCCGATCACTCCCTGGTCCCGGAGCTCGGCCAGGGCCGGCATTGCCTCCTCGGCCGCCTGCCTCCACTGGTCGTCGGGATCGTGCAGGTAGACGACGTCCAGGCGGTCCAGGCCGGTGCGTTCCAGCGTGTCCTCGATGGAGCGGAGCACCCCGTCCCGGCTGAAGTCCCACTGTCGGCGCAGGTCGTCGCGCACCACGAAGCCCTCGGTGTCGGTGCCGCGCGGGTGCTCGTTGGGCACGAGCAGGCGGCCGACCTTGGAGGAGACGACGTACGCGTCACGTGGCCGGCCCGCCAGCGCCGCCCCCAGGCGGCGCTCGGAGAGACCGAGCCCGTAGTGCGGGGCGGTGTCGAAGTACCGGATGCCCGCTTCCCAGGCCGCCTCGATTGCGGCCTGCGCGTCGTGGGCCGGGGTGACTCTGTAGAGGTTGCCGATGACGGAGGCCCCGAAGCCGAGCCCGGTGAGCTCGACCGGGGTGCTCGCGACCTTCCGGCGCCCGATGCTGTGCGGTGTCAACTGTGCTCCTTGGGAAGCGGCGACGGCGTGAGCGCCCATGGGCCCGTCACCTTCTGACGGTGGCGGAGCCGCCTGCCATGAGTGCCTCGACCTCGGTGAGCGAGGCCATGGACACATCGCCGGGGGTGGTCATGGTGAGGGCGCCGTGCGCGGTGCCGTAGGCCAGGGCTCGGCTCAGTCCGGCGGTGTCGAGGTCGGCCATGGGTGCGGCACGGCCCGCCGGTCCGGCCTCGTCACCGCCGGGGGTCAGCAGTGCGTAGATCAGACCGGCCGCGAAGCCGTCGCCCGAGCCGATGCGGTCCAGGACGTGCAGGCCGGGCAGTTCCGGGCCGCGGACGAAGCCGGTACGGGGCGACCAGGCGGCCGAGGACCAGTCGTTGACGCCGGCCGAGGGCACGTCCCGCAGGGTGGTCGCGAGCACCTCGGCCTGCGGCAGCAGCGCGGCGACTTCGACGAGGGCGTCGGGCACCTCGTCCGCAGCGACGCGTACCGCGCCCGGGTACGGCCCCGCCAGGCCCAGGGCGCCCACCACGACGTCGGCGTGGCGGGCGAGCCGCAGGTCGACCTCGCGGGCGGCGTCAGGGCCGCCCCTGCCGGCCCAGAGACTGGGGCGGTAGTTGGGGTCGTAGGAGACCCTGACACCGTGCCGTCGAGCGGCCGCCATGGCCTCGTCCGCGACGTCCACGGTGGTGTCCGACAGACCGGCGAAGACGCCGCCAGTGTGGAACCAGCGCGGCCCCGAGGAGAAGACCGCGTCCCAGCCGATGTCCCCCTTGCGCAGCTGCGAGACGGCCGTGTGGGCGCGGTCGCTGACGCCCACCGCGCCCCGGATGCCGTAGCCGCGCTCGACGAAGTTGAGGCCGTTGCGGGCGGTGCGGCCGACGCCGTCGTCGGGCACCCAGCGGATGAGGGAGGTGTCGACGCCGCCCTGGAGGATCAGGTCCTCGACCAGTTGCCCCACCTGGTTGTCGGCGAGGGCGGTCACGACGGCCGTACGCAGGCCGAAGCAGCGCCGCAGTCCGCGGACGACGTTGTACTCACCGCCGCCTTCCCAGACCTGGAAGGTGCGGGCGGTGCGGATCCTGCCCTCGCCCGGGTCGAAGCGGAGCATCACCTCGCCGAGGGCCACCACGTCGTTCACGTCGCGCTCCCGTGCACGGCCTCGGCGGTCAGCCGGCGGATCTCGCCGTACTCGCCCCGCTCCAGATGGGCAGCGGTGGCCATCCAGCTGCCGCCGACGGCGAGGACCGCCGGGACGGCGAGGTAGGCGGGCAGGCGCGGAGCGTCGATGCCGCCCGTCGGCACGAACCGTGCCTGAGGGAAGGGGGCCGCGAGGGCGCGCAGCATCGGGATGCCGCCGAGGGGTTCGGCGGGGAAGAGCTTGACGGTGTCGAGGCCGGACCGCAGGGCGCGCATCAGCTCGGTCGCGGAGGCGATGCCGGGCACCACGGGCACGCCCAGCTCACGGCACCTGTCGACGACGTCCTCGTCGAAGCCGGGCGAGACCACGAAACGGGCTCCCGCCGCCACGGCACGGTCCACCTGGTCGGGCGTGAGGACCGTACCGGCGCCGACGGTCAGCCCTCCGTGGGCGGCCATCGTCTTGAGCACCTGCTCGGCGTCGGGGGTGCGGAAGGTGACCTCGGCGCACCGGGCGCCGCCCGCCACGAGCGCGTCGGCCAGTGGGCCGGCGGTCGCGGCGGAGGGCACGGTCAGCACCGGCAGCACGCGGGCGCCGTCCAGCACGGCGGCCGGGTCGGTGTCGCTCATCGGCCGAGCCATCCGCCGTCGACGGGCAGGACGACGCCGTGGACGTAGGCGGCGGCGTCCGAGGCGAGGAACACGGTGGCGCCCGCGAGGTCGTCGGCGCTGCCCCAGCGGGCGGCCGGGATGCGGTCCAGGATCGCCTTGCTGCGTACCGGGTCGTCCTGGAGGGCCTGGGTGTTGTCGGTGGCGATGTAGCCGGGGGCGATGGCGTTGACGTTGACGCCGTGCGGGGCCCACTCGTTGGCCAGGGCCTTGGTCAGTCCGGCGATGCCGTGCTTGGCGGCGGTGTAGCCGGGGACGGTGATACCGCCCTGGAAGCTGAGCAGCGACGCCGTGAAGACGATCTTTCCGTGGCCGCGGGCCACCATCGACGCGCCCACCGCGCGGGACAGGGCGAACTGCGCGTTGAGGTTGACCTGGAGCACCAACTCCCAGTCCTCGTCCGTGTGTTCGGCGGCCGGGGCGCGGCGGATGGTGCCCGCGTTGTTGACCAGGATGTCCACCGGGCGCTCCCGTCCCGCCAGGTCGGCGCCCAGGGCGCGGACGGCTTCGGGGTCGGCGAAGTCGGTGCGGATCGCCTCGAAGGTGCGGCCCGCGGCCAGGACGTCCTTCTCGACGTCGCTGCCGGTGTCCTCCAGCTGGGCGCTGACGCCGATGACGTCCGCGCCGGCCTCGGCGAGGGCGCGGGCCATGGCGCGGCCGATGCCGCGCCGGGCCCCGGTGACGACGGCGAGCCTGCCGGTCAGGTCGAAGGCGTTCACTGGGCGGCTCCCTGGGAGTCGTCGGTGCAGTCCACGAGGATCTTCATCACGTCGCCGCCGCCCTCCAGGGCCTCGAACGCGTCGGGCGCCTGCGCCATGGGGACGACCTTGCTGATCAGCTGCTCGGCCGGAACGGTGCCTTCGGCCACCAGGGTCACCGCCCGCTCGAAGTCGGTGCGGTCGTACAACCGGGCGCCCACGAGAGTGAGTTCGCGCCAGAAGAAGCGGTGCAGGTTCACCTCGCGGGGCCGGGGGTGGATGGCCACGAGGCACAGCCGCCCGCGCACCCCCAGCACGTCGACCGCCGTGTCCACACCGCCCTGCGCGCCGGAGACCTCGAAGGCGACGTCCGCACCGGCGTCGCCGGTCCACTCACCCACCAGCTCGGCCAGGTCGTCGGCGGCCGGATCCCAGGTCGTCAGCCCCAACTTCTCGGCGAGCCGCCGCCGGTGGGCGCTCAGCTCGACGACCCGGACCTCGGCTCCGGCGGCGCGGGCGACCAGGGCGATGAGGATGCCGACGGGACCGCCACCGACCACGACGGCCTTCTCGTCCGCGCGGACCTGGGCCCGGCCGACGTCGTGCACCGCGACCGCGGTGGGCTCCACGAGGGCCGCGTGGTCGAGCGGAAGGGAGCCGGGCAGCCGTACGAGGGTCGTGGCGGGCACGGTCCAGCGCTGCTGCATCGCACCGGGTGAGTCGATGCCGATGAAGTCCAGGTGCTGGCAGACGTGTTGGTGGCCGGCACGGCAGGCCGGGCAGGTGTCGTCCCAGCGCAGCGGCATCACGGTGACCGCGTCACCGGGCGACCAGTTCTCCACGCCCGGACCGACCCGCACGATCCGGCCGGACATCTCGTGGCCGAGGACGGCGGGCGCGGCGACCCGGGCGTCCATGTCGCCGTGGAAGATGTGCAGATCGGTGCCGCAGATACCGACGTAGGCGGGGGCGATCTCCACCTCGCCGGGGCCGGGGGGCGGGTTCTCGGCGGGCGCGGTGTCCAGGGTGCGGGCGGCGAGGTAGCGGACGGCGAGTGTCATCTCAGGGTCCCTTCGGCGCGGACGCCGATTGTGAGCAGCAGGTTGGCGTAGGTGCGGATGTCGGCGGTGACGACGACGAGGGCGAGGTCGGGCGAGCGGGCCGCGTCGTAGAACTCGAAGCGGCCGAGCGTCTCGACGGGGACGGGCGCCAGCATCGAGCGGTACTCGGCGATGGCGGGCGGCTCCGGCTCGCCCTCGGGCGGCACCATCACGTGCGCCGCCTCGACGGGCAGAGCCCGCAGCAGGACGTCGAGCACGGTGGTGACGTCCAGCAGACCCGGCGCCAGATTGAGATGGACGGTCCTGGCGCGCGGGCCGGTCGCTGTACTCGCCGGATAGTGGCCGTCGGCGAGCAGCACCCGCGCGCCGTGCCCGGCGCCCGCCAGGGCTTCGAGGATGCCCGGGTGCAGGAGTTCGGTCATCAGCATGCGGTGCGCTCCTTCCTTCGAGCGGGTTCGAGGCCGTAGAACGTGGTGGCGGTACCGGCGAGGACCGCCTCGGTCTCGGTGGCGGAGCAGCCGTCCAGGAGTTCCCCGACGGCGGCGGCCCAGCGGTTCCAGCCGCCGGCCAGGACGCAGACCGGCCAGTCCGAGCCGAACATCAGCCGGTCCGGGCCGAAGGCCGCCAGCAGGACCTCCCACACCGGCCGGATGTCGTCGACGGTCCACTTCTCGTGGTCGGCCTCGGTGATCAGTCCCGACACCTTGCACCGCACGTGGGGGTGCGCGGCCAGCCGTCGCACGCCCCGCTCCCAGTCGGCCAGGTCACGTCGGACGATGGGCGGTTTGCCGGCGTGGTCGAGGACCAGGGGAAGGCCGGGGAGGCGTTCGGCCAGGCGGATCGCCTGGGGGAACTGGTCGTCGCGGATCAGCAGGTCGTACCCGAGGCCGCGTTCCGCCACCGCCCGCAGTCCCCGCTCCACCGACGGCCGTTGCAGCCAGGTGGCGTCGGACTCGCCCTGGACGAGGTGACGCAGGGCCCGCAGGTACGTGCCGCCGGGCCCGGCGCGCAGCGCGTCGAGCACGTCGCCGATCGCGGGGGACGTGAGGTCCGCCCAGCCGACGACCGCGCCGACGAGCGGGTCGCCGTCGGCGAGGGCGAGGAACTCGCGGGTCTCCTCGACCGACGCCACGCACTGGACGAGCACCGTGCACTCCAGCCGCCGACCCGCGATCGGCCTGGTCGCGGCCGTGCGCAGGTCGTCGGTGCCGAAGCTGCGGCGCAGGGGCTCGTGTCCGGGCTCGTCGAGCCAGGACTGCGGCCGGATGTCCAGGTCCCACACGTGGTGGTGGGCGTCGACGAGGACCGGTGCCTCAGACACGGGCCGTCCACACGGGGCCGTCGGGGTAGGTGTACTCCTTGAGGGACGCGGGGTGCATCTGCGCGCTCAGCCCCGGCAGGGCCGGTGCGAGGTAGTGGCCGTCGGCGATGCGGACCGGGTCGACGAAGTGCTCGTGCAGGTGGTCGACGTACTCGATGACGCGGTCCTCGGTGGTGCCGGAGACGGCGACGTAGTCGAACATCGACAGGTGCTGCACCATCTCGCACAGGCCCACTCCTCCGGCGTGCGGGCAGACCGGCACGCCGAACTTCGCGGCGAGCAGCAGGATCGCGATGTTCTCGTTGACTCCGCCGACCCGGGCGGAGTCGATCTGCACGATGTCCACCGCACCGGCCTGCAGGAGCTGCTTGAAGACGACCCGGTTGGCGATGTGCTCACCGGTGGCGACCTTGATCGGGCTGACGGCCTTGCGGACGGCGGCGTGGCCGAGGATGTCGTCGGGGGAGGTGGGCTCCTCGATCCAGTACGGGTCGTAGGGGGCCAGGGCGCGCATCCAGTCGATGGCGGGCTGGACGTCCCATCTCTGGTTGGCGTCGACGGCGATGCGGATGTCCGGCCCGACCGTCTCACGGGCGGTGCGCATGCGCCGTACGTCGTCCTCCAGGTCCGCGCCGACCTTCAGCTTGATCTGGGTGAAGCCGTCGGCGACGGCCTCGCGGGCGAGGCGGGCCAGCTTCTCGTCGGAGTAGCCGAGCCAGCCGGGGGTGGTGGTGTAGGCGGGGTAGCCGCGCTCCAGCAGACGGGCGACGCGCTCCTGGCGGCCGGGCTCGGCACGGCGCAGGATCTCCAGCGCCTCCTCGGGGGTGAGGGCGTCGCTGAGCCAGCGGAAGTCGACCTGTGCGACCAGGTCCTCGGGCGACATCTCACCGAGGAAGCGCCACACGGGCAGGCCCGCGCGCTTGGCGGCCAGGTCCCAGGCGGCGTTGACGACCGCGCCGGTGGCCATGTGGATGGCGCCCTTCTCCGGGCCGAGCCAGCGCAGTTGGGGATCGTGGACGAGGGAGCGGGAGAAGGCCCCGAGGTCGGCGCAGACCTCCTCGACGGAGAGTCCGACCACGTGCGGGGCGAGGGCCGCGATGGCGGCGGCCTGGACATCGTTGCCGCGGCCGGTGGTGAAGGCGAGGGCGTGGCCCTCCAGTCCGTCGCCGGCGTCGGTGCGCAGGACGACGTAGGCGGCGGAGTAGTCGGGCTCCGGGTTCATGGCGTCCGAGCCGTCGAGGTGTTCGGAGGTGGGGAACCGCACGTCCAGGACGTCCAGGGCGGTGATGCGGGCGGATGTGGGCAGAGTGGAGGACATGGCGGCAACTCCTGTGAGAGCAAGGGGGAATCGGGCCCCTTGCGACGAACGGTGAACGCGGCGCGGGGCGGGCGGCGACGGCCGCCCGGGTCAGTCCTGGACCTTGCCGCCGGTGATCCGGGAGATGGCGAGGGCGACCAGGATGATCAGGCCGTTGAGGGCGCCGATCCACTGGGCGGGGACGCCGCCGAGCGTGAGCACGTTCTGGATCATGAAGAGCAGCAGGATGCCGCAGAACGCGCCGAACATGGTGCCCTTGCCGCCGTTGAGGCTGATCCCGCCGATGACGGCGGCGGCGAACACGGTGAAGATGTAGCCGTTGCCCTGCGCGGAGGCGACGGAGGCCAGCCGTCCGGAGAGCAGCAGTCCGGCGACCGCGGCGAGCACGCTGCCGGTGACGATGACGATCCACAGCACCCGGTCGGTGCGGATGCCGGCCGCCTTCGCCGCGTCGACGTTGCCGCCGATGGCGTACAGCGAGCGGCCGAAGCTGGTCCAGCCGAGGACCACGATGGCGACGGCGAACAGGGCCAGGCAGATCCAGATGGAGGCGGGCATGCCGAGCCACTGCGCGGTGCCGGGGTAGAGCATCGACTGCGGCAGCTGGAAGAACGTCTGGCCGCCGGAGATGCCGGTGAGGATGCCGCGCAGCACGATCAGCATGCCGAGGGTGACGATGAAGCCGTTGAGGCCGAAGCGGATGATCAGCAGTGAGTTGATCACGCCGACGAGCACGCCCACGGCCAGGGTGACGGGGATCGCCCAGGCGCCGGAGAGCAGGCCGAGTCCGTGTCCGGCGCCGGCCGGCACGACCAGCCAGGCCGCGACACCGGGCGCGAGGCCCATGGTGGACTCCAGCGACAGGTCCATCTTCTTGACGATGAGGATCATCGTCTGGGCGAGGACCAGCAGGGCCATCTCGGACATCGTCTGCAGGACGTTGATGAGGTTGTCCGTCTGCAGGAAGACCGGGTTGACGATCTGGCCGACGATCGCGATGACGACGATCGCGGGGACGAGGGCGAGGTCGCGCAGCCGGGCCAGGGGGATCCGGCCGCCGAGCAGCGCGGTGCGCCTCTGCTTCGGTTCCGCGGCCTTGGCGGCTGTGTCCGCGAGGACGGTTTCAGGCATTGAGGTCCACTCCTTCCATCGCGGCCACGAGGTCGTGGTCGTGCCAGCCGCGGGATATCTCGGTCGTGACCCGGCCCTGGAACATCACCAGGATCCGGTCGCACATCCGCAGGTCGTCGAGTTCGTCGGAGGCGATGAGCACTCCGGTGCCGGTCCGGGCGGTCTCCTCGACCTTGCCGAGGAGGAACTCCTTGGAGCGCACGTCCACGCCCGCGGTCGGGTTGATCAGGACCAGCAGCCGCGGGTCGTCGGCCAGGGCGCGGGCCATGACGACCTTCTGCTGGTTGCCTCCGGACAGGGAGGAGACGGGCAGATCGGGGCCCGGCGTCTTGATCGCCAGCTTCTCGATCATGTTGTCGGCGAGCCGGTCGCGTCGGTCACGGCTGAGGAGGCCGTTCCTGCCGAGCCGGTGGGGCACGGACAGGGTGGCGTTGTCGGCGATCGACATGTCGGGCACGAAGCCCTGGTGGTGCCGGTCCTGGGGGACGAACCCGGCGCCGGCGGCGAGCGCGGCGGGCACGCTGCCCGGACAGGGCCGCCGCCCGGCGATCTCCACCTCGCCGGTGGCGGCCGCCCACAGCCCTACGACGGTCTCGGCGACCTCGGTGCGTCCGCTGGCGGCGGCGCCGGCGAGGCCGACGATCTCTCCGGCGCCCACCTGGAAGGTGACGTCTTCGTACGTGCCGTCCCTGCCCAGATCCCGCACGGACAGCGCGGGGGCCGCGGCGGGGTCGAGGGTGCTCGAGCGCACCTGCTGCCGGTCGGCCGCGGCCTCGCCGGTCATGGCGGCGACCAGCTCGGTGCGGGGGAGGTCCGCGACGGGGGCGGTGACGATGTGCCGGGCGTCGCGGAAGACCGTCACCATGTCGCAGATCTCGTAGACCTCCTGCAGGTGGTGACTGATGAACAGGAAGGTCACGCCCTGGCGTTGCAGGTCGCGGATGCGGTCGAAGAGCCGGTTGATCGCCGCCGCGTCGAGCTGTGCGGTGGGCTCGTCGAGGATGATGAACCGGGCCCCGAAGGACAGCGCCCGGGCGATCTCGACGAACTGCCGCTGCTCGACGCTGAGTTCGCCGGCGGGGGACTGCGGGTCGACGTCCACCGACCAGGTCGACAGCAGTTCCTGGGCCTGGCGGCGCAGGCCGGTCCAGGTGATCAGCCGGCCCCGGCCGTGGTGGTGCCGATTCAGGAACAGGTTCTCGGCGACCGTCAGCGTGGGGATGATCGTCGACTTCTGGTAGACGCAGGCCACGCGCCGGCGCCAGGCGTCGCGGTCGCTGAGCCGGGGAGCGGGGTCGCCGCCGAAGGTGACCGTGCCCTCGTCGGGGGCGTGCAGGCCCGTCAGGACGGAGACCAGGGTCGACTTGCCGGCTCCGTTGCGGCCGACGAGCGCGTGGGTCTCGCCTGGCCGGATGGTGATCCGGGCGCCGTTCAGGGCCACGGTCGGACCGAATCGTTTGACTATGCCCGTCGCCTCGACGACGGGCGGGGTCGCGGGGGCCCGTCCGTCGTCCGCCGGGGCGGGCGCGGGGGTGACTGCTCGCTCCCCGTCGCTCATTTCAACCGCCTTGTAGTGGTGAGCCGTTGGATGCCAGAGAGGGCCGGTCAGCCGAGGTTGTTGCCCCACAGGGAGGTGTCGTCGCTCTTGACGCTGGGCACGCCGCCGTAGGTGCCGCCGTCGACGGTGACCAGGGGAGCGGAGAGCTGGTCCTCCAGGAGGCCGTCGCGGACCTGGATGATGGTGCTGTCGTGGTCGGTCTTGCCGGGCTTGAACGTCTTTCCGTCTATCGCGGCCTTGAGGTAGTACAGGGCGTACTTGGCGTACAGGTCCGCGGGCTGGGAGACGGTGGCGTCGATGTGGCCGGCGGCGATGTCCTTGAGCTCCTCGGGGATGCCGTCGTTGGACACGACGAAGACGTGCTTCTTGTCCTTCGGGTCGACCAACAGGCCCTTCTGCTTGAGGACTTGGAGCGTGCCGGCCAGGGCGAAGCTGGACTGCATGTAGACGCCCTTGATGTCCGGGTTGGCGGTCAGGTCGGTCTGGAGCTTCTGTGCGGCGACCGCGCCGTCCCAGTTGGTGGCCTCGCCGAACACCTTGATGCCGGGGTAGTTCTTCTTCATGCAGTCGTTGAACGCCTCGGTGCGGTCACGGCCGTTGATGGAGTCGAGGCCGCCCTCCAGCATCACGACCTTGCCCTTGCCGCCGAGCTTGGTGCCGAGGTACTGGCAGGCATTCTCGCCGTAGGCGCGGTTGTCGGCCCGCACCACCATGAACACCTTGCCGCTGTCGGGCCGGGTGTCGACGGTGACGACCGGGATCTTCTTCGCCTCCAGCTGCGCCAGCGTCGGCGCGATGGCGGCGGTGTCCTGCGGGGCCATCGCGATGCCCTTGACGCCCTGGCTGATGAACGTCTGCGCGTTGGCGGTGAGCTTGGCGACGTCGTTCTGGGAGTTCGTGGTCTTCAGGTCCAGCCCCAGCTCCTTGGCCGACTGGGGCGTGTACTTGATGTACGAGTTCCAGAAGTCGGTGTCGGACCGCGGGTAGTCGACGCCCACGAGCGGCTTGCCGCTCGACGAGGCGGTGGTGCCGGAGCCGCTGCTGCAGGCGCTGAGCAGCGCCAGTGCGCAGAAGACGGAGGCGGTGGAGCCGAGTGCGGTTCTGAGTCTCATGGGTACTTCCTCGCGCTGGTCCCGGAGCGGGGTTGTTACGCCGATGCGACGGCTGTGTGTCGTCGGCGGAGAGATGGGATGTTTATAGGGCGAGGGAAGTGAGGTTGTCTAGAGGGTGCGGCAAAAGTGCTGGAGATGGCCTTCCTGCGTAGTAGATCCATCCCATCAATGATGCGCACTCGTGATGGACTGACGGCTTGCCTGTGGGCTGCCCGTGTGGTGACGCATCCTTTGCCGGACCCCCAGACATGCCATGTTTGGCGCTGTAGCAATGCGCTGATACCGCTCATATATGGGCAAAACCCCACGCGGATACGGGTTTTCATCCCTGCGCACCCGTTGACATCAGCGCGTCACATGGTCGAACTTCATGCGTAACCTCCGACGCTCCAGAACCGTCGGCGTCCCGCGTCTCCCCCCGTCCCCCTCGCCCCTACCTCAGGGATGTCCTCATGTCGCGTTCGCTCAACAGACGCCAGTTCCTGTCCGCCGCCACCTGTGTGGCGGCGGCAGCCATAGCCGGGGGCGGCCTGGGCGCCGGGGTCGCCCAGGCGGCACCGAGCACCTACACACCCGACTGGAACTCGGTCGATCAGCACCCGCCGGCTCCGGAGTGGTTCCAGGACGCGAAGTTCGGGATCTACTTCCACTGGGGCGTCTTCAGCGTTCCCGCCTTCGGCAACGAGTGGTATCCGCGGACCATGTATCAGGCGGGCGACAGCGTCAACCAGCACCACATCGCGACCTACGGCCAGCCCTCGGCATGGCCGTACCACAACTTCATCAACGGGGCGAAGGACCTGGCGGGCAACTTCGTGCAGTTCGCGCCCAAGCTGAAGTCGGCCGGCGGGAACTTCGACCCCGACGAGTGGGCGCAGCTCTTCGTCGACGCGGGCGCGAGGTTCGCGGGGCCGGTCGCCGAGCACCACGACGGCTTCTCCATGTGGAACAGCCAGGTCAACGAGTGGAACTCGGTCGCCAAGGGCCCGAAGCTCAACCTGCTGCAGCTGTTCACCACGGCGATCCGGGCCAAGGGCCTCAAGCTGCTGGTCGCCATGCACCACGCGTACCACTACAACGGCTTCTACGAGTTCGCCCCCGCCCAGAGCGACCCCAGCCTCAAGAAGCTCTACGGTCAGCTCGGTGCGGCCGCGGAGAACCAGCTCTGGTACGACAAGCTCAAGGAAGTCATCGACCTCGCGCAACCGGACATCCTGTGGCAGGACTTCAAACTGGACGCGGTCGACGAGACGCAGCGCCTGAACTTCCTGTCCTACTACTACAACCAGGCCAACGCCTGGGGCCGTGAGGTCGTCGCCACCTACAAGGACGGCTTCAACGGCAAGGGCGAGGTCTTCGACTACGAGCGCGGCGGGCCGGGCGACCTCACCAGCCCGTACTGGCTGACCGACGACAGCATCTCCAGCTCCAGCTGGTGCTACACGCAGGGCATCGGCTACTACAGCAGCCAGCAGATGCTTCACTCGTTCCTCGACCGGGTCAGCAAGAACGGCAACGTGCTGCTGAACATCGCGCCGATGGCCGACGGCACCATCCCCCAGGCGCAGAAGGACATCCTTCTCGGCATGGGTGACTACCTGAAGCGCTTCGGCGAGTCGGTGTACTCGACCCGCGCCTGGACCGTGTACGGCGAAGGCCCGACGAAGATGGGCGGCGGCGCCTTCACCACGCCGACGGCCGGCACCGCGCAGGACATCCGCTTCACCCGCAACAAGGCGGGCAACGTCCTGTACGCCACCGTCCTGGGCTGGCCCGGCAGCTCGGTCACGATCAAGACGCTCAGCTCGGACCGCGTCAACCTCTCCTCGCTGACCTCGGTGAAGCTGCTCGGCTCCACCGCCGGCACCTACATCGACCTGCCCGCGCCCACGCAGACCTCCTCCGGCCTCACGGTCACCCTGCCCTCCTCGGCGCCGTACAGCGCGGGCGCCTACGTCCTGAAGCTGGCCTTCTCCGGCACCATCCCGACCCTGCTGCCGCTCGCCGGCGCCGCCGCCTTCACGGACGTCAACTACACCGGCGGCTCGGCCCCGTTGCCCGTCGGCGACCACACCGCGGCCGACCTGAGCGCGGCCGGACTGGGCACCCGCACCATCTCCAGCCTGCGTCCGGCCCCCGGCTACCAGGTGATCGGCTACTCCGGCGACAACTTCACCGGCACCGCCTGGACCTTCACGGCCGACAACCCCGACCTCAGGGTCACCGGCAACAACGACCAGATCACCTCGCTCAGGGTCCAGTTCAACCCGTCGAGGTACTTCCGGATCACCAACGTCACCGACGGCCTCGCCCTGGACAGCGGCGGCAACGTCGCCTCCGGATCCAACCTCAAGCAGTGGAGCTGGGACTCCAGCAACAACCTCCAGTGGCAGGCGGTCGACGTGGGCGGCGGTTACTACAAGCTGGTCAACCGCACCAACGGCATGGTCGCCGACGGCTGGGGCAACACCGCCGACGGCTCCCCGGCCCAGCAGGCGCCCTGGAACGGCGGCCCCAACCAGCAGTGGAAGATCACCTCCCGGGGCGGCAACAGCTACACGATCGCCAACCGCACCACCGGCCTGGTCCTCGACGGCGGTGGCAACGTCACCTCGGGCTCGATCACCAAGCAGTGGACCTACGGCAGCAGCACCAACCTGCAGTGGACCTTCACCGCCCTGTGAGTCCCGCTCCGTCCTGAGCGGCGGCCGCGGCGGGCGCGCCTTCGGGCCTGCCCGCCGCCTCCACCACCTCACACATCACAGCCACCCGACCGGGAGTACACCCATGTCATCAGAGAGAAGACTGTCCCGTCGCACCCTGCTGAGCGCCGCGGGCGCCGCTGTGGCCGCGAGCGCGCTGCCCGTGCTCCCCGGCTTCTCCCGCCTGCTCCCTGAGGCGGCCGCCGCGGACCTGCAGACCAACCTCAGCAAGCTCGTCGACATGCGGTTCGGCATGTTCAACCACTTCAACCTCGGCACCTTCACCAACGAGGAGTGGGCGGCGCCGAACCAGAACCCCGCTCTGTTCGCCCCCACGGCCGTGGACTGTGCCCAGTGGGCGGACGCCGCCGCTGCGGCCAGGATGAGCTACGGCATCCTGACGACCAAGCACCACGACGGCTTCGCCCTGTGGCCGAGCGCCTACGGCACCCAGAACGTCGCCAACAGCTCCTACAAGCAGGACGTGGTGAAGGCGTACTGCGACGCTTTCCGGGCCAAGGGACTGAAGGTCGGACTCTACTACTCGATATGGGACCGCACCTTCGGCGTCGAGGCGTGGGAGAGCCGGCACAAGGTGTCCGGGCTCGACACCACGGATGCCATCCAGCCCGGCGACATGACCTTCATCCTCGGCCAGATCACCGAACTGCTGACCAACTACGGCACTGTCGACCTCTTCATCACCGACGGCTACGCGTGGCAGATGGGCCAGCAGGCCGTCTCCTACCAGCGGATCCGCGAGCATGTGAAGTCGCTCCAGCCGGACATCGTCATGATCGACCACGGTGCGCTGTCAGTGCCGTTCCTCGGTGACGCGATCTATTTCGAGGAGCCGCTGGGCGTCAGCGCGCCCGCCGGAAACACCTACGCCGCCACACAGGGGCAGACGATCAGCAACGGTTGGTTCTGGCATCCGGCCACGCCGACCGAGAGCCTGATGAGCAAGGACGCGATTCTCTCCCATCTGGCGGACCTGGAACCGAAGTACACCTCCTTCATCCTGAACTGCCCGCCCAACCGGAACGGCAGGCTCGACACCAACATCGTCAACCGGCTCGCCGAAGTCGGCGCGGCCTGGAACCCCGACACCTCCCGCCCGCCACTGCCGGCGCAGATGCTGCGCGCCGAGCACCCCGTCACACCGGTCAGCGCCTATGCGACCGCATTCCGCACCGGCGAGGGACCCCTCAACGCCATCGACGGACTGAGCGACAGGAACTACGAGACCTGCTGGTCCACTTGGGGCCTGTCCCCGGCCCTGCCCCACTCGATCACGGTCGACCTGGGCGGGGTGTGGAGCAACGTCTCCACCCTGGAGTACCTGCCCAAGCAGTGGAACCGCAGCAACACCACCGACGGGGACATCACCTCTTACACCATCTCCACCAGCACCGACGGCACGAACTTCACCCAGGTCGCCACCGGCACCTGGGCCGGCGACCGCGCCACCAAGGTGGCCGAATGGCCCGCCCGGAACGTGGGCTTCGTACGGCTCCAGGCCAACGCTGCCACGGGCGGCTACGCCAACATCGGCGGCCTCCACATCGGTGGCCGGACCGCCAAGCCGGCTCTGGTGTCAAGAGTCCTCCCGGGGGACGGCACGGTCTACCGCATCGTCAACCGCAAGAGCGGCAAGGTCGTCGACGTGTTCAACTTCGGCACCGCCAACGGCACCAACATCCAGCAGTGGCCGTGGCTGAACAACACCGCGCAGAAGTGGACCTTCGCCTCCACCGGCGACGGCTACTACGAGATCAAGAACGTGAACAGCGGCAAGCTGATGGAGGTGGCCGGACTCTCGCGGGTGGACGGCGGAAACGTCGCGATCTACGCCGACAACAACGTTCCCCAGCAGCACTGGGCGGTCACGCCCACGGGCGATGGCTACTACTACCTCACCAACCGGTTCAGCGGGCTGTCCCTCAACGTCGACGGGGGCTCGACCGCCGACGGCGCCAACATCAACCAGTTCACCTACAGCCGCGCGCCCGAGGAGCAGTGGCAGATCATCGCCGTGTGAGGAGGATCCCGACGACGGGCGACGACGGACCGGCGCCCGTCGTCGCCCGTCGGACGCCGGCATCGAGGCGCGGTCGACACCCCCAGCCGATTTCGCTACAAGTTCCGAAATTATTCAGCGCGAGGACCGCCACGTGGCCGAAACACGCGGTTCATAGCGTCTGGGCACATCACGTCACTGACCTCCGCCCCCGTGAGGCACCTCGTGTGACAGGAGTCCTCCGTGCCCAACATCTCCCGCCGCGCCGCCCTGCGGCTGACCGCCGGCCTGGCCGCCGGCAGCGCGCTTCCCCTGACCGGCTGCGGGCGCCACGACACCGCGGCCGCCGCCGGCACCGCCGAGAAGGTCGACGCGTCCCCGGCCACCGGCACCCTGAACGTCTGGGCCGCCCAGGGCGACGCCGACGTGCTCGGCACGGTCGTCAAGCCGTTCAAGTCCGCCAATCCCGGCCTGGTCGTGAAGACCACGCTGATCCCGAACGCGGAGTACTACACCAAGCTCCAGGCGGCGATCGCGGCGGGCAAGGGACCGGACGTCGCCCAGTTCTTCCCCGAGTCGCAGGCACAGTTCCTGGACTCGTCGACCCTGCGGCCCGTGCCGGACGGCCTGGTGGATCCGAACAGCTTCTTCAAGAGCCTTTGGGACGCCGGGGTCGCGGACGACGTGGCCTACACGGTGCCCTGGTACGCGTACACGTACGCGCTCGTCTACCGATCGGATCTGGCCAAGAAGGCGGGCGTCGAGGCGCCGACCACGTGGGCCGGCATGGAGCCCTTCCTCAAGGCCCTCCAGGGTGCCGGTGCGGGCCACGCGCTCGGGGCCGACATCGGGTGGGACATCTTCAACGGCCAGGACGTCGCCATGTACGCCTGGCAGGCCGGAGGGTCACTCGTCACCTCCGCCGGCAAGTGGAACCTCAACACGCCCCAGATGGTCGACGCGCTGACGTACAACGCGTCCTTCTTCACCTCGGGGACCGCCGACACCAGTGGGCCGACCTTCCTCGACGCACAGCCGTACTTCGTCTCCGGCAAGACCGCGAGCATGATCACCGGGCCGTGGGTCATCGGCCAGCTCGACACCGCCGCCAAGAAGAGCGGCTGGACCGCCTCCCATGTCGCCACCGCTCCGCTGCCCGCCGGAGCGTCGGGCAGCGTGTCCTTCTCCGCGGGCGGCACCTGGGGCGTCCTCGCCGACAGCGCCAACGCGGACGCCGCCTGGAAGCTCGTCCGGTATCTGGCCAAGCCCGCCACCCAGGTCGCGCAGTACAAGGCGTACAGCTCGCTGCCGGCCGTCATCTCCGCCTGGGACGACCCGGCCATCAAGGGGCAGCCGCTCATGGCCGCCTTTCTCGCCCAGCTCAAGAACACGCGGGCGTTCCCGCAGGTCAGCACCTGGCAGCAGGTCGCGACCCGGCTGGGCAAGGAGATGGAGGCCGTCGCCAAGGGCAAGGAGACCGCTGCGAAGGCCGCCGCGAACATCCAGGCGTACGCCGAGAGCGTCGGCACGGGCACGAAACGATGACCGCGAGCGCCGTACCGGCCGCCGGGAAGGCCACGGCCGTACCGAAGACGGCCGCACGCAGGGCGTCCCGAGCCCGCCGCGCCGCCGTCGCCTGGTTGTTCCTCGCCCCGTTCGCCCTCGTCTTCCTGGTCTACACGGCGATCCCCACCGTCGCCGCCCTCGCCCTGAGCCTCACCGACATCCGCGGTGCCGACCTGCGCACCCCGTTCGCCGTCGACTTCACCGGAGTCGAGAACTACCTCCGGCTGTTCCAGGACGAGACCTTCGTACGGGACATCCTCAACACCGCCCTCTTCGTGGCCGTGGGCGTGCCCCTGACGATGGGCATCGGCTTCACGCTGGCCCTCGCGCTGAACTCCGGCATCAGCCGGCTGCGCGGTGTCCTGCGCACCGTCTTCTTCGCGCCCGTCGTCACGAACGTCGTCGCCGTCGCGCTGATCTGGCAGTACGCCTTTCACATGGACGGCACCGTGAACAAGCTGCTCGGGGCGGTGGGGTTCGCCGGACCGAACTGGCTGGACGACCCGAACCTGGCCATGCCGGTGGTCATCCTGCTCGGCGTCTGGCGCAACTTCGGTATCGCGATGGTGCTGTTCCTCGCCGGTCTCCAGGCCGTCCCGCGGGACGTGTACGAGGCCGCCGCCCTGGACGGGGCCGGCCGGTGGCGCCAACTCCGGTACATCACCCTGCCGTTGCTGCTGCCCACCACCCTCATGGTCTCCGTCCTGCTGACCGTCTTCTACCTCCAGGTCTTCGACGAGCCCTACCTCCTCACCGGCGGCGGCCCGCTCGGCTCCACCGAGTCGGTCGCGCTGTACACCTACCGCCAGTTCGGGGCGGGCGAGTTCGGGATGTCCTCGGCGGCGTCCTTCGTGACGCTCGCGCTGGTGACCGTGGTGAGCGTCGTCCAGTTCCGGCTGCTGAGGTCCCGCACATGAGCCGTACCGCCCGCCCCGTGATGTACGCCGCCCTGGTGCTGTGCGCCCTGCTCACCATGCTGCCCTTCGCATGGGGTGTGAGCGGATCGCTGCGCAGCCTGGACGAGATCCGCTCCGACCCCGGGGCTCTGCTCCCGCACCACCTCACCTTCGGCAACTTCACCCGGCTCTTCGAGACCCAGGGCTTCGGCCGGTTCGTGGTCAACAGCGTCGTCGTCGCGCTGATCGTGGTCACGGGGAACATCGTGGCGGCGTCGGCCGCCGGCTACGCGCTCGCCAAGCTCGACTTCGCCGGGCGCAGGCTCGCGTTCGGCGCGGTCATGGCG
Organism: Streptomyces sp. CC0208; assembly: GCF_003443735.1. Lineage (NCBI taxonomy): Bacteria > Bacillati > Actinomycetota > Actinomycetes > Kitasatosporales > Streptomycetaceae > Streptomyces > Streptomyces sp. CC0208. Next base: position 1,268,246 of record NZ_CP031969.1, on the reverse strand, counting down.
GCGATGATGGTGCCGTTCACCGCGGTGTTCGTCACCCAGTTCGTGATCACGGTCGACCTGGGGCTCGCGGACACCCTCGCCGGAATCGCCCTGCCCGGCGCGGCGCTTCCGCTGTCGGTCTTCATCATGCGCCAGTACGCCCTGTCGGTCCCCGACGAACTCCTCGAAGCCGCCCGCATCGACGGCGCGGGCGAGTTCCGGATCTTCTTCAGGATCTTCCTGCCGCTGGCCGGTCCCGCCGTCGCCACGATCACGATCATGTCGTTCCTCAACTCCTGGAACAACTTCGTCTGGCCGCTGGTCGTCGCCCAGAGCATGTCCACCTACACCCTCCCGGTCGGCCTCGCCGCCACCAGTCAGGCCGCGGCCCACGTCACCGACTACGGCCTGCTCCTCGCCGGAGCGATCGTCGTGATGCTGCCGGTGCTCGTGCTCTTCCTCTTCCTGCAGCGGTACTTCGTGCAGGGCGTGGCGGGAACGGGCCTGCGATGAGCACGCCCGGCGACGAGTCACGCGCCTCCGGCACCCTGTGCCGGTACGACCCAGTGACGGGAGGGGAGCCGTGCTGACGGCCGGCATGAACCAGAGCGCGGTACGACGGGTCAACACCTCCGTGATCCTGCGGGCATTGGCCGTGTCGTCGGGACCGAGGAAACTCACCGAACTCGCCGGGCAGACCGGTCTGTCCCGGCGCACGATCGAGCTGATCCTGGACTCGCTCGTCGAGGCGGGCTGGGTCGCCGAACTCGACCGGGTGCCGAACAACGGCTGCGCGGGCCGCCCGGCCCGCCGCTACGAACTGCGGGCAGAACACGCCCTGCTGGCCGCCGTACGCATCACGACCGTCGACGCCTCCGCCGTTGTCGCCGACGTGCGCGGCCACATCCTCGGCCGGGCACACCGGCCGCTGCGCGCCTACAAGGATCCGCGCACCACCCTCGACGACGCCGCCGCACTCGTCCTCCAGGCCCTCGAAGACGCCGGCGGCTCGGTGGACCGGCTGCGCGCCGGGGCCGTCGCCGGTGGCGGTGCCATCGACGACGAAGGGGTCGTACGGCGCCTGGTGCACACCACGCGCTGGGAGGGCGTGCACCTGCCCGAGGAGCTGGCCCGGCGCGTCCCGGTGCCCTGGTTCGCCGACAACGACACCAACCTCGGTGCGCTGGCGGAGCGTTGGCGGGGAGTGGCCGCCGATCACGACAACGTCGTCTGGGCGATGCTCGGGAACCGGACCGGCCTCGGCATCCTCATCCGAGGGGCCGTGCACCGCGGGCTCGACGGGGCCGCGGGCGAGATCGTCGAGGCACGCTCGATGCCGGCCGGCTCCGTCGAGGACCGGCCCGTCGCCGCCCTGACCTCACCGCTGCCCGCCCAACGCGCCCTCGCCCTGGCCCGGTTCGAGGCGGCCCGCCACGGTGACGCCGCCTCGCTCGCCGAGGTCGACGAGTTCGTGGAGAACATCGCGTCGATCCTCACCACCCTGTCCTGGACGGTCGCCCCCTCACTCATCGTCCTCGGCGGCGGTCTTGAGGACGCGGCCGACGTCCTGCTGCCCCGGGTGCGGGACGCGCTGCGGGACGCCCGCACCCCCGCGGTCGAACTGCGGGCCACCGCGCTCGGCCACGACGCCCCGCTCATCGGCGCGGTGAAGCTCGCCCTGGACCGCATGGACACCGAGCTGTTCGGACCGCTCGTCCCGGTCGACTGACCCCCACACCACACGTACCCGGAGCTCCACTTGACCCACACCCCCCGCACCGACGTCCTCATCGTGGGCAGCGGCATCATGGGCTCCCTCGTGGCCCGCCTCCTGCGCGAGAGCGATCCCGCGCTGCACATCACCATGGCCGACGGCGGCAGCCCGATCGGCGGCACGCCGGGACGGCACCTCCACGACCTCGACGACCCCGACCTGTGGTCCCGCTACAACGACAAGGTCGCCACCGGCATCCAGGGCATGTACACGGGAGCGGAGGTGGTCCGTGAGGTCGCCGGCAGCCTCCCCGACCTCATCCCCGGCATGTTCCACGCGCTCGCCTTCGGCGAGGACGCCGAGGCGATGCCGCAGGCCGCGCTCGCCTGGAACGCGGGCGGCATGGGCGTCCACTGGACCGCGGCCACGCCGTGGCCCGCCGGGGACGAGGTCTTCGACTTCGGCGACCCTGACGCCTGGGCGGCCGACCTCGACACCGCACGCCGGCTGCTCGCCGTCACACCCGCCGCGATCGGCCCGACCAAGGTCGGCGGACTCGTCCTCGACGTCCTGCGCCGACGCTACGGCGATGCCGGGCCGGCCGACCGGGCCCCGCAGCCCATGCCCATGGCCGTCACCCCCACACCCTCGGGCCCCATGCCCCGCACGGCACCCGGAACGATCTTCCCCGCACTCGCGCGGGGCGGCGATCCCGCCTTCACCCTGCTCACCGGCACCCTCGTGACCGCCCTCGTCCGGGACGCCGACCGGGTCACCGGGGCCCGCCTGCGCCGCGTCGCCGACGGCACCGAGACCGAACTCCGCGCCGGCACCGTGGTGGTGTGCGCCGACGCCCTGCGCACCCCGCAACTCCTCTACGCCTCCGGCATCCGCCCCGAGGCCCTGGGCCGCCGGCTCAACGAGCACGCCTTCGTCACCGCCCGCGTCCTGCTCGACCTCGACCGCTTCGGCCTGGACCCCGACGCCCTGCCCCTGCCGCGCCCCGGCGAGTTCAGCACGGACTCGCTGTGGCTGCCGTGCAACGGACCCGACCAGCCCTTCCACGGCCAGATCATGAACCGCACCTACGTCGACGGGGCCGGCCGGCCCCTCGCGCACTCCGTCGGTCTGTCGCTGTACGTCCCCGTCGAGTCGCGCCCGCAGAACCGGCTCGTGTTCTCGGCGCGCGAGACCGACCTGGCCGGACTGCCCCGCATCCGCGTCGAGTTCGGCTACTCCGAGTCCGACCGCGCGCTGATCCGGCGGGCGCTGGACGAAGTCCGGTCCCTCGCCGAGGAGTTCGGCCCCTTCGATCCCGCCACCGAGTCCGCGGTGCTTCCGCCCGGTTCGTCGCTGCATCTGACCGGCACGGTCCGGGCAGGCGTCACCGACGACGGCGCCGGCGTGTGCGACCCGGACGGGAGGGTGTGGGGCTTCGACAACCTGTACCTGGCGGGCAACGGGGTCGTTCCCACGGCGATGGCCGCCAACGTCACCCTGACCGGCGCCGTCACCGCGGTACGGGCCGCCCGTGCCGTCACCGCACGCACCTGAACCACCGAGAGGAACCGAACCGTGATCGACATCGCCAGGGAATACCGCGTGGCCCTGCCCGCCTGGATCGACGACGAACTCGCCGACGCGCCCGCCGCCGTACCCTCCCGCGAGGACCGGATGCGTCTCGTGCACCGCCTCGCCGACCGCAACTGGCGCGAGGGCAACGGCGGTCCGTTCGCCGCGCTCGTCGCCGAGCGCGAGTCCGGCAGGATCGTCTCCGTCGGCGTGAACGTCGTCCTGTCCACCGGAGTCTCCAGCGCGCACGCCGAGGTCGTCGCGCTCGGCCTCGCCCAGATCGCCACCGGCAGCTGGGACCTCGGCGGGGACGGCCTGCCGTCCCACGAACTGGTCGTCAACTGGCGCCCCTGCGTGCAGTGTTACGGCGCCACGATGTGGTCCGGGGTGCGCGGCTTGGTGGTCGCGGGTCAGGGCCCGGAACTGGAGGAGATCACCACCTTCGACGAGGGCCCGGTCGGCGCGGACTGGGCCGAGCAGTTCGAGACGCGAGGCATCGAGGTCGTGCGCGATGTCCTCAGGGACGAGGCGCTCGCGGTGTTCCGCGACTACCGCAAGGCCGTTGACGAGTCCGACGAGGTCGTCGTCTACAACGCGCGCGGGGGAACGGAATGAGCCCTCGTTTCGCGACGGACGTCGTCACCTTCTACCACCCCGGATTCTGGGACCTCGACTCCGCCGACGCGGTACGCGACTGGGCCGCGGATCATCCGGACCGCTTCTGGCGGCGGGTGCTGGACACGCTCGCCGAGACCGAGGTCACCGGCATCGAGCTGACATTCGCGCCCGGCGGCATCGACTCGGCGCTGCGCGCGTACGGCAGCGCGCAGGCGTTCCGCCGGGAACTGACCGGCCGGGGCCTGACCGTCGTCAGCGCCTTCATCGCCGACAGCGACGCCCCCGACTGGCGGCACGGCGACAACCTCCCCGCGATCGTCGCCGACGCCGAGCGCCGCGCCGCCTTCCTCGCCGAGGTGGGCGCCGAGGTCCTCGTCGCCGGACTGCCGATGAGAGCGACGTACGGCACCCGCCCGCCCTTCTTCGTCGACGCCGCCTACATGACCCGCATGGCCGACATCGCGCACGCGGTGGGTGAGGCGGTGTCCCGGTACGGGGTGCGGCTGGCCTTCCACACCGAGTCCCACAGCACCCTGTGGTACGAGCGGGACATCGACCTGTTCATGGCCCTGACCGACCCGCGCTATGTCTGGCTGTGCCCCGACTCCTGCCACATCGCCCTGGGCGGCGGCGACCCCGTCGCGGTGGCCCGGCGCCACACCCCGCGCACGGCCCTGGCCCACTGGAAGGACGCGGTCGCCCCGATCGACGTCCACCTCACGATCGACGAGACGGTGTACGCCCGACAGCAGCCGTACATGACGGAGTTGGGCACGGGGATCGTCGACTGGGAGGGCTGGGCGGACGCGATGTCCGCGACGCCCGGCGCGGACACGGTCCTGATCGAGCTGGACGAGGCCGCCGATCCGGTGGCCGCGCTGAGGTCGGGCACGGCGGTGGCGAAGCGGGCGCTAGCGGCGCAGTTCTCCGTGAGCGGTCTCCGGGAGCCGCAGATAGACCAGTGAGGAGCCGAGGCAGAGGGCGGCCACGTACCAGGGAAACGCTCCCGCGTGGCCCAACTCCTTGAACAGCGTGCCCACATACGGTGCCGTCCCCCCGAACACCGCGACCGTCAGCGAGTAGGGGAACCCGATCCCGGCCGCCCGGACCCGCGCCGGGAACACCTCCGCGTTCACCGCCGCGCTGATCGACGTGAACCCGGTCAGCAACACCATCCCCGCACACTGCACGAGCAGCAGCACCGCGAAGGAGTCCCGCAGCGCGTGCAGCAGCGGCACACTCAGCAGCGCGAAGCCCAGCCCGAAGAACAGCAGCAACGGCCGGCGCCCGAAGCGGTCCGACAACAGCCCGCCGAGCGGCTGGAGCACCCCGAAGAAGGCGAGCGAGATCGTCCCCGCGAGCAACGCGTCCGACTTGGCGACACCGGCGTTCAGTTCGGCGTACGTCGGCAGATAAGACGTCCACGTGTAGTACGCGATCGTGCCGCCCATGGTGATCCCGCAGATCAGCAGGGACTCGCGCGGATGGCGCCGCAAGCCCTCGAGGAGACCGGGACGCGGCGCCCGCCGCTGCTCCTCGCTGCGCGTCTCCTGCGCGCCTTGCCGGATCCAGAACCCGACCAGGGACAGCACGGCTCCGAGGGCGAACGGGACGCGCCACCCCCAGCTGTCCATCCGCCCCTCGTCCAGCGTGTCCACCAGCAGCGTGGCGATCCCAGAGGCCAGAAGCTGTCCGGCCGTCGTCGACACGTACTGGAAGCTGGAGAACAGCCCGCGTCGGCCGGGCCGCGCCGACTCGACCAGGAAGGTCGTCGAGGCCGCGAACTCCCCGCCCACGGACAGCCCTTGGAGCAGGCGCGCGAGCACCAGCACGACCGGAGACAGGACGCCGACCGCCGCGTACGTCGGTGTCAGCCCGACCAGGAGACTGCTCCCGCCCATCAGCAGAATGGTGACCGTCAGCGCCGAGCGCCGCCCGTGCCGGTCCGCGATCGCCCCCATCAGCAGGCCGCCGACCGGCCGCATGAAGAAGCCGACCGCGAACACCGCGAACGTCGACAGCAGGGGCACCAGCGAGTCGTTCGCCCCCTTGGGGAAGACCGCGCCGGCGATGTAGGTGGCCAAGAACGTGTAGGCGTACCAGTCGTACCACTCCACGGCATTGCCCACGGAGGCGGCGAGGAGCTGCCGTACAGGTCGTTCGGTGGGTGGCGCGTCCGTATGTGGTGTCGCTGTCATGATCGCGACCATCCCCAGATCGGGGTCCGCCACACCTCCCGTACCCACGACTTTCACATCAGCGCCACCGCACCCTTCCCTGACGTTTGTTGCTCTTGGAACACTCGCTGCGCGCACCTTCCGTCACATGCGGGCCATCGATGCGCAGGATTGAGAGGTCCCTCACTCATGTCCGACGTCAACCGGCGCAGATTCCTCCAGCTCGCGGGCGCCACCACCGCCTTCACGGCTCTTTCGAACAGCATCCAGCGCGCCGCCGCGCTCCCGGCCCACCACCGCACGGGGACGATCGAGGACGTCGAGCACGTCGTCGTCCTGATGCAGGAGAACCGGTCCTTCGACCACTACTTCGGCTCGCTCAGGGGCGTTCGCGGCTTCGGCGACCCGCGCCCGGTGACGCTGGAGAACGGCAAGCCGGTCTGGCACCAGACGGACAAGAACGGCAAGGAGATCCTGCCGTTCCGCCCCGAGGCCGACGACTTGGGGCTCCAGTTCATCCAGGACCTCCCGCACGGCTGGAACGACGGACACGCCGCCTTCAACGGGGGCAAGTACGACAAATGGGTCCCCAATAAGGGCTCCACGACGATGGCGTACCTGAACCGCGAGGACATCCCGTTCCACTACGCCCTCGCCGACTCCTTCACCATCTGCGACGCCTACCACTGCTCGTTCATCGGCTCGACCGACCCCAACCGCTACTACATGTGGACGGGCTACACGGGCAACGACGGCCAGGGCGGCGGCCCGGTCCTCGGCAACGACGAGGTCGGCTACGGCTGGACGACCTACCCCGAGCGACTGGAGAAGGCCGGCGTCTCCTGGAAGATCTACCAGGACGTCGGCGACGGCCTCGACGCGAACGGTTCCTGGGGCTGGATCCCGGACGCCTACCGGGGAAACTACGGCGACAACTCGCTGCTCTACTTCAACCAGTACCGCAACGCCAAGCCCGGCGACCCGCTGTACGACAAGGCCCGCACCGGCACGGACTACACCAAGGGCGAGGGCTATTTCGACCAGCTGAAGGCCGACGTGAAGGCCGGAAAGCTGCCCCAGGTCTCCTGGATCGTCGCCCCCGAGGCCTTCACCGAGCACCCCAACTGGCCCGCGAACTACGGTGCCTGGTACATCGCCCAGGTCCTGGACGCGCTCACCGCCGACCCGAAGGTGTGGGCGAAGACGGCCCTGTTCATCACCTACGACGAGAACGACGGCTTCTTCGACCACGTGGTGCCCGCCTTCCCGCCCGGCTCCGCGGCCCAGGGCAAGTCCACGGTCGACCCCGCCCTCGACCTGTTCAAGGGCGACGCCAACCACCCGGCCGGCCCCTACGGCCTCGGCCAGCGCGTGCCGATGCTCGTCGTCTCGCCCTGGAGCAAGGGCGGTTACGTCTGTTCCGAGACACTCGACCACACCTCGATCATCCGCTTCCTGGAGCGGCGCTTCGGCGTCCACGAGCCCAACATCTCGCCCTGGCGGCGCGCCGTCTGCGGCGACCTGACCTCGGCCTTCGACTTCTCCCGCAAGGACACCAGGCCGGTCGCCCTCCCGGACACCGACGGCTACGCGCCGCCGGACCGCGAGCGCCACCCCGACTACGTGCCCGTCCCGCCCGCCGTCGGCTCCCTGCCCAAGCAGGAGCGCGGCCTGCGCCCCGCCCGCCCGCTCAAGTACGCCCCGCGCGTGGACGGTTCGGTGGACGTGAAGAGCGGGACCTTCACACTCACCTTCGCCTCCGGCGCCAAGGCCGGCGCCGCCTTCCTGGTGACCTCCGGCAACCGCGCCGACGGGCCCTGGAGTTACACCACCGAGGCCGGCAAGAGCGTCTCGGACACCTGGAACTCGGCGTACTCCAAGGGGTCGTACGACCTGACCGTGCACGGCCCGGCGGGCTTCCTGCGCGTCTTCAAGGGCTCGAACAAGAGCGCCGGTCCCGAGGTCACCGCCCGCCACGAAGGCGACGACGTCGAGCTGACCTTCACCAACAAGGGCTCCACGACGGCCCGTCTGAAGGTCGCGAGCGGCTACGGCGACCCCGCGAGGACCTTCACCGTGCGGGCCGGTGCCACCGTCCGGCACACCTTCCGCCTCGCCAAGAGCCGTCGCTGGTACGACCTCACGGTCACCTCCGACGTCGACACGGCGTTCCTCAGGCGATTCGCCGGACATGTCGAGAACGGGCGCCCCGGGGTGAGCGACCCCGCCGTCATCACCAGGTAAAGCCGTACGGGGGGGCGGTAATTCACCTGGCCGGAATGCGGTGGTCCCGGGGTAGTGTGCCCCGGTGACCACGCATTCGAACACACCTGCAGGCTGGTACCCCGATCCGCACGGAGCCGCCCAGACGCTCCGGTACTGGGACGGGGCGCAGTGGACCTCGCACACGCACCAGGACCAGCAGGGGGCGGGGCAGGCCCAGGCTCAAGCCGTCAAGGCCCCGCCGGTCCAGCAGGCACCGCAGATGCCTCAGCAGTCGGCCGGCCCGGACCCGCGCGTGCAGCGTCAGGTGCAGCAGCAGGCCGGGGTCACCGGGGGCGGTGCGGGCGGCGGCACGCTGTTCTCCGAGCCGGTGCTCGTGGTGAACCAGAAGGCCAAGCTGATCGAGCTGACCAACGAGTACAAGGTCATGGACCAGAACGGCAACCAGCTCGGCTCCGTCAGCCAGGTCGGGCAGAGCGCCCTCCGCAAGATCGTGCGGTTCTTCTACAGCATCGATCAGTTCATGAAGATCAAGCTGGAGATCCGCGACGCCCACGGGCAGCCGGTCATGCTGCTGACCCGGCCGGGGAAGATCTTCAAGTCGCGGGTGATCGTGGAGCGCCCGGACGGTTCGCCGGTCGGTGAGATCGTCCAGCAGAACATGATCGGGAAGATCAACTTCGCGCTGATGGTGAACGGCCAGCGGGTCGGGGCCATCAAGGCGGAGAACTGGCGGGCCTGGAACTTCGCGATCGTCGACCACACGGAGAACGAGGTCGCCCGGATCACGAAGACGTGGGAGGGGCTCGCCAAGACGATGTTCACGACCGCGGACAACTACGTGCTGCAGATCCACTACCAGCTGCCCGAGCCGCTGTTGAGCCTGGTCGTCGCCACCGCGCTGACGGTCGACACGGCGCTGAAGCAGGACGCCCGCGGGTTCGGCTGAGCCTCCGGCAGAGCTGAGTTCCTACAGAGGTGTGAGGTGCCCCGGCTCCGGCTGCCGGGGCACTGTCATGTCCCGCAGGGACGGTTCCACGGACGCGGTCGACGGCTCCAGGGCCAGCACCGCCGCCACCGGGTGGTCGTCGTCCACCGGCACCGGGGCCGTCCGGGTCAGCAGCACCACACCCCAGGCCGCCAGGCCCGCGCCCGCCAGGGCGAGCAGCACTCCCGCCGCGCCGCCGCGCAGACCCTCGCCCAGCAGGGAGAGGCCGATGATCGCCGCGGCCACCGGGTTGGCCAGGGTCACCACCGCCAGCGGGGCGCCCAGGCCGTCACGGTAGGCGGTCTGGGAAAGCAGGAGTCCGCCCGCGGCGAAGGCCGCGACCAGCAGGGCCACGCCGATCACCTGGACGCTGAGCAGGGACTCGGAACGGTCCGTCGCGGCCACCGTCACGGTCTGGGTGAGCGCGGAGGCCACCCCCGAGGCGATCCCGGACGCCGACGCGTGCCGTATGCCGGGCCGGGCGCCGGGGCGGGCCAGCAGACCGATCAGGGCCGCCGTCACCGCCGCCACCGCCACCGCCTCGGACGTGCTCAGCACCTTCCCGGGCTCGGAGCCCGACGCCACCACCAGGATCGCGGCGAGACCGGCCAGCGTGTAGGCCGTGCCCCGCCATTCCGTCGCGCTGACCCGGCGCCCCGCGATCCGCGCGCCCAGCGGCACCGCGGCGACCAGGGTGAGGGCGCCGAGCGGCTGGACCACGGTCAGGGGGCCGTACTTGAGGGCGACGACATGCAGCAGCGCGGCCGCCGCGTTGAGCCCGACGGACCCCCACCAGGCACCCGAGCCCAGCATCCGCAGCACACCGGAGCCGGGGTTGCGGGAGGCGAGGCGCTCCTGGGCGACGGCGGCGGCCGCGTAGGCGACGGAGGAGAGCAGGGAGAGGGCGAGGGCGAGCAGGGTCGCGTTCATCGGACCGCTCCGACCAGGACGTTCTCCTGCGGTTCGGCCGGGGCGAGCTTCTCCTGTGCCCGGCCCGCCGTGGCGGCCGTGCGGTGCGGCGGGTGAGTGATCGCGAGCGCGATGCCGAGCAGGGCCGCGGCCACGAGCGCGTCCATCCAGTAGTGGTTCGCCGTCCCGACGATGACCACCAGGGTCACCAGCGGGTGCAGCAGCCACAGCCAGCGCCAGTGCGAGCGGGTGGCCACGATCAGGCCGATCGCCACCATCAGGGCCCACCCGAAGTGCAGCGAGGGCATCGCGGCGAACTGGTTGGAGAGGGTGTCGGTCTGCGGCGGGCCGTACACGGAGGGGCCGTACACCTTCGCGGTGTCGACCAGTCCGGCCGCCGCGAGCATCCGCGGCGGGGCCAGCGGGAAGACTAGGTGCAGCACCAGGGCGGCGCCGGTGAGGGCGGCCAGGACGCGGCGGGCCCAGACGTAGTGGGCGGGGCGCTTCAGGTACAGCCAGACCAGGAAGGCGACGGTGGCCGGGAAGTGGACGGTCGCGTAGTAGGTGTTGGCGATGTGCGCCAGGGTGTCGCCGTGCAGCAGCAGCGACTGCACCGAGCCCTCGCCCGGCAGATGCAGGGTCCGTTCCCAGTCCCACACGCGACCGGCGTTGCGGTAGGCCTCGGCGGTGTGGCCCGTGGCCAGTTGCCGGCCGAACTTGTAGACGAGGAAGAGTCCTACGACGAGCAGGATTTCCCGGACGAGCGGCGGCCGCGCTGTCGCGCTCGGCCCCGCTTCTGCAGGCTCGGTGCGGGCATTCATCCCCCGGCCCTTTCGCTGGTGCTGGTGCTGAACCGGACGTACGGGTGACTCGTCCGGCTGCCGAAACTCATCGGTACGGCATCGTACCGATACGCCAGTGTACCGATACGGTCGGGTACCGGTACACTGGCGTATCGATAGACATACGACACACTGGAATCCGGGAATGAATGGAGGACGAGCTGATGACGTCGCAGGCCGCGGACGGACCGGAGACGGTCGCCGCCTCGCGCCGCTCCAAGATCACGCCCGAGCGTGAGCAGGAGTTCTTCGACGCCGTGCTCGAACAGGTCCGCGAATGCGGATACGAAGCCGTGACCATGGAGGGCGTCGCCGCCAGCACCCGCTGCAGCAAGTCCACCCTCTACCGGCAGTGGAAGACCAAGCCCCAGTTCGTGGTGGCCGCCCTGCGCTCCCGCCGCAGGTCGAAGTTCGACGGGATCGACACCGGATCGCTCGCCGACGACCTGCGCGAGGCCGCCCGGGCCGCGGGCCGGTGGTCGATGCACGACACCAAGCTGCTCCAGGCGCTCGGCCACGCCGTCACCCAGGACGCGGAACTCGCGCAGGCCCTGCGTGAGGCGCTGGTCGAACCGGAGATCGCCGCACTGAGGCACATTCTCCAGCGGGGGGTCGACCGGGGTGAGATCACCGCCGGACACCCGGCGCTGGAGTACGTCCCGGCCCAGATGTTCGGCGTCATCCGCGCCCGGCCCGTCGTGGACGGGAAGTACGCCGACCCGGACTACCTGGTCCACTTCGTCGAGGCCGCCGTACTGCCGGCCCTCGGCCTGACCTGAGACCCAGGTCGCCGTCCACGGGATGACTGGACGGTGGCCTGCTCGCGCCGCACCGTGGGGACGGGGGCGGCGCGCACCCCCCGGCCGGGTGGGGTTCCTCCTGAGCGGGGAGGCGCCCCACCCGGCCGACGGGTGTCCGGGGACCGGTCGTCAGACGCCCTGGCCTCTGCCGCCGCCCGTCGACACCTTGATCCCCTTGGTGATGTCGTCGATCACGCTCTGGCCCTCCTCGACGTCGACACCGAAGCGCACCACGACGATCTGCTGCGGGTTCGCCGGGGACGGGAAGGCCAGGGACTCGACATAGCCGTCGGAGCCCTTGCTGGTGACCGCCTTCCAGCGGACCAGATAACCCTTCTGCCCGGCCACGGTCACCGCCTTCGAGGCGAGGACGTCGTGCGAGGTGATCGAACCGTAGGTCTTGCCGCCGTAGGACTGCTCGGCGTTCGCCTGGATGTCGGCCTTGGCGACGGCCTCGGCCGTGCCGCCCTTGGTGCCCAGCGCCACGGCGGGCGCCGAGTAGGCACCGCCCTTCGTGCACTTGTCGGCGGTGTCGCCGGGGCACGCATAGGAGTCGTTCGAGGTCACGGACGCTCCGACCGCTATCTCCTGGCCGTACCAGTCGTCCGGTACGGGCAGGCTGATCCCGTCGATCGAGTCGGTCACCGAACCGCTCTCGATCCTCGGCGCCTCGGACCCCTGCGGGGAGGGCGACGCGCCCCCGGAACCCCCGCTGCCGCCGGAACCGCCGGACCCTCCGTTGCCGCCGAACGGTCCGCCCTGGCCTCCCGTGCCGCCCGGGCCGCCCGGCCCCTGCGAGGTGGCCGAGTCATTGTTCCCGTTGCCGCTGTGGGCCAGCGCGTACACGCCCACGCCTATGCTCGCCAGGACCACGACCGCCACCGCCACGGCTATGCCCGTACGACCGCGCCGCGAGCCGCTCGGCGGCTGGGCGGGATACGGCGGGAAGGCCGGGTACGGCCCGGCGTCCCCAGGGCTCGCGACCTGTTCCGGGGGACCCCATGCGGCGGCTGATCCGGCGGGCCGGGTCTGCTCGGTCCACGCCTTGCCGTCCCACCAGCGCTCGGCGGCGGGACCGTCACTTGTCTGCCCGGGGTCGGGGTACCACCCGGGGGGAGTCTCCTGCGTCATGCCCCCACCGTATGAGCACTCGGTGAAAGAGGGATGAGAGGGCCACCACTCGAATCGGCCGTTCCGAGACGCGCCCCACGGCTGACTGTCGGTCAGGTTTGTCGACGGGAGGTCAGAGGCACCGCGCGTCGCCCTCCCGTACCCCAGGTCACCCGTCAAGGCAACAGGTACCCCGACCGTCCTCCGCTTCCGCACCGGGACGGCTACGCTCGAGATCTGTACGTCGTCCGGGCGACTTGGGGAGGTAGCGGGATGACGGAGGTACGGCCGATTGCGGCCGCCCCGGCCTCGCTGTGGGAGCGCGACGAGGAACTCGCCGCCGTCGAACGGGTGATCGACTCCCTGTGTGCGGGCCGCACGTCCTCGGGCAGTGTGCTGCTGATCCGCGGCGAGGCGGGCTTCGGCAAGACCGCCCTGCTGACCCAGACCCGCCGCCTCGCCGAGGAGCGCGGCTGCACGGTCTGGTCGGCCCGCGGCGGCGAGACCCTCAGGTCCGTCCCCTTCAACGTCGTACGCCAACTGCTCCAGCCGGCCCTCCTGTCGCTGATGCCCGAGGAGGCCCGCGAGTACCTCGGCGACTGGTACGACATCGCAGGCCCCGCCCTCGGCATCGCGGACCCGGGGGAGCGGCAGGCCGACCCGCAGGGCGTGTGCGACGGACTGGTCGCCGCGGTGCGCCGGCTGGCCCGCCGGGACTGGCCGCTCGTGCTGATGGTCGACGACGCCCACTGGGCCGACCAGGAGACCCTGCGCTGGCTCGCCGCCTTCGCCGAGCGCCTGGACGACCTGTCCGTCCTGGTCGTGGTGGCCCGGCGGCCCGGCGAGGCCACCACCGAGAGCGACCGCCTCCTGGAGACCGTGGCCTCCGCCGCGGGCCACCCCGTCACCAGCCTCAGCGCCCTCACCCCGGAAGCCACCGCGGGCCTCACCCGCGCCACCCTCGGCGAGCACGCCGACGCCCCGTTCTGCCGCGAGGTGTGGGCCGTCACCGGCGGCAACCCGTACGAGACCGTCGAGCTCCTCGCCAAGGTCCGCGACAGCGAGATGGAACCCAGCGAGGGCTCGGCCAACGAACTGCGCGAGCTGAACCGGTCGGCCCGCGGCGGCGGACTCGTCGCCCGCCTGGAGGAACTCGGCATCGACGCCACCCGGTTCGCCTGGGCGGCCGCGATCCTCGGCACCGACATCTCCGTCGACCTGGTGGCCAGACTCGCCACCCTCAAGCCGGACAAGGCGACCCTCTGCGCCGAACTGCTGCGCAACGCCCGCATCCTGACCGACTCCGACGCGGAGGACGACGAGCTGGAGTTCGTGCACCCACTGATCGCCACCGCCGTCTACGACTCCATCCCCGACGCCCTGCGCACCGCCATGCACGGCATCGCCGCCCAGCTCGTCACCGACTCCGGGCTCGGCGCCGCGGCCGCCTCCCGGCACCTGCTCCAGGTCCACCCGGACGACGACGAGGAACTCGTCGAGCAACTGCGCGAGGCCGCCCGTGAACACCTCCTCGTCGGCGCCCCCGACGCGGCCCGCCGCTGTCTGGAGCGCGCCCTGCTGGAACCCCCGACCCCCGAGGTGCACGCGCGCGTGCTCTTCGAACTCGGCTGCGCCACCCTCCTGACCGCCCCCGCCAAGACCATCGGCCACCTCCAGACCGCGCTCGCCCTGCCCGGCCTGGAGGGCGCCGCCCGGGTGGACGCCGTCGTCCGCCTGTCCCAGGCGCTCATGCACAACAACCAGCTGGAAGAGGCGGTCCGCACGGTCGAGGCGGAGGCCGCCCGGCACGAGGAAGGCCCGGCCCGACTGCGCCTCCAGGCCGTGCAGTACACCTGGGAGGGGCTCTACCCGGGCGAGGCCACCTCCCCGGGGCGCTCCGAGCGCCTCGCCGCCCTGGCCGCCACCTGCACGGGCCGGGACAACTCCGAGCGGGCCCTGCTGATCCTGCGCGGATTCGACGCGATGGCCCGCGGCGAGAGCGCCGAGGAGATCGGCGAAGTGTGCGACCGCGCCCTCGTCAACGGCCGCCTCGCGCCGGGACTCGGCTGGACCGACACCGAGTGGGGCCTCGAACTGCCGCTGATGCTGGCCAGCGCGTACGCCTTCACGGACCGGCTCGACCGCGCCGAGGCCCTGTACACCGAGGCCCTGCGCACCTACGAGACGGCCGGCTGGAGCGGCGGCCACCTCGCGCTCGCCCACGCCTACGTCGGCCTGGGCCACCGTCGGCGCGGCCGGCTCCGGGAGGCGGAGACCTCCCTGCGCGAGTCCCTGCGGCTCGCCGAGCGGGTGGGGCGAGGCCTGCCGCTGTACTGGTCGGCGACCTGCAACCTCGTCGACACGCTGCTCGCGCGCGGGCATGTCGAGGAGGCGTGGGCGATCGCCGAGCAGTACGGGTTCGCCCCGCCGTACCCGTCCACGATCGTGCTGCCCGACCCCCGGTCCGTGCGCGGGCGGCTGCTGCTGGCGGTCGGCAGGACCAAGGAGGGGATCAACGAACTGGACGCCGCGGAGAAGGCAGCGGCGGTCCGAGGACACCACAATCCCGTGCTGGTGCCGTGGGCGGCCGACCTCGCGCGCGCTCTCGCCGTCGAGGACCCGGTGCGGGCCGCCCAGCTGGCCACGGATCTGCGCCGGCATGCCGAGCGCCTCGGCACGGACACGGCGATCGGTGAGGCGCTGCGGTGCGCTGCCGCGCTGGAGACGGGGCAGCGGGCGGTACGGCTTGCCGCGCAGGCCGTGGCGTATCTGGAGGCGTCGCCTTGTCAGTACGAGCATGCCGCGGCCCGGGTCGAGTACGGCATCGCGGCGCGGTCCGTGGCCGAGCTCAACCGGGGCCTGGCGCTGGCGCGTTCGTGCGGGGCGGACGGGTTGGTGGCGCAGGCCAGGGAGGTGCTGGAGACGGGGCGGGGACTGCGGTGACCGGCGTTTTCGCCTCCTCAGGACACCAGTAGCCGGTCGGTGACGGCCGACAGGCGCTTCTGCACCTCCCTGTCGTACGTCCCCTCGTGTGCCCGCGCCGGATTCGTCCCGTCGAAGAAGCCGCCCGTGCCCAGGTCCTGGGTGGCCAGGGCCAGCACCCCCGGAGCCCCGTCCGCCACCGTCGACCACGGAGCCACCCCGCCCTCGCGGACCATGGCCGTGTCCATGAACGTCGCCGGGTGCAGGACGTTGACCGCGACCTCCGTTCCCGCCAACTCCTCGGCCAGGGCGAAGGTATGGGCCGCCAGCGCGAACTTGGCGCGGCGGTACGCGGCGAAACCGTTGTAGCCGCGAGTGAACTCGACGTCGTCGAAGTCGACCGGCTCCTGGCCGACCGACCCGACGTTGACGATCCGCGCCGGCCGCGTCGGCAACAGTGCTCTGGTCAGCGCGACCGGCGCCAAGTAGTTCACCGCCAGCCGCAGTTCATGCCCGTCCGCGCTCACCTCCCGCCCCGAGCCGGGCGAACCCGCGCCCACGCCCGCGTTGTTGATCAGGACATCGAGCCCGGGGTGGGCCTCGGCGACCCGTGCGCCCAGCTCGCGCACCTGGGCCAGGGAGGCGAGGTCGGCGACGAATCCCTCGGCCACCCCCTCGGTCCGCAGTTCGGCAACCAGGCTCTCGGTGCGGCCCGGGTCCCGCCCGTGGGCGAGGACGAGATGGCCGGCGCGGACCAGTTCGAAGGCGACGTAACGGCCGAGACCGGAGGTGGCACCGGTGATCAGGATGGTCGACATGCTCCCACGGTAGGCACACGGTCGTCTCTCGTGCCTGCCCCTGCCGGGGTCACCCTTCCGTCTCCTCCGCCAGCACCCGCTGGGCCGTGGCGAACGCCGAGTTCGCCGCCGGTACCCCGCAGTAGACGGCCGTCTGGAGCAGGACGGCGCCGATCTCCTCCGGCGTGAGGCCGTTGCGCCGGGCCGCCCGCACATGCATGGCCAGCTCGTCGTAGTGGCCGTGCGCGACCAGCGCCGTCAGCGTGATCATGCTGCGCTCGCGGCGGCTGAGCGTCGGGTCGGTCCAGATCTCGCCCCACGCGTACCGCGAGATGAAGTCCTGGAACCGCGCGGTGAACGGCGTCTGCCGGGCCTGCGCCCGGTCCACGTGCGCGTCCCCGAGCACCTCGCGCCGCACCTCCATGCCCCGCTTGGCACCCCCGTCGAGATGCGTGCGCAGAGCGGTGAGAACGGCTTCCGGGCACTGCGCCGGGGCCAGGTGCGAGGCCCCCGGGAGTTCGACGAGCGTGGCACGCGGCACCGCGTCGGCGATCTCCCGCAGATGGGGCGGCGGGGTCGCCGGGTCCTGGCGGCCGGCGATCAGCAGAGTCGGCGCGGAGATCCCGGCCAGCCGGTCGCGCAGGTCGAAGGAGGCCAGGGCGTCACAGCAGGCCGCGTACGCCTCCGGATCGGCCTCGGCGTGGTCCCGTACGAGCTCCGGGACGGTGAAGTCACCCGCGAACCAACGGGAGTTCGCGCTCTCCAGCAGCCACTCCAGGCCCTCCCGGCGGACCCGCTCGGCCCGCTCCTGCCACGGCTTGGCCCCGTTGAAGTGGGCCGAGGAGCAGATCACCGCCAGCGAGGCGACGCGCTCCGGGTGGTGCACGGCCAGGTGCAGACCGACCGCGCCCCCGAGCGACACTCCCGCGTAGGCGAACCGCTCGACGCCGAGCGAGTCGGCGAGCGCCAGCACCAGGTCGGCTAGGTCACCCACGCCGGCGCCGGGCCCGATCAGGTCGGCCGCCGAACCGCCGTGTCCGGGCAGGTCCCAGCGGATCACCCGGTGGGTGAGCGACAGCTCGGGCGCCACCTTGTCCCACAGGGCGTACGACGTCCCGAGCGACGGCCCGAGCAGCAGCGGGGGAGCGGAGGCGGGGCCCTCGGCGCGGTGGTTGAGGAGGGTGTCGGTCAACGTCGCTCCAGAGCACGGTCGGTGAGGGCACCGGCGGAGCCGGTGTAACGGGCGGGGTCGGTGAGCTCGTCGAGATCGACGTCCTTCAACCCGGGCTCCTGAGCGAGGAGTTCGCCGAGCGAGAGCCCTTCGGTGTATGTCCGCTTCGCGAGATCCGTGAGCAGCTGCTTCGCGCGGGGGCGCCCCAGCACGGCGGCCAGCTCGGCGGACAGACGCTCGGAGACGATCAACCCGTGGGTGAGATCGAGGTGTGCACGCATGGTGTCCGCGTTCACCCTCAGTCCCTCGGTCAGTTCGGCCGCGTCCCGGGCGGCGCCGCCGACCAGTCGCAGCAGATCCC
The DNA here is from genome assembly GCF_003443735.1 of Streptomyces sp. CC0208. Taxonomy (NCBI): domain Bacteria; kingdom Bacillati; phylum Actinomycetota; class Actinomycetes; order Kitasatosporales; family Streptomycetaceae; genus Streptomyces; species Streptomyces sp. CC0208. The sequence goes on along the minus strand of NZ_CP031969.1, from coordinate 1,250,063 downwards.
TCAGCGGCTCCCACTCGGCGTGCCAGACACCGGCCGGGCGCTCGTCCTCCGCGGCCATCGAGCCGTACAGCGTGGCCGCGAGCTGCGGCGCGCGCCGGGCCGCAGCGGCGATCAGCGTCGAGCGGACGGGGTTCGCCTTGTGCGGCATGGCCGAGGAACCGCCCCCGCTGCCCTCCGCGACCTCGGCGATCTCGGTACGGCCGAGTACCAGCACATCCGCGGCGATCTTGCCCAGCGCTCCGGCGGTGAACGCCAGGCAGCCGGCGAGGTCGGCGATCGGAGTGCGCAGGGTGTGCCAGGGGAGGAGCGGCGCATCGAGGCCGAGTTCACGGGCGAAGGCAGCCGTGAGCATCACCGTGTCCCGGGCGCCGTACGCGGTGAAGGCCGCCAGCGTCCCTGCGGCACCCCCTAGCTGTGCGGGTAGATCGTCCCGCACCTCGATGACCCGGTCCCGCGCATCCAGGGCCAACGAACGCCACCCGGCCGCCTTGAGCCCGAACGTGGTCGGAACGGCGTGCTGGGTGAGTGTCCGCGCAGGCATCACGGTGTCCCGATGCTCGGAGGCGAGCCGGGCCAGGGCCTGCTGGACGCGGTGCAGGTCCCCCAGTACGAGGTCGAGGGTGCGTGCCGCCACCAGCATCGTCGCCGTGTCCAGGATGTCCTGGCTGGTGGCGCCCCGGTGGACGTACGGCCCGTACTCCTCGCCGACCGCCTTCGTGAGGTCGGCGACCAAGGGGATGACGGGGTTGCCGCCGGTGCGCGCCCGCTCGGCGAGGGATCGTACGTCGAAGCGGTCCGCGTGGGCCGCCTCGGTCACCGCGTCGGCCGCCGCGTCCGGGGCGAGCCCCAGGCGGGCCTGCGCCCGGGTCAGCGCGGCCTCCGCGTCCAGCAGCGCCTGGAGACAGGCGCCGTCGGAGGTCGCCGCGGCGGCGGGGGAGCCTGCCCACCCCGGGGCGAGCAGGCCGGTGTCCGGATCGGGAGAAGTCACTGGAACTCCAGGAAGACCGTTTCGCCTTCGCCCTGAAGGCGGATGTCGAAACGGTAGGTGCCATCGTCCTGCTTCCGCGCGATCAGCGTGTCGCGCCGCTGCGCCGGCACCCGGGACAGCAGCGGGTCGGCGGTCAGGACCGCCTCGTCGCCCGGCAGGTAGATGCGGGTGTACAGATGCACCAGCAGTCCACGCGCGAAGACGCACACGCTGATGTACGGCGCGCTCCGCCCGCGCGCGCCCGGCCGCAGGGTGCGCGCGGTCCAGTGGCCGTTGGCGTCGGTCTGGATACGGCCCCAGCCGGTGAACTCCACGCCGTTGCGGCCGAGATAGCCGCCGCTCGCGGGGTCGCGCCGGATCGAGCCGTCGACCTGCGGGACGTTGCCCGAGGGGTCGGCGCTCCACAGCTCCAGGAAGGCGTCCGGCAGCGGGCTGCCCTCGCCGTCGGTGATGTGGCCCTGGAGGGTGATGGTGTCCGGGTGGCCGACGGGCGCGATGTCGCCGCCGCCGGGGAAGGGCAGGGCGTGGCCGTAGAAGGGGCCGACCGTGTGCGACGGGGTCGGCAGCACGCTCTCCGGACGGCTGGTGTCGATCTTCGTCATGGCTGGTCAGCGTCCTTCTTCGATCCAGGTGGCCTGCGGCCCGTCGAGCACGATGTCCCAGTGGTAGCCCATCGAGAACTCCGGCACGGACAGACTGTGGTCGTAGGTGGCGACGAGCCGCTGACGGGCCGCGTCGTCGGTCACCGACTGGATGATCGGGTCGTACGGGAACAGCGGGTCGCTCGGGAAGTACATCTGCGTCACGAGCCGCTGGGTGAAGGCCGTGCCGAAGATCGAGAAGTGGATGTGGGCCGGCCGCCACGCGTTGACGTGCTGGCGCCACGGGTAGGGGCCCGGCTGGACGGTGGTGAAACGGTAGAAGCCCCTGTCGTCGGTCAGGGTGCGGCCGACACCGGTGAAGTTCGGGTCCAGCGGGGCGTCGTGCTGCTCGCGCTGGTGGGCGTAGCGCCCGGCCGAGTTCGCCTGCCAGATCTCGACCAGCTGACCGCGCAGCGGACGGCCGTTCCGGTCGAGGAGCCGGCCCTCGACGGTGATCCGCTCACCGATCGGCTCCCCGTTGTGCTGCCGGGTCAGGTCGTTGTCGATCTCGGTGATGTCCCGCTCCCCGAAGGCGGGCGAGTGCAGCTCGACCAACTCCGGGTCCTTGGACACGTCGATGGTGATCGGCGGCTGCTTCGGGTGCCGCAGCACCGAGGAACGGTAGGGCGCGTAGTCGCGGCGCGGCTGGTGCTCGACGGGAGCTCCGTCGGCGAGCCGCTTCTCGTAGGCGGCGTGCTCGGCGGCGATTTCCTGGTCGATGTCGTGCTGGGTGAGAGTCATGGGGATTCCTGCGTTCCTTAACGTTCGAGGACGAGGGCGAGGCCCTGGCCGACACCGATGCACAGGGTGGCGACGCCCACTCCGCCGCCCCTGCGGGCGAGTTGATGGGCGACCGTGCCGGCCAGCCGTGCCCCGGAGGCGCCCAGCGGGTGGCCGAGGGCGATCGCGCCGCCCTGCGGGTTGAGGATCGCCGGGTCGAACTCGGGCCACTCGGCCACGCAGCCGAGCACCTGGGCGGCGAACGCCTCGTTCAGCTCCAGCACGGACAGGTCGTCAAATCCCTTGCCCGCCTTGGCGAGTGCCCGGTTGACCGCCTCGACGGGGGCGAGCCCGAAGTAGTGCGGGTCCAGCGCGTTGACGCCGGTGGCGGAGATCCGGGCCAGCGGCTCGCGACCGGTGGCGGCGAGGCCCTCGTCGTCGACGAGCAGCAGTGCGGCGGCGCCGTCGTTCAGCGGCGAGGCGTTGCCCGCGGTGACCGTGCCGGCGTCCTTGCGGAACGACGGTTTGAGCTTGGCCATCGCCTCCAGCGAGGCATCCGGCCGTACGCACTCGTCGGCGCCGAAGACGACCGGCTCGCCCTTGCGCTGCGGGATGGGGACGGGAGCGAGCTCCGCGTCGAACAGGCCCTCGCCCTGCGCCTTCGCCGCCTTCCGGTGACTGTGCAGCGCGAACTCGTCCTGCTGCTCACGTGTGATCTTGTGCTTGTCCGCGATCAGCTCCGCCGACTCGCCCAGCGGAACCGTCCACTGCGGCTCCATCCTCGGGTTGACCATGCGCCAGCCCAGGGTCGTCGAGTACAGCTCGGCGTGCCCGGCCGGGAACGCACGGTCGGACTTGGGCAGTACGTACGGCGCCCGGGTCATCGACTCCACACCGCCGGCGACGGCGATCGAGGCGTCCCCGAGGGCGATCGCCCGGGCCGCCTGGATCACCGCCTCCAGACCCGACGCGCACAGCCGGTTGACCGTCACGCCTGGCACCGAGGTCGGCAGGCCCGCCAGCAGCGCGGCCATCCGGCCGACGTTGCGGTTCTCCTCGCCGGCGCCGTTGGCGTTGCCGAAGTAGACGTCCTCGATCCGGGACGGGTCCAAGTCGGGAGTGCGGGCGAGGAGTTCACGGATGGCGTGGGCGCCCAGGTCGTCCGGGCGTACCGAGGCGAGGGAGCCGTTGTAGCGGCCGACCGGGGTGCGGACCGCGTCGACGACGTAGACGTTCTTCACCGCAGGTCCTCCGCGACACTCAGCTTGGCATCGGTCTTGGCGGTGATCTCCTCGACGCCCACCCCGGGCGCCGTCTCGACCAGCAGCAGACCGTCCTCGGTGACGTCCAGGACGCCGAGGTCGGTGATGATCCGGTTCACACACGCCTTGCCGGTCAGCGGCAGCGCGCACTCGGTGAGGATCTTCGGTGAGCCGTCCTTGGCGGTGTGCGTCATCACCACGATGACCGTACGGGCGCCGTGGACCAGGTCCATCGCCCCGCCGATCCCGGTGATCAGCTTGCCGGGGATGGCCCAGTTGGCCAGGTCGCCGGTCTCGGACACCTGCATGGCGCCGAGCACGGCCACGTCGATGTGCCCGCCCCGGATCATCCCGAAGGACAGCGCCGAGTCGAAGAAGGACGCCCCCGGCAGCACCGTCACGGTCTCCTTGCCCGCGTTGATCAGGTCGGGGTCGACCTGGTCCTCGGTGGGGTAGGGGCCGGTGCCCAGGATGCCGTTCTCGGACTCGAGGATCACCTCGACGTCGTCGGGGAGGTAGTTCGGGATCAGCGTCGGCAGGCCGATGCCGAGGTTGACGTACTGGCCGTCCTGGAGCTCGCGCGCGGCCCTCGCGGCCATCTGTTCCCGGGTCCAGGCCATCAGCTGCTCACCGTCCGCTGCTCGATCCGCTTGTCCCTCGCCTGCTCGGGCGTCAGCGCGATCACCCGCTGCACGAAGATCCCCGGCAGGTGCACCGCGTCCGGGTCGATCTCGCCGGGCTCCACCAGTTCCTCCACCTCGGCGATGGTGACCCTGCCCGCCATCGCCGCGAGGGGGTTGAAGTTCCGGGTGGACTTGTTGAAGACCAGGTTGCCGTGCCGGTCGCCCCTCGCCGCCCGCACCAGGGCGAAGTCGGTGCGGATCCCGTGCTCCAGGACGTACTCCGTGCCGTCGAACTCCCGCACCTCCTTCGGCGGGGAGGCCACCGCGACGCCGCCGTGGCCGTCGTAGCGCCAGGGCAGCCCGCCGTCGGCGACCTGGGTCCCCACGCCGGCCGGGGTGAAGAACGCGGGGATCCCGGCGCCGCCCGCCCGCAGCCGCTCGGCCAGCGTGCCCTGCGGGATCATCTCGACCTCCAGCTCGCCGGCCAGGTACTGGCGGGCGAACTCCTTGTTGGCGCCGATGTAGGAGCCGGTCACCCGGGCGATGCGCCCGGCGGCGAGCAGGACGGCGAGGCCCGATTCCATCGCCCCGCAGTTGTTGGAGACCACCGACAGCGCGCCGGTGCCCTGCTCGTACAGGGCCTGGATGAGGACGTTCGGCACGCCGCTCAGCCCGAAACCGCCCACCGCGAGCGACGCGCCCTCCGGCACATCGGCCACCGCCTCCCGGGCCGTGGCGACCACCTTGTCCATCCGCACAGCCCCATCTCTCCCATTGCTCAGTGCACTGAGTATTTCAGCGAGGTTTCTCTTAAGCTGCCACTGTGGCAGCCTGGCGTCAAGGCTCACTACTCTTCAGTGCACCAACCAACCTGACTCGGGAGCGCACATGGCCGCGGTGGACCTCACCACCCATCCGGGGCACCTCGCCCGGCGACTCCAGCAGGCGCACTACCTGCTGTGGAACACGATGGTCTCCGAGGAGATCACCTCGCCCCAGTTCGCGGTCCTGAACGCGCTCGTCGCCGAGCCGGGGCTCGACCAGCGCACGGTGGGGGAGCGGGTGGGGCTCGACCGGTCCACCATCGCCGAGGTCATCAGCCGGCTCGGCCGGCGCGGACTGCTCGACAAGGTCCGCGACCCCCAGGACGGCCGCCGCTTCCTGCTGCGCCTGACCGACGACGGGGTGCGCACCCACCGCAAGCTGACCGTGCGCACCGCCCGGATGAACCAGGTGTTCCTTGCCCCGCTCTCCGACGACGAACAGAGCCGGTTCTTCGAGCTCATCCGCCGGGTCGCGGACGCGGCCGAGGGGCTCCGCAATCCTGCGGAACCCCTCGTCACCCAGCGCTGATCAGGACGCCTTCGCGAAGACGACCCACACCTGGCCCTCGGCGAAGTTCACCGGGGAGCCGTCCTTCGTGGTGAACTCCGTGCCGTCCGTGGCCTTCGCCCGCTGCCAGTTCACGTCGTAGGCGCGGCCGTCGCGCAGCACCTTCGCCCTCCCCGAGCCCACCGTCACCGTGTACGGCGTGTTGTTGCCGAGGAAGTCGTGGAAGGCGGACTTGCGGATCTTCACGTACTGCACGACGACCGTGGCCGGGGCCAGCCGCTTCCCGTCGGCCGTCACGTCCGGTGCGCCGTCCATCGAGACCAGCCAGCGCTCCCGGCTCTGCGACCAGGTGAAGGTGAAGCGGGCGGCGGGGTAACGGACCGTCTCCGAGGTGTCCTTGACGCCACCGGCCGGCGCCGGGCCGTAGCGGAAGCCGTTCGTCAGCGCGGCCGCGCCCGGCGTGGCGGGCACCAGGCGCCCGGGGTGCAGGAAGAGGTTGTGCGGGACGACCTTGTCGGCGCCTCGGAAATAGGCGCCGGACGCCTTCTCGGGGGTCCGGGCCACCAGCGGTGCACTGTTGATCAGGGGCATCAGCTTGCCCTGGGCACCGGAGAAGGCGAGCGTCGGTTCGTGGAACTGCCGCAGCAGCTCCAGATCCGACTCGCGGGCGCTGCGCACGGGACCGACGGCCTTCGGCAGCTTGGTCGCGTACACCGCCATGAGGCGGCTGAGCCCGCCCTCCACCTGCTCGGCGTACACGACGTCCGCGGCGTCGAGGCCGGTCTGCGGGCGCGCCGCCCGTACGTTGTCGATCTTCACGGCGAGTACGGAGGGGAGGTCGGCCTCCGCGCTCGGTTCCGAGGTGCCCGGCTGCGAGGTGCTCGGTCGTGCCGTGTGGACCTGTCCCCGTCCGTCGTCGGCCGGGGGTGTGCCGTGTCCTGTGCAGCCCGCGGCGAAGAGGCCCGTGACGGTCAGCAGTGCAGCCGCCGTACGGGCGCGTCGCGTGCGCGCCCCTTGCTCCGTACCCGCCATGCCCACCATGCCCGCCCGTCTCGTGTCTTTGATTGTGCGCTTATAAGTTCATTGGTGGCCATACCCGTCTGTTTCTGATTAGTCGCGTCGACTACGCCGATCGGCCCTGGATTGCGGTTCGGCGGGAGCGCGTCCGGGTACCCGGGGCGCCTACCGCGGGACCGACACACTAGGTGACGGAGGGAGTGCCGGGATGAAGGCTGTGACCTGGCAGGGCAAGCGGGACGTACGGGTGGAGGAAGTGCCCGATCCGAAGATCCAGGAGCCGACGGACGCCGTCATCCGGATCACCTCGACCGGACTGTGCGGCTCCGACCTGCATCTCTACGAGGTACTCACTCCGTTCATGACCCCGGGTGACATCCTCGGCCATGAACCCATGGGCATCGTCGAGGAGGTCGGCGCCGCGGTGCCGGACCTCTCGGTCGGCGACCGGGTCGTCGTGCCCTTTCAGATCGCCTGCGGCAACTGCTGGATGTGCATGACCGGACTGCCGACCCAGTGCGAGACCACCCAGGTCACCAGCGAGGGCATGGGCGCAGCCCTGTTCGGCTACACCCGGCTGTACGGCGCCGTACCGGGCGCCCAGGCCGAGTACCTGCGCGTCCCGCAGGCCCAGTACGGACCGATCAAGGTCCCCGAGGGCCCGCCGGACGACCGCTTCGTGTACCTCTCCGACGTGCTGCCCACCGCCTGGCAGGCCGTCTCCTACGCGGACGTCCCCGAGGGCGGCAGCGTCGCCGTGCTGGGCCTCGGGCCCATTGGCGACATGGCCTGCCGGGTCGCGCAGGTGCGCGGCGCCGGGCGCGTCTTCGGCGTGGACCTCGTGACCGAACGGCTGCGGCGGGCCCGCACGCGTGGCGTGGAGACGTACGACCTCAGGAGCTTCGACAGCGAGAAGGAACTGGTCCAGGCGATTCGCGACGAGACCGACGGACGCGGCCCGGACGCCGTGATCGACGCCGTCGGCACCGAGGCGCACGGCAGTGCGGTCGCCCGCCTCGCCCAGAACGCCTCGGCCCTGCTGCCCAGGAAGATCGGCGGACCGTTCGCCGAGCGCTTCAGCGTCGACCGGCTCGCCGCCCTGTACACCGCCATCGAGCTGGTGCGCCGCGGTGGCACGCTCTCCCTCACCGGCGTCTACGGCGGCATGGCAGACCCGCTGCCCATGCTCACCATGTTCGACAAGCAGATCCAGATCCGGATGGGCCAGGCCAACGTGCGGCGCTGGAGCGACGAGATCATCCCGTACCTGATCGACGAGGACCCGCTCGGCGTCGACGACTTCGCCACCCATCACGTGCCGCTGTCGGACGCCCCGCACGCGTACGAGATGTTCCAGAAGAAGCAGGAGGGCGCGGTCAAGGTGCTGATGCGGCCCTGACCCCGCGGTTCAGGCACCCGACGGTGCGGCTCAGCCCAGGATCTCGTCGAGGTCGTAGCGCACCGGCTCCTCCAGCTGCGCGTACGTGCAGCTCTCCGGGGTCCGGTCGGGCCGCCAGCGGCGGAAGCGGGCGGTGTGGCGGAACCGTACGCCGTTCTCCATGTGGTCGTACGCCACCTCCGCCACCCGCTCCGGCCTGAGCGGCACCCAGGACAGGTCCTTCTTGCCCGACCAGCGGCTCGGAGCCCCGGGCAGCCGGGCGCTCTCGTGGGCGGCCTCCTCGGCCCAGGCCGCCCACGGATGCCCGGACGCGTCCCGCATCCGCAGCGGCTCCAGCTCCTCGATCAGCTCGGCGCGCCGCTTCATGGGGAAGGCCGCGGACACGCCGACGTGCTGCAGGGTGCCCCGGTCGTCGTGCAGGCCGAGCAGCAGGGAGCCGACGACCGGGCCGCTCTTGTGCAGCCGGTAGCCCGCGACCACCACGTCCGCCGTGCGCTCGTGCTTGATCTTGAACATGGCGCGTTCGTCCTGGAGATAGCGCAGGGTGAGCGGCTTGGCGATGACCCCGTCCAGGCCCGCGCCCTCGTACTCCTCGAACCACTGCCGGGCCACGTCGATGTCCGTGGTCGACGGCGCCACGTGCACCGGCGGGGTCGTCTGGGACAGTGCCGTGGTGAGCAGTTTCCGGCGGTCGGTCAGCGGGACGTCCAGCAGTGACTCGTCCTGGAGTGCCAGCAGGTCGAAGGCGACGAAGGAGGCCGGCGTGCGCTCCGCGAGTGTCCGTACCCGCGACGCCGCCGGATGGATCCGCTCGCTCAGCGCGTCGAAGTCGAGGTGCCCCTCCCGGGCGATGACGATCTCCCCGTCCATCACACAGCGCTCGGGCAGCCGCTCCCGCAGCGCCTCCACCAGTTCGGGAAAGTACCTGGTCAGCGTCTTGCCGGTACGACTGCCCAGCTCGACCTCCGGGCCGTCCCGGAACACGATGGCCCGGAAGCCGTCCCACTTCGCCTCGTAGTGCATGTCCGGGGGGATCTTCGCCACCGACTTGGCGAGCATGGGCTTCACAGGGGGCATCACCGGCAGATCCATGGTCCGATTCTGCACGCGCATGCCCCGAAATGCCTGATATGCCGGGCTCGCTTACCGTGGCTCGCATGGGTGACGCGGTGGAGCTGGAGGCGGGCGGCCGGACCGTACGGCTGTCCAGCCCGGACAAGATCTTCTTCCCGGAGCGCGGGTTCACCAAGCTGGACCTCGCCCGCTACTACCAGGCCGTCGCCCCCGGCATCCTGCGCGCCCTGCGGAACCGCCCCACCACCCTGGAGCGCTACCCGGACGGCGTGACCGGCGAGAACTTCTTCCAGAAGCGGGCGCCCAAGAACATGCCCGACTGGATCCCGACCGCCCACATCACCTTCCCCAGCGGCCGCAGCGCCGACGAGATGTGCCCCACCGAGGAGGCCGCCGTGCTGTGGGCCGCCCAGTACGGCACGCTCACCTTCCACCCCTGGCCGGTCCGCCGCGAGGACGTCGACCACCCCGACGAACTGCGCATCGACCTCGACCCGCAGCCCGGCACGGACTACGACGACGCCGTGCGCGCCGCGCATGAACTGCGTTCGGTCCTGGAGGAGTTCGGCGGTCTGCGCGGCTGGCCCAAGACCTCCGGCGGTCGCGGTCTGCATGTCTTCGTGCCCATCGAACCGCGCTGGACCTTCACCCAGGTGCGGCGGGCCGCGATCGCGGTCGGGCGCGAGATGGAACGCCGGATGCCGGACCACGTGACCATCAAGTGGTGGAAGGAGGAGCGGGGCGAGCGCATCTTCATCGACTACAACCAGACGGCCCGCGACCGCACGATCGCCTCCGCATACTCGGTACGGCCGCGCCCGCACGCCCCCGTCTCGGCGCCCCTGCGCTGGGAGGAGGTCGGCCAGGCGCACCCCCAGGACTTCGACATCGCGACCATGCCCGCGCGCTTCGCCGAACTCGGCGACGTGCACGCGGACATGGACGATCACGCCTTCTCGCTGGACGCCCTCCTGGACCTGGCCCGTCGTGACGAGCACGACCACGGGCTGGGCGATCTGCCGTACCCGCCCGAGTATCCGAAGATGCCGGGGGAGCCCAAGCGGGTACAGCCGAGCCGCGCCAAGAAGCCTGGTACTACAGCTCCTTGATCCGCACGTCCCGGTACGAGATCACGTCCGTCGTGCTGTGCACCTGGAGTCCGATGTAGCCGGAGGAGAACCGCCGTCCGTCCGTGCCCGGGTCGTCCGAGCGGGCGGGGTAGAAGTCCTGGCCCCCGAGGTTGTCGAACTCGTTGATCAGCACACCGTTGCGGTAGACCGAGTAGTGCTGGTCGACCACCCGGATCTCGTAGTCGTTCCACGTGCCCTTCTGGGTGACGCCGGCACCGGCGAGCCCCACTCGGTCGAAGCCGTAGATCGACCCGGTCTTGTACAGGTCGCCGTCGGGCCGGTCGAACACCTGCACCTCGTGGCCGTACTTGATGGCCGCCCACTCGGGCCGGGGCTCCTCCGGGTTGTCGTGGACCCACGGGAACCGCACGAACACCCCGGAGTTGGCGTTCCCGGTGCCCGGGGCGTCGTCCCGCCACTGGAGCTTGAGCGAGAAGTCGCCGTACTTGCGCTCCGGGAACCAGAGCATGCCGAGGCCGTCCCTCGTGGTGCCGGAGGTGATCGAACCGTCGCCGTTCGGTGCGAAGGAACCGCCGCCCACCTGCTGCCACTTGGCGAAGGAGGCCGCGCTGCCGTCGAGGATCGTGCGGTAGCCCTCGGTCTGCCCGGGCCTGCCGATCCCGGACTCCCGGGCCGCCGCGTCGATCGCGTCGTACTCGCGCTCGTCGACGACCCCCTCCCGGAAGAGCTTGTCCAGGACGGTCTTCACGTGCTTGAGGAACAGCGCGTGGGACGTCCACTCCTTCTCGTCCTCGATCAACTCGTTGATCCGGCACCGGCTGTTGGTGATCCGGTTCGGCACCCCGGAGTCGACCCTGCCGACGATCACCGTCAACCGCTCGTCGAACTCGGCACAGTTGGGCGCCGGGACCTGGCCGGCGACCACCGTGAAGGTCACCGTGCGCGCGGCCGAGGTGTTGCCCGCCTTGTCCGTCGCCCGGTACGCCAGGGTGTGCGTGCCCGCCCGGTCGACGACCACCGCGGCGGTGTACGCGAGGTAGGGACCCGCGTCGATCGAGTACTCGACCCCGGCCACACCCGAACCGCCCTGGTCCGTGGCGCTCACGGTCACCCTGGCGTTGCCCACGTACGCCCCGTCGGAGTTCCGCGTGCCGTCCACGGTCACACCGGTCACCGGCGGGATGGTGTCCTGCGGTGCGGCCGCGACCACCGTGAACCGGACGCTCTTCTCGGCGGCCACGTTGCCCGCCTTGTCGGTCGCCCGGTAGCGCACGCTGTGGGAGCCGACCTGGTGCACCATCACGGGCATGGTGTACGGCTGCCAACTCCCGCCGTTCACCGCGTACTCGATGGTGTTGACCCCGGATCCGGTGTCGGAGGCCGACACGGTCACCGTGGCCATGTCGATGTAGGTCCCGTCCGGGTTCTGCTCGCCGCTCACCGTCGCCGAGGTGTCCGGCGGGGCGGTGTCGTCGGAGGGCGGCGCGACGACCGTGAAGTCGACGCTCCTTTCGGTGGAGACGTTGCCCGCCTTGTCGACGGCCCGGTAGCGGACCTTGTGGCTGCCCACCTGGTCGACGACGACGGGGGCGGTGTACGGCTGCCAGGCGCCCGCGTCCCCGGTCGCGTACTCGATCCGGTCGAGACCGGAGCCCCCGGCCTCGTCGGTCGCCGTGACCGCCACGCTCGCCGAACCGACGTACTGGCCCTGCGCGTTCTGCGTGCCGGTCACCTGGGCAGCTGCCGAGGGCGCGGTGGTGTCCTGGCCGCTGCCCTCGGTCACCACGAGGATGCCCTGCATCTGGCCGTGGCCCGGGATCGTGCAGTGGTAGAAGTACCGGCCCGGGGTGAGCGTGACCTCGGCGGTGTGGCGGCCGCCCATGTCGTCGTTCGGGTTGGCGAGGATGTTGAGTTCGACGTCGTCGTTGAACTCGGGGTCACTGGACACGAAGGTCAACGTGTGCGGCATTCCGGTGGTGTTGCCGGTGGCCTTGCTGTTCTCGAAGACGATCGTGGCCGTGCCCGCGACGGCCGTCGTCGGGACCGAGGTGTACCTGGTGATGTCGTCGCCGGCGGTCCAGGTGAGGGTCTGGGCCGCCGCCGGGACCGCGTCGGGCCGTGCCTGGGACGTCGACTGGAGGCCGAGCACCATCAGCAGGGCGGCCAACAGGACGGTCAGAGCTCTGCGGGGGTGCATCACTGCTCTTCGGGGGTGCATCACTGCCCTCCTCTCGCCAGCTGTCCTGCGGCCGGTGTCGGTCCGCCGCCCGTGTAAGTGACCCGCCACAGTGCCGACTTGGCGTCCGAGGTGAAGAACCCGCGCCCGTAGTCGAGGACGTACAGCGCGCCGTCCGGGCCGAACTTCCAGTCCATGAGGTTCTTGATGCCGTCGTTGCCGATCGGCACGATCTTCTTCAGCGACTCCGAGTGGACGGGCAGTCCGCCGTCGCCGTGGGTCTTCGGGTCGGTGACGACCGCGTTGCGCGGCTGGTCGGCGTCGTAGAAGTCGCCGACGAACCACTTGCCGTCCCAGTAGGCGGGCCACTTGGTCGCGCTGGTGCTGGTGGTGTCGTAGCGGTAGACCGGCCCGTTCATCGCGGCCTGGCCGCCGCCCTTGAGCCACGGCAGCAGGTACTTCGCCTCCTCCTGCTTGTAGGACGGGATGCCGTTCGCGTCCCGCGGGTAGTCGGGGGCACCGCCCTGCGGCGAGTACCAGATGTTGTTGCCGGTGACCGGCGGGAGGTTGACCAGACCGTCGTTGTTGGGCGACTCGTTCTTCGGGTGGTCGCAGTCGTACCAGCCCAGCGGCTGGTCGGGGTTCGGCAGGTTGCGGTCCCGGTAGGGCTGCTTGTTGCCCATGCAGTACGGCCAGCCCCGGTTGCTCGCCTTGCTGATGACGGCGAAGGTGTCGTACTTGGCCGGCCCCCAGGTCGTCGAGGGCGCGCCGGCGTCCGGGCCGACCCAGCCCGCGTAGAGGAGGTCGGTCTTCTTGTCGACGAAGATCCGGGCCGGGTTCCTGACCCCCATCACATAGATCTCGCCGCGGGTCTTGCCGCCGCCCTCGGCCGTCTCCCTGCCCGTGAAGAGGTTGCCCTCGGGCAGGGTGTACGTCCCGTCGGCCTCCGGATGGATGCGCAGGATCTTGCCGTTGAGGTTGTTGGTGTTGCCCGCGGTGCGGCGCGCGTCCGCGAAGGAGACGCCCTTGTAGTTCGGCTGCGGGTTGTTGCCCGAGTAACCGCCGCTGAAGTCACTGGAGTTGTTGTCACCGGTCGCGATGTACAGGTTGCCCTTGGAGTCCCAGGACATCCCGCCGCCCGCGTGGCAGCAACTGTGCACCTGAACCGGCCACTTGAGCAGGACCTTCTCGCTGTTCAGGTCCAGCTTGTTCGTGGCGAGGTCGAGGGTGAAGCGGGAGACGCGCCGCTGGGCCATCTGCGTGTCGCGGTTGAGCTGCGAGTGCGGGGTGTAGTGCAGGTACACCCAGCCGTTCTCCTCGAACCGCGGGTCGAGCTCGATCCCGAGCAGGCCCTCCTCGACCTTCACCAGCTCGTCGCCGCCGCCCTTGTTGCCGAACACGGTCAGCGCGCCCGCGAGGGTGACCTTCTTGGTCTTCGGGTCGTAAACGTGGATCTCGCCCTTGCCCTTGCCGATGTCGGGGTTGTTCCAGTCGGTGATCACCGGCTGGGAGGCGTCGGCCCCGCCCCGCCCGATGTACAGGACCCGCCCGTCGGGGGCGGTGACCAGCCCGTGCGGCTCGCCGATCTGGTCGTTCTGCCCCGCCTGGTTGGGCTGGGTGAGGCGCTCCGCCTTGTAGTTGCCGTTGATGGTCGCCTTGCAGTCGGCCTGGACGAGCCGCGAGGTCCACAGCAGCGCGCCGCGCAGATGGGTCCGGAAGTCGGTCTCGTCGTACGAGGACACCGTGCCGCCCATGCCGGTGTAGAAGGACCGGCCGCCGTCGTAGTCCCGGCACCAACTCACCGGGTGGTCCCAGCCGTTGGCGCCCGCTCCCGGCTGGTAGGTCGACTCGCGCACCCGGGCCACGGTGTGCACCTCACCGGAGGGGTTCTTCGTCCAGTTGAACCACTGGTCGGGGCGCTTCCACTGCACCGGCAGATCCCTGGTCGCCGGATGCTGCCGGTCGCCGACCTCAACGGTGGCCCGCTGTACGGTCGTCGGGCCGGAGGCGGCCGGTCGGGCGCCCACCAGCCCCGTGAACCAGTCGGAGTACGGCTCTGCGCGGGCCGCGTCATGGATGCCGACGAAGCCGCCGCCCGCCTCCATGTAGGCCTCCAGGCCGGCCTCCTGCTCAGGGTCGAGGACATCGCCGCCACCGGTCAGGAAGACGATCGCGTTGTAACCGCCGAGAGCCTTCTCGTCGGTGAAGACCCTCGCGTCGTCGGTGGCCTCGGTCTCGAACCGCTGGTTCGCCGGTCCGGACAGCCCGATCCTCTCGATCGCCGCGATACCCGCGTTGATGACCGGAGACTCCTCCCCGCCCGCCGCGGACCCGTGGAAGACCAGCACCCGTACGTCCCCGCCGCCCGGTGGCGACTTGACGGACATCGTTGTCGCGGACGGGTCGGGAGCAGGCAGAGCCCCCGCCGCCGGCCCGGACATCAGCCCGGCGGCAACGACCCCCGCGGTCACGGTGGCCGTCCAGACCCGTCTCCTCGCGCTTCCTCCGCTTCTCGCGCTCAACCCTCGTAAGTGCATGGGCACCTCCTCGGTCACAGCAACAGCGCCATGGAAGCTAGACCCCTTTGCCGCACTCGCCAATACCTATGACCGGGATCGCACGAACTTTGTCCTGAGCGTGGATAAACGACTCCGGGGCCGGTACCGTCTCACAGGTTCATCACAGGTACGTCTCCGCAAAACCCGTATCACGGTGGGGAGTTCCGCATGGGCGCACTGGACAGACGTGGCTTCAACCGGCGGGTGCTGCTCGGTGGCGCGGCGGTCGCGACATCGTTGTCCCTGGCGCCGGAGGCCCGCAGCGACGCGGGTCCGGCGCAGGCCGCCCCGGGCGGCGAGGTCAGGCGCATCAAGCTGTACGCCGAGAGGCTCGCCGACGGGCAGATGGGCTACGGCCTGGAGAAGGGCAGGGCGACGATCCCCGGCCCGCTCATCGAGCTCAACGAGGGCGACACCCTGCACATCGAGTTCGAGAACACCATGGACGTCCGGGCGAGCCTGCACGTCCACGGCCTGGACTACGAAGTCTCCAGCGACGGCACGACGTTGAACAAGAGTGACGTCGAGCCGGGCGGCACCCGCACCTACACCTGGCGCACCCACGCGCCGGGCCGCCGGAGCGACGGCACCTGGCGGGCGGGCAGCGCGGGCTACTGGCACTACCACGACCACGTCGTCGGCACGGAACACGGCACCGGCGGTATCCGCAAGGGCCTCTACGGCCCGGTGATCGTCCGCCGCAAGGGCGATGTCCTGCCGGACGCGACGCACACGATCGTCTTCAACGACATGCTCATCAACAACAGGCCGGCGCACTCGGGGCCCAACTTCGAGGCCACCGTGGGCGATCGGGTCGAGTTCGTGATGATCACGCACGGCGAGTACTACCACACCTTCCATATGCACGGTCACCGCTGGGCGGACAACCGCACGGGCATGCTCACGGGGCCCGACGACCCGAGCCAGGTCGTCGACAACAAGATCGTGGGCCCGGCGGACTCCTTCGGCTTCCAGGTGATCGCGGGGGAGGGGGTCGGGGCGGGCGCGTGGATGTACCACTGCCATGTGCAGAGCCACTCCGACATGGGGATGGTGGGCCTGTTCCTGGTGAAGAAGACGGACGGGACGATCCCGGGGTACGAGCCGCACGAGCACAGCGGGCAGCGGGCCGAACACCACCACTGACGGATCATGGGTGGGTGACTCTTCTTCTCACGCGCGGTGATCTGGAGACGGTGCTGGAGCCGGAGACCTGCCTCGACGCACTGCGGGACGGCTTCCTGAACGCGGACGCGGACAGTGTGTCGATCGCTGGACAACGGGTGCGCACGGACCTCCCGTTCCCCGGTACGGCCACCGCGCTGATCCCGGGCCTGCTCCCGGGCATTCCCGCCTACACCGTGAAGGTCAACGCCAAGTTCCCGGCCGCCCGCCCCGCCCTGCGCGGGGTGATCTGCCTGCACAGCGGAACCGACGGCGCGTTGCTGGCCCTCATGGACTCGGCGACGGTCACGGCGTGGCGGACGGGGCTGGCGGCGGCACTGGGCACGCACCTGCTGGCCGGGGCGGGGGAGGCGGTCGGCGTGATCGGCGCTGGAGCGCAGGCCGAGTTGATGGTGCGCGGCCTGGGGGTGCTACGACCCCGCGGCGCCCTCGTCGTCCACGACACCTCCGCCGACCGCGCCGCGCAGTTCGCCGCCCGGCACGGTGGCCGGGTGCTGTCCTCCGCCGCGGAGATCGCCGTGGCCTGCGACCTCGTCCTGTCGGCGACGTGGTCGCGGGAGCCGCTGCTGAGCCTGGCGGACACGCGGCCGGGGCAGCACTTCACGAGCC
Organism: Streptomyces sp. CC0208; assembly: GCF_003443735.1. NCBI lineage: Bacteria > Bacillati > Actinomycetota > Actinomycetes > Kitasatosporales > Streptomycetaceae > Streptomyces > Streptomyces sp. CC0208. The sequence continues at coordinate 1,233,388 of NZ_CP031969.1, read as the reverse complement.
TCGGCGTCGACGAGCCGGGCAAGGCGGAGCTGGCGGCCGATCTGCTGGACGCGTCCGTGCTCGTGGTCGACGACCGCCCGCTCGCCGTGAGCATGGGCGTGCTGGCGGACGGCCGGACCGCGGCGGCGACCCTGGGCGAGGTGGTGCGGGGCGACCACCCCGGCCGCGCGAGCGACACGGACCGCACGGTCTACGCACCCGTGGGGCTGCCCTGGCAGGACCTCGCGGTCGCCTGGGCGGCGTACGAGCGGGCCCGTCGGGAGGGGATCGGGCGCCGGGTGGACCTGCTGACGTGAGGCCGTTGACCGGATGTCCCCGGTCGTAGGTGTCCACCGTCCTGTGCCGCGAGAGCGCTCTCACCGGGTCCTCGTCCGGGGCTATCCTGATCCGCACCCGCCGACGAGGAGCCCCGAAGTGACCGAGACAGCGCCGCGCCCCACCCTGGAGGCCGTGGCGGCCCGGGCCGGGGTGTCGCGGGCCACCGTGTCCCGGGTGGTGAACGGTGCGGACGGGGTGAGGGAGCCGCTCGTCGAGCGGGTGCGCAGGGCCGTCGAGGAGCTCGGTTACGTGCCCAACCAGGCCGCCCGCAGTCTTGTCACCCGGCGCCACGACGCGGTCGCCGTGGTGGTGGCCGAGCCGGAGACCCGGGTCTTCGCCGACCCCTTCTTCGCGCTGCAACTTCGGGGAATCAGCAAGGAGTTGACCGCCCACGACAACCAGCTCGTCCTGCTGCTCACCGAGGGCCGCGACGACCACGCGCGCGTCGGACGCTACCTCGCCGGAGGCCACGTCGACGGCGCGCTCGTCTTCTCGCTGCACCTCGACGACCCGCTGCCCGGGCTGATCCAGCGGGCCGGTGTCCCCACGGTGTTCGGCGGGCGGCCCGGCTGGAGCGACGGGACGACGGACGTCGTGTACGTCGACAGCGACAACCGGGGCGGCGCCCGCGAGGCCGTACGGCATCTCGCCGGGCTCGGGCGCACGCGTGTCGCCCACATCACAGGCCCCCTCGACCAGACCTCCGCGGCGGACCGGCTCGACGGCTACCGGGACGTCATGGGCGACGCCGACCCGGGGCTGGTCGTACGCGGTGACTTCACCCCGGCCGGCGGGGAGCGGGCCATGCGGGAACTCCTCGACCGGTGTCCGGACGTGGACGCGGTGTTCGCCGCCAACGACCTCACCGCGTCCGGCGCCCTGCGCGTGCTGCGAGAGAGCGGGCGCCGGGTGCCCGAGGAGGTGGCGGTGATCGGCTTCGACGACATGCTGCCGGTCGCCGAGCAGACCGATCCGCCGCTGACGACGGTCCGTCAGGACATCGAGGAGATGGGCCGGTTGATGGCCCGCCTGCTCCTGGGAGGTCTCGGCCCGGGGGACGCGGGAGCCGCACCGACCGGTGTCGTACTGCCCACCACGCTGGTGCGGCGCACCTCGGCGTGAGCTGCTGCCGCCCCCGCCCCCGTCCCCGCCCCCGCCTCCGTCACGTCTGCTGCGGCGCGCTCTTGATCACCGCGAAGCGGGCGCCGTACGGATCGGCCAGCTTGGCGACCCGGCCGACACCCGGGATGTCGGTGCCGGGCAGCCGGACGCTGCCGCCCAGCTCCTGAGCCTTCGCCACCGTCTCGTCCGTGTCCGTGACCTCGAAGTACGGCATCCAGTACGCCCCGTCCCGCGCCTCCAGCGGATCGTCGGCGAGCGGGACGATGCCGCCGAACATGCCGTCCTCGCTCTGCCCGTCCGGCAGCACGGTGGTGTAGGTCCCGCCGGGGAAGTCGACCCCGTAGGTCTCCAGGCCGAGGGCCGCGCGGTAGAAGTAGGCGGCCATCGGCAGGTCGGCCGTGTACAGCTCGACCCAGCACAGTGAACCGGGCTCCTGAGTGACGTCGAGCCCCTTGTTCCGCCCGGGCTGCCAGATGCCGAAGGGCACGCCCGCCTTGTCGGCGAGGATCGCCATGCGGCCCTGGTCCATCACGTCCATGGGCTGCATGAGCACCGAGCCGTGCGCCTCCTCGGCCGCCTTCGCGGTGGCGTCCGCGTCCGGTGTCTGGAAGTACACCGTCCAGGACGGCGGGCCCTGCTCCGGTGTGGTCTGCATACCGCCCGCGGCGGTCCTGCCGGCGAGCTGGAAGAAGCCGTAACCGCCGGCTTCGGGCGGGCCCGGCTGGAACTCCCAGCCGAACAGCCCGCCGTAGAAGGTGGTGGCGCCGTCGATGTCGGGGGTGCCGAGGTCGAGCCAGTTCGGAGCGCCGGTGACATAACGGGTCGTGAGCATCTCTGCCCTCCTCTGAGGGGTCCCGTTGCCTGTACCGCCGAGTCTCGCACCGTCCACTGACAATCGCTGCCGGGACGCCGATGCGGGCCGGTCGGAAGTCGCGGTGTCCGTGGGGGAGCGGGCGTTGTCCTTGTCGGCGGACGCGCAGGCCCCGTGCGCCGTCACGCCGGGTGGGCCCGAGGGCGCCGAGCGCGCGGTCGATCATGGGGGGGAGCAGGTCGGGATGATTGGCGGTCACCGCCGCCGTGGGCCGCCGGCACCGGCCGGGGGGACCGTCTCCGCGTGCGGTCGTGCGCAGTCGTGCCGGGTGGGCCCGACGGGCCCCGAGCTGCGGTCGACTATGGCGGGAGTACGTCGGGATGGCTGGCGGCTACCGCCGCCGTGGGACGCCGGCGCCGGTCGGGCGGACGGTCTCCGCGCGCCGCCGTGCGCCCCGGCACCGGGCGGGGGACCATCAAGGCGGCCGGCGGCCGTGAACGGAGCCGTTGATCCGGCGTTGATCGAACGTTTTTCGCTGCCCGGCACGATCTCCGCCATGCACATCGACACCATCACCCCGACCGACCCCGCCTGGCAGGCGCAGGCGTTGTGCGCGCAGACCGGGGCGGACTTCTTCTTTCCCGAGCCGGGCAGCTCGGTACGAGAGGCGAAGCGCATCTGCGCCATGTGCGAGATGCGCCCGGCCTGCCTCGAGTACGCCCTGGCCAACGACGAACGCTTCGGCGTCTGGGGCGGCCTCTCCGAGAAGGAACGGCTTGCGATCAGGCGCGACGGCAAAACCGGTGAGCCGACCGGCCGGGAGTGCGGTTAAGGTCCCGAAGCGCACCCGGGCGTAGCGCAGAGGCAGGCGCACCTTGAGCTGTGCCGTCCGCCGACGATCGGCGCGCACAGGTCCTCGACGTTCGTCACCGGCAGCGAGAAGGACAGCGGCTCCCGGCCCAGCCCAGCCCGGGTCGTCTCCCGTACCAGCTCCGTCTTGCCGCAGCCAGGCGCGCCCTGGAGCAGCACCGTGCACGGAGGAGGGGACCGCGGTCCGGGGCCGGCCGGGTCTGCCAGGTCGGCGTCAGGCGCCCGCGCGCGCCGCCATCCGCGCCTTGCGCGCCGCCAGCTTCTCGTCGAACTTCGCGGCCTCCGCGTCCAGACCGCCCATGTACAGACCCAGTTCGTCCTGCGCCTTCTGGCCCTCGGGGCCGAGGCCGTCGATCTCCATGACCTTCAGGAAGCGCAAAACCGGCTGGAGCACGTCGTCGTGGTGGATGCGCATGTTGTAGATCTCGCCGATCGCCATCTGCGCGGCCGCCCGCTCGAAGCCGGGCATGCCGTGGCCGGGCATCCGGAAGTTCACGATCACGTCGCGCACGGCCATCATCGTCAGGTCGGGCGCGAGCTCGAAGGCCGCCTTCAGCAGGTTCCGGTAGAAGACCATGTGCAGGTTCTCGTCGGTGGCGATGCGCGCCAGCATGCGATCGCAGACCGGGTCCCCGGACTGGTGGCCGGTGTTGCGGTGCGAGACGCGGGTCGCGAGCTCCTGGAAGGCCACGTAGGCGACCGAGTGCAGCATGGAGTGGCGGTTGTCCGACTCGAAGCCCTCGCTCATGTGGGCCATGCGGAACTGCTCCAGCTTGTCCGGGTCCACCGCCCGCGAGGTGAGCAGGTAGTCCCGCATCACGATGCCGTGCCGGCCCTCCTCGGCGGTCCAGCGGTGCACCCAGGTGCCCCAGGCGCCGTCACGGCCGAAGAGCGAGGCGATCTCGTGGTGGTAGCTGGGAAGGTTGTCCTCGGTGAGCAGGTTCACGACCAGGGCGATCCGGCCGATCTCGGTGACCTTGGACTGCTCCTTCTCCCACGCCTCGCCGTCCTCGAAGAAGCCGGGGAAGTTGCGGCCGTCGCTCCACGGGACGTACTCGTGCGGCATCCAGTCCTTGGTGACCTTCAGATGCCGGTTGAGTTCGTTCTCGACCACTTCCTCCAGCGCGTACAGCAGTCGCGCGTCGGTCCACTCGGAGGACGGGCTGCCGAGGTGAGGGGAAGTGATCGTCACAGGTACTCCAGGGGGACGCGACCGACATGTGCGGGGCCCGGCGAGCGGTGCCGGGGAACCTACGGAATCGTAGGCTACGAAACCGTAGGTTACGAGACCGTAGGTTAAGGGTGTCGTAAAGGTCCCTGATCGGCGGTGTCCCCGTGCATGACAAAGCGGCCCCGGAACCGCAGGTCCGAGGCCGCCGGCCTCCTGCACTCGCCCCTCAGGCGTACAGGTCCCGCAAGCGCACCGAGAGGCACGTCACACAGCCTTCGAGCTTCTCGAACTCGCTGATGTCCACCATGACCGGTTCGAATCCGAGGTCGGTGAGCAGCTCCGCGGTCTTCGGGGCGCTCGCGGCCATGAGCAGTTTGGGACCGCCGAGCAGGACGACGTGGGCGCCGGCCTCCTCGGGCACGGACAGGAAGCGCGGGAAGAGCGCGGGCCGGTCCACCTTGGGGATGTGTCCGATCACGGTCCCGTCGGGCAGCGCGGTGACCGCCGACTTCAGGTGCAGCACCTTGCTCACCGGTACGGCGACGACCCGGGCCCCGAGCGGTTCGAAGGCGGCCCGCAGCTGCTGGACGCCGGCCGCGTTGGTACGCCCGCCCCGGCCGACGTAGATCGTGTCGTCGATCTTCAGCACGTCACCGCCGTCCAGGGTGCCCGGCTCCCAGATCCAGTTCACCGAGCAGCCCAGGCGCGCCACGGCCTCCTCGACGCCGGCGGTCTCCTCGCGCCGGGACTCGGCGCCGGAGCGCGCGATCAGGGCGACGTTCTTGTACATGACCACGGTGTCCTCGACGAACACCGAGTCCGGGCAGTCGTCCTCCGGGTCCACATCGACGGTCTCCCAGCCGTGCGTGCGCATGGCCTCGACGTACGCCTCCCACTGTTCGAGCGCGAGGTCGACGTCGACCTTCTCCCGCTCGACGTGCGTCACCAGACCTTCGGCGAGGCGCGGGCTGGGGCGGCGGACGAGGGCCTTCTTGCTGGGCACGAGGAAACTCCGTATCGGCGGGACAGGGGCGGCGCGCGTGACGGGCGCCGGTCAGCCATCATGCAGCGCCGGTCCGTGTCGACAAAACCCCCGGAGTCAGGCTGTGGCCCTCCTGAGACGCTTCACGGCTCACCAGCGCCGTCGCGCCGCACGCGCGCGTGCCGCCTCATGGGCCTAGCGCAGCAGTCGTACGACGGTCCCGGTCGTCCTCTCGCCGGGATTCGTGTCGTTGCCCGAGGAGGTGCGGGAGCGCCGTGCGGCCGACCTGGACGTTGACCCGCCAACGGCCCGGCAGGTCCAGGTCGGAGGCGGTGTCGTCGGGGGGTAGTGCGGCCGGGGGTGATTCCGCCGGCCCAGCGGTCGGACAACGGCTACCGCTCCTGCACGCCGCTCCATGCCCGCGCTCCGCGCGCCTGTCGAGGGCTCGCCGCGGCCGTCGACGAGGTCCAAGCCCGGCTCGCGCGGGAGCGCGCCGAGGTGTTGCGTGCCCAGCGGGCGCTGGAGCGCATCCAGGCCGAAGGGGCCGGCGGGGACGACGACTTCATGACCATCACACAGCTCGCGCAGGCGCTCGGCGTACGGTCCTCGACCCTGCGGTTCCGGGAGGAGGAAACGCTGGTCCTCCCGGAGCGCGTGACCACTCTGCGCGCGCGTCGCTACGGTCCCGCGGCGATCAGGGCGGCACGCGTCGTCGTCGCCCTGCGCGCCGGCGGGTACGGCATCCCGGCCGTGGGTGAGGTGATGGCCTGCCTGGACGGCGCCGACGGGCTGGAGGACGCCCGGCGGATCCTGCGGGAACGGATCCTGCGGGAACGGCTCGACCGGATCGCCGCCCGGAGCGTGGCGCTGCTCCGGGCGGGCGCGGACACGGCGGCCGTCATCTGCGACGCGGACGCCGTGGACCCTACGCGGGGAACTCCGGATCCTCCGGTGTGACCTCCCGCAGCTCCCCGTCCAGCATCAGCCAGCGCGTGATGCCGATCGACTCCAGGAACGGCAGGTCGTGGCTGGCCACGACCAGCGCGCCCTCGTACGACTCCAGGGCCGAGGTCAGCTGTCGCACGCTCGCGATGTCGAGGTTGTTCGTCGGCTCGTCGAGCATGAGCAGCTGGGGTGCGGGCTCCGCCAGCATCAGCGCGGCCAGGGCCGCCCGGAAGCGTTCGCCGCCGGACAGCGTCGACGCCTGCTGGTCGGCTCGGGCGCCCCGGAACAGGAAGCGGGCGAGACGGGCCCGCACCCGGTTGTTGGTGGCGCCCGGCGCGAACCGGGCCACGTTCTCGGCGACCGACAGCTCGCCGTCGAGGACGTCCAGACGCTGGGGCAGGAAGCGGAGCGGGACATGGACCGCCGCCTCGCCCGACACCGGTGACAGCTCCCCGGCGATCGTCCGCAGCAGCGTCGTCTTGCCCGTGCCGTTGCGCCCGATCAGCGCGACCCGCTCGGGCCCGCGAAGGTCGAGACCGCCCTTCACCCGCGCGCCGTGGGCGAGGTGCAGGTCCATGAGAGTCAGGACCGTACGGCCCTGCGGTACGGCCGTGTACGGCAGGTCCACGCGGATCTCGTCGTCGTCCCTTACGGCCTCCACCGCCTCGTCGAGCCGGTCCTTGGCCTCGGCGAGCTTCTCCTCGTGCATGATGCGGTGCTTGCCCGCGGAGACCTGGGCCGCGCGGCTCTTCAGCTTCATGACGGCCCGAGGCTCGCGCTTGGTGTCGTACATCTTCTGGGCGTAGCGCTTGCGATGAGCCAACTTGACCTGTGCGTCGACCAGTTCGCGTTTCTGCCTGCGAAAGTCCGACTCGGCGACCCGCACCATCCGCTCCGCCGCCTCCTGTTCGACGGCGAGGGCCTCCTCGTAGGCGGAGAAGTTCCCGCCGTACCAGGTGACCTCGCCCGAGCGCAGATCGGCGATCTGGTCGACCAGGTCTAGGAGTTCGCGGTCGTGGCTGACCACGACCATCACCCCCGGCCAGGAGGCGACGGCCGAGTACAGCCGCCTGCGGGCGTACAGGTCGAGGTTGTTGGTGGGCTCGTCGAGGAGCAGGACGTCCGGTCGGCGCAGCAGCAGCGCGGCCAGCCGCAGCAGCACCGACTCGCCGCCCGAGACCTCGCCGATCCCGCGGTCCAACCCGATGTGGCCGAGGCCGAGTTCGCCGAGGGTGGCCAGGGCCCGCTCCTCCACGTCCCAGTCGTCGCCGACCGTCTCGAAGTGCTCCTCGGACACGTCGCCCGCCTCGATGGCGTGCAGGGCGGCGCGCCGCGCGGCGATGCCGAGCGCCTCTTCGACCTTCAGGCCGGTGTCGAGCGTGACGTTCTGCGGGAGATAACCGACCTCGCCCGCGACGCGCACGGCGCCGTCGGCCGGGGTGAGTTCACCGGCGATCAGCTTCAACAGGGTTGATTTACCCGACCCGTTGACGCCGACGAGACCTGTGCGGCCGGGGCCGAAGGCGATGTCGAGGCCATCGAGGACGGGGGTGCCATCGGGCCACGAGAAGGCGAGTGAGGTGCAGGTGATGGAAGTAGACATACGGTCTCCGCGGTTGCTCGAAGCGAGAAGGGGCAAACGCGTATCGAGACACCCGCGACCACGGGAAAGGCCAGGAGGCCGGAGGGCGGGGACAAGGCCCTGCTCGTCGGGAACGGCTCGTGTGCCGAGGTCGCACGCGGCGCACACACCTCAGGTGTGTGACACGGTGTCTCAGGACCTCAGACGAGCAACGTCCTTCTCCGATCGACGGCAACAGAAGCGTTCTACACCGTACGAGGCGGCCTTAGGGCTGTCAACGAGTTAATGCGCCTTAGGAGGCCCCGTGCCCGACGGACCGCTCTCCCTGCCGGCCCACCTCTATCTGCTGGCCTGGGACACCTCGAAGTCCGAGACCACCGGTGCCGCCCAGGTTCCCCAGCTGGTCCGGGCCGGCGCCCTCACCGAGCTGGCCCGGCGCGGGCTGCTCCTCGACGTGGACGGCATCGCCACACCGGTCGACATGGACGCCGAGACCGGGGACCCCGTCCTGGACGGGCTGCTCGAACTGGTCCGTGAATCCCGCCCGCACCGGTGGCGGAGCTGGGTGACACCGCACACCCGGATCACCCTGGACGCCGTACGGGAACAGCTCACCGCGGGTGGACATCTGCGCGCCCGCAAGCGGCGGGTCCTCGGGCTGTTCCCGACCGTGGAGCACGACCTGGCCCGTCCGGCCGCCGCGGAGGCGCTTCAGGAGGAGGTCCGGCAGGTCCTGCGGGGACCGGTGCCACCCGTGGACGTCTCCGAGCGGGACGCGGCCCTCGTCGCGCTCGCCGCGGCGGCCGAACTGCGCACCCTGCTGCCCCGCGGGGAACACCACGAGGCGCGCGTCGAGGAACTGGTCGAGCGCAGCGGGCAGGTGGCGCCGGTGCTGCGGGAGCTCGTCCACGGGGTCCGCGGGGCGGCGGCCTCGGTCGCGGCGCGCGCCTGAACGCCGGCGTCGGATTCCGGCCGGCGCTGCCGCGGGGGCCGGTGGCTGAGTGAGGCGGGACGCGGGGGACGCAGCCGTGGCCACCACGAGCGCCCGGCTCTCCTGAGCCCTGAGCCCTGAGCCCTGAGCCCTGAGCCCTGTGCGCGGCGGACGGTGACCGCCTGGACCGGAGCGGGCCCTGGACGCTTGTGGGGCGGATCGCCGTTGGGGTGGGCGCGGAGGTCGAGAGCGGATACGTGCGGATCACGCCGGCCCGGGAGGCCGCCGACACGGAGGGCGTGCCCTTGTTCGTCAACGCCCGTGTCGACACGTTCTGGCGCGGCGCCAACGGAGTCGACCCCGGAGCAGGCCGCCGCCTTCCTCGCCGCGGGCGCTGACCGGACAGTCACCCCCGGGGCCGTCGACCCGGGGGCCGTCAAGCTCCGCGTCGACGCGATCGACGGTCCGCTGAACGTCATGGCCGGGACCGGCGTCCTGTCCGTCGCCGAGCCGTACGCAAGCGGAGTGGCGCGCGTCAGCGTCGGCTCCGGCATCGCGCAGGCCGCGCACACCCTGGTCCGCCGCGCCGCGCGGGAGCTGCTGGACGCGGGACGGACATCCGTCGGCCGACGGGGACGGGTTCAGCCACGGCGAGCTCAACGCCCTCCTGGCCGGCCGGTGTCAGTACGCGTCGCGGATCAGCTCGGCCAGGTCGTGGTCGAGGTCGAGCTGGAGGTGCTCAAGACCGGTCGGCACGAGGTCGTTCGTCGCCTCCAGGAACCGGCGCAGCTCGCCCGTGCGCACATGCACGACGGCGGTGCCCTCGGGGGCGTGGAACTCGAGAACGGTGCGGTCGTAGCCGTACGGCCGCACCCGGACGTCGCCGTGGCCCTCGGGCTCGTGCAGGCCGGTGGTGAGCAGTTCGCGGCTGAAGGTCCAGCAGACCTCGACGCCTTCAAGGGTGGCCGGGGCGGGGAAGGTCATACGGACGGCGAACGGATCACAGCGGTCGTAGTGCAGGGTGGCGGGAATGCTCGGCATCCGCGGTGCCGCGGCGACGAGACGGGCCTCTACGGGCTGCTCGATGACGGTGGACAACGCCTTGCTCCCTTGTGACGGCAGGTGGGCTCCGGAGTGGGACGGGCACTGGAAGAGACGTCGGAATGAGCCAATCCGTGTACACGAAGTTCGAGTGACCTCCGTCACCGTCTCCATGCACCGGTGTGATCCAGTCCTTCTCCCGTGCCCCGGGAGACACTTGTGACACCCCGCGCACCGGTCGGCGTCCGGCCGAGGGCATCTGGACGGCGCCGGGAGCGTGGGCTAGCTTCGCCCGCCATGAGGCGCTTGGGAAACACGCGAGGCAAGAGGCCGACGGGCCTGATGAGCCGGACCGTCGCCGCGGGGGCGGCCTGTGCGGCGGCGCTGGCCGTCCTGACCGCCGTACCGGCCGAGGCACATGACCCGGACGGCCGTGCGCCGCGCTGGGAGCTCAAGGACAGCGGCACCCCCGAGGTGCGGTTCCGCGGGCTGTCGGCGGTCAGCCGGGACACCGCCTGGCTGGCCGGTACCCAGGGCACCGTGCTGCGCACCACGGACGGCGGAGCGAGCTGGCGAAACGTCTCGCCGCCCGGCGCCGCCGAGCTGCAGTTCCGGGACATCGAGGCCTTCGACGCGCGCCGGGCGGTGGTTCTGGCCATCGGGGAGGGCGAGGCGTCCCGCGTCTACCGCACCGAGGACGGCGGCGCGACCTGGACCGAGTCCTTCCGCAACACCGACGCCAAGGCCTTCTACGACTGCCTCACCTTCTTCGACCACCGCCACGGCCTCGCCATGAGCGACCCGGTGGACGGGAAGTTCCGCATCCTGTCGACCTCCGACGGCGGCCGCTCCTGGAAGGTGCTGCCCGACAAGGGCATGCCGGCCGCGCTCGACGGCGAGGCGGGCTTCGCGGCGAGCGGGCAGTGCCTGGTCAGCTCCGGGCCCCGGGACGTCTGGCTGGCCACCGGCGGGGCGGCACGCGCGCGTGTACTGCACTCCGCCGACCGAGGCCGCACCTGGACGGCCTCCGACACGCCGATCCCGGCGGGCGACCCCGCCAAGGGCGTCTTCGCGCTCGCCTTCCGCGACCGTGTCCACGGGCTCGCGGTCGGCGGCGACTACCGGGCCGACCAGAGCTCTCCGCAGGCCGCCGCCCGTACCGGTGACGGCGGCGCGACCTGGCGGGCCGCCGCCGCCCCGGTGAACGCCTACCGCTCCGGCGTGGCCTGGCTCCCGCACAGCCGCACCGCGGCCCTCGCGGTCGGTCCCACCGGCACGGACCTCACCAGGGACGGCGGCCGGACCTGGCGGACCGTGGACACCGGCTCGTACGACACCGTCGACTGCACGGTCGACGGGGGCTGCTGGGCGGCCGGGGAGAAGGGACGGGTGGCTCGTCTGGAGGGCTGAGTGGCGGAATGTGGGTACCCGGTCGCCGACGGCGAAAGGAGTGACCCCCATGCCAGCCGGTTCGAACTCGAAGCGTGAACGCCAGTACGAGCACATCAAGGAGAGCGCGCAGGACCGGGGCGAGAGCACCGGACGGGCCAAGGAGATCGCGGCGCGGACGGTCAACAAGGAACGCGCCCGGTCCGGCGAGTCCAAGACCGCCAGCCGTACCTCGACCCAGGACATGTCCTCCGGCAAGCGGGGCGGCCAGCGGTCGGGCAAGGGCTCCCAGGGACCGACCTACGACCAGCTCTACGAAGAGGCCAAGCGCAAGGGCGTCAAGGGCCGTTCGGACATGAACAAGAGCCAGCTCCAGCGCGCCCTCGGCAACAACAGCTGATCCGTCAGCCGAGGGTCTCCCGGTACGGCTCCAGCGCCGGAGCCGTCTTCGTCGCGGCGAACTCGGTGACGCGGTACGCGCACACCCCGGCCGTGACGAACGGGTCGCCCGCGGTGATCCGCTCGATCCGCGCACGATCCTCCGCGACGGCGATGATCATCCCGCCGTCGCGGGGGTTCTTGGGCCCGGACGCCAGGAAGACGCCGTGCTCGTACTGCTCGTCCAGCCAGGCGACATGCGCCGGCAGCACGGCGTCCACGGCAGCGAGCGGGGCGGTGTAGGTCAGTTCCAGTACGAACATGATCGCGAGCCTACGCCGCACCGCCGTACGCTCGCTTCCACCATGACGACAGTGGACATTCCCGCGGGCTGGCCCGCGACCGAGGAACAGGCCCGCGCGGTCCAGGACGAGTTGAGGCCGAGGACGGTCCTCGACGAGCCGGGCCCGCCGCCCGGCACCGGCCGTGTCACCGGGGTCGACGTGGCCTACGACGACGAACGGGACGTCGTCGCGGCCGCGGCCGTGGTTCTGGACGCGGCGACCCTTCAGGTCGTGGCCGAGGCGACCGCGGTCGGCCGCATCTCGTTCCCGTACGTCCCCGGCCTGCTCGCCTTCCGTGAGATCCCCACGGTCCTCGCCGCCCTCGACGCCCTGCCGTGCGCGCCCGGCCTCGTCGTCTGCGACGGTTACGGCCGCGCCCACCCCCGCCGCTTCGGCCTCGCGAGCCACCTCGGCGTCCTCACCGGGCTGCCGACGATCGGGGTCGCCAAGAACCCGTTCACCTTCACGTACGACGATCCCGGCGCCCGGCGCGGTGCGTGGACGCCGTTGCTGGCGGGCTCGGAGGAGGTCGGCCGGGCCCTGCGCACGCGCGAGGCGGTGAAGCCGGTCTTCGTCTCGGTCGGCCACCGCGTGATCCTGGACAACGCCTGCGCCCACACCCTCGCGCTCACGCCGGCGTACCGCCTGCCGGAGACGACACGCAGGGCGGACGCGCTGTGCCGACAGGCGCTGCGGGAGGCGACCTCCTGACCGGTTCCAGGAGGGGTACTGAGTACGTCGTCTGAGTATCTGTACGGATGTGCCCACCCCGGTGTGCTCGGCAGGCTGTTCCGCATGACGACGCACCGCATGACCCACCGTTCCCCCAAGCCCCTCGCCGACCCGAACCGGCCCGTCGAGCGTGCCGTGACCGCCGCGCTGGTCCTCGGGGTGCTCGCCGGGCTCGGCTGGATCGCGGGGATGATCTACACGGTGGCGGGCTGGTCCTTCTGAGTCATGGCCTGGTCCTTCTGACACGGGCTCACCGGCTCGACGCCACCCGGAAGGTGATCCCGGCCCGTCGCAGCCGCTCGATCAGCGCGTCCCCCATCGCCACCGCCGTCGTGACCTGACCGGACGTCTCCGGGAGGTCGTCGAAGGCCAGGGACAGCGCCGACTCGGCGAACATCTTCGCTGTCTCGTCGTACCCCGGGTCGCCGCCCGCTACCTCGGTGAACACCCGTCGGCCACCGCCCTCGCCGACGAAGCGCACCGAGAACCAGCTCTTCGCCCGCTTCTCGGGGCTCGGGCCGTCACCCGGCCTGACCCGGCCGGACAGCCAGCGACGCGCGGGCGGCACCTGGGCCGCCGCGAACAGGGCGCCCACGGCCGCGACCCCGCCCACCGCGACCGGCAGCCGCCGTACGGCCGCGTAGTGGCGGTAGCGGAAGTCCGGGCCGTAGCGCTCCAGTGCCTTCGCGGAGCGCCGGACGATCTGTGCGTCGATGGTCGGCAGCGGCAGCGCCCAGGCGCCGACCTCCTGCGCGTACCGGGGGGAGCCGGTCGGCGCGGCGGCCCGTCGGCCCACCAGGCGCGGCTCGTGCCGACCGCGGTCCCGGGCGGCGGCGATCATCTGCCGGCCGCGCGCGAACTGGTTGAGGGCCGAGGCGAAGGTCCCGCCGGAGAACATGGCGTCCGCGGTCACGAACCCGTCGACGGTGAGCGGAACGCCCTCCGGCAGCTGCCGGACGGTGAAGTACGCCCCCAGGTCGTGCGGGACCGAGTCGAAGCCGCAGGCGTGCACCAGCCGTGCGCCCGTCTCACGCGCGCGTGCGTCGTGCCGGACATACATCAGGTCCACGAACTCCGGCTCGCCCGAGAGGTCGAGGTAGTCCGTCCCCGCGTCCGCGCAGGCGGCGACCAGCTCCTCGCCGTACGTCAGGTAGGGGCCGACCGTGGTGGCGACCACGCGCGCGCCTTCCGCGAGGGCGCGCAGCGAGTCCGGGTCCGACACGTCGGCCGTGAGGACCCCGACGTCGGTGCCCGCCGGCAGCCGCTCGCGCAGCGCCCTGAGCTTGTCCTCGCTGCGGCCGGCGATCGCCCAGCGCAGACCGTCCGGGCCGTGCGCGGCGAGGTACCGGGCGGTGAGTGCTCCCGCGAAACTCGTCGCCCCGAACAGCACGATGTCGTAGGGACGGTCCGACTTTTTCAGCCTGCTCATGACACTCCTGTATCCCGCCGCACGCGCCGTTGTCGGTGGCCGAGGCTAGCGTGAGGGGTGCGGAGCCCGACGAGGAGGCCGGAGGTGGGACGGTGGCCGTACCCAGGAACGCCCTGAAGAAGTGGGAGAAAGTACGCGAGTTCGCCCTCGGGCTGCCGGGCGTCACCGAGGCCAAGCGGCGGAGCCGCACATCGATACAGCCCTTGGGGTGAGACCGTCGCCAAGGTCAACAAGACGGCGGACCTGCTGTGCGACTGGGTCGAAGAGAGCCACCGCGCGATCGCACCGAAACGGCTGATAGCCGAACTCGACGAGCGGTGACCGGCCGATAATTGGCTAAGCGCTTGCTCGTTCAGGTCTTGTGTCCACTGGAACACGTTCATAGCATCACTGGTGTTACATCAGTTGTGTCACGCCAATGGGGGCTGCATGACAACGGCAACGACGCCCGGGCACGGCCCGCTCGCCGGCGTGCGCGTGGTGGAGCTCGCCGGCATCGGGCCGGGCCCCTTCGCGGGCATGCTCCTCGCCGACCTGGGAGCCGACGTCGTCCGCGTCTCCCGCCCTGGCGGCGCCGCCCTCTCGATCGACCCCGACCACGACATCACCAACCGCAACAAGCGCTCCGTGGTCGTCGACCTCAAGGCCCCCGAAGGACCCGCGCGCGTCCTCGACCTCGCCGCCCGCGCCGACATCCTGATCGAGGGCAACCGCCCCGGTGTCGCCGAGCGCCTCGGCGTCGGCCCCGAGGACTGCCACGCGCGCAACCCCGCCCTCGTCTACGGCCGGATGACCGGCTGGGGCCAGCAGGGACCGCTGGCCCAGCGCGCCGGGCACGACATCGCCTACATCGCCCTCACCGGCACCCTCGGCATGATCGGCGAACCTGGCCGTCCCCCGGCCGTCCCCGCCAACCTCCTCGGTGACTACGCGGGCGGCTCCCTCTACCTCGTCGTCGGCGTTCTCGCCGCCCTCCATCACGCGCGCGCGACCGGCACCGGCCAGGTCGTCGACGCCGCCATCGTCGACGGCACGTCCCACCTCTCCGCGATGATCCACGCCATGACCGCGGCCGGCGGCTGGCAGGACCGGCGCGGCGCCAACCTCCTGGACGGCGGCTGCCCGTACTACGGCACCTACGAGACCGCCGACGGGAAGTACATGGCGGTGGGCGCGCTGGAGCCGCAGTTCTACGACCTGTTCCTCGACCTGCTCGGCGTCCCGGACTTCACGGACGCCCGCAAGGACTGGACCCGCTGGGGCGACCTGCGCGAGGCGGTAGCGGCCCGATTCCGCAGCCGTACGAGAGACGAGTGGGCGGCCGTCTTCGAGGGCACCGACGCGTGCGTGGCGCCCGTCCTGTCGCTGCGCGAGGCCCCGCACCACCCGCACCTCGCCGCCCGCGGCACCTTCACCGACCACGGCGGCATCACCCAGCCCGCGCCCGCGCCCCGCTTCTCCGCGACCCCGACGGCCGTCCGCACCGGGCCCGCCCGGGACGGCGCCGACACCGCGGACGTGGCACGCGACTGGGACGTACCGGATCTCGCGTGGGACGTACCGGATGTCGTGAAAGACCAGGAACCCCGGAAAGGCCCCGAATGAAGCGGCAGCTCTTCGCCCCCGAGCACGACGCGTTCCGCGCGACCGTGCGTGCCTTCCTGGCCAGGGAGGTCCTGCCGTACTACGCGCAGTGGGAGAAGGACGGCATCGTCTCCCGCGAGGCCTGGCGGGCGGCCGGCAAGCAGGGCCTCCTCGGGATCGCCGTGCCCGAGGAGTTCGGGGGCGGCGGCACGACCGACTTCCGCTACGCCACCGTCCTCGCCGAGGAGTTCACGCGCGCGGGCACTCCCGGACTCGCCCTGGGTCTGCACAACGACGTCATCGGCCCGTACCTCACCGGCCTCGCCACCGAGGAGCAGAAGCGCCGCTGGCTGCCCGGCTTCTGCGACGGCTCGCTGATCACCGCCATCGCCATGACCGAGCCCGGCGCGGGCTCCGACCTCCAGGGCATCCGCACGCACGCGGAGGAGCGGGGCGACCACTGGGTGCTGAACGGCTCCAAGACCTTCATCTCCAACGGGATCATCGCCGACCTGGTGATCGTCGTCGCGAGGACCACTCCCGAGGGCGGGGCCCGCGGGCTGTCGCTGCTGGTCGTCGAGCGCGGCACGGCGGGCTTCGAGCGCGGCCGCAACCTCGACAAGATCGGTCAGAAGGCGCAGGACACCTCCGAGTTGTTCTTCCACGACGTGCGCGTGCCCAAGGAGAACCTCCTCGGCGAGCGCGACGGCGCCTTCGGGCACCTGATGACCAACCTCGCCCAGGAGCGGCTGAGCATCGCCGTCTCCGCGATCGCCGCCGCCGAACACCTCCTGGAGATCACCACCGAGTACGTCAAGGGGCGCGAGGCCTTCGGCCGGCCGCTCGCCACCAAGCAGCACATCCGGTTCGAGATAGCCGAGATGGCCACGGAGTGCGCGGTCACGCGGACGTTCGTCGACCGCTGCGTCGAGGACCACTCCGACGGAGGACTGGACGCCGTCCACGCCTTCATGGCCAAGTGGTGGGCGACCGAGCTCCAGAAGCGGGTCGCCGACCGCTGCCTGCAACTGCACGGCGGCTACGGCTACATGAGCGAGTACCCGGTCGCGCGGGCCTTCACCGACGGCCGGATCCAGACCATCTACGGCGGCACGACCGAGATCATGAAAGAGATCATCGGCCGTTCCCTGTTGAGCTGACCCTCATTTGAAAGGCTTCCCCGTGAGCACCGAAGCGTACGTGTACGACGCGATCCGCACCCCGCGCGGCCGCGGCAAGGCGAACGGCGCCCTGCACGGCACCAAGCCCATCGACCTGGTCGTGGGACTCATCCACGAGATCCGCGCCCGTTTCCCGGACCTGGACCCGGCGGCGGTCGACGACATCGTGCTCGGTGTCGTCGGCCCGGTCGGCGACCAGGGCTCCGACATCGCCCGGATCGCCGCCGTCGCCGCAGGACTGCCGGACACGGTCGCGGGCGTGCAGGAGAACCGCTTCTGTGCCTCGGGCCTGGAGGCCGTCAACATGGCCGCCGCAAAGGTCCGTTCGGGCTGGGAGGACCTGGTCCTCGCGGGCGGCGTCGAGTCCATGTCCCGGGTGCCGATGGCCTCCGACGGCGGCGCCTGGTTCAACGACCCGATGACCAACCTCGCCGTCAACTTCGTGCCGCAGGGCATCGGCGCCGACCTGATCGCCACGATCGAGGGATTCTCCCGGCGTGACGTCGACGAATACGCCGCTCTGAGCCAGGAGCGTGCCGCCACGGCCTGGAAGGAGGGCCGCTTCGACCGCTCCGTCGTCCCGGTGAAGGACCGCGCGGGCCTGACCGTCCTCGACCACGACGAGCACCTGCGCCCCGGCACCACCGCCGACTCCCTCGCGAAGCTCAAGCCGTCCTTCGCGGACATCGGCGACCTGGGCGGCTTCGACGCGGTGGCCCTGCAGAAGTACCACTGGGTCGAGAAGATCGACCACGTCCACCACGCGGGCAACTCCTCCGGCATCGTCGACGGCGCCTCGCTGGTCGCGATCGGTTCCAAGGAGGTCGGTGAGCGCTACGGCCTCACCCCGCGCGCGCGGATCGTCTCCGCCGCGGTCTCCGGCTCCGAGCCCACCATCATGCTCACCGGCCCCGCACCCGCCACCCGCAAGGCCCTCGCCAAGGCCGGCCTGAGCATCGACGACATCGACCTCGTCGAGATCAACGAGGCCTTCGCGGCGGTCGTCCTGCGCTTCGTGCGGGACATGGGACTCTCCCTGGACAAGGTCAACGTCAACGGCGGCGCGATCGCGCTGGGCCACCCGCTCGGCGCCACCGGCGCCATGATCCTGGGCAGCCTGATCGACGAACTGGAGCGCCAGGACAAGCGGTACGGCCTCGCGACGCTCTGTGTGGGCGGCGGCATGGGCATCGCCACCATCGTCGAGCGCATCTGACCCCCTCCCACGGATACGACGGATCACACGGAGCACTTCCACATGAGCACTCAGTCCACGACCATCCGCTGGGAACAGGACCGCACAGGCGTCGTCACCCTCGTCCTCGACGACCCGAACCAGTCCGCCAACACCATGAACCAGGCGTTCCGCGACTCCCTCGCGGTGATCACCGACCGCCTGGAGGCCGAGAAGGACACCATTCGTGGTGTCATCATCACCTCCGCCAAGAAGACCTTCTTCGCCGGCGGCGACCTGCGCGACCTCATCCGGGTCACCCCGGAGACCGCGCAGGAGCTCTTCGACGGCGGCCTCGCCATCAAGCGCAACCTGCGCCGCATCGAGACCCTGGGCAAGCCGGTCGTCGCCGCCATCAACGGCGCGGCCCTCGGCGGCGGTTACGAGATCGCCCTGGCCTGCCACCACCGCATCGCCCTGGACGCGCCCGGCTCCAAGATCGGCTGCCCCGAGGTCACCTTGGGCCTGCTGCCGGGCGGCGGCGGTGTGGTCCGCACCGTGCGCCTCCTGGGCATCGCCGACGCCCTCCTGAAGGTCCTGCTCCAGGGCACGCAGTACGCCCCGCAGCGCGCCCTCCAGAACGGCCTGGTCGACGACGTGGCCACCACACAGGACGAACTCCTCGCCAAGGCCCGCGCGTTCATCGAGGCCAACCCGGAGTCCCAGCAGCCCTGGGACAAGCCGGGCTACCGCATCCCGGGCGGCACGCCCGCCCACCCGAAGTTCGCGGCGAACCTGCCCGCCTTCCCGGCGAGCCTGCGCAAGCAGACCAACGGCGCGCCCTACCCGGCCCCGCGCAACATCCTCGCGGCCGCCGTGGAAGGCGCCCAGGTCGACTTCGAGACCGCGCAGGTCATCGAGGCGCGCTACTTCGTCGAACTGGCCGCCGGCCAGACCTCCAAGAACATGATCCAGGCGTTCTTCTTCGACCTCCAGGCGGTGAACTCCGGCGCGAACCGACCCAAGGGCGTGGCACCCCGCCAGGTCCGCAAGGTGGCCGTGCTCGGCGCCGGGATGATGGGCGCCGGCATCGCGTACTCCTGTGCCCGCGCCGGCATCGACGTGGTCCTCAAGGACGTGTCCCCGCAGGCGGCGGCCAAGGGCAGGGCCTACTCGGAGAAGCTCTGCGCGAAGGCGGTCTCCCGAGGCCGTACGACCCAGGAGAAGGCGGACGCGCTCCTGGCCCGCATCACCCCGACGGCGGACCCGCAGGACCTGGCCGGCTGCGACGCGGTCATCGAGGCCGTCTTCGAGGACACGGCGCTCAAGCACAAGGTCTTCCAGGAGATCCAGCACATCGTCGAGCCGGACGCGCTGCTGTGCTCCAACACCTCGACCCTGCCGATCACCGCGCTCGCCGAGGGCGTGGAGCGCCAGGACGACTTCATCGGCCTGCACTTCTTCTCGCCGGTCGACAAGATGCCGCTGGTCGAGATCATCAAGGGCGAGCGCACGGGCGAGGAAGCCCTCGCGAGGGCCTTCGACCTGGTGCGGCAGATCAACAAGACCCCGATCGTGGTGAACGACTCCCGCGGGTTCTTCACCTCCCGCGTGATCGGCCACTTCCTCAACGAGGGCGTCGCGATGGTCGGCGAGGGCATCGAGCCCGCGTCGATCGAACAGGCCGCGGCGCAGGCGGGCTACCCGGCCAAGGTCCTCTCCCTGATGGACGAACTGACGCTGACGCTCCCGCGCAAGATCCGCAAGGAGACGAAGCAGGCGGTCGAGGAGTCCGGCGGCACCTGGACGCCCCACCCCGCCGAAGCGGTCATCGACCGCATGGTCGACGAGTTCGGCCGCACCGGCCGCAGTGGGGGCGGCGGCTTCTACGACTACGGCGCCGACGGAAAGCGGTCCGCACTGTGGCCGGGCCTGCGCGAACACTTCACCCGAGCGGGCTCGGAGATCCCCTTCGAGGACATGCAGGAACGCATGCTGTTCTCCGAGGCGCTGGACACGGTCAGGCTCCTTGAGGAGGGAGTCCTGACCTCGGTCGCCGACGCCAACATCGGTTCCGTCTTCGGCATCGGTTTCCCGGGCTGGACAGGCGGTGTCCTCCAGTACATCAACGGCTACGAGGGCGGCCTGCCCGGCTTCGTGGCACGCGCGCGTGAACTGGCGGACCGGTACGGAGAGCGCTTCACGCCTCCGGCACTGCTGGTCGAGAAGGCGGAGAACGGGGGCCGTTTCGGGGACGAGTGAGGCGACGTCGCGCGCGCCGGGCGGGCGATGCCGGTCCGCCCGGCGCGCGGGGGACTCCTCACCGGGTCAGGAGGCCCCGCCCACCTCTGACGTCCACTCCCGCAGCTCCTCCTTCAGGGACCGCTGAAAGGTCGTCAACAGGGCCTGCACGACCAGGGGTTCCATGTGCGCCGACAACGACTTCACGTCCTGCGCGTCGCGTTGGGCCACCTCGCCCCGGAACAGCTGCGACAACTCGTGTGCGGCGGACCGGGAGTGCTCGATGAGCACCTTCCGCGAGGCGAGGATCGCCTCCTGCGACAGGGGAACGTCGAGCAGCGCGACGCCGAGCCGGAGCAGGCCCAGGTCGACGCGGTAGCCGTCGCCGTCCCGCCGTACGACGTCCATCGCGGCGAGCCGCTCCAGGTCGTCGTCGCTCAGCGCCCGCCCCGCCCGCCGCCGCAGCTCCTCACGTGTCACCCGCTCCACGACGTCCGGGGCCCAGGAGGCCACCACCGCCCGGTGGATCGCGAGGTCGTGGGCGCTCAGCTCGGCCGGCAGCTGCTGCATGTACCGCTCGATCGCCGCCAGCGTCATCCCCTGGTGCTGGAGCTCCTCGATCAGCGCGAGACGCGCGAGGTGCTCACGGCCGTAGTGGCCGACCCGGCGCGGACCGATCACCGGCGGCGGCAGCAGCCCTCGCGTGCCGTAGAAGCGGACCGTGCGGACCGTGACGCCCGCCCGCGCGGCCAGCTCGTCGACGGTGAGGGTCGGCTCCTCGGCATCGGGGGAGGGGTCGGTCGTCATGTGCAGCAGTATCGCTGTCTCACCACTGCTGTGACACCCGGTCGGCAGACCCTTTCCGATCATGTCAGCCGCCGCCCGCTGTGACGACCGCCACCGCGTGAGGGGTCGTTTCCGGGGCATGCGCCCTCTCGGCCTGTGCCTTTCACCACGAGGTGCGGGTCGACGCACGTCCGGAAACCCGAGCGGGACCCGCCGGGGCGCACCAGAGAGTGGATCCACCGTGAGCAAGGACGCCGTGCACTCGGCCCAGGCCGCCTCCCGCACCGACGTGGCCCAGGTGCCCGCCGACGCGGGCGACGCCGGCTACAGCAAGGACCTCAAGGCCCGCCACGTCAACATGATCGCCATCGGCGGCGCGATCGGCACCGGCCTCTTCCTGGGGGCCGGAGGACGTCTCCACACCGCGGGCCCGGCGCTGGCGCTGGCCTACCTGGTCTGCGGCATCTTCGCCTTCTTCGTCGTCCGCGCCCTGGGCGAGCTGGTTCTCTACCGCCCCTCCTCGGGCTCCTTCGTGTCGTACGCGCGCGAGTTCCTCGGGGAGAAGGGCGCGTACGTCGCCGGCTGGATGTACTTCCTGAACTGGTCGACGACCGGCATCGCCGACATCACCGCGATCGCGCTCTACACGCACTACTGGAGCCTGTTCACCGACATCCCGCAGTGGACGCTGGCCCTGATCGCGCTGGCCGTGGTCCTCGCCGTGAACCTGATCTCGGTGAAGATCTTCGGCGAGATGGAGTTCTGGTTCGCGATCATCAAGGTCGCCACGCTCGTCGGCTTCATGCTCATCGGCATCTTCCTGCTGGCCACCCAGCACGAGGTGGGCGGCGGAACACCGGGCCCGAGCGTGATCACCGACAACGGCGGTGTCTTCCCGCACGGCGTGATGCCGGTGGTCCTCGTCATGCAGGGCGTCATCTTCGCGTACGCCGCCCTCGAACTGGTCGGTGTCGCGGCGGGCGAGACGGCGGAGCCGGAGAAGGTGGTCCCGCGCGCGGTGAACTCCATCATGTGGCGGGTGGCCCTGTTCTACGTCGGCTCGGTCGTCCTCCTCGCCCTGCTCCTGCCGGGCTCGGTCTACTCGGCCGACCAGAGTCCCTTCGTCACGGTCCTGTCGAAGATCGGGGTCCCGGCGGCCGGTGACGTGATGAACCTGGTCGTCCTGACGGCGGCGATGTCCTCGCTGAACTCCGGGCTGTACTCCACGGGCCGCATCCTGCGCTCGATGGCGACGGCGGGCTCGGCCCCGAAGTTCACGGCCCGGATGAACCGCAGCCAGGTCCCCTACGGCGGCATCCTGCTCACCTGCGCGGTCTGCGTCCTCGGCGTGGTCCTGAACTACCTCATGCCGAGCCAGGCCTTCGAGATCGTCCTGAACGTCGCCTCCCTCGGCGTCATCAGCACCTGGGTGATCATCATGGTCTGCCACCTGGTCTTCGTCCGCCGCGCACGCTCGGGCCTGGTCACCCGCCCCTCCTTCCGGCTCCCGTTCAGCCCGGCCACCGAGATCACCACGATCGCCTTCCTCCTGGCCTGCCTGGGCATGATGTGGAACGACCCCGAGGTCGGCCGCAGGACGCTGCTGCTCATCCCGGTGATCGCGGTACTCCTGGTGGGCGGATGGTTCGGCGTCCGCCGCAGGGTCGAGCGGACCACGGACCGCGAGCTGACCGATTTCACGAACTGACGAGGGCGACTGTCAGTGGTGGCCTTTACGGTGGCGTCATGGGGGAGATCAAGCACCGTCCACGACCACGGGGAGGACTGACGTGAGCCGGGACATCGACGTGCTCGTGCTGGGCGGGGCCGGGGTGGACACCATCGTGTACGTCCCCGAGCTGCCCCTGCCCCAGATGGAGCTCTACGGCAGACAGGCCCGCATCATCCTGGCCGGCGACACCCGCTTCCTCTCCCTGTTCCCCGACGCTGGAAAGTCGTCGCGGCCGGCTGCACCCCCCCGCCCGGGCCGGCCGTACCAGTGCACGCTTCAGGGAGGCTGAGGGCGTATGCGGACCCACCGTCGTGGGGCCGATGCACCGATGACCACACGCACCCGGACGACCACGATCGCCTGTCCGGCGAGGGCCACCAGGAACCCGATCCCGAAGGCCAGGCCGAGGCCGTTGTCGCGCAGGAAGCCGCGGGTGCGGATGCACAAGGCCGGAACGGAGACCGACCAGGATCAGAAGGTCGGCACGTACGCCCACCGGAACTCCCCGCGATGGGCCGCCGCCGGCGGACTGCGCCAGAGGCTCTACTCCCACTCCCTCGGGCTGGTGATGGGCGCCATCTTCGTCTTCTCCTGGCTGGCCCAGTCGATCGGCGGCGTCGCCGCCTACAACGAGGAGCAACTGCGGCAACCGCAGGCCCCCATGAGCTGGAGCAGTTACACAGGGTCCGCGGACTTCTGGAGCCGCACCCTGCAGAACTGGCAGTCCGAACTCCTTGCGGTGGCCTCCATGGCCATCCTCTCCGTCCACCTCAGACAGCGCGGCTCACCGGAGTCCAAACTGGTCGGGGCGGCCCACTCCTCGACGGGCGTCGAAGGATGGGCCGCCCCGGTCCCGGCCCCGTTCCCGGGCCCTTAACCGCCGTGCACGTCGTTCGTCGCGGCGATCTTCTTCCACGACTTCGGCTGCACGGGAGCCTCCGCGGCCCTCGCGATCGCCGCACCCCGCGCCGCGGGCGCCCCCGGCTTCGACGGCTGGAACAGCCACGTGTCGAACAGCGCGGCCAGCGGCTGCCCCGACACCTCCTCGGCGTACCTCTGGAAGTCGGCGACCGACGCGTTGCCGTACGCGTACTTCTGCGGCCAGCCCTTCAGCACCGCGAAGAACGCCTCGTCGCCGATCTCGTTCCGCAGCGCCTGAAGGGCCAGCGCGCCCCGGTCGTAGACGGCGATGTCGAACTGGTTCTCGGGACCGGGATCACCCGGCCTGACCGTCCAGAACGTGTCGTCGGCCGGATGCGAGGCGTACACGTAGTCGGCGAGCTCCTGCGCGGTCCCCTCGTCCTCGTGCTCGGACCACAGCCACTGCGCGTACCGAGCGAAGCCCTCGTTGATCCAGATGTCCTTCCAGCCGTGCACGGACACCAGGTCGCCGTACCACTGGTGGGCCAACTCGTGCACGACCACGGAGGTGTTGGACCCGTTCGCGAACTGCCGCGGGCTGTAGAAGGGCCGGGTCTGCGTCTCCAGCGCGTACCCGGTGTTCGTGTTCGGCACATAGCCGCCGAGCGCGTCGAAGGGATACGGCCCGAACCAGCCGCTCAGCCAGTCGGCGATCTCCCCGGTCCGCTCGACGCTGGCGCGCGCGGCGCCGTAGTTGGCCCCGAGGTCCTTGCTGTAGGCGTTGACGACGGGAATCCCACCGTCGGTCGTCCCGGTCGTGATGTCGAACCGGCCGACGGCCAGTGTCGCCAGATACGTGGCCTGCGGCTTGTCGGAGCGCCAGTTCCAGCGGGTCCAGCCGAGGCGTGAACTCGTCGACTGGAGCGTGCCGTTGGAGATGGCCTGACTGCCGTCCGGCACCAGGACCGACACGTCGTAGGTGGCCTTGTCGAGCGGGTGGTCGTTGCTCGGGAACCACCACCAGGCCGCCTCGGGCTCGTTCGCCCCGACCCCGCCGTCCGCAGTGCGGTGCCAGCTGGTGAAGCCGTACGCCTGCTTCGACGACGGCACCCCGCTGTAGCGGACCACCACCGTCACGGAAGTGCCCTTGGCCAGCGGCGACTTCGGGGTGACCTCCAGCTCGTGCTCGCCCGAGGTGGTGAACGACGCCTTGGTGCCGTTGACCCGCACCTCGCTCACGTCGAGCAGAAAGTCCAGATCGAAGCGGGACAGATCCTGCGTGGTGCGGGCCAGGAGGGTGGCGGTGCCCTCCAGTTCGTCCGTGGCCGGCTGGTACTTCAGCCGCAGGTCGTAGTGGGAGACGTCGTATCCGCCGTTGCCGTAGTCCGGGTAATAGGGGTCGCCGATTCCCGGAGCGCCGGGGGAGAAGCTCGCCGCCGACGCCGGGATCGCCAGCATCAGGGAGGCCGCCGCGAATGCGCCCGGTGCGATGAGTCTGCGGTGCACGAAAGCTCCAAGTCGTAGGGGCACGAGGTCTGTTCGCAGCCTATTCACCACCTGTGAGCTGAATGTGTCCACGACCACTCCTGTCACACGATCGCCATTCGGCCGTCACGGACTCAAGGGGCCCTCTTTTGTACGGGAGTTGACCGCAGTACCGTCCGCGCATGTCGATACGCACGCGCTTCATGATCTGGAGACCGCTCGCGACCGCCGCCGCGGCCACCGCCGCCCTGCTGGCGACCTTCCTCGCACCCGCGACCGCACAGGCACAGCCGGCCCCGCGGGAGAGCCAACCGATCTACTCGTACGAGAACGCCGTCCGCGAGGCCGTCTGGGTGGACACCCGGCTCGACGGCGACGGTGACGGAAAGACCGACCGCGTGGCCGTCGACATCGTCCGGCCCCGCGAAGCAGCACAGAAGGGCCGCAAGGTCCCGGTCATCATGGACGCCAGCCCCTACTACTCCTGCTGCGGACGCGGCAACGAGAGCCAGCTGAAGACGTACGACGCGAACGGCGACGTCGTCCAGATGCCGCTGTTCTACGACAACTACTTCGTGCCCCGCGGCTACGCCTTCGTCGGTGTCGACCTCGCCGGCACCAACCGCTCCGACGGCTGTGTGGACGTCGGCGGCCGCTCCGACATCCAGTCCGCGAAAGCGGTGGTCGACTGGCTGAACGGCCGGGCCACGGCCTACACGAGCCGCACGGGAACCGAGAGGACCAGGGCCGGCTGGACCAACGGCAGGACCGGCATGATCGGCAAGAGCTGGGACGGCACCATCGCCAACGGCGTGGCCGCCACCGGTGTCAGGGGCCTGAAGACCATCGTCCCGATCAGCGCCATCTCCACCTGGTACGACTACTACTTCTCGAAGGGCGCCCCGCTCTACGACTCCGGCCCCGACTGGCTGTCCGACTACGTCGACAGCCCCGACGCCCGCGCCAAGTGCGCCGCCGTCCAGCAGAAGCTCGTCGACCAGGCGCCCCGCACCGGCGACCGGACCCCGCTGTGGACCGAACGCGACTACGTGAAGGACGCGAAGAAGGTCAGGGCCAGCGTCTTCCTCGTGCACGGCATGCAGGACCTCAACGTCCGTCTCCAGCACCTCGGTCCGTGGTGGGACGCCCTCGCGAAGAACGGCGTCGAGCGCAAGATCTGGCTCTCCCAGACCGGCCACGTCGATCCCTTCGACTTCCGGCGCACGGCGTGGGTCGACACCCTGCACCGCTGGTTCGACCACGAACTCCTCGGCTACGACAACGGCATCGACCGTGAACCCATGGCCGACATCGAGCGTCATCCTGACCAATGGGTCACCTCGAAGTCCTGGCCCCCGCACGGCACTTCAACGGCCACATTGCGTCCCGCCCAGGGCCCCCGGCCGGGCGTGGGGACCCTCGGCCTCACCAAGGCCAAGGGCACGGAGACCTTCACCGACGACCCGGCGCTGAGCGAGACCGACTGGGCCGCCCGGATCGACACGTCCACCCCCGACAAGGCGGGCTTCACGACGGGCACCCTCACCAAGGACCTCCGGCTGTCCGGCCTCTCCAAGGTCACGGTCACGGCGACCCCGACCACCTCCACGGCCCACCTCTCCGCCGTGCTCGTGGACCTCGGCCCCGACACCATCCGCGACTACGCGGCCGGCGGTGAAGGCATCACCACGCTCACGAACCGCACCTGCTGGGGCGTCAGCACCACCGGTGACAGCGCCTGCTTCAAGGAGACCCGGGCGAAGACCACCGCCGTCGACTACACGGTGGTCAGCCGCGGCTGGGCCGACCTCGGCAACTACGCCGACCCGGGGAAGGGCGTCCCGCTCACCCCGGGCAAGGCCTACACCATCACCCTCGACCTCGGCGCCACGGACCACGTCGTCCCGGCCGGCCACCGCCTCGCCCTGATCGTCGCGGGCACCGACAAGGACCTCATCGACCCGCCGTCCACCAAGCCCACCCTGACGATCGATCTGGCCCGCACCTCGGCCCGCGTCCCGCTGGTCGGCGGCGCCTCCGCCTTCGCGCACGCCACGAAGGGCGCCGGGACCGCCGTACCCCCTCGGGCAGCGGTCCTCGACGGCGTTCAGGCACCGCGCGCCGTGCACCGCGTCCCGGAGGGAGGACGATGATCCGAGCCGTCACCGCGAGCGTGGTGGCCCTGGCCGCCTCCCTGATCGCGACACCTGCCGAAGCCGCCGAGGCCGCGCCCCGCACCGGCTTCGAGAAGACAGCCGGCGCCCGCTGGACCGGCGAGTCCGAGGAACAGGACTTCCTCACCCAGGTCGATCGGGCGAGCAGCCGGGTCTCCGTCGGCCGGATCGGTACGACGAAACAGGGCCGTCCCCTCCAGCTCGTCCAGGTCGGCGCACGCCACGCAGCGAACAAGGTCCTCCTCGTGTGCAGCCAGCACGGCGACGAGCCCTCCGGCCGCGAGGCCTGTCTCACCACGGTCCGCGACCTGGCGTACGCGAAGGACGCCCGCACCCGGCGCTTCCTCGACCGCACCACCGTGCTGGTCGTGCCCACCGCCAACCCGGACGGCCGGGCCGCCGACACCCGCGGCAACAGCGACGGTGTCGACGTCAACCGCGACCATCTCGCCCTGGCCACCGCCGAGGCCCGCGCCATGGCGAAGGTCGTCCGGGACCGGCAACCGGACGTGATCTACGACCTGCACGAGTACTCCGCCACACCCGGTTACTACGACAAGGACCTCTTCGACCTCTGGCCCCGCAACCTCAACACCGACCGGACCGTCCACGACGAGGCCGAGACCCTGTCCCGGGCGTACGTACGACCGGCCGCCCAGAAGGCCGGCCACTCCACCGGCACGTACGGCATCTGGACCGACCCGGTCACCGGTGACCCGGTCAAACAGGTCGCCGGCGACGGCCAGGAACGCATCCTGCGCAACATGTCGGGCGTCAAGCACGCGATCGGCCTGCTGATCGAGAGCCGCGTCGAGCCCCTGACGGACACGGACCAGGCGAGCAACAACCGGCGCCGGGTCCACTCCCAACTGGCCGCCCTGAAGGGGCTGTTCGGATACACCGACGAACGCCGCGGACGGATCGAGGCGGCCACCACGGAGGCCCGCCGAGCGGAAGGCACCGGCCCGGTCTACCTCGGCGGCGCCGACAACGACCCGCCCGAACCCGCCGAGGCGATCCAGGACCCGCCCTGCGGTTACCGGCTCACCGACGCCCAGTACACGGAGGTGAAGGACGAACTCGCCCTGCACGGGGTGCGGACGAAGGGCACCTACGTCCCGCTCGGCCAGCCCCTGCGCGCCCTCGTCCCGCTGCTTCTCGACGAACACGCTCCGTACCACCTGACGGTCGGGGAGCCCGACACCGCCTGTTGAATCGGCTCCAATCTGCGGCACCTGTGGTAGGTCCTGGGGAACTGTGTGAAAACCGGCGTATCCACCGCCCCAGGGGAAGGTGCCGCAGATGACTGAAGAGCTGAAGCAGAGAGGTGGCCGGGAAGACCCCGCCGCGGGGATTCTCGGCCACCGGACCGACCGGGTGGTGTTCGGCGTCACCGCCGCCATCACCCTGGCCTTCGTGATCTGGGGCTGGGCGGCGACCGACTCGCTGGAGGACGTGTCCACCAGCATGCTCGGCGGGCTGATCCACAACGGCGGCTGGGCCTTCATGCTGGCCGCCTCGTGTTTCGTGGTGTTCGCCCTCTGGCTCGCGATGAGCCGCTACGGCCGCATCCACCTGGGCGCCGAGGGCGAGGAACCCGAGTTCAAGACCGTCTCGTGGGTCGCGATGATGTTCAGCGCCGGCATGGGCATCGGCCTGATGTTCTACGGCGTCAGCGAGCCGCTCTCGCACTACACGACCCCGCCTCCGGGCACGAACCCTGCCAACTCCGGTGAACGCATGGAGACGGCGATGGCCACCACCCTCTTCCACTGGACCCTGCACCCCTGGGCGATCTACGCGGTGGTCGGCCTCGGCATCGCCTACAGCACCTACCGCAAGCGTCGGCGGCAGACCATCAGCGCCGTGTTCACCCCGCTCATCGGGGAGAGGCACGCGAACGGCACCGCGGGCCGGGTGATCGACATCCTCGCGATCATCGCCACCGTCTTCGGCTCCGCGGCCTCCCTGGGTCTCGGCGCCCTCCAGATCGGCTCCGGTTTCCAGGAGCTGAACTGGATGGACGACGTCAGCACCGGACTGCTCGTCACGATCATCGCCGTGCTGACCCTGGCCTTCGTCCTCTCGGCCGTCTCCGGCATCGAGCGGGGCATCCAGTGGCTGTCCAACACCAACATGGTGCTCGCCCTGATCCTCGCCGTGTTCGTGTTCATCGCGGGCCCCACGATCATCGTGCTCGACCTGCTGCCCACCTCGGTCTTCTCCTACCTCGGCGACCTGCCCCAGCTCGCCGGCCGTACCGAGGCGAGCGGCGGCAAGGGCGTCGCGGACTGGCTCGGCAGCTGGACCGTCTTCTACTGGGCCTGGTGGATCTCCTGGACGCCCTTCGTCGGCATGTTCATCGCCCGCATCAGCCGCGGCCGCACCATCCGGCAGTTCGTCGGCGGCGTCATCCTGGTGCCCAGCACGGTCAGCCTCGTCTGGTTCGCGATCTTCGGCGGTACGGCCATGAAGCTGAAGGAGGGCGGCGCGCTCGCCGGCGAGTCGACCCCGGAGGGCCAGCTCTTCGGCGTGCTCCAGGAGTTCCCCCTCGCCACCGCCACCAGCCTGCTCGTGATGATCCTGGTCGGCATCTTCTTCGTCTCCGGCGCCGACGCCGCGTCCATCGTGATGGGTACGCTCTCCCAGAAGGGCGCTCTCGAACCCGGCCGATTCGTCGTCGTGTTCTGGGGTGTGGTGACCGGCGCGGTCGCCGCCATCATGCTGCTCGTCGGCAGCGGCCAGGGCGACGCGCTCACCGGACTGCAGAACCTCACGATCCTGGCAGCCGCGCCCTTCGTCCTCGTGATGATCGGCATGTGTGTCGCCCTCATGCGCGATCTGCGCCAGGACCCGGTGATCGTGCGTGGCGAAATGGGCTCCGAGGCCGTCGAACTCGCCGTGATCGAGGGCCACCGGAAGTACGACGGCGACTTCGGGATCCAGATCGGCCCGGGCCCCGGCACCGAGACGGAAGGCGACCCGCTGGGCCACGACCACAGCTGAGTCCGGCGCAGGTCGGGAGGAGCCCACACTCTCTCCGACCGGCCCCCCTTCGGCCATGCGTACGCCGCTGACGCCGGGCCGCGCCGCCCGGCGTGAGCGGAATGCCCCATGCCGTGCTCAGACCGGCCCAAAGCCGGGAATACTCACACCATGTCTGCCGCATACGCGACCTTCGGCCTGGCACCGGCGATGCGTGCCGGTGGAGTTCTCGCCAACGGTGACGTCCAGGTACACCGGGACTTCCTGGACTTCATCGTCGACGGCCGGCCGCTCCTCTTCCAGCTCTCCGACCTCGACGCCGTCTCCCCACTCGCCTCCGACGTCCCACCCGCGATCTTCACCGCCCAGGTCCGCAGCCTGCTGGGCGAGACGGACGCCCCGCTTCCGAACGGCCGTCATGTCATCTACGGCTGCCCCGAGTGCGAGGACCTCGGCTGCGGTGCCGTCACCGCCGTCATCGAGCGGGACGGCGACGACTTCATCTGGCGCGACTTCGCCTGGCAGACCGCGGAGGCCGTGGACCTCCAGCTCAACGGCTACCACGGCATCGGACCGTTCCGCTTCCAGGGCGCCCAGTACCGCACGGCGCTCGGCTCCCTGCTCCGGGACGCCGACGACTCGGAGGGCTCCCGCCGCCGCGTCCTGCTCATCGGCGCCCGCGTAGCCGTCCTCGCCAAACTCGCCGCCGCCCTGCGCACCATCGGCATCGGCGCCGACATCACCCACGAGGTCGGTGAGGTCCATGCCGACGAACTGCGCGGCTACGGCGCCGTGGCCTTCGGCCGCGCGGTCACCGAGGAGGAACGTGCCGCCGTACGCCGTTCCTTCGTACGCGCGGGCGTCGACGTGGCCTACGTCGACGGCCTCGCTCCGATCGTCCCGCTGCTCGTGGCCCAGATAGAGCACGCCCTGGACCGCCGCCCCGTCGAACAGCGCCGGCTGACCCGGCTGGTGGCCGCCGACGGCGAGGCCGGCGTCGAGGTCACCTCACCGTGCCGGGTGCGCCTGACGGCGTACCGTCTCGACCGGCTGTACCGCACCCACGCCCAGGAGGTCTTCGACGGCGTCCTGGAAGCGGGCCGGCACCGCATCGCCCTGGACGCCAAGGCGGTGCGGGGAGAATCGTTCGTGGTGGCGCGGACCTCGGGAAGCGTTCTGGTGGAGGCGATGGCCCACTGAATACCGGGACGCCTGGTACCCCGCCACGGCCATTAGGATCGACGGTCTGATGACTGCCACCCTCGTCGCCAAGAACCTCGCCGCCGGCCACGGCGACCGTTCCCTGTTCAGCGGGCTCGACCTCGTCGTCGCGCCCGGAGATGTGATCGGCCTGGTCGGGGCCAACGGCGCGGGCAAGTCCACGCTGCTCAGGATGCTCGCGGGGCTGCTCGAGCCGGAGGAGGGGGAGCTCAGGCTCTCCCCGCCCACGGCCACCGTCGGGCACCTGCCGCAGGAGCCGGAGCGGCGCCCGGGGGAGACCGTGCGCGAGTTCCTCGCCCGCCGCACCGGAGTCGCCGAGGCCCAGCGGGTGATGGACGAGGCGACCCAGGCCCTGGTCGACGGGGCACCGGGCGCCGACGACGCCTACGCCACCAGCCTGGAGCGCTGGCTGGACCTCGGCGGCGCCGACCTCGACGAACGGGCCGAGGAGGTCACCGACTCGCTGGGCCTGGCGGTCGACCTGGACCAGCCGATGACCTCCTTGTCGGGCGGCCAGGCGGCACGAGCCGGCCTCGCCTCCCTGCTGCTCTCCCGCTACGACCTCTTCCTCCTCGACGAGCCGACCAACGACCTCGATCTGGACGGCCTGGAACGTCTGGAGCGGTTCGTGAAGGGCCTCAGAGCCGGCACGGTGGTCGTCAGCCACGACCGCGAGTTCCTCACCCGCACGGTCACCAAGGTCCTCGAACTCGACCTGGCCCAGCAGCAGATCACCCTCTACGGCGGCGGCTACGAGGCCTACCTGGAGGAGCGCGAGGTGGCCCGCCGGCACGCCCGGGACGACTACGAGGAGTACGCCGACAAGCGGTCCGCGCTCCAGGACCGGGCGCAGATGCAGCGCTCGTGGATGGACAAGGGCGTGAAGAACGCCCGCCGCAAGGCGAACAACGACAACGACAAGATCGGCCGCAAGTTCCGCAGCGAGGCCAGCGAGAAGCAGGCCGCGAAGGCCCGCCAGACCCAGCGCATGATCGAACGCCTCGATGTCGTCGACGAGCCGCGCAAGGAGTGGGAACTGCGCATGGAGATCGCGTCGGCCCCCCGCTCGGGCGCGGTCGTCGCGACCCTGCGGGACGCTGAGGTTCGCCAGGGTGACTTCGTCCTGGGCCCGGTGTCCCTCCAGATCGACTGGGCGGACCGGGTGGCCGTCACGGGCGCGAACGGGGCCGGCAAGTCCACCCTGCTCGGCGCCCTGCTGGGCCGGGTGCCGCTGACCTCCGGCCAGTCCTCCCTGGGCTCCGGTGTCCTGATCGGCGAGGTCGACCAGGCCCGCAAGCTGTTCCACGGCGAGGAGTCCCTGCTGGACGCCTTCTGCGCGGCCGTCCCCGACACCGAACCGGCAGAGGTCCGCACCCTGCTTGCCAAGTTCGGCCTGAAGTCCGACCACGTCACGCGCTCGGCCGCGACGTTGTCCCCGGGGGAGCGGACGAGGGCGGCGCTGGCGCTGCTCCAGGGCAGGGGCGTCAACCTCCTGGTCCTGGACGAGCCGACCAACCACCTCGACCTGCCGGCGATCGAACAGCTGGAGTCGGCTCTGGACGCCTACGAGGGCACGCTGCTCCTGGTCACCCACGACCGCAGAATGCTGGACGCGGTGCACGTGACCCGCCGTCTGGAGGTCTCCTCGGGCAAGGTGACGGAAACCCCCTAGGGGCGCGGGGAACTGCGCGACCAGCCACAACGGACCCGCAGTTCCCCACGACCTGTACTAGCGCTTGCCGTTCTTCGGATTGAGCAGCCCCGCCTTGCGCAACGCGTCAGCCATCGCACTGTTGCCCGGAGCAGGCGCCGACCGCTGCGGTTGCTGCTGCCGCTGCTGAGGCGGCCGTCCACCGCGCTGCGGCTGACGACGCTCCCCACCGGAGGGCTTCGCCTGCGCCTCGTCGTCCAGCCGCAGCGTCAACGAGATCCGCTTCCGGGGAATGTCGACGTCGAGCACCTTCACCTTGACGATGTCACCTGGCTTGACCACATCCCGCGGATCCTTGACGAACGTCTTCGACAACGCGGAGACATGCGCCAGACCGTCCTGGTGGACACCGACGTCGATGAACGCCCCGAACGCCGCCACATTGGTCACGACCCCCTCCAGCACCATCCCGGCGGACAGGTCGGAGATCTTCTCGACGCCCTCCTTGAAGGTCGCCGTCTTGAAGGCGGGCCGCGGGTCGCGCCCGGGCTTCTCCAGCTCCTTGAGGATGTCGGTCACCGTGGGCAGACCGAAGGTCTCGTCCACGAAGTCCTGCGGCCGAAGCGAGCGCAGCGTCCCCGTGTTGCCGATGAGGGAGGCCACTTCCTGCCCCGCGGTCTTCACCATGCGCCGCACCACCGGATACGCCTCGGGGTGGACGCTGGAGGAGTCCAGCGGGTCGTCGCCGCCCCGGATCCGCAGGAAGCCCGCGCACTGCTCGTACGCCTTGGGGCCCAGCCGTGCCACCTTCTTCAGCTCGGTGCGGGACTTGAAGGGGCCGTTCGCGTCGCGGTGCGACACGATGTTCTCCGCCAGCCCGGAGGTGATGCCGGAGACCCGGGCGAGCAGCGGGGCGGACGCGGTGTTGACGTCGACTCCCACGCCGTTCACACAGTCCTCGACCACCGCGTCCAGGGAGCGCGACAGCTTCACCTCGGACAGGTCGTGCTGGTACTGGCCGACACCGATCGACTTCGGGTCGATCTTCACCAGCTCGGCCAGCGGGTCCTGCAGCCGGCGCGCGATGGAGACGGCGCCGCGCAGCGACACGTCCATGTCCGGCAGCTCCTGCGAGGCGAACGCGGAGGCCGAGTACACGGAGGCGCCCGCCTCGGAGACCATCACCTTGGTGAGCTTCAGCTCCGGGTGCTTGGTGATGAGTTCCCCGGCGAGCTTGTCGGTCTCGCGGGACGCCGTGCCGTTGCCGATCGCGATCAGCTCGACCGCGTGCTCCTTGGCGAGGCGGGCCAGCTTGGCGATCGCCTCGTCCCACCGGTTGGCCGGGACGTGCGGGTGGATGACGTCGGTGGCGACGACCTTGCCGGTCGCGTCGACCACGGCGACCTTCACGCCCGTACGGAAGCCGGGGTCCAGGCCCAGCGTCGCGCGCGTGCCGGCCGGGGCGGCGAGCAGCAGGTCGCGGAGGTTGGCCGCGAACACGTTGACCGCCTCGTCCTCGGCGGCCGTCCGCAGCCGCAGCCTGAGGTCGATGCCGAGGTGCACGAGGATGCGGGTCCGCCAGGCCCAGCGGACGGTGTCCGTCAGCCACTTGTCGCCGGGACGGCCGCGGTCGGCGATCCCGAACCGGTGGGCCACGATGCCCTCGTACGACGAAGGCCCTTCCGTGGCCTCCTCGGGCTCCAGGACGAGGTCGAGGACCTCCTCCTTCTCGCCGCGCAGCATCGCCAGGATGCGGTGCGAGGGCAGGTTCGTGAAGGGCTCGGCGAAGTCGAAGTAGTCGGCGAACTTGGCCCCCGCCTCCTCCTTGCCGTCCCGCACCTTGGCGGCCAGTCGCCCCCGCACCCACATGCGCTCGCGGAGTTCGCCGATCAGGTCGGCGTCCTCCGAGAAGCGCTCGGTGAGGATCGCCCGGGCGCCGTCGAGCGCGGCCTGCGCGTCGGGCACGCCCTTGTCGGCGTCGACGAACGCGGCGGCCGCGGCGAGCGGAGCGACACCCGGGTCCCCGAGCAGGCCCTCGGCCAGCGGCTCAAGACCTGCCTCGCGCGCGATCTGCGCCTTGGTGCGGCGCTTCGGCTTGAACGGCAGGTAGATGTCCTCCAGGCGCGCCTTGGTCTCCGCGCCCAGGATCCGCGCCTGAAGCTCCTCGGTGAGCTTGCCCTGCTCGCGCACCGAGTCGAGGATCGCCGTCCGCCGCTCCTCCAACTCCCGCAGATACCGCAACCGCTCCTCGAGCGTGCGCAACTGCGCGTCGTCGAGCATCTCGGTCGCTTCCTTGCGGTAGCGGGCGATGAAGGGAACCGTGGAACCGCCGTCGAGCAGTTCCACGGCAGCCTTCACCTGCCGCTCCCGTACGCCGAGCTCCTCGGCGATCCTGCTTTCGATCGACCCTGCGCTGCTGGACCCGCTGGACCCGGGTGTCGTCACGATCCCGTACCGCCTTCTCACTGAGGTTGCGCGGCAATTGTGGCAGGCGGCACCGACAGTCGGGGATCAGGGCGCGGTCATCCGGCCGGGGTCGTCAGGCCCTGCGGCTCCGCGTGGAGCCGGACGCGCCGCCGAACAGCCGGGCCACGGCCCGGAAGGGCAGGGTCACCACGGTGGCGATGGCGCCACCGATCTGGCGCAGGACGTCTGCGATCGCGCGGAACATGTGCATTCCCCTTTCCTCTCCCGGCCACGACGACCGGGAAAGGGACGGGTACCTCCGAAACGGCCGGACAATCTTCGTGGCCCGCAGAAGATCAGCGCTTCCCGATCAGATCCGAGGGATAGGCCCCCGCGGCCGTCGCGGCCCGCGCGAACCCCACCGCGAGCTCCGTCAGCCGTCGTACGCCCTCCGCCCCGAGGTGCTCGTACGGCGCCCGGTCCAGCCGGTCCGTCTTCGCCTCGATCTCCTCCCGCAGGGCGAGCCCGCGCTCGGTGAACTCACCGTCGGCGTCCAGAAGTCCGCGCCCGCGGAGCCGTCCGGCGGCCGCGTCCCACTCCTCGCGGGTCCACCCGCGCGTGGTGAACACCCAGGACGGCGTCATGCCCCGGCCCGTCGCCGTGTGGGTCACCAGAGCCTCAAGACCGTCCAGCTCCGCGGACATCAGGGCGGCCAGATGTCCGTCGCCCCGGCGCGGGTTATGAACAGCTCGCAGGTTGCTGTCTCGGAGCACGCCGAGAACCGTGGCCCCTTCGTGACCTTCGAACATGCGGCATGGCGCCGACCCGGCTGGTGCCGGTGTCGACTGGTTCGCGTTTCGCCGAGTTGCGAACTTCCGCTCTTCTCGCCGGATCGAGATGAACACCGTCGTCCGCTGTCCGCCACACCCGAGCCGGTGTGGATACGGCAGCGGCTGCGCCACCAGCGGCAGGGGCGACTGAAGAACCGTTCTAAGCGCTGAAAACTGCCGCCGAAGCGGCCAACGTGCGGCCGTCAGGGCTGTTCGATGCCTCCCTCAACCCAAGCGAAACCATGCCTGACCAGCAGGAATCAAGGGATCACGTTCGTTGGGACACGGCTTCTGAGGATCGTGGGCGCGGTCGACGATCCAGACGCCTCGTCCCCGGTCGGCCAGGAAGGCCACGAGCGCGAGCAGGAGCGCGCCTCCTGTCACGGCTTGTGCGCCGACTGTCCCGAGGGGGCCGCCGGCGCACAGGACGGTCATGGTGACCGCCGCCCATTCCGCGGGAGCGAGCCGTCGACGTCGTGGGGTCGAACCGGAATCGCTACGGCGCCCACGCCCGTAGTGCCGCATCCACCACCGCGTCCACCGTGTCGTGACCGAGCCGGGCGCCCACAAGAAAACGCTGGTAGACGAGTGGGCCGACAGCCGTCATGGCGAACGTCTCGGCCGTGACGTCATCGCGCAGCCGCCCCCGGTCGACGGCCGCAGTGATGGCGGGCCGCAGGGCGTCCACGATCTGGGTCAGCAGTGTCTGTCGGAGGTGCTGCATCCCGTCGTCGTACTGTGCCCCGCCCAGTACGGCGGCGAGAACGGCTCCGGCCTGGGCGTCGTCGAGCCGCTCGCCGAGCTGGCGCAGGTAATGGACCAGCTCGGCGCGCGGCTCAGCACCTGACGCCGCCCGCACGTCCTCGGGGGCCGGCGCCAGGGGCGGCATGCCTGCCTCCAGCGCCGCCAGACGGAGACCGAGCACGTCGGGCCAGTGGCGGTACACCGTGGCCCGGCCGACCCCGGCTCGGGTGGCAACCGCCTGGTGCGTGACGGCGTCCAGGCCGCCCTCGGTGAGCAGCGTGGTGGCCGCGGCCACCATGGCCTCGCGGCTGCGCACCTGGCGTGGATCCACTCGTTCCTCCCGCATGCGCCGCCCTTCGTGTGAGACAAGTTGCCTCACATGCTACTCGCAAGGCTTCTTGATCCGGAGGCATCGGTCAGCCTGCCGCTAGCCTCGCGGGCGCGCCGGACCAGCGCGTACGAGCGGCTTGTCTGCCGCATGACCATGGTCTGCAGGGCGAGTTGGAGCCCTCGGTCGACATCACCTCCGACCATGAGCCAGAAGTCGGCGGCGTGGTCGGCATACGCCTCCGGGTGGCGTGTCACCAGTTCCTCGTAGCGTCTCGCTGCCCGGTCCCGCCACGGTTGGGCCTCCTGGTGGCGGCCTGCCGCTCGCAGGGTAAGCGCGAGGTGGGCGATGTACTCGGGGTCGTCGCTCGTCTCCGCCAGCGGGCGCAGGCGGGTCACAGCGGTCTCGGGGTCACCCAGCAGCAGGTCGACCTCGGCGAGATGACCGGTCGCCGGGGCATAGCCCGGCCCGCGGCGCCGGGCCGCGTCGAACCAGGACCGAGCCGTGGGTAGGTCACCTTCGTGCAGCCACATCACCCCGCGGCGGAAGTCCAGTTGGGCGAGCGGGAAGGGCGAGACACTCCGGTAGGCGGCGCGCGCCTCGTCGAACACGTGCTCCGCCTCGGCGGTCTCGCCGCGTTCCGCCTGGAGCACGGCGAGAGCCGACAGCATCGTGAAGTCGGACTGGTGGAGGGCTGCGCTCCGCAGCAAGGAGTGGGCTTCGGCGTAGCAGCCGACCGCTTGCAGGATCGCCGCCCGTTCCGCGTCCAGAGTGGCCTGCGCCGCGCCGGCCCGGCGTGCCGCGTCGAGGTCGGCCATGGCCGCGGCGAACCGGTGCAGGGTCGCCCGGGTCCGGGCTCGGGCCAGCAGGGCGGCACGGTCGTCAGGTGCGTTCCACACCATGTGTTCGGAGAGCTGTGCGGCTTGCTCGTAGTCGGCGACGCGGCCCAGGAGGTGTCCGCGGAGTGTAAGGAGGTCGGCCAGGGCCGCTTGTTGTGCGACGGCGGGTGGCGCGGTCGAGGCCGCCCGGCGTACGGGTGCGGCCAGGCCGTCGATCTGGGCCGACAGGTTCACCAGGGCCAGGGTGCCGTTGGTCGTGACAAGTTCCTGGTCGGTCGGCTCGCGCCGGTTCTTCATGCTGCTTCCTCCTCCGGCTCCGGCGGGGCGAGCAGCGCGGTCATCACCCTCATGAGGTCAGGCGGGTTCGGGTTGGGGGCCACGAGGTACGGGAAGTCGTGCGTGGCCGGCCGGGTGGCCTGGTCGACGCCGTCGCTGATGCGCGGGCCGTCGACGCCGCCCACCAGGAGTGTGTAGAGGGTGTCCACGATGTCGTCGTTGGGCGCACGGCCTCCGCAGGTCGCGTGGGGGCGTCCGGCGAGCAGCGCGGTCTCGATCTCGAAGCAGCCGTCCTCGGCGAACGGCTTGGAGATGTCGACGACAAGGAAGTCAGCCAGGAGGAGTTCCGTCAGCGGGTGGGTGCCTTGGTCGTCCGGCGGCCAGACGAGCTCGCCGTCGAGGCGGTCGAAGAAGGCCAGGTTGGCGTCGAATCGCGCCCGGTAGGCCCCGGCGTAGTCCGGTCGCACAGCGAAGG
The DNA here is from genome assembly GCF_003443735.1 of Streptomyces sp. CC0208. Lineage (NCBI taxonomy): Bacteria > Bacillati > Actinomycetota > Actinomycetes > Kitasatosporales > Streptomycetaceae > Streptomyces > Streptomyces sp. CC0208. The sequence goes on along the minus strand of NZ_CP031969.1, from coordinate 1,194,370 downwards.
CGTCCTCCTCGTTGTAGAGGTCTCGGATCTCCAGGTCGCTGTTGACGGGGTCGTGGCTCTTGCTCGCCAGGACGACGTTCTTGATCTCGGGGCGGCCCATGCGTTCCAGCCGGACCGGGCGGCCACCGGAGGTCGGCCACCGGAGGTCACGGTCTCGCCGACGACGCCGAGCAGGGGGCCACAGTCCAGGCCGAACACCACTTCGGGGTCCACCTCGACGACGATGCTCAGCACGTTCATCCCTTCGAGGACGTTGTCCGCGCCGGGGCGGAAGGCCAGCTTCTGTGTGGCGTCGGCGGCCAGAACACCTGCGAGGTCGATGAAGAACGGGTCGAGTCGTGGTCCGGCGAAGATCCTCAGTCCTTCGGCCTCGGCGGGTGTGTCGCCGCCGACCTGGAAGAGGACCTGCTCACCGCTGGGCGTCGTGCAGGTGCCTATCTGGACCGATTCGTCGCTGCCGGGGACCTGACCGGGCGCTGCGAAGGTGAAGTCGAGGCCGTACTCGGTGTCGCCGACAGTGAACGCGGCCCGCTCGGCCGCCGGGGCGACCGGCCGGACCCGGAAGCGGTAGGTGATCGCGTCGGAGAACAGCGCGGTGGGAGCGGCGGCCGGGAAGACGTCGAGGACGAGCACCAGGCAGCCGGGGTGGTCCGGGCTGGGGAAGGCGAAGACGTCGGCGACGTCGGACGCGGGGTCGAAGAGGATGCGCGGTCCGGAGAAGTGATCCGCCATCGGGAGCTCCTTCGAGTGATGGGTGGGTCGAGGTGCGCCTCTATGAGACAGGTTGACTCACAAAAGGTCTGCGAGTCAACCTGTCTCATAGTGGGGCGAGTCATGTGACTACCTGCGAGTAGCGCGTTGACAAGCCCGAAGCAGTGAACTGATGATGTAATCAATCCTGCGGGGACGGTCAGAAAGTGGGATCCATCCTGCTTGCACGCCACCCTGCGGTGGCCTATTTGTGGCGATACGTGAAGTATCACCGCCCACGCCCAAGGAGAGGCGCCATGAGCGAGACAGACCTGCACGCCAAGTTCCAGCAGTTCCCCGATGCGGTCCGCGAGAAGGTCGAGACCGCCTTGTTGGACGCGAAGATCGCTCTCAAGGTCAAGGCCGCCGAGGTGCTCGTGGACAAGGGAGAGATGGCCGAACACGCGGTCACCACCGCGGGCCGGATCGGTGCCAAGAGCGGTGAGGTGTCCGAGCTGACGACGATCCTGCCGCTGAAGCCGAACGGCGCGGCGCACCTGCGGAAGTTCTTCCGGCTGATCGGTGGGAACCTGGCGGGCGCAGGTCAGGTCGGCACCCTGCACAACATGCGGTTCGTGTTCCTCGACAGCGACACGAAGCTGCTGTTCGCGACCGCCTTCGACGGCGAGTGGGACGCGTACATCGACGACTTCGCCACCAAGATCCCCGAGATGATGGACTACCTGTTCAGCAATGTCGAGGGCTGGCCCGGCATCACCGCCCCGGACGTGAAGGACTTCATCGTCAAGTACCAGATCCCGGCCGAGGCGTGGTTCGTCGCCCACCCGGGCCTCACCGTCGCGGAGGGCCACCGGCTCAAGCGACAGGAAGCCGCCGTCCAGCGTTTCCTGTCGGACCTCAACTGAAGGCAGGCGCACCATGCCTTCCCCGCTGTTCCGGCGGCTGCGCCGCCCGCCCACCCTGGACCTCGACGACATCCAGGCGACCCTGCTGCGGGCCCGGCCCGAGCCCTACTTCGGCACCCACGCGATTCTGGAGATCACCGAACCGGCCGCGGGCAAGGAACTGCTGCGCCGACTGGCGCCGAGGGTGACCTCGGCGGCGCGCTGGGACGAACCGCAGCCGTCCTGGCTGGCCCTCGCCCTCAGCTACCAGGGTCTGGTCGCACTGGGGCTGCCGGAGACCTCACTGGCTTCCTTCCCCGCCAACTTCCGCGCCGGGATGGCGGCTCGCGCCGAGCGGCTGCGGGACACCGGCGTGAACGCGCCGGACCGCTGGGAGTTCCCCTTCGGCACCCCGCGCGTGCATGCCGCCGTCACGGTGTATGCCGCAAGCGAGGACGACTGGCGGGCCGAAGTCGCCGCCTACGAAAAGGAACTGGGCGAGGTCCCTGGCGTACGGCTGCTGTCGCATCAGGACTTCGCGGCCGACGGGTTCAACGTCTTCGGGTACCGGGACGGCTTCAGCCAGCCGGTGGTCGAAGGCAGTGGCGCCGAACCCCTGCCCGGCGACGGACGGCCCATCAAGGCCGGTGAGTTCGTCCTCGGCTACCCGAGCGAGACCGGCGTACCGCTGCCGGTACCGGCTCCGGACGTCCTGGGCCGCAACGGCACCTACGTCGTGTTCCGCAAGTACCACTCCCACGTTGCCGCCTTCAACAAGTGGCTGCACGACAACGCCTCCACCGAGGCCGAACGCGAGCTGCTGGCCGCCAAGTTGGTCGGCCGCTGGCGCAGCGGCGCACCTCTCGCCCTGACCCCGGAACGCGACATCCCCGCCATCGGCGAAGACCCGAACCGGATCAACGACTTCGACTACTCCGCCGACCCGCGCGGGCTGAGCACGCCGCTCGGCTCCCACATCCGCCGGATGAACCCACGCGACACCAAGCTGACGGTCCTCTCCGACGTCAACATCCGCCGGATCATCCGGCGCGGCACCTCCTACGGCACCCCGCTGGCCCCGGATCGCCTCAAGGACGACGGCACATCGCGCGGCCTGGACTTCATCGCCCTCGGCGCCCGAGCCATCGACAACGTCGAGTTCCTGCAGAGCGAATGGGTCGGCTCCGGCAACTTCATGGGCCTGGGCAAGGAGAAGGACCCGATGATCTCGCTCCAGGACAAGGGCGCCTACTTCACCGTGCCGGGGACCCCGCCGCGCAGGGTGCAGAACATCCAGTCCTTCAACACCCTCCTCGGCGGCGAGTACTTCTTCATGCCCAGCCTGTCCGCCATCCGCTGGCTCGGCAGCAACTGACCCCCCACCTCGCGCGGAGACACTCCCCATGACCTCGTACGTCCGCTACAGCCCTGACCTCGAACAGCCCTTTCCGGACGAGGACGAACTCGTCCGCCAGGTCGTCGCGGCCATGGGCAAGGCCAACCAGCAGGTCGCCGACAAACACCGGCACGGCCTGCGCGACGCCCACGCCAAGAGCCATGGCGTCCTCGCCGGTGAGCTGCGCATCCAGCCCGAGCTGCCCGCCCACCTCGCCCAGGGCCTCTTCGCCGCACCGGTCACCTACCCGGTGATCGTCCGCTTCTCCTCCGCCCCCGGCGACCTGCGCTCCGACCAGGTGCCTGTCCAGCGCGGCCTCGCGATGAAGGTGATCGGCGCCCCCGGGCCCCGCGCCCTCGACGACGGCTTCACCACCCAGGACTTCCTCCTCGTCAACCACCCCACCCTGCCCTTCGGCAACATCGCCGAATACGCCAAACTCCAGGGCATCCTGGAGAAACAGCCCGGCCAGAGCGACCAGCAGCTCCAGCTCACCGGCGCAGCCGCCCGAGTGGCCGCCAAGGCCCTCACACGCGTCGGACGTCCGCTTCCGCCCGCCGTCGAGACCCTGGCCGCCGCCAACGACCACATCCTCGGCGAGACCTTCCACTCCATGGCCGCGCTGCGCTACGGCGACCACGTGGCGAAGATGTCCGCCGCGCCCCGCTCGGCGAACGTCAAGGCCCTCACCGGCAGCCACGTCGACAAGAAGGCCGGCGAGTCGGCTCTGCGCGACCTCGTCATCGACTTCTTCGCGCACAACAGCGCCGAGTACGACATCCGCGCCCAGCTGTGCACGGACATCGACCGGATGCCGGTGGAGGACGCCTCGGTCCTGTGGCCCGAGGAACTGTCACCGCACCAGACCGTGGCCGTGCTGCACCTGCCCGCCCAGGACGCCTACAGCGATGCCCGCCGCCGCTACGCCGACGACGTCCTTTCCTTCAGCCCCTGGCACGCCCTGGAGGCCCACCGCCCGCTGGGCTCGATCATGCGCTCCCGCCGCGCCGCGTACCCCGCCTCCAGCGACTTCCGGCACCGCTTCAACGGCATCGAGCCGCAGGAGCCGTCCGACATCAAGGAGCTGCCCGCCTGACCAGGTCCCGACCGACCCCGGATGCGTACGGGGTCGGTCGGGACTCCCGTGCCAGAATGGGGAAGTCCCTTCTCCGCCCTGTCTTCTTAGAGGTTCCTTTCGTGTCCCAGCCCGTCGGCCGTGTGCCCCAGCGACGCAACGCCCGCTCCAACCGGGCCCGCATCCTCGCCACCGCCCGCCAGGAGCTCGGCCGGAACCCCGACATCACCCTGGAGGAACTCGCCCGCGCCTCCGGTGTCGTACGACGCACGCTGTTCGGGCACTTCCCCGGCCGGGCCGCGCTCCTGGACGCGCTGGCCGAGGAGGCCGCCGAGGCCCTTCAGGCCGCCATCGCGGTCGGCGCGGGGGTGACGGAACCGGCCGACCGGGCGCTCGCCCACTTCACGTTGGCGCTCTGGCCCGTGGGCGACCGGTACCGGATGCTCCTGGCGCTGGCCCGACGGGACCTCGGCATGGACCGTGTCGCCGGGATCCTGGAACCCGCCCGGGTCAGGGTCACGGCCATCCTGGAGCAGGGACAACGGGACGGCGTCTTCCACACCCACCTGCCGGCCCCGGTGCTGAGCGTCGGCCTGGAGGCGATGACGGTCGCCCTGCTGGAGGAGGTCAACACCGGGGCGCTGGAGGACGACGGCACCCGGGTGGCCGTCACCACGCTCATCGCGGCCGGTGTGCCGGAGAAGCGGGCGCAGATCGTCGTCGACGAGATGGCCGCCACCGACGCGTGAGTTCGCCCCCACAGTTCGACGTGACCCCGATGCGAAGCGCCGGGGTCTTTCCATGTCCGCCCCCGCGCCGGCGTCGTGGCGATGCGGTAGTGCCGGGCCAGCGCCGCCACGTCATATGGGTAGGTCCACTCCGCCCGCCGGACCGGGTCCCGAGGGGCAGGACCAGATCTTCGACGATGCGCACCTCCTAGCGAAACACTTGGCCGGACCGCGCAGTTCGTCGAGGCCGACCTGCATGCCTTGGAACACATTCGGCGGAATCGGGACGGCAAGCGCCGCCTTGCCGTGGTTGAGGTCATCCAGATGCGCGTTGAACTCTCGTTCCCTGATCAGGTCCACGGGCACGGGCGACTACCACCGGCACGGCCGAACTGCCTGGACGTACTTCGGCTCGGAACTCCTCCAGGGCGTGTTCCGACGTCCCATCCGTGAGCTGCTGACGGGGCTCAGCGAGAGCGCCGTCGTCCCGCCCGGGCTCCCAGCCCTCGAATGGTGGCCCGCCACCCGCATGGCCAGACGCCGCCAGGCACACGCTTCCACCGCCTCGGCCCGCACCATCGCAACCCGGTTGAGGATCACCAGGGCCAACGGAACGCCGAACGAAGCGGTCGTCACGGACGAGAAGCCATGGGTGAGGAAACGCCACTCCAGCCACCCGGGACGGACAGCGAAAAAAGGGGGACGGTGCCGGGTGTCCCCTCCCGGCACCGTCCCGGGGCCGTGCGCCGCTCAGGCACGGCCCGTCATGGGGGTGGAGGAGGCCGGAATCGGGATTCCGGCCTCCGGTGTACGGGGCTCAGGCGCCCACGGTCTCGGTCTGCTCCTCGGTGGCCGCTGCCGCTTCCTCACCGTGCTTGGTGGTGTGCTTGCGGCCGGGCAGGACGGCGATGACGATCAGGGTTCCGGCGGCCATGATGATGGCGCCGATGAGGCTGGTGTGGGCGATGGCGTGGGCGAAGGACTCGTGCACCGCTCCCAGCAGGGTCTGGGCCTGCTCGGCGCCGCCCTGAGGGTTCTTGGCCACCTGCTCGGCGACCGCGATGCCGCCGCCGACGGAATCCTTGGCGGTGTCCATGGCCTCGGCCGGGAGGTGGCCGCCGACCATGTCGGTGAGCTTGTCCTTGTATGACGTGGCGAGCAGCGAGCCGAGGATGGCGATACCCAGGGCGCAGCCGAGTTCCAGGGCGGTGTCGTTGGCGCCGCCGGCGACGCCCAGCTCCGACTCGGGGAAGGAGCCCATGATGGTGTCGGTGGCCGGGGACAGGCTCAGGCCGATGGCGAAGCCGAGCAGCAGCAGGGGCGTGAGGAAGTCGGTGTAGGTCGAGCCCGTCTCGATCCGGGTGAGCAGGAAGACGCCCGCGGTGCCGATGACCATGCCGGTTCCGACCACGATCTTCACGCCGAGCTTCGGGGCGAGCTTGCCGGTAACCGCGGCGCCGACGAAGACCGCACCGGCCAGTGGCAGCAGGCGGATGCCGGTCTCCAGGGCGTCGTAGCCGAGGACGAACTGCAGGAACTGGGTGGAGTAGTAGATCGAGCCGAAGGTGCCGAAGAAGAAGAACAGCACTGCCATCATCGAGCCGCCGAAGGGGCGCTCGGTGAACTTGCGCACGTCCAGCATGGGGTTGGGGTGCTTCAACTCCCAGGCGACGAAGGCCAGCAGGCCCACGCCGGCGACGACGGCCGCGGTGATCGGGCCGACGCCCCAGCCGAAGTGCGGGCCCTCGATGGTCGCGTACACCAGAGAGCCGACCGACACGATCGACAGCAGACCGCCGACGTAGTCGATCCGGCCCATGCCCTCCGCCTTCGACGGCGGCACCAGCAGCAGCGCGCCGACGACGCCGAGGACGGCAACGGGGACGTTCATCAGGAAGGTCGAGCCCCAGGCGTGGTTCTCCAGCAGCCAGCCGGCGGCGAGCGGACCGGCGGCGATGGCAAGACCGGAGGTCGCGGACCAGGCGGTGATCGCCTTGGCGCGCTCGGCGCGCGGGAACATCGCGACCAGCAGCGAGAGCGTGGCCGGCATGACGACGGCGGCACCGACACCCATGATCGCGCGGGCGGTGATGACGAGACTCGTCTCATCGACCAGGCCGCCCATCACCGAACCGCCGGCGAAGATCAGCAGGCCCAAAACGAGCGCGCCGCGGCGGCTGTACTTGTCGCCGATCGCGCCGAGCACCAGCATCAGCGCGGCGTAGGGGACGGTGTAGCCGTCGATGACCCACTGCAGGTCACTGCTGGACAGCCCCAGGCCCTTGGTCATGTCGGGGGCGGCCACAACCAACGACGTGTTCGCCATGACCACGATCAGCAGGCTCAGGCACAGGACCAGCAGGGCCCACCAGCGCCGGTGGTAGGGCTCCGTCATCTTCTCGACGGGTGTGTTCGGAAAGAGCGGCATGGTCGGGCTCCTCGGCAGGGGGTGAAGCGGTGGCTTCGGGGGTGGAATCGATGGGAGCGGCGCAGGGGGGCCAAGAGGAGGCCCGGCACCAGGGGCAGTTAATTGCCCGCTGATGTGCAGACTAGTTTATTGCCCTTTGGTGTGCAACTATCGAGTCGCCCTCCCCGCCTACCGGAGGTTCGACATGATCCACGCACACCTGACAGCCGCCCCGGAACGCAGCCGAACCCTGCTCACACGGGCCCGCATCCTCGAAGCGGCCCGGCAGGAACTCGACCGTGACCCCGACAGCAGCCTCGGTGACATCGCCGAGGCGGCAGGGGTGGTACGCCGCACGGTCTACGGCCACTTCAACGGCCGGGCCGCACTGATGGAGGGGCTGGTGGAGGAGGCCACATGGGCCCTGCGGAAGGCGCTCGCGGCTCCCCGCCCGCCGATGGCGGACGCCGTCACGGAGCTGGCGCGCTTCGTCCTCGCCGTGTGGCCCGTCGCCGACCGCTACCGCATCCTGCTCCGCCTCGCCCCCCAGGACCTCGGAGCCGATCGGCTCGCCGAAGTCCTGGCCCCCGCGCGGGACATGACGGAGGCGATCATCGGCCAGGGGCAACGGAACGGTGCCTTCATGACCGGCATCCCCCCGGCCGTCCTGGCCCGGGCCCTGGAGGGGCACCTGCTGGGGCTTTTGGACTGCGTGAACAGCGGGGCCTGGAACGACGACGGCACGGACACCGCGACCGCGGCCCTGATTGCGATGGGCGTGGCCGGAGACAGTGCCGCGGCGTGCGTCCATGGGCTTGTCCGCCCCGACGGCGACGCCGCGTAGGCGCACTTCCCCCAGCACCACTCGAAGAGGAGAAGCATGTATCAGTCCCAGCGCAACGAGGAGTACGTCGGCGAGGCCTACTACGGCGACAGCTCCACGTACGCGAGCCCGCCGACCCGGACCAGGCGGTGCATGATCATGGTCGCCGCGTCTCTGGTGGCCGTGCTCGTCGGCGGAGTCGCGGTCGACCGGATCGCCGCAGCTCGCGCGGAGGGCCGTACGGCCGAGGCGTTCCAGGACGGCACGGGAACCGCCGATCGGCCGTCAGTGCACGTCAGGGGCTTTCCTGTGCTGAACCAACTGGCTGCGGGCAGGCTGGACCATGTCGACCTGACCGCCCACGACATTCCGGCCGGCGGCAGCACCCGGCCGCTCCCGGTGACGAGGCTGACGGTCGGGATGGACGGGCTGAAGACCTCGGGAAGCGCCGACGAGGCTCACGCGGACGGCGTCACGGCGAGCGCGTTCCTGTCGTACGCGGATGTGTCGAGGGCGCTCGGCGTGCAGGTGTCACAGGGGGACGAGTCGGGGCGGGTCGACGCGAGGGCGAGTCTGCCGCTCGTCGGCGACGTGACCGTGAGCGCGTCCGTCTCGGCGGCCGGCGGCAACCGCATCGCCTTCACGGACGTACGCGCGGAGCAGGGTGAACTGCTCCCTCCGCTGAAATCACTGCTCGACAAGGCCCTGGAAGAGCCCATTCCGCTGCAGAACGTGCCGGAAGGGCTCCGTCTGCGCTCGGTCACCACCACCGAGGACGGAATCGACGCCCGCTTCACGGGCCGCTCGGTCACGTTCCACCCGAACTCGTCGTCCGCGTGAGGTCGTCAGGCGGCGTCAGGCAAGGGGCGTCGGGCGACCTGGTGTGCTTCGTCCGCGGGCAGGCCCAGCATCCGCAGGACCATTTCGGCGAGGTTCGCCGCAGCCTCGTCACCGTCCACCTCGGGGCGGGCGAACCGCAGCTCCACCAGGGACAGCAGGGTGCCGCCCAGTGCGGACAGGGCGACCACGGGGTCGAGGGGCGTGAAGCGGCCGGAGGCGATGCCGACCTGGAGATCACGCAGGGCGCGTCGGGCCAGTCCGTTGTCCGAGTGGATGTGCGCGTGGCCACGGCGGCGCAGGACCTGCATCAGCTCCGGGTGGGAGTCGGCCATGCGGGCGCTGAGCCGGAAACCGGCCGCCAGCAGCTCCGCCGGGTCGTCGATTCCCGTCAGACGCTCGTCGAAGGCCTCCCCGAACTCCTCAAGGGCATCGACCACCGCCGTCTCGAACAACTCCGCCTTGGAGTCGAAGTGGTTGTAGAAGGAGCCGAAGCCCACGTCCGCGCGCTCGGCGATCGCCTGGATGCTCGCGCTGGTGTCGCCGCTCTCGGCGAGTATCTGCCGGGCCGCTCGTACAAGAGCTCCACGGGTCTCTGCGCGACGCCGCTCGAACCGGTTGCTGGGCGGGGCTGACGTAGACATGCGCAAAGTCTACCCGTCGCGACGATGGCGATCGCAGTCCTGATGAATTCATCATTTCTTGCGGCGCGCGTCTTGACGACGGAACTGTCACAGTTGATGATTTCCTCATTACGGCAATGTTGCTCGGAGGGCTCCATGTCTGAAACACGCGTCAACGGGGACGTCATCACGGCCCATCAGGACCTCCACAGTGAGCAGGGCGCCCTGCGCGGCGAACATCCCGGCCGTTCCCGGAATCCCGTGATCAAGGTGGCGGACCTGGCCTGGCTGGAGTTCGAGAAGCCCGACCTGGACCGGGCGGAGGTCTTCGCCCGGGACTTCGGCTTCGGTGTCGCCGGGCGTACCGAGCGGGAGCTGTGGCTGCGCGGCACCTTCGCCGGCTCGCCCTGCATGGTGATCCGGCGCGGGCGTACGTCCCGCTTCATCGGCCCGGCGTTCCGCGTCGCCGAACGGGGCGACCTGGACCGGCTGGCCCGCGCGACGGGCAGGGACGTGCGGGACGCCGACGTTCCTGGTGGTGGCAAGGTCGTCGACCTGCTCGACCCGTCGGGCTTCCCGGTGCGTGTGGTGCACTGCAGCGAGCGGCTGCCCGCGCTGCCGGAACAGCAGCCGCTGCTGCTCAACTTCGGTACGGATCACCGTCGTACGAACACCACGCAGCGGCCGCCGCGCGAGCCGTCCCGCATCCAGCGGCTGGGCCATGTGGTGCTGGAGACAAGGGTGTTCGCGCGGGCGCTGGACTGGTACCTGGACACCCTCGGGATGATCGTGTCCGACTTCCTGTTCCTGGACGGGCAGCGCGGGCGCGGTCCGACAATGGCGTTCATCCGCTGCGACCTGGGCAGCGTGCCAGCCGACCACCACACCCTCGCGATGCACCTGGGGCCGGGCACGGGGTACGTCCACTCCGCCTACCAGGTCAGCGACCTGGACTCGATCGCCGCAGGTGGGGAGTACCTCAAGGAGCGTGGCTACAAGCGCAGTTGGGGCATCGGCCGGCACATCCAGGGCAGCCAGCTGTTCGACTACTGGCGCGACCCCGACCGCTTCATGCTGGAGCACTTCGCCGACGGTGACCTGTTCTCCTGCGACGTCGAGCCCGGGTGGGCGCCCATGTCGACCAGCGGCCTGGCCCAGTGGGGCCCGCCGGCCACCCGCGACTTCCTCGGCGCGAGCCCCTCCCCGCAGCGGGTCCGCGATGTCATCGAGGCCCTGCGCGGCGACAACGAGATGGACCCAGCGCGACTCTTCGGCCTGCTCAAGGCCGCCAACTCCTGACCCGTCCCTCTGAAGAAGGCACTGACATGAGCACCAATGTCCTGCGCACGGCCGACGGCTGGTGGGTCGTCCGAGGCGACCGGGCCGTCCCCGTCGAGACCAAGGCCGTGACCACCGCCGAGCTGCTGGCCGACCGGGACGCCGTCCGGGAGGCCGCTGCCTCCGGCGGGCCGGGCACTCCGGTCGCCGATCTGGTCGCGCTCTCCCCGGTCACCACGCCCTGCCGGGTGGTCGCCCAGATGGTCAACTACCGCAGCCACGCCCGTGATTCGGGCTTCAAGGGCGACATCCCGCCCGCGTTCTTCCGCAAGGCATCCGGTTCGGTCAGCGGTCCCAGCGAGGTCGTCGTCCGGCCGTCACGCGTGAAGTTCCTCGACTACGAGATCGAGCTCGGGCTCGTGATGGGCGCGCCGCTGCCCGTCGGTACCGTGGTCGAGGAGCGGGACCTGCCGTCGTACGTCGCCGGACTGGTGATCACCAACGATGTCAGCGCCCGCGAGGTGCAGCTGACCAAGACGCAGTTCTACGAGAGCAAGTCGTACCCCACCTTCACGCCGACCGGTCCGTACCTGTCGTTGCTGGAGCCGGAGGACTTCGCCCATCTCCTTGACCTGCGGCTGAAGTTGAGCGTCAATGGCGAGCTCCGCCAGGACCGCACCCTGGCCGACATGATCGTCCGCCCGGCGCAGGCGCTCACTCTGCTGGCCCGCTTCCAGACCCTGGACGCCGGCGACCTGCTGCTCACCGGCACCCCCGGCGGCACGGCCCTGAAGGCCCCGCCGAAGGCCGTCGAGAAGATCGGCGCGCTGCTGCCGCCGGCGGTGAAGTGGAAGGCGTTCTTCAAGAGCCAGGCGAAGAACCCGCGCTACCTGAACCCGGGCGACGTGATCACGGCGACGATCGCGACCCCCGACGGCCGCATCTGCCTCGGCGAGCAGCGCACGCCCGTCGCGGCCGCGAACTAATACCCGAGGTGAGCCGCACATGACCGTCGATGAAGCCGCACATTTGCCCGTCGTGATCGTCGGGGCCGGACCGGTGGGCGTGACCGCCGCCCTTCTGTTGGCCCGGCGCGGAGTCCGCAGTGTCGTCCTCGAACGCCACCGGGATGTCTATCCGCTCCCGCGCGCCGTCGCCAATGACGACGAGATCCACCGGATCCTCCAGGCCGCCGGAGTCGGCGAGGAGTTCACCGCGATCTCCCGCCCGGCGAACGGACTACGGCTGCTGGATGCCCGGCACCGGGTGATGGCCGAGTTCCGGCGCTCCCCGCAAGGGCACCACGGGTATCCGCAGTCCAGCATGTTCGACCAGCCCGAGCTGGAACGCGTGCTGCGCGACGCCCTGGCTCAGCGCCCGGAGTGCGAACTGCGCGGCGGCGTGGAGGTCACCGGCGTCGGCCCGGACTCCACCGGCCCCGTACGCGTCACCTACCGCGACGACACCGGCGATCACGAGCTGTGGGCCGACGCGGTCCTCGGTTGCGACGGCGCCAACAGCCTCACCCGCGAAGCCATCGGCGGCGCCTGGGAGGACCTGCACTTCGAGGAGAAGTGGACCGTCATCGACGCCGAGACCACGGGCCCCGTCCGTTGTTGGGAGGGCGTCGACCAGGTCTGCGACCCGGACCGGCCGGGGACCTTCATGCGGGTGAACGAGACCCGCTACCGCTGGGAGTTCCGGCTCCGTGAAGGAGAAGGGCAGGAGACGGTCCGCGAACTGATCGCCCCGTGGCTGCCGCCCTCGTACGACGGGGACTTCGAGGTGGTCCGCGAGACGCAGTACACCTTCCGGGCCCGCGTCGCCGACCGCTGGCGCAGCGGACGGGTCTTCCTGCTCGGCGACGCCGCCCACCTCACCCCGCCGTTCATCGGACAGGGCCTGTGCTCGGGACTGCGAGACGCCTACAACCTCACCTGGAAACTCGCCCGCGTCCTCCAGCAGGGCGGCGACGAACGGCTGCTGGACACCTACGAGAGCGAACGCAGGCCGCACGCACGGCGTGTGGTCCGCCTCGCGGTCGCCATGGGCTGGGCCATGACCGGTGGCCAGGACGATGCCGCCGCGCTCCGCCGCCGAGCGCTGGCCGCCGCCTGCCGCATACCCGGCCTGACCGAGCTGGCCGGCCGCGACCTCAGCCCACCCCTGACCACCGGACCGCTCGTGCGGCGCAGTGTCCGCCGAAGGCTGGCGGGCACACACTGCCCCCAACCATGGGTGAGCGTCGCCGGACGGCCCACCCGGCTCGACGAGGCGCTCGGCGACTCCTTCGCCGTCCTGACCGCCACCGAGCCCGGCCCTTCCCTGACCGCGCTCGCCCACAGTCTCGGCGTTCACGCCGTCCCGGTGACAGACCTCGGCGACGACTGCACCCTCGCAGCCTGGCTGCGCGCCGGACACGCAGATGCGGTCCTGCTGCGGCCCGACCGGGTCGTCATGGACATCGTCCCGGCAGGCGGCCGCGACTTCACCTCGACCGCCGCCTGGGCCTCCCTGCTGCACACCACCCGAAGCCCTGTCCCTTCCGAACGGACGGCCCCGAAAAGCCTGTTGAGGAGTACGACGCGATGAGCACGCCCTTCTTCACACCCGATCCGGAGACTGCGGCCGCCAGTCGCATCGCGGACTTCGCCCGGCTCCAGGGCATGGACCCGGAGGACTATGCCACCCTGCATCAGTGGTCTGTCACCGACCTGGAGGGCTTCTGGGGCGCGGTGTGGGAGTACTTCGACATCAACGCCGACACCCCCTACGAGCAGGTGCTGGCCGAGGAGCGGATGCCGGGCGCCCGCTGGTTCCCCGGCGCCACCCTCAACTACGCCCACCATGCCCTGCGCAACCTGGCCGACGACGACGTGGCGATCATTGCCCTCGACGAGACCGGTGCCGGATACGAGGTGACCGGCGCCCGGTTGCGTGCCCTGGTCGCGTCGGTGGCCGCCACCCTGCGCGACCTCGGCGTCGGCAAGGGCGACCGGGTCGTCGGCTATCTGCCCAACACCCCGCACGCCATCGTCACGTTCCTCGCCGCCGCGAGCCTGGGCGCCGTGTGGTCGGTGTGCGGTCAGGACTACGCCCCCAAGGCCGCCGCCGACCGCTTCGCCCAGCTCGAACCCACCGTGCTGATCGCCGCCGACGGCTACCTGTTCAACGGCACCACCCACGACCGCCGCGAAGCCGTCCTCGAACTCGCCCGCGCTCTCCCCACGTTGAAGGCGACCCTGCTGGTGGACCACATGGGCCTGCCCTGGCCGTCGCAGGCGTACCCGTCGCTGGTGGTCCCCTGGGAGGATGCCTCCACGCGCACCGAGGAACTCGCCTGTTCACCGGTCCCGTTCGACCACCCGCTGTGGATCGTGTTCTCCTCCGGCACCACCGGCCTGCCCAAGGGCATCGTCCACGGCCACGGCGGCGTGCTCCTGGAGCATCTCAAAACCCTGGGGCTGCACTCGGACTTGAGGCCCGGCGACCGTCTCCTCTGGTACACCACCACCCACTGGATGATGTGGAACCTGGTCGTCTCCACACTGCTGACGGGTGCCACGACGTGTACGTACGACGGCAGTCCGGCCCCCTTCGCCAAACTCGACCGCCTATGGGATCTGGCCGCCCGCCATCGGGTCACCGTCTTCGGCACCAGCCCCCAATACCTGCTGGGCATGGCCAAGTTCGGCATCGACCCGTCCGCGCACGACCTGTCCTCGATCCGCGTCGTCGGCTGCACCGGCTCCGCCCTGCCCGCCTCCGCCTACCCCTGGGTCCGCGAGCACGTCGGCGAGCACGTTCTGCTGGCCTCCATCAGCGGCGGCACCGACATCGTCTCCGGCTTCGCGGGCAGCGCCCCCAACACGCCGGTCTGGGCAGGTGAGTTGTCCGCACCCCACCTGGGTGTGGCGCTCGCCGCGTACGACGCCGAGGGCTTCCCCGTCATCGACCGGGTCGGCGAGCTGGTCGTCACGCGCCCCCTGCCCTCGATGCCGCTGTACTTCTGGAACGACCCCGAGGGCAGCCGCTACCGCGACGCCTACTTCTCGGCGTACCCCGGGGTGTGGCGACACGGCGACTGGATCACGGTCACGGGGCACGGCTCGGTGATCATCCACGGCCGTTCCGACTCGACGCTCAACCGCAACGGTGTACGGCTCGGCAGCGCCGACATCCATGATGTCGTCGAACGTCTCCCCGAGATCGCCGAGGCCCTGGTCATCGGCGCGGAGGAGCCGGACGGCGGCTACTGGATGCCGCTGTTCGTGGTCCCGGCGGCCGGGGTGACCCTGGACGACCTCCTGCGAGAGAAGATCCGCGACGCCGTCCGCACCGGCGCCTCACCCCGCCACGTCCCCGACGAGATCCTCGAAGTGCCGGGCATCCCGCACACCCGCACCGGCAAGAAGCTGGAGGTCCCGATCAAACGACTGCTCCAGGGCGCCCCGGTCGAGCAGGTCGTCAACCCCGCCACCGTGGACAGCCCCGACCTCATCGACCACTACGTCCGGCTGGGCGCCGAGCGCCGCAAGAGCAGGTCCGCCTCATGACCACCGTGCTCGCTGTCGCCCTGTCCCTGGTCTTCCTTCCGCTGGGGCTGGCGAAGCTGGCCTCGGCGCCGTTCATGCGCCAGGCGGCGGCCCATCTCGGCATGTCGGTACGGCTCTACCGCGTCGTCGGCGCGCTGGAGGTGGCCGGGGTCGCCGGTCTGCTGACGGGGCTGACCTGGACGCCGCTGGGCGTGGCCGCCGCGACAGGTTTCGCCCTGCTGATGGCCGCCGCGGCGGTGGTCCACCTGCGCCACGGTGACCCGCCGGTCCGGGCCGTCCCGGCCGCAGTACTGGCCCTGATCTCCTTGACATACGCGGCAACGGCGATGACCGCCGGCTGACGCGTCCTGTACGGCCGGGCACGGGCGGCCTGCTGTGAGGGTGGCGGCCGCCCCCCGGCTCCGCGCGGGCTGCCATCGCACACCGGCCTCCCCCCCGAGACCGGGGTGGCCCGCACCGACGTCCGGGGCCTGCGAGACGCTGGGCTCGACAGGCCTCGGACGTGCTTACGGTGTGTTGCAGAAGCCCGTGAACAGGGCATCTACGTTGTACGGCTGGGGTGTTGAGGGCCGAGCGGGTGTGGGTGGAAGCGTCCAGGGGGCTGCGGATCGATCAGTTCGGGCGGTTGCTGAGGGCGGTGCGTGCGCGTGGCCAGTGTCCGACCGAGCGCGGCCTGGGTGGTGGCCTTTGTGGACGTGGGTGTGCGGCCGAGGTCGAGCGGCAGAGTCTGCGGCGGGGCCAGGGAGACTTCCTCCCGTCGCAGGCGCTGTGCGGTCTCACGGCAGAGTTCCGCCGCAGGGCTGCCCGCCGCTGGCGGCCGCCACGGATCGTCCACATCAGCCCCGACCCGGTCCGCCAGCTGACTGATCTGGTTCCCGGTGAGCAGCGCGGAGTGGTTCTGGGGGTGGCCCTGCATGGGCAGGCCGTAGCCTTTGACGGTGTAGGCGAGGATCACGGTGGGCCGTGTGTCGTCGATCGCACCGAATGCCGCGTCGAGCCCGTCAAGATCATGGCCGCCGAGGTTGGCAAGGGCCCTGACCAAGCTCTCGTCGTCCAGTTCGGTGATCAGCTTGGTGATGCCGGCCGCATCGGGGCCGGTGCCGGGCAGCCGACGGCGTACCTCGTCGGCGTCGCAGCGCAGCAGGCGCTGGAATTCCGGGTTGCTCATGTCGTCGATACGCCGGCGAAGGGCGTCTCCGCCCGGCTGCCGGAAGAGTACTTCGAGGACTCTGCCGTATTTCAGCTCCATCACCTGCCAGCCGGCAGCGTTGAAGAGACCACGGAGTCGGTCTGCGGCCAGGTGCGGGACGACCCTGTCCAGCGACTGGCGGTTGAGGTCGACGATCCACACGATCTCGCCCAGGTCGGAGACCGCAGGGTCCAGCACGGCCTCCCACACTGCTCCCTCGTCGAGTTCGGCGTCGCCGACCAGCGAGTACTGCCGGCCGGTGCCGGATCCGCCGAAGGCACACTCCACATAGCGGCGGGTCACCGCGCCCCATATCGGCGCGGTGGCGCCGATGCCCACGGAGCCGGTGGAGTAGTCCACCGGGTCCGAGCCTCGACGTCACCGGCCCGTTGGAGGTCTTCGCCGGCGCCGAGCAGCTCACCCCGGGCACCTACCGCATCCGTACGGCCTCGCTGGACGGCTCTCCCGTGCGCACCTCCAGCGGCCTGACCGTCGTACCGGACGAATCCCTCGCGCGGGCCGGTGCCCCGCACACCCTCCTCGTGCCCGGTGGCCAGGGCACCCGGCGCCCCGACACGCGCCTCACCGACTGGCTGCGTGAGCACGGACCGCGGGCCGAGCGCCTGGTCTCGGTGTGCACCGGCGCCATCCGGCTCGCCGAGGCGGGACTCCTGGACGGCCGCCGCGCCACCACCCACTGGGCGTACTGCGACAAGCTGGCCCGCGACCACCCGGCCGTAGAGGTGGACCCGGACCCGATCTACGTGCGCGACGGACAGGTGTCGACGTCCGCCGGCGTCACCTCGGGCATCGACCTCGCGCTCGCCCTGGTCGAGGAGGACCTGGACCGCAAGGCCGCCCTCGCCATCGCCCGCCATCTGGTCGTCTTCCTGCGCCGGCCGGGCAACCAGGCCCAGTTCAGCGCCCAGCTCGCCGCCCAGACCGCGCAGCGCGAGCCGCTGCGCGAGGTCCAGCTGTGGATCACCGAGCACCCCGCCGACGACCTGAGCGTCGAGGCCCTTGCCGCCCGGGCGCGCCTCTCGCCCCGCCACTTCGCCCGTGCCTTCCAGACCGAGACCGGCATGACGCCGGGCCGGTACGTCGACCGGGTCCGGCTCGAACACGCCCGCCGCCTGCTGGAGGACACCTCCGACGGCATCGAGGAGATCTCGCGCGCCAGCGGCTACGGCACACCCGAGGGGATGCGCCGTGCCTTCGTCAAAGCCCTCGGCACGGCCCCCTCCGAGTACCGCCGCCGCTTCCACCCGACCCCGGCCCGCTGAAAGGACTCCCTGTGCAGATCGCCATCGTCCTCTTCGACCGTTTCACCGCCCTGGACGCGATCGGCCCCTACGAGACCCTGGGCCGTCTCCCGGACTCGGAGGTCGTCTTCGTCGCCGAGGAGACCGGCCCCGTCCGCACGGACAACGGCAGGCTCGCCCTGGTCGCCGACATGCGTCTGACCGAGGCGCCGCACCCCGACATCGTGGTGGTCCCGGGCGGCCCCGGACAGACCCCGCAGATGACCAACGAGGCACTCCTGGAGTGGATCCGCACGGCCGACGCCACCAGCACCTGGACGACGTCCGTGTGCACCGGCTCCCTGCTGCTCGCCGCGGCGGGCCTCCTCGAAGGCCGCCGGGCCACCTCGCACTGGCTGGCCCTCGACGAGCTGAGGAAGTTCGGCGTCGAACCGACCGGGGAGCGGGTCGTGGTGGACGGCAAGTACGTCACCGCGGCCGGGGTCTCGTCCGGTATCGACATGGGGCTCGACCTGATCGGCCGGACGGCGGGAGACTTCGTCGCCCAGGCCGTGCAGCTGGGCATCGAGTACGACCCGCAGCCGCCCTACGACGCCGGGGCCCCGCAGAAGGCACCCGCGGACGTCGTGGAGCTGCTCCGCTCCAGGAGCCGTTTCATCCTCGGCCAGGAACCGACCACGTGAACCGCGGCTGACGGCGCTCCAGGAACGCGGCGACCCCCTCCGCGGTGTCGCCGCTCTCCCGCATCTGCGCGCTCCAGTGCGCGTCCCGGTCCGTGCGGCCGTTCGCGAACTCCTTCGCCGCGGCCTGCGTCAGCTGCGAACGGGACGCCAGGATCCGCGTGAACTCCCCGACCCGCTTGGCGAGTTCGCCCTCCGGCAGCACCTCGTCGACCAGGCCCGTGCGCAGTGCCCGCTCCGCGTCGATCAACTCGCCGGAGAACAGCAGATACTTGGCGGTGGCCGGACCGACCAGCGACACCAACCGCCGGGTGGAAGAGGCCGGATACACGATCCCGAGCTTCGCCGGTGTCACCCCGAACAGCGCGCCCTCCTCGGCGAACCGCAGATCGCACGCCGCCGCGAGCTGCGACCCGCCGCCCACACAGTGCCCCCGGACCGCCGCGAGCGTCGGCTTCGGAAACGCGGCGAGGGCCTCCTCGGCCCGCACCGCGAGCCCCTGGGCCTCCTCGGGCGAGCGGCGCAGCGTGGAGATGTCGGCGCCCGCGCAGAACGTCCCGCCCTGCCCGGTCAGCACGAGCACCCGGACGTCCGGATCGGCGGCCAGCGTGTCCAGCAGCGGCGGCAACGCCCGCCACATCGCGGCCGTCATGGCATTGCGCTTGGCCGGATGGTGGACTACGACGGTAGCGACCGAGTCGGCGACAGTGTGCAGCAGCTGCGGCTCCGAGAGCTCCATGCGTCGGATGCTAGCCGTACGCCCCGAGCGCACGATCAAGAAGGGGCCCGCAGCGCGAGGAGGCCCCGCATGGCGGTGAACAAGGCGGAGAACCCGGAGACGGCCAAGCTGAGCCGCGATTTCGGCTGGCTGGCGGCGCTCGGTGTGATCCTGGTGCTCGCCGGCCTCGTCGGGCTGATGTACACCGGGGTGGCCACGCTCACCTCGATGATCCTGTTCGGCTGGCTCCTGCTGATCGGCGGCGTGGTCGGACTGCTGCACGCGGTCCAGGCCCGGGGCTCCAACTTCTTCTGGCTCGGTGTCGTGGTCGCCGCACTCGACATCGCGGCCGGCGTCGTCGTCATCGTGCGGCCGCAGGCGGCGGCCGCGGCGCTGACCATGTTCGCCGCGCTGCTCTTCCTGACCGGCGGGGTGTTCCGGCTGGTCGGCAGTCTGGTGGTGCGGGGACCGCAGTTCGGCTGGACGCTCGTGCAGGGCGCCTTCGGCCTGCTGCTGGGCATCCTGGTGCTGGCCTCCTGGCCGAGCAGCAGCAAGTACGCGATCGGCTGTTTCTTCTCGCTGAGCCTGCTCTTCGACGGTCTCGGGCTCATCGCCACCGGCTTCGGCGGACGAAAGATCGTCGGCATGGTCACCGAGCAGCACGAAGCAGTCGCCAAGCCGACACCATCCGAATAGTTCCGCGCGGAATCGGTCAGGGGCACTCGATATGCGCTGACTTCTGTTCAGACATCCGGAGGGGAGCGGTGCGCTGCCAACACTCGACATGTGGTGACAATCGAGCGCAAGGGTGGCGACCGAAGAATGGACGACCATGGGCGCGGGTCAGGCCCCCGCCCGACGGACAGCGGAGAAGACCCCCTCGAACCGGACCCCGTCGACCGGGGCACACCGGACCCGCTGCCGTACGAGGGTGTGTGGCGGTTCACCGCCCCCGCCGTCGACGCGTCGGTCCCGCAGGCGCGACACGCCGTGCGGGACCTGCTGTACCGCCAGGGAGTGCCCGTCTCGGACGACCTCGTCCAGGGCCTCCTGCTGATCGTGTCCGAGCTCGTCACGAACGCGGTCCGGCACGCGGCCCTGCTCTCGCCGATGCTCGCCGTGGAGGTGGCCGTGGGCGCGGAGTGGGTGCGGGTGTCCGTGGAGGACAACCACCCCTACCGGCCGACCGCCCTGGAGACCGACCACAGCGGCGAGGGCGGCCGGGGACTGCTCCTGGTCCGCGAGATCACCCGCGAGGCGGGCGGGGTCTGCGACGTCGAGCACACGTCCAGCGGCGGCAAGGTGATCTGGGCCGCCCTGCCGCTCAAGGCCGTGCGCGTGTCCTGAGGGCCCGCGGGCCCCTCACCAGCCGGCGGACGAGCCCGTCAGCTCCCTGACCGCGGGACGGGCCGCGTCGAGCACCGTCATGAACCATGCGGAAAAGGTGTCCTTCGCGTGCCGCTCCGCCAGCTCGGCCGGGGTCACGAAGGCGGTCGTGGCGACCTCCTCCGGGTCCGGACCGAGCGGGGACTGCACCATGCCGACGAACAGGTGGTTGTACTCCTGCTCGACCAGGCCCGAGTCCGGGTCGGGGTGGTTGTAGCGGACCGTGCCCGCCTCGGCGAGCAGCGAGGGGGAGACCCCCAGCTCCTCGTACGTCCGCCGGGCCGCCGCCGCGAAGGGCGCCTCGCCCGGGTAGGGGTGGCCGCAACAGGTGTTGGACCACACGCCGGGGGAGTGGTACTTGCCCAGCGCGCGCTGTTGCAGCAGCAGCCGGCCCCGCTCGTCGAAGAGGAACACCGAGAAGGCGCGGTGCAGCTGTCCCGGCGGCTGGTGGGCGGCGAGCTTCTCCGCGGTGCCGATCGTCACACCGTGCTCGTCGACCAGTTCCAGCAGGATCGCGTTCGCGGCGCCGTTCGACGGAGTGTGCGTCGTGGTGGCAGGTGTGGTCGGCATACCCATCCTTCACATCGGTCTTCGCGCCCCAAGTGTGCCGCACGTGTCCGGCACTCCCGGCAGTTGATCGTGCCCGGCGCGGCGGGCGGGGAACCGCTCGGGGCGGGGTTGTGGGGTGGAGGACGCGAAGGTGTGCCGGATCGCTGCATTCCGCCAGAACGGGCGTTTCATGCACCGTACACGTGTGTCAGTGGCACAGATGCGCCTCGTGCTCCGCGTGCCCGACCGGCTCCAGCTGGAAGGTGCAGTGCTCCACGTCGAAATGGTCACCGAGGCAGTTCTGGAGCTCGTGCAGCATCTTCTCGTGGCCGATCGCGCTGAGCACGTCGGAACGCACCACCACGTGGGCGGACAGCACCGGCATTCCCGAGGTGATCGTCCAGGCGTGCAGGTCGTGGACGTCCTCCACGCCGTCCAGGGCCAGGATGTGCGTGCGCACCTCCGCCATGTCGACGTCCTTGGGTGCCGCCTCCAGCAGGACGTCGAGGGTCTCGCGCAGCAGCTTGAAGGTGCGCGGCACGATCATCACGCCGATGACGAGCGAGGCGATCGGGTCGGCGGCCTGCCAGCCCGTGGTCAGGATCACCGCGGCCGAGACGATCACCGCGAGCGAGCCGAGCGCGTCCGCCGCGACCTCCAGGAACGCCCCCCGTACGTTCAGGCTCTCCTTCTGACCGCGCATCAGCAGGGTCAGCGAGATCATGTTCGCGACCAGACCGATCGCACCGAACATGATGGTCAGCCCGCCCTCGGTGTCGACCGGCGTGACGAACCGCTGGATCGCCTCGTACAGGACGTAGCCGCCGACTCCGAGCAGCAGCAGACAGTTGGCGAGAGCGGCGAGGATCTCCGCGCGGGCGTACCCGAAGGTGCGGTTGCCGGTCGGCGGCCGGTTCGCGAAGTGGATCGCGAGGAGGGCCATGCCGAGGCCCAGCGCGTCCGTCGCCATGTGCGCCGCGTCCGCGACCAGGGCGAGGGAGTCCGCGACGATGCCGCCGACGATCTCGACCACCATGACGGTGAGCGTGATCGACAACGCCCCCCGCAGCCTGCCGACGTACGCCGCGGTCGCCGTACCGCCGGCCGGCGCATGCGAGTGCGCGTGGCCGTGATCGTGCCCTGCCCCCATGGAAGCCGCCTCCTACGTCGCTCGCGGACAGTCCGTCCGGGATCACAGTGAACTACGGGCGGGGGGTACCGGGCAACGCGGCACTGAACACCGTTGTCATGTGCCCTGACCTGCGGAAACGAATCGCAGGTCAGGGCAGGCTCACTGGTGGTGCAGCAGCCAGCCGCGCCAGGCGGAGTCGATCATCTCGCGCACCCCCAGGCGCGCGCTCCAGCCGAGCGTCTCGGCGGCCCGGGCGGCCGAGGCCACCGACACGGGTGCGTCCCCGGGACGCCGGGGCTCCACGACCGCGGGCCGTCGGTCTCCGGTCACCTCGCCGATCACCGTGACCATCTCGCGTACGGAGACGCCTTCGCCGCGACCGATGTTGACCGTCAGGTCACCTCCCTGTCCGCCTTCGGACAGCCGCCGGGCCGCCGCGAGGTGTGCCTCGGCCAGGTCGGACACATGGATGTAGTCACGGATGCAGGTGCCGTCCGGCGTGGGGTAGTCGTCGCCGAAGATCCGCGGCGCCTGGTCGCGGGTGAGGCGGTCGAAGACCATGGGCACGATGTTGAAGACACCGGTGTCCGCGAGCTCCGGCGCCGCGGCCCCGGCGACGTTGAAGTAGCGCAGGCAGACGGTGGAGATCCCGTGTGCCTGTCCGGCCGCCCGCACCAGCCACTCCCCGGCGAGCTTCGTCTCGCCGTAGGGGTTCACGGGAGCGCACGGCGTCTCCTCCGTGATCAGTTCCACATCGGGGTTGCCGTAGACGGCCGCCGAGGAGGAGAAGAGGAAGCGCTCGATCCCGGCCTCCGCGACCGCCTCCAGGAGAGTCGCCAGCCCCCCGACGTTCTCCTGGTAGTAGCGGGTCGGCTGCGCCACCGACTCGGCGACCTGCTTGCGCGCCGCGAGATGCACCACACCCGTCACCGCGTGCTCGGCCAGCACCCGCTTGAGAAGGCCGCCGTCCAGCGAGGAGCCGCGGACCAGCGGCACGTCGGCGGGGAGCCGCGCGGGCACCCCGGCCGAGAGGTCGTCCAGGACGAGCACCCGTTCCCCGGCCCCCGTCATGGCCCGCGCCACATGTGCCCCTATGTACCCGGCACCGCCGGTGATCAGCCACGTCATGGTCGTCCACCCTATGCCGACGCTCCCGGGCCCTCACGATGTCCCGGATGTCCGCTCTGTGGGGCGCGGTTTGTGGGCGGGGGCCCGGATCACCGATGATGATCGCGGCAAAGGCCGGGGGAGACGCTGTTGATCGGTCCGTTAACGGGCGGTGAACGCCGCCTTCTTGGCATCCGATAGCCTCTGCCGACATGCCGCCCGCCTGGTACAGCCAAGGGGCGCCCCCATCGTGCACATGACCGGCGCCCGAGCGTCGGCACCCAGGGAGTGAGTTCGGTTGTCGACCGCCATCCTCACCGGTCAGCCGGTCCCCGGTTCGTCGATCGAGGGTGATCTGCGGTCCCTCGGCTTCGACGTGCGGGTCGCCGCGGACGCCGCCGACGCCGAGCGGCTGGTCGCCGAGGCACCCTGCGACCAGCGCGTCGCCCTCGTCGACGCCCGATTCGTCGGCCACGTCCACGCGCTGCGCCTGGGCCTGACCGACCCCCGCTTCTCGCTCGCCGCCCTGCCCGGCGCCGTCACCGCGCAGCCCGACGGCCGGGTGACCCTCACCCGCGTGCTGGCCCGCGAGAACTCCGAGGGCGGCGGCACGGCGGTCGCCGTGGACAGCCTTCCCGACCGCATCGTCACCGCGCTGGCCGAGGACGGCGCCGAGGTGTACCGCCCCGAGCTCGGCAGCCTGGTCGCCGCGGTCCCCGCCGACCCGCAGGCCCGCAACGAGGCACGGCAGGCCGTCGCGGACGTCGACGACGAGGCCGTACGCCTGAAGTCCGCCGTGAAGTCCCGCGACGGCTTCTTCACCACGTACTTCATCAGCCCCTACTCCCGCTACATCGCCCGCTGGTGCGCCCGTCGCGGCCTGACCCCGAACCAGGTCACCACGGCCTCCCTGCTCACCGCGCTCATCGCGGCGGCCTGCGCGGCCACCGGCACGCGCGGAGGGTTCATCGCGGCGGGCGTCCTGCTGATCGCCTCGTTCGTCCTGGACTGCACCGACGGCCAGCTCGCCCGCTACTCCCTGCAGTACTCCACCCTGGGCGCCTGGCTCGACGCCACCTTCGACCGCGCCAAGGAGTACGCCTACTACGCCGGCCTCGCCCTCGGCGCGGCCCGGGGCGGCGACGACGTATGGGCGTTGGCGCTCGGCGCGATGATCCTCCAGACCTGCCGGCACGTCGTCGACTTCTCCTTCAACGAGGCGAATCACGACGCCACCGCCAACACCAGCCCCACGGCCGCCCTTTCGGACAAGCTCGACAGCGTCGGCTGGACGGTGTGGGTGCGGCGGATGATCGTGCTGCCCATCGGGGAGCGCTGGGCGATGATCGCGGTGCTCACCGCGGTCACGACACCGCGGATCACCTTCTACGTCCTTCTCGTCGGATGCGCCTTCGCGGCGACGTACACCACGGCGGGGCGGGTGCTGCGGTCGCTGACCCGCAAGGCCAAGCGGACGGACCGGGCGGCTCAGGCGCTGGCGGACCTCGCGGACAGCGGACCGTTGGCCGAACTGATCGTGCGCTTCCTGCCGGGCCCGGTCCGCAGGACCGCGCCGCTCAGCGCCGCCGCCGGCGCGGTCGCCGTGGTGTTGGCGGCCTGGGCATGGGGTCCCGCCTGGCAGGTCGTCCTGCTCGCCGGGCTCTACGTCCTGCTGTCGGCCGAAGCCGTGTCGCACCCCCTCAAGGGCGCCCTCGACTGGTTGATCCCCCCGTTCTTCAGGGCAGCCGAGTACTGCACCGTCCTGATCCTGGCAGCCAAGGCGGACGTGAACGGAGCCCTGCCAGCGGCTTTCGGGCTGGTGGGCGCCGTCGCCTACCATCACTACGACACGGTGTACCGCATCCGCGGCAACGCCGGAGCGCCCCCGGCCTGGCTGGTGCGCGCCGTCGGGGGGCACGAAGGACGGACTCTGCTCGTCACCGTCCTGGCCGCGCTGCTCACCGCCTCGCAGTTCACGGTCGCGCTCACGGTCCTGGCCGTGGCCGTGGCCCTGCTGGTGCTCGTCGAGAGCATCCGCTTCTGGGTGTCCGCTGGGGCTCCCGCCGTACACGACGAAGGAGAACCCGCATGATCGGCCTCGTGCTGGCGGCCGGCGCCGGACGGCGTCTGCGCCCCTACACCGACAGCCTCCCCAAGGCTCTGGTGCCGGTGGGCCCCGCGGGCATAGAGGGCGAACCGACGGTCCTG
Organism: Streptomyces sp. CC0208; assembly: GCF_003443735.1. NCBI lineage: Bacteria > Bacillati > Actinomycetota > Actinomycetes > Kitasatosporales > Streptomycetaceae > Streptomyces > Streptomyces sp. CC0208. Next base: position 1,168,821 of record NZ_CP031969.1, on the reverse strand, counting down.
GACCTCACCCTCGGCAACTTCGCCGAGATCGGTCTGACCGAGGTCGCGGTCATCGTCGGCTACCGCAAGGAAGCCGTGTACGAGCGCAAGGCGGCGCTGGAGGCGAAGTACGGCCTCAAGCTCACCCTCATCGACAACGACAAGGCCGAGGAGTGGAACAACGCCTACTCCCTGTGGTGCGGCCGTGACGCTCTCAAGGACGGCGTGATCCTCGCCAACGGCGACACCGTGCACCCGGTCTCCGTCGAGAAGACGCTGCTCGCCGCCCGCGGCGAGGGCAAGCGGATCATTCTCGCCCTGGACACGGTGAAGAACCTCGCCGACGAGGAGATGAAGGTCGTCGTCGACCCCGAGCGGGGCATGACGAAGATCACCAAGCTGATGGATCCCGCCGAGGCCACCGGCGAGTACATCGGCGTCACCCTGATCGAGGGCGACGCCGCCCCCGAACTGGCCGACGCGCTGAAGACGGTCTGGGAGACCGACCCGCAGCAGTTCTACGAGCACGGCTACCAGGAGCTCGTGAACCGCGGCTTCCGCATCGACGTCGCGCCGATCGGCGACGTCCCGTGGGTGGAGATCGACAACCACGACGACCTCGCCCGTGGACGGGAGATCGCGTGCCAGTACTGACCCGGCTGATCCCCTCACCGCTCGTCGTGGACATCCGCCCGGGTGCCCTCGACGACCTCGGCTGTGTGCTCGCCGACGAACGTATCTCGCAGTCCGGCAAGCTCGCCGTCGCCGTCAGCGGCGGCTCGGGTGCCAGGCTGCGCGAGCGGATCGCGCCGAGTCTGCCCGGGGCCACCTGGTTCGAGGTCGGCGGCGGCACGATCGACGACGCGGTCCGGCTGGCGAACGACATAAAGGCCGGCCACTACGACGCGATCGTCGGCCTCGGCGGCGGGAAGATCATCGACTGCGCGAAGTTCGCGGCGGCCCGGGTGGGCCTGCCGCTGGTCGCCGTGGCCACCAACCTCGCGCACGACGGTCTCTGCTCGCCGGTCGCGACCCTCGACAACGACGCCGGCCGCGGCTCGTACGGGGTGCCGAACCCGATCGCCGTGGTCATCGACCTCAACGTGATCCGTGAGGCCCCCGTCCGCTTCGTGCGCTCCGGCATCGGCGACGTCATCTCCAACATCTCCGCCGTCGCGGACTGGGAACTGGCCAACCGCGTCAACGGCGAGAAGATCGACGGTCTCGCCGCGGCGATGGCCCGCCAGGCCGGCGAGGCGGTGCTCCGCCACCCCGGCGGAGTCGGCGACGACAACTTCCTCCAGGTGCTGGCCGAGGCACTGGTCCTCACCGGTATCGCCATGTCGGTGTCGGGCGACTCCCGCCCGTCCTCCGGTGCCTGCCACGAGATCAACCACGCGTTCGACCTGCTCTACCCCAAGCGCGCCGCCGCCCATGGCGAGCAGTGCGGTTTGGGCGCGGCCTTCGCGATGTACCTGCGCGGAGCCCACGAGGAATCGGCGTACATGGCCGAGGTACTGCGCCGGCACGGACTTCCGGTGCTGCCGGAGGAAATCGGCTTCACACCCGCGGAGTTCGTCCGCGCAGTGGAGTTCGCCCCGCAGACCCGCCCCGGCCGCTACACCATCCTCGAACACCTCGACCTCAAGACCGACCAGATCAAGGACACCTACGCCGACTATGTCAAGGCCATCGGTAGCTGAACTCCGTCCGGTCGTCCACCCCGCAGGGGTCAAGGACCGGCGCAGCGGTGAGCACTGGATGGGACGCCTCTACATGCGTGAGGTGTCCCTGCGGGTGGACCGCTACCTGGTGAACACCAGGGTGACGCCCAACCAGCTCACGTACCTGATGACCGTCTTCGGTGTCCTCGCGGCCCCGGCCCTCCTGGTGCCGGGGATCCCGGGGGCGGTGCTCGGCGTGGTGTGCGTCCAGATGTACCTGCTGCTGGACTGCGTCGACGGCGAGATCGCGCGCTGGAAGAAGCAGTACTCGCTCAACGGCGTGTACCTGGACCGCGTCGGCGCGTACCTGACCGACGCTGCCGTGCTCGTCGGCTTCGGTCTGCGCGCCGCCGACCTGTTCGGCAGCGGTCGTATCGACTGGCTGTGGGCCTTCCTCGGCACCCTGGCCGCCCTCGGTGCGATCCTCATCAAGGCCGAGACCGACCTCGTGGGGGTCGCCCGGCACCAGACGGGCAAGCCTCCCGTCCAGGAGGCCGCCGCCGAGATGCGCTCCTCCGGCATGGCGCTGGCCCGCCGGGCCGCCGCCGCGTTCAAGTTCCACCGGCTGATCCTCGGCATAGAGGCGTCCCTGGTGATCCTGGTCCTGGCAGTCGTGGACCAGATGCGGGACGACCTGTTCTTCACGCGGCTCGGCGTCGCGGTGATGGCCGGGATCGCCCTGCTCCAGACCCTGCTGCACCTCGTTTCGATCCTCGCCTCCAGCAGGCTGAAGTGAGCACCGGCATGAAGGTCGGCGCGGTCATCATCACCATGGGCAACCGCCCCGAGGAGCTGCGCGCCCTGCTCGACTCGGTCGCCAAGCAGGACGGCGACCCGGTCCAGGTGGTCGTCGTCGGCAACGGCTCGCCCGTCCCGGACGTCCCCGAGGGCGTGCGGACCATCGAGCTGCCCGAGAACCTCGGCATCCCCGGCGGCCGCAACGTCGGCATCGAGGCCTTCGGGCCCAGCGGTCGCGACGTCGACATACTGCTTTTCCTGGACGACGACGGTCTCCTCCCGAACCACGACACCGCCGAACTGTGCCGTCAGGCCTTCACGGCCGACCCGAAGCTCGGCATCGTCAGCTTCCGCATCGCCGACCCCGACACCGGGGTCACCCAGCGTCGGCACGTGCCCCGGCTGCGGGCCGCCGACCCGATGCGCTCCTCCCGGGTCACCACCTTCCTCGGCGGCGCCAACGCCGTACGCACCCAGGTCTTCGCCGAAGTCGGCGGCCTCCCGGACGAGTTCTTCTACGCCCACGAGGAAACCGACCTGGCATGGCGGGCCCTCGACGCGGGCTGGATGATCGACTACCGGTCCGACATGGTGCTGTACCACCCGACGACCGCGCCCTCGCGGCACGCGGTCTACCACCGCATGGTCGCCCGCAACCGCGTCTGGCTCGCCCGCCGCAACCTGCCCGCGCTCCTGGTCCCGGTCTACCTGGGTGTCTGGATGCTGCTGACCCTGCTGCGCCGCCCCTCGCGGCCCGCCCTGAAGGCCTGGTTCGGCGGCTTCCGGGAGGGCTGGAGCACACCGTGCGGACCGCGCAGGCCGATGAAGTGGCGTACCGTCTGGCGCCTGACCCGATTGGGCCGGCCCCCGGTCATCTGACAAGCTCGTTGCCGAGAGCGGCCGGGCCGCACCGCGGCCCGCGCTCCCGCCCTGTCCGCACAGGCGCGCATCCAGAAGCATCCCGAAGAGGAAAGCTATCCATCAGTGAGTGAGACAACGCACGACGGCACGGTCGCGGTGAGCGCGCCCGCGTCGCCCGACGAGGGCCTCACGGCGGCGCAGCTCGCCGGCCGGTACGGCCTGACCGTGAGCGGCGCCAGGCCCTCGCTCGTCGAGTACGTCCGCCAGCTCTGGGACCGGCGCCACTTCATCCTCGCGTTCTCGCGGGCGAAGCTGACCGCCCAGTACAGCCAGGCCAAGCTCGGCCAGCTGTGGCAGGTGGCGACGCCGCTGCTGAACGCGGGCGTGTACTTCTTCATCTTCGGCGTCATCCTGAACGCCAGCCGGGGCATGTCGAAGGACGTGTACATCCCGTTCCTGGTCACGGGTGTGTTCGTGTTCACCTTCACGCAGAGCTCCGTCATGGCGGGCGTGCGCGCCATCTCCGGCAACCTCGGTCTGGTGCGCGCGCTGCACTTCCCGCGGGCGTCCCTGCCGATCTCCTTCGCGCTCCAGCAGCTCCAGCAGCTGCTGTTCTCGATGGTCGTGCTGTTCGCCGTGGCGGTCGGCTTCGGCCACTACCCGGACCTGTCCTGGGCGCTCATCGTCCCGGTGCTGTTCCTGCAGTTCCTCTTCAACACCGGCCTCGCGCTGATCATGGCCCGCGCGGGCGCCAAGACCCCCGACCTGGCACAGCTCATGCCGTTCGTGATGCGGACGTGGATGTACGCGTCCGGCGTGATGTTCTCGATCCCGATCATGCTGGCCGACAAGCCGCAGTGGGTCGCCACGGTCCTCCAGTGGAACCCGGCGGCCATCTACATGGACCTCATGCGCTTCGCCCTGATCGACGAGTACGGCGCCGAGAACCTGCCCGACCACGTCTGGGCGGCCGCGGGCGGCTGGGCCGCGCTCTTCGCGCTCGGCGGCTTCGTGTACTTCTGGAAGGCGGAGGAAAGGTACGGCCGTGGCTGAGGACATCAGGGACGAGCAGACCCTCACGGGCACCGCGGACGCGCAGATCCCCACCGTCATCGCGGACGAGCTGCACATCGTCTACCGCGTCAACGGCGCCAAGACCGGCAAGGGCAGCGCGACCGCCGCGCTCAGCCGCATCCTCAAGCGAGGCTCCGACGACGCCGCGCGGGGCGTGCGCAAGGTGCACGCCGTCAAGGGCGTCTCCTTCGTCGCCTACAAGGGCGAGGCGGTCGGACTGATCGGCTCCAACGGCTCCGGCAAGTCGACCCTCCTGCGGGCCATCGCCGGCCTGCTGCCCGCCGAGAGCGGCCGCGTCTACACCCACGGCCAGCCCTCCCTGCTCGGCGTCAACGCGGCCCTGATGAACGACCTGACCGGGGAGCGCAACGTCATCCTGGGCGGCCTCGCCATGGGCATGTCCCGGGAGCAGATCAGGGAGCGCTACCAGGAGATCGTCGACTTCTCCGGGATCAACGAGAAGGGCGACTTCATCACCCTTCCGATGCGCACGTACTCCTCCGGCATGGCGGCCCGCCTGCGCTTCTCCATCGCCGCCGCCAAGGACCACGACGTCCTCATGATCGACGAGGCCCTGGCCACCGGTGACCGCAAGTTCCAGAAGCGCTCCGAGGAACGCATCCGGGAACTGCGCAAGGAGGCCGGCACGGTCTTTCTCGTCAGTCACAACAACAAGTCGATCCGTGACACCTGCAACCGCGTCCTGTGGCTGGAGCGCGGCGAGCTGCGCATGGACGGCCCGACCGATGAGGTCATCAAGGAGTACGAGAAGTTCACGGGCAAGTAGTCCACCACGCCCCGGACGAAAGACACCGCTCCGCTCGACCGGGCCCCGCCGGAACTGTTCCGGCGGGGCCACGCGTCTGCAAAGGAAGCGTCAACTTCGGCGCCCCTTAGGAATCTTGGGGCCAATCGGTGTGTTGTTGTGATGTGCAGGACACCCCGAGGATCCTTGCCGCGTTGTACAACGTAAGCTGTACCGGTGCCCAATCGCGGCAAGTAGGGCGATAATGCGCGACACCCCATCACTGGGACGCCGCGCGGACGGCCGGGCGGCGTGTCCGAAATAGTGTGTATTGGGTCGGCGGTGTAGAACGGGAGATGTGACGGCGATGGCTACGGAAACTCCCCAGCTCAACGCAGCACGTGCCGTCCCCGCCCCGGGCAGGCCACGATGACGGAGACCGGCACGACGCGCCCCGGAGTGACGGAGCGCGGAACGCTCGACAAAGCCGCGGCGGAGAACTTCCCCGTGGCTCCGTTCTTCCTGCCCAAGGACTGGCGCACCGACCTCATGGCGGTGTACGGCTTCGCGCGCCTCGTCGACGACATCGGTGACGGCGACCTGGCCCCCGGCGGCGCCGACGCCCGGCTGCTCGGCGTGTCGCCCGCGGAGGCCGAGGACCGGCTGGTCCTGCTGGACGCCTTCGAGGCCGACCTGCACCGCGTCTTCTCCGGAGAGCCCCGCCACCCGTTGCTGCGCCGCCTCCGGCCCACGGTCCGCCGCCGCGCGCTGACCCCCGAGCCCTTCCTCGGTCTGATCGCCGCCAACCGCCAGGACCAGCTCGTCACCCGCTACGAGACCTATGACGACCTGCTCGCCTACTGCGAGCTGTCCGCCAACCCCGTAGGCCGTCTCGTGCTCGCCGTCACCGGCACCTCGACCCCCGAGCGGGTCCGCCTCTCGGACGCGATCTGCACCGCCCTCCAGATCGTCGAACACCTCCAGGACGTCGCCGAGGACCTCGGCCGCGACCGGATCTATCTGCCCGCCGCGGACATGAAGCGCTTTCATGTCCAGGAGGCGGATCTCGCCACGAAAACCGCGGGCGCATCGGTGCGCGCTCTGGTTGCATACGAGGCACAACGCGCCCGCGAACTCCTGAATGAAGGCGCCCCCCTGGTGGGTAGCGTCCACGGCAGACTGAAGCTGCTGCTCGCAGGGTTCGTGGCGGGGGGAAGGGCGGCGCTCCGCGCGATCACCGCCGCCGAGTACGACGTACTTCCCGGCTCGCCCAAGCCCGGCAAGCTCCAGCTGCTGCGCGAGGTGGGCGTCACTCTGCGAGGAGAGAGGTGATCCGGACGGTGGAGCCACCACCACACACGTCCGCACCGGTACTCGCCGCCTACAGCTACTGCGAGGCCGTGACCGGACAGCAGGCCCGTAACTTCGCGTACGGCATCAGGCTGCTGCCGACGTCCAAGCGGCGTGCGATGTCGGCGCTCTACGCGTTCTCGCGGCGCGTCGACGACATCGGCGACGGCGCGCTGGCGGGCGACGTCAAGGCCGCGAGGCTCGAGGACACCAGGGCGATGCTGACCCGGGTGCGCGAGGGTTCGGTCGCCGAGGACGACACCGATCCGGTGGCCGTCGCCCTCGCCCACGCCGCCGAGACCTTCCCGATCCCGCTGAGCGGCCTGGACGAACTGATCGACGGCGTCCTGATGGACGTACGCGGCGAGACCTACGAGACGTGGGACGATCTGAAGGTGTACTGCCGCTGTGTGGCGGGCGCCATCGGGCGCCTCTCGCTCGGTGTGTTCGGCACCGAACCGGGGGCGCGCGCCGCCGAACGCGCGCCGGAGTATGCCGACACGCTCGGCCTCGCGCTCCAGCTCACGAACATCCTCAGAGACGTCCGGGAGGACGCCGAGGACGGGCGCACCTATCTGCCCGCCGACGACCTCGCGAAGTTCGGCTGCTCGGCCGGCTTCAAGGGGCCGAAACCACCGGAGGGCGCCGACTTCGCGGGCCTCGTGCACTTCGAAGTGCGACGGGCCCGCGCCCTTTTCGCCGAGGGCTACCGGCTGCTCCCCATGCTCGACCGGCGCAGCGGTGCCTGTGTCGCCGCCATGGCGGGCATCTACCGCCGCCTGCTCGACCGCATCGAGCGCGACCCCGAGGCGGTGCTGCGCGGCCGGGTCTCACTGCCCGGACGCGAGAAGGCGTACGTCGCCGTCCGCGGCCTGTCCGGCCTCGACGCCCGGCATGTGACGCGGCGGCCTGTCAGGAGGCGCGCCTGATGGGCGAGGTGCACAATTCGGTCCAAGGTGATGCCACCGGAGAAAAGCGGCACGCAACCCTCCGCTCCGGGACGGCGTCCCTGACTGCGACGGCCGGCCGTGCACCGTTCGAGCACCACGGCGTCCGGGCAGGGGAAGGTGTGCGATGACCGACGGACAGCGGTCCGGACGGGACGCCGTCGTGATCGGCGGCGGACTCGCCGGTATCACCGCCGCGCTCGCGCTCGCCGACGCCGGGGTGCGCGTCACCCTGCTCGAAGGCAGGCCACGCCTGGGCGGACTCGCCTTCTCCTTCCAGCGCGGAGAGCTGACCGTCGACAACGGACAGCATGTCTACCTGCGCTGCTGCACCGCCTACCGCTGGTTCCTCGACCGCATCGAGGGGACGGCGCTGGCACCGCTGCAGGATCGTCTCGACGTGCCCGTACTCGATCTGGCCCGGCCCGCGGGCCGACGGCTCGGCAGACTGCGGCGCGACGCGCTGCCGGTGCCCCTGCATCTGGGACGCAGCCTCGCGACCTATCCACATCTCTCGCTCGCCGAGCGGGCCAGGGTGGGGCGTGCCGCGCTCGCGCTCAAGGGGCTCGACCTCGCCGATCCGAGCCTGGACGCACAGGACTTCGGCAGCTGGCTGACCGCGCACGGTCAGTCGGCGCGTGCCGTCGAGGCCCTGTGGGACCTGGTCGGGGTCGCCACCCTCAACGCGGTCGCGGGCGACGCCTCGCTGGGGCTCGCCGCGATGGTGTTCAAGACCGGTCTGCTGTCCGACCCGGGCGCGGCCGACATCGGCTGGGCGCACGTCCCGCTGGGTGAACTGCATGACCGGCTCGCCCGCAAGGCGCTCGACTCCGCGGGCGTGCGTACCGAGGTCCGTACACGCGTCACCTCCATCTCTACTGACGAGAACGGCACTTGGAGCGTGCAGGTTCCCGGGGAGACGCTCCGGGCCGACGCGGTCGTGCTCGCCGTGGCCCAGGGCGAGGCGTGTGACCTGCTGCCGGAGGGCGCGCTGGACGCCCCGGAAAATCTTCGGGCGATCGGCACCGCGCCGATCCTCAACGTCCATGTGGTCTACGACCGCAAGGTCCTCGACAAGCCGTTCCTCGCGGCCCTCGGCACCCCCGTGCAGTGGGTCTTCGACCGCACCGACGCCTCCGGACTGGGACAGGGCCAGTACCTCGCCCTGTCCCAGTCGGCCGCGCACGACGAGATCGACGAGCCGGTGGCCGCGCTGCGCGCGCGCTACCTGCCCGAGCTGGAGCGGCTGCTGCCGCTCGCGCGCGGCGCCGAGGTGAAGGACTTCTTCGTGACCAGGGAGCGCACGGCGACCTTCGCCCCGGCCCCCGGCGTCGGACGGCTGCGGCCCGGCGCCCGTACGAAAGCCCCCGGCCTCTACCTGGCCGGCGCGTGGACCGCCACAGGGTGGCCCGCGACCATGGAGAGTGCGGTCCGCAGTGGTGTGAGTGCGGCGGACGCCGCCCTCGCCGCCCTGGGCCGGCCCCGCCCCGCCCGTCTCTTCGAGTTCGAGGAGGCCGCGTGATGCTCGACCAGCACGGCGTATCCGGCCCCAGCACCTCCGGTACCGCAACAAGAGGAGAGACTGTGCCCACTGTGCCCCCGGCCGAGACGGCCGCTGCGAGGAACGCGGTGGACGTGACCGCGCTCCTGGAGCGCGGCCGGACCCTGGCCACTCCGGTGCTGAAGGCGGCCGTGGACCGTCTCGCATCCCCGATGGACACCGTTTCCGCCTATCACTTCGGCTGGATCGACGCCCAGGGCAACCCCGCGGACGGAGACGGCGGCAAGGCCGTGCGACCCGCGCTCGCCGTGCTCTCGGCCGAGGTCACCGGTGCCGCGCCCGAGACCGGCATCCCCGGCGCGGTCGCCGTGGAACTGGTCCACAACTTCTCACTGCTGCACGACGACCTGATGGACGGCGACGAGCAGCGCCGCCACCGCGACACGGTGTGGAAGGTGCACGGCCCGGCTCAGGCCATCCTGGTCGGCGACGCCCTGTTCGCCCTGGCCAACGAGGTCCTGCTGGAACTCGGCACCGTCGAGGCCGGCCGCGCCACCCGCCGTCTGACCACCGCCACCCGCGCCCTGATCGACGGCCAGGCCCAGGACATCTCCTACGAGCACCGCGACCGCGTCAGCGTCGAGGAGTGCCTGGAGATGGAGGGCAACAAGACCGGTGCCCTGCTGGCCTGCGCCAGCTCCATCGGCGCCGTGCTCGGCGGCGCGGACGACCGCACCGCCGACACCCTGGAGAAGTACGGCTACCACCTCGGCCTCGCCTTCCAGGCCGTCGACGACCTCCTCGGCATCTGGGGCGACCCGGACTCCACCGGCAAGCAGACCTGGAGCGACCTGCGCCAGCGCAAGAAGTCGTTGCCGGTGGTGGCCGCGCTCGCGGCGGGCGGTGCCGCCTCCGAGCGGCTCGGCGAGATCCTCGCCGCCGACGCCAAGAGCAGCGACTTCGAGAACTTCTCCGAGGAGGAGTTCGCGGCCCGCGCCGCCCTCATCGAGGAGGCCGGCGGCCGCGAGTGGACGGCCGCGGAGGCCCGCCGTCAGCACACCATCGCCATCGAAGCCCTGAACGCCGTCGACATGCCCGACCGGGTGCGGGACCGGTTCACGGCGCTCGCCGACTTCGTCGTCGTACGAAAGAGATGATCACTATCGGCCGAATAGCCCTCGCGTAGTCGCCGGCCGGTGCTGCGAGGAAAGGAAAGGCACCGGCCGACGGCGGACCCACAGCAGAGCACCACATTGCACACTGCACGAAGGGGAAGCCATGACAGCGACGACCGACGGAAGCACCGGGGCCCTGCCGCCCCGCGCTGCCGCGGCCAGCGAAACCCACCTCGACACCCCCGTGGCGGCCGGGATACAAGAAGCCGCCGTGCGTGCCGTCCAGCGCGCGACCGAGCACCTGCTCGCCCGGCAGGACGCCGAGGGCTGGTGGAAGGGCGACCTCGAGACCAACGTCACGATGGACGCCGAGGACCTGCTGCTCCGTCAGTTCCTGGGTATCCGCGACGAGTCGACCACCCGGGCCGCCGCCAAGTTCATCCGCGGCGAGCAGCGCGAGGACGGCACCTGGGCCGGCTTCTACGGCGGGCCCGGCGAACTCTCCACCACCGTCGAGGCGTACGTCGCTCTTCGCCTGGACGGCGACGCCCCGGACGCCCCGCACATGGCGAAGGCCTCCGCCTGGATCCGCGCCCAGGGCGGGATCGCCGCCGCCCGGGTGTTCACCCGGATCTGGCTCGCCCTGTTCGGCTGGTGGAAGTGGGAGGACCTGCCCGAACTCCCGCCGGAGCTCATCTACTTCCCCAAGTGGGCCCCGCTCAACATCTACGACTTCGGCTGCTGGGCCCGCCAGACCATCGTCCCGCTGACGATCGTGTCCGCGAAGCGCCCGGTGCGGCCCGCGCCCTTCCCGCTGGACGAACTGCACGCCGACCCGGCCGACCCGAACCCGGCCAAACCCCTCGCCCCGGTGGCGAGTTGGGACGGCGCCTTCCAGCGGCTCGACAAGGCGATGCACCAGCTGCGCAAGGTCGCCCCGCGCAGACTCCGCAGAGCCGCGATGAACAGCGCGGCCCGCTGGATCATCGAGCGGCAGGAGAACGACGGCTGCTGGGGCGGCATCCAGCCCCCGGCCGTGTACTCGGTGATCGCCCTCCACCTGCTCGGCTACGACCTCCAGCACCCGGTCATGCGGGCCGGTCTGGAGTCGCTGGACCGGTTCGCCATCTGGCGCGAGGACGGGTCCCGGATGATCGAGGCCTGCCAGTCGCCGGTGTGGGACACCTGCCTCGCCACCATCGCGCTCGTCGACGCGGGTGTGCCCGCCGACCACCCGCAGCTCGTCAAGGCCGCGGACTGGATGCTCGGCGAGGAGATCGTGCGGCCCGGTGACTGGTCGGTCAAGCGACCCCAACTCCCGCCGGGCGGCTGGGCGTTCGAGTTCCACAACGACAACTACCCCGACATCGACGACACCGCCGAGGTCGTCCTCGCGCTGCGCCGGGTCCGGCACCACGACCCCGATCGGGTGGAGAACGCCATCGGGCGCGGGGTGCGCTGGAACCTCGGGATGCAGTCGAAGAACGGGGCCTGGGGCGCCTTCGACGTCGACAACACCAGTCCGTTCCCCAACCGGCTGCCGTTCTGCGACTTCGGCGAGGTCATCGACCCGCCGTCCGCCGACGTCACCGCCCACGTGGTGGAGATGCTGGCCGTCGAGGGGCTCTCCCACGACCCGCGCACCCGGCGTGGCATCGAGTGGCTGCTCGCCGAACAGGAGCCGGACGGCTCGTGGTTCGGGCGCTGGGGCGTCAACTACATCTACGGCACCGGGTCGGTGGTGCCCGCCCTGACGGCCGCCGGTCTCCCCGCCTCGCACCCGGCGATCCGGCGGGCGGTGGCCTGGCTGGAGAAGGTCCAGAACGACGACGGCGGCTGGGGCGAGGACCTGCGCTCCTACAAGTACGTCAAGGAGTGGAGCGGCCGCGGCGCCTCCACCGCCTCCCAGACGGCCTGGGCCCTGATGGCGCTGCTGGCCGCGGGGGAGAGGGACTCCAAGGCCGTCGAGCGGGGCGTCGAATGGCTGGCGAGCACCCAGCGCGCGGACGGCTCCTGGGACGAGCCCTACTTCACCGGCACCGGCTTCCCCTGGGACTTCTCCATCAACTACCACCTCTACCGGCAGGTCTTCCCGCTCACCGCCCTGGGCCGTTACGTCCACGGAGAACCGTTCTCCCGGACCGAGGCCCTCTGATGAGCACCCAGCCCGCCACCGCCCCGCTGCTGATCGCCTGCGCCCTCGGCATCGAGCACCTCGCCCTGCGCACCGGCGACCGCGGCGGGGCCGGCGGGCCGGTCACCCTGCTCAGGACGGGCATGGGTCCCAAGGCGGCGCAGCGGTCCGTCACCCGGCGCCTGGCCGACCCGGCCCTCGCCGGGGCCGCCGTACTGGCGACCGGGTTCTGCGCGGGCCTCGCCCCCGGGATGCACCCCGGCGACCTGGTCGTCGCCGAGGAGACCCGGGACCCGGACGGAACCGTTCCGTGCGCGGAGACCGACCTGCTCGTCAAGGAGCTGGTACGGGCCGTGCCGGGACGGACCGTGCACACCGGCCCCCTCACCGGCTCCGATCACGTCGTCCGTGGCCACGAGCGGTCGGAGCTGCTCGCGACCGGCGCGATCGCGGTCGACATGGAGTCCGCGGCCACGCTCCTGGGCGCCGTGCGCGCGGGCGAGCGCCCCGTTGCGGCCGTCCGGGTGGTCGTGGACGCTCCACAACATGAACTCGTCCGGATCGGCACGGTACGCGGTGGAATATCAGCCTTCCGCGTTCTTCGTTCCGTCCTTCCCGCATTTTACGAATGGCACCGTTCCTTGCTGCTCCCCAGGAGGTGAGCCAGATGGCCATGCCGCTGCGTCAGTCCATCAAGGTCGCTACATACTTGGCCGAACAGAAGCTCCGCAAGCGGGAGAAGTTCCCGTTGATCGTGGAGCTGGAGCCCCTCTTCGCGTGCAACCTCAAGTGCGAGGGCTGCGGCAAGATCCAGCATCCGGCGGGTGTGCTCAAGCAGCGCATGCCGGTGGCGCAGGCCGTCGGGGCGGTCCTTGAGTCCGGTGCGCCGATGGTCTCCATCGCCGGCGGCGAGCCGCTGATGCACCCTCAGATCGATGAGATCGTGCGGCAGTTGGTGGCGAAGAAGAAGTACGTCTTTCTCTGCACCAACGCCATGCTGCTGCGCAAGAAGATGGACAAGTTCAAGCCCTCTCCCTACTTCGCCTTCGCGGTGCACATCGACGGGCTGCGTGAGCGGCACGACGAGTCCGTGGCCAAGGAGGGTGTGTTCGACGAGGCCGTGGAGGCGATCAAGGAGGCCAAGAAGCGTGGCTTCCGGGTCACCACCAACTCGACCTTCTTCAACACCGACACCCCGCAGACCATCATCGAGGTGCTCAACTTCCTCAACGACGACCTCAAGGTCGACGAGATGATGATCTCGCCCGCCTACGCCTACGAGAAGGCACCCGACCAGGAGCACTTCCTGGGCGTGGAGCAGACCCGCGAGCTGTTCAAGAAGGCCTTCGCGGGCGGCAACCGCAAGAAGTGGCGGCTCAACCACTCCCCGCTCTTCCTGGACTTCCTGGAGGGCAAGGTCGACTTCCCGTGCACGGCCTGGGCGATCCCGAACTACTCCCTGTTCGGCTGGCAGCGGCCCTGCTACCTGATGAGCGACGGGTACGTGCCGACGTACCGCGAACTCATCGAGGAGACCGACTGGGACAAGTACGGCCGCGGCAAGGACCCGCGCTGCGCCAACTGCATGGCGCACTGCGGCTACGAGCCGACCGCCGTCCTCGCCACCATGGGCTCGCTCAAGGAGTCGCTGCGCGCCATGCGTGAGACGGTCTCCGGAAACCGCGAGTAGCGCCATGACCGCCATTCCCTTGGGCGTCCCCGAGGTACCGGTCCGGCCGATCGCCGAGCGGCGCGTGTCGCGGCAGATCCAGGTCGGACCGGTGGCGGTCGGGGGCGGGGCCCCGGTGTCGGTGCAGTCGATGACGACGACCCGTACGTCCGACATCGGCGCCACCCTCCAGCAGATCGCCGAACTCACCGCGTCCGGCTGCCAGATCGTCCGTGTCGCCTGTCCCACGCAGGACGACGCGGACGCCCTGGCGACCATCGCGCGCAAGTCGCAGATCCCGGTGATCGCGGACATCCACTTCCAGCCCAAGTACGTGTTCGCGGCGATCGAGGCGGGCTGTGCGGCCGTACGTGTCAATCCCGGCAACATCAAGCAGTTCGACGACAAGGTCAAGGAGATCGCGCGGGCCGCCAAGGACCACGGCACGCCGATCAGGATCGGGGTCAACGCCGGGTCGCTGGACCGGCGGCTGCTCCAGAAGTACGGCAGGGCGACTCCCGAGGCGCTGGTCGAATCGGCGCTGTGGGAAGCGTCGTTGTTCGAGGAGCACGGCTTCCGGGACATCAAGATCTCCGTCAAGCACAACGACCCCGTGGTGATGGTGGCCGCCTACCAGCAGCTCGCCGAGCAGTGCGACTACCCGCTGCACCTGGGAGTCACGGAGGCCGGGCCCGCCTTCCAGGGGACGATCAAGTCGGCGGTGGCCTTCGGGGCGCTGCTGAGCAGGGGCATCGGCGACACCATCCGGGTGTCGCTGTCCGCTCCGCCCGCCGAGGAGGTCAAGGTCGGCATCCAGATCCTGGAGGCGCTGAACCTGCGGCAACGCCGGCTGGAGATCGTCTCGTGCCCGTCCTGCGGGCGCGCGCAGGTGGACGTCTACAAGCTGGCGGACGAGGTCACAGCGGGTCTCGAAGGCATGGAAGTGCCTTTGCGGGTCGCGGTGATGGGGTGTGTGGTCAACGGTCCCGGCGAGGCGCGGGAGGCGGACCTGGGGGTCGCCTCCGGCAACGGCAAGGGGCAGATCTTCGTGAAGGGCGAGGTCGTCAAGACCGTCCCGGAGTCGAAGATCGTGGAGACCCTCATCGAGGAGGCGATGAAGATCGCCGAACAGATGGAGCAGGACGGCGTCGCGTCGGGGGAGCCGGCCGTCACCGTGAGTTGAACAGCACGGACCGAAGGGGGCCCGAGCGTGACCATTCTGGAGAACATCCGGGGACCACGCGACCTGAAGGCGCTGTCCGAGTCGGATCTCGGCGAACTGTCCGAGGAAATCAGGGAGTTCCTGGTGCACGCGGTCGCCAGGACCGGCGGACACCTCGGGCCCAACCTGGGGGTGGTGGAACTGACCATCGCACTCCACCGGGTCTTCGAGTCGCCGGTCGACCGCATCGTGTGGGACACCGGCCATCAGAGCTATGTGCACAAGATCCTGACAGGGCGTCAGGACTTCTCCAAGCTGCGCGGCAAGGGCGGTCTGTCCGGCTACCCCTCGCGCGAGGAGTCCGAGCACGACATCGTCGAGAACAGCCACGCGTCCACCGCGCTCGGCTGGGCCGACGGGCTCGCCAAGGCCCGCCAGGTGCAGGGCGAGAAGGGGCATGTCGTCGCGGTCATCGGCGACGGCGCGCTCACCGGCGGCATGGCCTGGGAGGCGCTGAACAACATCGCGGCCGCCAAGGACCGGCCGCTGATCATAGTCGTCAACGACAACGAGCGGTCGTACTCGCCGACCATCGGCGGCCTCGCCAACCACCTGGCCACCCTGCGCACGACCGACGGCTACGAGAAGGTGCTGGCCTGGGGCAAGGACGTACTCCTGAAGACCCCGGTGGTCGGCAACACCATCTACGAGTCCCTGCACGGCGCGAAGAAGGGCTTCAAGGACGCCTTCGCACCGCAGGGCATGTTCGAGGACCTCGGGCTGAAGTACGTCGGCCCGATCGACGGACACGACATCGGGGCCGTCGAGTCGGCGCTGCGGCGTGCGAAGCGTTTCCACGGGCCGGTGCTGGTCCACTGCCTCACCGAGAAGGGGCGCGGTTACGAGCCCGCGCTCGCCCACGAGGAGGACCACTTCCACACCGTCGGTGTGATGGACCCCCTCACCTGCGAGCCGCTCGCCCCGTCCAACGGGCCTTCCTGGACCTCGGTGTTCGGTGACGAGATCGTCGCGATCGGCCAGGAGCGGGAGGACGTCGTGGCGATCACGGCGGCCATGCTGCACCCGGTGGGGCTCGGGAAGTTCGCGGCGCGTTTCCCGGACCGGGTGTGGGACGTCGGCATCGCCGAGCAGCACGCGGCGGTGTCGGCGGCGGGTCTCGCCACGGGTGGGCTGCACCCGGTCGTCGCGGTGTACGCCACCTTCCTGAACCGGGCCTTCGACCAGCTCCTGATGGATGTCGCCCTGCACCGCTGCGGGGTCACGTTCGTCCTCGACCGGGCCGGGGTCACAGGGGTGGACGGGGCCTCGCACAACGGCATGTGGGACATGTCGATCCTCCAGGTCGTGCCCGGGCTGAGGATCGCCGCGCCCCGCGACGCCGACCAGCTGCGGGCGCAGCTGCGGGAGGCGGTCGCCGTGGACGACGCGCCCACGCTGGTGCGGTTCCCGAAGGAGTCGGTGGGGCCCGTGGTCCCGGCCCTGGACCACGTGGGCGGCATGGACGTGCTGCACCGTGGGGAGCGGCCCGAGGTGCTTCTCGTCGCCGTCGGCGTGATGGCGCCCGTCTGCCTCCAGGCCGCCGACCTGCTGGAAGCGCGCGGCGTCAACTGCACGGTCGTGGACCCCCGTTGGGTCAAGCCCGTCGATCCCGCCCTGCCGGGCCTCGCGGCGGAACACCGGCTGGTGGCCGTGGTCGAGGACAACAGCCGGGCCTCCGGAGTGGGCGCAGCCGTCGCGCTGGCGCTCGGGGACGCCGAAGTCGACGTGCCCGTACGGCGGTTCGGGATCCCGGAGCAGTTCCTCGCGCACGCCAAACGGGGCGAGGTGCTCGCCGACATCGGCCTCACTCCGGTCGAGGTGGCGGGACGGATCAGCGCGAGCCTGGCCGTGAAGGCACAGGCCGACGTCAAGGAGACTGCTGAATGAGCACGGAGTTCGACCTCGGCAGACTTCTGGCCGAGCGCGGAGCCGAGCGTTACGAGCTGCACGGCAGATATTTGAACCACCAGCTCCCGCGCATGCTGCACACCATCGGCTTCGACAAGGTCTACGAGCGTGGCGAGGGCGCCTACTTCTGGGACGCGGACGGCAACGACTACCTGGACATGCTCGCCGGGTTCGGGGTGATGGGCCTCGGGCGCCACCACCCCGTCGTCCGCAAGGCACTGCACGACGTCCTCGACGCCTCTCTCGCCGACCTCACCCGCTTCGACTGCCAGCCGCTGCCCGGGCTGCTGGCGGAGAAGCTGCTCATGTACAGCCCGCACCTGGACCGGGTGTTCTTCGGCAACAGCGGCACCGAGGCGGTGGAGACCGCGCTGAAGTTCGCCCGGTACGCGACCGGCAAGCCCCGCGTCCTCTACTGCGACCACGCCTTCCATGGGCTGACCACCGGGTCGCTGTCGGTCAACGGCGAGTCCGGTTTCCGGGACGGGTTCGCGCCCCTGCTGC
Organism: Streptomyces sp. CC0208; assembly: GCF_003443735.1. NCBI lineage: Bacteria > Bacillati > Actinomycetota > Actinomycetes > Kitasatosporales > Streptomycetaceae > Streptomyces > Streptomyces sp. CC0208. The sequence continues at coordinate 1,151,350 of NZ_CP031969.1, read as the reverse complement.
CCGACACCGCCGTACCCCTCGGCGATCTCGACGCCCTGGCCCGGGAGTTGAAGAAGGGCGACGTAGCCGCCCTGGTCGTCGAGCCGATCCAGGGCAAGGGGGTGCACGAGCCGCCGCCCGGGTATCTGCGGTCCGCACAGGAGCTGCTGCGCAGGCACAAGGCGCTGCTCATCGCCGACGAGGTGCAGACCGGGCTCGGCCGGACCGGGGACTTCTACGCCTACCAGCACGAGGACGGGGTCGAGCCCGACCTGGTGTGCGTGGCCAAGGCGCTCTCCGGCGGCTATGTCCCGGTCGGCGCCACCCTCGGCAAGGACTGGATCTTCAAGAAGGTCTACTCGTCGATGGACCGGGTGCTGGTGCACTCGGCGAGCTTCGGATCCAACGCCCAGGCGATGGCGGCCGGACTCGCCGTCCTGTCGGTCATGGAGAACGAGCAGATCGTCGCGAACGCCCGCGCCACCGGTGACCTGCTGAAGTCCCGGCTCGCGGCACTGATCGACAAGTACGAGCTGTTGGCCGACGTACGAGGCCGGGGCCTGATGATCGGCATCGAGTTCGGCCGGCCGAAGTCGCTCAAGCTGCGCAGCCGCTGGACCATGCTCCAGGCCGCGCGCAAGGGACTGTTCGCGCAGATGGTCGTCGTCCCGCTGCTCCAGCGGCACCGGATCCTCACCCAGGTCTCCGGCGACCACCTGGAGGTCATCAAGCTCATCCCGCCGCTCGTCGTCGGGGAGAAGGAGGTGGACCGGTTCGTGGACGCCTTCACGGACGTCATGGACGACGCGCACAGCGGCGGCGGACTGATGTGGGACTTCGGAAAGACGCTGGTGAAGCAGGCGGTGGCCAACCGGTAACGGCCCCACCCAAGGGCTTTTGCCTCTGAGGCAAGAAATTTGCCGCGGAGGCAAAGCTCCGGCTCAATGGAGGTATGACCTCCCCGGAAGCCTTCACGGAGCTGCCCTCGGTGGCTCCCCAGCTTCGCGCCCTGCGCCGTCGCGCCTCCCTGACCCTGGAGGCGGCGGCCGGCGCCGCGGGGCTGTCCCCCGCCCATCTCTCCCGGCTGGAGACCGGACAGCGCCAGCCCTCGCTGCCGATGCTGCTCGCGCTCGCCCGTATCTACGGTACGACCGTCTCGGAACTGCTCGGCGAGAGGGCCGCCGACCGGGACGCCGTGCTGCGCTCCGCCGACATGGAACCGACCGTGGCGGGCGGCTGGACCTACTTCCAGGCGGGCGCGGCCGGCCGCGGCATGCAGGCCCTGCGCGTGCAGGTCCCGCACGGCTCCCAGGGCGACATCGTGCGGGTTCACCCCGGCGAGGAATGGCTGTACGTCCTCAAGGGGCGGCTCAGGCTCCGCCTCGGAGACGCCACGCACCGGCTCGGTCCGGGCGACAGCGCGCACTTCGACTCGCTGACCCCGCACCGCATCGCCGCCCAGGATCCCGACGGTGTCGAGCTCCTGTTCGTCCACACCCTGTTGCAGAGTCCCACGGCCACGCTGTGCCTGGGCCCCACCCCTGGAGAGACGCCATGAGTGACATGGAGGAGAAGTTCCCCCGCGCCCTGTGGGTGCGCCTGATCATCTACCTCGCGGTCGGCCACGTCTTCGCGGCCTTCATCTACTTCCTCTTCGAGGTGGGAGCCGGGCAGTAGCGGCCGTCCGGCTCAGTCGAGCAGGCGCTCCCGCAGCCGCTCACGGATCTCGGGAGTCAGGCCGAGGCCCTCGCGCAGATACGCCTCGACCCCGCCCCATGTCTCCTCGATGGTCTCGAAGGCCGCCTCCAGATACTCGGCACGCGCCTCGAACAGGGGGCTGAGCAGCTCCATGACCTCGGGGGAGTAGGCGTCGGCCGAGGTGCTGGTGCGGCGCACCTTGTAGCGGCGGTGCTTGGCGTTCGACTCCAGGTAGTCGGCGACGATCGCCTCGCGCTCCACCCCGAGGGCGAGCAGGGTCACGGCGACGGACAGGCCCGCGCGGTCCTTGCCGGCCGCGCAGTGCATGAGGGCGGGCGTGCTGTCCTCGGCGAGGGAGTGGAGCACCCGGGAGTGCTCGGCGGTGCGTTCCTTGATCATCGTGCGGTAGGAGTTCGTCATGCGCTCCGCGGCCTTGCCGTCGCCGAGGAGCTCGCGCAGCTGCTCGATGTCGCCGTCGCGGACCATCTTCCAGAACCAGGTGCCCTCGGCGGGGTCGCTCAGCGGCAGGTTCACATTGGTGACGCCCGGCAGGTCGACGTCGGGGCCCTCCAGCTTCTGGTCCGCCGCGTTGCGGAAGTCGAAGATCGTGTGCAGGCCGAGCGAGGCCAGGAAGGCCGCGTCCTCCGCGGTCGCGTGCGCGAGGTGACCGCTGCGGAACAGCATTCCGTACCGCACCCGCCGTCCGTCCGCCGTCGGCAGTCCGCCCACGTCACGGAAGTTGCGGACACCTGCCAGTTCGGGTTCGGTCGACGGGATCTGCTGCGTCACGGGGGCTCCTCCCAGCCGGGCCCCGTCAGCGCGGCTCGTCGACGGGGCACGCTCTCGACGATACGACATGGGTTCCTGGGGCAATGAGTTGTCCACAGGGCCTGGCAATGACTTGTCCACAGCCGTTGCGACCAGCACGGTTGGCCCCTGATGATGTTGGGGCCTGAGTGCACCTGTTGGCACCTGTTCGGATCTGTGAGGAAGCACCATGCTGGAGATCGCCGAGAACGGCCGTACGTGGATTCTGTCCGGGCCGGCCAGCAGTTACGCCCTGCACCTCACCGCCGAGGACGAGCTGCTGCACCTGCACTGGGGTCCGAGGATCGCCCTGGCCGACGCCGAGGCCCTCGCCGTACGTCCGCTGCCCGAGTACTGGCCCTTCGAGTCCCCGCTCGACGGCCGCGAGGAGTACCCCGTCGAGGGCGGTCCCCGCTTCACCCGCCCCGCCCTGTCCGTGCGCACCGAGGTGCGGCGCGGCACCGAGTGGAGCTTCGAGGCGTACGACACCGAGGGCGACGAACTGCGGCTGCGGTTCCGCGACGACGGGCTGACCATCACGCTGCACTACCGGATGCGCGATGACATCCTGGAGCGCTGGGTGACCCTGGACAACCAGGGGCAGGACCCGGTCGAGCTGCTGCGCGCCGACTCCGCCACCTGGACCCTGCCCGACCGCGAGGACGGCTGGCGGCTGTCCCAGCTGCACGGCCGCTGGGCCGCCGAGTCCCTGCTCACCCGGACCCCGCTCACCTACGGCGAGAAGGTCATCGGCAGCCGCCGCGGCCACACCGGCCACCAGCACCTGCCGTGGGTGGCGCTCGACACCGACGCCACCGAGGAGCGGGGCGAGGTCTACGGTGTCGCCCTCGGCTGGTCGGGGTCCTGGCGGATCGCCGTGGCCCAGCTGCCCGACGCGCGCGTGCAGATCACCGGCGGCGCCGGCTACGACGACTCGGGACTGCTGCGGCTGGCGGCCGGGGAGTCCTTCACGACCCCTGTCTTCGCCGGCCTCTGGAGCGACGGCGGCTTCGGCGCCGCGAGCCGTGCCTGGCACGCCTACCAGCGGGCGTACGTCATCCCGGACGCGGACCAGGACCGGCCTGTGCTGTTCAACTCCTGGGAGGCCACGAACTTCGACATCTCCGAGGAGCAGCAGCGCACCCTCGCCCGGCGGGCCGCGGCGATGGGCGTCGAGCTGTTCGTGGTCGACGACGGCTGGTTCGGTGCCCGCACCAGCGACCGGGCCGGACTCGGTGACTGGGCGCCCAACCCCGACCGCTTCCCCTCCGGCCTCAAGCCGCTCGGCGACTACGTGCGCGAGCTCGGCATGCAGTTCGGCATCTGGGTCGAGCCGGAGATGATCAACCCGGACAGCGAGCTGTACCGCGCCCACCCGGACTGGGTGCAGTACCAAGCGGGACGGAAGCGGACGGAGTTCCGCAATCAGCTCATACTCAACCTCGCGCGCGAGGACGTCCAGGAGTACCTGTGGGAGCAGCTCGACACCCTGCTCTCCTCGGCCCCGATCGACTATGTGAAGTGGGACTTCAACCGCTGCTTCACGGACGCGGGCTGGCCCGGCGAGCCCTATCCGCAGCGACTGTGGGTCGACCATGTGCGCGGCTTCTACGCCCTGTTGGACCGGTTGCGGGAAGCTCACCCGGGCGTGGCCTTCGAGTCCTGCTCGGGGGGCGGGGGCCGGATCGACCTCGGGGTGCTGAGCCGCACCGACCAGGTGTGGACCTCGGACAACACCGACCCGCTCGACCGGCTTGCCATCCAGGACGGCTTCAGCCAGATCCATCCCGCGCGCGTGATGGCCGCCTGGGTCACCGACAGTCCCAACACCCAGCTCAACGGCCGGGTGAGCTCGCTGCGGTTCCGGTTCGTGAGCGCGATGGCCGGGGTGCTCGGAGTAGGCGGGGACCTGGCGGAGTGGACCGAGGAGGAGCTCGCCGAAGCCGGTCGCTGGGTGAAGCTCTACAAGGAGATCAGGCCCCTGGTGCAGCATGGCGACCTCTACCGGCTGCGGCCTCCGCGGGGCGGACTGAGCGCGGTGCAGTACGTCCGCGGGGGCGAGACTGTCGTCCTCGCCTGGCTTCAGGCGCAGAAGTACGGCGAGCCCGTCCCCTCGCTGCGGCTGCGCGGGCTCGACCCGACAGCATCGTACGAATGCCCCGAAACGGGCGAAGTTCACCGAGGGGTCATATTGCTGCATCACGGACTTCGTACCGGTTTGCGCGGCGACCTCGATGCGACGGTTATCCGACTGCGTCGCATCTAGGGCTTCTGCCCGAATTGGCGGCTTCCTTCCAACTCCTTCCGGGATGGGGGTTCCTGTGAATTCGTGACGTGAGGAGCGTCATAACCGTGACGGTGTGTCGCCCGTCATGTTCACGTAATTCACAGGTTTACCAAGGGGGTTTGGGTGGGAGAAGGGTGTCCGATTCACGCAGGGTGACCGGTAATTCGCATAGGGGATCAAGAGAAACGCTTACCCGGGCAACCTCTCACTTGTCCCTTTGCGTCTTGCTCGTTTACGTTCGCCACCGATCCGGTCGGACGCCCAATCCTGCCGCCGAACGGATTCCCCACACCCACTGACCCGTGTACGGCAGGAGCGGGGGACCCACAGGTAGAACTGCCTGTTCCGGTCTCCGGAACAGGCTTGGGGTTTAGTCGCGTCTCGGCGCGGCCGGGCATCTCCAGCCCGCACCCGACAGCTCACCTCGCAGGCGCCGGAGAGGAATTCGTCATGCCCGCGAAGGGTAAGCACCGCCGCCCGAAGTCCCAGCGCTTCGCCCGCTCGATCGCCGTCGCCGGAACCGGGGGAGCCGCTCTCGCTCTCCCGCTCATGGGGGCCACCGGCGCACACGCCGCCACCTCGCAGTCCGTGTCGGAAAAGGCCGTTCAGTCGATTCCCGTCACGCAGAAGGCCGTTGAGAAGTCCGCCGAAAAGGCGGCCGCTAAGAAACACGCGGCAAAGACCTCGACCGTGCGCATCTATTCGGTGCGGGCCGGTGACTATCTCTCGAAGATCGCCGACGAACAGAACGTGAGCGGTGGCTGGAAGAGGCTCTACGCCGACAACCGCCAGGCCATTGGCGACGACCCGTCGTTGATCCACCCGGGTCTGAAGCTCTCGATCGGCAAGAAGGCCAAGGCGGCCACGACGAAGAGCGGGTCCTCCTCGTCGTCCGCGGCGAAGACCGAGAAGGCCGAGCCGAAGAAGTCGGCCTCGAAGGCTACGACTGCCACCCAGAGCTCCACCGCCAGCAGCTCCAGCGGCTTCACCCTCCCGGTCGACGGCGCCACCATCGGCACCGGCTACCGCGTCGCGGGCAGCATGTGGTCCAGCGGCTACCACACCGGCGTCGACTTCGTCGTCCCGACCGGCACCTCGCTCAAGGCCGTCGGCGCGGGCACGGTCGTCTCCGCGGGCTGGGGTGGCGCCTACGGCAACCAGGTCGTCATCAAGCTGGCCGACGGCTACTACGCGCAGTACGCGCACCTGTCCCAGCTCTCCGTCTCGGCCGGCCAGACCGTGACCGCGGGCCAGCAGATCGGCCTCTCCGGCGCGACCGGCAATGTGACCGGCCCGCACCTGCACTTCGAGATCCGCACCACGCCGGACTACGGCTCCGACGTGGACCCGGTCGCCTACCTCCGTTCGAAGGGCGTCGCCGTCGGCTGACGACCCCCCCTGTGCCACCGAAGGCCGGACCCCGATCCCCGGGTCCGGCCTTCGGTGTTTCCTCATGGTCATTTCGTGGCGGCCCTGTGGCGGGCGCGCACGCCGCTACGTCGGACAATCCGGTGTGCGGCCCCTGATCCACGACTTCGAGGTGTGGCGGTCGCAGCGTCAACACTCCTGATGAAAGGGCTATTCCTGGTTTGGCCAACACTTTAGGAGTGGCTTATCTCACCGACCGTCAAGCCCTTCCTACGGTCGCGTAGGTCACATTCGAAGGTGAATCATGAACTGCTGTGGCAGACGATTCGAAGAATGACAGCAGCTCAGTGATCGGGTCGTACGTGGCGGTGGGGGACAGCTTCACCGAGGGCGTCGGCGACCCCGGGCCCGACGGGGCATTCGTCGGCTGGGCCGACCGGTTCGCGGTACTTCTCGCGGACCGGCGGCCCGAGGGCGACTTCAGGTACAGCAATCTCGCCGTACGCGGGAAGCTGCTCGACCAGATCGTCGAGGACCAGCTTCCGCAGGCCGTCGAACTGGCACCGGACCTGGTGTCGTTCTGCGCCGGCGGCAACGACATCATCCGGCCCGGCACCGACCCCGACGAGGTCGCCGAACGCTTCGAGCGGGCCATCGCCCGGCTCACCCAGGCGTGCGGCACGGTCATGGTGACGACCGGCTTCGACACCCGTGGTGTGCCCGTGCTCAAGCATCTGCGCGGCAAGATCGCCACGTACAACGGACATGTGCGGGCCGTCGCCGACCGGTACGGATGCCCGGTGCTCGATCTGTGGTCCCTGAAGACCATCCAAGACCGGCGGGCCTGGGACAGTGACCGGCTGCACCTGTCTCCCGAGGGCCACACGCGTGTGGCCCTCCGTGCAGGACAGGTGCTGGGACTGGAGGTGCCGGCGGACCCGGACCAGCCCTGGCCGCCGCTTCCCCCTCGCGGGCCGCTGGACGTGCGGCGGGACGACGTGCACTGGGCGCGTGAGTTCCTGGTGCCGTGGATCGGACGCCGGCTGCGGGGGGAGTCCTCCGGGGACCATGTGACCGCCAAGGGTGTGCTGTCGCCGGACGACATCAAGACGCGGATCGCCACCGTGGCTTGAGCCGGAGGCGGTCCTGGGGCCGGTCGGGGTGGGTTTCGCCGGCGTCCGCGGTCGGGTCGTCCACCTGGGCGGCCCCGCTCGTGAGCCGCCGCTAGGCGGGACTCGTGCCCTCCAGCCCGAGTTCCCGCGCCAGGGCCTCGTCCACCCACTCCTGGGCCCGCGACCTGGCCACCGCGCCCGCGTAGGACGTCAGTTGGACCGCCAGGCCGTCCAGAAGGGCGGTGAGGCGCAGCGCGGTGGCCTCCGGCTCCGGGCAGCGGAACTCGCCCGCGGCCACGCCCTCCGCGATCACCTCGGTGAGCGCCGCCTTCCAGCGTCTGTCGAGGTCGCGGGTGACCTCCTGGAGGGCCGGTTCGCGCAGGGCCACCGCCCAGCCCTCGATCCACAGCCGCCAGCCCTTGGCCTGGCCCGTCGGGGCGTACCAGCGCACGGCCGACCGGAGCCTGCGCAGGGCGCTGGTGCGACGGCCGAGGAGTTTGCGCAGCCGGGCCAGGTCCTCCTCGGCGGCGTAGGTGAACGCGGCGGCGACCAGCTTCTCCTTCGTGGAGAAGTGATACAGCACCAGGGCGTTGCTCACCCCGAGCGCCGAGGCCACGTCGGCGATCCTGACGGCCGCCACGCCCCGCGCCTCGATCTGCTCGATGGCGGCCCGCAGCAGTTCCTCGCGCCGCTCGGCCACTGTCAACCGCACTCTCGCCACGGGCTCACCCTAATCCGTCCCCCGTGGGGCACCGCGCGACGGGCCAGGTCAGCGGTACTGGCCGAACCGCTCCGCGATCACCGGCAGCCGGTCGGCGACCAGCGCGTGCGCGGCGGCGCGCGGCGAGGTGCCGTCCGCCTCCGCGCGCGCCAGCAACTGCTCGACCAGGGCGCGCATGGAACGTCGTATGTGCGTGAAGGCCCCGTCCGCGTCCGAGCCGATGTCGCCGAAGAGGGTCCACCACCACCAGGCGTTCGTCCCGGAGTTGACCACGACGTCCGGCAGTACGGTCACCCCGCGCGCAGCCAGCAGCGCCTCCGCCGCGGGCAGGACCGGCATGTTGGCCGCCTCGACGATCCAACGGGCCCGGATCCGCTCCTGGTTGCCGGTGTCGATCGCGTACGAGACCGCCGCGGGCACGAGTACCTCCGCGTCGAGCGACAGCCAGGCCTCGCCGGGCAGTTCGCGGTCGGCGCGGCGCAGGGCCGAGCGGTCCACGGTGCCGTGGGCGTCCCGGGCGGTCAGCAGCGCCTCGACGTCCAGCCCCGCAGGGTTGAAGATCGTGCCCTTGATGTCGGCGACGGCCACGACCGTGAGCCCCGCGCGCGTGAGGAAGCGGGCGGTGGCCCCGCCCATGGTGCCAAGGCCCTGCACGGCCACGCGCGTGCCCGGGTACGGCACCCGGGCCGCGTCCAGAGCCGTGAGCGCCGACTCGGCCACCCCGCAGCCGCCCGCCAGCTCGTCGAGCCCGATGCCGTCCACCTCCACGGCGAACGCGTCCGCGAGCCGGCGCCGGGCCGCGGACTCGTCGTCGAGCAGCGGATAGACCGCCTGGATCGAGGAGACCAGGCCGGCCTCCGCGGCCGCCCGGTCCACCAGGTCCTGGCTGAGACCAAGGTCCTCGCCGGTCGTCCAGCAGCTCTCGACGTACGGCCGCACGGCACGCAGGTAGCGCACGAGCAGGCCGTACGCCTCCGGGTCCCGGGGGTCGCAGTCGATGCCGCCCTTGGCCCCGCCCAGCGGGACGTACCGCGCCGCGGGGTCGTAGTGCAGGGCCTCCTTCATGGTCATGCCGCGGGCCAGCCCGGCGACCTCGTCCAGCGTGCAGCCCGGGCGCATCCGCAGACCGCCGCTGGCGACACCCCGCACCAACCGGTCGACGACCAGGAAGCCCTGGCGGCCGGTGACGTGGTCGGTCCAGGTGAGCGACAACAAGGGGGTGGTCACGCGGGCTCCGGGGTGGGCGGACGGCTACTGAACGAGGAGTCAGTATTGGTATCCGGGTACGCCGTGTCAACGTGATCCGCTGCCACGGCGTCCTTCTCCGTGTAACCGGGCAGACCCCGGCGCTGTCAGAGGGGCGGACCATAATGGGTGCCTCAGCGACTCCCCATGGAGGTACCGTGACCGGCTTCCGTCCCTTGAGCTCCGGGCTCCGCGCGCTGCAGCCCGCGGCCTTCGGCGCGGACCCGAGCGGTGAGCGCATGGCGCGCATCCGCAGATCCCCCCACTTCGCGAACGGTGTCTTCCAGAACCCCGGCGGTACGGCCCGGACCCGTCCCGACGGTTCGGCGATCGACCTCGCCAAGGCCTTCTTCGACAGCGACGGCCGCCTGCAGCGGGCTCCCGAAGGCCGGATCCCGGTACATCCCACGACGCTCGCCGACCTCTCCAAGCCCCCTGTCACCGGTCTGCGGCTGACCTGGATGGGCCACTCCAGCGTGCTCGCCGAGATCGACGGGCGGCGGGTGCTGTTCGACCCCGTCTGGGGTGAGCGGTGCTCCCCCTTCCCCTTCGCCGGGCCCAAGCGGCTGCACCCCGTGCCGCTGCCGCTCGCCGCGCTCGGCCCGGTCGATGTGGTCGTCATCTCCCACGACCACTACGACCACCTGGACATGCCCACGATCAAGGAACTGGCCGGGACGGACACCGTCTTCGCCGTCCCGCTCGGGGTGGGGGCCCATCTCGAGCACTGGGGAGTCTCCGCGGACCGACTGCGCGAGCTGGACTGGCACGAGTCGACCCAGGTCGCCGGGCTGACCCTGACGGCCACCCCGGCCCGGCACTTCTGCGGACGGGGACTGCGCAACACCCAGCACACGCTGTGGGCGTCCTGGATCGTCGCCGGCGGGGAGCACCGGATCTACCACAGCGGTGACACCGGGTACTTCGACGGGTTCAAGGACATCGGCGCGGCCTTCGGGCCCTTCGACGCCACGATGATCCAGCTCGGCGCCTACTCGGAGTTCTGGCCCGACATCCACATGACGCCCGAAGAGGCGGTGCGGTCCCATCTGGACCTCCAGGGCGGGGATGCGGCGGAAGGGGTGCTGCTGCCGATCCACTGGGGCACGTTCAACCTCGCGACGCATCCCTGGGTGGAGCCCGCGGAGCGGACGATGCTGCTGTCCCGCAAGGCCGGGGTCGCCATGGCCACCCCGCGGCCGGGGGAGCCGTTCGAGCCGGGTGCGGCGCCTGTGGTCGATCCCTGGTGGCGGGGGGTGGCGAGGGCGCCGGTCGGAGGATGGGCCGAGTTGCCCACGGTTGTGGAGGACCGGGAGCCGGTGGCTGAGCTGTGACGTGAGGTTGGTGCCCGCACCGGTGCCGGCACCGGTGCGGGCTGTCGAGAAGGTCGTGCCAGGGATTGCGCGGGCTTGCGCAGTGCGCTGGTCGGGGTCGGCCGCCGCCGGCAGGAGCACGGTGACGTCCGTGACCGTCCCGGCCTCGGGGCCCCGGGCCGGCAACCGGCCGCACTGCGCCATGTCCGGTGCGGACGGGATACGGCCAGGCGAGGACGGGATACGGCCAGGCCACGGCCGTATCCCCACGACGTAGTCGAAGGACGGTGGATCGCGCAGCGAGCCGCTGGTGTTCCTGCCGCCTGCCGTGGCCAGCGGCCGCGTCCCGTGGGCAGCGCTGCGCCCGGTTCGCGCGCTGCGGGAAAGCGGTGGGGGTGGCGCCGAAGACGGGGCCGCCGTATGCGAACACCCATGCCGGGCTCGGGACGTCGTCTTGCCGGGGCTGATGGTCCCGGCTGCCCGGAGGGTGCGGGCGGACGGGGTGACGGTCCACTCATGTGTGGGGGACGCCGGCGAGTCGTGGCCCGGTGGGCGCAGCGGTCCGACACCGCGGCGGGCCGACACAGTCAGTGACGATGCGGAAGGCTTGGGCCAAGGCTCTGGAGGGGTGTCGGGGAGCCTGCCGCACCCCTAGGACGGGCCCTCGCGGCGATCGAGGTGCGCGTACGGCCTGCGCCCTCGCGGGTCGTGCGTGACCGGTTCTGACCAGGGGTGATCGGTATTCACTCGTTCGGGTAAGGCGGGCCGGTCGGCTTGTCGGTCTGTCGTGCGAGTCCTCATACCAGAGCGGGACGCTCCGCGGAGGAGTTTGTCAACTGCCGCTCGCACATGATGCGTTGGCGACTACTGTGAGTGTCCGCCGGGCGACGAGGGGTTGAAGTCTTCGGTTCTCTCGACCGGTACGCCATGACGCATGCCCACGGCGAACAGCCGAGGCGCGGGGAGGAGGGAGGCGACGCGCCGGTGACCGACGACCATGCCGCCGCGCGAGCCGCCCGGCAACCCGCCCCGAAGCCCGTGGGGGCACGCGCCGGAGCCCGCCGACCCGGGCCGGCCGGCCCGGAGCCCTCCGGCCCACAGGACCGACGGACCAGTACAAGGACACCGATGTCTCACCTCCGCGCACCGGCCGCACGCGCAGACCGCCGTGAGGGCGGGCGGCACGGGCGGCCGGTCGCCCGCCCCGCCCCCTCGCTGCCCGAGACGCACATACGGCCGCAACTGCTGCGGCTGGCCGTGCTGCCGCCGATCGCGGTCGCCCTCAGCGGCTGCGCGGCCGTCCTGTTCACCGTTCGCTCCACCGGGGCACAACCCGGCCTCATCCTGTGGGGTGTTCTGGCCGGCGCGGTCTCGGTCACCTTCGCAGGCATCGCCATCGCCGCCGTGGCGGCCGACCGTGCCGCGACATCGGTGAGCGACCGCGTGGGCGCGTTGCGCCGCAGCAGCGCGCGCCGCGAGGCCGACCTGCGGGCCCTGGTCGACGGGCTGCGCCGCGGCGAGGTTCCGCCCGCTCGCGGCCCGGGCACCGGTCCGCCCGAGAACGCCGACGACTTCGACCTGCTCGCCGCCGACCTGGCTCGCGCCCACGACGGGGCCGTCACCGCCGTCGTCCAGGCCGCCCAGCTCTCCAGCCAGGCCGGCAGCGAACAGAAACTGGAGGTCTTCGTCAACCTGGCGCGGCGCCTTCAGTCGCTCGTGCACCGGGAGATCTCGATCCTCGACGAGCTGGAGAACGAGATCGAGGACCCCGACCTGCTCAAGGGGCTCTTCCACGTCGACCACCTCGCCACCCGGATCCGCCGGCACGCCGAGAACCTCGCCGTTCTCGGCGGCGCCGTCTCGCGTCGGCAGTGGAGCAACCCCGTCTCGATGACCGAGGTGCTGCGCTCCGCCATCGCCGAGGTCGAGCAGTACTCGCGGGTCAAACTCGTGCCGCCGATCGACGGCACACTGCGCGGGCACGCCGTCGCCGACGTCATCCATCTGCTCGCCGAACTGGTCGAGAACGCCACGGTGTTCTCGGCGCCGCACACCCAAGTGCTGCTCCGCGCCAACCTCGTGACCTCCGGGCTCGCCGTCGAGGTGGAGGACCGAGGGCTCGGCATGCCGGTCGCCGAACAGCACCGGATGAACGCCCTGTTGGCGGACCCGGACCAGGTCAATGTCGCGAGCCTGCTGGCGGACGGGCGCATCGGGCTGTTCGTGGTCTCGCAACTCGCGAAGCGGCACGGGATCCATGTCCGGCTCCAGACCAACATCTACGGCGGCGTCCAGGCGGTCCTCGTCGTGCCGCAGGCGCTGCTGGGTTCGGCGCCGGGAGCGGTCGGTGCGCGGCCGCCGGAGGCCACGGGGGCGGCCGTGTCCCCGCAGGGCCCCGGTCATCCGAGGCCGGGGCACGAGGCACGGCACCGGGGAGCGTCCGCGGAGCCGCGTCCCGGGGCCGACCCCCAGCGGCGGGAGGCCCGGGGCACGGAGCCCGGCCTCAACGGCAGCGCGGCGCCGACGCCGCAGGGCGGCGCAGCGGTGCCGCAGGGCGCCCGGCACGGACGTGCCGGCCATGGGCCGGGACTGAACGGGAGTAGCCGCGCGCCCGGCGGAGGCGTACCGGCCGGCAACGGGGCCGCGCCGGACGGCGGCGGGGTCGCTCCGAGCGGTGGGGGGCATGCGCCCGGCGGTGAGCCTCCGCCCAGTGGCGGCTGGCGCTTCCTGAACGGCGCTTCGGGGGCACCGGGCACCGGCGGGAGCGTTCCGAACGAGGGCGATCACGCGCCCGGTGAGGGCGGGCTTGACGAGTCCGCCGGGTCTGACGGGTCTTCGCCGGACGGCGGTGGAAACACGCCGGGTGGCGCCAGCCAGGCGTCCGGCGGTGACTCACCGGCCCGCGGCAGCGACGTCCACCTGAACGGTGGCTCGGCCGTACCGGGTGGTGGCGGGAGCGTGCCGAACGGCGGTGGAGCGCGCTCCGGGCGTCCCGCGCCGCTGCCCGTGCGCGGGGCGCGTGGGTCGCGGCCCACTCCCGCCGACGCCGTGCCCGGGATCAGGCCCGACGACCGGCGGCTGGTCGCCGAGCACGTGACCGGGCCCCCCACCCCGCGTACCGGGACCGTGCGCGGCACCATGGGCAAGCCCCAACTGCCCCGGCGCCGCGCCCAGGAGCACATCGCGCCCCAACTACGCGGCGGACCGGCGCCCCGGCAGGAAGCCGAATACCTGGCCGGCCACGACCCGGGACTGATGGCGGCCTTCCAGCGCGGGATCAGCCTCGCCGAGGCCCAGCACCACCTGGAGCCGGAGGGCGGCGAACCGACCACGTCACTGCCGTTGCCGTTGCCGTCGCCGCGGATGGAGGCCGGCCCCATGGGCTCGGTCCAGCCGGCCCAGCCCGACCACCCGGAAGCGGCGCCGACAGGCCGTACGCAGAGGGGCGCCGCCTACACGGGTGCGCCCACCACCGACACCGGTATCCCGGTATCCGCCTCTTCGGAGCCCCGCCCCGCCCCGTCCCCCCATCCGTCCGCCCATCCGTCCGCCTCCTTCGACTTCGATTTCGATTTCGACCTGGACGCGAGCCACACGGAGGCCGCACCCACGACCGACGCCGCCGCCCTTGACGCAACCCCCATGGAGCGGCCCCACATAGCCGAGGCGCACGGCCTCGATCACGACCGCACCACCCCCCGGCACGACGGGAGCGCACCCGCCGGATGACCACCCCCGCGTTCACCCCACCCCCCAGCGCTCCCGCAGACCTTCGTACCTCAAGGAGTCGATCCACCATGGCGAGCGAAGCGCCGACCGGCCATGTATCCGACCTCGACTGGCTGATGAGCGGCCTTGTACAGCGTGTGCCGCACACCAGCAGCGCGGTCCTGCTGTCCTGCGACGGGCTCGTGAAGTCGGTCCACGGGCTCGACGGGGACAGCGCCGACCACATGGCGGCCCTGGCCTCCGGCCTGTACTCCCTCGGCCGCAGCGCGGGCGTCCGCTTCGGCGACGGCGGAGAGGTCCGCCAGGTCGTCGTCGAACTCGACTCGACGCTGCTGTTCGTGACCACCGCCGGCTCCGGCACCTGTCTCGCCGTCCTGGCGGGACGCGAGGCCGACGCCGCCGTGCTCGGCTACGAGATGGCGATGCTCGTCAAGAGCGTGCGCCCCTACCTGGTGACCGCGCCCCGGCAGCACGCCGTCGAATCCTCGGCGATGAGGTCTTGAGCGTGGCGGCGGTCGGCGACGGGCCCTGGCTCGACGACGCGGCCGGGCGGTTGGTGCGGCCCTTCACGGTCAGCAACGGCCGCACCCGGCCGTCCATCGCGTTCGACCTTCTGTCGCACGTGATGGCCACCGGTGCCACCCCCATCGGCTACCTCGGCCCCGAGCACGCGCAGGCACTCGACCTGTGCCGCGCGCCCGTCTCGGTCGCCGAGGTCGCCGCCCATCTCAGGCTGCCGGCGGTGGTCACCAAGGTGCTGCTGTCCGACCTCGTCGACTGCGGGGCGCTGACCACCAAGCCACCCGAGTTCACCCACAACCCGACTGACCGGGCTCTTCTGGAGGCAGTGCTCGATGGACTACGACGACAGCTCTGATCCCTTCCCCACCGCACTGAAGATCCTGGTGGCGGGAGGGTTCGGGGTAGGCAAGACGACCTTCGTGGGCGCGGTCAGCGAGATCGCTCCCCTCAGCACGGAGGAACTGCTCACCACGGTCAGCGCCGCGACCGACAGTCTCGACGGCATCGAGAACAAGGTCGAGACCACGGTGGCCATGGACTTCGGCAGGATCACCCTCGATCCGGAACATGTTCTGTACCTGTTCGGCACGCCCGGACAGGAGCGGTTCTGGTTCATGTGGGACGAACTCTCCGAGGGCGCGCTCGGCGCGGTGATCCTCGCCGACACCCGCAGACTGGAGGACTGCTTCGCGGCCGTGGACTTCTTCGAGCAGCGCGGCCTCGGATTCATCGTCGCCATCAACGAGTTCGACGGGGGGTACCGCTACGACCCCGAGGAGGTCCGGGCCGCCATCGACCTCCCGCCGGAGATCCCGATCGTGCGCTGCGACGCGCGGATCTCCAGCTCGGGTGTGCAGACCCTGCTCACCCTCGTACGGCATCTCATCGCCCACAGCCCGGCGCCCGCGCCGAGCCACGGGGCCCACATGTGACCCCCGCACACACCTTACGGAGCCGCATATGACCGACGTCCACAGCGACGGCCGCCCATGAGCTACGACCCACCACGCCCGGCCGGCCGACTGCTGCTCACCCCTGAGGACAAGGAGGCACCGTACCGGGCGCGACGGCTGCGCCTGCTCGGGCTCGGAGAGTATCCGGAGCCCGCGCTCGACGCCTTCGCCGAGCGGCTCGCCGAGCGCACGGGGGCGCCGTACGCGATGGTCAACTTCCTCGGCGAGGACCGGCAGTTCTTCGCCGGTCTCACGATTCCCGCGGCCCGGCCCCCGTCGGACGGCGAGGAGGCCAAGCCGGAACTGGGCCGCCATATGGCGCGCGACCACGGGTTCTGCCCCCATGTGGTCGTCCGCCGCAAGGCGCTGGTCCTGGAGGACGTCCGTGACTACCCGCGGTTCGCGGGCAACCCGGTCGTCGACGAGTTCGGCATTCGTTCCTATCTGGGCGCCCCGCTCATCGACTCCGGCGGGATGGTGCTGGGCACGGTGTGCGCGGCCGACGTGGAGCCGCGGACCTGGGGGAAGTCCGGCCTGGAGACCATCAAGTCGGCGGCGGCGGAACTCGTGGCGCGGCTGGAGCGACGGGAGGCCGACGGGCTCCCGGTGCTGTGACGGGCGAGACGGCCGCCATTCCTAGCCGACCGGTCTAGTACCTACGTGCACTCGCTGTGTGGGACGCACAAGTGACGCCAGGGAGAAGATCCTCGCTGCCGCCCGCTCACTCCTGGAGCGGCGCGGTTACTCGGCGCTGGGCGTGGCCGAGATCTGCAAGACGGCCGGGGTGCCGAAGGGCAGTTTCTCCTACTTCGGCTGCGCGCGCTCTTCGAGCAGACCGAGGCCGGCCAGCGCGCCGTCCAGGAGGGCTGCGGCACGGTGGCGGGCTGTCTGTTCGGGAACCTCGCTCTGGAGCTGAGGAACCACGCCGAGCCCGTACGCGGACGGTTGCAGGAGATCTTCGAGGCGCAGGTCGACATGGTCGAGGCGGTCGTCGTCGAGGCCCGGGACCGCGGCGCCGTCACCGTGTCCGACCCACGGCAGGCGGCGCGGGCGGTGGTGGCCCAGCTGGAGGGCCAGGTGATGTTCGCCAAGCTCTACAACAGCCCCGAGCGCCTGAGCCCCCTGTGGGACAACTGCCGGGCACTGCTCGGGGCCGCCGGCTCCTAGTAACCGCGCCACACGTTGTCGAACGCGGCGTCCTCGATGGCCTTCCGCTGGCGTACGGCCTCCAGTTCCATCACGGCGTCCCCGACCGCGGCCAGCACGGTGGCCGTCTCGTCGGCGAGTTCACCGGCCGGTTCGTCGCCGATCCCGGCGGCTGCCGCCAGGGCGACGAGGACGGGTTCGCCCGCCGCCCAGCGCTCCTCGGCCTGCCGCCGGGCCGCCGAGTCGACCAGCTCCGGGCGCCCGGTCCGCAGCGTGATCCGGCGGCCGCGCTGCCGGGTCGTGAGCCCGGTCCGCTCCAGGTCGTCGACGTAGGCCGAGGACAGTCCGCGGCCCCTGCGCCACAGCCAGTCCTCGACCGACTCGTACGGCTCCTGCCGTACGAGCGTCTCGGCGGCCTCGTCCAGCAGGCGGTCGCCCGTGGGGGAGGGGGCGCTGGGCAGGATGCGGTCGCCGTCCAGAACGAGGGCGTGGGCGTCGAGGAGGTCGAACACCTCGGCTCCCGCGAGCGCGAGAGAGAGATCGCCCTGCCCCACCGGTTTGGCGGCGGTCACATCGAGGGCGACGATCGCGAGGTCCCGTGCGGTGGTCATCAGCGGCTCCACGTCAGTTGGCCGGGTGCGGTGGTGCGTGCTCAGGACCGGCCCCGGCGAGCCGGGCGTCCTCGGTCGATTCTCGCTGCTGATCGAGGTCCGTGTGACCCGATACGACCGTGTGGTGCGGGAAACCGATCCGCAGCACCCCGGCGGCCGCGGCCGCCGCCAGCACCACCAGGGCGGTCGGCAGCAGCGCCCGCTGATAGCCGTGGTGCAGCAGCGGGGCGACGATCAGCGGGGCGCCGTTCGTCACCGGCGAGATCCTGCACGTCGACGGCGGGATGAGCGCCGGACACTGACGGCTCGTCAATTCATCTGCGAAGGAGTGGACATGACCGTCCCGACGGATGACAAGGCGATCCTGAGCGGGGTCCTCGACCGGTGGAAGGCCGGTGTCGACGCCCACCGACCGGAGCGCGTGGCCGCCCTCTTCACCGAGGACGCCGTCTTCCAGGGGCTGCACCATTACAGCGTCGGACGGGAGGGCGTCGCCGAGTACTACGACTCCCAGCCGTCCGGCATGAAGGCGTCCTACCGTGTCCTCGAGACACGGCGACCCGCGGACGGCCTCGTCCTGGGCTACCTGGACGTCGAGTTCACCTTCACGGACCGGCCAGCGCTGCCGGTCAAGCTGGCGGTTCTCGTGACCCGGGAGGGGGACGACTGGCACATCGGCCACTATCAGGCCTCCCGCCTCGACCAGGGCCCCCGCAGAGCGGTTCCGGGGTGCGAGCTGCCACGGGGGCCGTCGGCTCCCCCGGAGCGGCGGCCCGAGGCCCGAGCGGTGCATCCTCGGCGGGCGTACGGTCGGCGACCACCGCTGGGCGATCGAGCCGGGCCGGACGTCAACACCGTGTCCGTCCTCGCCCCGGACCACACCCGTGCCGACCTCGACTGCGAGGCGCAGCGCGCGGGCGGTCCGTCCTCGTCCGGGGTGTGTCGCCGGTCGACCTGTGTCTTCGGTCCGCCGACCGTCACCACGTTCCCGGGGTTCGTGCACGAGAGCGGGCGGCGGGTGTGAAGCGGAGCTGTGGCACCGCTTAAGAAATCCTCGATGGACCAGGACGGTGTCGTACGGCAGATTGCTGGGCGTTTCCACCCCTCGCAATCACAGGAGCCGTACCTTGAAGGCGCTGGTCAAGGAGAAGGCCGAGCCCGGGCTGTGGCTCGCGGACGTCCCGGAGCCCGCCGTCGGCCCCGGCGACGTACTGATCAAGGTGCTGCGCACCGGCATCTGCGGCACCGATCTGCACATCCGGTCCTGGGACGGCTGGGCCCAGCAGGCGATCCGGACCCCGCTCGTGCTCGGACACGAGTTCGTCGGCGAGGTCGTGGAGACCGGGCGCGATGTCTCGGAGATCGCCCTCGGGGACCGGGTGAGCGGCGAGGGGCACCTGGTCTGCGGCAAGTGCCGCAACTGTCTCGCCGGGCGGCGGCACCTGTGCCGGGCCACGGTCGGGCTCGGCGTCGGCCGGGACGGGGCCTTCGCGGAGTACGTCGTCCTGCCCGCCGCCAACGTGTGGGTGCACCGCGTCCCCGTGGACCTCGACGTGGCGGCGATCTTCGACCCGTTCGGCAACGCCGTGCACACCGCGCTGTCCTTCCCGCTGGTCGGCGAGGACGTGCTGATCACCGGTGCCGGGCCGATCGGGCTGATGGCGGCGGCGGTCGCCCGGCACGCGGGGGCCCGCAACGTCGTCGTCACCGACGTCAGCGAGGAGCGCCTGGAGCTGGCCCGCAAGATCGGCGTGAGCCTCGCGCTGAACGTGTCGGAGGCGCGGATCGCGGACGGACAGCGGGAGTTGGGGCTGCGCGAGGGCTTCGACATCGGCCTGGAGATGTCCGGTCGGCCCGAGGCCCTGCGCGACATGATCGCCAACATGACACACGGCGGCCGGATCGCGATGCTGGGACTGCCGGCCGCGGAGTTCCCGGTGGACTGGGCCCGGATCGTCACCTCGATGATCACGATCAAGGGCATCTACGGCCGTGAGATGTTCGAGACCTGGTACGCGATGTCGGTCCTCCTGGAGGGCGGCCTCGACCTCGCCCCCGTGATCACCGGCCGGTACGGCTACCGAGACTTCGAGGCGGCGTTCGCCGACGCGGCGAGCGGCCGCGGCGGCAAGGTCATCCTCGACTGGACCAACTGACCTAGGGACTGACGATGTTCGACTCCGTGCGCGACGACCTGCGCGCCACCCTCGACGAGATCCGCGCCGCCGGACTGCACAAGCCCGAGCGCGTGATCGACACCCCGCAGTCGGCGACCGTGAACGTCTCCGCGGGCGGCCGCCCCGGCGAGGTCCTCAACTTCTGCGCCAACAACTACCTCGGGCTCGCCGACCACCCCGAGGTGATCGCCGCCGCCCACGAGGCCCTGGACCGCTGGGGCTACGGCATGGCCTCGGTCCGCTTCATCTGCGGCACGCAGGAGGTGCACAAGGAGCTGGAGGCACGGCTTTCCGCCTTCCTCGGCCAGGAGGACACGATCCTGTACTCCTCCTGCTTCGACGCCAACGGCGGTGTCTTCGAGACCCTGCTGGGCCCCGAGGACGCGGTGATCTCCGACGCCCTGAACCACGCGTCGATCATCGACGGCATCCGGCTGTCCAAGGCCCGCCGCTTCCGCTACGCCAACCGTGATCTGGCCGATCTGGAACGGCAGTTGAAGGAGGCCGCGGGGGCGCGTCGCAAGCTGGTCGTCACCGACGGCGTGTTCTCCATGGACGGTTATCTCGCACCCCTGAAGGACATCTGCGACCTCGCCGACCGCTACGACGCCATGGTCATGGTCGACGACTCCCACGCGGTCGGCTTCGTCGGCCCCGGCGGCCGCGGCACCCCCGAGCTGCACGGCGTGATGGACCGCGTCGACATCATCACCGGCACCCTCGGCAAGGCGCTCGGCGGCGCCTCCGGCGGCTACGTCGCCGCCCGCGCCGAGATCGTCGCGCTCCTGCGCCAGCGCTCCCGGCCGTACCTCTTCTCCAACACGCTCGCCCCGGTGATCGCCGCGGCCTCCCTGAAGGTCCTCGACCTGCTGGAGTCGGCGGACGACCTGCGGGTGCGGCTGCGGGAGAACACCGCGCTGTTCCGCCGCCGTATGACCGAGGAGGGCTTCGACGTGCTGCCCGGCGACCACGCCATCGCGCCGGTGATGATCGGGGACGCGGCGCAGGCGGGACGCCTCGCGGAGCTGCTCCTGGAACGGGGTGTGTACGTGATCGGCTTCTCGTACCCGGTGGTTCCCCAGGGGCAGGCGCGCATCCGGGTGCAGCTCTCGGCGGCCCACTCCACCGAGGACGTGAACCGCGCGGTCGACGCCTTCGTCGCGGCCAGGGCGGAGCTGGCGGCCTAGGGTCTGTCCGGACGTATTGCGATAATCGATCCCATGATCGAAGCGCGGCGGCTCCACATCCTCCGTGCGGTGGCCGACCACCGCACGGTCACGGCGGCTGCCGCCGCGCTGTATCTCACGCCCTCCGCGGTCTCTCAGCAGCTCACGGCCCTGGAGCAGGAGACCGGCCACCGGCTCGTCGAGCGCGGCGCGAAGGGGGTACGGCTGACCCCGGCGGGGGAGATCCTGCTCAGCCACACCAACGCCGTCCTCGCCCAGCTGGAGCGGGCCGAGGCCGAGCTGGCCGCCTACAGCTCGGGTGCGGCCGGCACGGTCACCGTCGCCTCCTTCGCGACCGGGATCGCCCTGGTCGTGGCGCCCGCGGTGGCCCGCCTCGCCGCGACGGCCCCCGGTATCCACCTCCGCGTCCAGGACGCCGAGGGCGACGCCAGCCTGCCGATGGTCCTGGACCGGCAGGTCGACGTGGCGGTCGCGGTGGAGTACCGCGGGGCCCCGCCCGCCGACGACCCCCGTCTGGCGCACGTGCCGCTGTACGCCGAGCCCTTCGACGCGGTCGTCCCGGTGAGTCACCGGCTGGCCGACGCGGGCGAGGTGCCGCTGGCCGAGCTCGCCAAGGACCCGTGGATCGGCCCCTACCCGGGCAACCCCTGCCACGACGTGGTGGTCCTCGCCTGTGAGCACGCCGGATTCCAGCCGCGCCTGGAGCACTCCTCGGACGACTTCCGTGCCGTGGTCGCACTGGCGTCGGCGGACGCGGGAGTGGCGTTGGTGCCGCGTTCGGCCCTGATCGGGATGGACCTCACCGGAGTGGTCGTACGGCCGGTCGACGGGGTCGCCCCGACGCGCAGGGTCTTCGCGGCCGTACGGCGGGGAGCGGAGGAACATCCCCTGATCCGTCCGGTGCTGGACGCGCTCGGAGCCATTGCCGGGGCATAGGGACTGGCGCGGTTTCTCGTATGTGGGATAGCTTCCCGAATGTGAGACGTTATGAGCCCGAGCCCGACCCCGTCGACACCCGCCTGGGCGTCCGGCTCGCCGAGCTGCGGGCCGAACGCGGGTGGTCGCTGGGCGAGTTGGCCGAGCGCAGCGGTGTCAGCAAGTCCACCCTCTCCCGCGCCGAGCGGGCCGAGATCAGCCCCACCGCCTCGCTGCTGAACCGGCTGTGCGGGGTGTACGGGCGGACCATGTCCCAGCTGCTCAGCGAGATCGAGGCCGAGGCCGAGCCCGCGCCGCTGGTGCGCAGCGCCGGGCAGCCGGTGTGGGAGGACCGGGCCGCCGGGTTCGTGCGGCGGTCCGTGTCGCCGCCGCACCCCGGGCTGCGCGGTGAACTCGTCGAGGGGCGGCTCGCCGCCGGTGCCGACCTCGCCTACGACCGGCCGCCCGTACCCGGTCTGGAGCAGCACATCTGGGTCCTGGAGGGTGCGCTCGACGTCACCGCCCAGGACGTCGAGCACCACCTCGACACCGGGGACTGTCTGCGGCTGCGCGTGTGGGGGCCGACGCGGTTCCGGTGCGCGGGCCCCGACGCCGTGCGGTATGTGCTGGCGGTGGTCCTGCCGTGATCGTCAACCGCCTCGACGAGGTCCAACTGGCATACTCTGTCGACGAGTTGGCTGATCTGCTCATCGATACCGTGGACGGCGGCGCCTCCATCGGGTTCCTCGCCCCGATGGACCGGGCGGCCGCCGTCGCCTGGTGGAAGGAGCGCGTCGGCGCGGTGGCCACGGGACACCTGGCGGTGTGGGCGGCGTACGACGGCCGCCGCGCGGTCGGCACCGTCAGTCTGGCCTTCCCCGACAAGCCCAACTCCCGCCACCGCGCGGAACTGGTCAAGCTGATGGTGCACCGGGACGCACGCGGCCAGGGACTCGGGCGCCGACTCCTCGGCGCCGCGGAGAACGCCGCCCGCTCGGCCGGAATCACCCTGCTCCACCTGGACACCGAGACCGACAGCCCCGCCGAGCGGCTCTACGGCTCCGCCGGCTGGGCCAGGGCCGGCGTCATCCCCGACTACGCGGCCGACCCCGCCGGGGTGCTGCGGCCGACGACCCTCTACTACAAGCGGCTCGGGGCAACCACTGCGACCAGGTGATTGTCAGAGGCAGCCGCTACGGTGCCTGTCATGCCGGACGCCGAAGACGTACGCCGTGTCGCCCTGTCCCTGCCGGACACGACGGAGAAGATCGCCTGGAGCATGCCCACGTTCCGGGTCGCGGGCAAGATGTTCGCCACGCTGCCCGAGGACGAGACCTCCATCGCCGTGCGCTGTCCCAAGGAGGAGCGCGACGAGCTGGTGCTGGCCGAGCCGGGGAAGTTCTGGATCGCCGACCACGAGGCGCAGTTCGCGTGGGTGCGCGCCCGTCTCGCCGCGATCGAGGACGAGGGCGAACTGCGCGACATCCTCGCCGACTCCTGGCGCCAGGCGGCCCCCTCCCGGCTGCTCGACGCGTATCCGGAGCTGGGGCTGCCCGATCCGCCCAGGGGGTGAGGCGGGCGAAAGGGGTGCGCGACCACCGACCCGAGTGCGGTATGGTTTCTCTGCGCGTTCGGCCAGGGGAAAGCCCAGGTCAGGCGGGCATCGGGACGTGGCGCAGCTTGGTAGCGCACTTGACTGGGGGTCAAGGGGTCGCAGGTTCAAATCCTGTCGTCCCGACTGGAGACAGTTGCAGTTCAGGGCCGGTTTCGGAGGCATCCGAAACCGGCCCTTGATCATTTTTGAGGATCAGGTGGGGGTCGGCGTGACCGGTAGTGGCAGGGTGGCCACCGGACCCTGGCCTCGACCTCCGAAGTGGTCGGCCCCGCGCAGGGAACCGGGATGATCGGCCGATCGTCCTAGTGGTCGTGCCTCGTGCTCTCACCCCTGGAATCGGCCCGTACACGATGCCTGGCATGGGTGACGACGTCACGCGTGCGGCTTTTGACCAGAAGCCGGCGCGCCGTGGCGAACGTTCCACTCACGAGGCGGCGGCGAAGCGGCGACTGTGACCGAGGGATGCGCCCTGCCCCGTGCGCAGGCACCGGGTCGGCGGAAACCTCCAGGCGTCTCTACAATCCTGGCGACCACATCGGGGGAAAGTCGGTATGGAAACGATCATTGTGCAACCGCCCGGTCCGTCACGGCCGAGTGAAGTCGACGTCGGCGGACCCGAGTTGCTGCACATGGGACCGGGGGACGTGGCCGACTTCGGGCGCGGGATGCCCGGCGGCCGGGCAGTCGCCATCGTCCTGCCCGACCCTGGAATCTCCCGGCGGG
Organism: Streptomyces sp. CC0208; assembly: GCF_003443735.1. Classification (NCBI taxonomy): domain Bacteria; kingdom Bacillati; phylum Actinomycetota; class Actinomycetes; order Kitasatosporales; family Streptomycetaceae; genus Streptomyces; species Streptomyces sp. CC0208. The sequence continues at coordinate 1,127,242 of NZ_CP031969.1, read as the reverse complement.
CGGGACGGCTGGAGGCGGCCGAGGACTACTGGCGGCTGTCGAACTTCAGCCGTGACACCGCGTATGTGGTCGAGAACCTGGAGGGGGCCGGCGAATACATCACCGTCGCGCCAGGTCGGCTCGGAGCGCCGGTGCCCTTCGAGTTCTCCAGAGTCGTCCTGCCCGCGCTGGGCGGGACCGTCGACTTCAAGGTGTTCGCACCGCAGCACGCCTATCTGGACGAGCAGTCTCCGCCAGGCGCCGGGGAGTTGACCGTGCATCCCTACGCGCTCGATGCGACGGCGAAGTACTTCCTGGTGCTGGTGGCCCTGTGCGAGCCGCGGCTGCGCGACCCCTCGGACGACGTACTGCCGGGCGCCGGGGACATCGCGGAGCGACTTCGCCCGCTGGAGAGCTGTCGTGGTCTGACCCGCTCCGCGGTGAACTACCACATCGACTACCTGTCCTTCGCCAAGCTGCGCCTGGACCTCGGCGACGAGCCCGGAGCCGACGGCAACGGCCGCACCGGCGTGAAGCGCGCTCGACTGGCCTCCCTCGCCCTGCGCTTCGGCCTGGTGCGCGAGGAACACCTCGCCCTGTTGCCGTCCCGCAGACGGCCCGTCCCGCAGGAGAACGGCGCATGACCTCCTCAGGCGCCGAGCAGGGCGCTCTCGAAATGCCGCGTCTGCCGGCGGGTTTCCGCATCGAGGGCTGGCAGTTGGACGCCGTCATCGGGTCGGGCGGCTGGGGGACCGTGTACGAGGCCCGCGCGGTCGCCGACGGCACGGTCGTGGCGGTGAAGGTGCTGCCCACCGGCGCCTTGGCACCCGGTCAGCGTGCCGCACTCGGCGAACTCGTCGCGCGCGAGGTGCGCTTCAGTGCCGAGGCGGACCACCCGCACCTCGTACGGACACACGCGGTGTGCACCGTGGACGCGCCGGACCTGCCCGCGCTGGACGGGGCCATCGCGCTCGTCATGGACCGGGCCGAGGCCAGTGTGCGTCAGGTGCTGGATGCTGCCGCGACAGGCCGCCCGATCCCGGACGCCCCGCGGGTCCTGCGCGGCGTCGCCGCCGGACTTGCCCATATGCACGGCGCCGGCTGGGTCCACGGCGACCTCAAACCCGCCAACGTGCTGCTGGGCGCGGACGGAGCGGTCTGGCTCGCCGACTTCGGCCTGGCCACCGAACTGGAGGGCACCCACGCCTATGTGCCGCCGCTCGGCACGCTCGACCATGTGCCGCCCGAGTGGTGGTCCCAGCGCACCGGGGCGGACGGGACGATGGTGCGGCCGACCGCCGACATCTGGGCCTTCGGCGTCCTGGCCCACCAGGTGCTCACCGGTGGCCTCCACCCGTTCCCCGGCGCCACCGCCCGTGCCCGCTCGCTTGCCGCGCAGGCCTACGCCCGCGGCACCGCGCCACTGCGTCTGGACGCGGGACTCGACGAGAACTGGCGCCGGCTCATCGGGGACTGTCTGGCGCCCGATCACGCGGGCCGCCTGCGCCACACCGCCGCGAGCCTGTCCGCCCGGGTCGAGCAACTGGCGACCCCGCGTCGCCGGCGTCGCCTGCTGCCGGCCGCCGCCATGGCGCTGGCCGCGGCGACGGCTGCCGCCATCGCCGGGACCGTGCTGATCGGGGGCGGCGGAAGCGGGGGAGGCGACGGTGAAGACCAGGGGCGGGGTGCACGAGCCGTCGCCACCGGCACGCACAGCCCGGCCGCCGAGGAGATCCCGGAGGACTCCGACGTACCCGCGGCACTGAGACCGGTCATCGTGAAGGCAGCCCACCGCTGCACCGACGCGGAGGTCACGCCCGCGTTTCTCGCCGCCATGCTCAAGGCGGAGAGCGGTTTCGACGTGAACGCGGCCCGCCCGGCGAGCGAGGAGTACGGCATCGCCATGTGGACGCCGTCGGTGTTCCGGGCCTGGGCGGTCGACGGCGACGGCGACGGGGACAAGGACTACCGGTCGCCGCCGGACGCGATCTCCACGATGTCGCTGTACGTGTGCTGGCTCGACCAGCAGTTCAAGAAGGCCGACATGCCCGCCAAGGACCTTCCCGCGCTGATGGCGGCCGGCTACCGCACGAGCGACCGCACGGTCATCACAGAGGGCGGCGTCCCCGAACGGGTGAAGCCCCACGTCGAGAAAGTGCTCCGCTACCTCGCCGACTACGAGCGGTGAGGTGGCGGAGCTGTCGTCCAAGGCCGCTCAGCAGTCCTTGACGTCCGGCATCTTGTTGTCGGGCGAGTTGATGTAGATGTTGGAGATCCAGCCGTTGTACTGGGGGAGGTACGCCCACCATTCGTTGGTGTAAGGCGGTACGTTCACCACCTCGCCCTTGGCCTGGCAGCCCACCAACACCTCGACGCCTGCGGGGAGTTGGGTGATCGGTGAGTTGCCGGTGCCGGGGTCGGGGCGGACGTTCACATGGTCGCTCCACGTGCCGTACCACCATCCCGCGGACCGGGTGGCCCCGGGAACGTTCAGGGAGCGGGTCAGCCGGCCGATGTCCGTGTACGCCTTCCCGTACGAGGTGCCGACGGGATGCAGGGTGAACACGGCCACGATGGACCGGTCACCGGCTCCCACGGTGCCCGTGCTGTGCAGCGCGGGCCGCGTCAGATCCACGTCCGCGGCCGGACTCCCCGCACGCGCCACGCTCGCGGTCGCGGTGCGCTTCTGGCCGCAGGTGCCTTTCTCGTACGAGGATCCCGACCAGCCCTGCTTCACCGCCCACGGCTTGTCGAACGCCCCGGCGATGCCGAAGTGCTGGTCGAAGCCGTCCGAGGCACAGCGGGTGGACTGGCGCAGATTGCCCATCATGAAGTCGCGCACGGGGCCGGGCGCCGAGTCCAGGAGGTAGCGGTAGATCGTCACCGTGTCGCGGGCGGAGAGTGCGGTGTAGCCCCAGTAGCCCTCGTACCCGGTGGGCGGCGGTGCCGTGTCCTTGAGGCCGAGGCGGTCGACCATGCGGGTGATGATCGCCGTACCGCCGTGGTCCGACCAGTAGGCGCTGGCCGCGTCGTCGTCGCTGCCGCGCAACATCGGCTCCAGCCACGCCCGGTCGGCGGCCGGCACGGTGTAGTCGGGGCCCCGGTTCCACAGGTAGTCCAGGGCCAGCAGCAGCTTGACGACCGAGGCGGACCGGAAGCGGGTGCTCGTGTTGAGCTGCTCGGTGAAGGTACCGGTCTGCCGGTCGAAGACGGCGACCCCGGCGCTGACGCCGGCGGGTACCTCGGCGGACGCGGCGGCGGGACGGACCGGCTGTCCGGTCGGGGCGTCGGCAGCGGCGGAGCCCGCCGCGCCGCCGATCAGCAGCAGCGCGGCGGCGGCGGCGAGAAGTCGGCGCCTCACTGGTAGTGCTCCCTGAGGTTGAGGGAGTTGATCGGCCCGAGGTCGACGTACCAGCCCTCCTGCGGAGGGATGGACTCGTGGCAGTCCGTGTTGACGGACTCGCACAGCTCGACCAGGGCGCCGTCGTACTGGTTGTTGAAGACCCAGTGGTTGCCGTACTGGTTGTAGATGGGGTGGAAGCCGTAGGAGTAGAAGATGTGGCTCGGGTGCGGGTTGGTGGCCGGGGTCACGTTCTCCGGGTAGATGCAGACGGCGCCGTAGGGGCAGCCGTCCCATGTGCCGCCCTCGGCCTGGGCCTGGGCGGCTCCGGTGAGAACGGCGGCGGCGGTGAAAGCGAGCGCGGCGGCGCCGCGCAGGATTCTGCGCATGGTCATGCCTTTCGGGTGAATGCCGGGAAGCGGGAACGGCGGGCGGGGCTCTACCACCAGTTGGAGCAGCGGACCACGCCGTCCGACTTCAGCGAGCCGCAGACGCGGAACTGGTACTGCGGGTCGGTGCTGGTGCGGCGGAACGGTGTGGTCAGGCTCTGCCCGGCTGAGCGGACGGTGAAGGGCCCGCACTGCAGCCAGGGGGACATGGCGTTCCGATCGCGGTCCCAGCCGTCGGCACGCCAGTCCATCCAGACGTTGTCGCCGGGCTGGGTCCGGCCGCTGATCTTTCCGAAGGCGATCTGCTGGCCGACGTAGGAGCCCTTCTCCAGCGTGATGCGGACGCTGCCGAGACTGAAGTCGGCGGGCTTGTCGGTGTCGCCCTCGGCGTCGTCGGGGTGGTCGCGGAAGCCATGTGCGCCGCCTTCGCAGTCGGAGGCCAAGGCGTGTGCGGGCTGCGCCGGTTGAGCGACGAGGACGCCGGTGGTGATCGCGGTCAGGGCGGCGGCCGCGGCGAGAGCGGAGCGGAACGGACGCATGGGAGCTGTCTCTTCCTGTCTGTGGAGGGTGCCCTGCGATACCGCCGGGCCTGGAAGACGACTCGAACCTTAGAAAGGGGAAGGGGACCGGCGGTCCTGACGGATGTCAGGGTGCCGTGGGCCCCTCGGTTGCCCTGACATTTGTCAGGACCTCGACAGCTGTTCCCTCGCTAGGTTCTGGCCACGTCGCTGTTTCGGGTCAGCACCTTTGCTTCCAAGGCCTGTTCGGCCGTCCCAAGGAGGAATCACTCATGATCCATTCCGTGAGAGCCGCCGCCGCGGCCACGGCGTCCACCGTCATCGCCGCCGCCGGCCTCGTCTTCGGTACGGCGGGCGCTGCCCACGCGACCGGTCACGGCGCCGGCTACTACGGCGTCTGGGCCTCCGGCGTCAATGTCCGTGCCGGTGGCGGGGAACACTGCTACCTGTATCCGTCGGCCGCCAACTGTCCGGACGTGCAGACCACAGTGAGCAGCCCGGCCCAGGTGTGGGTGTACTGCCAGCAGGAGGGGGATCAGAGCGTCGGCGGCAACCCCTACTGGGTCTGGGTGCTCACCGCGAGTGGCCACCGCGGCTACATGGCCAGCTACTACACCGACAACGCCACCAACTGGATCGACGGTGTCGAGCGCTGCTGACGCGGCCTCGTAGTCCGCGCCGGCGCATCCGACCCGTTCCCGCCGCAGCCCAGGTGCGCGTGAAAGGACACAGCATGGCCGACCAAATGGTCGTCGAGGCACAGAAGTTCATCAACTCCTACAACGTCGCCGGAATCCCGAAGGTCGAGGAGAACGGCCGCACCGGCTGGACCGTCATGTTCGCGCTGACCCGGGCGCTTCAGTACGAGCTGGGCATCACCTCCCTGTCCGACAGCTTCGGCCCGACGACGCTCGCCACCCTCCAGGCCCGCCACCCCGTCATCAATGCGGGCACCCGGCACGAGAAGGTCCTCAAGATCGTGCAGTCCGCGCTGTACTGCAAGGGCTACGACGGCGGCGGCATCGACGGCACCTACAACGACTCCGTAGCGGCGTCGGTCCGCGAGCTGAAGCAGAACATGGGCGTCGACGGCGCCTTTGCGGACGGGGTACCGCCGAAGGTGTTCAAGGCGCTGCTCACCATGGACGCCTATGTCGTCACCGAGGGCGGGAGCGAGCCGACCCGCGCGGTACAGCAGTGGATGAACGGCCGCTATGTCGGCCGCCGAAACTTCTTCATCGTGCCGTGCGACGGTCACTTCTCACGGGACGTGCAGAAGGCACTGATGCTTGCGATCCAGTACGAGATCGGCATGAGCGACGACGTCGCGAACGGGGTCTTCGGCCCCGGTACCCAGCAGGGCATCAGGAACAACCCCCTTTCGGAGGGCTCCTCGGGGACCTGGGTGAGTCTCTTCACCGCCGCCATGATCTTCAACAAGCGCGATGGGGTGTTGTTCAGCAGCGCCTTCAACGCCGACCTGGCAACACGCGTGCGCAGCTTCCAGAATTTCGCGAAGCTCCCGGTCACCGGCCGAGGGGACTTCCAGACCTGGGCCTCGCTGCTGGTGTCCACCGGTGACGCCACCCGCAGGGGGACCGCGGCCGACTGTGTCACCGAGGTCACCGACGCGCGGGCGGCGGCGCTCAGGGACGCGGGGTACCAGATCGTGGGGCGCTACCTGTCCAACGTCCCGGGCACCTCACTCGACAAGAAGATCAAGCTCGGTGAGCTGAGCCGGATGGCCGCCTACGGTCTGAGCTGCTTCCCGATCTACCAGACCTGGGGCGGGGAGGCGGCCTACTTCCGCCGCGCGCAGGGAATCGCCGACGCCTTCGCGGCCATCGAGCGGGCCAAGTACTACGGCTTCAAACCCGGCACCCGTATCTACTTCGCCGTCGACTTCGACGCGCTCGACTACGAGGTGACCGACAACATCCTGCCGCATTTCCGGGGCATCCGGGACATCATGAACGAGCACGGCCAGGGGTACCTGACCGGCATCTACGGACCCCGGAACGTCTGCAGCCGGGTCGCCGCCGCGGGCTACACCTCGGCGAGTTTCGTCTGCGACATGTCCACGGGCTTCTCCGGGAATCTCGGCTATCCGCTGCCCGACGACTGGGCCTTCGACCAGATCTCCACGGTCTCGGTGGGAGCGGGCAGCGGCCTCATCGAGATCGACAACGACATCGTGTCGGGCCGTGACACCGGCCAGAACACCTACGGCACCGAGCAGGTCACCGGAATCCTGGACGTCAACATGGACATGTCCATGCGGGGCGCGCTGCTCGCGGACGTCCAGTCGTATCTCCTCAACAGCATGGGCGTGCCGGAGACGGGCGGGAACCAGGGCGCCCAGGTGCTCACGTACCGGTCGACCACCGAGGCGTTCGACCTGGTGATGAGCTTCGACGGGCTGGTCACCCAGCTCGCGCGCACCTTCAAAATGCGCAAGGCCATCATCCAGGCCCCGCTGCTCTGGGAGATCCGGATGTACAACAGCCTGGACGTCGTCGGCGACGAGGCGGTCATCGACCACTACGACGGAACAGGGCTGAGCACGAAGACCGACTCCAGTACCGGTCTCGCGCAGATCTTCGCGGCCACCGCCATCCGCGGCCGCAACCACTGCATCCTGGCCGGCCTGATCGGCGGCAGCCTCATGCTCCCCTCCGACGAGAACGACCTGTGGAACGTCTGGCAGCAACTGCACGACAACCACGACTACAACATCCGGACCGTGCCGACGGTCCTGATCGAGGGTGCCGACGACGTCGGCGTTCCCCGGCCGTCCATGTTCACCAGCGAGGAGCACACCCGCCTCACACTGGCCCGCTACAACGGCACCGACGAGCGAGCCCAGGACTACGGCCGGGCCATGCTCGGCCTCCACCAGGTGTTCGAGAAGTACAACGCGCCCCTGCGCGGCCTGTGACGCACCGATCGCATCGATCGCACCCATCGCAGTCCACACTCTCAGACAGGACGGACGTGACCCTCTCATCCCCACACCCGCCGCGCCGCCGCGTACTGCGCACCGGCCTCGGCCTGACCGCGGCGGCGGGCCTCGCCACTCTCGCGGTCCCCTCCCCGGCGTCCGCGTCCACGCGAACGGCCGCGGACGGCTCGCCCGCGCACCACACCAGCGCCAACGGCTGGCCGACGGAATCGCAGGCCGACACCTCGGGAGCCATCTGGACCCGTCAGGTGCCGGGCAGTTCGGTCTCCGTGGCCCTGCGCATCGGCGAGGCCGCCACCGTGCTCGTACACGTCATCCGCCGTTACCACTACGAGATCGACACACTCGTTGACGGGGAGGTGATCGGCTTCCGCCCCGCGGACGGCACGCTGAAGGGCCGCGCGACCAACCACGCCTCGGGGACCGCGGTCGCGATACGCCCGACCTGGTACCCGGACGGCGCCAAGGGCGGTCTCTTCCCCCACCAACTGGCCACGGTCCGCGACATCCTCAAGGAATGCCAGGACGTGGTGGCCTGGGGTGGAGACTTCCGCCGCCCGAACGAGTCCCACTTCCAGATCGACGTAGCCCCCTCGGACGCGCGCCTGAAGCGGCTCGCGGCCAGGATTCGAGGCTGGGAGGACATACCCGGCCAGGGGGCGGGGACGCTCTCCCTGGGCGCCTGACAGTCGATGTCCGGGACCGCACGGTGTGCGCGATGGCGCACGACGGAGCGTCCGCTTTACGGTCGGCCGTACTCGGTCATCGCGTCGATGAGCCAGCGGGCCAGGTAGTCGGCGAACGAGGACCGCGGGAGCAGGCGGTAGGTCGGGGTGTCGTCGGTCTGCCACAGCAGTGCCGCGATGGGGCCGACCGTCGTCGACACCGCGTGGCCGGGGCCGAAGACGCGGGGGTGCAGGTCCAGCGGGCAGCCCTTCTCCAGGACCTCGCGGGCGGAGGGGCCGCTCAGTTCGAGGGTGGTGCGGTTCGCCGACACGTCCACCACCGAGCCGGGGGCGCCCTGGAGGGCTTCCCGCAGCTCGGCCGTCACGATGTCGGCGTCGGCCCGGGAGATCACGAGCCACTCGTCGGGGCCCAGCCAGACGGCCGTACGGTGGGTGCTCGCGGCGGTGTCGCCGCATCGGCGGGGGAGCGGCGCCCCCAGCGTCCTCCCGATCCGGTCGGCCGCCGCGGACGCGGGGTCGACCCGCACGTTCACCATCGTGAGGAACGGCAGCTCGGCCAGGGTGACGCCCCGGGTACCGGTGACGGCGGCGGCGCGCATCCGCTCCTCCAGGTGGGCCAGCGGGCTGGTACGCAGTGCCGCCGGTCCCGCCATGATCGGTTCAGCCATCTCGCCTGGTCCCTTCGGGGTCGTAGAGGACGAAGTCGGTGACCTCGACGGGCACCAGGGCCTCGCCCACCGGGGCGAGCAGCGTCTGGCCCTTCCTCGCCTGCCCGTCGGCCACGAGGGCGAGGGCGAACGGGCGGCCGAGGGCCGGACTGTGGTAGCTGGAGGTGACATGGCCGAGCATCGGCACCGGCACCGTCCCCAAGTCGACGTCCGGCGCGACGAGTTGGGTGCCCTCGGGCAGCCGGGTCGTGCGGTCGGCCGGAAGCAGCCCGACCAGTTGCTTGCGGTCGGTGCGGGCGGTGTCGGCGCGGGCGAAGGACCGCTTGCCGATGAAGTCCTTCTGCTTGGAGACCACCCAGCTCATGCCGGCGTCCTGCGGGGTGACCGTGCCGTCGGTGTCCTGGCCGACGATGATGTAGCCCTTCTCGGCCCGCAGGACGTGCATCGTCTCGGTGCCGTACGGGGTGATGCCGTACGGCCGGCCGGCCGCGTCCACCTCCTCCCAGACCGCGAGCCCGTACCAGGCGGAGACGTTGATCTCGTAGGCCAGTTCGCCGGAGAAGGAGATCCGGCAGACACGGGCCGGGATGCCGGAGGCCAGGGTCGTCTCGCGGAAGGCCATGAACGGGAAGGCCTCGTTCGACAGGTCGAGGTCCGGGGCGAGATGGCCGACGACCGCGCGCGACTGCGGGCCGACGACGGCGATCGTCGCCCACTGCTCGGTCACCGAGGTGCAGCGCACGTCGAGTTCGGGCCACTCGGTCTGGGACCACTCCTCCAGCCAGTCCAGGACGTTCGCGGCGCCGCCGGTCGTGGTGGTCATGAAGTAGCGGTTGTCGTCGAGGCGCAGGGTCACCCCGTCATCGAAGATCATGCCGTCGGGCTTGCACATCACGCCGTACCGCCCGGTGCCGGGCTTCAGCTTCTTGAAGGCGTTGGTGTAGATCCGGTTGAGGAACTCGCCCGCGTCCGCGCCCCAGATCTCGATCTTGCCGAGGGTGGAGGCGTCCATGAACGCCACACCCTCCCGGGCCGCCCGGCACTCGCGTGCCACGGCCGCGTCCATGTCCTCACCGGCCTGCGGGTAGTACCAGGGGCGCTTCCACTGCCCGACGTCCTCGAACGTGGCACCGTGCGCCACATGCCAGCTGTGGATCGCCGTGGTCCGCTCCGGGTCGAACAGCTCTCCGCGCTCGCGCCCCGCCAGGGCGGCGAAGGCGATCGGCGTGTACGGCGCCCGGTAGGCCGTGGTGCCGATCTCCCCCAGCGAGCCGCCGAGAGCCTCGGCGATCACCCCGATCGCGTTGACGCCGGAGGTCTTGCCCTGGTCGTTCGCCGTGCCGAGCGAGGTGTAGCGCTTCACGTGCTCGACGCCGCGCATGCCGGCGCCGGTGGAGCGCCAGACGTCGGCGACCGTGACATCACGCTGGAGATCGACGAAGTGGCTGTCCCAGGTGCCCGGTTCGCCCTCGGCGGAGGGCACCAGCCACAGGGCGCGCGTCGGCCCCGGTGCACGCCGTACGGGCTCGGCCGGTATGGGCACCGGGAACCCCGCCGCTGTCGCCGCCAGTGCTCCGGCCCGGGTCCCTTCGGCCAGACAGCCGTCGAGGTCGTACGTCCCCCGGGCCGCCCCCACCACCTGCTGATCCCGTACGGCCCCGTCCGGCACGAACGCCACCAGGTCGGAGTCCCAGCGCAACCGCCCCTGACGCTGGCTGTGCAGATGCACCACCGGACTCCAGCCACCCGACACGGCCAGCAGATCGCAGGCGAACGACTGCGGCTCACCGGCGAGTTGACCGTCGGCGTCGAGAGTCTGCACGGTGGCGCCGATGAGCCTGTGCTCGCCCGCCGTACCGACCACCGCGCTGCCCGTCAGCACCCGCGCCCCGGTCAGCTCGGCCACCTCGGCGGCCCGGTCGGAGAGTTCGGGGCGGGCGTCCACGACGACGGCGACGGAGATCCCGGCGGCACACAGATCGGCGACCGTGTCGTAGGCGCTGTCGTTGGTCGTGCTCACCACGGCCTGTGAACCCGGGGCCACGGCGTACCGGTTGAGATACGTGCGCACGGCCCCGGCGAGCATCACGCCGGGCCGGTCGTTGCCCGCGAAGACCAGCGGACGCTCGTGCGCCCCGGTCGCCAGGATCACCTGACGGGCGCGGATGTGCCACAGTCGCTGCCGCGAGACACCCTCGGGGGCGTCGGCGCCGAGGTGGTCGGTGCGCCGCTCAAGGGCCAGCACGTAGTTGTCGTCGTACGACCCGAAAGCCGTGGTCCGATGCAGGACGAGGGCCTCGGGGGCGGCGCGCAGCTCCTGCCAGCGCTCCCCGTCAACGGGCTCGGGCTGTTCGTCGACGAGGAGCACGCGGGCGCCGGAGGCGGCGGCAGTCGTGGCCGCCGCGAGGCCCGCCGGTCCGGCGCCGACGACCAGGACGTCGGTGTGGACGTACTTCTTGTCGTAGACGGCGGGATCCGGAGTGGGGTCGAGCCGGCCCATCCCGGAGAGCGTGGTGGCGGACAAGCCGTCGTACAGTTCGACGGTCGTGGCCGGGAGCATGCCCTCCGAGCACGAACCGCCCAGCTGGACCAGGGCGTTGGGCTCCTCGACACCCGCGGAGACGATGCCGCGCGGGCGGCCCCGGTAGAGCGAGGGGGCGACCTCGACGAGGCCGTTCGCCAGCATCGCCGAGGCAAGGGTGTCGCCCGGGTGACCGGTCAACTGCCGTCCGTCGACGGTGAATCGGAGCAGCGTGCCGCGGTCGACACGGCCGCCTCGCGGCAGCCGGAAGCGCTGGTCGGTCATCGGTTCCCTCCGGGGCGTGGCTCGTCGAGCCGGTACGAGGTCAGCACCTCGTGGGTGGCGGTGTCACGCAGGACGTTGAACCAGCGGCGGCAGCCGACGCTGTGCATCCACCGTTCCGCGAAGGGGCCCTTGGGGTTGTCGCGGTAGAAGACGTACTCGGCCCACTGCTCGTCGGTGAGGTCGGCGGGGGACTCGGGATGGGGGACATGGGCCTGTCCGCCGTAGCGGTACTCCGTCTCGTTCCGCGGCCCGCACCATGGGCAGGTGATCAGCAGCACGGCGTTCTCCTCAATGCCTGAATGCCTCAGTGGGCCACGGCTGCTGCGCCGTGTTCGTCGATCAACGCGCCGGTCGTGAAGCGGTCGAGGGCGAAGGGAGCGTTCAGCGGATGCGGTTCGCCCGTGGCGATGGTGTGCGCGAAGGTCCAGCCGGCCGCCGGGGTGGCCTTGAAACCGCCGGTGCCCCAGCCGCAGTTGACGTAGAGGTTCTCGACGGGCGTGCTGCCGATGATCGGCGAGGCGTCCGGAGTGACGTCGACGATTCCGCCCCAGGTGCGCAGCACATGCGCCCTGGCGAAGACCGGGAACAGCTCGACGGCGGCCGCCATCTGCTGCTCGATCACATGGAACGAGCCGCGCTGACCGTAGCCGTTGTACGAGTCGACGCCCGCGCCCATCACCAGCTCGCCCTTGTGCGCCTGGGAGACGTAGACGTGGACGTGGTTCGACATGACGACGGTCGGATGCACCGGCTCGTGCAGCTCGGAGACCAGGGCCTGGAGCGGGTGGGACTGCACCGGCAGCCGGATGCCCGCCCGCTCGGCCAGCACGCTGCTGTGTCCGGCGGCGGCGAGACCGACCCGGCCGGCGTGGATGCGGCCGCGGTTGGTGTCGACGCCCACGACCCGGTCGCCGTCCTTGAGGAAGCCGGTGACCTCGCAGCCCTGGATCAGGTCCACGCCCAGTTCGTCGGCGCGGCGGGCCAGCGCCCAGGCGACGTGGTCGTGCTTGGCGATGCCGGCCCGGGGCTGGAAGGTGGCGCCGAGCACCGGATACCGGGTGCGGGACGAGACGTTGAGGATGGGGCAGACCTTGGCGACCTCGTCGGGTTCGAGCCACTCGGCGTCGACTCCGTTGAGGCGGTTGGCGTTGACCCGGCGCACGCCCTCGCGGACGTCCTGGAGGGTGTGCGCGAGGTTGAGGACTCCGCGCTGGCTGAACAGGAAGTCGTAGTCCAGCTCCTCCGGGAGCCGCTCCCACAGCTTCAGCGCGTGCTCGTAGATGGCCGCGCTCTCGTCCCACAGGTAGTTGGAGCGGATGATCGTGGTGTTGCGGGCCATGTTGCCGCCCGCGAGCCAGCCCTTCTCCAGGACGGCCACGTTGGTGATGCCGTGGTTCTTGGCGAGGTAGTAGGCGGTGGCGAGACCGTGACCGCCCGCGCCGACGATGACGACGTCGTACGAGGAGCGCGGCTCGGGGTTGCGCCAGAGGAAGTCCGGGTGCTCCGGCAGCGGTTCGGCACTCATGCCGGGCCTCCGTCCAGGTGGGGGTAGAGCGGGAAGGCGGCGGCCAGTTTCTCGACCCGGGCGCGCAGTTCGTCCTCGGGGCGTTCGCGCTTCAGGGCCTCGGCGATGATGTCGGCGACCTCGCGGAACTCCGTCTCGCCGAAGCCGCGGGTGGCCAGGGCGGGTGTCCCGATCCGCAGGCCCGAGGAGACCATCGGGGGGCGCGGGTCGAACGGCACGGCGTTGCGGTTGACGGTGATGCCGATGCGGTGCAGCCGGTCCTCGGCCTGCTTCCCGTCGAGTTCGGAGTTGCGCAGGTCGACCAGGATCAGGTGGACCTCGGTGCCGCCGGTCAGCACGGTGATCCCGGCCTCGGCCACGTCGTCGGCCAGCAACCGGCCGGCGAGGATCTTCGCGCCCCGCAGCGTGCGCCGCTGGCGCTCCTTGAACTCCTCGCCCGCCGCCACCTTGAAGGCCACCGCCTTCGCCGCGATCACGTGCTCCAGCGGACCGCCCTGCTGACCGGGGAAGACCGCCGAGTTGATCTTCTTGGCCAGGTCGGCACGGCTGAGGATGACACCGCCGCGCGGACCGCCGAGGGTCTTGTGGGTCGTCGTCGTGACGACGTCGGCGTACGGCACCGGGCTCGGGTGCAGGCCCGCGGCCACCAGTCCCGCGAAGTGCGCCATGTCCACCATCAGGTACGCGCCCACCGCGTCGGCGATCCGGCGGAACCCGGCGAAGTCCAGCTGCCGTGGGTAGGCCGACCAGCCCGCGACGATCATCTTCGGCCGGTGTGCGAGGGCGAGCCGCTCCACCTCGTCCATGTCGACGCGCAGGTCCGACTCGCGCACGTGGTACGGGACGACGTCGTACAGCTTGCCGGAGTAGTTGAGGCGCATGCCGTGGGTCAGGTGCCCGCCGTGCGCCAGGTCGAGGCCGAGGATCGTGTCGCCGGGGTTGAGCAGCGCGAACATCGCGGCCGCGTTGGCCTGGGCGCCCGAGTGCGGCTGGACGTTCGCGGCCTCGGCGCCGAAGAGCTCCTTCACGCGGGCGACGGCCAGCCGCTCGACGACGTCGACGTGCTCGCAGCCGCCGTAGTAGCGGCGGCCCGGGTAGCCCTCGGCGTACTTGTTGGTCAGGACCGAGCCCTGGGCCTCCATCACGGCGGCGGGCGCGAAGTTCTCGGAGGCGATCATCTCGAGTGTGGACTGCTGGCGGTGCAGCTCGGCGGCGAGAGCGTCGGCGACGTCCGGGTCGAGTTCGCTGAGGGGGAGGGAGAGCGGCGAGGTGGGCGACGTACTCGTTGCCATCGGTGCACCATCCTGAGAGCCAGCTAATGAGCAACTGATATATCAGCCTGTGCGCTAAGGTATGGGAGCTCGCCGCACAGGTCAAGGGGGCATCCATGGAGCAGGTCGCGACCGAGACCGAGGAGCTGTCGCTCGCCGAGCGCGCGTACCGCGCCATCCGGGACCGGCTGGTCATGCTGGAGATCCGGCCCGGCGCGCCGATCAACGAGGAGCAGCTGGGGCAGTCCCTCGGCGTCGGCCGCACACCGGTGCGCGAGGCACTCAAGCGGCTCCAGTACGAGCGCCTGATCACGACCTATCCCCGCCGCGGCACCTTCGCCACCGAGGTCAACATCACCGACCTCGCCCACATCTCCGAGGTGCGCCAGGAACTGGAACCCCTGGCGGCGGCGCAGGCCGCGCGGCGCGCCACGGCCACCGACCGGGCGAACCTGACGGCCCTACGGCGGGAACTGGAAACCGCCGGAGCCCCCGGGCGGGACGCCGCAGAACTCATGCACCTGGACCTCCAGGTCCACCGCGCCATCTACACCGCCACGCACAACCCGTACCTGGAGGACACCCTCGTCAGGCACGACAATCTCGCCACCCGCATCTGGTGCCTGTTCGTGGACCGGCTGTCCGACATGGCCGGCCATGTCGAGGAGCACGGCCCGCTGATCGAGGCGATCGTCTCCGGCGACGCCGACACCGCGGCACGGCTCGCCCGCAGCCATGTCGAGGGCTTCGAACAGGCCATCCGCGAGGCCATCTGAGGCCGTCGGGTCCGGCCGGTCACTGCCAAGCCGACGGGGTCTGGAAGCGGACCGTCAGTTCCACCCGCACGTCGTCGCCCGCGTCGAGCCCTTCCGGTGTGCGCACCGCGTTCTTGAGGGGCAGCAGATAGCCGCCGTCCTTCGGGAACAGCGACGTCGTGAAGGTGACCTCGCCGATCCGGGCCTCGACCGGGATCACGCCCCAGCCGTACGTGGCCATTCGGGCCACCTCACCGATGTCGGCGGACTCCTGGTCGGGCACGGGGACGAAGTAGTAGGGGGCCGGGCCCCGCCATTCGATCACCCGGCCGGTGAAGGTGAGCTGCATGAGACCCCCGTTGTCCCGACGACGTCACGACAGTCTGTACCGCGCCGCGATGTCCGTGAGATATCCGCGCAACAGGATCTTCGCCTCCTCCAGCAGTGCCGTGTCCCCCTTCGTGTCCCGGCGGAAGGCCTCCTGGGCGAGGGCGTCGGCGGCGAGGATCGCGGCGTGGCAGACGCGGGCGAGGGTCTCGTCGTCCTCGGCGAGCCGCAGCGCGAGCAGGATGCGGCGGATCCCGTCGGCCATCCGGTGCTTGTGCTCACGGTCCGCGGCCCGGGTCCGCTCGGTCAGCCCGCTGCCGAACCACAGGGCGCGGAAGCCGTGTTCGGTGCGGTAGATCTCGGCGTACGCGTCGATCAGGACACCGACGGGGTCCTCCCAGCGCTCTGCCGCCGCGGCCTCGACGAGCGCGTCCATCGCCGCTTCCAGCTTCGCGAAGTAGCCGACCGCGAGTGCCTCGATGATCGCCCCGCGGTCGGGCAGGTACTGGTAGAGCGAACCGACCGACACCCGCGCCTCGGACGCGATCCGGGTCGTGGTGAGCGACTCGACGCCCTCCTCGACCAGGATGCGCTCCGCCGCTTCGAGCACCCTGGCCAACCGGGCCCGGCTGCGGGCCTGTTGGGGTGTGCGGCGCAGGGAAGCGATCCAGGCCGCCGGGTCGGTGTCCGAGGCGGACTCAGCCACGCGCTGACCTCCGCTCACCCACGTGACGACCTCACGTGACTACCTCCGAACCTGAACGTGACTTTGTTTCACGTTTAGGTTAGCGTCGCGCGCATGACCGACTCAAGCCCGGCGCTGAGCGAGGAGCGGGCCGCCGTGGCGGACGCCTGCCGCCGACTGGGGGCCGAGGGGCTGCTCATCGGTACGGCGGGGAACGTCAGCGTCCGCGTCGAGGACCGGGTGGCGATCACCGCGACCGGCGCGATCCTGGCCGAGCTCACCCCGGACCAGGTGACTGTCGTCGACCTCGACGGAGAGATCGTGACCGGCGGCCTGCTGCCGACCTCGGAACTGGACCTCCACCTCGGCGTGTACCACCGTTACGGCGCCGGCGCCGTCGTGCACACGCACGCCCCGATGGCCACCGCGCTCTCCCTCGTCCTCGACGAACTGCCCTGCGTCCACTACCAGTTGCTGGCCCTCGGCGGCACCGTCCGGGTCGCGCCGTACGCCACCTTCGGCACCCCGGAACTCGCCGAGTCGGTCCTCACCGCGCTGGAGGGCCGGAGCGCCGCCCTGATGGCCAACCACGGGGCCGTCACCCACGCCCCGACCCTCGACAAGGCGGTCGAACACGCGCTGCTCCTGGAGTGGGCCTGCGGTGTCTACCAGCGCGCGGCCGCCCTGGGGCAGCCCCGCGTCCTCGACGAACAGCAGCAGATCGCGGTGATCGAGGCCGCCCTCGCCCGCAACTACGGAACCACGCAATCCGCACCATCCGCGCAGGAGGGAACCCGATGAGGGCACAGAACGTCGTCACCATGGGCGTGCACGTGCTGGACGTCCTGGTCCGGCCGGTCGAGGAGATACCGGAGGGCCAGGGCGCGACCCTGGTCGAGGACATCCGCATGACCGCCGCCGGCACGGCCGCGGGCACCGCCCTCACCCTGGCCAAGCTGGGCGCCTCGGTGCGCACCGCGGGAGCGATCGGCACGGACCCGACGGGCGACCTGCTCACGCAGCTCCTCGACCGGGCGGGGATCGACACCTCGCTGCTCGTCCGCCGTATCGACACCTCCACCTCCGCGACCGTCCTGCCCATCCGCCCCAACGGCGACCGCCCCACCCTCCACCTGCTCGGCGCCAACATCACCTACGGCCTCGACGACGTGCCCTGGGACGCGGTCGCCGAGGCGAGCCACCTGCACCTCGGCGGCCCCGAGCTGATCGGAGCCGAGGTCGCCGCCCGCATCCTGGCCCACGCCAAGGAGCACGGCGTGGTCACCTCGGTGGACCTCCTCGCCCCGGGCTACCTCGGCACCTTCGACCAGATCGAACCGCTGCTCCCGTACGTCGACTTCCTGCTCCCCAACGAGGACCAGGTCCTCGGCTTCAGCGAGGAACAGGACGTCGTCACCGGCGCGAAGAGGTTCCTGGCCGGCGGTGTGGGCCTGGTCGCGGTCACCCGCGGCGGCGACGGCGCCCTCCTGGTCACCGCCGAGGGCACGGAGACGGTCCCCGCCTTCGAGGTCGAGGTCGTCGACACCACCGGCTGCGGCGACGCCTTCTCGGCGGGCTTCCTGCGCGGGATGAGCCTGGACCGCACACCACGGGAGGCGGCGATCCTGGGCAGTGCCGCGGCGGCACTGGTGGCGCAGGGCCTGGGCAGCGACCACGGCGACTTCGACCTGGCGGAGGCCGACGAGTTCTCCATGACGAGCAGGACCCGCGGCTAGGACCCATCCCTGCCGTGCGGTGTGCGTGGGCCGCGGAATGGGCAGCCCGCGTCGCCACCGACCGCCCGCACCGCTACGCCAAGCGGCTCGCCTCGCACCTCGGGCGCCGCAGCCGGCCCACGTGGGACGAGGACAGCGGTGAGGGCGGCCCGCTCTTCCAGAACGGAGGCAAGGGCTCGCGGCGAGCCCGGCACGACGCAGTGCAGGCAGACCGCCTGACCGGGGGCATGCCTCAGATCGAGCACCCCACGTGGGCCAGCGCCTGCTTGAGCAGCACCCCGTGACCGCCGGGCATCTCGCTCGCCACCGCCGGTGACAGGGCCTCCTGAGGGCTGAACCACACCAGGTCCAGGGCGTCCTGGCGAGGCTGGCAGTCGCCGCTGACCGGGACGACGTAGACGAGGGACACGGCGTGCTGGCGCGGGTCGTGGTACGGCGTGATCCCCTGCGTGGGGAAGTACTCCGCCACCGTGAACGGCTGCAGCGAGGGCGGGATCCGGGGCAGCGCCACGGGTCCGAGGTCTTTCTCCAGGTGACGCAGGAGGGCGTCCCGGACCCGCTCGTGGTGCAGAACGCGGCCGGAGACCAGAGTCCGGCTGACCGTTCCGTCGGGTCCTATGCGCAGTAGCAGGCCGACGCTGGTGACTTCGCCGCTGTCGTCGACGCGCACGGGCACGGCCTCGACGTACAGGATGGGCATCCGGGCGCGGGCCTGCTCGAGATCGTCGGCGCTCAGCCAGCCGGGCGTGGTATCGGTCAAGTCAGACATTGCTAGATCATACTTTCCGGGGACGGCGGGTGCTCAGTCGCGCTCGCCTGGTGGGACGGGGACGGGGCGGGAAGTCCGTAGAGACGGCGGGCGTTGTCCCCGCTCGTCCAGGCCGCGATGCGCAAGGCGTCCGGCAGGCTCAGTTCGTCGGCGTCCACCCGCTCCTGGAGCAGAGCGGCCAGACCCTGCCGGAAGGACAGCGCGCCGAGCAGATGGAATTCGGCCACACCGTACGCGTCGGAGCTGTACAGCAGCTTGCGGAACGGCGTGATCTCCAGCGCCTCCGCCAGGATCGCCCGGGACCGCGCGGGGCCGACGTAGTGCAGCGTGAGGCCCACGTCCAGGTACACCTGCTCGAACACCGCGGCCAGATAGGCGGCCTGCCGCTGGTACGGCCAGCAGTGCAGCAGCAGGACCGGGACGGTGCCCGCGGTCAGGTGCAGCCAGTCCGTGAGGTGGGTGGGGTCCACGCGGTGCATCCGGATGTCGCTGTCGCCGAAGCCGGTGTGCAGTTGGAGCGGCAGCCCCAGGTCCACGGCGGTCCACAGCAGATGCCGTACGAGAACGGGATCGGCCAGCCGGCCGCCGCGGGCGAGCCAGTCGGCGGCGGCACGGGTGACCTCGGCCTCCGAGGGGCGCGCCGGGTCCAGGTCGAAGCCGGTGCGGTAGGCGGCGACCGACTTCACGGCCGCCACACCCGGCCGCCCCACGGCATCCAGAGCGGCCGCCCGGAACATGTCGGCGTACGCGTCCGGCTCCACGCCCCGCGCCGCCACCGCCTCCGCGACACCCTCCAGCCGCACGATCTCGTACGCCGTCCCGCCCGCGGCCTCTGCCAGCTCCGCCGGTGTGGTGAGACGTTCCGCCGCGTACCCGGTGTCCACGCAGAACACGTCCGTGCCCGCGGCGTGCAGGAAGCGGCGGTTGACCTCGTGCGGGCCCAGCTCGGCACGGCGGGCCAGGTAGGCCTCGGGCGATGCGTGGTGGGGGAGGTCCAGCAGGGGCGCGCAATGGCGCCGGACCGCCACGCCGACGGGGCTGTCGAAGGGCGAGATCCCCGGCCAGACGCTGCCCTCGGTGAGCAGCGACTCGAAGCCCGTCCGGTCGAGTGCGCCGGTGACGACCCCGTGGCAGTGGTGGTCCACCAGCCGGGCGGCGGCGAGGGCCTCGTGGACACGTCCGCTCATGCTCAGTACTTCCAGCGGTACGCCGCCGCGATCTGCTCGTCGTCCAGGTCGGCCACGGAGTCGCTCTCCCCGAAGCGCACGGCGACCACGGCGTCGGCGAGGACCGGACCCAGCGCGGCCCGCAGCTGTTCGTCGGCGCGGAAGGCCCGGACCGCCTGGGACAGGGAGGTCGGCAGCCGGCGGACGCCCAGGGCGGCGGCCCGGTCGGCGGTGAGCAGGGCCGGATCCCCGGTGATCTCCCTGGGCAGGGGCATGGCCGAGGTCAGCCCGTCGAGCCCGGCGGCGATCAGCCCGGTGAGCGCGAGATAGGGGTTCGCGGCGAGGTCGACCGGTTTCAGCTCCAGGTTCGCGGCCCGGTCGGTCAGGCCCGCCGTGCCGGTGACGATCCGCACGGCCGCCTCCCGGGTCTCCCGGCCCCAGGCGGTGAACACCCCGGCCCACTGGGAGGGTCTGAGGCGCAGATAGCTGGCCGGGCTCGGCGCGGTCAGAGCCGTCAGCGCGTGCAGGTGCGCGAGGACACCCGCGACGAACGACTCGGCCTCGCGCGTCATGCCGTACCGGCCCTTGCCGCTCGAGTGCAGGTTCACGCCCTCGCGCCAGGCGGAGAGGTGGAGATGGCCGCCGTTGCCGACGCCCTCCGCGAAAACCGCCGGGGCGAAGGAGACGACGAGCCCGTGCCGCTGGGCCACCGCACGGATCGTCTGCCGTACGAGGACGCTGACGTCGGCCGCCGCCACCGGGTCCAGGGCACTCGTCGAGATCTCGAACTGCCCGGCCGCGTACTCGGGGTGGAGCTGCGCTACCTCGATGCCCTGGGCGGCGCAGGCCGCCAGCAGGTCGGCCGCGTAGTCGCTCAGCTCCACCTGCCGGGTGGCGCCGTACGCCGGTCCCGACACCGCGGGCACGAAGTCACCGTCCGCCGCCGGGCCGCGGCCCACCGCCCACTCGATCTCGATGCCCGCCTCGAAGGTGATCCTGTGCCGCTCGGCCGCCTCGGTGACGATCCGCCGCAGAACCGTGCGGGAACAGCCCGGATGGCGCTCGCCCTCCTGGGTGATCCGGTCGACCGGCGCCCACGCCCAGCCGGGCTGCCCGGCCAGAGCCACCAGCCGGTCCAGATCGGGGTACAGACGCAGATCACCGTCCGGGGAGCCCAGGCTCTCCGTGGTGACGATGGAGTCGTTGGCCAGGAAGGTGTCGAACACCGGCGACATGCCCACGCCCCAGGCCGCGGCGGAGGGCAGCTTCGCCGTCGGGACCGTCTTCACCCGGCAGATGCCCGCGGTGTCGACATAGGCCAGGACCACGCCGTGCACGCCCTTCGCGGACAGCTCCTCACTCAGTGCGGTGGCCCGGTCCACGTCCCCGGGACGGCCCCCGGGGACGGGGTCGGCAAGGGTGGTCATACGTCCTCCACGACGGGCTCGGCCGATCGGATCCCGCGTCAGGGTTTCACGGCCACCGCGCCGAACTGCGGTACCACGGCCGGGGAGTCGGACTCGGCACGCCACTGCGAGCAGGAGACCAGGCCGGGTTCGAGGAGGTCGAGTCCGTCGAAGAACGTGGCGATGTCAGCGCCGCTGCGGGCCGTGATCGGCGGAGTGGCGTTCTCGTTCCAGAACTTCATGGCCGGGATCTGGCCCTCGCCGCCGAGGTCGGCGTCGAACGTGGGGTGGGTCAGGGCCAGATGGCTGCCGGACGGCATCGCGGCCATGATCTCGTGCGCGATCCTGCGTGCCTCGTCGGTGTCGAGGACGAAGTTGAGGATGCCGAGCATCATCACCGCGACCGGCTTGCTGAAGTCCAGGGTCCGCGCGGCCCGTTCGAGGATGGCGGCCGGGTCGTGGACGTCGGCGTCGATGTAGTCGGTGACGCCCTCGGGGGTGCTGGTCAGCAGGGTGCGGGCGTGGACGAGGACGATCGGGTCGTTGTCGACGTAGACGATCCGGGCGTCGGGCGCGATGCGCTGGGCGATCTCATGGGTGTTGTCCACCGTCGGCAGCCCCGTGCCGACGTCGAGGAACTGCCGGATGCCCCGCTCCTCGGCGAGGAAGCGCACCGAGCGACCCAGGAACCAGCGGTCCGCGCGGGCGATCTCCCGGATGATCGGGAACATCCCGGCGACGTGGTCACCGACCCGCTGGTCGACCTCGTAGTGGTCCTTGCCGCCGATCCAGTAGTTCCACACGCGCGCGTTGTGCGCCACACCTGTGTTCAGCCTGGCCGACGCGCCCGACGGGGTGTGGCTCTCGCTCACGACTGTGCTCCTTCTCCGTGCCTGCGGCCGTTGCGGCCATTGTGCCGCCCGATGATCAGCTTGTCCCGCGAACCCGCGACTCGAACGCCCTGTCCGAAGTGCCGGACACCCTCTCGGCGGTGACACTGGCCCCGTGCGCCCGCCCCGCCCCCGGCCTTCGAGGAGTGAGCATGCTGCCCGGATTCCTCGCCAGGATGGTCGAGTTGATGCGCCGCCGGGACGGCCGCTCGCTGCATGTGAAGGCGGCGGGCGGTGCGACCGCCGTGCTGCTCGTGGTGATGCTCACCGGTTCCTGGGCGGTGCTCGTCGCCGAGGAGGGGGCCCGGGGCGCCAGTCTGACCTCGTACCCGAAGGCCCTGTGGTGGTCGGTCGAGACGGCGACGACCGTCGGATACGGCGACTTCTACCCCGTGACCTGGTGGGGCCGGGTCGTCGGCACGGTCGTCATGGTCGTCGGGATCACGACGTACGGCATGGTCACGGCGGCACTCGCCACCTGGTTCGTGGCCCGGCAGCAGAAGCGTGCGCACCCGGTGGGTGCCGAGACCCTGCATGCCCTGCACGAGCGGTTCGACCGGCTGGAGGAGCTGCTGGGAGCGAAGAAGAAGGGGTGACGCGGTTCTCCGGCCGCGCGTGCCGGTGCTGCCGGGCCGGACGGCGATCTCCGCGTCCCTCCGGCGAGGGCGGCGGCCAGGCGGACCACGTCGAACTCGCGGTCGGTCAGGGGCGCGGTGGCCGGCGCCGGGCGGCGCGCGACGATCGGCTGCGGCCTCGGGCCCGGGGTGAGGTACCGGAGCAGACGTCCGGCGGCCGAGGGGGGTAGCGCGGTGAGTCACCGGCCGCGGCGGCACGGACCGCCTCGGCGAGAGCGTGGGGCCGGAATGCGGGTCCTCTTCCGAAGGGCGGGGCTTTCGTCGGGGGCCGCGGGTCGTCCGGCCGGGATGCGGGTCCTGGCCGGGGCTACGGGCGACGCCCCCCTCGTACGGCGCAGGAGCCTTCCGGGGAGAGCACGCCCGCCCCCGGTGGACGCGGGCGTCTTTCCCGGGCGACGGGTCGGGTTGTTCAATGGGGCTGCACAGGAGAGGAGCCCGCCCGTGTCCCCTACCCCCGTGCCCTCCGTCGGCGCCCGTATCCGGCAGGCGCGGCTGGAGCGTGGTCTCGGCCTGCGTGCCCTGGCCCGCGAGGTCGGTGTCTCCGCGAGCCTGGTCTCCCAGATAGAGACCGGGAAGAGCCAGCCGTCGGTCAGCACCCTGTACGCGATCACCACGGCTCTCGGCATCTCCGTGGAAGCCCTCTTCGACGGGCGGGAGACCGCGGTGGCGGCGAGCGAGGCCATCGTCGTACACGCCCTGGCGGCCTTCGCGGCGGATCCCGGCCGACGCATAGGACCCCTGGTCACACCCGGTGAGCGGGAGGTGCTGGAACTGGACTCCGGTGTCGTGTGGGAGCGGCTCGGGCACGTCCCCGGCACCGACGTCGACTTCCTGCTCGTGACGTACCGGCCCGGCGGGTCCTCCTCCACCTCGGGCGGTCTGATGCGGCACCCCGGCACCGAGTACGGCTATCTGACCTCCGGCGAACTCGTCCTCACCCTCGGCTTCGACGAGCAGGTCCTGCGCCCCGGCGACGCCGTCTGCTTCGAGTCCACCACCCCGCATCGCTACCGCAACGACGGCGACGAACCGGCCGTGGGCGTCTGGTTCGTGGCGAGCCGAAGTGTTCAGTGACACTTGACACTCCCCGTGGACGGTCGTTGACTCGATGGTGGGGGTGGTCGCGATGGCGATCCGCACATACGGCCCCAATGCCGTCGACTGGGAAGAGCGCGTAGACCTCGACCGGCTGCGCCGACAGCGCCTGACCCGGCTCCACGACACGCTGAACCGCTCCGAACTGGGCGCCGTGCTCAGCTTCGACTTCGCCAACATCCGCTACATGACCGCCACGCACATCGGCACCTGGGCGATGGACAAGCTGATCCGCTTCGCCCTGCTGGTCCGCGGCGGCGAACCGATCGTGTGGGACTTCGGCTCCGCGGCCCGCCACCACCAGCTCTACAACCCGTGGCTCGACTACAGCGACGGCAAGGACGGGCCGCCCACCGGAGCCCGTGCCGGCATCTCCACTCTGCGCGGTGCCTTCCACCCGGACGCCGGGATCGCCGAGGACGTCGCCGCGAAGATCGCCGCCGAACTGCGCGCCCACGGCCTCGCCGGCGAACCCCTCGGCATCGACGTCGCCGAGATGCCCGTGCTCGCCGCCCTGCGGGCCGAGGGCATCGACGTGGTCGACGGCCAGCAGGTCTTCCTGGAGGCCCGCCGCGTCAAGACCGGCGACGAGATCTCCCTGCTCGCCCAGGCCTGCGCGATGGTCGACGCGGCGTACGAGGAGCTCTACGCCCACCTCCGCCCCGGAATCCGCGAGAACGAGTGCGTCGGGCTGGTCAGCAAGGTTCTCTACGACCTCGGCAGTGAGTACGTCGAAGGCGTCAACGCCATCTCGGGCGAACGCTGTTCACCCCACCCGCACGTCTACAGCGACCGCCTGATCCGCCCCGGCGACCCCGCCTTCTTCGACATCCTGCACAGCCACCTCGGCTACCGCACCTGCTACTACCGCACCTTCGCCGTCGGCAGCGCCTCCCGAGCGCAACGGGACGCGTACGTCCGCTGCCGGGAGTACATGGACCAGGCGATCTCCCTCGTCCGGCCGGGCGCCACGACCGCCGACATCGTCCAAGTGTGGCCGCGCGCAGAGGAGTTCGGCTTCGCCGACGAGACCGCCGCCTTCGCTCTCCAGTACGGCCACGGCGTGGGACTGTCGATCTGGGAGAAGCCCGTCTTCAGCCGCCTGGTCTCCCTCGACCACCCCGAAGTCCTCGAAGAGGGCATGGTGTTCGCCCTGGAGACCTACTGGCCCGCCGCCGACGGCTGGTCCGCCGCCCGGATCGAGGAGGAACTGGTCGTCACCGCCGACGGCTGCGAGGTCATCACCAAGTTCCCCGCCGAGGAACTCCTGGTCGCGGGCCGCAAGTACTGGACGGTCGGCGGCGAGCTCAACACCGCCCGGGAGGCACAGTCCCACCTGAACACCGGGACCGCGGACGGACACCGGGGGAGCGGCGATGGACACCGGTGAACTCCTCGCCCTGTACGAGCAGATGGTCCTCATCCGCCGTACCGAGAAGGCCGCCCACGACCTGTTCCTCCAGGGCCTCGTCAAGGGCACCACCCACCTCGCCGCCGGTCACGAGGCGATCGCCGTCGGCGCGAGCGCCGCCCTGCGCGACGACGACTACGTCTTCGCCACCTATCGCGGCCACCACCACGCGATGGCCCGGGGCGCGACCCCCGAGGAATGCCTCGCCGAACTCATGAGCAGGGCGACGGGGTTGTGCGGGGCCAAGGGCGGCTCCATGCACCTCACCAAGGCGGCCACGAACATGCTCGGTTCCTACGCCATCGTCGGCGCCCACCTCCCGATGGCGGTCGGCGCCGCCTGGTCGGCGAAGCTGCGCGGCACCGGACAGCTCGCGGTCGCCTTCTTCGGGGACGGCGCCACCAACATCGGCGCCTTCCACGAGGCGCTGAACCTGGCCGCCGTGTGGAAGCTGCCGGTGCTGTTCGTCTGCGAGAACAACCTGTACATGGAGTACACCCCGATCGCCGATGTCACCGCGGTGCCCCGGCCCGCCGCCGACCGGGCGCCCGCCTACGGCATCCCCGGTGAGGTCGTCGACGGCAACGACGTCGTCTCCGTCCAGGAGACGGTGGCACGGCTGGCGCGGCGGGCCCGGGCCGGAGACGGGCCCGCCCTGCTGGAGGCCGAGACCTACCGCCACTTCGGGCACAGCCGGACCGACCCGGCGACCTACCGCCCGGCCGAGGAGGTCGAACGCTGGCTCAAGCACGACCCGTTGGACATCGCGCGCGGGCGGCTCGTCGAGGCAGGGGTGCCCGAGGAGAGGGTCGCCGAGGCCGACGAGCGCGCGCGGACCGTCGTACAGGAGGCGGTCGAGGCCGCGAAGAACGCGCCGCCGCCCGATCCCCGCGAGGCCTTCACCGACGTATGGGCGGACGGAGGTGCGGCATGGCGGACGTGATCTCGTACCGGGAGGCGGTCGCCGAGGGCATCGCGCGGGAGATGCGACGCGATCCGTCCGTCGTCTGCCTGGGGGAGGACATCGGTGCGGCCGGCGGGGTGTTCAAGACGACCGCCGGACTGCACAAGGAGTTCGGGTCCGAGCGGGTGTGGGACACGCCGATCTCCGAACAGGCCATCGTGGGCGCGGCGATGGGTGCCGCGATGACCGGGATGCGGCCCGTCGCGGAGATCATGTTCTCGGACTTCCTGGCCTGTTGCTGGGACTACCTCGCCAACGAGATACCCAAAGTGCGCTACATGACGGGTGGTCAGGTGACCGTGCCCCTCGTGGTGCGCACCGCCAACGGTGGCGGGCTCGGTTTCGGCGCCCAGCACTCGCAGGCCACCGAGAACTGGGCACTGACCGTTCCCGGACTGAAGATCGCGGCCCCTGCCACGCCCGCCGACGTCATCGGGATGATGGCGGCGGCCATCCGCAGCGACGACCCGGTCGTGTTCTTCGAGCACAAGGGACTGCTGGCCACCAAGGGGGCGCCCCCGCCGCCGGACCACGTCGTCGAGCTGGGCCGCGCGGCCGTCGTGCGCGAGGGAGCCGACGTGACGCTGGTGGCGCTCGCCTCGATGGTGCCGGTCGCGCTCACGGCCTCGGAGCGGCTCGCCGAGGACGGCATCGGCGTCGAGGTCGTCGACCTGCGCTCCCTCGTGCCGCTCGACACGGCCACCGTGCTCGCCTCCCTCGGACGGACCTCCCGGCTGGTGACCGTCGAGGAGAACCCGTACCAGGGCGGCTGGGGCGCGACGCTCGTCTCCGTCGTGGCCGACGAGGGGTTCGGGCTGCTGGACGCGCCGGTGCGGCGGGTGGCGGGGGAGTGCGTGCCGCTGCCGTTCGCGGACGTGCTGGAGGAACAGGTCATTCCCACCGTCGACAAGGTCGTGGCGGCCGTCAGGAATCTGGCCGCGTACTGAACATCCCTGAGGAGGAAGCGCGATGACCCATCGGATACTCCTTCGTGCCGGACACGTGCTCTCCATGGACCCCGCCGTCGGGGACCTGCCGAGGGGGGACGTCCTCATCGAGGACGGGTGGATCGCGGCCGTGGACCGCGAGATCGGCGCGGACGCCGAAGTCCTCGACATGACCGGCCGCATCGTGATCCCCGGCTTCGTCGACAGCCACCGCCACACCTGGGAGGCGTCGATCCGCAACGTGGCGCCCGACGCCACGCTCGACGACTACTTCGTCGACATCCTCGACACCTTCGCCCCTCTCTACACCCCCGAGGACGTCTACGCCGCCAACCTCGCGGGCGCCCTGGAGTGCCTCAACGCCGGCATCACCACGCTGGTCGACTGGTCCCACATCAACAACACGCCCGAGCACCCGGACGCGGCGATCCGGGCCCTCACGGAGAGCGGCATCCGCGCCCAGTACGCGTACGGCAGCGCCAACACCTCGCTCGCCGACTACTGGTTCGAGAGCAAGATCGCGATTCCGGGCGACGACGTACGCCGGATCCGCACGGAGTACTTCTCCTCCGACGCGGGCCTGCTCACCCTGGCCCTCGCCACCCGCGGCCCCGGTTTCTGCGTCAACGACGTCGTCACCTCCGAGTGGGCCCTCGCCCGCGAGCTGGACATCCCGATCACCGTGCACGTGGCCATGGGACGCCTCGCCGGCCGCTTCGGCATGGTCAAGCAGCTCCACGACCTCGGACTGCTCGGCCCCGACACCACCTACATCCACTGCTGCTACCTGAGCGACGAGGAGTGGCGGCTGGTCGCCGACAGCGGCGGTACGGTCTCCATCGCACCGCAGGTCGAGACGCAGATGGGGCACGGCTGGCCGCCGGTGATGAAGGCGATCGAGCACGGCCTGCGCCCCTCCCTGAGCATCGACGTCGTCACCACCGTGCCCGGCGACATGTTCACCCAGATCCGTGCGGCCTTCGGCGCCGAGCGCGCCCGCGTCAACGCGGCCAGCTGGCAGGCCGACGTCCCGGTCCCCGACACCATGTTGACGGCACGTCAGATGCTGGAGATCGCCACCCGCAACGGCGCCCACGTCGCCGGCCTGGAGGACCGCACCGGATCGCTCACCCCGGGCAAGCGCGCGGACGTCGTCGCGATCGACGCGACCGCCCTGAACGTGGCCCCGGTTCACGACGCGGCCGCAGCGGTGGCGTTGAGCGCGGACGTGTCCAACGTGGAGACGGTCATCGTCGACGGGGTTGTCCGCAAGCGCGACGGCAGGCTCACGGCCGACGTGGCGCGTGCCCGGCGCCTGGTCGAGGAATCCCGCGACCGGCTGCTGGCCGCGAAGGAGGCCCGGGCGTGACCAGGCACCTGGTGCGCCGGGTCACCGACCTCCCGAAGCCGTCGTACGACGAACACGGCTACCGGCGACGGGAGTTGGTCGGCGATGCCGACGGCAGCTCGCACACCGGTTTCGGGGTGTGCGAGCTGCGCCCCGACGGGAGCGTGGCGGCCCATGTCCACTCGTACGAGGAGAGCTTCCACATCCTCGACGGGGCCGTGATCCTCGATGTGCACGAGGGGGCGTATCTGCTGGAGGAGGGCGACTACGGGCTTCTCGCGACCGGTGTTCCGCACGCCTGGCGCGGCGCCGGGGACGGCGTCGCCCGCTGGGCGGACATGCTCGCTCCGGTACCGCGGGCCCGGTACGGGTACGACACCCAGGCGGTCTCCGCTTGGCCGGTGCGCCCACCCGTCCGTATCGACGTCCGCGATCCGCGCACCCGGTCCTTCGGGCATTTCGAGCCCGCCCAGATGGATCCCGGGAAGCAGTCCCAGGACCTGCTCGCGGTGTCGGCGAGCATGCGGACCGCGCTGCTCGTCTACAGCGGGATCACCGTGAAGATGATGGTCGACGGCGACCTGGGAGCGGTCGCCTCGACGATGTTCATGGTGCAGTACGCGCCCGACGGCGTCGCGGGCACGCACGACCACCCCTTCGAGGAGACGTATCTGTTCCTCGAAGGCGAGGCGGACGCGGTCTTCGACGGTTCGCCGTACCGGCTCGGTCCGGGCGACTGCGCCTGGGCGGGCTCCGGTTGTGTGCACGGCTTCTCCAACGCCGGTGCGGGGCCGCTGCGTTGGCTGGAGACGCAGGCGCCGCAGCCGCCGGTGCGGCACTCTTACCGATTCACCCGGGACTGGGACTACCTGAGGGAGGCTTCCCGATGAGCGGCGTGGTGGTGATCGGGGGAACCTCGGGCATCGGCAGGGAGTTCGCCCGGGTGCGTGCCGAGCGCGGCGACGAGGTGGTGATCACCGGGCGCGACCCTCACCGCACCGACACCGTCGCCAAGGAGATCGGCGCCCGGGGACTCGCCCTGGACCTCGCGCGGCCGAAGGGGATCGTCGACGCGCTGAGCGACGTGGAGGCCGTCGACCACCTGGTGATCGCGGCCATCTCCCGCGACGAGAACCGCGTCACCGCGTACGACATCGACGCCGCCGTGCATCTCGTCACGCTCAAGCTCGTCGGCTACACCGCGGTCGTGCACGCACTGCGGTCCCGGCTGCACGAGGACAGCGCCATCGTGCTGTTCGGCGGACAGGCCAAGGAGCGGCCCTACCCGGGCGCGACGACGGTGGCGACCGTCAACGCCGGGGTGAGGGGGCTGATGCACTCGCTGGCCGTCGAACTCGCTCCCGTCCGGGTCAACGCGATCCATCCCGGAGTGGTGGGGGACAGCCCCTACTGGCGGGCCAAGCCGGAGGAGGTCCTGGCGGGCCTGCGGGCCAGGACCCCGACCGGACGGCTCGCGACCGTGGCGGACGTGGTGGACGCCGTGGACTTCCTGCTGCGCAACGGCTCGGTCAACGCGGTGGAGTTGAGCGTGGACGGCGGATGGCTGCTGGGATGAGCCCTGGTGCTCCGTCCCGCGGGCTCAACGCTTGATGCCGACCGCCCCGTACAGCGACACGGGGTCGCCCTCCTCGCGTGCGTCCGGACGCCAGCGCGACAGGGACACGATCCCCGGCTCAAGGACCTCGAGTCCCTTGAAGAGACGGCTCACTTCGTCGTGCGAGCGGGCCACCAGGGTGACCCCGCTCGCCGTGTAGGCCGCGATGCCCGCGTGCACCCGCTCCGGATCGAAGTCCGCCGTCAGCGCCGACAGCACCAGACAACTGCCCGGAGCCAGCGCGCCGACCAGCGTGTCCACCAGCTCCTGGGCGCCGTCCTCGTCGGAGATGAAGTGCAGCAGCGCGACCAGCGACAGCGCGACGGGCTGCTCGAAGTCGAGGACGGCGGAGGCGCCTTGGAGGATCCGCTGCGGCTCGCGGGCGTCCGCCTGGAGATAGTGCGTCGCCCCCTCCGGGGTGCCGTGCAACAGGGCCGCCGCGTGGGCCAGGACGATCGGGTCGTTGTCGACGTACACGATCCGGGCGTCCGGTACGGCGGACTGGGCGATCTGGTGGAGGTTGGGCTCGGTGGGGATGCCGGAGCCGATGTCGAGGAACTGGCGGATTCCCGCCTCCCGTACGACGACCCGGGTGGCGCGCTCCATGAACCGGCGGTTGGCGCGCGCCTGCCGGGGAGCGTCCCCCTGTGCCGTGATCGCGCGTCCGAGCTCCTCGTCGACGGGGTAGTTGTCCTTCCCGCCGAGGAACCAGTCGTACACCCGGGCCGGATGCGGCCTGCTCGTGTCGATCCGCCGGCCGGCCGACTCGGTCCCGGTCACACAAAGCTCCTCTGCTCGACGGAATGTGCGAGCAGTGTGCCATGTCACCCGGCGCGCCGGAGGCTGTCTTCGGCCACCTCGCCGTCGATCGCCGCCCGTACCAACGCGGCGGCGAGAACGTCCGGTTGGGCGTCACCGGCCAGCTCGATCAGCCGGTCGGGATCCTTCGGCAGGCCGAGCCGCTCGGCGCCCGCAAGCACCTTGCCGTCCAGACAGGGCGCGACCTCCGGCCAGACGCCCTGCACCTCACGCAGGAAGATGTCGGCACCGGCCGGCCCGATACCGGGGAACTCCTGGAGCAGGCGCCGCAGTTCGGCTACGTCGCCGTCCGCCTCCGCGCGCAGTCGGCGCAGATCACCGCCCCATCGCTCGGTCAACAGCTCGGCGCCACGGCCGAGTTGCGTCGCCGTACGTTCGTCGTAGCGTCGGTAGCCGCCGCGGCCCAGCGCCTCCACCCGCTCCTGCCGGCCGGCCCGGGCCATGCGGCGGGGGTCGCGCAGTCCCGCCCTGTGCAGTTCGCGCGCGGTCGCGATCGCGACGGAGCCGCGGATGCGGGCACTGAGCAGGAGGGACAGCACCAGCAGCCGGTACAGGGGCTGCGGGGTGTCCTTCAGCGTGATGCCCGCCTCCGCGGCGTACGTCCGTCCATGCGCGCCGACGAGTTCCCGTACGACGCGCTCGGCCCTGGTCACCGCCTGAGCGGGTCGTGTCCGACGGACATCAGCCGCTGCCTGCGGACGCTGTCCTCGGCCTGGGGTTCGTTCTCCACGTCGGCATCCGCGGTGACGGTGTCCACCACCTCGTACATCACCTCGATGTCGTCGTCGGTCAGGTCCGTGCGCCGCTTCTGGAGGATCGCCAGGACATGCTGCCCGGTCGGCTCACCCGCGTGCTCCGGCAGCGGTTCCGCGGACTCGGTGGCCTCGCTGACCCGCAACCAGGCGGCCAGCTCCTGTGAGGTCATGTTCACCGCGCGGTGGAAGTCCTCCCACAGCGCGTCGAGTTCGAGAGCGTCGGTCATCGCATGCGCCTTTCCGTGGGTGTTTCCGGCCGGTCAGTCCCGGGGCCAGTTCTCGGCCTCGAACATCCAGCGCTGCTTCTCCAGCTCGGCGGTGATGCCGATCAGCAGGTCCTGCGTGACCGGGTCGGCCTTCTCGGTGGCCTCGATGCGTTCGCGCAGCCGGCCGATGGCCGCTTCCAGCGTCTCCACGATCAGCCGGACGACCTCGTCGTCCCGGATCCAGCCGCTCTTCGAGCCCGGCAGCGTGTAGGCGGCCGCGATCGTCTCCGGTCGGCCGTCGGGCGCCACACCCAGAGCAGCGGCGCGCTCCGCCACCGTGTCGGAGAACGTGCGGGCCGTCGACACCACCTCGTCCAACTGGAGGTGGATGGACCGGAAACGCGGGCCCACGATGTTCCAGTGCGCCTGCTTCCCGATCAGCGACAGGCCGATCAGATCGACCAGGGTGCTCTGCAGGGCCTCCCCGACCGTCTCGCGGGCGGATTCGGACAGGGTGCTCCTGACCACAGTCATACCGTGCTCCTCCTTCTGGCATGGTCGATGCCGGTACGGAGCAGTTCGTCGCGTTCCTGCTCGCAGGTTCCGCCCCACACGCCCGAGGTCTGCCCACTGCTGAGCGCCAGATCGAGGCACTCGGGGGCGACCGGGCAGCGGGCGCACACCCGCTTCGCCGCCGCGGTGTCCCGCAGCGCGGGTCCTTGCGTGCCCACGGGGAAGAACAGCTCGGGGTCCTCGCCCACGCAGGCCGCTCGACGCAACCACTCCATGGGGGCGCGGGTGCCCCGGGCGTACTCGTGCAAACAGTGGTGTCTCAGCCGGTGAGCACGCCGTCGAGGAAGTCCGTCACGTCTGCGAAGACCTCCGCCTTGTTCGTCTCGTGGAACACCTCGTGCCGGGCTCCGGCGTAGGTCCGCTCGGTGAACGTCCCGCCCCTGATGCCCTCGACGCCTACGCGGCTTCCGGCGAGCGGGACCAGCCGGTCGTCGTCGCCGTGCAGCCACAGCAGCGGGAGCGGCCCGACGTCACCGCCCTGCGACACGGTCTCCAGGGTGCGGGCGAACGCCTCCACCGTCGGCCGCTTCATCGGCCCGTGCCAGACGAGGGGGTCCGCCCGGTACGCGGCGCCCACCTCGGGGTCCCGGGAGAGCGAGGCCGGGCTGACGGGCGTGTCCGGGATCTCGTCGAGGGCGAGCAGTGTCCCGGGCAGCTCCCAGGCACCGATCACCGGCCCCGAGAGCACGAGCGCGGCGAGCTCGCTGCCGTACCGCTGGGCGAAGCGGGCGGCGATCAGGCCACCCATGGAGTGCCCGACCAGGACGAGGGGGACGCCGGGGTGGGCGGCCCGGGCCAGGTCCGCCACCGCGTGAACGTCCGTGACCACGTCCTCGAAGTCCTCGATCAGGACCCGTTCCCCGGCGGACTTCCCGTGCCCGGTGTGATCGGGCCCGAAGACGGCCGCGCCGTGCGCCACCAGGACCTGGGCGAGCTCCTCGTACCGTCCGACGTGCTCCCCGTATCCGTGCACCACGAGGGCCAGGTACCGGGGGCGCTCGTGCGGCCACTCGCGCACGGTGAGGAGGCCGTGGGTTCCGGTGAGGACGTGCTCGGCCATGTCTGCTCCCGCTGCGCTATAGTCCGAAACTAGCAGTGCTAATTAAAGCTGTTCGGTCCCCCGATGACGACGGTCAGGAGTCCTTTCGTGCGCCCCGTCCACTTCGCGGCCGCCCGCCGCACCCCCATCGGCAGACTCCGCGGCGCCCTGTCCGCCGTACGCCCCGACGACCTTGCCGCGACCGTGATCCGCGCCCTGGTCGCCGACGTGCCCGCACTCGACCCGGCGCGGATCGACGACGTCTACTGGGGCGCCGCCAACCAGGCCGGCGAGGACAACCGCAACGTGGCCCGCATGGCCGCCCTGCTCGCCGGACTGCCCGAGACCGTACCCGGCGCCACCGTCAACCGGCTGTGCGCCTCCGGCCTGGAGGCCGTGACGACCGCGGCCCGCACCATCGCCGCCGGCGAGGCCGACATCGTGCTCGCGGGCGGCTCCGAGTCGATGAGCCGCGCCCCCTTCGTGCTGCCCCGCCCCGACGAGGCCCTCCCGCACCGGATCGAGACCCACGACACCCGGCTCGGCTGGCGCCTGGTCAATCCGGCCATGAAGGAACTCCACGGCCTGCTGCCCATGGGCGAGACCGCCGAGGAGGTCGCGGGGCGCTACGGCATTTCGCGCGAACGCCAGGACGAGTTCGCCCTGCGCAGCCACCGCCTCGCCGCCGAGGCCCGCAAGAACGGCCACTTCGACGACGAACTCCTCCCGGTGGAGCGTCCCGACGGCGTGCTCGTCGACAGCGACGAGTGCATCCGCGAGGACACCTCCTACGACAAGCTGGCCCGCCTGAAGCCCGTCTTCCGGACCGGCGGCACGGTCACGGCGGGCAACGCCTCCCCGATGAACGACGGCGCGGCAGGACTCCTCCTGGTCAGCGAAGAGGCCCTGAACGACCTGGGGCTTGAGTCCCTGGGCCGCTACGCCGCCGGCGCCTCGGCCGGCGTCCACCCCGACGTGATGGGCATCGGTCCCGTCCCCGCCACCCGCAAGGCGCTCGCCCGCGTGGACTGGAGCATCGGCGACATCGAGGAGGCCGAGTTCAACGAGGCCTTCGCCGCCCAGGCCCTCGCCTGCGTCGACGAGCTCGGCATCGACCCCGACCGCGTCAACCCGACCGGCGGTGCGATCGCGCTGGGCCACCCGCTCGGCTGCTCGGGCGCCCGCATCCTCACGACCCTGCTGCACCGGATGCGCCGTACGGGGGCGGCCCGCGGTCTTGCGACGATGTGTGTGGGAGTGGGGCAGGGCAGCGCGGTGCTGGTGGAGCGGCACTAGCGGCAGTGGCGGAGGGGCACTGCCGGGAGCGCGGCAACAGGACCACACGGCGAGACGGCACTTACAAGATCTCTTACCTGCGCCTAGCATCGGTCTCCGCATGGACACGATGACGCTCTGGCACATCTCCGTCTGGGAGTTCGCCGCGCTCGCCGCCGCGGCCCTGCTCGTCGGCTTCTCCAAGACGGCCGTGAGCGGGGCCAACACGGTCAGCCTCGCGATCTTCGCCGCGGTGCTGCCCGCCCGCGCCTCCACCGGCGCGCTGCTGCCGATCCTGATCGCCGGGGACGTGCTCGCGGTGCTCACCTACCGACGACACGCCCACTGGCCCACCCTCTGGCGGCTGTTCCCGGCGGTCGCGGTCGGTGTCGTCGCCGGCACGCTGTTCCTGCAGTGGGCGGACGACGGGATCGTCCGCACGTCGATCGGCGCGATCCTCCTCTTCATGGCCGCGGTGACGGTCTGGCGCCGCCGCACGGCCGACACGGACGAGGAACCCGACTCGGTCGCCACCCGGACCGGCCGCGTCAAGGCCCGCTCCTACGGCGTCCTCGGCGGCTTCACCACCATGGTCGCCAACGCCGGCGGCCCGGTGATGTCGATGTACCTGCTGTCGGCGGGCTTCCGCAAACTCGGCTTCCTCGGCACCTCGGCGTTCTTCTTCCTGATCGTCAACGTCTCCAAGGTGCCCTTCAGCGTCGGCCTCGGCCTGATCGACGGCCACTCGCTGCTGCTCGACCTCGCCCTCGTGGCGTTCGTCGTGCCCGGCGCGTTCCTCGGCAAGTGGGCCGTGAACCGGATCAACCAGCGGCTCTTCGAACAGCTGGTGATCGCGGCGACGATCGTGGGCGGCGTACAGCTACTGCTGCGCTGAAGCGCCGAGCAGCGCCGGCAGGTCCGCGAAGGACTCGATCACGTGGTCGGGCGTGCCACTGGCCGAGCGGTGGGTCTCCGGGAGGTACTTCCCGGTCTTCACGAGCACCCCGGTCAGCCCGGCGCGCTGCGCCGCCAGCACGTCTGACTCGATGTCGTCCCCCACCATCAGCGCCTCGTCCGCCCCGACCCCGAGCCGGGCGAGCGCCGCCTCGAAGAACGCGGGCGACGGCTTGCCGGTGACCTCGGCCTCGGTCCTGGCGGCCCGCTCCAGGCCGGCCAGGAAGGCCCCGGCGTCGAGCTGGAGCCCGTCTTCGGTACGCCAGTACAGATTGCGGTGCATCGCCACGAGCCGGGCCCCGCGCTGGAGATGCCCGAAGGCGTGGTTGAGCGCGGTGTAACCGAACTCGGGCCCGGCGCCCCCGAGGACGACGACATCGACGTCCTCGGCCTCGCCGCCGACCAGTGTGACGCCCGCGAGATCCTCGGCGATGTCCCCGCTGTTCAGCAATGTGCAGCGGGCGCCGGGACAGTGGTCGGCCAGATACGAGGCAGTGACCGCGGGCGCGGTGAGAATGTCCTCCGCCCGCACCGGGAACCCCGCCCCCTCCAGCACCGCGGCGATCGACGCCCGGGTCCGCGAGGTCGTGTTCGTCACCAGCGCGACCCCGAATCCGGCCTCCCGGACCTCCCGTAACGCCGCCACCGCCCGCGGCAGCGGCGCCCACGACACGGTGAGAACTCCGTCGATGTCGATCAGGACCGCGCGCACGGATGCCATGCCCGGACCATAACCACGGACGGGCGGGAACGCCTGTTGTCGTGCGCTGCCCGATGTCCTGCCGAGGGGGCAGGCGTGGGCCGAAGTCGCATACCCGTCCGTCCTGCATGTCCTGCCGTCGGGGGTGGCCGTCGGTCGTAGTCGCCACCCGTCGTGCCCCCGCGCGCCTCCGACCTCGTACGCTTCCCGCCATGTCCCCGCACATCCTGATCCTCGGCGGCACCACCGAGGCCCGCGAACTGGCCGCCGCGCTCGCGTCGCGTCCGGGGTGGCGCGTCACCACCTCTCTCGCGGGGCGGGTGACCCGGCCGGGCAAGGTCGCGGGGGAAGTACGGATCGGGGGGTTCGGCGGGGCGGAGGGGCTGGCCGACTGGCTGCGGGAGGAGCAGGCCGACGCACTGGTCGACGCCACGCATCCCTTCGCCCGCGCCATCACCGCCCACGCGGCCCGGGCGTCCGCGGCGACCGGCGTGCCCTGCGTGGTGCTGCGCCGCCCGGGCTGGCAGCCCGGACCGGGGGACCGCTGGCATCCGGTCGACTCCCTCGACGTGGCCGCCCAGTTGCTGCCGAGCCTCGGCCGGCGGGTGTTCCTGACCACCGGTCGCATGGAGCTCGCCGCCTTCGCCCACCTCACCGAACTGCACTTCGTCGTACGGTCGGTGGAACTGCCCGAGCCGCCCATGCCCCCGCGCACCGAAGTCCTCCTGGCCCGCGGCCCGTTCACGGTGACCGACGAGTCGGCCCTCCTCCACGACCACCGCATCGACGTCCTGGTCACCAAGGACAGCGGGGGAGCGGCCACCTCGGCCAAACTCACGGCCGCCCGCCAACTGTCCCTGCCCGTGGTGGTCGTACGCCGACCGCCCCTCCCGGACGGGGTGACGGCGGTGCCGGACGTGGCGGGAGTGCAGAGGTGGCTGGACCTCCTCAACCCGCGATGACGGAGTCCCGCATGCGGTCGATCGCGCGAAGCACCTCGTCACGGTTCTTGGCGCGTTTGACCCAGGCGGGCAGACGCGCGACGCAGGTCATCTTCCGGCCGTGCTTGTACCATGGCGCCCGCTCCCGCAAGGAGGCGGCCACGAACCGTCTGATCAGGTCCAGGTGGGCGAGGTTGTACGCCCACAGTTCTCCGTGCCTGGTCCCCGCGGACAGCCACAGGGCGGGCCGGGCGCACCGGTCCGCGGGGCCGCAGAGGCCGCACGAGCGGCAGATCACGCGGGGTGCCGGGGTCGTCCCGCGCTCGAAGTGGGCGATCCCGTCGCAGCGCGGGCAGCGCACGAGTACCGAGTCGCCGAAGTCGAAGGCGGTCGAGCCGGGGTCGTGGAAGCGTGCGGGCGCCGGGGGCATCCGACGAGTATGGGTCCCGCCGTCCCGTTCGGCACGCGGTTTTCAGGCGCGGTGCTGCCCGTCGACTCCCGTGTCCACCGCGGCCCGCAGGTCCGTGTCCGACGGGCGGCCCAGGCCCCGCTCGACCCGCTCCTCCAGCCAGGCTTCCTACTGCTGCTTCGGACGGCGGCGCAGCAGATACGTGTCCATGATCCAGCCCTTGCGCTCCCTGGCCTCCGCACGCAACCGCTCGATCCGCGGTGCGGCCTCGGCGATCGGGCCGGAGGCAAGGATCTCGTCCGGCGTGCCGATGTAGGCGCCCCAGTAGATGTCGATGTCCTGGTCGGCGTACGCCCGGAAGGCCTGATGGGCGTCAAGCATCACCACCACGTCGTCCACACCCTCGGGGAACCCCTCGGCGAGGCGCCGCCCGGTGGTGATCTGCACCGGCCTCGCGACCCGGTTCAGCCCGGTGCGATGCCGTGCCACCAACGCCGACACACTGCTGATGCCGGGCACGACGTCGTACTCGAAGGACACCGAGCCGCGCTCCAGGATCTCCTCCAGGATGCCGAGCGTGCTGTCGTACAGCGCCGGATCCCCCCACACCAGGAACGCGCCGCTCTCCTCCTCGCCCAACTCCTCGGCGATCAGCCGCTCGTAGATGTCGGCACGGGCGCTGCGCCAGTCACCGACGGCGGGGGAGTAGGCGGAGCCGCCCGCACCACGGTCCCGCTCCGGGTCCCGGGCCTCCACCACCCGGTACGACCCGTCCGGTATGTGCGTGTTCAGCACGTCCCGGCGCAGCTGCGTGAGATCGCTCTTCACCTCGCCCTTGTCCAGGACGAAGAACACGTCCGTGCTCCGCAGCGCCCTGACCGCCTGGAGGGTGAGCTGCTCGGGGTCGCCCGCGCCGATACCGATGACATGAATCTTTCGCACACCCCGAGTCTGCCGCACGCCACTGACAGCGACGGCACCGCCTCCGTGCATCGCGCCAGGTCCGGGGGTGCAGGGCTGCTCACCTACCCCCGCAGCCGAGGACGGCGGACCTGTGCGTCCACGGCCGAGCCGTCCCGCTCCACCTCCTCCGCCAACTGCCGTGCCCACCCGGCGAGCCCGGCCAGATCCATCCCGTACGGCTGCCCCCGCCCGGGAGCCGACGCGGCCCACTCCTCCACGGCCCCGGCGCCGCGCCGCAGCAGCCGCGCGCCGCCCGTGACGTTCCCCCGGGCCGCGTGGGTCAGCCCGACCGCGAGCTGGGCGAGCCCCCGCCACAGGGCCTTCTCCCCGTCGGGCCCCGACTTCCAGGCGTCCTCGAAGACCTCGTGCGCATGGAAGGGGCGCCCCGCGTCGAGGAGTTCCTGAGCCTCGGCCACGGTCTCCCGCGGGGTGCGCACCACGCCCTCGGGTTGCCGCGCGACGCCGTCGGCGCCGTACGGGAGCGGCCGCCCGAGCCCGTCCCGTGGGCGGGCGTTGCGCGCCCGCCCCTCGCTGTCGCGGTCCCGCGCCCCCGTTTGCCGTCCTGAGGATGTACTGGCCATACGTCGATTGTCCCGCGCCCGGTGCGGGCTTCGGTCCGGTCCCCGACGTGGGGTAAAGTTCGGTACGCGCGTTCCCGCGGTCCACCGCGGGGCAGCGCACCGGGACGTGGCGCAGCTTGGTAGCGCACTTGACTGGGGGTCAAGGGGTCGCAGGTTCAAATCCTGTCGTCCCGACTGGAGTTCTCTCCGTAGTCGCAGGTCAGGGCCTTGGATCACATCGTGTGAGACGAGGCCCTCGATCGTTTCCGGGCTCTCGTCTGATGGTGAAGGGCCGTGGGTTCTCGATTCCAGGTCGCTCCCGTGGCCGGAAGAAGCCAGCGTCACGCACCGGACCTCCTCGCCTCGCGTCGGGTCCGGCCGGTCCTGCCGCCACCACGAGGTCAGCGGCCCCAGCGCAGCGCGGCGGTCTGCACGGGCGCGTCCCACAGCCGCAGCATTTCCGCGTCGGCCCGGCACAGGGTCACCGAGCAGCCCGCCATGTCCAGCGACGTGACGTAGTTGCCCACGAGCGTCCGTGCCACGTGCACGCCCCGGGCCTCCAGCAGCCCGGCCACCTCGGCGTGGAACCCGTACAGCTCCAGCAGCGGCGTCGCTCCCATCCCGTTGACCAGGGCCAGTACCGGTCCGTCGGCCGGAGCCACCTCCACCAGCTCCTCGAGTACGGCGCCCACCGCGACCTCCGCGATCGCCCGGGCCGGCATCATCGCCCGCCGCTCTCGGCCCGGCTCGCCGTGGATCCCGACCCCGAGCTCCATCTCCCCGTCCGGCAGGTCGAAGGTCGGACCGCCTTTCGCGGGAGTGGTGCAGGCGCTGAGCGCCACGCCGAAGCTGCGCGAGGACTCGTTGACGCGCCGGGCGATCGCGGCCACCTGCTCCAGCGGTGCGCCCTCCTCGGCGGCCGCCCCGGCGATCTTCTCCACGAACAGGGTCGCCCCGGTGCCCCGCCGCCCGGCCGTGTACAGGCTGTCGGTGACGGCCACGTCGTCGTCGACCAGGACCCGCTCGACCCGGACGCCGTCCTCCTCGGCGAGCTCGGCGGCGATCTGGAAGTTCAGCACGTCCCCGGTGTAGTTCTTGACGACGAACAGCACACCCTGCCCGGCCTCGACGGCGCTCGCCGCGCGCAGCATCTGCTCCGGGACGGGCGAGGTGAACACCTCCCCGGGACACGCGGCCGACAGCATCCCGTACCCGACGAACCCCGCGTGCAGCGGCTCGTGCCCGGAGCCGCCGCCGGACACCAGCCCGACCCGGCCGCCCTCCCGCGCGTCTCGCCGTACGACCACCCGCCGCTCCACGTCCACGTCCAGCTGCGGGTGGGCGGCAGCCACGCCCCGCAGGGCATCGGCGACCACGGTCTGCGGACTGTTGATCAGCATCTTCATGGGACCTCCCGGGTTGAACCGGCGGCGGAGCCTCTGCCTCGTGTCCTCACGGGGTTCAAGCCTCGCCGGTGACAGGCGAGCGCATTCGCGATCGCACACCACACGAACAGTGTGCCGTCTCCCTGTGGACGTCCGCGATGGGTGCTCGCTGCCGCCGCCTCGCACTCCTCGGAGGGAGCCGCCGAAGTTCCGCAGGTCCTGGGAGCCCACCCGGTTGCCGCCGGCGTAGTGCTTGCCTGGGATGCGTAGTGCCTGCCCGGGACGACGACGCGGAACCCGCCTGCGTTCGTCGCGTCCACATCGGCGCCCAATTTGCCCGCACCGCCGAACGCTTCTGCTCGTGAGCCGGTGGAGAGAGCAGTGGTCGCAGTCGCAGCGGAGCATGAACGACAGGCCCAGAGGTCCATCGCCTCGCGCGCGTATGGCTCTGGCCAGTCTTACACTGATGGGTGGAGTACTCGGGGCAGTCGACGGCCGGTCCTAGGCCGGCGGGAAGCGGGCACCCATGGCTGAGCGACTCAAGAGATCAGGACTGGTCGGCGAGCTTTCAGCGGAATTCGCCGGCACGATGATCCTCATCCTCTTCGGTTGTGGCGTGGTGGCTCAGGTGGTCGCCGGCGGGGCCCTCACGACTCCGCCGGGCGGCCTGGGAAACCACGACAGCATCGCCTGGGCCTGGGGCCTCGGCGTCACCCTGGGTGTGTACGTCGCGGCGAGGCTGAGCGGTGCGCACCTCAATCCCGCGGTGACCCTCGCGCTGGCGGCGTTCAAGGGGTTCCCGTGGAGCAAAGTGGCTCCCTACGCGCTGGCCCAGACAGCCGGCGCCTTCGTGGCAGCCCTGATCGTCCGGTGGAACTACACCGAGGCGCTGGCGAAGGCGGATCCCACCCACACGATCAAGACGCAGGGCGTCTTCTCCACGCTGCCCGCCAACGGCAACCCGAACCTGCCGGTCCACGAATGGGGCGCATTCCGCGACCAGGTCATCGGCACCGCGATCCTGCTGCTGCTGATCCTGGCGGTCACGGACCTGCTCAACACGCCCCCAGGCGCCAACCTGGCGCCGTTCATCGTCGGTCTGATCGTCGTGGCCATCGGTATGGCCTGGGGTACCAACGCGGGTTACGCGATCAACCCGGCACGCGACTTCGGTCCCCGGCTGGCCAGCTTCCTCACCGGGTACGGCGGAGCGTGGCGAGATCAGTACGGGAACTTCTACTTCTGGGTGCCGATCGTCGGTCCGGTGATCGGCGGTCTGCTGGGAGCGGGCCTGTACAAGGTCTTCATCGGCCGGTTCCTGCCGACCGCTGAGCCGGAGCCCCCGGGACGGGTCCCGGCCCCGGACGAGAACTGACCGGCTCCCGGGGTGGCCGGGCTCCGGCTGCCCCGGGAGAGCCCAAGGAGAGGCGGCATGCCATGGCGGACTTCGTCGGCGCGGTGGACCAGGGGACCA
This sequence comes from Streptomyces sp. CC0208, assembly GCF_003443735.1. Lineage (NCBI taxonomy): Bacteria > Bacillati > Actinomycetota > Actinomycetes > Kitasatosporales > Streptomycetaceae > Streptomyces > Streptomyces sp. CC0208. The sequence goes on along the minus strand of NZ_CP031969.1, from coordinate 1,085,296 downwards.
CCAGCACCCGTTTCATGATCTTCGACCATGCCGGCAACGAGGTGGCGAGGCACCAGCTGGAGCACTCACAGATCCTCCCGCGCTCGGGGTGGGTCGAACACGACCCGGTGGAGATCTGGGAGCGCACCAACTCGGTGATCCAGAACGCGCTCCGGCACGGAAACCTCTCGCCGGAGGACCTGGCGGCCATCGGTATCACCAACCAACGGGAGACGACCGTCGTCTGGGACCCGCGCAACGGCCGCCCCTACTACAACGCCATCGTCTGGCAGGACACCCGTACCGACTCCATCGCGGCGGCGCTGGACCGCTCGGGCCAGGGCGACGTCATCCGCCGCAAGGCAGGGCTGCCGCCGGCCACGTACTTCTCCGGCGGCAAGATCCAGTGGATCCTGGAGAACGTCGACGGAGTCCGCGAGGCGGCCGAGCAGGGCCATGCCCTCTTCGGCAACACCGACGCCTGGGTGCTGTGGAACCTCACCGGCGGCCCCGACGGCGGCGTCCACGCCACCGACGTGACCAATGCCAGCCGCACCATGCTGATGGACCTGGAGACCCTCGACTGGGACGACGAACTGCTGAGCTTCTTCGGCGTTCCCCGGGCGATGCTGCCGACCATCAGCCCGTCCTCCCACCGGGAGGCGTTCGGACAGACCCGTACGTCCCGGCCGCTGCGGGCCGCCATCCCCATCACCGGGGTGCTCGGCGACCAGCAGGCCGCCACCGTCGGGCAGGTCTGCTACGCGCCCGGCGAAGCCAAGAACACCTACGGCACCGGCAACTTCCTGGTGCTCAACACCGGCACGGAACTGGTGCGGTCACAGCACGGCCTGCTGACCACCGTGGCGTACCAGTTCGGCGACAGCCCGGCGATCTACGCGCTCGAAGGCTCCATCGCCGTCACGGGCTCCGCGGTGCAATGGCTGCGCGACCAACTGAAGATCATCAATGACGCCGCCGAGAGCGAACGCCTGGCGCGTACCGTCGAGGACAACGGCGGGATCTACTTCGTCCCCGCCTTCTCCGGCCTGTTCGCCCCTTACTGGCGTTCCGACGCCCGCGGCGCGATCGTCGGCCTCGCCCGGTACAACGACGGCGGCCACCTGGCGCGGGCCGCCCTGGAAGCCATCTGCTACCAGAGCCGTGACGTGGTGGAAGCCATGGAGCAGGACTCCGGCGTCCACCTCGACGTGCTCAAGGTCGACGGCGGTGTGACGGCCAACGACCTGTGCATGCAGATCCAGGCCGACGTCCTCGGCGTCCCGGTCAGCCGCCCGGTCGTCGCCGAGACCACCGCGCTCGGCGCCGCCTACGCCGCCGGTCTGGCCACCGGTTTCTGGCGGGACCAGGACGAACTGCGCACCCACTGGCAGGAGTCCAAGCGCTGGGAACCCCAGTGGTCCGAGGAACAGCGCGCGGAAGGATACGCGGGCTGGAAGAAGGCGGTGGAGCGCACGCTCGACTGGGCCAAGGTCGAATAGGTTCCGGCCGGGAGCGACCGAACGGGCCCGCCCGAGCCGCGTGCGCCGCCCGCATCCGCTGCAGGAGGAGGAGACCATGGCGAACGCGGTGGCTCTCTCGCCCGGGGCTCGCGCGCAGGCCCTCGTCCGACTGGGCGAGGGCGAGCTCGACGTCCTCGTCGTCGGGGGCGGCGTCGTCGGTGCCGGCGCGGCCCTGGACGCCGCCACCCGGGGCCTGAGAGTCGGCCTGGTCGAAGCCCGGGACTGGGCCTCGGGCACGTCCAGCCGCTCCAGCAAGCTCATCCACGGCGGCCTGCGCTACCTGGAGATGCTGGACTTCCGGCTCGTCGCCGAAGCCCTCAAGGAACGCGGACTCCTGCTGCAGTTCCTGGCCCCTCATCTGGTGCGTCCGGTGCCGTTCCTCTACCCCCTGCAGCACCGGATCCGGGAGCGTCCGTACGTCGGCGCAGGCGTGCTGCTGTACGACACCATGGCCGCGGCCTCCGGTACCTCCAGAGGTCTGCCCCACCACCGCCACCTGCTCAAGCGCCGAGCCCTGCGCGAGGCGCCCGCGCTGCGCTCCGACGCCCTGGTCGGCGCGATCCAGTACTGGGACGCCCAGGTCGACGACGCCCGGCACACCATGTTCCTCGCCCGCACGGCCGTCGCCTACGGAGCGCTGGCCGCCAACCGCACCCGTGTCAGCCGCTTCCTGCGGCAGGGCGAGCGGGTGGTGGGAGCCGCTGTCACGGATCTGGAGACCGGCGAGGAAACAGAGGTGCGGGCCAAGCAGGTCATCAACGCGACCGGCGTGTGGACCGACGACACCCAGGCCCTCGCCGGCACGCGCGGCCAGTTCCACGTCCGCGCCTCCAAGGGCGTACACCTGCTGGTCCCCCGTGACCGGATCAACTCCCGCACCGGGCTGATCCTCCGCACCGAGAAGAGCGTGCTGTTCGTCATCCCCTGGGGACGGCACTGGATCATCGGGACCACCGACACCGACTGGACCCTCGACAAGGCCCATCCCGCCCTCAGCTCCAAGGACGTCACCTACCTGCTGGAACACGTCAACAGCGTCCTGGCCACACCTTTGGTTCCGGAGGATGTCGAAGGCGTCTACGCCGGTCTGCGTCCCCTCCTGTCCGGCGAGGCCGCGGAAACCAGCAAACTGTCACGGGAGCACCTGGTCGCCCATCCGGTACCCGGTCTCGTCGTGGTGGCCGGCGGCAAGTACACGACCTATCGGGTGATGGCCAAGGACGCCGTCGACGAGGCGGCCCGCGGCCTGGACGAGAAAGTACCCGACTGCGTCACGCAACGCGTTCCGCTGCTCGGCGCGGACGGATATCCGGCCCTGTGGAACTCCCGCCACCACCTCGCCGACCGCTCCGGGCTGCATGTCGCCCGCATCGAGCACCTGTTGAACCGCTACGGCTCCCTGGTGCACGAGCTGCTCGCCATGGTCGCAGCCGACTCCTCGCTCGGCGAGCCGTTGCCGAGCTCCGACGATTACCTGCGGGTCGAGGCCGTCTACGCGGTGACCCATGAGGGTGCCCACCACCTGGAGGACGTGCTCGCCCGACGAACGCGGATCTCCATCGAGTCCTGGGACCGCGGTGTGGACGCGGCGCGGACCGTCGCGGAACTGATGGCGCCTCACCTGGGGTGGGACCAAGCGCACCAGGACCGTGAGGTCAACCACTACCTGAAGCGGGTGGCCGCCGAACGCGAGGCCCAGCAGCAGCCGGACGACCAGACCGCCGACGCGGTACGGCTCGGCGCCCCCGACATCATTCCGGTGCACTGAGTAGGGCCGGGGACTGGACACACGGCCGCCTGCCACCTGTTCCGCGGTGCCCGCACCCCCTGTCCCTGACACCGCCCTTCCCGGTGCCACCGCCGACCGCCCGCTGCACGGCACGCTGAGCAGCGCGGGGGCCGCCGGGAAAGGGTGCCGTACGCGACGCCGCCTGCCATGGAATGGTAGAAGCGGGCATGACCAACTCGCACTACCACTGTTCCTCCCGCTTCTCCTCGCGTCCGGCGGGTGTCCGATGACCGAGGGCGTCGACATCCCCGACCGCCGGGGCCGCACCGGACTCGACCGCACCGGCCTGGACCTGACCGGCAACCCGCGCGTCAAGGTCCGGGAGGTGAAACTGCTGTCCAGCCACTGGTACGTCGAGCGGGCCACGACCTTCGACATCCAGCGCGCCGACGGGACCTGGAGCACCCAGCAGCGCGAGACCCACGACCGTGGCAACGGCGCCACCATGCTGCTGTACGACACGGAACGCGAAACCGTGCTGCTCACCCGCCAGTTCCGCTACCCGGTGTATGTCAACGGCCACCCCGACGGGCAGCTGATCGAGACCCCGGGCGGTCTGCTCGACGACGATGACGAGCACCCCGAGATCGCGGTACGGCGCGAGGTCGTCGAGGAGACCGGGCACACCATCGGCGAGGTCCGCCACGTCTTCGACGTCTACATGAGCCCCGGTTCGGTCACCGAGCGCGTCAGTTTCTACGCCGCCGAGTACGCCTCCTCGACCCGCACCCACGAGGGAGGCGGTCTCGACGAGGAGGGTGAGGACATCGAGATCCTCGAACTGCCCTTCCGCAGAGCCCTGGAGATGATCCGAAGCGGGGAGATCGCCGACGCCAAGACCATCATGTTGCTCCAATGGGCGGCGCTGGAAGGCCCGTTCGCCAAGTGAGCACGCAGGCCCTTGACTTGAAGTGCGCTTCAAGATGAACACTGCCGTGTGTGCCCCCGAGACGGGTACACACGGGAGGAAATCATCATGAAGTACCGCACCATCGGAGCCGCCCCGGCGACCCGCCGCGAGGTCAGCGTCCTCGCGCTCGGCGCGATGCTGTTCGGCTCACGGACCGACGAGGAGACCTCCTTCGCCGTCCTCGACCGCTATGTCGAGGCCGGCGGCAACTTCATCGACACGTCCGACAACTACGCCTTCTGGGAGGACGGCGGCCAGGGCGGCCAGAGCGAGGAACTGCTCGGCCGCTGGCGGCGCAGCCGCGGCATCGGCGACGAGATCGTCATCGCCACGAAGCTCGGCGCCCAACCCCTGGCCCCCGGCACGAGCTACGTCGACAACGCGGAGGGCCTGTCGGCGAAAGTGATCCGCGAGTCCGCGGAACGCAGCCGGGAGCGCCTGGGTGTGGCGAAGCTGGATCTCCTCTACGCGCACATAGAGGACCACAAGGTCCCGCTCCAGGAGACGGTGGAGGGATTCGCCGAGCTGGTCGCCGAGGGCACGGTGGGCCTGCTGGGGGTGAGCAACCACGCCGTGTGGCGGGTGGAGCGGGCCCGGGCACTGGCCGCGGCGGCCGGTCTGCCCGCCTACGAGGTCCTCCAGTACGCCCACAGCCATCTGCGTCCCCGCACCGACGTCCCGGACTCCCTCTTCCCCGACGGCAGCCTCGGTCACGCGGGCGCGGACCTGCTGAGCTACCTGCGCGCGGAGCCCGCCCTCACCCTGGTCGCGTACTCACCCCTCCTGAAGGGTGCCTACACTCACCCGGACCGCCTCCCCGCGGACTTCGACCACCCGGGCACGCCGTCCCGCCTGAAGGTACTGACCGAAGTGGCGAAGGAGACGGGCGCGACGGTCAACCAGGTGGTCCTGGCCTGGCAGCTCGGCTCGGACCTTCCGATCGTTCCGCTGGCCGGGGTGTCGTCCGTGGCTCAACTGGAGGAGAACCTGGAGGCGGTGGACCTGGAACTCACGGGGGAGCAGCGGGCACGGCTGGACGGGGTGCACTGAGGCCAGCACGTCCCAGGCGTTCGGGCCGTGCCCCTCACGGCCTGACCAGCAGCCGGAAGTCGAACGCGTACCGCGACGCCCGGTAGATGTGGCTGCCGTACTCCACCGGGCGGCCGGTGTCGTCGTAGGCCGTGCGCTGCATGGTCAGGACCGCCGCGCCTTCCTGTTCGTCGAGGCGGGCGGCCTCCTCGGCGGTGGCGGAGCGGGCGCCGATGGTCTGGCGGGCGCTGTGCAGGGTGACACCGGCGGTGCGCAGCAGGCGGTAGAGGCCGGTGGACTCCAGGCGGTCGTCGGCGAGGTCGAGAAGGTCGGTGGGCAGATGGTTGGACAGGAGGGCCACCGGCTGGCCATGGGTCAGGCGCAGGCGTTCCAGCACCGTGACCGGGGTGCCCTCCGGGAGGGACAGCGCGGCCGCCACGTCGGCGGAGGCCGGCACGGTCTCGTTGCGCACGACCCGCGTGGCCGGACCCTGCCCCGCCGCCTCCAGGTCGTCGTAGAGGCTGCTGAGTTCCAGGGGGCGCTTGACCTGGCTGTGCACCACCTGCGTGCCCACCCCGCGCCGGCGGACCAGCAGGCCCTTCTCGACCAGGGTCTGGATGGCCTGGCGGACGGTCGGGCGGGACAGGCCGAGGCGGATCGAGAGGTCGATCTCGTTGCCCAGGAGGTTTCCCGGGGCGAGCGTGCCGTGCTCGATGGCCGCCTCCAGCTGCTGGGCGAGCTGGTAGTACAGCGGCACCGGACTGCCCCGGTCCAGGGCGAAGTCCAGGGCGTCGAGCGCGGGGGTGGTCGCGGCACGTGATCTGTCGCCGGGCTTCGCCATGGAGATACCTCCCTCTGAGGGCCGGGGGCGGGACGTCACAGGTGGGTGCGGCGGGCGGCCGCCTGACGGTCGTACTCCGTCCTCGCCGCCACCGCCGCCTCCCGCGACGCCGTCTCCGCCACCGGCACGTCCCACCATGCCTGAGCCGGGGGAGCGGTCGCGGCAGCGGTGTCCGTCTCGACGTAGACGCACGTCGGACGGTCCGAGGCGCGGGCCGTGGCCAGGGCCTCCCGCAGCTCCCGTACGGTCTTGGCGCGCAGGACGTCCATGCCGAGGCTCGCCGCGTTGGCGGCCAGGTCGACCGGGAGCGGGGCCCCGCTGAAGGTGCCGTCGGCGGCCCGGTAGCGGTAGGCCGTGCCGAAGCGCTCGCCGCCCACCGACTCCGACAGGCCCCCGATGGAGGCGTAGCCGTGGTTCTGGATGAGGACCAGGTTGATCGGCAGGCCCTCCTGGACGGCGGTGACCAGCTCCGTCGGCATCATCAGATACGTGCCGTCGCCGACCAGCGCCCACACCGGGGTGTCCGGGGTCGCCTGCTGCACGCCGATCGCCGCCGGGATCTCGTAGCCCATGCAGGAGTAGCCGTACTCCAGGTGGTACTGGCGCGGGCTGCGGGCCCGCCACAGCTTGTGCAGGTCACCGGGGAGCGAGCCCGCCGCGTTGATCACCACGTCCTCGTCGCCCACGACCGCGTCCAGCGCGCCGAGCAACTGGGTCTGGGTCGGTACGGCGTTCTCGTCGGCGGCGCGGTAGGCCTGGGCCACCACCTGCTCCCAGCGCTCCTTGTCGACGCCGTACGCGGCCTCATACGCCGGGTCCACGCGGTGGCCCGCCAGCGCCGACGCCAGCGCCTCCAGACCCGCCCGCGCATCGCACACGACCGTCCGCGCGGCCAGCTTGTGGGCGTCGAAGGCGGTGATGTTGAGGTTGAGGAAGCGCACGTCCGGGTTCTGGAAGAGGGTGCCGGAGGCGGTGGTGAAGTCGGAGTAGCGCGTGCCCACGCCGATGACCAGGTCTGCGGCGCGCGCGAGGTCGTCGGCGACCGCCGTTCCGGTGTGGCCGATGCCGCCCACGTCGGCGGGGTGGTCGTGGCGCAGGGAGCCCTTGCCCGCCTGGGTGGAGGCGACCGGGATGCCGGTGGCGTCCACCAGCGTCTTCAGCGCCTCCTCGGCCTCGCTGTGGTGCACTCCGCCGCCCGCCACGATCAGCGGGCGCGCGGCCCCCCGGATCGCTCGTACCGCCTCCGCCAGCTCCGCCGGGTCCGGCGCGGGCCGCCGGACCCGCCACACCCGCTCGGCGAAGAACTCCTGCGGCCAGTCGTACGCCTCCGCCTGCACGTCCTGGGGGAGGGCGAGGGTGACCGCGCCCGTCTCGGCCGGGTCCGACAGGACGCGCATGGCCTGCAGAGCCGACGGGATCAGGGCCTCGGGGCGGTGGATCCGGTCGAAGAAGCGGGAGACCGGGCGCAGGGTGTCGTTCACCGACACGTCCGCCTCCGTCGGGTGCTCCAGCTGCTGGAGGAGCGGGTCGGCGGCGCGGGTGGCGAAGTAGTCGCCGGGCAGGAGCAGGACCGGGAGGCGGTTGATCGTCGCCAGGGCCGCGCCGGTGACCAGGTTGGTGGCGCCGGGGCCGATCGACGTGGTGACCGCCTGGGCCGACAGGCGGTTGAGCTGGCGGGCGTGGCCGACGGCCGCGTGGACCATCGCCTGCTCGTTGCGGCCCTGGTGGAAGGGCATCGCGTCCTCGCCCGCCTCCAGGAGGGCCTGCCCGATCCCCGCCACGTTGCCGTGGCCGAAGATGCCCCAGGTCCCGGCGATCAGCCGGTGCCGTACGCCGTCCCGTTCCGTGTACTGGACGGACAGGAACCGCACCAGGGCTTGGGCGACGGTCAGACGGATGGTGGTGCTCATCAGGACTTCTCCGGTGCGGTGTAGAGGGGGGAGGTGGGGGGGGGCGACCGGCCGGTCGGGCCGGGTGGCGCGGACCCCGAGTGGTCGGGGCGGTCGCGGATCAACCGGGCGCGCCGGGCCGCGGGCCCGCCGTCACGGCGGGGCGCAGCAGGGGACGGCCGGGCTGCGCCGCTCCTCGCCCCGGCGGTGGTCGTCGTGCCGGTGGGGAGGGAATGGGGACCGGTCGCCGACGCCCGCCGACCAGGCGGACAGGCCGTGGCAGGGGTGCGCAGTCGAGAGCGCGACCCGTCCGCCGTGGGGTGCCGGGAATGTCGTACGGCCGTGCCGTGGCCCGGGCTCGAAGTCCCCGGCGGGTGGGCCGGTCACGGTGCGACGCCGTTCAGGAGACCGTCGACCTCCGCCGGTGTCGGCATCTCGGCGGAGCAGGCGAGGCGGGCGGCGACATGCGCGCCGGCCGCGTTGGCGTACCGGACGGTCCGATCCAGTTCCCAGCCGGAGAGCAGTCCGTGGCACAGGGCGCCGCCGAACGCGTCGCCTGCCCCGAGTCCGTTGACCACCTCGACCGGGACCGGCGGGACCTCGGCCGTGGTGCCGTCCCGGTGCACGGCGAGGACACCCTTGGGGCCCAGCTTCACCACCGCGAGTTCCACGCCCGCCGCCAGCAGGCCCTCGGCGCACGCCCGGGGTTCGCGGACCCCGGTGGCGATCTCGCATTCGTCGAGGTTGCCGACCGCGACGGTCGCGTGCCGCAGGGCCTCGGCGTAGTACGGCCGGGCCTCGTCGGGGTCTGCCCCGTCGTTCCACAGTGCGGGCCGCCAGTCGAGGTCGAAGACCGTGGTGCCCGACATGTCGCGGCACTTGAGCGCGGCGAGCGTGGCCGAGCGGCTCGGCTCCTTGCTCAGACCGGTGCCGGTGATCCAGAAGATCCGGGCCGCGCGGATGGCGAAGTAGTCGAGCTCGTCGGTGTGTATCTCCAGGTCAGGGGCTTTGGGGTGGCGGTAGAAATACAGCGGGAAGTCGTCCGGCGGGAACAGTTCGCAGAAGGTGACCGGGGTCGCAGAGGCCTCGATCGGCGTAACCCAGCGGTTGTCGACGCCGAAATCCGTGAGGGTCTGGTGGAGGTAGGTGCCGAAAGGGTCGGCTCCGGTACGGGTGATGACCGCGGTGGAGCGGCCGAGCCGCGCGGCGGCGACCGCGACGTTCGCGGCCGACCCGCCGAGGAACTTCCCGAAGGACCGGACCTGGGCCAGGGGCACCCCCGACTGCAGCGGGTAGAGATCAACTCCGATACGGCCCATACTGATCACGTCGAACTGCAGCACTGGCTCGACCATGCGCGACGCTCCTCGATCCGACCTGGGGACGTGGGGCCCACGGGCCCGCTGCTTCCCCAGGTGTAGGACTCGAAGGGCAACGCTGTCAATAGTTTGTACTTACATTCGGACCTGCTTGTGAAATGATGTCTTAACAAAGTATTGACAGCGGGCGCGCTCGGGGATTGGATTCCGTCCCAACGCAACTGCCGTGATGTCGCGGCACCCGACCCGGACTCCCGAGGTCCCGGGCCCTGAATCCCGCCCCCTTTCCCGACGTTCTCCCCCGTCGCACAGTGAGGTGCAAGGAAAGATGGACCGCTCTTCTCTCTCCCGTTCGCGGAGATTCGCTCCCGCCGTGGCCCTGGCTGCGGCCGCGGCCCTGACGCTCGCCGGCTGCTCCAGCAGCTCGGGCGGCAAGAAGTCCGAGGAGAGCGCGGACGGCGCCTCCGCGGGCAAGGCCACCACCCCCCGGATGACCATCGCCCTGGTCACCCACCAGTCGCCCGGAGACACCTTCTGGGACATCGTCCGCAAGGGCGCCCAGGCCGCCGCCGCCAAGGACAACGTCAAGCTGGTCTACTCCGCCGACCCGAGCGCGGGCGGCCAGGCCAACCTCGTCCAGAACGCCATCGACCAGAAGGTCGACGGCATCGCCATCACCCTCGCCAAGCCCGACGCCCTCAAGGACGTCGTCGCCAAGGCGAAGGCGCAGAACATACCCGTCGTGGGCCTGAACTCCGGCGTCAGCGAGTGGCAGAAGCTCGGCCTCATGGAGTTCTTCGGCCAGGACGAGACGGTGGCCGGTGAGGCGCTCGGCAAGCGGCTGAACAAGGAGGGCGCCAAGAGCGCCGTCTGTGTCATCCAGGAGCAGGGCAACATCGGCCTCACCCAGCGCTGCGACGGCGTCAAGAAGACCTTCACCGGCAAGTTCCAGACGCTGAACGTCAACGGCGCGGACATGCCCTCGGTGAAGTCGACGATCACCGCCAAGCTCAGCCAGGACAAGTCCATCGACTACGTCGTCGCCCTCGGCGCGCCCATCGCGCTGACCGCGTCGCAGGCGGGGTCCGACGCAGGCAGCAAGGCCAAGGTCGCCACCTTCGACCTCAACAAGGACCTGACGACCGCCATCAGCAAGGGCACCATCGCCTTCGCCGTCGACCAGCAGCCCTACCTCCAGGGCTACCTGGCGATCGACTCGCTGTGGCTCTACAAGAACAACGGCAACTACATGGGCGGCGGCGAGCAGCCGGTGCTGACCGGTCCGGCCTTCGTGGACAAGTCGAACGTCGACACCGTCGCCAAGTTCGCCGCGAAGGGCACCAGGTGATGGGTATGACCCAGCACGCCGAGCCGGCGGTGACCACACCGCCGGCCCCCGGCCCCAGCCAGGCCAAGGACGGCCGGACCGCGGAACGACCGCTCGCCCTGCGGCTGTTGGCGCGCCCCGAGGTCGGGGTGTTCCTGGGCGCGGTGGCGGTGTGGGTGTTCTTCCTGATCGCTGCTCCGCCGGTGCGCGAGGGCAGTTCGATGGCGAACATCCTCTACCAGTCGTCGACGATCGGGATCATGGCGCTGCCGGTCGCCCTGCTGATGATCGGCGGGGAGTTCGACCTGTCCTCGGGTGTCGCGGTGATCACCTCGGCGCTGACCGCGAGCATGTTCGCCTTCCAGCTCACGCTGAACGTGTGGGTGGGCGTCGTCGTGGCGCTGCTGGTGGCGCTGGGGATCGGGTTCCTCAACGGCTGGCTGGTCGTCAAGACCGGTCTGCCGAGCTTCCTGATCACCCTGGGCACCTTCCTGATCCTCCAGGGCGTCAACCTCGCGGTGACCAAGCTGGTCACCGGGAACGTGGCCACCGACGACATCAGCGACATGGACGGCTTCGACCAGGCCAAGAAGGTCTTCGCGAACTCCTTCGAAGTGGCCGGCGTCCAGATCAAGATCACCATCATCTACTGGCTCGTCTTCGCCGCCCTGGCGACCTGGGTGCTGCTGCGCACCAAGTACGGCAACTGGATCTTCGCGGTGGGTGGGAACAAGGAATCCGCCCGAGCCGTGGGTGTCCCGGTGAAGTTCACCAAGATCAGCCTGTTCATGCTGGTCGGCTTCGCCGCCTGGTTCGTCGGCATGCACAACCTGTTCTCCTTCAACACCGTGCAGTCCGGCGAGGGTGTCGGCCAGGAACTCATCTACATCTCGGCCGCGGTGATCGGTGGCTGTCTGCTGACCGGCGGCGCGGGCTCGGCGATCGGGCCGGTGTTCGGGGCGTTCATGTTCGGCATGGTCCAGCAGGGCATCGTCTACGCCAACTGGAACCCGGACTGGTTCAAGGCCTTCCTCGGCGTGATGCTGCTGGGCGCCGTCATGATCAATCTGTGGGTCAGCCGCACCGCGACCCGGAGGTAAAAGCGCTATGACCACTGAAGAGACCGGCCCGCACGGCGCGATCCTCACCGACACCCCCGACGATGCCGTCGGCGGCGCGGACGGGGCGATCGTGGAGCTGCGCGGCGCGGGCAAGTCCTACGGCAACATCCGCGCCCTGCACGGCGTGAACCTGACGGTCCGTCCCGGCCAGGTCAGCTGCGTGCTCGGCGACAACGGTGCCGGCAAGTCCACCCTCATCAAGATCATCTCCGGCCTGCACCAGCACACCGAGGGCGACTTCCTCGTCGACAACAGCCCGGTGCGCTTCAGCACCCCGCGTGAAGCGCTGGACAAGGGCATCGCGACGGTCTACCAGGACCTCGCCGTGGTCCCGCTGATGCCGGTGTGGCGCAACTTCTTCCTCGGTTCCGAGATGACCAAGGGTCCCTGGCCGATCCGTCGTCTCGACATCGAGAGGATGAAGAAGACCGCCGACCACGAGCTGCGCGAGATGGGCATCGTCCTGGACGACCTCGAACAGCCCATCGGCACCCTCTCCGGCGGCCAGCGCCAGTGTGTGGCCATCGCTCGCGCCGTCTACTTCGGCGCCCGCGTCCTGATCCTGGACGAGCCCACCGCGGCCCTGGGTGTGAAGCAGTCCGGCGTGGTGCTCAAGTACGTGGCCGCCGCCCGCGACCGCGGCCTGGGCGTCATCTTCATCACCCACAACCCCCACCACGCCTACATGGTCGGCGACCACTTCAGCGTGCTGCGCCTGGGCACCATGGAACTGTCCGCTCCCCGCGACCGGATCACCCTGGAAGAACTCACCAACCACATGGCCGGCGGCGCCGAACTCGCAGCCCTCAAGCACGAGTTGAGTCAGGTCCGCGGTGTCGACACCGAGGCCCTCCCCGAAGAGCAAGACCTCACCGCGGCCACCCCCGGCGAGGGGAAGTCCTGAGATGGCGGCCTCACTCGACCGCATCCGTGTCGGTTCGGCCCCGGACTCCTGGGGCGTCTGGTTCCCCGACGACCCGGCCCAGGTGCCGTGGGAACGGTTCCTGGACGAGGTCGCCGAGGCGGGCTACTCCTGGATCGAGCTGGGGCCGTACGGCTATCTCCCGACCGACCCGGCCCGCCTGACCGACGAGATCGCGCGGCGCGACCTCAAGGTCTCGGCGGGGACGGTCTTCACCGGGCTGCACCGCGGCCCCTCGGTGTGGGAGTCGACCTGGGAGCACGTCAGCCAGGTCGCCGCGCTCACCCAGGCGATGGGCGCGCGGCACCTCGTCGTCATCCCGTCCTTCTGGCGGGACGACAAGACCGCCGAGATCCTGGAGCCGCCCGAGCTGACCCACGAGCAGTGGGCCCACCTCACCAAGGGCATGGAACGGCTCGGCCACGAGGTGAAGGAGACGTACGGGCTCGACCTCGTGGTCCACCCGCACGCCGACACCCACCTCGACACCGAGGACCACGTCGAGCACTTCCTGGACTCGACGGACTCCGAGCTCGTCAACCTCTGCCTGGACACGGGGCATTACGCCTACTGCGGCGGGGACAGCGTCAAGCTCATCGAGACGTACGGCGAGCGCATCGGCTATCTGCACCTCAAGCAGGTGGACCCGGAGATCCTCGCGGACGTCGTGACGAACGAGGTGCCGTTCGGCCCGGCCGTCCAGCGGGGGGTGATGTGCGAACCGCCGTCCGGCGTACCCGAGTTGGAGCCGGTGCTGGTGGCCGCGCAGAAACTCGGCGTGGAGCTGTTCGCCATCGTCGAGCAGGACATGTACCCGTGCGAGCCGGACAAGCCACTGCCGATCGCGGCGCGCACCCGTCAGTTCCTGAGGTCCTGCGGCGCCTGAAGGGATCACCATGACCGAGCGAGCCACGCTGGGCGTCGCCGTCATCGGCACCGGCAAGATGGGCGCCGACCATGTCCGTCGTATCCATGAGGTCGTGAGCGGCGCCCGGGTGAGCGCCGTCGTGGACCTCGACGCGGAACGCGCCAAGCAGATCGCGGCCCGCGTCGAGGGCTGCACCGCCTACACCGATCCGGCCTCCGCGATGGCGGCGGCCGACGTGGACGCCGTCCTGATCGCCTCACCGGGCCCCGCCCACGAGGCGGCACTCCTGCTGGCCTTCGAGCACGACCTGCCGGTGCTGTGCGAGAAGCCGCTCACCCCCGACGCGGCCTCCGCGCTGCGGGTCGTCGAGGCCGAGCAGAAACTGGGGCACCGGCGTGCCCAGGTGGGCTTCATGCGGCGCTACGACGCTGAGTACATGAAGCTCAAGTCCCTGCTCGGGACCGGCCAGTTGGGGCGGCCGCTCATGCTGCACAACCGGCACCGCAACGCCGCGAGCCCGCCCTTCTTCACCAGCTCCATGCTGATCAGCGACTCCGTGGCCCACGAGACCGACGTGACCCGCTGGCTGCTCGGACACGAGATCACGGCGGTCACGGTGCTGCGCCCGACCCCGACGGCGAACGCCCCCGACGACCTCCAGGACCCCCAGTTCGTCGTCTTCGAGACCGACGGCGGCGCCCTGTCCGACGTGGAGATCTTCGTCAACTGCGGCTTCGGCTACCAGGTCCAGGCCGAGGCGGTCTGCGAACGCGGCACCGCCCGCATCGGCGACGGCCACGCCATGGTCACCAACATGGCGGGGCGTTGGGGCGGCACCATCGCCCAGGACTTCGTCGAACGCTTCGCCGACGCCTACGACCGTGAGGTCCAGGCCTGGGTCGACGCCACCCGCCGGGGCGAGGTCACCGGCCCCAGCGTGTGGGACGGCTATGCGGCGGCCGCGGTGTGCGAGGCGGGCGTACGGTCGCTGAACGAGGGCGGCCGGGTGCCGGTGGAACTCGTGGAGCGACCCGGGCTGTACGGCTGACTCCGCGCTGTACGGGGGAGTTCGGTGAAGTTCCCCCGTGCTCGCTACGTACTCGGTGAATCGCGGTATCCGCGTGACCCCCTGTGCGACCATGGCGCGGCTGTCCTCGGCGGGGCGGCGAGGGGGTGGTCATGGGACTCGTACGGATACTGCTGCCGTTGCCGCGTGCGGCGGCCCGGCTGGCGCCGGAGAGGGGCGGACCGCTGCTCGGGGCGGCACTGTCGTACTGCGTCACGCCCTCCTGGGCCGGGCTGCGGTCGCCGTCGCCCGAGCGGCGGCTCGCCTGGGCCGAGGAAGCGGTCGCGGTCTACCGCGCGACGGCCGACGCCGACGGGCTCGGCCGCGCTCTGGCGCTGCGCGCCCACGCGTTGCTGCTGTCCGGCCGGTACGAGGAGGCGTGCGCGGCCGTGGCCGACGCGGTGGCCGTTCCCGGGGCGCAGGCGTCCCCGGCACTGACCGCCTTCGCCGACGATGTGCGGGCACAGGCCCTCGCGGGAGCCGGCCGGACCGAGGAGGCCGTGTCCGTGGCACGCGCGTGCGTGGAGGCGTACCGCGGGCTGTCCGGCTCCGAACGCCGGGAGCGGGCGCTCGGCAGTCTGCCCGGCGCACTGCGCACCTACGGGATGCTGCTCGCCGTGGTCGGCCGGACCGAGGAGTCCGTGGCGGTGTACGAGGAGTGCGCGGCGCTCCTCGCCGCCATGTCGCTCAGGGAGCTTTCCCACGTCGAGCTGGTGCGGCCGCGGGTGCTGGCCGAACTGGTCGGCGGGCTGCGGGCGTCGGGGCGCCACGAGGACGCGCTGGGCGTGGGTCCCGAGGCCAGGGAGGCGCTGCGCGGCCCCGTCGCGTGGGCTGTCCCGGAGATCGTCCTGCCCCTGCGGGTACGGCTCCTGGTGGACCTCGCCCGCTGCCACAGCGCCACCGGTGCCCCGGCCGAGGCCCGCGCCTGCGCCGTGGAGGCGGTGGCCGAGGCCCGCAGGCCACTCGGCGCGAGCGCCTTGTCCTCGGCCCTGACCTGCCTCGCGGATGTCCTCGGCGAACTCGGCGAGGCCGACAAGGAGTCGGGCATCCGCCGAGAACTCGGTGACCTGGACCCCGACTTCACGGCGGATCGGTCCGGGGGCTAGGTCGGACCGGCCGGATGGGGCCGGGGGCCTCCAGAGCTGCTACGTGCTCACAGGGAGGTTGCGGCGGGACGCCGACCGAGGCCAAGGCCCGGACCGGTCAAACAGGCCCCCCCGGGACGGCCCTCAGGCCTCCCGGAGGGTGCTGTCGGCCCACCCGGATGCCGCGGTGGGACCTGGGCGGGGGCCGAGGCTCGGGCCATGCGACTTTCCCGGCGCCGGGCGGAAGCAGAGTCCGGGACCCACCCTGCGTCGCGGTCCGGCCCCTTCGACGGTTTCAGGACCTGGCGTACCGCGGCCTCGGCTCGAAGCCTGCCGCTCGGTACGCGGAGTCGATCAGTGTCATCGTCGACACCGCGTCGTCCGGGTCCAGTGGCAGCGGGGCGCCCCCGCGCACCCGGTCGGCGAAGGCCTCCAGCTGGTAGGTGTACGACGACCGGGTGCCGAGCCGCTCGGTGCGCTCGCCGGCCGCCGTGCGCACCACGACACGGTCGTCCGTGTGCGGCAGCACGAAGTTCGGTGCGAAGGCCTCCCCTTGCGAACCGATGATCCGGCAGCTCATCTCCAACCGGTCGTACGCCATGTGGCAGCGCGCGGACCCGGTCGCGCCGCCCGGGAAGGCCAGGTCGGCGTCCAGCCACTCGTCGACGCCCGGTGCGCCCGCCCGCTCCCCGCCGCGCGCGGAGACCAGCCGCGGCGCGCCGCCCGCCCAGGGGGCCAGCACGCGCAGCGCGTGCAGGCTGTAGCAGCCGAGGTCCATCACCGCCCCGCCGGCCAACGGCAGCGACCAGCGCGGATCGGAGTCCGCCGGCGCCGGGATCGCGACCATGGTCTCCACATGCCGCAGCTCCCCGATCTCCCCGCTCGCGAGAACCTCGTGCAGGCGCCGGGTGACCGGGTGGAACAGGTAGTGGAAGGCCTCCATGAAGACCGTCCCGGCCTTCGCGGCAGCCTCCCGCACCTCCGCGGCCTCCTCGGCGTTGCTCGCCGACGGCTTCTCGCTCAGCACGTGCTTGCCGGCGGCGAGCGCCTCAAGGTTCCACGGCCCGTGCAGCCCGTTGGCGAGCGGGTTGTAGACCACCTCGACCTCGGGGTCGGCGATCAGTTCGGCGTACGACCCCGCCACGCGCTCTACTCCGTGCTCGGCCGCGTAGGCCTCGGCGCGGGCCCGGTCGCGCGCGGCCACCGCCACGACCCGGTGGCCGGTCGCCCGGGCGGGGCCGATCAGCGAGGCCCCGCTGATCCGCGCGGCTCCCAGGACTCCGATGCGCAGCGGTTCGTTCATGTCTGCCGTTCCTCCTCCGTCGTGGCAGGTCCGTGGTCCTGCCGGGTCAGTGTCCCCCGCGCGGGTGGGAAGTGGCGGCGCACGAGCTCCTGGGCGTGCGCCACCGTGCACTCGACGAGCTCGAACGCCGGCAGCCCGCCGACGTAGTAGGTGCGGTGCCGGCCCTGCAGCGCGTCGAGCCGGTCCAGCGCGCCGCCTGCGAGGTCGGCGCTGCCGAAGTGCGGCATGAACGCCCACTCGCGCTGCAGACGTACCTCCTCCAGCCGCCCGCCGAGGGCCGCGACGTCCTCCCGCAGCAGCGCGGTGACGTCGCCGGGGCGGCCGTAGGAGTAGAAGGTCCGCACCTCGCTGCCCGGGTAGCGGTGGTGGTACGAGACACAGTGGCCGGACGTCTCGCGGCTCTCGGTGTGGGCGGCGAGGAAGTAGAAGGCGTCCCCGGGGAGGCCGGACGCCGCGGCGAGGGTGGTGTGGTAGGCGTTGCTGCGGATCCGCGCGGTGAGGTCGCGCTCCTCGTCGGTGGCGTCCAGGACCGGCAGGACCCGGTCCGGCGCGACCGCGAGCACCACGTCGTCCGCCTCGACCGGGCCCGAGTCGGTGCGCACCCGCACCCCGTCCTCGCGGCGCTCCACCGACGTCACACGCACCCCGCACCGCACGTCCTTCAGCTCCTCCGCGACCCGCCGCCACAGCGTGGCGAACCCGCCCACGACGGTGAAGTCCCCCGGATGGCCGAGGAGTTCGGGCCCGGGGTCCAACAGCCCGGTCATCTCCGCGTACTTGACGAAGTACAGCGCCGGGATGTCGTCGTCGAGGTGGCCGTACCCGGCCGCCGTGAAACCGGTGCCGAAGGAGTCGGCCATGGACCCGAGCCCGTGCTCGGCGAGCCAGTCGGCGACGGGAGCGGCCAGCGCCCGCGCGGAGTGGGCCAGCCCGGGTTCGCCGATTCGGGGGAACTCCCGCTCCCGCAGCGCCCGGTAGCGCTGGAGGGAGCCGTCGCGCAGGAACGCCATCGACTGGCGGACGGCGCGTCCCCCGGTGTCGAGGACGCGGTACCGGCTGGTGCGCTCCGTCGCCACGTCCAGTTCGGTCAGCAACTGAGCGATCCGTTCGTACCTGTTGGTGCAGATGTGCCCGCCGAGATCGAAGGCGTGCCCGTCGATGTGCACGCTCTGGCACTTCCCGGCCACCGTGGCCTGCTCCTCCAGTACGGTCACCCGGTGCCCGGCGCGCTCCAGTTCGCGGGCGGCGGCCAGGCCGCTGGGTCCCGCGCCCACGACGGCCACGGTTCGGGGGCCTGCGGTGCCGCGTAACTCCTGCATGCTCGTGACTCCTGGGTCGGTCGGACGTGGGAGGCTCTCATGGTCGTACGGAGAGATCACGTGACCGTAAACGGGTGTCGCGGGCGGGGCGTTCACCCCGCCGTGGTCCGGGCACGGGGGCCCGGGCCACGGCGGCGGGCTCAGGCGGAGCGGACCTCGGCGATCGTCACCGGGCGGTGCTCGTGCAGGGACAGCGTGCACGCCTCGGCGATCCAGCCCGCCTCCAGGGCGTCCGCGACGGTGCACGGCGAGGGCCGGTTGCCGGCCACGACCTCGGTGAACGCGGTGAGTTCGGCGCGGTAGGCCGCCGTGAAGCGGTCCATGAAGAAGTCGTGCGGGGTGCCCGCCGGGAACGTCACGCCGGGCTCGACCGAGCGCAGCGGGAGCTTGTCCTCCAGGCCCACCGCGATGGAGTCCGTGAAGCCGTGGATCTCCATGCGGACGTCGTAACCCCGGGCGTTGTGGCGGGAGTTGGAGACCACCGCGATCGTGCCGTCGTCGAGGGTGAGGATCGCGCCGGTGGTGTCGGCGTCGCCCGCCTCCTTGATGAAGTCGGCGCCCCGGTTGCCGCCGACGGCGTACACCTCGACGACCTCGCGGCCGGTCACCCAGCGGATGATGTCGAAGTCGTGCACCGAGCAGTCCCGGAAGATGCCACCGGAGGCGGCGATGTACGCGGCCGGCGGCGGGGCCGGGTCCAGGGTGGTCGAGCGCACGGTGTGCAGCTTGCCCAGCTCACCGGCCTGGACGGCGGCCCGCGCGTTGACGAAACCGGTGTCGAAGCGGCGGTTGTAACCGATCTGGATCGGGACGTCGCTGCCCTCGACGGCCTTGAGGACCTGGACGCCCTCGCTCATGTGCTTGGCGACGGGCTTCTCGCAGAAGACGGGGATGCCGGCCTCGACGCCGGCCAGGATCAGCCCGGGGTGGGCGTCCGTCGCGGCCGCGATGACGATGCCGTCCACGCCGGCGGCCAGCAGGGCCTCGGGCGAGTCGACGACCTCGCCGCCGAACCGGTCCGCGGCGGACTTGGCGGCCTGCGCGAAGGGGTCGGTGAGCACGAGCGACTCGACCGCGTCGAGTCCGGAGAGGGTCTCGGCGTGGAAGGCGCCGATGCGGCCGAGGCCGAGGATTCCGATACGCATGGGGGTGCAGCTCCTTGAGGGTTGGTGCGGGGGTGCTAGTCGAGGCCGCCGAGGACGTTCTGGTCCCAGTCGATCACCGATCCGGTCACCACGCCCGACCGGTCGGACAGCAGGAGGACCACGAAGTCGGCGATCTCGTCGGGCTGGCCGAGCTTGCCCATCGGGAGCCTGGCCGCGGCCTCCTCACGCCAGTCGTCGCCGGCGCCGTGGAAGGTCTTCTGGGTGGCGTCCTCGCCCTCGGTCGCCGTCCAGCCGATGTTCAGGCCGTTGATCCGCACCCGGTCCCAGCGGTGCGCGTGCGCCGCGTTGCGGGTGAGACCGATCAGGCCGGCCTTCGCGGCCACGTAGGGCGCCAGGAACGGCTGCCCGCCGTGCGCCGAGGAGGTGATGATGTTGACGACCGTGCCGGACGCTCCCCGGCCGACCATGTCCGCCACCGCCGCCTGCATGGCGAAGAACGGCGCCTTCAGGTTGATCGCGATGTGCTGGTCGAACAACTCGGGCGTGGTGTCGAGGAGCGTGCCCCGGGAGGTGAGCCCGGCGGAGTTCACCAGGCAGTCGACCCGGCCGTACGCCTCCACGACCCGGGTGACGGAGGTCTTGGCCTGCTCGGCGTCGGCGAGGTCGGCGCGGACGAACAGCGCCTTGCCGCCGGCCGCCTCCAGCTCCGCCACCAGCGCCTCGCCGGGCTCGGGGCGGCGGCCGGTGACGGCCACGACCGCCCCCTCACGGACGGCGGCCCGGGCGATGGCGGCACCGACCCCCTGGCTGCCGCCGTTGACGAGGACGACCTTGTCGTCGAGAAGTCCCATGAACGTGCCAATACCTTTCAGCCGTGGTGATTCAGCTAGTGCGCCGGTCGGCACACGCCCGCAGCTCGTCCCTCAGCGTGCGCGGGGTCCAGCCCTCGGCGAGCGCCCGTCGTACGAGGTCCGCCTGGGAGGGCGGGGCGAGTCCGTCGACCGGGGGGTCGCTGTCGAGGTTGGTGGGGAAGGGGTAGCCCTCGGCGCTCGCGGCGATCACGTTGTCCAGCCACTCCGCGTCGGCACCCTCCGCCTTCCGCCGCAGCAGCGCGGGGTACACGGCGTTCGAGACCGCCTCCCGGTCCACGGTCTCCATGGCGCGTCCGAAGGCCGAGGACACCTGGAGCAGGTTGGCCATGCGCCGCACGTCGGTGGTGCGGTTGGTCCCGGCCGCGTGGAACAGCGCCGGGTTGAAGAAGACGGCGTCGCCCTTCGCGAGCGGCAACTGGACGTGGTGCTCCTTGAAGTACGCCTGGAACTCCGGCCGCCGCCAGGCCAGATACCCGGGCTCGAACAGCTGCGAGAACGGCAGGTACAGGGTCGGCCCCGACTCCACGGGCATGTCGCAGTGCGCGACCGCGCCCTGGAGCGTGAGCACGGGGGAGAGCCGGTGGACGTGCGCCGGATAGGCCGCGGCCGCCTCGTCGGAGAGGAAGCCGAGGTGGTAGTCGCGGTGCACGGTCTGCGCGAGGCCGCCGGGGTTGACCACGTTGACCTGCGAGGTGACCTGGTAGCCGGGGCCGAGCCAGGCCTCGGACACCAGGGCGACGACGGGGTTGGCGTAGTAGTCGGCGAACGCCGCCGGGTCGTAGAGGGCGGCCTTCTCCAGCGCGTTCCACACCCGCTCGTTGGCGCCGGGCTTCGCGAAGTGGTCGCCGGCGGTCGTGCCCGCCGCGTACTGCTCGCGGATCAGCGAGTCGAAGACCTCGGTGAACCGGTCCACGACCGCGTGATCGGGAAACGCCCCCCGACAGACGACGACCCCGGGGCCGTCGGTCAGGGCGCGCACCAGCTCCTCCTGCACCTCGCGGCGGTCCTTGGCGCCGAGGACGCGTCCGGTGTCGTACAGCAGGACGTTCCGGTCCACGGCACTCGCGTACGGGTAGTCGGCGGGGTCGGCCGTCCGCTCGACGAGAGCGCGGAACGAGCCGAGGTCGCAGTCCTGCTCGGACAGCCAGGCGCGGCGGTGTACGGCGGTGAAGGACATCGGCGTCCTCTCGGTGACAGGGGCGACTCAGCGCTGTCATTCTTGTCATGACAAAGGCGTCGAACAACCAGCAGGCAGCCATCAAAAACCCCTCAAGGAGCAGGCGCGTGGGCCACCCCTATCCGATCCGGGAGATCGCACGTCAGGCGGGACTGAGCGAGGCCACCGTCGACCGGGTCCTGAACGGCAGGGGAGGGGTCCGGGAGAACACCGCCCGCGAGGTCCGTCAGGCGATCACCGACCTGGACCGGCAGCGCACCCAGGTCCGGCTGGTCGGCCGCACTTTCATGATCGACATAGTGATGCAGACGCCGGAACGCTTCTCCACGGCCGTCCGTGCCGCCCTGGAGGCCGAGCTGCCCGCGCTGCACCCCGCCGTGCTGCGCTCCCGCTTCCACTTCCGGGAGACCGGCCCGGTGGCGGAGCTGACGAAGACCCTCGACCGGATAGCCCGGCGCGGCTCCCAGGGAGTGATCCTGAAGGCCCCGGACGTCCCCGAGGTCACGGCGGCCGTCGGCCGGCTCGCGGAGGCGGGCATCCCCGTGGTCACCCTGGTCACCGACCTGCCCTCCACGGCCCGCCTCGCCTACGTCGGCATCGACAACCGGGCCGCGGGAGCGACCGCCGCCTACCTCATGGGCCAGTGGCTCGGCGACCGCCCCGGCAACGTCCTCACCAGCCTCAGCAGCGGCTTCTTCCGCAACGAGGAGGAGCGCGAGATGGGGTTCCGCAGCGCCATGCGCACCCGGCACCCCGAGCGGGCACTGGTCGAGATCGCCGAGGGCCAGGGCCTGGACGCCACGCAGTACGACCTCGTCCGGGCCGCGCTGGAGCGGGACCCGGAGATCCGCGCGGTCTACTCGATCGGCGGCGGCAACATCGCCACGCTCAGGGCCTTCGAGGACCTGGGCCGGGAATGCGCGGTCTTCGTGGCCCACGACCTCGACCACGACAACGACCGGCTGCTGCGGGAACATCGCCTGTCGGCCGTGCTGCACCACGATCTGCGCCAGGACATGCGGGAGGCGTGTCACATCGTGATGCGGGCGCACGGGGCGTTGCCGCCGGCCGGTCCGACGACACCTTCGGCGATACAGGTGGTGACGCCGTACAACATGCCGTACTGAAGGGGCCGTGCTGAAGGGCCGTGCTGAAGGGGCCGTATTGAAGGGGCTCCTCCTACACGTCCACCCACGCACCGCTCTGCGCGGACCGCGCCATCGCGTCCAGTACGGCGGCGCTGTGCACGGCGTCCTCCAGCGTGGCCCCGTACGGCGTGCCCTCGGCGACCGAACGCAGGAAGCGGTACGCCTCCACGACCTTCAGGTCGTCGTAGCCCATGGCGTTGGCCGCGCCCGGCTGGAAGGCGCCGAACTCGCCGTCGCCCGGGCCGACATACACCGTGCTGACCGGCTGGTCCTGGTAGCGGCTGCCGCGGCTGATGCCCAGCTCGCCCATACGGCGGAAGTCCCAGAACACCGCGCCCTTCGTGCCGTGCACCTCGAAGCCGTAGTTGTTCTGCTCGCCGACCGAGACCCGGCAGGCCTCCAGGACACCCCGGGCACCGGAGGCGAAACGCAGCAGGCAGTTGACGTAGTCCTCGTTCTCGACCGGCCCGAGCTCCCCGGTGGCGAGGGTGTGCCCGGCGGTGGCGCCGGTGGGGCGGGCCCGCTCCGGTACGAAGACCGCGGTGTCGGCCGTGAGGGAAGCGATGTCCCCGAGGAGGAAGCGGGCCAGGTCGGCGCCGTGCGAGGCGAGGTCGCCGAGCACTCCGCTGCCGCCGCGTTCGCGTTCGAAGCGCCACGTCAGGGCACCCTGCGGGTGGGCCGCGTAGTCGCTGAAGAGCCGGACGCGGACATGGGTGACCGTGCCGATCTCCCCGGAGGCGATCAGCTCTCGGGCGGCCTCGACGGCGGGGGCGTTGCGGTAGTTGAAGCCGACCGCGCTCCGCACCCCGGCCCCGGCCGCCGCGTCGGCCACCGCCCGGGCGTCCTCGGCGGTGAGACCGACCGGCTTCTCGATCCAGATGTGCTTGCCGGCCTCAGCCATCGCCACGCCGATCTCGCGGTGCAGGAAGTTGGGCGCGGTGATGCTGACCGCCTGGACGCGGGGGTCGGCGGCGACCTCCCGCCAGTCGCGGGTCGTCGAGGCGAACCCGAACTGCGCGGCGGCCTCCTCGGCCCGCCCCGGCACGTCCTCGGCGACCGTCACGAGCTCCGGACGCAGGGGGAGCCGCGGGTAGTGGTGCGGGACACGGGCGTACGCCTGGGTGTGCACCCGCCCCATCCAGCCGAATCCGACGACGGCGACGCCGAGCGTGTCCACCATGACTGACAGCCCCTCTTTGGACCGGTCCATAATCTGTCCAGGTCACCTTGGGTGCCGTCTTCGCCTGCTGTCAAGCCTTCCCGACCCTTTGACAACCCGCGGGGCGACATGGAACGGTCCATATCCATGAGAGCGCCGACGATCCGCGATGTGGCCGACCGGGCCGGTGTCTCGAAGTCGCTGGTCTCCCTCGTGCTGCGGGGCTCCGACCAGGTGCGTCCCGAGAAACGGGAGGCCGTGCTGCGGGCTGTGCGCGAGCTGGGCTACCGCCCGAACGCCGCCGCCCGAAGCCTCAGCGAGCAGCGCACCCGCACGGTCGGCGTCCTCCTGAACGACCTGCGCAACCCGTGGTTCGTCGACCTGCTCGACGGTCTCAACTCCCTGCTCCACGACAACGGCCTGCGCATGCTCCTGGCCGACGCGCGTCTCAACCGCCGTACCGGGCAGGACCCGGCGGGCCCTTTCCTGGACCTCGGGGTGGACGGCCTGATCGTGGTCGGCACGCTGCCCGATCCCGCCGCGCTCGGGGCGGTGGCCGAACGCCTCCCGGTGGTCGTGGCCGGCGCCCGCGAACCCGGGCTGCCGGGGGTGGACGTGGTCGCCAACGACGACGAGCGCGGCGCCCGCCTGGTCACCGAGCACCTGATCGGCCTCGGCCACCGCCGTGTCGCGCACATCGCGGGATACGGGGCGGTCGGCGAGCTGCGCCGGGGCAGCTTCGAGGCGACGATGCGGGCGCACGGCCTCGCCGGGGAAGCGGTCGTCGAACCGAGCGACATGACCGAGGAAGGCGGCTACCGCACGACGGTCCGGCTGCTGAGCCGCCCCGACCGGCCGACCGCCGTCTTCGCCGTCAACGACATCGCCGCGATCGGCGCGGTGTCGGCCGCCGAGGAACTGGGCCTGACCGTCCCGCGCGACCTGTCCGTCGTCGGCTACGACAACACCAGCATCGCCCGGCTGCGCCACGTCTGGCTCACCACCGTCGACAACGCCAGCCACGAGGTCGGCCGCCGCGCGGCACGCTGTCTGCTCGACCGGTTCGAGGGG
The DNA here is from genome assembly GCF_003443735.1 of Streptomyces sp. CC0208. NCBI lineage: Bacteria > Bacillati > Actinomycetota > Actinomycetes > Kitasatosporales > Streptomycetaceae > Streptomyces > Streptomyces sp. CC0208. Next base: position 1,060,473 of record NZ_CP031969.1, on the reverse strand, counting down.
CGCGGGGGAGCGGGGCGTACGGATCTCGCGACGCCGGTCCTTGAGGTCCGGGGGACGACGGCGGCCCCGCCGGAGGGACAGTGACGGCGGTCAGAGGTTGATCGCGTACGCCTTCCGCAGCGTCTCGTGCACCGTCCACGTCGTACGGTCGCCCTCGCGCAGTACGGCCATGTCGCCTGGCCCCACGTTCAACGTCGGCCCGCCCTCGACCTCGATGGTCGCCGAGCCGCTGATGACGACGAACAGCTCGTCCGCCTCCGTGTCGGTGACGACGCCCGGCGTGATCTGCCAGATACCCCGGAGCTGACGCCCGTCCTGCGACTCCCACACCACCTTCCCGGTCACCTCGGGCGTCCCGGAGACGATCTGCTCGCGGGCGAGGGGCTCGGATTCGAGCTCGGCGTCGGGGATGTGCAGTACGAAGCTGTGGTCCATGAGGCGACCCTAGCGAGATCGTTCCCGGCCCGTCCGTCGACAGTGTGCGCAGTGCCGGCGCAGGTGGGCGGACACTCCGTCGCGAACTGGCGGCACCTCGCGGTCCGGGTGATCGTGGAGGGCATGGCCGACACCGAGGCTGCCGCGTCCCGGCCGCAGCAGCACGACACCCGCGAGGCCGTGCTGTTCGGCGGCGTCTACGGCTCGGTCCTGGCCTGCTCCATGGTCGCCGCGCTCACCCAGTACGGGCACACCTCCCGGGACAGCCGCCGCTACGACGCCGCGTGGCTCCTGGTCACCGCCCTCGCCTCCGCGCTCGCGCACGGCTACGCCCACTACATCGCCGAGCGCGCCCCGCACCGCCGCTGGGACGCCCTGCGCACGCTGGCCGACGAGTGGCCCCTGGTCGCGGCCGTCCTGCCCACGGGCGTCGTCCTGATCGGCGCCGGCTGGGGCTGGTGGCCCGCGAAGGGCGTCGAGTACCCGGCCTTCGCCCTCAACATCACCCTCCTGTTCACCCTCGGCCTGGTCACGGCCCGCTGGTCACATCGCTCGTGGCCGGCCGCGGTCAGCATCGGGGTGGGGGACGCGATGCTGGGCGTGGTGGTCGTGGTGGCGAACGCGGTGATCAAGTAGGCGGGTCCAGCTGTTGCGTCGATCGATGGCTGCCGATGGCTTTGGTGGGCGACGTCCGGCCGGCACCCGCTTGCCTTCCCCATCACCTCCCGCCGGTCGCCGTAGACCAACCACCGGCCGCCCACCAATACAGCGGACAAAATTGTTGACAATGTTGTCTGGCTAGATTTACGTTCGACAGGCACTCACTCAGGGAGGGCAACGATGCCGAAAGAAGCCCGTCCGAGCACCGGGGAGCAGGCCAAGCGGCACGCGTTCGCGCAGCTGCGGCAGGCGATCCTGCACGGCGAGATGGCACCGGCGCAGCGGCTGGTGGAGAACGAGCTCGCCGAGCAGTTCGGTGTGACACGGGCCAGCATCCGGGCGGCACTCATCGATCTGGAGGCCCAGGGCCTCGTCGAGCGGATCCGCAACCGGGGTTCCCGGGTGCGGGTGGTGACCGTCGAGGAGGCGGTCGCCATCACCGAGTGCCGCATGGTGCTCGAAGGGCTGTGCGCGGCCAAGGCGGCGACCCTGGCCAGCGACGAGCAGCTCGCCGAACTGACCGAGCTGGGCACGGCGATGACCAAGGCCGTGGCCGACGGCGAGCCGGTGACCTACTCCGAGCTCAACCAGGAACTGCACACCAAGGTGCGGGAGTTCTCCGGCCAGCAGACCGCCGTGGATCTGCTGGAGCGGCTCAACGCCCAACTGGTACGCCACCGCTTCCAGTTGGCGCTGAGGCCGGGACGCCCGCAGCACTCCCTGAACGAGCATCTGGCGATGATCGAGACGATCAGGGCCAGGGACCCGCAGGCGGCCGAGAAGGCCGTCCGTGCCCACCTCGCCAGTGTGATCGAGGCGTTGCGCGACTGAGCCGCGCGAGGCGGGCGCGAACCTGCCCACTCCAAGGAGATTTCAGCAATGACGCAGTCAGGCGCGCCCGCCCCTGCCCGTTCGACCCTTGTGATCACCGCGCATGCCGGGGACTTCGTGTGGCGGGCGGGCGGCGCCATCGCCCTGGCCGCCTCCCGGGGCGAGAAGGTCACCGTCGCCTGTCTGACCTTCGGCGAGCGCGGGGAGTCCGCGAAGGCCTGGCGCGAGGGCAGGAAGCTCGACGAGATCAAGGCGATACGCCGGGACGAGGCCGAGCGCGCCGCCGCCACTCTCGGCGCCGAGGTCCGTTTCTTCGACGCAGGCGACTACCCGCTGGTCACCACCGCCGAGTTGACCGACCGACTCGTCGAGGTCTACCGGGCCACCCAGCCCGACGTCGTGCTCACCCACCCGGTCGAGGACCCGTACAACGGCGACCACCCGGCCGCGAACCGCCTGGCGCTTCAGGCCCGGATCCTCGCGCAGGCCATCGGCTATCCGGGCGAGGGCGAGATCATCGGCGCCCCGCCGGTCTTCTACTTCGAGCCCCACCAGCCCGAGATGAGCGGCTTCAGGCCCGAGGTCCTCCTCGACATCACCGAGGTCTGGGAGACCAAGCGCAAGGCCATGGAGTGCCTCGGCGCCCAGCAGCACCTGTGGGACTACTACACCGACCTCGCCGTACGCCGGGGCGTCCAGCTGAAGCGCAACGCGGGCCCGAACCTGGGGCTGGCCCACAGGACCATGGCCGAGGCGTACATGCGCCCCTACCCGCAGATCGCGAAGGAGCTGGCGTGAGCGGCGTGATCGTCACCAACCCGCCGAAGGCGGACCTGAAGGACGTCGACGCGCTCGCGCGGTACGGCGTGGCCACCGTCAGCGAGGCGATGGGCCGAACGGGCTTGCTGGGCCCGGCAATTCGCCCCGTCCAGCAGGGCGTACGGGTCGCGGGCACCGCGGTCACCGTGCTGAGCTGGCCCGGCGACAACCTCATGATCCACGCGGCCGTGGAGCAGTGCGGCGCGGGCGACATCCTCGTCGTCACCACCACCTCCCCGTGCACGGACGGCCTGTTCGGCGAGCTGTTCGCGACCGCTCTGCAGCGGCGCGGGGTGCGCGGGGTCGTCACCAACACCGGCATCCGGGACACCCAGGAGCTGCGCGAGATGGGATTCGCCGCCTGGTCCCGCGCGGTCTCCTCGCAGGGCACCGTCAAGGCCACCGGCGGCTCGGTCAACGTGCCCATCGCCATCGACGGGCAGGTGATCAACCCGGGCGACGTGATCCTCGCCGACGACGACGGTGTCGTGGTCGTCCCGCGTGCGCGCGTGGCCGCGACGGTGGAGAGGTCCGAGGCCCGCGAGGCCAAGGAGGCCGCCACCCGGGCCGCCTTCCTCGACGGCCAACTGGGCCTGGATCGCTACGGGTTGCGCGAGACGCTGAAGAACCTCGGCGTCGAGTACCAGTCCTACGAGGAGTACACGGGGGAGCGGCCGTGACCCCGCTGCCCGAGGAGGTGCCCTGCATGCTGATGCGGGGCGGCACTTCCAAGGGCGCCTACTTCCTCGCCGACGACCTGCCCGCCGAACCCGCCCTGCGCGACGATCTGTTGCTGCGCATCATGGGCAGTCCTGACGAGCGGCAGATCGACGGCCTGGGGGGCGCTCACCCGCTCACCAGCAAGGTCGCCGTGATCTCGCCGTCCGCCGACCCCGAAGCCGATGTCGACTACCTGTTCCTCCAAGTCGTGGTCGACCGGCCCGAGGTGAGCGACCGTCAGAACTGCGGCAACATCCTCGCCGGCGTCGGCCCGTTCGCCGTGGAGCGCGGACTCGTCCCGGCGGGGGAGCGGCGGACCTCCGTCCGGATCCGCATGGTCAACTCCGGCGACCGTGCCACGGCGACCTTCCCGACCCCCGGTGGCCGTGTGGACTACACGGGGGACGCGCAGATCTCGGGCGTGCCCGGGACAGCGGCGCCCGTGGTGATCGAGTTCCCGCCGGGCGCCGGGGAGTTGCTCCCCACCGGCAACGCCGTCGACGTCATCGACGGCGTCGAGGTGACCTGCGTGGACAACGGCATGCCGACCGTCCTCATCCCGGCGACCTCCCTCAAGGTCACCGGCTACGAGCCGCCCCGGGACCTGGAGGAGGACGTGGCCCTGGCGGATCGCCTGCGCACCATCCGTCTGGCGGCCGGTCGTCTGATGGGTCTCGGTGACGTGTCCGACGCCACCGTGCCCAAGCTCACGCTGCTCGCCCCGCCGCGCGCCGGCGGCGCGGTCACCACCCGCACCTTCATCCCCGTGCGCTGCCACACCTCCATCGGCGTCCTGGGCGCGGCGAGCGTGGCGGCGGGCCTGCGGATCGACGGGAGCGTGGGCACGGGAATCGCGGCGATCGACCCGAGAAGCGACCGCGTGCGCATAGAACACCCCACCGGATTCCTGGACATCGAGAGCAGTCTGACCACCACTCCCGACGGCCGACCCTCGGCCCGCCGTACCGCCGTGGTCCGCACGGCCCGCAAGATCTTCGACGGCGCCGTCTTCCCCCGGGCCGCCGACCGACCCACAGGAGGTCAGTGATGACTCCGCCGCTCGGCGACATCGCCCACATCGGCCACACCCAGCTGTTCACCCCGGACCTGGACGCCAGCGTCGCCTTCTTCACCGACTTCCTGGGCCTCACCGTCAACGGCCAGGACGGCGACACGGTGTACTTGCGGACCTACGACGACTACGAGCACCACAGCCTGGTCCTCACCGCCCGCGAGCAGCCCGGGCTCGGCAGGCTCGCCCTGCGCACCTCCAGCGAGGAGGCACTTCACCGCCGTATCAAGGCAGTTGAGGAGTCCGGTGGCACCGGCACCTGGGTCGAGGACGAACCCGGTCTCGGCAAGCTCTACGTCACCACCGACCCGGACGGCCACGAACACGCCCTCTACTGGGAGAGCGAGCACTACCGGGCCCCCGACGATCTGAAACCCGCGCTGAAGAACCAGCCGCAGGCCAAGCCCAACAGGGGAGTGGGCGTACGGCGGTTGGACCACATCAACTTCCTCGCGGCCGACGTGCTCGCCAACGCCGAGTTCCAGCAGAACGTGCTCGGCGCCCGGCCCACCGAGCAGATCCGGCTGGACAGCGGGAAGATCGCGGCGCGCTGGCTGACGTACACGAACAAGTCGTACGACGTCGTCTACACCTCGGACTGGACCGGCAGCGAGGGGCGGCTGCACCACATCGCCTTCGCGACCGACACCCGCGAGGACGTCCTGCGCGCGGCCGATCTCGCCATCGACACCGGCGTGTTCATCGAGACCGGCCCGCACAAGCACGCCATCCAGCAGACGTTCTTCCTGTACGTCTACGAGCCCGGCGGCAACCGTATCGAGCTGTGCAACCCGCTCACCCGGCTGGTGCTGGCGCCCGACTGGCCGCTCGTCACCTGGACCGAGGAGGAGCGGAAGAAGGGCCAGGCCTGGGGTCTGAAGACCATCGAGTCGTTCCATACACACGGGACGCCGCCGGTGGCCTGAGCTGCGGTGTTCCGAGCCACGTAGGTCCCGCTTGCCGTTGGTGCTGCCCCACCTGCTGGAGACCAGGACCTTCGGCCTCACCGTCGGCTGGCGTGCCGCGTTCTGGGTCTGCGTCCTCCCACTGCTCTTCGCCCCGGTGCTGGCGAAGCTGCTGCCGGAGTCGCTGAGCTTCCTGGTAGCCAAGGGCCGCGGCGAGGAGGCCATGGCCCTTGCCGAGCGCTACGACGTCGAGGTGCCCGCCGCGAGTACCGGCGGCGCCGGGGACCGCTGGACCAACCTGGCGAACCTCTTCCGCGGGAACGAGTGGATCCAGACGCTGCTCTACTGGGTGGCCTCGTTCGGCGGTCTGCTCCTCGTCTACGGCGTCGCCACCTGGCTGCCCACCCTGATGCGGGCCGAGGGCTACGAACTGGGCTCCGCCCTGTCCTTCGTGGTCGCTTCAACCTCGGCGGCATCGTGGGCATGCTGGTCGCGGGCCGGGCCCCCGACCGCTTCGGCGCCCCGCGCATCTCGGCGCTCTGGTTCACGCTGACCGCCGCGGGCGTCTTCCTGCTCAGCGTCCAGACGATGATCTACGCCACGGTCTCGATCCGCTCCGACGCCGACAACCGCGCCACGGCCGTCGGCTGGACCTCGGGCATGGGTCGCTTCGGCGCCGTCTTCGGCCCGTGGCTCGGCGGCCAGTTGCTCGCCTCGGGCAACGGCGACTGGGGCTTCACGGCCTTCGCCGTCGCCGGCCTGTCGTCCATGGTCTTCATCGGCATGGCACCGGCTCCTGAAAATGATTTGAGCGACGCGGCGCCTCGTTGCTAGTTTCCACGTGGACCGTGAAGTCGCCGTAGGGAGGTGAGCCCCGTGAACGCAGTTACCCGTGGGTGCTCCCTCAACCCGTCACGGTCCGGCGGCTGACGTTCGGTGTCGCCAGGAGCGCCTGAGATCGATGCACTCCTGGAAGGACACTCCGATGGATACGAAGCCTTTCACATCCGGCCTGGGCGAGAACGCGGTGATGATCACGCGCGTCGCGGACAGGCAATGGCACGCACTGGAAGACGACCTGGTGGTCGGCCGGGGGCATGCGCAACACCGGCCCGACGGACGCCTGTTCGTCAGCATCGACGCCTGGCACGAGAGCACCTTCGACCTGCTCGCCGAGGCGATGGTGGCGGAACTGCCGGCGCCGCTCCACACGGTGGTCGACGAAGCCGACGCGGAGCTGACGGCCGGCTGGCGGCGGGCAGGGTTCACGGTCCGGCGGCGCGAGTGGGAGTACGCCGTGCCGACCGACCCGCGGGTCACCGGGCTCGAAGCGGTGCTGCCGCCGTCGGGCGTGACGATCGTGCCCGCCGGTCAGGCGGACGAGAGTCTGCTGCGGGCGGTGGACCGGGCGATCCGCGACGAAGTCGAGGCGGGCGTCGGGTGGCAGTCGATGCCCGCGGAGGTGATCGCGCTGCCCGATGGCGACACCGTCGTCGACCCGTCGAAGTACGCGGTGGCCGCGGCACCGGACCATTACCTGGGTCTGATCCGGGTGGTGACGGCGATCCGGCCGCGCATCGGGCTGCTCGCGGTCCGCAGTGGCGAGCAGCGCCGCGGCATCGCTCGGGCGTTGCTGGCCCACGCGCTCGGGACGCTGCACCGTTCCGGGTGCGCCGCGGCCTGGACCGAGGTCCAGGAGTCCAACCGAGCGGCGTCGGCGCTGTTCGAGGGCATCGGCGCCCGGCCGATGAGCAGCAACCTGGAGCTGGTGCGATGACGAGGAACAAGAACGTCATCGAAGTCGAGGGCAAGGTCGTCGAGTGCCTGCGCAGCGCCATGTTCACCGTGGAGCTCGAGAACGGCCACCAGGTGCTCGCGCACATCAGCGGGAAGATCCGCAAGAACTACATCAAGATCATGCTGGAGGACCGGGTGCTGGTGGAACTCCCTCCGTACGACCTGACGCGCGGCCGGATCGTGTTCCGGTACCGGAACTAGCGGCGGTCGGCGCCTTTGGCGGCAGCTGATCCTGCTGCGGATCAGCGTGACGCCCGCACCCCGTCCAGCGCGATCGACAACACCCGGTCGCGCTGGGCGTCGTCGTCGAAGGCCGTCGCGGTGATCCCCGCGACCATCCGCAGCAGATCCACGAAGTCCATGTCCCGCCGCACCCGGCCCGCCTCCTGCGCCCGCGCGAACAACGGCCCGCCCGCCGCGTACATCGAGTCCCGGCAGGCCGTGAAGATCTCCGACTCGTCGTTGAGCGCCTCGCGGACCGCCCGCTTGGTCACCATGTAGCCGGCGAACCGGTCGAGCCAGGCCGTGAGCGCCTCCCAGGGCTCCTGATCCGCGACCTCCTGGGCGACTCGTACGAGGGTGTTCACCTCGTCCGCGTAGACGCTCTCGAAGAGATGGCGGCGGGTGGGGAAGTTCCGGTACAGCGTGCCGATGCCCACGCCCGCGCGCCGCGCGATGTCCTCCAGGGACGCCTCCGCGCCATGCTCCGCGAACGCCTCGCGGGCGGCGGCCAGCAGGGCGTCGTAGTTGCGGGCGGCGTCCTTCCGGTGCGGTCTGCGGGACGCGACGATCTCGGTGACGGGGAACGACGGGGCGGTCACGGCTGCCTCCCGAGGCTGAAACGGAGGTGCACCTCCGGTACAGGTTGAAGCGGAGGGGTGCCTCCGCTAGAGCGGAGGTGTGCCTCCACTTTATCAGTCGAGGCGCGTCCACCGTCCTTTCCGCGACCGCTTCCCACCAGGCTCCGGCCGCACTCAGTGTTCGGAGAGGCTCTTCATGCCCCGCAAGTCCACCCGTCTCACCTTCGCCGTCCTCGCGGCCGGTGCGGGCGTGTTCTCCATGCTGCAGTCGCTGATCGCGCCGGCCCTGCCGACCGTCCAGCACGCGCTGCACACCTCGCAGTCCACCGTGACCTGGGTGATGACCGCGTATCTGCTGTCCGCCTCGGTCTTCACCCCGATCCTCGGCCGGGTCGGCGACCTGATCGGCAAGAAGCGCACACTCGTCGCCGTCCTCGTGACCGTGGCCGTCGGCTGTCTCCTGGCCGCCCTCGCGCCGAGCATCGGTGTCCTGATCGTCGCCCGGGTCGTGCAGGGCGTCGGCGGTGCCCTGTTCCCGCTCTCCTTCGGCATCATCCGGGACGAGTTCGCCGCGTCCGAGGTGAGCGGCTCCATCAGCAACCTGTCCGCCGTGATCGCCGCCGGCGGTGGCGTCGGCATCGTCGCCGCGGGCCCCATCGTGACCGCGCTCGACTACCGCTGGCTGTTCTGGATCCCGGTCGCCATCGTGATCGCCGCGACGCTGATCGCCGTACGGTATGTGCCCGAGTCGCCCCACAGGGCGCAGGGGAACGTCAACTGGCCGGGCGCGGTCCTGCTGTCCGCGTGGCTGGTCGCGCTGCTGCTGCCGCTCAGCCAGGCGGGCAAGTGGGGGTGGGGTTCGGTCCGGGTGCTCGGCCTGTTCGCCGCGGCCGTGGTGCTGTTCGCGCTGTGGCTGTACTCCGAGGCCCGCTCCCGCACCCCGCTGATCGACCTGAAGGTGATGCGCCTGCCCGCCGTCTGGACCACCAACACCGCCGCGCTGCTCTTCGGCGCCGGGATGTACTCGATCTGGTCCTTCCTGCCGGGCTTCGTGCAGACACCGTCGTCGGCCGGGTACGGCTTCGGCGCGAGCGTCACCGCGGCCGGGCTGCTCATGCTGCCGATGCTGGTGGCGATGTTCTGCTCCGGTGTGCTCAGCGGCCGTCTGGAGCCGGTCGTCGGCGCCAAGTCCCTTTTGGTGACCGGTGCCGCGCTGGGCGCGCTGGCCTGCGGTTTTCTCGCCCTCTGGCACGACGAGCAGTGGCAGATCGCCGTGGTCGCGGGCCTGTTCGGCCTGGGTATCGGACTTGCCTTCGCCTCCATGGCCAACCTGATCGTGGGCAGCGTCCCGGCCGACCAGACCGGCGCCGCGACCGGTATGAACGCCAACATCCGCACCATCGGCGGCTCCATCGGCGCGGCGGTGACCAGCGTCCTGGTCACCGGTCACCTCCAGCCCTCGGGGCTGCCCCACGAGTCCGGCTACACGCACGGCTTCTCGCTGCTGGCGATGCTGTGTCTGGCGGCGGCGCTGGCCGCGCTGCTGGTTCCGGTACGGCGGACCGTGCGCCGCGCCGTCCGGGACACCGCGGAGGTCCGCGAAACCGTGGCCACCCGGGGCTGACCTCCCGCCCGTCGGTCCGGCCGCGGGCGTGCGGTAGGGTTTAGCTGCGCGATCACGGAACACCCGTGGCAATCGCGGCCGGGACGTGGCGCAGCTTGGTAGCGCACTTGACTGGGGGTCAAGGGGTCGCAGGTTCAAATCCTGTCGTCCCGACAGTTCGATGGACTGTCATCGCAGGTCAGGGCCTTGTTTCACTTCGGTGGAGCGAGGCCCTTGATCGTTTCCAGGGCGCCCGCTCAGGACGAACGGCGCCTGGTCGTTCCACAGCTCTCACGTCACGTTCAGTCATAAATCTCATCTGGTTCTTCGTACAGTTCAGGGCCGTACAAGAACCAGGCGCGCCACGATCTTGGCGCCGTAATTCCCCTTGCCACAGACCAAGAGCCGTCATGCCAGGGAGGAACGCGACGAGGGCTAAGAAAGCGCCGGCTGGCCGGCCTGCCAAGCGCGTAAATCACAACCGCTGCGAGGACGGGTGCGGGCGGCTTTGGTTTTTGCGTCTGCTCGGGCATGCCCGGGACGCTACTCATCGGCGCTCGGGAGGGGTCCCGAAACGGCAGGTCCCCACGGCTCCCGGTTCACATCCTGTCGGGTGAATATCCGGAAAGCGTGAAAGGCTGAGTGAGTCGAAGCGCTGCCCATGACCTGACGAGACCTGGTGGTGAGCGCCGTGGTCACAGGTGACAGGAAGACCGCGGTTCCGGCCGCAGAGCGGGTGGATCCGCTCGGGGACCCGTTCTTGCGTACGCGATTCGCGGTGCCGTCGCGGCCCGCCACGTTCCTGCCCCGCCGGCGCCTGACCCAGCACCTGGCAGAGGGCCTCCGGACGCCGTTGACCATGGTCAACGGTTCGGCCGGCGCGGGAAAGACCCTGTTGGTCGCCGACTGGACCGCGAGCCTCGACCGGCCCGTCGCCTGGCTCACCGTCGAGGCGGAGAAGCAGCGCCCCGGCACGTTCTGGGCGTACTTCCTCCAGGCTCTCAGCGCCTCCGGCACTGAGCTGTCCGACCGGGTCCACTGCCCGGCGGACCCGAACCGGATCAGCCGCAAGGTGCTGTCGGAGATCGCCGAGGACCTGGTCGGACGCGACCCGGCCCCCATCGTCGTGCTCGACGAGTTCGACCGGGTGAGCGCGTCCGAGGTGGCGGAGCAACTGGAGTTCGTGCTGCAGCACGCCGGTTCCGGGCTGCGTCTGATCCTCGTCACCCGCAACGAACCGATGCTCTCCCTGCACCGGTACCGAGCCGCCGGAACCCTGACGGAGATCCGTGACGCCGAGCTCGCCCTGAACCCCGAGGAGGCCGCGGCGCTCCTGGAACTGCACGGACTCAGCCTGCCCGCAGACGCGGTGCGCTCCCTGGTGGAGCGCACCCGCGGCTGGGCCGCCGGTCTGCGGCTGTGCGCCCTGGCCGCGCAGGAGAGCCCGGACCCGGAGAGGTACCTCAAGGAGTTCGAAGCCGACCACAGCACGGTCGCCGACTTCCTGCTGGCGGAGGTGCTCAGACGCCAGCCGCCGGCGACGCAGGACCTGCTGCTGCGCGTCAGCGTCCTGGACCGTTTCTGTCCCGACCTGGTGAACCGGCTGACCCACCGCACCGATGCCGCACTCATCCTGGCCGAACTGCATCGTGACAACGCCTTCGTCGAACAGCTGGGACAGGGGTGGTACCGCCTCCACCCGTTGTTCGGGGAGATACTCCAGACCCACCTCCGGGTGCGCCACCCCGGTCTCGAACCCGATCTGCACCGGTCGGCGGCCCAGTGGATGCGGCGCCGCGGCGCCCTCCCGGAGGCCCTCGCCCACGGAGCCGCCGCCGACGACTGGGGCTTCACCGCCGCCGCCGTCGTCGACGACCTCGCCATCGGGCAGTTCTTCACCGATCTGCGCTCCGACGACCTGAACGAGCTGTTCTCCCGGATGGGGCCCGAGGCCACGGGCCCCGCGACCGAGCTCGTCCGGGCGGCTCGCGATCTCGCCCACAGTGACCTCGACCGGGGTGTGGCCCACCTGCACCACGTCGAGACCTGGCTGTCGGCCGCACCGGAAGATCCGGCGGCGGCCCAGCTGAGCTGGGCCTTCCTGGAGGCGGTGGCCGCCAGGCTGGCCGGTTCTCCCGCACGGGCCGAACAGGCCGCCGAAGCCGCCGACGAGGTACGGCCGGAGGTCCCCCCGCACCTCCTGGACAAACACCCCGAACTGTCCGCCCTGCTGCTGACCCATCTGGGCTCCACGCGTCTGTGGGCCGGGCACTACGAGGACGCGCGGGCCGCGTTGTCCGAGGCGGCCGACTGTCCCGGCGGGATCCTGACGGTGCTGCCCCGGGAGGAGTCGATGGGCCACCTGGCATTGCTCGACTACCTGGACGGCTGGCCCGGCAGGGCCGAGCACCAGGCCCTCGCGGCGATGACCGAGACAGAGCGGTTCAGCCTTCCGCAGCCCTCCGGTTCCGGAATCGAACGGCTGGTGCTGGCCGCCGTCGCGGTCGACCGCCACGAACTGGGTCGGGCCCAGGCCCTCCTCGACGAGGCCGCCGAGCTCGACCTCGACACCCAGGACCCGGTGAAGGCCGCCGGGCGGGCGATCGCCACGGCCCGGCTCCACCTGGCACGGGGCAACGCGCGAGCGGCCATGGAGTCGGCGACCCCGGCCCTGACCACCACCGTCACCTCACCCTGGGCGGACAGCCTGGAGCGGCTGGTCACCTCCGCCGTCCACCTGGCCGAGGGGCGAGCCGAGACGGCCGCCGAAGTGCTCAGGCACCTGCCGGACGACCAGCCGGCATGGACGGTGGAAGCCGCACGCATCCAGCTCGCCGCAGGCAGACCGGGCGCCGCGATCGACCTTCTCGACAGCGTGTCCGCCGAGCGCCGGCCAGGGCCCGCGGTGACCGTGCGGGCGGCGCTGGTGAGAGCCCAGGCCGCACAGATGGCGGGTGACACCGAGACAGCCCGCAGGTTCGTCGCCCAGGCCCTTCTCCTCGCCCGCCGCGAACGGCTGCGCCGCCCCTTCCTCGACGCCGGGCGCTGGATCAGGCCTCTGCTGGCCACGGCGCCCCTGCGGTCGCTGGCCGCCGAATGGCTCGTGCCCGGCCCCGTCACCGGCAACGGACCGGGCGCGGCCGGCCCGCGCCCCGCGCCGATCGTCGTGCAGGAACTGAGCGAACGCGAGCGCGACGTCCTGCAACGGCTGGCGCAGATGATGTCGACGGAGGAAATCGCCGTGGACCTCTACCTCTCGGTGAACACGGTGAAGACCCACCTCAAGAGCCTGTACCGGAAGCTGGCCGTGAACCGCCGCAGCGAGGCGGTGCACCGGGCACGGGACATGCGGCTCCTGTGAGCAGACGCCAGGTCGCCCGCGGCGGGTGAGGCGCCGTCCGCCCCGCTGCGCTGACCTGGGAGGAGCGGCCGCCTCCACCGCCGCTCCGAACCGACCTGGCGAGGTGGTCACCATGAGGCGATGGCGCGCACTGATCGTCCTGGGAACAGCTCAGTTCCTGATGGTCCTGGACACCTCGGTCATGAATGTCTCGATCAGCCAGCTGGTCGAGGACTTCGACACCGAGGTCACCACCATCCAGGCCGTCATCACCCTGTACGCGCTGGTCATGGCCGCATTCATGGTCATCGGCGGCAGGCTCGGCGACATCCTGGGGCGTCGCCGCCTCTTCTTCCTCGGACTGATGGTGTACGGCACGGGATCGGCCCTGACCGCGCTGGCCCCCACCGTGTGGGTCCTCGCCCTCGGCTGGTCGGTCATCGAGGGACTCGGCGCGGCCATGGTGCTGCCGGCCATGGCCGCCCTGGTCGCGGAGTCCTATCGCGGGCCGGACCGGGCCGTCGCCTACGGCGTCATCGGCGGCCTCGCCGGCGCGGGGATCGCGGTCGGGCCGCTCCTCGGCGGCTGGGTGACCACCTACCTCACCTGGCGGCTGGTCTTCGCCGGTGAAGTCGTGGTCGTCCTGGCCGTGCTGTGCTGCCGACGGGTGATCACCGAGTCCCGACGCACCGGGCCCCGTCCCCGTCTCGACGGAGTCGGTGCCGCGCTGTCGGCCGTCGGGCTCGGACTGGGCGTGCTCGGTGTGCTGCAGAGCAGCACCTGGGGCTGGGTCTCGCCCCGCAACCCGCCCTTCACCGTCCTGGGGTTCTCGCCGACTCTCTTCGTCGTCGGTGCCGGAGTGGGCGTTCTGGCCCTCTTCGTCCGCTGGGAGCGGCGGCGCGACGCCCAGGGCGCCGACCCCCTCGTGCACCTGCCCCTGCTGGGCCGCCCGGCTCTGCGCTCCGGTCTGATGACCCTGCTGGGCCAGAACCTCATCCTGCTGGGCCTGTTCTTCGTGATCCCGCTGTACCTGCAGGTCGTACAGGGGTTCGACGCGTTCGAGACAGGACTCCGTCTGCTGCCGGTGTCCATCACCATGCTCGTGGCCTCCCTGCTCGCCTCCTCGCTGGGACGGGCCGTCGGACCGCGCACGATCGTCCGGCTGGCGCTCGCCACCCTGGTGGTCGCCGTCGTGTGGCTGCTCGCCACCATCGACCCCGTCATCGACGACGCGCAGTTCGCAGGAGCCATGGCCCTGGTGGGCGTGGGCACCGGCCTGCTCGCCTCGCAGCTGGGCAACGTCGTCCAGTCCAGCGTCGGCGAGGAGGAGCGCAGCGAGGTCGGAGGGCTTCAGTTCACGGCGCAGAACCTGGGCTCCGCGCTGGGCACGGCACTGATCGGGTCGATCCTCCTCGGTGCGCTGGCGCACGCCTTCACCGCACAGGTCGAGGACGATCCACGGCTGTCCGAGTCGGCCCGCACGCAGACCGGTGTGGCCCTCGAGTCCGGAATCTCCTTCGTCACCACCGACCAGGTGCGCTCGGCGGCGGCGGACGCGGGACTGCCGCCCTCCGATGTCGATGCCGTCGCGGACTCCTACGCCTCCGCGCAGCTCGACGGTCTCAAGGCGGCGATCCTCGCCACCGGTGGCGTCGCACTGGCCAGTTTCCTGGTCACACCGAACCTCCCGGGCGGTGGGAGAAGCCGTACCGGAGCCCGGGGAAAGACCGCGGCGCCGGCTCCGTCGGCCGGACCGACGCGCTGACCCACAGGGAGCACCGATGTCCACGACCGACCCCCCGACGGTTCGCGGGACCGACAGCGAGCGCCGGGCCCGCGCCGACTACACCGGCGGCGTCTACGGATCCATGCTCGCGGCCTCCGTGGTGATCGGCGCCGGCACGCTGGGTTCGTTCCCGCGCCTGGAACTGGTGGTGCTGTTGCTGGTCACCGGTGTGGCGTTCTGGATCGCCCATGTGCACGCCCAGCTGTTCGGCGCGCGGCTGGCACAGCAACCGCTCGACCGCCATGTTGTTTTCCACGCGTGCCGTGAGGAGTGGCCGATCGTCAAGGCAGCCGTACCGCCGGCCGTGGCGGTGGCCGTCAGCCCGCTGCTGGGCCTGGACGTGCAGGGTGCCATGTGGCTGGCGCTCTCCGTCGCGGTGGCCGGGCAGGTGGCGTGGTCCGTGGCCGCGGCCCGTCGTGCTCGCGCCACCTGGCGGCTGGTCGCCGTCACCGCCTCGGTCAACCTTCTGCTCGGCCTGCTGATCATCTCCTTCAAGGTGTTCCTGAAGCACTGACCGGGTCGGCGGAGCCGCCGGACGGCGGATCACCTTCGCAGGGTGAGGCCGCCGGGCCCGCGCCGAGGGGACCATCGCAGAACAGGGCACAGACCGCCTTCCCGGCAGCCCGCGGGAGTACAGCCCATGCGCTATGAGATCCGCGTCGACGGACACATGTCGGACATCCTGGCCGAAGCCTTTCCCGAGCTGGAACACGTGGTCATGTCCGGGCAGACCGTCCTGTTCGGCTCCGTCGTCGACGAGGCGCAGTTGTTCGGCCTGCTGGCCCGCTGCCAGTCGCTGGGCCTGCACGTGGTGGAGATGCGGCGGATGCCCGACGACTGAGCGGGCGTCACCGGTGCTCAGCGGGCGTGGGCCCAGGCCAACCTGGATCACCCGTGATGGGTGACCCGTCCGAGGGCGGTGCGCGGGACGCTGGGCCGCGTGAGGGCCTCCGTAGCGCCCGGCGCGGCACGGAGACCACCCGTCCGACGGGGCGAGGAGGAGCCATGACCGTGCCGCGTGGATCGGCACCGCCCACCGCACCGGAGCGCGATCCCTACGGCGGCGCCTCCGACCGCACGGTCGGCGGAGCGGACGTACTGGGGCGGCTCGGCCGTTCCTGGACCTGGATCCTGGGTTCCGCGATCGCCACACTCGTGCCGGGCGTCCTCGTACTGGTCTGGCCGGACGAGACCCTGCACGTTCTCGCCGTCCTCATCGGCCTGTACCTGCTCGTGACCGGAGCCTTCCGGTTCGTGGCCGTCTTCGCCCGGGGCACGTCCGGCGAACGACTCCCCGGTCTGCTCACCGCCGTGCTCTACGTCCTCGCCGGGGTGCTGTGTCTGCGCAATCCGCTCCAGACCATCGCCGCGCTCTCCCTGATCGTCGGAGTGGTCTGGCTGGTGTCCGGGATTCTCACCCTCTACACGGCGATCGCCACCGAGGACCTGCCGCACCGCGCCTTCGTGGTGGGCGTGGCGGTGATCGGCATCGTCGCCGGGATCGTGGTGCTGGCCCTGCCGGCCGAGTCGGCCCGTGCACTGACCCGGCTGCTCGGCCTGTGGCTCGTCCTGCTGGGCCTGTTCGAGCTCGTGCTCGCCCTCGCCTGGCGGGCCGCGCTGCGCAGGTCGGGCCTCACGGACCGCCAGGAGGCACCGGCGGACGTCTGAGACGGAGCCCGGTACCGCACAGCCCGCCTCCTGCGGGGCCGCGCTCCGATCGCCGACCCGGCAGGGGTGCCCACTCACCCGCGCCGGGTGAAGCGCCCGTTTCCTGCCGTGGGCACGCTGAGGACGGCACAGACAGGCGGCCGGGCGAAGGCCCCGGACCAAGGAGAGTGACATGAGTGCGTCCACGTATCTCGCGTACGACTATCCGCTGCTGAGCGTCTTCTGGTCCATGCTGTGGTTCTTCCTGTGGATCATGTGGTTCGTCCTGCTCTTCCGCGTCGTCGTCGACATCTTCCGAGACGACGCCATGAGCGGCTGGGCCAAGGCCGGCTGGCTGGTGTTCACGATCGTCCTGCCCTTCCTGGGCGTCTTCGTCTATGTCATCGCCCGCGGCAAGAACATGGGCCGCCGGGAGGTCGCCCAGGCGCGGGCACAGCAGCAGGCCTTCGACTCGTACATCCGTGAGACCGCCAAGGACGGCGGCGGCACCACCAGCGTGGACGAACTCGCCAGGCTCTCGGAGATCCGGGCCAAGGGCGACATCACGGACGCGGAGTTCGCCCGCGCGAAGGAGCTGGTCCTGAGCGGCCACGGCTCGGGGACATCCGCCGACGTCGCCGCCACCTCCCGGCGCTGAGCACGCCGGCCGATCGAAACGAGGAGTGAGGATGACCGCCACACACACCGCACAACGGTCCACGGCCAAGCAGGGCTGGGCCTCCGGGACGATGGTCTTCGCGGCCGTCATGCTGATGCTCGCCGGAGTGCTCGACATCTTCCGGGGCATCATGGCCATCGCCGAGGACGACGTCTTCGTCACGACACGCAACTACGTCTTCCAGTTCGACCTGACCAGCTGGGGCTGGATCCACCTCGTCCTGGGAGCGATCGGCGTGCTCGTGAGCCTCGGGCTCTTCCGCGCGGCGACCTGGGCGCGGGTGGCCGGGGTGGCCATCGCCGGACTCGTCATCATCGAGAACTTCCTCGACCTGCCGTACTACCCGGTGTGGTCGGTCGTGATGATCGCGTTCTCCGGATTCGTCATCTGGGCCCTGTGCGTGGTCCGGCGTGACGACTCCTTCGCTCCGTTCTGACCGTGGTGGTCGACGGTTTCGGCCGACGGATCGGGCCGGGTGCACCGCACCCGGCCCGATGCCGTACGGAAGCCGCTCGCAGCGGTCAGACCTCCTGGCGCACCAGCCCGTCATAGGCGTCGCCGAGCCTGCTCGCGACCTGTTCGACACCGAGGGCGTCGAGGCCCCGCTGCCCGGACACCGCGGCCCTGGCAGCCGCGCGGGCGGTGGCGAAGAGGGCCCAGGAGTCGGCCGTGTAGTCGGCGCGGTCCGGGGAGCCCACCGCGTCCAGAGCGGCCCGGACCGGTGCGGTGTCGACCCGCCCGTCCACGTCGCCCGAGATCGCGGTGAAGGCGTCGAGGACGAGCTTCCCTGACTTCAGTGTGAACGTCACCGTGTGCCTGCCGTCGGGCAGGCCGCGGACCGAGTACGTCGCCTGGCGCTTGTCGGTGGCGGTGGTCCGCGCGTTCCGGGCGACGGGCCGGCCGTCCACCACGACGTCGAGGACGGCACTCGCGTCGTTGCCGCCGATGACGTCGACGCCCGTGCCACGGAACGGCACGGTCACGGTCGCGCCGGCGGTGGTGCTGGTCGACGTCGACCGGTACCAGTTCATCGCGTCGCCGAGGGAGGCGTTCCGGCTCCAGGTGCCGTCGTAGGCGACCGAGCTGTCCATGTTGTCGGTCAGCGTGGTGGCGTACGGGGTGTATCCGGCGACCTTCTCGACCTTCAGGTCGTCGAACGCGGTCCGGTGGAAGTCGGTGCCGAGCTTGACGCGCCCCTCGCTCACGGGCGTCGGGTCCTGGTAGGTGGCGACGGCCTGGCCGTCGACGTACGCGGTGACGGTCGCGCCCTTGGCCTCGACGGCGAGACGGTAGCCGGCGGACGCGGTGACCGTTCCGGTCCGGAGCGCGGTGCCGTACCGGTAGAAGGTCCAGTTCCCGGCCGGCCCGATCCCGACGCTGTACGCCGCGTCGGTCGCCGCCATGCCCTTCTGCTGGCGTACGCCCAGGGTGGCGAGGCCGCCCTGCGGGTCGGGGAAGGAGACGTCGACCGAGGCCCGGTAGTTCTCCCAACGGAAGTCGCCGACCGTGGTGTTGGGGGTGTTCCGGTTCCAGGCGCCGGTGTCCTTCATGGACTGGTCCAGGTACTGGTACAGCGCGTTGCCGCCGTCGGCGTCCTTGCCGACCTCCCACGCGCCGGTCTGGTCGACCAGGTAACGGGGCTGGTTGCCACGGGACTCGAGATACGACTGGGACACCTTGCGGGCCCCGTTGCCGGTGCCGACCTGGACCCGGCCCTCCTCCTCGTACCCGAAGTCGTCGGCGTACAGGACGGAGTCGCGGGTGTCGTGCCGCTTGCCGGACGCGTCGGTGTCGAGCACGGTGCGGGCCGTCGGCTGGGGCAGGCGCTGTCGCGTCGCCTTGTCGCGGCTGCGGTCGAGCGTGGTGAACGTGACGATCGAGCGCGGCTTCACCGTGTAGGTGTAGAAGCCGTCGCCGTCGGGGCGGAGTTCGGCGGCGAGATGCTTGAAGTTCGCGTCGTAGGCCTGGCCGGGGTCCGCCGCGCGGGTCTCCCAGACCTCCATGGCGGGATCGTCGCCCAGGTCCATGTGCTCGGCCTTGATCCGGTACGTCTTCGTGCGGTCGCTGTCGTTGACGGCGATCGTGGAGAAGTCCTTCTTCCGCGGGTCGGCGAGTGTCAGGTAGCTGGGCGCGCCGTTCGAGCCGTCGACGTTCTCGGTCCCGCTCACCCCGCTGTAGCTCGCCTCCGGCACGGTGCGCCAGATGCCGGCCGTGTTGGTGTCGTTCTCCCAGCCGGTCCTCGCGAACTGGGTGAAGTGCTGCATCACGTAGACGGCGGCGTCGTAGTGGATGCTCCCGGACCACGGGTCGCGGGCGCTGACCAGTTCCTTGTGGCTGTACTGGGCGCCCTCGTAGAAGGCCCCGACGGCCGGCTGGAAGATGTAGTGGGTGCGCTTGGAGTTGGCGTAGCTCTTCACGGAGCGGTTGGCGATGTCGAGCGCGCTCTGCACGCCGCCGATGCCGGTGCTCGCGCCGCCCGGACCCTCGGTGTTGTTGACCCGGTAGTCCGTCCAGCCGAACGAACCGACGCCCTCGCTGTACCAGACCTCCTTGTCCTGGCCGTGGGCGTTGTCACCGGTCGCCAGCTTCGAGTACGGCCGGTAGGTGGCGCTGTCGGGGGTGCCGTCGAGCCGGTCCTCGGTGGTGTAGTGGTAGCCCACCGCGTCGACCGCGCCGAAGAGTTCGGTGTCCGTGAGCATCGCGGGACCGATGTCCTTCGTGGTGTTCTCGTCCGAGGCGACGATCTTGATGCCGTGGTAGGCGCGGGCGGCCGCCTCCTGCTGACGAGGCGTCAGGCCGTATCGGGGGTCGGCGAATTCGGTGTCGTTGACCAGTGCGTTCTTGTACCACTTGACGAAGGAGATGTCGGGTTTCGTGGTCTCGTTGGTGTCCGGGTCGACGTAGTCGACCATGTACCCGTACTTCTGGTACGCGTCGAGGATCGTCTCCTTGTACCACTTGTACATCTCGTCGGTGCCGGTGCCCTTGTTCCACTCGGTCTGGACCCACTGGGGCATGACCCAGCGCAGGATCGAGACCTTGAGCCCCGGGTTCACCGTCTTGGCGTCGGCGGCCAGCTGGAAGCCGGGGGAGCGGGACGCGTCGGCGAGTTCGTCCGCCGTGCGCATGGTCGCGGGATCGGAACCGGTCGACGTGTTCGTGTCCGAACCCATCTCGATCTTGACGTGGTTGATCAGCGGGTTCCTCCCGCCGAACAGGACCCTGACGAGCTGCCAGTAACGGCCGGGGTGCTCCGCCTTGTAGTCCATCAGCAGATTGCTCGTGCTGTTGCAGCTGAGCAGACCGAGGCCCTTGTAGGTCAGGCCGTTCACGTTGTCGGCGCGTACGTCACTCCCGTCGACCACGATCTGCACGGGATCGTCCGCGGAGTGGGCGGCGGGAGCCGCGGTCACTCCTGCCGCCAGTGCCATGGTGGTCGCCGCGGCGAGCGAGGCCCACCCGAATCTTCGCTGCATACCCATTCGGGGGACCGTAGGTGGCAAGCGCTTTCTGCGTCAATCCCCTTGCGTCACTTGAGATTTGACGCTTCCCGAGGGCGTGACCTGCCGAAAAACGCGTGGACCGCGAGGCCGCCGTCGCGGGACACTGCCGAACTCGGACCGCTACTCCCCATACACACAGGGTTAGGATGCAGACGCCTGAGCTAGAGAAAGTCACACCGCGCAAGGGCGCGGTGCTCCTCGCACTTCGGTACTACGGAAGGGAGTTGGCCCGGCTTCGGTGGCTGACCCTGCCCGCCATGCTGCTGTCCGCCCTGGGCAGCACCGGCATCAACTACATCGCGCCGCTGATCGTCGCGAAGCTCGCCGGCGACATCGCCGACGGCGACGAGTTCACCGTCGGTTCGGCGCTGCCGTACGTCCTCGGCTTCGCCGGTGTCCTGCTGCTCGCCGAAGCGCTGTGGCGGGTCGCCCTGCACTGTCTGAACCGTCTCGACGCGCTCGGCATCGAGCACCTGTACGTGATCGGGATGGACGAACTGTTCGCCAAGGACGCCGCGTTCTTCCACGACAACTTCGCCGGATCGCTGACCAAGCGCGCCCTGAGCTTCGCCACCCGTTTCGAGCCGTTCGTCGACACCCTGGCGTTCCAGATCGTAGGCAGTCTCGTGCCGCTGCTGTTCGGCTCGGTGGTGCTCTGGCGCTACGAACCGCTGCTCGTCGTGGGGCTGTTGGTCATGATCGCGGTCACGGCGCTGTGCGCGGCGCCGCTCATCCGGCGCCGCCAGAGGCTCGTCGCCGAGCGCGAGGCGGCGGTCGCCCGGGTGGCCGGGCACGTCGCCGACAGTCTGATGAACATGGACACGGTCCGGGCCTTCGGTGCCGAGGAACGCGAGGCCGCCGAACACCGCTCCCGTGTCGCGGCCTCACGCCGGCTCACGCTCAGGTCCTGGGACTACGGCAACCTGCGCATCGACACCTTCGTCGCGCCGATGTCCGTGCTGACCAACGCCCTGGGGCTGCTGCTCGCGGTCGCCCTCGGCGGGGGTGAGCACGGGGTCGAAGCGGTCGTGGTCGCCTTCACCTACTACGCCAACGCGACCCGGATCATGTTCGAGTTCAACCAGATCTACCGTCGCCTGGAGAGCTCGATGACGGAGGCGGCGCAGTTCACCGAACTGCTGCTGACCCCGCCGACCGTGCTCGACCCGCCGTCCCCGGAGCCGCTGCTGCCCGGGGCCGCCGATGTCCGCTTCGAGCAGGTGAGCTTCGCCCACGCGGGCGCGGAGTTGCTCTTCGAGGGACTCGATCTGTTCGTGCCCGGCGGGACGAAGGTGGGACTGGTCGGCCGGTCGGGCGGCGGCAAGACCACGCTGACCCGGCTGCTGCTGCGGATGCAGGACATCGACGGCGGCCGGATCCTGATCGGCGGACAGGACATCAGCAGACTGCGCCAGACCGACCTGCGCAGTCTGATGGCCTACGTCCCCCAGGATCCGGCCATGTTCCACCGCACCCTGCGCGACAACATCGCCTTCGCCCGGCCGGACGCCACCGAGGCCGAGATCCGCCGTGCGGCCGAGGCGGCCCACGTCACGGAGTTCGCCGACGCGCTGCCGCAGGGTTTCGACACCCTCGTGGGCGAGCGCGGTGTCAAACTGTCCGGCGGACAGCGTCAGCGCGTGGCCCTCGCCCGGGCGATCCTGCGGGACGCGCCGATCCTGCTGCTCGACGAGGCGACCAGTGCGCTGGACTCGGAGAGCGAGATCCTGGTCCAGGAGGCGCTGTGGCGGCTCATGGAGGGACGGACGGCGCTCGTGGTGGCGCACCGGCTGAGCACGGTCGCGGGCATGGACCAGCTCGTCGTCCTCGACCGCGGACGGATCGTCGAACAGGGCAGCCACCAGGAACTGCTCGCCCTGGACGGCCCGTACGCGAAGCTGTGGCACCACCAGTCGGGCGGGTTCCTCGAAGACGACCCCGTGGAGGCCGAGTTGCACTGACCGGGGGCTCAGGCCGGGCGGTTCGGCCGAGGGGAGCGGGGCGGGTCGGGTACGGGGCCCCCGGGTCGTCGTACCCGAACAGCCTGCCGCGGAGCGGGACCGCCCGCCTCCCGCTACAGGGGTGCCGGGGAGGACGCACCCGGGATCAGCAGACGCGGCTTGCCCGTGCCGTCGGCCGGGACGCTCCACAGGTCGCTGGTGCCGACCTTGCCGTCGGCGGGGAGGGCGTAGGCGACGGTCTCGTTGTCGAGCCAGGTGGCCTGGTCGTCGACGCTGTGACGTTCGGCGAGCGCGGTCTCCTTGCGGGTGCGCAGGTCGAGGACGTACTCGTGCCAGAGGGCGGTGCGGGACAACACCCGCTTCTTGAAGGCCACTCGGGTTCCGTCGGGGGAGAGTGAGGGGCACTCCACGTTCTCGACCAGAGTGGTGACCTTGCGGTCGGAGAGCGAACCTCGGACCAGATAGGTCTTGTTGGCGGTGTTGAGGGTGGCGTAGAAGGTGTCGTCGTCCGAAGCGAAGGTGACACCCCAGAAGTTGACGTCCGAGGCCCGGTAGGACCTGCCGTCCAGGAGGATGGAGAAGTCCTCCAGACTGGGCGTCAGCTTCATGGTCCGGGTGTCGAGGACCGAGGTCCGGGTCGAGAAGAAGGCCGACGAGTACGACTCCCCGGAGACGAAGACGGTCCAGGCGACGAAGCGCCCGCTGGGGGAGACCCGGGCCCTGCTGGGGGTGCCGGCGAGCGCGTAGGTGTGCCGGGTGCGCAGGTCGGCGTCCAGGAGCAGGGCGCGGTTGCTCTGCTTGAGGACACCGGGGTTCGACTGGAGACAGATACCGGTGCCGGCGGCCGCGTAGAAGCGCGCGCACTTCAGTTCCGAGGCGGTGCGCCCGCCCTTCGGATCGGCGGACGGGACCGAGGCGACTGCGGTGCGGTGCGGGCCCGCGGCCGCGTTGACGAAGGTGAGTCGGTTCTTCTGGTCGAGCGTCAGCTTGCCCGTACTGACGGCGGGGCCGCCGGAGCGGGGCTTGTTCGCCTGGTCCGCGCGGTCGGCGGCGTGCAGCACCAGACCCGTGCCCACGCCCGCGAGCAGCAGGACCGCCGTGAGCAGAACGAGCAGGCGGCGGCGTAGCGGTGTCATGTGGTTCCTCGGTGTGGCGGTGGTGGTCATCGGGGCGGCTGGATGGGCGGGGCGGTGGTGGTGATCCGAGGCCTGGACCGTCGGGACGGTGGCGGTCGTCGAGGGCTCGGATTGTCAGGACGGCGGCGTCAGGGTGGAGTTGGCGGTGGTTCGTATCCGCGGACCGTTGGGGGCCGGGACGGTGGCAACGGTTCGGATCCCCGGACCGTCGGAGCGGTGGCGGTCACGGCGGTCCGGGGCCAGTGAGGCCGTGGCAGTCGTCGACGTCTCGGCCTCGCTGGGGCTGTGGCCGTGGTCGAGGTTCCCGGCGTTCGGGGCTGTGGCCGTGGTCGAGGTTCCCGGCTTTCGGGGCTGTGGCCGTCGTCGAGGCCCCCGGCCTTCGGGGCCGTGGCCGTCGTCGAGGCTCGTGGATCTGTCGGGCTCCGGTGGTCGACGAGGCCCCGGAGTGCCGGAGCCCTGGTGGTCATCGGTTGCCGTTCGTCGGTCGCAGTACCCGGCTCGCGACGGCCGCGCAGCACAGCAGGCCGAGCGCCGAGGCGGCCAGGGCCGGGCCGTCCCCCCATACCGTCCAGGCCGCGCCGAAGGCCAGCGAGCAGCAGAACCGGGCCAGAGCCTGGCTGGTGCCGACGATGGCGAGGCCGCTGGCGCGCAGCTGCTCGGGCACGATGTCCGCGAGGGCGGCCGGGAGTACGCCGTCGGTGGCCGCGTAGAACACCCCGTGCAGCGCGAGCACGAGGAACGGGAGGGCCGGTGTCGACGGTGCCCACAGCAGGAGGGCGTAAGCGGTCAGCAGCGTCCCGTGCCCGGCGAGGAACACGGTGTGCCGCCCGACCCGGTCGGCCAGCGCGCCGACGGGTACGGCCAGCAGCAGGAACACGACGGCGGTGCCCAGCGGGAGCAGCGTGAACCACTGCTCGCCGATGCCCGCACGGCGTTGCAGGAGCAGGTAGACGAAGGCGTCGCTGACGGTCGTCAGGCCGAGGAGCGCGGCGCAGCCGGCGAGGGCCCGGAGGCGGGGCAGACGAAGGAGCTCGAGGGCCTCGCGGACGCGGACGCGGGGCTTGGCGTCGGCGGCCCCAGCCTCGTCCGCCTCAGGGGCCTGCCGTGCGCCCGGCACGTAGACGTCGGCGGGGCCGTCGGCCCGCGCGTCCAGCCGTACGCCGGGTGCGAGCCTGTCCGCCGCGTTCGAGCCCGTCGTCGGCGTACCCTGCCGCCGCCCCGGCACGAACAGCACCAGCACGACCACCCCGAGCACCGCCACACATGTGCTCACGCCGAACACCGCGTCGTAGCCGTCGGCCGCCGCGCTCAGGATGAGGAAGGCGGCGAGCGGGCCGAGCATCGCGCCGGTGGTGTCCATCGCCCGGTGCACACCGAAGGCCCGGCCCTGCTTCCCGGACGGCGTGGACAGGGAGATCATCGCGTCGCGCGGGGCGGTGCGCAGGCCCTTGCCGGTGCGGTCCAGGGCGAGGACCGTGCCGAGCGTGCCGATGCTGCTCACGAGCAGGAGCAGCGGCTTGCACAGCGCGGACAGGCCGTAGCCGAGGCCCGCCAGGAGTTTGTGGTTGCGCATGCGGTCGGCGAGGTGGCCGCCGGTGAGCTGGACCAGCGCGCTGACGCCGTTGTAGACACCGTCGAGGGTGCCGAAGGCCAGCGGGCTGAAGCCGAGCGTGCTGACGAGGTAGAGCGGCAGGACGGCGGTGACCATCTCCGAGGAGATGTCGGTGATCAGGCTGACCGTGCCCAGTACGAGCACGACCGGGGCAACCCCGGGCCGCAGACCGCGTCTTCGGCCCTGGTCGCTGTCCGCCCCCGCGGGTGCGGAGCGGTCGGTGAGGTACATCTTCGGGAGCTCCCGATCTGGTGCGCTTCAGTGCTGTCTGCTGCTCTCGTCCCGCAGCCAGGTGCCGAAGTCCTGGGCCCGGATCGCCTTGGCGGCCCCGCGCCGGGCGACGACCGCCGCCGCGACGAAGACTACGACACCCGTGACCAGCCTCGGTTCGGCGCGGACCAGGGCGATCAGATCCGCCTTGCTCGTGCGCGCCGAAGCCTCCTGCGGGCTTTGATGATGTTGTTCGACCTGGGCCGTGGAGACCGCCGCCCGGATGCGCCGCTTGATCAGATCCGGCCATGTTCGCGGCGGCCGGACCACGACACGGGCCCCCTCGACCACCAGTCGCTCCCCGGGCGCGAAGGCCAGCGACGCGGCCAGGTCGTCGGCCATCAGCGGCGGCAGGGCCGCGATCCTGGCGTGCCCGGCCTTGGAGACCGCGATGACACCCCGGCCGAACAGCCCCTCGCGTACGGCGGGCAACCGCTGCCACACCCGGTAGTAGGCGCGCACCCGCCAGGCACAGGAGTCCAGCGGAACGCGTCGTTCGGGCGCGGTGGCGAGAACACCCGAGGTGTCGTCGTCGAGGGGCTCGGTCAGCGCCCGTACGTCGGCGCTGCCGATGACGACGTCGGCGTCCACGTAGAGGCGGGGGAAGCCGCGCGCATGGTCGTCACCCGCCCGCAGCGCGGCGTGTTTGGACGGCACGGGGATCTCGACCACGCGCACACGCGGACCGCGAGCGGCCGCGATCCGCGCGGTGTCGTCCGTACAGCCGTTGCACACCACCACGATGTCTGTCTCGTCCTCCGAGGAATCGGCCAGAAGTGAATCGAGGAGCCGGCCGATGACTTGCGCCTCGTTGTGGGCCGGGATCACGATGCTCGTCACCTGGGCAGTATGCAGTCGATGTCACTATTGCGAAGTGTGTTTCGTCCAACTGTTCCCGTGACTGCGTTCGGTGGTCTAGATTGAGGGCCGCCGAACCGGTTTGGGTGGGGAACTCAAGGTCCAAGCCGACATGTATGGGGACATGAAGCGGTTGGGGAACCGCTACGGCTTCTTTTGTTTCAACTGCCGCTGTGTCGGGGGCACATCGGTGTTCGGTCAGGGGTAACCGTGCACGTGTGGGGGGCGCATGACCATTGAGGTCACGCATGAGCAACTGCTTGTGGAACACCGAACTCCGGAAGGTCGCCGAAGACCTTGGGAGAAGAGGTACCGGACAGTCCTGCTGGTCGCGGACAGCCTCGCGGCTGTTGCCGCGGCCTTCGTGATCCACGCGGCGTACGGCCGCTGGGCGGTGGCCCTGGTGCTGCCCCCGACGTGGATCGTGGCGATGGTCGCCCATCGCTCCTACGACCGCAGCGCCTTGGGCCTGGGAACCGAAGAGTACCGACGGGTACTTCGCGGTGCGGTCGCGCTCCCGGCGCTCGCCGCGGTCGCGCACTGGTCGTTCACCCACGATGCGGGCCTCCTTCATGACATGATCATGGCTGCGTTGCCCGCCGCCGCCCTCGCCCTGCTGGTCAGGTACGCGCTCCGGCGCCGACTGCACCGCAGGTGGGCGAGGGGCCGGGGGCGGAGCGCCACGCTCCTGGTCGGGCCGGCGCACGGCATCGCGGAGCTGGTCGCCGTGCTGCGGCGCGGCGGTGCCCAGGAACTCCGGGCCGTCGGCGTGTGCCTGAGCGATCCCGAGAACGCGGCGGAGGTCCGCAAGTTGGGGCTCCCCGTCCTCGGTGGTGTGGACACCATGGACGACGTCATCCGGGCCATGGGCATCGGCACCCTGGTGGTGCTGCCCGCGCCCGAGTTCGACGCCTCCGTCCTGCGCCGGATGTCCTGGACTGCGGCCGCGCGGGGCGTCGACTTCCTGCTCGCCCCCGTCCTGGCCGACGTGTCCGCGGCCCGGCTCGCGGTACGGCCCACCAACGGGGTGCCGCTGGTACGTGTCCAGGCGCCGAACCTCTCCCGGACCTCCCGGCTGCCGAAGGAACTGCTGGATCGTTCCTTCGCCGCCGGCCTGCTGCTCCTGCTCGCGCTGCCCATGCTGCTGATCGCCCTGATCGTCCGCCTGGACAGCTCCGGTCCTGCCCTCTTCAGGCAGCAGCGGGTGGGCAGGTACGGCGACCACTTCACCATGTTCAAGTTCCGCACGATGCGCCCCGACTCGGAGGCCCTGCGTGAGGAACTGGAACACCTCAACCAGAACAGCGACGGCCTGCTGTTCAAGGTGAAGGGGGACCCGCGGATCACCCGGGTCGGCTCGTTCCTGCGCCGCAGCTCGCTCGACGAACTGCCGCAACTGATCAACGTGGTCAGGGGCGACATGTCGCTCGTCGGCCCCCGCCCGCCGCTGCCCGAGGAGGTGGACGAGTACCCGGCCGAGGTCAGACGCCGGCTGCTCGTCAAGCCCGGTCTCACCGGGCTGTGGCAGGTCAGCGGCCGCTCGGACCTGCCCTGGGAGGAAGCGGTCCGGCTCGATCTCGCATATGTGGACAACTGGTCGACCAGCCTCGACCTGTCCATCCTGGCGCGCACCACGACAGCGGTGGTGCGCGGAACGGGGGCCTACTGATGGACCGAAGGAAGAGGAACCAAGTGACGCAGAGCAGCGAGCCGTTGGGGGTGGCGGTCGTAGGGGCCGGCTACTGGGGGCCCAACCTCGTCCGCAACTTCCAGGCGAGCGAGCAGTTCCGGCTGCGCTCCCTGGTCGACCTCGACGTGGACCGGGCCCGGCGGGTCCTCGGCGGCTACTCGACCGTCGAGGCCACCTCGGACTACGCGGCCGTCCTCGCCGACCCCGACGTGGCCGCCGTCGCCGTGGCCACGCCCGCCGGAACCCACCTCGACATCGCCCTGGCCGCCCTGCGCGCCGGCAAGCACGTCCTCGTGGAGAAGCCGCTCGCGGCGACCTACGCCGACGGGATGCGCCTGGTGGCCGAGGCCGAGGAGCGCGGGCTCACCCTGATGTGCGACCACACCTACTGCTACACGCCCGCAGTGGGCCGCATCAGGGAACTGGTCCACTCCGGCGAGCTCGGGGAGATCCACTTCGTCGACTCGGTCCGCATCAACCTCGGGCTGGTCCAGAAGGACATCGACGTCCTGTGGGACCTCGCCCCGCACGACCTGTCGATCCTCGACTTCATCCTCCCGGCGGGCGTGGAGCCGGTCGCCGTCGCCGCCCACGGGGCCGACCCGATCGGCGCCGGACAGGCCTGCGTCGCCTATCTGACGCTCACGCTCAGCACGGGGGCCATCGCCCACGTGCACGTCAACTGGCTGTCGCCGACGAAGGTGCGCACCACCATGGTGGGCGGCTCCAAGCGCACCCTGCTCTGGGACGACCTGAACCCCCTCCAGCGGGTGTCGGTCTACGACCGGGGCGTGGACATGGCCGCGCCCCAGGAGATCGGTGTGGACGAGCGCCGGGACATGCTCATCTCGTACCGCTCCGGAGACATGGTCGCGCCCGCGATCGGCGAGAAGGAAGCGCTGCGCAGCATGGTCGACGAGTTCGCCGACTCGATCAGGACCGGCCGGGCGCCGCTGACCGACGGCCGGGCGGGCCTCAGGGTGCTGGACATCCTGGAGGCGGCCTCCCGGAGCCTGGAGTTCAAGGGCGCGGTCGTCGGCCTGCGCGCCGAGCGTTGAGCGACATCAGTCAAGCGATGCGATTCCCTGAGAGGGCACAGCAGTTGAGCAGCGTACGTGGCAAGAAGATCCTGGTCACCGGGGGAGCGGGCACCATCGGCTCCAATCTGGTCGACCTGCTGGCCGAGGGCGGCGCCCGCGAGATCGTCGTACTCGACAACTTCGTGCGCGGGCGCCGGGCCAACCTCGCGAAGGCCCTGCCCAGCGGGGTGGTCGAGGTCGTCGAGGGCGACGTCCGGGACGTCGACACCGTGAAGAAGGTCACCGAGGGCGCGGACCTGGTGTTCCACCTCGCCGCGATCCGCATCACCCAGTGCGCGGAGGAGCCGAGGCTCGCCAACGAGGTCCTCGTCGACGGCACCTTCAACGTGCTGGAGGCGGCGGCCGCGGCCGGCGTCGGCAAGGTGGTCGCCTCCTCCTCGGCGTCCGTCTACGGCATGGCCGAGGTCTTCCCGACGACCGAACGCCACCACGCCTACAACAACGACACGTTCTACGGCGCGGCGAAGGCCTTCAACGAGGGCATGCTGCGCAGCTTCCACGCCATGTACGGGCTGGATTACGTGGCCCTGCGCTACTTCAACGTGTACGGCCCCCGGATGGACATCCACGGCCTGTACACCGAGGTGCTCATCCGCTGGATGGAGCGCATCGAGTCGGGCGAGCCGCCGCTGATCCTCGGCGACGGCACCCAGACCATGGACTTCGTCGATGTCCGGGACATCGCCAGGTCCAACATCCTGGCGGCCGAGTCGGACGTCACCGACGAGGTGTTCAATATCGCCAGCGGCACCGAGACCTCGCTGCGCGAGCTCGCCGACGGGCTGCTGGAGGCGATGGGCGCCGAGGGCCTGGAGCCGGTGCACGGGCCCGCCCGCTCGGTGAACTCGGTGGTCCGCCGGCTCGCGGACACCACCCAGGCCGCCGAACGGCTCGGCTTCACCGCGGAGATCGACCTGCGCACAGGACTCAGGGACCTGGTCCAGTGGTGGCGCGCCGAGCGGGAGGCCGCCAAGTGAGCACCGACCGCATCCCCGTGATGATCCCCTGGCTGGGCGAGGAGGAGGCCAAGGCCGCCTCCGACGCCGTGCTGTCCGGCTGGGTCGCCCAGGGCCCCCGGGTCGCCGCCTTCGAGCGGGCCTTCGCCGAGCGGGTGGGCGCCGAGCACGCCGTCGCGGTCAGCTCCTGCACCACCGCACTGCACCTCTCGCTGGTCGCCCTCGGCGTCGGCCCCGGCGACGAAGTGGTGGTGCCCTCGCTGTCGTTCATCGCCACCGCGAACGCCGTACGGTACGTCGGCGCCGAACCGGTGTTCGCCGACGTCGACCCCGTCACCGGCAACCTGACCCCGGCCACCGTGGAGCAGGTGCGCAGCCCGCGCACCGAGGCCGTCCTCGCCGTCCACCAGGGCGGTGTACCCGCTGATGTGCACGCCCTGCGTGCCGCCTGCGCCGACTGGGACCTGCCGCTGGTCGAGGACGCGGCCTGCGCCATCGGCTCGACCGTCGGCGGCAAGCCCGTCGGCCACGGCGCGCTGCTCGCGGCCTGGTCCTTCCACCCCCGCAAGCTCGTCACCACCGGCGAGGGCGGCATGGTCACCACCGACGACGCCGAGTGGGCCACACGGCTGCGCCGACTGCGCGAGCACGGCATGAACGCCTCGGCCGCGGAACGTCACGCGAGCAACAAGCCGATGCTGGAAAGCTACCTGGAAGTCGGCTTCAACTACCGGATGACCGACGTGCAGGCCGCGATCGGCCTGGTCCAGCTCGGCAAGCTCGACGCGATGATCGCCCGCCGTCGCGAACTGGCCGCGCGTTACGACGCGTTGCTGGCCGACGTCCCCGGCCTCACCCCCGTGCGCGACCCCGCGCACGGGCAGAGCAACTTCCAGTCCTACTGGGTGCTGCTCGCCGAGGACTTCCCGGTCGGCCGGGACGACCTGCTCGCCGCGCTCGCCGACGCCGGGGTCTCCGCCCGGCGCGGCATCATGGCCGCCCACCTCGAACCCGCCTACGCGGATCACCCGAGCGTGCCGCTGCCGGTCACCGAGCGCATCAGCCGCGACTCGCTGATCCTGCCGCTGTTCCACACGATGACCGAGGCCCAGCAGGACCGGGTCGTCGCGGCACTGCGCGAACAGGCCCGTGGATGACCGGACTTGTGATCGTCGGCGCGGGCGGCTTCGCCCGGGAGACCGCCCAGGCCGCACGGGACGCGGGTGAGGTCGAGCTGCTCGGACACCTCGACGACGACCCCGCCCTGCACGGCACCGACGTGGACGGCGTGCCCGTCCTCGGCGGCTGCGACCTGGTCCACGACCTGCCCGAGGCACGGGTGGTGATCTGCGTGGGCAACCCGAGGGACTACGCGGCCCGCGCCCGGCTGGTCCGCCGATTCGGCCTGCCCGAGGACCGGTACACCACGGTGATCCACCCGACGGCGGCCGTGTCGTCGACCTCCGAGATCGGCCCCGGCTCGGTCCTGCTCGCGCACTGCGTGCTGACCGCAGCGGTACGGGTGGGTGCCCAGGTGGCGGTGATGCCGCACGTCGTGCTCACCCACGACGACGTGGTCGAGGACTACGCGACGCTCACCGCCGGGGTCCGCCTGGGCGGGGGAGTGCGGCTGGAGCGCGGCGCCTACGTGGGCTCCGGCGCTCTGGTGAGAGAGGGCACGACGGTGGGGGCCTGGTCGCAGATCGGCATGGGGAGTGCCGTACTCGACGATGTTCCGCCGGGCGAGGTCTGGGTGGGGAGCCCGGCCCGACGGCTGCGCGCGGCGGGGGCGCCCGCGCTGGACGAACTAGCGACATCAACAGTGGGGGGACCGCTGACATGAACCAGATTCCGCTCGTGGACCTCAAGGCGGCTCACGAAGAGGTCGCCGACGAGGTCCGGGCCGGCTTCGACCGGGTGCTCGCGAACACGGCCTTCGTCGGCGGCGAGGAGGTCCGCCAGTTCGAGCGCGAATACGCCGAGTTCGGCGGCGTCGCCCACTGCGTGGGGGTCGCCAACGGCACCGACGCCGTCGAACTGGCCCTGCGCGCCGGCGGGGTGGGCCCCGGCGACGAGGTCGTGATACCCGCCAACACCTTCATCGCCACCGCCGGTGCCGTGGCCCGGATCGGTGCGCGACCCGTCCTGGCGGACTGCCTGCCCGACAGCCACCTCCTGGACCCCCAGGCCGCGTTGGACGCGGTCGGTCCGGCGACCCGCGCGGTCGTGCCGGTCCACCTGTACGGGCAGATGGCCGAGGTGACCGGCCTGGCCGCGCAACTGCCCGACCACGTAAGGATCGTGGAGGACGCCGCCCAGTGCCAGGGCGCCACCCGCGACGGCCGCGCGCCGGGCAGCGGCGGCATCGCGGCCACCAGCTTCTACCCGGGCAAGAACCTGGGCGCCTACGGCGACGCGGGCGCGGTGCTGACCGACGACGAGGAACTCACCGGCCTGGTCCGGGCGATCGCCAACCACGGCGGCGTCGCCAAGTACCGCCACGACGTCCCCGGGTTCAACAGCCGCCTCGACGGACTCCAGGCCGTCGTCCTGCGGGCCAAGCTCAAACGGCTGGCGGACGGCAACGCGGCTCGCCGGGCGGCCGCCGCCCGCTACGACGAACTGCTCGCCGACCTCGCGTCCGCCGGCCGGCTCGTCCTCCCGGTGACGGCCTCCGGCAACGTCCACGTCTGGCACCTGTACGTCGTCCAGGTCGCCGGAGCCGACCGCGACGACATCGTCGGCAAGCTCAACGCCGAGGGCATCGGCGCCGGGGTGCACTATCCCGCCCCGGTCCACCTCACACCGGCCTACCGCCATCTCGGCCACGACCGGGGCGACTTCCCGAACGCAGAGAAGGCCGCGGAGCGGATCCTGTCCCTGCCGCTCTACCCCCAGATCACCCCCGACCAGCAGCAGCAGGTCGTGGCCGCGCTCGCCGAAGCGCTCCGAGGCTGATCGGTCCCCTCACCACAGGCCTCACCCCCGACCTCCGGGTCGGTCCTGCACAGCACCGCTGAGAGGTACACATGAACAGATGGAGCAGACGGCTCCGGGGCGGGCGCCTCGCCGTCATAGCCGCACTGGTATGGGCGGTGCTCCCGCAGGCGGGGACCGCCCAGGCGGCGGCCGATCCCTGCGGCACGGGCTCGAACCCGGTCGTATGCGAGAACTCCAAGGCGGGCAGCCCGATGTCCGACTGGTACTCGCCCAACGCCTACGGTGACATCAAGGGGTTCTCCACCAAGGAGAGCGTCCAGGCCGGTGACACCGTCCAGTTCAAGATCCAGTCGCCGGTCTCGTACCGCGTCGAGATCTACCGCCTCGGCTGGTACGGCGGCGACGGGGCCCGCCTGATCTCGACCGCGGCCCAGGCGGCGACGACCTACCCGGCCAACTACACGACGAAGCCCGCCACCTGCACCACCAAGGCCGCCACCGGTCTGGTCGACTGCGGCAACTGGCCCACGACCGTGAACTGGACGGTGCCCGCCGACGCCGTCTCCGGCCTGTACATCGCGAACCTCACGCAGTCCGACGGCGACGGCCTGATGCCGTACCCGTTCGTCGTCCGCAAGGACTCCAGCACCTCCGACGTCGTCGTGCAGACCAGTGACCAGACCTGGCAGGCGTACAACGACTACGGCGGCCAGGACCTCTACGGCGGCACCGGGCCCGCGCCCGACGGCCGCGCCTACGAGGTCAGCTACAACCGGCCGCTGGACATCGGCGGCGACAACGGCATCTACGGCTCCGAGTTCATGATGCTGTCCTGGCTGGAGCGCAACGGCTACGACGTCAGCTACCTCTCCGGCGTGGACGTGTCCTCGACCAGCGGCGCCACCCTGCTGAAGAAGCACAAGGTGTACATGTCGTCCGGGCACGACGAGTACTGGACGCAGAGTCAGTACAGCAACGTCCTCGCGGCCCGCAAGGCAGGCGTCAGACAGGCCTTCTTCAGCGGCAACGAGGTGTTCTGGAAGACCCGTCTGGCACCCAGCATCGACGGCACCAGCACCGCCGACCGCACCCTGGTCTGCTACAAGATGACCAAGATGGCCCAGAACAACGGCATCGCCGACCCGAGCGGTCAGTGGACCGGCACCTGGATGGACCCCGCCAGCACGAACTACGGGCAGGCCTACCAGCCGCCGAACATCCTCACCGGCTCCATGTTCACGGTGAACGGCTACCGCGCCGACGCCATCACGGTCCCCGGCTCGTACGGCAAGAACCGGCTGTGGCGGGGCACCTCCATCGCGAACCTCACGGCGAGCCAGACGGCCACCTTCCCGACCGGGACGCTCGGTTACGAGTGGGACAGCGACATCTCCAACAGCACCAGACCGACCGGCGCGATCGACCTGTCGTCCACCACCGTGGACATCAACGACGGGAAGTACCGCCTCGACTGGGGCAACATGTACGGCAACGGCACCGCGACGCACAACCTCGTCGAGTTCCGCGACCAGGACTCCGGAGCCCTGGTGTTCGGGGCCGGAACCGTGCAGTGGTCGTGGGGCCTGACCAACCTGCCGACGTACGACCCGGCGGACACGGTGGTCACCGAGGACGCCCGCATGCAGCAGGCGACCGTGAACATCCTCGCCGACATGGGCGTCCAGCCGCTCACCCGGCAGAGCAACCTGGTCGCCGCGACCGCCTCCACCGACACCACGGGCCCGGCCGTCACGGTGACCAGCCCGGCCTCCGGAGCCACGGTCCCGGCACTGAAGCCGGTCACCATCAAGGGCACCGCCTCCGACTCCGGTGGTGTGGTGGCCCGCGTGGAGGTCTCCACGGACGGCGGATCGACGTGGAACGCCGCGACCGGCCTCACGTCCTGGAGCTACACCTGGACCCCGACGACCCCGGGCTCGGCGTCGGTCAAGGTCCGCGCGGTGGACGACAGCGTCAACATCGGCTCCACCACCACGCTCGCGCTGACCGTCGGCCCCCAGGCCTGCCCCTGCACCATCTGGCCGGCCTCGGCGGTCCCCGGCACCGTCAACGGAGGTGACGGCAGCTCCCTGGAGCTCGGCGTCAAGTTCCGTACCACGACGGCCGGTTCGATCACCGGCGTCCGCTTCTACAAGTCGGCCGCCAACACCGGCACCCACACCGGCAGCCTGTGGACCGCCTCCGGCACCCGCCTGGCCACCGGCACCTTCACCAACGAGACGGCCTCCGGCTGGCAGCAGCTGAACTTCTCCACCCCGGTGACCGTCAAGGCCAACACCACCTATGTCGCCTCGTACTTCGCCCCCAACGGCGGATACTCCTACGACGGCGGCTACTTCTCCGACAAGGCCGCGGGGCTCGCCCCGCTGACCGGGCTCCAGTCCGGCACCGACGGCGGCAACGGCGTCTACCGCTACAGCTCCACCAGCGCCTTCCCGTCCTCGGCGTCCTCCGGCAGCAACTACTGGGTCGACGTTGTGCTGGACACCTCGACGGCCAGTACCACCCCGCCGGCGGTCACCTCCACCTCGCCGACGTCCGGCGCGACCGGTACGTCGATCACGGCTCCGGTGTCGGCCGTCTTCGACCATGCCATCGACGCCGAAAGCCTGACGTTCACGGTGAAGGACCCGGACGGCAACACCGTGCCGGGCACCAAGACGCTTCCCGCGTCGAACAAGGCGACCTTCACCCCGTCGACCGAGCTGGCGCTGCACACCACGTACACGGCGTCCGTCCAGGCCTCCGACCTGTGGGGCAACGCCATGGCGGACCCGGTGACGTGGACCTTCACCACCAGTTCCCAGCCGCCGGCGGTCACCTGCCCCTGCACGCTGTGGAACTCCTCCGCCACCCCGGCCACCGCCGCGGTGACCGGGGACGGCAACTCGGTCGAACTCGGCACCCGGTTCACGTCCTCGGCGGACGGCTGGATCACCGGCGTCACCTTCTACAAGGGCGCGACCAACACCGGTACCCACACCGGCAGCCTGTGGTCCGACGACGGCACGCTCCTGGCCACCGGCACCTTCACCGCCGAGTCGCCGTCCGGCTGGCAGACGATGACCTTCGCCACCCCGGTGGCCGTCACCGCAGGCACCGCCTACGTCGCCTCCTACCACGCGCCGAACGGCAACTACGCGGTGGACGGCGGCTACTTCACGGCGGCCCACCAGTCCTACCCGCTCACGGCCACCGCCGACACCAGCGCCCACCACAACGGGCTCTACCGGTACGGCAGTTCCGCGGCCTTCCCGAACGGCTCCTACGGATCCGCGAACTATTGGGTCGGCCCGGTCTTCACCGCCGACGACCCGAGCGCGTCCCTGGCGACGGCCAACGCCTCGGAGGTGAGCGCGTCCTCGCTGGCGCACACCGCCGACGCCACGAGCCCGCTCGTCCTCACCCTGCCCGCCTCGACCAAGCTGTCGTCCGTCACGGCGAACGTGACCGTCCTGAGCGGTTCCAAGGCCGCGAAGAAGCTCCACGTCACGGCCGTCACCTCCTACAACCGGGCCACCCACAAGGTGTCCGTGCACCTGTCGTCCCCGCTGCCGGACGGCACCCGGTTCAAGGTCGGCGTCAAGGTCCAGGACAAGAAGCACCACACGGTGAAGTCCAGGACCTGGACCCTGACCAGTAAGACAACCGTCCGCAAGAAGAAGAACTGACCGACCAGAACCCACCGGTGGTGGTCTGCGCCGAGCCCGGCGCGGACTACCACCGGGGATTGGCTTCCCCACAGATGAGCACCGTCAGTGTTGTGATCCCCTGCTACAAGTACGGCCATTTCCTGGCCGACTGTGTGAGCAGCGTCCTGGACGAGCAGGACGGCGTCGACGTCCGGGTGCTCATCATCGACGACGCCTCGCCCGACGACTCGGCGGAGGTCGCGCAGAAACTGGCCGCCTCCGACCCGCGCATCGACGTCCACGTCCACGAGACCAACAAGGGCCACATCGCCACGTACAACGAAGGCCTGCTGGAGTGGGCCGACGGCGACTACGTGGCCCTGCTGTCCGCCGACGACCGGCTGGTCCCGGGCGCGCTGGTGCGGGCCGCGGCCCTCCTGGACGCCCACCCCGAGGCCGGCTTCGCCTACGGACGCCCGCTGCGCTTCCAGCACGGCGGCCCGTTGCCCAAGGCCCGTACGCAGAGCACCGGTTCGGTCGTCTACCCCGGCCACTGGTGGCTCGACCGGCGCTTCCGCGAGGGCACCGGCTGCATCACCTCACCGGAGGTCGTCGTCCGCACCGGCCTCCAGCGCCAGGTCGGCGGCTACGACCCCGCGCTGCCGCACGCCGGTGACATCGAGATGTGGATGCGGCTCGCCGCCCACGCCGACGTCGGCTACATCCGCGGCGCCGACCAGGCCTTCTACCGCGTCCACGGCAAGAACATGTCCACCGTCGACTTCGGCGGCCAGCTCGACGACCTGCGCCAGCGTCTGGTGGCCTTCGACTCGGTGCTCACCAAGTGCGCCGACAAGCTGCCCGACGCCGACCGCCTGGCCGACCAGGTCCACACCCGGCTCGCCCGCTTCGCGCTGCGCCGCGCCTACCGGGCGTACGACCGGGGCCGTACCGCCGTCGTCCCGGTCGACGAGTGCGTCGCGTTCGCCGAGGAGTGCCTGCCCGGCTACCGGGCCCTGCCCGAGTACCGCGCGCTGCGGCTCAGACGGCGGATCGGCCCCCGGGCCATGCCGTACCTTCAGCCGCTGGTGTGGTCGGCCGTGGCCGAACGCGGGCGGGAGTGGCTGTGGTGGGAGTCCTGGAAGCGCCGCGGAATCTGATGAGCCACCTGTTCCACTCAGCTCACGACGGGCACCGGCTCGGTGCGACGGCGGCGGCCGGGAGCGTCCTTTCGGCGGCTCAGCAGATACCGGTCGAGCCACAGCGCGCCGACGATGCCGCCCGCCGCGCCCAGCAGGGCCGTACCGGCCAGCCCCCGCATCTTGTCGCCCTGCACCTGGGCGGCGCTCGGGGAGGTCAGGACGGTCGCGGTGATCCGCGCCTCGGCGGGGACCTTCTCGGCCTTCTGCACCGCGTCCACGTGCCGGGTGTAGACGTCGACGATGCGGGTCACCGCCGTCACCGCGGCCTCGGGACCGGACGCCTGCGACTGCACCTGCAAGGAGGGGATCAGATAGCGGGGCGTCGCGCTGGTGCCGCTGTTGCGGGGGACGAGGTGGTAGGTCCCGCGCACGCCCGCCGCCTTCAACTCCTTGGCCCCCGCAGGCGATTCAAGCTGCCGTATGACGCCGTAGGAGAGCACCGCGAGCGGCGGCTGGAGGTTGGTGAGCTGGTTGGGCTGGTTCTGTGTCACCGGCGGCTTGAGCACCACCACCGCGGAGCCGACGTACTGAGGAGCGGGGCGCACCACGTGGTAGGCCCCGGCAGCCGTCAACAGCAGCGCCGCCACCAGGACGTACCAGCGGCGGAGCAGTGCGTCGGCGACGTTCCCGGGCGACATGTGAGTTCCTTCCGTCGCCCCCGATACTGGCAGGACATGTGGCCGGATGCCACCGAAAGGAGGAATGGTTCGTGAGCATTGGTGAGATATGGGCCATTCTGCGCCGACGGTGGTACTTCATGGTGCCGTTCACCGTGCTCAGCCTGCTCTGCGGCGCCTATCTGTACGAGACAGTCCCGGTCTCCTACGAGTCGCAGAGCTCGGTCGCGCTGCTGGACTCCTCGGCCGTCGCCCGGCTCGCCCCCACCTTCGGCAACCCCATCTCGAACGCGGGCGGTTCGCTGATCGTCACGGCCGACGTGCTGATCAGGACCCTCGAATCGAGCGACGCGGCCAAGGAGTTGCACAGCAGGGGCGTCACCGACCCGTACACCACCGGGTTCGCCCCGGACAGCGAGAGCCCGCTGCTCGTGCTCGGTGTCACCGGGACCGACCGGGCGAAGGTGCTCAAGGAGACCGACATCCTGACCGCCTTCGCGGGCGAGCAGCTCGACGCCCTCCAGGCCGCCGCCAAGGTGCCGCCCGCGTATCTCGTGCAGACGGCGCCCGTGGTCCTGCCCCAGACACCGGTGGCGGAGTCGAAGAACCGCTACCAGGGCATCGCGGCCGTCGTCATCGGGGGCGTCGTCAGCGCGTTCCTGCTGTCGATCCTGATGGAGGGCGTGACGGTGGTGCGCCGCCGCCGGAGAACCGCCGCCCGGCCGCGCCAGGCCCGCGCCCCCACCCGCGAGCGCGTGAGCTGGCTGAACCGCCGCGTCGACGCCACCGCGATCCTCACCGGCTATCTGGCGCTGGCCCTCTTCATCCCCTCGAACCTGGCCTTGCCCGCGCTCGGCGGCGTCGGCACCCCGGCCAACGTCTTCGCCCTGCTCGGCCTGTTGTGGTACCTCGCGACCTGGCTGGGCGGCCGCATCCTGCCCGCGCCGGGAACCAGGTTCGTGCGGGTCTCGATGTGCGTGCTCGGCACGGCCGTCCTCATGGCCTACATCGCGGACGCGATGCGCGAGAGCTCGCACCAGGAGGTCCTCGGGGCCGACCGCGGACTCATCGGATACCTGGTGTGGGTGTCGCTCGTCGTCCTGACCTCGGCGGCCATGCAGGAACGCGGCCGCCTGGACGTGCTCATGCGCCGCGTGGTCGTCTTCGCGTCCGTCGTCGCCGCGATCGGCTTCTACGACTTCTTCGCGGCCACCAACATCGCCGACTCCATCCACATCCCCGGCCTGCAGACCAGCGTGGCCCAGGTGAGCGTCATGGACCGCGGTGCCTTCACCCGGCCCCGGGCCACCACGGCCCAGCCGCTGGAGTTCGCCGGGATGCTGGCGATCCTGCTGCCCTTCGCGATCCAGCAGGCCTTCGATCCGGTACGACGGCACCGCCACGTCCTGCGCCGCTGGGGCCCGGTGCTGCTCATGGGCGGCGCGCTGCCCCTGTCGGTGTCACGGACCTCCATCATCGGGCTGCTGCTGGTGGCCCTGGTGATGGTGCCCCGCTGGAAGCCTGCCCGCCGCTGGGCCGCGATCGGCGTGATGACCGCCTCCGTGGCCGTCTTCAAGGTGCTCGTCCCCGGACTGATCGGCACCATCACGGGCCTGTTCGCGTCGTTCCTGTCCAACTCGGACAGCAGCACCCAGGCCCGCACGGTCAAGTACAGCGCGATCGTGCCCTATCTGAAGGAACACCCGCTGTTCGGGCGGGGCTTCGGCACCTTCACCCCGGACCTGTACTTCTTCACCGACAACCAGTACATGCTGACCCTGGCCGAGATGGGGGTGCTCGGACTCGTCGCCCTGCTCGTCCTGTTCATCACCGGCATCCACCACGGCGGCGCCGTCCGCAGGCTCGCCCGCACCGAGTCCGACCGCGAGCTCGGGCAGGCGTTCTTCGCCTCCTCGCTGGTCGCCCTGGTCAGCAGTGCGACCTTCGACTCGCTCAGTTTCCCCATGTTCGCCGGCATGTTCTTCCTGGTGCTCGGGGCGGGAGGCAGCTACCTCGGTTTCATCCGGCGCGAGGCGGTGGCCGACGCGGCTCCGGCCGTCCCCAGCCAGGCCCCCTCCCAGGACCGGCTTCCCCAACTCGTGGAGTCCCGTTGAGCCCCGTCACCGTCATCGTCGTCACCTGGAACAGCGCCAAGGTGCTCCCCGGGTTCCTCGCCGCGCTCCCGGACGGGATGGCCGGCCTCGACTGGCGGCTGGTCGTGGCCGACAACGACTCCGCCGACGACACCGTCCAGGTCCTCCGCGAGCTGGCCCCCGACGCGAGAGTCGTGCAGACCGGCCGCAACGCCGGGTACGCGGCCGGGGTCAACGCGGCGCTGGAGGCCGCCGGTGACCAGGGGGTGGCCCTCGTCTGCAACCCCGACATCCGGATGCGGCAGGGCTGCGCCAAGCGTCTCGTCGACAGCCTCGGCGACGGCGTCGGGATCGCCGTACCCCTGCTGTACGAGGAAGGCCGGGACACGCCCCACTACTCGCTGCGACGGGAGTCGAGCGTGCTGCGGGCCCTCGGCGAGGCCGTCATCGGCAACCGGCGGGCCGGGCGATTCCCGCGGCTGAGCGAGCTGGTCACCGACCCCGGCGCCTACCGGCGGCCCACGCGCGCGGACTGGGCGACCGGCGCGCTCATGGCGATCTCGGCCGAGTGCCGGGCCGCCTGCGGGCCGTGGGACGAGTCCTTCTTCCTGTACTCGGAGGAGACCGAGTACTGCCTGCGGTCACGGGACCTGGGCTACGCCACGCAACTGGAACCGTCCGCCGAGGCCGTTCACCTCGGGGGCGACTCGCAGGTGTCGCCCCGGCTGTGGTCCCTGCTCACGGTCAACCGGGTGCGGCTGTACCGGCGGCGCCACGGAGCCGTCCCGACCGCGTGCTTCCGGGCCGCCGTGCTGCTGCGGGAGACGTCACGGGCCGTCCTGGGCCGCAAGGCCAGCAGGGCCGCGGTCGCCGCGCTGCTCCGCCCCGGCGCAGCTCAGCCGGACCACGTCGTGTAGAAACTCGCGGGGTTCACCAGATAGCGCACGGTGGCGTGCGGCACGTGGCGTACGGCGTGACCACGGCTGTAGCGGTACACGAGCTCCCAGTCCTCGCGGGGCAGTACTTCGGGCGTGCGGCGCAGACGGCTGAAGTGGAGGGAGCCGTCGCGCCGGGCGACGAACGCGTTGGTGTCCAGGAAGGATTCCCTGGCGGCCCGGCGGCGGTCGAACTCCACGGACAGGACGTCCCGTTCGGTCCCGTCCGGCAGGACGCGGCGCAGCGCGGTGTAGACGCCGTCGGGGCCGCCGGGGGCTTCCAGTACGGCCAACGCCCGTTCGAGGTGGTCGGGTTCCCACAGGTTGTCGTCGTCCAGGAAGGCCACGTACCGCGAGCGGGTCAGGCGGATGCCGACATTGCGC
The DNA here is from genome assembly GCF_003443735.1 of Streptomyces sp. CC0208. Lineage (NCBI taxonomy): Bacteria > Bacillati > Actinomycetota > Actinomycetes > Kitasatosporales > Streptomycetaceae > Streptomyces > Streptomyces sp. CC0208. The sequence continues at coordinate 1,018,469 of NZ_CP031969.1, read as the reverse complement.
ACGACCCCCGCCACGGCGGTGTTGCGTGCCAGCGAGACGGCGAACAGCCGCGGGTCGTCCGGGAGTTCGGGGAGCCCGGCGCCGTCGTCGACGACGATGACGACCTGGTCGCGCACGGTCTGGGCCAGCGCCGAGGCGACCGCCGCCCGCAGCGCGTCGGGGCGCCGGTGGGTGGCGATGACGGTGGCGACGAGGGCCTGAGGCACGGGGCCGAGGACAGCCGTCAGCCGGCGGGTCTCGGCGTCCTCCAGGCGACGCAGCCGCACCGCCGAGGGCAGCAGGAGGACCTTGTTGCGCAGCTCGAACAGGACCAGCCAGCCGAAGGCGCGCTTGAGGAGTTCCCAGGGGGCGCGGGCGATGCGTCGCATGATCCTCTTCCTCAGCCTGCCGGTGCGGGGGTGACGGGGGTGCCGTCGGAGAACCGGTTGCCGCGCCAGACGTTGCCCGCGCCGCCCGCGTTCCAGGCGGTGACGGCTCCGTAGACGCCGGAGTAGCGGTGGTACCGGGTGGAGAACACGTTGTTCGTGACGGTGATCCCGGTGGCGCCCTCGCCGCCGCCGTACAGGGCGTAGGCCCCGCCTGCCAGCAGGTTGCCGTCGATGACGGTGTTGGAGACGTGCCCGGTGTCCGCGAACAGGCCGACGGCGGCGGACGCCCCCTGGTCGACGGGGACCGGGTTGAGCAGGGTGTTGTGCCGGACGACCAGTGTGCCCTTGCTGCCGCCGCCGCTGATCACCGCGTCGGTGTGCTGCCACTCGCCGCCGTTGTTGCGGAAGGGGACCAGGCCGTGGACGTAGTTGTCGTGGAGGTTGCCCTGGCCCATGGAGAGGGCGTTGCCGAACACCGAGATGTCGCACCAGCCGACCTCGATGGCGCTGCTGCCCATGTTGGAGACGGCGTAGTCGACTCCGCCGTTGTCGGGGCCCTTGCCCGGCACGGCGGTGATGGTGGTGTGCAGGACCCGCAGTCCGCTGTAGCCGGGACGCAGGTTGATCCCCCACCAGTTGGTGGAGGTGATCCTGCTGTCGATGACCGTCACGTCGTTCGCGTAGATGTCGAGCGAGCCGGTGATGTCCTGGCCCCTGATCACGGCCCCGTCGGTCCTGACGCTGATGTTCCCGGCGGTGCGGGGCTTGAGGCGCAGGCGCGGGCCGGTGGTCCCGGCGTTCGGGAAACCGGCGTCCGGGGGCGCGGCCGTGGTGGCCGGGGCGGTGCCGGAAGAACGGGGCGGCGCGGACGGCTTGGGCCTGTGGGTGGGCGTCGAGATACCGGGACTCACGGAGGCCGAGGCGCTCGCGGACGGCGTGGGGTCGGCGGCGGCCGAGGGCGTTGGCGTGGGTGTGGGCTCGGCGCGGTGGGCCTTTTCGCCTCCCGAGGAGCAGGCGGCCGTCAGTAAAAGCGCCAGGCCGACGAGGAGTCGGCGGAGCGGGGTCATACGGTCTCCGGGGTCCGGGAGCCGAGCAGGAAACGACGGCTGGGCAGCACGCACGCGTGTGGGGTCGGTGGCGGTCCGGGGCGTTCGTGTGGGTGAGGGCTGGGCGCGGTGGGCCTTTTCGCCTCCCGAGGAGCAGGCGGCCGTCAGTAAAAGCGCCAGGCCGACGAGGAGTCGGCGGAGCGGGGTCATACGGTCTCCGGGGTCCGGGAGCCGAGCAGGAAACGACGGCTGGGCAGCACGCACACCACATAGCAGGCCATGGCGGCCGCGCCGATGACGAACAGGGCGAGGGTGCCGTCGCCCAGCAGCCGCTTGGCGCCGAGGAGCACCAGGGTCATCGCCACGCCTCCGAGGAAGGGCCAGGCGCAGGCCCGCGCGAGGGGGGCGAGGCCGATTCCGGCGCGGGTGAGGGCGTAGAGGAACACGGGGACGACGAGTCCGGCGCCGACCAGGACATGGCCCTGGGAGACGCCGACGATGCCGCCGTGGCGTGCGCCGACGATCAGGACCGGGACGAGGGCGGCCACCCACAGCCCCTGCACGAGAATGAGCGAGCGGCGCTGGCCGACCGCCACGAGACAGTCGTAGGCGAGTTCGCAGACGATGCGGATCAGGCCCAGGGCCATCAGCCACGGCAGCGCCGCGGCGGCGGGCAGCCACTTGCCGCCGTAGACGAGGTGGATGACCGGGGCAGCGAGGCCGCCCAGCAGGACGCACAGCGGCACGGTGCCCGTGACCAGGACGCCCAGGGCACGGCTGAAGCCCGCGGCGAGGGCCTGCGGGGAGTCGGCCAGGCGGGAGAAGCCGGCGAAGGAGACCCGCCGGGCCGCCTCGGAGATGACGCGGACCGGCCAGCCGGACATGTTGAACGCCAGGACGTAGAAGCCGAGCGAGATCTGGCCGAGGGAGGAGCCCACGACCATGGTGTCCACGTTGACCACGGCGAGGGCGAGCAGGCTCGCGCCGGCCAGCGGAAGCCCGAACTTCAGCAGGGCGCGGGCCTGTTCGCGGTCCCAGCCGAACCTGAGGGTCCCGGGGACGGCGACCGCGCAGCCGACGAGCGCGGCGACGTTGCCCACCACCGCGCCGCAGGCGAAGCTCATCGCGCCCCACCCGGCGAAGGCCAGCACCAGGGTCACGGCGGTGCTGAGGACGAAGTTGAGCGCGTCGACGACCATCCGCCTGCCCTGGGCGAACTCCCGGGTCAGGATGCCGGCCGGCACATGCGCCACCGCGTCTATCACCAGGCACAGGCACATCACCCTGAGGACACCCGAGGCGTCGGGCGAGCCGAGCAGTCCGGCCACCGTCGGCGCCGAGACGAACAGGGCGACGTAGAGCAGGCCGCTGGACAGGACGCTCAGGGTCAGCACGGTCGGCGCGAAGCGGCGCGGGTCGCCCTCCCAGCGGATGATCGCGAGACCCACACCCAGTTCGTTCGCGGAGAGCAGGACCAGGAGCACGGTCTGAGCGATGCCGTAGACGCCCCACTCCGCGGGCCCGAGGGCAAACCGCGCCAACAGGATGCCGGTGGCGAAGTTGCCGAGGCGCATGACCAGGGTGTTGATCAGGCTCCAGCGGGCCGCGGAACGGACCTTGTTGCCGAGGGAGGCAGGAGCGGGAGACGACGGGCCCTCGCCCGTCTCAGCTCTCTCGCTGTCCGGTGTGCGAACGCTGTCCATGTGTCGACTCCTCGTCGAGCGCCTCGGCGCCGGGCGCCACGGTCATGACGGACCGCCCGGCCCGCGGCCCCTCGGCGCGCCTGGTCTCGGCGGACCGCGACCAACTGGGCGGTGTCCGCAGGGCCATGGTCCGCTCGGCGACCGACTCCTGCGCCTCGGCGACCGGCTCGGGCTCGGCGGCCGGCCGCACGGGCTCCTCTTCCGGGGCCGGCGGCGGGCCCGGGCGCCGGCGCGCCTCCACGTAGAAGGTGGCCACGAGACTGAGGACCAGACCGAGGCCCCCGGCCATGATCATGTACTCCAGCCGGGTCTTGGTCTGTGCCATCGGGTTCTGCGGGGCCACGATGGTCGACATGCGGATCATGGCGTCCGTCGTGACCGACTGCTGCTTCTGGAACTGCACCAGCCGCTCGCCCGCGTACGCGGTCAGGATGCGGTCCGACTTCAGGACCGCCTTCTTGTCCGTGCCGGTCACCGTGAGCCACATCAGCGGCCCTTGGGCGTTGTCGGCGAGCTTGGCCTCGAACGTGCCGGTGGCGCCCCGGGACTTGAGCTCGCGGAGGGAGGCGTCGGAGTTGAGGTTGCGGGCCAGGCTGTCGGCCATGCCGGTCAGCGAGGTCTGGGTGCTGAGGAAGGGGTTGCCGTCGTAGGCATTGGTGGCCTTCTCGGAGTTCAGCAGGACCACCGTGCTCTGCGACTGATAGGTGACCGGGACCGTGATGGCCACGGCGACGGTCAGGCCGATGGTCAGCAGCAGTCCCGGCAGCAGGACGTACCAGCGCCTGCGCATCACCCGGAAGATCTCAGCGAGATCCATGGTGGTCCCCCCTCGCGCCCAAACGTTCGACGAGCATATGTTGCAAGCGGATCATATGGGGAACGTTCGATCGGTGGGCCTCGGTCGTGTGTTCGCCGTGCCTCCCCCCAGCAGGACCTCGGCGATTCGGTCACTGGCGTGGCCGTCCCACAGTTCCGGCCGACGCGGTGCGGGAGGCGCGTCCAGCACCTGGTGCACGACGGACACGATCCGGGCCGGGTCCCGGCCGACCAGCACGTTGGTGCCCTGGTCGACGGTGATGGGCCGCTCCGTGTTGTCCCGCAGGGTCACGCACGGCACGCCGAGCGCGGTGGTCTCCTCCTGGATGCCGCCGGAGTCGGTGAGGACGATGCGGGCGGCGTCCTGGAGGGCGATGAAGTCCAGGTACCCGGCGGGCGGCACCAGCTGGATGCCGCCGGGTACGCCGATCTCGGCCAGCCGGCCGGCCGCGCGCGGATGCACGGGCAGCAGCAACGGCAGCCGGCCGGCGATCTCGCCCAGTGCCTTCAGCAGCCCGGCGAGCACCTCGGGATCGTCCACGTTGGCCGGGCGGTGCAGCGTCACCAGCCCGAACTCGCCCCTGGTCAGGCCGTGCCGGGCGAGGACGTCCGAGGCCCTGGCCCGCTCCAGGTTGGCGAGCAGCGTGTCGATCATGACATTGCCGACCAGATGGATCTGGTCGTCCCGGTAGCCCTCGGCGCGCAGGTTGTCGGCGGCGTCGGGGGAGGGGGCCAGCAGATAGTCGCTGACGCGGTCGGTGGCGACCCGGTTGACCTCCTCCGGCATGCTCCAGTCCCGGCTGCGCAGCCCGGACTCGACATGGGCGAGCAGCGGCCCCGCCTTCGCGGTGACCAGGGCGCAGGCCAGGGTGGAGTTGATGTCGCCGACCACGACCACGATGTCGGGGGCGAGTTCGGTGAGCAGGGGCTCGAACGCGGTCATCACGCGTCCGGTCTGCTCGGCGTGGCTGCCCGAACCGACCCCGAGGAAGCGGTCGGGCGGCCGGATGCCGAGGTCGGCGAAGAACACGTCGTTCATGGCCGGGTCGTAGTGCTGGCCGGTGTGGACGAGGATCACCTCGGCGCCCCGGCTCTCCAGGGCGTCCATCACCGGTTTGATCTTCATGTAGTTGGGGCGGGCCCCGGCGACGCAGACGATGCGCGGCATGGTTCAGAGCACCTCGATCGCGGGTCCGGACGGCAGCCGACGCCGGCAGTCGAGGACCAAGGGGGCGTGTTCGGCGACGAGTTCGTAGTCGAAGGCGTCGTGGTCGGTGAGCAGGACCACCACGTCGGCGGACGCCAGCTCCTCGGGCGTCGGTTCGACCCGCACCAGCCGGGTGTCCACCGGCAGGCTCTCGACGACGTGCGGGTCCGCCGCCCTGACCTGGGCGCCCATGTCGAGCAGCAGCTGGGAGATGCGCAGGGCGGGCGACTCACGGGCGTCGCCGGTGTTCTTCTTGTAGGCCAGACCGAGCAGCAGGACGCGCGAGCCGTTGACCGAGCGGCGCCGCTCGTTGAACAGGTCGCCGACCCGCCGCGTCACGTACTCGGGCATGTGGTTGTTGATGTCGTTGGCCAGCTCCACGAAGCGGAAACTCTGGCCGAGTTCGCGCTGCACCCGCCAGGACAGGTACGAGGGGTCGATCGGCAGGCAGTGGCCGCCGACGCCGGGCCCCGGCGTGAACCGCATGAAGCCGAACGGCTTGGTGGAGGCAGCGTCGATGGCCTGCCAGACGTCGATGTCGAGGTGATGGGCGAACATCGCGATCTCGTTGACCAGCGCGATGTTCACATGCCGGAAGGTGTTCTCCAGGAGCTTGGCGAGCTCGGCCTCCTTCGGCGAGCCCACCGGCACCGTGGTGTCGACGAGTTCGTCGTAGAAGTCCTGAACGGCCTTCAGCGAGGCCGCGTTGACGCCCGAGACGACCTTCGGGGTCTCCTTGAAGCCCCACACGGTGTTCCCGGGGTCGATCCGCTCGGGGCTGTAGCCCAGCAGGAAGTCGGCGCCCGCGGTCAGGCCCGAGCCGTCCTCCAGGATCGGGGCGAACATCTCCTGGGTCGTACCGGGGTAGGTCGTCGACTCCAGGATGACGGTCGCCCCGGGTCTCAGGTACCGGGCGAGGGTGACCGCCGACTCGCGGATGTACCGCAGGTCGGGCGTGCCCTCGTGCAGCGGGGTGGGCACGGTGACGACGGCGACGTCGAAACCGCCGCAGTCCCGGGCCGCTTCGCTCGGCCGGTAGGCACCGCTGTCCAGAGCGGCGCGGATCCGCTCGGAGGTGACGTCCTCGACGAAGGACTCACCGGCGGCGAGGCTCTTGACCCGCCGGGAGTCGACGTCGTACCCGATCACCTCGTGACCGACCTCGGCGGCCCGGATGGCCAGCGGCAGGCCCACGTATCCCTGTCCAACCACGACGACACGCATCAGTGACTCCTGTTCGCGGGAGCGGTCGACGGGGTGGAGCGGATGAACTCCCGCGCCGTCATGAGAAGGAAGGCGGTGTTGGTCGTGACGTAGCGCTTGCCCAGCCGGCGCGGCTCCTGGAGCGCGCGGTAGAGCCACTCGATGCCGAACCGCTGCCAGACCGCGGGGGCCCGCTTGGTGATCCCGGCCAGGATGTCGAAGGAACCGCCCACGCCGTGCACCACACGGGCGCCGGTCCGCGCGCCGTAGGCGGCGGTGAAGATCTCCTTCTTCGGCGAGGTCATGCCGAGGAAGAGCATCTGGGCGCCGCTGTCGGCGATCGCGCCCGCGATGTCCTCCTGCTGGGAGTCGTCGAAGTAGCCGTTGCGGCTGCCGGCGACCTTCAGACCGGGGAAGCGGTCGGCCACCCGGCGCAGCATCTCCTCCAGCACCTCCTCCTTGGCGCCGAGGAAGTACACGGAGATGCCCGCCGACTCCGCCTCGGCCAGCAGCCGCAGGAACAGGTCGATCCCGGCCACCCGCTCGGGCAGCGGGGCGCGCAGGACCTTGCCGGCCCACACCACGGCCTGGCCGTCGGCGACGACGAGATCGCAGCCCGACACGGCCTCGGCGAGCCGGGGATCGCGCCGCATGTTCACCAGCTTCGCGGCGTTCACCACGCCGATCTCCAGCTGTCTGCCGTCGCGGACCGCCGCGAGGCAGCGCTCGACGGTCTCGTCCATGGTCAGCGGGTCCAGCTCGACCCCGAACAGGGTCCGGCGCTCGCTCATATGCGTCCCCCGTGCCAGGCGTAGAGCATCCAGCCGAACTCGTACGGCCGGCATTCGCGGTCCACGGAGAGCGGGCGGTACACCCGGTCCAGGGGCTTGAGCCGAAGGCCCGGAGCCACTCGGGTGGACAGTCCCCGGGCGGCGCGTACGGCCTTCTTCGGGTCGCCCCGGTAGACCTTGCGCCAGGTCACGCCGAGCTCGTCGAGGATCATCGGCTCGGGGTGTCCGGCCAGTTCGGGCACGTCCGTCATCCACCGCAGGCCCTTGCGGATCGCCGCGCCGAAGTCGCTGCCGCCCGCGTCGGTGAGGTCGAAGAGCGCCGTCGGCGCCATCGCGTGCTGGTGCACGCTGTAGACCGGGTAGCCCTCCACGACCGAGCCGGTGCGCGCGTCGTAGTGCCACCACCACTGCCCGCCGTCGCCCTGGAGCTCGCAGATGCGCGCGGCGCAGGCCTCCGAGGCGGCCAGTGCCTCGGGATCGCCGTCGCCGCTCGCGTGGGCGCGGGCCAGGGCCTGGAGCGGGTACGTCTGGTCGGCGAAGCAGGCCACATGCGCTCGGTACCAGGGCACCAGGCCGGGCCCGGTGGCGTGCGGGAAGAGCGGGCTGTCCCCGATGCGGGCCCGCAGCAGACGGTCGCGCGCCGAGGAGAAACGTCTCTCCACATCGACCGTGTCACGGGCCGCCGCCATGGCGGACAGCACCCAGGCCGCCTCGACGGTGTACTGCGGGCGGCCCTCCTCGTCCAGGGCGTCGACCCGGGCCAGGGCGTCGGACAGCTTGGGGTGCCCGGTCTCGGCGGCGGCCCAGGCGATGAGCGCCGCGTCACCGAGGTTCGTGACGCCGGGCAGCGACTCGATCAGCAGGCCGGTGAACTCCTCGGCAGTGCGTCCGCCGAGGACCGCGCGCTGGCGGTCTTCCGGCAGGAACCGGACACCCAGCGCGGTGATGGCCGCGTACCGGGTGCTGGTCCCGCGCCGCTCCAAGGTCCAGGAACCGGCAGCGGTCTGCCGCCCGGCCATGGTGAAGGCGAAGGCCTCACCGCCGGGCAGCATCATCGACGGCAGCCCCGACTCGGCGACCGTGAGGAGTCGTCGGGCGAGTGGGAGCAGCGTCGGTTCCTCATGGCCGAGCGCGGCCAGACGTGTGATGCTCATCGGTTGGACACACCAACCCCCCTGTTTTTGCGCAGACTTGTGAGCGCCACGGCACGGACGGCCGGGCGATGGAAGGCAGGCGGACGTCAGACGTCGGAGCTGGTGCCGATCCCGATTTCAGGCATAGGTGTTTCCACCCGGTAACCCCCCCTGGGCACTACTGGTTCGTGCGCCCATTGTGCTTGGTCTGCACAGATCGCACACATGTTATGCCGGTGAATGTTCGAAGATTTGCGATTTGGCGGAAACAGGAGTCATGCGCGCTCGACGAGTCCGCCGTCCTTCTCGTCGTACCGCGCGCCCGTCTCCGGGCACTCCCAGACGCCCGGCTCGCCGTCCCGCTCGACCAGTCGTACGCCCGCCCTGCCCACCCAGCCGATGCGGCGCGCCGGAACGCCGGCCACGAGCGCGTGGTCGGGCACGTCCCGGGTCACCACGGCGCCCGCCGCGACCAGTGCCCAGCGGCCGATCCGTACCGGGGCCACGCACACCGAACGGGCCCCGAGGGACGCCCCTTCGGCCACCTCCACCGCCACGGCCTCCCAGTCGCCGCCGCGCTTGAGCTTGCCCTCCGGGTCGACCGAGCGGGGGAAGTAGTCGTTGGTGAGGACCGCGGCCGGCCCGACGAACACCCCGTCGCCGAGCACGGCGGGCTCGTAGACCAGCGCGTAGTTCTGGAGCTTCACGTTGTCGCCGATCCGCACCCCCGGTCCGACGTAGGCGCCCCGGCCGACGATGCATCCGCTGCCCAGCCGGGCGTCCTCGCGGATCTGGGCCAGATCCCAGACCGTCGTCCCCTCGCCGATCGCCGCCGTCTCGTCGACCTGGGCGGTCGGCTGCACCTTGAAGTCCACCGGGCTGAACCCTTCGTTTCGTCGAGCATGTCTGATCGTCGAACATGTCGACGGTGTCCCTGATGGACCGAGTCTGATCACCGCGCCGCCGGAATACCAGTCTCCGTTCGTGAGCCCTCTCGTGCGGGGCGGAGTCAGACCAGGCGGGGGTCGACGTGGATCTTCGGCCCCGGACCGGCGCCGGGCGGCCGCTCGCCCGCGAGCACGGGGCCGATCGCGTCCAGCGCGACGGTGGCGGCCACGAGCGGCCTCGGGTCGACGACCTGCTCGGCGTACGCCCTGATGGTGGCGTCGAGGCCGGGGGAGGCCGACAGGACGCCGACCGCCGTCACGTCCTTGAGGACGAGCGTGCGCGTGTCGATCCTGCTGGGCTCGGCGGCCAGCCCGATGTACACGAGCCGACCGCCCGGTTCGACCAGTTCCTGGGCCAGGGCGGGCAGACGGACCGCGTTGGTGGCGTCGACGACCGCGTCGAACGGCAGGTCCGGCAGCGTGTCCTCGCGCCAGGCGTGCGGGAAGCCCAGTGAGCGCGCGAAGGCGAGGGAGTCCTCGGTGGCGCCCATCAGGTGCACCTCTGCCCCGGCGGCCCGGACGAACAGCGCGACCAGCAGACCGATGGTGCCCGGCCCCAGCACCAGGACCCGGTCGCCGGGCCCCGCTCCGGTGGCCTGCGCGGCCCGCAGGGCGTTGCCGCCCGGCTCGACGAGGGCGCCGAGCACCGGATCCACCGAGTCGGGAAGGACGTGCAACGAGCCTGCCGGGACGGCGAGTTGTTCGGCCAGGGCGCCCGCGCGGCCGCCCCGGATGCCCACCTCCTCCCGCTTCTCGCACACGTGCTGCCGTCCGCGCCGGCAACGGCGGCAGGTTCCGCAGCCGAGCATCGTGTCGCCCATGACCCGGCGCCCGACCCAGCCGGGTTCGACCCCGGCACCCACCGCACGCACCCGGCCGGCCCACTCGTGGCCCAGCCGCATCGGATAGCCGGCGTGTCCCTGGTGCAGATAGGTCATGGCGCCGGTGAAGAACTCCAGATCGGTGCCGCACACGCCGACCCGCTCGACATCGACGACGACCTCACCGGGAGCGGCGACCGGCACGGGCACCTCCCGGACCGCGAACTCGCCGGGGGCCGTCAGGACGAAGGCGCGCATCTGCCGGCCCGCTGCCGAGGGGGCGTTCACCGAAGGGGCTCCTTCAGAAGGGTTCCTTCAACGGGCCGGGTCCGGTCCGCCGGCGCGCTGACGCTCACCGCCCCGGAGAGAGCAGTCGGCGGGGTGCCGTACACGGGCGCAAGGCAGTTGACGCCGGGCTCGTTCTCCTGCTCGTCGAGGGCGTATCCCCGCGCGCGCCTGTCCCGCAGCTCGTGGTGCAACTCCCCGGTCGTGCACAGGGCTCGGGGCGTCGGGCGTTCCAGGGACACCCCGCCGACCCATCGCCGTACGGCGTCGAGGGTGCCCGACTCGTGGGCGGGCGGCACCTTTCCGGCAACGGTCGCTTCAGCGGGGTTGCGGCCGCCGACCGTGAAGGTCAGCCGGACGGCGCCCTCGGGCGGCTCGACCTTGGCGCGGTGGACGACCTCGGGGCCGTCCAGGACGGTGCAAAGGGCCGGCGCGCCGAACCCGGCGGCCGGTGTCTGCGCCAGCGGCCGCACCCGCACGTGTTCGGGGCGGGCCTCGTGACGGGCGAAGGCCGTCCGAAGGAACTCGTCGCCGAGCAGACAGCGGTCGCCGAAGTCCCGGCCGGCCGGACGTGCCCGGCGCACGATCGGCTCGGGGCCGCCGATCGCCCGGGTGGGCTCGTCGAGCGCCACCCCGTCAGGGCGCCGGACGAGTCCCCTCAGCACGGCCGGCACCGGGTCCGGTCCCACGAGACGGTCGCCCTCCGCGCGGTCCGCGACGGGTGCTGTCGAAGCGGAGAACGGCTGCGTATGCTGCATCGCGTTCCGGATACTAGACCGCCGTACCGATGACCGGAAAGAGCCGAGTGATGGGCCTTCGCAGCGCGCAGTGGTACGCGGGACAGGACCGCAACGCCTACATCCACCGGGCCTGGATGCGCCGGGGCGCCCCGGCCGACGCCTTCACCGGCCGGCCCCAGATCGCCATCGCCAACACCGCCTCCGACCTCACCCCCTGCAACGCCCACCTGGACGAGGTGGCCAGGTCCGTCCGCGACGGTGTCCACGAGGCGGGCGGCATCCCCCTCGACCTGCCCGTGGTGTCGCTGGGCGAGACCAACGTGCGGCCCACGGCCATGCTCTGGCGCAACATGGCGGCGATGGCCACGGAGGAGATGCTGCGCGCCAACCCCCTCGACGGCGTCGTCCTGCTGGGCGGCTGCGACAAGACGATCCCCTCGCTGCTGATGGCCGCCGCCTCGGTGGACCTGCCCGCCGTGGTCGTGCCCGGCGGGCCCATGCTGACCGGCACCTTCCGCGGCACCCCGCTGGGCTGCGGCACGGACGTGTGGCGGCTGTCGGAGGAGGTCCGCGCCGGGACCCTGTCCCAGGAGCAGTTCACCCGCTCCGAGTCGTCGATGATCCGCAGCCGCGGGCACTGCAACACCATGGGGACCGCGTCCACCATGGCGCTGGTCGCCGAGGCGCTGGGCACGGTCGTCCCCGGGGTGGCCGGCACCCCGGCACCGGACAGCAGGCTGCTGGAGGCCGCGCACGGCACCGGGCGGCTCGCGGTGGAGCTGGTGTCCGGTGACCGCCGCCCGAGCACCTTCCTGACCAAGGGGTCCTTCCACAACGCGATCGTGGCGCTGGCCGCGATCGGCGGCTCCACCAACGCGGTCGTCCATCTCCTCGCCATCGCGGGCCGGCTGGGCATCGAGCTGACCCTGGACGACTTCGACCGCATCGGCTCCCGGGTGCCGGTCCTGGTGGACCTCCAGCCCGCCGGACGCTTCCTCATGGAGGACTTCCACCGCGCCGGCGGCCTGCTCGCCGTGCTGCGCGAGGTCGCCGACCTCCTGGACCCCGACGCGCTCACCGTGACCGGAAGGCCACTCGTGGACCACCTCGCCGACGCCCCGATCTGGGACGCCGAGGTGATCAGGACCCGGGCCCGCCCGCTCGTCGAGGAGGGCGGCATCGCCGTCCTGCGCGGCAGCCTCGCCCCCGACGGAGCCCTGATCAAACCCGCGGCCGCCTCGGCGCACCTGCTGCGCCACCGCGGCCGGGCGGTCGTCTTCGACAGCATCGAGGACTTCCACGCCCGCGTCGACGACCCGGACCTGGACGTCGACGCCGACTCCGTCCTCGTCCTGCGCGGCTGCGGCCCCCGGGGTTACCCGGGCATGCCCGAGGTCGCCAACATGCCGCTGCCCACCAAGCTGCTGGAGCAGGGCGTGCGGGACATGGTCCGCGTCTGCGACGGCCGGATGAGCGGCACCGCGTACGGCACGGTCGTCCTGCACGTGGCACCGGAGGCCGCGGCGGGGGGCCCGCTCGCCCTCGTCCGGACCGGTGATGTCATCAGCCTCGACGTCGGGGCCCGCCGCATCGACCTGGAGGTGCCCGCCGACGAGCTCGCCGCCCGCACCCCCAACGCGGCCACCGTCGAGGGCTTCGCCAACCCGAGGCGGGGCTGGGAGCGGCTGTACGTGGACCACGTCCAACAGGCCGACAAGGGCGCGGATCTGGACTTCCTCGTCGGTTCCAGCGGCTCGGAGGTCAGCCGCGAGTCGCACTGACCCGGTGCGGCGGAGTCTTCGCCCTGTCCCTGCCCATCCCGTGGACGCCCTCTTGACGTGCGTCCGGACGCGATCGACACTCCAGTTGGGAATCCTAGTGAACGGGTAGGGAAACATGAGCAGCGTGGAACCGGCCGTGGGCCGAGAGAGCCGCACACCGCGGCCCACGCCTCTTCTGACCTCCCGTCGGCACATCGATCTGCAGCGGGTCTGCAGCGCGATCAGGCCCCTGGGCTGAGCCCGGCCACGGCCGCCCCCTCCCTGTCCTGCCCCTCGCTTCCGGCCCGACGACGCTTCCGCCGCGCGTACGTCTGCGCACCGACACCCCGGGGAGATCCATGTCCGTCACATCGCTGTCCCATGTCCCCGCCACCCACCCCGCCCCCGCGTTCCGGGGCCGCATCGGACGGGACGCGCGCAGCGGGCACTACGCCGTGCCGCGCCGCTACCGGCTCCACCTGACCGCCGCCTGTGCGGACGGTCTGCGCATCGCCGTCGCGCACAGTCTGCTCGGCCTCGACGACATCTGTCCCGTGACCTTCCTGGACCCGGTCCCCGACTGTCCGGACGGCGGGCATTCCGCGCTGCGCCCGCTGTACGAGGCCAGCGCGCACCGGTACTCCGGCGCGGCCGTCGCGCCGGTGCTCAGTGACGACTGGTCGGGGCGGATCGTCAGCACCCACGCCGCCGACATCACCCGCGACCTCGCCCGGCACTTCGGCGGCGGCCGTCCGGCGCTGTACCCGTGCGGAGCGGAGTCGGAGACCGAGGCCGTCGAGCGGATGGGCCGGGGCATCGCGCAGGCCGCCCAGCAGGCCGGGTCGGCGGGCGGCGACGACGTGGACCGGACCGCCGCCCTCGAGCGACTGCTGGACACCCTGGGCTCACTGGAGCGCTGGCTGGTGGGTCGCGACTGTCTGATCAGGGATCACCTCACCGCCGCCGACATCGAGTTGTGGGTCGCGCTGGTGCAACTCGACACCGTGCACCGCGACCACCTCGACGCGTCCGCGGTGCAGCGCATCGCGGACCACCCCACCCTGTGGGCCTACGCCCGCCGCCTGACCGCCCACCCGGCCTTCGGCACCCACCTCGACCTCGACGGCATCGCCCGCCGGCACCACGCCCACTGCCGGGGCCTGGAGGCCGCAGGCGCCGCCGTGCAGATTCTGGACTGGGCCTCGCACACCCCCCGTACGTCCTGACCGTTCCATCTGTCGGACCAGGATTGACATTGGTTCAGGCGTTTGACTTAACTACGACCCAGATCGGTCATGAGTGTCAGCGACAAGCCCTGGCTTGCTGACCGGCAACCCTCGCTCGGCGGTGGGGTGCCCCAGGTGACGACCGGACCGGATGACGTTTCGGTAAGCGCGAGGGCCCAAGGGGCCGAAAGAGCACGGTGACGGACATGTACGCAGTTTCCAGGACGGCCACGCGCCGCTCCCAGGGCTGCGTACAGCCGTACACGAACGTGCTCGTGGCCGACCGGAGCGTCGATCTGCTCCGGGTCAGCAGCGCACTGTGTACCGCACCGGGCCGTGCCCGCTGTCGGGGCTGACGTACCTCCCCAGCCCCCGCGTTCCTGACGAACACCGCACCCGCGGTGTGCTGTCGTCCGCCCAGCCCCCGGTGCCCGTGCGTCGCGTCCTACCGCCGTAGGTACGCCGTGTTCGCCGTGTCCCAGGGGAATCCCGACTGAGCCGGAGCCCCTCATGAGTGAACCCCCAGGCGCCGCCGTGTCCGTCACCGAGGCACCGCCTCAGGCCGACACCCCGTCAAAACCCCTCGCCGCACAGCGAGTTCTCCCACTGAGGCGACCGGGCCGCTGGATCGCCACCACCGTCGTCCTGGTCCTGGCGGCCCAGTTCGTCCACGGCCTGGTGACCAACCCGTTCTACCAGTGGGACCGGTTCGGTTACTGGTTCCTGCGGCCGACCGTCCTCGACGGGCTTGTGATCACCCTTGAAGTCGCCGCCTACAGCGCGGTGCTTGGCCTCCTCGGCGGCATTCTGCTCGCTCTGGCCCGGCTCTCGAAGAGCCCGGTGCTGCGGGCGGTGAGCTGGACCTACGTGTGGGCCCTGCGCTCCGTTCCCCTGATCGTGCTCCTGCTGTTCCTCTACAACTTCAGCGCCCTGTACAAGACTTTGAGTGTCGGTGTCCCCTTCGGTCCTGCCTTCTTCTCCTTCGACGAGTCCCGGCTCGCCACCGACATGGTCATCGCCGTCGTCGGACTCAGCCTCAACGAGGCCGCCTACGCGGCCGAGGTCGTCCGCGGCGGCATCCTCTCCGTCGACCAGGGCCAGCACGAGGCGGCCTCGGCACTCGGTCTGCCCAAGGGCTACCAGTTCCGGAAGATCGTCTTCCCGCAGGCGCTGCGCTCCATCACCCCGAACTACGTCAACCAGCTGATCGGCCTCATCAAGAGCACCTCGCTGGTCTTCTACGTCTCCCTGCTCGACCTGTTCGGCACCGTGCAGTCCATGGGCTCCACCTACCCCGGCGACATCGTGCCGCTGCTTCTGGTCGCCACCGTCTGGTACCTGATCCTCACCAGCGCCGTGTCCGTCGTCCAGTTCTACGTCGAGCGACACTACGCCCGGGGCGCCACCCGCTCCCTGCCGCCGACCCCGCTCCAGAAACTGCGCGCCGGTCTCACCGACCTCAGGGCGCGTGTCCGCAGGGAGACCGCGATATGACCGTCACCGACATCACCCCCGTCGCGCTCGAAGTGCACGGCGTGCACAAGTGGTACGGCGCCCACCGGGTCCTGGACGGGGTCGACCTGACCGTGCGGCCCGGCGAGGTCACGGTGATCCTCGGCCCGTCCGGCTCCGGGAAGTCCACCCTGCTGCGGGTCATCAACCACCTGGAGAAGCCGGAGATCGGCTACGTCAGCGTCAACGACGAACTCATCGGCGTCCGTCGGCAGGGCGAGCGGCTCAAGGAGCTCAGCGAGCGCGCCATCCTGACCCAGCGCAGCCGCATCGGGTTCGTCTTCCAGAACTTCAACCTCTTCCCGCACCTGACCGTCCTCGACAACGTGGCCGCCGCCCCGGTGGCGACCGGGAAGCTCGGCAAGGCGGACGCCCGGGAGCTGGCCCGCGAACTCCTCGGCAGGGTCGGTCTGGGCGACCGGACGGGTGCCTATCCACGGCAGCTGTCGGGCGGCCAGCAGCAGCGCGTGGCCATCGCCCGCGCGCTCGCCCTAAGGCCCGGTGTCATCCTCTTCGACGAGCCGACCTCCGCCCTCGACCCGGAGCTCGTCGGCGAGGTCCTGGCCGTCATCAAGGACCTGGCGACCAGCGGCACCACCCTGGTCATCGTCACCCACGAGATCGGCTTCGCCCGCGAGATCGCCGACCGGGTCGTCTTCATCGACGGCGGCCGCGTCGTCGAGCAGGGCCCGCCCTCCGAGGTCCTCGACCGGCCGCGGCACGAGCGGACCCGGGACTTCCTGAGCAAGGTCCTCTGAACCCCTTTCCTTCAACTCCGCACCCTTTTCTCCCAACTCCTAAGGACAGCCATGCCCATTCACCCCTCCCGACGCAGCCTGATACGCGGCATCACCGCGGCGGCCACCGTCACCGCCCTCGCCGGCGGGCTCGCCGCCTGCGGTGGTGACAGCGACGCCGCCACCAGGACGACCGACAGCGCCGGCACGGTCACCGTGGGGCGGCTCTCCAACGGCGCCGCCAAGGAGACCGCCCTCAAGGTCGCCGAGGTGAAGTCCATCAGTGCCGAACTGCCCGACGCCGTCAAGAAGAGCGGCAAGCTGGTCATCGGCTCCGGCACTCTGCCCTCCGGTTCCCCGCCGCTGGGCTTCGTGGGCAGCGACCAGAAGACGCTCACCGGCTCCGAGGTCGACCTGGCCCGTCTGGTCGCCTCGGTCCTCGGTCTGCAGCCCGAGGTCAAACGCTTCACCTGGGAGAACCTCTTCGTCGGCATCGACAGCGGCAAGGTGAACGTCGGTTTCTCCAACATCACCGACACCGAGGAGCGCAAGCAGAAGTACGAGTTCGCCTCCTACCGCAAGGACGACCTCGCCTTCGAGACCCTCAAGACCTCGAAGTGGACCTTCGACGGCGACTACGAGGCCCTCGCGGGCAGGACCGTATCGGTCAGCGCCGGGACCAACCAGGAGCGGATCCTGCTGGAGTGGCAGACCAAGCTGAAGAAGGAGGGCAAGAAGCTGACCATCAAGTACTTCCAGGACAGCCCCAGCGTCTACCTGGCCCTCGCCAGCGGCAAGATCGACGCCTACCTGGGCCCGAGCCCCAACTCGTCCTACCACGTCACCCAGACGGCGGGCACGCCCAACGCGACCCGCATCGCGGGCCAGTACTCCGGTGCCGGCGAGACGCTCCAGGGCCTGATCGCCGCGACCGCCAAGAAGGACAGCGGCCTCGCCAAGCCCCTCGCCGACGCGATCAACTACCTGATCGACAACGGCCAGTACGCCAAGTGGCTCAGCGCGTGGAACCTCTCCCACGACGCCGTGTCCAAGTCGGAGGTCAACCCGCCCGGGCTGCCGCTGGACAACTCCTGACATCTCGTCAAGAGCTGAACCCCTCATGCCCGTCGACTCAGGAAGGGACTTCGCCTCCGTGGCACAGCAGACCGACGTCCGCGGAGGCGGCGCCTCCCTGAGACCCGCCGCGCTCGACCCCTTCGCGCCCGCCGCGCCCGACACCTCCGTCCTCGACAACGCCGTATGGGCCGCCCTCGACGGCCCCCACGCTCACCTCGCCGAACGCGTCGGCCGCGCCGCCCGCTACCCGGACGACGTCTACGCCTTCGCCGCCCTCGCAGATCCCCGCGACCCGGCCGCCTGGGCCGACCTGCTCACGCTCGTCGGTCCCGGAACCACCGTACGGATCAAGCCCGTTGAGACGGTCCCCGAAGAGTGGGAGGTCATCGGTGGGGGAGTGGGCGTCCAACTCGTCGACACCGCGCTGCGCGCCGAACCGGCCCCCGAGGCGGTACGGCTCGGCCCCGACGACGTACCCGAGATCCTCGACCTGGTCGCCCGCACCAGGCCGGGCCCGTTCCTCGAGCGGACCATCGACCTCGGCACCTACCTCGGCATCCGGGACGAGGGCCGGCTGATCGCCCTGGCCGGCGAGCGGGTCCGGCCGCCCGGCTGGACCGAGATCAGCGCGGTCTGCACCGACCCGGCGCACCGGAGCCGGGGCCTGGCCACCCGGCTGGTCCGGGCGGTCGCCGCAGGGATCCGCGAGCGCGGCGACATCCCGTTCCTGCACGCCGCCGCCGACAACACGAACGCCATCCGGCTCTACGAATCGATCGGCTTCACCCTGCGCCGCCGCTCGCCCGTCCTTCTGGTCCGCAGTCCAGGAACATCCCGCGAGGCCGGGGCGTTGTGACTCACGACGAGATCCGCCGGGCGCCTCGCGCGCCCAGAAGGAGGAGGTGACGGGCGTGATCAGCACCCTCCGCTCCGCCCACCTCCACTCCCGGCCCCACATCGATCTCCAGCGCGTGTCCGCCGCGCTCTGTTGTTCCTGACCCGTCAGTCGCTTCAGCCGCCGGGCCCCGCGCATCCGCGGGCCGGCCCTCTCGTACGGACCTCCAGGAAGGCACCCACCCGTGTCCCCTTCTTCTCTGCATCTCGCCGTCGCCCTCGACGGCACCGGCTGGCACCCCGCCTCCTGGCGCGAGCCGGTCGCCCGTCCCCGTGAGCTGTTCACCGCCGGATACTGGGCCGACCTGGTCGCCGAGGCCGAGCGCGGCCTGCTCGACTTCGTCACCATCGAGGACGGTCTCGGCCCGCAGTCCTCCCGGTTCCTCGACCCGGACGAGCGCACGGACCAGGTGCGCGGCCGGCTCGACGCCGTGCTCATCGCCTCCCGCGTCGCCCCGCTCACTCGCCATATCGGCCTGGTCCCGACCGCGGTGGTCACCCACACGGAGCCCTTCCACATCTCCAAGGCCATCGCGACCCTCGACTACGTCAGCACCGGCCGTGCGGGCCTGCGCGTCCAGATCACCGCCCGCCCGAACGAGGCCGCGCACTTCGGCCGCCGCACCATCCCGCGCATCGAGGCCTACGACAGCCCCGAGAGCCAGGAACTGGTGGCCGACCTCTTCGACGAGGCCGCCGACTACGTGGAGGCCGTCCGCCGCCTCTGGGACAGCTGGGAGGACGACGCCGAGATCCGCGACGCCGACACCGGCCGCTTCATCGACCGGGACAAGCTGCACTACATCGACTTCGAGGGAAAGCACTTCAGCGTCAAGGGCCCCTCCATCACACCCCGACCGCCACAGGGTCAGCCGCTCGTCACGGCCCTCGGCCACCAGACCGTCCCCTACCGGCTCATCGCCCGCCAGGCGGACGTCGGTTACATCACCCCGCAGGACACCGACCAGGCCCGCGCGATCGTCGCCGAGATCCGCGCCGAGCAGGAGGCGGCCGGCCGTGCCGACGGACTCCTGCACGTCTTCGGCGACCTGGTCGTCTTTCTCGACGACGACCCGGCCGAGGCCGCCGCCCGCCGGGACCGCCTGGACGCGCTCGCGGGAGAGCCGTACCAGAGCGATGCCCGTGTCTTCACCGGCACCCCGACCCAACTCGCCGACCTGCTGGGTGAGTTCCGGTCGGCCGGGCTCACCGGATTCCGGCTGCGGCCCGCCGTCCTCGGTCACGACCTGCCGGCGATCACCCGCGGCCTGGTCCCCGAACTCCAGCGCCGCGGCGCCTTCCGCACCGCCTACGAGGCCGACACCCTGCGTGGCCTGCTGGGCCTCGCCCGCCCCGCCAACCGCTACGCCGCCGCCTGAGCCCGAGAGCTTTGAGCCGGAAGGACCGCACACCATGAGCAAGCCGCTGAAGCAGATCCACCTGGCCGCGCATTTCCCGGGCGTCAACAACACCACCGTGTGGAGCGACCCCGAGGCCGGCAGCCACATCGAGTTCAGCTCCTTCGCACACTTCGCGAAGACCGCCGAACGGGCCAAGTTCGACTTCCTGTTCCTCGCCGAGGGCCTGCGCCTGCGCGAACAGGGCGGAAAGATCTACGACCTGGACGTCGTCGGCCGCCCCGACACCTTCACGATCCTCGCCGCGCTGGCCGCCGTCACCGAGCACCTGGGGCTCACCGGCACCATCAACTCCACCTTCAACGAGCCCTATGAGGTGGCCCGCCAGTTCGCCAGCCTCGACCACCTCTCCGGCGGCCGCTCCGCCTGGAACGTCGTCACCTCCTGGGACGCCTTCACCGGCGAGAACTTCCGCCGCGGCGGCTTCCTGCCGCAGGAGGAGCGCTACTCCCGCGCCAAGGAGTTCCTCGCCACCACCCAGGAGCTCTTCGACTCCTGGCACGGCGACGAGATCCTCGCCGACCAGGCCTCGGGTGTCTTCCTGCGGGACGCGAAGGCCGGTTCCTTCGTCCACACCGGTCAGCACTTCGACATCCAGGGCCAGTTCAACGTCCCGCGCTCCCCGCAGGGCCGCCCGGTCGTCTTCCAGGCCGGCGACTCCGAGGAGGGCCGCGAGTTCGCGGCCTCCTCCGCCGACGCGATCTTCAGCCGGCACGCCACCCTGGAGGGCGGCCAGGCATTCTACGCCGACGTCAAGAACCGTCTCGCCAAGTACGGCCGCCGCCACGACCAGTTGCTGATCCTGCCCGCCGCCTCCTTCGCTCTCGCCGACACCGACGCCGAGGCCGAGGAACTGGCGCGGATCGTCCGACGCCAGCAGGTCAGCGGCGCCACCGCGCTGAAGCACCTGGAGTTCGTCTGGAACAGGGACCTCTCGTCGTACGACCCCGAGGGGCCGCTTCCCGACATCGACCCGGATGTCAGCGAGAACCACATCTCCAAGGGCCGCGCCCAGGTCCGTATGTACCGCGACCCGCTGGCCACCGCCCGCGAATGGCGCGAACTGGCCGCCGCCAACAACTGGTCCATCCGAGACCTCGTCATCCACACCGGCAACCGGCAGAACTTCATCGGCTCGGCCGAGACCGTCGCCCGCACCATCAACGAGTACGTGCAGGCCGACGCGAGCGACGGCTTCATCCTGGTCCCGCACATCACCCCGACCGGCCTCGACGCCTTCGCCGACAAGGTCGTCCCGCTCCTCCAGGAACAGGGCGTCTTCCGCACCGAGTACGAGGGCCCCACCCTGCGCCACCAGCTCGGCCTCGCGCACCCGGACGAGACGCCGGCCGAGGGGCGGCTGGCCTCGTGAAGTTCCTCGCGATCACCCTGATCGTGCACCGGCCGGATCCGGTCACGGGCGTCCAGAAGCCGACCCACGACCGCTTCCGCGAGGTGCTCGACAACGCCGTGCTCGCCGAGGAACTGGGTTTCGACGGCTTCGGCGTGGGGGAGCGGCACGAGCGGCCGTTCATCTCCTCCTCCCCGACCGTGGTCCTCAGCCATGTCGCCGCGATCACCAGGCGCATCCGCCTCTTCACCGCGGTGACGACCCTGAGCCTGCTCGATCCGGTGCGCGCCTACGAGGACTACGCCACCCTCGACCACCTCTCCGAGGGCCGCCTCGACCTGATCATCGGAAAGGGCAACGGCACCGCTCAGCGCGAGCTGTTCCACGTCACGCCCGAGGACCAGTGGGAGCGCAACGCCGAGAGCTACGAGGTGTTCCGGCAGCTCTGGCGCCAGGACAAGGTCACCGCGGACACCCGGTTCCGGCCCCCGCTGAAGGACGCCGAGGTGTGGCCGCGGCCGTACCAGAGACCGGTCCGGGTCTGGCACGGCAGCGCCACCAGCAAGGAGTCGGTGGACCTCGCCGCCCGCTACGGCGACCCGCTGTTCTCGGCGAACGTCACCAACCCCATAGAGCCGTATGCCGAGTTGATCCGCCATTACCGCGAGCGCTGGGAGTTCTACGGCCACGACCCGGCCGACATCGCGATCGGGGCCGGCACGGCGGGCCTGCTGGTCACCCGCACCTCCCAGGAGGCGCTCGACGTCTACCGGCCGCTCTTCGAGGCCAACCTCGCCTTCTACGAGAAGGCCGGCCTCCCTGTCGTCTTCGAGACCCTGGAGGACTTCGTCGAGCGCAGTTCCGCCCTGATCGGCAGCCCGCAGCAGATCATCGACAAAGTCCACCGCTACCACGAGCAGTTCGGGCACTCCGTGCTCCATCTGCACGCGGACGCTGCGGGTCTGACGGACACTCAGCACCGTGACTCGCTCGAACTGTTCCAGTCCGAGGTCGCCCCGGCACTGCGCCACACCATCCCGGACCCACCGTTCCCCTGGGGGCCGGTCCACGCCGAGGAGCCCGCCCATGCCTGACATCCCCCTCGGCGTCCTGGACCTGGTACCGATCCCGTCCGGATCCACCGCCGCCGACGCCCTGCGCAACTCCATCGACCTCGCCCAGCAGGCCGAACGGCTCGGCTACGCCCGCTACTGGTTCGCCGAGCACCATCTCAACCCGGGCGTCGCGGGCACGTCCCCCGCGGTGGTCCTCGCGCTCACCGCGTCCGCCACCTCCACGATCCGCCTCGGCTCCGGCGCCGTGCAGCTCGGCCACCGCACCGCGCTGAGCACGGTCGAGGAGTTCGGACTCCTCGACGCCCTGCACCCCGGCCGGCTCGACCTGGGCCTCGGCCGCTCCGGCGGCCGGCCGCCGGGTGCGCCCAAGGCCCCGCTGCCGACCACCGTGGTGGACGGCCGTGCCCCCAACGGCCTGCTTGTCCCGCCCCGCTTCTCCTTCGAGTACCTGCTCGGCTCGCCCCGCATCGCGCTCCAGCGCAGACTGCTCCTGCTGCCGGGCGCCGAGTCACAGGACTACGCCGAGCAGATCGACGACGTCCTCGCCCTGCTCGCGGGCACCTACCGCTCCCCGGAGGGCGTCGAGGCGCACGTGGTCCCGGGCGAGGGGGCGGACGTGGAGGTGTGGATACTCGGCAGCAGCGGCGGCGAGAGCGCCGAGGTCGCGGGCGCCCGCGGACTGCGCTTCGCGGCCAACTACCACGTCAGCCCGGGTACGGTCCTGGAGGCCGCCGAGGGCTACCGGGCCGCCTTCCAGCCCTCCGACATCCTCGACAAGCCGTACGTCAGCGTCTCCGCCGACGTCGTCGTGGCCGAGGACGACGACACCGCCCGCGAACTCGCCACCGGCTACGGCGCCTGGGTGCGCAGCATCCGCACAGCCGAGGGTGCCATCGAGTTCCCGACCCCCGAGGAGGCCCGCGCCCACGCCTGGACGGACGAGGACCGGGCGCTCGTCCAGGACCGCCTCGACACCCAGTTCGTCGGGTCGCCGGCCAGGGTCGCCGACCGCCTGGAACAGCTCCAAGAGGCCACGGGCGCGGATGAATTGCTCATCACGACCATCACCCACGACCATGCGGACCGCGTCCGTTCGTACGCACTCCTCGCGGAGGAATGGCAAAAGCGGGGTCACTCCTCCCAGTCGAGCTGATGCTCCGGAGTCCCCACCGACCTGCCGTACGCGACCGCTTCGGCGCGGCCCGCCTCGTCGCCGCGCCGATAGCGGAACACCTTCCCGGCGAACACCACCACCCGCTCGTCCCCGGCGACGAAGTCGGCGTACCAGCCGAGTTCCGGCTCCAACGCCTCGGCCAGCGCGTCCGCCAGCGCGCCGACGTCCTCGCCGTCGCTCTCCCACTCGACGAGCGTCCACGCCGGAGGCTGCCCGCCGCTCGCCCCCGCGACCTCGACCCTGCTCACCTTCCGCAACCGCAGTCCGCGGGGCGCGAACTCCGCTCCCGGCCTGAGGCTCTCGCCGATGACGTATCCACTGATCACGTGCTGTCTCCCTGCTGTTCGGAGGCTTCGCGGACGACGCTACGGCCGTATGACTGACATCCTCTGTCAGCCATACGTGAAAAGGGTGATCGCCCGATGAGAGCGGACCGGCTGCTGTCCCTCCTGCTCACATTCCAGTCCCGCAGGCAGGTGACGGCCCTGCCGTGTGATGGAGGGCTGGCGCAGTCCACTGCTCGGCATCAGCGCGGAGGAGGCCACGACCCTGCCGGCGGTCGGCCGCGAGCAGGCCGACACGACTGCGAGCCGCTTCCACATCGACACCCAGGGGGTGCCGCGCCGGCCCGGACCGGACGATCGCCTGCTCGATGGTGTCGACCCGCAGATGGAGCGAGAACGATCAGCATGCCGCCACTCTCGCACTCGGCCCCCGCCGAACGCCGCGTGGCCGGAAGTACGTCTCCCTCCCCCGAAGGCTACGTACTTCCGGCCATTCCCCCGGCGCCGGACAGTGGTCCAGCCTCGCCCGTGCGGCCCGGCTGCGCTGTCACCGCGAACGCCGGAGCCGACTGCTGCGCGAGGGAGCAGTAGCGTGCGGTCATGGGTTTCAGCGTGCCGTCGGGCGCCCGGGGACGCGTGAGTCGGGGGCTACTCAAGTCCCCCTGTATCAAGACTGAGTAGCGCTGCTCTAGCTTCCGTGACGACATACGAACGGGACACGAAGACCCTGGAGCTGCCCTGGCCGTTCACCGGGCGCGAGGAAGAACTCGAGCTGGTGCGCAGGTCCCTTGCCGGGGGACGGCAGGGCATGGTGGTGACCGGCCCCGCGGGCCGGGGCAAGACCCGCCTCGTCACGGAGGCCGTACGCGGCACCGACTGCGCCCGGGTGGCGGGCACGCCCGAGACCCGCGGACTCCCGTTCGCCGCCTTCGCGCATCTCCTCCCGGAGACGGAGTCCCTGCATCGGGCGGTCCAACTCCTGTCCTCCGTACGACTGCTGCTCGTCGACGACGCCCATCTGCTGGACGACGTCTCGGCGGCCCTGGTCCACCAGCTCGCCGTGCACGGCCGCACCCGACTCCTGGTCGTTGCCACCGACGGCGCGCGGGTGCCGGGGGCGATCTCCCGTCTGTGGACCGGAGAGCTCCTGCCGCGCCTCGCCCTGGAACCACTGCCCCGCGAGGAGACCGCACGGCTCCTCGCGGCCGGCGCCGGCGGTCCGGAGGCCCTCACCGTCAACCGGCTGTACCGCCTGTGCCGGGGGGACCTGCGGCTGCTGCGCGAGCTGGTGGACGCGGTGCGCGAGCGAGGGCCGCTGCACCGGGTCGCGGACTCGGCCGAGTGGGCGTGGCGCGGTCCGGTGCCGATCACCGCGACCGTACGCGAGCGCGCCGCGCATCTCCTCGACCGCGCTGGTCCCGGCGAGCGGGAGACCCTGGACCGCCTGGCTTTCGGAGAGCCGTTCCCGATGGACGTCGACACCCTCGACCTCGACGCCCTCGAAGCCCTGGAGACCGACGGACTGGTCCACGTCGACGAGCAAGGTGCCGCCCGCCTCGCGCACCCTCTCCACGGCCCGGTGCTGCGAGCCGCCGCCGGACGCCTACGGGCCCGACGCCTGGCCCGCACCCCGGAAAGCTGCGCGGCCGCCCTGGAGACCGAGACGGCCACCCTGACCCGGGCGATCGCCGAGACGGACGTACGAGCCGTCCCGGCCCCGGTGGGGGAGTGGCTCGTGGACGAGGGCTCCGGCATCCCGGCCCGGCACGCCGCCCTACGAGCCCGGTTCGCCCGTCTGCGAGGCGCACTGCGCGAGGCCGCGGCCTGGGCCGCAGAAGGACTGCGAACCACCCCCGACGACCCGGCCTGCCACCTCGAACTCGGCCTGGCGGCAGCGCAGTCGGGAGACCCGGAGCACGCGATGAGCCCGTCCGGTCCGGGCAGCGACGGCTCCGTCCGGCTCTCGGCACCGGGACCCTCGTCGTTCCCAGGCCGGTCCACCACCGAATCACCGCATGTCGCGGAGGGTTCGGCCGCCACCTGGTGGGCCGCCGCCCGCGGTGATCTCGACGCGGCTCTCGCCACGGTGGGGGAGGAGCCGTACGACGCCGTGCGTCTCGGTGCGCCCGACCGGGCAGTCGGCCTGTTGACCGGTGTCTTCGCCGCCCACGCCGAGGCGCTCGCCCATGGCGACGGTCCCGCCCTCGACCGCGCGGCGCAGGCCTTGGAGGAGCGCGGCTTTCTGCTCTTCGCGGCCGAGGCGTACGCCCAGGCCGTGGGTGCGCACCGCGACCCGGGCGCCGCCCGCACCTCACGCACCCGCGCTGTCGCCCTGGCCCGGCGCTGCCAGGGCGCCCGCACCCCGGCCCTGTCGGGGCTGGTCCTCGGCGAACTCACCGCCCGCCAGCGGCAGATCGTCACCCTCGCGGCCGCCGGACTGAGCAACCGCCAGATCGCGGAGAAGCTCACCCTGTCCATCCGTACGGTCGGCAACCACCTCTACAGCGCGTACGCCCGTCTCGGCGCGAGCGACCGCGACGCCTTGCCGTGCCTGGTGGAGCTGCCGGAGGCGCAGCCGGCCTGAGCCGTACCCCGGACCGGGGCGGTCTGACCCCCAGTATTCGGGGGAGGGGTCAGGCCGCCCCACACATCCAGCACTCCTCGGCGCTCGCGGCCCTCACGCCGCCCCGAACGCCGAGAACGCCCACCCCGTCGCCTGATGCACCGAGTCCCCCGGCAGCGAGGCCCGCGCGTCGCGCAGCGCCTCCGCCATGGACGCCCCCGCACTGAGCCCCTTGTGCAGCGTGAGCATCAACGGCACCACCGCCTCGTCGTTGACCGGCGCGCTGCACGCCACCACTCCCGCCGTGCCCAGCGGCAGCAGCGCGGTGACCAGGCCGAGCAGCTCGTCCGCGCCGACCGAGGCGAACCGGGCGGTGTCGCAGCAGGACAGGATGATCCGGTACGGGCTGCGGTCCAGGCGCTCGAAGTCGTGGACGATGAGCGGCCCGTCGGTCATCCGCAACGACGAGAACAGCGGGCTGTCCGCACGGAACGTGCCGTGCGCGGCGATGTGCGCCAGCGTCGCCCCGTCCAGTTCCTCCAACACCCGCGGCACGCGCGCGTCGTCGTACTCCAGGACCGTCGCGGAGCCGTGCCGCCCGGCCAGTTCGGGCACCTCGGCGCCCCCGGTCGCGAGCCCCGGACCGCGGACGAGCACCTGGCGCCCGCTCGGCGGCGGCGCGGTCTCCCTCGCCCGCAGCCAGCTGTTCGCCGACGGCGACACGCTGAACACCCGCTCCCGCAGCGAGGGCAGCAGCGCCCACGGCACCCGGTGCAGCCGCCCCGGCGGCACCATCACGACCGGTCCGGAGCCGAGTTGGGCCGCGGCCGGACCGAGCAGCAGCTCCTCCAGTCGCCGCCCGGCCGCCTCCACCACCGGAAGCCGGGCCTCGGCCCCCGGGTGGGCCAGTCGTCTGAGCCCCGCCTGGACGTGCTCCGCCTCCCGCTCGGCGTCGGCGAGCAGTCCGCCCTCGAACCGCCGCACCCGCCCCTGCGCGCACAGCAGCACCTGGACCCGCCCGTCGAGCACGGCGAGTTCGACCAGCCGTACCTCGTCGCCGAGCCGTTCCAGCAGCCTGCCGGGGTCGAACCGGTAGCCGTCGCCGGGAGCGTCGCCGCGCATGTGGAGGGTCCGGGAGCGGATCTCCCGTTCCAGGCGGCGCTGTTCACGCTCCAGCGTCGGCACCGGCCGGCCCTCGATCCGGGCCCCCTCCGCGCGTGCCGCTATCTCGCGGAAGGCGGTGAGGTCGCTGAGCAGCGCCGGGTCGGCCGGCGGGCGGGTCGGCGGCGCGGACAGCACGGTCGCCCGCCAGCGTTCGCTCCACACCAGCAGCCGTCGCGGGCCGCCCGACGCGAGCGAGGCGCGCGCGGCGAGTCCGGCGAGCTCGGCGCCCTGCGCGGTGGCCCGTGCCCGCAGTTCCGAGGCGCCCAGGGTCGTACGGTGAGCGTCGAGCACGTCCAGGCCGCGGCGACAGGCTTCCAGCACCCGCCGGTCGGACCCCACGGCGCGCGCCCACAGCGCCTGCGCCGCCCATCCCGTCATCCGGGCCAGCGGCGGCCCGCTGTGCCGGCTGCGGGCGGCCACCTCCAGGTGCCTTCGGGCATCCTCCCGCCACCCTAGGCCGAGCGCGATCCGGCCCGCCAGCAGCGAGGCCTCAGGGGCGGCCGGCGCGCCGAAGGAGGCCAGCCGGTCGGCGACCGCCGCCGCGTCCGCGACCAGCCGGCCCGAGCCGCGCCCGGCGGCGACCCGCGCCTCGATCAGCACCAGCCGGGCGTGCGTCTCCCACCAGGTGCGCCGCTGCCCGGCGAACAGCCGTACGGCCATGTCGGCTCGGGCGATCGCGGTGTGCGCGTCCCCCGCGTGCCGGGCCGCCCGCGCGGCGGCGAGCAGCAGTTCCGCCTTGAGGGTGGACTGTCCGCCGATGCCGTCGAGGGCCTTGATCGCCGCGTCCGCCTCCGTGAGCGCCTCCGGGGCGAGCCCCGCGGCCATCAGGACCTCGCAGCGCCGGACGGTGAGCATGAAGGTCGGCGTGCCGAGCTTGGCGTACCGCTCCTGTGCCTCGTCGAGCAGCCGCAGCGCGGCCGGGATGTTCCCCGACCGGTAGGCGGCAAGCCCCCGGCTCTCCACCGCGTCGGCCTTGTCGTGCTCCTGGCCCGTGGTGTCCCACAACGCCTCCGCCGCCGTGAAGTCGGCGTCCGCCCGCTCCACCGCCCCGAGCGCCAGATGCACGGTGGCCCGCAGGGTCAGCGCCCGCGCCGTCCAGATCACGTCGTCCGCCTGCCGCAGCACCGGAACCGCCCGCCGTACGTCCTCCAGGGCCGCCCGGTGATGCCCGAGCACCCAGGAGGCGTACGCGCGCCGGAACAGGATCTGTGCCCTGGTGTGTCCGCTGCTGACCGCGACGCCCCGCTCCAGCGACTCCAGACCCTGCCGGGTGCGCCCCGCGTGCACCAGCGCCACACCGAGCGCGGCCAGCGCGTCCGCCTCTCGGTCGGTCGACTCCGAGCGCGCGCCGAGATCGCGGGCCCGGCGCAGATGGTCCAGGGCGAGCCGCATGTCGCCCCAGTCGCGCTGCCAGATGCCGATGACCTGGTGGGCGACGGAGGCGTGCAGCGGTGAGGGATCCGAGCCGAGTACTTCCTCTGCCCTCGCCAGTGCCTGGTGGGGCGCGGCGAACACCATCGGCAGCAGTTCGAGAACCGAGTCGCTTCCCGCTGTCACTCCATGGATGGTAGTGGCCCAGGCGGCAGGCCACACCGGTTTGGCGCTGTATCAATCACCGGACCCGCGGCTCTGACTGACGACCGCCGCCTCAGTGGGAGGACACGCCATGGCACCTCAGCGATTCCACGAGCAGTTCGACCAGATCCAGCGCTCCATGCCCGACATCCCGCTGGCACTGGGGCCCGACGACGCCTCGGAGTTCGTCTACGAGAAGGGTGTCGTGCTCGCCCGCGACGGCCGTGACGCGGCACTCGTCGAGGAGACCGTCCGCACCCACTTCACCGAGGCGACCGGTCTGACCGGCGACCGTGTGCGCCGGGACAGTCCCGAGACCAACCGCTCGGGCATCACCCGGATCAGGGTCGGCGACCCGGGCCACGGCGACTGGCGTGGCGACCGTGCCGTCACCCACGCCCTGCGCGCCATGAGCGAGCGCGAGGGACGCGCCGGACATCGCCTGGTCAGCCGCAACCACGTGGTGTCGATCGCGGTCAACTGCTGCCCCGGCGACGAACCCGTGCCCGCCGCGCTGAGCCAGGGCACCAACCCGGCCCCCGCGGAAGCGGGTTACGACGCCGACACCGCGGTAGGAGTCCTGGTCGTCGACAACGGCCTCACCCACGACCACGCGCTCGTCCCGCTGCTCGCCCATGTCGAGGGCGACCTGCACGGCACCGAGACCGACGCGGCCGGCAACCTCCTCCAGTACGTCGGTCACGGCACGTTCATCGCCGGTGTCCTCGCGGCCGTCGCGCCCAACACCGACATCACCGTCCGCAACACCCTCAACGACGCGGGCGCCATCCTGGAGTCCGAGCTCGGGGAGAGGCTCTTCGAGGCGGTCGCCGACGGCTGGCCCGACATCATCAGCCTCTCCGCGGGCACCTCCAACGGCCGCCCCGACGGTCTGCTCGGCCTGGACGCCTTCATGCAGGAACTGCGCGCCCACGGCACCCTGTTGGTCGCCGCGGCCGGCAACAACGCCAGCGCCAGCCCCTTCTGGCCGGCCGCCTACGCCGACCTGCCCGAGTACCAGGGCGTCGTGCTGTCGGTCGGCGCGCTGCGCGGCGACGGCGAGTTCGGCGCCTGCTTCAGCAACCACGGGCCCTGGGTGCAGGTCTACGCCCCCGGCGAGCGCCTCACCAGCGCCCTCACCGGCTTCGACGCACCGGTGCCCTACCTCTACCAGCACTCCACGTACGAGACCTGCCGGTACGGCTTCACCTACGTCTGCACCTGCCAGTCCCCGTCCCACGTCGGCGCGTTGAGCGAGGACGGCAGCACCGCCAAGCCGGACCAGGTGATGTTCGAGGGGTACGCCCACTGGAGCGGCACCTCCTTCGCGACCCCCGTCGTGGCAGGTCTGGTCGCCGCCCACATGACCGCGAACAAGGAGACCGACCCGCGCGCCGCCCGACAGCAACTGCTTGCCACCAACACGCAGTTCGCCGAAGTGCGCGGGGCGCACGTACCGGCGCTGAAGCCGGCCGGCTGGCGCCCGGTGCCGGTGGTGCAGCGCCCGGTGGGCACATGACGGCCGGAACGGTCCCTTCCACGGCGTACGATGACTTGCCGTACACGAGGGGTGGGACCGTGGACCGAGCAGATGTCGGCGTGCTGGTCCAGTCCGCCGTCGACGGTGACGCGGCGGCCTGGAAGGCGCTCGTGGAAGGGCTGAGCCCACTGGTCTGGGCCGTGGTGCGCGCGCACCGGCTCTCCGACGCCGACGCGCACGAGGTGTACCAGACCGTGTGGTTCCGCTTCGCCCAGCACCTCGGACGCATCCGTGAACCCGACAAGGCCAAGTCCTGGCTGGCGAGCACCGCACGCCACGAGTGCCTGAAGGTGCTCAAGAGCTTGAGGCGGCTGACCGTCACTGACGATCCGCAACTCCTGGACCGGATCAGCGAGGACCGTACACCCGAGCAGTCGTTCATCGACTCCGAGGAGGCCGCCGCCCAGAGCGAGCGGGTGCGGTACCTGTGGCAGGAGTTCGAGGAACTCGGTGAGCGCTGCCGGCAGTTGCTCCGCGTCCTGATGGCCTCGCCGAGGCCCGGCTACCAGGAGGTGTCCGCCGCCCTGGGCATCGCGGTGGGCAGTATCGGACCACTGCGCCAGCGCTGCCTGAGGCGGCTGCGGGCGCGGCTCGAAGCCCGGGGGGCGGTATGAGCGACATGAACGACGACCTCGGCGACGACGTCCTCGGCGTCGACGAAGAGGCGCTGCCGGACGAGGAGTTCGCCCTCGAACTGCTGGAGGAGGAGCTCCGGCAGGCGACGGCCATCCTGGACCCCGTACCGGCCGCCCTGCGGCAGAACGCCGTGGAGGCGTTCGCGCTGCACGACCTGGACAGCCGGATCGCCGAACTCACCTTCGACTCGGTGGTGGACGCCCTGCCGGTGAGGGGAGCTACGGGAGCGCCGCGGATGCTGACCTTCCACGCGGGCGAGGTGACGGTCGACGTCGAACTCACCCCGCAGGGCCTCATGGGACAGGTGCTGCCGCCCCAGTCGGCCCGCATCGAGGTGCTCAGCGGTCCGCAGGCGGGCTCACCGCTCACCACCGACGACATGGGCCGCTTCACGTACGAGACCTCCCCCTCCGGCCCCTTCGCGCTACGGCTGCGGACCGGCGACGAAGTGATCGTCACCGACTGGCTGACGGTCTGAACCGCGCGGTCACCGCGTGACGGCGGGGGTTGGGGGCCCGCGGATCATCTGCTTCCGGTGCCGGACGGACTCGCCGGACGGAACCGCGAGGCGCCGCCCCGGTAGCCGGTCGAGCGTCCGGCCCCGGCCCGGTCGAGGGGGGCCACGCCCGCACCGGGGGAGGGGCCTGCTCCGCCGGGGTGGTGGTCTACCCGGCCAGGGCGTCCACGAGAGCGGCGAGTGCCTGCGCGAGCTTGTGGAGCCCCGGCCCGGCGGGGCCGCCCGGTTCCGTCATGTACGTGTCCCGCCGGATCTCCACCATCAGGGCGCTCACGCGGGGATCGCGGCCGTAGAACTCCAGCGGCACGTACGTCCCACGGAACGGACTGTCCAGCCCGACCTCCCCGAACGCCTCCCGCGCCGCGGCGAGCAGTTCGGGTGGCGTGTGGAAGGAATCGGTACCGAGACAGACCGGCGGCCGCGGCCCCGCGCCGTGCAACTCGTAGGGCAGCGGCGCGCTCGGATAGGAGTGCACGTCGATGACGACGGCCCGCCCGGCGACGGCCAGCCGCTCGGCCACGGCGTCGGTCATCGCCCGGGCGTACGGCCGGAAGTAGCGTGTGATCAGCGGCTCGGGGTCGGTGTCCGCGGGCCGCAGCTCCTCCCGCCCCGTGGTCTTCGTGTAGACGGCCCCCATCCCGACGGCGAGCATCTCCTCCCGCTCGTCCGGGAACCGCTCGGGATCGACGACCAGCCGCGAGAGCCGGTTCACGAACCGCCACGGTGCCATTCGGGCCAGCCGGGCCGCCTCCTCGGCGAGCTCCGCGGTGTGCGCGTCCACGATGTGATCGAGCTCCCGCTCCAGCGCGGAGTCGTCCAGCACGATCCCGGCTCGTACGTCGTCCGGTATCTCCCGGGAGGAGTGCGGCACATGGAGGATCACGGGTGATTCCCCGGCGCCGGGCACGAGGTCGAACGAGGACATACGGCTGCTCCCGGGGCGTTGTCAGTGGCGTGGTGCACCATCTCAGCATGAACATCAGCAACCGGCAGGTGAGCTCCCGGTGAGCCGTCCCGGCCCCGGCGGCCTCAGGAGGCCCGGACACCCTCCGGACACGACACCGCCCCGGCCGGGCAGAAGCCGACCGGGGCGGGATGACGAAGCGAGCCTGCGTCAGCTCAGGGACGCCAGCGCGTCGTTCCACGTCGTCGACGGGCGCATGACCTTCGCGGCCAGGGCCGGGTCGGGCTGGTAGTAGCCGCCGATCTCGGCCGGATTGCCCTGGACGGCGTTGAGCTCCTCGACGATCTTCTGCTCGTTCGCGGCGAGCGTCTCGGCGAGCGGGGCGAAGGCCTTCGCCAGGTCCGCGTCGTCGGTCTGCGTGGCCAGCTCCTGGGCCCAGTAGAGGGACAGGTAGAAGTGGCTGCCGCGGTTGTCGATGCCGCCGACGCGACGGGTCGGGGACTTGTCCTCGTTGAGGAAGGTCGCCGTGGCGCGGTCCAGGGTGTCGGCCAGGACCTTCGCGCGGGAGTTGCCCGTGAAGTCGGCGTACTGCTCCAGGGAGGGGACCAGCGCGAAGAACTCACCGAGGGAGTCCCAGCGCAGGTAGTTCTCCTTGACCAGCTGCTGGACGTGCTTCGGGGCGGAACCGCCGGCGCCCGTCTCGAACAGACCGCCGCCCGCCATCAGCGGGACGACCGACAGCATCTTGGCGCTGGTGCCCAGCTCCAGGATGGGGAAGAGGTCGGTCAGGTAGTCACGCAGGACGTTGCCGGTCACCGAGATGGTGTCCTCGCCGCGGCGGATGCGCTCCACCGACAGCTTGGTCGCCTCGACCGGGTTGAGGATCCGGATGTCCAGGCCCTCGGTGTCGTGCTCCGCGAGGTAGGTGTTGACCTTGGCGATCAGGTTGGCGTCGTGCGCGCGGGTCTCGTCCAGCCAGAACACGGCCGGGCTGCCGGTGGCGCGGGCGCGGGTGACGGCCAGCTTCACCCAGTCGCGGATCGGGGCGTCCTTGGTCTGGCAGGCGCGGAAGATGTCGCCGGCGGAGACCGTCTGCTCGATGACGGCGTTGCCGTTCTGGTCGACGAGGCGGACCGTGCCGGTGGTCTGGATCTCGAAGGTCTTGTCGTGGGAGCCGTACTCCTCGGCCTTCTGCGCCATCAGGCCGACGTTCGGCACCGAGCCCATGGTCGAGGGGTCGTAGGCGCCGTTGGCACGGCAGTCCTCGATCACGGCCTGGTAGACACCGGCGTACGACGAGTCCGGCAGGACCGCGAGGGTGTCGGCCTCCTGGCCGTCCGGGCCCCACATGTGACCCGAGGTGCGGATCATGGCCGGCATCGAGGCGTCCACGATCACGTCGGACGGCACGTGCAGGTTGGTGATGCCCTTGTCGGAGTCGACCATCGCCAGGGCCGGGCCCTCGGCGAGCTCGGCGTCGAAGGACGCCTTGATCTCGGCGCCCTCGGGCAGGGACTCCAGGCCCTTGTAGATGCCGCCCAGACCGTCGTTCGGGGTCAGGCCGGCCGCGGCGAGCGTGGGGCCGTACTGCGCGAAGGTCTTCGGGAAGAACGCGCGCACCACGTGGCCGAAGATGATCGGGTCCGAGACCTTCATCATCGTGGCCTTCAGGTGCACGGAGAACAGCACGTCCTCGGCCTTGGCGCGGGCGATCTGCGCGGTGAGGAACTCCCGCAGCGGGGCCACGTGCAGCACCGAGGCGTCGACGACCTCGCCCTCGAGGACCGGTACCGACTCGCGCAGCACGGTGGTGGAGCCGTCGTCGCCGACCAGCTCGATCCGCAGCGAGCCGGCCTCGGAGATCACGACGGACTTCTCGGTGGAGCGGAAGTCGTCCACGCCCATGGTCGCCACGTTGGTCTTGGAGTCCGAGGACCAGGCGCCCATGCGGTGCGGGTGGTTCTTGGCGTAGTTCTTGACCGAGGCGGGGGCGCGGCGGTCGGAGTTGCCCTCACGCAGGACCGGGTTCACGGCGGAGCCCTTGACCTTGTCGTAGCGGGCCTGGATGTCCCGCTCCTCGTCGGTCTTCGGGTCGTCCGGGTAGTCCGGCAGCGCGTAGCCCTGCGCCTGCAGCTCGGCGACGGCGGCCTTGAGCTGCGGGATCGACGCCGAGATGTTCGGCAGCTTGATGATGTTGGCCTCGGGCGTCTTCGCCAGCTCGCCCAGCTCGTGCAGGGCGTCCGGGATCCGCTGGTCCTCGGTCAGGTACTCCGGGAACACGGCGATGATCCGCCCGGCCAGCGAGATGTCCCGCGTCTCCACGGAGACACCCGCCTGCGAGGCGTACGCCCGGACCACCGGCAGGAAGGAATACGTCGCCAGGGCCGGGGCCTCGTCAGTGTGCGTATAGATGATGGTCGAGTCAGTCACCGGGTGCTCCGCTCCACGTCTGCAACATTGCTCGACATCAAGATATCTCGTGATCGAGCCGGCCTCGACAGCGGTCCTCGACTGCTTGCGAAGATCCTGTACCTCCCCCGAGGCAACCGAGGCGTCTGATCTTGTGGTCATGCACGTTGATCGCAGTCATCCGACGGCCGGACCCGACCGACCGGCCGCCCGAGGGAAAGCAGACCATGAGATATCGCACCAGAGTGACGGCACCGGCAGCTCTGCTCGGCACCGTGGCGGCCCTGTCCGTGGCCGGCCCGGCACACGCGGACCCGGAGACCGGCACCCCTGGCCCGGAGACCCTCGGGGATCCCGTCTTCCCGGGCCTCGGCAACGACGGCTACCGCGTCTCCTCGTACGACCTCGACCTCGCGTACGACGGCACGACCCGGCTGGTCGACGCGACGGCGACCCTGACGCTCACCACCACCCAGGAGCTGAGCCGTCTCTCCCTGGACGCGCTGGGCCTCGACGTGCACGAGGTGCTGCTCGACGGCGTCCCGGCCACCCGGGAGCAGGTCGGCCAGAAGCTGCGGATCACCCCCGCCGCCTCCCTGCCCGCGCGGACCACGGCGACCGTGACCGTGACGTACACGGCGGACCCGCGCGCCGCCCTCGCCCCCACCGCCTGGGTGCCCACCCCGGACGGCTTCGCGCTCTGCCCCCAGCCCAACGCGGCGCACACCGTCTTCCCGTGCAACGACCACCCCTCGGACAAGGCCGACTTCACGTTCCGCATCACGGTCCCGGCGGGCCTCAAGGGCGTCGCGAGCGGCCGGCTGGTGAGCACCGAGGACCTCGGCGACGGCCGGACCGCGTACTGCTACCGGTCCCGGGAGCCGATCGCCACGGAGCTCGTGCAGATCACGGTCGGCGACTACGTGATCAAGGACCGGCAGGGCCCGCACGGACTCCCGCTCCGGGACGTCGTGCCGACCGCGCGGGCCACCGCCCTGGAGCCCGCCCTCGCCCTCACCCCGAACCTGGTGAGCTGGATCGAGCAGCGGCTCGGCGCCTTCCCCTTCGAGACGTACGGCCTGCTGCCCTGCAACAACGACGCCTCGAACGCCTTCGACTTCACGGGCCTGGAGACCCAGACCCTCACCCTGTACAAGCCGAACTTCCTGCTCCAGGCAGAGAAGAGCATCGGCTCGCACATGATGCACGAGCTGGTCCACTCCTACTTCGGCAACAGCGTGAGCCCGGCGACCTGGTCCGATCTGTGGCTCAACGAGGGCCACGCCGACTTCTACGGGCTGCTGTACCGCTACGAGCGCGGTTGGACCGACTCCCTCGGCCTCACCACCATGGAAGCCCGTATGAAGGACACGTACGCGCGCGGCGACCAGTGGCGCAGGACCTCGGGCCCGGTCGCCGCCCCGAACGAGGCCAACCTCTTCGACAGCCAGCGCTACCTCGGCGGCGTCCTCGTCCTGTACGCGCTGCGCCAGCAGGTAGGCGAGGGCGTCTTCGCCGCGATCGAGTCCACGTTCCTGGAGCGCTTCCGCAACGCCTCGGCGTCCACGGAGGACTACATCGCCGTCGCCTCGGAGGTCTCCGGCACCGACCAGTCGGGCTTCCTGCGGGACTGGCTCTACGGCACGAAGACCCCGAGGATGCCCGGTCACCCGGACTGGACGGTGACGCCGGTCAGTTCGGCCCTTCGCCAGCCGCAGAACCGGCCGAGCGCCCCGCACGACAACTCGGCCACCCTGTAGCCGAACCCCGACGGGGCCGGCGCTCCCGATCAGCCCAGGCGGCTCCCGCAGCCACGGCTTCGCGGTGTCGCGGTCGCGAGCCCGGTCCCGGTTGTGCGCACGAGCCGGGCCCGGGGTGCGCCGTTCCGTGACGCCGGTCCGGTCCGGTGCGCAGGGCGTGACCTGGTCGGGCCGCGCGGCGGAGTCAGCCCGGGCGGCTCCCCGCTACTGCGGTCGCGAGCCTGGCCCCGGTTGTGCGGGGGGCCTCCGATCGTTGCTGCGCCACGAGCCGGGCCCGGGGGTGCCGTTTCGCCACGCCGGTCCGGTACGCAGGGCGTGGTCTAGTCGGGCCGTGCGGTGGAGACCTCGCCCGGCTCGATCACCGTCTGCGCGCCGCGCTGGTGCGGAATCGACACCGAGCCCTGCTGGAGGGCCACGGTCCGGGTCGGTGCCGGGATCCGGATGCCCTCCTCGCGGTAGCGCTTGTGCAGCTGCTTGATGAACTCGTGCTTGATGCGGAACTGGTCGCTGAACTCGCCGACGCCCAGGATGACCGTGAAGCCGATCCGCGAGTCGCCGAAGGTGTGGAAGCGGACCAGCGGTTCGTGCTCCGGGACCGCGCCCTCGATCCGCGTCATGACGTCGGTGACGACCTCGCAGGTCACCCGCTCGACATGGTCCAGATCGCTGTCGTACGCCACCCCGACCTGGACCAGGATCGTCAACTGCTGCTCGGGACGCATGAAGTTGGTCATGTTCGTCTTGGCGAGCTCACCGTTGGGGACGACGATCAGGTTGTTGGAGAGCGCGCGGACCGTCGTCTGACGCCAGTTGATGTCCTCGACGTAGCCCTCCTCGCCGCTGGCCAGCCGGATGTAGTCACCGGGCTGGACCGTCTTGGAGGCGAGGATGTGGATGCCCGCGAAGAGGTTGGCGAGGGTGTCCTGGAGGGCCAGCGCGACCGCCAGACCGCCGACGCCGAGGGCGGTGAGCATGGGCGCTATGGAGATGCCGAGGGTCTGGAGCACGACCAGGAAGCCGATCGCCATGACCAGCACCCGGGTGATGTTGACGAAGATCGTGGCCGACCCGGCGACTCCGGAGCGGGACGTCGTGACCGTCCGCACCAGCCCCGCGACCAGCCGGGCCGCCGCCACCGTGACGACGAAGATCAGCAGCACGGTCAGCACCTGGTTGACCGTGCGCTGAACCCCCTTGGTCAGCGGCAGCGCCGCCGCGGCGACGGCGATGCCGCCCGCGATCGCCGCCGAGGGCACCACGGTCCGCAGCGCGGCCACGAGGACGTCGTCGCCGCCCCACTTGGTGCGGTCCGCGTGCTTGCCCAGCCACTTGAGCAGCATGCGCAGCAGGAAGGCCGCCACCAGACCGGCGACCACGGCGATGCCGGCGCCGAGCATGTCGTCCATGGTGAGATCCCGTTGAAATGCCGTCACGTTGCCACCTGTTCGAATATTGCGGGAAGTGCGATCGCGTCGGCCGTGTGAAGGTTCCGTGGCCGACGCGACCGCTCATCCTGCCGTATCCGACACGGGAGTTCGTACCGGGCAGGGCGCCGGATCGCCGGGTTTCAGACGATCCCCTCGGCGAGTTCGGCCTGCTCCCGGTCCGAGTACGCGGCCGTCGTGGGCGTTCCGTACGAACGCCGGGCCACGAACCACCACACCGTGGCGAGAAGCAGGACGACGGCCAGGGCCACGGAGGCGTAGTTCATCGTGTCCACCGTCACCGGCGAGGACTGCGGCAGGCAGAACAGCACCGTCACACAAGCCACCCACACCACGGCCGTCCATCCGATGGGCCTGCTCCACCGGCCCAGGCTCCACGGACCCGGCTGAAAACGACTCCCCGCGCGCAGCCGCAGGAACACGGGAATGGCGTACGCGGGTGTGATGCCGATGACGTTGATCGCGGTCACCGCGCCGTACGCGGTGGCCGAGTACAGCGACGGCAGGGCGAGCACACCGGCGACTACCACCGACAGCCACACGGCGGCGACCGGCGTCTGGGTGCGGGCGCTGACCTTCCGCCAGAGCGCGGACCCCGGCAGGGCCTTGTCCCGGCTGAACGCGAACACCATCCGGCTCGCCGCGGCCACCTCGGCGTTGCCGCAGAACAGCTGGGCCACGATCACCACGACGAGCAGCGCGCTCGCGCCGTCCGTGCCGAGACCGTCCAGCAGGATCTGGGCCGGCGGCACCCCGGTCGCGCTGGCCCGCGTGGCGTCGTAGTCCTGGATCGCGAAGGTGAGCCCCGCGAGCAGCACGAACCCGGCGATCCACGACACCCAGATCGCCCGCACGATGCCCCTGGCCGCCGACACCGAGGCGTTGGAGGTCTCCTCGGACAGGTGGGCGGAGGCGTCGTAGCCGGAGAAGGTGTACTGCGCGAGCAGCAGGCCGATCGCCGCCACGTAGACCGGGTTGTGCCAGCCGGTGTCGTTGACGAACTCCGTGAACACGAAGGACGGGGACCGGTGGCTGTCCGGGACGGTCCACAGGGCGCCGACGATCACCCCCACACCGGCCAGGTGCCACCACACGCTGATCGAGTTGAGCACGGAGACCAGCCGGACGCCGAACAGGTTCAGCACGGCGTGCAGCAACAGGATGCCCACGAAGATCAGCATGGTCTTGCCGGGGGTCGGCTCGAAGCCCCACTGAAGGTTGGCGAACGCGCCCGCGAACAGGGCGGCGCCGTAGTCGATGCCGGCGATCGCGCCGAGCAGCCCGAGCAGGTTCAGCCAGCCCGTGTACCAGCCCCAACGGCGCCCGCCGAGCCGGTCCGCCATGTAGTACAGGGCGCCGGACGTCGGATACGCGCTGGTGACCTCGGCCAGCGCGAGTCCCACGCACAGCACGAACAGGCCGACGCCCGCCCAGCCCCACAGCATCACCGCGGGGCCGCCCGCGCCCATGCCGAAGCCGTACAGGGTCATGCAGCCGGACAGGATCGAGATCACCGAGAAGCTGATCGCGAAGTTGCCGAAGCCGCCCATGCGCCGGGCGAGGACGGGCCGGTAGCCGAGTTCGCGCAGTCGCTGCTCCTCGTCGGGCTGCGGGACTTCCGGGGAGACCGATGGTGCGGACGACATACGGAGACCTCCGATGAAGTGACGGGAGTGGTACGGGAGTCAGGGGCCGTGCGTCGCGGACCGGCTGCGCGCCCGCGCCTGGAGGAAGACCTGTGCACCCTGGCCCCGCTCACCACCGGCGTCGGCACGGTAGGACCACGGCAGGGGCGTGTAGTACGGGCCGAGCGCGTCGAACACCTCGGTCGCCCCCTCGAACCGCAGGGCGCCCCACAGGGCGTGGGCGAGATGGTTGAGGTCGAGCGGGGTGCGCTCCTCGGCGGGGGCCCGCGCGAACCAGGCGTCGTGCGCCCGGTCCGCCTCCCGGATGGCGTCCTCGGCCACCCAGTGCAGGTCGAGCGCGGAACCGGGCCCGGCGCCGCGCCGGTAGCGCTCCACCCGTACGTACAGCGGCAGGACGTGCAGTGCGGACCCCGGCGGGGCGGACCCGGCGGCCCAGTGCGCGAAGCCGACCGCCTCCGCCAGCCGCTCCGACGACGCCTGCGCGTACAGGAACTGGAGCATGCGGTGGTGGGCCTCGCGGTTGTACGGGTCCCGTCTGCCGGCCTCGGCCAGCAGCCCCCAGGGCCCCGGCGGCAGCATCGGCGCCGGCGGCTTCGCCCGGTGCTCCTCCCACAGCCGCCGGTGGTCCAGCTGCGCCAGGGCCAGCAGGCACACCCAGGGCACCGGGTCGTGGGCCGCGACCCGGGCGGCGGTCCGGCTGACGTCCCAGGCCTCGATCCACAGTTCGTGCGTACGGCGGTGCCGCTCGCGCCGGGCCCGCAGCGCGCGCTCCACGGCGACCCGGGCCCGCATCACCGTGGCCGGCACGCTGCCGGGCTCCTCGGTGAGCCAGGTCCGCACGACGTCGGTCCCCGCGGCCGCCGCGGCCAGCACCTGGGTGCGCTGGGTCCACTGCCACCAGGCGGTGGTCCGCTCCAGCAGGGTGCGCATCGACATCCAGCGCCCGGCGCGGACCTCCTGGACGGCCGCGCGCAGCTCCGGGTCGTGGCCGGCGGGATCGTATACGGGGCGTGCTCCTTCTCTGGCCATCACCTGCCCGCCACGGACACGGGACCGGGCAGAACGGCAGGGTGGAGTAACAACAGCCCTCCTCGGGGCGGCGGTTGAGGAGATCGCGTTGGTCGGCGGTCACTATAGGGGCGGGCATTCGACCGCACACCACCTTCCGATCATTCAGAACTGCTTTTCAGAAAAGGGGAGTTGACTGGTGATCAGCCAGTCAACGCGGTCAAGTAACCGCTGGTGGGGGCGGCTTGACGCGGCGCGGACGACGACGGCAGGCTGTCGGACCGTGATCGCTCAGGGAGGGACGTGATGACCGGTCCGGTGCTCGCCGTCGATCAGGGCACATCCGGCACCAAGGCCCTGGTGATCTGTCCCGAACGCGGTGTCCTCGGCACCGGATTCGCCGAGGTGCGCCC
The DNA here is from genome assembly GCF_003443735.1 of Streptomyces sp. CC0208. NCBI lineage: Bacteria > Bacillati > Actinomycetota > Actinomycetes > Kitasatosporales > Streptomycetaceae > Streptomyces > Streptomyces sp. CC0208. The sequence continues at coordinate 977,320 of NZ_CP031969.1, read as the reverse complement.
CCGCCACCTGCCCGCCGGACGGGTCGAGGCCGACCCCGCGCAGCTGTACGACTCGGTGCTCGAGGCCGGTTCGCGGGCGCTGGCCGAGGCGGGCGAAGCGGTGGTCGCGCTGGGCCTCGCCAACCAGGGCGAGACCGTGCTCGCCTGGGACCCGACGACGGGCCGGCCGCTCACCGACGCGCTCGTGTGGCAGGACCGGCGGGCGGAGTCCGTGTGCTCCGAGCTCTCCTGGTGTGCAGACGAGTTGCGTGCGCTGACCGGGCTTCCGCTCGACCCGTACTTCGCCGCGCCCAAGATGGCCTGGATACGACGGCACCTCACCCGAGAGGGCGTCGTCACCACCAGTGACGCCTGGCTCGTCCACCGGCTCACCGGCGCCTTCGTCACGGACGCCGCCACCGCAGGCCGTACCCAGCTCCTCGACCTGGACCGCGCGCAGTGGTCGGAGCGCGCCCTCGACCTGTACGGCCTCGCGGACGAACGGCTCCCCGAGGTCGTCGACAACGCCCGACAGGTCGGCGTGACAAGGGCGTTCGGCCCGGAGATCCCGCTCACCGGTCTGGCCGTGGACCAGCAGGCCGCCCTGCTCGCCCAGCGCGTCACGGCCCCCGGCGGCGCCAAGTGCACCTACGGAACGGGGGCTTTCCTGCTCGCGCACACCGGGACCGTGCCCCGGCGCGGTGATGCGGGACTGGTGAGCTGTGTGGCCTGGCAGCTCGGCGGGCGGACCGACTACTGCCTCGACGGCCAGGTGTACACGGCCGCGTCCGCGGTCCGCTGGCTCACCGACCTGGGCGTCATCAAGGGCGCAGCCGACCTCGACGCGGTGGGAGGTGCGGTGCCCGACAGCGGCGGGGTCACCTTCGTCCCGGCCCTCGCCGGACTCGCGGCCCCGTGGTGGCGGGGCGACCTGCGGGGCTCCCTCACCGGCCTCGGCCTGGGCACCGGCCCCGGGCAGTTGGTGCGAGCACTGTGCGAAGGCCTGGCGGCACAGGTCGTCCTGCTCGCCGAGGCCGCCGCCACGGAACTCGGCGCGCCGCTGGACGCCCTGCGCGTCGACGGCGGCCTCACTCGCTCCACCCTCCTCATGCAGACCCAGGCGGACCTGCTGCAACGCCCCGTGGAGGTGTCGGCACTGCCGGACGCGACGGCGCTGGGCGTGGGCAGCCTGGCCCGCCTCGGCGCGGAACCCGGCCTGGAGGTGACGGACGTCCTGCCGGACTGGAAACCGGCCGCGGTGTACGAACCGAGGGTGTCGTCCGAGGAAGCGGCGGAGCGACTGGCCGTGTTCCAAGCCGCTGTGAACGCGCTTCTCGAAGGGGCGGACGGATGAAGGGGGCGCGATCCGCGCTCGCTCGTCCGCAGCGCCGTCGTGGCAGGTCGCGCCGTTCCCCGCGCCCCTTCCGGGCACTGCCGTGCTCCTTCCCGTGCGCAGGCACCCCCGCATGACGACTCCTGCGCACGGCGCGGTCACCCGGCACGGGCCGTTGCCCTCGCCGCCCTACGACATCACGGTCATCGGCGCCGGAGTCGTCGGCAGCGCGATCGCCCGGAGCCTCGCCCACCACCCGCACCTGCGCATCGCGCTCGTCGAGGCGGAGGCCGACGTGGGACAGGGCTCCTCGAAGGCCAACACCGCCATCCTGCACACCGGTTTCGACGCCACCCCCGGCTTCCTGGAGGCACGCCTGGTCCGCGAGGGCGCCAGGCTGCTCGCCGCGTACGCGGCAGCGACCGGCATCCCCGTGGAACCCGTGGGCGCGCTCCTCGTCGCCTGGGACGAGGAGCAACTCGCCGCGCTGCCCCGGCTGGCGGAGAAAGCCGAGCGCAACGACTGCACGGACACCCGCCTGATCGGCCCCGCTGAGCTCTACGACCGCGAGCCGCACCTCGGCCCCGGCGCGCTGGGCGCCCTGCACGTGCCCGGCGAAAGCATCATCTGTCCCTGGACCACGACTCTGGCGTACGCCACCCAGGCCGTCCGGCACGGAGTCGACCTGCACCTCAACGCCCGCGTGGAGCAGGCCGCTCACGTGAACGGCACCCACCACCTGACGACCTCACGTGGCCCCCTGCGCACCCGCTGGCTCGTCAACGCCGCCGGCCTGCACGCCGACACCCTCGACCGCGCCCTCGGCCACGACGACTTCAGCGTCGCCCCGCGCCGCGGCCAGCTCCTCGTCTTCGACAAGTTCGCCCGCGACCTCGTACGGCACATTCTGCTGCCGGTACCCACCGCACTCGGCAAGGGCGTTCTGGTCGCTCCCACCGTGTACGGCAACGTCCTCCTCGGCCCCACCGCCGAGGACCTGGACGACAAGCGGGCCACCTTGACCACCGCCGACGGCCTGGAAGGACTCCGCGACAAGGGCCGCCGCATCCTCCCCGGCCTGCTCGACGAGGAGGTCACCGCCGTCTACGCGGGCCTGCGCGCCGCCACCGAGCACGAGGACTACCGCATCTCGGCCCATCCCGAGCAGGCGCACGTCACCGTCGGCGGCATCCGATCGACCGGACTGACCGCGTCGCTGGCCATCGCCGCGCACGTGACGAGCCTGCTCGCCGAGGCCGGCCTTGCCCTCGGCCCGGCCACGGACCTGGACCCCATCCGCATGCCCAACCTCGGCGAGGCCTTCCCGCGCCCCTACCAGCGGCCCGAACTCATCGCCGCAGACCCGGAGTACGGCACCCTCGTCTGCCACTGCGAGCGCGTGACCCGCGGCGAGATCCGCGACGCCCTCACGGGCCCGATCCCCCCGGCCGACCTCGACGGACTCCGCCGCCGGACCCGGGCCCGGGCAGGGCGGTGCCAGGGGTTCTACTGCGGGGCCGTGGTGCGGGAGTTGTTCGAGGGGGCGCGGAAGTGAGCGGGGGGTGGGGGCCGTTCGCGGGGGCGGCGACGGGGGAACGCCGACTTTCGGTGGCGCGCGGGGATGTCCAGTCTTGGGAGGGGCAGGGGCAGGTCCGGCCCCGGGCGTCCCGCAGGCAGGTCGGGTGGTGGGTGGCGCGCGGGGATGGCCGGTCTTGGACCGGGCGCGGGTGGGCTTGGCCGAGGGTGCCGCGTGCGCGGGTCCAGTCTTGGGCGACGCGCGGGGATGTCCGGCCTTGGTCGCGGCGTGGGCGGCCCCGGCCCCCGGCGCCACGCAGGCTCGCCCGGACCCAGGCGCCACGCGGGCAGGCCCAGTCCGCGGCGCCGCGCGGGCAGGTCCGGCCCCCCGCTCCGCGTGAAAGGGGCCGCTCATGACCGGCGACCGCCACGTCGATGTCCTGATCGTCGGTGCCGGTCCCGCCGGGCTGGCGGCGGCCGCTCGGCTGGCTGATGCTCAGGTGGCCCACGTCGAGGTCCTGGACCGGGAACAGCAGGCCGGAGGAGTGCCGCGGCACTGTGCCCACGGCGGTTACGGCAGCTGGTCGCGGCACCTGACCGGCCCCGCCTACGCCCGGCTCCTCGTCACGGCCGCCGAGCGCGCCGGAGCCGTCGTACGCACCGGAGTCACCGCCCTCGACTGGGCGGGCCCGCTGTCGCTGCACACCGTCGGCCCGGGCGGACCGGAGACGATCCGGGCGCGGGCGGTGGTCCTGGCCACCGGTGCCCGCGAACGCCCGCGCTCCGCACGGCTCGTCCCCGGCACCCGCCCGGCCGGAGTCCTCACCACGGGCGAACTCCAGCAGGCCGTGCACCTCCACGGACAGCACATCGGGGAGCGCGCGGTCGTGGTCGGCGCCGAGGGCGTCTCCTACGCGGCCGCCGCCACCGTACGGGCCGCCGGAGCGGTGGTCGTCGCCATGCTCACCGACCTGCCGCGCGCCCGGACCACACCCACCCGCGCCGCCGACGCCCGACTCCGGCAAGGGATTCCGCTTCTCACCGGCGCCACGGTCACCGAACTCCTCGGACACGCACGGCTGTCGGGCGTCCGCGTACGGCACCGTGACGGCAGAACGGCCGTACTGCCCTGCGACACCGTCGTGTTCACCGGCGACTTCGTGCCCGATCACGAACTCGCCCGGCGCGGCGGCCTGACCCTGGACACCGGCACCCTGGGCCCGGCCGTCGACGGGTCGCTGCGCACCTCACGGCCCGGCGTGTTCGCGGTCGGCAGTGTGCTGCACCCCGTGGAGAGCGCGGCGACCGCGGCCCGCGAGGGGGCACACGTGGCCGGTGCCGTGCTGGAGACGCTGGCCGGAGCCGAACACCCGGAGGGCGTCCCCCTGTCGGTGGGACCGCCGCTGCGCTGGATCGTCCCGAACCGGGTCACCCCGGCCGAGAGCGGTCTGCCGTACCTCCTGCGCACCACGGCCTCTCTGACCCGCCCGCTCCTTCAGGTCACCCAGGACGGCCGCACGCTGCACCGCCAACGCCTGGCCAGGGCGCTTCCCTATCGGCCCCTTGTCCTGAGCGCACGGTGGACCCACCTGGTCGACCCCGAGGGCGGCCCCGTGCGGGTGACGCTCGGCGACCGGTGAACGACCCGGCCGCCGGTCAGATCACCTTCAGCCGCACCAGCGCACCCAGCGTCAGCGCCCCCGGCACCAGCGGCACCCAGACCGTGATGATCCGGTAGGCGAGCACCACCGCCGTGGCCACGGCCACTGGGCCGCCGGCCGCCACCAGCGCCACCACCAGGGCCGCCTCCACCGAGCCGACTCCGCCCGGCGTGGGCACCAGGGCCACCGCACAGGTCGCGGCCAGATACGCGACGGCCATGTGCACGGGCGCCACCGGCAGCCCGAGCGCCTGTCCCACCGCGGCGAAACCGGCCGCCTGGAGGGCCGGGAAGGCGAGCGAACCGCCCCACAGGGCGAACGCCCGGGACGGCATGGCGTGCACCGAGCGGGCCTCGCACAGGGCGGTCCGCAGGAAGGAGCCCACCGCCGTCCGCACCCGGCGGACACCGGCGAGGACACCCACGGCCGTCACCAGGACGGCGCCCAGGCCCAGCAGCAGCGGACCGGCCGCCGTGTCGGGCAGCAGCGCGCCGAACCGCAGCGCGTCCGGGAAGGCCACGAAGAGCACGGTCAGCAGGGCGAGCCGGCCGACCGACTCCGCCAGCAGATACAGGGCCAGCGCGGCCGAGGAGCGGGCGAGCGGAACCCCGCACACGGTCATGAACCGCAGGTTGACCGCGCCCGCGCCGAGGCCCGTAGGCAGCAGATGGTTGGCCGCGCCCGCCGCGAACTGCGTGGCCAGCAGTCGCCGCCGGGGCAGCCGCGCCACCACGGCGCCCTGCCGGGTGAAGGAGGCGGCCACCCACGTCAGACAGGTGGTACCGGTCGCCGCCGCGAGCCATGGCCACTCGGCGTTGCGCAGGTGACCGAAGCCCTCGACGAGCACGGAACGGTGCCGCACCGCCACGACGGTGACCAGCAGGAGAGGGACCAGACACAGGATCTGACGGATACGGCGGACGGGGAGGCGCTGGGGAGGGCGTCCCTGGGGGAGTTCTGCTACCGCAGTCACACCAGGAGAGGTTTTCCCCGCCGCGCCAACGGCGGGTTGCGGAAGCGGGACCAGGGTCTTACGTGCGGTCATCGAGTCCTTCGGTCGGGCGGTTGACGATCGGGCGTTGACCTCAACAACGCTTGAGGTCGTACGTTCTCTCCCATGAGCATGGAGACCACAGCGTGGACACAGCTGCACAGTGTCATGAACGCCGAGCAGGAACGCCGCCCGTTCGCCCGCGCGACACTGCGCCGCATCGGCGCCTTCGCCCGCCCGCACCGTACCCGAATCGCCCGTTTCGTCGTGCTCGGGGTGGCGACCGCGCTCCTGGCCGTGGCCACGCCCGTACTGGCGGGCAACGTCGTGGACGCGATCGTGTCGGGCGACGACGAGGGCAAGGTCGTACGTCTGGCCCTGCTCATCGCCCTCATTGCGGTCGCCGAGGCGGCGCTCGGCATCCTCGCCCGACGCCTGTCGGCCTCGCTCGGGGAGGGACTCATCCTCGATCTGCGCACGGCTGTGTTCGATCATGTGCAGCGCATGCCGGTCGCGTTCTTCACACGCACTCGTACGGGAGCGCTCGTCTCCCGTCTCAACAACGACGTCATCGGCGCCCAGCGCGCCTTCAGCAACACGCTGTCCGGCGTGGTCAGCAACCTGGTCACCCTGCTGCTGACCCTTGTGGTGATGCTCACCCTGTCCTGGCAGATCACCCTGCTCGCGCTCGCGCTGCTCCCGCTGTTCGTGATCCCCGCCCGGCGCATGGGCAGCCGGATGGCCCGGATGCAGCGGGAGGCGGCCACCCTGAACGCGGCCATGGGCACCCGCATGACCGAGCGCTTCTCCGCACCCGGCGCCACCCTCGTCAAGCTCTTCGGCCGCCCCGAGCAGGAGTCCGTGGAGTTCGCGGCCCGCGCCCGTCAGGTGGCCGACATCGGCGTGCGCACGGCCACCGCCCAGTCGGTGTTCATCACCGCCCTGACGCTGGTCTCCGCCCTCGCCCTCGCCCTGGTGTACGGCCTCGGCGGCTGGTTCGCCCTGCGCGGCAGCCTGGAACCCGGTGCCGTGGTCTCCCTCGCCCTGCTCCTGACCCGCATGTACGCCCCGCTCACCGCCCTGGCCGGCGCCCGTGTCGAGGTGATGAGCGCGCTGGTCAGCTTCGAGCGGGTCTTCGAGGTGCTCGACCTGAAGCCGCTGATCGCGGAGAAACCGGACGCCCGTGAGGTTCCCGAAGGACCGGTCGCCGTCGAGTTCGAGGACGTCCGCTTCGGCTACCCCTCCGCCGACAAGGTCTCCCTCGCCTCCCTTGAGGAAGTCGCCTCCCTCGACACCCGCGGCGGCGCCGAGGTCCTGCACGGCGTCTCCTTCCGCGCCGAACCCGGCCAGACGATCGCCCTCGTCGGCTCGTCCGGCGCCGGCAAGTCCACCGTCGCGCAACTGCTGCCGCGGCTCTACGACGTCGACGAGGGCGCCGTCCGCATCGGTGGCGTCGACGTCCGCGACCTGACCGCCGGCTCCCTGCGCGCCACCCTCGGCATGGTCACCCAGGACGGCCACCTCTTCCACGACACCGTCCGCGCCAACCTGCTCCTGGCCCGCCCGGAGGCGAGCGAGAGCGAGCTGTGGGACGCCCTGCGCCGCTCCCGCCTGGACACGCTCGTACGGTCCCTGCCCGACGGCCTCGACACCGTGGTCGGCGAGCGGGGCTACCGGCTCTCCGGCGGTGAACGCCAGCGCATGACCATCGCCCGGCTGCTGCTGGCCCGCCAGCGGGTCGTCATCCTCGACGAGGCCACCGCCCACCTGGACAACACCTCGGAGGCCGCCGTCCAGGAGGCGCTCACCGAGGCGCTGGAGGGCAGGACAGCCATCGTGATCGCCCACCGTCTGTCCACGATCCGCACGGCCGACCTGATCCTGGTGGTCGAGGACGGGCAGATCGCCGAGCGGGGCACCCACGAGGAACTCCTCGCCCTCGACGGCCGGTACGCGGAGCTCTACCGGACCCAGTTCACCGCACAGGACGGCGGCGGGATGCCGGAGATCGCGACGGCGGGCGAGGCCGTGGCCTAGGTGTATGGCCGCCTCGGCCCCGGTGTCAGCACGTGAGCCGGTGCCTTTGGCCCGCACGCCCTCCGGTCAGCAGGATGGTGGCGTCGTCGGTCGGGGTCGACGGGCTCGACGTCGAGCTGGACCGCCAGTTGCGCAACTGGCGGTCCAGAGGGATGCCTTGGAGAAACACAATGGGCCAGACGTGCGAGATCCGTCTCCGCCGCCCGGGCGAGCACTCCCGCGCCGCCCGCGGCACCCCGTCTCGTACGGGCGCAGACCGGCAGTTCAGGTGGCTGTGTTGGTCCTCGCCGCGGGCGTCGACGCAGGGTGCGGCCGCGTCGCGGGAAACAGCAGGGCCGTGGCGGCCCGCGCATGCAGCGAGTCCAACGTCTTGATCTGCCGCACCGCCCTGCGCAGCAGCTCCTCCAGCCGGTCGGCGTCCAGACGCGAGTCCTGTGCCGACGCGGCGAGCAGCCCGCGCCACAGCGAGGCCTTGCCCTGTGCCCCCAGCCGCAGCGCTTCGAGCTCGACCAGCAGGGCCAGGCCGGAGCGGCGCAACAGGCGGCCGTTGGGCTTCATCCGGGCGACCTTCTCGCCCAGCCACGCCCCGTACGTCTTGTAGCGCCGCACGGGTACGTCGAGGTCGGCGAGGAGGCGTACCAGGGCCTGCCGGTCCTGGGAGACCTCCTTCCTGAGGGTCTCCAGCGTCTCGCCGTAGGGCGAGCCACTGTGCTCCTGAGCCATACGACCTGCGAGTTCGACGCCTGCCGTCGCGCCGGCCAGGTGGTCGTTGAGATAGATCACCAGCCGTTTGTGCCGCGTCGGACCGTCGAGCGAGGTCGGTGCCGTCGTGTTCATGATTTCCCTCTGGTTGCCGGAGTCGTGTGACCGTCTCCGAGTGCCTCGACCGGGCCGGTCAACCACTGGCGTGCCGCTAATCCTCACGTACCGGCGCGACCGGCCTCCTCGTCGGAGCCCTCACTCAGGGTCGGCCTCTCTGTCGAGGTACGTGGTGGTGCGTCTCCGGACGGCCGGGTACCCCTGCCCGTACGTCGTCACTCAGGGGGCAGGTCCACCGTTGTCGTGACGCGGGTGAGCGAGGGGTTCCTCGGCACGGACCCGAACCCGAAGCGCACGGGCGGGACGACGGGCGCCGCCGCCCCGAGGTCGACGCCCTCGAAACGCCCCGACACCGCGTGGACGGGCCGCAGGTCCCTGGCCCCGTACCACTCGCGGCGGCCCGCCCGCGCACTGCCACGCGTGCGCACGCCGGGCAGCAGCACGGAGGCGGGAAGGGAGGTGAGCGCGCACCAGGCCGGCTGCCGGGCGAGCACGCCGGGCACCGCGCACAGCAGCAGCCCCAGAAGCCGTCGGCGGCCCGCGGTGAAACGCAGGTCGAGCGGCCCTGCCGTGACGCTCCAGATGTCACCGGTGACGCGCACGCCGACCGGGAGGACACGCACCGTGTCGAAGACGTAGGTGCCACTGACGAAATCCGCCGTCTCCCGGGTGGGAGCGAGCAGCAGCCGTTCCCCGTCCGGCCGCTCCAGCATCACGTCGCTGAACGGCCCGAACGGCGACCGGGGCCAGTGCCCCAGCACGACCCGGGTCCCGGACGCCGTACCCAGGCCGGCGATCCAGCCGTCGAAACGCAGCCGCCCGCCGTGGGTCACTGTGCCCGGCGGCCCGCTCACGGGGAAGACGTCCGGGAGGCCCCCAGCCGGACGTGCTCGACCCCCGGGGAGAAGTGCACGACGGGCCCGTCGAGCGGGGAGGGCAGGCCCGCCGCGGAGGTCAGCGTCTCCTCCAGCACGTCGACGACCGCACGGGCCAGCGGCCAGGGTTCGTGTTCCACCGGTGTCTCCCACAGACGCCCGAGCCGGCGGGTGTACGCGCGCCAGCGCGAGGTCAGCCACACGTCCCGCTCGGTCGGCTGGAGGGGGTCGCCGGGACGGACGCGCAGCCGGTACGAGACACCGCGCGCCCCTCGCGATCCGGCGTACGAGACGGTGGCACCGTCGGTGGCCACCCGCAGGTGCCCCAGGTGGTACGGCGCCCCGACCGCACGAGCCGCCAGCATCAGCGGGCAGGCCACCTCGATGGACAGGAACCAGATCCCGTCCCGGCCGTCCTCGCGCCGCGCGTAGGTCCGCAGGTTGGTCTCCGCGAACGGCGGGAGCCCAGGTACCGAGGCAGGGAGGCCTGCGGGGCGCACGCCCGACATGACGAACGGAGTGAAACCCACCCACGCCGCCCCGTCGTACTCGTCCACGGTCAGTTCCGGCGGCAGGAGAGCCTGCACGGCCTCCGGGCGGAAGGGCCAGTGCACGAACGTCTGCCGCAGCCAGCGCGCCCGCACGGCCGGCACCCGCACGCGCTGCTCCGCTCCGTACGCCACCACGACCGCCGGGTCCCCCTACGGGAACCACGGAAACGCGCGGGCAGGGGGAGGTCTGACCGGGCCGGAACCCTCCCGGCCGGGTGAACGGCCAGCTCCTGCGCGCCCCGCGACGGCAGCGAAGTGGTGTCGACCACGTACGACCGGATCCGCGCGGAGTTTTTCCGACGCATCGGAATCAGCGGCTGTCCTCTCGATGCTCACTGTGTGTGGCGTCGGTAGGAGGGCCCTTCGGCACGGCGGCACCTGCGCTCTTACGGGTCCGCCGACCGATTCCCGGTAGGGCGTCGCTGTAGTGGAACGCCCTGATCCTTTCGTCATGCTGTGTGTTGAGCCGGTGGATCAGGATCAATCCCACGATGATCACGAGAATGATCACGACGACGGTGACGGCGGTCTCCACGTCCTCACCTCCTCGGGACGGGGGTGGAACTTCGAGATCCCGATCGCGGCTCCGTCAGCCGAAGCGGCTCCGCCGTCGGTCTCCCATTTCTCTTCCCGGCTATGAGCCTCTGCCGCGTCCTGTCTGATGGCCTCGTCGGCCATCAGACCGCCGGCGGTGCGGATGCCTCCCGGAGAGGTTGCCGCTGCCATCAGCCGGGCGGCGGCGGCCGGTTCCGCCTCCGGAGGGATCACCAGCAGGTCCAGGCGGCCCACCGTGTAGGAGAGGAGGATCACCTTGCTCGGGTCCTGCTCGGCGGCGAACCAGCCGACATGCACCGTGTGGCCCGTGACGGGGACCTTGCGCGGGATGACGGGCCAGTGGGTCGGGTTCACGGTGACGTGGGTGATCCGGCCCCAGCACGCGTCCAGTGCGTCTGTCAGAGTGGGGATCTCGCGGAGGAGATCACGGGAGCGGGGCCACCATGCGCCGTCCAGGAGACCTGGAACCGAACCGGTCGGGGTCAGGGACAGCCGGGCCGCCGCCGGAGGCAGGCGCTCTTCGATGATCGTGGGTTCGATGGTCGCGGTCATGACGCGGACCTGTCCCCGGGCCTCCTCTCGGAGGCCGGTGTTGTTGCTCACCGGAAACGGCACCGACATGGCGGCCGGTGTGCGAAGTACTCCCGGTCCTTTCACTCTACGCCGCTACGGAGGTCCGGGACGTGTGCGTGAGCAGGCAGTCCACCGTCGCGCAGCCGCTGCGGCGGGGCACGGCTTACGGTGAGAGGACGAAGTCCCGCGTTCGGCGGCGGCACCGCTTCCCGCAGACAGGCGGACACACCATGAGCGAATCCGACATCCCTCGCGCTCCCCGTCTTCTGCCGGACGCGATCCATCGGGCCGCTGAACCCGGGACGGTCCTTCTGCGGTTGGAGACGACACGGTCCCGGGAAGGCAACCTCGACGGTGCGTGGTGGCCGCGTTCCCGCGACATCGGTGCTGAGCTGCCCGACCTCGTCCACGCGCTGACCGTGCACCTCGGCTCCATCACGCGGGTCGGTCTGGACGCCACCGCTTGGGATGAACTTCCCCCGCGCTTGGTGATCGACGACCAGGTCGTCCGTATCGACTCCTTTCCGGTGGGTGACGACACCGTCCTGATCACTCGCGGCGATCAGGACCACTTCTCCCTTCTCGTGGTCCCGCCCGACGCGACAGTCGAGGCCGCCCGTGCCGCGATGGCCAGGGCTGTCCGGGCCGACAACGTCACCGATGCCGCACAGATCCTCATCGACACCGGCACCCGTCAGGCATACACGGTCCCCGTGGAGGGCCTTCGGAGCGGTGGGGAACGCCACGATTCCGAGGAATGACCTCCGGAGCTCCGGGCGGGCGTAGGGCTGTATGTGCCGGGCGGTGCCCTCAAGGCGATCGAGGGGCGGTGCCCCCGTCGGAGTGGACGCCCGGTCGTGGTGTCCGCCGGAGCTCCGCCGGTGCCGTTAGGGTGCGCGACGTGGCCCGTACCCGGCTGTACCGCGACGGCTCCCTGGCCGAGGAGGACTTCCCGGTCCGGGACATCTCCCGGTGTCTGGAGGACCCGTCCACCACCGTGTGGTTGGACCTGTACCGCCCGGACCGCGCCGAGTTCACGGCGGTCGGCGAGGAACTCGGTCTGCACGAGCTGGCTCTCGAGGACGCGCTGCACGAGGGACAGCGGGCGAAACTCGACAACTACCGCACCCACCACTTCCTCAGTGTCTACGCGGTCGCCGTCGACCCGGACGGCGTGGGACTGACGATGAGCGAGCTCGCGGTCATCCTTACTCCGCAGGCGCTGATCACGGTCCGCAAGGACGCAGCGTTCGCCCTCGACGAGCTGGTCGCCCGCTGGGACCGCACCCCGGCTCTGGCGGCGCACGGGGTCGCCTTTCTGCTCCACGGTCTGCTCGACCATGTCGTCGACGGGCACTTCGCCGCGGTACGGCAGCTCGACGAACGTATCGAGGAACTGGACGCTCTGCTCTTCGCCGAAGGCGGCCGGCAGATCCAGACCGTACAGCGCCAGTCCTACGCCCTGCGGAAATCACTGGTCCGGCTCCGCCGCGTGGTCCTGCCCATGCGGGAGGTCGTCAACGCCCTCATGCGCCTCGACCTCGACGTCGTCGACGGGCCCCTGATGCCGTACTACCGAGACGTGTACGACCACGTGCTGCGGGCCGGCGAGTGGACGGAGTCGCTGCGCGACCTGGTGGCCTCGGTGATGGAGACCAACCTGTCGGTGCAGGCGAACCGGATGAACCTGATCATGAAGAAGGTGACGAGCTGGGCCGCGATCATCGCCGTGCCCACCGCGATCACCGGCTTCTACGGACAGAACCTTCCCTACCCCGGCTTCGCACACCAGTCGGGTTTCATCGTGTCCAGCGCCGTCATCGTCGTTGCCTCTCTGACGCTGTACTTCGTTTTCAAGAACGGGGACTGGCTCTGATCGCACCCGCCCCTGGACGGCTTTCTCACATGCCGATGATCAGGCCGTTGATGCCACCGGCCGCTGCCGGTATCGCAGCGGGTGTCACGCAGGTACCGCCCTCGTACTCCCGACTCTCGTCCGGATCGAGTGGCCGGTCGGCCGTGGAGGCTGGTCCACGGGCAGGAGTAGGCTGAAAACGTCGAGGGCTCGTCGTACGCCAGTGTCCGGACCGGTCTCGTCCTCGTCACAAGAGAGATGTGGGCCGCTCAGGTCCGGGTCAGGTTCCGCCCTATGACATCCGAAGCCCCGCACCGCCCGCCCCGTCCCGAGGCCGAGCGCGAACCGAGCGGACAGGGCCGCGTGGAGGGGCAGTTATCCCGGCGCCTCGGGAACGGGGACGCGGGGCTCGAATCGAGCAGATCGGCCACCCATCGCACCGACCAGGGCGAGATCGCCTGACGGGTCCGCCGCCCACTCTCCACGTCCACCAGCCCAACTGGCTCCCGTAGCACCGTCCGTGCGACTCGCATTCGCTCTCAGCGATGCCGTTGCCACACCCACGCCGAAGAGGCGCAGCCCAAGACCCCGGCCGCACCGTCGTCACCGAGGTCGAGGACCGCGCATGTCTCTCCACATCCTCCGCTCCCCGTCAGTCGTCCCGCCGTCCCCGGAGCACGACGGACCGTTGCGGGGACTGGGGGATGCTCACGTCGACTGGTTGTTCCGCGACGACCCCAGGCCGGCGGCGCTCGGCCTCGCACGCGCGTGGGGACTCCCATCGCTCCTGATCTGCCGGCCGACCGTGACATCCGGGCCGTGTGCCGGCGCTTCCCGGCCCTGTGTGCTCGCCCTCGCCCGGTCCTTCGCCGCCGGGCGCCTGATCGGCGGCAGCTGGGTGTCCGCCCTGAACGTCCTGCTGTGGGCGGGACTTGGCCGCACCGCCCTGCTCCATCACGTCACGTGGCGCGTGAACTCCCTCTGCCATGTGATCGGTCAGCGCCGGTTCGACCCGCCCGCGGTCGTGATCCGCCTCTTCGAACGCCCCTCGACCGGGTCAGGGACGTGCGCCGGTCTGCCCCGGACCGTATCGCCGCCCGCCGCTTGTGACCCGAGCGACCGCATCCCCTTCAGGAGTTCCCATGACACTCGCCCCATCGCCCCCGCTCTCCTCGAAGTCCGGCCTCCGCCTTCGCCTGGCGTCCCAGCCGGCGCAGGGCCACAGGGCCCCGCGTATCGACGGTGCCTGGTGGCCCCACTCGTCCGATCTGGCGTCAGAACTGCCCAGGCTGCTGGGCGGCCTGCCGCACGCCTGGGGACAGGTCACCAGCGTCCTCGTGGATGAGGCAGTGTGGTCCCCGTTCCCGGGCCGGCTGCTCGTCACCAACCAGGTCGTACGCCTGCGCCGGACGACCATCCAGTGCTCCCCGACCACCGTGTGCTTGCTGGCGCCCGGCCGCGGCCGGTGGGACCTGCTGGTGGTGCCGCCCGCCGCCACGGACGCGGAGGCCCGGCGGCTCATTCAGAGTTTGGCCACCGTGGTGAAGGACGGCGTGGGCTTGGGAGTCGGAGTCCGTTGACGGTGGCGTCGGACCAGTCCCCCCCCCCCCCGGGTCCGCATTCCTGGCACGATTCCCGGGGGTGTTGTCACCGGACCCGGCTGGGGAGGCTCCACCTTGCCCGGACGTGGACCGGCCGCGCTACCCGACGGGAGTCCGCTCGGGCCGTCAACGGAGTACTCTGGTGTTACCGAGGGTATTTCGTGCATCGGCTTCCATGACGTTGTCACTTTCGGCGATTTGATCACGCCGGGCCGGTTCCGGTCGGCCCGGAGCAGGGTGCGCGTCATGACTGCGACCGTTTGCCCCACGCCGACCGCCGGAGGCACGTCCTCCTCCCCATCACTCCGGATCCCTTCGGCTCTCCTCGGTCTCTCGCGACGGCCCTGCCCGATCCGCCGTCGGGGCTGATCACGTGCGGTCTTGAACCGCGCGCACGGGCCGGTGTACCGCAGAGTTCGCCCGGCTGAGCCGGGCCGCCCCACCAGAGCCTCAGCAGCAGCCCGAGACCCCGGCCGCGCCGCAGACGACAGGCCGGGGTCCTCCCGTGCCGTGGACTTCCCGGACCGCTCGGGTCCGGGACCGTCATCGACGTAAGGAAAGTGAGAACCATGGGTGTTCTGATCACCGTGCTGGCGGTGTGCGCCGTGGCCGGACTGGGCCTGCTCGCCCTGAGCGTGCGAAACGTCCAGCAGTACGAGAAGGGCGTGGTGTTCCGCTTCGGGCGGCTGCTGCCGGACATACGAGGGCCCGGCCTGCGCGTCATTCGGCCGATCGGGGACCGGATGCGGAAGGTGTCCGTACAGACCGAGGTCCTCGGCATCCCGCCGCAGGGGTCCATCACCGCCGACAACGTGACGCTCACCGTCGACGCGGTCGTTTACTTCAAGGTCATCGACCCGGTCAAGGCCCTGGTGAACGTACGCAACTATCCTGCCGCTGTCTCCCAGATCGCGCAGACGTCGCTCCGCTCGGTCATCGGAAGGGCGGACCTGGACACGCTGCTCTCCGACCGCGACCACATCAACGCGGAACTCAAGAAGGTGATGGACGCCCCCACCGAGGAGCCCTGGGGTCTGCGCATCGAACGCGTCGAGATCAAGGACATCGCCCTTCCGGAGTCCATGATGCGCTCCATGTCCAAGCAGGCCGAAGCCGAGCGGGAACGCCGCGCGCGGGTCATCGCGGCCGACGGAGAGTTCCAGGCCTCCCAGCGGCTGACCGACGCCGCCGCGACGATGGCCGACACCCCCGGGGCACTCCAACTGCGGTTGCTGCAGACCGTGGTGGACGTCTCCGCCGAGAAGAACAGCACCCTCGTGATGCCGTTCCCCGTGGAGATGCTCCGCTTCTTCGAGCACCAGAGCAGGGAGACCGGCGACGAGTCCGCCGGCCGGCGCGTGCACCGGACCGCCAGGCGCCCCGCGCTGTCCACCAGCGCTGTGATCCCCGAGCCGGCCACCTCGGCACCTGCCCTCGCACCATCGGTGTCCCTGCCCGGGGAGCGGGCCGGCAGCCGTGCTGAGGTGGCCCGGGAGCGGCGGGACAACTGGCCGACGCGGCGGGATGCCGAGGAAGCCTTGAGCGGTTGACCGTTCCGGGCCGCCCGGCCCCGGTGACAGCGTGTCACCGGGGTCGCAGCGGTCCGGGGTGGCTGAAGCGGCCGGCCCGCCGTTGGATGCGGTGCCGGCGGGTGCGGTGGCGTACCGGCGGATGTGCGGCTCGCGCGTCGGCGCGGGCGTAGAAGACGTGTTTCGCGCCCTCGATCAGCACCAGGTAGAGCACGACCATCAGGGCCAGAGTGAGGAGGAGCCCGAGCGGCAGGGACTGGAAACCGAGTGGTCCCGCGAGCGGGGACATCGGCAGCGCGACGGCGACGGTGACGACCCCGATGGCGCTGAACAGCAGGGGGCGGCTGGGCCGGCTGCGGTAGAACGGCACCCGGCGGGTGCGGATGGCGAAGACGACCAGCGCCTGCGTGGCGAGGGACTCCACGAACCAACCGGAGCGGAACAGTTCGGCGCCGGTGTGGAAGACCTCGATCATGATCGCGAAGGTGAGGAAGTCGAAGAGGGAGCTGACGGGCCCGAAGAAGAGCATGAAGCGACGGATGAAGGCGATGTCCCAGTGTGAGGGCGCGCGCAGTTGCTCCGGGTCGACGTGGTCGGTGGGGATGGTCAACTGCCCGGCGTCGTAAAGGAGGTTGTTGAGCAGGATCTGCGAGGGCAGCATGGGCAGGAAGGGCAGCACCAGGGATGCTCCGGCCGCGCTGAACATGTTGCCGAAGTTGCTGGAGGTGCCCATCAGGACGTACTTGATGGTGTTGGCGAAGATCCGGCGGCCCTCGGCGACCCCGTCGGCGAGAACCCCGAGGTCCTTCTCCAGGAGCAGGACGTCGGCCGCGTCCTTGGCCACGTCGGTCGCGGTGTCCACGGACAGCCCCACGTCGGCGGCGTGCAGGGCCAGCGCGTCGTTCACGCCGTCGCCCAGGAACCCGATGTCGCGGCCCCGGCGCCGCAGCGCCCGTACGACCCGTGCCTTGTCCTGGGGCGAGACGCGGGCGAAGACGGTGGTGGTCTCGGCCGCACGGGTCAGCTGGTCGTCGCCCAGCTGACCGATGTCCTGGCCGGTGAGGGCGCGGCCGGGCGGCAGGCCGAGGTCGGCGCAGACCTTCTGGGCGACGAGCGCGTTGTCGCCCGTACAGATCTTGACGGTGATGCCGAGGTCGGCGAGGCGGCGCAGTGAGGCGGCGGCGCCGGTCTTGGGCGGGTCGAGGAAGACCAGGAAGCCGGCCAGACACAGCCGGTACTCGTCGGCGGCACTGAGGGACGTCTGCCCGTCCGCGTCCCGGGTGGCCACGGCGACCACCCGGCTGCCCGCCGCGAAGTGCTCCTGGAGTACCGCCGCGGCCTTCTCGGGTACGTCACCGCAGCGGGCCAGGACCGCCTCGGGCGCGCCCTTGGCGACGAGAAGGCGGCTGCCGTCCGGGCGCTCGACGAGCGCGGAGCCCAGCTGCCGGTCGTGGTCGAAGGGCAGCAGCGCGAGCCGGTGGTGTCTGGCCGGGGGTGTGCCCGTGGCCTGCCACAGCGCGCTGTCCAGCGCGTTGCCGCCGACGTGGTCGAGGTCGCCCTCGGTGGCCAGCAGGCCGAGCTTCAGCACCGTGTCGGAGAGTGCGCCGGCCGGGTCGAGGGCCGCCTCGAAACGGATGCGGCCCTCGGTGAGCGTGCCGGTCTTGTCGGTGACCAGGACATCCATGTCGCCAAGGTCCTCGATGCACACCAGCCGCTTGACGAGGACCTTGCGCCGCGCCAGCTGCCGGGAGCCGGTGGCCAGGCTCGTGCTCACCACGGCGGGCAGCAGCTGTGGGGTGATGCCCACCGCGATGGCCAACGAGAAGAGCAGAGCGTCGAGCAGGGGGCGCTGGAGCAGGAGGTTGATGACGAAGATCCCGGTCGTGAGGGCGGCGGCGACCTTGAGGAGCAGCATCGAGAAGCGGCGCAACCCCGCCTGGAAGTCGGTCTCCGGCTGCCGTTCCCCCAGCCCCAGCGCGATCCGCCCGAACTCGGCACGGCCCCCGGTGGCGACCACCACTCCGGTCGCGCTGCCCGCGTGCACCACCGTTCCCATCAGCGCGCAGGAGGTCAGCTCGGCCAGGGCCGCCCCCGCGGCGACCGGCTCCGGGTCCTTGTCGGCGGGGGCGGACTCCCCGGTGAGGACGCTCTCGTCGCAGGCGAACGCGGTGCACTCCAGCAGGCGCAGGTCCGCCGGGACCACCTGCCCCAGCGTCAGCCGGACGACATCGCCCGGCACCAGCTCGGTCACATCGGCCTCGGTGGCCGCGCCGTCGCGGATCACCACAGCCGTGTGCCGCACCCGCGAGTGCAGGGCCTGTGCCGCCTTCTCCGCCCGGTACTCGTTGACGAAGCCCAGCGCCACGCTCAGCACCAGAATCCCCGCGATGATGACCGCGCCGGTCCGCTCGCCGAAGAAGTACGAGACGCCGGCCGTCACCGCCAGCAGGATCAGCAGGGCACTGCGCAGCTGCCGCCCGAGGACCGCCAGGACGCGGACGTGGTGCGTGCGTACGGCGTTCGGGCCGACGGCCGCGAGCCGCTCGGCCGCCTCACCCTTCTCGCCCCCCGACAGGCCGTCGGGGCTGCTCGCGAGCGCGGCCAGCACGGCCTTTGCGTCCTCGGCGGCGGCGTTCCCCACCCGAAGCTCAGCCGCACGAGTGGTCACCGACTCCGTGGTCACTGGCTCCAGGTCCATTCGGCGACCTCGGGCAGGTCCGCCCCATGGGCGCGGATCCAGTCGTGATGGCGGTAGCGGACGTCGACCATCCGCTGCCGCAACGCAGCCGCGCGGACCGCGAGGCCCGGCACCCGGTCGATGACGTCCATGACCAGCCGGTACCGGTCGAGGTCGTTGCGTACGACCATGTCGAACGGGGTCGTGGTGGTGCCCTCCTCCTTGTAACCGCGCACGTGCAGGTGCGGGTGGTTGGCACGGCGGTAGGCGAGCCGGTGGATCAGCCACGGATAGCCGTGGTACGCGAAGACGACGGGCTTGTCGGGGGTGAACAGCGCGTCGTACTCGCTGTCGGGCATGCCGTGCGGGTGTTCCTCCATGGGCAGCAGCCGGGCGATGTCCACGACGTTGACCACCCGTACCGCGAGGTCGGGCAGATGGCTGCGGAGCAGCGAGGCCGCGGCCAGCACTTCGAGGGTGGGGACGTCACCCGCGCAGGCGAGCACCACGTCGGGCTCGCCGAGGTCGGTCTCGGTGCCGGCCCAGTCCCAGATGCCGGCGCCGCGGGCGCAGTGCGCGCGGGCGGCGTCGAGGTCGAGCCAGTCGAAGCACGGCTGCTTGCCCGCGACGACGACATTGACGTAGTCGCGGCTGCGCAGCACGTGATCCGACACGCACAGCAGGGTGTTGGCGTCCGGCGGATAGTAGACCCTTACTACCTCCGGCGACTTGTTGAGCACGTGGTCGACGAAGCCGGGGTCCTGATGCGAGAAACCGTTGTTGTCCTGGCGCCACACGTGCGAGGTGAGCAGGTAGTTGAGGGAGGCGATCGGGCGGCGCCAGGGGAGTCGGCGGGCGACGCGAAGCCACTTGATGTGCTGGTTCGCCATGGAGTCGACAATGTGGACGAATGCCTCGTAGCAGGAGAACAGGCCATGCCGACCGGTGAGGAGGTAGCCCTCCAGCCAGCCCTGGCAGGTGTGTTCGGAGAGGATCTCCATCACCCGGCCGCCGCGCTCCAGGTGTTCGTCCGTGGACAGTACCTGGGCTTCCCACGCCTTGCCGCTCGCCTCGTAGACGGCCTGGAGGCGGTTGGAGGCCGTCTCGTCCGGGCCGACCAGCCGGAAGTCGCGCCGCTCGCCCGTGTCGGCCATCACCTGTGCGAGCAGGTCGCCGAGGACGCGGGTCGGCTCGTGCGCTGTCGCGCCGGGCTTGTCGACGGGGACGGCGAACCGCTCCAGGGACGGCACGGGCAGGTCGCGCAGCAGCAGGCCGCCGTTGGTGTGCGGGTTGGCGCCCAGCCGGTGTGCGCCGTCGGGGACACACGCCAGGACCTGTTCCCGGGGGCTCCCGTGCTCGTCGAAGAGTTCCTCGGGACGGTAGGAGCGCAGCCACCGCTCCAACTGCCGCAGATGGTCCGGGTTCTCGCGTACGGCCGGCAGCGGCACCTGGTGTGCTCGCCAGGTGCCCTCCACCGGGAGCCCGTCGACCTCGGCGGGCCCGGTCCAGCCCTTGGGCGTGCGCAGGACGATCACCGGCCACCGTGGGCGTTCGGCAGCGCCCTCCGTGCGGGCCGCGTGCTGGAAGGCGGCGATGCGGTCCAGAGCCTCGTCCATGGCACGAGCCATCGTCTGGTGGACGGTGTGAGGATCGTCCCCGGTGACGTGGAGGGGCTCGTGGCCGTATCCCCTGAGCAGGGAGTCGAGTTCGGGCTCCGGTATCCGGGCCAGGACCGTCGGGTTGGCGATCTTGTAGCCGTTGAGGTGCAGGATCGGCAGGACGGCACCGTCCCGTACCGGGTCGAGGAACTTGTTGGAGTGCCAGGACGCTGCCAGCGGGCCCGTCTCGGCCTCACCGTCGCCGATCACGCAGGCCACCAGAAGTCCCGGATTGTCGAACGCGGCCCCGTAGGCATGCGAGAGGGAGTAGCCCAGCTCGCCGCCCTCGTGGATCGATCCGGGAGTCTCGGGTGCGACGTGGCTGGGGATGCCGCCCGGGAAGGAGAACTGCCGGAAGAGGCGGGCCATCCCGGCCGTGTCCCGTGTGATGTCCGGGTAGGTCTCGGTGTAGCTGCCCTCCAGCCAGGAGTTCGCCACCACGGCGGGCCCGCCGTGACCGGGCCCCCAGACGCAGATCGCGTCCAGGTTCCTCGCCTTGACGACCCTGTTGAGGTGGGTGTGGACCAGGTTCAGACCTGGTGAGGTGCCCCAGTGCCCGAGCAGTCGCGGCTTGACGTGCTCAGGCGCCAACGGCTCGGTCAGCAGCGGGTTGGCCATGAGGTAGATCTGCCCGACGGCCAGGTAGTTCGCCGCCCGCCAGTGGGCGTCCAGAGCACTCAGCTCCTCCTCGTCGAGGGGGTCGGGGGTGTCCGGAGTGTCGAGGGAGGTCTCGGTATTGGGGCCGAGCGGCATGACGAACCCTTCTCGCAGCAGGTTGATCAGGAACTTCCGGAACTGAGACCGGGGAGGTGCTCGGTTTCGTCGATGAAGGCGCGGGCGACGTCCGCCAGGCGGCGGTTGTGGGCGCGGGCGTAGCTACGCAGCGTCGTGAAGGCCCGCTCCATGTCCGTGTTGCGGCGTTCGGCGAGCTTTCCCTTGGCCTGTTCGATCAGGACGCGGCTGTTGAGGGCGGTCTGCAGCTGTTCGTTGAGGAGCGCGCCGCGCTCGGTGGTGCGTTGTTGCAGCACGCTGATGGTGGCGACGTCGGCGAGGGCCTGTGCGAAGGGGGTGGCGGCGGGGTTGATGGGCGCCGGGCTGGTGTGGAAGAGATTGAGGGCGCCGACGACCTCGTCGCGCAGGCGCATGGGCAGCGCCTGGACGGCCGTGAAGCCGATGCGCTGGGCCTGGGCGGTGAACAGGGGCCAGCGCGCCGCTTCGTCGCGCAGGTCGGGAACGGACACGGTGATCCCGGTGTGGAAGCAGTCCAGGCAGGGGCCTTCGTGGTTCTGGAGCTGGAACAGTTCGAGGAGGCGCACCCGTTCGTCGGAGGCGGCCATGACGCGCAGCACTCCGTCGCGGTCGGCGAGCAGAACGCCCGCCGCACTCGCGTCGAGCAGATCGACGCAGCGGTCGGTGAGCAGGCGCAGGAAGTCCATGAGGTCGAAGTCGGCAACGAGACTGTCCGCCAGCTCGACGAACGTCCGGGCCATCAGCTGTTCCTTCATCGTGCACACCTCTGTTGGTGGGGCGTGAGCATCAGGGCTCCTCGTCGGGCGGTCGCGCATCCGGCGGTTGTGGGTCGGACGCTGTCGTCTCCAGGGGGAAGCGGAGCCGGTGGGCGACCACGTCGGCGGCGACCACCGAGATCGGTGTCCCCCGGGCGTACGCGTGGGCGCGCAGCCGGATGAAGGCTTCCTCGACGCCGACGCCGAGCTGGACCATGAGGATGCCGGTGGCCTGGTCGATCTCGGCCCGGTAACCGCCCAGGTCGTCGAGGGGCGCGGCGTCCGGCAGGTCCGTGCCGGCCGCGTCGGTGCCGGGCGCGCCGGTGTCGGACGGGACACCCGTCACGCTGATCCCGGCGTCGAGCAGAAGCAACGTGGCAGTGTCGGCGAAGGCCATCGCGTCGGCCACCTCGTCCGCGTCCAGCTCGACCGAGGTGCTGGAGTACAGGTCGAGTACGCCGGGACTGATGGCACCGAGTTGCAAGGGGAAGGCGAAGACCGCTCTGGCTCCGGCTTCCAGGGCCGCATCGGCGAACACCGTCCAATGCCGCTGGAGTTCACCGGCCAACAAGTCGGTGCAGAGGACGGAGGAGCCGAGGACGAAGGCATCCACGCACGGCCCCTCGCCCAGGGTGAGCTGGAGTTCTTCCAGCTGCTGACTGACGGAGTCGGTGCTGCACAGCGGAAGGCTCGCCCGGTCGCGGGACATCGCGGACACCCCGGCCCCGCCGACCGGCAGCGCCGCCACCGCCGCCGTACACACGTCGAGGAGACCGACCCGGACACCGCGCAGGGCCGCCTGCTCGGCCACGAGAGCCTGGATCCGCGCCGACCGGCTGCCGGGGGTCACGGTAACCACCGGATCAAGGGGGGAGCGGGCGCCGGGCACACGGCACGGCCGACCGGCCTGCGGACGTTTCCGACGCCTTTCCCGCGCCAGGAGCGGAGAGAGGTCACGATCGGCTCGTCGGCCCGGTCCGCCGTGGCGACACCGACTGACGTCTGACGCCCTGAGGGGAGGCGTTCCTGCAACCGTTGGGCCACATCCCGGTGCCGCTCGTGCGGGGAAACCAGGAGCCCGGCGAGGCCGGCGCCGGCGCTGGTGATCCGGTCGACGGCGGGCCGGAGCACTCCGTCGACTCCCGGCCACCCGAAGTCGTCCTCGCCTACGGCATGGGGGGCTGGGGCCGCGTAGGGGAGCCGCCGGCGCCGCCACCCCGGGGAAGACCCGAACCCGCAGCCCTTCAGGGCCGCGGTCTCCGCGATCACCATGGCGCATCCGGGCTGCCCTACGGCGACGGCGAGACGTCCTGGACCGACGTCCGGGCTCGGCTCGCGCGCGTCTTCGCCGGACGCCGCTGCGCGGGACTCCGCGACGGACCCGTCAGATCCCCGCGGGAACAGACGGCCTGCCGTACCCGGGCCGGGCCGACCCGGGTACATCGCTTCCACGGCGAGCTGCTCGCAATGGTCTCCGCTCCCCGGCTGACCGCGGGCCGGAGGAGTGATCACGGCGCGTCCGCCCGCTGGAGGGGACGCGAGCGGCGCGAGCGGGCGCGAGCCCTCTGGCGGACGGACAGCCGCAGAGTAAGGCATGACACCTCGGTTCCAGCTGTTCAGGTGTTCCCGGGACCGCCACTGGCACCGGGCGCGAGGCGCCGGCTCAGTGTCCGGCGGGGTGCGACCGAGGTCGGGGGCGTGCGAGGACGTGAGTGGGTCACCAGGTCGGGATTCCGCGCTCCGAAGCTCGGCGCCCGACAGGGATCTTCTCGAAGATGTGACGGGCCCGGACGGTAATCCGCTCTCGTGGCATCGTGGTCAGCAAGCCGTGCGTCCACCGGGGTCCTGGGCGTCCGCTCACCAGCATAGTCCCCGGCCCTCCGCCGCGGCGGATCCGAACGGGAGGGAATCCTGCACCCGGCGGCTGCGGAAAAGCGTGGGAGAAATCCGGGGCGAGCCGAAGGTGAGTGAGCGGGTGGGCCCGCAGCGGGAAGTCGACGAGTGGGGCGATGGCCAGGCCGGCGGAGAACAGAGGTGTCGAGCAGAGGCAGGAGCTGGGTCATGTCGATGAGGTTTCCGCCGGTCAGTGACGCCGTGAGCGGGAGGCCGTGGCCGTCGGTGAGGCCGTGGTGCTTGCTGCCCGGACGTGCGCGGTCGACCGGGCTGGGACCGCTGTGGCCGGCGCCGAGCCGCCCGCACGCGTGAGGAGTCGATCACCACCCGCGACCGGTCGAGCTTCTTCGGGGCCCGCGGATTCTTGTTGGGCCAGTGCGCCGGTGTTGATCGAGCCAAGGACGAAATGCTCTTTGCGGAGGCACGACTTGTGGCCGTCGCGGGGCCTGGCTTGAGGCGGCCCGCCGGGTGCGTGGCCACGTGCGAGCACGGATGCGAGGCCGCCTCGGATGTCGGCGACGGCAAGCCGAGTCCAAGGCAGGCTCAGGTGAGAAGCCTGCTCGTGGTGACGCACGATGTTCTGGAAAGTCTTCGACTCGAAGGCGTGCCGTTGTACAGTGATGGACGCCCCTGACCTGCAGAAAGCCGGCGGGGAGCCGTCTTTCAGGAGTCCAAAGTGCTGCGAACTCTCTTCAAGTCCAAGATCCACCGAGCCACCGTCACCCAGGCCGACCTGCACTACGTGGGATCGGTGACCATCGACGCGGATCTGCTCGACGCGGCCGATCTGCTGCCCGGTGAGCTCGTCCACATCGTCGACATCACCAACGGCGCCCGGTTGGAGACGTACGTCATCGAGGGCGAGCGGGGTTCGGGCGTGGTCGGCATCAACGGTGCCGCCGCCCATCTCGTCCACCCCGGCGACCTGGTGATCATCATCAGTTACGCTCAAGTGACCGACGCCGAGGCGCGGGCACTCGTACCCCGGGTCGTGCACGTGGACGCCGACAACCGCATCGTCGCGCTCGGGGCCGATCCCTCCGAGCCGGTTCCGGGTTCCGATCAGGAGCGCAGCCCGCAGGCGGTGTCGGCCTGACCCAGCTGCTCGACGACCTTCGGACCAGGAGCGTGTCCATGAGCGACATAGAGATCCGTGACGACCGACAGGCAGGACGCCTGGAGGCGTTCGGTTCCGGGGGAGGTGAAGTCGTGGGCCACATCCAGTACTTCGTCCTCGAATCCCCCGAGCGCGCCCTGGTCCCGGTCCACACCATCGTGGAACCGGCCCACGAGGGACAGGGCATCGCGGGCTCCCTGGCCCGCGAGCTCTACGGCATCGCGGCTCGCGAAGGCATGGCCGTCGCCCCGCTCTGCCCGTACGTCGTCAAGTGGGCCGAACGCCACCCGGACGAGGCCCCCGCCGCCGCCCCGGAACTCCTCCACGCGGCGAAGCGGTGGCTGGCGGCCCACCCCGAGGGCTTCTGACCCGCGCGGCACCGACGCCGGGCCTCATAACTTCCTTGCACCAAACAACAAGAGACGCGGTCGGAGCGGCGCAGCGTGCGGGCGTCGTGCCGAGTTCGTGGGGCGCCCTCTTCAGGCCAAAGCCGCCGGCGGAGGTGCCAAGCCCACCGCCGGGTGTGGCAGGCCGGGGCGTCGTGCCGAGTCCGTGCGGCGGCATCATCAGCCCGCTGCCGCGCCCCGCGACGCTAAGCCCGCCTCCCAGCGCAGCACACGGCGCCAAAGCCCGCCTCAGGCACCGCTGCCGCAGCCGTTACCCCTGCCCCCTCAAGTCCTCGCCGCCCTGCGCCAAGCCCCCCGAGTCGCACCCCCAACACCCCCACGCGGACCTTGCTCGTCACGCGGGTGGGTGACTGGCGGGAAGCCTTGCGGGTACGCGGGGAGTAGTCCAGAGCCGACGTCGACCGACTGGCTGGAGGACCTGATGACCAACCCGTACCCCGACCCCGTCCCGCCCGGTCCCACTCCGGGCCCCGGCCCAGCCCCAGGCCCCGTTCCTACGCCGGGCCCGGCCCCGGAACCTCCGGACCCGACCCCGACTCCCGACCCGTCGCCGATCCCGCCGGGCCCGGAGCCGGTCCCGAACCCGGAACCAGGGCCGCCGCTCAGCTGACCGCGGCAAAGCCGACTCGG
The DNA here is from genome assembly GCF_003443735.1 of Streptomyces sp. CC0208. Lineage (NCBI taxonomy): Bacteria > Bacillati > Actinomycetota > Actinomycetes > Kitasatosporales > Streptomycetaceae > Streptomyces > Streptomyces sp. CC0208. The sequence continues at coordinate 951,559 of NZ_CP031969.1, read as the reverse complement.
AACCCGCTGCCGCCCGCGCTGCCAGGGCAGGACCGCGCCACTCGACCGGCGCGCGGCCGCGAGAACCGGGTGAACGCGCAAGAGGAGGGCCGCCCCACGGCGGCCCTCCTCCACGCGTGCGTGACGTCTGGCGTGCCGCTTCGGTACTTGCCGCCGCCCAGTCACCGGCCCGTGCCGCCCCAACCGAACAGGCTGGACGCGCAAGAGGAGGGCCGCCCGACAACGCGGCCCTCCTCCACGCGTGCGTGACGCCCAGGCGTGCCGCTCCAGCACGCGCCGCTGCCCGGTCACCATCCCGCGCCGCCACAGCCGGACCGTGTCACCCGACCGGTGCCCGCCGCGAGAACCGGCTCAACGGGAACACGCGAGCGTCACACCTAGCCGGTCACCTCGGACCGGTCCCCGCCCCACAGCGTGTGGAACGAGCCGTCCCGGTCCGTGCGCCGGTAGGTGTGGGCTCCGAAGAAGTCCCGCTGCCCCTGCGTGAGCGCGGCGGGCAGCCGCTCGGCGCGCAGCGCGTCGTAGTAGGCCAGCGCCGCGGAGAATCCGGGCACCGGTACCCCCTGCCGCGTCGCCGCGATGATCACGTCACGCCAGTCGTCCTGCGCCGAGGCGATCTCCTGCGCGAAGGTGTCGTCGGAGAGCAGGCTCGGCAGATCCGCGCGGGTGTCGTAGGCGGAGCGGATGCGGTCCAGGAAGGCCGCACGGATGATGCAGCCGCCGCGCCAGATCGCGGAGACGGCACCCAGGTCGATGTCCCAGTCGTACTCCTCACGGGCGGCCGCGATCTCGTGGAAGCCCTGGGTGTACGACACGATCTTCGAGGCGTACAGCGCCTGCTCGACGCGGTCCGCGAAGGCACCCGCCTCCGACTTGCTCAGCGGCGACGCCTTGGGCCCGGCGAGACCCCGGGACGCCTCCCGCAGCTCCGCGTGGCCGGACAGGGAGCGGGCGAAGACCGCCTCCGCGATGCCCGACACCGGGACACCCAGGTCGAGGGCGATCTGGACGGTCCAGCGGCCGGTGCCCTTCTGCTCGGCCTGGTCCACCACCACGTCCACGAACGGCTTGCCCGTCGCAGCGTCCACGTGGGACAGCACCTCGGCCGTGATCTCGATCAGGTACGAGTCCAGGCGGCCGGTGTTCCAGGTGCGGAAGATGTCGGCGATCTGGGCGGGGGAGTACCCGGCCACGTCCCGCAGCAACTGGTACGCCTCACCGATCAGTTGCATGTCGGCGTACTCGATGCCGTTGTGGACCATCTTCACGAAGTGCCCGGCGCCGTCAGGACCGACATGCGTCACGCACGGCGCACCGTCCGCCGCCTTCGCGGAGATCTTCTCCAGCATCGGGCCGAGAGAGTCGTACGACTCCTTCGGACCGCCCGGCATGATGCTCGGACCGTTGAGCGCGCCCTCCTCGCCGCCGGAGACGCCCATGCCGACGAAGTGGATGCCCTGCTCGCGCAGTTCGCGCTCCCGGCGCCGGGTGTCGGCGAAGTGCGCGTTGCCGCCGTCGATGATCATGTCGCCCGGCTCCAGCAGCGGCGCGAACTCCTGGATCACCGCGTCGGTCGGCTCACCGGCCTTCACCATGATGACCAGACGGCGCGGCCGCTCCAGGGCCGCCACGAACTCCTTCGCGGTCTCGGCCGCGATGAAGTCGCCCTCGCTCCCGAACTCCTCGACCAGGGCGTGCGTGCGCGACGCGGTCCGGTTGTGCAGGGCGACCGTGTAGCCGTTGCGGGCGAAGTTACGGGCGAGGTTGCGGCCCATGACCGCGAGGCCCGTGACACCGATCTGCGCTGTGTTGCTCATACCGCCTGCTCCCAAAAGATCCCGTGGATCGCGTAGGTCGTCTATCGCTGCCGGTCGTGCTTGTCAGTATCGTCCACCGGTCATCCTGGCCTGTCGGGGGACTGTCCGCACACCAGGGATACGGTTCGGGCGCCTCGTTGCGTTCAGCGGGAGACGCGGGTCCGACGCGCGCCCCTACGCGGCTGGTTGCCGTCTTGTCATGGCCTGTTCGCGGCGCTTACTTTTGCCGCTCCTGACGCATGACGCATGTCTAGGGGGAGGCCTCCATGGCCGTACGCGGCCGGCATCGCCGGTATCAGCCGAACAGAATCAACCGCGCCTCGCTCACCGTCACCGCGGGTGGCGTCGGCATCGCGGTCCCGCTCATCGGCACCGGCACCGCCCACGCGGCCGACATGGCCACCTGGAACAAGGTCGCCGCGTGCGAGTCCAGCAGCAACTGGAGCATCAACACCGGCAACGGCTACTACGGCGGCCTCCAGTTCACCCGCTCCACCTGGGAGGCGTACGGCGGCACCCGGTACGCGGCCCGCGCGGATCTGGCCACCAAGGACCAGCAGATCGCCGTGGCGGAGAAGGTGCTGGACGGACAGGGGCCGGGCGCCTGGCCGGCGTGCTCGTCAAGGGCCGGGCTCACCCGCGGGGGCCCCACCCCGGACCTGCACCCCCGCACCGAGAAGACGGCCGCGAAGACGTCCTCCGTGCGCGACGTCCAGCCGCAGACCACTCCGCAGTCGCGGGCCGGCAGGGCCGAGATGTACACGGTGGTCCACGGCGACTCGCTCTCCGGGATCGCCGACGCCCAGAAGGTCCGGGGCGGCTGGCGGGGGCTGTACGCCGCCAACCGCGAGACGGTCGGAGCCGACCCCGACCTGATCCTGCCCGGACAGCGGCTGAAGCTGCGCGGCAGCGCCGCCACGCCCGCCACCACGCACCACGCCCCGACGAAGAAGACCTCCTCCCACACCGGGAAGAAGACCGAGAAGGCCACCGACACGGGCCTGGTCGCCCCCGTGAACGCCTCCCTCGGCACCCCGTACCGCAAGGCGGGGTCCGCCTGGTCGAAGGGCTACCACACCGGCGTCGACTTCCCGGTGCCCACCGGGACGTCCGTGAAGGCGGTCGCGGCCGGGAAGGTCGTCACCTCGGGGTGGGGCGGCTCCTTCGGCTACCAGGTGGTGATCCGGCACTCCGACGGCCGCTACACGCAGTACGGCCACCTGTCCGCGATCTCCGTGAAGGCCGGGCAGAGCGTGGGCGGCGGGCAGCGCATCGGCCGTTCGGGCTCCACCGGCAACAGCTCGGGCCCGCATCTGCACTTCGAGGTGCGGACGGGGCCCGGTTTCGGCAGCGACATCGACCCGTTGGCCTATCTCAGGGCCAACGGCGTCAGGATTTGACCCGCGCCCGGTGCCGGTCGACTACCGGCACCGGGATGTACGCAGCGCCGTAGAAGGGGCCGTAGTACGCCGGGGGCTCCGCGCCCGGGGGCGGGAACTCGTCGGACGGGCCGTGACCCGGCGCCGTCTCAGGCGTGGCGGGGGCCGGCACGAGGAGTTCCTCGCGCAGAGCGGCGACCTGCTCGACGAGCACGCCCTCGCGCACGAGAGCATCGGCCGGCTCCTCTGCGGGCGCCGGGACGAACGCGTCCCCCTCGTCGAGGGCCGCGGCCGCCGACGGCTCGGCGTGGGTGCGCTGGATGCGCTCCGTCGTCAGCAGGATCAGGCCGCCCGCCGCCACCACACCGCAGCTCAGCGCGAGCGCGGTGCCGGTTGTGCCGTAGCGGAAGGTTTCGCCGAACATCGTGATGCCGACCGCCGCCGCCACCACCGGGTTCACGACCGTCAGCGTCGCCAGCGGGGCCGCGAGGCCCGCGCCGCGGTAGGAGGCCTGCGACAGCATCAGTCCGGCCGTGGCCAGGACGCCGATCGCGGCCAGCGCGGGCAGGTCCGCCGCACTGACGCCGCCGGTCCAGTCGACGGCGACCGTCTTGGTGAACACGGAGGACATCCCGAACGCTATGCCGGACGCGGTCGCGAGCAGCACGCTGCGCACCACCGGGTGCCGGTGCGCGGCCCGGCCCGCGATCATCAGCGCGACCACCGCGGCGGCCGTCACCAGTCCGGCGAACACCCGCTGGGCCGTGCTGAGGGACTGCGCGTCGGAGGCGCCCACCAGGGAGAGCAGACCGGCCAGACCCACCGTCGCCATGATCGCGCCCCGCCAGGCGGTGGCCCCGGCCCTGCGGCCCACGAACAGCGCGGCCATCGGCAGCGCGAACACGATCGTCAGGGCGCCCAGCGGCTGGACCAGGCTGAGGGGACCGTAGGCGAGCGCCACCACGTGCAGGAGTCCGCCGAGGCCGTTCAGCGCGACCGCCGCCCACCAGCTCGGCCGGCGCAGCGGAGCGTAGTGCTCGTCGGGGTGCGACACGGCGACCTGCTCCTGCACGATCGCTCCGCCCGCGTAGGCGACGGCGGAGACGAGCGAGAGGAGCACGGACAACGCGAGGGCACTCATGAGCTGCTCCTCTGCGTGAGGCGGGGGCTGGCTGCCCGGCGCGACGAACGGTCGTCTTCCATGACCAACACGATCCCCGGAAAAGTTCTTCCCGTCGTCGTCCCTGAGCAGGCAATGGGTCCTACTGCCGATGGAGTACAAAAGGGTCCGTGTCCTCCCCAAGGCGGGTGACACGGGGTGGAGGGCCCCTGCTGGGTACCCCTACGGGTCTTGGTACTACTGCTGGTCGTGGACCTGGACCCGGAACTCGCGGCGCTGCGACCGCTCGGCGCCTTCTTCGTACTACAGACGATCGGCGGCACGTGCGGGGCACCGCGCCCAGCGCTGCCGACCCTCGCACAAGTCTATGAGAAACGAGAGTCGGATGTTTACATAAATGCCATGACTTTTCGGGTCCGGAAGGTCGCTGCGGCCCTGCGGGCCCCGGAGCCCCGGATCGCGGCCTCCCTCGCCCACCAGGGCCTCGCGGCCCGGCTGTGGTCGGTGGCGCTCGGCTGCGCGGTCCTGTACGGCCGCATCCCCGACCTCGCGCCGCACCGCCTGCGCTGGGACCCCGACGCGAGCGCCCCCGACGACCTGTGGCTGGAGGGCGTCGAGCCGTTGTCCGGCGATGCCGGCACCGTCGCCGACGTCGTGCTGCACGGCCATCTCGAACCGCTGGCGGCAGTGCTGCGCGCCGAGTACCGGCTGGCCGCCGGACTGCTGTGGGGCAACGCCGGATCGGCCCTCGCGGGCGCCGCCCGTCAGCTGCTGGGCCGGCGTCCGGACGTCTCCGCACGCACCCGCGACCTCACGGCGGATCTCCTCGCCCACCCTCTGCTCACCGGCACGCTCGACAGCACCACGCTTCGCCGCCGCAGCTGCTGTCTGTACTACCGGTTGCCGGAGGGCGGCGTGTGCGGTGACTGTTGTTTCACACGAGCCCCGCGCTCTTCCCCGCGCGGCGCATCTGGGTGACCATGAAAGCCGACCAGCCGTAGAGACAGGGGGTTCCGGGTGCGTGTGGGCCTGCTGACCCGGGAGTACCCGCCGGATGTGTACGGCGGTGCGGGTGTCCATGTCGAGTTCCTCGCCCGGGAGTTGAGGTCCCTCGTCGACCTGGATGTGCACTGCTGGGGCGAGGGCCGGACGGACGGCGTCGTACGGCACCGGCCCTGGTCGGCCCTGGACACCGCCAACGACGCGCTGCGCACGTTCTCCGTGGACCTCTCCATGGCCGCGGGCCTCGAAGGCCGCGAGCTGGTCCACTCGCACACCTGGTACGCCAACCTCGCCGGCCACCTCGGCAAGCTGCTGCACGGCATCCCGCACGTGATGACCGCCCACTCCCTGGAGCCCCTGCGCCCCTGGAAGGCCGAGCAGCTCGGCGGCGGGTACGCGCTGTCGAGCTGGGCCGAGCGCACCGCGATCGAATCCGCCGACGCGGTGATCGCCGTGTCGGGAGCCATGCGTGAGGACATCCTCGGCTGCTATCCGGCGCTGGATCCGGCCAAGGTCCACATCGTGCACAACGGCATCGACACCGCCCTCTACCGGCCCGACCACGGCACCGAGGTACTGGACCGCATCGGCCTGGACCGGGACCGCCCGTTCGTGCTGTTCGTCGGCCGGATCACCCGCCAGAAGGGCGTGCCCCATCTGATGCGCGCGGTCCGGCACATCGACCCGGCCGCGCAGGTCGTGCTGTGCGCGGGCGCGCCGGACACTCCGGAGATCGACCGGGAGTTCCGCGAGCTCTTCGAGGAGCTGAGCCGGGTCCGCGAGGGCGTGCACTGGATCCCGCAGATGCTGCCGCGCCCCGAGGTGATCCAGCTGCTCACCCATGCCGCGGTGTTCGTCTGCCCCTCGGTCTACGAACCCCTCGGCATTGTCAACCTGGAGGCGATGGCCTGCGGGACGCCCGTGGTGGCCTCGCGGGTCGGCGGTATCCCCGAAGTCGTGGACGACGGCAGGACCGGACTGCTCGTGACCGTGGACGACGGGTTCGAGACGGCCCTCGCGGGGGCACTCGATTCAGTGATCGGCGATCCGGCCACGGCACGGCGGATGGGCGAGGCGGGACGGGAGCGCGCGGTCGACGAGTTCGGCTGGGACGCCGTCGCGCGGCGCACGGTCCGGCTGTACGAGGAGATCGTCAAACAGGCGTAGCGAGCCTCTGGCAAGGGCAAGCATGGGTCACAAACCAGGTGAGGGGAGCGGCCATGCGTCGTGGCGGACCTTCGGTGCTCGGCATCGTACTCGCGGGCGGAGAAGGCAAACGGCTGATGCCGCTGACCACGGACCGCGCCAAACCCGCGGTCACCTTCGGAGGAACGTACCGGCTGGTCGACTTCGTCCTGTCCAACCTCGTCAACGCCGACATCCTGCGCATCTGCGTGCTCACGCAGTACAAGTCGCACTCGCTGGACCGGCACATCACGACCACCTGGCGGATGTCGAGCCTGCTCGGCAACTACATCACGCCGGTGCCCGCCCAGCAGCGCCTCGGACCGCGCTGGTACCTGGGCAGCGCGGACGCGATCCTGCAGTCCCTGAACCTGATCTACGACGAGCGCCCCGAGTACGTGGCGGTGTTCGGCGCCGACCACGTCTACCGCATGGACCCGAGCCAGATGCTCACGCAGCACATAGAGTCCGGCGCGGGCGTGACGGTGGCCGGGATCCGTGTCCCGCGCTCCGAGTCCCCCTCGTTCGGGGTGATCTCCCCAGGCTCGGACGGCCTCACGGTGGAAAGCTTCCTGGAGAAGCCCGCCGACCCGCCGGGGCTTGCGGACGATCCGGAGAGCGTGTTCGCCTCGATGGGCAACTACATCTTCACCACCAAGGCCCTGATCGAGGCGCTCCAGCGGGACTCCGAGGACGAGGACTCCGTCCACGACATGGGCGGCTCGATCCTGCCGCAGCTCACCGACCGTGGTGAGGCCCAGCTCTACGACTTCAGCGCCAACCACGTGCCCGGCGAGACCACCCGCGACCGCGGCTACTGGCGAGACGTCGGCACCCTGGACGCCTACTACGACGCCCACATGGACCTGATCGCCGAGCGTCCCGCCTTCAACCTCTACAACCGGCAGTGGCCCATCTACACCCACTCCGGCCAGCTCTCCCCGGCCCGTTTCAACTCCGGCGGCATCGCCAGCGAGTCCATCATCAGCGCGGGCTGCCTGATCCGCGGCCAGGTCACCCGCTCCGTGCTCTCACCGGGCGTCCTGGTCGACCCGGGAGCCGTCGTCCAGGGGTCGGTCCTGCACGACAACGTCAAGATCGGACGGGGCGCGGTGGTCCGCGGCGCCGTCCTCGACAAGAACACCGAGGTCCCGCCGGGTGCCACGATCGGTGTGAACCCGGAGCGGGACGCGGAGCTGTACACGGTGTCCAAGGGCGGGGTGATCGCCCTCGGGAAGGGGCAGCTGGTGTCCTAGCCGGGGGCGGGTCAGCCCGTTTCCCCCAGGGCACCGAGGTTCTTCATGATCACCTCGCTGGTCCGGCGCAGCTCGTCCGAAGGGCTGATCTGGAGGTATTCGCTGCCCGGCTCGGTGTGGACGGGCACATGCCCCGCGGGCGCGTAGAACGCGTCGCCCTCGTGGTAGACCTCGTCGTGGTCCGCGAAGTGGAAGGTGAGTTCACCCCTGAAGACGTAGCCCCAGTGCGGGCACTGGCAGCGGTCGTCGGGCAGCCCCTTGAGCAGGGGCCGGTGGTCCACGTCCTCGCGGAAGGTCAGGAAGTCGACCGTGTAGTCACCGAACGCCTCGGAACGGTCGACGACCGCCCCGTAGTCGCCGCCCTGGGTGGTCGTGTCGCGGGAAACCTTCGGCATCTCCGTCGCCTTCTTCCGGCAGGGAAGAGTTCTTGTGCCCATTGTCCGCGTGCCGGCCGTCGACAGCACGCGCAGACTCGTCATGTCCCTGGACGGAAGCCGGAATCCACGGCCCGCGGCCGGACCGGCGCATCCGGGACGCGTCCCGGGCGACTCCGGCAGGGTGTTGAGACCCCCGGGTGATCGCATCCGCACCACGTGTCCCGCCCCTTTCCCGAGGGGCGGGACGTAATCTGCTGTTAACTGTGCGTAGCTTGATCGTACTTGACCGTAATCGCCGTGGGGCGATTGACTGCTGGTCCACCCGTTGTCGACGCGAGGCAAGCCATTGACTTCTGACCTGCTGGCCCCTCTCGACCTGGCGTTCTGGAACATGGAGTCCGCCGAGCACCCGATGCACCTGGGAGCGCTCGGCGTCTTCACGGCGCACTCGCCCACCGCGGGCGCCCACGCGGCCGACCTGCTCGCGGGCCGGGCAGCCGCGGTGCCCGGCCTGCGGATGCGGATCCGGGACGTGTGGCCGCTCGGCTTCCCGTACGCCTTCGGGGGAGCCGCCCGCGTCCCCGATCCCGACTTCGACCCGCTCCGGCACGTCCTGCTGCACGCCCCGACCGCGGACTTCCACGCCGAGGCGGGCCGGCTCATGCAGCGGCCGCTGGACCGTGAACGGCCGCCCTGGGAGGCGCACGTGGTGCCGGGGGAGGACGGCGTCTCCTTCGCCGTGCTCTTCAAGTTCCACCACGCCCTCGCCGACGGACTGCGGGCCCTGACGCTCGCCGCCGCCGTCCTGGACCCGATGGACCTGCCCGCACGCAAGCCGCGCCCCGAGGAGCCCGCGAAGAGCCTGCTCCCGGATGTGCGCAGACTGCCCGATCTGCTGCGGGGTGCCGTCTCCGACCTGGGCCGCGCCCTCGACATCGGTGCCTCCGTCGCGCTGTCCTCCGTGGGCGTGCGCTCCTCCGCCGCTCTGACCTCTGAGCCAAGCGGCACCCGACGTACCGCCGGAGTCGTCGTCGACCTCGACGACGTGCACCGGGTCCGCAAGAGCCGGGGCGGCACTGTCAACGACGTCCTGATCGCGGTCGTCGCGGGCGCCCTGCGCCGCTGGCTGGACGAGCGCGGCGACGGCAGCGAGGGCGTGGCGCCCCGCGCCCTGATCCCCGTCTCCAGGCGCCGTCCGCGCACCGCGCACCCCCAGGGCAACCGGCTCTCCGGGTACCTGGTGCGGCTTCCGGTCGACGACCCCGACCCGCTGGGTCGCCTGGACACGGTCCGTACGGCCATGGACCGCAAGAAGGACGCCGGTCCCCACCGCGGCGCGGGCGCCGTCGCCCTGCTCGCCGACCACGTCCCGGCCCTCGGCCACCGTCTCGGCGGGCCCCTGGCCGGTCAGGGCGCCCGGTTCTGGTTCGACATCCTCGTCACCAGCGTGCCCCTGCCCAGCATCGGCCTGAAGCTCGGCGGCAACCCGGTGACCGAGGTGTACCCCTTCGCCCCGCTCGCCCGCGGCCAGTCCCTCGCGGTCGCCATCTCGACGTACCGGGGACAGGTCCACTACGGCCTGGTCGCCGACGCGGAAGCGGTGCCTGACCTGGACCTGCTGGCTCGATCCCTGACCGAGGAGGTGAAGGAACTGCTGGCCGCCTGCGGTTCTTGATCGTTTCCGGTTTGCGGGCGGGCCCCGGCGCTGAAGTAAAATTCCGCGTTCGACAAGCGGACGCGGCACAGCGCCGCACGGGTGACCCAGGGAAGCGGCAGCGCGATGACGGTGACAGAGGACGGTTCGGCGACGACCATGGACGAGGTCGTGCACGAGCCCGGTGACGAGGTCGTGTACGGCCCCGGCATCGACCCGGAGCGGCTGGCCGTCTGCCTCAGCGTGCTCGACGAGCTCGACAAGCTGGAGGTCGACCACCCCGACGCGATCGCCGTGCGCCGGGCCACCGCCGGGGTCTACCGCACGGTGAAGCAGCGCCGCAGGCAGGAGCGCCGGGCCGCCAAGACCGCCCACGACAAGGCGGTCACGGAAGCCACGGCGACCGGCTCCGCCCAGCGCATCGACGACGAGACGGAAGGCATCCTGCCGTCCTCGGTCACCGAGGAGGGCCGGATCGCGGGGATACTCCAGCGCCCGCGCTCCTGCTACACCTGCAAGACCCGGTTCGTCGAGGTCGACTACTTCTACCACCAGCTCTGTCCGGACTGCGCCCGCCTGAACCGCGGCAAGCGCGACGCCCGCGCCGACCTCACCGGCAAGCGGGCCCTGCTCACCGGCGGCCGCGCCAAGATCGGCATGTACATCGCGCTGAGGCTGCTGCGGGACGGCGCGCACACCACGATCACCACCCGCTTCCCGAAGGACGCCATCCGCCGCTTCAAGGCCATGGAGGATTCCGGGGACTGGCTGCACCGCCTGGAGGTCGTCGGCATCGACCTGCGCGACCCGGCGCAGGCCGTGGCGCTCGCCGAGCAGGTCGCCGAGGCGGGCCCGCTCGACATCCTCGTCAACAACGCGACGCAGACCGTACGCCGGCTGCCGTCCGCCTACGCCGCCCTGGTCGACGGCGAGAGCGCCCCGCTGCCCGCCGGTGAACTCCCCGCCCACCACGTCATCGGCGCCTTCGGCTCCGGCGCGGTCGACGGACTCGCCTCGCTGCCCGCCGGGATCTCCGGCCTCGACGCCCAGCAGGTCGCCGACCTCGCCCTGGTCGCGGGCAACGCCAGCGTGGCCCGGCACCTCGACGGCACCGCCATCGACGCGGGCGGTCTCGTCCCCGACGTCGTCGACAGCAACACCTGGGTCCAGACCATCGAGCAGATCTCCCCGGTGGAGCTCCTCGAGACCCAGCTGTGCAACTACACGGCACCGTTCATCCTGATCAGCGCCCTGCGCCCGGCCATGGCCGACGCCGCGAAGAAGGCCAGGAGCGGCCGGTCCTACGTCGTGAACGTCTCCGCGATGGAGGGAGTCTTCGGCCGCGGCTACAAGGGCGCGGGCCACCCCAACACCAACGCCGCCAAGGCCGCCATGAACATGGTCACGCGGACCAGCGCCCAGGAGATGTTCCAGACCGACGGCATCCTCATGACCTCGGTCGACACCGGCTGGATCACCGACGAGCGCCCCCACTACGACAAGCTCCGCCTCGCCGAGGAGGGCTTCCACGCCCCCCTCGACCTGGTCGACGGCGCGGCCCGCGTCTACGACCCGATCGTGCGCGGCGAGGACGGCGAGGACGTGTACGGGGTCTTTCTGAAGGACTACGCGCCCGGCAAGTGGTGAGCCCGCGGATCCGACCTCCGGTCGGCGGCCCGGCGTGTGGGCCGCCGACGAGTGGGAACCCGGGGGTCCGGGAGAGTTCCCCGCGAGGAGTTGTCATGGCACGTCCACACAGCATCGATCCGCGCGCCTTCAACGATCCGCGCAACCACTACCCGACCGACGAGGAGTTCTACGCGAGCGACCGTCCGGTCGTCCGCGAGCTCCCCGAGGACCGGCCCCGAGGCGGTGCCTCCGACCCGATCAGGCACCCCTGGAGCTGGGGCATGATCGCGCTCGTCGTCTTCGCGTGCCTGATCGTCCTCATGGGCATCGCCCTGTTCCCGTGACGTCGTCATGAGGGCGGCGGGGCGGACGACCGCAGCCGCTCGTGCACGGCGTACCCGCCCGGGTGCGCCGCCCGTACCCGGGTACCGCCGTCCACCAGGAGGTCGGCTCCGGTGATCCACTCGGCCGCGTCGGACACGAGCCACACCACGGCCCGTGCGATGTCCTCGGGCTCGCCGATACGCCCCAGCGGCAGCTCGACGGGACCCTTCTCCCACACGAACCGGGCCATCTCCGTCCGCACGAGACCGGGCGAGACGGAGTTGACCCGCACCGTCGGCGCCAGCTCGCCCGCCAGCTGCTGGGTGAGGTGAAGCAGCGCCGCCTTGCTGGTGCCGTACGCGCCGACGTTCGGGCCCACGTGCCCGGCGCCCTCCGTGCAGACGTTGACCACCGACCCGCCGTGCTCCCGCATCCATCCCCGCCAGGCCGCCTGCACCAGCCGCAGCGGTGCCTCGACATTGACGGTGAAGGCCTCGCGCCAGCGTTGCGGATCCACGTCCACGAGCGGGCCGTACGGCTGATTCGTCGCCGCGTTGTTGATGACGATGTCGAGTCGCCCGAACGCGCGCAGGGCGAGGTCCACGAGGGCGCGCGGATGGGCGGGGTCGGCGACGCTGCCCGCGAGTCCGACGCCACCGAGCTCGGCGGCAGTCCGCCGGACGTCCTCCCGGTCCCTGGCCGTGACGCACACCAGTGCGCCGGCGTCGGCGAGTTGCCGGGCGACCTCGCGCCCGATCCCGCGGGTGCCGCCGGTCACGAGGGCGGCCCTGCCGTGCAGTCCGTACGACGACGTCATCGCCGTACCGTCTCATGACGAACCGTCAGTCGACAGTCTCCAGACGGGAGTTGCCTGCGGCGACCAGCTCCAGGACGGGGCGCCAGTCCTCCAGGACGCCGGCGTCGAACCGGGCCGTCAGGCTCTCCTCGCCCGCCAGGCGCAGCAGCTCGTCGTCGGCGGCGGGGCCGAGATGGCGTACCAGGCGGTGGACCCGTTCGCCCAGCAGGGTGCGGACGACGTCGGCCACCTGTCCTGTGCCCATCACCAGGCCTGCCACCTGGAGTTCCTTGTCGGCGGGCCGACTGCGGCGCAGCAGTGCGGCGGTCCGCAGGGCGTGTTCGCTGCCGCAGGCGTGCAGCAGATCCATCAGCTCGTCGACACTGCGCAGTTCCATACGTCAGACCTCCCGCCGACCGGCCGTTGCCGTGGGTCAGCAGACCATGGGCGCCTTGCGAATCGGCCAACGGGACTTGAACTGCGCGACCCCGATGGCTCGGAGGGCCGGTCGATCCGTAGGCCGAACGGGTGACTTCAGAAAGGCGTATAAACTGACAAATCAGGCGAAAATCAGGCGGAGAACTCAAAGTGAATTGCAATGGTTACACCTTGTTTTCAGCCCCTATCGAGCGGCCCCCCGCTCATCTGGTTAATCTGTAGGCGACGGACGGCAGTACGGGGTCCCACCCACACCCACAGTCCGTCCCGGGACAAGCCGTTCACCATGGCCTGCTCTCACCTGAGTTGCCGGCGCCACCGCGTCCGAACCCGATCTCGACCCAGACCCGAGCGGACGTCCAGGCACCGGACCGTAGGTGGGACAGGTGCCCGTCCCGAGGGTGAGCCCGACACATAAGGAGTGCGCGGTGACACCGGAGAAGACGAATCGCGAGCAACGCCCCAAGGAACGCCCGGAGCGCGCGGGCCGACGGCCCGGGGACATCGGCAGCCTCGACGTGTGGGCGCGCTCCGCCCCCATCCGTCTCGCGGGCTACGAGGACGACCTCGCCGAACCCCACATCCTGCCCAGCGTGGACTGACCGCAGGACCTTCGCGATCGCCGACGGCATGGGCGTGCGAGACTCACGCCCATGCTGATCAGAGAAGCCGTGGCCGACGACTGGCCACGGATCTGGCCGTTCTGGCACCGGATCGTGGCAGCGGGCGAGACCTACGCCTGGGACCCCGACACCTCCGAAGAAGCCGCCCGCGCCCTGTGGATGAGCCCGGCCAAGCGCGTGTACGTCGTCGAGGACGAGAGCGGCGCCCTCGTCGCCTCGGCCTACGTCACCCCCAACTACGCCGGCCCCGCCGCCCGGATCGCCAACGCCGGCTTCATGGTCGACCCCGACCGGGGCGGCCGCGGCTACGGCCGCGCCCTGGCCGAGCACATCCTGGCCGCTGCCGCGGCCGACGGCTACCGGGGCATGGTGTTCAACGCCGTCGTGGAGACCAATCCGGCCGTGCGGCTGTGGACCTCGCTCGGCTTCACCGTCCTCGGCACCGTGCCGGACGCCTTCGACCACCCCCGGCACGGACGGGTCGGCCTGCACATCATGTACAAGGCCCTGCAGGGCTAGCAGTTCAGTCGAGCGGCGCGGTCCGCCGCCACGGCCGCCGCCGCTCCAGCTCCTCCGCGACCTCCAGCAGCACCGCCTCGGAGCCTGGCCGCGCCACCAGTTGTACGGCGGTGGGGGCGCCCGAGGGCAGGGTGCCGAGCGGGACCGACATGGCCGGCCAGCCGGTGAGGTTCCATGGCGGGGTCAGCGGTGAGTAGGTGGTGTTGGCCAGGACGTTGCGCAGCCAGCCCCGCTCGTGCCAGGCCTCGGCCCTCGGCGAGCGGCGGGCCAGTGCCGGCAGCACCAGCACGTCGTGCTCGGCGAAGAACGGCTCCAGGCGCTCGCGCAGTTCCTCCCGGGCCTTGCCCGTCCGCACGGCCTTGACGAAGCGCCGGCCGATCGCCGCGTGCACCCGGGTGCGCCGGGCCAGGAGACGGGGGTCAAGTCCCTGGGCGTCCACCGAGGTCCCCGCCGTCCAGGTGGCGAGCGACGTGACGCCCAGCGACAGCGGGTACGGCGGGTCGGCGCGCCGCACCTGATGCCCCGCCTTGATCAGCAGTCCGGCCGCCTCGCGAACCGCCTTCGTATACGGCGCGCTGATCGTGACTCCGGCGAGCGGGCTGCGCATGGACACGGCGACGTCGAGTGTGGCGGGCGTGTCCCGGCGTACGAACTCGGTGCCGGCGATGACAGAAAGCAGCAGGCGGGTGTCCTCGACCGTGGTCGCGAGGGGGCCGTTCTCGGACATGCCGAACCAGTCGCCGTCGCTGATCCCGGCCGGTACCACTCCCGCCCCGGGCTTCAGGGTGACGAGCCCGCAGTTGGCCGCGGGGATGCGCAGGGAGCCCATGCCGTCGTTGCCGAGGGCGATCGGGACCAGGCCCGCGGCGACCGCGGCCGCGCTGCCACCGGACGAGCCGCCCGCCGTGCGCGAGGTGTCCCACGGGTTGCGGGAGGTGCCGTGCACGCCCTCCGTGGTACCGAAGACGCACAGCTCCGGCACGTTCGTCAGCCCCACGACGACCGCGCCCGCGGCCCGCAGACGGGCCACGACCTCATGGTCGGCCTCGGCGGGCGTGTCCGCGGTCGCGGCGGAGCCGACACGATTGCTCTCACCGCGCACCGCGAGGTTGTCCTTGACGGCCACGGGCACACCGGCCAGGGGCAGTTCACCGAGATCGCCCCGGGAGCCCACCTCGTCGGCCTCCGCCAGTGCCGCCTCGGCGCGGACCACCCGGAACGCCCCGATCCGCCCGTCGAGCTTCTCGATCCGGGCGAGGTGCTCGGCCACCACCTCCCGGGGAGTGGCCCGCTTCTCGCGGACGGCGGCGGCGATCTCGGCGGCGGTACGGCCGACCCAGCTGGTCACGTGCGCTCCTCGGGGCTACTCGCGAGTACGTAAGGAGAACTCTGCCCGTAGGCGGACGTCACGTCGAGAGCGCTCGCCCTTGGACATTCGGACCGTTCTTCTTGGACTTTTCGTGGCAGGTGAGGGCGGACGTGGGTCACCGCCCCGCAGGTCATCGGATCTCTCGCTTAACTCGCGGCTGATTCAGTCCCGTTGACAGCCCTTCTGCTGACCTCAATTATCAGCCATCCGATGAATAGGGAGTCGCTCATGAGGAAACGGCTGGGATTCGCCGCCGTCGTGGCGCTGCTGGCATTGCTCCTGGCACCCGTCCCGGCCACCGCGCGCACGGACGCGGGTCCGCCGGTCACGGTGCCCGCCCTGACCGACTGGACCGCGGAGACCGGCAGCTACGCGTACGGGTCCCGCACCCGGCTGGTGGCCGAAAGCGCCGCCGAACGCCGGATCGCCGGCACCCTGGCCGATGATCTCCGGTCGGCGGGCCACCGGAGGATCACCGTCGTACGCGGCGGAGCCCGGCCGGGTGACATCGTTATCAACATCCGGCCGTCCCGGAGCGCTCTGGGCACCGAAGGCTACGAACTCCACGCCGGTACAAGCCTGTCCATCACCGGGGCGACCGAGACCGGCGCCTTCTACGGCACGCGGACCCTGCTCCAGCTCCTCGCGCAGGGCGACCGCATCCCGGCCGGACGCACGGTCGACGTGCCGCGCTACAAGGAACGCGGTGTGGGCGTGTGCGCCTGCTACATCCACATCTCGCTGCCCTGGCTGGAGAACCTCGTCCGCGAGATGGCCTACAACAAGCTCAACCAGCTGCTCGTGGAGCTGAAGGTCAAGAGCGACGCCCACCCCGAGGCCAACACCTGGGGCTACTACACCAAGGACGAGATACGGCAGCTCGTCGCACTCGGCGACAAGTACCACGTCGAGATCATCCCCGAGATCAACTCCCCGGGGCACATCGACCCGTGGATCGAGAACCGTCCGGACCTCCAGCTGACCGACTCCGACGGCGACAAGCAGCCCTCACGCCTGGACATCACCCGGCAGGCGGCCTTCGACTACTACACGAGCCTGATGGACGAGTACGCCCAGGTCTTCACGGCGAAGTCCTGGCACATGGGCGCCGACGAGTACATGCTCGGCTCCGACTTCGCGAAGTACCCGCAGATCCTGAACTACGCCCGGGAGAAGTACGGTTCGGACGCGACCCCGCAGGACGCCTTCGTCGACTTCGTCAACCGCGTCCACGACTACGCGGCGAGCAAGGGCGTCGGACTGCGCATCTGGAACGACGGGCTGACCGGCGCCAACACCGTGCCGGTGAAGACCGACACCACCGTCGAGCACTGGCTGAACGTGGCGGTGAAACCCAGCGCGCTCATCGCGCAGGGCTACGCGGTGATGAACTCCGCCTACTCGCTCTACCTGATCCGCGGCGGCTTCCACAGCGACACCGAGTCGCTGTACGACCAGAGTTGGGACCCGCGCAGCTTCGAGGGCGAGAAGCTGGCCTCCTCGAAGGGCGTCACCGGAGCGAAGATCAGCCTGTGGCCGGACAACGGACGCGGTGAGACCGAGAACGAGGTCGCCGTACGGCTCTGGCCCGCCCTGCGCCACGTCGCCCAGGCCACCTGGGGCGATCCGCATCCCGACGCGACCTACGCCAAGTTCGTGGCACGCGGTACCGCTGTCGGGCACGCGCCCGGTTGGCGGGACCTGACCCGGGTGCCGGTGGCGGACGGGACGTACACCTTCGGGCGCTCCTTCACGGCCTCGGTGCAGCGCACGGCGGACGGCTATGTGAACCTCCGGTCGGCGTCCGGCTGCCTCGCGATCAGCGGCGGCAAGCTCACGCTCAACGTGCCGCTCCAGCCCGGCGTCGAGGCGACCTGGGACACCTGCGACGCGACGAACACCCTGCAGCGCTGGGAGCCGGAGCCGGTGGCGGGCGGCTACCGACTCGTCAACGCGATCACCCGGATGGCGCTCACCGTCACGGACGACGGCCGGATCGTGCAGTACCCGCCCGACCAACGCACCCCCGCAGTCTGGCACTTGAGCTGAGGAGCCCCCGATGACCGTCTCCAGACGCCTCTTCGTCACCGCCGCGGCCGGCCTTGCCGTGACCGGCATCCCGGGTCCGGCGGTGGCCCTGGACGATGACCGCTCCTACCGCATCCCCGTCTCGCCGGGCGACACCGAGACCGACCTCGTGCGCAAGGCGTCCCAAGTGCGGCCCACCGCACGGCAGATCGCCTGGCAGCGCCTGGAGCGGACCGCGTTCCTGCACTTCGGCGTGAACACCTTCACCGGCCTGGAGTGGGGCAACGGCGACGAGGACCCCGACGTCTTCCAGCCCGCCGGCCTCGACACCGACCAGTGGGCGGCCGCGCTGAAGGACGGCGGTTTCAAACTGGCCATCCTCACCGTCAAGCACCACGACGGCTTCGTCCTCTACCCCTCCCGCTACACCGGCCACTCGGTGGCATCGAGCAGTTGGCGCGACGGCCGGGGCGACGTGCTGCGCTCCTTCGCCGACTCCATGCGCCGGTACGGCCTCAAGGTCGGCGTCTACCTCTCGCCCGCCGACGAGAACCAGTACCTCCACGGCGTCTACGCCAACGGCAGCGCCCGCTCCCCGCGCACGATCCCGACCCTGGTGGCGGGCGACGACCGTACGCCGGACCGCTTCCACACCCTCGACGCCACCGACTACGGCGCCCACATGCTCAACACGCTGTACGAGGTGCTCACCGAGTACGGGCCCGTCGACGAGGTGTGGTTCGACGGCGCCCAGGGACACATCCCACCCGACAAGGTCGAGAGCTACGACTGGGACAGCTGGTACACCCTGGTACGGACCCTCGCTCCGGACGCGGCGATCGCCGTCACCGGTCCCGACCTGCGCTGGGTCGGAAACGAGAGCGGCATCGCGCGCGAGGACGAGTGGAGCGTCGTCCCGGTCAAGGAGAACCAGTACGGCCGCACCGACTGGGCGCTGTCGTACGACACCCCCGACGAGGGCAGCCGCGCCGCCCTGGTGAAGGCGCGGCCCGCGACGGACTACCTCCAGTGGTGGCCCGCCGAGTGCGATGTCTCCCTCCGCGACGGCTGGTTCTACCACGCCGACCAACAGCCCAAATCCGTCGACTACTTGACGGAGATCTTCTTCGGCTCGGTGGGCCGCAACGCGGTGCTCCTGCTCAACGTCCCGCCGGACACGGATGGCCTGTTGCACGACACGGACGTCGTCCGACTGCGCGAGTTCCGTGAACGCATCGACCGCGAACTGCCCCACGACCTGGCGCAGAGCGCGCACCGGACCACGGCACCGGGCCGCGTCACGCTGGACCTGGGCCGTGAGCAGGAGGTGGACCGTATCCGCCTCGCGGAGGACATCCGGCACGGTCAGCAGGTGGAGAACTTCGTCGTCGAGGGCTTCCGCGACGGCGCCTGGACCGAGCTCACGGCTGCCGGCACGATCGGCGCGAGCCGCATCCTCCTGCTCCCGGCTCCGGTGCGGGCCCGGAAATGGCGGCTGCGGGTGACACGGTCCCGAGGTGCCGTACGGGTGGCGGAGTTCGGGTTGTACCGGTCCCGGACTTGAGGGATCCGGGGGTCACCGGGGCGTGGGCGGTCCGGTGGCCCCTGTCAGCGGCAACCGGGGCATGCACCGGCGCGCCGTCCCCTTCGGTTGTCAGGCGCCCCGGGCCGCCCCCGTGCTGTCCCGCACGATCAACCGCGGCACCGGCACCCGTACCGTCCGGGCAGGCCCGCCGTCCAGCAGTGCGGTCAGTTCCGTGGCGGCCGTGCGGCCGAACTCCACGCTGTCCCGGGACAGGGCCGACAGCCAGGGCTTGACCATGCGGCACAGTGCCGAGTCCTCCCAGGCCACCACCGACACGTCCGCGGGGACCGCGTGACCCAGTTCGGTCGCGGCGGCGACTCCGGCGAGGGCCATCACGTCGTTGTCGTAGATCAGCGCGGTCGGCGGAGCGGACGCCTCCAGGACCCGGCGGGTCACGGCCGCGCCCTCCGCGTCGGAGTAGTCGGTGGTCACCGACGTCACCCCGGTCAGCCCGCGCCGCTCCGCCTCCGCGCGCAGGGTGCGGATGCGACGCTCGGTGTGAGCGAGCCCCGGCAGGCCCGCGATGTGCACGATCCGCCGGTGGCCGAGGGCGTACAGCTCGTCCACGACCGCCGCCATCGCGCCCGCGTCGTCCGCCCAGACGGTCGACAGTCCGGGATGGCGCTCGTCGGGGGCGCCGCCGATCACCACGCCGGGCAGGCCCAGTTCGTCGAGAACTCCGGTGCGCGGGTCGTCGGTTCGCGGGTCGACCACCAGGACGCCGTCCACCCGGTGTTCGGCCCACCAGCGCCGGTACACCGCGCACTCGTCCTCGACGTCCTCCACCACCTGGAACAGCAGCCCGAGATGACGCTCCGCCAGCACCTCCTGTATCCCCGAGACGAGCTGGAGGAAGAAGGAGTCCACGCCGAGCGTCTCGGCGGGGCGGGCCAGGACGAAACCGACCGTGGCGGCGCCCTCGCCGGACAGTGCGCGGGCCGCGGTGCTGGGGCGCCAGCCGAGTTCCTCCGCGACCTGGCGTACCCGGTCGCGGGTGTCCTCGGAGACCCCGGGCCGGCCGTTCAGCGCGAAGGAGACCGCGCTCTGGGAGACCCCGGCCCGCCGCGCGATGTCCTTCATCGTGGGCCTGCGGACCGGTGACCGCTTGCCTGACACGCTGTTTCCCCATTTCCGCGACGGTCGATCGGGCCAGAATGTACTAATGCGGTTCAGCTGCGTCAACCTAATGCGTATTAGTCACTAAACACATTAGCTGTGCGAGATGCATTGACGGGCCCGTGGAGGGGCGTGCAGGGTCTCCGTCGTTGGCCACCTCCGCTGCAAAGGAGAACGGTTCGCCGTGCCCATTTCCCGCAGAGCCCTCGCTGCCGCCGCCGTCTGTGTCGTCCTGCCGTTGAGCGGCTGCGGCTCCGGCGACGACAGCGGTTCGAGCGACGCCTCCGGCAAGATCGAGGGCGACATCACCTTCCAGACCTGGAACCTCAGGGCGAACTTCAAGGACTACTTCGAGGGCCTGATCGCCGACTTCGAGAAGAAATACCCCGGTACCGAGGTCAAGTGGATCGACCAGCCCGCCGAGGGCTACGCCGACAAGATCAGCGCCGATGCCGCCGGTGGCACCCTGCCCGACGTCGTCAACGTGTCCCCGGACCTGGTCGCGCCCCTAGCCAAGGCCGGCCTCGCGCTCGACCTCGACAAGGCGGCCGGACAGTACAAGAAGGAGTATCTGGACGGCGCCTGGGCCAGCCACCGGATACCGGGCATGACCGGCACGTACGCCTTCCCCTGGTACCTGAACACCGGCCCGCTCTTCTACAACAAGTCGCTCTTCGAGGAGGCCGGACTCGACCCCGACCAGCCGCCGAAGACGTACGACGAACTCTTCACCGACGCCCTGGAGCTGGCGAAGAAGAGCGACGGAAAGGTCGCCACCCTCGCCAACGTGCCCACCATCGAGGACTTCGGCCGCTACGGCGTCCCGCTCATGAACTCCGAGGGCACCGCCTTCGCCTTCAACGACGCCAAGGGCATCGAACTCCTCACCAAGTACAAGGAGTTGTACGACGCCAAGGCGCTCGACCCGCAGGCGCTCACCGCCACGCCCGAGTCCTCCGGCAAGAAGTTCCTCACCGGCGCCGTCGCCATGAACCCCGGCAGCGCACTCGACCTCGGCAACTTCAAGAAGCAGGCGCCGAACCTGTACAAGAACATCGGCATCACCGACCAGATCACCAGCACCGGGCACGTCAACATGTACGTGATGGGCGTGATGGTGAACGCGCAGACCAAGAAGAAGGCCGCCTCCGTCGCCTTCGCGCACTACGTCACCGACGCCGAGCACCAGATGTCCTTCGCGAAGAAGGTCGCGATCTTCCCGAGCACCGCGGGATCGCTGGACGACCCGTATTTCACCAAGGAGGACGGGACGGACGAGACGCGGGTGCGGATCGCCGCCGCCAAGTCCCTGAAGAGCGCGGTCAATTACACGCCCGTGCTGTTCAGCGAGCAGATGAAGACGGCGCTGCGCAACGAGGTCGCCAAGGCGTTGCAGGGCAAGGAAAGCCCCGAGGGAGCCCTCGACAACGCTGTCAAGGCCTGCGACACGCTGCTCCGGCAGCAGGGATAGCCATGTCGTCGTCCACCACCGTGTCCCGGGTGCGGCGCCAATGGCCGCTGAGCCCCTGGCTGTTCGCCGCACCCGGTCTGCTGATCATCGGCGCGTTCATCCTGTACCCGTTCGTCTCCACCCTGGTGAACGCCTTCACCGACCGGCGCACCCTGATCCCGGGCGAGTTCGTGGGCCTTGCGAACTTCCGTGAACTGCTGCACGACGACATGTTCTGGATCGGCCTGCGCAACAGCACCCTGTACGTCCTCGGAGTCGTACCCGCGCTGGTGATCCTGCCGCTGCTGCTCGCGCTGCTGGTCCAGAAGAACATCCCCGGCATCACCTTGTTCCGGTCCGCCTTCTACACCCCGGTCGTCGCGTCGATCGTCGTGGTCGGACTCATCTGGGTGTGGCTCCTCGACGAACGCGGTCTGATCAACTCGCTGCTGGAGAGCGTGGGGGTGGGACGGGTCGGGTTCCTGAGCGACCAGTGGCTGCTCCTGCTGAGCGCCATGGCGGTCACGGTGTGGAAGGGCCTCGGCTACTACATGATCATTTACCTGGCCGCGCTGGCCAACGTGCCGCGTGAGCTGCACGAGGCCGCGGCGGTGGACGGAGCAGGTGCCGTCCGCCGGTTCGTCACGGTGACGGTGCCCGCCGTCCGATCGACGATGGCACTCGTCGGGGCGCTGTCCTCGGTCGCCGCCTTCAAGGTGTTCTCCGAGGTCTACCTGATGGCCGGCCCGAGCGGCGGGCCGGCCGGTGAGGACACCACGCTCGTGATGCTCGTCCAGCGCACCGGCACCGGACTGACCGGCCGGGTCGGCTACGCGTCCGCGATCTCGGTCGTCGTCTTCGTCGTCACCGTCGCGCTGATGCTGCTCGTGCTGCGGGCCGATCGGAGGGGGGAGACATGACCCGCGTCCGCAAGCGCGAACTGGTGCTGAGATACGCCCTGTTGCTCGCCGTCCTCGCCCTGACCGTCGGCCCCTTCCTCTGGCAGCTGTCGACCTCGCTCAAGGGCCCCACCGAGGACATCTACAGCTCGCCGCCGTCCTTCCTGCCCGAGCATCCGACCCTCCACAACTACGAGCGGGTCGCCGACACCATCCCCGTCTGGGACTACGCCTTCAACTCGCTGAAGGTCGCCACCGCCAACGTCGTGACCAACTGCGCCGGTTCGGCACTCGCCGGCTACGCCCTGGCCCGACTGCGCTACCGCGGCCGCCGGGCGGCCACCCTCGCCTTCGTCCTGGCGATGCTCGTGCCCGTGGAGGGCATCATCATCGCCCAGTTCACCACCATGCGGGAGCTCGGCCTCAACAACACCCTGGTCGGCGTGGTCCTGCCGGGCTGCATCGGCGCGATGAACGTCCTGCTGATGCGCAACGCCTTCCTCAACCTGCCGTACGAGATCGAGGAAGCCGCCTACGTCGACGGCGCCAACGTCTGGCAGCGGTTCCTGCGGATCGCGCTGCCGTCGGTGAAGGGGACGGTGGCCGTCGTCGCGATCTTCGCCTTCATGGGCGCCTGGGACGACTTCCTGTGGCCGCTGATCGTGCTGAGCGACCCGTCGAAGTTCACGCTGACCATCGGCCTCAACTACCTGCACGGCACCTTCGCAGGCGACGAACGGCTCGTCGCCGCGGGCACGGTCATCGCCGTGGCCCCGCTGATCGCCCTCTTCGCCGGACTCCAGCGGTACTTCTTCCGCGGGGTGGGCGAGGGGGCGGTGAAGGGCTGATGCCCCGCCTCGCGTCTGACAAGGACTCCGCATGTCTGCTGCCGTGCGCTTCGGCGTCAACTACACCCCGAGCGTCGGATGGTTCCACCACTGGCTCGACTTCGACCTGGACGCCGTCCGCGCCGACCTCGACTCGATCGCCGACCTGGGCCTCGACCACATCCGGGTCTTCCCGCTGTGGCCGTACTTCCAGCCGAACCGCACCCTGATCCGGGAGCGTGCCGTCGCGGATCTCGTACGGCTCGTCGACGCCGCCGCCGAGCGCGGCCTCGACGTCAACGTGGACGGTCTGCAAGGGCACTTGAGCAGCTTCGACTTCCTGCCGGCCTGGACGAGGACCTGGCACCGGCGCAACCTCTTCACCGACCCGGAGGTCGTCGAGGGCCAGGCCGCCTACCTGCGCACGCTGGCGGCGGCGCTGGCGGACCGCCCCACCTTCCTCGGCATGACCCTCGGCAACGAGATCAACCAGTTCTCCGCCGCCCCCCATCCCGACCCCGACCCGGCCACCTCCGAGCAGATCGACGCCTGGCTGACCCGCATGCTGGCCGCCTGCGAGGAAGGGGCGCCCGGGCGGCTGCACCTGCACGCCGAGTACGACGCCACCTGGTACCAGGACGACCAGCCCTTCACCCCCGCCCAGGCCGCCCGCCACGGCGCTGTCACCGCCGTGCACTCCTGGGTCTTCAACGGCACCGCCCAGCGACACGGCCGGACCTCGGTCGCGAGCGAGCACCACGCGGCCTACCTCGTCGAGCTGAGCAAGGCCTGGGCCGACGACCCGCGCCGGCCGGTCTGGCTCCAGGAGGTCGGCGCGCCCGCTCCGCTGGTCCCGCCCGAGCACGCCGCCGCCTTCACCGAGGCGACCGTGGCAGGCGTCCTGGACTGCCCCGACCTGTGGGGCGTCACCTGGTGGTGCTCCCACGACGTGTCCCGGGACCTGGCCGACTTCCCGGAACTCGAGTACGGGCTCGGCCTGTTGACCAACGACCGGAGACCGAAGGACACGGCCCGGGCACTGGAGCGGGCGGCGCGCACCGGCTTCACCGCTCCACAACGTCGTACGACGGCCCTGGTCGTCCCCGCCGACCCCGGCTCCCGCTCGCTCTGCGCGCCCGGCGGCCCGGTCTACGACGCCTACTTCCGGCTGGTCGCCGACGGCGCCCGCCCCACCACCGTCCTCGACACCCGTGCCGCCGACCGGGACCACCTGTCCGCGCGCGGCATCACCGAGGTCGTCACATCCGATCAGGTACTCCCGCCCCACAAGGACCACTAGGAGGCACCCGCTCGTGAACCCCACCAGACGCACGGTCCTGCTCGCCGCGACCGCGGCGGCCCTGCTCCCCGCGCTGCCGGCGAAGGCGGCAACGGCGACCGCGACCGCGCTCCAGCCGTACGCCACCTACTGGTACCCGGACTCCCTGCCCTCCGGCAGCCCCGGCGCCGGCATCACCTGGCGCAGCCTCAAGCCGTGGCGGGCGGCCGACGACGCCGACCTCGCCTTCAACGCGGCCTCCGTACCGCTCGCCGCCCGCTTCACCCCGACGCCCGCGAACCCGACGGCACGCGCAGGCCAGGCCCGCATCCAGTCGCTGGTCTCCTTCGGGCCCACGGCCGGCAACCCCTCACAGGGCTCGGCCACGTCCGACTACTACGCCTTCGGGCACTGGGCCTACGTCGACGAACTCGTCTTCTGGGGCGGCTCCTCCGGCGAGGGGCTGATCCTCGCGCCGAACGCCCCGATCGTGGACGCGGCCCACCGTCACGGCGTGCCCGTCCTCGGCACCATCTTCCTGCCGCCGGTCGCCTACGGCGGACTGTTGCGGTGGACCCGGGACCTGGTGCAGAAGGACGCGGCCGGCCGGTATCCCCTGGCGGATCGACTCGTCGCGGTCGCCACGGCGTACGGCTTCGACGGATGGTTCGTCAACGCCGAGACCGGGGGAGGCGACCCGGCTCTCGGGGCGGACATGCTGGGCTTCGTACGGGAGTTGACGTCCCTCTCCAGGGCGAGGGGCCAGCGGGTCACCTGGTACGACTCGATGACCGTGAACGGGACGGTGAGCTGGCAGGGCGCGCTGAACAGCCGTAACCAGGCGTTCTTCGAGGCAGCCGACGACATGTTCGTCGACTTCCGGTGGACGGCGGGCGCTCTGGCGTCCTCGGGCACGCTGGCGCAGCAACTGGGCCGCAGTCGCTACGCGTTGTGGGCGGGCGTGGACGTGGAGGCGGGCGGCTGGAACACGTCGGAGAACTGGGACGCGATCGTGCCCCGGGACAAGCCCCATGTGACCTCGATCGGGTTGTACCGGCCCGAGTGGACCCGCAACCACCTGCCGTCGGACCAGCGGTCGCCGCAGGACTTCCACGCGGCCGACGACCGCTTCTGGACGGGGGCGTCGCTCGACCCCTCACAGCCGGACGACACGGACGCCTGGCGGGCTCCGGCGGTGTCGGTCGCGGACCGGTCGACGGTCACCGCGCTGCCGTTCGCGAGCGTGTTCAACACCGGGCACGGGCTGCGGTGGTACGAGGAGGGGGCCGTCACCTCGGAGACGGCGTGGAACCACCTGGGACTGCAGGACCGGCTGCCGTCGCGGCGGTGGGTGGCGCGGACGGAGGGCGCACGGCCGACCGTCTCCTTCGACTTCGCGGACGCCTGGCGGGGCGGCAGCAGCGTGCTCGTGGCCGGCGCGCCGGACGCGCCGGTCACGGTGGACCTGTACACGGTCCGGCTGCCGATCAGCGGTGACACGGTGGTCGAGCTCACCCACCGGACGGACGAGGGCGAGGTGGGCGTCGAGCTCGCCGTGGCCACCGCCGAGCCGGCCGCGCCGGGGGCGACACCGCCGTACACCTACCTGCCGGTGACCGGGGGCGACGGCTGGCGGACCTCGACCGTACGGCTCACCGGGCTCTCCGGGGCTGTCCACGCGCTCGGCGTACGGCTCACCGGCACCGGCCCGGTGAAGTGGCGGCTCGGCGGACTCGCCGTGTACGACACCCGCCGCACCCCCTGCCCGCCCTCCGGACTGCGCGTCACCGCGGCCTCGGGCGGCGACCTGCGCCTGGCCTGGAACCCCGCACCCGGCGCCGTGCGCCACTACACCCTGCACCGGCTCCTGCCCGACGGCACCCGGCGCTTCCTCGGCGGCACCTGCCAGCGAGCCTGGTTCGTCGCCGGTCTCCGGCCCGAACAGGGCGAGCGGCAGGCGCGGTTGGAGCTGCGTGCCGTGGGGGAGCAGTACACGTCGTCGGACCCTGTGACCGTCACCCATGCCTGGTGACACCGTGACCCGCCCCTGGTAACCCCCGGACCCTTGGAGAGCACCCCGCATGCATGACGACCGCAGCCTGGTCGAAGCCCGCCTCAAGCGCGTCCTCGACGAGCGCCTCCGCCCCGCCGTGTACCCCGAGTCCGTGCCGCTGGACGTGGCGGTGTGGCACGCGCCCGACGAGCCGGTGCCCGTCGCCGAGGGCCTGGCCGCCGAGCCGGAGCCCATCGCCGTGGGCGCCCGCTGGGGTGCTCCCTGGGGCACCAGCTGGTTCCGCGTCACCGGGACCGTCCCCGAGGAGTGGGCCGGGAGGACCGTCGAGGCACTTCTCGACCTCGGCTTCGACGAGAACATGCCCGGCTTCCAGTGCGAGGGCCTGGTCTACCGGCCCGACGGCACCCCGGTGAAGGGCCTCAACCCGCGCAACCAGTGGGTGCGGATCGGCGCGCCCGTCGAGGGCGGCGAGGAGGTGCGGCTGCACGTGGAGGCCGCCTCCAATCCGGTCATCCTCGACTACCACCCCTTCCTGCCCACGCGGTTGGGGGACAAGGAGACCGCGGGCAGCGAGCCGCAGTACCGGCTGGAGCGCATGGACCTCGCCGTCTTCGACGAGACCGTGTGGCAGCTGGTGATCGACCTGGAGGTGCTCGGCGAGCTGATGGCCGAACTGCCGGTGGAGTCGACGCGCCGCTGGGAGATCCTGCGGGCGGTGGAGAAGGCGCTGGACGCCCTGGACCTCCAGGACGTGAACGGCACGGCGGCGCAGGCACGCGTACGGCTGGAGACGGTCCTGTCCGAGCCCGCCGTCCCGTCCGCGCACCGCATCAGTGCGGTGGGCCACGCGCACATCGACTCGGCGTGGCTGTGGCCGCTGCGTGAGACGGTCCGCAAGGTCGCCCGGACCACCTCCAACATGACCGCGCTCCTCGACGACGAACCGAAGTTCGTGTTCGCCATGTCCCAGGCCCAGCAGTGGGCCTGGGTGCGCGACCACCGGCCGGAGGTGTGGGCGCGGGTGAAGAAGGCCGTGGCCGACGGACGGTTCGTGCCCGCCGGCGGCATGTGGGTGGAGTCGGACACCAACATGCCCGGCTCGGAGGCGATGGCCCGCCAGTTCGTGCACGGCAAGCGGTTCTTCCTCGACGAGTTCGGCATCGAGAACGAGGAGGCGTGGCTGCCCGACACGTTCGGGTTCGCGGCCGGACTGCCCCAGATCATCAAGGCGGCGGGTTCCAAGTGGCTGCTGACGCAGAAGATCTCCTGGTCGCAGACGAACAAGTTCCCGCACCACACCTTCCGGTGGGAGGGCATCGACGGAACGCGGATCTTCACCCACTTCCCGCCCGTCGACACCTACAACTGCTCCATGAAGGGCAGCGAAATCGCCCACGCGGCACGGAACTTCAAGGACAAGGGGGCCGCCCGGCACTCCCTCGCCCCCACCGGCTGGGGTGACGGGGGCGGCGGCACCACCCGGGAGATGATCGCCAAGGCGGCCCGGCTGCGCGACCTCGAAGGGTCGGCCACCGTGGCCTGGGAGACCCCGGCGGAGTTCTTCACCAAGGCCGAGACCGAGTACCCCGAACCGCCCGTCTGGGTCGGCGAGCTGTACCTCGAACTCCACCGCGCCACCCTCACCAGCCAGGCGAAGACC
This sequence comes from Streptomyces sp. CC0208, assembly GCF_003443735.1. NCBI lineage: Bacteria > Bacillati > Actinomycetota > Actinomycetes > Kitasatosporales > Streptomycetaceae > Streptomyces > Streptomyces sp. CC0208. Next base: position 923,213 of record NZ_CP031969.1, on the reverse strand, counting down.
AAGCAGGGCAACCGCCGCAGCGAGCACCTCCTGCGCGAGGCCGAGCTGTGGGCGGCGACGGCGGCCGTACGGACCGGATTCCCCTACCCGTACGAGGAGTTGGACCGCATCTGGAAGACCGTGCTGCTGCACCAGTTCCACGACATCCTGCCGGGGTCCTCCATCGCCTGGGTGCACCGGGAGGCACGGCGCACGTACGAGCGGATCGCGGACGAGCTGAACGGCATCATCGACGCGGCCCAGCGCGCGCTGGCGGGGGAGGGGACACGGGAACTGCTCTTCAACTCCGCACCCCACGGCCGTGGCGGAGTCGCGGCGGGCGGCGCCGGAACCGCGGTCGTCGAGGGACGGACGACGGTGACCGAGCGCCCCGGCGGCGGCCAGCTCCTGGACAACGGCGTGCTGCGGGTCGAGGTCGACGCGCGGGGCCTGGTCGTCTCCGCGTACGACATCGAGGCCGACCGGGAGACGATCGCACCGGGGCAGGCGGGAAACCTTCTCCAACTCCACCCGGACTTCCCGAACATGTGGGACGCCTGGGATGTGGACGAGTTCTACCGCAACACGGTCACGGATCTCACCGACGTGGACCAGATCGCCCCCGAGGGGCACGGGGTGCGGATCACGCGGACCTTCGGTGCCTCCCGCGTCAGCCAGCTCCTGTCCCTGGCGCCGGGGGAGCGGCGGTTGCTGGTGGACACGGAGGTCGACTGGCACGAGACGGAGAAGTTCCTGAAGCTCGCCTTCCCGCTCGACGTGCACGCCGAACGGTACGCGTCGGAGACGCAGTTCGGGCACTTCCACCGGCCCACACACACCAACACGTCCTGGGAGGCGGCGAAGTTCGAGGCCTGCAACCACCGCTTCGTGCACCTGGAGGAACCCGGCTGGGGTGTGGCGATCGTCAACGACTCGACGTACGGCCACGACGTGACCCGAACGGTGCGCACGGACGGCGACCGGGGCACGACCACCACGGTCCGTGCGTCGCTGCTGCGCGCCCCGCGGTTCCCCGACCCGGAGACCGACCAGGGCGTCCACCGCTTCCGGCACGCGCTGGTGCCGGGGGCCGGTATCGGGGACGCGGTGCGGGAGGGGTGGCGGATCAATCTGCCGGAGCGGTCCGTACGGGGTTCCCAGGAGGTCGCGCCCCTGGTGACCGTCGACCAGCACGCCGTCGTCGTCACCGCGGTCAAGCTGGCCGACGACGGCAGCGGGGACGTGGTGGTCCGCTTCCACGAGGCCCACGGAGGACGGGCACGGGCCACGCTCACGGCCCACTTCGAGGTGGCCGGGGTCACGGCGACGGATCTGCTGGAGCGGCCGCCGGCCGACGCTCCCTCGCTGCGGAGCGAGGGGAACGAAGTGTCGTTGCGGCTGCGGCCGTTCGAGCTGGTCACCCTGCGGTTCACCCGGGTCTGAGTCCTGGGTGAGGGGGCGGGTCTGCCCGCCCCCTCACCCGATGCGTTGATGCCGGCGCACCGTGAACTCGTCCGGTTCGGGCTCGGCCATGCCGTCGGCGGGCGCGGTGGAGAGGGTGACGAGCCCGCTCTCCCCGGGGCGGACGTCCGAGGTCCGGTTCACGGACGCCGACGGCCGATGCCGGTCGCCGTTCGGCAGTCCCCTCACTTCCATGGTGACCTGGGGCCGAACCCGCCGTATCCGGTGGCGGTCGATGTGGCCCGCACCGTCCTCGGCTCCGCACCTCGGCCTCCCCCTCGTTCACGCCCCGAGCTGCGCCCGCAGCCACTCCTCCACCTCGCCCACATGCGCGGCGGCCGCCGCTCGGGCCGCCTCCGGGTCGTGCGCGACCAGGGCCCGGTGGATCGCCGCGTGCTCGCGCCGGGTGCGCTCGAAGGCGCCCTCCTCCTGGTAGCCGCGCCAGACCCGGGCCCGGAAGGTGCGCGAGGACAGGCCCTCCAGGATCGCCGCCATCGTGTCGTTGCCGGCGGCCCCCGCGATCTCACGGTGGAAGGCCAGGTCGTGGGCGAGGATCACCTCGGGGTCGTCGGTGGCGTTCATCGCCGTGAGGTGTTTCTCCACCTCGGCCAGCTGGTCCGGGGTGATGCGGGCGGCGGCCAGCGCGGTCGCCGTCGACTCCAGGATGCGGCGCACCTCCAGGAGCTCCACCAGTTGCGGGCCCCGTGACAGGTCGGCGACCACGCCGAAGGTCTCCAGCAGATCGCCGGCCTCCAGCTGCGTGACGTAGATGCCCGAGCCGTGCCGCGCCTCCAGCACGCCCAGGACCGTCAGCGCGCGGATCGCCTCCCGCATCGAACTGCGGGAGATGCCCAGCTGCACCGCCAGATCACGCTCGGTCGGCAGCCGCTGGCCCGGCTCCAGCCGGCCCTCGCCGATCATCGCCTTGATCTGCTCGATGGCGCGCTGCGGCACGGTGCCCTTCTGCGGGGCTGTCTCATCCACGCCATTCCTCCACATCACCCGGGTGCGCCGCAGTCTAATCGTCGATGTGGTCGGACCACTATGGCCAAAAGACGGGGAAAACCGCCGCCGGAGGGTGTTGCCGAGGGCGAGTGGTCTGATAAGTATGCCGTCATCTGCTCGAACGCGCTTGTGCTCGTCCACGCTCGACACGCTCAACGAGGAGCCGCCAGATGCCCGGCAGGACAGTGGGGAAGCGGAACAGGATTCGGATCATCGGCGCGGTCGCCGCGGCCGCGAGCGCCTCGCTCGTGCTCGCCGCGTGCGGCAGCACCAAGGACACCGGCAGCGCCGGAAGCGCGGGAGGCGACGGGACCGGCAAGGTGGGCGTCATCCTGCCGCTGCTGACCTCCCCCTTCTGGCAGTCGTACAACGACTACGTGCCCAAGATGGCCAAGTCCGAGGGGGTGGAGGCGCTGAAGACGGTCAACTCCAACAGCGACCCCTCCCAGCAGATCACCGACATCAACAACGAGCTCAACCAGGGCGTCAAGGGCCTGGTCGTCGCCCCGCTGGACAGCGCCGCCATCGAGGCCGGCCTCGACCAGGCCGAACGCAAGGGCGTCCCGGTCGTCGCCGTCGACGTGGCCCCCGACAAGGGCAAGGTCGCCATGGTCGTACGGGCCAACAACGTGTCGTACGGCGAGAAGGCCTGCCAGTACCTCGGGGAGCAGATCCCCTCCGGCAAGGTCGTGCAGATCATGGGCGACCTGGCCTCCGTCAACGGCCGCGACCGCTCCGAGGCCTTCCGGGCCTGCGTGAAGAAGAACTTCCCGAAGCTGAAGGTGCTGGAGATCCCCGCCAAGTGGGAGTCCGACACGGCCGCCTCGCAGCTGGGCACCCTCCTGAACGCCAACCCCGACCTCAAGGGCATCTACATGCAGGCCGGCGGCGTCTACCTCGCGCCGACCCTGCAGACCCTGAAGTCCAAGGGGATGCTGAAGAAGGCCGGGCAGGCGGGCCACATCAGGATCGTCTCCAACGACGGCATCCCGCAGGAGTACGACGCCATCCGCAAGGGCGAGATCGACGCCACCGTCTCCCAGCCCGCCGACCTGTACGCCAAGTACGGCATGTACTACATCAAGGCGGCGATGGAGGGGAAGACCTTCAAGCCCGGCCCGACGGACCACGACTCGACGATCGTCAAGCTGTCGAGCGGCATCCTGGAGGACCAGCTGCCCGCGCCCCTGGTCACCAAGGACAACGTCGACGACCCCAAGCTGTGGGGCAACACGGTCAAATGAGCACCCCACTGGTTGAAGCCCAGGGGATCGTCAAGCGGTACGGTCCCACGACCGCCCTCGCCGACGGCCGCCTCACCGTCCTGCCCGGTGAGTCGCACGCGCTCGTCGGGCGCAACGGCGCGGGCAAGTCCACCCTCGTCACCGTTCTCACCGGCCTCCAGGCCCCCGACGAGGGCACCGTCCGCTTCGACGGCGAGCCGGCGCCCCCGCTCACCGACCGGGACGCCTGGCGCGGCAAGGTCGCCTGCGTCTACCAGAAGCCCACCGTCGTACCCGAGTTGACGGTCGCCGAGAACCTCTTCATCAACCGGCAGCCCTTGAAACGGGGCTTCATCAGCTGGCGCAGGCTGCAGAAGGAGGCCGCCGAACTCCTCGACACCTGGGACGTGAGCGTCGACCCGGAGGCGCGCACCGCCGACCTCAAGGTCGAGGACCGCCAAATGGTGGAGATCGCAAGGGCGTTGAGCTTCGGCGCCCGCTTCATCGTCCTCGACGAACCGACCGCTCAGCTCGACAAGCGAGAGATCGAGCGGCTCTTCAGCAGGATGCGCTCGCTCCAGGACTCCGGTGTCACCTTCCTGTTCATCTCGCACCACCTCCAGGAGGTGTACGAGGTGTGCCAGACGGTGACAGTCCTCAGGGACGCCCGCTGGATCACCACGGCCCCGGTCGCCGACATGCCCCGGGCCGCCCTGATCGAGGCCATGGCCGGCGAGACCGTCGCCGAACAGGCCGTACAGCTCAGGGAGGTCGGGGACACCGCGCCCGTCCTCCTCGACGCCCGCGGCCTCACCTCCGACGCCTACGAGGACGTCGACCTCACCGTGCGCCGCGGTGAGGTCGTCGGACTCGCCGGCATCAGCGGCAGCGGCAAGATCGAGCTCGCCGAGACGTTCACGGGACTGCACACCCCGACGAGCGGCACGGCCCGGCTCGACGGCAGGCCCCTGCCGTTCGGCGACGTACAGGCCAGTCTCAAGGCGGGCGTCGGCTTCGTGCCGCGCGACCGGCATGCCCAGGGCCTGGTCTTCGGCATGACCATCGGCGACAACGCCACCCTCAGCGTCCTGGACCGGCTCGGCCGCCACGGATTCGTCGGCACCGACCGCAAACGCGGCTTCGCCACCGAGCTGATCGACCGCCTCGACATCCACACCGAGGGCCCCGACCAGCCCGTCTCCGACCTCTCCGGAGGCAACGCGCAGAAGGTCGTGATGGCCCGCGCGCTCGCCTCCGACCCCCGCCTGCTGGTCCTCATCAACCCCACCGCGGGCGTCGACGTGAAGTCCAAGGAGTCCCTGCTCTCCCGCGTGGACACCGCCCGCGAGGACGGCACCGCGGTCCTCGTCGTCTCCGACGAACTCGACGACCTGCGCCGCTGCGACCGCGTCCTCGTCCTCTTCCACGGCCGCGTGGTCGCCGAGCACCCGGCCGGCTGGCGCGACCACGAGCTGATCGCCTCCATCGAAGGAGTGGACCACCATGGCTGACACCCAGGCTCCGCCCGTGAAGCAGGCGCGGGTGCCCGAGGCGCGGGCGGCCCGGACGGTCCTGCTGCGCCGCGCCCGCGAACTCGCCCTCGTCCCTGCCCTGTTGCTGCTCATGGTGCTTGGCGCGTTCGTCAACGACTCGTTCCTCACCGAGCGCAACCTGATCTCCATCCTCGGCGCCTCGGCCGCCCTCGCGATGGTGGTGCTGGCCGAGTCGCTCGTCCTGATCACCGGCAAGTTCGACCTCTCCCTGGAGTCGGTCGTCGGCATCGCGCCCGCCGTGGGAGCCCTCCTTGTCCTGCCCGCCGCCCAGTCCGGCTGGGGCACCGAACTCCCGGCCGCGCTCGCCCTGCCGGCGGTCCTCGTGGTCGGCGCGGTGGTCGGTGCCTTCAACGGCGTCCTGGTCGTGAGGTTCAAGCTCAACGCGTTCATCGTGACGCTCGCGATGCTGATCGTGCTGCGCGGACTGCTCGTCGGCGCCACCAAGGGCAAGACCCTCTTCGGTATGCCGGACAGCTTCTACTCCCTGGCCACCACGACCTTCCTGAACATCCCGATGTCCGTGTGGCTGGCCGCGGTCGCCTTCGCCGTCACCGGCTTCGTGCTCAAGTACCACCGCGTCGGCCGCTCCCTGTACGCCATCGGCGGCAACGCCGACGCGGCCCGCGCCGCCGGCATCCGCGTCGAACGCGTGATGCTCGGCGTGTTCGTCGTCGCCGGTGTCCTCGCCTCGGTCGGCGGCATCATGCAGACCGGATACGTCGGCGCGATCAGTGCCAACCAGGGCCAGAACATGATCTTCACGGTGTTCGCGGCGGCGGTCATCGGCGGCATCAGCCTCGACGGCGGCAAGGGCACCATGTTCGGCGCCCTGACCGGCGTCCTGCTGCTGGGCGTCGTACAGAACCTGCTGACGCTCGCCCAGGTGCCGTCCTTCTGGATCCAGGCCATCTACGGCGGAATCATCCTGGTCGCCCTCATGATCGCCCGTGTCACGACGGGGCGGGCGCAGGACTGAACCCGCCCGCCCCGTCCCCTACCGAAAGGCCTTCCGTGTCCTCGACCCCCGCCCGTGTCACCGCGGTAGACACCTACGACATCCGCTTCCCCACCTCGCGCGAGCTCGACGGCTCCGACGCGATGAACCCGGACCCCGACTACTCGGCGGCCTACGTGGTGCTGCGCACGGACGCGGCCGACGGGTACGAGGGGCACGGTTTCACCTTCACCATCGGGCGGGGCAACGAGGTCCAGGTCGCCGCGATCGAGGCGCTGCGCGGGCATGTGGTGGGACGGTCCGTGGACGAACTGTGCGCGGACCCTGGGACGTTGAACCGCGACCTGATCGGCGACAGCCAGCTGCGCTGGCTCGGCCCCGAGAAGGGCGTGATGCACATGGCGATCGGCGCGGTCGTGAACGCCGTGTGGGACCTGGCCGCCAAACGCGCGGACAAGCCGCTGTGGCGGCTGCTCGCCGAGGCAGACCCCGAGTGGCTGGTCGCGCAGATCGACTTCCGTTACCTCACGGACGCGCTCACCCCCGAGGAGGCGCTGGACATCCTGCGCCGGGGACGGGAGGGGGCCGACGAGCGGGTCGCGCAGCTCCTCGCGACCGGCTACCCGGCGTACACCACCTCCGCCGGCTGGCTCGGCTACGACGACGAGAAGCTCACCCGGCTCGCCGTCGCGGCCGTCGCCGACGGCTTCCGGCAGATCAAGCTCAAGGTCGGCGCCGATCTGGCGGACGACATACGGCGCTGCCGCGTCGCCCGCCAGGTCGTCGGCCCCGGCATCCGTATGGCGATCGACGCCAACCAGCGCTGGGGCGTAGACGAGGCCATCCGCTGGACCAAGGCGCTCGCCGAGTTCGACCCGTACTGGATCGAGGAGCCCACCAGCCCCGACGACATCCTCGGCCACGCGGCGATCCGCACGGCGGTCGCCCCGGTGAAGGTGGCCACCGGTGAGCACGTCCAGAACCGGGTCGTCTTCAAGCAACTGCTCCAGGCGGGTGCACTCGACGTCGTGCAGATCGACGCGGCCCGCGTCGGCGGCGTCAACGAGAACCTCGCCATCCTCCTGCTCGCCGCCAAGTTCGGCGTGCCGGTCTGCCCGCACGCGGGTGGGGTCGGCCTGTGCGAACTCGTCCAGCACCTCTCGATGTTCGACTATGTGGCCGTCACCGGCACGACCGAGAACCGGGTCATCGAGTACGTCGACCATCTGCACGACCACTTCCTCGATCCCGTGGTGATCCGGGAAGGCCACTACCAGGCACCCACCGGGCCGGGCTTCTCGGCCGCCATGCGCCCGGAGTCCATCGCGCGGTACACGTTCCCGGACGGCGCCTTCTGGGCAGAAGACCTCGCCGACGACACACGGAAGAAGGGGCAGGCGGCATGAGCGACTTCGAGGGCCTGAGGGCACTGGTGACCGGCGGTGCCTCCGGTATCGGCCGGGCCACCGCGGAACTCCTCGCCGCACGCGGCGCCCGGGTCGCCGTGCTCGACCTGGACCCGTCCTCGGTGGACAAGCCCCTGCTCGCCTACCGCGCCGACATCCGTGACGACGCCTCGGTGCGTGCGGCCGTCGCCGCGGCCGCCGCCGACCTCGGCGGGCTGGACGTGCTGGTCAACAACGCCGGCATCGGCGCCCAGGGCACCGTCGCGGACAACGACGACGAGGAATGGCACCGCGTCCTCGACGTCAATGTCGTCGGCATGGTCCGGGTGACCCGCGCCGCCCTGCCCCACCTGCGCGCGTCCGCGCACGCGGCGATCGTGAACACCTCCTCGATCGGGGCCACCGCCGGACTTCCGCAGCGGGCGCTGTACTGCGCGAGCAAGGGGGCGGTGTACTCCCTGACCCTCGCCATGGCCGCCGATCACGTCCGCGAGGGCATCCGCGTGAACTGCGTCAACCCCGGCACCGCGGACACTCCGTGGATCGGCCGACTCCTCGAGAAGGCCCCCGACCCGGCCGCCGAACGTGCCGCCCTGGAGGCCCGCCAGCCCACCGGCCGCCTCGTGTCGGCCGACGAGGTCGCGGGCGCCATCGCCTACCTGGCGAGCCCGCTCTCCGGCGCCACCACCGGCACCTCCCTCGCCGTCGACGGCGGCATGCAGGGCCTGCGCCTGAGGCCGGTGGGTCAGTGAAGAACACCCTCGGCAGCAGCGGCGTCCGGGTCAGCGAACTGGCCTTCGGCGGCGCCGTCATCGGCAACCTCTTCACGGAGGTGACCGACGAGCAGGCCCACGAGGCGGTCACCGCCGCCTGGCAGAGCGGCATCCGCTACTTCGACACCGCCCCCCACTACGGCCTCGGGCTGTCGGAACGCCGGCTGGGCGAGGCCCTTCGGGAGCGTCCTCGCACCGAGTACACGCTCTCCACGAAGGTGGGCCGTCGCCTGGAGCCGTCCGCGGACGGTGGCGACGACCTCGCCAACGGCTTTGCGGTCCCCGCCACCCGGCGCCGCGTCTGGGACTTCAGCGCGGACGGAGTACGACGCACCCTCGAAGCCAGCCTCGAACGACTCGGTCTCGACCGCGTGGACGTCGTCTACCTGCACGACCCCGACGACCACGCCGAAGAGGCCTTCCGCGAGGGGTATCCGGCCCTGGAGAAGCTCCGCTCGGAGGGGGTCGTCGGGGCGATCGGCGCCGGCATGAACCAGGCCGGGATGCTCACCCGCTTCGTCCGCGAGACCGACGTCGACGTGGTGCTGTGCGCCGGGCGCTACACCCTGCTCGACCAGAGCGCGCTCACCGAACTGCTGCCCGCCGCGGTGGAGCGGGGGGTGTCGGTGGTCGTCGGCGGCGCCTTCAACTCCGGCCTGCTGGCGGACCCGAGGCCGGGAGCGACGTACAACTACGCCCAGGCTCCAGGGGATTTGCTGGACCGAGCCCTGCGCATGCGGGAGGTGGCCGAGCGGCACGCCATCAGCCTGCGGGCCGCCGCCCTCGCCTTCTGTGCCGCCCACCCGGCCGTCGCGAGCGTCCTGGTGGGCGCCCGCTCGGCGGCCGAAGTCCGGGACGCCGCCGAGCAGTTCGCGACGCCGGTGCCCCCTGCCTTCTGGCAGGAACTGCGCGACACCGGCCTCCTGACCACCGAGGAGCCGTCATGAGAGTGGCCCTGCACACCAAGGTCCGCGCGGACCGCGTCGACGAGTACGAGGCCGCCCACCGCGAGGTGCCCGCCGAACTCACCGACGCGATCCGCGCCGCCGGGGCCACCTCCTGGACGATCTGGCGCAGCGGCACCGACCTCTTCCACGTCCTGGAGTGCGAGGACTACGGCCGTCTCCTCGCCGCATTGGAGAAGCTCCCGGTGAACATCTCCTGGCAGGCGCGCATGGCCGAACTCCTCGACGTGGTGCACGACTACTCCGGCGAGGGCGCCGACGCCGGCCTGCCCGTCGTGTGGGAGCTGCCGTGACGGTCGTGGACGCGCACCACCATGTGTGGGACCTGTCGGTGCGGGACCAGGCCTGGATCGCCCCGGGCAGTCCGCTGCGACGGACCTTCACGACGGCGGACCTCGCACCGCTGGCCCGCGCGGCGGGAGTCGACCGCACGGTCCTCGTCCAGACGGTCACCGTGCCCGAGGAGACCCCCGAGTTCCTCGCCCTCGCGGCCGGGCACGAGCTGATCGCGGGCGTGGTCGGCTGGACCGACCTGACCCGGCCCGACGTCGCCGACGAGCTGGCCCGGCTGTGTGAACTGCCCGGCGGTTCCTACCTCAAAGGCATCCGCCACCAGGTCCAGGGCGAGCCGGACCCGGAGTGGCTGCTGCGTGCGGACGTCCGCCGGGGCCTGACCGCAGTGGCCGACGCAGGGGCCTGGTGTACGACCTCGTGGTCCTTCCGCACCAGCTGCGCGCCTGCGTGAAGGCGGCCGACTCCCTCCCCCACCTCACCTTCGTCCTCGACCACTTGGGCAAGCCGCCCGTCGCGTCCGGCGTCCTGGAACCCTGGGCCTCGGCCGTCCGTGCCCTCGCCGCACTCCCCAACACCGTCTGCAAACTCTCCGGCATGGTCACCGAAGCGGACCTGGCCGCCTGGACGATCGACGACCTGCGCCCGTACACCGACACCGTCCTGGACGCGTTCGGCCCGGACCGCCTCATGTTCGGCTCGGACTGGCCGGTGTGCACGTCGGCCGCGACCTACGGTGAGGTCCTGGACGTGGCGCGCGCGTTGGTCGGTGCCGACGACGGCGGCCGGATCTTCGAGGGCACCGCCGTCCGCGTCTACGGCCTCTGAACCGTCCCGGTCAGCCGTGTCGGTGGCAGATATTCCCTTACGTACGTCCGTTCCCAGCACGCTCCCGTCGCTCGCAGCTCCCGCCACGTCGTGTACTGGTACCGGAACAGCCGGGCGCGGACGAAGCGGGGCGGGGAGTCCGCCGGGAACGGGGAGCGGCGCAACAGCCTCAGCGTGGCGGGGTCGTTCTCCAGGAGCCGTTCGACCATCGTGCCGAACCACGCCCCGGCATAGGCCGGGGACAGCGCGGCGAACCACATCATCCAGTCCAGACGCAGATGGTAGGGCGCGAACAGGCGCGGCCAGCGCCGTGGATCACCCGGCTTGCCCTTGAACTCGTACTCCCTCCACTCGGAGTCCCGGCGCGGCACGTCGTCCGAGGTGCCCTCGACCACCACCTCGTAGCGGATCCGGCTGACGCTGCCGAACGCGCCGTAGGTGTTGACGAGATGGAGCGGGTCGAAGGAACGGTTCATGATCTGGCTTCGGGAGATCATGTTGCGCACCGGGTGGTAGCTCAGGGCGAGGAGGAGCGCGGCGACGGCGAGGACCGTCACCTCGTACCAGAGCGGGGTGGTGGGCAGGCCGGGCGCGTCCCCCGGGAGTTCCAGCGCCGACGCCGCCAGCACGATGGTGATCCAGTTCAGCCAGGCGAAGTTGCCGGAGAGCACCAGCCACAGCTGGGTCACGATCATCAGGGACGCGGCGGCCGTGGCGATCGGCTGCGGGGTGAACAGGAGGAAGGGCACCACGAGTTGGGTGACGTGGTTGGCGGCCGCCTCCACCCGGTGCACAGGCCGCGGCAGATGGTGGAAGAACCAGCTCAGCGGACCCGGCATCGGCTGGGTCTCGTGGTGGTGGTCCAGGCAGGTGAGCTTGCGCCAGCAGGCGTCGCCACGCATCTTGATGAGCCCCGCGCCGAACTCGACCCGGAACAGGACCCAGCGCAGCAGGAACAACACCACGACCGGCGGGGCCACTTCGTCGTTGCCGAGGAACACCGCGAGGAAGCCGACCTCCAGCAGCAGGGACTCCCAGCCGAAGCCGTACCAGGTCTGGCCCACGTTGACGATCGACAGGTACAGCAGCCACGGCACCAGCCACAGCAGCATCCCGCCCCACAGCGGCAGCCGGGAGTCGAGGCCCGCCGCCAGCGCCGCCGCCACCGCGCAGCCCGTCCCCGCGCACAGGGCGAAGAACCGGTCCGAGTAGTGGAGGTGGAAGAGGCTCGGCGCCCGCCGGAAGGGCACCCGTGCCACGAAACGCGGGACCGGCAGCATCCCCCGCTCGCCGAGCAGCGCCCGGAACTGCAGGGCCGCCGCCAGGAACGCGACGAAGTACAGCCCCGCCAGAGCCCGCTGGAAGACCAGCCGGCTCAGCCAGTAGTCGGGTGCGGTGAACCAGTCCACGGCCGTGCTCTCCTGCCTCCATTGTCCAGCCGGTCCTGCGTGACTCTCCGTGTACCTCCCTTCCGCTTGCGTAACCCAAGTGAGTGAAGCAGACAATAGTGACGAAATGCCCGGGACGGACGGGAGAACGCGGTGCGGACACCCACCAGAACCCTCGTCACGGCCTGCGCGCTCGCGGCGGCACTCCTCGTCGCCGGCTGCGGCGGTGCCGGGGACGAGAACAGCGTCGAGGCGACGGGTGAGCTCTTCCTCCAGCCGGCCCAGGCCCAGGGGCCGAGCCCCTTCACCCGCTCGGCGGCGACCACGGCGGCGCCCCTCACCCGCACGCCCCGACTGGACCCGACCGCCCCACGGACCGTCTCCGGCGGGACGCCCGGCCTCTACGGCGGCACCGAGCGCGTCGGCAGCTGCGACGTGCCACGGCAGATCGTCGACCTGACCGCCGACCCGTCCAGGACGCGCGCGTTCGCGCAGGTCGCGGGGGTCTCCCCGGCCGCGGTCCCGGACTATCTGCGCGGCCTCGCCCCGGTCGTCCTGCGTGCCGACACCCGGGTCACCGACCATGGCTACCGCGGCGGCAAGGCGAGCGGCTTCCAGGCGGTCCTCCAGGCGGGCACCGCCGTCCTCGTCGACAACCGGGGCGTCCCGCGTGTCCGCTGCGCCTGCGGCAACCCCCTGACGCCGCCGGTGGCGATGCGGAGCGGCGCGGTCGTCAGCGGGCAGCCGTGGTCCGGATACCGGCCCACCCAGGTGATCGTGGTGACCCCCAGCGAGCAGCTCGTCATGGACATCACGATCATCGACCTCGTCGACAACACCTGGATCGAACGCCGGATCGACCACGACTGCCGGCACGACCACGTCGTACCCCCGCCCACGCCGGAGGCGCTGACCCCGACGGTGCCCCCGGGCGCCAGCGCATCCCCGGACACGTCCTTCGGCGCCGACCCGCAGCGGCCCGCGCCCGACTGCCCGACCCCGACCCCGACCGCCACCGTCACGCCCGGCGGCACCGCCACGCCCGGCGCCACCGCCACGCCCACCGCGAAGCCGTACGACGAGGGCTGCCCCGCGCCCACCGCCACCGGCACCCCGCCGTTCACGACGCGGCCAGGGACCCCCGTCGTCCCGCCGGACGGCACCCGTACGACCGTCCCCGCGGACCCCGGGACCGGGATCGGCCCCGAGACCGTCCCGGACACCCCCGACCTCCCTGACGGAGGCGGGCTCATCCCCGACGAGCCCGCCACCCCGACCGGCACCGACACCGTCTTCGACAGCCCTACCGACGTCTTCGGTGCCTGACGGCTGCCGAACGTACCCGTCTCCCGGTCGAAGAATCGGGCAAATCCTGGCAAGGTGGCTCCATGGTTGATCGGGGAGCGAGCGCCCTGTCACTCCCGGACGACTGGCCCGCCCACCCGGACCCGATCCTGGCGCTCAACCGCATGGGCAGCTTCGACTGGGACCTCGACAGCGGTCTGTTCCACATGGACGCCCAGGCCCACGAGGTCTTCGATCTGCGCCCCGACGAATACGACGACAACCCGATGAGCCTCGCCGTCCGGGTCCCGAGGGCCGAGGCGCACCGGCTGGACGCCCTGGTCGCCCAGGCCATCAAGGACGGCAGCGAGAACTACGGCACCTACTTCCGGCTGCGCTGCCGTGACGGCACCCTGCGCTGGACCCACACCCAGGGCTACATCCGGCGCGACGAGACGGGCCGCCCGCGCCGGATCGTCGGGATCGTCCGTGACGCCACCCAGGAGATGGCCGAACTGGAGGCCCGCAGGGAGCAGGCCGCCCAGGACGAGGTCCGGCGCCGGCAGACCAACGTCGTCCAGCTGACCACGGCCGCCCTCGCCCACGCCCGGACCGTCCAGGACGTCATCGACGTCCTCAAGGACACCCACGGACTCACCCATCTCGGCGCCACCAGCCTGGTCATGGGCCTCGTCGAGGCGGGTCGCATCCGGCTGATCGCCGAGGGCCCCGCGGGCAGCTTCGTGCCCGGCACCGACATCACCCGGATCGACGAGCCGTACCCGATGAGCGAGGCCGTGCGCACGCTCACTCCCCGGTTCATCGAGTCGCCGGAGGAGTTCGCGGACCGCTACCCGATCCTGTGGCCGCACATCACGGGACTCAACATCACCTCCGCGGCCTACCTCCCGCTGATCGCCGAGGCCCGCCCGATCGGCGCCATGGGCCTGCTCTACAGCGACCGGCGCGGTTTCACCCCCGAGGACCGCAACGTCCTCATCGCCCTCGGCAGCAGCATCGCCCAGAGCCTCCAGCGGGCCATGCTCTACGAGCAGCAGAAGGATCTCGCCACCGGTCTCCAGCAGGCCATGCTGCCGCGCACCATCCCGAGCGTCCGCGGCGCCGACGTCGCCGTCCGCTACCGGGCCGCCGGCGCCGAGGGTTCGCTGCCCCGGGACATCGGCGGCGACTGGTACGACCTGATCCCGCTGCCTGGGGGTACCCCCTCCGGGGGAGGCCGCGTCGGTGCCGTCATCGGCGACGTCCAGGGCCATGACACCCATGCCGCCGCCGTCATGGGTCAGCTGCGGATCGTGCTGCGGGCCTACGCCGCCGAGGGCCACCCCCCGGCCACCGTGATGGCCCGGGCCTCCGTCTTCCTCCACGAGCTCGACACCGACCGCTTCGCGACCTGTCTGTACGCCGAGGCCGACCTCGCCACCGGAGTCGTCCAGGTCGTCCGCGCGGGCCACATCGACCCGCTGGTCCGGCACGCCGACGGCAGCTGCCGCCGGGTGACCGTCCAGGGGGGACTGCCGCTCGGGCTGTCCGCCGAGTTCGGGCAGCTCGACTATCCCGTCGCCACCCTCGAACTCGACCCCGGGGGCACCCTGCTGCTGTGCACCGACGGGCTGGTCGAACAGCCCGGCGTCGACCTCGACGAGGGCATGCAGATCCTCGCGAGCCTCATCGCCGTGGGTCCCGCCGACGTGTGGGAGCTCGCCGACCGGCTCATCGACGTGGCCGAGGAACGCGCAGGCGACGACGACGTGGCACTGCTCCTGCTGCGCCGCCGGGCTCTGGACACCCCGCAGTCCGGCGGCCGCCTCCAGCAGCACGTGGCGCCCGGGGACCCCGAGGCCCTCACCGGGGCCCGGCACATGATCCGGACCGCGGTCGGCGCCTGGGGCGCGCGGGAGCGCTCCGACGAGATCGAACTGGTCGCCGACGAGCTGATCACCAACGCCCTGATGCACACCGAGGGCGCCGCGATCGTCACCCTGCGGGTCCTGACCGCCTCCGACCGGCGGATGCGCGTCGAGGTCGAGGACTCCTCCAGCGCCCTGCCCCGCCGCCGGGAGGCGGGCGAGTCGGGGGTCTCGGGCCGGGGCCTGCTCCTGGTCGACCTGCTGAGCGATGTGTGGGGCGTGGAGGCGCGGGGCGGCGGGAAGTGCGTGTGGTGCGAGTTCGTCGTGGGGGAGCGGACCTGAGCTGACCACAGCGGCCCCCGGTGGCACTCTGGACGTATGCCGGAACTGCCCGAGGTGGAAGCGCTCAAGGACTTCCTGACCGAGAACCTGGTCGGACACGAGATGGTGCGCGTGCTGCCGGTGGCCATCAGCGTCCTGAAGACGTACGACCCTCCGCTCACCGCCGTCGAGGGCCGCGAGGTGGTCGCCGTGCACCGCCACGGCAAGTTCCTCGACCTGGAGACGGACGGCGGCCCGCACCTGGTCACCCATCTGGCCCGCGCGGGCTGGCTGCACTGGAAGGACCGCCTCCCCGACGGCCCGCCCCGCCCCGGCAAGGGCCCCCTCGCCCTCCGGGTGGCGCTGGAGACCGGCGCGGGCTTCGACCTCACCGAGGCGGGCACGCAGAAGCGCCTCGCGGTGTACGTGGTGGCAGACCCTCAGGAGGTTCCCGGCATCGCCCGCCTGGGCCCCGACCCGCTGGCCGAGGACTTCGACGGGGAGCGCTTCGCGGCCCTGCTGAAGGCCGAACGCCGACAGCTGAAGGGCGCCCTGCGCGACCAGACCCTCATCGCCGGTGTGGGCAACGCCTACAGCGACGAGATCCTGCACGCGGCACGCATGTCCCCCTTCAAACTGGCCGCGTCCCTGACCCCCGAGGAGACCGAGACCCTCTACCGGGCCCTGCGCACGACCCTCACCGAAGCGGTGGAGCGCTCGAGGGGGGTGGCGGCGGGCCGCCTGAAGTCGGAGAAGAAGTCCGGCCTGCGGGTCCACGGCCGCACCGGCGATCCCTGCCCCGTCTGCGGCGACACCATCAGGGAGGTCTCCTTCAGCGACTCCTCCCTCCAGTACTGCCCCACCTGTCAGACGGGCGGCAAGCTTCTGGCGGACCGGCGGTTGTCGCGACTGCTCAAGTGACCGGACGTCGTCAGCCCGGCTCCAGCGTCACCAGATGCTCCCCGCCCGACGTCCTGACCTCGTAGCGGTCGATCTGGTCGGCGTGGAAGGTGGAGCTGCCCATCATGGTGTTGTCGCCGGTGGCGTGCCCGGTGGCGTTCCAGCCGGTGACGGTCTCCTCCTTGCCGTCCTGGCTGATCGCGACGAGGTGACAGGCGCGGGGGCCGGACTCGTCCTTGACCTTGAGCTCCACCTGGGTGCCCCAGTCCTCGTCCTCGGTGGTGACCTGGGCCCACACGCCGGAGCGGGCGTCGGTGGCCTCGATGCTGCTGGTCCGTGCCGCGTCGCCGCCCGCCGTCATGGCGAGGCTGGAACCGCCCACGGTCAGGACCACCGAGGCGGCCACCGCGTACAACAGCCGCCTGCGGCGCGCCCGGTGGCGGGTCGCGACCTCGTCGAGGAGGCGGCCCAGGAGCTGGGGGCCCGGCTGCGCCATCGGGTGCACCACCCGCGGTGTCGCCCGGCGGTACAGCATCATCTGACGGGTCACAGGACCGAACTCGGTCACGTGTGCCGCGCACTGGGGGCACTCCATGAGGTGGTCCTCGAAGCGGAAGGCCTCCGCCTCGTCCAGCACGCCGAGCGCGTACGCGCCGACGTCGCGATGCCTCTCCAAGGACCTCATGCCGAAACCTCGTGCCGTTGGGTGTGGGTGGGGTTACTCCTTGCTCCCACCGGTACGCACCAGCCCGCCGAATCACTCAAGGCGTAGACAGAATCGTGACCAAGGGATTCGGAGCGGTCGGCCCCGCGGATTGGTCCGAATCAAAGGAATCTAGAAGAGGTGGATGGCGAGGTGGCCGAGCGGCAGACCGAGCTGCCAGGCCGGTGTCCACACCTTCGGTCCCTCGTCCTCACCGACCCCGGCCCCGCCGCCCGGCACGGCGTTCAGGTCGGGTGCGAGCAGCTCCGTCTCCTCCAGCCAGCGCCAGGCCGCGGCCGCGAGTTCGAGGTCCGCGGCGGGCTCGCCGGTGGCGACCGCCTCGGCGGTCAGCGCGGCCATCCGCTCGCACACCCATTCCTGCCACGGCTGGTCGTAGGCCGTCAGGGACAGCCAGTTCTCCAGCTGCGAGACGACCTGGATGCCGGAGAGCTCTCCCTCGGTGTCGGCGAGGAAGACGGTGAGCGCCAGCGCGTCCCGTCCGGCACGGAACTCGAAGGACGTCGGCGGCATCAGATCGCCGGAACGCAGCAGCTCGTCGGCGATGTACTCGGCGTACAACCAGGCCATGGGGACGACGAGTTCGCCGCCGCCGGTGCCCTCCGTGCTCTCTTGACCTCTGTGCAGCATCCCTTCCTGCCTTCCTCCGGTGCGTGCGCGTCGCCCGACCCCGGGCTCCCAGTCCGGAACACGGATAGGGACAGCCGATTACTCAACCGGGGTCCTCAGCAAGGCGCTTTACGGAGGTTTGACTTTCCCATTGGTTTCATCGCAGGTCGGCCGCGTATCCCGGAAGCACCCGGCGCAGGGCGCGCAGCGCGTAGTACGCGCGGGACTTCACGGTACCGGGCGGAATCCGCAGGATTTCGGCGGCCTCCGCCACACTCGCCCCCTGGAAATACACCAGCACCAGGACTTCACGGTGCTCCGGAGTGAGTGTCTTCACAGCCTCGCGTACGTCGAGGGCCGCGGCCGCCCGCTCGGCGTGGTCGGCGCACACCCGGGCGTTCTCCAGCACCGCGTCGCCGACCTCGGCGGGACGCGCCTGCCGGGCCCGCCGCGCGTCGATCGCGAGCCGCCGCCCCACGGTCAGCAGCCATGGCCGTACGGACTCGAAGTCGTCGGCCCGCAGCGCCTCGGGATGCTGCCAGGCGCGTACGAGGGTCTCCTGCACGAGATCCTCGGCGCGCTGCCGGTCGCCGTCGCTGAGCCGGAGGAGGAGCGCGAAGAGGGGCCGGCCGTGCTCCCGCTGCAGTGCGGCGAGCTCGTGCTCGGCGGTCGTCCCGTTCGTGAGGGTGGTTCCGGCCGTCATGGCCGTATGGCACCTCAGCGCGGGGCCGGGGGACAGGGCACGCACAAGGATGTGCGGCGGACGGTCGATCGCGTCGACGAACGGTTCGGTGAACGGTCCCTTCCGCCCCGGACGGGTCAACAAGGCGGCCAGACCGTTTGCGGACACGGACAAGCTCATACCTATTCGTCAGTAAATATGACCTCAGTGGGGTGAGCTGATGATTGCACGCAGACAGCAGGTTGCCCTGGCCCTCACGGCCCTTCTCGCCGGAGGGGCGGCCTGCCAGGCGCACGAGCACGCGACACCCGGGCATCCTGCCCCGTCCGCCGCCGCACCGCGCGGTTTCACGCTCGTCGCCTCCGGTGACGTCCTGCCGCACAGTTCGATCATCGACCGGGCCCGCTTCGACGCGGGCGGGAGCGGCTACGACTTCGGCCCGATGCTGGCCGGAATCCGTTCCGTCGTCTCCCACGCCGATCTGGCGCTGTGTCACATGGAGACCGTCTACGGCGCGAACGGCGACTACACCGGCTATCCGACCTTCAAGTCGCCGCCCGAGGTGGCACAGGCCCTCGCCGTCACCGGCTACGACGGCTGCTCCACCGCCTCCAACCACAGCCTCGACGACGGCAGCGAAGGAATCCGCCGCACACTCGACGCCCTGGACCGTGCGGGCGTACGACACGCCGGATCGGCCCGTACCGAGGGTGAGGCGCGCACGGTCACCGTCCTGCGCGCGGGCCCGGCGAAGGTCGCCCACCTCGCCTACACCTATGACACCAACGGCTTCCCGCTGCCCCAGGGACAGCCCTGGGCGGTGAACCTGATGGACGAGAACCGGATCCTCGCGGACGCGCGGGCCGCTCGGAAGGCGGGCGCCGACGTGGTCGTCGTGTCGCTGCACTGGGGCACGGAATGGCAGGACGCCCCCGACGAGCAGCAAGTGGCCCTGGCCCGCGACCTGACCGCCGCCCGCACCGGCGGCCGTCCCGACGTCGACCTGATCCTCGGCACCCACGCCCATGTCCCGCAGGCGTACGAGAAGGTCAACGGCACCTGGGTCGTCTACGGCATGGGCGACCAGATCGCCGGCGAGATGTTCAACCACGAGGGCGCCCAGGACCCGCGCGGCAACCAGTCCACCCTCGGCCGCTTCACGTTCGCGCCGCCCGCCCGGCCGGGGGAGCGCTGGCGGGTCGCGAAGGCGGAGTTCGTCCCGCAGATGTTCGACGTGGACGCCGGCCGGGTGGTCAACCTCAACCAGGCGATCGCGCAGGGCGCCGACGTCGAGGGTGTCCGCGACCGGATCCGGGAGGTGGTGCTGAGCCGGGGCGCGGCCGAGGACGGGCTCACGATGGGGCAGTAGGGGGGCGGTAGGTCAGTCCACGTCCACGTGGTCGAAGGTCCGCAGCATTTCCTTCAACACGCGTACGCATGCCCGCAGTTCGGCCTCCGTCAGCTCGCCGCCGCCGACCTGTCGGTTCAGGGCGTGCTCGCGCGCCAGGATCGCGGTGATGACGGCCACGCCCTCGTCCGTGATCCGGATGAGCATGGACCGCTGGTGCGCGGGGTTGGGCGTGGCCTCGGTCCAGCCCCGGTCCATCGCCTCGTTGTTCATGCGCTGCACGAACTGCCGGGTCAGCGCCATGATCCGGGCCATCTGAGGAACCGTCATGGGTCCGTACCGGTGCAGCAGGACGAGGACGGACCGCACGCCGACGGACATCCCCCGGTCCGCCTCTTCCTGCTCCAGTTTGCGCAGGCCGCGCCGGTAGAGCGCGCCGACCAGGTCGAACACCTCGGAGACGCGGTGGCCGAGTTCCTCGGCGGGAAGTGGCTTGTCCATGTCGCTCACCCGGCCATCATGACACCTTGGTTGTCAAACAAGCGAAAAGATGACACCTTAGGTGTCATGACGACAGCAGCCACAGCTTCGGATCTGCGTTTCTTCACCTCCACGGACGGGGACCTCGCCTATCGCGACACCGGCACGGGGGACCTCGTGGTCCTCGTCCACCCCGGCTACGTCGACCACCGGGTCTTCGACCACCAGGTACCGGCCCTGGTCTCCGCCGGTTACCGCGTGATCGCGCCCGATGTGCGGGGCCACGGGTTCTCCGCCAACGCGAGCAGGCCGTTCCGCTGGGCCGACGACCTCGGCGACCTGCTGCGCCACCTCGACGCGGGGCCCGCGGTCCTCGTCGGTCTGTGCATGGGCGCCGCCGTCGCCACCGACACGGCCCTGGAACATCCCGGGCTGGTCCGTGCGCTGGCCGTCTGCGGAGGCGGGACCAGCGCGTTCGAGTACACCGACCCGTGGACGGTGGAACGCGCCGCCGAGTCGGCCCGCATGCTGGCCGCCGGTGATGTCACCGACTGGATCGAGGCCTTCGCCAAGAACGTGGCCGGACCGCACCGCACCGTGGACGACGTCGACCCCGAGGTCGTGCGGCACGTGCGGGAGATGGCGACGCACACCATCTCCAAGCACACCCTCGGCGAGACGAACTGGCACGTCCCGCTCGACGATCCCTGGAGCCGGGTACCGAAGATCGACGTACCGGTTCTCGCCGTCCACGGTGCCCTCGACGCGGCCGACGGCATCGACATGCCCGAGCGGCTCGTGCGGACGGTCCAGGACGGGCGTTCGGTGACGATCGCTGACGCCGGGCACTTTCCCAACATGGAGAAGCCCGAGGAGTTCAACGCGATCGTGCTGGACTTCCTGCGCTCTCTCTGACGCTCCGCCGACGCCGACCGCTTGTACGAGTTCGTGGGCACCCCCAGACCCCCGGTGCCCACGCCGACTCCTCTA
Organism: Streptomyces sp. CC0208; assembly: GCF_003443735.1. Lineage (NCBI taxonomy): Bacteria > Bacillati > Actinomycetota > Actinomycetes > Kitasatosporales > Streptomycetaceae > Streptomyces > Streptomyces sp. CC0208. Next base: position 902,183 of record NZ_CP031969.1, on the reverse strand, counting down.
CGGCACCACGGTCACCGGCCACCGCCCCGCCTTGACCAGCCGCACCGCGACGGAACCGACGATCCGGTGGCCGGCCTGCTCCGAGGCGCCGACGACCACCGCGTCGGCCTTGAGCTCGTCCGCCGCCTTCGTCAGCCCGCTGTAGGGGTCGCCGCGGAAGGTGTGGAACTCCCAGCGCACATCGAATATCCCCTTGTTCTGCTCGGTGGCGAGCCGGATCTGGGCGACCAGGTCCTCGGCGATCTCGTCCGTGGTCTCGGCGACCGGAGCGCCGAGCGCGGCACCCGACGCGATCACCGGCTGGACGTACACCACGGCGAGCAGGGCGTGCTGCCGTCGGGCCAGGCCTCCGGCGTAGGCCGCGGCGCGGAGCGAGGAGTCGGAGCCGTCCACGCCGACGACGATGACCTTGGGCCCGTCCGTGCCCCGCTCGAACTGGTGCGCATGCTGTTCCGTCACGGCTGTGAGGCTATCGGAAGCCGCAGTTCCGGACGGCATTCGGGGACCCGTCGACAGGGATGCGCACACTTCGCGGAAATGGGGCACCCGTGGGGCGGGCCGCGACCGGGCAGCCACCGAAGCCCGCCGCGGCCCTCGGCACCCCGGCCTCGACGGAGGGGACGAGGCCGGGGCGCAAGCCGACCGACCCTGCACTGCGTCCTCCTGACGCTCCGCCATGCCGCCAGGGCCCTCTGCGCTGGGCCGGGCGGGTGTATTCGTGCCGCCGCACCGGTGTTGCTGAGGTGCGTCGGCGCTCTGCCGGGCGACTGATGAGTCATGACGAAGGATCAGTTGCTCACACGGCTGTCGTCCAAGGCGGCGGTGATGCTCACGCGACGCAGGGCCCTGCTGGCCGGCGCCGCCGCGGTCGGGGCCGCCGGCACGGCCGGAGTGCTCGCGGCCCTCACGGGCGAGGAGCCGGTCCGGCCGGCGCTCCCCGCCGCCGGCCCCCCGGCCGGCCGCGCGGTCAGGCCCTCGGCCTACCGTCTCCAGCCCCTGACCGGATACGGCCCGCCGCCCACCGCCCCCAGGAAGACCCTCGTACGCCACGAGCCGTTCCTGAAGGTGTCCGGACGCGGCCGGACCATGGTGCTGACCTTCGACGACGGACCCGATCCCCGCTACACGCCGCACATCCTGGACACCCTGGCCGAGTACGACGTCCGCGCGATGTTCTTCGTGTGCGGGGAAATGGCGGTCGACAACCAGGACCTGCTGGCCCGGATGGCCGACGAGGGACACGTCGTCGGCAACCACACCTGGTCCCACCCGCTGCTCCCCCGGCTCAGCCGCTCCCGCATCCGCTCCGAGATGGAACGCACCTGCGATGTCATCGAGGACGCCTACGGCGAGCGTCCGGCATGGTTCCGCGCTCCCTACGGCGCCTGGAACCGGGCCGCGTTCCAGCTCGGCGCCGAACTCGGCATGGACCCCCTCGCCTGGAGCGTCGACACCCTCGACTGGACCACCCCGGGCACCCGACGCATCGTCGGCGCCGTGGAGCACGGCGCCGCCCCCGGCGTCGTGGTGCTCTCGCACGACGCCGGGGGCGACCGCTCCCAGAGTGTCCGGGCCCTGCGCGACTATCTGCCGTACCTCATCGATTCCGGCTATCACATCACCGTCCCGCGACGGCAGTACGTGTAGCCGAAATGCGCCCGCCGGGTCGGGGAACGCTCAGCGGACCTCGACCAGGCGGGCGAAGGCGACGACGTTTCCCGCGTAGCCGCTCTGCTTGGAGAAACCGCCCCCGCAGGTGATGACCCGCAATTCGGGGGTTCCCTTGGAGCCGTAGACACGGTCGCCGGGGAAATTGCTCTTCTCGAAGACCTCGATGCCGTAGATCTCGAAGACCGCGGTCTTTCCGTCCTTGCGCCTGACCTCGACGCGATTTCCCTTCTTCAGGGCCCCGAGTCCGTAGAACACGGCGGGGCCCTGTTTGTTGTCGACATGGCCGACGACGACCGCGGTGCCCTTCTCGCCCGGGGACACCGCGCCGGTGAACCAGCCGGCCAGGTTCGGGTCCTCCGGCGGTGGCGCACCGACCCAGCCGTCCGAGTCGAGGCCGACCGGCACCATCGGCGCGTCGACCCGGATCGCCGGGATGGAGACCCGGTCGGGCACGGCGAACGGCAGCGGAGCGGGGGCGTGACCGAAGGCGGTGCCGTGCACCCGGCTGTCCGCGGCGGCCGCCGACGCGGGCTGCGGCGGCCCGACGTCGAACTCCCCCGAGCCGTTCCGAATGAGCGCGAGACCGGTCAGCAGAACAAGCGCTATCACGCCCCAGGGAGCGCGCTTCTTCCGCTGCTCCTCCTGTTCGGCCAACTCGGCCAGCTCGGACGCAGACATTGACTTCCCCTCTCGACGCGGCCGTCGCCGCGTCATTCGCGCATACGAGAACGCTAAGTCCCGAGCACGCAACCGGCGACGGGTCAGCGGCGAACGGGTGGCCCCCGAACGCGCATGGTGCGCCATCCGAGTTGCCGTGAACAGGTTTTTTCTGACGGTCCGTGACCTGCGAAGATATCCGATTGTGCGCTTTTCGTTCGGCGTGTCCTCTCACCAGGACGGACCATTCTCGAAATGCGGGCCCGTGCAAGGCGTCTGAGGGTATTTCTGGGAGGCGTTTTCTCGCCGATCCACCGGGGACCGTTCCCGGGGCGTCTCCCGCGGAGGATTCACATGCGTACTACTCGTGCCCTGGCGGCCGCAGGCGCCGCGGTCGCCGTGCTCGGACTCACCGCCCCGGCGGCCGTCGCGCGGGACGGCATGAACCTGAGCCCGAGCAATGTCGTCGCCCTTCCCAACGTCATCGCCCGGGGCGGCCAACTGACCATCACCGTCAACAACTGCACCGCCCCCGCCACCGCGAGCTCGGACGCGTTCCGGACGATCAGGCTGACCACGGGGAACAACAACCTGGCGACGGGGCGCGCCACGGTCAACCGGAACGCCCGTCCGGGATCGCACAGCATCAGCGTCGTCTGCGGCAACGGCACCGTGATCAACCCCACGGCCTTCACCGTCATCGGCGGTGTCCAGGGTGGTCTCGGCGGCAGCAGCTCCAGCGGGGCCACCCCGGCGGACATGGCCATCGGCGGCGGTCTGGTGGCCCTGGCCGTCATCGGCGGCGGGGTGTTCTGGATGCGCAGGCGGACCGAGCGGCACATCTGATCTGCGTCCCCCTGCCCAGAAGTCCTCCGCCCCGGACTCCGAGAGGAACCGGGGCGGAGGTCTGCGCGCCCGCGGGAGCCTCAGGCTCCGTCGTCGGCGGTGCGGCGGCGGGAGAAGTGGTACGCCGCCCCGATCGAGCCCGCGATCAGCAGGGCCCCGATGCCCAGCTCCTTGGCGTCGAAGTCGGCGATGCTGCCGCCCGCACCGGCGTGCGCACCGCGGTCGGGGTTGAGCGGCACCGGTGTGGGCCCGCCCCGTCGGCCGCCCGCGATGGTCAGGCCGGTGGAGCCGCTCACGCCGTCGCAGGTGAACGTCACGCGGTAGACCGCACCGGGTTTGGCGTCCCAGTCGACCCCGGCGGTGGCGTAGCTCTTGAACGGGGGGATGGTGACGGTGTCGAACACCTCCGAGGTGACGGTCGCGGAGCCCTTGCAGCCGTCGTGGTCCCGTTCCAGCAGCAGCGCCACCTGTCCGCCGGGGGCGATGGTAGAGGGCACGACGCTGAAGCCGAAGGGCGTGATGTCGGTGTCGCCCGTCGCCACGGCGGCCGGTGCGGACAAGGCCAGGGCGGTCACGCCCAGCAGTGCGGCCGAAGCGACGCGTATCGCGCGCATGGTGGTTCCTCCGGTCCCCGAGGAGCAGCTGCGGACCTTGTTCCGCCTACGCCAGAAATGCACCTCGATGACCGAAACGCTAGGAACAGGTGTACGTCTGCGCGATCGCTGTCGCTCCGAATGGGGCACGCGTGTGGGCCGCTCGGGGGACGCCGACGGCGTGTCGGACACCGGACGTCCCCCTCGGGCGGTACCCGCGGTGAGCGGCCGTCAGCCCTTGATGCCCGGGAAGAGGGCGAGGAACGGCTCCGCCGACGCCGTGATGCCACGGCTGTAGGGGGCGTCGAAGTCCCAGATCAGGAAGAGCAGGAAGGCGATCAGCGCGGAGAACAGGCCGGCCAGGATCAGCTCGCGGGTCGTACGCCGGATCTGCAGTGCGAAGACCATCCCGATGGTGACGACGCCGCCGCCCAGCAGGCCGAACCAGACCACCCCGGGCATGGTGGGCTCGACCGAGTCCGCGCGGGCGTTGCGGGCCTGGTCCACGGCGGCCACCTGGTCGACGAGCGGCTGGTAGGCCTGGGCCTCGAAGTCGTTCTTCGGTTCGTAGGAGGTGACGTCCGTGCGGATCCGGTCGAGGAGTTCGGTGCCCTTCTCGGTCATGCGGCGGTGGTCGGCCATCTCCTTCCACTCGGTTGTGACGACGTGTCCGACATAGGCGTTGACATCGGCCCGAATGCGGTCACGGGCGTCGGCCGGGTAGACCTGGACCCGCTCCGAGATCTCGTGCAGCGCCTGGGCCTCCGCCTGGACGTGGTCCTGGGCCGCGCTGCGGGCCTCCCACACGCCCGCGATGGCCAGACCCAGGACGATGGCGTACACGACCCCGATCCACATCGTCATGTACTCGATGACGTCCGGGGTCTCGTTGGGATCCTCGTCCACGGGCGCCGCCTTGTGGCGGATGAGCGTGATGGCGACCACCACCGCGCACGCGGCCAGCATCGCGAGGATGAGAACAAGCCATTCCGGCAAGGGATGCCTCCAGGATCGGCACTAGCGGGGCCGCAGGGCGGCCACGGCGACCACCGCGGGCGCGGTGATGAGCAGGACGTAGATCACGGGCGAGGTCGTGCTGTGGGTGCGCCGGTCGGGCGCCTTCGCGTGGTGGTAGGCCGGGTAGATCACCGGAGGTGCGGAGGGCGCCGGGGCCGGCTTGGGCGGCGGCGTCCGTGTCGGGGTGGGGGTGGGAGCAGGGGGCGGGACGGGGGCGGGAGGTGGTGCCGGCCGTGCTCGCGGTGGAGCCGGCTGGGGCGCCGGTGCCGGTGCCGGCGGCGGGGGCGGGGGAGGCGGCGGCTTCGGCGTCGGGGTCGGGGTCGGCCTGGGCTTCGGCGGCTTGTGCGTCGGAGGCGGCTTCGGAGTGGGGTCGGGGGAGGGTGTCGGAGTGCAAGGGGGCTCTGGGGGAGTGGGGGTCGGGGTGGGCGTGGGTGTCGGGGTGGGCGTGGGTGTCGGCTTCGGGCAGGGCGGGAGAGTGGGCCAGGTGAGGTTTCCGGCGACCGCCACCACCTCGGCGCCGCCGGGACCGACCGAGGCGTAGGCGCAGGCATCCGCCTCGGCCACCCCCGCCGTGGGGCCGATGAGCGCCCACGTCAAGGCCAGCAGGGCCAACGCGCGTATGGCGGTGGCGGATTGGGGTGATTCGGGTCGATGCACGACGGAGATCATGAGGCCTGTCACGCCGTCTCACGCGCGGGCGCGAAGAGATTGCTCCGAAGGAGGGATAAAAGGCCGCCCGATGTTTGAATCCTGAGCGATCGTCCGTCCGAAGAGGCGTGCCTCTGTTCGGTTTGAGGCGGGTGTGGTCACAGCGTCCGAAAAGAAATGTGCGGGACGGTTGAACACAACCCCTGGTCCGGTGCGTACTCATGGTCGTGCGGCGGCGCAGCAGGGCGCTGCAACACCCTTATGAATTATGGGGAGTTGACGATGAAGACCTCCTGGCGGAGCGCCTCACTCGTGGCAAGCGCCGCGGCGGTGCTGGCACTGACGACGGCGTGCGGTCAGGAAGGCGGCACCTCGTCGGTGGGCAGCCAGAACGTCGGCGCCACGGCGGCGGCGGGCGGTTACGGCGGTGTCGGCTCCGGTCTCGGGACCGACACCAGCCCCAGCCCCACCGCGAGCTCGACCGCGATCGGCCAGGGAAACCTGGGAGCCCAGTCCGCCTCGGCCGGCAAGCTGCAGGTGTCCGCGAACCCCGAGATCGGGGACGTGCTGACCGACGCCACCGGTCTCACCCTCTACCGCTTCGACGAGGACACCGCCGAGCCGCCGAAGTCGAACTGCAACGGCGACTGTGCCACGGCCTGGCCGCCGGTGCCCGCGGACGACGCCTCGGCCGGGGCCGGCATCGACAAGGCACTGCTCGGCGAGGTGACCCGGGCGGACGGCACCAAGCAGCTGACCATCGCCGGCTGGCCGGCCTACCGCTACGCCAAGGACACCAAGGCCGGCGATCTGACCGGCCAGGGCGTGGGCGGCAAGTGGTACGCGCTGGCGCCCACCGGCAAGAAGGCGTCGGTCGCCAGCCTTCCCGGACTGTCCACGCGCAATGACCCGAGCCTCGGCGAGATCGTCGTCGACAAGAACGGCATGACGGTCTACCGCTTCGCCAAGGACAAGGCCTGGCCCGAGCCGGTCTCCAACTGCAACGGGGCCTGCCTGGAGAAGTGGCCGGTCGTGGCGCCCGTGTCGTCGAACGACACCAAGGGCGTCCAGAAGAAGGGCCTGATGAGCTTCACGCGCTCCGACGGCGTCAAGCAGCAGACGGTCAACTGCTCGCCGATCTACACCTTCGCGGCCGACAAGAAGCCCGGCGACACCAACGGCCAGGGCGTCGGCGGCACCTGGTACGCCGTCCGTCCCGACGGAAAGATGGTCGGCGTCTCCGACAAGTGACACCGGCCTCACCGATCCACCGGTCCGACCCCTCCGCGCCGCACGGAGGGGTCGGACCGGTTTGCCGTCATTCCCCCCAACTCCCCGCGATTCGGCGCCCGTTCCGGAACTCTCCGGAGTGCGGCGGCTACGTTTCGTAGGCGATCCACGGCACCTTCCAAGCGGCACGTGCCGCAGGCAGTGACCGGGAACGGACGGTCAATTTCCGTTTCCGCTCGCTCCATTGGCGGGCGATCAGTAGCCTCAGCTCGAACACCGGATCGCCTACGCCTTGGAGAGATACATGGAGCGTCCCGCCTGGGCACCCCGGAACATCGACATCTCGGTGCCGAGCGTCGCGCGTATCTACGACTTCTACCTGGGCGGTTCGCACAACTTCGAGGCCGACCGGGAGGCGGCCCGCAAGGCCATGGAGTTCGCGCCGGGGCTGCCGAAGACCATGCAGGCCAACCGGGCGTTCCTGCGGCGGGCGGTGCGGTTCGCCGCCGACGAGGGCATCACCCAGTTCCTGGACATCGGTTCGGGCATCCCGACCTTCGGCAACGTCCACGAGGTGGCCCAGAGCGCCCGCCCCGGCGCCCGTGTCGTCTACGTGGACCACGACCCGGTGGCCGTCGCGCACAGCCAGGCGGTCCTGGAGGGCAACCCGGACGCGGGCGTCGTCGCGGCGGACCTCCGTAAGCCCCAGGAGATCCTTTCGAACGCCGAGGTCCAGGGCCTGATCGACCTGAACCGGCCGGTGGCGCTGCTTCTCGTTGCCATACTGCACTTCGTGGAAGACGCGGACGACCCGTACGGAGCGGTGGCCGAACTGCGCGACGCGCTCGCGCCCGGCAGCCTGCTGGTGCTCACGCACGCCTCGTACGAGGGAATGCCGCTTCCGCCGGAGCGGGCCGAGGGCGCGGTGGACGTGTACAAGGACATTCGCAACCCGCTGATCATGCGCTCGCGCGAGGAGATCGCGCGGTTCTTCGAGGGGTACGACATGGTGGAACCGGGACTGGTGTCGCCGCCGCGGTGGCGGCCCGATTCGGCGACCTGGAACCCCGACGACGAGGATCCGTGGGCCTTCGCGGGGTTCGCCGGCGTGGGGCGTTCCGCGTGATCGCCGAGCCGGACGGGCCGGAGGACAGACTGCGCCGGTTCGCGACGATCTGGAGCCGGGCCGTGTTCCCGGTGACGTCGACGTCCGCGACCCGGCCGGAGTTCGAGGAGCAACTGCTGCCGCTGGCCCGCCGGTTGAGTGAGGCACTCGCGGCCAGGACCGTCGACACGGACGAGGGCCGGGCGGTGGGCGCCGCCCTCGTCGACGCGCACTGCACGGACCCGGAGGCGCTGAGCCGCTCCCTGGACTGCGTCGACGCCTATCTGGTGCTCTACTGCGGCGGCGACGGCGACCGCGAGGACCTGCGGTCCCGGTCAGCCCGTCTGCAGCACGCCATGGCCGCCGGGTTCGCGCAGGCGTTGCGCGAGCGGACGCTGGCCGAGCAGGAGGCCATCGCGCAGGCCGCCCTGCAGGCACAGGGCGCGGTGGCACAGGCGCTGCACGCGACCGAGGCGCGATTCCGGGCGGTGTTCGAGGGCGCGGCCATAGGAATCGGCATCGCCGACCTGGACGGCAACGTCCTCCAGGTCAACGGCGCGCTGCTGCGCATGTTCGGCCTCACCGACCCGACGATGCGCGGTCGCAAGGTCCAGGAGTGGACCCACCCCGAGGACGCGCCGCAGACCTGGAAGCTCTACGACGAACTCGTCCGCGGCGAGCGCGAGCACTACCACCTCGAAAAGGCCTTCTACCGCCCGGACGGAACGGTCCTGTGGACCAACCTGACGGTCTCCCTGCTGCGCGACGCCGACGGCGCCCCGCAGTACCAGCTCGCCCTCATGGAGGACACCACCGAGCGCCGGCTGCTCAACCTCCGGCTGCGCTACGAGGCCACGCACGACGCCCTCACCGGGCTGCCCAACCGCACCCTCTTCTTCGAGCGCCTGGAGAAGGCCCTCAGCGCCGGCGATGGCCAGCGGTTCGGCCTGTGCTACCTCGACCTCGACGGCTTCAAGACCATCAACGACAGCCTCGGCCACGCGGCCGGCGACCGGCTGCTCGTCGAGGTCGCCGACCGGCTCCAGTCCTGCGCGACCGCGCCGGGCGAGATGGTCGCCCGCCTCGGCGGTGACGAGTTCGTGGCCCTGACCACCGGCCCCGACACCGAGAGCGAGGTCGACGACCTCGCGGCGCGCATCATGAACGTGCTGCTCGCCCCGGTCCGTATCGACGGCCGGGAGCTGACCGTGCGCGGCAGCATCGGCATCGTCGAGGGCCCGGCGGGCGAGCGGGGACCCGCGGAGGTGCTGCGCAGCGCCGACATCACGATGTACCGGGCCAAGTCGGCGGGCGGCAACCGCTTCGAGCTGGCCGATCCGGAGGCCGACGCCCGCGCCATCACCCGGCACGGGCTGACCACCCAGCTGCCCGCGGCCCTGGACCGGGGCGAGTTCTTCATCGAGTACCAGCCGCTGGTGCACCTCGGCGACGGCAGCGTCCGGGGCGCCGAGGCGCTCGTGCGCTGGCTGCACCCGCAGCACGGCGTGCTCGGCCCCGACCGGTTCATTCCGCTCGCCGAGCACACCGGACTGATCGTGCCGCTCGGCCGCTGGGTCCTGGAGCAGTCGGTGCGGCAGGCCCGCGAGTGGCGAGAACGGTACGGCGAGAACACGGCGGGCGGCCCGCTCCGCATCAACGTCAACCTCTCGCCCTGCCAGCTCACCCACCCCGGTCTGGTCCAGGACACCGTGGACATCCTGGAGCGCGCCGGTGTCGACCCGGACGCGCTCTGCCTCGAAGTCACCGAGTCGGCCCTCATCGGCGCCGACGACGACCTGCTCAAGCCGCTGCGTCAACTCGCCGAGATGGGCGTCGACATCGCCCTGGACGACTTCGGCACCGGCTACTCGAACCTGGCGAACCTCCGCCGTCTCCCGGTCAGCGTCCTCAAGCTGGACCGCTCCTTCACCCGGAGCATGCAGCAGTTCCCCGCCGACCCGGTCGACCTCAAGATCGTCGAGGGGATCGTCTCGCTCGCCCACGGCCTGAACCTGGCGGTGACGGTCGAGGGCGTCGAAACCGGGGCCCAGGCCGAGCAGTTGCGGATACTGGGCTGCGACACGGCCCAGGGCTGGTACTACGCCCGCCCGGGCCCGCCGGAGCGGCTGCACCAGCTGGCACTGGTGGACGCGGCGGGCTGAGTCCCGCCCCGGCTAGGGCAGCGGGAGTGAGCGCAGGGAGCCGTGGGTGCGGGCCATGACGACGACGTGGCCCGTGTTCCCGCCCGGCGTGACGAGCACGGGGTGCTCGCCGTCTCTGGTCTGCGCGTACGCCGCGGACATGCGGGGCGCGGCGTCTCCGGTCCCCTGCGGACCTGCGTGCAGGTCGATCGTGAGCACGCGGCCCCGCGTGGCGTCGTTGCCTGGGGTGAAGGTCACGAACCGGCCGCCGGCCACGGTGGCGTCCGCCTCGGTGGCGTACGTGCTCCACAGTCTGCGGTCGTTCTCGAGGTCGTACGCGTTCCAGTTGCCCGCGCTCGTGTCCTCGGCGCCGGCCTCGTACAGCACCAGGACCCCGTCCTCGGAGATCACCCCGCGTACCGGCTTGTCGATCGTGTTCCTCGGGGTGGGCAGCGGTCTCAGTGTCGCCGGATCCAGGCGCCGCATGGGCGGGAAGGTGTCCCCGGCGGAGAACGGGCTGCCGGTGCAGACCAGGTAGTGGCCACCGGTGACGAGGTGCGGGCACTCGGCGCTCGTGGGGCTGGTCGCCACGGTGTTGCCGGTGCGGGCGTCGCGGGCGGTGACCCGGGTGCCGTCGGACGTGTAGACGCGGCCCCGGAAGGCGGCCAGGGGTTCGCCCGTGCTCCAGACGACGGTCCGGTGCCACAGGGGCCTGCCGTCGGATGCGCGAACGGCGTCGAGGACGGCGGCGGTGCCGGTGAAGGGATCCGGTGCGTGCAGAGCGTAGACGTTCCCGTCCGCAGCGCCGAAGGCCAAGTAGGCGCGGCCGGTGGGCAGTCGACGGGTCCACGCCTGCGCACCCGTCCGCAGGTTCGCCGCGCGGATCCTGCCCGCGACCCCGGTCACGGCCCGTTCGTCGGCCGCGTCGACGAGCAGTCCGGCGCTCTTGCCGCGGTCGCCGGCGGGCACGGTCCAGGTGATACGGCCGTCAGCCCGCGAACGCCCCACGAATCCGCCGGAGTCGGTCGCGCACACCACCTGGTGCGCGGTCGCGCCGCAACTGCCGTGGGCCTCCCGGCTGGAGAGGGACGCCGTCCACGCCCGCCACGGGCCCGAGACGGACGTCGAGGTCATCTCCACCGTCGGCCCCGAGGCGCCGGACGACGACGAGACCGCCGGGGTCTTCGGTCCGCCGGACGCGGTGTTCCCCGCGCACCCCACCAGCACCAGCAGTGCCGCGCCCACCGCAACGATCCGCCGCTTCATCCCCGCCCACCCCCGTTCGAGAAAACCTCATGCTACGGCTGCTCAGTGCTCCAGCAGCATCCGCTGCAACTCCCGTGCGGCCCGCGGCGGAGCCACATCGCTGCGGTGCGCCAGCGCGATCGTCCGGTGCAGGCCCGGCCGGGCGAGCGGGGTGACCCGCAGCCCCCGTCCCGAGCGCGTGGCGACCATCCGCGGTACGACGGCCACGCCGAGGCCCGCCCGCACGAAGCCGAGGACCGCGTCCATCTCCCCTCCCTCCACCGCGAAGTCCGGCTCGAACCCCTCGGCACGGCACGCGGCCACGGTCAGTTCGCGCAGGTCGTAGCCGTGCCGGAACATCACCAGCGGCTCGCTCTCCAGATCGGCGACGCGGACCGTACGGCGGCCCGGACCGCCGGGCGCGGGCACCTCCGGCGAGGAGACGACGACCAGGTCCTCGCGCAGCAGTTCCACCGTCGTCAGCGCCGGGGACGGCGACGGCAGCGGGAGGACCACCAGGGCCAGGTCGAGGGCGCCGCGCGCGAGCAGCCGTACGAGATCGTGGGAGCCGCCCTCCTCGATCATCAGCCGGATGCCGGGATAGCGGTCGTGGAAGGCGCGCAGGACGTCCGGCAGCAGACCGGTGCACAGGCTCGGGGTCGCGCCCAGCCGGACCCGGCCGCTGCGCAGCTGCACCAGCTCCTGCACCTCGTGCCGGGCCGTGTCCGCGTCGGCGAGGATGCGGCGGGCCAGCGGCAGCAGGGCCTCGCCCGCGTCGGTGAGGGTGATGTTGCCGCGCGCCCGCAGGAAGAGGTCCGCCCCGAGCTCCCGTTCCAGGGCCCTGATCTGCTGCGACAGGGAGGGCTGGGCGACATGGACCGCCTCGGCGGCGCGGGTGAAGTGCCGGGTCTCGGCGACCGCCACGAAGTACTGGAGCTGCTGGAACTGCATCCTCGTACGATAGCTGTTTCCTATGGAATCAAGCCGGACCATGTCTTGGACCGATCGGGGGCCCGGGCCCTAGCGTCTTGACTCATGGCTCTGGCAACGCGGACGGACCGACGGCCGTCCCTCGCACGCACGATGTGGGACAGCTCCGTCGGCAAGAAGACCGTGATGGCCGTCAGCGGTCTGATCATGCTGCTGTACCTGGTCGTCCACATGATCGGCAACCTGAAGATCTTCTTCGGGGCGGGCGAGTTCAACCACTACGCGCACTGGCTGCGCACGGTCGGCGAACCGTTCATGCACTACGAGTGGACCCTCTGGCTCATCCGGATCGTGCTGGTCGTCGCCGTCGTCGCGCACGCCGTCTCGGCGTACCAGCTCAGCCGCCGCGACATCAGGGCGCGGCCCAGCAAGTACGTCCACAGGAAGCCACGGGCGAGCTACGCGACCCGCACCATGCGCTGGGGCGGCATCATCCTCGGCCTGTTCATCGTGTGGCACCTCCTCGACCTGACGACCGGGACCGTGCACTCCGGCGGCTTCCAGGAGGGCCACCCGTACCAGAACGTCGTGGACACCTTCTCCACCTGGTACGGCAACGTCATCTACATCGTCGCGATGCTCGCCCTCGGCCTGCACGTCCGGCACGGCTTCTGGAGTGCCGCGCAGACCCTCGGCGTCGGCAGCCGCAGCCGCGACCGCGCCCTCAAGGCCGTCGCCAATGTCCTCGCACTGCTGCTCACGGCCGGCTTCATCGCCGTACCCGTGGGTGTCATGACCGGAGTGGTGAGCTGAACATGACCTACGTCGACTACACGACCGGTGCGCCGCTGACCGACGACAAGGCTCCTGCCGGGCCCGTCCACGAGCGGTGGGACAAGCGCCGTTTCGAGGCCAAGCTCGTCAACCCCGCCAACCGGCGCAAGCACACCGTGATCGTGGTGGGCACCGGTCTCGCGGGCGGCTCCGCGGGCGCCACGCTCGCCGAACAGGGCTACCACGTCGTCCAGTTCTGCTACCAGGACTCCCCGCGCCGGGCCCACTCCATCGCCGCACAGGGCGGCATCAACGCCGCCAAGAACTACCGTAACGACGGCGACTCGGTCCACCGGCTCTTCTACGACACCGTCAAGGGCGGCGACTTCAGGGCGCGCGAGTCCAACGTCCACCGCCTGGCGCAGATCTCGGTCGAGATCATCGACCAGTGCGTGGCGCAGGGCGTGCCCTTCGCGCGGGAGTACGGCGGTCTGCTCGACACCCGCTCCTTCGGCGGGGTGCAGGTCTCCCGGACCTTCTACGCCCGCGGTCAGACGGGCCAGCAGCTCCTGCTGGGTGCCTACCAGGCACTCAGCAGGCAGATCGGCGCCGGGAACATCGAGATGCACCCGCGCACCGAGATGCTCGACCTGATCGTCGTGGACGGGAAGGCGCGCGGGATCGTGGCCCGGGATCTGATCACCGGGCGCATCGACACGTACTTCGCGGACGCGGTCGTCCTGGCCTCCGGCGGCTACGGCAACGTCTTCTACCTGTCGACGAACGCCATGAACTCCAACGCCACCGCCATCTGGCGGGCCCACCGCCGCGGCGCCCACTTCGCCAACCCCTGCTTCACCCAGATCCATCCGACCTGCATCCCGCGCACCGGCGACCACCAGTCCAAGCTCACGCTGATGAGCGAGTCGCTGCGCAACGACGGCCGGATCTGGGTGCCGAAGGCCAAGGGCGACACCCGGCCGCCGAACAGGATCCCCGAGGACGAGCGCGACTACTACCTGGAGCGCATCTACCCGTCCTTCGGCAACCTGGTCCCGCGTGACATCGCCTCCCGCGCCGCGAAGAACGTCTGCGACGAGGGCAGGGGCGTCGGTCCCGGCGGACAGGGCGTCTACCTCGACTTCGCCGACGCCATCGAGCGGATGGGACGGGGGGCCGTCGAGGCGAAGTACGGCAACCTCTTCGACATGTACCAGCGGATCACCGACGAGGATCCGTACCAGGTGCCGATGCGGATCTATCCCGCCGTGCACTACACGATGGGCGGACTGTGGGTCGACTACGACCTGCAGACCACGATCCCCGGCCTGTTCGCGATCGGCGAGGCCAACTTCTCCGACCACGGGGCCAACCGCCTCGGCGCCTCCGCGCTGATGCAGGGCCTGGCCGACGGCTATTTCGTGCTGCCGGCGACCATCAACGACTACCTCGCCCGCAACCCGCACCAGGACGCGGTGACCGACGAACACCCCGCCGTGCAGGAGGTGCTGGCGGAGACCGAGGACCGGCTCAACCTGCTCCTCGCCGTCGACGGCGACCGTACGCCCGACTCCTTCCACCGCGAGGTCGGTGAACTCATGTGGGAGTTCTGCGGGATGGCCCGCACCGACTCGGGACTGCGCAAGGCGCTGGAGCGCATTCCGCAGATACGCGAGGAGTTCTGGCGGCGCGTCAAGGTGCCGGGCACCGGCGAGGAGTTCAACCAGTCGCTGGAGAAGGCGAACCGCGTCGTCGACTACCTGGAGCTCGCCGAGCTGATGTGCCTCGACGCGCTGCATCGCGCCGAGTCCTGCGGCGGCCACTTCCGCGAGGAGTCCCAGACCCCGGACGGCGAAGCCGCCCGCCGGGACGAGGAGTTCGCCTACGCGGCGGCCTGGGAGTTCACCGGAACCGGCGAGGCGCCCGTCCTGCACAAGGAAGACCTGGTCTTCGAGTACGTCCACCCCACCCAGCGGAGCTACGCATGAAGCTCACCCTGCGCGTCTGGCGGCAGAAGAACGCCCACGCCGATGGCGCCATGTCCACGTACGAGGTGGACGGCATCTCGTCCGACATGTCCTTCCTGGAGATGCTGGACACCCTCAACGAGGAACTCATCCTGCGCGGTGAGGACCCGGTGGCCTTCGACCACGACTGCCGTGAGGGCATCTGCGGCGCGTGCTCGCTGGTCATCAACGGCGACGCGCACGGACCCGAGCGGACGACCACCTGTCAGCTGCACATGCGGTCCTTCTCGGACGGCGACACGATCGACGTCGAGCCGTGGCGGGCGTCCGCCTTCCCGGTGATCAAGGATCTGGTCGTGGACCGGTCGGCCTTCGACCGGATCATCCAGGCCGGCGGTTACATCACGGCGCCCACGGGTGCGGCTCCCGAGGCCCACGCGACGCCGGTACCCAAGCCCGACGCCGACTTCGCCTTCGAGCACGCCGAGTGCATCGGGTGCGGGGCGTGTGTGGCCGCCTGTCCCAACGGCGCCGCGATGCTGTTCACCTCGGCCAAGGTGAACCATCTGAACGTGCTGCCGCAGGGGGCGCCGGAGCGCGAGACCAGGGTCCTCGACATGGTGGAGCAGATGGACGAGGAGGGTTTCGGCGGCTGCACACTGGCGGGCGAGTGCGCGACGGCCTGCCCCAAGGGGATCCCGCTGGTCTCCATCACCAGCATGAACAAGGAGTGGCTGCGGGCGACCCGGAAGGCCGCCAAGCGCTGAGAGACGTTCGCCGATCAGTGCGGACGGGTGGGGCCGGACGTGGTGCTCATTCCCGGCCCCACCACGCCTGAGTGCTCTCCGGCCACCGGCCCGACACCGCCCGGTCGGCGGAGTCGGAGGCCCCGGACACCTTGCCCGAGGCGTTCAGCCACCGCACATCCGCACGCTTGGAACCGGCCACGTACACGCCAACCGGCGTCGGGAGAACAGGGACAGCGGCACCGCTCGCCGCCTCCGCCTGTGACCTGGAGAGTGCCATGACCGGCGTTTCCACCCTCGACCGTCCCCCGCAGAGCGTCGCCCCCACCCGGTACACCGTCACCCTGGCCCGCGACGAGGACGACGTACGGGCCGCGCAGCGGCTGCGGCACGACGTGTTCGCCGGGGAGATGGGCGCCCTCCTGTCCACCCCGGAACCCGGCCTCGACGTGGACGGCTTCGACGCCCACTGCGACCACCTGCTCGTCCGCGACACCCTGACCGGCCAGGTCGTCGGCACCTACCGGCTGCTGCCCCCGGAGCGCGCGGCGGTGGCCGGACGCCTTTACTCCGAGAGCGAGTTCGACCTCGCGCCGCTCGACGCGATCCGCCCGGGACTCGTCGAGGTCGGCCGTTCCTGTGTGCACCCCGACCACCGCGACGGGGCCGTCATCGGCCTCATCTGGGCCGGGATCGCCCGCTACATGGTGGACCGCGGCCATGACTGGCTGGCCGGCTGCTGCTCCGTCCCGCTCGCCGACGGCGGCGCGCTCGCGGCCGGCACCTGGGACCGGGTGCGCACCAAGTACCTGGCTCCCGAGGAGTTCCGGGTACGGCCCCTGCTGCCCTGGGAGCCCGCGGACGTGGCGCCCGCCGCGCACACCGAACTCCCCCCGCTGCTGCGCGGTTACCTCCGCCTCGGGGCCTGGGTGTGCGGGCAGCCCGCCCACGACCCGGACTTCGGGGTCGCCGACATGTACGTGCTGCTGTCGATGCGCCGGGTCAACGCCCGGTATCTGCGGCACTTCCTCTCGCTCGTCCCGGCCTGATGAGCGTCTGGCTGCCCAGCGCGCCCTGCACCCCTGGGGCGTGCCTGGAGCGGGCGGGATCCGTCACGGCCGTACCCCGTGCCGTGCTTCGGTTCCTCGTGGTCACGGCGGTCCTGCTCGCCGGGATCGTGCTGCTGCCGGTGGGCCGGTTGATCCCGGCCGGCGCGGTCAGGTGGTGGTGCCGGGCGGTGGTGCGGGTCTCGGGGGTCCGGGTCCGCCTGTCCGGCGCCGCCACGCCCACGGGCGGGGTGCTGCTGGTCGCCAACCACATCTCCTGGCTGGACATCCCGCTGCTGGCCGCCGTCCGGCCCGCGCGGATGCTCGCCAAGTCCGAGATCCGGCGGTGGCCCGTGGCGGGCCGGCTGACCGCCCGCAGCGGCGCGCTGTTCATCGAGCGGGACCGGCTGCGGGCCCTCCCGGACACGGTCGCCCGCATCGCCGACGCACTGCGCGCAGGCGCGGCGGTCGCCGTCTTCCCCGAGGGGAGCACCTGGTGCGGCCGCGCCCAGGGGCACTTCCGCCGGGCGGTGTTCCAGGCGGCTCTGGACGCCGGGGTGCCCGTCCAGCCGGTGAGTCTGCGCTACCGGCTCGTCGACGGCGGGTCCAGCACGGCCCCCGCCTTCATCGGCGACGACTCACTGCTGACCTCGGTGTGGCGGGTGGTGTCGGCACGGGGACTGATGGCCGAGGTGGAGGTTCCTGACCCGATCCCGCCGGGCAGCCACCCGGACCGCCGCTCCCTGGCCCGGGCGGCGCAGTCGCGGGCGTGCCACGGGCGAACGGGGGAGCACACGGGCGGCTGACGGCCGAAGGACCGCGGTCGGCATCAGCAATCCTTGCCCAGCGTCCGTGCCAGGTAGGGCGCCGTGGTGCTGCCCGCCGCCTCGGCCACGGCTCCCGGTACGCCCGTCGCCACGATCCGGCCGCCCGCGTCGCCGCCGCCCGGGCCCAGGTCGATCACCCAGTCCGCGCCCGCCACGACCGACATGTCGTGCTCGACGACGATCACCGTGTGGCCGGCGTCGACGAGGCCGTGCAGTTGGCGCATCAGGACCTCGACGTCGGCCGGGTGGAGACCGGTGGTGGGTTCGTCGAGGAGGTAGAGGGTGTGGGCGCGGTGCACGCGCTGGAGTTCGCTCGCGAGCTTGATGCGCTGGGCCTCGCCGCCGGAGAGCTCGGTGGCGGGCTGCCCGAGGTGCAGATAGCCGAGACCGACGTCGAGGAGGGTGGTCAGGCTGCGGGCCACGGACGGGGAGTCGGCGAAGAAGTCCGCCGCCGCCTCCACCGTGAGGTCGAGCACCTGGGCGATGTTGCGTCCCCGGTACGTCACTTCGAGCGTCTCGGGGTTGTAGCGTGCGCCGCCGCAGTCCGGGCAGGGCGCGTAGGTGCTCGGCAGGAAGAGCAGCTCCACGCTCACGAACCCCTCGCCCTGGCAGGTCTCGCAGCGCCCTCCCGCCACGTTGAACGAGAACCGCCCCACGCCGTAACCGCGTTGCCGTGCCTCGTCGGTGGCGGCGAACACCTTGCGCACGGTGTCGAACAGGCCCGTGTAGGTCGCCAGGTTGGAGCGCGGGGTCCGGCCGATCGGCTTCTGGTCGACCGAGACCAGCCGGCCCACCCCCTCCAGCTCCTCCGTGATCTCGCCGACCAGCGTGGACTTGCCCGAGCCCGACACCCCGGTGACCGCCGTGAGCACTCCCAGCGGGAACTCGGCCGTGACCTGGCGCAGGTTGTGCCTGGAGACCGGACCCACCTTCAAGAGCCCTCGGGGGGATCGCACTTGGCGGGCCGGGGCGGGGGAGCGGTCGAACAGGAACCGTGCCGTGGCCGACTCCTCGACCGCCGCCAGCCCGGCCGGCGGCCCGCTGTGCAGCACCCGGCCGCCGTGCTCGCCCGCCAGCGGCCCGACGTCCACCAGCCAGTCCGCGCCCCGCATGACGTCCAGGTGGTGCTCCACCACGAACACCGAGTTGCCGGCCGCCTTCAGCCGGTCCAGCACGGTCAGCAGCGCCTCGGTGTCCGCGGGGTGCAGTCCGGCGGAGGGTTCGTCGAGGACGTACACGACCCCGAACAGCCCGGACCGCAACTGGGTTGCCAGCCGCAGCCGTTGGAGTTCACCGGCGGACAGGGTGGGGGTGGCGCGGTCCAGGCTGAGGTAGCCGAGGCCGAGTTCGATCACCGGGGCGATCCGGGAGGTGAGGTCCTCGGTGAGGAAGCGCGCGGTCTCGGACCGTGCGTCGAGCATCGAGGCCAGTTCCACCAGCGGCACAGCCGCCAGCTCGGCGATCGTACGGCCGTTGAACGTCACCGCCATCGCCTCCGGACGCAGCCTGCTGCCGCCGCACACCGGGCAGGGCGCGGAGACCAGGAACCGCTCCGCCTTCGCCCTGAGCGTCTGGCTCTTGGAGTCCGCGAAGGTCTTCAGCACATAGCGGCGGGCGCTCATGTACGTGCCCTGGTAGGGGCGTTGGATCCGGTCCGCGTCCCGCACCGGGTGCACGGTGACCACCGGCTGCTCGTCGGTGAACAGGATCCACTCCCGCTCCTCGGCGGACAGCTCCCGCCAGGGCCGGTCCACGTCGTACCCGAGTGTGTCGAGGATGTCCCGCAGGTTCTTGCCCTGCCAGGCACCGGGCCACGCGGCGATGGCACCCTCCCGGATCGACAGCGACGGGTCGGGCACCAGCGACCGCTCGGTCGTACGGTGGACCCGTCCGAGCCCGTGACACTCCGGACAGGCGCCGACGGCCGTGTTGGGGGAGAACGAGTCCGAGTCGAGCCGCTCGGCACCCGGCGGGTATGCCCCGGCCCGCGAGAACAGCATGCGCAGCGAGTTCGAGAGGTTGGTGACCGTGCCGACGGACGACCGGGACGTAGGCGCCGAACGCCGCTGCTGAAGAGAGACCGCCGGCGGCAACCCGGTGATCTCCCCGACCTTCGGCGCCCCCACCTGGTGAATCAGCCGACGCGCATACGGCGCCACCGACTCGAAGTACCGCCGCTGGGCCTCCGCGTAGATCGTCCCGAACGCCAGCGACGACTTCCCGGACCCCGACACCCCCGTGAACACGGCGAGCACATCCCGCGGGATGTCGACATCCACCCCCTGAAGATTGTGCTCACGGGCACCGCGGACGCGGACGTACGGGTCGTGGGAGCCGTGGGTGCCGTGCATGAGAACGACTCTAACCGGAGGTGATCGTCGCCAGCCGCCGATAGGACTCCAGCAGGGCCTCGCGGTCGTACGTGCTGGTCGTGACCAGGACCTCGTCGGCCCCCGTCTCCTTCAGGACCGTCTCCAGCTCGTGGGCGACCTGCTCCTCGGTGCCCGCGATGTGACCGGCGAGCCCGGACTCGTACAGGCCCTGCTCCCTGGCCGTCATCGCGAGCGCCTCGACGCGTTCGGCGGGCGGCAGGGGCGGGAAGGTGCCGTGGGTCCGCGAGTACGCCATCGACCAGGCCTCCGGGATCAACAGGCGCCGCGCCTCCTCGGGGGTGGCGGCCACCGCGACCGTCCCGGAGATGACGACATACGGTTCCGGCGCCCAGGGAGAGGGCCGGAAACGCCCGCGGTAGTGGTCGATGCCGCGCTGCATCCTCTCGCGGTTCCTGAGGTCGCCGATGACCATCGGCAGGCCCGCGCGGGCCGCGATCGCGGCGCCCTCGCCCATGGCCAGCACGAAGGGCGGCACGGCCAGGCCCTCGGCCGGGCGGGCCCGCACCCCCGTCTCGGACGTGCCGCGGAACCAGCCCAGGAGTTCTTCCAGCTGTACGGCGAAGTCGTCGGCGTCGTCCTTGCCGCGGCCCAGCGCCCTGCGGACGCCGTCGGTGAAGCCGACCGAGCGGCCCAGGCCCATGTCGATCCGGCCGGGAAAGAGGGACTCCAGCACCCCGAACTGCTCGGCGACGACCAGGGGTTGGTGGTTCGGCAGCATCACGCCACCGGTGCCGACCCGGATGGTGTGCGTGGCCGCGGCCACGGCGGCCGCCAGCACGGTCGGCGCGGAGCCCGCGACTCCCGGCACGCCGTGGTGCTCCGAGACCCAGAACCGGTGGTAGCCGAGCCCCTCGAGCTCCTGTGCCAGCCGTACGGTGTCCTGGAGCGCCTGCGCGTTCGTGCCGCCCTCGCGGGTGCGGGAGCGGTCGAGGACGGAGAAGCGGGTGGCGGCGGTCAGGGAACTCACACCGGGTTCAACACGTGACCGGACGCGGTATTCCCGCCACCGGGACCGCCGCGAAAACCGGATGACCGCGATCGCCGCAGGTCAGCACAATGGTCTCGTGACCGTCCAGAACATCCTGCTCTCCGGCGTCGTCGGCTCGACCGCGTACGGACTCGCCCGCGAGGGCTCCGACGTGGACCGGCTCGGCCTGTTCGCCGCGCCCACCGAGACCCTGCTCGGCCTGCGCAGCCCGAAGGAGTCCCACGTCACCACGGCGCCGGACCGCACCCTGCACGAGGCGGCGAAGTGGTGCCGACTCGCCCTCGGCGGCAACCCGACCGTCATGGAGCTGGTGTGGCTGCCGGACGAGCTGTACGAGGTGCGCACGGCGCTGGGCGACGAACTCATCGGCATCCGGGGGTCGTTCCTGAGCTCGCAGCGCGTCCGGGACGCCTATCTCGGGTACGCCACCCAGCAGTTCAGGAAGCTGGAGAGCCGTGGCGGCGATCACCGCACCGCCAAGCACGCCCGGCACCTCAAGCGGCTCTGCCATCAGGGTCTGCAGCTTTACACCACCGGTCGGCTCGCGGTGCGGGTCGAGGACCCGGACGAGTACCACCGCTTCGGGGACGCCGTCGCCGCCGATCCCGGGGCGGCCCGGAGCCTGCTCGCCCACTACGAGACCGCGTTCGCCGAGACCCGCAGCGCGCTGCCGGACCGGCCCGACGAGGGGCCGGCCGAGGCGTGGCTGCGCCGTGTGCGCGCGGAGTTCTACGACACGGCGGCGTGAGTGTGGGTTCCGTCCGACGAGCGGGCGGTCCTCGCCCGGGGTCAGGAGGCAGGACGCGAGGGCGTGGCGCAGCGCGTCACGCTCCAACCCCGTCCCGATGAAGACGAGTTCCTGCGCGTACGGCGCCTGGAAGGGGAGTCCGGAGCGGAAGACGGTGGAGGAGACCAGATGGTCGAAGCGGTCCTCGCGGGCCAGCCGGTCCACCTCCTCGAGGAGGTCGTCGCGCAGGGTGCAGCAGATGCAGCCGTTGGCCATCTCGACTTCGCGGTTGGCGAGCTCCTCAGCCCTCGGGGCGCAGCAGGCCGCGCTCGTATGCCTTGACCAGGTGCTGCGGGACGAGATGTGCGACGCCGTCGATCGTGACCGGCACCAGCTGGGGGGTGGTGGCCTTCCACTGCGCGCGGCGGTGGCGGGTGTTGCTGCGGGACATCTTCCGCTTGGGGACAGCCATGGCGGGAACCTCTTCAGGGGCCTCGATGGGTGGGCATCGAGGACGCTACATGAAAATGGATCCCATTAACAATCAACGGCGGCGCCGGGACCGTACCCGGGCCTCCCGGGGCGGATCGATGAACTGCAGCTGCAGCGTGAGCGGCGGCTCGGCGATTCCCGGACCGCCCGCCGCCGCCCACTGCACGACCTCCTCGGTGCCCGCGTCGTCCATGACGAACCCGATCCACACGGCCTTGCCGCCCGCCCGCCGCCCGGCCGTGGAGGGGCGCACGACGATGACGTTCGCCTGGTCGCACGGGCCCAGGCAGTCGGTCGTACGGACCTGGAAGCCGTGCTCGGCCGCACCGGCCCGCAGCAGCTCAAGCTGCCAGGTGTGGTCGGTGCCGGGGTGCTTGCGGGCGTCTCCGCAGCAGCACCCCCGGCAGACGACGAGGGTGCAGGAGCCGGAGCCGGTCAGGAACGTACGGGGCGTCGGAGGCATGGGAGAAGCATGCAACCTGCACTGATCGCTGAGTGTGGGCGGGGTGCCCCTGGAGTCGGGCGAAGAGTGGTCGCCCGGGGCGGGAAGGTCGCCGGTCTAGGGTGGGTGGGGTGACCGACAGTGACAAGCTCCCGCTCGCCGTGTTCGACCTGGACAACACCCTCGCCGACACGGCCCACCGACAGCGGTTCCTGGAGCGCAGCCCGCGCGACTGGGACGGGTTCTTCGCGGCCGCGCCCGAGGATCCGCCGATCCCGGAAGGCGTCGCGCTGGTGCTGGAGAGCGCCGAGGAGTGCGAGATCGTCTATCTCACCGGCCGCCCCGAGCGCTGCCGACGCGACACGCTGGCCTGGCTCGCCGCCCAGGGCCTCCCGGAGGGGCGCGTGTACATGCGCCGCAACGACGACCGGCGGCCCGCCCGGCGCACCAAGCTGGAGATCCTGAAGCGCCTCGCCCGCACCCGGGAGATCCGGGTCCTGGTGGACGACGACGAGTTGGTCTGCGAGGACGCCCGACGGGCCGGATTCACCGTCGTACGGGCACGCTGGACCGCCCCGTCCGCGCCCCTGGAGGTGGCGCAGGAGCAGGAGGGGCGGACCTGACAGCCGTCAGTCGGACTCGTCGAGGCGGAAGCCGACCTTCAGCCCCACCTGCCAGTGCAGGATCTGTCCGTCCTCGATCTGGCCCCGTACTTGGGTCACCTCGAACCAGTCGAGATTGCGGAGGGTCTGCGAGGCGCGGGAGATGCCGTTGCGGATCGCCTGGTCGACGCCGTCCGGCGAGGTGCCGACGATCTCGGTCACCCGGTAGGTGTGGTTCGTCATGGTTCCACCGTGCCCCAGGCGGCAGCGGAGCGCGAGCCGTCCGCCCCTATCTTGGGTGCATGGACGGTATGCCTCGTGACATCCCCGCGCCCACGATCGTGAACCCCCTGCGCCAACTCTCCCTGGAACAGCTCCGACGGCGTACGAGCATGAAGTGGCGGACCTATCCCGAGGACGTGCTGCCGCTGTGGGTCGCCGAGATGGACGTGCCCCTGGCCGAACCGGTCGCCCAGGCCGTCCGGGACGCGGTGGCGCTGGGAGACACCGGGTACCCGTACGGGACGGCGTACGCCGAGGCGCTGGCCGACTTCGCGGGCAAGCGGTGGGGTTGGGACGGGCTCGCGGTGGAGCGGACGGCGATCGTCCCGGACGTGATGCTGGGCATCGTCGAGATGCTCAAGCTGGTCTCCGGGCCGGGTGATCCGGTGGTGGTCAACTCGCCCGTGTATCCGCCCTTCTATCAGTTCGTCGGGAACATGGACCGGCAGGTCGTCGAGGCCCCGCTCGGTGCGGACGGCCGGATCGACCTCGGGGTCCTGGAGGACGTCTTCGGGAGGGTCGGCACGGGCGCGGCCCGGCCCGCGTATCTGCTGTGCAGCCCGCACAACCCGACCGGCACCGTGCACTCCGCCGAGGAGCTGGCGCACGTGGCCGCGCTGGCGGAGCGGTACGGGGTGCGGGTCGTGGCCGACGAGATCCACGCCCCGCTCGTGGCGGCGGGCGCGAGCTTCGTTCCCTACCTGAGCGTGCCGGGCGGGGGAAACGGGCTGGCGTTGCTGTCGGCGACCAAGGCGTGGAACCTGGCCGGGCTCAAGGCCGCCGTGGCCGTCGCCGGGCCCGACGCGGCTGACGACCTCGCGCGTCTTCCCGAGGAGGTCGGCCACGGTCCCAGCCATGTCGGCGTCCTCGCCCACACCGCCGCGCTGCGGGACGGCGGCGCCTGGCTCGACGCCCTGTGCGCCGGCCTCGACGACAACCGCCGGCTGCTGGCCGATCTCCTCGCCGAGTCACTGCCCGCCGTGCGCTACGAACCCGCCGAGGCCACCTTTCTCGCCTGGCTGGACTGCCGAGCGCTGGAGCTGGGCGACGATCCGGCGGCCGTGTTCCTGGAGCGCGGCCGGGTCGCCCTGAACTCGGGCATCCCGTTCGGCACGGGCGGCGCCGGCTTCGTGCGGCTGAACCTCGCGACCTCTCCCGAGCTGATCACCGAGGCGGTACGGCGGATGGCCGCAGCCCTCGGCCCCACCGCCCTCGACCGGCGCTGACGGGGGGCCGGGACGAACCGGCCCCCCCCGCGATGCGTGCTACCGCACCACGCTCAGCGACAGCGCGAACCGGCCCTCGCCGTCCGTCCACCAGTGCGCCAACTCAAGCCCGACGGCGGCCAGTTCGTCGCGGACACCCTCCTTGCGGAACTTCGCCGAGATCTCGGTGTGCAGTTCCTCGTCCGCCGCGAAGTCGACGGCCAGGTCCAGCGCCGGAACCTTCACGGTCTGTTCCGTGCGGGAACGCAGGCGCATCTCGATCCACTCGTTCTCGGCGTCCCAGAGGGCCACGTGGTCGAAGGCGCCCGGATCGAAGTCGGCACCGAGCTCGCGGTTGACGACGGTCAGGACGTTCTTGTTGAACGCGGCCGTCACCCCGGCCGCGTCGTCGTACGCCCTGACCAGCACGTTCTCGTCCTTGACCAGGTCCGTGCCGAGGAGCAGCGCGTCACCGGGGGACAGCAGGGAGCGGACGGAGGAGAGGAACGCGGCGCGCTCGACGGGCAGCAGGTTGCCGATCGTGCCGCCGAGGAAGGCCACCAGGCGCGGGCCCGGCGTCCCCGGCAGGGACAGGCCGCCGGTGAAGTCGGCGATCAGCGCGTGCACGCTCAGCTCCGGCCGCTGGGCGATGAGCGCGTGCCCGGCCTGGGTCAGAGCGCTCTCGCTGACGTCGACCGGGACGTACGTGTGCAGTCCGGTCAGCGCGTCGAGCAGGTACCGGGTCTTCTCCGACGAACCGGAACCCAGCTCGACCAGCGTGCGGGCGCCGGTCGCCGCGGCGATCTCGCCGGAGCGCGCGACGAGGATCTCCCGTTCGGCGCGGGTCGGGTAGTACTCGGGCAACTCGGTGATCTGCTCGAACAGTTCGCTGCCGTGGGCGTCGTAGAACCACTTCGGCGGCAGGGTCTTGGGCGTGTGCGTCAGGCCCTTGAGGACGTCGGCGCGCAGGGCGGCCTCGGTGGCGTCCTCGGGCAGGGTGCGGGTCAGCAGGAACGGACTCACGTGCGGGACTCCTTGAGTGGTTCCAAAGACTTCAGTGGCGTCAGCAGGACATCGGTGCGGCTCGCCGTGAGCAGCGTGCGGTCGGGGACCTCCCGCCAGTGCGGATCGTCGTCGTAGGGCTCGGAGGCCACGACGGTGCCGGTGTCAGGGCGCTGGAGATACCAGAGGGTGTCGCCCCAGGCGGTCGCGGCGATGGACTCCCCGTCGGTCAGCAGGAGGTTGAGCCGGGAGTCGGGGGCCGCCTCGGCGACCTCCAGGACCGTGTCGGCCAGCGCCTGGCCCTGCTCGTCGCCGCCGCGCAGCCGGTTCAGGACCAGGGCCCACACGAACGCCGAGTCGTTGCGGGCCTCCAAGGACAGCAGCTCCGCCGCGGGAAGCGAGGCGGTCAGGGGGGCCAGTGCGCCGGGCCAGCCCTTGACCGCGCCGTTGTGGCTGAACAGCCAGGGCCCGGAGGCGTACGGCGCCGCGGCGGCCTCGGCGTCGGCTCCCGCCAGGGTGGCGTCCCGTACGGCGGCCAGAATCGCGGTGCTCCTCACGACCCGGGCCAGGTCCGCGAAGGACAGGTCGGCCCAGATGGGTCCGGCCCGCCGGTACCGCGCCGGCACGGGGTCGCCCTCGGCGTACCAACCGACCCCGAAACCATCGGCGTTGACGGTGCCGTGCCGCTGCCGGCGCGGTGCCCAGGACTGGCGGTACAGGCTGTGCGCGGGCTCCGTGAGGAGCCGGCCGATCGGTTCCTCGGGTCCCAGATAGGCGAGATGACGGCACATCAGGCGGCTCCCGCGGAACGGGCCGTGCGGAAGCCGGAGAAGATCTGCCGCCGGATCGGATAGTCCCAGTTGCGGAACGTGCCCCGGCAGGCCACCGCGTCCACGGCGAACGAACCGCCACGCAACACCTTGTGGTCGGGGCCGAAGAACACCTCCGAGTACTCCTTGTACGGGAACGCCTGGAACCCCGGGTAGGGCTCGAAGTCGCTCGCCGTCCACTCCCACACGTCGCCGATCAACTGCCGCACGCCGAGAGGGGACTCACCCTCCGGGTAACTGCCGGCGGGGGCGGGGCGCAGGTGCCGCTGCCCGAGGTTGGCGTGCTCGGGTGCCGGGTCGGCGTCGCCCCACGGGTAGCGCATGGAGCGGTCGCCCGCCGGGTCGTGGCGGGCCGCCTTCTCCCACTCCGCCTCCGTGGGCAGCCGGCGGCCGGCCCAGCGGGCGTAGGCGTCGGCCTCGTACCAGCACACATGGACCACCGGCTCGTCGGGCGGCACGACCTCGGTGACGCCGAAGCGGCGCCTCAGCCACTGCTTGCCGTCACGGCTCCAGAACAGCGGGGCCTTGATGGAGTGCCCGCGGATGTGCGCCCACCCGGCCGGGGCCCACCAGCGCTCGTCGTCGTAGCCGCCGTCCGCTATGAAGGCCTGGTACTCGGCGTTCGTCACGGGGGTGGTGTCGATGTAGAAAGAGTCCACCTCCCGCCGGTGCGCGGGGCGTTCGTTGTCCAGCGCCCACGGCTCGTCGGAGGTGCCCATGGTGAACGGGCCGCCGGGGACGAGGACTTCGGCCGGACCGGTGAACAGCGGGGCCGGGTCCGGGTCGGGGGCGGTCAGGGCCTGGGGGCCCTTGCGGAGCTGATGGGTGATCAGCATCGTCTCGTCGTGCTGCTGTTCGTGCTGAGCGATCATCCCGAAGGCGAATCCGGCCTCGGTGAGCCGGGTGCCGTGCAGCGCGGTGCCCTCCAGGACGTCCAGGACCCGTCCGCGTACCTCCGCCGCGTAGCGCCGGGACTCGGCGGGCGTCAGCAGGGGCAGCGTGGGGCGCTCGGAGCGCGGGTGCTCGAAGGCGTCGTAGATGCCGTCTATCTCGGGCCGTATCGCCTCCTGCCCGGCGACGGTCCGCAGCAGCCACTGCTCCTCCTGGTTGCCGATGTGGGCGAGGTCCCACACGAGCGGCGACATCAGCGGTGAGACCTGGGCGGTCAGGTCGGGGTCCTCCACACAGCTGGTGAGGAGGGTCGTACGGTCCCGCGCCGTGACCAGGGTGGTGACGGCCCGCTCGCGGAAGGCCTCGGGGTCGACGGAGGGGTCGACGGACGGGTTGGTCATGTGCGGATTTCCTTCCCGAGCGAACCGTGCGTCCGGTCCAGCAGATCGTCGGCGGGGCAGCGGCCCCGGATCACATAGCGGTGCAGATAGGCCCCGACGGCATCGGTGACCTCGGTGGTGGCGCCGAGCCGGGGCAGGGCCTCCAGGGCCGCCGCGAAGCACGCGATCGCGGCCTCGCACAGCTCGGGGTCGGCCAGGCCGTGGCGGGCCGCGTCGATCCACAGCGGATTGTGCGGGGCGGGCATCGACAGGGTGCGCTCGGCCAGCGGCTTCACCACCCGGTAGGCGGTCTCGGCGGCCTGCGGGTCGTCGAAGAGCGCCGCCGTCACCGCGAGCGGGACGATCCAGCCGTCCTCGCCGGGCTGGGCGTCGATCATGCGCAGTTCCAGATGTCCGCGCGGCCTGACCGGCGGGAACAGGGTCGAGACGTGGTAGTCGAGATCCTCCCGCGTCGGCGGCCGGGGCACGCCCGACCTGGCCCACTCCCGGAAGGAGAGCCCCTCCGGGATGTCCCAGGGGCCGCTGTCCCGCCGTATGCACATCACCGGCGCGTCCAGGACGTGCCGGGTCCAGGCGCTGCGCGGGTCGGTGTCCAGGGACGGGCCGCCCGCCCGGCCCTTGCCGATCTCCGTCCACCGCAGCTGACGGGTGGAGAGCCAGCCGGTGGGCTCGGAACCGGCCAGCGGGGAGTTGGCGAAGGCGGCCACCAGGACCGGGCCCAACTGGTGCGCCAGCGACCAGCGGCGCCCCAGGCCCAGGGGGCCGGGCTCCTCGTGGCCGGCGTCCACGCACACCTGCACGGAGGCCGAGGTGCACATCATGGCGCGCCCCGCCGGGCCGGTGCGGTCCAGGCAGGCCTCCATGGCGTCGTAGCGCGGCTCCCGCAGGTATCTGCGGGGCGGGTGCCAGGGGTCGTGGCCGAGGCCGACGAGGCCGAGACCGTGCTCGGCGAGGGCCGCCCGGACGGCGGCCAGATCGGCGGAGACGGTACCGATGCACTCCATCAGGGAGTCGGCGGGCTGCGAGCTCAGCTCCAGCTGGCCGCCCGGTTCGACGGTGAGCGCCGACTTCAGGGGCACGGCCCGCAGTGCGGCGTAGGCCGCCGCGAGTTGTTCGGATGTCACGGGGAGCCGCGGGTTGCGCAGCTCGTGGACGAGCCATTCCACCTCCACCCCGATACGGCGGGGTGGACCGGTCTTGAAGCAGATGCCGCGGACCAGGGCCTCGAGCTCTGCTTCGGGGAGCGAGGTACGCGGCTTCGTACAGTCGGCCGACGTACAGTCGCTGGGTGTGTCGGACATGTCGGGATCCTCCTGAGATTCCACCATGCCACCGGTCCGGGGGTCAGGTGGGTCGGACCGGCAACGCTCGTCCCACCCAAGACCCTCGTGCCGTTCCGCACAAGGGGGCAACTCCTTGCATTAGGGGCTGTGGATCTCCGTTTTCCCTGGATTTTCGAGGTGTTTTCGGTGGTGCCGGGCGTCGGAAACTCTGTTGCACCGCCGCACCGGTATCGCCCACGATTCCAGCATGGGTACGACGGGGGAAACCGCGCGGCGGGCGGTCATGGCGTCCACGGGGGTGGCGCCATGAGCGCACGTCTGCGCGGGATCGCACAGGAGACGGAACGGATCGTCGCGGCGGGGCACTATCACTCGCCGGACGGGCGCCGGGTCTCCCTGGCCGCCGAGATCGAGGCGGCGCGGGCGGGGACGCGGATGTACGGACCGGGACCCGTGGAGGTGCCCGACTTCGCCGCCGTGGACACGTTCGTCGAGGTCACGGGGGAGAGCAGCCTGGAAGCGGCCCTTCGGCTCGGCGGCCGGCCGGCCGTGCTCAACTTCGCCTCGGCCCGCAATCCGGGCGGCGGCTACCTCAACGGCGCCCAGGCCCAGGAAGAGGCCCTGTGCCGTGCCTCCGCGCTGTACACCTGCCAGCTCCGGGCCCGCGAGTTCTACGACCACCACCGGGCCCACCGCGACCCGTTCTACACCGACCGGGTCATCCACTCACCGGCCGTACCCGTGTTCCGGGACGATCGCGGCGCCCTGCTGGACTCGGCGCACCCCGTGGGTTTCCTGACGGCGGCCGCCCCGAACGCCGGGGTGGTGCGGCGCACGGCACCCGAGCGCGCCGCCGAGCTGCCCAGAGCCCTCGCGGCGCGCGCCGAGCAGGTCCTCTCGGTGGCCGTGACGGAGGGCTACCGGCGGCTGGTGCTGGGCGCCTGGGGGTGCGGGGTCTTCCAGAACGACCCCGCCCAGGTGGCGGGGGCGTTCCGGACGCTTCTCGGGCCCGGCGGACGCTTCAGCGGTGCCTTCGAGCACGTGGTGTTCGGGGTGCTGGACCGGACACGGGGTGCTGTGGTGCGCGAGGCGTTCGTCCGGGCGTTTCCCACCGACCGCTTGCTCCGAACGGGTTAGCCGTCAGGTCCAGCCGTACCGCTCGTGCAGCCGCTGCCTGACCAGGTTGAACCGTCCCCGGTCCAGCGCGCACGCCTCCCGGCGCATGCCCTCCTCGTGGAGACGCAGGACGCGGTCGACGTCCACCCAGGAGTCCCGGCCGGTCCGGTCCCAGGGCCCGCCGCCGATCGGGACCCACTCCCGGTCCCCGTCGTGCCGCTTGCTCGACAGCTGCACGGCGAGGAAAGTGCCGGCCGCCTCCCGGGCGACCACGAGCACGGGACGGTCCTTGCCGCGTCCGTCGTTCTCCTCGAAGGGCACCCAGGTCCACACGATCTCCCCGGGATCGGGGTCGCCGTCGTGTGCGGGGGAGTACTCGGTGCGCACCCGGCCGACCTCGCGCGGGTCGGCCTCGGTGGTGGCGGTGGCGCCGAAGCGGCCGGGAACGTTCTCATGGGTAAACGCAGTCACGGGGGCACCTTATGGCGTCCGCCGAACCGGGGGAGCAGTACGGTCGCTCCGATGCACGAAGCGGCGGGCGAGTGACGATTCAAGTCGGCCTGGGCATCGGCCGCCTGGTCCTCCGGGCCCTGAACCGGGTGGAAAGCGTCCTGGCCGCCGCGGCGGTCGTGCTGGGCGCGTTCGGTGACGCACCGGCTCGGGTCATCGCGTGGACCGTGACTCCGGTGGTGCTGCTCGTCGGTCAACTCGCCGCGGTCCGCCCCCCCCGTTGAACTGCCGCTCCGACCGCGTCCTCGCCCTCGTCGGCCTGGGTGTCATGCTGCTCGCACGGGGAACGCGGGCGGTCCGGGACCCTTTTCTCCAAAGGCCCCTTTCTCCAAAGGCCCCGGACCGCCTGCTCCCTACTCCTGGACCGGCACCTTCTGGGCGGGCGGCGGTACGGTGACCCCGTTGAGCGAAGTCCCGTTCGGCGACTGCCCGTTCTGGTTCATCGACGCGAGCAGCTGACGGGCCAGACCCAGCCCGGTGCCGCCCATGGTGAGCGCCTTGGCGAGCATGTCCGCCATGCCGTCGGCGCCGTTGAGGACCACCATGTTGTCGACGTTGCCGAACGCGGACGCGCCCGCCTTGACGATCTCCGGCCAGTTCTCGGCGAGTTGCTGGGCGACGACCGCCTCCTGGTTCTCGGCGAGGGCGGCGGCGCGGGCCTTGATGGCCTCCGCCTCCGCGAGACCCTTCGCCTTGGCCGCCGCGGCCTCGGCGAGACCCCTGGCCTGGGCCGCCGCGGCCTCGGCCTCACCGGTGGCCCGGGTCGACGCCGCCACGGCGGTACCACGGGCCTTGGTCGCCTCGGCCTCGGCACTCGCGGCCGTCTTGACCCGGGTCGCCTCGGCCGCCGCCGCGAGCTCCGTTTCCCTCGCCTTGGCCTCGGCCCCGGAGATCCGCGCGTCGCGCTCGGCCTCGGCCAGCGTGCGCTTCTCGTAGGCCTTGGCGTCCGCCGGCTTGCGGACGTCCGCCTGGAGTTGCTGTTCGCGCCGGTGCGCCTCGAGTTCGGCGACCCTGGTCTCCTGGACGACGACCTCCTGCCGGGCGGCGGCGTCGGCGAGCGGACCGGCCTGGCGCGCCTTGGCGCCCGCCTTGTCCCGCTCGGCCTGGTAGCCGGCCTGGAGGATCTCGCTGTCCCGGGTGGCCTGCGCCATCCGTGCGAACGACTGCTGCTCGGCCTCGGTGGCCAGCCGGTTCGCCTCCGCCTGCGCGATGCGCGCGTCCCGCTGGACGGCGGCCGCGTGCGGCATCGCCAGGTTCTGGATGTACCCGGTCGGATCCTCGATCTCGTGGATCTGCAGGGAGTCGACGATGAGCCCCAGCTTCTCCATCTCCGTGCCGCAGGCGGCCCGGGTCTGCCCGGTGAGCTTCTCCCGGTCGCGGATCATGTCCTCGACGGTCAACCCGCCGACGATGGACCTGAGATGACCGGCGAACACGTTGTGCACCCGCTCCGACATCAGCTTCTGCTGGTCGAGGAAGCGGCGCCCCGCGTTGGCGATCGACACGAAGTCGTCACCGACCTTGAAGATGACCACGCCCCGCACCTTGAGCGGGATGCCCTGGTGGGTCACGCAGTCCACATGCAGTTCGGTCTCGTTCAGGTCGAGCGAGAGCTTGCGCACCGCCTGAACACCGGGCAGCACCAGCGTGCCCCGCCCGGTGACGATGCGGAATCCCATGCCCGCTTCGAGCCCCTCGGTCCTGTGGTTCGAGCCTGAGATGATCAGTGCCTCGTTGGGTTCCGCGACACGCCACATCAGTTTGAACAGACCGATCAGAACGGCGATGGCAGCTACGGCCACCCCCGCAACGACGCCGACAACCATCGGCATACGCCCCCTTTGGATGGTGCCCTTTCGGCACCGAACGAAGGGAGTGTGCGCCTGTTCGAGGCGCGGGTGAAGACGTCGGCGAATCCTTGTCGAAACCTTGATACACACGCCTCTCACCTGCGCGTTGGCAGGCTCAACTGTCGTACGCCGCCTGCACGTAGACCGTCCTCGGCGGCAGGTACTCCACCACCATCACCACCGTGCCCCGCTCGATCCGGTCCGTGCCGGAGGCCGGGTAGGCGAGGAAGTGCTCGGCGCCGCCCCGCACCCGGACGATCACCTCGCCGACGAGCCCCGGCCCGATCGTCCCCGTGACCCGTCCCATGAGCCCGACCATCGCCGCATCGTCCATGGTCACAGGGTACGGGCCGGGGTGCTCAGGCGGCCGGGGAATCCACGGTGGCGCGGGGCTGCGGCCAGAGCTCGTGCCAGCGCAGCTCGGCCTCCAACTGCGCGGCGAGCGACAGCAGCAGCGGCTCGCTGTTCGCGGGACCGAGCAACTGGGCGCCGACGGGCAGCCCGCCGACGAATCCGGCGGGCACGTTGACCCCGGGCCACCCCAGCACGTTCCAGGGCCAGGCGTACGGACAGGCGGCGATCATCGCGCGGTCCGTGGCCAGTCCGCCGAGGCGGAGCATCGCCCCGATGGCCGGCGGGGGAGCGGCCGTCGTCGGGGCGAGGACGACGTCGTACGACGTGAAGAACGCGCCGATACGGCGGTGCAGGAGCGCCTCCGCTCGCCGCGCCGCCCGCAGCGGGACCCCGCCGAGCAGTCCGCCGAGCCGGGCCGCGTCCCGGGTGCGGCGGTCCAGGAGCGCGGGGAAGGGCGCCTCGCGGACCCGCTCGGCGATGCCGGCCGTGGCGCGGGGGATGAAGGTGAGCCCGATCTGCCCGTACGGCGGATCGGCCTCCTCGACGGTGTGCCCCAAGTCGCCCAGTTTCCCGGCGAGTTCCACTACGCGTGCCCGTACTTCCGGCTGGAGCCGGGCGG
This sequence comes from Streptomyces sp. CC0208, assembly GCF_003443735.1. Lineage (NCBI taxonomy): Bacteria > Bacillati > Actinomycetota > Actinomycetes > Kitasatosporales > Streptomycetaceae > Streptomyces > Streptomyces sp. CC0208. The sequence continues at coordinate 868,753 of NZ_CP031969.1, read as the reverse complement.
GCAGCGCGGTGAACGGCGGCTTCAGGGCGAGCGCGATGCGCAGCCGGCCGGGGTCGCGGCCGACCGCCGCGGAGGCGTCGACGGCGGGCGGGCGATGCGGGTCCAGGGGGTGGTTGCCGGCGGCCGCGTCGAGGAGGAGGGCCGCGTCGGCGACCGTGCGGGCCAGCGTGCCGTTGACGGTGATGCCCTGGAAGGACTCGCCGCGCGGCCAGGTGGAGATACGGCCGCGCTGCGGCTTGATGCCGACGAGGTGGGTCCAGGAGGCGGGGATCCGTACCGAACCGGCCCCGTCCGAGCCGAGCGCGGCGGGCACGAGACCCGCGGCGACGGCCGCGGCGGACCCGCCGGACGAGCCGCCCGGAGTGTGCTCGGGGCTCCAGGGATTGCGGGTCGCGCCGAAGGCCGGCCCCTCGGTGAACGGCCACTGCCCGAACTCGCAGGTGTTCGTCTTGCCGACGATCACGGCCCCGGCCGCGCGCAGCCGCCGTACCGCCTCCCCGTCCCTGGCGACCGCCGGGAACTCCCCCTGGCAGCCGAACGCGGTGGGTTCACCGGCCACATCCATGTCGTCCTTCACCGCGACGGGCACCCCGAGCAGCGGTTTGCGCACTCCTGCGGCCAGTTGGGCGTCCGCGGCGTCCGCCTCGGCGAGGGCGGAGTGCGTCCGTACGATCCGGAAGGCATTGAGCGTGCCCTGGCTGCTCTGGATCCGCGCCAGGGTCTGCTCGACGAGCGCCCGGGAGGTGATCGTGCCGTCGGCCAGCGCACCGGCGGTCTCCACCAGGCCTGCGGAGCGGTCGTACGTCATGCGGGGCACCTCCGGGACTCCGGGACGACGTTGCCTACCGAACGGTAACGTCGGAAAGCGCTTCGCCGGAACGGCTCCGGCGCGGGAGCGGCGGTTCCGCGGACCCACAGCGGCCGCACAGCCCGCACCGGGTGATGCGCAAAGCATTGACGCGTCCTGGCCACGGGTGCGCCCACTCGGCGTCGAACCGGGGGACGGCGGGACCGATGCCTCCCCCGGGAGGTGTCGCCGGCGGCTGACGCGTGGTGCGGACTCATGGCCGTCATCGTCCTCGGGCCCAGGTCAGGAGTCGGACGTGCGGAGCCGGTAGGCAGCGCCGCCCAGGGTCAGTGCCACCCAGCCGGCGAAGACCGCGAGTCCCGCGCCGGGGGACAGGGAGTCCGAGGACTGGTGCAGGGCGTAGACCGCCGAGCCCGCGTTGCTGGGGAAGTAGGGATGGAGGCTGTCGTAGAGCGAGTCGGGCAGCAGCGTGGCCAAGCCGGGGAGGATGAGCAGGGTGCCGACGAGGATCGCGATCGCCCCGGCGGAGGAGCGGACGAGTACGCCCAGGGCCACGCCGAACACGGCCACCAGGGCCAGGTAGACGCCCGCGCCGGTCAGACCGCGCAGGACGCCGTCGTCGCCCAGGGACAGAGCGATCTTCTCGCCGTCCAGGCCCGGGGCCCCCAGCTGGAAGGCGGCCAGGGCGCCGATCATGGTGAGGACCAGGACGATCGGCCCGATCACGGCGGCCTTGGACCACAGAACCGGCAGCCGGCGCGGTACCGCGGTGAGGGTGGAGCGGATCATGCCGGTGCTGTACTCGCCCGCGGCCAGCAGTACCCCGAGCACACCCACGGCCAGCGACGCGAAGGTCACACCGGTCAGGGCCAGGCTCACCGCGTCGCTGCCGCCGCTGCCGCCCCTCGGACGCGGCCCCCTGCCGGTCGTGGCGCCGGGACCGTAGGTGTAGGAGGCGATCGCCCCGAACAGGACCAGCAGGAACACGGCCACGCCCAGGGTGATCCAACTGGAGCGCAGCGACCAGAACTTGGCCCACTCCGAACGCAGCACCCGGATGCCGGTCACCTTGTATCGCGTGGTGGATGTCCGGGGATCGGGTGCCGCGGAGAGGTCGGCGAGATCGCCGGGGCGCTGGGTGCGGCGCAGTGCGGAGGTCGGCATCAGGCGGCCTTTCGTTCGGTGTCGGCCGGAGCGCTCTGGTACTCCACGACGTCTCGGGTGAGGTCCATGAACGCGGCCTCCAGGGAGACGGCCTGCGGGGTGAGCTCGTACAGTGCGATCCCGTGCCGGGCGGCGATCGCCCCGATCTCGCGGGCGTCGCGCCCGCTGACCAGCAGCTCCTCGGCGGCGGAGGAGGTGATCGTGACCTCGGGTCCGGCCAGCAGCGCCCGCAGCCTCGTGGTCTCGGCGGTGGCGACCTTCACGCCGCCGCCACCGGCCTCCCGGGTGAAGTCGTCGACCGTGGTGTCGGCGAGCAGCCGGCCGCGTCCGATGATCACCAGGTGATCTGCGATCAGCGCGGTCTCGCTCATCAGGTGCGAGGAGAGCATCACGGCCCGGCCCTCGTCGGCCAGCGAGCGCAGGAGGTTGCGCACCCACAGCACGCCTTCCGGATCAAGGCCGTTGACCGGCTCGTCGAGCATGACGATCGCCGGGTCGCCGAGCAGGGCCGCCGCGATGCCGAGCCGCTGGCCCATGCCGAGGGAGAAGGCGCCCGCGCGCTTTCCGGCCACGCTGGAAAGTCCCGCCAGCTCGATGACCTCGTCCACGCGGCGGCGCGGGATGCCGTGGGTGTGGGCGAGTGCCATCAGGTGGTTGAACGCGCTGCGCCCGGGGTGGACGGACTTGGCCTCCAGCAGGGTGCCGATCTCGTGGAGCGGTGCGGCCTGGTCGGCGTAGGAACGGCCGGCTACGGTGACCGAGCCCTTGGTGGGGGAGTCCAGTCCGACGATCATGCGCATGGTCGTGGACTTGCCCGCGCCGTTGGGGCCGAGAAAGCCGGTCACCTCGCCGGGTTCGACGGTGAAGCTCAGGGTGTCGACGACCGTCTTGTCGCCGTACCGCTTCGTCAACTCGCGCGCTTCGATCATGGTGATGGGCCTTTCCTGCCTCGAATGCGGCCACGCATGAGCCGCGGCGCCTGCGTCCGAAGCCACGGTCGCGGCGGTCACGAACCCCGGGACCACGGTGGAGTCTTCGGGGCTCGAGTGGTACCGCGGCACCACGGGGACCGGGAGCGCCGACGACTCTTCATGAGAAACCCTGTCTCCGGTGTTGTCGCGCGGTGTACGGCCCTCCGGGTCACGCGAGCCCGCGAAGCGCGAGTGGGCTGTGCGCCTCGTGGACCGGGCCGAACCGGAACGCCGGGCAGGCGGCCGGGTCCAGGGATCGGCAGGAGTCCCGCAGGTGTGTCTGATCCTCGGGCAGACCCATCACGTAGTGCCCCGGTCCGGTGATGGTGCGGGCGGCCAGGTCGGTGGGGGACCCCTTGCCGGTGTCCATCGGGGGACGTCCGAGGCGGTACGGGGCAGCGGGCGTCCGCCTCGCCCACCAGGCAGGGCTGCCCCCACTTCGGCGACCACCTCGGCGCATCGGGCCAGGCTCTCAGCGGGGAGCCGCTCCAGGTCAGTACGCCGTGGGCGGCGTCTTCGGTGTGCGCAGCAGGGCGCCGACCGCCGCTGACGGGCTGAGCGGCTGGTCAGGCGTGAGACAGGGCGAAGGAGACCAGGAAGCCGATCACGGTGATCAGCCCGATGGCCAGGTGGGCGTTCTCGAACGCCTCGGGGATCATCGTGTCGGCGATCATGGCGAGGATCGCCCCGGCCGCCACGGCGGTCACCACGGCGATCAAGGCGGGGGAGAAGGAGCCGACCACGGTGTAACCGAGAACGGCCGACACGGTGCTCGCGGCAGCGATCGCGGCCCAGACGCCGAAGACGTATCCCTTGGTGCGGCCGGCCTTCTTCATCCCCGCCGAACTGGACAGCCCCTCCGGCACGTTGCTGATGAACACCGCCGCGACGGTCACCAGGCTGACCGCCCCGCCGTCGAGCAGGCTGACGCCGATCACCGCGGACTCCGGCACGCCGTCCAGCAGCGCGCCGAGCGCGAGCGCCGTCCCGGAGCCGCCCTGCTGGGCCTCCGAGGGCTGCGCCGCCGACTGCTCGTGACCGGAGCGCTTGCGGTGCCGGGCACCCCGGCGGGCCAGCCACACGTTGCCCGCCGTGTAGGCCAGGGCACCGATGAGGGTGCCGACGACCGCGGGAGTCAGCCCTGCCTGGTCGTACGCCTCCCCGACCAGCTCGAAGGAGACCGCGGACAACAGCACCCCGGCACCGAAGGCCATCACGGTCGCGATGATCTTCTGCGGCACCCGCAGCCCGTACCCCAGCGCGGCCCCGAGCAGCAGCGCCGAGCCCGCCACCAGCCCCCACAGTCCAGCTTGTACCACCTCAGCCATGCCGTTGCGTCTACCCGGGACGGATGTAGATCAACGGACGCCGCTTCGATTCAGGGTCCTGGGCGGGTTTGGCGAGCCTTTGACCAGGCAATACAGCCGTATCAGGTGATGACGCGGAGATGTGGGGAAGAAGTTGCGGCAGCCGATGGGAGGTTGCTGTGGAGGGTGCAGATCTGGAACTGGGCGAATTGTTGGCCGCTGCGGAAGCGGCCCCGCCCGGTGAGTCCGTCGACGTCGTGGCGCGCGACCTGCAGAAGCGGTTCGGTGCGGAGCGGGTGTCGTTCCTCTTCGTCGACCTCATCGGTCAGCGCTTGGTACGGCTGGCCGCGGCGGGAGCCGACGGCACGGACGGTGCCGAGCCCATCGAGCTGCAGGGCAGTCTCTACGACAGCGTGCTGCGGAGCCAGCGCCAGCACGTGGAACCGGACGGCCAGGGCGGACGGCGCGTCATCACGCCGGTCACCAACCGCGGCGACTGCCTCGGCGTCCTGGAGGTGACCCTGCAGTGCGCCGACGACACCGTGCTGCGGCAGGTCCGCGACGCGGCACACGCGCTGGCCTACATCATCGTCACGGACGGGCGCTTCACCGACCTCTACCACCTGGGCCGGCGCACCACGAAGACCAGCCTGGCCGCGGAGATCCAGCACCAGCTGCTCCCCTCGGCGCCCTGCTGCGAGGCGGTCCAGTTCACCCTGGCCGCCGGGCTGGTGCCGGCGGACGACATCGGCGGCGACACCTACGACTACACCCTCGACGGCGACACCCTGCATCTGTCCATCACCGACGCCATGGGTCACGACACGAACTCCGCTCTGCTGGCCACCCTGCTGGTCGGTGCGCTGCGGCAGGCGCGCCGCAGCGGCTGCGACGCCCTCAAGCAGGCCGACCACGCCCATCAGGCCCTGCTGAGCCACAGCCGCGGGCTGGCCACCGGGCAGTTGCTGTGCGTCGACCTGGAGACGGGCCTGTGCGAACTGGTCAACGCCGGCCACCCCTGGCCGCTGCGGCTGCGTGAGGGCACCGTCGAGGAGGTGAAGCTCGCCGTCAATCTGCCGTTCGGCGTGGCGGCACCCTCGTCCTACCGCCTCCAACAGCTGCAACTGCGTCCCGGAGACCGTCTGATCCTGCTCACCGACGGCATGCTGGAACGCGGTGCCGCGGCGGCGGACCTGACCTCGGTGATGCACGACACCCGTGAGCTGCATCCGAGAGAAGCCGTCAGAGCCCTGACCGCCGCGGTGCTCGATGCCTGCCATGGCAGCCTTCGGGACGATGCCACGGTCCTGATCCTGGACTGGCACGGCGGACAACGCCGACCGGCCGAACAAGCATGAGCGGGGAGACCAGGGCTCGGCCGAGGAGCGGTTGAGCAGACAGCCTCACCGGCGTCGTGTGTCAGGGGTTCAGGGCCTGCTCGACCGTGGGATGGCAGGCGATGACGGTGTCCAGGCCGACGAGTTCGAACACCCGTGTCACCGACTCCCGGGCCGCGGCCAGGCGCAGCCACCCCTGGGCCGTGCTGACCTGTTGGTGGACCTGGACGAAGACATTGATGCCGGTGGAGTCCAGGAAGGTCACGCCGCTGAGATCCGCCACGACACGGGGTGCCTGACCGTCGTCAGCACCGTCCGGGGGGAGCAGTGCCGTGGTCAGGGCGTCCTTGACATCGTGGTCGATGTCCCCGCGCAGGGTCACCACGCGGATGCCGTCGGCAGTCGTGCGCGCGACGCACAGCCGCTCTGGTCGCTCTGTTGGCGATATGTCGGTCACCGTTCCTCACCTCGGCCAGGCTGCCGGGGCAGCGTTCGCGGACGATTGTGCCCCACCGTCCCGGTCGGCTGCACCGGGCCGCTGTGCCGAACATCGCCTCGGGTGCGCATCCGATGCGCCCCGGTGGGCACTCGCGGTCGGAGACGGGAAGGAAGAGGCTGATGCCGATGGGTTCGCGAGCCGAGGACGGGGACTGTACCGAGCGCGACGGCCAGTGGACACGCGTCGGCTTCGCCCTGGCCGGGGACGACGGATGCATCGCCCGGGCCAGGCGCCACGCGGCCGACTTCCTCGCCCGGCTCCGGGACGAGTACGGCCGGGACATCTCGTCGTACACCGTGGGGACGATCCAGCTCGTCGTCAGTGAGCTGGTCACCAACGCCCTCAAATACGCCCCCGGGCCTGTCGTCATGGAGTTGCGCAGCACCGGTGCCCGGGTGGAGGTCGTCGTCGGGGACAGCAACCCCGCACTGCCGTCGGCGCTGCCCACCGACCCGGACCGCGTCGGCCGGCACGGCCTGGAGATCGTCAGGGCCGTCACCCAGGGCCTCGACATCCAGCGGCTGGCAGTCGGCAAGCGCATCACCGCCCTGATCGCCCTGACCGGCACTCCCGGTCCCGCGCCCCTGGCACGCCCGTGCTGACCAGCTCGTCCCTCGCGACCGGCACCGTGAGCCGGCTCCGCAGCCAGTACGCCGATGACGCCATGGAAACCGACGGCGCCGCGGAAACTGTCGACGCCGCGGAAACCGACGGCGCCGCGGAAACCGACGCCGAGGACCCGGTGCCCCACCGTCACCAGCAGCCCCTCCAAGGGCCCCGACGCTCATGAGCGGATCGGTGCCCCGCACCGGCGGTCCCTCGCCTTTACCGGTCTACCTGACCTCGGCAGTCCTCGCCCGGACCGCCGACGAGGGAGCCCGCGTCGCTCTCGTCATGCTGGCCGCCCAGCGTGCCCACAGCACGACGCTCGGCGGTGCCCTGGTGGCCGCGCTGATGATCCCGCACGTGGCAGCCGCACCGGTGGTCGGCGTTCTGGCCGACGCGGTACGGCGACGCCGTCTCTTCCATGGCGGCGCTGTGGCGCTCTACGGTGCCGCGCTCGTCGCCCTGGCCTTCCTGGTGGGCACGGTCGACGACGGCGTGGCGCTGACTCTGGCCGTTGCCGCCGGGTGTGTCGCCCCCTTGCTGACCGGCGGTCTCACCGGTCTCCTGGCGGATCTGCTCAGCAAGGAACGGCTGACCAGGGCTTTCAGTGCCGACGCGGTGTCGTACAACCTGGCGGGCATCTGCGGGCCCGCTGTCGCGGCGGCCCTGGGCACGGCGGTGGGCGCGGGGGCGGCCCTCGCGGTTCTCGGGGCCGGAGCGATGTCGGGTGGGCTCCTGCTCTTCTCGCTGCGGCTGCGTCCACGGGCCCCGGGACATGCAGGACCACCCGGACATGCCGGACCGGGACGGCTCCGGGCTGCCGACCTGGCGCGGGGAGCGGTCGAGCTGGTCCGCAACTCCCCGTTGCGGTCGGTCACTTGGGGAAGCAGCATGGCACAACTGGGTGTGGGGGCGTTGCCCGTGGTGAGCGTACTGCTGGCCGCCGAGTACCACGCCCCCTGGGCGACGGGCGGGCTGATGACCGCGTTCGCCGCCGGTGCTCTGGCGGGCTCCCTGAGCTACGCCTACCACCCCGTCGGCCGGCACCACCCGGAGCGTGTGGTGCTCTGGGCTCTGCCGGCCACCGGGGTGCCACTGGCGCTGGTGCCCTGGGCCGGTGATGCCGTTGTCGCGGCCGCCTTGTTCGCCATGGCCGGATTCTGTACCGGCCCGCTGTTCAGCGCGCTGCTGGCCGGCCGCGAGCGGTACGCCCCGCCGGGCGCCCGCACCCAGATCTTCACGCTCGGTGCCGGGCTCAAGAGCACCTTCGCGGCCGCCGGGGCGGGCGCGGCGGGAGCTCTCAGTGGGCTGGGAGCCGTACCTCTGATGCTGGGGACCGCCGTGTGCCAGGTGGCCGCCGGCGCTCTGGCCCTCGTCCTGCTGACCGGTCGGCAGACCGGTCCTGCCGGCCGCGGGGCAGGTCCGGCCGAGAACTCCCCCCAGCCTGTGCCTTCCGCCCGGGACACCCGTGCACGAGAGCCTCGGCGTCGATGAAGAACGTGGTCATGGCCCGGCGCGCGAGCCGGGCCGTACGTCATCGGGCGGGTTCGATGCGGAGGACGGCGGCCGCGTCGAGGACGTCGACCACCTTCAGACTCATGGCGTCGTTGATGGTCGCGGCAGGGCCCTCCTCGCAGGTGAACCTGACACCGCCGCCACCCGCCGACGACACACTGCCGCCACCGGAACAGCCGGAGACGCTGTATCCCGACCCGGTCAGCCCGGCAACCATGTCGACCTTGCCGCCGGCGATCGCCGTCACCTTGATCGGCCCGAGGCCGTACGCGGCCGGCACGCTCACCACGTCCCCCACGGCAACCTTGATCTCGCAGGTCCCGTCGGCACACGGCCCGGTCGGCGCGGGCGAGGGCGTGGACGACCGCGTGGGCGTCTGTGCGGGATCGGACGCGGGCCCGGACCCGTTCGGCCGACCCTTTCCCTCGGCGGGGGATCCGTCCGAGGAATCGGAGGAACACCCCGTGAGAACGGCGACCAGGCAAGCGGCAACCGTGGCGACGGCGGCGGTGGATGACGTGCTTCTACGCATCATGACGGCCATTGAACCCCCGTCTCTCGCCTCGTCGGCGGGTTCGCCGGCAGGGTCCCCCTTTCCGGGCACGGGTGAGGCATGGGTGAGGCACGCGTGAGGCACGGGTGCGGACGGAACCCGCGCCCCCAGGCGCGTCCCCGCCGCCCCGTCAGGGGAGAATGATGTCCGTACCCAACGGTCGACCCTTGCGGAGGAGCGGGAAATGCAGAACGCGCGAGCGGGGCAGGTCGCCGGGCCCGAAGACCTCATCGACGTGGCCCGTCTGGTCACGGCGTACTACACGCTGCACCCCGACCCGGCCGAACCGGGACAGCGGGTGGCCTTCGGCACCTCGGGGCACCGCGGTTCGTCCCTCAAGGCGGCTTTCAACGAGGACCACATCGCCGCCACCAGCCAGGCCATCTGCGAGTACCGCGCCGCACAGGGCACCGACGGCCCCCTCTTCCTCGGCGCCGACACCCACGCCCTGTCCGAGCCCGCCCGGATCACGGCTCTGGAGGTGTTCGCGGCCAACGACGTGACCGTCCTCATCGACCAGGCGGACGGCTACACGCCCACCCCCGCCGTCTCGCACGCCATCCTGACCCACAACCGGCACCGGACCTCGGCGCTCGCCGACGGGGTCGTCGTCACCCCGTCGCACAATCCGCCCGCCGACGGCGGCTTCAAGTACAACCCGCCGAACGGCGGCCCCGCCGGTTCCGAGGCGACCTCCTGGATCCAGGATCGCGCCAACGAGATCATCACCGGCGGCCTGAAGGACGTCCGGCGCATCCCGTACGCCCGTGCTCTGGCCGCCCCCGGCACCGGCCGCCACGACTTCCTCGGCGCCTACGTGGCCGATCTGCCGAACGTGCTGGACCTGGAGGCGATCCGGTCCGCCGGCGTGCGCATCGGCGCCGACCCGCTGGGCGGCGCCTCGGTCGCCTACTGGGGCCGTATCGCCGAACAGCACCGGCTCGACCTGACGGTGGTCAATCCGCTCACCGATCCCACCTGGCGTTTCATGACGCTCGACTGGGACGGCAAGATCCGCATGGACTGCTCGTCGCCGTACGCCATGGCCTCGCTCATCGAGCAGCGCGACCGCTTCGACATCGCCACCGGCAACGACGCCGACGCCGACCGGCACGGCATCGTCACGCCGGACGCGGGCCTGATGAACCCCAACCACTACCTGGCCGTGGCGATCTCGTACCTGTTCTCGCACCGCGAGCAGTGGCCCGCGGGGGCCGGGATCGGCAAGACCCTGGTGTCGTCCAGCATGATCGACCGGGTCGCCGCGGACCTCGGCCGGACGCTGGTCGAGGTCCCCGTCGGCTTCAAGTGGTTCGTGGACGGCCTGTCCGACGGCACGATCGGCTTCGGCGGCGAGGAGTCGGCCGGCGCGTCCTTCCTGCGCCGCGACGGCTCGGTGTGGACCACCGACAAGGACGGCATCATCCTGGCCCTGCTCGCCTCCGAGATCACGGCGGTCACCGGCAAGACCCCCTCGCAGCACTACGCCGCGCTCACCGACCGCTTCGGCGCCCCCGCCTACGCGCGCGTGGACGCCCCGGCCTCCCGTGAGGAGAAGGCCCTGCTCGCCAAGCTGTCCCCGCGCCAGGTCACCGCCGACACCCTCGCCGGAGAGCCGGTCACCCAGGTCCTCACCGAGGCGCCCGGCAACGGCGCCGCCCTCGGCGGTATCAAGGTGGCCACCGCCAACGCCTGGTTCGCGGCCCGGCCCTCGGGCACCGAGGACGTCTACAAGATCTACGGGGAGTCCTTCCTCGGCCCGGACCATCTGGGCCGGGTCCAGGAGGAGGCCAGGTCCGTGGTGCTGGCGGCGCTGAACGCCTGACCCGACATGGACGATCACGACGTGGCGACGAACGAGGAGGCCGGTGAGGTCCGCCGTTTCTGGGGCGGCCTTGGTCTGCCGGGGCTGATCGACGTGCACACCCACTTCATGCCCGAGCGGGTCCTGCACAAGGTCTGGGAGTACTTCGACACCAACGGGCCGCTGATCGGCGGCCTGGGATGGCCGATCACCTACCGGAAGGGGGAGGAGGAGAGAACGGCCCTGCTGCGGGGGTTCGGGGTGCGGGCCTTCACCGCGATGCTCTACCCCCACAAGCCCGGGATGGCCAGGTGGCTGAACGAGTGGGCGGCCGACTTCGCCCGCCGCACCCCCGACTGTCTGCACACCGCCACCCTCCATCCCGAGCCCGACGTCGAGACGTACGTCCGCGAGGCCGTCGAAGCGGGGGCGCGGGTGTTCAAGGCGCACGTCCAGGTGGGCGGGTACGACCCTGCCGACGACCTCCTCCGGCGGACCTGGGGGCTGCTGGCCGAGGCGGGCGTCCCCGTGGTGATCCACTGCGGCTCCGGGCCCGCGCCCGGCAAGCACACCGGCCCCGAGCCCATCGCGCGGGTGCTGGCCCGGAACCCGAAGCTGCGGCTCGTCATCGCGCACATGGGCATGCCCGAGTACGAGGAGTTCCTCGACCTCGCCGAGCGGTACGACCAGGTGCGGCTGGACACGACGATGGCGTTCACCGACTTCACCGAGGACTTCATGCCGTTCCCGAGCCGGGCCCTGCCCCGGCTCGCCGCGCTCGGCGACCGCATTCTGCTCGGCTCGGACTTCCCCAGCATCCCCTACCCCTACCTTCACCAGCTCCACGCCCTGGAACGCCTGGACCTCGGACCGGACTGGCTGCGGGCCGTGTGCCACGACAACGCGCACAGTCTGTTCGGCCTCTGACACCGTCCCGGACCAGGGAGATCCCGTATGACGATCCAGCGGATGGACAACGTCCTCATCGCCGTCGACGACATCGACGGCGTCGTCGCCCGCCTGCGCGCCCACGGTGCCGAACTCGTCGGTGAGATCGCGCAGTACGAGAACATCTACCGGCTCTGCTACGTCCGCGGCCCCGAGGGCATCGTCGTCGGACTGGCCGAGCAGCTCGGCTGACCCCGCCGGAGGCCCGGCACGGGCCAAGGGGTGGAGGAAGGGCCGCCGCGACCTCCCCAGGTGTGACGGCCCTTCCTCCGGGTAAGCATCGACCTGCTACCCCGAAGATCCGGACTCATGCCCGACCTGCCACGCCTCGCCCTCGCCGACCGCGTGAAGATCCTTTCGGGAGGGGGCGAACCCGCGTTCCGCCCCGACCGCCTCCCATCGAAGGATGCCCCGATGCAGCCCTCCCCGATCCGTGGCTTATCCCGCTTATCCCGCAGAACCCTGGTCGCCGCCACCGCCGCCGGTCTGGTCGCCGCCGTTGCCGCCCCCTCGCGCGCGGCCGTCGCCGCCTCTCGCCGGTTCCACACGGCGGGCCGGGTCAAAGCCGCCGCCGACGGGTTCGTGCGCTACAGCTGGCCCGGCATCTACTTCGAGGCCCGGTTCCGCGGCACCGGTGTCGGCATCCTCCTCGACGACTCCGTCAACGACTACGACGTCCAGGTGGACGGCAGGACCACGACCACCCTCGTCACTCCCGGCCGGACCACCGCCTGGGTCACGGGGCTCGCCGACACCGAGCACCGCGTGCGGCTCGTCAAACGCACCGAAAGCCCTGGGAGCGAGGGCAGGTTCGGCGGCTTCGTCGCCGCGGCGGGCGGCGCGATCCTGGCCCGGCCCCCGGCCCGCCGCAGGCAGATCGAGTTCATCGGAGACTCCTACACCGCGGGCTACGGCAACCTCTCCGGCACACGTGACTGTTCGGGCAACGGGGGAGTCGACCGGAACACCGACTCCGACCTCTCGTTCGGTGCCCTCACCGCCCGACGCCTCGGCGCCGACTACCAGATCAACGCCTTCTCCGGCCGGGGCATGGTCCGCAACTACAACGGCAGCAGCCCCGGCACCGACTTCCGCACCTACTACGACCGAGCCCTGCTCGGCGTGGAGGGGGACGTCTGGCAGAAGCCGGCCGACTGGCGGCCGCAGGTCGTCGTCATCGGGCTGGGCCTCAACGACTTCTCAACACCCCTGAGCCCGGGGGAGCGTTGGGGCACCGAGACCGAACTGGTCGCCGCCTACGAGTCCGCCTACCACGGCTTCCTCGACAAGCTGCGCGCCCGCTACGGCCCCCGGACGTTCCTCGTCGTCAGCGCCACCGACCTGGGCTCCAGCCCCTTCGCCGAGACCGTCGAGGGGATCGCCCGCACCCGCAACGCGCGGGGCGACGAGCGGGTCGGCCACTGGTACTACGACGACCCCGCCCTGGACCACCTGGGCTGCGACTGGCACCCCTCCGCGCGGGACCACCGCCTCATCTCCGGCCTGCTCGACGACCACCTCGCCACCCTGCCGCTGTGCTGTTAAGGGGCCCGCGGGTCCCGTTTCAGCTGATGCAGAGCAGGTTGAGCACGCACAGCCCCGACGGATCGCTCGCGGATGACGACGTGGTCGTCTGCGAAGTCTGCGAGCTGCCGCTGTTCGAGCCGGTGTTCGAGCCGGTGTTCGTGTTCGTGCTCGTGCTCGTCGTGCTGTCCGTGCCGGTGGACGAGGAAGAGGTCTGCCCCGTTGTCGTCGTGCCGGTCGTGCCCGACGTCGTGGTGGTCGTGCCGGTCGTGCCGCCGGTGTCGGCGCCGGCCGCGACCGACGTCGAGAGCGTCCCCTGGGACTGCGCCCGCGAGGCGGTCGTCGCCGTGGGCGTGGGGGAGGCGGCGGAGTCCGTGTGGACCGACGACCGGGTCGTCGTGGACTCGGAGCCGACTGTCCGCCGGTGCGAGCCGACCTTCGTGGAGGGGGTCGTCGTGGACGCCTGGCGTGCCGTGGCGGGCGACGACGCAGGAAGGCCGTCGTCCGAGGTGGGCAGCTCCGCCACCCCCATGGACCGGTTGTCCGGTGAGGTGGACGCCTGGGTCCGGGTGTGGGACTGCTGGTTCATCGCGGAGACGGTCAGGCCGCCACCGACGAGGGCCACCGCGGTCGCGACCACGGCCTTGCGCTGGTTCTTCTTCCAGCGGGCCCGCTGGCGCCGCCGTGCCGCCCGCCCCTCCGCCACCACCGGTGCGTCCGCCACGTCCTCCGACGGGACAGCGGGGTCGGCCGCCGGCTCCTCGGGGAGGCCCGCGTCGTGCCACTTGGGTGCTTCGTCCCACGCCGCTGCCGCCGTGCCGGTCGTCGCGTAGACGTGGGCGGGGGGAGCGATGTCCGGGGCGTAGGCGCCGCATCCGGGGCACGCCAGGGCGCCGTTGAGATGCCGACGGCACGAGGAGCAGTAGTCCATCTGGTCTTCCTGAGTCGACTGCACCATCGGCCCTTTGGCCGTGGCCGGTCTCGTTCGCACGGAGGATCGAGCCGAGGCAAAAGTAGCGAGGCTATCGAAAGGCGGTGTGCAGCCTGTGTGATGCTCCTGCGCAGATGTCCGAGGGGTGCGGTGGGTGCAAGGGGCGTACGTCGCATTCACGCCACTTGTCCGCCACTTGACCGCCCCACGGTCCCCGGCACGGCGAGTTGGCCGTGACCGGGGCCCGCGCCGCCGGGCCGGTGCTGCGAGGCACGTCAGCCCGCCTCAGGAACCCCTCGAAGGTCAGCCTTACCGGGCCGTCCAGAGGGTGGCGTGGTAGACGCCGTCGGGACTGGACGGATCGGCCGATGGCAGCGCGCTGTTGCCGACCGCGGCTCCGCGCCGGTCCACGTCGGACGCCGTGGAGTGGACGCCGCCGATGGCGGGCAGGAGTGTGAACGCGCCGGTGTCGACCCGGTACACGTAGGCGAAGGGCCCGGGGTTGGTGTCGCCGGCGGCGTACTTTCCGGCCACGCCGTTGATGTAGGTCCGGCCGGGTCCGGGTCCGAAGGCCGACAGGGTCCTGGTGCGGAGGTCGTAGGCGTACGCGCCTGGACGCGTGGTGGCGAGCACGGTGTGCCCGGTCACGATCGGGCGGTAGGCCATCTCGGGGCCGAGGTCGGACCAGACCCCGCTGCGGATGTCGTACGCGAAGCCGCGCTCCGGGGGCCTGTCGGAGGAGCCGTCCGGCTTCGGCTGGAAGGTGCCGACGACCGTGTGCCCGGTGACCGAGGTGACCTTGCTGGAGACCCCGTTGTCGTACCTGCTCAGGTCGGTCCAGGCCCGGGTGCGCAGGTCGTGGACAAAGGCGTGGCCGCCCTCGAACGGTGTGCCGGGGTGGTCCCAGGTCCCCGCGACGTACCGGCCCTCGGAGATCCCGGCCGCGGTGCTGGTGCCGTCCGGGCCGACCGGAGAGCCGAGTTCGGTCTGGACGTGGGTGCGCGCGTCGTACGCGTAGGCGTGGGTGTTCTGGTCGCCGGGTGTCCTCGCGCTGCCCACCACTACGCCGCCGTCGATGCCGCTGACATGGCTGCCACTGCCGCCGAAGGTTGCGATGGTGTGCGTCCGGTGGGTGCGCAGGTCGTGGACGAACCCGCGGCTGTTGCCGTCGGCCAGTGTGGAGTCGCCGATCACGTAGCGGCCCTCGACGTCGAGCGCGGAGCTGGACGTCCCCCCGAGGGTGCCGAGGTCGGTCATGACACGGGTGGACCGGTCGTACGCGAAGGCGTGCCACTCGAAGTCGTCGGCGAGCGCGGAGCTGCCGACCACCGTGTCACGGTCGAGTGCGACCCCCGAGCTGTAGGCGCCGCCGAGGGTGCCCAGGTCGAGAGCGGTGTACCGCGGTGAGGACGGCTTCGGGGCGTGGGCGAGTGCCGGGCCCGAGCCGAGTCCGAGCAGTGCGAGCGCGAGCGCCGCGACCGTGGCGCGGGCACCTAATCGTCTGTGTCTCATGGAGTCCCCCCTGTGGACCGGGTGTGCGATCTGGTCGTTGCTACCGTCCGGCCCCACCGGTCAACCGCCGCCCCACGGAACGTACGGAAAAACTCAGCCGGGTGACGTGCCCCCTGTGGACGTCCGGTGTGCCGGTGCGCGCGCCGCCAGCGCCTCCAGCAACAGGTCCACGGCCTCCTCGAACGAGCTGTCCGCCATCCCCGGCAGCTCGCGGCGTACCGCGGTGAGCGCCGGGTACGCCACCGGGTCCAGGTCCTGGTAGACCTCCCGCCACGCCCGGTGGTCGGCCTCGCGCTGCGGCCCGGGGAGTGCCAGGAACGCCGCCTCCGTCGCCGCGTGGCTCAGCACGGTGTCGATGAAGGCCAGGTAGAGGCGTGCGGCGGCGGCCGGCTCGAAGCCCGCGGACAGCAGCAGTCCGATCCCCGTGTCCACCGCCTGGATCTCGCTCGTGCGCCGGGTCACCCGGTGCGCGGCCAGGGCGGCCGCCCGCGGATGGGCGAGGTATCCGGCACGGACCCGCTGGGCCATCTCGCGCAGCGAGGCCACCCAGTCGTCCCCGGGGACGAACCCCGCCATCGCGTCGCCGATGATCCGGTCCGCGATGGCGAGCACCAGGTCGTCGGTGTCGTGGAAGTAGCGGTAGAGGGCGGTCGGGTCGCAGCCCAGCGCCGCGCCGAGCCGTCGCACGCTCAGCGCCTCGGAACCGTGCTCGCCGATCAGCCGCAGGGCGGTCCCGACGATCAGGTCCTCGGACAGCAGGACACCGGAGCGGGTGGGCCGCCGGCGTCGGCGTTCCTCGGGGACACGGCTGGACATGACCGGTTTCCTCTCGCCGGGGCCCTCAGTGAACGACCCGCGGCCGCCTTACGTCAACAGGGTTGACCCAATGTGGACGTCGGCTGTTCCATCACCTCACCGCGCGGCTCTTCCCCGTCTCCCGTCCCCCGAGGAGCCCTCCATGTCGTCCAGACCGCCCCTCTCCTCCGCACCGAGCGCACCGAGCCCCGATCTGCGCCGTTCCCTCGGCGTGGTCGACGGCGTGGCCATCGCCGCCTCCAGCACCGCGGCCACCACCAGCATCGCCATCGGCATGGGCACGATCGCGACCATCGTGGGCCTCCAGGCCCCGGCACTGCTGCTCCTGGCGTTCCTGCCGGTCCTCGGCATCGCCACCGCCTACGCCCGCCTGAACCGCTCGGAGCCGAACTGCGGCAACGGCTACGTCTGGGTCGGCAGGTCACTCGGCCCCTGGCCCGGCTTCCTGACCGGCTGGGTCACCCTGGTCGGCTCGGTCATCTTCTGCGCCTACACCAGCGCGATCATGGGCTCGGTCGTCCTGGCCTTCGCCAACAAGGCCGGTCTGCACAGCGTCGCCGGAATCGCCCTCGATCCGACGTCCACCGGTGTCACGACGGCGGTCGGCCTGGTGATCCTCCTCGCCCTCACCGCCCTGGCCGTCACCGGCGTGCGGGCCGCCACCCGCTTCCAGTTCGCCCTCCTGGTCTTCGAGTACACGGTCCTGCTGGCCTTCTGCGGCTGGGCCATGGTCACCGGCGACCACCCCCTCTCGCTGTCCTGGTTCAACCCCTTCGAGATCTCCAGCGGCACCACCTTCGCGCAGGGCATGGTCCTCGCGGTGTTCTTCTTCTGGGGCTGGGACGCGGCCTTCAGCGTCAACGAGGAGACGAGGAGCCCGGGCGACGCCGCCCGCGGCGGCCTCATCGCCCTGTTCGCCATGCTCGGTCTGTTCCTCTTCGCCTCGGTCGCCTTCCAGCGGGAGATGAGCCTGGCCGAACTCGTCAGGAACGGCCCCCAGGCCCTGCCGTACCTCGGCGAGAAACTGGCCGCCGAACCCTGGGCCACCCTCCCCCTGGTCGCGCTGATGTTCTCCGCGGTCGCCTCCGTGCAGGCCACCCTGATCCCCACCGCACGCGGCCTGTTCGCCATGAGCCGCGACCGCACGATGGGACCGGGGTGGACCCGCGTCCACCCGCGCTACGGCACTCCCGCCGCCGGCACGGTCGTCGTGATGTCCGTCGCCGGTGTGATCGCCGTGCTCGCCGTCGCGATCCCCAAGCTGAGCGACATGCTGCTGGCCGCCGTCAACGCCATCGGCCTGATCGTCGCCCTCTACTACGGCCTCACCGCGCTCGCCTGCGCCGTGCGCTTCCGCTCCGCGCGTCACGAGGGAGCACGGGAGGCGCTGCTCGCGATCGGCGTGCCCGCTGTGTCCGGCCTGATCCTGCTCGGCCTCGGCGGCTACCTCGGATACTCCTACCTGACCATGAGCGACCACTTCGAACTCAGCCCGGACAACGGCTGGTTCATGTTCTCGCTGCCCGCCGCGATCGTCCTCGCCGGCCTCGGCATGGCCGCCGTCGCCAAGTACGTGCGGCACTCGCCGTACTTCACCACGGGCCGCGGCACCGACGCCGAGTCCCTGACCCTGCCGATGGACCGTACGGCGGTCTGACCCCTCTGGAGTTCACCCCCATGTCACACACCGCGGACCTCGTCCTCACCGGCGGTCCCGTGCACACCGTCGATCCCGCCCGCAGCCGCGCCACCGCCGTGGCCGTGCGCGACGGGCGGATCGCCGCCGTGGGCCACGACGAGGTGCACGAACTGATCGGCCCGCACACCGAAGTCGTCGACCTGGCAGGGAAGTTGCTGCTCCCCGGTTTCCAGGACGCCCATGTCCACCCGCAGGGCGCGGGCCTCGAACTCGGCCTGTGCCACCTCGCCGACACCGTCGACCCGGCCGAGTACCTGCGCAGGATCAAGGCGTACGCCGACCAGAACCCCGACGCCGAGTGGATCACCGGCGGCGGCTGGTCCCTTGAGGCGTTCCCCGGCGGGGCGCCCACCGCCGCGGCCCTCGACGCGGTCGTCCCCGACCGGCCCGTCTTCCTGCCCAACCGCGACCACCACGGCGCCTGGGTCAACAGCCGCGCCCTGGAACGCGCGGGCATCGACGCCCGTACCCCGGACCCCGCCGACGGCCGGATCGAACGCGACGCCGACGGCACCCCCACCGGCATGCTCCAGGAAGGCGCCGTCCACCTGGTCGGCAGGCTGGTCCCGGACCCCACCTTGGAGGAACAACTCACGGCCCTCCTGCGGGCGCAGGCCGTACTGCACTCGTACGGCGTCACCGCCTGGCAGGACGCCATCGTCGGCGCGTACGCCAACATGACCGACCCGGCGCCCTCCTACCTCGCGGCCCTCGACCGGGGCCTGCTCACCGCCCGGGTCGTCGGCGCCCTGTGGTGGGACCGTGAGCGGGGCGCCGAACAGATCCCCGAACTCCTCGCCCGCCGCGAGGAGTTGAACCGGGGCCGGTTCCGCGCGACCACCGTGAAGGTCATGCAGGACGGCATCGCGGAGAACCACACCGCCGCGATGCTCGATCCCTACCTGACCGGCTGCGGCTGCTCCTCGGACAACAGCGGCATCAGCTTCGTCGAGCCGGGCGACCTGAGGAAGTACGTCACCGAGCTGGACGCGTCCGGTTTCCAGGTCCACTTCCACGCGCTCGGCGACCGCGCGGTGCGCGAGGCGCTGGACGCCGTGGAGTCCGCCCGTACGGCCAACGGATGGCGTGACACCCGGCACCACCTGGCACACCTCCAGGTCGTGCACCCGCACGACGTCCCCCGGTTCCGCGCCCTGGGCGCGAGCGCCAACCTCCAGATGCTGTGGGCCGCCCACGAACCGCAGATGGACGAACTGACCCTGCCCTTCCTCGGCGACGAACGCGGCGCACGCCAGTACCCCTTCGGTGACCTGCTGCGCGCCGGAGCCACCCTGGCCGCCGGCAGCGACTGGCCGGTCAGCAGCCCCGACCCGTTCCAGGCCATCCATGTCGCCGTCAACCGGATCGCCCCGGGCGCCCCCGAGGGCACCCCGGAGTTCCTCCCCGGGCAGCGCCTCGACCTGGGCACCGCCCTCGCCGCGTACACGGCGGGCAGCGCCCACGTGAACCACCTCGACGACATCACCGGCAGCATCGCCGTGGGCAAGTCGGCCGACCTCGTCGTCCTCGACCGCGACCCGTTCGCGGGCCCGCCCGAGGAGATCGCCGCCACGCGCGTCCTCGAGACCTTCGTCGAAGGGCAGCGGGTCCACGCGGCGCGGGACGCCTGAGCCCGCCGGACGGCCGTGCGGGGCGGCTGATTCGGATGGCGGTCGACGGGGCACAGGAGTAGCTGGTCTGAAACCCGTCGACCCGAGGAACGTCATGGCACCACACAACCCCGCCCAGGTTCGCGGAGCGGCCCTGCTCGCCGATCCCCTCCTCAACAAGGGCACCGCCTTCAGTTCCGATGAGCGCGCCGAGCTCGGCCTGGACGGGTTGCTGCCACCGGCGACCGAGACCCTCGCGGAACAGACCGACCGGGCGTACGAGGCGTTCCTCGGCTACGACAAGCCCCTCAACCGGCACATCTACCTGCGCCAGCTCCAGGACACCAACGAGGTGCTCTTCTACGGCCTGCTCACCCGCCACCTGGAGGAGATGCTGCCGGTCGTCTACACACCGACGGTCGGCGAGGCCTGCCGCCGCTTCAGCGAGATCTACCGCAGGCCGCGCGGACTGTTCCTGACCTACGAGGACCGCCACCGCTACCGGGAGATCCTGCGCAACCGGCCGGGCGGCGAGGTCGACGTCATCGTCGTCACCGACGGCCAGCGCATCCTGGGCCTCGGCGACCAGGGAGTCGGCGGCATGGGCATCCCGATCGGCAAGCTCAGCCTCTACACCGCCATCGGCGGCATCCACCCGGCCCGCACCCTGCCGATCCTCCTCGACGTCGGCACCGACAACGAGCAGCTCCTGAAGAACGAGCACTATCTCGGCCGCAGGCAGCACCGCGTCACCGGCGACGCCTACGACGAGATGATCGAGGCGTTCGTCTCCGCCGTGGAGGCCGAACTCCCCGGCACCCTGCTCCAGTGGGAGGACTTCGCGACCGCCCACGCCCGCCCGATCCTCAGCCGCTACCAGGACCGGCTGCTCACCTTCAACGACGACATCCAGGGCACGGCGGCCGTCGCGCTGGGCGCTCTGACCACCGCCACGAAGGTCGCCGGAGCCTCCCTGACCGACCACCGGATCGTGGTCCTGGGCGCGGGATCGGCGGCGATCGGCGTCGCCGACATGATCCGTACCGCACTCGTGGAGGAGGGCCTCTCCGAGGAGGAGGCGGCCGACCGGTTCTGGTTCGTCGACATCGACGGCCTGCTGGTGGACTCCCGCACCGACCTCACCCCCGAACAGCGCGTCTACGCCCGCGACGAGGCGGACCTACGGCAGTGGGGCGGGGATGCGCCCGACCTGGCCCGGGTCGTCGGCGAGGTGAAGCCGACGGTGCTGATCGGGCTGTCCACGGCCCACGGCGCCTTCACCGAGGAGATCGTGCGGACCATGGCCGACTCCTGCGACCGGCCGGTGATCCTCCCGCTGTCCAACCCGACCTCGAACGCCGAGGCCGACCCCGCCGATCTCGCCCGCTGGACCGACGGCAGGGCCCTGATCGCCGCCGGGTCGCCTTTCCCGCCGCTGGAGGTGGACGGCCGCGAAGTGCCGGTCGCGCAGGCCAACAACGTCTACGTCTTCCCCGCTGTCGGACTGGCGGTCACCGCCTGCCGGGCCCGCCGGGTGACCGACCGCATGATGGTCGCGGCGGCCCGTGCCGTCGGGGACTGCGCGGTACGGGCGGGCACCGACGGAGCCACTCAGCTGCTGCCCCCGCTGGCCAGCATGCGGGACGCGGCCCGCGAGATCGCGCTCGCGGTGGCGCAGGCCGCCGTGGAGGACGGAGTCGCCCCCGAGGCGACGGAGTCCGAACTGCGTGACGCGATCGCTGAGGCCCAGTGGACACCGCGGTACACGGCCTGAACCCCGGACCGGTGTGCGGTCGCGGGCAGTTCTCGCAGCGCTCGGTACCCGGTCCGAGCCGGACGCCGTCCGCCAGGGGCCCGCGCGACCGTGGCCAGGTTGTCACCCAGGTGGCGCTCACGGCCGAGGGCGCGGAGGCGCACCGGGCGAAGTCTCCGCGCCGCAGGTGCGAGTCGTTCGTGGACGGTTCGTCCAGCCGCCGGAGCCGGAAGGCCTGACGGCGTCGCACACGCCGGAGGCGAAGAGGCGGCCCCGCGCCTGTGACAGTATCGGCGGTGGGCGTGAGCCCGCCTGCTGGGGTCGAGGGCAGAGGACGAGTGACATGGACCGGCCGCCGGGCATGATGGACGTGGCCCGGGAGGCCGGCGTCTCCCACATCACCGTCTCCCGTGTCGTCAACGGCCACCCGTCGGTCCGGCCGGAGACCAGGGCCCGGGTCGAGGCGGCGATCCAGAAGCTGGGATACCGCCGCAACAGCGTCGCCAGGGCCCTCAAGAGCCGGCGTTCCTCGACGATCGGCGTGGTGATCGTCGGGTCGGAACTGTTCGAGCTGCCGCGCATCCTCCTCGGCGTGGAGACCGCGGCCAAGCAGGCCGGTTACTGGGTGAGCCTGGCCAGCCGGCAGGGCGAGGGCACCACCGGCGACCTCCTGGAGACGCTGCAACGGCTCACCGACCAGTCGGTGGAGGCGATCGCGGTCGTCGCCGACCGGCCCGGCACGGTGGAGGTGCTGTCCGACCTCTCCCTGGGGGTTCCGGTGGCGGTGGTGATGTCCGGCAACGTGCCCAGCCCCGAGCTGAGCTTCGTCGAGGTCGACCAGGAACTCGGCGCCCGGCTCGCGGTCCGGCACCTCCTCGACCTCGGGCACCGGAACATCGCCCATCTGACGGGTGCGCTGCGCACCTTCGACGCCCGGGCCCGCGTCGAAGGCTGGCGGGCCGAACTCACCGCCGCGGCAGCCGAAGGAGCCCAGCTGGAGGGCGACTTCACGGCGGAGAGCGGGTTCCGCCTGGCCCACGAACTCTGCGACGCCGACAGCGGCCTGCCCACCGCGGTCTTCGCGGGGAACGACCAGATGGCCATGGGCGTGCTGGCCGCCTTCGCCGAACGGGGGGTGAAGGTGCCGCACGACGTGGCGGTCGTCGGCTTCGACGACATGAAGGGCGCCGGATACCTGGTCCCCGCCCTGACCACCGTCCGCCAGGACTTCGCCCACCTCGGCAGGAGCGCCATCGAGCTGTTGGTGCGCATGGTGGGCGGGGCCCCGGCACAGCAGCAGAAGATCACACCGCAGCTCGTCGTACGGCACAGCACCGCCGTACCCCGCGCGGGCTCCTGAACCGCGGCAACGCTCCGAAGTTCCGCCGCCCAGCACACAGCAAGGGGCCTCCCCCAGGGAGAACGAACAGCACATGCGTGATCGCGAGCTCGGCACCCCCGGACTGACCGTGTCGGAGATCGGCTACGGCGCCTGAGCAGCGGGTCGAGCAGCGGGTCGACGCGATCCTCGCCGACCTGGGCATCGGTGCCGACGAACTCCCGTCCGCCGCCCTGCGGTTCGCCCTCGCGGGGCAGACGGTCTCCACGGCCATCGTGGGCATGAGGTCCCTGACGAACGTCGAACGCAACGCGGCGATCACGGACGCCCCGCCGCTCACCCCGCGGGAGCTGTCCCTCTTGGCCTCGCCCGCCCCGGCCTCGACATCGCCGACGCCGGCACCCCGAGGCGGACGGGGGCGGACGGGGGCGGGAGCGGGTTTGGTCGGGGCGAGGGCCTTGACAGCTTGTTAACGTTAACATCACCGTGGTTCCAGGACTCCGTCCCCACCCTTTGGCCATCACCGGAAAGCGACCCGCATGTCGACAGCCCAGCCCCTGTCCTTCCCCGCGCACTTCCTCCTCGGCTCCGCGACCGCCGCCTACCAGATCGAGGGCGCCGCCGACGAGGACGGACGCGGCCCCTCCATCTGGGACACCTACTCCCACACGCCGGGCAAGACGTGGAACGGCGACACCGGTGACGTGGCCGCCGACCACTACCACCGCCTCGACGAGGACCTCGACCTCATGGCGTCCCTGGGCCTGAAGGCCTACCGGTTCTCCATAGCCTGGCCGCGCATCCAGCCCACCGGCCGGGGCCCGGCCAACCCCAAGGGCCTGGACTTCTACAGCCGCCTGGTCGACGGCCTGCTGCAGAGGGACATCGTCCCCGTCGCGACCCTGTACCACTGGGACCTTCCGCAGGCCCTCGAGGACGAGGGCGGCTGGACGAACCGCGCGACCGCCTTCGCCTTCGCCGACTACGCCCGTGTCGTCGGCGAAGCCCTCGGTGACCGTGTCGCGATCTGGACCACGCTGAACGAGCCGTGGTGCTCCGCCTACCTCGGCTACGGCGCCGGAGCCCACGCCCCCGGCCGCAGCGACGGTGCCGCGGCCCTGGCCGCGGTCCACCACCTCAACCTCGCCCACGGGCTGGCGGTCCAGCAGCTGCGGGAGGTCACCACCAACGATCCGCAGTACTCGGTCACCCTCAACTTCCACGTGCTGCGCGGTGAGGGGGACGGTGCCGAGGAGGCCGTACGCCGGATCGACGCGCTGGCCAACCGCGCCTTCACCGAACCTCTGTTGCGCGGCCAGTACCCGCAGGACCTCCTGGCGGACACCGCGTCCGTCACGGACTGGTCGTTCGTCGAGGACGGCGACCTCGCGCTGATCCACCAGCCCCTGGACCTGCTCGGCGTCAACTACTACGCCACCACCACGGTCCGGCTGTGGGACGGCACGACGGCGCGTCAGAACAACGACGGGCACAAGGACATGGGCGGCTCGCCCTGGCCCGGCTCACCCCAGGTCGAGTTCGTCGCGCAGGAGGGCCCGCACACCGCCATGGGCTGGAACATCGACCCCGACGGACTCGAAGAGCTCCTCCTGGACCTGCACGCCCGGTTCCCGGACCAGCCGTTGGTCATCACCGAGAACGGAGCGGCCTTCGAGGACCACGTCGTCACCCGCTCCGACGGCAGTCACGCCGTGCACGACCCGGAGCGCGTCGACTACCTCCACCGGCACTTCGTCGCCGCCCACCGGTCGCTCACCGCGGGCGTCGATCTGCGTGGGTACTTCGTGTGGTCGCTGATGGACAACTTCGAGTGGGGCTACGGCTATTCGAAGCGCTTCGGCATCGTCCACGTCGACTACGAGACCCAGCGCCGCACCCTGAAGGACAGCGCCCTGTGGTACCGGGAACTGGCGACGACGGGCAGCATCCCGACGCCGGGAGCCGGGGAGTAGCCGACGGGGCCGCGGCCCGCACCGCACTGTTCGGTGACCTGTCAACTACGTCTACACTTTTTTCATGGGAGAGACGGTGCGATGGCTGACGCCGGAGGAGCAGCGCGCCTGGCGGGGCTTCGTCCGGTTGCATGAGCGGCTCGGCGGCCGTCTCGGACGCAGGCTGCAGTCCGAGTCCAAGGTGTCGCCTGCGGACTTCGCGGTGCTGGTCCATCTGACGGACACCCCGGAGGGGCGGCAGCGGTACCAGGATCTGGCCCGGGCGCTGGAGTGGGAGAAGAGCCGGATGTCCCACCACATCGCGCGGATGGCGGGTCGGGGCCTGGTGGCCCGGGAGGAGTGCGCCGAGGACGCGCGCGGTGCCTTCGTCGTCATCACGGACGCCGGCCGGGCGGCGATCGAGGCGGCGGCCCCACGTCATGTCGAGGCGGTGCGCGAACTGTTCGTGGACCACGTCACACCGGCCGAGCTGCGGGTCCTGGCCGAGGTCTCCGAGCGGATCATCGCCAAGCTGGACGAGGACACGGGCTGACTCCACCGGGGGACGAAGTCCGGGATGAGCGTGCCGGTGCCGGCCACCGCCCAGGCGATGAGGGCGCCGGTCCAGCGGCTCCGCCCAGCGCGGTGGGGTCTTCGGCCGGGCTTCCCGGGGTGCGCGGGCGGCCGTACGGTCCTGATCGTCGGCCTGGTGGCGCTGCTCGCGGTCGTCGCCTCGGTGCTGCCGGTGATCCGCCAGGCCAACAAGCCGGTCTCGCCGAGGCCGCGGAACGTTTCGGCTCCCGTGGCCCGCGGCCCCGGCGCAAGCGGTACGGCGTCCCCGAGTGAAGGCCCTGGAGCCCGCCGACTTCCCCGCCCGCCTGGATCTCTGCCGAATTCCGCCGAGCTCCTCGACGCCACCGCAGCCACGCCACCGTCCTCGACGTGGGAGCCCACCGCGCGGATCTCAGGAGCGGAATAGCCAGGGGAGGGGGCGTGTTGGAGGGGCATAGTTGATGTATCAACCGACAGAGGGGCTGAGGGCGATGCAGTTCGGCATCTTCACCGTCGGGGATGTGACCACGGACCCGAACACGGGTCGCACCCCGACCGAGCGCGAGCGGATCAAGGCGATGACCGCGATCGCGCAGAAGGCCGAGGAGGTCGGACTCGACGTCTTCGCGACCGGTGAACACCACAACCGGCCGTTCGTGCCCTCGTCGCCGACCACCCTGCTCGGGTACATCGCCGCACGCACCGAGCGCATCATCCTCTCGACGTCCACCACGCTGATCACCACGAACGACCCGGTGAAGATCGCCGAGGACTACGCGATGCTCCAGCACCTGGCCGACGGGCGCGTCGACCTGATGATGGGCCGCGGCAACACCGGCCCGGTGTATCCGTGGTTCGGCAAGGACATCCGGGACGGCATCAGTCTGGCCGTCGAGAACTACGCCCTGCTGCGCCGGCTGTGGCGCGAGGACGTCGTGAACTGGGAGGGCAAGTTCCGTACGCCGCTCCAGGGCTTCACCTCGACGCCCCGGCCGCTGGACGGCGTACCGCCCTTCGTCTGGCACGGCTCCATCCGCTCCCCGGAGATCGCCGAGCAGGCCGCCTACTACGGTGACGGGTTCTTCCACAACAACATCTTCTGGCCCAAGGAGCACACCGGGAAGCTGATCGACCTGTACCGGGAGCGGTACGCGCACTACGGCCACGGCACGCCCGAGCAGGCCGTCGTCGGCCTCGGCGGCCAGGTCTACATGCGCCACAACTCCCAGGACGCCGTCAGGGAGTTCCGCCCGGTCTTCGACCACTCACCGGTGATGGGAGGCGGGCTCTCGATGGAGGAGTACATGCGACAGACCCCGCTCACCGTCGGCACACCGGACCAGGTCATCGAGAAGACCCTGTCCTTCCGTGCGTACGCCGGTGACTACCAGCGTCAGCTGTTCGTGGTGGACGGCGGTGGCATCCCGCTGAAGACCGCGCTGGAGCAGATCGACCTGCTGGGCGAGGAGGTGGTTCCGGTGCTGCGCGAGGAGTTCGCCAGGAACCGGCCGGCCGACGTGCCCGACGCCCCCACCCACGCCTCCCTGCTCGCCGCCCGCGAGGCGGAGCGGGCCGCGACCGCCGAACCGGCGGTCTGACCATTCGACAGCCACTGACCGCACTCCGGCCCGCGTGAGGACGCGTCCGGGAGACGGAGGAATCATGACCGACCAGTTCAACGCGTACCCGGCGACCGGCGGGGTGGCGCCCGACCGCTGGGCGAGCGCGCTGCACCTCTTCGACAACGGCGTCGGCGTGCCGCACGAGGAGACCACCGTCGAGCGCTGGGAACGGGCCGGGTTGCTGTTCGAGGCGCGGGACTACAGCGGTGCCGCGAAGCTCCTCGCCGACGTCGTCGAGGAGGCCCCGGAACAGACCGGACCCCGGCTGCTGTTGGCCCGCGCCTACTACCACTCCGCACAACTGCGCCGTGCGGAGGACCAGTTGCGGGTGATCGTCGAGCGCGATCCGGTGGAGCACTACGCCCACCTGATGCTGGGCCGCACCCTGCAACGACTGGGCCGTCCCGAGGAGGCGGAGCCCTGGCTGCGGATGGCCGGGGCGTTCGCGGGGGATTTCCCGGACGACGAGTGAGCGGCGCGGGGCCGTACGTACGCGACACCGGGATTCATCGAGGCTCGTCGGCGGTTCTCGAGCGTCTGGCAGTGGGACCGGGCGGAGCCCGGCCGCTTCCGGATCCGGCACACCGGCTCAGAGCAGAGCCGGCGCCTCGTCCGGCCCGCCCCCGGAGTGGCGGGGCGTCGGCCGGTCAGTCGGCGGGCTGCCACAACTCGATGCGATTGCCCTCCGGATCGGTGACCCAGCCGAATCGACCGACACCCTCCATGTCCTGTGTCTCCTCGGCCACGTCCGCTCCGCCGGCCCGCAACTGCGCGAGCATCGCCTCCAGATCGCGGACCCGGAAGTTGAGCATGGTCTGCTGGGCCCGGGACCCGAAGTAGTCGGTCGCGGACTCGAACGTCGCGAACACCGTGGGCCCGGCTTCCTGCCCCCACAGGCCGTTCTCGTCGGCCTCCAGACCCAGCTGGTCGCGGTACCACGCGCTCAGGGCCACGGGGTCCGCGGCCCTGAGGAAGTACCCGCCGATTCCCAGTACACGTTCCATGCCTCCCATCCTGCCAGCAGGGCGGACCGGCGGCCCGGCATCTCCGGAACCGTGGTGGGACCCGCCCTCCGGCGGCGACGCGCGGCCTCCTCACGCCACGCTGCCGCCGCCGCGGTCTCAGGCCGTCATGGCATCACGGACGAGTGCCGTGTCGACGAACTGCTCGAAACGGACGATGAGCCCACCCCGCACGACGAAATGGTGCGCGACGCGGACGTCGATCGGCTTGCCCGTGGCCCTGTGGGCCGCCGTGTAGCGAGCGAGGACGACGACGTTCTCGCCGTCGACGACGTAGGTGTCGTCGTGGGCGGTCCACCCGTCCCAGTCCTTGCCGAGCCGCTCCATCACCTGCGATGTGACCCCGTCGGGGGTGCGATAGGTGCCGGCCAGGGGGAAACCTGCCATCTCGGTCCACTCCACGTCGGGTGCGAGGGTGGCGCGCAGGGCCTTGAGATCCCCGGCGGCGGAGGCCAGGTACTGGCGGCGTACGACGTCGGCGGGGGCGGTGGAGGTGGCGAACTCGCTCATGGTCAGCCCCACTTCATCTCGCCCTTGGCGACCTTCGCGCCGATCTGGGCGGCGATCAGCATGCCGTTGTCCGGGTACCGCTTGACGAGTGCCTCGGTGAGCGCGGCACCGTCGGCGGCCTTGGCGAGCTCTTCTTCGAAGGCGAGGAGGTAGTCGCGGGTGGCGGTGATGGCGGAGGCGTCGGCGGGGGCCCCGGGCAGGCGGTGGCCGGGCACCACGAGCCGGGGGTCGAGGGCCGCCATCTCGTCGAGCAGGCCGATCCACGCCTCGCGGTCACCGGGGGTGGGTGTGTCGGCGACCCAGACGTGCTCCTGCTGGAAGAGCAGGACGCCGCCGAGCAGGGCGCGGGACTCAGCCTGCCACAGGTAGTGGCGGTCGGGGAGGCCGGCCGGGCCGCCCTTGAGCTCGAAGCGGTGGCCCTCCAGGGTGAGGTCGCCGGTCAGGGGCTGAAGGTCGACCAGGCGGGTGGGCAGGTTCGCGCCCAGCGCGGCCCAGGCCTTGAGCTTGCCCTCGTAGGAGTGCTGGATGTGGTCGATGACGAGCGGGGTCGCGACGAACCTCGCCTCCGGGAAGGCGTCGGCCAGGACCTCGGCGCCGAAGTAGAAGTCGGGATCGGCGTGGCTGACGAAGACGGTGGTCAGCGTCTTGCCGGAGTCGAGAATCTCCGCGACCAGGCGGTGGCCGTCGGCGCGGGTGAAGGCTGCGTCCACCAGCAGGGCCTCCTGCTCGCCGGTGACGAGGGTGGCCGTCTTGTTCTTGCTGCCGACGGGGAAGTCGAGGTCGAGGATCTTGAAGTCGAGGGTGCTCATGGAAGGGGTCCTAGCTCTCGGAGAGGGGGTGACGGGTCAGGAGAGGCCGCTGAGCCGCCGGTCGATCTCGTCGGCGGTGGCGCGGCCGCGGGCCAGCGGGACGGCCTGCTCGCCGTCGACGGCGAGCAGGGTGGGGAAACCGGTGACACCCAGGTCGGCGGCACGACGGAAGTCCGCCTCGGCCTCCGCCCGCGCCTGGGGTGCCTGGAACGCGGCGACCACCGTCTCGGCGTCCAGCCCGGCGGCCGCGGCCAGCGTCCGGTAGGTGGCCGGGTCGGACAGGCTCAGGCCGTCGAGGTAGAAGGCCGTCTGGAGCTCCGCGGCCAGTTCCGGCGCGCGCTCGGGAGCGGCCCCGCGCAGCGCGGCCACGCCTCGGGCGGCGGCCTCGGAGTCCATGACGAACGAGCCGTCGGCGATCAGCCGCTCGTAGGCCTCGCCGAACCGTGCGCCGGTCAGCTCCGCGATCTGGGCGTTGGCCCCCTGGACATAGCCGAACTCACGGATCGGGACCCGGCGGCTGCCACTGAACAGTCCGCCGGTGACGACCTCGACCGGCAGTTCGGGATGCCGGGAGATCACCTCGCGCAGCGTGGCCGAGAAGCCGTGGGACCAGCCGCAGTAGGCATCGAAGACGTAGACGAGCTTCATCGAGGACCTCGGGGGACGTGGTGCCCGCCTGGTGCGGACGCTCACCCTGGCAACATTATCTGACGCGTCAGATATTTCAACCGGGAGAAGCCCAGGTGAGTGACGCGCGTCTCAGGGCGTCGCGCTCAGGGCAGCAGCGGCAGGGAGTCCCGGGCCGCGTGACTGAGGATGCGCAGGTCCTCCGCGAAGCGTCCCCGGTGGGCGGCGGGCAGGGGCTCCAGGAAGTACCGCCTGATGTTCTCCACGTGCAGCCGGGAAGCGCGTACGACGGTCTCCTCGCCCAGGGGCGTCAGGTGCACCAGGCGTCCGCGCCGGTCGTCCGGGTCCGTCACGCGCCGTACCAGGCCCGCCGCCTCCATCCGGTCCACCAGCCGCGTCGCTCCGCCCGTGCTGAGCACCTGCTCCTGACCGATCGCCCGCATCGACAGTCCCGGCTCGCCCGCCCGGCCCAGGATCAGCAGCACTTCGTACATCAGGTGGCTGATCCCGCACTCCTCCTCGATCCGCCGGCCCAGGATGTACTCCAGCCGGTTCGCGGCGCCCTGCAGCCGGCCGAACGCCAGGACCAGCTCGTCGTCGGCCGCCTCCTTGGCGGTCGTGATCTCCCTCTGTGCGTCCAGCTCGCTCACGGCACCTCCGTATGTCCCTAGAGGCGGAACCTATCGCGGTTGATCGTGTCTCACCGGACGTGCACCGGCGCCCGTTCGTCCAGGAGTCCTTCGCCCCGCAGGTCGTCCCACAGTTGCGTGGGGATCTGCGCGCCGAACGCCGCCGTGTTGGCGCGTACTTCCTCCGCCGTGCGCATGCCGACGACGATCCCCGCGACCGCGGGATGGCGCAGCGGGAACGCCATCGCCAGCTCCGGGAGGGTCACGCCGTGGGCCTCGCAGACGTCGGCGATGCGGTGCGCACGGCGCAGCAACCGCGGGGCGGCGGGGGCGTAGTCGAAGGTGCTGCCCTCGGTCGGGCGGGCGGTGGCGAGCAGCCCGGAGTTGAAGACCGACGCCGCGAGGACCGAGACCCCGCGGTCTGTGCAGGCGGGCAGGAACTCGTCCAGGGCGCTGTGGTCCAGGAGTGTGTAGCGGCCGGACAGCATCACGACGTCGACGTCCGATTCCCTGACCAGACGGGTCAGTTTGCCGGGGTGGTACATCCCCGCGCCGATCGCGCCCACCACGCCCTGGGCGCGGAGTTCGGCGAGGGCCGGGTAGCCGTCGCGCAACGCGTCCTCGAAGTGTTCCTCCGCGTCGTGCAGGAACAGCACGTCGATGCGGTCCACGCCCATCCGCTCCAGCGAGTCCGCCACGCTGCGCAGCACACCGTCCCGCGTGAAGTCCCACACCCGGCGATGGGTGGCGGGCACCGCGAAGCTCTCGTCCGTACGGCCCGCCGGGTCCTGCGGCACCAGCAGCCGGCCGACCTTCGTCGACAGGGTGAACTCCTCGCGCGGCCGGTCCCGGAGCAGGGCGCCGGTGCGGCGCTCGGAGTGGCCGATGCCGTAGTGCGGGGAGGTGTCGAAGTAGCGGATCCCGCTGTCCCAGGCCGCCTCCAGGGCGCCCGTGGCCGTCTCGTCGTCCAGCGGTGCGAAGAGGCCACCGAGCGGACCGCCACCGAAGCCCAGCTCCGTGACGTGCACATCGGTCTGCCCGAGACGGTTCCGCCTCATCCCGTTCCCTTCGTGCGGTCGACGCCCAGCGATCATCCTGCCGTGGCGGGAGCCCCGCGGCCAAGGCGATTCAGCGCGCGGGGCTCACTCCGGCCACCACAGCCGTACGGGCAGGCCGCCGGTGTCGGCGGCCGCCTACCTGTCGTTCCAGGCCTCGTACCCGCGGGCGGTGCCCTCGGGGAAGCCGGTGTCGGCGTAGGCCGCCAGGGCCATGGTGTCGACGTCGGACTCCGTTCCCGGTCCTCGATAGGTGATCGTGTCCGGGAGCATCGCCAGAGCCGTCGTGCCCTGTCCCTCCTCGGACGGGCGCAGTTGGACGCGGATGCCGTGCCGGTCGGCGAGCCGGCCGACCACGTACAGGCCCATGCGCTGGGAGATCGCCGCGTCCACGGTGGGCGGCTCGGCCAGGTGGTGGTTGATGTCGGCCAGCTCCTCCGGCGGCAGCCCGATGCCCCGGTCGTGGATCTCGACCATGATCCGGCCGTCGGGCAGCCGCGCCGCGGTGACCCGGACCCAGGACTGCGGCGGCGAGAACGTCGTCGCGTTCTCCAGGAGCTCGGCCAGCAGGTGCACCAGGTCGGTCACCGCGCGGCCGTGGATCTCGGCCTCCGGGACACCCGACAGCTCGACCCGTTCGTACTGCTCGACCTCCGAGGCCGCGGCGCGGATCACGTCGACCAGGGGCAGCGGCTGGTCCCACTGCTGGGCGGGGGTCTCGCCGCCGAGCACGAGGAGGTTCTCGCCGTTGCGGCGCACACGGGTGGCGAGGTGGTCCAGCTTGAAGAGGTTCTCCAGCTGGTCCGGGTCGGCCTCCTTGCCCTCCAGGCTGGTGATCAGGGCGAGTTGACGCTCGATCAGGGACTGGTTGCGGCGGGCCAGGTTGCTGAAGATCGTGTTGATGTTGGCGCGCAGCAGGGCCTGTTCGGCGGCGAGCCGGACGGCCTCGCGGTGCACGTGGTCGAAGGCGCGGGCGACCTCGCCGATCTCGTCCGTGGTGGTGATCGGGATCGTCGCCACCTGGGCGTCGACCCGGCCGGGGATGGCCCGGGTGAGCTGGGTGAGCAGCGCGGGAAGACGCTGCTGGGCGATCTCGTGGGCCGAGGCGCTCAGCCGGCGCATGCTGCTGCTCATCGTCCGGGCCACCCAGGCGGCGAGCAGGAACGCGGCGAGGACCGAGGCCAGTACCAGGGCCGCGTTGAGGACGGCGTCGTTGCGGGCGTCGTCGGCGATGCTGTGGGCGTCCGCCAGCGCGCTGTCGGTGAGGTACACCTCGACACCGCGGTACGCGTCGAAGCTGAGGGTGGAGGCGGCGAAGAACGTCTCGGGTGTGATGCCCTGCGCGGCGAGCTGCGCCGCCGACTTGCCCGAGGCGATCTCGCCGGCCATCTTCTCCAGGCTCGGCGGGGCCACGAAGGTCCTCCCCGCCGCCTCGGCCTGCGTCCGGGCCTCGGCGGCCTGTTCCCTGCCCCGCTTCTCCGCGTCGGACAGCGCCTTGCGCAGCCGGGTCATGTCCCCGGCGGTGCCGGCGCCGGCGTACTCCTGGAGCGCGACCTGTTCGAGATAGACGTAAGAAGTGAACGAGCCGAGCTGGGACTGCAGTTCGCCCGGGGCGAGCTTGCCGCGGTCCTCGACCAGGAGGTGGGTGCCGATCGCCCGGATCAGGGACTCGGCGGCCTGGGTGAGGGAGACGGCGTACAGGGTGCGGCCGAAGCTCGCCTGGTTGCTGCTGCCGAAGCCGAGCTCGTTGGAGAGCTCCATCAGCGGGTGCTGGACGGCGTGGTAGCTCTCCTCGGTCTGCACGCCGGTCAGCCGGGAGGTGAAGGCGTTCGCGCGCACGGACGCGAGCTGCTTCTCGCCGATGCGGACGAGCTCGACCCGGCGCAACAGTCCCGCGGTCTGCGGCATCCGCCGCACCGCCTCGTCGAACGTCCTCGCGTCCGTGTCGGTGACCGTGCGGGCCTTTGCGACGACGCTCGATGTCCGGTCGCCCTTGACCAGGGGGATGACCGACACATCGCGCTCGTCGATGGCGTCGCTGGCGTACTTGTTCGCCGCCTGGACCAGTTCGGCCACGCGGACCGCGTCGTCGGCGTCCTGCCAGGTGTCCACGGAGCGCTTGACCCGTATGCCGCCGAGGACAAGAGCCACGATCACCGGGATGAGGAGGATGGCCTGGAGTTTTCTGGCCACGCGCCAGTTGCGGGTTCCCCAGCCCCGGCGGGTGTCAGTCGGTGTGTTCGACAAGTTGGCCTCACGCTTCTGGTTCGCCTCGCGTCCACCCCTAAGAACGCGGCGCACCGGGGTGGTTGTTCAGATCGGCCCGCTGTCGGCCGTTTCGTCCACGTCGGATGCCGCCCCACTGTCACAGATTCCGCCGCCGTCCTGTCCTGCTTGGGGAATCCCGAACACAAGAAGGAGACAGAGATGAAGATCGTCGTCGTCGGAGGTACGGGCCGCATCGGGTCGCAGGTGGTGAGCCTGCTCCAGGACCGCGGTCACGAGGCCGTGGCGGCCGCGCCCAGCACGGGCGTCGACACCCTCACCGGGGAGGGCCTGGCGGAGGTGCTCAAGGGCGCGGACGTGGTCGTGGACGTGGCGAACTCCCCGTCCTTCGAGAAGGAGGCCGCCCTCGACTTCTTCACACGGGCCATGCGCCATCTCACCGCGGCGGAGCGGGAAGCCGGTGTCCGCCACCATGTGGCGCTCTCCATCATCGGCGTCGACGAGGTGCCCGAGCTCGGCTACTACCTGGCCAAGGTCGCCCAGGAGGAGGCCGTGCGCGCGAGCGGCGTGCCCTTCAGCATCGTGCGGGTCGGGCAGTTCTTCGAGTTCGTCGCGCCGGTGATGGACCTGACCACCCAGGGCCAGGAAGTGCACCTGCCCTCCACGCAGCTGCGCCCGATCGCCGCCGCGGACGTCGCCGCCGTCGTCGCCGAGACGGCCCAGGGCGAGCCCGTGAACGGCCTGCGCCTGAAGGCGGGCCCCGAGATCCACCGCCTGGACCGGCTCGCGGAGATCACCCTGGCGGCGAAGCCGGACGGCCGCTCCGTCGTCACCGACGAGAACGCCGGCATGTTCGCGGGCATCCCGGACGGCGTCCTGACCGGCGACGACACCGTGGACACGGCGGCCACCCGCTACGAGGACTGGCTCAAGCGGAACTGACCCCGGCCGCGGACCGGACCGGCTCCGGGTCACCGCTCCGCACCAGGAGGGGCCGGGCCGGGTGAGCAGGGGGATGACGGGGTCCGGCCGCCGAGGGCACGGACGACACGGCCCCGCGGCGGCCGCACCGGGTCTAGGGCTCCTGGCGTACGAGCCGGTCCGACGACCGCTCGTACGCCCGGAGCTTCTCCGGCGCCAGCACCCAGTACAGGCCGTCGATGCCGTCCGCCCCGACCGTGGCGCTCACCAGGCCGACGGTCACCCCGTCCTTGCGGATGAGCAGGCTGGGCAGGCCGTTGGCCTCGGCGAAGGCGAACTCGGCCCCCGGGATGAGCTTGTCGACGAAGGCGCTGATCCTGGCCACCCGGCCCGCGCCCACCACCTCCAGGCGTGCCACGCCGCGCAGCCCGTTGCCGTCCGCGTAGGCGACCACGTCGGCCGACAGCACGCTCTCCAGAGCCGCCACGTCACCGTGCCGCGCCGCCGCGACAAAGGCGTCGAGCAGCCGGCGGTGCTCCGCCGTGTCGACGGGACCCCGGCGCTCGGCGGACAGCCGCTTGCGTGCCCGGCTGACGATCTGCCGCACGTTGGCCTGGGTCAGCTGCACGATGCCCGCGATCTCGTCGTACGGGTAGTCGAACGCCTCCCGCAGCACATAGGCCGCCCGCTCCACGGGATTCAGCTTCTCCAGGACCAGCAGCACGGCCAGCTCCAGCGCCTCGCCGCGCTCCGCGCCGACCTGCGGATCCACACTGGTGTCCACGGGCTCCGGCAGCCACGGCCCGACGTACGCCTCCCGGCGCACCCGCGCCGACTGGGCCACGTTGATCGCCAGCCGGGTGGTGATCTTCGCCAGGAACGCCCCGGGATTGAACACCGTGTTCCGGTCGGTGTCCTGCCACCGCAGCCACACGTCCTGCACCACGTCCTCGGCCTCGGACACACTGCCCAGGATCCGGTACGCGATCCCGAAAAGCCGGGGACGCAGTCGCTGGAACGCGTCCGCCTCCGCGTCGAGAGAGCCGTCGGCCTGCGGCGGAAGCTTGTCCATGGAGCCGATGCTACGGCGGCCGCGCACCCCGCCGGGGTCACCGGCCCACGGCGAGGCGGCGGCTCGGGCGCCCGGCCCGGCGACTTCCGGTCCCTCGCGGCCGCGCTCGTCGGCCGCGCGGTGCCCGGACTCCGCCGGTGCCGAACCCGGTCGCCGCCCTGGCGCCGCAGGCCCTGCGTGTCTCCGGCGAACTCACCGCCGGCATCCGGCCGTTGCCGGCCGGCCGCGCGCCGCCCTCGTCGAGCGCATCGTGCCGGGCATCACCGCCGTGACCGAGACGCTCGGGTTCTACGAGCAGTTCCCCTCCTGAGCCGCTCGGTGCACTGGCGGACGGCTGAGCGGCCTCACTGACGCGGGGAGCGGCGGACCGTCAGGACGGCGACGTCGTCGTGCGGGCCGCCGCGGCCGGCGAACGCGCGGGCGTCCTCGTGCAGGGCCTGCGGCAGCTCGGTGGGGGAGAGGCCGACGTACGTCGACAGGCGCTCGTCCACGGGGTAGAAGGTGCCGTCGTCGGAGCGGGTCTCGGTCAGGCCGTCGGTGCTCAGCAGCAGCGTCGCGCCCTCGGGGAAGTCGAACCAGCCCACGGTGGTGGGCTCGTGGGCGAGCTCGGCCAGGCCCAGCGGGACGCCGGGATCGAGCTCGGGCGTGCTGACCGTCCCGTGGTGCAGCACATGCGGCAGGACGTGTCCGCAGTTGACGGCCTGCACCTCGGTCTCCGCGTCGACGCAGATGATGAGGGCGGTGACGAAGCGTTCGTCGTCGCCGGTGTGTGCGGCATACGAGTTGTGCCGCACCACGGCCGCGTCCAGGACGTCCACGAGCGCCGTGAGGGTGGGTTCGCGATGGGCCGCCTCCCGGAAGGCGCCGATGACGGCGAACGCGGAGCCCACCGCGGCGAGCCCCTTGCCCTGCACGTCCCCGATCAGCACCCGGGTCCCGAAGGGCGAGTCGACGACGTCGTAGATGTCCCCGCCGACCAGCCGCTCCTCCTGGAGCGGCTCGTAGACGCCGTTGACCAGGACGTCGTCGGTCAACAGGGGGAGGGGATGCAGGATGTGCCGCTGCATGGCCGCGGCGGTGGAGCGCAGCCGCAGCATCGCGTCCTCGCGTCTGATCCGGCGATGGCATCCGTAGACGGAGGTCGCGGCGAGGACGACGGTGAACAGGATCAGCAGGAGCCGGTCGAACCAGTGGCCCCCGTCGCGGTCCCGCACCAGCACGCTGGCGGTGACGACGACGGTCGTCCACACGGCGACGAACGTGGTCTGCCGGACCGTTCCCAGGGCTGAGGCAGCGCCCGGCAGGAACACCAGGAGCCCCAGGAGCCACACCTCGGACCCGGACACCACGCCGAGGACCTCGACCAGGGCTGTCACGCCCGCCACCCCGGCGACCAGTTCGGCGTCGCCCGGCGGCTCGATGGCGTCGAAGGTGTCGCCGGGTCTCTTACGGCGGCTACCGGTCATGCGCGCTCCCGGGCAGGTGGTGATCTGTCTCTACGGTATGCAGGCCCGGACCGGCCCGGAGCGGCGCCCCGCCGGTCGGGGCCGTCCGCTCAGCGCCTTTCTTGTGTGCGGCGGGGGCGGGGTGGGGTACCGGTACCGGGTGGGCGCGGCGCGGTCCACCACGGCGGCCCTCCCCGTCGATCACGGCGGCCACCTCCGGCTCGCCGCCCATCACGGTCGACCCCGGCGTCAGCCCTCGTACTCCCGCAGTTTGCGATACAGCGTCGCCCGCCCGATGCCGAGTGCCGCCGCCGCGCGGGACTTGTTGCCGCCGTGGCGGTGCAGGGTCTCCAGGATCGCGGCGCGCTCGGCGTGTTCCATCGGGCTGAGCGGCCGGGCGGCGGGGCCCTCCCGTACGGTGTCCGGCAGTTCGGCCCTGCGGACCGGTCCTGAGGCCCGCCGGTGTTCCGCCAACGCCTGCACCACATGGGCCAGTTCGGTGACGTTCCCGGGCCACGGATGTTGTTCGAGCGCGCGCAGGGCGTCCAGGGTCCAGGTCAGTGGAGGACTTCCCGGCGCGGGTCGCGGCGCGAGGGCCGACAGCAACTCCCTGATGTCCTCGGTGCGTTCCCGCAGCGACGGCAGTACGACCGTGCGGGCGGCCAGCTTGTCGAGGAGCCGCTGGAGACAGGGGCCGGGCGGAGTTCCCGGGGTGTGGGTGATCAGCAGCCGGGCGTCCGGGTGCGTGTCGAGCAGGGAGTTCAGCGTGGCCACGGCGGGCTGCGTCAGCCGCTCGGCGTGCCGGAGGAGCAGGGGGCTCCCGGCCGCCCAGTGCGCCAAGTCCCTTTCGAGATCGCCGTGTTCGGCCGCGTCGATCAGCTGAAGGTCGCCTGGTCCCAGCAACTCCCGGGCCAGCGCGGTCTTCCCCGTCCCCCGTTCACCGGTCAGCAGCACGGGTTCGGGGGAGCGGGCCAGTTCGGCCGCGCGCTCCACGGCGTACCGCCACGGAAGGGAGGAGCCGGTCAGACAGGGCAGCGGGCGTGGCCGGGGCCTCGGGGTGGTCTCGTCCCGCGGCTCCAGGACGGCCACGATCCCCACGACCGCGCCCTCCTGACGCACCAGGTCGATCCGGGCGCTGCACCCCGCTCCTTCGGGCAACTCGGCGATCGCCGGCGCATCCGTGTGCCGTGCCGCCATCGCCGTACGCTCGAGAACCCGAAGCACCTGCGGGGTCGCCAGCCGCTCCGCCGCCGCGCTGATCAGGCGGTTGCGGCCGTCCAGCGCGGCCACCGCGCGGCTCTCTCCTCGCGCGGCGCGCGAGTAGGCGTCCAGGAGGACCTGTTCGGGGCGTCCCGCGCGGGCCAGCAGTGCCGCCTCGACCGCGGCGGCGGCGGCCTCGACGAGCGCAGCCTGCGGGTGGGGCGGGTGTCCGCCGCACAGGCGGGAGGCGACGGTGAGCGTGCCGAGTGCCTGACCGCTCTTCGGCGCGAGAACCGGGACGCTGACCGCCGACACGTCCTGCCACACGTCGAGGAAGTGCTCGGGCCCGTGCACCTCGGCCCGGCGCCGGCTGCGCAGGGCGAGGGCCGCGCTGTTGTGACCGACCTCCTGCTCCGACAGCCCCGGGCACGGGGCGAGTCCGGGCGTGCTCCCGGACGTCCACAGCACGCGCAGCCGCGCGTCGGTGAGGAGGAGGACGCAGTGGCCGGCGCCCAGCGCGGGGGCGATCCGTTCGAGCACCGGACGGGCGGCGCCGAGCAGCGCCGACTCGGTCGGCCGGGGCGGATCGGCGGCGGGCTCCTTCAGGTCGTGCGGCACCCCGAAGAACCGGGCCCGCCGCCACGCCGCGAGGACCTCCTCCGGCACACCGTCGGGCAGCGGGCGCCCAGCCAGGAAGCGCTCGCGCGCCACTCGCAGCGGTGGGCGGGCGTGGACTGCGGGGGAGGGCTCTGTGGTGGTCACGACCCACCCACCGTAGCGGTTTCAGTTGAACGGACAACGACCACCCCGGGACGGCACCCCGGGGCGGCACCCCGGGGCGGCACCCCGGTGCCGGTTACGGCGACTGCCCGGACGGGGGGGCACGCCGTCACCCCCACGCTCGCCGAGCCGCCCACCCCGCCGCGCAACCAATTGACTCGTTTTGAGACACCCGCACCGGGCCGAACCCCACCATGATCAATACCGTCCGCCATCCGTGAGCCCCCGCCAGGAGCGCCTCGTGTCCACCGTCGTCGAGACCGACGTCCTGATCGTAGGCAGTGGGCCGGCCGGAGCCTCGGCCGCGCTCGCGCTGAGCACCTACGGCGTGTCCAACATCGTCGTGACCCGCTACGCGAGCCTCGCCGACACCCCCCGCGCGCACATCACCAACCAGCGGACGATGGAGGTGCTGCGCGACCTCGGTGTGGAGCAGGACGTCATCGCGCAGGCGACCCCGCAGCACCTGATGGGCAACACCACCTTCTGTACCGGCCTGGCCGGCGAGGAGCTGGGCCGGGTGCGCTCCTGGGGCAACGACCCGCTCGTCCAGGCCGCCCACGAACTCGCCAGTCCCACCCGCATGTGCGACATGCCGCAGCACCTCATGGAGCCGGTCCTCGTCGACGCGGCCGTCGCCCGCGGCACCAGCCTGCGCTTCCAGACCGAGTACCTCTCCCACGCCCAG
Organism: Streptomyces sp. CC0208; assembly: GCF_003443735.1. Classification (NCBI taxonomy): domain Bacteria; kingdom Bacillati; phylum Actinomycetota; class Actinomycetes; order Kitasatosporales; family Streptomycetaceae; genus Streptomyces; species Streptomyces sp. CC0208. The sequence continues at coordinate 828,947 of NZ_CP031969.1, read as the reverse complement.
GACGCCGACGGCGTGACCGCCACCGTGCGGGACCGGCTGCGCGGGGACACGTACGAGATCCGCGCGAAGTACCTGATCGGTGCGGACGGCGGCCGTTCGAGGGTCGCCGCGGACGCCGGGCTTCCGATGAGCGGCCAGATGGGTGTGGCCGGCAGCATCAACATCGTCTTCGAGGCGGATCTCGCCAAGTACACCGCCCACCGGCCTTCCACCCTCTACTGGGTCCTCGCCCCGGGCGCGACCGTCGGCGGCATCGGCGCGGGCCTGGTGCGCTGTGTGCGGCCCTGGAACGAGTGGCTGATCGTGTGGGGGTACGACGTCACGGCGGGCGCCCCCGACCTGACCACCGAGTACGCCGAGTCCGTCGTACGCCAGCTGGTCGGCGACGACGAGATCCCCGTGACGATCAAGTCGTCCTCGGCGTGGACCGTCAACGAGATGTACGCGGAGACCTACTCCGCCGGCCGTGTCTTCTGCGCCGGAGACGCCACCCACCGCCATCCGCCGTCCAACGGCCTCGGCTCCAACACGTCCATCCAGGACTCCTACAACCTCGCCTGGAAGCTGAAGCTCGTCCTCGACGGCACGGCCGCACCGAAGCTCCTCGACACCTACACGGCCGAACGCGCCCCCGTCGGCAAGCAGGTCGTCACCCGGGCCAACCGGTCCATCGGCGAGACCGCCCCGATCTTCGAGGCCCTCGACGGACTCTCCCCGCAGACCCCCGAACAGCTGTGGGCCAACATCGCCGCCCGCAAGGACGCCACCGAGGCCGCCGAGAAGCAGCGAGCCAGGCTGCGCGAGGCCATCGCCTTCAAGGTGTACGAGTTCAACGCGCACGGCGTCGACCTCAACCAGCGCTACGCCTCCGAGGCGATCGTCCCCGACGGCACCCCCGACGAGACCTTCGCCCGCGACCCCGAGCTGCACCACCAGCCCACCTCCCGCCCCGGCGCCCGCATCCCGCACGCCTGGCTCACCTCCGGCACCCGCACCCTCTCCACCCTCGACACCGTCGGGAAGGGCCGTTTCACCCTGCTGACCGGCATCGGCGGCGAGGGCTGGATCCGGGCCGCCGAGGCGCAGGACGTCGAGATCGCCACCGTGGTCGTCGGTCCCGGGCAGCAGTACGAGGACCCGTACGGCGACTGGGCGCGGCTGAGCGAGATCTCCGACGCCGGCGTCCTGCTGGTACGGCCCGACGGGTTCGTCGCCTTCCGCCACGCGAGTGCCGCCCCGGACGCCGAGGCGCTGCTCTCGGACGCGCTGCGGCGGATCCTCGGTCACGCCTGAGAACGCGCGACCATGGCAGAAGCGGAACGCCGTCGAGCACGAGGAGCCGGGATGACCAGCGACGCGATCGGAACCAGCGTCACCGAGGAGGCCGTCGCGAGCCTCCACGCGAGCGCCGATCCACGACTGCGCGAACTGCTCGCCGGTCTGATCGGTCATCTGCACGACTTCGTGCGCGAGACCCGGCTCACCCAGGAGGAGTGGGAACAGGCGATCGCCTTCCTGACGGCGACCGGGCAGAAGTGCACCGACACCCGGCAGGAGTTCATCCTCCTGTCGGACGTCCTCGGCCTCTCCATGCTCGTCGAGACCGTCAACGGCGACCGCGTACCGGGCGCCACCGAGTCCACCGTGCTCGGCCCCTTCCACATGACCGAGTCGCCCGTCCGGGAACTCGGCGACGACATCGACCTGGTCGGCGGCGCCGAGCCCTGTGTGGTCAGCGGCCGGGTCCTGTCGGCGGACGGCACCCCGCTGCCCGGCGCCGTCCTCGACGTCTGGCAGGCCGACGACCGGGGCTTCTACGACGTCCAGCAGCCCGACGTACAGCCCGCGGGCAACGGACGCGGACTGTTCACCGCCGACGCCGGGGGCCGCTTCTGGTTCCGCACCTGCGTCCCGGCGCCCTACCCGATCCCCACCGACGGCCCGGTCGGTGACCTGCTGCGCGCGACGGGCCGGCACCCCTACCGGCCCGCGCACATCCACTTCATCGTCGGCGCCGAGGGCCACACCCCCGTCACCACCCACATCTTCGTCGCGGGCAGCGACTACCTCGACTCCGACGCCGTCTTCGCCGTGAAGAAGAGTCTGGTCCAGGACTTCGCGACGACCGACGACCCGTCCCTGGCCGCGGAGTTCGGCATGCCCAGCCCCTTCCGGCACGCCCGCTTCGACCTCGTACTGGAGCCGAACGCATGACGTTCATGGGCGACTTCACCTACGAGAGCCGTCCCGTGCGGGTCGTGTTCCGGCCGGGCGCCGCCGTGACCGCGACCCCCGCAGAGGTCGAACACCTCGGCCTGCGGCGGGTCCTGGTGGTGTGCGGCAGCCGGGGCGAGGCCGTCGCGCGGGCGGTGGCGGACGCGCTCGGCGACTCCTGCGCGGCACTGCACGCCGAAGCGCGTATGCACGTACCCGTCGAGGACGCCGACCGGGCCGTGGCGGTGGCCCAGGAGGCCGGGGCCGACGGTGTCGTCGCGGTCGGCGGCGGCTCCTCCATCGGCCTCGGCAAGGCGATCGCCCTGCGCACCGGACTGCCCCTGATCGCCGTGCCGTCGACCTACTCGGGCTCCGAGATGACCCCCGTCTGGGGCCTGACCGAGGGCGGCGCGAAGCGCACCGGCCGCGACCCGAGGGTCCAGCCCCGCAGTGTCGTCTACGACCCCGAACTCACCCTCTCCCTGCCGGTGCCGCTCACCGTGACCAGCGGCGTCAACGCCCTCGCGCACGCGGTCGAGGCGCTCTACGCCCCGGACACCTCGCCGCTGATCGCGCTGATGGCCGAGGACGGCGTACGGGCGACGGCCGAGGCGCTGCCGCTGCTGGCCGTCGACCCCGAGGACCTGGAGGCGCGCAGCCGGGCGCTGTACGGGGCGTGGCTGTGCGGGGCGTGCCTCGGGGCGACCACGATGGGCCTGCACCACAAGCTGTGCCACGTCCTGGGCGGCACCTTCGGCCTGCCGCACGCCGAGACGCACACGGTCGTCCTGCCGTACGCGCTCGCGTACAACGCCTCCGCCGCTCCCGACGCGTTGACCGCGCTGGGCCGGGCACTCGGTGCCGACGACCCGCCAAGCGCCCTGTGGGACCTGGCCGGACGCCTGGGCGCCCCGCGCTCCCTCGCCGAACTCGGTCTCCGGGAGACCGATCTGGCGGAGGCGGCCGTACAGGTGGCGGGGCAGCCGTACGCCAACCCGCGTCCCGTGACCGCGGAAGGCGTGCGGGAGGTACTCCAGGCGGCCTACGAGGGCCGTCGACCGTGAGTCCCGCAGCACAACAGCACGTCCCCTAAGAAAGGTGAACATCATGGCCCTCGCACTCCTCAGGCGCCGGCGGTCCAAGGCTGCCCTTGCCGAGGCGGCGGGCCTCTCCGTCCCCCTCCCCGAAGGCGCGGGCGCCGTGGCCCGCGAGATCGTCGACCCGATGGGCTCGCCCATGCCGGGCGCGGACGTCACCGTCACCGCCCTCGACACCCACCGGGTCGCGGCCCGCGGCACGACCGACCCCTACGGCTACTTCGTGGCCGTACTGCCGCCCGGCCGCTACAGCCTGATGGCCGCGGCCGAGGGGCTCCAGCCGCACCGTGAGACGGTCGAGGTCGGGCCGAGCGGCGCGGGCCCCGCCGAGCGGGTCTGGCTCCAGCCGGCCCAGGCGCTCCAACTGCCCTCGCCCGGTGTCTGGTTGTTCGATCCGCCGCACACCGCGATCCGCTTCATCGCCAAGCACGTCGGCATGGCGCACGTCCACGGCCGCTTCGAGCGTTTCGAGGGCGGCATCCAGGTCGCGCAGGACATGTCCCAGTCCCGGGTCCAGGTCCGTATCGACGCCGCCAGCATCACGACGGGCAACACCACCCGCGACAACCACCTGCGCTCCGCCGACTTCCTCGACGTGGAACGCTTCCCCCACATCGACTTCGTCAGCAGCCGCTTCGCCTACCGGGGCGGCAGCAAGTGGACCCTGCAGGGCAGCCTGACCATGCACGGCGTGAGCCGCTCGGTCGCCCTCGACACGACCTACCTGGGCACGGTCAACGGCGGCTACGGCGAGGAACTGCGCTGTGCGGCTCTCGCGACGGCCGAACTGCACCGCGAGGACTACACCCTCAACTGGAGGTCCATGCTCGCCCGGGGCATCGCGGTCGTCGGTCCCACGGTCCAGCTGGAACTGGACGTCCAGGCGATGTACCGCACCCACGACACGCCGACCCCGCCGGAGTAGACGGGACGGACAGCCGGGCATTGTCAGACCCGGTCGGTACGGTCGGCCCATGAGAGCCGACGGAACATTCAGCGTGAAGGCGTTCGTCCCGACCGAGCTGACGCCCGAGCCCGCCGTGGCCACCGGGCTCCCGGTCGGCGTCGCGACGATGGAGAAGCACTTCGAGGGCGAGGTCGCCGGCCGCTCGGCGACCCTGTTCACCGCCGCGTACGACCAGGAGTCCGGCGTCGGCACCTATGTGGCCATGGAGTCCTTCGAGGGCTCGGTGCACGACCGGTCCGGCGCCTTCAACTTCGCGCACTCGGCGACGACTTCCGGCAGCGACCGCACCGCGGAGTTCTTCACGATCGTCCCCTCCAGCGGCACCGGGGACCTGGCGGGGATCTCCGGCACCGGGGGTCTCACGGTCGACGCGGACGGCACCCACCGGATCTGGCTCGACTACGAGCTCGACTGATACGCGGGCCGAGGGCCGAACCGAGGAGGACGTTCTCCACGGAAAACTCACACGACCGAACCAAAACTTTATGTTTCAAGCGTTACGCTCGCCGTCATCCGAGTGCTCGGGGGAGCGGCTCGTCCGCCATGGCACTCCCTCCCCCCACGGTTCAGGAGACTCGGTGTGAGTGACGGCGACGTAGTGGTGATCGGCGGCGGCTATGCGGGCGTCCGGCTGGCGAAACGACTGGACACGAGGGCCCGGGTCACGCTGGTGGACCGCAAGGAGGTCTTCTTCCACCGTATCTCCTCCCTGCGGGCGGGAGTTCGCAAGGAGTGGAGCGCGACCCCCTTCATCCCGTACGACCGGCTGCTGAACCGTGGCCAGGTCGTCGTGGGCAAGGTGCTGCGCATCGACACCGCCGAGCGACGGGTCGTGCTGGCCGACGGCACGCGGCTGCCCTACGACGTGGTGGTGATCGCGACCGGCGCCGACTACCCGGAACCGGCCCGCTTCGCCGGCACCACCACCGAGGAGGCGATGAAGTCCTTCGCCGAGCACCAGCAGAAGATCGCCTTCGCCGAACATGTCCTGGTCGTCGGCGGCGGGCCCTCCGGTGTCGAACTCGCCGCCGAGATCCGGCTGGCCCGGCCGGACGCCCGGGTCACGCTCGCGCACTCCGGCCCCGCGCTGCTGAGCAGCACGGGCAGCGAACGGGCCGGCCGCAAGGCGCGCGCCTGGCTGGAGTCCCACAACGTGGAGGTACGGCTCGACTCCTTCATGTCCCCGGGCAACGACTTCGGCACCTACCGCGACGCCCGCGGCGACGTCATCACCGCGGACCTCTCCTTCTGGGCCACCGGCACCACCCCCAACACGCTCTGGCTGCGCCTGGGCGGACACGGCGACTGGCTCACGCCCTCAGGGCATGTCAAGGTCGACCGCTCGCTGCGGGCCGAGGGGCAGCTGGACGTCTTCGCGGTCGGCGACGTCAACGACGCCACCGAGCTCAAGATCACCCCGGCGGCGCTCGCCCAGGCAGACCTCGCCGCCTGGAACATCCGCACGCACCTGAACAGTTCGGGCCGGCACCGCAAGGAGCCCCGCCTGTACCGGCCCTTCCACCGCACCCCGCTGATCGTGCCCTTCGGCGCCGCCGACGGCGTGACGATGCTGCCGGTGCCGGGCGGCGAGACGGCGGTGCTGGGCAGCCGCACCAGCACCCTGGCCAAGGCGAAGACCCTCATGACGCCGTACATGAGGCGCCAACTCGGCTATACGGCGGCTTGATCGGGGACGGGAACCTGGAAGAGGGTTTTCAGGCGTGCAGGACGTGCTGCTGTGTGGGCCGGACCAGTCCTGACTCGTAGGCGAACACCACCGCCTGGACCCGCCCGCGGGCGCCGATCTTGGTGAGGATGTTGCTGACGTGGGACTTCACGGTGGTCGGGGCGATGCAGAGCCGGTCGGCGATCTCGGCGTTGGACTCGCCGGAGGCAACCGCGGTGAGCACGTCGCGCTCGCGTCCGGTGAGGGTGCCCAGCCGGTTGCCCGGCACGGAGTTCTCGACGGCGCGCCGGTTGCGGACGGCGTCGATGAGGGCGCGGGCGAGTCCGGGGGAGACGACGACGTCACCGGCGGCCACGACCCGGACGGCCGCGACCAGTTCGTCGGCGGTGGCGTCCTCGCGAAGATGTCCGGCGGCTCCGGCGCGCAGGGCGCCGTACGGGTGGGCGTCGTCGCTCGTGGTGAGCAACAGGACGTGCGGGGCGTGCCCGTCCGGCGCCTGGACGAGGCGGCGGACGGTCTCCACTGTGTCCGTGCCGGTGCCGGTGCCGGTGCCGGTGTCGCGGCCGTCCAGCAGGACGATGTCCGGTCGGAGCAGGGCGCTCAGCCGGACCGCTTCCGGCCCGTGAGCCGCCTCGCCGACGACGGTCAGGTCGGGCTGGGACTCGAGGAGCATTCGAAGGCCGACACGCTGAAGTGACTGGCCGGTGGCGATGAGGACGCTGGTCATGGCGTGCTCCATCCTCGTCCAGCGGAGAAGCATGCTGAACGAAACGGTTTCGTTCTCGTTGAGCTCAGACTAGACCCGGCGCTATCGAAACGGGAGCGTATCTATCGTGGGGTGGGTCACATTCCGTTCGCGTTTCGGGGCTCGGGGGTGTCGTCGTGGCTGGTGAGGAGCGGGGACAGCGTGTCGCGGCGCCGTGCCGGGGGCGGCGGTGAGCGCGGCCCGGCCTCCCGGGCAGAGCCGGACGTCGCCGGGCTCGCCCGCCGTCGCGGTGCGGCATCCCGGCGGCCCCCAAAAGCCGCGCTAGCCGCTCTCCACCAGGCTCTGCGTGCCCAGCACCGAGATCAGCCGCAGCTTCTCGGCGGCCTCGGTGCCGGGCTCGGCCGAGTACACGAGGATGTGGAGGTCGTTCTCCTCCACCCGGAGCAGGTCGCAGTCGAGCGTGAGCGTGCCGGCCTGCGGATGCTCGATCGTCTTGTGCGAGGCGGCGAGACGGCCCACCACCCCGGCGTCCCACAGTTCGGCGAACCTCTCGCTTCTGGTGCGCAACTCCGCCACCAGCAGCGCGAGTTGACGGTCGGCGGGGTAGCGGGCAGCGGTGGCGCGCAGTTCGGCGACCATCCCCGCCTCGAAGGCGAGCCGTTCCTCCGGGGTGTGCCGTACCCGGGTCGGCATGCCCGTGAAGTTGCGCCACACGCCGTTGCGTTCGAAGCCGCGCAGGACGGACGGATCACCCATCAGGGCCGCGTACATCGGGTTGGCCAGCAGCAGCGTCATGGCCGCGTCGGAGACCGCCACGGGGGTGTCGACCAGCCGGTCCAGCAGCCGCTGCACACTGGGCGTGATGAAGCCGGGCACGACGTCGGGGCCCGGCGGCACCAGTCCCGCGAGACCGAAGAGGTACGTCCGCTCGTCCCCCGAGAGCCGCAACGCCCGGGCCAGCGCCTCGACCACCTGCACGGACGGGTTGGCCGCGCGCCCCTGTTCGAGCCGCGTGATGTAGTCGGCCGAGATGCCGGCCAGCAGGGCCAGTTCCTCGCGCCGCAACCCGGCCGCGCGCCGATGGCCCCCGGACGGGAGCCCGGCCGCGTCCGGGGGGACCCGGTCGCGCCAGCGTCGCAGCGCCTGTCCCAGTTCTGTTGCCGCCATGCTCCTCAGTCAACACCGTGGGCCGCGGATGTGCCTGGTACCGCCAGTCCCAGGAAGAAGGGTCTTCTGGCTGCCCCCGCCACGGCACAGCAACCTGGGTGGCATGACGACAACACTCATCACCGGAGCGAACAAGGGCCTCGGCTTCGAGACCGCCCGCCGGCTCGTCGAAGCGGGCCATACCGTCTACGTCGGCGCCCGTGACGCCGACCGCGGGCGCCGCGCCGCCGACGAGCTCGGCGCGCGGTTCGTGCAGCTCGACGTCACCGACGACGCCTCCGTCGAGGCCGCGGCCAAGACCTTGGAGGCCGCGGGCGGCCTGGACGTCCTCATCAACAACGCCGGCATCGAGACCCGGACCGAGGACAACAGCGTGCCGGTCGCGGCGACCGTGACCGCCGACCAGATGCGCACCACCTTCGAGACGAACGTCTTCGGTGTCGTCCGCGTCCTGCACGCCTTCCTGCCGCTGCTCCAGCGCTCGGCCGCCCCCGTCGTGGTCAACGTCAGCAGCGGGCTGGGCTCGCTGACCCACCTCTCCGACCCGGACCACCCCGCACACTTCTACCCGGGCATCGCCTACCCGACGTCCAAGACCGCGGTCAACATGCTCACCGTGCAGTACGCGAAGGCCTTCCCGGCCATGCGGATCAACTCCGTGGAACCCGGCTTCACCAAGACCGACCTGAACGGCAACACGGGCACGCAGACCGTGGCGGAGGGCGCCGAGATCATCGTCCGCATGGCACAGGTGGCCCCGGACGGCCCGACCGGCGGCTACTTCGACGTCAAGGGCCCGCTGCCCTGGTGACTCCCGGGAGGGGTGAGGTTCCCGAAAGGCGTCCCCCCTGGGACCGGGTCGGGCTCACACGACCCCGTCGGCCCGCAGCGCCGCGATGTCCTCGCCGGACCGGCCGAGCTCCCTGAGGATCGCCTCGGTGTGCTCGCCCACCCCCGGCACCGGGTCCATGCGGGCGGGCAGTCCCGCCAGGTCGGCAGGGGGCAGCAACGCCTGAACCGTGGCCCCGCCGGGGACGGCGACCTCGTGCCAGCGGCCGCGGGCGGCCAGGACCGGGTGGTCGAGGAACGCGGCGACGTCATTGACCCCGGCGCAGGCGATGCCGATGCCCTCCAGGTCCTTCAGGACCTGCGGGGCGTCGGAGCGCGCGATCCGCTCGGCGACCACCGCGTTGAGTTCCTCGCGGTGGGCGACCCGGGCCGAGCCGGTGGCGAAGCGCGGATCCTCGGCCAGCTCGGGCCGCCGTAGGAAATCGGCGCACAGGACGATCCACTCGCGTTCGTTCTGGATGGAGAAGAGGACGTCGTTGCCGTCGGCGGCCGTGAAGGCGCCGTACGGGGCGATGGTGGCGTGCTGGGTGCCCAGACGCGGCGGCTGACTGCCTCCGTAGCGGGTGTAGTTGGCCGGCTGGCTCATCCACTCGGCCAGTGCCTCGAACAGGGACACCTCCACCGGGTGGGCCCTGCCGGTGGTGGCGCGGGTGTACAGGGCGGTCAGGATGCCGCTGTAGGCGTACATCCCGGCCGCGATGTCGGCGACGGAGATCCCGACCCGCGCGGTCTCCTCGGCGGTCCCGGTCAGCGACACCAGGCCGGTCTGACACTGCACCAGCAGGTCGTACGACTTGCGGTCGGCCCAGGGGCCGTTCGTGCCGTACCCGGAGATCGTGCACGGGATCAGCCGCGGCCGGCGCTCGGCGAGGACGTCCACGCCCAGGCCCAGCCGGTCGGCCGCGCCCGGAGCCAGGTTCTGGACGAACACGTCGGCGTCGTCGAGGAGTTGGTTCAGGATCTCCAGGCCGCGCGGGTCCTTCAGATCGAGGGTGAGCGACTCCTTGGACCGGTTGAGCCACACGAAGTAGCTGGAGTGGCCGTGCACGGTCGTGTCGTAGCGGCGGGCGAAGTCACCGTCGCCCGGCCGCTCCACCTTGATCACCCGGGCGCCGAGGTCGGCGAGCTGGCGGGTCGCGTAGGGCGCGGCCACGGCCTGCTCCAGGCTGACCACCGTGACTCCGGACAGGGGAAACTGCGGCAGGCTCATGCGGCCCTTTCTACGGTCGCGTCCGAGGGAGCGTCAACGACAGCCACGGCCGCACGACCTGTGCTGTTCACCACGTCAGGACGGTCGGCGAGGCCGTCCGCGCCCCTTTGTACGGCCCTTTCGGCGCGCCGCTCAAAGGAACGCGCCGCATTCCCTTCGACGGTGAACTCCAGCGCGCGGGTGCCTCCGCGTACGGACTGAACGGGGACTGGCTCAGGCCGCCACGCCGTGGGCTTCCAAAGCCCTTACCAGGGGGGCGAGTTCGGGGTGGGTGGCGGCTTGGTCGAGGGCTTCTCGGAGGGCCTTCTCGTTGGTGGGGCGGGCTTGTTCGAGGAGGGTGCGGCCGGTGTCGGTGACGTCGGTGTAGATGCCGCGGCGGTCGGTGGGGCAGAGGTAGCGGGCGAGCAGGCCGCGGTCCTCGAGGCGGGTGACCAGGCGGGTGGTGGCGCTCTGGCTGAGGACGACGGCGTCGGCGACCTGTTTCATCTGCAGATGCCCGCCCTCGCCGTCGTGCTGGCGGCCCAGGACGTCGAGCAGGGAGTACTCGCGCACGCTGAGGTCGTGGGCGGACTGCAGGGCCTTCTCGATGTGGGCCTCGATCCGTCCGTGCAGCAGGGAGAGCGCGCACCAGCCCTGGGCGAGGGCGGTGAGCGAGGGGTCTGTGGCGGTCATAAGGCATGCTTCCTCCGTCCCGATACGGATACGCCCAGGATATTGCATCACTGAAACTTTCAGCGTCTGCTTCTATAGTGCGTGCGCAACTACCCGCATCCGCATCCGCACTTTTACCCGCCCACCCCCAGAGAGAGCGACTCCGATGACGACCCGGTCCTCCACCACGACCCTCTGGCGCCCGACCGGCCCCAAGGAGCTGGACCTGGTCCGCGAGCTCGACTGGCGCGCCTGGCCGCCGAGGCTGCCCGAGCAGCCGATCTTCTACCCGGTCCTCGACGAGGACTACGCGATCAAGATCGCCAGGGACTGGAACGTCAAGCACGACGGCGCCGGCTTCGTGACCCGTTTCGAGGTCGAGTCGGACTTCCTGAGCCGCTATCCCGTTCAGCAGGCGGGCGGCCGCACGATCCTCGAACTGTGGGTCCCGGCCGAGGAACTCGACGAGTTCAACGCGCACATCGTCGGCCCGATCGAAGTCGTGCACGAGTTCCGATGAGTCAGTGAGGCGTGCGCGGCTGCCCGCCCAGCAGATGTTCCGCGTGGGACAGCGGTCCTGGAGCGTGGAGTGGTGGACGTTGATCTCGACGGCAGCCGCCCGTCGGCGTACACGACGTTCGGTCCAGGATCCCGCGTCGAGATTCCGCCGTGGTCTTGTGTGACCTGCGATTCCTTGCCATGGCGTGACCTGTTGTTCACCTGCCGTAGGTGGAAGGGATCCCTGGTGGTGACAACGCTGTCGATACCCCCTGCACAGGAGAACCAGTGAACGTCTCTCTCGCCGTCTGGCTGCTGACCGTCGTCGCATTGTGCGTCCTGGTCGGCGCCGACTTCTTCATCGGCCGCAAACCCCACGACGTGTCCGTGAAGGAGGCCGGCGTCTGGACCGTCGTCTGGGTCGTGCTGGCCTGTCTCTTCGGACTCGGACTGCTCCTCTTCGGCGGCGGGAAACCCACGGGCGAGTTCTTCGCCGGATACATCACCGAGAAGTCCCTGAGCGTCGACAACCTCTTCGTGTTCGTCCTGATCATGGGGAAGTTCGCGGTGCCCTCGCAGTACCAGCAGCGGGTGCTGATGGTCGGCGTGGTGATGGCGCTGGTGCTGCGCGCCGGGTTCATCGCGGCCGGCGCGGCGATCATCTCCGCGTTCTCCTGGGTGTTCTACCTCTTCGGTGCCTTCCTGATCTGGACCGCGTGGAAGCTCGTCCAGGACGCCCGCAAGGACGGACATGACGAGGCGTACGAGGAGAACAAGCTGCTGAAGCTGGTGGAGAGGCGCTTTGGTGTGGCGGACCGCTACCACGGCACCAAGCTGTGGATCGAGCAGAACGGCAAGCGGGTCATGACCCCGATGCTCGTCGTGATGCTCGCCATCGGCTCCACGGACGTGCTGTTCGCGCTCGACTCCATCCCCGCGATCTACGGCCTCACCCAGGACCCGTACATCGTCTTCACCGCCAACGCCTTCGCCCTGATGGGCCTGCGCCAGCTGTACTTCCTCATCGGCGGCCTGCTGAAGAAGCTGGTCCACCTCTCCTACGGCCTGTCGATCATCCTCGGCTTCATCGGCGTCAAACTCGTCCTGCACGCCCTCCACGAGTCCGGGGTCCACGTCCCCGAGATCAGCATCCCCTTCTCCCTCGGCTTCATCGTCCTCGTCCTGACGGTCACCACCCTGACGAGCCTGCGCGTCGCGAAGAAGCAGGAGCAGGCGGAGGTGACCGGCACGGCGTGACGGTCACGCGCGTGCCGCGGGGCGCGTCGCTCTTGACTTCGAGAGCACTCCAAGTTCTAGCGTCGCCAAGGTCGGTGACGGTCCCGTGAACGGAGACGCACATGCGTGTGGGCGTGCACATCAACCGGTTCAACCACCCCGCGGGCGCCCCGGCTCTCGGTGCCGAGCTGGCCGCCGCCGGTGCCGCGGCGGAGGCGGCGGGGGTGAGCTGGCTGTCGGTGATGGACCACTACTTCCAGATGGAGTTCAACGGCGGCGCCGAAGACCCCATGCTGGAGGCCTACTCGACCCTGAGCTTCCTCGCGGCCCACACCGAGACGGTCCGGCTCGGCGCGCTGGTGACCGGAGTGACGTACCGCCACCCCGGCCTGCTCGCCAAGATCGCGACCACGCTGGACGTGCTCTCCGGCGGCCGGGCCGCCCTCGGTATCGGAGCCGCCTGGTACGACCGGGAGCACGAAGGACTCGGTGTGCCGTTCCCGCCCCTCGCCGAGCGCTTCGAGCGGCTGGAGGAGACCCTGCGGATCTGCCTGCAGATGTGGGACCCGGCGGCCAACGGCCCCTTCGAGGGCACCCACTACCGGCTCGCCGAGACCCTGTGCGTACCGGCCCCGGTCAGCAGCCCGCACCCCGAGATCATGATCGGCGGCAGCGGTGAGAAGAAGACCCTCCGCCTGGTCGCCCGGTACGCCGGCGCCTGCAACCTCTTCGCCACCTCGCCCGAGGAGGTCACGCACAAGCTCGACGTGCTGCGCCGCCACTGTGACACCGAGGGGCGGGACTACGACGAGATCCGCAAGACCATGACCTACTCGGTCGACGAGGGCGACGGCGGCGACCTGGACGCCTTCACCCGGGACATCAACGGCTACACCAAGCTCGGCATCGACACGGTCATCCTCGCCCCGCGCACCGGCGCCCCCGCCGAGTGGATCGAACGCTTCACGGCACCCGCCGTACGGCGGCTCGCGGAACTGGACTAACCCGCCCGCGCGGCGGAGGGCCGGCTGCGGGAGACGACGCGAGTCCCGCCGCCGTCGCTCACGCGGACCTGCAACGAGCCGCAGGCGCAGCGGGTCCACACCGTGCCGCCCGTCGCCGTGCCGTGCCGGGACACCACCTGGAAGGGCTCGGCGCCGTCCGGCCAGCCGCAGTGTGGGCAGACGGCGCGGGTCGTGCTGGTCATGGTGACTCCTCGTACCTCGTGGCTGTGTACGGCCGTCGCGACACAGCCCAGCATGCGGCGGAGCCTTCGTACACGTCCAGGTTGACTTCCTGGACCCGACCTTGAAGCGTGGGCTTCATGATTGACCTGCGTAGGCTCCACGTCCTGAGGGCGGTGGCCCATTACGGCACGGTCACCGCGGCCGCCCGAGCCCTGCACTTCACCCCGTCCGCCGCGTCCCAGCAGATCCGCCAGCTGGCCCGCGACCTGGACGTCGACCTCCTCGAACCCCAGGGGCGCGGGGTCCGTCTCACCCCGGCCGCCGAGAGCCTGCTCGCGCATGCCGACGCCATCCAGGCCCGCTGGGAACAGGCCGAACTCGAGCTGCGCGCCGACCACGGCGAGCCCGCGGGACCGCTGCGGGTGGGCGGTCTGTCCGTGGCCGCGTCGGCCCTGCTCGCCCCGATGGCGGCCCGGCTGCGCGAGCGGCACCCCCGGCTGACCGTCAGCGTCCAGGAGGCGGGCGTACCGGAGAGCTTCGACCTGCTCTTCGAGGGGGAGATCGACCTCGCGGTCGTGGAGGCGACCCCGCACAACCCGCCCCTGAGCGACACCCGCTACGACCAGCAGCCCCTGCTGGACGACCCCTTCGACCTGGTCGTCCCCGCGGATCATCCGCTGGCCGACAGGGGCCGCGTGGATCTCGCGGACGCGGCCCACGAGGACTGGATCGCCCCCTTCGCGGACAGTCCCTGCCGCACGCACGTCATGTCGGCCTGCGGCGCGGCCGGCTTCACCCCGGGCGTGGTCCACCACGCCCGGGACTGGAACGTCACCGCTCACCTGGTCGCCCACCGCCTGGGCGTGGCCCTGATCCCCCGCCTGGCCCACCTCACCCCGAACCTGCCGATCACGAGAGTCCGGTGCGCGGGCGACCCGCACCGAAAACTCCTGACCTGCACCCGAAACGGCGGTCACGAACGCCCGGCGATCGCGGCCGCACTTTCAGCACTACGAGACCTGGCACCCACGGCGGTGGCCTGAGACACGTCGAGGTGGGCGCCCCTCAGGGGCGCGGGGAACTGCGCGACCAGCCCCCACCGGCCCGCAGACAGAACCCGACAGGGGCCGGAGTGCCCACACTCCGGCCCCTGTCAGGAAACCCGTTCACGCGCCGCAGGTTCAGGCGGCGGCAGCCTCACCCGTGTTGCTGTGCAGCTGCGCGACGACCTCGGCCAGCTGCGCGGCGACCTCGGCGTCGTCGGCCGGGTGGGTCTCGGCGAAGCGGACCACGGAACCCGGGATGGAGAGCTTGACGTCCTCGAGCACCTTGCCGCCGGCGATGCCCACGGCCTTGCGGGTCTCGTCCTGCGCCCACACGCCGCCGAACTGACCGAAGGCGGTACCGACCACGGCGACCGGCTTGCCGCCGAAGGCGCCGGCGCCGTACGGACGCGACAGCCAGTCGATGGCGTTCTTCAGGACGGCCGGGATGGTGCCGTTGTACTCGGGGGAGAAGAACAGGAACGCGTCGGAGGCCTGGGCGGCCTCACGCAGCTTGGCGGCGGCCGCGGGGACGTTGCCCTCGACGTCGATGTCCTCGTTGTAGAAGGGGATCTCGGCCAGGCCTTCGTAGAGCACGACCTCCGCGCCCTCGGGGGCGTGCTTGACGGCCGCCTCGGCGAGCTGGCGGTTGTGCGAACCGGCGCGAAGGGATCCGACGAGCGCAAGGATGCGAACAGACATGCGTAACTCCAAAGGGACTGAAACACGGCGGTAATGTTCCGGACCGGGGTCCGGTTACGTTTCTAGCATCCTAAACGGACCGGGGTCCAGTTTTCTTCCCGATGCTTTACGCTGGCTTCATGTCCGCGACCCTGCCGCCGTTCCCGAAACCTCAGGAGCCCTTCGACACGCCCCGACTGCTGGAGGTCGGTTCCGCGCCCGACGAGCCCTGCCTTCGCGCCGACGCGGCCCGCAACCGTGCCCGTCTGCTGGAGGCCGCGTCCCGCCTGATCGCGGAGCACGGGGTGGCGGGAGTCACCATGGAGGCGGTGGCCACGGCGGCCGGTGTCGGCAAGGGAACCGTCTTCCGCCGCTTCGGCGACCGCACCGGACTGCTCATGGCCCTGCTGGACCACTCCGCGCACACGCTCCAGGCGGACTTCCTCGGCGGCCCGCCGCCGCTGGGTCCCGGTGCCCCCGCGGTGGACCGGCTGCGGGCGCTCGGCGTGGCCGTGCTGTACCGCTCCGCCGAACAGCTGGACCTGCTGCTGGCCGCACAGTCGGAACCGACCCGCCGCCACTCCCACCCGTCGACCCGCGCGCTGCACATGCACACCACCATGCTGCTGCGGCAGATCCTCCCGGACGCCGACTGCGACCTTCTGGCCCAGACGCTGATGGGGTATCTCGACCCCGCCCTCATCCACCACCTCACCCGGCAGTGCGAGATGCCGTTGGAGCGCCTGGAGGCCGGCTGGAACGACCTCGTCGCCCGGGTGACCGGCACCGATCCGCTGCGCTAGCGACAGCGGTAGCCCCGCATGTGAGCACCTTCACAGCTTCTGCAAAGATGACGATCGTCATGGTGCAGATACAGAACACGTCCGCGTCCTCCGTCACGCGCTCGGTTCCCACGAGCGCCGATGTGGCCCGCGTGGCCGGCGTCTCGCGTGCGACCGTCTCCTACGTCCTCAACAACACCAGCGCCGTCCGGATCAGCGAGCCCACGCGCCGCCGCGTCCACGAGGCCGCCAAGGAACTCGGGTACGTGCCGCACGCGGCCGCCCGCAGCCTGCGCGCCGGCCACAGCCGGATGGTCCTGATGCCCGCCCCGTCCATCCCGGTCGGCCCGCTCTACAGCCAGTTCATCAGCGAACTCCAGTGGGCCCTGGGCCGGTTGGACTACACGGTCGTCCAGTACGGCAGTGTCGGCCTCCAGGGTGACGAGGCGGCCCGCGCCTGGGCCGAGCTGCGCCCGGTCGCCGTCCTGGTGCCCGGCGTGGGACTCGGCCCGCAGGGCGTGGCCCTGCTGCGGCGCTCCGGTGCCCGGGCCGTGGTCACCCTCGCCCCCGAGGCGGTCGAGGGGGCCCACTCCCTGCTCATGGACCACGCGGGCGTCGGCCACAGCGCCGCCGCCCACCTGTACGCCCGCGGCCGGCGCCGCATCGGTGTCGTGGTGCCCGAGGAGTCCGGCCTGGAGGCCTTCTCGCTGCCCCGCCTCGCCGGTGTGCGCCGCGCTCTCCAGGGCACGGACGCCACGCTGACCGAGCTGCCCCTCGCCTACGAGGAGCAGGCCGCGGCCAAGCTCGCCGCGCGCTGGCGGGACCTCGGCCTCGACGCCGTGTTCGCGTACAACGACGAATACGCGATGCTGTTAATGCGCGCCCTCCAGGACGAGGGCGTGCGCATCCCGGAGGACACGGCGGTGATCGGTGCCGACGACCTGCTCCTCGGCCGACTGCTGCGGCCCAGGCTGAGCACGGTCCACATCGAGCTCCCGTCCGGCCGTGACCTCGCCGAACTGGTCGACCGCGCGGTGCGCGAACCGGGCGCCGCGACCGAGACGCACACGGTGCTGGGTGCCACGGTCGTGCACCGCGACTCCAGCTGACGCAGGGAGGCCTGCCATGCGCACCACGGTCGGGATCATCGGCGGCGGCCCCGCCGGACTGCTCCTCGCCCGCTTGCTGCACCTGGCCGGCATCGACTGCGTGGTCCTGGAGAGCAGGACGCGGGAGTACGTCGAGCACCGCCAGCGCGCCGGGATGCTGGAGCAGGGCACGGTCGACGCCCTGCGCGCGGCGGGCGCCGCCGGGCGGCTGGACGCCGAGGGGCTCGTCCACCAGGGCATCGAGCTGCGGTTCGCCGGGGAGCGGCACCACCTCGACTTCCCCGTCCTCACCGGCGGCCGTACCGTCACCATCTACGCCCAGACCGAGATCGTGAAGGACCTGGTCGCGCTCCAACTGGCCGAGGGGCCACCGCTGTTGTTCGAGGCCAAGGCCCTGGCGGTCGAGAAGCCGGAGAGCGACGCCCCCGTGGTGCGGTTCCTGCACGAGGGCCGCGAACAGACGCTGACCTGCGACTGGATCGCGGGCTGCGACGGCTTCCACGGCATCTCGCGCGGCGCCTTTCCGGCGGGGGCGAGCCGGACGTACGCGCACGACTACCCGTACTCCTGGCTCGGGATCCTCGCCGATGTCGCCCCGTCCTGCGAGGAGTTGATCTACGCCCGCGGGGAGCGCGGCTTCGCCCTGCACAGCATGCGCTCGCCCGCCGTGTCCCGGCTCTACCTCCAGGTCCCCAACGGCACCGACCCGGACGACTGGTCCGACGAGCGGATCTGGGACGAGCTCGCCGCACGCTTCGCGATCGACGCCGACTGGACCCTCGTGAGGGGGCCGATCACCGCCAAGTCCGTGACGCCCATGCGCAGTCACGTCCACGAACCGATGCGGCACGGCCATCTCCTGCTCGCCGGCGACGCCGCGCACATAGTGCCGCCGACCGGGGCGAAGGGACTCAACCTCGCCGTGTCGGACGTATCCCTCCTCGCCCGGGCCCTGACCGATGTGCACCGCACAGGATCGACACAACTGATCGACAGGTATTCGGAGTTGTGTCTTTCTCGTGTGTGGCAGGCCACGCGGTTCTCGTACGAGATGACTAGGATGTTGCATGCTCAACCAAATGGGGATGCGTTCGAGAGCCGGATGCAGCTCGCCCGGCTGCGCCGTATCACCGCATCCCGCCATGCGGCCGCCGAACTGGCCGCGAACTACACGGGACTACCGCTCCCCGTGTGAGTCCCACCGGTGATCGAACGGAGAGCCGTCATGTCGTTGCTCGACCCCAAGAGCTGGCAGCCCCACCCCCTGTCGGGACCTGAGTACGCGGTCACCGAACCCGCCACCGGCGACACGCTCGCCACCGTCACCCTCGCCACCGGCGAGGACGTGGAGCGCTCCGCCGAGGCCGCCCGCGCCGCCCAGAGCGAGTGGGCCCGGCTCCCGCACTTCGTCCGCGCGGGAGTGCTGCGCAAGGCCGGCGACCTGTTCGCCGCGCACGCCGACGAACTGCGCGGATGGCTCGTCCGCGAGTCCGGGTCGATCCCCGGCAAGGCCGACTTCGAGCTGCACGTGGCCGCCCAGGAGTGCTACGAGGCCGCCGCCCTCGCCTCCCGCCCCGCCGGCCAGGTCCTGCCCAGCGAGGCGCCCCGGCTGTCCTACACGCGCCGGATCCCGGTCGGCGTGGTGGGCGTGATCTCGCCCTTCAACGCCCCGCTGATCCTCTCGATCCGCTCCGTCGCCCCGGCCCTCGCCCTCGGCAACGCCGTGATCCTCAAGCCCGACCCGCGCACCGCGGTCTGCGGCGGTCTCTCGCTCGCCGCGGTCTTCGCCGAGGCCGGGCTGCCCGAGGGGCTGTTCCATGTCCTGCCCGGCGGCCCGGACGTCGGCCAGGCCCTGGTCGCCGACCCGCGCGTCCCCGTCATCTCCTTCACCGGTTCGACCGCGGCGGGCCGCGCGGTCGGGGAGGCGGCCGGGCGCCACCTCAAGCGCGCCCACCTGGAACTCGGCGGCAACTCCGCGCTGATCGTCCTGGAGGACGCCGACATCGAGGCCGTGATCTCCACGGCGGCCTGGGGATCCTTCTTCCACCAGGGCCAGATCTGCATGACGACCGGCCGCCACCTGGTCCACGCATCGCTCTACGAGGAGTACGTGGAGCGGCTGGCGGCGAAGGCCGACTCGCTGGCCGTCGGCGACCCGAACCTGGAGCAGGTCCACCTCGGCCCGATCATCGACGACAACCAGCTCGCCAAGGTGCGGGGCCTGGTCGAGGCCAGCACCGCCCAGGGCGCCAAGCTGGCCGCCGGCGGTACGCACGAGAAGCTCTTCTACCGGCCGACGGTCCTCGCGGGCCTCGACGACAACACGCCTGCCTACGCGGAGGAGGTCTTCGGCCCCGTCGCTCCCGTACGGTCCTTCAGCACGGTCGACGAAGCGGCCGCCCTGGCCGCCGCGGGGCCCTACGGCCTCTCGCTCGGCATCGTCACCGGGGACGCGGCCCGCGGCCTCGACCTCGCGGAGCGGATCCCGACCGGCATCGTGCACATCAACGACCAGACCGTGAACGACGAGGCGGTCGCGCCCTTCGGCGGTATCGCCGCGTCCGGCACCGGCGCCCGCTTCGGCGGCGAGGCCAATGTGGAGGCCTTCACCGACGTGCGCTGGACGACGGTACGCGCGGACGTGGCGACGTACCCCTTCTAGGGGTCACTCGCCGTTCTGCTCGGCCTGGGCCTGCTGCGCGGCCACGGACTTGCGGACCTCGTCCATGTCGAGCTTGCGGGCCTGCCCGATGACGTCCGTCAGGGCGGACTCGGGCAGCGCCCCGGGCTGGGCGAACACCGCGACCTGGTCGCGGACGATCATCAGCGTCGGGATCGACTGGATACCGAAGGCCGCGGCCAGCTCCGGCTGCGCCTCGGTGTCCACCTTGCCGAACACCAGGTCGGGGTTGTCCTCGGCGGCCTTCTCGTAGACCGGCGCGAACTGGCGGCAAGGACCGCACCAGGACGCCCAGAAGTCGATCAGGACGAACTCGTTGTCCGTGACCGTCTGGTCGAAGTTCTCCTTGGTGAGCTCCACAGTGCTGCTCATGACGTGATCCCTCTTCCTGGTCTCGGAGCGAAGCCGTCGGCACAACACGGCTTGTCGGCCGGGTATTCCACAGCTGTCACCTCTCGGTATGCGGCGCGCGTACCCCTGGTGGCCCGAGCGCACACCACCCACCAGACTGGGCCCATGACGGAAACGGAAAACATCGCCCACAGCAACTACGACGTAGTGGTGCTCGGTGCCGGGCCCGTGGGGGAGAACGTGGCCGACCGCACCCGCGCGGCCGGCCTGTCCACCGCGGTCGTGGAGAGCGAGCTGATCGGCGGAGAGTGTTCCTACTGGGCCTGTATGCCCAGCAAGGCCCTGCTGCGGCCGGTGATCGCCCAGGCGGACGCGCGCCGCCTGCCCGGACTGAGCGCCGCGGTGCAGGGCCCCCTCGACGCGGCCGCGGTCCTCGCACGCCGGGACTACTGGGCCTCGGACTGGAAGGACGACGGCCAGGTCGGCTGGCTGGAGAGCATCGGCGCCGAGATTCACCGCGGCCACGGCCGTCTCAGCGGGGAGCGCACGGTCACGGTGACCGCCCCCGACGGCACACAGAAGGTACTGACCGCCCGGCACGCCGTGGCCGTGTGCACCGGCACCCGGGCCGTGCTGCCCGACCTGCCGGGCCTCGACGAGGTCAGGCCCTGGACCAGCCGCGAGGCCACCAGCGCCAAGGCGGCACCCGGACGCCTCGTCGTGGTCGGCGGGGGAGTGGTCGCCACCGAGATGGCCACCGCCTGGCAGGCCCTCGGCTCACAGGTGACGCTCCTGGTCCGCGGGAAGAGCCTGCTCAACCGCATGGAGCCGTTCGCGGGCGAACTCGTCGCCGAGGCGCTCACCGAGGCGGGCGTCAGCGTCCGCACCGGCACCTCGGTCGAGTCGGTCACCCGGGAGAACGGCACGGTCGTGGTCGTCACCGGCACCGGTGACCGCATCGAGGCCGACGAGATCCTCTTCGCCACCGGGCGCGCCCCGCACACCGACGACATCGGCCTGGACACCATCGGCCGGGAGCCCGGCAGCTGGCTGGAGGTCGACGACAGCCTCCGTGTGACCGGCAGCGACTGGCTCTACGCGGTCGGCGACGTCAACCACCGCGCACTCCTCACCCACCAGGGCAAGTACCAGGCCCGCATCGCCGGCGCCGCCATCTCCGCCCGCGCCTCGGGAGCCCCGGTGCAGGCGGACCCGTGGGGCGCCCACGCCGCGACCGCCGACCACGACGCCGTGCCCCAGGTCGTCTTCACCGACCCGGAGGCCGCCGCCGTGGGCCTCTCCCTGGCGGAGGCCGAACAGGCGGGCCACCGGGTGCGCGCGGTCGACTACGACCTCGCTTCGGTGTCGGGCGCCGGCCTCTACGGCGACGGCTACCGCGGCCGCGCCCGCATGGTCGTCGACCTGGAACGCGAGATCCTGCTCGGTGTCACCTTCGTCGGACCCGGAGTCGGTGAACTGATCCACTCCGCGACGGTCGCGGTCGCGGGCCAGGTCCCGATCAGCAGGCTGTGGCACGCGGTCCCGGCGTACCCGACGATCAGCGAGGTGTGGCTGCGGCTGCTGGAGGCCTACCGGGACAACTAGAGGGACGCCTGAGGCAGTTCGAAGCCGAGGGACGCGGCCGCCAGCTCCGGCGTCGGCTGCGTCCAGCGCTCGGCCATCGCCTGGGTGGAGGACAGTGAGCGAACTTCGGCCCGGTCGAGGTAGAGCACGCCGTCGAGGTGGTCCGTCTCGTGCTGCACGATCCGCGCGGGCCAGCCGCTGAACACCTCGTCGACCGCGCGGCCGTTCTCGTCCTCGCACGTCAGCCGGACCTCGGCGGGCCGCGCCACCACGGCCTGCCACCCCGGCACGCTCAGACATCCCTCGAAGAACGCGGCCCGTGGGGTACCGACGGGCGCGTACGACGGATTGACCAGCACGCGGAACGGCTGCGGGACGCGTCCGCGCGCCAGCCGGATCTCCTCCGGTACCGGCGCGGGGTCCTCGATCACCGCGATCCGCAGGGGAACCCCCACCTGAGGGGCGGCGAGCCCCACACCGGGCGCCGCGTGCATCGTGACGCGGAGGGCCTCGACGAAGCGGGAAAGCAGGGCGCCGTCCAGGTGGCCGTCGTAATGCTCGATGCCTTGGCGCAGTACCGGATCGCCGGCCGCGACGATCGGCAGCGGGCCGTCCGTGGTGAGGAGTTCCTCGACCAGTTCGGCAAGGGGCTTGCGGTGACTCGGAGTTGCCATCGCGCCAGGATGCCACGGAGTGCCTTGTGATACAGGTCACTTGGGAGCCCGGGAACTCGGCGCCCCCTCCCTCCGACTACTGGACCGCCCCCGTCCCCAGCCCTCGGAGAAGCCGCCGATGTCCATCGCCCCCTCGACCACCAAGGACGAGGTCCCGCAACCGGCCGCCCCGGCGCCGGCCCGCAGCAGATGGGCCCCGCTGCGCCCGCTCGTGCTGCGTCTGCACTTCTACGCCGGTGTGTTCGTGGCGCCCTTTCTCCTGGTCGCCGCCGTCACCGGGTTCCTGTACGCCGGCGCCTTCCAGGCCGAGAAGATCGTCTACCGGCACGAGATGACCGTCGCCGCCGTAGGCGACAGCAAGCTGCCCATATCCGACCAGGTGGACGCCGCCCGCAAGGCGCACCCCGAGGGCACGGTCTCGGCGATACGCCCCTCGCCCGCGGCCGACGCGACGACCCGGGTGCTGCTGTCCGGCGTGAAGGGAGTCGACCCGAACCACACCCTCGCCGTGTTCGTCGACCCGTACACCGGGAAGGTCCGCGGCGCGCTGGAGCAGTACGGCTCGACCGGCGCGCTGCCGCTGCGGACCTGGATCGACGAGTTCCACCGCGACCTGCACCTCGGCGAGAACGGCCGCCTCTACAGCGAGTTCGCCGCCAGCTGGCTGTGGGTGATCGCGGGCGGCGGCATCGTGCTGTGGTTCTCCCGCCGCCGCGCCCTGCGCAAGGTCCGCGGCACCAGCGGGCGCCGTCGCACCCTGGGCCTGCACGGCAGCGTCGGCGTCTGGGCGGCCGCCGGGTTCTTCTTCCTGTCGGCCACCGGGCTGACCTGGTCGACGTACGCCGGCGCCAACATCGACGAACTGCGCACCTCGCTCGGCCAGTCCACGCCCTCGGTCTCCGCGGCCGCGGGCGGCGACCACTCGGGCCACGGCGCGTCCGCCTCGGCCGGGGGCGCCGAGCACGGCGTCGGCCTCGACAAGGTGCTGGCCGCGGCCCGCGCCGAAGGCCTCGGCGACCCCGTCGAGATCGTGCCGCCCGCCGACGCGTCGTCGGCCTATGTCGTACGGCAGGTGCAGCGCAGCTGGCCCGAGAAGCAGGACTCGGTCGCCGTCGACCCGGCCAACGGCGAGGTCACCGACACGCTGCGGTTCGCGGACTACCCGCTGCTCGCCAAGCTGACCCGCTGGGGCATCGACCTGCACACCGGTGTCCTCTTCGGGCTGGTCAACCAGATCGCCCTGATGCTGCTCGCGCTCTCGCTGGTCCTGCTGATCGTGTGGGGCTACCGCATGTGGTGGCAGCGCGGCCGGGGCTCCGCCTTCGGCCGGCCGATCCCGCGCGGCGCCTGGCAGCAGGTCCCGCCGCAGATCCTGGTGCCCGGTGTGGTGGTCGTCGCCGTCCTCGGCTACTTCGTGCCGCTGCTCGGCATTCCGCTGGCCGGCTTCGTCGTCGCCGACGTGATCCTCGGCGAGATCGCGCACCGGCGGGGCAAGAAGGGCGTGGCGGCGACCTGAGACCTACGTGCTGTCTCGCTACTTGGCCAGGGCGGCGAGCTCCGCGTCGGCCCGCTCGGTGATGAGGCTCAGCACGCGTCCGGCCACCGCGAGGTCCTCGGCCGGGATGCCGGCGTAGACCCGGGCGCTGATGGGGGCGGTCTCGGCGGAGGTCGTCTCGAACAGCTCGCGGCCTGCGTCCGTGATCCGCAGCTGGGACGACCCCTGGAACGGCCCCTGGGGAGCCACCAGTCCCTTGGCGACCAGTTCGTCGACCACGGAGTGCGCCTGCGCCAGGTCGATCTTCAGCGCGCCGACCACGTCCTCGACGATGTGGTCACGCGCGACCGGTCCCTCCGCCACGGCGGCCAGGCGCAGCGTGACGGACTGCTGGAAGGTCACGCCGTGGCGGGCCAGGACGTTCTCGAGGAGTGCGCGGGCGGCGTAGTGGGCCAGGGCCAGGACGCGGGGGGTGAGGACGGGAGGGGTGGTGGTCATGACTGCTCCTTGAGGTTCTCGTTCGTCGGGTCGAGAGGTGCGTCGAGCAGGGTCGTCAGCTCACGCTGGAACTCCCGCGTGCGTGCGCTGTCCAGGCCGCCGAGGGGTGCCAGCAGTTGCTCCAGGAGCCCCTGGACGACCTCGATGGCCTGCCGGGTCCGCTCGCGGCCCTCCTCGGTGAGCGCCAGTTGCACCGCGCGCGGGTCGCGCGGGTCGCGAGCGCGCTCCAGGAGCCCGGCGCTCTCCAGGGAGCGCGCCAGCTTGGAGACGTAGAGCGGTTCGAGGCCGGTCCGGTCGGCGAGACGTCGCTGGCTGGGGCGTTCGCCGCCGTGCCGCATGCCGTACAGCGAGGCCACCAGCGAGTACTGGGCGTGCGTCAGGCCGAGCGGCGCCACCGCGCGATCGACCGCGACCCGCCACTTCATCGACAGTCGCCAGACCAGGAAACCGGGCGTCGCGCCCTCGGATGCCGTACTCATGCTCGATACGGTACATGGCTACTATGTCCATGGCTACTATTTTCGCCGGCAGCCGGGGAGCGACCGGGGGCACCTGGCGCGGAGCCAGGTGGGACGGACTGACGGGAAACGCCCCACGGGGCTAGGTTGGGCGTCATGAGCAATCTTGATCGCCAGGCGGTTCCCGCCCTGTGCGGCGGCCGCGGCTTCGTGGTGGCGGAACCCGTGCGCGAACTCCTCAGCCCCCGCCGCGTGAAGCTGGGCGAGTCCAGCGAGGTGCGCCGGCTGCTGCCCAACCTGGGCCGCCGTATGGTCGGCGCCTGGTGCTTCGTCGATCACTACGGCCCCGACGACATCGCCGACGAGCCGGGCATGCAGGTGCCCCCGCATCCGCACATGGGCCTGCAGACGGTGAGCTGGCTGCACCAGGGCGAGGTGCTGCACCGCGACTCCACCGGCAGCCTCCAGACCATCCGCCCCCGGGAACTGGGCCTGATGACCTCCGGCCGCGCGATCAGCCACTCCGAGGAGAGCCCGAAGCCGCACGCCCGGTTCCTGCACGGCGCCCAGCTCTGGGTCGCGCTCCCGGACGGGGACCGCCACACCGACCCGCACTTCGAGCACCACAGCGGGCTGCCGCAGATCACGGCCCCGGGTCTGACGGCCACGCTCATCCTGGGCGAACTCGACGGCGCACGCTCACCCGGAACGACGTACACCCCGATCGTCGGCGCCGACCTGAGCCTCGCCCGCGGCACGGACGTACGCCTGCCGCTGGAACCGGACTTCGAGTACGCGGTCCTGTCCATGTCCGGCGAGGCCCACGTGGACGGGGTGCCGGTGCTGCCCGGCTCGATGCTCTACCTCGGCTGCGGCCGCACCGAACTCCCGCTGCGCGCCGAGTCGGACGCGGGCCTGATGCTCCTGGGCGGCGAGCCGTTCGAGGAGGAGCTGATCATGTTCTGGAACTGGATCGGGCGCTCCCAGGAGGAGATCGAGCAGGCGCGTCAGGACTGGATGGAAGGCTCCCGGTTCGGGGAGGTGAAGGGGTACGACGGTGCCCCCCTGCCCGCACCGGAACTGCCGCCGGTGTCGTTGAAACCGCGAGGAAGGGTGCGCTGACCTGCGGAAACGCGTCAGCGTCGGTGGCTGCTGATGGGCAGTCGGCCGGGCAATTCCTACTGGCTTCTGCCTGCCTGCCGGAAGGCGTCCGAACAGCTGGCTGGCTCAGGTCGGTGCGGTTGGCGATTCCGCAGTGTGGCTGTCTTTGGGCGGCTGTGGCAGGACTCTTGCTGACCTAATGCTGACTTTGCTGACGCCTCGTCAGGGTGGGATGAAAGGCCCTCTTCCCAGCTTCAGCGCTTGCGTGGGGGTTTGCAGGTTCGGTGGTGTCCGGACCAATGCTGCCCTGGGTGGCGGTCGAGTCTGTGCTGCGGAACGGTAGCGCCGCTCACGCTGCCGCCTTGTGGAGATCCCACACGTTTCCGGTGTCACCGCTGTCTGTCACAGGCGCTGGTAGCGTCCGGTTCGGTCGCCGTCGTGGCTCTGGGCGGGGGACGTTTGGCGCCGATGCCGAGCTGGCCGGTCTACTCCGGCCTGACGGAGCGGCTGCGTCGGCCGCGTTCCTGCTCGGCCAGCCGAGGCATCAAGCTGCGGCTCGCGCACCGAGCCTGCCGAGTCGGTTGCGGGACAGGCGCGCAGCACCGCGCGCCTGCCGCCCTCACCCGGACCCGCCGAATCGGCTGCCCCCGGCCCCACTGTGCGCGTTCCACCATTCGGGCTCATCCTGAGAGCCGGGCCACGAAGCCCACAGACCGACCTGCCGGGAGGTTCTGTGATTCTGCTTACCCTGCTTCTACCGGTCGGGATGATGGCCTTTCTCTTCGCTGCAGACGCGCTCGAGGATCTCTTCTTCCCTCGTCCAGCAGCCCCGGACGAAGACGCCCCTGCGAGCGACAGCGCCGGATCACCGCACCCTGACGGCGCGGTCTGATTGTGCTCTTCATGTCGGACCCTCGACCGGCACCGGTGGCAAGCCGTCACCTATCGGACCTGCGCCGGATGTACCACGACCAAGGCATCCCCGGCCCCGGTCGGCTTCCGCACCAGATGTACGCCGCTCATAGGCGGGGCGCTGGACGGGCTGCCGGAGACCGACGACGGCACCACCGTGCTCACCGTGCATGGGCAGTTCCGTCGACGGCCCCGCACCCGAGAGACGCCGAAGCGGACCTCGATCGACTGCGGCGAGCGGATCCAACCGAGCCGCGCCATCCAATCGAACTCAACTCTGCGCATACCGAGGCGCGCGGCGTCCTGCTCCGGTCCTAGCGGGGTGCCGGCGGCGACCAGGTCCGCCAGGTCCTCGCGGCGGCAGACCTGGTCGACCTGGCCTGGGGCAACGTCCCGTCGGAGTTTTGTGTTCAGGTCGGTGAGCTTGTGGTCCGGACCACGAAGGCAGTCGGGTTCGCCTTTTCGCCGATCACTGCGCCCGGTTGCGGTCGGTGGGTTGACGGCCGTCCACGATGCCGGTGCGCACTACGAAGCTCGTCGTCGGAAAGGGTGCGCCGGCTGTGTTCGGTAGGGTTCTGGGGTGCTGGCTGTCTGGTCGGTGCCTCCTGGGGGGGATGACGAGACGAGGAACATGCCGGAGCAAGCGAGTCCGCCTGTGATAGCACCGAGCCGGCCTGTGGCCGCGCCGGTCGAGGCGGCGCGGATGGCGGCGGTGCGCCGTTACGACATTCTCGACACTCCGCCGGACGGCGCCTACGACAGAGTCGCGGCGCTGGCGGCACGGTTGTTCGAGGTGCCGGTGGCGACGGTGACGATCGTTGACGAGGACCGGATCTGGTTCAAGGCCGCGCACGGCCTGGAAGGCGTCAGCGAGATCGGCCGCGATCCGGGCCTGTGTGCCTCGGCGGTGCTCACCGATGACACCACCGTCATCCCGGACACTCTGCTGGATCCGGTCGCCTGCTCCAACCCGCTGGTCGCCGGCCCGATGGGGGTACGGTTCTACGCCGCCGCTCCGATCATCACCGCCGACGGGCACCGCCTGGGCACGGTCAACATCCTCGACACCCGCCCCCGCGAGATCAGCGAGGCCGATGCCTCCACCCTCACAGACCTGGCCGCGGTAGTGCGTGACCAGCTTGAGCTGCGGCTGTCGGCACTGAACGCGGTACGCGCCGAGCAGGAGCGCCGCAAGGTCGAGCAGGAGAAGCGCCAGGCGGAGGAAGAGGCCCGCCAGCGTGCCGAGCGGGACAAGGCGGCCATCGCCGCGTTCGCCTCCACCCTGCAGCGCACCCTGGTGCCCCCGGCACTGCCCGCGGTACCGGGCCTGGAGCTGGCCTGCCATTACAAGACCGCCTCCCCGCAGGAAGTGGGCGGTGACTTCTACGACGTCTTCCCCGTGGGCGGGGGCCGGTGGGCGTTCTTCCTGGGCGATGTGTGCGGCAAGGGCGCCGAAGCCGCCTCGATCACCTCACTGACCCGCTACACGCTGCGGGCCGCAGCTCTCGTCGACGCGGACCCCACGGCTGCGCTCAAGGCCCTGAACACCGCGCTGTTGCTGGACGCGGCGGTCGGTACCCGCTTTTGCACCGCCGTCTTCGGCCTGCTCGATCCGGCCCGGGACGGCGGTTTCACGGTCACCCTGGCCACCGGCGGTCACCCGCCCGCCTACCACCTCAGCCCCGTCGAGGGCGGCGGCGTGCGGGTGGAGGCGGCCCGCGCCAAGGGCGGCATGCTGGTCGGCGCGTTCGCCGAAGCCGCCTTCGCCTCACGCACCCTGCACCTGGCACCCGGCGAGGGACTGCTGCTGTACACCGACGGGCTGACCGAGGCCCGCACCGCCGACGGTGACATGCTCGCCGACACGGGCCTGACCGACTTCCTGGCCCGACGGCCGGCGCCGGTCAGTGCCGGCGCCCTGATCGACGACACCGTCGCGCTCCTGGACACTCTCCCCGACACCGAACGCGACGACGTGGCCCTGCTGGCCCTGTCCGTCCCCACCCCCGATGCTGCTCCCGCAGGCATCACCACCACCGCCCACAGCGCTGCCGCCCCGACCGCCGACGTCTCCGTCGGGCAGGAGAACCCACGCCCATGACCGACGCATTCCACATCGACGTCCCGCACACCGACGGTGCCCTGGCTGTGATCGCCCTGTCCGGCGAGTTCGACATCGCCGCCGCACCCGCCGTACGGGCCCGCGCCCTGGAACTCATCGCGAACGGCCACCCTGACCTGCTCGCCGACCTCTCAGGCGTCACCTTCTGCGACTCCTCAGGACTGGGCGCCCTCGTCGGCATCTGGCGCTGCGCCAAGGACGCCGGCGGCTCCCTGACCCTGGCGGCCATCCCCGACCGGCTGGGCCGCCTGCTCAGCGTCACCGGGATGGACACCTTCCTGCCCGCCTACTCCAGCGCCGACGCCGCGCTCGCCGCACGCCAAGGCAACCGCACCACCGCCTGAAACCCCTCGCTCGCAGGAGTGGTCAGCGCATGGCCGGCACGGGAGATCGGTCAGCCGCCGAGTGCTTGGCGGAGGGTTTCACGGCAGTCGATCACTGCGTCGACGCCGACGATCTGCAGGGTGCGCATCACGGCTTCGGTGGGTGCGGCCAGACGTATCCAGCCGCCGGCCTCGGTGAGGGTGCGGTGGGCGGCGACGAAGATGTTGATGCCGGTGGAGTCCATGCAGGGTGCGTTGACCTAGACGGGAGTTCTGGCGGGGTCTGAGGGCCGTCGTCACCCATGGGCCGGCTCCCGTGCAACCTCCAGGAGCCAACCATGCGGTCAGCCGCGTACCGCGTACCGCGTACCGCGTCCCGCTCCCGCCGACCGGGCCGCGAGGGTGTCGCGGACCGGACCCGCGGGGTCCGGCGTCTCCCCAGGTCACGGCGTTGTTGCCAGCCCCGGAAGGGGGATTGAGCAACAACGTCGGGCACCTCAGGATCGGGAGTGTTCCGTCCCCACCCGGTGATCCGGCGCCCCCAGTGCGCCGGTCCCGGCAGGGACGTTTCCTCGGGCGGCACCCGCACACACCGCCGCGTTCCCGATCCGGACAAAGCATCCATAAGGAGCTTATTCGTGCTGACCTGGTTCACCGGGCGTCCGCTTCAACGGGTGCCGATACGCACACTCATCATCACGGTGCTCGTCACCGCCCTGGCCGCCACCCTCCTCGACGCCTCCTTCGGCAGCCGCCTGTCCGACGCGGCCAGGAAGACGTCCACCTCGGTCACGCAACTCTGCGAGGGGACGGTCGACGCGGTCGAGGCCGCCTACCGCACACAGGCACGGCCGGTGGCGAACGGGCCCGTCGTCCAGAGCGCGGCCCACGACTCCGGCTCCGCCACGGTCTCCGCCACCTCTTACGCGCTCACCGCGCACCAGGTGGCGGTCCTCGCCTCCAAGAAGCAGGAGGCCGTCACCGACTGCACGGGCAAGCTGCACAAGGGGACCCAGGCCAAGTGGTCCTACCTGTCGGCGCGGGCGGTGGAGATCGCCGCGGACGCGGTCATCACCATCCTCGGCTCCACGCTGATCTGCTCGCTCACCGGCCCGGTCGGCTGCAAGTGGGGCGTGCGGTTCGCGTCCTTCGTCGGCGGGTTCGTCGGCGCGCTGGCCTTCCAGTACCTGACCGACGGCTACCTCAACTGGAAGAGCGTCGGCGGCGCCTTCTTCGACGCGACCGTCTCCATGCTGACCTTCTCCGGCCTCGACAAGCTGGACGAGTCCTACGTCGGCAAGGGCGTCCGCGCCACCCTGAAGAGCGCCGGGCAGGCCCTGAAGTCCGTCGGCGCCCGCATCGGCAGCGCGGGCCCGAACATGGTCGGCAGTGTCCAGAGCGCGCTGAACTACGTCATGGGCCACAACTTCGGCGCCTTCCCGATCGCCTACTCCGGCGGCGGTTCGATCGAGCCGGTCATCGCCGAGAAGCGCGGCCAGCCGATCGCCGACGGAGTGCAGTTCCGCATCCCCTCCCACGCCTCCGGCCGTGACGTGCACGACGACCTTTACTCGGGCAACTACAACAGCCCGTACTACAACTGGGACGTCGCCGAGACCCCGCACATCAACAGCGACGGCGCCGTCGGCTACCTGATCGGCCAGGGCAGCAGGTGCCTGACCAACACCAGCTACAACGTCGCCTTCACCCCGTGCAACTACAACGACTCCCGCCAGTGGTGGTTCGCCGACGGCGACGAGCTCATGGCCTCGAACGGCAAGTGCCTGGCCGAGGACGCCACCCACCAGCAGCGGTGGGCGGTCTCCTGCGACGGACTCACCTACGCGGCCCCGGACAACAAGGACGACCAGTTCCTGATCACTCCGCCCGGCGGCACCTACATCCCGGACACGGTCTTCAACTGGAAGAGCCACATCTCGGTGTACGAGCACGCGTAAACCCCCGCGGTACCGTTCCCGGCCCGGTGACCAACGTCACCGGGCCGGGCATTGTCGTCTCCTCGCTCGGTCGGCCATAGTTCGTGCCCAAGATTGCTTTTGAGGGGTTTTCCTGGGAGTTCCATTGGGTCGTCCAGAACGTCCGGTCGATCCGAGCGCCGGTCCGGTGCAGCTGTTCGCCCATGAACTGCGCCTGCTGCGGCAGAAGGCGGGCAGCCCCTCGTACCGCGCGATGGCCCACCGTACGGGCCTGTCGGTGTCCGCGCTCTCGCGCGCCGCCGCGGGCGAGCGGCTGCCCTCGGCCGCGGTGGTCCGCGCCTATGTGGAGGCGTGCGACGGGGACCCGGAGGTGTGGGAACCGCGCCGCAGCGCGGCCGCCGAGGAGGCCGCGCAGACACAGGAAGCGTCTCCCGGCGGGGCCGACGGTGACACCACCTCGCCGTACCGCGGACTCGCCCGCTTCGAACCCGGCGACCGCGACCTCTTCTTCGGGCGTGAGCGGCTCGTCACCGAGCTGCTCGGCCTCGTGTGCGAGCGCCGGTTCGCCGCCGTGTTCGGCGCGTCCGGCAGCGGCAAGTCGTCGCTGCTGCGGGCGGGACTGATCCCCGCCGTCCAGGAGGCCGCAGGGGAGCGCGGGCGGCCCGCTGTCGTACGGATCCTCACACCGGGTGAGCGGCCCGCCGCCACCTACGGCCATCTGCTGGCGCCCGGGGACGGCGACCCCGACAGCTGGCTGATCGTCGACCAGTTCGAGGAGGTCTTCACGATCTGCCGGGACCGCGCCGAGCGCACCCGGTTCATCGACCTGCTGCTCGCGGCCAGGGAGCCGGACTCCCGGCTGCACGTGGTGATCGCCATGCGGGCCGACTTCTACGGGCAGTGCGCCGACCACCCCGGGCTCGCCGACGCGCTGCGCCACTGCGGGCTGCTCATCGGGCCGATGTCCGCCACCGAACTGCGGGAGGCGGTCACCGGGCCCGCGGCCGTCGCCGGGCTCATCGTCGAACGCGAGCTGACCGCCCGGATCGTCGAGGAGGTCGTCGACCGGCCCGGCGCGCTGCCCATGCTCTCGCACGCCCTGCTGGAGACCTGGCGGCGCCGGCGCGGCCGTATCCTCACCCTCGCCGCGTACGAGGCGGCCGGCGGTGTCCAGAGCGCGATCGCCGCGACCGCGGAGCACGCGTACGGAGCGCTGTCGCCCGGTCGGGCGGACACCGCGCAGAAGCTGCTGCTGCGGCTGATCACGCCCGGCGAGGGCGTACCCGACACCAGGCGCTCGGTCACCCGCGCGGAACTGGACGACTGGGGCGACCCCGAACTTCCCGCGGTCGTCGAACGGCTGGCCGCCGCCCGGCTGATCGCCCTCGACGGCGACACGGTGGAACTGGGCCACGAGGCGCTCATCACCAGCTGGCCGCGGCTCGGCCGGTGGATCGACGAGAACCGGGGGCGGCTGATCGCCCATCGGCGCCTCGGCGAGGACGTACGAACGTGGCTGGACCTGGGACGTGACGGCGGGGCGCTGTACCGAGGGGTGCGGCTCGAGCGGGCGGTGGAGTTGTTCGGGACGCCGGACACCGGATGGCGTCCCGTCCTCACCGCTCCCGAACGCGTCTTCCTGACCGCCGCCCTGCGGGCCCGCGACGACGAGCGGCGCGCGGTGAGCCGTACCCGGCGAAGAACCCGGCGGCTGGTCACCGCCGCCGCCGCGCTGCTCGCACTCGCGCTGGTGATCGGGCTGGTCGCCTGGCAGCAGCACGACACCGAACTGCGGGACGCCCAGGCCGCGGCCGCCCAGCGGGTCGCCGAGGTCGCCGACAGCATGCGCACCACCGATCCCCGCACCGCCATGCTGCTGGGGCTGGCCGCCTGGCGGATCGCCGCGCTCCCCGAGAGCCGGGCCGCACTGCTCGCCGCGCCGACCCAGCCCGAGCGCGACGCGTTCACCGATCCCGGGCCGGGCGGCGGCAGCACCGAACGGTTCCTCGTCCGCTCGGGACGCGTCCTGCTGAGCGTCAGCGGCCGCACCTGGCACACCTGGAACACCGTCACCCACCGGGCGATCGCCTCCGGTCGGCTGCCCGTCGACAGCCTGCGTATCGAGGCGGCGAGCCGCGACGGCAAGGTCCTGGCCCTCGACAGCGATGCGGGCGTACGGCTGTGGAACCTGGCCCCCGGCCGGTGGACCGGAAGCACGGCGGTCGACGCGGGTGCGGAGATCGACCCTGGTGCGGCGATCGCCTCTGATGCGGAGATCGCCACCTTCGACGCCGCCGCCGATGCCTACCTGCTCAGCTCCGTCAACGAACCGCGCGTCGAACTGCGCGCCCTCTCCGGCGGCCGCCTGCTGCTCCGGGCGGCGGCGGGCTCCGAGACGAACGTGGCCACCACGGCGGACGGCCGCCTGGTCGCCGTCTGCCCCACTCGCGGCACCATCCAGATCCACGACACGTCCAACGGCCGTACGCTGTCCGGCGGTTGGACGAAGGAGACGGGGGCGGGCAGCTGCGGCGACGACAACTCCCGTCTCGTGTTCGACTCCGGCGGGCACCGGCTCGCGGTGGTCTCCGACGCGGCCGTACGGGTGTGGGACATCGCGTCCGGCCGGGAGACCGCCACGTTCGACGCCCCGGACTCCGAGTCCGTCGCGTTCAGCGCGGACGGCACTTTCCTCGCCGCCGCGGGACCGGCACAGCTCACCGTCTGGCGCCTGTCCGCACCCGGAGCTCCCGTCTTCCGCCACTCCCTCGACGGCCGCCGTATACGGGGCGACCTCGCCTGGGACCCGCACGGATCCGCACTGCGCTACCTCGAAGGCGGCACGGTCCACACCCTGGACCTGGGTCCTGCCGTCACCGCCGCCTGGCGCGACACGGCACTGGCCGACGTCCTCCTCAGCCCCGACGGCCGTACGCTCGCCACCGCAGAAGAGCGGCCCGGCGGCTACGTCTTCCGCCTCCTGGACCCCGCCACCGGCCGTACGCTCCGCACCCTCCCCTCCGCCGCGTTCCCCGTGCCCGCCGACAGCGCCGGGCCGGTGACGACCACCAACGCCCAACCGCTGATGGCGTTCGGCACGGACGGCACCACCCTCGCCTACGGCGTCTCCGCTCCGGACCGCGGCACCTCGGCACAGCCGCTCACGGTGTGGGACGTCCGCCGCGCCCGCATTCGGACCACGCTGGACCTGGCGGCCCCCTCCGCCATGTCCGCCGCCGTCGAGGAACTCGCCCTGGGCCACGGCGGACGCCTCCTCGTGGCCGTCCGCGACAACTCCGCCGGCACGACGGACGCCGAGGTGTGGGACACCGCGGGCCACCGCAGGACCGCCGACCTCGGAAACCTCGACGCCACGGCCCTCGCACTGCGCCCCGACGGCAGCCTGCTCGTCGGCGGCGACCGGGTGGCGGCCCCGCCCTCCGGCCGCAGCACGCCCCGGACCCTCGGGCTCGGGCAGGAGACGGAGGCGGTGGCGTTCAGCGCGGACGGCTCCCGGGTCGCGGTCGGTGACGCGTCCGGCCGGGTCGCCCTGTGGGACGGCAACCTCAGGCACCGGCTCGGCGTCCTGCCCAACACCTTCCCGGCCCCCGTCGGCAGCGGCGCCCCGGAGGCCGTAGCCGCGCTCACCTTCAGCCCCGACGGCGCCACCCTCGCCGTCGCCGGAGACTCCGGAACCCTCCAGCTCTGGGACACCGCGAACCGGCAGCCCCTCGGCAGCGGCCTCACCACACCCGGCGAGGCCATCACCTCCCTCGCCTTCACGACCGACGGCACGTCCCTCTACGCCACCAGCCTCCACGCCCCCGTCCAGCGGTATCCGGTGACCCCTGCCTACGCCGCCACCTGGATCTGCGCCCACACCCACACGACGCTGACAGCGGCCGAGTGGCACACATACATTCCGGACGCCTCCTATCGGGAGGTGTGCCCGGGCAACGGTTGAGATCACCCCCGCAACAGCGGCGCCCGAATCAAAGGGGCCGGAGCCGTCGGAAGCGCCCGGCCCCAGCGCCTCGCCGCCGGCGGGTAGCTGCGTGTGGTCGCGGCGGGGGAGTCGGCCAGTCACCGTCCTGATCCCGGAGACCGACCCGGAGCGGCTGTGGCAGCGGCTGCCGCAGGACCAGCGGGACGCGGCCGCCGTAAGAGGCCCGTCAAAGGTGTGGGAGCTGCCGTAAGGAAGTCGTCAACGGCCGGCCGATCCCGGCCAGGTGCGGGGTTTCCTCTAACTGTCCGCCCCTCTTCCGAAGCTCTCCAAGGAGTTCGCGATGGCCGATCTGGCCTTCGTCGTCACCACGATCGCGGTGTTCGCGCTGGTGGCTCTCGTCGCCAAGGGGGTGACGAAGCTGTGACCGCCGAGAACGTCGTCGGCCTGGTCGTGGCCGTCGCCCTGCTGGGCTATCTCGTCCTCGCCCTGATCTTCCCGGAGAGGTTCTGAGACAGCGATGGGTCCCGTACTCGCCGGCGTGCTCCAGCTGCTCGCGCTCATAGCGGCACTGGCGCTCGCCTACGTCCCCCTTGGTGACTACATGGCCAAGGTCTACTCCTCCGAGCGGCACTGGCGGATCGAGAAGTGGATCTACAAGGCCATCGGCGCCAACCCGGACACCGAGATGCGCTGGCCCGCGTACCTGCGCGGTGTGCTCGCCTTCTCGGCCGTGAGCGTCCTCCTCCTGTACCTGCTCCAGCGGCTCCAGGGCCACCTGCCCGGCTCGCTCGGCTTCTCCGCGATCGACCCGGACCAGGCGTTCAACACCGCCGCGTCCTTCGTCACGAACACCAACTGGCAGTCGTACTACGGCGAGCAGGCCATGGGCCACGTCGTGCAGACGGCCGGTCTCGCCGTGCAGAACTTCGTCTCGGCCGCCGTCGGTATCGCCGTGGCCGTGGCGCTGGTGCGGGGTTTCGCCCGGTCCCGGACCGGCGAACTCGGCAATTTCTGGTCCGACATGGTGCGCGGGGTCACCCGCATCCTGCTGCCGGGCGCCTTCGTCGCGGCGATCGTGCTGGTGGCGTGCGGTGCCCTTCAGAACTTCTCCGGGATCCACGAGGTCGGACAGTTCCTGGGCGGGGCGCAGCAGTGGAACGGTGGCGCAGTCGCCTCGCAGGAGGCCATCAAGGAACTGGGCACCAACGGCGGCGGTTACTTCAACGCCAACTCCGCGCACCCTTTTGAGAATCCGACGCCTTTCACCAACCTCTTCGAGATCTTCCTGCTGCTGGTGATCCCGTTCGCGCTGACCCGCACCTTCGGGGTGATGGTCGGCTCGGTCAAACAGGGCTACGCGATCCTCGCGACCATGGCCACCATCTGGGTCGGGTTCGTCGCTCTGATGATGTGGACCGAATTCGCCCACCACGGACCGGCGTTGCAGCTGGCCGGTGGGGCGATGGAGGGCAAGGAGGTCCGGTTCGGCGTCGGTTCCTCGTCGATCTTCGCGGTGTCGACCACGCTGACGTCGACCGGTGCCGTGGATTCCTTTCACTCCTCCTTCACCGGTCTCGGCGGCGGGATCACCATGATCGGCATGATGCTGGGCGAGATCGCGCCCGGCGGCACCGGCTCCGGCCTCTACGGCATGCTGATCATGGCGATCATCGCGGTGTTCATCGCCGGTCTCATGGTCGGCCGTACCCCCGAGTACCTGGGCAGGAAGATCGGCACCCGCGAGATCAAGCTCGCCGCCTGCTACATCCTCGTCACCCCGGCCCTGGTGCTCCTCTTCACCGCCGCGGCGATGGCCCTGCCCACGCCGGGCCACTCGATGACCAACAGCGGGGCGCACGGATTCTCCGAGGTCCTGTACGCCTATACGTCCGCCTCGAACAACAACGGCTCGGCGTTCGCCGGTCTGAACGCGGACACGCAGTGGTTCAACAGCACCCTGGCCCTGTGCATGATCCTCGGCCGGTTCCTGCCGATGGTGTTCGTGCTGGCACTCGCCGGCTCGCTCGCCGAACAGAAGCCGGTGCCGACGACCGCGGGCACCCTGCGCACCGAGAAGCCGCTGTTCACCGGGTTGTTGGTGGGCGCAATCCTCATCATCACCGGCCTGACGTACTTCCCGGCGCTCGCGCTGGGCCCGCTGGCCGAGGGGCTGGCGTCATGACCACGCGCACAAAGATCCCTCGTACCGAAGGCGAAGAGATGTCCACAGCCACTCCGACCCGGGCGCCGCACAGTGACGTACCCGCTGGGCACAAGCCCGCCGAGGGCCGCGTGGGAGCGGGCCTCTTCGACGCCAAGCAGCTGCTCAGGTCGCTGCCGGACGCATTCCGCAAGCTCGACCCGCGAGTGCTGGTCAAGTCGCCCGTGATGTTCGTGGTGTGGATCGGCTCGGTGCTGACCACCGTGTTCTCGTTCAAGGACCCGGGCGACTGGTTCGGCTGGGCGATCAGCGCCTGGCTGTGGCTGACCGTCGTCTTCGCCAATCTGGCGGAGGCGGTTGCCGAGGGTCGTGGCAAGGCGCAGGCGGACACCCTGCGCAAGGCCAAGACCGGCACGGTGGCCCGACGTCTCGTCGCGGACTCCGAAGAGCGCGTCTCGGGCACCGAGTTGAAGATCGGCGACCTGGTCGTCTGCGAGGCCGGCGACATCATCCCTGGCGACGGTGACGTCGTCGAAGGCGTCGCGTCGGTCGACGAGTCCGCCATCACCGGTGAGTCGGCACCGGTCATCCGGGAGTCCGGCGGCGACCGCTCGGCCGTCACCGGCGGTACGAAGGTGCTGTCCGACCGCGTCGTCATCAAGATCACGACGAAGCCGGGCGAGACCTTCATCGACCGGATGATCAATCTCGTCGAGGGTGCGGCCCGGCAGAAGACGCCGAACGAGATCGCCCTGAACATCCTGCTGGCCTCGCTGACGATCGTGTTCCTGCTGGCGGTGGCGACCCTGCCGCCGTTCGCGGACTACGCGGGTACGCCCCTGACGATGGTCGTGCTGGTGGCGCTGCTGGTCTGCCTCATCCCGACCACGATCGGTGCTCTCCTCTCCGCGATCGGCATCGCGGGCATGGACCGGCTGGTACAGCGCAATGTGCTGGCCATGTCCGGCCGGGCGGTCGAGGCGGCCGGTGACGTGTCGACGCTGCTGCTCGACAAGACCGGCACCATCACCCTGGGCAACCGGCAGGCGTCCGAGTTCGTGCCGGTGAGCGGGACGACGGAGGCCGATCTCGCCGACGCAGCCCAGCTGTCGTCACTGGCCGACGAGACGCCCGAGGGCCGCTCCGTGGTCGTCCTGGCGAAGGAGAGATACGGACTGCGCGAGCGCCACCAGGGCGAGCTGACCGGCGCGGAGTGGATCGCGTTCACCGCGCAGACCCGGATGTCGGGTGTGGACGTCGACGGCAGGAAGGTCCGCAAGGGGGCGGCCGGTTCGGTCGTCGCCTGGGTCCGGGAGCAGGGCGGCGAGGTGTCCGAGGACGCCGGCCCGCTCACCGACCGGATCTCCGAGGCGGGCGGCACTCCGCTGCTCGTGGCCGTCGAAGACACCGAAGGCGCACGCGTGTTGGGCGTCATCCACCTCAAGGACGTCGTCAAGGAGGGCATGCGGGAGCGGTTCGACGAGCTGCGCCGCATGGGCATCAGGACCGTCATGATCACGGGTGACAACCCGCTGACGGCCAAGGCGATCGCCGAGGAGGCCGGCGTCGACGACTTCCTCGCGGAGGCCACCCCCGAGGACAAGATGGCCCTCATCAGGCGGGAACAGGCCGGCGGCAAGCTCGTAGCGATGACCGGTGACGGTACCAACGACGCCCCGGCACTGGCGCAGGCGGACGTCGGCGTCGCGATGAACACGGGGACGTCGGCCGCCAAGGAGGCCGGCAACATGGTCGACCTCGACTCCGACCCGACCAAGCTGATCGAGATCGTGGAGATCGGCAAGCAACTCCTCATCACTCGGGGCGCGTTGACCACGTTCTCCATCGCCAACGACGTGGCGAAGTACTTCGCGATCATCCCGGCGCTGTTCGCGGCGGTCTACCCGGGCCTGGACAAGCTCAACATCATGGGTCTGTCCTCACCGGACTCGGCGATCCTGTCCGCGGTCATCTTCAACGCGCTGATCATCATCGCGCTGGTCCCGCTCGCCCTGCGGGGCGTGCAGTACCGCCCGGTGAGCGCGGACAGGATGCTCCGTCGCAATCTCGGGATCTACGGCCTGGGCGGACTGGTCGCGCCCTTCATCGGTATCAAGATCATCGACCTGCTCATCTCCCTCATCCCCGGGATCGGCTGAAGGCCATGAACAACTCCGTAACCAACACCGTCCGGTTGCTCTGGGCGGGGCTGCGTGCCCTCCTTGTGCTGACCCTGGTGACCGGTGTCATCTACCCGCTGGTGGTGACCGGTATCGCCCAGGGGCTGTTCAGCGACCAGGCCAACGGCAGCGAGATCAAGGCGGACGGCAAGGTCGTCGGCTCGTCCCTGATCGGGCAGTCGTACGACCTGCCGCTGAAGAAGGGTCAGGAGACCCCGGCGCCCGACCTCAAGTGGTTCCAGGGGCGCCCGCAGCACGGCCTGGGCACCAACAGCGTCAACACCCAGTACAAGCTGCTCCTGTCCGGCGCGACCAACCGGTCCGCCGACAACAAGGACCTGATCGACTGGGTGAAGGCCGCCAAGGCCGCGGTCGTCAAGGACAACTCGGTGAACGGCTACACCGTGAAGCCGTCCGACGTACCCGCCGACGCGGTGACCTCCTCCGGTTCCGGCCTGGACCCGGACATCTCCCCGCAGTACGCGGACATCCAGGTCCACCGGATCGCCCAGAAGAACGGCCTCTCCGTGTCCCGGGTGGAGAAGCTGGTCGAGGATCACACCGAGAGCCGCACCCTGGGCTTCATCGGTGAGCCCCGGGTGAACGTCCTCGAACTCAACATCGCGCTCAAGGAGCTCGTGTCGAAGAGCTGATGGAGTTACGCGACAAAACGAAGATCAAATCAACGTGCCGTCTGCCTCATGGGAGGCGCCGGGCAGGGGGGCCGGACTTGCGTCGCGTCCGGCAGGACCGTCCCCATCCGTGATAGGCGTGGCCAGACTCGGCGTTCGGGCCGTCGTGGGCGTCCCCGCCGGTTTCGCCTTCTCCTCGGACGGCGTCGCGGCCCGTGTCGGTGCCTCGGCCGTCGCCTCCGCCCGCGCACACACGGGGAGCAGCTCGCCACCGGGGCCCGTACCGCCCGCAAGCCGACGCGGACGGCCTTTCCGGTGGGAGCGTGCCCCGGTGGTCAGCCGCCGACGTGGATGCCGGGGCGCCGGTCCGGGTCGGGCTCGTTGCTCCGGATGATCTCGCGGGTGACCGGAGCGGTGTCGCCGCGGCCGAGGAGGAAGTAGCGGAACATGTGCCGCAGAGGGCTTCCTTCGGACCAGGCGAAGTAGCAGTGCGGGCGGACACCGGTGGCGTCACGCAGGGCGAGCAGGATCGCGGCAATGGCATTCGGGGCGGCCGGGGCCTCGGCACGCAGGATCCGGTGGCCGTCGACCTCGACGCCGCGGACGGTGAGGGTTTCGCTGAAGTCGGACGGGTCGACCACATCGATCTCCAGGAACATCACATCGGCCGGGCCGGGCACCGGATTGGTGCCGCGCTGTTCTCGTTCCTTCGCCGAGTACTCGGCGCCGTCCCCGGCCTGGCGCCGGTTGGCGATGATGTTGATGGCATTGTCGTGGGCGAGGGTGTCGGTGATGAACCGGCGGGCGTCCGCGTCGAAGACGATGCGGTCGGCGCGCAGTTCGGTGGTGCGAGAGACCCGGGAGATCAGCGACACGGCGATGATGCCGGCGATGAACGCGCCGGAGATGGCGATGCCGTCGGGCTTGTCGACGATGTTGGCCACCAGCGCGTAGAACAACACCCCGGTGAGCAGCGCGAAGCCCGTACCGGCCACGCGCCGCCTGCTCCGTAGGACAGAGACGGTGACGGCGAAGGCGCCGGAGACCATCATGGCCAGGATGCCGGTGGCGTAGGCGCCGGCCTGCGCGTCGACGTCGGCGTCGAACGCGATGGTGATGACGACGCACAGAGCCGTGTAGACGATCACGACGGGGCGCACCGCGCGCCCCCATTCCGGAGCCATGCCGTAGTCGGGCAGATACCGGGGAACGATGTTGATCAGTCCGGCCATCGCTGACGCCCCCGCGAACCACAGGATCAGGATGGTGCTGATGTCGTAGACGGTGCCGAATGCCTCGCCGACGTGCTCGTGCGCCAGCCAGGCAAGGGCCCTGCCGCTGGCCGCGCCGCCCGGCTCGAACTCCTTGTGCGGAATGAGGACGGTGGTCACGAAGCTCGCGGACATCAGGTAGACGCTCATGATGAGCGCGGCCGTGGTCAGCAGCTTGCGGGTGTGACGGATACGCGACTGCAGCCGCTCCTCGTCGTCGCCGTCGTCGGTGGCCACGAGCGGCATCATGCTCACCCCGGTCTCGAAGCCCGAAAGGCCCAGCACAAGCAGGGGGAATGCCAGCAGCGCGGGCTCCGCCAGATGGCCGAAGCCGCCACCGCCCTCGCCCAACGCGTGCGTCCAGGCCGAGAACGCCCCGGGTGTACTGAAGACATCCACCACACCGATGGCGATGACGACCGCGTTGAGCGCCAGGAAGACACCCACCAGCGGAATGGCCACCTTGACCGCTTCGCTGAACCCGAGGAGGAAGACCCCTCCCAGCAGGAGCAACAGCGTCACCGTGAGGGCGACCTGGTGACCGTGCAGGGCGTGCGGGAAGAACGGGTTCTCCACCACGTGCACGGAGGCGTCCGCCGTCGACAGGGTGATCGTGATGATCCACGAAGTGGCAACGAACCCGAGCAGAACCAGTACGAACAGCTTGCCCCACCAAAACGGCAGGAGATCCTCCAGCATGGCCACCGACCCGGCCCCGTGCGGGCTCTCCCGAGCCACACGGCGATACATCGGCAGCATCCCCACCAGAGTCAGCGCCACGATCAGCAGCGTCGCCAAGGGCGACACCGCCCCGGCCGCGAGAGCCGCGATCGCCGGAACATAGGCCAGGCTGGAGAAGTAGTCCACCCCCGTCAGGCACATCACCTTCCACCAGGCGTGCGACTCGGAGTGGTCCTTGCCTGCCGCCGGACCCACCGGCTGCACCCGGTGGCGCAGCAGCCACTGCGCCACGCCGCTGGTCGGGTGAGCGCGCAGCGCCGGGCTGCTCACTTCTTCCGGTACGGCCGGCACGTTCGTTTCCCGCATGTCCCCCATGAGTCCTTCTGCTTCCCGCGATCGGCACATCGATTCCGGCCGCCGCACTCGGCGCCGGCAGACGATCACCGAGTATGCGGCCTCCCCGGAACGCCGACCTCGCCGGGGTGGGCAACCGAAGTCTCAGCAGCTGCGTGTGGGGGCGCGAGGATCGACCAGTTCGCGCGCGGCCCCATCGCGTGCCGCTGTCAGGGCAGGCGCGTTGGTACGTCGCCGGCTGGGGTCCGCACCTCGTCTGCCGCTGCGGAGCGTGGGAAGAGGAGATTCTCGAGAGCGTCCATGCCGAAGAGAAGGGCCATCATCAGGGCGGGCACGAGCAGAGCGAGCAGAATCACAGGACCTCCCGAGGGGTGGTCGGCCTGTGGAGCCGATGGTGCCGCTTCTCAGGATGGAGCCGAATGGTGTAGTGCGCATGTCGTGCACGGTGGGGCAGGCTGTGTTAAGGCCCGCGGTGAGCTCGGGCGGTGCTCTTCGGCGATGCCGTCGAGGTCGCCCCGCGGACGGGAAGCAGCGTGGAGGTTCTCCTGTCCCCGTCCGCGAGGCGTCTCAGTGACCGGCGCGGCGCGGCGTTCAGTACTGCTCGGTCTCCACGAAACCGGCGTCCGCCTCGGGTGCGGCGGCGGC
This sequence comes from Streptomyces sp. CC0208, assembly GCF_003443735.1. Lineage (NCBI taxonomy): Bacteria > Bacillati > Actinomycetota > Actinomycetes > Kitasatosporales > Streptomycetaceae > Streptomyces > Streptomyces sp. CC0208. Next base: position 785,858 of record NZ_CP031969.1, on the reverse strand, counting down.
GGTCGGGTCGAATCCGGGCGGGCTGTCCTTGAGGCCCAGGCCCAGGCCGGCGAGTTTTTCCTTGACCTCGTCGATGGACTTCGCGCCGAAGTTGCGGATGTCGAGCAGGTCGGCCTCGGAGCGGGCGACGAGCTCCCCCACGGAGTGGACGCCCTCGCGCTTGAGGCAGTTGTACGAACGTACGGTGAGGTCGAGGTCCTCGATCGGCATGACCAGGTCGGCGGCAAGGGCGGCGTCCGTGGGGGACGGGCCCATGTCGATGCCCTCGGCGTCGATGTTCAGCTCGCGGGCGAGACCGAACAGCTCGACCAGGGTCTTGCCGGCGGAGGCCATGGCGTCACGGGGTCGCATGGCCTGCTTGGTCTCGACGTCGACGATCAGCTTGTCGAAGTCGGTGCGCTGCTCGACACGGGTCGCCTCGACCTTGTACGTGACCTTGAGCACCGGGCTGTAGATGGAGTCGACCGGGATACGGCCGATCTCCTGGCCCACCTGCTTGTTCTGCACGGCGGAGACGTAACCGCGGCCACGCTCGACCGTGAGCTCCATCTCCAGCTTGCCCTTGCCGTTGAGCGTGGCGAGGACGAGGTCGGGGTTGTGCACCTCGACACCGGCCGGGGGCGCGATGTCGGCGGCGGTGACCAGACCCGGGCCCTGCTTGCGCAGGTACATCACGACCGGCTCGTCGTGCTCCGAGGAGACGACCAGCTGCTTGATGTTGAGGATCAGGTCGGTGACGTCCTCCTTGACGCCCGGCACGGTGGTGAACTCGTGCAGGACGCCGTCGATGCGGATGCTGGTGACAGCGGCACCGGGAATCGACGACAGGAGGGTACGGCGCAGGGAGTTGCCGAGGGTGTAACCGAAGCCCGGCTCCAGCGGCTCGATCACGAACCGGGAGCGGAACTCGTCGACGACCTCTTCGGTCAGGGACGGACGCTGAGCGATCAGCACGAGGTATTGCCTCCAGTGGTTCTGCGCCCGCTATGTGACGCCGTGGACACCACGAAGGGTACGGGCCATACGGATACGACTCCGGGAAATAGCACGTGGAGTGGTCCCACCTGGGTGTATCCCGACTCCGGCGGCGGCCTTGCCCCCAGCCCGCACCCGAGCCACGTCCGCATTCCCGAGTGTGAGTGGGGAGGTAAGGGCGACTCGACAGGGGAGAGGTTGGGGAGACAGCCTCTCGGGCTCTTCGCCGTCCATGGTCGGCGAAGAGCCCCTCCCGACACCCCATGGCCCACCGGCTACCGTCGGCTGCCGGGCTCGCGGTGCTGCGCGAGGTCTCCCGGCGCACCAACATCGAGCTGGATTCGGTCACGGAAGCTCTGATCGCCTGGGCGCTGTGGTGCAGCGGCGCTCGCAGCGAGGGGAAGCCCGGGAGCCCGAGTGGAGCGGTCAGGTGTGCAGGGCCTGCTCGATGGTGGCGTGGCAAGGGATGAGAGTGTCGACGCCGACCATCTGCAGGACGCGCAGGACGGAGTCCTGGGCGCCGGCTATGCGAAGCCAGCCCTGCGCTCCGCTCACCTGCTGGTAGGCGGCGACGAAGACGTTGATGCCGCTGGAGTCCATGAAGGTCACACCGCTGAGGTCCGCCACGATGCGTGGCGGCGGCACCGCGCCGTCCTCGCTCAGCAGGGCCTCAGTGAGGACGCCCTTGACGTCGTGGTCGATCTCGCCCCGCACGGTCACGACGCGAACTCCGTCGATCACTTCGCGCTCGACGGAGAGCCGGCGCGGCCGGTCGGCCTTCTGGTTGTCGGTCACTGTCTCCTCGACTGCGCTCAGGTTTGCCCCGTGCGCAGCCGATTCTGCCCCACGGCCATGGTGGGATGCACCCAGATGGCCGTGCTGATCGGCACTGCTGTGACATGCATGATGGCGTGGGGGGTACTGGCGCGTGTCAAGGGGGAGTGAGGGCGAGACGTGGGATCCCATGCCGACGGTGACGGCTGTACCGGGTCGGACGAGCACTTCGTGCGCGCCGGCTACGCCCTGCAAGGAGACGCCGGCTGCATCGCCGACGCCCGCCACCACGCCGTCGCCTTCCTGGACCAGGCACAAGTCGATCATCATCTGCCCGTGCCCGCACGGGCCAGGGAGCTCACTCAGCTGGTGGTCAGTGAGCTCGTCACCAACGCCCTCAAGCACGCCCCCGGCCCCGTCCTGATGGAACTGCGCATCAACGCCCATGCCGTGGACGTCGTCGTGTGGGACAGCGATCCCGCCGTGCCTGCGGCGCGGGCCGCTGATCCCGGCAGGATCGGCCAGCACGGCCTGGAGATCGTCAAGGCCGTCACCGAAGACCTGTTCATCGAGCAGGAGCCGGTCGGCAAGCGCATCACGGCCCGCATCCTCCTGTCCGACATCCCCAGCGATACCGCCGCGCGCAGATAGACGCGCAGCCCGGCTCTCATCCGGCCCGGGTGCAGATCCGAGCCGGGGTCCTGTCCGGCTGCATCTGCCATGACAGCCCGGAGGCCGACCGCGCGTACTCCTCCCGCCTCATTGGTCAGCGTCGGCTCCAGATGAGGATGCCTGCGAGTTGGAGTGCGGCCTGGTAACGGTGCATGCCGGCGCCGCTCGACTCAGGCGTTCGGGTCGAAGGGGATCCCTGACGGCTTGGCACGGTCGAGGGCGTACTGGAAGTCGCCGTCGTCGAGCTTGAGGGTGGCGGAGCCGAAATCGGCGCCCATGAGCCTCTCGCGGTACCCGGCGGGATAGCCGTTCCAGCCGACGAGCCGCGGGAAGAACCAGCCGCCGGTGGCGTTCTCCGGCGGCTCGTCGTTGCCGCTCGCGAACCGGAAGCAGTGCGTCGAGACACCGTCCTTGTGGTAGACGATCTTCGGGTGGGTGCCGTCGAACCGCACCGCCGAGCGGGCTGCCACCTGGTAGCCGGAGTGCTGGGACACCGACACGTACTGCACCTGGTCGCCGGAGACCCACACCACGACGTGCTCCCAGTCGTGGGTGTGCCCGATGGCCGCCGGACCGAGAGTCGCCTGGTCCTTCTCGAAGTAACTGGCGTACATCACGGCACACCAGCCGTTGTTGCACTTCGCCCGCGAGTAGGTGTTGGCGTTGGCGAGTTGGGCGTAGTCGTGGCACTTGCCGTTGACGTCTCCGCCGAGCTTCAGCCCGGGGTTGAGCGTGCCGTCGGCGCCGATCGCGGCGGTGGCGTAACAGCCGTCGCGGTCGTAGTCGTAGGCGGGGGAGAAGGTCTGCTCCAGGCCGTCGGCGTTCTGGGGGAGCAAGGTCAGGACGTTCGCGTGGGCGGTCGCGGGGATCGCCACGACGAGTGCCAGGGCGGCGCCCAGAGCCGTGGTCAGGGATCTCAACGTGCGCATGTCGTACCCCCGTTCAGCAGTAGAGGTTGCCGCCGGGAGCGACCCCGAGGATCGACGTGAAGCGGTTGTAGGCGTCCACGCGGCTCTGCACCTGGGCCGGGTTGCGCCCGTCGCACTCCAGGGAACCGTTGATGCTGCGGATCGTCTGACCGAAGCCGGCCTGGTTGACCATGGCGTTGTGCGGTGTCATGGTGCCGGGCCCGGACTGGGTGTTCCAGTACCAGAGGCCGGTCTTCCAGGCGACCGCGGAGTCGTTCTGCACCAGCCAGGGGTTGTTGAGCAGGTCGATCCCCAACGCGTCTCCCGCAGCCTTGTAGTTGAAGTTCCAGGACAGCTGGATCGGGCCGCGACCGTAGTATGCCGCCTGCCCCGCCGGGCAGCCGTACGGCTGGTTCCAGTCGCAGTAGGTCGGGTAGTTGGCGGTGTTCTGCTCGACGACGTACACCAACCCCCCGGTCTCATGGTTCACGTTGGCAAGGAAGGCAGCGGCCTCCTGCTTCCTGACCGTGTCGCTGCCGGTGGTGGCGAAGCCGGGGTAGGCGCTCAGCGCCGCGACCAGACCGCTGTAGGTGTAGAAGGAGTTCCGGTTCGGGAACATCTGGTTGAACTGCGCCTCGGTGACGACGAATCCGGACGGTGTGCTCCCGCCGCCGCTCGCGGGCGCGTTCCACTTCTGGTTGGCCGTACCGGAACAGGTCCAGATCTGGAGTCGGGTGCCGTTGGCGCTGTTGTTGTCCCGGACGTCCAGGCACTTGTTCGCGGCCGGGTTGACGATGTCGCGGGCGCCGGAGACCACCCACTGCTGGTTGGCGCCGCCCGAGCAGTCCCACAGTTGTACGGCCGCCCCGTCGGCGGTACCGCGGTCGGCGATGTCCAGACACTTGCCGAGCGCGCGCAGGGTCCCGTCACCGGGGTTGGACCAGATCTGGGCGCCGGTGCCGTTGCAGTCGTAGAGCTGAACGGCCGTGCCGTTCGCGGTGCTCGCTCCCGCCACGTCGACGCACTTTCCGGCGAGGCCGGTGATCGTGCCGGAGGCGGCGTGCGCGGGTGTCACCGTGAGCAGGGCGGTGAGTACGGCGGCAAGGACGGCGAAGACCGCGAGGCGGCCTCTGCGCAGGGAAAGGGACATGGGAGAGTGCGCTCCTTGAGGGGGGGTATGGGAGGCCGCCCCCCGGTGAGGAGGAGGGGCGGCCGAAGGGCGGAGCTCTACGGGTAGCTGGTCAGGTTCGCGACGTTGGTCGAGGAGTTGGACGGGCCACCGGTGCCGTTGACGACGTGCCGGATGGTGCCGGTGCCGCCGAGGGAGACGGTCACCATGCTCTGGAAGCGCACACCGGACGTGTTCGGCGCCTCGATGGCTCGTTCCGCGACAACTCCCGGGTTCACGTTGAAGTAGCAGTAGCTGCCGAGGCCGTAGGCCTGGTGGCTGGTCACGGAGTCGGCGACCTTGTAGGCCGCGTAACCCTGCGTCGAACCGTTCGTCCAGGCCGCCTGGTTGGGCGGGTCGTAGGGCATCTCGTTCTGGTAGAAGTACGTGCGGCCGCCGTTGCCGTTCCAGACGGTCTGGTACTTCTGGTAGTGCTCGACGAACAGCCCGTACGCCGTGACGTTGTCGCCGTTGACGACCAGGCCCGTGTCCGCGGTGTTGGTGGTCCAGCCGACGCCGCTGCCGTGGTCGGCGCGCCAGATCCACATGTGGTCGCCGATGACGTTGTCGCTGTTGATCACGAGGCTGGTGGTCGCCTTGCCGACGCCCGCGCCGCCGACGCGGAAGTACACGTCGTGCAGGGAGGTCGGGTTCGCGGCGTGGGAGGCGGAGGATCCGGCCGGCCCGACCTCCATCAGCGTGGGCGAGTTGGTGGTGCCCGCGTCGAAGAGAACGCCCGCGACCTTCACGCCGTCGACGTCGGCGACCTTCATCGCGGTGACGCCGTTGTCCGGCACGAACGTGGCGAGGCCCAGGCCGAGGACGACGGTGTCGGGGCGGGTCACCTGGAGCGTCTGGTTCAGGTGGTACACGCCCGGCGTGACCAGGAGGTTCTTGCCCGCCGCCAGCGCCGCGTTGATGTCCGAGGCACTCGCACCCGGCTTGACGACGTAGAAGGTGTCCAGCGCCAGGGAACCGCCGGGCGGGGAGCCGTTCGCCCAGCTGGTGCCCGTGGAGTTGGTCCGCACCGACGGCACGAACACCTTGTAGGCGCCGTCGGCGTCGACGTACAGGAAGGGCTTCTCCCGGCTGACCGGGGACTGCGCGACCGTGGTGTGGGGCGGGTTGGGGAAGGTGGTGCCGGGGACGCCCTGACTGCCGACGAAGACCATGTTCCAGTTCGAGCCGGTCCAGCTGCCGAGCTGGGAGTTGCGGGTCAGCCACTGTTGCTGGCTGCCGGAGTTGACCTGCCCGTCGATCTTCGTGTCGGCGAGCAGACCGCCGCTGGACCAGCCGTTGTCGTCCAGGGCGAGGTCGCCGCGCAGATGCATCCGGCGGTAGGCCGCCGCCTGGGAGACCGCCCAACGGTCGCCGCCGCCGGTGGGGTTGACGGACAGGTTCTCGGCCCCGCGCCAGAAGTTCTGGGTCGCGTTGCCCTGGAACCAGTCGGCCTCGGCGTGCACCGCACCGTTGATCGTGACCGCGTCCGGAGTCAGGCCCAGCCCCGAGACCTGGGTGTAGAAGCCGACGTTGGCGTCCGCGTTGTAGGAGCCGGGCTTGAACAGGACGGCGTAGCGCTGGGCGCCGAACTGGTTGGTCTCCTGCTGCTGGAAGATCGAGTTCAGCCTCGACTGGATCGTCGAGGACGACATCGACGGGTCGAAGACGACGACGTTGGGGCCGAGGTCGGGGTTGGTGGCGGACTGGGTCACGGGGACCACCTGGAAGCGCTGGGCCGCGCTGCCGTTGCAGGTGTACTGCACGAACTGCACGCTGTCGGCGGTCGAGGCGCCCGGGTCGTCCAGGCACTTGCCGCTGTTGCGGTTGACGAAGTGGTAGGCGCCGCCGCCGTCGTGGACGGGCAGCCACTGCTGGTTGGCGCCGCCGCCGTAGGCCCACAAATGCACGGGCGCGTTGTCGGCGGTGGAGACGTCGGCCACGTCCACGACCTGGCTGGAGTTGTTGCGGTTGTCGATGCGGACGTAACCGTCGCTCGTGGCGGTGAAACTCCACTGCTGGGCCGTGCTGCCGTTGCACGCGTACTGCTGGACGACGGTGCCGTTGGCGGTGCCGGCCGACCTGGCGTCCAGACACCGACCGCTTGCCGCGTTCATGACAGTCGAAAAGCCGGTGGGGAGCGCGGTGGCGGCGGCCTCGGCCGGGGTGGACAGGGTGGTCAGTGCGGACGCGGCGGCCACGGTGGCGAGGGTGGCGGCGCCGGATCTGCGGAGGCGCGCGAGGGTGTGCATGCGCAGAGCCCTTCATGGGGGGTGGGGGTGTCGCGAGGTGTCTGGCTGACCCGGAACCTAAAGGTATGGACCACTTACGTCAAGAGATGAAGTAAGGTTTGAGGGAAGGCGGTTGAACGTGAGGGATCCCGTGGGCCGCTCCCTCTCACCGCCCATCGGGGGCGGTGAGGGCGCGGGAAGTTTCCGGTTCGGGGGCCTTGAGCGGCCGCCGGCGGGCACCCGGCTGCATGTTGTCGCCGGGAGGGAACCCTCGTTGTGATCGCCGTCGCTGTGTCGCTGCTGCCCGCCTTAGGGGCGCTGCTGTACGCCATGGACCGTATCGAGGACCGATTGTCGGCCAGGTCGTCGGCGCCGCGTCACGCCAGAGGACGTCACCTGCGGCTGATCCGCGGCGGCGCCCGGTCCCGCACTCGGCGCGGTGCTGCCGAACGGCCCGAGCGACGTCTCGACGCGGCGTGACAGTGCCGCGTGACGGTTCATGATCTGCGGCACCCGCCCGGACTTCGGATGCAGAAGCCGGGCCCGTCGAACTCCCCGGCATCGTCTCGGATCGCGGTCGGGACGCTCGCGCCACTTCCCACCGTTGTCCTGATTGGGCGGGGGTCCGGGGGTACTCGACGCGCATGAAGCTGCATCTACCTGGACGGAAAGACGACCACGGCGGTGACGAAGCTCCCCAGCGGGAGGTCCCGTCGTCCGAGGACGTGGGCCCCGGGCCCGCCGTGGAGGAGCGCGCCCCGGACGCGCCGTCGCAACTGCCGAAGACGGCGTGGGGGGCTGTGCTGCGGGGCAGCCTGCGGGAGTTCAAGGACGACGAACTGACCGACCGGGCCGCGGCGCTGACCTACTACGGTCTGCTGTCGCTCTTCCCGGCCATCCTGGTCCTGGTGTCGATGCTCGGCCTGACCGGCAAGTCCGCCACGGACACGGTGCTGAAGAATCTCAAGCAGTTCACTCCGGGCTCCGCCCGCGACATCATCACCGGGGCCGTCGAGCAGTTGCAGGGCAACGCCGGGGTCGGGTCGGTCATGGCGATCGTCGGCCTCGTCCTGGCCGTGTGGTCGGCATCCGGGTACGTGGCCGCGTTCATGCGATCGGCCAACCGGGTCTATGACATGCCGGAGGGCCGCCCGATATGGAAGATCCTTCCGGTGCGGGTCGGCCTGACGGTCGTCCTGATGGTGCTCGCCGTCGTCAGCGCCCTGATCGTCGTCTTCACCGGCACCCTCGCCCACAAGGCGGGCACAGCGCTCGGGATCGGCGACACTGCTCTGACGGTGTGGGCGATCGCCAAGTGGCCCGTCCTGGTGGTCCTGGTCACGATCATGATCGCGCTCCTGTACTGGGCCACCCCGAACGCCCGGGTGAAGGGGTTCAGGTGGATCACACCGGGAAGCGTTCTCGCCCTGCTCATCTGGCTGATCGCGTCCGCCGGATTCGCGTTCTACGTCGCCAACTTCGCCTCGTACAACAAGACCTACGGCACCATGGCCGGCGTCATCGTCTTCCTGGTCTGGCTGTGGATCAGCAACCTGGCGATTCTCCTGGGCCTGGAGTTCGACGCCGAGACCGTCCGGCAGCGGGCGATCGCCGGAGGCATGCCGCCGGACAACGAGCCCTACACGGAGCCGCGCGACACCAGGACGTGGGACGAGCAGGACCTCCGCCGGCTCGACGAATCAGGACCGGCGCGCGACGAGTGACGGAATGATCCGGGCTTGGACTGCTTATCTCGGGGAGCTTGGGACAACCGCAGGTCATGAGGTGGTTGACGGACGGGCAAGAGGTCGACGGGGCTCTGACGCGGCGGGCGGCTTCCCGGATCCCGCCGGGTGTGGCCAAGGTGTTGTCGGCGGTGGAGGAGGCCGCTGAGAGCTCCAAGCTGTGGTGCGGTGCCGCCGCCGTGATGGCGTGGAAGGGCGGGGGGCGGGGCCGCAGGGCGGCGGCCACCGGACTGGCGGCCCTGGCCGTGGCCCAGCTGGTGTCGAACGGTGTGTGCAAGCAACTGGCCGGCCGTCCCAGGCCGCCCGCGGAGTGGATCCCGCACGACGAGGTCGCCGATCGCCCCGACTCGTCCTCGTTCCCCTCCGGGCACACGGCGGCCGCGGTCGCCTTCACCGCCGCCGTCGCCCCCACCTGGCCGGCCGCGGGCGCGTTGTGCGCCCTGCCGGCCACCATGGTCGCCGTCGAACGGGTGCAGTCGGGCGCCCACTATCCCAGCGATGTCGCCGCCGGTGCGGCCATCGGCCTGGCCGGCGCCTGGCTCGCGCGTCGCGCACCGGCACTGCTCCTGCGCCACTGGCCCTAGCCACCGGGGCCGCGACGGCCCGACGCGTGGAGAGGAGAGGGACGGGCGGATCGGCCCGGCAGGGACGACGCCCGTTCCGGGGAACTCATCAATGCGGGGTCCGCATCGCCTCCGGGGCACATCGGTGCCGGGAACGTCCAGGACGGCGTCCGGCGTCGCACGCGGGAGAGCATGAGCGAAGGCGCGCGTCGGCCCGCTCGAATCTGCTGAGCGGGCCGACGCCGCTGTGTGCCGGCAGCCCCACACCGCGGGCACACACGGGACAAGCCACCGTGAACCGCCGCCGCGGCTCCCCAGGGACCCATCGTGCGGGTAACCCGTATCCCCAGGGGTAATCCCGGTGAACCGTGACGGGTGAGACCGAGGAAAGCCCGACCGCCTGGTCCGCCCCCGTCACGAGCCCCGCTCGCCCGACCAGACGCGGTGACCAGGAGCGTTGACGTTGACCGGGAGCGTTGACCAGGGAACACGGTTCCCCCTACCGTCGTCCCAAGAAGTGCCGGAACGTTCCGGCAAGGGAGCGGCGGCGTCTCGCCGCCGAAGCGGAGCGGAGCGGACCCATGGGCCTGCCGTCCACGGACTGGCTGGTGCGACCCGTCGCACCGATCGACGAGGCCACCGCGTCCGCCGTGCTGGCGGCCCGGTTCGGGGTGCGGGGCACCGTGCGGGACCTGGGCAGCCAGCAGGACCGCAACTACCGGGTGCGCGGCGCGGCGGGGGAGTACGTCCTCAAAGTCGCCAACCCCGCCACCGGGACGGCCGAGTTGAGGGCCCAGTGCGACGCCGTGGAGCACCTGGCGGCTGCGCTCCCCGGCCTCCGGTTGCCCCGGGCGATCCCCGGCGCCGACGGCGACGTGGTGCAGCCCTTCCCCCTGGACGGAGCCGAACTCTCCTGTCGGCTGCTGCACTTCGTGCCGGGTGAGCCGATCATGGACAGCCGCTATCTCGCCCCCGCCGTCGTCGCCCGCCTCGGTGCACTCGCCGGGCAGATCGCCGCCGCCCTCGCCGACTTCACCGCCCCCGACTGCGACCGCTTCCGGCCCTGGGACCTGCGCAACGCCCTCGACGTGGTCGAGGCCCTCGCCCCGCACTGGCCCGACCGGGCCCGCGCCGACCGGGTGCTGAGCGCCGCCCGCACCGCGTACGCCCTCGTGGAGCCGCATGCGAAGGACCTGCCGGTCCAGTTCGTCCACGGCGACATCACCGACAACAACGTCGTCTGCGAGACGTCGAAGGACGGCCGGCGGATGCCCGTCGGCGTGATCGACTTCGGGGACCTCGGCACCGGCTGGACCGTGGCGGAACTCGCCGTCACCTGCACCTCCGTCCTGCATCACCACGGCGCCGGGCCCGCCTCCGTCCTGCCCGCCGTCCGCGCCTTCGACGCCGTACGCCCCCTCTCCGACAGCGAGACGGCCGCGCTGTGGCCGCTCGTCGTGCTGCGGGCCGCGGTCATGGTGGTCAGTGGGCAGTACGACGTCCTCCAGGACCCGGACAACGGCTACGCGTCCGCCGCCCTGGACCGGGAGTGGGCCATGTTCGAGTCGGCCGTCTCCGTCCCGGCGCAGGTGATGACGGCCCAACTGCGGGAGGCACTCGGCCGCCCCCTGCCGCAGGTCGCCGTCGTCCCCGCCCACCGCATGCTGCCGGACCTGCCCGACGACATTCCGGCGCTCGACCTCTCGGCGCAGAGCGACGACCTGCACACGGGCCGCTGGCTGGAGGCGGACGCCGAAGCCGCCCTGGCCTCCGGCCGGCCGGCGGCCCGTACCCGGCACGGCGAGTTCCGCCTCACCCGCACCACGCTCGACACCACGGACCTCCCGGCGACCTGCGCCCTCGGAGTGGACCTGCATCTCGCGCACCCCCTGGAGGTGCGCGCGCCCTGGGCGGGCACGCTCACCCGGCACGCCGATGGCACGCTCGAGCTGCGCGGCGAGGGACCGGTCCTGTGGCTGTACGGCATCGCCGACCCGGCCGCATCCGGGCCGATCGCCGCCGGCCGGCGCCTCGGCACCGTCGCCGAGCGGGACGGCGGGCACCCCCTCGGCCTCCAGCTGTCGACCCTGGCCGACCGGCACCCCCCTCGGTTCGCCACCCCGGACCTGGCCGCGGGCTGGCTGGCGGTGAGCCCGGACCCGACGGCACTGATCACCGGGCGGGACCCGGAGGAGCCGTCCGCCGACAAGGATCTCCTCGACCGCCGCGACCGCGCCTTCGCCACCGTCCAGGAGCACTACTACGACGAGCCGCCCCGCATCGAACGCGGCTGGCGCCACCACCTCGTCGACACCCAGGGCCGCGGCTATCTCGACATGCTCAACAACGTGACCATCCTCGGCCACGGCCACCCCGGGCTGAGCGACGCCGTGCACCGGCAGTGGCGGCGCCTCAACACCAACTCCCGCTTCCACTACGGCTCGGTGGTGGAACTCTCCGAGCGGCTCACCGCGCTCCTGCCCGCGGAACTGGACACCGTCTTCCTCGTCAACAGCGGCTCCGAGGCCGTGGACCTCGCCCTGCGCCTGGCCTGGGCGGCGACGGGACGGCAGGACACCGTCTCGGTCGAGGAGGCGTACCACGGATGGACGTACGCGAGCGACGCGGTCTCCACCTCGATCGCGGACAATCCGAACGCCCTTTCCTCACGGCCGAGTTGGATCCACACCGTCGCCGCCCCCAACTCCTACCGGGGCCGACGGCGCGGCGCCGAGGCACGGCGGTACGGCCCCGAGGCCGCCGCGCGGATCACCGAACTCGCCGCACAGGGCCACCGGCTCGCCGCCTTCATCTGTGAGCCCTTCTACGGCAACGCGGGCGGCCTTCCCCTCCCGGACGGTTACCTCCAGGAGGTCTACGAGGCCACCCGCGCCGCCGGCGGTCTGTGCATCGCGGACGAGGTGCAGGTCGGCTACGGCCGACTCGGCACCCACTTCTGGGGGTTCGAACAGCAGGGCGTGGTACCGGACGTCGTCACCGTCGCCAAGGCGATGGGCAACGGGCACCCGCTGGGCGCGGTGATCACCCGGCGCGAGATCGCCGACGCCTACCGCAGCCAGGGCTACTTCTTCTCCTCGGCCGGTGGCAGTCCGGTCAGCAGCGTGGTCGGACTGACCGTGCTGGACGTGCTGCGGGACGAGCGGCTCCAGGACAACGCGCTGGAGACGGGCGGGTACTTGAAGCGGCTGCTGGAGGAACTCGCCGCCCGGCACCCGCTGATCGGCGCGGTGCACGGCTCCGGGCTGTATCTGGGCGTCGAGTTCGTCAGGGATCGCGAGACCCTGGAGCCCGCCACCGAGGAGACCGCCGCGATCTGCGACCGGTTGCGCGAGCTCGGCGTGATCGTCCAGCCGACCTCGGACAGACAGTGCGTACTGAAGATCAAGCCACCCCTGTGCCTGACCCGGCGGAGCGCCGACGTGTTCGCCGCCGCCCTGGACGACGTGCTGACCCACGGCTGGTGAGGCGGGTGCCGGCCAGGAACGCCCGCATGCCGACCGGACCCGGCGCGTCCGCCACCCTCGCCGACGTCGCCCGTGGGGCGGGCGTCTCCAAGACCACCGCGTCGGACGCGCTGCGCGGCCACGGCCGGGTGTCCGACGCGACCCGCCGGGCCGTCCTGGACACCGCCCGGCGCCTCGGATACACGCCCAACCGCAGCGCCCGCAGCCTGCGGACCTCGGTGACGGACACCATCGCGCTGCACATCCCGGAGTTCCTCACCAGCGCCGAGTACTACATGTCCTTCGTGTTCGGCGCCGCCGAACAGGCCGCGCGCGCCGGGCTGAACGTGACCCTGGTGTCCTCCGGCCGCATCCCGCAGGTGGACGGGCTGATCCTGTGCGACCCGATGCCGGACAACCCGGTCGTGGACCAGCTGATGAGCGCGGGGCTCCCGGTCGTCACGGCCGAGCGCTACGGCGGCGCCGCACAGCCCACCGGCGTGATCTGGTCCGACCACGAGACCTCCCTGACGGAACTCCTCGACCATCTGCGGGCGAGGGGCGCCCGCAGACCCGCGCTCATCACCTCCGACTCCACCGCCGACTGGGCCCTCACCCTCCAGCACACCTACGCGCACTGGTGCGCCGAGCACGGCATCCAACAGCTCCTGCGTAGAGCGCCGTTCGGGTCCCCACCTGACGTGCTCCGCGGCGTCGTAGGGCAGTTGCTCACCGAGGCGCCGGAGACCGACGCGATCGTGTGCGCGGCCGACGGGGCCGCGGCGGCCGTCCTGCCCGAGATCCGGTCGGCGGGCCGGGTCGTGGGCGAGGACCTGCTGCTGGCCTCCTGCGTGGACAGCGCGGCGATGCGGACCGCGGAACCCCCGATCACCGCGATCGACCTGAGACCCCGTCACATGGGCGCGGAATGCGTCCGGTTGCTCTGCGGGATACTCGCCGGCGAGGCGCCGCGCGGCACCGCCCGCACCCTGGCCATCGACATGATCGTCCGGGCATCCACGGACTCGTGAGGCGACAGGACCTGGACGGCACCGCCCTCAGCGCCCCGGCGCCGCCCCGCTGCTCGCGCGGATCACGAGATCGACCGGGACGAGGGAGTCGGGCGGCGGAGGTGCCGAGTCGTCGATCCGGCTCAGCAGGAGCCGCAGGGACCGGGTGCCGATCTCCGCGAAGTCGGTGCGCACGGTCGTCAGCGGCGGAAGCAGATGCGCGGCCTCGGGGATGTCGTCGTAGCCCACCACGCTGATCTCGCCCGGCACCGAGCGGCCCGCCTCGTGGAAGGCGTGCAGGGCCCCGAGTGCCATCTGGTCGTTGGACACGAACACCGCGGTGACGTCCGCGCGCCGGGACAGCCGGCGGCCCAGGTGGTAGCCGGAGTCGGCGCTCCAGTCGCCGAACAGCGGCTCGGGGACCGGTACTCCGGCCGCCTCCAGCGTGGAGCGCCAGCTCGTCAGACGCTGGTCGGCGGAGGTCCAGCCGCTCGGGCCCGCGATGTGCCAGACGGTCGGGTGGCCGAGCCCCAGCAGGTGCTCGGTGGCCTTGCGGGCACCCTCCCGCGAGTCACCGGTGACCCGCTCGGTCTCCGCGTCGAAGCCGTTCTCCAGCACCACCAGCGGGGTGTCCAGACGGGTGTCCGCCAGAGCGTGGCCCACCCACAGCTGCGGGGCGATGGCGATCACGCCGTCCGCGCCCTCGGCGGAGAGCCGGTCGACGGCCTCGACGACCGTGTCGCGCTCGGCCGAGTCCAGGGAGATGGAGCTCAGCAGATAACCGGCCTCCTGGGCCGCGGAGTTGATGGCGGTGAGGATCGCGGCGGGCCCGTAGCGCGCGGCGTCGAAGGTGATCACCCCGAGCATCCGGGTTCGTCCGCTGGCCAGCGAACGGGCGCTGCGGCTGGGCCGGTAGCCGAGGGTCCGCATGGCCGTCAGGACCGCCTCGCGGGTCTCCGGGCGGACGGACGGATGCTCGTTGAGCACCCGGGAGACGGTCTGCTTGGAGACACCGGCCAGCCGGGCCACGTCGTCCATCACCGGACGCGAACCGGCGAAGTTGCGTCGGCTGCGCCCCTTCGGTGCGGCTCCCTCGGCGGGGCTTGGAGTCATGGTGGTGGTGTCCTCGACGTGGTGGCGGCGGTGGTACAACGGTCCCGGCCCGCCCGGGGAGCACAGCATAGGCGGACCGGGACCGGGGATCCGGCAGGTGCACGGGGCTTCACGGCAGGTCAGGCCGCCGGGACCGACCAGGTGTGCCGGGTGATCCACTCGGCGTGCGTGACGGCGGCCGTCTCCCGGGCACCGTGCGCCTGCTCGGGCAGATGGACCGGCGCCTGCGCGTGCAGCGGCAGCACCCGCAGCCGCAGACCCTCGGCGCGCAGCGCGTCCGCGGGAATCCGGTCCAGGCCGATGTCCCAGACCCGCCCGGACCAGAACTGGTCGGCGACCAGCGAGTCCCCCACGTACGCCCGCCCCACGTCCCCGCTCCAGTGCAGCCGCAGCAGCGTCCCGGGCGGCAGCCCGTCCGGCACCTCGACGTGGTACTCGGCGGCCACGGTGTCGAACCACTTGTCGGCCGGCGCGCTCGCCCGGCCCAGGACACCGGTGACGGTCTCGGGGGCGCGCCCGGCGGCCCGCACGAGGGTCACCTCGGGCGCGGAGCCCTCGACGGCCGGCGCCGCCGGGACCGCGTAACGGGTGAACACCCCGTCCGTGACCGCCTCCGCCCGCACCCCGTCCACCACGGGCGCCCGCTCGGGCGCGGGCAGCACGGCGAACGATGTCGCCGTCCCCGAACCGTGCAGCCGTACCGCGTCCCGGTCGAAGACCACGCCGTCCCCGCTCAGCACCAGCCGCGCGGCACCCCACGCCTCGCCCCGGTAGACGGTACGGGCCCTTGCCGCGTCCAGCACCAGCAGACCGACCCTCCCGCCCTCGGCGGTGTCCACCTCCACGAGGGCGTCGGTGCCGGGCCGCAGCCCGGTCACCAGCAGCCGGTCGCCGGCCGGGACGACATCCCCGGTGGGCGTGCGCACGGCCGACACCGTGGCCGCGTCGAGGGCGAGTTCGGGCGCGATGCCGTCCGTCGCGGCCAGCACCAGGACCGTACAGCCGTCGACGTCGACCGTGCACACCGGCTGGGCGGTGGCCCACTCCAGCCGCAGACCGGCCACGTCCAGACGCAGCGGCCAGCAGAAGTACGCGCCGCTCGGGACCGTGACGGGAGCGCTGGGCAGGGTCAACTCACCTCCGCCTGAAGGAAAGTCGACCGTGAAGGACGTCTCGGGGCGCTCCGGCAGCTGCTCGTGCGGCTGGTGGTTGTTGACGAACAGGAAGCCCGCGGTGCCGTCCCCGCGTACCGCCCAGCGCAGGGTCTCCCGGTCGAACTGCCCGTCCGGCCGCCGCTCGGGCAGTACGGACTCCATGGGGGCGATCAGGTGCCCGAAGTCCGCCAACAGCAGGTGCTGGAGCCGAAGTTCGTGGTAGGTCCGCCGGTACTGACCGTACTCGCCGAGCGGGGCCTGGAAGTCGTACATCAGCACGGGCAGGTCGTTCGGATAGCCGGTGGCGTGCGACTCCTGGAGGGTGCTGAGCTCACCCGCCGGGTTGGTGCCGCCGTGGAACATGTAGTAGCCCTGCCAGACCGAGCCGCAGCCGATCTTGGTGAGGCCGAGCGCGCCGATGTCGTCGGGGTCGACGTACGGCCGACGGTGGTACGACACCGCCATGCCTCCGCCCAACTCGCAGGTGGCCCAGGGGAACCGGTCCGCGAACGCGTCGGGCGCGCTGCCGCGTACGCGCACCGGGCGCAGGTCGGATCCGATGCCCTCGTCGTCGCGCTGGTGGGTGAAGAAGAAGTGCTTGCGGCAGGTGTCGGGCCAGCCGCCGTCGGCCTCGGTCCAGAAGGCCTCCGTGTAACCGCCGTACAGCGGAAGCAGTTCGTCCGGCGGGAGTTGCACACCACCCCAGGCGGTCGACGTCCACAGGGGCGCGCTCAGTCCGGCCTCCTGGGCCATCCGCTTCAGCGTCAGCAGGTGGCCGGGCTGGTCGTAGAGCTCGTTCTCGATCTGGATCGCCACGACCGGCCCGCCGTGGGCCCGGTCGAGGCCGTCCAACTGCTCGGCGATCGCCGCGAACCAGGTGCGTACGGCGTCCAGGTACACCGGGTCGTCGGTGCGGGGCACGCAGTCGCGGGCCAGCACCCAGTCGGGCAGTCCGCCGCCCCGGACCTCCGCGTGCGACCAGGGGCCGACGCGGGGGATGAAGTCCAGGCCGTGCCGGGCGCACAGCTCGGCGAAGCGGCGCAGGTCGCGGTCGCCGTCGAAGCGGACGCGGCCCTCGATCTCCTCGTGGTGGATCCAGATGAGGTAACTGGCGACAGCGGTGACACCGCCCGCCTTCATCTTCAGCAGCTCCTCCTCCCACTCCCCGGCGGGGTAGCGGGAGTAGTGGAACTCGCCGGACACCGGGAACCACGGGCGGCCGCCGCGGGTGAGCCAGCGGCTGGTGACCTCGATCGGATCGGGCACCCCGGGGGCGTCCGCGAAGGGCAGGTGCCCGGTCAGCGGAGGCCCGGCGGGGGAGGGGAGGCGCAGGCGATGCGGGTGGGACATCAATCGCTCTCCGGTCCGAGGTCGGGCGTGTCGGTGAACTGGGCGCGCGTGCCGGTGGTGGCGTGCAGCTCCAGCAGGACCAGTTCGTTGGCGCCGGGGCGCAGGACGGGAGCGGGGACGTACAGCGTGTGCTGGGGGCCGCGGTTCCAGTAGCGGCCGAGATGGAAGCCGTTGACCCAGGCCTGGCCCTTCGTCCAGCCCGGCAGGGAGAGGAAGGTGTCCGCCGGGCTGTCCACCTCGAAGGTGCCCCGGTGGAAGGCGGGTACCGCGTCCGTGGTCGCCGTGGACGGCCCGAACGGCACGGCGGCCAGGTCGTCCAGCGGCACGGGCCGGCACTCCCAGCCGCGCAGTTCGGTGCCCTGGAAGGACACCGGGCCGAGCAGCCCCTTGGGCGCCCCGATACGCGGCCCGTAGTTGACCCCGCCCATGTTCTCCACCAGGACCTCGAGAACGGCACCGGCGTGCGGGACGCGTACGGACAGCGTCTCGTCGTGCCGCTCCCGCTCCAGTACGCCCACGGAGGCGCCGTCCACGAAGACCTGCGCGCGGTCGCCGACGCCGTCCGGGAAGCGCAGCAGCCCGTCGCCCGAGCCGGGCAGCGTGGTGCGGTAGAGCACGTAACCGGTGTGCACGCCCAGCTCGTTCATCGTCACCGGGGTCTCGGTGTCCGTCGACGACAGCCCGCGGAGGTACGGCAGCAGCGGCGCCCGGTGGGCCAACTCGACGTCGGTGACCGGGAGTTTGAGTGCGGGCGCCGGGGCCGGCTCGTCGGGCGTGGCCGTGTGGTGGGCGATCACCTCGCGGAAGGCGTGGTACTTGGGGCCGGGATCGCCGCTCTCGGTGAGCGGGGCGTCGTAGTCGTAGGACGTGACGGTGGGCTCGTAGGCGTGCTTGTGGTTGGCGCCGTTGGTGAAGCCGAAGTTGGTGCCGCCGTGGAACATGTAGATGTTGACCGAGGCGCCGGCCGACAGCAGGCGGTCCAGGTCGGCCGCGGCGTCGGCGGCGGACCGTACGTGGTGCGGTCCGCCCCAGTGGTCGAACCAGCCGACCCAGAACTCCGAGCACATCAGCGGGCCTTCAGGCTGATGGGTGCGCAGGGCGGCCAGGTTCTCCTCGACCCGGCTGCCGAAGGTGGCCGTGGCGAGCGTGCCCGGGAGGGTACCGGCCGCCAGGTGCTCGGCGCTCGCCTGGTCGCAGGTGTACAGCAGCTCCTCGACACCGCGGTCGCGCAGCGCCTGGTGGACGTGCTTGAGATACGCGGTGTCGTCGCCGTACGCCCCGTACTCGTTCTCCACCTGCACGGCGATCACCGGCCCGCCGTGTGCCGCCATGAACGGCCGCAGTGCGGGCAGGAGTTGGTCGAGATAGCCGTCGAACGCCCCGGTGAAACGGGGGTCGCTGCTGCGCAGCCGGATGTCGGGGTCCGCGAGCAGCCAGGCGGGCAGACCGCCGTCGTCCCACTCGGCGCAGATGAACGGCCCCGGGCGCAACAGGACGTGCAGGCCCTCGTCCTGGGCGAGGCGCAGCCACCGGGGCAGATCGAGGAAGCCGTCCAGGACCAGGGTGCCGGGCTCGGGCTCGTGGAGGTTCCACGGCAGATACGTCTCGATGGTGTTGAGGCCCATCAGCCGGGCCTTGCGCAGCCGGTCGGTCCACTGGTCGGGGTGGATACGGAAGTAGTGCATGGCTCCGGAGATGATCCGGAACGGCTCGCCGTGCAGGAGGAAACCGTCGGAGGACGTCGTCAGAGCGGGCATGCGGGGCATCCCTTCGAGTCAGCGGGAGATCAGGGGAGTTCGGGTGCTGCGGAGGAGCCAGAGGGTTGCGGCCAGGCACAGTGCCGGGACGCAGCTCAGAAGGAGGGGCACGGCCCGGATCCCGGACCACTCGATGGCCTTGCCCAGCGTCGGTCCGGCCGCCACACCGCCGATCATCGAGGCGGCGATGACCAGGGCGCCGGCCCGTCGGGCGCCGGGGGCGTCCCGGTGCGGCCAGGGCAGGCCGGTCGGAAAGATCGGCGCGATGAACAGACCGACACCGGCGTACGCGTAGGGCGCCAACTCCCGTACGGACGCCGGCAGGAGACAGACCGTCATGCGGTCGCGGCCACCCTGGCGCCGTATCGCACGGTCTCCAGTGGCCGGAGTGCGCGCGGGTATCGGCGTCGAGGACATAGAGAGTGATGTTACCGGTAACATTCGGGCCGTCAAGATTCGCGGACAAAGACCGGAAAGGGAAAGGGATTGGACTGGTGGTCTAGATGCTGGATTGCTAGTCTAGAGCGACTGGTGGAGGGGAGGCCGTGATGGAGGCCGAGCGGGACGCGATCATCGCCGCGCTCACATCGGTCGTCGACGGGATCGCGGCGACCTTCGGGCCGGTCTGCGAGGTGGTGCTGCACGACTACCGGAGACCGGAGAGGTCGGTGGTGGCCATCGCCGGCTCGGTGACCGGACGCACGGTGGGCGGGGCGATGAGCCAGATCGGCATGCGGATGGTGGCCCGGGGCGACGAGGCGGCCGACGAGCTGAACTACGTGACCCGGACCGACACCGGCAAGCTCGTGAAGTCGTCGACCATGCTGCTGAGGGACCCCTCCGGCGCGGTGTTCGGCGCACTGTGCGTCAATGTCGACGCAACCGCCGCGAGCGAGGTCCACGCCCTGCTGGGCGCCCTGGCCGGGATCGGCACCGCCCCCGCGGAACCACCCGTCACCATCTTCGGCGACGACATCGACTCCGTCGTCGACGTCATGCTCGACGCGCACCGGCACCAGTCGTGGGCGCTGCTCGACCGCGCCGGGCGCCTGGACCTGTTCCGCAGCCTGGACGAACGGGGCGTGTTCGCGGTCCGGCGGGCGATCGAGCAGGTGGCGGGACGGCTCGGGATCTCCCGTGCCTCCGCGTACAGCTATCTGTCCCAGTCCCGAAAACAGGCGAACACTGGAGGGCCCTCGTGACGACCAGCACCCCGCCGGTCACCCTGGACGACGTCCGGGAGGCCGCCGCCCGGCTCAAGGGCGTCGCGCACCGCACACCGGTGCTGCGCTCGCGGACCCTCGACGCCCTGGTCGGCGCCGAGGTCTTCCTCAAGTGCGAGAACTTCCAGCGGGTCGGCGCCTTCAAGTTCCGCGGCGCCTACAACGCGGCCTCCCGGCTGACCCCGGATCAACTGGCCCGGGGCATCGCCGCCTACTCCTCCGGGAACCACGCCCAGGCCGTCGCCCTGGCCGCCCGCGAGCTCGGTACCAGCGCGGTGATCGTCATGCCCGAGGACGCCCCGCGCTCCAAGCGCGCGGCCACCGAGGGGTACGGCGCCGAGATCGTCACGTACGACCGCTACACCGGTGACCGCGAGGCCATCGCCGAGGCCCTGGCCGCCGAGCGGGGCCTGGCGCTCATCCCGCCGTACGAGCATCCGCACGTGATGGCGGGACAGGGCACGGCGGCCCTCGAACTTCTGGAGGAGACAGGAGAGTTGGGAGCCCTGCTCGCACCCGTCGGCGGGGGCGGGCTGATGGCGGGCAGCGCGACCGCCGCCAAGGGCCTGCACCCGGGCATCCGCATGATCGGCGTGGAACCGGAGGCCGGCGACGACACCAAGCGCTCCCTGGCGGCGGGGCGGCGCATCAGCATCCCGGTGCCGAAGACCATCGCCGACGGACAGGCCCTGCACACGCCCGGCGAGCTGACCTTCTCGGTGAACCGGCGCCTGGTCGACGAGATCGCACTGGCCTCCGACGACGAGATCCGCGCGGCCATGCGGTTCGCCTTCGAGCGGCTGAAGATCGTCGTGGAGCCGAGCGGCGCGAGCCCGCTGGCCGCCCTGCTCAGCGGCCGGATGAGCGGCCTGCCGGACCGGATCGGGGTGATCGTCTCCGGGGGCAATGTCGACGCGGACCGCTTCGCGCGGCTCTGCGCGGGCGGGGACTGACCCGACCGGCCGTCACCCGGATGGCGGGCCCGCCTGGACAGGCGGAGGATGGAGTGATGGGGCTGGGCCCCCGCCGGTGCTGCCCAGAAGGGGCGGGAGACGGAGACCTGCCCCGGCCGTACCGCAACACGGCCGGAAGGGAGAGTCGTCATGTTTGAGGTGAAGACGCTCGACAAGCCGGACGAGCGCCGCGATTTCCCGCGTGGCCACCTCGAAGCGGTCCACATGAGCGGACTGGACTTCGCCGTGGGCACCTTCGAGCCGGGCTGGCGCTGGTCCGAGTCGGTGGGACCCATCGCGGGCACCGAGAGCTGCGAGGTCCACCACAACGGCTATGTGGTCTCGGGCCGCATGCGCTTCGTCATGGACGAGGGCGGCGAGGGCGAAGTGGGCCCCGGCGACATCTTCGTGCTGCCACCCGGGCACGACGCCTGGGTCGTCGGCGACGAGCAGTGCGTGGTCTACGACTTCGCCGGTGGCATGGCGAGGGACTACGCGAAGGGCAAGTGAGGCTCACGACGGTCCCGCGCCGTCACCGTTCACACCGTGACGACGATCTTCGCGCGCGCGTGCTCCACCTCCAGATGCCGGATGGCCTCGGCCGCCTCGCTCAGCGGATACATCCGCTCGACGGCCGGGGCGATCGTTCCTGCCTCGGCCAATTCCCGCAGGACGCCCAGGTTGTCCTTGCGTGCCTTCGCCGGGAGTTGGCGCACCCGCTGCCGGGCGAAGGGGGACAGGAGCAGTCCCCGGAGCGTGAGCCGCACCGGACCGAGCACGCTGCCGCCCTCGTACACGCCACCGCCGGACAGGACGACGGTCCCGGCCGGGGCCGTGGCGCGCCGCAGATCGCGCAGTGAGCGATTGCCCACCAGATCCAGTACGACGTCGTAGCGGCGTCCGGCGCGGGTGAAGTCCTCCCGGGTGTAGTCGACGATCTGGTCCGCCCCGAGCGATCCGACGAGCTCGACGTTGCGCGCGCCGCACACGCCGGTCACCTCGGCGCCGTACGCCTTCGCGAGCTGTACGGCGAAGGTCCCCACACCGCCCGACGCGCCGTTCACCAGGACGGACTGCCCGGCCCTGACGCGGGCCACGTCCCGCAGTCCGATGAGTGCGGTGTTCGCGGCCAGCGGCATCGCGGCCGCCTGCTCGAAGGAGAGGCCGGCGGGCTTGAGGTCCGTCTCGCTGTCCTTGGCGCACACGAACTCTGCGAAGGTCCCGGCCGCCTCGCCGTACACCTCGTCGCCCGGATGCAGCCCCTTGACCTCGGCGCCGACCGCCTCGACGCGGCCCGCGAAGTCCCGGCCCCGGATCCGCACCTTCGGCGCGCGCAGCCCGAACGACAGCCGGGCGATCTTCGGGTCGCCGTGCAGGTAGTGCCAGTCGTAGGCGTTGACCGAGGCCGCGTGCACGCGCACGAGCACCTCGTCGGCGGCCGGTACGGGCTGCTCGACCTCCCTCAACTCCAGTGTGTCCGCCGAGCCGTACCGGTCCTGGACGACTGCCTTCATGCGACCCCCTTCGTCGCTTCGGAGCGTAGGGAAGAGGTCCCGCCTTGCCATCGGAAACCGATCGGTTTACTGTGTGGGTCTAGGTAAACCAATCGGTTTCTCGACGTTCCTGGAGATTTTTCATGACCACCATCGAAGGTTCCGTCGCCCTGGTCACCGGCGGCAGCCGCGGCATCGGCCGGGCGCTGGTGACCGCCCTGTACGAGCGTGGGGCGAAGAAGGTGTACGCCACCGCACGCGACCCGCGGACCGTCACCCACCCCGACGCGGTACCGCTCGCCCTGGAGGTGAGCGACCCCGCCTCCGTCGCGGCCGCCGCCGAACAGGCCCAGGACGTCACCCTTTTGATCAACAACGCCGGCGCGTCCGTGAACGCGAGCTTCCTGGACGCACCCGTCGACGACGTCCGCCGCGAGTTCGAGACCAACTTCTACGGCCCGCTCCTCGTGACCCGCGCCTTCGTGCCGGTCATCGAACGCAACGGCGGCGGCCATATCCTCAACGTCCACTCGGTGCTGTCGTGGCTCGGCGTCGCCGGTTCCTACAGCGCTTCCAAGGCGGCGCTGTGGTCGCAGACCAACTCCCTGCGCCTGGACCTGAGGCCGCGCGGCATCGAGGTCACCGGACTGCATGTCGGGTACGTCGACACGGACATGACCGCGAAGATCGATGCCCCGAAGGTCACGCCCGAGAGCGTGGCCGCGCAGGCCCTCGACGGCATCGAGTCCGGCGCCTTCGAGGTACTCGCCGACGACCTGACCCGACAGGTGAAGGCCGGCCTCGCCGCGGACCTCTCGGCCCTGTATCCGCAGCTGGCGGCCTGAGTCAGCGGTACGCGCGCGGAGCGGTTCGCCGGTGGATGGTTCCGCCGGGTGCGTACCAGGCCGCCTTCTTCCGGACGGCCGGGCTCGGATCGCCGGCGCGGCTGGCCTCCAGGGCCATGACGGCTCGCTCGTCGGTGTGGGCGAACTTGCCGACGAGCTCGGCGGCCCGCATGCGCACCTGTGGGTCGGGATCGTCGGCCAGGTGCCGCAGCGCGGGTTCCAGGACCTGTTCGGCGCCCGGCGCACACGCGTCGTCCTTGCACCGGTCGCAGGCCAGCGCGTGGAACGCGGCGATCCTGACCCGGGCGTCGGGGTCGTCGGCCATGGCGGTGAGCGCGTCCATGGACTCGGTGTCGACCAGATGGTCGAGCAGACGGCAGCAGCCCTCGCGGACGGCCGGATTCTCGTCGCGCAGACCTGCCCGGACGGCGTCCAGGGCGGCCGAGCCGCGCCGGAGCAGTTCGTGGTAGGCGGCGACGGCACGCTGAGGGTCGCCCAGGCAGGAGACGAGGGCTTCGTTGTCGGTCCTGACGAATCCGAGCATGACCTCAGTGTCGAACCGCGTCCCCCGGCCTGACAAAGGGATTTCCGTGGCCCCGGTCAGATCGGCAGCAACCGCCCCACCAGGGCGCTGAGCTGGCGGACATTGCGGCACTCGTGCATCTCCACCAACTCGGCGTACTCGTACGCCGCCGAGTCGCCTGTGCCCCACTGCGCACCCGCCTCCGGGTTCAACCAGTAGACGCGGCGGGCCCGTTCGGCGATCTCCCGGACGGCGGGCAGGTTCGGGTCGCTCATGTTGGTGCGGGCGTCACCGAGGACGAACACCGTCGTGCGCGGGCTCAGCGCGTCCCCGTACAGAGACGCGAACTCGCCCAGCGCCACGCCGTAGTCGCTGCTGCCGTGCCACCCCGTGAGCGTGGCCTCGGCGCGGATACGCGCACCCAGCCCCTCCGCGTCGGCCGCCCCGTGTTCGAGGAGCCGGGTGACCTCGTCGAGACGGTTGACGAAGGCGAACACCCGCACCTTGCTGAACTGGTCGTGCAGCGCCTGCACCAGCAGCATCGTGAAGTCCGAGAACCCCGAAACCGAGCCCGACACATCGCACAGCAGCACCAGTTCGGGCCGGGCCGGCCGACGCCTGCGCAGCACCGGCTTCATCGGCACCCCACCCGTCGACAGCGAACCGCGCAGCGTCCGCCGCAGATCGATACTGCCCCGCGCGGCACGCCGGCGGCGGGCCGCGAGCCGGGTGGCGAGCTTGCGGGCCAACGGCTGGACCGTCCGCCGCAGTTCGGCCAGCCGGTCCTTCCCCGCGAACAGGAAGTCGACCCGGTCGGTCGTCGGCGCCACTGCCCGCCTCGCGATCTCGTCCCGGTCCCGCCGCTCGGCCACCCGTCGCCGGGCCTCCGCCGCCACCAGCGCGCGGAACGCCTCGATGCGCCGCCGGATCTCGTCCTCAAGGAGCCGGTCTGTGAACCCGGACATGCCCTGCTGCCCCCGCACGTCGTCCCGGACGCGCGCGAGCAGGGTCTGCGGGCGCAACCGGTCGAGCGTCTGGTACGACGACCAGCCGTCCGAGGAGGGGGAGTTGCCGTATCCGCCGAACCCGTCGACGGCCTCCGCCGCGAGCCGGGCCATCAGGGTCTCGTCGTTGGCGGCCAGAGCCCTGGCGAGTCGCTCGCGCAGCTCCTCCCGGTCCGCGGGGCCGGTGTCGGGCGCGCCGACGCCCCGCGGGAAGTACAGGTCGAACACCGGGTCGAAAACCGGCCGTTGGGCCGGGCTGTGCAACAGGGTCGCCGCCAGGCCCTCCCGCAGCCGCTCGCGGTCGGCGAACCCGAGCGCCTCGACCGCCTGCGCCGCGTCCACCGTCTCACCGGTCCCGATGCTCACACCGTGCGTGCGCAGGGCGCCGACCAGGGAGGTGAGCCGCTCCGCGGTGCTCACACCGCGTCCAGGTCGAGCTTGGCCCCCGCCTTGAGGATGTCGTCCTGGTGCTTGAGCAGCACGCCCAGACTGTCCCGTACAACCGTCTCGTCGAGGTGGTCCGCGCCGAGCGCGAGCAGTGTGCGCGCCCAGTCGATGGTCTCCGCGACCGAGGGCACCTTGCGCAGGTCCATCGCCCGCAGCGCTCCGACGACCCGGACCACGGACTTCGCCAGCGTCTCGTCGAGACCCGGCACCTTCAGCTGTACGATCCGCCGCTCCAGCTCCTCCTCGGGGAACCCGATGTGCAGGAACAGGCAGCGACGGCGCAGCGCCTCCGACAGCTCGCGGCTGGCGTTGGAGGTGAGGACGACGAAGGGGCGGCGGGACGCGGTGATCGTGCCCAGCTCGGGGACCGTGACCTGGAAGTCGCTGAGCACCTCGAGCAGCAGTCCCTCGACCTCGACGTCCGCCTTGTCGGTCTCGTCGATCAGGAGCACCTTGGGCTCGTCGCCGCGGATCGCCGTCAGCAGGGGCCGGGAGAGCAGGAACTCCTCGCTGAAGATGTCGGTGCGTGCCTCGTCCCACGTCTCGTCCCGGCCTGCGCTGATCCGCAGCAGCTGCTTGGCGTGGTTCCACTCGTACAGGGCCCGGGACTCGTCCACGCCCTCGTAGCACTGGAGCCGGACCAGCCGCGCCCCGGCGACCTCGGCGACCGCCTTGGCGAGCTCCGTCTTGCCGACCCCGGCGGGGCCCTCGACCAGGAGCGGCTTGCCGAGCCGGTCGGCGAGGAAGACGGTCGTGGCGACCGCGGGGGAGGCGAGATAGCCGGTCTCGGCGAGGCGTGCGGAGACGTCGTCGACGGATGTGAACAGCAACGGGGCCTCCAGGGCGGCGCGAACTCGTTCCGTCAACTATCTAAGCGCTTGTTCACCGGTTCTGTCACGTGGTGCACGTGGTGGCGGACGGCACGGCGACGGGCGTCACCGAAGTGACGCCCGTCGCTCGCCGAGGCCCCTCACGCCGCCAGTCCCACCGCCTCCACCGCCGGAGTACGCAGCACCCGGTGGGCCGTGGCCAGACTCGTCCCGATCGTCGCGGCCGCCGCGATCGCCACCACCGCCAGCCAGATGCCGAGGCCCTGGTGGGGCAGCACCGAGTCGGTGCGGACGAGCGTGAACGGGATGATCCCGGCCAGCGCCGCCACCGTGCCGAAGAACAGCCCGACCGCCGTGAGGATCAGCCCCTCCACGCCCACCGTGCCCAGCACCTGCCCCGGGCTCGCCCCGGCCAGCCGCTGCCGGCCGAACTCCCGGCTGCGGTAAGTCGTCGCCGCATAAAGCGAGTTGACCAGCATCACGCACACGAAGACCACGATGATGCCGACGACCGTGAGGTTCAGCGTCTGAAGGTTCTTCGCGTCGACCGTCTTGACCGCGCCCGAGGCCTTCATGGCGTCGCTCTCCACACCCTGCATGTACAGCGTGGCGACGGACACCGCCGTGAACAGGATCAGCGACATCAGGATCCCGGAGAGGTGGTCCGCCCGCCGGCGCAGGTTGCGCACGGCCAGCCAGCCGCTCGCCCGGGTCAGCGGCAGCCGGTCCAGGACACCCCTCAGCAGCCGCGGCGCGAGCAGCGCACACCCCACGGACAGCAGGATCGCCCCGTACGCCGGCGTCGCCATGAGCGCCTCGTCCGTCGCCGAGAAGGCGAAGGTGGAGGTCAC
Organism: Streptomyces sp. CC0208; assembly: GCF_003443735.1. Classification (NCBI taxonomy): domain Bacteria; kingdom Bacillati; phylum Actinomycetota; class Actinomycetes; order Kitasatosporales; family Streptomycetaceae; genus Streptomyces; species Streptomyces sp. CC0208. Next base: position 758,808 of record NZ_CP031969.1, on the reverse strand, counting down.
CGCGACGACCCCGGTGCCGAGTGCCACGTAGGCGAGGAGCGTGCGCGCCCGGCCCCGTCGCGGACGCGCGCGGGTGGCCCGTCGTACGGCGAGGAAGGCGGCGCCCGCCGCCGCGACCAGCGTGATGTCGACGCCGGACATCAGCGCCACGAGACCGAAGGAGGGCTCGACGCTCTCCGCGACCTGCCCGCTGTCCTGGAAGACGTCCAGAAGCGCCCTCCCACCGAGCATCGCCGGACCGATGGCCAGCACGGCACCGATCAGGGCGACCGCCACGGATTCGCCCACGACCATCCGCCTGATCTGCCCCGGTGTCGCCCCCGAACAGCGCAGCAGCTCCAACTCACCCGCCCGCTGACGGATGTTGACCGTCAAGGTCGACGCCACGGCGAAGAACACCAGGAGGGTGCCGTAGCCGCCGACGACACTCGCGGAGGTGGTCAGGGTCTCCGAGCTCACCGGGTCGACACCCGGCCGACCCGCCGTGTCGTACAGCGAGTTGAACGTCATGATGATCCCCGCGCCCAGGAAGGCGGCCAGCAGGGTCGCGAGAAACCGTCCGGGCCGTTGCCGTATCGACCGCATCGCCAGCATGAACATCGCTCACACCCCCGCCGTCACGTCGTCGCCCAGGTGCGCGAGGCGCTCGGCCACCGCGTCCGGCGTCGGCGCGTCCATCCGGCCCGCGAGCCGGCCGTCCGCGAGGAACAGCACGGAGTCGGCGTAGGAGGCGGCGACCGGGTCGTGGGTCACCATCACCACGGTCCTGCCGTGCACCCGCACCGCCTCCTGGAGCAGCCGCAGCACGTCCCGCGCGCTCCGGGTGTCCAGGGCGCCCGTCGGCTCGTCCGCGAAGATCACCCGGGGGTCCGCGACGAGCGCGCGGGCGATCGCCACCCGCTGCCGCTGGCCGCCGGAGAGCTGGTCGGGCCGGTGCCCGAGGCGGTCACCGAGACCGACAGCCGTCAGGACCTCCCTGACCCGCCGCCGGTCGACCTTCCGGCCGGCGAGCTTCAGCGGCAGGACGGTGTTCTGGGCGACCGTCAGCGTCTCCAGCAGGTTGTACTGCTGGAACACGAACCCCACCCGCCCGCGCCGGAACCGCGTCAGCTCCGCCTCGCCACCGCCCGTCAGCTCGGTGCCGTCGACCCGCACGATCCCGCTGTCCGGCCGGTCGAGACCGGCGGCGCACTGCAACAGCGTGGACTTGCCCGAGCCCGACGGTCCCATCACCGCGGTGAAGGTGCCCCGGGCCAGACTCAGCGTGACCCCGTCCAGAGCGGTCACCGCACTGTCGTCCGTGCCGTACGTCCTGCTGACCTTCACCAGCCGCAGCGCCTCCGCGGCGGGTCCCGTGTCGTGCGTACGTCCTGAACCGGTGCGAAACATCGTCGTCCCCCTTCGTCCTTCGTCCTGCACGCCGTGTGCCTCCCTCAAGAAGCTACGGAGACGCAGGTCAAAGGACATTGGGCGTAGAACCCGTCTTGCGGGGTGTACTCAGTGACACCATCCGGCGAATACGGCAGGGTTGACCGCCATGACCGACGGAATAGCCTGGCTCGCCGAACCGCAGTCCATCGCCTGGGGCGGCTACAGCGTGGTGATCGCCCCCGACCTCGAATCGGAATCCCTGGCGCGACGGATCGCCGAGACCGCTCACCGGCCCAACCGGCCCCGCGCCATCGGAGAACTCACCGGCCGCCAGGTCCAGGACCTGCTGCAAGGCCTGTACGGCGAGGTCCTGGACGGCATCGCGCTGCGTCACGGCGAGCTCGACGAGTGGTCCTACGTCATCAAGTACGGCGGCTGGCAGGGCGAGTTCGGCACCGGCACCCGGCCGGTCGACCACGGCGGCCTGCACGTCTACCACCTGGAGTACGAGGAGGAGAACGGCAAGCCGGTCCCCCCGAACTTCGCCTACCGCCACGACGAGAACCTGATGTGCGCGTTCAACCTGCACCTGGACGGCAGCTGGGGGTACGGCAGTCCCGAGGGCGACCCCGAGGTGGTCGCCGCCGTCCAGCAGCGGCTCACGGCCGCCGGACTGCCCGACGACGACCTGGACGACCGTGCCGTGCACCGGGCCTGTCTGGAGGTGCTCCAGCGGCACTTCGGCCTCACCCTGCCCCGCGAGCGGATCCTGGAGGACACCCTGCCCACGCTCCTGCTGACCGGCCCCTGACAGCAGCGACCGCTGAAGGGACGCGGGGCTGTTGTCAGTGGGGCGCTGTACTTTTCGGCGCATGGGGATCTATCTGGTGAGCGTGGGCGCCCAGGAGTGGTTCGACACGGATGAGGACGAGGGCGGCAGGGGCGCCCTCGCCGCGGCGCTCGGCGATGAGCTGAGCAGGCGGGGGCTGCCGCCGTACGACACCGTGCCGGAGGCACCGGAGCGTGTGGTGCGCGGGGCGGGGCTCGCGTTCGAGGAGAAGCTTGTGCCTCCCATGGACGGGTTCGAGGCGCTGTGCCGGGTGCAGTTGTCGCAGGAGGAGTACGCGGTGCTCTGCGGCTGGTCCTTGCTGGTGCCGTTCGCACTCGACGACGAGATCTGGCTGCCGGTCGAGAACTCCTACGACGACACGACGATGGTCGCCGGTGCCCCGCGGGTGCTCGCCCTCGCGGAACGGCTCGCGAGGGCCCTCGGCCTGCCGGTGGACGAGATACCCGAGGCCTGCGACAACCTCGACCTCACCATGTGGTTCCTGGACGGCGAGGCACAGCGGGTCGCCGCCGCACGACCCGGGCCCTGGGCCGAGGACCTGGACGCCGCGTTCTACGTGGCGCTGTACCTGCGTGCCGCCCAGCACTCCCTGCGGCGCGGCTGCCCGATCGTCTACAGCTGACGCGACGGTGAGGTGGGACCGCCGGTCCTGAACGGTTTCACCTCGCGGCGCGGACGGTGGACACCCCTCGCATCTGCCACTAGCTTCAAGCGCCGACCCAGCTGAATCGATACAACACCGAACAGCCGCACAGCCGAAGGGACCACGGCATGCCCGATGGAGTCCACCGCACCGCCGTCGAGGGCCTCACGGTCGAGCACCGCAGCGATCCGCTCGGCGTGGACGCCGCCCGTCCTCGATTCGGCTGGCGCACCGCGTCCCGGGTCCGCGGCAGGCGGCAGACGGCGTACCGCATCCTGGTCGCGTCCAGCCCCGCCCGTCTGGCAGAGGGCCGCGCGGACGTCTGGGACAGCGGCCGGACCGACTCGGCGGACTCGGTGGCCGTGCGCTACGCGGGCCCCGAACTGCACCCCTCGACCTGCTATCACTGGACGGTCCAGGTCTGGGACGAGAACGGCAGCAGGCTCCCCGACGCCCCGGCGGCCCGTTTCGAGACGGGCCTGCTCAGCACCGACGGCGTGCGCGGCTGGGACGGCGCCCAGTGGATCAGCATGGCGGGCAAAGGGCCGAACAGCCCGGGCTCGCCGCTCCTGAGAAGGCAGACGGCGCTGAAGACCGGCCGCGTGCGCGACGCCCGGCTCTACGTCTCCGCGCTCGGCGTTTACGACGCCTACGTCAACGGCCAACGGGTCGGCGTGCCCCAGGACGGCGGCACCACGTACGAACTGCTCACCCCGGGCTGGACCAACTACGACACCACCGTCAGCTATTTCACCTACGACGTGACGGGCCTGCTGGCGGACCAGCAACAGGTGACCCTCGCAGCCGTGCTGGGCAACGGCTGGTACAACGGCCGCGTCTCCGAGAACAGCGTCTACTACGCGGAGTCCGGCAACCGCCTCGCCCTCAAGGCCAAGCTCCTGATCCGCTACGAGGACGGCTCGGCCCAGACCGTCGTGACCACGCCCGGCGACGACTGGCGGGCCACGGACACCGGCCCCTACCGCGCCGACGACATCTACGACGGCCAGACCTACGACGCCCGCCGGGAACTGCCCGGCTGGACCGCGAACGGCTTCGACGCCTCCGCCTGGTCCGGGGTGGAGGAACACGACTTCACCACCCGGTTCCCCGACGCCCGACTCGTCGCCTACCCGGGCGAGTCGGCCCGGCTGATGCCTGCCTGGGACCGCAGGCCGCGGTCGATCACCGTCTACACCGGCGGCGGCGATTTCGTTCCCGACCCCGCCCGCACGGTCACCGATCCCATCGAGGCCGCCACCGCCCCCCTCACCCTGCATCCCGGCGACACCGCCGTGATCGACCTCGGCCAGAACCTCGTCGGCGTCCCCCGCTACACCCTCCGCGGTCCCGCCGGAGCCGAAGTCGTCCTCCAGCCGGGGGAGATGCTCAACGACACCAGCGCGGGCGCGGACGGCCCGGAGGGTTCCGTCTACCGCGCCAACCTCCGCACCGCCGGGGCGGCCAGCACGTACATCCTCAAGGGCGATCCGAAGGGCGAGACCCACCAGGACTCCCTGACCTTCTACGGCTTCCGCCACGTCCGCGTCACCACGACCGCCACCGTCACCCTCAGCGAACTGACCGGCAGGGTCGCCACCTCCGCCCTCCACGACATCGGCACCGTCGAAACGGACGACGCCGACGTCAACCAGCTGATCAGCAACGTCCGTTGGGGCCAGCGCGGCAACTACCTCTGGGTGCCCACCGACTGCCCGCAACGCGACGAACGCTGCGGCTGGACCGGCGACACCCAGCTCTTCTCCCAGACCGGCCTCTACAACACCGACGCGGTCGCCTTCCTGAGCCACTTCCAGGACATCCTGATCGACTCCCAGCGCACCTACGGCGCCGATGGCGCCCAGTTCACCTGGATCGCGCCCGGCGCCCGCTACAACGAGCCGGATCCGGCGAGCGGTTGGGCGGACTGCGGGGTCGTCGTGCCGTGGACGGTGTGGCAGATGAGCGGGGACACCACCGTCGTCGACCGCAGCTGGGACGCGATGACCACCTACATGGAATGGATCCGCGCACGCACCGGCGACACCTACGCCGGACAGGGCGCGATCTTCGGCGACTGGCTGGCCTTCCAGGTCACCAGCACCCAGCTCGTCAGTGACGCCTACTACGCCTACAGCGCCCGGCTCATGGCGGACATGGCCCGCGCCACCGCCCGCACCGCCGAGGCGCACGCCTACGAGGAGCTGTTCGCCCACATCAAGCGGGCGTTCGTCACCAAGTACCTGAGCACCGAGAACGGCCGGCTCACCGTGCGTTCCAGCCTCGGCTCCCCGCCGCCCTGGACCCCGGGAGGCAGTCCCACCCGGACCGAGGACGACAGCCAGACCGCCCTGCTGTGGGTCCTCAAACTCGGCCTGTACGACACCGAGGCCCAGCGGCGCGCGATCGTCGACCTCCTCGTCCAGAACATCGGCAACTCCGCCGAGTACAAGGCCGCCCACCCCGACAGCACCCGTGTCGGCTACGCCGAGAACACCCTCTCCGTCGGCTTCCTCGGAGTGAACGTCCTGGCACCCGTCCTCACCGAGGAAGGCCAGGTGGAGCTGGCCTACAAGGTGCTGCACCAGGACGCGATGCCGTCCTGGCTGTACTCGGTGAGGAACGGCGCGACCACGATCTGGGAGCGCTGGAACTCGTACTCGAAGGAGGACGGCTTCGGGCCGGTCGAGATGAACTCCTTCAACCACTACGCCTACGGCGCGATCATGGAGTGGATGTACGAGAGCATGGCCGGCATCGCCAAGGACCCGGCCCACCCCGGCTTCCGGCACTTCTTCCTGCGGCCCCACCTCGACCCGACCGGCAGGATCACCCGGGTCACCGGCTCGCACCGGTCGCCGTACGGCGAGATCGTCAGCGCGTGGACGGTGCGGGAGAGCGAGTTCACGCAGCGGGTCGCTGTGCCCGCCAACAGCACCGCGACCCTGCGCATCCCCACGGCCGACCCCGACTCCGTGCGCGAGGGCGGCACACCCCTGTCACGCGTGCCGCAGGTGACGTACCTGAGCTTCGAGGACGGCGTCGCCTCTTACGAACTGCCTTCCGGTCGCTACGAGTTGACGTCCTCACTCGCCTGAGAGTCCACCAGCACCACCTCCAGGGTGCGCGGTCCGTGCACCCCCTCGACCCGGTCCAGCTCGATGTCACTGGTCGCCGAAGGGCCGGAAATCCACGTCAACGGGCGTACCGGGTCGAGGCGCTCGAGGGCCTGCGGCACGGAGGAGACGACCTGGTCCGGGACGCGTACGACACAGATGTGGTGGTCCGGGACCAGGGTGATGCGGCGGCGGCCCTGGTCCGGGCCGCCGTCCAGCACGATGGTGCCGGTCTCGGCGACGGCCACGGCGCACGCCGTGACCACGCTGTCGATCCGGTCCAGTTCGTGCGGGGTGCTCTCGGCCCGGTCCGGGATCTGTTCGGTGTCGGCGTCCGCGAGCCACGCCGGCTCAAGACCCGGGGGCACGAGGACGGTCTTCGCACCCCGGGCCGCCAGCATTCCGGCGAGTGTCGCCGCCAGGTCGGCCGAGGCGCAGCGGTGCACGATCGCCCGGTAGTCGGCGAGGTTCTCGGCCAGCAGTTCCACCGTCTCCTCGACGCTCCGGTCGCCGTGCTCGCGCAGATACGTGCGCTCGATCGGGGTGTCCTCGCCCTGGGTGTCGGCCAGCGCGCGCCGCACCCGGCCCAGGATCCGCTCCCTGCTGCTCACTTGGTGCCCTCCTTGCCGCCGCCTGTGCGCTGCCACCAGTCGCGGAACGGTTCCGCGGGAACGGCAGGCAGGTCCCGGGTGCCGCTCCACGCCTTGCCGGGGCCCGGCAAGGCGCGCGGATGGATGCGGCGGGTCCGCGACGCCGCCCGCTGGCCGGTGCGCAGGACGCCGGGATGGGTGAACGCCCAGCGGGCCGCCCGCATCGCCGCCCGCTCGGCCGCGTGCCCCTTGGCGGGCTTGAGGACCACCCTGTTGCCCTCGCGGACGACCGGCCCGCCTTCCACGATCCGCTCCCGCAGATGCACCAGGACCTCGGGGATGTCGATGGCGACCGGGCAGACCTCGTAGCAGGCTCCGCACAGCGAGGAGGCGTACGGCAGTGAGGCGTCGATCTCGCTTGCCGTGCCCCGCAGTTGGGGGCTGAGGATGGCGCCGATCGGGCCCGGATAGACCGAGCCGTAGGCATGGCCGCCGGCCCGCTCGTACACCGGGCAGACGTTCAGGCAGGCCGAGCAGCGGATGCAGCGCAGGGCCTGGCGGCCGACCTCGTCGGCGAGGGTGTCGGAGCGGCCGTTGTCGAGCAGCACCAGATGGAAGTTCTGGGGGCCGTCCTCGTCGGTGGTGCCGGTCCACGTGGACGTGTACGGGTTCATGCGCTCGGCGGTCGAGGAGCGGGGCAGCGTCTGGAGGAAGACCTCCAGGTCCTGCCAGCTCGGCACGATCTTCTCGATGCCGACGACCGAGATCAGCGTCTCGGGCAGGGTCAGACACATCCGTCCGTTGCCCTCGGACTCCACGACCACCAGGGTGCCGGTGTCGGCGACCATGAAGTTGGCGCCGGAGATGCCGACCTTGGCGCGCAGGAACTTCTCCCGCAGGTGCAGCCGTGCCGCCTCCGCCAGTTCGGCGGGCGTGTCGGTGAGGCCCTCGGGGGCCGGGCGGCCCCACTCGCTCATCTCCCGCTCGAAGATGTCCCGGATCTCGCCCCGGTTGCGGTGGATGGCCGGCACGAGGATGTGCGAGGGACGGTCCTTGCCCAACTGCACGATCAGCTCGGCGAGATCGGTCTCGTAGGCCCGGATGCCCTCGGCCTCCAGCGCCTCGTTGAGCCCGATCTCCTGCGTGGCCATCGACTTGACCTTGACGACCTCCGACTCGCCGGTCATCTTGACGAGGTGCGTCACGATCGCGTTGGCCTCGTCGGCGTCGGCGGCCCAGTGGACGGTACCGCCCGACGCGACGACCGACTCCTCCAACTGCACGAGATACCGGTCGAGATGGCGCAGCGTGTGGTCCTTGATCCGCTTGCCGGCCTCGCGCAGCTCCGCCCAGTCGGAGACCTCCGCGACGGCCTTCGCCCGCTTGGCGCGGATGGTGTGCGTGGCGTGGCGCAGATTGCCGCGCAGCGTCTTGTTGCCCACGGCCTCGTGCGCGGCCTCGGGGAAGGCCGGCATCCCTACGAACGTCCCGCTCATACGACCGGCTCCTCTTCCGTGCTCGCCAGGATCTCCGCGATGTGCACCGGCCGCATGTCCGACTCCAGCCGGCCCATCGTGCCGCCGATGTGCATGAGGCACGAGTTGTCGGCCGCGCACAGCACCTCCGCGCCCGTCGACTCGGCGTTGCGCACCTTGTCCGCGCCCATCGCCGCCGAGACATCGGCGTTCTTCAGCGCGAAGGTGCCACCGAAGCCGCAGCACTCGTCGGCGCCCGGAAGCTCCTTCAGCTCAAGGCCCTTGACCGCCTGGAGCAGCAGCCGGGGCCGGTCACCGAGCCCCAGGCCGCGCAGTCCGTGACAGGTCGGGTGGTAGGTCACCGTGTGCGGGTAGTACGCCCCGACGTCCGTCACTCCCAGTACGTCCACCAGGAACTCCGTGAGCTCGTACGTCTTGGGCACCACGGGCGCCAGCGCGGTCGCGAGGCTTTCCCCGCGCCCCTCGGCCCGGGCTCGCTCACCCATCCGCGGATACAGCTCCCGCACCATCGCCCCGCACGATCCGGACGGGGTCACGATCGCCTCGTAGTCTTGGAAGACATCGGAGAAATGCCGGGCCAGTGGTTCCGCCTCATGCCGGTAGCCGGTGTTGTAGTGCGCCTGCCCGCAGCAGGTCTGCGACATCGGGAAGTCGACGTCTACGCCCAGCCTGGTCAGCAGTTTCACCACAGCGCGCCCGGTGTCCGGATAAAGCGTGTCGTTGACACAGGTCAGGAACAGGGCGACACGCATCGCGGCTCCTTGTGGTCGATCATCGGATGAGTGAAGCGTAGCCCGGCGGCGAGGCCCGGGGGAGCCCCTGGTGTCAGACCCCAGCGAGCCGGGACTGTGCCTCGCGCCAGCGCGCGGTGTCGCCCTGCGGCTCGTACCGCGCGAGCGGCTGCGTACGGGTGAGCAGCTCGCGGCCGCCCGGGAGGTCGCCCACGAGCCCGTGGGCCCGCGCCTGGACCAGGACGTTGCCGAGCGCGGCCGCCTCGGTCGGCCCTGCCACCACGGGCAGCCCGCAGGCGTCGGCGGTCAGTTGGCACAGCAGGGCGTTGCGCGTCCCGCCCCCGACGACGTGCACCACGTCCACGGGGTGGTCGGCCAGCCGCTGCGCCTCCTCCACCGCCTTGCGGTGGGCCAGGGCCAGCGAGTCGAGGATGCAGCGCGTGACCTCGGCGGGGGAGACCGGCACCGGCTGCCCCGAGGCACGGCAGGCCTCGGCGATCCGCTCCGGCATCCGGCCCGGCGGGAGAAAGACCGGATCGGAGGCGTCCACCACCGACCGCAGCGCCGGCACCTTGGCCGCCTCCGGCAGCAGCTCGCCCAGATCCGGGTCGCCCCAGGCCCGTACGCACTCCTGGAGCAGCCACAGCCCCATGATGTTCCGCAGATACCGGACCGTGCCGTCAAGCCCCAGCTCATTGGTGAAGTTGGCGGCCCGGCTCTCCTCCGTCAGCACCGGCGCGTCCAGTTCGAGCCCCGCCAGGGACCAGGTGCCGGTGCAGATGTAGGCGAACCGCTCACCGGAGGCGGGCACGGCGGCCACCGCGGAGGCCGTGTCGTGGGACCCGACGGCCGTCACGGGCACGGGCCCCGTGAGACCGGTCTCCTCCAGCACCTCGGGCCGCAGCAGACCGGCCGGGTCACCGGGCTGCCGCAGCGGCGCGAACAGGCCCAGGTCGATGCCGAGGCGCGAGGCGATGTCGTACGACCATCCGCGCGTCCGGGGATCGATCAGCTGGGTGGTCGAGGCGTTGGTCAGCTCGGTACCCTGCTCACCGGTCAGCCAGTAGGTGAGCAGGTCCGGGATGAGCAACAGCCTTTGCGCGCCGGTGAGTCGGTCGGCGACGAGCTGGTACAGCGTGTTAAAGGGCGCGTACTGGAGTCCGGTCGCCGCATAGAGCTCGGGGGCGGGCACGGTCGCCCACACCTTCTGCGCGACCCCCTCGGTACGGGGGTCCCGGTAGTGCACCGGGTTGCCGAGCAGCGCCCCGTCGGCGTCCAGCAGCCCGTAGTCCACGGCCCAGCTGTCGATGCCGACGGAGTCGACCTGCCCGGCGGCCCGGAGCCCGTCCAGGACACCGCCGTACAGCGAGAGGATGTCCCAGCGCAGGCCCTCGGGGACCCGGACCGGACGGTTCACGAACCGGTGTGCCTCGCTCAGCTCCAGGCTGTCCGGGCCGACGCGGCCGACCATGACACGTCCGCTGGACGCGCCGAGGTCGACCGCGGCGTACGACTTCACGGACGCGCTCATCGCAGGAAGGCGGCCGCGACGCCGGCGTCGACCGGGACGTGCAGCCCGGTGGTGTGCGTGAGCTCCCCGCCGGTCAGCGCGAACACGGCGTTGGCCACGTGCTCGGGGAGCACCTCGCGCTTGAGGATGGTCCGCTGCGCGTAGAACTCGCCCAGCTTCTCCTCCTCCACGCCGTACACGGCCGCGCGCTTGGCACCCCAGCCCCCGGCGAAGATCCCGGACCCGCGCACCACGCCGTCCGGGTTGACGCCGTTGACGCGGATGCCGTGCTCGCCCAGCTCGGCGGCCAGCAGCCGCACCTGGTGGGCCTGGTCGGCCTTGGTGGCGGAGTAGGCGATGTTGTTGGGCCCGGCGAAGACGGCGTTCTTGGAGGCGATGTAGACGACGTCGCCACCCAGCTTCTGCGCGATCATCACCCGGGCCGCCTCCCGCGACACCAGGAAGGAACCGCGCGCCATGATGTCGTGCTGGAGGTCCCAGTCCTTGGCGGAGGTCTCCAGGAGCGGCTTGGAGATCGAGATGCCGGCGTTGTTGACGACGAGGTCCACCCCGCCGAAGGCCAGCACCGCGGCGCGGAACGACTCGGCGATCTGCTCCTCGGACGTGACGTCGACGGTCACGGCGACGGCCTTGTCGGGCCCGCCGAGCTCCTCGGCGACCGCGGCGGCGTTCTCGGCGTTGAGGTCGGCGACGACGACACACGCACCCTCGGCGACCAGGCGCTGTGCGATGGCCTTCCCGATCCCGCTGCCGGCGCCGGTCACCAGGGCCACGCGCGTCGCGAGCGGCTTGGGCTTCGGCATCCGCTGGAGCTTGGCCTCCTCAAGGGCCCAGTACTCGATGCGGAACTTCTCGGACTCCTCGATCGGCGCGTACGACGAGACCGCCTCGGCGCCCCGCATCACGTTGATCGCGTTGACGTAGAACTCGCCCGCGACCCGGGCGGTCTGCTTGTCCTTGCCGAACGAGAACATGCCGACACCCGGGATCAGCACGATCGCCGGGTCGGCGCCGCGCATGGCGGGGGAGTCGGGCAGGGCGTGCCGCCGGTAGTAGGCGGCGTACTCCTCGCGGTACTCGGCGTGCAGTTCGTCGAGCCGCGCGACGGCCTCCTCCAGAGGAGCGGTCGGCGGCAGGTCCAGGACGAGGGGCCGCACCTTGGTCCGCAGGAAGTGGTCGGGGCAGGAGGTCCCGAGCGCGGCCAGCCGGGGGTGCTCGGCGCGGGCCAGGAACTCCAGGACGGCCTCGGAGTCGTTGAAGTGCCCGACCTGCGGCTTGTCCTGGGAGGCGATCGCGCGGACGTACGGCGCGAGGGCGGCGGCCCGTGTGCGCCGCTCCGAGGGATCCAGGGCCGTGTAGCCGTCGATCACCGGACCGAACGGCTCCGGCTTGGCCCGCTCGGCGAGAAACGCCTCCGCCGTGCGGATGATGTGCAGCGAGTTCTTCTCGCACTCCTCGGCCGTGTCACCCCAGGCGGTGATCCCGTGCCCACCGAGGACGACCCCGATCGCCTGCGGGTTGGCGTTCTTGATGGCGGCGATGTCCAGCCCCAGCTGGAACCCGGGCCGCCGCCACGGCACCCACGCGACGGTGTCGCCGAAGCACTCGGCGGTCAGCTTCTCCCCGTCGGCGGCGCAGGCCAGCGCGATCCCGGAGTCCGGGTGCAGGTGATCGACGTGCGCGGCCTCGACGAGCCCGTGCATCGCGGTGTCGATGGAGGGAGCGGCGCCCCCCTTGCCGTGCAGGCAGTAGTCGAACGCGGCGACCATCTCGTCCTCGCGCTCCACGCCTGGATACACGTCGACAAGCGCCCGCATCCGGTCCAGCCGCAGTACAGCGAGCCCGGCCTCGGTCAGTGTCCCGAGGTCACCCCCGGACCCCTTGACCCACATCAGCTCGACCTCACCCCCGGTGACGGGATCGGTGTCGGTGCCCTTGGCGGACGCGTTGCCACCGGCGTAATTGGTGTTCCGGGGGTCGGAGCCGAGCCGACGTGAACGGGCGAGAAGGGCGGCGGCTTCGGGATGGGTTGCCATGACTTTCGGTTCCTTATGGAGAGAGGGGAAGTTTTCCTATTTAGGGGCGCGGGGCTGTGTTGAATTTGCGGCTACCGCCGCGCGGGCGCGACCAGCCACAACGGACCCGCACCCCGCATACGACGGAACTCGGCAGACGCTCACGCCCCCCAACCGGCCTGCTCCCCACCAACCCGCGAGGCCACGATCTTCTCGGCCCACCCGGACCGCTTGTACGCAGCGATGGGGTTCGCATCGAGCCCCATCTCCTCGCGGACCTCCGCGAGCAACGGCCGCACATCCGTGTTGTACGCGTCCATCAGCACCGCATTCGCCTCCAGCACATCCCCCTCGCGCTGAGCCACCGCAAGGGCATCCCGGTCGACCAGCAGCGCCTTCGCCGTCGCTTCCTGCACGTTCATCACCGACCGGATGATCGCCGGAATCTTCGCCTCGATGTTGTGGCACTGGTCGAGCATGAACGCCACCTCGGACGAGAACCCGCCCCCACGCACCACCTCGTACATGATCCGGAACAGCTGGAACGGGTCGGCCGCGCCCACCATGAGGTCGTCGTCGGCGTAGAACCGCGAGTTGAAGTCGAACCCGCCGAGCTTCCCCTCCCGCAGCAGCGTGGTGACGATGAACTCGATGTTGGTCCCGGGAGCGTGGTGCCCGGTGTCGACGACGACCTGCGCCTTCTCCCCGAGCTTCAGGCAGTGGGCGTACGCCGTCCCCCAGTCCGGCACGTCCGTCGAGTAGAACGCCGGCTCGAAGAACTTGTACTCAAGGAGCATTCGCTGTCCGTCACCCAGACGGTCGTACACCTCGGAGAGACCTTCGGCCAGCCGGTCCTGCCGGGCCCGCAGGTCGTCCTGACCCGGGTAGTTCGTGCCGTCGGCGAACCAGAGCTTCAGGTCAGTGGACCCCGTGGCGTCCATGATGTCGACGCACTCCAGCAGGTGATCCAGCGCCTTCCGGCGCACCGAGGCGTCCGGATGGCAGATGCTGCCCAGCTTGTAGTCGTCGTCCTGGAAGGTGTTGGAGTTGATGGCGCCCAGCTTCACGCCCCGCTCCTCGGCGAACTTCGCCAGCGCGGCGTAGTCCTCGACCTTGTCCCACGGGATGTGCAGGGCGACGGTCGGGGCCACCCCGGTGAACGCGTGCACCTGCGCCGCGTCCTCCAGCTTCTCCTGCGGAGTACGCGGCACACCCTGCTGGGCGAACACCTTGAAGCGGGTTCCCGAGTTCCCGTACGCCCACGACGGCGTCTCGACGGCCTGGGTCTTGAGAGCGGCCTTCACCGCGGCGAGCTCGGTCACTTGAGGGCTCCTGTGACGTCGGGTCTTGAGGGCTTCCGAACTGCTTCCCTATGAAACGATTCAAGACGGGAAAGTATGGGGACCTCGCGAGGGTGTCAACCCCTGCGACCAAGGCTGTTGCTCGTGACCCCCCTGTTACTGAGTTCATCGAAAGTTTTTCGACACGAACCCATTGACGTGACATGCGCTCCATGCCTAACGTCCCGGCAACCAAGTTGAAACCTTTCACGACGCCGTGAGGGCCGTCCCGCCGGCGTCGTCGAGGAGCCCCCAATGACCCACCCGTCCACCACGGGTCCGGCCCCGGTTCTCGCGCTCAGGGACATTTCGAAGTCCTTCGGCGCGGTTCGCGCCCTGCGGGACGTCTCCCTGGAGCTGTTTCCCGGGGAGGTACATGCCCTCGCCGGCGAGAACGGCGCGGGCAAGTCGACCCTCATCAAGACCCTCGCCGGAGTGCACCGACCGGACACCGGCCAGGTACTGCTCGACGGTGAGCCGGTCGTCTTCCACGGCCCCGGCGACGCCCGCGACGCCGGTATCGCCGTGATCTACCAGGAGCCCACGCTCTTCCCCGACCTGTCGATCGCCGAGAACATCTTCATGGGCCGCCAGCCCCGGCGCGCCCTCGGCCGGATCGACCACAAGGCCACCCATGCCGCGACCCTGGCCCTGATGCAGCGCCTCGGGGTCGAGCTCGACCCCGACCGCCCGGCGCGCGGTCTGTCCATCGCCGACCAGCAGATCGTCGAGATCGCCAAGGCACTGTCCTTCGAGGCCCGTGTCCTGATCATGGACGAGCCCACCGCGGCCCTGACCGGCAGCGAGGTGGCCCGCCTCTTCGGCGTCGTCAAGGCGCTCCGTGAGCAGGGTGCCGCGGTGCTGTTCATCTCGCACCGCCTGGAGGAGATCTTCCAGATCTGCCAGACGGTCACCACCCTGCGCGACGGCGCCCTGATCGCCAGCGAGCCCATCGAGGGCATGACCGAGGACGACCTGGTCCGCCGTATGGTCGGCCGCGACCTCGACGAGCTCTACCCCAAGCAGGACGTACGCCCCGGCGAGGTCGCGCTCACGGTGCGCCGGCTGACCCGGGAGGGAGTCTTCACCGACGTCTCGTTCGAGGTCAGGCGAGGCGAGATCGTCGGTCTCGCGGGACTCGTCGGAGCGGGCCGTACCGAAGTCGCCCGAGCCGTGTTCGGCATCGACCGCTGGGACGCCGGCGAGGTCTCCGTGGACGGCAGGGCGCTGGTCAACGGCGCCCCGTCCACCGCGATGGCCGCCGGACTCGCCCTCGTCCCCGAGGACCGGCGCGCCCAGGGCCTCGTGATGGACATGTCCATCGAGCGCAACATCGGCCTCACCGGACTCCGTACGACCGTCAAGGCGGGCCTGATGGACCGCGGTGCCGAACGCAGCCGCTCCCTCGACTGGGCCGTCAAGCTCCAGGTGAAGTACGCCCGGATCGCCGACACCGTCAACACCCTGTCGGGCGGCAACCAGCAGAAGGTCGTCCTCGCCAAGTGGCTGGCCACCGGCCCCAAGGTGCTCATCGTCGACGAGCCGACCCGCGGTATCGACGTCGGCACCAAGGCCGAGGTGCACCGGCTGCTGAGCGAGCTGGCCGCCGACGGGGTGGCCATCCTGATGATCTCCTCCGACCTGCCCGAGATCCTCGGTATGGCCGACCGCGTGCTCGTGATGCACGAGGGCCGCCTCACCGCCGAGATCCCGCGCTCCGACGCCACCGAGGAAACCGTGATGGCCGCAGCCACCGGGAGGGCCGCCGCATGACGGTGACGACTCCCAACGAGGCCCCCGTGACCGACGTACCCAAGTCCAGCGGAACCCGCCTGGTCGACCGCGTCTTCAAGATGCGCGAGCTCGCCATCCTGGTCGTCTTCCTGGTGATGATCGTCGTCACCCAGATCGGGAACAGCGACTTCCTCACCGAGCAGGGCATCAAGGACCTGCTGCTGAACGCCACGATCCTGGTGCTGGTCGCCACCGGCCAGTCGCTGGTCGTCATCACGAGGAACGTCGACCTCTCGGTCGGCTCCATCCTCGGCATCAGCGCCTTCGCCGCAGGCACCTATCTGCACGGCGGCGGCAACCCCGTCGTGGCGATCGTGCTCGCGGTCCTGCTCGGCATCGGCTTCGGCCTGCTCAACGGCCTGCTCGTCAGCCTCGGCCAGGTGCCCGCGCTCGTGGTCACCCTGGGCACGCTCTACATCATCCGGGGCATCGACTCCATCTGGGTCGGCTCCCGCCAGATCACGGCGGCGGACCTCCCGGACAGCTTCGTGAACTTCGGCTCCGGCGGCATCTCCGCGGTGCCGTGGCTGGCCCTGATCGCGCTGGCGGTGCTCATCGCCACCGCCTACTACCTCAAGCACTTCGGCAGCGGACGCGAGCTGTACGCGCTCGGCTCCAACCCCGAGGCCGCACGGCTCGCCGGCATCCCGGTGCGCAAGCGGATCCTGGCCGCGTACACGTTCTGCGGGGGCCTCGCAGGCCTCGCCGGCGCGATGTACCTGGCCCGGTTCGGCAACGTCGACTCCGGGACCGGAACCGGCTACGAACTGACCGTCGTCAGCGCGGTCGTGGTCGGCGGTGTCGTCTTCACCGGCGGCTCCGGCAGCGTCTACGGCGCGGCGCTCGGCGCCCTGCTGCTGACCTCCATCAACAGTGTGCTGCCCGCCCTGGGCGTCAGCTCGGTCTGGGTGCTCGCCATCAACGGCATCCTGCTCATCCTCGCCATCGCGGTCGACCGGATCGTCGCGCTGCGTGTGGCCTTGGCCCTGAAGAAGAGGAACGCCCGCCATGCCTGAGTCCCTCAGCCGCGCGATCCGCTGGGACACGGTCGTCGGCGCGCTGCTCATCGTCGTGCTCCTGCTGTCCTTCGGTACGGTCGACGGCTTCGGCAACGCGCTGAACCTGTCGTTCCTGATCGGCAACACCCTGCCGATCGCGCTGATCGCCCTGCCGATGACCCTGCTCGTGGTCTCCGGCGAGATCGACCTCTCGGTCGCCTCCACCGCCGGCCTGTCCGGCGCGGTGATGGGCGCCCTGTGGAACCAGGGCCTGACGATCGAGGTGATCATCCCGATCTGCCTGGTGCTCGGCGTGGTGTGCGGACTCGTCAACGGTCTGCTCGTGACCCGGCTCGGTCTGCCCTCGCTCGCCGTCACCATCGGCACCCTCGCCGCCTACCGGGGCATCGCACAGATCGTGCTCGGCTCCGACGCGGTGACCGACTTCCCCACGCAGTACCTGGACTTCGCGGCGGGCCGGATCGGGGACACGTTCATCCCGCAGGCCTTCCTGCCCTTCCTCGTCCTGCTCGCGATCGCCGTGGTCGTCCTGCACGCCACGCCGTTCGGGCGGTCGGTGTTCGCGACCGGCGCGAGCGAGGAGGCCGCGCGGTTCGCCGGGATCCGCGTCAAGCGCCAGAAGCTGATCCTGTTCACGGTGACGGGCCTGATGGCCTCCCTCACCGGGATCTTCTGGGCCCTGCACTACGCAAGCGCCCGCTACGACAACGCCACCGGGCTCGAACTCTCCGTCGTGGCAGCCGTGTTGCTGGGCGGCATCGACTTCGACGGCGGCAAGGGCACGCTCGGCGGCGCGATCGCGGGAGTCTTCCTCCTCGGCGCGCTGCAGAACGTGATGAGCCTCCAGGACGTCTCCGCCCAGTCCCAGATCGTCGTCACCGGCGTTCTGCTCGTCCTCTCCGTGCTCGGCCCCCGGGTCGCACGGCAGATCTCGGTTGCGAGGGCCGGCCGCCGGGCCGCCTCGACACCGGCGTCCAAGGCGCCCACCCCGACCGCATAGGTCCGGGCGTCCAAGGAAACCTCGTATCCGCTCACCCTCGTAAGGAAGATCCGTCATGCGCAAGTCATCCCTCCGCCGTTCCTGCGCGGCCCTCGCCGCCGGCACCTCGCTCGCCCTCGCCCTCACCGCGTGCGGCGGCACCACCAAGAAGGACGTGCAGGACGAGGGCGCCTCGGCGGCCTCCACGGCCAAGGCCGACCCGAACGCGGCCACCAAGAAGGGCCTGACCGTCGGGTTCCTGCCCAAGCAGGTCAACAACCCGTACTTCACCTCCGCCGACAAGGGCGGCGAGAAGGCGCTGACGGAACTGGGCAGCAAGTACAAGGAGGTCGGTCCCTCCAGCGCCACCGACACCGCGGGCCAGGTCTCCTACGTCAACACGCTCACCCAGCAGCAGGTGAACGCGATGGCCGTGTCCGCGCAGGACCCGGGCGCCCTGTGCACCGCGCTGAAGCAGGCCATGAAGAACGACATCAAGGTCGTCACCTACGACTCCGACACCAAGGCCGACTGCCGCAACGCCTTCGTCTCGCAGGCCTCCGCCGAGGACCTCGGCCGCACCGAGGTGCAGCTGCTCGCCGAGCAGATCGGCTACAAGGGCGAGATCGCGATCCTGTCCGCCGCCCAGACGGCGACGAACCAGAACACCTGGATCGACTTCATGAAGGACGAGCTGAAGCAGGACAAGTACAAGAACATCAAGCTCGTCAAGATCGCGTACGGCAACGACGACGCCCAGCAGTCCTTCCAGCAGACCCAGGGCCTGCTCCAGCAGTACCCGAACCTGAAGGGGATCATCTCCCCGACCACCGTCGGCATCAAGGCCGCCGCCCAGTACCTCTCCGGCTCCAAGTACAAGGGCAAGGTCAAGCTGACCGGCCTCGGCACCCCCAACGACATGCGCAAGTACGTCAAGAACGGCACCGTCGAGGGCTTCGAGCTGTGGGACCCGGCGAAGCTCGGCGCGCTGGCCGCCCAGACCGCCGTCGCGCTGGTCTCCGGTCAGATCACCGGTAAGGAGGGCGAGACCTTCAAGGCCGGCGGCACCACGTACACCATCGGCAAGGACGGCGTGATCAACCTCGGCAAGCCGACCGTGTTCACCGCCAAGAACATCGACCAGTTCAACTTCTGATCTCCCCCTGAAGGAGCGGTACTTCATGCAGCGCGTCTGTTTCCTCCTCAAGGTCCGTGAGGACCGGATCGCCGAGTACCGCGAACGCCACGCCGCCGTGTGGCCGGAGATGCTGGAAGCACTCTCGGCCACCGGCTGGCACAACTACTCGCTCTTCCTGCGCGACGACGGACTTCTCGTCGGCTACCTGGAGACCGAGGACTTCGAGGCCGCCAAGGCCGGTATGGAAGCCACCGAGGTCAACGCCCGCTGGCAGGCCGAGATGGGCGAGTTCTTCGAGTCCCTCGACGGAGCCCGCCCGGACGAGGCGATGAAACCGCTCACCGAGGTGTTCCACCTCGCCTGAGCCTCCCCACCAAGCCCCACCAGGCCCGATCAGGACAGCAGGAGCCGCACCATGAAAAGACGCACACTGCTCGCAGGTGCCATCGTGTCCGCCATGTCCACCACCGCGCTCACCGGCGGCACCGCCCGCGCCGCCGACCCCGGCCCCTCCGTCACCCGGACCGGCACCACCACGCTCGACAGCCAGGCAGTCTTCTTCGTCTCCTACGACGGCCTCGTCAACAACAACTCGTTCCAGAAGAACGGCCTGCTGACCTACAAGGGCTACCAGTACGCCGTCTGGTACACCGCCGACAAGAACGCCGTCGTCGGCCGCCGCGCCCTCGGCGGCAGCACATGGTCCACCGTCCAGGTCGGCCACACCCTGAAGACCAGCGACTCCCACAACGTCATCTCCATGGGCGTCTCCAAGGTGGACGGCCGCCTCCACCTCAACATGGACTCGCACAGCGACGGCTTCACCTACGTCAAGTCGGTCGCCGGCCTGATGGACAACCCGTCAGGACTGAGCTGGACCGCCGCCCGGTTCGGCGCACCCCAGTCCACCCTGGACGGCGTGGCCCTCACGACGCAGTTCACCTACCCGCAGTTCGTCTCCACCCCGGACGGCAAGCTCCAGCTCAGCTACCGGCGCGGGATATCCGGCAACGGCCGCAACGCCCTGGCGGAGTACGACGGTTCGGCCTGGACCGACCTCGGGGAGTGGTCCAGCTCGACGGGCACCTACACCAGCGAGCACGGCTCCTCGACGGCCCGCAACATGTACCTGCACGGCATCGACTACGACAGGAACGGCCGGCTGCACTCCTTCTTCACCTGGCGCGAGCAGAACGGCGCCGTGATGTGCTCCAGCGGCGGCATCACCAACCACGACACCGGTTACGTCTACTCCGACGACCGTGGCCGCACCTGGCGCACCAACGGCGGCACCGTCGTCGGCACCACCGGCGGCTCCGACAAGGTCGCCGTCACCGACAGCGGCCTGGTGATCGACGTGCTGAACCCGGACCACTCCCTGATGAACCAGGAGAGCCAGTCCACGGACTCCTCGGGCCTGCCGCACGCGATCATCAGTTACGTCCCCGGCCGCTTCGGCCAGTGCACCACGAACTACGTCGCCGACCGCACTGCCAACGGCCGCGCCTTCCACGTCCGCAAGAACTCCTCGGGCGCCTGGCAGAAGACCGAGATCCCGGTCGTACTCGGCTCCAGCCAGCGCACCAAGCTGGTCCTGGACAAGTACGACAACGCTTACGCTATCTTCCCGTTCGGCCGGATCGCCGCCGCCTCCAAGGCGTCCGGCTACACCGACTGGAAGGTCCTGTTCGACGGCAGCGGCCTCAACGCCTTCGGCGAGGTCGTCATCGACGAAGCGCGGGTGGCACAGGACAACGTGCTGTCGTTCATGTACCAGGAGAAATCCAGCGGAACGACGCCCTCGGCGCTCCACGTCGTCGACTTCGCGTTGCCCGCCTGATCGTGACCGGTGTGGGGGCGGCTCGACGATAATGTGAAGGTCGTCCTGTCGCCCCTCGTCTCCCTGGAGGTCCCTGCCCGATGGCCCAGTCGGTGGGTATCAAGGACGTCGCCCGAGCCGCCGGAGTCTCCGTCGGCACGGTCTCGAACGTCATCAATCGTCCGGACTCCGTCGCCACCGAGACCCGGGCGCGCGTCCTGTCCGCGATAGACCGGCTCGGCTATGTCCGCAGCGAGTCCGCCCGCCAGCTGCGCGCGGGCCGCAGCCGGATCATGGGCCTGCTCGTGCTCGACATGGGCAACCCCTTCTTCGTCGACGTCGCGCGCGGCGCCGAGCGGGCCGCCCGCGAGGACGGCCTCGGCGTGATGGTCTGCAACAGCGCCCAGAGCGCGAGCGAGGAGGCGGAGTACCTGTCCCTCTTCGCCGAGCAGCGGGTGCGCGGAGTCCTGCTCACCCCGAGCGACGCCTCAGGGCGCAACATCGACTCCTTCCGCCGCCACGGCATCCCCTTCGTCCTCGTCGACCGGGTCGCCGAGGGCACCACCGAGTGCTCGGTCTCCGTCGACGACGTGGCCGGCGGCGCGCTCGCCGTACGCCACCTCGTGGACGCCGGGCACCGCTCCATCGCCTACGTCAGCGGCCCGCCCGGCCTCAACCAGGTCCGCGACCGCCGCACCGGCGCCCTGAACGCACTCGCCGAGGCGGGCCTGGGCCCCGACCACCTGCGCGAGCTGCCCACCGAACGGCTCGACGTGGCCGCGGGCCGGGACGCCGGCGCCCGTCTCCTCGGCCTCGCCGACCGCCCGACCGCTGTGTTCTGCGCCAACGACCTGCTCGCCCTCGGCGTCCTGCAGGCCATGTACGCGGCCGGCATCACGGTCCCCGACGACCTCGCCATCGTCGGCTACGACGACATCGAGTTCGCCGCCGCCGCGGCCGTCCCGCTCACCTCGGTCCGGCAGCCCGCGGTCACCATGGGCGCCCTGGCCGCCGAACTGCTTCTGGAGGAGACGGAGGCGGAGACCACCGGCAAGCGGCACGACCACCGCCGGGTGGTGCTCCAGCCCGAACTGGTGGTGCGGCGCTCCAGCCTGGCCGCCCGCTGACCCGTGAGTCAGTAAGATTTCATGATCGAAGGGGTCCGACGGCGGACGAACATGTGCTGAACTGGGACGCGCCCTGAAGAATCCGTCCGTCCCGGGAGCCCTGTTGTCCGCGACCTACCGCCAGCCCGGCCTCGTCCTCACCGACCGCCGCTTCACCGTCCCGCTCGACCACGACGACCCGGCCGGGGAGACGATCGAGCTCTACGCCCGCGAGGCCGTGGCGAGCGACAAGGTGGGCCAGAACCTGCCGTGGCTGGTCTACCTCCAGGGCGGCCCCGGCTTCGGGGCGAACCGTTTCG
This sequence comes from Streptomyces sp. CC0208, assembly GCF_003443735.1. Taxonomy (NCBI): domain Bacteria; kingdom Bacillati; phylum Actinomycetota; class Actinomycetes; order Kitasatosporales; family Streptomycetaceae; genus Streptomyces; species Streptomyces sp. CC0208. The sequence goes on along the minus strand of NZ_CP031969.1, from coordinate 736,950 downwards.
TCGGCAAGGGTGCCTGGTTCGGCCGCGCGCTGAAGGAGTTCCGCGTCCTCCTGCTCGACCAGCGCGGCACCGGCCACTCCAGTCCCGCAAACCGCCAGACCCTCCCGCTGCGTGGCGGCCCCGCCGAGCAGGCCGACTACCTGGCCCGCTTCCGCGCCGACTCCATCGTCCGCGACTGCGAGGCCATCCGTGCCCAGGTCACCGGCGGCGCCCCCTGGACCGTCCTCGGCCAGAGCTTCGGCGGCTTCTGCGCGACGACCTATCTGTCCCTCGCCCCCGAGGGTCTCGCCGCCGCCCTCATCACCGGCGGCCTGCCCTCCCTCGACGCCCACGCCGACGACGTCTACCGGGCCGCCTACCCGCGCGTGGAACGCAAGGTCACCGCGCACTACGCCCGCTATCCGCAGGACGTCGAGCGGGCCCGCCGTATCGCCGACCACCTCCTCACCCACGACGTGACCCTGCCGAACGGCTACCGGCTGACCGTCGAGGCCTTCCAGTCGCTCGGCATCCTCCTGGGCGGCAGCGAGGGCAGCCACCGCCTCCACTTCCTCCTGGAGCACGCCTTCGTCCGCACCCCGCAGGGCCCGGAGCTCTCCGACGCCTTCCAGGAAGAGGTCCAGGGCCTCCTCTCGTACGCCCCTCACCCGCTGTACGCCCTCGTCCACGAGGCCACCTACGGCCAGGACGAGCGGCCCACCGCCTGGGCGGCCGAACGGGTGCGCGCCGAGTTCCCGCAGTTCGACGCGGCCAAGTCTCTTGCCGGCGACGAGCCTCTGCTGTTCACCGGTGAGACCATCCACCCCTGGCTGTTCGACTGCGACCCGGCCCTGCGGCCGCTGCGCGAGACCGCCGAACTCCTCGCCGCCCGCACCGACTGGCAGCCCCTGTACGACCCGGCCCGTCTCGCCGCCAACGAGGTCCCGGTCGCCGCCGCCGTCTATCACGACGACATGTACGTCGACACGGCCCACTCCCTGCGGACCGCCCGCGCGATCCGCGGTCTGCGCACCTGGGTGACGGACGAGTTCGAGCACGACGGCGTCCGCGCGGGCGGCCCCCGCGTCCTGGACCGGCTGCTCTCCCTCGCCCGCGACGAGGCCTGACAGCCCGGGTGGCCCGTGGGTGGGCGACGACATGCCTCACTCTCCATTCCGGCATAGGGTTCATTTCGGTCAAGTGTCGACGCCGGAGTCGAGAGGACGTCAGTCGATGAGCACACCGTCACCCCACGGACGGTCCCGGATCGCCGCCCTCGCCCTGGTCCTGGCCGCCGCGAGCGCGTTCACCCTGGTGGCCTGCGACGACGACTCCGACGGCTCGTCGACGTCCTCCGCCACGCCCACGTCACCGGACACGGCGTCCTTCTCCGGCAACGCGGCCTCCGCGCTCGCGTCCGTCGAGGCCTCGGTGCGGGCCGAGGCCTCGAAGCGGGCCGCGTCCGCCTCGGCCGCCGCCTCCTCCTTCGAGGCTTCCGTCTCGGCGGAGGTGGAGCGTGCCGACAAGGCCGCGCGGACCGAGCTCGCCAAGGTCGACGGACAGGGCAACGCGATGTCCGACGTCACCATGACCGGCAAGCCGCGCTCCGAGACCGGCGGCCTGCTCGCCGTCGTCGTCACCATCACCAACAAGACCGACGCGACCGCCTCGTACGCCGTCCAGGTCGACTTCCTGGACTCGTCGGGCAAGGTGGTGGAGACCCGGTACGTCGGCGCCGAGGACCTGAAGCCGGGGGAGAAGGCCCAGCCCGTCGCCGTCAGCCGCAAGCCCGCCGACCCGGTGCTGACGCCCAAGCTGGCGAAGGCGCAACGTTATTGACCTACTCAGGGGGCATGGACCGGCCTGAGCCGCAACGCCCCCGGCGAACTTCCGGATCCGCACGGCCGGCTCGTCACGGTCGTCGGCCGGGTCTGCCTCGACCGGCTGCGCTAGCACGCCGCCCGCTGTGACACCTTCGTGCCCGACCCCGTGAGCACGCCCCTGTCCCCGGCCGACCCGGAACAGGAAGCCCGCCGGTCGTGGAACGCACCCGGGGCGCCGGCCTCCAGGAGCGTCCGCGGTGCGTGGGCCTTGGCCGAACAGGCCACCGGACTCCGGCAGTCGCCGACTGCGCCCGTCTCGCCCTGGTCAACGGAAAGGGCAGGATCGTCGCCCTGCACCTCCTGGCCGGCCCCGAAGGCCTCGCCCGGCTCGACCTGCCGGACATCGCCCGCCGGCTCAGGCCGCCACGGTCGGCGCCCCGGACGTGCGGTGCGGACTCACGACCCGTCCGTCCGGGAGGAGCTCACCGGTGTCGTCGAAGACGACGGTGCCGTTGCACAGCAGGCTCCAGCCCTGTTCGGGATGGGCCGAGACGATCACCGCGGTGTGGTGGTCGGGGCTGTCGACGGTGGGGCACGGGGGCTGGTGGCTGCACATGACGCCTCCTCGATGCGTTCGGCTCCTGCCTCGGTCGGCCGGTGTCTCTGTGGTAGCGGAGTTTGTTTTCCGTTGGATGAGGAGACCCCCACATCGCCGGAAACGCGTCGGTGAGTTCCTGTCAGGTCGACCGGTCCCCGGGGCCCGTTAGGCTGGCCGCGATGTCAGAACAGATGATCGACCTCAGGGGCGACTGCGCGCGGTGCTTCGGCCTGTGCTGTGTCGCCCTGCCCTTCGCCGCCTCCGCGGACTTCGCCCGTGACAAGCCGGCCGGCACGCCCTGCCCCAACCTCCGGGACGACCACCGGTGCGGCATCCACGCCAGGCTGCGGGACAAGGGCTACACCGGATGCACGGTCTACGACTGCTTCGGCGCCGGGCAGAAGGTCTCGCAGGTCACCTTCGGCGGCCGGGACTGGCGTGACGGCCCGCGTGCGGACGCCCGCCGGATGTTCGACGTCTTCCCGGTCGTGCGCCAGCTCCACGAACTGCTCTGGTACCTCACCGAGGCGCTCACCCTGTCCGCCGCCCGCCCGGTCCACGCCGACCTGCGCCGCATGCTGGAGCGGACCGAGGCACTCACTCGGGGGACCGCCGAAGAGCTCGCCGCTCTGGACGTCCCCGCGCACCGGCAGCAGGTCAACGTCCTCCTGCTGCGCACCAGTGAGCTGGTGCGGGCCGGCCTCGGCGGCGGGAGCAAGAAGAAGAACCGCCGGGGCGCCGACCTGATGGGTGCCCGTCTCAAGGGCGTCGACCTGCGCGGCGCCAGTCTCCGCGGTGCCTACCTCATAGCGGCCGACCTCACCGGCGCCGACCTGCGCGGCGCGGATCTGATCGGCGCCGACCTGCGCGACGCCGACCTGACGGACGCGGACCTGACCGGCGCGTTCTTCCTCACCCAGCCCCAGCTGAACGCGGCAAGGGGCAGCGCCGGCACCCGGCTGCCGGAGTCAGTCACCCGCCCTGTGCACTGGACAGCCTGACTCGGAGGCCGGAACCGGGGCCTCGTCGGGATCCGCCTCGGGGGCGGCCACGGTGACACGGCCCGCCCGCCGTTCCAGGTGCAGCCGAAGCCCCTCCGGCATCAGCGTCAGCCGCTCGGTCACGCTGAGCCGGTAGCCGGGGTCGGCCCGCAGCTCGTAGCGGCGCAGCAGCAGACCGAGCACCAGCGTGGCTTCGTGCAGCGCGAACTGGCGCCCGATGCAGGCCCGCGCCCCGGTGCCGAACGGCTTGAAGACATGCGGGGGACGCGACCGTACGGCCTTGGGGTCGAAGCGGTCCGGGTCGAACCGCTCGGCGTCGGCGCCCCACACCTCGGGATCGCGCTGCAGCATCGGCGTGAGCACCAGCGTCCACGCCCCGCGGCGCATCGGGTGCTGCCCGGCCAGCACGGTGTCCTCGACCGCCTCCCGGGCGAACGCGGGCGCAGTCGGCCACAGCCGCAGCGACTCGTCCAGCACCCGGCGCACATACCGCAGCTTCGCCACCTGGTCGTACTCCGGCGCGCCGGTGGCACCCCACACGCGGTCCACCTCGTCACGCGCGCGTGCCGCGACCTCGGGGTGGCGGGAGAGGTAGTGCAGGGCGAAGGAGAGCGCGCCCGACGTCGTCTCGTGGCCGGCCACCAGGAAGGTGATGACCTGCCGGCGGACGTTCTCCGGCGACAGCCGCTCACCGGTCTCCGGGTGGGCCGTCTCCAGCATCCGGTCCAGCAGATCGCCGTCCCCGCTCGCCCCGCGCCGGGCCCGGACCAGGTCGTCGACCATCCGGTTGAGGTAGGCGATGTCGTCCGCGTTGCGCTGCGCGGCGCGCCGGACCAGAGCGGGGAACGGCACGGAGTTGAGGCGCTGCGCGTAGGTCAGGGTGCCGACCATCGCCGTCACGAAGGGGTGCGGCCGGTCCCGTTCGAAGGAGCCGAAGTCGTGCCCGAACCCGGTCCGCGCGATGGTCTCCAGGGTCAGCTTGGTCATGTCGCCGGGGACGTCCACCGACCGGCCCGCCGTCTGTTCGCGGTCCCAGTGGTCTGTCAGCCGACCGGCCACGGCCAGCATCATCGGGTGGTAGGCCGCCATCGCCTCCCGGCTGAAGCCCGGTGCCAGCACGTCGTGGGCCAGCTGCCAGTTCGGCTCGTGGTTGTACGCGGTGAAGAGCCCGTCGCCGGCGACCGGCCGCAGATTGGCGACTCCGAGGCCGACGTGCTTGGCGAACCGCGACTCGTCCGCCAGGTCCGCCACGAGTTCGGCGCCCCAGGTGAACACGAACTCCCGGTTGAACGCCCTGCGCCGGAAGATCGGCCCCAGCCGGCGGGCGAAGCGCAGCGAGTCCTGGAGCGGGGTGGCCCGGTCGACGCCCAGCACGTCGCCGAGCAGGGGGAGCCGACGCGGCGGATGCGGAATGCGGTGAAGGTCGGGCCAGCCCAGCTCGGCGCTGCGAAATCCCGTCGGCCGGGTGGCCGTCGTCGTCTCCGCCATGACGAGATCTCCCTTGATCCAGCGGCAGTTGAACGCGTTGTACTTGGGTTCAATAACGCGCCTCAGTCTGATCCCGTTGTTGAACCGGCGTCAAGTAAAGTGCGGGCATGGCCGGGAAGCAGGGCGAGCGCACGCGCCGCAGGCTCAGCACCGAGGAGCGCCGGGAGCAGCTCCTGACGGTGGGGGCGAGGCTGTTCTCGGAGAGCCCGTACGACGACGTGTGGATCGAGCAGGTCGCCGAGATCGCCGGCGTCTCGCGCGGGCTGCTCTACCACTACTTCTCGACGAAGCAGGACTTCTTCGCGGCGGTCGTCGAGCGCGAGAGCGAGCGGATGCTGGCCATGACCGCGGCCGTGCCCGGCGTCCCGGTGCGCGAGCAGCTGACAGCGGGGCTGGACACGTATCTGGAGTACGTCCACACCCACGCCCACGGCTTCCGTGCCTTCCATCGCGCCGACGCCGCCGGGGACCAGGCCGTGCGCCGGGTCTATCAGCGGGCGCTGGCCGCACAGGAGCGGCAGATCCTGGCGGCGCTGGCCGCGGATCCGGAGTTCGGCGCCCAGGCGCAGGAGCGCCCCGATCTTCAGCTGGCCGTCCGCGGCTGGCTGGCCTTCACCACGGCCGTCTGCCTGGAGTGGCTGAGGGGCTCGGACCTCTCCCGGGAACAGGTGCGCGACCTGTGCGCACGGGCCCTGCTCGGCGTTCTCAGGCCCTGACCGGAATTCACGCCTCCGCCACGGGTTCGCGGTTGGCTTCGTCGCCGATCTTCGCTAAGTTAGGCAAGGCTTACCTTAGGAGGCAATGGATGGGTGACAGCCAAACCTGGACGGCCGCGCCTTCCGCGGCGGAACACGCCCGGTCGGTGCTCGCCGCCTCGTGGTCCTGCGCGGTGACCGCCGAGGGCGGCCGCGAGGAGTTCGTCGGCGCGCACACCGTCGCCGAGGACGGGCGGGTGACGCTGGAGGTGCCCGAGGGCAGCACCCTGGTCGCCGCCGCGATCTGTGCGCCCCGCGGCGAGCCCTCCGCCGTCCTGGAGTTCGCCGACGTGGCACCTGTCCCCCTGCGCAGCCGTATCCGCGCCCGGCTGTGGATCGCCGGCTGGTTCGCCGCCAGGGACGGCCGGCTGGAGTTCGAGGCCACGCGCGTGGTGCTGCGCCGGCCGTCGGGCGCGGTGGTCGTCGACCTCGACGAGTTCGCCGCCGCCGCACCCGACCCGCTCGCCACGGCCGAGGCCCGGCTGCTCACCCATCTCGCCGACTGCCACCCCGACGCGATCGAGCGGCTCACGAGGCTCGTCGACCCCGACAGCCTGCACGGCGCGGTCCGCGTCCAGCCGCTCGCCGTGGACCGGCACGGACTGACCCTGCGCATCGAGCGCGCCCGCGCCCACGGCGACGTACGTCTGCCCTTCCACGCGCCCGCCGACGACGTGGCGCGGCTGACCGAGCGCATGCACGTGCTGCTCACTCAGGCGAGCGCCGCGTCCTGTCCGCGTGCTCTACAGCGGCAGCGCGCAGACGGCGACGGGTGAGGCGAACGGCTCTCCGGCGAGTCGCAGGTCGCCGCTGGTCGAGTCCACGCGGAAGACGCTGACGGTGCCGGACCTCTGATTCGCCGCGAAGAGCAGCCTGCCGTCGGGGGAGAAGGCGATCTGCCGCGGGAAGTCACCGTGCACCGGCACGGTGTCGAGCAGCCTCAGCCGGGCGCCGCCCCCCTCGACGGCGTACCGCGTGAGGCTGTTGTCGCCCCGGTTGGCGAGATAGGCGTACGAGCCGTTGGCGGTGACCAGGAACTGCGCCGGGTAGTTCGTGCCCGAGCCCGTCCCCGTGGACTGCGGCGCTCCGACGGAGACGCGACCCGTCTTGCGGTCGTACGCGCAGACCGCCACCGTGTTGTCGACCTCGTTGGCGAGATAGGCGTACCGGCCCCCCGGATGGAAGGTGAGATGACGTGGTCCGGCGCCCGCCCGGGTCCGGGCCCGCGAGACCTCCTGGAGCGCGCCGGTCCGTTCGTCGAGGCGGTAGCTGTAGACGGTGTCGGTGCCCAGGTCGACGGCGAGCACATGGCCGCCGTCGGGACTGGTGAGGAACTGGTGGGCGTGCGGCCCCTCCTGGCCGGGCCCGGGCGCAGGACTGGAGTGCGTGACCGAGTCTCTGAGCGCGCCGAGCGCACCCGAGGGGTCGATCGGATGCACGGCCACACTGCCGGAGCCGTAGTTCGCGCTGAGCAGCCAGCGCCCGCCCGGATGCACCGACAGATGACACGGCCCCGCCCCACCGGTGCTCCGGCTCCCCAGCACCTTGCGGTCGGACAGGCGTACGGCGGTCACCGCGCCGGCGTCCCGTTCGGCGACCGCGTACAGCGTGCGGCCGTCGGGATGCACCGCGAGATACGACGGGTTGGTGACCCCGGTGATCGTGCCCTTGCCGGTGATCCGGCCGCTGTCGGCGTCGTAGGCGGCGATGCCGATCCCGGTGCCGCCGCCCTCGACGGACGTGTAGGTGCCGAGATACAGGGGGCGGGGACCGGTCGGAGCCGGGGCGGACGGTGTTCTCGTCCGGCTCGGAGAGGCGGACCCGGAGGAGGCGGGGGGCTTGGAGGGCGCCGACGCCGACGAAGGACCGGAGGACGTCGAGCAGCCGACGAGCCCCGAGCCCGCACCCGCGAGGACGCCGACGAAACGGCGCCTGCTCCAGCCGCCGTTCGCACTGCTCATCCCTGCGCACCCCGGGTGATCGATGGTCTCGGGCCTGGACGACCACCTTCACCCGGACCGCCCGGCCGGTGCAACCCGAGCCCCGCCGCCCCCTACCAGTCGCCGTCCTCGACCGGCTTGCCCGGCGCGTCCCCCAGCGGCTCGACCTGGTGCGAGGCGGGCTGCTGCCAGGGCTCGTGATCGTCACCGAGCCAGTCGCCCACCGGTTTCACGCCCTCCAGCGCGTCCGTCGGGGCGAGGTCCTGCGCGTCCTGGTCGTAGTAGTCGAACCAGGGCAGCCCCGCCCTGGTGTAGGCCGCCCGGTCCACGGGGGACGGCGGGGGAGCCTCGCCGGTGATGCGGCGCCACTCGGGCGGTGTCACCAGATGCACGAAGACCCGCCCGGCCGGTGTGTCCGCCCAGTCCGAGAGCGGCCGGTCGTCCCGGTAGACCTCCTGGCGCAGGGAACCGCCGACGCCTAGCCCCATCGAGGGGGCGCTGCGGGGCGCCGCCGCCGGAGCGGCCGGCGCGGCCATCGCCATGGGCACGGCGGCGCCGTAGCCCATGGCGGGCCCGCTCGCCGACCGCATCCGCTGCTGCGCCTGCCGCCACTCGCTCAGACGCTCCTCGACCAGCCGGAAGGACTGCAGCTGTACGCCGCCCCAGACCTCCTCGCCCGTGACCTGCCCCTCGACGGTCGCGCCCAGCCCGAGCGGCACCGCCACGAACTGGCGGACCGTCCCCTCGCCGGAGTTGATGCCGTCCAGCCAGGGCTGGCGGGGCAGCACCACGTAGTTCTGCGGGTCACGGGCGAGTCGGTCGCTCCACGGCTTCCCGGAGACCGCGCACACCTTGCCCACCCCCACCTGGAGGGCGGCGGGCTCGACGGTGCTCCCGAAGCTCAGCCACATGGCCTCGCGCAGATACACCGGCAGCATCACCCCGCCGCGGGCCCGCCACTGCTCCGGCACGGTGTCCGGGTAGTCCGAGACGCGACGCACGGGGAACTCGCCGAGCCCCGGCGGCAGCGGATGCGTGCCCGTCTCGGGCAGCCGCAGGGTGCGGACGAAACGCACCGCCGCGCCGCCCGGCAGTCGTAGTGTGTTCCCGTCGATCCGCACGCTGGTGTCGGTCATCGGCTGCCCCCTGTGATGGTCATGTGTGCCTGTGTCACCTGGAACGAGCGGAGAGTGCCGAGCGGTTCCTGCGCCAGCGTTCCTGCATCCGGGTCAGGTGCGGCATCCGCTCGCGCTGCTCCTGCGACGCGCGGTCCAGCTCCTCCAGCAGACGGCGGGAGCGGTGCTCGGTGTCCAGCTCGTCGAGGATGCGGTTGACCTCGGTGAGCACGGCCCCGTGCAGCTGCCATTGGCGGTAGTCCCGCTGGATCTCCTCCAGCAGCAGTTGGGCCAGCTTGTCGCGGGTCGCCGAGGCCTGGCGCAGCTCGGCGGTGAGCCGGGCCTCCGCGGACTCGGCGCTCACACTCACATGGGTGGTGACCAGCACCGCGAAGCTGACCACGGCGTCGCCGATCTCGGACAGCAGCTGTTCCACGGTCCGACCGGTCTCCGGCCCGAACAGGGGCTCGGGAGTCTGGTCCTCGTCGAGCGGAAACGGCTCGTCGGCGAAGGGGTCGCGTTCCTTGGCCAGGTCGGTGAGGGTACGGGCGAGGACCCGCAGCACGACCGTGCAGATCTCCAGGGTGTCCAGGCCGGTGCGCAGCACCACCCGGTGCAGCAGGCCCTCCTTCACCCTGGGGTTCAGCTTGAGGCTGTCCTCGGCCTGCCGGAGGGCGGCGTCCACCTCGACGATGTCGTGGTCGAGCTCCCGCGCCTCGTACAGCCGGGCCGTCGCCAGTTCCACGGGCGTACGGCCCGCGGCCTCCTCACCCATCCGCAGCATCAGCTTCCGCAGTCGGCGGGCCAGCCCCTCGATCGACTCGCCGGCCTCGTCCACCCACACCGGGGGAGCGAGCAGCAGATTGCAGGCCAGGCCCACGACCGCGCCGATCAGCGTCTCCACGACCCGGGCCCAGGCGGTGTCCCCGACGCTCGTCACCCCGAGCACCAGCATCGCGCTGATCGCCACTTCGGGCACGAACTCCTCGACCCGCACCAGCCGTCCGACCACCAGCGACGCCACGATCAGCAGACCGAGGCTCCACCAGGTCAGGCCCACCAGCAGGCTGAAGGCGATGGCGACGAGGACACCGGTGACCACCGAGTTCACCCGGCGGATGCCGGTGGTGAGCGTGGAGTAGAGGGTGACCTGGACGACGAGCAGCGCGGTCAGGGGCGCGGTGAGCGGGGCCGCCTCGGGACTGAGCCGCAGGGCGATGACGTAGGCGATCGTCGCCGCGGCCGCCGACCGCAGTGTCTGCACGATCACGGGGTCCCGGCGCCGTTTCACGAACCGCACCAGGGACGCCGTCCCCTCGCGTACCTCTCGCATCCTCAGTGTGTTCCTCCTCCATGTAGGCGTCCGGTGCACTCCTTTACGGACGGTGACGGTCCGCAAGCGTGCCCCCATTGTGGGCTGCGGCCGGCCCACAGCAAGGACCCGGGGCAGTGACGGCGGACACCCGGCGCCACCTCGACTACCTGGATACGGCCCTCCACCATCCTGACCCCGCCGGCCACCCCCTGCACGGTCGCACCCGGGCGTGACGACATCCCGGGGACCCGCCTTCACCGGGTGGTGGCGGCCCGGCTGCGGGAGCGGTAACCGGCGATCTTCGCGAGGTTGCCGCAGCGGTCCATCGAGCACCAACGGCGGCGCCGGGCCTGTGAGTCGTCCAGGAAGAGCAGCGAACAGTTCGGGTTCTCGCACTCCTTGACCCGCTCCAGGAGCGGACCCCGCACCAGTAGCACGGCGTCCCGCGCCACCGTCGCCAGGGCCGCACGGGCCGGACTGCGCGCCGTCCAGCGGGCCGGGCCGAGCTGGGGGGCGAGGTCCGGCTGGGCGGCGGCCGCGTTGACCCGCTCCACGTCGGACGGCTCCGGCTCCCGCCCGGCCATCGCGGCGCGGACCAGGCAGTACAGAGCCTCGCGCAGGAGACGGGCCTCCGTCAGGTCGCGCGAGGTGACCCGCACCTGGCCCTCGTCGGTCGTCAGCTCGGCCTCGGTGAACCAGCGGGCGAGCGCGGCGGTGTCGGGGAGCCGCTCCACCGGAGTGGCGTGCCGTTTGCCGAGGGTGGCCGCGAAGTCCAGGCAGGGGCGGCCGCCGATGAACGGGAACGCGAGGGCCGGGTCGGCGGGGGCGGGGCTGCCGGTCATGCCGTCGAGAGTACACCGGTTCATGTGGTGTCGGATGGCGGCGCGAACCCCCTTGACACCGATTGAAGGGGTGTCGGAGAGTGACACCACTTCAACCGGTGTCAGTCGCTCGGGAGGCCGGGCAGAGAGCAGGTGCGGTATGCGTGCGGTGCGGATCGACAGCTTCGGCGGACCGGAGGTACTGGTGCCGGTCGACGTACCCGACCCGGTGCCCGGCCCCGGAGAGGTGCTGGTACGGATCGTCGCGGCCGGGGTGAACCGGGCGGACGCCCTTCTCCGCGCGGGCCTCTACCACCGCGCCGGACGGCCCCCACTCGTCCCGGGCGCCGAGGCGGCGGGAGTCGTCGTCGAGGTGGGGGAGGGGGTGACCGGCTTCGCGCCGGGACAGCGGGTCATGGGCCTGGACGGCGGCACGTCATCAGGCTTCTACGCCGAGTTGGCCGCCGTCCCCGCCACCCACATGGTCGTGCTCCCCGACGCCGTGGACCTGACCCGGGCGGCCGTGCTGCCGGTCGCCTGGCTCAGTGCCTGGTACTGCCTGCGCCGTCTCGCCCGCGTCACCAAGGACGACACCGTCGTGGTGAAGGCGGCGGCGAGCGGTGTCGGCACGGCGGCCGTGCAGATCGCCGCGGAGGCCGGGGCGCGGGTCATCGCCCTCGCGGGTTCGGCCGAGAAGGCCGCCTGGGCGGGGGAGTTCGGAGCCGACGTCACCGTCGACACCTCCGCCCACCCCGACGACGCCGAGGTCGAGGAGGTGCTGCGGCTCACCGACGGCCGGGGCGCCGACGTCGTACTGGACACGGTCGGCGGCGGGGCTTTCGGGCGCAGCCTGCGTGAAGTGGGCCACGGCGGCCGGGTCGTGGCCCTGGCCAACGTCGCCCTGGAACCGAGCACCGTCGACACCCGGGACTTCTATCCCAAGAACGCCTCGATCCTCGGCTTCCAGCTCACCAACCTGCAGATCCACGGCTATGACCCGCGCCCCGACCTGCGAGAACTGGCCGAGCGGGTCGCCGCCGGCGGCTACCGCGTGCCGATCGAGGCCGTCGTAGCCCTGGAAGAGGCGCGGGCCGCCCACGAGCGGCTGGAACGGCGTGACAACCGGGGCAAGATCGTGCTCGCGGTCGGACCGGACTCCGGCAAATGAGGTGCGGTTACCGTCCTCGGCAGGTGATCATCCGGTGAGGCGTGGGTGAGTCGTGAGAGGGGAGGCGCCGGTGAGTTCAGTCGGGTCGGCACGAGCGCGGGCGGCGCTGAGTCATGTGGCGGCGGCGTCGCAGGGTCCGCCCGTCGAGCCGGACGTGCGCATCACGCTGAACTTCCACCCGGACCGCCTGGCGCGCGGCCTGCCCCTCCTGGAGGCACTGGCCCGGGACGGGGTCTACCACTCGCAGTTCGTCACCGGCACGAGCAACGGCGGTCTGACCGCACACCCCGGCGGCGACCGCTGGCGCTGGGAGAGCCGGATCTTCGGTGGCGCCTACGACGACGCGGACGCCCATGAGCGGCCCGTGTACGGCGCGCTGAACTTCCGCCGTCAAGTGGTGGGCGCCGCCCCGCGGTTCGGCTCCTCGTACTTCCGGCTGACCGGCGCGTCGCTCGCCCGGGCCACCTTCTGCTACCCCGACAGCGCGGCCGAGCCGGTCAATTTCGGGGTAGCCGCCGGCATGTCCCTGATCGCCCTCGCGGAGGCCGACGAGCGGGACGCCCTCGACGACTACATCGAGGCCCAGGTGCACGGCGGCGTCGACCTGACCCGCGATGTGGAGGCCCTCGTCCTGGACGCGAGCTACCGGAACACCCCCGTCGAGGCCGCGGCACGCCTGCTGCCCGTCCCCGTCGAATGGCACCCCGGCCACCGGATCACCGTGGCCGCACTGCACCGTCACGCCGACTACCGCGGACAGGAGTACGCCGACCTCGGCGCGAGCATCGCCGAGGACGGACTGGTCGACCCGCGCGTCATCGGCGACGCTGCCCGGACCGGCCGCTACGAACTCCAGCACCTGAAGATGGTGTGGCACACGCTGGCCCGCTTCGGGGCGCCGAGGGGGACGGCCCACCCAGAAGAGGCCACCGGGGGCCGGACGCCGGTGGTCAGTACACCGAGCGCATAGGGCTCCGGGCCGGCGCTCGTGTGTACGTCTGCGGAGACGGATCACGAATGGCGCCCGGCGCGCGGGAGGCATTCCGTACCCTGTTCCGGGACCACATGTCCGACGCCGACGAGACGGCTGCCGAGCGGTGGCTCGACGGGCTGGTGCGGGACGGGCGCTACATCGAGGACGTGTACGCCGCCGGGTGAGAGAAGGGGCGGGACGCTGGTGGACTCCTGGGAACGGGCCCGGCGGGTGCTGGAGGGCGCGGGTCTCGACCCCGGCCTCCTCGCCGGCCTGCGGCCGCTGAGCGGCGGCACGTACAACTCGGTCGAGGAGCTCCTTCTCACCGACGGCACCCGCCACGTCCTGAAGGTCCCGCCCGCGTCCACCGTCCCGGGCCTGCGCTACGAGCGCGAACTCCTGCTCGCCGAGGCGGAGTTCTACCGCGCGGCCGCCATGGCCGAGGTCGCGGCACCACACGTCGTGGCCCTCGGCGAGGACACCGCCGCACCCCATCTGCTGATGACGGCGTGTCCCGGAGAACCCTGGGACGCGTCGGTCACCGAAGCCGAACGGGCGCCGCTGCGAAGGGAGCTGGGTCGACAGGTGGCGCGGCTGCACACGGTGACCGGGCCCGGCTTCGGCTACCCCTCCGGCGCCCTCGGCCCGCTCGCCCCCGACTGGCGGACCGCGTTCACCGCCATGACCGAGGCGATCCTGGACGACGCCCGGGACTACGAGGCGCGGCTGCCGCGCCCCGTCGACCAGGTGGCCGGCACACTCCGGGCCGGCTTCCCCGCCCTCGACGAGGTCACGGTTCCCGCCCTGGTCCACTTCGACCTGTGGGACGGGAACATCCTGCTGCACCGCCCGGCCGACGGGGAGCTTCGCATCGGCGGGCTCATCGACGGGGAGCGGATGTTCTGGGGCGACCCCCTCGCCGACTTCGTCTCCCTGGCGCTGCTCGGCGACATCGAGAAGGACGAGGCGTTCCTCGCGGGCTACCGGGAGGCGGGCGGCCGGGCCGAGTTCGACGTCCCGGCCCGGCTGCGCCTGGCCCTCTACCGCGCCTACCTCTACCTGATCATGCTCACCGAGACCGTCCCCCGGGCGGTCGACGGCGAGAAGGAACGCTGGGTCCAGTCGGCGGTGGCACCGGAACTCGTCGCCGCCCTGGACGAGATCGAGACCCTCGCCAGGGTCACGGGAGCCTGAACACCCTTGAACGGACGCACCGTACGCGACCTCAGGCGCGCCAACCGCACGGCCGTGCTGCAGCGCCTCTACTTCGACGGACCCCTCAGCCGCTTCGAACTCGGCCCGGTCACCGGACTGAGCTCCGGCTCGGTCAGCAACGTCGTCGCCGACCTGGTGGCCGACGGCCTGCTGGAGGAGGCGGGCAGCGTGGACTCCGACGGCGGACGCCCCCGCACCCTGCTGCGGGTGGCGCCCGGCAGCGGCCACATGATCGGCGTCGACGTCGGCGAGACCCGGGTGCGCGTCGAGCTGTTCGACCTGACCCTCACCGAACTCGCCCGCGCCGAACGGCCGTTGACCCAGCGGAGCTACGACGTCGAGGCCATCGTCGGGCACATCCGCGACGGCATCGCCGAGGTGCTCGCCGGTGCCGCGATCGAGCCCGAGGCGCTGCTCGGCGTCGGCATCGGAGTGCCCGGCATCGTGGCCCACACCCCCGAGAGCGGGGCCGTCGTGCACGGCCAGACCATCGGCTGGGACGCCGTCCCGCTGGAGTCACTGCTGCGCACCGGCTCCCCGCTGCCCGCCGGCGTCCGCTACTTCATCGACAACGGCGCCAAGACCCTCGGCCAGGCCGAGATGTGGTTCGGCGGCGGCCGCGGTGCCCGCAGTGCCGTCGTGGTCCTCTTCGGCTCGGGCGTCGGCGCCTGCCTGGTGACGCCCGAGGTGGAGCACGGCCGCGCGGTCGAGTGGGGGCATCTGACCGTACGGGTCAGGGGGCGCCGCTGCCGCTGCGGTGCCCTCGGCTGCCTGGAGGCCTACGCGGGTGCCGAGTCGCTGCTGGAGCGCTGGCGGGAGGAGGGCGGACGGCCGCCCGAGGGCGTCGACGAGGAGACCGCGCTGACCGCCCTGCTCGCCGCCGCGTATCCGGCCGACGACACCCCGGGCGACCCCGTGGCGCTGGCCGTACTGGAGGAGACCGCCGAGTACCTGGGCGCCGGACTCTCCGACCTGATCAACCTCTTCCAGCCCGAGCGGATCATCGTCGGCGGCTGGGCCGGGCTCCAGCTGGGCACCCGGTTCCTGCCCGCCGTACGGCGCCACGCGACCGCGTACGCGCTGCGGTACCCGGCCGAGAAGGTCACCGTCGACCTCGGCCGCCTCGGACCCGACGCGGTCACCGTGGGCGCGGCCATTCTTCCGCTCGCCGACTTCTTCGCCCGCGGCGGCCGGCGTCCCGAGCCCGCGCCCGAGGGACCGGCACCGGCCTGGCGGGCCGCCCTGGAGGAGCGCTCCCCGAGCTGACGTTTCGCCGACCTGCGCGGAGGTACTCGCGCTCCCGCCATCAACACGAACGGAGGACGCCGTGGACCACCGCAACGAAGGACCGGGCGAGAACGGCGATCCCGTCCCGCGGGATCTGCCGGACCAGCAGGCGGGCGAGGGCGACGACCCCTGGGAGGTCGCCACCGTCCCGGACGAGGCCCCCGGCACCGACAAGCCGGACGACGTCCCGGACACCGACGAGGCGGGGACCGGCCGGCAGGGGGCGCCGCGGTCGGACACCGTGCACCCCGAGCACCCGGAAGCCGAGGAGCCCTCCGGCTGACCCGCGGGCCCGCCCTGACTCGCGGACCCGTGGGTCAGCCGGGGTCTCAGCCCACCTTGCGGCCCTTCATCGGCTCCGTCCGGGCCCCCGCGCCCTGCTGCATCCCGTGCAGGAACTCCTCCAGGACCTCGGTGGCGGTGTGCTCCGGGTGCCAGCCGAGTTCCGTACGCGCACGGGTGCAGTCCATCAGGGGCAGCCGCAGGACCGCGTCGAACAGATGCGGCGACGCGGGCAGCAGGTGCAGACCCCACGCGGCCGCGATCGCCGAACGGGCCGCGGTGCGGGGCAGCCGTACGGGACGGGCGCCGAGCAGCTCACCCAGCAGTTCGGCGTCGACCGGCGGCTCGCCCGCCAGGTTGAAGGCGCCCCGCACGTCCGAGCGCACCGCGAGTGCGTAGGCCTTGGCGGCGTCGTCGGTGTGCAGCGCCTGCACCCGCAGGCCGGGAATGTCGGGGAGGAAGGGCAGCAGGTCGGGCCGGGCCAGCTGGCCCGGCAGGAACCGGCCGCCGAAGATGCGGCGCTGCTCGCTCGCCGACTCCCGCTTGAAGAGGAACGCCGGGCGCATCCGGACGACCCGGACGCCGGGGTGGTCGCGCTCGAAGGTGTCCAGGGCGCGCTCCAGATACGCCTTCTCCCGGCAGTACGCGGCGTCCGGCCAGCCGTGCGTCGGCCACGACTCGTCGACCGCGTGCTCCTTGGGGCCCGGCGAATAGGCGCCCACAGACGACGCGTGGACCAGCGTCGGCACCTTGGCCGCCGCCACCGCCTCGAACACCCGGATCGAGCCGAGGACGTTGGTGCGCCAGGTCACCGCCGGGTCGTGCGTCGGCTGGAACGCCCACGCCAGATGGACCACCGCGTCGGCGCCCGCGAACTCCTCGGTCAGATCGGTCCCTTCCGATGACAGGTCGACCGCCAACCACTCGGTCTTCGCGGGCGACCAGTCCGGGATCCGCCGGGCCAGGCCCCGTACGGAGCCCACCTCCGGATCCTCCGAGAGAAGACGCACCACGCTGGTTCCCACGTTGCCGGTGGCGCCCGTGACCACGATCCTGCTGCCGGTTGAAGTGCTCACCTTCGGCTCCTTCGGGCCGCTGGGGCGGGGACCGCCCGAGTACCCGGCCTCCGGCGACGCACGCGGTGCACGGCACGGTCCGCGGCCCGGTCCGCGGCCACGGGATGATCACCCCATGAGTGAGATCATCCTGATGTCCGACGCCCGTGTCGCCGCCGTCCCCGTCGAGGAGAACGGCGAACCACTCGTGGACGTCCGCGACCACCTCCTGGTCGACGACCGCAAGCACGAGGACTCCCTGGGCGCCGAGGTCCATCTGCGCCAGGGTGTCCTCGACCGGCTGCTCCGGGCGCAGGCCCTGCTGCCCGACGGCCTGCGCCTGCTCTTCGTGGAGGGCTACCGGCCGCCCGCGCTCCAGCGGCACTACTTCGAGCAGTACGCCGACGAACTGCTCGCCGCCCACCCCGACTGGCCCGCCGACCGGATCCGCTCGGCGGCCAGCCGCTATGTCTCCCCGCCCGAGATAGCCCCGCACAGCGCCGGCGCGGCCGTCGACCTCACCCTCACCGACGCCGACGGCCGCGAACTCGACCTGGGCACCGCCATGAACGCCAACCCCGAGGAGAGCGACGGCGCCTGCTACACGGGCGCCGGCAACATCACCGAGGAGGCGAGGACCAACCGTGCCCTGCTGGGCGCGGCACTGAGCTCGGCGGGCCTGGTCAACTACCCGACCGAGTGGTGGCACTGGTCGTACGGCGACCGCTACTGGGCCCTGGAGACGGGGGCACCGGCCGCGCTGTACGGGACGAAGGAACTCAAGCGGTTGTAGGGCCGTCGGCTCAGGCGAACGCGTTCACACCCGTCAGCTCCGCCGACAGGGTCCACAGGCGCTCCGCCTGCTCCGGGTCGGTCGCCCACGCCCTGACGCCGCTGCTCTGGTCGCCGTCGACGGCCGGCTCGGCGATGTCGCAGTCCTCCAGGTAGACGCCGCCCATCCCGGCCAGCTGGGGCGAGGTCGCCGCCCACACCTGTGTGGCCGCGCCCTGCTCCGGGCTCTTGAAGCCGGAGGGGTTGAGCGGGTTGCCCTGCTCGTCGATCCAGCCGCGCTCCACCATCTCCGCCTTGGGGAGGTGGCGCTGCAACGGGGTGAGGATCCCGCCCGGGTGGAGCGAGAAGGCCCGCACCCCGCGCTCGGCGCCGAGCCGGTCGAGGTGGACGGCGAACAGGACGTTCGCCGTCTTGGCCTGGCCGTACGCCTGCCACTTGTCGTAGCCGGTGCGCCAGTGGACGTCGTCCCAGCGCATGCCGGAGAAGTGGTGGGCGCGCGAGGACACCGAGACCACCCGGGCGCCACCCGGCTCGATGGCCGGCCACAGCCGGTTGACCAGCGCGAAGTGCCCGAGGTGGTTGGTCGCGAACTGGGCCTCCCAGCCGGGCCCGACCCGGGTCTCCGGGCAGGCCATGATCCCGGCGCTGTCGATGACGAAGTCGACCGTACGGCCCGAGTCGAGGAACCGCTCGGCGAAGGCGCGCACGCTCTCCAGGTCACCGAGGTCGAGCTCGTCCAGCTCCACGCCCGCCAGCCCCGCCAGGGCCTTCCAGGCGGTGTCGGGACGCCGGGCCGGGACCACGACCCGGGCGCCCGCCTTGGTGAGCGCGCGGGTGGTCTCCAGGCCGAGCCCCGAGTAGCCGCCGGTGACGATCGCGAGCTTTCCGGTCAGGTCGATGCCCGCGAGGACGTCGTCTGCGGTGCTGTGGGCGTCGAACCCCGAACCGATCTTGTGCTGTGCAGTGCTCATGACGGGAACGCTACGAATTGGAGTGCTCTCGAAGTCAAGCGCGCCCCGCCGGGCACCGCGCCCGGACAAGAGGAAGCCCCGACCGGACGGGGGAATCACGGTCGGGGCGGTCAAGAGGTGGATGCGGATGGCGGTCGCCTCTCGGCGAAAGGCTCCACAGGGCTTCAGCCGAACGATCGTCCCTGTGGGCAAAAGGTGAGGCCCGGGGACACTGTCCCATCCGCACCCACGGTCTGTTCAACGGGCAACAACCCTGTGGTGTTCCGCCGTTCGGCGTGTTCCCGGGTGAGCTGCGTCACCCGTTCCGACCGGTCGGCACGATCTCGCTCCACAGGTTCTCGGCCTGCAGCAGCAGAGTGCCCAGCACGGTCGTGCCCTCGGCCCCCTGCCCGGCGTGCTCCCGCAGCCCGTCCTGGAGCTGACCCCGCAGCTCCCGCATCGCCGCCTCGGCGTGGTCGTCGGGCCTGCCCGCACCGCCGGCCGCGAGCAGCCGGTCGCTCTCCGCGTGGCAGGCGTCGCCGATCAGCTGCAGGAGGTCGGCGTACGAGTCCAGTACGGGCCCGGCGGGCGGAGTGGGCGCGCGGTCCTCGTCGGCGGCCACGACAAGGGTCCGGGTCAGCGCGCGGATGTGCCCGGTGACACGGCTCCAGCGTTCGTCGTCCTCTTCCGGCGGGAGCGACGCGGGAGGCCGCCGTACGGCTTGCAGCGGGGCGGCCGTCAGACGCAGGCTCTCCCGGCTCCAGCCGCGGGCGGACCGCAGCGCCCCCAGCCGGCGCTCCAGCCGGGCCGAGGCATGCGACCAGCCCTGTGTGTCCCACTCACCGTCCCGCAGATCACCGGCCACGGTGTGCAGGGTGTCGCCCGCCTCCCGGGCCAACGCCGCGAGATTCTCCCGTACGTCCCGCAGATGGACCGGCGGGAGGACGAACGCGTTGACGGCGATCCCGATGACCGCGCCGAGCGCGGCCTGTCCCACCCGGTGGCCGACCGCGGAGGCCCCGACCGTGCTGGTGGAGAGGGTGAAGAGCGCGGTGGTGGCACCGTAGATCCCCTGGTCGCCGAAGCGCGGCCAGTTCGCGAGGAGCACCAGCAGCGGCACGGACAGTGCCACGGCGCCCAGGGTGCTCCCGGTGACGGCCAGCGCCACCGACGCCAGTACGGCCCCGCAACAGATCGCCGCCAGCTGCCGTACGGCCTGGATCAGCGAGCTGAACACGGTGGCCTGCACCAGCACCACCGCCACCCAGGGCGCCATCAGGGCCATCGGATCGCCCATCCACACACCGGCCACGAGCCAGGCGAGGATCGCGGCGGCCGAGGCCTTGAGCGACTGCACGAGCAGATCGCGCTCCCGCCCCGGGCCACGGAAGGCGGCACGGGCCGCCCGGCCGAAGGCATGTGCTCCCTGCCGTATCGCGTGCGTCGGGCGGGGCTGTCGGCGGAGAGCCTCTGTCACACCTGTCATGAGCAGTGGGTTCCGTGCCTCCGGCTCGTCATGCCAGTGGACTGTCCGCCAGGGATGCCAGCAGGTGGGCCGGATCGTCGTAGATCGCCTGCGCGCCCGCCTCCTCCAGGTCGGCGCGGGGGATGCCGCCGCACAGGACGCCGACACAGCGCACGCCCGCCCGGGTGCCGGCCTGCATGTCCCAGACGGTGTCGCCGACGAAGACCGCGCGTTCGGCGGGTACCCCGGCCAGTTCCAGCGCGTGCTCGACGGGCTCGGGGGCGGGCTTGCCCTCCTCGACGTCGTCGGCGCTGGCGGTGGCCATGATCGCTTCGTCCGCGCCGATCGCCCGGCGCAGCGCGGACAGTTCCGCCCCGCCCGCCGAGGTGGCGAGCACCACCCGCCAGCCCTCCTGGTCGAGATGCCGCAGCAGCCGGCCCGCGTCCTGGAGGGCGGGCAGCCGGTCGAAGTACTGCCCGTACAGGGCCTTGTGGGCGGCGCTGAGCTCGTCGTCCTGGTCCTTGTCGCGGTCCTCGCCCAGCAGATGCGCCACGAGGTCGTCGGAGCCGAGCCCGATGGCCCGGTGGACGGCGTGCATCGGCACCTGGTGGCCCGCCTGCCGCAGTGCCTCCCACCAGGTCGTCACATGCAGGTGGTTGGTGTCGACCAGGGTGCCGTCGACGTCGAACACTGCCGCCCGTTCCATGTACCGCTCCTTGTCCTGTCGTGCCGCACGGGTACCACCTCAAGGGCCCGCCACTCGGTCCGGTACCCGGCCTTCCCGGGACCAGGCCAGCAGTTCGTCGAGGTTCCAGGTGGTCACGATCCGCTCGGCCGGCACCCCGCACTCCTGCGCCCGCGCGCACCCGAGGATCTGCCAGTCGAGCTGGCCGGGCGCGTGCGCGTCGGTGTCGACGGAGAACAGCACGCCCGCGTCGACCGCCCGGCGCAGCAGCCGGCGCGGCGGGTCGAGGCGCTCCGGGCGACTGTTGATCTCCACCGCCGTGCCCGACTCGGCGCACGCGGCGAACACCTCGTCCGCGTCGAACTCCGACTCGGGCCGCCCCCGCCCGGTCACCAGCCGTCCCGTGCAGTGTCCGAGGACGTTCGCGCGCGGATCGCGTACGGCGGCCACCATGCGCCGGGTCATCGAGCGGGCGTCCATGCGCAGCTTGGAGTGCACGGACACGACGACCACGTCCAGGCGGTCCAGGAGTTCGGGCTCCTGGTCCAGGGAGCCGTCGTCGAGGATGTCGCACTCGATGCCGGTGAGCAGCCGGAACGGCGCCCAGGTCTCGTTCAGCGCCGCCACCACGTCCAGCTGCTCCCGCAGCCGCTCCGGGGACAGCCCCCGGGCCACCGTCAGCCGCGGCGAGTGGTCGGTCAGCACCGCCCACTCGTGGCCGAGCTCCGCCGCGGTGCGGCCCATCTCCTCGATCGGGCTGCCGCCGTCCGACCAGTCGGAGTGCAGATGGCAGTCGCCGCGCAGGAGCGCCCGCAGTTCCTCGCCGCCCCGGGCCCGGGGGGCGGAGGACTCCGACTCCAGCTTCTCCAGGTAGCCGGGCACACCGCCGGCCAGCGCCTCGCGCACCACCTGGGCCGTCTTCGGGCCGATGCCCTTGAGCGACTCCAGCGACCCGGCCTCCGCGCGCTCGCGCACCACGTCCGCGGGCAGTCCGGTCAGCACCCGGGCCGCCGTACGGAAGGCACGGACGCGGTACGTCGGTGCCAGCGACCGCTCCAGCAGGAAGGCGATCCGTTCCAGGGCCTCGACGGGATCCATCGCCACCTCCACCTCCAGAGTTCCCCAGGGGCCGGGGGCCCGCACGACGGGCGAGCGGTTTGCCGCGTTCGCCGCCGGGTACTGCGAGGCCTCGTCGGACATCCCTCGGACATCCCTCGGATCTCGGAGGATCTCGGACCCCGGACGTCCGGCAGCTGCTTCGTCAGCCCTGACGACACCCCCATCCCGAGGAGGCCGAGATGTCCGCCCCCACCGCACCCCGCAGCAAGGTGGCCGTGATCACCGGAGCCGACTCCGGCATCGGCCGGGCCACCGCCGTCCGGCTGGCCCGGGCGGGGATGGACATCGGGATCACCTGGCACAACGACCTCAAGGGTGCCGAGGAGACCGCCGAGGAGGTCCGCGCCCTCGGACAGCGGGCCGCCCTGGCCCGGACGGACCTCACCCGGCTGCCCGTCGCCGCCGACACCGTCGACGAGCTGTGCGACCGGCTCGGCCGTCTCGACGTCCTGGTCAACAACGCGGGCACCGGAACCATGACGCCCTTCCTCGACCTGGAGCTCGACACGGTCCGCGAGGTCCTCGACGTCGACCTGGTCGGCCCCTTCCTGTGCGGTCAGCGGGCCGCCCGGCACATGGTCCGGCAGGGCGACGGCGGCCGGATCGTCAACGTGACCTCCGTCCACGAGCACCAGCCCCGGGTCGGCGCGGCCCCGTACTGCGCGGCCAAGGGCGGCCTGGGACTGCTCACCCAGGTCATGGCCCTGGAACTCGCCGAGCACGGCATCACCGTCAACGCGGTCGCGCCCGGCGAGATCGCCACCCCGATGACGGGCCAGGAGGACACCGACGTCCACACCGAAAAACGGCCGGGCGTCCCGCTCGGCCGCCCGGGTGACGCCCGCGAGGTCGCCGCCGTGATCGCCTTCCTGGCCGGCCCCGAGGCCACCTACGTCACCGGAGCGTCCTGGAGCGTCGACGGCGGGATGCTCCGCATGGGCCCGCAGGCCGGCTCGCACCTCGGCGACGACGAGTGGCGGCGTCCCTGAGACCGCGCACGGGTTCCTGCGAGGGCTCGGCGGTCACTCGGGTCCGGCGCCCGGTTCGGCGCACGGCCCGCCTCTCCCTCCCGCGGGATGCGTTCTACGCTCTTTCCATGACCGAAATCGCGAGCCCGCACATCGCCACCCCGCGGATCATCGTGCTCGGGGTCCAGCCGACCACACCGCCGTTCCGGATCGTGGAGATCGACGGAGAGGTGGTCGGCGAGGCCAGGGCCGTCACCGACGTACTGGAGGCGGCCGCCGCCTTCGGCATCACGGTCCACGACCTGGACGACCCGGACGTGGTGCGCTGGGTGGGCGGCGACAAGTTCACCTGGACCCGGCACTGACCCGCCGGCTCAGCCGACGGTCCACTTCTGGTTGGCGCCGCCCGTGCAGCTCCACAGCTGCAGCCGGGTGCCGTTGGCCGAACTGTTGCCGGTCACGTCGAGGCACTTGCCGGCCTGCGGGTTGACGATGTCGTGTGCGCTCGTGACGGTCCAGCGCTGGGCCCCGGAGCCGTTGCAGTCGTAGAGCTGGACCGCCGTCCCGTCCGCGGTGCCGCCGCCCGCCGCGTCCAGGCACTTGCCGAGCGCGCGGATCGTGCCGTCCGAGCCGACGGTCCACTGCTGGGCGGCGGTGCCGTTGCAGTCGTAGAGCTGTACGGCGGTCCCGTTCGCGGGGTTCGCCCCGGCCACGTCCACGCACTTGCCGGCAAGACCCCGGATCGCCGCCCCGGTGGCCGTGTCGCCGGTGGTCACCGACACGTGGTCCACCACGAGCTGCTGCGGGAAGGCCGTGGAGCCGTCCGGGTCGCCGGGCCAGTAGCCGCCGACCGCGAGGTTGAGGATCAGGAAGAACGGCTTGTTGAAGACCCAGGTGCGGCCGCCCAGGTCGGCCGGGGTGCGCCGCTGGTAGACGTTCCCGTCCACGGACCAGGTGATCGAGTCCGGGGCCCAGTCGACGGCGAAGGTGTGGAAGGCGTCCGCGAAGGCCTGGCCGTTCGGGAGGGAGTAGCCCGCGCCTATGCCGCCCGAGCCGGAGTAGCCGGGGCCGTGGATCGTGCCGTGCACGGTCGAGGGCTCGAAGCCGACGTTCTCCATGATGTCGATCTCGCCCGAGTCCGGCCAGTTGACCGGGGTGCCGAGCATCCAGAACGCGGGCCACATGCCCTGTCCGCGCGGGACCTTCATCCGTGCCTCGACGTGTCCGTACTGCGCGCTGAACTTCCCTGAGGTGTTCAGCCGGGCCGAGGTGTACTGGCAGGTGCCGTACCAGCACTGGTAGTTCGCGGGGTTCTCGCGCCGGGCCGTGATCACCAGATGACCCTGGCCGTCCAGCGCCGCGTTCTTGTTGCCCGACGTGTAGTACTGCCGCTCGTGGTTGTTGACGTTGTCACCGGTCTCGGTCTGCCACTTCGAGGAGTCGACGGCGGCTCCGGCGGGCCCGTCGAAGGTGTCGGAGAACGTCACCGCGGCGGCAGCGGCGGCAGCGGAGGACGAGGCGGCGGTGGGCGGGTCCGCCTCGGCGGTCCCGGCGCAGATCAGTACGGCGGACAGCGCGGCGAGGAGACATCTGCGCAGCAGGCGTGAGGCGGCCACGGCTCTTCCTTCGAGGTGGGGGATGAAGGTGTCGCCTCTTGATTTAAGGAGTGAGTTAAGGGGGCGTCAATACTTTGGTACGGACCAGAAGTTGCGTCTGGTCCGTACCCGCACGCCTACTTCGCGGGCTTGGCGGCCGGCCTCTTGTGCACGGCCCGGCTCAACCGCCGCCCCAGCAGCAGATAGCCGATCAGGGCGCCGGACGTGTTGAGGATGACGTCGTCGACGTCGAAGGCCCGTCCCTCCACCAGCGCACCCTGCGCGAACTCCACCAGCAGCATCACCACGGCCGTCAGCAGCAGGATCCGCAGCAGCCCACGGGTCTTCGGGGCGATGATCGGGACCAGGATGCCGAACGGGACGCCCAGCAGGATGTTCCCGCCGATCTGCTTGACGGCGTCCCGCATCTCGGGCTGGTCCAGGTAGGCCTTGAGCGAGGCACCGGGGTGCAGGTTGGTGTGCGTCAGATCCACCGAGGCGGGCGACGGTTCGAGGGTCAGCCGGGCCAGGACGACGGCGAACGCCACCATGAACACGAACGCGAACACCATCGCCACGAAACGGACGACGAGGGAGAGCGGACCTCGCCGGGGGCGGGCGGGTTCCGCCGCGCGCTCGTCCTTGGCGGTGCCGGCGTCTGACCCCGCTCGCGAACGTGAGGGCGCCCAGGCCATTGGTCCTCCACTCTCAAACTTCCCTAACTTCACAGTGTCGTGGGGCGATTACCCCTGAACGGTCCGACAATGCCGCAGCGCACCGACCGACCCCCGGTTTCCCTTCGTACGGTCGGGGCACTGGGGGGCTGGGTACCGCGCGCGTCTCCACCGCGCGCCCTCCGGCCGGTGTTTGGATGGCGCGCGACGGACGTTTCCCAGGCTGCGGTGCGGAGTGAGGTGGCGCATGAACGGACGTACGACACTCCTCGCCTCGGCCGAACTCCTCGGCTGGTGGGCCGCGCTCGTCGTGCTCTGGCTCGTGTTCATCAGCACGGTGGACACCCTGGAACTCGCGGTCGGCGCGGGCGTCGCCTGCCTCGGCGCACTCGCCGCCCGGGCCGCCCGGCGGGCGGTGACCGCACGGTGAACGGCTGGATCCTCGCGGCGGCCGTCGTCCTCGGCGGGGGAGTGGGCGCCACCGTGTGGGGCGTCGCCACCGGCCCGCTCAGGCGCCGGGTCGTGGCGCAGAACCTGTGCACCGCGTTCGCCTGTCCCGCCCTCCTGCTGCTCTCCCAGGGCTACGAGCGCCCCTCCTACGTCGATCTCGCCCTGGTCCTCGCCCTGCTCGGCCCGGTCGGCACCCTCGTCTTCGCCCGGCTGCTCGCCGACGAACTGGCCGAGGACCCGCCGAGCGCCTGGGGCCTGACCTACGCGGCGGCGGCGGTCGGCGCGGTGGTCGTCCCCGCGCTGTGCGTGGCCACCGGACCGAGCCGGGCCATGGCCAAGCTGCTGGTCGTGGGAGCCCTGCTGATCGGCGGGAACATCGTCGCCTCCCGGGCCCTGTCCGGCGCTTTCCCGGAGGTCCGCCGTGGCTGACGCGGTGATCGTCGTCGCACTGCTCCTGGTCGCCCTCTCCGCGACCGCGGCGGTGGCCGTCCGCGACCCCGCGCGCCAGGCGCTGGTCCTGTCCGTGCTCGGCCTGGTCCTCGCGGTCCTGTTCACCGTGCTCCAGGCCCCCGACGTGGCCCTGTCGCAGCTGGCGGTGGGCTCTGCCCTCACCCCGCTGTTGCTGCTGCTCGCCGTCCACAAGGTCAGGCGGCGCGGCAAGAAGGAAGGACACCACAGGTGAGCCGACGCGCCCGGCTGTGGCTCGTGGCGGTGGGCGGCGCGGGCCTGGCGGCCCTCTTCGTGGCCGCCGCCCTCGACCTGCCCGCCTTCGGCGGCGACCACCACCCCTACGGCGACCGGGCCGTCCACGCCTCCCTGGCCCGGCGCACCGCCAACGTCATCGCCTCCGTCAACTTCGACCAGCGCGCCTTCGACACCCTCGGCGAGATGACCATCCTGTTCGCCGCCGTCATCGGCTGTGTGATCCTGCTGCGCCGGACCCCCGACGAACACCGCGACCGCCCCGCCCCTCAGAAGGTGGCCCGCCCCGTCCGCCGGTACGCCCTCCTCGTGCTCCCCGTCGCCCTGCTCGCCGGTCTCTACGTGATCGCCCACGGACAGCTCAGCCCCGGTGGCGGCTTCCAGGGCGGGGTGGTCGCCGCGACCTCCCTGCACCTGCTCTACCTGGGCGCCGACTACCGGGCCCTGGAACGCGTGAGGCCGGTCGCCCTGTACGAGACCGGCGACGCGATCGCGACCTCCGCCTACGTCGTCACCGGCCTCGCCGGACTGATCGGCGGCTCGGCCTTCCTCGCCAACACCGTGCTGCCGTACGGCACCTTCAACACACTGTCCTCCGGGGGCACCGTTCCCCTGCTGAACGCGGCCGTCGGCATGGAGGTGGCCTGCGCGGTCGTCGTCCTGCTCGCCCGCTTCCTGGACCAGACCGTCGAGATCGAGGAGGGGAACGGGAAGTGATGGACGTCTTTCCCTATCTGGTCGCCGGGTGGGTCTTCCTGGCCGGCTGCTACGGCCTCGCCACCAGCCGGAACCTGATCCACGCCGTCGGCTGCCTCTCCGTGTGCCAGGCCGGCACCTACGTCCTGCTGCTGGCCGTCGGCTACCGCGACGACGCCACCGCACCCGTCTTCTCGGACCTGAAACCCGGCTCGCGCCCGGTCGTCGACCCGGTCGTGCAGGCCCTGACGCTGACCGACGTCGTCGTCGGCGCCACCGTCACCGCCCTGCTGCTCGCCCTCGTCGTACAGATCTCCAAACGGCACGGCACCGTAGACCCCGACGAACTCTCCGAACTGCGCGGCTGATGGACGCCTCGCTGCCCCTGCTGGTGGCCGTACCGCTGCTCGGAGCCGCCCTGCTCGTCGCCGGCGGCCGCCTGGTGCCCCGGCCCGTCGCCGAGGCCGTCGGCTGCGCGGTCTCCGCGGGTACGGCCGCCCTCGCCCTCGTCCTCCTGCTGAACTCCTCGCCGCCCTTCCTGGAATGGTCCGGCGGCTGGACCCCCGTGGAGGGACACAGCGTCGGCATCGTCCTGATCGGCGACGGGCCCGGCCTCGGCATGGCCGCGCTCGCCTCCCTGCTCACCCTGGCGTCACTGGCGTACTCCTGGCACTACTTCGACGAACCGCCCAGCGGCCACGCCGGCTCCTTCCCCGCGCTCCTGCTGCTGTTCCAGGGCGGCATGTGCGGGTTCGCGATCGCGGGCGACCTGTTCAACGCGTTCGTGTGGTTCGAGCTGATGAGCGTCGTGGCGTACGCCCTCACCGGCCACCGGGTCGAGGAGGCCAGGGCCGTCCAGGGCGCGCTGACCTTCGCGGTCGTCACCTCGCTCGGCGCCTACGCCATGCTCATGGGCATCGGGCTGCTGTACGCGCGCACCGGTGAGCTGGGGATGCACGCGATCGGCCGGGGACTGGACGCGCACGGACGCCCCGACGCCCTGGTCCTCGCCGCCTTCGTCCTGGTCATGACCGCGCTGCTGGTCAAGTCGGCCGCCGTCCCCTTCCACTTCTGGCTCCCCGACGCGCACGCCGTCGCCCCCACCCCCGTGTGCATGCTCCTGTCGGGTGTCATGGTCGAACTGGGCACCTTCGGCGTCTGGCGCGTGTACGGCACGGTCTTCTCCGGACCCGGCGGCGTCCCGGCCCCGGAGTTCGAGCGGGCCCTCGTCACGCTGGGCGCGCTGACGGCCGTGACCGGCGCTGTGATGTGCTGGTACCAGCGGCACATCAAGCGACTGCTGGCCTACTCGACGGTCGCCCACACCGGGCTCTTCCTCATCGGCATCGGCGTCCTGAAGCCCGAGGCCGACGACGGGATCGCCCTGTACGTCCTCGGCCACGCCGGAGTGAAGGCCGCCCTGTTCGCGTGCACCGGCATCCTCCTCGACCGCTACGGCAGCGTCGACGAGCACGCCCTGCACGGCAGGGCCCGCGAACTCAAGGGCGTCGCCGTGCTGTTCGTCCTCGGCGCCCTCGGCCTCGCGGGCCTGCCGCCCTTCGGCACGGCACTGGGCAAGTCCGTCACCGAGGAGGCCGTGGGCGGTCCGCTCACCGTGCTCTACGTGGCGGCGAGCGCGGTGACCGCCGCGGCCGTCCTACGGGTCGCCGCCCGGGTGTTCCTGGGCCTCGGACCCAGGCCCGAGACCGGTTCCGGGTACGAGACGACCGGCTCCGGCGAGCGGCCCGAGACCCGGCACCGGCTCAGCCGGATCCCGGACACCATGACCGCGGTGCCCGCCGTCCTGCTCGCCGGAGCCGTCGCCGTCGGCGTGGCTCCCGGTTTCGCGAAGGTGGCCGCACGTGCCGTGAACGAGACCGGTTCCGCGGGCGTGTTCACCTCCGTCCACTGGACCCCGGCCGGCGTCCTGCTGGGCCTGCTCTCGACCCTGCTGGCCGGGGCCCTCGCCCTCCTCGCCGTCGTCCGCCCGAAGGCGTTCGCCGCACCGGACCGGGCGCTGTGGCTACGGCGCCTGCAGTCCGGGCACGTCGGCGACTACGTGGCGTGGGTGCTGGTCGGCACCACCGTGCTCGGCGCCCTCACCCTGCCGGGCATGCTCGGCGGCTGATCAGGTGCCGTAGGTGACCTCCACCTTCTTGAAGCCGAGCGAGTTCAGCAGTCCTTTGAGCATGTTGGTGGTGTTGGTCTCGGCCCGCTTGGTCAGCTCGCTCTCCTTCGCCGCCTCGGTGATGTGCTTCACCGCGAGTTTCTGCACGGCCTGTTCGCTGTTGGGGTTGTCGGAGAAGAAGTCGCCGAGCCGGTCGAGCAGACCGCGCTGCTTGGAGACCGCGTAGGAGCGGTCGGCGTCCAGCGTGGCCTTGCCCAGCTGGGCGTGCGGCAGATGGAGCGTGGCGGCCGTGCGGTCCTCGTTGACCGTCACGTCGTTCTTGGCGACCTTGCCGAGGTCGACGTAGGCGTCGACGGCGCCCGCCCCCACGTACAGGGTGCGCGAGCCGCGGATCGCGTCGGGCAGGAACTTCGTGTCCTTCTCCAGGTCCACGACGACCTGGAAATTGCCGGAGGCGGCGTCGTAACGGCTGATGTCCTGGATGGACTCCAGAAGTGCGGGACCCGTACGGTCGTGGGTCTCGGTACCGAACAGGTCCTTGAGGCCAGGGAGCACACTGAACCGGATCCCGGCGAAGAACACCACGAGCACCACCACGACGGCGGTCAGTATCTTCGCCCAGCCGGGCATGCGCCTGGACACGCGCCTGATGGGAGTCGTCATGCGACGGCCCTCCTTCCTACTGCACGGATGCCCAGGGATGACCCCCAAAAGCCATGCCGTACCGTCTTGTTGGCCGATTGGGACACTGCCGGGACACAGCGGGGCGCACTAGCGTGGAGAACTCTGCGTACCGGCGTGTCTGGAGACCCGGATGAGCACAGACAGTACGGCCCGGACCCTTCGTCCCATGCACCGCATCCCCCTGCCCGAGAACGGCCCGCCCCGGCTCACCAGCCTGGCCACCGGCACCCCGGTCTGGCTCGTCACCCGCTACTCCGACGTGCGCCAGGTGCTCATGGACCCCCGCTTCGACAGGAAGTCGCTCCGGGACGAGGACGCCCCGCCGCTGCTCCTGGTGCCGAACCTGCTGGACTCCCCGGACGGCCTCCTCAACCAGGACGGACCGCCCCACCAACTGCTGCGGGGCACGGTCCAGCGGGCCTTCACCCCGCGCGCCATCGCCCGCTGGCGGCCCTGGACCGCCTCCGTGGTGGAGACCCTCCTCGACGACCTGGCCCGGCAGCCGCAGCCCGCCGACGTCGTCGAGGCGTTCACCCGCCGCCTGCCGGTCTCGGTGATCTCCCGGCTGATGGGGCTGGAACACGCCGACTGGGAGCGCATCCGCGACTGGGCCGACCACGCCCTGTCCGGCGGCGCGCACACCGCCGAGGAAGTCGGCGCGGCCATGCGGGAGTTCGGCCTGTTCTGCGCGGAACTGATCGCCGAGCGGCGCAAGGAGCCGGGCGAGGACCTGGTGAGCGCCCTGGTCGTCGCGGGTGACGGCCTCGGCATCGAGGAGCCGCGCCTGGTCGTCCTGGTCCTCGGCCTGGTCGTCGCCGGACACGAGACGACGATGACGGCCCTCGGCAACATCGTCGTCCATCTCCTCACCGACGGCCGCCACGCCTGGCCCGGTCTCGCCGAGAGCCAGGAGGCCGCCGAGACCGCCGTCGAACAGCTCCTGCGGACGATCCCGCTGAGCGAGGGCCGGGTGCTGCCCGGCCTGATCCGCCGGGCGGTCGAGGAGGCCGAGGTCGGCGGGGTGACGATTCCGGCCGGGGCGGTGGTCGCCGTCCAGACCAACGCGGCGAACAGGGACCCGGACGTCTTCCCGCGGCCCGAGGAGACCGACCTGTTCGCCCCGCTGACGACACCGAGCGTGGTCTTCGGCGCCGGCCCCCACCACTGCCTGGGCGCGTGGCTGGCCCGCCTGGAACTGGGCCTGGCCCTGCACCGGCTGGCGGTCCGGTTCCCGGGCCTGCGGGCCGAGTTCACGTCGGAGACGATCGACTGGCGGGAGGGACAGATGACTCGGGGTCCGCGGCGGCTGCCGGTCTCCTGGTGAGCACTCCTAGTGGGGCTTGAGTTCCCGGTCGCCCGAGGGCCTGGACCACCACACCCCCTCACCGTGCGTGAGCCCGGGCAGCCGCAGTTCGACCTCGCGCACCCGCCGGGCCGGGAGTTCCCCGGTGATCAGCCATGCGGTGGTGCCTCCGGTCGTGCCCGTGAACTCCGCCCCCGCTGAAGCCAGTTGCGCGGTCACCGGGGCCAGCGCGTCGAGGGGGATCTCCGCCTCGAACGCGTGGAACGGCTCGAACAGCCGTGTTCCGGCCCGCTCCAGGGCCCGGCGCAGCACGATCGGCGTGAGCCCCCGGAAGTCGGCGGCGGTACTGAGCGGTCCCACGAAACCGGAGCGGACGAGGACGACCCGGTAGTCCGTCACGGTCGCACCCGTCAACCCGGTCCGCATGCTCGCGTGGACCGTCTCCTCGACGGCCTGGTGGAACGCCCGGGGGAGTGCGCCGAGTTCGGTCTCGTACGCGAACACCCCGCCCGAACCACGCTCGCCCGGCTCGACCCGCAGTCCGATCGTCGCCCAGTAACGGGTCCCGAGATGCCAGGGATTCTCCTCGCAGGCCTCCCCCGTGCCGCGCGGACGCTCCAGGTGCCGCACCCGGCCGGGCTCGAAGTCGGCCTCGACACCGAAGTCCTGGGCGAGGGTCGCCGCGAGCACCTCCATCTGGACCTCGCCGTAGAGGAGCAGCGAGGTGCCGCCTCCGGGCGCGGGGCGCGCGTGGATCAGGGGGTCCTGGTCGGCGAGGGTCAGCAGGGCCGAGCGCAGCGGGGCCGCCTGGTCGGGGTGGCGGGCGGTGACCAGTGTCTGGAGGGTCGGGGGAGAGAACTGCGGTGCGCGGTCCGTCAGTTCACCGAGGCGATCGCCCACGCGGAGGCCGGAGGAGAACGTCAGTGCCGCGATGGTGCCGGCGGTGAGCGGTCCGCTCAGGCGGGTCACCCGCCCGTGGACCCGGCTCGTCGCGCCGTCGGCCTCGCGCCGCAGAAATGTCAGCCGCCGGCGCTCGGTCACCTGGCCGTCGTACAGCCGCAGATACGCCGTGCGCTCCCCGCCGGGTCCGGGGCGTACGGCGAACACCGTGCCGCGCGGTTCGCCTTCCGGTGTCGCGGGCCCGGCCGGGATCAGCCGGGTCACGCCCTGCACCAGGTGGGCCACCCCCTGGCCGCCGAGAGCCGAGCCGAAGAACACCGGATGGAAGGAGCCGTCTGCGGTGCGGGCGGCGAGGCTCGTGCGCAGGTCGTCCGGGGTGGGCTGGGGGCCGTCCACGACCGCGGCCAGGATGTCCTGGTCGACCTCGGCCAGGGCCTCGGCCAGCCGGCTGTCCTCGGGCAGGGCGGTCACCCCGGCGCCGGTCGTGCCGATGCCCGTGACCTCCGTGAGCGGGGCGACGTGGGGCGTCAGCCTGCGCCGGACGTCGGCGAGCAGGCCCTCGTGGCGGGCACCGGCCCGGTCGATCTTGTTGACGAAGATCAGGGTGGGCAGCCGCAGCCTGCGCAGGGTCCGCATCAGCACCCGGGTCTGCGCCTGGACGCCCTCCACGGCGGACAGCAGCAGCACCGCCCCGTCGAGGACCTCCAGGGCGCGCTCGACCTCGGCGACGAAGTCCGAGTGGCCGGGGGTGTCGATGAGGTTGATCCGGGTGTCACCCACGGTGAACGAGGCGACCGCGGAGCGGATGGTGATCCCGCGCTGCCGCTCGATCGCGCCGTCGTCCGTGCGGGTGTCACCGGTGTCGACGCTGCCGAGCCGGTCGATCGCGCCGTGGTCGAACAGAAGCCGCTCGGTGAGACTGGTCTTACCGGCGTCGACGTGGGCCAGAATTCCGATGTTCAGGGTGTGCATACGGGGTCGAGTCCTCGAGAACCGTGGGCCGAAGGGGGCACTGGGTCGATTCGAGGAGTCGGCGCATGCGAGGCATCCTGACAGGAGGGAACTCGGACCTGGCCATGATGGCGTCCGCGGGCCCGGCCGGCGCAACCGAATTTCTGCCGCCGGGCGGCCGGCGGGGCGGCCAGTAGCATGAGCCGGGCAACCCGAGATGATCATCCTAGGAGCAGGTCCGTGCGAGACATCGCCGTGTTCAGCGGTAGCGCCCACCCCGAGCTGGCGGCGGAGGTCTGCGCGCATCTCGGTGTGCCGCTCAGCCCCACCCGGGTCAGCCGGTTCGCCAACGACTGCCTGGAGGTTCAGCTCCAGGCCAATTGCCGGGAGCGGGACGTCTTCCTCGTCCAGCCGCTGGTCAGGCCCGTGCAGGAGCACTTGGTGGAGCTGCTGCTGATGTGCGACGCGGCCCGTGGGGCCTCCGCGCGCCGGATCACCGTCGTCATGCCGCACTACTCCTACGCCCGCTCCGACAAGAAGGACGAGCCGCGTATCTCCCTCGGCGGGCGGCTCGTTGCCGACCTGATGGTGGCGGCCGGAGCCGGCCGCGTCCTCGCCATGACCCTGCACTCCCCGCAGGTGCACGGCTTCTTCTCGGTGCCTGTCGACCACCTGCACGCCCTGCGCGAGCTGGCCGCGCACTTCCGGCAGTACGACCTCTCGCGCACCACCGTCGTCTCCCCGGACCTCGGCAACGCCAAGGAGGCGGCCGCCTTCGCCCGGCTGATCGGCGCCCAGGTGGCCGCGGGCGCCAAGCAGCGCTTCGCCGACGACCGGGTCAGCATCAGCGACGTCATCGGCGAGGTCGCGGGCCGGGACGTCATCGTGCTGGACGACGAGATCGCCAAGGGCAGCACGGTCCTGGAACTGCTGGACCGCCTACGGGAGTTGGGCCCGCGTTCCATCCGGGTCGCCTGCACGCACGGGCTGTTCGCCGACGGGGCCCTCAAGCGGATCGGCGAGCAGCCCGACGTCCTGGAGATCGTGTGCACCAACACGGTGCCGGTCCCCGTCGAGGAACGCACCGACAAGCTGCGGATCCTGTCCATCGCCCCCGCGCTCGCCGAGGCCGTGCGCCGCATTCACAACGGCGAGTCCGTCAGCGCCCTGTTCGACGCGCCGCGGAACGAATAGCGCACGGTCATAACGTCTCCGACGTGGCCTCGGGCCGGCTCAGGGCCGCGTCCAGCGACGGCAGCGGGGGCAGCAGCCGGGAAAGGCCGGTCACCCGGATGACCCGCAGGGTGAGCGGGTGGGTGCAGACCAGGAGAAGCCGTCCGTTGTTGGCGAGCACCCGGGAGCGGGCCCGGTACAGCAGCCGCAGCCCGGAGCAGTCGAAGAACTCCACGGCACTGAGGTCGATCACCAGCCGCGCGTCGGGTTGCCCCGTGACCCGGTCCAGGAAGGGCAGGAGCTCGACGGCAGCGGCTATGTCGATCTCCCCGTGGAACTCCAGCACGGTGTGACCGCGCTCCTCGTGGACGCGCAGATGCCGGGACAGCGGCGCAGGTTCCTGCTGCACGACGACATCGCCTCCAACCGGCTGTACAGGTGGCACGGGGTGCAGGTCACCGTGCCCCGGGGGCATGCAAATCCTTTCCCCGCTCTGCAAGTTACCCTCGATGGAGTGAATTTGAGCATGTTCGATTGACATATGTCTTCGAATTGCGACCGTCGGTTCGCGCCGGGTTCACGCGGGGCTCGCGCCCGGCTCACGACAGGGCGTGCCAGGCCCTGGTCAGCGCTTGACGGAACTGCTCGGTCTGGTGCGCGGTGAGGTCCCGCACCATCCGTTCCTCCAGTTCCCGCACGGGGCCCGCGTGCTGCGCGAGCAGCGCGCGTCCCTCCTCGGTCAGCAGGATCAGCAGCTCGCGGCGGTTCCTCGGATTGCGCTCCCGGCGCACCAGTCCGCGGGTCTCCAGGGAGCGCACGAGGTCGGCGATCGACTGGGCGGTGACGAACGAGTCCCGCGCCAGCTGCGCCGCCGACAACCCGTCGTGCCGCTCGAGGACGGTGAGGGCTGTGTACTGCAGGGCCGTGATCCCTGACGGCCTGACCAGCTCGTCCAGATGGGAACGGACGACGAGCTCCACCTGTTTCACCATGTAGAGGAGCGACGGGGGCGCCTTGGTCACCTGTGTGTCGAGCATGGGTTCAGGCTAGAGCATTGACAGGAAACCTGCCTGTGAAGAGACTGCGAACCAACAGGATTCCTGTTGGTTGAAATCTTGGCGACGATGCTGAGGAGCGGCGATGTCCCCCATCGAGATCGAACCCGGACGGCTGTTTGTGGGCGGCCAGTGGCGTGAGGCCGCCGACGGCGCGCGCACCGAGGTTCTCGACCCGTCCCGGGGCGTGGTCGTCACCACCGTCGCGGAGGCCGGCGCCACCGACGTCGACGCGGCCGTCCGCGCCGCCCGGGATGCCTTCGACGGCGGCGCGTGGTCCGGCCTCAGCGGTCGCGAACGGGGCCGGATCCTGCACCGGGTCGCCGAGCTGATCCGCGAGAACGCCGACGAACTCGCCCAGCTGGAGAGCCTGGACGTCGGCAAGCCGATCTCGCTGTGCCACGCCGTGGACGTGACCAACGCGGCCAACGACTACGAGTACTTCGCGGCCCTCGCCCACTCCCTGGACGGCGCCGTCCGCAACACGCCCATGAACGCCCTCGCCTACACCAAGCGCGAGCCGCTCGGTGTGGTCGCCGCGATCACCCCGTTCAACTTCCCGCTGATCCTCGCCGGTTCCAAGATCGGCCCCGCGCTCGCCGCCGGCAACACGGTCGTGCACAAGCCGGCCGACGAGACGCCGCTCAGCGCCCTTTACATGGCCGCACTGCTCCAGCGGGCCGGCGTCCCGGACGGGGTCGTCAACGTGGTCACCGGCACCGGACCGGTGGCCGGCGAGGCCCTGCTGCGCCACCACGGGGTCGACAAGGTCGCCTTCACCGGCTCCACCGCGATCGGCCGGCACGTGGCCGCCACCGCCGGTGAGGCCCTCAAGCCCGTCACCATGGAACTCGGCGGCAACGCGGCCAACATCGTCTTCGAGGACGCCGACCTGGAGAAGGCGGTCGGCGCGATCATCAAGGCGTTCGTCTTCAACACCGGCCAGTTCTGCATGGGCGGGCCGCGCCTGCTCGTGGCCCGCTCGGTCCACAGCACGCTGCTCGGCATCCTCGCCGACGCCGTGCCCGGCGTACCGGTCGGCGACCCGCGCGACCCCGGCACCGTCGTCGGTCCGATGGCGGGGGAGAAGCACCTGAAGAAGGTCGAGGAGTACGTCGACCTGGCGCGCAAGGAGGGCGGCCGGATCGTCTGCGGCGGTGAACGCCTCGACCTCGACGGCGGCTTCTACTACCAGCCCACGGTGATCGCCGACCTCTCCAACGACTCCCGGGTCGTGCAGGAGGAGATCTTCGGTCCGGTCCTGACCGTGCAGCCCTTCGACACCGAGGACGAGGCCGTCGCGCTCGCCAACTCCACGCCCTACGGCCTGGCTTCGGGCGTCCAGACCACCAACCTCGCCCGTGCGCACCGGGTCGCCGACCGCCTCCAGGCGGGCATCGTCTGGATCAACGACTGGGCGATGCTCGACCCCGCGGTGCCCTTCGGCGGGGTCAAGGACTCCGGCTACGGCCGCGAGTACGGCCCCGAGGCGCTCGACGCCTACACCAAGGTCAAGTCCGTCGTCGTCTCGCTCGACTGAGCGCCCGCAGAGGAGTTCGTACGATGTCCATCACCACCCGTGCCGCAGTGGTCGAGTCCGGCGGCGCCCCCTTCACCCTCTCCGACGTCACCCTCGACGAGCCCGGACCCCATGAGGCGCTCGTCCGGATGGTCGCCACCGGCCTGTGTCACACCGACCTCGGCGTGGCGAGCGGCGGACTGCCCTTCCCGCTGCCCGGAGTCCTGGGGCACGAGGGCGCGGGAGTCGTCGAGGCCGTCGGCTCCGCCGTCACCGGTGTGGCTCCCGGCGACCATGTCGTGCTGTCCTTCACCTCCTGCGGCGACTGCCGCAACTGCGACGGCGGGCACCCCGCCTACTGCGCCGGGTGGCTGCCGCTGAACCTCATCGGCGGCCGCCGCGCCGACGGCACCAGCACCATCAGCCGGGACGGCGAACCCCTCGGCGGGCACTTCTTCGGCCAGTCCTCCTTCGCCGAGCGCGCCCTGGTCGACGAGCGCAGCCTCGTCAAGGTGGACCCGGACGTGCCGCTGGAGTCCATCGCCCCGCTCGGCTGCGGAGTGCAGACCGGCGTCGGCGCCGTGTGGAACGTACTGAAGCCGGTCACCGGTTCCACGATCGTCGTGCTCGGCGCCGGAGCGGTCGGCCTCTCCGCGGTCATGGCCGCCGCCCTCACCCCCGCCACGACGATCGTCGCCGTCGACCGCGTCGGCGAACGCCTCAGCCTGGCAAAGGAGTTGGGTGCCACCCACACGGTCGACGCGGCTGCGGAGAACCTCGGCGAGGCTCTTGCGGCGATCACCGGCGGCCAGGGCGCGGACGGCATCGTGGAGACCACGGGCAACGTGGCCGTCCTGCGCCAGGGCGTCGACGCGCTCGGCGCGCGCGGCACGCTGGTCGTCGTCGGCGCCCCGCCGTTCGGCACCGAGGTCTCCCTCGACGTCAACGGGCTGCTCGGCGGCAAGCGGGTGGTCGGACTCACCCTCGGCGACGCCGAGACGCAGAGCTTCATCCCCGCCCTGGTCCGTCTGGTGAAGGAGGGGAGGCTCCCGCTGCACCGCCTGATCAGCACCTATCCGTTCGCGGACATCGACCAGGCGGTACGGGACATGGGCGCGGGCAAGGCGATCAAGCCCGTGCTGACGTTCTGAGCGGTCAGTCGACCACCAGGACCAGCTTTCCGGTGGTACGGCCGGTGTCGCCGAGCTTGTGAGCCTCGGCGGCATCGGCCAGCGGGAAGGTCCCCGCGATCGTGGGCCGCAGCTCACCCTTCTCCACCAGGTCCGCGATCGCGTTCA
The DNA here is from genome assembly GCF_003443735.1 of Streptomyces sp. CC0208. NCBI lineage: Bacteria > Bacillati > Actinomycetota > Actinomycetes > Kitasatosporales > Streptomycetaceae > Streptomyces > Streptomyces sp. CC0208. The sequence continues at coordinate 699,028 of NZ_CP031969.1, read as the reverse complement.
TCCCGGCGCGGTCCGCGTCCACGAGCATCCGCAGGGCCCTGACGCCGAGCCGCTCGGCCTCCTTGTCGAACTCGTCCGAGCCGACCGGCAGGATCGACACCACGATCCCGCCCGGCCGCAGCACCCGCAGCGAATCCACGGACGTGTCGCCGCCGAGCGTGTCCAGCACCACGTCCACGTCCTTCACCGCCTCGGTGAAGTCCGTCTCCCGGTAGTCGATCACCTCGTCCGCGCCCAGTTCGCGCAGGAAGTCGTGCTTGCCCGCGCTCGCGGTGCCGATCACGTACGCGCCCCGCGCCTTGGCGATCTGCACGGCCACATGACCCACCCCGCCGGCCGCCGCGTGGATCAACACGCGCTGTCCGGGCCGCAGTTCGGCGTTCTCGACCAGCGCCTGCCACGCGGTCAGCGACACGAGGGGCAGCGCGCCCGCCTGGATGTGGTCGATCGAGGCAGGCTTGTGGGTGAGGGCCCGTACCGGCGCGATCACGTACTCGGCGTGCGAACCGTGTCCCCACGGGTACGGCAGCATGCCGAACACCTCGTCGCCGGGCTTGAAGGTGGCGACGCCGATGCCGACCGTCTCGACGACGCCGGAGACGTCCCAGCCGAGGACGAACGGCGGCTCGCCGAGGAAGCCGCCGGTGGCGCGGTGCTTCCAGTCGGTCGGGTTCAGGCCGGCCGCCCGCACCCGGACCAGTACCTGGTTCGGTCGCGGCGCGGGGCGTTCGACCTCGATCTCCTTGAGGACCTCGGGACCGCCGAGGGTGTCCTGGCTGATGGCTCGCATGGTGTTCACAGTGGTCATGGTGGTCCAGCCTGCCCGGCCCCGCCCGTCCGGGAAATGGCACGATTGCCAAGCTTCGATAGGATCGTGCCATGGCACGTGTGGAACGAGTAGTGGTCCTGGCGCTGGACGGCGTCTATCCCTTCGAGCTGGGTATCCCGGCCCGGATCTTCAACGCCGCCGACGGCCGGTACGAGGTGCTGACCTGTTCCGTGGACGGTCGACCGGTGCGCACCAACGCGGACTTCACCATCGGCGTCGAACACGGCCCCGAGCTCCTCGGCACCGCCGACACCGTGGTGATCGCCCCCGTCGACTCGGGCCAGGTGAGCGGAGAAATGACGGACGCCGTCCGTGCGGCCCTGGCGTTCGTCCGGCCCGGCGCGCGCATCGTCTCCATCTGCACGGGTGCCTTCGTGCTCGCGGCCGCGGGGCTGCTGGACGGCCGCAGGGCGACCACCCACTGGTCCCTCGCCGACCGGTTCCGGCGTATGTTCCCGCATGTCGACCTCGACCCGGACGTGCTTTTCGTGGAGGACGGCCCGATCCTCACCTCGGCCGGGGCGGCCTCCGGCGTCGACGTGTGCCTGCACATCGTCCGCACGGACCACGGCGGGGAACTCGCCAACTGGGTGGCCCGCTGCTGTGTCGTCCCGCCGTTCCGGGACGGCGGCCAGGCCCAGTACATCGCCCAGCCGGTGCCCGAGCAGGGTGCCGCGAGCACCGCCGCGACCCGGCTCTGGGCCCTGGAACGCCTCGACGAGCCCCTGGCCCTGGCCGACCTCGCCGCCCACGCCCGGATGAGCCTGCGCACCTTCGCCCGCCGCTTCAACGAGGAGGTCGGCCTCAGCCCCGGCCGCTGGCTGATCCAGCAGCGCGTGGCCCGGGCCCGGCACCTCCTGGAGTCCAGCGATCTGTCGGTCGACCAGATCGCCGGCCGCGTCGGCTTCGCCACGGGCGCGTCCCTGCGCCAGCACCTGCACGCGGCGATCGGGGTGTCACCGCAGGTGTACCGGCGCACGTTCCAGACGGCGGCGCGCTGAACGTTCCCAGCATCCCCGGCGTCGAAGGATCATGACGGCGGACGGTGTACAGGGGGCGGGAATGCGCAGAGGGCTGTGGGCGGTGCTGGCGGCCGTGTCCATGACGGTCGTGGGGTGCGAGTCCGGAGAGGGCGTGGTGGTCGAGGGCACCGCACCGGTCACGGCCTACGACGGGCCGATGAACGTCCCCACGAAAGAACTGGACGAGCACACACCGCGGGCGCTGCGGCTCGCCTCGGGGGCCGCCGGCCGGGCCCTGGAGTGCACCGGGGAGATCTACAACGGCAACGGCCCCGACGGCTGGAGCAGCGACGACGGCGGGGACAGCCCGGAGGAGGGGCTGAAGCTGTACTTCGACCTGTTCGACCCGGGCGAGCCCCGCTCCGGCTACCGAGTCGAGCGCCGGGAGGCGGACCGCGTACTGTACTCCTACGACGTCGGCGGCCGGACCAAGGTGGCGGTCGTGGTCGCCAAGGACCAGCGGGACAGGCCCGGTTGGGGCCCGGAGACCAGCGCCTCCTGTGACCCGTCCGAACTCCCGGCCGCGTGGACCGCCTCCCACGGCTACGAGATCTGGACCGACCGCGCGGGCCGGCGGGTGCCGACCGGCGAGGTGAGCAGCGGCGCGGGGGACGACCACTGCGGCTGGCGGCAGGTGCACTTCCTCGACCTCGGTGGCCGCAGGTACGCCCGTGACCCGGAGGGCCTGCTCGAACCCGGCATGCTCACCGCGCCCTACGACGACTCGGTCACCGTGCCGGTGAACGCCCGGGACACCGGATACCGCTATCAGGACCAGGAGTTGTGGCTGACCGGCGACCGCGGGACGGCGTACCTCCGCACCCCCGGCGGCGTCGAGGCCTGGCCCCTGCTCAAGGAGCAGGTGGCCTGCAAGTGAGGCGAGTTCACCGGCTGGCGTGCAGCGCGACCAGCAACTGCCAGACCTGGTCGGAGATGTCCGCCGCGGAGGCGTCGAGCAGGCCGTGCAGCCAGTCGGCGAGGACGCCGGCGAAGGTGGCCGCGACCGCGGAGGCGACCAGGGGGGCGTCGGCGGCACCCGCGAGCTCGCGCTCCCGCAGACTGTAGGCCCGCAGATCCCGGTGCAGCACCCTGCCCAACGGTCCACCGCCGCCCGGGGCGAGCAGGGACCGGTACAGGGCGGCATGCGGGGTGAGCGAGGTGAAGAACTCCGCGAGCGCGGGCGGCGCGTGCACCGGGTCGGGCCGCCCGCGCCAGGCGTGCAGCGCCTCCACGGCGTCCCGTACGACGTCCGCACAGGCGTCGACGGCGAGCGCCTCCAGGCCGTCGTAGTGCACGTAGAAGGTGGCCCGGCCGACCCCGGCCCGCCGCACCAGGGCGGCCACGCCGACCTCCTCCAGCGGCCGCTCGGCGCACTCCGCGAGCAGGGCCTCCCGCAGCCGCGCCCGGGTGCGGGCCGCCCGCGGGTCCTCGGGGGCGGGGCGGTTCACCGCGCGACGAGGACGGCGGCCAGGGCGAGCGCGCCCGGCAGGGCCTGCGCGGCGAGGATCCGGACGTTGGCGGTGACGGCGCCGTACACACCGGCGACGATGACGCACACCAGGAAGAACACCTGAGCCCGGAACCCGGTCGGATCCCCGGCGACGAGCCCCCACACCAGCCCCGCCGCGAGGAAGCCGTTGTACAGGCCCTGATTGGCGGCCATCGGTGCGGTGGCCCTGGCCATCTCCCGGTCGAACCCGTGGAAGGACATCCCCGGCTTCTTCTGCCACAGGAACATCTCCATCACCAGGATGTACACGTGCAGCGCCGCCACCAGGCCGACCAGCACGTTCGCGAGGATCTCCATCAGCTTCCCTTACTTCGTGGACAGGTGTCCACTATAGCGGGACACCTGTCCAGGAAGTCCACCACCGTCGGTGCCGACCGCCGGCTCGCCGGCCGGGCCCCTCCGGGACGCCCTAGCCGCTCGGCGGTTTCTCCAGGGCGGTCTCCGCCGGGGACCGTTCCGCGGCCGGTGGCCACCGAGCGCCGGTCTGCGCGCGGTATGCGGCGACCGCGGCCTCCAGCGTCGGGTAGAAGTGGGCCGGATCGATGGTGCGGGTCAGTTCATAGCGCTCGATCTTGTGCCGCACCGGATCCTTCAGTTCGGCGAACACCAGGCTCATCCCTCGCTCGTTCAGTGCCTCGTCGAGCTCCTCGAGCTCGTCGGCCGCCGTGGTGTCCACGTCCGTCATCGGCTCGGCCGCCAGCAGCACCCACACCGGCGGCGGCTCGCAGCGGGTCAGCCGCATGATGTGGTTGCGGAAGGCCTTGGCGTTGGCGAAGAACAGGGGCCCGTCGAAGCGGTGGATCACCAGGCCCGGCAGCTGCTCGGCCTCAGGGTAGGAGCGGACGTCGTGATAGCCGGGCAGTCCCGGCACCCGGCCCAGCACGGTGTTGTACGGCCACCAGGCCCGCCTGAAGACGTTCAGGATCGACAGGCCGACGGCGACCGCGATGCCCGGCAGCACGCCGAGCAGCGCCACCCCGAGGAAGGCAGTGATCGACAGCAGGAACTCCGCCTTGCGCTGGTGCCACAGGCGTCGCGTGCCTGCGATGTCGGCCAGAGAGAGCGAGGCCGTGATGACGACGGCCGCGAGGGCCGGCTGTGGCAGGTTGCGGAAGAGCCCGGGCAGCAGAACGAGCATCAGCACGATCAGGCCCGCGCCGACGATTCCCGTCAACTGACTCCTGGCGCCCGCCCGTTCGGCCACCGCCGTCCGTGAGCCGCTGGTGCTCACGGGGAACCCCTGGAACAGCCCGGCCGCCACGTTGGCCGCTCCGATCGCCGTCATCTCCTCGTTGCCGCGCACCTCCTGGCCGGTGCGTGCGGCGAAAGCGGAGGCGTTGGAGATGGTGTCGGCGAGGGACACCAGGGCGATGCCGAGCGCTCCGGCGCACAGCGGGCCGAAGTCGCCCCAGTGCACGTGGGGCAGGCTCAACGGCGGGAACCCCCGAGGGAGTTCGCCGACCAGGCTGACCCCGTGCCGGCCCAGGTCGAAGGCCGAGGTTGCGGCGATCGCGAGCACCACCATGACCAGGACCGCGGGCACCTTGGGCAGCCACCGCTGAAGCACCAGGATCAGGACGATCCCCGCCACTCCGACCGTCACCGAGGCCCCCACCGCCTTGCCGTCGGCCAGCCCCCGGACGAAGGCGCGCACCTCGGCGACGAGGCCGTCGGCGTCCGTCTTGAAGCCGAACAGCTTCGGCAGCTGCCCGATCAGGATGGTCAGCGCCAGCCCGTTCATGTAGCCGATCATGGTGGGCTTGGAGATGAGGTCGGCGATGAAGCCCAGCCGGCACACCCCGGCCAGGATCGTGATGGCGCCGACCATCAGGGAGAGCATCGAGGCGAGCGCCACCGCCCGCCCGCTGTCCCCGTCGGAGGCGATCAGCGGCAGGATCGTCGCCGCGATCATCGGGCCGAGCGAGGAGTCGGGGCCGAGCACCAGGATCCGCGAGGGCCCGAAGACCGCGTACGCCAGAAGGCAGAGCACCGACGTGTACAGCCCCGTGATGGCGGGTAGCCCGGCCAGTTCCGCGTAGGCCATGCCCTGCGGGACCAGCAGCGTGGTGAGGACGACGCCCGCCACGACGTCCTTGACCAGCCACTCGCGCCGGTACACCGACAGCGTGCGCAGCCCTGGCGGGACGTGACGGCCTCCGGTGTCTGCCATCGCGGACCTCCTTCGGACGTGTCAGCCGAGCACCCGAGCCCAGGTCACGGTCATGGCCGGTGCGATGCTTCCTCCGACTCCTACCCGTCCCGCACGAGCCCGTCGTCACCTCCCGAGGGTGACCACCGTGCGGGCCTCTCGTCAGAACCGGTGGTACCGCACAGCACTGGCCATGACCACGTCCTGGACCGAGGCGTGGCGCCGGCTGAAGGGAATCCAGAGCAGGCCCACGGGGAAGGCGACGCACAGCACGGCCCGCAGCAGCGCTCGGGGGGCGCCCAGCAGCCGCCCGGCGCGGCCGGTGACCCGCAGGCCCAGCAGCCAGTCGCCGAGGGTGCCGCCGGTCGTCGCCCAGCTCACGCTCAGATAGAGCACGGCGACAGCCCAGCCGAGCACACCCGTCAGCCAGGCGGACGGGTCCGGCATACGGAACGGGGGCCCGGCGACGAGCAGCCGGAGACCGCCGTACGCGAACTGCACGGCGAGCCCGATGGCGGCCACCACGATCACGTCGACCAGCGCCGCGAGGCATCGCGACACCACTCCCGCGGTGCCGGCCCCGAAGTCCCGGTCCCCCTGCGTCACGGTGGCTGCCCGTGCCCGTCGGAGTGTGCCGGGGCCACGCCGGGTCTGTGCAGGAGCCGGTCGGTGACGCGGTTCACCATCCGGTCGGCCCGCATGCTTCGCAGCCGGAGCGCGTCGACCGTCTCCTCGGCCATCCCGCCGCTGGTGTCCCGGACGATCCGGCCCAGGTCGATCTCCTCCAGCACCGCCCGGGTGAGCGAGACCAGGTCGATCCTGGCGATCACGGCGTCGAGGTCAAGCCGGGCGGCGATCCGGTCGACGTCGATGCGCGCCGCGATCCGGTCCACGTCCAGCCGGGCCGCGATCTCGTCCGCATCCACCCGGGCCGTCACCCGGCTCACGTCCACGCGGTCGGCGATGCGGTCCACGTCGACCCGGTCCGCGATCAGGTCGATGTCGACGCGCCGCACGACGCGCATCACGTCGATCCGGTCGGCGATCCGGTCGACGTCGAGACGGGCGGCCAGGCCGTCGAGGTCGAGCCGGTCCACGACGGCGGCCGCGCCCGCGCGGACGAGACGGTCGACGACCGGGCCGGCGGTGCCCAGTGCGTAGCGCGTCAGCCGTCCGGTCACGTCGAAGGGATCCACCAAGCTTCGCCAGGTCATCCCACCATCGCAGCACGGCTCCGGCGCCTTCGCCTCATCCGTGGCGGGTGATTCGCGCACGCTCGGCCGGGGTGAGGATCACAGCTTCCACACGCCCCGCGCGCAGAGTGCGGTGTGCCGTGCCCGGCCATGCCGTGGTGACGGGGGCGCCCGCCCGTGTCGTACGCCGCTGGACGGGCGCCGAGGGCCGGCAGCCGCCGTTCAGGTCGCCCGCCGTGCCGCGTCGGCACGCCTCAGGTCGAAAGTGGGAGGTGGAACCCGGTCCGAAGGGCCAGACTGATGCCGTCAGTTGGTGACCCAGCAGGAGGACGCACGCCGATGGCCGAGCAGCCGCCACGCCCCGCGAAGCAGCGCAAGCAGGACACCCTGCACCGACTGGAGCACGACCAGGACGTCTGGGTCGCCACCGCCCCGGACGACGGCTCGGGGGTGCCGTATCTCGTCCCGCTCTCGTTCCTCTGGGACGGCTCCGCCCTCCTCCTCGCCACCCCGGCCACCAGCCCCACGGGCCGGAACCTGAAGTCGACCGGCAGAGTACGGCTCGGCCTCGGGCCCACCCGGGACGTCGTGATGATCGACGGGATCGTCGACACCGTCACCCAGGCGGAACTGACAGTGGAGGAGGGGGACCGGTTCGCCGAGCGGACCGGCTTCGACCCCCGACAGCTCACCACGCCCTACCTGTACTTCCGCGTCCGCCCGCGGCGGGTGCAGGCCTGGCGCGAGGAGAACGAGCTCACCGGGCGTGAGCTGATGCGGGACGGACAGTGGCGGGTCGCCGACTGAATCGGCCGTGCCGGGATATCCGCAAGGTAGGGCCGCGGGGCACCAACACCCCGTGGCCATACCCTTCGGAGGAGACATGGCACTGGTGAAAGCGGGGGTCGTCGTGCTCGATTGTGCCGAGCCCGAGAAGCTCGCCGTGTTCTACAAGGAGCTGCTGGCGGCCGAGGAGACCGACGCGACCGCGAACCGCGTGGAGATCAGGGGAGCGGACGGCTTCCGGCTGGCGTTCCGCCGCGATGTGAACGCCACACCGCCGAGCTGGCCCCGCCCGGAGAACTCCCTCCAGGCCCACATCGACTTCGTGGTGGAGGACCTGGACGCGGTCGAACGCAAGGTGGTGGAGCTCGGCGGGCGCCCGCTGGACACGAAGGACGTGGCGGGGCCGTTCGAGGAACGGGGGTACGCCGACCCCGCCGGACACTCCTTCACCGTGCGCACGGTCACCCCGACCGCGCCCAAGCAGGGCTGAGTCAGTCGCGGCCGCCCTTGTCGTCGGCCGGCCAGACTCCGGTGGAGCGTTCGATGGCTGTGGCGCCCGCTCGGTCCACCGCGCTGCGCACCACGGCGAAGATGGCGCCCTGGACCGCCGCAGCCAGCAGGATCTCTCCCCAGCCGCGGTCACGGTCCAGGGCGTCGGGGGCGTTGTCCTCGTGCCGGATGGCCTTCCAGGTCTTCTGGAAGGCCAGTCCCGCCAGCGTTCCGCTCGTCCAGCCCAGTACGAAGCCGAGGGGCTTGTAGGCGAGGGGCAGCTTCTTCTTCTTTGCCACGTCAGTCTCCTTGCTCAGTGGTGGGTCGGTGGTGCGCCGGGACCGCCTCGGCCGTCGGCACCGGGCCCGGCGCGGTTCCGTCGCCGAACGGACGGCCGCCGAGCTCCTCACGGTGATGCGGCGTCAGCCAGCCCGCCAGGTCCGGCCCGAGGGGCACGATGCCGGTCGGGTTGATACCGGTGTGCACCTGGTAGTAGTGCCGCTTGATGTGGTCGAAGTCGACGGTGTCACCGAAGCCCGGTGTCTGGTAGAGATCGCGCGCGTACGCCCACAACACCTCGTTCTCCGTCAGCTTCCAGCGGTTGCACTTGAAGTGACCGTGGTAGACGGCGTCGAAACGCACCAATGTGGTGAACAGGCGGATGTCCGCCTCGGTGATGGTGTCCCCGACGAGATACCGCTGCCGTGCCAGCCGTGGTGTCAGCAGCTCGAGCCGACGGAACACGCCCGCGCACGCCTCCTCGTACGCCTCCTGGCCGGAGGCGAAACCCGCCCGGTACACACCGTTGTTGACGTCCTCGTAGATGTCCGCCATCACCGAGTCGATCTCGTCGCGCAGTGCCCGGGGATACAGGTCGGGCGCCCCCTCCCGGTGCAGGGCCGTCCACTCGGTGGCCAGATCCAGGGTGAGCTGCTGGTAGTCGTTGGTGACGAGCTTCCCGCTGGGAACGTCCACGAGGGCGGGCACGCTCACCCCGCCGGGATAGTCGCTCTCCCGCCTGTCGTAGGCCTCGCTGAGGTAGCGGATGCCGAGCACCGGGTCGCGGCCGTCCGGGTCCAGGGTGAAACGCCAGCTGCGGTCGTCCTGGATCGGGTCGGCGATCGCCATCGAGAGCGCGTCCTCCAGCCCGAGCAGCCGCCGCGAGATCACGGCCCGGCTCGCCCAGGGGCACGCGCGGCTGACCACCAGGCGGTAGCGGCCGGGCTCCACCGGCCAGCCGTCCCGGCCGTCGACGGTGACCCGGTCCGCGAAATGGCTCTTGGACCGTTTGAAGGCCTTGTGGCCGAGCGCGCTGTTGCCGTCGTCGGCGCTGCCCATGCTTCCTCCTGTCTGAGCCTGTCCTGGTGGACGCGTTCCCCGTTTTCGGCAATCGGCACGGTGTGAGTGCCCCGGGGGCGGGCAGTCGGCGGGGGTGAGCGGGACATCGACGAAAAACTCAGCGGACCGGAAAACACGCGTCACCGTACTGGTGGCCCTCGCTGCGAACCTGGTGATCGCGGTCGCCAAGGCGGTGGGCGGCCTCCTGGCGGGCTCGCCCGCGCTGCTGTCGGAGGCGGCGCACTCCGTAGCGGACAGCCTCAACGAGGTCTTCCTGCTGGCCGCGCTGCGCCGCAGCCGCCGACCCGCCGACCGGCGCCATCCCTTCGGCTACGGCAAGGAGCGGTTCTTCTGGTCGCTGATCGCGGCCGTCGGGATCTTCGTCATGGGCGGCTGCTTCTCCTTCTTCCAGGGGGTCGAGGCACTCCGCAACGGCGCCGAGGAGACGCTCAGCGGCTATGTGGCCGGCCTGATCGTGCTGGGCGTGGCCTTCCTCGCCGAGGGGGTCTCGCTGCTGCGGGCGCTGCACCAGGTGCACAAGCAGGGCGGGACCGCCCAGGGCATGCGCGACCCGGCCCTGCGTACGGTCGTCGCCGAGGACGGCACGGCGGTGCTCGGTGTGACCCTGGCCATGATCGGCATGGCGCTGCACATGGTCACCGGGCAGGTCGTGTGGGAGGCGTCCGCCTCGATGGCCATCGGCGCGCTGCTCGTCTACGTGGCCTACCGGCTGGGCCGCGAGGCCAAGGGACAGCTCATCGGCGAGGCCGCCGACCCGGAGTCCAGTGCCAAGATCCGGGCAGTGCTGGACGCGCAGCCCGAGATCGACAGTGTGGAGGCGCTGTTCACCATGAAGATGGGGCTGGACTCGGTCCTGGTGGCCGCCCGGGTCGACCTGGTGCCGGGTCTGGACAGCGAGCGGGTCGAGGAGGTCGCCGTACGTATCAAGCGGTCCGTCTCCCGGACCGTGGCCGAGGCGGACCAGATCTTCCTCGACGTGACCGACCGGCCGGCCGAGGAGGCACGAGAAAGCCCCGCCGCGACGGGGGAACGCGGCGGGGCCTGACGCTCGGCTGCCCGGCCGAAGCCGGTTCATACGTCCTGGGCCGAAAAATCTTTCCGAGGGCGGTCAGTCCCCGTCGACGGGCTCCAGAACGAAGACCGGTATCACCCGGTCGGTCTTCTTCTGGTAGTCGGCGTACGGCGGGTAGGCCGCGACGGCACGCTCCCACCACTCGTCCTTCTCGGCGCCGGTGATCTCGCGGGCGACGAAGTCCCGCTTGACCGGGCCGTCCTGGAGCTCGACATGCGGGTCGGCCTTGACGTTGTGGTACCAGACCGGGTGCTTGGGGGCGCCGCCCAGCGAGGCGACCACCGCGTACCGCCCGTCGTGCTCGACCCGCATCAACGGCGTCTTGCGGATGCTGCCGCTCTTCGCGCCGCGGGTCGTCAGCACGATGACCGGCATCCCCGTGTCCATGAGCGTGTTCCCCTTGGTGCCGCCGGAGCTCTCGTACAACTCCACCTGCTCACGCACCCACTGGGTCGGGCTGGGCTCGTACTCGCCCTCAAGAGGCATGGTTTCCGTCTCCTCGCTGTCTGCTACGGGGTCCCCGCACGGGACTTCAACACTGTCCTGAACGGGAATCATCCCCTCCGGGTTCCCTCCGCCTCCGGGTTCGACCCACGGACCTTCGGGGACGGCGGATCATGGCCACGGGGGAGTGGACCGGGAGAGCGGGGGGTGGCCGGATACGGAGGGCGGCGGACGAACCTCGACGGCCAGGAAGGGGGGCCACGGCCACCCCGCGGGGAAGACTGCCCTCCGCTGGCTGCCCCACGGCGACGATCTTCGGCCAGATCGCCCCCGCCACCGATCTGGCCGAACTTCTCGTCGCCCTATAGATGCCCCGGGCATCTAATGAAGATCTGCACGACGCACCCTTCGTCTGCGAGGTCTTCCATGACGGAAACGGAACCCGTCGCCTTCCCCCAGGACCGGACCTGCCCCTACCACCCGCCTACCGGCTACGACCCCCTGCGCGCCGACCGCCCGCTGTCCAGGATCACCCTCTTCGACGGGCGTCCGGCCTGGCTGGTCACCGGACACGGCATCGCTCGCGCCCTGCTCGCGGACCTCCGGCTGTCCACCGACCGCACCCGTGACGGCTTTCCCGCGCCCACGGCACGCTTTGCGGCGGTCAGGAACCGGAGGGCCGCCCTGCTCGGCGTCGACGACCCCGAACACCGCGTCCAGCGGCGCATGATGGTGCCCAGTTTCACGCTCCGCCGGGCCGCCGAACTGCGCCCCCGCATCCAGGAGATCGTCGACGAACGCATCGACGCGATGATCGCCCAGGGGCCGCCCGCCGAGCTGGTGAGCGCCTTCGCGCTGCCCGTCCCCTCGACCGTGATCTGCGCCCTGCTCGGCGTCCCCTACACCGACCACGACTTCTTCGAAGGACAGTCCCGGCGCCTGCTGCGCGGTCCCACGGCCGACGACGTCATGGACGCCCGAGACCAACTCGAGGAGTACTTCGACGAGTTGATCGACCGGAAACAGAAACTGCCGGGGCCCGGCGACGGCGTGCTCGACGAACTCGTCCACCGGCAGCTGCGGGACGGCGAGGTGAACCGCGAGGAGCTGATCGCCCTGGCGATCATCCTGCTGGTCGCCGGCCACGAGACGACCGCCAACATGATCTCGCTCGGCACCTTCACCCTCCTGCAGCACCCCGACCGGCTGGCCGAGTTGCGCACCGACCCCGCGCTGATCCCGAACGCGGTCGAGGAGCTCATGCGGATGCTGTCGATCGCCGACGGACTGCTGCGGATGGCCCTGGAGGACATCGAGGTGGCCGGCACGACGATCCGCGCGGGCGAGGGAGTCGTCTTCTCGACCTCGGTCGTCAACCGGGACGAGGACGTCTACACCGACCCCGACACCCTCGACTGGCACCGGCCCGCCCGCCACCACATCGCGTTCGGCTTCGGCATCCACCAGTGCCTCGGCCAGAACCTCGCCCGCGCCGAACTGGAGATCGCCCTGCACACCCTCTTCGACCGGTTGCCCACCCTGCGCCTGGCCGCCCCCGCCGAGGAGATCCCCTTCAAACCCGGCGACACGATCCAGGGGATGCTGGAACTCCCCGTGACCTGGTAAGAGGCTCCGACGATGCGCATCGACATCGACAAGGACGTCTGCATCGGGGCGGGCCAATGTGCCCTGGCCGCACCGGGCGTCTTCACCCAGGACGACGACGGCTTCAGCACGCTTCTGCCCGGCAGGGAGGACGGCGGCGGCGACCCCATGGTCCGGGAGGCCGTCCGGGCCTGTCCCGTGGGCGCCATCACCGTGTCGGAGACGGCGAGCTGACCGGGTGAGGCGGGTCGAACCCCCCGAGTTCGACCCGCCGCGGCCTGTCCGGCTCGGCGATCACGGCAGGGCCACGGTCCCCTCGATCACCGCCCGTGCGCCCCGCAGCTCCTGGCGCCACACCGTGCCCCTGATCACCGAACTGCTCGCCGCGGACACGGTGTTGCTCGGTGTCCCGATGTGCACCTTCTCGGTGGGGTTCCACTTCGTGGCCGCCGAGCTCACCCTGGCCGGCGGTCTGCTGCCGCACCCGGGGGTATGGAGGGGCTCCTGGCCGCCTCCTTCTCGCGGGCCCGTGACCACGTCATGGCACTCGCCGTCGGCCCGACCTCAGTGGGAGTCCAGCAGCAGCCGGGCCGCCTCGCGTGCCTCGGCGGCCGGGCGGGTGCTCCGCGTGATCCCCGCCGTCACCATGGCCCCCTCGGCGAGCAGGAAGAGCGGCCCGGCCAGCGCCGCGGGCCTCCCCGCCGCGGCCACGAGGGAGGCGAGGTAGTCCCCGAACGCCCTCTTGTGCTCCCGGACCTGGGTCGCCACCCGGTCCGAGGTCGCGCCCAGTTCGCCGTACGAGTTGATCCAGGCGCACCCGCGGAAGCCCTCCTCGCCGAACCACTCCTCCAGCCAGTCGAAGACCGCGAGGATCCGCTCCTCGGGCGCCGAGCGGAGGTCCACGAACGCGGCCAGCCGGCCCCGCCACCGTCCGTCCCGCCGCGCCAGGTAGGCCTCCACCAGCTGCTCCTTCGCAGGGAACAGCTGGTAGAGCCGCTTGAGGGAGACGCCGGACGCGCCCCGTATGTCGTCCATGCCGACGGACTGGATGCCTCGCCCGTAGAACAGCTCCTCGGCGGCGTCCAGCACCCGATCACGGGCAACGGCGCTGTCCATGGACGACCCCTCCTTGACGCGAGAACGTACGTTCTCCTACGGTAGCAGGCACCTGGAGAACGCACGTTCTCCTCCCTTTCCGGCCGACTCGGCCACGGAGGACGACATGACCGACCGCCCACCCCTGCCCCCCTTCACCCGGGAAACCGCCGCCCAGAAGGTGCAGGCCGCCGAGGACGCCTGGAACACCCGCGACCCACAGCGGGTGGCGCTCGCCTACAGCGAGGACTCCGTGTGGCGCAACCGCGGCACCTTCGTCACCGGCCGCGCCGAGATCGTCGAGTTCCTCACCGCGAAGTGGGCGCGCGAGCGGGAGTACGCGCTGCGCAAGGACCTGTGGGCGTTCGACGGCGACCGCATCGCGGTCCGGTTCCAGTACGAGTGCCAGGACGCCGAAGGGCAGTGGTGGCGGTCGTACGGCAACGAGCTGTGGGAGTTCGACGAGCACGGGCTGATGACCCGGCGCGAGGCGAGCATCAACGACGTGCCCATCGAGGAGAAGGAGCGCCGGATCCACGGACCGCGACCCGAGAACGAGCGGGGGCTGTCCTTCCCGCTTCAGTAGGGTTCCGGCGTGACCGAACAGGACGAGATACCGCCCTTCTTGTACGTCGTCGTCTGCGCCGCCGGCATCGCGGCGGACGTCGGCAAGCTGATCACCGCCGCGCAGGAGCGGGAGTGGCACGTCGGCGTCATCGCCACCCCCACCGCCATGAACGGCTTCTTCGACGTGGCCGCCGTCGAGGCACAGACCGGCTACCCGATCCGCTCCGCGTGGCGCCGCCCGGGGGACGCGAGGCCCTTCCCGGACCCGGACGCCGTCGTGGTCGCCCCGGCCACCTTCAACACGATCAACAAGTGGGCGGCCGGAATCGCCGACACCCTCGCCGTGGGCACGCTGTGCGAGGTGGTCGGCCGGGGCATCCCGGTCGGCGTCCTGACCTGTGTCTCCGACGACCTCGCCGCTCACCCCGCCTACCAGGACAGTCTGATCCGGCTGCGGGGGATGGGCGTACGGTTCGGATACCCCTACCAGGGCACCGAGGACGAGGAGTTCCGGTGGGAACGGGCGCTGGATCTGGTCGAGCCGGGAAGATACTGAAGCGCGAAGTCGTACGCTCCCCTTCGGACCCCTCTCGAAGGCAGGAGCAGCAACGATGCAGTACGTGAAGCTCGGTTCGACGGGCCTGGACGTCTCGCGGATCTGTCTTGGCTGCATGTCCTACGGCCTGCCGGACCGCGGCGTGCACGAGTGGACCCTCGACGAGGAGGCGTCGCGGCCCCTGATACGGCAGGCACTGGACGCCGGGATCAACTTCTTCGACACCGCCAACGTCTACTCGGACGGCACCAGCGAGGAGATCGTCGGCAAGGCCCTCGCGGACTTCGCGAACCGCGACGAGATCGTGCTCGCGACCAAGGTGCACGGCCGGATGCGCTCCGGACAGAACGCCGCCGGGCTGTCCCGCAAGGCGATCATGACGGAGATCGACCACAGCCTCAGGCGCCTCGGCACCGACTACGTCGACCTGTACCAGATCCACCGCTTCGACCCGCACACTCCGGTCGAGGAGACGATGGAGGCGCTGCACGACCTGGTGAAGGCCGGCAAGGTGCGCTATCTCGGCGCGAGTTCGATGTACGCCTGGCAGTTCTCCAAGATGCAGTACACGGCCGAGCGGCACGGCTGGACCAGGTTCGTGTCCATGCAGAACCACTACAACCTCCTCTACCGCGAGGAGGAGCGCGAGATGCTGCCGCTCTGCGCCGACCAGGGTGTGAGCGCCCTGCCGTGGAGCCCGCTGGCCCGCGGCCGCCTGACCCGGGACTGGGGCACGGTCACCGACCGCAGCTCCACCGACGACTTCGGCAGCCGCCTCTACCAGGAGGGTGACCGCACCATCGTCGAGGCCGTGTCCCGCATCGCCGGCGAGCGGGGCGTCCCGCGCGCCCAGGTGGCCCTGGCGTGGCTGCTGGCCCAGGACACGGTGGCGGCTCCGATCGTGGGCGCGGGCAAGCCGCACCACATCGAGGACGCGGTGGCGGCCGTCGAACTGGAGCTCAGCGACAAGGAGATCGAGGAACTGGAGGCCCCGTACACGGCCCGCCCCATCGTCGGTCACGGCTGAGTCCGGTCACGGCCGGGGTTTTCGCTTGATCGTGTAGTAGGTCGACGGGTTGGTGTCCGGTGTACCGATCGAGTCGCGCAACGCGTTCAGGACCTGGTCCCACACACCGGATCCCGTCGACCTGCCGTCGCAGATTCCGCGCCGGACGACCACACGCCGCCTCTCCCACGACCCCGAAGCATGCCGAAACCTCAGGTCACAGACCACTTCCGAAACAGAGCCCTAGTGCGGTCCGTGCGGTGCGAACTCCGTGCCGCACGGACCCGCCCCCTCGCTCTCCGGCAACGGCACCCGCGCACCGCTCATCGACAACGTCCGGTAGTAGTGCCCGATCCGCTCGGTGGAAGCTCCCACGTAGTGCCCGATGAACGACCGCCGGAACCGCCCGGCCGTACGGTTCGGCTGCGACCCGTGCACCAGGCTGCCGTTGAAGAACAGGACGTCTCCGGGCGCCATGTCGACGGGAACCGCGGTGAGCCCCGGCGGCGGTGCCACGTACTCCCGCGCGAACGACACCTCCGAGTCCGCGAGTTCGGGGCAGAACAGGTCCATCCGGTGCGTGCCCGGGACGACCTCGAGGCCGCCGTTGTCCCGGTCGATCTCGTCGCAGGCCACCCAGGCCGCGACACACGTGCCAGGCTCGACCCGCAGATAGAAGTTGTCCTGGTGCAGCGCCTGTCCCCGCGCCCCCGGCGGCTTGAAGTAGAACATGCTCTGTGCCGCCAGCACCTCCTCCCCGAGCAGCGTCTCCAGCACCTGCCGCAGCCGGGCGTCCAGCAGGAACCGCAGCGCCAGCTCGTTGATCTCGTGCGGCTGCATCACGCGCGGATACCTGCGCAGCGGGTCCGTCGACCCGCTCGGCGCACCCGGCTCGAAGTGCCCCGGCACCGGCCCGCCCGCGTGCAGTGCCGTGAACTCCCCGCACAGCCGGTCGATCTCGTCGCGTGCGAACAGCCCGCGGACGACCATGAAGCCGTCCTCCTGGAACTGCCGAAGCCCTGTCTCGATGCCCGTGACGGTCATGCGGTCACTCCCTGGTCGTCCCTGGTCGGATGTGTTCCACTCGTCACGCTAGGCCGCAGCCCGTGTGGGGAGGATGCCCGTGACCGCCGACGGATTGCCCGGGACCGCTGCGTCCGGCGACCCCGGCCCACCACCGGGCCTCGTGGTCGTCGGCCGGTACGACGAACTCCCGGGCTACGCCGTCCAGCGGCCGCGCGGCGCCGACAGCTGGCTGTTCACCTGGACGGTGGGCGGCCGGGGCGCCCTGCGCCAAGGACGCGCCGAGACCGGGGCCGGCGCCGGGGACCTGGTGGTGCTCGCCCCCGGCACCCCGCATCGCTACGGCGTCCAACAGGGCGCCGACCACTGGGAGTTCTGGTGGGCGCACTGCGGAGCCAGACCGTCCTGGACCGCCTGGCTGGGGCCGCACGGCAGGGGGGACGGCCTGTATGTCGTCACCCCGGACCCCGGGGACGGCGGCCCGCACGTCCGCATCGAGGCGGCCTTTCGCCGGATGCTCGCCGACGCCCGCTGGACCGGAACCGGCACCCCGCCCGACACCGCCCCGCCCGACGACCGGGTCGCCGTCGCGGTGGCCCATGGCACCACCGCCCGCGAACTCGCCCTGGGCGCACTCGAGGAGGTCGTCCTGCTCACCGCCGGCGCCGCGCGCGGGACCCGGATCCCAACCGGCGTCGACCACCGGGTTCAGCGCGCCCAGGAGCTGATCGCGGCGGACCCCGGCGCCCCGCACACGGTCCGGTCGCTCGCCGTCGAGGTGTCGCTGTCCCCGTCCCGGTTCGCCCACCTCTTCACCCAGCAGGTGAGCCGCTCGCCCATGCGGGCACTGCGGGAGGCACGCCTGCATCACGCGGCCCGGCTGCTGGAAAGAACCGACCTGTCCGTGGAACGCGTCGCCGCCGCCTCGGGTTTCGCCAGCCCCTTCCATTTCAACCGCGTCTTCCGTGACCGCTACGGGACACCGCCCGGGGCCTACCGCGCCGGCCGGCTCAATGGTTGAGGCATGAGCCAGTGGTGCGGGCCGGATGCGCTGTGTAGTGGATGTTCAATGGTTGGCTGGAACTCTTCGATGAGTTGACTGAATCCCGTTTCCCTTTACGCAATCAGGAGAGCGGCAATCGTCGAGCCGTCGGTGTTGACGAATTGTCTATCTATAGCGGGCGGGCGGGACGTGCAAAACGGTGGGATCACTTGTTGGGCGTCCCTGACCTGTGCAAAGGTGTGCCTTGTCAGCGCACAGACAATGGATATCTCCCCTGTGTGCTCATGACCCCCTCCGTACGCCCTTCATGCTTCAAAAGAGCTGTCCCAGGCGGACGCACCCATTGGTATGGACTTTAAGCAACGCAGCATGCCCTCGGGAGGAAATGCCGTCGTGAATGACGCAGGACTGTCGAATTCCCCGTCTCCGGTTCGCCCGTACGACGTCACGGACGAGCAGCTGAGCGCAGAGCTCAAGAAGTGGAGCGGCACGACGCCGGCCCTGCAGCCCGTCGGTGAACTTCTCGACCGGCACTGGGAAGCCGCCTTCGCCTACGCGCGGCTGTGCACCGACGGTCCCCGGCCCGCGGGCATGCTCACCACGGCAGCGTTCACCCGCCTCTTCGGCGAATCCCTGCGGCACGCCGGGCCGACCGCAGCGTGGCGGCCCCATCTGCTCGTCACCGTCCGCCGGATCGCGGCCGAGTGGGACTCCGACGGCCGGCGGGAGATGCTCCACCCCGAGCTGAGAACCGAGGCGGGCGGCGACAGAGCCGCGGCCCGCCTGCTGCCCCCTGCCGAGCGGCGTCTGCTGTCCGGTGCCTTCCAGCGCCTGCAGCAGTCCGCGCGCTGCCTGCTGTGGCACACCGAGGTCGAGGCCGAGCCGATCGGCGTCCCCGCGGCCCTCCTCGGCCTGGACGAGGAGGACGCCCGCGTCGAACTCGGCCGGGCCCGCGAGCGGTTGCGCGAGGAGTGCCTCCAGGTCCACCGCGAACTCGCCCCCGAGCAGGAGTGCCGGCACTATCTGCGGCTGCTCGACGTGACCTACCGGCGCGGCGGTGTCGAGCTCGACCCCGATCTGCGCGAGCACCTGGAGCGGTGCCGGCACTGCCTGCACACCGCCGACCAACTGCACCAGTTCAACGGGCAGCTCGGCCTCGCCCTCGCCGAGGCCGTACTCGGCTGGGGTGCCGCCGCTTACGTGCAGGCACGGCTGAGCGTCGACGACGCGGGAGCCGCGCGCGAGGCCCGACAGCACGCGCCGGAAAGGCCGTTCGTGGCCGAGGCCTTCGGTGCGCCGATGCCCTTCCCCGCCCCGGGCCAGGGCGCGGCCGCCTCCGGACCCGCCGACGCAGCCCCCGGCCCCCGCGCCCGTACCCGCTCCGCCGCCCGCCGCTCGGCACAACAGGCCGCCCGCCGCACCTCCCGCCGCAACCTCACCGCGGCTGTCCTGACGGTGAGCGGGCTCGTGGTCCTCCCCCTGGTCATGTGGTCCTCGTTCCACTCGGACGGCAGCGGCCCGGCCGAGGCAACCCCCTCCGAGGCGCCGGGCTCGGACACGGCCTCCTCGACCACGGACCCGTCCCGGGCCGGGGCGGGCGAGGCGCGCCAGGGCGACCTGCGCGGCCGCCTGCACAACGTCGAGTCCGGGCTGTGTGTCGGCGTCGTCGGCAAGAAGATCGCCCAGGGCGCCGAGACCGAACTCGCCGAGTGCTCCGCGGCCGAGGGCCAGCAGTGGACGTACGAGACCGACGGACTCCTGCGCAGCGCCGCCGACCCCGACCTGTGCCTGGACTCCCACCTCGGCTTCTCGGTGCGGCTCGCGACCTGTACGGATGCCACCGCGCCCGACGCCAAGAACATCCGCTACGACTTCACCCTCCAGGGCACCCTCGTACCGCGCTGGGACCAGGACCTCGCCCTGACCCCGGCCGCCACCGACGGATCCGGCGCGCTGGTCCTGAAGAACCGCGACGACGGCCCCGCCCAGCGCTGGGTGTTCGACACCTCGAAGCCCGACCCCCAGATGGAAGCGGTCAACTGGGACGCGGACAGC
The DNA here is from genome assembly GCF_003443735.1 of Streptomyces sp. CC0208. Classification (NCBI taxonomy): domain Bacteria; kingdom Bacillati; phylum Actinomycetota; class Actinomycetes; order Kitasatosporales; family Streptomycetaceae; genus Streptomyces; species Streptomyces sp. CC0208. The sequence goes on along the minus strand of NZ_CP031969.1, from coordinate 679,265 downwards.
AGTCCCACACCGACCCCGAAGTCCGCCCCCGCGCCCTCCGGGACGACCCCGCCGACCCCGAAGGCGTCCGCCCCACCGACGGCCACGCCGACACCGTCGAGCAGCGCGCCCCCCGGCGACACCTGCGCCACCAACCCGTACTACTGCAACTGGGGCGGCCAGAACGGCGGACCCGGCGGCGGGTACGGCTATCCCGGCGGCCCCGGCTATCCCGGTGGCCCCGGCTACGGCGGCGGCTACGGAGGCAGGCGCTGACCCCGCTCAGGCCCCGACGAGCTGGAGCGAGCCCCACAGGGCGACCACCGCGGCGGCGAGCGCGGTCGGCACGGTCAGCAGGCCGAGCCGGGTGAACTCCCCGAGCCCGACCTCGTGGTTGTCGCGGTGCAGGATGCGCCGCCACAACAGCGTGGCCAGGGACCCGGCATAGGTCAGGTTCGGGCCGATGTTCACCCCGAGCAGTACCGCGAGGACCGCGCCGGGCCCGGCCGCGGCAGTGAGCGGCAGCAGAACCAGCACCGCGGGCAGGTTGTTGATCAGGTTCGCCAGGACGGCGGCCAGCGCGGCGATCCCCAGCAGGGCGACGAGCCCCGTGCCGTCGGGCAGGACATGGCCCAGGGCGTCGGCGAGCCCGTTGTCGACGACCGCCCGCACCACGATGCCGAGGGCGAGCACGAACGCCAGGAAGGCCGGGGCCGCCGACCGCACCACCGAGGCGGGGGTGGCCTGCTTCCGGACGAGAGCGCGGCCCGCCAGCACGAGTGCCCCCGCGCAGGCGACCCAGGCGGGATCGACGCCGAACGCGGAGGCCACCACGAACCCGGCCAGTGTGCAGCCGACGGTGATCAGGGCGAACAGCGGCAGCGCGGGCTCCTCGGACGGCTCGGGGGAGTGGTCCACGACGGTGAGGTCGGTTGCGAAGAAGCGCTGGAAGACCGCGTACTCGACGGCGATCGCCGCCAGCCAGGGCAGTGTCATCAGCAGCGCGAACCGGGTGAAGCTCACCCCGCTCGCCTCGAAGGCCAGCAGGTTGGTGAGGTTCGACACGGGCAGCAGGAGCGAGGCCGTGTTCGACAGATGCGCGCACGCGTAGACGTGCGGCTTCGCACGGGCCCCCATCCGGGAGGCGGTGACCAGCACCACCGGCGTCAGCAGCACCACGGTGGCGTCCAGACTCAGCACCGCCGTGATCACCGAGGCCAGTCCGAACACACCGGTCAGCAGTCGCCCCGGGGAGCCGGCGGACCGCCGCGCCAGCCAGGCGCCACAGGCCTGGAACAGCCCCTCGACGTCACAGAAGTGCGCGAGCACCAGCACCGCGGCCAGGAATCCGACCACCGGTCCAAGGCGTTCGGCCTCCGCCCACGCGTGCTCCGGGGAGATCGCCCCGGTCACGACCGCGAGCCCGGCCGCCGGGACGGCGACCACTGCCTCCGGGAGGCCGAAGGGACGCAGGACCGCCCAGACGAGGACGGCGACGAGCAGGGCGACGGACAGGGCTTCGGCGAGCGGGGCGTTCAGGGCGTGTCCTTCGGTACGTGAGCAGGTCGTGCCCGGTCATGAAACCAGACGGAAGTAAGAAACCTGCCACTACCCCGACCGCGGCCGATCAGGCTCCGGTGCCGGGACTGAAGGGGATCAGCCGCACCGACGACTCGTTGCCGGACACCGGGACCTTCCCGGCCTTCCACGTCACCTTCAGCGGATCCTCCTCGTCCGGCGGGGTCACCAGCAGGGCGGCAGGGGTGGCCGTGCCCGCCCCGCTGACCTCCGGGTTCGCGAAGGACAGCCCGGCCCAGGCGCTCTGGCCCGGCGCCAGCTTCACGGTCTCCGGCTCGGTGGCGGAGCGCTCGGGGTCCGGGCCCAGCTGCTTGCCCGACGCGTCGACGAACGCGGTGCCCGGGTAGCCGTGCAGGGTGCAGGTGCGGCTCGACTCGTTCGTCAGCACGACCGGGAAGTTCTCCTGACCGGCGCCCGGGTCGTTGCGGCCCACCGAGGCGCTCAGCTCGGAGGTGTGGCAGCGGGTTCCACCGGCGGGGGAGGGCGATGCGGACGGGGTGAGGGAGTTGCTCACCGCGTCGGTCGGCACCCCGCTGCCCGTGCCGGAGTCGGACGGTGTCGCGGTGCCGGTCGCGGAGGCCGCCGTGCCGGACTCCGTGGGCGGGGCGCTCGCCGTGCCGTCGCCGCCGCAGCCCGCCAGCAGGCCGAGCATCGCGACCGAACTCGCGAGCAGTGCCGCCCGCCGCACACCGAGGGACCTGTTCGTCATGTCTCCACACTCCCGGAGAATCCACGCACGCGCGCGTACCGCGCATGCCCTGTCACAAAGCTCCGATGCGGGACGGCCCGGAAAAGTTCGCTCACTTCCGGACGTGCACGGCCGCCGGGAGCCGGCCGGTCACCGAAGCGCCCCCTCCGGCGTCGGGCCCGGCGCCCCGCGCGAGGCTCTACTCCAGGTCGAGGAGCCCGATCTCCGCCCAGATCGTCTTGCCGTCGGCCGTGTGCCGGCTGCCCCAGCGCTGGGTGAGCTGGGCGACCAGGAGCAGTCCCCGGCCGCCCTCGTCCCACGTCTTGGCGCGCCGCAGATGCGGTGCGGTGTGGTTGGTGTCGGAGACCTCGCAGATCAGCGTGGTCGCGTCATGGATGAGCCGCAGCCGGATGGGGCGGGCGCCGTACCGGATCGCGTTCGTCACCAGCTCGCTCGTCACCAGTTCGGCCGTGAACGACGCCTCGCTCAGTTCCCAGCGGCCCAGCTGCTCCACGACCTGCTTGCGGACGGGCGCCACCAGCGACGGGTCGGCGGGGATGTCCCAGGTCGCCACCTGGGAGGCGGGCAGCCCCAGGGTGCGGGCCAGCAGCAGGGCCACGTCGTCCGTGGAACCGCCCGCCGGGAGCAGCGCGTGCAGGATGCGGTCGCAGCTCTCCTCCAGGGAGTCGGCGGGTGCGGCCAAGGCCTCGCACAGCAGCGCGTGACTCGCGTCCGCGTCCCGCTCCCGGGACTCGATCAGCCCGTCCGTGAACAGGGACAGCACGGTTCCCTCGGGCAGCGCCAGCTCAGCCGACTCGAACGGCAGCCCGCCCAGGCCCAGCGGCGGCCCCGCCGGAAGGTCCACCTGCCGTGCCACCCCGCCCGGCGTCAGCATCACGGGCGCCGGATGCCCGGCCCGGGCCAGCGTGCAGCGCCGCGACACCGGGTCGTACACCGCGTACAGGCAGGTGGCCCCGACCTCACCGGGACTGCCCTCGCCGCCGGCCTCCGCGGACAGCCGTACGACGAGGTCGTCGAGGTGGGTGAGCAGTTCGTCCGGGGCCAGGTCGATGTCGGCGAGCGTGCGGACGGCGGTGCGCAGCCGGCCCATCGTCGCCGAGGCCTGGATGCCGTGCCCGACCACGTCCCCGACGACCATCGCGACCCGCATGCCCGACAGCGGGATCACGTCGAACCAGTCGCCGCCCACCCCGGCGCGCGCGGCCGGGAGATAGCGGGAGGCCGCCTCCACGGCGGCCGTGCGCGGCAGGGAGCGGGGCAGCAGACTGCGCTGGAGAGCGAGGGCGGTCTCGCGCTCGCGGGAGAAGCGGCGGGCGTTGTCGATGCAGATCCCGGCGCGCGCGGTGATCTCCTCGGCCAGCAGCACGTCGTCAAGGGTGAAGGGGTCGGGCCGGCGGTAGCGGGTGAGGACCGCGACCCCGAGGGTCTGGCCACGGGCCTGGATCGGCACGGACATCGTGGAGTGGACGCCGTACTCCTTGACCCGCTCGCCGCGTGTCCTGTTCCAGTTGAGCCACTGGTCCAGGCGCCCGGAGGCGACCGTGGCGGTGATGGTGCGGCCCGCCATCAGCGAGTCCGCCTGCGGTGAGGTGGCCGGATACACCTCCGAGTGCCCCGGCTTCACCACCGCCAGCGGATTGCCGGGGTCCACCGACTGGTGGGCGGCGCGGCGCAGCTCGACCGGCGCGGTGAGCGTCGCCGGTGGCTCGCCGTTCTCCTGCGGGTCCAGCAGGTCGACGCTGACGAAGTCGGCGAGTGCCGGAATGCAGACGTCCGCCAGCTCCTGGGCGGTGCGGGTGACGTCGAGGGTGGTGCCGATGCGCACACTCGCCTCGTTGACCAGCTGGAGCCGCTCCCGGGCGAGGAAGTTGTCGGTGAAGTCGTGCGCGGCCAGGCACACGCCCCGCACCCGGCCCGCCGGGTCGGTGATGGGCGCCATCCGGGCCAGCCAGGCGTGCGCGCTGTCCTCGCCGCCCGTCCGCATGTACGTCTGCACGTCCTTGGCCCGGCCGGTGGTGAGCACGTCGAGCAGGTGCTCCTCCAGCTCCTCGCTCTGCCGCTTGCCGCCGATCTCGGAGAGTCTGAGCCCCTGGACGCGCTCCTCGGGCAGCCCGATGACGTCGGCCATGGCGTCATTGACCCGGCGCAGCCGCAGCTGTTCGTCGTAGACGGCGACGGCACAGGGCGACTGGGTCAGTACGGCCGTACCCAGCGGGTCGTCGGGGGAGCGGGGGCCGCCGGGGTCCAGCGGGGTGACCACGAGCCAGTGCCCGGGGCCGCCGTCGGAGGAGTGCTGGTGGTGGGCAAGCAGCCATACCGACACGGCGGTGCCGTCGCGGTGACACAGGGTGAGGGTGCCGTCCCAGCGGCCGCCCACGGGCCCGGCGGGCGTCTCCTCGCCCCCGCTGACCAGGAGGTTGACCGCCGGCCTGCCCACGACCTCGGCGGGCGACCAGCCCAGCAGCCGCTGCGCGCCGGCGTTCCACGCGACCAGCGTGCCGTCCTCACCGACGACGGCCCGAGCCGTCGCCGCGTCGTCGAACGGGTACACGAGGGTCATCGCCGCCACTCCATTGCGCGCACTCTCAGTGAACAAACACGTCACTTGGGTTCCAGCCTAGTGGGTCGTGCTCACCCGCGGACGGTGAACCCCTGTGTACGCCCCACCCCTGACCGGGCCGCCGTCAAGAGGGAAATCCGGCCGAGGTGACGCCTGGGACGCGGGCGGCTCACCGCACCCTTGACGGCCGCAAGTGGCTCACCGTCAGATTGTGTTTGTTCACGATCAGTTGTGAGTACTTCTGGGCCTGATGAGAGAGAGCCGCCATGACGGTCACGCGCAGAACCGTTCTGTTCGCTTCCACGGCCGCACCGGCCGCGGGTGTACTTTCGGCCACTCCCGCGGCCCGGGCGGCCGAGTCCGCCGGACACGGGTCCGGCCGCCGCACGGTCGCGCTGCGCGACGGCTGGCGCTTCGCGCTGGTCGATCCCGGCGGGATCACCGACCCGACGGGGCAGTACGCGGACGCCGCCGCCCCCGGCCACGACGACTCGGGGTGGCGTGAGGTCGCCGTCCCGCACGACTGGAGCATCGAGCTCGCTCCGACCCCGCAGAACGGCACCACCAGCGGCACCGGCTTCTTCCCCGGCGGCCTGGGCTGGTACCGCCTCGCCTTCACCCTGCCGGCCGCCCTGGCGGGCAAGCGGATCTCGGTGGAGTTCGACGGCGTGTACATGGACGCGTACGTCTACTGCAACGGCGCCGAGGCCGGCCGCCATCCCTACGGCTACACCGGCTTCGCCCTCGACCTGACCGACCTGCTCCACACCGACGGCACCACCGAGAACGTGATCGCGGTCAAGGTGCGGAACCGGCTCCCCAGCAGTCGCTGGTACTCGGGCAGCGGCATCTACCGCGAGGCCCGCCTGGTCGTCACCGACCCGGTGCACGTGGAACGCTGGGGCACCCGCGTCACGACTCCGGAGCTCACCGGGAAGCGGGGCCTGGTCCGGGTAGCGACGTCCGTGGTGAACGCGTCCGGCACCGGTACCGACGTCGAGGTGGTCACCCGGATCGTCGATCCCCGAGGCCGCACGGTCGCCCGTACCTCCTCCACGGTCGCCGTCAGCGACAGGGCCACCGAGACCCACGAACTCACGGTCCCCGAACCGAAGGTGTGGGACCTCGAAACACCGCAGCACCGCTACACCGTGCAGACCGACCTGCGCGTCGGCGGCACCACGACGGACACCTACCGCACCCCCTTCGGCTTCCGCACCTTCCGTTTCGACCCGGACGAGGGCTTCCACCTCAACGGCACCCACCACAAGATCAAGGGCGTCGACCTCCACCACGACCTGGGTGCCCTCGGCGCGGCCGTCAGCGTCGACGCGATCCGCAGACAGATGACCCTCATGAAGTCGATGGGCGTCAACGCCTTCCGCACCTCCCACAACCCGCCCTCCCCGGAGATGATCCAGGTCTGCGAGGAGCTGGGCATCGTGATGCTGGTGGAGGCCTTCGACTGCTGGAGGACCCCCAAGACCCGTTACGACTACGGCCGGTTCTTCGACGAGTGGTGCGAACGGGACGCGACCGAGATGGTCCTCGCGGCCCGCAACTCGCCCGCGGTGCTGCTGTGGTCGATCGGCAACGAGATCCCCGACTCCACCTCCACCGCCGGGCTCGCCATGGCCGACCGGATCATCGCCGCGATCAAGGCGGCCGACGACACCCGCCCGCTGATCATCGGCTCCGACAAGTACCGCCGCCTGCCCGCCAAGGGCTCGGCGGCCGATCTGATGCTGGCCAAGCTGGACGGTCTCGGTCTGAACTACAACACGGCCAAGTCGGTGGACCAACTGCACACCGCCTACCCGCACCTGTTCCTCTTCGAGTCCGAGTCGTCCTCCGAGACCTCGACGCGGGGCGCCTACCAGGAGCCCGAGCACCTCAACACCGGCGAGAACCACACCCCCGGCAGGCGGGAGACCTCGTCCTACGACAACAACCTCGCCTCCTGGACCATGAGCGGCGAGTACGGCCACAAGAAGGACCGGGACCGCAAGTGGTTCGCCGGGCAGTTCCTGTGGTCCGGGATCGACTACATCGGGGAGCCGACGCCGTACGACGTCTTCCCGGTGAAGGCGTCCTTCTTCGGCGCGGTCGACACCGCCGGTTTCCCGAAGGACATGTACCACCTCTTCCGCAGCCAGTGGGTCGACGAGCCGATGGTCCATCTCGTTCCGATGACCTGGAACCACGGCAAGGGCGACACGGTCGAGGTGTGGGCGTACGCCAACGTCCCCGAGGTCGAGCTGTTCCTCAACGGCAGGTCCCTCGGCACCCGGACCTTCGACACCAAGAAGACCACCGACGGCCGGGCGTACCTGGAGACCACGGAAGCCACCGGCGACGACAAGACCTTCACCGACGGCCCCTACCCCGGCAGCTACACCAGCCCGAACGGCAGCGCGGGCAAGCTCCATCTGACGTGGCGGGTGCCGTACGCGCCGGGCGAGTTGAAGGCGGTGGCGAGGAGGAACGGCAGGACGGTGGCCACCGACGTGCTGCGCACGGCCGGCCGGCCCCACGCCGTACGCCTCACCGCCGACCGCACATCGCTCGCGGCGGACGGCCGTTCACTGGTCTTCGTCACCGCGGACGTCGTCGACGCCCGTGGAGTGGTGGTGCCCGATGCCGAGCACCTGATCTCCTTCGCGGTCAGCGGCGGCTCGCTCGCCGGGCTCGACAACGGCCGCGAGGAGAGCGCCGAGCGCTATCAGGCCAGTACCCGCACCGCCTTCCACGGCAAGGCCCTCGCGATCGTGCGGGCCGGAACCGAGCCGGGCGTCCTGAAGGTGACGGCGCGCGCGGACGGGCTGCGGGCGGGTACCGCGAAGGTGCGTACCACCCCGTCCCGCTCGGCCGCCTTCACCGAGCCGGCCGTCTTCGCCCCCGATCATCCGGCCCCGGCGAACCACCCCACGGCGGACGCCAGTTACTCCGGCCGCCCGGACACCCTCCCGGCCGCGATGCTCGACGGCGACCCCGCCACCGGCTGGTCCAACGCCTTCAGCAAGGCCGCCACCGCCCTGCTGCCCGCCTTCAGCGGCGCGCGGGCCGAGGACTGGGTCGCGGTGGACTACGGACGGACCAGGACCTTCGACCGGGCGGAGATCTCCTTCACTCTGAGCGCGACCCACAGCCTGCCCGCCTCCGTCGAGGCCGCGGTATGGGACGGGACGCGGTACGTGCCGGTCGAGGGCGCCTCCGTCACCTGGGCCACCGCTTCCGGCGAGCCCACGGTGATCACCTTCGACGCCCTCCGCGGTTCACGGCTCCGGCTCACGCTGACCAGCGCGTATCCGGGGGAGACCCGGGGCGCGGTGCGCATCGGCAGGCTGGACGTGCCGGGAAGCTGATCCCGCCATGGGCGGTCCGGACGGGAAATCAGTCCCGTCCGGACCGTTGACGAGGTGTCATGCCTGCAACAAGCATGGCCTCCGACCGACGATTGGGAGCGCTCCCATGCAGAGTGCCGCCCGTACCTCCCCCCGAGGAGCCCGGACGTGAACAGACGCAGAACCGCCCTGCTGACCCTGACTGCCTTGCTGGGAGCGGCACTTGTGACCTCGCCCGCCTCCCCGGCCGCGGCCGACGAGGTCGAGCAGCTCAAGAACGGCACCTTCGACACCGCCATCGAGCCCTGGTGGACGACCACCAACGTCACCGCGGGCCTGTCCGACGGACAGTTGTGCGCGGACGTGCCGGGCGGCACCGCCAACCGCTGGGACGCCGCCGTCGGCCAGAACGACGTCACCCTGGTGAAGGGTCAGTCGTACAAGTTCTCCTTCACCGCGAAGGGTTCGCCCGAGGGGCACGTCGTGCGGGCGATCGTGGGGCTGCAAGTGGCGCCCTACGACACCTACTTCGAGGTGAGCCCGCAGCTGAGCGTCTCCGGGAACTCCTACTCGTACACGTTCACCTCGCCCGTCGACACCGCCCAGGGCCAGGTCGGCTTCCAGCTCGGCGGCAGCGCCGACCCGTTCCGCTTCTGCATGGACGACGCCTCCCTGCTGGGCGGGGTCCCGCCCGAGGTGTACGAGCCCGACACCGGACCGCGGGTGCGGGTCAACCAGGTCGCCTATCTGCCCGCCGGGCCGAAGAACGCCACCTTGGTCACCGACGCCACGACGAAGCTGCCCTGGCAGCTGAAGAGCGCCTCCGGCACCGTCGTCGCCCACGGCTGGACCCTGCCGCGCGGCATCGACGCCTCCTCCGGGCAGAACGTCCACTCCATCGACTTCGGCGCCTACAAGAAGCGCGGTGCCGGCCTCACCCTGGTCGCGGACGGCCAGACCAGCCGCCCCTTCGACATCGGCAAGGGCGCCTACGAACAGCTCCGGCTCGACGCGGCGAAGTACTACTACACCCAGCGCAGCGGCATCGCGATCCGCGACGACCTGCGCCCGGGCTACGGCCGGGCCGCCGGGCACGTGAACGTGGCCCCCAACCAGGGCGACAAGAACGTGCCCTGCCAGCCCGGCGTGTGCGACTACACCCTCGACGTCTCCGGCGGCTGGTACGACGCCGGCGACCACGGCAAGTACGTCGTCAACGGCGGCATCTCCACCTGGGAGGTGCTGAGCACGTACGAACGCGAACTGCTGGCCCGCACCGGGCAGCCCGCGAAGCTCGGCGACGGCACCCTCGCCATCCCCGAGAGCGGCAACAAGGTGCCCGACATCCTCGACGAGGCCCGCTGGGAGCTGGACTTCCTGCTGAAGATGCAGGTGCCGGACGGGCAGCCGCTGGCCGGGATGGCCCATCACAAGATCCACGACGAGCAGTGGACCGGCCTGCCGCTCCTGCCGAGCGACGACCCGCAGAAGCGCGAACTGCACCCGCCGTCCACCGCGGCGACCCTGAACCTGGCCGCGACCGCCGCACAGGCCGCCCGCCTGTACAAGCCGTACGACAAGGCGTTCGCGGCCAAGGCCCTGGCGGCCGCCCGCAAGGCATGGAGCGCGGCGCTCGCCCACCCCGACCTGTACGCCTCGGAGAGCGACGGCACCGGCGGCGGCACCTACGCCGACAACAACGTCACCGACGAGTTCTACTGGGCGGCGGCCGAGCTGTACCTCACCACAGGGGAGAAGGCCTTCCAGGACAGCGTGCTCGCCTCACCCGTGCACACCGCCGACATCTTCACCCCCGTCGGCTACGACTGGGCCCGCACGGCCGCGGCGGCCCGCCTTGACCTGGCGACCGTGCCGAGCAAGCTGCCCGGCCGCGACAAGGTCCGCCAGTCGGTCGTCAAGGGCGCCGACCGCTACCTGGCCACCCTGAAGGCCCACCCGTACGGGATGCCGTACGCCCCGGAGGGCAACCTCTACGACTGGGGCTCCAACCACCAGATCCTGCACAACGGGATCGTCATCGCCACCGCATACGACATCACCGGCGCCTCGAAGTACCGGGACGGCGCTCTCCAGGGCATCGACTACATCTTCGGCCGCAACGCGCTGAACATCTCGTACGTGACCGGCTACGGCGAAGTCAACTCACACAACCAGCACGCCCGTTGGTACGCCCACCAGCTCGACCCGAACATGCCCAACCCGCCGAAGGGGACCCTGGCCGGCGGAGCGAACTCGGGCATCCAGGACCCCTACGCACAGAGCAAACTCCAGGGCTGTGTCGGCCAGTTCTGCTACATCGACGACATCCAGTCCTGGTCGACCAACGAGCACACCATCAACTGGAACTCCGCTCTGACCCGGATGGCGTCCTTCGTGGCGGATCAAGGCTGACCCGAGCATGCTCCACCAGCTCACCGGGCCGCTCGTGCGCGGTGAGCGTGTGGAGCCGGGCCTGATCGAGCGGCTGGTGCACCTCGACGTACTCACCGTGCGGCAGCCGCTTGATCACGCCGGTCTCCCGGCCGTGCAACACCAGTTCCCGGTCCCGGAGTTGGAGTCCCAGACAGATCCGCCGGGTGACGACGAAGACCACCGCCGGGACGACGAACATCCCGATCCGGACCGCCCAGGTGACGGTGTTGATCGACAGGTGCAGCCGGGTCGCCACGATGTCGTTGCCGCCGCCCGCCAGCAGAATCAGGTACAGGCTGATCCAGGACGCGCCGATCGCGGTACGGACCGGACGGTTGCGCGGGCGGTCCAGCAGATGGTGTTCCCGCCGGTCCTTGGTGAACCGGGCCTCCAGGAACGGGTAGACGCCGATGAACACCAGCAGGAGCGGGAAGATCACGACCGGGATCAGCACCCCCAGGATCAGCGTGTGTCCCCACAGGGTCACCTCCCAGCCCGGCATCACCCGCACCAGGCCCTCCGCGAATCCCAGGTACCAGTCCGGCTGGGCGCCCGTGGAGACCTGATCGGCGCGGTAAGGGCCGTACGACCAGACCGGGTTGATGCTCGCCACCGCCGCGATGAGCGTGAGTGCCCCGAAGACCAGGAAGAAGAAGCCGCCCGCCTTCGCCAGGTACACCGGGAAGAACGGCGTCCCGACCACGTTGCGTTCGGTCTTTCCGGGGCCCGCGAACTGGGTGTGCTTGTGGTACACGACCAGGATCAGGTGCGCCACCACCAGGGCGGCCATGATGCCGGGGATCACCAGGATGTGCAGCGAGTAGAAGCGGGCCACGATGTCGTGGCCGGGGAACTCGCCGCCGAACAGGAACAGCGCGAGATACGTCCCGACGATCGGCACCGACAAGGTGGCGCCGTACACGAACCTGAGGCCCGTGCCCGACAGCAGGTCGTCCGGCAGCGAGTAGCCGAAGAGGCCCTCGAACAGGCCCAGGAACAGCAGCAGCCAGCCGAACAGCCAGTTGACCTCGCGCGGCTTGCGGAACGAGCCCGTGAAGAAGTGCCGCATCATGTGCGTGAGCATCGCGGCGACGAAGACCAGCGCCGACCAGTGGTGCAGCTGTCGGATCAGCAGCCCGCCGCGCACGTCGAAGCTGATGTCCAGCGTCGAGGCGTAGGCCTCCGACATGCGCACGCCGTTCAGCGGGGTGTAACTGCCGTGGTACGTCACCTCGTTCATCGAAGGGTGGAAGAACAGCGTCAGCCACACCCCGGTCAGGATCAGCACGACGAAGCTGTACAGACAGATCTCGCCGAGCAGGAAGGACCAGTGGTCCGGGAAGACCTTGCGCAGGTACTTCGCGCCCAGCGTGCGGGTGCCGAGCCGTCCGTCGAGCCAGCCGGACAGCCGCTCGCCCTTCCCCGGCTCAGCCGGGCGTTCCGTGGCGGTCACGCCTCCTCCTTCTGCACATGGGTGAGCTTGTCGGGATTGCTCACGACGAAGAGGGCCGAGACCCGGTCGCCCTCCGGGGTGAGGTCCAGGACGATCACCGCGTACGGCGCGTCGTCCTGGAACAGCACGGCCGCGTCGTCGCCGTTGACCCGGCGGTAGCGCAGCTCCAGACCGGGCGCCTGTGCCCCGGCCCCGCCCCGCCCCGCGCCCCGCTTCGCGTAACCGGTGAGCAGCCGTACGGCCTTGTCGCGGCCGTGCACCGGGCGCAGCGCCGAGGGCTTGCGGTTGCCGCCGCCGTCCGTCCACACCGTCACGTCGGGCGCCAGGATCTCCATCAGCTCCGCGATGTTCCCGCCGAGGGCGGCCCGCACAAAACGTTCCGTCGCCTCCCGGCGGACCCGGGGGTGCGCCTCGTACAGCGGCCGGCGGGCATGCACATGGGCCCGCGCGCGGCGCGCCACCTGCCGTACGGCGGCCGGAGTGCGGTCCAGGATCCCGGCGATCTCGGTGTGGGCGTACCCGAACACCTCGTGCAGCACGAACACCGCGCGTTCCAGCGGGGACAGTGACTCCAGGACCACCAGCATCGCCAGCGACACGGACTCGGTCCGCAGCGCGGGATCGTCGGCCCCGTCCTCGTCGGCGACCAGGGGTTCGGGCAGCCAGGGGCCGACATAGGTCTCCCTGCGGCGGCTGACCACGGCCCGCCGCTGGAGCGCGTGGTTGACGGCGATCCGGACCAGATAGGCACGGGGGTTGTCGATCCCGCCCGCCCCCCGGCGCGACCACGACAGCCAGGTGTCCTGGAGCACGTCCTCGGTGTCGGCGACGCTGCCCAGCATGTTGTAGACGACGCCGAACAGCAGCTCCCGGTGTTCGACGAAGACACCGGTCGCCGCCTCGGCGTCGGGTACGGGGATCTCGGACATCTCGTGTGGCCTCCCAGTAGCGCGCTCACTACTGCGAGGCCTTGAGGCCCCGGAATGTGACATCCCCCGGCCGGAATGTGACCCACGCCTCACCGGGGCGGGGGCGGGTGGCTAGGCCGCGTCGTGGAACACGAGCCCGAGCGCGTGCCGCCGGCCGGAGCGCACGACACTCACCCCGTGCCGCATCGCGCCGGCCGACCAGCCGCGTCGCGTACGCACCGGACGTTCACGGGTCGTGAAGACCACACCACGGCCACGGGGGAGCACGGTCGCCGTGCCCCGGGACTGGGCGCGGGGCCGCTGCTCGACCATCAGGAACTCGCCGCCGGTGTAGTCGGCGCCGTACTCGTCCAGCCCCACCACCACCTGGAGCGGGAAGACGAGGTCGCCGAAGACGTCCCGGTGCAGCGCGTTCCAGTCGCCCTCGCGGTAACGCAGCAGGATCTGCGCCGAGCGGTCCTGCCCGGCCGCGTGACACTGCTCCAGCCACTCCTCCAGGGAGTCCGGCCAGGGGGCGGGGCGGCCGAGACGGGCCGCCCAGTCGCGGGCGACGGGCAGCAGGCCGGGGTAGAGCGCGGCGCGCAGGGCGGCGACCGGGGCGGGCAGCTCATGGGTGAAGTAGCGGTACTCGCCCGATCCGAAGCGGTGGCGTGCCATGTCCACGGTGGTGCGGAACAGCTCCGGCTTCTCGTACAGCGCCGTCAGGTCCCGGCACTCGGCGGGCGTCAGCAGCGGTGCCGTGGGCGCGCTGCCGTGGACGTCCAACTCGGCGCCGAGGGCGGCCCAGTCGGTCGCGGCGACCCGGGCGGCGGCCAGGTCGGGGGTGACTGTCATGTCGTTTCCTCCTCCCTTCGAGTGTGGGACGCGGCCCCCCGCCCGTCCGGCGGGAAACGGACACCGCACTCGGACGCTCCGGTACCGCGCAAGGGCCATCGTGACCTGCGGGTATTTACGGGTAAGTACCCGCGCGGTACCGTGAAGGCATGCCAGCTCTCAACGTGGAGTTCAGCGATCGCGAGCTAGAGGACCTGCGGCAGATCGCCAAGGAGCGCGGTACGTCGATGAAGGCCCTGGTGCGGGAGGCCGCCGCGGCCGACATCGCCCGGCACCGGGCCCTGCAGGAAGGCGCGGAAGCGTTCCGGCGGTTCTTCTCCGCCCACGCCGACGAGTTCGCCGCCGCCTTCCCCGAGGACGAACCGGCCGCCAAGGGTGCGGGGCGGGTCGGCTGACCGATGGCTTCCGTGGTTCACATCGACGTGCCCTGGCTGCTCCAGCGGCATGAAGAGGTCCTGCCCGACCAGCCCACGATCAACGACTTCTCGGCCCTCGTCGCCGCCGTCGCCCGGCACCGCGTCGACCCGCCCCGCCTCGGTGTCGACTCCGACCCGGCCTGGCGTGCCGCCGCCCTCCTGCACACCCTGGCCCTGCTCAAGCCCTTACCTTCGGCCAACGCCCGCTTCGCCTGCGCCACCGCCGTGGCCTACATGTTCGTCAGTGGCGTCGGCATCGACCCGCCGTACGGTGCCCTCGTCGACCTCGCCCGCGACCTGATCTCCGGGAAGACCGACGTGTACGGCGCGGCCGACCGGCTGCGCTCCTGGCAGATCTGAGCCGCCCGGCCGCCCGCCCGCCCCCGGGCCGCACAGGCAGCGAGCCGCGGTCGGGATCGGGATGCCCCGGCCGGACGCCGACCACCTCGCCCCCGGGGCCGCCGACCGAGGGCGGGAGGAACGGGGTCGGCGGCCGGGGTTTCGCGCGGGAGAGCCGCCGTCCCGCGCGGGGCCTCCGAGAAGGGCCGCCTCCAGTGGACTACCGGTCACCCCGCGGGGGGAGCGTGCGCGGCGCTCCGGCGCGTGCGCGGGTTTCACACGGGGCGCATGAAATGTCGAAAGCCGGTGCGAAGGCACGCAGTTGCGACGCCGTCTGACTATCTATCAATTGACGCGGATGTTGCCCAGGCGCCTTGTTGGCCGTGAGTGACTTGTGCAAGGGTGAACCACCTGTGTGGGGGGCAAGGGCCGGGTCGCATTCGTCCCGTGGGGAACCGGGGCGGAGGGGCGTCGGCGAATTCGTGCTTCCCACTCGCTCGCCCAAAAGGGTTGCGTCTTCGGCACTCCTTTTCGGCAGGAGAACTTCTGTGAGTCCCATGTCCGTGGGAAGGAAACCCGCTCAGTGCCAACCCCCCACCCACCGCTCCCTCCTTACCCCCCGCCCGGCGGTGCCTCCGGAGAATCCGACGAGGATCTCGCCGCCCGGCTCAGGGGCCGCCCCGACGGTGAGGCAGCCCAGGCCGTCGCGCTGCTCATGGCGCGCCACTGGAAACCCGCGCTCGACTACGCGGTCATCTGCCTCGCGTCTCCCTCCGAGACCGCCTCAATGGTGGCCGCGGCCGCCTTTCACCAGGTCCTGGACCGGCTCGCACTCGGCGAACCGGCCCTCGCGCTGCGCCCCAGAACCCTCGTGGCCGTGCGGGACACGGTCAAGGAGTGGGCGGCCGAGGACCGGACGACCGCTGTTCTGCCGGACCTGGTGAAACCGAACGGCGGCCGCGGTATGCGGGCCGCGAAGTCCATGACCCCCGAAAATCGAAAGCTCGCCGAACGGTCATTCCAGTCACTTCCCGGACTCGCCCGCTGCCTGCTGTGGCACACCGAGGTGGAGGCGGAGTCGATTGCCGTGCCCGCCGCACTCCTCGGCATGGATACCGACACGGCGTCGGCCGCGCTCGAACAGGCGCGTGAAAAATTCCGCGAAGGATGTGTACATGCCCATCGGGAACTCGCGCCCACGAAGGATTGCCGCTTCTACAACCGCCTCCTCGACGTTCCGATTCGCCGCGGTGGAGCCCTGCTGCCGGATGTCCAGCAGCATCTCGAGGAGTGCCGCTACTGCCGTTCCGCCGCGGAACAACTGAGCCATTTCGAGGGTGGCTTGGGCATCCTGATCACCGAGGCGGTGCTGGGCTGGGGTGCCCGCCGCTATCTCGAACTGCGCGCCGGGCGTACGCCCCAGACGGCGGCCCGCGGCCGCGGCGCCGGCCGGCACGGCGCGGAACGCCGTCGTCTCCTCGACCGCATCCCGACTCCCGGCCGCCGCGCTCCCGGCGAGGGCGGGGGCCTGCGGTCCTCACGCACGCTGCTCACCGGAGTGGGCCTCACCTCCGCCGGTCTCCTCGCGGCCATGCTCGCCGCCGGGCTGTGGTCGCACGACGGCGGCGCCGACCCGGCCGCCTCCACCAGCGCCACCGGCGACGGGACGGTCCCGGGCGCCGGCACCGGGACCCCGGGCACCGCCCAACTGCCCACGGCACCGGCGGTGACCCGGCTGCGCAACGCCGCCGCCGACCTCTGCCTCGACATCCGGGGGACGGTGAAGGCGGGCGCGGGCACCGAACTCGCGGCCTGCTCGACCGATCGGACCCAGCAGTGGTCGTACGAGGAGGACGGTCTGCTGCGCAGCGAGGAGAACCCTGAGCTGTGCCTGGACTCGCACGCGGACGCGGGCGTGGTCATCCTCGGCACGTGCGCCGAGGCGAAGGCGAAGCGGGCCGGCGACGTGCGCTACGACCTCACCGTGCAGGGGGAGTTACTGCCCCGCTGGGACGAGCAACTCGCCCTCGCCCCCACCAGCGCGGAGCCGGGCGCCGATGTCGTGGTCAAGGTCCGCGACCGCTCGGAGCAGCAGCGGTGGTTGACCGACGCGGCCTCCGGCGCCAACCCCGGCTCGCTGTCGGTCACCGGGAGCGAGGCCCCGCAGGCCCGGCCCGCACAGCTCACGGACCGGGTCTAGGGACGGTTCCGTCGCGGACCCGCCGAGGACGGGGAGGCCTCTTCGCGGAGGCCTCCCCTCACGGAGGCTTCCCTCACTCGGGGTCCTCCCCTCAGGCGGGGTCCTCCACGAGGTCGTCGGGGCCCACCGTGGCCGGGCTCGCGTGACCCGAGAGGGCGAGCGTGAGGTCCAGCTCCGCGAGCAGGCAGCGGATCACGTGCTCGACGCCCGCCTGCCCGTCGAGTCCGAGGCCGTAGACGTAGGGCCGTCCGAGGAGCACCGCGCGGGCGCCGAGCGCGAGGGCCTTGAAGACGTCGTCGCCGGTGCGGACACCGCTGTCGAAGAGCACGGTCAGCCGGTCGCCGACCGCCTCCACCACCCGCGGCAGCGCGTCCGCCGCCGCGACGGCCCCGGCGACCTGCCGGCCGCCGTGGTTGGAGACCACGACCCCGTCCATCCCGGCGTCGGCGGCGAGGCGGGCGTCGTCCGGGTGCAGGACGCCCTTGAGGACGATCGGCCCGTCCCAGTTCTCCCTGAGCAGCGCGAGGTCGGGCCAGGTCTTGCCGGGGTCCGCGAACATGCCGACGAAGTGCAGCACGGCCGCGTTCGGGTCCTCGTGCACCGGCTTGGCCAATCCCGCCTGGAACGCCGGGTCGGAGAAGTAGTTGGCGGTGCCCACGCCACGCAGGAACGGCAGATACGCCTGGTCGAGATCGCGGGGCCGCCAGGACAGCAACGGGGTGTCCAGGGTGACCACCAGGGCCGTGAACCCGGCCGCCTTCGCCCGGTTCAGGAAGCTCAGGGCGACCTGCGGGTCCTTCGGCCAGTACAGCTGGAACCAGCGTTCGGCGTCTCCCATCGCCTCGGCGACCTGTTCCATCGGTGTACTGGAGGCGGACGACAGGATGTACGGCACGCCCTGCACCGCGGCCGCCCGGGCCGCCGCCGGCTCCGCGTCGGGATGCATGATCGACAGCACGCCGACCGGTGCGAGGGCCAGCGGGGCGGGCAGCGGACGGCCCAGCACCTCCACCGACAGGTCGCGTTCGTGGACGTCCCGCAGCATCCGCGGGACGATCCGGCGACGCTCCAGCGCCGCCCGGTTCGCCCGCGCCGTACTGCCGTCCCCCGCACTGCCCGCCACATAGCCCACCGGCCCGGGACCGAGCCGCTGCTCCGTGAGCTCCTCCAGCCGGGTCAGGTCGGTGGGCAGCCGGGGTACCGCGCCCGACATCCCGCTCAGGTAGATCTCGTACTGGAAGTCCGCCCAATGCCTGGCCATCCGTCCGAACCGCCTCTCCTCGTCGGGTGCGCCGACGATATCCAGGGGCGGATGCCGGTCAGGAGGCGGCGCCCACCTCGGCCAGGATCCGGGCCAGTTCGACCGGCTGGGAGAACATCGGCCAGTGGCCGGTGTCCATCTCGACGAGCTCCCAGTGCTCGCTCTTCAGCAGCTCGGCCACGACGGGCATCGGTTCCTCGTCGTCGAGGAGGCACTTGATGTAGGTCGCCGGAAGCTCGCCCAGCGGACGGGTGAGGACCGCGGGTTCGGTGAGCGTCGCGCCCGGATGGGGGGACGAGGACTGGATGATCCGGGCGATCTGCTCGTCCGTCAGCCCCTGGTCGGCGTAGTGGTCCGCGCCCGCCGGCGGCCAGTAGCCGTCGTTCTCCTCGATCTGCTTGCGTACGTGGTCGCTCGGCCACCCCGACAGGAACGACTCCCCGTCCACGGGCACGCTGGAGTCCACGAACACCACCCGCGCGAGCCGCTCACCTATTCGCTCGGCCGCCTGTCCCACGGGTACGCCCGCGTAGCTGTGCCCGACCAGGACCACCTCGCGCAGGTCCAGGCGCTCGACCTCGTCGACGACGTCCCGCACATGGGTCTGCCGGCCCACCGGGACACCCCGCTTCTCCGCGAGGCCCGACAACGTCAGCGGATGGGGCTGGTGCCCGGCGGCGCGCAGCCCGTCCGCGACCTCGTCCCACGCGGACGCCCCGAGTCTCGCTCCTGCCACCAGTACGAAGTGAGTCATGCCCGCAACCTAGTCGATGGCACAGACCACTCTCCGGGCGCCTGAAGGGGTGCCTGGTTCGGTTGTCGGGCGGGTGCGGGTTCGATGTGGCTGGGTGCGCAGATCCCCGCGCCCCTGGGGCGCGCACCCCGAGGGCTCCCCGGCCCGGGAACCGCACAGCCTATTCGTCTTCCGGGTCCCCGGCGGAGGAGTCGGCCACCCCCTCGGTGTCCGGCCCCCGCTCCCGCACTCGCTGGACGTGCTCCAGGGACTCCCGCAGCTCGGCGAGCCAGTCGTCGGTGTGGCGCTGGACCAGCCGGACGCACCAGGCGAGCGCGTCGCTGCGGCTGCGGGCGACCCCGCCGGCGATCAGGGTGTCCAGGACCTGGCGCTCGGGCTGGCGCAGCCGGGTCATCACGGGCGCGGCCACATGCGTGAACAGGGCGCGCTCGCCGTCGCACTCCACGCCCCAGGACACCTTGCGGCGGAACTTGTGCTCGGCCTCGCGGGCGACCTCGACGCGGTCCTCCCGGGTGCGCTCCCGGAACTCCTGGATCCGGCCCTGCACCGCTGCCTCGCGCTCGGCGGCGGAGACGTCCTCGGTGAGCCGAGGGCCGGGGATGCGGCCGATCACGGTGATCTCCTCGCGGTCGACCACCACCTCGACCAGGGCCTCGAAGAGGTCGTCGGGCAAGCGGCCGGTGAACCAGCCGCGCAGCTTCTCTCGTTGTTCGTCGGTAATCATGTAATGACGATTACTCCACCGCCTCATGAACGCAAGGGGTCGTGACGGTGTGCGCCGACGGCTGAAGCGGAATGTTTCAGGCCTATTGCAGAGGCGGTGTGTTCAGGCCATACGGCCGGATCGGGCGATCAAGAACCGCCCAGTTAAAGGGCTCAGCTGTTCGGATGATGTGACTTCACGCCACTGATTCAACACACAAGGTTACTGAAAGCTGTGGGGTCGATGTGAAGTCCGAGCCAGGACTCGGCAGACTCGCGGTCGCCGCTCCGGCACCGACCGAGTCGGAGGGCACACCCTCGAATCCAGCGGAAGGATGCACACAATGCGGAACACCGCGCGCTGGGCAGCGACCCTCGGCCTCACGGCCACCGCCGTCTGCGGACCCCTGACCGGAGCCGCCCTCGCCGAACCGGCCGCCGCCTCGAGCCTCTACGCGCCGTCGGCCCTCGTGCTCACCCTCGGCCACGGCGAGAGCGCCGCCACCGTCACCCCGGAACGTGCCGTGACTCTGACCTGTGCCCCCACCTCCTCGGGCACCCATCCGGCCGCGGCTGCGGCCTGCGCCGAACTGCGCGCCGCCGGAGGGGACTTCGACGCTCTCGGGGCCGGTTCCGACGCCCTGTGCACCAGGGAGTACAAGCCCGTCGTGGTCACGGTCGACGGCGTCTGGCGAGGCCAGCGCGTCTCCTACGAGCGGACCTTCGCCAACGAGTGCGTGAAGAGCTCCTACGGGACCCTCTTCGCGTTCTGAGGGACCGGGGTCGCGTGGTGCCCGGGACCTGTCCGAGGGGCCCGCAGTTGGGGAGTGCAGCCCCTCTCACGGAACCCACGTGATCCCGCACCGAGGGCCGGCGGACGGAGTGGGGCCGTCCGCCGGACCTTCGGGTCACTGCTGCCACAGCCCGGACGCGCGCAGCAGCCGGTGCAGGCGCGGCCCGTCGGTGACCACCCGCAGGCCCGAGCAGTCGAAGAACTCGACGCCCCGCAGATCGACCAGTACGTCCGGACGGCCGGTTGATTTCCTGTCTATGAACGGGTCCGCTCCCGGTGGCTGGTGTCGCACCACGGGTAGCGACGACTGCGCCGACAGGTGCACAGGGCCACCCGGAAGCGGTCGGAGACGACCGTGGAGCCGTCCTCCAGCTCCACTTCCACGGGGCCCTCAACGAGCAGCGGGCCGCGGTGCTGGACCCGGATGCGGCACGGTCGGCCGGAGTCAGAGGGGGAGTTCGGCACGGACGACCACCAGCTCTTCCTTCTCGTCGGCGGCGGAGAGCAGACCGCGCTCCCGCAGCCAGTCCTTCCGTGTGCGCAGCACCGGTCCGAACGCGATGCGGTGACGGCGGGTCACGGCGGCTTTGAGGCCGGCCTCGCGCAGATGCCCCACCGTCCGTCCGGAGTCGCTCAGTTCGGAGTGCACGATCAGCAGCACTCCTCCGGGTCGCAGCAGGGCGGGCGCCTCCCGGCAGACGCGGTCCAGCACGAAACGCCCGTCGTGGCCCGCGTCCCAGGCCCGGGCCCTTCCACGCGGCGGCCGGACGCCCGTCGGTGCCGGTACGTACGGCGGATTGCTCAGAATGAGGTCGAACGACTGACCCCGCACGGGGTGGAAGAGGTTTCCGCGCCGGACGCGGACGGACGCACCGGTCAGCCAGGCGTTCGCCCGGGCCGTGCACACCGCTCGCCACGACACGTCGACCGCGGTCACCCGGCTGCCTCGGCGTGCTGCCTGGAGAGCGAGGGCACCCGTCCCGGTGCCCACGTCCAGGACGTCCGCGCCGGGCGGCAGCGGTTCTTCGGACAGGGCTCCGGCCAGCAGCGCGGTGTCCTCCTGAGGGCCGTAGACGCCGGGGAGGACCAGTGGCGGGTTCAGTGATCTCACTTTGATCAAGTACCCCGACATTCAGGAAATATGGTGGATTTCGGAAGGAAGGGGAGTGCGCAGGGAGGAGTGTCCCTCCGCCCAGTCGCGCAGCAGGCGGTCGGCGAGCCGGTCCTCGACGTGTCCGGTGACGTCGATGCCGAAGGCGACGTCCGCGGCGAGGTGCGGTTCCTCGGCCAGCAGACCGCCGATCACCTCGTGGCGTACGACCTGTTCATGGACGGCGTCGGCCTCGACGTGCTCGTCGTAGAAGTGCTCGGCGGCCGCTCCCGCGCCCGTGTGGCGCATCGCCTCGGCCAGTCGCCGGGAGCCGGGGGAGGAGGTGATCTCGACCGCCGCGAAATGGCCCACGAGGGCCCCGCGCAGGCTGCGGTGCAGGCCCAGCAGGGACATGAGGTTCACCGTCGCGAGCATCTCCGCGCAGGCCGCGTCCAGGTAGTGCCCGTACGTCGTGTCCAGGCCCAGGTCCGTCATCAGGTTCGCGAAGAGGAGGGCGTGGACGCGGTCGGCGCGACCGCCGCCGAACTCGTCGAATTCCACCGCGGCCATGCCCGCCTTGGCCCTGCCCCACAGCCGCGGCAGCACCCACGCGTGCGGGTCGGCCTCCTTGAGGTGGTAGAGCGAGCGCTGGGCCGCGTACTCGCGCACGTGCCACAGCTCGCCCTCCTTGCTCAGGAAGTGACTGACTCCCGTGCCGTCGACCGGCTCCACGAGGAGCCCGTCGAGCGCGTCCTCGACGCTGTCGTGGACCGGGGTGTCCGTGCGCAGGGCGGACAGGAAGCGGTGTTCCAGGGCGGCCCTGGTGCGCAGCAGGTCGGGGTCCCACTCGAGGTCGCAGGAGACGCCCGCGAAGCCGCGGTAGTGCAGTTCGTAGCAGATGTAGAGGGCCAGCTGGAGGTCGTCGCCGTACACGTCCGCCCTGGCGACGGTCTCGTCGTGCGGCAGTGATCCGGCGCCGAGCAGATATTCCTGGACTGCGGCGGAGACCGGGCCCCGGGCCGGCGGCAGCTGTGGTTCTTGAGGGTCCTGAGGCATGCGCCCCGAGTACCCGGGCGTCGGTGGATCACCCCCCGCCTGCCCGGGAGCGGTCCGGGGTCACTCTCCGTCCGCCCGGGAGCGGTCCGGGGTCACTCCCCGTCCGCCCTGGACCGGGCAGAAGTCACTCTCCGGAGAATTCCCCCTGGTCGCGCTGATGGGGGCGTGGTCGCGTCCCCGGCCTCGCCCCCCCCGCGCCCGCTCCTCGTTCAGGTGGTGGCGGCCGCGATGCGCAGGGGCACCGGCTCGGGGGGAGCGGCGCTCTCCTCGTTGCGGCGGGCGATCTCGGCCCACCAGGAGGGGCCGTCCTCGATATGCCGCAGCAGAATCCCCTCGCGGATCGCCCAGGGGCAGATGGTGACGGTCCTGATCCCGGTGAGTTTCATCGCCGTGTGCCCCACCACGGCACCGGCCAGGCTCTGTGCGGCGCGCGGGGCGGAGATGCCGGGCAGTTCCGCCCGCCGCGCGGCCGGGAGGGCGGCCAGGCGCTCGGCGGCGTCCCGCAGGTCGGCGCGGTGCATCCGGCGTTCCACGAACGGTCCGCGCCGCCCGGGCGGGGTCCCGCACAGCCGCCCCAGCTGCTCGAAGGTGCGTGAGGTGGCCACCGCGGTGCGCGGTCCCTCCCAGCGGATCCGTGACGCCACGTCCCGCAGCTGGTGGCGGACCTTGCGCCGCAGTGCCCGGATCGCCTCCGGGGGCGGCGGGTCCTGCCCCTCGAAGAACTCGTGGGTCAGCCGGCCCGCGCCCAGCGGCAGCGAGGCGACGTAGTCAGGCAACCGGCCGCGTCCGAAGGCCACTTCGAGCGATCCGCCGCCGATGTCGAACAGTGCGAGCGGCCCCGCGCGCCAGCCCATCCAGCGCCGGGCCCCGAGAAACGTGAGCTCCGCCTCCACCTCGCCCGGCAGGGTGTACAACCCGATGCCGGTCCGGGTGCGGACGGTGCGCAGCACCTCCTGGCGGTTCGGCGCGGAGCGCACCACCGCGGTCGCGAAGGCCAGCGGCCCTGCCGCGCCCCACCTGGCGGCGGTCCGGCTCGCCGCTTCCACCGCCTCCACCAACCGTTCCACGGCCTCCTCGGGGACCGGGCCGCCCGGCCGCACATGATCGGCGAGTCTCAGCCGCCACTTCGCCGTGTGCACTGGCAAGGGCACCCCGTCCTCGGCGTCCGCCACCACCAGTCGCACCGTGTTCGAACCCACATCCACCACGCTTATCCGCATGGCCATGTGGGTACCCACGCAGAACCCCTTCCAACGTCAGGCGATCTGACAGGGTGTCACTCTCAGCCACCGCATGTCGACAGCACGTGGGAGCGCGCTGCAGACAGCGGTGGCCGTGGACAGCGAGGAGGGCCGCCGTCTCCCTGCGGACGGCGGCCCTCCGGTACCGGCGGCTCCTGCGGCGACTGCTACATGTGGACGACGGGTGCGGCGTCCGCGTCCTGCTCCGGCACCCCGCGCCGGAAGAGCAGGAGGGCGATCAGCGCACCGGCGGCGAAGAGGCCCGCCGACCACCAGAAGGCGGTGGTGTAGCTCTCGATCGTCGCGTGGGCCTGGACCAGCTTGTTCGTCGGGTCCTTGCCGGCCAGGTAGTCGGCGGCGGCGCTCGCGGCCAGCGTGTTCAGCAGCGCGGTGCCGATCGAACCGCCCACCTGCTGCATGGCGTTGACGGTGGCGGAGGCAACTCCCGCGTCCTCAGCGGCGACCCCGCCGGTGGCCAGCTGCATGGCGGGCGGCATGACCATTCCGAGGCCGAAGCCGATCACGATCAGCTGGGGCAGTACGGCGGACAGGTAGCTGGAGCCGACGCCGATGCCGGTCAGCCAGGCCATGCCGACCGCGGCGACCGCGAAGCCCAGTGGGATGACCACCTTGGGCCCGATCCGCGGGACCAGCATCGTGGTGCTGACCTGGGCCGCGACCATCAGCGCGGCGACCATCGGCAGGAACGCCGCACCCGTCTTGGTCGGGCTGAAGGCGAGGTTCAGCTGGAGGTAGTAGGTGAGGAAGAGGAAGACCCCGAACATGCCGCCGCCGGAGACCAGCACGGCCAGGAAGGAGGCTGCCCGGTTGCGGTCCAGCAGGATGCGCAGCGGCAGCAGCGGGTGCGCGGCGCGCGTCTGCCACCAGGCGAAGGCGGCCAGCAGCAGACCGCCCGCGATCAGGAAGCCCCAGGTCTCGGGAGAGCTCCAGTCGTGCGTCTCGGCGTTGGAGAAGCCGTACACCAGAGAGAAGAGACCGGCGGCGACCAGCAGGGTGCCGGGCACGTCCAGCTTGGAGTTCGCGGCGTCACGGTGGTTGTGCAGCAGTATCCAGCCGCCCGCGAAGGCGAGGACGGCGATGACGACGTTGACGTACAGCGTCCAGCGCCAGTCGAGCGCGTCGGTCAGGACGCCGCCGAGCAGCAGGCCCACCGCGCCACCGGCGCCGGCTATGGCGCCGTACACACTGAACGCCCTGGCCCGCTCGCGGGCGTCGGTGAACGTCGTGTTCAGCAGAGAGAGCGCGGCCGGTGCGAGAAGCGCGCCGAAGGCGCCCTGGAGGGCACGGGCGGTGACCAGCATCTCGAAGTTGGTGGCGGCACCACCGAGCGCGGAGACGGCCGCGAAGCCGACGACTCCGACCAGGAAGGCCGTCTTGCGGCCGAAGAGGTCGGCGATCCGGCCGCCGAGCAGCAGCAGTGAGGCGAACGCCAGCGCGTAGGCCGTGACGATCCACTGCCGGTTGCCGTCAGAGAAGCCGAGGTCGGCCTGGGCCGAGGGGAGGGCGATGTTCACGATGGTGGCGTCGAGGACCACCATCAGCTGGGCGAGCGCGATGACGGCGAGAATCCACCACCGCTTGGCCGAGGCGTCGGCCGGTGCCGCGACGGCACCCTCCGGCCCGCTCTCGGTCAGAGTCTTCTGGGACATGGGAACAACTCCAGGGAAGTCGGCCGGACACATCCGGTTCCTAAACGAAACCGTTTCGTACGCGTCGAGACTAGACCACGTCGAACGAAACGGCAACGTTTCGCTAGGGGTGGGCGGGCCCCATCGCCGAGCTGGACGCCTGGCTGTCCCTACCGCAAGCTCTGGAGCACGGGACGCGCTCGACGACCGCCTCGACGAGACGGCGCCGGACACCCCCGAGGAACCCGCCCCGAAGGACTGATCCACCATGGCCGCAGACCTCACCGGCACCTACCTGACCCTGGACGACGGACGCCCCGCCGTCCGCTTCGGCCGCACCTACGACCACCCCGTCGCGCGCGTCTGGCAGCTCGTGACCGACGCCGACGAACTCGCCCACTGGTTCCCGTCCCGCGCCGACATCGAGCTGCGCCCCGGCGGCACCGTCGAATTCAGCGGCGACCCCCACATGGACGACTCCACGGGCCGGGTCCTCGCCGTCGACGAACCCCGGCAGCTGTCCTTCGCATGGGGCGGCGACGAGCTGCACTTCGACCTGGAGCCGCTGGACGAGAAGCGGACGCGCTTCACGCTCACCAACGTCCTGAGCGCCGCTGACACGGCCGCCCGCAACGGCGCCGGGTGGGAGGTGTGCCTGACCGGCCTCGACGCACGGGCCCGCGGCGAGCGCCCGGACGGGCCCCAGTGGAAGGAGTTCTACCAGGCGTACGTCGACGCGGGGGTGCCCTCGGGGGCGCCGGTTCCCGGCATGGACTGACCCCTCACGCCAACTGCCGCCGCACCAGCTCGTGCAGCCGCCCGCCGGTGTCCGCGAGGAGCTGGGCGGGCGGCCCCTGCTGGGCGACCTTGCCGTTCTCCATCACGATCACGCGGTCGGCGTCCAGCACCGTGGACAGCCGGTGGGCGATGACGATCCGGGTGGCGTTGAGGGCCTTGGTGGACTCGATGACCGTGCGCTGGGTGTCGTTGTCCAGGGCACTGGTCGCCTCGTCGAAGAAGAGGATCCGCGGCCGCCGGATCAACGCCTGGGCGATCATCAGCCGCTGCCGCTGGCCGCCGGAGATCGCCCCGCTGCCCGAGACGATGGTGTGCAGCCCCATCGGCATCCGCTGGATGTCCTCCGCGAGCCCCGCCATCGCGGCCGCCGCCATCGCCTCCTCGGGCGTGTAGGGCTCGGTGCCGCAGATGACGTCCAGGATGGAGCCGGTGAACGGCTGCGCGTGCTGGAGGACGACACCGCACTGCCGGCGCACCGCCGACTGGTCGAGAGCGGCCAGGTCCTGGCCGTCGTACAGGACACTCCCGGAGACCGGCCGGTCGAAGCCGATCAGCAGCCTGAGCAGGGTCGACTTGCCGCAGCCGCTCGGGCCGACGATCGCCACGAACTCGCCCGGCCGGATCTCGAAGGACACGTCGTCGAGGATCAGGGGACCGTCGTCGGAGTAGCGGAAGGAGAGCCTGCGGGCCTCCATCGCCCCGGTGAGAAGTCCCGGCCGGGTACTCGCCGTGCGCACCTCCGGCTGCGCCTCCAGGACCGGCTTGATCTCCTCGAACAGGGGGAGCGCGGCCACCGCCGAGACGAAGGCGCCGGTGAGCTGGGTGACCGCGGTCAGCAGCATCGTCACCGAGGTGTTGAACGTGAGGAACTCCGCCGCCGACATCGAGCCGCGCGCCGGACCCGCGAGCAGCATGAACATCAGCAGGGTGCACAGCGGGAGGTAGACCGAGCCCATCACCGAGGTGAGGTTCTTGATCCGGCCCACCTTCTGCTGGAGCTCGCGGCTGCGGGCGAACTCCGAGGCCCAGGCCGCGTACGCGTAGTTCTCCGCCGCCGCCACCCTCAGCTTGGGCAGACCGCGCAGCGTCTGGAACGCCTGGTTGTTCAGTTTGTTGCTGAGCACAACCAGCCGCCGCTGCCAGCGCACCTGCCACAGTCCGAGGCCGAGGAAGCCGGCGGCGATGACGACGAGCATGCCGATCGCCGCCATCGCCATCGGCACGCTGTACCAGAACAGCAGACCCAGGTTCATCGCGCCGACGGTCACCGACTGGGCGACCGTCGGGCCGATGCCCGCCATCATCCTGCGGATCGCGCTGATCCCCATGGCCTGGCTGGCGAGTTCACCGGTCGAGCGCTCGGTGAAGAACTTCGTCGGCAGCCGCAGCAGCCGGTCCCACACCGCGGGTTGCAGGGTCGCCTCGATACGGCCCTCCAGGCGCAGCATCGTGAGGTTCTGCAGCAGCATGAAGGCCGCCGTCACCACACCGCTGACCATCACGGCCAGACACACCTGCACGATCAGAGCGGTCTGTGCCCTGGGCACGAACTCACCGAGCACCTTGCCGGTCGCGATGGGCACCAGCGCGCCGATCGCCACCGTGACCAGACCGCTGAGCAGCAGGTTCGTCACATCGCCACCGGTGCCGCGCATGCTGAACCGCACCAGCCCGAGAGGGCTCAACTTCCGGTCGGGCAGCGGGCGGTAGAACATCACCGCGCGCGGTTCGAACTCCTCCGCGTTGTCCTTCTCTATCGGTGTCTCGCGCCCCGTCGCCGGATGCACGGCCACATAGCCGCCGCGCCGCCACAGCAGCGCGACCGGCGCGCCCGACAGCGCTCGATGCCCCACCAGCGGGCCGATGTTGTCGCGCCACCAACTGCCCTCCAGGCGCACCGACCTGATGCGGACGCGGGAGGCGAGGGCGATCCGCTCGACCGGGTCGAGGCGGTCGCTCTCGGTGCCGCTCTGCGCGTTCTCGGCGAGCGGGATCCCCGCCGCGTCGGCGACCAGCTTGCAGGCCGCGTAACTCGCGTCCGCGTCGGCCGTCGTCGCGCGCTGCTTCGACCTGCCGATGGACGCCAGCAGGGTCCGGTCGGCCTGGGCGCGCACCGCCTCACCGGCCTTGATACCGGCGGCCGTCCGGGTCTCGTGGGTGCGCTCCAACTGCTCGATCCAGCGGTCCAGCGTGGTCAGCAGCCGGTACTGCTGGTCGACCATGGACTGCCAGACCGCCGGGTCCATCAGCAGGTCGGCGGCGGCCTCGGCGCCGTAGAGCGAGCCGTACTGGACGCTGCCCGGTGGCACCTGCATCCAGAAGACGTCGTCGTCGGTCGGGGCGGCGGCCCGCTCGTCGGCCATCGGCGCCTGGAAGAGGATCGACAGGCTCCGGCCCACACCGAGCGCGAGGGCGTACTCCAGTGGGCTGGTCGTCGGCGGCACGTACTGGGGGTTGCCGTACTCGTCGTACGACCACGTCTGGGTGTGCGCCGGCTCGTAGAGCTCGCGCAGGCCGATGCGGTGCACCACGCAGTCCCGCAGCGGCCGGGCGACCAAGGTGTGCTGCGGGCCCGCCACCGGTCCGAGCAGCAGCGCGCCCGGTTCCAGGCGGCCCAGGTGGTGCCAGTGGCCCTGCTGCTCGGCGTCCACCGCGAACAGGTCCACCGCGCCCGACACGACCAGCCACAGCACCTGCGGGCCCTCGAGGTCGATGCGGCTGAATCCGGCGCAGTCGATGCGTGTGCCCATCTGCCCGAGGGCGCCGAGGACGACGTCCCCTTCGTGTGCGGTAGTCATCTCACCGTTCCTTGACCAGCGCCGCGTACGCGCCGCCGCGCGCCACCAGTTCCTCGTGCCGCCCGCGTTCCACGATCGTGCCGTGCTGCAGTACGACGATCTCGTCGCTGTCGCGCACGGTGCTGAGCCGGTGCGCGATCACCACACACGCGCAGCCGCGCTTGCGCAGGTTGTCCATGACGACCTGCTCGGTCTCCGCGTCCAGCGCGCTGGTCACCTCGTCGAGGACCAGGATGCTGGGCCGGCGCACCAACGCCCGCGCGATCTCCAGACGTTGCCGCTGCCCTCCGGAGAAGTTGCGGCCGTCCTGCTCGACCTTGCTGTGGATGCCGCCGGGCCGCCGCATGACCACGTCGTACAGGGCCGCGTCCCGCAGCGCGTCCACCACGGCGTCGTCCGGGATCGACGGGTCCCACAGCGCCACGTTGTCGCGGACCGAGCCCTCGAAGAGGAAGACGTCCTGGTCGACGAAGGACACCGAGGAGGCGAGCGCGCCGCGCGGGATGTCGTCCAGGCGCTGTCCGTCGATGCGGATCACGCCCTCCCAGGGCGCGTACAGCCCCGAGATCAGCCGGGAGACGGTCGACTTGCCGCTGCCGGAGCCGCCGACCAGTGCCACCTGCTGCCCGGGACCGACGGTCAGGTCGAAGCCTGTGAGCAGCGGCTTGTCGAGCGGGTTGTAGCCGAAGGTGATGTTCTGCAGCTCGACATGGCCGTGCAGCCTGCGCGTGGAGTCGCCGGCGCCGGGACGGCCGTAGAGCGGGTCGGCCTTGAAGTTCTCGACGTCCTTCAGGCGGGCCACGTCGGCCGCGAAGTCCTGGATGCGGCCTGCCACGCCGTTGAGGCGGGTGATCGGCGCGGTGAAGCGGGTGACCAGTGCCTGGAAGGCGACCAGCAGGCCGACGGAGATGCCGCCCTCGATGGCCCGCATGCCGCCGATCCACAGGATGAGCGCGCTGTTGAAGGTGGCCAGCATCGGCGCGACCACGCCCAGCCAGGCACTCGGCACCCCGAGCCGCTGCTGCTCCTCCAGCGTGGTGGCGTGCTGGCCGGCCCACTTGCGGAAGTAGCCGTCCTCGCCGCCGGTCGCCTTCATCGTCTCGATCAACTGGAGACCGGTGTAAGCCGTGTTGGTGAGCCGGGCGCTGTCGGCACGCAGCTTCGCGGTACGGGTGGAACGCAGCCGGATGACGACCCGCATGGCCACCACGTTCAGCAGGGCCACACCGATGCCGACGTAGGTGAGCTGAGGGTCATAGGTGTAGAGCAGGATCGCGTAGAGGACGACGACCACGGCGTCGACGCCCGCCGCCGCGAGGTCACGCGCCAGGGTCTCGGCGACCTGGTCGTTGGACTGCAGGCGCTGGACCAGGTCGGCCGGGCTGCGCTGGGAGAAGAACGTCACCGGCAGGCGCAGCAGGTGGCGCAGGAAGCGGGCGCTGGAGAGGGTCGAGGAGATGATGCGGCCGTGCAGCAGGTTCGCCTGCTGGAGCCAGGTCAGGGCGAGGGTGAGGGCCACGCAGGCCCCCATCGACGTGAACAGCACGCCGAGCAGCGAGGTCTGCCCGCCGATCAGGAACATGTCGATGTAGGTGCGGCTCAGCGCGGGAGTGGCCGCGCCGACCAGAACCAGCAGCAGGCTCGCCAGGACCGCAGCCGGCATGGTGCCCGCGGTGCCGCGCAGCCGGGCCGGCATCGCGCCGAGGACACCCGGCTTGCGGCCGCCCCGGGTGAAGCCCTCGCCGGGTTCCATCACCAGGACGACACCGGTGAAGCTGCCGTCGAAGTCCTCCATCGGGACGAAACGGCGGCCCTTGCCGGGGTCGTTGATGTAGACCCCGCGGCGGCCGAAGCGGCGCCCCATGCCGTCGTACACGACGTAGTGGTTGAACTCCCAGAACAGCACGGCCGGGGTCTTCACCTCGGCGAGCGCGGCCGTGTCCATCTGCATGCCCTTGGCCGTCAGGCCGTAACTGCGGGCCGCCTTGAGGAGGTTGCTGGCGCGGGAGCCGTCGCGGGAGACACCGCAGGCGATGCGCAGCTCCTCCAGCGGGACGTGCTTGCCGTAGTGGCCGAGGACCATCGCGAGGGACGCGGCGCCGCATTCCACGGCCTCCATCTGGAGGACGGTGGGCGTGCGGACCGTCTTCGCCTTCCCCGTGGGGACCGGTCGCTTGGGCGGGGCGGAGCGGCGCCTGCTGCGGGTGTCCTGTGCGGTGCTCACGGCAGCAGCCAATCGACGGGGCGCTGATCGGCCAGCCGGATCGAACCCGAGGCCACGGTCATGGAGGTGAGGGCGAAGGGGGGCCCGTCCGCGGAGGACCACTGGTAACCGCTCTTCGTGCCCTTGGACTTGTCGAGCTTCACGAGTACGGCGACCGGCCGGCCGTCCTTGGTGAACTGCTCGCCGAGCTGGCTGTCCCCGAGGAAGGCGGCGATCTGCTGCGCCGACTGGGCCGAGCGGTCCACCGACTTCACATGGCCGCGCAGCACCCCGTACTCCTGGGTGGGCACCGAGGAGACGGTCAGGTCCACGGCCGCGTCGTCCGGTATGGAGGCCGCGTTCTCGGCGGGTACGTACACCGTGGCGTACAGCGGATCGGAGGCGTGGGCCACCTTCTCCACCGCGGCGACGTTCGCTCCGGTCGAGATGATCTGCCCGATGGTGGCAGCCAGTGCGGTGACCCGGCCGGCCGCGACCGTGCGGACGACGGTGTCGCCTTTGGACGTACGGACCTTCAGCACCGGGGAGTCGGCGGGCAGTTGCTGCCCCTCCTTGGCGATCACCTGCGTGACCTGGCCCGCCACCGGGCTCTGCAGGATGTAACTGCCCTGCCCGTGGGTGAGGATGGCGGGCGCGCTCACCGTGGAGGCCACCGAGCCGGTCACCGCCCACACGGACGCGGCGGCCATCACGACCACCGTCACGGACATCACCAGCCAGCCCTGCGGGCGGGCGAAGCGCACCGGAAGGTCGAGTTCCTCCGGTGACTGGAGCTTGGCGAGGGCCTGTTGGCGGAACTGCACGGTCTTCCCTCACCTGCGAAAGCGTGCGAATTGCTACGCATGCTGCCAATGACAAAGGACCGGCTCGCGAAAGCCGGCCGGACTACGACACCCAAGAGTCCCGGAACCGCCGGTTTGCGGCTCCGGGACGGGTCGACCACAAGAAAGTGATCAGATCACGAAGAATGTGATCAGAGACCGGCGACCAGGCCGGTGACCGGGGCGGTGTTCAGGCCGGTCACACCCTCAACGGTGCCGACGGCCGTGTTGACCAGGCCGGAAACCGGGGCGACGCCGTCCACCAGGCCGGTGACGGTGCCGAGGGCGTTCAGCTGCAGGCCGCCGGAGACGTTGTCGAGGTCGGCGTCCGAGATCTCGACGGTCTCAACCTGGGGGGTGGAGTTCATGATGGAACTTCCCTTCGTATGGGTATTTCACAAGGGGGGAGCGGCCCCCTCTGGGGACAGATGACGGCCGCAATCGCATGGCGCCGGATCCCGTTTCCGGGAAACCCAACGGCCCTGCGGTGCGATGGATCAAAGCACGCTGCGGCTCCGCCCTTCCAATTAACCAGCCGTCTCACCAGGGCACTTGAGTCACAGAAGCCTTCATCCGTGCAGGCTTGCGCACGCCTTGGTGCCGACTTCTTCACATGTGGCGTTACGGCGTTGTGAAGCGGCCCTTGCTGTCGTCGTGGCGAATGCGACACACCTCACCAATGGCATGGGCGGTGGTCCGCGCTTGTGCAGAACTCCCACTCGCGGTGACTTGGTTGCGCATTCGATGTGCAGATTCGCAGGAGAGAGGATTCGGGGCGGTGTTCACGACGGACCGCTGTCGATCGATCGCTGAGCGTGTCAGCCCAGAAGTGCGTAGACCGTGCTCGCGCGGGCCGCGAGGTCACCCGACGTGGAGTCGGTCATCGTGATGTCGGCGAACGCCATGCGACGGCCCAGTTTGGTGACGACCGCCTTGATCAGGACATCCGAACCGGTCACCGCCCGCTGGAAGCTCGTGGACTGCTGCACCGTCGTCATCGGTCCGTAGGCGCCCCGGACCGTCGAGACGGCGATCACGGTGGCGGTGTCGGCGGCGGCCATCAGAGCCTGGCCGGACAACGCGCCTCCCTCCCGCGCCAACTGCTGTGACCAGGGCAGACGCAGGACCGCATGGTCGTCGCCGAGTGTCTCGACCGTCAGGCCGAGGTCGAGGACCCAAGGGGCGAAGTTGTCGGCGAGGATCTTGTCGGCTTCGGCGGGCGTCATCGTCATATGGGGGATTGTTCCCGCCCGCCGCCGGCCCGGCACGGCCCGTGGCCGAATCGGTGTGGCAATCGGCGCGTAAAGAAACGGCATTGAACGCCCCGCGCACACCGTGCGTACCCATGGCCATCCAGGCGCCCCGAACAACCGACTGCCGTACGGCGGTTACAGACTCCGGTCCCCCAGGAGGTCGAGAAGTTTGAGTCACAAGCGAATTCCGAAGCGCAAGGCCGCATTCGCGGCAGGCACCGTGGTGGCGCTCGGCGCCGCCGCGATTCTGCTGCCCAACGCCAACGCGTCCCAGGACGGCTCGTCGAACAACGCGACGGCCATCGCGCCGAAGACTCTGAAGGCGACGGACGCCTCGGACCTCGCCTCGCAGCTTGAGAAGTTGCTGGGTGACGCCTTCGCCGGGTCCTACTACGACTCCGACAGCAAGCAGCTCGTCGTGAACGTCATATCCGGTGACAGCAACGTCGTCGTGCAGGCGAAGAAGGCCGGCGCGAAGGTCCGCCAGGTCGACAACAGCCTCCCCGAACTGGCGGCCGGCGCGAAGACCCTGAAAGAAGAGGCCACCATCCCGGGCACCGCCTGGGCGGTCGACCCGCGCACCAACAAGATCCTGGTGACCGCCGACAGCACGGTCACCGGCGACAAGTGGAACACCCTTGAGTCGACCGTGAAGAGCCTCGGCTCCGACATGGCGACCGTGAAGAAGTCGGCCGGCACCTTCAAGACCTTCGTGTCCGGCGGTGACGCCATCTTCGGCGGCGGCGCCCGCTGCTCGCTCGGCTTCAACGTCACCGCGGGCGACGGCAGCCCCGCCTTCCTGACCGCCGGTCACTGCGGGGTCGCGGCCAAGCAGTGGTCGGACACCCAGGACGGCCAGCCGATCGCCACCGTCGACCAGGCCACCTTCCCCGGCGACGGCGACTTCGCCCTGGTCAAGTACGACGACCCGGCGACCCAGGCGCCCAGCGAGGTCAACGTCGGCGGCGGCCAGACCGTCGCGATCAGCCAGGCGGCGGACGCCGAGGTCGGCCTCCAGGTCTTCCGGATGGGTTCCACCACGGGCCTCGCCGACGGCCAGGTCCTCGGACTCGACGCCACCGTGAACTACCCCGAGGGCACCGTCACCGGCCTCATCCAGACCGATGTCTGCGCCGAGCCCGGCGACAGCGGCGGCTCGCTGTTCACGCAGGACGGCTCGGCGATCGGCCTGACCTCCGGCGGCAGCGGCGACTGCACGGTCGGCGGCGAGACCTTCTTCCAGCCCGTCACCACCGCCCTCCAGGCGGTCGGCGCCACGCTCGGCGCGGGTGACGCGGCAGGCGGCGCGGGTGACGCGGCAGGCGGCGCGGGCGACCAGGCCGGCGGCGAGGAGGCCGGAGCGGGTGCCGACGCCAGTGCGAGCCCCGGTGACGAGGCCGGCGCGGGTCAGGAAGTCGGCGGCGAACAGGCCGGCGGTGACGTGATCGGCGGCGAGGAGGCCGGCAACGGCGAGGAGGCCGGCAACGGCCAGGAGACCGGCAACGGCGAGGAGGCCGGCAACGGCCAGGAGACCGGCAACGGCGAGGAGGCCGGTAACGGCCAGGAGACCGGCAACGGCGCCGGCGATGCCACGGGCGACGCCGCGGGCCAGTCGCACAACTGACCGCTCCGGTCCGGCACCACACCTTGAGCCGGCCGCGTCGGCAGCGGCCCCCCCACACCCTCCGCTGCCGACGCATGCCTTGAGACCACCTCCCGGCCACCCTGCGGTTCCGGCCCGGGAGGTGCAACGGTCCGGCCCTCCGGCGGGAGGGCCGGACCGGCGCGTTCAACGGCAGGCCGGGCGGTGTGCGGGGGACGGGCGGGGTCAGCCGACCGCCCGCAGCAACAGCAGCGCCACGTCGTCGATCCGCTCCCGCGCGGCAGCGCTGCGGCGGACGAGTTCGTCGGCCAGTTCGTCGAGCGGACGGTCACCGGCCTCGGCGAGCTGCCGTCCCAGCTCGGCGAGCGCGTCCTCGATGTCGACGCCGGGAGACTCGATCAGGCCGTCGGTGTAGAGGACGAGGACGGAACCGGGCGCGAGCTCCACCTCCGTCGTCGGGTAGACGGCCGAGCCGTCGATGCCCAGCAGCGGGCCTCCGGCCAGGTCCAGCACCCGCACCCGGCCGTCCGGCCGCCGCAGCAGCGGCGGCGGATGCCCCGCCCGGGCCATGACCGCCCGGCCCCGCTCCGGATCGAGCCGCAGATAAAGGCAGCTGGCGAACAGCTCCGCACCGAGGTCGATCAGCAGCCGGTTGGTGGAGCGCATGACCTCCTCCGGACTCTGGCCGACGGTCGTGTACGCCCGTACCGCCGTCCGGATCTGCCCCATCAGCCCGGCCGCCGTCACGTTGTGGCCCTGCACGTCCCCGATCACGGCGGCCGCCAGCCCGGCGACCGGCACCAGGTCGTAGAAGTCGCCGCCGATGTCCATGCCCTGAGTGGCCGGCAGATAGCGGGCCGCCGCGTCGATGCCGGGCAGCGACGGCAGGGTGTGCGGCAGGAGGGCCGCCTGGAGACCGTGCGCCAACTGGTGCTTCACGTCGTACAGGACGGCCCGCTCCAGGGCCTGCGCGATCAGTCCGCCCAGACTCGTGAGCACCGCCCGCTCGTCCGTGGGGAAGGGATGCCGCTCGGCGTAGGCCAGCACACAGGTGCCCACCGGGCGACCGGAGGCGATCAGCGGCAGATAGGCCCAGGCCGCGAACCCGTCGGGGGTGGCGTGCCGCAGCGGATACAGGCGCTCCAGCTCTTCCCTGGAGTCGAAGAACGCCGGCACCCCGGTGTTCAGCGCATGGGTGCCCGGCGTCGGTTCGGTCAGCGGCAGCCCGTCGAACCGCTCCACGACCTGCGCGTCCGGATACCCGCGGTGCCCGAGGACGTGCAGCCGTCCGGCCCGCGAACCGAGCATCACCACCGCCTGGCTCCCCACCGCCGGGACGACCTCGTCCGCCACCAGCTGCACCACGTCCTGCACGCCCACCGCCTGGGTCAGCGCCCCGGCCAGGCTCAGCACCTGCGAGATCGTGACCAGCCGGGACGGCGCGTCCCCGGGCTGCGGACCTGCCCGGCTCATCTCCGCCACCGCCCGCGCCCGGCTGACCCGGACGCTCAGCCCGGTGGTGCTCGGGTACAGCCGGAACGACAGCCAGTCCCCGGGCGGCCGCAGCGCCACGAACGACGTGCTGTGCTGGCTGAGCAGCGCGGCCCGGTAACGGTCCTCGTACACCGGGTCGTTGAGCCAGGGTGCCGCCGCCCACAGCTGGGAGCCCAGCAACTGGGAGGCCGGGACGCCGATCAGCTCGGCCGCAGCGGCATTGGCGAAGGAGATCCGCCCGTGCAGATCGAGCGAGCACAGCCCGTACGGCAGCCGCGCCACCATCCGCGCCGCCTCGACGGTGCCCAGCGTCCCGGCCGCGCCGCCGACCTGGGCCGAGGCCAGCAGATCGGGTTCGGCGTGCGGCGACACGCTGTCCTCCACCGCACGTTCCAGCCGCACCGCGAGCCGCCCGCAGGCGGCCGTCAGATGGTCCCTCTCCCGGTCGGTCAGCTCCGGGGGGTGCGAACCGGGCCAGGTCACGAAGACCGCGCCGTACACCTTGGACGAGGTCGCCACCGGCACCGCGGCCAGCGCGAAGGGGTAGGGCAGCACCACGGCGATCCGCGGATAGCGGCGCGCCATCTCCTGCTCGCCGCCCACCCACACGAGCCGCCGCTCCCGCACCGCCTCCGCAACCGGGATCGGAGCGCTCAGTCCCACCCGCTCCCAGGGCGCCGCGAACGCCCGCGGCAGGCCCGCCATCACCGCCATCTCCAGTACGGGTTCGTCGGCGGCCTTGAGGTACACGGCTCCGGAGTGGGCGTGCACCTCGTCCATCATCGACGCCAGGGCGAGGGAGAGCAGCGGCCGTCCCACCCGGGTGCGGGCGCTCGCCGGTGCCGCGGACGTATGCCCGTCGGACACGCCGACCACCTCCTCGCACGGGCGCGGCGCGGAAGGAGCGCGGGCCGCTGTCGCGTGCCGGGCCCCCAGGGATCAAATCTCCACCCTTACGGAGCGTCCCGCACGGCGAGCGTTCCCGGGTGCGGGCACACGAGTGCCCGTGCGACGGCGAGGACGGCTGTGTACCCCCTCGGCCCCGGACCATGCCCCCCAGTCGAAGCGCGCCACGGCACACGGGCGCCTCTCGTGCGCCCCCGCGCACCCTGATGGCCAATTCTTCGCGCCCGAGGTCGGTCCGGGACCCGAACAATGGGGCACGCGTTTCATGCCCACGCAACCAAGTACGGCGAATCGAGGGGGACGAACAGTGATCCGGGTGCTTCTGGTGCACGACGCGTGTCTGGTGAGATCGGCCCTGGCGGAGTGGCTCCGCCGGGAACCCGATCTCGGGGTGTTCGACACCCCGTGGCACAGCGCACCCGGTCGTCTGCGGACCGTGCGGCCCGACGTCTGTGCGGCCGACCTCGACTGCACGGACGCGTACGGCATCCCGCCGCTGGGGGAGTTAGCCGTGCGCGAGCCGGACCGCAGGCCGCCGCGCCTGCTCGTGATGGCCAGCGCCAACCGGCCGGGCCTGCTGAAGCGGGCCGTCGACGCGGGGGCGCTCGGGTACGTGGACAAGGAGGGGGCGGCGCCGGAGCGGCTCGTGCGCGGAATCCGCCGGGTCGCCGAGGGGAAACGTTTCGTCGATGAGTCGCTGGGCTTCGGTTTCCTCCAGGCCGCGGAGATGCCGCTGACCAGACGGGAGCTGAGCGTGTTATCCCTCGCGGCCGAGGGGGCCTCCATCGCGGAGATCGCGGGGGACCTGTGCCTGTCGCACGGGACCGTGCGCAACTACATGGCCGCGATCACCCGCAAGACCGGGGCCCGCAACCGCATCGACGCGATCCGCATCTCCCAGGGGCAGGGCTGGCTCTGACCGCTTCGGGGGTACGGCGGTCCAGCCGCCCACGAGTTCGCGGTACGCGGGCGAGTCGCGCACCAGCTCGTCGTGGGTGCCGTACGCCGTGCGCGAGCCGTCCATCAGCAGCACTCGGCCGGCACGGCGGGCCGAGCTGATGCGGTGGGCGACGACCACCAGCGTGGTGCCGGGCCGGTTCGCGAAGGCCCGCTCGGCGCGCTCCTCGGCCCGGGGGTCCAGATGACAGGTGGCTTCGTCGAGCAGAACGAGGGGGGCGTACGACAGATAAGCCCGGGCCAGCGCCACGAGCTGCCGCTCACCGGCGGACAGGGCGGCCGGGTCGACGCTCGCCCGCGGCCCGCCGAGCGCCTCGAGGAGCGGGGCCAGCCCGACGGCCTCCGCCGCCGCGAGCAGCTCCACCTCGGGCACCGGGTCCGTCCGCAGATGCCCGAGGTTCTCGGCGAGGGTGCCGGTGTGGACGTACGCCTCCTGCGGAATGAGCACGCGCAGGGCGGCCGCGTCGGGGGAGGGCACGGGGTGTCCGCACAGCCGGATGCTTCCGCCGGTGGGCTGAAGCAGGCCGGCGATCAGACCGGTGAGCGTGGACTTCCCGATCCCGCTGGGGCCTACGACGGCCAGGTGGGAGCCGGCCGGCAGGCACAGGTCGAGGCGGTCGACGACGGGGGTGGCGGCGGGACCGTAGGCGAAGGAGACGGCGGTGAGGGAGAGGGCGGGGGCTCGGTCTGTCGGGTGGGGTGCGCTGCCGGGGCCGTACCGGTCGGCGGGCTTCGCGTCGGTGGGGTCGTCCTCCGGACCGGGCGTGTCCGCGCGACCCTGCGGCGCGGGAGTGCCGTGTGGTTCCCCTGCCGCGACCTGCCCGCCCGGGGCCGCCACGACCTGCCCTCCTTCGGCCGGCGCGGCTGCGGGCTCGCGGACCAGTCGCCGCAGCACCACCACCAGCCGGGAGCCGCTCGTGCCCAGGCCGTGGACGAGGTTGTGCAGGGCGGGCAGGAGGGACTGGGTGACGTAGGCCAGGGCGCCGACCAGGGCGCCCGTGGTGACCCCGCGGGCCAGGAGCCAGGGAGCGCAGGCGAGGAGGAGGACGATCGGGAGCTGGCCGCCGAGGGCGAGGGAGGCCACGCGCAGGACGGACCAGCGGGTGAGCGCGTACGCGGCCCGCTGTTCGGTGTCGACCTGCCGGCCCGTGTCGGCGGCGACCCGGTCCTCCGCGCCGGCCGCCGTGATGTCCCGCAGCCCCGGGCAGACCCTGCCGAGACCGTCCGCCAGCGCCTCGTCAGCGACGAGGAAGTCCTCCTGGCGGCGGGCCAGCGGACGCAACGTGGCCGCGAACAGGCCCAGTCCGGCGGCGAGCGGTGGCATCACGACCAGCAGGAGCAGCGGGTCGAGCGAGGCCAGTCCGACGACCGCGCCGACGGCTGTGAACACGAACGAGCGCGACACCATCACCAGCCCGGCGAAGGTGTCCCGGGCGATCTCCACCTGCTGGGTCAGCCCGGACAGCGCCCCCGCGTCCGCCTCCCGCACCCCGCGCTCCACGACCCGCCCGACCAGGACGTC
Source organism: Streptomyces sp. CC0208 (assembly GCF_003443735.1). Taxonomy (NCBI): domain Bacteria; kingdom Bacillati; phylum Actinomycetota; class Actinomycetes; order Kitasatosporales; family Streptomycetaceae; genus Streptomyces; species Streptomyces sp. CC0208. The sequence continues at coordinate 639,569 of NZ_CP031969.1, read as the reverse complement.
CCGGAGCGGCTCGACCAACGCGGCGACGGCGGCGTACACCCGCACCGTGCCGAGGGCGCCCACCAGCACGCCGATCCCGGCCACCCCGAGCCACCCGAGTCCGATGCCGGGCCGCCCGGCCAGGAACCCCTCGTCCAGGGCACGGGCGGGCGCGTACCCGGTGAGGAAGGTCTGCCCGGTCTCCAGCACGGACCACCCGCCGAGCCGGACGAGAACCCGCCACCGGGCCCGCAGGTACCGCAGACCGCGCCCGTAGATCCCGCCGGGTGCCGAGCCCTCGCTCATGACAGCCCCTCGTCCGCGGTGTCCGCCCCGCCCCCGAACACCGCCCGGTACTCGGCCAGCCGCCACAGCTCCTCGTGCGGTCCCACCGCCCGCACGCGCCCCCCGTCCAGCCAGGCCACCGCGTCCGCGCGGGCCGCCGTGGCGGTGCGGTGGGCGACGAGCAGGCGGGTGCCGCCCGCCCCGCCGCTCACCAGGGCCTCGGCGATGCGCGCCTCTGTGACCGTGTCGAGGCTGGAGAGGGCGTCGTCGAGGATGAGCAGCCGGCCGCCGTGGGCGAACGCCCGGGCGAGACCGAGCCGTTGGGACTCCCCGCCGGAGCGCGGTGCGTCGGCGACGAGGGTGTCGTAACCGTCGGGCAGTCGGCGCACGAAATCGTCCGCGTGGGCCGTGCGGGCGGCCTCCCGGATGCGGGCGGGGGCGGGGGAGGGGAGGGCGAGGCCGATCTCCTCCTCGACGGTGCCGCCGAGCAGGGCGGGGCGTTCGAAGGCGTAGCCGATCGAGCGGCGCAGGTCGTCGTGGGTGAGCTCGCGCAGCGGCACCCCGTCGAGCAGGACCTCCCCGGCGTCCGGTTCGGCGAGGCGCCCGGCGACCGCGGCGAGCAGGGACTTGCCCGCCCCCGAGCGGCCCACCACCGCGAGGGTCGTCCCGCCCGGTACGACGAGGTCGACCCCGTCGAGCACCGCACGCGCGCCGCGCAGGGCGGTGACGCCCCGCAGTTCGAGGCGCCCGGGCCCGGGCGGCAGCCTGCGCTCGCCGTGCCGGACGGCCGGTTCCGCGAGGACCTCGTCCAGACGCCCGGCCGCCGCCCGGGCCCGGGCCAGTCCGGCGAGCCGGCCCACCAGGACACCGACGCCGGTGGCGAGGACCGCGTACCGGGAGGCGGCGAGGACCTCGCCCACCGTGATGCGGTGCCGGGCGAGCAGGACCCCGGCCACGGCGAGGACACCGAGCTGGAGCAGCGGGGCCACGGCGACGGACTGGCCCGAGGCCCGGCCCTGCACCCGCCACATGCGGTGACCGGCTTCGGACAGCTCGGGCAGCGGGCGCAGGATGCGGGCCGTCTCCCGGTCCTCCGTCCCCGCGGCCCGGATGGTGCGGTGTCCGCCGACGGCCTCCGAGAGGGCCTGCGCGATCCGCCCCTGCACCTCCTGGTAGCGCGTCACGCATTCCCGGGTGTCCCGGGCGAAGGCGCGCAGCAGCAGGGCGAGCACCGGTGCTCCGGCCAGGAACACGGCCGCGAGCCAGGGGGAGATGAGGCCGAGGGCCACGACGCCGCCGACCGGCCCGGCGAGCGCGGCGAGCAGGGCGGCGCGGGCGGTCGGTGCCGTGCCGGCCTGTGCGGCGTTGCCGACCAGGCGGGCGACGAGGTCCCCGGGCCCGAAGCGGGCGGTGGCGCGCGGGCCGACGGCCAGGACGTGACCGGTGAGGCGGCGGCGCAGCCAGGCGGTGGTGCGGGCGTCGAGGGTGCCGCCGAGAACGGTCTCCGCGGCGTCGAGCAGCGCGATCAGGAGGACCAGCGCGGCGCAGCACAGGACCCAGCGGGTCGCCGGCACCTGCGCCAGCAGCAGGTCCAGGGTGCGGCCGAGGGCCGCGGGCAGCAGCAGCCCGACGCCGGTCGCCGCCGTGCTCACCAGGCACAGCAGCAGACAGCGGGCGGGGGCCGGACCCAGGAGGCCGTGCGTGGCCGGCGGCGAGGTGGGAGTCGTCATACGGCGGCCTTCCGGAGGTGTGCAGAACCCCGGGCGGCCCCTCCCTCGCGGGAATGGACCGCCCGGAGTCATGGGCGCACGATGTCTGTCAGAGACAGAGCGTGACGCTCGCGGCGCTGACACAGGACAGCAGACTCAGGGTGCTGTTGCCGCCGCCGCCGGTGTGCTCGTCGGACTCCATCGTCTGCAGGTCGAGAAGTGCCATCTCGGTTTCCTTTCCTCGGTGTCGTCCACCCGTGGGGACGGGGTTGGGTCACGGCTCCGTCAGATCGCGGAACCGCGTTTGTGGGGCCGCCGGAGCGGCGGCAGGAACGGCAGGTGCGCGGTCGTCGGGGCGCCGGGGGCCGCGTGGGCCGCGCCGAGCGCGAGCAGGCACCCTGCCGTTCCGGTGCCCAGGTCCATCGACAGCCGCATCATCTGGTGGCCCGGGAAGGCCAGTTGGCCCTGGTAGTCCATCGAGAACCAGCCGAGCCCGTCGATCTGTTCGGCGAGCCGCTCGCGGGTCGCGCCGGGGGTGTCCGTGCGGGCGAGGTGCAGGATCATCCCGGCACGGCCCTGGAACAGGCCGGGCTGGACGTAGAAACGGCTGGTGGCGGCGGTCAGCACGCCGGCCCGCGCCCGCTCGAACTCGCCCTCGGTGTCGGCGCCCTGGGCGAGGTAGTCGTCCAGCACCATCCCGATGCCGGCGCTTCCCTCGCCGAGGTAGGGCAGTGTCCGCCAGCCCTCGTCGACCTCCAGCGAGCCGCTCGGATGCGTGACACAGCACTCCAGATCCCTGCGCAACGCCACCTCGGCCGCCCTCAACAGCAGGGGCTCACCGGTGTGTTCGTACTGCCGCAGCAGGAACAGCGCGGGCCCGGTCCACCCCTTCAGCAGCCCGGCCCGGCGCCGCTTGGTGTCCGCGGGGGGCTGCGCGAGCCGTCGTACGAGGACGTCGGCGGCCTCGGCGGCACGGTCCCGCAGCTCCGACTCGCCCGTCGTGCGGGCCAGTTCGGCGAGGACCAGGCCGAGACCGGCCAGGCCGCCGTGCAGGTCGGAGGCGAGGTTCTGCCAGCGTTCCGCCAGGACGCGCTCCACCAGGTCGAGGGCGCGCTGCCGGTGCCCGAGCCGGTCCAGGACGTGGGCGACGCCCGCGAGACCGTCGTACAGCCCGAGCGGTGTGCCCGTGGGCGGGGGCGCGGTGCGGGCCAGGAGCCAGCGCTCGCCCTCCTCGTACCGCTCCGCGCCGACCGCGTCCAGCGCGTACAGCACCCCGGCCGCGCCGTGGGCGAGCCCGAGGCCGCCGCCGTCGTTGAACTGCGTGATGTCACCGGGGAAGAGCCGGTCCTCGCGCTCCGGGGTGGCCGAGGCGAGGAGCGCCTTGACCATGGAGTCGCGGCTGTAGGGCCAGTCGCCGGGTTCGACGAAGGACGGCACCGCGCTCGGGGTCGTACGCCCGCCGTCGGTGTCGGTGGTGATGTCCCGGGTGATCTCCGCGACCGCCTCGTCGAGGAACTCCTTCGGCACGTCCGGGAACTGACGCAGAATCACCTCGGCCAGATGGGCCGCCTTCCCGCGGTCGACCACGAACAGCGTGGTCACGGGCAGGAACAGGGCGATCCGCAGACAGGCCAGGGCGTAGCGGTCGACGTCGATGCCCTTGCGGTCCGGCGGGGCGAAGAAGCCGGGGTGGGCGACCACCTGGCGGCCGTTCTCCTCGACCGGCGCCGCCGCCTCGAAGTCGAGCAGGGAGACCGACTCCTCGTCGGGTCCGACCATGATGTTGAAGACGTGCAGGTCGTTGAAGACGATCCCGCGCGCATGCACCGCCTCCACAGCCCGCTCCACCGCCCCGTGGATGCGCACCGCCCACGCCGTGTAGTCGGCGACGGCCTGCGGATCGGGGTCGGGACCGAGCAGTGGATGGCGCTCGGCGAAGAACGAGTTGAGCGGGCGCCCCTCAAGGAAGTCCATGACGAGGAACCGGTGGTCGCCGAGGGTGAACCAGTCCCGAACCTCGGGCACCACGCCCGTTCCCGCCACCTGTACCAGGGCGTCCTTCTCCCGCTCAAGGCGGGCGATCGCGTCCGCCCCGTCGGCGGCCAGTCCCGCGTGCGGCCGGCCCTCCTTCAGGACGACCTTGCGCCCGTCGCGGGTGTCGGTGCCCGTGTAGACCCCGCCGCCGTTGGAGAAGTGCAGCGCCTTCTCGATCTTGTACGGCAGCTCGCCGACCGTCGTGGTGTTGCGTGCCTCCAGATGGGGCTCCAGGAAGGGGGGCAGCGTCACCCACTCGGGCACCTGGAAGGACGGCTCCCGCCGGTCCGGCACCAGCTTGCCCGCGCCGTCCCGCACCGCCGGCACCAGTGAGCCCCGGTCGTCGACGACGAAGGTGCGCGCGAACGCGCCGTAGCGGACGTAGAGCGGGCCCTCACCCCAGCGCAGATCGGTGAGGATGTACGGCCCCTCGAAGCCCTCCAGCAGCTTGCCCAGCTCACGGAGCACGTCGTGCAGCTGCTCCTCGTCGGCCGGGTAGATGGTGACGAACTTGCCGCTGGTGTCGCGGGCCGCGTACTTGGTGTTGCGCAGGTGCAGCAGATGCGGGCCCGGCACGAACTTGAACGAGATGCGCCGGGGCACGCAGTAGTCCCACACGATCGCGGCGATCCGCTCCGCGTTCGCCCGGGTGGCCGAGGCGTGGATCTTCCAGCCCTGCGACGGCCCCGGCGCCGGCTTCCCGTCCGCGCCGAGCGGCGTCAGCGTCAGCCAGTCACCGATGCGTGCCGAGTCCCAGCCGGCCGGCACCGCGCGGCGCGCCGTCTCGTAGACGGGCGTCTCACCGGCGGAGATCCGGTCGGGCGTCTCGTAGAAGTGTCTGTCGGCGAGCGCGTACACCTCGTAGCGCTTGTCCATGCGTCCCCCTTCTTGGCCCACCCCAGAGCCTTCCAGCGGGGAGGCGGCCACGGACAGTCACGGCTGTCACGAGATCACCGTGCGAAACGCATGCGTCAAGATGTGTTCGAGGGGTTTCGAGTGCGTGGGCCGCCGGCGCTCCACCGAACGCTCACAGGGGCTGCGCACGTGCCGTATTAGCGCTGTAATGGCCAAGTGGTGAGTGAGGGCGCTACGGGACGCAGAACGAGAACGCTGCGTGCCGAAAACGCCCTGACCTCGCTCATGAACGGTCCCGAATCGCCGGAAAGGCTGCGCCGCGTCCTGGAACAGGCGCTCGTCTTCACGGGGGCGACCCTCGCCGCCGTGTACCGGCCCGGTGCGGACGGCGACCTGCTGTACCTCGTCGAGTCGGCCGGCGTCCCCCAGACGGTGTACGGGCTGCGCGACAGCTATTCGGGCTCCGGCGACTCCCCGCCCGCCCACGCGTACCGCTCGGGCCGGCCGGTCTTCCTCGGCCCGGAGGAGCTCGCCACCTGCGCCGAGTCCCGCAGGGTGGCCCGGCGGGACGTCCACCTGGCCGTGCTGCCCGCGCACGGTGACGACGGCGGGGCCTGTCTCGTCGCCGTCAGCGAGGACCCGCACGGTTTCGACGACGAGGACCGCAAGTGCCTCGAACTGATCGCCGGCGCGGTCGTCTGCCCCGTGCCCGTCCCCGCCCCGGAAGGCACGGAACCGCGCTCCGACGCCTTCAGCCTTGCCATGGACACCGGCCGCATCGAGGTGGGCGACGGGATCCTGGAGCTGTTCGGCATGAACCGGGCCTCCTTCGACGGCAAGGTCGAGACCCTGCTCGGCCTGGCCGTCCCCGAGGACCTGCCCTCGCTGATGTCGCTGTTCGAGGCAGGCCACATGTCCATCGGCGACCGTGAGCTGGAGTTCCGCATCCTCCAGCTGTCGGGGCCACCCAAGTGGCTCAGGCTGCGCGGACGCATGCTGCCCGGCGGCGAGGGCAGTCCCTCCCGGCTCGTGGGCACCGTCGCCGACGCCTCCACCCTGCGCTCCGACGTCACCGACGTGGCCCGCGTGCAGCGCCTGGCCGCCGCCCTCGCCATGGCGGGCACCGTCCGCGACGTCAGCCAGGCCGTCGTCTCCGCCCTCCGCGCCCCCCTCAGGGCCGACCGCATCGCCCTCGCCGAGCTGGAGAACGAACGGCTCGTCGTCACCGTCCTCGACCCGCCCGAACCGGAGTCCTGGCCCGAGCTGTGGCGCCTGGAGTGGCGCAGCGAGTGGCCCGAGGCACCCGTACGGGCCATGCCCACCCTGGCCACCGCCCTGCGGGAGGGCCGCGCCCAGATCTGGCCGGCCGGCACCGTCCTGGAACCCGCTCTCGCCGACGTCGGCCCCGGCGGCCTCGCCGTCCTGCCGCTGCCCGCCGCGGGCCGCATGGCCGGTGCCTGCCTCATCGGCTGGGACACCCCGCACCACTTCGACGCCGACGAACGCGCCCTGCTCACCGCCTCCGCCGGTCTCGCGGGACAGGCGCTGATGCGCGCCCACGCCCTGGACGCCGAGCACGAACTCGTCGGCATGCTCCAGCGCCAGCTGCTGCCGCGCCGTCTGCCCAAACTGCCCGGCGCGGTCGCGGTCGCCCGCTATCTGCCCAGCACCGCGGGCCTGGAGCTGGGCGGCGACTGGTACGACGTGATCCCCCTGCCCGACAACCATGTCGCCCTGGTCATCGGCGACGTCCAGGGCCACAGCGCCGCCGCCGCCACCCTCATGGGCCAGATGCGCACCGCCCTGCGCGCCTACGCCGTGGAGGGCCACCCCCCGGACGTCGTCGTCGCGCACGCCAACCGCCTCCTCATGGACCTGGAGAGCGACCTCTTCGTCACCTGCACCTACGTGGACCTCGACATGGAGGAGGGCACCGCCTGGTGCGTCCGCGCCGGACATCTGCCGCCGGTGCTGCGCCACCCCGACGGCACCACGGAGATCGCCGAGAGCGACGGCGGCCCCCCGCTCGGCGTGGTGGCCCAGGCCGACTTCCCGATGACCCCGCTCCGACTGCGGCCCGGCACCCTGGTCGCCCTGACCACCGACGGCCTCGTCGAGTCCACCGAGGCCGACATCGACGTGGGCATGGACCGCTTCGCACACGGACTGGCCGTCTCCGACCCCGCCCACCTCGGCCTCGTCGCCGACGCGCTGCTCGGCGGCGCCCGCCGCAGCGACGACGTCGCCCTGCTCCTGCTGCGTTACGACGGCATGGCCACCCAGCCGCTCCGGGAGACCTGGACGGTCTGGCGGGTCCCCGAGGCCGCCCGGCACGCCCGCCGCTTCACCCGGCGCACCCTGCGCGTCTGGGGCGTCCGCGAGGACGCCATGGACACCGCTCTGCTCGTCGTCTCCGAGCTCGTCACCAACGCCCTCGTGCACACCGGCGGCCAGGTCCGCCTCGACCTCACCCTCATCGGGAGGCGCCTGCGTGTCTCGGTCGCCGACACCTCGCCGCGCACCCCCGCCAAGCCCACCAACATCGGCTGGGAGGCCACCGGAGGCCGCGGCATCCTGCTCGTCGAGGCCGTGTCGGCGGCCTGGGGCAGTGTCCCCGTCAGCGGCGGCAAACAAGTGTGGAGCGAGATCGCACTCGACGGCTGAGGAGGGGTACCCGGAGCGGACCATCCCCGCAGACAGTGAGGTACGTCATGACTCAGCACGTCAGCGACATCATGACCAGCGCCCCGGTCACCGTGGAACCGCAGACCTCCGTGACGGCCGTCGCCAGGATCATGCGCGACCAGGACCTCGGCGCCGTCCTGGTCACCGACGGCGACGAACTGCGCGGTCTGGTCACCGACCGGGACCTCGTCGTGCGCTCCCTCGCCGAGGGCGGCGACCCGGAACAGATCACCGTGGCCGGCGCGTGCAGCGACGACCTGCTGACCGTCACGCCCGAGGACGACCTGGATCACGCGATCGAGCTCATGCGCGAGCACGCCGTGCGCCGCATCCCGGTCGTCGACCACGGCCACGCCGTCGGCATCGTCTCCCTCGGCGACACGGCCATGGAACGCGATCCCGGATCGGCCCTGGGCGACATCAGCGTGGCCCGGCCCAACACCTGAGCCGGGCAGGCCGGTTCGGCCGGCCGTCAAGTTCCGGCGCCCCGGTTCCTCGACGAATGTGTGTGCGGGGCGGGGGTTGAGGGGCCGCCCGGTCCGTTTGTCCCGCGCTCCTCGGGGGACCCGGAGGGCAGCATGGAAGGACGGTAACCACCGTGACCCCGCAGACCGTTGAGCAATCCGTCGCACGCCGGCCCGAGACGGGCTGGTCCAGGGCCCGCCGCCTGCACGGCAAGGAAGAGCTGCGGACCTGTCTGCCCGCGGTGGCGGACCGGATCGGACCCACCATGGCGCACACGGGAGAGGACAACATCTTCCGCGGCGAGGACTGAGCGTCCACCCCCCGCCCCCAAGTCACCCCCCCTGCCATGGCCGGTTCTTCCTGATCCGGGCTAGGGTGGCGCAGATGAAGGCTCTCGCGCTGCCCGGCGGCCTGGATCACCTCACCGACGTGGGGACCACCCAGGTTCAGGTGATCGTCGGCGACAGATCCGGGTTCGGCCCGGAGGAAGAGCCGGAGCAGCCCGGGAACGACCTCGCCCACGGTGGCGTGCATCCGGCCACGCCCGCGCTCCATGACGCCGTTCGGGCCATCGAGCCGACCCGGCGAGGCGAGTTGGAGATCACCCACGCCCGTCGGCACCTGGCGGGCGTACCCCTGCGTCACCGTCCCGTCCGTGGCGACCACGGCGAGGTGCGGATCTCTTCGTGAGTCTCCTTGCCGCCGCACCCGTCTGTGCCGACGAGCCCCGTACCGCGCCCCTCACCCGGAGCGTCACCCTCCGTCTTTCGGCACTTTGCCCGTCTTTTCCCTCCGGATCACGCTCCTCGGCGCGAAGTCCTGTCATGGGAAGCTCACAGCAGGTATGTTCCACGGAAACCGGTTCCGGCCCGGGCAGCCGGTACGGACCGGGGCGGGGACTGTCCCGGCACCTCGGCCGACCCGGACCGGGACGGCCCCACCAGCAGCGGGGCCGTGATCGGGCCCGCACCACGCCCCGCCTACAGCGCCCTAGGGCACGACGGTGGACGGAGGTCGCGTCGGCCTCGCACCGGGACCGGCGGTCCGCCCTGCACGAAGCACTGCCACACATCCGCAAGGAGAATTCCCAGTGAAACGTCACGAGTTCCTGCGGGGGCTCCACAAAGCCAGCGCGAACCGGAACTACCTGGAGATCGGCGTCAACGACGGCCGCAGCCTGACGTTCTCCCGGGTACCGAGCATCGCGATCGACCCGGCGTTCAAGGTGGTCTCGGAGATCCGCTGCGACGTCCATCTGGCGAAGGCCACCAGCGACGACTTCTTCGCGCGCGAGAACCCGCTGCAGCACCTGAAGGGCGGCCGCCACCCGCTGCGGAACATCGTCCGCAACCGCAGCCCGTTCGGCTACTGGAAGGACGTCACGCTCGACCTGGCGTTCATCGACGGCATGCACCTGTTCGAGTACGCGCTGCGTGACTTCATCAACGTCGAGAAGTACTCGGACTGGGCCAGCGTGATCGTCTTCGACGACATGCTCCCGCGCAACGTGGACGAAGCGGCCCGCGACCGGCACACCAACGCCTGGACCGGTGACGTCTACAAGGTCATCGAGGTCCTGAACCGCTACCGTCCCGACCTGGTGACGGTCCTGGTCGACACCGAGCCCACCGGGCAGCTCGTGGTCTTCGGCGCGGACCCGACCAACACGGTGCTCAAGGACAAGTACGACGAGATCATCGCGGAGTACGTGGTCCCCGACCCGCAGAAGGTGCCGGAGACGGTCCTGGAGCGGACCGTGGCGATCAAGCCGGAGACGCTGATCGACGCCGCCTTCTGGAAGCCGCTGGTGAACGCCCGCAACCGCGGCAGCAAGCGGGACCGCAGCTGGGAGCACCTGCGCACCAGCCTGAAGCAGCTCAGCGACGCCGGCTGAGCCGAGCGCGGTGAGCCGGGGAGGACGCGTCCGCGTCCTCCCCGGCTCTGTTTCGCCCCTCGGCCCGCTTCTACTTGCCGCGTGCCCTGAGCCGGCGGACCAGCCTTCCGGCCAGCCGCCTCGCCCTGCGGACCAGCGGCTGCCCGGCGGCGGGCCGGGGCGGGCGCACGGCCACGACCTGGACGCTGCCCCCCTTCACCCGCAGCGTGAACGGCAGCGGATGGAAGCGGGGCTCCTCGGCGTCGGGCGCCGGGCTGAGCGCGACCCGCCAGGTCCCTCCGGTCAGGTCACCCAACGGCAGCACCGCCTCCAGGAGGGCTGCGGAGCCCTGGGGACGCAGGATGCCGGACACCTCTTTGGCGGGCGCGGCGCCGGAACCACCGGTGAGCTTGAGCAGCACCGGCGTGTCACCGGGCACGTGGAAGGGCACCGGAACCTCGACGCGGTCACCGGTGACCGCGACCTCCCCGGGCGTGACCCGCCCGAGCTCCAGGCGCTCGCCCGCCATGTCGACGTCCAGGGCGAGGGTGCCCTGCTTCGCGGTCCAGTACGGCAGCACGACCCGGCCGCCTGTCACACCGGCGTCCGCGGCCGTACGCCCCTTGAGGGAGACCGGGCCCAGCCGGGACTGCTTGGTCCAGCCACCCAGCTTGACGCGGACGAACACGTCCCACAGCCCGGCGTCGAGGGGGCCGCCGTCGGCCGCGGTGGCCGGATCCAGGGCCGCCGTGCCCCGCAGCACCAGCCGCACCCGGCCGTCCTGCGCCGGAACGGTCTCCCGGGTGAACTCCACCGGCTGGAAGTACTGGGCGGAGCTGGAGCGTTCCCGCAGCAGCAGGTCGACCGTGGCGCGCTTGAAGCCGGCCACACTGTGAGCGCCGACCCGGTCCACGGCTTCCGCGACGGTGGTCGGCGGCTCGGTGATCGGGGCGGAGCTGCCCTCGGCGGGGAACGTCATCGGCGTACCGCCGGACGCGAGCTCGGCGGACAGGCCGACCCGCAGCACACCCCCGTCCCATTCGACGCCGTCCGGCTCGACGACGGAAGCGACGGAGGCCTCCCACTCGGCGAAGGCGACCAGGTCGTCGAGCCGGCCGTCGGCGATCAGCGCGGCGACGACCTGCTGGGTGGGCTGGAGACCGGCCGCGACCCCGGGTCCGAAGCGCTCGACGACCACACCGCGGATCTCGGTGAAGAGCTCCTTGCGGTAGTCCTCGGGCGCGGCGAGCAGCCGCCTGCCGCGCATCCGCTCGACCATCTCGTTGCGCAGCCAGCGACGGAACAGCCGGTCGCGGGTCGGCCCCGGCTCGGTGTACTTCTCGACTACGTCGAGCGCCTCGCGCAGGTTCGCGAAGTAGCCCACCGGGTCGAAGCGCTGGAAGCCCGCGTTGGAGGCGTCGTCGCGCTTGAGGTGGTAGTAGCAGACGTAGTCGCTGAGCACGGAGACGTTGTCCGCGCGCAGATACGCCTCCGTGACGAAGACGTGGTCCTCCAGCCGGCGCCTGCCCTCGGGGAAGCGCAGGCCGATCCGGTCCAGGAAGGCCCGCCGGAACATCTTGTGCGGGGTCAGGCTGTCGATCAGCGGGGCGTTGTCGACGGTGGCACGGGGGTGGTTGCGGCGGAACAGCTCCACCGGGACGCCCCGGCCCTTGCCGGCCATCTTGCCCACGACCACGTCGGCGCCGTTGGCGACCGCGTAGTCGTACATCCGCTCCAGGGCCTCGTCGCCGAGGTAGTCGTCGTTGTCGACGAACATGACGAACTCGCCCTGGGAGGTCTCGATGCCGACGTTGCGGGGCTTGCCCGACCAGCCGGAGGCCTCCTGGTGGATGACCGTGATGTTCTCGACCTCGGCGGCCAGCGCGTCGAGCCGGGCCGGCGTGTCGTCGGTCGAACCGTCGTCGACGAAGATCGCCTCGAACTCGTCCGGGGGCAGGGACTGCCTGCGCAGCGAGGCGACGCAGTCCTCGATGTAGTTCCCCGGGTTGTAGACGGGGATGACGACGCTGACCTTGACCGGCATCGGTGTCCGGACTCCTTGGGTGGCTTGTGGCTTGCGTCACGGATCGACGCGTTGTGCGCCGATGTTAACGCTGCCGAGCAAGTGCCGTGGCAGCAGGCTGCCTTGACCGGCGGCACCCTGGGCGACGGCGCGACGTGCGGCGGATCCGCGGCAGCGAGGCGGCGACGGCCGACGCCGCGATCGTGGTACCGCGTGGATGAAGAGGGCAGACGGGCGTCGCCGGTTCCGCGACATCGACACGGACTTTCGAGACAGGCATGGGCGCGCCCCGCATATGACCGGCGCCGGCCTCGCACTCCTCTAGGGTGACGCCGTGCGCCTGCTGCTGATGTCCGACACCCACCTGCCCAAGCGCGCCAAGCAGCTCCCGGCCCCGCTGCTCGCCGAACTCCCGCACGTCGACGTGGTGTTCCATGCCGGTGACTGGGTGGACACCGCCACCCTGGACCTGCTGGAGAGCCGCAGCGCACGGCTGGTCGGGGTCTACGGCAACAACGACGGGCCCGAGCTGCGCGCCAGGCTGCCCGAGGTGGCGTACGCCGAGCTGGGCGGCCTGCGCTTCGCCGTCGTCCACGAGACGGGTGCGGCCCAGGGGCGCGAGGCCCGCTGCGCCGCCCGGTACCCCGACGCCGACGTCCTGGTCTTCGGCCACAGCCACATTCCCTGGGACACCACCGCCCCCGGCGGACTGCGACTGCTCAACCCCGGTTCGCCGACCGACCGCCGCCGCCAGCCTCACTGCACCTACATGACGGCCACCGTGTCCGACGGCCGTCTCACGGACGTGACGCTGCACCGCCTGCCGCCACGGACCGTACAGCGTCGTTCACACGGCTGATGCGTGGCTTGCCTCCGAGAGCGGTGTGGGACCGCTCGGCCGGGCTCGCGGGCCTGACCGTCGTCCCCCTGTTCGCCGCGCTCGCACCGGCCCACCGGCGCTCATGAGATCCGGGCCGCTCCGTGTACAGGGAAGCGGCCCGGACGCTGCGAGTGTGCGCTTTCACGGACCTCCTTCCCGATCGGAGGCGGGGTGAGGGCTCGGACGCCCTCTCCCGTACTCGCCGCCTACCCCCTGGGGCGCACCTCACACCTTTGCACCTCACACCTTTCGATTCCGTCGTATCCGGCGGTGGCCGCCGGCCGCTCGGCGACCGGTGCATACAGGACTTCCTCCAGACAGTCTTCACGCAGACGGATGGATCGCCCCCGCCGTCGCCGTCAGCGGAGCACCGCTGCCGCCCCAGCGCAGGGCGACGATCTCGGCGGCCACGGACACGGCGACCTCCTCCGGCGTACGGGCCCCCAGGTCCAGGCCGACCGGCGAGCGCAGCCGTGACAGCTCGGCCTCGGTGAGCCCGGATTCGGTGAGCCGCTTCATCCGGTCGTCGTGCGTACGGCGGCTGCCCATCGCCCCGATGTACGCCGCGGGCCGGCGCAGCGCCTCCTCCAGCAGGGGCACGTCGAACTTCGGGTCGTGGGTCAGGACGCAGATCACGGTGCGATCGTCGGTCTCGGTGCCGCCGAGGTAGCGGTGCGGCCAGTCCACGACGACCTCCACGCCCTCCGGGAAGCGCTTCGGCGTGGCGAAGACCGGGCGGGCGTCGCAGACCGTGACCCGGTAGCCGAGGAAGGCGCCGATCCGGGCGACCGCTGCCGCGTAGTCGATCGCACCGAAGACCAGCATGCGCGGCGGCGGGGCGAAGGAGTGCAGGAAGACCCCGACCGCGTCCTCGCGCCTCTCCCCGCGCGGGCCGTAGTGCCTCAACCCGGTCGCGCCCAGGGCGAGTTCACCGCGCGCGTCGGCGGTGACCGCGACGTCGAGGCCGGTGGTGCCGAGCGTGCCCGCGACGCGGTCGGGCCACACGGCGAGCGTGGCACCGCGGGGCGCCGGGCCGTCCACCACGGTCGCCACGGTCACCGGGCGGCCAGCGGCGACCGACTCCGCGATCTCGGCGAACGCGGGATCGGTGGCGGCCGTCACGGACCGGACGAGAAGCGTGATCTCCCCGCCGCAGGTGAGCCCGACCGCGAACGCGTCCGCGTCGCTGTAGCCGAAGGTCTCCAGGCGGGCCTCGCCGCTCGCCACGACCTCCTGGGCCAGTTCGAAGACGGCCCCTTCGACGCAGCCGCCGGACACACTGCCGACGACCTCGTCGTCCGGGCCGACAGCCATGGCCGCGCCCGGATCGCGCGGTGCGCTGCGGCTCGTGGAGACGACCGTGGCCAGTCCGAACGGCAGCCCTGCCGTGTACCAGCCGTTCAGCACCGGGAGGATGTCACGCATCGTCGGCTCCTTTCACCACCGCCGCCGGACGTTCCAGCGCGGCCAGGCTGTGCCCCTCGACGAACGCGTCCACGCTCGGCAGCGCGACCGCCGTCCCGGCGGCCAGGGCCGCGTAACCGGGGCGCGCCTTGATCGGATCGGCCCAGATCACCCGGTGCGCCAGCCGGTGCAAGCGTCGCATCCGGGCCGCGAGCAGCTCCGGATCGCCACGCTCCCAGCCGTCCGACAGCACCACCACGGCCGCCCCGTGTGCCGTGCCCCGCTACCCCCAGTGGTCCAGGAACTCGAGCAGCGGCTCACCGAGCCGGGTACCCAGCAGCGCGTCGGCGTACGGCGCCATCGAACCGCTGACGTCCACCAGCAGGAGCCCTCCAGCGGGGGCACTCGGCCCGTGGCGGTTCCGGAGACGGGCCGTCTCCCCACCTTGCGGCGACAGCTCCCCGCACTGTCCGGTGCGGATCTGTTCGTGGTGGCGGAGCGCCCCGTCGAGCGTTAATCCGTTGCCCCCGGAGCTCGCACCTGCTGCACTTCAGGTGTCCTTGCCGTCGCACGATCCTGGAGCCGTAATGCGCACTGCGTCCATGTCCATCCCGGAAGGAATCTCCCTCTCTCCAAAGGACATGACGCTTCGTGCACCTGCTCAACCTCGGGATCCTCGCCCACGTCGACGCCGGTAAGACCAGTCTGACCGAGCGGCTGCTGCACTCGGTCGGAGTCATCGACGAGCTCGGCAGCGTCGACGCCGGCAGCACACAGACCGACACCCTCGCGCTGGAGCGGCGGCGCGGTATCACCATCAAGTCGGCCGTCGTCTCCTTCGCGGTCGACGACATGACCGTCAACCTCATCGACACCCCCGGCCACCCGGACTTCATCGCCGAGGTGGAGCGCGTCCTCGGTGTGCTCGACGGCGCCGTGCTGGTCGTCTCGGCCGTCGAGGGCGTCCAGGCGCAGACTCGGGTCCTGATGCGGACCCTCCAGCGGCTGCGCATCCCGACCCTCCTCTTCGTCAACAAGATCGACCGGCGGGGAGCCCGGTACGACCATGTCCTGCGGGCCGTCGCCGAGCGGCTCACCCCGGCGATCGTGCCGATGGGGACGGTGGACCGACCCGGTACGCGCGCGGCCCGGTTCCTCCCGGGGACCGGCGCCCACGACGTCCTCGCGGACCATGACGACGAACTGCTGTCGGCCTGGGTCGAGGGGCGGGTCGACGAGGCTCGGCTGCACGGGGCGCTGGTCGCGCAGACCCGGCAGGCCCTGGTGCACCCGGTGTACTTCGGGTCGGCGGTCACGGGCGCCGGCGTGCCCGAACTGATCACCGGCATCACGGAGTTGCTGCCCGCCGCCGACGGCGACCGGGAGGGGCCCGTCTCCGGCACGGTGTTCAAGGTCGAACGGGGCCCCGCGGGGGAGAAGATCGCGTACGCGCGCCTGTTCTCCGGCACCCTTGGCATCCGCGACCGGGTTCCGTTCGGCGAGGCGCGCACCGAGGGCCGTGTCACCGCGATCAGCGTGTTCGACGGCGGCACCGAGACCCAGCGGGACGCGGTCCCGGCGGGACGGATCGCCAAGCTCTGGGGCCTCACCGGCATCCGCGTCGGCGACGCCCTCGGCGAACCCCGCAAGGCCCACGACCGCTTCTTCGCCCCGCCCTCGCTCGAAACGGTCGTCGTGCCGGGCCCGGGCACGGACGCCAGGTCCCTCCACCTCGCCCTCACCCGGCTCGCCGAGCAGGACCCGCTCATCGACCTGCGCCACGACGAGGTCCGCAGGGAGACCTCCGTCTCGCTCTACGGCGAGGTCCAGAAGGAGGTCGTCCAGGCCACGCTCGCCGAGGAGTTCGGCCTCGACGTCACCTTCCGCGAGACCACGCCCCTGTGCATCGAGCGCCCGGCCGGGACGGGCGCGGCCGCCGAGTTCGTCAAGAAGGACGCCAACCCCTTTCTCGCCACCGTCGGCCTGCGCGTCGACCCGGCACCGGTCGGCTCGGGCGTGGCCTTCCGGCTGGAGGTGGAGCTCGGCGCCATGCCGTACGCCTTCTTCAAGGCCGTCGAGGACACCGTGCGCGAAACCCTCGGGCAGGGCCTCGACGGCTGGCAGGTCACCGACTGCACGGTGACCATGACCCACTGCGGCTACTGCCCCCGGCAGAGCCACGCCCACCAGGGCTTCGACAAGAGCATGTCCAGCACCGGAGCCGACTTCCGGGGCCTGACCCCGCTGGTCCTCGTCGAGGCGCTGCGCCGGGCGGGCACCCGGGTCTACGAGCCGATGCACCGGTTCCGCGTCGAGGCCCCGGCCGACGCCCTCGGCGCCCTGCTGCCGGTGCTGGACGCGCTGCGGGCCGTACCGCAGACGACGGAGATCCTGGGCGACCGGTGTGTCCTGGAGGGCGCGGTACCGGCCGCCCGGGTGCACGGACTTGAGCAGCGGCTGCCCGGACTGACGCGCGGCGAGGGGGAGTTGGAGACCGGCTTCGACCACTACGCGCCGGTCTCCCACGGAACCGTTCCGCGACGCCCACGCAGTGATCACAACCCGCTCAACCGGCAGGAGTATCTGTTGAACGTGACACGTCGAGTCGGCGGGTGAGGCGGCAGAGGCGACGAAAGTGAACCTTACTCATTAGTCAGATGGTGTTGACGTTGTACCGAAATGGCCGGACTGTAAGGGACATGCCGAATAAACGCGCACGTCTGCTCGTTGTTCTGGTTGTCCTCTGTGGATTCCTGACGGTCGCGGGCGCCCGGCCCGCATCCGCCGACACCCTCACCGACTCCCTCTCGTTCGACGACACCCCCCTCACCGTCCAGAACGGACGGTTCGTCGACGGCAACGGCCGCGAGGTCGTGCTGCGTGGCTACAACGTCTCCGGCGAGACCAAGCTCGCCGAGAACAAGGGCCTGCCCTTCGCCTCGGTCGCCGACGCCAGGAAGTCGGCCACCGCGCTGAGAGCCCTCGGCGGCGGCAACTCCGTGCGCTTCCTGCTCTCCTGGGCCTACGCGGAACCGGTGAAGGGCCAGGTCGACACCACGTACCTGGCGAACGCCACCGCACAGATGCGCGCGTTCCTCGACGCGGGCATCCGGGTCTACCCCGACTTCCACCAGGACCTGTACTCCCGCTGGCTGTTCAACTCGGGCAGCTGGTACACCGGCGACGGCGCCCCCGCCTGGGCCGTGGCGCTCGGCAACTACCCCGCCGAGTCCTGCGGCATCTGCATCATGTGGGGCCAGAACATCACCCAGAACGGCGCGGTGAAGGCCGGCCAGTACGACTTCTGGCACAACAGGTACGGGCTCCAGGACTCCTTCCTGGCCACCGCCCAGAAGACCATGGCGTACCTCAAGGCGAACCTCGCCACCGAGGAGTTCGCCGGCGTGGTCGGCTTCGACCCCTACAACGAGCCCTACGCCGGCAGCTACGACTCCGGACAGAACAGCCGCACCTGGGAACGCGACCTGCTGTGGCCCTTCTACGTGAAGTTCCGGGCCCGGATGGACGCGGCGGGCTGGACGGACAAGCCCGCCCTGGTCGAGCCGAACCTGTTCTGGAACGGCAACGTCAGTAAGGAGGAGGGCGGCCTCCTCGACGTCGGTACGCTCGGCTCCCGGTACGTCTTCAACACCCACTTCTACGACCAGAAGGCCATCTCCGGCATCCTGATGTGGGGCAACGCCTCCGACGGCCAGTACGTCGGCGACTTCGGCACGGTCCGCGACCGGGCCTCGGCGCTCGGCACCACGGCGGTCGTCAGCGAGTTCGGGCACCCGCTGAACGGCTCGACCGCGGGCAAGGCCCCCACCGTCCTCAAGGCCATGTACCAGGCCCTCGACTCCCGGGTGAAGGGGGCCAACTGGTGGTCCACGCCCGCCGGTTCGGGACCGGTCCTCTCCGGCACGCAGTGGCAGTGGGACCTCTACAACGGCCGTCACCACGAGTTGATGAACGACAATCCCGGCAAGGTCATGACCTCGGGCGACGCCTGGAACGACGAGGACCTCTCGGCTGTGAAGCTCGACGACTCGGGCACGGCGGTGCTCCGCCAGGACTCCCGGCTCCTCGACCGTGTCTACCCGAGCGCCACCTCCGGCTCCACGGTCGCCTTCACGTACGAGGACCGCTCACGCGACGGATCCACGACACTGACCTGGAACCCGGTGCCGAGCAGCCTGCCCAACGTCTCGTCGCTGGTCGGGTCCGGCCAGTACGCGGTGCTCGTGTGGCGCTCGGGAAGCGGCTCGGCGCCCACCGAACTCCATCTGCCCGCGTCCTTCCCGACCGCGGCCACCACTGTCGTCTCCGACCTGGCCACGGTGTACGGCCCGCCGCCCTACACCTCGTCCACCCCGGTCGGCGCGGCGGTCGAACCGGGCGGCACGGGCAGTCGCCGACTGCTGCTCACCGACTCGGACTCGGGCGTCCTGCACTACGCGCTGGTGACCAACGGGGCGACCTCGCCCTCGGCATCCGTGCTGAGCGCGGCCAAGTCGGAACTCGCGACCTGGACGGTCCAGAAGTTCGGCTGATCCCGTCCCCATCGGACGGCAGGGCCGGTGCCGCCTCCGGAAGGAGTGAGGTGGCACCGGCCCTGCCGCGGCATCCGGCGTTCGTGCTACGAGGAGGGACTCGTCCAGTCGGCGGCCACATGCCCGAGCCGCACCCGCTGCGGATGGTCGCCCACCGGCACGGACACCGTCTTCTGGCCGGTCGCGAAGTCGATCGCGGTGACCTGGTCGGCACCGCTCTCGGACACGACACAGCTCTTGCCGTCGCCGCTGACGGTCGCCCAGTAGGGCTTCGAGGCGGGGACGAGCGGGCCCTCCTGAAGGGTGGTGCGGTTCACGACGGTCGCGTAGTCGTCCATCGTGCCCGCGACACACAGCTTGCTGCCGTCCGGGCTCATCGAAAGGCCGTGGTGGCGCGAGTCGTTGACCATGGTGGTGCGGTCGTCGCTGGTCGCGGGGTTCTTCGGCAGGGTCTTCGTACGGGTGATCTTGTCGGTGGCGACGTCGTACTCGAAGAAGCCGTTGAAGAACGACACCTGGAAGTACAGCTTGGACTCGTCCGGCGAGAACACGGCGGGCCGGACGGCGTCGGAGTAGTCCTTGAGGCCGATCGCGTTCAGCTTGTCCCGCATGTCGATGATCTTGACCTGCTTGTAGGTCGTGGCGTCGACCACCGTGATGTGCCGGTCGCCCTTCGTGAAGTCCTGCCACGGGGCGTCGGAGTCGGTGTTCACGTCACCGATCGCCATGTTCCAGATGTACTTGCCGTCCCGGGTGAAGATGTTCTCGTGCGGCTTGTCGCCGGTGGCGAACGAGCCGAGCTGCTGACCGGTGTTGATGTTCAGCACGTGCACGGTGTTGGCGGTGGAGGCCGACACCGCGACCCGAGTGCCGTCGGGGGAGACCGCCATGTGGTCGGCGCGGTAACCCGAGACCTTGAAGCGCCAGTTGATCTTCCCGGTGGCGAGGTCGATCGACACCACGTCCGCGAAGCTCGGCCGTGACACGACCACCGACCTGCCGTCCGGCGTGGAGTACATGTCGTCGACGAACTGGTCGTGGCCCTCACCGACGCTGTTGCGGATCGCCATGAAGTAGATCCACTTGATCGGGTCGGCGTTGATCTCCGCCATCCGTGCGTCCTTGTCGGGGACGACGTTGATCCGGCCGATCTTCGCCAGGTCGCCGGAGGACTTGATGACGTCGGCGGTGCCGTCCCAGTTGTTGCCCACGAACAGCACCTCGCGCAGGGCGGCGGTGTCCGCGGCGGAGGCGGCGGTCACGGGGGCGGTGACGGTCAGGACGACGGCTGCGGCCATGGCACACAGGTGTCTGGGTTTGAGAACAGGCATGACGGGTCTCCCTCTGGCGGCTCATGACGGGGGCATGCCAAAACGGCAAAACTGAAGACGGGTGCTTTCAGAGTTAACTTACTGAAAAGTAAGGAAGGGGGGCCCTTCTCCACAAGACTGCGTACGCGACAAACTTGGCGCTCACAGAGAAGGCCGGACGTGCCGGCCCGGATGGGAGGTGCGGTGACGGGCAGGCTCAAGGCCCCAACCGGTCGCTACGGCGGCAAGACGGCCGCGGAGCGACAGGCCGAGCGGCGCCGACGTTTCCTGGACGCGGCCCTCCAGCTCTTCGGGGACGCACCCGGCTACCGCGCCACGACCGTCGCGGCCCTCAGCGAGGCCGCGGCCCTTTCCACCCGCCAGTTCTACGAGGAGTTCCGCACCCTCGAGGACGTCCTGGCCGCGCTTCACCTGGAGGTCAACGACTGGGCGACGGCCGCCGTGGTGGCCGCGGTGGCCGACGCGGACCACCTGCCGCTCGCCGAGCGCGCGGCCGCGATCTTCCGCGCCTACGCGGCGAACGTCACGTCCGATCCCCGCCGTGTGCGGATCACCTTCGTGGAGATCATCGGCGTCAGCCCGCGTCTGGAGGAGCAACGGCTGGCCCGTCGGGCGCACTGGGTCGACCTGGTGTGCGCCGAGGCGAACCGGGCCGTCGCGCGGGGGGAGGCGGCCCCGCGGGACTACCGGCTCGCGGCGACCGGGTTCATCGGCAGCGTGAACGGGCTGCTGCACGACTGGAGCGCGGGGTGGGTGGACGCGACGCTGGACGAGGTCGTGGAGGAACTCGTGCGGCAGCTGCTGGGGATTCTCCGGCCGGCGGGGTGGGAGCCGGCCCCGGCGTGAGGGCGGCCGTGCTCGGCCGCCGTGCCGTCGTGGCCGGTCCTGCCCAGCCGGCCGAGTCGCCTGTCGGCACGGCCGGGTGCCCCTGAGGCGACGCCGTCAGCGGTCCACGGGCGGGGTGGGAGCCGGCCCCGGCGTGAGGGCGGCCGTGCTCGGCCGCGGTGCCGTGGTGGCCGGTCGCGCCCTGCCGGCCGAGTCGCCTGTCGGCACGGCCCGGTGCCCCTGAGGCGACGCCGTCAGCGGTCCAGTCGGTTCACGGCGTCCACCACGGGGCGCACGCCGTCCTCCGCCCGGATGTGGGCGCCCAGCGTCCGCGCCCGCTCCCGATGTTCCGCGTCCCTCGTCGCCCGGACCAGTGCCTCCCCCAGCGCATCGGCGGTCAGCCGCCGCAAGGGCAGGGCGCGCGGGGCCACGCCCAGGGCGACCAGCCGTGCGGCCCAGAAGCTCTCGTCGAACTGGATCGGTACCGGCACCGCCGGAACTCCCGCGCGCAGGCCCGCGGCCGTCGTGCCCGCGCCCGCGTGGTGGACCACCGCCGCCATGTGCGGGAACAACGCTGAGTGGGGCACCTCGTCGATGGTCAGCATGCCGTCCCCCGCCGCCGCCAGACCCGCCCAGCCGCGCTGGATCACACCGCGCAGCCCGGCCCGGCGCAGCGCCCGTACGATCTCGGCGCTGGTGCGCGCGGGATCGGGAACGGTCGCGCTGCCCAGGCCCACGAAGACCGGGGGAGGGCCGGCCTCGACGAACGTCCGCAGGTCGCCGGGGAGCGGGGCGTCGCCGTCGTACGGCCACCAGTAGCCCGCCACGTCGAGTCCGGACCGCCAGTCGCGGGGCCGGGCGACCACCCGGGGGCTGAAGCCGTGCAGGACCGGCCAGCCCTGCCGCTCGCGGGAGCGCAGTGCCGCGGCCGTGCCCAGCGGAGGCAGACCGAGGCGGGCCCGGACCGGCGGGAGGGCCGCGCCGAAGACCTGCTCCACCGCCAGGTTCAGGCCCAGCCCGACGACCCGGTTGCCGAACGGCCCCCAGGAGCCGACGCCCAGCATGGGTGGTGCGAACTCCCGGGTGGCCGCGAGGGGTTGGAGGTTGAGCCCGAGGCTGGGCAGTCGCAGGCCCTCGGCGACGGCGTGGCCCAGCGGGGCCACCGATCCGGAGAGGAGCAGTGCGTCGCTCGCCCGGGCGGCTGTCACCAGGTCGTCCGCCATCCGTCCGGCCAGGGACCGGGCCATCGCGACCACCCGCACCAGCTTGCCCACTCCGGTCGTGCTGCGGTGCAGCGCCTGCCCGCGCGAGGACTCCAGCTCCGCCCGGGGATCGACCGGCAGCGCGTGGAAGCCGATACCGGCCCGCGCCGCCAGCAGCTCGAAGCGCTCGTGGGTGACCAGGGTGACCTCGTGCCCGGCCCGCGCCAGACCGTGCCCCAGGCCCGTGAACGGGGCCACGTCGCCCCGGGAACCCGCTGTCATGATCGCTACTCGCACGCCGGACAGTATGGCGCCGCGGGCGGCCGTCCCGCGCGAAGACCCCGTGCTCTCAGGCCAGTTCACCCTTGTCACAGCCGTTGACTTCATCCTCCCGTGGCTCTAGCTTCAGCGCGCACGATGTTCGAATGACCGGCCTCAGTTCGAAATATCGGCCAATGCTGGTGTCCCCCCGCTGAAGGAGCCGCATGTACCCCCCGCCGCGAACGACCCGCAGGGGTCTCGCACATCGCTTCCGAGCCGCGGCCGTCCGCGCTCTCGTCCTCGCCCTGAGCGCCTGCGCCGCGCTGCTCTTCGCCCAGCCGTCCCCCGCGCAGGCCGCCACCTCCCGGCAGATACCGGTGCCCTCGGCCCCGATGGGCTGGGCGTCGTGGAACAGCTTCGCCGCGAAGATCGACTACAGCGTCATCAAGGCGCAGGTCGACGCGTTCGTCGCGTCCGGTCTCCCGGCGGCGGGATACAAGTACATCAACATCGACGAGGGCTGGTGGCAGGGCACCCGCGACAGCGCCGGGAACATCACCGTCGACGAGTCCGAGTGGCCCGGCGGCATGAAGGCCATCGCCGACTACATCCACGGCAAGGGCCTCAAGGCCGGCATCTACACGGACGCGGGCAAGGACGGCTGCGGCTACTACTACCCGACGGGCCGCCCCGCCGCCCCCGGCTCGGGCAGCGAGGGCCACTACGACCAGGACATGCTCCAGTTCTCCCAGTGGGGCTTCGACTTCGTGAAGGTCGACTGGTGCGGCGGTGACGCGGAGGGACTCGACGCGAAGACGACCTACCAGTCGATCAGCGACGCGATCACCAGGGCCACCGCGACCACGGGCCGCCCGATGACCCTGTCGCTGTGCAACTGGGGCCGGCAGAACCCGTGGAACTGGGCGCCGGGACAGGGCGCGATGTGGCGGACCAACGACGACATCATCATCTACGGCAACAAGCCGTCGATGACGAACCTGCTGACCAACTACGACCGGAACCTGCACCCCACCGCCCAGCACACCGGCTATTACAACGACCCGGACATGCTGATGGTCGGCATGGACGGCTTCACCGCCGCCCAGAACCGCACCCACATGAACCTGTGGGCCGTCTCCGGCGCCCCGCTCCTGGCCGGCAACAACCTGGCCACCATGACCACCGAGACCGCGAACATCCTCAAGAACCCCGAGGTCGTCGCCGTCGACCAGGACCCGCGCGGCCTCCAGGGCGTCAAGGTCGCCGAGGACACCACCGGACTCCAGGTCTACGGCAAGGTCCTGTCCGGCACCGGCAACCGTGCCGTCGTCCTCCTCAACCGCACCTCCGCCGCCCAGAACATCACCGTCCGCTGGTCCGACCTGGGCCTCACCAACGCGAACGCCACCGTCCGTGACCTGTGGGCGCGCTCCAACCTCGGCTCGTACGGCACCGGTTACACCACCAGCGTCCCGGCGGGCGGCTCGGTGATGCTCACGGTCACCGGCGGCACCGAGGCCGCGAGCAGCACCTACACCGGCACGTCGAACTTCTCCGGAGTCGTCGCCGCGAACACCGGGATCAAGACCGTCGACATCGCCTACACCAACAACACCTCGGCGGCCCGCACCGCCTCCCTCAAGGTCAACGGCCAGGGCGCGACCACGGTCTCCTTCCCGCCCACCGGCTCCTCCCAGGGCACCGTCTCGGTCCAGGTCGGTCTGTCCAAGGGCTCCTCCAACACGCTGACCTTCACGGGCGCCCCGGCACTCGCCGACATCACAGTCCACCCGCTGCCCGGCACCGACAGCACCCTCGCCGTGGGCACCCAGTCGGGCCGCTGCCTCGACCTCTACGACAACACCATCGGCAACGGCACCCAGGCCGAGCTGTGGGACTGCAACGGCGGCCAGAACCAGCAGTGGACGTACACCTCCCGCAAGGAACTCGTGGTGTACGGCAACAAGTGCCTGGACGCCTACAACCTCGGCACGACCAACGGCACCAAGGTCGTGATCTGGGACTGCAACGGCCAGAACAACCAGAAGTGGAACGTCAACAGCGACGGCACGATCACCAACGTCAACGCCGGTCTCTGCCTGGACGCCTACAACGCGGGCACCGCCAACGGCACCCAGACGGTGCTGTGGTCGTGCAACGGCCAGGCCAACCAGAAGTGGACGCTGAACTGATCTAGCCCTGCCGGGCGGCGGCCTCCGCTGCCTGAACGGTCTGCTCCAGCAGCGTGGCGATGGTCATCGGACCGACCCCGCCCGGCACCGGCGTGATCAGCGAGGCCCGCTCCACCGCGGAGTCGAAGTCGACGTCACCGACGTTCCCCTCGTTGTAGCCGGCGTCGATCACGACCGCGCCGGGCTTGATGTCCTGGCCCCGGATCAGCCGGGGCCGGCCCACCGCCGCGACGACGATGTCCGCCTCCCGTACGGCCGCCGACAGGTCCGCCGTACGGGAGTGGCAGTAGGTCACCGTGGCGTCCCGGGCGAGCAGCAGCATCCCGGCCGGCTTGCCGAGGATCGCGCTGCGGCCCACGACCACGGCCCGCTTTCCGGCCGGGTCGACGCCGTACTCGTCGAGCAGCCGCATGATCCCGCCGGGTGTGCACGACACGAAGCCCGGCAGTCCGAAGCTCATCGTCGCGAAGGAGGCGAAGGTGACCCCGTCGACGTCCTTCTCCGGCGCGATCGCCTCGAACGCGGCCCGCTCGTCGAGGTGCGGGCCCATCGGGTGCTGGAGCAGGATGCCGTGCACGGTGGGGTCGGCGGAGAGGGCGCGCAGCGCGGTGACCAGTTCCTCCGTGGTGGTGGTCGCGGGCAGCTCCACGTGCCGCGACTCGATCCCGGCCGTGCGGCACCGGTTGCGCTTCATACGGACGTAGGTGACGGAGGCGGGGTCCTCGCCGACCAGCACCGTCGCGAGACAGGGCGCCTTTCCGGTGCGCCCGGTGAGGTCGGCCGCCCGCTCGGCGGTCTCCTCGACGATGCGCCGGGCGAGCGCGGTGCCCTCCATGAGCCGTGCCTGAGACATGATCCACTCCTGAGCCGATCGAAGGAATCGCCCAGGCGCACGGCATCGAGTGTGCGAACCGCTCCACGGTGGTGCTCCACCTCAGCGCCAGTCACGGTCCGGCCCTCACATTACTGACTTCGGCTCATCAGGGTGACTCTGGCAGCCGAGCTGTTCGAGCAGAAGGGTGAGCCTGAAATCGGCCTACCAGTGGCACCAGCTGTGGTGGGACACGGGCGAGCGCGACTGCATCGCGCCGATCGACGGCCTCCACCACGGCGAGGTCGGCCAGGCTGTCCCGGGCCAGGACCGCGAGCATCTGCTGGCTGAGCACACCGGGGACCAGCCGAACCAGTCGCTCTGCAGGGCGACCTGGGCCGCCGCCAGGGCGGGCCGGGCGCGGTCCCCGACGGTGTCACAGGTCGTCGCCCGAGAAGGCCCAGGTCACAGCCGTGACCTGACCGGCCCCTCGGTTCGGGTTCCTACTCGTCCCACGCCTCGACGATGATCTGCTCGGAGATCCTGCCGTCGCGCAGGGTGACCATCGACTCGGACAGGACGCGCATCCCGTCCGCGTACTGGCAGGACTCGCTGTAGGCCGCGCGATCGCCCTGGACCACGCACCCTTCCAGCTTGTGGGTCATGTCGCGGCTGTAGACGTCGCTCAGCATCGCGCCGATCTCGTCGCGGCCGTGCAGGACCTTGGGGTGGCTGGGTGTGGCGTTCCGGTTGACGAGGCGTATCTCCGCGTCGTCCGTGTAGAGAGACAGAAGCGTCTCGGGGGTGTGGCCTTCGATGCCCCGGCGCAGGGTGTCGGTGTCGAAGTCCGAGCTTGCCGCGGTGCCCATGGTGACCTCCTTCGAGGGCCCGGCCCGACGAGGAGCGGGCCGCGCAGGCCCTGTTTCTTAGAGCCTCCTCCGCCCCGGCGGCCACGGCAAGCGCAGGGAGGCGCTCCGCCTGACGGGTGAGGGGGACGAGTCGGCCGTGTCCGTGAGGGGCCCGCCCCCGTTTCTGAAAGCATGATCTCAACTCGACGTATCGTCGCCGCCGTCGGTCTCGCCGTCGGCGTCACCGGTCTCACCGCCCCCCTCGCGAACGCGGCCGACGTGGCCGCCCCGACCGCCGGTGGGCTCAACCCGATCGCGGTGATCGACTCGCTCTCGATGAGTGGCATCCCCGCGGAGCACAAGGACGAGATCCCGCCGGTCTCCCGGCAGCTGGCCGGCCTCAACCAGCTCAACGACCTGAACCAGCTGGGCCAGATCACCGGCCTCGTCGCCCCCGTCACCGGGCTGGTGCCGGCCGTCCACTGACCCTCTCGCACACGAACCGAGGGCCGCCCGGACCACCGGGCGGCCCTCGACGCATGTCCGCTCAGGTGGGCAGGACGTGGAGTCCGCGGGTGGACGGGCAGGGTGAGGAGGGTGTCCTGTGCCTCGGGCCGTGCGGGCACTTACGGAGTCGGCGGAACTCAAGCGCGCGGGAACGGAGTTGGTTTGGGGCCAGTTCCGAGCGGCCGCATGCCGTCGGGCGGCCGGGGTGGTCGATGCGGGCGGCGAGGGTGTCGTACGCCAGAGAACGAGGCGAGCCCCGTCCAGCGGGCGGGGTCCAGCGGTGCGTTCATCCCGTGCTGGCCAGGAATTGCGTCGCCGCGAGTTCCGCGTACAAGGGGTCCCCTGCGACCAGCTCCCGATGCGTCCCCACCGCCCGCACCCGTCCCGCGTCCATGACCACGATCCGGTCGGCCATCGTCACCGTGGACAGCCGGTGCGCGACGACCAGCACCGTGGTTGTCCGCGCCACGTCCGCCACCGTGTCCCGAAGGGCCGCCTCGTTCACCGCGTCCAGCTGGGACGTGGCCTCGTCCAGCAGCAGCAACCGGGGCCGCCGCAGCAACGCCCGGGCGATCGCCACCCGCTGGCGCTCCCCGCCCGAGAGCTTGGTCCCCCGGTGCCCGACCAGCGTCTCCAGCCCGCCGGGCAGTTTGGCCACCAGAGCGTCGAGCCGGGTCGTCTTCAGGACGCGCGTCACCGCGTCCTCGTCCGCCTCCGGATTGCCGAGCAGCAGATTCTCCCGCAGCGACCCCGACAGGACGGGCGCGTCCTGCTCCACATACCCGATCACGGACCGGAGTTGCGGCAGATCCCACTCCGCGAGGTCCCGCCCGTCCACGGTCACGACCCCGGCCTCGGGATCGTAGAACCGCTCGATCAGCGAGAACACCGTCGTCTTACCGGCCCCCGACGGCCCGACGAACGCCGTCATCCCCCGCGCGGGGACATCGAAGGTCACCCCGTGATGGACGTACGGCAGATCGTCGGCATAGCGGAACCGGACGTCCACGAAGGCGACGGACGCCGGTGCGGCCCCGTCGGCGGGCAACGGCGCGGGCAGCGCGGCCGGTTCGGCGGGCAGGCGCAGCGCCTCCTGGATACGGGCGAGCGCCGCGGACCCCGTCTGGTACTGCGTGATCGCCCCGACCACCTGCTGGATCGGGGACATGAGATAGAAGACGTACAGCAGGAACGCGACCAGCGTGCCGACCTCGATGGCACCGGTGGCGACCCGCGCGCCGCCCACCGCGAGCACCGTGATGAACGCGATCTGCATCGCGAGCCCCGCCGTGTTGCCCGCGGCCGCCGACCACTTGGCGGCCCGCACGCTCTGCCGCCACGACTCCTCGGCCGCCGCGTGCAGCGACTGCTCCTCGCGGTGCTCGGCGCCGGACGCCTTGACCGTGCGCAGCGCCCCGAGGATGCGTTCCAGCGCGGCACCCATCACGCCGACGGCGTCCTGGGCCTGCCGGCTCGCCCGGTTGATGCGCGGCACGATCACCCCGAGGACCGTGCCCGCGACCAGGATCACCGCCAGCGTGACGCCCAGCAGCACCGGGTCGACCAGGCCCATCATCACCACGGTCGCCACCAGCGTGAGCCCGCCGGTCCCGAGGCCCACGAGCGAGTCGGTGGTGACCTCGCGCAGCAAGGTGGTGTCCGAGGTGATCCGGGCCATCAGGTCGCCGGGTTCGGTGCGGTCCACGGCCGTGATGCGCAGGCGCAGCAGATACGACGACAGCGCGCGCCGCGCACCGAGCACCACCGACTCCGCGGTGCGCCGCAGCACGTACGAACCCAGCGCGCCCACGGCCGCGTTGGCGATGACCAGCCCCGACATGACGAACAACGCGCCGGTGATCGTGCGGTCGTGGGACAGGTCGTCGATCAACTCCCGTGCCACCAGCGGTAGCAGCAGACCGGTGGCCCCCGTCAGGAGCGAGAGCACGGCACCGAGGAGGAGGGTCCACCGGTGCGGCCGTACGTATCCGAGGAGCAGCCGCCAGGTCGGCGGTCCGGTCTCCGTCTCGGTGCTGCTCACGGTGCTCCTCGGGTCCCGACGGCGTACGGAGCCTTCAGGCTACGTCGGCACTCTTCCGCGGGGCTCACAAGTTCCGGGCGCCGTCGAGGTCAGCGGTTGTGGGGCAGCCTGTGATGGTGGAGTTCAGTTCCAGGGCGAGGAACTCAAGTCGGTGCTGAACCGGCTGCGCCGGGCACAGGGGCAGATCTCCGGTGTGATCAAGATGATCGAGGAGGGCTGGGGCTGCGAGGGCTTGGTCACCCAGCTCGCCGCGGCCTCCCGCACCCTCGACCGGGGCGACGGCGAGACGACGGAGGAGATGAAGGCCCGGCTGGAGAAGCTGTTCCTGTCCCTGGCGTGAACGGCACAGGACGGGCGTCCGCCGGCATGCTCGCGGCCACGGCCCGGAGCGCCACAGCGAACGCCCGCTGCAGTGCGCCTGCCGACACCTTGGCCAGCCGACGTCCACGCCGGTTCCACGAGGTCGGGCCGCCCCATCGTGCCGAGCAGCAGTGAGCCGCCGGTGAAGACGCCCGCCGCCCGCCCGCCAGGCCTCCTCCAGGACGTAGGACGTAGGACGTGTGGCGCGGGGTGGCGCCCGGAGTAAGCCGCGGTTGCCCAGCCCCGGCACATCGATGGCGTCGACAAAATACCCCCGGAGGGTACTTATCGGTCCTGGAACCGGTGCCGTTACTGATCAGTCACGCGTAGGGTCGAAGGGACGTACACCGGGCGACAGAAGGGGTCAGGGCCATGGCGCAGGAGGTACGCGGGGTGATCGCACCCGGCAAGGACGAGCCGGTGCGGGTGGAGACGATCGTTGTGCCCGATCCGGGACCGGGGGAGGCCGTCGTGCAGGTGCAGGCCTGCGGGGTCTGCCACACCGACCTGCACTACAAGCAGGGCGGGATCAACGACGACTTCCCCTTCCTGCTCGGCCACGAGGCCGCCGGTGTCGTCGAGTCGGTCGGCGAGGGGGTGACCGATGTCGCGCCCGGCGACTTCGTGATCCTCAACTGGCGTGCCGTGTGCGGCAATTGCCGCGCCTGTCTGCGCGGTCGGCCCTGGTACTGCTTCAACACGCACAACGCGAGCCAGAAGATGACCCTCACCGACGGCACCGAGCTCTCGCCCGCCCTGGGCATCGGCGCCTTCGCCGAGAAGACGCTGGTCGCCGCCGGACAGTGCACCAAGGTCGACGCCTCGGTCTCGGCCGCGGTCGCGGGGCTCCTGGGCTGCGGTGTGATGGCCGGCATCGGCGCCGCGATCAACACGGGGAACGTCGGCCGGGGCGACACCGTCGCCGTCATCGGCTGCGGTGGCGTCGGGGACGCGGCGATCGCGGGATCGAACCTCGCGGGCGCGGCGAAGATCATCGCCGTGGACATCGACGACCGGAAGCTGGAGAAGGCCCGCACGATGGGCGCGACCCACACCGTGAACTCGAAGGACGCCGACCCGGTCGAGGCGATCCGTGAACTGACCGGCGGCTTCGGCGCCGACGTCGTCATCGAAGCCGTCGGCCGCCCCGAGACGTACCGCCAGGCGTTCTACGCCCGCGACCTCGCCGGCACCGTCGTCCTCGTCGGCGTGCCCACCCCCGAGATGAAGCTGGAACTGCCGCTCCTGGACGTCTTCGGGCGCGGTGGCTCGCTCAAGTCGTCCTGGTACGGCGACTGTCTGCCCTCCCGCGACTTCCCCATGCTGATCGACCTGCATCTGCAAGGCCGCCTGGACCTGGAGGCGTTCGTGACCGAGACCATCCAACTCGACGAGGTGGAGAAGGCGTTCGAGCGCATGCACCACGGCGACGTCCTGCGCTCGGTGGTGGTGCTCTGATGGCCGCCCGCATCGAACGCCTCGTCACCTCAGGGCAGTTCAGCCTCGACGGCGGCACCTGGGACGTCGACAACAATGTCTGGATCGTCGGTGACGACCACGAGGTCATCGTCATCGACGCCGCCCACGACGCCGACGCCATCCTCGAGGCCGTGGGCGACCGCAGGTTGACCGCGATCGTCTGCACCCACGCCCACAACGACCACATCGACGCCGCGCCCGCCCTCGCGGACCGCACCGGCGCCACGATCTGGCTGCACCCCGACGACCTGCCGCTGTGGAAGCAGACCCACCCCGACCGCGACCCCGACGCCCATCTGCGCGACGGCCAGGTCATCGAGGCCGCGGGCATCGACCTCCAGGTGCTGCACACCCCCGGCCACGCCCCGGGCGCGGTCTGCCTCTACGACCCGGGCCTCGGCACCGTCTTCACCGGCGACACCCTCTTCCAGGGCGGCCCGGGGGCCACCGGCCGGTCCTGGTCCCACTTCCCGACGATCATCGATTCGATCCGCGACCGGCTACTGGCCCTGCCGCCCGAGACGAAGGTCCTCACCGGGCACGGCGACCCGACGACGATCGGCGCCGAGGCCCCGCATCTGCAGGAATGGATCGACCGTGGCCACTGACGACGTCGTGCACCTCAACGGCCTGAACGTCCTGCAGTGCGCCCCCGACGGACCGCCGCTGGACGGCGAGCGGGCGGCCCTCGACCTGATCGGTGACGCGATGGGCCGCGACGCCCAGGTGGTCGCCGTACCCGTGGCACGGGTCGCCGAGGAGTTCTTCCGACTGCGGTCGGGCGTCGCGGGCGCGGTGATGCAGAAGTTCGTGACCTACCGGGTCCGGCTGGCGGTCGTCGGTGACGTCACCCGGCACCTGGACGACAGCTCGGCGCTCAGGGACTTCGTCCACGAGACGAACCAGGGCGGCCACATCTGGTTCCTGCCCGATCTGGACACCCTGGACGAAAAACTGCGCGCGACCGGATGACTCTCCCGTAAATCACGACAGTGGTTGTCCGACTTCCCGGCGATGCTCGAAGCCACATCGCACACAACGGGAGGTCGGACATGTCACAACCGCTGGCAGGAAGGGTCGCGCTGGTCGCCGGGGCCACACGCGGAGCCGGACGCGGGATCGCCGTGGAACTGGGGGCGGCGGGGGCCACCGTCTACGTCACCGGGCGCAGCACCCGCGCCCGCCGCTCCGACTACGACCGCCCCGAGACCGTCGAGGACACCGCCGACCTCGTCACCGCGGCCGGGGGCCACGGCATCGCCGTACCCACCGACCATCTGGACCCGGCGCAGGTCCGCGCGCTCGTCGACCGCGTCGCCGACGAGCAGGGCCGCCTCGACGTGCTCGTCAACGACATCTGGGGCGGCGAGCACCTCTTCGCGTGGGACAGCCCGGTATGGGAGCACGACCTCGACAACGGCCTCAGGCTGCTCAGGCTCGCGATCGACACCCACGCCATCACCAGCCACCACGCCCTGCCCCTGCTGCTGCGCCGGCCCGGCGGCCTGGTCGTCGAGATGACCGACGGAACCGACGCCTACAACCGCGAGAACTACCGCGTCTCCTTCTTCTACGACCTCGCCAAGACCTCCGTCATCCGCATGGCCTTCGCGCTCGGCCACGAACTCGGCCCGCGCGGCGCCACCGCCGTCGCGCTGACCCCGGGCTGGCTGCGCTCGGAGATGATGCTCGACCACTTCGGGGTGCGGGAGGACAACTGGCGCGACGCCCTCGACCGCGTCCCCCACTTCGCCATCTCGGAGACCCCGCACTACGTGGGCCGCGCCGTCGCCGCGCTGGCCGCCGACCCCGACGTGGCCCGCTTCAACGGCGAGTCCCTCGACAGCGGCTCGCTCGCCCGGACGTACGGCTTCACGGACCTCGACGGGAGCCGTCCCGACGCCTGGCGCTACCTGGTCGAGGTCCAGGACGCGGGCAAGCCGGCGGACGTGACGGGTTACCGCTGAGGCGGCGGGCCGCTCGACGTCAGTGCCCCAGCGCGCCGAGTGGCCCGGTGACAGCGCGAGATCCTCCCGTACGGCGCGGTCCCGTGCGATCGTCGCCTCGGCCGGCTGCGGCTCGCCCTCCTGGGGAGTCAAGGGGTGCGGGTGCGGATCGTTGCCGAAATGGGCGGCGACCCGATGGCCTTCGAGGGACACACGGCACTGGTCACGGGCGCCGCCCGCGGGATCGGCGCGGCGGCGGCCCGCAGGCTCGCCGAGGAGGGGGCGCGGGTCGTGCTGACCGACCGCGACGGGCGGGCGGTCGAGGACACGGCCGCCCGCCTGCGTGAACAGGGCCTCACGGCACGGGCGTTGGAGTGCGACGTGGCCGACCGTACGGCAGTCGAGGCAGCGGTCGCCCACGCCGTCGACGCCTTCGGCTCGCTGGACGTCCTGGTCAACTGCGCCGCCCGGTGCACTCCGGAGACCCCGCTCTTCGAGGACGACCGGGACGAGGAGTGGGCGCGTGACCTGGACATCACCCTGGGCGGACCGTACCGCTGCGCGCGGGCCGCGCTGCCGCACCTGGTCGCCTCCGGTCGCGGCGCGATCGTCAACATCGGCTCCGTCAACGGCCTCCAGGACTTCGGCAACCACGCGTACAGCGCCGCCAAGGCGGGCCTCGGCTCCCTGACCCGTACCCTCGCCGGGCACGCTGCCGCCCGCGGGGTGCGCGTCAACCTGGTCGTCCCGGGCACGGTCCGCACCTCCGCCTGGGAAGGGCGGGAGAGCGAGCTGACCGAGATGCGGCGCCTGTATCCCCTCGGCCGGGTGGGCGAGCCCGAGGACATCGCCGCCGCGGTCGCCTTCCTCGCCTCCCGCGACGCGGCGTGGATCACCGGCACCGTGCTGGTCGTCGACGGGGGCCTCACCGCGGTCAACACCGGCTTCCACGCGACGGTCCATCCGGGCCGCGGGGCTTCGTCATGAGATTTGTCACCGTTCCGTCCCAGCACGCCCTGCGGTACAACGAAGTGGCTCGAAGACCTGTCTAGAGGTATGAGATCGCAGGACCTATGAAGGGGACAGGGCCATGGGGGACATACGCAGACGGGGTGCCGTCGCACTCGGGATCACCGGACTGGTCGCACCGCTGACCATCGCGCTGGGCGCCGCGCCCGCGCAGGCGGCCAGCTGCACCACGCAGGCGGGGCCGTACCAGAAGCAGGTCGAGAAGTTCCTCGGCCGCCCGGTCGACGGCAGGCAGTCCACCGCCGACTGCAAGGCGATCAGGGCATTCCAGAACAAACACGGCATCACGCCGAACATCGGCTACGCGGGATCCGTCACCTGGGGCGTGATGGACCTCATGAACAAGCAGAAGGCCGTCGGCAGCAACCCCAACCGGGACGGCAAGTGCCCGACGAACAAGGGCCGCATCGCCTGCGTGAACCTCACCCTCCAGCTGAGCTGGATCCAGGACGGCAGCCGACTCGTCTACGGCCCCGTCCCGGTCCGCACCGGTCGCGACGGCTACGAGACCCGCACCGGCCTGAAGAAGATCTACTGGCGTGACATCGATCACGTGTCGAACATCTACAACGTGCCGATGCCCTACAGCCAGTTCTTCGACGGCGGCCAGGCCTTCCACTCGGTGAATCTCAGCATGTGGAACCCGCCCGGCTCGCACGGCTGCACCAACATGACGCCCAAGGACGCCAAGAAGTACTGGTCGCTACTCAAGACGGGCGACGACGTCTTCGTGTACGGCCGCAAGCCGGGCACCTGAGACACACGGCGCCCGGCACGAGGCCACGGTCACGCGTCAGGCGCGTCCCCGAAGTCCGGGATCTCCAGCCTTGCCCCGCCCTGCCGCGCGGAGTCGTGCGCGACGATGCCCGGCAGGGTGTAGCGGGCCGCCACCCAGGCGTTCACCGACGGCAGGGTACGGCTGTTCACCGCGGTCACGAAGTCGTCCACCAGGAAGTGGTGGCTGCCCTCGTGGCCGTTGTGCAGGTGGTCGAACTCCCGCGGCAGCCGCGCCCGGTCGTGCACCGGCGCCGATCCGGACGTGAAAGCGGCCCGCAGGTCCGGCGCGATGTGCTGGAGTGACGGGTCGTCAGGAGCCATGGTGGGCTTGGGCTCCAGAAGCTCGCTGATGTCCTTCACGCCCTTCTTGTCCTGCCACAGGGCGACCGTGGCGAGCTGCTCCATGCTCGCCTCGGTGCCGAAGAACCGGAAACGCGACTCCCGGATGTGGGAGGGGTAGCCCACCCGCCGGAACTCGTTCGTACGGAACGACCCGCCGCCCGCCACCTCGAACAGCGCGGTCGCGTTGGAGAAGTCGTTGCCGAACTGGCTGACCTCCTTGTCGAACACGCCGTCTCCGCGGTTGTCGACCACACCGATCGCCGACACGCTCACCGCGTGCGTCTGCCAGGCGCCGAGCACCCCGCCCACCGAGTGCGTGGGGTAGAGCAGCGGGGGATAGCTGGCGGTCTCCTTCCACTTCTCGCCGCCGCTGTACTGGTACGCCTCGTAGAACCCGAGGTCCATGTCGTGGACGTAGTCACCCTCGGCGTAGAAGAGCCGCCCGAAGGCGCCCTCGGCGATCTGGTTGCGGGCATGCACGGTCGCCGGGTTGTACTGGCTGGTCTCGCCCATCATGTACGTCAGCCCGGTCGCCCGGACCGCGTCGATGATCGCCGCGATCTCCTCGGTGGTGATGGCCATGGGCACCGCGGAGTACACGTGCTTGCCGGCGTTCAGGCCCTGGAGCACCAGGGGGCCGTGCGTCCAGCGCTGGGTGAAGATCGCGACCGCGTCGACCTCCTTCGACTCCAGCATGGCCTCGTAGGTGGGGAAGGTGCCGGCCAGGCCCTGCGCCGAGGCGAGTTGCTCGGCCCGTTCGGGCAGCAGATCGGTGACGTAGACGTCGCCGACACCGGGGTGGGCCTGGAACAGCGTGGCGAACTGGCCGGAGAACTGGCCGGCGCCGACGATGCCGAGGGAGAAGGTCATGCGGGGTGTGTCCTTCACTGGTCGCGGGATCACTGCGAGAGGATCAGGTTGATCTGGTCGTTGGTCTCGTCGAGGCTGGTCACGGACCGGCCGTTGCCGAAGATGTCCTGCATGGCGGGATGCATCAACGCGTACACGTCCGCCGCGTAGTTGGTGATGGGGTAGGAGAAGGTCGTGAAGTCCTTCTTGTCGGCGACCGGCTCGGTGAAGGCCGTGACGTCGATCCCCTTCTTCTTGTAGGCGGCCACGGCGGCCGCGGTGCCGTCGGGGGTGGCGGGGAAGACGATGCCGTAACCGCCCACCGTCTTCTGGCACTCGCCCGAGGACAGGTACTTCACCCACTTGCGGGCGCCCGCCTTGTTGCGGGCGTTCTTGGTGATGGAGTCGGCGAGGCCGTTCATCATGGTGGCCCGCTTGCCGGTGGGGCCCTCGGGGGTGACGGCGGTGCGCATGTCGAGTCCCTTGAACCCGGCGTAGGTCGAGATCATCCAGGCCCCGTCGAAGGCGGTCGCCGCCTTGCCCGCCGCGACCTGGGTGTTGGCCTGGTTGGACTGGGAGTTGTAGTCGGTGAAGGGCGCCATGTAGCCCTTCTTCGCCAGTCCGAAGTACCACTTGACGGCGGACTGGAAGGCCGGGCTGTCGTACCGGTACTTCGTGCCCCACCGCTTCTTGTCGGTGTAGCTCCAGCCGGCGGAGGCGGTGAAGGTGCTCCACTGGGTCTGGCCGTCGCCGTCCCCGCCGCCGTTGGTGGCGAGGCCGTACACCTTGACGTGGTGCTTGTCGAAGCCCGGCTCGTCGCCCCGCTTGCCGTTCCTGTCGACGGTGAGGTGGGCGATGGCCTTCTCGAAGCTGCCGCCGTTCTCCGGGTTCCAGGCCAGGTCGTTCAGCTGGGTGGCCGTGAGCCCGGCAGCGTCGGTCATCTTCTTGTTGTAGAAGAGGGCGACGGTGTCCCAGTCCTTGGGGGCGCCGTAGCGATGGCCGTCCTGCCCCATCCAGTTGGCCGCGAGCCCGGGCTGGTAGGCGGACTCGTCGATGCCCAGGTCGTCGAGGGGCTCGAGGACCTTGAGGTCGGCGAACTGGCCGAACTTCTGGATGTGGTCGGTGAACACGTCCGGCTCGGTGCCGGCGATGAAGCTCGCGGTGAGCTTGGTCCAGTAGTCGTCCCAGCCCAACTGGGTGATCTTCACGTGCAGTCCGGGGTTCTGCTGCTCGAAGTCCTTGGCGCAGGCCTGGTAGGCGGGCTGCTGGTTGGAGTCCCACAGCCAGTACGTCACCGTGTGCGAGGAGGACCCGGCGGAGCCGCCGCGCGCACACCCCGTCAGACACAGGGTCAGTGCGCCGGCCAGAGCGGTCAGCGTACGAAGTCGCATCAGGAGTCCCTCACTTGATCCCGGTGAAGCTGATGGTGGACACGATGCGGCGGGCGAAGAACCCGAACAGCGCAAGCATCGGCAGCGCGGCGATGAGCGTCGCCGCCATGAGGCCCGACCAGTCGACGCCCGTCTGCGGGGTCTGGGCCCGGAAGATGGCCAGCGCGACGGTCAGGACGCGGGAGCTGTCGCTGTAGGACACCATCAGCGGCCAGAAGTAGTCGTTCCAGGAGGTGATGTACGTCAGCACCGCCAGCGTGAGTACCGGCGCGGACGCCATCGGCAACAGCACCCGGAAGAAGATCCGCACCTTCCCGGCGCCGTCCAGCAGGGCCGCCTCCTCGACCTCGTGGGGCACGTTCATGAAGAACTGCCTCAGGAAGAAGACCGCGAACGGCGTCATGAACATCGTCGGCAGGGCGATGCCCAACAGGTTGTCGATCAGGCCGAGTTCCTTGATGAGCACGAAGTTCGGCAGCAGCGTGAAGATGGTCGGCACCATCAGCCCGGCCAGGAACAGCGCGAACACCTGGTCGCGGCCCCGCCAGCGCAGCCGGGCGAAGGCGTAGGCGGCCATCGCGGAGAAGAAGATCTGGCAGGCGGTCACCAGGGTCGAGACGATCACCGAGTTGAGCAGATAGCGCCAGAACTTCAGCCCGCCGCCCGCACCGCCCTGCGCGATCGCGTCCTTCGTGGACTCCAGGCCCAGGGCGCGGGCGAATCCGGTGCCGGTCGGGTCCACCGGCAGGGGGTCGGACGCGTGGGCGGCGAGCCCTGAGTTGGTGGACAGCGCGGTGCGCAGGATCCAGTAGAACGGCAGCAGGGTCACGAGCACGATCGCGCCCATCGCCGTCCAGGCCAGGACGCGGCCGGGGGAGAGGGGACGGCGCCCGGTGGGCCGTACACGTGTCGTCGTGGGCGTGGTGGTGGTCACGGCAGCCATGTCGACTCCTTCCGGGTCAGCCGAGATCGGTCTGGCCGGCCCGGGTGAGCCGGTACTGCAGGACGGTGATCGCGCTCAGCACGACCAGCAGGGCGACGGACATCGCGGACGCGTAGCCGAACTGGAAGCGGCCGAACGCCGATTGGTAGATGTAGAACTGGAGCACGTTGGTCGCGTTCGCCGGGCCGCCCGCGGTCGTCACCGCGACCGTGTCGAACACCTGGAACGAACCGATCACCGTCATGATCAGAACCACCGCCAGGACCGGACGCAGCAGCGGCATGGTGATCCGCCAGAACATCCGCCACTCGCTCGCGCCGTCCACCTTCGCCGCCTCGTACATGTCGTTCGGGATGGCCATGAGCCCGGCGAACAGCAGCAGCGCGGTGTAGCCGACATGCCGCCACACGTTGATCAGGGCGATCGTCGGGATCGCCCAGGTCTCGTCGGCGAGGAAGGGGATCCGGTCGAAGCCGAGCCCGGCGATGATCTCGTTGCCGATGCCGAGCTGGTTGTCGAGGATCCACAGCCAGACCAGACCCGCGACGACGTTCGACATCAGATAGGGCGTCAGCACGATCCCGCGCAGCAGTGGGGACTGGGTCAGGCGCTGCAGGAGCACGGCGATGGCGAGGGCGGACACCGTCTGGACGCCGATGTTGATGACCACGTACTCCACGGTGACCTTCAGCGACTCCCAGAAGATGGGGTCGTGGATCATCCGGTCGTAGTTGGCGAGGCCCACCCACTCCGCGGGGGTCAGCAGATTGAAGCGGGTGAAGCTCAGGTAGATGCCCCGCAGCGTCGGCCAGAGCAGGAAGACCACGAAACCCACCAGGGCGGGGGCGATGAACACCGCGGCCAGACGCCCGTCACCCCCGTTCGACCCGCCTGGGACGCGGTCCGTGCCCGGTTCGGTCCGTGCCCCCTCGGCGCCGCCGAGCGGCAGACGCGACGGAGGGCTGCTGGAGGCGATGGTCATCGGGAGACTCCCTCGTCTTCGGTGGCTCGTCCTCGGCCACTTACTTTTGTCGCGAAAGAATCCAACCGTCAAGGGGCGGGTCCGCATCTTTTCGGGACGGTCTCGGTGACCGTAATCTGGGCACATTGCTTTTACAGTGAAAGAAATCATGTGGGAGTCTGACCTTCATGACCGCAGTTGCCGTCAGCTGGCTACCCCTGAGCGCCGGTGAGCGCTCGGTGGCGATCGAGGTGCTCGTGCACGGCCCGCTGTCGCGCACCGAACTCGCCCGCCGCCTCGACCTCTCCGCGGGCAGCCTCACCCGGCTGACCAAACCGCTCATCGAGTCGGGACTGCTGATCGAGGTCCCCGAGGCGGGCACCCCGGCCGAGGTGCGCCAGGGGCGCCCCTCGCAGCCCCTCGACGTGGTCGCCGAGTCCCGGTCCTTCATCGGCTTCAAGATCACCGAGGACATGGTCTACGGCGTCGTCACCACCCTCCGGAGCGAGATCGTCGCCCGCCACGACCGGCCCCTCGCCAGCCATGACCCCGCCGAAGTCGCCGACCTGCTCGCGGAGATGACGCGCGAACTGGCCCGCGCGTATCCGCGGCTCGCCGGCATCGGCATCGGGGTCGGCGGCTTCGTCCAGGAGCGTGCCGTGGTCGGCGAGTCCCCGTTCCTGCACTGGCGGGACGTCCCTCTCGGTGAACTCGTCGAGGAGCGCACGGGGTTGCCCGTGGTCGTCGAGAACGACGTCGCCGCCCTCGTCGAGGCCGAGACCTGGTTCGGCGCGGGACGCGGCCTCGACCGCTTCGTCGTCCTCACCATCGGTGCCGGCATCGGCTACGGCCTGGTCCTCGGTGGCCGGCGCGTCCCCTACGCCGAGGAGGACCGGGGCTTCGGGCGGCACTGGATCATCGACCCCAACGGGCCGCTGACGCCCGACGGCAACCGCGGCAGCGCCGTCTCCCTGCTCACCATCCCCAACATCCGCTACCAGGTGCAGGCCGCCACCGGCCGCGACCACAGCTACGAGGAGATCCTCGCCCTCGCCGCGGCGGGCGACCCCATGCCCGCCCGCGTCATCGACGAGGCCGGGCGCGCCCTCGGTGTCCTCGTCGCCCAGATCGCCAACTTCGCCATGCCGCAGAAGATCATGCTCGCCGGAGAGGGCGTCGGACTGATGGACGTGGCCGGCAAGACCGTCGAGGACGCGATCCGCTCCCACCGCCACCCTCTGGCCACCCCGATCGACCTGGAGACCAGAGTGTCCGACTTTCACGACTGGGCCCGCGGGGCCGCCGTACTGGCGATCCAGGTGCTGGTCCTCGGTGTGGCCGAAGTGTGAAGAGGGTCACGCCCCTTGACATCTCGCGCCTTGACAGATGGACGTGATCAGCGACACGGTCCGATATGCCCGTTTCTGGTGTGATTACTCACGGCGCCTTCACTTCCACGGCCGTATGCTTCACACCATGTCCACCACTGTTGAACCCGTGACCGATCGATCGGCCGACGAGGTCAACGAGGAGATCCGGGCCCTGTGGCGCCGGGCGGGCGGGACACTGAGCGGCGAGCAGCGCGAGGAATATCAGCGCCTCGTCCTGGAGTGGGCCGCCGCCGCTCCGCAGCCGGTCCGGGCGGCCTGACCCCGCGGACCCCCGCGGGGCATCACCGCCCCGTCCCTGGGCACCCCTGACGGGATGGGCCCTCTCCTCGCACTGACCTCGGCGGTCCTTTACGGCATCGTCGACTTCACCGGTGGCCTGCTGTCCCGTCGCGCGCACTTCGCCGCCGTCACCTTCCTCGGCCAGATCGGCGGCCTGCTGCTCGCGACCGCCGCCGCGCTCCTCCTTCCCGTCGGCCCCGTACGGCCCGTCGACCTCCTGTGGGGCGCGCTCTCCGGAGTCGGAAGCGGCGCCGCCATGCACTTCCTCAACCGCGGCCTCAGCCACGGCGCGATGAGCGTGGTCGTACCTGTGAGCGCCGTCACCGGGGTCGCCCTCTCCGTGGTGTGCGGAGTGATGCTCGGCGACCGGCCGACCGCCGTGGCCTGGCTGGGGATCGTCCTCTCCGTGCCCGCGCTCTGGATGGTCTGCGGCGGCGGCAAGGACGACGGCGGGGGCGTCCCCGACGGGCTGCTGGCCAGTGCCGGCATCGCGCTCCAGTACATCGCCCTCGCCCAGGCCGATGCCTCCAGCGGACTGTGGCCGGTGGCCGCGGGACGGGTGGCCGCCGTACTCGTGCTGCTGCCCATGGCGGCACGACACCCCCGGCGCCTGCGCCTGCCGCCGGTGCGCGCCGTCCAGGCGGTGCTCGTCGGAGCGGGCGCAGCCCTCGCGCTCATCCTCTATCTGCTGGCCGCCCAGCGGCAGTTGCTGGCCGTCGCCGTGGTCCTGGCCTCCCTCTACCCGGCCCTCCCCGTGATCCTCGGACTCGCCCTGCTGCACGAGCGCCTGAGCCCCAGGCAGGTGATGGGCCTCCTGGGGGCGGGGATCGCCACGGTCCTGCTCAGCCTGGGATGAGAAGCCCGAGGCCGGAAGGCCCGGGCTCAGCCCCAAGTCGCTCCGTAGTACCGCTGATACGCCCTGCGGTCCTGTTCCGAGCGGATGTACCGCGTCGCCACCAGCGCGATCAGACTCCCGCCGAGGACCAGCAGACCGGGCCCGACGTTCCGGGTGTCCGTGAGCCGGCTCAGCAGGGGCGTGCCCTGGGCCCCCTGCACCGCGGCCGAGGAACCGGGAGATGCGGCACCGGGAGCGATCGAGCCCTGCGCGGAGGTGGCCGACGGTGCGGGAGAGGCCCCGCCGGCGGCGGCCGTCGGGTTCGACACGATCAACCGCATGCCGAGTGCCGTCAGCGCCTTCGTCACCGGCTGGAAGAACGTCGTACCGCCCTGGGTGCAGTCACCGCTGCCGCCCGAGGTGATGCCGAGTGCGATCCCCTCGGAGAACATCGGACCGCCGCTGTCCCCGGGCTCGGCACACACATTGGTCTCGATCAGCCCGGTGACCGTGCCCTCCGGGTAGTTCACCGTCGAGTTGACCCCCGTCACCTGACCGTCGCGCAGCCCGCTGGTGCTGCCGCTGCGGAACACCCGCTGCCCGATGGACGGATCGCCCGCGCCGGTGATCTGCACGCCCTTGCCGTTGCCGATGAACACGACACCGGCGCCGTCGCCGGCCTTCCCGTTGTTGTACTGAACCAGCGAGAAGTCGTTGCCGGGGAAGCTCTGGGTGACCGTCTTGCCGAGCTGGTTGGTGCCCCCGGTGTCCGCGAACCAGGTCGAACCGGTGGGACCGCAGTGCCCGGCCGTGAGGATGAAGTCGCTCTGGCCGTTGGTCACGTTGAAGCCGGCCGAACAGCGTCCGCCGGTCGACAGGATCGGCTGCGCCCCGTTCAGGCGGGGAGTGAAGCTGCCCTCGGTGCGCTCCATGCGGACGAAGCCGCCGATGCCGTGGGCGACCTTCGTCATCGCGGCCCAGTCGGACGCCGAGACGGTGCTGTCGCCCTGCACCACCACCTCGTTGGTCCGGTAGTCCATGGACCAGGCGGTCCCGGCCACCCGGGGCGCGGAACGCAGCGTCCTCGCCGCCGACTTGAGCTCGTCCATGCTGTGCCCGACGACCTTCGGCCTGGCACCCGCCTCGCGTACCTCGGCGGCCGCCTGCTCGTCAGTGACCGCGACGACCGGCTTCCCGTCGGCGCCGATCCAGGTGCCGGCGGTACGGGAGCTGCCGAGCCGCGACACCAGATCCTCCCCCGTCCGCCCCGCCTCCATCGCGTAGGTGCGCGGCACGGCGGTGGTCGCGGGAGGCTCGCTCGCGACGGCCCGCGTGACCATCGCGCCTCCCAGGAGGAGTCCGCCGACTGCCGCCAGCCGTGTCACTCGCCGGACGACCCGTCGTCGTGCGTGCCTCATGCATGGCTCCCGAACCAGAACAAGCGGTGTCTGCACCGCGGGGCCCTCCGGTCGTTGAGCACCCTCCTTGCATACGCGCCCCGGGCCGGACGCGTTCACGACAGCGGGTGATCCGGTGCGGCGGGGTCCTGCCGAGGCGCTTCAACCAGCCACGCGTGGAACGGCGTTGGCCGGATCTCCCCGCATACGGCCGCCCTTCCAGCGAGCCCCGGGCCGGGCGCTCCGGTCGGCGGGGCGCGGTCGGCCCTCACGCATCCACATGAGCCGAACGGGCGCCGACGTCCCCACCCCGTGCTCCACGCCCCGCGAGCCGCACCGCACCTGCGCCGATCGAACATGTTTGCCTAGACTTCCGTCATGGACGACACGCCGCTGGAGCGGCTCGGTAACGGCAAGTACCTGCTGCTCACCAGCTTCCGGAAGAACGGCACACCGGTCGCCACCCCCGTCTGGGTGGTCCGCGACGGGGACGCGCTCGGCGTGTGGTCGGCCGCCGACGCCTGGAAGGTGAAGCGGATCCGGGCCCGCGCGGACGTCCTCGTCGGCCCCTGCGACGTGCGGGGCAACCCGACCGGCGACCAGATCCCGGCCACGGCGGAGATCTGTGACGCGGCGACCACCGCCCGCTACCGGCAGCTCCTGGCCCGGAAGT
Source organism: Streptomyces sp. CC0208 (assembly GCF_003443735.1). NCBI lineage: Bacteria > Bacillati > Actinomycetota > Actinomycetes > Kitasatosporales > Streptomycetaceae > Streptomyces > Streptomyces sp. CC0208. The sequence goes on along the minus strand of NZ_CP031969.1, from coordinate 596,154 downwards.
ACGGCATCCTCGGCCGGCTCACGCTCCTCGGCAGCAGGCTGCGCCGGGGGGCGGACGGGACGGTCGGAATCCGCGTGACCTTGTGACGAACGGGGCCCGGTCCGACCGGGCCCCGCTCAGAAGGTCAGCGCGAGCTGCCGCACGGCAGCGTGCTCACGGCCGGTCGAGCACCGTCCCCGTCAGCGCCGGCCGGTCCGGCAGCGGCTCGGCGTTGCGGTCGGTCTGGGCGAGGCGCACCGACTCGGTCGGCTCGGCCACCTGGTCCTGCAGCGTCGGCACGATGAAGTCCACGCTGGTGCTCCCCGGGGGGATGTTCAGCCACACCCACAGGTTCGCGTCGGACAGCGGCCGCTCCGGGTCGGGCACGTCACCGGACCAGTCCTTGAGCCACTGCGGGTCCACGTCCTTGGTGGACAGCTCGGTGCCCTCGGTGACCGGAAGTACCCGCACCGGCTCCCAGAGGTCCACCGTCACGGGTGCGTCGATGGACAGCCGCCAGGTCAGCGTCTCTCCCTCGGTCACCCGGTCCGCGACCGGCGACAGGGTGACCACCGGCGCGGGGTCGTCGTTCTCGACGGTGACCCCGCCCCGGTGCTTGCCGATGACGGAGTGGTGCACGGCCTTGACCGCGATGTCGTGCTCCACGTCCTCACCGTAATTCGTGTCGCCCTTCACCTCGACCGGAACGTCGATTGCGTGGCTGCCGGGCCGTACCGTCACCAGCTTGCTCTGGGCCCGGCCGCTGTCCGGTTCGAGGACGTACACCCGGACCTGGCCGCTGCCGTGCCCCGAGATCTTCACCGGGATGCGGTAGGTGCGGGTGCCCGAGTCGCCCTCCTTGACGATCGTGCGGCCCACGTCGACGCGGGGCAGCGCGGCCGCAGTGACCGCGGGAGTGCCCGGCGCCCAGCCCCAGGCGTCCATCAGCCAGGCTCGCCCGGACCGCGAACGGGGTGTCAGTTCAAGGGACTTGACGTGCCGGAGGTCGAGCCCGGCCCGGGTCGCCGCCGTCAGCGGGACCCGCAGCTCCTGAGCCCAGTAGGACGCGGTCCTCGCGGAGCCCGGCAGGCCCGCCACCTCGGCGCGGCCCAGCGTCACCCGACGGCCCGCGGAGTCGGTGACGGACACGTCGAACTTCGTGCCGGTCGTGTTCGGCGGTACGAAGACCCGCAGCGCGAGCTTCTGGGAGCCGTGCAGGGAGAGCGGCTTGGCGGGGGTGACGCGTGCGGCCGTGCCCGGTGCGGACCACTTCAGGTCCACCGCGCTGCGGCCGGTCTCCTTCTCCGTCTCCCACCACGCGAAGTGCGGGGACGAGCCGGGGGTCTCCGGGTCCAGACAGGCCACGGCCGGGTTCGGGTCGATCGCCGAGCACAGCCGGGCACCGGTCACCTTGGCACCGGAGTCCGGCAGGAAGCCGCCGCTGCGGCGACCGCCGACCGCGTGGGTCAGCACCCGGGCCGGGTCGGCGGACGAGGCCCGCCTGCCGGAACCGTCGAGCAGCGGACGCACCCGGTCGTCACCGGCGAGGAAGAGCCGGGCCGCCGCGGCGATGTAGGTGGAACCCGCCTTGTGCTGCTGGGCGGCGGTCAGCCGGGTCGGGGCGCCCGGCGTGCACACCGGGTCGGTCTGCTCCGGGTCGGTTCCGAAGTCGTCCTGGGCCGGGGCCTCGGCCTCGCCCGGAGTCCACTCGCTGTTGAAGTAGTTGTGGTTGGCGCCGACCACGTAGACCGCGCTGTGCAGCGCGGTGCCCCGGCTGACACCGCGGGTGCCGTCGACGAAGTCCTCGCCCTGAAGGTCGGAGACATCGCCGTCGCAGCCCGGCAGCAGGGTCACGGACGGCACGTCGGCGACCGGATTCTGGCCGAAGATCGTCGGTCCGATCAGCACGGTCGCGCGTACCTTCCAGCGCACCGGCCCCCGGTAACCGTCCTCGGCCGCGGGTGGCGGGTAGAGGCTGTCCATGGCGGCCCGGTTGACGCCCTCGCCGCCGCGCGAGTGGCCGACGAGCAGGACCCGGGACAGGTCGGTCTTCGGCGCCTGGCGTACGACGGCCGGGGCGGTGGAGCGGTGGGCGGCCCAGTCGGCCCAGTGGGCGAGATGCTGCCGTACCAGCGAGGAGCGCGCCTGCGCGCCGGCGTCCTCGGCCTGCCAGTCCTGGGCGTTGATGCCGTTGGCCGAGATCGACACGGTCACATAGCCCTGGGAGGCCAGGAGTTTCTGGTCACGCAGATAGCCCTTGTCGCTGGGGATCGGCTTGTAGCCGTCCGCGCAGGGCCAGTCGATGGTCGTGTCGTCCTCGCTGCCCGGCTTGTAGCAGGTGGAGTGGCGGCCGTGCAGGAACAGCGCGAGCGGCCGGCTGCCAGTGGCACCCTTCGGCGCCACCACCTGGGCACGCATCTCGACCGGGGTCGCGAACCCCGGCAGACGCACGGGGGCGAGGTCGTACGAGCCGCTGACCGTGCGGTACGAGCCGGGCTTCCCGGGATCGACGCCGTTCGCCGGTGCCTGCGGGGGGAGCCGCACCCCCTGCGGGTCGGACTCGCGCGGCTGGTCGGCCGCCACGTCCAACCGGCGTCCCGCGGCGGTGACTTGCAGGTCGGTCAGTGCGGTGGATCCGGCTTCGTCGAGAGCGAGCCGGAAGGTCCGCCCGTCCTTCCCCGGCTTCGGTGCACCGAGCAGCCGGTCGCCCGTGCGGAACTCGACGCGCGCGTCCCCCACGGGCACGGGCTTCGGCGCGCGCCAGACCAGCTCACGCGAGCCGTGGTCCCCGTCGATCCGCCATCCCGGCGGAAGTTTGTTGTCGTCCGTAGTACTCAACAGTCTTGTCTGGGAAGGCTGTTGAGCCTGTGCCAGTCCGGGCGAGCCCGCCAGGGCCGCCAGCACCGCCACGGCGGTCACACTTATTCGCCGGGCAGGGTTCAATGGTTCTCTCCTCAAAACCCCGTGCGCAGACGTCCCGTCGGTCCCGGGCGCCTCTCGCGTCACGTAGGACGGGGGAGGGGCGTCTGTGGGTTGTCTGTGCGGATCCGTGGTGCGCGGGCGAGCGATGCGATCAAGCCAGACAGGGCGCGGGGACTAGCGGATCACCGGTCGGGGGAAGCGCTTCCCATGAGTCGAACTCCCCACCTCCGCGCGGCCGTCGTCGGCACCGGCCACCGCGCCCAGCTGTTCACCCGGGCCCTCGCCGCACGCCCCGGCCACCGTGTCGCCGCCCTGTGCGATCCCAGTCCCACCCGTATGGCCTTCCACAACCGGCTGCTCGCCGAGGCCGGCGAACCCGCCGCCGCCCAGGGGGAACCCGAACACTTCGCCCGGCTGCTCGCCGAGGAGGACATCGACGAGGTCGTGGTCACCACCGTCGACGCCGAACACGACCGCTACATCGTTCCCGCCCTCCAGGCAGGCTGCCGCGTGGTCACCGAGAAGCCGATGACCGTGGACGCCGACCGCTGCGCCCGCATCCTGGACACGGTCAGGGCCACCGGCAACTCCCTCACCGTCGCCTTCAACTACCGCTTCAACCCCGTGCACGAGAAAGTCCGAGCCCTGCTCGCCGACGGGGCGATCGGCGAGATCCTCTCCGTGCACTTCGAATGGCTCCTCGACACCCGGCACGGAGCCGACTACTTCCGCCGCTGGCACCGCGAGAAACGGCACAGCGGCGGCCTGATGGTCCACAAGGCGAGCCACCACTTCGACCTGGTCAACTGGTGGCTCGCCGACGAGCCGCAGGAGGTCTTCGGCTACGGACGGCTCGGCTTCTACGGCCCTGCGGCGGGCGAACGCCATGGCCTGCGCCGCGACTACACCCGGGCCCACGGGGCGGGCCAGGCCGCCGACGACCCCTTCGCGCTCGACCTGGCGTCCGACGACACCCTGCGCGCCCTGTATCTGGACGCGGAGCGGGACGACGGATACCTGCGCGACCGCAACGTCTTCGACGGGCCCGTCACCATCGAGGACGACATGGCACTCGTGGTCCGCCACGCCCGGGGCGCGACGATGACGTACCACCTCACCGCCTACTCCCCGTGGGAGGGCTACCGGGTCATGTTCAACGGCAGCGCGGGCCGACTGGAACTGGAGGTCGAGGAGAGCCGCTGGCAGGCGCCCCGGACCAGGATCACCTCGGCGAGCGGCGCGCTGCACGGGGACACCGCGGCCGACCACGCGGGCGGTGCTCGGCTGACCCTGCGCCCGCTGTGGCAGCCCCCGGTCGATGTGCCGCTCGTCACCGACCACGAGGCGCACGGCGGGGGAGACCCGCGCATGCTCGACGCGCTCTTCGGGCCCGTGGATCCCGGTGTGGGGCCCGTGAGCGAGGACGTCGGTGCGGCGGGGCATCCGACGGCCACCGAACGGGACGGCGCCCTGGCGCTGGGTGTGGGGATCGCCGCCAACCGGTGCTTCGAGACGGGGCAGCCGGTGCGGGTGCGGGATCTGATCCCCGGGGCGTGGTGAGACCCCGTGCAATCACCAGGAGTTGATGGTGCGTCAGCTCCAGGCGCGATACGGCTCGTCGAGCAACTGGAAGACCGGCTCGCCGCGGACCGGGTCCTTGGCCGTCGACATCCGCACCCGGTCACCGCTGTGGATCGCGGCGGGCGGGCCCATGACCCGGCCCCGGACGACGAATCCCTCGGCCAGCTCGATCAGCGACACATTGCGGGCGGCGGGGGTGTTGCGGTGGACCACCGTGGAGTGGCGGACCGTGCCCACGCCCTCGCTGCGCTCCGTGCGCAGGTCACCGCCCTGGCAGACCGGACACAGCAGCCGGTGGTACATCGCGGTGCCGCACCAGGTGCACCGCTGGAAGAGGATCACGTCCGTGGCCGGGGCGGCGGGCTCGAGGACGCCCGTCCCGGAGCCGACTGCCTGACGAGCAATGCTTCCTGAGTGGTGGTACACGCTGGTCAACTCCCTGCGCTCGGCCGGAATCCCACGTGCTCGGGTAACCGTGCACGGACGTGCGCGGCTCCTCGTGCCACCGCGCACACCGTCAGCGTATGGCACTGAGTGTCAGCCGTAAAGGTACTGCGTACCCTCATTTTGGGCGGGCTGCCGATGGCTGCTCCGTCCGGCCGGCGCGGCTTCAGTCCCCGTCGAGCGTGGACTCGATCTCCTGGACCACGCGCCACAGCGGGGCGCCGCGCCGGGAGACGATCACCACCACGTCCTCGGGCGGTGCGTCGGCGGCCGGGGCTCCGGCCGCCCCGAAGGCGGCCTGGACATAGCCGAGCGCGTGCTCCACCGCCTCCTCGGCGTCGCCCTGTCCGTCCGAGCGCAGCCAGGAGCGCAGGGCGTTGTTGTGGGCCGCGGCCACGGCGGCGGCGATCACGTCGGCCCGCAGCGTCCCGTCGTGCAGCCCCTTCAGACGCCCGCGCAGGTACTCGGCGAAGGAGCGCTCGTAGCGCCACACCACGGACAGCTCGTAGGCGCGCAGGCCCGGCACCTGCTTGGTGAGACGGTAGCGCTGCACCGAGAAGGTCGGGTTCTCGGTGTACATGCGCAGCACCAGCCGTACCGCCTCGCAGACCCGCTCCAGCGGGTCGCACCCGGGGTCGCTCGCGGCCAGGAAGGCCGTCATGTCGGCCAGGCACCGCTCGTGGTCGGGGAAGACCACGTCCTCCTTGGACGGGAAGTACCGGAAGAACGAGCGGCGTCCGACCCCGGCGAGCGTGACGATGTCGTCGACGGTGGTCTGCTCGTAACCCCTTTCCAGGAACAACTGGAAGGCGGCCGCGACCAGCGCGTCCCGCATGGCGGGCTTGGTGGAGCTCATGGTCGCGAACGTAGCACCTGAACCGCCGATATGGCACTGGGTGCAGTCATGTGAGGGAACTGAGTGCTGTTCCTCCGCGTTGTCCGGTGGCTCTTCCCCGCATACGATCGCCACCCGCCCGCCGAGGAGTCCCCATGTCCCCCCGCTCCACCCTCCTGTACGTCACCGACCTCGCCTACCAGGCCCGCGGGCGCCGCTACTGCGACGAGGACATCCTTCTCACCTCGCGCCTCAGGGAGGACTTCGACCTCGCCCTGTGCCATCCCCGGGACACCGCCGCCCTGGCGGACCGCTTCGACGCCGTCGTCATCCGCAACAGCGGGCCGGTCCTGGCGTACCAGGAGGCCTACGACGCGTTCCGCGAGAAAGCGCTGCGCGACGGCACGCGCGTGTACAACCCCCTGTCCGGCAAGGCCGACATGGCGGGCAAGCAGTACCTGCTCGACCTCACGGCCGCGGGCTACCCCGTCATACCGACCGTCGACCGGGCCGAGGACCTGCACCGGCTGCCCGCGACGGACCGGTACGTCGTCAAGCCCCGGCTCGGCGCCGACTCCATCGGCCTGCGGATCGTGTCCGCCGACGAGGTGCGCGGCCACATCGACGGACAGGTCCTCGTCCAGCCGCGCGTGGACTTCGCCTACGAGGTCTCCTTCTACTTCGTCGACCACCACTTCCAGTACGCCCTGCACGCCCCGCACGCCGACCGGCGCTGGGCCCTGGAGCCGTACCGGCCCACCCCCGACGACCTGGAGTTCGCCCGGCGCTTCATCGACTGGAACGCCCTCGGTCACGGCATCCAGCGGGTGGACGCCTGCCGGGCCCCGGACGGCGGACTTCTGCTGGTCGAGCTGGAGGACCTCAATCCGTATCTCTCCCTGGACGCCCTGGACGACGAGGGCAGGGACGACTTCGTCGGGGCGATGAAGGCATCCCTGCACCGGTTTCTCGCTGCTGCTTCCCGATGAACACCAGACCCCGAAGGACCGAGCACGAGCACTGAACTCCCGGGCTCCTGGCGCCGTATCACTCACCGGGGACCGGCTCAGACCCGTGTGCGCGGGACGGAAGGAGACCAGGATGCCGACACCGTCCGACCGAGGGGCGTCGCCGGACCGGACGCCCCTCGAACCCATCAGGGTGCTGCGTCCGCGCCGCACCGACGCGCTCGCGGAGCTGATGAAGGACATGCCGCCCCGGGCGCCCGTCGGATACGAGTCCTTCGCGCTGCCCGGCCCGCCGTCGGGAGCCGAGGAGTCGACCCAGGAACTGCCACCCGTCAGGGACGACCACGACCGCTCTCGGCGCTCCCGCGACATCCCTCGCGGACGGGTGCCGGGACTGCGCCGTACGGCGATCGCGATGGCCGTGACCGCGGCCGCGGTGATCGGCTTCGGCTGCGCGCTCCTGCTCGCCGGACGCGGAGAGAGCCCCGCCGCGGCGGCCCCGCGGCCGACCGCGTCCGCGTCCGGGTCGGCGGCCCCCACAACCACCCCGACGGCCTCCGGCGCCACCGACCCCGACGGGTCCGGCACCCTCCGCCAGGGAGACAGCGGCCCCGAGGTGAGCGACCTCCAGGAACGCCTGCGCCACATCCCGAACGTGTACGACAACGGCTCCACCGACGGCACCTACGACACGACCCTGACCGCAGCGGTGGCCCGCTTCCAGCTCTGGTACGGCATCCGCGGCGACGAGGACGGCGTGTACGGCGACGACACACGGCGTGACCTGGAGTCCCGCACGGGCGGCTGATCGGGGAGGATGGCAGGCATGGACGCGTTCATCGACCGGCTCGACCCCGACATGTGTGTCGTGACCGCCGCTGCGGACGGCGACCGCGCGGGCTGTCTCGTCGGATTCTCCTCGCAGTGTTCGATCGAGCCCGTGCGGTATGCGGTGTGGCTGTCGAAGGCCAACCGCACCTACCGGGTGGCCCGTACCGCGCCCCGCCTCGCCGTCCATCTGCTCACCCGCGAACAGCGTGGCCTCGCCGAGCTGTTCGGCGGGGAGACGGGGGACCGTACGGACAAGTTCGTCCGGGTCCCCTGGCGGGAGGAGGCCGGCGGGGCCGTCGTACTGGACGAGGCCTCGGCCTGGTTCGTAGGCAGGGTCGTGCAGCGCGTCGAGGGCGGTGACCACGTGGGGTTCGTCCTGGAACCGGAGACGTGGGGCGGGCGCGAGGACACCGGGGGCGCGAAGCTGCTGCGGCTGTCGGACGCGACCTCCATCTCGCCCGGCCACCCGGCGGACTGAGCCGGGACGCTCGTACTGCGGATGCCCCCGCGGCTCACTCCGGCCCGGAGGGCACCCGGATGTCCACCACGCAGACGTCGTCGCGCCGCTCGCCCTCCAGCACCGAGGCCAGCACCGGGGCCAGGGAGCCGGGCTCGTCCGTGTGGTGGGCGGCGACGGCCGCGGCGAGCCGGTCCAGACCGAGGTCGAGGCCCTCGGAGGGCCGCTCGACCAGGCCGTCGGTGTAGAACAGGACGCGGTCACCCGGCTCCAGCGCGCAGCGCGCCTCCTGGAAGTCCGGATCGGAGCACGCCCCCAGCAGCATGCCGAGCGGGCGGTCCAGATAGCGCACCTGTCCACCGCGCACCAGCAGCGGTGGCGGATGGCCGGCCTGGGCCCACACCAGGCAGCGCTCGCCGGGGTCGTAGCGGGCCAGGACCATGGTCGCGGTGCCGTGGGAGTCGCGCGAGTGCAGCAGCAGGGTGTTGAGACGGGCGAGCGCCCCGGTCAGCGACGAGCCCGTGATGACCATGCCCTTGGCGGTGAAGCGCAGTTGCGCCATCGTGGCCACGGCGTCGATGCCGTGCCCGGCGACGTCCCCGACCACGAACAGGGCGTCGCCGTCGGGCAGTTCGATGGCGCTGAACCAGTCGCCGCTGACGTGGATCCCCGAATGGGCGGGCAGATAGGCCACTTCGACCCGCAGGCCGGCCAGGCGGACCGGCCGGGTGGGCAGCGGCAGCAGCGCGTGCTGGAGGCGGGCGGCCAGGGTGCGCTCGGCGTGCAGCACCCCGTGCTGCGTCACGATCTCCTGCTCGCTCTCGACGAGGGCGAGTTCGGCGCTGCGCTGCGCGGTGAGGTCCTGGACGAAGCCGTGCACCTCCACGGGTTCGTTCGCGGTGTCCGTCACCACTTCGGCGACCATCCGCAGATGGCGGACCTCGTCCCCGGCCCGGATCCGGAAGGGCACGTCGAACTGGCGCCCCGAGCGCACGAGTTCCCGCACGGCCTGGGCCAGCACCGGGGCGTCCTCGGGCAGCGCGAGCCCCGGGAGGCCGGCCAGCCGGACGGGTCCGAGCACGGGGTCCCGGTGCATGACGAGGAAGGTCTGGGAGGACCAGCTGCCCTCGCCGGTGACCAGGTTCCAGTTGGCCCAGCCCAGATTTCCCAGCCGCTGCACGTCCGCCAGGCGCTGTTCCTGCCGGTCGGAGGAGTCGTGGCGGACCCAGGTGACGACCAGGGCGCCGCCGAGCCGGGCCGCGTGCAGGGTGTAGGTGGCCAGTGCGGCGGCGCCGTCCACGACTTCCTGGTAGGCGAACGGCTCGCTCTCGAACGGCTCGCCGGTGGTCAGCGCGCGCAGACAGCCGTGCCACACCGGGCCGTCCGCCAAGCTCGGGAAGCACTCCAGGATGCGCCGGCCGAGCAGCTGCCTGCCGGTGCGGCCCACGACGTCGACGGCCTGCTCGGTGGCGGCGTCGATGCGGTAGTCCTCGACCTCTCCGGAGGGGCCGCGCAGCGGCGTGAGCAGCACCGCCGAGCCGGGCAGCGAGTCGAACACGGGCTGGGCGGCGGCGGCCGCTGCGGCGGTGCTGTGCTCCGACCGGGCGCCGAAGGACCGCAGCCAGCCCGCGCACAGCCGGACGACCGCCTGCAGGAGCTGTCGGTCCTGCGAGGAGAACGGCCCGCTCCGCGCGCGCAGGATGCCGATGCAGACCTCGGCGTCGTCGCCGGTCGGCACCGGCAGCCAGGCGCGGGACAGCCAGCGCTCGGGCGGGTTCCCTATCAGCAGGTGCCGATCCCGGTCCGTCGTGAAGTCCTCCAGCCAGCGGGGCTCCCGAGCCCGGAGCGCTTCGAGCGCTGCGATGCCGCTCAGCGGGGGAACCCGCGCCCACTGGGCGGCCAGCGTGGCGTCGATGCCGGCATGGCCGATCAGTTCGAGTCCTCCGGCCTGCAGCGAACGGAAGAGCAGGAGTGCGTCGGCGTCGACGTCCGTCCTGAGCTCCTCCAGGAGGCAGCCGGCCAGGTCCCGCGGGGTGACCACGTGGACGAGGGCCTTGCCGAGGCGGCCGAGCGCGGTGGAGCCGTCGTCCAGGTCACAGGTGTCCTGATCGGCGGGACCGGCGGTGTCGGGCCGGACGGATCGAGGGCCGGTCGGCGCGGGAATGGCGGACAGGTTCGCGCCGGGAGCGTCGTCGCCGACGCGGGGTTCTGTCGTGGTGCCGAGCGGGGGCAGGGAGCCGAGGGTGATCCAGCACTCCTCCAGCAGTGTCCGGCTGCCGGTCTTGGCGCGCTGCAGCAGCTCCTCGCCGGCCGCGTCCGGAGTGCACCCGGTCAGCGCCATGATGGCGCCCTTGGCACGCTCCATCACCGCCGAGGTGGCGGTCTGGTCCCGCAATCGGTCCATTTCGGCACGCTGTCTGGCCACGACCTTGGCCAGCGTGGCCATGTCGGGGGCGGTGCCGGCGTGCGCAGGGCCGGTCGACTCGCTCGTCACGGGTCGAGCATCGCACATGCGCCAGGTGTCGATCCCGCTGTGGTGAAGACGCATCCCACACACCGGTGACACCGGCGGTTGACGAGACCGGCCGTGCCCTCCGGCCAGGGGCGGGTCAGTGGTCGGGCGGCGGGTAGAGCCACCGTCGCAGCAACCGGCTCAGCAGGGGCATCACCAGATACGTGAGCACCGGCAGCAGCACGACCGGGAACACCGCGGCCCGCAGCGGCAGGGGCCAGGCGGCGGTGTGGGGCGCCACCAGCCACTGGATGAGCAGGGTGCACGGGAAGGCGCCGAGGAACGTGGTCAGCACCATCTTCCAGCGGACCGGGGGCCGCACGGTGGTGCCGGGCAGACTGAACCAGGTCTCGAGCCCGGTCGTCGACTGCCGTTCGCTGCCGAGTTCCGTGGCGATGTCGTCGATCCGCGCGTGCCAGGCCGCCCGCTCGTCCGACTCCAGCCAGGCGGTGAGCCGGTGCGCGTCGGACCAGCGCAGTACCGCGTGGAAGCGGTGGCCGTCCTCGGGGCGCAGCCAGGAGACGCCCTCGTTGCCAGGGAACCGCCGGGCGCAGCGGGTGATCCCGAGCGTCCAGCGCTCGAACTCCTGCTCCCGGCCGGGGCGCACCTCCCAGGTGAGGACCGTGGTGACCGGATCGCCGTGCCGTACGTCGGTGGTGCTCATGGTCTCCACGGATTCCCCCGCACGGCGCGGGTCATGCCCTGGGGGACGGGTCAGCGCCCGTGCTGGTGGTCGACCAGGGCCTGGGTGACCGCGCGGATGCTGCGGGCGATGTGCTGGAGCTGGAGGACCTCGGCCGCGTAGAGCTTGATCGTGTGCTCGATGACCGACTCCGGCAGCCCGAGCGAGGGCAGGTCCGCGCGGGCGGTCTGCAGCGCGGTGCGGGCGACCCGGATCTCGTGCTGGACCTGGATCTGCGCATGCCGGGCGAGGAGCACGGTGTGCCGCATCAGGGCCGGATAGCTCGCGTACCGCGCCGGCACCAGCTCGCGCAGCCACTTGGTCGCCGAGCGCTCCCAGTCGTAGCTGCCGGGCGTCTTGACCTGGCAGGGCCAGTCCGGGCCGGGACGGGTGGTGGTGCGCGTGGTCGTCATCAGGGCCATGGTGTTCGCTTCCGGGTGTGCGGCGTCGTGTGGGTGGTCCGACGGTTTGGGCGGCCCCGGCCTAGGGGATGACCGGGGCCGCCATGGGCTCGCGTGCAGGCGAGGCCCTACCGAACACCCCGGGCGCCGACGCGGGTAGGTGACGACGGCACGGGATGTCCGCAAAGGGAGCCCTCTCGGGCAGCGTGGGGGTGGGTGACGGGGACAGGGGTGCGGACGGTCCCGGAGCGGTCCCGGGGTGATCCGTGAGAAGTATTTATATATGCCGTCCGCTTGGCAAGGAGTATGAAAACATTCATGCGCGATTTATTACGGATGGCCCCGATCTGAAGCCGTATGGCCGGGGTGCGAGAGGATCAGTCCCTGAGGAAGAACTGGTGCTGGTCGGAGATCTGCTCGTACTCCTCCAGCCGCGCCTGAGTGCGCTCGGGGTCGGCGTCGGTCATGGCCTGGAGCAGGGCGGCGGCGATCACACCGGGCGCGGCGTAGGAGTCGAAGACCAGCCGGGATCCCGTGCCGGTGGAGAAGAGCACGTCCGCCTCGTCGGCCACGTGCCCGAGCGCCAGGTCCGTGACGAGGGCGATCTTCAGTCCGGCGCTGCGGGCGACCCGCAGGGCGGTGAGGGTCTCCTGGGCGTGCCGGGGCATCGAGAACGCGAGCACCCAGGTGCCGCCCGCCTCGCGTGACTGGAGGAGGGCGTCGTAGGCGACGCTGCCGCCGCGGGTGACCAGCCGTACGTCGGGATGGATCCGGCGTGCCGCGTAGGCGAAGTACTCGGCCAGGGACGCCGAGATGCGCAGGCCCAGGATGGTCAGCGGGGTCGACTCGGACAGCTTGCGGCCGAGTTCGATCACCCGGTCGGGGTCGGCGAAGTCGCGGCGCAGGTTCTCCAGGTTCTCGATCTCCGCGTCGACCGCGGCCTGCAGTTCGTTGCCCCGTGACTCGTCGTCGGCGACCGGTCCGCCGGCGAGCGTCCCGAGCGCGATGGCCTGGAGCTTCTCCCGCAGGGCGGGGTAGCCGCTGAAGCCCACGGCCGCGGCGAACCGCGTCACCGAGGGCTGGCTCACGCCCACGCGATCCGCGAGATCGGTGATGGAGAGGAACGCCGCCTCGGTGATGTGCTCGATCAGGTACTGCGCGATGCGCCGCTGCCCGGGGGAGAGCCGGGGCCTGTCGAAGAGTGTCCTGAGCTGGGAGGCCGGCGCGGCCTCCGCCTCCGGTGCGGTCCTGCCCGAGGTGATCGCGGATGCCTGGGCGCGTGCCTGCTGCGGCGATGACACCGGGGCGCCTCCTTTGTCTGCCACGGGGAGTCAACATAGCTCACACCCCTCGATGACCAGCGCTTGTACGAAGGCGTCCGGCGACCGCCGATCGGGACGGGTACGCCGCGCCCGAGCGGGAACCCGCCGCTGGGCAAGACCTTCGACGACACCTGAGGAGCAGCCCCGAATGACGGTCCCCGAGGAGAACCGGCGCAAGACCGGCACCACCGACGGCCTCGTGGCCAACCACCACGAGGAGAGCGAGGCCCCCGCCCCCGGTGGCAGCGGACGCACCCTGCGCGAGGCGTTCGAGGAAGCGCGGGTGGAACCCGACGACTTCGCCCAGGAATGACACCGCAGGGGAAACCACAGCTTTCGGCAGGGAGACGCAATGGGTGCGCTGAGCGCGCTGGAACAGGCAATGGAGCACGGGTGGGAGACGCTGTGGGCGCGGGTCGCGGGCCGGGAACCGGTCGAACTCCTCGACGCGCTGCGCCGTGAGTGCGACAGCAACGTGGTGGTGTGCAGTGAGAGCAGGGTCGTGGTCCCGAACGCGTACGACGTCGAGCTCGCGGACTTCGCGTACGACGAACTGGTGCGCCGGGGCAGCGATGTGGGCCAGGAGCTGACGGACAGCCTGGCCCGGCACGGCGAACAGCAGGGCTACGAGTGGGCGGGCCCGCTCACCGTGCACATCTCCCGGTCCGACCAGGTGCCCAACGGCCGCTACCGCGTGACGAGCGGGGCGATGCCGCATGTGAGCGCCGAGGGGTTCCAACAGGCGGTCCGCTGAGCGAAGGCGGGTCACGCGGGCCGCGGTGGTCATCGGCGGTAGATCGTGATCGAGTGACCGACCTCGTCGACCGGACGGCTGCTGTCGATCAGCTCGGCCAGCCGGCCCCTGGCTTTGGCGACCGAGGAGTCCGACACGACGAGCAGTCCGCGCACCTCGCCCACCGGCACCTCGCGCGGATCGGAGGCCTCGATGCCGTAGGCGGACGGCACCCCGCTGCCCTTGTAGACGAGCCAGATCCGCTCGCCCGGGTAGCGCTCGCGCAGCCGGTCGGCGAGCCGGCCGAGGTCCTGGCCCCAGTCGACGTTGGAGTCGTGCAACCGCAGATGGGTACGGGCCGGTCCGCCGAACGCCTCGTTGGAGTACGGCAGATAGTAGGGAAAAGCCCGTACCGAGCTGACCGCGACGAACAGCACCAGCGCCCCGGTCGCCATCGTCGCCCAGCGCCGGCGTACCGCGAGGACACAGCCCGCGGCCACGGTCAGGAACATGGGCAGGAAGAGCGCGTACCGGGTGCCGAAGTCGCGTGAGCCGGTCATGGCCGAGGCGAGCAGCACCGCGGCGGGCACGAGCAGATACGGCGCGGCGGGCCGCAGCCGCCGTACCGCCACCAGCACGACGGCACCCGCGGCCCACAGCGCGAGCAGGCCCAGCGGGGTCTTCACCAGGAGGGCGGCGGGCAGGTAGTACCAGAGGTGCCCGGTGTACACCCGCCCGAACAGGAAGCCCTCCCACGGGTAGTTCTCGAAGTGGAACTGGATCCGCATGCCGTCCGCGTAGGCCTGGGGGAACGGCAGCAGCTCGACGAGGGTCCCGCGCAGCCCGTGCACCACCGGCACCTGGTCCTGGGACGTCCACCGCAGCCGCGGATCGACGACGAGATACGACGCCCATACGACGGCGACGGCGGCCAGGGTCAGGACCGCGGCCCCGGCGAGCACGTGGAGCAGCCGCCGGCGCTTCTCGGCACCGCGGCGCGCGGTCCACACCGAGAGGGCGGCCAGCACCAGCAGGACCGGCACGGCCGGCAGCGCGCTCATCTTGGTCGCCAGGGCCGCGCCGAGCGCCAGACCGGCGAGGGGCACGTACCGCCGTGGCCGTACGCGGGCCCGCCACAGCAGCCACACCGAGGTGAGCAGGAAGCCCGCCATGGGCACGTCGAGCGTGGCCAGCGAACCGTGGGCGACGACGTCGGGGGTGAAGGCGTACAGGGCGAGTGCCGCAAGGCCCGCCGCCCGTCCGGCGAGGTCCCGGGCGAAGGCGAACACGACCAGCCCGAACAGGAGCGTCAGCACGATCACCGGGAGCCGGGCCCAGAACATCAGCCGCCAGGGGTCGTTGCCCGACTGGTACAGCAGATGGGGGCCCAGGTCGATCTGGGGACCGTCGAAACCCGTGTCCACGTGCGGGTCGGCGATGGCCACCCCGACGGCGATCACGAGCTTGCCGAGCGGCGGGTGCTCGGGGTTGTAGCGGATGCCCTGACCGTGCAGGTACTCGGCGGCCGTGGCCACGTAGACGGGTTCGTCGATCGTGGGCGTCTGCTGCACGGCGGTGGTCACCATCGCGGCCGCCAGCTGCGCGAGCAGCACGACGACGAGGAGCGGCACCAGCCACCGCCGGACCGGTCGAGGCTGCCGCACCTCGTCGTCGCGGGCCCCGGACTCGGGAACCGTGTCCAGGACCGTCTGCTGCTCGCTCGCCATCATCCGCCCCGCGGTGAGACCGGCCGGGCGGTGGCGGGAGCGATCCGGAGGCACCTCATGTGGGCCACTCTCGCATCAGCTCCCGCCCCGCGGGCGGTGTCACCGCTTCAGGAGTCGTACCGACAGACCTTCCGTCGTGTAGACGGGTACGGCCCGCAGGGTGTCGGAGTTCAGTTCGACGCGGTCGAACTGTCCGCGCAGGCCGTGGCAGCCGAGGACCCGGACCGTGCGGCCCGCCTTCGGAGGGTTCTTCGCGTCCAGCTTCAGCGAGAGCACGCTGCCCGCGCCGAGCACCGCGCGCCGGGTCACCTCCAGAACCGGCTCCTGGCCCGAGCGCAGGGTCAGTTCCAGCGCGCCGGACTCCTGGCTGTACGTGCCGGGCACCTGAAGCGACTTGCCGCCCAGCGTCAGCTTTCCGCCCTGCACCCGCACGTCGCCGTGGCCGAGGGCGTGCGCCGAAGCCGCTACCAGCACGCCCTCCTTCAGCACGGTCCCGCCGGTGTACCGGTTGTGCCCCGTCAGGGTGAGCGTTCCGCTGCCCCGCTTGGTCAGAGAGCCACAGCCGTCGATGTCGTTGCGCCAGGTGTCGGCCGCGTGGAAGCCGCCCAGCGCCGCGTCGAGCGTGACGGTGACGTCGCCGGGGAAGGAGCCGTACCCGTCGGCCGCGGCGAAGAGATTCAGGCGGCCCCACTGCTCGAAGCCGTCGAGAAGGACGTATCCGGCGGGCAGCGCGGTGGACTGCAACACGTCACGGCGCTGCGCCGCGGTCAGGTAGGGCTGCCGGGTCTCCAGCAGCACCTCCGCGCCCTTGGGCACGGTGAGGGGCTTGTCGCGGCCCTCCCGCCTGAGCACGTAGGTCAACCGGGGCGTGACGGCCCGCTTGTTCGCGTCCCGGTCCGCGTAGGGGTCGGCGGGGTCCGAGTGGGCGTAGGCGAACAGGGTGTCGGGGGTGGTTCCCGTCCGCTGCGTGAAGTACGCCAGCGCCTGGGCGCGGGCGGCGGCCTTGAGCTCGGCGTTCGCCGGGTCGGCCAGCGTGGCGGCGGCCAGGGCGGTCGCCATGATGCGACCGCCCATGACGTCGACGGTGGAGTGCATGCCCGCCAGGATCCGGGTGTGGCTGAGCTCCATCGCGCGTGTGACCAGTTCCTGGAACCGCTCGGGCACGGCGTACGCGTAGGCCAGGGAGGCCAGGTGGTAGGCGTTGGTGTGACCGCTCGGGAAGCCGCCGTCGTCCGCCGGCGAGGTGCTGCGCTGGCGCAGCAGCTGGGGCGCGACGACCACCTTCGAGTCGTACACCGGGTAGCCAAGAGCGTCCTTCTTGCCCGTGTCGACGACCTGGCTGTCCTCGTTCATGCGCCACGGACGCGGATACAGGTAGGCGTACTTGGACGGGTTGCCCGACGCCCAGTTGCCGCGCAGGGTGTCCACCAGCTCGGCCACCTTGCCGAGGTCCGAGTCGTGGGAGCCCGCGCCGAGTGCGGAGCCGGCGGGGGCGCCGGCCGGCAGGGTGTCGTCGATCGTGGTCGGGGGCGTGCCGTCGGGCGCGCTGGTGATCGACGTGACCGCCTTGGCGCCCGCCTTGTACAGGGCGGCGAGCGGGCCGAGGCCGTCGATCGTCGAGTAGCTCTGGTGCATACGGTCGTAGAGGAACGCCACCTTCGCCTCGGCCGGGGTGCGCCGGGTCGTGACGTCGATGCTGTAGCGCACATTGGCGCGCAGGATGTCGGGCCGCAGCGGCGTGCCGGTGTTCCAGGCGTCGCCGGTCTTCCAGATCCGCGCGAAGCCGTCGAGGGCCCGGACGACCGCGTTGGTCTCGGGCGTGCGGTTCGCGGAGAGGTTGGTCTTGTAGTCGTCGACGAACGCGAGGGGGGCGGTGGCGGCCTTGGCGTCCGCGGCGCCCAGCCAGGAGGCGAAGGTGGGCGCGGCCAGGACGCCGGCCGAGGCACCCAGGGACGTCTTGAGGAACCCCCTTCGCTTCATGGCGCGTTCGGTGAGCGGCGCGGGGGAGTGCTGCCCGGCGGATGACGACATCGGGTCTGCCTCTCTCTGGAGTTCTGCGGCCGTACGGCCGGGGGAGGTGGTGCGGATGCGACTCATGATGCGCCGGACGACCTGTGCGTCGAATGCGCTTTCTGAAGTCGTACGAGCGAAGAACTACGGGCGGGTCATGTCGGACCGGAGGAGACTCGGCGTCCGGCGGATGTCACAGAAGTGAACGGGCCATCGCCACCGCGCCGTCCACCGGCGGTGCCCGCAGGGGACGCGGGCGCGCCGACGGCACGCTGTCGGCCAGTGCCGACGCGAAGGCGTCGTACAGCGAAGGCTGGGCGAGGACGGTACTGCCCGCGACCACGACGTCGTCGACCACCACCCCGCGGGCGGCGAGCCGTTCGACGAGCGCGGCCAGGGCGCGGCCCGCCTCGGCGATCACCGTGCAAGCGAGCGGGGATCCGGCCTCGGCGGCGGCGAAGACGGCCGGGGCGTGCCGGCCCCAGTCGGCGGAGGCGGCCGTGGCGTGCTCCAGTGCGGCGCCGAGCGCGGGTACTTCGGGGACGTCGAACCCGGACAGCAGAGCGAGCGCCAGCGCGTCGGGCTTCTCGCCCCGGTCGTGCGCCGCCCACACGGCCCGTACGGCCTCGCGGACCAGGCCCGCGGCGCCGCCCTCGTCGCCGAGGAGCGCGCCCCAGCCGCCGACCTGGACCGGTGTGCCGTCGGCGAACCGGCCCACGGCGACCGAACCGGTGCCGGCGACCAGGCCGACCCCCTTATCCAGGCCCGCCGCGGGAACGAGCAGTTCGGCGTCGCCCACGACCAGTGCGGGCGCATCGAAGTGCAGTTGGAGAGCGGTGCGGATCTGCGTGCACTGGCGCGGGGTCTCGCAGGCGTGCCCGCCCACGGCGAGCGCGGCCGGGCGGGCGCCCGCCGGAAGCGCGTCCGCGGCCAGTGCGGCCAGCCATCCGGCGGCGGCCACCGGGTCGTGGGGCCGCCAGCCGCTGCTGGACCGGACGTGATCGGCGACAAGGGTGTCGCCCGCGAACGCGCGCAGCTGTGTCTTGGTGCCGCCCACGTCGATGCCGACAACCAGGGGTGCGGTGTCCTGCACGGAACCTCTTTCGTCGTTGCGCTGTGTGCTGCGACGGTGGGCGAACCGTGCCTGGGGGCAAGGCAGTTGAAGAACTAGCGAAGCCCCGGGACGGGCCTCTGACGGACCACGGCAGGCGAGTACCGTGACGTTCGTTAGGAAGTTAACTAACGAAGTACAGTGCCTGTCAATAGGCGTCCCGCACCCGACTTTCCGGGCTCCCCGTCCCGGGCGGGAACGCAAGACGCCGGAGCAACCCATCGCCGCCTCCCGCCGAGCCGCTCGGCCCGGGAGAGCGGCCTGTGACCTGGGGGAAGTGTGGAACACGACGTGGCAAGAGCCCCCCGTCTGACCGAGAGCGCCGGCGCCGTGTTCGCGGTGCTGGCCCAGGCCGGCACCGCGACCCGGCCGCAGCTGGCGAGCCTCGCGCGCCTGTCCAAGCCGACGGTCTCCTCCGCCGTCGCCGAACTGGAGGGCGTCCATCTCGCGGCCCACTCCGGCACCTCCTCCGGCGGTACGGGCCGCAGCGCCGCCGTGTACCGCCTCGGCCCGGCCGCGGGCGCCGTGCTCGCCGTCGATCTCGGCCCCGCCCTCACCCGGGTGCGCGGCTGCGCCCTCGACGGCACCCTGCTCGCCGAGGCCACCGGACCCCGGGACGAGGCCGCCGACGTGGTGCGCGACGCCCTGTCCGCGCTGCCCCCCGACGCCCCGCTGCGCACCATCGTCGTGGCCGTCGGTGACGTCACCCCGCCGCAGCGCATGCGCCCCGCCACGGCCAAGGCCGGACCCGTCTTCGACGCGGTGGCCGTCGCGCTGCCGCCCGGAGTCCCCGTCCACCTGGAGAACAACGTCAACTGCGCCGCCCTCGCCGAACTGCACGAGGGCGCGGCCCGCGGCCGTCACACCTTCGGCTACCTGCGGATCGGCGTCGGTATCGGTCTCGGCATCGTCGTGGGCGGACAGGTGCTGGCCGGTGCCAACGGCGCCGCCGGAGAGCTCGCCAGACTGCCCTACCCCTGGGACGACGACCTGGAGCCCCGCCACGAGGCCCTGGAGGAGTACATCGGGTCCCGCTCCCTGCTGCGCCGGGCCGCGGAGGCTTGGCCGGAATCCGACGGCGCCTGCCCTCGCAGCGCCGAGCAGCTCTTCACCCTCGCCGGACAGGGCAGCGCCACAGCCGGCGCGGTGGTTGCCAGACACGCCGTGGACGTGGGCCGGCTGGCCGCCGCCGTGACCGCGGTACTGGACCCCGGACTGCTCGTGCTGGGCGGCAGTACCGGCGCGTTTCCGCAGCTCCTGCCCGGTGTGCGGGCCGAGCTGGAGCGACTCAGCTGGCCCACCGAGGTGGTCAGCAGCCAGGTCGGTGATCTCGGTACGGTCGTGGGTGCCGCCCGGCTCGCGGTCGCAAGAGGAGTCCAAACCGTGACCCAGGCGGCGCGGACGAAGGATTGACGGTTTCGGACTCGGTCTGCCAATGTCCGGACAAGCGCTTTCTAAGTCGGCCGGGACGCCGGCTTGGGCGAGCGTCCCGCCCGTACTCGACGTACGGCAACCGCACGAGGGCGTGCCCGTGCGGTGGCGGCCACAGCGGCCGGGGACCCTCGCCCGTCAGGATGACGCGGCCGGGCGAGGCCGCGCCCTCGGAAAGCACCCCTTCCTGCAAAATGCACCCGTGCCGCCTCGGTCGGCGCCGTGCTCCGTCCCCTACCACGAAAAAAAGGGATCGAAGATGACCACTGTGGGTGTGCGGCGCTCTAGCCGTCTCGGCCGCGGCGGCATGCGCCGCCTGGTTTCCCTCGCTGCCGCCGCCTCGGCGGGTGCCCTGCTGCTCTCCGCCTGCGGATCGGGGGGCGACTCGGGCGGGACCTCCAAGTCCCTGACGTTCTGGATCTCCACGGTTCCGGGGCAGGACGCGGGCTGGAAGAAGATGGTGACGCAGTACAAGAAGGAAACGGGCGTCAACCTCAAGCTCGTCAACATTCCCTACGACGGCTACACCACGAAGCTGCACAACGCCGCGCAGGCGAACTCCCTGCCCGACGTGGCCGCCGTGCCGGCGCTGGACCCGATCTGGTCGAGCAAGCTGCTCGACCTCAGCTCCATCGCCAACAAGAAGAGCAACAACATCAACGCCAACTTCCTGGCGAAGGACTCGTCCGGGAAGGTGCTGGCCATCCCCTCGGACGTCACCGCGTCCGGCCTGTTCATCAACAAGTCGCTGTTCGAGAAGGCGGGCGTCTCCTTCCCGGCCTCGCCGTCGAAGACCTGGACCTGGACCGACTTCATCGCGGCGGCGAACAAGGTCCGCGAGAAGACCGGCGCCAAGTACTCCCTGACCTTCGACCAGTCGCCCTCCCGGCTGCGCGCCATGGTGTACGAGATGGGCGGCAAGTACGTCCACGCCGACGACTCCGGCAAGTTCTCGGTGGACGCGGCGACCAAGAAGGCCGTGAACACGTTCGTCGGCTGGAACGACGACAAGACCATGCCGAAGTCGGTGTGGACGAGCGGCGCCGACCCGTCCGCCATGTTCCAGAGCGGTGACGTGGTCGCGTACTGGTCCGGCGTGTGGCAGGTCGCCTCCTTCGCGGACAGCATCAAGAAGTTCGAGTGGGCGAGCGTCCCGACCCCCGCCCAGCCGGTGCAGGCCAGTGACGTCAACAGCGGCGGCCTGGTGGTGGGCTTCAACAACAACGGCGACGCGTCCAAGGCCGCGACGAAGTTCCTGTCCTGGCTGTACGAGCCGGCCCACTACAAGGCCCTGTGCGAGGCGTCCGGGTTCCTGCCGGTCGAGAGCGGTCTGAACCCGACGTACCCCTTCAAGTCCGAGGCGGCGCAGGCGGCGTTCAAGCTCTACAACGAGGAGATCCCGCTCTACGCCCCGATCTCCGGCTACTTCAACGGCGCCCAGACGCAGTGGGTGCTGAAGGGCAAGAGCCTCACCGAGGACCCGACCAAGACGGAGCTCGGCAAGGCGATCAACGGCCAGCAGTCGGCCGACAAGGCCCTGCAGAACATCGTGGACGGCTACAACCAGCAGGTCGGCGGCTGAGCGCAGGCCGGCAGGCCCGGGCGGCGGGTCGAGACACCGCCGCCCGGCCTCGGGCGCCCCGTATGCCGGGCTCATGGCCTGAGCCCACCGGAACCCATTCCACCAGCACGGAGTCAGGAAGATGACAAAACGCGCCTCGGACGTGTCCGCCGTGTCCGCGAGCCCGCCCAGGAGACGCAGTAAGTACACCCTTGCGCCGCTCGTCCTCATCGCGGCCAACGTCGTGCTCTTCGCGCTGTTCTTCGTCTGGCCGGCGGTGATCGGGCTCGTCTACTCCTTCACGAACTACACGGGCGTGGGGGTGTTCCAGTGGGTCGGACTGGACAATTACCACAACCTGTTCGGGGACTCCACGTTCTACGACGCGCTGACCCGGACGCTGCTGTACACCGTCCTGTTCGTGCCGCTGAACTTCGTCGTCTCGCTGCTCGCCGCCAACCTGGTGGTGAGCAAGCACGCCAAGGGCGGGTCGGTCGCCCGCGTCGTCTTCTTCATCCCGTGGCTGCTGTCGCCCATCGTCGTGGGTGTCCTGTGGCGGTGGATGTTCGGCGAGAACTTCGGACTGGTCAACTACGTCATCGAGAAGTTCGGCGGAGACGCCGTTCCCTGGCAGTCCAACGCGGACCTCTCCTTGCTCGTGGTGGTGATGGCGGCGGCCTGGGCCTGGACGGGTTTCACGATGCTGCTGTTCATCGCGGCGATCAAGAACGTCCCCGTGTCGTACTACGAGGCCGCCTCGCTCGACGGCGCCGGCCCCTGGCGCCAGTTCTTCAGCATCACCCTGCCGAGCATCGCGCCCACCTCGTTCATCGTGATCCTGCTCAACACGATCAACTCGATGAAGGAGTACCCGGTGTTCGTCGCGCTCAACAACGGCGGACCCGGCACCTCGAACAACCTGCTCGTCCAGTACATCTACGAGACCGGCTTCAAACGGGGCCAGATCGGCTACGCGAGCGCCGCCTCGTTCGTGCTCATGCTCATCCTGATGGCCGTCGCGATCATCCAGCTGATCGTCAACCGGCGGGTGGAGAACCGATGACAACCACAGACATCCCGCGCCCGGCCGACATCGACGCCGGAAGGAGAGTCTCCAAGAAGCGGCCCCGCAAGACGGCCAGCGGTGGGCTCCGGCAGGCGGTGTCCGCGACGACACTGCTGTGGATCATGGCCTGCCTGTACGGGTTCCCGGTGCTGTGGTTCGTCCTCAGCTCCCTCAAACCGGCCAGCGACCTGTTCTCCTATCCGCTGACGCTGGTCCCGCACAACCCCACCCTGTCGGGATTCAAGGCGGCGTGGGACAGCGCCAACTTCTCCCAGTACTTCATCAACACGGCCATCGTGTGCGTGATCACGACGATCCTCACCGTGGGGGTCAGCTGCTGCACCGGGTATGCGCTGGCCAAGTACGACAACAAGTGGCTCAAGGCGTTCTTCCTGTGCATCCTGGCCACCACGATGCTGCCGGGTGAGGTCATGCTCGCCCCGGAGTTCCTGGTGGTCCGCAACCTCGGCCTCTACAACTCGTTCGCCGGCATCATCCTTCCGGCCGTGCTCACCGCGACCGGATGCTTCATGTTCCGCCAGTTCTTCCTGACGGTCCCCGACGAACTGGTGGAAGCCGCGCGCATCGACGGTGCCCGTGAACTGTCGATCTTCCTGCGGATCATGGTGCCGCTGTCCCGGCCCATCATGCTGACCCTGGCCATCCTGTCCTTCCAGTGGCGCTGGAACGACTACATCTGGCCGCTGCTGATGCTCAACGACCCGAACAAGTTCACCGTGCAGATCGGCATCCAGAGCATCGTGGGCGCGCAGAACATCAACTGGTCGGTCCTGCTCGGCGCCTCGGTCATCTCCATGATCCCGCTGATCGCCGTCTTCCTGGTCTTCCAGCGCTACGTCATGGGCGCCGACATCAACGCCGGACTGAAGGACTGACCTTGCACAGCCCGCTCGACCACGAGTTCGTCCGCGAGGTGGCCGCGGCTGCCGACCGGGCGGCCGTCTCGATGGCGGCCGCCCCCGACAAGGAGCCCACCGGCGCGACGCACCGTGCTCTGGCGCAGGGGGTGAAGACCCTGGTCGCGGCCTACCGTTCCCCGGACTCGGACCTGTACGGCAGCGAGCGGGCCGTCGCCGCCGCGCTGACCCACCTGCGTGCCCTGCGGGCCGTACAGTCCGGCACCGGCCTCTTCGGCGGCGGCGACAACGTGCAGTCCCCGCCGGACTCCGCGTTCACCGTCAACGACGTGTGCGACGCCCACGTCCTCGCCGCCGGCGCGGGGCCGGAACTGCACGAGGTGACGGCCGCTCTCGCCGAGATCGCCGACGCCGCCACCGGCCCTCTCCTGACCGGCGGGGTGCACACCCCGAACCACCGCTGGGAGCTGAGCGCGGCGCTGGCCCGGCTGCACCGGTCCTTCCCCGACGCCCGACTCCTCGCCCGCGTCGAGGAGTGGCTCGGCGAGGGTGTCGACATCGACGCGGAGGGCCTGTACTCGGAACGCAGCGCCGTCTACGCGTCCATCGTGACCAATCCGTCGCTGCTGCTTCTCGCCGACGTGCTCGACCGTGCCGACCTGAGGGACGTCGTCGAACGGAACCTCGCCGCGACGCTGGATCTCATCAGGCCGGACGGCACGGTGGAGACCGTCCACTCGCGCCGCCAGGACCAGAAGCTCTCGTTCCCGCTCTGGCCCTACCTGCCGCACTACCGGCTGCTCGCGATCCGCACCGGCCGGGGCGACTTCGCCCGCGCGGCCCGCCTGGCGGCCGCCGACGGCATCGACGACCCCGACCTGCTCGCCCAGACCCTCCTCACCCCGGATCTGTGCCGCCACCTGCCGGCCCCGGACGCGGAGGAGCTTCCGCGCGCCCGGTACCTCCCCACCGCACGTCTCGCCGCACACGTCTCGGCCACCGCGCACACCGTGGTGTACGGCGGATCCGACGTGCCCGAGCACCGGCGCATCCGCTCGGGCCTCGCCTGCAACCCCACCTTCCTGCGCCTGTTCGCCGGTGCCGCCGTCCTCGACGCGGTCCGCCTCTCGCGGGTGTTCTTCGACCTGGGCCCGTTCCGTGCCGCCGACATGGAACAGTTCGGCGACAACCGGTACCGGCTCACCCAGACCCTCACCACCGCCTACTACCAGCCGCTCCCGAAGGACCGCAGGCGCGACGACGGCGCCTACCGCCTGCTGGACGAGGGCCGCTTCTCCGCGGCGATGGCCTTCCCCGACCGCCCTCAGGACGAGGTCTCCCACACGACGCGGGTAGAGGTCGACCTGCGGGAGGACGGGTGCGATCTGCGGATCGACATCAGCGGCCCATCGGTGCCTTGGGCCCTCGAACTGACCTTCCGGCCGGGCGGCGAGCCGCAGGGCGCCGTACCCCTCGGCGACGGAAGCTGGTGTCTGACGACCGAGCCGTTGACCTACCGCGTCGGCGACGACGAGATCCGGGTCGAGGCCGCCGTCGAGACGGGCGAACCGCTCGCCGGGCCGGACCGGACCGACGTACTGCGCTACGACCCGGGCCAGGACTACACCGTGGTCGGCGGCACCGACGCGACGACCGGGAACCGCGTCTACCTCGGTGGGCACGGACCGCAGGCACTGACCCTCACACTGCGCGCCACTTCTCAGGCATGAAGGGCTGATCTCCTTGCACCTCCCACGCCAGCTCGGGCCGCTGCACGACCTCCCGGACACCCCGCAGGCCTACGACGCCGTCCTCGCCGACGTCACCGAGCAGGCCCTCGCCCGGCTGACCCCCGAGGGCAATCTCGAACACCCCGACTGCCTCGACGACATCGGCGACACCTCGCTCGGCATCACCTCTCTGCTCGCCTTCGCCTGGCAGCGCGGCAAGGACCCGAGACTGCCGGAGGCGGTCGGCCGCAGCCTCGCCTTCCATCTGCGCGAGCGGGTGTACACCGACGACAACCCGGGCTATCCGAACCTGAAGGTACGCGACTCCGGTCTGCCGTACGCCCGTTACACCCTGGCTGCGGGCGCCCACCCCATCGGCGACTGGCCGAGCACGGTGTGGGCGCTGCTCCAGGCGGTCAACGTGCTGGACGCGGCGGAGGGACTCGTCGACGACGAGCAGCGGACCGAACTCCTCGACGTGGCCCGCGGATACTGGCGCTGGCTGACCGAGGCGACCTTCTTCAACCCGCAGGAGGCCGGCAACCAGGCGATCGGCTGTGTGGTCGGCGGCCTGATGCTGGCGGCCCATCTGCCCGGTGCGGAAGGGGAGTCGGTCCGCGCGCGGGCACTCCAGCTGTACCGCGAGGAGATCCGCGCCCACCGGGTCACCGACCGCGGCGCGGCCCTGCCCCCCGAGCACGGCGGCGCCTACGACAACAACTACGGCCCCATCTCCCTGTCCTTCCTCGCCCAGGCCCACCGGGTCAGCGGCGAGGAGATCTTCGCCGAGGACGGCGACACCCTGGCCCGCTACCTCGACGCCCGGCTGACGAACGGCGGTTTCGACAACGGCGGCCCGCGCTACAGCGAGCAGCACTCCGCCTTCGAGTCGGTCCTCGGCCTGCGCTACTTCGGCGCCCGCATCGGCGCCGACCTCGGCCGTTACCGGGGCGACAGCCGCTGGGGCCGGCACGCGGTCAAGGAGGACGGCGGGGTGGACGGCCACTTCGCCTGGATGCTGATCTGGCAGATCCAGGACACCGCACGCTGGCACCGGGAGCCGTCCACCGCCGTCGCACGCCACCAACTGCGGGCCGGCACGGTCTCGGTGGCCTTCGACTCCGCGATGACCCCGGCGGTCGTCGAGGCCGCGGGCACCTACTACCTGCCCGCGGCCGTCAACCGCCAGCACGGCTTCGGCCCCGTCGTCGACGGCTTCCTGCTGTGCCGCCCCATGGGGGAAGTCCGGGTCCGTGACGTGCGCGCCGACGGCCTCACGGCCAAGCTGGTCACCAAGCCGGTCGTCGGCCGCGACCACGTCCTGCGCCACCTCCAGTCCCTGTACGTCACCGACGGCACCAGCCTGTGGACCACGGTCACCGTGGAACGGCTCCCCGGCAGGCCCTACCTCCTGGCCGGGCTGCCGTACGCCGAGGACGACGGCGACAAGGTACGCCGGACGGCCGAGGGCGAGGTGACCGCCGTGGGCGCCCTGAGGCTGACGCACCCCGAGACGGCGGGCCTCGACCACTTCGACGCCCGCTCGGAGACGACCCAGGAGCAGGCGGCCTTCGCCCTGGCCGCCGACCCCCGCGGCTACGGCAACCCCGACGAGGGCTGGCGCCACCTGGTCAGCTCCACGGCCCTGGAGGCCGACCCCGTCCCGGACGCACCGGACGACCTGCACGCCTTCGCCGTCCGCTACGGCCCCGGAGCGGTTCTCACGGCGGCCTTCGCACGCGACGGCGACGGACTGACGGTACGCACCGAGGCGTTCACGGCGAGGATCGGCGCCCCGGCGGGTGACGCACAGGGGGAGCCGGAACTGAAGCTCTCCGCCTGCTGAGGCACGACGGAGGGGGTCACGCGTCCCATCGCGAAAGCGCCGACACCGGCACCACGAGGTCGGCCCGTTCCCGGGTGGCCGCGACCAGCTCCGCGTTGCGCTGGTCCGAGCGCCGTACCCACGCCACCGCCTCGTCGTGGGACTTGCCGAACTCCTCGTGCCGGGCGACCAGCCGGCGCACCCGCTCGTCCTCGTCCAGCTCGCAGAACCACACCTCGTCCAACTGCGGCCGGACCCCGGGCCACACCAGCAGATAGTTGCCCTCCGTCACGACCAGACGCGCGGTCGGCTGGACCGGGATCGCCCCGGCGATCGGCTGCTCCAGGACCCGCTCGAAGCCCGGCGCGTACACCACGTCGTCCGTCTCCTCGCGCAGCCTCCGCAGCAGCGCCGCGTACCCGGCCGCGTCGAAGGTCTCCGGCGCCCCCTTGCGGTCGCGCAGCCCGAGCCGGTCGAGTTCCACGTCCGCGAGGTGGAAGCCGTCCATGGGGACGTGCGCCACCCAGGGTTCCCCGGAGCCGTTGAGCGCCCGCACCAAGTGCTCGGCCAGGGTCGTCTTGCCCGCGCCGGGGGCGCCGGCGACACCGAGCACGGTCCGCCTGCCGGGCACGGTGAGGGAGCGGGCGCGGGTCACAAGGTCGTCGAAGGTCAGTGGCACACGCCGAGTCTGTCATTCGAGGACTTCGGGCCGGCCAGGCACCCTGGACGGGGAAGGGGGAGAAAGGAGGGCACGCCGTGCTCCACGACTCCGACATGCCCGACGAGGCGCGGATCCGCGCCCTCATCACCGCCTGGGCCGCCGCCGTCCACCGCGGCGACCTCGCCGGTGTGAGCGCGGACCACGCCCAGGACATCGTGATGTTCGACGTGGCGTCGCCCCATGACGGCATCCGTGGCCTCGCCGCGTACCGTGCCGCATGGCCGCCCCTTTTCGCGTGGCAGGCCCAGGGCGGCTGCTTCGACATCGAGTCCCTTCACATCATCGCGGGCACCGATGTCGCCTACGCGCACGCCCTGGTGCGCTGCGCCACCCCGGAGGAACTCGCCGCCCACCCCGGTCTCCGGATCAGGCTCACCTTCGGTCTGCGCAAGGAGCGCGGCCGCTGGCTGGTGGCCCACGAGCACCACTCGTTCCCGCACGACTGAATCCGTCTGTTGAACGGCGCCTGGCAGGGAACGGGGTTCTGTATGACGGAGCTCGGTCTGCCAGAAGAGATCAAGGCCTGCCTGTTCGACCTCGACGGGGTCGTCACCAGGACGGCCGTCGTACACGCCGCCGCGTGGAAGGAGATGTTCGACGCGTTCCTGCGCGAACGCGAGGGCGAACACTTCCGGCCCTTCGACGACCACGACTACGACAAGTACGTCGACGGCCTGCCGCGGGCCGACGGGGTGCGCACCTTCCTCACCTCCCGCGGCATCGAACTGCCGGACGGGAACCCGGACGATCCACCGGGAGCGGAGACGGTCCACGGCCTCGGCAACCGCAAGAACGCCCTCGTCCTGGAGAAGATCCGCACGGACGGCGTCGAGGCCTACGACGACACCCTGACCTACATCCGCGCGGCCCGTGCCCAGGGTCTGCGCACCGCGATCGTCTCCTCCAGCGCCAACTGCCGTGACGTGCTGCGCGCGATCGACGCCGAGGACCTCTTCGACGTACGCGTCGACGGCGTGGTCGCGGCCGAGCGCGGGCTGCCCGGCAAGCCGCACCCCGACACGTTCCTCGCCGCCGCTCACGACCTGGGTCTGGACGCACCGCGGTCCGCCGTCTTCGAGGACGCCCTCGCCGGCATGGACGCGGGCCGCGCCGGAGGCTTTGGATACGTCGTCGGCCTCGACCGCGTCGGACAGGCCGACGCCCTGTACGAGCACGGCGCGGACATCGTCGTGAAGGGTCTCGCCGAGCTCGGAGGACACGCGTGATCACCCAGCGCTCCTACACCGTCGAGCCCTGGGCCGTCCGCGAGACCTCCCTCAAACTCGACGTCCTGGCCCAGAGCGAGTCCGTGTTCGCTCTGTCCAACGGCCATGTCGGCTGGCGCGGCAACCTCGACGAGGGCGAACCGCACGGCCTGCCCGGCTCCTACCTCAACGGCGTCCACGAACTGCACCCGCTGCCGTACGCCGAGGCGGGATACGGCTATCCGGAGTCCGGCCAGACCGCCATCAACGTCACCAACGGCAAGATCGTGCGGCTCCTCGTCGACGACGAGCCCTTCGATCTGCGCTACGGCACTCTGGTGGCCCACGAACGCACCCTGGACCTGCGCCGGGGCGTCCTTGAACGGTCCTGTGAGTGGATCTCGCCCGCCGGCTCGCGGATACGGGTGCGCTCGACCCGGCTTGTCTCGCTCACCCAGCGGGCGGTCGCCGCCGTGGCCTACGAGGTGGAGCCCGTCGACAGCCGCACCCGGGTGGTGATCCAGTCCGAACTCGTCACCAACGAGAGCCTGCCCGGGACGAACGGTGACCCACGCGCGTCCAAGGTTCTCAAGTCACCGCTGGAGCACGAGGAGGGCTTCGCCGACGGCACCCGGCTGCGGCTTGTGCACCGCACCCGGCAGAGCGGACTGCGCGTCGCCGTGGCCGCCGACCACGTGATCGAAGGGCCCGAACGCACCACCACGAGCAGCGAGGAGACGGTGGACCTGGCCCGGCTGACGGTCACTTCCGTCCTGGAGCCGGGGCAGCGGCTGCGCGTGGAGAAGCTGGTCGCCCACGGATGGTCCGGGGCCCGCTCCCGGCCCGCTATGAGCGACCAGGTCGACGCGGCTCTGGCAGCCGCGGCCCACAGCGGCTGGGACGGCCTCCTGGACGAACAGCGCGGCTACCTCGACGACTTCTGGGCCCGTGCCGATGTCGAGGTCGACGGCGACGAGGAGATCCAGCAGGCAGTCCGCTTCGCACTCTTCCACGTGCTCCAGGCAGGCGCCCGCGCCGAGCAACGGGCCATTCCCGCCAAGGGACTGACCGGTTCCGGCTACGACGGGCACGCGTTCTGGGACACCGAGACCTTCGTGCTGCCCCTGCTCACCTACACCGAGCCCGGTGCCGTTGCCGAGGTCCTGCGCTGGCGGCAGAAGACACTGCCCGCCGCCCGAGAGCGGGCCGTGCAACTCGGCCTGAACGGCGCGGCGTTCCCGTGGCGGACCATCGAGGGCTCGGAAGGGTCGGCGTACTGGCCCGCCGGTACCGCCGCCTTCCACGTCAACGCCGCCGTCGCGGACGCCGCGGTGCGCTACACCGAGGCCACCGGCGACACGGACTTCGAACGGGACACCGGCGTCGAACTCCTCGTGGAAACGGCCCGGTTGTGGCGCTCGCTCGGCCATCATGACCACCACGGCGTCTTCCACATCGACGGCGTCACCGGCCCCGACGAGTACAGCGCGGTCGCCGACGACAACACGTACACCAACCTCATGGCCCGCGCGAACCTCCTCGCGGCCGCCGACGTCTGCGCCCGGCATCCGGAGCGGGCGGCCGCACTCGGCGTCGACGACGAGGAGAGCGCCGCCTGGCGGGACGCCGCCGAGGCCGTGCACATCCCCTACAACGACGAACTCGGCGTGCACGAACAGCACGCGGGCTTCACCCGCTACCAGCAGTGGGACTTCGCCGACACCCGCGCCGACCAGTACCCGCTGATGCTGCACTTCCCCTACTTCGACATCTACCGCAAGCAGGTCGTCAAGCAGGCGGACCTGGTGCTGGCGATGTACCTGTGCAGCGGCTGGTTCGAGGAGTTCCACGACGAGGAGCAGATCGCCCGCAACTTCGCCTACTACGAGCCCCTGACCGTACGGGACTCCTCCCTGTCGGCCTGCGTCCAGGCGGTCGTCGCCGCCCGCGCGGGACATCTGTCCCTCGCCTACGCCTACACGGCCGAGGCGGCGCTGATGGACCTCGCCGACCTGGAGAGCAACACCCGCGACGGGCTCCACATCGCCTCCCTCGCCGGCACCTGGACGGCTCTGGTCGCCGGGTTCGGCGGTCTGCGCCGCGACGGCGAATCCCTCCGCTTCGCGCCCCGTCTGCCCGAGCGGTTCAGCCGCCTCGCCTTCAACCTCCAGTTCATGGGCCGCAGCCTGCGGGTGGAGATCGGTCCGGACAAGGCGACGTACACCCTGATGTCGGGCGCTCCTCTGACGATCCGCCACCACGGCGCCGCGCTCACCGTGAACGGGGACGGTCCTGTCGTCCGCCCCGTCCCGGCATCGCGGGACCGCGCGGCCCCGAGCCAGCCTCCGCACCGCGCCCCGCACGCCCGCTGACCCGGACGGGCGGCTCGCACCGGCGCCGGTTGGCCGAACTCCGTCCCGCACTTCCTCCAGCGGCGGGTTACCTTGTCCAGGCCTTTGTGGATCGGACAAGTCCCCGCGGCATACGGGGTGAGGGGTGGACGATGGCCCACGGCGACAGTGTCCTGCTCGTCGGAGGCGACCGACGGACACCGTCGGTCGCCTCCGACGCTTCCCGGTGGGCTCGGGGCAACTGGTCCTTGGTGGCGGTGGCCGCCGCCTTCACCCTGGCCCAACTCGTCCTCGTACGCCCCGGCATGGGCCTCGGCTGGGACGAGACCGTGTACGTCAGCCAGGTCGGTGCGCAGGCTCCGGCCGCCTTCTTCAGCGCCCCGCGCGCCCGCGGTGTGTCCCTGCTGGTGGCGCCGATCGCGAGCTGGTCGACCTCGACGGAACTCCTGCGCGTCTATCTCGCGGTGCTGTCCGGCCTCGGCCTCTACCTGGCCCTGCGCGCCTGGCGCGGCCTCTTCCCGGCCCGCGTCCTCGCCGCGGGCGGCGCCCTGTTCGCGTCCCTGTGGGTCACTCTCTTCTACGGCCCGCAGGCCATGCCCAACTACTGGGTGGCCGTCGGCGGGCTCGCCGCGGCCGGCTGCTTCTTACGGGCCCGCGCGCACCCGAGGGCCCTGTGGGGGGTCGTGGCGGGTACAGCGCTCATGGCGTGGATGCGGCCCACCGACGCCGTGTGGGTCACCCTCCCGCTGCTCGTCGTCGCCGCGGTCCGCCGCCGCCCACGGCCCGCCCTCGCTCTCGTCGCCGGACTCGTGGCGGGCGGCGCGCAGTGGGTGATCGAGGCGTACGTCAGCTACGGCGGCCTGCCCGAGCGCCTGCACGAGGGCTCCCGCATCCAGGGCGGACTCGGCCCGCAGTTCGCCGTCGACGACCAGCTGCGCAGCCTGGGCGGCCGTGCCCTGTGCCGCCCCTGCACCGGGCCGCTGCCGGACCCCGCCGTCATGGCCTGGTGGGTGATCCTCCCGCTGCTGGCCGCCGTCGGACTGGTGGTCGCCGTCCGCGCCGGGCGCGCCCGGGCCAGCCTCGTCCCGCTGGCCTGCGCCACCACGGCCGCCGTGCCGTATCTCTTCCTGATCGGGTACGCCGCCCCGCGCTTCCTGCTGCCCGCCTACGCCCTGCTCGCGATCCCGGTCGCCGACGCGCTGTTCCACCTCGCCACCACCCCGGCGGGGCGGTGGCGTCCGGTCGCCGCGGTGCTGCTCGCGATCGGGCTGACGGGCCACCTGGCGGTGCAGTTCGCCGTGCTGAAGCGCACGGTGGACCGCACCACGGGCCATCACCGCGACTGGGCCCGCACCGCGGCCGAGCTGAACCGCCTCGGAGTGCGCCCGCCCTGTCTGCTCACCGGCCATCTGTCGGTCCCCGTCGCGTACTACGCGGGATGCACCTCCGCGGCGGCATTCGGCCACAACACCAACAGCACCGAGTCGGGGATCGCCGGGGCGTCCCGCCGTATGCCCGTCGCCGTCCTCACCCGGCCCGGCGCTGCGCCACCCGCCTACGCCCGCGACTGGCCCACCGCGCCGGCCGCCGGGATGGACCTCCACGTCGCGCCGAACGTGAGCGCACACGGGCCGGGATGACGGCCGAGCAAGGCGAGGTCGACCCGGCGGCCCGCCGCCCCGTTGACGGGGCGTTTTCCCCACTCGTGGGAAAGTTCTGTCACGGCCTTTACTGCACATGACTTGCAGGTACCGCAGGATGGCACAAGGCTGCTGATCGCGGCCGTAGCCCCTGCAGAAGGATTCTCCGCCCGATGACGGCCGCCCCTGACTCCGCTCCGCCCCTCCTCCCCGCCACCGTCCCCGCGAGGGGCTCGGTATGGCACCGCGTCCGTGGCTCCATGACGCGGCAGGAGTGGGTCAGGGCGGGCGGCATGGCCGCGGTCGTGGTGGCGCTGCACGTGATCGGCTGGTTCGTCCTCGTCGCCATCGTCGCCCCGCACCACTACGGCGTCGGCGAGAAGTCCTTCGGTATCGGCATCGGCGTGACCGCCTACACCCTCGGGATGCGGCACGCCTTCGACGCCGACCACATCGCGGCCATCGACAACACCACGCGCAAGCTGATGGGGGAGGGGCAGCGGCCGCTGTCGGTGGGCTTCTGGTTCTCGCTCGGCCACTCCAGCGTGGTCTTCGTCCTCGCGCTGCTGCTCTCGCTCGGCGTGAAGGCCCTCGCGGGACCGGTGCGCGACGACGACTCCCGTCTGCATGACGTGACCGCGTTGATCGGTACGACCGTCTCGAGCGCGTTCCTCTATCTGATCGCCGCGGTCAACCTGGTCGTCCTGGTGGGCATCTGGAAGGTGTTCCGGCGGATGCGCTCCGGCTGCTACGACGAGGCCGCGCTGGAGGAGCAGCTGAACAACCGCGGGTTCATGAACCGCCTGCTCGGCCGTGTCATGAAGTCGATCACCAAGCCCTGGCAGATGTACCCGCTGGGTCTGTTGTTCGGCCTCGGCTTCGACACGGCGACGGAGATCGCGCTGCTGGTCCTGGCCGGGTCGGGCGCGGCCTCCGGGCTGCCCTGGTACGCGATCCTCACCCTGCCCGTTCTCTTCGCCGCCGGCATGTCCCTGCTCGACACGATCGACGGCTCCTTCATGAACTTCGCCTACGGCTGGGCGTTCTCGAAGCCGGTCCGCAAGGTCTACTACAACCTCACGATCACCGGCCTGTCGGTCGCGGTGGCCCTCCTCATCGGCACGGCCGAACTCCTGGGCCTGCTCGCCGACAGGCTCGGCCTCCACGGCCCCTTCTGGGACTGGATCAGCGGCCTCGACCTCAACCTCCTCGGCTTCGTCATCGTGGCCCTGTTCTTCGCCACATGGATCGTCGCGCTGGTGGTGTGGAAGGTCGGCCGGATCGAGGAGAAGTGGACGGCGGGGACGGCGAGCCAGGCCGCCGCGGAACAGACCAGCACACCGTGACCGTTCCAAGTGGCGCGCTGTTGACGCGTCGCTGGATTCACGCCCGCACTCTGAACTCCTTGCGCCACTTGGTGAACTCCTGCTCCGGTTCCCCGGTGTAGGACCACGGCGTACGG
This sequence comes from Streptomyces sp. CC0208, assembly GCF_003443735.1. Taxonomy (NCBI): domain Bacteria; kingdom Bacillati; phylum Actinomycetota; class Actinomycetes; order Kitasatosporales; family Streptomycetaceae; genus Streptomyces; species Streptomyces sp. CC0208. The sequence continues at coordinate 561,769 of NZ_CP031969.1, read as the reverse complement.
GTGCCCCGCCGGTCCAGCAACTGCAGGAGCGGGACGGCGACCTCCGCCAGGCCGGCGTGGCAGGCCGCGTGGGTCAGGTAGTTGAGGTCGCGGAGCTCTCCGGGGGTCACCGAGTGGTCCGCGCGGCCCACGATCCAGCGCTGCCAGGTGCGCCGTACGTCACTGATGGCCCCGTCGTTCTTCCAGTGCTGCCCGAGCCCCACGGACGTGCGTCTGTCCTCGGCGGCGTCCGTGGCGGTCCGGTACTCCTCGACCCGCGCGTACTGCACCAGCACCGGCAGCGCGGAACCCGGCGGTGCCACTCCGGCCGCGTCCCGGGCGAAGTCGTACATCAGGCCGTTCGAGCCGTGCCAGCGGGCCGAATAGTAGTGCAGCACCTGGAGGTGGCCCTCGACGCTGTACGGGTCGCGCCCGTGCAACTCGTCCCACCAGCGCCCCAGTTCCTGCCGACGCACGCCGGCCGGGTACAGCCGCGCCACCGAGATGAGGCTGATCCAGGGCGTGGGGTCGTCCAAGAACGCCTCCGACGCCTGGAGACAGGCCATCACCGCGGCGTCGACACGTCGCTGGTCGATCGGCACACCCCGGCCCGCGGCGATGGCCAGGTTGAACGCCCTGGCCGTCTCGGTGGCGGCCCGCAGCACGAGGGCGTCCCCGTTGTGCGGCTCGGCGGCCAGCCATGACTCGACCGTCGAACTGCCCGCGCAGGCCTGGGCGAGCATCCGCACCCGGTGGCCCCGCGAGAGCCAGTCGGGCCCGGTGGCCCGCAGCAGTTCGCGCAGGCCCTGCCAGCGGCCGATGACGATGTCCTGGCGGGCGCTGGTGAGCGGGAAGTCCCCGCAGTCGGGATCGAATTCGGGGGTGAAACGGTCTCTCGCCATCGCGCAACCCCTCAGAAGTCGGTGGGGAGACCCTCGTGGACGAGCGAGGGCCCGGCCGTCGCGCCCTCGGGCAGGTAGTCCGTCTCGACGGTACGGCTCGCGTCAAGCCGTGCCGGCCGGTAGTAGTCGCTGCCCCGCCTCCAGTACCAGAGCATCGGAACCAGCCCCACGGCCAGGCCGCCCACGCCGATCGTGATCGCGGCGGTGCTCAGCTCCCCCAGCGACTCGACGAAGATCCAGAACATGAACAGGGCGCCCAGCAGTGGCCAGAGCCCGCCCAGCAGGAAGTCGGACGGCGACTTCAGCAGCATCTTGCGGTAGGCGACGACGACAGCGAGGCCGCTGAGGCCGTAGTAGACGGCGATCTGCAGACCGATCGCCGAGATCGCGTCGGAGAGGATGTCGCCCACCGAGCCCAGGGCGTTGGAGGCGATGAACATCAGCAGCGCCACCGCGCCGACGACCACGATCGCCACCCATGGGGTGTTCCAGCGGCGGTGCACCTTGCCCAGCGCGGACGGCATCGTGCGGTCCCGGCCCATCGCGAACAGCGAGCGTGTGACCTGGATCAGCGTGGTCTCCAGCGTGGCGATGGTCGACAGCATCACCGCGACGATCAGCAGCTTGCCGCCCCAGCCCGGCCAGACCTCCTCCCCGAGCACGGCCAGCACGTTGGCGTCGTTCTCCTCGATCTGCTGCGAGGTGAGGATGACGTTCACCGCGATGGTGAACACCTCGAAGAGGAGGAAGACGATGCCGACGCCGATGAGGCCCGCGAGTCCCGTCGTGCGGCGGCTGTTGCGGGTCTCCTCGCTCAGGTTGCTGGTGACGTCCCAGCCCCAGTAGTAGAACGCGGCGATCAGCGCGCCCGAGGCGAAGCCCTGCATGCCGTCGAAGTGGCCGAAGCCCAGCCAGGACCACTCGAAGGAGCGTGCGTTGCCCGTGTGGAAGAGGGCGAGCACCGCGAACAGGGCCAGTATCGCCAGTTCCACACCCGACATGACGAGCTGGGCGCGCACGGTGAGCCGGGCGCCGCCGAGCACCACGAGCAGCATCAGCACGAACCAGGCCGCGCCCACGACGGTCGACAGCGCGGTGTTGTCCGCGAGGCCCTCGTCGAAGAGGGCCAGCGTCATCGAACCGGCGGGCAGCGAACCAGCCACCATGAAGATGGTCGCCGAGATCACCAGCGCCCAGCCGGAGACGAAGCCGAGAAAGGGATGGAGCGTACGGCCCACCCAGGAGTAACTGGCGCCCGCGTTCACGTCGATCCGGCTGAGATAGCTGAACGCGAGTGCGATGCCCAGCATGGGTATCGCGCAGTACAGCAGAGCCGCCGGACTGGCCAGGCCCACCGAGCCGACCAGGACCGCGGTGGTCGCGGCGATCGAGTACGCCGGCGCGCTGCCCGCGACGGCCATCACCACCGTGTCGAAGGTACCGAGGGCGTTGGCCTGCAGCCCTCTGCCCCTGCTGATGCTCATGGTTGTGCTGCTTTCGGTAGGGCACGACGCACGGCGGAGGGGACCGGGCGGCGCAAAGGGGGTGGGGGGTGGCTCCGCTCCGGACCTCGAGAGGGATGGCCTCGGGCTGGGGCGGTGAAGGGAGGGATCAAGGGGGCACGGAGATCCGTGCGGCCGCTGCGTGGACGACCGGTCACTCCGTGTATGCGAGTGATGATAGCCGTATTCCTTGACCCTTCAAGATTAACTGGGGGGTAACCTTCCGGCTGTGGAATGCCTTACTCCGGCAGCCTTTTGAGGTTGGAGAGCGCATACGGGGAAACGCGGATCAGGACACCGCACGGAACCGCACGCGACGCGCGAGGGAGGCAGCCCATGGGCACCGAACCGACACCTGCCGAGCCGATGGCCGACGACGCCTACCAGCCCACCGGAACCAACGAGGAGCAGGAGGACGCGGCCCCGCTGGACCTCCAGGACGCCCTCGACGAACGGACCTACGACGACACCCTCGACGAGGGTTACTCGCCGCCGGAGAAACCCCTCGGCGTCGCCCGGCACGGCACCACCGCGGCCGAACAGCACGAGGGCGAGACCCTCGACGAACGCCTCGCCCAGGAGGTCCCCGAGGCGACCGCGCCCCTCGGCGACGAGATCGGTGACGTTCCGGACGGGGAGGGCGAACCGGTCGACCCGCAGGCCGGTGCCGACCGCGCCGGACGCCTCGTCGCCCCCGACGAGGGCGCCCACCCGACCACCACGAAGGACGAGGTCGCCACCGACGTGGGCATCGACGCGGGGGCGGCCGGCGCGGAGGAGGCCGCCATGCACGTGGTCGAGGACCCCGACGAACTGTGACGGGCGTCAGTCCCCGATCCGGTCGATCTGGCGGAGTTTGTTGGTGGCGTCCAGGGCCGCGACCTTGTAGGACTCCGCGAGCGTCGGGTAGTTGAACACCGCGTCGACCAGGTAGTCGACCGTGCCGCCGCAGCCCATCACGGTCTGCCCGATGTGGATCAGTTCGGTGGCCCCGGTGCCGAAGCAGTGCACCCCCAGCAGGGTGCGGTCCTCGGGGGAGACCAGCAGTTTCAGCATGCCGTGGGAGTCCCCGATGATCTGGCCGCGGGCCAGCTCGCGGTACCGGGAGATGCCGACCTCGAAGGGCACGCTGTCCTCGGTGAGTTGGTCCTCGGTGCGTCCGACGAAGCTGATCTCCGGGATGGTGTAGATGCCGATGGGCTGCAGATGGTGCATCTGCCCGACCGGCTCGCCGAAGGCGTGGTAGGCGGCCGACCTGCCCTGTTCCATGGCGGTCGCCGCCAGCGCCGGGAAGCCGATCACGTCCCCCACGGCGTAGATGTGCGGCACCTCGGTGCGGTAGTGCTCGTCGACCGTGATCCGGCCGCGCCGGTCGGCGCTCAACCCGGCCTTGTCCAGGTCGAGTTCGTCGGTCAGGCCCTGCCGTCCCGCCGAGTACATCACGGCGTCGGCAGGGATCTTCTTGCCGCTCTCGAGGATGGTGAGCGTGCCGCGGGGGTGGCGTTCGACCGCGGCGACGGTCTCACCGAACCGGAACGTCACCGCGAGGTCCCGCAGGTGGTACTTCAGCGCTTCGATGATCTCGACATCGCAGAAGTCGAGCATCCCGGGCCGCTTCTCGACGACCGTCACCTTGCTGCCGAGCGCGGCGAACATGGAGGCGTACTCCATCCCGATGACCCCGGCGCCGACGATGACCATGGAGCGCGGGACGCGTTCGAGGGCGAGGACGTTGTCGGAGTCCATGATCGTGCGGCCGTCGAACTCCACACTGTCCGGCCGCGCCGGGCGGGTGCCGGTGGCGATGACGATGTTCTCCGCGCTGAGCAGCCGTTCGTGACCGGTGACCTCGCGCAGGGCGACGGTGTGCGGATCGACGAAACGGCCGGTGCCGGCGTGGAGGGCGATGTGGTTGCGGGAGAGCTGGCTGCGGATCACGTCGACCTCGCGGCCGACCACGTGCTGGGTGCGCGCGGTCAGATCGGAGACGGTGATGTCCTCCTTGAGCCGGTAGCTCTGGCCGTACAGGTCGCGCTGGGTGAGGCCGGTCAGGTACAGCACCGCCTCGCGCAGGGTCTTGGAGGGGATGGTGCCGGTGTGGATGGAGACCCCGCCGACCATGTCGGGGCGGTCGACGACGGCGACCCGGCGGCCCAGCTTGGCCGCGGCGATGGCGGCCTTCTGGCCACCCGGACCTGATCCGATGACAAGCATGTCGAAGTCGGGCACCTCGGAAGTCTGGCAGTCGCGGGGCCCCTTTCGATAGGGCGGGCGGCAAACCGTTCGAACTCCGCAGCGGCGCGGAACACGGGGAGTTGCCGCCGGGCCCGGGCAGAGGTGAGCACGGGCGGGGGGACACCCCTGGCACGAGGCGGACCTCGCACCGGACACCGGTCACCGCTGGGCATGGCGGCGCCGTCGCTTCGACTGGCGTGCGGGACCGGGGGATTGTGCGTGCTCGGCTGCCCTGGACAGCCGAGCACCCGGTCATGGCTAGGGCAGCAGCTTGTCGAGCGCTGCCGGGCCCTCCGCCGCCAGCTTGCGCCGGGCCCATTCGAGACTGTGCGGGGTGATGTCCTTGCCCGAGGCAAGGACGACGTCCTCCGGCGACACTTCGGTGCCGGTACGGGCGTGGAGCAGGTCGTCCGGGGTGGCGCGGTCCTCGGACGGCCCGGACACGTCGGGCTGTGACGTCGGCATGAGTGCTCCTCGGATCCGGATCGCTGTGCGGTCCCGGTGGTGTCAACGGGTCCGATATCACCATTCAACGCCTGGGCCGACCCTGCATCCGGAAGCGCACGGGATGCCCTGATGATCCGAAAGGCGTGTAATGGGAGTACTGCTTTCCCGGGTACGGCAGGGAAGACGATGCCATGGCCAGTACGCGAAACAGTCCCAAGGGCGGCCTGCGCAGACTGGGGGAGTGGTGCGCCCGGCACTTCGTGATCGTCCTGGTGGCCTGGCTCGTGGCACTGGTCGCCCTCCAGTTCCTGAACCGGTCCTTCGGCGGCGACTATTCCGACAACTTCTCCCTGCCGGGCGTCCAGTCGCAGAAGGGCCTCGACGTACTGAAAAAGCACGACCCGGCGGCCGGGGGTTACGGCAGCCAGATCGTGCTGCACGACGGTGACAAGGCGCTCTCCTCGCTGAGCTCGCAGATGTCCACGACCGTCACCGACCTGCAGAAACTGCCGCACGTCCTGTCGGCGCAGAACCCGCTGTCCACGCCCGCCTCGAAGGTCGGCCCGCTGTCCTCGGACGGGAAGACGGCGTACATCACGATCCGCTTCGACGTCCAGCCCTCGACCCTGGGCGACGGCTACCTGCACGGCGTCGACAAGGCCGTGCAACCCCTGCGGTCGGCAGGCGCGGACGTCGAATACGGCGGTCCGCTCGGTGAACTCGCCCGGCCCGCAGCCGACGACAGGGTGAGCGAACTGATCGGCTTCGGAGTGGCGATCGTCGTGCTGCTGGTGGGCTTCGGCAGTGTCATCGCCGCCGGGATCCCCTTGGTGACCGCGTTGATCAGCGTGATCGGGGGGCTCGCGTGCCTGGGGCTGCTGGCGTCGGCGTTCACGTTCGCCACCGTTTCGCCCACCCTGGCCACGATGATCGGACTCGGCGTCGGGATCGACTACGCGCTCTTCCAGCTCACCCGTCACCGGCAGAGCCTCATGGACGGCCAGGATCCGGTCCACTCGGCGGGCCGGGCCACCGCCACCAGCGGACGTGCCGTACTCGTCTCCGGCTGCACGGTGATCATCGCCCTGGCCGGGCTGTCCGCGTCCGGGGTGTCCTTCATCGGGCTGCTCGGACTCGCCGCCGCGGTGACGGTCGTCTCCGCCGTCCTGGGCGCCCTCACCCTGGTCCCGGCGCTGCTGGGCCTGATCGGCAAGCGGATCGACCGCTACCGGGTGCGCAAGCCGGTCGCCGAGACCGACGCCGCCGGGGGTGAGACGGCGCAGGGGACCTGGCATCGGTACGCCCAGCGGGTCGAGCGGCGTCCGTGGCGTTACCTGGCCGCGGGCGTGACGGCCGTCGTCGTCCTCGCCATCCCGGTCTTCTCCCTCCAACTGGGCCACATCGGTGACGGCGCCGACCCGACCTCCTTCACCGACCGGCGGGCCTACGACCTCATGACCGACGCCTTCGGGCCCGGCTCCAACGGCCCGCTCACCGTCGTCATCGACCAGACGTCCGTACCGTCCTCCCAGCGCTCGGCCCTGTCCTCCCAGGCGCAGAAGACCCTTTCCGGTGTGTCCGGCGCCGCCGCGGTGACTCAGCTGACCCCCACCAAGGACGGGGACGTCCTGCTCGCCACCGTCTACTCGAAGCAGTCCCCGCAGAACGCCACGACCACGGATCTCACCAACCGCCTGGTCGACACCACCCTGCCGACCGCGGTCAAGGGCACCGACGCCAAGGGGTACGTCACCGGCACCACCGCCGCCCAGGTCGACTTCCGCGACATCGTCGCCGGCCGGCTGCCCCTGATCATCGGCGTGGTCGTCGCCCTCGCCTTCCTGATCATCCTGGCCGTCTTCCGCGGACTGCTCGTCGCCGTGAAGGCGGCCGTCCTCAACGTCCTGTCGATCGCCGCCTCCTACGGCGTCGTCGTCGCCGTCTTCCAGTGGGGCTGGGGCGGTCCCGCGCTCGGCGTCTCCGGCAAGGTGCCCATCGAGAGCTATGTGCCGATGATGATGTTCGCGATCATCTTCGGACTGAGCATGGACTACGAGATCTTCCTGCTCTCCCGGGTGCACGAGGCCTGGCTGCGCACCGGGGACGCCAAGGGCTCCGTGGCCCACGCCCTGGAGATCACCGCCCGGGTCATCACCTGCGCGGCCCTGATCATGGTGAGCGTCTTCGCCGCCTTCATCGTCAGCGACAACATCGTGGTCAAGATGCTCGGACTGGGCCTCGCGGTGAGCGTGCTGATCGACGCGACCGTCGTACGGCTGCTGATGGTCCCGGCCGTGATGACCCTGCTGGGACGGCACGCCTGGTGGACGCCCCGCTGGCTGGACCGGATGCTCCCGCACATCGACGCCGAGGGTGAGCAGGACGAGGAGGGGACGGTCAGCGGGTCTCCGGGGCGACGGGCGCGAGAACGAGCATCGTGACGTCGTCCTGGAGCGCCGGGGTGTAGCGGACGAGGTCGGCCCAGACCCGCTCGATGAGATCCGGGAGGTCACCCGCGAACCCGGTGATCCGGTCGAGCAGCGGATAGAAGGCCCCGGAGGCGTCGCGTGCCTCCCAGACCCCGTCCGAGGCCAGGAAGAGCCGGTCCCCGGGCCGCAGCGGGACCGTGACCCCGGTCGGCGGTGAGACGTCGGAGAGGCCCAGGCCGAGCGGGGTGCCCACTGGGACGTCGAGTGCCACGGCCCGCCCGTCGCGCAGCAGAACCGGACCGGCCTGCCCGCACGCCACGATCCGTACGGCCGTCTCGCCGGCGCCGAACTCCAGCACCACCGCCGTCGCGAACAGCTCCGAGTGCCGTACGGCCGCGGAGTCCACCACCAGCCGGCGATCCAGCCGCGCGGCCACCGACTCGGGATCCAGCAGGTCAAGCACCGCCTCCCGGAACGCCCCCAGCAGGGAGGCCACGGTGGCTACGGCCGACAGCCCGTGCCCCTGCACATCGCCCATCACCGCCCGGACCCCGCAGGGCCCCTCCCGCACGTCGAAGAAGTCGCCCCCGACCAGCGTCCCGTGCTGCGCGGCCCGGTACAGCCCCGCACACCGCACGCCCGCCACCCGCTCGGGCAGCGGCGGCACCACGGCCCGCTGCGCGGCCTCCGCGACCGCTCGCTCGGTCACCAGCTGGGCGTCCCGCCGGCTCCGGACGAACGACACGACCACACTCAGCGCCGCGACGAAGCCGACGGTCAGCACATCGGTGCTGCCCGGATCGTTCAGCCGGAACACCGGCACGCTCAGCACGACCAGGACGAGCCCACCGAGCACGGCGGTCGCCAGCGGTCGGTACGACAGCACGGCCAGCGGCGGGATGGCTCCCAGCAGGAACCCGATGTCGAGCGGATCCGGGCTCGCGAGGGTGGCCGCGCACACCCCCGCCAGCAGCGCGACGGGCAGCACCCGCACCCAGCCCGGCGGCGGCGCGCCCCGCAGCCAGCTCTTCCGGTCCCGGTCGCGCACTCTGCTCACACCACCACGCTGCTACGACCCGCCCGGCCCCGCACGCCGAACCGTGGCTAGAACGGGGTGAGCGTCAGCCGGATCCCCGTCGGTGCCGTGTCCTGGACGTAGGAGGCGAAGTCGGCCACGTCGTCGAAGGCGAAGCCGTACGCCTTGCCGTCGGCCGTGGCCGCGTGCACGGCCCTGGCGTAGTGGTTGGTGAGCGCGCTCCGGTAGAAGGAGGCGGGGTCGGTGGTCGGCTGCGCGGAGGTGCTCACCAGGGTCGACCGGTTGAACCCCGCACCGAGCACCGCGGCGACCGGCCCGGTCGTGCCGTTGTTGGGAGCGGCGAGCGCGCCGTCGCAGAAGAGCACGTCCCGTGTCGACGGCCGGGCGAAGGAGACCTGCGCGGGCCCGGTGAACACGAGCTGCCCGCCGCGCACCCGGCCGGTGAAGGTGCCCGCGTTCGTGGTGACGGTCACGTCCTTGCCGGTGTACGTGCTCCACACCTCGTCGATGTACGGCGCGAACCAGTCCGCCGGGAACAGGCCGGCGTCCAGCCCGTGACCGGGCGCGATGATCCGCGTGTCGTCCACGACGAGCGGCGCGAACTCCTCCACCTGGCGTACGGCGGCGAAGGCACCGTCCCGCCCGGCGGCGCGCAGGGTGCCCGTCGTCTGGTCCTGGGCGCCGGTCAGCCGGATGCTGAGCGGCACGCTGAACATGTCCACCATGGTCGTGTTGCAGAACATGCCCGCCGAGTTGTACGTGAACTCCGCGCAGTCGTGCAGCACCGGGTAGTTGGGATCCGTGGCCACCCAGCCGGCCGGGTACTGGAGGGCCGGGTTGCCGTTGCCGTCGGTGACGACCTTGAACTTGAGCTTCGCGCCCAGGGAGACGTAGATCCGGCCGGACAGGTGGGGGAGGGACAGGCTGGTCTCGCCGCTTGCGGCCAGGTCTATCGCGTAGTCGGTGTACCCGTCGGCGCCGTTGTCGGAGAGGGCGACCGGAGCGAGCGTGCCGTCCGGGGTGACACGGACCTGCCTGCCGTCCTGGTTGCCCACGATGTAGACGTGGACGTTCGCGTTGTCGAAGGCGCCCGTGTCGTTGACGACGGTCAGCGGCAGCGCCCCGGCCGCCGTGGTGCGGTTGCTGTCGGCGAGGGCGTGGGGGGCCAGTGAGGCGACGGCCGGGGCGGCAGCCATCGCGCCGCCGAGGGCGAAGAGGACCTTGCGGCGGCCGAGCCGGCGCGGGTGACGAGAGGTCATGTGGGGGTCTCCTCGGATTCTTGAGAGCGCTCTCATGTGGGGGGTGAGGCCTGATGGTACGGACCATGGGTGCCGCGGCCCATACGTCGGACAGCGCTTAATCCGGTCTTGAGGCCCGGTTAAGTGGCGCCATAGGCGCAGCAGTTGGCCGCGGAAAGCCGGTGGACGCGGCCCCGGGGATCCCGTAGCGTGAGCCGCCACGCCTCGAGACCAGCGGAAGGAGGCGAGTGCCATGCAGTTCACAACCGTCCAGCGCTCCCTCTCCGTCGTCCCGGCGTGCCTCGTCTGACCGGGAGCGCTCCACGCAGTACGCCTTCCGGAGGAATCCACCCATGACCGATCTGGTCATTCGCGCGCTCGACGAGCGCACAGCCCACCTCTTCGACACCCTTCCCGACCCTCTCGACGCCCGTGAGTCCCACCGGCTCACCCGGCACCGCCCCGACTGGAAGCGCGTCGCCCTGCGCGACGGCAAGGTCGTGGCACGCGGCGCCTGGTGGGGCGGGCCCGACGACACCGCGCCCCTCAACATCAACTGGTTCGACGTGGCCGAAGGGGAGGAAGAGGCCGGCGCCGAACTCCTGCGCACCGCGCCCTGGCAGGTCGAGCTGGAGATGAACCTGCCCGCGGGCTGGCGCGAGGAACCCCGGCTGCGGGCCGCCGCCGAGGCCCGCTTCACCGCCACGCAGAAGGCCGGATACGAGCTCCTGGTCGAGCGGTACCTGTACCGATGGACCCCGGAGCACGGGCTGCCCGAGCAGCCCGGACGCCTGGAGTTCCGGCCCGAACCCGACGACGCGGTCTTCTTCGACCTGCTGCGCCGCATCCACTCCGCCACTCTCGACGCGCACTCCCTCAAGGCCATCGAGGAGGGTGGACTCGACCGGGCCGCCCAGGAGGAACTCGACTTCTTCCACTGGTGCCCCTCGCCCCGCGAGTGGTGGCAGATCGCGTACACGAGGCAGGGGGAGGCGGCCGGGGTTCACATTCCGCTGCACAACCCGTCGGGGCCCTGCGTCGGGTTCATCGGGGTGGTACCGGAACATCGCGGACACGGCTACGCCTACGACCTGCTCGCCGAGTGCACCCACTATCTGGTCGAGCAGGGCGCCGAGTTCGTCACCGGCGCCACGGACCAGGGGAACTTCCCCATGGCCGCGAACTTCGCCAAGGCCGGCTATCCCGTCGTCCGGGAGCGCCTGAACTACTGGCCGACGCGCACCGCCTGAGCCCTGGTCCGGCCTGGTTCCGGTGGGGCGACGAACCGTTCGACGAGGACGGGACGGGCGGGTGAGGGCCGCCCGCATGCTGTACGTGGTGTCGCGGCGGGCGGGCCTGTCCGGTGTGTGCGTAGTGGGCCTGCCGGCAGGGCGTCGGCCGGTGTCTACGCCGTGCTTGTCGGGGTCCCGCTGTTCAGCAGGGTCTCCGCCTCGACGAGGATCTCGGTGACCCGCAGACCGAACGTGGCGTCGCACGGGTGGGGCCGGCCGGTGCGGGCGGCGGCCAGCAGGCCGTCGGCGGCTCGGAGCACGGCCGGTACGACGCCTTCGGAGGACTCCGGGAGCAGGGCGACTCCGCCCGTGCCCCGGAGTTCGACGCCGGCTCCCGCGGCCGCGGGCGGAGCCGTGAGGCTCAGGGTCAGGGTGCTCGACGCGCCGCCGGTGTGCCGGAGGACCAGGTGGACGGTGTCCCCGGGACCGTGCGCGGCCGCCGCCACCTCACGGACCTCGCCCAGCACCGGCAGCAGCACCGACAGGGCGTGCGGACCCACGTCCCACAGGGCGCCCTTCTCCTGCCGCCAGGGCGAGTCGGCGAACGGGCTCTCCTCGGTGAACACCGACCCGAGCCATTCGGCCCGCCCCGTGAACCAGCCCTCCACGCCCGCCTGTTCAGCGATCCACGCCTCGGTCTCGGTGAGGAAGCGCGAGGTGAAGAACACCACCGAGGCGACCCCGGTCTCCCGGACGGCCTCGACCACCGCCCGTCCCTGCTCGACCGTCGTCGCGAGGGGCTTGTCCAGCAGCAGATGGCACCCCGCCCGTGCGGCCCGTGCCGCGAGGCCGGCCTGCACGGCCGGCGGCAGGGCCACGGCGACGGCGTCCACGTCGGCGAGCAGCGCGTCGACGTCGTCGTACGCGCGCGTGCCGTGCTCGTCGGCCAGCTCCTTGGCGGCCTCCGAACGGCGGCCCCACACCCCGACGAAGTCCAGTTCCGGATGCGCGACGAGCGCGGGGGCGTGGGCCATCCTGGCCCAGGGGCCGGTGCCGAGCAGTCCGATACGCATGCCGTCGCCTCTCTCGCCGTGCTGCCGAACCTCACGATGACCGGTCTGGACCATCTGCCGGTCGAGGCGAGGGTGTCACACCGACCGTGCGGAGGCGCAACCCCGTCTCGCCCCCCGGTCGACGCGGGGGTGGCAAGGTCAGGGATTCAGCACTCCAGTCGCTGAATGCGTTCTCGTTCTTCTATTGGACCTCGGTGTGTGCGGCGGCCAGGCTGAGAGGAGCCCAGATCCGCGGGACAGGCGAAAGAGGTCCAAGGTCATGCACACCCGCCGTATCGGTGATGTCGAAGTGAGCTCGATCGGTCTGGGCGGGATGCCCATGTCCATCGAGGGGCGACCGGACGAGGAACGCTCGATCGCGACCATCCACGCCGCGATCGACGCGGGAGTGACCCTGATCGACACCGCCGACGCCTACCACCGGGACGCCGACGAGGTCGGTCACAACGAGACCCTGATCGCCAAGGCCCTCGCCTCCCACGACCGGGGCGGTGACGTCCTCGTCGCCACGAAGGGCGGGCATCTGCGTCCCGGGGACGGCAGTTGGACGCTCGACGGCAGCCCCCGCCACCTGAAGGAGGCCTGCGAGGCCTCGCTGAGCCGGCTCGGTGTGGAGGCGATCGGGCTCTACCAGTTCCACCGCCCCGACCACCGGGTTCCCTACGAGGAGTCGGTCGGTGCCGTGCGCGACCTCCTCGACGAGGGAAAGATCCTCCGGGCGGGCATCTCCAACGCGAACCCCGACCAGATCCGGCTCGCCAACGAGGTCCTCGGCGGCCGGCTGGTCTCCGTGCAGAACCAGTTCTCCCCGGCCTTCCGCTCCAGCGAGCCGGAACTGCGCCTGTGCGACGAACTCGGCATCGCCTTCCTGCCCTGGAGCCCCCTCGGCGGCATCTCCCGGGCGGGTGAACTGGGTTCGGCACACGCTCCGTTCGCGCGGATCGCCGAGAAGCACGGGGTGAGCCCGCAGCAGGTCTGCCTGGCGTGGATGCTCGCCAAGTCGCCGGTGGTCGTGCCGATCCCGGGCGCGAGCCGCCCCGAGACTATCCGCGACTCGCTCGCCGCGGCCGATCTCGTGCTCGCCGAGGACGAACTCGCGGAGCTGGACGCCGCCTGACTCCTCGCTCGCCCAGCGCGGACTGGCACCGGCGATCGTGGTGTCCCTAGGATGGACTCCCTGTCCTGCCGGGCCAGTTGGCGGCACAAGCTGGGGGAAAGATGAGCACCGGAAAGAACCTGTCCACGTCGATCGACGCCTCGGTACCCACGGCCGCGCGCATGTACGACCACTACCTCGGCGGCAAGGACAACTACGCGGCCGACCGGGCGGCCTGCGAGGAACTCGACAAGGTCGTCCCGAGCACCCGCAGGCTCGCGGTCAACAACCGGCACTTCCTCCAGCGGGTGGTGCGGACCCTCTCGACGGAGTTCGGCATCCGGCAGTACCTGGACCACGGCTCAGGCCTGCCCACCCAGGACAACGTCCACCAGGTCGCCCAGCGCATCGACCCCACCACACACGTGGTCTACGTCGACAACGACCCGATGGTCCTCGTCCACGGCCGCGCGCTGCTGGAGCAGGACGAGCGGACCGCCGTGATCCACGCGGACATGCGGGAGACCGATGCGATCTTCGGCCACGAGGAGACCCAGCGGCTGATCGACTTCTCGCAGCCCGTCGCGGTGCTGTTCAACTCGGTCATGCACTGCATCCCCGACAGCGAGACGGACGGTCCGGCCGCCCTGGCACGCCGGGTGCGCGAGCGGCTCGCTCCGGGCAGTTTCATGGTGATGTGCCAGCTCGTCAGCGAGGACCCCGAGGTGCGCGACTTCGTCACCGACTTCATGGACCAGGCGACCCAGGGCCACTGGGGCCGGGTCCGTCAGGAGAAGGACGTCGCCGAGTGGTTCGAGGGCCTGGAGATCCTCGACCCGGGTCTCGTGGAGGTCTCCACCTGGCGTCCCGACACCGAGGTGGCCCCGCGTCAACTCACGCACGAGTGGATCGAGTTCGGCGGGGTCGCCCGAATCGTCTGACCCGCCCACGAACGCCTCCGGCACGACCGCGAAGGCCCCGCGCCGGGGGCGTGCACGCTGGCCGTGCTCTCGATCTGGGCTGCCGGCCGGGCCGCAACGCGCTGCACCTCGCCTCCGTCGCCTGGGGCAGGGAGCGTGCGCACGAGACGGCGGCCGAGGTCCGCTTCGTGTGCGGCGACGCCTTCATCTGCCGCCGCACCGCCGGGTCAGCCGTCCGGCGCTCCTCGAACAGCATCTCGCGCCCGGCGCCCACTTCGGCATCGCCTGCTTCGGCGAACCGTTCCTGTGGACAGGTCTGTTCGGCCGCGACGACTGATCGACCGGGGGCTCCTCAGCCGCCGTACCGCTGCTGCATCGTCTGTTCCAACAGCTCCAGCGAGGCCCGGGGTTCGAGGGCGTCGTCCGCCAGCCGGTCCAGGGCGAGCCGGTACTCCTCCGTCTCGTCCCGGTCCTCCAGGAAGTTGGCGCTCTTGATGTGCTCCAAGTAGACGACGTCCGGCAGGTCGATCCCGCCGAAGCGCAGGTACGTGATCGGAATGGCCGGGGCGGAGGCGTTGGTCACGTCCAAGGGGATGACCTGCAAGGTCACATTGCGGCGCTGGGCCATCTCCACGAGGTGGGCCAGCTGTGCCCGCATGACCTCCCGGCTGCCCAGCACCCGCAGCAGCACCGACTCGTCGATCACCGCCCACAGTTGCGGGGCATCCGGACGCAGCAGCAACTTCGCGCGCTGCATGCGCAGTTCGACGCGCCGGTCCACCTCGCTCGCCGCCGCGGCCGGCAGACCGCGCTGGACCACCGCCCGTGTGTAGTCCGGGGTCTGCAACAGGCCGGGGACGTACTGGATCTCGAAGGTACGGATGGCCGCGGCCGCCTCCTGGAGTCCGACCAGGCGGTCGAACCACTCGGGCATCAGACGCTTGTCGTACCGCTGCCACCAGCCCGGGTCCCCGGCGCGCTGGAGCAGCTTGAGGAGCACCGAGGACTCGTAGTCCTCGGTGCCGTACAGCTCCAGGAGGGCACGGACATCGCTTTCCGACGGGGGCTTGCGGCCCTTGCCGGACTCGATGCGGGACAGCTTGGCGGGGCTGAACCCGAGAGCCCGCGCCGCCTGGTCCTGGGCGAGCCCGGCATCCTCGCGGAATCCGGCCAACTGGACGCCGACCAGCAGCTTCAGCAGGGTGGGAGCCGGTTCGGACCGGTCCAGATACGGTTCCAGGCGGGAGATGCGGTGGGACGCGGCGGACATCCTGACTCCCAGTAAACCGACACAGAGACGACTCACACTATCGCACGCAGTGTGGCCGTACCGCATCATTCCGTAGATGCCGGTGCGGTCACGGGAGTTGGGGCCGACTTCGCCCCGGCCCCGGCCTCCTCACAGCAGGTGGTCGAACTCGCCGTCCTTCGCGCCGGCGAGGAACGCGGCGACCTCGGCCGGGGTGTAGACCAGCGCGGGGCCGTCGGGATCACGGGAGTTGCGCAGCGCGACGCATCCGTCGACCAGTGAGGCCACTTCGACGCAGTTGCCCTCGGCGTTGCTGTGACGGCTCTTGACCCAGCGGGCGTCGAGCGAACTCGCCCGCACTCCGTTCTGCACTGCTGGCACTGCAGTCTCCTTGCTGTTCACGTTCTGTGCCGGGCGCTGTGCCCGGTCGTGCGGGACGGTCAGAGGCGCAACGGCAACCTCCGTGGCCCCATCCGTCATTGGCGCAATTTCTCGTGCAATTGCACGCGGACGCCTTCAGCGTGGATAATAGCTCCAGCGTCAACCCCTGCGGTTGCGCCCCGTCTTGACGTCGCATCAAGGAGATGCCGTGTCGTCACCTGCGAACCACGCGCTCCGGCCGCCGAGCCAGGCTGTGCCGGAGGTGGGTGATGCGGGCCCGGTTGGTGAGACCCTGCGGCGCCCGGGTCCCGCCGCTGGCGGACGGCGGCGGCCGCTGGGGCACGGCCCTGTCGTCTCCGCCGCGCTGCTCATCGGTTGCAGCGCGGAGGGGTTCGCCCGGGCCCGAGCTTTCACCCGCGAGACGCTCAGCTGCTGGTCCTTGGGCCACCGCAGCGACGACGCCACCCTCGTGATCACCGAGCTCGCGGCCAACGCCGTGGCCCACGCGGTGCTCCGGCCCGCGCCGGGAGGTTCGGCCGAGGTGTGGCTGGGGTTGTCCTTCGATCCCACCCATCTGCTGGTGACTGTCTCCGATCCCGGTGACGAGCCGCCCGCGTACACGCCCGGTGATGTCACCGCCCTGCGGGAGCACGGCCGAGGCATGTACATCGTCGACGCCCTGGCCCAGGAGTGGGGCTGGACCTCCCGGCCCCCGGCCGGCAAGACCGTCTGGGCCAAGCTGTCGACCACTCCTCCTCCTTGACATGACCGCCGCGGAAAGGTTTCACGCCATGCGCACCGCTCCGGACCAGCCGAGCAACGAGCGCACCAGCTGCCCCGTGCCCACGACCGGGGTGGCGCGGACCACGCCCCTCGCGGCGCTGAGCCGGGTGCCCTGGGGCGAGATCCAGGACTCCACCGGCTGCGCCGCCGCCATCCCCCTGCTCCTCAACAGCGTGGCCTGGGGGGACCGCGAGACCGCCGGCGCCGCACTGAGCGACCTGCGCAGGCGCATCTGCCAGTACGGCTTCGTCGTCGAGCAGGCCACCGCCGCCACGGTCCCCTTCCTCTGGGAGCTGGCACAACTGCCGCAGGTGACCTGCCGGGCGGAGATCATCCAGCTGCTCAGGAGCATCGCGGGCGCCCGTCAGTGGGAGAGCACGGCGGCCGTCTACCCCAAGCTGCTCAACCACCGTGAGAACCCCGTGGTGTGGGAGCGCCGGGCCCGCCAGGCCGTCCGCGCCAAGAGCGGCGTCCTCGGTCGGCTGATGGCCGACGACGACAGCGAGATCGCCCACGCCACGACTGAGCTCGCCCGCACTCTGGGCGAGTAGGAGTGCTCGTCGGCGCCTGGTGTACTCCTTGCCGACGAAGGGTGGACAGCGCTCGCTCTCGACTCGGCAACCGGAAGGCTGCTGCCCCTGATCGCCGCGTCCGTCATCGACACCGTCGTGCCGGCGTACGCGCGGCGCTACGCGACGCGAACGCGCCGGAGTTGGTCGAACGGCCGCCGCAGGGTCTGGACACGCTGGTCGGCGAGCGCGGCGCCTTGCTGCCGGGCGGGCAGCGCCTGCGCCGCGGCGGGACCTAAACCGCGCTGCACGCCGGACAGGTCGCCCGCACCCCGGCCCGGCTGCCGGGCGTCATGCCGCGCTGCTTCGTGGGACCCGGCGGGGGCATGTCGAATCGTGGTGGGTGCCGCAGCTCGTCCACCAGCGTTCGCAGCACGCGGTGTCGAGTTCGGCGCGCACGATGTCGTCGGCGGCCCCCGCACCCGGCCCGTCGGGGGCGGCGGGCCGGATGCGCATTTCGGACAGAGCGCGCCGCTGGTCGCAGAGCACGCTCTCGCGCACGAGCGCGATGACCGGGACCAGGCTCGCGGCGGCGAACAGACACACGGCCCACGGCGGGCCGGAGCGCAGTGTCTGGACCGCGGTCCAGGCGAGGCCGGTGCTCGTCGCGAGATAGAGGGCACTGAGGAGACCTGCGGAGCGGTTCATGGGCGTATACCGTTCACTGTGCGAGGGATGCCCCTTGTTCAACGGTTTGCGGGCCTTGGGGAAGCGGGTCCGCCCGCACGGTATTGCGCCAATCGCGTGCCGGGGAGCGGTGAAGGGGATTGGGCCGGTGCGGAGGGGGCATACGCAGCGAAAAATTCGAGAGAGGGGCGCTTCGTGCTCATTCCGGACCCGAAGTCCGTCAGAACCCTGCTGACCCGCTACGCGTCACTGAGGATCGCCCAGGCGGAAAGGGACAGGCCGTCGACGGCTCGTGAGCTGGAGGACGTCAGTTACACACTGTGCGTGATGATGGGCACCGCCGATGTCCGCGAAGCGGTCGCCAGGGCCGACGCCCTGCTGCCGGCCGCCGGATGCGCGGACCCGGACGGTGAGAGCAGCCTGCCGCTGGCCGGTTGAGGCCACGCCGGACCCGGCGAGCGGTCAGGAGCGCGCCGCCGCCGGGACGGCGTCCTTCGCGTGGAAGGCCGCGCGGTACGCCTGCGGGGTGGTGCCGACGACCCGGCGGAAGCGTTCCCTGAAGGCCGTGGGCGAGCCGAACCCCGCCTGCCGCGCGATTCGCTCGACCGGGTGACCGGTGTTCTCCAGCAGGTACTGGGCCCGCCGTACCCGGGCCCGCAGCAGCCACTGCAGCGGCGTGCTGCCGGTCTGCTCGCGGAAACGGCGGCTGAAGGTGCGCTCGCTCATCCCCGAACGGGCCGCCATCGCCCCGAGGGTGATCTCGTGGGCCAGGTTGTCCTCGACCCACTCCAGGACTGGCTCCAGCGTCGAACCCCGGGGCACCGGCGGATGGTCGTACACGATGAACTGGGCCTGGCCGCCCTCCCGTTCGAGTGGCATCACCGACATCCGGGCGGCATGCGCGGCGACCGCCGAGCCCAGGTCCCGGCGGATCATGTGCAGACACATGTCGAGGGCCGCGGCCGCACCCGCGGAGGTCAGGATCTGACCGTTGTCGACGTACAGCACGTCCGGCTGGACCTCGACGGCGGGGAAGCGGCGCGCCAGGTCGTCCGCGGCCACCCAGTGCGTGGTGGCGCGCAGCCCGTCCAGGAGCCCGGCCTCCGCCAGCACGAAGGCGCCCACGCACACGGACGCGATCCGGGTGCCGGCCGCCGCGGCCTCGCGCAACGCCGTGAGGACGCGCGGGGAGGGCGGCCCGGCCACCGGGGAGCGTCCCGGCACGACGATCGTGTCCGCCTCCGTGAGGGCTTCGAGGCCGTGCTCGACCCGCAGGGTGAAACCGCCGTCCGCGCGGACCTCCGGCGACTCGGCGCACAGCCGGACCCGGTAGGCGGGGCGGCCGTCGGGCAGCCGCGTCCAGTCGAACACCTGCATGGGCGCCGCCATGTCGAACGGCACCACGTCGTCGAGAACCAGGATCGCCACGGAATGCATGACCGCCACGATAGGCGGATTCCCGCCACGGCCAGGAACCCGGGATCAGGCGGAACTCGCTGTCGGGGGCGTTGGCGGGAATCCGTTGGAAGCTGTCGTTTCAGCCCCTGTGTGATCATCCGGCAGGTACCTAGCGTGGACGGGCACCGCCGACCGCACCGCAGAAGGACACGCCACCCCATGACCAAGTTCCTGCTGGCCCTGCACGTCCTCGTCGCCATCGTCGCCGTGGGACCGGTGACCGTCGCGGCCAGCATGTTCCCGCCCGCGGCCCGCCGGGCCCACGCGGAGGAGGCGGACGTCGGCACGGTACGGCTGCTGCACCGCATCTGCCGGGTCTACGCGGGCATCGGCATCGCGGTCCCCGTCCTCGGCATCGCCACCGGAGCCGCGATGGGCGTCCTGGGCGACGCCTGGCTGACCACGTCCATGGCTCTGACGGCCGCGGCCGCGGGAGTTCTCGCCGCCTTCGTGCTTCCCCGGCAGGGCGAACTCCTCGAGGAGTTGACCGGGCAGGGGAGCGTCGAACACCGCGCGACCGCCCAACTGGCCATGTTCACGGGCATCTTCAACCTCCTGTGGGCGACCGTGACCGTCCTGATGATCGTCCGTCCGGGGTCCACCACCGGCGCATGACCCCCCGCAGGCCGTCAAGCCCGACTCCGGAATTCGCACGTCGGTGCGTGGAGGCGCCTAGACTCGTCAGCCGTGCCCATGCGCGTGGGCCCGCGAAAACGAAAGGCGCGTTGACGGGTGTTCCAGGATTCCCCCATCTACGACCGACTCGTCGCCGAGCGCGGCGACGTCCCCGCTCTAGTCCGCAGGGAGGCCGAGCGCGTACGCAGGGAACTGGAGTACGTCATGCGGCCGCTGCAGTCCCTGATGCCCCCGCCCGTCCCCGAGCGCCCGGCCTCGCCCGGGCAGGGATGGGTGCCCGCCCTGCCGCCGGCCGCCCCGCGGCCCTACTGATCCGGCCTCAGAACACCGCGGAGTCGGCGCCGTTGGCGCGGGAGCGCGGGTCCGGACCGGGCCGGGCCAGCCATTCGGCGATGCTGTGCGCGATCGGCTGGCCCGTCTCCACCTCCACGAAGCCGAACTGCCCCGACTGGTTGCACTCCAGGAACCACCAGGTCCCGTCGCCGTCCTCGGCGAAGTCGAACGCCCCGTAAGCCAGTTCGGCCGCCCGGAGATAGTCCCGGACGGCCGCGGCCACCCGCGGCGGGACTTCCGTGGGCTGCCAGGAGGAGGTGGACGGGGCGAAACGGACATCCACCTCGTCGTCCGCCCCGGTGACCTTCCGGGCGGCCAGCAGCGTCTCGCCCACGACGGTCAGGCGAATGTCGGCCCGCTTGGCCACCCGCCGTTGCAGCAGGGTCGGGCCGAACGCGACGGCCGCGAAGTCGGTGTCCGGTGCGACCCGGCTGGTCGGCACCGCCCGCGGCGGGTCCTGCGGGTGTGCCCCCGAGACCGGCTTGACCACCAGGTCGGGGTAGCGCTCGGCGAACTCCCGGGCCGCCTGCGGGAACGTCGTCACGATCGTGGCCGGGACGGGCAGGCCGCAGCGCTGGGCGAGCCGCAGCTGCCAGGGCTTGTGACGGGCCCGGCGGGCCGCGTCCGGGTGGTTCATCCAGCGGGCGTCGCTGCCCCGGAGCATGCCGTACAGCGCCTGGGCGGACTCCTCGGTCAGCCACTGAGAGGGCTCGGCCGCCCGCGCCGCCGGGACACCCGGGCGGCGGACCCAGATCGAGCGCAGCCCGGAGATGCCCACCAGACGGCCGCCGGCCGACAGGTGGCCGCGGAAGCCGCCGTGCACGTACTCCCCGGACAGCGCGACCCCGTCGGTCAGGTCGGCCGGGTCGAGCCGGACCACCGGTACCCCCGTCGCGTTGAGGTGCACCACGACCATGTCGGCCGTCACGTCCTCTTCGCAGGTAAGAATCAACACGGTCATCGACAGTCGGCCGTGTTCAGTCGTCGAAGTGTGTCTTGGAGCCCGCCGTGCTCGTGGTGGTCCCCAGCTCCCTCATCAGCGCGTGGTCGCGGGCCGCGACCCGGCCGTCCATGAGCACGTTCAACTGCATGCCGGAGTCGTAGACGTACGGAGCGGTCGCCTCCAACGTCGCTGCCGGACGTGCGTAGTTGAGCGCGAACGGTTGCATCGTCTCTCCCTCGCCGGTACTGCCTCTCGCAGACGGACGCCACCCCACGACGCCGTCAGGTCAGCCGACTTCCTTCGGCTTCCAGAGACTTATACGAATCGAACGAGTGATTGGTTTCCTTACCCTGCGTAATCAGGGTCGGCGGGACGCCTCCGGGCCCCGCTCGTCGAGCCGCAGCGCGGCCCGGTCTGCCGGGGAACCGCGCAGGGTGCGCAGGGCGAGCAGCAGGACACCGATGTCATCGAGGTAGACCGGATCCGGCACCAGATCGGTGGGCAGGACGAAGTACAACAGGGCACCCCAGAAGACCCAGCGGGGCCCGGTGGGAAGTCCCGCCCGCCGCAGACCGCGCCGGGTTCTCACGAGCCGTACCAGCAGCCCCACGGCCACCGCGAGCGCCAGCGCCGCGAGCACCACGACGACGACGATCAGTGCTGTGGTCGAATCCACGGGCCGACCTCCTCCTCCGGGCGCCGAACGGCCCGCTCTCTGACGGATTCCCGCTTCCGGTCGCCCTATGGCTCACCGGGGCCGCACTCACACCCGTGGCTCATCCGAGTGGCACGCCGTCGGGTACCCGCTTACGAATGGGTCATCTCAATGTCGCGGTCGCACGACGGGGGCGCAGGGGAGTGACCGCTCTCTTTGTCTGGAGCAGAGCATGACCACCGGCCCGACAGCAGCTCACCCGAACGAACCCGCCATACCGACGGACCGGTCGTACGGCGATCCCGTCGGCGACCTGGTGCGTGCCGCCGTGGCCGACCGTCCCCTGGAGGACGTCGTCCACCTGATCACCCTGCTGGAACAGTCGCCCGAGTACGCGCAGGCCACCGTCGCGGCCCTCCGTGCCGTCGGCGTGGACCGGTCCGTGGAGGACGTCACCCGGCTCGTCTCCCTGCTGACCCGGCCGCCGCGGGACGCGGACAGCGCCGACGAGGCGATCCGGGCCGCCGTCGAGTCCCGTCCCGTCGAGGATGTGACCCGTCTGGTGGCCCTGCTGAACCGGTCCGAACTGCGGCCCCATTGCGGGCAGGAGGCGGTGCGCGCGATAGCGACCGGCAGGCCCGTCGAGGAACTCGTCGAGCTCATCGGACGCCTGGCGACGGAAGAACCTCCGCAGCCGCTTTTCGAGGAGCACGAGTTGTACGACGAGGAGGGGCGGCCCGAACCGGAGGTGCCGGGGGCGGATCCCTATCCGGCCCCGCCGGCGCATCCGCCCGCGTCGACGCCGACCCGAAGGGCACCGGCCTGGCCGAGCGGGATCGCCGCCCTGGCCCTGCTGGTCTGCGGCGTCCTGTGCTTCCCCGCACACCGGGACGGGGCGTCCGTGCAGGTGTACGGGTTCGCGCTCGGGGTGTCGGTCCTGTGCGTCCTGCTCGCCCTGCTGACGGTCCGGCCCGTCGTTCCGGTCCTGGCTCTCGCGGTCGCCGTACCGGCGACGGTGGCCGCGGGCCAGTTGCTCGACGGACGGTTCCGCTCGGCCGGGCTCTCCCGGGCCCTGGAGCTGCCGTTGGCGCCGGCCTGGCTCCTGGGGACGGTGGCCGTGTGCGCGTCGCTGGCCGCACTGACCGCCCTCGTGGTGCAGCTCGCCTCGCCGCCGTCGCCGGAACGCGTCCTGGCGGAACGGCGGACGGCGGAGGCCCTCCGCAAGGCGGCCGACGCTCCGCTGGCCCCCTAGCCTAGGAGCCGCCCCGCTCCCGGAGCCCGCTCAGCACGCGGTCCGGTGTGAGGGGCAGCTCGCGCAGGCGCACGCCGGTCGCGTGGAAGACGGCGTTGCCGATCGCGGCCGCCGTCCCCACGATGCCGATCTCGCCGATGCCCTTGCTGCCCATGGGGTTGAGCCGGGTGTCGTCCTCGTCGATCCAGTGCGCCTCGATGTCGGGGACGTCGGCGTGCGCGGGCACGTGGTACGCGGCCAGGTCGGATTCGGCGAAGTCGCCGAACGCGGCGTCCATGGTGCTGCCCTCGGTGAGCGCCATGCCGAGCCCCATGGTCATGCCGCCGACGAACTGGGAGCGTGCGGTACGGGAGTTGAGGATGCGTCCGGCGGCATAGACCCCCAGCAGGCGGCGGACCCGGGTCTCGCCGGTGACCGTGTCGACGGCGACCTCCGCGAAGTGGGCGCCGAAGGCGTGCCGGGCGAAGGGGCTGTCGGCGTCGGCCTGGCCGGCCGTGTCGGCACGGACGTCGATTCCCTCCGCGGGCAGCGGCCCTTCGGCCAGGCGCTCCGCGAGCCGGACGCAGGCCTCGTGCACCGCCCAGCCCCAGGACGCGGTGCCCGACGAGCCGCCGGCCAGCGACGCGGCGGGCAGGTCGCTGCTGCCCACCTCGGTCCGCACCCGGTCCACGGGCACGCCGAGCGCGTCCGCGGCGATCTGCGTGAGGACGGTCCGGGCGCCCGTGCCGATGTCGGTGGCGTTGATCCGTATCAGGAAGGTCCCGTCGGGCAGCGCCCGTGCCGCCGCCGTGGACGGCTGCACCAGCACGGGATACATGGCGGCCGCCACCCCCGAGCCCACCAGCAGCGGGCCCTCGGCGCGGGAGCGCGGTCGCGGGTCCCGCCCGGCCCAGCCGAAGCGCCGGGCGCCCTCACGCAGACACTCGACCAGGTGCCTGCTGCTGAAGGGTTTGCCGCTGTCGGGCTCGGCGTCCGGCTCGTTGACGACCCTCAACTCCACCGGATCCATGCCGAGTTCGGTGGCCAGCTCGTCCATGGCCGACTCCAGCGCGTACATGCCGGGCGCCTCGCCCGGGGCCCGCATCCAGGACGGGCTGGGCACGTCGAGGGGCGCCACGCGGTGTGCCGTACGGGAGTCGGGGGCTGCGTACATCACGCGTGCGGGCACCGCGGCCTGCTCCACGAACTCCTTGACGCGCGAGGTGTGGGTGGTCACCTCGTGGATCAGGGAGGCGAGCCGCCCGTCGGGGTGGGCCCCGAGGCGCAGCCGGTGCAGGGTGGGGGCGCGGTGTCCCACGACGGCGGGCAGGAAGCGGCGCGGGAGTGCCAGGGTGACCGGCCGTCCGGTGTGCCGGGCCGCCATCGCGGCGAGCACCACGTCCGGACGGGGCGTGCCCTTGGACCCGAAACCGCCGCCCACGTGCTCGGCGTGGACGGTGACGTGATCCTCCGGGATGCCGAACAGGCCGGCCAGGACGGCGCGTACGGCCGTGGAGCCCTGGGTGGAGGTGTGCACCGTGAGCCGGCCGTCGTGCCACCGGGCGGTCGTCGCGTGCGGTTCCATCGGGTGGTTGTGCAGCGGGGGGACCCGGTAGTCGGCGTCGATCCGGACCGGGGCGGACGCGAACGCGCCCTCGGGGTCGCCGTGTTCCCGGGTCCCCGGGTAGCCGCCGTTGGCCTGCTCGGGCGCGTACGCGTCCGGGTGCGTGGCGGTCAGGGTGACGTCGTGGTCCTCCACGGCGTAGGTGACGTGGACGGCGGTGGCACCGGCGCGGGCGGCTTCCAGCGTCTCGCCCACCACCAGGGCGACGAACCAACCGCGGTGCGGGACACGGGAGTCGCGCAGCACGGCGAGCGTGGCGTCGTCCGGCTCGGACAGTTCCGGCGCGTTCTCGTGGGTGAGCACGGCCAGGACACCGGGCAGCTCCAGGGCGGCCGAGGTGTCGATGCCGGTGACCCGGCCCCGGGCGATCGAGGCGGGCACCGGCCAGGCGTGCGTACGGCCGGGACAGGGCTGTTCGGCTGCGTAGCGGGCGGTGCCGGTGACCTTCTCCCGCCCTTCGCGGCGCTCGACGGAAGCGCCCAGCGCGGTCGCGGAGGAAGGGGCGGTCGTGTCCCGGGTGGTGGCATCCATGGCGTCCTCCTCAGGTCCTGGCGGCCACGGTGAGCCGGGTCAGGACGTCCAGGGCGAGCGAGCGCGCCAGGGGCAGTTTGTAGGCGTTGTCCCGCAGCGGCTCGGCCGCGGAGAGCTCCAGGTCGACCGCGTGCTCGAACGCGGCCGTCGTGGGCGCGGCGCCCAGCAGCGCCTGCTCGGCCCGCCGGGCCCGCCACGGCCGGTGCGCCAGCGCGCCGAAGGCGATCCCGGCATGGTCGACCACCCCGTCCGTCACCCGCACCACGGCGGCCAGCGAGGCGAGGGCGAAGGCGTACGACGCCCGGTCCCTGGCCTTGCGGTAGGCGGACGGCAGCCCGGCCGGGGCCGCCGGCAGCAGCACTCCGGTGATGAGTTCGCCGGGAAGGAGCTCGGTGTCCCGCTCCGGATGTGCACCCGGCAGCCGGTGGAAGTCGGCCACGGGCAGGCTCCGGGCGCCCTCGGTGCCGTACACCTCGACGCGGGCGTCCAGTGCGGCGAGCGCGACCGCCATGTCGGAGGGGTGCGTGGCGATGCAGTGCGGGGAGTGTCCGAGCACGGCGTGGTCCCGGTGCACGCCCTCGCGTGCACCGCAACCGCTGCCCGGCGCCCGCTTGTTGCACGGTTTGGAGACGTCCTGGAAGTAGGGGCAGCGGGTGCGCTGGAGCAGGTTGCCGCCCGTGGTGGCCGCGTTGCGCAGCTGGCCCGAGGCGCCCGCGAGCAGGGCCTGGGAGAGGGCGGGGTAGCGGGTGCGGACGGCCGGATGGGCCGCCAGGTCGCTGTTGCGGACCGTCGCGCCGACGCGCAGCGAGCCGTCGGGGAGCTCCTCGACCTCGTCCAGGGGCAGCCGGCTGACGTCGACGAGCGCGTCCGGCCGCTCGACGCCGAGCTTCATCAGGTCGACCAGGTTGGTGCCGCCGCCGAGGTAGCGGGCGCCGGGCCGGGCGGCGAAGAGTTCCGCCGCGTGTTCGGGGCTGGTGGCCCGTACGTAGTCGAAGGTCTTCACCGGATCACGTCCTCGACCGCGTCGACGATGCGTGGGTAGGCGCCGCAGCGGCACAGGTTGCCGCTGAGCCGCTCGCGGATCTCGTCCCGATCGAGCTGCACGGGACGGCCGGGTTCGGGACCGCCGTGGCGCGTGTCGCCGGTGACGCGCGAGGGGTGGCCCGCCGCCGCCTCGTCGAGCATGCCGAGCGCCGAGCAGAGCTGGCCGGGGGTGCAGTAGCCGCACTGGAAGGCGTCGCGGTCCAGGAAGGCCTGCTGGAGGGGGTGCAGTTCGCCCCCGTCGCCGCCGAGGCCCTCGACGGTGCGGACCTCGCTGCCGTCCAGGGCGACCGCGAGCAGCAGGCAGCTGTTGACCCGGCGCCCGTCCACCAGGACCGTGCAGGCCCCGCACTGCCCGTGGTCGCAGCCCTTCCTCGCACCCCACAGGTCCAGGTCCTCGCGCAGCACGTCGAGCAGGACCCGCCGGTGGTCGACGAGGAGGGTGTGGGGTTTGCCGTTGACCGTGAGTGTCGTCTCCGAGCAGGTGGCGCTGTCGCTGTTCTCGCCGCTCATGATGACGGTGACCTTCCGGACGGGCCGAAGTGCTGTCCCCCTCGCGTATCCACAGTCGGCCCTCCGACACCTCCTGTCACCCGGGGAGGAGCCCCGCCTAGGCTGGCGCCATGAACGCCGACGTGCTGCGCGCCGCCTACGAGGCCTTCGCGGCCGTCGTACGCCCCCTCGGCGACGAGGAGTCCTGGCGGCCCACCGGCTGCGCGGGCTGGGCCGTGCGCGACCTGGTCTTCCACTGTGCCGGGGACGCCCAGCGGGCCCTGGTCGCCCTGCACACACCCGCGGCCGGACCACCCGACCGGGACGCGGTGACCTACTGGCGGGACTGGGCGCCGGATCCCGTCGGCGCGGCGAACGGCCGGCGCTGGAACCGGGTGAGCGCCAGCATGTTCCTCGACTTCCGCCAGCTGCGCGAGCTGTACCTGGAGACCACCGCGGCCACCGTGAACGCCGTCGCGGACACCGCGCCGGAGCTGCCCGTCCTCACTCAGGGACAGGTGCTGACGGCCGGGGACCTCATGCTCACCCTCGCCGTCGAGGCCACCGTCCACCACCTCGACCTCGTCGTCGACCTGCCTCAGGCCGCAGGACCGTCCGCGGCGGGCCTGGCCGCGGTGCGCGCCACCCTGGACGGGCTCCTGGGCCGGCCCGTCCCGCTCGACTGGAGCGACGAGCACTACGCCCGCGCGGCCACCGGACGCGCGACGCTCACGGAGGCCGAACGACTCGCTCTCGGGGCGGACGCGGACCGTTTCCCGCTCTTCAGCTGATCTGCCGGTCCGGGTCCTCGTCGCGGGCCGGAGGCCGCAGGGTGCCCTTCCAGCGCCCGAACGTCTTCGACAGCTGCTGCAACGGCGAGGTGGCCTCCGGATCCGTCCGGGGCTCCGGTGCCGGGGCGTTCTCGCGGTAGATCGCCAGCGCCTCGTTCGCCCGCTCGGCGGCCTCCCGGTACAGGTCCCGGGACTTCGTCATGGCCTCCAGCGCCTCGGCGTACATCGCCACCAGCGCGCGCTCGCGTTCGAGCTCCTCCTCCAGAGTCAGCAGCTGCCACTGCTCCCGCAGCGCGGTCACGGCCGCCTCGCCGCCCTGCGGCAGCGGCTTGGGCATCGCCGCGTAGCGCGTCACGGTCGCGATCAGTTCGGTGGGCTCCGAGCCGTCGAGGAACACGCTGCGTACGGAGAAGTCCTGGCCGTCGTAGCCGGGCGGCACCGGCGTCCCCGGCAGCACCACGGCACCGCCGCGCGGCACCTCCACGCCGAACTCCTTCACGGCCCAGTTCAGGACCCGCAGCTGGTGCGGCAGCGCCCGGTGCTCGACGATCCGGTGGCGCAGACCGGGCGGCATCATGTCCGCCAGCGGGCGGCGGCCGCGCTGGTCGGTGGTCATGGCCTCGTGGACGACGACATGCACCGCCCAACTGCCGCGCACAGCCTGCCGCAGCACCCGCCGTACGTCCTTGTCCTCCTCGGGCAGCACGCTCAGGTCCCTGAGCCGAAGCCCGGTGGCGGCGTCCCGGTCCCAGAAGACGTCCCCGCTGTCGGGCCAGAACATGGTCGCGGGCGACGGCCACCGCAGATCCCACGGCTGCTCCGCCTCGGCCGCCAGTACCCACTCCTGTCCGCCGCTCGACACGGGGGCGAGGGAGAGCCGGGCCCGGACGGTCACCTCGTCGGCGACCCGCCAGCGGGCCTCGAAGATCCGCTCCGGGGCGTCCCCGGTCTCGGGCGGTTCCTGGAAGTCGTCGAGGGTCGCGCTCTCCTTCAGTAGCTCCAGGTTCCGGCGCAGGACGTCGGCCGCGTCGGATCCGAGATGGCGGCCGTGGGCCAGCCAGACGGTGGAGGGTGCCGTGGGGTCTGCCGTGGGAGTGCTTGACATGGGTCCATCTGTGAGAAGGAGTGGTGCGTGCCAGGGCCAAGTATCGTCGTCGGCGGCCCGTGCGGACCAGGCGGGTCCGGCAGGCGGACTCGTACGACGTGGGGGCGTCCGCCGACACGGGACGCTACCGTGATCTGCCCCGCGCACACGGGGCGCACACGCTTCGCACCGAGTGGCCGCAGTTCACTCGTGCCCGGTTCGCCACCCGGCACGCCAAAATGACCTCTCGAACAGGGCCCGCCCACCATCCGCATTGGGGCGGGCCCTGTTCGTCCCTGCCCGCCTCCGTGATTCGGCTGGCTGAATATATCGGGAGCCGATATATTCGTGTTCATGGCACCCAGGAACATGACGCAGGCGGCGTTCTTCGTTCTGACCGCCCTCGCCGATCAGCCGCGGCACGGCTACGGCATCCTGCGCGAGGTCGAGGAACTCTCCGGGGGTGCCGTCCAGATGCGCGTCGGCACCCTCTACGGCGTACTGGACCGGCTCACCGCCGACGCGCTGATCGTGCTGGACCGCGAGGAGGTGCAGCAGGGCAGACTCCGGCGCTACTACCGCCTCACCGACGAGGGGACCGCGGCCCTGACCGCCGAGGCGGAGCGGCTGGCCGCCGGAGCGAGCGCCGCGAAGAAGCGGATCGCCGAAGGGCGCCGTACCCCCGCGAGTGCACCTGGAACGACCGACAAGCCCGCCACGCGGCCCGGATTCGCCGGAGGTCTGGCATGACGACGCTGCTCGAATCCCGTTACCGCGCCGTGCTGCGCCTGCTGCCCGCCTACTACCGGCGCGAGCGCGAGGAGGAGATGGTCGAGACCTACCTCTGGGACGTCGACCAGGAGACCCAGGAGCAGAGCCGGCCCACCCTCGGCGAGGTGGCGAGCATCGTCGCGCTGGCCGTGCGCAGCAGGCTCGGCGCGGGCGGCGCGCCCCGCCGGTACGCCGTGCTCGGCTCGGCCGTCCGCCTCTTCGCCCTGTTCGCCGTCCTGCTCCAGGCGGCGTCCGCCGTCGTCGACCGGGCCCTGGGACTGACCTGGGCATCCACCCGTGGCGGAAGCCAGTGGGCCCTGTTCACGGACGGTTTCACCGGCCACGGAGCGTGGGCCGGCGCAGGCGCGGTCGCCCAGTGGTTCTTCCCGCTGCTGTGGACGGTCGCCTACTTCGCCCTGCTGCGCGACCACCGCCGCCTCGCCCAGGTGTCGGCGCTCGTCGCGGCCCTGCCCACGCTCTGGCCGCTGGTGGATCTCTGGGCCCGCGACTTCGCCCCCTCGGACTCCGCCTACGTCGTCGCGGCCGCCGTGCTGGCCTGGGCTTCCGCGCTGGCGCTCTGCGCGGCCCACCACCGCGACGCGCCTGCGGCGGCTCTGCCCGCGGGCGCGCCCGGTCTGGTCTTCGCCGCCTGCTGTGTGCTGATGGGCGGCTCCGTCGTGGCGCTGCCCGGCGGGGTCGACACCGTCTGGGCGCTCGTGACGTGCTACCTCGTGACGGCCCTCGCCTGGCTGCTGTACCGCGCCCGCGGCGGGAACCGCGTCCCCGCCGCGGAGGCCGCCGCCCTCGCGGCGCTGGGTCTGCTCCTGCTGGCGGTCCGGATCACCGCGGTCTACCCGTGGCTCGACCTCCTGCCCGGGGCGCTGCGGGTGGGCGTCCTGACCCAGGCGGCGGCCCTGGTCGCACTGACCGCCGTGCTGGCCGTCGTGAGCGGACGTGACCTGCTCAGCCGTGGTACGTGATGTACCCGTTGCCGTCCCGGTCGTTGGCGCTCGCGGTGTACGCGTGGGTGTCGGCGTGCGCGCCCGACGGCTTGTAGAGGTAGATCGTGTCCTTGTCGTTGTTCCAGATGAAGTTGCAGTTGTTGCGGTACACGACGTTGTGCGCGTCGGAGTCGGTGCCCCGGCCGCCGCGCAGCTTCACGTAGTCGCCGGGCTGGAGCGTGTGGTTCTTCGTGAACGTGAACTTGTTGCCGGTGGCGTCCTTGACGACGTATCCCTTGAGGTTCACGGTCGCGCTCGACGAGTAGTTCTTGATCGTCAGGTACTCCTCGTCGGTGTTGCCGGTGGCGCAGCTGTTGGAGTCCCGGCCCGGGGCGTCGTACTGGACGCCCTTGATCTTCAGCGCCGACGAGTACTCGGCGGCGTGGGCCGGGATCGTGGCCAGCACGGTCAGCGCGCCCGCGGCCGCGACGGCGGCTATGTGTCCTTTGTGCATGGAAAAGCCCCCCTGTGAAGAACTGGTGAAGACGACCTGGAGCGTATACAAACGCGGGGCGCCAGGGGGGCTTTTCGGTTGAATCAGTAACCGACTCGGAATGTGGCGTCCTGCTTCTCGGCGGTGGTGGAGACCGGGTCGATGCGCAGCCCGTAGTCGGAGTGCCGGATGTAGCGGGTGGGGTTGTTGTACGAGCGGAAGGAGGCCCAGCTCGCGTCCGCGAGGCCCGTCGTACGGTAGAAGGTCGCGTCCCCGGCGAAGGTCGACGTGCCGTCGTTGGTGTCGAGCCGGAGCTGGTAGTTGTAGTGCCGCAGATAGCGGTCGGGGTAGTTGACCGACCGGAAGGACACGCCGGAGCTGTCGGCGAGACCCGGCACGAGGGTCCACAGGGAGTCCTTGTACGGCTCGATCGGGTACTCGTCGATGCGGCCCACGTAGTTGGAGTGGCGGACGTAACGGGCCGGGTAGTTGTAGGACTTGAGCCGGTTCCAGGCCGGCGCGCCCCACTTCGCGAGCAGGTTGTTGTACTCGGCCGTGGTGATCGTGGCGATGCCGCAGTGCTTGGAGTTGACCGGCTGGGTGTAGGTCTTCTGGTCCAGGGCGGTCCAGGTGCCGGTGGCGGGGCTGCTCGACTGCCAGGCGTAGAAGACGCCGTTGGGGGTGTAGGTGTCTCCCCACAGCCACCAGGTGCCGGAGGTGAGGGACTTGACCACGGTGGGGGCCTCGGTGCCGCCGTGGGCCACGCCCGCGCTGTACTCGGTGAAGCTGCCCGGGTTCAGGGTGGTGGACCTGGCGCTCACCAGCGTCTGGTTCTTCTTGAAGAAGAGGTAGTTGTAGCCGTTCACGCCCACGGCCATGTCGCCGTCGATGACGTCGTAGCCGGGGTCGAAGAAGACCTGCGGGGCCGAGGCGGTGACGAAGTCGCTGGTGTAGTTGACCATGATGACGTTGTGGCCGCTGGAGTTGACCGCGGAGTAGATGACCGCGTACTGACCCCGGCCCGCGTCCCAGAATGCCTCGGGCGCCCAGCTGTGGGTCGTCATGTCGTGCAGCTTCAGGCGCCGGTAGCCGGTGAAGGTGCGCAGGTCGGTGGAGTCCCAGACGTGGATGTACTGGCTGTTGTAGTTCCAGTCGGTGCCCTTGAGGTCGGTGGCGAGCACGACGAAGGTGCCGTCCTGCTTGCGCATCAGGAACGGGTCGCGCAGGCCGAGGGCGCCGGCGGTGGGGGTGACCAGGGGGTTGTTCTGGTTGAGCGGGGTCCAGTTGAGGCCGTCGGGGCTCACGGCCAGGTGGAGACCGTAGTCGGTGCCGTCGCCGAGGTTGGTCGACTCGGTGAAGTAGACCATCGCGTACGCCGAGTCGGCGGCCTGCGCGGTGCCCGCGCCGAGCGCCAGGGCGAGCGGCACGGCGGCCGTCATGCCCAGGAGGCCGCGGCGGGACAGGTGGGGGTTTGCGCTCATCTTGCTCTCCAAGGTGGCGTGCGGGGGCACCTCAATGACCGGTATTTCGAACGAGGTTCGGTAAATCGATCAGAAAGTAGGGCCTGGCCGTGAGCGCGTCAATCGTCCTGTCACTCTTTTGTGATTCCTGTGCACCCGGGGCGCGGGGGAGCGCCCCGGGGCGGGTGGGTCAGCGCTGGGTGTAGATGAAGCCGATCTTGTCGACGGCGTCTCCCGAGCGTCCGTGGAATCCGGCGATCTGCCAGCCGGAGGGGGCGGTGCGGGTCACGCAGTCGGCGGTGGTGGTGCCGCCGGACAGGGTGCGGCCGAGGCTGGTCGTGAACTTGGCGTAGAAGATCCGCGTGTGGCCGCTGTAGTCGCCCTGGCAGAGCTGGGCCGCGGTCACGTACTCCCCGCTGCCCAGGGTCAGGGAGGACGCGGTGCCGCCGGTCCCGCCGTGGGCGAGTGTGGTGCCGTTCGCCAGGGTGAGGCTCATCTGGTCGACCCGGGAGCCGCTGCGCAGTCCGATGCTGGTGGCGCGGGCGCCGGCGGGGACGCCGGTGATGTCGTTGTAGTAGTCGCCGTGCGGGCCGCCGAACTGGTCGCTGAGCTGGTAGGCGGCGTTGCGCGACCACGTGAACCCGACGGTGATCGGGTCGTGGTCGGAGAGCATCAGGTTGTCGCTGGTGAGGAACTTGGCGTGCTCGTTGTTGTACGAGGTGGCGTTCAGCGAGACCAGCTTGCTGCTGCGGTAGAGGACCTTGTCGACGACTTCGCAGGTGTTCGGGACGGTGGTCCCTGTCTGGTCGCAGACCAGGGCGTCGCTGCCCTTGGCGGGCGGGGTGCCGCCGCGGATCAGCTGGACCCAGGGGTCGGTCAGGCCGTTGGCGGCGGCGAACTCGGCGATGGTGTCGCCGGAGCGGGTGTAGCGGGTGTTGGTGTCGCCCATGACCACGACGGCGTTGCCGGCGGAGTGGGTCTTGATGAACGCGCTGAGCTGGTTGAGGTTGTCCGCGCGGGAGGCGAGGTCCCCGTCGTTGGTGCCCGCGTTGGTGTGCAGGTTGTAGAAGTCGACGTACACGCCCTCGGCGAGCCGCTCGCGTATGAAGGTGAAGCCCTTGGGGGTCAGGCAGTCACCCGAGTCCACCTGGCACGAGTTCCAGCGCACCCGCTCGAAGTCGTCGGCGTCGTAGGGGAGTTTGGACAGTGTGTTCAGGCCGCTGCCTATCCCGGCGCCACCGCTGGTGGGGGTGCGGTAGGCGTGGTTCGTGTCGGCCGCGTAGAGATAGGCGTGGTAGTTGAAGTCCTCCTCGACATGGACGATGTCGTACGGCGCGATCCGCTGGCCGATCGCCGTGGTGCTCGATTCGCGGGGCGTCGACGCGCTGGAGATGGCCGAGG
Source organism: Streptomyces sp. CC0208 (assembly GCF_003443735.1). Classification (NCBI taxonomy): domain Bacteria; kingdom Bacillati; phylum Actinomycetota; class Actinomycetes; order Kitasatosporales; family Streptomycetaceae; genus Streptomyces; species Streptomyces sp. CC0208. The sequence goes on along the minus strand of NZ_CP031969.1, from coordinate 528,186 downwards.
GCAGGCCGGCCACGTTGTAGCTGAGGACGCTGAAGGTGCCCGAGTCGGCCGCCGTGGCGGAGGGGGCGGCCGCAGTGAGTCCGCCGAGGACAGCGGTGGTCGCCGCCAGAGCGGCGAGGAGTCTGCGCATGGGGAGTGTCTCCTGGGGGGTGGCGCGGGTGGAGGGGCGGGGCGAGACAGAAGTTACCGCTGGTTACCCCTCGTTGTCGCGGTCTTGTAGGGCACCGGGCCGTCAAGTGCTCTGCGTCTGACGGGCCGTTGGGGCCGCGCGCCCGCCCCCGTTCATCTCTCCGTCACGCACGGTGGCTGAATCTCGGCCCTGTGGGTGCCGGGGTTTCCGAGGGACACGAGTTGTGGAATTTCTGCGTGGCATATCTGTCTACGATATGAAGGTCGTAGGGAGAGGGAACGCGCGTGAGTGAACCACCAGTCCTCGTCTGCCCGGAGTGCGGGGCGCCCAGGGCGGCGGACGGCACTCCCGCCTGCGCCTGCGCGCACCGGGCCTCCGAGGCCCACCGCGAGTCCCGTACGGCAGAGGCGGCCGCGGCGGAGGACTTCGACCCGGTGCGCATCCGGCCCTTCGTGGAGGTCGGCGAGGAACCGGCCGACCCGGCCGGAGAGTCGGAACTGCCGCACGTCACAGGGGACTTGGCCGACGTCACCTTGGTCGGGACGGACGCGGGACAGGAGCCTGTCGAGCCGCCGGCCGTGGTGTTCCCGGCAGGCAGCGCCCCGGACCGTCGGCGGCGGACGGTGCTCCTCGCCGGGACGGGAGCGGCCGTCGCCGCCCTCGTCACGGGCGGATTCGTCGGCGGACTCTTCACCTACGACCCACCTTCACGGGACGGTTCCGTGACCGGCGGCGTACGCGCGGGTGTGCCGGAGGCGCCGCCGTCGTCGAGCGGCCCGTCCGTGACCGCTTCTTCTCCTACGGCGTCCTCGACGCAGTCGTCCGCATCGCCTTCCTCCTCATCGAGCGTGCAGTCCAGTGACAGTGCGTCACCTACGGGCGCCGCCACCCCGACCGGGGCCCCGTCCAGTGCCGCCGCCACCGCCACGGTGGCCCCCGGCCCGACCGTGTCGAGCGGCCTGCCTCCCGTGCTGAGCCTCGGCGACAAGGGGCCCGAGGTCGTCGAACTCCAGCTCCGGCTCCGGCAGGTCGGCCTCTACGACGGGGAAGCCGACGGCGACTTCGACCAGCAGGTCCAAAGTGCCGTGCGCACCTACCAGGTCACCCGCTTCGTCCTTCAGGACGATTCCGGCGTCTACGGCAGGGCGACGCGCGCTTCGCTGGAGTCCGAGACCTCGGAGCCGTGACGGCCGCGAGCTACGTCCGGTGTCCGTCGCCAGGGTGTGCCCGGTCGTAGGAGCGGGGGTAGGCGGTCGGGGAGTAGGGGAGATAGCGGGCCGGTGAGGCCGGGTCGGCTGCGGTGGCACGGGAGTTGAGCGCGGCGGGGTCACTGCCGAGCCAGCGGCCGCTCCTGATGCGGTCCTCCAGCGTGTGCAGGGCGGCGATCTGCTCGCCGGGGCTGAAGGTGCAGTGGCCCGCGTTGTCGACAAAGCGCTGCCGCAGCAGCGGAGCCGAGCCCGCGGTCGTGGCGGCCCGGCGGTAGGCGCTCTCGGACTGCACCGGGATCAGCGCGTCGCCGGTGGTGTGGATGTTCAGTTGGGGCTTGGTGAGGCGCCCGGTGAAGGAGCTCGTACGGCTCATCCAGTCCACGGCGTTCGTGTCGGCTCGGGAGCGCGGGGCCCTGTCGAGGGCGCGGAGATCGGACTTCAGGGAGAGGCCGGCCTTGGCGTACAGCTCCTTGACCTCTTTGAGGTAGGGGGAGTTGCGGAGCATGGCGTGGTAGTCGACCCCGGTGTTCCACGACATGGTGCCGCCGGCCCGCGACTCGGCCTCCTGGCGCCAGACGAACGCGGGGAACTTCACCAGCCCGACGACGGCCTGGTACTGGTTCGACTGCTGGGCGTCCCGGTCGGTGGACGCGGGCCGGGGCTGGGAAGGGTCGTTCCAGCCGGGGATGTTGTGCAGGGCCGCGGCGAGCGCGATCCGGGCCCGTCCCCCGGCGGTCTCCTGTGCCTCGGCGAGGACGGCCGTCATGGCGTCGGAGGCCTGGGTCGCGGCGGCCGGGCTCGGCAGCCCGGTCAGCCGGATGCCGGATCCGGGCGCGAGGAGCGTCTTCAGCGCGAACACCGGGTCCAGCGTGCTGTTCCAGTTGGCGACACCGCCCTGGACCAGCCCGCACATCGACAGTGAGCCCGCGAGGCGGGACGCGTGGCGTTCCGCGAGGGCGGTCGTGACGAGGCCGCCGTAGGACGTGCCCCAGGCGATGGTCCGGCCGGCGCTGCCGAAGCGGGCGGTGAAGGTGTCGAGGGTGGCGAGCTGGTCCGGCACGGCCTCGGTGACGGCCCAGCCGGTGGTGGCGTACGAGGACCCGATGAGCGCGTAACCCTCCTTCAGGAGAAGGGACTTCGTGGTGTCGTCGGGCGCGTTGCGGGCCGGGTTGGGGACGCCGGGCGGTGTGTAGCCGTGGCTGTAGAGGAGGACCGTGCCGTTCCAGCCGGCCGGTACGTCCATGAGGTAGGTCGCGCCGGACGGCAGCCGGCCCTCGACATGGACGCCCTCGGCGGCGTGGGCGGCCGGTGCGAGGGGGGCGGCGAGCAGCAGAGCCGCGGCGGTGACGAGCGTACGGGTGCGGATGCGGTGCATCACGAGACGTGGGCTCCTTGGGCAGTCCGTTTTTCCTGCGGTCGGGGGGACTGACACCGGCGAAAGTAGGCGTGTACATTGCGGGCGTCAATGATGTGCACAACATCAGTGGACGGGTCGTGAGGTGTTCTGTCACCTCGTCAGGAGGGCCCCATGCGAAGGCGCGTGCTCGGACTTGCTGTTGCGGTGGTGACCCTGGCGGGCGCCGCCGGATGTGGGTCGTCGGACTCCGGGGGCGGCACGTCGTCCGCGAGCGGAGGAAAGAAGACACAGGTCACGGTCGGTGTCATCCCGATCGTCGACGTGGCGCCGCTCTATCTGGGGCAGAAGCAGGGCTTCTTCGCCCGTCGGGGGATCGAGCTGAGGATGGTGACCGCGCAGGGCGGTGCGGCCATCATCCCCGGAGTGGTGAGCGGTCAGTTCCAGTTCGGCTTCAGCAACACCACGTCCCTGATGCTCGCGCAGACCAAGGGCGTTCCGGTGAAGTCCGTGGTCAACGGGGCGGCTTCCAACGGGAAGGTGGGGGCCGACGTCACCGGTGTCCTGGTGAAGAAGGACAGCCCGGTGAAGTCGGCGAAGCACCTGGCCGGACGCTCGGTCGCGGTGAACACCCTCCAGAACATCGGGGACACCACGGTTCGCGAGTCGGTGCGCGAGGACGGCGGCGATCCGGCGAAGGTGAAGTTCGTCGAGATTCCCTTCGACCAGATGCCGGCCGCGCTGGACGGCGGTCGCGTGGACGCCGCGTGGATGGGCGAGCCGGCCCAGACGGTCGCCAAGGCGCAGGGCGCCCGGGTCATCGCCTCGCCCTTCGCCGAGACCGACCCGAAGCTCACCGTCGCGACCTGGTTCACCTCGACGAAGATCGCACAGCAGAACCCGGAGCTGGTGAAGAAGTTCACCGAGGCCATGACGGAGTCGCTGGAGTACGCCACCGGCCACCCGGACGAGGCACGGCAGATCCTCACCGCCTACACCAAGATCAGCGGCGATGTGCTGGCCAAGCTCATCCTCCCGAGCTGGCCGCCCCAGGTCGATGTGGCCTCGCTGGAGAAGCTGGCCGCCCTCGGTGAGGAGGACGGCATCTTCGGCGGCAAGAAGCCGGACATCCAGGCGCTGTTCTCCTGAGGGGGCCGGGTTGAGGGGCCGGGGCCAGGCCTTGGGGCGCCGGCCGATGAGCCGCGGGGCGGGCGGGCTCGGAGCCGCCGAGGAGTTCGCTGGGGCGCACCGCGAGGCCGTGGCAGTCGGTGTGGCTGAGGCCGGCCGTCACAAGAGCCCATCACGGGGGGTGACCGGCCCGGCTCAGCAGGGGCCTCCGACTCGCATGACGAACGCCGTCAGGTCAGGTCGGGGCCGCGCCGCACGGAGTTCTCCAGGCGGCGGCGCACCGCGGACGCGGCCCGGCAGCTGTGCGCCCCGGCCGCCAACCGGTTCCGGCGCACCGGGAAGCCACCGAGCCTCTCGGCCGCGAGCTGCTCCGGAGGGCGTCGCGCTCTCGCCCTCAGTAGCCCTTCTCCACCTGCCGCTCGGCCCAGAGGTTTCCGCCCCATTCCAGGAGCCGGGCGAGATCCTCGTCGGAGGGGCGGGAGGCGGCCGAGGAGCTGGGCGTGCCCCGGGAGATGTTGCCGCTGACGGTGGTGTTGTGTTCCACGCGAGGGCGGCGGAGCGTCTCGTAGAGCGCGAGCGCGCTGTCCGGGTCCGGTGCGTCCCGCAGGGACTTGGCGAGGACGACCGCGTCCGCCAGGGCCATCGAGGCGCCCTGGCCGGTCGCGGGGGAGGCCGCGTGGGCGGCGTCGCCGATGAGCAGGGTCCGTCCGGAGCGCCACGGGGTGCCGGTGGGGATCTCGGTGGCGTTGGTGACCAGGAGCTCGTCGCCGGTGGCCGCGACGAGGTCCGCGGCCGGTGTGGTGTCCTTGCGCAGCAGCGGCAGCAGCAGTTCGCGCCAGTCGGCGGGCGTGCCCTGCGCCAACTCCTCGGCGGGCAGCGGATCGCCGGTGACCCGGGCGAACCAGTACGCCTCCCCGTCGGGCGACACCGCGTAGCCGAACGCGGCCCCGCTGCCGCGGACCATGGTGATGCACGCGTCCGTGCCGGGCGGAGACGCGGAGCGCGTGTAGCCGTAGAAGACGTACTGGCCGGCGTAGCACGGCTGCGTGCCCGGGGAGACCGACCGTCGTACGGCGGAGTTGAGGCCGTCGGCGCCGATCAGCAGGTCGCCGGTCGCGGTGGTGCCGTCGGTGAAGCGCGCGGTGACCCCGTCGGGGCCGTCCTCGACGGAGGCGAGGCGGGCGCCGTGCCGGACGGGGACGCCCCGGCGGCGGGCCTCCGCCTGGAGCGCGGTGTTGAGGTCGCCGCGGCGCAGGCACCGGTACTGCAGGAGCGGGTCGGAGACCTCGCCCATGGGGGCGTGTGCCTGCTCGGTGCCCGTGTCGTCGAGGACCCGCAGCGAGGTCAGCGGGAAGCCGATCGCGGTGACCGCCGCGGAGGCGTCCAACTGGGCCAGGGCACGCATACCGTTGCTCGCCAGGGTGAGGAACGCGCCGATGTCCTCGGCCGAGTCGGGATGGGCCTCGTGCACGACGGCCTCTAAACCCGCCTTGTGCAGCGCCAGAGCCGTCGCCGTACCGGCGATTCCGCCGCCGATGACCAGTACGCGTGCCACACCCACCCCGTTCGTCCCGCGTCGGCCCGCACGGTCGTACGGACACGAAGGGAACGACGGGACGGCGACGGGGGTTCCGTGCACAGCGCGACGCCGGCCGTACCGCCCCTGCGGGGCTTCGGTGCGACCGGCGTCACGTGCGGATCAGGCGGATCAGGCGCCGCTCTCGCGCAGCATGTCCTCGCGCTCGACGAGCTTCACCCGCTCGCGGCCCTGCGGCTCGCCCAGCGCCTTCTCGGCGGCGTCCAGCTTGTACCAGCCCTCCCAGGTGGTGAAGCGGACGTTCCGCTCGGCGAGGAACGCGTCCACGGCCTCCGGCTCGGGCGAACCCGGGGTCTGGAGGCGGTCGTTCGCGAAGTCGTCCAGGAGGTTCGACACCGTCTCGTTGGCGTCGCCCTTGGTGTGGCCGATCAGACCCACCGGGCCGCGCCGGATCCAGCCGGTGACGTAGGTCGACTGTAGGTGCTCGCCGTTCTCCTGCATGACCCGGCCGCCCTGGTCGGGGACCGTGCCCGAGTCGATGTCCCAGGGCAGCTTGGGCAGCTTGTCGGAGAGGTAGCCGACCGCGCGGTAGACCGCGGTGACGTCCCAGTCCTTGAACTCGCCGGTGCCCTTGACGTTGCCGGTGCCGTCCAGGGCGGTGCGCTCGGTGCGCAGGCCGACGACCTTGCCGTCCTCGCCGAGGATCTCGGTGGGCGACTCGAAGAAGTGCAGGAACAGCTTGTGCGGGCGGTCGCCGACATCGCGGATCGCCCAGTTCTCCAGGGTCTTGGCGACCATGTCGGACTGCTTGTTGCCGCGCCGGGTCTCGATCGAGCCCTCGTCGTAGTCGATGTCCTCGGGGTCGACGATGACCTCGATGTTGGGGGAGTGGTCCAGCTCGCGCAGCTCCATCGGGGAGAACTTCGCCTGCGCCGGACCGCGGCGGCCGAAGACGTGGACCTCCAGCGCCTTGTTGGCCTTGAGGCCCTCGTGGACGTTCGGCGGGATCTCCGTCGGCAGGAGTTCGTCGGCCGTCTTGGCCAGGATGCGGGCCACGTCGAGGGCGACGTTGCCGACACCGAGCACGGCGACCTTCTCGGCCTCCAGGGGCCAGGTGCGCGGGACGTCCGGGTGGCCGTCGTACCAGGAGACGAAGTCGGCGGCGCCGTAGGAGCCGTCGAGCTCGATGCCCGGTATGCGCAGCTCGCGGTCGGCCGTCGCGCCCGTGGAGAAGATCACGGCGTCGTAGAACGCGCGCAGGTCGTCCAGGCTGATGTCGGTCGGGTAGTCGACGTTGCCGAACAGGCGGATCTGCGGCTTGTCGAGCACCTGGTGCAGGGCCGTGATGATGCCCTTGATCCGAGGGTGGTCCGGAGCCACGCCGTAACGGATCAGTCCGAACGGGGCCGGCATCCGCTCGAAGAGGTCGATGGACACACCGGGTTCGGCGGCCGCATCGGACTTGAGCAGCGCGTCGGCGGCGTAGATCCCGGCGGGGCCGGCTCCGACGATGGCTACCCGCAGGGGGCGGGGCATGATCAGGTTCCCTTCGAGCGGTGGCAGATCAACTCGGGGGAAGCCTAAGCTAAGGCAAGCCTAAGTCGGTACGCGGGTCCAATCTATGAGCTCATAAGATCGCCTTATGAGTGGGGAAAGCCCTTGATTCGGGTCAGGGCAGCGGCTGTTCGGCCCAGATGACCTTGCCCGCCGGCGTGTACCGGGTGCCCCAGCGGTCGCTGAGCTGGGCGACGAGGAACAGTCCGCGGCCGCCCTCGTCGGTCATGGCCGCGTACCGCAGATGCGGTGAGGTGCTGCTGGTGTCGAACACCTCGCATATCAAGGTGCGGTCGAACAGCATGCGGACGTGGATGGAGTCGCCGCCGTAACGGATCGCGTTGGTGACGAGCTCGCTCAGGATCAGCTCCGTGGTGAACGCGAGGTCGTCCAGTCCCCAGCGGGCGAGCTGCCGGGACACCGACGCCCGTACGTTCGAGACGGCCGCCGGGTCCGCGGGCACCTGCCACTCGGCGATCCGGTCGGCCGCGAGCGCCTGGGTGCGGGCCACGATCAGGGCGATGTCGTCGGTGGCCCGGGACGGCGGCCGTGCGTCCAGTACGGCCCGGCAGGTGTCCTCGGGCGAGGGTCCCGCCTGCTCCAGGGCGGTGCGCAGCAGTTCCAGACCCACGTCGATGTCACGCTCCCGGTCCTCCACGAGGCCGTCCGTGTAGAGCACCAGGCGGCTGCCCTCGGCGAGTTCGAGGTCGGCCGTCTCGAACGGCAGGCCGCCGAGGCCGAGCGGGGGCCCCGCGGGCACGTCGGCGTACTCCACGCTGCCGTCGGGGTGGATGACGGCCGGCGGCGGATGGCCGGCCCGGGCGACCGTGCACAGCCGGGACACCGGGTCGTAGACGGCGTACAGGCAGGTCGCGCCCGTGACGGGGGAGTTGCCGCTCTCCTCCGCCTCGTCCTGGTCGATCCGGGCGACCAATTCGTCGAGCAGGGCGAGCAGTTCGTCGGGCGGCAGGTCGAGCGCGGAGAAGTTGTGCACCGCCGTGCGCAGCCTGCCCATCGTGGCCGCGGCGTGCAGCCCGTGGCCCACTACGTCGCCGACCACGAGCGCGACCCGGGCACCGGACAACGGCAGGACGTCGAACCAGTCACCGCCCACCCCGGCCTGCGCGGGCAGGTACTTGTAGGCGATGTCCAGGGCGTCCTGCTCGGGCAGCCGACGCGGCAGCAGACTGCGCTGGAGCGTCACCGCCATGGTGTGCTCGCGGGTGTAGCGGCGGGCGTTGTCGATGGAGACCGCGGCCCGGGTGACGAGCTCCTCGGCGAGCGCGACCTCTTCGGTGTCGAAGGGCTGGGGCTTGTCCGAGCGCCAGAGGCTGACCGTGCCCAGGACGAGATTGCCGGCCCGCAGCGGAACGGCGATCAGCGAGTGGATGCCGTACTCGAGGACGTGGGCGGAGCGCTGCTCGTCCTGCGCGTGCCACCCGGTGGCCTCGGCGAGACGCGCCTCCAGGACGGCCCGGCCACTGCTCATGCCGCGGGCCTGCGGAGCGGAGTCGACCAGGGGGATGCGCTCGCCGACCTTGTACAGCGGGGCGTCCTCACGGATGCCACTGAGTGCGACGCGGCGCAGGGTGGTCGCCGCCTCCGGCTGGCCCCCGCTGAGCACCGCGTCGAACAGGTCGACGGTGGCGAAGTCCGCGAACCGCGGCACGGCGAGCTCGGCCAGCTCCTCAGCGGTGCGGGTCACGTCCAGGCTGGTGCCGATGCCCATGGTGGCGTCGTAGAGCATGTCGAGGCGCTCGCGGGCCACCTCGGCGCGCCCGGACAGGGCCCGCAGCTCGGTCGAGTCGCGCAGGGTGGCGACGCTGCCCGGCGGGCCGCCCTGGATGTCGGTGGGCCGCTGGTTGACCGCCAGGAGGCGGTCCTTGACCCGGTGCACCTCGTCGGTGGCGACCCGTCCGGAGGCCAGCAGCCCGGCGGTGTCGGCGGGGAGCGCGAGGTCGAGGACGTGCCGGCCCTCGGCGTCGGCGGGCAGGTCGAGCAGCCGGTGGGCCTCGTCGTTGGCAAGCAGCAGCCGGCCCTCGCCGTCGACGATCAGGACGCCCTCGCGTACGGCGTGCAGCACCGCGTCATGGTGCTCGTACATGCGGGTCATCTCGTGCGGGCCCAGACCGTGCGTCTGGCGCAGCAGCCGTCGGCTGACCAGGGCCGTGCCCGCCGTGGCCAGGGCGAGTCCCACCGCGGCGGCCATCAGGAGCAGCGGCACCTGCTGGTCGGCGGTGCCGCCCACCTTGGCGGTGGTGATGCCGGCCGACACCAGGCCCACGACCTTGCCGTCGTCCGCCTTGATCGGGACGACGGCCTGCACGAGCGGTCCGATGGTGCCGTTGATGTCCTCGGTCACCACCCGTCCGGCCAGCGCGGGGGCGATGTTCCCGACGAACTTCTTGCCGATGCGGTCCGGCTTGGGGTGCGTGTACCGGATGCCGTTGGTGTCCATGACGACGATGAAGTCCACGTCGGTCGCCTTGCGGGCCGCCTCCGCGCGCGGTTGGAGCACCGCGGTGGGGTGGGGACTGTTGAGGGCCTCCGCGGTGCCGGGGGCGTTGGCGAAGGCCTGGGCGACGGCCACCGAGCGGTTGCGGGCTTCGATGGTGCTGTCGTGCCGCACCTGGAGCACCAGGGCCACCACCGCGGCCACGACCAGCAGCAGGACGATCACGACCTGGAGGACGAACACCTGTCCGGCCACACTGCGACCGCCGACCACGGCCCGCAGGGCTCCTGACCGCCGTCGCGTCCGGTCCCCGTCGCGTTCCGCCCGCGTGGGCGAACTGCCCTTCAGCGGGCCCTCGTGCCGGTCGTGAGCGTGGTCGGGTGTCTGCGGTGGGCGGGGACCGCTGGGGCGACGGGCCGATCCGCCCCCGAAGCGGCCCAGGAGTCGGACCATGTGCCCATGTCTACACTGCCGCGCCCCAGGAGGCGAGGGGCGTCACGCGGTGTGACAGAACATGAACAAACCCGCCAGACCCTGCTCACAGGGACCCGGACGGTGCCGCGCGCCGGGTGGCGAGCAGCAGCGCGATGTCGTCGGGGCGGTCCAGGGCGTGCCGGGCGGTCGCGGTGAGCCGGTCCGCCACGCCCCCGAGGAACCGGCTGCCGGGCCGGGCGGCCGGAGCGCCCGCCTTCGCGAGGGCCACCCGCAGTGCGGTGATCCCCTCGTCGATGTCGCTGCCGGGCCGCTCCACCAGCCCGTCGGTGTAGAGCGCCAGGATCGCGCCGGGCTCCATGTGCAGCTCGGTGACCGGATAGCGGGCCCGTGGGGCCACCCCGAGGACCACGCCGCCGGGCAGGTCCAGGACCCGGGTGCGGCCGTCGGCGCTGCGCAGCAGGGGCGGCGGGTGACCGGCGCGGGCGGCTCTGGCCACCCCGGTGGCGGGGTCGAGGCGGATGTAGCAGCAACTGGCGAACAGGCCGGGATCGAGGTCGATGAGCAGATGGTTGGTGCTGCTCATGACCTCGTCCGGTGGCCGGTCGCCGAGCGCGAACGCCCTGACCGCGATGCGCAGCTGGCCCATGGTGGCCGCCGCCTGCACGCCGTGCCCCTGGACGTCCCCGATGACCAGGGCCAGCCCGTCGCCTGACTCGACGACGTCGTACCAGTCCCCGCCGACCTCCATCCCCGCGGTGCCCGGCAGATAGCGCCCGGCGGTCTCCAGCAGCGGGTGCGCCGAGAGGCGGCGTGGCAGGAGCGCCTGCTGCAGGCCGCGGGCGAGCACGGTCTCCGACTCGTAGCGCTGCGCCTTCTCCATGGCGTGGGCGATGAGTCCGGCCAGCGCGGTGAGCACCGTGCGCTCCTCGGTGCTGAAGCTGCGCGGACGGTCGAAGCCGAGGATGCAGGAGCCGACCGGCCGGCCGGAGGCGATCAGTGGCAGGAAGGCCCGGGCGCCCTCGGTGGCGTCCAGAGCGATACCCGGGTAGGCGGCCGTCAGCTCTTCCATCGAGTCGAAGAACAGCGGACGGCCGGTGGTGAGGGTCTCCACGCCGGGCAGGTGCGCGCCCAGGTCCACGCCGTCGAACGGGGCGAGGAAGCCCTTGGGGAAGCCGGCCTCCCATTCCAGGTACAGATGCCGCTCCTGGAGCAGGTAGATCGCGAGCCGGCGGCCGCCGAACGCGGGCAGCAGCTCCCGCATCACGACCGCGGACACCTGCCGTGCGGTGGCGGCCTCGGTCAGGGCGATGGCCAGCGCGATCGGCCGGTACAGCGGGGCCATCGGGCTCGCGCCCTCGGCCGTCTCCTGCCCCGCGGGACTGTCCGCCACCCGGCTCGCGGGCCGGACCGTACAGGTCAGCCGGTCGGGACCGGGATGCACGGACAGGGCGAGCCAGTCGCCTTCGTGCGGCTGCGGGGCGGGCTCGGTGTCTAGTGCGGGTGGGCGTGGGGGTGGCTGGGCGTCACCAGCGGGGGGTGGTGGCTCGGGGTCCCGGGCGAGGGGTGGTGGCTGGGTGTCCTGGCCGGCGGGTGGTGGCCCTGTGCGGTGGGCGGGCGGTGGTGTCCCGGCATCGGCGTCCGGCGCGGACCGCGGTGGCTGGGTGCAGGAGGGCGGTGGTGCGGCGTCGCGAGCGGACCGTGGTGATTCGACGTGGCGCGCGGACCGTGGTGATTCGACGTGGCGAGCGGACTGCTGTGGCCCGAAATCTCTGGCGGGGCGCGGTGGCATGTCGTCCTGGTCGGATCGCCGTGGCGCGCCCTCGCCGCCGGTCCGCGGTGACGCGTGGTTTGGGTCGGATCGCGGTGGCGCGCCCTCGCGACCGGTCCGCGGTGGCGCGTGGTTTGGGTCGGATCGCGGTGGCGCGCCCTCGCGACCGGTCCGCGGTGGCGCGTGGTTTGGGTCGGGTCGCGGTGGGGCGTTCTCCCGGCCGGGGTGCGGTGGCGTGTCGTCCTGGTCGGACCGCGGTGGCGCGCCCTCTCGATCGGACCATGGTGAGTTCGTGCTCTGAGCGGACCACAGTGCCCCGGTGCCCTGGGCAGTCGGCTGCGGCTCGGGCTCCCGCGTGGGCGGTCGTACGAGATGGAAGTGGACCGGGTCAGGTGTGAGGAGGGCCGCCCGCAGGTGGTCCTCGAAGTCGGGGCGGGCCAGCCAGGGCACGGCCTCCCACAGGTCGCGGCCGACGAGCTCGGCGCGGGGGCGGCCCAGGAGCTCGGCGGCGCGCGGATTCGCGTAGACGACCAGGCCCAGCCGGTCCACGCAGAACACGCCGTCGGGCAGCAGGTCGGCCGCCGAGTCCGCCGTGGGGGTGGGGCCAGGGGCCACGACGACGCCCCGGACCGCTGGTGCGGCGGGCGGTTCGTAGGCGTTCCACAGGTCCAGCAGGCGCAGCGCGCCGTCCTCGTCCCGCAGGTAGAGGGGCAGCGCGGGAGGGCGGCCGGAGGCGGTGTCCCGCAGGGTGGCCAGGATGCGGTGCGCGTCGTTGGGGGCCACGGCCTCGGCGAACGCTTCGACGGTGCCGGCGAACTCGCTGGGCGGCAGACCCAGGAGGGTGTGCAGGTCCTCGTCCAGGGTGATACCGGCCGTCTCGGGGTCCCAGGCGAAGCGCCCGGCGCGCCCCACGGACGTGGAGGCGGTCGGCGGCCGCAGACAGACCGGCTCGCCCTCCCAGGCGACCTGGTCCGGCTTCCCGTCCTCCAGGTCGAGCAGCGCCTCGCCCAGCTCCTGGGCGAGGCGCACCATACGGTCGCGGCCGGCCAGCACCTCCGCGGCGTCGGTGACGGCCGGGCGCAGCACGGTCAGCACACCGAAGGTCGTGGAACCGGCGACGACGGGCACGTAGAGCGAGCCGAACTGGAACGGCAGTCCGGCGGCGAACTGCGGGTAGCGCCGCATGGTCTCCGTGGCGTTCGGCAGGACCACCTGGACCCCGAGCCGGTAGGCGTCCGCGACGGGGAAAGGACGGTCGACGTGCAGCCGCCACCACGGGCGGAACAGCGGTCCGGGCAGTCCCGACAGGACGGCCAGCCGCAACAGTCCGGGCGTGCGGGAGCGCAGATAGACCCCTCCGGCGTGGCCGCCGGCCGCACTGACCGCCTCCGTCGAAGCGTCGATCAGCAGTGCCGTCAGCCGCCGGGCCGTCGGGTGTGGGTCCTCGACGCTCCCAGTCATCGGCCCTACCTAGTCCGTGCACCGTCCCGCGGGCGACACAGCAAGAATGCGCCACAAGGACACCAGCCCGCACCCGGGCGGCCCATATGTACACCTCGCCCACTGCGCTGGACAACCGTCGGTCGGACTCTTAGGCTCAATGTCCAGATCTAGACAATGAGTCCAGTCGGGGTGGGAGCGGAGTACCGGTGGTCAAAGAAGTCGGCGACGGTGCGGACGAGCACCTCATCGGTGAGGCCGAGAAGATCGCTGTCGCGCTCGGCCGTATGTTTCCGGGCCTGTGCGAGGTGGTCCTGCACGACCTGCGGGACCCGCGGCACGCGATCCGGGCGATCGAGAACAACCTCTCCGGCCGCCGGGTCGGGGACTCGGCGACCGAGCTGGGACTGGCCCGCATCGCCGATCCGGAGTACCCGAGCGTCCTCCAGAACTATCCCAATCGGTTCCCCGACGGCCGCCCGGCCAAGAGCACGTCCATCGGGATCAGGAACGAGGCCGGTGAGTACATCGCGGCCCTGTGTCTCAATCTCGACGTGTCGGTCCTGTCACCCGTGACGCTCGCCCTGTCGAACCTCGTGGCCACGGACACCGAGTACCGCGAACAGCAGCCCCTGGAGACCCTGCGGGACCGCACCACGCGCGAACTGCGCCGGACGGTGGAGGAGTTGGCCGCGGAACGCGCCGCTACGCCCCGGTCGCTGAGCAGACAGGACAAGAAGGCGCTCGTACGGCGGCTGCACCGGGACGGGTTCTTCGACTCGCGGGACGCCGCGCAGACGATCGCGGATCTGCTCGGCGTGTCCCGGGCGACCGTCTACAACTACAGCAAATGAAGGGCTGCTCATGACCTCCGCCGGACCGCACCCCGGCCCGCCACCGGCCGCCCGCTCCCTGCCCCTCGTCGATGAGGACCTGGCCCTCGAAGCGGCCCGCGCCCTTGTCGACGAGGACCCGGCCCTCGAAGCGGTCCGCGCCGCCTTCGCCGCGACGGTGGACGGCCCGGCCTTCCCCTCGCTCGCCGTGCACGGTTCCGATCCGCGCAACCGGTTCACCCTCAAGCCGTCCGCGTCCGCCACGCACGCCGGCGTGAAGATCGGCACGTACTGGTCAAGAAACACCGCGCACGGGCTGCCCCGCCACCACTTCACCCCGCTGCTGCTCGACCAGACGACCGGCAGGCTCGCGGCCGTTCTGGAGGACGCCACCACCCTCGCGGTCTTCGGCACCGGGCACCAGGCGGCCCACGAGGTGCGGGCCGTCAGCCGGGTCCGGGCCGTCGGTGCGGTCCTGGTGGTGGGACGTACGGCCGGACGCGCTGAGCGGACTGCGGCGGTACTGGCCGCGCGAGGCCACGAGGCCCGCGTCACGGGCGCCGAAGAAGCCTGCGCCCGGGCCGACGTGATCACCACCGCCACCACCGCACGGTCCGACACCCCGCCGCTGTTCGACGCTTCGTGGATCCGCCCCGGTACGCACCTCTCCTGCATGGGAGCCGACGCACCCGGCAAGCGGGAACTCCCGCCCGAACTGTTCGCCCGCGCCCGCGTGTTCTGCGACCTGCCCGAACAGGCCCGCCGCATGGGCGAGAGTCGACACGCGCTCGCGGACACGGTCCTCACCCCGCTCGGAGACGTCCTCACCGGCCGGGCCGAAGGCCGTATCGCGGGCAGTGACATCACGGTCTTCGACGGCTCCGGGATCGGAGTGCGGGACCTGTGTCCGGGCCTGGCCCTACTCGAGAAGATGGACATTTCCCTGTGAGCCCTGTTCAGACCCCTGCGGGCGCCGCCGTGCGGACCCTGGCCGATCCCGACACCCCGTTCGCCGTCGTCGACGTCCACAAGGTCAGGCGCAACGTCGAGCGGCTGGCGACCAGGGCCGAGCGGCTCGGTGTCACCCTGCGGCCCCATGTGAAGACGGCCAAGAGCCTCGACGTCGCCGCCCTCCTGCACGCAGGCGACCGGCCCTGCCCGGTCACGGTGTCGACCCTGGCCGAGGCGGAGGCGTTCGCCGACGGCGGTTACCGCGACATCACCTACGCCGTGGGCATCGACCCCCACAAACTCCCGCGCGTCGTCGCCCTGTTGCGTCGCGGTGTCACCCTGCGCGTCCTGCTGGACAGCGCGGAGCAGGCGGAGGCCGTCGCCGAGGCCTCCCGCCGGGCCGGACTTCGCGTCCCCACCCAGATCGAGATCGACTGCGACGGGCACCGCGGCGGTCTCGAACCCGACGCTCCAGGTCTTCCCGAGATCGGCGGCATCCTGCACGAAGCGGGCTGCCTGGACGGGGTGTTGACCCACGCCGGCGAGTCCTACTTCGCCCGCACCGCCGCGGAGCAGCGCCTGGCCGCGGAGAACGAACGCGACAGTGCCGTCGCCGCGGCCGAGCGGCTGCGCGCGGCGGGCCTGACCGTGTCCACCGTCAGCGTCGGTTCCACTCCCACCGCCCATGCCGCCGAGGACCTCACCGGGGTCACCGAACTGCGCGCGGGCAACTACGTGTTCTTCGATCTGGTGATGGCCGGCCTCGGGGTCTGCCGCGTCGAGGACCTCGCCCTGTCGGTCGTCGTCACCGTCATCGGACACCGCCCCGAGTACGGCTGGATCCTCACCGACGGCGGCTGGATGGCCATGTCCCGCGACCGCGGCACCGCGGCCCAGGCGCAGGACCAGGGATACGGCCTGGTCACCGACCTGGCCGGCAACCCGATCCCGGGCCTGGTCATGACGGCCGCCAGCCAGGAACACGGCACGCTCACCGCCCGCGACGGCACCCGGCTGCCCGAGCTGCCCCTCGGCACCCGCCTGCGTATCCTGCCCAACCACGCCTGCGCCACGGCGGCCCAGCACCACGGTTACCACGTCGTCGACGGCACGCGGACGACGACGGCCGGCGCACAGGTCGTCCAGGCCTTCTGGAGCCGCGTCAGCGGGTGGTGACCGGTTGCCACCTCCAGGTGTCGAGGCGTTTCGCCCCGTCGTCCCCATGTCCTCGTCGTGCCCGTGCCCCCTCGTCACCCTCATACCCGTCATCTCCGTCAAGTGGGCGGTTGTGTAGGGTGTTTGGGGTGCCGGCGGGTCAGGGCGGTGGGCCCCGTGGGTGCGACACGCCGAGGCCGTGACCGATGTCGCTCCGAGGCGTCGGCGTAAAGTTCCCCGTGGGAGGGGAATCACCCCTGTGCAGGTCGTGACTTGTGGTATTGGAGAGGCCGTTTAAGGGGTAACTACCACCACGCGTGAGTGTTCAATCGTGGTGATGATCATGATGTGATCAGAGGGCGTCCCGGACTACGTTGCCGCTGTGATCACCTCTCAACTCCCCGTAACGACACCCCCGCTGACCGAGACGGCCGCGATCCGGCACCTCCTCTTCGGCGCGCAGGCCGAGATCCACGAGCCCTGGCGACGCCTGTTCAGCTCCGACGTGTTCGCCTACCACGAGGGGCTGACCCACCAGGAGCGCACGGAACTGTCCTATCAACGCCTACGCACGGTGAACGCGGCGGTGCCCGATCCCCAGGCCCTGGCGCGCGACCCGGTCGCCCTGAGCGCCCTGCACGAATGGGCCGGGGTGGCGGACGCCGGTATGACCACGCTCGCCAGCATCCACTACAACCTGTTCCTCGGCAGCCTGCTGGAACACGACCACGAGGGGCGGGACTTGGGCCCCTATCTGCGGATGGAACGCATCGGCACCTTCCTGTGCACCGAGCAGGCGCACGGCAACGACGCCCCCCAACTGGAGACCACCGCGACCCTGGACCGGGCCACGGGGGGTTTCGTGCTCACCACCCCGACACGGGGAGCCCGCAAGTGGATGCCCAACACCTCCGTGGCCGGCGGCCCGAAGGACGCCCTGGTCGCGGCCCGTCTGGTGATCGACGGCAAGGACCAGGGCGTCTTCCTCTTCCTGACCGCGCTGACCGACGGGAACGGCCGTCATCTGCCGGGCGTGGAGGTCGAGTTGCTGCCCCAGACGGCCAGCAGCCCGGTCGACCACTGCGCCACCTCCTTCCACGGGGTGCGGTTGCCGCGGACGGCCATGCTCCAGGGCGAACACGGTCGGCTCACGGACGAGGGCGAGCTCGTCTCCTGCCTGGGGAGTCCGCGCAAACGGTTCCTGCGCTCCATCGGCCGCGTGACCATGGGCAAACTGTGCATGAGCGCCTACAGCCTCGGGGTGACACGGCACGCCCTGACCGTCGCCGTGCGCCACGCCCACCAGCGGGTCACCTCGGGCATGACCAGCGGGCAGCGGGTGCCGCTGTTCGCGCATCGCACCCACCACGCCCCGCTCGTGGAGGCGCTCGCCACGACCTACGCCGCCACCTTGCTGCAGCGTGAGGTCGTGCGGCGATGGGCGCAGGCGGCGGAGGACGAGCGCGAGGAGGCCGAGCGGCTGGTGGCCGTGGCCAAGGGCTGGATCACCTGGCAGGCCAGAGCCGTGATGACCGAGTGCCGGGAACGCTGCGGCGCACAGGGTCTGTTGCTCTCCAACGGGATCGCGGGCCAGCTCGCGGCCAACGAGGGCACGATCACCGCGGAGGGCGACAACACCGTCATCTGGGTCAAGGCGGCCGGGGAGATGCTGCTGGGCGGCTTCAGCCCGATGCCGCCCAGCGAGGTGCCCCCGGCCACCCGGAGCCTGCACGATCCGGCTCACCTGCACGACCTGATGGGCGACCTGGAGCGAATACGTCACGAGCGGGCGCGTGGCCGCCTGCGCACGAAACGGGCCGGCTCGCCCCTCGACCGCTGGAACGGCGCCTCCGGCGCGGCGCTGTCCCTGGTCGACGCCCACGTCCACCGGCTGGCCGCACAGCAACTCCTCGCCGCGGCGGCGCAGGCGACCGATCCGCAGGTGGCTCTCCTGCTGGAGCACCTCCACCGGCTGTTCGCCCTGCGTTACGTGGCCGCGCACAGCGGTGAACTGCTCGCGCACGAGCGGCTCACCGCCGAGCAGGTCCGGTACCTGCCGGAGGTCCTGGAGGCCACCGTCGCCGCGCTCGTGCCGCACGCCCTGACCCTCACCGGTGCCTTCGCCGTGCTGGACGAGATCACCGAGCGCCATCCGGCGCTGCGATCCGAGGTGGTGCCGGCGTGACGGTCGCCGTCATGTGCTGAGGCCGGGCCGCGGAACACTCCGCGACCCGGCTTCTATTTAAGGCTTGGCTTATATAAGTGATGGATGGCATAGTGGGTGATGTGCACGCGTTCGACGTACTCGGAGATCCGGTCCGACGCCGGATATTGGAACTGCTCGCCTCGGGCGAGCAGGCGTCGGGCGAGGTCAGCGCCGTGATCCGGGACGAGTTCGGGATCTCCCAGCCGGCCGTCTCGCAGCATCTGAAAGTGCTGCGGGAGAGCGGCTTCGCCTCGGTGCGCGCCGACGGCAACCGGCGGCTGTACGCCGTCGAGGCCGCCCCGCTCCGGGAGGTGGATGCCTGGCTGGAGCGCTTCCGGGGTTTCTGGGACCAGCGGCTCGACGCACTCGGAACGGAGCTCGCGCGAGGAAAGCGCGAGCGCAGGCTGCAAGGAGAGGTGAGCGAGCATGAGTGAGATCGCCGACGCGATCAACCGTATGCACCGGCGGGTCGGCACCCGGCAGGTCGAGACCGGCGAGGCCCACACGGTCCTGCTGCGCCGTACGTACGACGCCGAGATCGCCGACGTGTGGGACGCCGTGACCTCTCCCGAGCGGATCGCCCGTTGGTTCATGCCGGTCAGCGGTGAGCTCAAGGTCGGCGGCCGCTACCAGCTGGAGGGCAACGCCGGCGGCGAGATCCTCGAGTGCGTCGAGCCCGAACGGCTGCGGGTGAGCTGGCTGTACGGCCCCGACCCGGGCTTCAGCGAGGTCGAGGTGCGCCTCACCGCCGAGGACGGGGAGCGCACGGTCCTCGAACTCGAGCACGTGGCCGTCGTACCGGACGACTTCTGGGACCAGTTCGGGCCCGGCGCCGTCGGAGTCGGCTGGGACCTGGGGCTCTACGGACTCGCCCTGCACCTCGCCGGCGGCGGCCTCGACAAGGAGGAGGCCGCGACCTGGCACACCACGCCCGAGGGCAGCGCGTTCATCACCGGCTCGGGCGAGGGGTGGGGCGAGGCGTACGCCGCCTCCGGCGCGGACCAGGAGACGGCGGCGAGGACGGCGGCCGCGACGATCGCGTTCTACACGGGAACGGGAACGGGAACGGGAGCCTGACGCCTCGGCTCCGGCTCCGGCCCCGGCTCAGGCGACGCGCAGGGTGCGCCGCGCGAGCTCGTACGCCGGGAGCATCTCCTCGTGTTCGTCGGTGTCGAGTCCGCCGAGGTGCACCACCACCGGCCCGTCCGCGGTGGTCACGGCGAAGGCGCTCTCCTTCTTCGTCTCGTCCAGGAGCTCGCTCGCGTAGAGGTACTCGACCTTCGTCCCCGAGAGGCCACCGGACGTGAACGCGCTGTACTGCTCCTTGCTCACTCCGTCCTCGGCCGCGACGAAGGCCTCCAGCACGGTCCGGGTGTCCGCGTCACCGGGCTTTCCGGTCCATACGCGCAGGAAGCCGATGCTGCCCGCGGGCTTGGCGTCGATCTCGCATGCCAAGGTGACGGGCCCCTGGCCCAGCGGCGCCTTCACCGCCTCGGCCTTCCAGTTCCTGGCGATGTCGAAGGTGACGGGCAGCTCGCACGCCGAGCCGGCGGCGCCGATCGTGCCGCCGCTGCTCGCGGCCGTGCGGTCCCGGCCGGAAGTCTCCGCGGTCACCGACGGGCGCCCGGACGCCGCGGAGTCGTCCCCCTCGGCGGCCTCCGAACAGCCCGTCAGCACCCCCGCCAGCAACGCCCCATGGGCCATCCGAAGCCACGTGTTCCCCGCCCTGACCAGCATGGTCGTGACTCCCTCTATTCAGTGGTGGTACTCGAAGGAGTCAGGTTAGGTGGCAGGAATAACGAATCGTGCAGCGAGGGGGGAAGCGTTGTTGACCTTCGACGAGTATTGCGACGCGATCGTCGCCCAGACCGATCTGCTCACCCGGCACGTCAAGGGCGCCGACCCGGCCGCTCAGGTGCCCACCTGCCCCGGCTGGGACCTCGGCCGGCTGCTGCGGCACGTGGGTGGCGATCACCGCTGGGCGGAGGAGATCGTACGGACCCGGGCCACCGGGCCGATCGACGACGACCCTGTCAACGACCCCGCCGCCTACGCCGGCCTCGACGACTGCGCGATCGGCGGCTGGCTGGTCGAGGGCGCCACGAGGCTGGCCGGCACCCTGCGCGCGGCCGGGCCAGACGTGCCGGTGTGGACCCCCGCCGACGAGCAACTGGTCCAGCAGTCCGCGATGTTCTGGGCGCGGCGCATGACGTACGAGACCCTGCTGCACCGGGCCGACGCGGCACTCGTGACCGGGGCGGAGTTCGTGGTCGAGGAGTCTCTGGCGGTGGACGCCGTGGAGGAGTGGCTGGAGTTCTCCACCGTCCCCGAGGCCTACGACCCGCTGCCGGGCCTGCCGGAGCTGCTCGGGAACGGGCGGACCCTGGGCCTCGACGCCGGGGCCGCGGGGCAGTGGCTGCTCGACCTCGGCGGAGACCGACCCGTGTGGCGGCGCGGGACCGGCGCGGCCGCCGTGAGCGTACGCGGGCCGGTCACCGACCTGCTCCTGTTCCTCTACGCCCGCCCGGCGCCCGGTGTCGAGACGCGGGGGGACTCGGAGCTCCTTGACCTGTGGCTGAGGCGCACCCGCTTCTGGCTGGAGGCGTAGGCGCGCGAGGGGGCAGGTGTGGCCGAAGCCACGTGCCGGAGGAGGCCGGAGCCATGTCGTCCCGGCGGAACCGCGGGCTACCGTTCGCGCAGTCCCTAACCCCAGCAGCTCGGGCGGCCCGGCAGTGCAAGCAGATCTCTCCCCGGTCATCGCGGCGACAACGCACTGGCTTACGCGCGCCTATCCACCCGCGGGCGGCGCCCTGGCCGCCGCGCTGTGCGAGGTGCAGGCGCGGCAGGCCGTGACGGTCGCCGCCTGGCTGCGCTATCCGACGGCGATGGACGTCGCGCTCGTCGGGATCGCGGGTCCGGGCGGTTCCGACCGCCTCGACTGGGTCACCGGCGCAGACGCCGGCGACCGGGACGCCGAGGGCCGTGCCTGGCGTACCTGGGTGGACGAGGTCGTGGCCAGTTGGGCGGCCTGTCTGCTCGCAGATCCCGAACTGGCCGAACGGGCGGTGGCCGACCTCGCGCGGGGCGAGCACTCGACGGGCTCACCGGCCGCGTTCCGCCGCCTGCTCGCCCCGGACGCGACGGACCGCAATGCCGCCGCCCTGCTCCGCCACCCCGACCTGCTCGCATCGGTGGCCGGGCTGCACCGGGGCGAGCTGCTGGACCGGCTGGGGCCGGACGAGGCGCTGGCCGCGTGAGGACAAGGCAGGGCGGGCGGCCTGGCAGGACAAGGTGACGAGACCTACGCCGGCTGTCCCTTGCCCCAGCCCTCCGCCCGCGTCCCGAACCTCAGCGGACCTCAGTCCTCCTTGCCACGGCCCGAGACCGCGTCCCGGAGTCGGTCGACCAGGCCGGTTCCCGGAGCGAGCAGCTTGTTCGCGGGAGGAGTGTCCGGAGCCGACGGGTGCGGGCGGGTCGGCGCCAGCTTCTTGGCGCGGCGCACCTTCTCGCCCAGGTCGTTCAGCTCCTTCTCCGAGCACGCGACACGCAGCTGCGGGAAGAGGGTCTCCTCCTCCTCGGCGATGTGCGAGCGGACCTCGCTCATCAGCTCGCCGATGAGCCGGTCGAACTCGGGATCGTCCGCCTCGCAGCCCTCCAGATCCTTCATGAGCTGTTCGGCCTTGGAGTGGTCCTCGATCTCCCGGTCGGCCATGGTGTTCCCGTTGACCAGGTGCTCCCGCACCGCCGGATAGAGGTACTCCTCCTCCGCGACCGAGTGCCGGATCAGTTCCATGGTGGCCTGTTCGGCGTACACCTTCCGGTTCTTCTCACCGGGCGCCAGCGCCTCGATCTTCGCGAACAGTTCCTCGACCTCGTGGTGATCGGTCACCAGCTCGTCGATGACGTTTCCTCCGTGTCCCATGTTCTTCCACCTCCGCCCCCCGAGTGCCCTGTGCCGCACGCTCTACGCCTGGTCACAGGCTTGTCAGGACCTGTGGGGACAACTGTTTGATCAACGTGTTGGTCCAGCGCGTCTGCCGAAGCGTCCGCACGGGTGGCACGCCGACGCCAGCTCCAGCAGCCGTTCGTCCCGGGTCGCCTGGGCGGCCTGCGCGAGCATCTCCCAGTGCAACGAGTTCTCCGTGGCGGCCAGGTGCAGGGCGCGCAGGTCGTGCGGGAGCAGCAGCCCCGGAGGTCCCTCGCCGGAAGGCGCCGTTACGGCGTCCGGGCGCCCCAGGGATCCGCGATCCGGTCCTGCCCCGGAGCCGGTAACGGTCCCCGGGTGTAAGGCGGGCCGCTGGAAGGAACCCGCACCAGGACACAGCCGAACGACGCTCTGGGGAGGCCTTTGTGACCGACGCCGTGGACGAGGTGCTTGCGCGAGTGCGCGGAGAGGTGGCCGCACGGGCGGATCGGCTGTGGGACATGGCGCGGATGCTGCACTCCGATCCGGAGTACGCCTTCGAGGAGCACCGGGCGGCCGCTCTGCTGTGCGGGGAACTCGAATGGGCGGGGTTCACGGTGCAGCGGGACGTCGCCGGACTGCCCACCGCGTTCACCGCGCGCTCCGGCACCAGGGCCCGCCCCGCGGTGGCCCTGATGCTGGAGTACGACGCCCTGCCCGGCCTCGGCCACGCCTGTGGCCACAATCTGATCGCCGCGGCGGGCCTGGGCGCGGCGCTGGCCGCCCGAGCGGTGCTCGACCGGGACGCGGGCACCGTGTGGGCCATCGGCACGCCCGCGGAGGAGGGCGGTGGAGGCAAGGTCGCCGAGACCGACGCCGGGGTGTTCGACGACATCGACGCGGCGCTGATGTTCCACCCCGGTGTGCACAGCTGGCAGTGGGCGCCGCTGACCGCGCAGGCCCAGTACCGGGTCGGGTTCCGCGGGCGCGCCGCCCACCCGACCGGGAATCCCACCGAGGGCATCGACGCGCTCGCCGCGCTCATCCAGCTGTTCAACACACTGGCGGTGGTCGAGCGCAGGCTGCCCGAGGGCTCGCATGTGCAGGGCATCGTCACGGACGGCGGCACGGCCACCAACATCGTCCCCGAGTACGCGGAGGGCCTCTTCGGGCTGCGCGCGGTGACCACGGCCGCCCTGGAGGACCTGGCGGGGGAGCTGCTGACCTGCGTTCAGGGGGTGGCGCGGGCGACGGGCACGACGGTCACGGTGGAACGGGCCACGCCACGCTACGAGCACTTCCGGGACAGCACGGTGCTGTCGGCCCGGTTCGCCCGGCACCTGGCGGGCACGGGCATCGAGATGACACCGCCCGCGCCGGGCGTCTACCTGGGCTCCTCCGACGTCGGCAACGTCAGCGGACGGGTGCCCGCCATCCACCCCTTCGTGGCGATCATGGAGGAGGACGGTTCGGACCACACTCCCGAGTTCGCCGTGGCGGCCGGCTCCGAGCGGGGCCGACAGGTGATGCTCGCGGCGGCGGAGGCGCTGGCCCGTACCGCGGTCGAGGTCCTGTTGCGCCCGGAGCTGCGCGATGCGGCGTGGGAGGACCACGACCGGGCGTCCGTCCGCAGCTGAGGGGGGCGCGCAGCGGGTGCGCGCCCCCTGGTCGGCTTGCGAAGGAACCGTCAGTCGGTGTGCAGGTGGTACACGTTGAAGGCCCGCCGGATCACGGGCTGGGCCACGTTGCGCACCCGCACGCCGCCGGCCGTCATCCCGTGCTCCGTGCCCGCGTGGGCGTGTCCGTGCACGCTCAGGTCGGCCCCCGCGGTGTCGATCGCCTCGGCCAGCAGATAACTGCCGAGGAACGGATAGATCTCCGGCGGCTCACCGGCCAGCGTGTCGGCGACGGGGGAGAAGTGGGTGAGCGCCACCCGCGTCCCGCAGCCCTGCCGCTCCAGTTCCTCCAGCGCGGTGCGCAGTCCGTCCGCGCAGCGCCGTGAGTACCGTACGAACTCCTTCATCAGCGGCTCGCCGAACTCCCCGGCGCTGCGGCCCACGAACCCGCCGCCGAACCCCTTGGTACCGGCCACGCCCACGCGCGTGTCGCCGCACTCGACGATCGTCCCCTCGCCCTCCAGAACCCGCACACCGGCGTCCTCCAGGAGGGCCGTGACCTTCTCGGGCTGCTCGTCGTGGTGGTCGTGGTTGCCGAGCACCGCCACGACCGGCACCGGAAGGTCCCGCACCTCCTGGGCCACCACCCGGGCCTCCTCCGGCGTGCCGTGCCGGGTGAGGTCCCCGGCCAGCAGGAGCAGGTCGGCACAGTCGGGCAGGGTCTCGAAGGCGGGACGCAGCACGCCCTGGCTCTCCAGGCCCATGTGGATGTCCCCCACGGCGGCGACGCGGATCACGGCAGTTCCTCCGCATGGTCGGGCGTGGCGGTCTCCGCGACCACCACGTCGGTGTGCACGGACAGTCCGGCCAGCGCCTCGTGGACGGTCCGCAGTACGGTCTCCCGGCACTGCGCGGACGGCACGGTGCCGGTGACCACGACGGCCCCGGCCCGCACCTCGGCGCGGACGCCCAGCTCGCCGAGTTCCTCCGCGGCGAGCCGGTCGCGCAGGTGGGCGACGCGGTACTCGATGTTCTCTTCGGACCGGTCGGGCGCGGAACCGCTCATGACCGTTGCTCCTCGCTCCGCGGCTCGATGACCTCAAGCCGTTCCAGGAAGTAGAAGAACGCGTCCGGCATCGGCGCGTCCCCGCAGCCTCGGCGTACGGCGTCCCAGTCGACCTTCTCCCGCAGCGCGCGGGCGATCGGCAGGACGGCCCCGAAGTCGCAGTGGTGCTCGGAGAACGCGGACAGCAGGCTGTGCAGCAGGTCGGTCGGGGACAGCACGGGCATGAACACCGAGTCCACCGAGAGTTCGTCGGCCCGCGCCAGCAGGTCCCTGGTGACCGGCTGGTGGGCCAGCTCGAAGATCAGGTCGACCTGCTGGCCCATGCAGTCGGCCTTCAGCAGCCAGTCCTCCGGGGGTGTCCGCACCTCCAGCCCCGCTTCGCGGAGGGTCTCGGCCACGTTCGGCGCGTCCTCGGGGAGGATCGCGAAGTCGACGTCGTGCTGAAGATTCTGGGCGCCGCCGTGGGCGTACACGGCGACACTGCCCGCGAGTGCGAACGGGTGCCCTTCCCGTTTCAGAATCGCGCCGACCTGCTTGGCCGCCTCCAGGATCGCCTGGTTGCGGTCGACGGGCAGGCTCGCGGCGAACGCGTCGGCGGCGCTCCCCGTCGCCAGTCGCAGTCCGGCGGCGCCCCCGTGGCGGGCGACGTCGTCGTCGGCGTGCTGCGTCATCAGTGCCCCCTTCCTGGCCGGCCCACACCGGAGGGGACGGCGAGCCTCGAGTACCCGGGGCTCGGCCCTCGACACGGCGGCACATCGGGCTTGGGGCCGTCCATCGCCTTCGGCCGGTGGGAGGAGGAGGCGGCTCCGGGCGGGGTTGCGCCGGCTTTCGGGGTGTGGGCGTCGGTCTTCGGCCGATAGCTGGGGCCGCGGCCAGGGCGACGCGGCCCGGTGACGGGCTCGCTCATTCCGAGGGCCAGCCGTCCCGACCCGCCAGGTGCAGCACGAGGGCCGCGATGTTCCACGCGTCGTCCTCGCCGCGATGATGACGCCCGTCGAGGGACAGTCCGGCCATGCCGAGGGCCTGCGCCATCCCGGGGCGCTTGCGCAGGCCGTACACCTCGGTGAAGACCGCCTTGGCGTTGGTGTGGCGGCGGCCGAAGGGATACGGCGTCTTCGTGGCTCCGCACTGCCGGGTGAACTGGTTGCGGTCGTAGTCGCCCCAACTCGCCCACGGGCGGGCGCCGGAGGCGTGTTCGGAGGCCAGCCGGCGGCAGGCCTCCCCGAAGGACAGGCCCCCGTCAACCTCGTCCTGGGTGAGGCCGGTCAACTCCGTGCAGAAGTCGCTCACTTCGGACCGGGCGGGCCGCACCAGGATCCGGTGCCGTTCGACGCGCTCGGCGGTCGACAGGTCGACGACCGTCAGCCCGATCTCGATGATCTCGGAGATCGCGTGCGGGGGAGGGGAGCCGGGCCAGCAGGTGGCTTCGACGTCCACCACGTTCAGGAGGCGCTCGGCGCCCGTGCTGTCCATGCCGAGAACCGTAGGGGGGCAGATGTGTGCGAGTCATCTCGTTTTCCCTGTACGGAGGTTCGGGAGGGGTGGTGGAACCCGGTGTTCCGTATGAGAGTGCTGTGAATTTCCGAGGCGCTTGAACGCGGGGGGCCCGTCGTCCGTATGGGGCGGGGGATTTGCATGCCCGGAGAGCCGACACGCGCAGGAGTACATCCGTGGGACGCAGCAATCGCAGACGACAGACAGGCGCACGACGTGCGACCTTCGCCGCAGTGGCCCTGATGCTCGGGGGTGGTGGCCTGGTCGCGGTGAACGTGTACGCCTCCGCCACGGAGAGCGGCACACCGCAACAGACGTCGTGGGGAGCCGTCACGATCGACTGCCCTGACGTCGGCGACACGCTCACCAACGTGCCCGACGGGTCGAGGGCGGACGTCGACAAGGAACTCGCGCTGCTGGACCAGCAGATAGCCGAGGCCTACCAGCAGCTCCAGGACCCGTCGGTGCAGGACCGCGAGTCCGCGCAGAGCCGTATCGTCGACCCGCTCCAGGAGAACCGGGCCGCCACGATCGATCGCATCACCGCGGCACTCGAACGCACGGGAGAAAAGCCGGACGGCCTCGGCGACATGGCCGGCTGCACCCTGCGCGAGACCGAGAACCAGAACGGCGACGGTCAGGACCAGCAGCAGGGCGATGGCCAGAACCAGGACGGCCAGAACCAGGACCAGCAGCAGGGCGACGGCCAGCAAGGCGGAGGTCAGGACCAGGGCGGCCAGCAGCAGGGCAACGGCGGGCAGGCCGGCAATGGTCCCGTCGCCGCCGACTACGCCGACATCAACAGCGCCCCACCCGCCGCACAGGCGCCGCCGGCTCAGGGCGACGCCTCCCGCGGCACCTTCGTCACCAGCTGCGGTGTGAACGCGGGCGGCCTGTTCAACTCGGACAACGTCATCGTCGCCCCGGGTGTCTCCAACGGCGCACACCACTTCCACGACTACATCGGCAACCAGTCCAACACCGCCTTCGCGAGCGACCAGGACCTGGCGAACGCCGAGACGAGCTGTGTCGACCAGGGTGACAAGTCCACGTACTACTGGCCCGTGATCCGGCTCCAGAACGGAACGCAGGAACAGGACGCCGCCAAGCCCGGCGGCGGCATCGAGGGCAACGCCGGCCAGATCGTCACGCCGAAGGAGGTGACGCTGACGTTCGTGGGCAACCCCCGCAGCAAGGTCACCGCGATGCCGCGGCTGCTGCGCATCATCACCGGTGACGCCAAGGCATTCGTCAACGGCACCGCCAACGCGAACGCGTCCTGGAGCTGCACCGGGTTCGAGGACCGGCAGCTGAAGGACAAGTACCCGCTGTGCCCGCAGGGCAGTGACGTGGTGCGCACCTTCAAGTTCCAGAGCTGCTGGGACGGCCGCAACATCGACAGCGCCAACCACCGCACCCACGTGGCGTTCGCCCAGAACGACGGCACCTGCCCGAACGGCTTCAAGGCCATTCCGCAGCTGGTCCAGCGGATCGTCTACGACGTCGACGCGCCGAGCCTGAACGACGGCGGCCGCACGACTCCGCTGTTCGCGGTCGACTCCTTCCCGGAGCAGCTGCACAAGCCCGTCACCGACCACGGCGACTTCATCAACGTCTTCGACGAGAACCTGATGAACGAGATGGTCGGCTGCATCAATGACGGCCGTCAGTGCGGCGCGGGCACGGGCCAGGACGACCCGGGCAACGGCGACACCGGTGGCGGGGACAACGGCAACGGCAACGGTGGCGGCGGCAACGGCAACGGCAACGGTGGCGGCTCCGCCCCGGACCCCGGCGCCAGCCAGGACCCGGGTAACGGTGACGGCAACGGCAACGGCGGCGACAACGGCTCCGAGGACAACCCCGGAAACAGCGACGAGCCGCAGCAGCAGCCGACGCAGACCGCCGAAGCCCCGGCAGGCGGCCGGACGACCGCCCCGGCCGACAACGAGCCGAAGACCTACAGCTCACCCACCACCCACAGCACGACCGCCCCTTCGCCCAAGACCGAGACGGGGACCGGGACCGGGATTGGCAACGGGAACGGGACTGGGACCGGCACCGGCAACGACCAGGCGACCCAGCCCACCCCCCAGGCCGACACCACCACCGACGCCCCCGGAGCCGTCGCCCAGCCCCCGCTCGCCGCACAGCCCGCACCGCAGGGCAACCAGGGCAGCCTCGCCGAGACCGGCACCCAGTTGTGGCCGGCCGCGCTCGGCGCGATCCTCCTGATCTCGGGCTTCGTTCTCCTGCGACGCACCAGCCGCCGCTCCATGTGACACCGACCGGCACGAGCCAGAAGCGCAGAGTGGCTGTCCGCCGCGCAGCTCCACCGGCGGACAGCCACCCCTGCTCGGCCCCCCGCCGACATGCCACCTCGAGATCGAGGTGGTTATTCTTGGTCTGGGAAACCGAATTCGGACCGTACCCCCGGCGGCCGCCTCGGGATATGCACTGGTATCCGCGAGCCGAGCTGAACAAGGGCGACCGCTGATACCCGCGGGACAATTTCACGGCACCACTGAGTGGCCCTGCCACTGGTCCGTATGCAGCAGCACGGGAAGCAGGGGTTCATGGCTCCCGGTGCGGCTTGACGGGCCATGCCGTCCCCCTTCCGGGAGTGCCCATGCCTCTGCGCCGACCCCGCCTGCGAGCGGCGTCCGCCCTCGCGGTCTGCCTCACCGCGCTGGCCCCGACCACGGCCGGTGCCACCACCGCCCCGCCAGGTGACCGGACGCTTCAGCGCCAGCTCGACGAATTCGTGCACCGCTCCGGCGGACCACCCGGAGCCATCGCCGTCCTGCGGACCGAGCACGGGACCCGCGTCGTGCGCGCCGGAGCCGCCGACCTCCGCACGGGCCGCTCGCCCGGCCCCGACGATCACATGCGCATCGCGAGCACGGCCAAGGCCTTCAGCGGGGCGGTGGCCCTCACCCTGGTCGACCACCACACGCTGCGCCTGGACGACACCCTGGGCAAACGGCTTCCCCGGCTCCCCGCCGCGTGGCGGTCGGTGACGCTCCGCCAACTCCTCAATCACACCAGTGGGCTGCCGGACTACTCCCGCAGCGACGGGTTCGTCAACGAGCTGCGGGCCGACCCGCACCACCACTTCGACTCCCGGCGCCTGCTCGACTACATCGCCGACGAACCCCTGCTCTTCAAGCCGGGCACGCAGTACCGCTACTCGAACTCGGACAACATCGCCGTAGCCCTCATGGCGGAGGCGGCGACCCGCACGCCGTACGAGGACCTCCTGCGCGAGCTCGTCTACGCACCCCTGCAGCTGCACTCCACCAGCCTCCCGCAGGGCTACCGGATGCCCGTGCCCTACCTGCACGGCTACGACGTGAGCTCACCCGCGTCCCCGGAGGACGTCAGCGAGGTCATCGGCATGTCGGGCGTCTGGGCCTCCGGAGGCATCGTGTCCACCCCGGCCGACATGACCCGCTTCATCCGGGGCTACGCCGGCGGACGGTTGTACGCCAAGTCCGTCGTCGAGCAGCAGCGGAAGTGGGTCGGGGGCGCGTCCGAACCGGCAGGACCGGGCCGCAACTCCGCGGGCCTGGCCCTCTTCCGGTACGAGACGCGATGCGGAGTCGTCCTCGGCCACACCGGCAACACGCTCGGGTACACCCAGTTGATCGCGGCCACCCCCGACGGCCGCCGTTCACTGACCTTCTCGGTCACCGCTCAGATCACCCAGTCCTCCGACGCGGAACTGCTGGGGAAAATGCGGGCCATTGAAGAGAACTTCGTCTGCGCATTGCTGCACGGAAAGAATCGGTAGGCGCTTTTACCCGGCCGTAGGAATTCAACTCACCACGATTTCCCAGGTGTCGACGGCGTAATGGACCGACATTCCGTTGCGTGCGTACAACGCGGGGGCGCCGGTGGTGTTCTCGGTGTCCACGCCGAGTCCCGCGGTCTGCCGCCCCCGGTCCGCGAAGGCCGCGAACGCCTGCCGCAGCAGCAGCCCGCCGAGGCCCCGGCCGCGGGCCTCGCGGACGATTCCGAGGCTGCGGATCCATCCCATGGCCTCGCGGTCGTCGCGGGCGATCAGGAAGCCGACGTCCCCGAGGTCCCCGGTGGAGACGAGCCACACCAGGGACCAGTCGAGCCGGTCGGCGTGGATGTCGGCCAGCCACTGCTCGTACGAGCGCGGCTGGAAGTCGAAGTGCTCGGCGAAGGCGGCCTGGTGGAGGGCGTGCGCCTGCTTGCGGTCCGCCTCGTCGGCGCAGGCCCGTACCCGCACGCCCGCGGGCGGCTCGGGCGGCAGGTCCGCGCCGGACCGCAGCGCCCGCTCCAGCACGTGATAGCGGCGTACGACCGACCAGCCGCGCGCCCGGATCAGCGCCAGGTCGGTCGTGGGCGCCGCGTTCAGGTGCAGATGGAGCACGGCCTTCGAGGCGCCGTTCGCCCGGGCCTTTTCGAGCGCCCTGGTCTCGACCGCCTCCAGGAGGCGTTCACCGGCCCGCTGGTGGTCGGGCAGCACGTAGTGGTCGGCGTCGATGCGCTCGCCCTTCGAGTCGTCCCACACCAGGGCGTACGCCACCAGGCGCGGTCCGTCGAAGGCCAGCCAGGAGTCGCGGTCGAGGTCGGTCTCGGGCCGGCCCAGATCCGCCTCCACCGAGTGCAGATCGGTCTCGGGCCGTCCGATCTCGATCCGGTCGATCTCGTTGAGCAACTCGGTGACGGCCGGCGCGTCGGTGGGCGCGGCAGGGCGCAGCAGGTAGGGCATGAGGCAAGGGTCGGGCGCGGGCGCGACGGCCGCAAACGAGTTTTGCGCGAGCGGGGGGAAGGCGTTCTCACGGCCTTGGTAGGCTGCGGCTGTTGATCATGAACGCCTGCAGGGCCTTTGCGGGATCTTTGTGGAGAGTCGTCAAGTGTGGCGTCTGGTACGCCTGTTGACACTGTGACGACTGATAAGATCATTACACTTTTCAGTAGGCTGATGACGCGTCATACGCGCGTACGGGGGACAGCCAAAACGGCCCCATCGTGAAGGAGTGACGGTTGGTCCGCCGGTAAAGCCCGCGCCGCAGGCGGCGGGCGGCTCCGGGGGTCCCATGCACGGTCAGTCTCCCGACGCGAGGCGACTTGAAGAGAGTCTCATGACGTCATTGTTCGAAGATCCACTCCTGTGGGTCCTGCTCGTGGTACTCATCGCTGCGGTTTTCGCAGTGATGCGCGCACGGAGAACCAACCTCCAGCTCCGCGCGAACAACAACAAACTGCACGGCGACATGGCGAGTGTGCGAGGTCAGCTCGCCGAGCTCCAGACGACCTACTCGTCGGTGAGCGCACGGCATGCCGCGGATCTGGAAGAGGTGCGCAAGGACGCCGAGTCGGCGACCAAGGCGACCCTGAAGTCGGCCGTCGGCACCCTGGCGACCCTCGCCGAGGAGCAGCTGTCCCTGCTCGACGGACTCCAGCAGAAGTACGGCGACGACCACGCGGTCCTCGCCGACCTGATGCTGGTCGACCACACCGGCAGCCAGTTCAGCCGGCGTACCAAGGGCATCTCGGTGCTCTGCGGCGGCTGGCTCGGCCGACGTGACCGGGATGCTTCCGTGTACGACGTCGCCCGCAGCGCCCAGGGACGGATCCGCGACTTCGAGCGGGTCAAGGTCCACTCGCAGGCGAGCGTCGCGATCACCAGCCGGGCGGTCGAACCGGTCGCCATGGTCCTGGCCGAACTGCTGGACAACGCCACCAAGTACAGCGCCCCCGGCACCCCCGTCGAGATCAACATCCAGGCCGTACCCACCGGGATCTGCCTGATCGTCGACGACGCCGGACTCGGCATGGACCAGGAGACCAAGGCCCGCGCCGCGTCCCTGCTGACCACCGGCGGATCCGTGGACATCACGAGCCTCGGCGACCCGCCCAAGTTCGGCTTCGCCCTCTCCGGGAAGCTCGCCGCCCACTACGGATTCCACGTCTCCGTCGACGCGGTCTCCCCCTACGGCGGTGTGCGCGCTGTGATCCGGGTGCCGGAGAACCTCCTGACGGCGGACGTGCCCGCACCCGCGCCCGTCGAGCTCGACGACCACGAGGGCCTGCCCGCGGCGGCCAAGCCCACCCCGGTCGCCTCCCTCGTCGTCGGACAGACAGCCGGAGGCCTGCCCAAGCGCCGTCGGCGCCGCAACGGCGCCGTCTCCGTGGTCGCCACGCCCGGCGCGGAGGTTCCCGACCTGGACGCGGCCGGCGAGGAGACCGCCTCACGGCTCAAGGCATTCGCTCGCGGAACCCTGCTCGGGCGGGACTCGGACAACACGGAAGGACCTCAGAACCAGTGAATCCCGACCTGTCGTGGGTGCTGAACGACGTGCTCGAGGTACGCGGAGCCCGGCACGCCATCCTCGTCTCGGCGGACGGCCTGCTGATGCAGCGGTCCGACGGCATCGTCCGTGACGACGCCGAGCGGAACGCCGCCGCGATGAGCTCCCTGCAGTCCCTGTGCCGCAGCGTCGCCCCCTTCGTGGGCGGCGGCAAGGGCCTGTGGAAGCAGACACTGATCGAGTTCGACGGCGGGTGGATCTTCCTCATCGCCGGGGGCAGCGGCTCCTACCTCGCCGTCTCGACCGCGCTGGACGTCGACATGGAGGCCATGTCGATCCGGATGCAGAAGACGGTGGGCGCGCTGACCAAGGCGATGAGCGCGACGCCGCGCCAGAACACCGGCGTAGACGCATGACCTGGCCAGGCGAGGACGCTCCGGTAACCAGCGACTTCGTCCGCTCCTACGTCATCACGGGCGGCCGTCGTCTCCCCTCCGACGACGACCTGGCCCTGCACACGCTGGTGTGCCTGGCCCCTGACCGGACCCTGCCGCTCGGGGCCGGACCCGAGGTGCGGGCCATCTGGGAGCTCTGTTCGGGCGGCTACCTGTCGGTCGCCGAAGTCGCCGGCCATCTGGGACTGCCGGTCGGCGTGGCCCGACTGCTGCTGTCCGATTTATTCGAGCAGGGGCACCTCCTGCGCCGCGCTGAACCGGCCCCCGCCCAGCACGTTCCCCGAGCGATACTCGAGAAGGTTCTGCATGGACTCGAAACCCTCAACATCGGCTGACCCCGGGGCGAACGGCTCCATCTACGTCTCCGCCGACGTGACCACCGCCGCGAAGATCCTGGTGGTCGGACACTTCGCCGTGGGCAAGACGACCTTCATCGGGTCCCTGTCGGAGATCACTCCGCTGCGCACCGAGGAGAAGATGACCCAGGCGTCGATGCACGTCGACGACCTGCGCGGGGCGCCGGAGAAGGCGACCACCACCGTGGCGCTGGACTTCGGCCGGCTGACCCTGAGCGACGAGCTGGTGCTGTACCTGTTCGGCACCCCCGGACAGCAGCGCTTCATGCAGCTGTGGGAGGACATGGCGCGCGGCGCGCTCGGCGCCCTGCTCCTGGTCGACCCCTCCCGGCTGGAGGAGACGTTCCCGGTCATCGACCTGATCGACGAGTACGGCCTCGAGTACGCGATCGCCGTCAACACCTTCTCGCAGACCAGCCACTTCGAGGAGGACGAGATCCGCGAAGCACTCGACCTGCTTCCGGACACTCCCGTCATCTACTGCGACGCCCGCGACCAGCGCTCCTCCGCCCGCGCCCTGATCGCCCTCGTGCGCCACCTGCTCGACCGCGCCGCCTGAACCACCACCCCCCGCCCGGACCGCACGGTCCGGGCCACCAAAGGACACAGACATGGACGTTCACGACACGGCCGCCACCGGTGCGGCCAGATGCCCCATGTACGACGACTCCTTCGCGGCCGACCCGCAGAAGGTCTACGACTACCTCCGGGCGCACGGCCCCGCCGGCCCGGTCGAACTGGCCCCCGGTGTCGACGCCACCCTGGTCGTCGGC
The DNA here is from genome assembly GCF_003443735.1 of Streptomyces sp. CC0208. NCBI lineage: Bacteria > Bacillati > Actinomycetota > Actinomycetes > Kitasatosporales > Streptomycetaceae > Streptomyces > Streptomyces sp. CC0208. The sequence goes on along the minus strand of NZ_CP031969.1, from coordinate 494,081 downwards.
CACGAGACGGCCCTGCGGGTACTGCAGAACCCCAACCTGTTCGCGCGCGACGGCCGCCGCTGGACCGCCCTCAACGACGGCCGGGTCCCCCTCGACAGCCCCGTCCTGCCGATGATGGCGTACCGGCCCAACTGCCTGTTCACCGACGGCGCCCAGCACCTCAGGCTGCGCAAGGCGGTCACCGAGAGCCTCGACCGCCTCAACGTCACCCGCATCCGCCGCGACGTCGAGCCGATCGCCGCCTACCTCATCGACCAGTTCAGCGAGCGGGGCCGGGCGGACCTGATCAACGACTACGCCAAGCTGCTGCCGATGCTGATGATCAACAAGCTCTTCGGCTGTCCCGCCAGCATCGGCGACCGGGTGACCAGCGCGATGGCCGACATGTTCGACGGCAAGGACGCGCTGAAGGCCAGCGACGAACTCACCGCCTGCTTCATGGAGCTGGTCTCCCTCAAGCGCCGCGAACCCGGCGACGACATCACCTCCTGGCTCGTCCAGCACCCCGCCGGCCTCAGCGACGAGGAACTCAAGGACCAGCTGGTGATGCTGATCGGCGCCGGCGTGGAGCCCGAGCGCAACCTCATCGCCAACGCCCTGCTCCTGCTCCTGGACCGGGACGGCGAGGACGGGCCGAGCATGCAGATCGAGGACGCCCTCGACCACGTCCTGCTCAACAACCCGCCCATCGCCAACTACGCGACGCACTTCCCGCTCCAGGACGTCGACCTCGGTGGAGTGGTGGTCCAGGCGAACTCCCCCCTGGTCATCAGCTTCGCCGGTGCCAACAGCGACCCCGCGCTCGCCTCCTCGGGCCAGGCCCACAGCCGCGGCGCCCACCTCGCCTGGGGTGCGGGACCGCACGCCTGCCCGGCCAAGAGCCCGGCCCAGGTCATCGCGGTCACGGCCATCGAGCTGATCCTCAACGCGCTGCCCGACCTGGTCCTGAGCGTCCCGGCCCAGGAACTGCAGTGGCGTCCCGGCCCCTTCCACCGCGCCCTGGCCACCCTTCCCGTGCAGTTCAGCCCCACCCCCGCCACCCGGATGGCCTCGGCGTACGGCGTGCCCACCGCGCCCCGCCCGACCGTCGTCCAGCAGCCCCAGCAGGCGGCGCGTGTTCCCGCACCCGCCCCGGCATCGCAGAAGCCGGCCAAGAAGGGCTTCTGGAGCAGCTTCCTCGAGATCTTCCGTGTGTGACGGCTTAGCACCGGCCGGCAGGTGCCGGAGAGCGGACTGACGGCTTCACGAGTCCCCTCTCCGGCACCTGCGTTCGTTCGGGGGACAGATCGGCTCCCACGCGGCCGACAAGCCCTTCTTCGGGCAGAATCGTGGTGCATGGAGTACTACGACCTCGGCTCCCACGGCCGGCCTGTCACCACCGACTCCGCCGAGGCCCAACTCTGGTTCGACCGCGGCCTGGTGTGGACGTACGCCTTCCATCACGAGGAGGCCGTGGCCTGCTTCGAGAAGGCGGCCGCCGCCGACCCGGACTGCGCGATGGCCCACTGGGGGATCGCCTACGCGCTGGGCCCCAACTACAACAAGCCCTGGGATTTCTTCGACGACCGGGACCTGGCCCGGACCGTCCAGCGCACCCATGCGGCCGTCGAGACGGCGAACGAGAAGGCGGCCGTCCGGGCCACCGTGGTGGAGCGGGCCCTGATCGGCGCCCTGCGCTCCCGTTACCCGCAGGCGAAGCCCGCCGAGAACTGCGCGGTGTGGAACGAGCCGTACGCCGACAGCATGCGCGCCGTCCACGAACTCGCCCCGGACGACGTGGACGTGGCCGCTCTGTACGCGGACGCGCTGATGAACCTCACGCCCTGGCAGCTGTGGGACCTGCGCACCGGCGAGCCCGCCGCGGGCGCCCGCACCCGCGAGGCCCGAACCGTGCTGGAACGGTCACTGGCCGGTGCCGGCGGCCGCACCCACCCGGGCGTCCTGCACCTGTACATCCACCTCATGGAGATGTCGCCCACGCCCGAAGTCGCCCTGCCCGTCGCGGACCGGCTGCGCGGCCTGGTACCGGACGCCGGGCATCTCCTGCACATGCCCTCGCACCTGGAGGTGCTGTGCGGCGACTACCGGCGGGTCGTGGCGGACAACAGCGCCGCGATCGCCGCCGACGAGAAGGCCCTTGCCCGGGCCGGAGCGATGAACTTCTACACGCTCTACCGCTCGCACAACCACCACTTCAAGATCTACGGCGCGATGTTCCTGGGCCAGTCGGAGACCGCCCTGGAGGCCGCCGCGCAACTGGAGGAGTCGATCCCGGAGGACCTGCTGCGGGTCGAGAGCCCGCCCATGGCCGACTGGCTGGAGGCCTTCCTCGCGATGCGCGTCCACGTCCTGATCCGCTTCGGCCGCTGGACCGACATCCTGGACCTCCCGTTGCCCACCGACCCGCGCCTGTACTGCGTGACGACCGCGATGCTCCACTACGCCCGCGGCGTCGCCTGCTCCGCCCTCGGCCGCGTCACCGAGGCCGAGCGTGAACGCGCGCTGTTCCACGAGGCGGTCGCCCAGGTCCCCGGGACCCGGATGCTCTTCAACAACACGTGCGCCGACGTCCTGGCGATCGCCTCGGCGATGCTGGACGGCGAACTCGCCTACCGCAAAGGCGAGTTCGACACCGCGTTCGCGGCGCTGGAACGGTCGGTCGAACTGGACGACAACCTCCCCTACGACGAGCCCTGGGGCTGGATGCAGCCGACCCGCCACGCCTACGGCGCCCTCCTGCTCGAACAGGGGCGCATCGCCGAGGCCGAGGCCGTCTACCGCGCCGACCTCGGCCTCGACGACACCCTCCCGCGGCCGCTCCAGCACCCGGGCAACGTATGGGCGCTGCACGGCCTCCACGAGTGCCTGATCCGCGGGAAGAAGGAAGGGGAGGCGCGGATCGTCGCCCAGCAGTTGCGGATCGCCCGCGCGCTGGCCGACGTACCGGTCGAGGCGTCCTGCTTCTGCCGACTGGACACCGGCGTGCCGGACTGCTGCGGTTAGGCTTCGTCAACCGGCCGACGACAGCGGGGAGTTGCATGCGGGACACGGGCACATTCATCGCGGACGCCTATGAACTCGGCGCGGGACCCTGGACGATGACGCCGGTCGCCCGCGGCGCGCTGGGACAGATCTGGAAACTGTCCGGGAACGGCACCGCGTGGGCGGTGAAGGAGCTGCTCTTCGAGAAGGACGAGCCGGACGTCGGCACCGAGGCGGCGCTGCGCGACGCGGCGGAGACGCTGGGCATCTCCGCGCCCCGTCTCCTGGCCGACCGCACCGGCTCCCACGTGGTACGGCTCCCCGAGGGCTCCTGGGCCAAGCTGTACGACTGGGTCGACGGCACCGCGGCCGACCCGTCGGACCCGGAGATCCTGAGCTGGTGCGGCCGTACGCTCGCCATCCTGCACACGGCGGGGGAGGGGCCCAGCGGGACTCCGAGCGGCTGGTACGAACGGTGCAACCCGGAGTCCGACTGGGCCGAACTGCTCGGGAGGGTGGAGCGGGCCGGCCTGCCCTGGGCGGCGGAACTGAGCCGGTTCGTGACCTCGACGGCCGTAGACCTTGCCCGGCATGTCTGCCCGTCGTCTCCCGGTGACGTGGTGACCTCCCATCTCGACCTGCGTCCGCAGAACGTCCTGGTCGGCCCGGACGGACCGGTCCTGCTCGACTGGGACAACGCCGGGCCCGTCTCGGCGGAGCGTGAACTGGCCCGTGCCGTCTACGTATGGTCGGGCGGCAACCGCTTCGACGCCGACGCGGCACGGTGCCTGGTGCGTGCCTACCGGGACGCCGGCGGCCGCGCGGTCGTCAAGAGCGTGGACGCCTTCTCGATGCTCTTCGCGACGGACCTCAACTACGTCTACGTACAGGCCGAATGCGCGGTCGATCCGGCGGTGACCGCCGAGCAGCGCGCGTTCGGAAGCCGTGAGGCCGTGGCCAAGCTGCGCGGCCTGCCCGATCTGACCGCCGTCGTACGGCTGGCGGAGACGCTGAGGGGCGAGTGGTGACCTGCGAGCTTCGGTGACCTGGCACTAATGTCCTCGGCATGAGCGAAAAATCCGCGCGGTCCGTCACCGTCGAGCGCACCAGCACCGGTCACTTCGTCGCCACCAACGCCCGGGGCGGCACGATCAGCTTCGGCACCGGTTCCGACAGCGAGTTCACCCCGGTCGAACTGCTGCTCGCCGCGCTCGGCGGCTGCACGGCGGTGGACGTCGACCTCGCCACCACCCGCCACGCCGAGCCCGACGCCTTCTCCGTCCAGGTGAGCGGCAACAAGGTCAACGACGAACTCGGCAACCGGCTGACCGACCTCGCCGTCGCCTTCACCGTCACCTTCCCGGACGGCGAGGGCGCGGACCGGGCCCGCACGATCCTGCCCCGGGCGGTGAAGACCTCCCACGACCGACTGTGCACGGTCAGCCGCACGGTCGAGATCGGCACGCCGGTCACCGCGACCGTCGAGGACGCCTGACCGCTGCGTAACCTGTCCCCGTGTCAGCCTCCCGCCTTCGCCGTGTCGCCGTTCTCGTCCTCGAAGGCGCGAAGCCCCTGGACGTCGGCATCCCCGCGCAGGTGTTCACCACGCGCGCGAGCATGCCGTACGAGGTACGGCTGTGCGGCGCGGCCCCGGGGCTCGTGAGCGGTGGGGACGGACTGTCGTACCACGTCGCCCACGGTCTGGGGGCGCTTGCCTGGGCGGATCTCGTCTTCATTCCGGGCTACCGGTTCCCGGACCGGGAGGATCCTCCGCCGGCCGTCGTCGAGGCGCTGGTCGCCGCCCACAGCAGGGGCGCGCGGCTGGCCGCCATCTCGACGGGTGCCTTCGCGCTGGCCGCGACGGGTCTGCTCGACGGTCGGCGCGCCACGACCCACTGGCACTACACGAGGGCGCTCGCGGCGAAGCATCCTCTCGTCCGGGTCGACGAGAACGTGCTGTTCGTCGACGAGGGCAGCGTGCTGACCTCGGCCGGCGCCGCCTCCGGCATCGACCTGTGCCTGCACGTCCTGCGCGGCGACCTCGGCGTGGCCGCGTCCAACCACGCGGCCCGGCGCCTGGTCGCGGCCCCCTACCGCAGTGGCGGTCAGGCGCAGTACGTGCCGCGCAGCGTGCCCGAGCCCCTCGGCGAGCGCTTCGCCGCCACCCGGGAATGGGCCCTGCGCCGACTCGACGAACCCCTCACCCTCGACCTCCTCGCCCGGCAGGCCGCGGTCTCACCGCGCACGTTCTCGCGCCGCTTCGTCGAGGAGACCGGATACACGCCGATGCAGTGGGTGATGCGCGCCCGCATCGACATGGCCCGTGAACTGCTGGAGCGGTCCGAACGGAGCGTCGAGCAGATCGCCACCGACGTCGGGCTGGGAACGGGCGCGAATCTGCGGACGCACTTCCAGCGCATCCTGGGGACGACGCCGAGCGAGTACCGGCGCACGTTCACCCGGGGCGAGTAGCCTCCCCGCGTCCGCACCGGCCTTGGCGCGATCCTTTTGAACCGTGGCGATCGCGCCACTGTCACCGGTGGATGCCGCGCGCGAGCCTGGTGGGCGTAGGAAGTGGACATCGGAAACGGGACACCATTCATGACTCGCATCGCCATCAACGGATTCGGCCGTATCGGACGCAATGTGCTGCGCGCGCTCCTGGAACGCGACAGCGCGCTGGAGGTCGTCGCCGTCAACGACCTCACCGAGCCCGCCACGCTCGCCCGGCTGCTCGCCTACGACAGCACGGCAGGCCGCCTCGGCCGTCCGGTGACCGTCGACGGGAACACCCTGGTCGTCGACGGCCGCCGCATCACCGTGCTCGCCGAGCGCGAACCGGCGCAGCTTCCCTGGGCCGAACTCGGCGTCGACATCGTGCTGGAGGCCACCGGCCGGTTCACCTCGGCGAAGGCGGCCCGCGCCCACCTCGACGCCGGCGCGCGGAAGGTCCTCGTCAGCGCCCCCTCGGACGGCGCCGACGTCACGCTCGCGTACGGGGTCAACAGCGACGCCTACGACCCGGGCCTGCACACGATCGTCTCCAACGCCTCGTGCACGACCAACGCGCTCGCGCCCCTCGCCTCGGTGCTCGACGAGCTCGCCGGCATCGAGCACGGCTTCATGACGACCGTGCACGCCTACACGCAGGAGCAGAATCTCCAGGACGGTCCGCACCGCGACGCCCGTCGCGCCCGCGCCGCCGGCGTCAACATCGTGCCCACCACGACCGGCGCCGCCAAGGCGATCGGCCTCGTGCTGCCCAACCTGGACGGCAAGCTGTCCGGCGACTCGATCCGCGTCCCGGTCCCGGTCGGCTCCATCGTCGAGCTGAACACGACCGTCTCCCGTGACGTGACCCGCGAGGACGTACTGGCGGCGTACCGCACGGCGGCCGAGGGGCCCCTGGCCGGTGTCCTGGAGTACTCGGAGGACCCGCTCGTCTCCTCGGACATCACGGGCAACCCCGCCTCGTCGATCTTCGATTCGGCCCTCACCCGCGTGGAGGGCCGCCATGTGAAGGTCGTCGCCTGGTACGACAACGAGTGGGGCTTCTCGAACCGCGTGATCGACACGCTGGAGCTCCTGGCCAACGGCTGACCGGACCCGGCCGGTGATGATCCCGACTGTCAGGATCATCACCGGTACGGGGTCAGCAGGTCGAGTTGGTCTGGGTGAGCAGGCCCAGCCGCCACGGGAGGTTGTTGTAGTCGCCGCCGGCGTTGGGGTCCTTGCCCTGGTACAGGTACTGGAGCTTGCAGGCCGGGATCGTGAGCGTCTGGTCGTAGCCCGCGCGGATCATCTCGCCGTGACTGATGTCCTTGCTCCAACTGCCCGAGGGGAACGTCACGTTGCTCGACTTGGCGAACGGGTTGCCCTCGGACGCGGCCAGGGGTGACCACGAGCCGGCGAGGCTGCTCGACGTCCAGGAGCGGAAGTAGCGCCGGCCGTCCGCGGCGATGGCCTCGACGAGGAGCAGGTACTGGTTGCTGCCCTGCACCTTGTAGACGTTGCTCGCTTCGAACAGGGCGTACTTGGAGTCCTGGGCCGCGATGACGGTGTTGGTGAAGCCGTTGGGGAACTGGCCGGCAGTCGTCTGGGAGCGGTACAGGTGTCCGTTGTCGTCGGAGGAGAACAGGTAGCAGTTGGCGCTGTCGCAGATCACCCACATGTCGACCCAGACGCCGTTGCCCATGTTCCGCTTGATGATGTCCGGCATCGACGAGTAGAAGTTCTTCGGGGCGCTCCACCCGTTGGGGTTGCTGATGTCGGGGTTGGTCGAGTACGAGGCGTTGCCGGTCTGGTAGACGAGGTACCACAGGCGCTGCGGGGCGTTGTAGAAGACCTGGGGCGCGGCCCGGTATCCGGAGCCGATGGCGGTGCGGTCCAGGTAGTGGTGGGTGGCCGAGCCCGCCTGGGACCAGTCGGAGAAGCTCAGGTACACCAGGTTGTACCCGGCGGAGCGCGCGGTGCTCGCGAAGACGTGGTACTTGCCGTTGTAGTAGACGACCGACGGGTCCTTGATCCCGGCGATGTTGTGCGTGGAGTCCGGTTTCGGCGCGATCAGGGCGCCGCTCGAGTTCCAGCGGAAGGAGGAGGGGAGCGCTGCGGCGGACCGGGTCGAGGAGACGGCTGCCCGCTGTGCCGCGGCACCGCCGCCCAACGCCGAGAGCGTCGACTGGTAGGCGGCCTTCTTGTTTCCGTTCCGGTCGAACAGCAGCGGGTTCTCACCGCTGCGCCAGGAGTCGCTGTCGCGGATGCCCCAGACGGTGATGCCGGTGCAGCGTGCCACGTTCATGCAGGCCCGCACCGTGTTCGCGTACGCGGCCGAGGACGCCTGCGCGATGTCGAGCTCGGTGATCTGGACATCCACGCCGAGCGCGGCGAAGTTCGACAGCGTCGTCTGGAAGCTCGACGGCGGGCCGCCGGCGCCGAAGTGGGACTGGAAGCCGACGCAGTCGATGGGCACACCCCGGGACTTGAAGTCGCGGACCATGCGGTAGACGCCCTGGGTCTTGGCGTCGCTCCAGTTCTCGATGCTGTAGTCGTTGTAGCAGAGCTTGGCGGCCGGGTCGGCGGACCGTGCGGTGCGGAAGGCCTCTTCGATGAAGCCCGTGCCGAGGACGTCCCGGAAGACGGAGCTGCGCATCTGGCCGCTGCCTCCGTCGGCGAAGGCCTCGTTGACCACGTCCCAGGCGTAGATCCGGCCCTTGTAGTGGTTCATCACCTGGGTGATGTGATTGTTCATCACGCTGCGCAGGGTGTTCGCGTCCCTGATGGAGCTGACCCAGCCGGGCAGTTGGCTGTGCCACACGAGTGTGTGGCCGCGCATGCGCTGACCGTGGGACGCCGCGCGGTTGACGATCTGGTCGCCGGGGCCGAAGTTGAACGATCCGCGGGAGCGCTCGGTGGTGTCCCACTTCATCTCGTTCTCCGGGGTGACCGAGTTGAACTCCCGGTCCAGGATGCCGGTGTACGTCCCGTCACCCAGCCTTCCGGCGGCCACCGCGGTGCCGAAGTACCGTCCGGACTGGGCCGCCTGGGCTCCCAGCGTGGAGGCCCGGACCGCGTCCGGCGCGTCGGGGGCGGCCGTCGCGGCCGTTGGCGTCACCAGGGCGCCGACGGCCAGCAGGGCTAACACCGAGGCTCGGCGACGGCCGAGCCGCGTGAGCGGGTTCATGGTTCTCCTCTGCGGTGTGCGGGGGGTTGGGTGGTGCGGTCGAGGGGATCGGGTCAGGGCGTCGACAACTCGAAGCGCGGGACGCGGACCGAGCCACCGAGCGCCTGGGTGGCGTAGTTGAAGAGGGCGAATCGGTAGCCCATGAAGAACCGCCAGTCGTTGCCCATCGAGAAGGTGGGGCCGAGGCGGGTGAAGTTCGTGCCGTCGGTGCTGTAGGAGAAGGTGCCGGGACGTGCCGAGCCGGGGCGGATGTCCGCGCTCGCGCGCAGCCAGAGGCGGCCGCCGGAGACGGGTGCGCTCGCGGCCTCGGTGCCGGTGCCGGTGGTGTTCCAGTTGCTGTCCATGGTCAGGCCGTTGACCATGGCCACCCGGGTCGCGCCGCCGTCGCGTCTGACGCCGATCCAGGCGGAGGAGTCACGCAGCAGCGCGAGTCCGGCCCGGTCGCCGTCCCGCATCGCGGAGTAGTCGAGCTGAACGGTCGCGGTGGAGGTGGGCCCCTGGATGCGGTGCGTGAGGGTGTTGCGGGCCCAGTACAGGTCGTTGGTGACGGTCGCGGTCCGCAGGGTCAGTCCGTTGTCGACGGACCACTTGGTGGTGTCCGGGTTGTGGTTCCACTCCCACCTCGGCTTGAGGCTCGTACCGTCGAAGGTGTCGACGCCGGTCATCGGGGTGACCTGGCGGGGCGGGGCGGGCACGGCCGGGACGGGGTACGTCGTGCCCCACGCGCCGTTCACGAGTTGGACGACGGGCCAGCCGTCCGCGGTCCAGGTGACCGGTGCCAGGGCGGGCATCCGGCCGCCGGGGTAGGCGTCCACGAAGGCCATGTAGTACCAGGCGCCGCCCTGGGTCTGGATCAGTCCGCCCTGGTGCGGGACGCCGCCCCCGGGGATCGGCCCGCGCAGGTCGAGGAGGACCTGCCGCATCGTGTAGGGGCCGAAGGGGCCGCTCGACGACTTCAGGATGTACTGGCCGTTCGCGGGACGGGTCAGGAAGATGTAGTACTGCCCGTTGATCTTGTAGAAGCGGGAGCCCTCGAGGGTGCCGACGCTCGACGGTGTGGTGAAGACCTGCTGCGTACGGACCTGGCTGCGCCCGTCGGGCGAGAGCTGGGCCACGCTGATGGTGGTGTTCCCGTACGCCACGTAGAGCGTGTCGTCGGTGTCGACGAGCAGCCCCGCGTCGTAGTACGGGGTGCTGATCGTCGTGAGTCGGTTCCAGGGCCCCTCGGCGGCGGTGGCCGTGTAGACGTACGTCCTGGCGAAGTCGATCTGGCCGAGCCAGTAGAAGGTCCTGTTGCTCGGGCGGTAGGCCAGCGACGAGGCCCAGATGCCCCGGACGTAGCCGCGCGCGCCGTTCAGGTCGTACTTGGCGCCGAAGTCGAGGACGGGTACCGAGTGACCGGCGATCTCCCAGTTCACCAGGTCGTACGAACGCAGGACGGGCGCCCCGGGCGAGTAGTGCATCGTCGAGGCCGAGGCGTAGTAGGTGGCGCCGACGCGGATGACGTCGATGTCCGCGAAGTCCTGCCAGATGACCGGGTTCGTGTACGTCGAGGCGGCTGCGGCGGCCGTGGCGGTCCGGGGGGCTCCGGCCATAGGCAGGAAGGCGCCGGTGACCAGGCCGGCGCCGGCGGCCAGTGCCCGGCGGCGCTCCATCGATTGACGAGAGCATGACATATCCAATGTCGTTCCCTCTGGTAGTCGGCCGGGGGACATCCTGGATGTTAGGGGGTGGAGAGCTCCCGTCAATATGTCTCGCATGATTCGTCGAGAACACCGAAATGTTTCGCTGTTAGCGAGCCCGGCGGACCTGTGCTGAGCAAAATTTGGCACGACCGTCGGAGTTGACAACCCCAGCAGCCTCCCTAGTATCCGTGGCGGCGACGTCCGGAAAGGGATCGAAATTTCGAACGGAAGGGAATGTCATGAACCTGCTATGAGCCATCGGGAATGCCTCAGTCATCCGCTGTCTGGAGTCGGACTCCGACCACCGCAGTACCCGCCCCGAAAGGAACCCATCGTGCCCAGACGAGCAGGCAGACGACTGCTTCGTGTCTTCGCGTCCGCCGTCCTGACGGTCGCCGCGTCCGTCACGGCCGCTGTCCACACCCCCGCCACGGCCGCGCCGGGCAGCCCGGCACTCACTCCACCGCTGGGCTGGAACAGCTGGAACAGCTTCGGGTGCGGGGTCACCGAGGCGCAGGTCCGGCAGGCCGCCGACGCGATGGTGTCCTCGGGCATGCGGGACGCCGGCTACCGGTACGTCGTGGTCGACGACTGCTGGTTCGACCCGCAGCGTGACGGGGCGGGCAACCTGCGGGCCAATCCGACCAAGTTCCCGAGCGGGATGAAGGCCCTCGGGGACTACATCCACGGCAAGGGCCTGAAGTTCGGCATCTACCAGGTGCCGGGCGACCGCACCTGCGCACAGACCAGCGGCGCCTATCCGGGCTCGACGGGCAGCAGGGGACACGAGACGCAGGACGCCGCCACGTTCGCCTCGTGGGGCGTCGACTACCTCAAGTACGACTGGTGTTCGTCGAGCGGTACCCGCGACGAACAGGTCGCGCGCTTCACGCTGATGCGTGACGCCCTGCGTGCCACCGGGCGGCCGATCGTCTACAGCATCAACCCCAACAGCTTCCACGCCATCACCGGCGCCACGTACAACTGGGGTGAGGTCGCCGACCTGTGGCGGACCACCGAGGACCTGCTCGACATCTGGCAGAACGGCAACACCAACAGCTATCCGATGGGCGTCGGCAACGTCCTCGACATCACGGCGCCGCTGGCGGCGCAGTCCGGCCCAGGGCACTGGAACGACCCCGACATGCTGGTCGTCGGCCGACCCGGCCTGTCACTGACCGAGTCCCGCTCCCACTTCGCCCTGTGGGCCCTGCTGAGCGCGCCGCTCATGGCAGGCAACGACATCCGCACCATGTCCGCCGACGTGAGCGCGATCCTGCGCAACCCCCGCCTGCTGGCCGTGAACCAGGATGCGCTGGGCGCGGGCGGGCGCAGGGTGCGCGACGACGGCGACACCGAGGTGTTCGCCAAGCCGCTGTCCGACGGCTCGGTCGCTGTGGGCCTGTTCAACCGGGGCGGCGGCACGGCGACGGTCACCACCACGGCCGCACAAGTCGGCCTGTCCGGCGGGCCGTTCACCCTCACCGACCTGTGGTCCGGCGGTACGTCGAGCACGTCCGGGCAGATCTCGGCGAGCGTCCCCGCGCACGGCGTGGCCGTGTTCCGGGTGAGCGGCGGCAGCCCGCTGGCCGCCACCACCTCACGTCTGCGCGGCAACGCCTCGGGCCGCTGCCTGGACGTGGACAACGCCTCCACCGCCGCCGGGGCCACGGCACTGATCTGGGACTGCCACACGGCCGCCAATCAGCTGTGGACCACCTGGGCGGGCGGGGAGATCCGCGTCTACGGCGACAAGTGCCTGGACGCCTACAACCAGGGCACCACCAACGGCACCCGGGTCATCATCTGGCCCTGCAACGGCCAGGACAACCAGAAGTGGACCGTCGGCTCGGACGGTTCGATCCGCAACACCCGCGCCGGGCTGTGCCTCGACGTCAACGGGGCCGGCACCGCCAACGGGACCCCGCTGGTCCTGTGGACCTGCAACGGCCAGGCCAACCAGAAGTGGACCCGTACGTGAGGGGCGCCGAGCACCGGCCGGCAGCCCACCCACCAGCCAGCGACCCCCGGAGGCGACCATGATGACGGCTCGACCGTTGCCCACCACCGGTACGAGGCTCTCCCGGGCCGCCGCCTGGGTGGTGGGCCTGCTGCTGGTGTTCGCCGTCGTCCCCGCCGCGGTGCAGCCCACCGCGGCCCGGGCCGACAACCCCATCGTCCAGCACGTCTACACCGCCGACCCGGCCCCGCTGGTCCATGACGGCCGGGTCTACCTCTACACCGGGCACGACGAGGACGGCTCCACCTACTTCACCATGAAGGACTGGAGGGTGTGGTCCACCGCCGACATGGTCAACTGGACCGACCACGGCTCCCCGCTCAGCCTGGCCACGTTCAGCTGGGCGTCCAAGGACGCGTGGGCGGGCCAGACCGTCGAGCGCAACGGCCGGTTCTACTGGTACGTACCGGTGACGAACCGGGCGACTGGCCGGATGGCCATCGGCGTGGCGGTGTCGGACAGCCCCACCGGCCCGTTCCGGGACGCGCTCGGCCGTCCGCTGGTGGAGAACGGCGAGATCGACCCGACCGTCTTCATCGACGACGACGGCCAGGCCTACCTGTACTGGGGCAACCCGAACCTGTCGTACGTCCGGCTGAACGCCGACATGACCTCCTACTCGGGCAGTGTCACCAGGATCCCGCTCACCACCGCGGGGTTCGGCACCCGCACCGGTGACCCCAACCGCCCCACGCTGTACGAGGAGGGCCCCTGGGTCTACAAGCGGAACGGTCTGTACTACCTGGTGTTCGCGGCCAAGTGCTGCTCGGAGTTCATCGCCTACTCCACGGCACCCGGCCCGACCGGGCCCTGGACCTACCGCGGGACGGTCATGCCCACCCAGGGCAGCAGCTTCACCAACCACCCCGGGATCGTGGACTTCAAGGGCAGTTCGTACTTCTTCTACCACAACGGCGCACTCCCGGGCGGCGGCGGCTTCACCCGCTCGGTCGCGGTGGAGAAGTTCTCCTACAACGCCGACGGCACCATCCCGACGATCAACATGACGAACTCGGGCGCCCCCCAGGCCGGCACGCTCAACCCATACGTACGCCAGGAGGCCGAGACGATCGCCTGGGGTTCCGGCATCGAGACCGAACCGTCCACCGAGGGCGGAATGAACGTCGGCTGGATCGACAACGGCGACTACATCAAGGTCAAGGGCGTGGCCTTCGGGACGGGCGCGTCCTCCTTCACCGCGCGCGTGGCCTCCGGCAGCGGCGGCGGCACCGTCGAACTGCGCCTCGGCTCCCCGAGCGGGACCGTCGTGGGCCGGTGCGCAGTGCCGAACACCGGGGGCTGGCAGACCTGGACGACGGTGACCTGCCCCGTCGGCGGTGCGGCAGGAACCCAGGACCTCTACCTGCGATTCACCGGTGGCAGCGGCTACCTGCTCAACATGAACTGGTGGCAGTTCACCCCCGGCGCCACCACGGCCCCGACCCAGTAGTCAAGAAGGGGAGTTGCACGATGGCGAGGACACGATCCGTCTTATGGCCCGCCCTGATCGCGGTGCTTGTCGTCCTGAGCATGGGCGGCACGGCACTGGGCCGCGGCCAGGGCGAGAACACCCCCCTCACGGCCTCCGGCACCGCTGCCGCGAGCCCCGGCTGCGGCAAGGCACCCGGCCTGACGAGCGGGACGTACACCATCCAGAGCGGCGGCAAGAACCGCAGCTTCATCCTGCGGGTCCCCGACGGTTACGACCGCAACCGCGGCTACCGGCTGGTCCTCGGATTCCACTGGTGGGGCGGCACCTCCACCGACGTCGCCACGGGCCGCACCGTGGAAACGGGCACCTGGGCCTACTACGGGCTCCAGCGGCTGGCGAACAACAGCGCCATCTTCGTAGCGCCCCAAGGCCTCGACAACGGCTGGGCCAACTCCGGCGGCGAGGACGTCTCGTTCGTCGACGACATGATCCGGCGGATCGAGGCGGACCTGTGCGTCGACACGACCCAGCGCTTCGCTCTGGGATTCAGCTACGGCGCCGCCATGTCGTACGCCCTCGCGTGTGCCCGCGCGACGGTCTTCCGCGCGGTCGCGGTCCAGAGCGGCGGGCAGCTGAGCGGATGCAGCGGCGGAACGCAGCCCATCGCCTACCTCGGGGTGCACGGTCTCCGGGACAACGTCCTCGCCATCTCCGGCGGACGGGCGATGCGGGACAGGTTCGTCAGGAACAACGGCTGCACCCCCCAGAACCCGCCCGAGCCCGCGCAGGGCAGCCTGACGCACCGGATCACCACCTACGCGGGCTGCTCGGCCGGGCATCCGGTCGCCTGGGCCGCGTTCGACGAAGGGCACATCGCCGCTCCGCAGGACGGGGCCCCCGGTGACAGCGGAAGGACCTGGCTGCCGGGAGAGGTGTGGAAGTTCTTCACGCAGTTCCAGGGATCCGATCCGTCACCGGGGACCGCCACCTGCCGGGTCACCGACACCGTCAGCGCGTGGAACAGCGGTCTGACCTCCACCATCACCATCACCAACACCGGAACCACCGCGATCGACGGCTGGTCCCTGGTCTTCACCCTGCCCGGCGGCCAGGCCATCACCTCCGGCTGGAACGCGGACTACTCGCCCACCTCCGGCCAGGTGACGGCCAGGAACCTCTCCCACAACGCGACCATCGCCCCGGGCACGTCCGTGGGCATCGGCTTCCAGGCCGTCCACACCGGTGACACGACCGCGCCGGGCTCCTACACCCTCAACGGCACCGCGTGTGCTGTCAGTGATCTCGGAGCACATCAAGTGCGGTGAGGGCCGTGTGGAGTTCGGTGCGCTGTGCGCCGGACTCCAGGTCGCGGTCGAGGAGACGCTCGACGGTGCGCAGGCGTTGGTACATGGTTTCGCGGGAGAGACCGCCCCGGCGCGCGGCGGTGGTCTTGTTGCCGGCCGCTTCGAGGTAGTGGCGCAGGGTCGTCAGCAGGTCGGTGCCGTGCTGCGCGTCGTGATCGAGGAGCCGCCCGAGCTGCTGTTCGGCGTACTGCTGGATCCGGGTGTCCTCGCGCAGGGCGTACAGCAGGCGGTGCAGGCCGATGTCGGACTGCTCGTGGAAGGACCGGCCCGGGGGGAGGGGCTGGCCGGGCGGGGTGGCCTCGGCGACGCGGGTCGCCTCGTGGAAGGAACGAGCGGCGTCGGAGAGATCCATGATCTCCGAACCGACGGTCACGACGGCCCGCGGAGCCAGGCCCAGTGCCGTGCCGCACAGCCGGTCGACGACGGGACGCCAGGGCTGGGAGGGGCGCAGCGCCAGCAGAACGCCGAGGCGGCCGGGGGCCAGCGCGCCGACGAGGGCCGGGATGCCTGCCGTCCGGAGCTCCTGGTGCAGGCGGGATTCGACTTCGGTCTCCCCGCTGTCCGTGCGAAGGTCCACCAGGGTCGCCACGAACCGGCTTCGGTCGGTCGGCAGGCCGAGTGCGGCGCAGCGGGCGCGGGCGTCGTCGGCGGAGCGGTGGCGTCGGCCGACCAGGTCGCGCAGGGCGTTGCGGTGTGCGGTGCGTTCCCAGGGGGTGGAGTGGATGAGGCGGGCGACGGTCAGTGCCATCGCGGTCCTCTCCAGCACGGTGATGTCCTCAGCCCCGAAGGCGGGGCCGTCGGTGCGGGCCGGGAGCATGACCACCCGTCCCCAGCGCTCGCCCTGGTACTCGACCGGTGCGGTGAGCCAGCCCGCCGGGCCGCCTGTCGCCGTGCGGTCGTCGGCCCCGGCGGCTCTGGAGCGTTGTTCCCAGCCGGTGAGCGCCTCCTCCACGGTGCCTCCGGAGGGTTCGCAGATCAGTGCCTGGTGCGCCAGGTTCTCCAGGACGACCGTGCGACCGCACATCTCCGCCGCCGCACGCACCACGTCCTCCGCGTCGGCACCGCGCAGGGTCAGGGCGGTGAACGCCTCGTGGATGCGCTGGCTGCGGCGCATCGCGTCCGCCTGATTGCCGAGCAGGAGGGCGTGCACGACCTGGGTGACCTCCAGGAAGTTGACGTCCTTGGCGAGCGTGACCAGCGGAAGACCACGTAGGCGGCAGGCGTCGACGAGTGCGCTCGGCGGGCGGTGATAGCGCCGCACGAGTTCGATGACCAGTGCCGCGGCGCCGATACCGGCCAGTTCGTCGACGTACCGGCGCACGCCGGGCACGTCGTCCGGGAGCGGCATTCCGGTGGTCAGGACGAGTTCGCCGCCCTTGAGGAAGGACGCGGGGTCGGTCAGTTCCGTGATGTGGACCCACCTGACCGGCCGGTCCAGGTGGGACGCTCCGGTGACGACCTGGGGCTGTCCGGCGGCCAGGACGGGCAGGGCCAGGACGTCGGCGACGGTGACCGCGCGGGCGGGCCTGTGGCCGGCCGGTCGGTTGTCGTTCACGGTCTCTCCATGGAATCCCCTGCGCGAACACGGCTCCGTGTCCGGGAGCGCCCGGGGTGCCCGGCCACTGTGACAAGCGCCGCTGACCTGCGCAAGAGCGGTCCGGGAGCCGGCGGCATCCGGCATGCCCCCGATCAGGCTGACACAACGTCCGGATGTCGCGGCCCGGCCGGACAGATCGCACGTTGGCGCACCCGTGCTCCGCGGAGATGCTCGGCACACCGCAGCACACCGCAGCACCGAGGCCGGGAGACGAACATGACCGCACTGTCGCCGCACCTTCGCCAGGCCACGCCCGTGGTGGCGGCCCGGGGCGAGGGCGTCCACCTCTTCGACCAGGACGGCCGCCGCTACCTCGACTTCACCGCGGGCATCGGCGTCACCAGCACCGGGCACTGTCACCCCAAGGTCGTGGCGGCGGCGCAGGAGCAGGTGGGCACGCTGATCCACGGCCAGTACACGACGGTCATGCACCAGCCGCTGCGCCGCCTCGTCGACAAGCTCGGCGAGGTACTGCCGGCCGGCCTGGACAGCCTGTTCTTCACCAACTCCGGCAGCGAGGCGGTCGAGGCCGCGCTGCGGCTGGCCCGCCAGGCCACCGGCCGACCGAACGTCATCGTGTGTCACGGCGGCTTCCACGGACGTACGGTGGCCGCCGCCGCCATGACCACCTCCGGCACCCGCTTCCGCTCCGGTTTCTCGCCGCTGATGAGCGGAGTGGTCGTCACTCCCTTCCCCTCGGCCTACCGCTACGGCTGGGACGAGGAGACCGCGACCCGCTTCGCCCTGAAGGAGCTCGACTACACGCTCCAGACGATCTCCGCACCCGCCGACACGGCCGCGGTCATCGTCGAGCCGGTGCTCGGCGAGGGCGGCTACGTGCCCGCCACCCGCGCCTTCCTCGAGGGCCTGCGGGAGCGCGCCGACCGCCACGGATTCCTTCTCATCCTGGACGAGGTGCAGACCGGTGTCGGCCGCACCGGTCGCTTCTGGGGTCACGACCACTTCGGTGTCACCCCCGACATCCTCGTCACCGCCAAGGGCCTGGCCAGCGGCTTCCCGCTGTCGGGCATCGCCGCGCCCGAGGAGCTGATGGTCAAGGCCTGGCCGGGCTCGCAGGGCGGCACGTACGGCGCCAACGCCGTGGCCTGCGCCGCGGCCTGTGCCACCCTCGACGTCGTCCGCGACGAGAAGCTGGTCCAGAACGCCGAGGCGATGGGCGCGCGGCTGCGCCAGGGCCTGGAGGCGGTGGCGGACCGAACACCGGGCATCGGGGACGTACGGGGACTCGGACTCATGCTTGCCACCGAGTTCGTCACCGAGGACGGCAGCCCCGACCCCGAGACCGCCGCCCGTGTGCAGCGCGCCGCCGTCGACGAGGGCCTGCTCCTGCTGCTGTGCGGTGCCTGGAACCAGGTCGTCCGGATGATCCCCGCGCTCGTCATCGACGAGACCCTGGTGGACGAGGGCCTCCAGGCATGGGCGACCGCGGTCGAGGCCGGCACCTCGGGAGCGGCACGGCGATGACGGACGCCCTCCCGCGCCTGGTCGACGAGCTCGCCCGTACCGCTCCCGGCCTGCGGATCGAGACCGGTGCGGGAGGGACCGGCGCGTACGCGTACGACGCCTCCAACTACCGGGTCCCGCCGCAGGCGGTGGCCTTCCCCCGCGGCGCCGACGACGTGGTCGCGGTGCTGCGGGCCTGCCGCGGGGCCGGCGTGCCGCTCACCGCCCGCGGCGGCGGCACCAGCATGGCGGGCAACGCCGTCGGACCCGGAGTCGTCCTGGACTTCTCCCGGCACATGAACCGCATCCTGGACATCGATCCACGGGCACGTACCGCGCGCGTCGAGGCGGGAGTGGTCCTCGACGCCCTCCAGAGCGCCACCACCCCGCACGGCCTGGCTTTCGGCCCCGACCCCTCCTCGCACAGCCGCTGCACCCTCGGCGGCATGATCGGCAACGATGCCTGCGGGAACCGGTCGGTGCGGCACGGCCGGACCAGCGGCCACATCGCCGCGCTGGAGATCGTGACGGCCGACGGCGTGCGGGCCGTCGCCGACCGCACCGGTCTGCGGGCCGCCGACCCGAACGACGCCGACGCCGTGCGGCACATCGCCCGGCTGGAGGCGGACGTACGGCGCCTGATCGGCGACAACCTGGCGCCGATCCGTACCGAGCTGGGCCGCATTCCCCGCCAGGTCTCCGGTTACCAGTTGCACCACCTGCTGCCCGAGCACGGCTTCGACATGGCCCGCGCTCTGGTGGGCACCGAAGGCTCCTGTGCGGTCGTCACCGCCGCGACGGTCCGCCTGGTGGCGACCGCACAGGCTTCCACCCTTCTCACCCTCGGCTACGACGACGTGGTCGACGCCGCCGAGGACGTCCCCGAGATCCTGCGCTGGAACCCCACCGCCGTGGAGGGCATGGACGAGGCGATCGTCGCCACCATGCGTGCCCGGCGGGGCCCCGACTCCGTCACCGGCCTTCCCGACGGGCGGGCCTGGCTGTACGTCGAGCTCGACGGTGACGACCAGAACACGGTGGACGCCCGCGCGGCCGAACTCTTCGATGTGGTCAAGGCACAGGGCCGGATGACCGACGGCCGGGTCGTGGCGAGCGCGGACGAGCGGCGCTCGCTGTGGCGCGTCCGCGAGGACGGGGCCGGACTCGCCGCCCGGCTCGTCGACGGCGGGGAGTCCTGGCCCGGCTGGGAGGACGCGGCGGTCGCTCCCGAGAACCTGGCGGGCTACCTGCGGGACTTCCGGCAGCTCCTGGCCGATCACGGGCTCACGGGCGTGATGTACGGGCACTTCGGCGCTGGCTGCGTCCACGTGCGCATCGACTTCGACCTCGCCTCGGACGAGGGGCGTACCGCGGCTCGTCGCTTTCTGCGCGAGGCCGCCGCCCTGGTCGTCGCGCACGGCGGCACGCTGTCGGGCGAGCACGGGGACGGGCGGGCCCGGGGCGAGCTGCTGGAGGTCATGTACAGCCACCGGACGATCCGGGCGTTCACCGTCTTCAAGCAGGTCTTTGATCCCGAGGGGTTGCTGAACCCCGGCGTCATCGTGGCTCCCGCCCCGCTCGACGCCGACCTCGCGCTGCACCAGATCCAGCCCCTGCCCACGGAGTTCACCTTCCCGCACGACGAGGAAGGCTTCGCGGGAGCGGTGCGCCGCTGCGTGGGAGTCGGCCGCTGCCGCAGCGACGCCGGCGGCGTGATGTGCCCCAGCTACCGGGCCACGGGGGAGGAGAACGACTCCACCCGGGGCCGGGCCCGCCTGCTCCAGGAGATGGTGCGCGGCGGAACCGTCCAGGACGGCTGGCGCTCCACGGAGGTCCGGGACGCCCTCGACCTGTGCCTGTCCTGCAAGGCCTGCTCCAGCGACTGTCCGGTCGGCGTCGACATGGCCACGTACAAGGCGGAGTTCCTGCACCAGCACTACCAGGGCAGAGTCAGACCGCGCTCCCACTACTCCCTGGGCTGGCTGCCTCTGACGTCCAGGCTCGCCGGCTACGCGGCCCGGCCGGTGAACGCCCTGCTGCGCGGTCCCCTCGGGAAGCTGCTCGCGCGTCTCGGCGGAGTGACCACGAGGCGTCGTATCCCCGCCTTCGCCTCCCGGCCGGCACTGCGCCGGGCTCTGCGCGAGGCGAGGAGCGGCGAACCGGCGAAGACGCTGCTGTTCGTGGACAGCTTCACCCGCGCCTTCCGCCCCGAGGTGGCCGGGGCGACGAGCCGCGTCCTGGCCGACGCCGGCCTGCCCTGCACGGCGCAGGACGGCCTGTGCTGTGGCCTGACCTGGGTGAGCACCGGGCAGCTGTCCCTCGCGCGCCGCATCATGGCCCGTACGGTCGCCCGCCTGGACAACGGCGACGACCGGCCCATCGTCGTGGCCGAACCCAGCTGCGCCGCAGCCCTCAAGCGTGATGTGCCCGAACTCCTCGGAACCGACGCCGCCCGGCGCGTCGCGGCCCGCGTCCACACCCTCACCGGAGCCCTGACCGACCTGGCCGCACCCGGCTGGCGCCCGCCCGCGCTTCCGGACGACGTCGTGCTGCAGACCCACTGCCACGAGTACGCCACCTTCAAGGGCCGCCACCCCCGCGACCTGCTCACCCGCCTCGGTGTCCGCAAGGTCGACGAGGCCGAGGGCTGCTGCGGACTCGCCGGCAACTTCGGCTTCGAGGAACAGCACTACGACACCTCCATGGCCGTCGCCGACCTGGCCCTGAAACCCCGCCTCGACGGCATCGACCAGGACACCCCGACCGTGGTCGTCGCCGACGGCTTCAGCTGTGCGACCCAGATCGACCACCTCGCCGGAGCCCAGGGCGTCCGTGCCCTGCACCTCGCGGAACTGCTCGACCCCGCCGCCGATCGACCCGATCAACCAGGAGAGACGTCATGACCGACACACCCACGCAGTTGTTCATCGGCGGCGCCTGGGTGGACGCCGCGGACGGCGCCACCCTGCCCGTCGAGGACCCCGCGACCGGTGAGCTCCTCTGCCATGTCGCCGACGCCGGTCCCAAGGACGCCAAGCTCGCCGAGGAAGCTGCCGTGCGGGCGCAGGAGGAGTGGGCCCGTACGGCACCCCGGGTGCGCAGCGAGATCCTGCGCCGGGCCTACGAGATCGTCATCGAGCGCACCGACGCGCTCGCCCGGCTGATGACGTCCGAGATGGGCAAGCCGCTCGCCGAGGCAAGGGGAGAGGTGGCGTACGCGGCCGAGTTCTTCCGCTGGTTCTCCGAGGAGGCCGTCCGTATCGAGGGCGGCGCCGGCGTCCTGCCCGACGGCCGCAACCGCATGCTGCTCTCACGTCGCCCCGTCGGTCCCTGTCTGCTGATCACCCCCTGGAACTTCCCGCTCGCCATGGGCACCCGCAAGATCGGCCCGGCCATCGCGGCCGGCTGCACCATGGTGCTCAAGCCCGCCCCGCAGACCCCGCTGTCCAGCCTGGCTCTCGCCGCGATCCTCAAGGAGGCCGGGCTGCCGGACGGCGTGCTGAACGTCGTCACCACCTCCCGTGCGGGGGAGGTGTGCGAACCGCTCCTGCGCGGCGGGCGGATGCGCAAGCTCTCGTTCACCGGTTCCACGGCCGTCGGGCGGCTGCTGCTCGCCCAGAGCGCGGAAGCGGTCGTACGGACCTCGATGGAGCTGGGCGGCAACGCGCCGTTCGTCGTGTTCGAGGACGCCGACCTGGACAAGGCGGTGGACGGGGCGATGGTCGCCAAGATGCGCAACATGGGCGAGGCGTGCACGGCCGCCAACCGTTTCTTCGTGCACCGGTCGGTGGCGGAGGAGTTCGGGCGGCGTCTGGCCGAGCGGATGGGCGCGCTCGTCGTGGGCCCCGGCACCCGGGACGGCGTCGATGTCGGACCCCTGATCGACAGGACGGGGCGTGCCAAGGTGGAGGCGCTGGTCGCCGACGCGGTGGAGCGTGGTGCACGCGTCCTCGTCGGGGGCCGTACGCCGGAGGGGCCCGGCTGCTTCTACCCGCCGACCGTGCTCACGGAGGTGTCTCCCGAGAGCCGCCTCATGGACACGGAGATCTTCGGCCCGGTTGCCGCGATCCTCACCTTCGACGACGAGGACGAGGTGGTCCGCCGGGCCAACGACACCCCGTGGGGCCTGGTCGGGTACGTCTTCACCGAGGGCCTGGACCGTGCCCTGCGCGTCAGCGAGCGCCTGGACGTCGGCATGGTCGGTCTCAACACCGGCCTCGTCTCCAACCCGGCGGCCCCCTTCGGCGGCGTCAAGCAGTCAGGGCTGGGCCGCGAGGGTGGCCGGGTCGGGATCGACGAGTTCCTGGAGTACCAGTACCTGGCGGTGCCCGTGAGGTGACGGCGGCTCCTCATTGCACCGACGCAACACCGGACGCCGGTAACACGCCTGCGCGCCGCCTCACGGGCGACGCGCAGGCGCGTTCGTCGAACAGCCCGGCCCCTGGGTCCAGCACCTTGGGGCGTGCTCCTTCGGGCCTGCTTACTGCTTGTAGAAGGTCGCGTCCTGCCGGTCGAGGGTCGTGCTGACCGGCTGGGTGTAGAGCAGGTTGTTGTAGTGCCGGATGTACCGGCCCGGGAAGTTGTACGACTCGTACGAGACCCCGGCCGCGGTGTCGGCGAGTCCGGCCCGCTGGAAGAACGAGGCGTCGGCGTCGAAGAGGGCCGTGCCGTCGTCCTTCTCCACCCACACTTCGTTGTTCCTGTGGCGGAGGTAGTAGCCGGGGAAGTTCGCCGACTCCAGCGAGACCGTGCCGCTGCCCGTCAGCCCGGTGACGATCCGGAACTGCGAGTCGGCGAGGTTGGCGACGTTGCCCTCCAGCTTCGCGCGGTACTCCCAGTGCCGGATGAACCTGTCCGGGTAGTTGTACGAGGAGAGACGGACCGGGGTCGCGCCGTCGGCGACGGGGATGCCGAAGTTGGGCGTGCCGTCGGCGTTCCAGTACAGCTTCTGGTAGCGGGTACGACGGTTGGGGTCGTTGAGCGGGTCGCCGCTGATGTCCTTGTAGTTGCGGTCGTGGTAGACGAGGATGTCGGACTTTCCGTCCTCGGACGTGGTGAAGGTGTTGTGGCCGGGGCCGTACTGCCCGGTGGCGGCGTTGCTGGTGAAGACCGGGTTCGGGGTCTTGACCCAGGAGGCCGTGTTCATCAGGTCCGCGGAGGCGGAGGCGGTCAACAGGCCGAGGCAGTAGTTGGCGTCGGTGGCGCTGGCCGAGAAGGTCATGAAGACCTTGCCGTTGCGCTGGATGACCGCCGGGCCCTCGTTGACGGTGTGGCCGACCTTCTCCCAGGCGTTGGTGGGCTGGGAGATCATGACCGGAGTGCCGCTGATCGTCCAGGGGTTGGACATCTTCGCCAGGTAGATGTTGGTGCCGTCCCCGACCGCCGGGTCGTTCTGCGCCCAGCTCAGGTAGCGGGTGCTGCCGACGGTGAAGGTCGTCGCGTCGAGCGAGAAGGTGTCGAGCGGCAGGGCGATGCGGCCCTTCTCGGTCCAGGTGCCGGTGATCGGGTTGGCGGAGCTGGACTCCAGGACGTACGGGCGGATCTTCCAGATGTCGTTGGAGGAGCCGGCTGTGAAGTAGATGTACCACTTGCCGTCGATGAAGTGGATCTCCGGCGCCCAGATGTGGGCGCCCATCTCACCACTGGCGTGCTTGGTCCAGACGGTGGTCTCCGCGGCCGTGGACAGCCCCTGGAGGGTGGTGGCCCGGCGCATCACGATCTTGTCGTACGCCGGGACGGTGGCCGTGAAGTAGTAGTAGCCGTCGGTGTGCTTGAAGATGTGCGGGTCGGCCCGCTGTTCGGCTATCGGGTTGGTGAAGGTGACGGCCGGGGACGCCGGGGCGGCGGCCTGGGCGGGGGTGGTCACGCCGGTGAGCACGGCGAGCGCGGCCGCCGCGGCCACGATGACCCGTCTGACGAGTCGTGTCATGGGTGTTGCCTCCTGGTTCAGGCGGACGTGGGGACGAGCCGCCACTGCTGGCAGTTGTTGTTGAGCCAGGACCACTGGCGTACGTCGGTTCCGTTGGCGGTGCCGCAGTCGGCGACGTCCATGACCTTGCCGGTGGAGGCGTTGACGATCCGGACGTAGTCGCCGCCGAGGTAGACCATGCGGAACTTCTGGCAGTTGTTGTTCAGCCAGGACCACTGCCGGATGTCGGTGCCGTCGGCGCTCGCGCACTCGGCGACGTCGGCGACCTTGCCGGTGGCCACGTTCACCAGGCGGCTGGTGTCGTCGGCGCGGTCCTCGATCCGCCACTTCTGGTTGGTCCCGCCGTTGCACGTCCACTGAAGGATGTTGGCGCCGTCGGCCGTGCTGCCGCCGGTGACGTCCAGGCACTTGCCGCTGTTGCGGTTGACGATCGTGTACGCGGTAGGCGTGGTCGCGGTCTCACCGGAGGGGCCGGCGATGGTGGTCCCGAGAGCGACCGGGGTCCCGAAGTCCGGTGTGCCGTCGGCGTTCCAGGTGAACTTCTGGGCGCGGGTCGTACGGCCGTTGTCGCACCCGTCGCCGGCCGCGTCGTTGGCGTGGTAGACGATCCAGTTCTCGGTCCCGTCGGGCGAGGTGAAGAACCCGTTGTGGCCGGGCGCGTAGACGCCGTTGGCGTCGTTCCGCTGGAACACGGGAGTCTGCTTCTTCGTCCAGGAGGAGGCGAGCAGCGGGTCGGAACCGGTCAACTCCAGTTGCCCGAGCTTGTAGTCGGGGCCCCAGCAGGCGCTCGCGGAGTAGACGAGGAACGTACGCCCGTTCTTGTACAGCGGCTCGGGGCCCTCGTTCACCTCATCGCTCTGGGTCTCCCAGCTGAGCGTCGGGCTGGAGATGACGGTGAACGTGGAACTGGCGAGGGTGTACGGGTTGCTGAGCGGGGCGATGACGAGGCTCTGCTTGCTGCCGCCGGCCGAACCGCTGCCGACCAGGTACAGCTTGTTGTTGTGCTTGAGCACGCCGGCGTCGATGAGCCAGCCGCCAGGGTCGAGGTTGGCCCCGGTCAAGGTGTTCTTGAAGGTGTACGGCCCCATGGGGTCGGCCCCGGCGCTCTCCAGCACATGGGTGCGCTGGCTGTCGCAGCAGGCGGTGTTGCGCGGCCCGGCGGAGTAGTAGAGGTACCACTTGCCGTCGAAGAAGTGGATCTCCGGGGCCCACATGTTCCAGTTGCGGGTGGAAGTGGTGTCCGACCACACCTGCACGCTGGGCGCAGTGCTCAGCCCGGCCAGCGTGGGCGACTTCCGCATGGTCAGTTCACCGGTGAAAGACGTCGTCACCAGGTAGTAGTTGCCGTTGTAGTACTCCAGCCATGGGTCGGCGCCCTTCTCGGACTTGACCGGGTTGGTGAACGGCTTGCCGTCGGCCGCGGCGGCGGGTGACGCCGACTGGACGGTGAGGAGTGACGCGAAGAGGGCCAGCAGCGCGGCCCCTGTCGTCACCCAGTGACGGACTCGGATGCGGACCAACGACAAGTCCCTTCGGGGGCGGATCAAGAGAGGAGGGAACACGAAAAGGGGTGTTCGATATGGCGAACGTTGTGCGGAACTTCGACCAGAAGGTAAGGGTGAGGTAGGAAGGGAGTCAATGGATGCGACACGATTGCGCGTGGCCGAGCCCCGGGGTGGAACACGGAAGCGGCTCCAGGAACCGGCGTGTGATCCGGGCGCGGTTCCCGTGGAGTGGCCGACGCGCGGCCGACGGCCACCCTGTGCCAGGAGTTCCGCCTTCAGCGCAGGTGGCGGGCGGTGATCTCTGCCGCCGTCTCCGTCACGAGTCGCCCCAACTCGGCGAGTCGGCGGGGCTCGAAGCGGGAGTCGGGCAGGGAGATCGCCACGGCGGCCAGTGGGGCGTCGTCACCGTCCAGGACGGGGGCCGCGATGGCGCAGATCCCCTGGAGGTACTGGTTGTGGTTGACGGCGTAGCCGCGCTCGCGGACCCGCTGGAGCTCCGTGCGCAGCTCCTTGGGATCGGTGATGGTCTGCTCGCCGTACCCCTCGAACGTGCCCGACGCGAACTCGTCGACCGCGGGACGCGGGAGATGGGCGAGGATCGCGTGCCCGGCGGCTGTGGCGTGCAGCGGTGAGGTGTCGCCGATGGGATGGAAGGTCCGTACGGGGTGGTCGCAGTCGACGCGGTCGACGACGACCATGCTGTGCAGTGCGTCGGGTACGGAGAGGTGGATGGTCTCGTTCACCGTGTCCCGGAGGCGGATCATGGGTTCGCGGGCGGCGGCGAACAGGCTGGAGCCCTGGAGGGCGGCGGGTCGTACGGCCAGTACCCGGGCGCCGATCTCCCACCGGGTGGTGTCCTTGCGGTTCGCGCGCAGCCACCCCGCCTCGTTGAGGGTGACCAGGGTGCGCTGGACGGTCGACTTCGGCAGGCCGAAGAGTTTCGTCAACTCCCCGACGGTGACCGGCTGATGCTGGGCGACCGCCTCCAGGATGCGCAGCGACCTGGTGACGCTCTTCATCTCCATCTCGTGCCCCCGTCAGTCGTGTGTCTTCGTCGTGCGCACTTGTTGACTCCCCTCCGATGCACGCACCTTGCCGTGCCGGACTTTAGCATGGCGTTCCACCATCTGGCATGATCAGGTGTTCCCCAGCTCGCCACCCCCGGTCGCGGCCGCGCGAAGCCGTCCTGACATACGGCGACGGCCGGCCCGCACGCTCCGACGCGTGCGGGCCGGCCATCGCTCGGTCCGGAGCCCTCTCGGGTCACCACCCCTTGGTCAGGGGCCCAGAAGGCGCCCGCTGATCTCCGCTGCCGTGCCGACGACCAAGCGGCCCCACTCGGGCTCCCGGTCCGCGTCGTACCGGGAGTCGGGCATCGAGACGGCCACGGCGGCCAGCGGTGTCCCGTTCTCGTCCAGCACGGATGCGGCGAGGGCGCAGACGCCCGGTCGGTACTGGTTCCGGTTGACCGCGTAGCCGTCGGCGCGGACCCGGTCCAGTTCGGCGCGCAGTTCGTCGGGGTCGGCGGGGGTTGTGTCGCTGAAGCGCTCCAGGCCCTGGTCGATGAGTTCCTCGACGTCCCGCTTCGGAAGCTGGGCGAGGATCGCCCGCCCCACGGCCGTGGCGTGCAGCGGTGAGGTGTCGCCGACGGTGTGGAAGGTCCGTACGGGGTGGTCGCAGTCGACGCGGTCGACGACGACCATGCTGTGCAGTGCGTCGGGTACGGAGAGGTGGATGGTCTCGTTCACCGTGTCCCGGAGGCGGATCATGGGTTCGCGGGCGGCGGCGAACAGGCTGGAGCCCTGGAGGGCGGCGGGTCGTACGGCCAGTACCCGGGCGCCGATCTCCCACCGAGTGGTGTCCTTGCGGTTCGCGCGCAGCCAGCCTGCCTCGGCCAGGGTGACCAGGGTGCGCTGGACGGTCGACTTCGGCAGGCCGAAGAGTTTCGTCAACTCCCCGACGGTGACCGGCTGATGCTGGGCGACCGCCTCCAGAATGCGCAGCGACCTGGTGACGCTCTTCATTTCCATCCGGTTTCCCCCCGTTAATCCTCGGAATTTCTGCTGGACACCCTCTTGACTCCCCTCTGGGCCGCTGTCATTCTCGTGCCAGATTCTAGCACTGCATTCCACAATGTGGCACGGCCCGGCGGAGAGATCCCGAAAAAGTGGCCGGCATCGCGAGACCCGGCGGCTGTGAGCCGTAGGCCCGAACCGGGGCCCGGCCCCCGCCCGAACCGCCTCGAATCGACCAGCCCTACGTCGGGCGCCCAGCATGCGCCCCGACGATACGAAAGGACAGTCCTGTGTCAGCTGCCAGGAAGCGCGTCGCCGTCGTCGGCGTCGGAACGATGGGCAGCCAGGCCGCCTGGCGGCTGGCGGCCCGTGGCGCCGAGGTCGTCGGCTACGACCGCTTCGCCCCGGGCCACGATCGCAGTGCCGCCGGCGGCGAGACCCGGATCTTTCGCAGCGCGCACTTCGAGGACTCCCGCTATGTGCCGCTGCTCAAGCACGCGGACGCCCTGTGGGAGCGGCTTCAGCAGGAGACCGGCCGTGAGCTGCGCCGACTGACCGGATGTCTGCTGATGGGGCCGACCGGGCACCAGCAGATGGCCACGGTCCTCGAATCGATCGCGGAGCACGGTCTCGACCATGAGGTGCTCGATGCGGAGCTTCTGGCGAAACGATTCCCCCAGTACCGCATCGAGGACGGCGACGCGGCCGTGCTCGACCGCCGCGCCGGTTTCATCCGCCCTGAGCTGACCATCCAGACCGCCGCCCGCCGCGCCGAGCGGTTGGGCGCGCTGATCCACCGCTACAGCACGGTCCGCGAGATCGTCCCCGTCGCGGGCGGCGTCGAGATCCGCACCGACGCGGGCACCGAGCACTTCGACACCGCAGTCGTCACGCCCGGCCCGTGGGTGAACGACCTGCTCCCGGACCTGCCGTGGGAGGTGGACATCCGCCGCCTCGTGAGCGCCTGGTACGTGCCCACCACTCCCGAGGCCTGGTTCGGTGAGGAGCGCCCGGCGTTCATCCGTACGGCGCCCACCCACTGCTACGGCCTGCCGTCCCCGGACGGCATCTCCGTCAAGCTCGGCCTCTCCCGTGCCCTGCACCAGCCCGCGGGCGACCCGAACCAGCTGGACCGGACGGTGCGGCCGGAAGAGCTGGACATCTTCTCCGAGCTGATCGGGCGTCACATGCCGGACCTGCACCCCGACCCGACCCGGCTCTCCGTCTACATGGAGGGCTACACCGAGAGCAGCCGTCCTCTGGTCGGCCCCCTGCCCGGCGCCGAGAACGTGATCCTGCTCGCCGGATTCTCCGGCCACGGCTTCAAGCTCTCGCCCGCCTTCGGGGACATCGCCGCCGACCTGGCGCTGGACGGCACCTCCTCCCAGCCCATCGACTTCATCTCCACCGTCGGCCGTACGGAGGCGTGACCATGAACGACACCACCCTGTCCGTCGGTCCCCTGCAGGCCGACCCGGGCACCAAGACCCGCGGCACCGTCCGTGCCGAGCTCGGCACGCTCACCGTCGAGATCCCGGTGACTCTGATCAACGGCGTCCGTCCCGGCCCCCGCGTCGTGATCACCGCCGGAGTGCACGGCGGCGAGTTCACGCCCATCGACGCGGCCGCACGTCTCATCGCGCTGCTGGAACCCGCCGAGGTGCACGGGCAGGTGATCATCTGCCCGGTCGCCAACCCCAACGCCGTGTACCAGGGCCGGCTCAACATTTCCCCGGTCGACGGCGTGAACATCAACCGGGTCTTCCCCGGCGACCCCGACGGCAGCCCCACCGAGCGGCTGGCCGCCTGGCTCTTCAGCCACCTCGTCGACGGCGCCGACGTCTACGTCGACCTGCACTGCGGCGGCATCGACCAGGTCCTGCGCGACTTCGTCGGCTACCGCCTCACCGGCGACCCGGACCTCGACAAGGCGACGGCCGCGCTGGCGGGGTCCTTCGGCATCGAGGACGTCATCCTCGGACTGAAGCCCGACGGGGGCAACAGCCACGCGGCCGCCGCCCGCCGGGGCATCTCGGCGGTCCTGGTCGAGGTGGGCTCACTCGGGCAGCGCGACGCGGCCACGGCCCGCCGCCGCGTCGACGGACTCTGCCGGGCACTGCGCCACCTCGGCGTGCTGGACCCGAACGACTCGGCCCCGGCGCCGATCCGCGAGTGGGTCTGGTCCGCAGGTGTCACGGCCGAGGCCACCGGCCTCTGGTACCCGGAGTTCTCCTTCGACGGCGATGTCATCGGCGAAGTGGCGGAAGGTGACGTGCTCGGCCGCATCGTCGACCCGGCCGACGGCCGGGAACATCTGGTCCACGCCCCGGCCGACGGGCGGATCTTCTACGCAATGCACGGTCTGACCGTCGCCCCCGGAGCCGAACTGGCCGCCCTGGCCGTCCCGTGGGACCCCGACACGGTCACGCGATCCGGCACTCTCCGCACTCCCGGTACGGGCGTCGGATCCGACGAGGCGGACCCCCGTCCCTAGAACCCCGCCCCCCTGGCCCCCCACCTCAGCAGCTCTTCCCTCACGTCCCCCGGCTACTCCCCTTCCCAGCTTGGCAGCACCAGGAGGCACACGATGAAAGACGCCCGGATCGACCGCAGACTGTTCCTGCGCGCAATAGGCGGGGCCACAGCGGGTGTCGCCGCTGCGACCGCCCTCAGCGGCTGCGGCACCGGCACCAGTCGGTCCGTCGCCGGCAGTAGTGGCAAGAGTTCCAAGACGCTGGTCGTCCGCGACAGCGGCGGCACGTACGGCGACGCCAACAAGACCGCGATCTACGACGCGTTCACCAAGGAGACCGGCATCCGGATCGAGGTGGTGAACATCCAGTACGCGCAGATGCTCGCCCAGATCCAGCAGGGCCGCCCGCAGTTCGACGTCATCGACGATTCCATGTCCGACTTCCTGCGCTTCAAGAAGGCGGGCGCGACCGAGAGCCTGGACTACGACCGGCTGAAGAACTTCAAGAACGCCGGCATCGCCAAGGCCCTGGTCACCTCCAACGCCGTGGGCAAGAACTACTGGGCCAGCGTGATGGCGTACCGCACCGACGCCTTCGGCGGGAAGAAACCTTCCTCCTGGGCCGACTTCTGGGACACCGACGCGTTCCCCGGATCCCGTGCCCTCCAGGGCCTGGACGCGGACCGGCCCGTGCTGGAGTTCGCCCTTCTCGCCGACGGGGTGCCCCTGGACAAGCTGTACCCCCTGGACCTGGACCGTGCCTTCAAGTCCCTGGACCACATCAAGGGTTCGGTCAAGAAGTTCTGGGACACCGGGGCCCTGCCCGGGGTACTGCTGGGCCGCAAGGAGGTCGTCGCCACCGACGTCTGGCATGGCCGCCTCGACGCCCTGATCAAGCAGGGCTCGCCGCTCGCCTACCAGTGGAACGGTGCTCGCCGGCAGAGCAACGCCCTCGGTATCGCCAAGGGCGCCGCCAATCTGGACGCCGCCTACCAGCTCATCGACTTCGCGCTGCGCCCCGACGTACAGGCGGCCTACGCCGAGCTGTACCCGATGGCCCCGTCGGTGCCCGCCGCCTACAAGAAGCTCTCCACCACCACGGCCGCGAACCTGGGCAGTTCCCCGGAGCACCTGAAGACCGGCTTCGACATGGATGTCGAGTGGTGGGACGAGAACGACGACGTGGTGGCCAAGCGCTGGCAGGAGTGGACGCATGCCTGACATCCACGTGATGCCCGAGCCGTCGCTCGCCGCTCCCGCGGCGCTGGCCGGCAGCGGCAAAGCCCTGTCCGTGCGGCGACTGCGCAAGACGTACGCGGGAGTGACGGCCGTCGACGAGGTCTCCATGGAGATCGCGGCGGGCGAGTTCGTCACCTTCCTGGGGTCCTCCGGCTCCGGCAAGACCACCACCCTGATGATGATCGCCGGGTTCTGCGAGCCCGACTCCGGCAGCATCGTCGTCGGCGGCAACGACGTGACCCGGCTGGCCCCGCAGAAGCGCGGACTGGGCTTCGTCTTCCAGCAGTATCTGCTCTTCCCGCACATGACGGTGTGGGAGAACGTGGCCTTCCCCCTGCACCTGCGCGGCGTGTCCAAGGCGGAGCAGCGCCGCAGGGTCGGCGAGACCCTGGAGATGGCCGGGCTGTCCAAGATGGCCCGCCGCCGGCCGCGTGAGCTGTCCGGCGGCCAGCAGCAGCGCGTCGCCCTGTGCCGGGCCCTGGTCTACCGCCCGCCGGTCATCCTCATGGACGAACCGCTCGGCGCCCTCGACAAGAAGCTGCGCGACCAGCTCCAGACCGAGATCAAGCGCATCCAGCAGGAACTCGGCCTCACCGTCATCTACGTGACCCACGACCAGGAGGAGGCCCTCGTCCTCTCCGACCGGATCGCGGTCATGCGGGACGGGCTGATCGACCAGTTCGACACCCCGCAGGAGCTCTTCGAGCGCCCCCGCACCCCCTTCGTCGCCGACTTCCTCGGCGCCGCCAACTTCCTCCCCGGCCACGTCGAGGAACAGAGTGCGGAGCACACGCTCGTGCGGCTGGACACCGGCGGTCTGATCAAGGCACGCCCGCAGGCCGCTCCGGACGGCGCACGGGTACGGGCCGCGGTCCAGCCCGGCCGGCTCCTGCTGTGTCCCGCCGGCGACGGGTTCTGTACCGGCACCGTCGAGACGGTCACCTACGTCGGCACCCTGGTCCGGGTCACCGTCCGCCCCCTCGGCGCCACGGACACCGACCTCGTACGCCTGGAACTGCCCGCCGGCCGCGCCCCCGCACTCGGCGAAAACGTCGGCCTGACCGCGGACCCCGCCGACGTCAGCGTGTTCCCCGACGCGGAAAACGAGGGGTGAGGACGATGGCCGTGCTCGCTCCCGCACCGGTCTCCCCAGCAACGGCGCCAGGCAAGAAGCGACTGAGCCGCGCGCTGTCCGACCGGCGCACCCGCTTCGGACTGCTCAACGCCGCGCCCGTCGTCGTGTACCTGCTGGTCCTCTTCATCTATCCGATCTTCAGCATCCTGATGCTCAGCCTCAAAGGCGAGAGCGGAGGCTTCACCCTCCACTGGTACACCGACGCCTTCCAGGGCGCCAACCTGGAGATCCTCCTCACCACCCTGCGGATCTCCGCCGAGACCTCCCTGCTCGCCCTGGTCGTCGGCTTCGTCCTGGCCGCCGCGGTGTCCCGGCTCAAGCCCCTGTGGGCGGGACTGGTGATGGTCATTGTGGTCGTCCCGCACTTCATCAGCGCTCTGGTACGCACCTACGGCTGGATCATCCTGCTGGGCGAACACGGCGTCGTGAACAACGCCCTGACCGGTCTTCACTTCCCGGGTGCTCCCTTCCAGTTGCTCTACAACGAGCTGGGAGTCGTCATCGGCACCACCTCCGTGATGCTGCCGTACACCGTGCTGCTGCTGTACGCGGTCATGAAGGGCATCGACCGACGGCTGATGGCCGCCGCGGCCAGCATGGGCGCGGGACGGATCACCATCTTCCGCCGGGTCTACGTCCCGCTGGTGGCTCCCGGCCTGGTCAACGCGGGCATCCTCTGCTTCATCCTCTGCCTCGGCTACTACATCACCCCCGCCCTCATGGGCGGGCCGAAGCAGACCATGGTCGCCTCGCTGATCGACACACAGGTCATGAAGCAGGACCAGTGGAACGGCGCCTCCGCGCTCGGCATCGTCCTGCTGCTGCTCACCTTCGCCGGACTGCTGCTGCTCAAGCTGCTGCAGTCCGCAGTCGAGAGGTACCGGAATCGAGGTACGGCGTCATGACCGAACTCCGTTCCACCCTGGCCGGACGCACCACCCTGGCCGTCCTGTCCACGCTGATCCTGCTGTTCCTGGTGCTGCCGATCCTCGTCATCGTCGTCACCTCCTTCGGCAAGGACGCTTTCGGTTCCTTCCCGCCCAGCTCCTGGACGCTCAACTGGTACAAGGTGCTGTTCGCCGACGGCAGCAAGTGGCCGGCCGCACTCTCGCTCAGCGTCCTCGTCGCCTGCCTGACCACCGTCTTCTCCCTCATCCTGGGCATGACGGCGGCCACGGCCCTGGTCCGCAGCGAGCTGCCGCTACGGACGGCGGTCTACGGCCTGGTCCTCGCCCCCCTGGTGATCCCCCAGGTCGTCATCGCGCTCGGCCTGTTCCTGTTCTTCGAACCGGCCGCGATGCTCGGCAGTCCCGTCGCCATCGCCCTCGGCCACACCGTGCTGGCCTCGCCGATCGCGGTGATGATCCTCATGGCCACGCTGAAGGGCATCGACGAACGGCTGGAGGACGCGGCCGCCAGCATGGGCGCGAGCCGTCTGACCGTCGCGCGGCGCATCACCTTCCCACTGGCCATGCCCGGCCTGATCGCCGCCGCGATCTTCTCCTTCATCACCAGCTTCGACGAGTTCTTCATCTCCCAGTTCCTGTCCTCCGTGGAGACCGTGACCCTGCCGGTCCAGGTGTTCAACGTCCTTCAGTACGACGTCGACCCGTCCGTGACCGCCATCAGCGCGATCCTCATCGGGGTGGCCGTCCTGGCCCTCACCCTGGTCGCCGTGGTGCGCAGGCTGAGCGGCTCCGGCCAGCAGGCCGGCCTGCTGCCCACCGAGCCCGCCGTGGGCCTTGCCGCCGGAAGTGAGACCGCGTCATGACCACCGGCACCCGCAGTCCGGCCGGTGAACTGTCCGCCACGGCGGCCAGACACCTGCTGCTCCACATGACCCCCAACGGTTCGCTCGGCCCCGAGGGAGAGAACCTCCTCGTCGTCCGGCGAGGGGAGGGCCCCTACGTCGACGACGCGGACGGCAGGCGCTACATCGACGGCCTCTCCGGCCTGTACTGCTGCCAACTCGGCTACTCCTACGGCCCCGAGTTCGCCGAGGCGGCGGACAAGCAACTGCGCGAGCTCTGCTACAGCCCGTTGTGGACCGGCTCCGCGCACCCCACGGCGATCGAGCTCGCCGAGCGGCTGTCCCGGATCGCCCCCGTCGACATCGAGCACACCTTCTTCTGCGGCGGCGGCGCCGAAGCCGTGGAGACGGCCTGGAAGATCGCCCGCCGCTACCACTGCCTGCGCGGCGAACCGGGCCGGGTCAAGGCGATCTCCCGGCGCGGCGCCTACCACGGTCTGACCGTCGGGGCCATGTCGTTCACCGACGATCCCGGTCTGACGGAACCGTACGGGCCGCCGGCGATCGGCACCCGGTTCGTGTCGAACACCAACCGCTTCGGCCTGGCCCCGGAGTTCGCGGACGACGAGGTGTACACGGCATGGCTGCTCGCCGAGCTGGAGGCCGCGATCCTGGCCGAAGGCCCGGAGACCGTCGCCCTGCTCATCGCCGAGCCGGTGCAGAACCGGGGCGGCTGCATCACCCCGCCGAAGGGCTACTGGCAGGGTCTGCGGGTGCTGGCCGACCGCTACGGCTTCCTGCTGGTCGCCGACGAGGTGATCACGGGTTTCGGCAGGGTGGGGGAGTGGTTCGGCGGCGGCCGCTACGGCGCCCGCCCGGACATGGTCACCGTCGCCAAGGGCATCACGTCGGGATACGCCCCCCTCGGGGCAACCCTGGTCGGCACCAAGGTCACCGACGTCATCAACCGGCCCGGCGCGGTCCTCAACCACGGCTACACCTTCGCAGGGCACCCGCTGAGCGCGGCCATCGCCCTGCGCAACCTGGAGATCATGGAGCGGGACCGGATCCTGGACAACGTCCGCACCCTCCAGGACGACCTGGCCAGAGGCATGACAGCCCTCACCGACCTGCCGATCGTCGGCGACGTCCGCGGCGCGGGGTTCTTCTACGCCTGCGAACTCGTGGGCGACCTCGACGGCGGCGGCTTCAGCGACAGGGCCCGCACGGAACTCGTCACCGACCTGATCCCCCGTCGACTGCGCGAGGCCGGCCTGCTGGCCCGCGTCTACAACCGCTCCGCGCCGCTGGTCCAGATCGCGCCCCCGCTGGTCAGCGACCGCGCGCTCCTCGACCGTATCGCCGCGATCATCGCGGGCACCCTCGCCGAGGCCTCCGCCCGCCTCTGAACCACGCCCCATGCACTGAAAGGAACGACATGTACTCCATCGGTTCGCTGACCGTCGCCCCCGGCGAGCGCGCCCAGGGACTCATCCCGGTCGGCACCAGCACCTACGGCGTGGAACTCGGCATTCCGCTGATCGTCGTCAACGGCGCCCAGGACGGCCCCGTCCTGTGTGTGGACGCCGGCGTGCACGGCGACGAGTACGACGGCCAGGAGGCCATCCGGCGCGTCCTCGCCGAGATCGACCCGGCCACGCTGCGCGGCACCGTCGTCGGCATCCCCTGCATGAACACCCCGGCCTTCGAGGCGGCAGCCCGCGCGAGCGGCATCGACCACCTCAACCTCAACCGCATCTTCCCGGGCGACGCGGAGGGCTCGTACTCGCAACGGCTGGCCGCCACCTTCGTCGAACAGGTCGTCCCCGCCGTCGACGCTGTCGTCGACCTGCACACCGGCGGCGCCTACGGCGAGATCGCCCCGCTGGTCATCCTCCAGGGCGGATACGAGGACCTGGCGACGGACCTGGCGCTCGCCGCCGGACACGAGCTGGTCTGGAAGGGCGGCAAGTGGGGCGGCACGGTCCGCCACCCCGTGCTCGCGGCCGGCAAGCCCGCCATCACCATCGAGTGCGGTGGCGCCACGTACCGCGAGACCAACGTCGCGCATCACATGAACTCGATCCGCAACATCCTGCGCAGCCTCGGCATGACCGACGGCGAGGTGGAGCTGCGCGACACCTACACGACCGTCGCCGGCACCTTCGCCCGCTCCGCCGCCGGCGGCTTCTTCGTCGCCCGCGCCGAGCCGGGGGAGACCTGCAAGGAAGGCGACCTGATCGCCACCATCACCGACCACTACGGCAACACGCTGGAAGAGGTCAGCGCCCCGCAGGACGGCATCGTGCTCTGGGTCCGCCGGATCCGCACGGTCCGGCCGGGCGACGAGGTCGTCATCTTCGGCGAGGTGCTCGGGGAGATCCGGCCATGAGCGGCGAACCGCAGCTGACCGAGCTGCTGATCGACGGCAAGCAGGTCCCCGCCGCCGACGGCCGGTCCTTCACCGTCCTCGACCCGTCGAACGGCACGGCCCTCGCGCAGGTGGCCCTGGCGGGGAAGGCGGACGTGGACCAGGCGGTGGCTGCCGCCCGCGTGGCCTTCACCAGCCCCGAGTGGGCCGGGATGCGTGCCGCCGACCGTGGCCGCGTCCTCCACCGGATCGCCGGGGCCATCCGCTACCAGGGAGAACGACTGGCGCGGCTGGAGAGCCAGGACGTCGGCAAGCCGCTTCGCCAGGCGAAGGCCGACGTCGAGGCGGCGGCCCGCTACTTCGAGTTCTACGCGGGCGTCGCCGACAAGCTCGGCGGTTCCACGATCCCGCTCGGCCCCGGCCTGATCGACTACACCGTCCGTGAGCCCATCGGCGTCTCCGGCCAGATCATCCCGTTCAACTACCCGCTGCAGAACACCGCGCGGGGCTCCGCCGCGGCGCTGGCCGCGGGCTGCACGGTGGTGCTCAAGCCGTCACCCGAGGCGCCGCTCACCCCGCTGGAGATCGGCCGGATCGCCCTGGAGTGCGGCCTGCCGCCGGGCGTCCTCAACGTCGTCCCCGGCGACGGCGAGACCGGCGCGGCGCTGGCCGGCCATCCCGGCATCGACCAGGTCACCTTCACCGGCTCGGTGCCCACCGGCATCAAGGTGGCCCAGGCCGCCGCCGCCAACGTGGTGCCCTCCGTCACGGAACTCGGCGGCAAGTCGCCGGTCGTCGTCTTTGCCGACGCCGACTTCGACCTCGCGCTCGGTGCCGTCGCCGCCTCGGCGTTCGGCAACGCCGGGCAGACCTGCTCGGCCGGCACCCGGCTGCTGCTCCAGCGCGGAGCCGAGGAGTTCCTGGACAAGCTCGTCGCGCACGTCGCGTCTCTGCGCCTCGGTCCGGGTCTCACCGATCCGGACGTCGGCCCGCTCGTCGCCGCACGGCAGCGGGACCGGGTCCTCGGCTACCTCGAACTGGCCCGGCAGGAGGGCGCCGTGGCCCGGGCAGGGGGAGGCGCCCCCTCGGACCCCGGGCTGGCCGACGGCTACTACGTGGAGCCGACCGTGCTGACCGGGCTGGACAACGAGGCCCGTTGTGCCCGAGAGGAGATCTTCGGTCCCGTCGTCACGGTCATCGAGTTCGACGACGCGGACGAGGCACTGCAGATCGCCAACGACAGCCCGTACGGCCTCGCCTCGTACGTGTGGACCCGCGACATCGACAAGGCGCTGCGCATGGCCGAGGGCATCCGGGCCGGCCAGGTCTACGTCAACGCCACCGGCGTCGGCACCGGCGTCGAGCTGCCCTTCGGCGGCTACAAGCACAGCGGCTGGGGGCGGGAGAAGGGCCTCGAAGGCCTGGCCGGCTACCTGCAGACGAAGAACGTCTGCATCGGATTCGGAGACCGGCCATGAGATACCGCACGCTCGGTGAGCGCGGCCCGGCCGTCTCGGTCGTCGGCCTGGGCGGCAACAACTTCGGCGCCCGCCTCGACGAGGAGGGCACGAAGGCCGTCGTCCACGCCGCCCTCGACGCGGGGATCACCCTGTTCGACACGGCCGACATGTACGGCGGTTCCGGCGAGCGGGGCGGCTCCCGCGGCGACGGCGAACGGCTCCTGGGCGCCGCCCTCAAGGGCCACCGCGACCACGTGGTGCTGGCCACCAAGTTCGGCATGGAGATGGGCCGGGACGCCGACCTGTACGGTCCGCGGGGGGCCCGTGGTTACATCCGCCACGCCGTAGAGGCATCGCTGAGCCGGCTCGGCACCGACCGGATCGACCTGTACCAGTACCACGAGCCGGACGGCGTCACGCCGCTGGAGGAGACGGTCGCCGCCCTGCTGGAGCTGGTGGACGAAGGCAAGATCAGGTACATCGGCTGCTCCAACCTCCCGGCCGAGCACCTCACGGACGCCTTCGTCTCCACCCAGGCCCGCTACCACCTGCTCGACCGCGGCGTGGAGCAGGACCTGATCCCCGCCTGTCTGCGCCACGGCATCGGCCTGCTGCCGTACTACCCGCTGGCCAACGGCCTGCTCAGCGGCAAGTACCGGCGTGGTGAGCAACCCCCGCCCGGCAGCCGTCTGTCGTGGCGGCAGGGCTGGCTCACCGACGCGGCCCTCGACCGGGTCGAGGCCCTCACCGAGTACGGCGCCGAACGCGGCCTGACCCTCCTCCAGGTCGCGGTCGGCGCACTGGCGGCCCTGCCCGCCGTCGGCTCCGTCATCTGCGGCGCCATGACCCCCGATCAGGTCACCGCCAACGCGACGGCGGCCGACCGTACACCGAGCCCGGCCGACCTGGCCGCGCTCGACGCGATCGTCGCCCCGGGCGAACGCGTCGTCTGAAGCTCCCACCCCCTCTGGAAACCCGCGAGACTGAGGCTGGACACCATGCGAGAGATCGTCACCTTCGACGCCTATGCGACCCTGATCAACTTCGAGCTCGGCCCCACGACCCTGAAGGTCCTCGAGGACCGGCTGGACCTGGACAACCTGGATGTCGACGAGTTTCTCGACGACTTCCGCGTCATGCGCTTCCAGGCCGTCCTGGAGGCCTACCGGCCGTACCACGAGATCCTGCACTCCAGCCTCCGCAACGCCATGCGCCTGCACGGCCTGGAGTACCGCGAGTCCGACGGCGACGCCCTGGTCGAGGCCGTCCCCACCTTCGGCCCCTTCCCGGAGGTCCCGGACGCCCTGCGGGCCCTGAAGAGCAGGTACGAGATCGCCATCATCTCCAACACCGACGACAACCTGATCGCGCGCAACGTCGAGAACATCGGCGTCGAGTTCGACTACGTCATCACCGCCCAGCAGGCCGGCGCCTACAAGCCGGACCGCCAGACCTTCGAGCACGCGTTCAAGACCATGGGCGTGGAACCGTCCCAGGTCATCCACACCGCCCAGGGCTGGGAGTACGACCACATCCCGACCCGCGACCTCGGCCTGAAGCGCCGGGTGTGGATCAACCGCTACGGCCGCCCCGGCAGCGCCGACTACCAGCCCTACGACGAGCTGCCCGACCTGTCGGGCCTGCCGAAGCTGCTCGGCTGCTGACGCTGCGGTGAACCGGCGAAACAGGACCGAGAGACACAGAGGACGCACGCCATGAAGCAGATCCCCTACTGGCTGGACACAGCCCCCGCCCTGCCCGACCGTTCCGGAAAGGACCTGCCCGACGAGGCGGACGTGGTGGTCATCGGCGGCGGCCTCACCGGCCTGTCCACCGCCTACCACACCGCCCGCAAGGGGGCCCGGACCGTCCTCGTCGAGAAGGACAAGGTCGGCTCGGGGGCCTCCGGGCGCAACGGCAGCATGTGCACCCAGGGCATCACCATCAGCCCCGCCGAGGCGCGCAAGCGCTACGGCCAGGAACGCGCACTCGAGCTGTACAACGCCTTCCGCGAGGCCGTCGACGTCGTCGAGGACCTCACGCGGAAGGAGAACATCGACTGCGACTTCCACCGCGCCGGGCGTCTCGGCCTGGTCTGCAAGCCCCAGCACTTCGAGGGCCTGCGCGCCAAGCAGCGCGACCTGGCCGAGAACTTCGGCCACGAGACGGTCGTGCTGAGCAAGAGCGAACTGCGGGCCGAGCTCGGCACGGACTACTACCACGGCGCCCTGCTCGACCCGCTCAGCGCCGGCCTGCACGTGGGCAAGTTCGTCGGCGGCCTGGCAGCCGCCGCCGAGCGTGCCGGCGCCGACATCCACGAGCGCAACGCCGCCACCGGCCTCACCCGCCTGCCCGATGGAGGCTTCCTGGTGGAGACCCTGCACGGCACCATCCGTGCCAAGCAGGTCATGGCGGCCACGGACGCCTACACCGACAAGGCGATGCCGTGGTTCCGCAAGCGGCTGATCAACGTCGGCAGTTTCATCGTCGTCACCGAACCGCTGGGGGAGGCGCGCGCCAAGGAACTCATCCCCAACGGCCGCCTGCTGGTCGCCCACAAGAACGTCGGCCACTACGTCCGCCTCACTCCCGACAACCGCCTCGCCTTCGGCGGCCGGGCCCGCTTCGCCCCCTCCAACCCGGCCTCCGACATCAAGAGCGGTGACATCCTCAAGCGGGAGATGACCGAGATCTTCCCGCAGCTGGCGGGGGTGAGGATCGACTACGTGTGGGGCGGCATGGTCGGCTTCTCCTGGGACCGCATCCCGCACGCGGGAGAGGTCAACGGCCTGTACTACTCCATGGGGTACTGCGGCCACGGCGTCCAGATGGCCACCTACATGGGCCGGGCGGTCGCCGAGATGATGGACGGCAGGCCGGACGCCAACCCGCTGCGCGGGTTCGGTTTCCCCAAGGTCCCCGTCCCCTTCTACAACGGCACCCCCTGGTTCCTGCCGTTCGGCGGCGCGTACTACAAGGCGAAGGACCGCCTGCTCTGAGCAGGCCCTGACGCCGGTGACACCACGGGGGCCTCTCGCGCGTCGGCGCGGAAGGCCCCCAACACGTCTCCCGAGAGAAGACGTCGAGGTCACGGCGTTGTCGTAGGGCTGTCGCTCGCGCAGGGGGTGGGCTCGGGATCGGGATCAGGGAGAGCCTGCGCGCACCAGATCGTTTTCCCGTAGGTGGTGTGCCGGGTGCCCCACCCCTGGGTGAGCTGGGCGACGAGGAGCAGGCCCCGGCCGCCCTCGTCGAAGGCGCGCGCCCGCCGTAGGTGCGGGGCGGTGTTGCTGGCGTCGGAGACCTCGCAGATCAGGGAGGTGTCACGGATCAGCCGCAGCTTGATCGGGGGCGCGCCGTATCTGATGGCGTTGGTGACCAGCTCGCTGACCACCAGTTCGGTGACGAACGAGGCCTCCTCCAGGCCCCAGGCGTCCAGTTGGTCGAGGGTGAACTTCCTGGCGCGCGGCACCTCCGCGGGGTCGGGCTCGACGTCCCAGCCGGCGACGTGTTCGGGATTCAGCGCGTGGGTGCGAGCGAGCAGCAGGGCGGCGTCGTCGGTGCGGCGTTCGGGGAGCAGGGCGTCCATCACCGTGTCGCAGAGGTCCTCCAGTGAGGTGGCGGATCGGTTCAGGACCCGCAGCAGTTCGGTGACCCCCTGGTTGACCTCGCGCTCGCGGCTTGCCACCAGCCCGTCGGTGTAGAGAGCGAGCAGGCTGCCCTCGGCCACCTCGATCTCCGTCGCCTCGAAAGGCAGCCCACCGACGCCGAGGGGCGGCCCCGGCTGTGCGGGCACCGGGGTTGCGGTGCCGTCCGGGGCGATGACCAGCGGCAGCGGATGCCCGGCGCTCGCCAGCGTGAAGCGGCGCGAGACCGGGTCGTAGACGGTGTACAGGCAGGTGGCCCCGAACTCACCGGTCGGCTGGAAGGGGCCGGCGGGCTGGAGGTCGCTGGCAAGGTGGAGGACCAGGTCGTCCAGGTGGGTGAGCAGCTCGTCCGGCGGCAGGTCCACGTCGGCCAGCGTGCGGACTGCCGTGCGCAGCCGGCCCATGCTGGCGGAGGCGTGCAGCCCGTGGCCGACCACATCGCCGACGACCAGGCCGACCCGGGCGCCGGAGAGCGGAATGACGTCGAACCAGTCACCGCCCACCTCCGCGTCGGTCCCGGTGGGCAGGTAGCCGGACGCCACCTCGAGCGCCTCCTGGCTCGGCAGTCGCTGTGGCAGCAGGCTGCGTTGCAGGGTCAGTGCCGTCGCGCGTTCGCGTGAGTACCGGCGGGCGTTGTCGATGGCGATGGCCGCCTTGGCGGTCAGCTCTTCGGCGAGGATCAGGTCGTCGGCGGTGAACGCCTCGGGCCGGTCGCTGCGGGAGAACGTGACGACGCCGAGCAGCGCGCCGCGGGCCCGGAGGGGCACGGTGATCCGGCCGGTCAGCCCGTCCGCGGCGATGGACCCGTCGATCAACGGGTTCCCCGGCGGCCAGTGGGCCGGGTCGGCGGCGAGCCCGGGCCCGAACGCCCATTCGCCGCCCTGGCTGGGTTCGGCGGCGAGCTGGACCGTGGACCGGCCGGTGATCAGGCAGCGGGCGGCGACGGAGTCGCGAGCATGGCTGACGGGCATCGCCGGCCCGGCATGCCGGTCGGTGTCCTCCTGCGCACTGTGCCGGGCGGCACGGCGGAGCGTGAGGGTGTCGCCAGGAGCGAATGTGGCCGGGGAGGGGGGTTCCTCCCCGCGCAGCACCTCGTCGAAGAGATCCACGGTGACGAGGTCGGTGAATCCCGGCACCGAGGTCCTGGCCAGTTCGTGGGCGGTGCCGACCACGTCGAGTGTCCGGCCGATGCCGCCGCTGGCCTGGTTGAGGATGAGCAGACGTTGCCGAGCCCAGTACTCGGCGCTCATGTCGAATCCCCAGTTGGCGACCGCGCGGACCCTGCCCTCGGCATCCCGTACGGGCCAGATGCTGGTGGCCCAGGCGTTGGCGTAGTCACTGCCGCGCGGGCGGAAGACGGTGATCAGACGCGTGGGCTCGCCTGTCCTCGCCACCTTTGCGAGCGCGTCGGTGTAGGGCTTGTCGTCCCTTTCGGGAAACAGCGAGCGGTCGAATTCGGGAAACACCTCGCGGTACTTCCTGCCGAGCACCTGCTCCTCGGAGTGCGCGATGACCCGGCCCGAGGAGGCGTTGATCCACAGGAACCGCAGCTCGGGGTCGTAGACGCCCAGGGCGAAGGGGCACTGCTCGAACGCCCGGTCGGCGATCACGGGTCGACGTTCCCAGCGCTGGACGGTCACCACGTGACCAAGCGCCCGGCCCTCCGTGCCGCCCAGTGGGTGAGCCGTCATCATGGCGTCCACCGTGGAACCGTCCCGGTGACGCAGGGAAACGGGACTCGTGTGATCGGGACCGGTGTCGAAGCGGTCGGAGAAGCCCGGCGGTGGGGGAGCGGCCAGCAGGTCGGTCAGGGGGCGCCCGACCGCGTCCTCAGCCGTCCAGCCCAGCAGCAGACGCCCGCTCTCGCTCCAGCCGCTCACCAGGCCGTCCGGACCCACCACGAGCGCGGCAGTAGGGGCATCCTTCATGTCGGCCATGTCCATCCGCGACGCCTCCGTCCGGACAGCCGTGTCCCTCAGGGCTGGTTTCCAGCGGCTGATTCCAGCCTAGGTCCGCTTCCGCTCGACGGCGTCTCGGCCGGTGCGCCCCGGACCGGACCGTCGGGTGCCTCCCCTCGTCACCAGCCCGTAGGCGCCCCGGCGACGGACGAGGTGAGCCGGTCGGCGGACGACTCGGGCCGCCGTAAAGAGGGCGAGCCCGTCAAGCCGGCCCGCGGCGCGGAGTCGCTGACCGGCACCCCGGCACCCCGGCACCCCGGCACCCCGGTCCCGGAGGCAGGCCACGCCACGTCGTCACCCCACCGCATCACGGCCCGGTCCTTCCGTGCGCCGTGTGCACGCCACCCTGCGAGGCCGCGGACGCGTCCCAGTATCATCAACGTCGCCCTAGGCGTGCGAACCCCAGAACAGGTCGGACGGAACGTGGAACACCATGATCGGCACATATCCTTCGGCCTCCGGGGGGCTGTCCGCACTCGGGGTCTGGTCAGGCCTGACGCGCCCGCGGCGCACGGTGGGGGGAGGGATGAGGGGTGTCTCTGACGGACAAGGCCATCGAGGACATCCGTGAGCTGATCAGGACCGGTGCGCTGCCTCCGGGCTCGAAGCTCCCGCCGGAGCCGGATCTGGCCGCCCAACTGGGCCTGTCCCGCAACCTCGCCCGCGAGGCGGTCAAGGCGCTCGCCGTCGCCCGGGTTCTGGAGGTCCGCAGGGGCGACGGCACCTATGTGACCAGCCTGCAGCCGAGCCTGCTCCTGGAGGGGCTCGGCGGTGCGGTGGAACTGCTGCAGGGGGACTCGGTCGCGCTGCAGGACCTCATGGAAGTACGACGGCTGCTCGAACCGATGGCCACGGCCCT
Organism: Streptomyces sp. CC0208; assembly: GCF_003443735.1. NCBI lineage: Bacteria > Bacillati > Actinomycetota > Actinomycetes > Kitasatosporales > Streptomycetaceae > Streptomyces > Streptomyces sp. CC0208. The sequence continues at coordinate 449,519 of NZ_CP031969.1, read as the reverse complement.
GGCCGCCACCCGGATCTCCGACGACCAACTGGCCGAGGTGAAGCGGCACTTGGACGCCATGCGCGAGGCCCGCGACGACGTGGCACAGCTGAACGCCCACGACGCCGCCTTCCACCGCGCTGTCGTCTCGGCCACGGGCAACGAGACCCTCCTCACCCTCCTGGAAGGGATCTCCGGCCGCACCCTGCGCGCCCGTATCTGGCGCGGTCTGGTCGACGACAAGGCCGCGGGCCGCACCCTCGCCGAGCACGAGGCGATCTTCAAGGCCCTCTCCACCCGGGACTCCACCCTCAGCCAGGCCGCCGCCCTGCTGCATGTGAGCAACACCGAGCAGTGGCTGAGGGAGCACCTGCGCTCAGGCGAACCCCTTCCCGTCGGCACTACGGCGCACATGTGACGAGCGGACGCTCACCCGCCGCCGTCCGGATTCAGCCCACCGTGAGGTCGGCGGCCTTGGTGTCCAGCGTCGTGTCGCCGTCCTCGGCGGTGGCCAGGACGGCCACGTGCCACGGACCCCGCGGGGAGGCGTCGGCATCGGCGCGGGTGACGGTGACCTTGTAGGTGCATCGCTCGGTGTCCCCGCCCGAGGGCTTGCACACGGCCGACTCCACGGCGGCCATGTCCTTGGCGGTCAGCCCCATGGCGCGGATGAACCGGCCAAGACAAGGTGTCAACGCCCCCTTCAGGCCGTTTTGTTGGCCGTCCTGTTGATGCGGCCAGCAACATACATCGGAGGGGTCGCGGGGGATGGTCTGGGCCTATTGACGTGCGGATCTCGGTGCAATGACCCCTTTTCGGCTTAACCAGTGTGCATCCGTGGATTGTTGAGGTTATTGACAGGTGTACGAGCCCCTCCTAGGTTCCCCGATACACCCGATGTATCACGGAACCGCTCTGGAGGACGACGATGACCTCACAGCCGGAGAAACACCCGCAGCCGCCCCGCAGAGCCGTCCTGGGCACCGCGCTGGGCGGAGCCGCGGCGGTCGCGTTACCCGGTACGGCGCACGCCGAGGCGCCGACTTTTTCGCGGGGGACCACCGGACGCCCCTGGAAGCTGCGCGACACGATGACCACCGACGGCGCCTGGGCAGGGTTCCTGCGCGCGCAGGACCTGCTGTGGACCAGGCTGCCCACCGTCTGGCACGAGGGCCCGTTCCTCGGCGACGGCCAACTCGGCAGCATGATCTACCAGGAGCCCGGCGCCAACCGGATCCGCTTCACCGTCCAGCACGGCCGAGTCCAGGACCATCGCCCCGAGTTCGGCAGCGGCTGGGGCACCTGCCGCCTCCCCGTCGGCCACCTCACCCTCGAACCGGTGGGCACCATCACCGCCGTCGACTGGCGGCTGAGCCTGTGGAACGCCGAACTCACCGGCACCGTCACCACCACGGCGGGCACCCTCACCCTCGCCGCCCTCATCCACGACGAGGTGCTCGCCGTCCGCGTCACAGCCGATGGCGGTGAGCGGGCGACATGGACCTTCCACCCCGAAGAAGCCATCAGCCCCCGCAAGATCAGCGAGGCACCGCCCTCCGACTACACCGCCAACCCGCCCTGGACCACCCGTACCGCCTCGGACGGCACCGAACAGGTCCTCCAGCCCCTCACCGGCGGCGGCCAGACCGCCACCGCCCACCGCCGCACGGGCCACGACCTGCTCCTCGCCGTCGGCCACAGCCACCCGTCCGACACCGCCGCGGAGGCCGACTCGCTGCGCAACCTGCACCGCGCGAAGTCGTACAACGCGCTCAGGCAACGGCACACCCGCTGGTGGCACGCGTTCTACCGCAAGAGCTTCGTGTCGTTCCCCGACCAGCGCCTCCAGAGCTTCCACTGGATCCAGCTCTACAAGGTCGCCTCCGCCAGCCGCGCCGGCGGTCCCGTCATGGCCACCTGCGGACCCTGGCTGGAGCCCACACCCTGGCCCGCGGTCTGGTGGAACCTCAACGTCCAACTGGAGTACTGGCTCATCCACGGCTTCAACCACCCGGAGCTCGACTCCCTGGCCACCACCCTGCGCCAGAACCAGGAACAGCTCATCGCCAACGTGCCGGCCGCCTACCGCGCCGACAGCTCGGGCATCGGCCGCAGCTCCGACATGTTCGCCAACCGCGGCGTCGGCCGGCCGGGCACCGGAGCCGAGACCGGCGACCTCACCTGGGCCCTGCACAACGTGTGGCTGTCCTACCGCCACTCCATGGACGAGTCCCTGCTGCGCGACACGATCTACCCGGTGCTGCGCCGGGCCATCAACTACTACCTGCACTTCCTCACCCCGGGCAGCGACGGCAAGCTCCACCTGCCCAGCACCCTCTCGCCCGAATACCCCGTCGTCCCGCCGCAGGACACCAACTACGACCTCGCTCTGATCCGCTGGGGCTGTCAGACCCTCCTCGACTCCGCGGAACTCCTCGGTGTCGACGACGAGTTGAAGCCGCGCTGGCAGGAGGTGCTGGCCAAGCTCACGCCGTACCCGGTCGACGACAACGGCTTCATGATCGGCGGCGACACGCCCTACGCCCAGTCCCACCGCCACTACTCCCACCTGCTGATGGTCTATCCCCTCTACCTCGTCAACTGGGACCAGCCCGACAACCGCGACCTCATCACCAGGTCGATCGTCCACTGGCACGCGCTCGCCGGCGCTCACCGCGGTTACAGCTACACCGGTGCCGCCTCCATGTACGCCATGGCCGGCGACGGCGACACCGCCATCTCCTACCTCCGCAAGTTCTTCGACCCCACCACTCGCTACCCCTGCCGGGCCAACACCCACTACACCGAGGCCGGCCCGGTCATCGAGACCCCGTTGTCCGCCTCGCAGTCCCTGCACGACATGTTCTGCCAGAGCTGGGGCGGAGTGATCCGCGTCTTCCCGGGCGTCCCGACCGCCTGGGCGGACCTCACCCTGCACAACTTCCGTACCCAGGGCGCCTTCCTGGTCAGCGCCGTCCGCAAGGCGGGAGTCACCCGCTTCATCAGGGTCAAGAGCCTGGCGGGCGAACCCCTCAAGCTCCGGCACGGACTCACCGGCCACCTCACCGCGGTACTGGAGGACGGCACAGCGGCCCGCACCCACGACCTCGGTGACGGCACCCTCGCCATCGACCTGCCCCGCGGCCGCGAGGTGCTCGTCCACACCGGCTCCCGTCCCGACCTGAGCATCGCGCCCGTCGCCGTCAGCGAGCCGGGACCGGCGTGGGGACTGCCGTAAAGGCCGACCAGGGCAACACAACTCGGAGGATCTCGATGGCAGTTCCGATCAGAACGGCGGTCACCGCACTCTGCGCCTCGCTGGCGGCCGCACTCCTCACCACAGCACCCGCACAAGCAGAACAGCACGACCGGCACGACCAGTCCTGGTCCCTGTCCGGGGGAGCACACGCACCGCGCGCACAGATCACCCTCGACGACACCACGGGCACGCTGAGCCTCGCGGTGTCCCGGGAGGGCCGTACGGTCATCGAACCGTCACCCGTCGGCGTCGTCACCGAACAGGCCGACCTGTCCCGGGACTTACGCTTCCTGCACCGCAAAGACCGTACGGTGGAGGAGCGTTACCGTACCAAGTCCGGCAAACGGCTGGACCGCCGGGTCCGTATGCACGAGACCCGCCTGTCCTTCGCCACCGCCGCGGGCGCCCGTCTCGACCTCGTCGTCCGTGCCTCCGTGGACGGGATCGCCTACCGTTACGTCCTGCCCTCCGGAGCCGGTGACGTTCTCGGTGAGACGTCCGCCTTCAACCTCCCCGCTGACGCGAAGGCCTGGCTCGGCACCTACCGGGTCGACAACGAGGGCCAGTTCGCCCCGTACACCGCCGCGAGTGCACCCACCGGGGACTACTCCGACCAAGCCCTGTTCTCGACCGACGGCGGTTACACCCTGCTCGCCGAGTCCGGCCTCACCGGCACCTACTCCGGTGCCCGCCTCGCCCACACCCAGGGCACCGGCACCTACCGCGTCGAGCTCGCCGACGACCGGGTGCACAGCGACGGACCCCTCGCCACTCCCTGGCGGGCCATGGTCACCGGCGACCTCGCCACCGTCACCCGCTCCACCTTCACCGACGACCTCGCCCCCGCGTCCAGGGTCCGCGACACCTCCTGGATCCGTCCCGGTACCGTCCTGTGGACGTGGCTCGCGGGCGGCAGGGCGGCGGGTCAGAGTCTGGCCGCGCAGAAGGCGTACGTCGACTACGCGGCCGAACGCCACTGGCCCTACGAGGCAGTTGACGCGGGCTGGTACTACCGGCCGGGGGAGTGGGACGTCACCGACCCCGACTGGCAGAGCGACAGCTGGATGCCGGAACTCGTCCGGTACGCCCGCGCCAAGGGCGTCGGCATCATCGTCTGGATCCACCAGCGCGACCTCGACACCCCCGCCGAGCGGGCCCAGTGGCTGCCGACCCTGGAGAAGTGGGGCGTGCGGGGCGTCAAGATCGACTTCATGAACTCCGAGGCGCAGCCCATGCTCCAGTGGTACGACACCATCCTCGCGGAGACGGCCGCCCACCACCTCATGGTCGACTTCCACGGCTCCACGATCCCCAAGGGCATTCAGCGCACCTGGCCGCAGGTCATGACCCTGGAGGGCGTCGCGGGCGAGGAGAAACGCACCAACACCGCAGCCCATCTCACCACGCTGCCCTTCACCCGCAACGTCATCGGCTCCATGGACTTCACGCCGGGCGCCTTCCAGCGCGTGGGCCTGCGGCCCAACTCGGACGCGGCCGAGGCCGGCCTCGCCGTCGCCTACGAGTCGGGGCTGCAGATGCTGGCGGGCACCCCGGAGTCGTACGAGGCCAGGCCGCTCGCCCGGGCCTACTTCGACCAGATCCCCGCGGCCTGGGACGACACCCGCCTCCTGGCGGGCGAACCCGGCCAGGAGGCCGTGCTGGCCCGCCGCAGCGGGGCGCGCTGGTTCCTGGGCGGGATCTACGCCGGTGCCGCCCGTACGGCCGAGGTACCGCTGTCCCTCGGTCCGGGCCGTTGGCTGGTGGAGACGATCCGGGACGGGGCCGACGGTCTCGTCCAGGACCGGCGGGTGCTGCGGGGCGGCGACACGCTCACCGTCGACGTCGTGGCGAACGGCGGCTTCGCCGGGCTCGCCTGCCCCTGGCGGCCGGGCATCACCACCTGCCACCGCTGAGCGCACCTCGTTCCGGGAGCCGGATTCGATCAGCGAGAACGCTGCTGATCGAATCCGGCCCGGAGCGCGCCGGGCCTCGCTAGGCTGGCGCCGGAGGTACCCAAGTGGCCGTACAGGCAAGCGAGTTGCCGGACTCTCCCGAGTCCACGACCGTCGTGGTGATCGGCGCGGGCCCGGCCGGGATGACCGTCGCCACGCTGCTGCGGCACAGCGGCATCGACTGCGTCGTCCTGGAACGCCGTTCCCGCGACCACGTGGCGCGGCGCCAGCGGGCCGGCATCGTCGAGACGCGCGCGGTGCGCATGTTCGACTCCTGGGGGCTGTCGGACCGGGTCCTCGGCGGTGTCCCGTACGACGGCATCCTGGAGTTCCGGGTGGACGGCCACAGCCGGCTGGTGTCCGACAGCGACGGCTCCGACGGCCCACCGGCCCGCTTGTGCCCCCAGCAGATCCTCGTGCAGAAACTCACCGCGACGTTCCTGGAGGAGGGCGGCGACCTGCGCTTCGAGGCCGCCGACGTCTCCCTGCACGACCTGACCGGCGACCGCCCCACCGTCCGCTACCGCACCGCCGACGGCACGCTCCGCGCGATCACCTGCGACTTCGTCGCCGGCTGCGACGGCGATCGCGGCGTCAGCCGTACGGCCGTCCCGGACGGCGAGCTGACCGCGTACGCCTTCGACCACGGCATCGGCTGGCTCACCGTCCTTGCCGACGCCCCGCCCCCGGCCCACCCCCTCCTCGCCACCGGCCGAGAGGGCTTCGCCGCCCACTTCCCCCGCGGCCCGCACGCGAGCCGCTACTACCTCCAGTGCCCGCCCGACGACGACCCCGGCGCCTGGCCCGACGACCGCGTCTGGGCCGCCCTGCGCACCCGGCTCGGCGACCCCGCCCTGGTCCCCGGCCCGATCACCGACCGCGAGATCTTCCGGCTCCGCAGCCTCGTCCACGACCCCATGCAGTACGGCCGTCTCTTCCTGGTCGGCGACGCGGCGCACATCGTGTCACCCATGGGCGGCAAGGGCATGAACCTCGCCCTGTACGACGCCGACGTCTTCGCCCGGGCCGTACGCGACGTCGTCAGAGGCGACGACTCCGCCCTGCGCGCCTACTCGGAACGCTGTCTGCGCCGCGTCTGGAACGACCAGGAGTTCTCCCACTGGCTCACCCGCACCCTTCACGACGCGGCCGACAGCGAACCCTTCCTGCGCCACCTGGCCCGCGCCCGCCTCGACCGGCTCTTCAACTCCCCGGCCGCGGCCCGTGCCTTCGCCGAACTCATGACGGGACTGGACCCGACCGGGGACGCGGTGTCCCGCAACGTCCTCGGCAATCTCTCCGGAGACGGCGACTGAACGTCGCAGGTGCCCTCCGCCGGAGGCTCGCCCACCGGCGCGGGAGCTGACAAAGAGCGGGACCGTCGCCGGCCGCGGACCGGTGCGTGAGCCACGCCGGGCCGGAGCCGCCGCCCACGCTCCTCCCCTGTCCCGGCACCTTCACCCAGATGGGATGGGAGGTCGACGACATCGAGACGGCCGTCTCCCGACTCCGGGAGCGCGGCGTGGTCTTCGAGGGGGTCGACGCCCCCGGCCTCCGCACGAAGAACGGCATCGCCGACGTCGACGGCAACTACCCGAGCAAGCACGCCCGGGGAGAGCGCGCGGCGTGGTTCCGCGACAGCGAGGGCAACCTGCTGGGCATCGGCGAGCCGGTCCGCTGAACCGGAGGGCCCGAACCTGGACACCGACGGCGACGGCCGGGCCGAGCTGGTGGCGGCGGCGCCCGACGAGAACGCCGGTGACGGCGCGGTGTGGCTGCTGCCTGCGAGTGGCGACGGTCTGCTCGCCGACGGGTCCCGCTCCTACGGCGCCGCGGCTCTCGGCGGCAGCGGCCACGGCGCCCACTTCGGCGCCGTGATCGACGAGTGAGCGGGGCGCGTCCGTCGCGGGACGGGGCCCTTCACTCGGCGCTGCGCAGCGCGACCCAGGTGTCGTGCGCCACGACACCGTCGGCATCAAGGCCCCGCTCGTTCTGAAAGGCCCGGACCGCGTTCTGCGTGCCGGACCCGAACTCCCCGTCCACGCCGGTGCCTCCCACGCTGTATCCGCGCTCTGTCAGCATGCACTGCACCTGCTGGACGCGTTTGCCGCTGTCGCCGAGGCGAGTGCGTCCGTTGCCGTCGTAGTACGTGCACTCCGAGAGCCAGGGAGCGGTGTCGGTCCCGGCGGACGGGGCCTCGGCGGACGCGGTGGCGGAGGGCGTGGTGGACGGAGCGTGACCGGGAGGCGAGGAGTCGTCGCCCCGGTCGTCGGCGGAGCCCGAGGCATGGGGCTTCGCCGAAGTGGTTCCCGCCGTCGGGGCGCGGTTCTCCGCCACGGCACCGTCGACGTCCGGGCGGCTCAGTCCGCCGACGCTCGGGGACACCGATCCGTCGGAGGCGCCACGGGGGCCGGTGCCGTCCGCTCCGGTGGCGCCGGCCTTGGGAGAGGCGACGGCAGGGGGGTCCTGACGGACGAGCAGCAACGCCACCGCGGCTACGACACAGATCGTGAGGACCGCGGCGACGACCAGTAACGCCTTCCGGCGGCTCCGGGCGGGCTCCTCGGACGGGCCCGGCGGGGGAGGGGCGTTCTCAGCCTGCACGGGCGGCGGCGCATCGGGAGCAGCGGGCAGGGGAGCAGGTGGGGGAAGACGTACGGCCAGGGGCAGCGGCAGGTCGCCCGGAGACCGTAAACGGCTCAAGTCCGCCAGGGGCAGACGGTGCAGCGCCTCGTACGCCTGCTGCCGGGCGAGCACCTTGCCGCCCAGGGGGTCCGGCCAGGCGGCGGCCACGGGACGTACCCGGGCGGCGTCGATCAGCTCCTGCGGGGTGGGCCGCCGCGCGGGGTCCTTGTCCAGACAGGCGGTCAGCAGGGCACCGAGCTCCTCGTCCGCCGCCGAGATCTCACCGACGAGCTCGGGGTTGGGGTTCTCGTACGCCACCCTGTGCATCACGTCGACCCCGGTGCCGTCGCCGAACGGCGCACGTCCCGTCGCCGCGTAGACCAGTGTCCCGGCCAGCGAGAACACGTCCGAGGCCGTGTCGGACCGGCCCTCTCTCAGATGCTCGGGGGACATGTAGGCCGGGGTCCCCACCCGGTTGCCCGTGCCGGTGATCGCACTCGCGTCCACGGCCTTCGAGATCCCGAAGTCGATCACGTGCGTGCCGCGGACGGACAGCAGCACGTTGGACGGCTTCAGGTCCCGGTGCACGATCTCCTCGACGGCGAGGGCCGCGAGTGCCTGGCCCAGCTCCGCCACCAGCCGCCACACCGCGGTCGTCTCCAGGACGTCGTACTCCTTGACGGCTTCCGCCAGATCGAAGCCCGGGACGTACTCCGTGGCCATCCACAGCAGCTCGTCCTCGAAGCCCGTGCCGCACAGCCGCGGTGCGTGCGGTGTGCGAAGCCGGGCGTGTACGGCCGCCTCGCGCTCGAACCGGCGCCGGAACCTGGGATCCTCCGCGTACTCCGGCCTGATCACCTTCACCGCGACCAGACCGGGGCTGTCGTCCACGGGACGCGCCAGATAGACCCTCCCCATGCCGCCACTGCCGAGCAGCGCCACCGGCGCATAGGGGCCGACGCGCCTCGGGTCGCCGAGCCGCACGGGTAAGGCACCGGTCTGCCGCAGCGCGGCAGCCGCGTCGTCCGCCGACGCCGGCCGCTGTCCCGACAAGGAATCCCCCGAAATCACATTCGATGCACGCCAGTTCCCCCCGGCGGGAGACGAGCGTAGCTCAGCTCGCGCAGGTGTTCAGGAAATCCGTCACCTCCGTCACGCGGATCGCTCTCGCACGCGTGATCGTCCGGACGAGTCGGGAATGAACCCGCGGCGGCCGCACGTTGTCCACCGCCGACCGACGCTCCGGCCCCGGGTAGAAAGCAGGCTCATGACGTCCTCGCCCCGCATGATGCGCGCCGTCCGGCTCTCCGCTCCCGGTCCCGTGGACAACCTGCGGCCGACCATGCTGCCGCTCCCGCCCGAGAGGGACGGCTGGGTGCGCATGCGCGTCGAGGCGTTCGGCCTCAACCGCTCGGAACTGAAGCTCCGCCTGGGGGTGAGCGAGGGCGTCAGCTTTCCCCGCGTGCCCGGCATCGAGGCCGCCGGCATCGTCGACGCGGCCCCGGCCGGCAGCGGGCTGGCTCCCGGGCAGAAGGTCGTCGCGATGATGGGGGACATGGGGCGCACCTACGACGGCGGCTACGCCGAGTACACCTCGGTGCCGCTGTCCCAGGTCATCCCCGTCGACACGGACCTGCCCTGGGAGGTACTGGGCGCCCTGCCGGAGATGGTGCAGACCGCCTACGGCTCGCTCACCGTCGGCCTGGACCTGAAGCCCGGCCAGTCCGTGCTGATCCGCGGCGGCACCTCCTCGGTCGGCCTGGCAGCCGCCGCGCTGGCGACCTGGCGCGGCGCCACGGTGCTGTCCACCACCCGGCGGCCCGACCGCCTCCCCCTGCTGGCGGAGCACGGGGTCGACCACCCGCTGCTCGACACCGGCGAGATCGCGCCCGCCGTGCGCGAGCTGTACCCGGACGGCGTCGACGCCGCCCTCGACCTTGTCGGCACGCCGACCCTGCGCGACACCCTGCGCGCGGTACGCGTACACGGCACGGGCTGCTTCGGCGGCAGCCTCTCCAACCAGTGGACGGTGCGGGACTTCTCCCCCAACGAGTACCTGCCGAGGGGCGTACGCCTCGCGGGATACTTCGGCGACGCGGCCGACCTGCCCCGCGAGGCCTTCCAGGAGATCCTGGACGCGGTCGCCGCCGGCCGGCTGGCCTTTCCCGTGGACCGTGTCTACGACGGCCTGGACCAGGTGCCGCAGGCCCACGACGACATGGAACACGACCGGGCCACCGGCAAGCTCGTCGTCCGCGTCCGGCACGAGGAACGTTCATGAGGGTCGGTGACCCTCGGCGACGGGCCGTCTCGTGACGTCGGCGTCACGGCCGGGGCCCGTCTCTTCCGGCACTGGCTGCGCAGGAGTAGCGCGCGCAGAGGTGGGGACTTGAAGGGCAGGCCGGGCGTGGCGGCGTACCCATGGGGGCCGCACCGGCCAGGCTTCTCCGGTTCAGCCAACGAGCCGGGGAGGCCGCGTTCAGGTGAGGTCCACCCCTTTGCGCAGCGCTGACGGGAGACGACGGCCCGCTCCGTGCGGGAGTGGGGCAGGGCCGGAGGGCCGACCGAACGGTGTGAACCGTGCTGCGGCGGCTCGGTGCGAGACGGAGAGCGGGTCGGCGGTAGGGTGGCCGCACCGGTGGAGGTGGGTGGTGGCGGTGGAATGGCGGGAGTTCGCCGAGGCGATGGCCCAGCTCGCGCGGAAGTTGCTCGCGCAGGAGTCGTTGCAGGGCACGCTGGACGAGATCGCGGCGTCGGCGGTGCAGCTCGTGGAGGGCTGTGACGCGGCCGGGATCCTCGCGGTCCGCAAGGGCCGGGCGGTGACGCTGTCCTCGTGCGGCGACGTGGTGGAGGCATCCGACCGGCTGCAGGGTGAGCTGGCCGAGGGCCCGTGCTTCGATCTCGCCGCTCGCGCCGACGGCGGGAACGGCGAGCGCGCGTTCCGGATCGCTGACATCACCCAGCCGCAGCCGGCCTGGCCGCGGTTCGCCGAGGCGGCTCGCGACCTGGGGATCGGCAGTATGACCGGGGTGCTGCTCTACACCCACGACGAGGACTTCGGCGCGCTGAACCTGTACTCCAGCCGCCCCGGAGCCTTCGACAAGGACATCGAGACCGCCGGCTGGATGCTGGCCTCGCACGCCGCCGTCGCCCTGGCCGACGCCCGCACCATCGACCAGCTCGAGGACGCCATGAAGACCCGCCATGCCATCGGCGAGGCCATGGGCATCCTGATGGAACGGCACAAGCTGAGCGAGGACGACGCCTTCGGCGTGCTGCGCCGCATCTCGCAGCAGCACAACATCAAGCTGCGCGACGTCGCCCAGCGGGTCCGCGCGGACCGCGCCGGCCAGGCCTGACCCCGCGCCGTCCGGCCCGCGCCTCACTCGTCTCGCGGGACGCCACCTGCCGGCCGGCCGCGCACGGTCTGCGTACATGGCCTGTGCCCGGGTAGCCGCAAGAGCGTCAACCAGCCACGAGTGGTGAAAGCGACGAAAGAGCTCCACATGATCATCCCGCTTATGAAGCAGGCGGCAGATGAGGTGGGCAGGGACGATCATGCCGAACTGCGGTATGTCGCGGCCTGGGGTCCCGGCACGGTCCACGCCGCAGAAGCGCGGCGGGATCTGCGCGCCGTCCTCGCCCGCGCTCCGCGCGGCGCCCGCCCCGCCGTCCAGGCGTCCCGGGTCACGGACGCCGAACTGGTCGTCAGCGAACTCATCTCGAACGTTCTGCGCCATGCCCCCGGCCCCTGCGCCCTGACGCTGCGGCTGACCGGCACAGAGTTGTCGATCAGCCTGTACGACACCTCGCCCGACGCGCCGGTGGTCCAGCCGCCCGACCGCCGCCGTGTCGGCGGTCACGGTCTGTACCTGGTGCACTCGGTCAGTGACAGAGTCGACGTCACCTCCCGCGGCACAGGCAAGCAGATCACCGCTCATCTGCGGCTCGTCGCGAGCGACGACACCGGCCGCGGGGAGTCCGCCGACCGGGCACGGGCCGACGAAAGGGTGGCCGGCGACTCCCTCGGGACGGGGCCGCACGGCGTCATCCACGGCCCGGTCGACCCCCGGGGACGACGGAGCACGCGAGCCGGCGGGGGCGACAGCTCGCTCACCGCATCCCGCTCATCGGTCGGCCGGCCCCGGTAGCGCACGTCACGGCGGCGGCCCCGCGCGGAGGGTCAACTCCGGCGCGCGACGACCAGCCAGGCGCGGGAGTCGAACCACACGCCGTCGCCGGTGTCGTGCGCGTCGAGAGTCGTGCGCAACCGGTCGAGGGCACGCTCGGCGCTCGCGGCATCGAGACCGTTGACCCATTCCTTCGCCATGCGCAGCTGGAGCACGGCAGCCAGCGCGCCCTCGGCGTCCGGGCCGTAGCGGACGGGCTCGCGTACGTCGACGACGTCCAGCTCGCTGAATCCGGCCGCGGTCAGGATGCCGGTCGTGACCTGCGGATCGGCCAGCGTGAAGGGGTCGGGGGCCGCCGGGGCGGACGCCGATGACACGGGCCCGCGAGAGAGCGCCGCCTGGATCGCGGTATGCCACTCCTGACGTTCGGCGGCCTGCCAGACCAGCTGCACGAAGCGCCCACCGGGACGCAGGGCTCGCCCGATGTTGGCGAACGCGGCGACCGGGTCGGAGAAGAACATCGTCCCGAACCGGCTGACGGCCAAGGTGAAGTGCTCAGGCGGGAACGCGTGGACCTGGGCGTCCCCCTGCACGAAGTCGGCATTGCGGAGTTCTTCCGCCGCGGCCGCACGGCGGGCCCGCGCCAGCATCGGGCCCGAGACGTCGATGCCGAGCGCGGTACCCGGCGACGCCGCCCGGGCCGCGTCCCGGGTGGTACGTCCGGTGCCGCAGCCGATGTCCAGGACACGATCACCGGCGCGGACGCCGAGGGCTTCCAGCAGCCGCTCGTGATGCCGAGCGAGCTCGGAGTCGTAGTCGAACACGGGGACACCTCCTCATGCCGCGGGGCCGTCGCGGAGTACGCCCCGCACAGTGTCGAGCCGTACGCCCGGTGCGCACTCCGGCAGCCACCATGTCGCGCCCGCTCTCGCCTACGGTGCCGACGATCTCGGCGAGCTGGTCCGGGTGTTCCAGATTGGCAGGGAAGACGCCGTTGAGCCGTGCGGCACGGCGGATCGGCTTGGCGTTGCCCGGCATTCCTGCGGCCCACACGGGGACGCCCGGCCGCCGCACCGGGCGCGGCAGGAACGCGATGTCGTCGACGGTGTAGTGCTCGCCGCGGTGGCGTACCGGCTCGCCGGACCAGGCGGCGCCCAGGACGCCCGAGGACTCGTCGAGCATCCACCCGCGCCGCCGGGCGTCGAGCTCCTCGCCGGTCCTGGTCAGCTCGCCGGCGAACCGGTCGCTGCCGAGGCCGACGCCGAGCGTGAGGCGGCCCTCGCTGAGCCGATCGAGTGTCACGCTCTCGCGCGCGACCTTGACCGGCCGTCGACGGGGAAGCGCCGTCACCATCGGGCCGAGCCGGATCCGCTCGGTCACGGCCGCGATCGCCGCCAGCGCGATCCACGGGTCGGCGACCTGCCGCACGGGCTCCCGGGCGCCCACCAGCGGGCCGGCGAGGTCGTCGAAGAGCGGCAGCCAGAGCGCCGACCGCAGCCCGTTCACGAGCCACCCACGGTCGTGTGCCGCACCAGAGCCGACACGAAGTCCTCCCACACCGGACGCGGCAGATCATGCCCGGCCCCCTTGAGGACCAGCAGCTCCGCCCCCGGGATCGCGTCACGCAGCGCCTCGCCGTGCGGCAGCGGCAGCAGGGGGTCGTGGTCGCCGTGGACCACGAGCGTCGGCGCCACGATGTCACCGAAGCCACCGCGTGCCGGCCTGTCGTGCTCGATGGCGAAGTGGTTGACCAGGGTCGACGAGTAGTTCCTGGCACGCGCCACGTCGCGCGCGGTCAATGCCCGGATCGCGGTCTCGTCGAAGTACGGCGAGCCACCGGCGTACGCCCTCGCACCCGCGACCACGTACTCGACCACCGCGGCCGCGTCGGAGACGTCCGGCTCGGCCGGCACGGGCAGGTCGCTCGACGGCGGCGGCAGGTCGTCAGCGCCGGTCGTGGCCGATACGAACGTCAGCGACGCGACCCGGTCGGGATGGTCCACGCCGAGGAGGAGTCCGACCCCGCCGAACATCGACTGACAGACCACATGGGCGGCCTCGATGCCCAAGGCGTCCTGGACACCGAGCACATCGAGGACCAGGTCCGTGTACGTGTAGGCCGGCCGTCCCGGTGGGCAGCAGGTCGAACGACCGGTGTCCCGGTGGTCGTAGCGGACCACGAACCGGCCGCGGGCGGCGAGCTGTTCGCACAGGTCGGCGTCCCACCACAGCATCGAGGCGGCCGCCCCGGCGACCAGCACGACCGCCGGGTCCGCGCGGTCTCCGAAGGTCTCGGTGCACAACTCGACGCCGTTGACGCCGAGGAGTTGTTCGCCGTGCGGTTCGCCGTGCGAGTGAGGTGAGGTCATGTCCCGACGCTAGAGCCCCGGGCTCCATTGGGAAAAGCGATGAATTCCGATTGATTCGATCGCATATGTCGATGTACGTCGTTACGCTGGGACGCGTGAGCACCATCGAACTGCGCCACCTCGCGGCGATGGCCGCCATCGCCGAGGAAGGCTCGTTCGGCCGGGCAGCCCTCCGCCTCGGGTACACCCAGTCGACGGTGAGTCAGCAGATCGCCGCGCTGGAGCGGGCCGTCGGCGGTCCGGTGTTCGACCGGCCGGGCGGCCCCAGGCCGGTCCGGCTCACCCCACTCGGCATCGTGGTTCTGGACCACGGCCGCGCCGTGCTGGCCAAGGCGGAGGCACTGGCGGACGCCGTGGACCGGTTCCAGGCGGGCGACGGCCGCATCGACATCGGCACGTTCCAGAGCGTGTCCAGCGTGATCCTGCCCTCGGTCGTACGCCGGCTGCGCGACGAGCACCCCGGCTGCGACATCAGGCTGTCCGAGGAGGAGCCGGAGCAGCCCCGGATCGGTGACCTCGACCTGCTGTTCTACGACGGCCGCATCGACGGCGAGGTCGAGCACCGCAAGCTGCTCGACGATCCGTATCTGCTGGTGGCGGGTGCCGGCACGTTCCCCGACGGTCCCGTGTCGCTGGACCGGCTCGACGGCGCACCGATGGTGGCCTGGCCGCTGACCTGCGACCAGCCCCTGATGGAGCAGGCACTCGCCCGGAGCGGCGCGCGTCCGCAGATCGTGTTCCGCAGCGCGGTCAACGACACCCTGCTGTCGATGGTGCGAGCCGGCCTGGGCTCGGCGTTGCTGCCCTGGCTCGCCGTCCGCGGTGCCGACGTCCCCTCCGACGCCAGGCTCCGCATCCACGAGCTACGGCCCGCCCTGCCGCCCCGGGAGATCTACCTGCACTGGCAGGCCGGACGCGTCCACTCACCACTCGCCGCCCGTGCCGTCGAAGTCGCCGTCGAGGTCGCGGCCGCACTCGCACCGCCGCCACCCACTGCGTGACGCAGGGCGGTTGGCCATCGCCAGGAGCCGTCGCCCGCCGAGCCGCACTTCGCAACGCGGGGTGTTCCCGCGGATCAGGGGGTGCCCAGATACGTGGTCGCTTCGACGTCGTGCAGATGGATGAGGATGTCGTGGGCCCGGCCGAGGGCCGTCGTGTACCGCACGGGGTCGGGCCACCCGGCCCCGATGGTGCATCTCGACGTGCGGGTGGCCACCGGGCTCGTGGGTGAGGAGCGACTGGCCATGCTGGAGGCCGAATGCGCACGGCTTGTCGCGCTCGGCGCGGTACGCGAACGACTGCTGCCGGCCGATGAGGACAACGAGTCGTGCATCGTGATGAGGGACATCGAGGGCAATGAGTTCTGCCTCGACTGAGCATGCCGGATGGACGGCTACGAGGATCTCGACGCCGCGATGAAGCGCGAACTCGGCGGCCTGGGCTGCTGGTTCGACACTGCGCTCACGGTTCGGCCCGTCCGGGCCGCCGTCCGGACGGGCCCTGTGCGGCGTCGGCCTCCTCGGCGTCCCTGGTGAGCTTCGCGATTTTCGTCTGTGCCGCCGTGATGCCGCGGAGGATGAGACGTAGGTGGGCGGTGGACTGCGGTACGGCGGCCTGGAGTTGTTCCAGTCGGCGTTGCTGCGCGGCGAGTTCGGCCCTGAGCCGCGCTGCCCGGTCGGGTGGTGGGGGAGGGGCCTGACCGTTGAAGACGACGTTGTACAGGGGCCGTTCGGTGTGGACGGCTTCGCGTTCGGCCGCGTGCGCGTCGTGGGGGTAGTCGATCTGTATGCCGATGACGCGGGGTCCCCAGGACTGCTGCTGCAGGTGGGTACGGATGCGCGTGAGCGGACACGTGGAGATGCCCACGTAGAGCAGGCCTTCGAGGCCGTGGAGCCGGTACAGGGCGGTGCGGCCGGCGGTGTGCAGGCTGCCTTCCTCGTCGAACAGGCTGCGCAGGAACTGCGTGTCGATGTCGGTCATGACGCGGCCTTTCTCGGCTCAGGGCGCGCGGTGGTCGCCATGGCCGACATCGCTGGTTCCTTCAGGCCGACAGCCGGGCGTCGACCACGCGCCGTTCGTCCAGACCTCCACGGTCCCACGCGGGTGTGACACCGCCCCCGTGTGCTGACACACAAGGCGTCGACGCGCACCACCTGGAGGTGTTCAGGGTGGTCTCTTCTACGGCGTCCGGGTCACCGTCGGCGCACCGCGGCCCGAACAGAACGACAGGCGCAGTCCTCGCCCTTTGCTCGCGGCGGGTGGCGAAGACATGGAGGCGCAGGAGGGCGAAGCGGCCCAGCCCTGCGAGGGCGGAGGCGCTCAGATAGACGGTCTGCTCGCTCAGGACGCCGGAGGCGGGCTTGGCCAGGTGAAGGACGTACACGGCACCGGTGGTGGCCAGGTATGCGGCGGTCGCCGAGCCGGCGGACTGCCAGTGCTCCCGCCATCCGGCGCGGCGCCCGGTGCCGAAGGTGAAGCGGGCGTGGAGTTCGGTGCACAGCAGGGTGGAGGCGGCGGTCACCAGCGCGTTCGAGACGGCCCAGGGCAGGGCCATGGCCAGCTGCGGCACCGCGAGCCCGGAGAGAACCCCGAGGCCGCCTCCCAGGATGACGAACCGTAGAAAGGAGACGACGGGGTTCAGGGCGACCGGGGTTGCCGTCTCGGGCTTCTGTATGAGCGGCGACGGCATGAGGGCGTTCCTTTCAGAGGCTACGGGCGGTGATGTCGCCGTGGGCGGTGGTGGCGCGGATGGTCAGGGCGGCGTCGGAACCCTCGGCGTTCTTCAGGGAGTTGTGGACGCGGCCGTGGGTGGTGCCGGCGTCCAGGGCGGCGGAGGCGGCGGCGGCGAGGGTGATGTCGCCCTTCTGTGTGGTGAGCACGACGGTGCCGGTGACGGCTTCGGCGAGGGTGATGTCGCCGCGCTGGGGGCTGATCTGGCCGGGGCCGGTGAGGCGTCCGACGGTGATGTCGCCGTCGGTGACGGTCAGGCGCAGGCTCGCGGCCTCGTCGATCTTGACGGGGCCGTGGGCGCCTTCGAAGACGATGTCCCCGAGGCGTCCGACGGCCCGGAACTCGGCTGCGGCCGCTGTGGCCTGGACGTGTGAGCCGGTGGGGAGCTGGACGGTGATCTCGACGGACCCGGAGGGCCCGAAGTACTGGTTCTTCGCGGCCGGGGCGGCGATCCGCAGGACACCGTCGGTGCCGTGGGTGACGTCGATCTGCTCGGCGGCCTTGGTGTCGCGGTTCCTTGCGGGGTCGGCGGGCCGGATGTCGACGGTGGTGTCGGCGCGGTCGGCGGCGATGACCTGGACCCGGCCGGCGGGGAGGTCGATGACGGTGGTGACGGGGGCGGGGGTGTCGAACTTCTGCATCAGGTGCTCCTGCGTTCGTCGCTGTTTCCGATGAGTGAAAAGCTACGTTGCATTCACGATTGCGGCAACCTACTTGTTGCGGGGAACGGCAATATCGGCAGGTCGGAGCCGCAATTTCATTGCAACGAATCAGAAAGCAACGCAACGGCAGTTGTCGCGTCGTTGCAATGGCTTCGAGTGAACGCTATGTCGACAACCCGGTCGGTTGTCCGCGAACTCCCCCGGAATTGTTCTTGATCGGTAACGGACGCATCCCATGGCCGTTGCCGCTCGTCTTGTCGGGTGGTCACTGACAGACCAGGGAACCGACGAGTAACTGCGGGAAAGCGGGGCGGACATGGCACGGCACGGCGGGCGTGGCTGGAACAGCAAGGTGCTCGGGGCGGCGCTCGGCGTGACATTGCTCGCCGCCGGTGCCTCCGTGTGGACCGCGCAGGCCGATGCCGTCGGCGGTACGTCGCCCAAGGCGAACACGTCGGCCACGCCGGGCAGTGCGGTGAAGCCGGTCGCGGTGACCATCGTGCACGCTTCCGACAAGGGTGCCCGTGGCGTGAACATCACGATCGACGACGGGCCCGACCCGGTATGGACCCCCCAAGTGCTCGACGTACTGCGGGAGTTCGGAGTCAAGGCCACGTTCTGCATGGTGGGGACGCAGGCGCAGGCCCATCCGGACCTGGTGAAGCAGGTGGTCGCCGCCGGGCACCGGCTGTGCGACCACTCGGTGTCCCACGACACCACCATGGACAAGAAGTCCGAGACCTACCAGTCGCAGCAGATACTCGACGCCGAACGAATGATCACCCAGGCGTCCGGCGGCGTACGGCCGATGTACTACCGGGCCCCCGGCGGCGCCTTCACCCCCTACAGCCGAAAGCTCGCCGCTTCCCGGGGCATGCGTCCGCTGGGCTGGAACGTGGACTCCAAGGACTTCGAGCGGCCGGGTTCGGACGCCATCGTCGCCACGGTCGAACGGGAACTGGCGGGTGGCCCGACCGTTCTCTTCCATGACGCGGGCGGCGACCGTTCCCAGACCGTCGAGGCCCTGCGCCGGATCCTGCCCTGGCTCAAGGAGCAGGGCTACTCCTTCGGCTTCCCGGTGCGCTGACCTCGGCGGCTGGCGACCTTCAAAACCGCCAGCCGCAAGCCGCAGGTCGTCAACCTTCAACCCAAGCCGCGAGCCCCGTAGCAAGCAGGCTTGTCAGCAGGGCACCCCGGTCTGCGCGCCCTAGTCGACGAAGTCCGGTTGCCAGGGCAGGACCCGGAAGTCGCCGGTGCCGCTCTTCACGCGCTCGAACGGTGCTGAACTCACGCACTTGGGCAGGTCCTTGGTCTCCACGGGGTTGCCCACGGACGCCCAGCTGTAGCCCAACCGGTCGTGCCGGCCCACGTCGTGCACGGTGAAGCCCACCCGCTTGCCCTTCGCTCCCGGCAGGTCGCTGCCGGTGATGACACCGGTGGCGACCGCGACCTTCCCCCCGGTCACCAGGCAGTCGATCCGCCCCTTGGCCCAGGCGCCCTCGCCGTCGAGGTAGTGGCTGAAGCGGAACGTCCCGGTGGCCTTGGCCGGGTCCATCCGGTGCTCGGCGGCGAGATGCGCGTCGAAGGTGAAGGTGATGTCGTCTCCGAGTGTCCGGGAGAGCTTGGCGGACCCGGTCAGGGCGGCGGCTTCCCGCGGCTTGGCGGGGGAGGCGGCTCCGGGTGAGCGGTCGATGGCGGTGGCGGAGGCGGTGCACGCGACGGTGATCAGGGCGGCGACGCCTGCGGCGACACGGACGCGGGTGGAGGCTGACGCAGTGCGGCTCATCGCTGGTCCTTCCTCGTGGATGACGCCCGTACTCCGCGGACGCCTTCCCAGAGTCCCGCGGGCTGACGGTGCCTCACATCGCCCGCTGAGCTGACGTATCGATCCCTCACCCGGCGCACACCGGTGATCGCCGTGCGCCCGGAGAGGTACGTCAGCCTGCACCTCCGGTCTCACCCCGGCTGGGTTGATCGCACCTACCCGTAGAGGGTGCTCTCATCTCTGCCGTGTCCGGCATGCTGTTGCTCGGGCGGGGTGCCGAGCCAGTCGCCGATGTGTGTGACCGCGTCCTCCACCATTGCGCGCGGGGCGCCCGAGGCCTCGATCGAGACGCGGGCCATCTCGGCGAGTTGGGCATCGGTGAGCGCCAGGCTTGCGCGGGCCGTTTCGTACTCGTCCAGCAGGCCGGCGCCGAACAGCAGCGGGTCGTCGGCGTTCAGCGTGCATCGCACACCGGCTCGCAGGAGAAGCGGGAGGGGGTGGACGGACAGGGATTCCACGACGCCGAGGGCGATGTTGGAGGTGGGACAGACGTCCAGGACGACGCCTTCCGTCGCCAGGCGGGCGAGGAGGGCGGGGTCCTCAACGGCTCGTACACCGTGGGCGATTCGCCGCGCTCCGAGCACATCGAGTGCGGAGCGCACACTGGCCGGCCCGGCGAGTTCACCGGCGTGCGGAGCGGAAATCAGCCCGGCTTCACGGGCGATGGCGAATGCCTCGGCGAACGGCCCAGGGGGACAGCGGGCCTCGTCGCCGGCCAGACCGAAGGAGACCACGCCGTCGTCAGCTCGAAGGGCCGCGAGGCGGGCCGTCTCGACAGCCTGCGCGGGATCCCCGTTGCGCCGGGCGAACATCAGGACGCCGAAGCCGATGCCCAGCCGGGCGGCGGTGCTGCGCCCCTCGTCGATCACCATGTCCAGCAGGTCGAGCGCGGCGTCCGGATCGGCCACGTAGGTCAAAGGGTTGACGTGCGGTTCAACCCAGACCGCCCCGTCCGCGGCGGCGTCCTCGACCACCTCGCGCACAGCCGCAGCAGGTTCCGGCGCGGGCCCTCGCGCACCAGTCGCGCGGCGGCACGATAGAGGGACGTGAAGTCCTCGAAGGATGTGAACGCGCCCGGCGCGGAATGCTGTTGGCCGTTTTCGCCCCGGAGTTCCCTGAACGTGGCGGGACGCATCGCACCTTCGAGGTGGAGATGGAGATGGGCCTTCGGCAGGTGGGCCAGATTACGCATGATGCGTCACCCTACGGCTGCCCGGGGCGTCGATCTGAGAATGGACTGTGGAGGCAGTGGAGGCAGAAGATGCCGAAGTCCGAGGCCGTCGGGTCCCGGACGCCGCAAGCTCCCCCGCCCCGCCGCAAGCTCCTCCACCAGTTTCCCGGTACTGCCGGGACGGGACGGGACGGGGCTGAGGGCGATCGGCGATCGACGCCCACGCGGTCCGTGTGCCGCGTCACGCGCCGGTGCCGACAGGCGTTTCCCGTCCGCTGTCGGACACGTCGTCGTCCGCGGTGTTCTCGGCCTCCCAGCGCAGCAGATCGCCCGGCTGGCACTCGAGTACCTCGCAGAGTGCGGCGAGCGTCGCGAAACGTACCGCCTTGGCGCGGCCGTTCTTGAGGACTGCCAGGTTGGCGGGCGTGATCCCGACCCGGTCCGCGAGTTCACCCACGGACATCTTCCGCTTGGCCAGCATCACGTCGATGTCGACGGTGATCGGCATCAGATCACCTCGGCCAGTTCGGCCTGCAGCTGCGACGCCTCGGCGTCGCGCGCGACGGCCTGCGCGAGCAGCATCCGCAGCACGTACACGATGAGCGCCACCCCCAGGATGGCCACGCCGATGCCGCCCATGATGACGGTGACGCCAGGATCGTCCCGCTGGCCGGGCGCGTTGACGACGGTGACCGCGAACCACACGAGGGCGGCCGCCACGATCGCGCCGATCACGCCGTCCACGTACCGGAAGGCGGCGTGGGAGAACACGGTTCCTCGTCGCACCATCGTCACCAGGCGACCGACGCACACCAAGGCGACCTGGACCGACACCATGCCCAGGATCGTGATCACACGCAGGGCGGTGAGCGGGAGCGACCCGTCCTCAGGGTCTTTCCCGCTGACCAGCGTCCACACCATCAACGCCTGTAGGAGCACGGTGCCGACGAGCACCGCCAGGAGTACGGCACGCAACGCACCGACAGCCAGCTTTCCCATGACCCACCCTTCCATCGAGTTGCGATGGAAATCTATCGAATATCGATAGGTCAAGCAAGGGGGGATGTGGAGAGGAGGAGGGGATGGCGATCTCGTACTGAGCCGGCGGGGCGCCCGGCAGCCTCTCGTTAAGCCTCCTGTTGTGCGGTGAGCCGCCGAAGCAGGTCGAGCAGGGTGGCGCGGTCCGTGTCGGGCAGGGCGGAGAAGCAGTCGGCGAGCACCTTGTCGGCCACCTTGTGGCCGGCCGCCAGGACCTGCCGGCCGGCGGGCGTGAGGTGGTGTTCGATGCGTCGGCCGTGTCCCGGTCGGCGTTCCACGAGGTCCTGGGCGGTGAGGCGGCCGGCGAGCGTTCCGAAGGCCTGCTCGGTCTGGAAGGTCGCCGCGGCCAACTGGCGGGCGGATGCTCCGGGGGAGCGGCTGATCGCGCGCAGGGCGTCCCACTGGGCCAGTGTCGTGCCGATGCCCTGGAGGGCGCTGTCGAGGGCCCTGTGCTGTCGGTACTGGGCCTGCTTGACCGCCCTGCCGAGTTCTTGCAGCTCACCGTGCATGCGAGGAGTCTACGCCATGACCAAGCTAGCTTATATAAAGATGTTTAGTTACAGTGGTGCGCATGTCCACCAACGCGTCAGCCATGTACCCCGACCTGTCCCTCACTCTGTCCGAGGCCGGAGCGGGCAGGCCCGCCCTGATCCTGCACGGCGGCGGAGGCCCCGCCACCGTCGCCGGTCTCGCCCAGCACCTCTCCGGCTCCGCCCACACGATCACGCCCGTGCACCCCGGCTGGGACGGCACCCCCCGCCCAGCAGGGCTCACCGGTGTCGGCGACCTGGCTCTCGTCTACCTGAACCTTCTGCGTGAACGCCGGCTGAGCGACGTCCTCGTCGTCGGCTCCTCCCTCGGAGGCTGGGTGGCCGCCGAAATGGCCCTGCGCGACAGTGCGGGAAGCATCACCGGCCTTGTCCTGATCGACGCCGTAGGCGTACGGGTCGAGACCGAACCGATCACCGACTTCTTCGCCCTGGACGCCCGCGGTGTCGCGGAGCACTCCTGGCACGACCCGGAGCGCTACTACCTCGATCCGGCCGGCATCCCTGCCGAGGAACTCGCGCGCAGGCAGGCCAACATGGCCACCATGCATGTCCTTGCCGGCGACCCGTACATGCACAACCCCGCGCTGTTGTCCCGGCTGGGACAGATTCAGGTGCCCGCGCTCCTGCTCTGGGGTGAGAGCGACCGTGTCGTCACTCCCGCGTACGGCGCCGCGTACGCCGACGCGTTCGGCAACGGCCGACTCGAGGTCATCCCCAAGGCCGGTCACCTTCCGCAGATCGAACAGCCGGACGCCACTTTCGCACGCGTCGACGCACACCTGCGAAGGCCGAGCAGCACGTCGCGTCAGCGGTGAGCAACGCGTCCGGGCCCGCACGTGTGTCACCGGATCGCCGTCGACACCGAACGCCGCCTTCCGCTTCGGGTCCATCACACACCGCCGCGAGCGACCGTCGTGCGCCGGCCCACGCGACGGCGAAAGAGCGTGAACGGGCCGTATTCCTCCGGGTGGGCCAGATCCGGCCCTGCCGGTTCCGCCCGGTTCCCCTGTCCGGCGTCACTCGTCCGGTGGGCGGCGGGCGGCGGGCGCCCAGTTCGTCGTTTACCCGGTGACCCGCCACGACCTCACACCCGGTCCGTGTGAGGAACCAAAAGGACACGTCCCAGGGCCGTGCGGCTCGCGGAGGGCCGGGAGGACCAGACGGGACCCTCCGGCAGCCGCACCCACCGTGCCCGGTCGAATCGTCCAGCCGATGGCGTCGATCACCCCGGTGGCCCCGCCACCCGCCTGCGCGCAGTCAACGGCACAGATCAGCCCGTCGGGCCCGTGCGCACGAAGAGGCAGAACGGGTGGCCCGCGGGGTCGCACAAAACGCGTACATCGGCCTGCGGTTGGAAATCCGCCACGGTCGCTCCCAGCGCAAGGGCGTGATCGGCGGCCGATGACAGGTCGTTCACCTCGATGTCCAGATGCATCATCATCTGCTGCCCGGACCCGCGCGAGGGCCACTGCGGGCGTTCGAAGAGCGGCTCCGTCTGGAAGGACAGCCCGGCCGTGCCGTCGGGCGACGCGATCTCGACCCAGTCCGGTTCCTCCCTCCGCGTCCGCCACCCGAGCAGGCGCAGATAGAACTGCGCGAGCTCACGGGCGTCCGGTGCGTCGAGAGTGGTCGCGGCCAACGTGAAACGCGGGGGAGGCTTCATGCGGTAGTACTGCCCGCAAGGGGCGGCGGTACGGCCGAGATCCACATCCCCACCACAGGCGGCCACCGAAGTCGTATACGCCGTCGGTCACGTCCTGACATCCCGCTTTTCAGGGGTGGGACAGGCTGCCCTGGGTAACCGCGTCTGTACGAAGACCATGCCGTACGGAGTTGTCGTCGACCTTCTGGGGAGGATCCTCATGCCTGGCATGTTGGAGAAGATCAAGCAGTTCAGCAGGAGCCCGCAGGGGCGACGGGCCGCCGAGCAGGTGCGCCGTGCCTCGGCAGACCCGCGTCGTCGCGAGCAGGCGCGCCAACTGCTCGGCAAGCTCCGGGGACGAAGCCGCTGAAACGGGCAGAGGTGACGCCTCCAGGTGTCCGACGGGTCCGAGCGGTCCGAGTGGCCCGCGCGAGCCCTGTGCGGGCCGCTCGGAGGCGGCCCTAGGGACATGCGGATGCACCCTTGCATCCGTACGCACGGCCGCCGCCGAAGAAGGGTGACCAGGCGTGCGCACCCGGGCCGGGGAAGGAGGCGCGTCGCAGATGACCGACCTTCGTGATCGGCTGGGCAGGGCCGTGTTCCGGCGAGTCGCCGGTCCGGACGGGCCCGCCAACCGTGCCCGCATCCACGACACGCCCGGCCCCCGGTGGTTCGGTCCCGAGCGTCCCATCCGCACCGTCCACGGCGACGCGTCGATGTTCATCGGCGGACTGAGCGCTCTCCTCCTGCAGTCCCTGCATCCGCTCGCCATGGCCGCGGTGTCCGCGCACTCCGGGTTTCGCGGTGATCCCTGGGGACGGCTGCAGCGCACCAGCACCTTCCTGGCCGTCACGACCTACGGCACCGCTTCCGACGCCGAGGACGCCGTCGCGCGGGTGCGGAGTATTCACGAGCGGGTGCGAGGGACGACGGCCGACGGACTCGCGTACCACGCGGCGGACCCGCACCTGCTGGGCTGGGTCCACGCGACCGAGACCGACAGCTTCCTGCGCGCGCACGAACGCTACGGGGCCCGGCCCCTCGACGCGGCGGGGTACGACGCCTACGTGGCCGACACCGCGCGCGTGGCCGAGGCGCTGGGGGTGGTCGATCCGCCCCGCGATCGCCAGGCCCTGGTCAGGTGTCTGGCCTCGTACCGGCCGGAACTGCGGCCCACCCCGGAGGCGTGGGCCGCCGCCAGGTTCCTGCTGCACCCACCCGTGCCGCTTGCCGTGCGGCCCTTCTACGGCGTCCTGGCGGCCAACGCGGTCGCCCTGCTTCCGCCGTGGGCGCGGAGCGTGCTGCGGCTGCCGCGGATCCCTGTCGTGGAGGGTCTCGCCGTCCAGCCCTCGGGTCTCCTGCTGACGCACACCATTCGCTGGGCCATGACGTCGGGGGCGCGTTCCCGGACGAAGTGAGGTCCGGAGACGGCCGGCGGGTGTGGTGAGCGCCGACCGTCCAGCGCCGACCCGCTGGGTGAGAAAAGGGTTTCCCGGTCCGCGCACACCGCCGACAGACCTGCGCGTCAGGACGACTCGCGCACCACGAGACGGCAGGGGACCGTGTGCCGCCCGGGCTCCGGCCGGGAACCGATGGCGTCGAGCAGGCGCAGGGCGGCCTGGCGGCCGACCTCGGAGAGGTCCGTGTCGATCGTGGTGAGCGGGGGCCGACAGGCCAGGGCCATGATGTCCCAGTTGTCGTAGCCCACGATCGCGACCTTGCCCGGAACGTCCAGCCCGTTCTCGCGCAGGGTGTCGGCGACGCCCCTCGCGATCTGGTCGTTGCCGCAGAAGAAGGCGTCCGTGTCCGGGGCGATGCGCAGGACCGCCTCCGCCGCGCTGCGTCCCCACGCCTCGCTCCACTCGCCGAAGTGGACACGCCCGGTGGCGAGTTCGAGCGAGGAGTGCTCCAGCAGCTCGACGGTGTGGCGGGCGCGGTCCTGGGCGGCCGCGTGGTGCGCCGGGCCGGTGACGTGGGCGATCCGGGTGCGTCCGGTCGCCAGCAGATGCTCGACGGCCAGCCGTGCGCCGCTGCGGTCGTCCGAGACCACGGAGATGTCCTCCGGGTCCGTGGACGGCGAGAGCGCGTAGACCGTCGGGATCGGCTCGATGCCCTTCAGGGGCGGCCTCGGGTCGGTGCGGCGGCCGGTGACGATGATGCCGTCCACCCGTCGGTCCATGAGGTTGCGCAGGTGATGCTGCTCGCGGATGGCGTCGCCGCGGGTGTCGCACAGCAGCACCGAGATCTTCCCGGCACCGAGCGCGTCCTCGGCGCCGAGGAGGACGGGGGTGCTGAAGCGGCCGATGCCGTCGGTCGTCATCAGTCCGACGGTCCAACTGCGGCCCGTGTGCAGGCTCTGCGCGTGCTGGTTGGGGCGGAAGTCGAGCTCCTCCACGGCGGCCAGGACCCGTTGCCGCGTCTCGGGCCGCATCCTGCCGTTGCCGTTGAGCGCCTTCGAGGCCGTTCCGACGCTGACGCCGGCCAGCCTGGCCACATCGGCGAGCTTGGCCCGTCCGGCGGAGGGGGAACCCGGAACAGCGGTCACGCGCAATCCTTTTCCTGGAGGGGTCGGCGCTGTACATCCTGGCACCGTTCCCGGGCTCGGGCCAGTCCTGCCAGCGGACAAGAAAATACTCGGTCGTACCTCTTGACTCGTGCGCACCAGCTCTCTACTTTTCCGGCAGAAAAACGTTTTCCCAAGCGGGTTCGAGAGGCGGCCCACCGTCTGCCCGACGCCGCGGACACCGTGGCACCGAAAGTGCACCGTAATCCCCGGCCCGCTCCCCATCCAACTGTTCGGAGAGTCATGTCCGACCCTCGTTCCGCCGTGCCCTCCTTCGAGTCCGCGGCCCCGTCCGGACAACCGGTCGCTTCCGTGGGACCGGTCCGTCCCGGCCCGGACGCCAAGGCCGCGTTCGCCCCTGCCGCAGTCGAGGTACGGGGCGGTTTCTGGAGCACCCGGCGCCGGGTGAACGGGCGGACGTCCATCCCGCAGGGCCCCGAACTGCTGGAGTCCGCGGGAAACCTGAACAACCTGCGGGTGGTGGCCGGCCTCGCGCAGGGCGAGTTCCAGGGCGCCTACCCGTTCGTGGACTCCGACGTCTACAAGTGGCTGGAGGCCGCGTCCTGGCAGCTGGCCGGGCGAACTCCCGAGGAGGACGGCCCGCTCGCGGCCGAGGTCGAGCGCATCGTCTCCCTCGTCGCCGTCGCCCAGCAGCCCGACGGCTACCTGAACACCTGGTTCCAGCTCCTCAAGGGCGGCGAGCGCTATCAGGACCTGCGCTGGGGCCACGAGCTGTACTGCGCGGGCCACCTCATCCAGGCCGCCGTCGCCCACCACCGGGCCACCGGACGCCGTGAACTGCTGGACGTGGCGGTGAAGTTCGCCGACCACATCGACTCGGTCTTCGGCCCGCCCGGCAGCGGCAAGCCGATCGACGGCGTCGACGGCCACCCCGAGGTCGAGACCGCCCTGGTCGAGCTGTACCGGGAGACCGGTGAACGCCGCTACCTGGATCTCGCCGGTTACTTCGTCGACCGCTTCGGCCACGGCCTGCTGGGCGGTGAGGCGTACTGCCAGGACCGTGTCCCGCTGCGCGAGGCGACCGACGTCGAGGGGCACGCCGTACGCCAGTTGTACCTGCTGGCGGCGGCGACCGACCTGGCGACGGAGAACGGGGACGCGGAACTGCGGGCCGTCACGGAGCGGCTGTGGGCCGCGATGACCGCCGCCAAGACCCACCTCACGGGGGGCCTCGGCGCCCACCACGACGAGGAGGACTTCGGCGACCCGTACGAGCTGCCCAACGAGCGTGCCTACTGCGAGACCTGTGCCGCCATCGCCTCGATCCAGTGGAGCTGGCGCATGGCCCTGCTCACCGGCGACACGCGCTACTCCGACCTGATCGAACGCACCCTGTTCAACGGCTTCCTGGCCGGGGTCTCGCTCGACGGCGAGCGGTGGCTGTACGTCAACCCCCTCCAGGTCCGCGACGGCCACACCGACCCCGGCGGCGACCAGTCGGCCCGCCGCACCCGCTGGTTCCGCTGTGCCTGCTGCCCGCCCAACGTGATGCGGCTGCTGGCCTCCCTGGAGCACTACCTCGCCTCCAGCGACGGCAGCGGCCTCCAGATCCACCAGTACGTCACCGGCCGCTACACCGGCGACCTCGGCGGGACCCCGGTCGCGGTGAGCGCCGAGACCGACTACCCCTGGCAGGGCACGATCGCCTTCACGGTCGAGGAGACCCCGGCCGACCGGCCCTGGACCTTCTCGCTGCGCATTCCCCAGTGGTGCGGCACCTACCGGGTCCGGTGCGCGGACACGGCGTACGACGAGACGGACGCGCCCGTCACCGACGGCTGGCTGCGCCTGGAGCGGACCTGGTCACCGGGCGACCGGGTCGTCCTCGAACTCTCGCTGGCACCCCGGCTCACCGCCGCCGACCCCCGGGTGGACGCCGTACGCGGCTGCGTCGCCATCGAGCGCGGGCCGCTCGTGTACTGCCTGGAGGGGGTCGACCACCCTGGTGGCGGCCTCGACGACATCGTCCTGGACCCGGGCGGCCCGCTCGCCGACGAGCACCGCCCCGACCTGCTGGGCGGCGTGACCACCGTGACGGCCTCCGGGCACCGCCGACCCCGTACCGAGACCGGCTGGTGGCCGTATGCCCCCGCCGACGCCCAGGCCCCCGCGACGGAGCCCGCTCCGGTCGAGCTCACCGCCGTGCCGTACTACGCGTGGGCCAACCGCCAGGACGGCAGCATGCGGGTCTGGCTGCCCACCCACTGAGCCCCCCACTGCGCCCGCCCTCTGAGCCCGACCGACACCCACGGGCCCTCCCGGGCCCTCCACACGCCCTACATTCCCCCCTCGCCCCGTCCCTCCCGATGAGCCGTACCAAGACAACGAGGTCGCCGTGAGAAACACCCGTCGCACCCTGATATGCGCCGTCGCCACCGTCGGAGCGCTCACTTCCGTCGCCGCCTGCGGAGGCGGTTCCGACTCCTCCGCCTCCGGGACCGGCGGCGCCGGCGGGACGTACACCTTCTGGGACCCGTACCCGCAGTTCGACGGCTCGTCGGCGTGGGGCAAGCTCGTCAGCAAGTGCGGCACCGACGCAGGGGTCAAGGTCAAGCGCACCGCCATGGACACCACCGACCTCGGCAACAAGGCCCTGCTCGCCGCCCAGCAGGGCAACGCCCCCGACGTGATGCTCGTGGACAACCCGGTCGTCTCCACGCTGGTGGAGGCGGGCATCCTCAACAAGACCAGCGATCTCGGACTGGACACCAAGTCGATCCAGAAGAACATCCTCGGCGCGGGCGAGATCGACGGCTCCTCCTACGGTGTTCCGATCGGTGCCAACACCCTCGCGCTCTACTACAACAAGAAGGTCCTCACCGCCGCGGGCGTCGACCCGGCCTCGGTCAAGGACTGGAACTCCCTCACGGCCGCCCTGAAGAAGGTCAAGGCGGCCGGGAAGAAGGGCATCACCTTCTCCGCGATCAACACGGAAGAGGGCAGCTTCCAGTTCCTGCCCTGGTTCTGGGGCGCCGGCGGCGACCTCACCAAGCTCGACTCGGCCAAGGGCGTGGCCGCGCTGTCCCTGTGGAAGGGCTGGGTGGACGACGGTCTGGCTCCCAAGGACGTCCTGCAGAACACCCAGACCACCAGCTGGCAGGAGTTCGCCACCGGCGACTACGCGTTCGGCGAGAACGGGACCTGGCAACTCGGCAACGCCGACAAGGCCGGCTTCGACTACGGCGTCATCAGCATCCCCGGCCAGAGCGGCGGAGCGGCGCCGGTGCCGACCGGCGGCGAGTTCGTCACCGTCCCGGTCCAGAAGGACAGCGGACGGTACGACGTCACCAAGAAGATCGTCACCTGCCTCACCAACTCCGCCAACCTGCTGGCCACGGACACCACCCTGGCCTACGTCGCCCCCAGCGCGGCGGTGCAGACCCAGCAGGTCAAGGCGAACCCCGAACTGAAGCCGTGGGTCGACGCGGTGGCCGCGGCACGAGGTCGCACCAGCGGCGGTCTGGGCACCAAGTACCCCACGATCTCGCAGCCGATGTGGACCGCCGTGCAGAGCGCCCTGTCCGGCGGCCAGAGCCCGCAGGCCGCTCTCGACACCGCGCAGAAGGCCGCGGACAAGGGCGGGAGCTGACCACTCGACACCCTCGCGGCACCTTCCGGGACCCGCCCCGGCTGCCGTACGGCACTCGCAACCGCCCGGGAACCGCCGCCGGTCCCGGGCGGGCCACCCCCTCCAGGAGTCCGCATGACCATCGCCCGCGTCGACCGCCGCGCCCCGCGGTCCCCGGCCAGGCCCCGGGAAGCCGGCACCCCCGTCCCGGCGGACGGCTCGGCCCTACGGCGCCACCGCCGCCGCAGGAGCCGGCTCACCGCGCTGGCCTTCCTCGCGCCGCTGGCCCTTTACTTGGCCGCGTTCTACGTCTATCCCCTGTACCGCAACCTCGACCTGAGCCTGCGCGACTACACGGTCCGCTCGTTCGTGGCGGGCGACGCGCCGTTCTCCGGGCTGGACAACTTCAGGACCGTCCTGGACGATCCCACGTTCGGCCCGGCGATGCGCCACACCATGATCTTCACCTTCGTGTCGATCGCCTTCCAGTACGCCGCCGGGCTCGCCCTCGCCGTCTTCTTCAACCGGCACTTCCGGCTGGCCGGCACGCTCCGGGCGCTGTTCCTGATCCCCTGGCTGCTGCCGCTGATCGTGTCGGCGTCGACCTGGTCGTGGATGCTCAACAGCGAGTCCGGGGTCGTCAACTACGCCCTCCACACGGTGGGCGTGGCCCCGGTCAACTGGCTCAACTCACCGCACTGGGCCCTGACCTCGGTCATCATCGCCAACATCTGGATCGGCATCCCGTTCAACCTGGTCATCCTCTACAGCGGGCTGCAGAACATCCCCGGCGAGCTGTACGAGGCCGCGTCCCTGGACGGGGCGAGCGCCTGGCAGCAGTTCCGGCGCATCACCTTCCCACTGCTGCGCCCGGTGTCCGCGATCACCCTGCTGCTCGGCCTCGTCTACACCCTCAAGGTGTTCGACCTGATCTGGATCATGACCAAGGGCGGCCCCAGCGACGCCTCCTCCACCCTCGCGACCTGGTCCTACCAGCTCGGCTTCGGCTCCCTGCTCCCGAAGTTCGGCCCCGGGGCGGCCGTCGGCAACATCCTCATCCTCATCGCCCTCGTCTTCGGATTGCTCTACATCCGCGTCCAGAAGAGGCAGGAAGCATGAAGTCCCGTACCGGATCCCGCCGTTACACCGTCATCGGCCTCCTGCTGACCGCCGTGATGCTGTTCCCGGTCTACTGGATGCTCAACGTGTCCCTGACCCCGCAGCAGGACATGCGGAAGAGCCCGCCCGACCTGCTGCCCCTGCACCCGACCTTCGAGGGCTACCGCGCCGTCCTGAACGACCAGATGCCCTATCTCGGCACCAGCCTGCTCATCGGTGTCGGCACGGTCGTCCTCACCCTCCTTCTCGCCGCCCCGGCCGGCTTCGCACTGGCCAAGCTCAAGCCCTACGGCGGGGGTTTCCTCGGCCTCGTCCTGCTGGTCGCCCAGATGATCCCCGGCATCGTCATGGCGATGGGCTTCTACGGCATCTTCCTCGACCTCGGACTGCTGAACTCCTGGTGGGGCCTGATCATCGCCGACTCCACCATCGCCGTGCCGTTCGGCGTCATGATCTTCACAGCGTTCATGTCCGGGATCCCCGGCGAGCTGATCGCCGCGGCCCGCATCGACGGGGCCGGCACCTTCCGCACCTTCCGGTCCGTCGTGCTCCCGGTGAGCCGCAACGCGCTTGTCACGGTCTCGCTGTTCAGCTTCCTGTGGGCCTGGTCCGACTTCGTCTTCGCCAACACCCTCGACGGCGGCGGTGACTGGCGGCCGATCACCCTTGGCATCTACCACTACATCGGCAACAACAACCAGGAATGGAACGCGATCATGGCCACCGCCGTCGTCGCGTCCCTGCCCGCGGCCGTCCTGCTCGTCCTCGCGCAGCGCTACGTGGCCGCAGGCGTCACCGCGGGCGCCGTCAAGGACTGAACCGCATTGCCCGCCGCTCCCGGCCCACCGGCAGGGCGGAGCCGAGCCCCGCCCTGCTCCGCCACCCGTCACGGGGGTTGTCTTCCCCGCGCCCCTCGTCCGACGGTCCCCGCACCGCCCCCTCCCGGCGCACCGCGCCACCGGTAAGTCCCCCTCCAGTCCGTCCTCAGGAGAGCCGCTGATGTCGTACCTGAGCTCCCGTCACCATCACAGAGTCCCGCTCGGCCGCACCACCGCCGCCACGATGGCCGCCGCCCTCGCCGCCACCGCTGTCGTCCTGGCGGGCGGATCCGCCCACGCCGTCCCCACCTCGTCCACCACCCTGGTGGTCAACGCCGCGCAGACGCTGCGGTCCGTCACCCACGTCGGCACCGGCAGCCTCTACGGCCTCGCCGACAACAACACACCGGCCGACAGCCTGGTCACCGCGCTGAAGCCGAACACCTTCATCCAGATGGCACCCGGCGGCAGCCAGCTGCCCAACGGTGAGCCCGCTCCCGCGGGCGACTCCCTCGTGGTGGCGGCGAAGGCGGCCCGCGCGGGCGCCAAGGTCGTCGTACGGATGCCGGACTGGTACCCGAACTTCCCGTACAAGTGGGTGAGCTGGAGCGACTGGCTGTCAGCCGTCGACAAGCAGGTGGCCTCCGTGCAGGCCTCGGGCGCCACCAACATCAGCGCCTACGCGCTGTGGAACGAACCCGACTGGACCTGGGACACCGCCAACGCCGGTGCTTTCAACGCCGGTTGGGCGCGCACGTTCAAGGAGGTCCGCGCCAAGGACGCCACGACGCCGATCCAGGGCCCGAGCTATTCGGCGTGGAACCAGTCCTGGATGAGCTCCTTCCTCACCGACGCGAAGGCCTCCGGCACGGTGCCGGACGTCATCGCCTGGCACGAGCTCCAGGGCAGCCAGGACATCGCCGCGCACGTCTCCGCGTACCGCGCGCTGGAGTCGAGCCTCGGCATCAGCCCGCGGCCGATCGACATCGAGGAGTACGGCACACCCTCGGAGATGGGCAACTCCGGTGCCCTCATCGGCTACGCCGCCAAGTTCGAGCGGACCGGCGTCCGGGACGCGGAGCTCGCCTTCTGGAACCACTACGGCACCCTCGGCGACACCCTGACCGACACCGGCGGCTCGCCCAACGGCTCGTACTGGACGTACAAGTGGTACGGCGACATGTCCGGCACCATGCTGACCACCACGCCCCCCGCCCAGACCGGAATCGACGGCCTCGCCTCGCGCAACGGCGCGGGCAACCAGATCAGCGTCCTCGCCGGTGGATGCGCCGGCTCCTGTGCCGTGACGGTCAACGGCCTGAACTCCCTGTCCGCCTTCGGCAGCACCGTCCACGTGAAGCTGGAGTACAGCCCCGACACCGGCCGCACCACCGCCTCCTCCGGCCCGATCACCATCTCCGACGCCGACTACAGCGTCAGCAACGGCTCCGTCACCGTGCCGGTCACGATGAACGCCACCGACGGCTACCACCTGGTGATCACCCCGAGTGGCACCAACACCTCGCTGGCCGGGCGGTACCAGATCACCAACAAGAACAGCGGACTCGCGCTGGACACCCTGAACGCGGGCACCGCCCAGGGCACTTCGGTCGTCCAGGCCACGTCCACCACCGGCACCGACCAGAACTGGACCCTGGTGTCCGCAGGTTCGGGCCTCTACAAGATCGTCAACCAGAAGAGCGGGCTGCTGCTCGGCATCACCAACGCGGGCACCGCGGACGGCGGCACCGCCCTGATCTGGGGCGACAACGGAACCGCCGACCATCTCTGGCAGGTCATCCCGGCCCCCGGCGGCTACTACAAGATCGCCAACTACAACAGTGGACGCCTGCTCGGCGTGGACCAGATGAGTACGTCCTCCGGCGTGCAGGTCCTGCAGTGGACCGACAACGGCACCGCCGACCACCTGTGGAGGCTGACCGCTCGCTGACACCCGCAGGCCCCGCGCAGGCCGACGATCCGGCCGGCGCGGGGCCGTGGTGGTCAAGGGCGTGTGCTCGCGTTCACCTGCCCGCCGGCTCCGCCGGTGTCGTCTCCTGCGTCGGATAGTCCTCCGTGATCTCCTTCGGGCCGCACGGCCACACCTTCTCGAAGCGTGCCCACAGGACGTACGCCACGCAGCCGAGGGCCAGCCACGCCAGCGACCACTCGATGGGGTGGCGGCCCGGCGAGTTCTTGTCCGCGTAGCCGTAGATCACGCACCAGCCGACGAAGGCGATGACGCTCGGCACGGGGTAGAGCCACATCCGGTACGGCCGCCGCAGCGTCGGCCGGCGCTTGCGCAGCACGCTCAGCGCCACGATCTGGGCCAGCGCCTGGACGATGACCATCACGGTCGTGAGGAGCTGGATCAGGGTCGCCAGGTCGGTGTGGCGGCCGATCAGGAAGCCGATCGCGGTGATCACGCCCATCGTCGCGAGGCCGAGGGTCGGGAAGCGGTGCTTGGGGTGCAGCCGGGCGTAGGGGCGGAAGAAGACCCGGTCGCGCGCCGCGTCGTAGGGCACGCGGGAGCCGCCGAGCAGGCCGGTGAAGACCGACGCGAAGGCCGTGATCAGGATGAGGACGGTGACGGTGTCGGCGGCACCCTTGCCCCACGTCTCCTCCAGCACCGCCGAGGCCACCGAGGTGGAGGCGATGTCCTTGGCGTCCGTCATCCGGTGCCAGTCGATCACGCCCAGCGTCCCGATCTGCAACAGCAGGTAGATCGTCATGATGCCGAGGATGGAGAAGATGATCGAGCGGGGCAGAGTGCGGCCGGGGTCCTTGATCTCGGCGCCCATGTACGCCGTGGTGTTGTAGCCGAGGTAGTCGTAGATGCCGATGGTCAGGCCGCCCGCGAAGCCGATCCAGAAGGTGTTGCTGCCCAGGTCGAAGGCGTGCGCCGGGTAGGTGAAGGCGAGATGGGCGCTGAAGTCGGTCGCCGCGGCCAGGATGACCAGCAGCACCGAGGTGATCATGACGGCCCACATCACGGCGGTGATGCGCGCGATGTGCTCGATGCCCCGCCACAGCAGGATCACGACCAGGGCGATGACCCCCAGGCCGACCAGGTCGCCCGAGGTCTGCCCCAGGTCCGGGGCGAGATAGCCCAGGTACTGGACGAAGCCGACCACGCCGGTCGACATGATCAGCGGGATGAAGAGCATCGCCGTCCAGACGAACAGGAACGGCATCAGGCGGCCGGTGCGGTACTGGAAGGCCTGGCGCAGATAGACGTAACTGCCGCCGGAGCCGGGCATCGCCGCACCCAGTTCGGCCCACACCAGCCCGTCGGCCAGCGCGAGGATCGCGCCCGCGACGAATCCGACCACCGCCTGCGGTCCGCCGAACGCGGCGACCATCAGCGGGATCGTGACGAACGGGCCGATGCCGCACATCTGGCTCATGTTGATGGCCGTGGCCTGGAAGAGGCCGACGCGGCGGACGAAACCACCGCTGGGCGGCGGGCTACCGGACATGAGGGCTCCTGGAGTGGTGAGGCGCGAGGGAGTGAGACGCGGCGTGCGGGCCGGTATCCGGTGTCTGTTGGCCGATAAAGTTAAGGAGGCTTACTTGATGCGTCAAGAGGGGGCCCGCCGTGCGTGAGAATGGTGTGATGGCCGCCGGTGACGTCGTGGAGCAGCAGGAGCAGCCCTGGAACCGGCAGCGGCTGCGCAGCACCAACGAGCGCTTGCTGCTGGAGCGGCTGCGCGCGGAGGGCCCCGCGTCCCGGGCGCAGCTCGCCCGTGGGACGGGCCTGTCCAAGCCGACCGTCTCCAGTGCCCTCGCCGCCCTGGAGTCGGCGGGACTGGTCCGCGAGGTGGGCACCCATGTACCCGAGCGCGGTCGTACGGCGGTGCTGTACGCGCCCGATCCGGCGGCTGGTCACGTCCTCGGCGTCGACGTCGGCCGCAGCTGGCTGCGGGTCGCCGTGGCCGACCTGGACGGCACCGTCGTCGCCCGCTCCGACGTACGCAACCAGGCCCGCAGCTCGGCGGCGATGGCCGACCTGGTGGTTGCGACGGCCCGGCGGGTGGTCGCCGATTCGGGCATGGCGCCGGAGGAGGTGGTGCACGCGGTGGTGGGCACGCCCGGTGTGTACGACGAGGAGCACCGCCGGGTGCGGTACGCGATGCATCTGCCGGGCTGGGGGCGTGCCGGGCTCTTCGACCGGATGCGCGAGGAGCTGGGTGTCCCGCTGGAGGTGCACAACGACGCCAATCTCGCCGCTCTCGGCGAGTACACGTACGGCGTCGGGGCGGGCAGCCGGCTGTTCGCGTACATCCTCATCGGCACCGGTCTGGGCATGGGCGTGGTGAGTGACGGGCGCTTGTTCACGGGTGCGCACGGTCTCGCCGGGGAGATCGGGTTCCTGCCGTGGCCGGGGCAGCAGAAGCCGGAGCGGCTGGAGGACGCGGTGTCGGGCGTGGCGGTGGTGGAGGCGGCGCGCCGGTTCGGCATGCGGGGACAGCTCACCGCCAAGGCCGTCTTCGACGCGGCCCGGCAGGGGGACGACGCCGCGGTCCGGGCGGTCCGGCTGGAGGGCGAGCGCATCGCCCACACGGTGGCCGTGGCGGCGGCCGTGCTCGACCCGGATCTCGTGGTCCTCGGCGGGGGAGTCGGGCACAGTGTGGACCTTCTTCTGAAGCCGGTGCGGGACAACCTCAGGGCCCTGACCCCGCTGCGTCCGAAGCTCGCCCCCAGTCGGCTGGGCGAGGACGCGGTCCTCCTCGGCGCGGTGGCGACGGCGCTCGGGACCGCCCGTGAGGTGGTGTTCGAGCGACGGTCGGCCGTGTCCTGAGCGGTCCGGGCGCGGGCCATGGTGATCGAGTACGCCTGCGAGGTCTTCGTCGGCCGTCAGTCAACTCCCTCGCACAGCCCCGGCGTTCATCCGCCCCCGCCGCCTCATCCGACTTCTGCCGCCCCATTGTGCTGAGCCAACGACCCCCCTACTGTTCGACTTTGCCTGAGTCTGTTTGATGCTGATCGCTCAGGCCCGAGGGAGGCCGCAGTGCGAGGCAGTCGGACCGATGTACAGACCGCGAGACCCGCTCGCCGTGGATGGTGGAAGGCGGCCCTCGCGACGGCCGCGACCATCGCCCTGGCCGTCGGCATGACCGCGCCCGCCACGGCGCGAGACGCGAGCGGGCCGCCGCCGGCAGCCGCGACGGCCGCCGACGCGCAGGCGCACACGGTGACTCTCGACGGCTACTCGTTCCTCGTCGACGGCAAGCGCACCTACCTCTGGTCCGGCGAGTTCCACTACTTCCGGCTCCCGAGCCCGGACCTGTGGCGGGACATCTTCCAGAAGATGAAGGCGGCCGGCTTCAACTCCACCTCCCTGTACTTCGACTGGGGCTACCACTCGCCCAAGCCGGGTGTGTACGACTTCACCGGTGTGCGCGACGCCGACAAGGTCCTCGACATGGCCGAGGAAGCCGGCCTCTACGTCATCGCGCGCCCCGCGCCGTACATCAACGCGGAGGTCGACAGCGGCGGTCTGCCCGGCTGGCTGACCACCAAGGCCGAGAACAACCGCAGTGACGACCCGCGGTTCCTCAAGTACGCCGACGAGTGGCTGACCCAGATCGACCGGATCATCGCCCGGCACCAACTGACCAACGGCACCGGGTCGGTCATCGCCTACCAGGTCGAGAACGAGTACTACAACGGCTCCGCGGCCGCCCGCTCCTACATGCAGCACCTGGAGGACAAGGCCCGCGCCGACGGCATCACCGTGCCGCTCACCGGCAACAACAACGGCACCTTCAACTCCGGTGCCGGGGCTCTGGACGTGGACGGCCCGGACTCCTACCCGCAGGGCTTCGACTGCTCGAACCCCTCGAAGTGGAACGGCGTCCCCGACATCAGCTACGACCACCCGGCAGGCAAGCCGCTGTACTCCCCGGAGTTCCAGGGCGGCGCCTTCGACCCCTGGGGCGGCCCGGGCTACGACAAGTGCGCCGAGCTGATCAACGACCAGTTCGCCAACGTGTTCTACAAGCAGAACATCGCGGTCGGCGCGACCGCGCAGAGCTTCTACATGACGTACGGCGGCACCAACTGGGGCTGGCTGAGCATGCCCCAGAACTACACGTCGTACGACTACGGAGCCGCGATCCGGGAGACCCGAGAGCTCGATCCGAAGTACGACGAGGACAAGCTGATCGGGTACTTCACCCAGTCGGTGGCTCCGCTGACCAAGACCGACGCGATCAGGACCACGCCACCGGACGACTCCGCGGTCGTCGACACCGCCCGGATGAACCCCGACACCAGGACGCAGTTCCACGTGCTGCGGCATGGGAACTCCACGTCCACGGCAGTCGACAAGGCCCACATCTCCCTGGACTTCAACGCGCAGCCGGCCGGAGACACCACCTACACCTGGGACGATCCCGACTCCGCGCTCCAGTACGCCGGTTCGTGGTCGCACGTGCACGACACGAGCTACACCGGCGGTGACTACAAGCACACCGAGTCGTTCTCCAACAAGGCCGGTGACTCGCTCACCGTCCCCTTCGACGGCACCGCGATCCGCTGGATCGGCTCGAAGACGAACAACCACGGCAACGCCGACGTCTACCTCGACGGCACCAAGGTGGCGACCGTCGACGACTCCGGCGGCGAGAGCCAGGCGGTGGTCTTCCAGAAGACCGGTCTGGCTCCCGGGGCACACACGCTGAAGATCGTCGTCGCCGGCAACCACAGCTCGGGGTCCACCGACAACTACGTGGCCGTCGACGCCATCGACGTGCCGACCGGTACCGCCGCCACGGAGCCGACCTACCCGGTCGTGCCCCAGCAACCGGGCACCGCGATCACGCTCGACGGCCGCGACTCCCATGTGATCGTGGCGAACTACCGCCTCGGGGAAGCGCAGTTGCAGTACTCGACCTCCGAGATCATGACCGGCGCGACCATCGGTGACCGGGACGTCGCCGTGCTCTACGGCGACCAGGACAGCGACGGCGAAACCGTCCTGCGCTACTCCTCGAAGCCCACGGTGACCACCAGCGGGGGCACCGCCACGACCACCTGGGACCCGGCCACCGGTGACCTGCGGCTGAACTACACCCACAAGGGCCTCCTCCGGATCAGCGTCAGCGGCGGCGGACATCGCCCGCTCCTGCTGCTCGTCGGCGACAAGGCCACGGCGAAGACCTTCTGGCGTCAGGACACCGCGACCGGCCCGGTGCTGGTACGCGGCACACACCTGCTGCGGACGGCCACCAGCCGGGACGACGGCCGTACCGTGGCGCTCACCGGCGACAACGCCGACGACAAGAACATCGAGGTGTTCGCCTCCGCCGACCACGTCACCTGGAACGGCAGGCCGGTGAAGACCCGGGCCACCGCCACGGGAAGCCGCACCGGCACGATCCCGGCGGCCGCTGCGGTACACCTTCCGGCCCTGACGAGCTGGAAGCACGCCGATGAATCCCCCGAAGCGGCCCCCGGCTTCGACGACACCGGCTGGCAGGTGGCCGACAAGAACACGACCAACAGCGTGTCCGGCATCACCAAGCTGCCCGTGCTCTACGCGGACGACTACGGCTTCCACACCGGCAACACCTGGTACCGCGGCCGCTTCCGCGCCACCGGAAAGGAGACCGGCATCCACCTGGTCTCGGACTCCGGCGGCGGCGCCCAGGCCTTCTCCGCCTGGCTCAACGGCACCTTCCTCGGCAGCTCCACCACCGGCGGCGCCGACCTCACCTTCCCGGCCGGGTCGGTCAAGTCCCAGGGTGACAACGTCATCTCCGTGCTCACCGTGAACATGGGACACGAGGAGGACTACAACTCCACGAACGGCAACAAGACCGCCCGCGGCCTGACCAGCGCCTCCCTCGTCGGAGCCCCGCTGACGTCCGTCACCTGGCGCCTCCAGGGCGTACGCGGTGGCGAGGACCTCCAGGACCCGGTGCGCGGCCCGCTCTCGACCGGCGGCCTGTACGGCGAGCGGGCGGGCTGGTCCCTGCCGGGCTACCCGGACGCCAAGTGGAACCGGGTGTCCCTGCCGACGACCGACACCCGCCCCGGGGTCTCCTGGTACCGCACCGACGCCACTCTGGACCTGCCGCACGGCCAGGACACCTCACTGGGCCTGACGTTCACCGACGACCCGTCACGCAAGTACCGGGCAACGCTCTTCGTGAACGGCTGGCAGGTCGGCAACTACGTCAACTACCTCGGTCCGCAGCACACGTTCCCCGTCCCGAACGGAATCCTGAACCCGAACGGCCGCAACAGCATCGCCATCGCCGTGTGGAACCTGGACGGCAGCTCCGGCGGCCTCGGCAAGGTCTCCCTCACCGACTACGGCAGCTACGCCTCCTCCCTGCGCGTCGCGCAGAACGACAGCCCCCGCTACGACTCCCGCAAGTACGCGATGCCCAGGCGTCCGGGAGCGGATGTCGCCCTGGAGGTGCCGGACACGGCTCAGCCGGGGGAGGCCTTCACGGCCCGGACGACCGTGCGGGTGCCGAAGGGGGAGACGTCCGCGTCCCGGCTGACGGCCTCGCTCTCCGCCCCCGACGGCTGGAGCGTGGACGCCACGAGCCCGCTGTCCCGCAAGAGCCTGAAGCCCGGCGGTACGGCCGCCTTCACCTGGAAGGTCCAGCCACCGGCGGGGGACCTGCCGTCCGCCTCGGCACTCACCACCACGGTGCACTACGTACAGAACGGACGGCAGGCCACGGGCACCGACGAGCGCATCGTCGGCGGGATACCGGCGGCTCCACCGGCCGGGAAGAGCGCGGTGAGCGACCTGCCGTTCCTGTCCTCCACCAACGGGTGGGGCCCGGTGGAGCGCGACAGCAGCGTCGGCGAGCAGACGGCCGGGGACGGCCGGGCGATCACCGTCGGCGGTGTGGGCTACGCCAAGGGCCTCGGCACCAACGCGCTCAGTGACGTCCAGCTCTACCTCGGAGGACAGTGCTCTCGCCTGACCGCGGAGGTAGGTGTCGACGACGAGACGGGCGGTGCGGGCACGGTGACGTTTTCCGTGATCGCCGACGGCAGGACCCTGGTGACCACGCCGACGCTGCGCGGCAGCCAGGCCGCCGTGCCCGTCGACGTCGACGTCAGCGGCGCCCAGGTGGTCGACCTCAAAGTCGGCGACGCCGGTGACGGCAACGGCAACGACCACGGCGACTGGGCGGTGCCGACTCTGACGTGCGGCTGACGGCCGTAGCGGCGAAGCGGGTACGCGACCGCTCGCCGCCGGGTTCTCGTGCAGGGACGCGCACTGCGGGGCGTTCTTACCTCTCGGGAGTTCCCGCTACGGTCCGTCCGGGCTCCAGCTCGGGCGGCGTCGCGGAGGTCCGGCGAGGATCAGTTGCTCGATGCCGGCGTACCGTTCGCGTGCGCGGCGGGCGCTGCGGCGGCCGCTCAGGACCGTGCCCAGCCAGCCGCAGGCGAAGCCCGCCGGCACGGACACCAGGGCGGTCGTGGTGAAGGGGAACCAGTTCAGATCGGCCTCCGGGAAGGCCGACGTCGGTGACCCGGAGACGAGCCGGGTGCCGGACATCAGGACCAGGACGGCGACCGAGCCGCCGATGAGCGTGCCGAGCAGCCCGGCCTTGCTGAAGCGCCGCCAGAACAGCGAGTAGACCAGGGCCGGCGCGATGGCGGAGGCGCCCATGCAGAAGGAGAGCGTGGCCAGGGGCTGGAGGCTGCGGTGCTGGGCGAGGGCGGCCAGCAGCACCACCGGGATGCCGACGATCAGCGCGCAGGCCCGAGCGAGGGTCATCTCCCGCAGCGCCGGCATGCCCTTGTTCCGGGAGGCGAAGACGTCGTGCGCCAGCGAGTTGGCGCAGGCGAGCGTCATCCCGGCGACGGACGCCAGGAGGGTCAGAAAGATCGCCGTCGTGACAGTGCTGAACACCAGGCCCTCGGCGCGGGAGACATCCGAGCCGAACACGGCCCGCGCGCCCAGCAGATAGGCGGTGCTGCCGTGCGGGTCGGCGGCCGCGATCCGCTCGCGGCCCACCAGGGCCGTGGCGCCGAGGCTGACCACGGTGATCACCAGCATGAAAAGGGCCACCGAGGACACGGCCCAGGACATCGTGCGCCGCACCTGGCGGGCGTTGCCCGCGGTGTACATCCGCATGGTGACGTGCGGCAGGCAGGCACCGCCGAGCACGATGGCGACCTGTGTGCTGATCATGTCCAGGGCGGGGTGCGGTCCGTCCGAGAACTGGAGGCCGTACTGGAGGAACGCCCGGCCGGTGCCGCTGCGCCGCGCCGCGGTGTCGAGCATCGTTCCCGGGTGCCAGCCGAAGGAGGCGAGGACGAGTACGGCGACCACGAGACCGGACCCGAGGAGCATCACCGTCTTGA
Organism: Streptomyces sp. CC0208; assembly: GCF_003443735.1. Lineage (NCBI taxonomy): Bacteria > Bacillati > Actinomycetota > Actinomycetes > Kitasatosporales > Streptomycetaceae > Streptomyces > Streptomyces sp. CC0208. The sequence continues at coordinate 407,153 of NZ_CP031969.1, read as the reverse complement.
TGATCTGGATCAGCGCGGTCCCCCTCATTCCGCCCAGGGCGGCGTAGCTGATCATCAGGATGCCCGCGCCGACGATGCAGCCGGTCTGCATGGCACCGTCGGAGAAGCCCAGGATGAAGGCCAGCAGCTGTCCCACGCCTGCCAGTTGCACGATCATCATCGGGATCAGCGAGAGCAGGGTCACCACGCACGCGGTGATGCGTACGGCCCGTCCGGGGACCCGTCGGCTCAGCGCGTCACCCATGGTGAACCGGCCGGTGTTGTGCAGGGGTTCGGCGAGCAGGAACATCAGCAGGAGCAGGGACAGCAGCGTGCTCAGGGCCAGGACGACGCCGTCGTAGCCGCACAGCGCGATGACCCCGCCGATGGTGAGCACGGTCGCGGCGGAGATGTAGTCGCCGGCGACCGCGAGGCCGTTGCGCAGCGGGGAGAGGGTTCGGTAGCCGGTGTAGAACTCCTCCAGGTCGTCGCGGTCGGGGCCGGTCAGTACGCACAGCAGGAGCGTGAGGGTGACGACGCTGCAGAAGGCGACCAGGGACCAGGACTGCGCGGAGCCGCCGAGGTCGGTCATGCCTGTGCCCGCCCGTCGCCGCCGGCCGGGCGTGCGTACTGGCTGACCCGGCGGGCCAGGGGATCGACGAACCGCCGTGCCGAGTACTCGAACAGCAGGACGGCCAGCCAGGTGACGGGGATCTGTACGACCGCGAGCAACAGGCCGGTGGGGAGCCCGCCGAGGGCCGGGCGGGCCATGAAGGCGGGGGCCCGTACGGTGAGGGTGAGGAAGACGGCGAAGTAGCCGAGGGCGACGAGGGTGGCCACGCGCCGCTGCCACCGGCAGGCGCGGCGCAGGACGCGCAGGGCGCGGTGGTAGCTGGACCACGAACGCTGACGGGTCCCGCTGCCCGGGCGCTCTCCGGCCGCCGCGAGGGGCGGCGGCCGGAGAGCGGTGGGGGAGGGGACCCGTCCGTTGTGCCGGTGCGGCAGGGATAATTCCGAGCGGTCGTAGGACATCCCAAAGCTCCTAGCGCGGTGGGCCCGGCGTCACGGACCGCAGGAAGGTGGGGGAGGCGGAGGCGGTTCGGGTCACCGCACGTTATGCGGTGTCCGGGCAGCGGATGGGTGTTCCGTTGAACTTTCCTGGGGACGGCCCGAACCCGGGGCCGCCTCGACGGGTACCCATGGGGAGGGTGTGACGGAAGGGATGACAGGCGTCCCCTGTGACCCCTTCCCTTCGGAACCGGCCGTGCGTACGTCGTACACCAGTCCCAGTCGGCATGAGCCGCTCCGACGGGAGCGGACCGGTCGACGGGGTGACGAGCAGTACGCCGAATGCGGCAGTGGTGTGCCGTCCGTCGAGGGGGTGGTACTGCTGTCATATGCCTGGCGGGTATCGCGCTGCCCCGACGTGCCCCGGTGCACCGTCAGGCGCCCTCCAGGTCAACGCGCCGTGCGTCGGCCGCGGTTGCTCAGGGCGACGACGGAGACGAGGAACCAGAAGGCGCCGAAGGCCGAGTACCCGGCGAGGGTGGACAGGCCGCTCGTCGCCGAGGCCGAGCCGGCGGCGATGACGGTACCGGCGAGAACCGACTGAGCACCGCTGATGATCATCGGCCACTGGGCGCCGACGGTGCGCCGGCTTCAAGGATTTCACCGGCTACACCCCGACGGAGTACCTGGCCCTGTGGCGTCGGTTCCCCGTCGAGCGGGGAGGCCCGCAGGACTACGGCCCGATGCCGGCTGATTGATTTCTTACATGCCCCGGTCTCGTCGGCGGGAGAGGATTGCGGCGACCTCGCACAGAGATTCCGAGGAGGGCCCGTGGGCGCGGTGATCATGCACAGTGTGGCGTCGGTGGACGGCTACATCGCCGATGAGAAGGGCGATGTCGGGCCCCTTCACGAGTGGTACTTCAGCGGGGACGTCCCGATCGTCGTGGGCAGCGACGAGCAGTACGACCATTCCGGAACGGGAAGCGGCATCAAGGTCTCCGCCGCGTCCGCGGACTACGTCCGCACGATGTGGGAGTCGATCGGCACGATCGTGATGGGCCGCAACCTGTTCGACCTGGTCAACGGCTGGGAGGGCAAGCCGCCTGCGGGCGACCACGTGGTCGTGGTGTCCCATCGGCCCAAGCCCGAGGGGTGGCATCCCGAGGCGTCCTATCACTTCGTCGATGGTGTGGCAGCCGCGATCGACAAGGCCCGGGAACTCGCCGGGGAGCGGGTCGTCGCGGTGAACGCCGGCGAAGTGGGCGCCCAGATCCTCGCGGCCGGCCTCGTGGACGAGGTGGCGATGGACGTGGTTCCGGTGGTGTTCGGGTCGGGCAGGCGCTACTTCGGCGGCATCAACGGGCAGCATCTGCTGGAGGATCCGCACGTGGTCATCCAGGGCGACAGGGTGCTGCACCTGAGGTTCAAAGTGCGCCGCTGAACGGGCCACGGCGGCTGCGGCTTTCCAGACATCCGTGCCCGTCCCCGGGGGCAACCCGCCTGGCCGCCCCCGGCCGGTTCACATGGTCACCAGGGCAGTGCCCGTTCTCGTCCTGGAACGTTCCCGTCGGACCGTCCGCGTCGGGAGGAACTGTTCCGTAAGGCCCTGAAGCGGTGCACCGACGGTCCGAGCGCCTACCTGGCCCGTCCCCTGGAGGAGCCGACCGCCCTCGATGTCGCCACCGCGATCCTGGCAGGCGCCGTCCGGACCACCACCCGCCCGGCCCACCCCCACGGGTGCCTGGGTGTTCAGATGCCCTGTCTACGAGCGACTCGGGGCAGGAAGTCCGTGACCTCCTCGTCGCCTGGCGCGCCGACGACTACTCCTGTGTCCGGAATCGGGCTCCGACGAGCCGTCGAACGGCGATCTGCCTGCGGGGACCGATCCGGCACTGCTGGCCGGCTATGTCACCACCTTCGCCTACGGCATCGCCGCAGACGTGCGTCTACCGGCACCTCCTCAGCGTGACCGCGACCCGCACCGCCAACCACGCCTTCGGGCCCACACTTCGTGTGCGGGTACTGGGTGTGCGGGCTGCTTACGGCTGGCCATGGGCCGTCACGGCCCCGGAGCGGGTCGGCTGGCGCAGTCCTGCGACGAGGAGCGCGACCAAGGCGCGCGGGTCGTAGTCGGGATCGTTCTCCGCGCCGACGCAGAGGTTGCCCACGCCACGCATCAGCTGGAGCCCTCCGATGCCGGAGTGGATCTCACCGGCGGCCGCGGCGGCGTCGAGGAGCTGCGTGCACACGGGTGCGAGGTGGTCGATGAAGTAGGCGTGCAGCGTCTCGAAGCCGGCGTTGTCGTGCTGCAGGGCGGCGGCGAGGCCGTGTTTGGTCACCAGGAAGTCGACGAACAGGTCGATCCACCGTTCCAGCGCGTCGTACGCGGTCGGGCAGCTCGCCAGCAGGGCGGGGCCCGCCTCGACGCAGGTCTCGACCTGGTGGCGGAAGACCGCGACGATCAGGTCCGCCCGGGTGGGGAAGTGGCGGTAGACCGTGCCGATTCCGACGCCCGCCCTGGCCGCGATGTCGCGCACCGGCGCTTCCACGCCCGAGGTGACGAAGACAGCGGCGGCCGCGTCCAGCAGGATCTGCTTGTTGCGCCGGACGTCCTTGCGCTGGGGCGCGGCGGCTTTCTCCGTGCCCTGGCGGCTGTCGCTCACCGTGAGGCTCCTCTCCCTGCGACGGCACAGCGGGTTCGGGTTCCGTACGCCTTAGGGAACCGGGTTCCGTTTCGGCCATGATGTCAGATCGGGTCACCGAGTCACCGGGGCGCCCGCTGTCACTGCTCAGCCGTCCGGCGCCGTCGAGGGCGTATTTCGCACGCCGCCTCCGAGACCCGTATGCCCACGGAGTGCCTGCGCGCGGGCTCATGCGGGCGCGCTGCTGCTGTCCGGAGGCCGACGGAGCAGGTGCAGGCAGACGACCGAGGCGACGACGGTCCGCCGTTCGGACGTGTCCAGGCGGGGATCTGTGACGACGACGTACTGCTGCAACCCGAGCCACCCGTCGATGGTGCTCACCGTGACCCGGCCGAGAACCTCCGGTGCCGGGCTCCGATGCGGATCGCTCTCCGTGAGCTGCCACTCGGTGGACAGCAGACCCCGCCGTGTGAGGAACAGTGTGCGTCCGCGCGCCGTCAGCAGGCTCAGCTGCCCGGTCTTGACGGGGCCACGGGCATCGACCGAGCCGGCCTCCCCGTCCGCGGCGTCGGTGAAACGGAACCGCACCGGTCCGAACTGCCCGAACCTGGAGCTTTTCTCGATACGTACGACGCGCTCGCCGGACACCCTCGTGAGGAGACAGCGCGAGTCGACGGTGTGCGTGACTTGGGCGAGCAGGGTTCCCTCCACGGTCGACACGGCCAGCGCGGGACCGGTGTACCTGCGCCACCGTGAACGCTTCGGCTGCGCCACGACGAGGGCTTCCCGTGCGAACAGGTCGGATTGCGACAACGGTCTTCCTTCCCCCACCACGTTTCCCTCTTGACCGAGTACGACCAGTGTGAACGAAGGGGCTTTAGACGTGCCATGGTCGCCGAACGGCGCCGGTGGTCTCACTGCCCGGGGCCGTGTGTACGAGGCGGGCGGCCCGGCCAGCGCCTGAACGGCCCCCGGAACAGCAGCGCTCCGGGGGCCGGACGGACGCTCGTACGGCCTGAACAGCCGCCGGGATCGGCGCCTCGCTCCTCGTCCGTCAGTCGGCCGGCCTGCCGAACCAGCGGGAGAGGTGGCTGTCCAGGTCCTGCTGATCGTCGCCGATCCAGGCGACGTGGCCGTCGGGGCGCAGCAGGACGCAGGGAACATCCAGTGCCGTGGTGGGATCGGTGAGGTGATCGACCCGGTCTGTCCAGGCGCCGACGGTGAGGCGTTCGGTGCGGTCCAGCAGCAGGCCACGGCCGCGGTGCAGCAGATCGTAGAGGCGCCCCTGCTTCACGTCGATGTCGCGCAGGCGGCGGCCGAGCAGTTCGGGGCCCTCACCGAAGTCGTAGCGGACGCTGACCGCGGTGATCTTCTCGATCAGATGACGGTTCACCTCGTCGAAGTCCATCAGCTCGGTGAGCAGCCTGCGCACTGCCTGCGGTCCCGGTTCGGTGGACAGGAGTTCCATCTGGGCGCGGGTGTTGTCCAGCACGTCCTCGGCGACCGGATGACGTTCGGCCTCGTAGGTGTCCAGCAGTGTTTCCGGCGCCCAGCCCCGGATCTGTGCGGCCAGTTTCCAGCCGAGGTTGAAGGCGTCCTGAACGCCCAGGTTGAGGCCCTGCCCGCCGACGGGCGGATGGATGTGTGCCGCATCGCCGGCGAGCAGCACCCGACCGACCCGATAGCGTTCGGCCAGCCGGGTGGCATCCCCGAAGCGGGACAACCAGCGCGGGGAGTGCACGCCGAAATCGGTTCCGGCGACGGCGTGCAGCTGTCGTCTGAAGTCCTCGAGGGTGGGCGGCTTCGCGCGATCGCTGACTCCTGCGGCGGGTACGACGACGCTGTAGACCTCGCCGCCGAAGGGCCGGAGCCAGAACCGGTGGTGGGTCTCGCGGAGTTCGGCCATCTTGGCGGTGACCTCCTCCTGCGGCGCACCCACTGCCATCTCGCCCATCAGCGTCTCGGTCCGGGAGGGCTCGCCGGGGAAGCCGACACCGAGGAGTTTGCGCACCGTACTGCGCCCGCCGTCACAGCCGACGAGGTAGCGCGAACGCAACTGCTCGCCGCCGGCCAGCTCGACGGTCACCCCCTCGTCGTCCTGCTCGAATCCGGTGACCGCGCACCCGCGGCGGATCTGCGCACCCTGTTGGATCGCATGGTCTTCGAGCAGGTCGACGAGGACAGGCTGCGGGATCCCCAGCAGATAGGGGTGCGCCGAATCCAGGCCCTGGGGCACGGGTTTGTTGATGGCGGCGAAGAACCCGCCGGCCGGGCGCTGCCTTCCGTGTGCGCGCACGCGATCCAGCAATCCGCGCATTGCCAGCAGCTCGAGACTGCGCATGTGCAGACCGACGATGCGGACGAACGAGACGGGCTCGGTCTCCTTCTCCAGCACGACTACCCGCACGTCGTGCAGCCGGAGTTCGGCGGCCAGCATCGCACCGGTCGGCCCGCAACCGGCGATGATCACGTCGAAGTCGAACCTCAGCCGCGCGCGATCGGCGTCGGAATACGACGAGGGCTCGGCGGTGAACCGCGGAAAGTCCATAGGTGTTGCCTTTCGGGAGTGCCTGGTTGTCGAGGCGCTCCCGGCGACACCTACGTCAATCGCCGGCCGTGACGGCAAGGGGGAGCACCCACATCGCTACAGCGTTCATGGGTCTCACCTCCTCGGACGTGTCACGGGCAACCGCAAGCTACAAGACCGGTCATCACCCCGTCCAACGCTTTTCCGCTGCTTGACGCAGACTCGGTAGGGACGGCCCTCGCCTTGATCAGTGCATGAGCTGCCCAGTGCGAGGCGCATGTCGACTCATCGCTGGCCTCGTCCTCATGGCGCGCGCCTGAATCCTGCCGGCCTTTGTTCTGCTCCCAGGCGTGAACTCGCCCCTCGCCTTCCCGAAGCCGATCGGCGCGCCGGAGGCCCAGCGTCGCAGTGCGGTCGATGGTCGGCCGGTCGTCTTCTGGCGGCCTGGTTGCCCGTACTGCCTTCGACTGCGCATCCGGCTGGGTCGGAGGGCCCGGCAGACGAACTGGGTCGCACACCAACCCCGATCCCGCGCGGGTGCGCGAGCGACTCGCCCGTTCCGCGTGACGCCACCAGCGGGGCGTACGCGCCGATAAGACCTTCCTCAACGCCGTCACCAACGCCTGCCCCGGATACGTGGCCACCGACCTCTAACGGTTTCAGCGGGGCAAAGACCCCTACACGGGAGTTGTGCCCTGGTGATGTTTGAGGTGCTCCCGCGCGACTGGGTTGCCGCCCTGCGGCCCGCCTGGTCCGGCCCGTGTGCCGAAGCCGGGCCGGTCCCCGGCAGGCCGCTGGGCTCGAAGATCCGCCCCCCAACTGCGCGGTGGGCACGTGCTCCTCGATGTTCACGGCCACCCCGCCGGCCTGCCTGCCATGTGGAAGGGGCTCCGTCGGCGGGCAGCGGGGGGTTCGAGGACCTCGGCCGTGTGCCGACCGGGTTGGTGTGTCAGAGCATGGCGAGCCGGTCCACCAGCAGCTTCACCCTCTGTTCGGTTTCCTGTGGCGGCAGCCGTCCCGCCCGGGTCAGGGTGGCCAACCCGTGCAGGCACGCCCAGAACGTCTCGGTGAACAGCCCCGGGTCGACGCCGTCTCCGGCGACCTCGCCGAGGCACTCCAGCAGCGCGGCGAAGGCGTCCTTGAGAGGTGCCGGGGTGTCCTCCTGGGCGTACGCCAGACCGCCGTCGAGCTGGAAGATGGCGTCGTAGACAGCCGGGTTGCGCTCGGCGAAGTCGAGGTAGGCGCGCGCGAGGGCGGCGACCCGCTCGCGCGGGCCGTCCACGGCGGCGGTCGCGGCCCGCACCGCCACGGCCATCTCGGTGGCGCCCTGGAGAGCGACCGCGCCGATGATCTCGCGCTTGCCGCGGAAGTGGCTGTAGAGAACGGGCTGGCTGTATTCGATGCGTTCGGCGAGCCGACGGGTGGTGACGGCGTCCCACCCCTGCTGCTCTGCGAGTTCACGGGCCGTCGCCACGATGAGGCGTTCGCGCTCCGCCCGTTCCCGTTGCTTGCGTTCCTGTACCGACATGATTCGATCCTAGCACTGCTAGACAAGAGAGCGGCAGCAGTACTAGCGTTGCCTCATCATCTAGCAACACTAGATTCTTGAGAGGGTCGTCATGCTCAACGCACTCGAGGTCATCACCACCGTGGTCGTCGGCGTGATGGTGGGGGTGGAGTTCTCCGTCGCCTTCGTCATGAACCGGATACTCGACGCGCTCCCGGAGGACAGTGGCCAACTCGGCCACGCCCACGGGGGCCGGATGCTCGGCGCCGTGATGCCTGTCTGGTACATCGGCTCGCTCGTCCTTGCCGGCACCTGGGCTGTCGCCGGGTGGCACCACCACGGCACCGGCCTCGTCGTGACCGCCGCCGCGCTTCTGATCCTCAGCGTGGTCATGTCGATTCTGCTGCTCGTTCCGATCAACAACCGGAACAAGACGTGGACCCCTGACAACCGGCCCGCCGACTGGAAGCAGCAGCTCAACCGCTGGCAGCGCTTCCACTACGTCCGCGTCGCCGTCCTCATCGCCGCCTTCGCCCTGCTGGTCGCCGCCCTCGCCTGAGCCCACGGGCTCACCGCCCGGTGGGACCCGGGCGGCGGGAGTTTTCGGTCGCCGCATACCGCCTGGCCTGGGTGGGCGGCTCGCCCAAGCGCACCCTGCTCAGCCTCACCAAGCCCTGATCAAGCTCACGAAGACTCGCTAGGAGACGAACCATGGCGCTGAAGAAGATCAACACCGTCCTGACCGCCGCCTTCATCCTCTTCATCCTCTGGTTCGGGGCGGAGTTCATCCTGAGCCCGGAGACGACAGCGCCGGGCTTCGGCCTGCCGAGCTGGCCGTCCGGCGACGGTGGCGGCTTTCTGATCATCAAGGGAATCCGCGATGTCGTCCTGGCCCTGGTCCTGGGCATCCTTCTGGTGACGGGCCACCGCCGGGCGCTGGGCTGGGTGTTGCTGGTGGAGGCCCTGGCCGCCTACGGCGACATGACCACAGTGCTGGCCCACCACGGCTCAGCGGCCACCGCGTTCGGCGTCCACGGCCTGACCGCGACGCTGATGGTGGTCAACGGCCTGCTGATGATGCGCGAGACCCGCGAGGTCGCGTCCGCTCCGGCGGCGCCCGCCCCGCAGCCCGCCTGATCCGATCGGACCGAGGTGGCCCGGGCTCCGGCCGGGCCACCTCGGCGTGGAAAATCCAGGACGACCTCGGCGAGGGACGATCACCGAAGGGACGTTCACCGCGGTGTCTGGCGCTCAGACGAAGGCGATCGGCCTGCCCAGCCACCCACTGGCCGCACGGCATTCGCCTCTGACCGTCGACAGAATGAGTCATCAGCCGACCCACGGACGCCGGCTTACGAGGAGTCAGGAATCCGGGAAACCGCGCGCTTGCGCCAAGACCTATGTCTTGCGTGAGGTCAGGCGCTTCACCTCACGTTCAGCCTCGCGCGCTTCCTGCCGGGCCCGTGCGTGTGCGTCAGCGGCCGCGTGGCTGCGTTCCTCGGCCTCCTGCTCTCCGCGGTCGGCTCGCTGGAGTTCCTGCCGTGCCTGTTGCAGTTGCTGCTCGGCGGCGGACACCTCTTGCCGGGCCTGGTCGTGCCGGTCGCGTGCCTGCTGCCGCGCCGCTTCAGCCTCGGCTTCTTCCGTCCGGGCGTCCCGCAATCGCCGCGCGGCCTCTTCGGCCGTTGTCCGGGCGTGATCGAGCCGCTCTTCCCTTTGGCGGCGCCGCTCGGCGAGTTCGTTCTTCCCCCGCGTCCGCGCCGACGGCCGCGGAGTCGTCTCGCGGCGTGGCTTGTGCGCGGCGCCGGTCGGCGGGGCGGTGCCGGGAAAGTCCGACGGCGGGGTGAGAGCGCCCTCCAGGCGGCCGCCGGCCCAGCGGTCGGCCGCATCCGGATCAGTCAGCACGGCGCGCAGAGTGGATTCGACATCCTGCCGGACCTGGTCCGACAGTCGGTGCCCGGCCTCCTGAGCAAGCTGCGCCGCCTGCCCGGACAAGGCAGCCACGATGCGCCGCCGCTGCTCGGACAGCTCGTTGATCCCTACGGCGTCCAGGGTGCGGTACGCCTCGCGCAAGGCCTGCCCCAGCTCCAGGAACTGCCGGCTCTCCTGCGGCTGGGAACGCAGCAGGAGGTTCGCGGCCCAGGCCGCCAGGGTGGGGCGGCGGGCAGCGTGGATCCGGCGGGCATCGTCGACGTGGCCGGCCGCTTTGGCCGCGGCGGCCAACTCCTCACGTCGGGCGACGAAGTCGGCCGGCGGAGTGGTGTAGAGGTCGTCGAGAACCGCTTCCACATCGCGTTCCGTGCCGGTCTTCGCGCCCTTGCGCCTGCTCACGGCGGTCATCCCTCTGATCGGCCCTCGTGCCGTTCGTTCATGTCCGAGTGGGTGCCGTGGCTCCGGTCGCCGATGCGCACCAGGCGGCCGCCGGTGTCAGACGGCGGGTGGACGATCGCTCGACGCTCGGACACGGCACCAGCGTCGCCCGCGAGGAGTGATCTCGCATCCTGGCCCGCAGTCGGGCCGGCATCAGGATCGGCGTGGTACGGGTCGAGACGTCAGTCGCGATGCCCACGCCGACCGAAGAGGCGCCGGGAGCAAGGCGGGGGACCCTCTCCTCTTGAACCGTGGGCCGCGAGGGTGACCTCCCCGGCCGTGACTCCGGTGGTCGCCGACCGGCGTACCGCAGTCTGCCTCCGGCGCCACAGCGGTGGCGCGTGTCGCAGCCCAAGGAGAGGTTCATGCCCCGACTCCCGCACCTGGCCGGTATCGCCGCGACCGCCGTCGCCCTCGGCGTGCTCGCATCGGGCCCCGCTTCCGGTGACGAGCCGATCGTGTCGCAGCCGCGTTTGGTCGCCCACTTCGACTTCGCCGCCGGGGAGACACCCGAGAACATCGCGGTCGAGCCCGACGGCTCCGCCGACCTGACCTTCGCTTTCGCCCGCCAGGTCGCCAACGTCACCCGGCACGGAGACATCCGCAGACGCGTCACCCTGCCCGCCGTCGCGAACCCGAACACCCCCATCGTCCACAACGCGATCGTTCTCGGCATCGCCCGCGCCCACGACGGCAACGCTCTACGTCAACTACGCCACCGGTACCAGCAAGACCGGCATCTGGCGTATCGCCCCCGACGGCAGCAAGCCCCAGCAGATCGCACAGCTGCCCGCCAACGGGTTGCCCAACGGTCTGGCCCTCGACGAGCACCGAGGCGTGCTCTACGCGGCCGACCCGGTGCGGGGAATCCTCTGGCGCGTGCCCATGGCAGGAGGCGAGCGCACCGCGTGGGCCACGGGAACGGCTCTCACCCCGGTCCCGTCCGGAACCGGCTTCGGCGCCAACGGCATCAAGGTCCACGACGACGCCGTATGGGTGTCCAACACCGACCGTGGGACGCTGCTGCGCATCCCCGTACGACGAAACGGCGCCGCGGGCCCGATCGAGACCCGGGCGACAGGTCTCGGCGGTATCGACGACTTCGCGTTCACCTCACGCCACGGTGACACGGTCCTTGCCGCAGTCAACGCCACCAACCAGGTCGTCGTGGTCTGCCCGGACGGCACCCACTCCGTCGTCCTCACCCAGCAGGACGGGCTCTCGAACCCGACCTCCGTGGCCGTACGGCACCGGACGGTCTACGTCCCCAGCGCCTCGTACTTCGCCACCGAGCCGGACCCGAACCTGCTGCTGGCCCACCTGAACCACGGATAGGGCCACGGCCGGGATCAGCCGCCGACTTCCCGCGCCACGCGCTCCAGCCGGCTCCGGTAGCTCGCCCACCATGCCTGGTCACCTGGCGGCAAGTCGCCCTTGCCCTGCGAACACCCGACGGATCCGTCGATGAGTTCCCGCACGATGTCCGCGTGGCCCGCGTGCCGCTGCGTATCGGAGATCACGCGTACCAGGATGTGGTGCAGTGTCGCCTCGCGACGTTCCTCCGGCCACCACGGCACGCCGCCGACCGCGTCCAGCGGCAGCATCGCGATCGTGCTGTCGGAGTGCTCCCACGCGAGGCGATACAGCCCGACGATGTCTTCGCGTGACTCGTCTGCCGTGGCCCACATGTCCGCGTTGGGTTCCGTGTCCTGCGTGTACCACCAGGTCGGCGGTCGCTCGTCGAAGAACGGCCGCCCGAACGTGTCGCCGAAGTACCCCAGCTCCACGCCGGCGACATGTTTGACCAGCCCCAGCAGATTCGTTCCCGTGGGAGTCAGCGGGCGCCGGATGTCGTATTCCGAGAGCCCGTCGAGCTTCCAGACCAGGGCATCACGCGCTTCTTGCAGGTATCGAAGTAGGTCCGCTTTCGGGTTCGGTTCGATCATGCGGGCAGTCTTCCAGCCGGCACTGACATCGGGCCTCCCTCTGGATCAACCCCGGGTCATTCGAGACTGAGCATCGCCTCGGTGAGCTCGCCGACCGCCGCGTCGGGAATCGCCGTGGCGGCCTCCTCCAGGACGAGCATCCGTGCTCCGGGGATGTCGCGCGCGATCGCTTCGCCGTTGCCCACGGGGAAGAACGGGTTGCGGCGGCCGTGGACGACGAGTGTGGGGACCTCGATCTCGGGCAGTCGCTCGCGCCAGCGGGGTTCGCAGTCGAGGCCGGCAAACACCACGCCCATCTGGTTGGCCATCTGGACCGGGGGTGCGGTGCCGGGCGTGCGGTCCCAGATGCGCGCAGCGGTGGCGTGCGCGGCGACGGGGTCGTCGCCGAGGATCTCCGCACCGGCGGCGGCGAAGGCCGCGACGGCCTCACGGTCGGTCCAGTCCGGCATCACGCGCGCGAACAGCTGACGCATCGTCGCCTGGTCATGGTCGGGGAGATCCTCGTCGACCGGGCCGGGGGCAACCGCGCGGGTGCCCACCAGGGTGAGCGCCGAGAACGCGTCCGGATGGTCGAGCACCGCCACCTGGGCGACCATCCCGCCGACCCCGATCCCCGCAAGGTGCGCAGGTCCGCCGCCGAGCGCGTCAGCGAGGGCCGCCGCGTCGGTGGCCAGGTCGCGCAGGGTGTAGGCGGGCGCCGTGGGATCCGTGGTCGTCGACTCCCCGCTGTCACGAAGGTCGTAGCGCACCACCCGGCGCCCTTCGGCCGCGAGGCGCTCACACAGTGCGTCGGGCCAGGAGAGCATCGTCGTCCCGCCCGCGAGCAGGACGAGTGGCGCGTCGTGGTCACCGAACGACTCGATGCCCAGGACGATTCCACGGGCGTTGACAGTGGTCATCGGATCACCGCTGGACGTCGTAGGCCAGATGTGTCGCGGTCCTTGCCGCTCTCCGACGCCACCGCCTCGGGGGCACTGTGGCGGGCGCGATCGTCGTGCGGGCCGAGGCCGAGGCCGAGGCAGAGGCCGGACTCGGGGTCGGGTCCGGCGGCGTAGCCATCGGGAGAGACCGACATGTCAGCGATGATTCGAGTCATGCCAGGGCAGACCCGATCCGCCGCCCGAACTCATCGCTCACGCAGCAGAGCGGCACCGCTCGTTCAGTCGCGGCTCGCGGCCTGTTTCCTGGACCATGCGGTGGCGTCAGCTCCGTATCGAGCCAGGAGACGCGCGAACTGAATCCGCTCCTCCGGCGACCAGGCAGCGGTGATCTCCTGAAACGCCTTGCGCTGTTCAGCGGCGAAGCGGTTGCGCTCGGCCTCGCCGTGCTCGGTGAGTTCGAGCACGGTGCGGCGACCGTCGAGCTGGGACGCCGTCCGGCGCAGCAGCCCGTCCTCGATGCAGGCGGCGACGGTACGGCTGGCCACCGGCTGGGCCACGCCCATCTCGGCAGCGAGCCCACCCACGGTCGTCTCGCCCGGCGCATCGGCGATCACATTGAGTACGAGGTTGCGCGAGAGGTCCTTGCTCGATGCCGGTGCGCGTCGCCGCAGACGTGACAGCGCGGGGCCGATCTGGTCCAACGCCGTGTCGTCGGAAGGCTGGTCGGAGAAGGACGGGCTGCTCATGCGACTGAGTCTAGGCCCAGTCCACACATTTGCATACCTCCGGATATGTATATAGCTTAGGGTATGTAAATCTTGGACGAGCGAGAAAACGAGGCGGACTGCTATGGCGCTCACCGCGATCACCAATGCGCAGATCTTCGACGGAGAGAAGTCGACAGGCGTGCGGACCGTGATCATCGACGGCGGGAGGATCGCTCGCGTCGGTGGCGAGGCCCCTCGTGACAGCGAGATCGTGGACGGCAGCGGCGCCACGCTGCTGCCAGGACTCATCGACGCCCACGTTCACTCCGCTCCGGGTTCCCTGGCACTCGCCCTGCGGTTCGGGGTGACGACCGAACTGGAGATGCAGGGGATGAACACCCGGGAGAACCGGGGGCTCATCACCGAGGACGACAGCCTGGCTGACGTGCGCTCGTCCGGCTTTGCCATCACACCGCCCGGGGGTCACCCGAGCGAACTGATGCCCGAAGGCTTCCGGCCGACGCGGGATCTCCCCCCGGTGATGCCCTTGATGCCGTTCTCCAGTACACCCGAGGAAGCGGCCGCCTTCGTGCCCCAACTCCTCGCCCGGGGCTCCGACTTCATCAAGTTCATGATCGACGACGGCAGCGTGGAGGGACACCCTGGCCTGCCCTCGCTCGACGGGGCCACCGTGGCCGCCGGTGTGGCCGAAGCGAAGAAGTACGGTGCCCTGACCGTGGCCCACGCGCTGACAGTGGAGGCCACCAGGACGGCGGCCGAAGCCGGCATCGACGGCCTCACCCACGTGTTCATGGACCAGCCGCACACCGCCGAGATCATCGCCCTCATCAAGGACGCGGGCATGTTCGTCATTCCCTGCATCAGCCTCAATGCCTCGATGATGGGAATCACCGGCAGCGAACTCGCCGACGACCCCCGGGTCGCCGCACGCCTCGACAGCGCATGGGAACGAACCCTGCGGTCCAGCTACGACCGCTACCCGCAGGGCAAGCTCGACGACGTGTACGACACCGTGCGCGCTCTGGACGCCGCCGGCGTCGACGTGCTGGCCGGCACCGACGCCTCCATGCCCGAGACGTTCTTCGGGGGCCTGGCACACGGAGCGAGCCTGCACCACGAACTGCAATACCTCGTGGCGGCCGGCCTCACGCCCGCACGGGCCCTGCGCGCGGCCACAGCGACCACAGCCCGCTGCTTCCGGCTCAGCGACCGGGGCCGTATCGCCGAGGGACTCCGCGCCGACCTTCTGCTGGTCGACGGCGATCCGACCAGCAACATCAGCGACACCCTCAACACGCGAGCGGTCTGGCGCCGCGGCACCCGCCTGGCGGCATGACTGCACGGACTTCCCCGTGGGGTGTCGCGACGGCAGGGGCTGAGACTTACGGAGTTCAGACCGGCGTGCGGACGGTCGTGGGCGGACTTCCCGCGAAGTGCCGAAGGTGCGAGCGGGCCGTCAGGGGCTGTCCGGGCCGGCCACCGTCACAGCTTCCGCTGCCGTCCGCCGCAGCGCACGGCTGGTGATCCAGCGGTTCTTTCCACCGGTCAGGTGTGCCACGGCGTCGCCCACCCATTCCGGGTCGCCGAGGAGATGCGGCTTTCCCTCGTCGATGAGGTGCCGCAGCAGATACTCCAGCCGCAGGACGTCCACGGCCCTGTACAGGCGCGCGTGCTGGTCGAAGCGCAGTTGGCAGTCTTCGTACGGGTGGCGCAGCGTCATGTGCAGCCAGCCTCCGCCGCGCCCGGCGACCATGCCCTTGACCGTGTAGCTGCCCCTGCTGACCGAGTTCCAAGGGTGCTTGCCCCAGGTGATCCAGATGCCAGTCATGATCCTGGGCCAGGGGAACAGCTGTCCTTCGGAATCCGGCTCGTGCTGGTAGAGCCCGTCCGGGCGCAACTCCACCCAGCGAGTGCCCGCTCGCGTGGCGTCCCCGACGACCCAACGTCCGTCGTGCAGCTCCAGCGGACCCAGGAATGCCCCGTCCTTCAGCATTGAGTCATTGAATCACTTTGCTCCGAACTGTTCGGGGAGAATTGAGGTCGGCCGTCCCGCACCCGCAGTACGCCGGACAGGGCTACGTCACCGAAGCCGCGCGCGCTCTGCGATCTCGACGAAGCGCGTTGGGGCGGTGAGTACATCTACGCAATGCTCGCCCACGTGTGAAAGGACGGAACTCCCGCTGGCGACAGGAAGAATTGAGCCCATAGTGGCTGGCATGCGAACCGGATGCTGCACGCTTTCCGGTCAGCGTTGATATAGCTCCCACATGGCGAGTTCGTCGTCGTGCGCGCGCAGGCGTTCGACGGCCTCCAGGGGAGTGCGCTGTTCTGTGAGCTCGTAGAAAAAGAACAACGGGGCGAACATGCTCGCGTAGCCGAACGGGGCGCCCCGAGGGGCGACATAGACATCGGCACCGGCGTCGAGGAAGGCGCCGGCGAGCGCGGGATCCCCCGTGTCACATCCGGTGACGAGCGTGACGCTGCCTGGCAGCCGGAAATGTTCGCGTACGCGGTCCGGACCGATGTCACCGTTGAACGGCTGGAATCTGGCCAGCTCTTCGGCGACGTCCTCCATCAGGATGCGGCCCTCGTCGCCGTGGCAGGACAAGATCACATAGGGGGCGATCGGTCTGCTGCCGTCCAACGCGGCCACCAGATGGCGAGGCTGACCGACGCGCAGATAGTTGACCTGGACACCGAAGGCTTCCAACCCGTCACGCAACGGACGCGCGAACCCGCCCCCGAGGTCGATCAGGTCGATCTCGGTCCAGGCCAGGCGACCGGCCTGGACCTCGCGTACCCGTGACGGACGCTGGGTCGCCAGCCACTCCTCTTCCTCTCCACGCACCACTCGCCCACGATGCCACGGCCACAGCCGCCGACACCGCCGATTGGCAAATCGCGGAGGGCGGGGTCGGCACCGCCTTGGGCGTGTCGCCGATGACGGTGAGTCAGAGTCCGTTGGAGTCTGGATGCATGACCGACCCGACTCAGGACCCCCGCTTCCTCCAGGATCCCTACCCGACCCTTGCGGCCATGCGGTCCAGATGCCCTGTGCAGTTCATGCCCACGGAGTCGGGCGGGCGCCCCAGCTACCTGGTCACCGGCTACGCGGAAGCCAGAAAAGCCCTTTGCGACCCTCGGCTCTCGAAGGACACGGCCGCCTTCTTCGCGGGCAAGGAGTCACGCCGTCGTCTGCACCCCGCGGTGGCGCACACCATGCTGGCCACCGACCCGCCCCGGCATACCCGGCTGCGCAAGCTGGTGACCAAGGCGTTCACGGCCGGGGCCGTTGCGCAGCTGCGTCCGTTCATCGCGCGGGTCACCGAGGAACTGCTGGACCGATGGCCGGTCGGTGAACGGTTCGACTTCGTGGCCGCCCTGGCGGTGCCGCTGCCGGTCATCGTGATCTGTCAGCTGCTCGGAGTCCCGCAGGAGGATCGGCCCGACGTCCGGCGCTGGTCGGGAGAACTGTTCGCGGCAGGCAGGCCCGACGTCATAGACGCGGCCTCGCATTCCATGGCCGACTACATGACGGGCCTGGTCGCCGCCAAGCGCCTGCGCCCCGGTGAGAGTCTTCTCGACCGGCTCATCTCGGCTCGCGACGGAGCAGAGCGTCTGAGCGAGGAGGAACTGGTCTCCCTGGCGGTGCTGTTACTCGTGGCCGGGCACGAGACCACGACCAACTTCCTCGGCAACGCGGCCCTGGCACTGTTGCAGCGCCCCGCCGAGTTGGATCGCCTTCGGGGGAATCCGGACGACATCCCGGCCGTGCTGGACGAGTTGCTGCGGTTCGATTCCCCCGTCAGTACAGCCACCTTCCGTTTCACGACGGAGGCGGTCGCGCTCGGCGGTGTCGACATTCCGCCCGGGGCCCCGGTACTGGTCGCACTCGGCGCAGCCAACCGCGATCCCACGCGATTCCCGTCGCCGGACCTGCTCGATCTGGACCGAGACGCCTCTGGTCATCTCAGCTTCGGCCACGGCATCCACCGCTGTGTCGGCGCGCCCCTGGCCAAGGCCGAGGCGGAGATCGCCCTGCGAGCGGTGCTGACTCGGTTCCCCGGCATCCGTCTGGCCGTACCGTCCGATCGACTGGAATGGCGGCGCACTCGTCTCGTTCGAGGGCTCGCGGAGCTTCCTGTCACGGTGTAGGTCGGTCGGGCGGGCGTAGGAGTACCGCGCTGCCGGGCGCCGACGACTGCACCCACGACCGGAAAGCCGGCAGGCGCATGGTCAATAGCCTCTTGATTTGCCGGTCCGGCAACTTTGCGTGCGGATCGGTGCAGGCCCGAGCACCATCGACGACATGCCCACAGGGGGCGGCGCGGCAGAGCGTCACGAGCAAGGGGAGGCATCCGGTGTCAGGACACCACGACCACGGCCGAAGCGGCGAGCACGACGGACCGGCGGCCGCCGAGATGTTCGAGCCGGCGGCCTGGGACGAGCGGTACGCGGGTCAGGAGCGGTTCTGGAGCGGCGAACCCAATCCGCAGCTCGTCGTCGCCGCCGGTGAGCTGACCCCTGGCACTGCGCTGGACGTCGGTTGCGGCGAGGGAGGTGACGTCGTGTGGCTGGCCGGGCAGGGCTGGGACGTGACCGGCGCCGACTTCTCGGCCGAGGGCCTGGCCCGTGCCGCCCGCCATGCCGAGCAGGCCGGCGTGGCAGACCGCGTCGACTGGTGGCAGGTGGACGCCAGGGCTTTCGATGCCGGCGACCGCTCGTACGACCTGGTCACCAGCCACTATCTGCACGCGCCGGACGGCGGCATGGTCGAAGTGACCCGTCGCCTCGCCGCGGCCGTCGCCCCTGGTGGGTTGCTCCTGGTGGTCGGACATGCGCCGTCCCACGAGTTCACGCACCTCTCCGAGAGTCACCGCAAGGCGATGTTCCTGGCCGGGGAACTCCTCCCCGGCCTGCCGGACGACTTCGAGCCCGTCGTCGTGGAGCAGCGCACTCGCACGCTGAAGCGGGACACCGGGCCGGTCGAGGCCGAGGACTCGGTCCTGCTGGCCCGCCGCGCGGAGCGCTGAACACCCGCCGGCGCCCTGCGGCGCGGTATGCCCTCGTGTGCTGCCGGGGGAGACGTCAGATGCCTCAACTCATGGGGACGGCGGTCAAGTTGCTGCCCCTCTGAACAGGCGGAAGGCGAGATCCGTAACTCTGGGTAATCGTTCGAGGAGACCGCGGCCGCCTGGAAGACCAAGCCGTCCTGGGCGCTGATCGCCGGCTCGGACCAGGCGATCAACCCGGAGGTCGAGCGTTTCGGCGCCAAGCGGGCCGGGGCGACCGTCGTCGCGCTGGAGGGTGCCTCGCACGCCGTGGCCGTCTCCCAGCCCAAGGCGGTCGCGGACCTGATCCGCGAAGCGGTGCGCGCGACGAGCTGACGCACCCCTGCAGAGGGCCGCGCGGACGCACTCCCTCGTATGCGTCCGTGCGGCCCTGCCCTGCCCGTGGTGTTCCCGGGGCGCGGAACCAGCGAATCCGGCTCAGCGGACCCGGATGAAGACCACGTCGTAACCGCTGTTCGTGGAACGGGACTTGACGTAGACGCCGTCCCCGCCGCCGTTCGGGTTGCTCGTGTTGCCCTCGACCGTGGTGAAGGACGATCCCCCGGACACCGTCCGCACGATGCCTATGTGCTCGTGGCCGCCGGTGAAGTCGCTTCCGCCGTCCCAGTCGAAGGCCACGATGTCACCCGGCTGCGGGTTGGTCGTCACGGAGAGGTGGTAGTTGCCGGCCCGCGCCTGCTTGACCCAGCCCGAGACATAGGTGTTGCGGTAGGAGCTGGCGCCGGTCTGCTTGGCCACCCAGCTCACGAAGGTCGCGCACCAGGCGTAGTTGCTGGTGGACAGCGAGAGACCCACGGCTGAGCCGTAGCTGTTCGCGCGGGCGCTGCCCTCGACCGTGCCGGCCTCGGCCGCCGCCACGTCGAGGATCTTGGCGTAGCCGCCGCCGGGCGGGGGCGAGGACGGCGGGGTGACCGCGCCGTACAGGGCGGCCTTGGTGTTCGGCCCCACCTGGCCGTCGACCGAGAGGCCCTTCTCGGACTGGAAGTCCCTGACGGCACTGTCGGTGAGCGGACCGAAGTCGCCGTCGACGGCGAGATCGGCACCGTGGTGGTTGAGCAGGCTCTGCAACTCGGTGACACAGCCGCTGTGTTGGCCCTGCACGATCTCGTTCGGGCAGGAGGCGGAGTTCAGGTTGATCGGGGCGGGCGCGCCGTTGCCGCCACCGCCGCCGATGTTCGAGTACAGGGCGGCCTTGGTGTTCGGGCCGACCTCGCCGTCGGCGGAGAGGCCGCTCGCGGACTGGAACGCCTTCACGGCCGCCAGGGTCTGCGGGCCGAAACTGCCGTCGACGTCGAGGCTGTGTCCCTTGCCGTTCAGCAGGGACTGCAGCGTGGCGACGCAACCGCCGCTCTGTCCCTCCACGATGTTCGCCGGGCAGGAGGCCGACCGCAGGTCCAGGCCCGTCGACGGCGACTCGTCGGTGTCGTACAGCGCCCGCTTGGTGTTCGTGCCGACCTGCCCGTCGACCGTGAGGCCGTGGGCGGACTGGAAGCTGCGGACGGCACTCGCGGTCCCGGCGCCGAAGTCGCCGTCCACGTCGACCACGTAGCCGTGGTGGATGAGCAGCCGCTGGAGCTCCGTGACGCATCCGCCCTTGGCACCCTGGACGAGGTTCGCGGGGCAGGAGGAGGAGTTGAGGCTGACGGGGGCGGGAGCCGAGCCGCCGGTCGCGTACAGCTTGCTCTTGGTCGCGGGGCCCACCCGGCCGTCCACGGCGATCGCGGTGGCGGCCTGGTACTCACGGACGGCGTACAGCGTGGCGGACCCGAACTGACCGTCCACCGCCAGGCCGGCGCCATGCGCGTTGAGCAGCCTCTGCAACTCCGTGACACAGCCGCTCGCCTGGCCCTGCACGATCTCGTTGGGGCAGGACGCGGAGGTCAGCTTGATCGGGGCCGGCGCCGCCGACGCCGGGCCGGCACCGAGCACGATGCCGGCCGAGACCATGGCCGCGGTGGCGGCGAAGGTCCCGACGCGGATCCGCCAGCCCGGTCCGGTCCGGCGCGCGGCCGGAAGCGGTGGGTGTTGGTCTTCGGCACGAACGAGGAACGCGAGTCTTCCCATGGCGGCGAGGTTCTCCTTCTCGAGACGAACGTGGGGCGGAGCGGGAACACACATCCGCGGCCCGTCCTTGCCGGGCAAGGACGGGCCGCGGTCGGTCACTCGACGATCAGCCCGAACGGCACGTCGTACCGGTCGAGCGGGGTCGTACCGGTCAGGCGGCGAAGCGCTTGAACGCCGCCCGGGTGCCCGCACCGGCGATGCCGTCGATGGCGCCCGTGTAGCCGTAGTCGTCCTTCAGCAGGCGCTGCAGCGCCTTGATCGTGTTGGGGCCCGGGTCCCCGTCGATGTCGCCCGTGTAGCCCCAGTACGTCGCGAGGCAGCGCTGGAAGGCCTTCCAGCTGTTGGTGCCCAGCTGACCGTCGATGGCGCCCGTGTAGCCCCAGTAGTCCGCGAGGAAATTCTGGACGTTCTTGGCCTCGGCCGAGGTCAGACCGAAGTTCTGCGTCGCGGCCACGGCGGCGGGCTGGGCGGCCGCAGCCGTCTGCGCGGTGCCCGTGGTCGCCGCGAAGCTCGTGCCCGCCGTCGCCACACTGCCGGCGGCGATGCCGGCAACGGCGATGACACCGGCGATGGTCCTGCCCAGAGCGTTCGGTCGCATGCGTTCCTCTTTCGTTTGTGGGGTCTGCACCTGTCACGCCGAGCGGGCCAGGTGGCGAGACAAAGGTGCACGGCACCCGGGCACGGCGGCCACGGCTGCGTCCCAAGTGGCGGTCTTACGGGACGACCACCCTGCTGACCTGCGCAGACAGCAACCGGTGGGACGGTGGTGCGGGACACCTGTGACAGATGTGGCGTGCTCATGCAGAATGCGCAGAAGCGGAGGGGACCGCTGTGCACGCACACGACCATGCTGATGACCGCTTTGGGGGAAACATGCCGCGCTCCAAGACGCTGCCCGCGGAACTGGACCCCAGCGCACGGCAGTTGGTGATCCGCTTACGCCTACTGAAGGACCACAGCGAACTGACGATGCGACAGCTCGCGGCCAAGACCGGCTACAGCGCCAAATCGTGGGAGCGCTACCTGGGCGGAACGTCGCTGCCACCGTGGGAGGCCGTGAATGCGCTGGCCCAGATCACCGGCACCGACCCCGTCCCCCTGTTCGCGCTGCACGAGATCGCCGCCGACTGCCGGGACGGCCGCCGCGCAAGACCCGCCGTACAGCGTGAGGGGGTTCAGGAGCAACCGGCCGGTTCGACGGCTCCGCACTCCGAGACAACGGCCGCGCCGACCGCACCCACGCCACCCCGGGCCTCCGAACCGGCCCCCGGCCGCTTCCCCCACATCGCTCTCACCGCAGGCGTCGCCGCCTTGGCCGTAGCCCTCTCGGCGGTGCTGCTGCTCATGCTGCGCCTCGACGACGACGCCGGCCAGGCAGCCGTCACCGTTTCGCCCCGCACCACCGCGGCCTCCCCGCCGCCCTCCTACACCTGCCGCATCGCACGGGTCGACGGGCGCTGGTCGGCGGGCGTCAACAAGGGCCGCAACACCGAGATCGGCTACGGTGCCAGCGGCGCCGACGTCGCGGAGGCGCAGTGCCTGCTGCGCCGGGCAGGCATCTCACCCGGCGGGATCGACGGTATGTTCGGCCCGCTGACGCTGCGAGCGGTCAAGACGTTCCAGGATCGCGAGGGTCTTGACGCCGACGGCATCCTGGGGCCGCGCTCGTGGAAGGCGCTGCGGGGATGACACCCGGCGCACCGTCACCGCCGGGCGCACGACTGGCCGCCGTACTCCAGCAGTTGCGGCAGCGCACCGGACTGAGCCTCGCGCAGCTCGCGAACGCGACCACCTACAGCAAGTCGTCCTGGGAGCGCTACCTCAACGGCAAGAGCCTGCCGCCGCGCAGCGCGGTCAACGAGCTGTGCCGTCTCGCCGACGAACCCGCCGACCATGCGCTGGCACTCCTGGACATCGCCCGCACGGACCGGACGGAAGGCGGCGGGCCGGTAGGGGGGACACCGGTTCGACAGCGCACGGCCACCGGGGCGGACACACCGGCCGCAGGCTCCGCCCCTGTCCCACCCGACGCCGCCACCGGCGAGACGGCTCACAACGACACCGTCGCTTCCCCCACCCGTCCGCCTGCCACCGGCCCGAGCGAGACGGTCCCGGGCGGCGCCCACCACCCGCGCACTCTCCCGACCGGCCACCGGCGCGCGACGAACATCGTCGCCGCCCTTCTGTCGACCTGTGCCGTCGTCCTCGGGGCGCTCGTGCTCACTCACCTTCCCTCGACGCACCGCGAGGAGGCGGCACCCACCCCCACGCCCTCCGCGGTCACGGGGACGCTCTGCCGACACACGACCTGTCAGAACAAGGACCCGATCGTGATGCGATGCGGTGCCCAACCGCTGACCCTCGCCGAACACGAGACCGCCACCGGTGCCTGGATCCAGATCCGCTACAGCCAGGAATGCGGGACGAGTTGGGCCCGGATGTGGGGCGCCGTCATGAAGGACCGCGTCGAGATTCGGGTGGGAGGCCGGCACGCTTCCCTTCACACTGCCCAGGTCACCACCCGCAACGAGGCCGAGACCTACGTCCACACCCTCATGAGCGTGGTCAGCCCCGGAACCCCCGTGCAAGTCTGCTTCAGCCCCGCGGGCGGCGGCGACAAGGAATGCGTCAATGCCCGCTCCACGGACGCGGCCGGGTCCGCTCCTGTCCTGCCCGGGGGATAGAAGTACCGGGCACCGTCACGGTGCGCCAGCACGCCCGGTGCCGGCGCGGGGGAGTGCATCATCATCCGGAGGACGTTGAGCGAACCACGCGCGGTCACGTCCTCCCGCAACTCCGCGGGCAGTGCGGACAGATCCGGGTACTCCGTGTCGGCTCCGTTCGCTGGGCGAGGGGCTGCACAGGACGGGAATCCCCACGGAGCCCGGATCGAACACCACATGACGCGCAGGAACGGCTGTCGGTTCGGTGCGGTCGGGTCAGGAGCTCCACTTCACCTTGAAGACCCACACGTGCTGACCTGCCTTGCGCGCTGCCGCGGGGACGTCGATCACCAGCGCTCCGTTGCGAACGGTCCAGCTCAGTGGCCGGCCGTGGCCCAGCATCGTCACCGTGTCCCCGCTGCGGATCGGCACCGGCGCCTCGATGGTGAGCCTTGAGCCCGGCTGGGCCAGGGAGTGGATGTAGAAGGCCCGGTTCGGGCGGACGGTGAAGCGGAGGTCCTCACCCAGTTCCGCCGTCTTCGACCAGTACGTCGTGTCGTAGACGGCTTCGCCGTTCGTCCGCAGCCACTGACCCGTCTCCCGCAGCCGCGTCTGCATGATCTCCGGGATGGTGCCGTCGGCGCGCGGGCCGATGTCCAGCAGGAAGTTGCCGTTCTTGGAGACGATGTCCACCAGGCTGTGCACCACCTCTTCCGTCGTCATGTAGGAACCGTCGGGCGTGGCCTGGTTGTAGCCGTAGCTGAAGGGGTCCAGGCCGCGGCTGGACTCCCATTTGGCGATCACGGTGTTGTCGTACGTCGTGTACTCGGGCGTCGTGAAGTCGTGGAAGGAGATGCCCGAGCGGTTGTTGACCGTGACGTCGATGGGACGGGGCCGGTTCTTGGCGTGGTTGAAGTACTCCGCGAGCACGTGCACGCTGTCGTTGGCGCCGCCGATGTCGCACCAGATGAGCTCCGGGTCGTACCCGTGGATCAGCTCCAGCATCTGCGGGGCCTGATAGTCCTTCACGAAGTCCTTGCCCGCGCTGTATCCCGTGTAGGGCACGGGGTCGAGGGTGTACGGGTTGCGCGGGGCGTGGCCCATCCAGGGCTGGTCCGGGTTGAACCACTCGGGCATCGAGAAGTAGAGGCCGCGGTGGAGTTCGGGCGTATAGCGCCGGGACGCCTCGAACAGCTCCTTGACCAGGTCGCGCTTCGGGCCCATCTTCACGGCGTTGCGGTCGGAGGCCTTGGTGTCCCACAGGGCGAAGCCCTCGTGGTGCTTGGAGGTCAGCACGTGGTACTGGGCGCCGGCGTCCCGGAACAGTTCGACCCAGGCGCGCGGGTCGAACTTCTCCGCCCTGAACAGGGGGATGAAGTCGTCGTACGCGAAGTTCTCGCCGTACGTCCGCCGGTGATAGTCGTAGACGGCATTGGCCGGATCCTGCATGTGGTTCCAGTACCACTCGGCGTACTGCTTGCCGACCGGCGACCAGGCGGGCACCGAGTACACGCCCCAGTGGATGAAAATGCCGAACTTGGCGCTGTGGAACCAGTACGGCGCCTGGTGACCGGAGAGGGAGGTCTCGGTCGGCTGGTAGTCGGCGACGCCGAGGGACAGCCGGCTGCGCCGCGTGGCGGCCGTGGCGCCCCGGCCGGTGACCGTCACCACGCCGTCCTGGGACGTGCCGGGTGCCGTCCCCGTGCGGTTGCGGATGCCGATGCGGACGCGAGCCTGCTCGCCGGGGTCGAGTCGGCGGACGGCGGCGGGCTCCACGGTCCGGGCGCCCGGCACCGTGACCCGTACCGACACGTCGTCGCCGGCCAACACGGCGGCGGTACCCGCGTTGACGACGATGGCCTCGACGCTCTGGGCGCCGGTGGACGTCAGGAGCGAGTTCGTGGAGTGCACGTCGCGCAGGACCAGCGCGCGGCCCTGGGCGACCGGCTGGAGGGAGAGCGCGAACACGTGCAGCGAGGTCTGGTTCGGCGCTGGTGCGGCGGTGACCGGCAACGTGATGGCGATCGCCTCACGCTGCGGATCGACCCACACCTCCGAGGTGCCGATGCCGACGCCGTGTTCGTCCTTCGCGCCGTCCGGACCGTAGCGGTACGGCGCCGACAGCGAGCCGCCCGCCGCGTACCAGTCGGCTCCGGTGAGGCCGGCCGTCGTGGTCGAGCCGTCCGCGTAGTGCACGGTCGCCTTGCCCGAGGCGTTGCCGTAACTCCCCGAGGTGAGGAAGTAGGCCGCCAGGTAGCGGCCCTTGGGCAGGTCGATGCGCTGACCGAGCGCAACGAGGTTGTTCTTCGCGCCCACGGCCGAGGACGGGAAGACGAACGGAACGCCGTCCACCTCCACCCGGCCGGCCGGGAGCTCCTCGCCGGGGAACGTGTAGCCGGAGCCGTCGAAGTCGCCGCCTCGTGCGGAGGCGGTGTCGATGCCGTCGTTGTCGTAGAGGCTGTCGAGCGGGACGGACACAGGAGCGGGCACGGGCGCCCATGTCCCCCTGTGCTGTTCGACTTCCTGAGCAGCATGAGCAGCCTGGGCGTCGGTCATGGGGACGAGGGAAAGTGCGGCCGAGGCAGTGACACCCGCCGTGACGCCGAGGACCTGACGTCTTGGATACGTACTCATGACGGCTCCTCAATCATCGGATGTCTTGATTGATTGAGGAGGTGCGGAAGGGTGTCAATGGGGGGCGCGTGGAAGGGAGTTGGAGTATAGGTCGGATGGCTGTGGGTTGGTGGGTGAGTCCAGCCGGAGGGGATGGCTCAGTCGCCGACGTGATCCGAGACGGAAGGTCAAGCCTCGCCCCGGGGAAGGGCCTTCGCGAGAAGAACCGTACTCAGTGCCTGAGCAGCCACAGGACCCGGTCCCAGGACAGAAGGTGGTACACGACCAGCGCGGCGCCGAGCAGTGTGGCGGAAGTGTGGGCTCCCGCCGCGTACAAGGCCGCCGCACCACCGAAGAACACGGCCAACTCCAGCAGGAACCGCAGCGGGCCAGGGGTCGCGATCACGGTCTTCCCGGACCGGGACGCATCATCCGGAGTGGCGAACGCCCCCCACAGCACAGCCACGACCACGGGTACGGCGATCACGGAGACACACTGCAGGGACGCGGGCGCGGTGACCCACGCCCAGAAGCCGAAGCACGCCAGGGCCACCAGCTCCAACACGAACCGCACGCCGAGAGCCCAGGGGCGAAAGCCGTACCCGGACGACATAGGCGCGCTTCTTCCGTCGTTGCTCCTGCCTGACCACCACATGCTGCCGCACATAGGTTCAAGAAACCGATCAAACAGCCGACTTGCTCGTCCGGGTGGTGGTGCGGGGCCCTTGTCCTGACGCTTGCCGAGGTACGGGTCGCCGCCTCCGCCTCACCCGGGGTGTACGCGGTGGTCACGGTCGTGTGGCAGACCGGCTGTCCGGGGCCGCCTTCACGCTGGTGCTAGCCACCGCGTCGGCCGGTCGTCGGAGCCCTGCTGGACATGATCAATTGCGCGGATGATCAGGCCGCCGTGCTCGACCACCGGCCTTCCGTGGCGCGGACCGCTTGTCCTGCCACAGCCGCAGCGGACGCTCCAGCGAACAGTTCATGCCGGGCCGGCCGTACCGTTCGTCGCCGCTCTGGAGACGGGCCGCACCCCTGGTGCCGGCTGCTGGACGCAGTTCGCCTGGGCTCCGGCGACGATGTCGCTGAGGTCACCGCCGCTCAGGTCGCCGTGTGGTCACCGACGTCGTCGACGGTGGCAAGCGGGAGCTGGGGGACGTGGACATCCTGGTCGTCTTCGACGCCGGACACGACGCTCCGCGGACACGACGCTCCGCGCACGACAACGAGTTCCGCTTCGCCAAGCCTGAGACCAGGGACGAGCCCGACGCAACTCCGTGTGCTGCTGCGGATGGAGCACACCTGACGCCTTTCTCAGCCGCTCGACATACTGCAGTCCTCGATTCCCTCAATGAGTCGTACTCATATTGGCAGTGCGTCCAGTGATTCTGAGCTCCTGCCTCTCATAGGGCACGGCAGTACTTCGCAAATGCCTACAAAATGGCCCTAAAGTTGCCGGGCTCTCGAAAATTGTCCCTGCACATCGTCTTGACCATGCCCGTAATAGAGCGCCTAATTTCTTCCATCGTCGACCCCGCCTCTCTACTCAGGGCGCCCACAACGCAGTGGAGTACTCATGGCCACATGGAAGCCCGTTCACCGATCGTGGGGGGCTGTTGCACGACCAAGATCGGCTTCGCGACTGGTCAACCTCGTCCCCGACCGCGCTGGCTACCGCTCGCCGTTCTCGGCGGATGCCCCGGTGGGGTCCGGCACCGGACTCCGCGGCGGGCGTGGCGGCGAGTGAAGGGGATCGCCCAGACCATCAGGCTCCGTCCCGAACGGCGCGAGGAGTGGTGGAAGCTCACTGGTCCCCGCCAGGAACCATGGCCGGACCGGGGCACCAGCGGCCAGTGGACGGACATCCCCGAGATCTGGCATCGCGGCGACCCGGGCACCGACAGCCCCTCCCAGAACGCAGGCGGCGCACGGGGCTTCCGGCATCGCGGTGCGCAACAAGGTAAGGAGAACAACAGGTGAGACCCGCACGACTCATCGTGGGACTGCTGCAGACGTTGCTGGTGGCAACAGCCGTCGTCCTGCCCGCACAGACGGCGCACGCCGCCGACACCAGCTTCTACGTGGACCCCGCCAACGGCAGTGACAGCAATTCGGGAACCAGTACGGCAGCGGCCTTCAAGACGATCGCAAAGGCTCGCGACGCGGTCCGCGCGGTGAACTCGGCCATGTCCGGGGACATCGTCGTGAACCTGCGCGGCGGCACGTACCCCCTCACCAGCCCGGTCGACTTCACCACCGCCGACTCGGGCACCAACGGTCACAACGTCATCTACCAGGCATACGGCTCCGAGACCCCGGTCGTGTCCAGCGCCAAGACCATCACCGGCTGGACGTCGGCCGGCAACGGCCAGTACAAGGCATCGGTCGGCAGCCTCGACTTCCGGCAGCTGTACGTCAACGGTGTGCGCGCCACCCGCGCCCGCTACCCGGACGTCGGTTCCAACTTCCAGCTCCAGGCGAGTGACAAGACGGCCAAGGTTCTGAAGGTTCTCAGTTCCCAGGTGGCGAACTGGAACCACTTCGACCGGGTCGAGATGGTGCTGCAGCTGCAGTGGGCCGAGAACTACCTGCGGCTGAAGTCGTACACCAACAGCGGTGGCATGGCGAACATCTCGCTCCAGGACCACGAGGCCGGCATCCTCTTCCAGCGGCCGTATCCGCTGCTGTC
Source organism: Streptomyces sp. CC0208 (assembly GCF_003443735.1). Classification (NCBI taxonomy): domain Bacteria; kingdom Bacillati; phylum Actinomycetota; class Actinomycetes; order Kitasatosporales; family Streptomycetaceae; genus Streptomyces; species Streptomyces sp. CC0208. The sequence continues at coordinate 378,465 of NZ_CP031969.1, read as the reverse complement.
CAACGGCTCTCCCCTGCACTTCGAGAACGCCCATGAATTCCTCACCGAGCCGGGCGAGTTCTACCTCGACAGGGACGCGCAGACGCTTTACTACCTCCCCCGGCCCGGGGAGACCATGACGTCGGCCACCGTGCAGGTCCCGACACTGCAGACCCTCTTCAACATCAATGGCGACAGCCTCGGCTCCCCTGTCCACAACCTGCAGTTCTCCGGCATCACCTTCACCCAGACCAACTGGACCGAGGCCAGTGACAACGGCCTGCTCAACGGCCAGGGCGGCAACTACAACATCTCCGCGGACCCCACCAACAAGCAGTACGTCAACCGCCCGCCGGCCGGTGTCCACGCCGCGAACGCCGACAACCTGTCCTTCACCGGCGACACTTTCACCCAGATGGGCTCGACCGCCCTGGACCTGCACCACGGCGTCCACAACTCCGCCGTCACCGGCAACGTCGTCCAGGACATCGCGGGCAACGGGATCATGGTGGGCAAGTTCTCGGACCCCGACGTCGAGTACCACACCGTATACAACCCGCCCACCTCACCCGCGGGCGAGGACGCACGCGAGGTCGTCAGCGGTGTCACCGTCACCAACAACCTGATCAACCGCACCGGTCAGGACTACTACGGCACCGCCGGCATCAACGCGGGCTTCGTGCACGGCACCACCATCGACCACAACGACATCTCCGACTCCCCGTGGGCCGCGATCTCCCTGGGCTGGGGCTGGCAGTCGGCCGCCAACGCGGAGGGCGACAACTCCGTCAGCTACAACCGCATCGGCAACGTGATGAACCAACTGTGCGACGCGGCAGCCATCTACCACCTCTCCAACGACCCCGGCACAGTGATCAACAACAACTACATCCACGATGTGGTCCGCACGCCCACCGCGTGTTCCTCGGCCGTCGCCGGCATCTATCTCGACGAGGGCTCGAGCAACATGACGGTGGCGAACAACGTCCTGTCGCACACGGACAACTTCATCAACCGCAACGCCAACGGCCCCAACGTCACCCTCTCCAACAACACGACCACCGGAACCGCGGTCATACAGGCCTCGGGTCTGCAGTCGGCCTACCGCGGACTGCCGGCGAAGGTCAATCTCGCCTACGGCAAGTCGGCCACCGCGTCCTCCGTCTTCAACTCCGGCTGGGCGCCGCCCAAGGCCAATGACAACGACCCGACGACCGGCTGGTCCCCCACGGGGAGCGACACCTCGGCCTGGTGGCAGGTCGACCTCGGCAGCACTTACCGACTCGGCCAGTTCTCCTTCACCACCCGCCAGGACATCGACCAGCCGGAAACCCGCAGCAACTTCGAGATACGCGGCTCCAACGACGCCGGCTTCGCCGACTACACGGTGCTGGGACGCCAGGACAGCGCCACCCTCCCGTACACCTCGACGCTGACGTCCAAGATCGACGCTCGGCAGAAGTTCCGGTACGTGCGAGTCGCGAAGACCGACGGCAGCTACTTCTACATCGACGACTTCAGCGTGCAGCAGGCCGGCACCGCGCTGGAGAACTCGGGCACCGCCCCGTCCTTCAACCCGTCGGCGAACTACACGATCAAGAACGTCAACAGCGGTCTGCTTGCCGACGTCTATCAGGCTGCGACCACGGACGACACCGCCGTGATCCAGTGGCAGGCCAACTCGGGCACCAACCAGCAGTGGAACATCGTGCGGGTCAGCGGAAACCTCTACAAGATCGTCAATCGCAACAGCGGCAAGGTCCTGGATGTCCGCAACGGCTCCCACGGCAAGGGTGCGGCGGCCGTCCAGTACACCTACAACGCCGGCAACAACCAGCTCTGGTACTTCGAGTCGGCCGGCAGCGGCTACGTCATCCGCAACTTCGAGACCAAGCAGGCCTTGGAGGTCTCAGGCGGCTCGACCACCAACGGTGCAGCGCTCGACCAGTGGACACCGCTGAACCAGACCAACCAGCTCTGGACGATTCAGTGACATTCCGCGTCTGAGGCGACGGCCCCGCCACCTCCGGCAGGTCAGCTGCCGGCGGTCGGCGGGGCCGTGCCAGCACCCGCCACCTCCGGCCATGGCCTGCCGCCAGGCGTGGAAGCCGGTCAGAGCCGCCGCCTCGTCCAACCCAGGGCAGAGCAGGCGTCGTACGCACGTCGCATCCCCAGACGTAGTCAGCCTGACCATGGCCGCCCCTACCGGAACGCGACCCCTCCGGTTCCTCCAGGTGGCTGCCTCGTGGTGGTCGTGCTTGTCGATCAGCGGCGTGGCGAAGGTGTCCTCGATGGAGCGGAGCACACCGTCGCGGCTGCAGTCCCAACGCCGGCGCAGGTCGTCCCGTACGACGAAGCCCTCGGTGCCGACGCCACGTGGCTCCTCGTCCGGATCGGGGGCGGCGCGAGGATGGGTCGACGCCGGGTCGCCCCGGGCGGGCCTCGACACTGAAGGCGGCTGTACTGCTATCGACGTGGAAGGAATTAGCCGCCTTATCGAGGGAGGCGTCAAGAGTGTGTACGGCGCCAATTTGGCGACTTGGGGCTGATGTCAGGGTAGGGGTGGGCATTACAGCCAGTTAATGGCATTTGCGAGCTTGTACATCCCGAACTCGCATCGTAGATCTTGGTCAGAATGAGTACGACTTATAGTTCACTGCGTTACGATGATGTCGGCGCCTCAGCGATCAGTCGCCGTCGCCGTAGTCACCCGGGAGGCAGCACAAATGGACGACACGCCAGCGATCGAAGCGGCCTTGCCTGCTCAGGTCCTTCCCGCTGCGCCTGCGGCAGTGAACGGCACGGACGAGCGGCGCGGCTACCGTCCCGGGTACGAGATCGTGGCGGAGCGGATCCTCGAGTACATCGCCGAGGAGCGGCTGGCGCCAGGTGACCGGCTCCCCACGGAGATCGACCTGGCCCAGATGCTGAGCACCAGCAGGGCGGTGGTGCGGGAAGCCGTGAAGATCCTCTCGGCACTGGGCCGGATACGGGCCCACAAGGGGAGGGGTCTCTTCGTCGCGGACGACGAAGGCATGCTCGTCACCAGCCGTTGGGGCGGCTTCTTCCGTCCCGTCGACATCGACCACGTGCTGATGCTGTTCGAGTTCCGCAGGGTCCAGGAGATGTCAGCCAGCAGTCTGGCGGCCACCCGCGCCACTCCTTCGGAACTGCGCACCATCGAGGTGGCCATGGAGCAGTGCCGGCACGGGTTCGTGCACGGCCAGGTCGACGTGTTCAACCAGGCGGACGAAGACTTCCACGCGGCCGTGTCCGCGGCGTCGCACAACACCTTCCTCGTGAGCGCCGTGCGGGACGCGCGACGTCTGCAGCGGCAGTCCAGCGCCATCGGTATCCATGACACGCTCGGCGAGAACACCGGGGCGGCGGTCGAGGAACACGAGGCCATCTACCGGGCCATTCGCGACGGCCGACCCGACGAGGCGGCCGAGGCCACGGCGGCACATCTCGACCGGACACTCGAGGACTACCGGCGGGAGATCCAGCGACGCCTGTTCGGATAGCGTCCGCAGGGTCGTAGTTCCATCAGCGGGCTCCGCCGGCAGGAACGCCCCACGGGCAGCCGGGCAGTCGGGCCGCCCGTGCGACCGTCGCCGACGACCGCCGGCACGCCTGCGGTGCCGGCAGCAAGGGGACCTGCGGGTCGTCATCGGACCTGTGTGATCCGGCAGCTACGCCCGGTCGGCGAGCGGTGACGGGCGGGCCAGGCCGACGGCGACGCCGGCGATCACGCCCACTCCGTACATGGCCGCCTGCACGCTGCCGGGAACGAGGTCGTTGATCCAGCGCGCGAGGCAGGCGGGTCGTCCACGAGCAGGTTGGCGAACTTGTCCAGCCCGAACAGGATCGGCGCCGCGGTGAAGGCGGTGCGCAGGATCAAGAACGCCTGACAGAGGGCGTCTGGCTAGTAGCTGTCGTAACGGGGCGCGCCGTTCGGCCGGTAGACACCGACGATGGTGCCGCTCTTGGTCGTCGAGACGCTGACCGGCTCCAGCGCCGTGGGGATCGCTCCGTCGGCGAACAGCCGCTTGCCGGTGCCGATGATCACCGGATGGATGGTCAGCCGGTATTCGTCGACGAGGCTGTGCTGCATGAGGGTCTGGGCGAGGTCGCCGCTGCCGACGACGTTGATGTCGCCTCCGTCGGTGGTTTTCAGTGTGCGAACGGCGTCGACGACGTCGCCCTCCAGCAGTGTGGAGTTCTGCCACTCGAGGGACGTCAGGGTCCGGGACGCCACGTACTTGTGCATGCTGTTCATCCGAGCGGTGAACGGGTTGTCGGGATCGGCGGTCGGCCAGTACGACGCGAAGATGTCGTACGTCTTGCGGCCGAGCAGCATCGCGTCGGAGGGCTCGTACCAGTCGGCGATGGCCGCGCCGACCTCGTCGTCGGTCACCGGCCTCTGCCAGCCGCCGTGCTCGAAGCCGCTCTCGGCGTCCTCGTCCGGACCGCCAGGCGCCTGCATGACACCGTCCAGTGTCAGGAACGTACAAACAATGATCTTGCGCATGGTGCGCTCCCTTCGTCTCGTCGAGGGGTAGACGACACGACCACCGAAAAGTCATCGGCGGAAGGGGGGCGGTCATGGCGCGGCCTGTGACCGTCGTACAAGGAGCCGGGGAGAGGTCAGCCGGGCCAGGTGCCGGTCAGCCGGCGGGTGGCGGTGGCGCCGCTGCGGTCGACGGCGGCTTTCACCCCGGCGAAGATCGCGCCCTGCAGGACGGCTGCGGTCAGTACCTCGCGCCAGGTGCGCTGCTCGTCGGTGGCGTCGGGGGCGTCCTCCTCGTGTCCGAGTTTCTTCCAGACCTGTTTGAACACCGAACCGGCCACCACGCCGCTGACGGCGCCCATGGCCATGCCCACCGGCTTGTAGGCGAGTTTGGAGGCCTTCATCGGTGCCTCCTGAGGCGGCGGATGGACAGCACCGCGACGAGTGCGCCGGCCGTGACGAGCAGCGGGACGCGGTTGGCCCGTGCTGCCTGCATGCCCTGGCCGGCCTTCTCGCGTACCGGCTCAGGAGCCTTCTCCCGGGCGAGCTGACCGGCATGTACTGCTGTCTGTCGGACCTGCTCGGAAGCGGCGGCGGCTTTCGTCCGCACCGGCTCCGGCGTCTTGTCCTGCACCACGTGGGCCGCGTGCGTCGCCTTGTCCCGCAGCTGGGTCCTGACTTGTGTCGTCCTCTGCGCGACCTGCTGTTTGACGGCGGTCGTCGCCTCGTGGGCTCGTGTCTTCACGTCGGTCCTGGCCGCCAGCGCCTCGACGGTCTCGCCGAGCTCCTGGCGGGTCGACTCCACCTGTTCACGCAGTTCCTCCGGGGAGGATGCTGCCTCATCGCCGCTGTGCGGGTTGTCCGGGGTCATCGCTGTGCCTTCTCCCTGATCTCGGCCACGTCGGCCTTGACGCTGTCCATGGTCTGTTCCGGCGCCGGTGGGGATGCCTTGCTGATCTGCTGCTTGCCCAGCAGCGCCATCACCGCGGTGACGACGGCCAGGGCGGCGGTGACGATCAGCGCCGCCGCCCACACGTCCAGGACGAGCGACAGCGCGGCGATCGCGGTCGCCACCAGTGCCTGCAGGGTGAGGACACCCATCAGGCCGGCGCCGCCGAACAGGCCGCCGCCCTTGCCGAACCGCTTGCCCTTCTGGGTCATCTCCGCCTGCGCCAGGCGCATTTCGTCGCGGACCAGCTGGGACAACTGCTGGGAGGCGCGCTGGACCAGGTCGCCGACCGGTTCTTGCGCCGCACCGCCGGTGCGGTGGGAGCCTTCAGCTGTCATGGGTGCTCACCTGTCCTTCGTCGGCGTCCGGTAGGTGCTGTGACGTTTCGAGGTCGCTTGGGAGGTGTCGGTGGGGCCCGACGAGGCCGTGGCCGTGATCCCGGCCGCTCATGACTCGAGGCGGCGGCGGTCCTCCTCGTCCCACTTGCGGGTGTCGCGCGGCTGGACATACGGCTCCTGGTCGGCTGGATGGCCGCCCGCGACGACGCGCTGGCGGTGCATCTCGGCGTCGAACTCCAGGCCGAGCAGGATCGCCAGGTTCGTGATCCACAGCCACACCAGGAAGATGATCACGCCGGCGAACGTGCCGTAGGTCTTGTTGTACGAGGCGAAGTTCGCCACGTACAGCGCGAAGCCGGCGGAGACGATCATCCAGATCACCAGAGCCAGCAGACTGCCCGGTGTGATCCAGCGGAAGCCGCGGACCTTGGCGTTCGGAGTCGCCCAGTAAAGGATCGCGATCATGGTGGTGACCAGGAGCACGAGCACCGGCCACTTGGCGATGGACCACACCGTCAAGAACGTGTCCCCGATGCCCAGCGTGGTACCCAGCTGCTGTGCCAGGCTGCCGGTGAAGACGACGATCAGCGCGCTGATCACGGCCAGGATCAGGAGCACGACGGTCACACCGACCCGGACCGGCAGCACCTTCCACACCGGGCGCCCCTCGGGGACGTCGTAGACCGCGTTCGCGCTGCGGATGAACGCGGCGACATAGCCGGAGGCCGACCACACCGCGAGGACGAGGCCTACGATCGCCATGATCGAGCCGATCCCGGCGTTGCCCTGCATCTGCTTCACCGCGCTGCTGAGCACGTCGCGGGCCGCGCCCGGGGCGAGTTTCTGTATGTTGTCCAGCACCTTCTGTGTCGCCGAGTGGCCGGCGATCCCAAGCAGCGAGATCAGGGCCAGCAGGGCCGGGAACAGCGCCAGGATTCCGTAGTAGGTCAGCGCTGCGGCCCGGTCGGTCAGCTCATCTCTCTTGAACTCCTTCAGAGTGCCTTTCAGTATTGCCCCCCAGGAGCTTTTAGGCAGGTCAGTCGGGGTGTCCGGTGACTGCCGCTCCACCTGCTCATCCGGTCCGGCGCCCGTCCCCCGACCAGCCTCGACCTCGCGGTCGGCATCGCTGTGCCCGCCGTGCCTTCCATGCCGTTTCAATGTCCGTACCATGCCGTGCGGGTTGCCGAACCGGCGGGCCTTATACCGGACATTCGCGAATAAATTTCCCTTTATGGGCTTCGCTCGTCTTTATAGATGTCTACGCATGCTTCGGTCACGAGCACTCAGGCGACAAGGTGCCGGTCACGCAGTCCACAGGCGGACCACACCGTCAGCGAGTTCCAAGAACTGCCCGGTGCTGGGGTGGTGATGCGTGGGGGAGAATCCGGGAACGGCGCCCAAGAGGTTCCCCTCGGCCGGATCCCATGTGGACAGACCGGTGTCACCGGAACTGAACAGGCGGGTGCCATCGCTGAAGAACCGCCCGGCCGGGCCCTCAAATGTAAGGAGCTCTACGGCCATTCCCCTCTCACCGGTTCGACTCGTGTCGAAGATCCGTGCCCCGGGCCGCATGGCGAGGTCGTCGTCGCCGATTCCCCCGATGGCGACCCGGGCGGAGTCGATCCAGGTCATGGCGTGGTCCCAGTAGTACTCCCGGCCGCACACATCGACCCGGCTCGGACCGTCCTCGGACTCCCACACGTTGCCCTCGATCCATGGGTCAAGATCCCACACCGAGGGGACGCCGACCGGATGCCATATCCAGCCGTCGTCCAGGATCCGCTTTCCGTCAGGGCTCACGTACAGGGCGCCGTGGAAGTAGTCGAGGTGATGCTCCGGCAAGCCGTCTTCCTCGGCGGGCGAGAGGAACGACCGATCGGTCAGCAGCGCTCCCGTTTCCGCGTCCGACACATCAAGCCGGTTCCAGTCCGTGCGGTGGATCACGACACAGCGCCCATGGCTCCGTCCGAACGCCAGCGAGAACGGCACGGTGTCCGAGTGGTGCCCCTCGTTCTCCAAGGCCAGCGTGACCTCGCCGGTCCGCAGGTCGATCACCTCCCCGAATCGACCGTAGTCGTTGACCACCGCGCAGAAGTCGCCGTCGTGGGAGGCGTGCAGGCGTCTGCGGATTTCACGGTCGTTCCATGGTTCGGGGTCGGGTTCTGCCCAAACGGTTGTGGTCCCGACCGCCTCGTGATCACCAGTTGTCACGTCCCAACGGCTGATCGTCCCGTCCTCGCCCAGGGCCAGCCATGCCGGCCGCTCCTGGTCACGCACCGGGGTCAGATCGGCGATCGCTCCCAAGTTCGGTGGCACCTCCACCGCACGGACGGCGTCATAGCGACCTGTCACCACTGACCCCCGAACTCCCGAACCCCCGAACCCCTGAAATCGAACCAACAGCGTATCGGGGGCCGCGAGTTGCAGGTCGTCGTGGCCAACCCGACTACTTTGATCAGCGATCGGTGGGACGTGCGCTGCGCGTTGTCTACCGGTGCGTGCGGAGTCCGTCGAGGATGAGCGCGAGCATGTGGGGAGCGCGGTCCTGCGGGGTGGACGCGGCGCGCCAGAGCGCGCCGGTGAGTTGGAGGAAGTCGCCTGGGTCGGCGTCCACGCGGATGCTTCCGTCCTTCTTGCCGGCGTCGAGGAGTTCGGTGATGGCGGCGACGACGGGGCCGTAGCTCTGCTCGCTGATCGCCTGGTGTGCACCCGGGCTGAGGGCGTCCCCGAGGCCGTGCTTTCTGCGCATGGCCTCGACGAGGTCGGTCGTCCAGTGGCGGAGCGCTTCCAGCGGCGGCATCTTCGCCAGCAGTCCGGGGACGGTGTCGACGATGCGTGTGACCTCGTCCTGGTAGACGGCCAGGACCAGCGCTTCGCGCGTGGGGAAGTTGCGGTACAGGGTGCCGGCGCCGACCCCTGCGCGCTGGGCGATCTGGTTCATCGACGTGCTGCCGTCCGCTGTGAGCGCTTCGCGGGCGGCAGCGAGGATGCGCGCTCTGTTCTCAACGGCGTCTGAACGGGCCACGGGACCTCACCTTGCTAAGTGGAGAGTTCTCCACTACGTTATGCGGAGAGCTCTCCACATACTCTAAGGAGCGTCATGCAATACATCAAGCTCGGCACGACCGGCCTCGACGTGTCGCCCATCGCCATCGGCGCGATGACCTACGGCGAGCCCGACCGGGGCCACCCCGTCTGGTCGAAGGGCGAACAGGAGGCACGGCCGCTGATCAAGCACGCCCTGGACGCGGGCATCAACTTCTTCGACACCGCCAACATGTACTCGAACGGTTCCAGCGAGGAGATCCTCGGCCGCGCACTCAAGGACTTCGCCGACCGCGACGCCGTGGTGATCGCAACGAAGCTCCGCCATCCGATGCGGCTGGGACCCAACGGACGGGGACTGTCGCGCAAGGCGGTCATGACCGAGGTCGATCATTCGCTGCGCCGCCTGGGCACCGACTACATCGACCTCTACCAGATCCACCGCAACGACCACAGCACTCCGTGGGAGGAGACGCTGGAGGCGCTCAGCGACCTTGTGAAGGCGGGCAAGGTCCGTTATCTCGGCGCCTCGTCCATGCACGCATGGGAGTTCGCGAAGGCGCTCAACCTGCAGAAGCAGAACGGCTGGGCACGGTTCGTGTCCATGCAGAACCACTACAACCTGCTCGCCCGTGAGGAGGAGCGGGAGATGATCCCGCTGTGCCTGGACGAGGGCGTCGGCACGATCATCTGGTCGCCGCTGGCCCGCGGCCGCCTCGCCCGGGGCTGGGACGACGCCCGCTCGACGGCGCGCTCCGAGACCGACGGAGCCTACGCGGACCTGCTGTACTCGCCCGCGGAAGAGGTGTCCAACCACGCGATCATCGACGCGGTCGGACAGGTCGCGGACGCCCACGGCGCAAGCCGCGCACAGATCGCGCTCGCCTGGCTGCGTCGTCAGCCGGTCGTCACCGCGCCGCTGGTCGGCGCCGGCTCGATCCGGCAGATCGACGAAGCCGTGGCCTCCCTCGACATCGAGCTCGCTGATGACGAGGTGCGCGCCCTGGAGTCGCCGTACACCCCCCGATACGACTGGCAGGGCGTCTCCGACGAGGCCGAGATGGAGGCCATCCGGCAGCGCGTCCCCGGCATGGCTCTGGCATGAACCCCATCGTCCGCTCCGGTGCGGCGGCCCGCGCCGGAGCCCTCCTCATCCTCCTCGGCCCGCTCGTGTCCTGGATCGCCGAGTTCGTCACCGCCGCCGCATGGCAGGACCCGCCGTACTCGCCCCTGTACAACTGGGTCAGCCACCTCGGCCTGACCGGCCCGCCCCAGACCGCGTTCGGCCAGGTCGCCAACTCCCCACTCGGCGCCGTCATGGACACCGGTTGGGTGATCTACGGCGTCCTCCTGATCGTCGGCGCCTTCCTCGTGTTCGACCCGCGCCAGGGCGTCCGCCCGACCGTCATCGTGACGCTCGCCGTCCTCGCCGGCACCGGGGTCTCGCTCGTCGGCATCTTCCAGGGCTCCCACGCGAACGTCGACAACGGCCTGATCGCGTTTCACACCCTCGGCGCGCAGGGCGTCATGCTCGCCGGGAACCTCATGGCGATCGTCGTCGGAGTCAGCGGAGCCCGGATCGGTCTCAGCAGGGGCAGGTCCCTCGCGAGTGTCGCGCTCGGCACCGCCGGACTGCTCGCGTTTCCCCTCTTCATGGCGGACGTGTTCACCGGCTGGATGTGGAACGTGGGCATGTTCGAGCGCGCCGTGATCTACCCCATCATGATCGGCCACGCCCTCCTCGGCAGCAGCGTGGCCGCTGCCCGACGGCGTCAGGCGGAGCGCCGTCTGACGCCTCTCGACACACGACTCGCGAGTTGAGGAGACACACATGACACGCGTACTGGTCACCGGAGGGACGGGATTCCTCGGGAGCTGGTGTGTGCGGGCCCTGCTCGACGCCGGCCACACCGTCCGCACCACCGTCCGCACCCCACAGCGTGAGCCGGAGTTGCGCTCCTGGCTCCACGCGGCGACGACGTTCGACGACGACCGCCTCACGGTCGTCCGCGCCGACCTCGAACAGCCCGACGGCTGGGAGGAGGCCGTCGCCGGCTGCGACTACGTCCTTCACGTCGCCTCGCCGACGCTGCGCCTCACCCCGGCCACCGACGACGAGTTGGTGGTCCCGGCACGGGAGGGCGTCCTGCGGGTGCTGCGCGCCGCCCGGGACGCCGGGGTGCGTCGGGTCGTCCTGACGAGCGCCTTCGGCGCCGTGGGCATAGGTCATCCGCCGCGCTCGGCCCCGTTCACCGAGGAGGACTGGACCGACGTCGACGCCGACATTCCGCCCTACCAGCGGTCCAAGACGCTTGCCGAGCGTGCCGCCTGGCAGTTCATCAAGGAAGAGGGCGGCACTCTGGAACTGGCGGCGGTTCATCCCGTGGGGGTTCTTGGGCCACTGCTCGGCCCCGACGACCCGCCGTCCCTGCGTCTCGTGCGCCGCATGCTCGAAGGGCGAGTGCCCGCGTGCCCTCCCTTCGGCATGGGCTTCGTCGACGTCCGGGACGTCGCGGATCTGCACCTGCGTGCGATGACCGATCCGGCAGCCGCCGGCGAACGATTCCTCGCGATCGCCGGGCACAGCCTGCGTGTGGTCGAGATCGCGCGCATCCTGCGTGACCGCCTGGGTGAACGCGCCGCGAAGGCCCCGACCCGTGAACTGCCGGTGTGGCTCGCACGCGCGCTGGGCGTCGCGAACCCTGAGCTGCGACTGCTGAGGCATCAGCTCGGCCGGGACCTCGACGCCACGAGCGCCAAGGCCGAGCAACTCCTCGGATGGCGGGCGCGTCCCATCGAGGACACCATCGAGGACACCGCGGAGAGCCTTCTCACCCACGGTCTCGGGAAATGATCAGCTCGTGAACGACCGTCTGAAGTGGATCAGGCGCTGTGCTGCCGTGCGAGGTCCCGCACCGTGCGGGCGGCCTTCTCCTCCGTGTCGGCGAGGGCTCCGCTGCCCACTCCGAACGGTTTCTGGCGCAGGAATACGGCAAGGCCGTGCGCGGTGGCGGCCACGCGGAGCAGCAGGTCGACGCGGCGTCCTGGCTCGGGGCCAGCCGGTCGGCCACCGGCAGCAGGAGGCGGGCCACCGCGTCGCCGGCTGCGACCGGATCCAGGAAGCGGAACTTGTCGAGGCCCGCGTCGAAGGTCCCGTCAGGAAGCTTGGCACGGCGACGCTTTCGCCGGCCCACGTCGTGGAGCGCCTGGAGATGCCCGAGGCGGGCCTGCTTACCGTCGTTCTGAGCGCGACGCCGCGTACACGCGCCCGACGGTCGAGTGCGGTGCGGGCCCGGTGTCGCCCGCTGCGTCATGCGGGAGGTGTGTCGGCCAGGGGTGTGTCGGCGGCGAGGGCGGTCGCGCGGAGGGCGGCTGCCACGCGGACGCTCGGGGTGCTCGGCGGGTGGGGGAGGCGGGCCAGGAGGAGGCGCCGTTGTTCCTGGGGGCCGCCGCGGACGGGCAGGATGCGGACGCCGGGTGGCGCGGCGGAGGCGAGTACGGCGGGCACGGTGGTCAGTCCGCAGCCGGCGGCGACCAGGTGGAGCTTGGCGAGCCAGTCGCGGGCGGTGTGGGCGATCTCGGGCCGCTCGTCCAGGCCCGGCCACACGCCCATGAGCTTGTCCTCTCCCGAGGAGGAACCGGCGATCCATCGCTGCCCGCGCAGGTCGGCCACGTCGATGTAGTCGCCGCGGGCCAGGGGATGGGTGGCGGGCACCGCCAGGCAGAGGGCGCGTTCGGTGAGTGTCTGCAGCACGAGCGGGGGCGATTCGGCGTCCGGCGGCCGGAAGGGCGGGGCCGAGGCGAGCAGGGCGAGGTCGAGGCTGCCGGCCCGCAGGGCGCGCACCAGCGCGGGGGTGCTGCCCTCCCGGCCGACGACGTGCAGGTCCGGGTCCGTGCGGCGCAGTGCGGCCAGGGTGCGGGGCACCAGAACGGCGCCGGCGCTGGGGAACCATCCCAGGCGGACCGTGCCCGCCTGCCCGGGCAGGCCGGACAGTTCGCGGGCCGTCGCGTCGATCTCGTCGACCACGGTCGTCGCACGACGCAGGACGACCCGGCCGGCCGCGGTGAGCCGTACGCCGTCGCGCCGCCGCTCCAGCAGCTCGGCGCCCGCGGCCCGCTCGATCGAGGCGATCTGCCGGGAGACCGCGGACTGGGTGTAGCCCAGCGACGCGGCGGCCGCGGTGAAGGTTCCCTGTTCGACGACGGCGCGGAAGACGCGCAGCGCGGTGAGTGACACATCCGAGAAGTCCATGACGTTTACGCATGCTACTCGTGCCGAACTTTCGTTGGACTCATGGACGAGGGGTTCCTAGCGTGGCATGCATGAACGCATCCCGCATCGCCCTCGTCACGGGCGCCAACCAAGGACTCGGTCGCGCCCTCGTCGAAGGACTGGCCGCCCGCATGGGCCCGGACGACCTGGTCCTGCTCACCGGCCGCAGTCACCGGCGCGTGACCGAAGCCGTCGGTGAGGTCAGCCGGCTGCCCGCCACCCGCGCCCGCGTCGAGGGCCGGGTCCTGGACGTCACCGACACCGAGGCCATATCCCGCCTCGCCGAGGACCTCCGCGCCAGGCACGGAGGAGTCGACGTCATCATCTCCAACGCAGTCGCCCGTGTACGGCCCGAAGAGTCACAGGCCGAGCGGGCGGACGAGTTCATCGACGTCTCCAACACCGCCACGCACGCGATTCTGCGCTCCTTCGGCCCCGTCCTTCGCCCGGGCGGCCGACTGCTCGTCGTGGCCAGCAGCCTGGGCACCCTCGGCCATCTCGACCCGCGGCTGCGCCACCTGTTCGACGGCGCGAGCCTCGACCAGGTCGAGTACGCCGTCGAGTCCTGGCGTGGCGCCATCCACAACAAGACCGCACAGGAGGCGGGTTGGCCGATCTGGCTGAACGTGCCCTCGAAGGTGGCCCAGGTCGCCGCCGTCCGTGCCGTCGCCGCCGAACGCCGCGCACGCGACCTCGCCACCGGCACACTGATCGCGTCCGTGTGCCCCGGCATGGTCGACACCGCCACCTCGCGCCCCTGGTTCAGCGACTACAGCCAGGCGCAGTCACCGGCCCAGGCCGCCGCGGCCCTGCTCGACCTGGTCTTCACCGAAGGCGCCGATCCCGCCCTGTACGGCGAGTTGATCCGCTTCGGCAAGGCCCTGGACTGGCACGACGGCACACCTCCGGTGGAGCAGGACCGGATCCTCACGCCCTGAACGCACCGAGCCGTCACGTCACACCTGAGTACACGCAAGGAGTTCACTCATGAGTGCCATCACCACCCCGTTCGGTTTCTCCAGCACCGCCGGCGAGGTCGTGTCAGGGGTCGACCTCACCGGCCGCCGTGCGGTGGTCACCGGCGCCTCCTCCGGAATCGGGGCGGAGACGGCCCGCGCCCTGGCGGCCACCGGTGCGGCCGTCACGCTCGCCGTACGGGACGTGGCGGCGGGCGAACGCGTCGCCAAGGACATCACCGGGTCGACCGGCAACCAGGACGTGCGGACCATGCACCTCGACCTGACCGATCCCGCGTCCGTCACGGCCTTCACCACCGCCTGGCAGGACCCGCTGCACGTCCTGGTGAACAACGCGGGCGTCATGGCCTGCCCCGAGCAGTACACCGAGCAGGGCTGGGAGTGGCAGTTCGCCACCAATCACCTGGGCCATTTCGCCCTCGCCACCGGCCTGCGCACCGCGCTGGCCGCCGACGGCAACGCCCGTGTCGTAGTGGTGAGTTCCACCGGTCATCAGCGGTCACCGATCGTGTGGGACGACGTCAACTTCGCCTTCCGCCCCTATGACCCGTGGCTCGCCTATGGACAGTCCAAGACCGCAGGAGTCCTGTTCGCGGTGGAAGCGACCCGCCGCTGGGCCGGCGACAACATCACCGCCAACGCCCTGATGCCGGGCGCCGTCTACACGAACCTGCAACGGCACACCGGCGGCCGGGGGAGCGGCCGCGTCCCCGCCGAGCTGATCAAATCCGTCGAACAGGGTGCCGCCACATCGGCGCTCCTCGCCACCTCGCCGCTGCTCGAAGGCGCCGGCGGCCGCTACTTCGTCGACTGCAACGAGACCGAGATCGTCGACCGCCGCTCCGGCACTCTGCACGGCGTCGCCCGTTACGCCGTAGACCCGGACAACGGCCGACGCCTGTGGGCCCTGTCGGAGGAACTCCTCACCCGGGCAGGCTGAACCGGCCCACCAGCCGGGGGTCTTGTCGCGCGGGTACGCCGTCCGGAGCGCAGGTTCACTCAGCAGGCCACCTGGAACCGACCCTCTAGGCTGGCGCGGTGACTGATGAGCAGGAGCGGGTGCAGCCGTCGGGAGTGTGGGCCACGTCGGTGGGGGTGGCCAGGGTGCGGGCGCTGGAGACCGAGCGGGAGAACGCGCTGTTCCGCGACCCGCTGGCACGGGCCTTCGCCGCCGCCGGCGGTCTGTGGCCCTCCTCGCCGTCGCTGCCCGATGACGAGGCCGCGCGACGCCGCCGGCTGGCCGTGTCGTTCTCCATCGTCATCAGGACGAAGTTCCTCGACGACCTGTTGCAGGAGGCCTGCGCGTCCGGGGTCCGGCAAGTCGTGCTGCTCGGTGCCGGCATGGACAGCCGCGCCTTCCGGATGGACTGGCCCCAGGGAACCCGGCTGTTCGAGGTGGACACCGCCGCCCCCCTGGACTTCAAGGCCGCGGTGCTGCACCAGGAGCGGGCCGTCGCGCGCTGCGAGCGGATCACCGTCGCGGTGGATCTGCGTGACGACTGGCCAGGCGCGCTGGCCGCCGCAGGGCACGACCCGACCGAGCCGACCGCGTGGATCGCCGAAGGGCTGCTGATCTATCTGCCCGAGGATGCGGTGGAGCTCCTGCTGGCCCGCATCAGCACGCAGTCGGCGGCAGGCAGTCGGATGGGTCTGACGTTGGGCTCACGTGGCGTGATCGAGCGCTTCGGCGCGGGCGCGGTGCCGGGATCGGCGGCGTCCATGTGGCTTTCGGAGATGCCCGACGACCCGGTCGCCTGGCTGGCGGGGCACGGCTGGGAGGCCCGCAGCCACACCCTGCGCGAGTGCGCTGCCGCCTACGGCCGCCCGATCAGCACCCCGCCGCAGCGGGAGGAGCGGCCCGGTGGCCTGATCTCGGCGGTACGCCGGTAGAACGCCTCCGGCTGACCGGGGCTTCGCCACTCGCGACGTCCGATACGGGCCCGCTCGCAGCCTTCCGCCCGGTCTTCGTCGTGCTTCCAGCAGTTGTTCCGGGACTGGATCTCCATCTGCTGGTCAAAGGTGTGGGTCACCTCGGGACGCCAACGCGGTCCGCGCCAGATCGCGTAGCCAGACGTGTGCGGGGTCGGTGTCATAGCGCTGATGCCAGGACAGGTACACCGCGGCCGGCGGTAGTTCGAACGGCAGGGGGAGCAGGGTCAGACCGAGAGCCGTGGCCGCTGAACGCGTCGTCGACTCGGGGGCTGTGACGAGGAGGTCGGAGCCGCGCACGAACTCGAACGCGGCCCAGTCGGTGGGCGCGGCCGCCACCACCCGTCGGGTGAGGCCGAGCCGCGCGAGAGCGTCGTCGAGGGCGTTGCTCAGCTTGCCGCGCCGCGAGACCGTGATGTGTTCGGCCGTGGCGTATCGCGCGGCGGTGACGGCCTTGACCCGGGTGAGCGGGTGCCCGCGCCGCACGACGATGACGTGCGGGGTCTCAGCCACCTGATCGGCGCGAAGGTCGGGCGCGGTCGGGCGGTTCGCGTTGGCCTCCAGGTCGATCTCACCGCGCCGCAGCTCGGGGGTGTCGACGCTCGACTCAGCGATGAAGCGCAAACGCACGCCCGGCGCCTGCTCGCGTACGGCCGCGAGAAGCGCGGGACCGCCGAGGGCGACGAGCGAGTCGTGCCAGCGGAGTGTGAAGGTGCGCTCGAGTGTCGAGAGGTCGAGTTCGCGGCTCGGCGCCAGGACGCCCCGGACCTGCTGCAGCAGCTCATGAACCTGTTCCCGGACGGCGATCGCGTACGGCGTCGGGGTCATCGTGCGCCCGGTACGCACCAGGATCTGATCCCCCGTCGTGCGCCGGATCCGGCCGAGGCTTCGACTCATCGCGGGGGCGGTGACATGCAGGCGCTCAGCGGCTCCGGCCACGCTGCCTTCCTCCAGGAGCGCATCGAGCGCGGCGAGGAGGTTCAAGTCCAATTGCATGAGAGTCATCCTAGCCGTGCTTTACATGCACTTGCTGTTAATGACGGGCCCTCCTACCTTCGAGGTGCAGGCGCGAGAGAAACACGATCTTCGCCTGGTCCGCCTCATCACCCCTGCTCAGATGGGAGCACCGCCATGCCCGAGTCGATTCGGACCACCGGGATTGCCGCCACCGCACCCGCCACCGCCACCACCGGCTCCGCGTCCGACGCCGAGCTGCTCGCGCAGACCGCGATCGCCGTGCGCGATGCGGGTTCGGCGCTGCGGGAGCGGTTCGGCGACGTGGTCCGCTACGAGACCCGCGAAGAGCTGATGGGGGCGCTCGCCGCCAACGACGACGTGGCCCTGGACATCCTGCGCCCGCGCCTCGCCCTCCTGCGTCCGGATGCCCGCTTGGTGGAGGACGAGCTCGCGGGCGGGGCCCTGCCGCCCGGCGAATGGTGGGTCCTGGATCCGGCCGAAGGCAACGTCAACCACCTGCACGCCCTGCCGGAGTGGGCGGTGACCGCCACTCTCGTTCGCGACAACCAGCCGGTGCTCACCGCGGTTCACCTGCCGTTGACCGGTGAGACCTACACCGCGCTCGCCGGGGCCGGAGCCCACCTCGACGGCCGCCCCCTGCACGTGTCCCCGACCACGGACCTCGGCCTGAGCCTCGTGGCGACGAGTCAGGCCAGGCCGGACGAGGTCGAGACGGTCGTGCGGCGCATCGGCTCCTCGATCACCTCGATGCTCTTCGACGCGCTCGTGGTACGCACATCCGTGCCCGCCACCCTGCACCTGCTGAACGTGGCCGCCGGCCGGATCGACGCCTTCTGGCAGTTCGCCGGGGCCCGCGCGGACCTGCTTCCCGGGGCGCTGCTCGTCACGGAGGCCGGCGGGCGGATATCCGACGCCGAGGGCCGTCCCTGGACCCCGCAGAGCGAGAGCTTCCTGGCTGCCGCGCCCGGCGTGCACACCGCAGCCGTCACCACGCTCTCCCGCTGACCGACCGCCCCACGAACAACAGAAGCCGAAGGGACCACATCAGCATGACCAGGATCGCAGTTCTCGGAAACGGCCGCGTCGGCGGCAGCCTCGCCCTTGCCCTCACCCGGGCCGGGCACGAGGTGACCGTGGCGGACCGCTCACCGAACTCCGCCGCCGACGCCGCCCGGACAGCGCAGCTCGTCATCAACGCCACCCCGGGCGCCGGCTCACTGGAGCGCCTCACCGCGCTGCGCGAGGAACTGCAGGGCAAGATCCTCGTGGACGTCTCCAACGCCACCGTCGACGGACCGGACGGACTGCCCGCCGACCTGCTCTACCCCGGCTCGAGCCTCGCGGAGCAACTTCAAGCAGCTCTTCGCGAGACCCGCGTCGTCAAGACGCTCAACACGATGCTCTACACGGTGATGACCGCGCCCACCGCCCTCACCCAGACGCCGACCGCCTTCCTCTCCGGCGACGACACGGACGCCAAGCAGGTCGTACGCGGCCTTCTCACCGACCTCAGCTGGCAGCAGGAGTGGATCACGGACCTCGGCGGGATCGAGACCGCGCGGGCCGCCGAGGCCGCGATCCTGTTCGTACCCCACGTGATCCGATCCAGCGGATTCACGCCCTTCGCCATCTCGATCACCCGCTGACGGCCCGACGCGACGGGGTGAGCTCGGGAGCGCTGCCGGTGCGCGGCAGCCAGCAGGGGGCCGTAGTCGGACTCGGTGAAATGCTCGCGACGGCCGGTCGCGGGACCACGGTCGAGGTCGATGCGACACATCAGCCGTGGTCTGCGTCCGGCCCTGGTGCGGATCAGCGCCGCCATCGGGACACCTTCGGTGCGGACGGCGGTGACCCGCACCACCGGGGTGCGGCACCCTCGGCCCCGGATGCGGCCCTTGGGCGACCTCAGACCCCGGCCGGCTTCGTCCCTGACCCGGGGCCTGACTCTCTAGAAGGCAGCTGTCCGGTCTTCGCTGCGCGGGTCGTTCACCTGGTGCTCGGTGTAGATGCCCGCGCGCGCCTCACGACGCCAGGGACGCCCGTAGGTCACCGCGTCGGCGGCGGCCTCGGACCTGTCGTCGAGGTTCACGACGGCTACGGATGGCGAGCCGTCCGCGGGGCAGCGTGCGAGCCAGTCGCCGTTGGGAGCGACGATTCCGGACGGTGTGGGGTGCTGCGCGGGTACGGACAAGCTGACCCAGTAGCTGTTGACCGTGGCGTGGCCTTGGGCTTGTGCGGCGGTGTTGCCGGGGGTGCCGCTTGTGGAGAACAGGACGCAGTCGACATCCAGCTTCTCGTACTCCGCGAACAGCTCCGGGTAGTGGATCTCCATGCCGAGCAGGCAGCCGAAGCGCACACCGTCGACCTCGAAGGTCACGGGTGAGACGCCCGGCGAGTACATGTACGAGACCTTCGTCTTCGACAGCAGGCGCTCGTCGTACCGCGTGACGATCTCGCCGCGGTCGGAGATGACGTAGAGGCTGTTGTGCGGACGGTTCGGGTCGGTCAGACGGTGCACCGACGCGATCACCGTCCACAACCGCAGCCTGCCGGCCAACTCGGCGATCGCGGCCAACTCCGCTTGCAGCACCGGCCATTGGCACCGGCTCCAGTCCGCCGGGCCGACCGCGTCCGGGCCGTCGACGGACATGACCAGCTTGCTGGGAAAGCAGATCGCGCCTTCCGGGAAGTGCCCGATCCTCGCTCCCCGAGCACTGGCCTCGCGCATCAGGGCACGGACCTCACGTCCGCTCGCGCGCAGCGCTTCCACGTCTCGGGGGTCTTCGCGTACGGGGGTCTGCGCTACGGCGAGCCGTACGCTTTCGAGTTTCCTTGCTTCCGACGCTTCCGACGCTTCCGACGCTTCCGACATGACGTCTCCTGAGGGAGTCGGAAGGAAGTGCCGGAGGGCGGACGTGTAGGACTCACCGGTCTTGGCGGCGCGGGCACGCACCTGGCGCTTGAAGTTCCTACGGGCAGTCATCGCGGCCTTCCACGCCTTGAAACGACAGCTCCCCAGCAACCTCGCTCCAGGCGATCGGGCTGCGACAACGGCCTGAGACGCTGGTCCCTTTGCCTCCGACGGGAGACCGTGCTGGGGACGGTCGCGGGAGGTTCGGCGTAGGCCACGCAGTCGGTCATCATGCCGTCGCTCGCAGACTCCGTCAACATCCCCCGGCCAAGCTCTCTCGCGCTCGCCGTCAGGATGGTTGGACCCGGTCGAACTGGGCGATGGCTTCGGCGGGGTCGGGGCTCACGAGGCGTTCCAGTCCGGCTGTCGTGATCTTCGCCCACCGGCCGGCCCGTGCCCACATCCGCTCCTCGAAGGCGCGGACGGCCTCGTCCGGATCTCCGGGGGCGGTGGCGAGGGACTCGGCGAGTTCGGCGCCTTCCAGCATCGCGAGGTTCGCGCCCGCCCCCAGCGGGGGCATCAGATGGGCGGCGTCACCCAGGAGCGTCACTCCGGGGACGTGGGTCCAGGTGTGGGACACGGGCAGGGCGTACAACGGGCGGTGGACGAAGGCGGTGCCGTGGCGAAGGAGGTCGAGGATGGGAGCGGCCCAGCCGTCGAACAGGGCCAGCAGGCTCGCTCGCACGGCCTCGGCATCGGCCGGGTCCAGGTTCGTGTGCCAGTCCAGCGGCGCGCGGAACTTGGCGTACACCTTGACGTGACCGCCGTTGTTGCGCTGGGCGACGAGGGAACGGTTGACGCCGTACGCAGCCACGGAACCGTCACCGATCAACCGGGCGAGGTCGGGGTGGCGGGTGTCCACGTCGTCGAGGGAGGTCTCGACCGAGGTGACGCCGGTGTAGTGCGGCGCCACCGGCGAGACTGCCGGGCGGGTCCGAGACCAGGCACCGTCCGCGCCGACCACGAGGTCGAACGTCTCCTGTCGCCCGTCTGCGAAGTGGACCTGTGTGCCCTCCTGTTGCCCCGGCACCACCTGTGTCACCCTCCGGCCCCACTGGACGTCGAGAGGGGCCAGCAGCAGGTCACGGAGTTGCCTGCGGTCGATCTCGGGATTGGCCCGGTCATCCGTACGGGGGCGCCAGTCGCGCAGGACGGTCCCGTCCGTGTCCAGGATGCGCATGGCCTGGCCCTCGGGGCGAGACAGCGCCTCGAACTCCGCCAATAGTCCGGCCTTGTCCAGCGCGAGCTGGCCGAGTCCTTCGTGCAGGTCCAGTGTGCCGCCCGGGGGGCGGGCGTCGGGGCCGGGATCGCGTTCGAGGACGGTGACGGCGTGACCATGGCGGTGCAGGACGCGGGCGAAGGTGAGGCCGCCGGGGCCGCTCCCGACCACTGCGATGCGATGTCTCATGTCGATACACTGTATTGTCACGTGACGATGTATCGCAACAGTACGGTGAGACCATGACTGTGTGGGACAGGCCGGAGCCGCCGAATCGCCCCGTGCCGCTCGACCGCGAGCGGATCGTCGCCGCCGCCATCGCGCTGGCCGACGAGGGCGGGCTGGAGGCGGTGTCGTTGCGCAAGGTCGCCGCCCGGCTGAACGCCGGCCCGATGCGGCTGTACGGATACATCTCCACGAAGGGGGAGCTGTTCGACCTCATGGTGGACGAGGTCCAGGCCGAGATCCTTCCCGAGGAGCAGCCCGGTGACTGGCGGGAGGCGCTGCGCGTCCTCGCCCTCCGCACCCGGCAGACCGCTCTCCGGCACGAATGGCTGGCCGACCTGCTCGGCGGCCGGCCGACCCTGGGTCCCAACGGCCTCGCCGTAACCGAGGCCAAACTGGCCGCCCTCGACGGCCTCGCCGACATCGACACCGTGATGCGCGCTGTGGAGACCGTCAGCGCCTACTTCACCGGCGCGATCAGGCGCGAGATCGCGAACCTCCGGGCCGAGCGCGCCACAGGCCTGTCCAAGCGCGACTGGCAGCGCGCCTCCGGTGCGCATGTGACGAAGATGCTGGCCACGGGCCGCTTCCCGGCGCTCGCCAAGGCGGTGTACGACGGCACGGACGTGGACGCCGAGACGTCCTTCGCGACCGGCCTGGACTGGGTCCTCGACGCCGTGGCCGCCAGACTCACCCGTCCGCCTGCGTGACGCCTTGGCTCTTGCGTCGCAGCGCTTCCGAGGAGGGCGGGCGGGGCGCGCAGGCTCGGACGACGAGGTCGATGAGGACGCTGACGGGCGCGCTCACGCCTCCTGCGCGGAGAAGACGGCGGCGGCCGGGCCATCTCGGATCGTCCCGTGCTGCGAAAGGCCGTCACCTGAGCTGCGAGGCGTGCGTGCCAGGAGGGCGTACCGAGTGCGGCGAGGTACCCGGTGGCCGGGCGTGGCCGACCAAGTCCCGTAAGTCAGATGGTCCTGCTGCTGAGGTGGCGGTGGCCCACCGTGGCGATGTTGCCCTGCCCGGCAGCCTCGCTGAAATGCCTGCTCGAGACCGCGGCCCGCTCGGTCCGCATCTCCAGTCACACCACTGGTGGCCCCTCGTGCAAGGGCCGGAGGGCAGGCGCTCCCATCGCAGCTGCGTCCCAAGCGCCGTACTGGAGGACTGCCGCGACCATCCGGTAGGCCTGCGATGATCCCCCCCCGCCCGGCGCATCGGCGTGCGGTCTCGATGCTGAAGCACCGCGGAGTCCTGGTGGGGCCCTTCGCCAGCGGCCTTCTCGGTGTCGGGACCGCCCCGGAAGCCGCCCGCCAGCGCGAGCGGGGCGCCGTGCTCGGCGAACGCCTCGGTCTCGCACGCAGGCACATGCCGGAACGCCGACAGCGCCGGCGCAGACCCACGGTCACCAGCCCCCGTACCAACGGCGGCGGAACACGCCTCGGCCGGCCTGCCGTCGAACGGCAGGCCGGCCGAGATCGGGACATCAGGCGTGGCGGTGCGACCGTCGGTTGCCGGTGACCACCCGGTACAGCACGAGCAGGATGAGGGAGCCGACGATGGCGGCTATCCAGGTCGACAGGTCGAAGAAACCGTCGATCGAGTCGACACCGAAGATCACCTTGCCGAGCCAGCCGCCGAGCAGGCCGCCAACGATGCCGATCAGCATGGTGATGATGATGCCACCCGGGTCCTTGCCGGGCAGCAGAAGCTTGGCGATGGCGCCGGCCAGCAGGCCGATCAGAATCCAGGCGATGATGCCCACGTTTCCTCCTCGTTGAGAAATACCTTCCCCACCCGGATGCGCACGGACGGGAAAGATAAACCTGGAATAAGTCTGGCCGTTGCGTGGCGGACAGACCCCTCGCCCGCACCCCGAGTTGATCGGGGCGCCCAGCCAGCAACTGAGCGAGATCATCGACGCGCCCACACTGGTGCTGGGCGTCCCGCACGAGCCGGTGCTCCGCACGCGGGGCGGTCACGACCGACTGGTGGCCCGTCGCAGACGCAAAGCCAAGCTCACGCCGACTGACCGGATGCTGGGGCTGCAGAAGATCCGTACCGAGTCGGCGGGCCGCGCTGTGTTCACCCGGGAGATGGAGATGCTGGCCCGGTACCGCGACGGTCTCGGTGAGTGCGGTGCGCAGATTGCGATGCACGTCCGCAAACTGTGCCGAGGTGCCGGAATGAGTTCAAGCCCGGGACGACTGAACGGCAGCCCGGAAACCGTGTAGGCGTACGCCTCGCTGCCACCACCAACATCCCTTGCTGTGCGGACGAGTTGATGGCAATGGGGGATTGGGCGCCGGCCCGTCCGACCTTCAGGCCGCAGCGAGGAAGACGTACGCCGTCATCGGGGCGGTGACCGGCCCAGGGCCCAGACGGGCCGTCATCTCCTCGATGACGGTGGCCCGGACGGCCGGTCCGTCGCCGCGCTCCTCAACGGCCGCGCGCACCGGTGTCCCGGTGAGGTACCCCGTGGCAAGGTCGGCGGTCGACACGGCCCGGCCCTGAAGCGTCACCTCCTGCTCGTCCTCGACAGCGAACCCGGCGGCCGCCAGATCAGCGGCCACGACAGCGGGGTCGGAATAACCGTGCGGAACCGTCGGGAAGAACCGCGGCGGGTCGACGGGAAAGGCCCGTTCCAGCCCGGCTTGCAGTGCGACTTCGAAAGCGTGCGTCTCGAGCGGGGCCCAGGTGTTGAACAGGAACCGGCCTCCCGACGCCAGCACCCGGTTGATCTCGCTGAAGGCCTCGACGCGGTCGGGAAAGAACATCACGCCGAACTGGCAGACCACCAGGTCGAAGCCTCCGTCCGGGAACGGCAGCTGCTGCGCGTCCGCCTGCCGCCACACCGCACCCGGTGCCCGGGTCGACCCGAGAACGACCATGGCCTCGTTCAGGTCCGTGGCCGTCACCTCGACCGAGGGTGCCGCTGTGAGCAGGCGCGACGTCAACACGCCCGTACCCGCGGCTAGTTCAAGGACTCGCCCAGGGTTGAGTGCGGCGGCCCGGGCGGCCAGGTCCTCGGCGAAGGGCCGGAAGATCACCGGCACGAGGTACTGCTCATAGGCGCCCGGCATGGACTCGGACCACCGCCGGTCGGCATTGATTCCTGTCACCTCATGACGGTATCGCCGCGTCGGGAACCGTCCTCCCCGCCGCGCCGCCTGCTGCGTCGCCGCGTCGCCGCGTCGCCGCGTCGCCGTATTCGGACTGTCGTCGCGGTCGACATGATCCTGCTGCCGCCAGGGTGTCTGCCCCCGCCTCACGAGTCAGGGCCTGCCCGTCCGAGTGCGCCCCGGCGCCGCATCGTCGCTGCGCGGAACGCGCCTCTCCGTGCGGTAGTCGTAGTACGCCCACACCGCCACCGCCACGCCGGCCGTGAGCGCGACTGCCACGATCCGTACGGTGCCGCTGGTCAGGGCGGCGGCCAGAACGGTGAGTCCCGCGCCGCACAGCATGAGCACGCGACTGATGAAACGCTGCCTGGGCGACTGCGGTTCCTCGCGGTCCTTGAGATCGTGCACGGCGTCACGAGCTGGATGTGCGGATCCGCGCCGGACACGTGCCCGGTACGTCAGCCCGTAGCTGATCAGTGCGTACAGTGCGAGAGCCCCGAGGATCCAGAGCCAGGCGTACGGGTCGTCACTCGATCCTCGTGCCAGATACATGACGCCTGTCCTCCACAGTGGGCTTCACCGGTGAGCAGAACTCAACTGCCGCTGTCCTGATGGCCGGTGGCGGCAGCAGGGTCAGCGGGGCGGAAGCACGCCGTCACCGTCTTGCCGTGCCGTTGGCACCTCGTCCCCCACTCATCGGCGAGCTTGCTCACGATGGCCACCCCACGGCCGGAGACCGCGCCCTGCTCCGGTTCGCGCTGCCGCGGCAGCGACGGGTCCTCGTCGTGGACGCTCACCTGCAGGCAGTCACCGTCCCAGGTGAGGACCAGGTGTGCGTCGCTGTGCGCGTGGATGTGCGCATTGGTGATCAGCTCGGACACCGCCAGCACGACGGCGTCCACCGTGTCCGGTTCGGCAGCGGTCCAAGGCAGGGACTCAAGACGCCTGCGGGTCCACTCCCGGCCGACGCGCACTCCTTCGGACATGGGGAACGAGTGCGCCCACCCCATCGCCTTCACCGCCACTGTCCGACTTCCTCTCCTTGGCCAACGTCGCGTGCACGCACCGTGTACCCGGCCCCCGAGTCAACAGGCATGACGACGCACTTCTGTCCCGGCGCCGAGCCTGCTGCGACAACTCGCGCTGACTGTCGACCCCGCGACGAGGTGGCTCCACACCAACAGGCACCCACCAGCGGCAGAGGAAGCATGGCCGGCATTTCGGGGGCGAGAACCCGTCCACCTGCCACCTCAGTGGTGCCTCAGTACTGTGACTTCACATGACCGACACCGAGATCACCGCGGACTTGGTCCGCGACCTGCTGCAGGACCAACATCCAGACCTTGCGGGGCTGGCCATCCGCGAGGTGCCCGGCGGCTGGGGCAACCAAATGTGGCGCCTCGGGGACGAGTTGGCCGTGCGCATGCAACGTATGGACCCCACCCCGGAACTCCAGCTCAAAGAGCGGCGGTGGCTCCCTCTGCTGGCCCCCCACCTGCCGCTCCCGGTGCCGGTCCCGGTGCGGTTCGGCGAACCGACCGAGCGCTTCCCCAAGCACTGGACCGTGATGACGTGGGTCCCCGGTGAGCCGCTGGACCACGGCTCGATCATCCACGGCGACCACGCGGCCGACACGCTGGCAGGCTTCCTCCGAGCGCTCCACGTGGAGGCACCCGCCGAGGCGCCGATCGCCGCAGACCGCGGTGCCCATCCCAAGCACTGCACCGACGGCTTCGAGAACTTCCTCCAGGCCGTGGTCCTTGACGGCATCACCGCCGACGTCCGGGCCGTCTGGGACGACGCCGTTGCGGCCCAGGCATGGGAAGGTCCGCGGGTCTGGGTGCACGGCGACCTCCATCCCGCCAACGTCGTCGTCTCGGACGGAACCCTCTCGGGCATCGTCGACTTCGGCGACATGTTCGCCGGCGATCCGGCGTGGGACCTCGCCGCCGCATGGATGCTGCTCCCGGCGGGCACGGCTTCACGGTTCTTCGACATGTATGCGCGGGCAGACGAGGCGGCGATCCGACGCGCCCGCGGGCTGGCCGCTATGAAGAGCCTCTTCCTGATGCTGATGGGGCAGAACGGAGATCGGGGACTGCCCGGTGGCAAGCCGCACTGGGGACCTGTAGGCCGGGCGGCACTGGATCGTGTTCTGAAAGGCGTGTGACGCGCACTCCGCTGCTTCGAGCCTGTTCTCGATCTTGATGGAGAGTGTGGGCTCCGGTCAGGAACACGGTCGAGGTGAACAGCGCCACGTATCCCGCTCACCGTGGGGCCGACAGCTTCGGGAGGGGGCGTCCAGGGTGCTCGGGCAGGACCGAGATCACTCACTACTCGTACTTGCCAGCAGCTTCTCTGCGCAGGGCGGCGAGGTAACCGGCCCAACTGTCCTGAGCCAGGACGGCCCCTTGGGCGGCGGTGCTTCTGCGAATCCCGAAGAGGCCGCGCATGATGCCCGGCGGAGGTTCACCGGCCATGCCGAACAAGGTCGTGTTACGGGCCGCTGCGGCGCCAGACCTCCATGGCTTCGCGGCCGGCGGCGAGACGGCCCGGGAGAAGAAGCTCCTGGTGCTCGCTGACGGGCAGGGCTCCCACCGCCGAGTGCCTTCGGCCCTCAGCGCTCAGTCGTTCGATGAGACGAGCCAGCGTCGGCGGCAGGAGCACGGGGTCCAGCAGCAGTACGCGGGCTGCCGAACCGCCCCAGCCGCATGGGGGCAGCTCGGCGACCAGGTGTGTTCAGGACGTTCCAGGCGTCCGGTCTACCAGCCGACCGCTACCAGGAGCCATTGCGGGTTGGCGTGGGAGATGAAGGAGGACTGGCCCGCCACGTCGTCGTAGGGGAAGCCGTAGGCGAGGTGGTTGATGGCGTTGTCGTGCCAGAACTTGGCGTAGTAGTTCGCCGGTGCCGCCTTGTAGAACTGCGCCGGGTCGGACTGCTGGGAGGCCGGCAGCGTGGCGACGTGGCGGTTGAGGGCGGCGCACATGTCGGGGTTGCCCGCCAGGGAGGCGGCGCAGCCGAAGATGTCGGAGGTGGCCGCGTTCACGCCCACGGACTGGGCGTAGGCGGTGAAGTAGTTGGCGTTGGCGCCGCCCGCGCGGAAGCTCGGGTCGCTTCCGGGCGCGATGATCCGGTACGGCGCCTGGGTCCGGGCCAGCACCTTGAACTGGTCCGGTACGGCGTCGGTGAAGCGCTGGAACGTGGTGGCGCGGTCCTCGGCGAAGGTCTGCCGGTTCTCGCCGACCTCGGCGTCGTAGCCGTCCTTGGTGTGCAGGCGCATGGCCAGTTTCAGGCCGAAGGCGTCGACCCGGGTGGTGTTGCCGTTGAAGACGTTGTTGCCGACGGTGAACTCGATGAAGTCGTAGTAGGGGCTGTTGGGGGAGCCGAGGTAGAAGTACATGCGGCCGGCGGAGTTGGCGGGCATGTCGAGGTAGGGCTGCTCGGCGATGGAGTGCGTTTGACCGTTGAAGCTCCAGTACACCTGGCTGTCGGGGTACTTGCCGTTGGTGCGGTTGAGGATCTTCACCTCGACGGCGTTGCTCGCCGGGGGTATGTCGGTGGTGCTGCCCCAGAAGTCGTCCGGCGGAGTGGTGCCGCCGGGGCCGTAGACCTGGAACTCCCACAGGGAGTAGCCGTACGGGGTCCCGCGCGCGGTGCCGTAGAGGCGGACGTAGCGTCCGCTGCCGGAGATGGTGATGCTCTGGGTGCCGCCGGTCGCGGTGGTGGTCGAGTGGACGGTGGTCCAGGTGGTGGCGTCGGTGGAGGTCTGGATCTGGAAGGCGGTCGCGTAGGCGGCCTCCCAGTTGAGGCTGACACGGCTGAGCTGCTGGACGGATCCGAGGTCGACCCGTATCCATTGCGGGTCGGAGAAGGCGGAGGACCAGCGGGTGCCGGTGTCGCCGTCCACGGCTGCGCTCGCGGGGGTGCCCGCGTTCTCGGTCGATGATGCGGTGGCCGGTCTGCCCTGGGACAACAGCTGGTCCGCGGCCCGTGCGGGCGTGGGCGCCAGGACCGTGAACAAGGCGGCTATCAGGACGACGACGAGGCCGAGCGCCGCGCGTGGGCGTGCGGCGCCGGCTGGGGGACTGCTGGTGGGGGCGCTGACGATCCTCTGCATGGGAGTCTCCTCAAGCCGGTGCGGCGTGCGGGGGGATGGAGCAACAGCAGCAACAGCAGATGTGAGAGCGCTCTCTCGCGGAGGAGTGTTGAGGGCATGACATCAAGGTGTCAAGGGATCCGGCGGGAGTAGGCCCGGAAAGATTTCAACTTCCGAAGGCTTGCCGAAGCTTGTAACTCATTAGTTAAATCAAGACGTGAACTAAGCGCTGCCGCGGCGAACGAACCATGTCCCCAGGCTCCCTGCCGTCGGCGCTCCCCACTCACCCCCGACGCACCCGCAGGAATCTTCATGAGACTCAGATCCCTGGGTGTCGCGCTTGCCGCCACGGCAGCACTGATCACCCTGCCCACCACCCAACTCCCGGCGGCCGCGGCCGCGAGCGCCGACACCAACCTGTCCCAGGGCAGGGTGGCGACGTCCTCCAGCATCGAGAACGCCGGCACTCCCGCGAGCGCGGCAGTGGACGGCAACACCGCCACCCGATGGTCCTCGGCATTCACCGATGACCAGTGGCTGCAGGTCGACCTCGGGGCCACCGCCTCCATCAGCCAAGTCGTCATCAACTGGGAGGCCGCCTACGGCAAGGACTACAAGGTCCAGTCCTCGAGCGACGGCAGCACCTGGACCGACCTGCGCTCGGTCACCGGTGGAGACGGCGGAACCGACACCCTCGACGTCTCCGGTCAAGGCCGGTACGTACGGCTCCTGGGCATCCACCGCGCCACCCAATGGGGCTACTCCACCTGGGAGTTCCAGGTCTTCGGCACCACGGGCGGCGGCAGCGGCCCGATCCAGGGCGGCGGTGACCTCGGTCCGAACGTGATCGTCGTGGACCCGTCCACCCCCAACCTCCAGCAGAAGTTCGATCAGGTCTTCGCCCAGCAGGAGTCGGCGCAGTTCGGGTCGGGGCGCTACCAGTTCCTGCTCAAGCCCGGCACCTACAACGGCATCAACGCCCAACTCGGCTTCTACACCTCGATCTCAGGCCTGGGGCTGAACCCCGACGACACCCAGATCAACGGTGACGTCACCGTCGACGCGGGCTGGTTCAACGGCAACGCCACCCAGAACTTCTGGCGTTCGGCGGAGAACCTCGCCATCAGGCCGTCCAACGGCACCGACCGCTGGGCCGTGGCCCAGGCCGCGCCCTTCCGCCGCATCCACATCCAGGGTGGTCTCAACCTGGCGCCCAACGGCTACGGTTGGGCCTCCGGCGGCTACATCGCCGACTCGAAGATCGACGGCACCGTCGGCCCGTACTCCCAGCAGCAGTGGTACACCCGCGACAGTTCCGTCGGCGGCTGGACCAACGGCGTGTGGAACATGACGTTCACCGGGGTTCAGGGCGCGCCGGCGACCAACTTCGACTCGGGCCCGTACACCACCCTCGACACGACCCCCGTCTCCCGCGAGAAACCGTTCCTCTACCTCGACGGCAGCACCTACAAGGTGTTCGTGCCCGCCAAGCGCACCAACGCGCGCGGGGTGTCCTGGCCGGCGAACGCCGGTACCTCGCTCCCGCTGGACCGGTTCTACGTCGTCAAGCCGGGCGCCACCGCCGCCACCATCAACCAGGCGCTGGCCCAGGGACTCAACCTGCTGTTCACTCCCGGGGTCTACCACCTCGACCGGACCATCGACGTGACACGGCCCGGCACCGTGGTGCTCGGACTGGGCCTGGCCACGCTCGTGCCGGACAACGGCCTCGACGCCATGCACGTGGCCGACGTCGACGGCGTACGGCTCGCCGGTTTCCTCATCGACGCCGGTCGCGCCAACTCCGACACGCTGCTGCGGATCGGCGAGCCCGGCGCCTCCGCCGACCACGCGGCCGACCCCACCACCATGCAGGACGTCTTCGTCCGCATCGGCGGAGCGGGCCCTGGGCTCGCGACCAACTCCGTCGTCGTCAACAGCGACGACGTGGTCATCGACCACACCTGGCTGTGGCGCGCCGACCACGGCGACGGAGTCGGATGGGACACCAATCGCGCCGACTACGGACTGAAGGTCAACGGCGACGACGTCCTGGCCACCGGGCTGTTCGTGGAGCACTTCAACAAGTACGACGTGCTGTGGAGCGGCGAACGGGGCCGGACGATCTTCTTCCAGAACGAGAAGGCCTACGACGCCCCGAACGCCGCCGCCATCACCCATGACGGCATCGTCGGCTACGCGGCCTACAAGGTCGCCGACACCGTGACACAGCACGAGGCGTGGGGGCTGGGCAGCTATTGCAACTACACCTCGGATCCCTCCATCGTGCAGCACCACGGCTTCCAGGTGCCGGTCAGATCCGGTGTCAAGATGCATGATCTGCTGGTGATCTCGCTGGGCGGCAAGGGCCAGTACGCCCACGTCGTCAACGACACCGGTGCGCCTACGTCCGGCACCGACACGGTGCCCTCCAAAGTCACGCAGTTCCCGTAACCGACGCGAAGCACCGCCGTCGGCCCGTCACCGAAGTCCGCGATTTGTGGCTTCGGTGGCGGGCCGATGTCCGGGCCAGTTGGGCAAGTCCGGCTCGTCTGAGCTTGTGGCAAGATCGCGGGATGCTACGACTAACCGACTTCATCATCGACTGCCCGGACACGATGGAGCTGGCAGCCTTCTACTCCGAGGTGGTGGGGCTCCCGGTCAAGCAGGGCAGTAACGAGAACTGGGCCGGCATCCAGTTCGGCGAGCTCGAACTGGCCTTCATCCAGGTGGAGGACTATCGCGCCCCGCGGTGGCCCGACAGCGAGCACCCCAAGCAGTTCCACCTCGACTTCGAAGTCGACGACATCGAGGCCGAACAGCGCCGCGTTCTGGCCCTCGGCGCGACCCTGCAGCGGGACTGCGTCGGCCCCGAGGGCTACGGTTTCCGCGTCTACGCCGACCCCGTCGGCCACCCCTTCTGCCTCTGCCGCAACAAGGGTGTCATCTGGACCGATCAGGGCCTCATCTGGCCCAAGCGCGACCAGTAGGGCCAGGTAGCGGACGGCGACCTCGGGTGACTGCTGCCCGCGGGCAGTGCCCCGTTCCGGTGAGGAAATCCCGGTCGGTGTCAGCGGAGCGACTATCTGCCACTCCAAGGGGCTCAGGCATGGGTGAACTCGCGGATGTGATGTGCGAGT
This sequence comes from Streptomyces sp. CC0208, assembly GCF_003443735.1. Taxonomy (NCBI): domain Bacteria; kingdom Bacillati; phylum Actinomycetota; class Actinomycetes; order Kitasatosporales; family Streptomycetaceae; genus Streptomyces; species Streptomyces sp. CC0208. The sequence goes on along the minus strand of NZ_CP031969.1, from coordinate 346,779 downwards.
TCTGTCGGCTGGTCCAGGGGGATGAGGGTGTAGCTGTCTGCGATGTCGACCAGGCGACCCTGAGGGAGGAGTTCGGCGAGGCGTCGGCCGTGTTCGGGTGGCATCACGCGGTCTGCGCCGGCCCAGACCACCAGGGCGGGCTGCTCGAAGCTCGGCAGGCGTTCGGCTGCGGCGAGCAGGAGTTGGGCGTCTGTCGTCGCGGCTCGAAGCGTTCGTACGGCGTCGTAGCGAATCTCTTGCTGCTCCATGACCGGCTTCGTCCACCGGGCGGTGGCGGCGTCTCCGCGCAGGGTGAGCCACCCGAACGCGAACGGCAGGCGCCGGAGCGGCCGCAGTCTCATCTGCTGCATGAACAGTCCGAACAGGCGGGGCGGGAGCTTGCCGGTGAGCGCGAGTGTCTTGCCTGTCAGGCCCGGCGGGAAGTTGTCGAACGCGTCGCACGAGACGAGCACAGCCTGTCCCACACGGGCGACCCCTTCGCACATGAGCAGTTGGACGAGTGCTCCGCCGGTGTCGTTGCCGACGAGCGTGACGTCGTGGAGATCGAGGCGGTCGAGGAATTCCGTGACCAGCCGTGCGATACCGGGCAGTGACAGATCGGCGTCGGCGGACATCGGGTGACGGTGGGCGCCGAACGGCAGGGTCGGTGCGATGCACCGGTGGTCGGCGGACAGGTCGGCGATCGGGCCGTCCCACAGCGAGGCGTCCATCATCCATCCGTGCAGGAGCACGACCGTAGGGCCGTCGCCGCCGGTGTCCTCGTAGGCGATGGTTCCGGAGGACAGTTCGATCTCCCTCATGGCGGTCACCTTCCTGTCCGTTGCTGCGGTGCGGAATCCTCTGGTGCGGCCGGGAGTTCGTGCGGCGGTGCCGCCGGTGTCCCCTGATGCGGGCGGTGCGATGTTCGCGCCGTGTCGGCGATCAGAGCTCCGAACGCGAGCACGGCCGCACCGGTCCGCACGCTGTGGGCGATCTGCCAGCGATCACGTACGGACGTCCAGTCCGCGGGCGGCGCCTGCACGCTCCAGTCGAGCTGGTCGGCGTTGATGGGCATATTGATCACGAGAGTCAGGGCGAGGATCCCGACCAGCAGGGTGAATGCCGTCAGCGTCCACCAAGAGGTGCGGCCGCCCTGCCTGAACGTGGTGGCGACGAGCAATCCCGTGGTGATCAGTGCGGGCAGGAGCGTGACGACCGCCAGCTTGTCGAGCGAATCGAGTTCGACCTGACGGACCTGGGTGTAGACGTGACGGTCGAAGCCCCGCAGGGACAGTTCGAGGACGAGTACGGCGACGAGGAAGCCCGTGAAGACGCCCGTGAACAACAGGCCGGCCCCTCGCGCCATCGTGGCAACCGGGCTGTTCGGCACGTTCGTTCCTCTCCGCCGGCGCCGCGGGCTCATGAGCGGACCGGGGACGTGAAGGCGGCGCTGTTCTCGGCGGCCCACGTGGCGAAGGTGAGTGCCGGGCGGCCCAGGAGCCGTTCCACGGTGTCCGTGGCCGGGCCCGGCTTGTTCGCGAAGTCGGCCAGGGAGCCGAGGAGCCGGTCGGGAATGTCCTCGGCGAGGCCCTGGGCGAGCATGGCCTGGCGGACCTGAGTGGGGGCGAGTTCCTGGAAGGACAGCTCCCGGCCGATGGCGTCGCCGATGAGACGGACCTTGTCCCGCTGGTCGAGTGACTGTGGGCCGGTGAGCAGGTAGGCGCGGCCCTTGTGCACTGCGTGCACGTCGGTGAGTGCCCGTACGGCCACCTCCGCGATGTCGCGCTGATGGATCGGCGAGGTCGCCGCGTCGCCGTAGGCGCCCCGCACGACTCCGGTCGCGCGGATCTGCGGAGCCCAGGCCAGAGCGTTGGCGGCGAAGTCGGCGCACCGCAGGAGCGTCCACTGCAGACCTGAGCGCCTGACCGCTTCCTCCACCGCCCTGAACTCGTCTGCGAACCGCCGGTGTCCGGCTGGGCGCTCCACGGTCGCGGCCGACAGTGCCACCACCCGCCGCGCGCCCCTGGCCGCGGCCAGCGCCAGCAGCTCGGCGGCGGCTCCACCGACAGCGCGTGGGCTGAGCAGGACCGCCTCCACGCCGTCGGGCATTGCCGTGAGACTGTCCGGCCGGGACGGATCCCCGGTCACCACCTGCGTACCATCGGGCAGCACGGCGGCTGGATCGCGGGTGACCGCCACCGCCTTCTCCCCGGCCTGAAGCAAGAGACGGACCGTTTCCCGTCCTACGCTCCCGGTCGCTCCGATCACCACGAACATGACGATGCCCCCTGACTCGGCGACTCATTCGAGTGCCGTAATATACGAGAACCGTAGCATATTAGTTTGAGGGGCGTACATTATGGTTCCCGTACCATCTGGGGATGAGGCCCGCCGTCGACGGCGGGCCACGGTCGAGGTCAAGCAGGGGCTGCGCGAGCTGGGAGCCGAGCTGACTCTGCTCAACCGCCGGGTCGGCGCGCGCCTCGGACTCAAGGACATCGACCTGGACTGCCTCGACCTCATCAACGCCCACGGGCCGCTGAGCCCGACCGCGCTGGCCCGACGGGCGGGGCTGCACGCCGCCACGACGACAGGGGTTCTCGACCGGCTCGAACGTGCCGGCTGGGTGGCCCGCGAGCGCGACCCGGCGGATCGCCGGGCCTTCCTGGTCCGAGCGCTGCGCGACCGCAACGCCGAACTGCTGGAGCTCTTCGCCGGGATGAACTCCTCGGTGGAGCAGATCTGCGCCGACTACGACGATGCCGACCTCGAACGACTCGCCGACTTCCTTCGCCGTACAGCCGACGCCGGGCGCAACGCGGCCGAGGAACTGGCAGGCAGCTGACGCCCTCGGCCAGCCTCGCCTGCCGTAACCGTCGGGGTGAGGCAGTACTGCCGTTGCCCTCTATCCGCTAACATAGAACAATTAGATAGATGAATATCCTAGTGCTGGCGAGGAGTGGCCGTGGACTTCGGGCTGACCGATGAGCAGGACCTGTTGCGTGCGACGGCTCGGAAGTTCGTCGCCGACGTGTGCCCGGCCGAGAAGGCCAAGCAGTGGGACGAGGAGGGCGTCGTACCGCCCGAGCTGTTTCGCGGAATGGCCGAGCTGGGGTGGTTCTCGCTCCCGTTCGCCGAGGACGAGGGCGGTGACGGTGGCGGACCGCTGGAGCTCATCCTCATCGCCGAGGAGCTCGGGCGGGCCAGCTTCGACGTGGCCATGTGCTACATCGGGGTGCTCATTCCCGGCATCACGGTGTTCCGGTGGGGCAGCGAGGCGCAGCGCGACTTCATCCGCGAGCAGGTGATGACGGGCCGCCACCGGCTCGCCGTCGGCCTCAGCGAGCCGGACAGCGGGTCCGACGCCGCGGCGCTGCGGACCACCGCCGAGGACCACGGGGACAACTTCCTCGTCCGCGGCCAGAAGGCCTGGTGCACGGGTGGCGGTCTGCCGGACACGACCATCGCCACGTACGTGCGGACCGGGCCCCGTGAGCCCAAGCACGGCGGCATCAGCCTGCTGCTCGTCGATCCCGCGACCGACGGCGTCGAGGTGCGCCGCACGCCGACACTGGCCCGGCACATCCTGGGCACCAACGAGGTCTTCTTCAACGACGCGCTGGTGCCGAAGGAGAACCTGGTCGGACCGCGCGACGAGGGCTGGAAGGTGATGCTCTCCAACATCGAGCTGGAGAAGGTGATCATCAGCGGGGGCTATCTGGGCGCCGCCCAGGCCACGCTCGACGAGATGCTCGACTACGCCCGCAACCGCCACGCCTTCGGTCGGCCGATCGGCAACTTCCAGGCCCTCGCGCACGCCATGGCCGACCTGCAGACCGAGATCGACTCCGCCCGGCTGCTCGCCTACCGGGCGGCCTGGCTGCTCGCCCAGGGCAAGCCGTGCACACGGGAAGGGTCGATGGCGAAGCTGAAGGGCTCCGAGACGTACGTGGCGGCCGCCCGGCTCGGGATGCAGGTCTGCGCGGGGCACGGCTTCTCGACGGAGAGTGTGATGAGCTTCCGGTACCGGGAGTCGATCGTGGCCACGATCTCCGGGGGCACGAGTCAGATCCAGCGCAACGGCATAGCCCGCAGCATGGGGCTCAGGTCCTACTGAGCCCCGCCGCCCCGGCCTGCCGGAGGTTCCTTCTGGGCTCCGTCGCCTCGGTCCGTCGGTGGTTGCTTTCGGGGTCCGCCGCGTCGGGCCTGGCGACGGTTGCTTCTGGGCCTCGCCGCCTCAGCCCGCTGGCTGTTCCTTGTGGGCTCCGCCGCTTCAACCCGTCGGCCGTGCCTTTTGAGCCCGCTGACCGGGCCCGCCGACTGTTCTGTTTGGGCCCGCTGTCGGGGCCGGCTGGCTGTTCCTTTGGGACTGGCTGCCCTGGCTGCCGCATGTGTCTTTTGAGCCTGTCGGTCCGGCCTGCCGGCCGTGTCTGCTGAGCCGGCTGTCTCGGCCCGTCGGTTGTTCCTTGTGGGCCCGTCATCCGGGCCTGCTGGCTGTTCCTTCGGAACTCGCCACCCCGGCCGCCGACTGTTCCTACCGAGCCCGTAGCCCCGGCCCCGCCGACGGTGCCTACTTGGCCTCGGCGTCCTGGCCGGCAAGCCACTCCTGGTGCCGTGCGAAGTGGCCCTGGTCCCGGGTCACCCAGATCCCGGAGACCCGGGCCAGCACGGCCCGCGTCGGCAGCAGCACCATCTCGCCCGCGATGTACCAGCGCCTGCCCTCCCGCTTCTCCACCCAGGCCCGGACCTCCAGCGGCCGCTGCACCGGAACCGGCTTCACGAAGCTCACGGTCAGCTCCGCCGTCACGCTCAACACTCGGTGCAGCAGCGGCAGATGGCCGAGGCAGTCGTCCAGTACGGCCGCGGTCCAGCCGCCGTGCGCCACATCGGGCCCGCCCTCCTGGTCGCGCGGACAGGACAGCTCGAACACCGCCGACCCGTCCTCGTCCAGCCGCTCGTGCTCCACTCCCAGCCGGCAGGAACCGGCGGCGCGGCACGCCCCGCACAGGGCCACCCCGCCGGGAGTCCGGGGCGGTTCCTGGAAGTCGGCCCCCGCCCAGGGCCCGGTCGACGGCGTCGTGGACATGGTGTGACTCCTCTTGTCGGGCGTCGGAGTGCCAGACACCTGGATGTCAGACACCTGAACCTCAGACCTCGGCCAGCAGCGGACGCAGCTTCCCGGCGATCAGCTGGACCTGCCGGGCCACCATCTCCTCGGGCATCCCGGCCAGCGAGGCCCACAGGAACACGCCCTCCACCGGCAACCCTGCCACGTACGCCCTGATGGCGTCGGCGACGTCCTGCGGGGTGCCGTAGAGGAACTGGCCGACACCCGTCGCGCTCAGCCCCGTCTCCCGCCACTTCTCGGGGTCGATGGGGCGGGGGAGCGGCTGATCGGTGCCCTCCACCATGTACCGGCGGTAGCTGTCCCACTGGTACGCCAGGTGCTTGCGGACCACGGGCCAGTCGCCGTCGGGGTCCTCGGTGACGAACGTGGTGAACGAGCCCTGCATACGGCCCGCCGCCACGTCGTACCCGCTCTCGGCGAGCCCTTCCCGGTACGGCGTCAGCAGGGCCGGGTTGAGTGACAGCAGACCCGTGCCGAGCCGGCCGGCCCGGCGGGCGCCCTGCGGGCCCTGGTAGCCGAGCCAGATCGGCAGCGGTTCCTGCACCGGCCCTGGGGTGACCAGGGATTCGGCCCACAGGCCGCGGATCTCCCGTACCCGCTGGTCGGTCGTGGTGTAGCGCTTGGCAAGGTCGGCGCCGTACAGCCGGTACTCGGGCACCCGGTAGCCGGTGCCGAGCCCGAGGTCCAAGCGGCCGTCGCTGATGATGTCTACGAGCGCGGCCTGTTCGGCGATCTCGGGGGCCGCGTGCAGTGGTGCGGGGATGACCGCCGTGCCCAGGCGGATCAGCTGGGTGCGCGCGGCGGCAGCCGCGGCCATGGTGAGCGGCTGGGGGAGATAGCCGTCCTCGAAGCCGTGGTGTTCCGAGAACCAGACCGAGTCGAGGCCGAGCCGGTCCGCCTCCTCGCACATCTCCAGGGCGAAGCCATAGACCCGCGACCAACTCTGCCGCCACGGCGGCGGGTTGCGCAGATCGAAGTAGATGCCCACCTTCATGAGGAACCTCCTGCTGTTGCTGTGTTGTCCGCCAGCCGGATCGTCGCGTGCGCGACGATCACTCCGTCCCCGGGCGGCAGGAGCCGTACCGGGCGCAGTTCCAGCGCCTCGATCTCGGGGTGGTCCTCGACCATCGCCGAGATCCGCAGGACGGTCTCCTCAAGGGCACCGAAGTCCACACCCTGTCTCTCCAGTAGGGGAGTCGCCCGAAGCGAGCGGACCATCTCTCGGGCGTCGCGGTCGCTGAGGGGGGTGACGCGGTGGGCGACGTCCGCCATGAGGTCGGCGTAGTCCCCGGTGAGGCCGAAGGCGACCACCGGGCCGAAGACCGGGTCGGCGCGGACGGTGAGAAACGCGTCGGGTCCGGGGCCCGGTTCACCCCCGCGTACGGCGATCCCGTACGAGGCGAGCAGTTCGGCGGCGACGGCTGCCGGGACCGGCCCAGGGGCACAGGAGGTGATCAGCGTGCGGGCCCGCTCGGCGTCGACGCCCGCGAGGTCGGGTACGACGCCCGCGGGGGTGCTGCGCCAGGTCTGGTAGGCCGCAGCGTGTCCGAGGGAGGTGGCGGCGGCCTCCGGGAAGGTGTACGTCGGCACCACCAGGTCGCCGTGGTGCAGGAGATCGGCGACGCCCGCGCCGCCCAGGAAGCTGGCCAGCACGGGCTTGTCGGGCCGGGCCGCGGCCGCGTCGAGGATCGCCGCCGCCACCTCGTCGGGCTTGTCCGCCAGCGGCGGCATGAACAGGACGACGGCCGCGTCGATGCCGTCGTCCGCCAGGGCGGCGTCCAGTGCCTGCCGGTAGTGGGCGGCGGTGGCGGTGGGAGTCAGGTCGATCGGGTTGGAGACGTCGGCGCGGGGTGCGAGGGCCGGCCGGAGCGTCTGCCGGGTGCGCTCACCGAGCGCGGGCACGCACAGACCGCTCGCCGCGCACGCGCCGACCGTCAGCGCCGCCGGGCCGCCCGCGTTGGTGATCACGGCGACCCGGTTGCCGGGCGGGGGAGGCTGGTGCGCGAGCAACAGGGCGACGTCGAACAGCTCTTGGAGGCTGCGGGTGCGGATCACACCGGACTGGGCGAACAGCGAGTTCACCGCCGAGTCCGCGTGGCCCGGATGGACCGCGACGATCGGTTTGCGCGGTGCGACCCGGCGTGCGACGCGGGCGAAACGGCGTGGATCGCCGAAGGTCTCGACGTGCAGCAGGATCACCGAGGTCGCCGGGTCCTCCTCCCACCACTGGAGCAGTTCGTCGGTGGAGACGTCGACGGCGTGGCCCACCGACACGAAGCCGGAGAAGCCGAGCCGCAGCCGCCGGGCGTAGTCGAGCACTGCGAGCCCGAGCGGCCCGGACTGGCTGGACATCGCCACCCGCCCGGGCGTCGGCAGGGCGGGCGAGAAGGTCGCGGCCAGCCGCGCCGCGGGGGTCGTGTTGACCACGCCCATGCAGTTCGGGCCCACCAGCCGCATTCCGGAGGCCCGGGCGAAACGCGCCAGCTCCAGCTCGCCGGCCCGTCCTTCGACTCCGGTCTCTCCGAAGCCCGTCGAGACGACGACCACCGCCTTGACGCCGACCTCCGCGCACTCCCGTACGACACCGGGCACAGCCTCGGCCCGTACGGCCACCAACGCCAGGTCCGGCGGCTCGGGCAGGTCCCGGACGCTTGCATGGGCCCGCGCCCCGGCGATCCGCTCGGCCCGTGGGTTGATGGGGAAAACGTTGCCGGCGAAGCCGCCCCGCAGCAGGTTGGCGACGATCTCGTGGCCGATGGTCAGCGGGTCGCGGTTGGCGCCGATCACGGCGACCGAGCGCGGTTCGAGCAGGGGCTTGAGCGAGCGCCGTACGGCCGTCTGCTCGCGGCGCTCGGCCCGTGCCACGGCCTGGGCCTGCGGATCGACGGCGATCTCGAAGTGGATGATCTGGCCGGGCGGACCGGCTTGGGTGCGGTAGCCGGAGCCGAGGAAGACGTTGATCATCCGGGCGTTGTCGGCGAGGACGTCGGCCTCCAGCACCCGGATGCCCCGTGCTCGCGCGGCGGCGGCGATGTGCTCCAGGAGCAGCCTGCCGAACCCCTCGCTCTGGTGGTCGTCCCGGATGGTGAACGTGACCTCGGCGTGCTCCGGTTCCTCCGGGTCGCGGACGTAGCGCACCAGGCCGGCGATCTCGTCACCGTCCAGGGCGACGAGCGCCAGCTCGTTGAGGTAGTCCACGTGGGCGCCGCGCCGGATGACGTCGTCGCGGGCGCGGACCACCGGGCCGAGGGAACGGTAGGCCAGGGTGGCCCGGGACAGGGTGCCGACGAAGGCGACCAGGCGGTCGGCGTCCTCCGGCCGGATGGGCCGTACGAAGGTCGACCGCCCGGTCCTGACGAGTCCGGGCCGTTCCAGGTCTTCGGGATACGAGGGGTACGGGGGAGTGGTCACGGGAGCGGTTTTGCCGTCGACGCCGCTCAGACGGCCGCCTCCTGGGGAGTCTGGTCCGGCAGGCCGAACAGCTCGTTGAAGGTGCCGCGTGTGACGCGCTCGCGGATGTCGTCGGACACGCCGTCGAACAGGTCGTGCAGCGTGGACTGGGTGTGGCCGTAGGTGCCTTCCAGGTGGGGGTAGTCGTCGCCCCACATCACGTTGCGGTAGCCGGTCGACTCGACGATCTCCACCGAGCTCTTGTCGTGCTGGAAGGAGGCGTACACCTGCTGCCGGATGATCTCGCTGGGCAGCCGGCTCAGCTTCGGCCGGACGAACATGCCGTGCTGGCGGTAAGCCTCGTCCATCCGGTCGCCGATGGCCGGCACCCAGCCCGCCCCGCCCTCGGCGATGAGGATCCTCAGGTCCGGGTGACGGTCCAGGGCGCCGCCCGCGACCATGTGGGACACCACGCGCATGCCCGGGTAGGTCGTCTCCATGTAGTTGACGACCGCGCCGCCGGGTCCGCGGAAGACGACGTTCTGCGCGCCGGTGCCGATGTGGAAGCCGAGCACCAGGCCCGCCCGCTCGACCGCGGTCCACAACGGCTCCCAGCGGTCCAGGGCGTATTCCTCGCCGGGTCGTGTCGAACACGGCAGGAAGATGGCCTTGAAGCCCAGCTCCGCCACCCGCTCCACCTCGGCGACCGCGTCGTCGATGTCGGCCGTCGAGACGCAGGCGGTGGTGATGACCCGCTTGTTCTTGCTGAGGATCTCCTCGTGGGCCCAATCGTTCCAGGCCCGTACGGTCTCCCTGGCCAGCTCCCGGTCGGTGATCGACACCAGCCAGAACCCCATGGAGGGGAAGGCCAGTTGGGACCACACACCCTCCTGGTCGAGGTCCTTGAGGCGGACCTTCAGGTCCCAGGCGCCCGGCGGACGCATGGCGTCCATGAAGTCGCCGAGCTGGCGGTCGATGCGCTCGCCGTCGATGTAGAGCATCTCGTACTTCTCGCCGCGCTCGCTGCGTGGCGCCCGCGCGCCCAGCCGCGCGGACAACCGAGCGGTCCACACGTCGGCGGGCTCCATCACATGGGAGTCACCCGAGTTGACCCAGATCTTCGTCATGACACTCCTTCGGGCCAAGGCTGCACGCATCAATGGATGCAATCAGTTAGCGATTTTAGTTGTATGGATGGCTGAAGGGAAGGCCGGTCCGTGAAAGATCAGCTCCGGCGCCGCTCGATCTCGTCCACCAGCTGCGGCAGCACCGCGAACAGGTCGCCGACCACGCCGTGGTCGGCGAGCTCGAAGATCGGTGCGTCGGCGTCCTTGTTGACGGCCACGATGGTCTTGGACGTCTGCATGCCCGCCCGGTGCTGGATCGCCCCGGAGATGCCGGCCGCGAGGTAGAGCTGCGGCGAGACCTGGGTGCCTGTCTGGCCGACCTGGTGGCTGTGCGGGTACCAGCCCGCGTCCACGGCCGCGCGCGACGCCCCGACGGCCGCGCCGAGCGCGTCGGCGACCCGTTCGATGAGGGCGAAGTTCTCGGCGCCGTTCACCCCGCGCCCGCCGGAGACCACGAGGTCGGCCTCGGTCAGCTCGGGCCGGTCGCCGCGCTCCCGCGGTGTGCGGGACAGGATCCGCACGGCCTGCGAGGCCGGGCCGAAGGTGACGTCCGGCTTCTCTGTGACGGGTTCGGCGGGGGCGACCTCGGGGGCGGTGGCGTTCGGCTTGACCGTGATCACCGGCACGCCCTGGGTGACGTGTGCGGTGACCTGGTAGGTCGCGGCGAACGCCGACTGCTCGGTCACCGGCCCGTCGGGTCCTGCGGTGACATCGACGGCGTCGGTGATGAGTCCGGAGCCGAGCCGCAGCGCGACCCTCGCGGCGATCTCCTTGCCGTCCGGCCCGGACGGCAGCAGGATCGCGGCGGGGCCGGTGCGCTCGGCGATCTGCGTGAGGGCGTCCACGGCTGGGGTGACGAGGTAGCCGTCGACCTCGGGGGCGTCCACGACATGGATTTTCTGGGCGCCGTACCGGCCCAGAACCTCGGACGCGCGGTCCGCGCCCGGCCCCAGGAAGACGGCCGAGGGTTCGCCCAGGCGGCGGGCCAGAGTGAGCAGTTCGAGGGTCGGCTTGCGTACGGCACCGTCGACGTGGTCGACGAGGACGAGGATCTCGGCCACGGTGATGCAACTCCTTCAGGCAGGCAGGCAGGCGGGCAGGCAGGCGGGCAGGCGGGCAGGCGGGCAGGCGGGTAGGTCAGGGCGGGTCGCGGTCAGATGAACTTCTTGGTGGTGAGGAACGCGGCCAGTGCGATGCCGCCGGTCCCCTCGTCGGCGACGATCTCGCCCTTGGTGCGCGGCGGGCGCCGGGTCGCGGTGTCCACGGCCGACCGCGCCCCGGCCGGACCGACCTCGGCGGCCTCGATCCCGAGGTCGGGGAGGCCGAGGGTCTCCACCGGCTTCTTCTTCGCAGCCATGATCCCCTTGAAGGAGGGGTAACGGGCGTCCCCGGAGCGGTCGGTCACCGAGACGACGGCCGGCAGGGCGCCCTGGATCCGTACGGTGGCGCCGTCGCTCTCGCGGCGGCCGGTGACGGTTCCGTCCTCGATCGCCAGGTCTTCGAGGTGGGTGACGGCCGGGACGCCGAGCCGCTCGGCCAGCAGTGCGGGCAGCACACCCATGGTGCCGTCCGTCGAGGCCATCCCGCACAGCACGAGATCGAAGCCGTGCCGCTCGATCGCCTTGGCCAGCACCAGTGACGTGCCGAACGCGTCACTGCCCTCGATGTCCTCGTCGCTGACATGGATCGCCGCGTCACCGCCCATGGCCAGGGCCTTGCGCAGGGCGTCGCGCGCGTCGCCGGGGCCGACGGTGAGATAGCTGATCTCGGCGTCGGCGTCAGACTCGGCAAGGCGCAGCGCCTGCTCGACGGCGTACTCGTCGAGTTCGGACAGCAGCGAGTCGACCGACGCCCGGTCGGTGGTGCCCGCCTCGGTGAAGGTGCGGTCCGCCGTGGCGTCGGGCACGTGCTTCACGCAGACAACGATCTTCACGACAGCCCTCCTGTGGTTCAATGAGTTCTAATAGTTAACTATATAGATCGACGGAGCGCGAGTCCCGTGTTCAATCCGTCGAATTGGTTGACTGATTGCGCTGATAGCTGGAAGATCTGGGCACTGAGCCGCGAGGAGGCGCCATGGTCGGTGACAGGGACACCGCTGACAGGTACTTCGAGCCCCAGGTGGAGACCATGCCGCGCCAGGAACTGCGCGCGCGGCAGGAGAAGCAGCTCCTGGAGCTCGTGGAGTACGCCTACGCCAACTCGGCCTTCTATCGGGAGCTGTGGGACGAGCACGGGGTCCACCCGCGTGACATCCAGTCCCTGGAGGACTTCCGGGCACGCATCCCCTTCATCACCAAGGACATGATCCGCGCCTACCGCAGTCGCACCGGCGACCCCTTCGCCGGCCTGCTCTGCGTACCGGTCCAGGAGCTGACCTCGGTCTCCTCCAGTTCCGGAACCACCGGCGACCCGGAGTTCTTCGCCGAGATCTGGCAGGACGCCCCGCCCCTGGTGACCGCACAGGTACGGGACCTGTGGGAGCTGGGCCTCAGGCCCGGCGACCGGGTCCTGAGCCCGCCCGGCACCTTCCGCAACTTCATGGACGCCGGCTTCCAGGCGCTGGGCGCGGTGGTCATCGAGGTCGACACCTGGATGGGCAACATGCCCGAGGTCGTCGAGGCCCTGCGCACCTACCGCCCCGCCTACCTGCAGATGATGTATCCGCAGATGGTGGAGCTGGAGCACCTGGCCGAGAAGACCGACCTGAGGGAGGCCTTCTCCTCCCTCAAGGGCGCCTCCTGCGCCGGTCAGCCCCTCAGCCGGAAGATGCGCGAGCGGATCCGCGACGACTGGGGCATCGACGTCTACGAGTACACCAGCGCCGCCGACACCGGCACCGCGTGGGAGTGCCGCGAGCACGACGGCTTCCACCTCTGGGAGGACACCGTCTTCGCCGAGTGCGTCGAGGTCGACGAGCACGGTTGGCGCGACGTCCCCGAGAGCGACCTGGGCGAACTGGTCGCCACCGACCTGGACAACCGGGCCGCGCCACTGATCCGCTACCGCAGCGAGGACCTCGTCCGCCTCTCCCGCGATACCTGCGGCTGCGGCCGAACCCACGCCCGTATGTGGGTGGCCGGGCGGCGCGGCGACGAGACGGTGGTCCAGGGTCGCTCCGTCGTCCTGCGGGACGTCTGGCAGGCGGTGGAGGACCAGCCGGAGACCGTCGCGGGCGTCTTCCAGATCGTCCGGGACCGGCGCGAGGTGGACGAACTGCGGCTGCGCGTCGGCTACGACCCCCACCTCACCGGCGACGTCGACGCCCTGGCCGGACGCCTGAGCGAGGCCGTGCGCGAGCGGACCGGAGTCAAGCCGGTGCTCGACATGCGCACCGAGGAGGACCTGTTGAAGACCATGACCAGCGTCGCCAAGTTCCCCCGGGTGGTGAAGACCTGATGGCCCGCGCCGACACCCTGGCTCGTGCCAGGACGCTCGACCGCCCCGAACTCGCCTATCTCCTGCGCTTCCCCACCGCCGACGGCATGCGGGACCTGGAGCTGACCTGGGCGGAACTCGCCCGCGACACCGAGTGGGCCACCGCACGGCTGCGGGAGCACGGTCTCGCCGCCGGGCAGCGGGCCCTGCTGACCGCCTCCGGCTTCGAGGGCTTCTGGGGACGTGCGGTGATCGGCGCCCTGCGCACGCTGAAGGTGCCGTACGGCATCGCCGAGGCAATGGGCTGGGACCACCGCCGCACCGCGGTCTTCCACCGCGAACTGACCCCGCACGCGGTGATCGGCCTCTCGGCGGAGACCCTGGAAGGGCTCGCAGGCTCGGCCGACATCGGCGAGATGTTCCGGTCCACGCCGGTCGTGCTGGCCCGGCCCGCCGCGATACCCCTCCTGCGCGCAGTGGGGGTGACCGCCTCCGTGATCTCGGCAGTGGGACCGGCTCTCGCCCTGGAGTGCCCCGAGCGCAGCGGCGCACATGTCAACGCCGCCGAATGGCGGTTCGGCGAGCGGGACGGACAGCTGACCGTGGCGGCGGGGGAGGGGCGCACCTCACCCCTGCCCGAGACACCGCTCGGCATCACCGGACGCGTCGTCGCGGGCCGGTGCGGCTGCGGCAGCGACGACCCGCGAGTCTTGCTCGCCGAGGCCAACTGACCTTTCCGATGGAGGAATTGAGCATGTCTGAAGGAGTGGTCGAAGGCCGGATCGCGGTCGTCACCGGCGCCGGCAACGGGATCGGCCGGGCGCACGCCCTGGCGTTCGCCGCGCACGGGGCGAAGGTCGTCGTCAACGACCTGGGCGGCGGACGGGACGGCGGGGGCGCCTCCGCAGGGCCCGCCCAGAGCGTGGTCGAGGAGATCGTCGCGGCCGGTGGCGAGGCGGTGGCCAACACGGATGACATCTCCACCTGGGAGGGCGCCGGCCGGCTCGTCCAGCAGGCCGTCGCCACCTACGGCGGCCTTGACGTACTGGTCAACAACGCCGGCATCCTGCGCGACCGGATGATCGTGTCGATGACCGAGCGGGACTGGGACAGTGTGATCGCCGTCCACCTCAAGGGCAGCTTCGCCACCCTGCACCACGCGGCGGCGTACTGGCGCGAACGCGGCAAGTCCGGTCACGACAACGACGCCCGGGTGATCAACACGACCTCCCCGTCCGGCATCTTCGGCAACCCCGGCCAGTCCAACTACGGCTCCGCCAAGGCCGGCATCGCCAGCCTCACCCTCATCGCCGCCGCCGAACTCGCCCGCTACGGCGTGACGGTGAACGCCATCGCGCCCACCGCGCTGACCCGGCTGACCGAGGACATCGAAATGATGAAGCAGGCGGCAGAGATTCAGGACCTGACCCCCGAGGCCATCTCACCGCTGGTGGTGTGGCTGGGGTCGGCCGCCTCCCGCGAGGTCACCGGCCGGGTGTTCGGCGTCGTCGGCAACCGGATCACGGTCCTGGAGGGCTGGGGCAACGGCCCCACCGCGGGTGCGGACACCCGCTGGACGCCGGAGGAGCTGTCCTCCGTCGTCCCGAACCTGGTGGCCAAGGCAGCGCCGAACGCCGACGTGCTGGGCAACCGGAACGGGGCCTGAGATGACGACGACACAACGCCCCGTCGCCGAGGGCCTGTTCACCTGGCCGCCCGCCGCCGCCCCCCTCCGGCTGATCGGCTCCGAGTGCAGGGTGTGCGGCCTGGTGAGCTTCCCGGCCGCCGCGACCTGTGTCCGGTGCGCGAGCGACGAGTCGAAGGAACGGCTCCTGGCGGACCGCGGCACGCTGTGGACGTACACGACCCAGAACTTCCGCCCGCCGTCCCCGCCGTACGACGGCCCCGAAGCCTTCGAGCCGTACGCGGTCGGGTACATCGAGCTCCCCGGCGAGCTGCTGATCGAGGCGCGCCTGACCGAACCCGACCCGGACAAGCTGCGGATCGGGCAGACCATGCTGCTGACGCTCGTGCCCTACACCGTGCGGGACGACGGCACCGAGATCGTCACCTTCGCGTTCGCCCCGGTCGAAGAGTCCACCCATGCCGAACAGGAGGCGTCATGACCGAGGCCGTCATCATCGGGGTGGGCCTGCACCCCTTCGGCCGCTTCCCCGGCAAGCCCGCGCTGGACATGGGCGCCGACGCGGTACGGCTGGCGCTCACCGACGCGGGTGTCAACTGGCCGCAGATCCAGGGCGGTTACATCGGCAGCTACGAGGTCGCCAACCCGGACGCCATCGTCGGCCGGCTCGGCCTGACCGGCGTACCCCTGCGCGGTGTCTTCAACGGCTGCGCGACGGCCGGTACGGCGGTGGCGCTGGCCGCCCGCGCGATCGAGACCGGCGAGCACGACCTGACCATCGCGATCGGCCTGGACAAGCACCCGCGCGGCGCGTTCGCCGCCGACCCGTCCGTGGCCGGCATCCCCTCCTGGTACGGGCAGACCGGGCTCTTCCTCACCACCCACTTCTTCGGCATGAAGATCAACCGCTATATGCACGAGCACGGCATCTCCCACGAGACGCTTGCCCGCGTGGCCTCGAAGAACTTCCGCAACGCGGCCCGCAACGAGAAGGCCTGGCGCCGGACGCCCCTGTCCCCCGAGGAGATCCTCGCCTCCCCGGTCCTCAACTACCCCCTGCGCCAGTTCATGTACTGCGGCCCGAACGAGGGCGCCGCGGCGATCGTGATGTGCCGCGCCGACCAGGCCCACAAGTACACGGGGAAGCCGGTACGGGTCCGCTCCACCGCCCTGCGCAGCCGCAGGCTCGGCGCCTTCGAGGTACAGAGCCCGTCCTTCCCGGTCGGGGAGCCCGTGGACAGCCCGAGCGTGGACGCCTCCCGGGCGGCGTACGAAAGCGCGGGCATCGGTCCCGAGGACGTCGACGTCGCCCAGCTCCAGGACACCGACGCCGGGTCGGAGATCATCCACATGGCCGAGAACGGCCTCTGCAAGGACGGCGAACAGGAACGCCTCATCACCGAGGGCGCCACCGAGATCGGCGGCCGGCTCCCGGTCAACACCGACGGCGGACTCCTCGGCAACGGCGAGCCGATCGGCGCGTCCGGGCTGCGCCAGATCCACGAGATCGTCCTCCAGCTGCGCGGTGCCGCGGGCGCTCGCCAGATCCCCGGCACACCGCGCGTCGGCTACACCCACCTGTACGGCGCGCCCGGCGCGTCGGCGGTGACGATCCTCTCGACCTGAACCTCTCCCTCTGAACCTCTCCCCGACCGCGGAGCGAACGCGATGGAATCCGACGACATGCAGGACTTCGCCGCCGAGGCACGCCGCTTCCTCGACGCGCACGTGGCGAAGGCCCCTGACCGCACCGCCGTCACCTGGGGCGAGGGCGACGACTCGATGGCGTACTTCAGCAGCCTCCCGCCCGACGAGGAACGGGAGTTCGTGCAACGGGCCCGGGAGTGGCAGCGGATCCGCTACGAGAACGGCTTCGGCTGGATCACCGGCCCGGTGGAGTACGGGGGCCGGGGCCTGACCCCCGTCCACGACCTGCTTTACGACGCCGTCGAGTCGGAGTACGACGTCGCCGACACCGGTGTGCTCAGTGTGATCGGCCTGGGCATGATCGGGCCGACGATCCTGGCCCACGCCCAGCCCCACATCAAGGACCGCTGGCTGCCGGCGATGTACCGCGGGGACGCCATCGCCTGCCAGCTGTTCAGCGAACCCGGTGCGGGATCCGACCTGGCGAGCGTGACCACCCGGGCCGTCCGCGAGGGCGAGGACTGGGTGCTGAACGGGCAGAAGGTGTGGACGTCGGTCGCCCAGCACAGCCAGATCGGCCTCGCCCTGACCCGGACGAACCCGGACGCGCCCAAGCACCGCGGCATCACCGCCTTCCTGGTCCCCATGGACACCCCCGGCGTCGAGGTACGGCCGCTGCGGCAGATGACCGGCGGCGCCGACTTCAACGAGGTCTTCCTCACCGACGTCCGCATCCCCGACGACCACCGCCTAGGCGAGGTCGACGGCGGCTGGACGGTCGCGCTGACCACCCTGATGAACGAGCGCGCGACGGTCGGCAGCGAGGGGGTCGGCCCGGTGGCCGCCGCCCTGTCCCCGGACCACCTCTCGGCGCTCATGCGGGCCACCTGGACCTGGGACGACCGCGCCCTGCGCGCCCGCCTCGCCGAACTCCTCGTGGACGTCCTGGCCACCGAACACCTCAATGCCCGCGCCCTGCGCAAGCTGCGCGGCGGGATCGCGCCGGGCCCCGAGATGTCCGTGTCGAAGCTGATGTACGGCCAGAACCTCACCCGGGCGGCCCACTTCGTCTCCGACGTGCTCGGCCCCCGGATCATCGCCGACACCGGCCAGTGGGGCACGTACGCCTGGACCGAACTGCTCCTGGCCACCCCGGCGTTGCGCATCCTCGGCGGTACCGAGGAGATCATGAAGAACATCCTCGCGGAACGCGTCCTCGGCCTGCCCAAGGAACCGGCGACCCCCGCTGCCAAGGAGGTGCGGTCGTGACCGCCGACGAGAGTGAACTGCGCGAACTGCGGGCGTCCGTACGGGAGTTCCTGGAGGCCAAGTCGCCCGAGGAAGCGGTGCGCAAGCTCATGGAGAGCGAGCCGCGCTTCGACCCGGCGGTGTGGTCCCAGGCGGCGGACCAACTGCGTCTGCCGGGTCTGGCGATCCCGGAGGAGTACGGCGGTGACGGCTTCGGCCTCGTCGAAGTCGGCGTCGTCCTCGAGGAGATGGGGCGTACGCTGTTCTGCGCCCCCTTCTTCGCCACCGTCCTCCTGGCGGCCCAGGCCCTGCTGGCCTCGGGGGACGGGGACGCGTGCGCGCGCCTTCTGCCCGGCATCGCGGCCGGACGGACCACGGCCACCCTCGCCGTCGCCGAGGACCACGGCTCGTGGGACCCCGCCATGGTCTCCGCACGCGCCGTGCTGGACGGTGACGGCGGCTGGACGGTACGCGGCCGCAAGTGCTTCGTCCTCGACGGTACGACGGCCGACCTGATCCTCGTCGTGGCCCGTACCGTCGCCGGTCCCACCCTCTTCGCCGTGGAGCGGGACGCCACGGGACTCGCGGCGGAACCGATGCAGACCCTGGACGCCACCCGGGCCATGGCCCGGCTGACCCTCGATGCCGTGCCCGCGACGCTCGTCGGGACGCAGGGGGCCGGCGGGCGCATCATGGCCAAGGTCCTCGACATCGCCTCGGTCGGGCTGGCCGCCGAACAGGCGGGCGGGGCTCGGCGGTGCCTGGAGGCGAGCGCGGACTATGCCCGCGTCCGTCATCAGTTCGGCCGGCCGATCGGTTCCTTCCAGGCGGTCAAGCACAAGTGCGCCGACATGCTCGTCCAGGTGGAACTCGCCGAAGCCGCCTCCCGTGAGGCGGCCCGACTGGCCGACGAGGACTCCCCGGACTTCCCCGTGGCCGCGGCCGTGGCCCACGCCTGCTGTTCACGGGCGTACATGCTCGCCGCCATGGAGACCATCCAGGTCCACGGCGGCATCGGCTTCACCTGGGAACATCCGGCCCATCTGTACTTCCGACGCGCCAAGTCCTCGCAGCTTCTGTTCGGCGGCCCGGCGGTGTATCACGAGCGGCTGCTGGACCGGCTCGGAATCTGACATACGCCACACATGGGTGAAGGCCCCGGTTTCCCGGGGCCTTCACTCATGTGCCGCTCAGCCGCGCGCCGCCTCGCCCAGCAGCGCCTTCGCGATGATGACCTGCTGGACCTGGCTGGTGCCCTCGTAGATGCGGAACAGGCGGGCGTCGCGGTAGAAGCGCTCGACGGCGACCCCGCGCATATAGCCGGCGCCGCCGTGAACCTGCACCGCTCGGTCCGCGACCCGCCACACCATCTCGCTGGCGAAGTACTTCGTGCAGGACGGGCCGATCTTGGTGTCCGTGCCGGCGTCGAAGCCGCGGGCGGCCTCCAGGACGGTGGCGCGTCCGGCGTAGTAGTCGGTCTGCGAGTCGGCGATCAGGCCCTGGACGAGCTGGAAGGAGCCGATGAGCTTCCCGGACTGCTTGCGGGTGCTCGCGTAGGCGACCGACTCGTCGACCAGGCGCTCGGCCATGCCGACCATCAGCGCGGAGATGTGCACCCGCCCGTGGGCGATGCAGCCCATCGCCGTGGAGAAGCCCCGATTGAGGCCGGCGTCGCCGCCGACGAGGGCGGAGGCCGGCACGCGTACGTCGTCGAAGTACACATCCGCTGTCCAGGCGCCGAACTGGCCCATCTTGTGGTCCTTGGGGGCCACGGTGAGGCCCGGCGTGCCGGCCGGGACCAGGAAGGTCGAGATACCACGGGTGCGTGGGGCGTCGGGGTCGGTGCGGGCGAAGACCATGAAGACGTCGGCGAGGGGGGCGTTGGTGATGTACCGCTTCGCCCCGTTGATCACCCAGTCGTCGCCGTCCAGATGGGCGCGCGTGGTGAGTGTCGACGGGTCGGACCCGGCCTCGGGTTCGGTGAGCGCGAACGACGCCAATACGTCACCGGAGGCGATCCGGGGCAGCCATTCCGCCTTCTGTTCCTCCGTACCGCCGACCATGAGGACATGACCCGCGATGCCGTTGTTGGTGCCGAACATCGAGCGCAGGGACGGGGTCGTGTAGCCCAGCTCGAACATCAGCTGGGCCTCCTCGTACATCGACAGCCCCAGCCCGCCGTACTCCTCGGGCAGCGCGAAGCCGAACAGGCCCATCTTCTTGGCCGCCTCGCGGATGTCCGCGGGCATCTCGTCCTTCTCGTCGATCTCCGCCTCGAGCGGCACGACACGGTCCCGGACGAAACGCCGGACCTCGGACAGCACCGCGCTGAAGTCAGCCGCGTCCATGTCGACTCTCCCTTGTTGCCCTGATCGGTCTCACGTCTGTCTCATTGATCTGTCTCGGCGGGCTTCTTCTCGGGCCGGTAGCACAGCGCCAGCAGTGCCGCAGCGCTCGCCGTGCCGACTCCGGCCGCCAGCAACGCGTGCCGGGCGCCCGCGCGTTGGTGGCGCAGCAGGCCGTCGAGCGAGTACCGGCCGTTGCCCAGCGCGGCCAGTGCGACGGCCGCGCCGCCCACGACACCGACGTACTCCCAGCCGCCCTTGAAGACGAAGAAGCCCTTGCCGCGGTGGTCGGTCCGCGCGGCCACGGTCATCAGGCCGACGGCCGCCGCAGCGGGGAGCGGATTGGCCGCGCCGAGGGCGATGCCGACGCCCGCGGCCATTTCGGTGCCCGCCGCCATCCGGGCGTGCACCTCGGCCGGCTTGAGGCCCAGCGCCTCGAACCAGCCTGTGGTGCCCTTGAGTCCGCCCGGCCCGGCGACCTTGTTCCAGCCGTGCGCGAAGAGCATGGGGCCGAGGGTCGCGCGCAGCACGAGGGCGGCGGCGTCGTGGCCCTTCACTGGCCGGCTCCCGTCGCCCGGCCGGCGGGGACAGCACCGTACAACTGCGGTACGGCGTCGACGAGTTCGTCATAGGTGAGGGCCTGCCCCGACTGGCTCGGGTGGACCGCGGCGACCGTCCAGCCCTGCAGCCGATTCAGCCGGTTGCCCTCGATGCGCAGGACCTGGCCGGTCAGCCAGGCCGCGCTGTCGGAGGCCAGGTAGACGACGACCCCGGAGGCGTTGGCGGGATCGCGCGGGTCGAAGCCCTCGGTGGCCTGGAGGGACTCGCCGACCGCCAGCCCGTCCGTCATCCGGGTGGCCGCGATCGGCGAGATGGCGTTCGCGGTGACGCCGTAGCGGCGCATCTCCAGGGCGGTCAGGACGGTGAGCCCGGCTATGCCGGCCTTCGCCGCCCCGTAGTTGGACTGGCCCTGGTTGCCGAACAGGCCGGTCCCGGACGTCGTGTTGATCACGCGGCCGGAGACCCGCTCGCCCCGCTTCGACGCCTCGCGCCAGTACGCGCACGCGTGCCGGGTGAGCGCGAAGGTGCCCTTGAGGTGGACGGCGATGACGGAGTCGAACTCCGCCTCGGTCATCGAGAACAGCATGCGGTCGCGCACGATGCCCGCGTTGTTCACGACGATGTCGAGGCGTCCGAACTCCGCGACGGTGTCCGCGACCATGGTCTCGGTCGCCGCCCAGTCCGTCACCGAGGAGTGGTCGGCGATCGCCCGGCCGCCGAGCTTGGTGATCTCGGCGACGACCTCGTCGGCGGGGGAGTCGCCGGTCTGCTCGCCGTGTATGCCCGAGCCGAGGTCGTTCACCACCACGGTCGCGCCGGCCTCGGCGAGCGCCAGACAGTGCGCCCGGCCAAGGCCTCTGCCGCCGCCGGTGACGATGGCGACCTTGTCGTCGAGGATGCCCACGCCGTACCTCCAGAGTGTGAGTTCAGTTGAGTTCGCGGAGCACTTCGTCGGTGTGCTCGCCGAGTGTCGGCGCGCCGCCGCGCGGCTTCTCGTCGACGCCCCAGAAGGCGACCGGAGTCGCCACCGTGCGCAGTGGCGGCCCATCACCCATACCGGGCTGTTCGACGAACGCCCCGACCGCCTCCGCCTGCGGGTCGGCCGCGACCTCCGCCAGGGTCTGCACGGGCGCCCACCACACGCCTTCGGCGTCGAAGCGCTCGGCCCACTCGTCCAGCGGCCGCTTCTCGAACTCCTCGTCGAACGCGGCGATCAGTTCGGTCACGTGCCCGCGCCGGGCCTTGCCGGTCGCGAACCGCTCGTCGGTGGCCAGGTCCTCGCGGCCGAGTGCCTTGACGACTCCGGGCCAGTGCCGGTTGCCCTCCAGGCCGACCAGCCAGAACCAGCGGTCGTCGGCGGCCCGGTAGGAGTTGTAGAGCGGGGATTCGTGCTCGGTGCGGTGGCGGGTACGGCCGCGCTTGCCGAAGAAGTTCTGCAGGGCGAGGTCGTTGCCGTTGGCGTATGTGCCGGAGCGGAGCAGGGACACGTCCACCACGCCGCCCTCGCCGGTGCGTTCGCGGCGCAGCAGCGCGGCCAGCACTCCGGCGACCAGGTTGGCCGCGGCAGTACGGTCGCCGAGGCCGGGCCGGATGCCGGGGGGCGGCTCACCGGCCGGGTTGAGCATGGCGGCGATGCCGGGCCGGGCCCAGAACGCGGAGACGTCGTACCCGGCGCGGTCGCGCTCGGCGCCCGTCCAGCCGTAGCCCGTCAACGTGCCGACAACCAGCTGAGGATGACGTTCCCTCAGATCTTCCGGCGCCAGGCCCAGCCTCTCCAGGGCGCCCGGGCGGAGGTTGGTGACGAAAACGTCGGCGCGTTCCAGCAGCCGTTCCAGTACGTCCTTGCCGTCCTGCGAGCGCAGGTCGAGGACGATCCCGCGCTTGCCGCGGTTGTCGGTCTCGAACGGGGGAGCGCTGTCGATGTCCTGCCCGACGTGCTTGAGCGTGTACCGGTTGGGGTCGCCGGTCGGCGCCTCCACCTTCACCACGTCCGCGCCCCAGTCGGCGAGCATGGTGGCCGCGGCCGGTGCCGCCACCCACATGCCCAGCTCGACGACGGAATAGCCCTCAAGTGGCCGCACGGGCCCACCTCCAGATCATCGGGCGCTTGTACGCCTGCTACACGCCGCGGAAGTCGCCCGGTCGGCGTTCCCGGAAGGCCTTGAGTCCTTCGGCCCGGTCCTCGGTGCTGAACAGCACCGCGACGGTTTCGCGCTCGTACGCGATGGCCGACTCCAGGTCCATGCCGAGCCCGTAGTCGATGAGCCGTTTGCCCGCCGCGAGCGCGAGCGGGGCCCCGGAGGTCAGCTTCGCGGCCAGGGCTTCGGCGGTCTTGAGCGCACCGCCGGGCTCGGCGAGTTCGTTGACGAGCCCGAGCGCGTGGGCGCGCTCCGCGTCGATCGGCTCGCCGGTGAGGATCATCTGCTTGGCGATCGCCGGCGGCAGGAGGCGGGGCAGCCGCTGAGTGCCGCCCGCGCCCGGCAGTACGCCGAGCTTCATCTCGGGCAGGCCCAGCCGGGTGCCGCGCTCGGCCACCCGCAGGTCGCAGGCCAGTGCCAGCTCCAGGCCGCCGCCGAAGGCGAACCCGTGGACGGCCGCGACCGACGGTTTGGGGAAGTCCTCCAGGAGCGCGAACGCCTCGGTCAGACGCCCCACGAAGGCGCGGAACTGCCCGGGTGCTGTGAACGACTCGATCTCACCGAGGTCGGCACCGGCCGAGAAGGCCCGCCCTGCACCGGTGAGGACCAGGGCGCGTACGTCGTCGTTGTCGCGTACGTCGGCGAGAGTCTGTTTCAGCTGTTCGGCGGTCTCGGAGCCGAGGGCGTTGAGCTGCCCCGGTCGGTCGAGTGTGAGCACGGCGATTCGGTCGCGGAGTTCGGCACGCAGCACGGTGTTCACCTCAGACCATCGTCAGTCCGCCGCTGACCGAGAGCGTCTGCCCGGTCATGTAGGCGGCGTCGTCGGACGCGAGGAAGGCCACCACGCCGGCGATCTCGTCGGGCCGGGCGACGCGGCGCAGCGGGATGGCCCGCACGGTCGCGTCGTACATCTTCTGGCTGTAGTCGGCGACCTGGCCGAGCAGCGCGGTGTCGGTCGGTCCCGGGCAGACGCTGTTGACGGTGATGCCGTGCCGGGCGACCTCGCGGGCCAGTGCCTTGCCGAAGGCGATGACCCCGCCCTTCGTCGCGGAGTACACCACCTCGCCGGACGAGCCGACGCGACCGGCGTCCGAGGCGATGTGCACGATCCGGCCGCCACCGCTCTCGATCATCGAGTCCAGTACGGCGCGGGTCACCGTGATCGTGCCGCGCAGATTGACGTCGATGATCCGGTTCCAGGTGTCCTCGGTGCTGTCGACGAAGCGGCCGATGACGTCGACGGCCGCGTTGTTGACCAGGATGTCCACCGGACCGAGCTCGACGCTCACCCGCTCCACGGCCGCGTGCACGTCCGCGCTGTCGGAGATGTCCGCGCCGACCCCCGTCGCCCGCACTCCGTACCGCTCGACGAGTCGGCCCGCGACCTTGGCGGCGGCCTCGGGGTCGAGGTCACAGACGGCGACCGCGGCTCCCTGGGCGGCGAGCCGGTCGGCGATCGCCTCGCCGATACCGCGTCCCGCTCCGGTGATGAGTGCCACCTTGTCCCGTACGCTCACGCGCCCTCCCTCGCTCAGGCCCCGATACAGCGCTATCGTATAACTACTTCAGCTAAATAAGCGAGATACACGAGTGGAGTCGAGTATGCGCCGAACGATCTTCACCGAGGAACATGAGCTGTTCCGCGAGACCGCCCGCACCTTCTACCTGCGCGAATGCGCCCCGTACGCCGAGCGGTGGGAGCGTGACGGGCAGGTGAGCCGGGCCGCGTGGGCGGCGGCGGGCAAGGCCGGACTCATCGGCTGGCAGTTCCCGGAGGAGTACGGCGGCCAGGGCATCCGGGACTTCCGCTACAACGCGATCATGGCGGAGGAGATGGCGGCCACCAGCACGGTCGGTATCGGACTCGGGCTGCAGAACGACGTCCTCCCGCCCTATCTGATGAACCTCACCACACCTGAGCAGAAGGCCCGCTGGCTGCCTGGTGTGATCAGCGGCGAGACGATCTGCGCGCTGGCGCTGTCGGAGCCGTCCGCCGGTTCCGACCTCAAGGCCATCCGCACCACCGCCCGCCGGGACGGCGACGAGTGGGTGATCGACGGCTCCAAGACCTTCATCACCAACGGCATCCTGGCGGACCTGGTGATCGTCGCCTGCAAGACCGACCCGGAGGCCGGCCACAAGGGCATCAGCCTGATCGTCGTCGAGCGCGGAGCCGAGGGCTTCGAGCGCGGACGCAAGCTCGACAAGGTCGGCATGAAGGCCCAGGACACCGCCGAACTCTTCTTCCACGAGGTCCGCGTCCCCGCCGAGAACCTCATCGGAGAGGAGGGGCGCGGTTTCTACCACATGATGGGAAACCTCCCCACGGAACGGCTCGCCATCGCCGTCTCCTCGCTGGCGGCCGCGGAGCGGGCCTACGTGCTGGCGCTCGACTACGCCAAGACCCGCACCGCCTTCGGGCAGCCCATCGGGGAGTTCCAGGCCAACAGGTTCGCGCTCGCCGACATCAGGGCCAAGCTGAACGCCGCCCGCGTGTACGTGGACGGCTGCATCATGGCCCTGTTCCAGGGCGAGCTGACGGCCGACGAGGCCGCCGCCGCCAAGTACTGGACCTCCGAGACCGGCTGGGAGGTCATCGACCGCTGCATGCAGCTCTTCGGCGGCTACGGCTATGTCAACGAGTACGAGATCGCGCGCATCTGGCGCGACAGCCGGGTCCAGCGCGTCTTCGGCGGGACCTCGGAGATCATGCTGGAGATCATCGGGCGGTCACTGGG
The DNA here is from genome assembly GCF_003443735.1 of Streptomyces sp. CC0208. Taxonomy (NCBI): domain Bacteria; kingdom Bacillati; phylum Actinomycetota; class Actinomycetes; order Kitasatosporales; family Streptomycetaceae; genus Streptomyces; species Streptomyces sp. CC0208. The sequence goes on along the minus strand of NZ_CP031969.1, from coordinate 321,455 downwards.
CCTGTAGGCCCGGGCTCCGGAGTCCTCTGAACTTATTGACTACCTTGGCTAAATAGGTTAGCTATTTAGGCTGGATATGCGCAATGTTGCGCGGTCTCTAGGAGGTACCCGTGGTCACGGTCGATGTGGAGCTGCATCAGGAGAGAGCGGAGCGCGACCTGCCGCAGCCGCGTCTTGTCATCGGCGGCAAGGACATCACCGACACCAGCGGTGGCCTCTACGAGCACCGCAACCCGGCCACCGGCCTCATCCAGGCGTACATCCCGCTGGCCGGGCCCTCCGAAGTGGACCAGGCCGTCGCGGCCGCCCGCCAGGCCTTCGAGGTGTGGGGCACCATGCGCCCTGCCGAGCGCCGCCGACTGCTCACCCGCTTCGCCGGGCTGCTGCGCGACCACATCCCCGACTTCGCGGCGATCTGCCCGCTGGAGAACGGCGTGTGCATCGGCGGCTGGGCGGAGAACGTCGGACCGCACGTCGCCGAGTGGACCGAGTACTACGCGGGCTGGGCCGACAAGATCGAGGGCATGGTCGGCGCGGCCTACAGCCCGCACGAGAACGTTGAGTACACCATCGCCGAGCCGTACGGCGTCATCGGGCACATCATCACCTGGAACTCTCCCGCCCTGTCCCTGGCGATGAAGGTCCCCCCGTCGCTCGCCGCCGGCAACACCGTGGTCATCAAACCGGCCGAGTCCACACCGTTCTCCGCGCTGCTCTTCGCCGACCTGGCCCGCGAAGCGGGCATCCCCGACGGCGTAGTCAACGTCGTCACCGGGCTCGGCGACGCCGGATCGGCCCTGGTCACCCACCCCGGCGTCGACAAGATCTCCTTCACCGGCGGCCCCGCCACCGCGCGCCGCATCATGGCCGACGCGGCCCTCAGCCTCAAGCCGGTCGTGTTCGAGCTCGGCGGCAAGTCCGCCAACCTGCTCTTCGCCGACACCGACCTGGACACGGTCGTCCCGTACTGCGCCGCCTTCGCCATGAGCAACACCGGACAGGGCTGCGCACTGCCCACCCGGCTCCTGGTGGAGCGCCCGATCTACGACGAGGTCGTCGCGCGGGTCACCGGGGTGATCGCCCACCTGCCCGTGGGCGACCCGCTCGACCCCACGACATACATCGGACCCCTCATCAACGAAGCCGCCCGCGACCGGGTCCGGGGCATGGTCGACAAGGCGGTTGAGGACGGTGCGGGCCGGCTCGTGTACGGCGGCGAACGCATCGCGTCCGACGGCTACTTCGTCTCCCCGACCGTCTTCGCGGACGTCGACAACCGCAGCGACCTCGCCCAGCAGGAGGTCTTCGGACCGGTCCTGGCCATCACCCCGTTCGACACCGAGGACCAGGCCGTCGCCCTGGCCAACGACAGCGAGTACGGCCTGTCCGCCTACATCCAGTCCCGTGACATCGCGCGCGTCAACCGTCTGGTGCCGCGCCTCAAGGCCGGGACGGTCTACGTCAACCCCGGTCCGAATCCGATCACTTCACCTGCCACGCCGTTCGGCGGCGTCGGTATGAGCGGGTTCGGCCGGGAAGGCGGCAAGGCCGGTCTGGACGAGTTCATCAACGTCAAGGGTGTGGGTATCGGCCGCGTCTGACGACATTTCACCCTTCCCAAGCCTCGAAGCTTTTGGAGCCAACAGCATGCAATCCGCCCGCCGCCTGACGTTCGGCGACATCATCCGTGAGCACCGACGGTCCTTCCCCGACGGAATCGCCCTCGTCGACGGCGACGTCCGGCTGACCTGGCCCCAGTTGGACGAGCGCACCAACCGACTCGCAGGCGCCCTCACGGACGCGGGCGTCGGCCCCGGCGACCGCATCCTGTGGCTGGGCCAGAACTCCTTCCGTATCTGGGAGTTGCTCGGCGCCGCCGCGAAGATCGGCGCCATGGTCTGCCCCGGCTACTGGCGTTGGGCCGCCCCTGAGATGGCCTTCGCCGTCGAGGACTTCGACCCCAAGGTCGTCGTGTGGCAGGACGAGGAGATCGGTGACACGGTCGCCAAGGCGCGGGCCGAACTCGGCAGCGACCACCGGGCGTTGTGGCTTCGGCACGACTCCGCGGGCGCCGACTCCTACGAGTCGTTCCTGGCCTCCGGCTCGCCGGAGGACCCCGTCGCCGACATCGACCCCGACGCGGCCCTGCTGGTCATCTACACCGCGGCGATCTCCGGCCGGCAGTCCGGCTCGATGCTCTCGCACCGCAACCTGCTCGCCATGGGCGCGAGCGCCGCCTGGATGGGGGACATCGGTACGGAGACCTCCTTCCTCGGCGCCGGTCCCATGTTCCACATCGGCAACTACCAGTTCTGGGGCGTCCCGGCCTTCGTCCACGGCGGCAAGAACGTGGTCGTGCGCCGCGTGGTCGCCGAGGAACTGCTCCCGCTGCTGGCGGGTGAGAAGTGCACCCACGCCTACCTGATGCCCCCGACCATCGCGCAGCTCGTCGCCCTCAACCGCGAGGCCGGCCACGACCTGTCCCACCTGCGCGCGAGCGTCGCCGCGCAGCTCTGGGAGGGCACTGTCCCCACCGACCACAGCCGCTTCACCCGCAACGGCGGCGGCATGGGCCGCGGTTACGGGCAGACCGAGGTGACCGGCTTCGCGGTGACCGGTGCCTACGGCGACGCGGGCACCGGCAACGCGGGACGCCCCGGCCCCTTCACCGCCGTACGCATCCTGGACGGCACCGGTCAGGAGTGCGCGGTCGGCGAGGCGGGCGAGATCTGTGTCCGCGGTGACCTCGTGCACCTCGGCTACTGGAACCGGCCCGAGATCAACGAGGAACGCTTCCGCTTCGGCTGGTGGCACACCACCGACCTCGGCCGGCGCGAACCCGACGGCACGATCAGCTTCCTCGGGACGACGACCCGCATGCTCAAGTCTGCCGCGGAGAACATCTTCCCGGCCGAGGTGGAGAACTGCATCGAGTCCCACCCCGCGGTGAAGGAGGCGGCTGTGATCGGCGTGCCCAACGAGCGCTGGGCGCAGGACGTCAAGGCCGTGGTCGTGCTTCAGCCTGGCGTCGAGCCGGTCACGGCGGCGGACGTCATCGAGCACTGCCGGGCGCGGATCGCCTCGTACAAGAAGCCGAAGACGGTCGAGTTCGTCGAGGCCCTGCCGCGCACGAAGGACTACGCCAAGGACTACGCGGTGCTCGACGAGCGCTTCGGCGGTGGCGGTTATCCCGGCGGGGACCAGCTCGGCGCGGGGCGGTGAGCCGGTGAACCCCCGCCAGCCCGTCGTCGTCGGCGTGCACGCCACCGAACAGGCTCTGACGCTTCCCGACCGCGACGCCATGGACCTCGCCCTCGAAGCGGTACGCGGCGCGATCGCGGACGCCGGACTGATCCCGGCCGACGTCGACGGAGCCCAGGTCGACTGGCCCGGCCCCGGCGGCGTACCCGGCGAGGGCAGCTCTTGGGCGCGCATACTCGGCCGGGACCTGCGCTGGACCAGCGACTCGATGCTCGACAACGCCGGCTCACGGGGCCTGCTGAAGGCAGCCGCCGCCATCAGCGCCGGATACGCGGACACCGTCGTCGTCGGCGGCTGCAAGCTGGTCTCGCGCGGCGCCGGTCCCGTCGGAGCGGGCGTGCCGCTGGAGTTCGCCGACGTGTGGGGCAGCTATGTCGTCGCCCAGTTCGCGCTGGTGGCGGCACGGCACATGCACGAGTACGGCACGACGTCCCGCCAGCTCGCCGAGGTCGCCGCCACCATCCGCAACAACGGCAGCGCCAACCCGGAGGCGATGATGTACGGGCGTGGGCCCTACACCGCCGACGACGTCCTCGCCTCCCGGATGGTGGCCACGCCCTTCCACCTGCTGGACTGCTGCATCGTCGGCGAGGGCGGCGCCGCAATGGTGGTCACTACCGCAGAACGGGCCCGCGACCTGCCCCACCCGGCCGTCGCTGTCCTGGGCGGCGGCATGGAGTACCACCAGGCCGCCTACGCCAACCCGGCCCTGTACCGCGAGGTCGGTCAGCTCGGCAGGGACGCCGCGTCCCGCGCCTACGGCATGGCCGGTGTCGGCCCGCACGACGTGGACGTGTTCTCCCTGTACGACCCCAACTCCTTCGAGGTCATCCGGCAGTTGGAGGCACTCGGCCTGTGCGGCGAGGGCGAGGGCGGACCACTGGCGGCCAGCGGTGCCATCGCCGTGGGCGGCAAGCACCCCGTCAATCCCGACGGGGGCTGTCTGTCGTACGCCTGGAACGGGACCCAGCAGATGACGCTCAAAGTCGTCGAGGCCGTACGGCAGTTGCGCGGCACCGCCGTGCACCAGGTCGAGGGCGCCGAGCTCGCCGTCGTCGGGAACGCCGGGTCCGGCGCGCAGCACTACGAGATGAGCCTGCTGGGGAGGGCACGATGAGCCGGCCCGTACCCGTCCCCACCGAACTGTCCGAACCGTTCTGGGAGGCGGCCCGCCGCGGCGACCTGGTCGTCCCCTGCTGCCCGAGTTGCAATCTGCGCTTCTTCGTCCCCGAGCCCACCTGCCCCGGGTGCATGGCGCCGGACTGGCACTACGCGCCCAGCGCGGGCCGGGGGACCGTCTACTCGGTGACCGTGGTTCACCGCGCCCCAGGCCCCGGCTTCGACACGCCCTTCGCGCTCGCGGTGATCGACCTGGACGACGGCGGCACCCTGCTCTCCCACGTCGACGCCGGCGATCCGGACGCCGTCGCCATCGGTATGCGGGTACGCGTCGACTTCCGGCCCCTCACGGACGAGATCACGTTGCCCTGTTTCGTGCCGGAGCGCTGACCGCGTCGGAGGAAACCGATGAGCGCAGCTCTGCACGGAGTGGCAGAAGCATAAGGACCGCAACGCGGCCTCCAGCGGCCGAACATCTCATTGTCGGAACTCGGTAACCTAGTTTAATCAGTTATCTAGTAGAGTTGGCCGTCTACCCGGTGCTCGGGCTGTGTCCCGCACCCCTGGGTCGGACGGAGGCGGGCCGGTGACGAGTACGACGGGGCGGCAGGGCGGTGGCCGGGTGAACGGCGTGAAGGTCCGTGTGCCCAAGATGGCGGAACTGGTGGCGGCCCAGCTGCGCCGCAAGATCGTGCGTGGGGAACTGGCCGAGGGCGAGGCGCTGCCGGCCGAGTCGGCGCTGATGGCGGAGTTCGCCGTGTCCCGGCCGACGCTGCGTGAGGCGTTCCGGGTACTGGAGTCGGAGTCGCTGATCAGCGTGCGCCGGGGCGCCCGGGGCGGGGCACGGGTGCAGACCCCGGAAGGCACGGTCGCGGCCCGGTATGCCGGCGTGGTCCTCGAATACGGGGGCACGACCCTCAAGGACGTCTACGACGCCCGTACGGTCATCGAGGCACCGTGCGCCGGACTGCTGGCCGAGGGACGCACGGACGGGGACCTGGAGCGGCTGCGGGCCGCCGTCGCCGAAGCCGAGACACTGATGGACGACCCCTCGGCCTTCATCCGTGCCCACATGGAGTTCCACGCCCTGGTCGTCGAACTGGCGGGCAACGAGACGCTGAGCGTCCTCAACGGCATGGTCCGGCACATCATCGACCAGGCGAACTGGTCCCACGTCGACCTGGACGCAGGCAGCCCCGAGAACGTACGGGCCAACCGACGGGGCTTCCGTGCCCACGGCGCGCTCGTCGACCTGGTCGCCGCGCGCCGGACCGAGGCCGCCGAGGAACTGTGGCGTCTCCATCTCCAGGAGGCCGAGGACTACCTGCTGCAGAACAGGTCCATGACCACCGTCCTGGACCTGCTCGGCTGACCGTCACTCGGGTGTGCGCAGCTCCTGCACGATGGGCTCCCACACCTCGGCGTCGATCTCGTACGCCGTGTAGAAGGACACCCGGTCGACCAGCGCCCCGTACCGGCGCCGGATCTCGCCCGCGACCCGCGCCGGTTCTGCCACGACCGCGAAGGCATGCAGCACCTCGTCGTCGACGAGGCGGCTCATCGCCTCCCACTTGTCCTCGCGCCGGGACGTCGACAACGCGTGCAGCTCGTCGCCGAGTTCGCCCCAGCCATGCAGCTCCAGCACCCCGCGGTAGGCGGGTGTGCTGCCGTAGAAGGCGATCTGGGCGCGGGTGCCGTCGATCGCGCGGGTCATCTCCTCCTCCGTGCGGCCGGTCGCGGTCAGCAGCAGATGGGAGACGGCGAAGTCGGCCCGCGTACGGCCGGACGCGGTCAGACCCGCCTCCACGGTCGGCAGGGTCACCTCCCGCAGGTACCGCTCGGTGGTGAAGCCGTGCGCGAGAAGCCCGTCGGCGACCTCGCCGGCCACCCGGGTCATCGCCTGGCCGACAGCGGCCACGAACACCTTGGGCGCGCCGCCGGGAGCGGGCGGCGGAGAGAAGAAGGGCGACATCAGGGTGTGCGAGTAGAAGTCGCCGCGGAAGTCGAGCTTCTCGCCCTCGTTCCACGCGGCCCAGATCGCGTGCAGCGCGCTCACGTACTCCCGCATGCGGGCCGCGGGCCGGCTCCACGGCATGTCGAAGCGCCGCTCGATGTGCGGCTTGATCTGGCTGCCGAGACCGAGTGAGAACCGTCCGCCGGCGTAGGTCTGCAGGTCGTGCGCGGTGTACGCGAGCTGCATGGGGGAGCGGGCGAAGGCCACCGCGATGGCCGTCCCCACCTCGAGGCGGTCGGTGTGCTCGGCCGCCAGCACCAGCGGCAGGAAGGGGTCGTGCTTGGACTCCGACGCCCACAGACCGTCGTAGCCGGCCTTCTCGTGGTGCCGGGCCTCCTCCACGACCTCCGCGGTGCTCCACACGTTGAGCTTGCCGTCGACCTTCATGCCGCTCCCTTGTCCTTGTCCATGCCGATTCTCCGTGCGAGCAGCTCCCGGTGGTACGCCGGATCGCCGAACAGCAGCTGTGACGTCTTGGCCCGCTTCAGATAGAGGTGGGCCGGGTGCTCCCAAGTGAAGCCGATGCCGCCGTGCACCTGGATGTTCTCCTCCGTCGCCCGTACACACGCGTCGGAACAGAACGCCTTCGCCAGACTCGCCACGGCGGGCAGCTCCGGGTCGGCGCTCTCCGAGTTCTCCGCGGCGAGCAGGGCGTAGTGGGCGGCGGCGCGCGCCGACTCCACCTCCAGAAGGACGTCGGCGAGCAGATGTTTCACGGCTTGGAAGGAACCGATGGGCCGCCCGAACTGGTGGCGCACCTTGGCGTACTCCACCGCCATGTCGAGCGCGCGGGAAGCCACCCCGACCTGCTCGGCAGCCAGCGCCACCGCGGCCCGGTCGAGCACCTCCGAGACCAGGTCCCATCCGTCGCCGTGCGTCCGCAGCCGGGTCGCCGGTACGTCCTGGTAGTCGAGGCGGGCCTGGCGGCGGGTCGGGTCCATCGTGGGCAGCGGCGCACGGGTCAGGCCGGGCGCGTCGCCCTCCACGCAGAACACCCCGATGCCGTCGTCGGTGGCGTTCTCGATGCGGGCGACGGTGAGGACGACATCGGCGGTGGCACCGTCCAGGACGAACGTCTTGTGCCCGGTCAGCAGCCAACTCCCGTTGCTCTCCCGTGCGGTGAGCCGGACCCCGGCCGCGTCCCAGCGGGCGGAGTCCTCGGTCAGGGCGAGTGTCCCGACCAGTTCACCGCAGGCCAGGCTCGGCAACAGGCGCTTGCGGGCCTCCTCGTCGGCGCAGCGCAGCAGCGTGGTCGTCGCCAGCACGGCCGAGGACAGGAACGGCGCACACAGCAGCGCGCGGCCCATCTCCCCCATCACCACGCCCACTTCGACCGGCCCGCACCCGGCACCGCCGTACTCCTCAGGGACCGCCAGACCCTGCAGCCCGAGCTCCGTCCCCATCCGGCGCCACAGCGCCCGGTCGAAGCCCTCGGGCGTTTCCATCAGGCGCCGCGTCTCGGTCTCGGGCGAGGTGTGGGCCAGGAACGCCCGTACGGTGCGCCCCAGTTCCTCCTGCTCCTCGCTGAACGCGAAGTCCATGCCTCAGCCCTCCCCGGCGGTCCGGCGACGGGCGCGGGACGCGATGATCTTCTCGACGACGGCGATGTGGTCTTGCGAGTGCATGGTCTCCTGCTCGGCGAGCAGGGCGGGTTCCAGCACGGTGGTGAGCGCCTGCTCCAGGTGCAGGTTCACCGCGCGCTTGGTCTCGCGCAGCGCCTGCGCGGGCAGGGCGGCCAGCCGCCCGGCGAGATCCATGGCCTCGTCCAGGAGCTTGTCCCTGGGCACGGTGCGGTTGGCGATGCCCAGCCGGACGGCCTCCTCGGCGCTCACCCGGTCGCCGAGGAACAGCAGTTCCTTCGCGCGGGTCAGTCCGACGAGCAGGGGAAGGACGAGCGCACCGCCGTCACCCGCGACGAGCGCGATCTGGACGTGCGGGTCGGCCACATAGGCGTCGTCGGCCATCAGGACCAGGTCACTCAGCAACGCCAGGCTGCATCCGAGCCCCACCGCGGGCCCGTTGACGGCCGCGATCACCGGCAGCGGGCAACGGACCATGCCGGTGATGATCCGCCGCGCCTCGTCGACGTTCTGCTCCCGGAAGGCGCGGTCGCGCTGGACCCGGGTCATGATGTCGAAGTTGCCCCCGGCGCTGAACGCCCTGCCGCGCCCGGTGAGCACGACCACCCGGGCCTCCGGGTCGTCGGCGAGCGAGTCCCACAGCGACGCGAGACCCGCGTGCAGCTCCTCGCTCATCGCGTTGAGCTGGTCCGGCCGGTTCAGCTCGATCAGCCGGACCGGCCCGACGGCCGTCACCAAGAGGTCCGTCATCTCCACCGCCATCAGTCGTCATCGAACGAGTCAGTAGAGTTGAATGCTATAACTAATTAAGCTTTCTGGAAACGGCTCGCCGGAGTGACGGAGGACGCGTATGCCGGTGCAGGAGTACGAGACCGTACGGGCCGAGGTGGCGGACCGGATCCTCACCGTCACCCTCGACCGGCCCGAGAAACTCAACGCCTTCAATCCCCGGATGATGGCCGATCTGCTCGACGTCCTGGACGTGGCCGACGCCGACGACGACATACGCGTGATCGTGGTGACCGGCGCCGGGCGCGGCTTCTGCGCGGGCGCCGACGTCAGCGCCGGCGGCTCCTCCTTCGACCACCGCAAGGCGGGCGCCTGGCACCGGGACACCGGCGGCCGGGTCGCCCTGCGGATCTTCTCCAGCACCAAACCGGTCATCGCGGCGATCAACGGCCCGGCCGCGGGCGTCGGGGCCAGCATGACCCTGCCCATGGACATCCGCCTGGCGTCGACCTCGGCGAAGTTCGGCTTCGTCTTCGCCCGTCGCGGCATCGTGCCGGAATCGGCGGCGAGCTGGTTCCTGCCCCGGGCCGTCGGCATGCAGCGGGCCATGGAATGGGTGGCCACGGGCCGCGTCTTCGGCCCGGACGAGGCACTCGCGGCCGGGCTGGTCCGCTCCGTGCATCCGCCGGAGGAACTGCTACCGGCGGCGTACGCACTCGCCCGGGAGATCGCGGAGAACACCTCCGCGGTCTCCGTCGCCCTGTCCCGCCAGATGATGTGGCGGATGCTGGGGGAGCCCCACCCGATGGCCGCCCACCGGCTCGACTCCCGGATCATGAGCCAGATCGGCGGCGGCCCGGACCCCGTGGAGGGCGTTCAGTCGTTTCTCGCCAAAAGGCCACCCGCGTTCCCGGGCCGGGTCAGCAAGGACATGCCACCCCTGTATCCCTGGTGGCAGGAGGAGGACTTCCGCCCCTTGGAGGAGCAGGCACCGGCATCGCAGGGCCAGGGCTGACGACGTTCGACCGCATCGGGCGTCCCCGTCGACGCCCGCCGGAGAACGGCCGAGCTCGGCCCGGAGAGGGCTTGACCTCGTACCGCGAGATCTGGCCGAAACATTGTCGTAGTTTGTTTGACCTGTTAGCGTCCGGTCGGCGGACATTCAGTTGAATGCGCTAAACCATTCACCGCCTGGACGGTAACCATGAGCGATGGTTTCCTGCATGAATCCCTTCGCTGTGTCGACTGGGGGGTCGCCACGGCGGACACCATCGCGGCGCCCCGGCCGGAACGCGGCGGGCACTTCCGGCAGTGGACCGACGACCTCAAGCAGCTGACCGGTGTCGTCGCGGACACCCATCGCATGGTCGCCGGATGGCCGCAGCTCCAGCCCGACGGCCCCGGCAGCTGGGACCGGGACACCCTGGACCGCTGTGACCGCGCGCTCGACGCACTGCTCGCGCACGGCAGCCGCCCCGCCCTCACCCTGCTCGACCGCTCACTGCCGCCGTGGCTGGACGCCGCCGGCGGCTGGCTCGCCCGCGACACCGCCGAGCACTTCGCCGCCTACGCCGCCGAGCTGGGCCGCCGGTTCGGCGACCGGGTGGAACGCTGGATCACCTCCACCGACCTCGCCGGCCCCACGCTCGCGGACCACGTGGCCGGAATGTATCCCCCGAGCCGGGGCGCCGGCCGTGCCGGACTGCCCGCGGTCCACCACATCCTGCTCGCGAACGGGCTCGCCACCCAGGCCCTGAGAGCCACCGGCGCGCGAGGCCGGATCGGCACCACGGTCACCCTCGTGGGCGGCTACCCGGCCACCGACGACCCCTACGACCGGCTCGCCCTGGAACGCCTGGAGAGCTGGACCAACCGACTCTTCCTCGACCCCCTGCTGCTCGGCGCGCACATGGTGACCGAGGACGGCGACTCACCGGTCGAGGACACCGGCTGCGTGCGCCCCGGCGACCTGGACGCCATCACCACCGAGCAGGACCTGCTGGGCCTGTCCTGGCACACCCCGTTCCGCGTCACCGCGCCGGAGAACCTGCCCCGCGTGCTGCCGACGAGTACCTGCCAGAGCGCCCTCAACGAGGTGAACCGCCTGCTCGTGGGTCTGGGCTTCGCGATCGTTCCGTTCGACGACGTGGAGACCACCGCCTACGGCTGGCCGATCATCCCCGAAGGACTCGCCGACGCCGTCGCCGGCCTCTACGAGCTCTACGGCGACATGCTGCCGCCGCTGTCCGTCATCGACAACGGCATGGGCGACCTGGACCTCGTCGACGCCACAGGACACAGCGACGACGACCGGCGCCGGGCCCTGCTGCGCGCCCGGCTCTCCTGGCTGGCCGGACTCACCGCGGCCGGTGTGCGGGTGTGCGGCTACGAGTACTGGTCGGTCCTGGACAACCTGGAGGCCAAGTTCCGCTACACCCGCCTGTACGCGATGGCGGTCCCGGACCACGAGGCCCCGCCGCGTCCCTCGATCCCCTCCGACTGGCTGCACCACGGCGCCTTCGCCGGCGCCGCCGTACCCGAAGCGGGGCGGCCCACCGGTCTGAGTCTGGTGCCGGCCTCGCCTCGGACTCAGGACGGCGCGACCTCGTAGCCCGGCCCCGGGCTCAGGACGGCGCCGGAGCCTCGTAGTCCCTACCGCGGATCAGCCGCACCGGCGTGTAGACGAGGACGTCCGCGTCCCGCTGGTTGCGTACCGTGATCCGGCTGGTCACCACGCCCCGCCCCGGCTTGCTGGAGGGCCTGCAGCCCGTGGTCTCCACGACGGCGTACACGGTGTCGCCGACGTACACCGGACCCAGCATGTCGAGGTCCATGTGCAGGAAGGCGAGGCCTGTGCCGTGCAGCACGTTCGTCTGGAGGACGAGGCCTTCGGCGATGCAGTACGTCAGTCCCCCGGGGACGAGTCGCCCCGTGTAGCCGCCGTCCGCGGCGTGCGAGGCGTCCCAGAAAAGGGGCTCGGTGAAGCCGCCCCAGGTGACGAAGTTGACCAGATCGGTCTCCGTGATGGTGCGGCGGGCGGTCCGGAAGATCTGCCCGACCGGCATTTCCTCAAAGGTCAGCCCCTGGACCAGAAGGGGGATCTCGGTGCTGGTCTGCTGCGGTGCCATGATCGATCGGTTCCTCTCGTGCGGTGGTCACAGGTCGAGCGGGTGCTTGCCGCTGACGCCCTCGAAGTCCGCGGGCCGCTTCTCGCGGTGCGCGGCGAGCCCCTCGACGACCTCGTGCCCGCCGAACCCGAAGAACTCAAGCCCCAGCGAGGCCTCGAAGATCGGCTGAGCGGTGCGGTACCAGTGGTTGAGGGATCGCTTGGTCCAGCTGATCGCGCTGGTGGGCCCGGCTGCCAGGGCGGTCGCCACCCGCAGGGCCTCGGTGTGCACGTCGGCGTCGTCCACGCACTTCGACACCAGCCCGATCCGCTCGGCCTCCTCGCCGGTGAGCGTCTCGCAGGTGAGCAGGTAGTACTTGGCCTTGGCCATGCCGCACAGCAGCGGCCAGCAGATGGCGGCATGGTCACCGGCCGCGACACCGAGCCGCGTGTGCCCGTCGACGATCTTCGCCGTGCGGGCGACGACGGAGATGTCCGCCAGCATGCCGATGACCAGCCCCGCCCCGACCGCCGGGCCGTGGATCGCGGAGACCACCGGCTTGGAGCAGTTGAGCACGCCGTAGGCCATGTCCCGCGCCTCCCGCATCACCCGGGCGCGCACCGCGTAGTCCTCGGTCATGGCCTCGATGGAGTCGAAGGTCCCGCCCGCCGAGAACGCCCGGCCCGCCCCCTGGACGAGCACCGCGCGGGTCTCCTGGTCCCGGTCGACGACGGACCAGATGTCGGCGAGTTCACCGTGCATCCGTGGATCCACGGCGTTGAGGTTCGGGGCGTCGAGCACGATCCGCAGCACGCCGGGCGCGGGCCGCTCGAAGGTCAGGCTCGTGAACGGGGCGTAGGGATCGGTCACGTCGCGCTCCTGGTGTATTCAGTGTGGATACTATAATTATCTAACTGTATCGAGAGGTGGGCGGCAAGCAGGCCGCACGTGACGTTGCACCGAGGACGGGAAGCTCGGCATGGATCTCACCTTCAGCGAGGAACAGGACGAACTGCGCAAGGTCGTCCGCTCGTTCCTCGCCAAACACTCCGACGAGGCGACCGTGCGCCGCCTGGCCGCCGACGCTCAGGGTCACGACCCCGTCGTCTGGCGGCGGATGGCCGGAGAGCTCGGCCTCCAGGGGCTCGCCGTACCGGAGGAGTACGGCGGCTCCGGTTTCGGCTACGTCGATCTCGGCATCGTCTTCGAGGAGGCGGGCCGCGCGCTGCTCGGCGGCCCGTACTTCGCCACCGTCGCTCTGGCCGTCGAGGCCCTGTTGCGCTGCTCCGACGAGCAGGCCCGGCACGACTTCCTGCCGGGCATCGTGTCCGGCGAGACGGTGGCCACGCTGGCGCTCACCGAGGACAGCGGCCACTGGGACGAGCAGGGCATCGGGCTCACCGCAGTCCGTGACGAGACAGGCGCCTGGCAGCTGACCGGCGTAAAGGCGTACGTCCCCGACGGACACCTCGCCGACCTGCTCCTGGTAGCCGCCCGCACCCCCTCGGGCATCAGCCTCCTGGCCGTCGAGACCGCAGACGCACCCGGTCTGACCCGCACGCCGCTCCCCACCCTCGACCAGACCCGCAAACAGGCCCGGATCGAGTTCGCGGACACCCCCGCCCGCCTCCTCGGCCCTGAGGGCACGGCCTGGCCGGCCCTGGAGCGCACTCTCGCCACCGCCGCCGTACTCCTGGCCGCCGAACAGGTCGGGGGAGCCGCGGCCGCCCTGGACGCCGCCGTGGCGTACGCCAAGATTCGCGAGCAGTACGGTCGGCCCATCGGCTCGTTCCAGGGAATCAAGCACAAGTGCGCAGACATGCTCATGGAGATCGAGTCCGCCCGCTCGGCCGCGTACGGCGGACTGTGGGCGCTGGACGAGGGCGACGGGACGGAGATCACGATCGCCGCCGCCCTCGCCCAGGCCTTCTGCTCGGAGGCGTTCACCAAGGTCGCCGCCGACAACATCCAGGTCCACGGCGGCATCGGCTTCACCTGGGAGCACCCCGCGCACCTGTACTTCAAGCGGGCCAAGAGCTCCGAGGTCCTGCTCGGCACACCGTCGTACCACCGGGAACTGCTCGCCACCCGGCTCGGCATCTGAGACCTCAGGGAGAAGCTGACATGGAGCTGGACTTCGGGCCCGAAGTACGTGACTTCCGCGACGAGGTGCGGGACTGGCTGTCGGACCACCTGGTGGGGGAGTTCGCCGAGCACAGGGGCGTGGGCGGCCCCACCGACGGAGCCGCCTGGGAGGTCCGCCTCGCCTGGGACCGTGAACTGTCCGCCGGGGGCTGGCTGGGCGTCGGCTGGCCCCGGGAGTACGGTGGACGCGGACTCGGGCTGCTTGAGGAGATCGTCTTCGAGTACGAGTACGCCCGCGTGAACGCCCCCTACCGGGCCACCGTCAACGCCCTCGACCTGCTCGGCCCGATGCTCCTCAAGATGGGCAGCGAGACGCAGAAGAAGCGTTTCCTGCCGCCGATCCTCGCCGTCGAGGAACTGTGGGGCCAGGGCTTCAGCGAGCCCGGCGCCGGCTCCGACCTGGCGTCCGTGCGCACCCGGGCGGAACGGGACGGCGACGAGTGGGTGGTCAGCGGACAGAAGGTGTGGACCTCGTTCGGCGTGCACGCCGACTGGCTCTACGTCCTCACCCGCACCGACCCGCAGTCCGTGCGGCACAAGGGCCTGAGCCTGCTGCTGGTGCCCACCGACCAGCCCGGCGTGGAGATCCGCCCCATCCGCAACCTCGCAGGGCAGGACGAGTTCGCCGAGGTCTTCCTGTCCGACGCCCGCACGAGCGCCGACATGGTCGTCGGCGAGGTCGGCCAGGGCTGGCGCACCGCGATGGCCACGCTCGGCATCGAACGCGGCACCACACTCCTGCCCCAGCAGCTCACCTTCGAGCGGGAGGCCGAGGCACTGATCGACCTGGCCCGCGAGCGGGGCGCGCTCGACGACCCGATGCTGCGCCGCCGTATCGTCGACGCCTGGATCTCCGTACGCATCATGCGCACCACCAACCTGCGCACCATCGCCGAACTGACCGCCGGTCGCACGCCGGGAGCACAGGCCACCACCGCGAAGCTGTACGCGTCGACCAGGCACCAGCAACTCGGTCAGCTGGCCACGGAGCTGGCGGGCCCGGCCGGACAGATCGTCGGCGAGGACTACGCCCTGGACCGTCGGCAGCGCTCCTTCCTGCTGGCCCTCGCCGAGACGATCTACGGCGGGTCGAGCGAGATCCAGCGCAACATCATCGGAGAACAGGTCCTGGGCCTGCCGAAGGAGCCGCGCCCGTGACGCCGATCGAGGACCGTCTCGACCGCGTCGAGTCGCAGCTCGCCATCCAGCAACTGCCCATCCGCTACGCGCTCGCCGTGGACGGCCGCGACCTGGACGCCTGGGTCGGCTGTTTCCGGCCCGACGTGGACATGGGGCGCCACGGCCGCGGCCGGGCTGTCCTGCGGCAGCACATCGAACCCCAGCTGCGCGGCTTCCACCGGTCGGTCCACCAGATCTGCGGCCATCGCGTCGAGTTCACCGGTCGCGACACGGCGACCGGCGCGGTGTACTGCCGGGCCGAACACGAGGTGGGAGACCGGTGGATCGTGATGGCGATCTGCTACCGGGACGACTACGCGCGCGTGCACGGCGAGTGGTACTTCTCCCGGCGCCGCGAGCGGCACTGGTACGCGGCGGACGTGACCGAGCGCCCCCAGGCGGTGGGATTCAGGGGCTGGGAGGGTGCCGGAGAGCCGGCGCTGCCCGAGGCCTTCCCCTCCTGGTCGGCCTTCTGGAAGGAGACGTGATGGCACGGTTGTCAGGGAAGACGGCGCTGGTCACCGGCGGCGGGCAGGGTGTGGGGCGCGGTATCGCGCTCGCGCTGGCCGCCGAGGGGGCGGCCGTGGTGATTACCGGCCGCACCGAGAGCAAGTTGAAGGACACGGCCGGGGAGATCGCCGAGCGCGGGGGACGGACGTACACCGTGGTGGGGGACGTGGGGGAGCGCGAGGACGTCGACCGCATGGTGGCCGAGACGGTACGGGAGTTCGGCGGTCTCGACGTGCTCGTCAACAACGCGCAGTCCTCGGTGCAGCGCCGGCTGTCGGAGACGTCGTACGAGGATGTCGAACTCACCTACCGCAGTGGACCGTTGGCCGTCTTCCACGCCATGCGGGCAGCCCTGCCCCATCTCAAGGAGAGCCGTGGCAGCATCGTGAACCTCGGTTCGTCGGCCGCCGTGCAGGGTGAGGCGACCTTCGCGGCGTACGCGATGGCCAAGGAGGCGATCCGCGGCCTGAGCCGGGTCGCCGCGCGGGAGTGGGGCGCCTACGGGATCCGCGTGAACGTCATCTGTCCGGCCGCGTTGAGCCCGGCGGCGGAGGACTACCTCGCCGCGCACCCGCACAAGGCGGACGAGCTCGCCCGGCAGATCCCGTTGGGCCGGCTCGGAGACCCGGAGGCCGACATCGGCCGGGCGGTGGCCGCGCTCGTCAGCGACGACATGGCCTATCTGACGGGCGCGACGCTGATGCTGGAGGGCGGCCGGACCCTGATCGGCTGACGCCGCTACACGACGCCCCGGTCCCGCAGCGCGGCCAGCTGACTGTCCGTCACCCCCGCGAGTGCGGTGAGTACTTCGGCCGTGTGCTCACCCAGCGCCGGCGGCGGCGCGTACCCCTCGACCGGCGTCGCCGTGAACCGGATCGGGTTGGCGAGCATCGACAGGTGTCCGGAGGCCGGGTCCTCGACCTCGATCAGCATGCCCCGGTGCTGTATCTGCGGGTCGGCGAAGACCTCGGGCATCTCGTTGTACGGGCCCGCGGGCACGTCGTGGGCGTCGAGTACGGTCAGCCACTCGTCCCGGGTGCGGGTGCGCAGGATCGCCGCCAGCACCGGCAGGATCTCCTCGCGGTGGGCGATCCGGGCGGGGGTCGTGGCGAACCGTTCGTCCTGGAGGAGGTCGGTGCGGTCGGCCGCGGCGCAGAACGCGGCGAACTGCTTGTCGTTGCCCGCGACCAGGAAGATCGGCCGGTCCTTGCAGGGGAAGGCCTGCGAGGGGATCCCGCCGTAGCCGCCGTTGCCGCGCCGCTGCGGAACCTCGCCGGAGACCAGGTAGTTCATCGCAAAGTGGGACAGCGAGGCCAGGCCGCAGTCCAGCAGGGACAGGTCGATGAACTGGCCCTCGCCGGTGCGGTCCCGGTGGCGCAGGGCCGCGAGGACGGCCGTGGAGGCGTACAGCCCCGTGAGGATGTCGATCATGCTGACGCCGACCTTCATCGGCTCCTCGGGGTGCCCGGAGACGCTCATCATCCCGGACATGGCCTGGAAGATGCCGTCGTAGCCAGGGCGGTCGGCGTACGGGCCGGTCTGACCGAAGCCGGTCACCGAGAGGTAGACGAGGCGCGGGTTGAGTGCGCGCAGGCTCTCGTGGTCGAGACCGTACTTCGCCAGCGTGCCCGTCCGGAAGTTCTCGACCACGACGTCGGACCGCGCGGCGAGGGCGCGGATCAGCTCCTGCCCCTCGGTGGAGGCGTGGTTGACGGTGACCGACCGCTTGTTGCGGTTGCAGGAGAGGTAGAAGGCGGCGGTGTCGGTCCGGTCGCCCTCGGGTCCGGGGGCGAAGGGAGGGCCGTACGTCCGGGAGTCGTCCCCCGATCCTGGCCGCTCGACCTTGATCACCTCGGCGCCCAGATCGGCGAGCATCTGGGTGGCCAGCGGCGCGGCGAGGATGCGGGACAGATCGAGCACGCGGATCCCGGCCAGTGCGGTCGACGGCATCTGGGTCTCCCTCTGTTCACGGACAGCGAATCAGTTATATAAATAATACATCTAGGGGGTCGGATGCGGCCCTCATGATTGCCTCATCTATTCAATTCATGTAACTATATGGATCGGCCGTCAGGCCGGGACCGGAGGGCGGGCTGATGACCGTCGCGGCGAGGACCCTCACCGATCAGGAACAGCGCGAACGCCGGGCCTGGTTCCGGGCCCGCTGGGAGCGCGGGGTCGCCTTCAACCGGCGCTGCCGCATCCGGGTGACGCGCTGGGAGGCGGACGGCGTCGAGATCGTGCTCCCCTACGCCGAGTCCCTCTCGGCCCACGAGGACGTCTTCCACGGCGGCGTCATCTCCGCGCTCATCGACACCGCCGGCGCCGGAGCCGTGATCGCCGGGCACGACTTCACCAAGGGCAGCCGACTCAGCACCGTGTCGATGTCGGTGCAGTACCTCGCACCCGCCCGCGGCCGTGAGGCGGTCGCGTACGCGCGCTGTGTGCGGCGGGGCGGCCGGGTGCACTTCGCCGACGTCGACGTGCGGGCCGACGGACGCATCTGCGCCCGCGGACAGGTGGTGGTGACCATCTCCGGGGAGCGGCCCGGCGTCGGCGACCCGATCGAACCGCTGGACGAGGAGTGACGTGATGCCCGAGGAAACCGTGGTGGCCCCCGAGGACCTGGACCTGGTCCTGTACGAGGTGGACGAGGACGGCGTCGCCACCGTCACCCTCAACCGGCCCGAGCGCAAGAACGCGTGGAGCCTGCCGATGGAGCGCCGCTTCTTCGCGCTTCTCGACGAGGCCGCACAGGACCCCGCCGTCAGAGTCGTGATCATCACCGGTGCGGGCAGGGCCTTCTGCCCGGGGATGGACATGGAGCGGCTTGAGCAGAACTCGCAGCCGGGGGAGTCCCTGAACCTCCAGGCCCGCGTCCCCATGTACAGCAGGCGGAACATGCCGAAGCCGCTGATCGCCGCCGTCAACGGCGCCTGCGCGGGCATCGGCCTGGTCCAGGCGCTCATCTGCGACGTCCGCTTCGCCGCCCGCGGGGCCCGCTTCACCACCGCGTTCACCCGCCGCGGCCTGGCCGGCGAGTACAACCTGCCGTACGTCCTGCCGCGCGTCATCGGCCTCGAGAACGCGCTCGACCTCCTGCTGTCCGGCCGCGTCTTCGACGCCGACGAGGCGAAGAGCCTCGGCCTGGTCAGCCGCGTCGTGGAACCCGCGGACCTGCTCGACGCCGCCCGCGCCTACGCCCGGGACATCGCCCGCAACTGCTCACCGCGGGCCATGGCCGTCCTGCGGCATCAGGTGTACGGCGACCTGGACCGCACCTTCACCGACGCCCTCGCCCGCTCCTACTCCGCCATGGAGTTCTTCGCGGGCTCGCCCGACTTCCGTGAGGGCGTGTCGAGCTTCGTGGAGAAGCGGGAGCCCAAGTTCGAGGGACTGCCCCCCGACTTCGACCCGGACGAGGCCACGCGCGACGCGTTTCTGCCGTACTGATCTGCCGTACTGATTTCGAGGAGCACACGCGGATGACAGGGCAACCCTTCCCCGTCGAGGCCGGGCACATCATGATGTTCGCCCGCGCCATCGGTGACGAGAACCCGGCGTTCCAGGGCGAGTCGGCGCTGGCACCGCCCACCTTCACCATGGCGAGCGCCCAGTACGACCCCGACTACCACCTGCGTCCCAAGCCGGACGAGGAGTGGTTCGGGTCAGGGCGTGACGCGGGCGTCATGGCCGAGGGCGGTGGCGGGCTCCACGCCGAGCAGCACTTCGAGTACCACCGCCCGGTGCGCGCCGGCGAGACCCTCTACGCGCACAACAGCACCGGACGCAGCTGGGAGAAGCAGGGCCGCACCGGCCGCCTGCTCTTCAGCGAGCGCATCACCGAGTACCGGGACGCCGACGGCGAACCGGTCGTCAGTGCCGTGACCGTGGCCGTCGTCCCCGAGGGCCCGGCGACCCCGAAGGACGCCCGATGAGCCTGAGCCCCGACGACATCAAGGTCGGCGAGATGCGCGAGAGCGTCCTCGTCGACGACCTCAAGCGCACCCGGATCGTGCAGTACGCGGGCGCGTCCGGCGACTTCAACCCCCTGCACACCGACGAGCGGTTCGCCGTCGAGGCCGCGGGCTATCCCGGCGTGTTCGCCCACGGCATGCTGACGATGGGCATGACCGGCCGGGTCCTGACCGACTGGGTCGGCACCGAGGCGCTGCTGCGCTACGGCGTGCGCTTCAAGGCCCAGGTCTGGCCCGGCGACACCCTCACCGCCACGGCCACCGTCGAGGCGATCGAGGACACGCCGACCGGCCCGGTCGCCCACTTCACCCTGCGCACCGTCAACCAGGACGGCGCCGAGGTGGTCACCGGCACCGCGGCGGCCCGTCTGGACCCCTGAGCCGATGGCCGCCGCACAGGAAGGGATGCAGGCGGCCACCTGGACCGCCATGGTGAGCCGCGCCTACGACCACGCCCGTCCCGCCGTCCGGTTCGGCGACCTGACCTGGACCGGATGTGAACTCCTCGACCGTGCGGCCGGTGCGGCCGACTGGCTGGACACCCTCGGCCTGCGGCCCGGCGAACCCGTGCCCGCACTGGTCGCCACCTCCGCCGACGCCCTCGCGCTGGTGATCGGAGGTGCCGGCTCCGGCCACCCGCTCGCCCCGCTCGGCGTCCGCATGACGGCGTACGAGATCGCCGCCGTGGTCAAGGAGACACGGACCCAAGTCCTGCTGGCGCAGCCCGAGTTCGCCGACCTCGGCAGGCAGGTCGCCGAACTGACCGGCCGCCGGATCGCCATCGTGCCCGAACTGGCCCCCAGCGGACGGCGGTTGACTGCCGAACCCGACGACCTCGCCGCCGTCCTGCACACGTCCGGAACGACGGGCCTGCCCAAACCCGTCCCCATGAGCCAACGGCGTCTGGCCGCCCGGGCACGGGTCAACGGGCGGCTGTGCGATCTCGACCCCGACAGCTTCTACGGCGGCAGCGCGCCCTTCCACCACATCGCGGGCCTCGGCAACATCGCCGTAGCCCTCGCCGCCGGCGCCCTGGTCACCGGCCTGCCCCGCTTCACCGTCGAGGGCTGGGCCCTGCTGCGGGACCTCGGCACCACGCACACCAGCATGGTCCCCGCGATGCTGGAGACCCTGCTGGCGGCCGGACAGGCTCGCCACGAGACACTGCGGACCCTCCAGTACGGCGGCGCACCTGTCCGCCCCGGCACCCTGCGCCGGACGTACGAGGCGATGCCCGGCGTCCGGATGCTCAACATGTTCGGACAGACCGAGGGCTCGCCGATCAGCGTGCTCACCCCGGAGGACCACCGAGAGGCGGTGGCCGGACGCACCGAGCTGCTGCGGTCGGTGGGGCGGCCCGCACCCGGTGTCGAGATCAGGGTCCACGACCCCGGCCCGGACGGCATCGGAGAGATCCACGCCCGCGCCGACCACCTCTTCAGGATCGATGCCGAGGGCTGGCTGCACAGCGGCGACCTGGGCCGTGTGGCGGAGGACGGGTATCTCTACCTGCTCGGCCGACGCACCGACATGATCATCCGTGGTGGCGAGAACGTCCACCCGCTGGAGGTGGAGACGGTCCTGTCCGCGCACCCCGGGGTGGCGGACGTCGCGGTCACCGGCGTGCCGGACGAGCGGCTCGGCCAGACCGTCGTCGCCTTCGTCGTCCCCGCCGATCCCGACGCCCCACCGCAGCCCGCGGCACTCGCAAGCCACACCCGCGCCCGGCTGTCCGGGTTCAAGGTCCCCGTCCGCTGGTGGTTCGTGGACGACCTGCCGCGCAACGCGAACGGCAAGGTCGTACGGCGAAGCCTTCGGGAGCCCACTGCACCCACCGCGCCCGCCGCGCTCGAAGGAGACCCATGTGACGCTTGACCACTCGGTCGTCGCCCCGCAGACCCTCGGCGTCGACCCGCACCGGCTGGACGTACTGCTGCGCCGGATCCGTCTGGAGGTCGAGCACGGACGGTTGCCGTCCGCGCAGGTCGCCGTGGCGCGGGGCGGAAGACTGGTCGCCTGCGAGACCTGGGGGGACGCCGAACCGTCCACGCGATACGTCCTGCAGTCCGTCGGGCGGTCGATCGTCGCGGGCGCGGTCTGGAAGCTGATCGGCGAGGGCCTGCTGGATGTGACCGAGCACGTCGCCGCGATCATCCCGGAGTTCGCGCCCAACGGGAAGGAGGAGGTGACGGTCGAGCAAGTGCTCACCCACACCGCCGGCTTCCCCTTCGCTCCGCTCGGGTACCCGAAGATGCTCGACCGCGACCAGCGCCTCGCCGCCTTCGGCCGCTGGCGGCTCGACTACCCGCCCGGCAGCCGCTTCCAGTTCCACCTCACCTCGGCGGCCTGGCTGGTCGCCGAGATCGTGGAGCGGCGTACGGGCCTTGCCTTCGCCGACTACCTGCGCGAGCGGATCGCCGTACCGCTCGGCCTGTCCTCGCTCGAACTCGGCGTCCCGCTGGACCGGCAGGCAGGCACCGTCGCCCTGATGACCGCCACCGACCGTACGAGCGACGACCAGGAGCCCGACCCCTGGGGCCCCTGGTACCTGTCCGACCCGCGGGTGCTGGCAGCCGGGGAGCCCAGCCACGCGCTGGTCGCCACGGCCGCCGACGTCGCCCTGTACTTCCAGGCGCTGGAACACTCGGGACTGTGGAAGCCGGAGGCCGTGGCCGAGGGCACCCGGATCCGGCTGACGGACCACCCGCACGGGGAGCAGATCTACGGCGGTGGCTCCAACTGCCGTACCAGCATGGGCCTGTTCGTCACCGTGGCCGGACCGGACGCGGGCAGCAACCTGCCGTCCACCGGCTCACCCGCCCTCTTCGGCAGCGCCGGAGCCGCCTACCAACTCGGCTTCATGGACCCCGAGACCGGTCTGTCCTTCGCCTGTCTGAGCAACGGCTACCCCCTCGCCGGCTACGACCACTCCCGGCGCGGCACGGCACTGCTCACCAACATCGCGAATCTCGCGGCGGATCTCACGGACTAGGGCCGGTCCAGCGGATCATGGACGGATCCACGCCGTGTCTCTGAGCTGCTGGTCGCTCGCTCCAGGGGCCTGCTCTGAGATGGCCCCGCCGGGCGTGCCTTGTGGCTTCGCGGGCGTGGTTGGCGACGTCGACGGCGCTGCCTCACAGGATCTGCGGTGCGGGAATCCGGGTGGCTGCCAGCCGCGTTCGGCCAACAGCCACTCACGCGCGCCGCTTTCGTCCAGGAGACCTCTCTCATGGCAGAGCCAAAGATCGATGCCGTCGTATTCGACGTGCTCGGCACACTCGTCGACGAACCCGCCGGTATCCGCGCCGGCATTCGTGAACTCGACCCATCGCTCGACGATCCCGAGGTCGAACAGCTTTTGTCCCTGTGGCGGCAGCACATCGACCGCGCGCAACGCCGCATCCTCGACGGCGCCCGGCCGTACCGCACCAGCGACGTCCTTGACCTGGAAGCCGCCCGGCTCGTCGCCGATGCCGCCGGAGTCGACGATCCGGCCGCCGTAGCGGCGCTGGCCCTGTCAGCTCGCAGGCTCCCGCCGTGGCCCGACACCGTGGCAGGGCTCGCCCGACTCGCCGAACGGTTCCCGCTGATCGGACTCTCGAATGCGAGCCGGACGGCGCTGTTGGAACTCAACGCCCACGCCGGACTGCGCTGGCACCAGGCTCTGTCCGCCGAAGACGCCCGTACCTACAAGCCGGACCCAGCGGTCTACCAGTTGGCCGTCACCGTCTCCGGACGACCGCCGGAGCGGCTCCTGATGGTCGCCGCCCATGCCTGGGACCTGCGCGGAGCACAGGGCCTCGGCCTGCGCACCGCCTTCATCGCCCGCCCCGTCGGAGACCCGCCCACATCCTCGGACGGGTTCGACCTGCACGCCGACGATCTTTCCGGCCTGGCCGATCAACTCGACCATGCCTAAAGGCGTGTCCGGCGGGTCATCGGCGGAGCCAGAGGCCACGGCCAGGAAAGGCCATCGGCCGCCCGCGTGATGTGCCGTAACCGAACCGGTCGTGTCAGGCCGACCACGCTCACTGCCGCATCTGCCGGGCTCAGGCGACCTGGGTGATCAAGGTCGGCGGCAAGGTGCCAGTAGGCGGTCTTGGCCCTGGTCCCCACGTCGACGAGCGTGGTGGAGCTGGATGCGGCCGGTTTCAGGTGGGGCGGCGGATGGCCTGTACGGCGGTGTCGTACAGGTCGAACATGTCGACCTGTCCACCCAGGCGTACCCATTCCTCGTTGGCTGCCTGCAGGCAGACGATCGCTGCGGCTGCGATCGCGCGAGCTTGCAGGGGGCGGCGGTCGGAGTCGGGCAGTCGCGGTTCGATGTGCGGCGCGAACAGGTCCTGCCAGCGGGCTTGCTTCTCGCTGTGTCCGGCGCGTAGGGAATCGTTGCCGAACAGCAGCGTGATGAACTCCAGGCGGTCTTCGGCCGTTATGTCGATCTCCTCGAGCACGTGGAACGCCGCGCGCAGCGCCGTCCAGGCGTCCTCGTCGACCGGGCGCTCGTCGAGGCGCGCGGCGATCAGTTCGCCCTGTTCGTCCAGGCCGCTGAGCGCGAGGTCTTCCTTGTTGCGGAAGTAGTTGAACAGGGTTCGCCGGGAGACGCCCGCGGCCGCGGCGACCTCATCGAGCGTCGTGTTGTCGAAGCCCTTGGCGGCGAACAGCTCGATGGCGGTACGCGCCAGCAGTGATCGGACCACGGAGCGGGTCTGTTCCCGGATCGGGGCCGGTTTCTGAGTCATGCACCGATGGTACTTCGTCTCACTCTTTGCAGCGACTTGCACTCAGTGCAAAATCATGCGTAGAGTGAATGTCATGAACAAGATCGACTACCGCACCCAGACCACTTTGATCACCGGGGCGAGTGCCGGACTCGGCGCGGAGTTCGCCCGCCAGTTCGCCGAGCGCGGCTCGGACCTCGTGCTGGTCGCCCGCCGTGCGGACCGGCTTCAGGCCCTGGCCGACGAGCTGTCCGCGAAGTACCAGGTCACCGTCATGGTGGTGCCGTTCGACCTCACCGTGCCGGCCGCGGGTGAAGCACTGGCCAAGGAGGTGGCCCGGCGTGGGATCACCGTCACCAGCCTCGTCAACAACGCCGGTTTCGGCACCCACGCCCCCTTCCGCCAGGAGGACGCGGAACGCGTCCAGCAGGAGATCGGCCTGAATGTGGCCAGCCTGGTCGACGTCACCAGGGCGTTCATCGACCAGCTGACCGGTGTCCTGGTCAACGTCGCCAGCTCCCTCGGGTACCAGCCGTGGCCGAACGCCGCCGTCTACGGGGCGACCAAGGCCTTCGTGCTGAGTTTCACCGAGGCGCTGTGGCAGGAATCGCGAGGTACCGGCCTGCGCGTGCTCGCCCTCTCCCCGGGCCCGACCCGCACCGAGTTCTTCGACGCGGCCGGCTCCGACGACATGGCGCGCGGTGTCCGGATGCAGACCCCGCGCCAGGTGGTCACCACCGCACTGCGCACGCTGGACCGGCGCAACCCTCCGCCCAGCGTTGTCTCCGGCACCTTCAACTGGGTGATGACCCTGACCTCGCGCTTCGCCACCCGCCGAGCCAACGTTCTGGCCTTCGGCGCGATCACCCGGTGGCAGATGCGCTCGAGCCGGCCTGGACACTGACGTGCTCCGGACCACCGTCAATTGAGGACCCCGACCGACACAGCAGACTCCAGTCGGCGGCGAACGGCCACGTCAAGCCGCGGAAGCGCCGGACCAAGTTCCTGGAATTTGCAGCTTCTGCGCGGTCTCTGCTTGCCCGAGATCCCCATCACGTTGGGCCTGGCCTACCTCTCCGTCCTGAACACCGGGTCGGGCGGCGACCTGGTACAGGAGCTGCGGCAGCGCTTCGACGGCAAGCTGATCGTCAACAACCGCCCCCTCGGGGGGCGCAGACACCCCCCCCCGCGAGCAGGCGCTCCTGTTCTACGGGCTGGACGCCGAGGGCTACACCGACTACCCCTCCCTCGAAGCGGCCTGAGGCCCACAGGCGCGCCTGTCCATGCGGCAACCTCAGTCACCCAGGGACAGGGGCCCGATCGGCGCCACCGTGCCCGCCCCTTCGAGCCCTCGGTCACACCGGCGATCACCGGCTCGAGGACCGTCGGGTCCGTCAGGGCAACGCACCACCGTCGAGCGGTGCATCAACCGATTTCGCATCGCGGGCATCCGTCTCTGGTCTGCCCACTGATCCAGACGAAACCGCCTGGACGGATCTGAGCCCGGTACCGAATCCCGGTACCGGGCTCGCCTCTTGGAGCGCGCCGCTCAGCGGCTGATCAGCTGCTGGGCGTTGTTGAACATGATGTCGTCCTGAGCCGACTCGCCGAGTTCCGCGATGAGCTTGCGGAAGTCCGCCGGATTGGCCAGGCCCTCCGCGTGCGGGAAGTCGGAGCCCATGACGATGGACTCGTGGTAGCCGAGGCGCTTGACGACGTTCACGATGTCGTCCTCCGGATAGGGCACCACGCGGACGTGCTTGCGGAAGACCTGACTGGGGCGCTCGTCCAACTGCCCGCCGATCCAGGGGCCGTTACGGCCCATGCCGCGACTCTTGTCCATGTGGCGCACGAAGTGCGGCACCCACTCGGAGCCGAACTCGGACACCAGGACGTTGATGTCGGGGAACCGACCGAAGAGGTTGTCGAAGATCAGCGCGGACAGCGTCTCCTCGACGGGGCGCTGGCCGTAGGTGTTCTGCCACTGCCAGGCCGACATCCGGAAGTGGATGGGGTTCGGGTCGTAGCCCCAGGAGGGCGCCACCTGCGAGTTGTAGTAGAACTC
Organism: Streptomyces sp. CC0208; assembly: GCF_003443735.1. NCBI lineage: Bacteria > Bacillati > Actinomycetota > Actinomycetes > Kitasatosporales > Streptomycetaceae > Streptomyces > Streptomyces sp. CC0208. The sequence continues at coordinate 295,048 of NZ_CP031969.1, read as the reverse complement.
GCTGATGTGGTAGCAGACGCTCGCCTTGGCCTCGTTGACCAGCTTCCAGAACGGGTCGAAGTACGGGTCGCCCGGCGAGCGGCCGTACACCGGGCCGGTGGGCAGCAGGATGAAGCGGGCCCCCTGGTTGAGGACGTACTCCAACTCCTTGACCGCGCTGGGCAGATCGCGCAGTGACAGCAGCGCGGGGGCGTAGATGCGGCCCTGGTGGTTGAAGCCCCAGACCTCGTTCATGTACCGGTTGAAGGAGTGGTAGTTGGCGTAGAGCGGCTCCACGCCCTTCACGTACTCCTCGGCGACCAGCGCCCAGCCGCCCGGGTAGATGATCGTCTGGTCCAGACCCTGCTCGTCCATGACGCGCAGCCGGGCCTCGCGGTTCTGGTACGACTCGTGCATCGGCTCGAACTGGTACGTCTCCTCGGGATTGCCCGAGGCCATCGCCTTGAGCATCTCCTTGAGCGAGCCGGGACGGTAGACCTGCCCGAACTCCGGCTCCAGGCATACGACGATGCGGTCCCCGGCGAGGATCACCTCCCGCCCGTCCGGCAGGGTCACCGGGGCGACGGCCGCACCGAGGAACTCCTTCGGAAGGTACCGGGTGAAGGAGTCCCGCTCCTCGTACATGTGCTGGTCGCAGTCGAAGATGGGCTTGCGCTGTTCGGCCATGGCGTCGCCTCCGGGCCCCAGGAACTATTCAGTACGCCTTCTATAATTATCTAACTGATTAGAGAGCGCAAGGGGGAAACGGAGGCGGGTCCGCCGCGAGGTGGAGCCGGTCAGTCCAGGAGTTCGAGCACCGTCTTGGGTCCCGCCGCGTTCACGACGTCGTCCGCGCTGGAGATGTGCCGCTGCCACAGCTTCTCGGCCTCGTCCGCCTTTCCGGACTCGATCAGGCCGACCATCCGCACATGTGCCCGGTGTCCCTTGAGGGCCTGCGTCTTCTGGGCTTCGGCATCTGCGGCGCCCGCCGTGTACGAGGCGTTGGCCCGGTCGATGATGTTGCGCAGCATGCCGCACAGCAGGATCAGGGTCTGGTTGCCGGTGAGTTCGACCAGCAGGGCGTGGAAGGCGTCCTGCGCGTCGACCAGGGCGAGCGGGTCGTCGAGGACGGCTTTCTCGGCCGCCACCGCGTCACGCAGCCGCTTGATGTCGTCGGCCGTGTGTTTGGTGGCGAGCTGGCGGGCGCAGGGCGGCTCGATGAGGGCCGCGGCGCGGTAGATGTCGCCCAGGGTCGCGCCCCGGTACTCGAGGATCAGGCCGGCGAAGCGGGCGGCGACGTCCGAGTCCGGAGCGCTCACCCGGGCACCGCCGTGGGCGCCGCGGCGCACCGTGATCAGGGACTCCGACTCCAGCACTCGGAACGCCTCGCGCAGCGTGGGCCGCGAGATGCCGAACTGCTCCATCAGGCCCGACTCCGGGGGCAGTGCGTCGCCGGGCTTCAGCTCGCCCCGTACGATCTGGCGACGCAGGTGGGCGGCGACCAGCTCGGCGGTCTTCGGCACCCGCACCTGACGTCCGACGCGACTGCGGGCGGGGACCGGCACGGTCGCCGTTTCTGCGGTGCGGGCTGCCTCGGCCACGGTGGGCTCCTCGTATAGCTAAATGAATCGTCTTAGTGCATCGAGGGTACCAGGTCAAGTCCTCAGTGATCTTCCCCGTGCACGACCTGATCTGGCGCCCTGGCGGTCGTTGGGTATATAGATGATTCATCTATCTATAAAGCCGGTCCAGCCGACGGATACCGCGGGAGTGACCTCGATGACCGAGAATCCGGCCCCGGAGATCCTCACCGATCTCACCGACGACGGGGTCATGCTGCTGACCCTGAACCGGCCCGAGCGGCACAACGCCTGGACGCTGGAGATGGAGCTGCTCTACAACGAACTGTTCGACCGGGCGGAGCACGATCCGCAGGTGCGGGCCGTCGTGCTCACCGGCGCCGGGCGCAGCTTCTGCCCGGGCATGGACATGAGCGTCCTGGACGCCGCCTCGTCTGGCGCCCGCCCCTGGCCGACCGACCAGCTGCCCCCGCGCACCCGGCCCATGTCCTTCCCGAAGCCCGTGGTGGCGGCCGTCAACGGCGCCTGCGCAGGCATCGGGTTCAATCAGGCCCTGATGTGCGACGTCCGGTTCGCCGTGCCACACGCCAAGTTCGCCGCCGCCTTCAGCGCACGCGGGCTGGTGGCCGAGGACGGCGTGTCCTGGATCCTGCCCCGGCTGGTCGGCTACGGCAACGCCGCCGACCTGCTGCTGTCCTCGCGCCGGATCAACGGGACGGAGGCCCTGGCCATGGGGCTGGTCAACCGCCTCGTCGAACCGCAGGACCTGCTCCCGGCGGCCCTCGCGTACGCGAGTGAACTGGCCCGATCGGCCAGCCCGTACGCGATGTCCCTCATCAAGCGGCAGCTCGCCGACGACCAGGCGAGGACCTTCACCGAGAGCCGCGACCACGCTGCCGCCCTTCTCGCCACGGCGAAACGCGCCCCGGACTACCGCGAGGGCGTACGCAGCTTCATCGAGCGCCGGCCGCCGGAGTTCGCGGGGCTGGGGGAGACCCCGGCCGTGGCCCCGGCGCTTGCGCAGGAGGCGTCGTCGTGACCCGCTCCGAACTTCCGCTGCACCGCCGCACGATCACCGTCACCGCGTACGCGGAAGGCGGCGACGAGATCTCGGTCGAGGCCGAACTGAGCGACGTGCGCCCCTGGGCGGAGCCGTCGGCCGGCGTCGTCCACCGGATGGCACTCTCCGTGCGCGTACGCCTGACCGACATGGTCGTCGTGCACGCCGACGCGGACATGCGGACCTTCCCGCACGCCGAGTGCCCGTTGATCACCCCGGTGTTCGACGGCCTGGTCGGACTCAGCGTCGCCGCCGGTTACAACCGGGCCATCCAGGAGCGGTTCCGCGGGGTGTCCGGCTGCTCCCACCTGCACGAGCTGGCCCGCGCCCTGGGCCCCGCGGTGGTGCAGGCGGCCATCTCGGCGAACGCGGGCCTGCGGTACGCCGGCGAGCAGTCCCAGGGTCCGCGCTCCACGGCGGGCGTGCTGAACAGCTGCCACGTCTGGGCGCCGGACGGCGTGGGCCTGCGCAAGCTGGACATGGGCTGGGTCCCGGGGACCGGGCCGCGTCCGGTGCCGCCGCTCAGAACCTTCGAGCAACGGGAATCGGGGGCGTCCGGCGCCTGAATGCGGGGGGAGGCCCCTCGGGGAAGCCCGGGCCGAGCGAGAGGTGGGCGGTCGAGGCATATCGGTCGACACGCCCCGCCTCATCACCCTGACCCCGGCAGGGGAGCCATCAGTCGACGTTGACCGGGCCGTCGTCCGCCTTGCCGTCCTTGCGCGAGTGCAACTGCAGCAGGCCGTTGCCGCCGCTGTCCGCGGGACGGTTGCTGTCGGAGGAGTCCGGGCCGCTCAGGTTCTGCCGGACCGAGTCGAGGATCGTCAGGCCCTGGGACACCAGACCGGCGGCGATCTCGCCGAGCCCGTCGGCGCCGTTGAGGACGTTGACGTTGGCACCGGCGAGGCCGCCCGCGGCCTCCTTCACGATCAGCGGGAGCTGGTCGATCAGCATCCGGTCGAGCGCGACCCGGTCGTAGGAGGCCGCCGCCTCCGCCTGGATCTTCATGCGCTGCGCCTCGGCGGCCGCGAGCACCCTGATCCGTTCGGCCTCGGCCTCGGCGGGCTTCACGATCTCGGCCACCAGCTGCTGCTGGCGCAGCTTCGCCTGCCGCAGGGCCAGTTCCGTCTGCGCGTCGAGCACCTCCTGCTGGGCGTGCGCCTGCGCCAGCGGCCCGGCCTGCGCGGCCCGCGCCTGGGCACGGTCCACCTCGGCCGAGTACTCCGCCCTGACCACGGCGGTCTGCCGGGCGTACTCGGCCTGGTTGCGGGCCGCCACCTGCTCCGCCTCGACCGAGGCCTGGGTGGCCTGGGCCTGGGCGATCTGCGCCTGCCGCTGGATGGCCGCCTTGTGCGGTGCGGACATCGCGTCGATGTAGCCGGTGTCGCCGTCGTCGATCGACTGGATCTGCAGCGAGTCCACGATCAGGCCGATCTTGGCCATCTCGGTCTTCGAGGTGTCCAGGACCTCCGCGGCGAGCTTCTGCCGCTCGGTGACGATCTCCTCGACCGTCATCGAGCCGATGATGGCCCGCAGGTGACCTGCGAAGATCCGGCCGGTCAGCACCGACATCTGGTCCTGGTCGGAGAGGAACCGCTGACCCGCGTTGATGATGCTCTCGTGGTCGTTGCCGACCTTGAAGGCGATGACCGCACGGACGTGCAGTGAGATGCCCTGCCTGGTCACACAGGTCTCGGTGACCTCGGCCTCGCACATCGACAGGGTGAGGAATCTGGTCTTGCGGAAGATCGGGAGCACAAATTTGCCGTGCCCTGTCACCACTCGGAACGGCGCGCCCCCCAGTCCCCGCCGTCCCCCCGAGATCAGCATCGCCTCGTCGGGAGCGGGAACGCGGTATCCGAACATCGTTACTCCTCAGCCGGCGCCGGCGGGATCGCCGAGCGCGTCCAATGGATCCGCCCACTCGATGACGCCGACCGCGCGGCAGCCACGCGACTCGATCACGAGCACGGTCGCTCCGGTGGGCAGGGGATCCTCGGACCAGGCGAGGAAGGTCTCCGAGCCGCCTCTGACGCGCACGAGGATCTCGCCGGGGCCCGCGGAGCCGCGGGTTCCGATGAGCAGCTTCCCCGTGCAGCCGATCACGGCCTCGTCCTGCGGCATTCCGGCCGCCCTTCATCGTCTGGCCCCAGGATCCCGACGATAGACCCACTGCGGCCGGGGGCCCAACGGGCATGACGATCCGACCCGCCGGGCGTTGGTCGTCCCGTCTGCGAGGTGGTCCACCGGGTGTCGGTTGTCCGGCTTGCGAGGTGGCCCACCGGGTGTCGGTTGTCCGGCTTGCGAGGTGGTCCACCGGGCGTCGGTTGTCGCGCTTGTGACGTGGTCCATCGGGCACCGTTTGTTCCGCTGACGGGGCGGTCCGCCGGGCGCCGGTCGTCCCGCCTGCGACGCGCCCCCTCGCCGCAGTCGGCGCAGCCCCCGACCGCGTTCTAACCCGCCGCTGCCCTCGGCTCACGCGGCAGCCCCAGCACCTTCTCCGCGAGGATGTTCCGCTGTACCTGGGAGGTCCCCGCGTAGAGGGTGCCGGAGCGGGCGATGAGGTAGGTCGTCGACCAGGACGCCGAGGAGTTCGCGGCGCCTGGGTCGTCGGTGCGGTAGGTGCGCAGGGGCGGGCGGCCGACCGGCACCTGGCCGTGCAGGCCCATGATGTCCATCGCCAGATCGGTGACCTTGGTGTGGTACTCGCTCCAGTACAGCTTGGCGATCGACGACTCGGGGCCGGGCTCGGCGCCCTTGAGCCAGCCCGTGAGGATCCGGTAGCCGAGATAGCGCATGATCTCGACCTTGGACCAGCACCAGGCGATGCGCTGCCGGATCACCGGGTCCTGGTCCTTGCCGTACAGCCGGGCCAGCTCGACGAGGCGTTCCACCTCCGCCTTGAAGAGGATCGGGTTGGTGGCCGCCTCTTCCCCGCGCTCCACGCCGAGCAGGCTCTGGGCGACGGTCCAGCCGTTGTCGACGCCGCCCACGACGAGGTCTGCGCGGGTGCGGGCGCCGTTGAAGAAGACCTCGTTGAAGTGCAGCTGCCCGCTCATCATGCGGAACGGCCGTACCTCGACGCCGGGCTGGTCGAGCGGGACGAGGAGGAAGGAGATGCCGCGGTGCCTGGGGGCGTCGGGGTTCGTGCGGGCCAGGACGAAGATCCAGTCGCTGTGATGGGCGCCGGAGGTCCACACCTTCTGGCCGTCGATCACCCACTCCTCACCGTCACGTACCGCGCGCGTCCTCAAGGAGGCCAGGTCGGAGCCCGCGTCCGGTTCCGAGTACCCCTGGCACCAGGTGTCCTCGCCACTGGGGATGCGGGGGAGGAAGTGGGCCTTCTGCTCGTCCGTGCCCCAGCGCAGCAGCGTGTTGGCCAGCATCTTCACGCCGAAGGTGTCCTGCGGCAGCCCGAACGGCACACCGGCCAGCGCCAGTTCCTCCATCAGCACCACCTGGTGGAGCTTGGTGAGGCCCCGGCCGCCGTACTGCTCGGGCCAGGTCAGGGAGAGGTAGCGGCGCTCGGCCAGCAGGCGGCGCCAGTCCCGGGCGAAGGCCCAGGCCGCCTCCTCGTCGAGGGCGCCGATGCCCGTCCAGTCCGGTGGCAGTGTCTCGGCGAGGAACGCCCTGACCTCGGTGCGGAACGCTTCGGTCTCGGGGGGATAGCTGATGTCCACCTGCGTACTCTCCTCGTCCGGTCCCGCGCACAGCCCCGTCGCTGTATTGATTGTTTCAGCATAATAGGTTATCTATTTGAGAGGAATAGCGTCGAGCCAGGGCGGGCTGACATGGGACTGCTGGACGGCCGGAACGCGGTGATCACCGGCGGCGCACAGGGCATCGGCTTCGAGATCGCCGGAGTCCTCGGCGCCGAGGGGGCGTCCGTCGTCCTCGGCGACATCAACGAGGACGCGGCGGCGGAAGCCGCCGAACGCCTCGCCAAGAACGGCGTGGCAGCCACCTCGCTGCGCTGCGACGTCACCGACGAGGACGAGGTCGCCGCCCTCGTCGCCCACGGCACCGACATCTTCGGACCGGTCGCCGTCATGGTCAACAACGCCGGGATCACCCGGGACGCGACCCTGCGCAAGATGGCTCTCGCCGACTTCCGTGCCGTTGTCGACGTGCACCTGACCGGCGCCTGGAACGGCACTCGGTACGCCGCCGAGGCGATGCGCGCGCACGGTCAGGGCGGCAGCATCGTCAACATCTCCTCCATCGCCGGCAAGGTCGGCAACTTCGGGCAGACCAACTACAGCGCCGCCAAAGCGGGACTCGTCGGCCTCACCAAGGCCTCCGCCAAGGAACTCGCCCGGGCCGGGATCCGCGTCAACGCCGTCCAGCCCGGTCTGATCCGCACCGCCATGACCGAGGCGATGCCCAAGGCCGCCTGGGACGCGAAGCTCGCGGAAATTCCCATGGGACGTGCCGGAGAGCCCGCCGAGGTGGCCCAGGTCGTCCTGTTCCTCGCTTCCGACCTGGCGAGCTACGTCACCGGGGCCGTGGTCGAGGTCACCGGCGGCCGGTACATGTGACCCCTCATGAAAGGCAACTGCTGATGCCCGCCCTCCTGCGTGACGCGGTGATCTGCGAACCCGTGCGTACCCCCGTCGGCGGCTACGGCGGCGCCCTCCGCGACGTGACGGCGGCCGAACTCGCCGCCACGGTCGTACGCGCCGTACTGCAACGCACCGGCATACCGCCCGCGGCCGTGGACGACGTCCTGCTCGGCCAGTGCTACCCCAACGGCGAGGCCCCGGCCATCGGCCGCGTGGCCGCCCTCGACGCCGGTCTGCCCGTGCAGGTACCGGGACTGCAGATCGACCGTCGCTGCGGCTCCGGACTGCAGGCGATCATCACTGCGGCCATGCAGGTGCAGACCGGTGCGAGCGACCTCGTACTGGCCGGGGGCGTCGAGTCCATGAGCCAGGCCGAGTTCTACACGACCGGTGTGCGCTGGGGCGTGCGCGGGGCCGGCACCACCCTGCACGACCGGTTGGCGCGCGGGCGCGTCACCTCGGGAGGGGTCAACCACCCCGTCCCCGGAGGCATGTTGGAGACCGCCGAGAACCTCCGGCGCGAGTACGCCATCCCCCGCGAGGAACAGGACGAACTCGCCCTGCGCTCCCACGAGAAGGCCGTCGCGGCCCAGCGCGAGGGCAGGTTCACGGACGAGATCGTGCCGGTCACCGTACACAGCCGCAAGGGCGAAACGGTCGTCGACACCGATGAACACCCGCGCCCCGACTCCTCGTTGGAGAAGCTCGCGACGCTGCGTCCCGTGCTCGGCCGCCAGGACCCGGAGGCCACCGTCACCGCGGGCAACGCCAGCGGTCAGAACGACGGCGCCGCGCTGTGCGTGGTGACCCACCCCGAGCGTGCCGCCGAACTCGGACTGCGTCCGCTGGGCCGCCTCGTCTCCTGGGCCGTCGTCGGCGTACCACCGGAGACGATGGGCATCGGCCCCGTACCCGCCACCGTGCGGGCCCTGGAGCGAGCCGGGCTGAAGCTCGCCGACATCGACCTGATCGAACTCAACGAGGCCTTCGCCGCCCAGGTACTGGCCTGCACCCGCGAATGGGGCCTGACCGAGAGCGACTTCGAGCGGTTCAACGTCAACGGCTCCGGCATCTCGCTGGGCCACCCCGTCGGCGCCACCGGCGGCCGCATCCTCGCCACCCTGCTGCGCGAACTGGACCGCCGCCAGGCCCGCTACGGCCTGGAGACCATGTGCCTCGGCGGCGGTCAGGGCCTGGCCGCGGTCTTCGAACGGCCGACCGACGCAACCCACGCTCATGGAGGACGCTGACATGCCCGGACTGATCGCATACGGCGCCTACGTGCCGTACCACCGCCTCGCGAGGACGGATGTCGCGGCCGCCCTGGGCGGCAAGGGAGGCAAGGGAACCCGCGCGGTCGCGGGCTACGACGAGGACACCACGTCCATGGCCGTCGAGGCGGCTCGCGGCGCCCTGGACCGTGACGGCCTGCGCGCCCGCGTCAGCCAGCTCTTCCTCGCCACCGCAGCACCTGCCTACCTCGACAAGACCAACGCCACCGCCGTCCACGCCGCGCTCGGCCTCGACCCGCACGTGCTCGCCGCCGACATGGCCGGCTCCGTGCGCTCCGGCCTCGGCGCCCTGGTGACGGCCGCCCGGTCCCCGGTACCGACCTTGACGGTCCTGTCCGACCTGCGCACCGGCCTGCCCGGCGGCACCGACGAGGTCGCGGGCGGCGACGGCGCGGCGGCGTTCGTGTTCGGCGGGCACCGCAACGGGGCCCCGGTCATCGCGGAGTTGCTCGCCCACGACACGGTCAGCGACGAGATCCTCGACCGCTGGCGGCTGCCGAGCACGTCCGTCTCCCGGGTCTGGGAGGAGCGCTTCGCCGAGGAGATCTACGTGTCCCTCGCGGAAAAGGCGCTCACCGCGGCCCTCGACCACGCGGCGGTCGACATCGGCTCGATCGACCACTTCGTGGTCGCTGGGCTGCACGCGCGCGCGTGCGCGGCGGTCCGGCGCACCGCCGGAGTCCGCCCCGAGGCGGTGACCCCGGACCTGGCCGGAGTGATCGGCAACGCCGGCACCGCCCAGCCCGGACTGCTCCTCGCCGACGTCCTCGACCGGGCCCGGCCCGGCGAGCTCATCGCCCTCGTCGTGCTCGGCGACGGCGCCGGAGTCCTCCTGCTGCGCACCACCGACGCACTCCCCGTACACCGCGCGGCCCGCCCGGTCGCCGCCCAGATCGCCGCAGGCAGCGCCCCGATGCCGTACGCCACCTACCTGTCCTGGCGCGGTCTCCTCGACCGCGAACCACCCCGCCGGCCGGACCCCGAGCCGCCCTACGCCCCGCCCGCACACCGGCGCACCGGATGGAAGTACGGCTTCGTCGCCTCCCGTTGCGAGAAGTGCGCCACCCGGCACCTGCCGCCGGACCGGGTGTGCACCTCGTGCCGGAGCGTCGACGCCATGACCGACGAGCCGATGGCACACGTGCGCGGCACGGTGGCCACGTTCACCGTCGACCGGTTGGCGGCAACACCGAGTCCGCCGATGCTCGTCGTGGTCGTCGACTACGACGGAGGCGGCCGGTTCCGCTGCCAGCTGACCGACGCCACCGAGGCGGACGCCGTCATCGGGGCCCGGGTGGAGATGACGTTCCGGCGCACGGTCACCGCGTCCGGCGTCCACAACTACTTCTGGAAGGCCCGGCCGGTGCGCATGGGCGAGACCGAGGGGACACACTGATGGGCTCGCACGGAATCAGGGACCGGGTCGCGATCGTCGGCATGGGCTGCACGCCCTTCGGCGAGCACTGGACCCGCTCGGCGGACGACCTGCTGATCGACGCCGTCGGTGAGGCGGTCACCTCGGCCGGCATCACCCTCGACGACATCGACGCGTACTGGTTCGGCACCCAGGCCTCCGGCGTGTCCGGACTGACGCTGAGCCGGGCGCTCCACCTGCCCGACAAGCCGGTCACCCGCGTCGAGAACATGTGCGCGACGGGCTCCGAGGCCCTGCGCAACGCCTGCTACGCCGTCGCCTCCGGGGCGTACGACGTGGCGATGGCCGTCGGTGTGGAGAAGCTCAAGGACTCCGGCATGTCCGGGCTTTCCGGTACGGCCATCCCGGGCGCGGGAGACGACAGCCGCGGGGAGATCACCGCCCCGGCGAACTTCTCCCTCCTGGCCCCCGCCTACGCCGCCAAGTACGGCCTGGCGGAGGAGGACATGAAGGACGTCATCACCCGCATCGCCTGGAAGAACCACGTCAACGGGGCCCGCAACCCGCGCGCACAGTTCCGCAAGGAGGTGCCGCTGGAGCGCATCCGGTCGGCTCCGATCGTCGCGGGCATGCTGGGCGTGTTCGACTGCTCGGGCGTCTCGGACGGCTCGGCGGCGGCGATCGTCGTGCGTGCCGAGGACGCCTACAAGTACACCGACAAGCCGATCTTCGTGAAGGCGCTGTCCTTCGTCGCCGGTCCGGCGGACGGGCTCCTCGACCCGGAGTACGACTTCACCACCTTCCCCGAGGTCGTCGCCTCCGCACGGGAGGCCTACCGCCAGGCGGGCATCACCGATCCGCGCGCCGAGCTCGCCCTCGCTGAGGTCCATGACTGCTTCACACCCACGGAGTTGGTGCTGATGGAGGACCTGGGCTTCTCCGAGCGCGGTCAGGGCTGGAAGGACGTCACCAGTGGGGCGTTCGACCTGGACGGCTCGCTGCCGGTCAACCCGGACGGCGGCCTGAAGGCCTTCGGCCACCCCATCGGCGCCTCCGGCCTGCGCATGATGTTCGAGGCGTGGTTGCAACTACGGGGCGAGGCACCGGCCGAACGGACCCTGAAGTCCGTGGCCGAAGGACGCTCGCTCGCCCTGACCCACAACCTCGGCGGCGGACCCGGCGAGTGCGTCTCGTTCGTGTCGGTCGTCGGCAGCCAGCTCACCGAGTAGAACAGGCGGTTCGCGATGACGCGACTCCAGGACAAGATCGCCGTCGTCACCGGGGCCGCGTCCGGCATCGGCGCGGCCACCGCACGCCGGCTGGCGGCCGAGGGCGCCCACACGGTGGTCGCCGACCTGAACCTCGACGGTGCCAAGGCGGTGACGGAGGAGATCCGCGCCGCCGGCGGCTCCGCGACGGCGGTCCCGGTCGACCTCGGCGACACCGAGAGCGTGCGGGCCATGGTGGCCGCGGCGGTCGAGACGTACGGCGGTCTCGACGTCCTCCACAACAACGCGGCGGCCACCCACCTGGCCGCCCGTCAGGACCTCGCCGTCGTGGAGGCAGACCCGGCGGTCTGGGACGACACCATGCGCATCAACCTGCGCGGGACCATGGTCGCCATCCAGACCGCCGTCCCGCACATGATCTCCCGCGGCGGCGGCTCCATCATCAACACCTCGTCAGGCGCCGGCCTCTCGGGCGATCTGCGCAACCCGGCGTACGGCGCCTCGAAGGCCGCCCTCATCAACCTCACGCAGTACGTCGCCACCCAGTACGGCAAGCAGGGCGTGCGCTGCAACGCCATCGCGCCGGGGTTCATCGTCACCCCGGCCAGCTCCGGTTCGGCGCACGGGGCGATCCGTGAGGCGATGCTGCGCCATCACCTCACGCCCCGCCTGGGGCGCCCGGAGGACGTCGCGTCGGCGGTCGTCTTCCTCGCCTCCGACGAGTCGGCGTTCATCACCGGCCACACCCTGCGCGTGGACGGTGGCCTGCTGTCCCATCAGCCGTATGTCGCGGATCTGCGCGACGCCTGACACGGTTCCCGCCACTGCCGCCGGAGGCGCTGAGATCAGCGCCTCCGGTTCTCGGCGTCCCCGGGACGGGAGGCTCAGGCCAGTGCCTCCGGCTCCAGGTCGCCCAGGTAGGCCGCCCGTACCGCCGGATCGCGCCGGACCTCCTCCGGCGTACCGGCGCAGATCCGGCGTCCGAAGTCGAGGACCACGACCTGGTCGCAGACGCTCATCACCATGTCGACGTCGTGCTCGACGAGCAGCACCCCCATGCCCCAGTCCTCGGCGAGCCGCCGTACCAGGTGGGCCAGTTCCCGGGTCTCGTCGTCTGACAGGCCGGCCGCCGGTTCGTCGAGGAGCAGCACGGACGGCGAGGCCGCAACGGCGCGGGCGATGGCCAGCAGCCGGCGCTCTCCGTACGACAGGTCGCCCACCGGCCGGTCCAAGCTGTCCTGGAGGCCGAACTCCCGTACCGCGACGAGCACATGGGCAGGCAGCGGGCGGCTGCCGGGACGGACCAGGTCCATGAGGTACGCCCATCGGCCGGGCCGGTCGCAGGCCGCGTACAGGTTGTCCAGGACGGTCATGTCCTCGAACAGCTCCAGGGACTGGAACGACCGGCTCAGACCGGCGTTGGCCCGCCGGTGGACCGGCAGCCGGGTCGCGTCCCGATCGCCGAGGCGCACACTGCCCGAGGCGGCTCGGGTGAAGCCGGTGACCGCGTCGATGGCGGAGGTCTTGCCGGCACCGTTGGGACCGATGAGCCCCACGACCTGGCCCGGTCCGACGTCCAGTGAGAGCCCGTCGACGGCGACGACACCGCCGTAGCGGACGGTGAGGTCCCGTACCTGGAGGGGGAGCGGGGCGGCCCGGGTCACGGTCGAAGCGGCCGACGGATCATCCTTCGGGACGGTCGCAGGGCGCTTCGGGGGCAGATTGCGTCGGTTTCCCGTCGACCGTGTGCCGAGCCCCTTGCCGATGCCGTCCTGGTTGCCCACCAGCGTCAGCACCAGGATGATCCCGCCGATCAGCGGCATCCACGCGCTGAGCCCGGGCAGTACGAGGTCTCCGAACCGGGCGCCCACCGTGCCCGCGGCGAAGGTCGCGCCGAACAGTGGACCGACGAGGAAACCGACGCCGCCGATGACCGCGAGGCCGAGCGCGGTGATGGAGCCGAAGCTCGCGAAGTCGGACAGGACGACCGAGGTCGAGCGGAAGCCGGTGAGCACTCCGGCGAGCGCGGCGATGGCCGCGGACAGACCGAACGCGTAGAGCTTGGCGGCGCGGACGTCGATGCCGAGGGCGGCGGCGGCCCGTTCGTTGGCCCGTACGGCGATCAGCCGGCGGCCGGTCCGGCTGCGCCGCACGTTGGCGACCACGAGCGTGGCGGCGACGAACAGCACGAGCACCACGGCGGCGTACCGCTGCGGATGGTCGACGCCGGAGATGCTGATCCCGAAGAGTGTCTGCTTGCCGACTGCGATGCCGTCGCTGCCGGGGGTCGTCGACAGGTCGGTGTTCTGGAAGACCATCGCCTCCAGCGTGGTGCCGAGGCCGAGGGTGATGATCGCGAGATTGACGCCGCGGGTGCGCACGGCGGGGAGGGCGAACAGCAGGCCGATCGGCACGGTCCCCAACACCCCTGCCAGCAGGGCGAGTTCGAACGGCCATCCCCAGTCGGCCGCCGCGTGTCCGGCGAGGAAGGCGCCGGTCCCGGCGAGTGCGTAGGCCGCGAGGGAGACCTGTCCCGCGTACCCGGTGACGACGACGATCGACAGGATGATCAGCGACAGCACCAGGGTGGTGGTGATCGCGTCGGCCCACAGCGGTGTCGCCAGGCTCACCAGCGACAGCCCGGTCACGACAGCGAGTGCCAGCGGCAGGGGGCGGACCTTCCCGGTGCCCAGACCGGGCAGCCGGTCCAGGAACGTGCCGCGCAGCGGCAGCGCCCGGCCGCGTGCGACCAGCACCAGGGCGATGAACAGGAAAGGGACCGAGGCGGCGAGCCCGGTGACGTCGGAGCCGAAGCGGGTCAGTTCGGACTGCACGACGCCGATGACCAGACCACCCGTCAGCGTGACGGGGAACGAGGAGAACCTGCCGACCAGGGCGGCTGCCAGGGCGCTCAGCAGGAGGGTGGTCAGCCCGGTCACCGACAGACCGATGACTGGCACGATCAGGATGCCCGTCAGCCCCGCGAGCGCCGAGCCCAGCGCCCAGTTGCCGGTGGCGATCAGGTCCGGGGACCAGCCGAGCGAGGCGGCAGCGCCCTCGTTCTCCGCGACAGCGCTGGTGCCCAAGCCGAACAGGGTGCGCTTGTAGAGCAGGTGGAGAAGCACGGTCACCGCGACCGCGATGCCGATCAGCCACACGCGGTCCTCGGAGACCGTCGCCCCGGCGATCGTCAGCAGCTTGGTGGGCAGTCTGCCCGGCACCAGCTCCAGGCTGTCGCCGTAGCGCTTGACGGCGATCGCGGTGAGCACGATGAAGACCGCCAGGGTGCCGACCAGGCGGGCCAGTGAGGACGCGCTGCGCAGCGGGCGAAGCACCAGCAGGTGGGTGAGCACGCCAAGCACCGCGGAGGTGAGCACGCCGCAGGCGGTGGCGGGCCAGTACGCCACGCCGTGCTGGCCGACGAGCTCCCACTGGACATAGGCCCCGGCCATCCCGATCGCGCCGTGCGCGAAGTTCAGGACGCCGGAGCCCCGGTAGACCAGCACGATGCCGTGCGCGGTGAGCGCGTAGAGGGCGCCGAGCCCGAGGCCGAGCAGGGCGAAACGCAGGACGTCGTCCATCGAGGAACCTCCCGAGGGCAGGAGCGAGACAGCATATTCATTTAAATAATTGTGCCGAGAGTACTTCACTAACCACAAAACGCACCCCATGCTGTTCGGCATCTCGACGACGAGCACAGCGGAGGAACCATGAACCACTCACGCCGACGCAGAACAGCCGCAGCGAGCGCTCTCGCGATGACCGGAGCCCTGCTCGCCGCCGGCTGCGGGGGAGAGGCGGCCGGCAGTTCGAAGGAGGAGACCTCTGCCCTCAAGGGCACACCGGTCAAGGTGATGGTCTGGACGCCGGAGGAGACCCAGGGCAGCGCCCAGCCCGGAGTCCGGCTCACCGCCCAGGCCTACGAGAAGTGGATCAACGCCAACGGCGGGATCAAGGGCGCCCCGCTGAAGGTGCTCACCTGCAACGAGAAGAACAACCCCGACGAGGCCGAGAAGTGCGCCCAGCAGGCGGTCGCCGAGAAGGTGGTCGCGGTGGTGGGCTCCTACAGCCTCGCCGGTGACCGCTACATGCCCATCCTGCAGAAGGCAGGCATCCCGTACCTCGGCGGCACCGGCGTCTCGGCGGCCGAGTTCTCCAACCCGCTGTCGTTCCCGGTCAACGGCGGCACCCCGGTGGTGTTCGCGGCCCACGGGCGGCAACTGGTGCAGAACGGCTGCAAGAAGATCTCCGGCGTGCGCTACGACGTGGCCGCCGCCGCCGTCGTCTCGCAGTTCCTCACCGTCGGCGCCCTCTCCGCCGGAGGTGCGGCGCCCAAGGACATCAAGGTGCCGCTCACCGCCACCGACCTCGCCCCGCAGGTCGCCGCCGCTACCAAGGGCAGCGACTGCGTGAGCGTCATCATGGGCACCGCCTCGGGCCTGTTCGTGAAGTCGTACGTGCAGTCGGGCGCCAAGACGAAGCTCGGCAGCGTCGTCGGCAACCTGACCCCGCAGCTCGCCGAGAGCACCGGCGGAGCGGGCGGCCCGCTGGAGGGCGCCGCGATCACCGGCTACTTCCCACCGACCTCCGACTCAGCCTGGAAGGACTTCCTCGCGGCCACCAGGGGCGACAAGGACATCGACACCACCAACGGTGCCAACGAGACGACGTGGGTGGCCTTCAAGGTCTTCACCGAGGCCGCCAAGAAGCTCCCGACGATCACGGCGAAGGCCCTGGTGCAGGAGCTCGACACCAACCCGGGCATCGACACCGGCGGACTGACCCCGCCGCTGAGCTGGAAGGCGTCCACGGCCCTGCCGATCAAGGGCCTCGACCGCATCCACAACACCACCGCCACCGAACTGACCATCCGCGACGGGAAGATCGAGTGGGCCAAGCCCG
Source organism: Streptomyces sp. CC0208 (assembly GCF_003443735.1). Taxonomy (NCBI): domain Bacteria; kingdom Bacillati; phylum Actinomycetota; class Actinomycetes; order Kitasatosporales; family Streptomycetaceae; genus Streptomyces; species Streptomyces sp. CC0208. Next base: position 279,072 of record NZ_CP031969.1, on the reverse strand, counting down.
GATCGACCTTTGTCGACGTCCGCAAGGTCCTGACGGCGATGTCGTCCGGCTGAGGAGCAGGCCCGTGCCCGACACCGACACATCCCTGATCGAAGCACTCTCGCTGTCCGCCGGATACGGCAGCCGGCCCGTCGTACGCGACCTCGACCTGGAGGTCCGCCCCGGCGAGGTCGTCGCCCTGCTCGGCCCCAACGGCGCCGGCAAGACCACCACCCTCCGAGCGCTGTCGGGCAGCCTCGCCCCGATGGGCGGCGAGGTGCGCTGGCTGGGCGAAACCGGCCGCGCACCGCTGCACCGCCGGGCTCGCGAGGGCCTGGCGTACGTCGGTGAGCGGGCGGTGTTCACCCGGCTCGACACCGCGGACAACCTGCGGGTCGGCCGGGTGAGGACCCAGCAGGCGCTGGAACTCTTTCCCGAGCTCGAAAGGCGCCTCAGCACCGGCGCGGGCATGCTGTCCGGCGGCGAGCAGCAGATGCTGTCGCTGGCCCGCGCCCTGTGCCGCGCGCCCAAGCTGCTCCTCGCGGACGAACTCTCCCTCGGTCTCGCCCCGTTGGTGGTCGACCGCCTCCTGCGTGCGGTGCGCGAGGCGGCCGACCGCGGCCTCGGCGCGCTGCTGGTCGAACAGCACGTGCGCAAGGTGCTGGACATCGCCGACCGCGTCTACGTCCTGCACCGCGGCCGCGTCACCATGACCGGCACCCCGGCAGAACTGCGCGGCAACCTCGACGCGATCGAGTCGTCGTACCTCGCGCAAGCCACAGCGGAAAAGACCACGTACGCAACTGATTGAGGTGAACGCTGTGCCAGGCGCACGCGAGCAGATCCGATCCCTCGCCCTTTCCGGGGACACCTTCGACCAACCCGCCGACGAACTGAAGGAGTTGCAGCTGGAGGCCGCCCGGGAGACCTTCACCGCCCACCGCGAGCGGGTTCCGTTGCTGCGCACCCGGGCGACGGAGACCGGCGTCGACGAGATCACCGGCCTCGACGACCTCGTGTCGCTGCTCTTCTCGCACACCAGCTACAAGTCCTACCCCGTCTCCCTCATCACCGCGGGCCGCTGGGACCGGCTCCTGCGCTGGTACACCACCGTGTCCGCCGTCGAACCCGGCGACGTGGACATGGACGGCGTCCGCGACATCGACGAGTGGACCGACCGCATCACCGCCGCCGGCCACCGCCCGTACATCACCAGCGGTACCTCGGGGAAGGTCTCCTTCCTCAACTGCGACGCCAGTGACCTGAGTTTCCTGCACGACATCCTCGAGAACCTCACCTGCTGGCCCGACCCCCTGCCGGCGAAGCCCACCCGCCGCGGCTATCTGCTCGCACCCGCGAGCGGCCCGATGCGCTCCATCGACGGTTTCCGCTGGCACGCCGACGTCTTCGCGCAGCCCGGCGAGACCAGGCTGCTCACCGAGGACCCTATGCGGGTGTCCGAGCTGATGAGCAGCGCACTGCTGCGCCGCCGGATCGCGGAGGGCGCCGCGACCCCGCAGGAGATCAGCTCCTTCGAGACCGTCTCCGAGTCCCGCGAGCGGGAACTGGGCGCGGCCATGGCCGAGATCGTCGACGACATCGCCGCGCACCGCGACGAACCACTGCTGATCGCCGGCATGAACAACCAGCAGTTCACCCTCATCCAGGCCCTGCGCGCCCGCGGCGTGGCCGACGGCAGCCTGCACCCGGACACGTTGGTGCTCAGCGGCGGCGGCAACAAGGGCCGCGCCCTCCCCGACGACTACCAGCAGCAGCTGACCGCCTTCTACGACGGCGTCCGCCGCGTACGCAGCTACGGCATGACCGAGCTCCAGGGCTCCTGCCTCGCCTGCGAGCAGGGCAACTACCATGTGCCGCCCTGGGTGATCCCCCTGGTGCTCGACGAACCCGGCGAAAAGCTGCTCAACCCCGGACACGGCGTCGTCGAGGGACGGTTCGCGTTCCTCGATGTCTCCCTGGAGGGCCGCTGGGGCGGGCTGATCAGCGGTGACCGGGTCTTCGTGGACTTCTCGCCGTGCGCCTGCGGCCGCCCGGGACCGGCGGTCCTGCCGGACATCCGGCGCTACGGCGACCTCGGCGGCGACGACAAGATCACGTGCGCCGCGACACTCGACTCCTACGTGCGGGGGATGATCCACGGATGAGCCGTACGACGCTCGACGGCACCGCGGCAGCCCCCGTGACCGTCGTCCACGTGGTCCGGGGCGAGGCCGACCGGAGCACCCCCGTCGACCGCGGCCGGTTCACCGCCCCGGCCCTGGACCTGGACCGCCTCGTGTGGCCCCGCACCGAACCCGGCCCCGCCTTCGACGTGCCCGTCGCGGAGATCGTCGACCTGCTGGTGGAGACTGGCGAGGCTCTCAAGGCGGACCGCGCAGGCCTGCTTGCCGAAGCCCTGGACCGGATGGTCCCGGTCAGCCCGCTGCCCGCGGAGGTGCTGGAGCGCGCATACGCCGTGCTGTGGCGCAGCTTCCAACGCCCCGGCCTGTACGCGCAGATCGACCACGAACTCGGCGGTGCGGACGTGCTCGACGGCTGGCGCGAGGTGCGCCTTCCCGACGACCGGATCGCGGCCACCCGCGCGTTCCCGCCCCGCCTGGTGCACATCATCGCGGGCAACGCACCCGGAGTCGCGGCGATGTCCGTCGTGCGCGGCGCGCTCACCAAGGGCGTCAACCTCCTGAAACTGCCCTCGAACGACCTGTTCACCGCGACCGCGATCCTGCGCACCATGGCCGCGGTCGCCCCCGGCCACCCGGTGGTGCGGTCGTTCTCCGCGGTGTACTGGCGCGGCGGCGACGAGGCGGTGGAGAGCGTGCTGTTCCGCCCGCAGTTCTTCGACAAGCTGGTCGCCTGGGGCGGCGAGGCCACCATCCGCAGCGCCCTGAAGTACGTCGGCCCGGGATTCGAACTCGTCTCCTTCGACCCCAAGACCTCCATCTCGATGATCGGCCGCGAGGCCTTCGCGTCCGAGGAGAGCCTGGCACGGGCGGCCGACGCGGGCGCCGCCGACGCCACCTTCTTCAACCAGCAGGCCTGCGTGGCCAGCCGCTTCCAGTTCGTCGAGGGATCCTGGGAGGACGCCGACCGCTACGCCGCCCTGCTGTGCGAACGACTCGGTGTGGCAAGGGAGTTCAGCTCGGCCGACGGCCCGCGGGTCGCCGCGGAACTGCGCGAGGAGATCGACGTCCTGCGGTCCATGGAACCCGAGTACCGAGTGTGGGGCGGCTACGACGGCCGGGGCCTGGTCATCCGCTCTCCCGAACCGGTGGACTTCCACCCCGACGGGAAGATCGTGAACGTCGTCCCGGTCGCCGCCCTGTCCGATGCCGTCACCCATGCCGGGGTCGCCACCCAGACGGTCGGCGTGTACCCCGACATCCGCAAGGCGGAACTGCGCGACGCCCTCGCCTGCGCCGGCGTACAACGCGTGGTCTCCCTCGGCAGGGCGGGCGGGATGCCACCGGGTCTCTCGCACGACGGCTTCTTCCCGCTGCAACGGCTCATGCGGTGGGTGAACGACGAGTGACGTTCCGCCCTCGCCGAACACCGGCCACCACGCGGCTCGTGGCCGTGCTCGCCAGCGGCCACGGTGGCGGGAGGAGTGTCACGCAGAACCGGCAGGTCTCCCCAGGCGGAAGACCGTGTGGACCGGGACAGTCCGCCGACGCGATGCCGACGGGCCGTCCCGGACGGAGAACTACGCTTGCTACAAGGGGCTTCAGCTGATGAAGGAACCCGGGGCGCAGGCGCTCGAGGTCACCCAGGTGTGCGACTCGATGGAGTTGTTCATGTTCACGTTGTTCGTGTAGTGGTTCCGGCTGAGGTCGTCCACGTACTTCTCGCCCGGCAGGAGGCAGCCGTACGAGGTGTCCGTGTAGTCCGCGAGCCAGTAGAAGGCCACGACGTCCTTGCCGCCGACGAATCCGCTGTTCATGACGGACGAGGCGCGGTTCACGTCGTTGCCCTGGAAGGGACCGAAGGCGTCACCCCACTCGGGGTCGCTGCCTGCGGTGACGCCGAGGAGTTCGCCGCCGCAGTCGGTGCCGTCCCAGGCGCGGACGTTGCCGTCGCGGCCGTGCGAGTTCCAGTTGGCGTTGCAGCCCGGGCCCGCGTGAGCGGTGGCCGGGATGGCGATGCCGAGGGCCGCCAGGCCCAGGGTGGCGACGGAGACGGTCAGCTTGCGCATGACGGATTCCTGTTCTGCTTGCGCCTCGTGGGAGGCGTGAAGGGATGGGGCGGGGTGACGCACCGCGAGCGTCGTCGCGGGGTCTGTCCGTGACGCAGGTGTCACGGATGTCTGGGGGCCGGCGCGTCCCGGATCAGGTGCGGGCCGGGACAGTGCGCTCGGCGACGGTCAGGGCGTGCCGCTGCATCCGCACGTGGGCGTCGAGGGCGTGGCCGTACTTCTTGGCCAGTTCGCCGACGTAGTGTGCCTCGCGTCGCTCGCCGATCGAGCGGAGGGAGACGGAGCGGGCGCAGGTGGCGTCGGCAACCGCGATCCGGGTCTCGTTCGCGAAGGTCCTGGCCTCCTCGGCCCGCGTCTGCTCCGCGCTGTGCTCGCGTGTGGACTGGCGCGCCGCGTCGGGGTCGGGGAAGGGGTGGCCCGCCTTGTTCATGCAGCGCGACCAAGCCCTGACCGCGCTCGTGAGCTCCTTGTCACGCAGCAGCTTGCCCACGTACAGGGGGCGCAGGTTTCTGACCGTCACGTCGGAGCGGAACCATGCCTCCGGATCGCCGTACAGCGTCTTCTCGGCCTGGCCGGCGCAGCCGCCGGACTGCTTGGTGATCGTGCCGCCGGACGGCGTCGGCGACTTCAGCACCACGGCGTCCCGGCCGCCGTCCATCGCGATGTCGAAGGCCTTCTGGCGTGAGCGGGAAAGGGACTCGCGGTAGGCGAGGTTGGGGTTGTGCAGGCGGGTGCGGTCTTCCTTCGCCGAGATCCGGCTGCCGTAGCCGTGCCTGCGCGCCCAGTCGACGTCGTCCTGGACATAGCCGACCGGTCGGCTCTCCTCCAGGCTCAGCGGCTTTTCCTCCCAGTAGCGGAAACCCTGCTTCCTCATGCAGAGCGTGATCAGGTGCTGCTCGGCGTCGGAGATCCGCAGGTCCTGGGCGTAGGTCAGCTTCTCGTCGGCTGCGGTGGCCTTCGCCTTCGCGGTCGGCGAGGCGCTGTGGGCCGCGTCCGTGTCTGCCGTGCATCCGGTCAGGACGAGCGAGACCAGCGCGGCGATCGCGCCCACCGTGGCGGTCGCGCGTCGCGTGCTGCGTCCACGCGGTACCACCGTCCGGCGTGGGGCGTCGGTGCGCTTCATCGGCATGCTCCCGGGGCGAGGTCGAACTGGCTTGCTCTTACGTGCCGTTGACGCCTCAGAAGGCACATCCGTATGCCCCTCGTACCGCAGTTTTTCTCCTCGCGCCGACGGTCATACGAGGGCGGCCCGCGGACCGTCTTCTCTGCGCCCAACGGCTCGCTCCGGGTGGCGGACCAGCGACCAACATGACGGCACCAGCCGCCTCGGGCGGAGTGGTCAAGTGAGCGGAGGCGACCGGCGGGGCGGCAGCGTCGTCCGTGGGGAGTTGGGGAGTGCGGGGCTATCGCTCCGACAGGTCCGACGGCGCCGGGCGGCCCCATTGTCTGATGGCCTTCAGCTGGGCTCGGAACGCGGACAACGAGATGTCCTTGTCGCGGTGGTGAGTGCGCTCCTTCAGCCGTTCCAGGAAGGCCCGTCCCGCCTGCCGACCGCCCTCGGTTTCGGTGAGGAAGAGGGAGAGCCTGGGATCCTGGCGGGTCAGGGCGCCCTTGAGCGTGGCCTGGAGGGTGAGCGCCGGGACCCTGTCGATGCCGGGGCCACCGGCGGGGCCTCGGGCCGACTCGAACGAGAACACGGTGTCGACGACGGGCCGGATCCTGTCGGCCTCGATGAGCGGAGTGAGCTCGCGCAGCTGGTCCCCGCTGGCCTTCATGAACAGGAACGAGTACGTCACGTTCCGCCGCCGGGCGCGTCGCCGGATCCGGAAACTCAGCGCGGACGTCACCAGCCGGATGACCGGATTCGCTGACGACTTCATAGTCGTGCAGGACCGTCTCGAACGCCTGCTTCTTCTGCCCATGTCCGGCGTCCGCATGACCGGTGTGCTCACGACCGGATGCGGGCACCGGGTCCGAGTCGGGCGGTGACTTCCGCGGCGGTAAGGGTGGAGTGCTCCGCGGAACACTCGACGACGACGCGGACCGGGGCGTCGCAGTCGGTGTGACGGATGTCCAGTACGGGCCCCTCGGGGCCGAGGGCGTACGCCTCGCCCCACTGGCTCAGCGCCATCAGGACAGGCCACAGATCCCAGCCCTTGCGGGTCAGGCGGTACTCGTTGCGGGAGCGGCTACCGGGCTCCTGGTAGGGGACGGTCTTCAGGATGCCGGCTGCGATCAGCTTCCGGAGGCGGTCGCTGAGGACGGCTTCCGAAAGGCCGATGTGGCGGTGGAAGTCGTCGAAGCGGCGGACTCCGTTGACGGCGTCACGCAGGATCAGCAACGTCCATTTCTCTCCGACCACGTCGAGCGTGCGCTGGACGGGGCAGTTCTCCGTGCTCGCCTCAAGCCACTCCATCCCGCCATCGTAAGGGTCTGGCTTCGGCATTGACAGTCAGGTGGGCGGGAAACTAGCTTCGTTTTCAAAAGTCAGACGGAAGGTGCCCGGTCGTGGGACGAACGCGTACGTATCAATGGGAAGATCCCGCGATCCTGGCGGAAGCCGCCGGACGCATGGCCGGCATCGACTTCCTGCGTGAGTTGCAGGCGGGGCGACTGCCGGGGCCGCCCGTCAATTACTCCATCGACTTCACTCTGAGCGAGGTGGAGCCCGGCAGAGCGGTCTTCTCCCTGACACCGGGTGAGGAGCACTACAACCCGATCGGCAGCGTGCACGGCGGCATCTTCGCCACCCTGCTCGACTCGGCGGCTGGTTGCGCAGTCCAGTCGACCCTTCCGCAGGGCGTTGCGTACACCTCGCTCGACCTCACGGTGAAGTTCCTGCGACGGATCACCGTGGACACGGGTACGGTACGCGCCATCGGCACGGTGGTCAGCAAGGGCCGTCAAACCGCCCTGGCCCAGGCGCAGTTGGTCGACGGCGCGGACCGTCTGCTCGCCCATGCCACCAGTAGCTGCATGCTGTTCCCGGTGCCTTCCTCGCAAGGGTGAGCCTCGGGACGACCGGTGGCGGTGTTCTGTGGACATACGCTGTGTTGCCTCATGTCGTGTTGCGGCTGAGGGAGTCAAGTGGCGTATTGGCGGCTGTTCTGGGTCGGTGACGGGGGCGATCCCGTTGCAGGCCGACCCGCCCCCGGCTGGGAGGACTTGGAGGCGCGCGAGCGGGCGCTCGGGCTGCGCGAGCGGCGGCAGATCCTCGTCTCGCCGGATGGCCGGGTCGATCCTCGGCTGAGTGAGTGCCTGCGCCGCTCGGCGTTCTCGGCCAAGGCGCAGGGATCGAGGCGTTCACCGAGTGGTGTCGACGAGGGTGCCGAGGACCATGCCGCCGGAACCGGCACCGCGACCCATCCTGCGCCGCATCTCGTAGTTCACCAGCGCGCCCTCGTAGTAGGCGGTGGCGTCCTGGACCGCCTGCGCGTAGGCAGCGGCATCCACGATCTGCGCAACCTCCCGTGGTGAACCCGCCCTGAAGCTCCGGGTCGGTCGATCCACGCCCGCGGGCGTGGAGGTCGCGCAGAAGCACGTCGGCATGCCGGCAGACACCGTGCACGCCAATGCGTCCAGTTGGTTCAGGCCGCGTGTGCGTCTGGTCAGCCGGTGAGACAGGTGTGGAGGCGGATCGTGGTGCCGGTGTCGGGGGTGGAGCGGATTTCGACGAGGTCGCAGAGTTGGTGGGCGAGCCACAGGCCCCGCCCGCCGGCCTGGGTGCTGGTCGGCCTGTGCCGTCCCGCCAGGGGGTCCGCGATGTAGCCGGCGTCGCGGAACTCGCACACCAGCCGCTGTTCCTCGCTCCAGGTGCGCAGCGTGCCGTGTCCGCCGCCGTGGCGGATGCTGTTGGTGGCGATCTCGGTGGCGGCCAGCTGCAGCTCGCGCAGTCGGCGGTCGGCGAGTCCGAGCTGTTCGGCGCAGGCCGAGATCTTCTCCCGCAGGGCGGGCAGGTCACCGCTGGCGTAGATGAATTCCTCGTAGGGGTCGCACGGGTGGCTCAGCGGAATGAAGTCGAACGGCGCCTGCGGGTCGTAGTCCGTGCACGGTGTGCTGCGTCCGCCCGAGCGGATCTGGGGGTGGCAGCGGGTCAGCTGCCCCAGGGCGGCCTTGTCGCCGGCGGTGTCGTAGGGGCACAGCAGCCACCAGGCCGGGCCGTCGGCGAAGGCCTTGTTCAGCAGCCACTCGTGATAGCGCAGCTGTTCCGCCTGCGCCGGGCTGCGTACTTCGGCCCAGGGGGATTCGCCGATCCCTCGCACGGGCCGGCCCCCTGCGGCCTGCTCCTTGATCCAGTCCTGCCAGGCTCCGATGAGCCGGCCCGGGTGGTGCGCCACGGCGCTGGTGTCGACGTAGCGGACGGTGCCGTCTTCGGGCACCTGGGAGCGCAGCAGGGATGCCTTGTCCTCCGGGACGGCCACCACGACAGCCTCACCGTCGTCGAGGGCTTCCTGGATGAAGCCGACGGTGCCCTGCAGGAATTCGTCGCGGCCCGTGTACGGGTACAGCTCGTGCCGGTACCCGGCCTGCGCCGACGGGGGAGTGTCGGAATGCGAGGGGAGGGTCACAGCGCCATCACCACCGGGATCGAGGGGACGGCGAAGCCGGACAGCTCCCACGCCAGCCGGACCGTTTCGTTCGTGCCTTCCAGGACGACTTTGCGATCGGGAAGGTGCCGGGAGGCGTCGGCCAGGGTCCCCATTGCGGCCGCGTCGAAGAACTCCAGGCCGTGGCAGAGCAGGCGCACGGTCGCGCTCTGTGCGAGCAGCGTGCACAGGACCGCACCGAAAGCGTCGGCGCCTTCGGCGTCGATGACCCCGTTCACCGTCCAGCCTTCCTTTCCCGTCCGGTACACCTGGAATGCGGGTGATGACGGACGGCTGCCCAGGTGGTGGGGGTGCACACACCTGATTTCTTCCAGTGTAGAAGCGTCCCACTCGGCACCCCGGTAGGCGCAGACCACCAGGGCGCCGCTGGCGGCGGCGAACTCCTCCAGATCCAGCTCACTGCGCAGTAGCTCCTCAGAGCCCTCGGGCCACGCCCCAGGGGTCACGTGGTGCAGTACGCGCAGAGATCGGTACCCCTCCCGTCCGGCGTTCTCCGCCTCGCGGCGCACCGCGGCGATCAGGGGGCCGTCCAGTCGGGCCGGGTCGAGCACTGTCTGGGCGAACTGGCCTGCCGTCTGCATGGCCGGGCCGACGATCATCACCTTGTCGCCGAACAGGGCCCCGTCCGCGACGAAGGCCCGGCTACGGTCCATGACATCCTCGGCCGGCCCCATCAGCTGGCAGACGTGATCACCGGTACCGGCCTCGTCGAGTGTGGCCAGGGTGCGCGCCGCTCTCACCGATCCTCCCTCGTTTTGGTGCGCTCACCCTACTGACTTACCCCTCTCGGCGTCGGGGCGGGCAGCCTCGGCAGGCGACGCGCGCACCCACACAGCAGGGCCAGGAGGGGCGCGTGAGTGAGCGCGTCGCCGTTGCGGAGCCGTCTGCGGGGTTTTCGCGCGAGCAGGGGATCCGCAGGTTCTCGACGGCGGCGGTCGGATACGGGCGTTCCACCCCACCCTGGGGTCGCGGTCACTGGTGCTCGGATGAGGCTTGGCGGCGGGACAGGGCCAGCCTGGAGAGGAAGCTGAAGTCGTCGATCCGGGGGACGCCGTTGGAGACGACCCGGACGGGGCCGGGAATCCCTGCCGCAGGGGCCCTGCGCCCAGAAAGCGCTGACCGAGCCGTCCAGCAGGCCAAAAGCCACCCGCGGCCAGGACGCCGACGTCCACGAGATGCCGTTCGCGGCTTGGTCGTCGAAACCGGGCCCGTCACGACCTCATCGGTCAGCTCATGGCGACGTACGGCGAACAGACCGACGACTCCGCGCACAGGACCTAGGAGAGCGGGTGGAACTGCGGGCCGTACGTGCTCCGGGTCCCGGGGATCTTGGTCTCCATGAGCCGCACGGCGGGCTCCTCCAGGGCGCGCATGGCGTGGATGGCCGCACCCAGGGCGCGGGGGCCGCCGTCGGCCCAGGCCGCGTCGAGGGAGGCCAGCACGGTGGTGTAGGTGTTGTCGAACCTGTCCAGGAGTTTCCGCACCGGCGCCGACGGCCGGGGCCAGCCGCCGGCGGGGACCCGGGCCATGGGCCGTGCGGGCGGGAACGGAACGGGCGCTCCGGTGAACGTCCAGCCATCGGCGGTCTGGCGCAGTTCCCGTCCGTGGTAGATCTCGGCGAAGGCGTAGTAGTGGGCCGGGTGGTCGTCGGTGAAGGAGTCGGCCGGGGAACTGCTCGTGCCCTCGCCCTGCTCCCTGATGATGTCGATGGAGCGCTCTACGTCGAGGAGGGTCTCGACGGGGTGCAGATCGTCGGAGCCGATGCGGGCGGTCAGCTGTCCGCGGGCCGACAACTGCGGGGCCACGGTCCGAAAGCCGTCGAGCATGGCGCCGTAGAAGTCGCCGACGGAATGCGTGACACTGTCGCTGAGGGCCAGCGGTTCCTCGGGGGCCTCGATGGACATCATCATGTGCACCAGGGACTTGGTGAGACCCGACAGGTACACGGTCACGCCTTCGCGTACGCCGCCGGGCAGCGGGCCGGGGTAAGTGGGCGCCGCCGCCCTGATCCGGGGCTGCCCGCCCACGGCCACGAGCAGGTTGCACACCACGCCCAGGTGGTACATCTCGTCGTCGATGATGCGCCGGATCAGTCGCGCGGCCTGCGAGCTGCGGTCCGTGATGGACCACCAGCCGCACAGGTACGGCGGGATGGTGGACAGTTCCAGCTCCACAGCGACCTGAAGCGCCGACCGGAGCCAGTCGACGCCGCGACCGGCCTCGGGGACGGCCAGCAGGCGCGCCACGCAACCGACCGGCGGCGGCTCCGGTGGCCCGCTGCGGAGGCTCGCAGCGGCCGACGCCGGTGCGGCTGCCGCGATGGCCGGCGCACCGGCTGCCACGGCAGTAGTGGCCAGGAAACTCCGGCGCTTGAACACAGCCCCAGCCGGCCTCTCCACGTCTTCCCTCACACCATCACCCTCGCCTCGCAGTCACGGCCCCGCCATGCCGAAGGCATACGGGTCCTCGGATCAGCTCGCGAAGCTAGCAGGCATCACCCCAGATGAGAGCGTTGACGTGCGAGGACGGCGCCACCGCCACCCTGTCAGGCCAACCCGGCAAGGTTCTTGGCGGGCATGCCCCGGCCTCCCTGGTTCCGGCGCGCAGCGCATGGCGAAGAGGAGGGCTCGTCGTCGGGCCGGACAGAACTCAATTGGCGATGGTGTTCCAAAAGCCACACTGGTGTTCCTGGGCGAGATCGGTCCGTTCCGTCCTCCCCGGTCGCAGCGACTGGACGTACCGGCCGGTGCCGAACCGGGGCCAGGGCGCCGCGCCGGGTCCGTTCGGGTCGCCCGTGTGGGCGAAGCGGGCCCAGTAGCGCATCATCGTGTCCGCGAGTTGGTGCTGAGCGGGTGTGGCCGGACCGGGGAGCTGCTCGTCGTCGAAGAGGTACTGCAGCTCGCTGCCGTGGAACGCCCCCGTGGGGAAATTGGGTTTCTTGAGGGTGCTGAACCAGGGAGCTTCGTCGTCGTCGAACTCGTAGGCGTAGGTCGGCACATGCCGGTCCAGGGTCCGGTCCCGGTCGAGGACCGTGCACCCCCAGGCCCAGTCGGTGACGACGGTGGACAGCGCCTCGCCCGGGGATCGGAAGCGGTCGGCGGGGTAGCGGGCCAGGACGCGGGCCGCGTCGGCGGGCGCGAAAAGTGCCTGGATCTCCTGCCGGTAGCCGGCGTCGGTCGTCGTCTCGCCGGTCGCGGCTTCAATGGCGGCGGTGAACAGGCGATGTTCGTCCCGGGTCGTTCCCTGGATGATGGGGACCCGGCGGAAGTGGCCGGTGGCGAACGCCTGTTCCGGGCTCATGGGCAGCATGCCGCCGCCAACGGCCGGTCCGGAGCCGAGTCCGGAGTCGGACCACTTGACGAGTTCCTCCACGGGCTTGGCGCGCAGACAGGCCGCTGCTGTTCGCAGGGCGGAGCAGCCGACCTTGGCCGCCACGTCAAGCCCGTGCCGCTCGCGCTCCGCGCGCGGCAGCGGGAACCAGGTCGCCGGACCCGGTGACCATTTACGTCCCGTGCACTGGGCGCTTTGCAGGATGGCCTGGTGGAAGAGGCCCGCTGACTCCGGCGCCACGAGATGCGCGCAGATGCTGGTGCCGCCCGCCGACTCGCCGAAGAGCGTGACATTCGCCGGGTCGCCGCCGAACGCCGCCGCGTTGCGCTGCACCCACCGCAACGCGGCCTGCTGGTCCTCCAGGCCGAAGTTGCCCGACAGGTGCTTGGCCGGACCGTGGTCGAGCGCGGGATGGTCGAGGAATCCGAAGACGCCGAGCCGGTAGTTGAAGCTGACCACGATCACCTTGCCCGTACGGGCCAGGCGTTGTGCGTCGTAAAGGCTCCCCGCGCCGTTGATGTAGCCGTTGCCGTGGATCCACACCATCACCGGCAGAGCGCGGGTACTGCTGCGCACGGGCGTGGTGACGTTCAGGTACAGGCAGTCTTCGGTGCTGCTCTGCTGGTCGATGAGCCCTGCTGCCTGTGCACACCGGTTGCCGGGTTCGGTGGCGGACCGTACGCCTGACCAGGACGCAGCCGGTTGGGGCGACGCCCAGCGCAGGTGCCCGACCGGCGGGGCGGCGTAAGGGATTCCCTGGAACATCCGGGTGTCCGTGCCGAGGCCACCTTCGACCAGGCCGGCGTCCGTCCTGACCACTGTGGCAGGACGGCCTCGGCCGGCCTCGGTGCGATGCGCGGCCTTCGACGATCCGGCTGCGCCGCTGATCATGGCGCCGCAGAGCAGGGCGGTCAGCAGGGCCCGTAAGCGCGGCCGCACCGTCACGTGCGATCTGCGGTGCGTGGGTGAGAGGTCCTGGCCCAGGGGATTCACGGACGTTCACATCCTCAGTGATTCGTGTGTGGGTCACACTAATATAAAGTGTGAGGGGCGCACGAAGTCAATGCCCCCGGGCTGACATGGAGATGACCCGATGCCGACAAGTGACGATGAGCAGCTCCCACCTGGCCTCGCCCTGGCATGGGGGCTGCCCGTCAAGACCGGACGACTGGGCCGGAAGCCCTCGCAGAGCGTGGAGGGAGTCGTCGAAGCAGCCGTCGCACTGGCTGACGCGGAAGGCTTCGCGGCCCTGTCCATGCCGAACATCGCCAAGCGGGTGGGTCTCACCGCCAACGCGATCTACCGGTACGTCAGCTCGCGGGACGAACTGCTGGTGCTCGTCGCGGAGACCGCGTGGGGTCCGGCGCCGGACCTGGAAACCGGTCCGGACCAGTGGCGAGCCGCGGCCGCCACCTGGACCAGGGCAATGATCGAGCGATGCGAAACTCATCCATGGCTGCCCGACCTGCCCATCCGCGGTGCGCCCGCGACCCCGAACCTGCTGCGCTGGACAGAAGTGCTGCTGGAAGCGCTCACCGGCGCCGGGCTGAGCCCGGCCGAATCGCTAGGGTGTGCGCTCCTGCTTGACGGCTACGCGCGGCGAATCGCCAGTGCCCGCCGCGATGTGCGCGACAGCAGTGCGGCGCCGGTTCAGTCCGCCGCCGTGGCACGGTTCCTTCAACCGCTCCTGCACGAGCACGGATATCCCATTCTGGCGTCCATGATGACGAACCACGAATACGACGACGGCATCGGCGACGACGACGTGGACTTCGGCCTGACCCGGATCCTGGACGGAATCGAGGTACTGATCGCTCGACGAACACAAGAGCTGCGGCCACGGCACACGGACGAGTGAGTGCACCGCACAGTCCGGGCGCCCGTCCACTGCGACCGGCTGTCCCGGTCGCAGGTTTCGGCGCCGGTGGGCGCGCCATCAGGGCCACTGGGCGACGACTCCGCGGGCGAGGGACCGGTTCCGCCCGGACCGTCGAGATCCTGTAGGACCCCACACGGTCCGACCGGGGCCGGCCGGCCTCCCGCTATTGCGGTGCGATGGCCTTGATCCAGTCCTCGACGGCGACCACATCCGCCCACTGCGGGAACAGCTTCTCGATGAGCATGCGATGCACCTCGGGATCGGTGTCGAGGCAGGCATCCGCCAGGACGGTGAGGTCGAAGTCCAGGTCGATGGCGTGCCACAGGGTGGACAGCACCACAGCACTGGTGGCGATGCCGGTGAGGACGAGACTGTCGATATCGCGAGCCCTGAGCACCAGGTCGAGGTCGCTGCCCGAGAACGCGCTGCCCCGCCTCTTGGTGACCACGACATCGCCCTGCCGGGGCGCGACGGCGTCGTGGATCTCGGTGCCAGGGGCACCCTCGGTGAACAGGCCGGCCCGGACGGCGTTTGTCATCACCCGGTTGCGGGGGCTGACTTCCGGATCGCCCGGCCGTAACCCGAGCACCACGTAGATCACGGTGATACCTGCAGCCCGGGCACCGTCGATCGCCCGGCGCAAGCGGGGCAGATATCCGGAACCGTCATCGGCGATGGCCACGACGTCCCGTTGGACGTCCATCACCAGAAGTGCTCTGTTCGCCATGCCTGCTGTCCCTTCTCCGTGGGGAAACAGGAGCAAGTCTGGTGGACCAACCGAGCTTCGGTGGAGTTTCCGGAGACCGTCGCGGGGTCACGCCCGGATCGCCCCACGACCAGTCAGATCTCCGGGGCCATGCGATGACGGTTTGGATGGGCACGGAGCCGAGGTGAGGTGAACGCCAGGGCCCGGTTGTCGCGTCCGGCGCTCATGTGGTCGAGCCAGCGCTGGTACCTCGGGCGAGGCGATCGCCCGGGAGTTCGAGCGGTATCTGCGGCGCCGGGACGGCGGCCAGCCGGGTGCTTCTCCTCGCCGAAGGAGTGGCTGCGCAGCGGTTGGAACGGGATCGCGGTCAGCTTGCGACGCAGGCGGGGTATGCGCACAGGGGCGAAGTCGTCCAAGTCCGGGGACAGTTCAGCAGCTGGGTTCTCGTACGGGGACCAACTGCGCCCTTCGTCGTCCCCTTCTTCGAGCGTGCCGATGACAGGACGGTCCTGGCCATGATCGGATGGTCGAAGGGACACCCCAGAACCTGCGGCAGGTCCGTTCCTTGAGGTGCGCGCAGATCGGGTCCCGTGCGTACAGTTGCGCCCGGGAAGCATCGCCATGGAGCCGTCGTCGTACCTCTCGTTCCTGCGGGGTCACGCCCCTGCCCCGCGAGGCGGCACGGATCGGATCCGTCGTTCCAGTCGCACCTCTGCTCGGGACAGGGAGTGCAACCGGGGCGCCATGCGTGCCGGCGGGACCAGTTGAGGAAGAATCGCGGCAACATCCAGCGGCCGTGGTGGAGTGACAGGCGTGACATTCGAAACCACGATCTGCCAACTGCCTTTGACACGAAGCTGGCAGCCGCCCCTGGCACTCTCCCCACCCAAGTCGCCGTCCGAGGGCGGAAGGCATCAGCGGGCCACTGGACCTCTCACGACCTCTCACGCCGCCGATGTCAGCCGCCGCGTCCCGGAGAACCAATGAAGCTAGCCATCACGATCCACGAAGCACGGCTCGGAACCGCGGAGTTCAAGGTCATCCGACCTGCCCGGCCCCTGGTCCACGCAGTACTCATCGACCACGATCGGCACCTGGACACCTACCTCGATCAGGACGCCGCCCGGCGAATCGGTGCGCTGTGGAAACTCGCTGCCTCGTCACCGCGCTCGCTGGTCCACCTGCAGATGCGGGGGAACCGTGGGCCCTCCCGCGAGCTGCCGGAAGACGGCACACGGCAGCTTGATCTCGTGCTGCTGCACCACTCGCTCCAGTTCGCACCCTCGCGCTGGAAGGAAGTGCGAGGCCGGCTCGGCCCCGGGCGTCCACAGACCGTCACGCTGCCCGGCCCAGAACACACCGACGAAGCCGTGATTGATCACGAGGCACGGCACTACCAGGAGAACCGGGATCTGTTTCACCAGCATCTCCGCGCCGAGACTCTCTTCATGACCGGCAGCGCGAAGGCATTCAGGGACACCGCCCGGCACTTCTTCGACGTCGCCCGGAACGGCCCCGGATACGTCCCCGTCCATCCGAGCCGTCCGCACTTCTGCACCGAGTTCCACTCGAACGACGGCATTCTCGGCGATGCGCGCGAGATTCACATCGAGTACCGCGACCAGTGGGACTCATGATCCATCACCCCGACCGACAGGACCCGCCGACCACGACGTTCAACGATCACCTTCAGCACCTCGTCGGGGGTGCCCTCGCCTCCATCTCAGCTGCCGACGCAGGCGACATATACGCTGTCTCCTTCCTCATCCACAACGAGGACGACGACCCTCGCCAACCGACCTTGACGGTCGGCTACAACACTGAGACTCAGGCCCGACGCAGCATCCGGGACGCCTCTGAGCAGGCGGAAGCACGTTGGAACTACGCCTTCTGGCTCCAGAACGAGCTGACTGTGGTCGGCGACCTGACCAGCGACCCCGCCGGGCCCACCGCTCGCCAGAACTGGATCAGCGACCTCGGACTCCGGTACGGCGAGCCGACCGACCACGCCTCTGAAGATTCAGTCGCCGGGCCACTGGCTGCTCAGAAGACGGTCACCTCGCGGCAGTAGAGGACGAACGAGCGGGACGGGTCGTAGAAGCCGCCGGCCTGTGCGGACCAGTCCCGCAGCGAACGCTCGTAGGAAGGGAAGTGGGTCAGGGCCTCGTCCGGAGAGTCGTAGTACAGGGCGCCGACTCCCGCGTAGGCGGGCTCGCCTCCGCCGCCGAAGTGGCGCAGCGCGTTCTCGGCCCCCGGGGTCTGCCCGTGCTGGACACACCCGCGCAACGCCTTCGTATGGGGCGCCCCTTCGGTGATGACCTCCTCATGGGCGGCCCGCCACCGCCCGGTGACGTCGGCCGGGAGCAGTCCTTCAGACACGTGGAGGAAGTGCAGTACCTTCACGTGGCCCTCGTCCCCGGCCGACGCCGGCGGGGGCATGAGCACCGCGGGGCGGGTCAGCAGGGCCAGGGCGCTGGGCAGGTCGTTGAAGTGGGCGCCGTCGGGGCCGATGACCTCGCGCGAGTACGGGTCGGACATCGTGGTGGCCAGCGCCTCCATGCTGGTGAACTGCAGCTCGGTGACGGAGTCCCGGCCGAACTCGGTGCGGTACACCGGGTCTTCCGCGCTGCCGAAGGACGCGTCGAACACGTGGTTCTGTATGTAGCGCCGGATCTGAAGCGGGTTCGCGGCAGCCAGCGCTCCGTGCACCTCGTGGAGGTAGCGCAGGAACGCCTGGTGTGTCATGCCCGGCTTGCGGCGGATGGCGGCGATCAGGTTCAGCATGTCTCTCCGGTGCGACGGTGCGACGTTGCGCTGGTGCGACGTTGGGCCACCAGGACGGCGGGCGATCGGTGTCACGGGGACCTCCGCGACGCCGATCCCGACAGGCGGTGCCTTCGCGGTGGTCCGGCACCGCCTCGGCTCAGCCCGCCAATTGCCGGACCGGTTCGGGGGCGGCCTGCGTACGGCGTCGTCGGGCGGCGAGGCCGAGCGCGACGGTGGCTGCGGCCCCGGCGAGGGCGAGTACGCCCAGGGCGTTGGCCCGAGTGCCGACGGCGGAGGCGAGGGCGAGGACCACGAGTGGGCAGATGAACTGGCCGAGGAAGAAGGAGCCGGTCCACAGGCCGGTGCCGCGGCCACGGTCTTCGAAGTCGAGCAGGGACATGGCGAGGGTGAGCAGGCTCGGCAGCATGATGCCGCCCCCCAGACAGTTGATCACGGCACCGAGGGTCAGCACGACGGGATCGGGGGCGAGCCAGATCACCGCGAAGCCGAGGGTGCACAGGGCGAAGGCGGTGGGCAGCCAGTCCCGCGGGCTGCGGCCGGACCTGGTGAAGAGGACCGCGCCGATCACGATCGCGGCGCTGGAACCGGCGCTGGCCAGCCCGATCACCGCGGTGTTGCGCACGCCCATGTCGTCAAGGAGGAACGCCATCTCCACCTGGACGGTGTAGAAGAGGACGGCGCCGAAGACGGTC
The DNA here is from genome assembly GCF_003443735.1 of Streptomyces sp. CC0208. Classification (NCBI taxonomy): domain Bacteria; kingdom Bacillati; phylum Actinomycetota; class Actinomycetes; order Kitasatosporales; family Streptomycetaceae; genus Streptomyces; species Streptomyces sp. CC0208. Next base: position 260,882 of record NZ_CP031969.1, on the reverse strand, counting down.
AGCGCGCAGGTGCCTGCCAGCGGACGCCAGGGGAAGGGCCGCGCGGCGACCGGCTCCGCGGTGGTGGGGGAGAGGGCGTCCGCGAGGCCGTGCGGTCGGGGCCGGGGCAGGAAGGCGGCCATGGCGGGGGCGAGCAGCAGGCTCACGGCGTAGGCCCAGAACGGCATGCGCCAGCCGGCCGATCCGGCCGCGCCGCCCAGGACGAAGAAGGCCGTCGCGGAGATCGCGGCGCACATCGTCTGCATCGCGAGGTAGCGGTCGCGTTGCCGGCCGGAGTAGTAGTCGCCGAGCAGCGTGGTGCAGCAGGTCATGATGGCGGCTTCGGTGACGCCGACGAGGGCGCGGCTGGCGACGATGGCGACGAGGGAGTCCAGCCACAGGGGAGCGGTGCCGAGGATCGCGTACACCACGGTCGCGACGACGAGCAGGCGTTTGCGGCCGAGCCGGTCCACGAGGACGCCGGCGAAGGGAGCCAGCAGCGCCAGCGACAGGGCGGGGATGGTCAGCGCCATGGGGACGAGCGCGTCCACGCCCGGCACGTCGGCGAAGTGGTCCTGCATCTGCGGCAGGACGGGGGCGATGAGCACGGCGCCGAGGATGGGCAGACAGGCACCGGCCATCAGGAGCGTCAGGCGAAGCCGGTGGCCGGGGCCGGACACGATCTGCTCGGGCGGGGCGTCCGCGGCCGCGTCGGACGGCGGGGCGGGGAGCGGGGACACGGGTGCAGGCATGCGGAAACTCCACGTGGCGTGTCGGGAGGGGAGCGGGCTGGGGCGGCCGTTGTGCACGGACCGTCCGGTACCCGTGGCGGCCTCGGAGCGGGGTGCCGATGGCCGCCGGGCGTCGCGGCGGATGGGCTCGCCGGGCGCCTGCGCGGTCCCGGCGGTGGGGGAGGGGGCGGCTCCTGCGCCGGGCTGAGACGACTATGGGCCAGGGAACAGGTCATGCCTAGCCCCCATCCGATCGATATCGAAGATGCGGATCATCCAGGGCCTGGATGGAGGGGGCTGAAGGCGTCGCCGCTAGCTCGATGGGACGGCGGCGGGTGGGCGGGGTTCGGACGGCGCCAGTTCCGCTCCCACTCGGGCCGCGGTCTCGCGCAGCCAGATGTGGGCCGCGTCGTGGGTGTGCACCGGATGCCACCACAGCGCCTCCTGGAGAGGGACCGCCCCGTACGGCGCCTCCATCCGGCGTACGGCGGCCACCCCGCTCAGAAGCTCGGCCAGACGCTGTTGCACCAGGGCGATCCGCCGGGTTCCGGCGACCAGGAAGGGCAGCGCCTGGAAGCTGTCGACGGAGACCTCGACGTGCGGTTCGATGCCGAGCATGCTCAACTGCCGGGCGGCCGGGGCGTCGTAGGTGCGCTGATAGGCGACCCAGGGCAGGCGTGCCAGGTCGTCCATGGTCAGCTGGTCGCCGACCTCGTCGTTGGTCTCGGCGACGAGGAAGACCCAGCGGTCGGCGAACAGTTCCACGGCGGGGAATCCGCTGATGACGCCGTGCGGCATGAACAGTCCGTCGGCCGTGCTGAGCAGCGTTTCGGTGTCCTCCGTGACGTCGCCGGGCGTCCGCTGGAAGCGCAGCCGTACCCCCGGGGCCTCGGCGTGCACCCGCTGGGCGAGCTCGGCGCCGAAGACGCTGAGCGCGTAGTCGGACGTGAGCAGGGTGAACTCGTGCTCCTCGCTGCCGGGGGCGAAGTCGGCCCTGCTGGTGAAGACCCGTTCCAGCAGGTCGCAGGCGGTCGCGGTGCGGTCCTGCAGGGCACGGCCGAGGGCGGTGAGTTCGTACTGTTTGCCGGCGCGCGAGATCAGGTCGTCGTCGAAGTGGCGGCGCAGGCGTGCCAGCGCGGCACTCATGGCCGGTTGGCTGAGCCCGACGCGTTGCCCGGCGCGGGTGACATTGCGTTCCTCCAGCAGGGCCCGCAGGGACAGGACGAGATTGAGGTCGAGGCCGGAGAGGGACACGACGCCTCCAGAGCTGGGCCGCCCGAAGTGACATTTATCGAGCGGATGATCAACATCTTAAGAATCTATTTCCCAGATTACTGCTGAGGCGCCAGATTGGTCCCACCGCAATCTGGAGGACATTCCCGTGAAACCCGCAGCCGCTTCCGCGTCCTTCTCCGGACCCTTCGCCCTCGGCTCCCTCTCCGCGCCGGACCAGGCATCCTTCCCCGCTCTCGTGATTCCCGGGGGACGCGTGCTGGATCTGCGTGCGGCCCTCGCGGAGCCCGCCCTGACGACCCGGCAGATCTTCGAACGCTGGGACGTCCTGCTCCCTCGCCTGCACGAACTCGCGGCCGACCCCACGGCCGCCTGGCGCCCCTTGGAGGGCCTGCGCGTCCAGGCGCCTGTCGAGCCCCGCCAGGTCTTCCAGTCCGGCGCCAACTACCGGCAGCACGTGATCGACCTGGAGGTCGCCCACCGCTCGCCCGACGATCCGCGCACGGTCGAGGAGGCGCGTGCGGAGATCGCCGCGATCATGGACCGCCGGGCCGCCGAGGACCTGCCGTACGTGTTCATCGGGCTGCCGAGCGCGATCACCGGTCCCTACGACGACGTCGTGCTCCCGTCCTGGGCCGAACAACCGGACTGGGAGCTGGAGTTGGCCGTCGTCATCGGTAGGCCCGCCCAGCGCGTGCCCGTCGAGGAGGCCCTGGAGTACGTCGCCGGGTACACCATCGCCAACGACCTCACCGACCGGGCCACGGTCTTCCGCCGGGACATGAAGGCCATCGGCACCGACTGGCTGCGCTGCAAGAACGCGCCCGGTTTCACCCCGCTCGGGCCGTGGATCGTGCCGGCCGAGTCGATCGCCGACCCGGGCGATCTGCGGGTGACCCTCAAGCTCAACGGCGACACGATGCAGGACGAGTCCACCAAGGACATGCTGTTCGGGGTCGCGCGGCTGGTGTCGTACATCTCGCAGACCGCACAACTCCTGCCCGGCGACCTGGTGTTGACGGGCAGTCCGGCCGGGAACGGCATCCACTGGGGCCGGTTGCTGCGCGACGGCGACGTCATGGAGGGCTCCGTCACCGGGCTCGGCGCGCAGCACACCCGCTGTGTGGCGGAGGTGCTGTGAACCGACACGACCCCGAGGGCGCGATCGCCGAGGCCGCCAAGGCGTACTCCAACTGGGGGCGTTGGGGCGCGGACGACGTGCTCGGCACGCTGAACTTCCTGGACGAGGCCAAGCGCCGCGAAGGCGCGGCACTGGTCCGCCGGGGGGTGAGCTTCTCGCTGTCGCAGCGGTTCGACATGAACGGCCCGCAGAAGGGCTGGCGCCGCCGCACCAACCCGGTGCACACCATGCTGGACACCGGTACCGACGCCGCCCTCGGCAACCAGGGCTTCCCGCACGGCATCGGCGGCGCCGACGATGTGATCGCGATGCCGCTGCAGTGCTCCACCCAGTGGGACGGACTCGGGCACATCTTCGACCACGGCAAGGCGTGGAACGGCCGGGACGCCGCGACCACGGTCACCTCCGAAGGCGACCTCGTCACCGGCATCGAGCACATGGCGCCGTACGTCGCCGGACGCGGCGTCCTCCTCGACGTCGGCCGGGTGATCGGCGACGAACGGGGGGAGCTGCCGGACGGATTCGCGATCACGGAGGAGCACCTGGCCGAGACGGCTCAGGCGCACGGCGTGGCCGTAGGACACGGTGACCTCGTCGTCGTACGGACCGGGCGGCTGGCGCGCGCTCGCCGCGAGGGCTGGGGCGAGTACGCCGGCGGTGACTCACCGGGGCTGTCCTTCACCACAGCCGGCTGGCTGCACGCGAGTGAGATCGCCGCGATCGCCACCGACACCTGGGGCTTCGAGGTGCGGCCGAACGAGTTCGACGCCGCCTTCCAGCCGCTGCACCAGGTCGCCATCCCCAACATCGGCCTGCTGATCGGCGAGATGTGGGACCCCGACACCCTCGCCGACGACTGCGCGGCCGACGGCGTGTACGAGTTCTGGCTCACCGCCGCACCTCTGCCCATCACCGGAGCCGTCGGCTCCCCTGTCAACCCGGTCGCCGTCAAGTGACCCGCCCAACAAAGGAGTTGGCCATGGAATCAACGACACGGAGAGGGAGAGTCCTGGTCGTCGGAGGGGGCACCTCCGGCAACGCCGTCACCGTGCTGCTGCGCCGGGCGGGCATCGACGTCGACCTCGTCGAGGCAAGGCCCGACTGGAACGTACGCGGCTCCGGCATCACCCTCCAGGGAAACGCCCTGCGCGTGCTGCGCGAGATCGGCGTCTGGGACGAGGTCCGCGAGCACGGCTTCGCGTTCGACTCCCTGGGCCTGACGGCCCCTGACGGCACCGTGCTGCACGTCGGCGACGTCCTGCGCACCGGCGGAGACGACCTGCCCGCCACTTTGGGCATGCAGCGCCCGATGCTCCAGCGCATCCTCGCCGACGCCGTCCGGGCATCCGGGGCCACTGTCCGCCTCGGCACCACCGCCGAGATCCTCGCCCAGGACGACACAGCGGTGACCGTTCGCCTCAGCGACGGCACCGAGGGCCGCTACGACCTCGTCGTGGCCGCCGACGGCCTGAACTCCGCGACCCGCGCCGCCCTGGGCATCGACGCCAAACCCGAACCGACGGGCATGGCGATCTGGCGGGTCCCGGCGCCCCGCCCGGCCGGCGTGGAGCGCAGCGACCTCTCCCACGGCGGGCCCTGCTACATCGCCGGCTACACGCCCACCAGCAAGGACACGGTCTACGCCTATCTGGTCGAGGCCAGCCGCGACCGCGCCGCCGTCCCGCCCGAGTCGTACGCGCGGGAGATGCGCCGCCTCGCCGAGGGGTATGGCGGCGCCTGGGACGAGATCCGGGAGTCGATCACCGATCCGGCCCAGGTGAACTACACCTGCTTCGACCGGATGCTGGTGGAGGGGGCCTGGCACCGCGGGCGGGTCGTCCTCGTCGGCGACGCCGCCCACTGCTGCCCGCCCACGATGGCCCAGGGCGCGGCGATGGCCCTGGAGGACGCCTGGGTGCTGAGCCGGCTGCTGGCCGGCGATTCCGCGTGGGACACGGACCTGCTCACGCGTTACTACGAGCGGCGGATCGACCGGGTCCGGACGGTCGTCGACGCGTCCGTGCTGATCGGGCAGTGGCAGCTCGACGGGGTGCAGGGCGATGTTCCCGGCCTGATCGACGCCACGATGACCACGCTCAAGGAGCTGCCGTGACGGCCCACGCCCCGGAGCCCGGCGCCGCGGGACGTCCCCAACCCGGCCGCCGCTCTTCCTCGAACGCCGACGCGCCCCCTTCCCCGACCGTCGACGTACACGCGCACATCCTGATCCCCGAGGTCGAGGCCGTCGTGGCCGGGCTTCCCGGACAGGCCGAGGCCAGGGACCTGGAGGCCCGCCGCAACGGCCCCGCGTCGCTCGCGGTCAGCGGCCCCATGGTCCGCACGGTGTTCCCCAGGGCCACCGACGTGCGCCTGCGGCTGGCCGCGATGGACGCGCAGGGCGTGGACGTGCAGCTGGTCAGCCCCTCGCCGTCGCACTACCACTACTGGGCGGACGAGGAGACGGCCGAGAAGGTCTGCCGGCTCGCGGCCGAGGCCACGGCCGCGCACTGCGCCGAGGCGCCCGACCGGCTGCGGGGGCTCGGCCTGGTCCCCCTCCAGCACCCGCAGCAGGCTGTGCGCGCCCTCGACCAGGCCCTGGAACAGGGGCTGTTGGGCGTCGAGATCTCCAGCCACGCCCCCGGACGGGAGTTGTCCGACCCGGCGTACGAGCCGTTCTGGGCCCGGGCCGCAGCGACCGGCGCGATCCTCTTCCTGCACCCCTTCGGCTGCACGCTCGACGAGCGCCTGGACCAGTGGTACCTGTCCAACACCGTCGGCCAGCCCACCGAGAACGCCGTCGCCCTCTCGCACCTGATCTTCTCCGGGGTCCTGGACCGGCACCCGGAGCTGAAGCTGATCGCCGCACACGGCGGCGGTTATCTGCCCACCCACATCGGCCGCTCCGACCACGCCTGGTCCGCCCGATCCGACGCGGGTGCGAACTGCGCCCAGCTGCCCAGCAGTTATCTCAAGCGCCTGTACTTCGACTCCCTGGTCCACGACCCGCACGTCCTGCGGGCACTGATCGGCGCGGCCGGCCCGGACCGCGTCCTGCTCGGCTCCGACTTCCCCTTCGACATGGGCACCGAGGACCCCGTCGGCGCACTGCGCGCCGCACGCCTTCCCGACGCCGACTTCCACGCCGTCCGCGGCGGGAACGCGGCGGCCCTGCTCGGCCTGACCTGAACTCACAGAGAAGGACCCCCCCACCATGAGCGCATATCTGCTGACGCACCTGCGGCACGTCGACCTCGCCGTACCCGACTACGACAAGCAACTCGACTTCTACGCCGGTGTCTGGGGCCTGACCAAGGTGGTCGAGGACTCCGGTATCGCCTTCCTCGCCGCCGAGGGCAGCCCCGAACAGTACGTCGTACGCCTGCGCAAGGCCGAGGAGAAGCGCCTCGACCTGGTCTCCTACGGTGCCGGCTCCGCCGAGGACGTGGACACCCTCGCCGAGCAACTGCTGGCGGGCGGGATCCAGTTGATCTCCAGGCCGGGCAAGGTGGACACGCCCGGGGGCGGCTACGGCTTCCGTTTCTTCGACATCGACGGCCGCACCATCGAGGTCTCCGCCGACGTGGACGTACGGCAGCACCGCAGGATCGAGGAGAAGGAGTCGATCCCGGTCAAGCTGTCGCACGTCGTGCTGAACTCGCCGGACCTCGACGCGACCCGTGAGTGGTACGAGCGGCACCTCGGCTTCCGCCACTCCGACACGCTCAGCTCGCCGTACGTCGGCGATGTCATGCACTTCATGCGGATCAGCAACCAGCACCACTCCATGGCCATCGCCAAGGGCCCGCACACCTCCCTGCACCACGTCTCCTTCGAGATGCGGGGCCTGGACGAGTACATGCGCGGTTCCGGCCGGGTGATGCGGGCCGGGGTCCAGAAGATCTGGGGACCCGGCCGGCACCTGGCGGGCGACAACACCTTCACGTACTTCCTCGACCCGCACGGCAACACGGTGGAGTACACGACGGAGTTGGAGTGCCTGGACGAGGACACCTGGCACCCGCACGTCTACGACTTCTCCCAGCCCGAGGTCACCGACCAGTGGGGCACCGCCAACCCCATGAACGAGTTGGTCGCCAAGGAGTCCTTCAACGATGTCGACCGCGGCGTGTTCGTCGCACCGCCGGTCTGATCCCTTTCGACTCCGGGGACGCGGTGGCCCTGTCAACTGCCCTGACTCCCACGCCGCGTTCCCGGCCCCCATCGCCTTCCAAGATCGTCGGAGCCTGGAGCCGTGCATGCGTTTCGCCACCTATGAACACCGGGACCAGCGCCGGGTCGCCGTCGTGGAGGAGGACGGCACCCTCCTCCCGGTCCCCGGGGCGCGCTCGCTCACCGAGCTGATCGGTTCCGGCGACGGACTCGACGCGCTCCTGGACGTCGGCACCGCCAGTCTCGACGTCCCCCCGGGCCCCCATGTGTCCGAGGTGCGGCTCCTTCCCCCGCTCCAGCCGCCCACCGTGCGGGACTTCGTCACCTTCGAGGAACACGTCGAAGGGGTACGGCGTTCCGTGGACGGCGCCGGCGGGGTGCCCGAAGCCTGGTACGACGCCCCGACGTTCTACTTCACCAACCCGTACGCCGTCATCGGCGCCCACGACGACGTCCCGGTGCCGCCGGGCAGTGAGGTCCTCGACTTCGAGCTGGAGGTCGCCGCCGTCATCGGGCGGGAGGGGAGGGACCTGACTCCCGAGCAGGCGCGGGACCGCGTCATCGGCTACACGGTCTTCAACGACTGGTCCGCGCGAGACCTCCAGTCCCGCGAGATGCAGGTCCGCCTCGGCCCGTGCAAGGGCAAGGACACAGCCGCCACGCTGGGCCCGTACCTGGTCACCGCCGACGAGCTGGAGCCGTACCGCGACAGCGACGGTTTCCTGCGCCTGGCGCTGACCGCCCAGGTGAACGGCGAGGTCGTCGGCAAGGACCTGCTGTCCAACATGAGCTGGACCTTCGAGGAGATGGTCGCCTACGCCTCACGCGGCACCGTCGTCCGCCCCGGCGACGTGCTCGGCTCGGGCACCTGCGGAAACGGCGGTTGCCTCGCCGAGCTGTGGGGCGTCCGGGGCGCGCAGTCCCCGCCGCCGCTGAAGCCGGGCGACACCGTCACGCTCACCGTGGAGGGCATCGGCACCGTCTCCAACACCGTGGTCCCGGGCAAGGATCCGGTGCCCCTGCCCACTGCCCGACGCCGTACCCGGGAACGGCCGTGAACGCCCCGCACCCCGAGAGACTCCTCGGCAAGGTCGTCGTCGTCACCGGCGCCGCGCGCGGCCAGGGCGCCGCGGAGGCCGAGGCCCTGGCCCGCGAGGGAGCCCGCGTCATCGCCACCGACGTGACCGAGGCCCCCGGCTGCCGTCTCCTCGACGTCACCGACGAACAGCGCTGGGCACAACTCGCCGTCGAACTGCGGGAGTCGTACGGTCGGGTGGACGGCCTGGTCAACAACGCCGGCATCACCTGGCGCGCCCGCCTCGGCCAGGTGACCCCCGACGACATCGCCCGCGTCCACGCCGTCAACGTCACCGGCCCGCTTCTCGCCATCCAGCACCTGTCGCCGCTGATGCCGCCCGGCTCGTCCATCGTCAACGTCGGCTCCACCGCCGCGCTCACCGGCCACTACCCGGTCGCCTACACCACGAGCAAATGGGCGCTGCGCGGCCTGTCGAAGGCGGCCGCCACGGAGCTCGGTCCGCACGGCATCCGCGTCAACACGATCCACCCCGGCTTCATCGAAACCGAGATGACCGCCTCCGCCGCGCCCGCCTTCCGCGAAGCGAACATCCGAGAGACCCCGCTCGGCCGCACCGGCACCGTGGACGAGGTCGCCCCGCTGGTCATCTTTCTGCTGTCCGACGACTCCTCCTTCATCACCGGCGCCGACATCCCGGTCGACGGCGGCCTCACCGCGCACGGCGGCGTCAAGTCCATCTCGGACGCGCTGAGTTCGACTGCTGTTCGCCCGGCTCCTGCGAGTTCGGCTGCTCCGAGGCCGACGACGCGTCACAGCGGCTGACGGGGCCGCCGGCGGCCCTGACAACGGGCTCCGGCGCGGTTGTGGGGGTAGCGCTCACCCAGGCGGCGACATCGATCACCCTCGACGGGAGCTCGGCCGAGCTCACCAGAAGAACCATTACTCAGGCGGGAGTTGAGTACGCGTGCTCATACCCGGCGCTCGCCGCGCGGCCAGGATGGGTGCACGGCGCCGCCGAGAGCGCCGGTGTGATCCAACTGAACCTGTCGGGGGAACTTCTCATGTCGCGTCGTATCGTTCTGTCCGTGACCGCCGGTGTCGTCGTGCTCGGTGGCGCGGGTGCGTTCGCCCTCGCCTACGCCGGGGACCAGTCCCCGGCGCTGGCGCACAGCACGGCCCGCTACACCGCTCCCGACGGGGACCGGGCCGGCTCGTTCACCTTCACCACCGACGTCACGGCGTCCTCCGGTGTCAAAAGCGTGAAGGTGCTGGCCTGGCCGGCGAACTCGTCCTTCGCCAAGCAGGGGCTCACGGCCAAGGACATGGCCGCCGTGGAGTCGGCCGTGTGCAAGCCCTCGGGCGGGGACACCGAGCGATGCACCTACAAGGTCACCGTCACCCGCGCCGATGCCGACGCCTCCCAGCGGGGTCCGTGGCACGTGGCCGTCCTGGTCACCGCCAAGGACGGCGACACGACGCTGGACACCAAGGCCGCCGACTTCACGGTGGCGTGATGAACGAGCCGTGGCGGATGTCGGTCGACGGTGAGGAGTTCGAGGTCAGCCTGCCGGACGGCGAACCGGGCACCTACCACCTCACCTGGCTGACCGGACCCGACCCCCAGTACGGGTTCGGGTTCACCAGCCACCCTCCGGCACAGGTCGGCACGGAGCAGCTGGAGGAGGCCATCCGGGAGTTCCTCTCGCAGGTGGACCCCGACACCGGACACATCGAATGACCACCGGTTCAGGTCGAATCGCGCGCCACCAGCTCCGTACGGAGGATGACATGGCGGTAGGCCACCGACGGCTCCTCCATGTCCTCCAGGAGAAGGCGGATCATGGACCCGCCCATCTCCTCCAGCGGTTGACGTACTGTCGTCAGCCGTGGCTCGGTCCGCTGAGCCAGTGCGAAGTCGTCGAACCCGATCACGGAGACGTCCTTCGGTACGCGCCGTCCCGCCGTACGCAGCGCCTGCAGAGCCCCCGCCGCCGTGGTGTCCGACGCGGCGAGGACACCGTCGATCTCAGGGTGCCGCTCCAGCAGTTCCGCCATGGCACGGCGCCCGCTGCCCTCGCTGAAGTCGCCTTCGGCGACCATGGACTCGACACCGCTCAGACCGGCCAGCGTCAGCGCGTCCCGGTAGCCGCGCAGCCGGCACTGGGCGGCATACATGTCCAGGGGCCCCGTGATGGTGGCGATCGCCCTGCGGCCCCGTGACAGCAGGTGGGTGACGGCGCTGCGCGCACCGCCCACGTTGTCGGCGTCCACATAACTGACGTACTCGTCGCCCGAGCGGCGTCCCAGCATCACGGTCGGCAACCGTGCCTCCGCGAGCATGTCCGGCAGCCGGTCTCCCGCATGCACGGACATCAGCAGGACTCCGTCGACCCGGCCGCCGCGCGCGTACTCCACGAAGCGTTTGCGCTCGGAGTCCGAGCGGACCAGAGTCAGCATCAGCTGCATTCCGGTGTCCGCGAGCGCGTCACCGAGCGAACGGACGATCTCCGAGAAGAACGGCTCCGAGAACACCCGCCAGTCGGGCTCCGTCAGCACGAGAGCGACGGCGTCGGTGCGCCGCGACGCCAGGGAGCGGGCCGCGAGATTGGGCACGTACCCCAGTTCCTCGATGGCCTGCTGCACGATTCGGCGCGTCGAGTCCTTCACGCCGGCCGCGTTGTTGATGACACGGGAGACGGTGCCTCGCCCCACCCCGGCGTGAGCGGCCACCTCTTCCAGCGTCGGCGTGCCGGGGCGTTGCCTGCCCATGACCACCTCCCCCCACGAGATCACCGATCTCACGGACCGAGGAACGAGGCACACGGCTTCGCGCGTGACCCGTGCGGTGTCGGCCAACAGGGGCGTCGGGTTCTCGTGGTTCACGAATCATGACGCCAGGCGGGGGGCGGGGTCCAGGCTCTTCGCGATCGAAAGGTTGCGGGATCCGACACCGCTCACCGTGGCTCACTGCCTGTTTCTGATCCCCGGTTCTGAGTAGCCCTGGGCTCTACGCTGGCGTGGTGTCCGAGGACGCCGGGCGGGCCCGGGAGAGGAACTGTCGGGTTTGTGGTGACCGGCTGAGGCCGGGAGCGCGGCCCGCTGCGGTGTACTGCTCTTCGGCGTGTCGTGCCAGGCAGTGGCATACGGACCGGCGGTTGCGCAAGCGTCTGGCGGCCATGCGGGGCAGTGCGGGCGAGGCGGAGTGTCCCGAGTGCGGGGCCCGGTGGGTGGTCGGCGTCGACCGGCGTTCGAACGCCCTCTATGGGGCCGGCAGGCCCGCGAGCACTTCGAGGACACCAGCCCGGTCGCCCCCGCGGTCCGCAGCATCGACCGGACCGTGGAGTTCCTTGACCTGGTCACCGCCTGCCGCTACTTCGTCGCCTGCGCAGGCCGGGCGGTCCCGGGACTTCGCGACCGACAGCTCGGCGAGGACGAACGCACGATCGTGCACGAGAACGTTGCCCGGGTGCGGGCCACGCTGGACTGGATCGAGACCGCGGTGGACACCGGCCGGGTCGACGTGGACGAAGAGCTGGCCCGCATGCTGCGGCGCCAGTAGGCATGCCCCGTGCCTCGCGGCGCCGCGGCGAGGCCGCACAGCGGCATGCCGACACCCTGCGGTTCGTGTTGTTCGAGGCCAGACCGGCGGGGCTGCTGTTCCACCAGTTGGTCCGCGCCAGCGAACTGTCCCCGAGCCAGGTCAGAGCTGGACTGGCCGGCCTGCGCGACATCATCGCCGCCAACGGCTGGCCGCCGCTGATCTGGACCCGGGCCAACGGCTACCAGCTCGGTGCCGAGCGGCCCGCGCTGGAGGCATACGAACGGGCGGTCCTGGCCGAGAAGCTCACGGAGTTCCGCCGGTTCATCACCGGAACGGTCGCCCCGCACGCCGCCGCCCACCCGGGTGACAAGTGGGTCAGGCACATCGTCGCCCAGCTCAACTCCATCGAATCCACCCTCGACCTCATCGCCAGTAGCTGACCTCACCAAACCGGTATCCGCGGCCCTGCCTCCCCCTGCCATGCGGCGAGGCCGCGGACGCCCACCCATCCAGGGGCCCGCGATGCGACCACGCCGCTATCCCTCAGACACCACAAACGCCGAGTGGGCCCTGATCGAACCGCTCCTGCCGCCGCCGGCGTGTGAAAGCTCCTTCGGTGGCCGGCCGGAGAAACACCCCCGCCGCGAGATTGTGGACGCCATCCGCTACGTCGTGGACACTGGCTGCAAGTGGCGTGCTTTACCCGTGGACTTCCCGCCATGGCGCACAGTTTGGGGCTTCATGGCCCGCTGGGCCGCCGCCGGAGTGATCGGCCAGATCCGTGACCATCTGAGCCACCAGATCCGCCGCGATATGGGGAAGGGTCCCGAAACGGTGGCCACCGTGATCGACTCCCAGAGCATCAAGGCCGCCGAGACTGTCGGGAAGGACTCCCGCGGCTACGACGCTGGCAAGAAAATCAACGGACGCAAGCGCCACCTGGTCGTCGACACCCGCGGCCTGCCGCTGCTGGTCATGGTCACCCCTGCCGACCTGCACGACAGCCAGGCGGCCAAGGAAGTCCTCTTCCGCCTCCGCCTGATGCACCCCGAGATCACCATCGTATGGGCCGACTCCGCGTACGCCGGAAAACTGGTGACCTGGGCAAAACGCCATCTCAAACTCACCATCAAGACCGTCAGCCGCCCCAAGGACACCTCCGGATTCATCGTGCTGCCCGCCGCTGGGTCGTGGAACGCACCCGGGGATGGATCATGCACGTCCGACGTCACGCACGGGACTACGAACGCCTCGTCCAGCACTCCGAAACCTTGATCACCTGGGCGGCGATCACACTGATGACCAGGAGGCTCACCCGAGGCAAGAACAACCTCTCCCGCCTGCCAGCTACCCGCCCAGACTCGCGCACGTGGCCTGGAGCACCAGCTCAGCGAACCGCAGCCTAGGGCAGCCGCCGGTCTGCGTACCGCTCCAGCCACGCGACGACGTGCTCCACGTAGCTGTCGACGTTCGACAGGGGCTTGCCGCTGAGTACCGCGACGAGGTGCTCGACTCCGAACGTCCTGTCCCAGACCCGGGCGCGCCGGTAGGTCTCGCTGTCCACGGCTTGACGGACGTTCTCCCAGCCGTGCCAGGCCATGCAGGCGGCGTCGATCGCCGGGTCGAACGGCTGGGCCAGGTCCCAGTCCAGCACGCCGATCAGCTTGCCGTCCTTACTCCAATGGACGTTCTCGGCGCCGAGGTCACCGTGTACGAGACAGGCCGGCACCGGCTCCAGGGCCATCGCCTCTTCAAGGCGTCGCCGGCCCTCGTCTCGCCATTGTTGGGGCAGACGCGGGACGACGTCTTCGGCCAGGACGTCGGCCCACCCATGACCGCTCGCTTGCCCGCCTGGCGTGCCGAGCACGGCTTGTAGCTCCGGGGTGAGGGGAAGCTCCCGCAAAGCCCCGAGCAACTCGCTGATCTTCGCCGGATCACCCTCGCCCTCGGGCAGTCCGCTGCCGTCGACCCACGAGACGGCGACAGCGGCACGGTCACCGAACATCGTCACCGGCGTCAGCGGCTCCGGAACGGCGAACGGCAGTCCGGATGCCGCGATGACCCGCAGCAATTCCATCCGGCGCGGCAGCGTCTCAGCCGCGAACGGGCGTCGGCTGATCCGCACGGCTGCGACACCGGGCAATAGAACGACGTGGTGGTGGTTGCCGTGGGCAGAGAGGCGTGCTGTGTCCAGAGACATCCCTGGCATGAGCGCATCGACGATCTCCAGCAACTCGACAGAAACCTCGTCACTCACGTGCCAGCCTCCCTCTTTGGCAAACCCACCCGCCGTACGTCAGAGCCTGTTCGGGGCCGCTTCACTTTATAGGGCTGCCGTGACAGACCCATCCAGCCGACGGAGGCGGGAACCGGGCGGTGCGAAAGAGGCCTCCCAGCGAGATGACCCTGGCATGCCCCCTTCAGGAACAGGTACTCACCTTGTCTTTTAACCTCTGAGGCTGTCGCGCGTGGTGATGCTCTCGGGTCGCCTGGTCGTTTTCCCGACGTCATAGCGGGTCGTGGGGCGGCGGTTCTTGGAGCCAAGCGGCCTTGCTGGTCCGGGCGTTGAGTGTTTCGGTGCACGGGGCCGGGCAGGCGAGGTGCGGGCGGATGTTCCGAAACCCTCGGCGGACGCGGGCCGGGGTGAGCCGTGCGGGCTCGGTGGGCCTCTCCCAGGGGCGGCGGAGATCCGCCGCGGCTTCGCGGGTGAGCCGGAGCTGGGTGTGGGCAACGATCACGAGCCACGTCCAGCGGTCTCCGGCCTTGGGGGTGCGGAGCTTCGGCCGGGTCCACCCCAGTGTCTGCTTCATCAGCCGGAAGGTGTGTTCCAGGTCGAAGCGCCGGAGGAGCGCCTGCCAGCGCACGTCGACGTCCTCGCCGCTCAGGCTGGTGGCCGACGACCACAGCCAGAGCGGCAGCGGGTTGTGGCCACCGGGCAGACGGTCGACCTGGAGGCGGATCAACGTGCCTTCGATGAGCGGGAGTTCGCCGGTGTGGTCGATCCACGCGGAGCGGGTGGTCAGGCGGGGGTGGATGCGGTCCCAGGCCATCGCTCGGGCGGTTCCGTGCCGGTCGGTGACCTGCGCCGTGGCCGCGTCCGGATCACCCCAGGTCTCCGGCTTGGCGAAGCGGCACTCCTTGCCGTGCTTCGGCGGCCGCCCGCCCTGCGGCGGGGAGATCCACGGAACCGGGACGGGCTTGCGCATCACCCGGTCCGTGCGCATCCGGCCCAGGGCCTCCACCGGCAGCCCGGCCAAGAGGTGGGCCATGCGCGGGGCGTCGTAGCCAGCGTCGAACACGATCAGGATGTCCCGGTCGCCAGGGTGCCAGCGGCCCGTCTCGATGAGATCGATGACCACCCGGCGGACCTGGGCGGCGGTGACCGCGGCGACGTCGTCGGCCGGGCCGAGACGGACGGCGTCCAGCAGTTGGCACCAGGACGTCCGGCCCGATTCCAGGGCGGCGACGAACGAGTACGGCCGGCCGGGTACGAACTGGTCCGAGGACCGTCCGCTACGGCCGTAGACGTGGCAGAACAGGCGATCCGTGCTGGTGGGAGCGTCGGGGCGGAGCCAGTTGCTGACGTCGACCGCGAGGACCAGGCGCCCGTCAGCGGCCTGAGGCATGGGCAGGCCGGCCAGCACCTGCCGCAGACGGGGCACGTCGATGTTCCCGCTGTTCAGGGCGTCATACATGGCGCCGTGCCCGCGCCGGTGCTCAGCCACCAACGTCAGGTCCACCGGCGCTCTCACCGGCCCGTCCGCACACAGCAGCGCATCCGTGAGGTCGAACAGTTCGTCCCCGCGAGCGCTCAGACAGTCGAATAAGTCCTCCCGGAAGCGTGACGCTTTCGCGAACGCTTCCCCCGGAACATGATCAGGCAGCAGACTCACCTTCACGGCCTTCGTCGTGGTCACGAGCACCTTGGTCGGAGCACATGATCAGACGAAGGCCGTCTCAGCGTCCGGCGAACACCCAGGTGAGCGGCCCAGTTCGAGGAGCATTTCGACTCATCGATAGCCTGCATCACCATGATGCGCGCTTGGATCCTGCCGATGCTGCTTGTGCTCAGCGGCTCAGTCGTCGCGACTGGGCAGATCTTCAAGGGGAGCCCCGGCACAGCCGCAGCACTCCTGCTGGCGTTCCTCGCGCTCGCCGGCGTCAACTCGCCCCTGATCTTCCCGAGGTCGATCGGCGCGCTGGAGGCACAACGCCGCAGCGCGGTCGACGGCCGGCCGGTCGTCTTCTGGCGGCCGGGCTGCAAGTACTGCATACGACTGCGCATCCGGCTTGGCCGCAGCGCCCGCCAGCTGCACTGGGTCAACATCTGGCGCGACCCGGCAGGAGCCGCAGCGGTGAGGGCAGCCAACGACGGCAACGAGACCGTGCCGACCGTCGTCGTGGCGGGCCAGCCACACACCAACCCCCAACCCAAATGGGTGCGCGAACAGCTCTCCCCTTCCGCGTGATCAGAAACCGCGCCTCTCGGAGATGCGCCCGTAGACCCAAGCGGACAGAGGTTAAATGACAAGCTCACACCTCGTCGGTGGCGTACGAGCCGAGGTGCGAGCGGATCGAGGGGCTCATCGGCGTCATGCCCGGGCCCGTTCGCGAGCTCCCCGTCCTGGAGGAGCGCCGGGGCCCGCCCCGTCGTCACGGCGACAGGGCGGGCCTCCGGCTGGCTGGGCAAGGGGGTTTCAGGTGAGGCGTCGAGGTATTGACTTGTCGAGGTGTCGACTATTCCGCGGGTGTCATGCGGTGGCGCAGGCTGTTCCGTTGAGGCTGAAGGCGGCCGGCTTGGCGAAGCTGCCGCTGTAGGTGCCCTGGAAGCCGAAGGAGACCTGGCCGCCGGGCGCGATGGACGCGTTGTGCCCGACATTGGTGGCCGTCACGGTTCCTGACGACGGCGAGACGCCGGCGTTCCAGGCGTTGGTGATGCGCTGTCCCGAGGGCAGCGTGAACGCGAGGTTCCAGCCGTTGACCGGGGAGGAACCCGTGTTGGTCACGGCGACGTCGGCTGTGAAGCCGTCCTGCCAGACACTCGTGCCGTAGGTCACCTTGCAGGCGGCGGGACCGCTGGGGGTGCCGGGGCCACCAGGGGTGCTGCCGCCTAGGTTCACCGTGGAGGAGAACGAGTTCACGGCCAGGCCGGCGCCGTTCTGCCAGGGTTCGAAGCCGGCCTGAATGCTCGTCAGGTACCAGTTGTTCTGGGCGAGTCCGCGGGAGACGGCCTGCCGGACGAAGTCCATCACGTCGAAGTTCCAGCTGTCGATCGCCGAGGGCGCGACGAAGGACAGGACGTCGTTGCCGCCGTTGTTGCCGGACCACACCTGCCACTGGCGTCCGCCCACCGTGGCGGAACCGACGGGCGAGCCGACCGGCTGCACGGAGCCCACACGGTTGAACCAGATCATGATCTCGGTACGGTTCACGCCGTCGGTGCGGGGCGTCGGGTCCAGCCAGATGTCGTAGGCGGCATCGTAGGCCGCACCGCTCACGTAGCTGTAGGAGATGCCCGAGGGCGCGCTCGAGATCGAACTCAGCTGGGCCGGGAGGTTGGTGCCGGGCGAGCAGTTCGTGTAGTGGCAGCCGTTGAACACGGACGGGTACGACTTCGGGGCCCCGTTCGTCGGGACCGAGCCGTCGGCCTGGACGATCCTGAAGCCCGAGTTCGTGACGGAGATGCACTGGGTGGCGCTGGTGCCCCAGCGGTTGTTCTGCACGACGTAACGGCCCTGGATCGTGGTGCTGCCGAACTCCTCGCAGATCGTCGTGTCGGCCTGGGAGGCCGTGGCGCCGGTGAGCAGCGCGGCCAGCGCGACGAGCGTGGTCAGCAACGCACCGCAGAGCGCGCGCATCCTGCGGACTTGGTGATGTGACGGTTGCATGCGGGTCCTCCGCGCGGGTGGTGTGTGGGGGGCGAGGGCTTCTGCATGGGATTGGGAGCGCTCCCAACAAGCGATCTCGCAGGGACTGTAGGAGAGGATCATGTTCCTGACAAGGAGGTCGGCTCAGGTGTCTTGAAGTGATGTCCGAAGCCGCTGGTGGTGCGGCTGGATCGGGGCCCGCCGGATGGTGGGCCCGGAGTGCCGGGCGGCCCCCAAGGGGGCGGGGGCCGCCCGGCCGGGTGACCCCGCCGCCTGATGGCGGGGTCGCGCACGCGGCCTCAGCGGGGGGTTATTCGAGGAGTTCCGCGTACGAGCCCATGGCCAGGGCGATGTCCGCCTGGGCCCAGAACCGGTGGTACGTGAACGACGGCACCGCGCCACCCTTCAGATAGGCCTCGATCTTCGACCAGGCCGGGTCGCTCTTGTAGAAGGACCGGAGCGAGGCGAAGGTTGACGAGGAGTTGATGGTGTCCCCGTTCGGCATCGTGCCGCTGAAGCTGCTGGGGACGTACACCGAGTCGTCGAACCGGTTGTAGTCCGTCCGGTCCTCCGGCACCGCGATGCCCAGGCTGTCCTGGTAGTTGGTCCACATGCCGTCCAGGAGCGCCTTGGCCGTCGTCTTCGCCGCCGTGTCACCGGACTTGGCGGCGTAGTAGCTCAGGGTCTTGGCGTAGGCGGCGGCCACGCCGACGTCGTTGGTGTAGTCGGCGACGGTGACGTGAAGTCCGCTGTTGGCGCCGGGACTTGACGCGTTCCAGGTGTCGGGCTGGCCCGACCACTGGAGCGTGGCGGGGATCCGGTAGGTGCCGTCCGGGTTGATCGTGGTCTTGGACAGCGCCCACTTGACCCACTTGTCGAGGACCGCCTTGGCCTGCGCGTTGCCCGTCTGCTGGTACAGCTCGGCCACCCGTTCCATCGACCAGGCCTGGAAGCCGAACCACTGGTTGGACGGCGGGTCGTGGTAGACGGGCTGCTCGTCGTAGTACATGCCGTAGAACGTCGACTTCCCGGCCGGGGGAGGCGCGTAGCGGCCCGCCCAGCTGTTGGTCGCACCACCCGCGATCGCACCCTCGTCGGACTGCAGCCAGCGGTAGAACTCCAACTGCCGACCAAGGGACTTGGCCCAGTCCGACTGTCCCGTCGCCGACTTGGGCTTCAGGTCGGCGTAGGAGCTCAGCGCGTAGGCCGCGAGAGGGTTCTGGTAGCCGCCGTGCGCGTGGCTGGAGCCGATGCGCCAGGCCCAGCCCGCCGAGGTGTCGGTGGCGCCGCCCCACGCGTAGTACCAGGACAGCAGGTACATCGAGGCGTCCTTGCCGGTGCCGGCCGCACAGGTGGACGGCCCGACGCAGTTGCCGATCTTCTTGAAGTACTTGTCGTACATGGCGTAGCGCAGGTAGTCGCCCATCTTCGCGGCCTTGCCCACGGTCGCGGAGACGTCGGAGCCCTTGCCCTGCTGCTTGGCCCAGATGTCGGCCCAGTAGGCGGCCTGCACGGCCCGCGCGTCGGCGTCCGGGGCGTCGGTGAACTTCCACTGCTTGGCGTAGGAGGAGTCACCGGTGAACAGGTCCAGGTAGCCGTTCTTGCCGCCGTACTTGAAGGCGTCACACGTCGGCTGCGGCACCGTCTCCCACACCGACTCCTGCGCGCCGCGCTGGAAGGTGTTGATGTACGACGGTCCGGTGTCCGTGGGTCCCGCCTCGCACTTGCCCGGCGAGTTGCCGAAGCCGTAGACGTTGTCGACGTCCTGCAGCCAGTGCATGCCGTAGATGTCGTCCGTGCCGTACGCCGACTTCAGCTCACCGGCGAGCGGGTCCGAACCGGAAGCGACCGACGAGTCGAGTTTGGCCGGGTACTCGTTCGGGGTGTCCAGCTCGGGCGCGTAGGTGGCCGGCTTGGAGGCGTTGTAGAAGGAGTTGGTCGGCTGGTCGGCGTGCGTGGGGATCATGTACTTCTCCATGATCTCCCAGGCGCCGTTGAACTTGGACCAGTCACCTGTGACCTTGCCGTACATGGCCTGCAGCCACAGGAGGTAGCTGTACGCCTCCGACGTGGTCTCGTGGCCGTAGTCCGGCGCCTCGACGATCAGCGTCTCGACCGAGTGGTAGGGGATGCCCTCGGGGGAGAAGTAGCCGTTCGCCGGGTTGGTGATCTTGCCGTACAGATCCAGGAAACGGGCGTCGTACGCCTTCGTCGCTCCCAGCTGGGTCACGGTGACCGACGCCTTGGCGTGCCCGGGGGCAGTCGACTCGAAGGTCGCCGCTCCGGTGCCGGAGGAGTCGGCGGTGATGGTCACCTTCTGGGCGGTGTTCCAGTTCGACGGCGTGAAGGTGAGCGAGGCGCCGCCGGTCACCGACAGGCCGGTGTTGCCGCTCGCGCGAGCCGTCGTCACCGTCACGTTCGCGCTCGGCTGCTTCGACAGCCTCACCTCGTACGTGCCCGTCTTGCCCTGCTGGACGCCCAGTTGGGATGGGGTGGCGACCACGGAGGGACCCGAGGCGACCGTGATGCCGACCGGCGTCGACTCCGCGGAAGCGCCCAGGCTGTCGTACGCCTTGGCGAGCAGCGAATGACTGCCCACGGTCAAGCCTGAGGCCGAGAGCGCGTACGGCGCCGTCGTGTCCGTGCCCAGCAGCTTGGTGTCGTCGTAGAACTCCACCTTGCTGATGGTGGCGCTGTCCGCGGCCGCAGCCGTGGCCGCGAGCGGAACCGCCTCGCCCTGGGTGTAGACCGCGCCCGCTGCGGGGCTGGTCAGCACGGTGATCGGCGGCTGGTGGGCGCCGGTGCAACTGGTGCCGTTGATCGAGAAGTTCGTCGGGGCCGCGTTGCTGCCGCTGTAGCTGAACTGCGCCCCGGTGGAGGCGGACGCGCCCGCGGCGATCTTGGCGTTGTAGCCGGCGTCCTTCACGCTGATGTTCTGGCCGGTCTGGGACCAGGTGCCGTTCCAGCCGTTCATCAGCTTCTGGTTGCCCGCGTAGGCGTATGTCAGCGTCCAGCCGTCGATGGCGTCTGTACCGCGGTTGGTGATCGTCACGTCCGTGGTGAAGCCGGAGCCCCAGTCGTTCGTCTTGTAGTCCACGCTGCACTGAACGCCCGCCGCCCGCGCGGTCGTTGCGCCTGTGGCCAGCATCGACAGGGGCAGGGCCAAGGCTGTCGCCACGGCGGTCCACGCACGTCGAACGGTTCTGCTTCTGCGTCCGGGATCCATGAACTGGTTCCTCCTAGCGGCTCGAAGCTCGGGGAAGGACAAGTCTTGGCCAGTGGGAGCGCTCCCATCATGGGGATGAGGAGAGCGGCGGTCAAGCGGCTTGAAGAGTCGAAGACGCGAAAGGGTTTAGTTGAGAGGAAGTTCAGCCGTGCCTCTAGGCAACCGTGCCACTTGGCGCTACCTTCCTTCGCACCAGTGGGAGCGGTTCCAATCAGTCGACGCACCGTCACGGTGCGCCACACTGCAAGGAGTCGCTCATGCGACACCCCCCACGTTCATTTCTCCTGGCCACCGCGGGCGCCGACACACTCGGCGCCGTCGCGGTCGTCCCGATGATCCGGCCTCCGGGAGCGACGCGCCGCCGTATGGCGGAGAGCGCGGTGGCCGATCAGCGGGACCACGGCTTCCAAGGATCGGAGCTGACCAGCAACCCCCCGTGCATGCCCAGCAGTTGGCGACCCGCTGTCGGTTCTTGCCGACGGGCGCGCCACGAATGACCGCTGGACGGACTGCGTCGCGACCGACGCGAGTGTCCGCTCAGGCTCCCCAGCCGCTTGAGCGGACGCCCGCAGCGCACCGACGAAGCCCGAATGCACGGGTATCGGCGGCACTACCCGTCGACCGCCGAGTGGGGAGCGCTCCCAAAACGGGTCCACCTGCGTCCCACGCCGGGAGCGTCGGGCCCACCGGCGTATCCCAGAGCGACGGTACGCCGTGGAGCGAGCTCCTCAACGAGCCGTGTCCGCAGGGCCGTAGGCGGGTCGCCGGTGCCGCGTATCGCCGGGGCCCGGACCAGCGGGCGGCTCCTCGGAGCCCTTCCTGACCTTCGGCCACGAGGCCACGTCGCCCCGTACGCATCAAGGTGCCGCATCAAGGTGCGCGATCACCTGCGCGCGCTCAACCAGCGGAGAAATCCTCCAACCAGAAGGAATGCTTCATCATGAGTCGCACCAAGACCTCATTGCTCGCAGCCCTCGCGCTGCTCAGCGGGACCTCAGCGGCCGCACTCGTATCGGCGCCGGCCGGAGCCGCCGCCGCGGCCGCACCCTGCACAGTGGACTACAAGGTCCAGAACCAGTGGGACACCGGCTTCACGACAGCCGTCACGATCACCAACAACGGCGCGGCCAAGTCGAGTTGGTCACTGAAGTGGTCGTACGCCGGAAACCAGAAGATCAGCAATGGCTGGAACGCGCGGATAAGCCAGAGCGGTTCCTCCGTCACGGCCGCCAACGAGAGCTACAACGGCACGCTCGCCACCGGGGGTTCGGTCGGCTTCGGATTCCAGGCGTCCTACAGCGGGAGCAACGCCGTCCCGGCCACCTTCACCCTCGACGGCGTGACCTGCAACGTCGACGGCGGTGGCCCCACCGACCCGGGGCCGACTGATCCGGGGCCGACCGACCCGGGACCCACCGACCCCGGCCCGGGTGGGCCGAAGGTCGCCAACCCCTACGTCGGCGCCAAGGCCTACGTGAACCCGGAGTGGTCCGCGAAGGCCGCCGCCGAACCGGGCGGCAGCCGCATCTCCAACCAGCCCACCGCCGTGTGGCTGGACCGGATCGCCGCCATCAACGGTGTGAACGGCGGCATGGGCCTGCGCGCCCACCTGGACGAGGCGCTGAAGCAGAAGGGCAGCGGCGAACTCGTCGTCCAGCTGGTCATCTACGACCTGCCGGGCCGTGACTGTGCCGCCCTCGCCTCCAACGGCGAACTGGGGCCGAACGACCTCGACAAGTACAAGAGCCAGTACATCGACCCGATCACCTCGATCCTCTCCGAATCGAAGTACGCGGGCCTGCGGATCGCCACCGTCATCGAGCCCGACTCGCTGCCGAACCTGGTCACCAACGCCGGAGGCACCAACACCACCACCGACGCCTGCGTGACCATGAAGAGCAACGGCAACTACGAGAAGGGCGTCTCCTACGCTCTCGACAAGCTCGGCGCCCTCGCGAACGTCTACAACTACATCGACGCCGGCCACCACGGCTGGCTGGGCTGGGACAGCAACCTCGGCCCGTCGGTGCAGGAGTTCTACAAGGTCGCCACGACCAACGGCGCGAACGTGAGCGACGTGGCCGGCTTCATCGTCAACACCGCCAACTACAGCCCCGTCAAGGAGCCCAACTTCAAGGTCACCGACATGGTGAACGGGCAGACCATACGCCAGTCGAAGTGGGTCGACTGGAACCAGTACGTGGACGAGCAGTCGTTCGCGCTCGGCCTGCGGGACAAGCTGGTCGCCGCCGGGTTCGACTCCGGTCTCGGCATGCTGATCGACACCTCCCGCAACGGCTGGGGCGGCTCCGCCCGGCCCACCGGCCCCGGCCCGCAGACCTCCGTCGACGACTACGTCAACGGCGGCCGCATCGACCGGCGCATCCACGCCGGCAACTGGTGCAACCAGAGCGGCGCCGGAATCGGTCAGCGGCCCACCGCCGCCCCCGCCACCGGCGTGGACGCCTACGTGTGGGTCAAGCCGCCGGGAGAGTCCGACGGCAACAGTGCCGCCGTGCCCAATGACGAGGGCAAGGGCTTCGACCGCATGTGCGACCCGACCTACGGCGGCAACGCCCGCAACGGCAACAACCCCACCGGGGCCCTGCCGAACGCACCGCTCGCCGGTCACTGGTTCTCCGCCCAGTTCCAGCAGCTGATGCAGAACGCCTACCCGCCGCTGCCGTAACCCCGTGCCCGCCGGGGTGAGCCCTTACTGAAGGGGCCGCCCCGGCGGAGTCCCCGGCGGGGACCGGGCGCCTCGGGTCAGAACGGCTCGTCGTCCCACGTCCCGTCGGCACGTGCGGTGCCGTCGGTGAAACGAGCGTCCACGAAAGCGACCAGGGCCATGGTGTCGGAGTCGGGTTCCTCCGTAGCCGCTCGGTGCGTGACCGTGTCGGGCAGCATCACCAGGGCCGTCGTTCCCCGGCCTTCGGCGGAGGGGCGCAGCTGGACGCGGATGCTGTGCCGGTCGGCCAGCCGACCGACCACGAACAGGCCCATGCGTTGGGAGATCGCGGCGTCCACGGTGGGCGGTTCGACCAGGTCGCGGTTGACTTCGGCCACCTCTTCGGGCGGTAGGCCGATCCCCTGATCGTGTATCTCGAGCATGATCCTGCCGTCGGGCAGCCGCGCGGCGGTCACATCGACCGGGGCGTGCGGTGACGAGAAGGTCGTGGCGTTCTCCAGGAGTTCGGCGAGCAGGTGCACCAGGTCGTTCACCGCACGGCCGTCGATCTGGATCTCGGGAACACCGGAGAGCTGGATGCGCTCGTACTGTTCGACCTCCGAGACCGCGGCGCGCAGGACGTCGACCAGGGGCGTCGGCTGGTCCCACTGCTGGACGGGGGCTTCGCCGCTGAGCACCAGGAGGTTCTCGCCGTTGCGGCGTACGCGGGTGGCGAGGTGGTCGAGCTGGAAGAGGTTCTCCAGCTGGTCGGGGTCGGCTTCCCTGTCCTCCAGTTGGGTGATCATGGAGAGCTGGCCCTCGATCAGGGACTGGTTACGACGGGCCAGGTTGCTGAGGATCGTGTTGATGTTGGCGCGCAGCAGGGCCTGTTCGGCCGCGAGCCGGACGGCTTCGCGGTGCACGTGGTCGAAGGCGCGGGCGACCTCGCCGATCTCGTCCGTGGTGGTGATCGGGATGGGTTCCACGGTGGCGTCGACTCTGCCGGGGACGGTGCGGGTCAGCTGAGTCAGCGTGGCCGGCAGCCGCTGTCCGGCGATCTCGTGGGCGGAGGTGCTGAGCAGGCGCATGCTGGTGCTCATCGTGCGGGCCACCCAAGTCGCGAGGAGGAAGGCGGCGAGGACGGCGGCGAGCACGAGCACGGCGTTGACGATTGCGGAGTTGCGGGCGTCGTCGGCGATCGTGTGTGCCTGGGCCAGCGCGGTCTCGGTGAGGTAGACCTCGACACTGCGGTAGGCGTCGAAGCCGAGGGTCGAGGCCGCGAAGAAGGTCTCGGGTGTGATGCCCTGCTCGGCGAGGCGGGTGGCCGTCGCGCCGGTGGCGATGGCGCCGGTCATCCTGGCCAGGCTCGGTGGGGGGACGAAGTTCTTGCCGGCCGCCTCGGCCTGCGTCCGCGCCTCGGCCGACTGCTCTTGTCCCTTCTTCTCCGCGTCCGCCAGTGCCTCGCGCAGTCTGGCCGTCTCGGCGGTACCGGCGAAGCCGGCGTACTCCTGGAGCGCGACCTGTTCGAGATAGACGTAGGAGCTGAACGAGGCGATCTGGGACTGCAGTTCGCCCTTGGCCAGCTTGCTGCGGTCCTCGACGAGGAGGTGGGTGCCGATGGCGCGGATCAGCGACTCGGCGGCCTGGGTGAGCGAGACGGCGTAGAGGGTGCGCCCGTAGGTGGCCTGGCTGGCGATGCCGAAGCCCAGTTCGTTGGAGATCTCCATCAGCGGGTGCTGGACGGCGTGGTAGCTCTCCTCGGTCCGCACCCCGGACAGCCGGGAGGTGAAGGCGCCCGCGCGTACCGAGGGAAGTTGCCTCTCACCCGCGCGGACGAGCTCGATCCGGCGCTGGAGTCCGTCAGTCCTCGGGATACGGGCGACCGCCGCGTTGAACTCCTTGGCGTCCGCGTCGGTGAGGTGCCGGGCCTTGGCGACCGTGCTGGAGCCGCGGTCGCCCTTCACCAACGGGATGACGGAGACGTCGCGTTCGTCGATGGCGTCACTGGCGTACTTGTTGGCAGCCTGGACCAGTTCTGCCACGCGGACCGCGTCCTTGGCGCTCTGCCAGGTGTCGACGGTGCGGTTGACCCGTACACCGCCGAGGACGAGGGCAACGAGCACCGGAATCAACAGGATGGCCTGGAGCTTTTGGGCCACACGCAGATTGCGGGCACCGAATCCTCGGCGCACGGGAGTGGGGGTGTGCGACACGGTCGTCCTATCCGCTCGGTTTCGCCTCGCGTTCGGCTCTCTCCTCAACGGGGCGGCCACAGGGAGTTGACCCGATCAGGTCGGTCCGATGTCTAGCACTCCTTCTTTCGCCTGTGACCGCGATTTCACCAAAACGGTGCGCACTTTCACTCTGGCCATGCCAAGTGGAGTGTCGAGCGACCTGCGCGCGTGAGAGTGCGAGAGGCCGCCGAATCGCGCCACGGTTCAGCCGCGCTCACCGAGGCGCGCGATCGTGGACGTGGCCCGGGCCGCTCGGGAACCCTTACCCGAGCAAGTGGCAGCGGCAGACGCGAGGTTCGCGATGCCGTCCCGCGCACGCGATCCGGCGTTCCGTCACGGCATGCCCAGGCGCTGGCGGTACGACGGGAGCGGGCCGGCGTTCGCCAGGACGGCGGCGCAGGCGGTGTCGGAGGCGCAGGCCTGGCCGGGGTTGCGGGGAGACAGCAGGGTGTTGTCGGTGAAGGAGAGGCGGTGGGGTTCTCCGCAGCCCTCCTCCGGGTTCTGGGCGTTGGCCGGGGGCCAGGCTCCGGGGAACGTCCGTCGCTCGACCCATTCCGGCACGGTGTCGTCCCAGAAGTTGCCGCGGTAGCGCACGTTCTGGACGGGACGGTTGCCCCATTCCTCGCTGCAGCCGCCGATGGAGGCGACGTAGTCGTAGACGGTGTTGCCTTCCACGGTGACCCAATTGCTGCTGTCGTCGGTGTAGATGCCGACGTTCCACTCGCCGTGCCTGCTGTGGGTGACCGCGTTGCCGCTGATGACGGCCCCGTCGGCGAAGGAGGTGCCCTGTTCTCCGCGCAGGTAGATGCCGCCTCCGTCCTCCAGGAGCCGGTTCGTCGCGAAGACGCGGTTGTCGAGGATGCGGTTGCCGCGCATGATGCCCCGCAGGTCGTCGCTGGGTCCGGAGAGGATGCCGGAGTAGGGCACGTCGTTGACCTGGTTGTGCGCGAGGGTGGTCTCCTGGGTTGCGGTGTCCCAGATGCCGGAGGCCGCGTGGTACTCCGCGCCGATGTGGTGGACCCAGTTGTTGGTGATCCGGTTGCCGCGGTTGGTTCCCTTCTGGTCGGGCGGGACCACTCCCATCAGGATGCCGCCGTCGGAGACGTCGCTGATGACGTTGCCGTCGACGACGTTGTACGAGCTGTTCTCGGAGAACTCCAGCGCCTGGGCGCCCAGGTGGGTGAAACGGTTGCCCTCGAAGGTGATCCGCTCGGCGGTGCGGAAGGCGACCGTGCCGGGCACCGTGAGCAGCCTCGCGTCCTCGCCCTTCCCGGGCCGCAGGTACATGCTCCACGCCGAGGGAAATCCGGCGGGTTCGCTGGGCGCCAGCCAGGTGGCGTACGCGAACGTCAGGCCGCGGAAGCCGATGTCGTGGAGGGGACGGCCCGCCCCACCGGTGCCGGTGACCAGGGACTCCAGGACCGGGGCGACCACGCCGGCCCGGCGCATGTCCTGTCCGGGCCGGGGGAAGTACAGCAGCTCATGGTGTCCTGGCCGGGAGCGGTCGAGATACCAGCTTCCGGCCTTGGGCTCGAAGCTGGGGGAGTTCTCCACGCTGCTGGGAGCTTCGAGCAACTCCGTGCCCCCATACAGCTGTTGGGCCAGACTCCAGCACGGCTGGTCCATCGTGATGGTGGTTCGGCCGGCGCTTGCCGAGATCCCTGCGACTCCGCAGCGGCCCTCGAGATAGCCGGCTCGGTAGACGAACTCGATGTCGGCGGGGTTCCGCCAGGTCCGGGGGACGGTACTGGTGGTGACGTAACCGGTTCTGGTCGCCTTCAGCACACCCGGGAAGCCCGCACCCTCGCGTGTGAGTCGTGTGGCGCGCCGGTCCCCGACGTAGAGCTGGCGGGTCTCGAGCCCGCCCACGTCCGCGCGCCAGAATCCCGTGCGCCGTCGGTCCGGCCGCCACCCGGAGATCCGACGGCCGCCACTGATCGTCACCCGCTCCTGCCGCGGTGTTCCGTAGCCGTACGCCTGGTAGGTCACCCGGTGGCCGCCCCGGCCGGAGTCCCCCGCGGCCTCCGACAGTCGCAGCGGCGCCTTCAGGCGGTACGTCCCGCCGCGCAGGTTCACCACCAGGTCCGACGTCATGCGCGGCGCCCGGGCGCGTACGGCCTGTTGGGCGCGTGCCGGTGTGGCGAAGGGTCGGTCCAGGGTGCCGGGCCAGGAGTCCTTGCCCCAGGGCGCGACATACAGCTGGGTGGGGGTCGCCGCGGGGGCCGGCAGGGCCACCGCGGGAGAGGACAGGGCCGCAACCGAGAGTCCGATCGCCCCCGCCGCCCGCGTGATCAGGCCTGCCCTTGCCCGTGTTCGGAAGAACGCCATGCTGCCTCCTCGATGTACGGAAGTCCCACCCTGGGGC
Source organism: Streptomyces sp. CC0208 (assembly GCF_003443735.1). NCBI lineage: Bacteria > Bacillati > Actinomycetota > Actinomycetes > Kitasatosporales > Streptomycetaceae > Streptomyces > Streptomyces sp. CC0208. The sequence continues at coordinate 232,688 of NZ_CP031969.1, read as the reverse complement.
AGCACGAGAGGGTGCGCAGTCGTCCTGAGGTAGCGGCATCATCGACCAAAGTCGCAGTTGCCGGCTCCCTTGGTCCGCCACAGTCTTTCCGGCGGTGGCGGGCCGATGGGCGGATGGCGGCGAGTAGGTGTGGTTGCTCCAGCGGGGCCGTCGCGGATGCCGGGTGGTGAGAGCCCCGTGCTGTGTCGGCGCCGACAGGGTGCGGCGGTGGTGGCCGGGCCGTGCGGCTCGGCCACCACCGGTGACGGTACGGCGTGACGTGCCTACGGGGTCATCTCGTACGCGCCGGACAGCGACTCGACCCGCTGCCAGACTCGCTCGGTGCGTGCCGGGTCGACAACGGGCCGCCGGACCGCGCCCAGCGCCCACTCCTGCTGCAGGCCGGTCGCCGAGTCCTTGCCGTGCAGCTCGACGGCGTGCGCGGAGAAGTCCCGTACGAGGACGGCGAAGAGCTCGTCGAGCACGTCCTCGTCGAGGCCGGTGAGGCGGGACTGCTCCAGGACGAGCTGTGCGTGGACGACGAGGGCGAAGAGCTGGCCGACGGCGAGGAGGAGGTCGAGGTCGCGGCTCTGTTCGGCGTCGGGGGCCGCGGTGGCGACGAACTCGCACAGGGCGTCGGCCTGTTCGCGCAGGCGGGCGACGTTGGGCAGGTGTGCGTACGACTCGAAGGCGGGCCGCCAGTCGTGGAAGCGGACCGAGCCGAGGCCGCGGGCCGGACCCTGCCGGAACAGGAAGGTGTCGTCGGCGGCGTCGAGGCGGGTCGGCACGTCGGGGTAGTCGGCCGGGTCGAGGAGGTGGCTGCGCATGAACTTCAGGATCAGCGCCAGGTTGACGTGGACCGTGCCCTCCAGCTTCGGCAGTCCGCGGATCTCCACGGCCGCCTGGGCGAAGTAGTTGTCCTTCTCGAAGCCCTTGGCGGCGATGACGTCCCACATCAGGTCGATGACCTTCTCGCCCTCCGTGGTCACCTTCATCTTCGTCATCGGGTTGAAGAGCAGGTAGCGCCGGTCGTCGGGACCGGCGCAGCGGAAGTAGTCCACGGCACGGTCGCTGAACAGCTTCATCCCGACGAGCCTGACGTAGGCGTCGGTCAACTCCCGCCGCACGTGCGGGAAGGCGGTGACGGGACGGCCGTACAGGACGCGGTTGTTCGCGTGGGTGACGGCCTCGTACATGGCGTGTTCGCAGATGCCGATCGAGGCCGTGCACAGGTTGAACTTGCCGACGTTGACGGTGTTGAGGGCGGCGTCGAAGGCGGCGCGGCCGGTGTGCAGGACGTCCTCGGCGCGGACGGGGTAGTCCTCCAGGCGGAACTCGCTGACGAACTTGGACGAGTCGACGACGTTCTTCACCAGGTGGTAGGCCGGGTGACGGCTGTCGGCGGCGAAGAACACGTAGCCGTCGGGGCCCTCGACGTCGCTGCGGCGCCCGAAGACGGAGACGAGTCCGGCTGCGTTGCCGTTGCCTATGTAGTACTTGGAGCCGGTGGCGCGGAAGCCGCCGTCGCCGTCCGGCTCCAGGAGCATGTCGGTGGAGTAGATGTCGGCACCGTGGGTCTTCTCGGACAGGCCGAAGGCGAACACCTCGCCCTGGTCGAGGAGTTGGGCGGCGCGATCGCGGGCGGCCGCGTTGTCGCTCTGCCAGACCGGGCCGAGGCCGAGGATGGTCACCTGCCAGGCGTACCAGTAGTCCAGGCCGTAGAAGCCGAGGATCTCGTTGAGCGCGGCGATGCGGGCGGTGTCCCACCGCTTGTCCGCCTCTCCCTCCCCGGCGGCGGAGGAGGGCGTCAGGAAGGTGGCGAACAGGTTCTCCTTCGCGGCGAAGGCGAGGAAGTCACCGAGCCAGGCGCGCGTGCGGTAGTCCTCGATCAGCTGCCGCTTCCCGCGCTCCTCGAACCAGTCGACGGTGGCACGCAGCAGGCGGCGCGTCTCGGGATCGAAGTGCGCGGGGTCGTAGGTGCGCGGGTTGAAGAGGAGTTGGTCAGCCATGGTGAGGAACCTCTTTGGACGGAAGGGTAGGTGAGAGAGGGAGAAGTCCGGAGATTGGGGGAGCAGGAGGAGCCGAGCAGCCGGTGACCGCCTCGGTGGTCAGTGGCCGGGGCCGAAGCGGGCCAGCGTGGCGAGCACATCCTCCAGCCAGCCGATCATCATCCGCTCGTAGGCGATGCCGCCGCGCAGGACGACGTGCTGGAGTTCGCGTTCCGCGTCGAGCGGCGCGTCCGGCGGGGCCGCGTTCGCCTCGGGCCCGGTGAAGTCGCGCTCCTCGCCCGCGAGGTAGTGCGCCAGCCGGTCGCGGTGCGCCTGCCGGTGACGTTCCACCTCCTGGATCAGGGCGGCCGGGTCGTCGAACGCGGCACCGCGGATCTTCACCGCCAGGTCGTGGCGGACGCTCTCCGGCTCGATCGGGTCGTGCAGCCACGAGGACAGCGCGGCCCGGCCGAGGTCGGCGACGGAGTACTCCTTCTTGTCCGGCCGTCCGTGCTGCGGGACGTCGCGGGCATCGACCCAGCCGTCGTTCTCCATGCGCTTGAGCACGCGGTAGATCTGCTGGTGGGTCGCGGTCCAGAAGTAGCCGATGGACCGCTCGAAACGCCGGGCCAGCTCATAGCCGGACGCCGGCTTCTCCAGGAGCGACACCAGGATCGCGTGTTCGAGCGCCATGCCGACGATCGTGCTATGCAACTCGTTGCATAGCAAGTCCGCTTACGCCTATGCGACGCGGCTCACCCCGCCCGGGGGCCTTCGGCGGGGCCGGGGCTCTGCCCGGTGACACGCTGCGTCTTCGTTGTCCACCCCCGTATAACGGAGTGCCGGCCGTGACGTTCAGCGGCACGCGGCCAGGGGCGCCTGGAGGTGACCGCCAGTGGTCACCGGCGTCGACCAGGGCCCGCACCCCCGCCTGCACTCTGGCCCGCCCCGGCTCCTACCCACGCGGACGCGGCCGGGTCTGGCTCGCGGGCGACACCGGCCACCAGGCCCCCCCCCACCGGGGGCCACGGCATCAACACCGACGTCGGCGACGCCACCAGCCGCGACTGGACGCGCGGGGGTACTCCAGGGCCGGCGAAAGCCCAGGATTGCTGGACGCCTACGAGCACCGTGACGGCTTCACGTGCGGTGCGACCGTGTTCTCGCGCACGAAGCCCTGTTCCACGCCCGGCACGCCTGCACCCGGTGCTGGTCCTTCGCTGGACTGACCCGCGACTGACTTGGCACCCGATACGACCCGGCCCCGGGACGCGGGAGAGACTCGCTCGCGAATCCGGCCGACCCCTGTACTACGTGGCCAGTTCGCGTGGGCCGGGCCAGCGCTCAGGCGTGGCGCGGTCGCTTCCCGCTGTCTGGTCGCGAATCGGCGAGTCCATGCTCTTCGACTTGGCGGTCACGTAGCCGTGCTGCCTCGTGCGTGGCGGACCCGAAGAACGGCCCAGGCCGGTGGTCCGGGGTGAGGGACTGGCACTGATCCGGTGCCGGGGGGAATGATCAGACCCCATGGGATCACGGGGACGCTGGGGGACACGGGCCGCCATCGCCGTATGCGTGGCGGCCGCGGTGTGGCTGCTGGTGACGGCAGTGCGGGATGGCTGGGGTGTTGCCGACCCGGTGGCGAGCGTCTTCGGCTCGGTATCGGGCCTCGTCGCTCTGGCCGTGTCCTTGCGTGCGGTCCCCGGCGCATCCACGGCCGCAAGCAGCCGTCCTGCGCCGCCCCAGGTGCCGGACTGGTGGGTGAACAGAGACGAAGCGGCCGTCGTCGTCAAGGCGGTGCGCAGGCGCACCGGGCGCTGGGGGAACCGCGCCCCGGTGGCGATCACCGCCGGTCTGCACGGGGCCGGCGGGTTCGGCAAGACCAGCCTGGCGAGATACGTGGCTGCCCAGCGTTCGGTGCAGCGCCGCTTCCCGGGCGGCGTACACCTGATCACCATGGGCCGGGAGGTGCGCGGCCGTGCGGCCATCGCGGCGAAGGTCGTGGAGGAAACCCGGCTGCTCACCGGCGACACCACGGAGAGCGGTTCCGACCCCGAGCGGGCCGGAGCCCATCTCGGTGCCCTTCTCGCCGAGCGGCCGCGCACCCTGCTGATCATCGACGACGTATGGGAACGCGAGCAGCTCACCCCGTTCCTCCTGGGTGCCGAGCGCTCCTGTGTCCGGCTGGTGACCACGCGGAGGGCCGATGTGCTCCCGGCCGCCGCGGTGCGCATCGAAGTGGACCGTATGACGGGTGATCAGGCCCGACTCCTGCTCACCCACCGCCTCACCACCCCGCCGCGCCGCGAGGTGGTGGAGGAACTGGTCAAGGCGACGGGACGCTGGGCGCTGCTGCTGGGCATCGCGAACAAGTTCCTCCTCGACCAGACGGCCACCGGAGCCGACCCCACCGACGCGGCCAGAACGCTCCTGCGGCGGCTGCGTGCCGACGGGCCCGCCGTCCAGGACCCCGACGGCACCCTCGACCTCAACGACCCCGACCAGCGCAACACCGCCGTACGGGCCAGCATCCGCGCCGCCTCGACCCTCCTGCCGCACGCGGGGGCAGAGCAGCGCTTCAACGAACTCGGGGTCTTCGCCGAGGACGAGAGTGTGCCCATCGACCTGGTGGCGACGCTGTGGCAGGCCACCGGCAACCTGGACGAGACCGACTCCCGCGCCCTGTGCAAGCAGATGGCCGACCTGTCGCTGCTCACCATCGAGACGACCGTGGCCGGCGGAGCCGTCACCGTCCATGACGTCGTCCGCGACTACCTGCGTACGGAACTGGGACCCGCGGGGCTGAGCACCGCGAACGCCGCTCTGCTCGACGCCGTCGAGGCATCCCTGCCCGCAGCCGAGGACGGATCGGTGGCGTGGTGGCAGATCACGGTCGGATACCTGCTGGATCATCTCATCGAGCACTTCCTCGACGCCGGCCGAGCCGCACCTGCGCTCGTCCTCGCAGGGGACTTCCGGTGGATCCGGGCACGTCTGCACCAGCGGGGTCCCACTGCCCCCTGGCGTGACCTCGACCGCCTGGGAGCCCCGGCCCAGCCTCTCGCCCGCCAACTGGCCCAAGCCGCCCACCTGCTCACCCCCACCACCCCGCCGCACGCCCTCGACACGGTCCTGCGCAGCCGTATCACCGATGCCCCGCACTGGCCGGCCCGCCCGCTGCCCGCCGGCACACCCGCCCTCATCGACCGCTGGCCTCCTCCGGACCTGCCCGATCCCGCCCTGATGCGCACGCTCACCGGTCACCGCGGGCCGGTACACGCGGTGGCGTACAGCCCGGACGGCGTGCGTATCGCCACGAGCAGCCGTGACACGACCGTACGGATGTGGAGTTCGGTCACCGGGGAGGCGCTCCACACCCTGACCGGACACCAAGGACCGGTACGTGCTGTGGCCTTCAGCCCCGACGGCCGTCTGCTGGTCACCGGCGGCCGTGACGCGACCGCACGGATCTGGGACGCGACCACCGGCCAGCCGGTGCGCACCATGAGGGGGCACGACGGGCCGGTCCTTGCCGTGGCGTTCAGCCCGGACGGCTCTCTCCTGGCCACCGGCAGCAGCGACACGACGGTGCGGATCTGGGATCCGGCGACCGGTGAGGTGCTGCACACGGCGAGCGGTCACGGAGGCCTCGTGTCCGCCGTGGTGTTCGACCGGGACGGCTCACGTCTGGCCAGTGGCGGCGCGGACACGACCGCACGCCTCTGGGACCTCACGTCTCCCGGTCCCGACCGCAGACCGGGCGACGGCCCTCCCCGCGCTCTCCGGGCGTCGCGCGTGCTCACCGGGCACCGCGGGCAGGTGCGCGCGCTGGCGTTCACCCCCGACGGGTCCCGCCTGCTGTCCTGCAGCAACGACCGCACCCTCAGGATCTGGGGGCCCGGTGGAGCGGTGGCCGTACACGATCTGTCCGGGGTGGTGCGAGCCGCGGGCTTCAGCCCGGACGGTACCCGCCTCGCCACCGGCAGCCATGTCGCCCTCGTGCGGATCTGGGACACCGCCACCGGCCAAGTGGTGCACAGCCTGACCGGGCATCGGGGGGCGGTGCTCACGGTGGCCTTCGCCCCGGACGGCGCTCGCCTCGTCACCGGCGGGAACGACCGCATCGCCCTGGCGTGGGAACCGACGGCCGGCAGCACACCGGTGCCCCTGACCGGCCGCGCCGAGCAACTGCACGCGGTCGTCGTCAGCCCGAACGGCTCCTGCGTCGTCACCAGCAGCCGCGACACCGCTGTGCCGATCTGGGACCCCGTCACCGGCGACGTCACCCGCAGCCTGCGGGGACACCAGGGCGCGGTGCTGGCCGTGGCCTTCAGCCCGGACGGCACCCGCCTGGCGACCAGCAGCAGCGACAGGACGATGCGGCTGTGGAACATGGAAACCGGCGAGACGGTACGCACCTTGCGGGGACGCACCGACCAGCTGCATGCGCTGGCGTTCAGCCCGGACGGCGCGCGCTTGGCCACCGGCAGCAGCGATACGACGGTGCGGCTCTGGGACCCCTCCACGGGGGCCATGGTGCGCATCCTGAACGGCCATCGAGGGCCGGTGCGTGCGCTCGCCTTCCACCCCGACGGCACGTTCCTGGCCACCGCCAGCCACGACAGAACGGTGCGGATCTGGGATCCGTCCACCGGCGACGTGGTTCGCTCCCTGGTCGGCCACACCGACCAGCTGCACACGGTGGCCTTCAGCCCGGACGGCCGGCTGCTGGCCACCGGCAGCAGCGATACGACGGTGCGGCTCTGGGATGCGTCCACCGGGGCCATGGTGCGCATGTTGAGCGGTCATCGCGGACCGGTGCGAGCGGTGGCCTTCAGCCCCGACGGCTCCTGCCTCGCCAGCGGCGGAGCGGATGAGACCATACGGATCCACGCCCCCGCCAGCGGGGAGGCCCTGACCATGATGCGCACCGACAGCGCCGTGTGGTCGTGTTCCTGGTCCGCGGACGGCCGGGTCCTGTTCGCGGGGACGACGGCCGGGTTGTTCGCCTTCGAGTACATGGCCGCCTGATGAGGCGAGGGCTCGCTCGAAGTCGTCCTCACCTCACACTCTCCGCGCTGCACGAGCCGTGCTGCCTAACCCCGAACAGTCGACGAAGCTGGCGTGTGGGACCAGCCGTACCAGCTCGCAGAGGCCCACGCGCGGATCCGGCCCGGTCGATCGCGCACGCCCGGGCAGCAGACATCACGTCATCACCTCCGGTCAGGGCTCCCGCTCGCGGTGTCACTGACCGGCGGCAACCGCAACGACGTCCCTCGACCGCTGCCACTGCTGGACAGGATTCCGGGGACCGGCCTGGGCACCTTCCGCCGGGTGTCGAGCAGACGATTTCCTTGCTGCACGGCTTCGGTCCCGTCCGCATCCGCTGGGAACGCGCGACGACATCCACGAAGCCTTCCTCGGAATCGCCGTCTGCCTGATCACTCACCGGTAAGCCCATCTGAGGGGCTCCTCCTTGTCGAAACATTCGAGAAGTTCATGGTTCGTTCGACGGCCAAGCTAGGAATGCAGGGTCCCTTGGTCAAGGCCTATCGCTGTTCTGCCTGTAAATCAGTTTCTCCTGCGGGGCGTGGCGGGCTGCCACAACGACGGAAACGCTCGGGGAAGAAAGCGGTATCTCACTGCAGTCGAAGGGGTCTGAACAGGGGCGGGAGGGTCGGGCGGCGGTGTTCGCGTACTTGCTCTGGTCGCGGCTTGGGCCTTGCCCGGGGCCCGCTGTCCGGCCTGACGCGTCTTCGAATGTTTCGTAGAAGAGAAGGAAACTTTCTTCGCAGAATGCATTGACGAGCCACCGTCAATGCATCAATCATCCCTCAGCGAGGGCCGAGCGCGGTCCGAGATCTCGAACCGCGTTGGCCATGCGCAAAGGTGCTGCACCACGGATCCGCGCACAACTGCAGGGCACATCCACGCACCACAGCACCTGCGCCACCCCGTTCGTTCCGGTGCGGTCCGCACCAGCGCAGCTGGCTCTTCGTGCAGTGGGAGGAGGTACGCGACGCCGCGTGACGGCCCCGGCTGAGCCGCGATGGAGTACCCCCGTGCCCGTGCCCGTGCCCGTGCCGAGACAGCGCGTCGCCCGCCGAATGTCGCCCAACGGCCGAGCGGGTGCCGAGCGTGTCGGCCAAATCGTCCCGGTCTGACGACCGGGCGCCCGGTCATCCCCTGCTGCCCGGCTTCCGGGCGGCCCCGTCCGTCAGCCGAGGGGGAGCGGCAGACGTCGTCCCCCTGCGCTTCAGCCATTCCGTGATGTCTACTTTGGAGGCACAGCCATGGGTTTGTATGCCCTTCCCGGACATGGTGTCCGGTGGAGAATCCGCAGTCTGCTGCTGGCGGTGCTTATCGGCGTCGTCAGCGCGGTCGCCGCACTGGTTACGCCGCCCGCCGCACACGCCGCCGAAAGCACGCTCGGCGCCGCGGCCGCGCAGAGCGGCCGCTACTTCGGCACCGCCATCGCCTCGGGCAGGCTGGGTGATTCGGCCTACACCGGGATCGCGGGCCGTGAGTTCAACATGGTGACGCCCGAGAACGAGATGAAGATAGACGCCACCGAGCCGCAGCGGGGCCAGTTCAACTTCACTGCCGGCGACCGCGTCTACAACTGGGCCGTGCAGAACGGCAAGCAGGTCCGCGGACACACCCTGGCCTGGCACTCCCAGCAGCCCGGCTGGATGCAGAGCCTCAGCGGCAGCACACTGCGCCAGGCGATGATCGACCACATCAACGGCGTGATGAGCCACTACAAGGGCAAGATCGCCCAGTGGGACGTCGTGAACGAGGCGTTCGCCGACGGCAGTTCGGGCGCCCGGCGGGACTCCAACCTGCAACGCACCGGCAACGACTGGATCGAGGTCGCCTTCCGCACCGCGCGCGCCGCCGACCCGGCGGCGAAGCTCTGCTACAACGACTACAACGTCGAGGACTGGAACTGGGCCAAGACCCAGGCCGTGTACGCCATGGTCCGGGACTTCAAGCAGCGGGGCGTGCCGATCGACTGCGTCGGCTTCCAGTCGCACTTCAACAGCGGCAGCCCCTACAACAGCAACTTCCGCACCACCCTGCAGAGCTTCGCCGCCCTCGGCGTCGACGTGGCCATCACCGAACTCGACATCCAGGGCGCCCCGGCCTCGACGTACGCCAACGTGACCAACGACTGTCTGGCCGTCTCGCGTTGCCTCGGCATCACCGTCTGGGGTGTACGCGACACCGACTCCTGGCGATCGGATCAGACGCCGCTGCTGTTCAACGGCGACGGCAGTAAGAAGCCCGCCTACACCGCCGTTCTCAACGCACTCAACGGCGGCACCACCACACCTCCTGCGGGCGGCGGACAGATCAAGGGCGTCGGCTCCGGCCGCTGCCTGGACGTGCCCGGCGCCACCACCGCCGACGGCACCCAGCTCCAGCTGTGGGACTGCAACAGCGGAACCAACCAGCAGTGGACGTCCACCGCCGCCGGCGAGCTCAGGGTCTACGGCAACAAGTGCCTGGACGCCGCCGGCACCGGCAACGGCACCAAGGTACAGATCTACAGCTGCTGGGGCGGCGACAACCAGAAATGGCGCCTCAACTCGGACGGGTCCATCGTCGGCGTCCAGTCCGGCCTCTGCCTCGACGCCGTCGCGAGCGGCACCGCCAACGGCACCCTGATCCAGCTCTATTCCTGCTCGAACGGCAGCAACCAACGCTGGACCCGCACCTGATGGCAGGTCGTCCCGGGTCGCCGTCGCGCCGGCGGGGACCCGGGCGACCGGCATGGCTGCCGCGGTGGCCCGGTTTCCTCGGTGGCGCCAGAAGGATGGTGCTGAAGTGCACGGTGACGGCGGCGAAGCTCGCTGCTGCTGAGGTCGCGGCTCACACCTGCCCGTCGGTCAGACGGTTGCGGGGGCCCCGAGCATCGCGGAAGCCTCTTGGAACGCGCTGAGCGTGCGTGTGGGTGCAGCGGCTTGGGAATGGTCGCGGCAGGTGAAGCCGAGCTGGGTCATGGCCCGCAGGACTTCTCCGGCGCTGAAGTCGCGGCGGTCCTGGCGGGTGACGACCTGCCCGACCTGCTTGGCAGGGTAGGTGCGGCGGCCGACGATCACGGACGGCCCGACGACTTTCTCGGGCTTGACGCCCTTCATCGATTCCAGGACGCCGCTCTTGGTGAGATCGAAGGGGAAGCGGGCGATGACACAGCGCATGATGCCTCACAGGAGTAGAACGAGGGGATGGTTCTGCCGCGGGCCAGGCGGGCCAGGCGGGCCAGGCGGGCCAGGCGGTTCAGCGGGCCAGGGCGAGGATGCCCAGGGCGTTGCCGTGTTCGTCGACCACGGGCAGAGCATCGAGGCGGCGGTAGCGCATCGCGTGCTCGGCTTCGGTCATCGTGGTCACGGGTGAGGCGAAGGGCCCTGGGACGACGAGGATGTCCCGCAGCTGGATCCGGTCGGTGTGTACGGAGCTGTCGCGGACCAGGGTGAGCTGGGCCTGGGTGAGAAGTCCGGTGCATACGCCGTCGTTGTCGCAGACGAGCAGGTGTGCGGTGCGGGCGCTCGCCATGACGGACAGGGCCACCTCGACGCTCATGTCGTCGCAGACCTGCGGTCCGGCCGTCTGCATGGCGTCGGCCACTGTCCTGGGAACGGGGGCGGCGCCCGTCGAGCGGGGCTGCATCTGAACCATCGTCACAACGTGCCTCCTGCAGAGGTGGGCCGGCGTCCTGAACCTGAACACGAAGTCCTTACGCCGCCGCGTTGAACGCGGACTGCCGGGTCCTGCGCCGGGTGGCCGAGGCGGGGCTGCGTCGGCCGCGTGAGGACGACGTGCTGCGCGGACGTCGCTCGGCGACCGGCGCGGTGATCGTCACGGGGATGCCGGAGGGCGTCTGGGCGCCGGTGATCTGGCTGAGTGCCTCTTCGCCGGAGCGGACCTGGGTGATCTTGGGCATGATGCCGGCGGCGGTCATGAGACGGGTCATGTCGCGGCGCTGGTTGGGGGTGACCAGGGTGACGACGCTGCCCGACTCGCCGGCGCGCGCGGTGCGGCCGCCGCGGTGCAGGTAGTCCTTGTGGTCGGTCGGCGGATCGACGTTGACGACCAGGTCGAGGTTGTCGACGTGGATGCCGCGGGCCGCCACGTTCGTGGCCACGAGCACGGTGACGTGCCCGGTCTTGAACTGGGTCAGAGTCCGGGTGCGCTGCGGCTGTGACTTGCCGCCGTGCAGGGCGGCGGCCCGCACTCCGCTGTTGAGCAGGTCCTGCGTCAACCGGTCGACGGCGTGCTTGGTGTCCAGGAACATGATCACCCTGCCTTCGCGCGCCGCGATCTGCGTCGTCGTCCAGTGCTTGTCCGCGCCGTGGACGTGCAGCACGTGGTGTTCCATGGTGCTGACCGCACCCGCGGACGGGTCGACGGAGTGGACGACCGGATCGGTGAGGTAGCGGCGGACCAGGCGGTCGACGTTGCGGTCGAGGGTGGCGGAGAACAGCATCCGCTGGCCCTCGGGGCGGACCTGGTCCAAGAGTGCGGTGACCTGGGGCATGAAGCCCATGTCTGCCATCTGGTCCGCCTCGTCCAGGACAGTGATGGCGACCTGGTTCAGCCGGCACTCCCCGCGGTCGATGAGGTCCTTCAGCCGTCCCGGCGTCGCGACGACGACCTCGGCACCGCTGCGCAGCGCATTGGCCTGCCTGCCGATCGACATTCCTCCCACGACCGTGGCAAGACGCAGCTGCACCGAGCGGGCGTAGGGGGTGAGTGCGTCGGTCACCTGCTGGGCCAGTTCGCGCGTCGGCACGAGGACCAGGGCCAGCGGCTGGCGGGGCTCGGCGCGCTGTCCGGCGGTGCGGGCCAGCAACGCCAGGCCGAAGGCGAGGGTCTTGCCGGAACCGGTGCGCCCGCGTCCCAAGGCGTCGCGGCCCGCGAGGGTGTTGGGCAAGGTCGCGCTCTGGATCGGGAACGGGACGCTCACGCCTTGTGCGGTCAGCGCGGCCAGCAACGGCTCGGGCATGTCGAGGTCGGCGAACGCCTCGACCGCGGGCAGCGCGGGAGTGATCGTCTCCGGCAGGGCGAACTCGCCCTGCACCGCTGCGGGCCGCCGGCCGTAGCCGCCCGCACGGCTGGGACCCCCGGAACGGCTCGGGGCGGATGATCCGAAACGGCTGCGGCGGGAAAAGCGGTCATGGGTACGTGCGGAGTTCACTGAGAACCTTCCTTGATACGGCACGTATCAAGGAATTCCCGCAGCCGAAGCAGCGCGGGGAATCACAAGAACGGACCGAATGGACGCGAAAAAGAATCTGGAGTGCAGTACATCTGATGCGGATTGCATCGAAGAATTTCCGACGCCGTATGGGCGTGAGATCCTGGGTGTGACGCTTCTCGTTCCGCAGGTCGCACCACTGCGGGAAATATCCGCAGCTGGGGCCCGCACCCCGAGGGATGCGGGCCCCAGCTACGAAGTGCGAGTCAGCGTCAGGCGAGGACGATGTTCTCGGCCGTCGGGCCCTTCTGGCCCGCCGCGATGTCGAAGGTGACCTTCTGGCCTTCGAGCAGCTCGCGGAAGCCCTGGGCGGCGATGTTCGAGAAGTGGGCGAATACGTCGGCGCCCCCACCGTCCTGCTCGATGAAGCCGAAACCCTTGGCCGCGTTGAACCACTTCACAGTGCCTGACGCCATGTCATATCTCCTCTTGGGCGGTACGCCGGGACCCGCGCTGATGCGCCGTCCGGAACACGACGGGCAATGCGAAAACGCCGCCAGCGGCCGAAAATGCCGATGAAGACGCTTGAAGTTTTAGTGAGTCGCAACTGCAACTGAGATCGACAGTAGCATGAGATGGCGGCCTGGGTGCGGTAAATGGCCCCGTCCTGCTGATTGCAGCAAAAACACTTTCCGTGTGACGTGGCAAACCCTCACCTCGCGGCCATAGATATCGACCCACCCGAAGCGCAGTGTTTCAGGAACAGTGGTCGCGTATAAGTGGGTCTTCGATCTTGAGCGGAGCGCCTGCTCAGGGTTTCTGGCGATTCGTCGCGCTCGGCGAGGGCAGCCACCACACGGCCACGATCCCTCTCTGTGACTACGGGTACAGCTTCTCGCCCTTCGCCAGCATCGCCACGTACTTCTCGATCCGGCGCGCTCGGGTCTCGGCCTTCTTGGCGTCTTGGATCCGGTACAGGATCGCGTATCGGTTCTGTCGGTCGAGTGTCTCGAAGAACGCCGCCGCGGACGGGTCGGCGGTCAGGGCCACCGTGAGGTCGTCCGGCACCGTGGCGGTCTTCGCGCCGTCGTAGGCCGCCTCCCAGCGGCCGTCTGCCTTGGCGCGGTCGACCTCGGCCTGCCCCGGCGGACGCATCCGGCCCTGCTCGACCAGGGCGGTCACCTTGTCCCGGTTGGTCTTGGACCACTTGCTGCGCGGCTTGCGCGGGGTGAACCGCTGGAGCCACCACTGGTCGTCGAACTTGGCCTTCTGGCCGTCGACCCAGCCGTAGCAGAGTGCCACGTCGAGCGCCTGGGCGTAGTCCAGCGTGATGATTCCGGGGCCCTTCTTGCGAAGCTTGAGCCAGATGCCGGGCGAGACGGCGTGGTTCTCCCCGAGCCATGCCTGGAATGCCTCGGCGGATTCGAACGCGACGATCTCCAGGTCCTGAGTCATCCCAGCAGCGAACCACACCCTGGCCGATTGTCGTGACGCATTCGCACGGCCCCGGGTCCAGGGCGCCCGTGGACCTGCGTAATCGCCGGATCGATGAGACGACTTTGCCGCTCGACCTCGACGGGGTGTCCGTCGCGCGGGTTGAGCGGCTGACCGATGGGAGGCGTCGAGTTCACCTGGTCACGGCGGACGAGAGGGCCAGGGCCAGGGCGGGGGACGGACACGCCTCCTCCGGGCGTATCGCTTTCGCCGCCGGGGCGGTCCCCGCCAGGACCGGCGGCGCCGAGGCGCAGACCGCCGCTCCCGCACCCTCCCCGCCTGGTACCGGATCACGGGCGAACGGGGCAGGACACCGCTGGTGGTCCTGCACGGCGGACCCGGCGCCGGCCACCGGGCCTACCCGGACTGCGGGGGATTCGCCGAGCGGGTGAAGGGCTCGGCGGTGACCCGGCCGCGCGATCCCCCGTACGGCGAGAGCGGATTGGAGTTCCGCTGGCACAAGCCGACGGTGGTGCCGCGAGGCCCGCTGCCCGCGCCGGGCCTTCACCGAGCAGATCCCGCAGATCCCGGCTGGTGCGCGGCGCGACAGCTCGCTGTCTCTCTGCAGGCGGCGGTGTCCGCTGCCGCCGTGACCGTCCGGGTGGCCGACATGGTCGACACGCTGCGGAAGGTGGCGGGCGCCAAGGCCGTCGATCTTGTGACCGTCGCACCTGATCCGGCTGTAGAGACCGTCGTCGGCTCCCGGCCTGCGGCCTTCGACCATCGCGGCAGGGCTGATGCGCGGCCGATACCCGACCGCGAGCTCGGCAACGTTGGTGCGGGACGGTGCGGCCGATCACCGTGGGGCTGTGGACGGTCGCTCGCAGCGATGAGTGAGCGCGACAAAGCAGTCGCGCACCGCTGCTCGCTGTGGTAACCGGTCATCGGGAATGACGCGCCGGGCGGCCTTGTTACTACCACTGCATGACATGACCGAGTCAAAGCACTCGGTGGTGGTGGAAGGAGTCCTCATGGCACGCAGCACCACGCGGCCCGTCGTCACGCTCAGGTCGACGGCCGGCACCAAAGTCACCTACGTGACGCGCAAGAACCGTCTCACCCACCCCGACCGGCTGGTCGTGCGCAAGTACGACCCGGCGGCCGGCAAGCACGTTCTGTTCCGCGAGGAACGATGACACCCGCCTCGGTCGTCGACCGAGGCTTCGCAAGGAGGCACCACCCATGAGGTCCGGCACCCACCCCGTCTCCCGCCCCGTCGTCTTCCGCGACCGTGCCGCGGGCTTCCAACTGCTCACCCTCTCCACCCTCGACGCACAGCGCACGGTGGAGTGGGAGGACGGCGCAACGTACCCGGTCGTCGACGTGGACATCTCGTCCGCGAGTCACCCGTTCTACACCGGTACTTCGCGGGTCGCGGACACCGCGGGTCGAGTGGAGCGCTTCGAGCGCCGCTACGGCCGTACCGCTGCCGTCCGTCCCTGACGGCCCGAGCCGTCCGACCCCTGCAAGGCCCGGCAAGGAGGCCGCTATGAAGGTACGTAAGTCCCTGCGCTCGCTGAAGGCCAAACCCGGCGCTCAGGTGGTGCGCAGGCGTGGCGTGACCTTTGTGATCAACAAGAAGGACCCCCGCTTCAAGGCCCGCCAAGGCTGACGCCACTGCGCAGCACCTCAGCGGCCCGGTACCGCCCTCGCGGTGCCGGGCCGCTGCCGGATATGCAGTCGGCGAGGGCTCACGCCCCATAGTCGTCCATCTGTCGGAGCACCGGCGTCGCCTGCTCGGCCACCACGACGTGACCGGTCAACGGGGCGTCGGCCCCGGTCACCGTCCACCGTGACGCGGGCGCGACACGCCGGGACAGAGCGTGAACCCGGGGCGCTCGAAACGCTCGGTGGTCCCCGTCAACTACCCTGACAGGCAAGGGGTGTTCGAGGTTCCCGCGAGGCGTTCGGCCATGGCGTTTCCGTCACGCCGTTCCGTGACGTCCGCCGCTGACGACAAGCCCGTACCCGGCAACGGTCCGAGCGATACACCGCCGCCCTCGACCGCTCCACCCCACCGTCCAGGACCGGCCGCACACCGGGCACTCAGCCTTCGCGATGAACGCTCAGGGCTCGTCCGTCACGGCGGCGGTGAAACGCGTGGCGAGCACTTCCACCGCCGCGCGCAGTTCCTGCCCCCCTTCGACACGGAAGGCGAGCGGTAGCTGCGCCAGCCACTCCTGCGCGTACATCGTCGGATTCCGCGTGCTGCCGACGAGCACGCACCCCTCTCCCGACGGTTCGAGCCGTCCCATGGGCGGTCGGATCGACGGCAGCACCTCGGACATCGGGGCGTCGAACACGACCCGCGTGGGAAACGCCCACCCCTGGCCCAGGTTCTCCTCCAGCACCGCCACCGGGTCGAGGCCGTCGGGCATCTCGAAGCGGTGGGCGGTCTCCCGGACCGCGCGGACCCGGTCGATCCGGTAGGTGCGGAGCGCGTCCGCGTGGTGCGAGTGGCACAGGAGGTACCAGCGGCCGTAGCGGACGACGACCGCCCAGGGATCCACCTCGGCCTCCCACTCGTTGCCGGACTCACTGCGGTAATTGACCAGCACGCGGCGTCGCACCGCGCTCGCCGCGACGAGGGCGCTCGTGAGGGCGGGATCCGGACGGGACGCGTGACGGTCGGGCGCCGCCGACGCGTGCTCGCGCAGGGCGGCCGCCTGCCGGCCGACGCTCTCGGGCAGCGCCCGGATGACCTTGCCCAGGGCGGTACCGACCAGGTCGTCGGCATCGGGGTCGGCGGCCGCCGGCTGACCGTCGAGGACCGCCATGACCAGGCCCAGCGCCTCGGGCTCCGTGAAGACGACCGGCGGCAGCCGCGCCCCGCGCCCCAGTCGGTACCCGCCGTAGGGGCCCCGGGCCGAGTGCACCGGGATGCCCGCCTCGCGAAGGATCGCGACGTAGCGGCGCGCGGCCCGCTCCGTGACACCCAGGGAGGCGGCAAGCTCGTCGGCCGTCACTCCCGCCGTACGGGACTGGAGGATCTCAAGGGTGCGCAGGGCCCGCGCGGTGGGGCTGAGCTCAGTCGGCACCCGAGCAGATTAGATGGTCACGAGACATACCGGAAGCGGATTGTCCGGAACCAGTCATAGCGTGAGGGCACCGACCTCACGGCTTCACGGGAAGAGAACTGATCCATGGACATCCTGCTCATCGCCGGCCTGTGGCTCGACGGATCCGCCTGGGACGACGTCGTGCCCGCGCTCAAGGAATTCGGCCACCGCCCCGTGGCGCTCACCCTGCCGGGTCAGGGTGACGGAGCCGGGTCCGCCACGCTGGAGGACCAGGTCGCGGCGGTGGTCGCCGCCGTGGACGCGGCGCCCGGCAAGCCCATGGTGGTCGGGCACTCCGCCGCCAGCACCCTGGCCTGGCTTGCCGCCGACGCGCGGCCGGAGCGGGTCGCCAACGTGGCCTTCATCGGAGGCTTCCCGTCCGCCGACGGGCAGCCGTACGCCGACTTCTTCGAGACAAAGGACGGCGTGATGCCCTTTCCCGGCTGGGGCCCGTTCGAAGGACCGGACTCCGCCGACCTCGACGAGGAGACGCGCGGCCGCATCGCCTCGGCGGCGATCCCCGTACCCGAGCAGGTGGCCCACGGTACGGTGCGGCTGGCGGACGAGCGGAGGTTCGACGTCCCGATGCTGCTCGTGTGCCCCGAGTTCACCCCCGCCCAGGCCCGGGACTGGATCGAGGCGGGAGACGTGCCCGAGGCGGCCCGCGCGAGGCACCTGGACCTCGTCGACATCGGCTCGGGCCACTGGCCGATGTTCACCGAGCCGGTCGAACTCGCTCGGCTGCTGGCCGCGGCGGCCGCCGATGTCTGAGCCCGGGCCGTACGAGGTCCGCCCGCTGGACGCGTCCACCTGGGACGCCTTCGCGGAGCTCGTCGAGCGCAACAACGGGATCTTCGGCGGGTGCTGGTGCATGGGCTACCACCCGAAGGCCGACCGCGACGGGACCAGCCGCCGGGAGGCCAAGGAGGACCTTGTGCGCACCGGCCGCGCCCACGCGGCGCTCGTTCTCGACGAGGAGGGCGTCGCGCAGGGGTGGTGCCAGTACGGCAGCCCCGAGGAACTCCCCAACATCAAGAACCGGCGCGCGTACGACAAGGACGCACCGCCGCGGCCGGACTGGCGGATCACCTGCGTCTACGTCGACCGGAAGCACCGCGGACAGGGCATTGCGCGGGCGGCGCTGGAAGGCGCCCTCGACCAGATCGCCCGAGCCGGTGGCGGCCTCGTCGAAGCCGTCTCGGAGGTGACCGACGGGCGCGAGGCGCAGGGGCGCTTCCTGTTCAGCGCGACCGTCGAACTCTTCGAAGACTTCGGGTTCACGCGCGGTCGGCAGGTCGGCAAGCATGCGTGGGTGGTGAGCAGGGTGGTCGATCCGGCGTGAGGTCGACACGGCCGCCGAGGGGCAACCGAGCTGCATCAGGCAGGGCTTGGCGGGAGTGAGAGTTCGGCCGTGGTCTCGATGGCGAAGCGGGCGCGCGATTCCGGAGGCGGCCGAGCAGGTCCTCGCCCAGGATGCGGGAGCTTCCAGGGAGCAGATCGCCGAGGCCGCGGGGTTGACCAGGAGGCTCACGGGGCACCGACGATTCGCGAGCCGGCAGGCACTCCAGGAAGCCCTCGCCGTATCCGCGAAGCAGCAGCTCATCGACGCCGTCGAGGGGACCCGCCCCGACGCCGCTTGCCTCCTGAACCGCCGGAGAGGCGGCGCGCCAGCCGCTCCAGGCCGGTGTACGGGTCGTCGTCGGCGAAGTTGCCCGGCGTGAGAAGGGCCGTCGAGGTGAGGACGGGTGGGCTCATGCGACCGTGGTCCTCAAGTCGTCGTGGTCTCGGCGGCGGGGGCGGGGACGCGGCCGCCGGGGATGGCCGCGAGCAGCTGTCGGGTGTACTCGTCGCGGGGGCGGGTGAACAGTTCCTCCGGCGGGCCCGTCTCGACGACGCGGCCGGCCCGCATGACGGTGACCTGGTGCGCGATCTGACGTACGACGGCCAGGTCGTGCGAGATGAACAGGTACGCCACGCCCGTGTCGGCCTGCAACTCGGCCAGCAGGTCCAGGACTTGGGACTGCACGGACACGTCGAGCGCGGAGACCGGCTCGTCGCAGACCACCAGATCGGGGGAGAGCGCGAGGGCACGGGCGATCGCCACTCGCTGCCGCTGCCCACCGGACAGTTCCGCCGGGCGGCGCTCCAGCGTCGCGGCCGGAAGGGCCACCCGGTCGAGTAGATCACGGGCCCGGGCGAGCCGGGAGGCGCGGTCGCCGACCTTGAAGGCGCGCAGCGGCTCGGTGATCACCTCGCCGATGGCGAATCGGGGGTCGAGCGAGGCGTAGGGGTTCTGGTAGACGAGCTGGGCACGGCGGCGCAGCTGCCTGGCCCGGGCGCCCTTGGCGGTGGTGACGTCGGTGCCGTCGAAGAGGACCTGTCCGGCGGTCGCGTCGGCGAGCCGGAGTACCAGGCGGGCGGTGGTCGACTTGCCCGAGCCCGACTCCCCGACCAGGGCTAGGGTCTGGCCTCGGTGGAGGGTGAAGCTGACGTCGTCGACGGCGCGCAGGGTGCGGGGCCCGTCCCCGGCGCGGGGCAGCCTGAACTCCTTGACCAGGTTGCGTGCCTCGACCAGGGGTGCCGTGTCCGGCTCGGGGTGGGAGGCCGGGGTGCGGGTCCGGGCGGTGGTCATGCTGGGGGCGCTGGCCAGCAGGTGGCGGGTGTAGGCGTCCTGCGGATCGGCGAGGACGTCATGAGTGCGGCCTGCCTCGACGACCCTGCCTTGTGACATCACGACCAGTCGGTGGGCCCGGTCGGCGGCGACCCCGAGATCATGGGTGACGAGCAGGACCGCGGTGCCCGACTCCTCGGTGAGGCGCTGGAGATGGTCGAGGATGACCCGCTGCACGGTCACGTCGAGCGCGCTGGTGGGCTCGTCGGCGATGATCAGCTCCGGCTGGGCGGCGATGGCGATGGCGATCAGCGCACGTTGGCGCATCCCGCCCGAGAGTTCGTGCGGGTACTGCCGTGCACGGGTGGCCGCGTCGGGCAGCCCGGCCCGGTCCAGCACGGCGACCGCCTCGGCGGGGGCCGTTCGGCGGGTCGCCAGACCATGGATGCGCAGCACCTCGGCGACCTGGTCGCCGATCCGCTTGACCGGGTTGAGGGAGACGGTCGGGTCCTGGGGGACCAGTCCGATCCGTGCTCCGCGTACGGTGCGCAGTTCCGCCTCCGACAGGGTGGCGAGATCGTGCCGGCCGAAGCGGACCGTGCCCGCGTCGATACGGCCGTTCGCCGACAGGAGCCGGGTGACGGCGTGCGCGGTGGTGCTCTTGCCGGAGCCGGACTCGCCGACCACCGCCGTCATCTGTCCCGGCCATACGTCGAGGTCCACGCCCCGGACGGCCTCGACCGTGCCGCCCCGGGTGCGGTACGACACCGACAGGCCGCGTATCTCCAGCAGTGGGGTGCTCACGTCGTCACCGTTCTCGCCGTTCTCGGGTTCGTGGGTCATCGCTGCCGGGACCATTCGCCGTCCAGCGCCCGGGCGATGCGGTTGGTGGCCAGCACGGTCGCGGCGATCGCCAGGCCGGGCAGTGCGGTCAGCCACCAGGCGTTGGCGAGGTAGTTGCGGCCGTCGGAGATCAACGTGCCCCACTCCGGGGCGGGCGGGGGAGCGCCGTAACCGAGGAAGCTCAGGGCCGACACGGCCAGGATGGAGGAGCCGAAGTCGAGGGTGGCCAGCACGATCACCGGGCCCGCCGCGTTGGGCAGCACGTGCCGGCCAAGCACCGAGTACCAGCGGGCCCCGCTCGCACGTGACGCCTCCACGAACACCGCCTGCCGCACCCGCAGCACCTCCGCGCGCGCCACCCGGGCGAACGCGGCGACGCTGGCGATGCCGACCGCGACCGCCACCTTCACCGTGCCGTAGCCCAGCGCGGTGACCAGGGCCAGGGACAGGAACAGCGCGGGGATGGACAGAAGTACGTCGACGAAGCGCATGAGGACGTCGTCCACCCAGCGGCCCACGAACCCGGCGACCACCCCGAGCAGACCGCCGACCACGAACGCCACCAGCACCGCGATCAGCGTGGCCTTCAGGGACAGCTGGGCGCCGTGGACGACCCGCGAGAACACATCGCGGCCCAGCTCGTCGGTGCCGAACCAGTGACTTCCGCTCGGGCCGCGGAAGTTCTGCGACGGGACGCCCTTCAGCGGGTCCTGCGAGGTGAACAGGCCGGGCCGGAACGAGGCCAGCACGACCAGCACGAGGACGACCACCGACAGCAGCAGACCCGGGCGGCGCACCACGAACCGCAGCGGTCGCCGTACGTCCACGCGGCGTCCCGGTTCCGGCCCCGGTCCCGACCTGACCGGGCGGGCCAGTCCCGGTGCCGCCTCGGCCGGGTCGTCGACAAGGCTCTGGCTCATGCGAGTGCCGCCCTTCTGCCCGAGGCCACCACGATCCGCGGGTCCAGGAGTGGATAGACCAGGTCGACGACGAGGTTGGTGGTGACGAAGATCAGCGCCCCGAACACCACCACCCCCTGGACCAGCGGGATGTCCTGGGCCGTGACCGCCGCCGCGGTGACGCGGCCGAGGCCGTCGCGGGAGAACACCGTCTCGACGACCACCGAACCGGCGATCAGTTGCCCCACCAGCAGGCCGACGACCGTCAGCGCCGGCAGGGACGCGTTGCGCAGAGCGTGCCGCAGATGGACCCGCCATCTGCCGGCGCCCTTGGCCCGGGCGGTCTCCACATACGCCTGGTCCAGTGCGGTGAGCAGGCTCTTGGCGAGCACCTGAGCGACCTGCGCGCCGGTCGGGATCGCCAGCGTGAGGGCCGGCAGCACCAGCCCCTTCAGGCCGTCGTTGCCGAAGGCCGGGAACCAGCGCAGCCGGAAGGAGAACGTCTCGACGAGCAGCAGCCCCACCCAGAACGTCGGGACCGACACCCCCAGCGGCGGCAGCGACAGCAGGAGCTGCCGCACCCATCGCTGGGAGGTGTACGTCGCCACCACTGCCAGTCCGCCGCCGAGGAGCACCGCGAGCAGCAGTGCCGCGCCGGTCAGCTGGAGGGTCTGCGGCAGCGCGTCGGCCAAAGTCGAGGTGACCGGCCGGCCGGTGGCGACCGAGTCGCCGAAGTCCCCGCGCACCGCCCTGCCGAGGTACTCGGCGTACTGCACCAGCACCGGCTTGTCGAAGCCGTACTCGTGCCGCAGGGCGGCCAGCCGGGTCGGATCGACGTCCCCCGAGTCCATCCCGGCACTGGCCATCGCGGTGACCGGGTCCCCGGGCAGCCAGTTCAGTACCAGGAACGACACCGTGTACGCCGCCCACAGCACCCCGACCGCCTGCCCCAGTCGCTTGATCACATAGCGGCGCATGCGCTAGCCGATCCAGGTGTCGTGCAACTGGATGCGGCTGCCCGAGTCGAAGTCGAGGTTGTGCACCTTCTTCGCCACGGCCAGCTGGGTCTGGAGTTCCACCACCGGCACGTTGTAGGCGTTCCGCACGATCAGCCTCTGCGCCTTCTCCACCAGCTGCTCGCGCTTGGCGGTGTCCGTGGTCGCGGCCTGGCCGGACAGCTCCGTGTCCAGGGAAGTGGCGGGCAGGCGGTAGAAGTTGGCCAGCTGGGTCGAGAAGGACGTACGCAGGATGTCCGGGTCGGAGCGGGTCACGTTGCTCCACACCAGGTCGAAGTCACCGCCCTGGAGCGTGGTGGCGAACTGGCTGACCTGACCCTGCTTGAGCACCACGTCGATCCCGACGGCCTTCAGCTGCTGCTGGACCAGCTCCAAGGCAGGCTGGTTGGTGGCGGCGTTGGGGAACCAGCTGATGGTCAGGCGCAGCTTCTTGCCGCCCTTGGCGCGTATGCCGTCACTGCCGGCTTTCCAACCGGCCGCTTCCAGCAGGGACTTCGCCTTGGCCGCGTCGAGGGCGAGGTCCGAGGAGAGGTCGGTGTAGTCGGGCGTGGTGTGCGCCAGGACGCTGGTCGCCGGCTGGGTGCCGGTCGGGAACACGGTGTCGGCGATCTGCTTGCGGTCGATGGCCGCCAGGATCGCTTGACGCACCTTCACGTCCTTCAGCAACGGCCGCGCGTTGTTGACGCCGAGTCCGAAGACCACACCGGGGTTGGCCCGGCTCAACAGGGTGACCTGACCGCCCCCGAGCGCCACCTCGTTGGCCCTGCCGACGCTGCTGATCGCGTCCACCTGCCCGGACTGGAGGCTGCCGGCCCGCACCCCTGCCTCGGGAACGACTTTGAAGACCAGCTTGTCCAGGTAGGCCTCTCCCTTCTTGGACCACAGCGAGGAGCCCCAGTCGTAGCCGGTGCGCTTGGCCAGTGTGATCGACTGGTTCTGGACGTACTGCTTGAGCACGAACGGCCCCGACCCGATCACACCGTCACTGCACTTCTGCTGCGGGGTCTTCTTCACGCTCGCGGACGACTCGATGCCCAGCGAGTGGGTCGAAGTCGCCTGGAGGAACTGCGCGTTGGGCCTTCCGAAGGTCACCTTGACGGTGAGCGGGTCCACCACGGTGGTGCCCTTGACGCCGCTGAGATAGCCCTGGGCGAGGACCCCGAGGGCGCCGAGCTTCGGCACCGCGTCGAAGTTGTCCTTGACCACCTGCGCGGTCAGCTGGGAGCCGTCGCTGAAGGTGACGCCCGAGCGTAGATGGAAGGTGAACTCCGTGGCGTCGGCGTTGATGTCCCAGCTCTTGGCGAGCCACGGCACGATCTTGCCGGTCCTGGGGTCCTGGTCGGTCAGGGAGTCCACGGTCTGGCGCACCGAGTAGATGCTCTCGTTGCTGCCGACCTGCTGTGGATCCACACAGCCGGCGTCGGAACCCACCGCGAAGGTCAGGGTGCCACCGGACTTGGGCCGGTTGCTTCCGCTGCTGGAGTCGTTGCCCGAACCGCAGGCGGTCAGCAGAACACTGGTGGTCAGCAGGGCGGCGAGGGGCGCCCAGCGGGGGGCTCTGAGAGCCGGAAGTGCGTTCACGGAGGGTTCTCCTACTCGTGTCACCAGGCATGGAGGCGCCGTACAAGGCACGTCCGTGCAGGGGTGTGCGGCCCCGGCCGGCATCGGACCGGTGGCGGGGAAGCGCTGTGGAGACAGGGATCAGGGGGGAGCGAGGGTCAGCCGCAGGCGGGTGCGGTGACGACCGGCGCGTGCCGGACTGCGACCGGCGGCGAAAGGGCCCGTCAGGCCTGACAGAGACAGCTGGTCGAGCGCTTGAGGTCGATGTGGCGCCGACGCGAGAGCCGGGAGAACACGGTGGCGCCGGCGAGGCGGGCGCTCGGGTCACCACCGTGCGGCATGTCGGTCCTCCACATTTCCGGCCCCGGCCACGGGGCCACGCGCTTGCGGAGATCGTCGGTGATCCCGCCGGGCTTTCACCTGGAGCACCCCACCGCGGGGGAGGGTTGCCGGTCAGCGAGCCAGGGCTTGACGCTGACACTCAATGCCGTTCGTGATCGTACGGAGGGTACTTGTCGTACGTCAATGCCGGAAAGTGACGCCCTGCGGGGGCAGTTGGACCGGCACTTTGTCGGGCTCAGGCACGTTCAGGAGCCGCCGCGCTCGCGGGGGATCTTCTGACCGGCCTCGATCGCCACCGGCAACCGGTTCTCGGCCGGGGGCAGCGGGCAGGTGGCCAGGTCCGTGTAGGCGCACGGCAGGTTCGCGGCGCGGTTGAAGTCCAGGGCGACCGTACCGTCGGCGGCGGGCGGCTCCAGGGCGAGGGTCCGGTTGGCGGCGTAGGTGGTGACCCCGGAGGTCTCGTCGGTGAACAGCACCATCAGCCGGCCCGCACCAGGGCCGGGGAACGCGGTCAGGGACAGCTGACGGCCGTCCAGCTCGAACTCGATCCTGCCGGGAGCGTCGTACACATGCTCAAGGCCTTCCACGGCCGCGCCCACGGTGGTCGGCCGTGGCGTGTCGAAGGGGATGTAACGGCCCGTCACCGCCCAGCGCGGGTCGGGGGCGTAGGCGGGCGTTCCGGTGAAGGCCGTGCGCAGCGGTGCGTCCGGGTGCCGGGGGCGCAGGATGTCGTTGCCGCCGCGCTTGGCGACCTCGATGACCGCGTCTCCCCAGACGGCGTCGACGCCGCCACGCTCGGGAAGCACGCCGAAGCGGTGTTCACCGCGCACCGGCGTTCCGTCGACGACCAGTTCCTCGCCGTCGTCGAGGTCGACGACGACTCCGTCGGGTCCGGTGCGCCACTCGCCGGGCGCGTCCGGGAAGCGCTGCGGCCGGTCGTCGAGCCAGTGCAGGCCGGTGATCGCCAGGAATCCGTGCGGGGCGGCGAGCCGGGCCTCCTGGGCGTGGTACCACTCCAGCCAGTGCTCGGTGAAGGCGTGGAGGTCCGATGCCGTCGCTTCGGTGGTCATGATTGCTCCTTCTGCTAGGGAAGTACGGCCTTGAGGGGGCATTGATCAGTCGGCCAGAGTCATGACAGTGAGAACCGGCGCTGAGGTGAGGTGCATTCCGGCCCGCGTGTGACAGCTTCATGTCAGTCATGTGAGGTGATCAGCCCGCCTGCCGCCGGTCCCGCGCGGGGTGGTGCCGGTGTACTCGGTGCGGTAGATGCCGCGCTCCTGCAGTTCCGGGACGAGCAGATCGACGATGTCGTCGAGACCGTCGAGACCGTCGAGACCGTCGGGGGATGAGGTACGGCGTGACGTTTAAGCCGTCGATCGCTCCGGGACGACGCCAGGGCCGGGGGAGGCCGGGTCGCCGGGCGCCGGCGAACCGGATGAGCGCGCCGTAGGCGTCCGGCCCCGAGGACAGGTGAGCGACCGGGTCCGGCAGCGCATCGCCGACCGGGGTGCGGTTCGGTGCGGCCACCAGCGCGTGCTCGCGCCATCCGTACCGGTTCCGGGCCAGGACTTGTGCGGGGCCGGGCAACCCCTCAGGGGCGGCGACACAAGAAGTTCTCTGTGTCCGCAATGCAAGACCTGTCCGGGAAGTTATTGACCAACGTGGTGGACCTCTGCTGAACTCCCGTTCCATGACCCCGCGCGTGGACCTCACTCGGCGGCGCCACATCGATCTGGCGCACGTCTCCAGCGCGTTTTGTTGTCGCTGACCTCGCAAGTACTCCCCGGCAGCAGTCGGTGTGCGCCCATCGCGCGCGCCGGGGCAGCGGCGGTGCGAAGCCGCCCGCGCTGCGATGCTCCCCGAGGGATCGTCGCGTCCACCTCCTGAGGGCTCCCGTCTCACCTCCTTCTCGTACTCGTACTCGTACTTGTACGAGCCGGGAGCCTGTCCGCGCACGCCGAGGCGGTCGCTGAGAACGCGGCTGCAGCGGTCCCGCGACCACACGTTCTGTCTCTCCGGCCTGCTCAACCGGCCTTCCGCGCGCCCCTTGATGTGCGCCCACCCGTCCGGGAGTGACCCCTCATGCCTCCGTCCATCCGTAAGCTCACCGGCCGTATCGGCGCGGTCGTCGAGGGCGTCGACCTCACGGCGACCCCCGATCTCTCGACGGTCACGGCGCTCCGTGACGCCCTCAACACGCACAAGGCGATCGTCTTTGACCACGTCGACCTCGACAACGCCGGCCAGGAGCGCGTGGCCCGGTGGTTCGGGGAACTGACCACCGCCCACCCCAACGTGCCGGCCACCGACGGCACGACGAACGTGCTCGCCGTCGACAGCGAGACGTCCAAGGCCAACGAATGGCACACGGACGTCACCTTCGTGATCAATCCGCCGCAGCTCACCACGCTCCGGTCGATCGTGACCACGCCGTACGGCGGAGAGACGCTCATCGCCAACGCCGCCGCGGCGTACCGGGACCTGCCCGCACCGCTGCGCGCCCTCGCGGACACGCTGCGCGTCGTGCACACCAACCAGTACGACTACGCCCGTCCCGCGTCCACGACCGCACAGCGGCAGGAGTACGACCGAGCCTTCGTGTCGACGCCGTACGAGGCGGAGCACCCCGTCGTGCGGGTGCACCCCCTGACGGGCGAACGCGGCCTGTTCATCGGCGGGTTCGCCAAGCGCATCGTGGGTCTGCCGAGCAGCGACTCGGCGGATCTGCTGCGCATCCTCCAGTCCTACGTGACGCGTCCGGAGAACATCCTGAGCTGGACCTGGTCTCCGAACCAGCTGCTGATCTTCGACAACCGGATCACCCAGCACTACGCGGTGGACAACTACGACGACCACCCGCGCCGCCTCAACCGGGTGACGGTCGCGGGAGAGGTGCCGGCCGGCGTCGACGGACGCCGCAGCGAGCAACTCGTCGGTGACGCCTCGCACTACAGCGCGTTGGCGGTGGCGGCATGACCGAACTCAGCCTCAAAGCGCCTGCCGTCACCAATGGCCCGGACGCCGAGACGAGGAGCGCGCCCAAGCGTGAGGTGTTCCTGCCGCGCGATGCCCGCCGCAGGACGCCGCTCAGCACGCTCCGCGAGCGCCTGCGCTGGCCTCTCGGGGTCTATACGACTCCTGTCGTGGTTCTCGTCGCCTGGGAGATCCTCGCCCGGGCCGGAGTGGTGTCGAAGACCTACGCTCCGGCGCCCACGTCGATCGTGAAGTCCGCCGCCGACCTGTGGCAACAGGGCGTCCTCGGGCCGGACCTGGCCATCTCGCTGCAGCGGGCCGGCATCGGCCTCGCGATCGGTCTGACGGTGGGCATTCTCACCGGTGTGCTCGGCGGGCTGCTGCGCAGCGGTGAGTACCTGTTCAACGGCCTCGTGCAGGTGCTCAACACCATCCCGCTCCTCGCGGTGCTGCCGCTGATGATCGTGTGGTTCGGCATCGACGAGCTCACCAAGGTGCTGCTGATCTCCTTCGGTGCCGGTGTCCCGATGTATCTCAACCTGTTCGCCGCGATCCGGGGCGTCGACCAGCGGCTGATCGAGATGGCGCGCACCACGGGCGCGGGCACCTGGCGCCTGGTGACGCGCGTGCTGGTGCCCGGAGCTCTGCCGGGGTTCCTGGTCGGCCTGCGCTTCTCTCTCGCGTACAGCGTGTTGGGCCTGGTCGCCGCCGAAACAGTCAACGCCGACAAGGGACTTGGCTTCCTCATCACGCAGGGGCAGACCTACCTCCAGACCAACCAGGTCTTCGTGGGGCTGGTGATCTACTCGCTCCTCGGTCTGCTCGCCGACCAGTTCGTCCGGGTTCTCGAGCGGGTGCTGCTGCGGTGGCGTCCCAGTTATGAGGCGTCATGAGCAGCACGATCGAGACGGAGCTCCGCCGGCACACCGGGGTTGTCGTCGAGCAGGTGGTCCGTCGGTTCGGTGACCGGGTGGTGCTCGACCACCTCGACCTCACCATCGCCGACGAGGAGTTGGTGATCCTGCTCGGTCCCTCGGGCTGCGGGAAGAGCACCCTCCTGCGTCTGCTCGCCGGACTCGACCGGCCCGACGGAGGGCGTGTGGAGGTCCCGGCCCGGCGTGCGATCGTCTTCCAGGCCGACCGGCTGCTTCCGTGGCAGCGGGTCCTGCGCAACGTCACGCTCGGTCTGCACGGGCCCGACGCGGAACAGCGAGCCCGGGACGTGCTCGCCGAGGTCGGACTCGCGGGCCGCGAGAAGGCATGGCCCAAGGAGCTCTCCGGCGGCGAGGCACAGCGGGTGTCGCTCGCGCGGGCCCTGGTCTCGGAGCCCGAACTCGTGCTGCTCGACGAGCCGTTCGCGGCCCTCGACGCCATCACACGGCTCCGCATGCACGACCTCGTACGGGCCCTGCGGACAAAGCATCACGCGGCCATGCTGCTCGTCACCCACGACGTCGACGAGGCGATCGCCCTGGCGGACCGCATCGTCGTCATGAGCAACGGCCGCATCGGCACCTCGCACGAGGTGCACCTCTGCGCCGCGGACCGCGAAGGAAGCGTCGCACGCGAGAAACTCCGCGCCCGGCTCCTGGCAGATCTCGGCCTCGCCGACCAGCACTGACCAAACCGCACACACCCTCACCCGGCACAGAAAGCACACCACATCCCATGCGTAAGAGAACCAGCAGACTCATCGGCGTCGTCGGCTCGCTCGCCCTCGCGAGCACCCTCGTCGCCTGCGGATCGTCGTCGTCGGACACCGCCGCGCCGCTGAGCAACGCCGCCGACGCGAGCGACGCCAAGCACACCGAGTGGAGCAAGTACACCTTCACCATCGGCGACAACGGCGGTGACGGCAGCCAGGAACTCGCCAAGGTCACCGGCGTGTTCGACAACGCCCCCTACAAGGTGAAGTTCGCCCGGTTCACCTACGGCCCCCCGCTCGTGCAGGCCGCGGCCTCCGGCGACATCGACCTCGGCAGCGTCGGCGACGTGCCGCCCATCACCGGTGCCGCGAAGGAGTACGGCTTCAAGGTCGTCGCCGTCAACCGCTCGCTCACGCCGGACCAGGCGGTGGAGAACATCGTCGTGCCGAAGGGCTCGAAGCTGAGGACGGCCGCCGACCTCAAGGGCAAGAAGATCGCCGTTCCGCAGGGCAGTTCGGCCCACGGCCTGGCCCTGAACGCGCTGAAGAGCGTCGGCCTCGCCCCCAAGGACGTGAAGCTGGCCTTCCTCGACCCGGCGGCCGGTGCGACGGCGTTCAACACGGGCAAGGTGGACGCCTGGGCGATCTGGAACCCGCAGTCCGCGATCGCGGTCAAGAACGGGGCGCGGATCCTGGTGAAGGGGCTCCCGCCCATCGACCAGACGAGCAGCTACTACGTCGCCAGTGACGCGTCGCTGAAGGACAAGACCAGGCGTGCTGCCCTCACGGACGTCCTGAAGAGGCTGTCGCGGGAGTTCGCCTGGGCCGTCAAGAACCCCGACAAGTACGCGCAGGCGCTGTCGAAGGAGCAGGGCATCCCCCTGGCCGATGCCAAGGCGTCCCTGGCCGCCTACTCGAACCGGGTGACCCCGGTGGAGCAGTCGGACATCGAGCTGGAGCAGAAGCTCGCCGACGCCTTCCTAGAGGCGGGTCAGATCACCAAGAAGGTCGACGTCAAGGCGATCACCGACAACCTTCTCCCGGCCGGTTACGACAGTTCCCAGCTGCAGGTGACCTCATGAGCGCGCCACGGCGGCTCCATCTCAACGCCTTCCTCATGGAAGCGGGCCACCACGAGGCGGCGTGGCGGCTCCCGCACAGCAATCCCCGGGCGGACTTCGACCTGCGGCACTGGATCGAGCTGGCGCAGCTCGCGGAGAGCGCGAAGTTCGACTCGCTGTTCCTCGCGGACGGCCCGGCCCTCATCGGCACCGGTGAGTTCCGGCCGCCGGGCCAGCTCGAACCACTGACCCTGCTGACCGCGCTGTCCCAGGCGACCAGCAGGATCGGCCTCATCGCGACCGTGTCGTCGACGTACAACGAGCCGTACAACCTCGCCCGTCGACTCGCGTCCGTGGACCACGTCAGCGGCGGCCGCGCCGGCTGGAACATCGTCACCTCGGCCGGGGCGGACGAAGCGGCCAACTTCGGCCTCGACAACCGCCCTGGGCACGCCGAACGCTACGCCAGGGCTGACGAGTTCCTGAAGGTCGCCAAGTCGCTGTGGGACAGCTGGGAGTCCGAGGCCGTCGTCGCGGACCGGACCACCGGACGCTACGCCGACCCCGGGCGGCTGCACCGGCTCGGCCACCAGGGCAGGTACTTCAAGGTGGCCGGCCCGCTCAACGTCGAGCGCCCGCCGCAGGGTTACCCGCTGCTCGTCCAGGCCGGTTCCTCGGAGGACGGCAAGGACTTCGCGGCCCGCCACGCTGAGGCCATCTTCACCGCGCACACCACGTACGAGCGCGCGGCCGCCTTTTACGCCGACATCAAGGCCCGGACCAGGGCCGCGGGCCGCGACCCGGACGGCGTGATCGTCCTGCCCGGCATCGTCCCGTACATCGGGTCGACCGAGGAGGAGGCCCGGGCGCTTGCGCGGCAGTTCGACGAGCTGCGCGTCCCGGAGTACGGGCTCCGCCAGCTGGCCGCCGTGTTCGAGACGGAGCCGTCGGTCTTCCAACTCGACCAGCCCCTGCCGGACTTCATTCTCGCCAGGCCCAAGCTGGAAGGAACGCAGAGCCGCTCCGACCTGATCATCGATCTCGCGGTGCGCGAGCAGCTGACGGTCCGGCAGATCATCTCGCGGCTCGGCGGCGGACGCGGTCACTTCGAGTTCGTCGGCACGCCCGAGCAGGTCGCGGACACGATCATCGCCTGGTTCGAGGGTGGTGCCGCGGACGGGTTCAACATCATGGCTCCGGCCCTGCCGTCGGGCCTCGCGGCCTTCGTCGAGCACGTGCTGCCGATCCTGCGCGGCAAGGGGCTGTTCCGCGAGGAGTACGAAGGCACGACACTGCGCGAGCACTACGGGCTCCCGGTCCCGGCGAACCAGTTCCACGGCTGACCCGCTCGCGACTCCCGCCGCCTTCCGGAGCGGCGGGAGTCCGCCCGCGCCACTCGCGCCGTCTTGAATCCGACACCCCCCTGATGATCAAGGGGAGTTCATCAAGGCCTGCGCGCCGACGACGTGCCTGTTCCCGCCCTGGTCGCGTCGGTGCCCCAGCTGGCCAGCAGTCGCAGTGCCTCCGCCGACGGGGAGTTGGGCTCGGCGTGGTAGGTCACCAGCACCTGTTCGCGGTCGTCGGCCAGGTGGAACGACTCGAGGCGGAGGTCGAGTCCGCCGACCAGCGGGTGGAGCAGGCGCTGGATGCCGTGGCACTTCTCCTTGACGTCGTGGGTGGCCCACAGCCGCCTGAACTCCTCGCTCTTCACGGAGAGTTCGCCCACCAGCGCGGACAGCTGCGGGTCGCCTGGATGGGAGCCGGCGTCCATGCGCAGCTGAGAGACGACGTCGCCGGCTTTGAGCTCCCAGTCCACGAACAGGTCGCGGTACTCGGGCCGCAGAAACACCAGCCGCGCCCAGTTCTGCTCCCGAGTCGGCAGCTCGGCCCAGTCGCCGAAGACCGCCGCGGCCATCCGGTTCCAGGCAAGGATGTCCGAACGCCGCCCCACGAGGATCGCCGGGACACTGTCCATGGTGTCCAGCAGCGTCCGCAGGGGGCCCCGCACCTGCTGGGTGCGGCCGGCCGGCTTCTTCTTGTGCCGCTTCGGCTTCGCCAGGTGCGTGAGGTGGGCGTGCTCGGCGTCGCTCAGTCTGAGCGCGCGGGCGATGGCGTCGAGGACCTCCGTCGACACGGTCCGCCCGTTGCCCTGTTCCAGCCGCGTGTAGTACGCCACCGACACCCCGGCCAGCTGTGCCAGCTCCTCGCGGCGCAGCCCCGGCACCCGCCGGTACCGTCCGAAGCCCCGCAGCCCCACGTCATCCGGCTTCAGCCGGGCCCGACGGGTGCGCAGGAACTCGCTGAGCTCGGCACGCGGGTCCAGAGCGCCGGCTGCGGGCTCGTGCACCGATTCGGAGTGTTCGTCCATGCCTCCGAGTATCCACGGTCGCACGCACACCAGCCTGCCCCAATCAGTGGTAGGCACAGCGCGCGTACGCAATGCCGTGGCCTGGGTGGATGCCGGCCCCTCCGGGACGCTCGTCACCGTGCCCGGCCGGAAGGCGGCCGGGGCGTGGCGTGCATCAAGAACGGAGTACATCCCATGACCGCAACACAGGGGATCGAGTCGAGGACGCACCGGACGGAAACGGCTGCGGAGGTGGTCGGCCGCCTTCGCGCGACGTTCAACACCGGCGTCACACGCCCGCTGGACTGGCGCGTCAGCCAGCTGCAGCGCCTGCGGGCCCTGCTGGTGGAGAACGAGCAGGAGCTGCTCGAGGCGCTCTGGGCGGACCTGAGGAAGAACGCCGCCGAGGCGAAGACGCAGGAGATCGATTTCACTGTCGCCGACATCGACGAGGCACTGGCGAATCTCGAAGACTGGCTTCGACCTCGCCCGGTGGAGGTTCCCGCCCACTTCGGTCCCACGACCACGGCCTACACCACGTACGACCCGCTCGGGGTCGTCCTGGTAATCGCTCCGTGGAATTTCCCGCTGCACCTGCTCATCGACCCGATCATCGGCGCGCTGGCCGCAGGGAACACCGTGGTGGCCAAGCCGAGCGAGATGTCGGTGCACACCTCGGCGGTCGCTTCGCGCCTCCTGCGAGAGTACTTCGACGCCGATGTGCTCACCGTGGTCGAGGGGGGCGCAGAGGAGACCACGGCCCTGCTGGCGCAGCGATTCGACAAGATCTTCTACACCGGCAATGGGGCGGTCGGCCGGATCGTCATGGCTGCTGCAGCCAAGAACCTCACCCCCGTCACGCTTGAACTCGGGGGCAAGTCACCGGTCTTCGTGGCGCCTGACGCCGACGTGGACGAGACCGCGAAGCGGCTGGTCGGCGCCAAGTTCGGCAACGCGGGCCAGCAGTGCATAGCCCCCGACTACGTACTGGCCGATGCGACCACCGCCGCCGCATTGGTCCCCGCCCTGAGCGCGGCGGTCGACGCCCACTTCGGCCCCACCCCACAGACCTCAGCCGACTTCGGCCGGATCATCAACGAGCGGCACTTCGACCGGCTCACCGCTCTGCTGGACTCCGGCCAGGTGGCGGTGGGAGGCCGGCACGACCGCGACGACCTGTACATCGCACCGACCGTGCTCACCGATGTCGACCCCGCGTCGCCCGTCATGCAGGAGGAGATCTTCGGTCCGATCCTCGCCGTCGTCGAAGTCGAAGACCTCGACGCCGCCATCGCCTTCATCAACGAACGCGACAAGCCCCTCGCTCTCTACGCCTTCACCACGTCCGAGGCCGTCAAGTCGCGCCTGGTGAACGAGACGTCCTCCGGCGGCGTCGCCTGGGGCCAGCCGGTGATGCAACTGCTCATGCCCGGCCTGCCTTTCGGAGGCGTCGGAGAAAGCGGCATGGGCCGATACCACGGCCGGTACTCCCTCGAGACGTTCAGCCACCTCAAGGCCGTCGCGGACGTACCGCTCAACTAAGACCGCGCTCTCCCGGAGCAGGCTGCCCGACTGGTGACGGCAACGCAGAAAGTGCCCCTGACCAGCCGAAACGAGACCTGCTGAGGTCCCGGCCCCCGGCATCGCGCCAGATCCATGCTGCCGCCTGTCTCTTCCACCCTGTCTGTTCCACCCGACCCCTTCTTCGAAGGAAGCCGCCATGACCACCGCATTCGACCCGATCGACCTGAGCGGCAAGACGCTCGCCAACCGCATCGCGATGGCGCCGATGACCCGCAGCCGCGCCGACGCTTCCGCCGCCACGGCGACGGAACTGATGGCCACCTATTACGCCCAGCGCGCGAGCGCCGGCCTGATCATCACCGAGGGCATCCAGCCGTCGGCGGCCGGCCAGGGCTACACCAACACCCCGGGCCTGCACTCCGCCCAGCAGGTCGACGCCTGGCGGAAGGTGACCGACGCCGTCCACGCCCGGGGCGGCACGATCTTCGCGCAGCTGATGC
Source organism: Streptomyces sp. CC0208 (assembly GCF_003443735.1). Classification (NCBI taxonomy): domain Bacteria; kingdom Bacillati; phylum Actinomycetota; class Actinomycetes; order Kitasatosporales; family Streptomycetaceae; genus Streptomyces; species Streptomyces sp. CC0208. The sequence goes on along the minus strand of NZ_CP031969.1, from coordinate 198,649 downwards.
ACACCGGCCGCATCAGCCACCCCAGCCTGCTGCCCGGCGGCCTGCGCCCCGTCGCTCCCTCCCCGGTCGCGGCGGCGGGCCAGGTCTTCACCTACCAGGGCCCCCAGGACTACGTCACGCCGAAGGAACTGGACCAGGACGACATCACCCGGACGATCGCCGACTACGCCGACGCCGCGCGCAACGCGATCACCGCCGGTTTCGACGGTGTGGAGATCCACGGCGCGAACGGCTACCTGATCCACCAGTTCCTCGCCCCCAACACCAACCTGCGCACCGACAGCTGGGGAGGCGGCGCCGCGGACCGGGCCCGCTTCGGTATCGAGGTAGCCCGGGCCGTCGCGGAGGCGATCGGCGGCCACCGGACCGGCTTCCGCATCTCTCCCGGCAATCCCTACAACGACATCGCCGAGACCGACCCGGCCGACGTGCTGGCCACCTACACCACCCTCATCACCGCACTCGCCCGGCTTGACCTCGCCTACCTGCACCTGGTCGAGAGCCCGGACCGCGACCTGACCGCCCGGCTGCGCAAGGACTGGCCGTCGGCGTTCATCCTCAACCCCTTCACCCACCCCGAGACCACCGGCCCGGGCGCTCTAGCCCACATCGAGGACGGCACCGCGGACATCGTCGCCTTCGGCGCGCTGTTCCTGGCCAACCCGGACCTGCCCGCCCGCCTTGCGGCCGGCGGCCCCTACAACACCCCCGACGCGGCCACCTTCTACGGCGGCGACCACCGCGGTTACACCGACTACCCCACGCTGGCCGCCGAGAGCGCATGACCTGAAAAGACGTCATCGCCGAGGGGCGCGGCACGACAGCACGCGGGGGTTCAGGTCACCGGAGGCCTCGACGAGCGGCACTAGCGGCGTGGGTGCCCCGGACACGGTGGCCTCCGCATCGCCGCGCGGAGCAGCATCGCAAGCCCGGAGGGTCAGGGTCCTTCACACAGGAGGGCCCTGACCCATGCCCGCAGTGGACGACGGACGGCAGCAAACCTCCATGGGTTCCGGCAGTGTCCACGTCACAGGTCCATGCTTCCCGCCCGGCCGGCCCGTCGGCAGACCGAACCCGTACCGTGAGTCAGGCCGCGACGAGTTCCTGCTCGCGGCCCGGGATGGTGACCGCGGGCTTCTTGTTCGGCAGGGAGAGCCGGAAGACCTTGTGCCAGGCGGAGAACACCTGCTTGGGCAGCGACCCGGTGACGTACTGCAGCTCGTACTTCTCGAACAGTGCCCGCACCTTCACCGCGACCTCGGCGTACCGGTTGCTCGGCAGGTCCGGGAACAGGTGGTGCTCGATCTGGTGCGAGAGGTTGCCGGTCATGAAGTGCATGGCCTTGCTGCCGCTGATGTTCGCGGAGCCCATCATCTGGCGCAGGTACCACTGGCCGCGCGTCTCGCCCTTGATCGACCGGCGCTCGAAGACCTGCACGCCCTCGGGGAAGTGCCCGCACATGATCACCGAGTGGGACCAGATGTTGCGGACCAGGTTCGCGGTGAACGTGGCGGCGAGCGTGGGGAGGAACGACGGGCCGGACAGCAGCGGGTGGATCACGTAGTCCTTGAGGACCTGCTTGCGGATCTTGCGGCCCACGGCCTTGGCCCGCGCGCGGAACTCAGGGTTCTTGCGGCGGCGCTTGTTGAGGTTCTTGCCGAGCTCCAGGTCGTACGCCGCGATGCCGTACTCGAAGAAGCAGGCGTTGAGGAAGTTCCACAGCGGCTGGCCGAGGTGGAAGGGGTGCCACTTCTGGTCCTCGTCGACGCGCATGATGCCGTAGCCGAGGTCGTTGTCCTTGCCGATCACGTTGGTGTACGTGTGGTGCAGCTCGTTGTGCGAGTGCTTCCACTGGTCGGCCGGCGAGACGTGGTCCCATTCCCAGGTGGTGGAGTGGATCTTCGGGTCCCGCATCCAGTCCCACTGGCCATGCAGGATGTTGTGGCCGATCTCCATGTTGTCCATGATCTTCGCCACGGACAGCCCGGCGGTGCCGATGAGCCACGCGGGCGGGAAGATCGAGAACAGCAGCACGCCCCTGCTGACCAGTTCGAGCTTGCGCTGCGCCGAGATGACCTTGCGGATGTAGGCGGCGTCTTTCTCGCCGCGGCCGGCGATCACCTCGTCGCGGATCGCGTCCAGCTCGCGGCCGAGCTCCTCGATCTGCTCTGCGGTCAGGTGGGCGGTGGGGTCGATGGCGGTCAAAGTGCTCCTACCGTTCGATGCTGCACGGGCCCGCCGCGGCGGACACACAGGTCTGGATGAGGACGCCCGGCTCGGCTTCGGTGATCTCGCCGGTGCGAAGGTCGCGGACGGCGCCCGCCTTGAGCGGAGTGATGCAGCCGAAGCAGATGCCCATGCGGCACCCGGAGGGCATGAGGACGCCGGCTTCCTCGCCAACGTCCAGCAACGGCGTGGCGCCGTCCGCGTCGACGCTCTTGCCGGTGGCACTGAAGGTGACCTCGCCGCCGTCGCCGGTGACGACGATGCCGGGGCGGAAGCGTTCGGTGTGCAGGCGCTCCGGGACGCCGTGTTCGGCCCAGTGCTTTTCGGCGGCGTCGAGCAGGCCGGCGGGCCCGCACGCCCAGGTCTCGCGCTCGGCCCAGTCGGGCACGAGTTCGTCGAGGCGGGCGATGTCGAGCATGCCGTCCGTGTCGGTGTGCACCTCGGTGAGCCGCAGCTTCTTGTCGGCGACCAGGTCATGCAGTTCGTTGCGGAAGATCACGTCTTGCGGCCGTGGCGCGCAGTGGACCATGACCGCGTCGTCGAACTCGGTGTCGCGCAGCATGCCCATCACGGGCGTGATGCCGCTGCCGGCCGTCAGGTAGAGCACCTTGGCGGGCTTGGCCTGCGGCAGCACGAAGTCACCGGTCGGCTGGTCGAGCTGGATCAGCGTGCCCGGTTTCGCCCTGCGGACCAGGTGGTTGCTGACCTTGCCGTCCGGGATCGCCTTCACGGTGATCGTGACGCGGCCGTCCTGGCGGTTTGTCGGCGAGGTGAGGGAGTAGGCACGCCACAGGCGCACCCCGTCGACGTCGACCCCGATCCGCACGTACTGTCCGGCCGTGTGGCCGCGCCAGCCCCGTCCCGGCCTGATCACGACGGTCGCGGCGTCACCCGTCTCGGGGTGCACGGCCTCGATGCGCCCCCGCAGGTCAGCGCCCGCCCGCAGCGGGCTGACCAGGTCGAGGTAGTCCGACGGCAGCAGCGGCGTCGTGACCATCTCCAGCAGTTTCCACGCCCTGCTGCGCAGGGCCACACTCGTCATGACTCCAGCTTGCTGTGCCCCAAGGCGTAAAGTCCTGACCGCAGGACGTAAATCTGGTCGGCTGAATTGTTCGCAGGGAACAAAACATGAGCCATGCAATCCAAAGAGCCAGCGAACTGGCCCTGGACGAGACGACGGTCACCGCACTGCGGGCCGAGCTGAAGACCACCGCCGACGAGGTCGTGCAGGCGATCATCGACGAGGTCCCTTCCTACGCCAACGCTCTGTCGGGCAGCATGGGCGCGACCATCCGCCGAGCTGTCCGCACCGCCCTCGGACACTACCTGGACCTCGCGAGCGGGAACGCCACTGGCGTCGACGCCGGTGACGCAGCCTACGAGCTGGGGCGCGGCGAGGTCCGCGACGGCCGTTCGATGGACGCCCTGCTCAGCGCCTACCGCGTCGGTGCCCGCGTGGCCTGGCGATGCCTGGCAGCCGGTGCCGTACCCGCAGGTCTGCCCGCCGCCGAGGTCGCCAAGTTCGCCGAGCTGACCTTCGCCTACATCGACGAGCTCTCCGCCGCGAGCGCCGCAGGCCACGCCGACGAACTGGCCGCCCAGGGCCGGGCCCACGAGCGCCACCTGGAACACCTGGCCCGCGACCTCCTCGCCGGCGCGAGCCCGGACGTGCTGCTGGCCTCCGCGCAACGCGCCGGGTGGCAGCCTCCGGTTTCGCTGACCGCGGTCCTGCTGCCCGCTGCCCAGGCCCGGCCCGCCTACCGCACGCTCGACCCGAGCACCCTCGTCCTCGACGATCTGCCCGATGCCTTCGGCGTGCTGCTCGTCCCCGATGCCGACCGATCCCATCTCTTGCGGCAGCTGACCGACCGCACCGCCGTGGTCGGCCCGGCCCGGCCATGGACGCGTGCGTCCGCCTCGTACGCACGAGCCGCACGCGCGCGCTCCCTCTCGTGCGATATCCGCGACACCGAGGACCACCTGCCCGAGCTGGTGCTGAGCGCCGACGTGGACGCATTCGCAGACCTGCGTGCCCGAGCCCTCGCACCGCTGCGGACCTTGCCGGTCGCGACCGCACGGCGGCTGGAGGAGACGTTGCGGGCGTGGCTGCTGCACCAGGGCAGGCGGGAGGAGGTGGCGGCGGCGTTGTTCGTCCATCCCCAGACAGTCCGGTACCGGATGTCTCAGCTGCGGGAGCTGTTTCCGGATCTCGCATCGCCGGACCGGGTCCTTGAACTGACGCTGGCGGTCGGACTTGGGGTCAGCTGACGCGTCGCTGCATGTGGGGGCGCGGCCGCAGCGCGGCCACGCCTGCGTGCTCCTGGGCGAGGCCGGTGGGTAGGAAGGCGCTGCCTGCACCCTGGCGACGAATGCGCTCGGGCGGGGTGGCCGGTGGAGGCGGACAGCCAGGGCTGGTTGCGGACGGGCTGTCGCAGCTGTACGGCATTTGCCGGGCCGAGGTGGGTGGCGAGCGGGTGGGTCATGGGGATCGCCAGGACGATGTCCGCGCGGCGCGGACGACGGACGGACAGGCCGGTGGCCTCGGCGGGTGGGTGCCCGGACAAGTCGTCGATCAGGGCGAGGTCGTATCGGCGATCTTGGACTGCTGAAGCGGCGGCGGTCGATCCGGTCTCGTGAGCGACACCTTCTCGGGGTGCGGATGCGGCGTGCGTTGCGCTGCGCTGCGTTGCGTTGCGCTGCGCTCGAGATGGAGTCCCTGGGCGTAAGTGGTCATGTCGGTGTCGATGTGGCTCAGGGCGTGATCGAGCGCGACGCGGTCGTCGCGGGTTGCCGGATCGCCGGGCCAGCCACCGCGGCCGGCCGCGTTTTCCCTTCGGTAGCACAGGGCGAAGAACATCGCCGCCACGTGCTGTCGGCCCGTACTCGACCGGCGGGTTAGGTACCGGCGATCACGGGGCAGGACGTCGTAACCCACGCACCGCAGATCTCCCTTTCGCACCTCCTCTGACGAGAGATACAGGACATGTCTGCTGCAGAAAGCGCGCACCATCCTCCTCGCCGCGTAGGCGTCGTGGCCGAGTCCGTCTCCGGAGAGACACGGGTCGCGGCGACCCCGGCGACGACACGGCTGCTGCTCGGCCTCGGCTATGAGGTCGTCGTCGAGTCCGGGGCCGGCGAGGCCTCAGGGTTCGACGACCAGGCGTACGCCGACGTCGGCGCCAGGATTGCCGAGGCCTGGGAGGCGGACGTCGTCCTGAAGGTGAACGCCCCCACCGCGGCTGAGATCCGCCGGTTGCGGAGGGGCGCGGTCGTGGTCGCCCTGCTGGCCCCGGCGCAGAATCCCAAGTCGCTCCAGGCGCTCGCCGATGCCGGGGTGACGGCCCTGGCGCTCGACGCGGTGCCGCGCATCTCGCGGGCCCAGTCGATGGACGTGCTGTCCTCGATGGCGAACATCGCCGGTTATCGCGCGGTCATCGAGGCCGCGCACGTCTTCGGACGGTTCTTCACCGGTCAGGTCACCGCGGCGGGCAAGGTGCCGCCGGCGAAGGTGCTGGTGGCCGGCGCGGGCGTGGCCGGTCTCGCGGCGATCGGCGCCGCCTCCAGCCTCGGGGCGATCGTGCGCGCCACCGACCCGCGTCCGGAGGTCGCGGACCAGGTGACGTCGTTGGGCGGCGAGTATCTGCCGGTGAACGCCGCGCAGGAAGCGAGCACCGACGGCTATGCCAAGGCGACCTCCGCCGACTACGACCGCGCCGCCGCCGAGCTCTACCACGAGCAGGCCGGGGACGTGGACATCGTCATCACCACCGCGTTGATCCCGGGGCGGCCCGCGCCGCGCCTGCTGACGGCCGAGGACGTGGCCGTGATGAAGCCCGGAAGCGTCATCGTCGACATGGCCGCCGCGATGGGCGGCAACGTCGAGGGCACTGTGCCGGGCCGGATCGTGGTGACCGACAACGGGGTGACCCTTATCGGCTACACCGACCTGGCCTCCCGGCTTCCGGCCCAGGCCTCGCAGCTGTTCGGCACGAACCTGGTGAACCTGTTGAAACTGCTGACCCCAGGCAAGGACGGGCAGCTGACGATCGACTTCGACGACGTCGTGCAGCGGGCGGTGACCGTGGTGCGGGACGGTGCCGTGACCTGGCCGCCGCCGCCCGTCGCGGTCTCGGCAGTCCCTGCCGCACCGCCCGCGGCCGCACCCGAGGCGCCCGCACCGACCCAGCCAGGACTGACGCCCGCCCGGCGCTTCGGCCTGATCGGGCTCGGAATGCTCGCGATGTTCCTGCTGGTGGCCTTCGCTCCGGCCCAACTCGCCGGCAACTTCACGGTGTTCGCACTGGCGGTGGTGATCGGCTACTACGTCATCGGCAAGGTGCACCACGCGCTGCACACCCCGCTGATGTCGGTGACCAACGCGATCTCCGGGATCGTCGTGATCGGCGCCCTGTTGCAGATCGGGCACGAGAGCTGGATCGTCACCACGCTGTCGGTCGTGGCGATCCTGCTGACGAGCGTCAACGTCTTCGGGGGTTTCGCCGTCACCCGCCGCATGCTGTCCATGTTCTCGAAAGGCTGAGCCGAGATGACCTCCCTGACCGCCTCCCACGCGGCCGACCTGGTCGCCGCCCTGCTGTTCATCCTCAGCCTGGCCGGTCTGTCCCAGCACCGCACCTCCCGTGCCGGCGTCGTCTACGGCATCGCCGGCATGGGTCTCGCCCTGGTGGCCACCGTGGTGGTCGCGGCGCAGAGCATCAGCGCCGGAGCGGTCGCGCTGATCGTGCTGGCGATGGCGCTCGGCGCGGGGCTGGGCCTGTGGCGGGCCCGGCGCGTCGAGATGACGCAGATGCCCGAACTCATCGCCGTCCTGCACAGCTTCGTCGGCCTGGCCGCGGTGCTGGTGGGCTGGAACAGCTACCTGGAGGTGGAGTCCCACGGCGCGGCGCAGGACCGTATCGGTGCCGACCTGCTCGGCATCCACCACGCCGAGGTGTTCATCGGCCTCTTCATCGGCGCGGTCACCTTCACCGGCTCGATCGTCGCGTTCCTGAAGCTGTCGGCGCGCATCAAGTCCCGGCCGCTGATGCTGCCGGGCAAGAACGCCCTGAACGTCGGGGCGCTCGTGGCGTTCGTCGCGCTGACCGTGTGGTTCACGATCAGTCCGAGCCTGCCCCTGATGATCACGGTGACCGCGCTGGCCATGGCGCTCGGCTGGCACTTGGTCGCCTCCATCGGCGGCGGCGACATGCCCGTCGTCGTCTCCATGCTGAACAGCTACTCGGGCTGGGCGGCGGCCGCGGCCGGTTTCCTCCTCGACAACAACCTGCTCATCGTCACCGGCGCGCTCGTGGGCTCGTCCGGCGCCTACCTGTCGTACATCATGTGCAAGGCGATGAACCGGTCCTTCCTCTCCGTCATCGCGGGCGGTTTCGGTATCGAGGCGGCGTCCGGCGGCGCGGAGGAGCAGGGGGAGCACCGCGAGGTGCGGGCCGCGGAGGTGGCCGAGATGCTCGCGCAGGCCCGCTCGGTGATCATCGCCCCCGGCTACGGCATGGCCGTCGCCCAGGCCCAGCATCCCGTCGCGGAGCTGACCCGGCAGTTGCGCGGGCGGGGCGTCGAGGTCCGCTTCGGCGTCCATCCCGTCGCCGGGCGCCTGCCCGGTCACATGAACGTGCTGCTGGCCGAGGCGAAGGTGCCCTACGACATCGTCCTGGAGATGGACGAGATCAACGACGACTTCGGCGGCACCTCGGTCGTGCTGGTCATCGGTGCGAACGACACCGTCAACCCGGCCGCGACCGACGACCCGGCGAGCCCGATCGCCGGGATGCCGGTGCTGCGGGTCTGGGAAGCCGAGCAGGTCGTCGTCTTCAAACGCTCCATGGCCTCCGGTTATGCGGGTGTGCAGAACCCCCTGTTCTTCCGGGAGAACAGCAGCATGCTGTTCGGCGACGCCAAACAGAGCGTGGAGGAGATCCTGCGCGCCCTGGGCGCCGACAACCGACGCGAGACAGCGCCGGGGGCGCGGCAGCCGACGGTGCCCAGTCGCTGACGGGTCGGTTCCCTACGTGCCGTATCGGCGCCCGACCCTCACGTCGGCGAGCTGCTCAAGCGGATCCGGATGGACGATCTGCGAGGAGGGCGCCGCGGATCGCTCTGCGCTCGCTCGCGGTCGTGTCGCCCCAGACGCCGTCCGCCTCACCGTGGCGGACGGCCCAGTCCCGGCAGGCGAGCAGCACCGGGCACCGGCGGCATACGGCCCGGGCACGCGCCGTCGCGGTGTCCGTCTCCACCAGAGGAAAGAACAGTTCGGGGTCCTCGCCCACGCACAGCGCCCGGAGGCGCCAGGCGGAACGATGCTTCTCGATCGAGGGTGTACGAGCCATACCGCACCTCCGCGGTCCGTCCAGGGCACAGGTGTCAACGCGGCTTGGGAGCCGCGGTCCCGGCAGAGGTGCACAGCATCTTATGCCGCATGGCCGAAAGAAGGCCATAGCGGACTTTCACGGCACCGTGAATGGCGGCCTGGGCTGAGCGAGGCAAGCGCGGTGAGGGTCGTGCTGGTCGTCCGACTGCTCGGATTTCTTGAGGGGCCCACAGACATGTTCCGAAGCAGGGACATATAGGGCGCGGCTACGGAAAGTGGTCAGGAGCTGACGATGCGTCGCACGATGTCGACGGCATCGCAGCCTGCCTTGAGCTGCCGTTCGCGCTCTTCCATGAACGCCTCGCCCAGTTCCTGGCGGCGCTCCATGGCGACATTCTTGCGCGCTCCGTTCAGGATGGTGCGCTCCTCCTCGTCGGCGTGGTGCGTGACGGCCGGCACGAGTTCTTCCAGCTTCTCATCCCACTCCTCGGGGCCGACCTCGTCGACTTCCAGGAGTTCCAGGAGCGCCTTGTTGCCCTCGTCGTGCTCCTCCTCGCCGTGTTCCACCTCATCGTCGTCGATGTTCTTGTAGCGCTTCAGGGCGGGATAGACCTCGCCTCTTCCGCCAGAGCGTGTGCGATCAGCAGATCGGAGAATTCCCGAAGGACGGTAGCCTGGTCGGCTTCGACGCTGCGCATATGAGTTCAACGACGTCTCGTGTCTGCGCCATGGGGGTAGGCATCACTTACGTGCGGGGGACCTTGCGGGAATCCGCTTACCCCGTCCTGCGGTGTTCACCAGGCTTGCTTCGATGAGCGTTTTCAGTGCTGTCGTGCCAAGCCGCATTTGATGGGTACGGTCGGCCAGGATGGGGACGCCCAGTAGCTCGCAGATCCGGATGATCCGGTGGCCGCGGTCAGGTCGCGGCCCCTCGCCGACGCGAGGGTGCTTGGAGCCTCCCTCGGGGCGGTTCAGGCAGAGTGAGCGGGACGGTACCCGGCAACACACCTCATGTGCGGGCAGCTTCCGCAGCTCGGAGGGGCTGGGCGATAGACGGTCAGGCCACAACAAGTGCCGGGCTGACCCGAAGCGCCTGCCCACCAGGCGCCCGCGGTCAGCGCCGCCCGCCCAGGATGATCTTCCAGACGCGCGTTGCCACCTGCAGATTGAGCCGGGTGTCCACGTCCGCCAGGTCGCGGTCGCTGATCTCACGGATGCGCTGCAGCCGGTAGCGCAGGGTGCTGCGATGGACCGTCAGCGCGGCGGCCGCATCGTCGTAGTTGCCTCCGCAGTCGAAGTAGCGCGCGAGCGTCTCCACCAACTCGGTGTCGTGCTCCGCGTCGTAGTCGATCAGCTGGCCGAGCCACTCTCGCACGAAGTCTTCGAGCTCCCGGAGATCGTTTCCGGGCCCCAGGATCCGGTACAGCCCGAGGTCGTCGAAGAACGTCGTCCCGCTGCGCTGGCGGGAGTTCTGCCGCACATCCAGGGCCCGCAATGCCTCCTGGTAACAGCGGGGAATGTCGTCCGGGGAGTCGCAGCGGGTGCTCACCCCGATCGCTCCGCCGGGCGTTCCCAGCTCATGGGCCAGCGCCGTGTACACGGCATCGTCGTAGGGCCTCGCTTCGGTCAGCAGTACCATCCGGTCCCCGCGACGGGTGATCAGCGGACGGGTCGCCGAGATGGCTGTCGCCTGCTCCACTGCACGGGTGAAGGAGTCGTCAGGGGCGTTGCCCGGCCAGTGCACCACGACCACGTAATGGGTGCGTTGCAGGTCGTGGCCGACGGCTTCAGCCCGGGCATAGGCGCTCGTCTCTTCAGTGCCCTCCAACAGGTCGTCGATCAGCTGGCGGCGCAGCCGCAGTTCGACCTCGGCGAGTTCGCGCATATGCATGAGCTCCTGGGCGAGCGACCGCTGGGCGTGATCCAGGGCGAACACGGTGTGCTCGTCGGCCGTCGCCTCGGGATCGTCGAGGGCGAGTACGCCGAGGACGTCGCCGCGCGGGCGGACCAGGGCGATCAGCCGGTCCTTGACTCTGACCGGGCCCGGCTCGCGCGCGGCCTGCCGCAGCATCTCTTCCTGATGGGTCGAGGACCGCACCGGATAGGGATCGGGGCGGCCGGGACCCGCCCAGGACCTCAGGTTGCCGAACCGGTCCTCGACGAGCGCCGACAGCCCGGTGAGTTCGTACAGCGCTTGGGTGAGGGCGTCCTCGCCGCCGCCCCGGGCAGCGACACGGGCGAGGGCCTCGTGCACGGTCTTCTGCAGGTGCAGTTCGGAGCGCATGATGTCCAGCTGCACCAACGCGGTGTCCCGTTCGGTGCGGACTTGGCTGAGTTCACCGGCCTCGTCGTGCCGCGCGGCACGCGTGACCGTCAGTGACAGGGCCGCCGACGCGAGCCCCACGAGGGTCGAGAGGAGGAAACGCCCCTGCTCGTCGGGCCCGGAGCGGGCGGAGACCAGGATGTAGCCGAGCAGACCGCCGGCCCCGCGCAGGCCGAACGCCCAGGCCCAGGACCGTTCCGGAAGGGATACGGAGCCGTCGGCCTCGCCCAGGTCCTTCATCCGTGCGTCGTCGGCCTTCGGCGCTCCCGCGTCGTGGCCGGGGACGCGGGCCAAACCGTCGCTCGTCACGAGGTATCCGGCCTCGGCGTGGTAGGGACCAAGGGCACTGACGTGCCCCATGGCCAACCGCACGATCTCACTCTGCTCGGCGCAGGCGAACAGGGCGTGGGACAGCACCAGCAGCCCGTGTGGGTCCAGCGCCGCGAGCGGGCTGGGGTCGTGCCGTCCGGTGCCCGCGGTGTCGCTCGGTCGGCGGGTCACTTGCTGGTCGGACACGTCAGGGGGCAGCCTCCGCGACGGATGGCAGGCCATGGATCACTCCGTTCTCCTCCGGTCGTCGGAGGCGATCGAGCGAGTCGTGGGATCCACGACTGGGCGAGCCCCGAGCGCCAGCCTAGGCAACGTCATCCGACTTGTCTGGATTTTGGCCTTGCTCTCCTGGACCGACCGACTGCGTCGATTTCTGACCTGTCGGGTGCAGGCGGAGCGCGCTGCTCCCTTGCCACCCTGGGCGTGTCGGGCTCGCCGGGCGCACTGGTGGCCTGGCAGGGAGGACTGGCTGATGAACGAGCGGGCCCGCAGGACCTCGCCTCGGGGTTTTCCCGTGGAGAGGGTGGCCATCAGCGGGCAGGACGCGCGCCTGGTCGAGCAGGTGACGGGCCGCATGGGACTTGGCGGGGCCGCACTGCACGGTGCGGCGAGCGGCGCCCTGGCCGGAGCACTGATCGGGTGGATCTTCGGGCTGCTGAACTGGCTGGACCCGGTCGTGTCACGACTGCTGCTCGCCCTGTTCGGGCTGGTTTTCGGAGCCCTCGTCGGTGCTCTGCTCGGCCTGGTGGTGCACGCGGCCCAGCGTGGCCGCCGGGACTTCGCCTCGGTGAGTTTCATGCAGCCCAGCCAGTACGACGTCGTCGCCGACGAAGCGGTCGCCGAGGAGGCGGTGCGGCTGCTGACCGAACTGCCCAGCGGGACCGGCACCAGCACCGGCAGCGGGGCCTGGAAGAGCGGCGGCCCGCGGAGCGGACCCGCCGTCACCTGAGCGAGTGCGGAAAGCCGGGCGCGTCTCCGAGGACGAACGGGGTCGCCCGTCGTGAAAGGAGTTCCTCATGGCCAAGGCAGTAGGCATCGACCTGGGCACCACGAACTCGGTGATCGCCGTCTGGGAGGGCGGCGAGTCGTCGGTCGTACCCAACAGCGAGGGCAACCGCACGACACCGTCCGTGGTGGCCTTCACCGACACCGGCGAGCGCCTGGTGGGCCAGCTGGCCCGCCGCCAGGCGATCCTCAACCCCAAGGGCACCATCTACTCGGCCAAACGGTTCATCGGCCGGCACTTCGACGAGATCTCCGAAGAGACCAAGGCCGTCACGTACGACGTGGTCGAGGGAGACGGCGGCGCCGCCCGCTTCAAGGTGCGCGACAAGCTCTACGCTCCCGAGGAGATCAGCGCACAGGTCCTGCGCAAACTCGCCGACGACGCCTCCAAACAGCTGGGCGAGAAGGTCACGGAGGCGGTCATCACGGTGCCCGCCTACTTCAACGACGCCCAGCGCACCGCCACCAAGGACGCCGGACGGATCGCCGGCCTGGAAGTACTGCGGATCATCAACGAGCCGACCGCGGCCGCCCTCGCCTACGGCATGGACAAGAAGCAGCACGAGACGGTGCTCGTCTTCGACCTGGGCGGCGGCACCTTCGACGTCAGCATCCTCGACGTCGGCGACGGCGTGGTGGAGGTACGGTCCACGGCGGGCGACAGCCATCTGGGCGGCGACGACTTCGACCGCCGCCTGGTCGACCAGCTCGCCGACGGGTTCCAGAAGGAGAACGGCATCGACCTGCGCAAGGACCCCCAGGCGCTGCAACGTCTGTTCGAGGCCGCGGAGAAGGCCAAGACCGAGCTCAGCACGGTGACCCAGACGCAGGTCAGCCTGCCGTTCATCACGGCCGACGCCTCCGGGCCCAAGCATCTGACCACGACGATCATGCGATCCACGTTCGAACAGATCACCAGCGACCTGGTGGAGCGCTGCCTCGGCCCGGTGCGGCAGGCCATGGACGACGCCAAGGTCAGTGACAACGACATCGACGAGGTCATCCTTGTCGGCGGCTCCACCCGCATCCCCGCCGTCCAGACCCTGGTGCGCAGGTTGACCGGCGGCAAGGACCCCAACATGAGCGTCAACCCCGACGAGGTCGTGGCGAAGGGCGCCGCGATCCAGGCCGGGGTCCTCAAGGGTGAGGTCAAGGATGTCCTGCTGCTCGACGTCACCCCGCTGTCGCTGGGCGTCGAGACACGCGGCGGAGTGATGACGAAGATCATCGAGCGGAACACCACCATCCCGGTGCGCCGCACCGAGACCTTCTCCACCGCCGAGGACAACCAGCCCGCCGTCGACGTCGTCGTCCTGCAGGGCGAGCGTGAGCTGGCTGCCGACAACCGGGTCCTGGGCCGCTTCCAGCTCACCGACATCCGTCCCGCGCCGCGCGGCGAGCCGCAGATCGAGGTCATCTTCGACGTCGACGCCAACGGCATCCTCAACGTCACCGCGCGGGACAAGGACACCGGAAAGGAACAGAGCATCACCATCAGCGAGAGCTCCAACCTCGACGGCAGCGAAGTCGAGCGGATGGTCCAGGAGGCCGAACGCAACCGCGGACAGGACCAGGCCCTGCGCGAGGCAGTCGACGCGCGCAACGAACTGGATGCCATCGCCTACCAGGTCGAAAAGCGCCTCGGGGAGCTCGGCGACGCCGCGCCCGCACACGAGAAGGCCCGCGCCGAGATGCTGGTGGCCGAGGCCCGCGATGCGGTCAAGAACGAGGCCGGAGTGGACAAGGTCCGGCCGCTGGCCTCCGAACTCCAGCAGGTGTTCGCGGGCCTCGCGGCCCACCAGGCGGGAGCCGCCGCGGGCGGTCCCGCGGGCACCGGCTCACCGGATGGAGCCGGCCCCGGCGGGGCCACGCCGGACGGAGCCGGGGGCGACGACGATGTGATCGACGCCGAGTTCGACAAGGGCTGAGGTGCCCGCCATGTCCATCCCACCCCGGGGCCGAGAGCCCGACCCGCCGCCGGAAGGCTCCGTACAGCCGCCGCGCGGGGACCTCGTGCAGCCTGGACCGCGGACCGAGGAGGCCGAGCCAGGGCCCGACGCAGCAACCGGCAGCCCTGCACCCGACGACGAATACGCGGCCGCGCTGCGAGAGGCCGAGGACAACTGGCGGCGCGCCCTGGCCGACCTCGACAACCTGCGCAAACGCCATGCCAGGGAGCTGGAGCGGGTGGCCGCGACCGAACGCGCCCGTACGGCTGCGGCCTTCCTGCCCGTCATCGACAACCTGGAACTTGCCCTGAGCCACGCGGGGGCCGCCGACCCCGGTGCGATCGTCGAGGGTGTCCGGGCCGTGCGTGACCAGGCCGTGAACGTCCTGGAGCGCCTGGGCTACCCGCGCCACGCGGAGAAAGGTGTGCGGTTCGACCCGGCCCGGCACGAGGTGGTCGGAGTGGTCCAGGATCCCGACGCCGATCCGAACACCGTGGTCCAAGTGCTGCGACCCGGTTACGGGGAGGCCGAGCGGCAGCTGCGGCCTGCCGCCGTGACCGTCGCCAAGCGGGAGTGACCGTCCATGGCACGCGACTTCTACGAGGTGCTCGGCGTTCCGCGCACCGCCGACCGGGACGAGATCCAGCGGGCCTACCGCACCCTGGCCCGCAGGTACCACCCCGACGTCAACAAGGACCCTCAGGCGGAGGAGCGGTTCAAGGAGATCAACGAGGCCTTCAGCGTCCTGTCCGATCCGGAGCAGCGAGCCCGCTACGACCGCTTCGGCGAGGACTTCCGGAAGATCCCGGAGGACTGGGAGGAGCAGGTCGTCGCCGGCGCCGGCGGTGGTTCCCGGTGGAGCACCGGCGGCGGCCCCCGGGTGCGGTACTCCACATCAGGCTTCGGGGGCGAGGGGGTCGACGTCGAGGATCTGTTCGGCTCGCTGTTCGGCGGTGCCGGGCGGATGCGCGTGCCCGGCGCCGACCAGGAGGCCGAACTGCCGCTCACCGTCGAGGAGGCCTATCGGGGCGGCCGCCGTACGGTCACCCTCGCCGGACCGGCCGGGCAGCGGCGCTACCAGGTCGACGTACCGCCCGGCACCACCGACGGGCAGCGCATCCGGCTGGCCGGTGAGGGCGGGCGCGGGAGCGGCGACGACGCTCCCGCAGGCGACCTGTACCTGAGGGTGCGGATCCAGCCGCACCCCGAGTTCCGCCTCGACGGCCGGGACGTCCACGTGAAGCTTCCGGTCACCCCGTGGGAGGCCGCGCTGGGCGCGACCGTGCCGGTGCGCACCCCGAGCGGTGCCACGGCGAAGGTGACCGTGCCCGCCGGGTCCTCCAGCGGACGGCGCCTGCGGCTGCGCGGCGAGGGCATGCCGAGCCCGCGCGGCGCTGACGGAGACCTGTACGCGGAGCTGCGGATCATGGTGCCACCCCGGCTGACCGACCGGGAGCGCGAGCTGCTGGAGGAACTTGCCGCTGTCTCTTCGTTCGACCCCAGGAGGACCTGATGACCGACCGACCGGCCAAGGCCCGCCCACCCCAGGCACGAACGACCGAGGTGGGCGTGCAGTACGCGATCGTGCCCGTGCCCATGCTCTCCCTGGAGACCGTGGCCCGCCGCTCAGGCCTCCATCCCGACCTGATCCGTCGGTTCGTCGCCCTCGGACTGGTGGACGCCGGTCCTGACGCCTCCGGACGGCTGATGTTCGCCCCCACGGCCCCGGCCGCCCTGGCCCGCGTTCAGCGGCTGCGCACCGGGCTGTGCCTGAACTACGCGTCCCTCGGTCTGGTGCTCGACCTGCTCGACCGCATCAGCCTGCTCGAAGCCGCGCTGCGGCGTGCAGGCATGAGGAGTGATCTACCACCATGGACATGAACCGCCTGACCCAGAAGTCACAGGAAGCCCTGCAGGAGGCCCAGAGCGCCGCTGGCCGCCTGGGCCACACCGAGGTCGACGGCGAACATCTGCTGCTCGCCCTCCTCGACCAGGAGGAGGGCCTGATCCCGCGGCTGCTGCAGCAGTCGGGCACCGAGCCGGAGGAGTTGCGCGCGGCCGTACGCGAGGAGCTCTCGCGCCGGCCCAAGGTGACCGGCCCGGGCGCGGCGCCGGGCCAGGTCTTCGTCACCCAGCGCCTGGCCCGGCTGCTGGACGAGGCGGAGCGGGAGGCCAAACGCCTCAAGGACGAGTACGTGTCCGTGGAGCACCTGCTGCTGGCGCTGGCCGAGGAGGGCTCGGCGACCGCCGCCGGGCGCCTGCTGAAGGAGCACGGCGTGACCCGCGACTCCTTCCTCGGCGCGCTCACCCAGATCCGCGGCAACCAGCGCGTGACCTCCGCCAACCCCGAGGTGGCCTACGAGGCCCTGGAGAAGTACGGCCGTGACCTGGTCGCCGAGGCCAGGGCCGGGCGGCTCGACCCCGTCATCGGACGGGACGCCGAGATCCGCCGCGTCACCCAGATCCTCAGCCGCAAGAGCAAGAACAACCCCGTCCTGATCGGCGACCCCGGCGTCGGCAAGACCGCCATCGTCGAGGGTCTGGCCCAGCGGATCGTGCGCGGTGACGTGCCCGAAGGACTGCGCGACAGGACGGTGTTCGCCCTCGACATGGGCTCGCTCGTGGCGGGCGCCAAGTACCGCGGCGAGTTCGAGGAACGCCTCAAGGCCGTGCTGAGCGAGGTCAAGGCCGCCGCCGGGCGGATCCTGCTCTTCGTCGACGAGTTGCACACGGTCGTCGGCGCGGGGGCCGCCGAAGGAGCCATGGATGCGGGCAACATGCTCAAGCCCATGCTGGCACGCGGCGAACTCCACATGATCGGCGCGACCACCCTGGACGAGTACCGCAAGCACATCGAGAAGGACGCCGCCCTCGAACGCCGCTTCCAGCAGGTCCTGGTCGACGAGCCGAGCGTGGAGGACACCATCTCCATCCTGCGCGGCCTGCGCGAACGCCTAGAGGTCTTCCACGGCGTCAAGATCCAGGACACCTCACTGGTCGCGGCTGCCACCCTCAGCCACCGCTACATCACCGACCGTTTCCTGCCCGACAAGGCCATCGACCTCGTCGACGAGGCATGCGCCCGGCTGCGCACTGAGATCGACTCCATGCCCGCCGAACTCGACGAGATCACCCGCCGGGTGACCCGCCTTGAGATCGAGGACGCCGCCCTCTCCAAGGAGACCGACCCCGCCAGCAAGGCCCGCCTGGAGGAACTGCGCAGGGAACTGGCCGACCTGCGCGGCGAGGCCGACGCCAAACACGCCCAGTGGGAGGCCGAACGGCAGGCGATCCGCCGCGTGCAGGAACTGCGCCAGGAACTGGAGCAGGTCCGCCACGAGGCGGAGGAGGCCGAACGCACCTACGACCTCAACCGCGCCGCCGAACTCCGCTACGGCCGCCTCCAGGACCTGGAGCGTCGACTCGCCGCGGAGGAGGAACAACTGGCCTCCAAACAAGGGCAGAACCGGCTGCTGCGCGAGGTCGTCACCGAGGAGGAGATCGCCGAGATCGTCGCCGCCTGGACCGGCATCCCCGTCTCCCGCCTCCAGGAGGGCGAACGCGAGAAACTGCTGCGCCTCGACGACATCCTGCGCGAGCGCGTCATCGGTCAGGACGAGGCCGTCAAGCTCGTCGCCGACGCCATCATCCGTGCCCGCTCCGGCATCCGCGACCCCCGCCGCCCCATCGGCTCGTTCATCTTCCTCGGCCCCACCGGCGTCGGGAAGACAGAGCTGGCCAAGACCCTCGCCCGGGCCCTGTTCGACTCCGAGGAGAACATGGTCCGCCTCGACATGAGCGAGTACCAGGAGCGGCACACCGTCAGCCGGCTCGTGGGCGCACCGCCCGGATACGTCGGCTACGAGGAAGGCGGCCAGCTCACGGAGGCGGTACGCCGTAAGCCGTACTCGGTCGTGCTGTTCGACGAGGTCGAGAAGGCGCACACCGATGTCTTCAACACCCTGCTGCAGGTCCTCGACGACGGACGCATCACCGATGCTCAGGGCCGCACGGTCGACTTCCGCAACACCGTGATCATCATGACGTCCAACATCGGCTCCGAGCACCTCCTTGACGGCGCCACCGCCGAGGGTGAGATCAAGCCGGACGCCCGCGCCCTGGTGATGGGCGAGCTGCGCGGGCACTTCCGCCCGGAGTTCCTCAACCGTGTCGACGACATCGTGCTGTTCAAGCCGCTCGGTGAGCGCCAGATCGAGCGGATCGTGGAGCTGCAGTTCGACGAACTGCGCCGCCGCCTCGCCGAACGCCGTATCACCATCGAACTCACCGACGCTGCACGGGAGTTGATCGCCCACCAGGGATACGACCCGGTCTACGGGGCCCGGCCGCTGCGGCGTTACATCTCCCACGAGGTCGAGACGCTGGTCGGGCGCGCCCTGCTGCGCGGCGACGTACAGGACGGCGCGAACGTCCGCGTCGACGCCCAGCACGGAGAGCTGGTGGTCACCTACGACCAGCCCGAGGACGTGAAGGGAGCGAGGGCGGCATGAGTACCGTGCAAGCCACCAACGTCACCTGCCCGCACTGCGGGCGCACCAACCGGGTACCCGTGGCCGCCGAGGGCCGCCCCACGTGCGGCAACTGCAAGCAGCCTCTGCCGTGGACGGCCGACGCGGGCGACGACGACTTCACCGAGGTCGTCGAGCAGGCCACTGTGCCCGTCGTCGTCGACCTGTGGGCCACCTGGTGCGGCCCCTGCCGCATGGTCAGCCCCGCACTGGAGAAGGTCGCCGCCGACCTCGCGGGAAAGATCAAGCTGGTCAAGGTCGACATCGACAAGAACCCGCGCCTGGCGCAGCGCTTCGAGGTCCAGGCGGTACCGACCCTGCTGGTCCTCGACAAAGGACAGACCATCGCCCGGCAGGCGGGTGCCGCACCTGCCCCTGCCCTGCGGCGGTGGGTGGAGCAGTCGATCGCGGGCCGCGAACCGACCGGGAAAGGGTGATCAGCCATGACCGTACGAACCGACCCCCACCTCGCGCTTGTCCGGCCGGTCCAGCCACTGACCCCCGAAGGGTGCCAGGAGTGTCTGCAGCTCGGCTCTCCGTGGGTCCACCTCAGGCTCTGCCTGACCTGCGGCCGCGTCGGTTGCTGCGATTCCTCGCCGAACCGGCACGCCCGCCGCCACGCCGCCGCCGACGGCCATCCGATCGCGGCGTCACTGGAGCCCGGCGAGGACTGGCGGTGGTGCTTCGTCCACGAGGCGTTCGTGTGATGTCCGGCGACGAGACGCGACCGGGCGCGGCGCCGGTGCCCGACGAGGCGGAGGGGAGCGTCCCCTTCGAGACTCCCGACATCCACGGCGCCTATCCCCGCCTGTCGGACGACCAGATGGCCCGCCTGGCGCAGCATGGCCGACGGCGCGCCGCCAAGGCAGGTGACGTGCTGATCCGGGAGGGCGAGCGGTGCGAGATGTTCTACGTCGTCCTCAGTGGCTCGATCGCCGTCGTCGAGGGCTACGGCACACCCGGCGAACGTCTGCTGCGTGTGCACGGTCCCGGCCGCTTCATCGGCGAACTCGGCCTCCTGAACGGACAGGTGGCCTTCTACACCGCCGTGGTCAGGGATCCCGGCGAGATCCTCGCCCTGTCCATGGATCAGCTGCGCGACCTGGTGAGCCGGGACTCCACGTTCGGTGATGCGGTGTTGCGCGCCTGCCTGGGCCGCCGCGCTCTGCTCGTCGGGCAGGGTGCCGGTTTCCGCATCATCGGTTCGCGCTATTCGCCCGACACCCGTCGGCTGCGCGAGTTCGCCGCCCGCAACCGGCTGCCGCACCGCTGGATCGATCTGGAGACGGACCAGGAGGCCGAGGCTCTGCTGCGCCGCTTCGGGGTCGGTCCGGAGCAGACGCCGCTGGTGATCTGGCGGGACACCACCCTGCTGCGCAATCCGAGCAACGCCGAACTGGCCCGGTTGATCGGCCTGCCGTCCCTGGAATCGGGCAACGGCCGCGGCGATGTCCTGATCGTCGGCTCCGGTCCGGCCGGTCTCGCCGCCGCGGTGAACGCCGCCTCGGAGGGCCTCGGCACGACCGTGGTCGAGGCGATGGCCACCGGCGGCCAGGCCGGCACGTCGTCCCGCATCGAGAATCTGCTCGGCTTCCCCTCCGGCATCTCCGGCGCCGAACTCACCGAACGCGCCGTGCTCCAGGCGGACAAGTTCGGCGCCCGGATCAGCCTTCCTGCGGAGGCGGCCCGGCTCGAACGGCGGGACGGCCACTACGCCGTCGGGTTCGCAGACGGCAGCGAGATCACTGCCCGTACCGTCGTCCTGGCCACCGGCGCCCGCTACCGTCGCCTCCAAGTGCCCGGCATCGAGCCGTTGGAGGGCGCGAGCGTCCACTACTCGGCGACCGTCTACGAGGCCCAGCAGTGCCGTGCCGACCCGGTGGCGGTGGTCGGCGGCGGCAACTCCGCGGGCCAGGCCGTGTTGTTCCTGGCCGGGTACGCACCACAGGTGTATCTGCTGGTCCGTGGGCCGAGCCTCGAGGCGCACATGTCCCGCTACCTGATCGATCAGATCGAGCGCCACCCGAGGGTGCGCGTCCTGCTGCACACCGAGGTGACCGAGGCACTCGGCGACAAGGTGCTGGAGGCGGTCATGGTGGTCGACCACCGCACGGGCGAGCACCGTCGCCTCGACGCGCGGGCCCTGTTCGTCTTCACTGGTGCGGACCCTCACACCGATTGGCTGTCCGGCGCGCTCGCTCTCGACGCGCGCGGCTACGTGCTCACGGGCGCGGAGGCGCAGGTCTGCTCGGTTCCCGAGCTGTGGCAGAGCCAGGGCCGCGACTGCCTGACGTTGGAGACCAGCCTGCCCGGCGTGTTCGCCGCCGGCGACGTCCGCAGCGGCTCGGTGAAGCGCGTGGCCTCCGCGGTCGGCGAAGGCGCGATGAGCATCCACTTCGTGCACCGCTACCTGGGCCACACGGCCGCAGCCGGCGGCACCGACAGCTCCCCGAACACCCGTCCCAAGGAGTCCGCTTGGCTCGCATGACACCCAGCGGGCGACGACATCACGAGTAAGGAGAAGGAGGCGAGGGGAATGGCCACACCCGTCCGACGCCGGTGGGAGGTGCCGCTCGCGCAGTCGTGTGGACACCCCTGGCGGATGTCACGGAGTCGGGGCTTCCCAGTCAGCGCCAGGCCCATGCGTTCGACTGCCCGGGTGGTCGGACGGGCGTGCGGGCCGACAGCGGGGCCGAGAGCGCTCGGGAGAGGCCGGTGAACGGCAGCCAGGGCCGGTTGCCGCGGCCCACCCCACCCATTGGCGTCGCAGGGCTTTGCCGGACTCCGGCTCCCGGGCGGACACTGAACCGGGTGGTGGTCGCCGGCGCGGCGTGCGGTGCGTGCCGGGGTGCTGCCTGAGCGGGTCTTCGCGGTGGGGACGCGATCGTGGCCCGGTGGTGGGAGCAGGCCCTGTGATCCGGCCGTACGGCCTGCACCTGCCGGCGGGGCCCAGTGTGTCACGCGGCGTCGACGTTACCTGGGCGGCGTCTGTGGGCACTTGGGATCGCGGGACAGCCGACGAGGAGGGTCCAGCCATGCGGGAGTCGTCGCAGGACGTTACGGTCGTGGCTCTCCTGGCGGATCCGGACGCGCCGACGGAGATCGCGCAGCGCATGGCCCGGACTCTTCCGGCTCGGCTCGCCGACAAGTCGGGCCAGAGGCGACGGTTCGACGTCGAGGTGGTCAGTGAGCCCTTCACGTCGGGGACGGAGGACCCGCCCACCTTGATGCGCCGGATCATGGACCGTGGGAGTGCGGAGAACTGGGACATCGTCGTGGCCCTCACGGACCTTCCGCTGCACGCACACGGGCGCAGACTCGCTGTGAATCTGAATCACGAACACGGCTTGGCGTTGCTCTCTCTTCCTTCACTGGGAGGCCTGCGGCTGCCGGTGAGGGCCCGTCGGGCCGTCGAAGAAGCTGTGCTCCGCTTGGCGGCTCCGCGGACCACCGGGGCGGAAGTACCTCCGCGAAGTCAGCCGCGTCCGGGGCCCTTCGTCAATCGTCTCGCGCCTGTTCATCCGGACCCACCCGGTGAGAAGGAGACCGACGATCTTCGGTACGTCGTCAGCGGGCCGCGCGGGTACCTGCGGGTGCTCGTCGGTATGGTCCGCGCCAACCGGCCGTGGCGGTTGGTGCCGGGCTTGTCGAAAGCCCTGGCGGCCGCACTCGCCACGGGAGCAGTGGCCACCGTGAACTCCACCGTCTGGAGCCTGGCCGCGTTCCTCAGCACGCCACGCCTCGTGATCGCCACGGTCGGATCTGTCGCGCTCATGATCGGCTGGCTGATCGTGGACGCGGAGCTGTGGCATCGATCACCGGAGAGCTCGCCGGAGGCGAGGCAGAGGGCGCGGCTCTACAACGCCTCGACGGTCGTGACCGTGGGGATCGGTGTGCTCGTCTGCTACGTGGGTCTGATGGTCGTCAACTGGGTGTGGGCGCTGTTCATCCTCAACGACCAACTGTTCGCTTCCGTGACACGAACCCCCCTGCACGCCGACGAGTACGTGACGCTGTCCTGGTTCGTCGCTTCGGTCGCCACCGTGGGCGGCGCGCTGGGATCAGGCTTGGAGAGCGACGACGCGATCCGGGCAGCCGCCTACTCGAAGCGCGAACAGGAACGTCGTCGCATGCTCCAAGATCACGATGATCAGCCCTCGAAGTGAACCGACTACCGGCACGACGAGCAGCGAGGCGTCGGAGCGCGGGGGCCGTCACGAGGCGGCGGAGCGGCCGACGGGCCCCGGCAGGGCGTTCCGGCTAGGCTCACATGGGTGAGGTGGCTGCGGGCCTTCAGGGAGGTCGTGCGATCCGGGCTCACGATCGAGGAGACGCGGCTGGAGCCCCTGCTCGCGCTCCGCACGGCTGCGGGGGTGGCGATCGTCATCGGGCCGGCGCTGTGGCTGGTTTCCCCTGCGTACGCCGCGTCCGCCGCCCTCGGTGCCTACTCCGCGGGTGGGGCCACGTTCCAGCGCACGTGGCGTCCGCGCAAAGTGATCGCGCTCGGTGCGGGCGCGGGTCTGGCACTCAGCACCTTCGTGGGCTACCTGGCGGCGGGGCACCTCGTGACGTTCCTCCCGCTGCTGGCCGTATGGGCTTTTGCCGCGGGGATGGCATGGGCCCTCGGCTCGACCGCCGGCATCGTCGCAGCGACGACGGTCGGCAGCATGCTGGTGACCATCACCCTGCCGACGAGCGTCGGACGAGCCCTGGAACACGCCGGGGTCATCGCGCTCGGAGGCGTGGCGCAGGCCGTGCTGATCCTGCTGTTCCCGATCCGCCGTTGGGGGGCGCATCGTGACGCGCTCGCCGACGCCCTGGCCGCCGTGGCGGACTACGCCCGCCGGCTGAGGCAGGACCCGGCCGCCCCGTTCGACCCGGTGCCCTTGATGACGGCCCGGGACGCGGCCGCCGTGACGCCGTCACAGGCCCGCACCCGTCCCCCGGTCCTCCACGGCCCCCGGGGCCTCGCCGAGCGTATTCTGCCGGTCCTCGCCGCGCTCGCCGACCCGGACGTCGGCGCCCCGGCGGAGGGACCCGAGCGGGACCGCGCGCGAGAGCTGCTCGACACGGCCGCCGACGTACTGGACGCGGCAGCCCGTTCGATCCGCCGGGGTACTCCCGTCGAGGTGCCGCCCGGGAGCGCGGACGCCCTGCGCGTCGACGAGGAGCACGAAGTGCTGGAGGGGCCCGCCCGGCAGGCCGCCGAACGGCTCGTGGAACTGCTCGCCGAGGCGTTGGAGATCGCCGGGAGCGGCGGCGCGCGCGACAGGGCGCCTACGCCGTCCGGCCCCGCGAGCGCCCACTTCCGGGTGCGCCCGACGATGTTCCGGCTGCTCCCGGTCGTCGTCCGGGCGGTCCGCCGTGAGCTCCGCCGGGACTCGCCCGTGTTCCGGCACGCCGTCCGCCTGGCGGCGGTGGCCACGCTCGGCTATCTCATCGCTTCCCGGCTACCCGTGGGCCACGGCTACTGGGCGCCCATCGCCTCGGTGATGGTGATGCGGCCCGACTTCCACCGGACGTATGCGCGCGCGGTGGGCCGTTTCGCCGGGACCCTGGTGGGGGTGGCGCTCGCCACCGCGATGGTGCGGGCTCTGGGCCCGGACGCCCATGTGTTCGGCGCGCTGGCGGTCGTCTCGGTGGCCCTGTCGTACACGCTGAACCGTACCGGCTACGCCTACTCCCAGTGCTTCACTGCCGCGTACGTCGTCTTCCTGCTCGGCATGGGCGGCCAGGCATGGGAGCAGACGGTCCCGGAGCGGGTGGTGCTCACCCTGCTCGGCGGGGCCTTGGCCATGCTGGCGTACGTGGTGTTCCCCGCATGGGAGACCCCCCGGCTGCCGGGCCGGCTCGCGGACTGGCTCGCCGCCGACGGCCGCTACGCGGCCGCAGTGCTCCGCAGCCACGCCGAACCGACCCGGGAGCATCTCGCCGACATGCGCAGGGCCCTGCTGGCCAGCAGGGAGGCACGTGCCGCCTGGCAGAAGGCGTACGACCAGGCAAAGCAGGAACCGGTTCGCCCCAGAGGTCTGACATCGCGCGAGGCGGAGCAGGCGCAGGACGCACTCGAGGAACTCGACCGGGCGGCGATGCTCATGGAGAGCCATGTGCCGCAGGCCGACAGCCGTTCCACCCCCGAGGCGGAGCGGCTCGCCGAGGCCCTGGAGGCGGCCACCGCGCAGGCGGCAGTCGACGTGCGGGAGCACAGGAATCCGGACTGGGGGCGCGTGGAGCAAGCGCTGCATGCGTGGGACGGAGCCGCAGCCGGGGAGCGGAACCCGGTGCTACGGCGCGGGGCGGAACTGCAGAAGCGGGCCCTGGATGACCTCACGACAGCCGTGAGCCGCACACCCCTGGAACGGGACGTCGGCTCCGCTCGCGAGGAGCAACGGGTGCGGGCGGCCGTGGCTGAAGGTGACGGAGCAAGACCCGCGCACCGGGGTGGGTGACTGCTCCGGCGACGGGGAACGCCGCACCTCCTGGAGCGGGAAGTGGTCTCCCGCGGCGTGCCGCCGAACGGGTGGACGAGCGGATGCCTCTCCGCGGTGGCAGCCTGGGGAAGCGGCGCGCGACATCACCGAGGCCTACCCGGAGTAATGGCGGAGCCTCTGCATTGCCCCAGGGCGCGAAGCGAGGGCGGGGAACCCGTGCTGGGCCCGTTGCTGCGTGGCGGGCGCACCGTGCCGGAGGACGCGAGCACTGGAGGTGTGGGATGAGTGCCGACCGCTCCCACGAGAGCCGTGGTGGTCACGTACTGGTCCTCGCTGCCGGCTCTTCGAGCCTGCACATCGCTCTGTTCGCGGCGGACGGTGAAACGGTGGAGGCTCGAGACGCCTCGGAGCCCCCGGGGCCTGCTTCGGTGGTGGAACTGCGGAACTTCCTCAGCGAGGTGCCCGCTCCTGCGTCGGTCGGTCACCGCATCGTCCACAGCGGTCCGCACTTGAGTGGACATACGCTGATCGATGCACGCGTACGGGCTCTCCTGGCGGACGTCGCCGATCTCGCGCCGCTGCACGTTGCCCCTGCCCTGCCTGTCGTCGACGCCGCACGAGAACTCTTGCCTGACGTGCCTCATGTCGCCTGCTTCGACACTGTCTTTCACAAGGATCTGCCGCCAGAGGCGCGCACGTACGCCGTGCCGGAGCGATGGCGAGCCGACTACGGACTGCGCCGGTACGGCTTCCACGGGCTTTCCTACGCGTGGGCACTGCAGAGGACGGCGCGGGCCCTGGGCCGACCCGTCGACAACCTTCAGGTCGTGCTCGTGCACCTGGGCGGTGGCTGCTCGGCCTGCGCCGTCCGGAACGGACGCAGCGTGGACACCACCATGGGCCTCACGCCGCTGGAAGGCCTGGTGATGAGCCGGCGCAGCGGCAGCCTCGACCCCGGCGCGCTGCTGTGGCTGCAGCGGCGGCACGGTCTGAGCACGGACGAGTTGGATGACGCACTCCACCGGCATTCCGGTCTGCTCGGCCTCTCCGGTACTTCGGGAGACACCCGGGACCTGGTGCGCGCCCGCGCGGAGGGTGATGCCGCGGCCGCGTCGGCGCTGGCGGCGTTCACACTCAGCTGCCGCAGGGGCATCGCCTCGATGGCCGCCTCGCTGGACCGGCTGGACGCGCTGGTCTTCACCGGGGAGATCGGCGAGGACCAACCCGAGGTGCGCGAGGAGATCTGCGCGGCCCTGCCTGTTCTCGGTATACGAGGCGGGCTGCTCGTCCCCGAACTGGAACGCTTGAGGAGGGAAGGCCACCGACGCATCGATCAGGCGGGGGGAGGTGTCCCGGTCCTCGTGGTCGCAACCGGCGAGACGCAGCAGATCGCCGCCGAGACCCGACGGGTGCTCGGCGTGTGACCGCCTGCGATGCCCACCACCAGCGATCGGTTGGGTGATCGACCGTTCAAAACACAACCAGGGCTGTCGAAGTGGTGTTAGTGGATCAGAGGACGAGACGGGTCGGAGCGATCGCGGGAGTTGTGGGCGCGACGATCGTGGGTCTTTCAGGCTGCTCGGACGAGACGGAGCCCGGCGAGGGCCAGGAGCAGTCCGCGAGCGGTTCCCCCGTTGACGACCCGAGCGAGCCGGCCGACGCGGCTTCGTCACCGACCTCGGGTGTGGACCGGTCCTCCGCCGAGAAGGCCGTCGCCGGCTGGGTCGCGGCGCTCATCAAGGGCGAGATCGAGCAGGAGTGCCTGCTGATGGCGGAACCGGCGGACGGTTCCACGCCTGCGCGGGTCGGCAGCGAGAAGACGTGCGGTGACGACGCGCCCGAGCGGAAGCGGATGGAGGCGACCCTCGGACAGTTCAAGGAGTCGTTCACCCCCGACCGCCCTCGGACGACCCGAAGGTGGAGGTCACGCAGGCCCCCGGAACCGGTGGCAAGGTCACGGTTCCCGCAGCCAAGATCAACGTCAACGGCCAGGCCCTCGACAAGATCGTCCGGGCTCACTCCACCGGGGTGACGCAGGATCAGCTGGACATCAACGTCGAGTCCAGCAGGATCAACGACTCCTGGTATGTGACCAACCTCGACTTCAACGTCGGCTGAGGCCTGTTGCGCCGTACGACGCGGTCTCGGTGACCAGCATCGTGACCGGGGTGCTCCCGGTGTGGTCCACGGCCAAGGACCACCGCGTCGGTCGGGTCACTCCCTCCTGCCGGACCCGGGGGCGTCAGGAGGGAACCGTGCGAAGGTCAGGCCGCGGCCGATGGCTGCCACGTCGCTCCGACCAGCGCCCGCTCGGTGCCGGACAGGTATACGGCCGCGCTCAGCCACACCCGCGCGTATCCGTCCGGATCGGCCTGCTGGGTGCGGCCGAACACGTCGCGGCCCCGCCGGTCCGCCTCCGCGGCGAGGGCCTCCGCCAGATCCGCTGCCGTACGGAAGCCGCTGCGCCGCAGCGCCGCCGCGCCCGAGGCCCGGGCACCGTCCCGTGCGGGCTCGGCAGCGGCCCGGCGGCCACCGGACACCGCGACCTCGACCAGCCGCCGCAACCGCCACAGGGGCGCCTCGGCCACCGGATCCGGCGGCAGCGCGGTCGGACCCTCCACCGGCGGCAGGTCGGTCTGTGGGAGGTGGGCCCCTTCGAGTCGGTCGTACCCCAGATCGGCGTGTCCCGCCCACTCGGGCGGCAGCATCAGCGTCGCCGTACCGTCCGGGACGGGGCCGACCGCCAGCGGCCGTAGGGTCGCGGCGCGGTCGAGGTCGAGACGGCCCACGACGCGCAGTCGCAGCCCCGGCCGCGAGGCAAGCTTGCGGAAGTTGGCCGCATGAGCCAGCTCCGGGTGGCCGTTGGCCGGCACCATTCGGATCAACAGCCCTTCGGAGTCGGCTCCGTCGGGAGTCAGTTCCCGCACGAACAGGTGGTCCTCGGCCGCGCCCACGACCACCACGTCACAGCCGATCAGCTCACCGGCCTGAGGCCCGGCCTGTTCCGCGTCGTCGCCCGGGGCGAGCCGTGCGGCAGCGGCCTGGGCGAGAGGTCGGGTGAACAGACGGGCGAGCGGCCCCGACGTCCAGGACAGACCCGGGACCGGGGTCGCCCGCACCCCCTTGCCGGCGCCGAGTCGACCGTCCGGGGAGAGCGTCGCACCTGAGATCAGCAGGCCGCCCCGGGACAGCTGCGCATGATCGACACTGCCGGAACCCAGCGCGACCGTGGCGGTGGCGGCGCCGCGCGCCCGCGCCGGTCCGCCGGGCTTGACGTCCGACACGGAGAACCAGCGCCCGTCGTCGGCCAGGACATGGGTGACTACCCCGCCGTAGCCGGTGGCCGAGATCACCGGCTCCCGGCACACCCCGTGGACCTTGAGACTGCCGCCGGGGCGGTAGTTGCGCCGGGCGGTGCCGACCAGGGCCGGGTCGGGATCGGAGGCGGCGAGCAGGCCGCTGGTGAGCAGCAGCTCCCGCAGCCCGGCGACCAGGTCGGCCAGCCGGTGGCCGTCGTGGCGGGCCCGGGCGGCGCGTAGTGCGCGGACCACCCTCAGGGCGGCCGCCTCGGCCCGGTGCAGGCCGGCGAGTCGGGCGGTGTGCGCGGCCCGCAGCACCTCCGCCTGCGGTACGGCGCCCGCCCCGGGCACGCCGGCGGCCAGCACTGCCGCCGCCGCGGCCCACATCTCGGCCGCGGCGGCGACCTGTGCCGCGGTCGGGCCGGTCGGATCGGTCGCCGGTCCGGCGGTCACGTCGGTGACCGGCGTCCCGGACTCCTGGGTGCCGTCATCCGGTGCGGTCGCCTCGGCGCCGCCCTCGGACGGCTCGCCCGCGGCCTCGGTCGCCGCGTCGGCGTCGGCCACCGGAGCGGCCCCCAGGACCGCCGCGCGATGCAGGCACCGCGGTGCCAGCAGACAGCTGCACTGCGCCTGGGCGGCGTCCGTGACCGCCCCCGACGGGCCGGGGGCGAGGGTGACTTCGGCATCTTCGCCGCACCGCACGCGCCGTACCGTGCCGTCCGCGGTGACGGGCAGCGTCGCGTACGCCTCGATCGCGGCGTCCAGCTTCTTGCGCAGCCGGGACGTCAGCTGCTCCACGGCGGTGGCGACCACCTCGGGTGCCACAGGGGGAAGTTCGGTGTTCATCGGTTCTCTCTGCGGAGGCGGTCGCCCACCCAGCGGGCCAGGGCGAGGGGACTGAGGGCGGCGACCGGCATGCCGGCCGCGACGAGCTGCTGAGCCACCGGAACCGAGTAGCGAGGGGTGCCGGTGTCGTCCAGGGCGGCGCAGCCCATCAGGTGCACTCCGGAGCCGGCGAGGGCCCGTACCTCGCCGAGGAGTCCGCCGAGCGGATACCCCTCCTCGAAGTCGCTGACCACCACGATCAGGGTCCGGCTGGGTACGGTCACCAGCGATCGGGCCTGGGCCAGGCCGGCGGCGATGTGGGTGCCCCCGCCGACCCGTACCTCCAGCAGCAGCGACAGCGGGTCGTCGACCCGGTCGGTCAGGTCGATCACTTCGGTGGAGAAGGCGAGGAAGTGCGTGCTCAGCGTGGGCACTCCGCCCAGGACGGCAGCGGTCAGCGCGGACCAGACGACGGACGCCTCCATCGATCCGGACACGTCGACCACCAGGATCAGCCGCCAGTCCGCCTCCCGGCGGGAACGGGTGCTGAACACCGGCCGTTCCGGGACGATCAGAGTGCGGCCGTCGTCGGTGCGATGGGTGTGGGCGAGGTTGGCCCGCAGGGTGCGCGGCAGGTCGATCCGTCCTCCGGGTCGGCGGGTGGGACGCGGGGTGGCCAGTCCGGTCAGTGCCGGGCGCAGCCGGGTGGCCAGTTCCTTGGCCAGTTCGTCGACCAGGCGACGCACCAGCGGGCGCAGCTTGGCGAGTTGCTGCTCGGGCATCCCGCCGGCCAGGGACAGCACGGAGGTCAGCAGGTCGACCGAGGGGCGTACCGCCTTGGGGTCGAGCTCCGCCAGAACGTCGGTGCGGCCCAGGTCGGCGGCCCGGGCCAGGACCTCCTCGCGGACGTCGGAGCCGAACAGCGCGTCGAGTTCCTGCGCCCATTCACGGGCGGTCGGGAAGGAGGCGTCCTGGCCGCCGCCCTGGCCGCTCTCCCGGCCGAGGTCCGCTGAGCCCTCGCCGCGGCCGGTGCCGTACAGCTCGTCGAGCGCGTGGGCGAGACGGCGGGCGCTCTTCGGCAGTCTCTCGCTCTCCCGGCCGAGCAGCAGACGCCAGCGGTCGGTCGGCGTGAGGTTCGGGGCGGGGCCGGCCGGTGCCTCGGCAGGTCCGGGTTCGTCCCGCCGCGAGTCCTCCAGGGCGCCCGCGCTGCTGCTCAGCCCCGTTCCCAGCGGCGGGCGCAGCGAGGTCACGGCCGCCCGGCCCGCCGTGTCGGCGGCCGTCCACAGGGCGAGCAGCTGCGGCGAGGCGCTCAGCGACAGGTCGAGACGGTCGCCGAGGCGCTCGGTCACCGTGGACAGCAGCCGGTCGCGGCCGGCCGGGCTGAGGGTGTCGAAGCCGCCGCGCAGGGCGGGCAGCCGGTCGAGGAATCCCTGGTCGGTGAGCGTGTCGACCCGGTCGAGCAGCGGGTCCAGGGCGGTCGGCGCCGACTGGAGCAGCGGAGCGGCAGCGCTGACCAGTCCCGTGAGCCGGCGGCTCATCGCCTTCCGGGCGTCAGGCTCGGTGGCGTTGTCGATCCAGCCCGCTGCGCGGCGGCCGAGGGTGTCGGCGTCGTCCAGATCGAGCATGACCCGGGCGGCGAGCGCGGCACCTTGCATGAGCGGGGACCCGTGGCGCGCGAGGTCGTCCAGGGCGTCGTCGATGCGCAGACCCAGGCGGTGCTCGCCCGCCCGTGTGGCCAGTGCCACGAGGGCGTCCGCGTCCTGCGGGTCGTCACTGCCCGCCAGGCCCGGCAGAGACCGTACGGCCGACTCCATCAGGTCCGTGGCGAGTTCTGCGGCGCCCTGCCGGCTCTCGGGTGTGGTACCGGGCAGATGCCCGCGCCGCAGGGCCTCCAACAGGTCCAGGGCGGTGAGGAGTTCGGGCAGGGTGGCACTGGTGGGCAGGACCTCGGCGGCGTCGGCGAGCCGCTCGGAGACCAGCGCGGGCAGATCGCAGCGGGCCGCGTCACGCAGTCCCGTGAGGACCAGGGCGCTGGTGGCTCCGCTCTCCGCCGCCTCCTTGCGGAAGGTCTCCCGCAGGGTGCCCTCGGCGGCCAGGGCCGCGGTGACGCCCCGGATTCCGGCCAGGTCGAGACGGACCGGCACCGCCGGCGTCCAGGACAGCCGCCACCGGGTGGTCAGGGCTGTGGCGTCGCCGGTACCCGCCACCTGGATCGGCTCGCCGTACCCGGTGCCGCACACCGCAAGGCGGCGGAGGAGGATCTCGCGGCGGGCGTCGAGGGCCGAGCGCAGCGGGTCGAGCCGCAGTTCGCGTGGTGCGGGGTCGTCGGGGCCGGGCAGTCGCAGTGAGGCGAGTTCGGCCTCGACGCAGGGGCCGAGACCGGAGCGGGGAGTGCCGGGGGCGACACGGCCCCGGTCGGTGCCGACCAGGACGGTTTCCAGTGCCCGGGCCAGCGCCCGGCCGCGGCCGAGCGGTTCGCCCTGCCCCATGACCGTGGTGAGCGCCTCCAGGACCTCGCCGCGACCGGGTGCCGCGAGGCCGCGCAGCCGGGCCAGGTCGCACGCGACCCGCAGGGTCTCGCGGGCCTCGCCCGTGCCGGCGACGTGTCCTGACGCCCGCAGTTCGCGGCACACGTCGGTGACGGCCCGCGCGGCCGCGTCGTGGAGCCGCTCGGGGTCACCGCCCGTGGTGAACACCGCCTGTTGCCAGCGCGGGTCGCGGATGCCCGCCGGATAGCCGGAACGGGAGTCCAGCAGGTCGAAGGCGTACGGCACGAGGGAGGTGACCACGGCCGACTGGTCCCCGGCATCGACCGGCCGAGCAGGCTCGGCCGCTTCCCACGTGGTCAGCGCGGGGGCGTGGAAGGCTCCGACGACGGCCGCGACCCGCTGACCGCCGGCCGAGGCGCGGGCGATCGCCTCGCGCATGTGGGCCTCGCGCGCCAGGTCGACCGCGGGCACGCCGCCCGCCGACTCGGCGTCACGGCGCAGCGCCCAGCCGACACCCAGTGCGGCCCGGCGGATGGCTTCGGGGGCGCAGCCCGGGGCGAGGACCTCCACGCTGCGGTCCCACATGTCGTCGCCGTCGCGGCCGGTCCCGGACGCGGTCAGCGCCGCCGCGAAGGCGGTGGGCGCCTCGCCGGACCGGACCTGTCCGTCGTCGGCCGCGGCGGGCCCCTCGGCGTTCCACCGAGGATCGGACATCGGCAGGTCGCAGCAGACGACCTCCGCACCGTGCTCGCGTGCCCAGCGGATCGCCGCGAGCTCGGGCGAGAAGTCGGCGAAGGGGTAGAAGCCGAGTCGGCCCCCCTCGCCGGTCCCCGCCAGCGCGACCGGCGCGAGGGTGCCGGGCGCGGCGAGATACGGCAGCCATGACTGGAAGTCGGCGGGGAGTTCCACGCAGACGACCTCGGCGCGGGCGGCGTCCAGGAGGGAGGGCACCGCGGCGGCGAGCGCGGGGCTGTGGTGCCGTACGCCCAGCAGGTACGGGGCGGCGCAGTCGGTGAGGACGGTCAGGGCCGCCCTCGGTTCCAGGGCCAGGGTCACCGAAGGTTCTCCCGCAGGTCCCACAGGCGCCGCCAGGTCGCCGATCCGTCCTCGGCGCGCCGGCGTACCGGGCCGTCCCAGTAACCGAGCAGTCGCGCGTGGTCGGCCGGGTCGTCCTTGCGGACCACGCCCAGCAGATGGCCTGGCACCAGGTCGAGCGAGTCCCCTCCGGGGAGATAGGCGGCGGCCACTCCCAGGGATACGGCGACCTGCACCGCCTCAGCGGTGGACATCACGGTGCCCGGGCGCTCCACGTCCCAGCCCTCGGCGGAGCGTCCGGCCCGCAGGTCGCGGAAGACGGTCACCAGGACGTCGAGCACCGCGTCGTCGACGCCGAACGCGGCGCCCGCCCGCGCGACGGCGGCCGTGGCCTGCCGCTTGACGAGCTCGGTCTCGGCCTCGACGTCCGCGATCGGGTGCACGGTCTCGAAGTTGAAGCGGCGCTTGAGGGCGGCGGACATCTCCGACACTCCGCGGTCGCGGAGGTTGGCGGTGGCGATGACGGTGAAGCCGGCAGCGGCGGCCACCTGGGCGTCGTTGGTGCCGGACAGCTCCGGGACGCTCATCCGCCGGTCCGAGAGGATCGACACCAGGGCATCCTGCACCTCGGGCAGGCAGCGGGTGATCTCCTCCACGCGGGCCACCTTCCCGCCGCGCATCGCGGCGAGCACCGGTGAGTCCACCAGGGCCTGCGGGGTCGGCCCCTGGGCGAGGAGCAGGGCGTAGTTCCAGCCGTAGCGCAGGGCGTCCTCGGTGGTGCCGGCGGTGCCCTGCACGGTGAGCGCGCTGGTGCCGCAGACGGCCGCCGACAGCAGCTCCGACAGCATGGACTTGGCGGTGCCCGGCTCGCCGACGAGCAGCAGCCCGCGCTCTCCGGCGAGGGTGACCACGCACCGCTCCACCAGGGCGCGTTCACCGACGAACTTCGGAGCCACGACGAGTTCGTCCGGCAGGCCCTCGGGTGCCTCGGGCAGCTTGAGGGCTTCGCCGCCGCTGCCGCAGACGAAGGTGATCACGGCACGGGGCGTCAGCAGCCAGCCGGGTGGGCGGGGGCCGTCGTCGTGGGCGGCGAGGAAGGCGAGTTCGGTGGCGAAGCGTTCTTCGGCGGGCAGGGTCTGCCGGGCCGGAAGGGCCGTCACCGTGTCGGTCAGGGGCATGGAGGTCCTTGCTCGGTAGCTCGGTCGGTGTCGATGTGTGGGGGAGTTCCGGGTGGGGGAGGGGCGCCGCCGGTGGGCGGCGCCCCGGGCCGGTGATACGTCAGCGGCGGCGGCCCCGCCGGACCTTCAGTTCCTCGAACCGGGGAGCGTCGCCGTCCTGGACGCGCTGCCACGCTCTGCGGAACAGGTCCGCGGCCGGTTCGAACGGCACGATGACGCCGAACGGGGCGTGTTCGTCGCTCATCTCGCCGAACAAGGGCAGCTTCCAGCGTTCCAGCGGCACGCGCGGGGCCGACTGCTCCACCCAGCCGCCGGGCAGGAACAGCGATCGGCCGGCCCGGGTCCGGATGGCTTCCACCACGAGGTCGGTGGCGGCGAGTTCGACGCGCGCCGCCTTCAGCCGGGCCGGCTTCCAGCCCGTCCACCGCGCCGTCATGCGGTCGGTCGGGTCGGGCATGGCCAGCAGCATCAGATACAGCGCGGCGGCGTCCTCGCCCAGCCCGTACTCCTTGGCCACCTCGGTCACCAGATCGGGATCCGAGCGACTGGGGTCCTGCGGCCACCAGGTGGCGTCCTTGCCCCGGTTGCCCGCGATCGGCTCACCGGGGTCGGCGAGCAGGGCCGCGAGCTTCCGGTCGCGGACCAGACGCAGGGCCACCTCGGCGTCGTAGGGCCGCTGGTTGTCGACGCGCACCGCCGGCAGGTAGGGGTCCTGGCCTGCCTCGTCGAGGAGGTCGACACGGATGGCCGGGGCGGGCTGGTCGTCGTGGGTGGCCAGGACGACGGCGCCGTAGCGCTCGAAGCCCGGGCCGATCTCCGTGGGGGTGCCGGCGGTCTTCCGGAAGTCGGGGAGGCTGATGTAGCGCCCCAGGTCGAGCATCAGTCCGGGGTGGGCGAGCCGTTCGCGTACGGCGGTGAGGGCCGGGGGCAGCGCGGCGCGGACCGGGTCGCCTGCGGGCAGCCGGTGGGCGAGCCAGACGATCAGACCGACCGCGCCGACCAATGTCTCCGCGGTGAACCCGTCCGTGTCGTCACCGACGGGCTTTGCCCGGTCGCCGTTGACCGCCCAGGTGAGGTCCCGGCTGAGCCGGGGCGAGGCGGCCGGGTCCAGCAGTGCGGGCAGCGCCTGCCGGATCGGCCAGGAGGGGTGGCGGAACGCGCGGATCGCGTCACCGAGCAATGCCTCCGGGACAGCCACCCGCTTGCCCACCTTGGCGTTCCACACCGCGGCGGCGCTTGCCACGTCCGGGCCCTCGGTCCACAGGCGGCCGGGCTCGGCGGGCAGCAGGGCGCCCACGACGGCGGCCCGCACCGCGCTGTCGACGCCGTGCAGTTCGTCCTTGGCGACCGCCGCCGGGGCCACCTTCACCCCGATGAGGGTGCGTGCCCCCGGTGTGAGGAAGTTGCGCTCGTAGACGTCGATCCCCGGCAGACCGGCCACGACGAGCCGGGCCACCGTCTCGGTCACGCCGGTCAGACGGGCGAACTCCTCGGCGGCCTCGGGGAACCAGGGGGCCGGGCCGCGCTCGGCCAGTTCGGCGAGGAACGTCCGGATCCGGCCCGGGACCGGGTTCTCGCCCAGTGGCCCCGACCGAAGCACCTGGTAGGGCAGGGGTGACTCGAACCGTCCGGCCGGGTCATGGAAGTAGCCCGTGAAGCAGGCGCCGTCGTCGTCGAGCGAGTTGCGGCTCGTGACGGCGATGAAAGCGCTGTCGGCCAGTGGGAGCACCCCGTTCCAGGCGCCGTCGCGCCATCCGCCCGTCGCCGTGCGCAGCTGCGCCGCCTCCAGGTGCAGGTGCACCTTGCGCCAGGCGGTGGAGTCGTCCGGTGTCAGACCGAGACGGTCGAACTCGGCGAGAAGGGTGCACAGGACCTCGCGGTCCTCCTGGGCGGTGGTGGCGCAGGCGGCCCGGAAGGCCAGTGCGGTCGTCCTCTCCAGCAGGGTTGCCAGGTCGGGTTGTCCGGAGGGCAGGGGGTGACCGTCGAGGTGCAGGCGGACATCCGCGAGGTCGGGCAGGGCGGTGTCGGCGACTCCGACGGCCCGGGCCAGGACACGCAGAGCGCGGAAGACAGTGTCGGACTCGTCGTCCCTGTTCCACCAGTAGCTGCGGGACGAGCCCAGCCCGTTCATCGCCGCCATGAGCTTGGTGTCCGCCGGTCCTGCCGGCCCTTCTTCCTCCAGGCCGCCTTCCAGAGCGCGGGTCAGCCGCGTGGCCGCCGCGTCCAGCACCGCCTGCTGGGCCGCGGCGTAACGGGCGACTCCGGCGATGCCCTTCACGAGCGCGTCGTGGCTGACCGGGAGGAGGGTGCGGATGGCGTCGGTCAGCGCCTGTGCGTCCTCGTCGGCCGCGGCGGTCAGCAGGGCCGCGGCCGTGTCCCGGTCGACGGTCCGCAGCGCCTTCGACGCCTGCGGGTCACGGGCCGTCAGGCACTCCCAGAACTGCACGGGAGGCAACAGCAGGGTGCCCTCGCCGAAGTCACCGGGGGTACGGTCGGTCTTGGCCCAGGCGGTGTGGACGCCGTCGGCGTCGACCAGGCGGAGCTGCCAGTTGTCGCGGACGACGGCCGTGGCCCGGTCCGCGCCCGGGAAGACGACCAGCGCGTCGGGCACACCGGCCTCGGCGGGCAGGGTGAGGCACCGCCCGGCGAGGTCCTCCGCCCGATGTGACCCGTCGGGCAGCTCGATCATCCGCAGGCCGACCAGACCGTCCACGGGAGCGCAGGTGGGGGTGGTGTCGGTGGTGGGGGACAGGCGCAGTCTGCCGCCCACGTAACTGCTTCCCGCGGGAGCGTCGCGCAGGGCGTCGGCGAGGAAGGCGGGCTTGCTCATCCGCCCGCGCTCGTTCGTCGCCGGGTCGTACTCGTACCAGCCGTGCGCCGCCCGGTCCTCGGAGTCCGCATGCCACACCCAGTAGGACGATCCGTCGAAGAGCAGCGGCCGTTCGTCGGGCAGGGTGGTGTCCCCGGCGTGCACCACTCCGCGACCGGTGGTCCGGCCACCGTCCGGCAGGGGCAGCGTGATCGGGAAGTCACCGCGGTACCAGTCCATCTCGGTGCCGCGCGTGGCGTGCGCACCCTTGAGGGACTCGACGCGGTCGGCGCGCGAGTGCCAGTACCCGCGCAGGCCGTCTCTGCGGGAGTTCCAGTACACGAGAAGTTCGCCGTCCACGTGATGGAAGCCCGGGTCGCCCGAGACGTCGTTCGCCGGCAGACGCAGGTCGTGGGTGAGCAGCGTGCCGTCGGCGCCGATCACACGGGCCTGGGTCGTGCCGGCCACCACGAGATGGGGCCAGGCGTCGGCGACCACGATGTCCTCCACCCGGTCCTTGGCGACGAGTTCGGCCGTCGCCTCCTCCCAGGCCGGCCAGCTCAGTTCGTCGAAGAGTCCGGCTTGCAGGGTGCGGGCCAGCACCGGCGCGAGGTCGGTGCCGACGGCGGCGCGGACGTCGTCCTCGGCCAGCGCCAGCGCCTCGGCGGGCAGCCACCCGAGCCGGTTCAGCGCGTGGGGCAGTCCGGGCAGGCCCACCACAGTGAACTGTCGCACCACCCTGCTGACCCACTCCGTCAGCCAGGGGCGGCCGCCGGGCGAGGCCGCCAGCAGACGGAGGGCACGCAGCGCCTGGTCGCCCTGGTGGAAACGGTCGGCGCCGTCCAGGAACGCGTCGCGGAACCGCGCGTCGGCGCCGAGGAAGCTCAGCTCCCGCTGTCCCTCCCCGATGGCCCATGCCGTCAGCGGCAGCTCCTGGTTCTTGCCGGGAGCTGCGACCGGCACGTCCAGGGACAGCAGCAGGTCGATCAGGTCGATGTCGTGCGTGACCCTCAACCCGCGCCCGGACGCGGTGAGTTCGGCGCGCAGCAGGGCCGCGACCCGCTCCACCAGCGGGTACAGCTCCGGCAGCCGAGTGGAGCTGCGCCAGGACCGGGCCCGCTCCCGGAACGCCAGGAAGCGCTCCAGCCAGCCCACGGTGCCGTCGCTCGGCCGCTGTTGGGCGGGAAGGGAGTCGTCCCACAGTCCCGTCGTGGCGCCGGATGTCTCCAAGACCTCGAGCCACATCGCGGGCATGTCCGCGTCCGGGCCGGCGGGGAGCATGTCCAGCAGGGTGCCCCGCACCCGCGGTTCCCGCTCGGCCAGTGCCACCAGTGCGGCCCGGTGGCCCTTCCACCAGCCGCCCGTGGCACGCAGTGTGGCCGGCAGGGCGAGCAGCTCGGCCAGGTAGTCCTGCTCGGCCCGGTCGGCGTCCCGGCCGGCGCCGCGGGCCAGCTTCCGCAGGTCATTGGCCATCTGGGCGGATGGCGGCAGGCCGCCCGCGGTGCGGCGCAGGCACAGACGGGTGAAGCGCTCCAGCGCCTCCTCGGCGGAGACCCGGCCCGCCAGGTCCTTCCCGTAGGCGGAGAGCACCTTCACCGGCAGCGCGCCGGCCAGCGCGAACTCCAGGAACACCGCGTCCAGCCGGTCCTCCTCCACCGCCAGTCCGTGCTCCGCCTCCGCCTTGCGGGCGCGGGTGAACAACTGGGCGGCGTAGGTGGCGTTCTCCTCGGCGAGAAACACCCGGCCCGCCTGCTCGTAGAAGGTCGGCAGGAAGTGCGGCACCGACGCGGCCAGCCGCCCACCGAGTTCCAGGTAGGCGTCCAGCGCGGCCTTCGGGCGGGACTTGGCCTGCCGGGCCGCCCGCTCCAGGTCCGGGACGACGCCCAGGGCGTGGTGGCCGTCCTCGGGGTGGTGTACCAGCACCCATTCGGGAAAGCCCAGCGACTGCCGCAGTCCGAGGCCCACGACGGCCGGCTCCGCGGCCGGTTCCAGGCCGAGGAAACCGGCCGCCAGGTCCTCGGC
Source organism: Streptomyces sp. CC0208 (assembly GCF_003443735.1). Classification (NCBI taxonomy): domain Bacteria; kingdom Bacillati; phylum Actinomycetota; class Actinomycetes; order Kitasatosporales; family Streptomycetaceae; genus Streptomyces; species Streptomyces sp. CC0208. The sequence continues at coordinate 159,871 of NZ_CP031969.1, read as the reverse complement.
GGCGCCCAGCTCACCGGCCACCAGCCGGACCACGACACGGTCGTCGAGGCCCGGGTGTCGGTAGGAGCGTGCCGTCAGCGGCACCGCCCGCTCGCCGGCCTCCTCAATGTCCGGCGGCAGGACCGCGCCCGCCGTCAGCAGTTCCTCGTACGACACCTGCGTCCCCCCGCTCATGCGTTCTTGCCTTCCTCGATCGTGCGCCCGGCGTACAGCGCCGCAGCCATCCGCATCCCCTCCGACCAGGCCACCGGGCCCACCTCCCGCATCGGCAGGGCGCGGCCGTTGTCGTCCTGCCAGGTGAGGCCACCGGTCTCCACCGTGTCCTCCCAGTACGGCTCGCCGATCCACACACTGGCCTCCACGGTGCGGTCGCCGTCGCGGACCCGGGCCGTGGAGTAGCCCCCCGAAACGCGGTAGCCGAGCGAACTCGCCCGTGCGGCAAGGGCGAAGCGGGAACGGAAGGAGCCTCCGCTGAACTCCCGTATCTCGGTGGCCTTCGGGTCGAGGTCGTCGGGGCGCTGCCACGTCGCGCGGTGGATCTGCTCCACGCGCTGCACGATGCCCAGCTCCGCGGCGAACTCGCGGATGTCGTCGAGGTCCGGGAGCAGCACCGGGTGCGGCAGCGTGACCGTGCGCGGGGACAGCCGTACCGTCTCGCCGTCCAGGTTCACCACGCGCAGTTCGCCGTCCTCGGTGGCCCCGCGCAGGAAACCGACCTCGTCGGGGTCGTCGCCCACGACGGCGAGGTCGCGCAGCGCCGACTGCCAGGCCTCGTCCGGCCACACCCGGGCCAGCAGACCGGTGGGGACGGGAAGGGACGACACCATCCAGGAGTCGACCTGAGCGACGCACGCCGTGGCATGCCGATCCAGCCATTCGGCGAACCGCCGCAACCGGTCCACCTCAGGATGGTCGCGCAGCGCGCGCGGCAGAGATTTAAGCTGCCGCCCCGCTGCCCGGCCCGCTGTGGCACGCGCCGCCACCCGCCCGTCCACCAGGGCGACTTCATACCCTTCACCCGCCGAGAGCCAACCCACGAGTCCCCGCCTTCGCCATCAAGTCAGCAAGAAGAAAGCACAGTTCAGCCGGTTACGCCCCGGCGTCAGTGCGACGATGTGAGGAACGTTAGCGGCGATCACTGACAATCGGTGGTGGGTGCGGGGAGCGGAGCTCCCGCAGTCCGGGATGACGGGCCCGCTGGGCGCGTGTGTCCGAGGTTTTGCACGGCGCGGACAGAGCTATGGAGGCTGACGTCCGACCATGCGGTTTCGGCCAGGCGGTGGTGGGTTGTCGGAGCGCGACGGGGTGCTGTCGTGCGACTTCTTGCCGGAGACGCAGTGCGTGGTGGTCGCCCTGGCGAGCAAGCCCGAAGCTTGGGCCGGGTCACGGACCCGGAGGATGACATCCCCTGGGTCCGCCGCCCGCAGCCCCGCACCAGTCGTCCAGGGCCCGCAGCGCCTGGGCCGCCGCCTCGCGTACGAATTCGGATGGATCCGAGTCCAGGGCGGTGAGCCGGTCGCGCAGCCGCTCCTCGCCCGGGGGGAGTGTGCCCGTCTCCTCCACCCAGTGGGCGATCCCCTCGGCGGCGGTCTTGCGCACCCACGTGTTCTCGTCGTCCAAGTGCCGCACGAAGAGCGGCAGATCGTGCGGGGTGCCGGCGTCCGTCGCGTTGTGCGGGTCCAGGAGTGCGAGCGCGGCGGCTCGGACCATGGGTGAGGTGGTCCGGTCCACCAGTTTCCGCAGACCGGGCAGGGCTTCCGTCAGGCCCGTGAGGACTCTTTCTGCCACGCCGACCAGGGTGCTGTTGAGGCCGAGGCGGGCCACCAGCCTCCGGGCGACTGCCGCGCGTTCCCACGGCCGGAACCCGGCGTCGGCCAGGGCGTCGAGGCCGCGCAGCGCACCTTCGTACACCTCGGGCCGGGCATGGTCCAGCAGGGGCAGCAGCAGCCACACGGCATCCCATCTGCCCATATCGCCGTAGGCCGTTGCTGCTGCAGCGAGCGTACCGGGGGCCGTTGTCGGATCGGTGAGCTGAGCCCGCAGGAGCCTCGTGGCTGACTTGCCGCCGACAGCCGCCAGAGCAGCGGCGGCTGATGGTCCCGCCCGCTCGTCGCTCAGCCAGCGCGAGGCCGGACCGAGCAGCCGTTCGTCACGCGATCGCTGGAGCAGGAACAGCAGGTGTGACGCCACCTTCGGGTCCCGCTCCGCCTCCAGGGCAGCGAACAGCGCGTCTCGCACCTCTGGGCGCTTCACGCGTGTCAGTCGGAAAACCACGGCGCAGCGCACCTCGGTGGAGGGGCCGCCGGTCAGATCCTTCAGCAGCGACGGCAGCAGCCGGTCGACGTGCTGGTCCGGCAGCATCCACAGGGCGAGCACGCGGGCATCGTCCTCGCCACACAGAGCCGTCCGGACCACCTCCGCCTCGATGTCCGGGGCCTCCCTGAACTCCAAGACCATGGCGTGCGCCCGATCCCGGACGCCAGGTATCGGATCACCCATCAGTCGTACGAGCGCGGGACCATCACCGGGCACGCCCAGCTCTCGCAACGCCTCCAAGGCGTTGATGCGCAGGTGATAGTCCGGATCGCCGAGCAGTCGTCCATAGGCGTTGACGACCTCGCGATCGCGCAGCCCGAGCCGGATGGACGCCAGAGAGGCTTTCCTGCGTACCCACGGATCGTCGTCGTCCATCAGCGTGGACAGGGTCTCCGCCAGGCCCGCGGAGACCCCCAGCCTGCCCAGGCCCACCGCCGCGCCTTCCCGCACCTCGGGCGCGGGGTCGGTGGCCGCCCGGACGAGCACCACCGCGTGCTCGGCGGCTCCCGTTTTGCCGAGCCCCTTCGCCGCTGCCGCACGTCGCCAGGTGTCGCCCGTCTCCAGCTCCCTCAGGAAGAAGGCAACCTGATGTTCCGTCGTCATGCGCACCCCGTGAACTAAGACTGCCGAACCGGCGGGAGGTTGCGCCGACGGAGGCCTGCGTCATTCGCCCACCCTCGCGCTCGCATGACGCAGTGGCGCGGCCGCGCGGCCGGCCAGGAGCCGTAGAGAAGGGGACCGGGTCACGAGAAGTGCACCGGAGCCCCACGAAATCACAGGGCCACTCATGGCCACGGCGTCGACGCGGGGATCCGGTGTTGTCAGGCGTGACAACCGAACGGAAAGGTCATCAGGAAGGGGCAGAGGCTAGGGCACTTTGTATCCGGCCGCGCGGAACAGTTCGTACCACTCGGATCGGGTGAGCGGGATGTCGGAACCGAGTGCGGCGGCCGTGACGCGTTCCGGCGTGGTCGTGCCGAGCACGACCTGCATCTGCGCGGGATGACGGGTGATCCAGGCGACCGCGATCGCCTCGGCCGGCACACTGTATTTGTCGCTGAGCCGGTCAATCACTGCGTTCAACTCGGGGAAGCGTTCGGAACCGAGGAACGGGCCGTCGAAGAATCCGGCCTGGAAAGGCGACCACGCCTGAATGGTGATGTCGTGCAGGCGACAGTAGTCGACAATTCCGTCGTCTCGTACGACCGACTGATCGAGGTCCTGCATATTCGCGGCGACGCCCTGCGCGATCATCGGGGCGTGAGTGATCGAAAGCTGAAGCTGGTTCGCCACGATGGGTTGCGTCACGTGCTTGCGCAGCAGATCGAGTTGTCGGGGGGTCTGGTTGGAGACGCCGAAGGCACGTACTTTGCCGGCCGCCGACAGCTCGTCGAAGGCGCGGGCCACCTCCTCCGGCTCGACGAGAGCGTCGGGACGGTGCAGCAGCAGGATGTCGAGATAGTCCGTGCCCAGTGCCTGGAGGGAACCGTTCACCGACTCGATGATGTGGTGATGAGAGAAGTCGAAGTACGGCCCGTCTTTGACGATGCCGGCCTTCGACTGAATGACGAACTGCTCACGCTCCGACGAGCTGAGTTTCATGGCTTCAGCGAACCGACGCTCGCAACCGTGGTCGTCCGAGCCGTACACGTCGGCGTGATCGAGGAACGTGATGCCGGTGTCGCGCGCAGTGTTCACGAGCGTGCGCACCGCGTCGTCGGTCATGTCCTGGATACGCATCAGCCCAAGGACGACGTTGGGAACCACCATGTCGGTGCCGGGCAGGATGAAGGTCTTCATGTGACTCTTTCGCTGTGACTGGGGGGCGGGGCGGCGACGGGCGCGAGCGCGAGCTCCCGGGCGTGCGTTACTCGGTGGACACCGGTGACACTGGTGCCAGTCTCGTCGGCGGCCTGCTGGATCGCGCGGTGACGTTCCGCGAGGCCCATCGCGTTCGCGATACCGTCGAGCGGGCGCCAGGGGAGGAAGGCGAGGTCGAGCTTGGTGCAGTGCTCGAGTTCTCGCCGGCTGGAGAGGAAGGCGGGCGAGAACTGGTCCCGCACCGACACGAGCCGACCGCCGAGCAATGTGTGGGCCAATCGACCGCGTCGACGCCAAGTCGGCGGCCGGGGCCGATCGCGGAGACGGTCGGGTCGCTGAGGATGCGATGCTGCACGAGTTTCCTCCTCCCGGACGCCTTGGCGAGTGCGCGGTGCACTGTGACGTCGCGTGCTCACTCTAGAAATGGCCGATCTAGAAATCCAACAGATGTTGGTTCTGATATTGAGAACTGTGGGATGTGAATGGATTGGCGCCAGACGGCGTGCGTGCCTGCGATCGCTGAGTGTGCGACTGTCGTGGCAGCCGCCTCCTGCGCGCCCTCACCTGACAGCGCCACCCTGGTAGGGCTTCGTCACAGCGCCGGTACGGGCGATCACCCTCTCCGTCAGCTCACCGAGTTCACGGCCTGCGGCAGGGCCTCGATGCCCTCTCCGGAGAAGGCGGACGCGAAACCTCCGGACGTCAGCAGGGCCACCTCGTCATGGCGAGCACGAAAGGCACAGGTCAGGGGAAGCATGGGAAGCATGGGAAGCGTATGACCATGAGCGGGACTCGCGGAGATGTGGAATGGGCTGCCATCCGGCCGCTGCTGCCGGTGCCGGGGTGGCTTTCCTTGCCACGACCACCGCACGATACGGGCGCGTCGATCTCCTCGGCCCAAACGAGTTGGGCTGCATGGAGCTGGCCCGCCGGGTCGGTGAGCTCCTGTTCCAGGTTCTGACCGAACGCGAGGAGAAGACAGATCCGCGGCTCTGCGCGGCCCACTCGACATAATTCTCGTCTCGTCTCATCGCGTCACGTCACGGCGACGGGGAGTTCAGGTGCTTCGGCGGAGACGCCCACGTGGGGGCGTGTCGGGGATCTCCTTCTGAGGTGGGCCAGCAGGTGCTGCGCCGCGATGGAGCTGTGTCTTGCGGCGCGCCGAGCCTTGCCCGTAACCGATGGTCGGGGCGGTCACGGTGGGTCGGAGCTGGTCGGCGGCGCGTACCACGGTCGAGAACCGGGGGAGGTCGCGAACTGCGGCCACTTGTTGCACGCCGTGCGCACCGGCACCGGCACCGGCACCGGCATTGGAACAGGCTCCGCTACCACGCGACCGTGCTGGTTGCAGCCATCAACGAATGGCTATGACGAGCAGGGTCGCCTCCTAGCCGTTGATATCCAAGGCCGTCCCGTATAGCCGCTCCACCCTCAACCGAATGACGATCCTGCGCTCGGCGACCAACTGGTTGAGGAACGCATCTTCGTCCTCCGGCTTCGCGGCCGTCGGGATCATCGCGAGCAGTTCCCGCCCGACCGCGTCGCCTGGAACCGTAGTGAGCTCGGAAGCCTCCGCCGTGCCCTCGGCGACGGCGAACGACCAGACGTCGTCACCCTGCACATGCAGCGCCGCGCGCGGGTTGCGCTGCAAGTGCTTGACCTTGATGCGGTCGGCCGTGGTGGACAGCCTCACGATGCGGGCCTCGGGGTCCCAGCTGTAGAGCATTGTGGTCAGGTGTGGATGGCCACTTTGCTTGACAGTGGCGAGGGTCCCGAACTGCTGCCTGGCGAGCAGATCGGAGAGGGCTTCGTTGGACAGGGAGCGAGGCGCTGGTCCTTGAGTCATGCTGTGATCAACTTCCGTAACGTCCCCGGCATTCCACGGCCCTCTTGTGCCCTACCCTCCACCCAGCGCTGGGGCAGGACGATGAGTGGATCTCTGGATGCCAGCCAAACAAGGCTTACGGCAAGGTAGTTGATGCAGCTTCAGAAGATGTTGGTGAGGCGTTCGCGCAGCCGGCAGGGTGACCCTTCCGCGACCGCCGACCGCCGTTTCGCGCCAGGCCCTCGTACGGCATCGCGGCGAGCCATACACCGCATCCGAGCGGCGTCCCGACCCAGCAATCCACTTCGCACCGCACGGTATCCGGCCTCAGCCGGCCACCTCGTGCGGGCAGATCCGCCCGAGCCGTCTGCCGCCGACTCCGGCCACCACGCAAGGCTACGGATGACGACACACCTCTCGGCAGGGATCAGGGACGGGCACTTACCGGGGAACTCGACGACGACCAGATAGACGATGGTGCCCACGTCTTCGAATTCGTCGCTCACGGTGTCACCTCTGGTGCTCGTGGCTGTTTTCCCTCGCGTGGCTGCCACCCTCGGAGCTCCCCTGTCCCACTTGCAGACCGGAGCGTGGCCCTCGCACCTCGGTGCGCCCTTCACCCGCCCGGTTCACCCGGGTGGCGCGCTCCACGGCGGGCATCTGTGCTGGTCACCATGAGTGCTAGCGGTGACGAACAGCTCTCGGCCAAAGAGCGCGGTGAACTGGCCGAACTGCGCCAGCGGGTCCACGCCCTGGAGAGCGCCGGGCCGCCCCGCGCGCCGCGGCACCACCCGTTCCGTTCGCTCGGCTCGGTCGTGCTGATCCTGCTCGCCGCGCTGCTGGCGATGCTGTCCGTAGTCGCGGTGTGGGCGAACAGCATCGTGCAGGACACGGACCGCTACGTGGCGACCGTCGGCCCGCTGGCCAGTGACCCGGATGTGCAGAAGGCGGCCACCAACCGGATCAGCGCCGCCGTACTGGCCCAGATCGACGTGGACGCGCTGGTGCAACAGCTCACGGACGCGGCCTCGGCGAAGGGTGTTCCGCCGCAGGCGGCCAAGCTGCTGGGCAATCTGGACGGCCCGATCGAGAGCGGCCTCAAGCAGCTGGTCAGCGGCACGGTGGAGCGGGTGGTCACCAGCAGTGCCTTCGAGACGGTCTGGGTGAACGGCAACCGCAGGGCGCACGCGGCGCTGGACAAGGCCCTGACCGGCGAGGCGGACGGCACGGTCAAGGTGGAGAACAACCAGGTCGTCGTCGACCTGGGTCCGATCGTCGCCGAGGTCAAGGACCAGCTGGTCGCCGCCGGCTTCACGCCCGCAGCCAAGATCCCGGCCGTCCACACGAACTTCGTGGTGTTCGCGTCGAAGGACATCGGCAAGATCAGGACCTATGTGAGAGTGCTCGAGATCCTCGGCGGCTGGCTGCCCGTCATCGCACTGCTGATCGCGGCCGCGGGGGTGTACGTGGCGTTCAACCGTCGGCACGCGCTGATCGGGGCTGCCCTGGCGGTGTTCGCCGCCATGCTGATCCTCGGCATCGGCCTCACCGTTTTCCGCGACGTCTACCTCAATCATCTGCCGTCCGGCGTCTCCGAGGCCGCCGCGGGATCCGTGTACGACGCCCTGGTCAAGTTCCTGCGGGCCGGTATCCGTGCCCTCGCCGCGGTCGCCCTGTTCACCGCTGTCGGCGCCTTCCTCGCCGGCCCGTCCCGGATCGCCGTCGTCACGCGCACGGGCTGCCGCAGGAGCATCGGCGCGCTGCGCGAGGTGACAACCTCGGCGGGCCTTCGGCTCGGGGCGGTCGGCCGGTTCGTCCATCGCTTCAAGCGCTGGATCGGAGTGGTCATCCTGGTGGTGGCGGCGATCGTCCTGTTCACCTGGACCTACCCCACCACGGCGGTCGTGGTGTGGACGGCGGTGATCACGTTGGCGGCCTTCGCGATCCGCGAGTTCCTGGATCACGACGGTTCCACCCGGTCCTCCGGCGCGGACGCGGGGGCCGCAGCCGCGCACTGACTGGGCTCGTCGGGTGTCCAGCCGCCCCTGACTCGGCTCGCCGGGTGCCTCCTCAGGGGATACGTTGAATGCGGAAGCCCGTGAACCGGCCGTCCCGCAGGCACAAGGACCGCAGGCACAAGGACCGCGAGCACAAGGACCGCGAGCACAAGGACCGCGAGCACAAGGACCGCGAGCACAAGGACCGCGAGCACGGCGAGGACGGAGCACGCTCCGAAGCCGGTGCCCGGTTGCGCTGGTCGCACGCTCCGAGAACGGTGCCCGGTTGCGCCGGCCGCGGTTCCGGCCACCACACGGCACGCGGTCGGCGGGCACTTCGGAGCGGGCATCCCACAACTGACTGCCCGTCGTCCCCGTAGGCGCGGAGGCGGCCATCCCCGGGAGCCGCTGTCATGACAGAGAACCACCTGGACGGCCGCGAGTTGCGGCACCGCACCCCGCAGGAGCGGGCCGCGCTGGGCAAGGCGGCGCGGGCCGCCGTCCCACGCTCCAGCCACGCCGAGTTCGCTCCGGGGCCCAAACGACCGGACCCGCTGGAGATCATCGGGGAGCAGTCGGCGACGCGGCTGCCCGAGCTCGTACCGGTCCGCTACGGGCGGATGTCCGAGTCACCGTTCCGGTTCTACCGTGGAGCAGCCGCCATCATGGCGTCGGATCTCGCGGAGACGCCGAGGACGGGTTTCAGGACCCAACTGTGCGGCGACGCGCACATGTTGAACTTCCGGCTGCTGGCCTCACCCGAGCGTCGCCTCATGTTCGACATCAACGACTTCGACGAGACGCTGCCGGGCCCCTGGGAGTGGGACGTCAAACGCCTGGCCGCCAGTTTCGTCATCGCCGGCCGGGCGAACGGCTTCAGCACCAAGGAGCGGGCCGCGATCGTACGGGCCACCGTGCGCTCCTACCGCGAGAACATGCGCGCCTTCGCCGGAATGGGCAACCTGGCCGTCTGGTACGCCCAGTTCGACGAGAAGTGGGTGGAGGAGCGGTTCGGTGAGGACGTCTCCGCGCGGGGCCGTGACCGCTGGACGCAGGCCCTGGCCAAGGCGCGTTCGCACGACACCCTCCAGGTCTTCGACAAACTCACGGTCGTCGTCGACGGCAAGCGCCGTATCACCCCTGATCCGCCGCTCATCACCCGCCTCGAGGACCTGCTGCCGGACGAGCGGCGCGGCCAGCTCGAGCAGCAGATAACCCGGTTGATCGAGCGTTACGGCAAGACCCTGCAATCGGACCGGCGGTTCCTGCTGGACCAGTACCGGGTGGCCGACATGGCGCGCAAGGTCGTCGGGGTCGGCAGTGTCGGCACGCGCTGCTGGATCGTGCTCCTGCTGGGGCGGGACGACGAGGACCCCCTGTTCCTCCAGGCGAAGGAGGCCGACGAGTCGGTGCTGGCAGCGCACGTCGGGCCCACCGCGTACCCGACCCAGGGCGAGAGGGTCGTGTCCGGGCAGCGGCTGATGCAGGCCACCAGCGACATCTTCCTGGGCTGGGAACGGGTCGAAGGGCTCGACGGCCGACGCCGCGACTTCTACGTACGGCAGCTGCGGGACTGGAAGTGGGTCGCCGTGGCCGAGGACATGGTGCCGCGGGGCATGCGTACGTTCGGCGCTCTGTGCGGGGTGACCCTGGCCCGCGCTCACGCCAGGTCCGGCGACCGCATCGCCATCGCCGCGTACCTGGGCGGCGGCGACTCCTTCGACCGGGCGCTGGTCACGTTCGCCGAGCGCTACGCCGACCAGAACGAACGGGATCACCAGGCGCTCGTCGACGCCATCAGCGCGGGAAGGCTGCCGACGGAGGCCGCCTGACGAGGCACAGACAGCACCCGGAGGGTCTTCTCCTTGGCCTGCTGGAACTCGGCCTCGTTGATGTCGCCCTCGGCGCGGATCGCCGAAAGCTCGGCAGCTGATGCCGCTGCCCTTGCCACGGGCCAGGACGTAGACGAACACACCGAGGAACGGCAGGACGACCTGCCACCACGCGGGCGCTGCCGACGACGGGGGCGATGGCGACAAGGGTGCCCTGGATCTTCTCCAGGGGTACGCCGATTTAGTCGGCGGCGCCGACGTTGAGCAGGTACGAGGTGTCCGCCTCGCCGGGCACGTACGGCACCGTCGGGCCTGTTCGTTTTCTCGCCCCGTCCTCCAGGTCCTCTTGCGACCATGGCTTGCTCCGGGTCCTGACCGACTGCCCATCACCGCTGGCCACGGATTGCCCGTCCAGCCCCACCCGGCGCGGGTGAGTGGGCATCGGTGCGACCTGTCCGCCCGGAGAGGGGCCTCCGCTACCTGTGCGCCACTGTGGGCAGTCGGCGCCCACTGCCGACACACGCGAGGGCCACCGCCGGTTCCGGAGGGCGGTGGGGTGAGCGTGCGGCGGCGGAGATCAGCGCAGGGAAGCCACCGAAGGCGATGCCCGTGATCCAGGCACCCGTGAACCCGCGGCCGTCCACCACCAGCGAACCGACCTCCCGAACCTCACCCGTCACGGGTGATCACCGGCGCCGGATCACTCCGCATGCTCGCAGGTGAGGCGCTGAGTGCTGCCTCTCGCCGGGAAGTGAGGAATCGACCATGGCCACCACCACGACGCACCGCCACTCGGGAACCGCCGAGGCGACTGCCGGCGGCCTGACAGTGTTCGCCGCTGTCCTGCTGTTCATCGCCGGTGTCCTGGACCTGTTCCGGGGCATCATGGCCATCGCCAACGACGACGTGTTCGTGAACACCCCCAACTACGTCTTCAAGTTCGACCTGACCAGCTGGGGTTGGATCCAGCTGGTCCTCGGAGTGATCGCCATGAGCGTGAGCGCGGGTCTCTTCACGCGCGCCACCTGGGCCCGGGTCGTCGGGGTCGGCATCGCGGGACTGGCGATCATCGCCAACTTCCTGTCGATCCCGTACTACCCCGTCTGGTCACTCACCCTGATCGCGATGTACGCCTTCGTCATCTGGGGCCTGTGCGTCGTGCGGCGGGAACGCTGAGCGAAGTACTGGTCGCCGCGGTGCTCTCTGGGCAGTCTGCGCGGTGGTCCCGTCTTCCCCGCTCTGTTCCTGGGCGGGTGGCCGGTGTGCTGCCGGCACAGCCGCCCGGCCTGGGGCTGGTCCCGGCGGGGGCGGTCGGGATGGCGGTCTCGGTGGCCGCGGCCCTGCGGCTGCCCGAGAGCAGCGTCGTCCTGGTCGTGCTCCTCCTGGGCTACGTGGACACGGTGGCGCTGGTGGTGCCGGCCACGCTCGTGTCCTTCGTACTCGTCCAGCGGCTGCCGCAGGGCCGGGGCGTCCCTGCGAGCGGTGAGCAACCGACCGATCGGACGACTCACTGAAGCCCGTTCCGGCCGGGTGACCTCGCGATGCCCACGTGCCGACCTGACCGTCGGCCGTACCGCACGTCCTGACCGCACTCCTCAAAAGTGCAGGTCATCACGGTGGTGAGCTGTCGTGTGGAGTACCGTCCGTCGGCGTGTCGCCTGGCGGCGGGCCCGGCGGTTCAGGTGTGCCCAGATGGCGGACGGCCCAGGGTTCGCGGGCGATGACCGCGCCGGCCGTGAGGCACAGGGTCGTGACCACGCAGAGCGTGATGAGCCAGGACAACAGCGTGAAGACGGCACCCAAAGAGCCGTACTTCGCCAGGCTGTGGTTGAGGGCCCGGGGAACGTACAGCGACGCGGTGGAGGTGAGGACGGCCAGGGCCGTCCCGGCCAGCAGCGCACCCGGCAGCAGCGGTCGCCAGGGCACGCGCGCGACCAGCAGCAGATGCTGCGTCCACCACCAGATGCCGACCTCCGCGATCAGCAGCAGGGGTACGCCGAGCCACAGCCCGAGGCCGAAGCCGGTGCGCAGGCTCCCCTGTACGGCGAACATGGCCAGCCAGGTCGCGAGCCAGGCGATCCAGCGCCAGGCGGCCACCCGCGCACTCGCCTTGGGCAGGCTCCACGCGCGCTGGCACAACCGTTGCATGGCGCGGCTGCACGCGGTGGCCGAAAGGAGCACCATCAGCCCGCCGACGACGCCGGTGGTCTGCCGCAGCTCGTCGGACGGGTCATCCGTGCCCTTGAGAACCTTGTTCAGCTCGGCGTTCGCGCTTCCGGTCAGTCCGAAGGCCTCGTGCAAGGACGTGACGAACTGGTCACGCAGCCACTGCGGGGCGATGGAGGCCACCACGAACAGCAGCGGCACGGCCGTGAGGAACGTCTGGGCAGCCAGCCGGGTCGCGGAGTCGAACACGTTCACCGAGATCAGGTGCGACAGCAGATGCGTGATCACGGGGAACCGGTTCTCGGCCCGGTTGCGCAGCTCCAACAGCCGGGACCGTGTCGAGGCCGCACGCTCCCGCAGAGCTGTCCGGCGTGACGGACGGTCCGGACGCTTTCCTCCGGTCCCTGTCCCTGGCTGCATGCTGCCAGGGTGCCGCCACTGCGACCGCGCGGCCCGGGCAGGTGTACGACACAGGGCCGGATGGGCCAACAAACTCGCGCGAAAAGGTGCGGGGGACGATGTGATTACGGGGCCGGGTGAGCCTCCTGCACGAATTGGCCTCGCCCCCGACGATAGGCACCATGCTGCGCGTGATCCGCGACGCAAAGCGAAAGCCGACCACCACGCTGGGAGCAGGATGGACTGTGCCGGCCGAGGCGATGGTGCGTGCGCTGGGGGAGGGGCAGACCTCCCGGCCGGGTGGGCCGGGTGGCACTGTGCCGCAGACTCTGGAAGCCGCCTCTGCTTTCGTTCACGCTTCGGCGACACTGGTGCGGTGGTTCACTTCCGGTGCGGTGACCCCGCGTGTCCTGATGGCGTTGACGTCCTGTGCGCGGGGAATCGGTCAAGAGGGCCTGACCGCCGATACGGCGGTGACGGTCACGGTGTCGTCGCACTCGGCGAACTGCCCGTCGTCCAGAGCCACCTGGTGCGCCCCCGACCCCGGCAGCCGGACGACCATCGTGGGATACACCACGGGCGCCGAACCGGACACGCAGTACCCGTCGCCCTCTCCCTGCACCTGCACGAACGTCAGCTTCACCCACGCCTTGCCGCCGGGGGCCACCTTCACCGATGCCGCGGCTCCGGTCGGCTTGACGGTGAGCGGCACGTTCATCTCGGGAGAGCCGTTTCCGGCGCCGGCCACCGTGGGGTGCCCCTTGAGGACGCATGTCCGTGCGGACACGTTGGTGAACTCGACGACGGCCGCCCCGGTCCCCGTACCGTCCGGCCGCTCGGCGGCCTGACGGGCGGTCGCCTTCAGACTGCCCGCGGAACAGGTCGCCGCCGGACCGCCCGGAGCGGGTGCGGAAGACGCAGGTGCGGAGGCGGCGGGCGTGGAGGACGCGGGCCGGGAGGCGGAGGGCGTCGAGGGGCCGGAGGGGGTGAAGGAACCGGAGGCGGAGCTACCGGCCTTCGGGGCGGCGGGCGTGGAGGAGGAGGCCGGTGAGCCGGCGGCCTCGGACGGGGTGACGCCGCCGTCCCCGGTGTCCGCACCGCCCCCGCCGGGCTGACATCCCGCCACCGCCAGCGCCACCGAAGCCACAACGACCGCCAGCGCCGAACCGCGCATTCCGTTCACGTACCGCATGCTGTCCCCCGAGTCCCAGTTGTCCGGAGAACGGCGCCTCGCCGCCCCCGTCGAACCAGACAGCACCGTGGAGCCGGCAGTTCTTCGGCACTCCGACCTGTGACCCACCGGTGACGAAATCCGGCCACAACTGCCGTGGAACGCCCCGGACGGGCCCACGTTCCCAGCGGATCCGTAGGCGGCGGAAGCCTTGCAGCCAGGAGGTCGGGCATGGTCCGCTCGACGACCCGGCGGAAGGTGGCCAGGGCGGGACCGTGCGCGTGTCGGCGTTCGGCCATCGCGGGCCGGATGCCGCGCCGGCGCAGGAGTTGGCGGTACTTGTCGTGGTCGTAGCCGCGGTCGGCGAAGCCTCGGCGCTCCAGAGCGCGCGGTGCCGGGAGGGGCTGTTACCCACCTTCGGGTGACGGGGTCCGACTTCTGGGTCGGGATGCACAGGACGAGAGCGGTAGCAACAAGCCCTCGCCAGGCCCCGGGTGGGCGTCGCGGCCGACGACCCTCGTCGGCCGCGACGCCTTGTCACGCGGGGGTGGCGGCGTCAGCTGCCGCTCTGCCGCCGTGTCCTCCGCGCTGTCACGAACACCAGCGTGCCGCCCGCCACCAGGAGGACGGCGGTACCCGCCCGCAGCAGAACTCCGTCCGTTCCCGTGGCGGCGAGCCCGCCGCCGACCGTCGTCCCGCTCCCGGTTCCCGCCCCGGAGCCCGACGGACTCACGGTAGCCGTGGCTGACGGGGAAGCGGGGGTGCTGGGCGATGGGCTGGACGTCGCCGAGCCGGTGGCCTTCACCGCGATCACCGCGGTGTCGTTCGCCGCGTTCTCGTCATGGTTGGGGTAGTCGGGGTTCTCCACCGCCTTCACGCTGCCCCGCGCGTCAGGGACGACTCGGTCGATCCGCACCGTGAACTCCTGGGTCACGGAGTCGCCCGGCCCGAAGTCAGTGCTGCCGATGTCGCAGGTGTAGCTCTTCTCGCCGGCCTTGCGCGGTGTGCAGTTCCACAGCGGCCCGGGGTCGCCCTGCTCGCCGGGGTCGGGGGCGCCGGTGATCGTGGTGCCTGCGGGCGGGGTCACCACGAAGGTGCCGGAGTTGTCGGCGTCCGTCCACCGGAAGCCCATCCGGCCCGGCCCGTTGTTCCGCACGCCCACGGTGATGCTCACCGTCTCGCCGACCTTGCCCTCGACCGTGTCGCCGAGCGCCTGGTAGTCGGCGTGCTGGGTGGTGGCGAAGGTGCCGTACCCGGAGCCGGTGAAGCCGGGGCCGGAGGCGACGGACTTCAGGCCGAGCGGCGCGCCGGTGCCCGTCTTGGGAAAGGCGGACGGATCGAAGGAGTCGGGCACGGTGCCGCCGACCGGCCACACGACGTAGGAGTTGTAGCCGTACATCGTGTCCGTGGCAGCGGTGTAGCGCAGCGGCGCGTCGGTCTCGTAGGCCGCGCCGGGCGCGACTGGGGTGTCGAACCGGCACCAGGCGCCGACGTCGGGCTGGCCCGCGTAGTGGCAGTTGGAGTGTTCACGGGCGAGCGAGACGCCTTCTGAGTCCTGCACCAGCAGCATGACGCCCTTGTCGGCGGGGGCTGCGCCGGTGTTGGCGAAGGCGGGGGTGCGCTCGAAGACGGCGCCGGGCGCGATGTCATCCAGCGCCGGGTAGGGGCGGCTGACGAGCTTCGGTCCGCCGACCAGGACGTCCGTCTTCCCGGTCACGGTGGGCGCGTCGGATGCGGTGGCGGTGTAGGTGATGGCACCGGTGTCGCCCGCCTTGGCGGCCGCGGTGGGCTTCAAAAGGAACGGGTCGATCGACTCGCCGCCCGACAGCGGGCCCACGTCACATCGCACCTTGAGGGTGCCGGTGCTCACGCAGTCCCCCGTGACCACCATCGTCGCCTTCCCGGCGAGGGACGAGGCGTCGACCGCGACCGAGACGTCATGGGCATCCCCGCCCGAGGCGGTGATGCCGAGGCCGAGGTTCGGGCCCTCGCCCTCCGTGGGGAGGTAGTAGTTCTCCTGGGCATCCAGGAGAAGCGTCGTTCCGGCGGCGTGCGCGGCCGGGGTTGCAACCGCCAGGGCGGCAGTCGCGACAGCGGCGGCCGCCGCTGTCCGCCAGGTTCTACGTATCGTCAGCACACTGTGGGGACACGTCAGAAGACCGAAAGGTTGCGCCCAAGCGGCCGTCGTCTGACGGACAGGTTCCGCTCTGGGAAGGTTCACTTCAGCACGGCGGGGGACGGTAGTTGCCGCCAGATGGTCTCGCCGGCGCCTCCATGCCCGACCGTCAGGAGTCGGGGGAGGCGGTGTTGCGTCGGGTCTCCGCGAGGTGGATGTCGATGTACCGGGTGAGGATCAGCGCGTCCTGCGGCTCGTCGGCCTGGAAGGTGACGCGACGCAGCAGGTTGACCCCGTCGAGGGCGACGCCCTCCCGGGCGAGGACGAAGACGAGGGCGAGGAAGGCGCATCGGGCGTTGCCGTCGTCGAACGGGTGGAAGAAGCACACGTCGAGATAGGCGCGTGCGGCCCGGGCAGTGAGGGGAAGGGACTGCTCAGTAGGGCGCGCGCTTTCGGCCAGGCAGGCGTCGAGGCGGGCTCGTGTGTCCGGGCCGATGCCGTAGCGTTCCCGGCCCCCCTTGGCGAAGGCCGGCAGGTCGCGGAACGGCGGCGGCTGCGGTGTGCCAAGGACATGCTGCTGCCAGCGCTGGAGCAGTTCGAAGTCGAGGCAGGCGCCGCGCGCCGCATCGGCCCGGAGCAGCCGCAGTGCGGTAAGCAGGCCCCGTGCGCGGGCGGGATCCAAGGCGCCGTCGAAGGTGCGTATGTCCTGCGCCGCGCCGTCGCGCGACGGCGCCACCGGTTCGTCCCCTCCGCCGTCCGGAGCCTCGTGCCATGGCACGGTCTCGCGCACCGCCAGCCAGCGCTCGAGGTGGTCCGGCGCGGGCCCAGCGGCTCGTGTTCCCTCGTCCGCCCGCAGCGACAGCGCGAGCCGCTCCGCGACGTCATCGACCAGCACGTTGTCGGGGGCGGTCCAGCTCGCGAACCGCCCGCCGACCGCCTCGTCGACCAGCTCCTGCGCTAGGTCGGGCGTGATGCCCCAGCGGCTGAGGAACCAGGTGAGCACCTGACGGCAGTGTCCGTGCCAACCGCTGCCGCAGCCGGTGCGGTCGGTCACCTGGAGGATCAGGTTTCGGGCGGCACGCTCCCACAGGATCCGCTGGTCCTCGACCTCGGTCAGGTCCAACGGGTACGCGTCGAACCACTCGGCGAGACTCTCCAGCCATTCGCGCCACTCGCGCAGTGCCGCGACGACACGGCCGAGTGTCTCTTGCGGTGTGGTGATGGAGTCCTGCGCGCAGCACCAGTTCCCGACGGGTCCTCCGTCGAAGTCGCCCTCGTCGTGCGACCAGCGCCAGCCCAGGGTCCAGCGGCCGTAGTGCTCGGCGAGTGCGTGCGACATGGCGTCGGCCCAGGGCCGTCCCTCGTCCCAGCTCCAGGCATGCGACGCCGGGTTGCCGCTAGAGGTGTCGGGGCGGCTCGGCACGCTCTGGGCGGGCCCGAGCGACCGCACCACCTGCGGCGCCGACGCGCTGTCGAAGGAATGACGGGCGGGATCTACATCGTCCCAGGTCAGAAAACGGGGGGCCAGCTCGACAATCACCGCCCAAGCCTGCCACGTCGACCGCACTGTTGTTCAAGTGAATTACCGCCGCCGGGGGGTCGGAGCTACATGCGGGAGGCGTGGTTCGTGACCCCTGTGGTGCTCGAAGCGTCAGCTGGCCGATACGGTAAGTGGACAGGTGGGCAGCTACGTCGCAGGAGCCGCGATCGGCGGTTGGGACTGGACCTGAGCACCTGCTGACGAGAAAGGGCTATCCCGTGGACCGCCTCGACTTGGCCGCCGATGGTGGCGGCGGTTTCTGGCCCACCGGCGTCATCATGATCATCGTGGTCATCGCCATCAGCGGATCGGTCTGGATGTGGCGAGAGCGCAAGCTCAAGAAGGACAAGTAGAAACCGTCACCTGACTCACGTGAGCCGGATCCGGAGAGGCAAGGTCACGCCCCCGGGGGGGGGCCTTCCAACTCTTGCTGACAGCGCCAGCGCCTCCGGACAACACGCCAGTCAGGGCACCAACCGCGCACACCTTTCCGGCCGAGGAACCGTCGACGCGCGCAGTCACCGCTTCCCCCGGAGTAGCCGCCGGCCGCTCCGCCCGCCGCCGGGACAGGGAAGGGTCCCGCAACGCCTCACCGGAGGTGCGCATGAACCCACCACCGTTGGCCCAGGACTGTTCACTACGGCCCGGAGATCTCGACGAGATCCCCGGGACGCACGTCCGCTTGATGGGCGTGTGGTCAGGGCGCGTCGATGAGCATCCGGCCGTCAGCGGGCGCGAGCGCGGCGATTCCGCTTGCGTATGCCGACTGTACGCGGGAGCGCTCGGTGGCGTTCGGTGTGGCGTTGGTGCAGGCCGTGCCGGCGCTCGACCCCGACATCAGCTGTGAGCAGGGCCCGGGCTTGGTGTCCGGCAGGCCGAGGCTGTGCCCCAGCTCGTGAGCGGCGATCCGGGTCTTGTTGTAACCCTGGTCCACGGCCTGGCTGCCGAGCTCGACGCGGACCTGACGGCCCGGACGAACGGGGCCGAGCGTGGCCTGCGGCCAGCCCGTGGTGGCGACGATCACGATCTCGGCCACGGTGCCGGACGCCGCTTCCACCAGATGGACGTTGCTCACGTTCGCGTTCCACGAGGCGACTCCGGCCGCGATCGCGGCCTCCCAGCCTGCGGCACGGGAGTCGTCGTAGCGAAGGGTCACCGCTGCCGCCTGCGCGGCGGACGATTCACCCGCGGGAGCGGGAGCGGGAGCGGGGGCGGGGGCGGGAGCGGCGGTTGCGGCGCCCGCCATGGCGAGGACGAGCGCTGTGGCGGAAGTGCCTGCCTTGAGCCAAGTGCCGAGGGGCATTGCTGCTCCTTCATCCGTGGGGGGAATCCGGCCCCGGCGGGGCCGGGTACGCGAAGGAGCGGCATGGGGTGTCCGGTGGGGGCCGGACGCACCGTCGACCGCCCCTCCGGGGCGTTGCGATGGTATGCCCTGCCATCACTGTTCGCCATGTACCTGCCATGATGAATTTCCGTCAGAGTCCAGTTCTCAGTGGAAGTTGTCCGGCCGGTCTCCGAACGCCACCCGCTGTGCCTGCGGGAACCGCCAGTCGGGGCTGCCGCGTACGCGGAACCGTCCCGTCGTCCCTGGCGTGCAGGAGCCCGGACGCCGGCCGCTGAAAGGGCAGTTGGTATTTCTCGCAGCCACGGACCCGTTCACTCCGTGTCCGGGTTCCGTAACCGATGGCGGTGGCCTACAACGCTGGTCGGGTGACGACGGTCAATCCCTTCGAGGTCGACAAGCTGTTGGAGCTGTCGACGAAACGGGGGATCCACATGAACATCATTCAGCGTGCCGCAGCGGTCGGAGCGGTCACAGCCGCCGTGGTCGGCGTCATGGGGACCGTCGCACCGCAGGCGGGTGCGGCGACACCCCTGGCGAAGTACAACGGTGTCTGCGGGGCGGGCTACACGGTGGTCGACTCGGCACCGGTCGGTACGGCGGGCACGGTCTACCTGACGTACAACCCGTCCACGGGACAGGACTGCGTGGTCACCGTGCGTGCCCGTTCCGGCGCCGCCGTGTCCATGCTTGCAGCGCTCACGGACGCTCAAGATGTAGACCCCGAGTTCGATGACGGTCTCTACAGGACCTACGCCGGTCCCGTGTACATCGGCCACCCGGGGCACTGCGTGAGCTACTGGGGACGGATCTCCGGCCAGAGCGGCGGAGCGAACAACGTGCACTGCGCACCACTGACGGACTGACCGACTGAGCGGTCAGCGGGGCCGTGCGTGCCTCGAGGGTGAGCCGTCTGAAGGCGGCGTTCTTCCCGGCCTTCCCGGCGACCCGGACCAGTCCGTGGTGCCCGCACTCAGGGTCGGGGTCGGGGTCGGTCGCTCCGTCCTCGTCGCCGATGCCGAACTGGTGGTACGGCACCGGGACACTGACGCTGTCGCGTGCGGCCTCGTCGCTCTTCTCGGTCCACGTCCTCGCTTTCACCGACGAGAGCGCGCCAATCTGGTCTCGGTCTCGGTCTCGGTCTGGGGCTGGGCCTGGGTCTTGGCCGCCCGGCGCGGCCAACCCGGTGATCGTCACCGTGTGCCGCGCCGCCCGCGGCAGACGGCTGACGGCTGACCACGCCGCGCAGAAGGAGGCGAACAAGCTCGTGGCCCGTGAAGGCGCCGCGAACGAGCGCGGCTTGGCCGAGGTGAAGAACGGGCGCCGGACGCTTCGCGCGTCGTCTGTCACTTGTAGATCTTGCCGGGCTCGGCCTTGGCCGGAGCGAGCAGCTGGGAGACGGTCACGAAGGTGTAGCCCTGCTTGCTGAGCGCCTTCAGGATGGAAGGCATGGCCGGCACGGTGCCTTTGTGCAGCGGGTGGAGCAGGATGATCCCGTCGCGGTCGGCGCCTGCGAGCACGCGCTTGGTGATCAGCGCGGTATCGTCCGTCTCGTAGTCCTTCGCGGTCACCGTCCACAGCACCTGCGCCATCCCCAGTTCTTTCGAGACCTTGGAGACGCGGTCGTCGGTGCGGCCCTGGGGCGGGCGCATCAGCGTCGGCTCACTGCCGGTGATGCTGGAGATGGCCCGTGCCGTGCGATGCAGCTCGTCGCGGATCTGAGCGTCAGAGACATCGGTCAGCACCGCGTGCGTCCAGGTGTGGTCCCCGATCTCGTGGCCGTCCGTGGCGATCCGCCGCACCACCTCCGGGAACTTGTGGATGCGCCGGCCCTCGAGGAAGAACGTCGACGGCGCCTTGTACTCCTTCAGGAGGTCCATCAGGCGGTCGGTGGGTTCGCCCGGGTTGCCGTCGAAGGTGAGCGCGATGCACTTGACCTTCCGGCAGTCCACCTGCCCCGACGGTACGACCGCTCCGGACGCGGCCCGGTCACGTTCCTCGCGCGGGGAGAGCGTTTCCAACTTGTTCGCCTGAATGGCCATGGCGACGGTCACCGTCACGGCCGCCACCACGGCAAGGGTCAGGAGTATGAGTAGGCGAGGCCGTCTCTTCAGGATCTTCACCCCAAGGAGAAGATTTTTGCTCCGGAAGGGTTGCCCAGCGGCCTCGATAGTGAGGCAGAACACGTGTGTGCAGCGTGTATCGAGTGCGCTGCAGCGCCACCTCGGCTGCGATCCGCTTCGGCGCCTCTCCGACGTGTTCGGCCGCCGAAGGTGGCACTGGTATGCCTCCCGCCCGCGCACCGACGGTGGCAAGGCCCTGCCACGCGCCGTGCAACGGCCCGCCGCTGCGGCCGCCGTCTGGCGGGCCCCTTCGGCTTCCGCATTCGCGAGTCAGTCGCGCAGCTGAGCGGCCCGGTCCGCCGGCACGACCGCCGGGCGCCATCCTCCGGACAGGGCGGGAGGACGCTGGCCCTGACCAGTACAGGACGAACACCGAGACGACGGCTACGACGGTGGAGTCCTCCTCCAACGGCGTCGCGGTCCTCGCGGCAGCCCGGCACGGACGGTACGTATTCGTCGGGCTCCGGCGGGTTCCGGGGAGCAACCTCGAGCGGGCGGGGGCCGGTTGGAAGAGTCCCGGCCCCCGTCTGCCGTCGAGCGGCATCGATGGCGCCGGTGATCGCGCGGGTAGTCAGTACGCCGACTTCAGCGTTCCTCCGGCGAGTTTCTTCCCGTCCCCCCGGCCCACGCCGCACAGCACCCACCGGAACCCGGCGTCCCACTCCTCGTCCGAGGAGTACCAGCCCCACATCTCGTGTCCCTGGCCACGGGCCCAGTTGACGCCGTATTTCTCGTCGCAGAGGTCTCCCGCGTCGACACTGTCCGCCGAGCCGGCGCCCGAGGCCCGGGTCCAGCCCACCATCTGCTGGTCGTGCGGTCCGCCGCAGTTCACCAGAGTCTTGGTGTACGTGTCGTCCTTGTTTTTCCGCGTGTCGATGCAGTCACCCGGGCCCAGCTGCGTGACGTACACCTCGTTGCCGAACTTGCGGAAGTTGCCGAGCGGGCCGCCTGCGGTGGCGTTCTTCACGAAGAGCAGGCAGGCCGAGGGCGGCGGTTCGCTCTGCCCGGCCCCGGGCGCGAGGACGTACAGCACCGGGTCGGCCATCGTCGTCCGCAGCTTGGCCGTGCGCCGGGAGCACTCGTCGCGCGCCGCCCGCGCGCCGTCGGCTGTGACGGTCGTGATGACCTGGCCGTCGGGATTGTCGTCGTAGCAGTCGACGAGCTTCACCTTGGGCAGCCCCTTGAACTTCCCCTCCTTCCAGTCGGCGTCGACGCACTGTCCCGGTGTGAGTTCCTCGCGCAGCCCCGCCTGCCGGCCGTACGGGTACGCGTTTCGGGTCACGGTCGGGGAAGGGCTCGCGGCCACCTTCGTGCCGACCGCCGGCCTCTTCACCCCGACCCTCTCCGCCGGGTACGTGGCGGCGCCGAGCGCGAATCCGCCGGTCCCCACCAGCACGGCAACGAGCGTCAGCAGCACGGACGTTCGCCGGCCGGGCATCCGACCAGCGGCGCCCGAGGCGCTCCCCGACACGCTCCCGGAGCTGGTCGCGGCGGCGGAATCAGCGGCGGAATCGGCCCTCTCCCCGGCGGTTCCGGCAAGCACGGGCAGCGGCGTACGAGGGATCCCGGTTCCCCCGGTTCCCCCCGTTCCCCCGGTTCCCCCGGCCTCCGCGAGTAGCTCACGCGCTCGCTGCACCCGCATACGCTCCGCCGGATCCTTGGCCAGCAGTCCCATGATCACGCGGCTCAGCGGGTCGCTCGCCCGCTGCGGTACGGCGGGTTCCGCGGTCAGCGCCGCCATGAGGGAGGCGTCGAGCGTGTCCCGCTCGAAGGGGGAGGCGCCTTCGACGGCGAAGTAGAGAGTGGCACCGATCGAGAACAGGTCGGTCGCTTCCGTCGCTTCGCCGCCGGACAGTCGTTCCGGCGCCAGGTAGCCCGGGGTGCCCACCACCATGCCGCTCCGGGTGACCCGCGTCTCCCGGGGCCACAGCGAGATGCCGTAGTCCGTGAGCAGGACCCGTCGATCGGCGGCACCGGACGGGTCTGGCGCCAACAGGACGTTGGAGGGTTTCACGTCCCGGTGGATGATGCCGAGCCGGTGCCCGGCGGACAGCGCGTCGAGGGTGGCCGCCCCGATCGCGGCCACCTCCTCGCTCGGCAGGGGCCCGCGGTCCTCCACCACGGCCCTCAGATCCCGGGTGCCGGGCAGGTACTCCATCACGATCCACGGGCGCTCGTCGTCCTCCACCACGTCGTACACCGTGATCACGTTCGGGTGCTCGCGCAGCTGCGCCGCCTTCAGCGCCTCCCTGCGCCCGCGGTGGAGGGGGTCGTCGCCGGGTCCGTCCGACTCGTACGGAACGGCGATCTCCTTGATCGCGACCCGGACCTGGAGGTGCTCGTCCTCGGCCAGCCACACGTGTCCGCCACCGCCGGAACCCAGCCGCTCCTGGAGCCGGTACCGCCCGGCGACGACCCCGCCGAAGCCACGGTCCGCGCCGCCGCTCACCGGACGACCAGCGGGCGGAAGGCGGACCGCACATCGGACGTGGACGGATCGACGTACATCGAGACCGTGCTCTCCGCGGTGAAGATGGTCGGGGGGCAGCTCGTACCGCTGATCTGGATCTCGCGGTGGGCGACCAGCCTGCCGGTGCGCAGCTCGTAGACCTTCACCGGGATCTTGATCCTGTGGAAGCTCACGTACCCGACGGCGCCGGACGACTCGCTCCGGTAGGGGCAGGTCTCGACGGAATCCCCGAAGGTGTCCTCGCCCATGCAGACCACCAGCACCGCGTCGGCGGCATCGTCCGCCTTCCAGGAGCGGGGGAACTGCTTCGGGTAGCCGGACGCGCTGCCGGCCTCGTCGGAGGCGTAGAACAGCGCGGGGTTGGTGCCCTTGCCCATGGGCTTGGCGCCGCTGTACTTCGCCGGGTTGGTGCAGTACTCGGGTTGTGTGCCGCTCTCTCCGGAGAGCAGGTTGCTGACGTTCGCCAACTCGATGCTCAGGGTGGCCCTCCTGGCTCCCTTCCGGGCCCGGTCCGCGAGGCCGCTGCCGGGATACCGGTCGAGCAGCCGCTCGTAGTACGTGCGCGCCTCCTCCCAACTTTCGTCCGCCAGGAGGTCGTCACCGCATCCGACGAGTGCCGCGGGCGCGGTCAGCGCGGCCGTGTCGGCGGCCCGGTCCAGTACGTCGTGGCTCCGCCCTCGGTCGCGGAGCCAGTCGGTGACGGCGGCGGTGTCGCAGGGGTCCTTGGCGGGCAGCCTGCCGAGGAACCCGTTCAAGGTCGCTTCGACCGTCTTCCCGTTGCCGTCCTCGGCCAGTACGGAAGCGAGGGTGCCGAAGCCGTCCGCCAGGGCCTCGGTGTCCCCGGTCAGCGCCGTGCTCAGCTCTGCCCCGGCCGTCCGCAGCCGGTAGCACGCCGCTACGGCCTCGTCACCGCGGGCGGTGAGCGGAGCGTCGGCGAGGCGGTGTCCGAACCACACGCTGTCCTGGGCGGTCAACACCCGTGCGCAGTCGCCGCTTTCGCGTGCCTCGGTCACGCTCCGGCCGATCCTGAACGCGTCGAAGCGCATCAGCCCCACCGCCAGCAGCACCGGCAGCGTGATGCCAAGCGCGACCAGGCGCTGTCTGCGCACGGTGCTTCGGCCGCCGCCTCTGCGCGCCAGGAACCACCCGTGGGCGACCACCGCCGCCCACCACACGAGCACGGCCACCTCGTACGACGGCGAGGCGGTCGTGACGAGTCCGGAGACGAGCCCGGCGGCACCGGCCACGGCAGCGAGGGCGAGCCCGCGCCGCCGCAGCATCAGATAACCGACACCGAGCAGCGAGGCGTTGCCCAGGGCGACGGCCGTGGAGTCGCAAGTCCCGGCCTCGTCGGGCGCGGAACTTGGCGTGGTGGGCAGGGCGTATGTCGGGTCGCTCATTCTGATCTCCCCCGGTCTCGGTCACGAACAGGTCCGGTGCCCGCATGGTGCGGCTTCGTTCCCGGGAGGGGTCCCGGGACGGACCGTGAACCGGCGTGCTGTGGGGGTTGTGGGCGGGTCCGCGCGAAGTCCCGTGAAAGAGATCACCGCCAGGTACGCGCTGAGTACAATCCGTCGTCTGGCAGGACCATTGGCGGTGGGCGAGGGGCGGGGCGGTGCTGGTGACGCCGGAGGCCGGGGACAAGATCGCCGACCGGTACCTCTTGCAGGAGTCCATCGGCAGAGGCGGGATGGGCGTCGTCTGGCTGGCCTGGGACGAGCGGCTCGAACGGCGGGTCGCGGTCAAGTGCGCACGCCTGGACGACGATCGGGCCGCGCGACGGCTCATGGGCGAGGCGCGCAACGCCGGGCGGCTGCACCACCCGAACATCGTGGGCGTGTTCGACTTCGTCGACGAGGGCGCCACCTGCTGGATCATCATGGAGTACGTCCCCGCCCGCAGCCTCGCACAGATCCTGACGGAGAGCGGTCCGCTCACGCCCGAGGCAGCCGGGTCGATCGGCTGCCAGATCGCGGCCGCGCTGGCGAAGTCCCACCATGAGGGTGTGGTGCACGGCGATGTGACACCGGAGAACATCCTCGTCACCGACGAAGGCGTGGCGAGGCTGACCGACTTCGGCATCTCGCGGGCTCTGTGGAGCGACGTCACCCACAGCGGGACGGGCAGTGTGGGCGGCAAACCCCGGTATCTGGCCCCCGAGTTGGCCAAGGGGCTGCCCGCGGGGGAGAAGTCCGACGTGTTCTCCCTCGGCGCTTCCCTGTTCATGGCGGTCGAGGGCCGGTCGCCGTACGGCGAGGTCGAACACCCCGCGGCCTACCTGGCCCGGGCCGTCGAGGGACATATCGAGCCCGCACACCGGGCCGGCCCGCTGGAGGGGCCGCTCACCGCCCTGCTGGAGGTGGAGCCCCGGCGCCGGCCCGACGCCGCCAGGGCGCAGAGGCTGCTGACGCACGCCGCACCACCGCCCCCGCACATAGCGGAGCAGTTGCACGACAGCCGTAGGCGGGACCTCACGTCCCCCACACTCGTGCTGCGGCGAGTCATGCGCCGCGCACAGGGCTCCACGCCCCTCGTGTCGCAGCGGCTACAGCCCCTACGCCGACGCCGTTTGGCGATCACTGCGGTGGCGTTGGCCGCGGCGGGCACGACCACGGCCGGACTGCTCCTCTTCGGCCCGTGGGCGGCCTCCAAGGACGAGGGGGACCAGGGCAGCCGTACGGGCGCGAGTGACGCGAAACCCTCGGCCACGGCACCGGCCGGGGCCATCGGCGACGAGCGTACGGCGGACCCCTGCGGTCTGCTCGACGCCGCCTCGCTGAGCCGCTTCGGCGGCACCGTACTCGACCCGTACTACGGGGAGTTCGACCGCTGTGACGTCCTGGTGCGCAACAGCAGCGGTGACGACAACGCGGACGTCCAGGTCAACCTCGACTCGGACCGGGACGACTTCGACGACATCCAGTCCACCCACCTCACCGCCGGACTCACGATCGTGACCCTCAAACGGGACGGCAGGGTCTGCGAACGGGCCGTCCTGACCGCCGACGGCAAGCAGGTCCGCGTCATCGGGAAGCAACTGGGCGAAGTGGCGCCCGACCCGTGCCAGATGGCCGACGCCGCCACCGACCACGTGGTCGGTGTGCTGGCCTACGGCCCGGTGCCCAGGCGTTCGTCCTTGCCGGCCTCGAATTCCCTGGCCCGGCTGGACACCTGCACCCTGCTCGACGCCACCGCGCTCAAACGGCTTCCCGGCGTCGACGCGGACAACCGGGACCGCGGCTTCGGTTCCTGGAGTTGCGACTGGTCCAGCGACGACGGCAAGCGCGAGGTCGAGATCCAGTTCAGCCAGGACAACTCGCTGGACTCCGACGACGGAACGGCGGTGGACGTCGCCGGGACGCGGAGCTATTACGTGGCGGACGAGGCCGAGGACGACAGCTGCACCGTACGGACACCGCACCGTACGTACACGGACTCCGTCGGCGGCCGCACGACCGAACTGGTCCAGCTGACCGTGTACGCGCCGCAGCCGGACCGGCAACTGTGCGACAACGCGACGGAGTTCGCCGCCGACGTCGTGCGGAACATCGCGAAGCGACTGGCGGAGACGTGACATGACGGAGCCGATGTCTCACGACAGCACAGGTGCCAGGCGGTTGCCCGCCACCCATGGGAGCCTCGCGCGGGGCGCGTCCGCACCGCTGCCCGGCACCGTCTTCGCGCTCGCGCTGACCGGCGGTATGACGTTGGGGCCGGGGGAGGGCCGCGAGGTCCTGTTCGGCCGCAACCGTCCCGAGGTGCATGTCTGCCTCGGGGAGGACGACCCGCAGGTCAGTCGACACCAGGGCACCCTCACACACCGGAACGGCCGCTGGTGGGTGAGCAACTCCGGGCGGCTGCCGATCCGATGTGCCGGGGGCCGGCTGCTGTTCCGGGACGAGGAGCCACTGCCGCTCGACACCGGCTACACCCCGCTGTTCGTCGGCGGTTCGCGCGGCCGCGAGCATCTGCTGGAGGTCTTCGTCACCGGTCCCGAGGGCGACCGGCCGCCACCCCGGCACGAGGATGTCACCCGCCCGCCCCGGGTGTGGGCGCTCACCGAACAGGAGAAGCTCGCCCTCGTCGTCCTCGGCCGGCGCTACCTGCTGCACGAACCCCGGCCACAGCCGCTGACCTGGCGGCAGACCGCCGCCGAACTCGCCGACGCGCAGCCGCACGCGGGCTGGACGGACAAGCGCGTCGAGCACCTGGTCAACGGCGTGCGCACCCGGCTGTCCCGCGACGGGGTGCCCTGGCTGACCCGCGAGGAGCTCGGCGAGCCGGTGGGCAACGCGCTCAACGACCACCTGATCCGGGCCCTGCTGGCGTCGACCACGCTCGTACCGATGGACCTGGCTCTGATCGACGCCGCCTGACGCCGTCACCTCGGCCGCCGACGAAAGTACGTGTTGCCTCGACGGCCGTAGAGCAGGGCTACGCCTGTGCCGGCCAGGAACACCGCCATGATGTCCAACATGGCGTACTCCCGCCCGTACGGATACTCCGGCGCCGTGAAGCCCCGCGCCCGGGCCCCCAGGACGACGCAGAGCCAGACCGCGGCGGCCGTGACGGCGACCCTGGCCTTCCACCGGCTGCGACGGATGCGTACGGCGAACACGAGGTAGACGGTGAGTATCTGAGTGTCCGGCTGTATGCCGGCCGGGTCACCGCCCCCGACGACGGACATCCAGAGCACCGTGGCCGCGATCAGCAGCCAGAACGCCATGGTGATCACGCGGGGTCTGCGGGCGTCCCCCTCCCTCTCCTCCTCGGGCAGGGATTCCGCCGCGCCCTGGTCGTTCGGCGAGCCGGTCACGGGTGTACCTCCGCGGTACGCCGGTGGGCCGCCCGCGCGCCGATAGCGGCTCCGAGCACCAGCCCCAGCACCACGACGGTCGTGCCGACGAGCCATGGCTGCCCGTCCGTGGCCGTGTGCCCGGAGACCGCGACGACCGGTCCTGCACCCGATACGGAGGTGAGGTCGGCCGGCGTGAGGATCACGTAGTCCGAACCGAGCAGGTCGTTGTGATGGCGGGAGCTGTCCAGGTCACCCGCGTAGGTCCTGCCATGGGAGGCGAAGAGCGCCGTGACCTTACCGGATGTGTGTGCCACGTACAGCGTGATCAGCTCCAGCGACTCGCTCTGACTCCTGACCGGAACGCCGGGCGGACAGCAGTGGGGACAGCAATGCGGTCGCCGTGCTGCGAGAGGCGAAGTTCGCCATCCGGTCCGCACTCGTCCCGCCCTCATCGCCCAACCAGTCGTTCTTCACGTGGGTCGAGTCGACGTACGCCTGGAACAACTCCTCCCGCGACGTCTGCGGCGCCGCCGCGCCACACGCCGACAGTGGTACGGCGACCAGGGCTACGACGGCCGACGGCCGGGAACGCCCCCGCGCGTGCTCCCACCATGCACTTCCCCTTTCACGAGTCTGACGCAATGCCTACCGGTACAGCGTCGGGAGGGGTCCCGGAACGGCCCCCGGAAGCATGGAGTGCGGGGGTGCGGGGGTGCGGGGGTGCGGGTGCGGGCCGGGAACTCCACCGTCCCGCCGGCTTTCAGGTGTGCGAGCGGAGGAGGAGGCGCGTATGCCGAGGGGTGCCATGGGCGCGTAGGTGGTGGCCTGGCGCCAGGCCGTGCTCTTCGTCTCCGGTACGCGGCGAAGCCACGCAGGAGCCGACCCGGCCACGACGATCTTCGACGCCGTACAGGCGTCCCACAGCGTCCAGCGCATGGGTCCGGCGTATTTCAGAACTGTCACGGGTCTTGTCGCCAGTGCGGGTGCCGTGTCAATGTCCGGCCATGGTTACGTAACCATGGCCCGAAAAAAGGGGTCCAAGTGGCTTTATTCGGACCCTGTTTCATCAGTGCCTCGGCTCAGGTGACGAACCCGCACTCCGCCCTCCACGATTTCCCCGTCACTGGAGACGACATGACGAAACCCCCGACCAGGTCGAGAAGACTGGCCAGTGTGCTCATGGCCGGATTCGGCGCGACGCTCATGTTCCTGGGTGCCGCCGCTCCCGCTCCCGCCCTCGCCCAGCCGGCCGCCGAGGCGTCAACCACCTCACACGCGGCGGTGAAGCCCGCCTCGAAGGGCCGTACCAGTGACTTCCGCGGAGTGAACTGGGCCGACCCGCGCGACAACTACGCCAGTGACGCCGTGGTGCCCAGCGGACTGTCGGTGAACGACAACTACCGCACCGTGTACCGCACCACGCAGAAGATGGTGAGCGGCTTCAAGAAGAACCTGGGCGCCAACACGTTGCGACTGCCGATCAACCCGGCAAGTGTGGGCACCACTTGGTGGAAGTCGTACCGCGCGACGATCGACGCGGCCACGGCCCAGGGTGACAAGGTCATCGTCAGCTACTGGGAGGCCGACTCCAGCAAGGACGGCCTCGTCGACGACACGGCGGCCTGGAAGACGATGTGGAACACGGTTGTGCGGGAGTACAAGCACAACCCGCGGGTCTACTTCGAGCCCATGAACGAGCCCCACGGCTACACCCTGGACCAGT
Source organism: Streptomyces sp. CC0208 (assembly GCF_003443735.1). NCBI lineage: Bacteria > Bacillati > Actinomycetota > Actinomycetes > Kitasatosporales > Streptomycetaceae > Streptomyces > Streptomyces sp. CC0208. The sequence goes on along the minus strand of NZ_CP031969.1, from coordinate 130,232 downwards.
GGGTGTCCGTCACCAGCGGCTGGCTGGCCCAGCACAAGGACGTCCCGCGCGGCCGTGTCGTGATCAGCGGTACCGGCTACAACGACAACGTCACCGGTGTCGGTGCGGCGCCCGCCCTGCGGGGAACACTGCTGTCCCTGCACTTCTACGGATTCTGGAACAGCTACACCCAGCAGTCGGACTGGACCGCCGACCTAGAGGCCAGGATCGGCAAGTACGCCGGGCGGACGATCATCGACGAGGCCGGTTCCCCGATGACCATCGGTCTGAACTACGGCGCGTGGAACGGCAACATCTACACCTCCTACCTGGCGGCCGTCGCCAACACCGCCCGCAGCAAGGGGATGGGACTGGTGTACTGGCCGGGGCTGCGCTTCGGTGACGCCTACTCGATCGAGTCGCTGGACTCCCAGGGCAACCTGGTCGACAACAGCGCCACCGGCGTGGCACTGCTGCGCTGGGGCTACGGCTTCGGCAAGACCCCGCCCGTCAACAACCTGCCGCCCGCACCTCCCGGTGAGGTCCTGCGCGGAGTGGGTTCCAACCGCTGTGTCGACGTACCTGGTTTCAGCACGGCCAACGGCACCCAGCTCGACCTTTGGGACTGCAACGCCGGCGGCAACCAGTCCTGGAACTGGAACGCGGACAAGCAACTCACCGTCTACGGCAACAAGTGCATGACCGTGGGAGGAAGTGGCGCCACGGCGGGCGACCCCGTGATCATCACCGACTGCACCGGCGCGGCGACGCAGCAGTGGAACGTGAACGCGGACCTCTCCGTGACCAGTGTCGCGAACCCGGCGCTCTGCCTGGATGCGGCCGGAGCGGGCACCGGCAACGGCACGTCGGTCGACGTCTGGTACTGCAACGGTGGCACCAACCAGCAGTGGGCCAGGAGTTGACGCCCACGCCTGTCTCCCTCAGTCACCGAACTCGGGCATCGAACCCGAGTAGGGAACAGGCCCACTGATCCGAACCGCCAGCGCCGTCGCGCCTCCTCCTGCGGAGAACCCGGCGGCGCTGTGGATCTTGCTCAGCGGCTTCTGAAGGCCCGGCCTGCCGACCGTGGCGAAGTGGTCGCCTCCGCGCGTAGGTGACGGGCAGTCCTCGCCAGGAGGCGGCCAGTTTGCTCTGTAGACCCGTCGGCCATGCGGCCCCACCACCCTGTGCCAGGTACCGGATCAATGGCCGAGCGCCCGCTTCGTAGACGTGTCGCGTCGGCTCCTCACCGCTCTCCACGCCGACGACGCAGATAGTCACGGAATCCCGTGCCCTGCAGCCACATGCTCACCGCAGCCACCGCTGCCACGATGACGATCAGTACAACGAGACCGAATCCGTTCACCTGATTCTCCTTTGCCGGGGGAGGCGAGGGCAGACGCCTCGCGTCCCGGCGATGAATTTCAGAGCGCGGAGCCGATGGACCCGGCGCCGCCGGAGAATCCCGTCGGCCCGGCGCCAGGCAGGGCCGGACCGGCAACGCCGCCACCCACCGCGACGCTCGCGCCCCGGCGCGGCCACCAACGACAGCCTGGCCCTCCAGCCTCTGGTGACAGGGGGACCAGCGGCGGTCCCGGCGTGGACCGCGCCGCAAGCACCTCGCCGAACTCCGCGCCGACAAGGCTTGCCACTCCGCCGACATCCCTTCCTGGCTGCGCGAACGCGACATCGTCAGCCGGATCGCCCGGCCGGGCATCGAGTCCTCCGAACGGCGCGGGCGGCATCGCTGGGAGATCGAGCGGTCTCCCGGCTGTTCGGTCACCGCCGCCTCACCCATCCGGTACGAACGAAAAGGCAGCCACCTTCTTGCCTTCCTCGGCCTCGCCGCCGCCCTGACCTGCTACAAGAAACGTTCCGAACTCACCGCCTGAGATATCGCCTCAGTCCTGATGGCCCGTTTTCAGGCAGAGGTGCCCGTGACTGCGGTACCGGACCTGGTCAGCGTGTACGTCAGGATCGCCCCGCTCCAGAAGTGGAAGGTGAGGGTCACGGTGGTGTCGTCGGTGACACCGTCGAAGAACGCGGTCGGCAAGGTGATCGTGCCTGCGGTGTAGTCCGGTGTGAAGGCCACGTTGAACTGCTTGTACGTCGTCCAGGACTGCGGACCGGCGGCGGTGCCGTCGGCGTAGACGGCCTCCATGGTCGCCAACTTGTCGCCGTTGAACGCGGTGGGTATCACCAGCGAGGTCGTCGTACCCGTCGCGCTCGTCAGTACCGGCTTGTCATAGGTGATGACGTTGACGGCCCAAGGAACTCCTTTCGTGAACCGGAGGGACAGGACGGCATTCGTGCCGTACTCCTGTGATGCGGTCAGCCGGCCGAGCGTCGCCGCTGCGATCGTCAATGTGTCGCCCCTGACGGTGTAGTCCACGCCCCGGATCAGTGGGCGGGTGCCGACATCGATCCTCAGCAACCTGGTGCCGTTGAGGTTCAGCGTGATCGTCGCGTCCGTCGGGGTCTTGCCCTTGGGCACGAAGAGCTGATCGGTGGACGCGGTGCCGGAGCGTCCGGTCCAGCTGGAACGTATCTGCGCATAGAGGCTCGGGTCGTTCCATTGCAGGGTGCGGCGGTTGAAGCGACTGCCGTTGTCCCACAGCATCGTGGTCAAGCCCCGGTAGCGCGCGTAGTGGCCGAGATACTCGAGGTACTTGAGCGTCTCACCCTGTTCGACAGTGCCGGGGCCGGAGTCCCAGCCGAGCAGCCCGTACTCACCGACGATGACTGGGATCCCTTTGGCCACGAAGGACCTGTGCAGCAGGTCGAACGTGTCGGTCAGGTCCTGCTGGGTGGCCGCGTTGAAGGTCGTGTAGCCGGCGAGGTTCACGCTGAAGGGCCAGAAGCTGTAGTAGTGGATCGAGGCCACGAGGTTGGGGTCGCCGAGCGCGGAGAAGGTGGCGAGCAGGGTGTCGATCTTGGGCTGATCCGGGGTGTCCCCGAGGGTCGGCATGACGAGCAGGCGGTCGGCGTTGCCTCCGCCGGTCGCGCGCACGACGGAGTGGAAGGTCGTGTTGAGCTCGTTCATCAGAACGGCGTTCTGCTCGTCGCCGGAGCTGCCGGTGAAGAAGGGCTCGTTGATGCTCTCGAAAAGCAGTCGGCGCGGCTCGTCCCGGAAGGTGGCCGCGATCTGCTGCCAGGTGGCCGTGTATTGGGCCAGGACCGCGTCATGCCGGGTCGGCATGTTCGGCACCCACTGCCACGCGTCGCCGTGCATGTTGATCAGAACGTGAAAACCATCGGCCAAGGCCCAGTCGACCACCTGCTTGATCCTGGCCAGGAACACCGGGTCGAGGGTATAGGTCGGAGCCGGGCCCTCGTGCTGGCCCCAGGTCACCGGGATCCGGATGCTTCGGAAGCCCTGCGCCTTCAGCCTGCGGAAAAACGCCCGGGTCACCCGCGGGTTGCCCCACGCCGTCTCGTCGGCGCCGATGGCCTCGAAGCTGTTGCCCAGATTCCAGCCGGGCTGCATGTGTGCGACTACGTCCAGCGCGGACGCCGACGCGGCGGAACCAGTGGGCTGGGCAGCGGCCTGGGCGGCCGTCGGGATGGACAACGCCGTGACGGCGAGGGCCGCGGAGGTCGTCATGACCTGGCGACGAGTGAAACCGGTTGAGCTCGGCATGGAACTCTCCATTGAGTCGAAAGGCCTTCCCCGAGCCGAAGACGTCTTCGTCGAAGCGCTTCGACACGGGGCGGGAGCCTAGCGCAACCTGACGACGGAGAGAACGGGCTGATCCGCATGGAACCGGAATCGAGTCCACTGGGGACGGTCGAAGCTGACGCCCGGGAGCGGCGAACCAGCACCCGCTTCACCCACTGGAGCCGGGCGTTCTCCGCTTGCGTGACGCCGCGCCTGACGCCCCAAGGACGGAAGCGCTTCGACAAGCAAACTCTGGACCCCGGGGACGGGTCGCCGTGGAGCGGCTGAGCGAAGGTGCACCGCTGCTCGGCTTCTGCAGTCGAGCTCTCAGCTGGTGCCACCAGGGCTGCGGATCATCCGGCTGCACAGGTGCGTCCGGCAGCGCCGAGAAGACGCCGGCCTTTGCCTGCCAGCCGCTGAACACGCCACGGAGCGTCGGGTGAGGTTCGTGCGGTAGAGGGCCCCTCGCAGAAGCCACTGCGATCTCCTTCGCTGGTCCGTTACCGTTAACGTGACCGTTAACGTGATTCTGACTCAGAGGCGCGGCTTCCGTCAACGCCCGCCGCCGGACGGCCCAGGGCACGGCAGGACGGTGAACCTGGTTGACTTGGCATCGGGCGACCAGAACAGAAGTGAGTTGACGACGTGGCCGGACAGCGGAAAACGGACGATCAGAGGGCGCGAGGTCTGAGAACCGTCAAGCGCGTCACGCTCCGCGACGTGGCTGAGGCGGCAGGCGTGTCTCATCAGACCGTCTCCCGGGCGATCAACGGCAAGGGGGAGATCGACCCGGCGACCCAGCAACGCGTTCTCGACGTCGCGAAGCAGATGCGATACCGGCCCAGCCGGTTCGGCCGGGGGCTCAGCCGCCCGGATGTCGTTTCCGTCGGGCTCATCGTCCCCGACGTGGTCAATCCCTTCTTCCCGGAGTTCGTGGCCGGAGTGATCGCGGCCGCGGACGAACGCGACTGGCAGGTGCTCGTCGCCAGCACCGAGAACGACCGGTCCCGGGAGCTGGCCCTGGTCCGCTCACTCGGCCAGCAGGTCGACGCTCTTGTCGGCTACATCAGCCATACCGATGCGCAGCTCGAGCCGTACGTGGGCACCATGCCGCTGGTCGTGGTCGATCGCGGGATGGAGTCGTCGAACCACGCGGTGGTCCACATCGACACCGCGCCCGCGATCCGGGCAGGGATGCAGCACCTCATCGACCGGGGTCACCGCTGGATCGGCTTGATCGACTGCGAGTGCCTCAGCGCCCCGATGGTCCGGCACCGCACCTTCCTCGAAGTCGCCGGCGAACACGCGCTTCCCGTCGACGAGGACTGGGTCGTCATGGCTGAGCAGTCCCCGGCCGGCGGTGCCGCCGCGTTCGAGGCGCTGCGTGCCGCGCACCCGGAGCTCACAGCCGTGGTCGCCTTCAATGACCTGGTCGCGATCGGCGCGCTCAGGGCTGCCCGCCGGGCCGGGATCCAAGTACCGGACGACTGTGCGCTGGTGGGCTACGACGGGTTGAGCGTCGTCGACCTGGTCGACCCGCCACTGACCACGCTCCACATCGACAAGCGACGGCTGGGCGAACTGGCCATCCACCAAGTCGACCAACTCCTGGCCGGCGAACTGCCACCCCCTATCGTGCTGACACCGAGCTTGACGGTCCGTGGTACGACCTGACCCCCTCGGCAGGGCTGGCGGCCGCACCGGACCTCGCACTCCGTGACTTCTCCGCCGTCGCCCCGGGCCAGGCACAACTCGCGCGTCGGCGCCCGTCTCCGGACGACATCACTTCATCGACTCCAGAATGCGGTCGAGTGTCCGGCGCCCCATGCTGCTCATCGTCGGATTGCTCTCGAGGTAGTACCAGACAAGACCCATGGCCTGTTCGAACGCCCATGCCTTGCCGCGCTCCCACTCCAGATCGTCACAGCGCAGCGTCTGCCGCAGCACCTGCCTGGGACCCGACTCCAGCAGATGCCAGGCACTGACCAGATCCAGCGCGGGGTCGGCGGGGCCGAAGCCGCCGGTGTCGAGTACGCCGCCGAGCCGGTTTCCTGTGACCAGTACATTGCCGGGAATCAGGTCACCGTGGCTCATCACGTCAGCGTCCGTGCGGGGCAGTTCCCGAAAGTGGCCCCATGTCCGGCGCAGTCGGGGCACGTCGAGCAGCCCTTCGCTCTCCTGGAAACACTTCGCCATCCAGTCGTCGTGGTGAGTGAGGACGCCGCCACGATTCTCGCCGTTGAACACCCGCCCCCGCGTCTCGGCGCCCCGCAGGGCCGCGATGAAGGCCGCGAGGTCCTCCGCGAAAGCCTCCGACCCACTGGGATCGGCGTCAAAGGCGATCGTTCCCGGCAGCCACGTCTGCACCGACCACGGCATGGGGTAACCCGCTCCGGGCTTGCCCAGGGCGACGGGTTCCGGGACGGGGAACCGTGACACCTGCGCCAACTCCGCGCTCGCCTGCGCCTCTTGTTCGAGAACCGCCAGCGTCTCGGCGGCGTCGGCCAGACGCAGGGGGAAACGCGCGGAAAGTTCGTTGCCGATACGGAAGATGGCGTGGACCGTCCCGGTCGACGACACGAGTCGGATCTCCTTGCCGCTCCACCGAGGGAACTGCTCCCGGATCAAGCTCGCAACGATGTCAGTGGTCACGTCCACCTGGTCATCGTGCATGGTCACTCTCGAAGGTCCTTCCGCTACGACGTTTCTGACGGCTCTTGGACGGTGTCGCGCAGTCAGATGATGATCACGGCGACGCTACCGCGTCCGGTCGCAGGCCGGCAGCCGACCGCCGGAGAGCCCGTTGATCGCAGGGGCGCCCGATCGTGATGGTCGACCCGGTCCGTGGCATCGGATCCGCACACCGTCCGGGCACGGGGCGAACATCGGGCGGTCCTCCCGTCGGGCGAGTTCTGCCAGGCCGACGGGAGGAGCCGGTCACTGGACAACGGATGGACTCCGCTGGTCAGTCCGTACCGCGCCCGTCAGCCATCAGTACTCCAAGGACGGCGCCTGGCACTACAACCACGACCCGATGACCCCGGCCAAGGAACGAATCCGGCCCATCTGGCGGGGTTTCGGCAAGCTCACCCACCGCTCAGGCGACAGCGACACCAAGCAGCTCAAGACCGTGACGGTCTACTTGCGGAGCATGAACGGTGACCAGCTCCTGGGCGCGGCCGGAGAGACACCCGACGCGAACGCCCGCAAGAGCGTCGAGGTGTCCGGCATCAAGGCCGGCAAGATCACGGATGCCGAGCAGTACGCCGGTCTCGTCCGGGAGTCGGTCACCTACGACGGCGCTTCCGAGGTCACCGGAACGATCAACGACCCCTCGTTGAAGCGGACCGCCACCCAGCACAAAGCCGTACGCGGAAAGGAGGCCTACCACGTCCGCACCACCACCCCCACACACGCAGGAACATCACCAGCGGCATCGCTCCACGCGACTGTGCGCGCACCGTCGCCACCACGTACGACGACTACGCCATGGCGGCCACCGTCGAGGACCTTGCTGATCGCGGAGTCTCTCGTAGCGCCGACGCTCGATCCCGGCTGCAAGTGGACTGCCGGAGAGTGGCGTTCCTACTACGACGGCGTCATGGTGACGGTGCTCGGTGGCCTTGCCGTCGACCATACGGTCCCCCTTGTTGGAGCCGGGGGACTCGGGTGCGTCATCCTGGACTGCGCAGTGGCGGCAGGACCGTGCCAACGACCTGGATGCGGAGCGCTCCCTCATAGCGGTGACCGCGCACACCAGTCGCTCGAAAGGCGATCAGGAACCAGCCGAGTGGCTTTTGCTGCTTGCGGACGCCCGCTGCACCTGCGTCACCGGCTGGGCTGCCACCAAGCTCCGCTGGAATCTGACCCTCGACGACACCGAACGCGCCGCCGTGGTCCGCCTTGCCGACGAATGCGACGGCTGGGAGACGGCTGGGAGGTCGCCTACGAGCCCGCGCCCTGATCCACTGCTGCGCCCGGTACTGCTGCGGCGGCTGTGGGCGCACACCGTTACCCGCGCCGCCGGACCGGTTGCTGTTCAGCTGCTTGGCGTTGTGGCCGTTGCGGGCCGGTTGTTGATCCAGGACAGGCCGCCGAGGTCCAGGCGGTGGCGGGCGCGGGTGACGGCGACGGATCAGGGGCGTGGGGGCGGCGGGCTCACCGCTGCCCGTGCAGGACCTCTCGCCATGCTCAGCGCCAGCCCAGGGCCGGAGCGACGTGAGTCAGGATGCTTTCGATCACGTGGGCGTTGTAGGCGACTCCGAGCTGGTTCGGCACGGTGAGGAGGAGTGTGTCGGCGGCGGCGACCGCTTCGTCCTCGGCGAGCTGCTTGACCAGTACGTCGGGCTCGGCGGCGTAGGAACGGCCGAAGATCGCGCGAGTGTTGGCGTCGATGTAGCCGATCTGGTCCTTGGAGTTGCCCTCACGGCCGAAGTAGGCGCGGTCACGGTCGTCGACCAGCGCGAAGATGCTGCGGCTGACCGAGACCCGCGGCTCGCGGGTGTGCCCGGCCTCTCGCCAGGCCTCACGATAGGCCTCGATCTGCTTGCGCTGCTGGACGTGCAGCGGTTCGCCGCTCTCGTCGTCCTTGAGGGTCGAGCTCTGCAGGTTCATCCCGAGCGTGGCCGCCCACGCCGCGGTCGCGTTCGAGCCGGATCCCCACCAGATACGGTCCCTGAGGCCTTCGGAGTGCGGCTCGATGCGCAGCAGCCCCGGGGGGTTGGAGAACATCGGATTGGGGTTGGGCTGCGCAAATCCCTCGCCCGTCAGCACGTCGAGGAGCCGCTCGGTGTGGGCGCGTGCCATGTCGGCGTCGGTGGCCCCTTCGGCGGGCAGATGTCCGAAGTGGCGCCAGCCGTCGATGACCTGCTCCGGGGATCCCCGGCTCAGGCCGAGCTGCAGTCGGCCTCCGGAGATCAGATCCGCGGCTCCAGCGTCCTCGGCCATGTACAGCGGGTTCTCGTAGCGCATGTCGATCACGCCGGTGCCGATCTCGATCCTGCTGGTACGTGCGCCGATGGCGGCGAGCAGGGGGAACGGCGAGGCGTACTGCCGCGCGAAGTGATGGACACGGAAGTACGCGCCGTCGGCGCCCAGCTCCTCTGCGGCGACCGCGAGATCGATCGCCTGGAGGAGAGAATCCGCCGCTGAGCGGGTCTGCGAGTGCGGCGACGGCGTCCAGTGCCCGAAAGACAGGAACCCGATGTTTTTCATACCGCTTTCAACAATCAAGGTCGGCGTTCATTCCCCGCCGATGCCGGTGGCCGTGGAGAGCGGGAGGCCGGAACGGCATGGCGGGTCCGGTCGCGAAGACCGTGCCGGTCACGGTTCCGCACGAGCGGCTGTGTCGGTCCTTTCCCTGAAGGCCTGGCCCGACCCCTCCGCCGACACGCTGAGGGCTCCCTTCGGGGCAGACGCACCAGCGACCACAGGGTCCGCGAGGAGACTCTCCTCCTGCACCTCCCGTATGTGGCGAGGATCGTCCCCTGGGGCGGGTGCGGTGGCGGGTCGTCATGCGGTGGCCTACGGGGACGTACGGCGTCCGGGACGAGCCGCGTCTTGTAGCGGCTGGTGCAGTCAGCGGCCACGATGGCGAGCACGGTGCGGATCTGGGAAGTGGCCACCGGACGGACCACCGCCACCTCGACCGAATACGTGAAGATGCTAGAAGCGGTGGCGGTCTCCCGGGACGGCACCTGGATGGCCGTCGGCGGCAGTGACGGCACTGTCGAAAACGATGGCCTTCATAACTGCTGTCTCTTTGATGAGCTGATCCGGTGAAATCTGTCCTGCACAGCGGTCAAGTCGCATATCCCCATGAGCGGTTGTGACCGGCGTGGGCCCGCGCCAAAACGGTAGGACACGCTCAATCCTTCTCCCCGCGGCGTAGGTCGTTGACCGTTTCTCCGAACTCGCGTTTCAGAGCCCTGCCAAGGTGTTTGGTGTCGTGCACTCCCCATCGTGCTGCGATCGTGGCTGTGGAGACGTCTGCGGAGGCGGGGTCGAGAAGGTCGCGACGGATTCGTAACAGGCGCTCATGTCGTACCCACGCGGCGAAGGTCAGGTCGCTGCCCTTGAAGAGCGCATAAAGGTGCCGGACCGAGATGTGGTGCTGGCGTGCGACTTGTTCCGCACTGAGGCGGGAGTCGCCGAGGTGGGCCAGTGCGTGGGCGCGAATACGGTCGGCAAGGTCGCTGGCGACGCCAGCCCGCTCGGGGGTGGTGTCGGCGAAGGCAGCGAGGAGGAGTGCGGTGAGCGCGTCGGCCAGATAGGTACGTGCCACACCCTGGCAGGGGAGGTCCTCACCCACCTCGGACAGAGCGTGGCCGAGGAGCCCGCCGATCCCGCCCTGAGTCGGTATGGAAAGCGCCGTGCGCCGGCTTATGGAGTTCGCGTGCCTGCCAAGACTTGCCCGGGGCACGCAGAGCACGGTCATGTCACTTCTGTCGGCACCGATGAGCCGGTATGGACGGGTGCTGTCACAGGCGAACACTTCACCGGGCTCCACCGTCGTGGTCCGGTCACCCTGGATCGCTGTGACCGCGCCGTGGTGGTGCAGAGTGAAGTGCATCCATTCCACGTCGCTGGAGGTGATGCTGCGGTCGTCCCGCGTCACCGTTGCAGCGGAGGCCTGGACACGAGCGACGACCATGGGTCCGAAGGCTGTGTGGTCCACCACGGCTTCGAAACCCTGCGGGCCGGGATCGGTCACCCGCAACGGGGCGAACAAGGTCGAGGCAACTGCCTCGAACGACTCGGTTCCTCTTAAGTGGGAACCCTTGCGGTCTGTCATGCCGATGCGCCCCCAACCCTCCGTGCGCACGGAACCCTACAGCCGTATCGCGCACCATGCACGAACTGGGGAGTCATCGTGCGCACATTGGTGCTCCTGGCGCGCAGATTACGCCTACGGTCATCAGCAACCTCGGTGTAGGCGCACTCGTCATGACGACTGCGGGCGTCAGCCCTGCACAGTCGTCACACGTGAAGGGTTCGTGACTTGTCCGCCTGCACGGCACATCAGCACGCTGTGCGGAGCCCTGAATTCGCAGAATCCGACGCTCGGATCCACCGCTGTCCCTGCTGTGAACCAAGACTGCACCTCAGGAGGACCTATGCAGCACATCCGTCGACTCGGCGTCATCCTCGCCGCGGCCTCATCCCTGGTCGGCCTCAGCCTCGCCTCTTCAACTACCGCGCATGCAGCACAGACCGGCACCCAGGACTACCAAGGCTGTCCTACCGGCTACGTGTGCATCTACCCGAATGCCAGCTGGAACAACGGCGTTCCGGAGCACACCTACTACACCTACGGGGTCCACAAGCTGTACAACGAGTACGGGCAGCACCGCATATTCAACAACCAGACCGGTAGCGCCACGTCACAGCTGTGCGTCAACAGTGACGGCACCAACTGCACCGGCAAGACCCCGCCGTACACCTACTTTGACTACGACCTGACCCCGTACAACTCGATCCGTCTCAACCCCTCCTGACCTATCAGCCCATGCCCCGCTCTCTGAGAAGCTTTCATCTCGCTTCTGCAGGTCACGGTGTCCTGGAGTACCCAATATCGTGACCGGCAGAAGAGGATGTGACACAGCTTCTCGATGCCCTGAATAGGCAAGCGAGTCCTTATGGGAGCGTGGGTAGGCGGTCGGGGGACGGTCACGGTGACCGTCCCCCGAACGGATCACACGTCCTCGTGCATCTCCCGTTCAGAATGTCCTGCGCCATCTGCGTGATGACCTCACCCTCGTCATCTCACCGGTCGTCGCTCGGGATAGCCGATCGACAACTAGCGCTCCACCGCTTCCACGACGTCATCGATCTTGAACGTGATGTCCGTGTCGACTGCGACGTGGGCAACGGTTTTGCCGCAGCCACGCTCTCCGCCGCGCCCCAGCCTCCGAGGAAGTCGGACCGGGCGCGGCATTGCTGTTCCTCACGGACCATCCCCTCGCCGCCCGATCAGGGTTATCCACAGGCACGAACGTGATCGGCGGTTCCTTCGTACGCTGTTGCCCGAGTCGATCACACGGGGGTATGCGGCATGCGGTACGGCGGGTGGTGGAGGAACTCGCGGTCAAGGTCATGCCGCAGCTGCCGGACGAACGGGCCGCCAGGGGGAAGCGACGAAATGCGACTCATGGGGTGACGGAATACATAGGGTAGGCAGTCAGCCGGACGGTCGCCGCGTGTTCGACGGCGCTTGCGCGGGCAGCCGTCTGGATCTCGCCCCGCCTGGACGACGATGGCGACTCAAGAGGCAAGCAGGCTCACGTGAGCTGTTGCCGCTGCGATGCCCGATGAGTAATGCCGCCATGCCGGGTCTACAGCACAGCTGAGCCAGTCTGGATCGAAAGCACAGGAGGTCGAAGTGTCCGCATCAGTGCTCGACATGTCGATGTCACTCGACGGATATATCGCCGATCCAAACGATTTTCTAGGCGGCGACGATGGCGAACGACTGCACAAGTGGGCCGACCCGGGGGACGAGTCCGGCCCGCCGTCCGGGCCGGCCGCGCAATTCCAGGACGAATGGAACACAGCCGGTGCGGTGCTCGTTGGACGACGCACTGCCGAGCTCATGGATCACTGGGGCGGTGATCACGGTGGTCTCCCGATCTTCGTGCCCAGTCACCGCCCGCCCGGCCCTGCCGCCCGTTGGGGCTATCCGTTGGTGACCTATGTGACCGACGGGATCGAAAGCGCGATGGCACAGGCCAAGGCCGCCGCCGGGGACAAGGACGTGCAGGTGCGTGGCGCGTACACGGCGCAACGGGCGCTTGAGGCCGGGGTGCTGGATGAGGTGCAGATCCATCAGATCCCGGTGCTGCTCGGTGATGGCCGTCGCCTGTTCGACGTCTTGTCGTCGCAGATCGAGTTGGAGATCATCCGGGTGATCGACACACCGGAGGCCACTCACATCCGCTACCGCGTCCGTCGCTGAGCTGGTCGACCAGCACCTTCTTGGTGTGGTGGGTCAAGGTGCGTTGGCGCATCGGGTCACAGACAAGTCCTGATGCCCGAGCAATTTCATCCTCATGTCGTGATCCAGCTCCTACGCCTTGTGCCCAACTGTGCTGCTCAGTGTGGCCAACTGACGGGTTGTGATCGTTCTCCCGTGATGGCGGCGGCTGCTGGAGGATGCGGGCTCTGAGCAGGGTGAAGGAGGCTCGGCCGTACATCTGCCGTTTGATTGTCTTGCTTCTGTTGGCGTGCCCCTCAACCCGGCAAAGATGCCGATGGCCTCCGGGCCACTCACCCCGGCTTTCGGGATCCAGTCCCGCAGCAGGTGGCCCTGACGATGGCGGGTCATGTCTGTGAACTCCCATGCGAGGTCGCAGGCAGCGAGGATCTCCGGGCAGGCGTTCCGTGCGGCTTCCAGTTGCGCGGTCTTTGAGGGCCGGAGTGTTTCCTGCGGGTGCATGATCCATGAGGTGATCGTGCATGGGCTGGGCGTCACTGTCTGGGCGGGGGCCGCGGTGCCCTTCCTGATAGCGATCACGGACCGGTTCACGACGGTGATAGCTGCCGGCATAGCCGAGACCGATCAACTCGCGGTAGAGCTGCATCGAGCTCGTGCAGGCCGCCTGGAAACGGCGCTGCACGTAGTGGGTGAACGGGTCGAGGATACCTGCGCCCCGGTACCGTGCCGCGGCGTTCTTCGTCTGGGACGGGGCGCTCTCCCGCGGGCACGCTGCCGGTCGGCTTGAACGCATGCAGGCCACGAAGGCGGTCCACAGTCGCACCATCGATCCGGCATGCACTGCGAGGTCGTCATCGTTCCAACGCCAGCGCTCCTGATCCGACTCGGGCGGCGGTCACGTCAGCCAGGTCATGCCAAAACACCGGATTGTGATCGAACCCCGAGAGCGCTCGCATGCTGCTCGCCGATGCCCAGGACCATGCCCAGGAGGCCCTCGCCGAGCTACGGCACGTGGTGCGCGGCATTGGACCGTGGCCCGCCCGGCCTGCCGCATCGCTTTCCACATACGGCCACGCTATGCGACCGAGCGCCGAGCGACGGTGTAGCGGCCCCCGCCGTCCGGCGGAACCGGCGCCGGTGACCTCAAAGCTCGCGCCACCCGCCTTCGCCTCGATGCCGCCTGCGATGGCGAGGATCACCGCGGGGAGAGCGATCAGGCCGGTCTGCCAGGACACCGGGCGAGGTGGCCCCGAAGACAGTCCCGCACACCTCCTGGGCTCGGGTGAAGGGCGAGGGGCGAGCGGGCCCCTTCCGACCTGAGCGTCGTGGCGCCCGGTGCGCCCGGTGCCCCCGCAGGATATTTGTCAGTGGATTCAGCCCGTTCCATTGACGTGCTCTTGGCTGAAACTTATCTTCCTGTCGAAGTTACGCACGGCGTTCGAAATGTCGAACCCACTGGCCGTCAAAGGGGACGTCCTTGTACCGCACCCGTTACTGGTTCGCTCTCATGGTTCCTCTGCCGGCCCTGCTTGCTTCACTCGTCCCCCAGCCCGCCGCTGCGTTGCCCTCCGTCGCCGCCCCGCCCGGGCGATGACCCCGGCTCCTCGGCCGTAGCCGGGCCCAATGCGACGTTCCACGTCACGCGTCAGCGGGCCCCGTCTCGCAGGCACAGCGACCGCGAGCTTTCCCCTCTGCCCCGTCTTCGCCCGATCAGGGCACCCGCAGAAAGACCGGAGAACGTACATGCGCGCTCTTCTCGCACGGCTGGCGGCGATATTGGTCGCCGTCGGCCTGCTTCTCGCCTCCCAGACGCTGACCACAGCCCAGCAGGCCGCCGCGGCCGACCCGGGCTACCTGATGGTGCACTTCACCGGGGAGGGGTCGACCAATCAGCAGATGTACCTCTCGCACAGCACGGACGGTCTGCACTGGAACGACCTCAACGGCGGCGGCATGGTCCTGCGCTCCACGGTCGGTACGAAGGGGGTGCGCGACCCCGCGTTCGTGAGGTCCCCTGACGGAAGCAAGTACTGGATCATCGCGACCGACCTGTGTATCGGCTGCGGGCAGGGATGGGGCGACGCCCAGACCAGCGGCAGCCGCAACCTGGTGGTGTGGGAGTCCACCGACCTGGTCACCTGGTCGCAGCCGCGGCTCCTGAACGTCGCCGACCCGATCTCCGGCGCCGGTGACGCGTGGGCGCCCGAGGCGATCTGGGACCCGGCGAGCAATGACTACGTCCTGTACTGGGCGACGAACGCGCCGCTGAACGGCGTGACGAAGCACCGCATCTACTACGCCCACACGACGGACTTCCGCACCATCACCACCCCGCAGGTCTACATCGACCGCCCCGGCACCCAGGGCATCATCGACACCCAGATCATCGAAGTGCCGTCCGGCGTCGGCAACTACCGCTACGTGCGCGCCTCCGGCGACGGTCAGATCACGCTCGAAGGCAGCAACTCGATCCTGGGGACGTGGACCACCCTCGGCAACCTGTCCGGCGTCGGCCTCAGCGGCTCCCAGGTCGAGGGCCCGATGTGGATGAAGTTCAACGGCAGCAACAAATGGGCCCTCTACCTCGACCAGTACGCCACCAGCGGCGGTTACATGCCGGTCCTGACGACCGACCCGTCCAACCCGGCCGCCTACCAGAAGCAGGCGTCGACGAGCTACAACATGGGCGGCACCAAGAAGCGCCACGGCTGGATCATGAACCTGACGGCCGCCGAGGAGAGCCGCGTCCTCGCCCGCTGGCCCAACACGACGCCCAACCGGCTCCAGTCGTTCAACTTCCAGGACCGGTACGTGCGCCACACCAACTTCGACGTGCGCATCGACCAGAACGTCAGTACCAGCGAGGACTCCCAGTTCCGGATGCGGACCGGCCTGGCGGGCACCGGCACGGTCTCCTTCGAGTCGGTGAACTTCCCCGGATACTTCCTGCGGCACTCCGCGTTCGACTTCCAGCTCGTCTACAACGACGGCACCGCCGGGTTCGCCGCGGACGCCAGCTTCCGCCAGGTCGCCGGGCTCGCCGACGCGACGTGGTCGTCGTTCCAGTCCTACAACTACCCCGACCGGTACATCCGCCACTACGCGTACGAACTCAAGCTCGACCCGATCACCACCGCGACGGGGCGCAGCGACGCCACCTTCCGCGTGACGAGCTGACCCGCGCCGGCAGGGATGCCGGCGCTCTCACGGGGCGACCCCTTCCCCGCCGCCCACCCGTCGGCGGGGAAGGCGCCGGCATCCCCGCCGCGAGTGGTCCATGCGCAGCGTCAGACTTCAGAGCCGCCGAAGGTTCCTGCCGTGCGCCCTGGCCGCCGTGGCCGCCGCCTCGCTCCCGGTGGGCGTTGTCGGCCCGGCGCCCGCTGCTCGAGCGGGCCGGCACCTCTCGGGTTGCGTCCGCGCTGCCCGTACGGTCAGCGCGGACACAACCTGCAGCTCGTCAGGGAGGCGCACGGTGAGCCGGCAACCGCCTCCAGGCCGTCCGCGGCCTTCCTGGACGCCTCCGGCATGGCGGCCCCACCGCGGCGTACACCGCCGCCGGGGAGCTCTCGCCGGCACGGTGCCTGCTGTACACGGGCGTTGCCGGGCCCTGCGCTAGAAGGTCAGGTTCCAGGCGTCGATCTTGCCTGTGTCGGAGGCGGCGTTGTCGTTGACGCGCAGCTTCCAGGTGCCGTTCGCGACCTCCGAGGAGGCGTTCACGGTGTACGTCTGGGCGATGTTGTCGGCGCTGCCGCCGGCGTGGTTGTGCAGCGTGTAGACGGTGCCGTCCGGCGCGACCAGGTCGACCTTCAGGTCACCGATGTAGGTGTGCTTGATGTCCACACCCACCTTGAGGGTGGCCGGGGCATTGCCGGTCACACCGGTGACGGTGATCGGGCTCTCGACGGTCGCGTTGTCGTTGATGGCGAAGTCCGCGAGGTTCTCGAAGTACTTGCCGGGCGGCGGGGTGGCCCCGACGGCCTTGAGGGCGTCGACCTGTCCTTCGCCGAAGAACGAGTTGTTGGCCGTCGTGCCCGTGCAGCGGCTGTCCGAGGGGCAGGCGATGTCGTTGGCCTGCTCGGCCAGCTTGGCGCGGATCTGCGCCGGGGTGATGCCCGGGTTGGCGCTGGCGATGAGTGCCGCCACGCCGACCACGTGCGGGGTGGCCATCGAGGTGCCGCTCTTGCTGCCGTAGCCGCCGCCGGGGACGGTGGAGTACACGTTGCTGCCCGGCGCCGCGACGTCGATGACGCCCTGTCCGTAGTTGGAGAACGAGGCCTTGGTGACGCCGGTGCCGTTGGCCGCGACCGTGACCACGCCCGGCAGCTCGGTCGGGATGTCGAGGCAGGCGTTGGTGATGGTGCGGGTGACCGGCGTCGAGTCGTTCGGGCTCGCGGAGTCGGTCGTCTTGTGGGCGAGGTCGTAGTTCTCGTTGCCCGCGGCGGCGATCTGGAGGGAGCCCTTGCCCTCGGCGTACTCCTGGGCGCGCTTGACGCCCTCGATGATGGCGGCCTGGTCGATGTTGTCCGGGCAGTTGAACTGCCACGGGTCCGTGTAATAGCTGTTGTTGGTGACCTTGAAGCCGTGGTCGCCGGCCCAGACGAAGCCGCAGATGGTGTTCTCGGCGAAGAAGAAGGAGTTGCCCGGCTCGGCGACCCGGACCGCAGCGATCTTCACCCCGGGTGCCACGCCGACGACGCCCTTGCCGTTCTTGGCCGCGGCGATGGTGCCCGCTACGTGGGTGCCGTGCGTGTCGACGTCCCGCCACGCGCCGGCACGGGTGTCGGGCTTGCCGTAGGCGCAGGAGACCGAGTCGGCCGCGTCGAAGTTGGGCGCCAGGTCCTGGTGCTGGTCGTCCACACCGGTGTCCAGGATGCCGACCGTGACGGAGGCGGAGCCTGGGTTGACGGCCCAGGCCTGGTCGGCCTTGATCTGGCTCATGTCGGCCCGGACCGGTTCTCCGGCCGGGGTCGAGGCCTGGGCCGGATTGGCCGGGAGCGCCGGGCTGTAGGCGTCGGCCGGGACGTCCGAGGTGCGCGTGGCGCCGACCTGCTGCACGCCGGTGACGCCGCGCATGGTGGCGGCGAATCCGCTGGACGCCGAGTGGGCGACGATCACGCCGATGGCGTCGAAGTTCGAGAAGACGGTGCCGCCGTTGGCCGTGATCGCCGAGCGGACCGCCGAAGTGTCACCGGGGGCGGTGATCACGAGGTAGGCGCGCGTGCCTGCCACCCAGGCCGCACTCTGGGATGCCGATGCCGATGCCGGCGCGGCGGCAGGAGCCTGGGCTTTGGCGGCCAGCGCGCTGGAGGGGACGACGGGGAGCGTGCCCGCGAAGGCGCCCGGGGCGCCGAACGCGAGGGCGGCGCCGAGCGTGGCCGCGAGCACCAGCGTGCGTCTGGGGCGGCGGCTGGATATGTGGGGTATCAATGCGTCCTCCGGAGACGGCCCGGCCGTGCTGAGGGCACCGGCCGGGCCGTACGAAACGAGTGGTGGGAGCAAGATGTCAGGTGCATGCTCCTGTACGGAAGTACCTTTCCGTGCAGGGACGTTCCAGAGGCGTGGCTGAAAAGAGACTCCCCCCGGGCATCGGAGGGCGGGATCCACCGAGAGCACGCGACGTCGACCGCGCTCTGGCGTACGCCGCTGGGCTGGTCCCGGCCGCGCTGCCCGCAGCAGAGCGCCGGACTCCCGCGGCGCCGACACCGCCCGCGCCCTGGTGGCCGTCGGCCCTCTCGTGCCGGTCGAAGCTCCCGAGCAGAACGGACGCAGTTCCCGGACCTGGGGGTACAGCGTTTCGGGAGCCATCTCGCCATACCCTGTGAGCTGCTGAAACGGGCTTTCGTTCTAGCCCTTCCGGGGCGCCTTTTTCGTACGTCGTTCCCGGCGACTGCCACCTCGGCGCGGCGGCGCGGGCGCCTTTGCGCAGTGCCGCGACGGTGCGAGAGTGGCGGTATGTGCGGTCGATACGCTTCCACTCGCAGCCCGCAGGAGTTGGCTCCGCTCTTTCAGGTGCCCGACGTCCCGGCGAAGGAGACGCTCGCGCCGAGCTGGAACGTCGCCCCGACCGACGACGTGTGGGCGGTCCTCGAGCGCGCACCCCGGGGTGATGAGGACACTGGCGTGGTGCAGCGGGAGCTGCGGCCGCTGCGCTGGGGGCTGGTGCCGTCGTGGGCGAAGGACGTGAAGGTCGGCGCACGGATGATCAATGCGCGGGTGGAGACGGTGCACGAGAAGCCCGCCTACCGCCGCGCGTTCATGAGGCGTCGCTGTCTGCTGCCCGCCGACGGCTTCTACGAGTGGGAACAGACGAAGGACCCGGCCACCGGAAAGGCCCGCAAACAGCCGTACTTCATCCACCCTGAAGAAGAGCAGGTGATGGCACTCGCCGGGCTGTACGAGTACTGGCGCGACCCGGCCGTCCAGCAGGACGACGACCCGGCTGCCTGGTTGATGACCTGCACCATCATCACCACCGAAGCCACGGACGCAGCCGGCCGCGTCCATCCCCGCATGCCGCTCGCCCTTACCCCCGACCACTACGACGCCTGGCTCGACCCCGGCCACCAGGATCCCGACGAGCTGCGGGCCCTGCTCGGCCAGCCGGCCGAAGGCCACCTTCAGGCCCGGCCAGTCTCCACCGCCGTCAACCACGTCCGCAACAACGGCCCCCACCTCATCGACGAACTCACCGCGTGACGCCTTCCGGCAGGAAGCCGGTGCGGTCGGCCGGGCCGCCCGCACCACCTGCCTTCGACCGCGGTTTCTCCAGTGCCGGCACGTGCAGCTGGTGGTCCCAGACGCCCGCTTCGTTCCAGGCCGCCAGACATCGCCAGACGCCGCCAGCAGGTCATCCCCGAGCCGAAGCCCTGTTCCTGGCCGGTGCTCACACTGAATGCCGGTGTGCAGCACGAACAGGACCCCGCACAACGCCTGCCGGTCCGGCACTCTCGACCTGCCTCGGCCCAGGCTCTGGCAGTAACGGCTCGATGAGCGACCACAGTTCATCCGAGACGATCCACGGCCGCGACTGTCTCTTCCCTCGACCGCACCAACGATCCAGTAGGCCGACAGCCACATGATGTTGCGAGGCGACTCTTGCACGCCCACGATGGACGTCGCCCCGAGCGTGCCTTTGCGCCGGGTGGTGCCTGTCGCTGACCTGGGAGGCCCGCCTCTCGTGAACCGGATCAAGCAGTTCACCGCCGGGAAGGCCTGCGCGTTACTCCTCCTGGCTCGGCCGGTGCGAGGAGAGGAGCGCGGCGATGAGCTCCCGTCGGCTGCGGACGCCGAACCGGGCGAAGACGGCTGTCAGGTGCTCCTGGACGGTGTAGGCGGAAACGTGGAGCCGCTCCACGATCTCGCGGGTCGAGCAGCCCTCCAGTACAAGGGCGGTCACCCGGTTCTGTGCCGGGGTGAGGCCGTGCGCGGCCAGGATGAGGGATCCGATCTCGGCGGCGGGGGCAGGTTCGACGACCACGCCGATCTGCTCCCCTGTGGGGCCCCGCAGCCGGGTGGCGTGCAGCGACAGCCACTGACCATCGCTCGTCCGCAGCCGGACGGATCCGTGGCGGTCCGCCGCGGCCGACCCCGGCACGTCATCGGGTGTGGCCAGGTGCGCGGCGACGGAGTACACGGGTACGGGCAGTCCCACGATCCGGGGGCCGGGCAGCCGGGCGAGCCACTGCTCAGCGTCCGGGCTGATCGAGACGAGGGCGAGCTCCTGGTCGAGCACGATCACTCCGGGGGTGCCCGGTGGTGCGGGCCCCTTTCGCCTCAGCGTCTCCTGGACGACGGTACGGCGCAGGCCCTCGGCCAGGTGCGGAGCGAGCTTCCTCAGTACATCGAGGTCCTGGCCGCAGAAGCCGGCCTCCCCGTCGGCCCGATGCAGGCACAGCACGCCCCAGCAGTCGCCCCCGGCGGTCAGAGCGGCCCGCAGCTCATCGCCCAGGCCCAGACCGGCCATGATCTCCCGGTAGCGGGCGCTCTCGCAGCGCTGCCCCCGGGTGGCCCGGTCCAACGACGTGACCTTGTCGGGCCCTCGGGCGAGCGCGGTGAACTTGTTGACGTCTTCGCGCCCGTATTCGTTGTCCAGGAAGAGGGGACTGACGCCGTCCAAGGGCTCCTGGGCCGCCGTCGAGGTGAACAGCAGGGTCGCCGGATCGACGGACGCGAAGAAGACGGCTTCTACCGGGAGGATGTCCGGCAGACGGCGTAGCACCTCGATGGTCAGCTCGGGCAGGTCCAGGCCTGCGTAGCAGCGGTCGATCAGCCGCTCGACGCGTCGCTCCGGGATGCCGGTGGCCATGATGTCGACGCTACGCCGAGGTCGGCGTCGGCACGAGCCCGAGCTGGCGCAATAGTCCGAGGTCGTCCAGACGGCCCCACCGCTCCACGATCCGGCCGCCCCGGACCCGGAAGATGTTGATCCCCTTCAGGACCACGGTGCGCCCGTCACCCGCGACGCCCATCACCTCGCCCTGCTGGGTGCCGGAGGCGGTGAACTGCTCGACCACCAGCTCCCCCTCGCCGACCAGGAAACCCAGGTCGGAGTGCCAGTCCGGAAACCCCTGCCGGAAAAGGGCGCCTGCGGCCCTCATGCCCTCCCGGTCCGGGCTGACGCCGACCGGCGGGTCGTGATTGACGAAGTCCTCGGCGAGGTAGACGTCGACGGCCGACAGGTCACCCCTGGTGAACAGCGCGTCGATGAATGCGGTCACGGTCTGCTTGTTCTGCTCAATGGTGTCCATACAGAAAATCCTCGGCACACCGAGTCGGGTCCGGAACCCCAACTCTTTGGGGTATCCCGGCGCCGGGCTCAGGGTGCCCGGCGCCGGGGCGCGGCGGCGTCCGATCCGCTTCCTTGCCCGCTTCGTCGGCCCCTCTCAGGCACTCAGCCTCGGCGACAGCGCAGCCTACGACTACCCGGCCCGCGTCGCACTGGCCGCCTGATCCCCTTCACCTCCCACCCGCTCCGAGGCCCGTCGCCCACACCGTCCTGCCCCGGGACGGGCGGCCGCTGCCCGCAAGGAGAAGCATCCGACCGGTGCCAGAGGTGGCAGCACCGCACGCCCTCATGGAGGCACGTCAGCGCAGGCGACGGCCTCGAGCGTGCCGCGGTGATCGGCCCACCGCCGTCCCCGGACCGGAGCGGCCGACATGAGCGGCTCGATCCGGGGGTTTTCCCCGCTTTTCAGGCGTAAACGGTGGTGTTCGGGGATCCTGTCGAGGTACCTCTGAAAACCACTGCAAGGAGACCCCCAGTGCGCCGCCCGACCCGGAAAGCCTTCGCCGCCCTCATCGCCGCAGTCGGCCTCGCCCTCCTCACTTCCACACCCGCCTCGGCTGCCGACACCACCAGCCGCTTCGCGAACTACCGCTACGGTGACTGCCTGCGCGAGAGCTCCGAATCCGGCCTCAAGGGTGACCGCTGCACCACCGGACGCGGCAGCCTCCTGTGGCAGTGGAACGGCCGCCTCAACACCAACACCACTCTCAAGAACAACTTCTGGGGCCGCTGCCTCGACAGCAATGACCGGGGCGACGTCTACCCCCTGCGCTGTAACGGCGGCTCATACCAGAAGTGGCGGACCGTCCAGCCCGCCGCCCGCAGCGCCGTCATGCTCCAAAGCGTCGGCACCGGCCGCTGCCTCTACCAGCAGGACGACGGCTACTACCGCACTGCCCGCTGCGACCGAGGCGCCCAGAACCAGCGCTTCACCATCGGCTGAACGGATCTCTCGACCGCTTCAACATGCCGCCGGGCGAGCAGCTCTTCTTTACGCGAGGCCGGAAGGCGGTCCGTTGGCCGCGGTGGTGACCTGATCGGGGTGTTCTTCCCGTCGCAGATCAGAGGTGTTTACTGCCCGTCTTTGCGCGGTCGACCGGTGACGGGCCGGTCGCCTCGCCCCCGTTCTTTGCGCGGATGTGGAAGGCATCCACGCAGGCCCGGGTCCAGTCCAGGGCGTCGGCTGCGTGCAACTCGGCGAGCAGGATGCCGTGCAGCGTCTCGAAGTCGCCGGCCTCATGCCACCGACCTGAGGTTCTGTCTCTTTAGAACTCGCGCAAATTGGCAGGGGGACCTCATGGGCGGCGCTGTGGCCGAGCTTCCCATCGGTGAGTGGCCCAGGCTCGACGGATGAGGCCACGGAGAGCGATGATCGCGTCGGCAAGGTCGAAGAACGCGTTGATAAGGCACGGACGATCCTCGTATAGGCAGCAGATCCGGGCCGCCTTGCGCGGCACGTTGGATGGATTGCTCGTCCGGCCGAAAAGGCCGCGGCACTTCACAATCAAGCGGCCTTCTCGTCTGCGGTGCCGCCGGGTGCCGCCAGCCACGGCATTCGGTGGACGAGGCTGTCGCGCAGCTCGGTGAGGATCGCGATTCGCTCATTTAGCTGGGCCACCCGCTGTGCGCCGACGCCGTAGCCGTCGGCGCACCGCGGTGAGTAGGAGAACACCTCGGGTAGATCGGCGTCGAGGTAGGCCAGGAGGGACTTCACATCGTCCACGGTGAACCCGCAGGACAAGAGCTCACGGATGTTCCGGACCCTGCGTACCGCGCTGGGCTCATACAGGCGATAACCCGCCGTCGTACGGTCGGACTCCAGCAGGCCCTGCTCCTCGTAGTAACGCAGGGCACGGGTCGTGGTCCTGGCCTCCGCGGCCAGTTCACCGATCAGCATTGCAGCCACCTCCGAGTCCGACCATAAAGCTTCACCTATACGTCAAGGTCAACTCCCGAGCCGGACCACCGTCTTCCCGGTGTACGCGCCGTTCACGATATCGAGGAGAGCCTGCGGTGCATTGGCCAGCCCATCGATCACCGTCTCGTCATAGACGATCGCGCCCTCACGCAGCCACGTACGGAATTGCGCGCCGAACTCCGGCGCACGCTCAAGGTGATCGCCCACGGTGAAGCCGCGGATGGTGAGTCGCTTACCGAGGACACTGAGCAGGTCGCCGGGACCGCCGTCGGGACCGGCTTTGCTCTGCCGGTTGAGGGCTCCGCACACGGCGATGCGGCCATGTGGGTTCATGATCTCGATCGCGGCGCGCAGCTGTTCGCCACCCACGTTGTCGAAGTAGACGTCGATGCCTTCGGGGGCGGCCTCGCGCAGCCGGTCGACGATCGGTCCGTCGTGATAGTCGAAGGCTGCATCGAACCCGAGCCTCCCGGTCAGATAGGCGGCCTTGTGCCGCGATCCGGCGCTGCCGATCACCCGGGCCGCTCCCTTGAGCCGGGCGATCTGGCCGGCCATGCTCCCAGTCGCCCCCGCCGCACTGGAGACGAAGACGGTGTCGCCGGGCCGTAGCTCCGCCGCGTCCATGAGCCCGACGTAGGCGACCAGTCCGAAGCCCAGGTAAGTGGAGGGCGTCGGGTAGGCGTCCCGGTCGACGCGGCGGAACAGCCCGGCCTGCGCCACGGCATACTCGCGCCAGCCAAGCCGGTGCATCACCAGGTCGCCCTCGCCGAGTGACGAATCCGCGGAGGCGACCACTTCACCGATGGCATCGCCGTACATCACCTCGCCGACTTCATAACGAGGCATCGGCAGGCCGGACTCGCCCGTGATCAGCATGAGCATGCCGGGGTCGAGCGACATGAACAGATTGCGGACCAGTACCTGCCCCGGTTCGGGATTGGGAACAGCGACCTCGAGGATCTCGAAGTTCCCGGGAGCGGGCAGGCCATCAGGCCGTGCGACCAGCCGAGCCTCCAGCCCGGTACGGCAGATGCCGGAGCGGCTGGAGAGCGTTGTGCTCTTCGAAGATGTGTCCATGCCGACGACGCTAGGGATTGACCCATGCGTGAAGGTCAAGCCGTCCGGCCGGCGGCGGCCTCGAGGTGTACCTGGAGGCCGAACGGGGTGTTGGCCCGCACGGAGTGCACACGACTCAGCGACGCCGCCTATCAGCGTGACCTCTTAGTTAGCGACTTGCCCAGATGGGGATGGCGGCGAGGTGGAGTGGGGCCTGGTAGGCGATGGCGAGTTCGTCGCGTCGTGTGGCCAGGCCGCGCCACTGTGTGAGGCGGTTGATGAGCGTCTCGACGACGCGGCAGATGTCGCCGGCCCCGTACGACCCGAGGCGTCGATAGTGAGGTCGAAGACGATTCGCTCGCCGGCGGGCAGCGTGCGCTCGCCGGCGCCATTCATGACGATCGGTCAGGATCGTCGTCATTTCCTGCTGGACGCCTGGCGCTGGAGCGGGATCTCAAGCGTCCGTTCCACCACGCCCCCAGCGAGCAGTTGATGCGACTATCAGTCCTACGAACGAGCCTGTGAAGGAGCCGCGAGGTGGGTCACGAGTCGTCGCACTACCGAGAGCTCTACCGGCAGTCACTCTTCTACCGGCCCGGAAGCACGCTGCTGACCACGATCCGCGCGTACACGGGCGGGCCCACACCGGCCCGCCCCGACGACCCGGCTGTCCGTTTCCATCCCTAAGGAGTCGCGTACCACCAGGCATTCGGATACGATCCCGTGATCAAACTGGGCTGGCCGGCGGTCCGCGCAGTCGCTGTTCTCCCCGGACCGGTCCCGGATCGACAGGCCCTGTGTGTGTACCGGATCAACGAACCACCACAGCCCGACGTCCCGGCCGACGAGATGTTCACCGGCACGGGACGGGGCCTAGGAACCCACTTCCAGGCGCTGTTCGGCACGAGACTCGTGGTCCATCTGCACCACGTCCGGGGCCCGTCACTGAAGAAACTCGCCCGGCGTCTACCCGCCTGGACAGACGGCCGCGTCACCCTCACCACCGAACGCCCGGCCTGAAGCAGGCCGCCACCACATTGGCGCGGTCGCCCCGCCACTCGGCGCCTCTAGATCGTCAAAATCTGTGATCTCGTGGTCGCGGGGGTCCGCCGCTGGCCGTACCTCCCGGCATATTCAGCAACTTCATGCCGCAGTGGGGGACGGTGGCGTCCGAACAGGTGGCGAAGGACAAGCCCCACACCGGCGGCTTCACTGCCTGGTCGGGCAAGACGGGGAGCAGCAGACGGGGACGGTGATCGTGAGGATGCGGGTGCTGGCCGAGGCCCCGTCACGGGTGTGGATCGCGGTCAGCGGGATCATCGGCCCCGCCACGCAGCACCACGTTCGGCAACGCATGAACCGTCATGCTGCGGCCGGAACCAGCGCGTTCTACCTCGATCTACGGGAGTCACGGTGCACCGATCGGTCGGGCTGTGATCATCGACGATGATCTCATTCCGCGAGAGCCGCACCCGCCGTCGGTGGCGCGGCGCACCCGGTTCGAGCCTGGCACCCAGCTGTCCGGCTCGGACTCTGCGGTCTTGGTGAGGTGATCCCTGACCACGGACGAGGAACTGCGGGACGGTGTACGGCTGATAGGGGAGGGAAGCCGAGCCCGAGCAGCCCGTCCTCCTGCAAGGACGCACGGACGTGCACGTCTCGGTCTGCTCGTCGTCGTACAGGCTCGCGCCGGCGTCGGTACCGACACAAACGATCCGGCCCGCGCGGATCGCGACGGTCTTCTGGATCCTGCCGCAGGTGTCCACGGTCAAGACATGACCGTTGAGCAAGACCGTGTCAGCAGGCAGCACGTCAGGCGGGCTGCGGCTCCCACCCACCGACGGCACCGGACCGACGCCTCGTCAGGCGAGCGCCGAGGTCGAGGTCTAGGTCTAGGTCCAGGTCGAGGCCCCCAGGAAGTCCCTGCGCAACGGCATGCCGGACCGGCCGTCACCGCCGGTCCTGACCGCCAGCACCTGGTTGACGCCCATCGTGTTGGTCTCGAACCCGACCGCCGACGCCGCCATATACAGGCGCCAGACCCGCGCCCGCCCGGGCGAGGTCAGCTTGACCGCCTCGTCCCAGTGCGCTTCGAGGTTGGCCACCCACTCACGTAGCGTGAGGGCGTAGTGCTCGCGTAGGGACTCGACGTCGCGCACCTCGAAGCCCGCTTCCTCCAGCAGCGACACGGTGGAGCCTATGGGAGCCAGCTCGCCGTCGGGGAAGACGTACCGGTCGATGAAGGGGTCCATCCGGTACTTCCCTTCGTCCCGCACAGGACGCCGCGATATCTGGTGGTTGAGCAACCTCCCGCCGGGCTTCAGCAGTTGATGCAGGATGTCCGCGTACTCTCGGTACCGCTTCCCGCCCACGTGCTCGGCCATACCGATCGAGGAGATCGCGTCGAAGGGGGAGTCGTCGATCTGGCGGTAGTCCTGCACCCTGATCTCCACCAGGTGCTCAAGCCCCGCTGCGGCAACACGCTCACGAGCCAGTGCCGCCTGCTCGTCCGAGATGGTGACCCCCACGACCTGTACGCCGTAGCGTCCGGCCGCGTGCAGGGCCATCGAGCCCCAGCCGCAGCCCACGTCCAGCAGACGCTGACCCTTGCGCAGAGCGAGCTTGCGGCAGACCAGATCCAGTTTGGCCTCCTGGGCCTGCTCCAGAGTGTTGTCGGAGCCGACGGACGGGTCGCCCTGCCAGTAGGCACAGGAGTAGACGAGCGAGGGGCCCAGGACCAGGGCGTAGAAGTCGTTGCCCACGTCGTAGTGGTGGCTGATGGCCGCCTTGTCCCGGCGCATGCTGTGCGCGGGACCGCGACGGCGCACCACCTCCTCGGCGGGCGGTTCCGGCGGGAGCCCGACCCCCGCGAGGCCGAGCGCCCGACTCACCGTACGCAGGCTGCCGGGTGTGGTCAGCACACTCAGCGCTCCGCGGAGCGCCGCCGTGCGGCCGCCGGACTCCTCCCGTTCCCACAGCAGCGTCGAGATGCGTTTCAGCAACTCGTACAGGTCGCCGTCGACCTCGAGGTCTCCGGCCACCCAGGCGCGGGCAAGCCCCAGCTCGCCGGGCCGCCACAGCAGACGCCGCAGGGCTTCGCGGTTGTGCAGGACGAAGGCCGGCCCGTCCTGGGGACCGGCCGTGCTGCCGTCCCAGAGGCGGATTCCCACAGGCAGGGGGAGACCCAGCGCCTGTTCACTGAAGCGGGCCAGAACTGCTGCGGCTGGTTCAGTCATGTGAAACCTCTCAGTTCAAAACGCGGGCCTTCTTCACCGGCCCCACATCGGCCAGCAGCTGGTGGGCGTAGGAGCGGGGGATGGAGAGCACCCTTGTGTGACCGTGCCCAGCGCGCTGTGCCTTGCGCAGCAGGGCGAGCCCGCCCTCCTGGTTGCCCGGTCGTCCGTAGGCGGGCAGCAGGCCGCCCGCGACATTGCGGGCAGCCTGCTGCCGTCCTGGGATTTACTGACTGACTGTCAGCTCTCGTTGGTCGTACGGCGCCTGCGCGCGAAGTAGACCGCGGCGCTGCCGACCGCCACGACGGCGAGACCGGCACCCGCGAGGACGGGGGTGCTGCTCGACGCGCCGGTTTCGGCGAGGTCTCCGTTCGTGGACGGCTGGTTTGCTCCCGTGTCGCTGCCGGTGCCGCTGCCGCTGCCCGTGCTGGTGCCGGGCTCGGGCGTGGCCGAGTCGTCAGGGACGGGGGTAGGGGACGGACTCGCACCGGGCACGTCGTTGTCGGCGAGCTGCGCCGCGACGGCGCCGGCGATCAGCTTGTGGCCGTCGGCGTTGGGGTGGGGGTCCTTCTTCGTGCACGCCCAGGTCAGCCGGCAGATCTTGGCCACGTTGGCCGGCACCTCACCCGCGCCGGGCACGTTGACCTGGGTGGTGAAGTCGTCCGAGGAGAAGGCCCCGGCCAGGTCGGCCACCTTGAAGCCGGTGGACTTGTACACCTGGGTGATGCCCGTGTTGGCGGCCCCGACCAGGGGTGCCGACTCCTTGGCGGCCTGCCGGCCCGCGGCGCCCAGCAGCCAGGTCGCCAGGAACGGGTTGTAGTACGTCGAGCCCACGAACTGGGTGTTCTTCGTGCCCGCCTCGCGGAGCGCGCCCGCGACCTGGGCGATGTTCTTCGCCATGGTCTGGCTCCGGCTGTTCAGGCACGCCCCGTCAAGGGTGCCGGCCGGGCTGACGCAGTTGAGGAGGATGTCGTTCGCGCCCACGCTGAGGGTCACGTAGGCGACCTTGCCGCGGTGCTGGGCCAAGGCCTGCAGGGCGGCGTCCAGTTGGGACTTGGCGTTCGGGTAGTCGCACTTGCCGCCCTTGATCAGAGACTCGGTGGTCTCAGCGGTGCAGCCGAGGCGTATGTGCTTCAGTCCGGGGGTGCGCTGCTTGAGCTGCGCGTAGAGCTGGTCGGTGTAGGCGAGGTCGGTGTCCTTGTCGACGTCCGGCTGGTAGCCCGTGGTCAGGGAGTCGCCGAGCGAGATGTAATACGTGGCGTCCTTGCCGTTGGTCGCCTCGTCGGCGATGGCCGGTCCGGGCGTGCTCAACGCGATCGCCGCAGCAGAGATGGCCAGTCCGGGGCCGAAACGCTGGAGGAATCTCATCACTTGGTGCACTTTCAGTTGTTTGGGGGGTCCGAAATGCCGATCAGCATGGGGTGAGACAGCGTGGAAGCAGCGCAACTCAGCCGCCACGGTTCCCGGGCTCCCGGAAAAGGCCTTTCTGAAAGGCCTAGATGGGATGTATGCCGCCAATGAGGTAGCGGGTCCCGCCCGGGTTCATTTCGGTGCGGGCGTCAATCTAGGGGGCTGGTAACCGGCCTGGCTGTGGGAAGGCCGACAAAGTGACGGATCCTTTGACACGTGTAACTGCCAAGATGATCCCATCAATTCGCACTTGGTGACGGGACCCGTTGGTAGCCTGTCTGTCGGTGATCGACTGGGGAGGAATTCTCCTCTCAGAAGCAGGCGCCGGAGTGCGGACGCCGCCCGGGCTACGACGCAGCAATCCGTCAATCTCGTGAATCCGCCCTTGAATCCGTTCACCGGCCCAGTCCAAGCCGACGCCCAGGTCAAACCAGTGCCGATCCTTGCGGACTTCGGGCGGTGCGAGGTTCACCGCCGCCCAGGAGAAGACCCCCGGGAAGATGGAACGCCCGTGCTGCGTGGTGCGCACGGACAACGCAAACGGCGCGGCGAGTGCCGCGCGGGTGACCAAGCCGTCGACGCGCTCCCAGTCCAGTTCCCCGCCCCCGGAGTACGGGGAGTTCCACGCCCACACCTCGTACAGTGCCCGGTCCGCCAGTCCTTGCGCGAATGCCTTCACCACGGCGGCCCGGGTGGGGGTGAGGGCCGCCTACTCGGGCAGCGGCGAGACTGTGCCCTTGGGCAGGCCCCGCGCCGCTTCCCCGTCCACGACTGGCATGTCCCGCACCGCGCGCACAAGCGCGGCGGTGACGGGGCACTGCCGGCCGACCTCGCGCTCGTAGGCGGCCGCGGGCGTGATCCACCCGGCGGCCTCCACGTACTTCCAGTCGGCCGGGTGCCAAGCCGACGGGTTCGCGGATGCTCGGGGTCGAACCGCGGGGAACCGGAAGGGGGCGTGGCGCCCGCTGGCGTAGTAGCCGACGTGTTGGGAGGGCGCGGGACCACGGGTTGAGGCTGGATACTGTCAGCCCATGGCTTCGCTTCCCTACCTCCAGCTGCTGCGCCAGGAGGCCGCTGCATTCAGCGCCTGCCTCGAGCACGACCTGAGTTTGCCCGTGCCGCATTGCGGGGACTGGACGCTGCGTGACCTGGCCGAGCACATGGGCCGAGGCAACCGCTGGGCCGCCGCGGCGGTCACCGACAAGCGCGGCGACTACGAGGCGCCGCCCGCACCGCGCGTCGACGCCGAAGTGCGTGGTTGGTTCAACGCTTCGGCAGACGAGTTGCTCGCCGTGCTGGACACGGACCCGGCCATCGAGGCGTGGACCTTCTACCCGCCACACACGGTGGGCTTCTGGCAGCGGCGGCGCGCTCAGGAGATGCTGATCCACCGCTGGGACGCGCAGAACGCCCTAGGAGAGGCTCTCCCTTTCAGCCCAGAATTCGCGGCAGACGGCGTAGCGGAGGTCTTCGACACGATGGCGCCGCGTCAGGTCAAGCTCGGACGGGCTGAACCACCGCGCCATGCGCTGCGACTGCGGACCACGGACACCGGCCAGTCCTGGACCTACGGTCCGGGCGAGCCGGTGGCCGAGATCTCCGGAACGGCGGAGAGGCTGCTGCTCATGCTCTGGGGCCGGTTGCCCACTGACGATGCGTCGATCTCGTGGTCCGGAGACCGCGCGGCGGGAGCAGCCGCTCTTGCCGGCCCGCTGACGCCTTGACCGCCGCCGCATGACGCGGGGATTCATAGGCCAGGTCCCAGGTCGTCACCGTGTGTGGTCGCCGGGGGCGTAGTGGTGCCAGGTTCCTCCAACCTCTTCGGCGATCCGGGTGGTGTGGTCGTCGTTGTAGCCGAGCATCCGTGCGATCACTGGGGCCGGGACTTGGAGCACGAGTTGGCGGATCGCCGCTGTTCGTCCTGGCCGGGTCAGGAAGTCGAGATGGCGGAGCCTGGGTGCCATTGCTTCCGGGGTCATGGGTTGTCCGGCCCGGCGACCGGGGAAGTGCCATCGGGCACCGGGGTTGGTCGCGGTCCTGGTGTTCGGCCGCTGTCCCAGGTAGTCCAGCAGCATTCCGTGGCGGCCACGCGGTCCTGGAGTGGGACGTCGTCGCGGTTGACGAGCTGTCGCAGTAGCGCGAGCCGCTGGTGCCGGGTGATCGGCGCGGGATTGTCGCGCTGCGAACGCGGGTCTGCTCGGTGACCATCGCAGGATCATTCGGGAAGGTACGCCCTCCGCGTTCAACCCGACAGACCGATCCACAGGTCTTGAGTATTGCTCCTGTTCCAGCGGTGGCTCGCCGAGCAACTGTTGACCGTCAGCGATCCCGAGCACCGCAAGCTCCTGGAGCTCTTCGCCGCCTGGCACATAGAACGCCGGCTCCGCACCCTGGCCGACCGGGACCCGCTCACGGGCAGCCAGACCAAACAGGCCCGCAACGAGGTCCACCTTGCGATCGCCTCCCTCGACCACCGCGCTGAGCGTTCCATCAAGCGCTGCGGCCCGCGCTGGAACCGCCCGCCGCCCGTCGACACTGGTGGGCCTGCGCAGAGGCCAGAGGCCCTCTGATGCCCGCACACCACTACCGCACCGAGATGACCGACCGCTTCGCAATCTGGGAGCAGATCACCCAAGGTCGCCGGCTTCTCCGCCACGGCCTGAGCACAGCCCGGAGCCGGGCCCCACCACGCTGCAACACGCTGTCAGGCACTCACGCGCCCAACAGCGTGACAGCGCCCCGACAGAGCCCTGGCGTTGAGGGGGTTGAAGGGGCCATTTCGTGTCACGGGCCGGCCATGACCACCGCTGCTCGGCGGACCGCTACGGCAGCGCTCGCCAGACCAGCGCCTGGGCGACGATGACGTTCTCGCCGTTGAAGGTGATAGCGGGGCCTTCGTGCAGTGCGTAGCCGAGGTCGATTGCCTCGCTCACTCGGTGACAGAAGGCGGCGTCGTCCGGGCCGGTTACGACACGGTAGATGGGCAAGCCGTCCGGTGGTGTACTCATGGGAAAAGGTTCTCAGCCGGTGCGTGAACCGTGCATGGCGCCCTGCCGGCCGTGACCGAAAAGCGGCGGCCTTCCGGCTCCCGGATCTCGGATCTCGGAGGGAACCGGCCGACCGCCGCGGGCAATCGATGTCGGATCAGGAAGTCCGCTCCCCGCCCTCCGGCTTCTGGAACAGCAGCATCGTCGAGGATCCGAACGCCTCGGTGTCGGTGTGCGTGCTGCTCACCAGGCTGAAGCCGTACCGGCTGATCTCCTCGGCCAGGGCGTCACCGGAGCGTTCCGAGTAGGGGAGTACCTCCAGGCCGATGTTCTTCTCGCCGTCCGCGACCCGGATCCTCCTGGAGATCACCCGGCCCGGAACCAGCTCGTCCGCGACCTCCGTGTAGTCCGGAATGGAGAAGAAACCCTTACCCCACTCGCTCGCGCAGTGGTCCACGATGAAGTGGCCGCCCGGGCGAAGGATGTCGAAGACACGGGAGATGTGACTGCCTCGCTGCTCCTCGTCAACAAGCATGTGGAGGCAGCCCATGTTCATGGCGAGGTCGAAGCTGCTCTCACCGAAGCCGCGAAGATAGATGATGTCGCGCTCCACGAACCCCGAGGCATCCAGGTTCGCGGCGGTGGCCAGCTCACGCGCGCGAGCCAGAGCCGAGTGCGACACATCGACCGAGACCACGTCGTGTCCCTGCGACAACAGGTACAGGGAGTCGCGTCCCTCGCCGCATCCCAGGTCGATGATCTGTCCGGAGAAGACGTCCGGGCGCTCCCGGATCATCTGGAGGAGCGAGGCGTTCGGCTCCGCCGACTCCCACAGCTCGGCGCCGTTCTCGTACACGGTCCGGTAGCGGTCCTCGTAGCCGTAGTAGTAGTCGCCGATCGAGCCGACGATGCTCCGTACGTCGTCGCTGGTGGGCGAGAACTCCACCGGCGAGGCCACGACGTCCGCTTCCGCGCCCAGCACCATGAGCGTGGTGTCGTCGAGCAGTCCGATCGCCAGAATGTACTGCGACTCGTTGCACTCGACCGGCTCGCCGACCCCGAAGGGCGCACAACACTCCTTCAGCGTGTCCAGTGTGAGCGCGGCGGTCTTCTCACATATGAAGACCGCTGCTCGTCCCTGGGTCACCTTGGCGGCGAAGCCGGACGAGCTGTCCAGCTGCCAGACGGTGTTCCGGTCGGCGAGTTTGATCTCGGCCAGCTGCGTACCCTCGGGCGCGGCTTCGTCGAGAATCGCCTGGTAGTAGCTCACTTCAGTACCCCCTGTGTGTGGTGCTGCGTGTGGTGTTCGGGTGTGCGCAGAGCCGCCAGACGGTCTTCGTACGCCTGGACTACCGGGCCCTGATGCCGGAAGATCCGGCCGAAGTCGCGAATGTGCTGCGCGACTTCGTAGTTCTGGCAGCGAAGAGCGGCTTCGATCCCGGTGAGTTCGATGACGTCGCGCTGAGCGTTGCTGCCGCCCATCGGATACGCGCGACGGAAGGACCTGGCCAGCCGGGCCGAGGCGTCGGCGTAGTCGCCGGTCGTGAAGGACCGGAAGCCGAGGAATATGTCGACCATTTCCTCGGACATCTCCTTGTCGCGGGTCCGGGCCGCTGTCAGCAGGGAGTCGGCACGGCCGTATTCCCCGACCTGGCAGTAGGTGATGTACGCGTGGAAGTCGTTGAAGAGGTACCAGCTCTCCTCCAGGTAGGGTTTCCAGTCCTGGAAGAGCGACCGCCAGTAGGCGGAGAGGTCCAGCGAGGGCCTGACGAGGGCGAGACGCCACAGGAGCGTGACGGCGTCGAGGTCCTCGGGCGACCGCAGTGACGTTTTCCTGCGGATGCCGACGCGGTAACACGCCAGTACTTCCTGGATGTTGTCGGCGTAGAGCTCGAACAACGCGTAGTGCCACCAGATGTGGATACGCATGGGGGTCGAGCCGTCCCGGCCGCGCATGTACTCCCGGATGTAGCGGGAGCCCTCCTCGTGGCGACCTGTCTCGTAGAGGCAGTGCACCATCGCGTGCATCGCGTAGATGTCGTCGGGGTTGAGTGCGAGGGCGGTCCGGCAGCGTTCGATCGCGGCCGGGATCAGACCGTTCTCCTCAAGTGCGAACGCGTACAGCCCGTTCAGGTAGCCGACGACCGGATCGTCGGCCGTGAAGGCCTCGATGACCTCCGCCGTCGACGCCAGCATGTGCGGTGCGTCGCCGAGGTAGAAGTCCAGCATGTGCACAGTGAAGACCGACACGGCATCCCCGGGATACGTGTCGAGGATGCTCTGGAAGCCGTCTCGGGCGCCGACCAGATCTCCCACGGCCCAGGAACCGATGGCGGAGAGCATCGCCCTGGTCCGGGGTTCAGTCAGGCCGGTCTTGACGAGGGAGGCGTGGATCGTCGCGGCCTGCATGACCGCTGACCGCTCCATGGAGCTCAGAAGGTCTACGGCGAGCATCAACTGGAGTGCGACGGGCGGGGTGGGCCGAGCGGACGGACGACATCGTTCGTGGTCCAGTTTCATGGAGACCAGTTGGACGATCCCCCTCTCGACGAGCTCCATGTCCGACGGCTGGTCGACAAGATGCGGAACGCCTCGGGAATCGGTGAGCACTGTCATTCGGACACCTCGATCGATATGAGTCGACTGCTCTGGACCTTGCGAATTCCTTGGAACACGAGAACAAGCAGCAGTGTCAGTGCGAACGGGGCCAGCCAGATGTGGGAGGAGAAGTACCTTCCGCCCGCCAGGACCGCGGCCAGCAGCACGAGTGAGGAGGCGTTGGCGTTCGCCACGATCGCACCGACCTGTCGTGGCGAGAAAGCCGATGCCGCCTCCGCGCGAAGGACCACCCGCATGGAGCCGAAGGCGCATCCGAGGGCGAAGATGGCGACCATCTGCGGCGCTCCGAACCCCGGGACGGAGAACCAGAGCGCCATCGCCCCGGCCACTGCAACAGCGGCTCCCACCAGTACCCAGGACCCCAGGCTCTTCGTCAGACGGTGCAGGAAGGTTCCTGCGACAGCCATTCCGATGCCGAGGAACATGTCCATGATTCCGACGGTCAGCATGCTCCTGCCGTTGGAAAGGGCTTGCAACGGCAGCATGAGGTTGAACGTTCCCAGGACGGGCCAGACGAGCATGAAGGCGAGGAGGTACAGGACGCTGAGGCTGCCCTGGCTCTTCGGGTCGGCCTCCTGCAGCGTCTGTTCCGTGGCGGCGGCGGTCCGGTGCGATCCCAGGCTCATGACGGCTACAGCGGCGAACAGGACGGCGCAGACGACCACTACCCCCTCGGCCCGGATCGCGCGCGTGAACAGCGGCGCGAACAGCGGGCCGACCATGAGCGCGACCTGGTTGACGGTCATCGTCAGTGAGCTGTGCTTGCGCAGGACGACGTTGTCGAGCCCGGACGCCTCGTCGTTGAACCAGACCTCCCAGGTCGATTCCAGGAAGAAGAAGAAGATCCACAGAACGAAGTTCAGGGCTACCACCACGTGCACGTGGTCGTAGCCGGCCGCGATCAGGAGCAGGGTCAGGGAGACCCCGGCGAGGCCGGCGGCGGTCATCCTGGCCCCGCCGGCGATCGGACAGAACCGGATCAGCGGCGGAACGAAGACGGCGGGTACGAAGGAGAGCGCCGTCGAGATGGCGAGTGCGTCATAGCCGCCCCCCTGAGAGGAGGCGATGTGCCAGTTCAGGAGCAGCAGCACCACTCCGTTGAAGAACCGGTAGAGACCGGAGTAGAGCGTGTACCGCGTCACTTGCCGACCGTCTCACCGCTCACGAAGATCTGGTCGGACAGCTCGTTCGCCATGGTCACTGGCAGTTGGGTCTTCTCGCTGAACAGTTCGTCCCATTCGAGTTCCACGAGGCCTTCCCTGGTGCTCCAGTTCTTGGCGGCCTGGGAGATGTCCCCTCGCTTGGCACTGATGTTGATGCTCCGCACCTCGGGCGGCAGCGGCTTCCCGTCGAGGATGTCCTCGATACGTCCGGGCGCGGCCTTGAGGAACGCTATCGCCGAGGTTCTGGTGGGCACCGCGCCGGCGGCGACGTCAAGGAGGTCGGAGCCGAGATATGAGCCGACGTGCAGTCGGTAGGGGTTGAGCGAGTACGCCCTCTCGACCTGGTCCATGATCCCGTCGCCGCCCGGCCGGGCGGCCACCTCGATCACCCAGGCCGTCCCGTCCGCGTCGAACTTGATCTCCACATGGGCGAGACCCCGGTCGATGCCCAGCGCGGTACAGGCCCGTACTGCGAGGTCGGTCAGCACCGGGTCTCCGGTGCGGTGGCTCGGCACCAGGTGCGCGACCTCGGCGAACCAGGGGCGGGGGGACAGGTACTTCTCGGTCACGGCGAGCACCTGTGCGCGGCCGGCGCCGCAGAGGACCTCGACGGACACCTCGTCGTCGGAGTCGATGAACTGCTCGACGAGATACTTGTCGCCGAGGATGTTGAACGACGATCCGTACTGCGCGATGACGGCCTTCGACTCGGCGAGACCGGCGACCGCCTCCTCGCGCGTGGTGGCCAGGACGACTCCGCCGCTGCCGCCGAAGTCGTACGGCTTGATGACCACGGGCAGACCGACGGACTCGATGGCGTCGAGCAACTCCTGCTCCGACTGCACGAGTCGGGAGTCGGGAGCCTGCACTCCGGCGGCCAGAAAGGCCTGCTTCATCGCGTACTTGTTCCGCGCGTTGGTCACCGTCGTGGCGTCCAGTCCGCCCAGTCCGAGGACGCGGTTCACGGTGTTCGCCGAATCGACGGTCCAGTCGTTGAGCGGAATGACCATCCTGGGGTGCCAGCCCTGTGCGGATTGTGCGTGAATGGCCCTCAGCAGGGAATCCGAGTCCTTGGGATCGGCGGACAGCATGTTGTCGAACGTGCGGTTCAGCTTGCGTACGGAGTCTTCCGTGGCTGCCCAGACGGGGAGATCAACGGCCTGTTTTGCTCCCGAGAAGGCTCGTTCGCGAAGATACTGGTCGGCTCCGAGCAGAAGTACGTATTCTTTTGTTTGCATGGATGCACTCCCGATGTTCAAGGATCCCCCGACATGCCCATGTCTATTATTGGTGTTGCCACTGGGATTCGAATGTGGAAACGTGAATCAATTCACAGCCGAGAGGGTCCGCCGCGACCTGGGCGCAGCGATTCAAATCTTCACCTCAATCGACACGTCACGAAATAGTTTTCGTGGACCCCCTGCCGCAAGATCGTAGTTATAGGTGGGAGTGCCCCGCAAGAGGTTATTTTCGGAAACTGGCGTGAAAAGACGTCCTGCCGAGGCTTGGTCCATCTCCGGGGGTCTGGCCCCCGGAGGATCGCGTGACGCGTCCCGGAGCACCGTGCGCCACCGCTTCCACGCTTCCGGTGCTGGTCAGAGGCGTCGAGCCGGTGGCCTGACCAGGGCTGTCGGTGCCTCCGACATCACACCTCGCGGTCGAGCCAGCCGACCGGACTTCGTCTGGATTCTCCAGGCCCAGTTTGAATGGGTTGGCGCGACTGGTGTCGATATTAGGTCTGCGTCGACTATTTCAGGAGTGTAAAGTAATGTCGCCGCCGAGGCGTTGCTTCGGCCTGTGGGGGCTTCGCGTTGTGGGGGCTTCACCCCGAACCGTGGACACGGCACTGAGCCTTTTTCAACCTCAGCAGGGCTGCTGACGCGGCCGGCCCCCGGCTGGGCAGGGAAGAGTCTCTGAGGGCAGGATGCCTTCCTGCCCACCATGGTTGTTGAGATCCACGTGCCGTTGCTGCCGACCCCGGACCTGCCGGACGGCTCCTACCCGTTTCCCTGGATCGAGGATGTCGAGGACTTCCTGTCCGGTCTCGAAGACCAAGGTGACGTGGAAGTCTTCGACGAGGGAGAGGAGGACGGGGACCTCTACGTCTTCTTCGTCACCGGAGCCGGTGAGAGGGATCTGCTGGCAGTGGCGTCCCGCGTGGCCACGCTGCCCGGGGTCCCTGCAGGAGCAGTTGCGGTCCTCAGTAACGACGAGGCCGAGGAGTTCGGTCTGGGACGACGGGTGGTGCTTCCGCTGCATGTGCTCGCAGGGTCAGACAGTGTCGGACTCGGGACGCAGATCCGGCCAGTCACGCAGGACATGGATCACCTTGTCGGCAGGCACGGCGGTCCCGGAGGACTGCAATAGGAGCCGCGCGTACTCGACATCTGCGACGACCGCGGTGAGCTCCTCCCAGGTGTCATCGTCGAAGGCATGGAGAGGCCCGTGTCCGGTGTCCGTACTCTCCAGGCCGGCGCCCCAGCAGAACTCGCGGCAGTCTGGGGTGGTGACTGCTGCGCTTGTGGAGCGGATGGCGCCGGAAGAGTTGTGGACGTTGTTCCAACGGGTGGTGCCGCCGGCACCGGTCCGGCCTCAGAGTGGAGGGCACCGGCGGCGAGGGGACCGCGAGGTGTTGGCTGCCATCGTCTTCGTGGCCACTTCAGGCTGCACCTGGAACCAACTGCCACCAGGCTTCGGGCTGTCGGGGTGACGGCCTTCCGCCGGTTCACCGACCGAGGCCAGGGTGTGGGCCAAGCTTCATCGCCTGGCCCTGGATGAATCGGTGCCCGAGTGGAGCTGGACTGGTCGCGGTGCGCGATCGACTCGGTAATTGTCCGGGCCCTCAAAGGGGGCAGCTGACGGGACCGAATCCGACCGACCGCGATAAGAAGGGATCGAAAATCCACCTCATCGTCGACCGTCAGGGCCTGCCTCTGTCGATCGGCATCTCCGCCGCCAACTTCCACAACAGCCGGGCACTCATCCAGCTGGTCCGTGGCATCCCACCCATCCGCTCACGTCGCGGCCCGCGACGCCGGCGGCCCGCCAAGCTGCACGGTGACAAGGGATACGACTACCGCCACCTGCGGCGATGGCTCGCCGCCCACGGCATCCAGCACTGCCTTGCCCGCAAGGGCGTCGAGTCGTCCCGGCGGCTGGGCCGGCACCGCTGGGTGGTGGAGCGGACCATGTCCTGGCTGTTCGGCTGCCGCCGCCTGCACCGCAGCTACGAGCACAAGCCGGAACACTTCCTTGCCTTCACAGCCATCCCCGCGACCCTCGTATGTCATCGCCGACTGGCCAAGTGAAATGGCGTCTTATCGCAAATTATCTAGCGTTACTTTGAAATCCTCGCCACCATAAACTGATTCATAATGGACCTCGATCACGAATCGCCGGGTGATGAGATCCCAAAACCAGTCGTGCCGCGCATCACTAAACTCTTCAAGATGTAACAGGTAGATCGACTGGCCAGCGAGAATGACGCTGCCTACATGCAATGAGTGCACTTTCGGCCTAACTGGCAGAGATGCCACGACACGACGATAAGTCTCAAGATTCCATTGCCCAACTAACTCCCCGTCTAGCCACACGGTCGCCCTCGTCACGATGCCCGGTCCAAGGCCAGCGTTGATGATCCGAATGCCTGCCGCGTGATCTTCATACGCCTTGACGTGACGCAGCTGCAATATGGGCCGGACGGACTGACGATTGTGCAGTTGTGTGGCTCTAGCCTGCGCGTAGCTGACCCAGAATGATCCAAGCGCTATGACCGTCGCCGCAACAGCTATGACTGTGCCCGAATCCACCTGCCACCCCCACGACCGCGTGAACGTAGCCATTCTTCCCGGAAACTGACGAGGTCACACGTGCCTGAAGTTCCAACCCTCACGTGGAAGAAATTAGACGCCATTTCACTTGGCCAATCGGCGGACAACTCTTCCGGCGCCATCCGCTCGACAAGCGCAGCAGTCACCACCCCAGACTGCCGCAAGATCACGCCAAGTGAAATGGCGTCTTAAAAGAGCAGCCCGGGTCCGCACTCGGGCACAGGGAGCAGTTCGGCAGGCATGGACGGGCGACCAGTGGGTGGCCGCGGCGTGAGTACCTATGGGGGCTCTGTGACAGCACTTCGGAGGACTTCGTCACCCTAACCTCGGGCTTTCACGAGCAGTGCCGTCTACCGGTTGATCAGAGAGGCGAGGAGCGCTCCTGGACTGAACAGATGGGACCTGTGGAGGGTCCTGGACGTTGCTGCGGAAGCGCACTTCTCGGATGAAGAGTGCTGACCTGTATCTGCATGTGGCGTCCAGCGCGTCGGCCCTTGGAATCAGACAGGTGAGGTGCTGCTGGCCGAGACAGTCCGCAACACCGGCTCGCATCAGGCGATAATGATCGTAGCTGCCTGTGCGTATATCACTTGGGGGGTCTTGTGAGTCTGAGTCCGCGTGAGGTGTTTCTCCGCCTTGTTCATGGGGTCGCCGACGGGAACTCAAGCGAGTTGCCTGACCTGTACGGCGAGGTTACGGATGTCCGGCATCCGATGGCGACGCCGGAGTCCGAGCCGTTGACGAGTCGGCGTGCGCTCCGGGAGCACTTCACCGTGCCGCCGGAAATGCGGGAGTCCTTGCCGAAGAGGAGTGTCGTCGATGTCGTCGTCCACGAGACCGCCGATCCTGAAGTGATCGTCGCCGAGTTCGCCTACGAGTTCACGTTGCCGGACGATTCCAGGTCCAAGGTGCCCTGCGTCTTCGTCATGCGTGTGCGGGACGGTCAGATCATCGAGTCTCGCGACTACATCGACCCGATCCGTACGTACACGGCCCGCGGGGACCTCGACCGCCTCCTCGCGTCTTTGCGCAAGGGCGCTTCCTAACCTCGCGCTTTCCGAGGTGGGCTGTCCATCTGTTGGTGATGAACGTAGAAAGCGCCTCGGACCAGCGAGAATGAGGATCGCTGAGGTCCTTGTTCCCGCCACCGCCGGAGGCACTTTCCAGGTGAAGGAGCGTATCGGGTTCTGTTCGGCGTGTCCGCGCCGAGGGCGGTGGTCGCGGCGTGGTTTCGCAGGCCGGTGCGGTGCTGCTGGTCGAGACGGCCCGCAAGACCGGTCTGGATGCGGCGATGTCGGCGGCGCTTGAGCGGTGGCGCAAGCCGCGGGCGGTGCACGATCCGGGAAAGATCCTGCTCGATGTGGCGCTTGCCCTCGCGCTGGGCGGGAACTGCCTAGCCGACGTGGCCCTGTTGCGGGCTGAGCCGACCGTATTCGGGCCGGTGGCCTCCGACCCGACGGGTCTCTCGCCTGATCGGACAGCTGGCCTCGGGCGGCAAGCGGGTCCTTGGACCGCCGCGCGGTCCTGTGTTTCACGAGCGACCACCTGTGAAACAGACTGGCGCTGTCTGCAACGAGGTCATTCTGATCCGGAGCCAGGATCGCTTGTGGGTGGTTCGGGCAGCCAGTCGTGAGCCGGGTCGTACTCCAGCCATCGCCTGCGCCCAGCTTCTCCCGCGCAGGCGGCGGTGAGGCTGTTCAGTCCCGGGTGCCCGTTGCCGGTGCGCCACAGCAGTGACCAGGCGTACAGCGGCGTGGGATCGACCAGGGGGACGGAGCGCAGTCCGGGGACCTCCGGCAGTGGCACATCCGCAGGTACCAGCGAGAAGCGTCGCGGCTCTTCCGTCACCTCGGCAAGGAAGTGGGCCAGTCCCAGGTTGACGCTCGTCGCCGTGTTCTGGATGGCGAACCGGTCGGCGAACCGGTGGAGGAAGTCGAGTCGGTTCAGCGGGCCGGGCGCCCACAGCATGCTGCCGCGCAGCTGGTCCGGTCGCAGCGCCGGTTCGGCTGCGAGCGGATGGTCCTCGCTCAGTACGGCATCCACCGGCTCGAGGCGGACGAGGCGGTGGGCAAGTCCGACGGGCAGCGGGGGGTGAACCCGGCCGAAGGCCGCGTCGATGTCGCCGCGCAGCAGTGCCGTCGTCACCGACGGCAGATCGCGCCCGTGCCCCAACGTCAGCTTTCCGGCCCGTCCGGCGACTTGGGCCAGTGTCCGCATCGGCGCGTAGAGGTGACCCCAGACGTCTACGCGCAACGGATCATCCGTGACGACCACTGCCGCGACGGCGGCGTCGGCGGCGGCCACGGCTTGCCGGGCCGGTAGGAGGAAACGCTGTCCGGCCTCGGTGAGGCGTACGCCGTTGCCGCCGCGCTGGAACAGTTCGGTGCCGAGCAGAGATTCCAGCCGCGCGATCCTCTTGGACAGCGCCTGCTGGGAGATGGCGAGCTGTCCGGCTGCCCGTCCGAAGTGCAGTTCCTCGGCGGTGCGCACGAAGGCACGTACTTGCGCCACGTCGAGATCCATGGCTCCCACCATAGGCGCGGCCCGACTGGCTGCCCCACCTCAGTGACCACCTCACGCGCACCCTGACGGGAGCACTGGCATGAACCGTTTCACCGACAAGACTGTCCTCATCACGCGCCACTCCTCCAGCGGTGCGGCCCGCAGCCGTGCGCGGCGTCGCGCGGCAGGTGCGGCGTGTGTCGCACCAGTCGGGCGGAGTCGGCGGCGACGGCGATGCTGCTGGTGTTGTGCAGCAGGGCGGCCAGGACGGGGTTGGAAGGAGCCGCCGACACCTGCGGTGAG
This sequence comes from Streptomyces sp. CC0208, assembly GCF_003443735.1. Classification (NCBI taxonomy): domain Bacteria; kingdom Bacillati; phylum Actinomycetota; class Actinomycetes; order Kitasatosporales; family Streptomycetaceae; genus Streptomyces; species Streptomyces sp. CC0208. The sequence goes on along the minus strand of NZ_CP031969.1, from coordinate 87,857 downwards.
GCCGGCGGTCTCCAGCGCGACGTCGGAGGAATGGGCGCGCATGACGATGCCGACGTCGGTGAGCGCGAGGGCGGGGAGCGGGGGCGGGGGGCGTACGGATTCCCCTGGAATCCGCCTACCGCTCAGGGGGCTTGGCGGGGTTCACCTTATGGGTTGTACGGCGTGTGGGTGATGGAGGAGATCTTGAGGTAGCGGGCGCCGTCAGCTGTGGCCCAGGTGGAGGAGTCTGGGTTGCCGGGCCAGTCACCGCCGACCGCGATGTTGGCGATGAAGCGCAGGCCCGTGCCGGCAGGTGTCCTGTACCAGGTGGTGCCCGTGATGACGCCGTCCACGGCGAAGTCGATATGGTCCGGGAACCAGCTGAACGAGTATCTGTGGTACGAGTTTGTCCAGCCGGAGGAGTTCGTCCGCGAGAACTGCTGCTGGACGTTGTTGACGTCGTGGGACGTTTGGTAGACAACACCCGGGTTCTGTCCCACGATCTCAGCGGCGTCGAACTCGGGCAGCCACGGATTCAGATACGCCGCCCATACCGCCGGCAACAGTCCCCGTCCGTTGGGCATGTTGGCGGTGAAGCTGTATGTGCCGTACCCGTACCGCGCCGTCGACTCCACACGGCCTGAGTAGTAGACCCCGCCCCCGGCGTTGAACGCCTTGATCACCAGAGTGTTGCCCTCGTACCAGACGCAGTCCGGCCGGTACGTCTGCAGCTCGTTGTTGGCGGTCCACCTTGCGTTGATCTTGTTCCAGGAGTTGACGGTCACCGGGGTACCCCAGGATGCGGCCCGTGCAGTCTGCGCACCCAGTATCAGCGCGGGAGGTACAGCCATTGCGGCACCGAGTATGCGTCTGCGGCTCGGCCTGCGAGATGGAGGGGGCATCGCGGTCATCGCAGCTCCATTGCTTGGATGAACGAAGAGTGGTGGGAGCGGTCCCACGCTCCACTTGTCGCAGGACTGTAAGAGTCCGTTTGACCTTTGACAAGGTGTGCCGCACAGATCGATACATTCCTTTGGTAGTTGAATGATCCAGGTGTCACCAACTCGCCGTCCGCGTGCAAATACCGCCGACGCCAGCACCGTCCCGCCGCGCCCGATGCCGCTGGACGCCACCAGGCCGGGCGGGTTCGTGGCTGGCATCTGGTGCGGGAGCTGTCGGTGGACGTGCGGGTCGACGTCCATGCGGCGGGCACGACGGTGACGGCGATCATGCCGCGTCCCAACGACGTCACCGGCAGGCTGAGGTCACAGGTCACGTCAGACTCGCCGATGTCACGGCGGCGGGTACCGTCCAGCGCTGCTGCATCGCGCCGGGAGAGTCGATGCCGATGAAATCCAGGTGCTGGCAGATGTGCTGCCGCCCTGACAGGCCGGGCAGGTGTCGTCCCAGCGCAGCGGCATCACGGTGACCGCGTCGCCTGGCCGCCAGTCCGTCACGTCCGGCCCGCAGCGGACCACGCGCCCGGCCATCTCGTGCCCCAGGACGGCCGGTGCGCTGACCCGGGCGTCCATGTCGCCGTGGAAGATGTGCAGGTCGGTGCCGCAGATACCGACGTAGGCGGGGGCCAGTTCCACCTCGCCGGGGCCGGGCGGCGCGCTGTGGGCGGGGGCCGTGTCCAGGGTGCGGGCGCAGAGGTATCGGGCGGCTAGTGTCATGGGGGCAGGGTCCCTTCGGTGCGGACCGGTGCCTACGGATGCCGAGTGGCTCGGCGTCCGTGGCTATGTGTCCGGCGCTGGTTTCGCGCGAGTTCGTGTGAGTCCGTGTCATGGGATGTGGCTCCGCGGCAGTGGGTCTCGTCGCGGAGCCGGAGCGGGTCAGGCCCTCCGGGCGGTCGCGTCGCCCTTCGTGAAAACGGAAGCCAGGCCGTAGAACGCGGTCGCGGTGCCGGCGAGGAGCGCGTCGATGTCGCTCTCGCTCCAGCCGGTGAGAAGTTCGTCCACGGTGGCGGCCCACCGGTTCCAGCCACCCGCCAGGTTGGCGACCGGCCAGTCCGAGCCGAACATCAGCCGCTCGGGGCCGAAGGCCGAGAGCAGCACCTCCCAGACCGGGCGGATGTCGGTCGTGGTCCAGCGGGTGTGGTCGGCCTCGGTGATCAGCCCCGAGACCTTGCACACCACCTGCGGGTGCCCGGCGAGCTGCCGCATCCGGCGTTCCCACTCGGCGATGTCCCCACGGGCGATGTCCGGCTTGCCCGCGTGGTCGAGCACCTGGGGCAGGTCCGGGAAGCGTTCCGCGAGCCGGATAGCCTGACCGAGCTGGTGGTCGCGCACGAGCACGTCGTAGCGCAGTCCACGATCCCGGGCTGCCCTCAACCCGCTTTCCACATCGGAGTGTTGCAGCCAGCCGGGGTCCGTCTCGCCCTGGACGAGGTGCCGCAGGGAGCGCAGGTACCCGCCGCCCGGCCCGGCGATCAGCTCATCGAGCACGTCCCCGATCGCCGGGGACGTCAGGTCGGCCCAGCCGACCACGGCCTGGATCAGGGGCTCCCGTTCGGCCAGCGCGAGAAGGTCCTCGGTCTCGGCGACCTCCGCGATGCACTGGACGACCACCGTGCTGTGCAGCCGTCGGCCCGCGATGGGGTGCGTGGCGGTGGAGCGCAGGTCCTCGGGGGTGAAGGTGCGGCGGATCGATGCCACATCGGGGTCGTCGAGCCAGGGCTGCGGACGGTGGGCGAGGTCCCACAGGTGGTGGTGGGCGTCGACGAGCACGGGTGCGTTCACGAGGTGATCCAAGTCGTGTCGGGCGGGCGCGGGCCGGGTCAGGCGGTGGCGTCGTCGTCTGGGGGGCTCAGGTGCCAGATCTCGGGGAGGTCGCTCCACTGGCGGCCCTCGCCCCGGTCGGGCCAGGGTTCCTGGCAGGGGTCGGTGAGCTTCCACCATCGCTGGGTCTCGGGGTCGGCCTCGATGGACGCCATGTCCGCCTCGAAGTCCTCGCCGTGGTACTCCATGTAGGCGAACAGCACGTCGCCATGGAGAAAGATGCTGTAGTTGCGGATGTTCGCCCGGTGCAGGGCGGCTTCGACTCCGGGCCATACGGCGGAGTGGAGCCTGAGGTACTCCTCGCGGTGTTCGGGGCGGAGCCTGATGGTCTGGGCGATGCGCTTCACGCCGATTCTCCTTCCGTGGCCGTGGAGTTGGTCCCGTCAACCGCCGTGTCGAACGGCGTGCGATAGCTGGGGGTACGGGTGCGCAGCTCCAGCCGCAGGGTGAGCCGGATGCGCGTGGAGGCGGGCAGGCGGACCGTCAGAAACGGGCCGTCACAGACGGTTTCGATCTCGGAGACGACCGGCTCGGTGTGGCCGTAGTCGTACATGTCGCCGATCCAGCCGTCGTCCGTGCAGGTCGTGTACCGGACAGCGGTCATGGTGTGCTCGGCGAACGCGCCTGCCTGGACGATGACCGTGCGGTCGCTGCCGGGGGAGAGGTTGACCAGTTCGACGGTGGTCGCCTCGGGGTCGATGGAGGTGACGAGGGCGGCGACGTCTGCGGGCAGGCCCGCCCGGCGGGCGTCGGCGTCGTGGTAGCGCAGCCTCGCCTGCTGCAGACCGCCCTGGTACAGCACCTGGGGGCCGCCCCAGGTCAGCTGTACGAGGGCCTCGGTGACCACCGGGTTGCTCAGCTGCCACACGTGAATGTCGGCTTCGGGCACGTCCAAGTCGCGGTAGCGGTCGATGCGCCGCAGCCGGTGGCGGACCTGGGCCTGGGCGGCCGCGAGGATCCGCTCCGGGTAGCCGGGGTCGTCGCCGGCGAGGAAGGCGAACCACGCCTTCTCGTGACCGGAGTCCTCCTTGGACCGGAACGGCCGCACGGTGCGCCAGTCGATCCCGTCCGCTTCGCGCAGTCCCTCCAGCCGGGCCCGGTCGGCCTGGGAGGAGGTGTGGTGCCACAGGGCCACCGGCACGGGGGGAGTGGCCGGGTTGTAGTCGAACCAGCCCGAGTCGTTGTGGCGGAACGGCAGGTGCGGTGTGGGCGTGTGGACGTCGTCGGGGCCGAGTTCGACCGCCCACTTGGAGGGCAGGCTGGAGTCGGCCTCGGTGTAGGGCATGACCTTGGCGTGGCCTATGAGGGTGTCGAGCGAGGTGGCGACCATGGAGAGGTAGTCGTCGTCGCCGGTGACCGTGGCCGCCGCGAGCGCCGCCACGCAGGCCGCGTGACCGAGGCTGTGCCAGCCGTGCGGCCAGGACCAGCCGTAGTGGCCGCCGTACCAGCGCCCCTCCAGCAGGCTGCCGACGACGCCGTCCGGGCCGACGTTGTCCGGGATCAGGCCGCCCTGTTCGCGGGTGCGCTCGCGCCAGGCGCCCACGTACTCGACGATCCAGTCGCGGTAGCGCTCCTCGCCGGACAGGATCCAGGCGTTGAGGACCAGTCCGGCCGCGGCGAGGTTGGTCGCGGTGTCGCCGACGCCCATCCGGTCCCGCATCTGGTCGCCGAGGCGCGGGTCCGCCGAGAGCGGGTACGGGCCGTCCTGGGCCTCGGGAATCCACTCGAGCGGATAGCCGTACGTCTCCGCCTCCTTGAGGAGCCAGGGGTAGACGTCGCCGTCGAACAGGCCGGTGCGCTCGGGGTCGCTGCCGTTGTGCGGGCGGGTGATGATGCGGTGCTCGGGGTCGTAGTTGCCCTTGGCGGGGTCGACGTACAACTCGGCAAAACGCAGCGCGCGTTCGGACCATCGGTCGGGGGCGGCCATGCACAGGAAGTAGAGCAGCAGCAGGCTCTCGCCCTGGTGGAACCAGTCGTAGCCGCGCTCGTACTCGTCGCGCAGCATGTCCAGTTCGGTGAGCTGCTTGGTGACGCCCTCCCAGTGCTTCTCGCTGGCGGGCAGGAGGTCGTCGGCGCCGCCGAGGAGGTAGAGCTGGGGCCAGTTGAAGAACACCTCGTAGAAGTCGTCCACGCCGTCGCGGGTGGTCAGCGGGCCGGTGTAGTTCAGGCGTCCGTCGGGGCCGGTGAAGTCGCGGGCGAAGCGGCGCCAGGCGTGGTCGAGGAGGTCGAACAGAGCGCGCTGGGCGACGGCCCAGCCGGGGGGTTCGAGCAACGGAACCCCGGCCGAGATGCCGGGTGCGGGCCGGTCGGAGGCCGGGGTGTCGTCTCCGGACGCGTGGGGGTCGAGGCTGTGGGGCATGAGAGCTGTTACTCCTTGGTGGCGCCGGCGAGCATTCCGCTGACCAGGAAGCGCTGGGCGAACAGGAACACGACGAGTACCGGTGTGATGGCGATCAGCGTGGCCAGTGCCAGTTGCGGGCGTTGGATTGCGAGGCTGCCGACCGTCGGGTTGAACGACGGCACGTTGCTGAGCAGGCTTCCGACGCCCACCTGGATGGGCATCTGGGTGCTGTCGGGAAGCATCACGTACGGCAGGAAGTAGTTGGTCCAGTTGGCGACGAAGCTGAAGAACCCGACGAGCGCGATGACGGGGGTCGCGAGCGGCAGGGCCACGTGGCGGAAGACGCCGAACTCGGAGCAGCCGTCGATCCGCGCCGCCGCCAGGAGGTCCTTGGGCACGGCGGTGGTGAAGTAGATGTACGTCAGGTACACGCCGAACGGGTAGAAGGAGTACGGCAGGATGATCGACCACATGGTGCCGATCAGGTGCACCGCGTTGATCTCCAGGAACAGCGGCACCACCAGGGTGGCGTTCGGCATCAGCATCACGACGAGGGTCGCGATCAGGAGCGTGTGCCGGCCGCGGAACTCGGTCATCGCCAGCGCGTATCCGGCCGGAATGGCCAGGCAGAGCGTGATGACGAGCGAGATCGCGGCGTAAAGGGCGGAGTTGCGCAGCCACAGCAGGATGGCGTCGTCCTGGAACGCGGTGAGCGCGTGCCAGTTGGCCGTGAGCGCGTGCCAGGACCCGAAGGACAGAGGGTTGCTGTGGACGAGTTGCTGGTCGGTCTTGGTCGCCGCCAGCAGCAGCCACAGCACCGGCAGCACGAAGAACACCACGAAGACGGTGAGTATCGAGCCCGCCAGCAGCCGGGAGGTCACGTGCCGGGGGGAACGGCTGCGCCGCCGCGGTTCCCCCCGCCCGTTTTTGGCCGTTCGATCCCGTTTCACGCGAGGAGCGGCGTCTGGAGGAGTGGATCGTGTGTCAGTCGGCATCGAAGAACCCCGATCGTGCGACGAAGACACCGGCGACCGACACGCTGACGACCAGGAGCTCCACCGAGACGGCGGCGGCGCCGTTGATGTTGTTCATCTGGAAGGCGAAGTCGTAGGTGAGCTGGTTGAGCGAGTAGTCGCGGCCGGCCACGCCCGTGCTGGCGAGGGAGAGCAGTTGCGGCTCGACGAAGAGCTGGGCGCCGCCCGCGAAGGCCAGGATCACCATGTAGACGATCCACTTGCGGAGCATGGGGATCTGTACCCGCCAGGCGGTCTGCCAGCCGTTCGCGCCGTCGATGCGCGCGGCCTCCATGACGTCCTTGGGGATGTTGTTGAGCGCGCCGTACATGACGACGATCCAGCCGCCCGCTCCGGTCCAGAACGCGATGATCGTGAACAGCACCGCGAGGTTTCCGGGCGCGATGACCTCGCCGAAGGTGTGGAAGCCCAGCGTCTCCAGCAGGGAGGTGACCGGGCTGACCGTCGGGTCGAGCATGAACAGCCAGACCAGGACGCTCGCGGCGCCGGCGAGCGCGCCGGGGATGTAGTAGAGGAAGCGCAGTGCCTGGCTGAGCGGCCCGGAGGCCAGCTTGTGCAGGAGCAGCGCCAGGACCACCACGAACACCACGAGCGACAGGAGCCAGAAGACCAGGTACAGGGCCACGTGGCCCAGGGAGTCGACGAAGCGGAAGTCCTGTGCGGTGGTGACGAAGTTGCTGAAGCCGGTGAACGTGCCTCCGGCGTCGGTGAACGCGAAGTAGACGGCGTAGCAGGTCGGTAGGACGCCGAAGGCGATCAGCAGCAGTACGTAGCCGGCGACGAAGGCGACGCCGGCCCGGCTCTGCCGGGCGGTGCCGCGAGGGCGCCGGGTGGCAGAGCCGGCCGAGGAGTGCGTGAGGCTCACTGGGAGACCTTGTATCCGTTGGACTTGGCGTACTTGGTGATGGAGTCCTGCCAGGCGGGCAGCATCGAGACGATGGTCTTGCCCTGGGTGATGCCCGGCTTGACGGTGGCGGCCCAGATCGCCTCCTGGCTGAACTGACCCGAGCCCCAGTCGGACCACACCTGGGAGGAGGCGTCCTTGAGGGCGCTGAGGTCGCTGGCGTAGTAGCCGGAGGCGGCCTGTGCCTTGAGCCAGTTCTCGGCGGCGGGCGCGTAGGCCGGGAAGCCGGGGGCCTTCTCGCCCTGGTAGGCGTTGTCGGTGGTGACCCACTTCAGGAAGTCGGTGGCCGCCTTGATGTGGGCGGAGTGCTTGGACAGCAGCCAGGTGCCGCCGCCGACGTTGCCGGTGGACGGTGAGGTGTCGCCCTGCCACTGCGGTATGGGCGCCACCGCGATCTGCTTGGCCGGGGTCTTGAGGCCGTCCTTGAACACCGCGCCGCCGTACCAGGCCGGGCCGGGCATGAGCAGGACCTTGTCGGCCTCGTTCTTGGCGAAGTCGGTGCTGAAGACGCCGCTGATCGACATCGACTTGTTCTTGATCAGTACGTCCAGGAGCTTGGCCATCTTGGTGCAGGCCTCGCTGGTGGTGTTCACGGAGACGGCCTTGGGGCCGGTGATGTGGTTGGCGCCGCACTTGCTCGCCCACAGGTAGATCTCCGGGGTGAAGGAGTCACCCGCATCACCCACGAGGTAGCCGGGGTGCTCCTTGGCGACCTTCTCGCCGAGGGCCTGGTAGTCCTCCCAGGTGGTGGGGACGGTGTAGCCGAACTTCTTCAGCAGTGGCGCGTTGTACCACAGCACCGCCTGGGAGAGGTCGTTGCGCAGGCAGTACAGGGTCCGGCCGACCGTGCAGACGTCGTTGGCGCCCTTCGCGAACCCGCCCAGGGTCGCGTCCGGGATGAGGCCCTTGTTGAGCGGTGCGGCGAAGCCCGCGTCCACCGCCCAGGAGGCCTCGTTGTTCTGGGAGCTGAAGACGACGTCCGGCCAGCCCTTGCCGGTGCGGTTGAACAGCTGGACCTTCGTCTGCAGGTAGTTCGAGCCGTTGGCGTCACCGTCGTAGCTGACGATGTCCATCTTCACGCCCGGGTGCGACGCCTGGTACTGCTTCGCGGCGTCCATGCGGGTCGCGTCCACCCAGACGGTCAACGCCCCGTCGTTCTGGGCGGCCTGGGCGAATCCGTCCTTGGTCGTGCCGCTCGTGCCGCCCCCGCCGCCACAGGCGGTCACGGTGAGCAGCACGGTGGCGGCAGCGCCCGCCAGCAACGCGGCACGTCTCCTGCTGGTCCCTGTCTCCCGGGCGGCCGAAGGCTTGTTGACGGACATGAGCGACTCCACTCGGTTTGCGTGAGGCTGACGGCTCTGTCGTAACCGCCGCGGAAGAAATTAGCCGCCATGCTGGAGGGCCAGTCAAGGGGTGTGTAGGTCTTTTCTCGACATTCTGCGGGCATGTCAAGGTGACTACTGCGAGTCATATACGCTGTTAAAAGGGCACGAATGGCCTTGATCTGTGCGCGGATTCGCGATCAAGAGCCCAGATGAGTACGACTTATTTGTTTGACTGGGTTACGATGAACTCAGTTCAAGGCTGATCAGTCGTCGTCGCGGTAGCCGGAGGCAGGACACATGAAAGACACGCCCGCCGTGGCGGCAGTGGTGAACGGCGCGCACGAGCGGCGCGACTACCGGCCCGGATACGAGATCGTGGCCGAGCGGATCCTCGAGTTCATCGCCGAATCGAACCTGGTCCCCGGCGACCGGATCCCCACGGAGAACGACCTGGCCCAGCGGCTGGGCATCAGCCGGGGTGTGGTCCGAGACGCCGTGAAGATCCTCTCGGCGCTCGGCCGGGTCCGGGCGCACAAGGGACGCGGACTGTTCGTCGCGGACGACGACGGCATGCTGATCAGCGGTCGCTGGGGCGGCTTCTTCCGTCCCGTGGACCTCGATCACGTGCTCATGCTGTTCGAGTTCCGCAGGGTTCAGGAGACCGTTGCCGCAAAGCTCGCGGCCACCCGGGCTACGCCCGCCGAACTGCGCACCATCGAGATCGCCATGCAGCAGTGCCGGCACGGGTACGTCCACGGCGAGGTCGACGTCTTCGCGCAGGGGGACGACGACTTCCACGCCGCGGTGGCCGCGGCCTCGCACAACACCTTCCTCGGCAGCGCGGTGCGCGACGCCCGTCGGCTGCAGCGCCAGTCCAGCGCGATCGTTCACGACTCCTTCGGAGAGGGCACCGCGGCCGCGGTCGAGGAGCACGAGACGATCTACCGCGCCATTCGCGACGGCCGCCCCGACGAGGCCGCCGAGGCCACCGCCGTCCACCTCGACCGGACGCTGGAAGACTACCGACGAGAGATCCAGCGACGTCTGTTTGGCTGAGCGTTGTGCCGGCACATGCGAAGCGCCCTGGTCATCGAGTGGCCGGTCGCCGGTAGCGCCGATCGGGCCGACGACTCATCACCCTGTGACAGCCCCCTGGTGACTCAAGCCCGGCCTCGGCTCGACCCGCTCGCTGCGCCCTGTGCCGATCGGTCGGCGGCATGACCGGATGTACTCAATCTGTCGGTGCCGACGGGCGTGGGGCCCGTCGGTTCCGTCACGGTTGCGGGGTCGGTCGGCGGCTCGCTCATGCCCGGGCGATGTGTTCGCGCATCGCGCGGGCGGCTCCGTCGGCGTCGTTGACCCGGAGTTGCCGAACGGACGCGGACCACTCCGCTGCGGTTTCCGGGGACCTGCACGACGCTCCGCTGAATATGTACGTGAGTCGTCGCGGTGAGAGTGCGGGATCCGCCTTACTCCGTATCGGCGGCGCGGTGATCAATTTAGCGGGCTGAGGCCCCACTTGGGCGGAGGGTATCGACAAGCGAGTTCCTGTTGCGACGCGTGTAACCGTCAGAAAGGCGCGACCGGTCGTAATTCAGTGACGCGACGGGCCGGTAACTCGTCGCTGGGTGATTATCCCGACGAGTTTGGCGCGCCGGAACGTCGGCGCCTCGCGCAGTTGATGGCGGACTTCGACCGGGCCCGTAGGCCGGAGAGCGGTTCGAGCTGCTTCACCAGCCCCTCCACCTGTTCCGCTCCGATGCTTAGCCTGGTGAGGCTGCCGCGTACGGCGGCCTCGTAGGTGTCGCTGATCCGGTCGAGGAGGGCCGTGCCCTGCGCGGTGACCGCGGCGTGGGTCGCGCGTGCGTCCCTGGGGCAAGCCGAGCGGGTGACCCGTCCTTGAAGTTCCTGTCGGGTTATGGCCCGGGTGACGCGGCTTCTGGAGAATCCGAGTGCGGTGGCCACCTCGGTCATGTGGAGGAATTGGTGGGGAGATCGATGGAGTGCGGACAGGACCGCGTACTCCTCCCACGCGATGTCGAATCTCTGGTGCAGAACACGGTTCACCGCGGTCTCGAGCAGGCGGCCGAACAGTGCGACCGTTTCGTAGGCTCGGATGTCCGTCGCGGTGGGGATTTCTTGCATGGGGGCAGGCTCGTTTCCTTAAGGGGTCCCTGTGCGTGAACGAGTGCGACGGCATTGGCCTGTTGCGCGGGCTTACTGGGCCAGCGGGTCCGGAGTGGGACGCCATGGGAGGCACAGGGCCAAGAAGCAGACCGTCGCGGCCAGCGCGAGACCGAGCACCGACAGGGCCATGGGCAGGGCGGTGCCCTGGTCGCCGAGACCGGTGAGGGCCGGCGCGAGGGCTCCCATGAGGAACTGCGTGGTGCCCAGGAGCGCTGAGGCGCTGCCCGCAGCGTGCGGGGCCCGCTGGAGGGAAAGGGCCGTCGTGGTGGGCAGGATCATGCCGACCGGGCAGGCCGTGAGGAAGAGCGCGGTGGCGATCCAGGGCAGGCCCGCGTGCGTGAGGGTGGCCAGGACGACCAGGGCGGTGCCCGCGGTGGCGAGTACGGCCAGGCCCGTCCCCAGGATGCGGTGCGAGGGGAAGCGCCCCAGGAGCAGTTTGCCGTTGAGCTGTCCGGTGGCGACCATGCCGATCGAGTTGAGGGCGAAGAGGAGGCTGTAGGTCTGCGGGGAGGCGCCGTAGACCTCTTGCAGGGTGAAGGAGGAGCCGGCGATGTAGGCGAACAGGGCGGCGAAGCCGAGGCTGCCGGTGAGCAGATAGCCCGAGAAGCGGCTGTCTTTGACGAGGTCGCGCATGGTGCGCAGGGTGTCGGGGAGCCCGCCGCGTCGGCGCTGGTCGGTGGGCAGGGTTTCGGTCAGAAGGGTCGCGGTGGCGACGAGGACGGCCAGGCCCAGCAGGGTGAGGGTGACGAACACGCCGCGCCAGGAGGTCAGTTGCAGGAGTTGGGCGCCGAGCACGGGGGCGAGGATCGGCGCGGTGCCGGAGACGAGCATCAGCGAGGACAGCAGGCGGGCGGCGGCGAGTCCGTCGTACAGGTCGCGGACGACGGCCCGGGCGATGACGATGCCGGCGGCGCCCGCCAGGCCCTGGACCAGGCGCATGCCGATGAGGACCGTGGGATCGGGGGCGACGGCGCACAGGAGGCTCGCCGCGACGTACACGGTCAGGCCGGTCAGGAGGGGACGGCGCCTGCCGAGGGTGTCGCTGAGGGGCCCGATGACCAACTGACCCAGGGCGATCCCGATCATGAAGGCGGTGAGGGTGAGCTGGGTGACGGCCTGTGAGACGTGGAGATCTCCGCTGACCTGGGGGAGGGCCGGGAGATAGAGGTCGATGGTGAGCGGGCCGAGGGCGGTCAGGGAGCCCAGGATAAGGACGAGCGGCAGACGGCGCGGATGGCGGTCCGGGGACGGGGCGTGGAGGGTGCCTGCTGTCCCGGCGCTGCTGGTGGGGGAGGGTTCGGACATGTCGGTTCCAGGGCTGTCGGGGAGAGCGGATCGTGCGGACCACTGTGCTGCCGGTCGTGCACGGGCCGGTGCCGCGCGGTCGGCGCGGCACCAGCGCGGTGGGATGCGTCCTGCCGGCTGCGTCAGCGGCCGAGGCGGGCGATGAGCAGGTTGGGGTCCTTGCCGGTCATGTAGGCGGCGCTGGGGACATACACCTTGCTGTCGTGGACCGCGATGGACGTGGGGGTCTGAAGACCGTCGGCCGGGGTGAGGACGGTGGTGTGGGTGCCGTCGGGGCGGACGAGGTCGACCTGGTTGTCGTCGCGGGCGGCGAGCAGGGTGTCGCCGTGGCCGGTGAACGCGAAGTCGTCGATGGACGGCATGCCGCTGGCCCGGACCTGGATCTTACCGGCGGTGCCCTTGGCGGTGACCGGGATACGCAGGACGGTGCCTCGGTCGAGGTTGGTGGCCCAGACGGAACCGTTGTGCAGCTTCAGGCCGTTGGCGCCGGCGAACGTGGTGGGCTCCAGCTGCGTGCCCTTGGCCCAGACGGTGGCCTTTCCGCCGCACGCGGGGAGGCGGTAGATGACGCCGTGCACGGAGTCCGTGACGTAGAGCTTGTTGGTGTGCTGGTCGAGGGCGAGGCCGTTGGGCAGTCCGTCGGCGGGCAGGGCGGCGATGCGGTGCGGGCGGCCACCGGGACGTACGACCCAGACACCGGTGAGGTCCGCGGTGCCGGTGGCGTAGGTGACGTACAGGGTGCCGTCGTCGGCGCGGGCGATGCCCCCGACGAACGCCTTGCCCAGGTTGGGGGTGTTCGCCTTGGCGGGGGCGGGCAGTGTGGCCAGGACGTGCGGCCGGCTGCCCGGAGTGACGCGGACGATCTGCCGGGCGAAGGAGAAGGTCAGGTACGCAGTCCCGGCGCGGTCGACAGTGATGTTCTCGGGCTGCTGCGAGGCCGCCAGTTGGAAGTGGTTGGTGATGTGCGGCGCCGAGAGGGGCTGGGTCGCTGCAGTTGCGGTGGCCGCGGAGGCCAGCAGGACCGCGGTCGCGGCGAGGGTGGTCAGGGAGGTACGGACGTGCATGGGGTGGTTCTCCTGGTGGGCTTCTGCTGACGGTCCACTGCCGGCCCGTGGGGGTTGCGGGCCGGCAGTGGGGCTCGATGGGGCGCTACTGCTACTGCTACGGCTCAGGGGCGACGATCTTGATCGTGCTCGCCCAGCCGTGGCCCGCTTCGCGGATCTGTAGGGCCATGTGCAGCAGCTGGAAGCCCTCCAGCTCGCGGGCGTGCCTGAGCGCGCCGACGTCGACCGGGTTCAGCCCGCCGGAGGTGACCAGGTCGGCGACCTGCTTACGGGCGGCCTCGTCGTCACCGGCGATGAAGACGTCGAGCACAGTGCCGTTCACCTCGCCGGCGATCAGGGTCGTGGCGAACGTGGTGTTGAACGCCTTCACGACACGGGTGCCCGGTGCGACGGCCTCGGTGATCTCTTCGGCGGCCGAGGTGCCCGGGGCGACGACGAGTGCGTCGAGGGAGGCGTCGACGGGGTTGCTGATGTCGACCAGCACCTTGCCGCTCAGCCGCTCTCCGTATGCGGCGGCGAGTTGCTTGGCGGCGTCGAAGGGGACCGCGAGGACCACGATGTCCGCGGTGTCCACGGCGGATGCGTCGGCGGCGGCGATCCGGCCTTCGCCGGTCGCATGCCCGCGCAGTTCGTCGACGAGTCGTACGGCCTTGCCGGGGTCCTTGGCGGTGATGGTGACCGTGTGGCCGCCCGCCAGAGCCCGGGTGGCTATGCCGCGGGCCATGTTGCCGGCACCGACGATGGTGATCTTCATGAGAGTGGTGTCCTTTCCTGTGTTGTGCCTGACCGCGGTCAGACGTGGACCCGCACCACGTTGAACGGGAGCACCGGGTCGGCGATCTGGAACTGGAAGTTGACGATCAGCAGGTCGCATCCGTCGACGGCGGCCGTGGAGGGGCTGTGCATGCCGTGGCCGTGGACCGTGCGCACGAGCGTGGCCTTGGTGTAGTCGTGGCTCAGCTTCAGGACGCTGATCTGACCTTCGGGGTGGTCGAGTTCGGTGACGGCGGTCAGGGTGTCCCCCTGGAGCAGCAGGCCGTCGCCGGAGACGCCCTTGGCGCCGCCGAGGTCGATCGGGACGACCTGGTGAGTGCGCAGGTCGACGCGGTAGAAGGCGTAGTCGTTGTAGTCGGCGAGCAGGACGTAGCGGCCGTTGTCGGTGACCACCAGGCCGTTGCCGTTGAAACCGTCGTCATAGACCATCGGGGACTTGGTGAGGTCCACACCCACGTCCAGCGGCTGCTGGACCTGCTTGCTCTTCAGTTCGGCGGCGGTGATGTGCCACAGCGCGGGGTGGATCGAGTCGGAGATGTAGGCGTCGCCGTTGGGGGCGAGGGCCACGTCGTTGAGGAAGGTGTCGGTGCGGCCGGTGTCGAACACGTGCAGCAGGGCGCGGGTGCGGGTGTCGTAGACGAAGACCTTGCCGCTGGCGCCGCCGGCGACGATGAGCCGTCCGGCCCGGTCGGTCTTCATGCCGGCGACGGAGACGCGCCCGTCCTGGCCGCCGGGCAGGAACACCTGGGTCGCACTCTGGTGGACGTCGCCGCGGTAGATGGTGCCGTCGCTGGTGCTGCCGACGTAGAAGTAGGGCGTGCCCTGCTGGCGTGCGATGCCCTCGGGGTAGGTCTTGTCGCCGGGCAGTGTGTAACTGGTCGGTAGCGGTTCTCGGTAGTGAGTCCCGGTGGTGTGGTGGAGGTCGGCGCCGGGGGCGGCCAGAGCCGGGGCGGCGCCACCCAGCACGAGGAGGGACGCGACTGCTATAGCGGCGGCACGGGAACGGGGGAGGCGGGTGTGAGACATGACGGATCTCCGTATGTGATGCGTGAGTTGAAAAAGGAAGTAGTCCAACAACCCGAGGCGATGAGCAGAGGGGAAGCGGGCCGCGCGAACTGCCCCGGATCCGCGCGGCAGCGGACGGTACAGCGGCGACGGTGATCAGTTGCCGGCTGGGAAGAGGGACCGGTTGGCGATGTCGATGATGAAGGGGCCGACGTGGGCCGGGTACTTGTCGACGATCGCCTTCTTGTACGCGTCGCCGTCGTCGCCGAGCAGTTCGCGGGCGTCTTCGAGGTAACGGCGGACATCCGCGTAGACCTCAGGCCCGGTGGGCAGGCCGTGGCCGGCCAGGATCGTGTCGTAGCCGCTCTCGGAGGCCAGGGCGTCGACGGCCTGCTGCCAGCCGGTGATGTCGTTGTTGCCCAGGTAGAGGTGGACGTCGTTGTAGACGAGGTCCTGGGCGATGAGGACGCCCTGCTCGGGCAGCTTGATGAGGAGTTCGTCGGCGGCCTCGCCGCCGGAGACGGCCTCGAAGACGAACGGAACCCCATCGATGACCTCGGTGCCGGGGATGATGGCCACGGACGGGGTGAAGTCGGTCAGGGAGATGACCTGTCCGGTCGGCAGGTGGCTGTCGCCGCGAGCGATGATCTGCTCGCGCACCTGGACCAGGGCGTGCACGGGGACGCCGAAGCGGGCGGCGCCGTTGTAGTGGTCCGGGTGGGCGTGGGTGACGATGAGGCGGTCGATCGGCTTGCCGAGCCCCTTGGCGTAGGCGATGGCTTCGTCGGCGTAGGCGGGCAGCAGCTGGGCGTCGATCGCGATGATGCGCGCCGGGGTCTCGATCAGCTGGGTGGTGGTGTGGAAGGTGTCTGCCGGCGACATGTAGCTGTGGATGCGCACCGCGCCCTTGTCGAGAATCGTGACCGTGCCGTTCATTTGGATGCTCCTTGAGATTGAGGCGGCTTCGTGTCGCCTTGACGACCTCTACTCTCGTCGTGAAACCGCAGGCAGACGAGATACGCTGAAGACGCGGCATGGTAAATCGAGGACATTTGGAGACCGTGGTGATTCACAGGGATCCTGGCGGCGCGGACCCTGTCTCGGACGGGGCCATCCTGCGGCTCGACTTCAACCCGCCCGAGGAGCGGGTCCCGGGTTTCGAGATCATCGATCTCGCCACCCTGCACGAGCGACGGAAACGGCGGGGGAGACGGCGCGACCTTGTGCACCGGGTGGACTTCCACACCCTCACCCTGATCACGGAGGGCAGCGGGGAGCACGCGATCGACTTCGTGACCTACCCCGTCCGCCCCGGAACCCTGTTGTGGGTCCGGCCGGGCCAGGTCCAGCGTTTCGTCCAGCCCGGCACGGCCAACGGCACGCATCTGCTGTTCACGCCGGCCTTTCCCCCGCAAAGCAGCAGCGCCGACCGGCTGGTGAACGAGTGGTACGGATCAGCGTGCTGGCAGCTCGGCGCGAGCCCCGCGTACGCGGGGCTATCGACCCTGCTGGGCCAGCTGCGGGCCGAGTACGACCGCCCGAAGCCGACCATCTCGGCGGAGATTCTCCAACTCCTGTTGGCCACCGTGCTGTTGCACATCGACCGACTGCCCCAACCCGACGGCGGGAGCGATCCGCACGCGGGCGGCGAGGTCTACGCGCGCTTCCGCGCCGAGTTGGAACGCTCCTATGCCACCACCCGTCGCGCCGCCGACTACGCACACCGCCTCGGCTACACCGTCAAGACCCTCACCCGCGCCTGCATGGCTGCCACCGGGCAGCCCGTCAAACACGTCATCGACGGCCGCGTTGCCTTGGAAGGGCAGCGTCTGCTCGCCCACACCGACGAACCGGTGGCGACCATCGCCCGCCGCCTGGGTTTTCCCGAACCCACCAACTTCGGCAAGTTCTTCACCCGCCACGCCGGTGAAACCCCTGGTGCTTTCAGGCAAAACCATCAGGGGCAACAGTAAGAGCGGCCCCGGGAGTGATCGACGGGTCACCCGCGTTGTAGCGCTGGTTGACGCCGGAGAACAGGCCGTTCTCCAGGTCCGCCATGATCCAGGGGCCGTTGCCGGAGCCGTAGCCCCAGACCTTGATGTTGCCGAAGTAGATGGCCTCCATGGTGCCGTTGCCGTTGCCGTTGCCGTTGTCGCGGCTGTTGGTCTCGGCGTTGCCGTAGTCGAAGCAGCAGCCGCCGTTGTAGTGCGTGCCGTCCAGAACGGCGTACATGCCCTCCGCCTGATCGCCCTTGGCGACACCGTTCGTGCTGTTGTCGCGGTAGCCGGTGCCGGGAGCGACATAGACGCCGTACGGTCCAGGCCGGCCTGATCGGCCACCTTGCCGTAGGTGGCGGACGCGCGGTCATCTTCCCTATGTCCACAATGATTCGCCGCCGTCCCGGTCCCCGTATGTGCTTGCGCGGCAGACCAATCAGGGGCCTCGCCCGACAGGGGAGACCTTGTCGGAGGGCGTTACCGGCCTCCGGACAGGTATGAGCTCCCCACGCGCTCGAGCATGGCCACTGCCCAAGGAGTCCGCCTCGTGGCGCTGCACAGGTTCGCCCGCTTGTGTAACCCACATGTCTGGAAGGAACGGATGCGCGAGACGCCTTGTACTCTATCGATAACGAAGTTATGTTGCCGCCATGAAACGTGACTTGCTGGACAGAAGGCTGATCGTCACAGGAGCGGCGCGCGGCATAGGCGAGAAAGTGGCACGCTTGGCCGCCTCCCGCGGGGCTCGAGTGACGGTGATCGGCTTGGAGCCCGATCGGCTGCACGCCCTCGCTGACGACCTGGGCCCCGGTGCGTCCTGGAAGGAGGCTGATGTGCGCGACGGCGCCGCCCTACGGTCGGCGATCGACGAGGCCGCGGAGGCCATGGGTGGCGTGGACCTCGTGGTCGCCAACGCCGGTGTGGTGGGGTACGGGACGGTGCGGCAGACGGACGAGGCGTCGTTCCAGCGTGTCCTGGACATCAATGTGAACGGCGTGTTCCGCACCCTGAAGTACGTGACGCCCCACTTGGAGCGCAGCCGCGGTCATGTGCTGGTCGTGGCGTCCGCGCTGTCCTTCATGCCGTTCCCCGGGATGGCCTCCTACGGCGCGAGCAAGGCCGGGACCGAACTCCTCGCCCTGACCTACCGCCAGGAAGTGGCACACCTCGGGATCACGGTCGGCCTCGTACACCCCTCCTGGATCAACACGGATCTTGTCCGTGGGGGCGAGGCGGACATCCCCTCGTTCGCGGCCTTCCGGGAGAAGCTGCCCTACCCGGGCAATGTGACCACGAGCGCGGACCGGGCGGCCGACGCGATCGTCAATGGGCTCGTACGCCGACGCAGCCGCGTGTACATCCCGCGCGCGGTGGTCGTGGTGAACTGGGCGAAGGCGGTGCTGAATTCGCCGTTGGCGTGGCCCTGGGCGAGGCGCTTCGCAGCCCGGGCGGTTCCTTCGCTCGAACGGGAGGTCGCGGCGCTGGGCAGGCAGGACCAACTTACGCCGGGCGGCGATGCGCGCGCGGCGGAGACAGGGTCGTCCTAGCCGCGCATGGACCAACACCCGAGCGCCCCAGCCTTCACCGTCACCTTCAATGGCCTTCTGTGATCGAGCCGTAAAGGCGCGCGCCGGCCTGGTGGGAGACCTCGGCACGTGTCCGCTGGTCACCCAGCCCGACAGCGAAGTTCACGCCCATCGGCAGGAGCACCTGCGCCACCGCGTCCTCAAACTCGACGAAGTGCTCGGCCAACTCAAGGGTGATGTAGCCGTGGACCATGCTCCACAACTGCGCGGCCATGACCTCGGGTTCCCGCTGCTCGACCCGGCCGGAGTGCACGAGTCGTTCGCAAGCCGCGGTGATATGGACGTGGGCCTCTCGGAAGGCCGGCGAATGGCCACTGAGGCGAGGGTTCGCGCCCGTCGACGGTCGGTACGTCGCGCGGGTGGACAGTCCGAACATCAGGTCATAGAGGTGAGGGTTGTCGCTGGCCAGCCGACGGCAGGTCAAGGCCATCGCAAAGAGATCCGCGATGGGGTCCTCCGTCACCGGCACCAGGGCAAAGGCCCTGCCGAGTTCCTTGAACCCATGGTCGGCAACGGCGCTCATCAGTTCGGGGATCCCGCCGAAGTGGCTGTAGACCACCATCGTCGACAGTCCGCTCGCCGAGGCCACCGAGCGTGCCTTGATGGCTGACGGTCCCTGTTCCGCGAGCAGGTCGACGGTCGCCCGCACAAGCCGCTCCGGTACGTCATCGAGCTTCGCCCGCCCTGCCATTTCTCGTACGCCTCCACCGTTGACACGCTTGAAATAACTTGGTTATCTAACTCGTCACGGCAATAGTACACATCGCGCCCGCCGTGCCGGCTCGGACACAGGCGTGCCTCCATGGACACGCCAACGCACTGTTCCAGTCTCCTGCCGCCTGTGCGGACACAGCCCGCCGGGGCAACCCCGACCCCGTCGCTGCGACTCGCATCCGCGGATGTCTCCACGCACCTTCCCCTCTGAACTCAGCACGGGAGCAGATTTCATGCCATACAAAGACAAGGGCCATCTGGCGATCGAGGACAGGGGAGAGGTCCTGGTCGTCCGGGTCGACGGTGGACCGCACCAGGAGTTCGGCGTTGACCTCGCCGACAAGCTGGACCGGTTGGTGAAACGGGTCGACCGTGATCCGAACGTCCGTGCCGTCGTCTTCACCGGGGCGCATCCCGAGCGGTTCGTCAGCCATGCCGCGGTCCGGTGGCTGCAGGAGGAGGGCGCCGGTAGCCCTCGGGTCGGCCGGCGCGGTGCCGCGGCCGTCGTACGCATGGCGAAGCACGTGGACCGGTCCCGTCTCCTCGGGCCCGTGCTGCGCAGGACCCCGATGCGGGGGGCCCTCCAGCTGGAGCGTCTGCACTCGACCTTTCTCCGGATGAACCGCAGTGGCGTCCTCTTCGTGGCCGCCCTCAACGGTTCCGCTCTGGGTCTCGGCGCGGAGTTCGCCTGGGCGTGCGATCTGCGGGTCATGGCCGACGGGGACTTCTTCATCGGCCAGCCGGAGATCCTCCTCGGCATCATCCCGGGCGGAGGCGGCACCCAGCGGCTGACCCGCCTGATCGGCACCCACCGGTCCCTGGCCGCGATCCTCGAAGGCAAGCCGTTCACGCCCGAGGAGGCCCTCGCCAACGGGGCGGTGGACAAGGTCGTCACGCAGGACAAGGTGGTCGCGCAGGCGGTCGAACTCGCCGAGCACTTCGGAAAGCGGTCGAAGGACACGGTCGCGTCCGCCAAGAGAGCGGTGTACTTCGGCGGCTCCATGTCCCTGGAGGACGGACTGCATGTCGAACGCGCCGAGTTCTTCACCCGGATCCTGTCGAAGGAAGGCCAGAAGCTGACGCTCGACTACATTTCCACCACCGAAGCCACCGGCGAACTCCCGCTCTACACCCCGGGAACCTACGCCCAGGCCCTCGCCTCGGGCAGCGTGCCGGGCCGTCGCGCGACGAACGAGCGGTGAACCGACGATGACCACTGCGCAATCCTTCACCCGTCACGACATCACGTTCCCTTCCGGCGACAGCACCTGTGCCGGCTGGCTCTACCTCCCCGCGGGCGTCACGTCTGCGCCCGTCGTCATCCTCGGGCACGGCCTCGGCGCCGTCCGCGAGATGCGCCTGGACGCCTTCGCCGAGCGCTTCGCGCAGGCCGGCATCGCCGCGGTGGCCTTCACCTACCGGCACTTCGGCGACAGCGGCGGCCACCCTCGCCAGCTCCTGTCGATCAAGCGTCAGCTCACCGACTGGGACGCCGCAATCGCCTACGTCAAGGCACGCACGGACGTCGACCGCACCCGCATGGCCGTATGGGGCAGCTCCTTCGGCGGCGGCCATGCCATCACCGTCGCCTCCCGCCACCCCGAACTGCGCGCGGCCATCGCGCAGTGCCCCTTCACCGACGGCCTCGCCTCGGCGCTCGCGCTGGGCCCTGCCGCCTCGCTCAAGGTCCTCCCCGTGGTAGCCCGCGATCTGGCGGCCAGAGGCCGCGGAAAGCCGCCCGTGATGGTGCCGATCGCCGCCACCCCCGGCTCGTCGGCCCTCATGAACGCCTCGGACGCCCTGCCCGGATACCAGGCCCTGCAGCCTCCGGGAACGACGTTCCGCAACGAGGTGGCAGCGAGAGTTATCCCGACCATCCTCACCTACCGGCCCGGGCGCGCGGCCAAGAAGATCACCATCCCGATCCTCTTCTGCGTCAGCGACACCGACTCCGTCACGCCTCCGGCCCAGACCCTCCGCTACGCGCGCACCGCACCCAAGGGAGAGATCAAGAGGTACGACGCCGGCCACTTCGACTTCTACACCGGCGAGACCTTCGAAGTACTGGTGCGCGACCAGATCGAGTTCCTCACCCGCCAGCTGAACCCGGCAGCCGCCGCGTCAGCTGCGTGACCGGATCGCATCACACCGAGACAGGTACGCCCTCGCCATGAATTTCGCATCTCTGCCCGACCGCCGCGCGGCCCTCGACCCCGACGGGGCCGCGGTCTCGGACGGCCGCCAGGCCCTCACCAACGTCCAGTTGCTGCGTCGCGTCCAGGCGGCCACACGTCACCTCCAGGATCTCGGGATCGGCCCCGGCGATGTCGTGGCTCTCAAGCTCACCAATCGCGTGGAGTTCGTGCTCCTGCTGTTCGCCGCCTGGCGGCTCGGCGCCACCATCACGCCGGTCAACCCGAGCATGACCGACGTCGAAGTGGCCCGACAGCTCGAGGACTCCGGCGCACGCCTCCTGGTGGGCGAGGACAGTGAGGCCCCCGCGCCGGACGGCATCGCCGTACTAGCCGTCGGCGAACTGCGCGAAGGAGCGGTGGAGCAGGATCAAGTACCTCCAACCGATCCGTCCGCGCTGGCCCTGCTCATCTACACCAGCGGCACGACCGGCGTTCCCAAGGGCGTCATGCTCGACCACGCCAACATCGCCGCCATGGCGGACATGGGGCGTCGGGCGCTCGAGGTCGGTCCGGCCGACCGGTGCCTGCTGATCCTGCCGCTCTTCCACGTCAACGGCATCGTGGTCAGCACCCTCATGCCGCTGCTGGCGGGCGCGAGCGTCACCATCGCCGACCGATTCAATCCCGAGACCTTCTTCGACGTCGTCGAGCGCGAGCGCCCCACCTTCTTCAGCGCCGTGCCGACGATCTACAGCATGCTCGCGGCGCTTCCGGACCAGGTCCGCCCCGACACCTCGTCCCTGCGGTTCGCAGTCTGCGGCGCGGCACCCGCCTCCGCCGACCTGCTGACCCGGTTCGAGACCCGCTACGGGGTCCCGCTCATCGAGGGGTACGGGTTGTCCGAGGGAACCTGCGCATCCACCATCAACCCCGTCGCCGGCCCACGACGCGCCGGGACCGTGGGACTGCCCTTCCCCGGCCAGGAGATCCGGATCCTCGACGCCGAGGGCAGCGAGGTGCCGCCGGGGGTGGACGGAGAGGTCGTGGTGCGGGGCCCCAACGTCATGCGGGGCTACCTCGGCCGCCCCGACGAAACAGCCAAAGTCCTCGTCGACGGCTGGCTGCACACCGGCGACGTGGGCCGGCTCGACGCCGACGGATACCTGACCCTGGTCGGACGCTCGAAAGACATGATCATCCGTGGCGGTGAGAACATCTACCCCAAGGAGATCGAGGACGTCCTCGTCAGCGACCCGTCGGTGCTCGAAGCCGCCGTGATCGGCGTTCCCGACGAGAAATGGGGAGAAGTGGTCGTCGCCTACGTCCAGCCACGACCGGGCCGCACCGTCGATTCGACTGCGCTCATCGACCTCTGCGCGCGCAGCCTCACTGGCTACAAACGCCCGACCTCCTACGTCGTGGTGGATGCCATCGCCAAGAACGCGGTCGGCAAGATCGACAAGGTCTCATTGCGGGCGTCCCATGCGGCGGCCTCTGCCAGTTCATGATCACGCGGCCGCCACGCCGACCCGGCCGCAGACGAGAAACGGGCGCGCAGAGGGCCCGGCGCGAAGAGTCGCATCGACACCGAGACGCCCACGCAGAAAGCCGGCCGCCATGAAGGCATTCGTCGTCGAGATGTACGGCAGGAACGGCGCACGCGCCGCAGAGGTACCCGAACCCACCGTCGGAGAGCGCGACGTCCTGGTCAGAGTGAGCGCCGCCAGCATCAACCCGCTGGACAAATGGTCCGCAACGGGGAGTTCAAGCTGCTTTTGAAGTACAAGCCCCCGTTCGCGCTCGGCCACGACGTGGCCGGCGTCGTGACGCGGGTCGGCTCCGCCGTACGCGGCCTCAGAGTCGGCGACGAGGTCTATGCCCGTCCGCGCGACCTGCGGATCGGGGGCTTCGCGGAGTTCATTTTCGATCGACGCCGACGACGTCGCACCCAAGCCCGCCTCTTTCACGCTTCAGGAGGGCAGCCGCAGTGCCGTTGGCGGTCGGCTCGGTCCTGTGTCTCGCTCGACATCGCAATCGCGCCGAGCATTCGGTCACCCACGAGCGGCAAGGCCCACACCTGCCCGCCTGCGGAGCGGGCGCCGTCTGCCTCCCGTGATCTATGCCGAGCTGTGTTCCCGCGTTCCCCGGCACCGCCGGTCCGCAGGCGTGAGCAAGATTGTTGAACGATGCTACGATCTTTGCTTTCAGGGTGCCGCGGTATTCGGACAGTGAGAGGAAGCCCGTGACCAGTGACGAGGACTACCAAGCACCCGCCTCCTTGGATGTCGTGCGCGCCTGCGCCGTACGAGCCAAGCAGGGTGGCATCGCGCTCATGGGCGCCTCGGACGTCGGGATCGACTCGGCGCTGTGTGGCATGGCCCAGCGTCTGGGATCGGCGCGGTGGGCTCTCATGGTCGCCAACGAGAAGGACCTCGCGGCTGCCGTCTCCGCAGGCATGTCGCCCGCGCTGCAGGATCGCCTGCGGCTGACCGCGCCGCGGTTGGAGGCAATGGCGGCGGAGCTGCGCACGCTGGCGGACACCGCGCACGAGCCGAGGGACAGGGTCGTGGAGGTGCGCTCCGACGGCCTCACCCTGGTGGAGCGCAGGCGTCCGGTCGGGGTCATCGGCGCCAACTTCGAGGCTCGTCCGAACGTCACGCTCGACATCGCGTCCCAGCTCCTAAAGTCGCGCAATGCGGGTGTGCTGCGCACCGGTTCGGCTGCGCTCGGCTCGTCCCGGGCCCTGGTGGATCTGGTGATCGCACCAGCGCTCGCCGAGGCGGGGCTGGATCCGGATGCCATCCAGCTGGTGCCCAGCGAAGACCGCTCGGCGGCTTACGCGCTGGTGGCCCTGCCCGAGCTCATCCCGCTGGTCATCCTTCGCGGGAGTGGCGACAGCACCCGCGACCTCGGCCGGGAAGGCGCACGTCACGGTGTGCGGACCCTCGCCCACGCCGATGGCGGCGGAGTCCTGTACGTGGACTCGGCCGCCGTCGAAGAATCCGCGCACCAGCTGATCACCGACAGCCTCGACCGCCTGGGCGTGTGCAACCGCCTCAATCTGCTGCTCATCGACCGGCCTGTGTACGAAGAGCGGCTACCCGGCATTCTTCAGCTCCTGCACCGCCTGGGCATCACCGCTTCGCTTCCCCCGCACACCCATCCGCGCGGATACGAGTGGGCACTCGACTCGGAGCGTGCGGCCACCGTGACGATCGACGCCGCCGACGGTCCGTCGGACGCCGCTCGGATCGCGAACGAAGAGACGTCCGGGCTGGCCGCCGCGATCGCGACCGACGACCCGGCCGCCGCTGCCCGGTTCATCGATGCTTATGGCGGCTCCGGGGTTTTCTGGAATTCCCCCACGCGACTTCTCGACGGCTTCAAGCTGCTGCGACTGCCAGAGACCGGTATCAACATCGACCGGGTCCCCGGTCCGCGGGGGCCGGTGAGTTTCCGCGATCTGTACTTGCGGCAGTACGTGGTCGTGCCCAGCGCAGAGAAATTCGGCTAAACCCCGGCTGCCGGAACGCCGGCCGCTCGGTGGGTGACAGACCCCTGACGGTTCGTCGGGTTCCTCGTTCCGGTCATGCCCGGGTGTCTTGCCCGGGGATGCCCGCGTCCTGGCCCAGGATGTCGACCTCTGACGTTGTAGCGCCTCGGCCGGCGTCTGGTGTCCGGACTGCTCGTCGTGCACGACTCTGTCGCTGGGCAGGGTGCGCTGCCACCACTCGCCGCTGCGGTGTCGGCCGAGGCGCGCAGTTCCACCAACGCGGCGCCGAGGCGGCGTCGGGAGGCGTTCAGCGTGCTGGACACGGGATCTGGCTCGGCGAGGAGAGCCGCCGTCTGCGCATCTGCGTGCTCGACGGCGGTGAGCGCGTGCTCGAGGCGGTCGCCTGCGCGCCGGTTGGTGACTGCCAGGGCTGACCGTGATCAGTGGCGCTGCGCGGTTCCTGCGGGGGTGGGTCAGGAGGCGTTCGTGGAGAGCTGGTCCTGGGGGAAGTCGAACTCGCCGTTGGCGTTCTTCGCCTGGGCCGGTGCGGTGAGGGGCGTCAGGACGTCCCAGTGCTCGACGATCTTGCCTTTGTCCAGTCGGAACAGGTCGTAGTAGGCGGTAGGAGTGCCCTGTACGGTGCCCTGGCCGATGGTGAGGACGAAGTTTCCTTCCCCGAGCACCTTGTTGATTTTGGTGTAGGCGAGGCTGCCGTCGGCGACCGCGTCCAGGACGGGCTTGGCGCCGGCGACGCCGTCCTGGACGTCGCCGTAGTGGTGCTGGCGGTACTCCTTGGAACTCCAGATCGGCTCACCGAACTTGGACAGCTGCCGCTGGACGAAGACCTCCTGCATGCCGGTGTCGACCCGGGCCTTGTCGTAGCGGGTCTTCCCGAGGTCCTTGACGGTGGTGGCGCCGTCCAGCTCGGTGTGGCCGGAGGCGTTGGGGGCGGTGACGGCCTGTCGGCTGTCCCAGTGCTCGACGATGCGGCCCTGCTCGAAACGGAAGACGTCGAAGGAGACGGTGGTGCCGGTGGGCAGGTCGGTCTCGGAGTGGACGGCCACGTACGACCCGTCGACCAGTACGCGCACGGGGTGGACGGAGATCTTCCCCTTCGGTGCGGCGGTCAGCCAGGACCTCAGGCCTGCGACTCCGTCCGCGACGGCGGGATCGTGCTGGATGAACTTCTTCGGGTTGATCACCTTGAACGCGGCTTGGTCGCCAGTGCGGTAAGCGGAGAGGAGGTTCAGGACCTCCTGCTTCTCACGCTTGGCGGTCGCACTCTCGGTGACCGGGGCGGTGCCGTGGTGGTGCGCCTGGGCGGCGGCGGAGACTGGCAGCGCGGACAGGGCGACGAGGGCGGCCGAGGCAGTGGCGATGCCGGTGAAGGTCTTCTTGTTCATGATCGTTACTCCTGGCGCGAGATTCCTGAAGTGCTTCAAATTTGAAGCTGATCGCAGCGTAGCAAGGGTGATTGATGTTTCAAGTAACAGCTTGACCGGCTCTTCTGAAAGGGCGGGTCAAGGATGGTTGCATGTGATCGCATCGCCCCCGGAGAGCGGCTAGCTGTGCTGTTCGGACAGGCTCGCCCGCTCCTGTCGACGGATCTCCGGAGGAAGGATGCGATGTCGTGGCGGATCACGTACTTCCGGGAAGCCCGGGGCGACCTGGTATGTGAGCCCTCGCATGAGCGGGGGGCCGTCAGGGCCGTCTTGGATCTGGTGTGGAACTCCCTCGACGCCGACGCCGACGCCGACGCCGACGCCGACGCGACCGAGGTCGATGTGACCATCGAGCGATCCAACACCACAGGCGTGGACAGGATGGCCGTTGCCGACAACGGCGACGGCATTACTCCGGAGAAGGCGCGAACTGCCTGTCAAGTAGGTCGGCAACTCCGACAAGCGAGTCGGCGGCACGACCGACAGGCGGCAGCGTCCGCTCCACGGAAAGGCCGGTCGCGGGACGCCTGCGGGCCTTTCTCGACCGAGTCGGAGATCAGTCGGCGGACCGCGTGGCCCATCGACGCGCAGTCGCCAGGCGGAACGCACGGGCACGAAGGTTGCGCTCTGGGGAGATGCAGGTCAGGTGCCTCAACGGGCTCCTGGAACCCAACGCCGCCGCCCAGATCACGGCGGCTCTCGCGAGCCATCTTCTGACGTGGACTGATGGCCGGGTCACCTGCGACGGCCGTCTACCTTGTCGCCCGTTCGGTCAAGGAGAGGCTCGTAACGGCTGTCCGTCAGGCGGGCAAGCGGCGAGGGCCGGTACAGCGAACCCACTCAATACGAGCACGCCGGCGTCCGGGCGGCCGGGGCGCACGCGGTCCGAAATTCTGCGAGAAGCCAAGCAGCGGCTGGAGTTTGTCAAGAAAGGCTTCAACCACAACCTCTCCCTGGAACAGGCCCTGGCCTACGTCCGCCACCGCCAGGGGACCTGCTCCCCGGCCAATTGCACGAGCCGATCGCAGCTCCCCCCCCACGCTCCGCGGCAGCCCACAACCCTGCTTTCCGACCCCATCACTGTCTTTGCGCGGCGCACCTGTCTTGCCTGAGTCAGAGAGCAGCAGCGACAGACCCTTGCACTGCCGGGTACCGGGATCGCTCGCAGGCGGCCGCCTCGGCGTGTTCTCTTACGACGGGGAGGAAGGCGGCTCCTCTGCCCGCAGCATTTCACGAGCATCAGGTCGTCAGACGTTCTCACTCTGGCCGTCGATACGCTCGGCGCGATCGAAGCAGCGATCTGTAGTGCGCTGCCTTAAGTCAGCAGCCACTGCGGATTCTCGATCGAGGTGCACAAGCGTATAGTGAGACCATGCCGACTCCACTTCGCGACTCCCTCACCGACCGCGACAGCTGGTACGACGTTCCCTGTTCAGGGCGCCTCGCCTTGGAGCTCGTCTCCAACCAGTCCACGTGGATTCTCCTGCGGGAGGTCTACTACGGCACGACGCATTTCACGGATCTTGCCCGTCAGGCGAAGGTAAGTCAGCCCACGGCATCCGCGCGTCTGGCGGAAATGGTCGAGGCCGGCCTTCTCAACAAGGTCTCCTACCAAGTGCGCGGCCAGCGCTCCCGTGATCGCTATGTACTCACCGACCGCGGTAACCAGCTCATGACGGTGTTCTTCGCCCTGATGCAGTGGGGCGACCGGCACCTGGCCCCGGACGGGGGCGCCGTACGCCTGCGCCACGCAGATTGCGGCGCGGGTGTGCGCGCGGAACTGCACTGCAATGTCGGACACACCGTCACGCCGGACGATCTCGAGTTGGTGCCTGGCCCAGCCATCGTCAGCACCGAACCGCTCCAAGAGCCTGGAGCCGTCTGAGCCCCTGGATGTACCTGGCTTGCCCGGATACTGAGAGGCCCCCGTGATGCCATGCGTCCGAGGGGCAGATCCTGATGGACGGATGAAGAACCGAGCGGGGTCATCCTCCCTGCCGACTGAGGGCTGTCAACCGATTCCATGCGAGGAGTGCGGCCGGTGAGCAGGCGATCGCTATCTGCCTGAGGCCTGACGGCGGCTGCGATGTGGCGTCCTCGGATCGTGGTGCCCTGGCCCACGCGTGCATGTCGACGTTCGACGGACCTCATACGGTTTTGACTGGGCCCCCAACGACCAGACGTGCCGGGGGACTTCTGGCGTTCCTGAGAGCCAACTCCTATTGGCGGGGGCGAGGGTGCCGGTCGTGCTCTCTGATGGTGGCCCATAGGCCGGCAACCGCATCGGTAGTCAGTGCGCCGGGAGACCGGCGTGGCGTGCACGATGGTGCATGGGTACGCCAGCCGGTTCCGTCGGCATTGGCAGTCAGGGACCCCAGCGGGGCCCGCTTGTCACGGCCTGTTGGTCTCGGCGGCGGCGAGCCGCTCGCGCGCTAGGTCGTAGGCGGCGGCGAGCGTGGTGACGCCGTCCCGGTGGCTGCGCTCCAGGGCCCGGGTGGTCGTCTCCGCGATCTCGTCGAGGCGGTGGTCGGCCTGCTCGGGGGTAAGGTGCTGGAGCTCGATGCCGCTGGCGTAGAGGATGCCGCCGGCGTTGGCGATGAAGTCCGGGGTCCAGATGATGTTGCGCTCGCGGAGTGAGTCGGCGACGGAGTCGGTGCTGAGCTGGTTGTTGGCCGAGCCCACGATGGCCTTGCAGCGCAGCCGCGGGACGAGCGCGGGGGTGAGGGTGCCGCCGAGCGCACAGGGGGCGAGGATGTCGACCTCGGCTTCATGGGCGGTGTCGAGGGGGATCCAGGTGGCGCCGACTGCCTCGGCCGGCTCACGCAGGGATTCGTCGATGTCGGTGGTCGAGACCGTGGCGCCCCGCTTGATGAGCTTCTCGGTGAGGGAGCGGCCGACGGCACCGAACCCGATCACGGCGACGGTGCGTCCGTCGAGGTTGGTGGTGCCCCACAGGTGCTGGGCGGTGGCCAGCAGGGCCCGCTCCACACCACCGGCGGTGCCGTGGGTGGTGGCCGGGATGCCCTCGGGGGTGATGGTGTAGCCGCCGACGTAGGGCGTACGCATACGCATGGTGCGCATCTCGGTCGGTCCGGTGCCCACGTCGGGGGCGACGATGTAGCGGCCACCCAGCGAGTGGACGACGTCGGCGACGTCAAGCAGCAGGCTGGTGCGGAACTGGCCGTCGACCCGCTCGGGGCCGCCGGGCAGCAGCGGGACGACCGACTTCCCGCCGCCGGTGCCGTTGTTCGAGGCGGCGGCCTTGAACGTCATGGCGCGGCTCAGCCGCAGGGCGTCGACGACTGCGGAGACGGGGGAGTCGTACTTCGTCAGGCGGACGCCGCCCAGGGCCGGGCCGAGCTTGGTGTTGTGGACGGCGACGATGACGGGCTGGCCGGTGCGCTCGCCGCGGCGGATGACCACCTCCTCGTGATCGACGGTGGCGTCCAGTTCGGTGTGGGTGCTCATCTGGGATTCCTCTTTATTGGGTCCGTTGGTGGGGTGGGTTTGTCAGAACGCTGCGAGCAGGCGTCCGTCGAAGGTGTGGAGGATCTTTGCGATCTGGTCCCGCTCGGCAGCGGACACCGTGCGCGCGGGGCGCTGGGGTGCGCCGACTGGGAACCCGAGCAGTTCGAGGCTCGCCTTGAGCGCGCCCACGAGGCCGTAAGCGAGCAGTTCGCCGAGGCGGTCGACCTCGTCCTGCAGAGCGTCGAGGCGGGTGTGTCCGGCGGTGTCCTGCCCGGCGGTCACCAGCTCGGCCAGGAGCGGTGCGGCGATGTTGGACAGTGCCGCTACGGCGCCGTCCCCGCCGAGCCGCAGGGTGGCCGCGATCAGATGGTCGCGGCCCTGCAGCACGGCGAAGTCGGACGGGCGGGCCTTGAGGAAGGCCGCTACCAAGGACAGGTCCCCGCTGCTGTCCTTCACGCCCACGATCCTTGGGTGCTGTGCGACCTCACGCAGAACTCCGGCGGAGATGCCGTTCCCGGCGAACTGGGGGATGTTGTAGAGGACGACGGGCCGGGGTGCGTGATCGGCGAGGGTCACGAACGCGTCGATGGTCTCGGCGTCGGAGAGCGGGAAGAAGGTCGGCGGAGTGACCACCAGGTAGTCGGCCGCCGAGTCGGCGTACTGGTCGAAGGTACGCAGGGTCGCATCGACGCTTGACTGCCCGGCGCCGACGTAGAGCGCGGCTCGCCCGTCCAGCTGCTTCCCTGCGACCGCGACCGCTTCGCGCTCGACATCCGCAGGAAGCCACGGGTGTTCACCGGAGGAGCCCAGCACGAAGACGCCGTCGACGTGCGGAACCAGCGCGTCGATGTGGCGGGACAGTGCGTCGTCGTTCAGCCCGTTGTGCGGCGTCACCGGTGTGATCACTGGGCACACCAGGCCACCGGGGCGGCCCGCTCGTGTCTTGGCCATTCCTGCTCCATTCGGATGATCAACCCTGGTCGGTAAGGGGTCGACTGAGCGCAGCGTAGAGGCTGACTTAAGCATGCACAAGGCAGAAGCGATCTGGTTGACAGTGGAGGTTTCTCAAAAGGTGAAGTTTTTCCGCTACCTCACTTGCGCTTGCCTGTGTGAGCGCGGTTACGCTCCGCCAGGCATCAGGCCAGGCGTCGACGCAGACACAGGGGCGGGGCCCGAACTGGGGAGGCCGTCGCTCGCGATAAGGCACCTTTGACCTAACCGTTCTCGGGGTCGTCGGCCTGATGGCGTTGTTCGTGGGATCCGTGTTCGCCCGGAGCTTCTCGACCTGCTGGGAACGGGCCATCGACGGCGTCGCCTCGAAGAACTCCGCGACTCTGCTCCTTCTCCTGCTCTCGATCAGCCTCGTCTCGGCGATGATCAAGGCAAGCGGCATATCGAACGGATTCGTGTGGCGGCCATCGAGCTGAACCGGAGCGGCGGAGCGTACGTCGCGGTCGCGTTCCTGGTCGTGTGCGTCATCGCCATGGCAGCCGGCTCCTCGATCGGCACCATGTTCACGGTCTTCCCGATCCTCTACCCAGCCGGGGTGGCGGTTGGTGCGCAGCCGGTACTGCTGGCCGGCGCACTGCTCTCGGGCGCGTTGTTCGGTGACAACCTGGCCCCCATCTCGGACACCACCGTGATCTCGGCGTCCTCGCAGCGCTACCGCCGGCGTAATGGGCTGGCCGAGGTCGGCGGTGTGGTCCGGGCACGGGCCCCCTACTCGCTGAGTGCCGCGCTGCTCGCTGCGGTGCTGCTCTATCTGGCCGGAATGCGGGCCGACAACATGTTCTTAGGCAGCACGCACGCGGCGGCGGCCGCTGCGGGTGATGTCTCGCCGCGAGGCCTGGTCATGCTTGTCCCGGTCCCGGTCCCGGTGCTGGTGCTGCTGATTGTCGCGTTCGTCAAGCGTGATCTGTTCCTGACCGCCCTGGTCGGACTCGTCACGGGCACGCTGGTGGCGCTGGCCGCCGGCCTGATGTCGGTGAAGGACGTCCTGTCGGTCACCGACGGCAAGCCGACCGGCTTCCTCGTGTCGGGGGTGAGCGGGATGTTGCCGCTCATCCTGCTCGCGGTAGTCATCTTCGCGATGATCGGAGTCCTGGAGTCCGCAGGCGTCTTCGACGACATCGTGGCGCTGATGACTCGTTCGCTCTTCGGTCAGTTCGCCGACCGGATCGGAGCCGACGTCGGGCTCCATCCCTACCGGCGCGCCAACATCATGGACTGTTTCACCCTCGGGCTCGGCGTCATCTTCCCTGTCGCCAACTCGTTTCTGCTGATCGCAAGTACCCTGACGCAGAGCTATCCAGGCATTCCGTCCGTGTCCGCACCGTCGATCTTCACCACCGCTTTCTACCGCTCTGCCTGACGCTCGTCATGGTCGCGGCCATCCTCACCGGGTGGGGCCGACGGTACGAAGGGCAGAACGGGGCCCCGACGTTCGGATACTCGGCCTGCTTCGAGCGGGTTGCTGGATCGGGTGAGCTGGCCGGTGCGGAGTATGACAGAAAGGCCTCTTGGTAGCTCGCCGTTGTCGTCTCGGGAGGAGCAAAAGGCTCTGTTGTCGAAGCGTCGCGTCGCGTGCTGGCGGACGTGACCAAGGCGCTCGTCGACGCCTGACCGCCTGAAAAAGAAGCTCTTGATCCAGATGCTCCCAGGTGCCGTGCCGCCCGGCGGCACGGCACCTGAGTGGCTGGTCAGAGGCTGACGATCTGCCAGTCCTGCCAGGCGACGCCGGTGATGGGCCACTGGATGATGTTGGTGCGGTCGGCGGTCGATCCGCCGGCGACGTCGGCGCACCATCCGGTGCGGGCGTTGACGAGTCGGTAGTAGCCGTTGGTGGTGGAGGGGACCAGCTTCCACCACTGGTTGTCACTGCCGGTGTCGGTCCCCTGGGTCAGGATCGAGCCCTGGGTGGAGTCGGGGCTCTGCAGGAGCTTGCCGCTCTTGACGTTGACCAGTCGGTAGGAGCCGTCGGTGTTGGGCAGGAGGGTCCACTGCTGGTTGGTCCCGCCGCCGTAGGGCCACTGGAGGAGCTGGGCGCCGTCGGCGGTGGAGGCGCCTTCGACGTCCAGGGCCTTGCCGCTGTTGCGGTTGATGATCTTGTAAGTGCCCAGGTCCGCGGTGAAGGGCCGGTCGTAGACCTCCAGGTTGCGGATGGACGCGTACACCGAGGAAGGCAGCCCGGTGACGGTGACGCGGACGTAGCGTGCCTGGGCCTGGAACGCCACCGTCTGGACCTGACTGGTGCTGGTGGTGGCGGTGTTGTCGGAGAGCAGGGTCCAGGTGCTGTTGTCGGTGGAGCCCTCCACCTTGTAGCGGTAGTTGGTCTTGTCCAGCTCCCAGGCGATCCGAGTGCCGGTCAGTGAGCGGGTGGAACCGAGGTCGACCTTGAGCCAGTGGCCGGTTTGGCCGTCATTGGCGCACCAGCGGGTGGCGGTGGAGCCGTCGAGGGCCTTGGCGGCTGTGTTGCCTTTGGAGGTCTCCTCGCTGTCGGCGGTGGCGGTCTTGCCGGCGGCGATGTCGGCCGGCTGCACGGAGCGGTCCAGCGTGATGCCGACGACGCTGTCCTGGGGGTGGGTGGTGCGGTCGATGCCGTTGACAGTGACCCGGCCGTCGCCGGCCACCGAGTACGTCAGGCCGGCTCCGGAGCGTACGTCGAAGACGCGGGTGACCTGGGCGTCGCCGATGGAGGGGGTGGTGAAGGTGGTGCCGCTGTAGCCTGGCAGCAGGTGAGCGTAGAAGGTGTTGTCCTTGTAGGTGAAGCCGTACTGGCCGTCGACCGGGTTCCAGGGGCCGCCCCGGGTGCCGTAGACGGACTGACCGCAGGCAGTCATGAAGGTCCCGATCTGCCTCAGCAGGCTCGCCTGGCCGGAGGGCACGGTGCCGTGCCGGTCGGGGCCGACGTTGACCATCGCGGTCATGTTCCGTATCCAGCAGTTCACCAGGATGTTCATGGCCGTGCCATAGCTCATCACGCTGCCGTTGGAGTTGTAGCCCCACGTGCTGCCGACGGTGAAGACCTTCTCGACGAGCCTGCCGGTGCGGATCGCCCCGCTCGGGACCGAGGGGCCTTCGTCGCTGTCGTAGTCGCCCTTCCAGCCGGAGCGTGAGGTGGCGACGATGTCGGGCTGGTGCTTGCGGACCATGCCCATCAGTCCCAGCGGCTTGCCACTGGCGTCCGTCTCGCCGTAGGTGGCGTCCACAGGCCACTGGTTGGCGGTGTCACGGAACTGGCCCGGCTCCCAGAAGAACGCGCCGTCCGCGTCGCTGCCCTGTTCGGCGATCCAGCCACCGTCCCACCACAGGTCGTCGATCACGCCGTACTGGGTGACCAGCTCCTTGACCGACTCGTACACCTCGGTCTTCATGATCCGCGCGTTCTCCTTGTGCGCGGGATCGGTGGTGTAACCCCAGGGGTTGGTCGCGCAGTTGGTGCCGGTGACGTCGTAGTAGCCGGGGTAGCGCCAGTCGATGGGGGAGTAGTACAGGCCGACCTTGAGCCCGGCCGCCCGGACGGCGGCGACGTAGTCCTTGACGAAGTCACGGCTCAGCGGAGCCTGCCCGGAGCTCCAGGCGTTGGGGTGGTTGAGCGGCCACAGCGCGAACCCGTCGTGGTGACGGGTGGTCAGCGTCGTGTACTTCGCCCCGAAGTCCTTGGCCAGCTGCGCCCAGGCCGCCGGGTCGTAGGCGTCCGCGGTGAACTGCTCACTCGTGGCGTCTGTGACGTACTTCCGGTAGTTCTCCGGCGTGACGGGCCCGTTGTGCATCCACCACTCGCCCTTGGCCGGGCCAGCGTACGGTCCCCAGTGGATGAACATGCCCAGCTTGGCGTCCATCAGCCACTGGATCTTGGAGTCCGGTTGCTGCTCGAGGGCCAGGTCGACCTGGGGGATCCGCAGCGGAAGCAGCGGCAGGGGGGTGGGGGCAGTTGCCGCGTACGCGGGCGTCGCCAGCGCGGCTGAACCGACCGTGGCGGCCACCGTCATGGCCGCCATTCCGGCGAGAACTGATCTGCGTGAGATGGATTCCGGCACCGTGGTGTCCTGTTCGTTCGTCCGAACCCCGCCTGGTATCGGCGACTGTGGGCATGGGGGAGGAGCAGTGCGGCTCAGGCAGTGGGACAGGCCCGTAAGAGCCTCAGACCAATGGCCTGCTGCAAACTGATACATCGGATGGATTAACGAACATGGGTGATGTCTCTGTCTAGCCCTGTGACGCGATTCTTTGCGTGAGCTCGACAGACCGTCCAAGCGGACTCTGGTCGCATGGTTCAGACATTGGATGTATCGAAGTGTTGACGGGGTTCCTGGCGTGCCCCTACCTTCTTCAACGGAAACACACGGCTTCTTACATTTCAGAAAGCCCCCTGAGTGCTGAGGCCTTGGGGCCTGCGGCGGCCGTGACGGCTGGTCACCCTCTTCTATCGCCTCGCACACCCTGCTTGAGTGGCCGAGCGCCACACGAAAGGTACGGACCGTATGCTCCGTCGTGCCTGCTTGTTCATGTCCGCCCTACTGTTGGGTATGGCCGGGCTCCTGTCTGCCGGTGCGCCCGTGCAGGCCGCTTCCGTCACCGTGACCAACGCGACCCAGTTCACCGACATCACCGGAGCCGTGGTCCACGCCCACGGCGGCGGTGTGATCAAGGTCGGCTCGTACTACTACTGGTTCGGTGAGAACCGCCACCCCGACAACACCTTCAAGGCCGTCTCGGTCTACCGGTCCGCGGACTTGAAGACCTGGGAGTTCCGCAACAACGTCCTGACTCCGGCCAGTGATCCCGAGCTGGCTGTCGCCAACATCGAGCGGCCAAAGGTGATCTACAACAGCACCACCGGCAAGTTCGTGATGTGGATGCACAAGGAGAACGGCAGCGACTACACCGAGGCCCGAGCCGCTGTCGCCGTCTCTGACACTGTCGATGGCGACTACACGTGGAAGGGCAGCTTCCGCCCGCCGTCCGGTACGACGTCCCGGGATCAGACGCTGTTCAAGGACGACGACGGCACGGCGTACCAGATCACCGCCGCTGCCGGCAATGCCGACCTGCACATCTACAGGCTCACCGCCGACTACACCGGCTACGACACCCTGGTCGCCAACCCCTGGCCGGGCAACTACCGTGAGGCACCCGCACTGTTCAAGCGGGGCGGCGTCTACTTCATGCTCACCTCCGGCACCAGCGGCTGGAATCCCAATCAGCAGAAGTACGCCACCGCCACCAGCCTCACCGGCCCGTGGACGGCCATGAGGGACGTCGGGGACGCGACGGCTTACGACTCCCAGACCGCCTACGTCCTGCCGATCCAGGGCACCTCGAGCACCTCGTACCTGTACATGGGCGACCGCTGGGGCAACTCGATGGGCGGCACTGTCAACGACTCGCAGTACGTCTGGCTGCCGCTGACCTTCCCCACCAGCCGGACCATGAACCTGCCCTGGTACCCGCAAGTCGCCATCGACCCGGCCGCCGGCACGGTCACCGGCGTCGGCGGCGGCCCGTACTACAACTTCGTCGCCCGGCACAGCGGCAGATGCCTCGACGTCGCGGACAACTCCGCCGCCGACAGCTATGACGTGCTGCAGTGGGACTGCAACGGCGGCCTCAACCAGCAGTGGCGGTTCAAGGACGCCGGCGGCGGCTATGTCCAGGTCATCGCCGAGCACAGCGGCAAGTGCCTGGACGTTGCGGGCGCCTCCACCGCGGACCGCGCCTATGTGCAGCAGTACCACTGCACCACCGGCACCAACCAGCAGTGGCTCCTGCAGGACCAGGGCAACGGCTATTACCACCTCGTGGCCCGGCACAGCGGCAAGTGCCTGGACGTGGAGAACGGCTCCACCGCCAACGGTGCCCGCCTCATCCAGTGGCCCTGCGGCACCGGCAGCAACCAGCAGTTCCAACAGCGCACCGCCTCTTGACCTGCTGAGTCTCCTCACGCAACCACGTGCACGTGGAGCATCAGCCTGCGCTCAGGCTCGTGAATGCCCTCGTCCTTCTCGCCACCGTTGTCTGTCTCGCTGTCTGCTGTGTCCCTCACCCGTGCGGATGAGGGACACAGCAGAGAGGCACGTCTACGAGCTGCTGCAAGCTGCGTTCGTGCTCGATGCAGAGAAGGTCGAGACCGCCCCGGAGGGCCAATAGCGCCGCCGGCTGCCGGCGAGGGCAGTTCCGGGCCCACCTTGCGCAGACAGTTTCTGTGGCGAACCTCCCTACCCCGCCGAGGAGGCCACCAAAGGCCTCATCCCCCAGGAGCCTCAATGACCCACCCATCCCGCAGACAGGTCCTCGGCATGGCGGCAACCGTCCCGCTCGCCGCGACCGGCGCGCTCACGCTCGGAGCAGGGACCGCCCACGCCGCCGACTCGGCATACGCGATGGTCTACTTCACCGAGTCCACCACCCTGCTGGAGGCGGACTACAACCTCCACCTAGCCCTCAGCACCGACGGCCTGCACTGGACGCCGCTCAACCAGAACGCCCCCGTCGCCATCCCCACCCTCGGCTCCGGCGGTCTGCGCGACCCGTTCCTCCTGCGCAAGCAGGACGGCACGTTCGTCGTCGTCGCGACCGACCTGAAAGGCGCTGACTTTGGCCGCAACAGCGTCTACATCCACGTCTGGGACTCCACC
This sequence comes from Streptomyces sp. CC0208, assembly GCF_003443735.1. Classification (NCBI taxonomy): domain Bacteria; kingdom Bacillati; phylum Actinomycetota; class Actinomycetes; order Kitasatosporales; family Streptomycetaceae; genus Streptomyces; species Streptomyces sp. CC0208. Next base: position 50,687 of record NZ_CP031969.1, on the reverse strand, counting down.
GACCTGCGCACCTTCACCGGCTACCGACTGCTGAAGCTGCACGACATGACCAACACGCACAGCTGGGCCCCGGAGGCGTTCTGGGACGCCTCCCGTGGCCAGTACGGCATCCTCTACTCGTCGGTGAACAGCAGCGGCCACAACGTCATCATGGTCAGCTACACGACCGACTTCCTTACGACGACGAACCCCCAGGTCTTCTTCGATCCCGGCTTCGACGTCATCGACGGCAACCTCACCGTGGGCGTGAACGGCGTCAACTACCTGTACTACAAAAGGAACGGCAACGGCACCGTGGTCGGCGCCCGCTCGACGAGCCTCAGCCCCGGCAGCTTCACCCCGTTCAGCACAGCGGTGAGCCACGGCGGCACCGAGGCCCCGACGGTCTTCAAGTCCCTGACGTCCAACACCTGGTACCTGTGGTGCCACACGTACACGCCGAGCGGCGTCTCCTATGCCTGGCAGAGCAGTGATCTGGCCTCCGGCACCTGGACGCCCGTGGACCAGAAGCTCTACACCCAGCCGCTCAACTCCAACCACAGCGGCATCCGCCCGATCACCCCGACCGAGTACGACAACCTCATTGCCAAGTGGGGCACCCCCGCCTGGAACCGGCTCAAGTCGTACAACTACCCGGCGCGTTACGTCCGGCACATCAACTTCGCCGGCCGGATAGACGAGTATCCCTTCGACCCGTTCCCCGACTCCCAGTGGAAGATGGTGCCGGGCCTTGCCGACCCGTCAGGGGTGTCCTTCCAGTCGGTCAACTACCCAGCCCGCTATCTGCGGCACTCCTACTTTGCCCTGCGCCTCGACGAGAACGACGGCACGTCGATTTTCTCCGCGGACGCGACTTTCTACCGTACGGCCGGGCTCGCCGACTCCTCCTGGGCGTCGTTCCGCTCGTACAACTACCCGACCCGCTACATCCGGCACACGGCGGACTTCACCCTGCGCATCGACCCGGTCTCAACGGCCACCGAACTACAGGACGCCACCTTCCAGGTCGGCTACTGAGCAGCCCCAAGCAGCCGTACGGCAAGGCTGTGGCGGCTCCGACCGGCCATAACCCTGCCGTACGTCAGCCAGAGCAAGGATGAGCGGGCAGGCGCGGTCTTCCGCCGTGGTGATCAGGGACTCGACATCTCCTGATCGCTGGAAGTCGCGCCTGTCTCCGCGTCAGCCCCCCTCAATGACCAACTCGCTTTCCTGCCTCAGTTTCTGACGTCTCATCAACCCGGATGTGGCGGCCATGCCGATTGAGTTGAGGGCGAAGAGGAGGAATCGCGCGTGGTGCGCAGGGTGTCGGGGAGCCCGCCGCGTCGGCGCTGGTCGGTGGGCAGGGTTTCGGTCAGAAGGGTCGCGGTGGTGGCGAGGATGGCCAGGTCCAGCAGGGTGAGGGTGACGAACACGCCGCGCCAGGAGGTCAGGCGCAGCAGTTGGGCACCGAGCACGGGGGCGAGAATCGGCGCGGTGCCGGAGACGAGCATCAGCGAGGACAGCAGGCGGGCGGCGGCGAGTCCGTCGTACAGGTCGCGGACGACGGCCCGGGCGATGACGATGCCGGCGGCGCCCGCCAGGCCCTGGACCAGGCGCATGCCGATGAGGACCGTGGGATTGGGGGCGACGGCGCACAGGAGGCTCGCCGCGACGTACACGGTCAGGCCGGTCAGGAGGGGACGGCGCCTGCCGAGGGTGTCGCTGAGGGGCCCGATGACCAACTGACCCATGTCTTCCCCACCCTCCGCAGGGCGCCGAGGTTGGCGCCTGAGGCTGTCGCCGTTTCACCACAGCCTGTCCTCCTTCCACCTTGCAGGGCATGGGCTCGAAGGAAAGGGTGGAGATCGTTCCGGAAAGACGCTACGGGTTACCCCTGCCCAAAGCCATCGGTGTTTGGACCTTTAGCTGAGGTTGCCGCTGCCGATCCGCGGCTCTTTCCTGAAACTGCCCCCGACCCCTGCAAGGAGCCGAGCATGAGCGCCCTGTCCTTCAAGGTCCTGGACCTGGACTTCCCGGCTGGAAGCAGGAACAAGACGGCCACCCTCGTCACCGGCGAGCAGGAGGCCCTGCTGGTGGACGCAGCCTTCACCCGCGCCGACGGCCACCGCCTGGTCGCGGAGATTCTCGACTCCGGCAAGACGCTGACCACCGTCTTCGTCTCCCACGCCGATCCCGACTTCTACTTCGGCGCCGAGGTCCTGGCCGACGCCTTCCCGGAGGCGAGGTTCGTCGCGACCCCGCTCGTCATCGACCACATCCAGCACTCCTACGAGGGCAAGCTCAAGGCATGGGCGGCGCTGGGGGCGAACCTGCCCACCCGCCTGGTCGACCTTCAGCCCCTGACCGGCGACCTCACCCTGGAGGGCCACCGCTTCGAGCTCAAGGGCGGCCCGGCCGCCCTGCCCGACCGCCACTACCTGTGGCAGGCCGAGCACGGCGCCCTGCTCGGCGGCGTCCTGCTCTTCCAGCAGGAGCACGTCTGGGTCGCCGACACCCCCACCCCCGACGACCGCACCGCCTGGATCGACCTGCTCGACGAAATGGCCGCCCTCGACCCGCAGCTGGTCGTGCCCGGCCACCGTCTGCCCGGCACGGCCGCCGACGCCTCCGCCATCACCGCCACCCGCGACTACCTCCTCGCCTTCGAGGAGGAACTCGCCAAGGCCGCCGACGGCGCGACCCTGACCGAAGCACTGGTCAAGCGCTACCCGGACAACGGCATGCTGATCGCCGCCCAGATCGGCGCGAAGGTCGCCAAGGGCGAGATGAAGTGGGGCTGACCATGAGCGACTTCGCGACCTCCACGGCCCCCGCCGACGTCGTACGCCGGCAGTACCTGGCCTCCGCCGCGGGCGACCTTGAAGCCCTGCGGGCCACGCTGGCCCCTGATGTTGAGTGGACGGAGATGGCCGGCTTCCCGCTGGCCGGCACCTACCGCGCCCCCGACGGCGTCACCGCCAACGTGATGGAACAGCTCGGCCAGGACTGGGACGGCTGGACCGCCCACGACGACACCTACGTCGTCGACGGCGAGAACGTTGTTGTCCTCGCCCGCTACACCGCCGTCAACAAGGCCACTGGCAAGGCGATCGACGTACGCGTCGCGCACCACTTCGTCGTACGCGGCGGACTCATCGTCCGCTTCGAGCAGTTCGTGGACACCGCCCTCGTCCGCGACGCCATGAACGTCTGAAACGCCCCACCCGGCACCACCGCTCGTACCTGAAGGATGCTCCTGATGAACCCGACCGTCGTACTCGTCCACGGCGCGATGCACACACCGTGGATCTTCGACCCGCTGCGTGAGCGGCTCACCGCCCGCGGCATCGCCTCCCGTGCCGTGCAACTGCCCAGCAGCAACCCCGACAGCGCCGCCGCCCAGGGACTTGCCGAGGACGTCGCCCAGGTCCGCGCCGAGATCAAGGCCGTCGACGGCCCCGTCGTGCTCGCCGCGCACTCCTACGGCGGGGTCCCCGCCACCTGGGCCGCCGCCGAAGAGGACCGGGTCACCGAACTCGTCTACATCGCCGCCTTCGCGCTGGAGCCCGGCACCTCAATGATGGAGTGGATGGGCGGGGACTTCCCACCCACCTGGATCCACTCCCCAGACCGTCTCGCCGTCAAAGCCGGAGACGCGGAGCAGTCCATCTTCAGCGGGGTCGACCCCGCCCTGACCGCCGAGGCCGTCAAACGCCTCAACTGGCAGGGCCTGCACGCCTTCACCGAGAAACTCGGCGCCGCACCCACCGACGTCCCCCTGACCTATGTCGTGGCCACCCAGGACCCGGCGCTGCCGCCCGCCGTCCAGGAGCAGTGGGCCCTCAACGCCGCCCACAGCCTGCACATCCCCTCCGGCCACTCCCCCCACCTCTCCCACACCGACGAAATCGCCGCGCTGCTCGCGGAAGCGGTCGCACGCGCAGAGAGGTGAATTCCGGTCTGACCGAAGGCACACGAAAGACAGCTCATCGCCGGTGGCAGTGCCGGGCCCGATCACGGCGATGAGATGGGGCGAACTTCGCCGATTTTCCGGACTCTGGCAACGAGCCGCAGCCCGGCCTGGACCAGGTGATCGGCCAGGGCGACCGGCCGTCGGCACACTGGCCGCGAGTCCGGGGCAAGGAGGAGGACCGTAGCACTCCCGCACTTGGTACTTGGTCTGGTCAAGAGCCTGGCGCAGTTGTGAGGAGCCCGCCTTCGTGCGTTCCTGCTCCTTAGCATCCTCGCCGAGGTCGTCGAGCATTCAGCCGAACTCGCGGACCCATTCGTCTTTCAAGTTGGCGCGGAGTCCTCCCAGTGTGGAGGCGTTCGGTGTGCTGGAGGCGAGCCCGAGCTGTTCGCGCAGGCTGGAGTTGGTATCGGCGGCGAAGCGGGCGATGGTGGCCAGGGACCTGGCTCCGCCGAGCACGGCGACCAGGCACAGCGCGAGCAGGGAGCCCAGGTGGTAGCGACGGCCGCGGACCCGGCGGGGATCGGGTATCCGGCTCAACGTCCCCGCCAGGGAGGTCCTGCTGTGGTTCCGGATCCGGGCAGGCGGAGTTGAGGCCCTGGCAGTGGCGCTGCAGCACACCGACAGGGGCGATGGCACGCGAACGCGACCCCTGTCCTGATCAAAGGCTTCGAGAACCTTGATCATCGGTGCAGCGCCCGCGCGAGCGCGTCGACAGTCACACTGACGATCGCCCGGAGTTGCTCCGGGCTCGCCCCGGCCCTCCCCATCACCGCGAGAGACTGGTTCACGGCCGCTACGTGTGCGGCGAAGTCCTCGGCGTTCTCGTCGGACATTCCGCCAGCCTTCAGCGCGGTGCGCAGGCGCGGGCGCTGCAGGCCGAACAACTCTTTGGCATGCTCTGCGACGCTTGGGCTCAGCGCCGGACTCGCCATGACCGACTGGGCCATCAGGCATCCGTCGGGCACGGCGGGGTCGGCGATGCGCCTCAGGGTGACATCGAAGAACGCACGGACGGCGGCGACGGGGTCCTCGGCCGCGCACGAGAGGGCGACCTCGAACTTGTCGCCGTAGCGCGTGGCGTAGCGATCCAGGCAGCGAAGGAAGAGCGTGTCCTTGTCGCCGAGCGAGGAGTAGATCGAGCTGCGGTTCAGGCCGGTCGCCCGGGACAGGTCGTCGAGCGAGGTGTCGGCGTAGCCGGAGCGCCAGAACTGGATCATCGCGGCGTCGAGCACCGTGTCCATGTCGAACTGCTTCTTGCCTGCCATGCCGCCGATCCTCCCATCTTGAACTGATCAGTTCAAGACGTGCTAGCGTCGAATCACGGTCCACCCGCCTCGATGGAGGATTCCCATGACCAACCCCGTCCCCGCCCTGCCCCTGCATGACCTGGCCGGATTCACGCACCGCTGGGTCGACGCCGACGGCGTCCGCCTGCACGCCGTCGAAGGCGGTCGGCCGGACGGGCCGGCCGTCGTCCTGCTCACCGGGTTCCCGCAGACGTGGTGGGCCTGGCGAAAGGTCATGCCTGCTCTCGCCGATCGGTTCCGGGTCATAGCGATCGACCGGCCGGGCCAAGGCAATTCCGAGCATCCGGAGCTCAGCTACGACACGCACACGGTCGCCGCGCACATCCAGGCCGCTGTGAACGCTCTCGGTGTGCGGGACTACTGGCTCGCCGGGCACGACATCGGCGCCTGGGTCGCCTTCTCCCTCGCCCTGAACTACGAGAGCCGACTACACGGGGTCGCGCTGCTCGACGCCGGAATTCCCGGTATCACCATGCCGGAAGCGATCCCCCTCGACCCGACTCTGGCGTTCAAGACCTGGCACTTCGCGTTCCACGTGGTGCCCGATCTTCCCGAGACGCTGATAGCAGGCCGCGAGCGGGAGTACATCAGCTGGTTCCTGAAGACCAAGTCCCTCGCGCCCGACGCGTTCGAGGAAGCAGAGCTCGACCACTACGGCGCGGCCCTCGCCGTCGATGGCGGCCTGCGCGCCGGCCTCGCCTACTACCGCGATGCCGCCGAGTCCGCCCGCAAGAACCACGCGGCGCTCGAGCAACGGCGACTGACCGCGCCCGTCCTCGGAATCTCCAGCAGCCACGGCTCGATCCCGGATATGGCGGCCTCCATCAGCCCGTGGGCCGAGAACGTGACCGGCACCATCGTGCCCGACGCCGGTCACTACATCCCCGAGGAGCAGCCCGAGGCCGTCGCCACCGCCCTCACCGACTTCTTCAGCGGCCGTTAGTGCTCCAGCAGGAGGGCGATCCCCATTGCCGTCGGGGGCCCGTCAGTTACGGGCCCACCCCGCGCGCCTACGGGCGTGCCGTGAACCGCCCGTCACCTTGCTTGTGCAGCCAGCCCCGGGCGGCGAGCTTGGTCATCTTCGCCCGCAAAGGTTCCAGCTTGCCGTGTACCTAGGCGTCCAGCCCCAACCGCTCGCCGACCGCTGACCTGCACCGGGCCGCCCGCCTCCCGCAGTGAGACGGTGCGCGTCGCGGAGCGCCGATGGAAGCGGGTCCAGGGCTGGCGGAAAGCCCCTGGCTTCCACCGGCCCCCGCCAAGAGGGGTGCTAGGGACTGTCTCCTTGAAAGGCTACGGGCGCCATTCCTGCTGGTAGGCGGGGTGTTCTGCGTATGACTGGCCAAGGACTCGCAGCGCGTATGCCAGGCCGGCAGAGCGGGAGTCGGAGGGGTCCATGGCTTTGTAGTCGTTCGCCAGTTGCTCGATCAGGTCGAGCATGGGGAGGTGGCTGTCGAGAAGGGCATCGCCGCCCAGGGTGCCAGCCACGCAGGCGTAGGCGTGACATCACCCAGGCCCAGCAGCTGGGCCTGGTCCAGCTCTTGGCCGACGGAGTTCATGGAAATCCTCGCGGATGCCGGCTATCAGGGTATGGGAGCACAGAGCGGCGAGCGGGTGGTGACGCCACCACATCGCAAGTTCAAGAAAGACGCTCCCGCCTGGTACGAGGAACGGCACGACCTCGCGCGCAAAGCGCACTCCTCACGCCGGATCCGCGTCGAGCACGGCATCGCGCACCTCAAGAACTGGCGGGCTCTGGCCCGACACCTTGGCCGACGCGAGCACATGAGCGACATCGTCCAAGCCGTCGCCGGACTGCTCTCGCACCAGCAGACCGCCACCCCCGATTACGGCCTTCGAGCCTGAACACCGACAACGCCACACACCTCGACGTGCCACGGCCAACCGTGCACGAGGTCGTTAGGCTGAAACGGCTGCTTGCCTCCGGTTTCGCGGGAGACGGGAGTCCATTCGGCCCACTCGGTGAGGTGTTGCCGGGGGAAGGATTTCCATGGGGGTTCAGAGCTCGGCGACGACGCGTCGTAGTGTGCCCGGCGCGATGCGCAGCATGGCGGGCATGACTTTCGTCTGGCCGGGGAATGCCATGTTCCGCCTGCGTCGAAGGGCTTTCATCGTGACCGCCGTCACCTGTGCGGGAGTCAGTTTCTTTCCCGTGGCTTCGGCGTTCATGGGCGTGTCCGTGGATGGCGGGAGGACCTCGAGGACATGGGTGCCCTGCGGGGCGAGTTGACGGCGCAGGCCATCCGCAAAGCCGTGCAGGCCGGCCTTCACCGCGCCGTGGGTAGGCGCGCGAGTGGGCGAGACCAAAGCGAACCCCGAGGTGATGAATACGATCGCGTCGGGCGATGGCCATCGCTCGAGCACTTCACCCGTCAAGTGGATGGGGGCGGTGAGGTTCAACGCCACCTCGGCATCGAGAGTCGCATTGGGGTTCTCGCCGGCGGCGTAGTCGCGTTCCTCGAACGTACCGGCGTTGTTGACCAACACGTCCAGACGCCCGAAGCGATCAGCGACTGCTTGCAACAGCGCTGCCCGGTCAGCTGCGTCCGTCACATCAGCCCGCACGGCCAGCGCTTGCGGGTGTGCCTGCGCGAATCGGTCCAGCGCTGCCTGCGAACGCCCGCAAACGACGACGGACGCCCCGAGCTCCACGAAGGATTGGGCGAGGCTCAAGCCGATGCCTGAGGTTCCGCCAGTGATGAGCACGATCTGTGACACGATGCCACCCTTCGTTATTGCGTACCGATTGGTACGCAACACGTTAGCACATCCGTACCGATCGGTACCGAAGGGGTAGGATGAAGAAATGACCTCGACGACACCGACCCCTCCTGGCAGGCCCCGCGCGTTCGACATCGACGAGGCGCTCGATCGTGCCGTCCTGGTGTTTTGGTCAAAGGGTTTCGAGGGCGCCAGCCTTGACGACCTCACCGAAGCGATGGGGATCAGCCGCCCCAGCCTGTACCGGGCGTTCGGCAACAAAGAAGACCTCTTCTACAAGGCGCTGGAGCGGTACACCGAGGGCCTGACCGCCTACTTCGCTCAAGCTCTGACAGAGCCCACCAGTCGAGCAGTGGCCACCGCCGTGCTGCACGGGACGGTCGAGGCGGCGACCGTGCCGGGGTTGCCCGCGGGCTGTCTTGGCGTGCTGGGTGCGCTGGCTACCGGGGATGAGAGCCGCCCGGTCCGAGACGCACTCATCGCATGGCGTGAGGAGGGGATAGCCCACTTGACGCGCCGGTTTCAACAGGCGATGGACGCCGGTGACCTTCCGCCTTCCACAGATCCTCATCTGCTTGCGCTCTACCTGAGAACGGTCGCCAATGGGATAGCCGTCCAGGCCGCGAGTGGTAGTTCCCGCCCTGAGTTGCTGCAAGTCGCGAATCTCGCGTTGGGCAGCTGGCCAAAGCTGTAGTCATCTGGTTAGCCCGGGATCTGCGTACGTACTTCGACTTTTTGTGGTTCGCGCGAGGCCGGCGGGACTGGCGCGACGCGTCCATGGATGACCGGGCGGCGTACGGGTGGTGGCGTCGTCGCGACGAGTGTGGACCTCGTCTGTAGGACACGAGCTGGGACCGTGAGGTGTCCACGGTCAACGGGCCTACGGAACCGCCGCGATGGGTGGAGGAGCTGCGGGTGCTGCGGGTGCGTCACCTGGAGCGGTACCTGATGCCGACGCGGCAGGCGTGTGGGGAGAAGTCGGCCCGCCGGAACACCTGTACGCGGAGGCCATCAGCCGGCCGGCCCTCGAAAACGACGCCCTGCGCAGCGGCGCCGCCCGCAGCACGCCCGCGCCGTCCTGAATCCGACACCGGCCAGGCGAGGGCGGTGCGGCCTGTGGCGTAGACGCGGGCGACCTCGACGACGCGCTTGCCGAGTTCGGCGGCGGTGGCGATGTCGGCCTTGTGTACGCCCTCGGCTCCCTGGTCGTTGTCGCTCTGGGCGGCGGCGCTGGTTGGCGAAGCCGGAGGTCGCTTCGGTCTTGGATTTCGGTGGCGCCATCGCAGCCTCATCCCGCAGTGCACGTCCATGCTCCCACCGCAGGCCCTCAAGCGTTGCCAGAACCCCACCAACAAAACCACGCTGGGCAAGAGATTAAGTGCCTCATCTGCTGTGCTTGACTTCATGACGCCAAGTTCCACTCCCGCGCCGGACTCCCCCCGATCGCCCGCGCACCGCAGCCCACTGCGCAGGCTCTCCGCCCGTGACCGCGGTGAGGTACACCGATCCGCCACCCAGCTGGAGCTCTTCTTCGACCTGTGCTTCGTCGTGGCCATCGCCCAGGCGGGCATCCAGTTGGTGCACGCGGTCGCCGAGGGTCATGCGGGCGAGGGCATCCTCAACTACGCGCTGGTGTTCTTCGCCATCTGGTGGGCGTGGATGAATTTCACGTGGTTCGCCTCGGCCTACGACAACGACGACGTGCTCTACCGGGTCGTCACGCTGATCCAGATCGCCGGTGTGCTGGTGCTCGCGGCCTCGGTCTCCCGGGCGTTCGAGGACCACGAGTACCGGGCGGGGGTGGCGGGCTATGTGATCATGCGGCTCGCCTCGGTGTCCCAATGGTTGCGCGTGGCCAGGTCGAGTCAGGGCAGGGAGCGCAGGGTGGCCCTGCGGTACGCCGGCGGGGTGGTGCTGTGCCAAATCGGCTGGCTCAGCCTCGTGGTCCTGCCCGAGGACACCCTGGTCGCGGTGTTCGTGGTGATGGCGGTCCTCGAGATGTGCGTGCCGGCGTACGCGGAGAAGGTCCAGCCCACGTCCTGGCACCCGCGCCACATCGCCGAGCGGTACGGGCTGTTCACGATCATCGTGCTCGGCGAGACCATCGCGGCTGCCACGGTCGCCGTGAAGACGGGCATCGACGAGCAGGACGCGCTGGGCGAACTGCTGCCGATCGCCGCGGGCGGGCTGCTGATCATCTTCGCCGCCTGGTGGATCTACTTCGCGGTGCCGATCCACGGTCATCTGAGATCCAACAAGCAGGCGTTCCTGTGGGGTTACGGCCACTACATCGTCTTCGCCTCGGCGGCCGCTATCGGTGCGGGTCTGGAAGTGGCGGTCGAGCAGTCCGTGGGCAAGGCGCATATCTCGACGCTGTCCGCGTCGGCGGCCGTGACCCTGCCGACGGCGCTGTATCTGCTCACCGTCTGGGCACTGCACTCGCGTTACTTCAGGGTGGGCATCGCCCAGCAGCTGGTACTGCCGACCGCGGCCCTGCTGGTGATCTGCTGCATGTTCCTGGGCGAGTGGGCGGTGCTCTCAGCTGGTCTCGTCTGCGCGCTGACGGTGGCAACCGGCGAGACACTGACGGCGCGCACGACGGCCCGGGAGCGGGAGACGGCGGTGCGAGCGCCGGTCGCCTGACCGGCCCGGTCCGGACGAGGGCTGCGGGTGGGTCACGCGACGCGTACCGGCGACGGATGGCTCACCGGCGCCGCGGTGGTGCTGGAGCCCGAGGGGGGTGCCGGCGCCGCGGTGGACGTGCGCGGCGGCAGGCCCGGCGCCCAGGAGACCGACGCGGTGGGGTCGGCCGTGGAACCCGGGACCGGGGCGCTGTACGGGGAGTTGTCGCAGGGGGGAGCTGACCGGCGCAGGACTTCCTCCGGGCCGGACGTCTGCGGCTGGCCGAGATCGCGGCACTGTCGGTATTCGCCGAATGGATGGTGCCATGGAGGAGGTCCGGGGCCGATCGTTTGCCTCGGTCAATCTGATGCGCTCGGGGATCCAGCTGGTCAGGAAAGACACGGTCCACGGCATGGTGACTGCGGTGAGGGCGGCGAACTCGGGCCAGTCGTTGTCGCGGCGGAATGCGCACGCCACGGCGATGAGCGCGGCCGCGATCCACGTCGAGGACCACAAGGCCATCGGGCGCCAGGGCCAGTAAGCGGCGTACGCCGCGGGTGTCTGGCAGCGGGTCGGCGGATGACGTCACCCTGGGGACTTGGCCGAGTTGCTGGACTCCGTGGGCCAGCTGGCGACTGGATGGAGCTGGAGTACGGCGCGGCACTGCCGACGTCGACCCGCTCGCCGTGCTGGACCGGCCCCAACGGAGAGGACGCTGGAACCTGAGGCGTCGGGCGGCGGGTGCTGTGCGGCAGGGTGGTCAGCCGACCAGTCTCTCGTATTCGGCGGCGGCGAGGAGGTTGAGGGTGGGGGCACCATCCATCGGCTTGATTCTGAACAGCCATCCTTGGTCGTAGGGGGAATGATTCACCCAGTCGGCATACGCTTCGAGGCTTACGTTCGTCCCGATTACCTCACCGCTGAACGGGGAGTAGACCTCGTGGGTAGCCTCGGTCGACTCCACAACGCAGATGGTCTCCCCGACCCGGACGGTCCTGCCCTCCTCGGGCACCTTTACTAACACGACGTCCGAGAGATCCTGCACGATGTAGTCAGTCAGGCCGACTGTCACGAGCCCGCCCTCGTCGCGGACCCATGTGTGGTTCGCGGTGAACATGAGGCTGTCAGGAATATTCGACACGGCACGGCTCCTCTGTGGGACTCTGTGTGATCGACTATGACACTGTGTGATGGCCGCCGCACTTTGCCTCGCGTCACGTGACACCTCTTGGCGACGCAAACCGCTGGTCCGTCTGTCCACCGCGCCGTGGGGACCTTGATGGAAGGCCGCGAAGCGCCCCGGGATCTGTTACCTCCGGAGCGCTTCGCATAATGGCTTGGCTTACTAGCTGGGGATGAGCGGAAAAACGGCCTGCGTGGGGATGAGCGAAAGAACGGCGTACGCGACCGTGTCGACGACCCCCTCAAGCGTTCGCAGGGCCGCCGCGAGCGGCACGCCGAACAACGGGAGAGACGGGAGAGGAGAGATGGACGACCTGCCCAGCCTCCACACCCTTGCCGCCGGCATTGACCGCGATCTCGACGCCGTCACCGCCGGACTCACTCTGCCCTGGAGCTCGGGCGCGGTCGAAGGGCATGTCAACCGGATCAAGATGCTCAAGCGTCAGATGTTTGGCCGAGCCGGCTTCGCGCTCCTTCGCAAGCGAGTCCTGCTCGCCTGATGCTGTCCACCAGCTGCCCTCCCCGGATCAGATCGCGGGGCGCCGGAGCACGTTGGTGGGCTCCCAGTCGCTCTTCCAGAAGGCTTCAAGCCCGTACTCGTTGATGAACTGCCGCTCGACCTCGTGGATGGGGTACATCCCTTGGATGTTGATCACGTCGTGGCCCTCGTGTCCCGGAATGCCGACGTCGATGCCCAGGTAGTCGTGTCTGTCGAGGACCAGTGGCGCGAACACGCAGAATGCCGTCATCTCTGACTCGGGCACGATGCGCTCACCGAAGTTGATCGTGCTGCCGTAACTGAATGGGCAGGTTCCACGCAGCTGCTCGGCGAGGAAGCCCACGGCGTGGGCCCAGATCACGTTGGTCGAGTTCACGCTGAGGCAGAGTTCCGGCGAGCCGTGCTGCCAATCGGGATGCTCCGCCAGCGACAAGCCGTAGGTGAGCGCCGTGAGAAGCCCGTCCGGCAGATTGTCGTAAACGATCTCCGTCACGTCCCGCAGCCCCTGCTTGGTCGACTCGACAGGGAAGAAGCGGGGCTCCCTTCCTCCGGAAAGTCGATCAAGATGGGCGAGGTACTTCTCAACGCGACTGGCCATGTCTCCAACCTGCACGATCGCTCACCGGCGCACGCCACCGGGGCCCGTCACCAGTCACGCTCCGCAACAGCCCCACAGCACAGAAGTTGTGCCAGAACCTCGCTTCGGGAGGCACGACTGCCAGCGGTCGTTCGATTTCTGCCGAGGCATGTTGAGGAACGGACGTGCCGCTGAGATTGATCTCGGTCTGATCTGCCACAGCGCCCGGATCGGCAGCGGGTGTGGGGGCTTCGACAGAAGATCTCGCGCGCCGGACAGCAGATTCTGGAGGGTCGCGTTAAATCCCCTTGCGCAATGGTCAAGGATCGTTGACCATTGCTCGCATGCCTACCGATGATCTTCCCGAGACGTTTCACGTCACTACGGACGAGCAGCTGCGCGCCGTCTCCAATCTCACGCGCCACCGGATCATGGCCGTGCTTCGCTTCGAGCCGGCGACGATTACGCAGCTCGCCGAGCGGGTGGGCCTTGCGAAGGGGAGTTCCAGCTATCACGTGCGGCTGCTGGAGCGGGCCGGCCTGGTGAAGGTGGTGCGGACGCGGAAGGTGCGGGGTGTCACCGAGCGGTACTACGCGATGGCCGCGCGGTCGATCGTGCTGCCGGATCCGGGCGAGGGAGGGCCGGATGTGCTGATGCGGCATGCGGTGGCGGACCTGGAGGCGTCGCCGGTGGATGGCGAGCGGCACGTACGGATGGCGCATCTGCGGCTCACCGAGGAGCAGTTCGCGGAGCTGGGGGCGCAGCTGCAGGCACTGGCGGACGAGTACCGGGAGCTGTCCGATCCGTCACTGCCGGACGCGTCACTCGTCTTCGCACTGTTTCACCCGGCGCGGCGTGAGCAGGCTGAGGGGGGCGCCAAGTGACCTCAGGCGTTCGGAAGTTGCCGACCGGGTTCGGACGGCTGTGGACTGCGCAGACGGTGTCCTCGCTCGGTGACGGGGTGTCGCATGCCGCGCTGCCGCTGCTCGCGTTGACGTTGACGCGGGATCCGATGGCGCTCGCCGTCGTCACGGCCGCCGGGACGCTGCCGTGGCTGCTCTTCGGGGTGCTCGGCGGTGCGCTGGTGGACCGCTGGGACCGCCGGCGCACGATGTGGGTCATGGACGCGGCGCGTGCGGTGCTGCTCGCGATACCGGCGGCAGCGGCAGCGCTCGACGGCTTGAGCATTCCGCTGCTCGCGGCCGTCGCCTTCCTGCTCGGCCTCGGCGGACTCTTCTTCGACACGGCCGCCACGGCCTATCTGCCGGATCTACTCGGCCGCGACCCCGCACTCTTGGAACGAGCCAACTCTCGCTTGCGCGGAGCCCAGACCGCCATGTCCGGCTTCGCGGGGCCGCCTGCGGGCAGTGCGCTGCTCGCGCTCGGGCGGGCGGTTCCGTTGCTCACTGACGCGGTGTCGTTCATGCTCTCCGCACTGCTCGTACGGTCGCTTCCCGCCATGCCGCGGCCCGTGCCGAAGGTCCACGAGTCGCTGCTTCGGCAGGCGCGGGCCGGGGCCTCGTACGTCTTCCGGGACCGGTTGCTGCTCGGGCTCGCGCTCCGCCCGGCGGTCGGGAACGTCGCCTTCCTCGCTGTGGAGACCGTCCTCGCCCTCTTCGCGCACGACCGCCTCGGCATCGACACCTACGGCTTCGGCCTGCTCCTCACGGCGGAGGCCACCGGCGGCCTGCTCGGTGCAGGCATCGCCTCCTACCTCGGCCGACGACTCGGCACCGGCACCGCGCTGACCTGCACAGCCGCCGTCGAAGGGCTTGCCATCCTGGGCCTGGCCGCTGCCCCGAACCCGTACGTGGCCGGGCTGGCGCTCGCCGTCTGCGGGGCCGGCATGGGCGCCACGATGGTGCTCGGGCCCTCCCTCCGCCAGGCGATCGTCCCGGCCCACCTCATGGGCCGGGTCGCCTCCACCTCCCGCATGCTGGCCATGTGCGCCGCCCCCATCGGGGCCTTCCTCGGCGGCTGGCTGGCCACCGCCTACGACATCCGCACCCTGCTCTACGCCGCCGCCGTCCTTCTCCTGTCGATGACGGCCGTCACAGCGTCCATGACCAACAACCGCCGAGTCGAAGCGGCCCTGCGTGCCACCGACCCGGCCGGCGGTCCGGATCACCCGGCATCCAAGGATCCCGCCCAGAAGAGCGCACCTGACGTGGTGTGACGCCTGCCGCGAAGGCATCACAACGATGTCACGAGGCTCAAGCAGTTCGATCCGGAGGCGCACCAGGTGCCTCCCGAAGTGGTGAACATCTGCTGTCACTTCCCGGCCTCTGGTCCACTTGGTGTGGTCGCGTACGCAGCGTGACTGTCGATCTTCTCGTGGGGCGGGCTGAGATAGCCCCCGAAAAACGCCCGGCCGGTGTGCAGCGTGGCTGACAGTGCTGCTGCGCCGTGAACGCAGTACGGCCGCAAATCAAAGAGTTGCTGCCCGAGAACTGCGCCGGCGGGCCGACGTTCGCCGGCGCCCAGATCACCGCCGACGCCGACCTCGTTGTCGACGGCCTGCTGCTCGACTTCAAGAGCGCCCGCCGCCCACTGACGGAGCCCAGCGCACCGCCTGGCAGCTGACCGGCTAGCTGCTCCTCGATGCCGCCGACCAGCGACTCCCACAACCAGGCCGTCGCCCGCATCTCCTGGTGCATCGCCGAACGCTCCATCGGCGTGGTCACCGGCGAGGTCGGCGCGGGCAAGACCGTCTCCGTCCGCACCTGCCTCGACGCCCTCGACCCGTCGAATACAGCGTCGTCTACATCCCCAACCCGATGATCGGGGTCCGCGGCATCCACGAAGTGATCGTGAACACCTTCGGTCAGACCCCCTCCCACCTGGGATCCCGTCTGACCGTCCAGACCGGCAAGGTCCTGCTGGCTGAACGCGAGGAACGCGCACGCACTCCCGTCCTCGTCGTCGACGAGGCCCACCTGATGTCCTACGAACAGCTGGAAGCCATCCGCATGCTCACCAATCAGGGCATGGACCAGGACTCCCCGCTGTCCTGCCTGCTGGTCGGCCAGCCCACCCTCAGACGCACATGAAACTCGCCGTCTTGGCCGCCCTGGCAGCGCACCGCCCTGCGCTACACGCTTCGGGCGGCGTCTTCGAGGGGGAGGCAGTTCGGTCAGCGGGTGCCAGCCCCTCGTGATGGTGCCGGTACACCGTGCTCAGCCCGACCTCGAAGCCTGCTGCGTGCCAGGTGCGCATGGCCCGTTGCGCAGGCGCTCCGGTGAAAGCACGGCATCGGTGTTCAGACGGGCGGGCAGCCTGGGAGGGCGCCGACCAGTGGGCATGCTCAGCCCGCGCGAAGCGCGCCGCTACCATCACCGCATGCCTTCCCCGATAGCGCGCCGCTACTGGCTGACGACCCTGTTGGTCGCAGCACTGGCCGCATTCGGCTACTACGCCCTCCAACCTGTGCGGGAAGCCTGCGCGTTCACCTCCGGACCGTACGGCTCCACCTTCAGCCCGAGCCGTGCCCAAACCTCCGGCGCCGACCGGTGCGGCCAAGAGCACACCCGCTTCATGACCTGGTTCGGGGAGGGGACACGCTGAGCCTTTTCAGCGTTGGCTCTCCAGGGTGAGGACAGGTTTGGTGATGACGGTCATGCCGTTGGGGCGGAGGTGGGATCTGCGGAAGATCTGCCAGGACTTCCACCGTGGCATGTCAGTTGACAGCCCGATGGCCGTTTGAAGCCGTTGGTGACCCAGTGGCCAGCGCCCTGGTAGGCGCGGTCGGCGAGGATGGGGATGCCCTGACGCTCGCAGGTCCGGATGATGTGATGGGTGCGGGCCGTGGTCAGGCCGTGGGTGTGGCCCGGCAGTGCCGGCGTCTGTCTGGCCCTGCTGCGCCGGCCGCCGGGGGACAGCGCCGCGCCAGCGTTGACTGTGACTGGAGTGTGGCTGCGGCGCCCGGGGACTACTGCGCGCCGGTTCCCTGATCTACGAAAAGCCCGGCCCTGGCGGCCACGAGCGTGCCGTTGGCCGCGGGATCCTGTGGCGCGGCAAGGACCTTCTCACTGTTGCACAGCAGCTGGACCTTTCCCGCCGCCGCCAGGGTGACCGTCCCCGTCGCGCTCAGCGAAGCCTCGTTGTAGCCGCTGCCGCGAGGCGTGGTCATGTTGGGGCCACCGGTGACCCTGCAATTCGCCTTGTCGGCGTAGATGAGGAAGGCGGAACCGGTCAGGGTGTACGTCCCAGCAGGAAGCGACAGAGCGACGACCTGCGTGTCCGTCGTCCCGATGGAGTGCACTGCCGTCGCCTTGTAGACATCGCCCGGAGCGGCGGACGCGGAGGCGACCCTTTGCGAGGCACTCGCAGTGGCTCCCGCGTAGGTCGCTCCCAGGGCGGCCATGGCGATGGCTGACATCCCTATGGTTCTGATCTTCACGATTCTGCGCATGAGTAACTACCCCCTGAGAAGATCGGATTGGAGTCCGCTCAAAATACCCTCGACACAGCTTCATTGGGCGGAATGCGATCCGCTCGCCCGTATGGCCACCGCCCCGTGGGCTTCGGTTCCCTTTCCGTTCACGGAGGGTTTTCAGCGTGGCCACTGATCGGGTGACGCTTGTGAGGCTGTGGTGAGGGCCGCAACGTACAAAGCTCCCGTGCCGTTGGGGGAGGTGTTCGAAGTCTCATCCCACCGGCACAGGAGCCTCGTTGGTTCCCTATTCTGCCGCACTCGACCTGCCTCACGCTCTGGTCGAGTGGGTCACGATGCTCATCGTCACCCGTGAGGGTGGCCGACGGTGCAAACTCCTGCCGCACCAGCGGGCGCTCGTGGCTCTGGTGTACCTACGCCGTCATGACACCCTCACTCGGATCGCATCCGGCTTCGGGATATCCGTCGGCACCGCCCATGCGTACGTCACCGCCGTGACCGGCCTGCTCGCCGACCGGGCCGCGGGCCTGCTCAAAACTCTGCGCGAGCATGATCCGGAGTTCGTCCTGCTGGACGGGACCCTTGCCGAGTGCGACCGCGTCGGCGACAGCCGAGCTGACTGCTCGGCAAAGCACCGTCGGCACGGCGTGAACGTCCAGATCGTCACCGACCCCGTTGGCGAGGTGCTGTGGATCTCGCCCGCACTGCCGGGCCGCGCCCACGACCTGACCGCGGCCCGCACCCATCGCATCATCCGGACCTGCGAGCGTCAGGGCATCCCCATCCTCGCCGACCGCGCCTACCAAGGTGCCGGCCCCTGGGTCACGACCGGCTTCAAACGGCCATCGGGCGGCCAACTCACCCTCACCCAGCGGGCCGCCGCGGACGACTTCCGCCGCGGCCGCCTGGGTCTCGGTCCCTTCCGGCTACGAGAGGACGGCACCGGCTCCGGTAGTGGGAGCGGGCCGGGTGTGCAGTTGACGATCGACACCCAGGCCGACACCTACGAGCAGGCGGTCACGGCGCTGCGGGCCGCGTACGGGCGTGGATTGCAGACGTGAGCCCGCGACGCCATGACTGTGACCACGAGTTGGCGCCAGCCATTAGCCCACCTTTTCATGACGTGTGGTTCAGCCAGCGTTGCAGGGTGGTGTTGATGCTGGGGGACAGGGTGCTGAGCTGGTCGATGGCGTCGCGGTCTTCGGGTCGGGGCGGGATGCCGGCGGCGGTGAGTGCGGCGTGCAGGGCCAGGCGGCGTTGGTCGCGGGGGGTGATGGGGATGCTGAGGCGCTCGGCGGGGTTGGGCGGAGGCAGCAGGCAGTCGGTGTCCTGCCCGGCGGCCGGAGGCCAGGCGCTTTCCTCCGGGTCGGCGGCGTAGGGGTCGACGAAGGTCTGCGGCGTGTGGTGGTCGAAGGCGAGGCTCACGTCGGTCTCCTTCAGCAGCGGATGGATGTGCAGGGGGAGAGCCGCGCATGGCCGCAGGTGGTTGCGGTTGCCGGGCGATGTCACGCCGACGGCGTCATCGGCGGCTCATCGTCTTCTCCGACCAATACAACTGCAAGCCCGCCGCGTGTGATCAGCCGCCCGTAGGCACCGGCACCGTCACAGAATCGGGGCTGTTACGCACTTTCGGGTGAGGGCCCCGCAATGGCTGGGGTGGCGTGTCCTGGCGGTCGCGGGGGACGGCCAAGCCCGGTACGGGGTCTCTGCATGGCGGGGCGTCAACTTTATGCATACACCGCATGATTTGAGGTTACAGGCGAGAGTTGCAGCAATGTGGGCGAAAAGTAACGGAGTGCTCGTATCGGGGTTCACGACCTGCACAGCCCGGTCATGGTGTGGGTGTGCGGCCGACCGGCCGCTACCCGCACACCGCACCAGCCCCTCCCACCAGCCCCTCCCAGCAGCCCCTCCCACCCGCCCCGCTGCCGGGGCTCTGGGACGGGCGGTGCCCGTACAGCGTGGGGGCCTTGTGTCTTCTTCCACGGTGACCGCCCGTGTTACTCCGCTGCCGCGCTCGCGGCTGCCGCGATCGGGGGGCGGTGGCGCTGCCGGCGTCGGCCGCCGACCACGCGCGGCCCGACCGGCCGAAGGCCGCCGGCACGGGACAATGAGAGTCTGGGCAGATGAGGCTGCAGGTCAGTCCGAGCAGACCCTGGTGAAGGTCGGCGCGTGGTTCGTAGCGGACCTCCCTCCTCCGCCTGTCTCCTCCGCCTGCCTCCTCCGCCTCGCGGCTGGAGGCACCGGGCTCCGCTCACCCGTGTCACGAGGCGCTGTTGCCTACAACCGGCCTGATCCGCCGGACAGGCCCCGGCGTCCGGGCGCCCCCGCGCGAAGTCCGTCCATGACGATGTCCAGCAGGCGTGTCGCCTGCGGCTGCCAGTCGTCGTGCGGGGAGAGCTGCCACAGGCCGGCGATGGCCAGCATGAAGTCGTCGGGAGTGACGCCGGGACGGATCGTGCCGGCCTCCTCGCAGGCGCGGAGCAGGAGGTCGGCGGCCTCGGTCACCGGGGTGTGGCCCGGTTTCGCCGCCTTCCCGGACGAGGTGCTCAGGGCCTGGCGGATCGCCTCCGCCAGGCCCGCCTTGGTCATGGCGAACCGGGCGAGGTGGTCCATCCACGCCCGCAGCGCGCGGTCGGGTTCCATGGTCTCCAGCAGCACGGACGCGGTGTCGGCGATCTGCTGTACTCCGTGCCGGTAGAGCTCGAGGACGAGCGTCTCGCGGTTGGGGAAGTTCCGGTAGAACGTGCCCTGGCCGACGCCCGCCTTCTTGGCGATCGCGCTCAGCGGAGTGTCGGCGGCCCGGGAGAGCTCGGTGAGGGCCACTTCCAGAATGCGCTCGCGGTTGCGTTGCGCGTCCGAGCGCAGGCGCGGGTCGTTCCTCTGCGGCACTCGTCCTCCTCGGCGGCTCGTGTCCGAAAGCGGTCCTTGAGAACCGGACAGTTGTCCACTACGTTCGAACCAATAGCGGACAGCTGTCCGCTTGAGCTCACTCTAGCGTCGGACTGACGCCCCGACGTGTCCGGGACACGTGAAAGAAGGCTGAACATGGCCCCAGCCCCCTCGTCGACGTCCAGCGACATCACCCTGAACATCAATGGCGAGAAGCGCACTCTGCCCGTAGACCATCGCACCACCCTGCTCGACGCCCTGCGCGAGCGGCTCGACCTGACCGGTACCAAGAAAGGCTGCGACCAGGGGCAGTGCGGCGCCTGCACGGTACTGCTCGACGGGCGCCGGACGGTGTCCTGTCTGCAACTCGCCGTGGCCGCCGAAGGACGCGAGATCACCACCGTCGAGGGCCTGGCAGAGGGCGACCGGCTGCACCCGGTGCAGCAGGCGTTCCTCGATCTGGACGGCTACCAGTGCGGCTACTGCACACCCGGCCAGATCTGCTCGGCGATCGCGGTGATCGAGGAACACGCGGCCGGCTGGCCCAGCGCCGTCACCGACGACGTCCGCCCCGAGGCCGGACCACCACCCCTGAGCGCCGAGGAGATCCGGGAACGGATGAGCGGGAACCTGTGCCGCTGCGGCGCGTACGTGTCGATCGTCCAGGCCGTGGCCCAGGCGGCGGAAGCGAAAACCGAGGAGGCGGCAGCGTGAGGGAGTTCGCATACGACCGGGCCGTCGATGTCTCCGGGGCTCTGGCCCTGCTGGACGCCGACCCCGGCGCCCGCTTCCTCGGCGGCGGCACCAACCTCGTCGACCTGATGAAGGCCGGCGTCGAGCGGCCGGCCCGCCTGGTCGACGTCCGCGAACTGCCCCTGGACGGCATAGAGGTGACGGCGGACGGCGGCCTGCGCATCGGCGCCACCGTCACCAACAGCGACCTCGCCGCCCACCCTGAGGTCCGCCGCCGCTACCCGGCGTTGGCGCAGGCGGTACTGGCCGGCGCCTCCGGTCAGCTGCGCAACATGGCCACCGTCGGAGGCAACCTGCTCCAGCGCACCCGCTGCGGCTACTTCACCGACGTGACCAAACCCTGCAACAAGCGTGTGCCCGGCAGCGGTTGCCCCGCGATCGAGGGCGAGCACCACAACCACGCCATCCTGGGTGCCTCCCAGCACTGCGTGGCCATCCACCCTTCGGACATGGGCGTCGCGCTGACCGCCTTCGACGCGGTCGTGTCGTACGAAACCGCCGACGGCCCCGGCACATTGCCCCTCGCCGACTTCTACCTGCCGGTCGGTGAGACCCCGCACCGCGAGACCGCGCTGCCGCCGGGCGCCTTGATCACCGGCGTCACCCTGCCGCCTGCTGCGGTGGCCGCCCGATCCCGCTACCGCAAGGTGCGCGAGCGTGCCTCGTACGCCTTCGCCATCGGTTCCATCGCCGCCGCGCTCGACATCCGGGACGGCGTCGTAGGCGACGTACGCCTCGCCTTCGGGGCGGTCGCGTCCCGGCCGTGGCGGGCGACGGCGGCCGAACGCGTCCTGACCGGGGCGCCTGCCGACGCCGAGACCTTCGCCGCCGCCGCGGACGCCGAACTCGCGGCGGCGAAACCGCTGCCGCACAACGCATACAAGGTGACCCTCATGCGCAATCTCGTCGTGGCCGTGCTGACCGAACTGGCCGAGGAGGCCGCCCGATGACCACCGCCCCCACGGCACGCCAGAACGCCGTCGGCACCGCGCACACCCGCGTCGAGGGCCGCGACAAGGTGACCGGAGCCGCCCGCTACGCCGGTGAGATCCCGTTCGCCGACCTCGCGCACGGCTGGCTGGTGCTGTCCACGGTCACCCGCGGCCGTATCCGTTCCATCGACACCGCCGACGTCCTCGCCATGCCCGGCGTGGTCGCCGTCCTGCACCACGGCAACGCCCCACGGGTCGAGACCGGCTACGTCGGTCTGCTGGGCGTCCCGGACCCGACCGCGACCGTCTTCCAGCACGACCGGGTGCCGTACGCGGGCTGGCCGGTGGCGCTGGTCGTCGCCGAGACCTCCGAACAGGCCCGGGAGGCCGCCGAAGCGCTGGTGGTGCACTACGAACAGGAGCCGCACGACGTCGACTTCACCGGCGAGCACCCCGACGCCTACGCGATCGACAGCCACATGCCGGCGGTGATCGAGAAGGGCGATCTGGAGGCCGAACTCGCCGCGTCCGCCGTCGTCGTGGACGCCGAGTACACCACCCCGGAAGAGCACCACACCATGATGGAGCCGCACGCGGCCACCGCCCGCTGGGACGGCGGCCGGCTCGAACTCGTCGACTCCAACCAGGGCACCTTCTGGGTCGCGAGCGAACTCGCGCAGATGTTCTCGCTCGACCCGTCCGCCGTCCGGGTGCGCTCCGAACACGTCGGCGGCGGCTTCGGCAGCAAGGGCATCCGCGCCCACCAGGTGGCCGCCGTCATGGCCGCGACCGAACTGCAGCGCCCGGTCCGCGTGGTCATGACCCGCCGTCAGATGTTCTCCCTCACCGGCTACCGCAGCCCCACCCGGCAGCGCCTCAGGCTCGGCGCCGGCGCCGACGGCCGACTGCGCGCGCTGGAGCACCGTTCCCTCAGCGCCACCTCCACCGTGCACGAGTTCGTCGAGTCGGCCGCCGGCCCGGCCCGGACCATGTACGGCGCCGACGCCCACCACACCGCCAACCGGCTCGTACGCCTCGACGTGCCGACCCCGACGTACATGCGCGCGCCGGGCGAGGCACCGGGGTCGTTCGCGCTGGAGTCGGCGATGGACGAACTCGCCGTGAAGTGCGGCCTCGACCCGATCGAACTGCGCGCCCGCAACGACCCCGAGACGGGCCCGGTGTCCGGGCTGCCGTTCAGCGGCCGCAACCTCATCGCCTGCTTCCGGGAAGGCGCCCGGAGGTTCGGCTGGGCCGACCGCGACCCGCGCCCCGGTCTGCGCCGCGACGGACGCTGGCTGCTCGGCACCGGCACGGCCGCCGCCTCCTTCCCGGCCGGCGCCGGCCCGTCCACGGCGGCGGTGACGGCGGAGGCGGACGGCACCTACACCGTGGGGATCAACGCCGCCGACATCGGCACCGGCGCCCGGACCGCGCTCACCCTGATCGCCGCCGACGCCCTTCAGACCGCGACGGAACACGTCCGGGTGCGCATCGGCGACAGCGACCTCGGCCCCGCGTTCATCGCCGGCGGCTCCATGGGAACCCGCTCCTGGGCCTGGGCGGTCACGATCGCCGCCAGGGAACTGCGGGAGCGGCTTGCCCTCGGCGCCGACATCCCGCCGGAGGGGATCACCGTGCGCTCGGACACCACGGAGGCCATCGGCGCCCTCGCCCAGGCGGAACGGCACTCCTTCGGCGCCCAGTTCGCCGAGGTCGCCGTCGACCCCGCCACCGGCGAGGTCCGGGTGCGCCGGATGCTCGGCATCTTCGCGGCCGGCCGGATCGTCAACCCGCTCACCGCCCGCAACCAGTTCGTCGGCGGCATGACCTGGGGCATCTCCATGGCCCTGCACGAGGAGGCGGTCCGTGACCGTGCCTTGGGCAGCCACTACGGCGCCGACCTCGCCGGCTATCACGTCGCCTCCCACGCCGACGTTCCGGCCATCGAGGCGGACTGGATCGACGACCCGGACCCCGACGACCCGGTCGGCATCAAGGGCATCGGGGAGATCGGCATCGTGGGCGCCGCCGCGGCCGTCGCCAACGCGGTCTGGCACGCGACCGGCGTACGCCACCGGGACCTGCCGATCCGCCCCGACCGCGTCCTGATGGCAGGTGTCCGTGCTTGACCTCGCCGGGGAACTGCACCGCTGGATGGAGGAGGGCCGCGCGTTCGCCGTCGCCACCGTCGTGGCCGTCGGCGGCAGCGCCCCGCGCGGCCCCGGCGCAGCCCTCGCCGTCGACAGTGAGGGCACGGTCATCGGCTCCGTCTCCGGCGGCTGCGTGGAGGGAGCGGTGTACGACCTGTGCGTCCAGGCGCTGCAGGACGGCGAGACGCTCGTCGAACGGTTCGGATACAGCGACGAGGACGCCTTCGCGGTCGGCCTGACCTGCGGCGGGATCATCGACATCATGGTCACCCCGGTCGGCACGGACGCGCCCGCGCGGCCGGTGCTCCGGTCGGCCCTGTCGGCAGCCGTCCGGGACGAGCCGGCAGCCCTCGCCCGCGTCGTACGCGGTCCCGCCCATCTCCTCGGCACAGCCCTGCTGGTGCGGCCGAGCGAAGCGGTGGGGGAGCCCTCCCGGCCCTCCCGGGCGGAGTCCGGGGCAGGCTCGTACGAAGGCGGACTCGGCGGGCACGCGGAGCTGGACCGTACGGCGGCCGGTGAAGCCCGCGCCCTGCTGGACGCCGGCCGCACCAGCACGGTCGAGCTGTCGGCGGACGGCTCGCACTGCCCCGGCGGACTGACCCTGCTCGTCGAGTCGAGTGTGCCGCCGCCCCGCATGATCGTCTTCGGGGCGATCGACTTCGCCGCGGCACTCGTACGGGTGGGCAAGTTCCTCGGCTACCACGTCACCGTGTGCGACGCCCGCCCCGTCTTCGCCACCACGACCCGCTTCCCCGAGGCCGACGATGTCGTCGTCGACTGGCCGCACCGCTACCTGCGCGGCACCGCGACCGACGCGCGCACGGTGCTGTGCGTGCTCACCCACGACGCCAAGTTCGACGTGCCCCTGCTGGAAGCGGCCCTGCGGATGCCGGCCGCGTTCGTCGGCGCGCTGGGCTCACGGCGTACGCACGCCGACCGGGAACGACGGCTGCGTGAAGCGGGCCTGACCGACGGGGAGTTGGCCCGGCTGCGGTCGCCGATCGGCCTCGATCTCGGCGCCCGCACACCCGAGGAGACGGCCCTGTCCATCGCGGCGGAGATCATCGCCACCCGACGGGGCGGAACGGGCACACCCCTGACCGGGTCGGGCAGACCCATCCACCACGAGGAGGAGACGCACGACGCGGGGACGAGCTTCGCCCCCTGGACGCGGACCACCGCACCGATGCGAACGTCCGTGCCGAGCTTGCGGTAGTGGCCGGCCGTGCGCCGCGACGTACGTCTGGACCGGAGGGTCCGAGCCGCCCCGATGGCGCACGGCCGACGCGCGGTCCTGGCAGGGCTCTTGGCATCTCGCCGGAGTCGCTCTTCGCCGCCGAATTCACTGGATGTTGAACGGCGCGGGGAAAATGACAAGCAGGAGCATGCACGAGGGCCCGACGACCGTCGGTGAACCTCCCCTCGCCGTCTCGGGAGCGGGCGACGCACACTGAGCGCACGTCTCGGCGTCCTTCGCGACCGCGACCTGCTCATCACCGCCGCTCAGGGATAGGGCGATGGAGTTCAGCGGAGGACGCAGACCTGCCGGCTCCGCAGACGTCTCCCAGAGACAGGCGCAAGGTGAACGTTGCTCCCTTGCCAGCCCGTCGGATTCCGCGGTGACGAAGCTGAGGTCCGGTGTTTCGGAGGCGCAGGGTTTCACCGATGAGATGTTCTGATCCGGGACATGCTTGTGGGCTCCGGATACCTCCGGAGCCCACAGACGTGCCGCTGATGAGTGGTGGGTTACCAGCGATACCAGCGGCCCTTGCGGCCGCCCGTGTCAGCGGAGCGCATGACGAAGCCCAGCAGCCAGACGACCAGCACGATGACCGCGAGCCACCACAGGGCCTTCAGCGCGAAGCCCGCGCCGAAGAGGATTAGGGCCAGCAGAAGAACGACAAGCAGGGGAACCATAGTTATCAACCTCCGCTGCTCCTCGTGCCCGGCGAATACGAGAACACACGGTCGATTTCCCTGGTTTCTCCACTGCTCATACGGGCACTGGAGACTCAGTTTCTCCACGGCCCTCACCTCACCACCGGGACCGGAGTACGAGGAGGAGCGGAAGGGCACGCGGGATGTGCGGGCTGCCACGGAGGGCTTCCGCCGTCGCCGCCGAGGTCTCGGTCCCCTCCAGCTGTGGGAGGACGGCGCTGGCTCCGAGAGGGGGCCTGCCGCGAGTCGATGGACCAGCCCGCAACGACAAGCGGCAGTTCCGGCAGATCCTCGGCCGGCTCACCCGGGTGATCACGGGCACGCTCGATCCGCACCTGGCCCGCTACCCCGACGACGAGTGGGCACAGCTCGCCACCGCCCAGCTCACCGGTGTCCGTGCCACCCTCGCCCAACTCTCCAAACAGCACTCGTCCCGCCGATCACCTCTGCCGAGCCCGCCATGCCCGCTGCTTCCCGTCGCCGCCGCTACCACGAGCACGAGACCAACTACTACGCTCAGCACCAGCTCCAACCGGCGGCTGGAGTCAGTCGCCTTCGGGCAGGGCGTCGGGGTGGGCGAGGAGCCAGCGCGTGACGGCACGGGCCGACGGCGGGCGGGGGCCGACCGGTTGCGGCTTGCCGCGAAGATTCCTGCTGACGTAGTGACTGCGGGTCGGCCTGTGCGCGCTGACGATCGATGAGCAGTGGCGATGATGGGTGTCACATTCGCGGGCCCGGTGGTGTCTTCATGCCACACAGGCAAACGTCCAAGGAGAACACCATGGCGCTACGCGTCCCGAAGGCCGAGCTCCCCGCCGAGCTTCGCGAAAACCTGATCAAGCAGCTCGGTCGCGTGCCCGAGCCCCACGAGGTGCTGTGGAACAACCCCAAACTCGCCGAGGCCAACCAGGAGTTCTCAGCCAAGGTGGGCACCTGGGACGCGGCCGACGCGAGCCTCAAGACGTTCGCCCACATGGCCGTCGCGGCACAGGTCGGCTGCAGCTGGTGCCTCGACATCAACTACTTCGCGGCACTGAACCAGAACCTGGACCTGGCCAAGGCGAGCCAGGTGCCGCGCTGGCGGGAGTCGGAGGTGTTCACGCCGTTGGAGCGGGAGGTGATGGAGTACGCCGAGGCCATGACGAACACGCCGACGACCGTCACCGATGAGCTGTCGGCGAGTCTGCTCGGCCGGCTCGGCCCGGCGGCGCTGGTCGAACTCACCGTGTTCATCGGCTTCGCCAACCTGGCGGCCAGGTGCAACACGGCGCATGGGATCACCTCGCAGGGCTACTCCGATGCCTGCGAGATCCCGCTGGCCGCGCGTCCTGAGACGTCCGGCGTGGCGTCGACGGTATGACCGAGGACCCGTTCGTCACCCATCGCAGCCTGCTGTTCACGGTCGCCTACGAGATGCTCGGCTCCGCGGCAGACGCGGAGGACGTGCTGCAGGAGTCCTGGCTGCGGTGGGCCGAGGTCGACCAGTCGCGAGTGAGCGAAGCGCGGGCGTACCTCGTCAGGACCGTCACGCGGCAAGCGCTCAACCGGCTGCGGACGTTGGCACGCAGCCGCGAGGACTATGTCGGCGAGTGGCTACCGGAACCGCTGCTGACCAGCCCTGATGTCGCCGAGGACGTAGAGCTCGCGGAGAGCGTCTCGATCGCGATGCTGACCGTCCTTGAAACGCTCGGGCCGACGGAGCGGGCGGTGTTCGTGCTCCGCGAGGTCTTCGAGCTGCCGTACGGCGAGATCGCCGAAGCCATCGGGAAGTCCACGGCCGCGGTGCGGCAGATCGCGCGGCGAGCACGCGAGCATGTGGCGGCCCGGCGTCCGCGGGTCCAGGTGAGCCGGTCGGAGCAGCGGGCCGTGGTGGAGCGGTTCCTGCTCGCGTTGCGCACCGGGCAGTTGCAGGAGCTGGTGGAGGTCATGGCGCCGGACGTGGTCTTGATCGCCGATGGTGGCGGGCTGGCGGCCGCCGCTCTGGCTCCGATCCACGGGGTCGAGCTCGTGGCGAAGGTGCTCGCGCGCACGAACCGGGTGGAAGTGGCCGCGCTCGCGACGACGGCCGTGTGGCTCAACGGCGCACCTGCCGGCCGGATCGAGATCGACGGCGAGCTGGCCACAGCGGTGAGCCTCGTGGTGGAGAACGGGCAGGTCACCCGGGTCTACCTGGTCAGAAACCCGCGGAAGCTGACGAGACTGGACGAACCGACTGAACTCGCCCGGTAAGCCGGCTGCTGCTCTGGTGTCGTGAGTGTTGCGGGCGAAACTGCCCGGAACACTCACCACCGCAAGCCGGGCCAGGACCAAGGATCCAGGACGGACGCGGATTGGCGCCCGATCCGACATGGATGACAGCGACACCGCCTGTCGGTGAGTTCGGCGACCGCTTGTTGATCAACGCGCCCGTGAATGTCCATCGGAACTGACTCTGGCTCAATTTCCGTGACCTGCGCACGCTGAGTCACGGTTCATGGTCGTGTTGGGCTCCTGAAAGTCGCCCGAAAATGATCAGTGGTGACCTCGGGTACCTGACAGTTCCGGACCGTGGAAGAAGTGGTCCTCCGGCTGGAGGAGTTGCTGTTTCCGTCGATCGCGGACGTGCCGGTGGTGTCGGTGGACGTGAGCAACTAGACGATACGAGTCGAGGCCCGCAGCACAACGGCCGGTTCGGCGTGTTCGGCTGCGGGAACTGGTCGATCCGGGTTCATAGCTCCTATCTGCGGTTTCCTACGGATGTTCCCAGCGCGGGGCGCCGGGTGGTGCTCTGTCTGCGGTCCGCCGCTTCGCCTGCCCGGTCGCTTCGTGCGGGCGACGGACGTTCGTTGAGCAGGTGCCGGGACTGACCCGGAGGTACGGCCGGTGGACCGAGCGTCTGCGTTCGACGATCGCGGCGGTCGGCCTGGCCCTGGCCGGCCGGGCGGGAGCTCGGATGGCTGGCGTCATTGGAGTGTCCGTCAGCCGCAGCACCGTACTGCGGCTCGTCGAGGCGCTGCCCGAACCGGATCTGCCAGCCCCGAGAGTGGTCGGCGTCGATGAGTACGCGACGCGCAAAGGCCGGCACTACGGCACGGTGCTGGTCGACGTCGAAACGCGACGGCCGGTGGACCTGCTGCCAGACCGGGAGGAATCCAGCCTGGCCACCTGGCTGGCCAAGAGGCCAGGGATCGAGGTCGTCTGCCGGGACCGGGCTCCGTTCTTCGCCGAACGCGCCACCGTCGGGGCACCGCAGGCAGTGCAGGTCGCGGACCGCTGGCACCTGTGGCACAACCTCAGCGAAGCCGCCGAACGGTGCGTCGCCGACCAGCGGGGCTGCCTTCGAGGCACCGCACTTGAGCCATCCCAACAGGTCAAGGAAGCAGATGAACTAGCTGACCCCTCTGGCTCGCCGTGGCCCACCGGCCACCGGTTCGCCGACAGAACCCGGGCCAACCATGTCGCCGTCCACGCCCTGCTGGCGGCCGGCCACAGCCGCCGCGCGATCCAACGCCAGCTCGGGATGACCTACCGCCCGGTCAAGCTCCTCGCCGACGCCACCACCCCGAAAGACCTCTTCCACGGCCAGCGGCAGGGCCGCCCCTCCGTCCTCGACGAGTACAAGCCCTACCTGGACGACCGCTGGAACCAAGGCTGCACCAACGCATGGAAGGCATGGGAGGAGATCGTGCCACTAGGCTACAAAGCCAGCTACCAGCGAGTTCGCGCCTACTTCCGCACCAAACGCCTTTCGGCCGATCCGGGCAACGCACCCCCGCCCTCACCCCGCACCGTCGCCGGCTGGATCCTGCGCCACCCCGACTCCCTCTCCAAGGTCGATCAGCTGCGGCTCGAGGCCGTCCTGGCCCACTGTCCCGAACTGGAAGCCCTCACCGGACATGTCCGCTCCTTCGCCCAGATCCTCACCGAGCGGCAGGGCCAACGGCTGCCCGATTGGCTCGACGCAGTCCGCCAGGACGACCTGCCCGGTCTCCACACCCTCGCCGCCGGCATCGATCGTGACGGGGCTGCGGTCACCGCCGGGCTCACGCTGCCCTGGAGCTCGGGCGTCGTGGAAGGGCACGTTAACTGCATCAAGATGCTCCAGCGCCAGATGTTCGGCCGAGCCGGCTTCGCACCCTGCGGAAACGAGTGCTCCTCGCTCCATGACGGATGCCAACAGGTGAAATGCTTCCGACAGCGATCAACCCCACCGCAGGAGCCGCGAATGTCCAGGACCGCCGACATCGATCTCGTGTTCGCACGCGCCGTCACCGTAGACGCCGTGCTGCGAGCTCTGGCCAGTGAGGGGTGGTCGCTGCAGGAACCGCTTGGTATCTCCTACGTGGTCAACCACGACGGCCTGTTCGACTGGCAGTCGGCTTCAACCGACCAGGCAGCTGAGGTCCTGACCTTGGTTGATTCACCGACCAACGTCGACCACCACGTCGGTGTCTGCATCTATCAATCAACTGCAGAAACCGGCGGCCAACTACTTTTTCATGCTGGCCGATCGCACTGTTCCTTCATCCCGACGATCGACCGGCGGAGCCTCTCCGGAGCACCAGCCCTCACGGACATGGCCTGGTATCTGAACGCACTGGTGCCGCCCCTGCTTGCCCTGGGGCTGGCCAGCTACGAAGCGAGAGACCTTGCTGACTGAGACTCGTTTGTCTGTCAGCAGCTCTGGGTCGAAATCCGGGCGCGCATACGGAAAAGCGTCGCTGCCTACCCAACCGGTGTCACTCACAGCCATGCGATCACGGAAATTGAGCCAGAGTCTCGGAACTGACACCACTTGGGTGTGCGTCGCCCGCCGAGCCGGTGACTCACAGGCCGAACCTCGTGTCTGGCCGCGCGTGGAATTCAGATGACCGGGGCTGCGCTCGTCTTCGACAATGACGCATGCTGATTGACCACTGGCCCTTGGTAGGACTGCGTCTGAGTACCCCGCGTCTGGAGTTGCGACTGCCCAGCGAGGATGAGCTTGCCGAGTTGGGTGAGCTTGCGGCAGAAGGCGTCCACGAGCCGGACCGCATGCCCTTCCTCGTGCCGTGGACCGATTTGCCTCCAGCGGACCGGGCGCGCTCGGTGGTGCAGCACCACTGGTTGCGCAGGGGGAACTGGTCACCTGAGAACTGGGCCCTGAACCTCGTTGTCTTTGAAAAAGACCAGGTCGTCGGCCTGCAGACTATCGCGGCCCGGGATTTTGCCATGCTGCGGGAGGTGAGCACTGCCTCCTGGCTCGGGGCACCGTTCCAGCGGCAAGGGATCGGTACGGAGATGCGTGCCGCAGTGCTGCACCTGGCCTTTGTCGGCCTGAACGCACTCGAGGCGATGTCGGGTGCTTTCGAGGACAACGCCTCCTCGTTCACCGTATCCATGAAACACGGTTACGAACTCGACGGGGTCGAGCGGCATGTGGTGCGTGGCCAACCTGCGATTATGCGGCGGCTGAGACTGACGCGAGCCCGCTGGCAGGTGCACCAGCATGTCCCGGTGTCGGTCGTCGGGCTGCCGCCCTGTCTGCCGATGTTCGGCCTTTTGGACGACAGTGGCGCAGGCCGCCAGGAGTCGACCTTGTAACCCGGCTGCACGACCCCGACAGGCACCAGTTCCTTTGCATCCGTCATGGACGGAGAGGTCGCAGCTCATCTGCCGGCGTTGTGCCCGGCGGCTTGGGTGATGGCGAGGCGGTAGGAGTCGGTGCCGGTCTGGGTGAGGTTGCCGCCGAAGGTAAGGCGGTCGGCGATGGCCGCGTAGTGATCGACCTTGGTCTTGGGCGGCATCGGCGCCCCCTCACTACGAGGAGCACACCGATCCTCCCATCGCAAGCCCCGAAGTGATGTCAAATCTCGTCGCTATTACTCTCCGCCAGCACCGGGCGGTGTCGTCCCTGGGCGACAGGCGGTGTCGAAACCCACGCCAAAGCCAGTCGTGACCGCCCCCGGCGGGACGGCTCCCGAAGTCATCGCGCCACCCGGCGGGATGACGAGGACCAAGTCACGTACTGCGCTGCGACCACGGCGTACCAGCGACGGTTGCCGAGACGCTGGCCGACAGGATGTACTGGTACCAAGCAGGACGTTGAGCAATCTGGCCGTGGTCGCCTTGCTCATCGCCTCGGCTCTCAGAGGCGTCTCCGGCACATCAGCCGTTCGAGGATCCGCCTGTGTCCCCCACCCCATCTCCAGGACTCCACTGTGCTTGCTGCCTTCGGCCAGAGGCCAAATCGGACCAGTGAGCCTGTCCCGACCTGCAAGAAAGGGTTCTCGAATCATGCGGCGGTACGTTCTCACCGGCACGCCGGGCGCGGGCAAGACATCAATCCTGCGGTGCCTGGACGAGTTTGGATACGGGGTTGTCGAGGAGGCAGCAACGGCAGTCATCACACGAGCACAGGCGCTGGGCGACGACCAGCCATGGACACGCCCGTCCTTCATCGACGAGATCGTGGCTCTGCAGCGGCAGCGACAGTTGGAGGCCACCGGTTCTCTTCAGGTCTTCGACCGATCACCGGTCTGCACCCACGCCCTCACCACCTACTTGGGGTGGCCGGTGTCCCCGGCGCTGGCCGCGGAACTCGAACGGATCACCTCGGAAGGGGTCTACGAGCGCCAAGTGTTCTTCGTTCGCAATGTGGGCTTCTGCGAGCCGACCGCAGCCCGGCGGATCAGTTTTCAGGAATCACTGGCTTTCGAAAAGATCCACGAAGAGAGCTATCGCGCATTTGGCTACGAGCTCATCGACGTCCCTGCCAGCGATCTGGCTCATCGGGTCGCCACTGTGAGCTCCATGATCGCGGATGCCTTGCCTCCGGCACCAGCGAGGTGAGCTTGGTCATATCGACTCTCCGGGATGCAACCCGCCCGGCTATGTGCGGCACGAAAGTGTCCCCACCGACGCACCTCCTCAATCGCACGCTGGCTCATCCGCATACGGCCTCTGCAGACACAAGGCACTCGTACGCGGTGATCACGCTGGAGTTGCTGTGGCGGGGGCATCCGCAGGCGCTCGACGAGATGAACGAGCGTCAGCGGCCGACGTATCAGCGGGTGTTCGGTGATCCGCCGAACTGGGTGCGGATCAGGCTCGGGGTGCAGCGCAGCCGTAGCTCGGGCTCGCCAGGCGCCCCTGGAGCAGTCCCGCCGAACCCCCGAAGCCGCCGCTCGGCTGGCCGCCGGAATCCAGGACGGCAAGCGGGAGCGCGCCCCCGGCCACGGCCGCCGCCCACCCCCGGCGGCAGCCGGGTAGCCGTACACCCGCCAGCCCGGCACCCAGCACACACCGGGCCGGACCACAGGGGGAGTCGCATGAGCACCCCGGAAGCCCCAATCCCGGCGACGCACTCGCACGCGCCCGCGTGGCCCGCGCGTGGATGGCTGCCGCGCTCAACGAGGACCAGGAGCCCGAGCCCGAGCCCGATGAGCCTTTGGGATGGCAGCTGATCTGGATGCGGCCCCGGAAGCTGAAGTCCAAGGCGGTGAACAGGCAGGAGTTGGGCAAGCAGCGGCGGCGATTCCAGAATGCAGGGCGGCGCCGGCCCCTGCCGGGCGGTCACGCGGGCCTCGCTCGCGGCAGAAGCGGATCGGCGAACGCGGCCGCGCGCCGCGACGCTCGACGCGCTGTTCCGGTTGCGGCACTCCCATGCCTGGCTGTGGTGGCGATGCCGGACACCGTCCGCTGGGTGGACTCCACCGTGGTGCGCGCTGGGTGACGATGGCCGCCAGCGTGGGGCATAGGTGTGAGGGGTGGGGAGGCGAAGGCTGGTTACCGGGGTCGGCTGGAGGTATGGCGCGCACGTCGGCAGGAACGAGAGCGCGGTGGCGTAGGCCGAGACAGCCGCGGCGGACAGGGCGAGCGCGGCCACGTTGGTGAGGACGAGGTGCTGCCAGGGGTAGCCGGCCGCAGCCAGGCGCCTGGCGAATGCGCTTCGTTCGAAGGTCGCCGCGAACTCTAGCGGGCTGCCCCGCGATTGTTGCGCAGCAGCCGGCCACCCGGGCCAGACCTGAAGACCGACGTCACGCCATGTCCCGAATGTGGCCAACAGCCATCCCGCAGCGTGCGGCGCCGGTTGCATGCCCACGAGGTGCACAGCGTTCCCGTGGAGGGGAAACGGTCGGGACGGCAGCCGATCTGTTCGTCGCAGGCCCCGTCTGGGATGCTGAAGGCCAGGCTCGGCAGGGGGGGGCAGACGGTGTATGCGGAACCTATGGCGCGAGCCGTTGTGGAACCAGCAATACTCAAGCTGATACGGCAGTACCCCCGTGGCAGGTCGTTCTCCACGACGGTCACATTCGGCGGGGACGACTTCAGCATGTGCGCCCACATACGGGCGCAGTGGGCGGCACCCGGGCAGGTGAAGATCGCGCTGGCCTGTTGGGTCGTCAACATGGATACCGCGCGCTATCTCGGTGACAACCCCCCTGCCAGGGAGGAGATGTGCCTGCCGCCGGAAGGCACAGCGCAGTGGGACGAGGAACTGACCAGGCGGGTGATCGGCCACCTCGCAGCTCGTATGAACGCTCTTGCCGCCGCCTTGCCAACCGCCGACGAACACCTCACCATCACCGTGCCTCTCGTCCTGACGTAGTCCGGTTGAAGGGTCGGCCGCACAACGCCCGGCGGTCCCGGCCTGGACCGCACACAGGTGACCAGAGCCAGCCCGGTTGCTATCTGCGTCGGCTGCCTCGCGATTTAGTGCGGCGGCAAGTCCGGGAAAGGCCAGGCAGTTGCGGGGGTCGCGCTCGTAGCGGGGGCTGAGTCTGCGGTAGCGGGACAGCCACGACATCGTGCGCTCGATCGCCCATCTCCGGCGTGCTCTCTTCGTTCGCTGGACGCGACTCTTTTGCGGGCCATGGGCACGCTGATGTGCTTGCCCCACCACCATCTCCGCAGGTGGGGAATGTCGTAGGCCTTGTCCGCGTGCAGCCGTTGTGGCGTGAAGTGCCGTCCGCGGTAGGGGTCGTGTTGCGTTTGGTGGCCCTCGGCCATGGGCTTAGCCCTTTGCTGTCGTGGGTGTTGCCGGCCGGGACGCCGACGAGGAGGGGCGGTCCGTTCGCGTCCGACAGGACGCATCCTGGAAGCCGGGTTGTCCCGGTCCACGGGGCTCGGGCCTGTGTGTTCGACCCCCCTTTTTTTGCCCGGACGGGGGCGGTGTCCAGGACGACGCGGGTGACGTCGATGAGGCCGGCATCGTCGAGGTGGTGCGGGCCCGCATGGTGAAGGCGAGCAGGCATGCCCCGAGCCTCGGGCATGCCCCGAGTGT
The DNA here is from genome assembly GCF_003443735.1 of Streptomyces sp. CC0208. Taxonomy (NCBI): domain Bacteria; kingdom Bacillati; phylum Actinomycetota; class Actinomycetes; order Kitasatosporales; family Streptomycetaceae; genus Streptomyces; species Streptomyces sp. CC0208. The sequence goes on along the minus strand of NZ_CP031969.1, from coordinate 15,504 downwards.
CGGCGTACTCGCCAATGTGCTCAGCTGCGTACACGTGAACGTGCCCACCGAGTTGTGGCTTGGGGAGGCGGCTACAGGGTGCGGCGTCGGGCTCAGGGGATGATGACGACCTTGCCGCGGATCCGGCCGGCTTCACCGAGGCGGTGGACGTCCGCGAGGTCGGCCAGCGGGTGTGATGCGCTGATGTCGAGTGCGACCTCACCCGCGTCGACGAGTTCCACGAGTGCCGCCAGCTGCACCACGTCGTTGCGGGCGACCATGTGCATCGCCCTCACCCCGGCGTCGGCAGGCGGTTCGACAGGTGTTGCGATCGAGACGATCTGCCCGCCCGGCCGTACCGCAAATGCCAGAGCAGCGGCATCGTGCGGGCTCAGCGGAACGAGATTGAGCAGGGTGTCCACTGGGCCGTCGAGCGCTGCGGCGACCGGCCCGGCGGTGTAGTCGATCACGTGGTTCGCCCCGTGTCGCCGGACTGCCTGGGCGCTGCGGGCGCTGGCCGTGGCGATCACCTCGGCCCCGGTGTGCCTGGCGAGCTGTATCACGAAGCCGCCGACCCCTCCTCCCGCGCCGTTGACCAGGACCCGCTGGCCGGCGGTCACCTTTCCGTGCTCGAACACCGCCTGCCAGGCTGTCAGGCCCGCCACCGGCACGGCTGCGGCGTGCGTGAGAGGAACGGACGCCGGTGCCGGGACCAGCAGTTCACCCGGCGCCCGAACGTACTCGGCGGCCGCACCGGCACCCTCCAGCCGCCCGATGACGCGGTCGCCGACGGCGAACCCCTCGGTCCCCGGGCCGATCTCGGCAACCGTGCCGGCGACGTCCCAGCCCAGCGTGTAGGGGAGATCCACGGGAAGGAACACCTGCAGCAGCCCGGCGCGCAACGCGGCCTCGGTGGGGTTGAACGAAGTCGCCGCGACGCGGACGAGCACTTCACCGGCGCCGGGTCGAGGCTGCGGAACGTCGTCGTAACGGATCACGGACGCATCGCCGAACGCGTGGATACGCGCGGTCTTCATCTTCATGGAGTGAACCTACGGGCCGCATACGGAGACGATCCATGCGTCAGGGTGACCTGTTCATGCGTGTGCGTCTCATGCGTACGCTCGCCCCATGGATGTGCTCAGCGATGTGATCACGGTGGCGCGGACCGGCCGGCCCCGGTCGGCGTACGTGCGATGGCATGCACCCTGGGGACAGCAGTTCGCGTCCGTACCGGGTTCGGCAGGCTTCCAGGTGATCCTGGAGGGCCACTGCTGGCTCCTGCCCCCGCACGCCGCACCGGTCCAACTGGGTGCGGGCGATGTGCTCTTCCTGCCGCACGGCAGCGGGCACACCCTGGCCGACGGCCCGGCAACCGTGGTCACTGCCCCTGCCTGTACCCCCGACGACGCTGAGCTGGCCGGGCCCTACGCGTCGGACAGCGTCGACCGGCTCGGTCAGGGTGGCCCGGCCACCGTGGTGCTCTGCGGTGCCTACCGGCTCGATCCGTCCCGAACCCACCCCCTGCTGCTGACCCTGCCCGACCTGATCCACCTGCCTGCCGATCGGGACCGCCACCCCGAGCTGCACGCGTCGGTGCAACTCCTGGCTGCCGAGGTGGGCAATCCGCGCCTGGGCACCAGCGCAACCGTCCCCGCGCTCCTGGACACGCTCCTGATGTACATCCTGCGCATCTGGCTTGCCGAACAGCCCACCCGCAACAGCACCACAGGCTGGGTTGCAGCACTCAACGACGCGGCGGTCACCGCCGCCCTCCACGCCGTCCACCGCGACCCGGCAGCGCCCTGGACCGTGGCGAAACTCGCCGCGGAAGCCGGCCTTTCGCGGGCAACGTTCGCCAGGCGCTTCACCTCGATGATCGGTCAACCGCCCCTCGGCTACCTGACCTGGTGGCGACTGACCACGGCAGCCCGCCTTCTACGGGCGACGGAAGCGCCCTTGAGATCGATCGCGGCCCAGGTCGGATACACCTCCGAGTTCGCCTTCGCCAACGCGTTCAAGCGCATGCACGGGCTGGCCCCCGGCGCGTACCGGCGGGAAAGCTGATTCAGTTGCAAGGACAGTGAACACGTTCACCTGTACGCGACTGAGCACATTCAGGCGTACGCCGACACCGAGCCTCGCGGCGGCGAGGTGATGCCGCCCGGCGGCACATGGGACACCGTCCGGTTCGTGCTGTTCGAGACCGGACCCGCCGGTCTGCTGTTCCCTCAGCGGGTATGCGCGGGCGATCTGTCTGCCGGCCTAGTGCGGTCCGGATTCGCGTTGCTGAAGGACCGGGCGGGGGAGGAGGGATGGCGGCCGCTGGTCTGGACCCGCGCGAACGGCTGTCAGCGCGGTGCCGAGCGGGCCGCCCTGGAAGCCTGCGAACGGGCTGTGGTCAGGGAGGAGCCGGCCGGGTTCCGCCGGCTCGTCACCGGCACCATCGCCCCGCACGCCGGCGCCTACCCGGGCGGCAAGTGGGTCGAGCACATCACCGTGCGGCTCAACTCCATCGAATCCGCCCTCGACCTCGTCGTCAGCTCCTGACCTGCGCTGGGGCCGTCTGTCGGTGCGCGGTCCCACCGCGCCCTTCGAAGGCCCCGCCATGCGCCCTCGCCGTTCCCCCCGGACACCACCAACACCGAACGGGCCCTGCTCGAACCGCTGCTGCCCGCCCCGGCCTGCGAGACCAGCCGCGGCGGCAGGCCAAAGGAGCATCCCCGCCGCGAGGTCGTCGACGCGATTCGCCATGTCGTGGACACCGGCTGCAAATGGCGGGCCTTACCCGCTGGCTTCCCGCCCTGGCGGACTGTTTGGGGCTTCTTGGCCCGCTGGGCCCGCGGCCGGTGTCGTCGGCCAGATCCGCGACCCGCTCGCCGGACATATCCGCCGCGAGACGGGCAACGGCTCCCGGGCAGTCGCCACCGTGATCGACTCCCAGTCCGTGAAGGCCGCAGAGACCGTCGGCAAGGACAGCCGCGGCTACGACGCGGGTAAAAAGATCACCGGCCGCAAGCGCCACCTCGTGGTCGGCACCGCACTCGCGGACTGCCCCTGCCGGTCATGGTCACCCCGGCCGACCTGCACGACTCCGCCCCGGCAAAGGGAAGTCCTCTTCCGGCTGCGCCTCATGCACCCCGAGATCACCATCGTCCGGGCCGACCGCGCCTACGCGGGCAAGCTCGTGTCCTGGGCCAAACAGCACCTCAACCTCACGATCAAGACCGTCAGCCGCCCCAAGGACACCACCGGGTGCGTCGTCCTGCCCCGCAGGTGGGTCGTCGAGAGGTCGCTCGCCTGGATCATGCACGCCCGCCGCCGTGCACGCGACTACGAACGGCTCGTCCAGCACTCCGAAATGTTGAGCACCTGGGCCGCCATCACCCTCATGACCAGGCGGCTCACGCGTCGGCAGAGCCGTCCCGCCAAGCCGGCCACAACGGCGCCCCCCTTCGCGCAAGCCGCCTGAGACGACCCGGTTCTGCTCTCTCGCCCCGCCTCCCGCCGCCGCTCAGGCTGACGGAACAATCACCGGCATGGGAGAAGCACTACAGGCCATCGCCATCGTCGCCGCAACGTTCGCCACCGCGGCCCTGTCGGCGGTGGCCGGGTTCGGCGGCGGGGTGCTGCTGCTGCCGGTGTTCGTCGCCGTCCTCGGCACCCGCGATGCCGTCGCTGTGCTGACCGTCGCCCAGCTGGCAAGCAACGGCAGCCGAGTGTGGTTCAACCGGACCGAGATCGACCGGCGCCTGGTCGGCATCTTCGCCATCGGCGCCGCCCCGGCCGCCGCAGCCGGGGCGGCGCTGTTCGCCACCGCCCCGCTGCCCGCGCTCACCCACCTCATCGGCGTGTTCCTGTTGGTCATGGTCGCCTGGCGGCGCTGGAAACCGCACGCCGCCCGACTGGACGACAAAGCGTTCGCCGCCGTCGGTGCCGCCTCCGGGTTCGGCTCCGCGCTGGTCGGCTCGGTCGGCCCGATGGTCGCCCCGTTCTTCCTCGCCCGCGGCCTGATACGCGGCGCCTACATCGGCACCGAGGCCGCCTCCGCGGTGGTGATGCACCTGACCAAACTCGTCGTCTTCAGCGCCGCCGCCGTGCTCACCGCCACCAGCGCCACCATCGGCCTGGCCCTGGCCCCGGCCGGCGCGGCGGGTGCCTGGGCGGGCAAGAAGATCGTCGACCGGCTGCCCGCCCACATCTTCGTCCTCCTCGTCGAGGCGGGCCTGATCGCCTCCGGACTCCTGTTGGCCGTCACGGGCGGCTGATCAGTACGCCCGCCCCGTCCAACTCAGCCCACGGGCCGGAAAACAGGTTCTGACCGGAAACGGGAGATGCAGGCGAGCACCTCGCCCATGCTCCGGGGCACGGCCGTGAGCAGGCCAGGCAGCGCGAAGGTGAACGCGACCCGCACCGGGGCATCGCCGAACGCTGTCAGGCCCGCGGCGGTCATGCCGAGGACGCCGGGGAAACGGGGCGCGGTCATCGTCGATACTCCGGGGGTGCAGCAGGCGGACACGGCGGGGAGAGCATCGTCAACCCCCGGGGGTTGCGGCCAAGTGGAGCAGAGCCGCAGAGCGGGAATGTCGATGGCCGGCACTGTGCCGGGACGGAGAGTCAGCGGCGCAAGCCCGTCGACCAGCAGCACGCCGGCGCTCTGTCCACGCCCTCCGGCTTCGGACTCCGGGCCTGCACGAACGGGCCCTGCACGAACGGGCCCTGCACTGCCGTTGGTGTACCGGAATCCGGGCAGGCCACCTGCACTTCCCGACGGCTTCCTGCCGGTCTCGGCCCGTGGAGGGTCTGGTTTTAGGTGGCTTGGTAGGCCAGCTCGGCCAGCTGAAGGGCGTCGGCCAGGCTTGTCTCGTCGGTGAGGTCGACGCTGACGCGGTACTCCCGGTGGCCGGTGGTGAGGGTCCGGGCGGACTTGATGCCGAGGTCGTCGAGCTGCTGCCGGCTGTAGTTGAGCCGGAGGTTGATGGTGCTGTACTCCGCGTAGACGTAGGCGAAGCCGCCAAACTGTGACCCCTGCCGGCGCAGGCGCAGGTAGCGGCTGTAGTCCAGCGGGGCGTCGGGGAGCGCGTTCTTGCGCTTGATGCCGTAGACACCGACGTTGTCCCACCGGGTCGTTTCCTTAAGGAACCGGATGAACAGACCTGGAGCCGGGCTGCGGCCCAGCAACTGACGCACCGTTTCCTGGCCCTCGTCGGCCACTCCTGGAATCCCAGCCGGCAGCGTCTGGCTGTCGTGGCCGCCTTCGGGGGCTGTCGAAACGGGGCCACGGCGTTGGTTGGTCAGTTCCTTCAGTACTTGCGAGGCATCCAGTTCCTCGGCAGTCCCCTCGAACTGGAACACGGTCACCTTCATCAGATTCCCCCTCTTATCGAGTTCCTGTGACACTACCAGCAACTCTCTATAGAAGGCTCAAGTTCTGCATAGTTACCCTGGCTTTGTTGAGTTAGCGTCTGATCCGCCAGGACTCGCCCTCCCACGCTCCACCGCTCGGCTTCCCGTTCTGCAGCGCCCGGCCGGAGACCCGCACCGGATCAGCCCGCGGACTCGAGGACCGCTGCTTGTAGGGCGGTGCTCTTCAACTCACGTGGATGACTTGGTCGAGGAAATGGCGGGTAGTGGGGCCCGTGGTGTGGACGCGCGGAGGGGGGAGGGGGCGTGGGCGCCGCGGATGAGGAGCACGCGAAAGGCGTTGAGGGCGTAGAGGAAGTACTGGAACACGCCCGCGCCCACCACCGGACAACCCCCGATCACGACCTGGCGGTGACTGACACGCCTGCGGCCGTCACAGCCACCCCACGACAACAGCGGCCTCCCGCCGTTCAGGCCGCGCCGGCAGTGATACGGCCTGAATCGGGATACCGCACGCGGCCGCCACGCCGGCGCCGCCGTCGACCTTCTGCCGACCTGGACGAAGGGCGTGGGCCAGAGCGGCGGCTTGTGCCCTGCGCGCCATCCAACTGACAAGCCCCAGTGGACTCCGGCGCCGGCCGTGACCGTGACCGGGACGCGTTGTCCCCTGCTGCCCAGCCCGATCTCGCTGTAGATCGTTGCGGGCGCGGCCGTGCAGGGGACGGTGCAGGTGGCCAATTTTCCGATGACTATGACCGTTTTCCCTTCACCAACGCATTTCGCCGGCCACGGCGGTGGGCCCTGCCCTGATGCTGTCGACCAGTGCCACAGCCCTCCACCGCCCGACGTTCGGCACCGATGCCGTCCGCGAACATCTGCAACGACCCCGTCACCGTGATCAGGTCATCCGTGCCGTTCCGCATCGAACCGCCCACCGACCTCATCGGCTCGATCTCCAACGCCATGTCCCCAGAGCGAACTGCGCCTCGCAACCTGCACGATCAGTTCCTACGCCCGGGTGACGAACTGTGCGCAACGCTGCCGGGTGACGTACCCGATCCGGTCGGCCGCGCCGGTCATGATGACCACCACCCTCGCCCGGGCCCCGCCCGGCCACCACGACCCGACCGGTCAAAGGGGCGCCGGCCCCGGCCACTGTCCACACTGTCGCGCGCGACAGACCGGCGCAGAGCATGAACCGGCGGCGCTCGAAGCGCTGGAGCTTCCCTCCCAACTACCCTGCAAACCCAAGGCTGTTCGAGATACACGCGGCCAGCCCACGACACCCCTCGGGCGGTGCACCCCGGCCCCCCGGGAATCACCTCCCCTCGGCGAGAGACCGCCACGTCAAACGGAGACATACATGCCCAGCTCTCCCCTGAACCGTCGCACGTTCATCCTCCTCGGAGCCGCGGTCGCCGCAGCAGCCGGCACCCGAACAACCGTAGCCGCCGCGGCGACCTCCCCCACGCCGCTCGCCGGCACGCCAACACCGGTCCGGATCGTCGACGACGAGGCGACCCCCGCCACCCGCGCCCTGTTCGCGTATCTGAAGCGGCAGCAGGGCAAAGGCATCCTGTTCGGCCACCAACACGACCTCACCTACGGCTTCACCTTCACCACCCCCAACGGCAGGGCGTCCGACACCCGAGCGGGAGTGGGTGACTACCCCGCGGTCTTCGGCTGGGACACCCTCATCCTCGACGGCGACGAGCGTCCCGGCGCCGAGGGCGCAAGCGAAGCCGAGAACATCGCCGCGCTCAGCCGGTGCATCCGGCAGGGGGACGCACGCGGCGGGATCAACACCCTCAGCGCTCACATGCCGAACTTCGTCACCGGCAAGAACTTCCACGACACAACGGGCCGAGTGGTCAGCCAGATCCTTCCCGGCGGCGCGAAGCACGCACACTTCAACGCCTTCCTCGACCGCATCGCAAAGGCAGTCAAACGCGCACTGCGCCCGGACGGCACCGCCATCCCGGTCGTCTTCCGCCCCTTCCACGAGAACAACGGAGCCTGGTTCTGGTGGGGCGCCGGCCACACCACCCCGGCCGAGTTCATCGAGCTGTTCCGCTACACCGTCGAGTACCTGCGCGACACCAGGGGCGTCCACAACCTGCTCTACGCCTACTCGCCCAACTCGAGTTTCGCAGGCGACCCGGCCGACTACCTGAAGACCTACCCCGGCGACCGATTCGTCGACGTCCTCGGCTTCGACTCGTACGACGAAAACGCCGGACCGACCCCCTGGCTGGACGCAGTGGTGAAGGATCTGGCGATGGTGGTCCGGCTGGCGAACGAGCGAGGCAAGGCCCCGGCCTTCACCGAGTTCGGGGAGGGCGGCACCGAGGTCCGCAACCAGCAGTGGTTCACCCAGCTGGCGCAAGCCATCGAGGCGGACCCGCTCGCCCGCCAGGTGACGTACATGCTCACCTGGGCCAACTTCGGAGGCACCAAGCGCGCCTATGTGCCGTACCCGGGCCACCTCCTGTTCCCGGACTTCGTAAAGTACGAACAGGACCCCTACACCCTGTTCGCAGCCGATCTCCGGGGGGTGTACTCCGCTCACACCACCGCTGTCAAAAACGCCCCCTTCCTGCACCTCGTGACCCCTACAGACCGTCAGCGCGTAGCCGCCCCCAGGACCACCATCCGCGTGCGTGTCACACCCGCGAGGGCGAGCCAGGTCACCTACTCCGTGAACGGCGGACGCGCCAGAAAACTGTGCCTCGACACCGACGGCTTCTACTCGGGCGACTGGACGATCGACCCGGCCCTGCGCAACAACCGCTCAGTGACCCTCACCGTGAGCACACGGTTGGACGGCAAGACGCTCACCGACTCAGCCGTGGTCCTCCTCGGCGAGCTCACACCCCTGCCCGTCGGCTGGGTCGACGACTTTGAGGGATACGCCGCAGACAACACCGCCCTGAGCCAGGCGTACACCCACGTCAACTCCCACACCCTCACCCTGTCGGCCGACCACAAGTCCTCGGGCTCCTACGGACTGGCCTACGCGTACGACTTCACCGGCTCCGAGTACACCGGCGCAGGCAAGCCGCTCGACGCTGACTGGTCCGCCTTCACGTCCCTTGCGCTGTGGTTGCGGGGCGACGGCTCCGCAAACGGCGGGGCACTCCAGATCGTCGCCGACGGCGTCGACTTCTGGTACCAGATACCGCTGTCCGACACGAGCGGGCAGGACGTCCGGGCACCCTTCAGCGAATTCACACCCGCTCCCTGGGACACCGAACACACCGGAGCCGTGCTCGATGCGGCTCACCTCGCCGAGGTGACCGCGTTCAATCTCTACCTCGTCCACGGGAGCGGTGCAGCCACCAAGGGCACCGTGTACGTGGACAACATCAGAGCCGAATGACACCGGCCCGCCGTAACCCCCCAAGCCACCGCCTCACACTGGCGAAGGAGCCGTTCCTGCCGGCACCCCGCCCGCCTTCCGACGGGCGGGGCAGTCAAGGCGCCAGAGCGGCCAGCATGCGCGCACGGACGCGCCGTAGCCGTCGCTCTAGTAGTGCTTCGGTCCGGGACGAGGGAGTCCTTCTTCACGCGGCCGCGCCCGCGGCCCCCCGGCTCGACGGCGCTCCTGGCCCGTTCGGTCAACGCGCTCATCCTGTGGTCGGGCCCCTCAGTGCACCTGAGTCACCGCTCATCCGGAAGTAAACCCGCAGGACAGCGGGTTCCATCGCCGCAGACGCAACGCGTCTGGCGACCTTGGACGTTTCCGACGGGAGTGTTCTTCCTGGGATCGGCATGATCTGAAGGACTGGCGGAGGCGGATGTTGAGTATGTGCTACTCACCTGTCCGCGGTGTCGGCCTGATATCGATGGATACATGCGCCGAGTAATGCAGAGCAGATTGGGTGGTCCGGATGTTCTCGAGGTTGTCGAGGTTGATGTGCCGCAACCTGGGCCGGTAGAGGTCCTGGTCGAGGTGAAGGCCGCCGGCGTGAATCCGGTCGACTGGAAGGTGCGCACCGGGGGAGGCTTGGGCGAACCGCCCTTCTCTGTCGGCTGGGACGTCTCAGGAGTGGTGGCGGCCGTCGGAGCCGGTGTGACGCGCTTCAGGCCGGGAGACGAGGTCTTTGGAATGCCACGGTTTCCGGCCGAGGCAGGAGCGTACGCGGAGTTCGTGACCGCTCCGTCGAGACACCTTGTTCTCAAGCCGCCCAGCATGAGCCATGTCCAAGCGGCGGGCCTTCCCCTAGCGGGTCTTACCGCTTGGCAGGCGCTGGTGGCGGTGGCTGGGGTCGCTGCGGGAGAGCGGGTGCTCATTCCGGCCGCGGCGGGAGGCGTCGGCCACCTCGCCGTTCAGATCGCCAAGGCTCACGGTGCCTACGTCATCGCGACCGCTAGCGGAGCAAAGCACGATTTCGTCAGGGGCCTTGGCGCCGATGAGGTCATCGACTACAGGAGCTCTGAAGTGAGCTCCCAGGTGAGAGACGTCGATATCCTTCTGGCTACCATCGCCGGGCAGATCCGGGACCTGGCTGAGGTGTTGGTGCCCGGTGGCCGAGTCGTCGCACTCAACGGCGCCGATGCGGACACAGTTCAATGGGCCGCGCAGAACGGTCTCCGAGCTGACTTCATGCTGGTGGAGCCTGATCGGGCCGACCTGGAAGCCCTCGCTTCTCTCGCCGAAGAAGGTCGGTTCACGGTCCACATCGATCGCACATTTCCTCTTGATCAGGTGATCGACGCCCACCGCCTGGGCGAGGAGGGTCGAACCACGGGGAAGATCGTTCTGATTCCGTAGATGAATGCCCGCCGCAAGGGCGTGCCGTGCTGAAAGCCGGTCGGCGGTGTCGGTGAAAGGGGGGCCGGTGTGTCCCCCCTAACGACCTGGTGCGCGATTGGGGTCGGCCATCCGTAGCGGAGGATGGCCCTATGCATGCTCTCTTCGACAGTCCCGGGCTCCGTCGCGTCCGGCTGGGCGAGTACCCCTTGTGGGACGAGGCTCTTGCGCTCCTGCACCGGGACTTGGCAGTGACTCTTCCTGAGCAGGGGCCCCTGCAACTGCTGGCCCAGCCTTCCTACGAGGCGGGCGAGCCGGAGTATGTCTACGTTGCGCTGGCCAATGGCGAGTGGCACGGCGGTCACCTGTACCCGAAGGCGGCCGAAGACCTCGCTCATGCCCTGGCGATCGTCGCCGACGCCGCGCAGGATACCGTCGCCGAGCGTCTGGGGCAGGCCTGGCCCCTGTGCGTCGAACACAACCTGGGCATGCATGCGCGCGAGGTGGAGGGGCAGCTCTCCTGGTGGTGCGCCGGAGAGCGGCCGCGTCTCGGGCCGGCCCACGTCCGTGCGGCCGTGGGCGCGCTCGACACCTGCTGAGCCGCCCGCGTCGCCGCAACCGCAAGCGAGGGAGAGTAGATCGACGGCATGTTGCGCGGCAGTCGCAGCGGGTGCGCCGTGACGTGATGGGGGCCGTGCGGGTTGGGTGTTCATATCACGCAACACCTTGGCCGCAGGGCCCTTGTCCCATCCCGTCTTCACCGGCGTTCATCACGGTTGACTCGGCCCGCTGATCGGCGAGTTGGCTCATACGTGGATGGCATCCGAGGCACAACCGCAGGGGTCGCGGCCGTCCGAGGGCAGTCGGAGCCGGGGCGAACCATCAGTGGGTGTTCACCGACCGGATCATCGCCACCCTGATCGCCCTGCGGTTCCAGCTTCTTCATACAGCTCCGGCTGTTCTCTACGGCGTGGACCGCTCAACGATCGCCCGGGCCGTCCATGAGGTGCGTCCACTGCTGGCTGCCCGGGGTCGCTGTGCCAGGACACCAGACCTGTGGCTTCGCACCTGTCCGGCCAGGAGGCCGCGTTGAGTTCGCCGGCAGGAGTTCAGGTGACCGCTGGCGTGCCCGCCTCCGCCGTCTGCCGGTGAACCTCCCGCGCGTGGGCAGGAATCTCTGGGGAACGCCGGGGTGCGCCGAGCATGTTGAGAGCGACTTCCGCGGCGGCCAGATCCTGGACGCCGAGGCCGATGAGCTTGCAGACGGTGATTTCCTCGTCGTTCTCCCGGCCGGGTGCCGTTCCGGCGAGGACCTCACCGAGTTCCGCGTAGACCCGGCGGTCCTCTTCCGCAAGCCGTGACAGATCGCCGTGGATGGCGGTGAGTTCACGGCTGTCGACCACGATCCGGTCCGCACGCCTCAGGCTGTCGGACGTCAGCTCCGCCTTCGTCGGATCGTCGGCGCCCACCGCGTTGATGTGCAGTCCGGGTGTCAGCCATGACGCGCCCACCAGCGGTTCGGTGCTGGAGGTCGCGGTCACCACTACGTCGGCGCCGTCGAATGCGGCCTGGGCGCTGTCCACACCGATGACGCGCAGATCCGGCCGCCTGGCATGCAACGCGGGCGCGAGCGACTGGACATGGGACGCGCGCCGTCCCCACACGCGTACCTCGCGCAGCGGGAGTTCGTCGGCCACGGCGAGCGTCTGGAGGTAAGCCTGAGTGCCGGTGCCGATGACCCCCAGGACGCGGGAGTCGCGCCGCGCCATCATCCGCGCGGCGAGGGCTCCTGCGGCGGCCGTCCGGATGTCCGAGAGGTGGTGCTCGTCGTCCAGGAGCGCACGCAGGTCACCGGTCGTCGCGTCGAAAACGGCGATGACGCCGCTCGCGGGCGTTCCTGCGCGACGTGCACGCTCGAGGAACCACGAGGCGACCTTGACGGTGAAGACCTGCCGGCCCGGCAGCCACGCCGACTTCACGTGGACGTCGCCGTCGGGGCCGGCAGGGGCGAACACGGCGGCCGGTGCGTCCCCGAGCCCGCGGCTGTAGTCACGCAGGGCGGCAGCGACGGGCTCCAGTACGTCCGCGTAGCCGACCGTGCTGCGGATCTCGTGCGGCCCGAAGTAGGCGGGTCCGCCGGTCACTGCGGCAGCCCTTCAAGGCGCCCCTGGGCGACGACGGCGACCTCTCCGCCGACGCGGACGGAGGTGATGGCCTGCGGACCGCCGTGGGCGCTGATCGTCATTTCGCTGGGGCGGCCACAGAACTGGCCCTGGCGCAGCACCTGCTGGTCGCCGTCCCCGAGCCGTTCGTGCCGGCGGAGGTAGGCGGCCACACACCCTGCGGCGCTGCCGGTGGCCACATCCTCGACGACGCCGTCGTTGTTCCAGTGCCGTCCTTCCAGGGCGTCGGCGTCCAGAAGGTAGGCGAACTGCGCTCCGACCTGGCCCAGTGGTCCTGTGATGTCGGACGTGATCCTGGCCCGCTTCAGCGCTCCCGTCCGTACGGGAACGATCAAATAGTGCAGCCCGGTCGAGACGATCTCGGGAGGCAGTTCGGCGTGGAGGTCCTCCTCGTCCAGGCAGAACCAGGAGGACAGGTCGTTCAGCACGGGCCGCCCGAGGAACTGCGGAGGGCCCTGGTCGAGAACGCTCGCGTACCTCCCGTGGCCACGGCGCTCCCTGACCACCTCCACCGTGCGCGCCTTCAGCTCCAGCGACCACGTACGGCTGGTGTCGCCGCCCGCCATGGCATGCAGAACACTTGCCGCCCCGATGACCGGATGTCCGGCGAAATCCAGCTCCTCACTGAGATCGAACACCCGTGCCCGCCATGCGTCGCCCGCCTCATTCTTCTGATCCAGGAAGATGGATTCGAAGTGGCGCATTTCCTCGGTGATCCGCTGCATTTGGGATCCGTTCAGGCCTGCTGCACCGGGAAAAACAGCAAGGCTGTTCCCGCTGAAAGGCGTTCCGCTGAAGACATCGACATGAAAGTAGTGCATAGAGCGAAGCTACCGATGGGGCGAAACGAGCGGAACCCTTCCCCTGAACAGAGGGGGCATAGCATGTCGTTATGGCCCACGATCTCGAAACGGCACTGCTGCGCGCATTCGTCAGCTCCGTGCGGTCCGGAAGCATCAGCCGGGCCGCCGCGGCCCTCGGTCACAGCCAGCCCGCTCTCAGCAACCAGCTGCGCAGGCTCGAACGCACCGTGGGCCAGCGGCTGCTGCACCGAGGGACGACCGGTGTGTCCCTGACCAAGTCCGGAGAGATCTTCCTGCCCTATGCCGAGCGGATCCTCGCCCTGTCCGCTCAGGGGCTCGCGGCGGCCGGCCCGGTCGTCACCGGACACTGTGGTGTGGGGTTGATGGAGGACTTCGTGACGCCGTCGCTGGTCGAGGCGCTGAGCGATTTCAGTGGCCTCCACCCGGGCGCCAAGCTGGAACTGGTGACAGGCTCCGGACCCCTGATGAAGCAGTCCCTCGCCGAGGGGCGGATCCAACTGGCCCTGTGCGACCCCTTCTACCTGGCCGAGGCGCCTCGCTGGACGGCACGCCTCCCGCTGGCTTGGTCGGCTGCGCGGACCTTGGACCTGCGCCAGGACCCACTGCCGCTCGTGCTCTTCTCCCAGCCGTGCCGCTGGCGGATTCCCGTGTTCGACGCCCTGGAAGCCGCGGGGATCCGATGGGACGTCGTCTTCGAGAGCACGGCTCTGGGCGCAGTGCAAGCCGCCGCGCGTGCCGGCCTCGGCGCCACCGCGCTGCTCCCGGCGAACGTGGAACCGGGGACGGCGACCGATGAACTTCCCGCCCTCCCGGAGGTCGAGATCGCCCTGACCCGTCACACCGGGACAGACGGCGACCCGCTCCTCGATGCCGTGGAGAACCTCCTGAGGCGACTGACCGACCTCACGGCGGCGACAGGCTGAAGGAAGAAACCGAAGCCAGGTCTGGCAGTGGGAGAACGCTCGAAAGGTAGGCGGGATGAATGTGAGTCCAACCGTCGCCTGGATAGGCCTGGTTGCTTACGCTCGCTGACCTCGCGTGTGAATTCATTCCCTCGCCATGCGCCGGCAGAGCCGTCGGTCCCATTCGGCAAACCCGGGTGCACCGCTTCACGATGCGAGTCCGTGGATCGGCAGGCTTCACCGGAGGCGATGGTCGAGGATGACGCTCCTCGCCGGGCAGGCGCCGTCGACACGGTGGGGCCAGATGGCGCCGGTGCGATGCGCGTCGCGGCTGACCGTACTGAGGAGACGATCGTCCCCGTTCAGCACTTCTGCGCTGGACTTGGACCGCGAGAAGCACGGAGTGAATGCGGACACATCAGAGCCCGACGCGACAGACAAGCGAAGCCTCCGGCCGGTCCGGGTCTGTCGAGAACCCGTCTGCCAGAGGCCCCGTTTGTGGTTCCGGATCGGCTATGGCCATGGCCGGTAGCCGGACTTAAGTCTTCGGCTTCACGAAGCAACGCGTTGATCGACTTTTGGGCGCTCGTCGACTGTCGCGTCAAGGTCGGTAGATGTGAGGGGTGCGAACGAGCTCGAGAGCTTTGCTCCCTCGATGTCGATGTCCGGCAGTAGCGCATCCAGTCGACGGGGCAGCCACCAGGCTTTCTGGCCCAACAGAGCCAGGACTGCGGGAACGATGGCCATGCGGACGACGAAGGCATCGAAGAACACCGCGATGGCCAGTCCGAAACCGATCATTTTGATCATGGGCTCACCCGAGCCGATGAAGCCGGCGAAGACAGCGATCATGATGACGGCGGCAGCTGTGACCACCCGCGCGCCGTGTCTGAAGCCGGTGACGATCGCCGTGTGGGGCTGCTCGCCGTGCACGTAGGCCTCGCGCATCCGGGTGACCAGGAAGACTTCGTAGTCCATGGCCAGGCCGAAGACGACGCCCACCATGAAGATCGGCATCATCGAGACGATGGGCCCGGTCTGCTCGACTCCCAAGAGGGAGCCCAGCCATCCCCACTGGAAGACGGCCACGACGGCGCCCAGTGCGGCGGTCACCGACAACAGGAAGCCCAGCGCTGCCTTGAGGGGCACGAGGACCGAGCGGAATACGATCATGAGCAGGATGAACGCCAGCCCTACGACCAGCGCGAGGTAGGGCACCAGTGCGCTGTTCATCTTCTGTGAGAAGTCGATGTTGAGGGCCGTGGTCCCGGTGACCAGGACGTTGTGTTCGGTCTCTTTGCGGATTTCCTGGACGAGATGTTCGGTGGACTCGGAAGAAGGACGGTGTGCGGGGACGACCGTGATGACGGATGTGTCGCCGGCGGCGTTGGCCGTGGGTGCGCTGATTGCGGCCTTTCGGTGTGGGGTCGGTGGTGGTGAGAGTCGGTGTTGGTGGTCGGGTGGTTGGTGTATTGGTGCTGGTCAGTGGGGTGTTGGGG